>NZ_PDZL01000010.1 GCF_002735705.1 Janthinobacterium sp. BJB426
TGCAGGCGCGCGAGGAAGTCAATATCGTCAGCGCCGCCGCGCACATCGACTGGGCGGCGGCGAAAAGCATCCGCCTGTCGACGGCGGGCGGCGCCAACATCACCATCGAGGGCGGCAACATCACCGTGCAGTGCCCGGGCAAGATCACGGTGCATGCCGGCAAGAAGAGTTTTATCGGGCCGGAGCGGCTGGCTTATCCATTGCCGGCGCTGCCTGCCAGCGTCTGCAAAGCGTGCCTGCTGGCGGCCTTGCGTAGCGGCAGCCCGTTTGTCGCGCCCACGGCAGCCTAGAAAAGGAGCTCTGATGTACTTTGCCATCGATGTTCCCGACCCAGAAGTTCCAGCGCTGATCGCGCAGCAACTGCAGGCCTTGCGTGCGGACGAGGTAGTGGCGAACGGCAGCCAGCCCCTGCATCTGCTGGCGCTGCTCGACGGCGCCTGCGACGAGGAATTTTTCACCAAGCGCTACCCGAGCCGCTTGCGGCGCCAGTCGCTGTATGCGTATACCTCGCTGCAAAACTTCAAGAGCGCTGCACCGCATTTAATGGCTGCGCCATCGGCAAGCAGCGAGCAGACCGAGTGGCTGCAGCGCCTGTTTTCGCTGTGCGCAGGCAAGCCCATGCTCAGCATCATCGCCAGCACGCTCGATATCGACCAGCTGGAACAGCATCTGCGCCCCTATTTGATTGCCATCACGCCAGACACCGTCGAATGGCCCGTGCGCTGGGCCGATAGCCGCACATTGCCGGCCTTGCTGGCAGCCTTGACTGAAACGCAGTCCGCGCATTTGCTGAGCCCCATTTACCGCTGGTGGTCGCTGCAGCGCGATGGTTCGCTGATCAGTTGGCAGGGCGAGGCGCAGCCCAGTCCCGTCCCTGCGGAGTTTGATAAATTCCCCCTCGGCGACGACGCCTTCGCCGCCCTGGTGGATAGCGCCGAAGCCGACGCCATCCTTGCCAACCTGCATGATGTGCAGCCGGATCTGTTTCATTCCGGTACCCCGGCCCAGTGCCACGCGCGCGTGGCGCGTCATTTGTTTGTGGCAAACGCCAGCGGCATCGAGGCGGCGGGCCAGCGTCAGCATTTCAGCGCCTTGGCCTTGATGCTGGCCGATGATTTCACCTTGCATCCTGCGATGGCCAGCCTGTTGCGGCGCACGCGCCAGGGGGCGAATTACCTGTCCGAGCTCGACACGCTGCCCGACGATTTCTGGCAGGCGCGCTCGGCTGCCTAGCCTTGTTCATTCAACTACTTACTTTGATAAAAGGAAAATCATGAAATGGATTATGTATCTTGGCACTGCCTTGCTGTTGAGCGGCTGCGCCCTCAAGGCCAGGCAGGTTGAGCAAGCTGGCCCAAGTCCTACCGCGACGGCGCAGGTGGGTATTGTCAACCATACGGGGAAGTATATTTATTCCGCATCGGTTGATGGCGCGGGAGGAGCCAATATGGCCAGATGGGGAGCGGGGGGGGCTGATGTTTGTTGTGCTTCTATTCCGCGGGTATGGTATCCGGGAATGAAAGTCTTGGTGCGTTGGAATATGCCTGAAGGGCGTACCGACGTTATCAAAGAAAAAATGGTGGAAGTGGAAAAATACGATGAGCCTGGGGATATCTATATGCATTTCTTCCCCAATGATGAGGTGAGAGTTGTCGTGTCAAATGCCGGAGGGGGGGCAAAAACTCATCCTATTCTTCACTCCGGAAAACCTGCCAATATTCCTTGATATTATGATCAGTGAAACTCCCAATTCCGCGCCGTTTCCCGTCGATTTCTTTCTAAAACCGTCGACGAAAGAACAATCCGAAATTTCCAAGGAGGCATGTGCTAATAAAGATAGCGCGCCGTGCAGTATTCCAGTAAGGGTTGGACTTTTCTTTGATGGAACCAATAATAATCTGGAGCGCGATAGGAATGGGGTTAGGACAGGCGTGCTCGACCCGAAAACAAAGAAGCCTATTTCTATAAGTAATGCTGTAGTCGACGCCAATAGCGCCAGTCATAGCAATGTGGCGCGGCTATTTTCGAGTTTTCCATCGAATAAGCGGGGTGCTGGATATTTTCGAAATTATATTCCTGGCGTGGGAACGCCATTTGCGGAAATCGGTGAATTGACTGAATCGGATGAGGGGAAAGCTTTTGCCAAAGGAGGGCAGCCGCGCATTATCTGGGGATTGTTGCAGGTTCTAAATGCAATTCATCGAACGGTATATGGAGATGAAACTCCATTATATAAATCAGATAAGGCTGGCGAACTTGCCCGTGCTTATGATAATGCCGTAGGCCACAAAAAGGTGCCGCATCCCTCAACCGGCAGGGAGCGCTTCATGACTCACTCGGACTGGTTCGCTGAGCATATTGAAAAACTAAGGGAGGCGATGGCGGCACGGCCCAAGCCGAATATTCCATCGCTGACCCTGTCCGTGTTCGGTTTTTCGCGGGGCGCCGCCGAGGCGGTGGCGTTCTGTCAGCTGTTTGCCGATTTGCTCAAGCCGGGCGAGAAGGGGCCGGAGTTTGCCGGCATCCTTGCCAGCATCGATTTTCTTGGCGTCTTTGACACGGTGGCAACCGTGGGCAGCTCGGCGTCTGTCGCGAAAACCACGATCGCGCCTGGCGCGATGTTCGATGGCCATTGGGCCTGGGCCAATGAATTGCTCAAACCATTGCCGTCCTGCGTCCAGGCAGGTCTGCATTGTATTGCCACGCATGAGCAGCGCATGAATTTTCCCGTCACGCGCCTGACAGGGAAAATCGAGGAAGTGTATTTCCCTGGCGTGCACTCGGACGTAGGAGGCGGCTATGGTCCGGGCGAGCAGGGAAAGGGGCGTGGCGGACAAGCGGCCTTGTTGTCGCAAATCCCGCTGGCGCATATGTTCAAGGAAGCGCGCCTCAAGGGCGTGCCCTTGATACCGTTCAGCGAACTGGAACTTCGCGATCAGGAGGATTTCCAGGTCAGTCAAGAGCTTGCCAAAGCATGGGAAGCATATACCGCCGAGCTTAACAAGCAAGGCGCCTTGCTGAGCAAGCACATGGAGCTGTATTACCGCTGGCGCGCCGCGCGCGTCAAGACCCTGGAAGCCACGGCCAGCTTCAAGGCGGCCAGCGCGCAAGAGCGGGAGGATCTGGGTTCCTACAACCGTTTGCTGGCAGGCGATCTGGAAGCGCTGCGCGCGCGCAAAGCCTTCCTTCATGGCGATGAGGGGCAACCGTTCAGTGCCCGGGACATTGCGCGCATCAATCACTGGCAATACTATCGAGCCCAAAATCACATCTCCTTGGATGATTGGGAATCATGGGCGCTCGACATATTCGATCACCCCAAACCGCTGCCGCCCGAAGTGATGCGGTTTTTTGACGACTATGTACATGATTCGTTGGCCGGTTTTTATATGGCAGGCGAAGTGACGGAATACGACAAGCGGGCCAGGATCGCCTCGTTCGCCAATAAACCACCTGAAGAACGTTTTTATAAACGCGTATATGAGCTCAGCCGAAAGACGGAAGCCGCGCAACTGAAACAGAAGAATGGCGAAGCATTGACGCCGGAAGAGGAAGCACTGGTCAAGGAAGCGCAGTATGGCACTCCCTATCCGATCCGCACGGATGCCGACAGCGCCGACATGCGCAGCTGGGCGATTACCACGCAAACCTATACGCGGCGCGAGGGTGGCGGCTATATCTTGCGCCGAGGCTATTACCCGCAAAGCGGTTTCTTCCGGAAAAGCGTGCACGAGAAGGAGCTGCAACGCATGCCGACGGCCGGCATCGAGGCGAAAGAAGCACCCGAAGAATTTGTGTGGAGCGAAAACTTAACACAGGATATTGCGCAGGCCAAATCCGATGAAGAGATTTACCTGGCGCAGCAGCGCTACGCAACGCGTGCCGAGGCGCTCGCATAGAGCGTGATTTCAGCGCGGCTGGAGCCGGGTAGATTCATTTGGCGATTTTATAGATAGCGATGACATCATGACGACGTTGCTCAAGCACCATTGCTGGCGAGTCCTCTTGCTGGCCGCATGTTTACCCGGCGTCGCCATGGCCGCGAGCATTCAGGCGCTGAATTATTCTTCGCGCGAAGTCGATTACATCGCGGTTGAAAATCCTGGCAATACCAACAGCGGCGGCGGTGGCGATTCGATCCGTCCATACGGGCAGGGCGGATCGATATGCTGTTTCACCGTGCCGGAAAAGTGGCATGCGGATTTGAAGGTGGTGGTGGTCTATCAGTTGTCCCCGGACCCGACCTTTCATCGCGAGACGGTCAGTGTTCCACAGTATCCGGATGGGAAGGCGGGCGATATCTGGCTGATCGTCTATGAAGATGGCAGCGTGGGAGCCGTGGTGTCGCTTTACGGACCGAGCCGACCGGAGTGGCCGGGAAAAATCAAGGGGTATCCGGTGCCGACGAAGGAGTATCGGGATGAGCGTCGTAAGCAGAAATTGAAGAGAGAAAAAGCTAGCTTACTTACGCTGGAAAGAGGACTGTTGCTTAGAGGGATTTCTTTGCCAGACGAGAAGGTAAAGGAGATTCAGGAAATCATTGAGTTTCAGAAAAAAGTCATCCAAAGCTTGGAAGGAAATCCATGACTGCTTTTTTAGCCAAAAGCTATTCTGTTGAACCATCCACGTGTGGACAGTCCCCTATTTTCTATTGCCGTATATGGCAGTAAAGTAGAAAAACAACGTAGCATTTTTGCAAGGTGAAAACCATGAAATGGATTATGTATCTTGGCACTGTCTTGCTGTTGAGCGGCTGTGCCTTCAAGGCCAGGCAGGTTGAGCAAGGCGGCCCAAGTCCTACCGCGACGGCGCAGGTGGGTATTGTGAACCATACCGGTAAGTATATTTACTCAGCATCGGTGGATGGGGCGGGAGGAGCCAATATGGCCAGATGGGGAGCGGGGGGAGCCGAAGTTTGCTGCGCCTCTATCCCGAGAGTGTGGTATCCGGGAATGATGGTTCGGGTGCGGTGGGATATGCCGGATGGACTAAAACATATTATTAAAGAAAAAATGGTGGAAGTTGAGAAATATGATAGGCCAGGAGATATCTATATGCATTTTTTTCCCAATGACGAGGTGAGAGTGGTTGTGTCAAATGTGGACGGCCATAGTAAAAATCATCCTATTTTTCATTCCGGAAAACCTGCCAATATTCCTTGATAGGATGATCGATAAAATTTCCATTTCTGGACCGCTTCCGACCACTTTTTCTTGAAGCATCCACGTATGGACAGTCCCCTATTTTCTATTGCCGTATATGGCAGTAAAGTAGAAAAACAACGTAGCATTTTTTGTAAGGTGAAAACCATGAAATGGATTATGTATCTTGGCACTGTCTTGCTGCTGAGCGGCTGCGCCATCAAGGCCAGGCAGGTTGAGCAAGTCGGCCCAAGTCCGACCGCGACGGCGCAGGTGGGTATCGTGAATCATACGGGCGAATTTATTTACTCCGCGTCGGTGGATGGGGCCGGAGGAGGGAATATGGCCAGATGGGGGGCGGGGCTTGCCAATATTTGCTGCACATCCATTCCTCGAGTGTGGTATCCGGGAATGATGGTCTTGGTGCGGTGGGATATGCCGGATGGACTAAAACATATTATTAAAGAAAAAATGGTGGAAGTGGAAAAATACGATGAGCCTGGCGATATCTATATGCATTTCTTCCCCAATGATAAGGTGAGGGTTGTCGTGTCAAATGCTGGAGGGGGGGCAAAAACTCATCCTATTCTTCACTCCGGAAAACCTGCCAATCTTCCTTGATAGGATGATCGATAAAATTTCCATTTCTGGACCGCTTCCGAGCACTTTTTCTTGAAGCATCCACGTGTGGACAGTCCCTTATTTTCTATTGCCGTATATGGTAGTAAAGTAGAAAAACCACGTAGCATTTTTTGCAAGGTGAAAATCATGAAATGGATTATGTATCTTGGCACTGTCTTGCTGCTGAGCGGTTGCGCCCTCAAGGCCAGGCAGGTTGAGCAAGCCGGCCCGAGTCCTACCGCGACGGCGCAGGTGGGTATTGTCAATCATACGGGGAAGTATATTTATTCCGCATCGGTGGATGGGGCGGGAGGGGGGAATATGGCCAGATGGGGGGCGGGACTTGCCAATATTTGCTGCGCATCTATTCCTCGAGTGTGGCATCCGGGTATGAAAGTCTTGGTGCGTTGGAATATGCCTGAGGGGCATACCGACGTTGTCAAAGAAAAAATGGTGGAAGTGGAAAAATATGATAGACCAGGAGATATTTATATGCATTTTTTTGAGAATGACGAGGTGAGAGTGGTTGTGTCAAATGCTGGAGGGCCTAGCAAAATCCATCCTATTCTTCACTCCGAAAAACCTGCCAATCTTCCTTGATAAGATGATCGATAAAATTCCATTTCTGGACCGCTTCCCAGCATTTTTTCTTGACGCATCCACGCATGGGCATCCCCCTATTTTCTATTGCCGTATGTGGCGGTAAAGTGAAAAACGACGTGGCATTTTCTGCAAGGTGAAAATCATGAAATGGATTATTTATCTTGGCGCTGCTTTGCTGCTGAGCGGCTGTGCGTTCAAGGCCAGGCAGGTCGAGGAAGCCGGCCCAGGTCCTACCTCGATAGCGCAGGTGGGTATTGTCAATCATACGGGAAAATATATTTATTCCGCGTCGGTGGATGGGGCGGGAGGTGCCAATATGGCCAGATGGGGAGCGGGAGGACCTGAAGTTTGCTGTGCCTCCATTCCGAGAGCGTGGTATCCGGGAATGATGGTGCTGGTGCGGTGGGATATGCCGGATGGACTAAAACATACTATTAAAGAAAAAATGGTGGAAGTGGAAAAATACGATGAAACAGGAAGTATTTATATCCATTTTTTTCCAAACGACGAAGTTCGGGTTGTGGTTTCAATTTATCCCGGATATAGCACTGCTCATCCGATACGCCACTATGGGAAACCAAAGGATCCCAATTCTTAGACACGGATGGTGGGCTGATCTTTCGATGCAAAGGCTGCGCGTGTATCGGTTCCTGATGTGAGATCAAGGAAGAGATATCCTGGTCCGATGGAGACGTTTGGATACGGAGCGGCACCAGCGAGGCTGGCGCCGATCGGGGATCAGCCGATGAAGGAATCGAACTGCATGTCGAATTCCTGCAGCGCTTTCTGCGCATTTTGCATTTTCTTGCGGAATTCCGGCCCGCGCTGCAGGGCCAGGCCCACGGCCAGCACGTCGATCACGACCAGGTAGGCCAGGCGCGCCGAAATCGGGGTGTAGGGGTCGGTGTTGAAGACCAGGTCGATCGGGATCAGCACGGTTGCCAGGTCGGCCAGCGGCGTGCCCGATGGGGCCAGCACGACGACGTCGGCGCCGCCGCGGCGCGCCAGTTTCACGGAGCGGACCAGGGCGGGGCTGTTGCCGCGCTGCGAGATGGCCACCAGGCAGTCGCCGCCGCGCAGCAGGGCCGCGGCGATACTGTGGATGTTCGGATCGCTGTAGGCCACCGTCGGTACGCCCGAACGGAAGAACTTGTGCTGCGCGTCGGCCGCCACGATGCCCGATGTGCCCTGGCCATAGAATTCGATCTTGCTGGCGCGCGACAGGATGTCGAGCGCGCGCTGGATCGCTTCCGGGTTCAGGTTGTTGCGCAGGTCGAGCAGGGTGTTGATCGAACGGCTGCAGATTTTATTTACCAGGTCGGCCGCCAGGTCGTCCTGCGCCGGCTGCTCGTTCGCGCCCGGCATGGCCAGGGCCAGGCCCTGCGCCAGCTTCAGCTTGAATTCATGCCAGCCGTCGTAGCCCAGCGTGCGGCAAAAGCGCACCACGGTCGGTTCCGACACCTGCGCGCTTTTCGCCAGCGCCGTGATGTTCTGGCTGACCGTCTGGTTCGGCTGGTCAAGCACGGCCAGCGCGACCTTCTTCTCCGACTTGGAGAGCGAATCGAGCTGGGTGCGGATGGAATCAAGCAGCATCAGGGTAGTCTTCTGGTAGGTGTTCAGGAGTGTAGGGATAATAGGTAAAAGGCCTGCCCATCTGCGGGCAGGCCCCTGTTTTGCCTGTTAATCCTCGGGTAGTGCTTCTTCACGCCACTGCAAGCCATCGCGGCCGATCAGGGCGCTGGCTGCGGCCGGACCCCAGGTGCCTGCCGTGTACGGAATCGGCGCGCTGTCGTTCTGTTCCCAGTTGTCGAGAATCGGCTCGACCCATTCCCAGGCCGCTTCCAGTTCGTCGCCGCGCATGAACAGCGTCAGCTGGCCGCGCAGGACGTCGAGCAGCAGGCGCTCGTAGGCGTCCATGCGCGGGGTCTTGAACGATTCGCGGAAATCGAGTTCCAGTTCCGCCGGTTTCAAACGCATGCCGTCGCCCGGGGTTTTCGCCATCAAATTCATGCGCAAGCCTTCGTCCGGCTGCAAACGGATCACCAGGCAGTTCGGCTGGAAGCTGGACGTCGGCTGGTTGAAGATCGAATGCGGAATCTGCTTGAAGCGCACGACGATCTCGGCCAGGCTGTCGGCCATGCGCTTGCCCGTGCGCAGGTAGAACGGCACGCCGGCCCAGCGCCAGGTGTCGATTTCCGCCTTCAGGGCAACGAAGGTTTCGGTGCGCGAATGTTCCGGCGCATCCGGTTCGTCGCGGTAGCTCGGCACGGTGGCGCCGTCGACGTGGCCGGCGCGGTACTGGCCGCGCACGATGTTTTGCGCCAGGGTGGTGGGCGTGAATTTTTTCAGCGAGCGCAGCACTTGCAGCTTTTCATCGCGCACGGCGTCCGGCGCGATCGAGGTCGGCGGTTCCATGGCGACGATGCACAGCAGTTGCAGCAAGTGGTTTTGCAGCATGTCGCGCAGCGCGCCCGAGGTGTCGTAGTAACCCATGCGGTTGCCCACGCCCAGCTTTTCGGCGATGGTGATCTGCACGTCGGAAATCCATTCGCGGCGCCACAGCGGTTCGAACAGGATATTGCCGAAGCGCAGGGCCAGCAAGTTCTGCACGGTTTCCTTGCCCAGGTAATGGTCGATACGGTAGATCTGCGATTCCTGGAAGACCTTGCCCACTTCGGCGTTGATCTGCTTGGCGCTGGCCAGGTCACGGCCCAGCGGCTTTTCCAGCACCACGCGCGAATTCGGCGTCACCAGGCCATTGTCTTCCAGGTTGTCGCAGATGAGGGCGAACAGATGCGGCGGCGTCGCCAGGTAGTACACGCGCGTCAGGTCGGCATCGCCGCGCAGTGCTTCGACCAGCGGCGCGTACGTGGCCGCATCGCTGGCGTTGAGCGACACATACACGATGCGCGCGCAAAATTTGCTCCAGGTGGCGGCATTCAGGGTGCTGGCCTTGATATGGGGACGCGAGTTGGTCTCTACCATCTTCAGGAAGGCATCCTGGCCGCTGTCCTGGCGGCCCACACAGATGATGCGCGCCGTCGGCGGCAAATCGTTCGCGACGTCGCGCGCATACATTGCAGGCAACAACTTGCGCATTGCTAAATCGCCGCTGCCGCCAAACAGGACCAGGTCAAAATCGGTAAGTGCCATAAGTGAGTGTCGTCGCAAAAGTAAAAGGGCCGGAGCGGGGAGAAAGCCGACCGGAAGTGCCAGTCTGTCGCTACTATAATCGGTGGTGTAAATTTACTACGTAGAACAGGCAATTGCAAGAAATTTTACTACATTCCATCCGCTGCCGTCGCCATTTTGCCCGGTATTCTTGCCAGTGATGCCAGCATGGCCATTATATGCCGTTCGCCGCTGCTGGCGCTGTGCCATGCTTCTTGCCTGGCTTTTCAAAGCAACCATGGTTGCCACGGAAATTTTCGATTCTCTCCGTCATCATTTGCGCTGTAGCAACAAGCAAATCAAGAAATGCTGTCAGGATCGCCGTTGGCAGCGTAAAGTAGCTTTGAAGAAAGTAAAAAACCGTATAATTCAAGATCAAATCGATAGCAACTATTGGTTGTAAGAAATTGTACGATACACACTGCACCGCTAGCGCCGGCCATGCCCCGAACCCGCCATCCGACGTCCATGCGACGTGCAGTCCGCATTGCCCGCAGCATCAGGGGCAGGCGACTTAACTTTACAAGACGGCTCAAGGGGACACAATGAATTCAATGCAGCAAGATGTCGATGAACGTACCAGCCTGACAGGCAATAACAAATTCGAACTGTTCCTGTTCAAGCTGGGCACCAGTGATCACTCGACCAGCCGCGAACTATTCGGCATCAATGTGTTCAAAGTCCGTGAAATCATGGAAATGCCGGCCATCACGGCCGTGGCTGGCTCGCACCCGCACATGCTGGGCGTGGTCAATATCCGTGGCCAGATCGTGCCCGTGATCGACTTGCCGATGGCGGTCGGCTGCAAGAGCAATGGTTTGAAGATCCTGATGGTGACTGAATTTGCCCGCTCGACACAGGCGTTTGCCGTGGAAGAGGTCGATGAAATCGTGCGCCTGGAATGGAATCAGGTACTGTCGGCCGAGTCGAGCGTCGGCGGCGGCCTCGTCACCAGTATCGCGCGCCTCGATGGCGACACGGACAAGACACGCCTGGCACAAGTGCTGGACGTGGAACAAATCCTGCGCAACGTGCTGCCGTCGGGCGACCCGGATGTGGACGAGAACAGCATCGGCCCGCAAGTGCGCTTGCCGGCAGGCGCCGTGATCCTCGCGGCCGATGATTCCTCGCTGGCCCGCTCGCTGATCGAAAAGGGCCTCGAAGCGATGGGCGTGCCTTTCATCATGACCAAGACGGGCAAGGAAGCGTGGGAACGCCTGCAGGCGATCTCGGCCCAGGCGGCTACCGAAGGCAAGACGGCGAAAGACAAGGTCGCGCTGGTGCTGACCGACCTGGAAATGCCGGAAATGGATGGCTTTACCTTGACGCGCAACATCAAGAACGATGGCCGTTTCTCCAACATTCCCGTGGTGATCCACTCTTCGTTGACGGGCTCGACCAACGAAGACCACGTCAAGGGCGTCGGTGCGGATGGCTACGTGGCCAAGTTCGTGGCGGCGGAATTGGCGGAAACCATCCGCAAGGTGCTGGCGCGTTAATCAGCTCGCTCGCATATGAAAAAGCGCCGGTACCCGCGAGGGTCCGGCGCTTTTTCATGCTGGCAAACGACTACGCCTGGTAAGCCGTCTCCGGCTGTCCCTCCACGTCCACGCGCACGGACAGCACGTGGCCCGTCAACGGGTAGTCGGCGATCTCGGCGTTTGACCGGTTGTGGCTGGCGCTGGTGATGTACAGGGTGCGCAGGTCGGGGCCGCCGAACGTCACCATGGTGGGGCAACGCACGGGCACGGTAATTTCGCCCAGCAGATGGCCATCGGGGGCGAAGCGCAAGATCTTGCCGCCTTCAAACATGGCCGACCAGTAATTGCCTTCGCTGTCGACGGCCGCGCCATCGGGGCGCCCGCCGTAATCAAATGCTTTCTTGTCCGTGGAAAAACGCTGGAACGGCTGCGGCGCGGAAATGGCACCCGTGGCCGCATCGAAATCGAAGCGGTCGATGCGGTGCGTGGTGGTATCCGAGTGGTACATGGTGCGCTTGTCCGGACTGAAACCCAGGCCGTTCGACACGGTCATGCCGCCCGACCAGACCTTGCGTACTTGTCCCTTTTCTAGCACGAACATTTCTGCAGCATCGGCGCTGCGCGGCTCGAAAATCGTGCCGACCCAGAAACGGCCGGCCGGGTCGACCTTGCCATCGTTGAAGCGCGTGGTGGCCATGTCGAACGGCGCCGGGGCGATTTCCGCCAGGCTGCCCGTTTTTGTATCGAGGTGGGCAAAGCCGCTGCGCAAGGCCACGATCAGGCCGCCGCCGGCGTTGATCGCCAGCGCCGACGGTTCCGTCGGCATGTTCCATTGCTCATGCTTGCCGCTGGCCGGGTGCAAGCGGTGCACGGCGCGGCCATCGATATCGACCCAGTACAGGGCCGCTTCCTTGCCATGCCATAGCGGGCATTCGCCCACTTGCATGGGCTTGTCGCTCACTACTTTGATTTCGTAAATATTCATAAACCTCAATTAAGTTAGTACGCCGCCTTGGCGGCTTTAGCCAGGGCAATCAAGCCATTGGTCGAGCTGTCGTGGTGGTCGGGACGGGCTTCGCCCGTCAGTTCGGCCTGGATTTTCTTGGCCAGCACCTTGCCCAGTTCCACGCCCCACTGATCAAAACTGTTGACGTTCCACAAGACGCCCTGCACGAAGGTCTTGTGTTCGTACAGCGCGATCAGGGCGCCCAGGGTGGTCGGGGTCAGCTGGTCCATCAAAATGGTATTGCTGGGGCGGTTGCCGGGGAAAGTTTTGTGCGGCACCAGCGCTTCGATCTCGCTTTCCGGCAAGCCTTGCGCCTGCAAATCAAGGCGCACTTCCTCGCCCGTCTTGCCTGTCATGAAGGCTTCCGACTGGGCGAAGCAGTTTGCCAGCAGGGCGTCGTGGTGGCCCGGCAAATCGTGCGTGGCGCGCAGGGCGGCGATGAAATCGATGGGCGTGATGTCGGTACCCTGGTGCAGCAGCTGGAAATACGCGTGCTGCGCATTCGTGCCGCAATCGCCCCAGATGACGGGGCCGGTGGGCACGTCGACGGGCACGCCATCCTTGGTGACGCGCTTGCCGTTGCTTTCCATGTCCAGCTGTTGCAGATAGGCGGCGAAGCGGCTCAAATCCTGGTGGTACGGCGCGATGGAAACGGAGCTGCAATCGAGGAACTGGCGGTTCCAGAAGCCCACCATGGCCAGCACGACGGGCATGTTCTGTTCCAGCGGCGCCTGGCGGAAGTGCTGGTCCATCGCATGCGCGCCGGCGAGGAAATCGCTGAAGTATTCAAAGCCGACGGACAGGGCCACGGCCAGGCCGATCGACGACCAGACGGAATAGCGGCCGCCGACCCAGTCCCAGAACGGGAACATGTTGTCCGGTGAAATGCCGAAGTCGACGATGGCTTGTGTGTTGGTCGAGACGGCCACAAAATGTTGCGCCAAATCCTTTTCTTCGCCTTCGAGCAGGAACCAGGCGCGCGCCGTGTTGGCATTGAGCATGGTTTCAGCCGTCACAAAAGTTTTTGAGGCCACGATGAACAGGGTCGTTTCCGGATCGACTTTCGACAGGGTCGCTTCCATGTCGTGCCCGTCGACGTTGGAAACAAAGTGCATTTCCAGGCCCGGGTTGGCGTACGAGCGCAAGGCCAGGCAAGCCATTTTCGGACCCAGGTCCGAACCGCCGATGCCGATGTTGACGATGTCGCAAATCGGTTTGCCCGTGTAGCCGAGCCAGCTGCCATTGCGTACTTTGTCCGTAAACGCCTTCACGCGTTGCAGCACATCTTGCACGTCGGCATCGATATCCTGGCCATCGACGACCAGCTTGGTGCCGCGTGGCGCGCGCAAAGCCGTATGCAGAACGGCCCGATGTTCGGTAAGATTGATTTTCTCGCCAGTGAACATGGCTTCGCGCTGTGCTTCCACGCCGCGCTCGCGGGCCAGGTCCATCAGCAGCGCCATGGCGGTGGCGTCGACCCTGTTCTTCGAGTAATCGAGCAGCAGGCCGGCTGCATCGACCGTCATTGTCGAGAAACGTGCTGGATCTGCGGCGAACAGCTGGCGCAGATGCACGTCGCGCAGGCTGGCGCTGTGCGCTTGCAGGGACTGGAAACTGGCGGTGGCGGTGATGGCAGGAGTAGGTGCTGGCTGGCGCATGGCGGTCGGCTTGGGTGCTTGTCTCGGTTGAAAGGAGCGCGGCGCGTTCGTCGTGGCGAACAGCGGATCCGGCATTGGTATGAGAATAATACATCAGAAAAACGTAATTTCACTACAGTTTGTGCAGGCGCATGGCATTTTCAGCGTTTTTTCAGCGTTTTATCCGTGCTGCAATAGATAGGCACGCAAGACGGGTGGATGTGGCATGCTGTTGTTTTGCCTTGAAAGGTCGTGGAAAAATGGATTATTTCTGCCACTGGCCACTGCAAGAGTGCTTCTGCGCGACCATTTTGTAGTAAAATTTCACGAAATACTCATTTTTAAGGAAATCCATATGGCGCTGCATCCAGTAGTCGAATCCGTAACAGCGCGCATCATCGCGCGCAGCCGGCCATCGCGCGGCGCCTACCTGGCGCATCTGGATGCGGCCCGCATCCAGGGCGTGCAGCGCGGCGCCCTGTCGTGCACCAACCTGGCGCACGGCTTTGCCGCCTTTCCCGCCAACGACAAGCTGTCGCTGAAGGAATACAAGAAGCCGTCCGTGGCCATCGTGTCCTCGTACAACGACATGCTGTCGGCACACCAGCCGTTTGAAGGCTTCCCGCAAATTATCAAGCAAGCCGTGCGCGAAGTGGGCGCTGTCGCCCAGTTCGCCGGCGGCGTGCCTGCCATGTGTGATGGCGTGACGCAAGGCCAGCCGGGCATGGAACTGTCGCTGTTTTCGCGCGACACCATCGCCATGTCGACGGCCGTGGCGTTGTCGCACAATATGTTCGACTCGGCCCTGTACCTGGGCGTGTGCGACAAGATCGTGCCGGGCCTGTTGATCGGCGCGTTGCACTTCGGCCACTTGCCAGCCGTCTTCGTGCCGGCCGGTCCGATGACGTCGGGCCTGTCGAACCAGGAAAAAGCCAAGGTGCGCCAGCTGTATGCGCAAGGCAAGGCCACGCGCGAAGACTTGCTCGAAGGCGAATCGAAAGCCTACCACGGCGCCGGCACCTGTACCTTCTACGGTACCGCGAACAGCAACCAGATGCTGATGGAAGTGATGGGCCTGCACTTGCCGGGCGCCGCCTTCATCACGCCAAATACCCCGCTGCGCGATGCACTGACTGCCGCCGCCGCCCAGCGCGCCGCCGTCATCACGGCGCAAAGCGGCAGCTACTTGCCAGTCGGGCATATCGTCGACGAGAAATGTATCGTCAACGCCGTCGTGGGTCTGCTGGCCACGGGCGGTTCGACCAACCATACCTTGCACCTGGTGGCCATCGCCAAGGCGGCCGGCATCGTCATCGACTGGAACGATTTCAATGAACTGTCGGCCATCGTGCCGATGCTCACGCGCATCTACCCGAACGGCGACGCCGACGTGAACCATTTCCACGCGGCAGGCGGCACCGGTTACCTGATCCGCGAACTGCTGGACGCGGGCTTGCTGCACGAAGACGTCAATACCATCCTGGGCCACGGCTTGCGCGCGCACTGCATGGAACCGTTCCTCGGTGAAGATGGCAAGGTCTTCTGGAAAGATGCACCGGCCGCCAGCGCCGACGAAAACGTGCTGCGCCCCGCCTCGAACCCGTTCGCGCCGGACGGCGGCATGGTCCTGGTCGCCGGTAACCTGGGCCGCGCCGTGATGAAGGTCTCGGCCGTCAAGCCGCAGCACCGCACGGTCGAAGCGCCGGCGCTGGTGTTCAATTCGCAGGAAGAATTCATGGCCGCCTACAAGGCAGGATCGCTGGACCGCGACTTCGTTGCCGTGCTGCGCTTCCAGGGCCCGCGCGCCAACGGCATGCCGGAACTGCATGCGCTGACCCCCGCGCTGGCCAACCTGCAGGATGCGGGCCGTCACGTGGCGCTGGTCACCGATGGCCGCATGTCGGGCGCGTCGGGCAAGGTGCCTGCCGCCATCCACGTATCGCCTGAAATCCTCGCCGGCGGCCCGCTGGGCCTGGTGCGCGACGGCGACATCATCCGCCTCGACGCCTTTACCGGCGTACTGGAAGCGCTGGTGCCGGCCGACGTCTGGCACGCCCGTGCGCTGGTCACGGCCGACCTGTCGCCGAACCACGTCGGCATGGGCCGCGAGCTGTTTTCCATGTTCCGTTCCACCGTCAGCGCGGCGGAAGAGGGTGCCACCACCTTCGGCCTGCCGTCGCCGATTCCCACCACCGTCGCCTTGCACGACGCCGACAATGTCGGTGATACCGTACCGGGTTCCGATGAAGACTTTTTGGCTAGGAAATAAGAGATGACCATGACACTACTGGAAATTATGCGCACTTCGAGCGTGATCCCCGTGATTGCGATCGATGATCCTGAACATGCCGTACCGCTGGCGCGCGCGCTGGTGGCGGGCGGCATCCGCGTGCTGGAAGTGACCCTGCGCACCAAGCATGGCCTCGAAGCGATCCGCGCCATGTCGGCCGTGCCGGGCGCCATCGTCGGCGTCGGTACCTTGACCCGTCCCGAGGAATTCGTCCAGGCGCGCGATGCGGGCGCCGTCTTCGGCGTCTCGCCAGGCCTGACGTCCGCCCTGGTGGCGGCGGCGAAAAGCAGCGGCTTGCCCTTGCTGCCAGGCGTGATGACGCCAGGCGAAGTGATGGCGGCGCGTGAAAACGGCTTCCAGCAGCTGAAGCTGTTCCCTGCCGTGCCGGCGGGCGGCATCGGCATGCTCAACGCGATTTACGGCCCGCTGCCGGACATCACGTTCTGCCCGACGGGCGGCATCTCGCAAGAGACGGCGTCGCAGTTCCTGGCGTGCAAGAACGTCGCCTGCGTGGGCGGTTCGTGGCTGACGCCGAAAGACGCGATCGCGGCCGGCAACTGGGACCGCATCACGGAAATCGCGAAAGCGGCCAGCGGCCTTCGTTCGGTTTAAGCGGTACCCGCGCGGCAGGCCTGCCTGCCGCGCTTTCTTCTCTTCTTCCTATGCGAGTCTTGCGCCGCCCTCTCACCATCGGCGAAACCGCCATGGCCCGCAGCGTCTTCCAGGGCGCCATCGACTACGCGCGCGTGCGCGTCGTGCGCGGCTCCTTTCTACCGTTCGGCTTGCAGGACCAGAACACGGCGATGACGCCGCGTGGCAGCCTGTACTTCATGCCGGCCCAGTACCGTGACGATTTTTCCCGCGAAGGCAACAGCGGCAAGCTGTTCTTCATCCACGAGATGGTGCATGTGTGGCAGTACCAGCTCGGCTACAGTGTGCTGCTGCATGGCGTGCTGCTGGCGCTGTGCGGCGGCTATATCCGGCAGCGTGCCTACCGCTACGACGCGCAGGCGGGCGGCGTCCTGTCCGACTTCAACATGGAACAGCAGGGCGATATCATCGCCCACTATTTCGGCGCGCGCCAGCTGGGCATTCCCGCCTATGTGGCGAAGCTGCCTCAGCTGCAGGAGATCCTGCAAGGCTTCCTGATCAACCCTGCCGACCGCCGCTTGCTGCCGCGCTGATTTCACCATTACGGCGCCAGGTTCGATGCCAGGCGCACGTCCGGCGCGCGCAGGCTGGCCGCCGCATCCTTGCCCAGCAATAGACGCAGGTCGGCGCCCGCGCCGATGCCGCTGTCGTCCGCCGCCTGCAGCTGCGGCATGCCGAAGTGATGGCTGCGCGTGAAAACAGCTTCCAGCAGCTGAAACTGTTCCCAGCCGTGCCGGCGGGCGGCACCGCCATGCTCAACGCCATCTATGGCCCGCTGCCGGACTCTGCACTTCATGCCGGCCCAGTACCGCGACGACTTTTCGCGAGAAGGCAACGGCGGCAAGCTGTTCTTCATCCACGAAATGGAAAGTTTGTGGTGGTTTGCACACCCGATGGCTAGGCGACGGATGCCATACAATTAACTGATGGATGTCATACCTTTGAATCGCCCACGCTCACGCCTGCTCACTGCCGATGAGATAGCTGCTGAAAAATCATATTTTTAAGAGCAGTCCTATATGCGAAGCAGTTGCAAGGCAGTAAATTTACTGAGCCGTTATGATGGATTGATTTCATGAAGGTGAGTAAAATTTTCGTAGCTAGACAATTCAATAGCTGTTGAACAGCCACATTTAATAAATGGAGTAAGAATGCAAATTTTATCGGAAATTGAAATTCAAGACATTTCGGGTGGTCGCGCATTTTGCTCGGATCGCATGTCAGCTAGCGACTATTCCAGCACGGCTGGTTTCTGGGGTGGCATCGCCAGTATCGGAGGGGGCATTGCTGTCGTGCCAGGTGGACAAGCTCTGGGCGGCAGCATCATGATAGGTGCTGGCGCGTTGTATGCGTACAATTCATATTGCTCGGGCTAATAAGGGAAGCGATAAAGCGGGCTGAACATACCCAGCTACTTGCTATCCTGTTGCTGATAGTGACGCCGGCCGCAATATTTCTGTGACAGTATTGCGGCCGCCTGTTGCCTGAGGAAAGTCATACGCCTGAATTGAAGAGAGAACTTTTAATGCATATAGCCGTCGACAAGTCAGGTTCACAATGGTTGGTACTGGAACATTTATTAAAGAAGAAAAATGGCGTGCTGCTCGCGTCGCTAGCAGGATTTCAAAAAAGAAAATTTCTGTATATTTTTTGCGATCTGTTGGCATTGCTTTCCATCATCGCCGGAATGGCGTGGATTCTGTATCCCGAGAGAATTTTCCTGCAATCCTTTCCACTGACCGTCTTGCTGTTGCTGCTGGCAGGGCAAGGTATCCGTTTTAAAACGGTAGCGATGCCGCAAGCGGTGAGCCAGGAAAAAATGGATGCGTTCTTAAAGATACACATTGGGCTATTGTTCGCGGCCATGATGGGCTGTTTTTTGCAGGTTGCAGTGGCTGTGTGGAAGATGTTTGCACCGTGGTGAAAAAAGTTCGCTGCAATCGCCAGCGTGCGGGCGAAGGTCGGGCATCCGTTTCATGTCATGAAGAACCTGTTCCGGCATCGAAAAACGCGCTATCGCGGCCTGGCCAAAAACACTGCACAGCTGTTTAAGCTGTTCGCCTTCGCCAATCTGGTGCTCGCCGCCAGGCGCTTTACGATCACTAAATCCCGTAGTCTGTCTTGATTACAGAAATATGCAGGACATCCTGCTCAACCCCGTCGACCGCCGCTTGCTGCCGCGCTGATGCTTCCGTCACGGTGTCGTAGTCGATGCCAGGCGCACGTCCGGCGCGCGCAGGCTGGCCGCCGCATCCTTGCCCAGCAATAAACGCAGGTCGGCGCCCGCGCCGATGCCGATGCCGCTGTCGTCCGCCGCCTGCAGCTGCGGCATGCCGCCCAAGGCCAGGGCCAGGGTGGCTGCCGCCTGCGCATGGCCGGGCCGGTAGACGATGCTGCTGACCTGGACCATGTATGGCCGCTGGTTGCCCAGCCGCAGCACGCTGATGCCCATGCCACCCAACATGCCGCGCATGCGCGCCGCCATCCCCGTTGCGCCATTGCCGTTGATGACTTCCAGCCGTGGCAGCGCTGCCGCCGTCGCCGGCGCCACCGGTTTTGCAGGGGCTGGCAAGGCGACGCGTGCCGCCGCGGGACCATCGCGCCAGCTCAGCGCAAAGATATTCGGCTGCAATTGCGTCAGCTGCAGGCGGCTGGCCGGCGCCGCTGGCACGGGCGCCGGCGCGAGGTCGGGCGCGATGGCGTCCGCGGTGGCATCGACTGTGACTATGCTGCGCGCCAGCGCCGCGATGGCCAGCTCCAGGTTGGCGCGCGCCGGTTGCTGGCCGTTGTCGAGCTGCAGCGACTGGCGCAGTACGCTGGCCGCCTGCGCGTAATCGCCCTGCAGGTACAGCACGTAGCCGAGGTTGTTGTAGGTCCTGGCCGTCGGCGCTTCTTGCGCCAGCGCCTGCAGCATGCTGCGCGCCGTTTCCAGCTGGCCCAGTTGCGCGTGCAGCACGGCGGCGCCATTGCGTGCATCGGCCGAACCGGGCTCAAGCAGCAGGGCTTCGCGGTACGCCGCCAGCGCCGCGCGCGAGTCGCCCACTTCCTGCAGGCGCTTGCCCAGCTTGCAGAACGCGGCGGTGCGGGTGGCGGGGCTGTCATCGATGCGCGTCTGGGGCGGCGCAACATGGCTGCCTTGACTGCCCTGGCTGGCAGGGCCGGGCAGGTGGCTGCAGGCGGGCAGCAGGCCCGCGCAGGCGAGCATGAGCATCAGGGTGGTGTGCTGTGACATGGCGGTTCTCCGGTCAGTTGCCGCTGCCCATGCTGGGCAGGAGCACGCGGTAGATTTGCAGGAAGGCTGGTCCCATCAGGACGACCAGCAGCGACGGGAAGATGAAAAAGATCAGCGGGAACAGCAGCTTGAGGGCGATCTTCGCCGCTTCTTCCTCGGCCATCTGGCGACGTTTGGTGCGCAGCTGGTCCGACTGCACGCGCAGCGAGGCGGCGATGCTGGTGCCGAAGCGCTCGGCCTGGATCAGCATGGCCACCAGCGCGTCGACATCCTCGACGCCCGTGCGCAGGGCCAGGTTGCGCAGGGCCCGTTCCTTGGTGTTGCCGGCGCGCAGTTCCAGCATCACCAGATGCAGTTCTTCGGCCAGCACGGTGCTTTTCAGGGCGATCTCGGCCGCCACCCTGGCCAGCGCCGCATCCATGGCCAGGCCCGCTTCCACGCACACCGTCATCAAGTCCAGCGCATCGGGAAAGCTTTCAAAGATATCGCGCTGGCGCCGCTTGATCATTTGCGCCAGGACAATATTGGGCAGGTAGTAGCCGATGGCGGCCACGATCAGCAGCCAGAACAGGAGAGCTTTGCCCGCCATCTGGCTGCCCGAGGCGCTCAGTCCCAGGAACAGCAGCAGGGGCAGGCCGATGGCCAGCATGGTCTTGGCGGAAAAGAACAGGATGGGCGCCGACGCCTGGCGCAGGCCGGCATTCATGAAGCGCCGGCGCATCACGGAGCCTTCCCAGCCTTGATCGGGCAGCGACAGTTTGGCCAGCGGGCCGCTCAGGCGCACCATGCGCGCCAGCCAGGGGCTGGGCGCGGAGGCGCCAGGCGCTGCCGCGCTCTTGCCGGTGGCGTTGTCCATGCGCTGGCGCATGGGATCGGGGGCGAAGCTGCGCATGGCCACCAGCACGCTGCCGAAGACGGCGATGAAGAGCAGGGCGAGAAAGGCGAAATGGACGGGGTTCATGAGGATTCTCCTTGCGGGCTCAGACACGGATGCGGATGATATTGCGCATGACCAGGACGCCGCATACCATCATCAGCAGGGCGCCGACCAGCATCTTGCGTCCGCCCGGATCGACGAACAGCATTTCCAGGAACTGCGGATTGGTCAGGTGGATCATGGCCGCCGCGCCGAAGGGCAGCAGCGACAGGATCCAGGCCGACAGCCGGCCTTCGGCCGACAGCACGCGCACCTGTCCCAGCAGCTTGATGCGCTCGCGGATGATGCGGCTGATGCTGTCGAGCAGCTCGGCCAGGTTGCCGCCCGTTTCGCGCTGGATCAGCACGGCGATGACGAAGTAGCGCAAGTCCGTGCTGGGCACGCGCGTGGCCAGGTTCATCAGGGCGTCCTGCATGGCGATGCCGAAATTGACTTCGTCGAAGGTGGCGCGAAATTCCACGGCCAGCGGTGCGTTCATTTCATCGCCGACCATTTTCAGGGCCGTGGGGAAGGCGTGGCCGGCGCGCAGGGCGCGCGCCATCAGGTCCAGTGCATCGGGCAATTGCTGCTCGATGCGCTGCAGGCGCTTGGCCTTGGCGCGCAAGACCACCAGCAGCGGCAGCAGGGCTGCGCCGGCCACCAGGGGCAGGCGCAGCAGCCACGGCACGCTGAAGTAGCTGAGCAGCAAAAACGCGGCGCCGGCCGAGGCCAGCATCACGCCGGCGAAACTGGCCACGCTCCAGCTCAGGCCCGACTGTTCCAGCAGGCGGTCGAGCGCATGCACGCGGGGCACGCTGAGCAGCACGCGCTGCAGGGCCGGGGTGTCGCTCAGCAGGCGCTTCTTGATCATCGAACTGCCCGCGTCGCCATGCGCGCCGGCTGACATGATGCGCAGGCGGCGCGCGACCCGTTCCGCTTCCGGGCCGCGCGACGTGTTCCACGCCAGGTACAGTCCCTCGATCAGCAGCACCACGGCGATGAAGGTGAGGATGGCGAATACGTAATAGAGATAGTCCATGATGCTCCCCTTAATGGTACTGGCGGGCGGGATCGAACAGGGTTTCCGGCAGGCTGATGCCGAAGGCGCGCAGGCGTTCCAGGAAATGCGGCCGCACGCCGCTGGCATGGAAATGCCCCTGCACCGTGCCGTCCTCGCCGATGCCCGTCTGGCGGAAGGTGAAGATTTCCTGCATGGTGATCATCTCGCCTTCCATGCCCGTGATTTCCTGGATCGAGATGATCTTGCGCTTGCCGTCCGTCAGGCGCGCCACCTGCACCACCACGCTGATGGCGGAACTGATCTGCTGGCGCATGGCTTTCACGGGCAGGCCTGCCGAGGCCATGCTGATCATGTTTTCCAGCCGCGTCAGCGCGTCGCGCGGGGTGTTCGCGTGGATGGTGGCCATCGAGCCTTCGTGGCCCGTGTTCATGGCGCCCAGCATGTCGAGCGCTTCGGCGCCGCGTACCTCGCCCAGGATGATGCGGTCGGGGCGCATGCGCAGCGCGTTGCGCACCAGCGCCCGCTGCGTCACTTCGCCCTTGCCCTCGATGTTCGCGGGCCGCGTTTCCAGGCGCACCACGTGCGGCTGCTGCATCTGCAGTTCGGCCGCGTCCTCGATGGTGACGATGCGTTCGGCCGTGCTGATGAAGCCGGAAATCGCATTGAGCATGGTGGTCTTGCCGCTGCCCGTGCCGCCCGAGATCAGGATGTTGACCTTGGCCTTGCCCAGCGCCTGCAGGGTGGTGCTCATTTCCTCCGTCAGGCTGTGCTTGAGCATCAGGTCGGCCAGGCGCAGGGGCTGGGCAGAGAAGCGGCGGATCGACATCACGGGGCCGTCGATGGCCAGCGGCGGGATGATGGCGTTGACGCGCGAACCGTCGGGCAGGCGCGCATCGACCATGGGACTCGATTCGTCGATGCGCCGGCCCACGCGCGAGACGATCTTGTCGATGATCTTCATCAGGTGGGCGTCGTCGGTGAAGCAGACGTCGCTCAGCTCCAGGCGCCCATGGCGCTCGACATACACCTGGCGGTAGGTGTTGACGAGGATATCGGACACGCCGGGATCGGCCAGCAGCGGTTCGAGCGGGCCGAAGCCGAGCACCTCGTCCTGGATGTCGCGGATCAGCGAGCGCCGTTCCAGCTCGTTGATCACCACATTGTCTTCTGTGAGCACGTCGCTGACGAGGATTTTCAGCTCTTCGCGGATCTGCTCGCGCGACAGGCGCTGCATGCCTTCCAGGTCGACGCGGTCGAGCAGCGCCTGGTGGGTGCGGTGCTTGAGTTGCTGGTAGCTCTGGCTCGATGCGCCCTGGTGCGCGGCATCGTCATTCAGGCTGGCGTCATCCTGGGCATAGCCCAGGCGGTCCCGCAGGGTGAGTTTTTCGGCAGTCATGGTCGGTCTCCGGTGAATGTGGGGGATCAGGCGCGCTGTAGGGAGTCAAGCGCGCGCCAGCAGCCGCGAAACCCAGCCTTGCGCGGCGGGCGGGGTTTCGCCGGCCAGGCTGGCGGCCAGTTCCTGCAGGGCGCGCGAGACGGGATTGTGCGACGCCAGCTTGAGGATGGGCACGCCCTGGCTGACGGAGGCCGCCACTGCCTCGTAGTGGTTGGGGATGGATTTGTAGACGTGCTTGCCATACGCCGCTTCCAGGTCGGCCACGCGGATGTTGTCGCTGCTGGCATAGCGGTTGAGGATCAGGCGGATCTTGTCTTCGCGGTAGCCGAGGCCGCGGAACACGTCGAGCAGGCGCTTGCCGTCGCGCACATACGGCAAGGTTGCCTGCAGCACGGGGAAGATCAGGTCGGCCCGGTCCAGCGCACGCACGCTGACGGGGTCGAGGCCGCGTCCCACGTCGAGCACGATGTAGTCGTACTGGCTGCGCGCCAGCGTCAGCAGCCGATCGATATGGTCGGCCTCGACGTCGGCCGCATGGGCGGGATCGTCGGCGGCGGCCAGCACGCTGTAGGCAGGCGTGATCTGGATCATGCTGGCGCTGAGCAGCGAGGCGTCGAGGCGCACGATCTGCTGCGACAGTTGCGACAGGGTGGTTGCCGGCTTGTGGTCCGAGACGAACAGGGCGGCATCGCCGAACTGCAGGTTCAGGTCGAACAGCGCCACCTTGCGCTGTTCGCCGGCGGCCAGCGCGTAGCCGAGGTTGGCGGCGATGAAGGTGGCGCCGCTGCCGCCCTTGCACGAGACGAAGGCCAGCACCTGGCCCTTGCGCGTGACTTGCTTGTGCAGTTTTTCCTCGATGCGGCGCAAGGCGGCGCACAGGGCCGCGTCGTCGTCCGGCTGCAGCACTTCGCGCACGCCGGCGCGCATCGAGCGCAGCAGGAATTGCGGGCTTTGCTGCGGACACTGCACGATGATGGCCAGGCTCGGATAGCGCCCGCCCAGCAGTTCCAGCTGTGCCAGCTCCGCCTCGCCCGTCTGTTCCTGCTCCAGCAGCAGCAAGTCCGGCGTGAGGCCGTTGTCGAAGACATCCGGTATGCTCGCCAGCAGCGCGACGCGGTCGGCCGCGCTGCGTTCGCGCAGCAAGCGGGTGAGCCGCTTGAGCTGGACTTCATTTTTCGAGACGATGACGATATTCACGTGGTACTCCCCGGTAAAGGCGTTCGGTAAAGGCGTTCAGTTGATCTGGAAGCCCAGGCTTTCGGCGTGCATGACCACTACCGAGGCGGGCACGGCGATATTGAGAAAACCGAACAGGCTGACCATCGGCGTATAGCTGACGTTGTCGATCGATACGCGCACGCTGTCGATGCAGCTGGCCGTGCGCGTGTTGTCGCCGCAGGCCGACAGGTTGTCGCCCGGGTCCAGCGGCGGCAGGGTCACTTCGGCGCCGCTCTTGTTCAGGTAGCGGATGGTGATGTTGGCGGCCGTCAGTTCCGGCGCGGCCGGCAGGGCCGTGCCGCCGAACAGGGCCAGCGTCTTGATGGCGTCGGTCTGGTCGATCCAGCGCACCACCGCTTCGCGCGCGGCGCGGCGGCTCACTTCCTGCACCGTGTTGTACAGGAATAGCATGCGGCCAAATTCGAGGATGCCGAACAGCAGGGTGAAAAACAGCAGCGCCACCAGGGCGAATTCGACGGCGGCGGCACCGCGCTGGCGGCCAGTGCGGAGGGCAAGTGGAAGGCGGTGGCGCATGGCGTTCTCCTTACAGCATGTAGCGCATGGTGGTGCGCGGCGACAGCGGCGTGGCATAGCTGCTGGCCGCGCCGATCACGAAGGGCAGGTACTGGCCCACCGACAGCGTGTAGTTGACGACTTCGACGCGGATGCCGCCCGGCGCCGTGCCATCGGTGCAGCTGCTGTCGTTGAAGCTCGCGTCCAGGCAAGTCACTGTCACGTTGGCCGTGGTGAAGTCGCTGATGCCGGCGCTGAGGGCCGCATCGACTACCGTCTGCCTGGCCGCCGGCACACCCTGCGAGGCGATGCCGGCCTTGGCCTTGACGGACATGTTGCGCGCCGCGTCGCGCGTCGCCTTGGTCAGCGCGTCGTAGTACCAGAAGGCGCGGCCGAAGCCGAAGATGCCGGCCAGCAGGGTGACCAGCAGGGCCAGCACGATGCCGAATTCGACGGCGGCGCCGCCGCGCTGGCTGAGAGGGGAAAGGGGGATGCGCATGGCCGCCTCACTTGTAGAGTTTGATTTCGGAATTCGGCACGGGTTCGATCAGGCCCGCGAACTCGACGTCGAGGCGCGCGCCGCCGCTGAAATCGGCCTTCATCGTCATGAAGAATTTGCCGATGCCCACAGCATCCATGGCGCCGCACGAGGCCGGCCCCACGGGTGCCGTGCGGCAGTCGACCAGCACCACGTTGAGGATGCGCCGGTTGTTGCGGCCCGGATGGGCAGCCGAGGGCGCCTGGAACGTGGGGCCGCTGGTCTGGTTGTACGGCGAAGGCGGCGTACTGGCAGGAAAGCTTGCGCCGGGGCTGACGGGGTAGCTGGCCGTGTCGAAGTAGGTCGCCTTGGCCGTGCTGTACATGGGGTTGGCATTGGCGTCCGCGACGCTATACGCCGTGCCGGCCTTGGCCGGGGTGGCGCCGTTGCTTTGGTAGGCAGGGCCGTAGGACCACAGCACGCCATAGCCGGCGAACTGCGCCTGGGCCGCCGTCACGGGCGTCGTGAAGGTCGGCGGCAGGCGGTAGTTCGGCTTGCTGCCGGACAGGCTGACCGACTGCTGGCTGGGCAGGGTGCTGGCGCCCGGTTCCATCCAGCCGGTGGGCGGCGAGTTGGCGGCGCTGGCGACGCAAGGCGATGAGCCGCCCTTGCAGGGATATTCCTTGATGTTGGTATCGGGGGGCGCCGTGGCGGGGTCGCACACGGATGGCCCGCTGTAATCGTCGAAGCGTGAATTGAGGGCCGCTGCGATCTTGCCGGCGCTCAAACCCGTGTTCGTGTAGACCTTGCCCGAGCCGCTGCTGACGACGGCGCTGCTGCCCGTGCACATGAACGGCGCGGTGGAATTGGCGCTGGAATGCGATGCGTCGCAAGCGCCAGGGGGCGCGTCGACAGGGTTGATCAGGTAGGGATCGGACGGGCCGCCCAGGGGATTGAGACCGAACAGGTTGTAGGTGACGCCGCGGCGGAAACCGAATTCCAGCAGTTCCGTCAGGCCCGTGCCGGCCGGCGCGGCCGGATACGTGTATTGCGCCGTCTTGTTGGCCGGATCGACGGCGCACACGCCGATCGGCGTGACGTCGTTGACGAAGCGGCCCGCCACCGCCACGCCCGAGGTGCTGGTGCTGGCGATGCCGGCGATGCCCATCAGGTAGGTGGCGAAGGTCTTGCTGCCCGTGTCGACGCGGATGAAGGTCTGGCCCTGGGGACTGGTGCGGGCGCTGGCGCCGGACGACCAGGGGCCATCCGGGCTGGGGCCGAAGCTGATGTTGGCGGCCGTCAGCGTCAGCGTGGTGGAAAAATCGTAGCGGTTCTTTTGCGCGATGGCAATGGCCTTGGCCTGCGCATTGTCGATGCCGGTGGCGCTTTGATTGAGTTCCACAGCGCCTGCCAGCGCCGAGCTGTCGGCGCCGTTCTGCAGCTCCGTCTTGGCGATGTACAGGTGGCCCAGGTCCAGCACCAGACCGCCCATGGCAAACAGCACCACCAGGGTCAGCCCCAGCACGATGGCGATCGCGCCCTGCTGCTTGTCGTGCCTGCGAAATGCGGTGTTCATGGCTGTCTCCTGGTGGCCTGGGGGGGGGTATCGCGGGACTGGCGCCTACTGGCGTCCGCCCACGCCGATGGTGAAGACATTCGGTTGCGGTTCCGGCGCCGCGAACGATTTCTGGTAGCGCTGGTAGGCGCTGGCGCCGGCCTTGCCGTCGATGCCGCTGACGGGGTTGGCATTGCGGTAGGCGTCCGGGTACATGATCTGTTGGGCCTTGAGCAGGGCCACCGATTCGCCGAAGTGCGAATCGAGCACGGGCGTGGTGGTGGCGGTGCAGCCGGCCAGCAGCGACAGCAAAGACAACAGGGCGGCGCAAGGCAGGCGATGTGCGGTTTTCATGGTGTTCTCCTATTTGAGGTCGAAGCCGGCGGCAGGCTGGGGCGCGGCCGCTTGCGGCGGCATGGGGGCCGCTGGTGCTGGTTCCTGTGCCGCTGCGGGCGCCGGCGCGCTGCCTTCCATTTTTCCCTGCATGAACATGTCGCCGCGCGTCGGCTGGATGTAGCCGTCGGTGGGCAGCTTGTAGTCGGGCGGCAGTGGCTTGACCAGGTGCGGCGTGATGATGAAGACCAGTTCCGAGCGGTCCGTCTGGAAGTCCGTGCTGCGGAACAGTGCGCCCAGCACGGGCACTTCGCCCAGGCCTGGCAGGGCCTTGATATTGCTGGTCACGTTGTTCTTGATCAAGCCGCCGATGGCGAAGCTCTGGCCGTCGAACAGCTGCACCGTGGTGGTGGCGCGCCGCGTCGTAAACGAAGGCAGGACGGCCGTGGCCGAGATGCCGGTGGCGGTGATGCCGATGCCGTCCTTGTTCAGGTCCGACACTTCCGGCGCCACCTTCAGGTTGATGCGTCCCCCTTCGAGCACGGTGGGCGTGAATTTCACGGCCACGCCGAACTCCTTCTCTTCCAGCGTGATGGTGGGCACGCCGCCATTGTTGGTCTGGCTGACGGGGATGAAGATTTTTCCGCCGGCCAGGAAGCTCGCCTCCTGGCCGCTGATGGCCATGATGTTCGGTTCGGCCAGCACCTTGATCAAACCATCGCGTTTTTGCGCGTCGAGGTTGAAGAAGTTATTCTTGCTGGCGCCGCTCAAGCCGCTGGGATTGTTGCTGAGCAGGCTCGACAGCAGCGAATATGACCAGCTGCCAATGGTCTTGTTGATGCCCAGGCTGGCGCCCAGCTGGTCGACCAGCACCTTCGACACTTCGGCCACCTTCACTTCCAGCATCACCTGTTGCGGCGCGGCGATCGACAGCAGGTTGATCACGCGCGGCATGCCCGCATCGGGCGCCGCTGCTGGAGCGGCGGCGCCCGCGGCTGGCGCGGCGCCCGAGGAGGCACCGCCGCTGCGGCTGCTGCGCTGCACATAGGCGTTGGCCAGCGACAGGGCCTGGTCGGCCTTGACGACATCGCTGACCATGCCCGACAGGATCAGGGTGTCGCCCGCTACCGTGACGTGGATCTTTTCGTTCGGCAGCAGCTCGGCCATGCGTGCCTGCAGGCTGCTGCTGTCGATGCCGACGGCCAGGTCGATGATGGTGGCGTCATTGCTCTTGTTCCACAGGATCAGGTTGGTGGTGCCGACGGAGCGCCCCAGCAGGTACACCTCGTTGGGGTTGAGCAGGATGACGTCGGCGATGCGCGGATCGCCGACGGACATGCGGCTGGCGGCGAACGGCAGGCGCATCAGGGTCGACTTGCCTTCGGCCAGGCTCATTTGCGGCGCCATCTCGGTGCGGCCGGCGCGCGATTCGCTTTGCGGCGGCGTGGACTTGGGACGGACGGCTGCCCGGCTGCTCCTGGCGGTGCCCGCTTCGGCGGCAACGGCGGTGGCGGTGGCGGCCGTGGCGGCGACTGGCTCGGCATGCGCCCGGGGCGCCAGGGCGCCGATGGCGGCGATGGCAAGCGCCAGGTGCAGGCCCCGGATGCCGCTTGCTGTGCGATATGTACTCATGGCTAGGCTCCTCTGGTGCAGGTTAGAATTGTTGGGAGCTGCGTTCCAGCCCCTTGATGACATCGACGCGGGGACCGGCCTGTGGCGCAGCTGCGGCTGCAGGACGGCGGCGGGGGAGCGGCTTGGCTTGCACCATGGCGGCGGGGGCTGCCATGGCGACTTTTTCATCGAGCAAACTGGACTTGGTGGCGCCTTCCGTGTTGACGGGCTTGTCCTCGACCTGGTTGCGCAGCACCAGCGACAGGGTGCCCACGCTGCGCGCCAGGTCGAGTTTTTCCGCCTGCTCCGGCGTCAGCTCCAGGGTCACGGCGTTGACCACCTTGGGTTTGGTGTCGTCGCGGCTCGATTCCTGGGCGATGGCCAGCACGAGGATGCGTTCGAGCACGATCTTGGAAATATTCGGATCGCGGTCCGGCGTCTTGCGCGCCCCTTCGCCTTGGGTGTTGACGAGGATGTCGACGAAGTTGCCGGGCAGGGCGAAGCCGGCCACGCCCACCACATCGTTGACGCGCACGGTCATGGCACGCTTGCCCTCGGCGACGACGGCCGACAGGCCGCCTTGCGTGCCGGGAGGCGCCAGCTTGCCTTCCATGATCGGTTCGCCGTGCTGGATGCTGGTGCGCGTGACGCGCGTTTCCAGCAGTTTCGGATCGTTGATGGCCCCTGGCGGCAGTGCGTTCGATGGCCAGTCCACCATGCGCACCATGTCGGGTGTGAGGCGCGCCCCCAGGCTGATGTCGACCTGGGCCACGGCCACCTTGTTGATGTTGCCCGAGGCTTGGGCATTGATCCAGCGCGCGGCCACGATGACCGCGGCGAACGCCAGGATGACCGCAATGGCCATCATCGTCAGTGCGCGTGCGTTTCTCATTTTGCTTCCCCTTTGTGCTGGACCGCTGCCGGTCCGTTATGTGTGCTTGCAAGGTCGTCATCGCTGCCGAAATAGTTTTTCCATGCCCACAGCAGCACTTCCGGATTCAGTTGCGCCGCGTGGTCTTCATAGCGCGCCTGGTCGCACACCTGCGCCAGGATGTCGCGCGGATAGCAGGCCAGCAAGGGCCGCTGGTGCTGGTTGTGCAGGTGCAGCAGGTAGGTGTAGGAGGCTTCGTCGAAGTTGATGCCCAGCTGGGCGCAGGTGCTGCGGAACACGGCCAGGTAGTGGTAGGCGCTCAGGGGGCCCACGTGGATCTTGTAGCCGATGCGGCGCAGGAAGGAGTCGTCGGCCAGGTGCTGCGGCGCCAGGTTCGACGAGAACACGACGATGACGTCGAAGGGCACGGGGAATTTGTAGCCCGTGTGCAGCGACAGGTAATCGATGTGGCGTGCCATCGGCACGATCCAGCGGTTCATCAGCTCCACGGGCGAGCAGCGCTGGCGCCCCAGGTCGTCGATGATGAAGATGCCGTTGTTGGCCTTCAGGTGCGGCGGCGCCTGGTACAAGCGGGTGCCCTGGTCGAATTGCAGGTCCAGCATGTCGAGTGTCAGCTCGCCGCCCGTCAGCACCGCGGGGCGCTCGGCGCGCACCCAGCGCGGGTCGGATGGCACGGCGCCGCCGCGCGACAGGGTGTGCAGCATGGGGTCGAGGAAGGGCAGCACTTCGCCGTCGACCATCACGGCATGAGGCAGGGCGATGGCGCCGCTGAGCAGGCCGTTCAGGCGTTCGGCCAGGTAGCTCTTGCCGCTGCCGGCGGGGCCGTGGAAGAACAGGGCGCGCCCGGAATTCATGGCCGCGCCCAGCTGGTCGAGCACGGCCGAACTGGCCACCACGTCGCGGAACTGGCGCTGCACGTCGTCACGCGTGACCTGCATGTCGGCCACGCTTTGCGCCAGCACCTGGTTGCTGTAGTCGGCCAGGGTGACGGGGGCGGGACCGCTGTAGGCATTGCGGCGCATGTATTCGGCGGCACGCAGGCGGCCCTGGTCGCCCAGCAGGTAATACAGGTCGGCGTCGGTGCCGTTGCCGCCGTTGCGGCGCGCTTCGCACAGTTTTTCGGCGCGCATGAAGGTGAGCAGCGGTTCGAGCACGCCGGCGCCCAGTTTTACGTGCGTCGACAGGGCGGGCAGGCCGATCTGGCCGCGCAGGAAGAGTATCTTGACCAGCAGTTCGACCAGGAACAGGAAGGGCAATCCCGTTTCCTCGACCGTGCGTGGCGCGCGCCGGGCCGCCGGCTCGATGCCGCCGCCGTCGCTGCGTTCTGGATAAGTGTCAGGCATGATGGATACTCCTCGCTTGGGTGGCCGGTGATCAGAAAATGAAGGGCAGCAGGCGGTACTTCACCTGGCGCATGTAGACGCGATAGCGCACGTCGGTGGACAGGAAGCGTTCTTCGCGCAGCAAACGCGCCACCAGCATCAGCATGGCCAGCACGTACACGGCGCCATTCGCGGGCGAGGTATTGGCCAGCAGGTAGCCGCTCAGGGAAATCAGGTAGCTGGCATACAGCGGATGGCGCACCACGCGGTAGGCACCGCCCGTCTTGATCTCGCGCTGCGCCGCCACCAGGCCGAAGCTGCGGTTCAGCGACAGCAGGCCGGCGATCTGCAGCAGGCTGCCGACGGCCAGCAGGTAGCGCGCGCCGGGCCAGATGGCCATGTCGGCGGGCGACAGCAGGAAGGGCGCGAAGGTGGCGCCGATGGCCAGCAGCCAGTCGCCCGCATCGGTGGAGACGCTGACGGGGGCCGAGCGCACGACGAAGAACAGGGCAGCCAGGGTTTCGGCGGCGCAGAACAGCAAATAGCTCCAGTCGCCGCCGTGCAGGTAGCCCACCACGTGGGCACTGGCGAAGAACGTCCACAGGCAAGCCATGGCGATGCTGGTGAACAGGCTGGCGTGGCGCGAGTGGCAGAGGGTGGCGAGGGTGTGCATGGTCGGATCCTGTGGTGGCTGGTCGTCGGAGCGGCGCGTTTCAGCGCAGGCTCCACAGATGGTTGTATTGCAGGAACACCTGCAGCGCGGTGCCGCTGGCAATGGCGTAGGCGTAGGCCAGCTTGCCTGTGGCTGGCGGCGGTTCGGCGATCGTGGCGGCGCCGCCGGCAAGGCTGTGCAGCAGCGCACCCAGCATCATGTGGTAGGTGTTGCGCAGCACCAGGCGCAGGCGGCGGCCTGCCAGCGCGGCGGCCAGGGCCAGCACGCCGCCGCACAGGAAGGTCAGCAGGGCCGCTTCCAGCACTGCATCGGGACCGAGGAAGGCGCCGCACATGGCCATCAATTTGACGTCGCCGGCGCCCAGGGCGCGCAGCAGGTACATGGGCAGCAGCAGGGCCAGTCCGGCAGCGGCGCCGGCCAGTGCCTGCAGCAGTCCCAGGCCGCCGAAGGCGGCGTCGAACAGGCCGGCGCCGGACGGCACGAAGCTGTTCAGGATCAGTCCCGCCAAGGTGCCCCACAGCACCAGCAGGTTGGGGATGCGGCGCGTGCGCAGGTCGTGCCACAGCGCGGCAGCGAGCAGGGTGCCCAGCACGGCCAGGCACAGCAGCATGGGCAGGCGGGCGCTCATGATGTCAGTCCTCCCTTGCTCATGCAGGGCGCCGTGGTCATGTGCATGTTGGGGGCTGGGGCCTGGCTGCCCAGCAGCCGTCCCACCAGCTGCCACACCAGCGCCGCGCCGGCCGCACCCACATAGCCGTCGAGCGCATAGTGCCAACCGAGGTGGATGGAGCCAAGCAGGATCAGCACGGCGAAGGCGGACAGGGCGAGTCCGGCGGCGCGGCTGACTTTCCAGCCCATGATCGCCATCAGCACGGCCGTGGCCACATGCATGCTGGGCATGGCGGAGATGCCCAGTTCGCCGTTCGTGCCCTTGCTTTGATAGCCTTGCCACAGCATGTCCTGCACTTGCAGGGCCCAGACAGGGACGTGCTGGTTGGCGTCATGCAGGTAGGCCATCAGCGGCGCATACGGGTCGCTGGCGTGCAGGTGGCCGTAGTAGCAGGGGCCGACCGAGGCAAACAGCACGGCCAGTATGCTGCCCAGGGCGATCCAGGTCAGCGCAAAGCTGAGCAGGAACTGCATGCGCAGCAGCGGGCGGCGCGTGTCGAGGATGAGCCAGTACAGGATGGCGTAGAACAGGAAGAACCAGAAGTGGTAGCTGAAGTTGAGCAGGCCCGTGACGAGCGGGTGGCCCAGCAGCGGCTGCAGCCTTTCCCATGGGGCCTTGCCGCCATGCAGCGCGATGTCCCAGGCGGACAGGCTGGCATCCCAGGTGTACGGATGCAGGCGGGGGATGGCGGCCTTGAAGACGGTGAAGCTGGAGGCGAAGACGGGGATCAGCAGCATGGCCGGCAGCGCGTGCAGCAGGCGCTCGTTGCTCAGGTAGCTGCGCAGATCGTGGTACAGATAGTGGCACAGGCGGTGCGGGCGTTTCACCACCATGACGTGGATGGTGTAGCCGCACAGGATGAAGACGGGACCCGTGAGGATGGCCACGAGGAAGCCGGCCAGCACGTTGAGGGTATCCGAGGCGCTGGGCAGGCCGCCGGCCAGCAGTGCCGCCGCGGCGGCATACAGCAGCACGATCAGCAGCAGGGCGCGGTGGGTGCGCAGCGAGGCGCGCAGGGTATTCATGACAGGGCCAGGACCACTTGGTCCTTGACGTAGACAAACAGCAGCCGGACCTGGTCACCGAGCAGGGTGATCGTGATCACCAGCACTGCCGCGATCAGGCTCGCCAGCAGCGCGTACTCGATCGCCGTGACGGCGGACTCGTCGGATAAACGGCTGAAGAGAGATTTCACGATGGGCCTCTGATAGGTGAGCAGGAGAAATGAGCCTGTGGCGTTGACCTGGCGGTAACCGGACTGGCGACGTGCCAGCCCGGAGTACCGTGTTCAGGCGGCAGCGGTGTTGGCGGAGGTGAGCTTGGTGCCGATGGTGCTGAAGGTTTTTTTCAGCTGCGTGCCGACGATGGTGACGGCAGCGATGATCACGACGGCAATCAGGGCGGCGATCAGGCCATACTCGATTGCGGTGACGCCATCTTCTTCGCGGATAAAGTTTTTGATGAGGTTCATGACAACTCCTGGTGGTGGTTAAGGTACAGCGGTGGGTAAAACGGCATGGCAGCGTGCTTTCTGGCGCACTCATGGACTTTCGCCCAGTGCCAGCAGTCCGATGATGCAGACCACCGCCATGAGGGCCGCCACCAGGGCATAGCGGTAGAACGCAGCCTTTTCCTTGCCCTGCAAATAGGTGATCAGGGCTGTCGGAAGAAACTTGTCAAAGCGCATGCTGTGCTCCGTGTTGTGGTGGGCCGCGCGGTGATTTGCACTCCGGTAAATCCACTATAGAAGTCGGCACCTTGATCTACATCAGAAGAACATCCTTTTATTGCGGGGAGGAACTGCTTGTTTTTTTCGTGACAATTGTCATGCTTGAGTTTGGCGCGGCGAGGCCGCGCCGGTGGCGGGCGAAGGGGGCGGCGGGGAGGAAGGGCGCGGCCGTGCGGTGGCCGTGCAGGGGGATGGCGGCGTCAGGCGCCGGGCGGCAATTGGCCCAGCTGGTGCTTGGTGGCGTAGGCGTACAGTTCCAGGCGGTTGTACACGCCCAGCTTGCGGTAGATCGACGTCAGGTGATTGCGCAAGGTGTGTTCGGAGATAAACAGCTGGTCGGCCAGCAGCTTGGCCGGCGTGCCGCTGCCGTGCACCAGCGCGGCGATGATCTTTCTTTCCTTGAGGGTCAGGCTGGCGACGGCGATGGCTTGCGCCGAGCCGCCGCCGGGCTGGGTCAGCTGCGTCAGCATGCGTCCCAGCATCGCGTGTTCCAGCCACAGTTCGCCCTGGTAGACCTTTTCGATGGCCTTCAGGACCATCTCCGCCGGCGCATCCTTGCTGACGATGCCGCGCGCGCCTTTCAGTACCGTCTGGTCCAGGATGGCCTGGTCGTGGCTGGCCGTCAGCACCAGCACGCGCGTGCCGCCGCATTGCGCCAGCGCGGGCAGGATGGCCAGCGAGCTGATGCCGCCCAGGTCCAGGTCCAGCACGATCACATCCGGTTGCAGCGCCTTCGCCTGCTCCAGCGCCTCGGCGCTGTCGGACGCCGTGGCGACCACGCGCATGCCCGAGTGCTCGCCGCCGATCAGCCGCTCCAGGCCCCACAGCATGGTCTTGTGATCGTCCACCAGCATGACGCTGATGACATGTCCGGTCGGTGGCATGTGGCGTAAGTCATTCATATGGGGATCTCGATCTGTACGGAGGTGTTGCCCAGCATGCCATGCGTGACGCGGGCGGTGCCGCCGAGGGCGGCGGCGCGCTCGGCCAGCGAGTCGGGCAGGAAATCGGGGACGTGCGCGGCGGCGCATTCGTTGTCGATGCTGATGTGCAGCGCGCCCTGCACGCAGGTCAGCTTGACGGCGCCATGGCGCGCCGACGTATGCTTGCGGATATTGCTCATGCCTTCGTTGACGATCTGGAACACCTCGGCCGCCAGGCGGTCGTTGATGTGCAGGTCGCCTTCGATGTGCAGGGCGATGTCGATGCCATAGAATTCGCGGATCTGCGTGGCCTGGCGGCGCAGCGCGACCAGCAGTTCCGGCTCGCTTTGCACCTGGCCGTTCTTGAACGTGCGCGCATAGCTGCGCAGGTCGGTGATCACCTGGCCCGACATGATGATCAGTTTTTCCAGTTCGGGCAGCAGCGGGTTGCCCGGCGTGGCTTCGTTGCGCAGGGCGGCCAGGCCATGGCGCAAGCCGATATATGGCTGCACCGCCGTGTCATGCAGGTCGCGCGCGATCTTTTCGCGCTCGCGCGAGGCCGCCTGCGACGCCAGGCGGTCGAGCAGGTCGATGTTTTCAATGACGGGAAACGCCTGCGCGCCTATATGGCTGAGAAACAGGGCGTCCGTCTTGCTCATGCTGGTGGCGGACACGATGAAGATGCGGCCTTTGCCATTGCGCAAGGGCAGCGGCGCGCTGATGAAGGCGTGTGCCTCGAGCAGTTCGGCCAGGCGGGCGCCTGCCGCGTCGTCATGCCGCAGCCAGCGCCCGCTGTCGGGTTCGAGCATGCGCGCGCCGCCGGTCCACGGCAGCCAGCGCCCGGCGGGCTGGTTGTACAGGGCGATCTTGTCATAGGGGAAAGCGAGCAGGGGGCTGGCCGCGTCGTCGCTGAGGAGCGAACTCGTATGCACGACGCCCGTGCCAGTATGAATCACGCTGCGCAGCGACCAGACCCGCGTGCCCTTGTCCTGCATGATCAGCAGGCAACTGCGGCCGTTGAAATAACTGCGGGTCTTTTCCAGCACCGAGGTGATGGTCTGGTCGACGCCGAAGCGGGGATTGGATAGCTGGCTGACATCGCGCAGCAGCGCCAGGTGGCTGCGCTGGGTGATGGCCGAGCCACCCCAGTAGGCGATCATGTAGCCGAGCGCCAGCAGGAAGGTGGTGCGCAGCAGCAGGCGCGACAGTTCCGCATCCGTTTCGCCGAACAGGGCGGTGGCGGCAAACAGGCCGGCCGAGGCCAGGGTGACGCGCGCGCCTTCCTCGAAGCCCCGCTGGAACGACGAGGTGAGGATGGCAAAGAAAAAAAACAGGAAGAATAAATTGTTGTGGCTGCTGGTGGAAAACACGATCAGCGCATACCAGGCCACGTCCAGCCAGTACAGCAGTATATCTTCCGGCAAGCTAAGGCCCAGGACGGCCAGCACATACAGCAGCAGGCTGTGCATGGTGTAGGCGGAAAAGATCAGCCAGGTGATCTTGGTCAGCTTGCCGGCGCTTTCGGGGTCGATGAACAGGGTCAGCAAGGTGGCGCTCGACAGCAGCAGGCGCATGCCGTTCACCATGGTCGTATCCATGCCGGCGCCCGGCAAGCCGGATCTGAGGGGAGGATCGAGATTCACAAGCGCTCCTGGCCATGTCCCGCATGGGTGGGCCATGCGCAGGGATAGATACCACAGATAAATTCTTGTTGTTGTTGCTGCAATCAGTAACGAGTCTACGCACACGCCGTAAAGATGTCTACAGGAATCCTTTGCCTTGTGTTGCTTTTTTTATAGCGGCTGCACCATCACGCGGTTGCGCCCGGCGCCCTTGGCCAGGTACAGGGCGCGGTCGGCGGCGCCGATCAGGGCGGAGATGGCCAGCGGCTGCTGCGGTTGTTGCGTGGCGATGCCGATGCTGACCGTGATGTGCTTGACCTCATTGCCCGTCTTGGCATGCGGAATGCGCAGGTCGGCCGCATGCTGGCGGATCGCCTCGGCCATGCGCAGCGCCTGCGCCGCGTCCGTGTCGGGCAGGATGGCGGCAAACTCTTCGCCGCCATAGCGGGCCAGCAAGTCGGTCGGGCGCTGCAGCATGGCGGCCAGTTCGGCCGCCACGCGGATCAGGCAATCGTCGCCCTGCTGGTGGCCGTAATGGTCGTTGTAGTCCTTGAAATGGTCGATGTCGATCATCAGCAGCGACAGCGGGCTGCTGGTGCGCATGGCGCGCCGCATTTCCTTCTCGATCGCCACGTCGAAGTGGCGGCGGTTGGCGATGCCCGTCAAGCCGTCGGAAAAGGTTTGCGAGCGCAAGACCATGGTCTGTTCGCGCAGCAGCTTTTCGCGTCCCACGGCGATGGTGACATCATTGATCTGGATCAGGCAGTGGCGCGGCGAACCGGGTAAATTGATCGGCGTGACGGCGATGGCTTGCTGCATGCGTTCCTCGCCATCGCTGCCGCCCGTGGCCGCGCCATGCGTGTACAGCGCAAACGGTGCCTTGTGCAGGGTTTGCGACAGCAGCGACTGGAAATTGTCGCGCAGGGCCTGGGTGATGGCCGAATCGATGCGCTTGTGCCGCATTTCCGGGAAGACGGCGAAGAAATCCTGGCCCAGCACGGCGTCGGCCGGGTGGGCCGAGTGGCGCGCCATCCAGCGGTTCCACAGCACGATGCGGTGCTCCTCATCGAGCACGATGGCGCCCAGGTTCACGGCGCCGAGTATGCTATCGAGCAGGGCGAGTCGGTGCAAGGCATCCGGCATGATCGTCACGCCTGTCCCAGCACCTTGGCCAGGTAGCGGCTGACTTGCTGTTTCAGATCGTGCAGGGCGGACAGGTCGAGCACGAAGGCCACATAGCCATGGATCTGGTGCTTGGACAGCACGAAGTCGATATGCAGCATCAGCACGACGGCCTCGTCATCCTGGCCGCCGAACGAGGACAGGATTTCCGCGCTGGTGCCCACGTGGTACAGGGGCAGCGAACCGTGCAGTTCGCTGTCGAACAGGTTGGCCAGGGTCCCCACGCAGGAGTTGAGGATGATGTTGCCGATCTCGCTCATCGCCTCCTGTTCCATCTCCGTCAGTTCCTGCAGCGGCATGGCGTCGCCCACCATCAGGCGCACGATTTCCAGGCTCTTGTCTTCCGGGAACATCAGGATGGCTTCGGTGGCAAACGCGCCATCGTAATGCTGGCTGACGCCGCAGATGCGTTCGCCATCCTTCTTGCTGCCCAGCAAGGCGGCCGCGTCGGCACGGTTCAGGAAGGTGATCGACGGCACCGACATGGTGACTTCTTCATTCACGATCTCGCTCATGGCCGCCGCCGCGTGGCCCACCCCGATGTTGAATATCTCTACCAGGGCGTCGTTCTCGAGTTCGGAGAGATTGATCATGCTCACAGTCCCAGTGATTCGATCAGTTGGTGGATGCGCGTTTCCGTGATCGGTTTTTCCATGAAGCCGACTTTCATTTCGCTGGCGCGGTTGCGGGTGGCGTTCTGCACATTGGCCGTGACGAGAATGATGTGCGTCTGCGGGCACAGCGCGCGCAATTGCTCCGCGGCCGCGATGCCGCCCATGCCGGGCATGTTGACATCCAGTAGTATCAGCACAGGGGTGACGGTCTTGACTTTTTCCAGGGCTTCCTCACCCGTCGTCGCCTCAATCACTTGCCAGTCGGCGTGTTTGCTGAGGATGAATTGATGCGACATCAAACGTGAAACCCGGCTGTCATCGACAACAAGTACCTGTTTACTGTGAGTCATGTGCTATTCCTGAAACGTCATATCGGTGTATCGTTTCATTTTCGCATATTTTAGAGGGCATAGAGTGTAATTGGGTGCGCAATTGCCCTAGGGCAAGGTTTTCCCGTTTAGCTGTTGTATCGCGTCTTCTCGTCGGTCATGATGGCCGGTTGGCCAGGCTGGCAATCCGTTAAAATAGCGCCATTCCTCACTTTAGCCTGAATGCCATGACCCAAGACGAATTGAAACAAGCCGTAGCCCGTGCCGCCATCGCCTATGTGGTGGAGGGTGAAATCATCGGTGTCGGCACCGGTTCCACCGCCAACTTTTTCATCGATGAACTGGCCAAGATCAAGGACAGCATCAAGGGCACGGTCGCGTCGTCCGAAGCGACGGCCGCGCGCCTGGCAGGCCATGGCATTCCCGTCTTCGACCTGAACGATGTTGAATCGATCGCCGTCTACATCGACGGCGCCGATGAAATCACGGCCAGCGGCGCCATGATCAAGGGCGGCGGCGCTGCATTGACGCGTGAAAAGATTGTTGCTTCCGTAGCGAAACAGTTCGTCTGCATCGCCGACGGCTCCAAGCTCGTCGATACCCTGGGTGCCTTCCCGCTGCCGGTGGAAGTGGTGCCGATGGCCCGCGCCGCCGTCTCGCGCCAGCTGGCCGCGCTGGGCGGCACGCCCCGTTTGCGCCTGAAGGCCGGCAGCACGGAAGCGTTCATTACCGACAATGGCGGCGAAATCATCGACGTGCTGGGCTTGCAGATCGCCGACCCGGTGGCGCTGGAACAGCAGATCAACCAGATCGTCGGCGTCATTGCCGTCGGCCTGTTCGCCGTGCGCGGCGCGAATGTCTGCCTGCTGGGCATGCCGGAAGGCGTGCGTACTCTGGCATATTAAGGTGATAGCCGGTGCTTGCCGGCTTCCACACCTGTCTTACACGGCGGCCCCTTGCGGGCCGCTTGTCATATGTGCCTGGCGGTACACGGCCACGGTGCGCAGCAAGCCGCCGAGGAAGATGCCGCTGAAGCAGCCATAGGCGAGGCAGACGGGCACGTTGAAGCCGGGCGCTTGGGCATAGGCCGGGGCGATGGCCAGGGTCACGGCGACCGCATATTTCATGCAGAAAATGCTCATCATCAGGACCAGCGGTACCCAGCTGCCGGGACGCTGCACGCTGCCCCGCGCGGGAATGGCCACGATGGCGTCTGTCCTGGTCAACGACCATGCCAGCACCGCGCCGGCCAGGGCGCCTGCTGCCCAGGCGAACGGCGCCACACCGGCCAGGCCGAAGCTGCCATGTACGCCGCTCAGCGACAGGGCCAGCATGACCAGGGGAATGATGCACAGCTTGCGCAAAGTCACTTCGCGTGCGCGGCTGGCCAGCACGCCCCGGTACACGAGAAAGCCCAGGATGGCCCAGACGTAGAGGGGAGTGTGGCTGAAGATTTGCTGCAACATGGTGTCCGCCTTGGAATGAGGTTGTCGATGGACGTACTGTGCCAGCCGGCGGCGTGGGCGGCGAGCGGTGTGCGACGAAACGGGGAGGCAGTGCCGTGAAACGGCGGGGGAGGGCGTGAAACGCAGGTGCAGCGAAGGTGAAACTGCCCGTGACGTGGTCACGGGCAAGCGGTAACACTTATTCCGTTGGCGGCACGTAACCCATGGCCGCATCGGCGCCATCGCCGAAGAAATGTTTTTCCATCTGCGTGGCCAGGTATTTGCGGGCGCGCGCGTCGGCCAGGTTCAGCCGGTTCTCATTGACCAGCATGGTCTGGTGCTTGAGCCAGGCAGCCCACGCTTCCTTCGACACGGATTCGTAAATTTTCTTGCCCAGTTCGCCCGGGTACGGCGGGAAATCCAGTCCTTCGGCTTCCTTGTTGAGTTTGATGCAGTGGATCGTGCGGGCCATCTGTGCTCCTGAATCAGTGTAGAGATAAAGCGTGATTATAAGGCACTTTGCGCCTGCCCTCGCGGGGCCGTCGCGGCCTGGCGACACGCCGTTTGCCGTGCCCTTGCGCTGGATCAAATTTGATCTGCGCCGCCCTAGCTAGTAAGATGCCTTATCGCGCCAGCCGCTGGCTGCGCCTCTTCCAACCCAGTAGTAACAATTAACCAATATGGAATCCCCTATGGCCTCAGTGAAAGTCAATGGCATCGATGTCAGCAATGAAGGCAGCTTTGTGCTGTTTGGCGGCATTAATGTGCTCGAATCGCGTGATCTTGCCATGCGCGCCTGCGAAGAATATGTGCGCGTGACGCAAAAACTGGGCATTCCCTATGTGTTCAAGGCCAGTTTCGACAAAGCCAACCGCTCCTCGATCCATTCCTATCGCGGTCCGGGCCTGGAAGAAGGCATGCGCATCTTCCAGGACGTCAAGACGGCGTTCGGCGTGCCCGTGATTACCGACGTGCATGAGCCATGGCAGGCGCAGCAGGTGGCCGAAGTGGTCGACGTGCTGCAATTGCCCGCCTTCCTGGCGCGCCAGACGGACCTCGTCGTGGCCCTGGCGAAAACCGGTAAAGTGATCAACATCAAGAAGCCGCAATTCCTCAGCCCTGGCCAGATGGCCAATATCGTCGAAAAATTCAAGGAAGCGGGCAATGATCAATTGATCCTGTGCGACCGCGGCACCTGCCTCGGCTACGACAACCTGGTGGTCGACATGCTGGGCTTTGGCGTCATGAAGAAAACCTGCGACGACCTGCCCATCATCTTCGACGTCACGCATGCGCTGCAGCAGCGCGACCCCGGCGGCGCCGCGTCGGGCGGCCGCCGCCAGCAGGTGGCGGACCTGGCCCGCGCCGGCCTGGCCGTCGGCATTGCCGGCCTGTTCCTGGAAGCCCATCCTGATCCCGACAACGCCCGCTGCGACGGCCCCAGCGCCTTGCCGCTGGATCAGCTGGAGCCATTCCTGGCGCAATTGAAGGCACTCGATGACCTGGTCAAATCGTTTGCGCCGCTGAATATCAAGTAATGATATTTTAGTAAAGAAAAAGCCCGGCATGCCGGGCTTTTTCAGTTTTTAGAGTGTCTTGATCAACACTTGGGATTTGCGCTGCCAGTTATACATATGCTGGCGGTCCTTCGGCAAATCGTCGACGGTGGCCGGCACGAAGCCGCGTTTCTTGAACCAGTGCGAGGTACGCGTGGTCAGCACGAACAGCTTGTTCAGGCCGGCGGCGCGCGCGCGGTTTTCCATGTGTTTCAGGATGCGTTCGCCGTCGCCCTGGGCTTGCACTTCCGGGTTGACCGTCAGGCATGCCATTTCCGCCATCTTTTGCGCGGGGAATGGGTACAGGGCGGCGCAGCCGAAGATCACGCCATCATGCTCGATGACGGAGAAATAATCGATTTCGCGTTCGATCAGCTCGCGGCCCCGCTTGACTAAAGTGCCGTCCGCTTCCAGCGGTTCGATCAGTTTGATGATGCCGCCCACGTCTTCGATGGTGGCCTGGCGCAAGCTTTCCAGGTTTTCATGGCTGATCATGGTGCCCACGCCATCATGGGTAAACAATTCCAGCAGGGCCGAGCCATCCATCGAGAAGGGCACGATGTGCGAGCGCTCGACGCCGTTGTGGCATGCCTTGACGCAATGTTTCAGGTAAAACGCCGTGGCGTCCGGCAAGAAGCCCGCCATCAGCACGGCTTCGGCCTGGTGCGACGACAGTTCGCGGATTTCCACGCCCGTGGCGTCTTCCATCATCGGTGTTTCGGTAATGAAAATCAGTTTATCTGCGTGCAGGGCGATGGCGGCGCTGCAGGCCACGTCTTCCATGGTCAGGTTGAATGCTTCGCCGGTCGGCGAAAAGCCCAGCGGCGAGAGCAGCACCAGGCCGTCCGAACCGAGGATGGAATGGATGGTTTCGGCATCGACCTTGCGCGTGATGCCCGTCAGTTCCAGGTCCACGCCATCGATCACGCCCAGCGGGCGCGCCGTGATGAAGTTGCCGGAAATGATACGGATGGCTGCATGCGACATGGGCGTGTTCGGCAAGCCCTGGCTGAACGCGGCCTCGATATCGAGGCGCAGCTCGCCGGCGGCTTCCTTCGCGCATTCCAGCGCGGCGATGTCGGTGATGCGCACGCCATTGTGGAAGCGGCCTTCGACGTTACGCAAGGCCAGCTGTTCCGCCACCTGCGGCCGCGAGCCGTAGACGACGGTGACATTGATGTCCAGCGCATGCAGCAGGGACAAATCATGGGCCAGCACCTGCAGCGCCCCGGCGCTGACGAGTTCACCGGGGAAGGCGACCACGAAGGTCTTGCCGCGAAAGGCGTGGATGTAGGGCGCGACTGAGCGCAGCCATTGGACGAATTGGGTAGGGTTTTCCATTAAGCGCATTATAATTCGCTGCGCGATGTGCGCGCTTAAAATACCTGTAAAAAACAATGTCTTCAGCCAGCAATAAGTCTTCCCCTCCTTCCAACGTTGCAAATGTGCCCGCCAGCGGGGATGTTTCCGCGCCTGCAGGCACGCCTGCGCAGGGCCGCCAGCGCCCGCCCGTGAGCCAGCAAAGGCCGCAGGCGCCGCGCGCGGAGCAGCCGAAAGTACAACAGCGGCAGCAACAGCAGCAGCGATCGGCAGAGGGCAAGCCCCAGGCCGCGCGCCCGCCGCGCGAGGGGCAGGAAAGCCGCGAGAGCCGTGACGCAGCCCGCGCCGCGCGCGAGGCGGAAAAGGCCTTCCGCAATCCGCTGCCGCCGATTACGTATCCGGAAGACTTGCCCGTCTCGGGCCGGCGCGCGGAAATCGCCAAGGCCCTGATGGAAAACCAGGTCATCATCGTCTCGGGCGAGACGGGTTCCGGCAAGACGACGCAGTTGCCGAAGATTTGCCTGGAACTGGGACGGGGCCAGAAGGGCATGATCGGCCACACGCAGCCGCGGCGTATCGCCGCCTCGTCGACGGCCAAGCGCATCGCGCAGGAGCTCGGTACGCCGCTGGGCGAAACGGTGGGCTTCAAGGTGCGCTTTACCGATACCCTGAGCCGTGGCGCGTCCGTCAAGCTGATGACGGACGGTATCTTGCTGGCCGAGACGCAGACCGACCCGTTGTTGAAAAACTACGACACCATCATCATCGATGAAGCGCACGAACGCAGCCTGAACATCGATTTCCTGCTTGGCTACCTGAAACAGCTGCTGCCGCGCCGGCCTGACCTGAAAATCATCATCACCTCGGCCACCATCGATGCGGAACGCTTCTCGCGCCATTTCGGCACACCGGAAAAACCGGCGCCCGTGATCGAAGTGTCGGGCCGCCTGTACCAGGTGGAAGTGCGCTACCGTCCCGTCGAGCGCGAGCAGGTGGCCATGCCTGGTTCGGGCGCGAACGCCGACAAGCCGGGCCAGCGCACGGCCGCAGCGCGCGAAAAGCGCGACTTGATGGATGCCGTCGTCGATGGCGTGGAAGAACTGTGCCGCATCGGTTCGGGCGATGTGCTGGTGTTCTTGCCGGGCGAGCGCGAAATCCGCGACTGCGCCGAAGCGCTGCGCAAGCACCATCCGCCGCACGTGGAAATCCTGCCCCTGTTCGCCCGTTTGTCGGCCGAGGAACAGGAGCGCGTCTTCAAGACCAGCAATGCGCGCCGCATCGTGCTGGCCACCAACGTGGCGGAAACCTCGCTGACCGTGCCCGGCATCCGCTACGTGGTCGACGCGGGTCTGGCGCGGGTGAAACGCTACAGCTATCGCAACAAGGTCGAGCAACTGCAGGTCGAGCCGATCGCCCAGTCGGCCGCCAACCAGCGCGCCGGCCGTTGCGGCCGCGTGGCCGATGGCGTGTGCATCCGCCTGTACGAAGAGCAGGATTATTTGCTGCGGCCGAAGTTTACCGAACCGGAAATCCTGCGCTCCTCGCTGGCGGCCGTCATCCTGCGCATGAAATCCCTGCACCTGACGGACGTGGAAACCTTCCCCTTCATCGAGCCGCCGCTGGCGCGCGCGGTGGCCGACGGTTATCAATTGCTGCAGGAACTCGGTGCCGTCGATGAGGTCAACAAACTCACGCCGCTGGGCAACAAGCTGGCCAAGCTGCCGTTGGACCCGCGCGTGGGCCGCATGATCCTGGCCGCGCTCGATAACGCGTGTCTGACGGAAGTGCTGATCGTTGCTTCCGCGTTGTCCGTGCAGGATCCGCGCGACCGCCCGATGGAACACCAGCAGGCGGCTGACGAGGCGCACAAGAAGTTTGCCGATGAAAAATCGGAATTCCTCAGCTATCTGAAAATCTGGCGCTGGTTCGAATCGGCCATCGAGCACAAGAAAACCAACCGCCAGCTGCAGGATAATTGCCGCACGAATTTCCTGTCGCAGATGCGCTTGCGCGAATGGCGCGACGTGCATTCGCAGTTGCTGACCATCGTCAAGGAACAGGGCTGGCGCCTGAACGAAGCGCCGGCCACCTATGATAATCTGCACATGGCTTTGCTGACCGGTTTGCTGGGCAATATCGGCTTCAAGGGCGAGGACGAGCCGGGCGCCGGGTATCTGGGCGCGCGCGGCATCAAGTTCCACATCTGGCCCGGTTCCTCGCTGCTGAAAAAGCCGGGCAAGTGGATCATGGCGGCCGAACTGGTCGACACGACGCGCCTGTACGCGCGCTGCGTGGCGCAGATCCAGCCCGAGTGGCTGGAAAAGGTCGGCGAGCATTTGCTGAAGAAATCGTGGGGCGAACCGCGCTGGGAAAAACGCTCGGCGCAGGTGACGGCGTCCGAGCGGGCGACCTTGTATGGGCTGGTGGTGTACAGCCAGCGCCGCATCAACTACGGCAATTTCAACTTGCCGGAAGCGCGTGAAATCTTCATCCGCGACGCTCTCGTCGGCGGCGATTTCGACACGCGCGCACCGTTCTTTGCGCACAACCATAAATTGATCAAGGACATCGAAAACCTCGAACACAAGTCACGCCGCCTGGACGTGCTGGTCGACGATGAACTGATCGCCGCTTTCTACGATAAATTGCTGCCGGCGGACGTGTGCAATGGCGCCGGTTTCGAGAAATGGCATAAAGAGGCCATACGCGAAAACCCGAAGCTGCTGTATCTGAACCGCGAAGAGCTGATGCGCCACGAGGCGGCCGGCGTGACAACGGACCTGTTCCCGAAAACCATGTCCGTGACGGGCCTGGAAATGGGCCTCACGTACCACTTCGAGCCGGGCAGCGTGCGCGATGGCGTGACCTTGAGCGTGCCCCTGTATGCGCTGAACCAGTTGCCGCGCGAGCGCTGCGAATGGCTGGTGCCGGGCATGCTGAAAGAAAAAGTGCATCTGCTATTAAAATCGTTGCCGCAAAAGCTGCGCCGCCACTGCGTGCCGCTGCCCGATTACGCAGCGAAATTTTGCGAGCGCATGCATGAGGCGGGCGTGTTTGGCCGCGGCGATCTGATCGACGCCATCATCCTCGATATCCGCACGCAGATCACGATCAATGTGCTGACGACGGATTTCAAGCCGGAAACCCTGCCTGCCCATCACTTCATGAATTTCAAGGTGATCGATGAGCACGGCCGTCAGCTGGACATGGGCCGCAACCTGGCCACCCTGCAAGCGGAATTCGGCGGCCAGGCGCGCCAGAGCTTCCAGAAACTGGCCGAAGTGTCGGGCGTGTCCGGTACGGGCACGCCCGGTGCCAAGGTGGCGGGCGCGCAAGTGGCGTCGCGGCTGCAGGCGCAAGCGCAGGGCGCCGCCGCCAATGCGGCGGCAGGCAAGGGCGGTGCGCCAGCCAAGGGCACAGCCGCTGCCGCGCCGGCATCGCCGAATGCCACCGTCTCGCAACACATGGGCTTGACGGCCTGGACCTTCGGCGAATTGCCGGAATTGCTCGAAATCGTGCAAGGCAAGCTGACCCTGATCGGCTTCCCCGCCCTGGTCGACAAGGGCACGCATTGCGACCTGGAAGTATTTGACGATCCGACCGTGGCCGCCCGCACGCACAAGATCGGTTTGCGCCGTTTGTTCGCGCTGCAAATGAAGGAGCAGATCAAATACGTCGAGAAAAGCATTCCCGGCCTGCAGCAGATGGGCATGCAATTCATGGCCCTCGGTTCGCAGGAAGAGCTGCGCGAGCAAATCATCAACAAGGCGCTCGACATCGCCTGCCTGCAAGATCCGCTGCCGCTGGACGCCGCCTCGTTTGCCAAGCGCCAGACGGAGGGCAAGTCGCGGTTGGTTCTGTTGGTGAACGAAATTGCCCGCCTGCTGTCGCAAGTGCTGACGGAATTCCACGGCTTGCCGAAGCGGCTACAAAATATTCCCGCAGCGGCGGCCACCGATATCCAGGCGCAGCTGCAGGGCCTCGTGCATAAACGTTTCCTGACGGAAAACGAGTACACGCAGCTGGCGCATTTCCCCCGCTATTTGAAGGCGATCAATGTGCGCCTGGAAAAACTGCGGGCCGACCCCGCGCGCGATATCAAGCTGATGGCCGAATGGCAATCGGCCGCCGCGCCGTATCTGCGCCAGACCAAGGACCGCCAGGCCGGCAAGAACACGGATCCGAAACTGGTCGACTTCCGCTGGATGCTGGAAGAGCTGCGCGTGTCGCTGTTTGCGCAGGAATTACGGACGCCGATGCCGGTGTCTGCCAAGCGCCTGCAGAAAGTATGGGAGTCGATGCAGCGGTGATGGCACCTCTATAAACCTACTGCGCAGCTCACTATCGCGTCGGCGTTGCTCACCGTACTAGAGTACGGTTGCGCTACTCAACGCGATATTGAACTTGCTCGCTATGGTTTCTAGAGGCGCCTGACGCTAACGATGGGCAGCAACATGCTCCGCTAATCCATCCTACCCGACCTACGTTCCACCTGATCTCTCAAGTGCGCTTGTTGAGATCATCATCATCGCCGAGCGCTGAGCGCGAGCCGCCCTGGCTGCTGCCCGTGCCGGCGCGGCTGCCGCTCATGGAGGTGCCGGACAGGCTGCCTTCGCTGCCCGCTTGCAGGCTGGCGCCGCTGCGCAGGTCGCTGCCGGATGGCATGCGGCTGCCTGCCATGGCGCCGCTGCCGTAGCGCGTGCCGCTGCCATAGAACGCTTCCATCTGCAGGTTCCACGCTTCGCTACCCATGTCGGGCCAGTTGTTCTTGTCGAAGCCGGGGGCATCCTTCAGCAGGTCCTTGTCGACGTTGAGCAGGAAGCGCTTGTTGACGGTGTCCAGGGTCAGGCGCTCCCAGGGCACGGCAAACAGCTTGTCGCCCATGCCCAGCATGCCGCCGAAGGACAGCACGGCATAGGCGATCTGGCCGGTGCGCATGTCGAGCATGATTTCCTTGATGTCGCCCAGCTCCTCGTCGTTGTGATTGTAGACATCGTCCCCGATCAGGGTATCTGCCCCCATCAGGGCCGGCCCCGGGCCGTCGTGGTTGCGGTACATGCCCAGGATATCGCGGTCCAGATAGCTCATGGTGTTCTCTCCTCGTGTGAAGTGCTGATCGAACATCCAGAGTAAGCATACGCCCCAGGTCACGCTTGATCTGCCTCAATGGTGCTAAGTAACCCCCAATAAATTATTATGATTTCTGACTTCCATAACCGGCGCTCTGCGGCGTTGCCCGCTGCTAGCAGTGCTCGCACTGCGTCGCAGTGGGCGCCTTGCATAGCATCCGGTTCTGTTCGTTATAAATTCACAATAATTTCCTGAGGATTACTTAGCGGCACTTTATCGGTGTGCAACCGTACGGTGTGGTCAGCCAATTGCGGTACTCTATGCGTTCTACGGAGGAGGCCGCACATGCTGACGATGCAACGATGCAGAGGGATGAACTTGCGGTACGCCCCACTACGACACGCGCGTCGCTTGTCATGGTAAAGCCCGCCACCAAGTGGCTGCGTGGGCTTTTGCGCGCCGGCAAGGCGCAGCAGCGCACTGCCACCAAGCTGGCGAAGGTGCTGTTTGGCCCCGTGCCGGCCAAGCCCAAGGCTAAATCCAAACCCCGTGGCAAGACCGTGGTCAAGGCCGTGGTCAAGACCAGGCCGCCGCCGCGCGCCAGGCCTGCCAGCGGCGCCGTGCCCGCCCTGGCACCCTTTGCCACGCCCCTGTCGCCACCGCGCGTGCGCAAGCGAACGGCGCCCCCGCCGGGCAAGTGGCTGGCCGCCCACTATGCACCGTTGCCTGAACTGGGTCAGTTGCCGGGCCGGCGCCTGCCATATTTCCTGTACTTGCCCGAGAAGGCGCCAAGCGCCGCCATGCGCAGCCGGGGCCGGCCGCTGTTGGTGATGCTGCATGGCTGCGAACAGAGTGCCACGCAGTTTGCCGAAGGTACGCGCATGAACCGCCTGGCCGAACGCAAGGGCTATGCCGTGCTGTATCCGCAGCAATCGCTGCGTTCGCATGCGCGCCGTTGCTGGAAGTGGTACGACAAGCTGACGCAGGAGGGGGGCGGCGACGTGCGCCTGATCGTCGGCGCCATCGAGCAGGTGGCGGCCCGCTATGCGATCGACCGCACGCGCATCTATATCTGCGGCATTTCCGCCGGCGCCGGCATGGCGCATATCGTGGCCCTGAACCATCCCCATCTGTTTGCCGCGCTGGGCCTGCATTCCGGGCCCGTGTTTGGCGCCGGGCATAACCTGATCGGCGCGCTGGGCGTGATGCAGCATGGCGCCAGCGCCCGTGCCGACGCGGCCATCGATGAACTGCTGGCGCGCCAGCCCGCGTTTCCCCGCCTGCCCACCATCCTGCTGCAAGGGCTGGCCGACAAGGTGGTGCGTCCCATTAACCAGACGCAGCTGGTGCGCCAGAGCGTGCGCGTCAACCGCTTGCCGGTTGATACCGTGGTGACGGCGCAGCGTTTGCCTGGCGGCGCGGCGGGCGGACGCAATCCGGCCCATGCGTATGGGCTGCACGATTATCAGGTGGGCAAGGATGTGCTGCTGCGCGTGGCGCAGGTCGAGCACCTCGAGCACGCGTGGAGCGGCGGCGACGCCAGTCTGCCATTCAACGACAAGGCCAAGCCCGACGCCAGCAAGATGCTGCTCGATTTCTTCGCCAGCCACCGCCGCCGGTAAGCCAGCGTGCTGCGCGCCGCAACGGTGCGCAGGTACTGGTACGCATCGTTTTCCTTTCTCCCGTACGGCTGCTGCCGCGCGCCGGCACGCTGGCCGTGCCCTTTCCAGCGCAGATTCCAAATGCCGCAGCACCATGAATTTTATAAAGTGGTATTGTTCCGGTATTTAAAAATAACAAAATAAGGCGCTAAAAATACTAATTGGTATACAATTGGTACACGTTTTCAGTGTGATCCGTGTCCGCCGTCCCATGCCCCGACGGCTGGCATGCACTGACGGCAGCCACCCACGTTACGGAACGCGCCATGTCCATCAAGTCCAAGCAGTTGCTGTGGTTTTTTGCGTTTTTTCTCGTTTTTGAACTGAATATTTATTTGTCGAACGACATGATCATGCCGGCCATGCTGGGCATCGTCGGCGAGTTCCAGGCAGAGGAAAAATTCGTCCCCTTGTCCCTGAGCCTGTATCTGCTGGGCGGCAGCTCGCTGCAGATTTTCCTGGGGCCGCTGGCCGACACCATCGGCAAGCGCAAGCTGGTGTTGACTGGCAATACCTTGTTCCTGCTGGCCACCTTGGCCGTGCCATTTTCCGCCTCGATCGAGCAATTTCTCGCCGCGCGTTTCATCCAGGGCATGGGCTGCTGTTTCATCTTCGTCGGCTATGCCATGATCCATGAACTGTTCGACGACATGGCGGCCGTCAAGCTCAGCAGCATCTTGTCGAGCACCACCATCCTCGCGCCCCTGGCCGGCCCCATCCTCGGCAGCGCCATCATCAGCCGGCTGGACTGGCGCTACGTCTTTTTCCTCTCGGGCCTGCTGGCGCTGCTGTCCCTGCTGGGCCTGTTCAAGACCATGCCGCGCGCGGCGCCCAAGGTCACGCGCCTGGACCTGGCCGCCATCGTGCGCAGCTATGTCGCCATTTTCAGCAACGGGCGCTTCATGTTCGGCATGTTCACGGCCGGGCTGGCCACCGTGCCCCTGACGGCCTGGATCGGCTTTTCGCCCCTCTTCGTGCTGCAGGAAATGGGCGCGTCCTACGCCACGTATATCGCCCTGCAATGCGTGATTTTGTCCGGTTTCGTTCTCAGCAGCATCGCCATCCAGCGTTTGCGCCAGGATTTCCCGCTCGTGTCCCTGCTGCGCCTGGGCGGGCTGATCGCGGCCGCCGGCATGCTGGGCGCCGGCGCGGGTCGCCATCACGTCGACGTGTTTGCCGCCTGCATGTTTGTCTATTCCATCGGCTTCGGCCTGTTCAACGGCGCCCTGATCCGCAGCGCGATTACGGCCAGCAAGGAATCGATGACACTCACGACGGCCGCCATGAGCTTGCTTTACTGCATTTATCTGTCCGCCTGGCTGCAGCTGTACAACGTGCTGTGCCAGCGCTTCGGCTATGCGCTGGAAACGTATGCGCTGCTCAATATCCCCGTCATCGTGGTCATCGCCGCCTGCCTGCTGCTGTTTGCGCGGGGTATGGCGGGGCGCCGGGAAAGCGAGGTGCTGCTGGCCCGGCACTGATGGCGCAGCGATGCGCATGTTGTCGACCTTGTTTTACCTCCTGCGAAGTTCATTGACACTCTCCTGCGGAAAATGGTGCGCCCATGAAAATAGATGACCTGGCCTCGAAACACGATCAAGCAAAGATTTTCAACCTGGAATACGAGTTTCGCATCAACCGGCTGAAACTCGATTACATCACCCTGGCCGATGTCCGGCCCCCCGGCATTGATCTGGAACGACTGGCCGTGGAGCACCAGGCGGGCATCGCGGCCCTGCGCAGCTTTGTCGCCCTGAACTTCAACCATTTCAATGCGGCAAGCTGTTCCTCGCTCAGCTGCATCCCCACGCGCGCGCTGGGTGACGACGAGCGCTACCTGCACCGCATCTGGATGGGCGGACCATTGCCGGACATCGCCTGTGAGGCGATCGGGCAGTGGGGCGCGGCGCTCGACGACGTGCGCTACAACGGCGGCGCGCCGTACGTCTCCATTCTGTGGGTGTGGGATGCGCAGCAGCTGCGCGATGACGAGCGCTTCAGCCCCACGGGCGGCGCCGGGCGCTACACGATAGGCCGCTACGCCATCGGCGGCACGACCCTGCATATCAACTCGCTGCGCGCGCTGGCGCTCGATTTCGCGCCGGCCCGCTTCGATATCCTCGATACCCTGCATACGCAGCGCTACTTCGCCACCTTGTCCGATTATTTTCGCATCCTCATCATGTGCGAATACGGCGGCATGTATATGGATGTCGATACGATCCCGCACAATCCGGCGACGATTTTCCTGATGAAGCCGGAAGTGCCCGATTATTTCCAGCGCAACGCCGATGACAGCGAAGAGCGCCGGCATGTCAGCTGGATGAATCTGTTTCTCGATGAAACGGGCATGCTGATCGCCAAGAAGAACGATGCCGCGCTGCGCGTGATCCAGCGCAATGTGAACCTCGCCTATGCTGGTATCGATGCGCAGGTTCCCCGTTCCTGCCCGCAATTCGAGGCGCAGCTGTTTGGCCAGTTCTATGCCGAATGGAAGAAAAACCTGGGCGTGACCCTGCTCAGCCATGCCGAGTTCTACCAGCGCTATTGCGTGCTGTATGACGGCGCGCGCGAAGCGGTGGCGGGCGGCATCCGCGGCATGCGCTTGCTGGACGATATCATTACCGACATGCACATCCCCTTGAGCGACGAGGAACGGCGCGCGTACGCGCGCTGCGTGGCGCGGCTCGATGAAATCGCTTGGCAGCTCGACGATCCTTTGAGCCTCGTCAATATCGTCGACGTGTTCGATATCGAGGAAGTGCCGCGCATGGCGTATGCTGCCCAGTTGCGGGCGGACATCGACCACTTTCACTATTACTCGGTGCTGTCGGACGACCCGCAGCTCGACCGCGTGAATGCCGTCTTTTGCCGTTACCTGCTGGCCCACCGCTCGCAGCAGATTGCCGCCGGCAACTTCTGGCGCCCGACCGTGGGCCGCCACGGCAGCCGCATGCCGGCCACCAGCGATGCCGCCCCGCCAGGTGACGAGGCGCAGGCGGGCCTGCTGTCGCATGCGCCGCTCACACTGGTGGCGGGAGAACTGCTGGGCGACGAGGCGAAGAACCGCATGGCCAAATTGCTGTTTGCCACCAGTTACCTGGAATACTGTTCCTTTGGGAATAAATTGAATCTGCAGTTAGTCGAACTGCAGCGGCGGCAAAATATCGATCCGTATCTGGCGCACATCCACGGCTTGCATGACGAGGACGGGCGTTTCATCGGCTTTTTCACGGCCGCGACGATGGACGAGTTCCAGGCCTGCGGCGCCGTGTCATATTACCGCGACGACATGAAGGCGCTTGACGATGCGTATGACGCCTTCGTGCTCGCGCATGCGCGCGCCGACGACTGTTTCGTCAGCAGCCTGGCCATCGACGAGAAATACCGGGGCCAGGGCTTGTTTCGGCAAATGTTCCATGAAATCCGCGACCTGGCCAGCCGCAAGGGCTGTGCGCGTATCACCCTGACGGTGTGGGAAAAGAGCGAAGCGTTGCAAGTGTATCTGCACAAGGGCTTTCGCAGCGTGGGCACGTTCGATTATGCCTACAGCCTGTTCTATGATCGGCTGCATTTTTTGGTGTATGAAGGTAACTGAGGAGGGAAACTGAGGGAGGGCAGGGCGGCCGGCAGCCGCCCCGCGATGCAGCTTACAACGCCAGGAAGGCCAGGCCCGCCACGGCCGTTGGCAGCAGCGCGCCGGCCAGCAGGCCGACGGCGCCGATCGATTCATCCTTGAAACCGCGGCGCAGCAGGGCCACGCCGGCCGGGTTCGGCGCGTTGGCGATGACGGTCAGGCCGCCGCCGGCCACGGCGCCAGCCATCAGCATGTATTTTGCTTCGTCCGTCATGCCGACGATCAGCGAACCGAGGTAAGTGAGGGCCGCATTGTCGGTAATGGCCGTCAAGCCCAGGGCGCCGAAGAACAGGGCCAGCGGCTTCAGGCTGGAAACGATGGGCTGCAGCCACCATTGCTGCATGCCGCCCAGTACCACCAGGCCGCCGAGGAAGAAGCCGACCAGCAAGCCTTCCTTGAGGATCAGCGGGCTTTGATAGCGCTCATACGCCTGCACGAAGCCGAGGAAGAACAGGAACAGGCCGATGAACAGCACGGGATGGTGCGCCAGGGTGACCACGCCGGCCAGCACGATCATGTGCACCAGGCTGACGGCCAGCGGCACTTTCGGCGCTTCCACTTCACCGGCTTTCGGCTTGATGTCGGAAGTGTTGCTGTGCAGATATTTGCGCAGCAAGATGCTCACGCCCGTGGCGTTGATCAGCACGGCGATGGCGGCCTTCCAGCCGAAATGGCTGGCCATGAAGGCGCTATCCCAGTTCCACGTGGTGGCCACCATCAGCACGGGCGGCGCTGCGTACGAGGTGAGGGTGCCGCCGATGGAAACATTGACAAACAGCACTCCCAACGCGCCGTATTTCAGCCATTCAGGGATGCCCGGGCGGAAGATTTGCGGCGCCAGCATCAGCGCGGCCAGGGTCATGGCGGCCGGTTCCGTGATCAATGAACCCGTCAGGGGCACGAGCGCCAGGCCCAGCCAGACGAGGGCCAGTTCCGTGCGCAGCGGCATCACGCGCGCCACGCCTTTCAACAGGCGCTGTACGGCGTCGAGCACGGGGCGTGAGGCGGCCACGACCATGACGACAAAGACGAACAGCGGCTCCGTGTAATGGCGCGACTCGGCATACTCGATGGCCGCATCGCCGCCCGAGACAAAGGCCATGATGATGATCAGGATAAAGGCCCAGAAGCCGAACACGACTTCCACTTCGCCCAGTAAATGCAGCAGGCCCGCATGGCGGGGATGGCGCCTCGATAATGTTTCAAACGACTTGGCGGCGAAGGTGTGGATGAGCGCAAGGCCGAAGACGATGGCGCTGATGATTTGGATGGTGGTCAAATGCGTTTCCTTATGGACGGAGGAAGCCGCCCGGTGCATTGCCGAGCGGTAAGGAGAGTGCTTATGGTACAGCAATCGATGCCAGAAACGGGGTTTTTCGGACATGGCGGAGCGGCCTCCGGGCAGGCGCTGCGCAGATAAGCCTTGCCAAAAGCAGGACTGGATAGTACTGTATATGCATACAGTATTCATCTTCATATTCAATTATGCAACATTCTCAATTGATGGCCTCGCCGGAAGCCTTGCACCCGTCCTTATGGCGCGCATCGCAGCTGGGGCAGGGCGCCACGCGCTGCCTGGACACGGGCTTTGCCGCCCTGTCCGCGCAGTTGCCCGGCGGCGGCTGGCCCAGCGGCAGCCTCATCGATCTGCTGGTGCAGCAGCCAGGCAGTGGCGAATTGCGCCTGCTGGCGCCCGCGCTGGCGCAGCTGCCGGGCTTGCCCATCGTGCTGCTGCAGCCGCCCCATCCGCCGCAGGCGCTGGCCCTGGTGGCGCAGGGATTGGCGCCGTCGCAGCTGCTGTGGCTCAAGAGCGCCGGCAGCAAGGATGCCCTGTGGGCGGCGGAAAACATCTTGCGCAGCGGCAGTTGCGGCGCCTTGCTGTTCTGGCAGCCGCACGTGCGCGCCGACAGCCTGCGCCGCCTGCACCTGGCTGCGCAAGGAGGCAATACCCTGTTCTGCATGCTGCGCCCCTTGCACGGCGCGCAGGATGCGTCGCCGGCGCCGCTGCGCCTGTCCGTGCGCCCGGCCGCCGGCGGCATCGAGATCGGCTTCATCAAACGCCGGGGACCGCAGCGCGACGCGCCCCTGTTCCTGCCCCTGCAACCTCCTTCATTATTGCCACGCCATGCGACTCTGGATCGGCCTGTGCCTGCCCCGGCTTCCGCTCGAAGTATTTTGCCCGCGCTGGTCGGCTGACAGCCTCGGCGTGGTGCTGGAGCAGGAGCAAGTGATGGCCCTGTCGCCGCTGGCGCGGGCGGCCGGTATCCGGCCGGGCATGCGCCGCGCCGGCGCGCTGATGCTGGCGCCGCAGGCGCGCCTGCACGAGCGCTCGCTTGAACTGGAAGCGCAGGCGCTGCAGGCGGTGGCGCTGGCGCTGCTGCAATACTCGCCGCTGGTGGCGCAGGGCGAGGAAGCGACCCTGCTCGTCGATGCGGGCGCCAGCCTGCGCCTGTTTGGTGGCGTGCGCGCCCTGTGCCGGCAGATCGCGGCCAGCTTGCGCGCGCTCGGCTACACGGCCCAGCTGTCGTGCGCCCCCACGGCGCGCGGCGCCTGGCTGCTGGCGCGCGCCGGCACGCGCCGGGGCCGCGTGCTGGGCATGGCCAGCCTGGTGCGCCGTCTCGACGGCCTGCCGTGCGCCTTGCTGCCGCCCGCGCGCGCCTATCTGGACTGGTTCGAGGGCATCGGCTGCCGCACCCTGGGGCAGCTGCGCCACTTGCCGCGCCCTGGCTTGCAGCGCCGCTGCGGCGGGGCCTTGCTCGACATGCTCGACGATGCGCATGGCCACAGCACGGAACTGTTCGTGTGGCTCGAAGCGCCGCCCACGTTCCGCGCCAGCCTGGAATTGTTCGACCGCGTGGAGCACGCTGACGCGCTGCTGTTCGGCGCGCGCCGGCTGCTGCAGCAAATGACGGGCTGGTTGTGCGCGCGGCAATTTGCCGTCGAGCGCATACAGTTGCTGCTGGCGCACGAGCGGGGCAGGGTGGCGCGCCCGCCCACCATCATCGACCTGGCGCTGGGCGAGGCCGTCTGGCGCGACGAGCACCTGGTGCGTTTGCTCAAGGAGCGCCTGGCGCAGCTGGTGCTGGACGCGCCCGTGATCGGCCTTACTCTGGAAGCGCTGCAGGTGCAGCCGATGGCGCCGCCCAGCGATACCCTGTTCCCCGAACCGGGCGGTACGCCGCAGGAGCGCCAGCGCTTGCTGGAATTGCTGGTGGCGCGCCTGGGGAGCGACAATGTCTTGCAGGCCGCGCCGCGCGCCGATTACCGTCCCGAGGCGGCCAACCAGTGGTTGCCGTTGCCGGCCAAGCCAGGCGGCAGGAACACGGTGTCCGACTTGCCGCCCGGCTTGTCCGGCATGCCCCGTCCCGGCTGGCTGCTGGCCCAGCCCATCGCCCTGCTGATGCGCGAGCACCGGCCGTTCTATGGCTCGCCCCTGAAAATGGTGTCTGTCGCCGAGCGCATCGAGGCAGGCTGGTGGGGCCAGTCGCAGGCGCGCGATTATTTCATCGCCGAAGGCCTCGACCACGCCCATTACTGGGTCTACCGCGAACGCATCGCCGGCAGCGGAGAAGACGCCGCGCCGCGCTGGTTTTTGCATGGCTTGTTTGGCTGAATGCGCTGTCCTGCTGAAACTGCCATGCTTGGCTATACTTGCTCTCTTGGCCGCGTCAACCACCTCAATAAGGATTACCATGTCCCAACTTTCTGACTTCCCCATCACCCAAAAATGGCCTGCCCGGCATCCGGAACGCCTGCAGCTGTACTCGCTGCCGACGCCGAACGGCATCAAGGTTTCCATCCTGCTGGAAGAGCTGGGCCTGGCGTACGAGCCGCACCTGGTCAGCTTCGAACAAAATGACCAGCTGTCGCCCGCCTTCCTGTCGCTCAATCCGAACAACAAGATTCCCGCCATCCTCGACCCGGACGGTCCCGATGGCAAGCCGCTGGCCCTGTTCGAGTCGGGCGCCATCCTGCTGTACCTGGCCGAGAAAACGGGCAAGTTCATCCCGCAGGACGCGGGCTTGCGCTATGAAACGATCCAATGGCTGATGTTCCAGATGGGTGGTATCGGCCCCATGTTTGGCCAGGTGGGCTTCTTCCACAAATTCGCCGGCAAGGACTATGAGGACAAGCGGCCGCTGGAACGCTATATCGGCGAGGCCAAGCGCCTGCTGAGCGTGCTCGAGCAGCGCCTGCAGGGCCGCGACTGGATCATGGGTAGTCAGTACACGATTGCCGACATCGCCATCTTCCCGTGGGTGCGCTGCCTGGTGGGTTTCTATGGCGCAGGCGATCTCGTCGGTTTCAGCAGCTTCCCGAATGTGCAGCGCGCGCTGGACGCGTTTCTGGCCAGGCCAGCCGTCATCAAGGGTGTCGACATCCCATCGCGTGGCTAAAACAGCTGTGGCCGGCCGGCGCTACAATGCGTCATCGGCCGCCCTGTGCGGCAGCTTTGATCTGAGACAATGAAATCCACCCGGCAAGATTTTCCCGGCGCGCACGGCCATGTGCTGGCAGCGCGCCTCGATGCGCCCGACGGCGCCATCCGCGCCTACGCGCTGTTCGCCCACTGTTTTACCTGCGGCAAGGACGTGCTGGCCGCGCGGCGCATCGCGCAAGGCTTGACGGAGCACGGCATCGCCGTGCTGCGCTTCGACTTCACGGGACTGGGCGCCAGCGAGGGCGAGTTCGCCGCCACCAATTTCTCGTCGAATGTGGACGACCTGGTCGCCGCCGCCGATTTCCTGCGTGCAAAACATGCGGCCCCGCAATTGCTGATCGGCCATAGCCTGGGCGGCGCCGCCGTGCTGGCTGCCGCGTCGCAAGTGCCGGAAGCGATCGCCATTGCCACCCTGGCCGCCCCGAGCACGCCCGCCTACGTGACGCGCATGTTCAGCGCGCACCTGGAGCAGATCGCCGCGGAAGGCGAGGCGCTGGTGCAGCTGGAAGGGCGGCCCTTCCGCATCCGCCAGCAATTCGTCGACGACGCGGGCAGCCACAGTTTAAAAGAGCACATCGCCGGCCTGCGCCGCGCCCTGCTGGTGATGCACGCACCGAACGACACGACGGTGAGCCTGTCGAACGCGATGGAGATCTTTACGGCAGCCAAGCACCCGAAAAGCTTCGTTTCGCTCGACGATGCCGACCATTTATTGACGGGGCGCGATGACGCCGCCTATGTCGCCAATGTGATTGCCGCCTGGAGCGCGCGCTATATCAACTAAGCTGAACTAAGCGGTCGCCCATGAAAAACGCCGTACCGGCAAGATGCGGGTACGGCGCAGATGGGGAGAAAACGGCTTAGTCCTCGTCGAATTCTGCCGAAAGATCCTTCCAGCCTTTACTGATTGCAAAGGCGGAAAATTCCTCGGGCGCTTCCAGGACGATCAGTTTCTTGTCTTGCAGGCCAAGGTCGCCATGGCCGAAGTCGGGGCCCACGTAGCCGAGGCTGCGCAGGCGGGTCAGGATGTGGCCGACCAGGGTCTTGTCCTTGTAGGCGCCCGCTTCGAGCGGGGCGGCGAAATCGACGTAGACGTCGATGATGCCGTAGCCTTCGTCGAAGATGCGGATGGCCTTGATGTCGTGGGCACGGCCGGAGCCGTCGGTGGCCTTGAAGGGGCCGCTGAGCTGGATGTCGGTGTCATTATTCATGCCGCCAGCATACACCAAAAGCCGGCACCGCATGGGGGACGCCATGCAAAATCCCCCTGGATGGGCCATGTAAAAATTTCTTACAAATTCTTCGCCGTCTGGGGCGCTTTTCGCCAATTTCAAGGCCTTGAAAGGGCGTTGACAGGCCGTATATCGGTAACAGGCGGATGCTCACGGTGAGGTCCGCCCCTCTTATCGCTTCATTTGAAAAGGATAGTTATCATGCGTACTTTTGACCTTGCTCCCCTGTATCGTTCCGCCATTGGCTTTGACCGCCTGGCACAGCTGCTCAACGAACAGCGCGCCGATGCACAACCGAGCTACCCCCCATACAACATCGAACTGGTGTCGGAAGACAAGTACCGCATCGTGATGGCCTTGGCCGGCTTCTCGCGCGAAGAGATCGACATCATCACGGAACGCGACTCCCTGCACGTCACGGGCCGCAAGCAGAAAGATGGCGTCGAGCGCACGTTCTTGCACCGCGGCATCGCTGCCCGCGATTTCGAACAGCGTTTCCAGCTGGCCAACCACGTGAAGGTCACGGGCGCCACGTTTGAAAACGGCATGCTGACCATCGACCTCGTGCGTGAAGTGCCGGAAGCTCTGAAACCGCGCAAGATCGAGATCGGCAGCGGCGGCGATACCGTCAGCGTACTGGAACAGCGCCAGGCAGCCTGATCTGAGCCGAGCTGATCCCGGCGCCCCTCGGGCGCCCAGGTAGGCTCTTTCCATGCAGTAAAATACTGGCCGGTTGATCCGGCCAGTGTCACGTCCGGAGCCCGCTCGGGTACTCCTTGATCGCCATGCAACCTGCGTGCGGCAGGCAAGATTAAACCCTGCTTAAAGGCGCAAATGCTTGTTTCCAAATGGAAAAATGTTAAGCACCGCCTAAGACTCGTGGCCCACTATTGCATACATCAAAATCTCATTGAATGAGGAGCAATTCATGGAACAGCAAACGAATACCGCATCCCTGAAAATCAAACGCACCGTAGCCGCGCTGGCCGCGATCGGTGTGCTGGGCGCCGGCGGCGCCATGGTGGTGCATCAGAACAATGCCGGCGCGAATGCCGCAGCGGCCGCCGCCGCAGCACCCGTGGCCGCCGCTGTCGCGCCTGCCGCGGCCTCGCCGCTGGTGGCCTTGCCCGACTTTAGCCAGATCGCCGCGCGCAACAGCCCCGCCGTGGTGAATATCAGCGTCACGGGCAGCACCAAGGTGGCCTATGACCCCTCGGCCCAGGCCGGCAATGACGACTTCGGCAACGACCCGTTCCTCGAATTTTTCCGCCGCTTCCAGGGACCGCAAGGCGGACAGCGCGGTGGCCGCGACGTACCGACGCATGGCCTTGGTTCCGGCTTCATCGTCAGCCCGGACGGCATCATCATGACGAATGCCCACGTGGTGCGCGATGCGCGCGAAGTGACCGTCAAGCTCAACGACCGCCGCGAATTCCGCGCCAAGGTGCTGGGCACGGATCCGAAGACCGATATTGCCGTATTGAAAATCGACGCCAACAACCTGCCCATCGTGCCGCTCGGCCATTCGAGCGACCTGAAAGTGGGCGAGTGGGTGCTGGCCATCGGCTCTCCTTATGGCTTCGACAGCACGGTGACGGCCGGCGTGGTCAGCGCCAAGGGTCGCTCCTTGCCGGACGACAGCAATGTGCCCTTCATCCAGACGGACGTGGCGGTGAACCCCGGCAATTCGGGCGGCCCGCTGTTCAACACGCGCGGCGAAGTGGTCGGCATCAATTCGCAGATCTACAGCCAGACGGGCGGCTTCCAGGGCTTGTCGTTCGCCATCCCCATTGACCTGGCCGGCCGCATCAAGGACCAGATCGTCGCCACGGGCAAGGCCAGCCATGCCAAGCTGGGCGTGACGGTGCAGGAAGTCAACCAGGGCTTTGCCGACTCGTTCAAGCTGGCCACGCCGGAAGGCGCGCTGGTGGCCAATGTGGAGCGGGGCAGCCCGGCTGACAAGGCGGGCCTGAAGTCGGGCGACGTGGTGCGCAAGGTCAATGGCCAGCGCATCATCGGCTCGGCGGACTTGCCGGCGCTGGTGGGCACGTCCTTGCCAGGCGACAAGATCAGCATGGATGTCTGGCGTGACGGCAAGATCGTCAGCCTGACGGCGACCCTGGGCAATGCGGCCGACAAGGTGGCCGAAGTGGCGAAGAGCGACAGCGCCGCCGGCAAGGTAAAGCTGGGCCTGGCCCTGCGTCCGTTACAATCGGATGAAAAACGCGAGGCGGGCATCAGCGCCGGCCTGCTGGTGGAAGACGCGGGCGGTGCTGCGGCGAATGCCGGAGTGCAGCCGGGCGACGTGCTATTGTCGGTCAATGGCCGTCCCGTCAACACGGTCGAGCAGGTGCGCGATGTGGTGGAAAAATCCGCCAAGTCGGTCGCCTTGCTGATCCAGCGCGGCCCCGACAAGATATTCATTCCAGTACGCCTGGGTTGAACACACGAGTAACGAGATAGAGAGGCAAACCATGCGCTTATTGCTGGTAGAAGACGACACGATGATCGGCGAGGTGGTGCTCGACTTGCTGCGCGCCGAGCATTACGCGGTGGACTGGGTCAAGGATGGCGACATGGCCGACACGGCCCTGCAGACGCAGACCTATGACCTGGTGCTGCTGGACCTGGGCTTGCCGCGCAAGGATGGCCTCGACGTGCTGCGCTCGATGCGTTTGCGCAAGCTGGACACGCCCGTGCTGGTGGCCACGGCGCGCGACGCCGTCGAGCAGCGCATCGCCGGCCTCGACGCGGGCGCCGACGATTACGTGCTGAAACCGTATGACCTCGACGAATTGCTGGCACGCATACGTGCCCTGCTGCGGCGCGCCTCGGGGCGGCCGGAACCGATCTTCGAGCACCAGGGCGTGAGTATCAATCCGCTGACGCGCGAAGTGATCGCCGAGGGCCACCCCGTCAACCTGTCGGCGCGCGAATGGGCCGTGCTGGAAGCGCTGATCGCCCGTCCCGGCATCGTGCTGTCGCGCGCGCAGCTGGAAGAAAAGCTGTACAGCTGGAAGGATGAAGTCAACAGCAATGCCGTGGAAGTGTATATCCATGGCTTGCGCAAGAAGCTGGGCAGCGACTTGATCCAGAACGTGCGCGGCCTTGGCTATATGGTGCCCAAGGCATGAGGATGAAGGTCACGGTGACGCATTCGCTGCGCGGCCGCCTGCTGTGGTTTTTGCTGGCGGCCATCATCATGGCGGCGCTGGCGCAAGCGTCGATCGCCTACCGCAGCGCCCTGTACGACGCCGACCAGATTTTTGATTACCACATGCAGCAGATGGCCCTGTCGCTGCGCTCCGGCGCGCCGCTGGCCAACCATGCGCAAGCCTTGCCGGCCGACCCCGTCAACAACGATATGGTGGTGCAGGTGTGGACGCCGGACGGCGTGCAGGTGTTCCGTTCGATCACGCGCGCGGAACTGCCGCAGCGCGCCGTGCTGGGCTTTTCCAACGTGAAAGCCAACGGCACGACTTACCGCATCTTTTCCGTGCAAACCAGTTCCCAGACCGTGCAGATCGCCCAGGACATGGCCGTGCGCAAGCGCATGGCCGGCAGCCTGGCGCTGCGCACGGTCGGTCCCATCGCGCTGATGGCGCCTATCCTGATGCTGGTCGTCTGGTGGGTCGTCAGCGGTTCGCTGGCGCCCGTCTCGCGCGTGCGCAAGCAGGTGGCGGCGCGTCAGGCGGACGACCTGTCGCCCGTCTCGGAAGCGGGCTTGCCTGACGAAGTGCGCCCCCTGGTGCATGAATTGAATTTGCTGTTCGGGCGCGTGAAAACGGCATTCGACGCGCAGCAGCACTTTGTTGCCGACGCCGCGCATGAATTGCGCACGCCGCTGGCTGCCCTGAAACTGCAGGTATTGAGCCTGGAACGGGCCGAATCGGAAGAAAAACGCAGCCTGGCGATTTCCCGCGTCAGCGCCGGCATCGAGCGGGCCACGCGCCTGGTCGAGCAGCTGCTGGTGCTGGCGCGCCAGGAAGCCAGTGCCGCCAGCGGCGACCAGCTGCAGGCGGTGGACTTGAACGATGTCGTCAAGCGGGCGCTGGGCGACATGGCCGGCATCGCGCAGGCGCGCAAGATCGACCTTGGCCTGCATCACATGGACCCGGCCAAGGTGGCGGGGCAGGCCGATGCGCTCAACATCATGCTGCGCAACCTGGTCGACAACGCCATCAAGTACACGCCGCAGGGCGGCACGGTCGATATCGACCTGCGCGCCAGCCCCGTCGGCGTGACCTTGTCGGTGGAAGACAGCGGCCCTGGCATCCCGCCCGAGGAGCGCGAGCGCGTCTTCAGCCGCTTCTACCGCGTGCCCGGCACGGACGCCAACGGCAGCGGCCTGGGGCTGGCCATCATCAAGGCCATCGCCGAGCGCCATGGCGCGCGCCTGGTGCTGGACAAATCCGAGCGCCTGGGCGGCCTGTGCGTGCGCGTGGAGTTCCCGCAAGCCGTGAAAAAATGACGTTTTGATCATGATCTTTGGCCTGTTGCATTGACGCGCGCGCCGCTGGCATATATTGTCTGCGCAATAAGCAATCAAGCAAACGGAGCGCAGCATGCAGAAGATCGGCTTTTCAGGAACCCTCGATCCCATCACCAACGGCCACATGTGGGTGATCGGCGAGGCGCGTTCGCTCGCCGACGAGGTGATCGTGTTCCTGTCGCAAAATCCCGCCAAGAAGCCGCAATTTCCCGCCGAAGACCGCAAGCGCATCATCGAACAGAGCGCGCGCGAGTGCGGCTGGGACAATGTGCAGGTGGTCATCGTCAAGGGCGATTACACGGCCCGCGCGGCGAAAAAGCATGGCTGCGACTACCTGATCCGCGGCATCCGCACGACGGCCGATTTCGACTATGAAAACCTGATCCAGCAAACGAATGTGGACGTGCTGCAGGGCGCCAAGACGATCTTCGTCATGCCGCCGCGCGACCTCGGTTCCGTCAGCTCCAGCTTCGTCAAGGCGCTGGAAGGGCCCGTGGGCTGGAACTGGACCATGAAGAAATTCGTCCCCGGTCCCGCCTACCAGGCGTGGATACTCGACTGCCTGCGCAAGGAGTGGGAAGCGCTGTGGAACTACGCCACCGCCTCGCCAGACGACATCGCGCTGGCGGATCACTGGTTCGCCCACCTGACGGGGCCGCAGGCGTATGGCGGAGCGGACCGCCACTATCACAACCTCGACCACCTGGTGCACGGCCTGTCCGAGATCCGCGTGTGGGCCGACAATACCTTTGCGCCCAAGCGTGACAGCGCGCTGGTCAAGAAGGCGTTCTGGTTCCACGACGCCGTCTACAGCCACGACGACGATGCCCTGTATTCCAGCGAAGAGGCGAGTGCCCAGCTGTGGCTGGCCAGCGGCCTTGATGCGGGCGATAACCTTGATGTGGCGCAATTGATACGCGCCACCGACCATTTCCAGGGGCCGGGCATCAGCCACGCGCTGAAAGACGCCATGCTCAGCGCCGATCTGGCCATCCTGGGGCAGGATGAAGAGGTGTATCTAGCCTACACGCAAGCCATCGTCCGCGAATACGCGCACGTCGACCCCGTGCGCTTCAACGAGCAGCGGGGCCTGGCCCTGCAGCACCTGTGCAGCAAGGCGCAGGCGGGCCAGCTGTTTGGCGATGCGTATTTCGCCGACCAATATAACGAGCGGGCGATAGCCAACATGCAGAAAGAGATCGCGGCGCTGGCCGGCACCTGAGCCGATGCGCGCGTGGTGGCCGCTGCCCGCCTCTATTGCATGGATTGCTTCACCGCATGCTGTACCTGCAGCAGCATCCAGTCGCACTCGAAGCGCAGTTCCGCCGTCTTGCCGTTGATGGGTCCCCATAAGCGGCGCCTGAGCCGCAGCCCCAGGGCTGCCAGTTCGACGGCGAAGGCGGGGCAGGACTTCGATAGTTGCTGGAATGCCAGGCCATTCTTTTCCGAACCATGATTTTCCAGATCGGCGGGCTTGCAATGCACGCCTTCCTGGAAGACCGATAGCAGTTCCGTGGAACCCGCATACGAGGTGAATATCTGCTGCATCAGGGCAGATTTTCCGATCAGGTTATAGCTGGATTGGAACAGTCCCGCCTCCGCCGTGTTTGCCGCCGTATTGTGGGCATCCTTGTCGCGGCCTTCGCAATAGCGGCCCGAACTTTCGCGCATGCCCAGGCCCGTCAGGAGGACATACAGATGCCGCAGCGTATCGGCGCCATCCTTGTCATTCTGCATGCCCAAGGCCGCGAATTGCCCGGCATACCAGTCCAGCGCATCATTGTCGTCGTTGCCATGCGTGGCTGCGGCCATTCTCACGGTAGTGGCATCGTTTTCTAGCCAGTTGTGGTACGCCTTGGCAAATGCCAGGGCCATGCCCTTGATGTAGCCTGCCGGCGCGACGCCGCGGCCGGGCCAGTCGTAACGCGCCAGTTCGGAATGGGCGGCAATTTCCAGTATGGTTTCCTGCAGCTGGGCCGGTACTTGGGCGGGCAAATGCGCTGGCAGCGGCAAGGCCGATACCGTCAGCGGGACGGCGGCGATGTCCGGACCGCTGGGCCGCAGGAAATACTCGGTGGGCGTTTTGCCATTGCCTGAGGCATGGCGTATATGGGTCTGCGCCTGCTGGTTGTCGGCGATGCGCATGGCATCGGCGTCGAGGCGTTCCGCCACGAGGTAGATGTGGTCGGCGCCAGGCGGACTCTTGAGGTCATACGTGACGCCGACGTCGCCGGCCTGCTGCTCGCCTACGCCGATGCGCTGCCAGCGGCGCGATTGGCCGCCGCTGCCGCCAAGGCGTTGCGCCAGGTGCCCTGCGCCCAAGGTGAGGGGAATATCCACGCCGACGGAGATCAGCAGTGCGCTCAATGTTGCCGCGCAGCCATTGAGCAATGGCGGTTGCGCATCGTCCAGATCAAGCGCCACGGCCGCGCGCTGCTGGGCTGCGTGCAGCCGTGCATCGCTATTGGCCGCTGCGATGATCTGGTCGATCAGTTGCTTATCCATGGGTATGCTCCGTTTCTCATCGCAATCTGGGTTGGTCATCGCAATCGGGTGAAAGTTCGCAGCAAGTGATTATTCCGCCTTGGGTTTGCCGATCAGGACGCAGGAGTCGATTTCGTCCAGGGCAAGCTCGCCCAAAGCCGTAATTTGGGCCAATTGAGCGATGCGAACGGCTTCACTCCTCTCGTTCGCCGCAGCCAGCGCGGCAAGCTGGGCTGCCTTGCTCGGCTCTTTGATTTCTCTGGCCTGTATCTGACGCGACTGTTTCTGCAGGAGCTGAAGCGCCTGTTCCTGCTGGAGCAGGGCGGCCGAGAGAGTATTTCCTGTACTGTTGACTAAAATGTTGTTGCTGGCATAGCGGTCGCGCAGGTCGATGACTTGCTTGATGCTTACTTCTTGCGGCTTGAGCACTTGCAGCGATGCACGCAGTTCTGCCAGCACCGAGAGCCAGGCGACATTGAGCGAAGAAGTGGTTTGTTGTTCGATGCTGTCGGGCCAGGCGATCACGCTTGCGACAGGACGCTTGCGCTGCTCATAGTTCGACAGGACGACGCTCAGGCAGGCCACCTTGTCGGCCGCCTTGGCGTAGAGCGTCGATTGCTGGTCCAGTGAGTAGCGCGAAGCGACCAGGCCGGCGCCACCGCCGATGACGGCGCCCAGTGCCGCTGTCGGCAGCGATTTGAGCAGGCCGCCCGCGGTTCCGATGGCGCCGCCCGTCAAAGCCCAGTCGCTCTGGTTGTAGATGGCGCGCTGGCTATCCTCGGCCAGCTTCAAATACCAGAATCTTTGTTTGAGCAATAATATCTTGCTCTCTGCCAGCGTGGCGGGAGCGCCAAACAAGGTATTGCTCTGCACGCTCTCGGTCAGCGCATTGCTTTCCGCGTTGCTGGGCATGCGAAAGATCGGATAGGCATTGGGCGGTGCAAAGCCGCATCCACTCAATAGCAGCGCCAATAATGGCAGCGCAGGAAATGCTTTCATTTCGCTCCTCCTTGCATGGGATACATGCAATTACCGAAGGGAAATGTACGTGCAATCCCAAGCAACTACAAGTTAATTATTTTTTTGTCATGGTGCTATTTTCATGCGGGGAAGGTGTAGAAACGCGTGCGCAGGTGTGTTGCTGAGGCTGCTTCTTGCGCACGTCGTTCCTGAAAACAGCGTCAGGTTTCACATTGACAGTGACCGTGCGACCGCCGCATGCGCCAGCGCATCGTCCAGCCAGTCGTTGCCCTAGAATAATTTCCCATGGCTGATGCAATTGGGGGCGCCGAACAGGTTCAGCGCTTGTGCCTGCTCAGTTTAGCTGCTTGTGGCCGCCGCCTTGGCGCGCGCCGCGTGCAGTTTCTTGAAGCTGTCGATCAGGCGCTGGTGCCTGTCGAGGCCTTCCAGTTGCATGCTGGTCGGGGTCAGGCCGAAGAAGCGCACGCTGCCGTCCACCGAGCCCAGCACCGCGTCCATCCGTTCGTTGCCAAACATGCGGCGGAAATTGACGACGTAATCGTCCAGCTCCAGCTCGTCATCGAGTTCCACTTCCAGCACCACGTTCAAGGCTTGATAGAACAGTTTGCGCTCGAGCGTGTTGTCGTTGTACTGCAGGAAGGTTTCCACCAGCTCTTTCGCCTCTTCGAATTGCTGCAAGGCGAGATGGATCAGCAGCTTCAATTCCAGGGTCGTCAGCTGGCCCCACACGGTATTTTCGTCAAACTCGATGCCGATCAGGGTGGCGATGTCGCCGTACTCGTCGAGCTCGCTGTTTTCCAGGCGTTCGAGCAGGTCTTCCAGGCTGGCATCGTCCAGGCCGTGCAAGTTCAGGATGTCGGCGCGGAACAGCAGCGCCTTGTTGGTGTTGTCCCAGATCAGATCTTCGACCGGATATACCTCGGAATAACCGGGCACGAGGATGCGGCAGGCGGTGGCGCCCAGCTGGTCATATTCGGCCGTGTACACTTCCTTGCCCATGTCGGCGAGGATGCCGAACAGGGTCGCCGCTTCCTCGGCATTCGAGTTCTCGCCGTGGCCGGAAAAATCCCACTCGACAAAATCGTAATCCGCTTTCGCGCTGAAGAAGCGCCACGAGACGATGCCGCTCGAATCGATGAAGTGTTCGACGAAGTTATTCGGCTCGGTGACGGCTTCGCTGGCAAACGTCGGCTGCGGCAAGTCGTTCAAGCCTTCAAAACTGCGGCCCTGCAGCAATTCCGTCAGGCTACGCTCGAGCGCCACTTCCAGGCTCGGGTGTGCGCCGAACGAGGCAAACACGCCGCCTGTGCGCGGGTTCATCAGGGTGACGCACATCACCGGGTACACGCCGCCCAGCGACGCATCTTTCACCAGCACGGGGAAACCCTGTTCTTCCAGGCCGACGATGCCGGCCAGGATGCCCGGATACTTCGCCAGCACGTCCTGCGGCACGTCGGGCAGGGCGATTTCGCCTTCGAGGATTTCGCGCTTGACGGCCCGCTCGAAAATTTCCGACAGACATTGCACTTGCGCTTCAACCAGGGTATTGCCGGCGCTCATGCCATTGCTGACGTACAGGTTTTCAATCAGGTTCGACGGGAAATACACGACCTCGCCATCGGAGTGGCGCACATACGGCAGCGAGCAGATGCCGCGCTCGGCATTGCCGGAGTTGGTGTCGATCAGGTGCGAGCCGCGCAGCTCGCCATCGGGGTTGTAGATGTCGAGGCAGTAGGCGTCGAGAATCTCTTTCGGCAGCGCATCCTTGCGGCCCGGCTTGAACCAGCGCTCGTTCGGGTAATGGACAAATGCCGCGTTGGCGATGTCGTTACCCCAGAAAGATCCGGCGTAGAAATGGTTGTTGCTGAGGCGCTCGATATACTCGCCCAGGGCCGACGCCAGCGCGCTTTCCTTGGTCGCGCCCTTGCCGTTGGTGAAACACATGGGCGAATGCGCGTCGCGGATATGCAGCGACCATACATTCGGAATGATGTTGCGCCACGAGGCGATTTCAATCTTGATGCCGAGGCCCGCCAGCAGGCCAGACATATTGGCGATGGTCTGTTCCAGCGGCAAGTCCTTGCCCACAATATAGGTGCTGGCTTCGCCGGCCGGATTGAGCATCAGCAAGGATTGTGCATCGGCATCCAGATTCGCGACTTCTTCAATGACGAACTCGGGCCCCGCTTGCACCACTTTTTTCACCGTGCAACGGTCGATCGAGCGCAGGATGCCCTGGCGGTCCTTGGCCGAGATATCGGCCGGCAACTCGACCTGGATCTTGAAAATCTGCTGATAGCGGTTTTCAGGATCGACAATATTGTTTTGCGATAAACGGATATTTTCCGTGGAAATATTGCGCGTATCGCAATACAACTTCACGAAGTAGGCCGCGCACAGGGCCGACGATGCCAAAAAGTAATCGAACGGGCCGGGGGCCGAACCATCGCCCTTGTAGCGGATAGGCTGGTCGGCGATGACCGTAAAATCGTCGAACTTGGCTTCGAGACGCAGCTTGTCGAGAAAGTTGACTTTAATTTCCATGGTAATCCAATATGTGCATAAGTAAGTTAGCCGCTATTATCCGTTCTTTCTGCCGCAGGGCAAAGATTGTTCACCGCGGCCGTGCTGGCTGGAAGCGGCCGGGGCAATGAGGCAGGCTGATAAATGGGCGAGGCGATTCAACTGAACATGCGAATAACACTGATGCGTCACGGCGAGCCCCGACTCGCCAAGGGGCGCTGGATAGCGCCCATGCAAATGGGACAGTGGATTGATCGCTACAATCAATCCGTCATTGAAGACAATGACATCCCTGCGGAATGCCCTTTGGCAGCGCTTTCCGCGTCAACCATCGTGGCAAGCACGGCACCCAGGGCATGCTCCTCGGCCAGGGCATTGGGCGAATTGCCGTTCATGCAAGAGGCGATTTTTATTGAGGCCGGGCTTCCCTTTGCCCTCTGGAAAGCGCCCTGGTTGCCGTCTCAAGTCTGGGCAGTGATTTTTCGCCTGCTCTGGTTGTTCGGTTATGCGCGCGGTGCGGACTCGCTAGCGATAACCCGGCGGCGCGCCAGGGCTGCCGCAGAGCGGCTTGTCGCGCTTGCCGCCAATGGGCCTGTGCTGCTGGTCGGACATGGCATCATGAATCGTTTGATCGGCAAAGAGCTGCAGGCATTGGGGTGGCTTGCCCGCAACAGGCAAGGCAGCCGCTACTGGAGCATGGGAGTGTATGAGTTATGAAACTGGTGGGACGTGGATCGATACAATAGATGTTGATGTTGTCGAAACGCTTGGACCTTCCCATTGCGAAGGTCAGCGCCATCCATAAAGAAGGCCGTGCCGATGCAAATTTCCATGAATGATGTGATTACCGAGCAAGAAGTGATAGCCATCTACAAGGCCAATCACTGGTCATCCGCAGAAAAGCCCAAGGAGCTGATGGCCGCATTGCGCAATTCCCACAGCCTGGTGACGGCCCGCGCAGATGGCAAATTGATTGGCATCGGCAATGCCATTTCCGATGGCTATCTGGTGGTCTACTTCCCGCATATGCTCGTCGATCCCATGGCGCAAGGCCAGGGCGTCGGCAGAAGGATGATGGCGGCAATGCTGGAAAAATATTCGGGGTTTCACCAGCAAATGCTGACAGCGGACGGCAAGGCCATCGCGTTCTATGAATCTGTGGGCTTCGTGCGGGCAGGGAAAACAGAACCGATGTGGATCTATGCGGGCGATGAGCATTGAATTGCGTATGCCGATATAACAACAGCGGCTGTCCATGCTGGCGCAGCCGCTGTTTTCTTATACGGACACGGTGATCAGAACTTCACCCACAGCCGTCCGAAATACGAAGCGCCGTTCAGGCCGAACTGCACGCTGTCGTATTTGAAGCCGTTATCCGTTTCATCCGCGTTTTGCGTGGTCGGCTTGACGTTGAAGATGTTGTTGCCGCCAAAAGTGAGCTTGGTATTTTTGCTGATGCTGTAGGTGAAGCTCAGGTCGGCCGAGGTCTTGGCCGCATAGCGTGCGTTCGGTACGCCTTCGGCCGTGCCGCTGAAGGTGCCCAGGGTTTGCGGACCAAAATAGATGATGCGCAGGTCGGATTCCAGCTTGCCCGTGATGTAGTCGAAGCCCAGGGTGGCTTTCGCGCGCGGGCCGCCCTGCTCGATGAACAGGCGTTCGCGCTCGGACAGCAGAACATCCTCGAAGCCCGTCAACGAGGCGGGCGTCTTGACTTTCGTCACTTCCGTTTTGCTCAAATTCAAGGCCAGGAAGGTGTTCAGGCGGTTGCCGGCCAATTCTCCCTTGTGCGAGGCCGTCAGGTCCAGCCCGCGCGTGCGCGTGTCGATGGAGTTGACGAAGAATTGCGCCTCGCCCACACCCAGCAGGGCCAGGCGCGCGGCCAGGTCCGGGTAGTTGTCCGCGTTGAAGCGGCCCGACAGCACGATGCGGTCCTTGATCTTGATGTTGTACAGGTCGGCCGTGACGGAAATGGCTTGCGTTGGCGTCCAGGTGGTGCCCAAGGTAAAACTGGTGGATTTTTCCTCTTTCAACTTCGGAATACCGGCCGCGTTGGCGACGGCGCCGCCGTTCGGCGCCAGCACCACGTCGGTGGGTACGCCGCCGATGAAGTCGGTGAAGGTGGACGAGAAATACACTTGTTGCAACGATGGCGCGCGGAAACCCGTGCTGGCCGAGCCGCGCAGCAGCACGTTCGGCGCCACTTTATAGCTGGCGGCCAGCTTGCCCGTCACGGTGGAGCCAAAGTCGCTGAATTTTTCATAGCGCAGGGCGGCCTGGGTCTTCAGGCGCTCCGTCCAGTCCAGTTCCACGTCGCCATACGCGGCGATGCTGTGGCGTTTGGCCTTGGTGGCGTCGCCGGGCTGGAAGCCGGGAAAGCCCTGGCTGCCCGCATTGCCGCCCACGCCCACGCCGTCGGCGTCGCTGTAGGAGCCCGGTTCGCCGGCCATGATCTTGTATTCCTCGCTGCGGTATTCGGCGCCGAAAGCCACGTTCATGCCGCGCATCACTGTGTCGTAGTAACGGCTGAAGTCGGCGTTGCTGGTCAGCTGCTGGAACGAGAAGCCGCCCGCGTCATAGCTGCTGGCGCTGATGCCCTTGCCGCCGTTCATCAGGTCGAGATTGGCGATCGAGGCGTTCAAGGTATGGCTGATGTCATAGCGCATCTTGTTGTAGCCATAGGTTTGCGAAAAGTCCGCATGCCATTCGCCGATCTGGCTGCGGTGGCCGATGGTGGCGTACTGGTCGTCGATCTTGCCGTTAATGAAAGGCACGAAACCGTCCGGATACATGGCGGCCGAATTGCGCGATGGAATGTCGTCGCTGCCGATGCCGCCCCGGCCGAATGCGGCGCTGGACGCGTCGCGCGTCTGCGCGCCGGCCGTGAAGTACAGCTTGCCCGTGCCGCTGGTGGCGTAGTCGCCATTCACGTACAGGGTCTTGTTTTTGGACTTGGTGTCGCCGATGATGCGCATGCTGTCCGCATCGGCCCGGTTCGAGCGGCCCCGGTCCAGGTATTCGCCCGTGATGGCCAGGGTGCCCTTGTCGCCCAGCGCGATGCCGCAATAGGCGGAGGTCATGTAATTCTTGCCGTCGCCTTCGGAATACTGGCTGTAGCCGGCCACCGCTTCGCAGCCCAGGCTTTTCTTCAGTTCGATGTCGATCACGCCGGCAATGGCGTCCGAGCCGTACTGGGCGGCGGCGCCGTCGCGCAGCACTTGCACGTTCTTGATCGCCAACAAGGGAATCGCATTCATGTCCGTGCCCGTGTTGCCGCGGTTGCGCGCGCCGAACAGGTTGACCAGGGCCGTCGTGTGGCGCCGCTTGCCGTTCACCAGCACCAGGGTCTGGTCGGAGCCGAGGCCGCGCAGGGCGGCCGAATCGATCAGGTCGGCCCCGTCGGCGCCCGTCTGGCGCGTGGAGTTGAACGAGGGCGAGATGTATTGCAGCGATTGCGCCAGGTCAAACTGGCCGCCTTGTTCGGCCACCTTGGAAATGGGAATGATATCGACCGGCACCATGGTATCGGTGGCGGAACTGGCAACCCGGCGCGAGCCGACCACGCTGACCGTTTGCACGGGGCCGTCCGTGGCGGCCGCTTCCGTGTTCTGGGCCATGGCGGCGGGACTGAAAACGGCCAGGGCGGCGCTGCCGTACAGGCTGATAAGGACTGCTTTACGCAAGGTGGTGAGGGTCGGCACGCAGTATCTCCAAGTGGCTGATGAGCAAGATTCGTGACTTGATTCTAGTGCCATCATTTCAGCATTCACCAGCGATACTTTGTTTTGTTATTACAAATTTGCTGTAACTGTTGTTTCCTGGTTGATTATCTTTTCGTTGCTGCCTGGCTTGCCTTGCGCTGGTGCGGCATGCCCCATTCAGGTGCTGCGTTGCACCATGCCGCCCACCCGGATGGCCTGCGCGCTGTACTGCACCTGGATCAAACACGGCTGCTGCGTCACGTGACCCTGATGCAGGCTCAGCGACTGTTGCCAATGCGCTGCCAGCGCGCCCGCCGCCACACCCGTAGCGCTGTCTTCCAGCGCCGGATCGAGGTGGTTGAAGTTGCGCCCTTCGTACTCGTGCTCGCCCGTGCGGCAATACGCATAGCAGCCGTTAACCTTGTGCAAGGCGCTCCAGTCGGCGATCAGTTCCAGGTTCGGCCGCAGCGCGCGCAGGATGGTGCGGTCGGCCACTTCCAGCAGCAGCTTCGGACTGCCGACAGAGGCGATGACGGGCGGCGACAGCAAGTGCATGTGTTGGCCCATGAGTTCGGACGGCACATATTTTTCCAGCATGACGGCAGGCGCCGGCTGCGGCGCCAGGCTGATGAATAGACCGGCGGCGTTGCACTCCAGCTGCAAGGCTTGCCCGCGCATGGCCGTGCTTACCGTCAGGGTTGCCGGGGCGCCAGGCGCCGTCAGCAGCACATGCGCGGCGGCCAGGGTGGCATGCAGGCACAGGGGACTGCGCGTGTGCGGATAAAAATAGTCAAGCACGATGCCGCCGTCCGCTTGCCGGTCGAGGAAGACGCAGGCACTCACATTGCGCTCGCGGGCGAATTGCTGGCGCGCCGTTTCACTGCTGTCGTCGTTCTCCACGACCAGCGCCGCATTGCCGCCACCGGGTGCGGCGCCGAAACATTTTAATAAGTGGACGATCATGGCGGATGATGTGCAAGGTAAAACATCAGCATAAACGATAAGCCCGATTCCAGATAAGTATAATATACTGTATTTATATACAGTATTGAGGTGGATCATGTGGGGCGCAGTCTTACCCGAGTATGCTGAGTTGTACTGCCTGAGCAATTTCAGCTTCCTGCATGGGGCCTCGCATGCGGAAGAGCTGGTGGCGCGCGCCGTTCAGCTAGGCTACAAGGGGCTGGCCATCACGGACGAGTGCTCGCTGGCCGGTGTCGTGCGCGCCCATGCGACGGCCAAGCGGGCTGGTTTTCCGCTGATTATCGGCGCGCATTTTCACTTGACGCAGGCCGACGGCAGTCCGGCCCTGTCCTTGCTGGCGCTTGTGCAAGACATCGACGGTTACGGCAATTTGTCGGAACTGATCACCATGGCGCGCACGCGGGCGGCCAAGGGCAGCTATTTGCTGACGCCTGATGATTTCGCCGCGCCTTCGGCGGAGTTTGCCCATTTGCAGGGCTTGCCCGGCTGCCTGATGATCTTGCTGCCCAGCTACCCGGCCCAGTCCGGGACGCTGCGCGCACAGGGAGCGTGGATGGTGTCCACCTTTGGCGGCGAGCGCAGCTGGATCGGCCTGAACCTGCTGCAGCGGGCGCAGGATGACGCACACCGCAGCGCCGTGCAGGCGGCGGCGCAGGCGCTGGGCTTGTCCGTGGTGGCTGTGGGCCATGTGTGCATGCACGTGCGTTCGCGCAAGCCCCTGCTCGACACCCTGTGCGCGATACGCGTGGGCAAGCCCGTGGGCGATTGCGGCTATGCGCTGGCGCAAAACGCGGAGCAGCATCTGCGCGCGCGCCTGCGCCTGGCCAATGTGTATCCGCCGCAAGCGCTGGCGGAAACCTTGCGCATCGCCAAGAAGTGTACATTTTCCCTCGCCAGCCTGTGCTATGACTATCCAGTCGAGCTGGTACCGCACGGCCACACGCCGGCGACCTATCTGCGCGAAGAGACGTATGCGGGTGCGCGCCTCCGCTTTCCGCTGGGTATTCCGGCCAACGTGCAGGAGCAGATCGAGCAGGAGCTGGCGCTGATCGCCGAGCTGTCGTATGAAGCATACTTTTTGACCGTGTACGACATCGTGCGCTTTGCCCGCTCGCAAAACATCCTGTGCCAGGGCAGGGGCTCGGCCGCCAATTCGGCCGTCTGCTATTGCCTGCACATCACGGAAGTGGACCCGGCGCGCGGTAATTCGCTGGTCGGGCGCTTCATGTCGCGCGAACGCAACGAGCCACCCGACATCGACGTCGACTTCGAGCACCAGCGGCGCGAAGAGGTGATTCAATATATCTATGGCAAATATGGCCGCGAGCGGGCCGCGCTGGCGGCCGTGGTGATCAGCTACCGGCCGAAGAGCGCCTTGCGCGACAGCGGCCGGGCGCTGGGGATCGACCTGGCCATCGTGGAAAAAGTGGCCAAGGCGCATCGCTGGTTCGACGGCAAGCGCGATCTGCTGGAGCGCCTGGCCGAATGCGGGCTCGACCCGGAGGCGAAATTGTCGCAGCAGTGGGCCGGCCTGGCGCAGCAGTTGCTGGGTTTTCCCCGCCATCTGTCGCAGCATCCGGGCGGCTTTGTGATTGCGCAAGGAAAATTGTCGCGACTGGTGCCGATTGAAAACGCCAGCATGGCCGAGCGCAGCGTCATCGAGTGGGACAAGAATGACCTCGAGGAGCTGGGCTTGATGAAGGTCGATGTGCTGGCGCTGGGCATGTTGTCGGCCCTGCGCCGCGCGCTGGAACTGGTGAGTGCGCGGCGCGGCGAGGAATTTCGCCTGCAGGATATCCCTGCCGAAGACCCCGCCACCTACGACATGATGTGCGAGGCCGACACCATCGGCGTGTTCCAGATCGAGTCGCGCGCCCAGATGAGCATGCTGCCCCGGCTGCGCCCCCGTGAATTCTACGACCTCGTCATCGAGGTGGCGCTGGTGCGTCCCGGCCCCATCCAGGGCGGCATGGTGCATCCGTATCTGCAGCGGCGCCAGCAGAAAGAACCTGTCGACTATCCGAAGGGCCTGGAAAAGGCGCTGGGACGTACCCTGGGCATTCCGATTTTCCAGGAGCAGGTGATGCAGGTGGCCATCATCGCGGCCGATTTCACGCCCGGCGAGGCGGACCAGTTGCGGCGCGCCATGGCGGCCTGGAAACGCAAGGGCGGCATGAACAATTACCATGACCGCATCGTCGATGCCATGGTGGACAATGGCTATGAAAAAAAGTTTGCCGAGGCCATCTTCAGCCAGATCGAGGGCTTTGGCGAATATGGTTTTCCCGAGTCGCACGCGGCCAGTTTCGCGCTGCTGACGTACGCCAGTTCCTGGCTGAAATGCCACGAGCCGGCCGCCTTTCTGTGCGCCTTGCTCAACAGCCAGCCCATGGGCTTTTACAGCCCCTCGCAACTGGTGCAGGATGCGCGCCGGCATGGCGTACACGTGCTGCCCGTCGACGTGGCCATCAGCGCCTGGGAAGCGGCATTGGAAGACGGGCAGGGCGCCGCGCCCGCCGTGCGCCTGGGCTTGAACAGTCTGTTCGGCATGCGCGCCGAGGCGGCCCTGCGCATCGAGGATGCGCGCGCCATCACCGCCTTTGTCGACGTGGCCGACCTGGCGCGGCGTGGTGGCCTGGACCGTCATGACTTGCAGGTGTTGGCTGCTGGCAACGCCCTGCACGCGCTGGCTGGCCACCGGCGCGAGGCGCTATGGCAGGCGGCCGGCGCCGTGCCTGACAAGGATTTGCTGCGCGTCACCACGCAAGAGGAAGACTTGCCCGTGCTGGCCGCACCAACGGAAGGCGAGAGCATCGTCAGCGACTATCGTGCGCAAGGCCTGACCCTGGGCCGCCACCCGCTGGCGCTGCTGCGCAGGCAATTGCTGGAACAGCGTTTCCTGCCCGCGTCCGCGCTGGCCAGCTACACGGATGGCCAACTGGCGCGCGCCTGCGGCATCGTCACCGTGCGCCAGCGTCCGGGCACGGCCAAGGGCGTGATCTTCATGACCCTGGAAGACGAGACGGGCACCGTCAACGTCATCGTCTGGCCCGACCTGGTGGAAAGCCAGCGACGCGAAGTACTGAGCGCGCCGCTGCTGGGCGTGTATGGCGTGTGGCAGCGCGAAGGCATCGTGCGCAATCTGGTGGCCAAGCGCCTGGTCGACATGTCGCATTTGCTGGGACGCTTGCGCACCAGCAGCCGGGATTTCTGTTGATGCTTGTCAACATTATCCGGCTGATGGCATGATTGTTATATGACTACTTTGCCCGAACCGACATTGCGTCCCGCCCTGGTTGCCGACGCGTCCGCCATCGTCGCCCTGATCGACGACCTGATGCCCTTTCTGACCTTGCACCCTGATGGCGCGGGGGCGGAAAAGTTCATCGAACACTGCCGCCAGTCGGCCATCGAAGGCTATCTGTCGCAGACTCGCTACGCGTATCAGCTCGCGCATATCGACGGCGCACTGGCCGGCGTTGTGGCCATGCGCGACAACACGCATCTGTTCCACATGTTCGTGCCGCGCGCCCTGCACCGGCGCGGCATGGCGCGCCGGCTGTGGCAGGCTGCCCGCGATGCGTCGCTGGCCAAAGGCGATGTGACGGCCTTTACCGTCAATTCCTCGCTGTATGCCTTGCCTCTGTATGAAAGCCTGGGCTTTGTCGCCACGGGGCCGAAGGTGGAAATGGATGGCATAGCCTTCGTGCCGATGCGTATGGCATTGACGGCCTGATTACCAGCGCACGATCTTGCCCGGATTCATGATGTTCTTCGGGTCCAGCGCGTGTTTCAGGGCGCGCATGGTGTCGATGGCGTCTGCACCATGTTCTTCCACCAGGAAAGCCATCTTGTGCATGCCCACGCCATGCTCTCCCGTGCACGTACCATCCATGCCGATGGCGCGCGTGACCATGTCGCTGTTGACCTTTTCCGCGCGCGCGATATCGGCGGGGTCGTCCGGGTCGACCAGCATCTGCACGTGGAAATTGCCGTCGCCGACGTGGCCGATGATGGCGTAGACGAGGCCCTGCGCCTCGCAATCGGCCTTGGTGGCCAGGATGCATTCGGCCAGGCGCGAAATCGGCACGCAGCAGTCGGTGGAAATGGCGCGGCTGCCGGGACGCATCTGCAACAGGGCGAAATACGCGTTATGGCGTGCGGCCCACAGGCGAGAGCGGTCTTCCGGGCGGCTGGCCCACTCGAAATCGCTGGCGCCGTGTTCCGCCGTGATGGCTTGCACCAGCTGCGCTTGCTCGGCCACGCTGGCCGGCGTGCCGTGAAATTCAAACAGCAACAAGGGTTTCTCCGGCAGCGCCATCTTGTCGTAGGCATTGATGGCTTTCACGCCATTTTCATCGAGAAACTCGACCCGTGCCACAGGAATACCCATCTGGATGGTCTGGATCACGGCGCTGACGGCCTCGCCCGTGCCGGGAAACGAGCATACGGCCGCCGAGATCGCTTCCGGCAGCGGATACAGTTTGACGGTCACTTCCGTGATGATGCCCAACGTCCCTTCGCTGCCGACGAACAAACGCGTCAGGTCGTAGCCGGCCGAGGATTTTTTCGCCCTGGTCCCCGTCTTGATGATGCGCCCATCGGCCGTCACCACCGTCAGGGCCAGCACGTTTTCGCGCATGGTGCCGTAGCGCACGGCGTTCGTGCCCGAGGCGCGCGTGGCAGCCATGCCGCCCAGCGACGCATTGGCGCCGGGGTCGATGGGGAAGAACAGGCCCGTGTCGCGGATTTCTTCATTGAGCTGTTTGCGCGTCACACCCGCCTGCACGGTGGCCGTCAAGTCTTCACTATGCACTGCCACCATCTGGTGCATTTTCGACAGATCAATCGTCACGCCGCCATGCAGGGCCAGCACGTGACCTTCAAGCGAAGTGCCGCTGCCGTAGGCGATGACGGGCACGTCGTGCGCGCTGCACAGCTTGACGGCGGCCGCCACTTCCTCGGTGGAATGGGCGAAGATGACGGCGTCCGGTAACATGGGAGGATAGCTCGACTCGTCGCGGCCATGGTGTGCGCGCATGGCTTGTGTCATGGAAAAGCGGTCGGCAAAGATCAGGGAAAGTACGGCAGCAAGGGATTCTGGCAGCGGTTTTTTCAGTACCGCCAACTGGTCAGTTTGATTCACGCGAGTCCTCCGTTTTTTTTATTCTACTCCGCGCCCGGGGATTTCACCGAAGCACCATTTTGATTTTTGCCAGTTGTAAAAAAATCTGTCTGGTTCAGCGTACATTGGTTGTAAATGAGAATCATTTCTATTAAAATGCCCGCCAGTAGTTATTTTGCAATGCGTGCTTCCACCCGAAAGGCCATGCCCATGAAATTCCCCTTGTCCCTCGCTGCCGTCCTGCCCGCCTGCGTACTGGCGTTGAGCGCCTGCAGCAGCGTCGCCCCGGTTGCAGGCACGGCCACCGGCGCCGCCACAGCGTCCGCTACTGTACAAGACGTGCGCCAGCTGGGCGAGATCGTCGACCTGCGCAGCGGCCAGCGCGTGACTGCCGAACAATTGCTGGCCCAGCTGGCCACCGCGCCAAGGATCATTGTCGGCGAACAGCATGACCAGCTCAGCCATCACCAGATCGAGCAATGGCTGCTGCAGCAACTGCAGGGCCAGCGCCCGCAAGGCAGCGTGCTGCTGGAAATGCTGAACCCGGACCAACAAGCCAAGGTGGACAAGGTCAAGCCGTGGCTGCAGACGGATCCCGTGGTGCGCCCCGAACACGTGGCCGAGCTGCTGGCCTGGCAGCCGAGCTGGAAGTGGGAACAATATGGCGACCTGGTCATGACCGTGATGCGCGCGCCGTATCCCGTCTGGTCGGCCAACCTGGACCGCAGCGAGATCAAGCAACTGTTTATCGACAAGCCGGCCGTGCAGGGCAAGCACTCGAACCTGGCCAACGATGGCAAGGTGCATGACAAATTGAAGGACATCATCCGCGTCATGCATGACAACCAGATCGATGAGCCGCGCCTGGCCGCCATGCTGTCGGTGCAGCAGCAGCGCGACCGCCGCATGGCCGAGCGCCTGCTGGCCGCGCCCGCGCCGGCCGTGCTGATCGCCGGCGCCTACCATGCGCACAAGAACCTGGGCGTGCCGCTGCACGTGCAGGACTTGACGGGTGGCCCGGCGCCGCTGGTGCTGGTTCTGGCACAGCAGGGCGCCACGGTGCTGGCGCCGCAGGCGGATTTTGTCTGGTTCACGCCGGTTGTGGCGCCCGCCGTCGCCAGCGCCAAATAATTCCTTGTATGTCCGCCGGGCGTTCTGCCCGGCATTCTCCCCCAGCAAGCTCCCCCGCAGCAGCCAGGTAGTCCGTCCGATTTTTTTGCATGCGCGTGCGCGCCATTGGCGCAGCCATGCCTGTTACCTGTCAAAGTTCTCATGCGTATCCTCCGTATCAAAGCCGCCAGCTGCGGTGCCGTTCTTTCCCTCTGTCACGCCACCGCGCAAGCGTCCGCCTTGCCCCATGACATGTCGCCGCTGGGCATGTTTTTCGCCGCAGACCAGGTCGTCAAAAGCGTGCTCATCGGTTTGCTGGTCGCCGCGCTGGCCACCTGGGTGGTCTTGCTGGTGAAGGGCGCCAGTTTGCTGCAAGCCCGACGCGAGGCGGCGCAAGCCGTCGCCATGCTGAAGTCGGCCACTTCCTTGCCCGATGCGGCCGCCAAAGTGGAGGGCGCGGGCAGCACTTCGCTGGCGCGGCAACTACTCGACGATGTGCAGCAGGAGCTGAGCCTGTCGCACGTCAATGCCCCGGCGGTAGCCCTGAAGGAGCGGGCCGGCTTTCGCCAGGAGCAGCTCATTGCGCAGCAGGTGCGCGGCATGACGCACGGCATCGGCCTGCTGGCCAGCATCGGCGCCGTGGCGCCGTTCGTCGGCCTGTTCGGCACCGTGTGGGGCATCATGAACAGTTTTATCGGCATCGCCGTCAGCCAGAGCACGAATCTGGCGACAGTAGCGCCCGGCATCGCGGAAGCCTTGCTGGCGACAGCGCTGGGCCTGGTGGCGGCGATACCCGCCGTCGTCATTTATAACGTGCTCAGCCGCGGCATCAACCAGTACAAGGCGCAGCTGCGCGCCGCTTCCGCGCAAGTGCTGCTGATGCTGAGCCGGGACCTCGACATGCGCAAGCAGGCCTGAGCCATGGCGTCCCTGTTTCCTTCGTCGGACGACGACACGGCCGACATGCCGGAGTTGAGCGAGATCAATGTCACGCCTTTCATTGACGTGATGCTGGTGCTGTTGATCATCTTCATGGTGGTCTCGCCGCTGGCCACCGTCGACCTGAAAATCGACTTGCCGGCCGCCACGGCCAAGCCCGAACCGCGTCCCGAAAAACCGCTGTTCGTTTCCCTGAAAGCGGACCACAGCCTGTACCTGGGGGAGTCGCCCGTGGCGCGCGAGCAGCTGGGCAGCCTGCTCGACGCCCAGACGGGCGGCGACCGCCAGCGCACGCTGTTTTTCCAGGCCGACAAGCAAGCCGCGTATGAAGACGTGCTGGGCGTCATGGACGCGCTGCGCCAGGCCGGCTATCTGAAAGTGGGCCTGGTGGGCCGGGAGGGCGGGTGAATCCGCGCCCTGCATTGAACTGGGGCATCGCCACGTCGCTGGTGGCGGCCGCCGCGTTGGCGCTGCTGCTGTGGGCCAGCTGGCAACCCGTCACCGTGGCGCCCGCCAACCCGGCCGCCAGCGTGATGCTGGTCTTTGCCGCGCAAGCGATGTCGCCGGAAACGCGGGTGGCGCATGCCGTGGGCGCGCGCCAGTCGGCCGCGTCCAGCGCTGCACGGCCGCCCAAGAGTGCAGTCCGGCAGGAAGCCTTGCCGGTGCTGGCACGCGCCGCCGCGCCGGACATCGTCGCCGCGGAAAAAGAGGCGAAGGCGGAAACCAGACCGTCGCCCGATCCTGGCAAGGATGCCGCGAAGGAAGCTGCCGTGCCCGCGCAGGCCAGCAGCAGCGCCACACCGGCGCCAAGCCCCGTGCGCGGTCCGCAGGCGGCGCCGTTCGACAGCGATACGCCGCCCGCCAGCGCGGCGCCGGCCAGCTGGCAAAGCCGGGTGCTCGGCCATCTGGCCCACTTCAAGCGCTATCCGGGCGACGCGCGCCAGCGCAACAAGGCTGGCGCCGCCTGGGTGCGCTTCCAGGTGGACCGCGACGGCAAATTGTTGGCCAGCGAACTGCTCACCTCGTCGGGCACGGTGCTGCTCGACCGCGAGGCCTTGCAAGTGCTGCAGCGCGCGCAGCCGCTGCCGGCGCCGCCCGCCAGCGTATTGCGACAGGGCACGGTGACGGTCACCTTGCCCGTGTCGTTCAAGCTCGATGCCGGGAACGGTCACGGCGCCAGCTGAATTTTTCAATCACATAAGAAATCGAGGGTGTATGCATATCAAGACAATGACGCAGGCCGTGGGCATCTGCATGGCTTTGCTCGCGCAGCAGGCATGGGCGCAACAGGCGCAAGACAGTGGCAAGGTGGAATTTTCGCCGCTGAATGTATCGGGTGAAACTGTCCCGGCGGAACAGCAGGCGCTGGAAAAACCGGGCGCCGTCAGCGCGCGCGGGGCCGATACGCGCTTGCAGAGCGTCGACCAGATCGTGCGCAGCATGCCGGGCACGTTTACCCAGATCGACCCGGCGCAGGGCGCCGTCAGCGTCAACATCCGCGGCCTGTCGGGCCTGGGGCGTGTCAACATGATGGTCGATGGCGTGAGCCAGAATTACTATGGCAGCGCGCCATCGTCCGTGTCGCACGGTGGCGTGCCTAGCAGCCAGTTCGGCGCCCTGATCGACCCGAACTTCATCATCGGCGTGGATGTGTCACGCGGCAATGTCGTCGGTGGCGACGGCGTCAATGCGCTGGCCGGCAGCGCCAATTTCCGCACCATCGGCGTCGATGACGTGGTCTTCTCCGGTGAAAAAACGGGAGTGCGCACGAAAATGTCGACCGGCAATAACGGCGTGGGGCGCAGCGCCATGCTGGCCGTGGCCATGAAAAACCCCGCCTTCGATGGCGGCAGCGTAGGCTTCATGGCTGCCACCAGCGCTAGCGTGATCGGCAACAACTACAAGAATGCCAAGGGCGTCAACAGCGAGGAATTCGGTTTCGGCTACAACCGCTATTACAAACAGAAACCCAAGTCGCAGCTGCTGAAGCTGGACCTCAAGTTGAGCGACTTCCATGCGCTGGAACTGTCGGCGCGCGATTACCGCAGCACGTTTACGCGCCGCGACATCCGCAGCAATGACTACTACGTAAAATATCACTACACGCCGTTTTCGGAATTGATCGACCTCAATGTGGTGGCCAGCAGCAGCCGCGGCAACCAGAAATACATGCCCGAGGCGCTGACCAATTTCATCAACACGAATGCGGCCAACCGCGCCGACGCTGTCGACATCAACAACACCAGCAGCTTCAGGCTGGCTGGCGGCGATGCGCTGGTGACCATAGGCGGCAAGCTGATGCGCAATAAATACAGCAAGCACGTGGAAAGCCTCGTCGACGATCCGGACAATCCGGACGCGAACCAGCAATCGATTGAAAACAATACGTTTGGCCCCGAGGGCGTGCAAAAGATCAACAGCCTGTATGCGGGCCTGCAATACAACCGCGGCATTGTTCAAGTCAATGCGGGCCTCAATTACACGCACTTTGATTTGACCGGCTACAAGCCCGCCTGCGACCCGCGCGTGCAGTGTTTCCCGCAAGGGGCGAGCAATATTGCGCTCAAGGAGCATGGCATCAATCCTTCGCTGCTCGTTTCCGCGCAAGTGACGCCGTGGTTCCAGCCGTTTGCCAGCGCCGAGCGCACGATGCGCGGGCCGAATCCGCAGGAAGTGTTTTTTTCGAATGACGGCGGGGCCTCGATGAACCCCTTCCTTAAGGGCGAGCGGGCCAGCACCTATCAGCTGGGTTTCAATTCCAGCCTGCATGGCTTGCTGAGCAAGAATGATGTGCTGAACTTCAAGGCCCTGTATTTCAAGAGCAAGATCGACGGCTATATCACCAGCCAGTCCTTCCTCGTGTGCGACCGCGGCCGCAAGTGCAATATCGCGGAAGTGCTGGCCAACGACTGGCAGAATGTGGATGACTACATGACCAATATGTATATCTACATCAACTCGGCCACGCCCGTGTACTCGCGCGGCTGGGAACTGGAAGCGCAATATCATCTGGGGCCGGCCTATGCGCGCCTGTCGTACACGCGTGAAACGACGCGCCAGCCCACGTCGATCGCCAGCGCCTGGTTTGGCGCGGCCGACATCAGCGAGCTGCCCAGCGTGTATTACAACCTCGACGTGGGCACGCGCCTGCTGGACAACAAGCTGGAAGTGGGCGCCATTCTCAAGCACACGGGTTCGAACCGCCGCCTGTCGCCGGACAATGAAGCCGATGAAGCGACGGGCGAAGTGCTCAAGGCCGAGAATCCGAAGATCCCGGCCGTGATCGACTTGTATGCGAGCTGGCAGGTGACGAAAAATCTGTTCCTGCGCCTGTCCGTGCAAAACGCCATGAACAAGGATTTCTCGGAAGCGCTGAACCGTTTGAACTCGATGCCGTCGCAGTCGCAGGACAACACGCCGCTGAGCACGGCGCGGGGCAGGACGTATGTGGCTGGGCTGGAGTACCGCTTTTAAAGCAGACCCCAGCCCCGCGCTTTGGCTTGATTAATACTCGCGTGGTGTCGTTCCGTAGTAACTATGGATGGACTGGGCCCACGTGGTATCGGCCATGTTCGGCCAGTTATCCGTATCGAAGCCGGGCGCATTTTCGATGCGCTCCTTGTCGACGTTGAGGGTGAAGCGCTTGTTGACGGTGTCGAGCAGCAGCGCTTCCCAGGGCACGGCGAACAGCTTTTCGCCGATGGTGAAGACACCGCCGTGCGACATGACGGCATAGGCGATCTTGCCGCTGCGCATGTCGATCATGATTTCCTTGATTTCGCCCAGATGTTCATCCTTGGCGTTGTGCACATGGTCGCCGATCAGGGTGTCGGCACCCATCAGTTCGGGGCCGGGACCTTTGTGGCCGCGGTTGACATACATGCCGTAGGCGTCGCGTTCTTCGTAGCTCATGATGGACCTCCTGTTGAAAATGCCAGTCTGCCGCCAGGGCGCGGCAGGGTCTGTTCGCTCTCCCACACAATATATGGAATTGGAAATATTTCAATTATTGCCACTACGCAATTTTGTTGTGTGTAGACAGCAGGAGGGGGAGGGATAGTCGGTATTTGCCGCAAATTTCCGTGCGCGGGGAGCGACGCAGGCGGGCTTTAGTGTATAATTTCAATTTCCCGCACGTGCCGTTCGGCACCATCTGCAATGACCAAATTTGTCTTCGTCACTGGTGGCGTTGTGTCTTCCCTTGGAAAAGGGATTGCCGCCGCCTCCCTCGCCGCGATCCTCGAATCGCGCGGCCTTAAAGTCACCATGCTCAAGCTCGACCCGTATATCAACGTCGATCCTGGCACGATGAGCCCTATGCAACACGGTGAAGTATTCGTCACCGATGACGGGGCCGAAACCGACCTCGACCTCGGTCACTACGAGCGCTTCATCTCCACCCGCATGAAAAAGGTGAATAACTTCACCACTGGCCAGATCTATGAATCGGTGATCCGCAAGGAACGCCGGGGCGAATATCTGGGCAAGACCGTGCAGGTGATTCCGCATATCACCAATGAAATCCAGGATTACATCCGCCGTGGCGCCGAAGGCTACGACGTGGCCCTGTGCGAAATCGGCGGCACCGTCGGCGATATCGAATCCCTGCCCTTCCTGGAAGCGGCGCGTCAGCTGAGCCTGCGCGCCGGCCGCAAGAACACGGCTTTCGTCCATCTGACCCTGGTGCCTTACATCGCCTCGGCCGGTGAACTGAAGACCAAGCCGACCCAGCACTCGGTGCAAAAGCTGCGCGAAATCGGCATCTTGCCGAATGCGCTGCTGTGCCGCGCTGACCGCGCCATCCCGGAAGACGAACGCGCGAAAATCTCGCTGTTCTCGAACATCGAGGAAGACGCCGTCATTTCCGTGTGGGACGTCGACACCATCTACAAAGTGCCGCAAATGCTGCACGACCAGGGCCTCGACAAGATCATCTGCGACGCGCTGGACCTCGATCCGGCACCGGCCGACCTGTCGATCTGGAGCAAGCTGATCTACACGATGGAGCATCCGAAGGCGGAAGTGACCGTCGGCATGGTCGGCAAGTATGTCGAGCTGACCGAGTCGTACAAGTCGCTGATCGAAGCGCTGCGCCACGCCGGCATCCACACGGAAAGCCGCGTCAACATCGAGTACATCGATTCGGAAGAAATCGAAACGACCGGTTGCGACAACCTGGCCAAGTACGATGCCATCCTGGTACCGGGCGGCTTCGGCAAGCGCGGCGTGGAAGGCAAGATCAAGGCCGCCCAGTTCGCTCGTGAAAACAAGATCCCTTACCTGGGCATCTGCCTGGGCATGCAAGTGGCCCTGATCGAATACGCGCGCAACAAGGCAGGCATGCCGAACGCGAATTCGACCGAGTTCGACCTTGATACGGATCAACCTGTCGTTGCACTGATCAATGAGTGGCAAAACCACGATGGTAAAGTCGAGTTGCGCGATGAAAACTCGGACCTGGGCGGTACCATGCGCCTGGGCGCGCAGACCTGCGCCGTCAATCCGGGCACCCTCGCCGCCGAGATCTACGGCAGCGTGGTGACCGAGCGTCACCGTCATCGCTACGAAGCCAATAATCACTACCTGGCCCGTGTCGAAACGGCTGGCCTGATCGTGTCGGCCCGCACGCCGAGCGAAGATTTGTGCGAAATCATGGAATTGCCACGCACGGGTGAAAATTCCCACCCATGGTATATGGGCGTGCAATACCATCCTGAGTTCAAGTCGACGCCACGCACCGGCCATCCGTTGTTTACCTCGTTCATCAAGGCAGCGCTGGCGCACAAAGAAGCCAACGCCGCTGCGCAATAACGCGGTCGATCGGTACAGTATTACCCGTAAGACAGCTCCCGGCCAGATCGTTCCCGCCGGGAGTTTCTTTGCCCCCTTTGTGCAATTGCGCATCAGAACGCAGTGTGCAGCCCCCTGTTAAGCTTAACTTTGGAGAATGACATGAGTGCTATTGTTGATATTATCGGTCGCGAAATCCTGGACTCGCGCGGTAACCCGACCGTCGAATGCGATGTGTTGCTGGAATCGGGCGTGATGGGCCGTGCGGCCGTGCCGTCGGGTGCCTCGACCGGTTCGCGCGAAGCCGTGGAATTGCGCGATGGCGACGCCAAGCGCTACTTCGGCAAGGGCGTGCTGCAAGCATGCGAAAACATCAACACCGAAATCTCCGAAGCCATCATGGGCCTGGACGCCAATGAACAGGCTTTCCTGGACCGTACCCTGATCGACCTGGACGGCACGGAAAACAAATCGCGCCTGGGCGCCAACGCCATCCTGGCCGTCTCGATGGCCGTTGCCAAGGCTGCCGCCGAAGAAGCGGGCTTGCCGCTGTACCGCTATTTCGGCGGTTCGGGCGCCATGCAGATGCCAGTGCCGATGATGAACGTCATCAACGGCGGCGCACACGCCGACAACAACCTGGACATCCAGGAATTCATGATCATTCCCGTGGGCGCCCCGTCGTTCAAGGAAGCTGTCCGCTACGGCGCGGAAGTGTTCCACACGCTGAAAAAGATCCTGCACAAGAAGGGCCTGAACACCAACGTGGGCGACGAAGGCGGTTTCGCGCCATCCTTGGCCAACCATGAAGAAGCCATCAAGCTGATCATCCAGGCTATCGAAGAAGCGGGCTACGAGCCAGGCACGCAGATCGCCATCGGCCTCGATTGCGCCGCGTCCGAGTTCTACAAGAATGGCAAGTACGAAATGGAAGGCGAAGGCCTGAGTCTGACCGCTACCGAGTTCACCAACCTGCTGGCGACCTGGTGCGACAAGTACCCGATCATCTCGATCGAAGACGCGATGCATGAAGGCGACTGGGACGGCTGGGCGATCCTGACGGCGGAACTGGGCAAGAAAGTGCAACTGGTCGGCGACGACCTGTATGTCACCAACACCAAGATCCTGAAAGAAGGCATCTCGAAAGGCATCGCCAACTCGATCCTGATCAAGATCAACCAGATCGGTACCCTGACGGAAACCTTCGCCGCCATCGAAATGGCCAAGCGCGCCGGCTACACGGCCGTCATTTCGCACCGCTCGGGCGAAACGGAAGACTCGACCATCGCCGATATCGCCGTTGCCACGAACGCCCTGCAGATCAAGACCGGCTCGATGTCGCGTTCGGACCGCATGGCCAAGTACAACCAGTTGCTGCGTATCGAGGAAGACCTGGGCGACATCGCCAGCTACCCTGGCCGCGATGCGTTCTATAATCTGAAGTAAGCTGATGTAAAACCCACTGGCCGGCCGGAAATGTTCCGGCCGGTTTTTTAACTGAATGCCCCATGCGCCTGATTACGCTCGCCCTGGCAGCCCTGCTGCTGTTGATTCAATTTCCCCTCTGGCTGGGTAAAGGCGGCTGGCTGCGTGTTGCCGACATGGAATCCCAAGTGGCGGTGGCCAATAAGAAGAATATGGAATTGAAGGCGCGCAACGCCAAGCTCGAATCCGAAGTGCGCGACCTGAAAGATGGGACGGGCGCCGTCGAAGAGCGTGCCCGCTATGAGCTGGGCATGGTCAAACAGAATGAGATTTTCGTGCAGATCGTGCGCAAGGGACAAACCCCGCCACTGCTGGAAACGCCGGTGGACGCCGCTGCGCCACACTAAGATAGTACGACTTCCCGCTTGCCAGCCTGGACCGATTGCCAGGCTGACCTGTCACATGACTACCTTGTTACCTTGTACTGCTACGCACGACTGGCCGCATGGCGCGGCGTGCTGCTGCCTTGCTGCTTGCTGATCAGAAACGGGCCTTGCCGGTCGTGATCAGGTAAAAATGGATGCTGGTGACCACGATGGCAACAGCGATCAGTGCGGTTTCGAGAAATATCATATAAAAATCCTTGTTAGTATTTAGTTGGCTTAAAAAACGTCCAGGGCCAGGCGCCAAGCCGAAGACAGTACGAACGTACGGCGAGGCGCAGGCAACGCCGGCCTGGGCGTTTTTTTATCCGCGCGACGCCAGGAAGCGCAATTCTGCGGCCAAGTTCGGCATCAGGTTTTCGTAACGGGCCGCTTCCGAGTTCAGCAGGGCGATGTCGCGCTTGCTTGGGCGCACATAGCGCTGTTCTTCGACGTTGCTGGTGCTGATGTTCGTGGCGATGACTTCCTTCTGTGCCAGTTCGCTGTACGGCTTGGAAGCGAGCAGGGCGCCCAGGAAAGCGCGCGTGGCGCGGCCCAGGTTGCTGAAGTAGTTGTCGTTGTCGTTGCTGTAGGTGTTGGTAAAAGTGGACATATGCCCTCCATGAATGGTCTGTTGTTGCATTGCACAATAATGGAGTTTGCGATATGCGTCCAATTTCAAATTCCAATTTCAGAAATTCAAGAAACGAATAATAAGGGCGTAGCCATCGGCCACGCCCTGAAAATGAATTTGTTACGAAATGTTTATCCTGCGGTTTATCCTGCGGCGATGCGTCCCAAACCCGGATCGTCGCTGAAAAAGCCGTCGAGTCCCGTCTCGATGTAGCGCCGCATTTCCGCCACGGAACCGGCTTCGTTGCGCGCATTTTCGCCATTGCCATCGCGGAAGTCAGCTGCCAGGAAACGGTTTTCCGGGCGGAAGGTCCACGTATGCAAGAGCAAGCCCGCCTGGTGCGCATCGTCGACGATGGACGAAGGCTTGGCCAGGCGCTGATCGGCGCCCAGCGCGATGACGCCCCGCGTGGGCGGCGCCACCACGTCGGCATAGGCGGCGATGTCGCGCAGGCCGGCTGGCGTCGTCATTTGCCCGAACGTCAGCTTGCCGCCTGCCTTGGCCACGTCCGTCGGGCGAATATCGCCACCCACCACCAGCTGCATCAGGCGCACGTTGGCGCGCCGTCCCAGCTTCTCGCGCAAGTATTTCAAATTCGCTACTTCGAAGGACTGGATTTCGATCGGCGCGCGCCGCGTGTATTCGTGCGCCAGCAGGGTCGAGAGGAAACGGTCTTCCAGCGCCAGGCCCGCATCGCGGAAGTAGGTCGAGCTTTTCAGCTCCGGCACGAGGCCGATGATGCGTCCGCTGGCGGCTGATTGCGCTGCAACAAAATCGATGATTTCTTCCCACGTCGGGATCTGGAATTGTCCATCGTACAAGGTGTTGCCGGTACGTACTTTCGGCAGCCGTTCGATGGCGCGCAGGGTTTTCAGTTCCGCCAGGGTGAAGTCGTCGACGAACCAGCCTTCGTGCCATTCGCCGTCGACCAGCTTCTTGCCGCGCCGGCTGGCGAACTCGGGCCGGCGCGCCACGTCGGTGGTGTCGATCAGATTGCTTTCATGGCGCGCCACGAGGATGCCGTCGCGCGTGGCGACCAGATCCGGCTCGACGTAGTCGGCGCCGTCGAGGATGGCCTTGGCGTAGGACGCCAGCGTGTGTTCAGGGCGCAGGGCGCTGGCGCCGCGGTGGGCGAACACCAGCGGACGGGCCTGTTTTGTTTCCAGCAGGCCGGCCGCAAAGCCGGGCGCGGCGGCCAGGGCCAGTCCGCCCACGGCCGCCTGGACGAAGCTGCGGCGCGAAAAGTGACGCTGGGGCAGCACAGGGGCGATATGCGGCGTGCGCATCAGAAATCCGCCGTCAAGGTGAGGAAGCCCTGGCGCGGGGCGATCGGGAAGGTGTTGTATGTCTTGTCGGCCGCGCCGACCACCACGTTCAGCGAGCCTTCGCGGTTGGCCAGGTTGCTGACGTTCACTCTCCAGCGCGGGTTTTTCAACCAGCTGGCCATGGCCGGCAGCTTGCCTGACACGCCCAGGCCCATCAGGAAATAGCTGGGGACGGACAGATCGTTGGTGTACGTCGCGTAGCGCTTGCCCACATAGTCTCCCGTCAGTTGCACTTCGATATCGCCAAAGGTAGCCGAAGCAACAAACTTGTTCAGCCACTCCGGCGAGCCGGGCACGTTCTTGCCCGCTGTCAGCACCAGCGCGGCGCCATTGTTGTAATTGTCCGCGTACTGCGAGCGGTTGTACGACAGGGCATTGTAGAACGAGAAATTGTTGCCGAAGTGCACGGTACCCGCGATATCGATGCCGTCCGTGCGCACGCTTCCCACGTTGGCCAGCACGGGGTTGCCGCCAATGATGGAGGAAATCACGGGGGTCGGGCTGATCTGCAGCAAACGGTTGCTGAAATCGACGTGATACACATTGACCTGGCCATCGATGGCCGTGATGGCGCCCAGGTTCAGCGCGTGGCTGCCGCGCACGCCCACTTCATAGGTGAGGGCCGTTTCCGGCTTGGCGTCGCGCTTGAACAGGTCGAACGCGGCCTGGCTCGACAAGCTCCATGGCGAGGCGCCACCGCCGCCATAGGTGACGAACTGGCGCATGTTTTTCTGGATATTGAAGTACAGCTGGTCTTGCTGCGTGAAATCCCAGCGCGCGCCCACTTGCGGCAAGAACCATTTTTTCGTGTTGATGGTGCCGACCGGCAAGGCCGTCGAACCGCCGGAAATGGCGCCCTTGGCCGGCTGCACGGGGAACTGGCCATCGGCGAATTGCAGGCTGGACTTGAAACCGGCCTGCAGGGCGATATCGGGGCGGATGCGCCATTCATCCTGCAAGTGCAGCTGCACCACCTTGTTGTCGATCTCGCTGCCGTACTGCGTGATCAAAGGATTGCTTGGGCGGTCATACGGCGAGGTCGGGTTGTTGACGTCCAGCGCATACCAGCGGCGGTAGGCGGACGAGCGGTTCTGTTCCAGCCACAGGCCCGCTTCCAGCTGGTGTTCGCCGATTTCCTTGCGCAGGGTGGAAAGGAAGCCACCGCGCTTGATGTCGTATTCCGTCGTGCGCACGGCGTAGCCCGAGTTGCCGAAGACTTCCTTCAAATTCTGTTTCGGGTAGTACACGCTGAACAGGCCAGGCAAGCCGGCCACGCCGATGGGGCCGGCCACCACGCCCGCGCCGTCATCCTTGTGGTAATACACCTGGTTCGACCATGTCATGCCTTCGGACAAGTTGGCGTCGAACTTGGCGTAGGCCAGGTAATCGGTGCGCTGCGCATCGCTGTAGTAATTGCGGTAATTGTTGCCGTCCGCGGCAGGCGTCGCGCCAGTTGGCGACAGGTAATTAAGGGCCGCCTTGAAGTCGGGGTACAGGAAGGGACGCGTGTACGGCGCGCTCGTTTCGCCGGCCACGTGCACGGTGCTGTCTTCGTTCGGTTCGATCTTGTCCGAGTAATTGAAGAACAGGGTCAGCTTGCCTGCCTCGCTGCGGTTGACGTATTTGGCGTTGAACTGGTCGCCGCCCTGGCGCGCATCGAAATCCCAGGCGCGCGCTTCGTGGTGCAGGATGGAAAAGTAGGCGCTGCTGCCGTCGCCGAAGGCGCCCGTGTCGTAGCGGGCAAACGTGCGCGAGGTGCGGTGGCTGCCCACGGTTTGCTGCACGCTGGCGCCCTGCGTGGCCAGCGGGTCGCTGGAATAGGTTTCGATGGTGCCGCCCAGGTTGCTGGTCGAGGCCGTGGCCAGGTCGCCCGCGCCGGACGACAGCACGACGCTGCGCACGTTTTCGCTGATGACGGCACGCTGCGGCGACAGGCCGTTGTAGTTGCCGTACTGCTGGTCGCCCAGCGGCACGCCATCCATGGTGTAACCGAGTTGCTGGCCGGAAAAGCCATGCACGAACAGCGACAGGTTCTGCTCGTTGTTGCCCCATGGATCGGCCGTCTGGAAGCTGACGCCTGGCAGGGTTTGCAGGGCTTTCAGGGGATTCGTGCCGGGCAGGATTTTCTGGATTTCATTCTTGCTCAGGGCGACGGAAGAGCGCGTCTTGCGCGAGGAAATCTCCACGGTGGTCATCGTCGCATTGTCGTCGGCAGCCGGCGCAGCAGCGGTGGCCATGTCGGCGGTGGCCGAGGCCACGGCGGCGGCGACGGCCGTTTGCGCCAGGGCAGGCAAACTCAAGCCTGCGGCGCAAGCGCCCAGCAAAACGTGGAAGGAATGGCGGCGCAGGGCCAGCGTCAAGTGGGTGGTCATCATCAGCCTGTGGAAAGTGGGGAGTAATACAAGCTGCGCAGCGTAACGGCGGCGCGTGACGGGCTGATGACGAACTGATGACGGGAATATGACAGCAGAAACAATTGCGCCGCCTGAGGGGCGGCGCGGAGAGATTATGGCGAAACTGTAATAATCAGTTGATGCTGGCAGCTGGCGGGATGAGCACTTCGGCTGGCGCATCCGTGATGAACAGCTGCGCGCAATCGACCTTGTCGAATTCATAGTGCTGGCCGCAGAAATCGCAATTGACACCCACTTGTCCCACTTCGTCCAGGGTGCTGTTGACTTCTTCCTCGCCCAGCATCTTGAGCATATTGCCCACTTTTTCACGCGTGCAACTGCAATGGAAGCTCGGGTGCAGCGGGTCGAAGACGCGGATCGTTTCTTCCCAGAACAAACGCTGCATCAGGGTCTCGATGTCCGTCGACAGGATTTCCGCCTCTTTCAGGGTCGACGCCAGCATCACGGCGCGGTTCCACGTGTCCAGTGCCGCTTCTTCCGACACGGGCGTCGCTTCGGCCTTGCCGCCATGGTGGGGCAGCTTTTGCAGCAGCAGGCCGCGCGATACGGTGTCGTCCGTGGCCAGCCACAGACGCGTATCGAGCTGTTCCGAGCGCAACATGTAGTTTTCGATCACGGTCGCCATGTCATCGCCGTCCAGCGGCACGATGCCCTGATACGGTTGCTGGCCCGGCACCTTGTCGGCCGGGTCCAGGGTGATGATGAAGCGGCCCTTGCCGGTGGCATTGAGCAATTGCGGCACGGTGGCCACGTCGGGGATGGTGGCGTCCGGGTCCAGCTTGGCCGTGGCGCGCAGGCGCAGGTCGGAGTCGCACTCGACCACCATCAGGCGCACGGGACCGTCACCATGGATTTGCATGATGATGGAGCCGTTGAATTTCAGGTTGGCCGACAGCAGGGCGGCGGCAGCCACCATTTCGCCCAGTACTTTTTTCACGGCTGTCGGGTAGGCGTGGCGCGACACCACTTCCTGCCAGGTGCCGGAGACGTCGATGAACTGGCCGCGCACGGCGGCGTTGTCGAAAATAAATTTTTGCAGGGTATCCTGGCCGCTAACGGCTGCGCTGACCGCGCCCGTGGTTTCAGTCGTCATTCTCTTATCCAATCTTCTTGAGTTGCGTATTAAATAGCTGGCCGCGTTGCACATAGTTCACGGCGTTGCCTTGTAGTCTGGTGATATCGTCTGCCGTCAGGACCCGCACAGCTTTCGCCGGTGAGCCGATGATCAGCATATTATCGGGAAATTCCTTGCCTTCCGTGACCAGCGCGCCCGCGCCGACCAGGCAGTTTTTGCCGATCTTCGCGCCATTCAGGATCACGGCCTGGATGCCGATCAGGGCGCCATCGTCGATGGTGCAGCCATGCAACATTGCCTGGTGACCAATGGTGACGTTCTGGCCGATGTCCAGCGGATAGCCCGGATCCGTATGCAGCACGGCGCCTTCCTGCACATTGCTGTTGGCGCCCACGGTGATGCGTTCATTGTCGCCGCGAATCGTGGCGCCGAACCATACGGACGTATTCGCTTCCAAGGTCACCTTGCCGATCACATTGGCCGTGTCGGCAACAAAAGCGGAAGCATCAATCTGTGGCGCATCGGCGCCCAATTGGTAGAGTGTCATCGTTAGCCTGTGGCGGTCGTGGAAGCGCCGGGCACGGCCGGACGCGGAAGTTTTGCGCTATTTTACGCTGTTGCAGGGCAAGTCCGAACGCCGGGCGTTAATCCGGTATAATTATCGAACGGTCGTTCTTTTATGCGCACCCTATCTACAGACACAGCATGTGGCGCCATCTGCGCCACTTTCAAGGCAGGCATCCGATGAAACCCATGAAACTTTCCCGTTCCGAATGCATCAACATCCGCGGTGCCCGCACGCATGTGCGCCACTGGGGCCGCGACGGCGCGCCCATCCTGTTCATGGTGCATGGCTGGATGGACGTGGCCGCCTCATTCCAGTTCGTCGTCGACGAACTTGCCGGCGACTGGCATGTGATCGCCCCCGACTGGCGCGGCTTCGGCCTCAGCGACTATACGCAATCGGACACTTACTGGTTTCCCGACTACCTGGCGGACCTGGACGCCATGCTGCTGCATTACTCGCCGGACGCACCTGTCAACCTGCTGGGCCACAGCATGGGCGCCAACGTGGCCGGCCTGTACGCGGGCGTGCGGCCCGAGCGCATCAGCCGCTTCATCAACCTGGAAGGCTTCGGCATGATGGCAACAAAACCGGAGCAGGCGCCGGGCCGTTACGCCAAGTGGCTAGCCGAATTGCGCGAGCCGCCCGCGATGCGCAGCTATCCCACGCAAAAGGCCGTGGCCGAGCGCCTGCAAAAGACCAATCCGCGTCTGCCGGACGAGCGCGCGGCTTTCCTGGCCGAGCACTGGTCGGCGCAGAACGAGGCGGGCGAGTGGGACATCATGGGCGACCCGCAGCACAAGCGCGTCAATCCCATCCTGTACCAGGTGGAAGAAGTGATGGCGTGCTGGCGCCGCATCACGGCGCCCGTGCTGTGGGTCGAGGCGGATGACACGAATATGTGGCAATGGATGGGACCAAAGGAAGAGGCGCGCATTGAAATCGACCGGCGTTTGGCCTGCATCAAGGATGTGCGCTGCGAGATGATGCGCGATGCGGGCCACATGCTGCATCATGATCAACCGGCGGCACTGGCGCGCCTGGTGGAAGCCTTTTTGGCCTGATTTTTGGCCCGATATGTGACGGGAACGCCGCAGCGCTATTTGACAAGCAGCGTACAATGAAAACTTCTTCCATGCTGAGCCCGTGCAGGGTATTGTTTTCACATGCTTAAAGTCGACCTGCATTGTCATTCGAATATCTCCGACGGCGTGCTGTCTCCCGCCGCCGTGGCCGCGCATGCTTGCCGCGCCGGCGTCGATGTATGGGCGCTGACGGACCACGATGAAGTGTCCGGCGTCGCCGCTGCGCGCACGGCCGCGCTGGATATGGGCATGCGCTTCGTGGCCGGTGTGGAAATTTCCATTACCTGGGCCGGCGAAACCGTGCACATCGTGGGCTTGCAAGTCGATGAAAACAATCCCTGTCTGGTACAGGGCTTGCACCAGACGCGCTCGGGGCGCGACGCGCGCGGCCGGGAAATTGCCCGCCAGCTGGATCTGGCCGGCATCCCCGACGCCTATGAAGGGGCACTGAAATTTGTCGGCAACCCGGACCTGATGTCGCGCACGCACTTTGCCCGCTACATCGTGGAAATGGGCAAATGCGCGAACATTCCCGACGTGTTCAAGAAATACCTGTCGGAAGGCAAGCCCGGCTACGTCGAACACCGCTGGGCCACCCTGGCCGAAGCGGTGGGCTGGATACGCGGCGCGGGCGGCGTGGCCGTCATCGCCCATCCGGGCCGCTACCGCTTCAGCGACATGGCGCAAGGCGTGCTGTTCGATGAGTTCAAGCAGCTCGGCGGCGTGGCCATTGAAGTCGTCACGGGCAGCCACAGTCCGGACCAGTATCCGGAATACGCGCAACTGGCCAACGCCTACGGCTTCCTCGCTTCGCGCGGCACGGATTTCCATGCGCCAGGCGAGTCGCGCGTGGATTTTGCCATGCTGCCGCCTTTACCTTCCAACGTGACCCCGATCTGGCACGACTGGTTCTAGGGCGCGGCTGGCCTGCGCCTGCCGCGCGGACTTGAAAAGTCGCGGCCGCATACTTATCTTTTAGCCATTCTTGTTTTTCCGGAGCCAACGCCCATGAAACGTATCGTCCTGTTTATCGCAACCAATCTGGCCGTGATGCTGGTGCTGTCGCTCGTGCTCAGTTTGCTGGGCGTGGGCAATCCGGCGCGCGGCAGCACCCTGAACCTGGGCAGCCTGCTGGTGTTTTCGCTGGTGGTCGGTTTCACGGGGTCGATCTTTTCCCTGTTGATCAGCAAACCGATGGCCAAGTGGAGCACGGGCGCGCGCGTCATCGAGAACCCGACCTCGTCGACGGAATTGTGGCTGGTCAATACCGTGCGTGCGCTGTCCGAGCGGGCCGGCATCGGCATGCCGGAAGTGGCCGTCTATGAGGGCGACGCGAATGCGTTCGCCACGGGTGCCTTCAAGAATTCGGCGCTGGTGGCCGTCTCCACGGGCTTGCTGCAAAGCATGAACCGCGATGAAGTCGAAGCCGTGCTGGGCCACGAGATCGCTCACGTGGCGAATGGCGACATGGTCACCTTGACCCTGATCCAGGGCGTGGTGAATACCTTCGTCGTCTTCATGGCGCGTGTGGTGGGTTTCTTTGTCGACAATGTGCTGCTGAAAAATAACAACCGCGAAGGTGGCGGACGGGGCATTGGCTACTTTGTGACCGTCATGGTGTGCGAAGTGATCTTTGGCTTACTCGCTTCCATCATCGTGGCCTGGTTCTCGCGCCAGCGCGAATTCCGTGCCGACGCCGGTTCCGCCAAGCTGCTGGGCAGCCCCACGCCGATGATGCATGCGCTGGCCCGCCTCGGCGGCGTGCCGCCGGGCGAACTGCCGCAATCGATGCAGGCGCTGGGCATCAGCGGTGGCAATGGCGGCTGGGGCGCCCTGTTCGCCACCCATCCGCCACTCGAACAACGCATCGCCGCGCTGCGCGGCGTACAATAATGCTAACTTAACAAGCTGGTTCGCCAGAACGCTTACACATGAGTCAATTTTTTCATATTCACCCTGACAATCCGCAATTGCGCCTGATCAAGCAGGCGGCGCAGATCATCCAGTCCGGCGGCGTCGTGGCCTTGCCGACCGATTCCTGCTACGCGCTGGTGTGCCAGCTCGACGACAAGGGCGCCGTCGAGCGCCTGCGCCGCATTCGTGGCGTGGATGAAAAGCACCATCTGACCTTGCTGTGCCGCGACTTGAGCGAGTTGGGCGTGTACGCCCGCGTGGACAATCGCCAGTTCCGCCTGCTCAAGGCGGCCACGCCGGGCGCCTATACCTTCATCCTGGAAGCGACGAAGGAAGTGCCGCGCCGCCTCAGCCATCCTTCGCGCAAGACCATCGGCCTGCGCGTGCCGCAACACCGTATCGTGCAATGCCTGCTGGAAGAGCTGGGCCAACCCTTGCTGGGCGCCACCCTGACCCTGCCCGGCGACGAAGACAGCCTGACGGATGCCGACACCATCCGCGAGCGGCTGGAAAAACTGGTCGACCTGATCATCGATGGCGGCGTCTGCGCGCATGGCCCCAGTACCGTGATCGACCTGACGGGGCCGGAGCCGGAAGTGGTGCGCGTGGGACGCGGCGACCCGGCCGTGCTGGGTTTGTAGTGGCTGGCGCAGGGCACCGGATTTACCTATCTTTAATGGCAACATAAGAAAGTGCCTGGGACGCCTCTGGTAGAATCGCGGTCATGAGCGATTTCAATACGATAGTCCAGACCATTGCGGTGTACCTGGTGCCGGTGCTGTTTGCCATTTCCCTGCATGAGGCGGCGCACGGCTACGCGGCCCGCTATTTCGGCGACCCCACGGCCTCGAACGAGGGCAGGCTGAGCCTCAATCCCATCCGGCATATCGATCCTTTCGGCACGATCCTGCTGCCCCTGATGCTGTATTTCACGATCCAGGTGCCGTTCGGCTATGCCAAGCCGGTGCCCGTCGATTTCAGCCGCCTGCGCAATCCGAAGAAGCAGATGGCCTGGGTGGCGTTTGCCGGGCCTGGCGCCAATTTCGTCATGGGCTTCGGCTGGATGATCGCCTTTGTCGTGCTCAGCGTTATGCCGCCGACGGAAATGGGCATGTTTTTCCGCAAGATGGCGGGCGCCGGCGTCAGCGTGAATGCGGCCATGTTCGTCTTTAACCTGATACCCGTGCCACCCCTCGATGGCGGACGCATCATGACGGGCTTGCTGCCGATGCAGCTGGCGCGCCCTTACGCCAGCATCGAGCGCTACAGCCTGTATGTGTTTGGCGCCCTGGTGCTGCTGATGTACACGGGCATATTGAACCGCGCCTTGCTGGCGGCGATCGAATTTGTCATCGGCATTTTTGTCACCCTGGTCACGCCCCTGACGGCGCTATTGACTTGATGCCCGCAACTGGAAGTACGCAAATAATTGATGGAAGTACCGATGCAAGTAATTGAACCAACAATAGAAACTGAAGCGATTTCGGGTTGGGTACGCCGCTGGGCGCCCCTGATCCCGGGCGGCGAAGTGCTGGACCTGGCCTGCGGCGCCGGCCGCCATGCGCGCCACCTGGTGAGCCTGGGTCACCCCGTGATCGCGCTCGACCATGATCCGGAAATGCTGGAAAAGGCGGCCGGCACGGGCATCACCACCTCGCTGGTGAACCTGGAAACGCCGGGCGCCGTGTGGCCGTTCGCCCCCGGCCGTTTTGCCGGCATCGTCGTTACCAATTATCTGCACCGGCCGCTGCTGGGCGCCATGATTGCCAGCCTGGCGCCCGATGGCGTGCTCCTGTATGAAACGTTTGCCGAGGGTAATGAGCAGTTCGGCAAGCCGTCGAATCCGAAATTCCTGCTGAAGGAAGGCGAAATGCTGACCTGGGCGGTGCAGCAGGGCTTGCGTGTGGTAGCGTATGAGGATGGGCGCGTGGAACAGCCAAAAGCTGCTCTGGTGCAACGAATTTGCGCCGTCCGGCCGGATTTTCCACGGTTGGCAGCCCTGCTGCCGACGTTTTGAGCGGCCATACTATGTCAGAATGCACCACAGGCGCGGGCTATCCGCTACAATCGTTGTTTTATTTATCGGCGCTATAAACTTACTATGATCAAGGGCAGCATTGTAGCAATCGTCACCCCGATGCACGCAGACGGCAGTCTGGACTTTCCAGGTCTGCGCAAGCTGATCGACTGGCATATCGCCGAGGGTACGGACGGCATCGTCATCGTTGGCACGACGGGCGAATCGGCAACAGTCAGCGTGGAAGAACACTGCGAACTGATCCAGTTGACCGTCGAACATGCCAAGGGACGCATTCCTATCATCGCCGGCGCCGGAGGCAACTCCACGGCCGAGGCGATCAAACTGACGCGCTATGCGAAAGAAGCGGGCGCCGATGCTGTCTTGCAAGTGGTGCCGTACTACAACCGTCCTACCCAGGAAGGCATGTACCAGCACTTCAAGGCCATCGCCGAAGCCGTCGACATCCCCGTCATCCTGTACAACGTGCCGGGCCGCACGGTTGCCGACATGAGCAACGAAACCATCGTGCGCCTGTCCGCCATCCCGAATATCGTCGGCGTGAAAGATGCGACCGGCAATATCGGCCGCGGCATCGACCTGCTGCGCCTGGTTCCAGCGGACTTCGCCGTGTACTCGGGCGACGATCCGACGGCCATGGCGCTGATGTTTTGCGGCGGCCACGGCAACATCTCCGTGACGGCCAACGTCGCGCCGCGCGCCATGCATGACATGTGCGTGGCAGCCATGGCGGGCGAGCGCGCCACGGCGATTGCCATCAATAACAAGGTTTTTCCTTTGCACCAGAAATTATTTGTCGAGCCCAACCCGGTGCCCGTCAAATGGGCGCTGGCCGAAATGGGCCTGATGCCAGCTGGCATACGCTTGCCACTGGTGCCACTGGCTGAAAATTGCCATGCCACCGTGCGCGATGCCTTGCGCGACGCGGGCATCCTGTCTTAAGCCGAACTTCAAGCCCGGACTTGACCAGTCCGGACCTTCCCTGATTCCAGCTGCTACTTAGCTTCTTATCCAGTTACGACATGACTAATTGCAAGAAAACCCAATCGGCGCCTGCCACCATCGCCGTCCGCGGCATCGTCATCGGCGCCGTCGCAGCCAGCCTCGCGGGCTGCGGCATGATCAGTTCGGTAGTCGGCGGCGACAAGGTCGACTACAAGTCGGTCAAGAAAGCCAGCACCCTGGACGTGCCGCCTGACCTGACGCAATTGCAGCAGGACAACCGTTACTCCTTGCCGGATTCGAAAAACGGCGTGGCCACGGCTTCCGGCTATAACGCGCAGCGCAACGCCACGGCCGGCGCGCCCGTCATCGTGGGCGCCGACGGCGTAGTCGGTGTCGTGCCCGTCACGGCCGGTGGCGTGAAGGTCGAGCGCGCGGGCAACCAGCGCTGGCTGGTCGTCAAGCAATCGCCTGAAGTGCTGTGGCCGCAACTCAAGCAATTCTGGGAAGATTCGGGCTTTACCGTCGCCATCGACCAGCCAACGGCTGGCATCATGGAAACCGAGTGGAACGAGAACCGCGCCAAGCTGCCGCAAGACTTTATCCGCAACACCATCGGCAAGGCTTTCGATTCGATGTACTCGACCGGTGAAAAAGACAAGTTCCGCACCCGCGTGGAGCGTCTGGCCGATGGCTCGACCGAGATCTACATCAGCCACCGTGGCGTGGAAGAGGTCGTCACGGGCCGCGACAAGGAAACTACCACCTGGACCGCGCGTCCCAACGATCCGGGCCTGGAAGCGCAATTCCTGGCCAAGCTGATGACGCGCCTGGGCGCGGCCAGCGACGAAGCGCAAGCGAAGACGGCTGTCGACGGCGCCATCGTGCAGCCGCTGCACGCCAAGCTGGTGGGCGACGCCGCCACGCCGGCGCGCGCCATCGAAGTCGATGAAGGTTTCGACCGCGCCTGGCGCCGTGTCGGCCTGGCGCTGGACCGCGTTGGCTTCACCGTGGAAGACCGCGACCGCACGCAAGGCACGTATTTCGTGCGTTACGTCGATCCGGACGCGGTCAAGAAAGATGGTTTCTTCTCGAAACTGTTCAGCTGGGGTTCGTCCTCGGACAAGGACAAGGAAGCGCAGCGCTACCGCGTCCTCGTCAAGGCCGGCAATGGCTCGACCAGCCTGGTCAGCATCCTCAGCAACGAAGGCCAGCCGGATGTCTCGCCAGTGGCCGAGAAGATCCTGGGCCTGCTGAACGAGCAGTTGAAATAAGTGCTGTGACAGCAGCAGGTTTGAAAACCTGCCGCGCATTAAAAAGGCTGGCCCGGTGCAAACCGGGTCAGCCTTTTTTATTGCCTGCGTCCGGCGTCATATCTTGCGGACAAAACGCCGGACGCAAAAAAGCCGACCCGAGGGTCGGCTTTTCCTAGTGCAGGGTGCTAAATTACTTAGCAGCCGATGCAGCAGCCGAAGCAGCCGAAGCAGCGTCGGTAGCGGCCGAAGCGGCAGCCGAAGCAGCAGCAGCAGCGTCGGTAGCGGCCGAAGCAGCAGCGTCAGCAGCAGCAGCTGGAGCAGCTTCAACTGCTGGTGCTGGTGCTGGGGTTTCAACTACTGGTGCTGGTGCAGGAGCTTCTTCTTTTTTGCTGCAAGCAGCCAGAGCAACAACCATCAGGGAGGCGATCAGCAGGGATTTTTTCATTTGTTTTCCTTAATTATTTCAAAAAATAAATCAATATTGTTGCGATGAATAATTACCGGTAATTATCGCTCGTTAGGTCGTCTTCGAAGGCTTTTCGTACCAGGTGGTGCCTGCCAGACAACGGAAACTTCCTAACCGAATATTATAGCGATTTTTGGTGCGTCGCAATAGGAGCAAGAGGCAAATTCGCAACTATTTTGTGATATCGCAATATTTGCCGAAGCAAATTGCAAGCAAGTGTAAGCGATTTGCGAAAGCGCGACAAAACGATATAAAAATAATATGTTTTTATTGCGCTAACGCAGATGCTGTTATTTTACCTACTGTAATACCACTTTGCTACGCCGCACCCATTCAAGCCAGTTCGATCCAGCCATCCTGATACCACGTATATAAGGCATCCATCACGTCATCGGAAGCCTGGGCCACGGCGGCGCCATCGAGCGCGCGTTCGTTGGCCAGGGTTTCCAGGGCCGTTTTATCGGCCTTGCCAATGGCAAACGATTCGCCATTGATGAAGACATTCTTGCCACGATACAGCATCAGCGTCTTGCGCGACAACACGACACCCTTTTTCTGTGCGGCGTCCGCGAAGCGGCCCACCGTCAGCGGCTTGGACAGCGGCGTGAAAAACACATTGTGCTTGGGTTCCGACAGGTGTTCGCCGAGGAAAATGGTCACGTCTTCTTCCGTGAAGCGCACCTTGTTCATTTCTTCCGCGATGGTGCTGAGCATTTCACGGGGGATTTCCGCCGGCTTGCCCGACGCTTTCAGGTCCGGATCGCTATAGATACCCGGCAAGTCGATCGAGTCGGCCATGAATTGCAGGAAAGCTTCGCCCAGTTCCTGGAACGTCGGCGAGCGGAAGCCGATCGAATACGTCTGGCAGTCGCCGATGGCCACGCCGTCGTGCGCGTAGTGGGGCGGCAAATACAGCATGTCGCCCGGTTCCAGCGTGAATTCTTCATCGGGCGTGAAGTTGCTGAGGATTTTCAGCGGCAAGCCGTCGATCAGGCTCAGGTCCTTCTGCGCGCCGATGCGCCAGTGGCGCTTGCCCTGGCCTTGCAGCAGGAACACGTCATAGGAATCGAAATGCGGGCCCACGCCGCCGCCATCGGTGGCAAAGCTGACCATCAGGTCGTCCAGGCGCGCGTCCGGCAGGAAACGGAACTGGCGCAGCAGGGCGTCGGCCTTGGCGCTGTGCAGGTTGGCGCCCTGCACCAGCAGGGTCCATTCCTTCTGTTTCAGCGAGGGCAGGCTGGTCAGTGGACCTTGCTGCATGTTCCAGTGGCCATCCGCATGGCTGACCAGGCGCGATTCGACATGGTCGAGGGTAGCCAGCTCGGCCAGGGCCTTGAAATCGAACAGCGCCTTGAAGCCAGGCACGGCTTGACGGATCAACAAGGGTTTTTTATGCCAGTAGTCGCGCAGGAATTGCGCCGGCGTGATATCGCCGAGGAGAGTTAATGTTTTCATGCGCCCATTATAACAACCGGAAATGCAGGAATGCGCCTGCCGTTGGCGGCGTGAAGGTATAATTTGCCAGCTTATACAATGAAAGGAAGCATAATGAAGATTGCCAAAAATACGGTCGTGACTGTCAACTACAAACTGTCAGACGCGCAAGACAATCTGATCGAAGACGGCCGCCAGCCGATGGTCTACCTGCACGGTGATTATGAAAACACCCTGCCAAAGATCGAAGAAGAGCTCGACGGCAAGGAAGTTGGCTATTCCAACACGATCCAGATCGAACCGGATGATGCTTTCGGTGAATACGATCCAGCCCTGGTGAAGGTCGAGCCGCGCAATCGCCTGCCTGAGCCGCTGGAAGTGGGCATGCAGTTCGAAGGCATGCCGGAAAGCGACTCGCCGGACGAAGAAGCGATGATCTTCACGGTCACCGACATCGCCGACGACAAGGTCGTGCTGGATGGTAACCATCCTCTGGCCGGCATCGCGCTGCGCTTCTCGCTGACCGTCGCTGACGTGCGCGAAGCCACCGAAGAAGAAATCGCCCATGGCCACGTGCATGGCGCACACGGCCATGACCATGGTGATGAAGATGATGAAGGCGAAGAGGGCGACCACTTCCGCACGCATCCGATTCATTAATACTGCTTGTTCCAGGCCGGCTCTATGCCGGCCTGTTCGTTTGTGCGCTGTTACTAACGGCGCACAGTCGACGCCTTGGCGCGCGCCTGCGCCGATGGGCGGGTAGCGCGTTGACGCACCTCAAAGAATGGCGTCTTGCCTGGCCGCACGGCGATGGCGGACCAGTCGTTGTCGATGCTGACGTGGCCCAGGTTGCCTTTCCAGCTGATCTTCGGCCCGCCTGCCCTGGCTGCGGCCTTTTTACTCTTGCCTTCCTTGCCGTCCGCGTCGCCATCGCGCTGCGTATCGACCAATAAGACCTTGCCACTGAATTTCTTCGCCAGGGTGCGGATCTGTTTGCGCGGTCCGGCAAAGCCGTCCTGTTTCGAGCTGAAGCTGGGCAGCAGCGAATTGTCGTCTTCATCGAGCGCGCCCACGTCGCCATCGGAAAACAGCACGATGCCGTCGAGCTGCTTGCGCTGCGCCATGGCGAACAGGCGCTGCAGCCAGGAACGGTTGGCCACCAGGCGGTCTTCGAATTCGCTGTTGCGTCCCGCTTCCGGTAGGAAATGGTTGTTATTCGCGGGCAGGTTGACGGTAGCAAACAGCACGCCGCCGTATTCCCAGTGGGCATTTTCCGCATAGCTGCGGAACTTCGCCGTCGATGATAATCGCGACAGGGTCAGCTTGCGCTGGCCCAGGCTCTGGTCGTCGGCAAAATACACGTCGCGCAGGCGGTTCAGGCGCTCGATGGCGTTGACCCTGCCGCGCGAATTGCGGCAGTTGGCCCAGTCGCTGGCCGACAGCGAGACGATCAGCGGCGGGCCGCTGGCGTCCAGCAAATCCTTGCGCTGGCCATACAGCTTGTCGCTGCACGACTCACTGGCGGCCTTGATGCCGGTGGCCACGACGAACGACGCATTGAAGGCGCTGGTGTCGGCGATGGCTTTTTTCAGGGGACCATCGTCCGGCCCCGCGTTGAAGGAATGGCCCAGCACGGCAAACTCGAAGCCGGCCTGATCGACCTGGCCGGCCAGCGCCGCTTGCCACTGCAGGCTGGCAGCCAGCAGGCCGGCGGCCAGCAGGCGCAGGCTAGCGATGCTGCGCCGCGTGGTCATGCGGCGGCCAGCCGTTTCAACTGGTACAACTGCTCCAGCGCATCGCGTGGCGTGAGCGCATCGGGATCGAGGTCGGCGATGGCGTCGAGCAAGGCTTGCTGCGCCGCATTCAGCGCGGCCAGCGGCGCCGCTTCCTCTTCTTCCTCTTGCGCATATGGATCGGTTGCCGGCGCGGCGAACAGGTCGCGTTGCGGCGTGGCGTCGAGCGCCTGCGCTTCCAGGCGCGCCAGGTGCTTGCGCGCTGCCTTGATCACGGGCTGCGGCACGCCGGCCAGTTGCGCCACCTGCAAGCCATAGCTTTGCGAGGCGGGACCGGCTTGCACGGCGTGCAGGAAGACGATGCTGTCCTTGTGCTCGACGGCGGACAGATGCACGTTGGCGGCGCTCGGGTGACTGTCCGGCAATTGCGTCAGCTCAAAGTAGTGCGTGGCGAACAGGGTGAAGCTGCGGCTGGTATCGATCAGGTGGCGGGCGATGGCCCACGCCAGGGCCAGGCCGTCGAAGGTCGAGGTGCCGCGGCCCACTTCATCCATCAGCACCAGCGAGTGCTCGGTGGCGCCGTTCAGGATGGCGGCCGATTCCGTCATTTCCACCATGAAAGTCGAGCGCCCGCCCGCCAGGTCGTCGGTGGCGCCGATGCGCGTGAAGATGCGGTCGATGGGGCCGATGGTGGCGGACGCGGCCGGCACGTAGCTGCCCACGTAGGCCAGCAAGGTGATCAGGGCCACCTGGCGCATGAAGGTCGATTTACCGCCCATGTTCGGACCGGTAATCAGCAGCAAACGGCGTTCGTTGACGAAGCGGCAGTCGTTGGCGATGAAGCGTTCGATCTGCTTTTCCACCACGGGGTGGCGGCCTTCGACGATGTTGATGCACGGCTCGTCGACCAGCTGCGGTGCGGCCCAGTTGTGCTGCTGCGCATGTTCCGTCAGCGCGTTCAGGGTGTCGAGCTGGGCCAGGCCCTGCGAGATGGTCTGCAAAGTCCCAATGTGCGGCGCCAGGTCGGCCAGCAGCAGGTCGTACAGCATCTTTTCGCGCACCAGCGCCTTGTCCTGCGCCGACAGGGCCTTGTCTTCGAAGACCTTCAATTCCGGCGTAATGTAGCGCTCGGCATTTTTCAGGGTCTGGCGGCGGCGGTAGTCGTCCGGCACCTTGTCCGTCTGGCCGTGCGTGACTTCAATATAGAAGCCGTGCACCTTGTTGTATTCCACGCGCAAATTGGCGATGCCCGTGCGCGCGCGTTCGCGCGTTTCCAGGTCGAGCAGGAACTGGCCCGCGTTTTCCGACAGCGCGCGCAATTCGTCCAGTTCCGCATCGAAGCCGGTGGCAAACACGCCGCCGTCGCGCACCATCGCGGCCGGTTCCTGCGCCACGGCGCGCACCAGCAAGTCCAGGCAGGCCGTTGGTGTGGCCAGGGCCGCGTGGATGGCGGCCAGCAAGCCCGTTTCGCCGCCCTGGCCAGGTCCGTAGCAGCGCACGACATCGCCGCGCAGGGCCGGCAGTTGCAGCAAGCCGTCACGCAGGGCGGCCAGATCGCGCGGACGCGCCGACAGCAGCGCGATGCGCGTGGTGATGCGTTCGATATCGGGTACTTGCGCCAGGGTGGCGGCGAGCGGACCGGCCGCTTCGCTTTGCGCCAGCGCGCCGATGGCTTCATGGCGCGCGCGCGCCACGTTCTGGTCGCGCCGCGCATGGTGCAGCCAGTGGCGCAGCATGCGCGAACCCATGGCCGTGCGGCAATGATCGAGCAGCGAAAATAAAGTCGGCGATTCCTGGCCGCGGATGGTTTCCGTCAACTCCAGGTTGCGCCGCGTGGCCGCGTCCAGTCCGATGAATTCGCTTTCCGTTTCCGTCGTCAATGAGCGCACGTGCTGCAAGCCGCGTCCCTGCGTCGATTGCGCATAGCGCAGCAACGCGCCGGCCGCGCCGAACGCGGCGCCGAGGCCATCGGCGCCAAAACCCGTCAAGGTCGCCACGCCCAATTGATCCAGCAGGGCCTTGTGGCCGCCGACCACGTCGAAATGCCAGTCCGGCACGCGGTTGATGTGCGTGCCCGCGTAGTCATCGAACAGGTTGCCATTGTCGCCGCTCAAGATTTCAGCCGGCACGATGCGCTCGAGCTCCTGCTGCAGGCGCACGGCAACGGTGCTGCTGTCGCCGGAAAACTCCATCAGTTTCAATGCGCCGCTGGCCAGCGACAGCCAAGCCAGGCCCGTCGTCACCGTCTTGCGCTGCGTGATGCTGCACATGGCCAGCAGCGGGCGCTCGGCTTTCTCTGGCAGCAAGTCCGCATCCGTCAAGGTGCCGGGCGTGACCACGCGCATGACCTTGCGTTCGACGGGCCCCTTGCTGGTGGCCGGGTCGCCGATCTGCTCGCAAATGGCCACCGACTCGCCCAGCTTGACCAGCTTGGCCAGATAGCCATCGAGCGAATGAAACGGCACGCCGCACATTTTAATAGGGTTGCCACTGGCCACGCCGCGCGCCGTCAAGGTAATGCCCAGCAGGCGCGAGGCTTTCTCCGCATCCTCGAAAAACAGCTCGTAGAAATCACCCATGCGGTAGAAGACCAGCATCGTCGGGTGGTTTTCCTTGATGCCTAAATATTGTTGCATCATCGGAGTCAGCTTTTCAGCGGAATTTTTCTTTGCCGCGGCGGCGTTGATTTCTTTTGGGACGGTGGTCATGTGTTCTTTGTCGTTGGTCCGGCGGCAGGGAAGTGCGTGCCTGCCGGGCTGTGTGTGGTGCTGTGTGCAGTCAAGGCCGCGCCAGGGGGCGGAGCTTGGGTTCAAGGCCGTCATTTTACCGCTTTCGGCGGGCGGGGCGGCGTATTGCGTGCGGGTGTGAAAAAGCCGCGCCGGTGGAGGTGGCGCGGCTTGGGTATCCTGTATTACTAACTGTTGGTTGAAAAGTATCTGTCGGTGGTGTATGGATTACGTCTCGACGTTACCCCCCACAGATGCTTCCGGATCAAAACTGAATACGCGCAATTCTGGCAAGTCTTGCTCGCCTCGAATGATGCGCACGGTCAGTACGAACGAGAGTTCCCAGCGGCCCTTGCTCTGACCCACGTCAAGGTTGTGTTTCCATTCCTGGCGGATGCGGCGCAGATCTGGCAGGGCTGGATCAGGCGGCAATACATGGGATTCAAAATCCAGGGGCACCTGATACGTGGCGCCGGCGGCTTGCAGGAAGGGTGATGGCAGTGAGTAGCGGGTGGGTACACCGGGGCCGATCTGGGTCAGCTGGGGAATGCTGATAAGGCTGCAATCAACGATCTGGAAGGAGGTGAAGCCACTGTCTTTGGTGCCACAGCAATTGACTTCCAGGTAGACGTGTTGGCCTTGCTGGAAATGCACGCCCCCCATGTAGGGACCATGGCGAGGATCGGCGCTGCCGTCGCAGGACGTGAATGCATAGTCGAGTTGGTTGGTGATCTGGTCTGCATCAAAGTGGACAGACAACTTCATCCAGGGTTTTTCGTACGTCATGTTTTCTGATTTCTTTCCATGTCAATAAGTAGCTTCTGGTAGCGAGCATCTCGCCGTAGTGTCAACAGATCGGGTGCGGATTCGATCAGGTTGAGGGGGTAGCCGCGCTCTATGGCCTGTCGCAAAGCCGCCATCGCTTCGTCGCGCCTGCCTATCAGCTCATAGGTCAGCGCTGCCCTAAAATGGATATCGGGCAATGTGGGCGCTAGCTGGACAGCTTGCGCTACGTGCCTTAACGCATCGTCTCGCAAGCCCGCATAGGCCGCATACAATGCCAGCCGGGAGTTGACCTTTGGATCGTCCGGAGAGTGTTGCAGCATGACTTTGATCAATGTGATGGCACGGCGGTAGGAGTCGCGTGACAGCTCTATCTGACCAGGCACCCAGCGTTGGGCGTCCGCCAGGTTCGCCCATAGCAGGTAATTCCCAGGATTGCCTTTGTTTTCTGAGACGGCATTTTTAAAGGCCTGGACTGCTCCCAGATAGTCGCCCTTGTTAAACAGGGCGTTCCCTAGGTTGGTATACAGTTCCCAGTCGGGATGCACCTGCAATCCTTGCTGCAGGACTTGCAGGGCTTCATCGCCGCGATTCAGACGTTCAAGCGTAGCACTAAGTTGGGCATACGCATTGGCCACCTGTGGGTTCATTTGTATGGCTTTCCGAAAGAGCTTTTCAGCTTCCGTGTAATTGCCCTGGTTGTAGTGCATCCTGCCCAACATCGAAATGAACGGGCGATCACGGGGATACAAGGCGATGGCCTTGTCGAGCACATCCTTGGCTTGATCAAATTTTTGTGCGTGGATGAGCAGACGTGCCTTGCCGTACATGCCCAGCGGATTGTTTGGCTCCAGATTCAGTGCCGTAGTAATTTCCTGCATTGCTTGCCGACGGTTGCCGTGATGTTCAATAGCCCAGGCTTGCGCCACATGGGCCAGAGCCAACTGATCATCTGCTGCCAATGCTTGTTTCGCAGCGACATCCGCGCGTTGTAGCCAGGTTTCATCTCGGTTGCTGCCTAAATAGCGCAATGTGAAAACCAGCGACAGGCCTGCACTTGCCGCAGCATGCTCTGGATTGTGTTTAAGTACAGTGCTGAAATGTTCAATAGCCTGCTTCTGAGCGCTTTCTTGATCAAACGAGCGCAACGCTTCCATCCCCGCCGCCATGCTGGCCATTTCCGAATATGGCGCGGGCGCCTTTTCGCCTGTGACGAACGATTTGACGGCAGGAACGATATTGGGCAGCTGCCATCCCGCCAGTACCACCAGCAGCGCCACGCCCGCGCCCCATTTCAGGGTGCGCTTGCGTGGCAGGGGCAGGCGGATGGAGACGCTGGCGGGCGGTTCTTCCTTCGCGGGTATCTCGTCGGCAAGGGGCGTGGCCAAGGTGAGCGGTTCGCCGCGCTGCGCCCCTATTGCCTCGCGCACGGCGCGCATGGTGCGTGGCCGTTCCGCCGGGTCGTGCGCCGTCATCGCGCGCACGAGGGCGTTGATGGCGGGTGGGACGGAGTCGGGCAGGTCGGGCCAGGCTTCCGTCGCCTGCATGTGGGCGGCGGCCAGGGCCAGGCCGTTCAGGTGGGCGAAGTGGCGCTGGCCGGCCAGCATTTCGTACAGCATGGCGCCCAGGGCATAGACGTCGCCGCGCGTGTCGGGCAGGCGGCCCATCAGGCGCTCGGGCGCCATGTAGGCGATCGTGCCCTGCAAGTCGCACAGGGTGGTCGTTTGCGTGGCTTGCGGGTCGATGTGGCGCGCCAGGCCGAAGTCGAGGATGCGCACCTTGCCATCCGCCTCCAGCATCAAGTTCGATGGTTTCAGGTCGCCGTGCACGAGATCCATGGCGTGCGCCTCGTCCATGGCGTCGGCGATCTGGTAGGCGATGTCGAGCGCCGCCTGCAAGTCCGCCTTGCCGCTGTGCATGAACTGGCCCAGGGTCTGGCCTTCGACCAGTTCCATGACGATGGACTGGCTCGTGCCCTGGCCCTCGATGGCAAAGATGCGCACGAAGGCCGCATGCTTGAGCGAGGCGGCCAGGCGCGCTTCATTGATGAGTTTTTCCGGATGCAGCACGTCGGCTTGCGGTTTCAGCCGTTTCAGCGCCACGCTACGGCACAGCTTGGCATCCCAGGCTTCGAATACATGGCCGAAACCGCCTTCGCCCAGCAAGCGGCGCACTTCATAGTGCCCGCTGATCGTGTCGTCTTGCGGTGGGGTCTGACGCAGGGAGTCGAGCAGTTCCATATACCTTGGCTTCAGAGTGCATCAACGTGGGCGTCAAGCATCGAAAAGGGGTAATGCGATGTTTGAATCCTCAAGATGATTGATTTTGAGTAACTTCCTGATTTAAAACGATTGTTTCGAATAAGTCAATTAATATTGACAAGGAGTGAACAAAAGTTGCTGTGCCATCGTTGGACTGGCATTCCTTGCTGATGCATGCAATCTTGTCCAAACTCAACTTTCCTCGTTCCCGCCTCCTCAATAATGCAGATGGGGTTGATATCGGCATGTGCCGATCAGGCGAAGGAGGCTGGCATGGATGAGCTGCTGCAATATTATGAGCGCGAACTGGGCACCTTGCATGCGCACAATCAGGCGTTTGCCCGGCGCTATCCGGCCATCGCCGGCGCGTTGGGCATCGTGGGCGGTGACCTGGGCACCACCGACGATCCGCACATGGCGCGCATGTTGCAGGCGTTTGCCATGTTCAATGCGCGCACGGCGAAGCGGCTGGCCGATGGCTTCGGCACTTTCAGTAAAACCTTGCTGGAAGTCAATTTCCCCCATTATTTGCGCCCGTTTCCTGCCTGCGCCATTGCCCGCATCGATAACGACCTTGCGGCGGTGAGCGAGCTGGCCGTGATCCCGCGCGGCACGCTCATGCATGCTGCGGAACATCAGGGCGTTGCCTGCAAGTTCACCACCACCTACGATGTCGCCGTGGCGCCGCTGCGCCTGTCCGAGGTGCGTTTCCAGTCCATCGTGGCGGCGCCGCCCGCAGTGCGCCTGCCACCGGATTTTGGGGCGGCAATCAGCATCACGCTCGAAGCGACGGGCGCCACGTCCACGCTGGACGGGCTCCCGCTGCCGGCGCTGCGCCTGTTCCTCGACGGCGAGCCTTCCTTTTGCGCCACCTTGCGCGACAGCCTGTTCCTGCGTGCGCGTTGTGCCTATGTGGACGTCGATGGCGTATGGCATGGGCTGGACGTAGTGCCCTTGCATCCGGTCGGCTTTGCCACCGAGGATGCCTTGATGCCGGCCATGGCCGCCTCGCATCCCGCTTACCGCTTGCTGGGCGAATGGTTTGCCTTTCCCGATAAATTCAATTTCGTCGACCTGGACCTGGCCGCGCTGCGTCCGCTGTTGCCGCCGGCCTGCCGGCGCTGCACCATCCACCTGCTGTTGGCCGACATGCAGGCCGATGCGGATATCGCGCGCATCTTGCGCCCCCTGTCCGCCAGGCATCTGGTGCCGGGGTGCACGCCCGTCGTCAACCTGTTTCGCCAGGCGGCCAATCCCATCCGCCTGACGCACGCGAGCGCCGAGCATGTGCTGCTGCCATCGGTGCGGCAGGCGCATTGCTACGATATTTACAGCGTCGATAGCGTGCAGGTGCTCAGTGAAACGCAGAGCGGTGGCGCACTCGATGCGTTTCACCCGTTCTATTCGATGCGCCATGGCGAAGCGGGCGGGCGCCAGGGACGCTACTGGGTGACGCGGCGCGACGAAGACATGGCGCTGAGCAATCCCGGCTACGACATGCGCATTGCCTTTGTCGACGGCGCCATGCAGCCGCTGCACGACGCCACGCAAACGGTGTCCATCATGCTGACCTGCAGCAACCGCGATTTGCCAGGCCGCCTGGTGTTGGGCAATGCCGCGGGCGACCTGCACCATGACGGCGTGGCCAGCGCCTTGCCGGTGCGCCTGCTGCGCAAACCCGGCGCGCCGTGTCGCTTCCCTGCGTGCGCGGCGTCGCATTGGCGGCTGATCGCGCAATTGTCCCTGAACCATCAGTCGCTGAATGAACAGGGCTTGCCGCTCTTTAAGCAAATACTCGAGTTGTACAACTTGCCCGGTTCGGCCAGCGCCGCGCGCCAGATCGCGGGCTTGACGGGACTGCGCCAGCGCGCCGCCAGTACCTGGCTGCAGGACGAGGCGGGCGGCAGCCTGGTCTTCGGCATCGACGTCCTGTTGTCCGTCGACGAAGAAGCCTTTGTCGGCAGCGGCTTGCATGCCTTTGCCCAGGTGATCGAACGCTTTCTCGGGCTGTATGTGCACCTGGCCTCGTTTACCCGCCTGATCGTCTTGTCGCAGAAGACTGGAAAGGAGTTGCTGTGCTGCCTGCCACGCAATGGAAACCAGACGCTGGTGTAGTCGCGCACCTGCTGGCCGATCCGTCCGGTACCGGCTTCTTTCAAGCGGTGCGCCTGCTGTCTGCCTGGCTGAAGCAGCAGGGCATTTCGCAGGAGCAGGTGTTTGAGGATTACCTGCGCCTGCATGGCAGCGCATCGCTGTCGTTTGCGCCGGGCGAAATCGAACAGCTGTGGCTGGAACCGCAGGCGGACGGCGAAACGCAGGTGCATGTGCAGGCGGCCATGCTGGGTTTTTTAGGCGTGCATGGCAACTTGCCGCTGCATTACACGGAAACGCTCGCCCGCCACGAGCGGCAGACGGGCGATGGCGGTCCCCGTGCCTGGCTCGACACCTTGTCGCACCGCGCGCTGGTCCTGTTTTACCAGGCCTGGGCCCGCTACCGCATCGAATGCCAGCAGGATGCAGACGGTGGCGATTTCCTGCCCATGCAACTGGCCCTCGCGGGCGCCTGGCCTGCCAGGGTGGCCCAGCAAGAGGATGGCTTGCCAGCACATGTGCTGGCCCATTTTGCGGCCTTGCTGCGACACCGGCCCGTGGCGGCCGACGTGATGCAGGCGGTGCTGGCCGGGTATTTCGGCGTGCCCGTTCGCTTGCAGCGTTTTGTGGGCGCCTGGTTCCGGCGCGCGCCGCAAGAGCGCACCTTGCTGGCCACCGCGCATGCCGGGCTGGGACAAGGCGCCATGCTGGGCGAGCGCTGCCGGCGCGCCGACTTGCGCGTGCGCCTCGTGCTGGGGCCGCTGGCGCGCCGCGCCTACGAGGATTTCTTGCCCGGACGCCCCGGTGCGCTGGCCCTGCTTCAGATGCTGGGCCTGTTTGGCTTGCCTGGCATGAGTTTTGAAATACGCCTGGTGCTGCGCCGGGAAGACGTGCGCACCTGCGTGCTGGGCATGGGCGCCTGCCTGGCGGAGGATGCCTTTTTGGCCGGCAAGCTGCCGGCCCGTGAGCGTGACGACATGCATTACGACATACGTTTCGATGGTTCCGCCTGAGACCGCCTTATTGATGGACCCCGCTGACTGTTGGAAGGAAGAAAACCATGGAAGACTTCGCGCAATGGCTGGCCGTGGACAAGGCATTGACCGCCGACAACCGTGCTCTGCGGCTGCGCCTCGCTTACCCGGAAGGCATCAATGAGGATGCCTTGCTACCGCAGCGCATCAGCGGCTGCGAGGCCATCTGCGGCGGGATTGAGTACCGCATCCTGTGCGTGGCCACCGAGGTGCAACTGCCGCTGAAACAGTTCATCGCCGTGCCGGCCGAATTGCAGATCGTCACCGACCGTGGGCAGTTGCGCAGGGTCTGCGGCATCGTCGCCGAAGCGAGTGCGGGGCAAAGCGATGGTGGCCTGGCGACCTATCAACTGGTGCTGCGCGATGGTCTGGCCTTGATGGAAAAACGCATCAATACACGCGTGTTTCGCAACAAGCACGAATTGCAGATCGTGCAGCTCCTGTTTGAGGAGTGGCGGCAGGGTAATAGCGTGCTCGCCGGCAGCCTGGATCTCGCCATCGATGCGGCGCTGGCGGCGCGCAGCTTGCCCGTGCGTGAATTCACGATGCAGCATAATGAATCCGATGCCGCCTTTATCCGCCGCCTGCTCAGGCGCCGCGGCATCGCCTGGTGTTTCCAGGCGGGAGCGCCCGCCAGCGCGCACGCCGCGCACGTGCCCGTGCATACCCTGCTGCTGTTCGACGACGCCAGCCGCCTGCCGGAAAACGCGGCCGGCACGGTGCGCTATCACCGCGATGACGCCACCGAAGAGCGCGACACGGTCACGGCCTGGAATGCCGTGCGTCGCTTACAGCCCGGAAAGTCGGAGCGCTACAGCTGGGATGACGGCCACCCGCACAGCCCGCAATTCATGCGTACCCAAGCGGGCGGCACGGCGGACCAGGGCGGCAACGGCAACCGCCTGGCGGCCAGCCTGGACGACTACATCGTGGAAATGCCGCTGGCCGGCGCCAGCAACGACGACCATCGTCGGCTGGGGCAGCTGGCGATGGCGCGCCACGACCTGGAGAGCAAGTGTTTTCAGGGCGAAAGCTGCGTGCGTGATTTCTGTGTGGGTCAATGGTTCAGTTTGCAAGGACATGCGGAGATCGACACGCATCCGGCGGGCGAGCGCCAGTTCGTGCTCACGGCCGTGAGCGTGTTGGCCAGCAACAACTTGCCGAAAGGTCTGGATGCGCGCATAGAGCGTTTGTTCGCGCACAGCGGCTGGCAGGCGGACGCGGGCCAGCCGCAGGTTGTCGCTGCCGAGCCCGCGTCAATCTTGCGCTACCGCAACCGTTTTACCTGCGTGCGGCGCGGCATCGCCATCGTGCCCGGCTTCGACCCGCGCAGCGATTTCCCGGTGGTGCGCCTGCAAAGCGCGCTGGTCGTCGGCCCTGCCGGCGAGGAAGTGCATTGCGATGCGCTGGGGCGCGTCAATGTGCGTTTTGTTGCGACGCGCGCGCCGGACCACGCGCATGCCAACGGCTCCGGCGCCTCCGATACGGAGCGTGATTCGGCCTGGGTGCGTGTCGCGTCCAGCTGGACCGGCAATGGTCCGGGCAGCGGCAAACAATGCGGCACCTTGAGCTTGCCGCGCATCGGCGCGGAAGTGCTGATCGATTTTCTCGGCGGCGATCCGGACCGCCCAATCATCGTCGGCCAGCTGTACAACGCCGTGGGCGTGCCGCCGGGCCTGAGCAGCCGCGGCGCCTTGCCGGGCAACCGTTATCTGTCCGGCATGCGCAGCCGCGAAGTGCGCGGTGGGCGCGGCAACCAGCTGTGCTTTGACGACACGCCGTCGCAAATCAGCGCGCAGCTTGCCAGCGATCAGGCGGCCACGCAATTGAACCTCGGCTATCTGACCGAGCCGCGCAGCGACGGTGCAGGGCGGCAGCGCGGCGACGGCTTTGAATTGCGCAGCGACGCCAGCGGCAGCGTGCGCACGGCCCGCTCGCTGTTGATCTCGGCCTGGAAACAGCTGGGCGCCAGCGGCAAGCAACTCGATAGCAGCGAGCACGCCGCCGTAATGAAGGAATGCCTGGAATTGTTTAGCTCCTTGGGCGAGTTTGCCGCCCAGCACCAGGCGCTGGCGCTGGACGCGGCCGGCAGCAAGGCGCTGGGGGCGGCCATTGCCGCCGACCAGCCCACCGTCAGCATCACGGCACCCGAGGGGGTGGCGCTGAGCACTCCCAAAACCATCGCCGGCAATGCTGGCACGAACATCGACCTGGTGGCCCAGCAGCATCTGCAACTGAGCGCGGCCCAGCGCTGCAACGTCAACGCGGGCAAGGGCATTTCCCTGTTCGCGCACCAGGACGGCATCGTGCAGGTGGCCCATTTTGGCAAGTTCTTGCTGCAAAGCCAGCACGATCTTCTGCAGGCGGACGCCGCCAAGGAAATCCGCCTGACGGCCGGCACGCGGCTGGTCGGCATGGCGCAGGACGAAATCACCTTCATGACGGCGGGCGGCGCCTACCTGAAACTGTCCGGCGGTGCGGTGGAACTGGGCGGACCCGGCGCGCTGACGGTGAAAACCGACGGCCACCACTGGAACGGCCCTGGCAGCATGAAAGCGGCACTGCCCACCTTCGGTGAAGGCGAACTGGGCCGCGTGCCGCGCTTGCTGCGTCCCACCGATGGCTTGCCCGTCGAAGGCGTGGAAGTGCACATCGAGCGCGAAGGCGACAGTCCGCTGACGGGCGTCAGCGGCGCCGACGGGCGCGGGCCGAAGGTGGCGACCGATCATCTGCAGCGGCTGAAGGGGTTTTTCTTCCGCCGCCGTTCCTGAAACCCGACATCGGAGACCTTACCATGCTGTTCGATCCCCATCCACCGCTGTGCGACGACCCCGACATCGATATCCTCGGTCAGTTTTCCTGCAACGCCAATTTCCAGAGCAGCGATAGGGACACGCTGCAGCAGTTGCCGCTGCCCGGCATCGTGATCTTCGTGCACGGCGTCAATTCCGATGGCGAGTGGTACGCGGCAGCCGAAGAGGGACTGTGCAAGGGCCTCAACGAGCGCCTCAAGCGTTCCTGCCATCACCTGCAGCACCGTGGCGTGGAGGGCGGCGAACTGACAGCGGTCAATTATGGCGCCGAGATCACGGCCGAAGGCTTTCTCCATCCGGAAATGTCGGCCGATACCTTGATCCGCGATGCCGGCACTTTTTCTCCCGTGATCCGCTTTCGCTGGGGCTACAAGGCTTCGGGCGAGGAACTGCAGCAATACGGCAAGGGCATCTACCTGAACGAACAGGATTACTGGGGCGGCGGCCCGTTTGCCAATGGCTGCAGCGCGCTGGCGGACTTGTGGAAGGACGGGCTGAGCGAGGGTTTATTCTTGTGGAACACGATACAGCACATGAATCCCTTCCCGGAACGGCAAGTGTACAGCTGCCCGCCGCGAGCGTATTTCGTGCTGGCCGCCTATCGTCTGGCCAGGCTGGTCGAAGCCATCCGCCAGCAGCAGGCCGACGTGCCCGTCACCATCGTTTGTCACAGCCAGGGCACGATGGTGGCGATGGCGGCCGCCTTTCTGGGCACAAACCTGCCCAAGGTGAAGGACAGCTTCCCCTGCGTGGCCGACAACTATGTCATTTGCAATTCGCCGTACAGCCTAGCGAAAAGCAATAGCGCCGAGAACTGGGTGGCCAGCAATCTGCGTGCGGCGGACGGCAGCACGGGCAGGCTGACGGTGCAGGCGCGCATAGCCACCTTGAAAAATTTCTTTGCCATCATCGGCCAGCGCGCCAGCCTGGGCGAGGCGCAGACGGACGAGGAAATCGACCGCTGCATGGCCAACGCGCAGCACGGTTTTTCGGCCGCGGCAGACCGCGAGCAGTACGGGATTGCCGGCGCCGCCCGGGGCGGCAAGAAATCATCGTATGGCAGGGTGACCATCTATTGCAATCCGCACGACGTGGTGGTGTCGTCCGTGGCCATCGAGGGCATCGGCTGGCGCGGCCTGTCGGGTTCGCTGGGCAAGGACAGCAAGGACGGCGGCGAACTGGCTGCCATCGAGGCCGCAGGCGTGTGCGTGCAGCGCGTGTTTGCCCAGGGGTTTGAGGTGGGCAAGCAAGGCAGCTATCACTACTGGAGCGATCACTGGCGCAAGCCTGCGCCGGGCGGCAAGGACTTCTGGTTTCCGGCGCAGAAATATGCGTCGTATTCCATCAAGCAGGGCGTGGAGGCCAGCGAGGGCTCCTTTTCCAGCATCCTGACGGTCGGGTTTGCGCCCTTGTTTATCGTGGCAACGGGCCTGGCTCAAAGCCCTTGCAATGCCTCGCCCCACAAAGACTGGAAAATTGAACTGAACGCACCCGACTTGCTGCCGCCCTTCAAGCCGCAGTCCTTGCGCTTTGGCCAGACAAGCGAGCAATTCGACGAAGGTTACGCGCCCCCCGGCGAATTGCGCCAGGCGGGCAAGCAGCGCGCTGCCGGCGACGATTACCTTGCCGATCACGAGATTCCGCGCGGCGGCCTGCAGGGGCAGGCGGGGAAAAGCGAAGCCAAACGCATGGACAGCGCCAGGGGCACGGCCGATGACGAGGCACGTTTGCGATTCGAGCAGCGCGCCGTGATACGCGCGCAAGCCGTACGCGAAGGAAAAAGTCCCGCAGGTCAAAAAGTCCAGCAGGAAATGCCCAACGCCACGCCCGACGCCGAATACCAAGCATGGCGCAGCACGCGGATAGAGGAAATGATGTCCAGCCAGGCGGGCGCCTACGCCACCGACCATTCCACCATCCTGACCAACCCCATGCACGCAGAGCGGGCGCTCGCGTATGACGTGGCGATAGGCGTGTGCCGCATCAAGGCCGACCAGCTGCGCAAGTTGAGGGTGGCGGCGGATTGGAGGTTGTTGAAGGCGCTTGATGATAGTGATTCGGCGAAGACTTTTAAAGAGTACTTTGCCAAAGCGACACGTAACAAGATGATTGCCTCGGTGTGGGTAAAAGATGCCGAGGAAGCTAGTCTCCCTGAAAAAATAATCGACATGCGTGAAAACCCTGCGCGGGATTCCCTGCCCACTTCTGGAGAACTGGCTCACGATTGATGTCATGCGATTTAACGGTTTGTATAGAGCAGATCCTTCTGCAACAGCCTTTTTATAGATGGAGCATTGAGCATGTTCAAAACTATTTTTCTTTATGTGTCCCTCGGATTTCTGGTCGTATTCCTGCTGGCCGCTTGTTCACATTTGCGTTCGTCGCCTGCTAACTTGAGCAGTACCGTTAGCACTGTACCTGAGGTTAATAAGCGGCCTTACATGGCTCAAGTAGTTGGCTTGCAATGGCTTAATCCACTACAGCGGAAGGACTATCCGACGCAATGGCAATTGCTATGGACTTTGGGGCTGGTGCAGCCGAATCCAAGCGACGAGATGGTCAGGGAAAAGCCTGAAAAATACTCCAAACTGCAAAGCATTGCGTCTATTGCGGTTGGAAATAATGGTTCTGAAACGTTCCGCGGCTACCACCATAAATATATCGAAGATATGTTTGATCGTTTTCATGGGGTGTATTACTCCGATCCAGAGTATTTCTACAATGTCCACTCGACTAAAAACAAGTCCCGTTGGCGCGAGCTTGCAGGCATTCACATTGAGTATGCGCTACCTGAAGGCAAGCTCGACCCTGTGGAAGCAGCCAATTTCGTTCGGGAATATGTTGCCGATATTTTTAGCATCGGCAACATCCACTCTCCCACCCTCTGGACCCGTTCCACCCCACCCGACGTCCGCATCACCATGGGCGGCCCCAACGCCGGTTTTACTTCTTTGGCCGCCGCGCTCGACTATCTGCAAACTCACCCCAAGGAAACCGTCTGGGTCATGAACTGGGATGCGCCCAGCCGGCCACTGGACCGGCAGATCAACGAAAACCTGGTGCTGCTGGTGCTGGCCGGCCCCGACTACAAGACGGAGCGGGCGCCGCTGGCGTGGCTAGGTTATCCAAACAGCAAGGCTGTGGCGAATTTTGAAGTCAAAAAGGGTGAACCGCCGCGCCTGGTGCAGGCGTGGACGGCGGCCATCGAAGAGGCCGCAGCGAAGGCGAACAGGCGCGATAGCGAGATCGGCTATCTGATCCACGACGCGGGCAATGTGCACCAGGATTCGTCCGCACGGCTCGGTGCGCTGGCGCAGACGCTCACCGTGCAATTGCCGGAATTCGATATCCTCAAGCAAAGCTTCAATCTGACCGCCGTGCTGGGCGAGACGGGTGCGGGCACGGCCCTGACGAACGTGGCGCTGGGCATCGCCTACGCGCATCACTTCGGCAAACCCGTGCTGGTGGCCGGTACCAGCGACCTGCTTGCCCCCGTGGCGCTGGTGGTGGCGCCGCCGGCCGTGGTGCGGCCGATCCAGCCCGGCAAGCCATGGTTCCGTGCGCGCAGCGGCAACCATGCGTATCTGCCCTGGTGGGGCTTGCGCCACGATGCGCGCGAGTATTACCAGGGGTTTTCGCAATGAAGCGCCTTACTTATCCAGGGAGAAAACCATGCGCGGCGTGATCCGCTTGAACGACCCCACCAGCCATGGTGGCAAGGTGGTGGGCGCGGCGCCGAACAGTACGGTACTGGGCGTGGCCGTGGCGCGCAAGGGCGACCCTTGCGTGTGCCCGATCAAGGGCCATGTGCGCTGCGTGATCGCCGAGGGTGATCCGCAGGTGCTGATCGATGGCGTGCCCGTGGCCTTTGACGGTCACAAGACCAGCTGCGGCGCCAGCCTGATGTCCACCGTGGGCAACAGCGGGCGGGGCTAGACGACGCAAGCGTCGATGGCCGCGCCCAGCTTGTCGACGATTTCATCGACGTGGTTGGCGGCTATGATGTAGGGCGGCGCCAGCAGGATGTGGTCGCCGTGCAGGCCGTCGATGGTGCCGCCCATGGGGTAGCACATCAGTCCGTTTTGCATGGCGTGCGCCTTGATGCGCGCGTGCAGGCGGCGGGCCGGGTCGAACGGCTGCTTGGTATCGCGGTCCTGTACCAGTTCCAGGCCCAGGAACAGGCCGCGGCCGCGGATGTCGCCCACGTGCGCATGGCTGTCGAAACGCTGGTGCAGCCTCTCTTGCAGCAAGCCGCCCATGGCGCGCACGTTGGCCAGTAAATCGCGTTCCTCGATCTGCCGCTGCACTGCCAGAGCGGCGGCGCAGGCCGTGGCGTGGCCGATATACGTGTGGCCGTGCTGGAAGAAGCCCGTGCCGGCACGGACGGTGTCGCGGATATCCTTCGATACCATGACGGCGCCGATGGGCTGGTAGCCGGCGCCCAGGCCCTTGGCGATGCAGATCAGGTCGGCCGTGACGCCTTCCTGCTCGCAGGCGAACAGGCTGCCCGTGCGCCCCATGCCGCACATGACTTCATCGAGGATCAGCAGGATGCCGTGGCGCTGGCAGATGTCGCGCATGCGCGCAAAATAGCCGGCCACGGCGGGCAGGGCGCCGGCCGTGGCGCCGACGACGGGTTCGGCAATGAAGGCCATGACGTTGTCCGCACCCAGTGCGGCGATATGGTCTTCCAGCTCCTGGCCCAGGCGCGCCACGTAGTCGCCGTCCGTTTCATAGGCTGACTGGTCGCGCCAGGCGTAGCAGGGAGAGACATGGGTCACGCCAATGAGCAGCGGCTCGAACTGCTGCCGGCGCCAGGCATTGCCGCCCGTGGCCAGCGCACCCAGGGTGTTGCCGTGATAGCTCTGGCGGCGCGCGATGACGTGGCGGCGCTGCGGCTGGCCCCGTTCGACGAAGTACTGGCGCGCCATCTTGAGCGCGCTTTCCACGGCTTCCGAGCCACCCGAGACGAAATACACGCTGTCGATGCCGGCAGGCGCGCGGGCGACGAGGAAATCGGCCAGTTGCTCCATCGGCTCGCTGGTAAAAAACGCGCTGTGCGCGTAGGCCATGCTGGCGATCTGCCGCTGTACGGCGGCAATCACGGCCGCATCGGAATGACCGAGGCAGGAGACGGCCGCGCCGCCGCAGGCGTCCAGGTAGCGCTTGCCATCCGCATCGATCAGGTAAGGGCCATCGCCGCCCGTGGCGACAGGATAGCTGGCGGTCAGGCTGCGGTGGAAGACATGGCTCATGGCATCGCTTTCTTATCGGCAAGGTAGATGGCCGATTATAGGAGGCGCCGCGCCGCAATGCAACGTTTGATGTATATTCGTTTTAATTTACATCATTTGATGTTTTTGCGTAGGCGCCCAGCGTCCGCAGCTGGCTTTCCGCCGCACCGATGGCGTGTACGCCGTCCGGCCCCGCGCGCGCCACCAGCAATTCCACCAGGCTCTCCACGGCCGCGACGCCGGCCACGATGGAGGGGAAGAACGACGGGCTGTCGACGGCGATGACGATGCTGGCGTCAGCCTGCAGGGCCAGCGGCGACATGGCGCTGTCGCTGATGGCGACCACCTGGCAGCCGGCCTGGCGCGCCGCCTGCGCCACCAGCAGCGCTTCGCTGGAATACGGCGCGAAACTGATGACGACGACGGCTTCGTCCGCCTGCAGGGCGCGCAAATCCATTTCCAGCGTGCCGCCCTGGCCGCTCAGCAGCTGCACGCTGGGGCGCAGCAAGCGGTACAGATAGTGCAGGGTGTAGGCGATCGGGTGGGCGGCGCGAAAGCCGGCCACGTGCACGCGGGGCGCCGCCTGCAGCAGGCCGGCGGCCGCATCCAGAGCGGCGTGGTTGGCGCTTTCCGTGGCGGCCAGGTTGCGCTGCTGCGCCGTGAAGACTTCGGTGACCAGATTGCCTTCCTTGCCAGCCAGCGCGCCGGCTTTTTCAGCATACCCGGCCGGCCCGACGCGCAGGCGTTCGACGAAGATGGCTTTGAGTTCCGGCCAGCCGGCAAAGCCCAGTTGCTGCGCCAGGCGCACGAGGGCGGCCGATTGCACTTGCGCGCGCGCGGCGATGCTGCGCATCGACGACACGGCCACTTCGTCAGGGTGGTCGGCCAGGTAGCGCGCGCCGGCCTGGAATTGCGGGCTCAGTGCCGCATGGCGCGCCTTGATCAGGTCCATCAGTGCCGCATAGGAATCGTGGGGTGTCGCTGCCTGCATCGCCGTGCCTCATTGAATAGGTTGCGGCGATGGTACAGGATTCGTCAGCGCGCCGGTAGCGGCGCGCCTTGCGCCAGGGCGGCCGTGCGCGGACGCAGGCGGGCAAACAGGTGCGGCCCGGCCGGCTGGCGGCGCGGTCCCGTCGTCAGCACGCGCAGGGCGGTGGGCAGCGGCACGTCGTGGCAATGCAAAAACAGGGCGGCGGCGCCCGTGCCGGCCATTTCCTGCAAGGCCAGCGCATGCTCGACCAGCGCCGCCGTGCGCATGTCGAGCCGCACCGGGATGTCGGGTTGAAATAGCTGTGTGTCGACGTGCCGTGCATCGCGCATGCTGTCCCCGCCGGGTTCGATGGTCAGACCGCCAGCATAAAAGCACCCCGGCGCCACCACTTTGCGTTAAATCAATTCCTGTGTCGGATAGATTCCACAAGGCAAAAAAAACGCCAACCGTTGCCGGCTGGCGCTGAAAACCCTCGCAGGAAGAAAGGGTGGGGGACTGGCTAGTAACTCCAGCGGAGGGACAAACCGACAACCTTGTCATAGCGCCGCACATCGCGCACATAGTCCGGCGTGTCGTGATAGTCGCGGTAGGTCGAGTCGAGCAGATTGTTGGCGTCCAGGGTCACCGTGGTGTTCGGATTGAGCTTGTACGACACCGACGCGTCCAGGGTTTTCGTGGGCGCCACGGTCAGGTGGATGCCCTTGCCGCGGTAGTTGTAGTCGTCGACGTACTTGTCGCGCCAGCTGTAGGCCAGGCGCGCCGACCACGGTCCCTGTTCGTACAGGCCGACGATGTTGGCCGACCATTTCGACATGCCCGTGAATGGATGTACGCCGCCATCGAGTTCTGCCAGCTCGCCCGTCATGTAGGTGGCGTTCGCTTGCAGGCCCAGGCCGCTCATCCAGCCGGGCAGCTTGTCGTAGAACTGCTGATAAGCCATTTCCAGGCCTTGCAGATGGCCCTTCGAGGTGTTGCGCGGACGCGTGATGTCGTACTCGATGCCGCCATATGTTTCCTTGGCGGAACCGGACAGGATGTAATTCTTGAAATTGTGGCGGAACACGGTGGCCGTGACGGAACCCGTCTGCGCGAAATACCATTCCAGCGCCACGTCGAGGTTCTTGCCTTCCACGGGTTTGAGGTCGGGGTTGCCGCCGCTGCCCGTCGGGCGCACCATTTCCAGGCTCTGGCCCAGGCTCACGCCGGGGTTGAAATCGGCGAAGTTCGGGCGTTGCACGGCCTTGCCGGCCGTCAGGCGGGCGACCAGGTCCTGGCGCAGCATGGCTTTCAGGGTCATGCTGGGCAGCACGTCCGTATCCGAGGTCTTCACGCGCACGGGCGTGATGATGCCGTTTTGCGCGGAATTGCCTTGCAAGTCCTGCTTGGTCTGCACCACGCGCACGCCCAGGGTGCCATCGACCGGTACCTGCGCCAGGTCAAAGCCGATGCGCGCCTTGCCGTAGACGGCATTGGTTTTTTCCACATCCTTGAAGTGGGTCATCGGATCGTCGGGACTGCGTTCGCTGCTACCCGTAAACAGCTGGCGCAGCGCGGCCGTGTTGTTGAGCATGAAGTCGCGGCACGGCGTGAGCCAGCTTTGCAGGCCGAAGTTGCCCGTGTTGTCGTGCGAGGTGCATGCCAGGCCGGGAATCGCGTCCGCAGTCATGATCGACGTCAGCCCGCCCTGGCCATTTTTTTCGCGGACCGATTCGGCCTTGCGCTTGGCCAGGCGCACGCCGCCCGAGAATTCGCGGAAGAAGCCCGTGCTGTCCATGTCGTAGGTAACGTCGCCGCGCCAGTCGGTCGAGCTGCCTTCGTCGTGGTTGTGATTGTCGTAGAAACCGAGCAGGGTGTAGTTCTTCGGGTCCGTCATGTTGTAGCCGGGGTAGCTGATCTGCGCGCCGCCGTTGACGTTCGTGCTGCCGATCACGCTGGTCGGATGGGCGAGGAAGTCGAGGATGGGGAATTCGCGCTCGAAGTTGCTGACCGTGCGCGCCAGTTCCGTCGTGGCGCGCAGCTGCGGCGTGATGTCCCAGCGCGCGCCGATGGCGCCTTGCGAACCGATCGAGCGGTCGCGCCGCGCCTGGGTCGAGCCCAGCGTGAACGGCGACCAGGGGCCGTCGATCTTGCCCACCGTGGCCGCCTGGCTGGTGCCGGGGATCAGGGTGATGTCCGGGTTCTGGCCCCAGGGCAGCGAACCGACGAAGAACTGGCTGTCGAACGCGTGCTTGATCAGGGTCGACATGCCTTCCGCATACACTTCCACCTGCGAGTTCGGACGCCACTGGAAGGCGGCGTTGGCCGCGTAGCGCTTGCGGTCGCCCACGGTGGGGATCATGCCGACGGAATCGGGGCCCGTGATGTTGCCCGCGTCGGGGCGCTTGACGGGTTCGGCGTTCCAGATCGTCTCGTCATAGTATCTGCCGCGCTGGTAGGACAGGCCGAGCAGGGCGCCGAATTCGCCGTATTGGGTCTTCCAGCGGTTCGAGACCATGCCGCCGACGTTCGGGTCCGTCGAGCCGGACTTGTCGCGGTGTTCGGCGCGCACATTGCCCGATGCCGTGAAGCCCTTGAAGTCGAACGGTCGGTTGGTGCGCACGTCGATCACGCCGGCCGTGCCGCCTTCGACCATGTCGGCGCCCTGCGATTTGTACACGTCCACGCGCTGCAGCATGGCTGTCGGAATGTCGGCCAGATACAGGCTGCGGCCCACGGAGGTGAACATTTCCCGGCCGTTGAGCAGGGTCACCACGCCGGGCAAGCCGCGGATGATGACGGTGCCAGCCTCGCCGCCCTCGCGGCGGATCTGCACGCCCGTCACGCGGCCGAGGATTTCGGCCACGTTCTTGTCGGGGAATTTGCCGATTTCATCGGCGACGATGGAGTCGACCACCTGGTCGTTGTTTTTCTTGATCGTCTGCGCGCTCTGTGCGGCCCTGCGCACGCCCGTGACGGCGACGACGGCGATGCCGGCATTGTCGGTCGCCGCCGGTGCCGCTACTGCAGCCTGTGCCGTTTCTTCCGCTGGCGTGTCCACGACGGGCGCCTGTTGCGCCCATACGGAAGCGCTGCTCAGCAAGCCGGCGCTGGCCAGCGCGGCCACCGTTGCCTTCAAGGTCAAGCGCGTGTTTTGTGCGGACGTGCGGGTGCCCGTTGCCATCAATTGCTTCATCTTGTCTCCACCTGTATTTTAGTTATGTTGAGAACGCTGCGGCAGTCGCCGCCAGAGCTGGAACCTGCTCAGAAACATGGTAGGTGGGAATGACTTTGCCCCACAAATGACTTCTTTTGCGATGTCAATACCGATTCCGGTATCCCTGCTGCATTCATGCGCCCTGGCGGCGCGGCGCGCATTGCCGAACTTGGCGCGTGCGCGTTGCGGGCGCTCCACAGAAAGTGTCAGGCGGCGCAGGGCGCGGCGCTTTGCGCCAGCCAGTCCATGAAGTGCGCCTGCGGCATGGGGCGGGCAAAGTAAAAGCCCTGCAATTCATCGCAGCCGGCTTGGCGCAGCACGTCGGCATCGGCCGCGCTTTCCACGCCTTCGGCGGTGACCGTCAAGCCCAGCGTATGGCCAAGGCCGATGATGGTTTTCGTCACCGCCAGATTCTGCGGCGAACCGTGGATGTCCTGCACGAAGCTCATGTCGATTTTCAGCTTGTCGAGCGGGAAGCGGCACAGGTAGTTCAGGCTCGAATAGCCGGTGCCGAAATCGTCGATCGACAGCGCAAAACCCAGCGCCTTGATGGCGTGCAGGGTGGCGATGGTGTCGTCCACGTTGTCCATCAGGATCGATTCGGTCAGTTCGAATTCGATCTGTTCCGGCGTGACGGGAAATTCGCGCAGCACTTCGCGCAAGGTCGCCACCAGGCCGCCGTTTTTCAGCTGGATGGCCGACAGGTTGATCGACACGGCGATGTCGCCCGCGCCCGCCTCGCGCCAGGCCAGCTGCTGGCGGCACGCTTCGCGGATGACCCACGCACCGATGGAGACGATCAGGCCCGATTCCTCGGCGGCGGGAATGAAGCTGTCGGGCGCGATCAGGCCGTGCTGCGGATGCTGCCAGCGGATCAGGCTTTCCACGCCATTCAGGCAGCTGCTTTTCGCATCGATGCGCGGCTGGTAGTACAGCACCAGTTCCTGCCGCTCGATGGCGTGGCGCAGATCGCTTTCCAGGTGCAGCTGCTGCAACTGCTGTTCCTGCATCTGCGGCGTGAACATGCGCGCGTGATCGCGTCCGCCGCTCTTGGCCTGGTACATGGCCGCATCGGCGTGGCGCATCAGGGTATCCATGTCGTCGCCGTGGTCCGGGTAGACGGCCACGCCCACGCTGCACGAGACATACAGCGCGTTGCCTTCCACCTGGTGCGGCTCGCGCATGGCCGGTATCAGCCGCGTGTCGAGCAGGGCGGCGATGGCTGCGGCGTTGCCGACGCCGTTGAGGATGACGACGAATTCATCGCCGCCCAGGCGGCTGACGGTGTCGCCTTCGCGCACCAGCTGCAGCAGGCGCTTTGAGACCGATTGCAGCAGCGCGTCGCCCACATGGTGGCCCAGTGCGTCGTTGACGTGCTTGAAGCGGTCCAGGTCGACGAACAGCACGCCCACCTTTTCGCCACTGCGGCGCGCCTGCGCGATGGCGGCGGCCAGGCGCAGTTTCGAGACGTGGCGGTTCGCCAGTCCCGTCAGCGCGTCGTGGTGGGCCATGTGCTCGATCTGCCGCTCGCTGGCCTTGCGTTCGCTGATGTCGAGCGAGCTGGCGATGAAATGCGTGGTGACGCCATCGAGGCCGCGCACGGCGTTCATCACCAGCCAGGCGGGATAGCTTTCCAGCGACTTGCGCTGCACCCGGATCTCGCCCTGCCAGTAGCCGCGCCGCGCCAGGGTCCGGCGCAGGCTGTCGAGCTGCTCGGGACTGTTGTCTGGCGCGAGCAAAAAGGCCGGGCGCTTGCCGATCAGCTCCACCATGTCGTACAGCGAATGGCGGCGGAAGGCCTGGTTGACGGTGATGATGCGCATGCCGGCGTCCATCACGATCAGGCTTTCGGCCGAGGCCTCGAAGACCTTGGCCCACAGTTCCAGGCGCGACTCCATCAGCTTCATCTTGTTGATCGGCGTGAAGGTCGACAGCACGGCGCGCTGGCCCTGGTAGTCGATCAGGCGCGCGGAAATCAGGGCCCAGGTGGGCGTGCCGCCGCTCCAGCACACTTCGAATTCATCGACGGCGCCCAGGTCGCTCAAGCGCTGGAAGAAGCGTGAACGGGCTTGCGGACTCATGCCGCCCACCCACGGGTCCAGTTCCAGGCCGCCCTGCCACGCGTGCGCAGCCTGGTTCGCGTGCAGCACCTCGTGGTGCGGGATCGAGGTGACCATCAGCGGGATGGGAATGGCGTCGACCAGCTGGCGCTGCGCATCGGCCGCGCTGGCGCGCGCCACCAGTTCCTGTTGCGCCATGCGCTGGAAGTCGAGCTGCTGCAGCATGGTATTGAAGGCGCGCACCAGGCGTCCCGTTTCATCTTCGCTGTCCCAGACGGCGCGCAGGCTATGGTCGCCCGTTTCGCGCACTTCCTGCGCCACGCGCGCGAGGCGGCGGATGGGCAGGGCGATCTGACGTGCGACGAAAAACACCAGGCCCAGTATCATCACCAGCAGCAGCACGGCCGTACCCAGGTGCAGCCACATACGCGTAAAAAAGCCGTCCACGCGCAGCTGGATCAGCCGGTGCAATTCATTCGCCGTGTCGCGCCATGCCAGGCGTAGGGCGGCGAGCGCCACGTCGTCGTGCCGCCGCAGTGCCTGCGTGCCGGCGGGGGTGACTTGCGCGCCGGCCAGCGCCTGGGTACTGGCGCGTAAGCGCGCCACGGCCTGCTGCAGGACCGCGCGCGAACCATCCAGGTGCTGGCGCAGCAGCGGCGTGCTGGCCGCGAACGCCTCCGTGTAGTCGCTGCCGATGCCGCCCATGGTGGCGTCCATGCGGCCCTCCAGGATCAGGAACTGGGTCTGCAGGCGCTGGCGCTGCGCGCCTTCGGCCGTGGCCAGTTGCAGGGCCAGGGCGCGCGTGCTGTTGATCACTTCCAGCAGCTCGGGAAAGCGCAGGATCACCAGCGACATCGTGTAGTAGCTGTCGAGGTCCGGGTCGAGGATCAGGTTCGACTGGTTGCCCACGCGGGTGAGCAGTGCGCGTCCTGCAACAAAGGCGGGCGAGGGCGCGATGCCGTCGTCGGCTGGGGCGGGAGTACTGCCGGCCTGGCGCAGCAGGGCGGCAAATTGCGCATTCAGTTCGGCGCTGCGCATGCCGCTGCCGAAGCGGCTTTCAGCCTGCTCCACGGCCGCGGCCTGCGCGCCCGCTTGCGCCGTGCTGCGCGCCAGGGGCAGAAGGGCATCGCGGATCGCGGCGATGTAGTCATTGCCCGCCATCTCCTTGCGCGAGAAATCGATGGCCAGGTATTTTTCGTTGATGAGGATGCCGGAAATGAAGATGACGGCGGACAGGTCGAGCAAATAGATCAGCGCCAGTTTGCGCCCCACCGTCAATTTTCCGATCATGCGCGAGATTCTGCCCAGCATGCGTGCCCCACCTTCTCGTCAGCCCATTTATGTTTTCTTATGAGCAATTTTCATGCCTGAATTTACAAGCTTGCAAGGGGGCTTTTGCACCATGCGGGTGCGCGCAGGGAGGTGGCGGGCGCCAATAAAAAGGGCGGCCCGCAGGCCGCCCTTGTGCGCAGTGATGCAGCGCTTAGGCTTCGGCGACGCGCTTGGCGATGTGCGCCAGCGCTTCTTCCACCTGGTCGATCAGGATCAGGCACAGGTCGCCTTGACCGAGGCGCGCCAGGGCCTTGTCGATGGCGACGAATTCGCCGTTGATTTCATCGATATGCGTGGTGCGCTTGGCGCCGTTCAAGCCCTGGCGCAGCAAGGCCACCACTTCGCCGTCGGCGCGGCCGCGCTGGCATTGATCCTGGTACAGCAGCACGTCGTCGAAGGCGGCGCCGAGGATTTCCGTCTGCTGGCGGATGTCTTCGTCGCGGCGGTCGCCGGCGCCGCTGATGACCACCGAGCGGCGCTTGGCTGGCATGCTTTCGACGGCCTGCACCAGCGCCAGGATGGCGTCCGGATTGTGGCCGTAGTCGGCGATCAGGGTGGCGCCCTTGTAGTCGAAGACGTTGAAGCGGCCCGGCGCATTGTCGGCTTCATTGGCAAAGGTTTTCAGGCCCAGCGCGATGGTTTTCCAGTCCAGGCCCACGGCCCAGGCGGCGGCCAAGGAGGCCATGACGTTGTCGACCTGGAAGCCGATGGCGCCGTTGCGCGTGATCGGCACCTGCGACAGGGCGATTTCGTGGCGTTCCTTGCCCTGCGCCGCGACCAGCTTGCCGTCTTCCACGTACACGACGCGGTTGCCCTGCGCGCGGTGCGTGGCCATCACGGGATGCGTCTTGTCGGCGGCGAAGAAGGTCACCGTGCCGCTGCAATTCTTGGCCATGCGGGCCACGGCGGGGTCGGTGGCGTTCAGCACGGCCACGCCGCTGTCGGCCACGTTCTGCACGATCACGCGTTTCAATACCGCGAGGTCTTCCACGGTGGTGATGTAATTCAGGCCCAGGTGGTCGCCGGCGCCGATATTCGTCACCACGGCGACCTGGCAGCGGTCGAAGGCCAGGCCTTCGCGCAGCATGCCGCCGCGCGCCGTTTCGAACACGGCCGCGTCCACGTCCGGGTGCAGCAGCACGTTGCGCGCGCTGCGCGGGCCGCTGCAGTCGCCGCTGTCGATCTGGCGCCCTTCGATATACACGCCATCCGTGTTGGTCATGCCCGTGCGCAGGCCGGAAGCCGTCAGCAGGTGGGCGATCAGGCGCACGGTGGTGGTCTTGCCGTTGGTGCCCGTGACGGCGACGACGGGGATGCGGCCATCGTCGCCTTCGGCGAACATGGCGGCGATGATGGCTTCGCCCACGGGACGCGGCTTGCCGAACGACGGCGCCAAATGCATGCGCAGGCCCGGCGCGGCGTTCACTTCCACGATGCCGGCGTTCTGCTCTTCCAGCGGTTTCAGAATGCTTTCGGAGACGACGTCCACGCCGCAGATGTCCAGGCCCACCATGTGCGCGGCCGCAACGGCGCGCGCCGCCACTTCCGGGTGCACGTCGACGGTGACGTCGGTGGCCGAGCCGCCCGTCGACAGGTTGGCGTTATTGCGCAAGATCACGCGCTGGCCCACGGGAGGCACGGATTCGGCCACATAGCCCTGCTTGGCCAGGCTGGCCAGGGCGATGTCGTCGAAGCGGATTTTCGTCAGCGAGGTGGCGTGGCCGCTGCCGCGGCGCGGGTCCAGGTTGACCTGGTCGACCAGTTCGCGCACCGTGTGCTGGCCGTCGCCCACCACTTGCGGCGGGTCGCGGCGGGCCGCTGCCACCATCTTGTTGCCGATGACGAGCAAGCGGAAATCGTGGCCAGGCAGGTAGCGTTCGACGAGGATATCGTCGCGGAATTCCTGCGCCGCGAGGAAGCCGGCCGTCAGCTGTTCGCGCGTGGTGACATTGACGGTGACGCCCTTGCCCTGGTTGCCATCTTTTGGTTTCACGACGACGGGCAGGCCGATTTCGCAGGCGGCGGCCCAGGCGTCGTCCGCATCGACGGCGACACGGCCGTGCGGCACCGGCACGCCGGCCGAATCGAGCAGCTTCTTGGTCAGTTCCTTGTCTTGCGCGATGGCTTCGGCAATCGCGCTGGTGCCGTCCATTTCGGCGGCCTGGATCTTGCGCTGCTTGCTGCCCCAACCGAATGTCACCAGGCTGCCCTCGGTCAGGCGGCGGAACGGAATGTTGCGCGCCACGGCGGCGTTGACGATGGCGCCCGTCGATGGGCCCAGACGCACGTCTTCATCGAGTTCCTGCAACTGGTGCAGGGCGCCGGCCAGGTCGAACGGCGCATCGTCGAGCGCCGCACGGCACAGCTGCTGCGCCAGTTCCAGGGCCAGGCGGCCGACGGCTTCTTCCGAGTATTCGACGACGACCTGGAAGATACCCGTTTCCAGGGTCGGCGTGGTGCGGCTGAAGGTGACGGGGCAGCCGGCTTGCGCCTGCAGGCCCAGCGCCGCCAGTTCCAGCACCTGCGCCATCGGCGCGGCGTTGTAGTTGCCCAGTGGTTGCAGCGGGCTCAGTTGCGGAAAGCGCGCGCGCAGGCGGGCTTCGAAGCCGGGCAGCTGGGCGATGTCGAGTTCCTGCGTGGTGCAGGAAACAATGGCTTCCACGGCGGTGTCGTGGCTCCAGAGGTTAGGGCCCCGCAAGGCCCGTACGCGAGATACTTCCATAATTAAACCGTAATCCTGTTGTGTTCTTGTGGGCCCGGCCGTCCTGGCCGGGCTTGAGTGCTGCTTTGCCTTAGTTGCCGATGCAGCCGGGTGCGGCGTCGAACGTGCGCAAGCCAGCGCAAATCAGGTCGACGGGCAGGTTCAGGGCCCAGGCGGCGGCCGCGACGGCCAGCACGCTGTCGACATTGCCGGCCGTGGCTGGTTTCAGCAGGTCCAGGCACAGCAAGACCGTTTCGATGCCGCCTTCGGCCAGCACGATGTGGTTGCCGCGCACGAATACGGCGCGCTGGCCGGCGGCCAGTTGCGCCGCGATGGCTGGCAAGCCGCCGTCCTGCGCATACAGGGTCACCGTGCCGTCGCACAGTTCGGCCAGTTCCAGCACGTGCGCGTTGGCGGCGTTGAGCACGGCCACGCCCGTTGGCACCACCACGTCAACCTGGCTGCGCACGGCCTTGTACAGGCCCGCTTCGTCGAGCACGTCGAAATCCTTGACGCTATCGAGGCTGCCCATGTCCGTGACGATGCCGATCTGGCACTTGTCGTAGGCCAGGCCTTCGGCCAGGATCATGCGCGGATTGCTCTCGAACAGGGCCGTCTGCACGGTGCGGTTGAGCAGCAGGCGCTGGCCCGCGTCCCAGTTCACGCAATCGCTGCTGACGACGCGGCGCTGGTCCAGGTACATGCCTTCGCTGCAGACGGCGCCCGTGTGCAGGCCCGACAGGTTGAGCAGTTTGCACAGCATGCGCACGATCAGGCTGGCGCCGCGCGTGCCCGTCACGCCGATCAGCGGAATGCGGCCCGTTTCCTCGGCAGCGAACAGGTGGTCGACGATGGCCGCGCCGACAGGGCGGCTCTGGCCCACGCCCGGCTTGATGTGCGCCAGCAGGCCGGGGCTGGCATTGACTTCGATGATGGCGCCGCGCTGTTCTTCCAGCGGACGCGTGATGTCGGTGGTGACCAGGTCGATGCCGGCGATATCCAGGCCGACCACGCGCGCGGCCAGCAAGGCCGCATGCACGACGGACGGATGCACGTCGTCCGTGACGTCGATGGCCACGTTGCCGTTCGGCTGGATCAGCACTTTCTGGCCCGCCTGCGGCACGGACAGGGCGGTCATGCCCTGGCGCTGCAGTTCCAGCACGATTTCGCCCGATTCGTGCGGCTTGACGGTGCCTAGCGGGAAGTCTTCGCCTTCGCCGCGGCGCGGATCGGTATTGATCTGCGTGTTGACCAGTTCCAGCACGGTCGAGACGCCATCGCCGTCGACCCACAAGGATTCGCCCTTGGCGGCCGCGATCAGCTTGTTGCCGACGACGAGCAGGCGGTGTTCGTCGCCCGTGATGAAGCTTTCCACCAGCACGGCCGAGCTGTCGCCCTTGCGTGCGGCCAGTTCGTAGGCGGCCTTCACGTCCGCTTCCGTCATCAGGTTCAGCGACACGCCGCGGCCATGATTGCCGTCATACGGCTTGACGACGACGGGCACGCCGATGTCCTGCGCTTCTTCCCAGGCCGCTTCGGCGCTGCGCACCAGGCTGCCCTCGGGTACGCGCACGCCGCACGATTTGAGCAGGAATTTGGTCAGATCCTTGTCGCTGGCGATGCCTTCGGCGATCGCGCTGGTGCGGTCCGTTTCGGCCGTCCATATGCGGCGCTGGGCGGCGCCGTGGCCTAGTTGCACCAGATTGCCGTCGTTCAGGCGCAGCGAAGGGATGCGGCGTTCTGTGGCCGCATCGACGATGCTGGCCGTGCTCGGGCCCAGGCAGCGCGAATCGACCATGTCGCGCAGGGGCGCCAGGGCCGCTTCCAGGTCATAGGCTTCATCGTTGATGGCGGCCATCAGCAGTGTGCGCGCGGCGGCCAGGGCGGCGCGGCCCACGTGCTCTTCACGCGTGCGGAAAGCCATCTTGTAGACGCCGCGCTGGCTGGTCGAGCGCGTCTGGCCGAAGCCCGTGCGCATGCCGGCCAGGTTTTGCAGCTCCAGCACCACGTGTTCGAGGATGTGGGCCGACCACGTGCCTTCGCGCAGGCGCTCGAAAAAGCCGCCCCGTTCGCCCACGCCGCAGCGGTGCTCGATCATGCCGGGCAGCCACGCCACCAGGCGCTCGTACAGGCCGGGCAGGGTATTCGATGGATAGTCTTCCAGTTCGCCGATGTCGACCCAGGCTTCAATCACCGGGCGATAAGTCCAGATGTTGGGGCCGCGCAAGTGGGTGACGCGGGCAAATTCGATGTTCTTCTTCTTGATCATGTAAGTGGTTTCTTGATAACAAGCCAGGCGTCTGGGCGCCAGATACTTTATGTTGGCTCTACAGAGTCTTTTCAGGCTCGTGCTTGGTTCTTTATCCCGGGTATGCGCAGTGTGCCACTTTTAGCGGCCTCTTGTCGCGTTTGCTTCTCGTATTCTGCTGGTGTTGTCATTCTAATTGTTACTAATTGTTGCCATACTTGCTATAAAGATACCGACTCTGCTTAAAGCTGGAGCATTTGTGCAACAGCGGGCTGTTGTATACTTGCTCCGGTACGACGGTCGCCCATTTTTTTGCGCCGTTTTGTCATCATTCCTTACCGGCAGGCATCCATTCGATACAATACAGGAAATTGCCACTGGTGCATCCACCTCGCCATCGCGCAGTACACAAACATTGATCGGGCGTCTGCCCCATCCCCCAAATCCCGCCCTGAAGGGCTTGGCCTCGAGCCGGAGTATGCTTTACGATGACAACTGAACTGAGTGTTCCTGCAACAACTATTCCCCTCACATCGCTGCCTGAACACTGGCTGGCGGAAGTGGAGAGCAACCTTTCTCCAGGGGAGAACGTTTTAAGTAGCGTTGAGGTTGACCTCGATGCGCGATTACGTTTCACAAAAGGCATAATAGTTGTCACCGAGAAGCGTTTACTGGCCCGTTCGCCGGGCGACACGGCCTGGAAAAGCTGGTCTTTCCGCCACGGATTGCGCCTGACGCACCACGACCACGCCGGCGTCGGCCACCTGGAACTGTTCGACGACCACGGCCGCCTGGCCTCGTGGCGTTTTACCCTGGGCCAGAATCTGCATGCGATCCGCGTGCTGGAACAGTTCGTCGAGCGCCTCGACAGTCACCTGACGGGCCAGCCCGTGCTGGAAGCGGAGCAGGAAGTGTGTCCAAGCTGCAAGGCGCCTTTGGCGCCGGAGCAGGAAGAGTGCCCGATCTGCGCCAAGGTGCTGCACACGCCGCCATCGACGTGGACCCTGTTCCGCCTGTGGCGCTTCGCCCACCCTTACCGCGGCCAGCTGGCCCTGGGCTTCATGCTGATGCTGCTGAGCACCGCCGCGCACATGATTCCGCCCTACCTGACGGCGCCGCTGATGGACAATGTGCTGATCCCGTATCAGAACGGCAAGCACATCGACCCATGGCTGGTGGTGTACTACATGAGCGGCTTGCTCGGTTCGGCCCTGCTGGCCTGGCTGCTGGGCTGGGGCAAGACGTATGTGCTGGCCCTGGTATCCGAACGCATGGGCGCCGACTTGCGCTCGGCGACGTATGAACATCTGATGAAGTTGTCGCTGGAATTTTTCGGCGGCAAGCGCACGGGCGACCTGATGGCGCGCATCGGCAGCGGCAGCGACCGCATCTGCGTCTTCCTCTCGCTGCATTTGCTCGATTTCGCTTCCGACGTGCTGATGATCATCATGACGGGCGTGATCCTGTGGTCGATGAACCCGTGGCTGGCCATCATGACCTTGGCGCCGCTGCCCTTCATCGCCTGGATGATCCACCTGGTGCGCGATCGCTTGCGCACGGGCTTTGAAAAGATCGACCGCGTGTGGAGCGAAGTGACCAACGTGTTGGCCGATACGATTCCCGGCATCCGCGTGGTGAAGGCGTTTGCGCAGGAAAAACGCGAAGCGGCCCGCTTCCGCGACGCCAACGCGCACAACCTTGCCGTCAACGACAAATTGAACAAGGTCTGGTCGCTGTTCTCGCCCACCGTCTCCTTCCTGACGGAGATGGGCTTGCTGGTCATCTGGTGCTTCGGCATCTGGCAGCTGTCGCGCGGCGAAATCACCGTCGGCGTGCTGACCGCCTTCATCGCCTACAGCACGCGTTTCTATGGCCGCCTCGACTCGATGAGCCGCATCGTCTCCGTGACGCAGAAATCGGCATCGGCCGCCAAGCGCATCTTCGACATCCTCGACCACGTGTCGAGCGTGCCGGAACCGGCGCAACCGGTGAAGCTGGACAAGATCGAAGGACGCATCGACCTGCGCGAAGTCGGCTTCCGCTATGGCAACCGCGCCGTCAACCGCGGCATCACCCTGAACATCAAGGCGGGCGAAATGATCGGCCTGGTGGGCCACAGCGGTTCGGGCAAGAGTACCCTGGTCAATCTGATCTGCCGTTTCTATGACGTGTCGGAAGGCGCGATCCTGCTCGACGGCGTCGACATCCGTTCGTTCGCCGTGTCCGACTACCGCCGCAATATCGGCCTGGTGCTGCAGGAGCCATTCCTGTTCTTCGGCACCATCGCGGAAAATATCGCCTACGGCAAGCCGCACGCGACGCGCCAGGACATCATCGCCGCTGCGCGCGCCGCGCATGCCCACGAATTCATCCTGCGCCTGCCGCAAGGCTACGATTCGATGGTGGGCGAGCGTGGCCAGGGCTTGTCGGGTGGCGAACGCCAGCGCATCTCGATTGCCCGCGCGCTCTTGATCGACCCGCGCATCCTGATCATGGATGAAGCGACATCGTCGGTCGACTCGGAAACGGAAAAAGAAATCCAGAAGGCGCTGGACAACCTGGTGCAGGGCCGCACGACGATCGCCATCGCGCACAGGCTGTCGACCCTGCACCGCGCCGACCGCCTGGTGGTGCTGGACCGCGGCCAGGTCGTCGAAGTGGGCAGTCACGATGAACTGATGGCGAAAGAGGGCGCCTATTTCCGCCTCTACGAAGCACAGGCGCGCAACAACGAACTCGCCCTGGATGACAAGGAATAAGCATGGCCAGTACAACTTTTACATTAAGCCGCGACACCTTCGGCAAGCTGGTGATGACGGACGCGGACGGCCAGGTCTTTGAAGGCGTGGCGCCCGTGCGCGCCTTTCCCATCCAGTCGCCGGACGAAGGCATTTCGCTGGTGCTGGGCAATGGCAAGGAAGTGGCGTGGATCGACCATATCGACGCCTTGCCGGAGCCGGCGCGCAGCCTGCTGCAGGAAGAGCTGGAAGGGCGCGAATTCATGCCCGAGATCGCGCGCGTGAAAAGCGTTTCCAGCTTCGCCACGCCATGCACCTGGCATGTCGACACGGACCGGGGCGAGACGCAATTCGTGCTGAAGGGCGAGGAAGACATCCGCCGCATCGGCGCCGCGTCGCTCTTGATCGCCGATAACCACGGCATTCACTTTTTGATCCGCGACATGTTCAATATCGACAAGACGACGCGGAAGATCCTTGACCGCTTCCTGTAAGGAACACCCTGGAATGCGGTGCTGTGCCGCCGTCCATGCCGTTCAGCTTGCGCTGGGCGGCATTTTTTTTGGCCTTGTGCTCCCCTTGCTTGTTGCCTCATTTGAGCTATACTGCCGTCTGAAAGGAGGTGGCTATGGAACGACACATTGATGCTCCTGTCCCGGCTCAGCAAGCGAGGACGCTGTACGAAGGCATGGCGCTGTACGGCTTTGATACTGATGCGCGCATTGCGCTGATACGGCGGGGCATTCCAGCCTCGACGATCAGCCGCCTGTCCGCGCGCATGGGCATGAGCAAGGAATTCCTGTTGTCCAGCCTGGGGCTGTCGCGCGCCACCATCAGCCGCAAGGAAAAAGACGCCAGCTTGCTGTCGAAGGATGAATCGGAGCGCGTGCTGGGGATTGAAACCCTGATTGGCATGGTGCAGGCGATGGTCGAACAATCGGGCGATCCCGCCGGTTTTGACGCGGCGCGCTGGGTTTCCGATTGGCTGAGCAAACCGCTGCCTGCGCTGGCGGGTGCCACGCCGGCCAGTTATATGGATACCTTCGAGGGGCAAAAATTGGTGGCGGAATTGCTGTCCATGACGCAGAGCGGGGCTTATGCATGAATGTGCTCTGGCGTATTGCCGTCGAGACGCCAGCTTATGCCGCCAGTGACCTGAGCGGCACCGGCGCCAGGATCACGGGTGGCCGCTGGAACAGCAAGGGCGCGCCCGTCGTGTATTGCTCGACGAGTATCGCCCTGGCCACCCTGGAAACCGTGCATTACCTGCGGGGTGGGGCCTTGCCATTCAACCGTTACCTGGTGCGTATCGCCATTCCCGATGTCGTGTGGAATGCGCGCCAGGTCCTCGATCCATTTCCCAGCGGCTGGGACGCCATACCGGCCGGCCTGTCGGGCAAGCGGGCTGGCGATGGTTGGATTGCAGCGGGAAAATCCGCCTTGCTGCTGGTGCCTTCCGTGATCGTGCCCGACGAATACAATGTCCTGCTCAACCCCCGCCATGCCGATGCCGCGGCGGTCACTGCCAGCACCGTCCGGCGGTGGAGCTACGATCCCCGGTTTTTCCCCTGACGCTCGCTTACTGAAACGCCACTTCCGCAAAGCTGCGCAATTTTCGGCTGTGCAGCCGGTCCACGCCCTGGCGGCGCAGCAATTCCACGGCGCGGATGCCGATGCGCAGATGCTGGTCGACCCGTTCGCGGTAGAAGTGGTTGGCCATGCCGGGCAGCTTGATTTCGCCGTGCAGCGGCTTGTCGCTGACGCACAGCAGGGTGCCGTAGGGGACGCGGAAACGGAAGCCGTTGGCGGCGATCGTCGCGCTTTCCATGTCCAGCGCGATGGCGCGGCTCTGGCTGAAGCGGCGCTCCGGCGTACGCTGCGGCAGCAGTTCCCAGTTGCGGTTGTCGGTGCTGGCCACGGTCCCCGTGCGCATGATGTGTTTCAGATCATGTCCCGTCAACTGGGTGATTTCCGCCACGGCCGTTTGCAGCGCCTGCTGGATTTCCGCCAGCGGCGGGATCGGCACCCACAGCGGCAAGTCTTCGTCGAGCACGTGGTCTTCGCGCACATACGCATGCGCCAGCACGTAGTCGCCCAGGCTTTGCGTGGTGCGCAAGCCGGCGCAATGACCGAGCATCAGCCAGGCATGCGGACGCAGCACGGCGATATGGTCGGTGATGGTTTTCGCGTTGGCGGGACCGACGCCGATATTGACCATGGTGATGCCGCTGCCATCCGCGCGCAGCAAATGGTAGGCGGGCATCTGCGGCAGGCGCGGCGGCGCGGCGCCCAGCGCATCCTCGCTCTCGACCGTCTGGCCGACCCGGCGCGTGACCACGTTGCCCGGTTCGACAAAGGCGACGTAGCCATCGTCGTCCGAGGGCGCGGCCGCATCGGGCGCGCGGTCCATCATGGCGTGGCCCAGGCGGATGAATTCGTCGATGTAGAACTGGTAATTGGTGAACAGCACGAAGTTCTGGAAGTGCTGCGGCGACGTGCCGCTGTAGTGGCGCAGGCGCTGCAGCGAGTAATCGACGCGCGGGCCCGTGAACAGCGACAGCGGCTGCGCTTCGCCGTGCGCCGGTTCGTGCGTGCCGTTGGCGATGCCGTCGTCCATGGCCGACAGGTCGGGCAGGTCGAACAGGTCGCGCATGGCCAGGCGGCGGCCCGCATCCATATTGCCTTCGATATGGTCATGCTCGGCGAACGAGAAATGCACGGGAATGGGCTGGGCGCTGACGCCCACTTCCAGGTGCACCTTCTGGCCGCTGTTATGGTTTTTCAGCAGCAGGGTGAATTGATCGAGGTAATAGTCGCCGAACAGGTCGGGGCGCGTCAAGGTGGTTTCAAACACGCCGGGGCCGGCGACAAAACCATAGGCCAGCGGCGAGTCGGCGCGCGCCACGGTGTCGGTCTGGATGCGCACGAAGGGGTAGCAGGCGCGCACGCGCTCGTGCATGTCTTCGCCGGCGACAAAGCGCTGCAGCGCATCGCGCAAGTGTTCGATGCTGCTGCGGTAAATGGCTTGTACTTGTTCCAGCGCCAGGCGTGGATCGTCGAAGCGGGAGGAGGCGATGAAGGGGGGCGTAAGCAAGCGGATTCTCCTTTGGCGGTTCGTGCATACCATTGTAAGGCAGCGGGGCAACTCTTGTCGGCGCATCTGGGGCCGCTTGACGGATTCAAATAGAATCTGTATTCTATTTGAATGGTCAGACTAGCTAAATTCAACGAAAACAACTTTATCGACAGCGCGATCGCCGTCGCCGCCCAGTGTGGCGTGGGTGCCGTCTCGATGGCCGCCATCGCCGTCAAGGCCGGTGCGCCCATCGGTTCCGTGTATCACCGCTTCGATTCGCGCAACGCCATCCTGGCGCGCGCCTGGCTGCGCGTGAAGAGCGACTTCCGCGAGGAAGTGGCCAGCCGCTGGCTTGGTGGCGACACCTGGGCCGGCGTGCACGGCTTGCTGGACTGGTGCCGGCGCAAGCCCGTGTATGCACGCTTCCTGCTGCAATGCGCGGACAGCCCCGATTTCAGCAGTGGCCTCAGCGAGGAATTGCTGGCCGCCGTCGAAGAAGAGCAGGCCGCGCTCGACGCCTGTTTTGTCCGCTGCGCCGAAGCCATGCCCGCCACCACGGAGCTGGACCTCGACCACATGCTGCTCAAATTCGTCCTGATCGACGCCCCCGTGGCCGTCGTCAAGCCTTACCTGACCCAGGAGCGGCCGATACCGGCCAGCGTCGACGCCATGCTGCGCGCCTCGCACGACGCCGTGCGCGGCTGGGCCGCCCACACCACATCACACTAACAAAGAAAAGAATCCCCATGCGCTATTCCACTCAGCTTGAACACGGCAAGAAAATCCCCCTGCACGACGAAGACGGTTTCATCGGCATGCGCGCGGCCGGCCGCATCGCCGCCGACACGCTCGACTACATTGCGCCTTTCGTGAAACCGGGCGTCTCGACGGCCAAGCTCGACGCCCTGTGTGAAGAATTCATGCGCGCCGCCGGCGCCATTCCGGGCACCATCGATTATCACGGTTACAAGCACGCCAGCTGTATCTCCGTCAATCACGTGGTCACGCACGGCATCCCGTCCGAGACCAAGATACTGAAAGTGGGCGATATCCTCAACATCGACGTGACGCCGAAGTTCCAGGGCTGGTTCGGCGACACCAGCCGCACCTTCAAGGTGGGCGCTGTCTCCATCCTGGCCAACCGCCTCGTCAACACGGCGTATGACGCCATGATGGCAGGCATCCACACCGTGCGTCCGGGGGCGACTTTGGGCGACGTGGGCGCCGCCATCGAAGCGGTGGCCAAGGCGCAGGGCTTTTCCTCCGTGCGCGACTTCTGCGGCCATGGCGTGGGCCAGGTCTTCCACGACACGCCGCAAGTGCTGCACTATGGCCGCGCCGGCACGGGCATCGTGCTCGAACCGGGCATGATTTTTACCATCGAGCCGATGCTCAACGTGGGCAGCTACCAGGTCAAGGTCTTGCCCGACAAATGGACGACGGTGACGAAAGACCGTTCGCTGTCGGCGCAGTTCGAGCACTCGCTGGCCGTGACGGAAACGGGCTTTGAAATCTTCACCCTGACCGGTTCGACCGAGCCGCTGGTGTAAGCATGGATGACGCGCGCCGGCAGCAGCTCATCGATATCGTCGCCGCGAAAACCGGCGTGGATGTCGCTTGCGCGGCGCGCCACCTGGCGCTGCATGACGACGACGTGGCGGCCGCCCTGCGCGGCATCGACGCCGAACGCTACACGCTGACGCAGCGCCTGCTGAACAAATACGGGCGCGATCCGGAAGACGCGCTGCAACACGTGGCGCTGGCCGTGCTGCAGCAGGAAGGCATCCGCAGCGACAGCGTGCTGCGCGCCGAACGTATCGCGGCCCTGGCGCCGGAAGTGGCATGCGTGCTCACGCTGGCCGAGTGGCTGGCTTATGTGGACTGGGAAGGCTTCGACAGCGCCCTCTACGTGAATATCGACGCGGTGGCGGCGATCATCGCCGGTGCATTGGGTCTGCCCGAGGTGGCCGCCAACCTGCTGCAAATGCGCGATGCAGCCGTGTTTGAAACGCAGCGTGCCGCGCTGGCCGCTGCGGCACTGCTGTTCATCGAGCGCCACACTACGCAGTTTCCCTGACGGCTGGCGCTTTGCCGCCGGGAGGCGCGCGTCTTACAATGTCGGCAAGCACTGTTGCCCCATTTTGAAGACTTCCGCATGAGCGATTTTCCCGAAGATATCTACACCGAGCCGTCCGCCGACGTGCATACCCTGAACAATCTGGGCCCCTTGACCGGCATGGCCGGCATCTGGACGGGCACGCGCGGCCTGGACGTCAAGCCGAAAGCGGACGGGCCGCGCAAGCAGGCGTTTGTCGAGCGCATCGAACTGCAGCCGATCGACCCCGTTACCAACGGCCCGCAACTGTTCTACGGCTTGCGCTACTACATCCACATCACCAAGCCGGATCAGGTCAAGACGTATCATGAGCAGGTCGGCTACTGGCTGTGGGAGCCGGCCACGGGCGCCGTGATCCAGACCCTGGCCATCCCGCGCGGCCAGATCGCCATGGCGTCCGGCATGACGACGGCGGACGCCACCAGTTTCGAATTGGTGGCCAAGCGCGATTCGACGGCCTACGGCATCTGCTCGAACCCCTTCCTCGAACACGCGTTCACCACCGTCGAATATCGCATCAAGGTCGATATCCACGCCGATGGCACCTGGGGCTACGACGAAGACACGGTCATGCTGATCCGCGGCAAGGACGAACCATTCCACCACACGGACCGTAACCTGCTGACAAAAGTCGCCGAGCCGACGCCGAACCCGATGGCCTTGCAGGCGCTGGCGGCGGCTGCTTAAGGTTGCCCCTGGGCGACGGCCTTGATCGCGCGTTCCTCGCCCATGGCGGCGGCGATCTTCCAGCGCTGCATGGCGCTGGCGCGGTCGGGGCGTTTTAATCCAGCACCTTCCCAGTCCATCAAGCCCAGGTTGTAGATGTCGCCCGCGCTGCCCTTGTCGGCGGCCAGGGTGAACCATTTGCGCGCTTCCTTGTGGTTGACGGGGATCTGGTAGCCGCGCACGTGGTACAGGCCCAACAAGTGCATGGCTTGCGCATTGCCCTTGTTCGCGGCCTGTTTCAGCAGGTCGAGTCCGCGCGCCATGTTGCGCGGCTCTTGCCAGCCTTCGGCCAGCATCACGCCTTTCGCTGTCAGCGCATAACTGTCGTTTTTCACGAGGCCCTTGCCGATCAGCGGCTTGGCGGCCAGCTGGCGCGCTGCGCGCTGCTGCGCCGTTGGCGCGGTGATGGGGCCGGGTTTGCCTTCGCCCATCAGCAGCATCCAGCCATACAGACCATACGCGCCCGCGTCACCCTTGCCGACCAGGCTTTCCAGCATGGCCAGTGCCTGCACCTTGTCGCCATTTTCATACAGCTTGACGGCCTTGGTGCTACTGGCATCCTGCGGCACGGTGGCTGGCGCATGCGGTGCGACGGGCGCCGATGCCATGGCCGTTTGCGGCGGTGGAGCAGCCGGGCGTACGCGCACGGGCAAGCCATAGCTGGCGGCCAGCACGGCCAGGCTGGCGGGCGCGAGGATCAGCACGTGCGCCAGCTGGTTGCGGCGGCCCTTGCCGGCGATGCCCATGGCCCGTTCCGCCTGCTGTTCGCCGCCCAGCGCTTCGCTCAGCACGTTTTTCACCTTGCGGTTGAACAGCCAGTAGCCGGCGCCCGTGACGAGCAAGCCGGCGACGGCGGCGGCACCGCGTCCGGCGAAAAACCAGGTGGCGATGGCGGCGGCCAGGGCGGCCAGCGCGCTTTTCCACCAGAATTGCTTGGCCAGCCGCGTGTAGACCTGGCGCAAGGCGCCCAGCACGCAGGTGCGCACATTTTGCGCATACTCGGCGGAGACGACGTCGACGTGCGCGTGGTCGGTTACTCCGCTGAGCACCGATTCAATCACGTCCGCATTCAGTTCCGAGGCGGCCACGTCGCGCAGCGGCGTGAGCAAACCCTGCACATGGGCCGAGAACAGGCCGTCGTCGGCGCTGCCGGCCAGCGCGTCGCTGAGCGCCTTGAGGTCGCCGCGCAGCAGTTTTTCCACGATGTCGTCCAGGGTCAGCCAGCGCAGATCCGTGCCATACGCCACCAGGTGGTGCTTTTCGGCGTTGCACGATGCGTCCAGGCGCACGATGCGCAGCTTGGCCGCATACAGGGCGTCGACTTCCTGCGGCTGGTCTTCATTGTAAATGCTCACTTTCGCCAGGGCCAGGCTGCTGGCAATGGCCGCCAGTGAGTGCACGCTCTCCTTGTCGCGGATACGGCGCGCATCGTCGGGCGCCTGCTTGGGCAGGCTGACGCTGTAGCCTGGTGTCACGTGCACGTCGACCCAGGCCGCCTTGCCCACCTTGCCGGAACCGTCGCACGGGTTGCAGCGCAAGTCGCCCACGCCGCTGCAGGTGCGGCACGTCACCTTGCCGCTGGCGCGGCAGGTGCCGCAATTGATGCTGCCGGAACCGTGGCAGGTGCTGCAACTGACCTTGCCGTAGCTGCAATGGTAGCAAGAGCGGTATTCGGTGCGGTACTGGGCGCGCGTTTCGCTGTGGTAGCTGGTGTGCGAGCTGCCGTTGCTGTAAGTGGTAGTGGGTACTTGCACCGTGACGTAGTCGGTGACTTGCTCGGAGACCGTGCCGCTGCCGCTGCAATACGAGCACGACACCTTGCCGCTGCCGTAGCAGCCATACGCGTCGCAGCTGACGGTGCGCCCGCCGTGGCAGCTCCAGCATGTTTCCGTCGTCAGACCGTGGCAGGTGTGGCAGCCGATGCGGCCTTTGCCGGTGCAGTTGCTGCAGGTATCGAGGTGCCAGTACTTGACGGCGTGCGGCAGGTAGACGCCCGCTTCGATGCCGTTGTAGGCCTGGCCTGCCTGGCGCAAGGCATTGTCGAGTTTGCCCGCCGCGCGGCGCAGTCTTTCCTTTTCCTGCGCGTGAGCGAGCGCTCCCACCTCGTGGGAGCCACAGCGGCAGTCATTGCCCGCCGGCGTGAAATAGCCATTGATGACGCGCTGCTCGAAGCGCGCCTCGAGCGCATAGTTCGCCTGCAGGGAAAAATCCTGCAGCACGTCTTCCTCGCCCAGCGGCGTGATGTCGTGCGGCTCGAAGCGCGTCTTGTCCTGTACCAGGGCGCGCAGCTTGCCCAGCACCGTGGGTATCTCTTCCTTGTCGAGCTTGAGGGGCGCAGGCGCCGTCACGGTCGTTGCTGATGCCTGGGGCATGTCCTCGCTGCCTTGGGTATCGGTGGCCGTTTCGGTGCTGGGGTTCATGCGCGTCCTTTTGCTCTCTGGAAAGATGTTTGAATTTTAGCATCCCCATATGACAAACCATGACAAAGCGGATCCGCTTTTTCAGCGCAGGCCGCGGCGGAACTGGTCTGGCGTGCCGCCGCTTTGCCGGCGAAACATGGCGATGAAGGCCGAGGCCGTGCTGTAGCCCAGTTCCAGCGCGATGGCCTGCACGGTGTCTCCCCGTTCCAGCAGGGGCAGGGCGGCCAGGAAACGCTGGCGCTGGCGCCATTCGCCGAAGGGCATGCCCAGTTCGCGCTGGCAGCGCCGGGCCAGGGTGCGCTCCGTGACATGCAGTTGCGCGGCCCACTCCGCCAGTGAGCGGTTACTGCCCGGCTCCGCCTGCAGGGCGGCCAGCAGCGCCGCGATGACGGGCTCGTCGCTGCCCGGCAGGTAGTTGCGGCTGCACGGCGCCAGCTGCAACTGGTCCACCAGCACCTGCGCCAGGCGCTGGTCGGCTTCGGTGGCGGGCGTGGTGACGTTTCTTTCTGCAAAATCGCCGAGTATGGCTTTCAGCAAGGGACTCAATACGAGCGCGCACGGCTGCGCCGGCAGTTGTGCGCACAGGCTGGCGTCGATGTAGGCCGAGTGAAACACGACATCCTGGCGGATATAGCCATCGTGCAAGGTCTCGGGCGGTATCCACACGGCGTACTGGGGCGGCGACAGATAGCGCTGGCCCGCCACCATGATTTCCATCACGCCCGTGGAGCAATACGTGAGCTGGCCCCACGGATGGCTCTGGTAATCGAATTGTTGGTGCGCGTGGTAATCGTCGAGGCGAAAGTACACGGGATAGGGCAGGGCGTCGGAAACGGCGGGAAAATGCTGGTTGCTGGCCATGGTGTCTTTGTCCTGTTCTTCGCATCGATTGTCCGATATGGATTATATCCATGGAATCGGACCATGCGAAAATGGCGGTCTTGAATAATGGAGTACGCCGCATGCAAGTGAAACACTATCTGTTACCCGTGATCGCCGTGCTGATCTGGGCCATCAATACCATCGTCAGCAAGATGGCTGTCGGCGTGATCGATCCGGCCGCCATCTCGTTCTACCGCTGGCTGCTGGCCGGCGTGCTGCTGGCGCTCGTGTTCGGCCGCGCCGTGTGGAAGCAGCGGGCCGTGGTGCAACCGTATCTGGGGAAATTGTTTGTGCTGGGCATGTTGGGCATGGTCATGTACCAGTGCCTCGCCTACATCGCCGCGCAAACGACGACGGCTACCAATATGGGCATCCTGGCGTCCATGATGCCGCTGCTGGCCGTGGGCCTGTCCGTATTGTTGTTGAAAGAAGCGCCAACCGTGGGCGGCGTGTTTGGCGGCCTCGTGTCGCTGCTGGGACTTGGCTACTTACTCAGCCATGGCGACCCGGCAGCCCTGCTGGCCCATGGCGCGGCCATCGGTGACGCCCTGATGCTGCTGGCCTGCCTGTCGTATGCGGGCTATGGCGTGCTGCTCAAGCGCTGGAAGATTCCCCTGAATAACTGGCACTCGCTGCTGATCCAGGTCTGGTGCGCCGTGCCCGTGCTGTTCGTGTATTACCTGAGCCAGTCCGCGCCGCCCGTCACCAGCGCCGGCCTGCCGCTGGTACTGTTTGCCGGCATTCCCGCGTCCATCATCGCGCCGTTCCTGTGGATGCACGGCCTGGCCAAGCTGGGGCCGAGCCGCGCGACGACCTTGATGAATCTGCTGCCCGTGTTCACGGTGATCATCGCCATGCTGTTCTTGGGGGAAACCTTGCACAGCTATGACGTGATCGGTGGCGGCGTGACCCTGCTGGGCGTGGTGATGGTGCAATATCTGAAACGTCCGCTGCGCCGCGCCAGCGCCTAGTGCTATGCTGGTGTTTTGAACAAGGAGCCATCATGCCGGACATTGATACCCTGTTGAGCGAATTGGAAGCATTTGGCAGCAGCAACGATGCGGCGCATGCGGAGCGGGCCAGCCGCATGCTCAACATCACGCGCGACACGGGCGAGCTGCTGGCCGTGATGGTGCACGTGCGCGGTGCGCGGCGGGTGCTGGAAATCGGCACCTCGAACGGCTATTCCACCCTGTGGCTGGCGCGCGCCGTGCAGGCGCTGGGCGGCAAGGTGGTGACGGTGGAAAAGGCGCAGGACAAGTTCGACATGGCGCATGCCAACTTTGTGCGCGCGCAATTGCAGGGCGTAATCGGCCAGCTGCTGGCGGACGCGGGCGACGTGCTGCGCGATGCGGCGGACGGCGCCTACGATTTCATCTTCCTCGATTCCGCGCGCCAGCAATACGCGCAATGGTGGCCGCAGCTGGACCGCGTGCTGGCGGCCGGCGGCGTGCTGGTGGTCGACAACGCCAGTTCGCACTACGCGGACATGGCCGGTTTTATCGAGGCCATCCGCGCCGACAGCCGCTACACGACGTGCCTGGCCACCGTCGGCAAGGGCGAATTCATCGCCGTCAAGGCAGGCAACTAGTTATTCAGCAACGATAGCCGCTTCCAGCACGCGCACCAGCGATTCGACGCCTTGCGCGTCGACTTCGTCGAAGCGGCCGATCAGGGGGCTGTCGAGGTCGAATACGCCGATGATCTGGTCGTGCGCAAACACGGGCACCACCAGTTCCGAGCGGGAATTGACGTCGCAGGCGATGTGGCCAGGAAACGCGTGCACATCGTGCACGACGATGGACTTGCCTTCGACCACCGTGGTGCCGCACACGCCGCGGCCCTTCTTGATGCGGATACAGGCCGGTTTGCCTTGGAACGGCCCCAGCACCAGTTCCTCGCCTTTCAGGAAATAAAAGCCGGCCCAGTTGAGGCCCGGCATCGTATTGAAGACCAGCGAACTGAAGTTGGCCGTATTGGCGATGAAATCGGTCTCGCCTGACAGCAAGCCTTGCAGCTGCGAGCGCAAGTCCGCATACATGGCTTGCTTGGCTTCTGGGGTATCGGTGCCGTAGGCGGCGTCGCTGATGGTAAACGTCATGGTCGTGGTGGCGCGCAAAATGGGGAAGGCGTTATGGTAGCGCGTCTGGCCTGTCCGCGTGCGGCGTTCACTTTTGCAGATGTTCCACCGCCAGCTGGCGCAGCAGGGGCAGGGCTGCATGGCCGTGCTCTTCCCGCCAGGCAAGGCCGATGCCGGCCGCCAATTCCTTTCCCTCCACCAATGGCCGGTAGGCCACGCCAGCCAGGCGCAGCGCGCGGAAGGAGTCGGCCAGCAGGGCCATGCCCTTGCCGGCCGCCACATCGCCGAGCAGCACATGATGGTCGGGCGCTTCGCGCAGGAGGACGGGGGCGAAGCCATGCCGGCGAAATACTTGCTGGCAATGGTCGAAAAAGGCAGGCTGGCGCGCCCGTTCGAACCAGTAGACGGATTCCTGGGCGATATCGGCCAAGCTGAGCTTGCGCTTTTTCGCCAGCCGGTGCCCGGCGGGCAGGGCCAGCATCATGGGCTGGCGCGCCAGCGGCTGCACGGCCAGTTCGAACGTGGCGCTGGGTAGCGCGAGCAGGGCCGCATCGAGCTGGCCCTTGCGCACGGCCGCGACCAGGCGCGGCGAGGGAGCGGACGTCAGTTCCAGGCGCACATCGTGTAGCTGCTCTTCCAGCGCCGCCAGCAGCGGGCGGAACAGGCCGGCCGCCACGGAACTTGTCAAGCCCAGGCGCAGGCGCGCGGGCGCGCTGTCTTGCCGCAGCGACGCTTGCGCCATCTCCAGCAAATCGAGGATGTGCAAGGCCTGTGGCAGCAGGGTGCGTCCCGCTTGCGTCAAGGCCACGCCCTGCGTGTCGCGCTCGAAAAGGCGCGCGCCCAGCCGCTCTTCCAGCACCTTGATGGCGCGCGACAGGGGCGGCTGGGTCATGTGCAACTGCTCCGCCGCCTGGCGGAAATTCAGGCAGCGGGCGACGGCGCAAAACAGTGTCAGGGCATGGGTATCGAGGACTCTCATACCAGAAAGGTATCACGAAATCGCGCATTCCCCCGCCAGCCGGCGCGGCCTAGACTGGCCGCATTGACATCAACGATTGAGGGAGATCAACATGCAACAACGACGGATCGGCAATAGCGGCTTGACCAGCTCGGCACTGGGCCTGGGCTGCATGGGCATGTCGGAATTTTATGGCGCTACGGACGAGGCGCAATCCTTGGTCACCCTGGAAGCGGCCCTGGCGGCGGGCGTGACCCTGTTCGACACGGCCGACGCCTACGGTTTTGGCCACAACGAGCAATTGCTGGGACGTTTTTTGAGCAGCCATCGCGGTCAGGCCCTGGTCGCCACCAAGTGCGGTCTGGCGCGCGCGGCGGGCAGCTATGCGCGCCGCGTCGACAATTCCCCCGCCACCATCCGCCAGGCGTGCGAAGCGTCGCTGACGCGCCTGGGCGTGGAGAGCATCGACCTGTTCTATCTGCACCGCCTGAACCTGGAGACGCCACTGGAAGAATCGATGGGCGCGCTGGCGCAACTGCGGCAAGAGGGCAAGATCCGCGCCGTCGGCCTGTGCGAAGTGAGCGCCGCCACCTTGCGGCGCGCGGCGGCGATCTGCCCGGTGGCGGCCGTGCAGAGTGAATACTCGCTGTGGACGCGCGAGCCGGAGCAGGGCGTGCTGGCCGCCTGCCGCGACGTGGGCGCCAGTTTCTTTGCCTACAGCCCGTTGGGCCGGGGATTTTTGACGGGCGCCATTGCCGATGCGGCCAGTCTCGACGCGGGCGACTTTCGCCAGTTCAATCCCCGCTTCGCTACCGATAACCTGGCGCGCAACCAGGCCATCGTCGCGCAGGTCAGGGATATTGCGCGCGCAAAAGGCTGCACGCCGGCCCAGCTGGCGCTGGCCTGGCTGCTGGCGCAAGGCGACGACGTCATTCCCATCCCCGGCACCAAGCGCATTGCGTATCTGCACGACAACCTCGGCGCGCTGACCGTGCGGCTGGACGGTGCCGAACTGGCGGCGATGAACGCGGCCTTTCCCTTGGGCATGGCGGCGGGCGCGCGTTATACGGAGGAGGGCATGAAGGGCGTGGATGCCTGAAAAAAGACGCGTGAGTGTACGCCAGCGTACCTAACTGAAGCTTTTCCTGCGGGATAATCGGCGACGATCTGCTAGCATTTGGCAGTGACTACGCGGTGCGTATTGCACCGCGTTCAATGGTCAGGTATCCGATGAGGTGGATGTTGTTAGAGGACGATATTTTCGATATAGAACTGAAATTGTTGCTTGAGGGAATCTTGTTGAGATATCAGCACGATTTCCGCGATTATTCGGTGGCGTCGCTGCGCCGGCGCATGCGCCAGGCCATGGAGCGCTTCGGCTGCGCCAGCCTGTCGCAATTGCAGGACCGCATCTTGCACGAGCCAGCCATGTTCGCGCAGATGTTGCAGTTTTTCACGGTGCAAGTGAGCGAGATGTTCCGCGATCCCGCCTATTTCCGCGCCTTGCGCGAAAAAGTCTTGCCCATCCTGCATACCTATCCTTCCATCAAGATCTGGGTGGCGGGCTGCAGCAGCGGCGAAGAGGTGTGGTCGCTGGCCATCTTGCTGGAAGAGGAAGGCTTGCTTGAACGCAGCATGATTTACGCGACGGACATCAACGTGGAAGCGCTGGCCGCCGCCGAAGCGGGCATCTATCCAGTCGAGCGCATCGCCCAGTTCAGCGAGAATTACCAGTTGGCGGGCGGCAAGCGTTCGCTGTCCGACTATTACACGGCCGCCTACAAGGGCGCCATCTTTGAGCGGCGCTTGCGGCGCCAGTTCGTCTTCGCCGACCACAGCCTGGCGACGGACAGCGTGTTTTCGGAGGTGCATATGGTTTCCTGCCGTAACGTCATGATTTACTTCAATAAAGACTTGCAAGACCGCAGCCTGGGCCTGTTCCACGAAGCGCTGGTGAACCGGGGCTTCCTGGGCCTGGGCATGAAGGAAAGCCTGCATTTCAGCCGCCATGCGGCCAGCTTCAACGAGCTGAGCCCGGCTGAACGTATCTTCCAGCGTGCCTGACATGCTGCCGACCTGCGACGTGGCGCCGCCGCCTGCCGGCCTGCGCCTGATCGCCATCGGCGCCTCGGCTGGCGGCGTGGAAGCGCTGGGCATCGTGCTGCGCGCCTTGCCCGCCACCTGCCGCGCCGCCGTGGTGGTGGTGCTGCACCTGGCGCCGGGCCGCTCAAGCCAGTTGCCGCATCTGTATGCGGCACGCTGCGCGCTGCCCTTGCGCGAAGCGCAGGACAAGGAGCCCTTGCAGGGTGGCACCGTGTATTTCGCGCCACCTGATTACCACCTGCAAGTCGAACCCGATGGCTGTTTTTCCCTGTCGCAGGAAGCACCCGTGTATTTTTCGCGCCCGTCCATCGATGTCTTGCTGGAAACAGCAGCGTACGCCTACCGGCGCGCCATGCTGGCCATTATCCTGACAGGTGCCTCGGCCGATGGCGCGGCGGGCCTGGCGCGCGTGCGGCAGCTGGGAGGCGGTGCCTGGGTGCAAGATCCGCAGCGGGCCAGTTGTGGCATCATGCCGGCCGCCGCGCTCAAGCGGGCCGGCGCCGACCGCGTGCTCGATTTGCCGCAGATGGCTGCCAGCCTGGCATTTCTCGGCGATGACGAACGCAAGTGAATGGGAATAGTGCAGTGCGTGTAATATATGTGAGAATTGAAACAATGTTTATGTCCATATCGAAACACGATGGCATCTTGCCGTTGCGATGCCTGAAGACTGATCCGTGACCGCCCCTATCCATATTCTCGTCGTTGACGACATCGCGCAAAACCTGGTCGCCGCCGAAGCCGTGCTGGCACGGCCCGGTATTGTCATCCTGAAGGCAAGCTCGGGCGCGCAAGCGCTGGAATTGCTGTTGACGCACGAGGTCGCAGTGGCCCTGATCGACGTGCAAATGCCCCAGATGGATGGTTTTGAACTGGCCGAGCTGATACGCGGCAGCGAACGCACGCGCAGCATTCCCCTGATTTTCCTCACGGCGGCGTCGCGCGAACCGAGCTACAGTTTCCGTGGCTACGAGGCGGGCGCCGTCGATTTCCTGTACAAGCCCATCGACGTGAAGGCATTGCAAAGCAAGGTCGCCGTGCTGGTCCAGTTGTACCAGCAGAAACGCGAATTGTCGGCTCAGCTCGACGAGCTCAAGCATGCCCTGCACCTGAATGAACTGTTCACGGCCGTGCTGGGCCACGACTTGCGCACACCCCTGTCGGTGGTGATGAACGGTGCCATGCTGTTGCCGATGATGAGCGACCACCCGAAGGTGATCGTCACGGCGCAGCGCATCGAAAGCAGCGCCAAGCGCATGGCGCGCATGGTCGACCAGTTGCTGGACCTGGCGCGCATCCGTTCCGGCACGATGGAGTTGCGCAGCAGCACGCACGACTACCTGGCACTGGCGCGCGCCATTGTCGAGGAATTCGAGACGGCTGGCCAGGTCCCGCGGGTCGAAGTCAGCAGTGTGGGCGAGCTGCGCGGGCAATGCGATGCGGGCTTGCTGTCGCAAGTCATCTCGAATCTGTTATGCAATGCCCTCACACATGGCGAGGCGGGCACGCCGGTGCAGCTTGCCCTCGATGGACGGGCCGCGGACAGCATTGAGTTGCGCATCGCCAATCGCGGCGTCATCCCCGCCGCCTTGCTGCCGACCCTGTTCGAGCCGTTCCAGCAGGCGGGCGAAAAGCGCAGGACGGGGCAGGGTCTGGGGCTGGGCCTGTACACGGTGAATATGTTCGTCAAGGCCCACGGCGGCACGGTCGAGCTCAGTTCGACGGCCACGCAGGGCACGCTGGCGACCGTGCGCATCCCGCGCCAGTGCCAGGTGCGCGTGCAAGCGGGACTGGCCACATGAGCGCGCCAGCCTGGCCGCGCGGCGGCGGCCGCATGGGCGAGCTGGTGCGCCAGCGCGACTGGTCCGCCACCAGCCTGGGCGCCCTCGATGGCTGGCCGGCCAATTTGCGCACCAGCGTCGACATCGTCCTCAATTCGCCGATGGCGATGGTGCTGATGTGGGGGCCGCAGCACGTGATGATTTACAACGACGACTACATCCAGATCGCCGGGGCGCGCCATCCGGCGGCGCTGGGCGCTACGGTGCCGGCCGTCTGGCCCGAAATCTGGGACTGGAACGCGCGCATCCTCGAAGCGGGATTGCGCGGCGAGACCCAGGTGCACCGCGAATGCTGTCTGCCGCTGTTGCGCGACGGACAGCGCGCGGATGTCTGTTTCGACCTGTATTACGCTCCCGTGCATGGCGCCGGCGGCCAGGTGGATGGCGTGCTGTGCACGGCGCTGGAATTGACGGCGCGCATGGAGGAGGGGCGTCAGCTGAAGCTGGCCACGGCCGAACTGGGCGAACTCAACACCACCTTGCAAGCCGAGAGCGAGGCCGTGCGCGCGGCCAACCGCCGCCTGGGCGAGGAACGCGCGCTGTTGCGTGCCCTGTTCCAGCAGGCGCCCAGCTTCATGGCCATGCTGCGCGGACCGCGGCACGTGTTCGAATTGGCGAATGAGCATTATCTGCGCCTGGTAGGGCACCGCGATCTGCTGGGCAAGACAGTCGAAGTAGCCTTGCCCGAAGTTAAGGAACAAGGCTTCATCGCGCTGCTGGATCAGGTCTACCGCACGGGCGAACCTTACGAGGGGCGCCAGGTCAAAGTGGATTTGCAGACGGCGGATGGGCAGACGGGCCAGCGCCAGATCGATTTCGTCTACCAACCCATCAAGGATGACGAGGGCGTGGTCACGGGCATCCTCGTCGAAGGCATCGACGTTACCGAGCGCATGGAAGGCGAGGAGCGTTTGCGTCTGGCCCAGCAGGCCGGTGGCATTGGCACCTTCGAATGGTTCCCCGAGACGGGCGCGATGCTGGTATCGCCCACCTTCCGCCGCCTGTGGGGCATTGCCGACGAGGTGGAGGTGACGGAACGCCTGCTGGTGAGCCTGGTCGATGCGCGCGACCAGCAAAAGGTCGGGCCGAGCAAGCTGGACCTGACGCCCAATCCCCTCGAATACGTGGAATACCGCATCCGCCGTCCCGCCGATGGCGCGCTGCGGTGGATCGCGCGCCAGGGCGAGGTGGTGGCGGGCCGCGTACCGGGCCAGCGCCGCTACGTGGGCGTGTCGTTCGACGTGACGGAGCGGCGCCAGATCGAGGATGAACTCAACGCCAGCCAGGAGCGCATGGCCGCCATTTTCGGCCAGGCTTCGGTGGGTTTGTCCGAGCTGGGCCTCGATGGCCGTTTCCAGCGCGTCAATGGCGCCCTGTGCCGCATGCTGGGGCGTTCCGCCGAAGAATTGCTGAGCCTGAACATGAACGACATCATGCATCCGGCGGATGTGCCCGGCAACGGCGTGCTGTTCCAGCGCCTGGTGGAAACGGGCGAGTCGTTCTCGCTGGAAAAGCGCTACCTGAAGCCCGATGGCTCGCAAGTGTGGGTGTCGAGCAATGTCAGTCGCCTGGTCGATGAGCAGGGTCATACGCGTTCCTTGATCGCTGTCAAGACGGACATCACGGACCGGCGCCGCGTGGAAAAAGCGCTGCATGAATTGAACGAAACGCTGGAACACCGGGTCGAACAGGAAGTCAACGAGCGCACCAAGGCCGAGGACGCCTTGCGCCAGGCGCAAAAGATGGAAGCCGTGGGCCAGCTGACGGGTGGCATCGCGCACGATTTTAATAATGTGCTGCAAATCATTTCCGGCAATTTGCATTTGTTGCAGCACCTGGCGGGCACGGATGGCCTCATGCGCCAGCGCCTGGACACGGCGATCGCTGCCGTCGAGCGGGGCGCCAAGCTGTCGTCGCACCTGCTGGCGTTTGCGCGGCGCCAGCCGCTGCAACCGGTGGTGGCCGACCTGGCGCGCGTGGTGCGCAACATGGATGCGCTGCTGCGGCGCGCCCTGGGTGAAGCGATCGACATCGTGCTGGTGGGCGGCGGCGGACTGTGGAATACCCTGGTCGACCGCAGCCAGATCGAGAACGTCATCCTCAACCTGGCCATCAATGCGCGCGATGCCATGGATGGCGTGGGCAAGCTGACCATCGAGCTGGGCAACGTCGTGCTCGACGAACAGTATGTGCACAATCTGGTCGACGTGCCGGCCGGCCAGTACGTGATGCTGTCAGTGACCGATACGGGCCGGGGCATGAGCGGCCCCGTGCTGCAGCGGGCCTTCGAGCCGTTCTTCACGACCAAGCCGGAAGGCGCGGGCACGGGCCTGGGCTTGTCGATGGCGTACGGCTTTGTCACGCAAAGCCGCGGCCATATCCGCATCTACAGTGAACCTGGCGTGGGCACGGGAGTCAAAATCTATTTGCCCCGTTCCCTGATGGCGGAAGCGGACGAGGAACTGGAATTGAGCGGCGTCGTCACGGGCGGCACGGAAACCGTGCTGGTGGTGGAAGATGACGTGGGCGTGCGCACCACTGTGGTCGATATGCTCGGTGCGCTCGGTTACCAGGTGCTCAAGGCCGAGGATGGAGAAAGCGCGCTGGCTGTGCTGCACAGCGGTGCGCAGATAGACTTGCTGTTTACGGACGTGATCATGCCCGGTCCCGTCAGCAGCACGGAGATGGCGCGTCAGGCGCGCGAATTGCAGCCTGATATCGCCGTCTTGTTTACTTCGGGCTACGCACAGGATGTCATCGTGCACGAAGGCAGGCTCGACGCGGGCGTGGAATTGCTCAGCAAGCCATACCGGCGCGAAGAGCTGGCGCGCAAGCTGCGCCATGTGCTGGCCAACCGTCAGCAACAAATGCGTGCGCGCCAGTTTGAACGGTCCGGTGCGCCGGTGGCCGGCACGCTGGCAAGCGGCAGCACGGCGGCCAGCCTGTTGGGGGGCGGCACGCCGGGGCTGGACTTGACGGGGCATGCGCCAACACCGCAGGGGGACATGCCGACATCCATGAAGATACTCGTGGTGGAAGACAATCTCGATTCCCAGCTGATGGTATGCGAACTGGTGGGCATGCTGGGCCACACGGTGAGCGGCGTGTCCGATGGCGAGGCGGCGTGGGAATTGCTCAACGAGCAAGACTTCGATATCCTGTTTACGGATGTCAGCCTGCCCGGCATGTCCGGCATCGCGCTGGCGCGCATGGTGCTGCGCGAGAAACCGGACATGCGCATCATCTTTTCCACCGGCTATGGCAAGGAATCGATGGATGAGCTGGGCTTTTCCGCCAGCGTCTTGCGCAAGCCCTATGATTTGATGGAGTTGCAAGCGGCACTTGACCAACCCTGACGGGCATGCGCCGGCACGGCTTGCCTGTCTCACCCGCAGAGGTAAGACATGACCCCTGAACTGACGATGCTGGCCTGTACTTTGGTACTGGCGCTGGTGCAAATCCTGCTGCCCGCGCTGTTTCGCACGCGCGAGACAGGCACGGCCTATAACGTGAGCGCGCGCGACGGCGACGGGCCGCCCGTCGGCAAGATCACGGGCCGCTTGCGGCGGGCCCAGGCGAACCTGTTCGAAACCCTGCCCCTGTTCGCCGCCGCCGTGCTGATCGCCCACGTGACGGCGCAGGAAAGCGCGCTGACACTGTACGGTGCCGCCCTGTACCTGGCCGCGCGCGTGCTGTATTTACCGCTGTACGCGTTCGGCGTGCCCGTCGTGCGTACGCTCGTGTGGTGCGTGTCGATTGCCGGCTTGCTGATGCTGTTCTGGGCCATCCTCTTTACTTCCTGAAGTCCTACGCCGGCTGTGGCGCCCGTCCTATGGCGGTGCGCGAGGCCCGGCCGTAAAGTAACTGCACCTTGGCGCAGGGGCGCCGGCAGTGTTACTTTCGGGACGGCAACAATGCATGCTTCAGTGTACAAGTCTGTTCGACACATCCAGCGCCTGCTGCGCACGGTCTTTGGCGTGGCGCGGCTGCGCACGGGCCAGCAGGAAGTCATCGACAGCGTGCTGGCCGGGCGCGACACCCTGGCCATCATGCCCACCGGCAGCGGCAAGTCGCTGTGCTACCAACTGCCTGCCGCCCTGTTGCCGGGTGCCACTCTGGTCGTGTCGCCGCTGATTTCGCTGATGAAAGACCAGCTGGAAAAGCTGCACGAATTGGGCATCACGGCCGTGCAGCTCAACAGCAGCCTGTCGCGCGCGGAAGAGGATGAGGCCATCGCCCGCATCGGCCAGGGCGGCAGGCTCATCATCTTTTGCACGCCGGAACGCCTGGCGACGCCCGAGTTCCTGTCGCTGCTGGCCAGCGCGCCGCCCAGCCTGGTCGTCATCGATGAAGCCCATTGCATTTCCCAGTGGGGCCACGACTTCCGTCCCGCCTACCTGGACATCGCGGCTGCCTTGCGCGCGCTGGGCCGTCCGCCCGTGCTGGCGCTGACGGCCACGGCCACCGGGGAAGTGATAGACGATATCGACACGCAGCTGGAAGCGCGCAAGCTGCAGGTCATTAATACCGGCATCTACCGCGCCAATTTGCGCTACCGCGTGATCCAGGTCACGAATGCCGCAGAAAAACAGGATACCGTCTTGCGCCTGCTGCGCGAGACACCAGGCGTGGGCATCGTGTATGCGGCCACCGTCAAGGCCGTCGAGGACCTGGCGGCGCGGCTGGGGGACTTGGGCGAGAGCGTCACGTGCTACCACGGCAAGCTGGCGGCGCGCGAGCGCAAGCACAACCAGGATTTGTTCATGAATGGCGAACGCCGCATCATGGTGGCCACCAACGCCTTCGGCATGGGCATCGACAAGCCCGACACGCGCTTCGTCATCCACTTGCAGGTGCCTGCCAACCTGGAAGCGTACTACCAGGAATCGGGCCGGGCGGGGCGTGACGGCTTGCCCGCCGATTGCACCTTGCTGTATTTCCAGGAAGACAAGCGGGTGCAGCAGTTTTTCCTGGCCAAGCACTATCCCACGGAAGGTGAACTGGCTGCCATCATTGCGGTAGCGCAAGAATTGCCGGCCACGTTTGCTTTCGCTGCACTGGCGTCCAGCCTGCCCGAGTTTTCCGACGGCCACTTGAAGGTATGCCTGAAACTGTTGAAAGACGGCAAGCTGCTGCGCCAGGACCGCAAGCTGGGCTACCGCTTGACAGCGCCGTCGGCCGCCGCGCCCCCGTATGCGCAACTGGCGCAAATCTATGTCGACAAGCAGGAGCGCGACAAACAGGCGCTCGAGCAGATGGTGGCGTATGCGCAAAGTGGCCTGTGCCGCTGGAAACTGCTGCTCGATTACTTTGGCGATGCCGGCGATTTCGAGCGCTGCTGCAGCTGCGACAATTGCCAGTCGCCGCCCGCGCTGGCCGCGCCCATCACCCTGGTCGAGTTGCCGCCGGCGCCTGGCCAAGTACCTGCGCCGGCGCTGGTACCCCAGATCGCCGTCGGCAGCCGCGTGCGCGTGCCCCGCTACCAGATTGGCACCGTGCTGTCCGTGGCGGGCGACCAGGTCACCATTGCCTTTCCGGAAGACACCACGCGTACCTTCATGGCGGAATTCGTCGTGCCCGCATGAAGCCATGGTGCGCTGTCGAACAGTGATCTGGCGCAAGCGCGCTAGAATCAGCCCATTCCAACGCGCTTTTTTAACGCAGGGAGCAGGGCATGGCAGACATGGTGGTGGTGCGCAAGGAAGGCTTGTATTGTGTGCCGGGTCATTTCTACATCGACCCGTGGCGCCCCGTCGAGCGCGCCATCATCACGCACGCGCACGCCGACCATGCGCGTGTCGGGCACCGGCATTATTTGTGCGCCGCTGCCGGCGAGCAAGTGCTGCGCGCGCGCCTGGGCGCCGTTTCCATCCAGGGCCTCGCGTATGGCGACAGCATCGAACACCACGGCGTGCACGTGTCGCTGCATCCGGCCGGCCATGTGCTGGGTTCGGCGCAGGTGCGCATGCAGCACGGTGGCGAAGTGTGGGTGGCGTCCGGCGACTACAAGCTGCAGCCCGACCCCACATGCGCACCGTTCGAGCCCGTGCGCTGCGATACTTTTATTACGGAATCGACCTTCGGCCTGCCCATCTACCGCTGGCAGGCGCCGCAGGACGTTGTTGACGACATCAACCAATGGTGGCGCAGGAATGCGGCCGAGGGGCGCACCAGCGTGCTGTTCTGCTATGCCTTCGGCAAGGCGCAGCGCATCCTGGCGGGACTCGACGCCACCATCGGCCCCATTATCTGTCATGGCGCGGCGCAGGCCTTGACGCAGGTCTACCGCGAGTCCGGCGTGGCCTTGCCCGCCACCGTGATGGTGGGCGACGTCACGGACAAGGCGGCCCTGAAGACGGCGATGGTGATCGCGCCGCCGTCGGCCGCCGGCTCGCCGTGGATGAAGCGTATCGGCGACTACAGCGATGCGTTCGCCAGCGGCTGGATGCTGCTGCGCGGCGCGCGCCGGCGGCGTGGCGTGGACCGGGGTTTTGTGCTGTCCGACCATGCCGACTGGCCCGGCCTGATGCAAGTCATCCAGGCCACGCAGGCTGAACGCATCATCGTCACGCATGGCTCGATTCCCGTGATGGTGCGCTGGCTGCAGCAGAACGGCTGGCAGGCGGGCGGCTTCGAGACGGAATATGGCGACGACGAGGCGGAAGACAGCGTAGTTGCACAGCAGGAGGCAGCGCCCCATGCGTGACTTTGCCCGGCTGTACGCGGAACTCGATGAAACCACGTCCACCAGTCGCAAGCTGGCGGCCCTGCAAGCCTATTTTCGCGGCGCTTCGCCCGAGAATGCGGCCTGGGCCGTGTATTTCCTGGCCGGCGGCAAGCCGCGCCAGGCCGTGCCCACCAAGTTGCTGCGCGAGTACGCGACCGAGCGGGCGGGCCTGGACGCCTGGCTGTTCGACGAGGCCTATCACGCCGTGGGCGACCTGGCCGAAACCATCGCCCTGATCCTGCCCGCGCCCGCCAGACGCAGCGACATCGGCCTGGCCGAGTGGGTCGAGCAGCGCATCGCACCGTTGCGCGGCGCGGCGCCCCACACCATCCGCGCCGACTTGCTGGCCTACTGGGACGAGCTGGAAACGCGCGAACGTTTTTTGTTGATCAAACTGATCGGCGGCGGCTTTCGCGTGGGCGTGTCAAAACTGCTGGTGACGCGCGCGCTGGCCTCCATCGCCGCCGTCGACAGCAAGCTGATCGCCCAGCGCCTGATGGGCTGGACGGATGGCAAGGTCAGCCCCACGGGCGCGGGCTTTCTCAAACTGATCGCCGCGCAGTCGGAGGGAGAACATGCGCTGCGCGGCGGCCAGCCGTATCCGTTTTTCCTCGCGCACCCCTTGCAGACGGGGCCGGAGACGCTCGGTGACATCGGCGGCTGGCTGGCCGAATGGAAATACGACGGCATGCGCGCCCAGCTGCTGCGCCGCGAGGGCGTGAACTGGCTGTGGTCGCGCGGCGAGGAATTGATCACGGAGCGCTTTCCCGAACTGGCGCAACTGGCCTTGCCCGAGGGGACCGTGCTCGATGGGGAAATCCTCGTCTGGCAGCCGGGCGACGTGCCGGCGCCATTTGCCGATTTGCAACTACGCATGGGTCGCAAGAGCGTGTCGCCCAAGCTGCTGGCCGGGTTGCCCGCCGTGCTGGTGGCCTACGATGTGCTGGAAATGGATGGCGTCGATGTCCGCCAGCTGCCCCAGCTGGAACGCCGCGCGCTGCTGGAAAGCGTGGTGGCCGGCGTGAACTCTCCCGTGCTGCGTCTGTCGCCGCGCATAGCGGCAGCAAGCTGGGAGGCGCTGGCGGCCATCCGTAGCGAATCGCGGGCGCGCGGCGTGGAAGGCTTGATGCTCAAGGCCGTGTCGGCCGCGTATGGCGTGGGCCGCGCGAAAGACGTGGGCACGTGGTGGAAATGGAAGATCGACCCGTATGCTGTCGACGCCGTGCTGATCTACGCCCAGGCGGGCCACGGCCGGCGCGCGTCGCTGTACACGGATTACACGTTCGCCGTCTGGGATGAGGAGGGTGGTGAAGGTGGCGAGGAACGCAAGCTGGTGCCGTTCGCCAAGGCGTATTCGGGCTTGACGGATGCCGAGATCGCGCAAGTGGACGCCGCCATCCGCAAGACGACGATAGAAAAATTCGGCCCCGTGCGCAGCGTGCAGCCGACCATGGTGTTCGAAATCGGCTTCGAAGGCATCGCCGCGTCCAGCCGCCACAAGGCGGGCATCGCCGTGCGCTTTCCCCGCATCCTGCGCCGGCGTGACGACAAGGCCATCGCCGAGGCGGATACGCTGGCCACCCTGAAGGCCATGCTGGCCCAAGCCACATGAGCAAAAGCGCGCTGGCGCAGCGCATCGACGCGTGGTTTGCCGCACGCGACTGGTCCGTGTTCCCGTTCCAGCGCGCCGTCTGGCGCACCGCCGCCCAAGGGCAATCCGGCCTGCTGCATGCCAGCACGGGTTCCGGCAAGACCTACGCCGTCTGGTTTGGCGCGTTGCTGCGTGCCGAGCGGCTGGCGCGCAAAGGTAAAAAACAGGGCTTGCGCGTGTTGTGGATCACGCCGATGCGGGCGCTGGCGGCCGACACCGTGCGCGCCCTGCAAGGTTCTAGCGCCGACCTCGCTCCCGGCTGGCGCATCGAGGCGCGTACGGGCGACACGAGCGCCGCGCAGCGGGCGCGGCAGGCGAAAGCCTGGCCCGAGGTGCTGGTGACCACGCCGGAAAGCCTGTCATTGATGCTGAGCCAGGCGGATGCACGGGAACGTTTCAGCCTGCTGGAAACCGTGATCGTCGACGAGTGGCATGAATTGATGGGCAGCAAGCGCGGCGTGCAGGTGCAGCTGGCGCTGGCCCGCTTGCGCCGCTGGAATGACGCATTGATGACGTGGGGCCTGTCGGCCACCCTGGGCAATCTGCGGCAGGCGCAGGATGTCTTGCTGGGCGAGGAAAACGCCGGCGTGCTGGTGGAAGGGAAAATTAAAAAACGCATCCTCGTCGACAGTTTGATCCCCGTCAACCCTACGCGCTTTCCCTGGGGTGGCCACCTGGGCATCCAGATGCTGCAACCGTTGATCGCCGAAATAGAGGGCAGCGCCACCACCCTGGTGTTTACGAATACGCGGTCGCAGGCCGAGCTGTGGTACCAGCATCTGCTCGATGCGCGCCCCGACTGGGCGGGACTGATCGCCCTGCACCACGGTTCGCTGGACCGCGAAGTGCGCGAGTGGGTCGAACAGCACTTGAAATCGGGTGAGCTGAAAGCCGTCGTGTGCACTTCCAGCCTGGACCTGGGCGTCGATTTCCTGCCCGTCGAACGGGTCTTGCAGGTGGGCAGCGCGAAAGGCATCGCGCGCCTGGTGCAACGGGCCGGGCGCAGCGGCCACGCGCCGGGGCGCATCTCGCGCGTCACGCTGGTGCCCACCAACAGCCTGGAATTGCTGGAAGCGGCTGCTGCCCGCACTGCCCTGGCGCAGGGCCAGCTGGAAGCGCGGCCCGTGCCGGACAAGCCGCTCGACGTGCTGGTGCAGCACCTGGTGACGATCGCCCTGGGCGGCGGTTTCCAGTCGGACCCATTGTATGAGGAAGTGCGCGCGGCCTGGTCCTACCGCGACCTGACCCTGGGCGAATGGCAATGGGCGCTCGACTTCGTCGCGCGCGGCGGGCAAAGCCTCACCGTGTATCCGGAATACCGGCGCGTGCTGCCCGATGAGGCGGGCGTGTATCGCGTGCCGGATGTGGCCCTGGCGCGGCGCCACCGCATGAGCATCGGCACCATCGTCTCGGAGGCGGCGATCCAGGTCAAGTTCCTCGGTGGCGGGCGCATCGGCAGCATCGAGGAATCGTTCATTGCGCGCCTGAAGCAGGGCGACCATTTTTTGTTTGGCGGGCGCATCCTGGAATTCGTGCGCGTGCACGAGATGACAGCCTATGTGCGGCGCGCAACAGGCAGCCGCGGCGCCGTGCCGCGCTGGCAGGGCGGCAAGATGCCCCTGTCGTCGGAACTGGCGCATGCCGTGCTGGACCAGTTGCAGCTGGCGCAGGAAGGCCGTGCCAGCGGCCCGGAAATGCGCGCGCTGGCGCCGCTGCTGGCCATCCAGCAAGCATGGTCCAGCCTGCCCACGCGTGCCAGCCTCTTGCTGGAAACCCTCTCCAGCCGCGAAGGCCATCACATGTTCGTGTATCCGTTTGCAGGCCGCTCCGTGCACCTGGGCCTGGCGTCGCTGCTGGCGTACCGCATCGCGCGCGTGCAGCCGGCAACCTTGTCGATCGCCGTCAACGATTACGGCTTTGAATTGCTGGGCGCGGACGACATCGATTTTGCGCCGCTGTTGACGGCCGCCAGTGGCGCCGGTATTGCCCTGTTCAGCACGGACAACTTGCTGGAAGACGTGCTGGCCAGCCTGAACGCGACGGAATTGTCGCAGCGGCGCTTCCGCGAAATTGCCCGCATCGCCGGCCTCGTGTTCCAGGGCTATCCGGGCCAGCCGAAAAGCGCGCGCCAGTTGCAGGCTTCGTCTTCGCTGTTTTTCGAGGTGTTCCGCAAGCACGATGCGGCCAATTTGCTGCTCACGCAGGCGCAGCGCGAAGTGCTGGAACAGGAGCTGGAATTGACGCGCCTGCGCGCCACCTTGCGCGAGCTGCATGGACGGCGCATTTCCCTGCAGCCGCTGGAGCGGGCCTCGCCCTTTGCCTTCTGCCTGATGGTCGAGCGCTTCCGCGAACAGCTGACGACGGAAAAATTGTCGGACCGGGTGGCGCGGCTGGTCAGCGCGCTGGAAAAGGCGGCCGCATGAGCGGGCGGCAGCAAGCGCACTGCGTGGTGGCGCTGGCCGGCGAGATGCTATGGCTGCTGGCGCACAAGGCCGTGTATTGGCCCGCGCGCAAGATGCTGGTCATCGCCGACATTCATTTCGGCAAGGCTGCCGCCTTCCGCGCACTGGGCGTGCCCGTGCCGCGCGGCACCACCACGCAAAACCTGCTGGCGCTCGACGCCTTGCTGGCCAGTTACGCCTGCGGGGAAATCGTTTTTCTCGGCGATTTCTTGCACGCGCGCGCCGCGCATGCGCCCGCCACCGTGGCCGCCATGCTGGCCTGGCGCGCGCGCCATCCGGACGTGCGTCTGACGGTGGTGCGCGGCAACCACGATGCGCATGCGGGCGATCCGGCCGCCGCGCTGGGGATACGCATGGTCGATGAACCGCACCAGGTGGGCAAGCTGTCGTTCTGCCATCACCCGGATACCGTCGCGCCCGGCTATGTACTGGCCGGTCACGTGCATCCCGTGTTTCACTTGCGCGCAGCAGGGACGGGACGACATGGGGGCGGCTTGCGCCTGCCGTGTTTCCTGCTGGGCCAGCAGCGCGCCATCTTGCCTTCGTTTGGCGCGTTCACGGGCGGCCATGCGGTGCGGCCCGCCGTTGGCGAGCGCGTGTATGTGACGGCGGACGCGGGAATTTTCCCGCTGCCTGCTAACTGCTGAGTGTCTGGTACTTTTGGTGGAAAACTGAAAGTAACTGCGCCACCGTGGGCGGGACTCATCCTACATGCGCTCTTGCCATCCTCCTATTTCTTGTGCCCCATGTGCGCACTAAGATGACGGTTCCCTTGTCATGCGAGGGGGAAGAATTGCATGGTTTGCATTGTTTTTTGCATTGTTTCTGATTCCATCGATTAAGGAGATCATCATGGCCACATCGAGCGACAATAAACAGCAAGGTAGTAAAACCAGTAGCAGCAGCAGTAGCAGCGGCGGCAACAAGCAAAGCGATACCAGCAAACGGGGTTTCGCTTCCATGGATCCCGCCCAGCAGCGTGAAATCGCCAGCGAAGGCGGACGTGCTGCGCATGAAAAGGGCACGGCGCATGAATTCACGTCGGAAGAGGCACGCCGCGCAGGCAGCCAAAGCCACAAGAACGATGCCAGCCGGCAAAGCGCCACCAGCTCCAGCGGTACGCGCGACAATGCCAGCCTGAACCAGGATGGCAACCGCGACAGTGGCAACAAGCAAAGCGGCGGTGCGGGTTCCAGCTCGGGTTCCTCGGGTTCGCGCAACAAGTCGTAGCAAGTCGTCATGAGCAGTAGGAAGTGAGCATGGCCTGCGGCAGGTACGCCGTTGGCCATGGTCGCATCTGTCCGGTCGCTGCAAAATTTTGATGCAATGCAGCAGGCATGGACTATGATGAAATAGCTGCGCCAGCAAGGTGCAATCACCGTGCAATCGCCTCGCAGTCAACTTGTATTGATGATCAGGGAGAAGATTATGGGCAACTCGAATACGCCGCAACCGGGCAATAGCCAAGGCGGCACGCCTTCTACGGCGGGCAGCAAGCAAAGCACGGCCGACTCGGCCGAAAACTTTGTGCTGGTCGATAGCGAGCAAGGCCTCGATATTGGCGACGATCTGTTTTCCATCGGCGAAGTGCGGCGCGCCGACCGCTTGCCCCATCACCAGTCCGGTTCCTCCGGGCAGAGCCGGCAGAGCGCCGACGATGCGCCAGACACCACGGGCAGTACGGGCGTCTGAACTTTCCTTCCTGACTGTCTGATCATCCCCGCAAGGCCAGCCGTCAGGCGTGTTCGCACACGCCGACTGGCCCGCATGCGCGCGGGTAAATCAGGAAGGCTCCGCTACAGGTCGACCCGTCCATGTTCGCCCAGGTCCTTCGGCGGCTCGCCCGTAATGGCGGCCTTGGCCATCTCATAGAATTGCATCATCTTGCTGGCGCTGCTATCCCAGTACTCGGCCGACTGGATCGTCACCTTGATCAGCGACAGCTTCGGATCGTCGAGTCCGCCCGGGAACCAGGCTTTTACGAGCGGGTTCCACAATTCCTCCGCCTTGGCGCGGTCCTTCAGCAGCTGCGCGTGGCCGCAGACGGACACATACAGGCTGTCGCCCGTGTCGACAAAGCTGACATTGACTTGCGGATTGTTCAGCAAATCGCGCGTGTAGGCGGCTTCATCCGAGACAAAGAACCAGATGTGCCCATCGCTGTCGACCTGCTGCTGCGTCAACGGCCGGCTGGTGAGGGTGCGCATGTCATCGCTGGTGGTCAGCATGCCGAATTTGACGTCCTTGATTTTGGCCGCGATGCTGGCCAGTTGTTCGCTGGAATACGCTTGCATGGGGTGCTCCCTTGATGGTTGTCCTGAACAAGAGCATAGGCGGGCGCGGCAGTCGGCTCTGTACGGCAGCTTACGTAGTGGCGTCGGCCTGCCTGCCTCGCGCCATGTTTCAAAGCTGTTACAAAACGCTGGCCCGACGGGGCGCCCCATGTATTGACTTAATAAATGATAATCATTATCATTTGTTTGAAAATTAGGCATGAACTTTGATTGAAGGATGGGAATGAAGCACACTGACTTGTCGCGCCACCTGGCCCGCTCCTTGCCGGGAGCGCTCGATGGGTAATGCGGGCGCCGCAGACAAGGCCAAGAACAACGCCAGCCGCGCCGTCTGGCTGAAGAATTTGCATCAATGGCACTGGATCAGCTCGGCGCTCTGCCTGCTGGGCATGTTTCTGTTCGCCATTACCGGCATCACCCTGAACCACGCCGGCCAGATCGAAGCCAAGCCGTCCATCACGCGGCAGAAGGCAGAATTGCCGGCACCCCTCGTCACGCAACTGGCCGCCTATGCCGCCAAGCACGATGGCGCCAACGCACCGATGCCGGCCGCCGCCGAAGCCTGGCTCAAGCAGCAGTGGTCGCTCAACGCGGGCGGCCGTCCCGCCGAATGGTCGATCGACGAAGTGTATTTACCGCTGCCCAAGGCGGGCGGCGACGCCTGGGTGCGCATCGGCCTGGAAGACGGGGCCGCCGAATATGAATTGACGGACCGGGGCTGGGTGTCCTGGCTCAACGATGTCCACAAGGGCCGTAACACGGGCGTGGCCTGGAGCTGGTTCATCGACATTTTTGCCGGCGCCTGCATCGTGTTTTGCCTGACGGGTTTGTTGATTTTGAAATTCCACGCGGTTAACCGGCCATTTACCTGGCCGATGGTTGGCCTCGGTATCTTGATACCTTGCGCGATCGCCTTGTTGTTTATCCATTGATCGTTTTTATTTTTCCTTTTTACAGGCACACCATGAAATTACGCTACTCCCTGGCGCTTGGCCTTCCCCTGATCGGTACGTCGGCAATGGCGGCCGACCTGACCCTCAAGATTGAAATCCCGCAACTGAACGTAGCGGAATACCACCGTCCCTACGTGGCGGCGTGGCTGGAAACGGCGGACCAGAAGGTCGTTGGCAACCTGACGGTGCTGTATGACGTGAAAAAGAAAGACAAGGCGGGCGAGAAGTGGCTGAAGGACATGCGTCAATGGTGGCGCAAGAGCGGCCGCGACCTGGCCATGCCGGTTGACGGCGTCAGCGGCGCCACGCGTGCGCCGGGCGAACACACTCTGACGTTCCCAGGCGCCAAGGCCTTGCTCGACAAGCTGCCCGCCGGCGAATATCAGGTGGTGGTGGAAGCGGCGCGCGAAGCGGGTGGACGCGAACTGGTGCGCGTGCCGTTCCAGTGGCCGCTGAAGTCGGCCCAGTCCGTGCCTGCCAAGGGCAAGGAAGAACTCGGCAATGTCGTCGTCCAACTCAAACCATAAGGCGCACCCCATGTTCAAGCAATTCAATAAACCCCTGATCGCCCTGGCCCTGGCCGGCCTGGCCATGAACGCCCACGCCCACCGCGGATGGATGGTGCCTTCGAGCACGATGGTGGAAAGCAAGGACGCCTGGGTGACGGTGGATGCCGCCGTCTCCGACGGCCTGTTCGAGATCGACCACCAGCCGCTGCGCCTGGACGCGCTGCAAGTCATCGGTCCGGACGGCGCCAAAGTTACGCCGGCGAACACAGTCACGGGCCGCTTGCGCAGCGTCTTCGACGTCAAAATGGAAAAGCCGGGCACGTACAAGGCGGCCATCGTGTCGCAAAACGTGATGGGCAGCTACAAGCTCAACGGCGAGCAGAAGCGTTTCCGCGGCAACGAAGAGACGTTCAAGAAGGAAGTGCCGGCCGATGCGCAAGAGCTGAAAATCACGCGCACGGCAGCGCGCCTGGAAACCTTCTTCAGCAATGGCGAAACCAGCACGGAAGTGTTCAAGCCGACCGGCGTGGGCCTGGAATTCGTGCCAGTGACGCATCCGAATGACTTGCGCGCGGGCGAGAAAGCCACGTGGCGCTTCCTGGTCGACGGCAAGCCGGCGGCGAACCAGGCCTTCAGCCTCGTGCCAGGCGGCGTGCGTTACCGTGGCGTGCTCGGTGAAATCCGCCAGAGCACGGATGCCAAGGGCGAGATCACGTTTACCGTGCCAGCGGCTGGCATGTATTACCTGAGCAGCACCTGGCCAGCGGCCGCACCGGCCGTGGCCGGCCAGCCGCCGGTGATGCCCGAGCGCCGCATGACGTACGCGGCTACCGTGGAAGTGCTGCCGCAGTAAGCGGCGGCCTGTTCACAAGGTTTCCGATGCGCCGGGTCCTGCTGCCGCAGCATATTTCCAATCAGGTCGCGCCGCCCGGCGCCGCGATCCGGGACTTGCGCGGCTTGTCGATGGGCACCAGCTGGTCGGTGCGCCTGCTGGAGTCCGCCATGCCGGGACGCGCGGGCAGCGCCGACTTGCAGCAGGGCTTGCAGCAGCAACTGGATCTTGTTGTAGCGCAAATGAGCCACTGGAGTGACGAGTCCGACCTGGGCCGCTTCAACCGGGCCGAACCCGGCAGCTGGCATAGCTTGCCTGCCGCGTTTTGCGAGGTGCTGGGCTTTGCCATGCACGTGTCGCAAGCGTCCGGCGGCGCGTATGACCCGTGCGCCGGCGCCCTCGTCAACCTGTGGGGCTTCGGCCCCCGCAACCGCTACGATGAGCCGGGTTTCCTGCCGCCGAAAGACGATACCGTGGCGTTGCTGCTGTCGCAGCGCCAGCGCCGCCGCCTGGAACTCGACTTGCCGGCCCGCCGCGCGCGCCAGCCGGGCGGCTTGCAGCTCGATTTGTCCGCCGTGGCCAAGGGCTATGGCGTGGATCGCCTGGCTCGCTACCTGGACAGTCAGGGCATTCAGCATTACCTGGTCGAAGTGGGCGGCGAGCTGTGCGGCGCAGGCTGCAAGCCCGACGGCCAGCCGTGGTGGGTGATGCTGGAACAGGTCGATGGCGCTGCCGATAGTGCCGATACTGCACAGCATCCGCCGGAAATGCTGCTGGCGCTGCATGGCCTGTCCGTGGCGACGTCGGGCGACTACCGGCGTTTCTTCCAGGATGGCTCAGCGCGTTTCTCACACACCATCGATCCGCGCAGCGGCATGCCGATCGCCAATCAACTCGCTTCCGTCACCGTCGTGCATGCCGAATGCATGGCGGCCGATGCCTGGTCGACGGCCCTGACCGTGCTGGGTGTCGAGGCCGGCATGGCCCTGGCCGAAGAGCAGGGCCTGGCTGCGCGCTTCCTGCAGCGCGACGGCGATGGCTACCATGAAACGCTGAGCAGCCACATGCTGGCCATGCTCGACGAATGAACGATTAATTCCATGATTTTTACGCACGATACGACGCGGCTGGCCTTGCTGGCCGCCCTGTCCCTCAGTTATGCGGGCGTGTGCCTGGCGCCCTGGCTGCGCGCGCGCGCCAAGCGCCGCGCGTCCGACGCCGCCAGGGCGGCGCTGGCAAACAGTCCCGCCTGGCTGGTGGCGTATGCGAGCCAGACGGGCAATGCCGAGGAACTGGCCACGCAAACGGCACAGAGCCTGCAACTGGCCGGCATCCCCGTGCGCCTGTGCGCGCTGGCCGAACTCACGGCCCTTGATCTGCAACAAGCGGAACGGGCCTTGTTCCTGGTCAGCACGTATGGCGAAGGTGATGCGCCCGACAATGCGGCGGCCTTCATGGGCCGCCTGATGACGGGTGAGCTGGCGCTGCCGCAATTGCATTACGCCGTGCTGGCCCTGGGCGACCGCAGCTATGGCCAGTTCTGCGGCTTCGGCCGCGCGCTCGACGCCTGGCTGGCCGCGCAGGGTGCGTCGCGCCTGTTCCAGCGCATCGAAGTCGACCGCAGTGCCAGTGCGACCGTCGAGCAATGGTTCCAGCATTTGAGCCACCTGGCCGGCACCAGCGATGCGCCCGACTGGAGCGCGCCCGCCTTTGGCGACTGGCGTCTGACGCAAAGGCAGTTGCTGAATCCTGGCAGCGCCGGCGGCGCCATTTATCACGTGGAACTGGCGCCCGTGGCGGGCAGCTTGCCTGACTGGCAATCGGGCGACCTGGTGCAGGTGACGGCACCCGCCGACCCGTCGCAGCCGCGCGAATACTCGATCGCCTCGATCCCGCGCGATGGCGGCGTGCACTTGCTGGTACGCCAGCATGCGCATCCCGATGGCAGCCTGGGCCTGGCTTCGGGCTGGCTGACGGCGCAAGCCAAGGTGGGCGACGTGGTGCAGCTGCGCTTGCGCCAGCACCGGCGTTTCCGCCTGGAAGACAATGCCCAGCGTCCCCTGATTTTGATCGGCAACGGCAGCGGCATCGCCGGCTTGCGCGGCCACCTGAAAAGCCGCGTGCTGGCAGGGCAGCGGCGCAACTGGCTGATCTTTGGCGAGCGTAACCTGGCCCACGATTTCCATTATCGCGAAGAAATTGAGCGCTGGCACGCCAGTGGCGACTTGCCGCGCCTGGACCTGGCGTTTTCGCGCGACCAGGCAGAGCGGACCTACGTGCAGGACCGCCTGCGCGGCAATGCCGACGAGGTGAAACTGTGGCTGGAACAGGGCGCGGCCATCTATATTTGCGGCAGCCTGGCCGGCATGGCGGGCGGCGTCGACCTGGCCCTGCAGGAAATCCTGGGGCGTCCCGCGCTCGACGCGCTGGCGGCCGAAGGGCGCTACCGGCGCGACGTCTACTGAGTTTTTGACGCCGCCAGCGCGTTCGCGCGCACACGGCTATCATGATTGTTTCATCCAGGGAGAACCATCATGAGCGACAGCATTTACGACATTCCCTTGCGCCGCATCAATGGCGAGCCCACCAGCCTGGACGCGTATCGCGGCAAGGTCGTTCTGGTGGTCAATGTCGCCTCCGCCTGCGGCCTGACGCCGCAGTACGAAGGCCTGGAAAAACTCTACGCCGACAAGCAGGCCGAGGGCCTGGTGGTGGCAGGTTTTCCCGCCAATGAATTCGGCGCGCAGGAGCCGGGCAGCAATGCCGAGATCGCCGACTTTTGCCGTGGCACGTTTGGCGTGCAATTTCCCATGTTTGAAAAAATCGTCGTCAAGGGCCCTGGCCAGCATCCGCTGTACCAGCGCCTGGTGCAAGAGCAGCCGCGGGCGCAGGAAAAGCCGGGCAGCGATTTCCGCGCCAAGCTGGCCGGCTACGGCATCACGCAGGAGCAGCCCAGCGACGTGCTGTGGAATTTCGAGAAGTTTTTGATCAGCAAGGACGGCAAGGTGGTGGGGCGTTTCGCGCCCGATACCACGGTCGATGATGCGCTGTTGCGCGAGGCCATCGCGCAACAGCTGCAGGCCTAAGCTTGGGCCTGGCTTAGTCGGAGGCGTCCAGCGCGGCCGGCTCCATCTCGCCGCTCACTTCCTGCAAGCCGCGCGCCAGGCTGGAAATGCTGGGGTTGTCGATGAAGACGCAGCGCTTGCCCGTGCGCTTGCAATAATCCTTGACGCGCCAGTAGGCGCTGTGGCTGATGCAGCCCGTCTGGCAAATCACCAGGTCGGCCGCCGCCAGGCTCGAGTCGAGCAGGTTGGCATTGTCTTCCAGGCCGCCGTCGTGGTGGGCAAACTGCGCGCCGACCCGTTCGATCAGGGCGCGGTAGGTGGCGACATTGCCGCTGCGTCCGCCCACGCACAAGACGCTTTGATCGACGAGGCGGATCGGCATTTTCAGCTTGCCGCCCGTCGGCACTTCCAGCTTCGGCGCCGGCGGCGGCGCGACCGCGCCTGGACGTGGCTGGGCCTGTTTCAATTCCACGATTTGCTGGCGCAATTCCTTTTCGCGCTCATCCATTTGCGCCAGGCGTTCGACCAGACGCGTGCGCGATTCCAGTGCCGGGATGGCCGCCTGCAATTGCGCCAGTTCCGCGCGCAAGCCATCGATCACGCTATCCTTGCCTATGGCCTCGGCACGCGTGCGCAGCAGCACGGCTTCCTGGCGTTCCAGCTCGCCCGTCTTTTCCATCAGTGCGGCCTGGCTGCGTTGTTGCAGCTTGGCCAGTTCGTGCGTCAGGCGTGCATTTTCTTCCTGCAAGGCCGTAAACTTGCCCATGTCGGCGCGCACGCAGGCGCCGGCCTGGTGCTGGATCATGTGCAGGTCGCGGCACATCTGCTCTTCCAGCTCGGCATCGCAGCGCGGGTGCGTCAGTCCGGCCCAGAAAGCGCCCGACACGTCGCCGTTGGCGACGGCCGTGCGCCACAGTTCGGCCACTTGCGCCGTCGTCTTGGCGCCGCGAAAGCGCAGGATCACGGGAGCGTAGCGGCGTTCGAGTTCCTTTTGCAGCGCTTCGGACAGGCGGTTGCGCGCGCCGCATTCCGTCACGGCACCCACGTGCACTTCGTAATCGTCGGCCAGCACGCGCCCGCCCGTCATCTTGCCCACCAGCTTGCGCAGGTATCCCAAGGGCAAGCCCACGCCGACCAGCGGGCAATGACAGGTATGCGACAGTTCCCACAGCCGGCGGCGGCGCGAAGCGAGTGCGGCCGTGTCGGCCCCGCCGCTGGAACAATTGCTGATGACGGGTAGGGACTGGTCTTTGTCACACATGGCGATATCCTGTTGGACGGTGGGGATGGAAAAGAAATTATTGCGGCAGGGGCGAGGCAGGGCGCTTGGCGCTCAGCATGCGTGCCAGGCGATCCAGCAAGGAGGTCCTGGGCGGCGCGGGCTTGTGCAGCGCCACCAGGGCGGCCCATTGCTGCGACAGTTGCTGGCACGTCGCTTGCAGCACGGGGCCCAGGCCGGGCGAACTCGACAGTACTTGCAGATGGCGTTCGATGACACCGGCCAGTTTCTCGCAGGGACTGCCCGCATGGTAGTGAGACATCAGGTGCAGCACGGCCGACAGCAGCAATTCAGGCTGTTGGCCTTGCGGGGAGGGAAACATCGGGGAAGGTCGGTCGTTCGCCATCAAACACTCCTGTGCGGTGGTTTGGCTGGCTGCGCGCACGGGGCGCGACTGGCTGGCGAGTGTGGTGACTGGCTGCCGTGCTGCTTCAGGCAGTCAGGATCAGCTTGTTCAACTGGGTGACGCGCAGGCGATAGATCTTGCCGCTGTGCTCAATCTCCACTTCGCGACCTTGCTGCAGCAGCGCTTCGCTGGTGATGCGGCGCGCCGGCTGGGCCATGCTGACGGGAGGGCGGACGTGGGCGGTAGCGGCATCCTGGATCAAGGCTGGTTTTGAGCTTTGCATGTTGGGCTTTCTTTATCTCAGTTGAGAATGATTCGTATTTGCATTATTGTTGAATGTGGCCCGAAAAGCAAGGCTTATTTGTGCGGAATCCGTGCTTTTTTATGGTGACATGGCAGCGTGGATGATCGTGCTGCGCAAAGCTGGCCGCAGGAGCGGCGCGGGAGACGGGGGCGGCAAAAAAGACCCGGCAAGGCGTTGTGCGCCTTGGCCGGGTCAAGGCTGTGCCAAGCTTGAGGAAATCGGGATGGCGCTAAATAGTAGCCAGCAATTGCGCCGAAGCGCTGGCGGCGGCGGTGGTGTCAGCCTTGAGCTTGGCGGCGGCCAGCTGCTTGGCGCGCGAGCGCGACGGCGGCAGGCGGCGCAGGGTTTTCAGGGCGTCCGGATCCTTGATGCCGATGGTGCGCTGGTCAACCGTAATCAGGCCGATTTCATTGAAGGCGGACAAGGTGCGGCTCACCGTTTCCAGGGTCAGGCCCAGATAGCTGCCGATTTCATGGCGCGTCATGCGCAGGTTGAACAGCTTGCTCGAATAGCCCATCTGCGCAAAGCGGTCGGCCAGCGAGACGAGGAAGCGGGCCACGCGGGCTTCGGCACTGAGGGCGCCCAGCATGCCGATCATGGCTTGCTCGCGCACCAGTTCGCGGCTCATCACGCCGTACATGACGTTTTCCAGTTCCAGGTGGACTCTGCCCAGCGCCGTCAGCTTCTTGAACGGCAGCAGGATCAGGTCGCAGTCGGACAGGGCCACCGCTTCCGAGGAGTAATGGCGCGAGTGGATGCCGTCGACGCCCAGCATGTCGCCCTTCATGGGAAAGCTGAGCACCTGCTCATTGCCGAATTCATCGATAAGCACGGTTTTCAGGAAGCCTGAATTGACGATGTACAGGGTGTCGAACGGCTGGCCGATCGTGTGCACGCGCTGGCCCGTCTTGAATTGCACGTGCTGGAACAGCAGTTCGTCGGCGGCGATGGTGCAGGCGCTGGAGATATGCAGCAGGTCGCACACCTCCTTCAGGTTCGACCAGAGCCGGCCCTGGCGCTGGCGCCCCGCTTCCATCGGAGAGGAGGGGGGCAGCGATGGTGAGGCGGCGCGGGTGTCGGGCGTTTGCGTGGACAGCATGTTCATCTCCTGGTGACAGGTAGTTCAGAGTTGAATAACGGGGTGCGCGGGACGGCGGGCGGGCAAGGGCCGGCGGCGCGCGTTCAGGCAGGTAATGCTCAATTCGCTGAAGACTTGCTGTGTGATGAAATAACTTCCCAGCAACTTGATTACTGGTTTCAGTATGCCAACAACCGTATGCAATTAATATCAGCAGTGGCTGAATATGGCAGTAGGAGCTGTGGTAGATGTAGTAGGATTGTTCCTACAGTCGACGCGCGGGCGCGCGCCGCCGGACTTAGGTCTTGAAGGGGGAAAGCAGGCGGTGCGCGACGGCATACTGGACCATTTCCGACAGCGAACTCATACCCATTTTTTGCATGATGCGCGTCTTGTGCGTACTCACCGTTTTGACGCTCAGGTGCAGGTTGTTGGCAATTTCCGTGATCGACTTGCCTGCCACCAGCAGGGAAAAGACTTCGAATTCGCGGTCCGACAACTGTTTGTGCAGCAAGCTTTCATTCGGCATCATGATGTTGAGCACGAGTTGCTCCGCCACCTCGGCGCTGATATAGGGACGGCCCGACGCCACCTTGTGGATGGCGCCCACGAGCTGGGTACCCGCGCTTTCCTTGGTCAGATAGCCTTGCGCGCCGGCGCGGATGGCGCGCACCGCATATTGTTCTTCCTCGTGCATGGTGAGGATCAGGATGGACAGCTTGGGCGCCTCGCTGCGGATTTGCCGGATCAGGTCGACGCCGCTGCGGCCCGGCATCGACAGGTCGAGCAGCAACAGGTCGAAGCCGCCCTGGCGCACATGGTTGAGGACTTCAAAACCGTCGATGGCTTCACCCACGATGTCGATATCCGGCGCGCCGTCAAGGATGCGCTTTAATCCTTCACGCATGATGGTGTGGTCGTCGGCAATCACAATACGTATCATAGGCGGGCAATCTGGTGGCGTGTAATCTGCTCTGTCCGTCACCGGACAATCAAATGTTAAGAAACGAGAAATGTTGTCATTTTAACTGAAGTGGCCGCACGTTTGCCTTTTTCTTGGTGCGCCGGCGACGGCGGCCTTCGTGGCCATGTGACCCCTTATTTTGCCGGGGGTTCCTTGATCAGCCTGTGCACGAGCACGGGCAGTTTCGAGTGCGACAGCACCTTGTTGGTCACGCTGCCCAGCAGTAACTGCCCCCAGCCGCTGCGGCCGTGCGAGCCCATGAAGATCAGGTCGCATTGCTGCAATTGCGCCACTTCCACGATTTTCAGGGCCGGGCTGTCGGAAAAGGCCGTCAAGCCCGTCGCCTGCAGACCCCGCTTGGCGGCCGCGTCGAGGATGGGCTGCCAGTGGTCGGCGCCCGCCTTGCGCATGGCGATGCGGTATTCCTCTTCGCTGGGATAGCTCGGTGGAATGATTTCGATGTACACCGGGTACTGGTACTCGGGCGCCACGTACACGGCAAGGATGTCGGCGTGCATCTGTTCGGCAAAGGCAACGCCGGCACAGGCCGTCAAGTTGGAGACGGTGGAGCCGTCCGTGGCGATCAGAATTTTCTTATACATGGCAGGTCCTTTGGCAGTGACTCAGCGCGCGCAACGCCTCTTATTGTAGACGTGGCGGCAGCATTGTATTCATGTAAAGACTTGATAATTATCAATACTACTGCACCTTCAGTATAGACAACATTGGCAGAAAGATCGTGTTTAGCTGCAACGATGGCCGTGCGAGGCTGTTGCGCAGGCGCCCGGAGGCAGGATTTGTCATGTCGCGCGTGGTCTTGCACGCACGCCAATGGTAGTATTTCAAAATACAACAGCAGGAACACTTATTTCCTGGCGGAAAAGCTCTTGTAGACCCGCTTTGCACCAGGAAGCGCGTTTTGAGATTTACCAACAGGGCGGCGCCCTGCTACACTCGCACCATCGCAGCGGTATTGCCTCAAATCATCTTAATCGAGAAATTGTGGGTATCAGTCTGTAAAACGCACAGTTCAGGCGGAATTTTGACAAATTATGGAGAAGCAGGGATATGACCAACGCCGCTGATGATTTCGATGCATTATTCGATGAAGTATCCGCGCAAAGCGCGGCCGCAGCCACGCCGGCGCCCGCCGCCGCGCCCGCTCCTGCCGTGATCGCGGATGATGATTTTGACGCGCTGTTCGACTCCGTGTCGGCCAGCGCCGCCGTCCCGGCAGCCGCAGCGGCGCCGGTGGCTGCCGCGCCAGCCGCTGCGCAAGCGGCCCCCGTGGCCAGCGCCGACGCACATGGCGAGGCGGCAGATCCTGTCGACCAGTCCGACAAGCCGATGTTCGAGCGCTTGGGCGGCATCGTGCGCCTGCTGCACGATTCGCTGCGCGAACTGGGCTACGACAAGGCGTTGACGGAAGCGTCGTCGCAGATCGTCGATGCCCAGGACCGCCTCGAATATGTCGCCACCCTGACGGAGCAGGCCGCCAACAAGGTACTGAATACGCTCGACGAAGGCATGCCGGCGCAAGACGTGTTGTCGAAGAAAGCCAAGGACATGGACGGCCGCTGGACAGCCTTGTTCGACGGCAAGTTGAGCCTGGAAGAATTCAAGGCCCTGGCCGGCGATTCGCGCCAGTTCGCGCAAGCCGTTGCCGAAGCGACGGAAGCGGAAAAAGCACGCTTGCTGGAAATCATGATGGCCCAGGACTTCCAGGACATCACGGGCCAGCTGATCAAAAAAGTGGTCAACATCACCAAGACGGTGGAGCACGAGCTGGCTCAGCTGCTGCGCGACAACGCGCCGGCCGAAGTGCGCGAGAAACTCGCACAGAAGCAGGACGCGCCGCTGATGCAGGGCCCGTCCGTGCCGTCGGTGGCGCTGGACCAGGATAATGTAGACGACCTTCTTGCGGATTTGGGATTCTAATGGACGATATGCTCAAGGATTTCGTCGTTGAGGCGATGGATCTTGCGGTTAATGTTGAAGAGCACTTATTGCGCCTCGAGCGTGATCCTGACAACAAGGAAACACTGAATGCCGTGTTTCGTTCCTTCCACACCATCAAGGGTGGTGCCGGCTTCATGGGCTTGCCCGCGCTGGTGGCAGCCTGCCATCTGACGGAAAACCTGTTCGACGCCTTGCGCACGGGTGCCGCGCCCGTGACGCCGATCGCCATCGAAGCGGCGCTGCAAGCGTCCGGATTCGTGGCCGACCAGCTGACGGAGCTGGCGAATGGCGCCGCGCCGGAAAGCTTGCCGGCCATGCCCGAAGAGCTGGAACACATTCTGACGAACGCCATCGAAGGCAAGGGCATGGACGCGCCTGCGCCAGCTGCCGCCTTGGTGGCGGAAGTTGCCGTTGCCGAGGTTGTCGAAGTCGTCGTGGCCGCGCCTGCCGCCGCCGTTGCCACTGCCAGCGCCGATGGCCTGGACTGGGAAGGCATGTATAACGCCGTCGTGCCTGAGGGTAATCGCGTCGCAGCAGCGCCGCCGGTGTCCGTCGTCGCCGCTGCGCCTGCCGCCGTGGTTGCCGCGCCTGCTGCTGCCGCTGTTGCCGCCAAACCGGTCGCCAAGGCCTGGGATGGCGCCGAACGCCGCGAAGAGCGTCCGGAAGTGCGCCATGCCGCGCCCGTCAAGGAAGACAGCATCCGCGTCGACGCCGTCAAGCTCGACGCCTTGCTGGAAGTGGCCGGCGAATCCGTGCAGGCCGCCAACCAGGCTGCCGTGCTGCTCGAGCGCTTGCTGCAATTCAAATTCGAAGGCCAGGCCGCCACCTTGATGGCGACCCTGGCGGAAACCCTGGAACGCGCTTCGCGTTACTCGACGGAACTGCAGCGGGCCACCCTGGCCACGCGCATGCAGCCTGTCGGCCGCCTGTTCCAGAAATTCCCGCGCCTGGTGCGCGAGCTGGCCAAGGATCTGGGCAAGGATGTCGAACTGACCATCGAAGGCGCGGAAACGGAAGTCGACCGCGTGGTGGTCGACAGCCTGTACGATCCGCTCGTGCACATGCTGCGCAACTCGCTCGACCATGGCGTCGAATCGCCGGAAGCGCGCCTGGCTGCCGGCAAGCCCGCCAAATCGTATATTTCGCTGAAAGCCTGGCAGGAAGCCAACAGTGTCATGATCGTGCTGCAGGATGATGGCAAGGGCATGGATCCGGCCTTCCTGCGCAGCAAGGCCCAGCAAAAGGGCTTGATCAGCGAAAACGCGCAATTGAGCAACGACGAATGCTTCCAGCTGGTGTTCCTGCCGGGCTTCTCGACCAAGGAAGTCGCGTCCAGCGTTTCCGGCCGCGGCGTGGGCATGGACGTGGTGAAAACGGCCGTGGAGAAAAACCGCGGCGCCATCCACATTGAATCGGCGCTGGGCAAGGGCACCAAGTTCGCCATCCGCCTGCCGATCGAACTGTCGATCGTGCCGACCATGCTTGTGTCGACCTCGGGCGCCGCGCTGGCGCTGCCGATGGCGGTGGTGCAGCGCGTCGTCGAATTGCCGGAAACCTTCATGGAGGTGGGCGGCGCGCCCGTGCTGAAAGACCAGGGCCGTCCATTGCCCGTGCGCTCGCTGGCCGGCTCCCTGGGCTACGAATCGTGCAGCGAGCGCGTCGGCATCGTGGTCGCTGCGCCACAGCCGTACATCCTTGCCGTGGAAGCCGTCGATGGCACGGCCGACCTGGTGATCAAACCGATGACGGCCATCACCGTGGAAGGCATCACGGGCACGGCCCGCTCGGCTGAAGGCGAACTGGTGCTGGTAGTTGGCCTGTCGTTCCTGATGGATGGTTGTCGAGGTAGCGTGCGTTTAGCTGCCTGACGTAAGTGTCGCTGTATTCTTTGGAAAGCCCGCCAGGTATGGCGGGCTTTTTTATGGCGCCAGCGTCAAATGTTGTTAGGGCGTAGCGTGCCGCCTTCCAGCCAGCGCTGCACGCGCACGATTTCCTGGGCGCGCCCCGCTTCGTCCTTCGGCGGCGGCAGGTAGATGTCGGGCATGATGCCGCCCAGGTCCACTTGCAGATGCGGCAGCCGGGCCGAGCGCGAGGTCGCGTATTGCAACTCGCGCACGCCGGAGGGCAGGGCGTGCAGGCGCAGGTTGGAATAGTCGAGCGCGCCTTCGCTGTTGCGGCCGATCAATTTGACATGAAAACTTTGCCGCGCCGCCAGCAGGAATTCCTCGCAGGAACTGGCGCACTCGCTGTCCATCAGCACGGCCACGCGTGTGGGGCGGCGCGGCTCCTGCGCGCTCACGCGGGCATAGCTGATGAGTTCGTCATTTTCCTGTGGCACGTAGTCGCCCGGCTTGACCGTGCGCATCTGTTTCACGGCCTGGGTCGCAAAGTCGATGCAGTCCTGGTCGCCGGGTGCCACCAGCGCGCAGATTTTTTCCTGGCTCGCGATATTGGCCGGCGTGGACAGCCATTCGGCGCCCACGCTGACCATCTCGTCTGAGCTGATCCATTGCAGCAGCGGCGCATACGTGCTGTCGCTGCCGCCGGCGTTGCGGCGCACGTCGATGATCCAGTTGGGACGCGCCGCCAGTACCGCGCGATGCGTATCGAGCAGGGCGGCCACGGCGGCGCGGTAGGGGTCGTGAAAGCTGGGCAGGCTCAGCAGCACCGTCGCGTCAGACAAGATTTGCAGCGCCGGCTCCTTCGACGGGGCTGCCTGGCTCGCCACGTTCGGCCTGGCTGGCGCCGGCTTGGCAATCTCTTGCACGCTGCCCGGCTTCACATACAAATGGCTCTTGCGCCACATGCCCAGATAGTTTCCCAGGATCGCGTTGCAAGCCTTGTCGTCGGCCGCGCTGGCCGCCGCCGTGGTGGCCGTGGCCAGCGCCAGGTCGAAGTAAGCCTGGCCCTTTTGCGCCAGGTGGGCACGTGCGCCCGTATCATTTTCCAGCAGGAAGGGAGTAATCGCGCGCAAGTCCCGCACGCAGGTTTCTCCCGGCGCGGCGGCCAACGCATGCGTGTTGGCCAGGGTGAGGGCGGCCAGCGCCCAGAAGTGCAGTTTCATTCAGGTCCCCATCGGTTGTGGGCGCGTGCGCTTGCGCGCGCCGGTCATTATTGTCGAAATACAATACACGAAAGATTAAGTAAAAAATATCATTTTTTTGACCGCGCCGTGACTCGTTCGGCGGCCTGCGTGCGGACGGGGCCGGTATGCCGCCAGCAAGGCGATATCGGCAATTTTTCGCCCATATCCAACAAATGAGCCGAACTTTGTATCGCCAATCCCACGATTTTGCCTGTTTCGGTTCTGTATTCCCCAATATATGGCATAATCCTTGTGGATCACCGTATGACCTGGTATCACTTGATCACTTAAACAGGCTGTGGCAACGCTGCATAAATCATGATGAAGACGCTTTACGACAAACTTTGGGAATCCCACGTTGTTCGGGCCGAAGATGATGGCACGACAATTCTGTACATCGACCGGCACCTGCTGCACGAAGTCACCAGCCCGCAAGCCTTCGATGGCCTCAGCGTGGCGGGCCGCCAGCCGTGGCGCATTTCCGCCAACCTGGCCGTGGCCGACCATAACGTGCCCACCACCAGCCGGGTCGACGGCATTGCCGACCCCGTTTCGCGCCTGCAGGTGGAAACGCTGGACAAGAACGCCAAGCACTACGGCTTGACCTACTTCAACATGAACGACAAGCGCCAGGGTATCGTGCATGTGATCGGCCCGGAACAGGGCGCGACCCTGCCCGGCATGACGGTCGTCTGCGGCGACTCGCACACGTCCACGCACGGCGCGTTCGGCGCGCTGGCGCACGGCATCGGCACGTCCGAAGTGGAACACGTGCTGGCCACGCAGACCTTGCTGCAAAAAAAATCCAAATCCATGCTGGTGCAGGTCGACGGCGCCTTGCCGGCCGGCGTGACAGCGAAAGATATCGTGCTGGCCATCATCGGCAAGATCGGCACGGCCGGCGGCACGGGCTACTGTATCGAGTTTGGCGGCTCGGCCATCCGCGCGCTGTCGATGGAAGGGCGCATGACGGTGTGCAACATGGCGATCGAGGCGGGCGCGCGCGCCGGCATCATCGGCGTGGACGACACCACCATCAATTACGTCAAGGGCCGTCCGTTTTCGCCGGCCGGTCCGCACTGGGAACGGGCCGTGACCTATTGGCGCACCCTGCATTCGGACCCGGGCGCCCGTTTCGACCTCGTCGTCACGCTCAACGCGCAAGAGATTCAACCGCAAGTGACATGGGGCACGTCGCCGGAAATGGTCATCGGCATCGATGGCCGCGTGCCAGATCCGGACAATGAAAAAGACAGCGTCAAGCGCGACGCCATCGAAAAAGCCCTGGTCTACATGGCCCTCAAACCGAACACGCCGATCACCGACGTACGTATCGACAAGGTTTTCATTGGTTCCTGCACCAATTCGCGCATCGAAGATTTGCGCGCGGCAGCCGCCGTGGTGCGCGGCAAGTACCGCGCCTCGAACGTGACCCTGGCGCTGGTCGTGCCCGGTTCCGGCCTCGTCAAGGATCAGGCCGAACGCGAAGGCCTGGACCGCATCTTCAAGGATGCCGGCTTCGAATGGCGCGAACCGGGTTGCTCCATGTGCCTGGCCATGAATGCGGACCGCCTGGAACCGGGCGAACGCTGTGCATCGACCTCGAACCGCAACTTCGAAGGCCGGCAAGGGCAGGGCGGCCGTACCCACCTGGTGTCGCCCGCGATGGCGGCCGCGGCGGGTATCGCTGGCCACTTTGTCGACGTGCGGGGCTTGCGATGACGGCAGGGACTGGCGCCGCTGGTTTACACTAGCGTTCCCAGTCCCTTACTTACTATCAAGAAATCATCATGAAAAAACTCTTCGCCCTCCTCATCGCCACCGTGATCCTGTCTGGCTGCAACACCGTCTCCGGCATCGGCCGCGATGTGCAGAAAGTCGGCCAGGTCGTCACTGGCGCCGGCGGAAAATAAACCGTGACGTGCCGGCGCCCAGCGCCGCGCGTCCTACCGAGTAGAAACAGCATGGATAAATTTACGATTTACGAAGGCCTGGTCGCTCCGCTGGACCGCGCCAACGTCGACACCGACGCGATTATCCCGAAGCAATTCCTGAAATCGATCCACCGCAGCGGCTTCGGCCCCAACCTGTTCGACGAATGGCGCTATCTCGACCATGGCGAACCGGGCCAGGACAACAGCCGCCGCCCGCTGAACCCGGAGTTCGTGCTCAACGAGCCGCGCTACCAGGGCGCCTCGATCTTGCTGACGCGCAAGAATTTCGGCTGCGGTTCCTCGCGCGAACACGCGCCGTGGGCACTCGATCAGTATGGCTTCCGCGCCATCATCGCGCCCTCGTTCGCCGACATCTTCTTCAATAATTGCTACAAGAACGGCTTGCTGCCCATCGTGCTGTCGGAAAGCCAGGTCGAGCACCTGTTCAATGAAGTCAAGGCGTTCCCCGGCTTCAAGCTGGTGGTGGACCTGGAGCAGCAATGCGTGCGCACCAGCAATGGTTCCGTGTCGTACCCGTTCGAGATCGACGCCTTCCGCAAATATTGCCTGATGAATGGCCTCGACGATATCGGCCTGACCTTGCGTCACGCCGACGATATCCGCGCCTTCGAAGAACGGCATCTGACTAATCAGCCTTGGCTGGCCAACGTTATCTAAAGATCATTCCATGAAAATTGCAATCTTACCCGGCGACGGCATCGGTCCTGAAATCGTCGCGCAAGCCGTCAAGGTCTTGAATGTGCTGGGCGAATCGTTCGAGCTGGAAACGGCGCCCGTGGGCGGCGCCGGCTATGCGGCCCATGGCCACCCGTTGCCGGAAGGCACGCTGGCGCTGGCGAAAGCGGCCGATGCCGTGCTGTTCGGCGCCGTGGGCGACTACCAGTACGACAACCTCGAGCGCCAGTTCCGTCCGGAACAGGCGATTTTGGGCTTGCGCAAGAACCTGGGCCTGTTCGCCAACCTGCGTCCGGCCATTTTGTATCCGGAACTGGCGGGCGCCTCGACCCTGAAGCCGGAAGTGGTGTCCGGCCTGGATATTCTGATTATCCGTGAATTGACGGGCGACATTTATTTTGGCCAGCCCCGTGGCGTGCGCGAGTGCCCGGATGGCCCGTTCAAGGGTCAGCGCGAAGGTTTTGACACCATGCGCTATGCGGAAGGCGAAATCCGCCGCATCGCCCATGTGGCTTTTCAGGCGGCACAAAAGCGCGACAAGCGCCTCACCAGCGTGGACAAGGCGAACGTGCTGGAAACCTTCCAGTTCTGGAAAGACATCGTCACCGACGTGCACAAGGAATACCCGGATGTTGCGCTTGATCATATGTATGTCGATAACGCGGCCATGCAACTGGTGCGGGCGCCAAAGAAATTCGACGTCATGGTGACCGGCAACATGTTCGGCGACATCTTGTCGGACGCTGCCGCCATGCTGACGGGTTCGATCGGCATGCTGCCGTCGGCCTCGCTGGACGCCAACAACAAGGGCTTGTACGAGCCATCGCACGGCTCGGCGCCCGATATCGCGGGCAAGGGCATCGCCAATCCGCTGGCGACGATCTTGTCGGCCGCCATGATGCTGCGCTATTCGCTGAACCGCGAAGAGCAGGCAAACCGCATCGAGGCAGCCGTCAAGCACGTGCTGGCGCAGGGCTTGCGCACGGCCGATATCCACGAAGCGGGCACGACTTTGGTCGGTACCGAGGCGATGGGTGATGCAGTTGTAAAAGCACTGGGATAAAATAGTCTAATGACGGCAGTCGCCGTCTCATCTTGAGGAATGGTAATGAAATTAGTTGGCTTGGTAGGTTGGCGCGGTATGGTCGGTTCGGTCCTGATGCAACGCATGCAGGAAGAGGGCGATTTCGCCCACATCGAACCGGTGTTTTTCACCACCTCGAACACGGGCGGCGCGGCGCCGGCCATGGCGAAGAATGAAACCATCCTCAAGGATGCCAACAACATCGCCGAACTGTCCAAGTGCGACATCATCATTTCCTGCCAAGGCGGCGACTACACGAGCGCCGTCTTCCCGCAGCTGCGCGCAGCGGGCTGGAATGGCTACTGGATCGATGCGGCCTCGACCTTGCGCATGGAAAAAGACGCCGTCATCGTGCTCGACCCCGTCAACCTGCACGTCATCAAGGATGCGCTGGGCAAGGGCGTCAAGAACTACATCGGCGGCAATTGCACCGTATCGTGCATGATGATGGGCCTGGGCGGCCTGTTCCAGCACGACCTGATCGACTGGATGACGTCGATGACTTACCAGGCGGCATCGGGCGGCGGCGCGCAGCACATGCGCGAACTGCTGACGCAATTTGGCACCATCAACGGTTCCGTCAAGGCGCTGCTGGACAACCCCGCTTCCGCCATCCTGGAAATCGACCGCCAGGTGCTGGCCACCCAGCACGGCTATTCCCCGGATGAAATCAAGCAATTCGGCGCGCCGCTGGCCGGCAACCTGATCCCGTGGATCGACAAGGACCTGGGCAACGGCCAGTCGAAGGAAGAGTGGAAGGCGGGCGCGGAAACGAACAAGATTCTGGGCCGCGGCATCGACTTCGGCACCAAGGAAATTCCTGTCGACGGCCTGTGCGTGCGCATCGGCGCCATGCGCTGCCATTCGCAAGCCTTGACCATCAAGCTGAAAAAAGACGTGCCGCTCGATGAAATCAACGACATCATCGCCAGCAACAATCAGTGGGTGAAATTCGTGCCGAACACGCGCGAAGCGTCCGTGCGCGACCTGTCGCCGGCGGCCGTCACGGGCAGCCTGACGATCCCCGTCGGCCGCGTGCGCAAGATGAGCATGGGCGGCGAATATCTGTCCGCCTTCACCGTGGGCGACCAGTTGCTGTGGGGCGCGGCCGAGCCGCTGCGCCGCATGCTGCGTATTTTGCTGGACGCGTAAGCGCCACAAATTGCTGATCCAGATCAAGCCGGGGCTGTTTTCCCGGCTTTTTTTTCGTCCTGGGCCCGTCAAGGCTCAACCATGCGGAGCTTGCATAGCTCTGGGCATGATGATATGTTGATACCTCTGGAAAAGTAACAGTTTTCCCATGTCAACTAAGATGCCGCCAACTATGCCTGTACACACTCGTCCCCGGGTCGCCTCCCTTGCCATTCAAACACTCAGCAGCGCTGTCGCCTGTGCGGTGTTATTGTCACCGGCGGTATCCGCAGCCGAGCTGGGCAAGATCACGGTGCTGTCCGCCGCCGGCCAGCCGCTGCGCGCCGAGGTCGAATTATCGGCCGTCAAGCCAGGCGAGGCGACCAGCCTGCTGGCCAAGCTGGCGCCGCCTGACGCCTACCGCCAGGCCAACGTGGAATTCAATCCTGCCCTGAATGCGCTGACGTTTGCCGTGGAAAACCGCAACGGCAAGTCCTTCATCCGCATCAGTTCGGCGCAACCGGTAGCCGAGCCCATGGTCGACCTGCTGCTGGAACTGAGCAGCAAGAGCGGCCGCCAGGTGCGCGAGTATGCATTCGTGCTCGACACGCCGGAAGCGCGCCAGACGCGCGGCGCGCAAGTGACTGCACCAGTCGAGCCGGGCAAGGCCAAGCCGGCCGCCGCCTCTGCCGCTGCCGAGACTGCGCCGCCGGCCGTGAAAAAGGCGGCAGGTGAATACAAGGTCAAGGCGGGCGACACCCTGAGCCGCATCGCCAGCGAACTGAAGCCATCTGGCGTCTCGCTCGACATGATGCTCGTCGCCCTGTACCGCGCCAATCCCGACGCCTTCAAGGGCGAGAACATGAACCGCATGCAGGCCGGGCGCATCCTGGCCGTGCCGGGTGCGGACACCGTGCGCGCCACTGGCGCGGCCGAAGCGAAGGGCATCGTGACGGCGCACGCCATCGATTTCGACGCCTACCGCAACAAACTGGCCGGCCAGGTGTCGCAAAGCAAGCCAGCCAAGGCCGCGCAAGCGACGCAAAGCACGGCCGGCAAGATCGGCCCGACGAAGGTGCAGGAAAAACCGACGGCCGTGAGCGAATCGCAAGACAAGCTGAAGCTGTCGAAGGCGGAGCCGGCGGCCAAGTCGGCCGGCAAGAGCGCCGTCGCCAGCGAAGAAGACAAGATCGCCAAGGCGAAACAGGTCGATGAAGCGGCTGCCCGCGTCAAGGAGCTGGAAAAGAACGTCAGCGACCTGGAAAAGCTGATGGCGGTCAAGAGCAAGGCCATGGCCGACAAGAGCGCGCCGGCACCCGCCAAGCCGGCCGAGGCCGCTGCCAGCGCATCGGTTGGCGCGCCTGCCAGCGCCGTTGCCAGCGCACCGGCCGAAGCCCTGCCACCCGTGCCGAAGGCGAAACCGGTGCCGCTGGTGAAAAAACCATCGCCGCTGGAACCGACCTTTGCCGACAAGATCAACGACCACCTGGGCGCCATCGGCATCGGCCTGGCCGCGCTGCTGGCCGCCGTGGCCGCGCTGGTGATCGCGCGCCGCCGCAAGGAGACGCCGCCGCCCGCCGAAGCTATCGCTCCCGTGCTGGAGCCGGAAGACCAGCAGTCCGAAGCGAGCAACCACCTGTTCGGCACGGGTGCGGCCGCTGCCGGAGTGGCCGCCGCAGCGGGCGCCAGCATGCTCGACGCGAATGAAACGGACCCGGTCGCCGAAGCGGACGTGTATATCGCCTACGGCCGCGATGGCCAGGCGGAAGATATCCTCAAGGAAGCCTTGCGCATCCATCCGGAGCGCCATGCCGCCCGTTTGAAGTTGCTGGAAATCTATTCGGCCCGCAACGACGTGCGCGCGTTTGACGACCAGGCCAGCGAGCTGTACAGCCTGACGCGTGGCCAGGGCGAAGAGTGGCCGCAGGCGGCCGCGCTGGGTCTGGCGCTCGATCCCACCAACCCCCTGTATGGCGATACGGAAGACGACGCCGTTGTCAGCCTGAGCAAGGCTGCCGGCGACGACTTGCACGGCCAGAGCATGGATTTGCCTGACGAGCCGTCAGCGCCGCTGGCCGACCTGGCGCCAGCCGAGCCGGTATCCGCCGTGGCGGCCCGCGATGCCCGCGATCCGCTCGACTTTGACCTCGACAGCCTCGATTTCGAGCCCGTCTCCACCAGCGATCCGATCGTCATGCCGGGGCCGGACAGCAAGCCGGTCTCCGCCGCGCACGATGCGCAGTATGACGCCAGCATGGATTTCGGCCTGGACCTGGAGCCGCCAGCCGGCCCCGTGAATGGCGTGGGCGCCGGCTTGACGCCGTTGCCTGATCCGTTGAAGGATGTCGATCTGGCCCATTTTGACCTCGACGAACCGGTGGCACCCGCTGCCACGCCGGTGGCGGCGGCCGAACCTTCGCTCGACAGCCTGTTTGACGATGCGCAAACGCCCGCCACCTTGCCGGAAGCCATACCGCCGGCACAGGAATTCGACCTGTCCGGCATCGACCTGGACCTGAGTGACGGCAAGACGGCCAGCGTGGGCGTGGACGACCCGCTGTCGGCCATCCACATGGAAATGGATACCAAGCTGGACCTGGCGATCGCTTACCAGGAAATCGGCGACAAGGAAGGCGCGCGCGAGCTGATCGATGAGGTCATCAAGGGTGGCAGCGAAGAGCAGGTGAAGAAGGCGAATACCATGCGCGCTTTGCTCAGCTAAGCTAAGCGTCGATACGACGTCCATGGCTGCGTTGCGCGGTCATGGCGTCCACCTTGTACTATTCGTACTGTCTTCGACCGTGCGCCTTGCCCTGAACGCCGTCTCGCTCGCTTAGGGCGATACGGCGCACCGGGGCTGCTGCGCCGGTATAATGCTTCGATGCAAAATATTACGACAGCAACGCCATTCAAGCGTATCGTCCTCGGCCTGCAGTACGACGGCACGGCCTGGCACGGATACCAGAAGCAGGAAGACGGGCAAACGGTGCAGGACCAGCTGGAAAATGCGCTGGAGCAGTTCGCCCGCGTGCGCCTGGCCACCACTTGCGCCGGCCGCACGGATACGGGCGTGCATGCGCTCGAGCAAGTCGTGCATTTCGATACGGACCTGAACCGTGACGTGCATTCGTGGGTGCGCGGCGTCAACGCCTTCCTGCCGAAATCCATCGCCGTGCGCTGGGCCAAGGAACTCGAAGGTGATCCGACGGTCAATGACTTCTTCCACGCCCGTTTCAGCGCCCGCGCACGCACCTATCATTATGTGTTGTACAACAACGCTACCCGTTCGCCGCTGGTGGAAGGGCGTGCCGGCTTCTTTTTCCGGCCGCTGGACGTGGAACTGATGCGGCAAGCCGTGCAGCCGCTGCTGGGCTGGCACGATTTCACGGCCTTCCGCGCCGCGCAATGCCAGGCCAAATCGCCTGTCAAGCTCATGCATGACATCCGCATCGAGCGGCGCGGCGATTGCGTCATCTTTACCATTACGGCCAATGCCTTCCTGCACCACATGGTGCGCAACCTCGTCGGTTCGCTCGTCTACATCGGCACGGGACGGGAAAAGCCGGAATGGCTGGGGCATCTGCTGGAAAGCAAGGACCGCCACGCGGCCGCGCCCACCTTCATGCCGGACGGCCTGTACCTGGCACAGATCGATTACGATCCGAAATGGGCATTGCCGCAGGACAGCAGCAGCGCTTTGCCCTGGTTTTGATCTGCATCAAATCAAGTAAAGGATTGCCATGCCTCGCACACGCATCAAGATCTGCGGCCTGACCCGCGTTGAAGACATCCAGGCCGTCGTGGCGGCCGGTGCCGACGCCATCGGCTTCGTGTTCTATCCGAAAAGTCCCCGCTACGTCACGCCCGAACAGGCAGCTGCCCTGATCGCCGCCGTGCCGCCCTACGTGACGACGGTGGGCCTGTTCGTCAACGCCACGGTGGAAGAGGTGCGGGCAACGAAGGCCGTGGCGCCTTTATCCCTGCTGCAATTTCATGGCGACGAGACGCCGGAACATAGCGCCGCGCTCGCTGGCGCCGTGAATACGCCGTTTACGCAAGTGTTCCGCGTCAAACCCGACACCTCCTTTGAAGATTTGCTAGAATACGAACAGCGCTATCGCGCCGCCAGTCCCTTGTTTTCGAGTCTCTTGCTCGATACCTATGTGGATGCCTATGGCGGTGCAGGAAAGGTATTTGATTGGTCCCTCATTCCAGAAGAACTCGCGCCTCGGGTCGTTTTAAGTGGTGGCTTGAGCGTACAAAACGCGACTGACGCAGTGGTGCGCGTGCGCCCTTACGCCGTCGACATCAGCAGTGGTGTCGAAGCGTCCAAGGGCATCAAGGACGCGTCCCGTGTCCGCGCGTTTATCGCCGCGGTGCAGGATGCTGATGCCATCATTGCCAGAGGAAACAACCATGAATGACCGTACCACAGCGCCCGGCGCAGCCGCCGCATTGTTCCACGCCACCGATTACCCGTTTCCCGACCTGCGTGGCCACTTCGGCCCGTACGGCGGCTCCTTCGTTGCCGAAACGCTCACCCACGCACTGGCCGAGCTGAAGGATGCCTACGCCCGCTACAGCGTCGATCCGGAATTCCTCGAAGAATTCCGCTACGAGCTGAAACACTTCGTCGGCCGTCCCTCGCCGATCTACCACGCCAAGCGCTGGTCCGAAATGGCCGGCGGCGCGCAAATCTATTTCAAGCGCGAAGACTTGAACCACACGGGCGCGCACAAGATCAATAACGTCATCGGCCAGGCCCTGCTGGCCAAGCGCATGGGCAAGCCGCGCATCATCGCCGAGACGGGCGCCGGCCAGCACGGCGTGGCCACGGCCACCATCTGCGCCCGCTTCGGTCTCGAATGCGTGGTCTACATGGGCAGCGAAGACGTCAAGCGCCAGGCGCAGAACGTGTACCGCATGAAACTGCTGGGCGCGACCGTCGTGCCTGTCGAATCCGGTTCCAAGACCCTCAAGGATGCGCTGAACGAAGCCATGCGCGACTGGGTCACGAATATCGAAAACACCTTTTACATCATCGGCACCGTGGCCGGCCCCCATCCGTATCCGATGATGGTGCGCGACTTCCAGTCCGTGATCGGCGAGGAATGCCTGGTGCAGATGCCGGAAATGACGGGCCGCCAGCCCGACTACGTGCTGGCCTGCATCGGTGGCGGCTCGAACGCCATGGGCATTTTTTACCCGTATATCGACCAGAAGGATGTGAAATTGATCGGCGTGGAAGCGGCCGGCGAAGGATTGGACACGGGCAAGCACTCGGCGTCGCTGACGGCCGGTTTCCCGGGCGTGCTGCACGGCAATCGCACCTATCTGCTGCAGGATGAAAATGGCCAGATCATCGAGACGCATTCCGTCTCGGCCGGTCTCGACTATCCGGGCGTGGGCCCGGAACACGCGTGGCTGAAAGATTCGGGCCGCGCGCAGTATGTGTCCATCACGGATGACGAGGCATTGCAGGCCTTCCACGACTGCTGCCATATCGAAGGCATCATCCCGGCCCTGGAATCGTCGCACGCACTGGCCTACGCGGCCAAGCTGGCGGCCACCTTGCCGAAAGACCAGATCGTGCTGGCCAACCTGTCGGGCCGTGGCGACAAGGACATGCATACCGTAGCGGAACGCATGGGATTGAATTTCAGTTAAGCAACTGACAATTCCAAGCAGGTCGGGTTGGCGCGAGCGCGTAACCCGACATTTCTCACCGATAACACGAAAGCATCCCATGTCCCGTATCGCCACCACCTTTGCCAATTTAAAATCCAACAACAAGACCGGCCTGGTCACGTTCATAACCGCCGGCGACCCCGGCCCTGACGCCACCGTGCCCCTGATGCACGCGCTCGTCGAGGGCGGTGCCGACATACTGGAACTCGGCGTGCCGTTTTCCGACCCCATGGCCGAAGGCCCCGTCATCCAGCGCGCCTGCGAACGGGCCTTGAAATTCAATGTCGGCATCCATGACGTGTTCGGCTATGTGCGCCAGTTCCGTGAATCGAACCAGACGACGCCCGTGGTGCTGATGGGCTATGCCAACCCGATCGAGCGCATCGGCAGCGCCGCTTTTATTGATGCAGCGCAAGCGGCCGGCGCGGATGGCGCCATCGTCGTCGACTATCCGCCGGAAGAGTGCGAGGAATTCGCGGCCGCCATGCGCGCAGCAGGCCTGGACCTGATCTTCCTGCTGGCGCCGACCTCGACCGAAGAGCGCATCGCGCAAGTGGCCAAGGTTGGCGGCGGCTTCAGCTATTATGTGTCGCTGAAAGGCGTCACGGGCGCCGGCAACATTGATACGGAACAGGTGGCTGAGCGCCTCGCGGCCATCCGCCAGCATGTAAAATTGCCTATCGGCGTGGGCTTCGGCATCCGCGATGGCGCCACTGCCAAGGCCGTGGCCAAGGTGGCCGATGCCGTCGTGATCGGCAGCCGCATCATCCAGGAGATAGAAAATGCCCCGGAAGGTGGCGCCGTCGACGCCGTGCGCAGCTTTACGGCAGGTATCCGCTCCGCACTGGATGCCTGAGCAAGCTTGTTGTTTACACAAGCTCGGGTGGCGGCAAAGTTCGACAGCCCGGCGATAAACGGCTACACTTCGGCCACTGATTTGCCTGTTATTGTGCAATAGATAAAATTTTTGGTGGCGCCCTGCGGGGCGTTGCCGTTTACCGTCTGCCGGGGGCGTCCACCGACGCTACCCCTACAAGGGCCCAAGGAGAAAATATGAGTTGGTTGGAAAAACTGCTGCCACCGCGCATCCAGCGTTCGGACGCCGCCGCGCGCAAGACCATGCCGGAAGGCCTGTGGGTCAAGTGCCCGTCGTGCGAAGCCGTGCTGTACCGTACGGACCTGGAATCGAATTTGCACGTGTGCCCGAAATGCGACCACCACATGCGCATCCGCGCGCGTGAACGCCTCGACAGCCTGCTCGACGCGGGCGGCCGCTATGAAATCGGCCAGGAAATCCTGCCTGTCGACACCTTGAAATTCAAGGACAGCAAGAAATACCCGGACCGCCTGAAGTCCGCCATGGAAGCGACGGGCGAGACGGATGCGATGGTCGTCATGGGCGGCGCCATCATGAGCCTGCCGGTGGTCGTGGCGTGCTTCGAATTCGAATTCATGGGCGGCTCCATGGGCTCCGTCGTGGGCGAGCGCTTCGTGCGCGGCGCGCAGATCGCGCTGGAACAGAAAGTGCCGTTCATTTGCATCACCGCCACCGGTGGCGCGCGCATGCAGGAAGGCTTGCTGTCGCTGATGCAGATGGCCAAGACCACGGCCATGCTGACCAAGCTGTCGGAAAAGAAATTGCCATTCATCAGCGTGCTGACCGACCCGACCATGGGCGGCGTGTCCGCCTCGTTCGCCTTCATGGGCGACGTGGTCATCGCCGAGCCGAAAGCGCTGATCGGCTTTGCCGGCCCGCGCGTGATTGAAAACACCGTGCGCGAAAAACTGCCGGAAGGCTTCCAGCGCGCCGAGTTCCTCGTCACCAAGGGCGCCGTCGACATGATCGTCGACCGCCGCAAGATGCGCGAAGAAATCGCTCGTCTGCTGGCCTTGTTGCAAAACCAGGCTGTCGAAGTCTTGGCGTAATCCGCCAACGTAACAGGCCGGGCGGCGTCCGCAGGACACGCCCGGTTGCCACGCTACACCGTCTGCGCGCCGCGCGCACTGTCTCCTCATCAAGAAGTCTCCCATGCACAACCTCCCCACCACCTTGCCGGACTGGCTCGCCATGCTGGAAACCCGCCATTCGGAAACCCAGATCAACATGGGCCTGGACCGCGTGCAAGCCGTCAAGGCGCGCATGCAACTGGCTTTTACCTGCCCCGTGATCATGGTGGCGGGCACGAATGGCAAGGGTTCCACCTGCGCCATGCTGGAATCCGTGCTGTTGCGTGCCGGCTACAAAGTGGGGCTGTACATCAAACCGCACTTTCTCGATTTTAACGAGCGCGCCCGTGTGTTGGGCGAGATGGCCAGCGACGAACAACTCGTCGCCAGCTTCAACTCTGTTGAAGCCGTGCGTGGCGACACGCCGCTGACGTATTTCGAATTCACCACCCTGGCGATTTTGCACCTGCTGTCGCAGGCCAAGCTGGACGTGGCCATCCTGGAAGTGGGCCTGGGCGGGCGTCTGGACGCGGTCAACGTGATCGACGCCGACGTGGCCATCGTCACCAGCGTCGATATCGACCACACGGATTACCTGGGCGACACGCGCGAAGCGATCGGCTTTGAAAAGGCCGGTATCTTCCGTCCGGGCAAGGCGGCCATCTGCAGCGACCCCGTGCCGCCGCAGTCGCTGATCGACCATGCGACCGCCATCGGCGCCGACCTGTGGCTGATGGGCCGCGATTTCAATTATTCGGGCGACAAGCAGCAGTGGAACTACGGCGGGCGCGAGCAGCGCCGCAATTCGCTGGCTTACCCGAGCTTGCGCGGCGCCAACCAGATCCTGAATGCGACGGCCGTGCTGGCCGCGCTGGAAGTGCTGAAGCTGAAACTGCCCGTGGGTGCGCAGGAAGTGCGCACGGGCCTGGTGACGGTGGAACTGCCGGGCCGCTTCCAGGTCTTGCCTGGCCGACCCAGCGTGATCCTCGACGTGGCGCACAACCCCCACGCGGCCTCGGCGCTGAACCAGAACCTGGGCAATATGGGTTTCCACCCGTACACCTATGCCGTGTTCGGCTCCATGCTGGACAAGGATATCGATGGCGTATTGGCCGCGATGAGCGAACATGTCGACCACTGGTGCCTGACGGGCCTGCCTTCGCCGCGCGCGGCCACGGCTTCCGAGCTGGCCGCCAAGGTACAGATCATGCTGGAAGACAAGCCTGACAGCAGCGAACATACTGTGTCTATTTTCGATGATCCGGCACAAGCTTTTGCAAATGCAATGAGCCGGGCCGGTGAGAATGATAGAATTGTGGTCTTTGGTTCTTTCCTCACCGTTGCCGGCGTGATGAAGGCCCGAAAATCCTCACTTCACTGAAACGCACTCGACTGAAAATCACGCATGGGCTTGTTCTCGAAACTGTTTAAAAACAAGCAAGAATCCTCTGGCGAAGACAGCGGCTTTTATGTCCCTGGCGAAGCACAGTCGCCGACCCGCAAGCGCGCAGCCAACACCTCCGGTGGTGGCGGATCGCGCCGTGGCGGCAAGGAAGCGCCGGATCCGGTCTTGCCTGAAAAAAAACGCGCACGCCGCCGCCTGGTCGGGGCCATTGCCCTGGCCCTGGGCGTGGCTGTCGGCTTGCCGATGCTGCTCGATTCCGAGCCGAAGGCGCCCTTCAACGATATCGCCATCGACATTCCGTCGAAGGAAAAGGCTGTGGCGCCTGCGCCGGCGCCCGTGCCTGCTGTTCCGGCCCAGGCCGCATCGAATGGTCTGGACCAGTCCGAGGAAATTGTCGACGCGCCGCTGCCGCCTGCGGCCAAGCCGACGCCGACGCCAGCACCCGTGCTGGCCGCCGCCCAGCCTGCACCGGTCAAACCTGCCTATGTGGAACCGAAGCCCGAGCCAAAACCTGTCAAGGTGGAATCGAAACCGGAACCGAAGCACGAACCCAAGCCGGAGCCGAAACACGAACCCAAGCCCGAACCCAAGCATGAAGTAAAACCGGAAACCAAGCCCGAGACTAAGCCCGCCAAGCCGGCGCAATCGGCCGACGATGCCGCGCGCGCGCTGGCTATCCTGGAAGGCAAGCCGCAAGAGAAGGTGCAAGACAAGGCGCACGACGCCGGCAACGGCAAGTTCGTGGTGCAGGTGGCGGCCTTGGCGACGCAGGACAAGGTCGATGAATTGCAGGACAAGCTGCGCGAAGCGGGCATCAAGTCGTACACGCAGAAAGTCTCCAGCCCGGCGGGCGAGCGCATCCGTGTAAGAGTTGGCCCGTTCGGCAGTCGCGAAGATGCCGAAAAGACCCGCGCCAAGCTGCAGAAGCTGGGCCTGGGCGGCAGCCTGGTACCGGCGTGATGTTGCAAGGCTGAACGCGCGTGACGATCTTCGATTACCTGGTGCTGTTCGTGCTGGTGACGTCCGTGCTGATCAGCATGATGCGCGGCCTGGTCAAGGAAATACTGTCATTGGTCAGCTGGATCGTGGCTTTCGTCATTGCCAACGCCTATGGCGCTACCCTGGCGAAATTCCTGCCGGAAGCCGTGCCGGGCGAGGCCATCCGCCTGCTGCTGGCCTTCGTGGTGCTGTTCATCGGTGTGCGCATTTTGATGGGATTGCTGTCCATGACGGTCGACGCGCTGGTCAAGGTGACGGGCCTGAGCCTGGCCGACCGCACCCTGGGGAGCCTGTTCGGCGTGGCGCGGGGCCTTGTGATCGTGCTGACCGCCGTCATCTTGTGTGGCATGACGTCCATACCGCAGCAGCCCTTCTGGAAAAACGCGCAGCTCAGCCCGCTCGCGGAGCAGGGCGCGCGCGCCATCAAGCCTTATCTGCCTGCCGCTTACGCGCAGCATGTGAAATTTTGAATTTTGAATTTTTTTAAAATCAGTAGCACAGTTTAGGAGCACACCATGTGTGGCATCGTCGGCGTCGTTTCCCATCAACCTGTCAATCAATTGCTCTATGATGCATTGTTGCTCCTGCAACATCGCGGTCAGGACGCGGCAGGGATTGCGACCAATCACAGCAGTATGTTTTCCATGCACAAAGCCAATGGCCTCGTGCGTGACGTCTTCCGTACGCGCAACATGCGTTCGCTGCAAGGCACGACGGGCATCGGCCATTGCCGCTACCCGACAGCCGGTTCGTCGAGCGAAGAGGAAGCACAACCGTTCTATGTGAATGCGCCGTTCGGCATCACCCTGGCGCACAATGGCAACCTGACCAACTGGGAACAGTTGAAGCTGGAAATGTTCAAGAACGACCGCCGCCACATCAACACCGATTCCGATTCGGAAGTGCTGCTCAACGTGCTGGCGCATGAAATCCAGGAAGCGACGACGGGTCTGAACCTCGATCCGGAAGCCATCTTCAAGGCCGTTACCGTGCTGAACCGCCGCGTCAAGGGTGGCTACGCTGCGGTCGCGCAAATCGCCGGCGTGGGCTTGCTGGCCTTCCGCGACCCGCACGGCATCCGTCCGCTGTGCCTGGGCATCAATGAAACGGAGCAAGGTCCTGAATACCTGATCGCTTCCGAATCCGTGGCACTGGAAGGCATGGGCTTCCGCTTCGTGCGCGACATCGGTCCCGGCGAAGCCGTGTTTATCGATGCCGATAAGAAATTGCACAGCGCTCAATGCGCCGACAATGCCAGCCTGAACCCGTGCGTGTTCGAATTCGTCTACCTGGCCCGTCCCGACTCCGTCATCGACGGCGCCTCCGTGTACGCCACGCGTCTGAAAATGGGCGAGTACCTGGCCGAGAAGATCCGTGCCGAATTGCCAGGCGTGCATATCGACGTGGTCATGCCGATTCCCGATTCCTCGCGTCCGGCCGCCATCCAGCTGGCCATGGCGCTGAACATCGAGTACCGCGAAGGCTTCATCAAGAACCGCTACATCGGCCGCACCTTCATCATGCCGGGCCAGGCGGCGCGCAAGAAATCCGTGCGTCAGAAGCTCAACGCCATCCCGTCCGAATTCAAGGACAAGGTCGTGCTGCTGGTCGACGATTCCATCGTGCGCGGTACCACCAGCCGTGAAATCGTGCAGATGGCGCGCGAAGCGGGCGCGACGAAGGTCATCTTCGCCTCGGCCGCGCCACCGGTGATTTACCCGAACGTGTACGGCATCGACATGCCGACGCGCGACGAACTGATCGCCTATGGCCGCACGACGGAAGAAGTGTGCCGCGAAATCACGGCCGACTACCTGGTCTACCAGGATATCGGCGCGCTGAAGCAGGCGATCGCCGACGTCAATCCGGCCCTGACCAACTTCGAAGCATCGTGCTTCGATGGCGTGTACGTGACGGGCGACGTGTCGCAGGAATACCTGGACCGCCTGGAGTATGCACGCCACCATCCGAAGGCGGCAGCGCCCGAAGATACGCCGCGTTCCCAGCTGAACCTGAACCTGGCGACGACAGAAGCATAAGTACCTGCCCGGCCGATGCCGGGCTTTTTTTTCTTTGCGATCATGAACGATAAAAAAAACTACGGCTTTACCACCACCATCCTGCATAACGACCGCCGCAAGGGTATCGAGCACGGCTCCCTGCACAAGCCCGTGCACACTTCCGTTGCCTTTGGTTACGCCGATGCGCGCCAGCTCGCTTCCGTGTTCCAGGGCAAGGAGCCGGGTTTCCGCTACGGCCGCCAGGGCAATCCGACCGTCTCCGCGCTGGAAGACAAGGTCAACAAGATGGAAGACGGCGTGGCGACCCTGTGCTTCGCCACCGGCATGGGCGCCATCGGCGCCGTGGTGCAATCCTTGCTGCGCGCCGGTGATCACGTTGTGTCGTCGGCCTTTTTGTTTGGCAACACCAACAGCCTGTGGCAAACGGTGACGGGGCAGGGCATCGCCGTGTCCTTCGTCGACGCCACCGACGTGGCCAACGTGGCGGCCGCCATCACGCCGGCCACGCGCATCGTGTTTGTCGAAACCATCGCCAATCCGCGCACGCAGATCGCCGACCTGGCAAAAATCGGTGACTTGTGCCGCGAGAAGGGTATTTTGTACATCGTCGACAACACCATGACGACGCCATACCTGTTCCGTCCGAAAGCGGTGGGCGCGGGCTTGGTCGTCAATGCGCTGACGAAATCGATTGGCGGTCACGGCAATGCGCTGGGCGGCAGCTTGACGGACACGGGCGTGTTCGACTGGACGCGGTATCCGAACATCTTTGAGAATTATAAAAAGGCGGCACCGGCACAATGGGGCATTGCGCAAATCCGCGCGAAGGCCTTGCGCGATTTCGGCGCCTCGCTGGGCCCGGAAGCGGCGCACCACATCGCCGTCGGCGCGGAAACCATGGCCTTGCGCATGGATCGCACCTGCTCGAACGCCCAGGCGCTGGCCACCATGCTTGCCGCCGATCCGCGCGTAGCGGCCGTGCATTACCCGGGCTTGGCGTCGCACCCGCAGCACGCGCTGGCGACGGATTTGTTCCGCAGCTATGGCTCGCTGTTCAGCTTTGAGCTGAAAGACGGCATCGACTGCTTCGATTTCCTCAATCGTCTCAATCTTGCTATTCCAGCGAGCAACCTCGGCGACACGCGCACCTTGGTGATTCCCGTTGCCCATACGATTTTCTACGAGATGGGCGCCGAGCGCCGCGCCAGCATGGGCATCGCCGAATCGCTGATACGCGTGTCGGTGGGTATCGAAGACGAGGTCGATCTGCTGAGTGACTTCAAGCAAGCATTGAAAGAAGAATAAGGTTTCACTTTTCCGAGAAAGAGATTACATTTAAGTGTAATTAAAGCATATGTGTCTATTTCTTAATTGGAGAGTGAGAATGAAAAAAATTGTATTGAGTGTTCTTTTATTGTTTTCTTGCGCTGCATATGCTGATGACCTGACGGATGCGAATAAATTCCTGCAATCCAAGGCTTATCCGCAAGCCTTGGATTTGTACAAGAAGCTGGCTCAGGCTGGGAATGCCGAGGCTCAATTTCATTTGGGTGAGATGTATCTGTATGGCGAAGGGGTGGGCGTTGATGCCGCGCAAGCCGGACAATGGTTTGGGCAGGCATCCAAGGCGGGCAACAAGAATGCCGAAGCCGCGCTTGCCCTTATGGCTAACCGTGTCGCGCGAAAAGGTGACATTGATTACTATGTCAACGCATATGCTGGCGAGGATGTTGCCTTGAGTAAGAGCAAGTGCGTTACCCCGGTGATCCCTGCATTCTCCAAAACCAAGCGTCAGATCAGGGATGTAGCCGATAGTGTTGATGCCTGGATGACGTGCTATAACAACTTTGTCAGTAACCTGAATGCTTCTTTACCGCCTGGAAAAGCCATTCCTTCTGCTATTGAATCGTTGATGAATGAGCAGGAATTTGAAAAGGCCAAGCTGCGCATGGATGCAGCCTATGCGAGGGTGAGTGCCGAAGGGCGTGAGCTGGCAAAAAATATCTTGGCGCAGCGTGATGAGTGGCACGCCAAAACAGAGGCGTATCTCTTGGCGGAGAATAAAAAAATTCAGACAGAAAATGAAATGAGTGAACTGAATCGCTCACGTACCGCGAACACGCCGCAATGGGTGACCAGTCCTTTGCCAAGCAAGTAAGACAGTCTTGCCGATGTGCTCAATAGGATGGGAATTAAGCGCTCGCAGGTATGATGCAAGCGCTTTCCCTCTTAATGCCAGCTGCGCATCAGTCCGACGGCCAAACCTTCCAATGCAAACTCGTCTTCCGGTGATACGGTAATCACCTTGAAGTCGGGGTTTTCCGGCAGCAGTTCGATGACGGAACCCGTCTTCTTGTAGCGTTTGACGGTGACTTCGTCGCCGATGCGGGCGACGACGATCTGGCCATTCTTGGCGCTGTCGACCTTCTTGACGGCCAATAAATCGCCATCCATGATGCCGGCGTCGCGCATGGACCAGCCGCGCACCTTCAGCAGGAAGTCGGGTTTGGCCGAGAACAGGGCCGGATCGACGTTGTAGCTCGCTTCCAGGTTTTCCTGCGCCAGGATGGGCGAACCGGCCGCCACCCGGCCGATCAGCGGCAGCGACATCAGCAGCGCTGCCGGCACTTTCGATGGCGCCGCTTCAGCGGCGGCGCCGATCAGGCGGATGCCGCGCGAGGTGCCGGGCGAAATCTCGATCGCGCCCTTGCGGGCCAGGGCCTGCAAATGCTCTTCGGCCGCGTTGGCCGATTTGAAACCCAGTTCATTGGCGATTTCGGCACGGGTGGGAGGAAAGCCCGTGTTTTCAATCGCGTCCTTGATCAGGTTCAGGATTTGTTCTTGTCGTGCTGTCAGCTTGATCATGAGCGGTGGGTGCATACTAAAATGCTGTCTATATGAACAGTCTGTATTTTTGTACAGTATCGCCCACTATGCAAGGGGATTTCCGTGTTTTCGGCGAATTTCGCAAGAAATAGTCGGCTATGGGCGGAAAGCACGCTGGCGCACGGTCTTTTCGGGCGCGGGTGGAAGGAATGATTGAAACGTTTGCAAAAGGCGGTTATAATCTTCGGCTGACCTTCCCACACCCGTCTTGACGCCGGGGTGGGCGATTATCAATCCGACCTGAAGGAGTTTGCATGCGTCATTATGAAATAGTCTTTATCGTCCATCCGGACCAAAGCGAGCAAGTGCCCGCGATGATCGAACGCTACAAAGCCAGCGTAACCACCCGCGGCGGTTCGGTTCACCGCGTGGAAGATTGGGGCCGCCGTCAAATGGCTTACTCGATCCAAAAGCTGCCTAAAGCACACTACATCTGCCTGAACATCGAATGCGACAACGAGACCCTGGTCGAGTTGGAAACAGCATTCAAATTCAATGATGCCGTGTTGCGTCACCTGACCGTTAAAATGAAGAAAGCTGAAACAGCTCCTTCGCCGATGATGAAATCGGTACAACGCGAAGACGCGGCCAAAAGCCACCGCACCGAAGCACCAGCAGCCGCTCCAGCCGCAGCAGCAGCAGCTTAATTCTTGACCAGGATCGTGCGCTGAACCAGCTACAAGTCACCGCCATCATTGCCGAGCGCGAAATATTGCGCTATACCCCGGCAGGGCTGCCGATTGTGAATGCAGTATTGCAACACAGTTCGCAGCAGATGGAAGCAGGGATTGCCCGTTTGACCGAGTTTGATGTTGCCGCGCTAGCCGCTGGCGAAATCTCAGGCCGGTTCAGTCAGGCAAGCTTGGGCGGGGTATATCAGTTCACGGGTTTCCTGGCCAGGAAGAGCCGCAACAGCAAGAGTTTGGTGTTTCACATCATTGATTTTAGTGCAGTCAATTTTGACTAGCGCATTTTAGATACAGGAGCCTGACATGGCATTCGGTAAAAAGTTCGACAAAAATAAGCTCAAGCTTAAAGAAAAACGCAAACAGCAAAACCCGTTGTTCAAACGCAAGAAGTTCTGCCGCTTCACCGCAGCTCACGTTGAGCAAGTCGACTACAAAGACGTCGACACGCTGAAAGACTTCGTCCAAGAAAACGGCAAGATCATGCCAGCACGCCTGACCGGTACCAAAGCGCACTACCAGCGCCAAGTTGACACCGCAATCAAGCGCGCTCGCTTCCTCGCGCTGCTGCCATACACCGATCTGCACCACGCTTAATCGGTCAGATATTCCTGGAGAAGAACTATGCAAATCATTCTGTTAGAAAAAGTTGTTAACGTCGGTAACCTCGGCGAAGTCGTCAAAGTCAAAGACGGTTACGCACGTAACTTCCTGATCCCGCAACGCCTGGCACGTCGTGCTACGGCAACCGCTGTGGCTGAATTCGAAGTCAAGCGCGCCGAACTGGAAAAAGCTGCTGCTGCCAAACTGGCCGCATCGCAAGCCCAGGGCGAAAAACTGAGCGGTCTGACCGTTCAAGTTGCTCAAAAAGCTGGTGTTGATGGCCGTCTGTTCGGTTCCGTCACCAACTTCGACATCGCTGAAGCGCTGACCAAGCAAGGTTTTGCTGTTGAAAAAGCACAAATCCGCATGCCTACCGGCCCGCTGAAGATCGTTGGCGAGCACAACGTTTCGGTTGCTCTGCACACCGACGTGGTTGTGGAAGTTGTTATCGCTGTCGTTCCAGACGCGAACGCGTAATCGTCTGCGGGCCTGGCCCGCAGGCATTGCCGCACTATGAAAAGCCGGGTTCGCCCGGCTTTTTTGTGGCCTTTTTTTCGCTCAATTTCAGCCCTTTATTTTTGCCAGCACGCCGAAGCGGGTATAATTCGCGCCATGAACGCCCCCTCTGATCCGCAACTGGATTCCCTCCGTATTCCGCCGCATTCGATCGAAGCAGAACAATCCGTTATCGGTGGTCTGCTGCGCGACAATGCCGCATATGACCGCATCGCCGACTTCATGCATGCGGAGGATTTCTATCGCTATGACCATCGCATCATCTTCGAGCAAATCGTCAAGATGGTTAACGCTTCCAAGCCCGCCGATGTCATTACTGTTTTTGAAACCCTGACCCAGCTCGGCAAGGCCGATGATGTGGGCGGACTCGCTTACCTGAACGCCATGGCGCAAAACACGCCATCGGCCGCGAACATCCGGCGTTACGCCGAGATCGTGCGCGACCGCGGCGTGCTGCGCAAACTCATCACCGTCGCCGACGATATCTCCGGCACGGCCTTCAGCCCGCAAGGCAAGGAAGTCAAGCAAATGCTTGACGAGGCCGAATCGAAGATTTTTGCCATCGCGGAAGAAGGCGCGCGCGGCGCCCAGGGCTGGACCGCCATCCAGCCCCTGCTGACGCAGGTGGTCGAGCGCATCGACGAGCTGTACAGCCGCGACAACCAGAGTGAAATCACGGGCGTGCCCACCGGTTTCATCGATCTCGACCGCATGACCTCCGGTCTGCAGCCGGGCGATCTGGTGATCGTGGCGGGCCGTCCGTCGATGGGCAAGACGGCGTTTTCCGTCAACATCGGCGAAAACGTGGCCATCGACAGCGGCTTGCCCGTGGCCGTGTTCTCGATGGAGATGGGTGGCGCCCAGCTGGCCATGCGTATGCTCGGCTCCGTCGGACAGCTCGACCAGCACCGCCTGCGCACGGGCCGCCTGAACGACGAAGACTGGCCGCGCCTGACGAATGCGATCCAGAAGATGAACGACGCGCAGTTGTACATCGATGAAACGCCGGCGCTCAATTCCATCGAATTGCGCGCCCGCTCGCGCCGCCTGTCGCGTCAATGCGGCAAGCTGGGCCTGATCATCGTCGATTACTTGCAGCTGATGTCGGCCAATACGCCAGGCGACAACCGCGCCACGGAGATTTCCGAGATTTCACGGGGCTTGAAAGGCCTGGCGAAAGAACTCGGTTGCCCCGTGATCGCGCTGTCCCAGCTGAACCGCTCGCTGGAGCAACGCCCGAACAAACGCCCCGTCATGTCCGACTTGCGCGAATCGGGCGCTATTGAGCAGGATGCCGACGTGATCCTGTTCATTTACCGTGACGAGGTGTATAACCCCGACTCGCCAGACAAGGGAACGGCCGAAATCATCATCGGTAAACAACGTAACGGTCCAATCGGCAGCATCCGCCTTACCTTCATGGGGCAGTACACCAAATTTGGCAATTACAGTGGTGGCCTGGCGCTTTACCAAGGCGACTAAGACTCAGCAGCACTGGCAATTCCATCGGCCGCCCCCGATAACGGGGCGGCTTTCTGTAGTAAATAACACGACTCAATGCTTAACGGAGAATGACATGTTTGGACGCTTGATGCCCACTGAGGGCAAGTTTTTTGAATTGTTTAACCAGCACGCGGAACTGTGCGTCAAGGGCGCCAAAGAGATGCTCGGCCTGATGACCAATTTCGACGACCTGGAAAACCGCGTGCATGCGATCGAAAGCATCGAGAAACAGGCGGACAAAGTCACCTACGCCACCGTGGAAATGCTGCACAAGACCTTCATCACGCCGATCGACCGCGACGACATCCATCAGCTGATCACGCGTCAGGACGACATCCTCGACCTGCTGGAAGATGCGGCGCAAACCGTCTCGCTGTACGACCTGAAAGCCGTCACGCCGGAAGCCAAGCGCCTGGCCGAACTGGTGCTGGCCTGTACCGAAAAAGTGCGCGACGCCGTCGCCATGCTGCACAACATGGACAACTCGCGCAAGATCGTCGCCATCTGCGAAGAGATTGACCGCCTGGAATCGGACGCCGACCACGTGATGCGCGCCGCCATGTCCAAGCTGTTCCGCGACGAACCGGACGTGCGCAACCTGATCAAGTTGAAAGCGATCTACGAAATTCTGGAAACCGTGACCGACCGTTGCGAAGATGTGTCCAATATTATCGAAGGCATCATCGTCGAAAACGCGTAAGCGTTGGGCCTGTCCTGAACCAGAATCAGAAAAGAAACTACAATGACCATACAAATCAGCATCTACGTGCTAGGCCTGTTGATCGTCCTCGCGCTGCTGTTTGACTTCATGAACGGCTTCCACGATGCCGCCAACGCGATCGCCACGGTGGTCTCGACGGGCGTATTGAAACCGCAGACCGCGGTTGCCATGGCCGCCACGTTCAACTTCGTCGCCATCTTCGTGTTCCACCAGCTGACCGTGGCCGCCACGGTGGGCAAAGGAACCATCGATCCGGCTGTGATCGACCAGTACGTGATCTTCGGCGCGCTGATGGGCGCCATCTTCTGGAATTTGTTTACCTGGTACTACGGCATTCCCTCGTCGTCCTCGCACGCGCTGATCGGCGGCTTGGTAGGCGCCGCTGTCGCCAAGTCCGGCACGGGCGCGCTGGTCGCGGCCGGCCTGTGGAAAACCGTGGCCTTCATCGTCATCGCACCGGTACTGGGCTTTGTCTTCGGCTCGATCATGATGCTGCTGGTGTCGTGGATATTCGTGCGTTCGACGCCGCGCAAGGTCGACAAGTGGTTCCGCCGTTTGCAACTGGTCTCGGCCGCTGCTTACAGCCTGGGCCACGGCGGCAACGATGCGCAAAAAACCATCGGCATCATCTGGATGCTGCTGATCGCCGCCGGCTACTCGAGCGCGGCCGATGCCATGCCGCCGATGTGGGTCATCATTTCGTGCTACACGGCCATCAGCTTCGGTACCCTGTTCGGTGGCTGGCGCATCGTCAAGACCATGGGCCAGAAGATCACCAAGCTCAAACCGGTGGGCGGCTTCTGCGCCGAAACGGGCGGCGCGATCACCCTGTTCGTCTCGACGGCGCTGGGCATTCCCGTGTCGACCACGCACACCATCACGGGCGCCATCGTCGGCGTCGGCTCGTCGCAAAAAATGTCGGCCGTGCGTTGGGGCGTGGCGGGCAATATCGTCTGGGCCTGGATCTTCACGATTCCTGCTTCCGCTTTCGTGGCAGCAGTCGCGTGGTGGATTGGCCACCACATCATGTGATGGATAGCCAACGCCAGTAAAAAGGGAGCCTTGCGGCTCCCTTTTTTTATGCACCGGCCAGTTCCACCGTCAGTCCCTCGTAGGCAAGGAACACCTGCAGTCCGGCCAGGCGGCTCGCATAGCGGCCCATTACGTCGGCAAACACGGCTTCGAGCTGCTCGTCGCTGCGGGTCGGTTCGTGGTGGGTGCAGTACAGGCGCCGCGCGCCGCAGCGCAGGGCCAGGTCGAAGGCGGCGTCGAAGGTGCCGTGGCCCCAGCCCTGCTTGCCCGGGTATTCCTCGCGCGTGTACGAGCAATCCATGATCAGAGCATCGACGCCGGCGACGACCGCATCGATGCCGGCCTGGCGCTGCGCATTGCGCGCCGCGCAGGCCGCATGCTCGGCGTGGCCGGGCGGATGCAGGTTGTAGAACGGTTCATGGTCGCCGCTGAAAAACAGCGCGGTGCCGCCGCAGTCGATGCGGTAGCCGAGGTTGACGACCGGGTGGTTCATTTCCGCGCCGCACACGCGCGCGCCGCCCACTTCGACGGCTTCGCCTGGCGCCAGGGTGCGGTACTCGATGCTGGCCGCCATGGCCGCTTCGCTGACGGGGAAATAGCTGCTTTGCAGCTGCACCGCCATCACGTGTTCGATGCCGCGTCCGGCGGCCGCATCGTGGGCGCCGTGCAGGCGCATGCGGTTGCCGGCCACGAACAGCGGCGAAAACATGGGCAGGCCGTGGATGTGGTCCCAGTGGCTGTGCGTGATGAAGACGTGCGCGTCGACGGGCTCGCCCGGCGGCAGTTGCTGTGCCAGCGAAAAGATGCCGCTGCCCGCATCGAGGATGATCAGGCTATCGTTGTCGGTGCGTACTTCGATGCACGTGGTGTTGCCGCCATAGCGCGCCGTGCGCGGGCCGGGAGAGGGGATGGAGCCGCGCACGCCCCTGAACGTGAATTTCATTCAGTACCTTGTTACGGTGTAATTATTGTTGATTCTATTCTAATTAATAAGATTGGCGGCAACATTTATGCGTGTTGCGATACGGCAAGTTATTTCATTTTGTTGTAACTAAGTAATGTACAGTGCGCAGGGGGGCCGTTACACTGGCGCTTGCCGACTTCCCCTTTTTTGCTTGCCCATTACCTGATTGCCGCCAACATGCCTCAGTTGCACCCTGAGAAAATCGCCCACAGACTGGAGCAATTGACCGAACTCAGTGTCGCGCTCGGCCATGGCCTGGGCGGCGAGGGACACGATATCGGCGCCCTGTTGCAGCGCATCGTGCTGCTGGCAAAAAGCATGAGCGGCGCCGATGGCGCGACCCTGTACCGGCCCGTGGCCGAGGGCCGTCAGCTGGCGTTCGACATCAGCGTCAACGACAGCCTGGGCATCGCGCAGGGCGCCGACATGGGCTTGCCGGGCGTGCCCCTTTTCGACGCTGCCGGCCAGCCGAACCTGGCATCGGTGGCCGCGTATGCGGCGAACCTGCGCCGCAGCGTGAATATCGCCGACGTCTACCGCGACGAGGGCTTCAATTTTTCCGGCATGCGCGAGTTTGACCGCCACCACGGCTACCACACGCAATCGATCCTGACGGTGCCCATGAGCGACCACGAGGGCGACCTGATCGGCGTGCTGCAACTGGTCAATGCCAAGGATGGCGAGACGGGCCAGGTGCGCGCCTTTTCCTCGACCGACCAGCGCTTCATCGAGGCGCTGGCCGCGCAGGCGGGCGTGGCGCTGACGAATCAATTGCTCATTTCGCAGCTGGAAGAGCTGCTCGAGTCCCTGGTCACCCTGATCAATATCGGCATCGATGAAAAGTCGCCCTACACGGGACGGCACTGCCAGTTCGTGCCCGAGCTGACGATGCTGCTGGCCGACGCCGCGCATGCGACGGACAGCGGACCGCTGGCCGATTTCCGGCTCAGCGACAACGAGCGCAAGCAGCTGTGGCTGGCCGGGCTGCTGCACGATTGCGGCAAGATCACCACGCCCGTGCACGTGGTCGATAAGGCCACCAAGCTGGAAACGATCTTTGACCGCATCGCCCTGATCGATACGCGCTACGAAGTGCTGCTGCGCGACGCCGAGATTGCGGCCTTGCGCCAGCAGGCGGCGCAGCCGCAGCAAACAGACGCTATCACCCGCGCGCTGGAACAGGAGCAAACGGCGCTGCGCGAAGAGCGCGACTTCATCCGCACGGTGAACGTCGGCGGCGAAAGCATGGCGCAGGCGGACCAGGAAAGAGTGCGGCAGATCGCCAGGCGCCGCTGGCGCGCGGCCGACGGCGAGCTGCGCGATTTCCTCGACGCCGACGAGACGGAAAACCTGACCATCCGCGCCGGTACCCTGACGGCTGCCGAGCGGGCCATCGTCAACAACCATATCAGCGTGTCGATCCGCATGCTCGAGGCGCTGCCGTGGCCCAAGCACCTGCAAAAGGTGCCGGAATATGCGGGCGGCCACCACGAGCGCATGGATGGCAAGGGCTATCCGCGCGGGCTGACGAAAGAGCAGATGTCGGTGCCGGCGCGGCTGATGGCCATCGCCGACATTTTCGAGGCGCTGACGGCGCGCGACCGGCCGTACAAGAAGGGCAAGTCGCTGTCGGAATCGCTGCGCATCCTCGGCAATTTCAGCCTGAACGGGCATATCGACCCGGAGCTGTTCGACGTTTTCATCCGCAGCAAAGTCTATCTGACCTTCGCTGAAAAGCACATGCATCCGAGCCAGATCGATGCCGTCGACGAGGCGGCCATTCCGGGCTATACCCCTTGAAGCTGTCGCCGGCCTGGCGCAAGCACGGGGCGCGCTGCTTGCTGGGCGTGCTCCTGAGCGTGGGCGCGGCCGTCCTGTGCCTGGCCGGGAATGAGAATATTGCCCGCCTCGACGCCATGCTGGGCGACTGGCGCATGCGTGCCGAGACGCCGCAGCTCGACCGCCGCATCGTCATCGTCGACATCGACGAGCAAAGCCTGGCCCGAGTGGGCCGTTTTCCCTGGAGCCGCGATATCCAGGCGCGCCTGGTGCGTCAGCTCACCGGCCATTACGGCGTGGCCGCACTGGGCTTTGACATTGCCTTCCCCGAAGCGGACACCAGTTCCGGCTACGCCGTGCTGCAAGGCCTGGCGCGCGGCGAACTGGCGGGCGTGGTGGGCTTGCCGGCGCAGCTGGAAAAACTGCGCCCGGCCATGGATTACGATGGCCTCTTCGCCGAAGCCATGCGCGGCCAGCCCGTGGTGCTCGGCTACAGCGTGTCGGAGCAACAAAGGAAGGGCGTGCTGCCCAAGCCCGCCTTCACCGTCGCCGACCTGAATGGCCGCACGGTGACGGCTTACGTGGCGCGCGGCTACGAAGCCAATATCGCGCCCCTGCAGGCGGCCGCGCAAGGCGCCGGCATCTTCACGGCGCTGACCGATGCCGACGGCGTCGTGCGTTCCTCGACCCTGTTGCAGCGCATCGGCGACGGCTATTACCCTTCGCTGTCGCTGGCCACCGTGGCCGTCTACCTGCAGACGCGCGCCATCGCCCCCCGTTTCACGGGCACGGCCGATACCCTGTCGGCGCGCGAACTGGCCAGCGGCGGCCTCGAACACATCATGCTGTTTACGCCGCGCGGCGCGCTGGCGATCCCCGTGGGCGAAGCCTTGACCACCACGGTGCAGTACCGCGGCGCGGGCGGCCCCGATGGCGGCGCCTTCCGCTATGTGTCGGCGTCCGACGTGCTGGCCGGCACGGTGCCGCCCGCGCTGCTGAAGGGCGCCCTCGTGCTGGTGGGCACCACGGCGCCCGGCTTGAACGATATCCGCGCCACGCCCGTGAATGCCGAATATCCGGGGGTGGAGGTGCACGCCAACCTGATCAAGTCCATGCTCGACGGGCGCTTCAAGGCGCGGCCCGACTATGCGCTGGCATTGGAACTGGTGCAGATCGTGCTGTTTGGCCTGCTGCTTGCGGGCGCCCTGGCCGTGCTGCCGCCGGCCGGCGTGATGCTGGCCACCGTGGGCGCGCTGGCGGCCGCCATCGGCATCAACCTGTACCTGTACGCCGCGCACGACCTGGTGCTGGGCGGTGCCGTGCTGCTGTTGCTGATCGCGGCGCTGTTCATCGCCAACCTGGCGTGGGGCTACTTTTTCGAGGTGCGCAAGGGACGCGCACTGGTGGCGCGCTTCGGCGAATACGTGGCGCCCGAACTGGTGGCCGAGATGGCCGACGATCCGCAGCGCTACACGATGGAGGGCGAGAACCGCGAACTGACGGTGCTATTTGCCGACGTGCGCGGTTTCACGGCCATTTCCGAGCAGCTGGCGCCGGCCGCGCTGCGCGAATACATCAATACCTACCTGACGGCGATGTCGGAAGATATCCGTGACAGCCATGGCGGCACCCTGGACAAATACATCGGCGACGCCGTGATGGCGTTCTGGGGCGCGCCCGTCGCCTTTGGCGATCACGCCAGCCGTGCCGTGGCCAGCGCCCTGCTGATGCAGGGCAGCGCGGCGCGGCTGAATCAGCAGTTCTGCGCGCGCGGCTGGCCGGTGCTGCGCATCGGCATCGGCCTCAATACGGGACCCATGCATGTGGGCGACATGGGCTCGCGCATCCGCCGCGCCTATACGGTCATGGGCGACAGCGTCAACCTGGCCGCGCGCCTGGAAGGCGCCAGCAAGCTGTATGGCGTGGGCATCGTGGTGGGCGAGGCCACGCGCGCCGCCGCCCCGGATTTCCTGTACCGAGAACTCGATCGCATACGCGTGCTGGGCAAGCAGGAAGCGGTGGCCATCTTCGAGCCGCGCTGCCTGCTGGCCGGTGCCGCTGCCGCCGAACTGGCGCAGCTCGAGCGCTGGCACGCGGTGCTGGCCCGTCTGCGCGCGCGCGACTGGGTGGCGGCCGGCGCGCAGCTGGCCCGTTTGCAGGCGGAGTTTCCTGACGACGGCTTGTACCGGCTGTACGCGGCGCGCCTGGAGCAGTACCGCAACGCGCCACCGCCGGCCGACTGGGATGGCGTGACAGAATTGCACAGCAAGTAAGGCTGGCAGCGCGCCGGAAAATGCAAGCGATTGCGGCATTTTTATCATGCTGCGCGCACGGTTTGTTGCGCTGCGATGAAAATCTGGGAGAAATGTTAGAAATTTCTGACTGGAAACTAAAAGCCGTCTAAAATTTGTCTTCAATCCATTGCCGGACATGCAGGCGCCTGCGGGCCGCGCGCTTGTCCGGTTACACAAGAAATCCTTCACATGACATATCGTTTGGTGCACCTGCTTGCGGGTTCCGCGCTGCTGTTCGCCGTCGGCGCCGCCGGCGCTGCCGTTTCCATGGATGAAGCTGCTCCTGCCGCGCAGGAAGACGGCGTGCCGCGCTTCGAGATCCGCCGCTTCGACGTCCAGGGCAATACCCTGCTCACGTCAGCGCAGGTGCAAGCCCTGCTGGCGCCTTTTACAGGAGCGCAGCGCGATTTTTCCGACATCGCCCGTGCCGTCGAGGCGTTGGAAGCGGCTTACCGCGAGCGCGGTTACAGCGCCGTGCAGGTGCAACTGCCCGAACAGGAACTGGAGCATGGCGTGGTGCGCCTGAGCGTGCTGCAAACGCCGCTGGGCAAGCTCGCCATCAGTGGCAACGCCTACGTCGACGAGGCCAACGTGCGGCGCGCCTTGCCGTCTTTGCGCGAAGGCGAGACGCCGAACCTGCCGGCCTTGTCGCAAAGCCTGAAGCTGGCCAATGAAAACCCCGCGCGCAAGATCGAAGTGCGCCTGCAGGCCGACGAGCCGGCCGGCGCCATCGACGCCATCGTCACGGTGGCCGATGAAAAGCCGTGGAAAGCCATGCTCAACGTGGACAATACGGGCAATGCGCAAACGGGCAAGACGCACGTCGGCGTGGTGCTGCAGCATGCCAATCTGTTCGGCCTCGATCATGTAGCCAGCCTGCAATACACGAGCAGCCTGGAAAAGCCGGACAAGGTGGGCGTGTATGGCGCCGGCTACCACTTGCCGTTGTATGCGCTGGGCGACTCGATGGATTTTTTCGCCAGCTATTCGAACGTCGATTCGGGCAGCGTCTCGGCCGGCATTTTCGACCTGGCCGTCAGCGGCCAGGGCAGCATGGCCGGCATCCGCTACAACCAGAACTTTCCCCGCAGCGGCGATTTCGAGCCCAAGCTCGTGTACGGCGTCGACTACAAGGCTTACCGCAACAGCGTGCAGCTGTTCGGCATGGAGCTGGGCGCCGACGTCACCGTGCACCCGCTCAGCGTCAGCTACATAGGCAACTGGACCTTGCCCACGGGCGAGACCAGCGTGGCGGTCACGTTCGCGCACAATATCCCTGGCGGCAAGCATGGCGCGCAAGCCGATTTTGACCGGGTGCGCGCGCACGCCAAGGCGGCCTACAACACCTTGCGCCTGAGCGCCAGCTCGGGGCGCGTGCTGGCCGGCGACTGGCAATGGCGCGCGCTCGTCAATGCGCAAGTCACGCCGGATGCGCTGGTGCCGGGCGAGCAGTTCGGTGCCGGCGGCGCAGCGTCCGTGCGCGGCTTTGCCGAGCGCGAGGTATCGAACGATTCGGGCATCAACCTGAACCTGGAACTGTACACGCCGAACTGGTGCGGCCAGGCACTCGGCTACCAATGCCGCGCGCTGGCTTTCTATGACACGGCATGGCTGCGCCGCAACCATGCGCTGCCTGGCGAAAGCGCGTCGCAAGGGATCAGCAGCGGCGGCCTCGGCCTGCGTTTACTGCTGAGCCGCTATGCCAATCTGCAACTCGATTACGCCCATGTCGTCAATGGCGGCGACACGGGACAGCGGGGCGCCAACCGCCTGCATTTCCGCCTCGCCTTGGCCTACTAGCATCAGGATGAACACCATGCACAACCACGTTCAACACGCCTCCGTTTTCATCCTGACGCCACCGTTTGCACCACCCTTGCGCCGCACGGCGCTGGCGCTGCTGCTGGCCGGCTGTTTCGGCGCGGCGCAGGCCAATCCCGCCTTGCCGCAGGTGGTCAACGGACAGGCGACGTTCAACCAGCAGGGCAACATCTTCTCGATCACGAACACGCCCAACACCATCATCAACTGGCAGAGCTTTTCCATCCATGCGGGCGAAATCACGCGCTTCATCCAGCAAAACGGCAATAGCGCCGTACTCAACCGCATCACGGGACAAGACCCCAGCAAGATCCTCGGCGCGCTCGAATCGAACGGCAAGGTCTTCCTGATCAACCCGAACGGCATCGTCTTCGGCCAGGGCGCGCGCGTCGATGTGAACGGGCTGGTGGCGTCCAGCCTGGGCATGACGAACGAGGATTTCCTGGCCGGCAAGCGCCAGTTCACGGCCGGCAGCGTGGCCGGCGGCGTCAGCAATGCGGGCACCATCAACGCTGGCAAGGGCGGGCAAGTGCTGCTGATCGCGCCGAACGTGGAAAACACGGGCATCATCACGGCGCCAAATGGCGAAGTGATCCTGGCGGCCGGGCGCAGCGTGCAGCTGGCCGACCCCGGCAATCCGCAATTGCGCGTGCTCGTCTCGGCACCGACCGACCAGGCGCTGAACCTGGGCCAGATCATCGCCCAGGGCGGCAGCATCGGCATGGCCGGCGCGCTGGTCAGCCAGCGCGGCGTGCTCAACGCGAACAGCGCCGTCGTCGGCGAGAACGGCAGGATCGTTCTGAAGGCCAGCGGCAAGGCGCTGCTCGAAGCGGGCAGCGTCACTAGCGCCACGGGCGCGCTGGGCAAGGGCGGCGACATCCAGGTGCTGGGCGAACAGGTGGGCTTGCTGGGCAATGCGACCATCGACGCCAGCGGCACCACGGGCGGCGGCACGGTCTTGTTGGGCGGCGACTACCAGGGCAAGAACGCGGCCGTGCAGAATGCGCGGCAAGTGCTTGTCGGCAAGGACGCCAGCGTCAAGGCCGACGCGATCAACAGCGGCAACGGTGGCAAGGTCATCGCCTGGGGTGATGACTCGGCGCAGGTGCACGGCAGCATCTCCGCGCGTGGCGGCGCGCAAGGCGGCGACGGCGGCTTCGTGGAAACCTCCGGCCATTCCCTGGCCGTCGACGGCATCCGCATCGATACCAGCGCCCGCTCCAGCAGAGGCAAGCGCGGTATCTGGCTGCTTGACCCATTCGATATCGATGTGGTGCAGGGCAGTGGCGGCAGCCTCGATGATGTAGACCAGTTCCTGGAGGGGCCGCCCGCCAGCAGCACCAGCATCGGTGCCGATACCATCTCCAACGCCAGCAGCAATGTGATCTTGCAGGCCCAGCACCGTATCAATTTCAGCGCTGCCGTCAACATGGTGCATGCCGACATCGGCCTGAGCGCCACGGCTGGCGAGACGATCAATGTGTACGCGCCCATCACCACCAATGGCGGTAACGTGACCCTGTCGGCGAACGACGCCAGCAGCGGCGGCGCGTACGGCGCCGGGTCGAACGTCATCCTGAACGCGGCGATCACGACGAATGGCGGCAGCGTGTCCCTGTCCGGCGCCAGCGTGGTGGGTGCGGGCGTAGTCAGTGTCGGCAACGGCAACCTGTCCCTGCGTGCCAACCATGCGGGCGGTGAAATCAACCTGATGGGCGGCGGCGCGCGGCTGGTCGGCAGTGGCATCGCCAACCAGAGCGTGACCCTGCAGGCGGACAGTATCACGCTCGGCGGCACCTTGAATTTCGGCGGTAGCGCCGCAGGCGCCAACGTGACGCTCAAGCCCCTGAGCAGTTCGCGCATCATCGACCTGGGCAGCAAATCCGGTGGCGCCCTGGGCCTGACGGCAGACGAGCTTGCTGGCATCTCGGCCGCGTCGCTGACCATCGGCGACGGCACGAACACGGGTGGCATGCGGATTTCGGATGCGCTCGCCAGGACCGGTGATCTGCACCTCAATTCAGGTTCCGCCATCACGGCCACGGGCGCCGTGACGGTGGATGGCAGCTTTGTACTCGACGGCGGCAGCTGGGTGCAAAACGGGGCGGTCCTGCCAGGATTCAGCGCCAGAAGCTTTGCCATCGGCAGCGGCGCCAGTTTCCTGCGCGCGGCCGGCGGCGACGGCGGTTCGTCCTCGCCTTATCTGATCGCCGATATCTACGGCTTGCAAGGCATCGCCAGCCTTGGGCTTGGCAACAGCTATCGCCTGGCCGGCAATATCGACGCCAGCGGCACCGCGAATTGGAACGCTGGCCAGGGCTTTATGCCGATCGCCGGCGGCGGCAGCGGTTTTTTCGGCGTCTTCGATGGCGGCGGATTTACTCTCAGCAATTTGAAAATCGATCGCAGCCTGGCCTCCGGTTCGGCGGCAGGTCTGTTTGGCACCGTGCAGGGCGGCACCTTGCGCAACCTGACCCTGAGCGGCGGCAGCGTCACCGGCACGGCCAACGTGGGCGCGCTGGCGGGCGAGGTCGTCAGCGGCGTCATCGATGGCGTGAACAGCAGCATGGCCGTCAGCGGCCAGCGCAATGTCGGCGGCCTGGTGGGCAGCAATGGCGGCGTCATCACCTTGTCCGCCAGCAGCGGCGCCGTCACAGGCATCAATGCCGATGGCGGCGGCGCCATCGGCGGCCTGGCGGGATTGAATGCGTCCGGCGCCCGTATCGCGACTTCGTACGCCACTGGCGTGGTGACGGGCGCGCGCGAAATGATCGGCGGCCTGGTCGGCAATAACCAAGGCGCGCTGAGCCAGTCTTATGCCACCGGCAATGTCACTGGCGCGCGCAGCATCGGCGGCCTGGTGGGCCTGAACGGCGGCAGCATCGACGATGCGTATGCCAGCGGCGCCGTGGGCCGGGCGGGCGTTGCCGATCCCATCCTGGCCAGGGAAAACATGGGCGGGCTGGTCGGTGAAAGCACGGGCAGCGTCAGCCATGTCTTCAGCAGCGGCGCCGTGACTGGCGACGGCTATGCGGCCGTGGGCGCGGTAGTCGGCCGCGTGTCCGCCGGTTCTCCGTTCAGCTATGGTTTTTTCAATTCTGAAACGTCGCTGGTGCAGACCGATCCAGGCGGCTCCAGCGGCCGCAGCACGGCGCAGATGCAGCAGCAGGGCAGCTTCAACGACTACGATTTCAGCAGCGTTTGGCGCATCTACGAAGGCTACACGACGCCGATGCTGAAGGCTTTCCTGAAGCCGCTGCAAGTGAATCTTTCTGGCAATGCCGCGGGCAAGGTCTACGATGGCCAGCTGGCTGCCTTCCTCGGTGCAATCGGCTATGTGGGATTGCTCGACGGCGATGCCGGCGTGAATGGCAGCCTCGGGTACGGCAACGCGCGCAACGTGGGCAGCTATGCAGCGACGGGCCTGTGGTCGACCAAGTACGACATCACGATGGGCGGCACGACGACCTTCGCCATCACGCCACGCGCGCTGACGGTGAGCCTCGGCGGCAATGGCAAGATCTATGACGGCACCCTGGGTTACGACGGCGTCAACTTTGTGCTGGGCAATGTGGTTGCGGGCGACAACATCAGCATCAGCGGCAGCGCCGCCTTCCTCGACAAGAATGCGGGCGGCAGCAAGGCCGTGCACGCCAGCGGCCTGGCCCTGGGCGGCAATGAACTGGGCAACTACAGCCTGGCCGCGACGACGGTGGACGGCACGGCGGCCATCACGGCACGCATCCTGAACTATGGCGTCACGGGCGCGCAAAGCCGCGTCTACGATGGCACCTTGCAGGCGGCCCTGAATGGCTACTTCGAAGGCCTGGTGACGGGCGACCAGGTCGGCATGGCCGGCTTGCTGGGCAGCTTCCGCGACAAGCATGTCGGCACCGGCAAAGTGGTTGATTACCAGGTGGCGACCGGTCACCTGACGGGCGCCGATGCGGGCAACTATGTGCTGGGCAGCAATGCGGGCAGCACGACGGCCAATATCACGGCACGCGCCCTGAATGTGAGTGTTAACGGCATCAACAAGACGTATGACGGCACGACGGGCGCGCAAGTGAGCTTTGGCGACGACCGCATCCAGGGCGATGCCTTGAACGTGAGCGGCAGCGCGGCCTTTGGCAACAAGAATGCGGGTAGCAGCAAGGCGGTCATGGTGACGAATGTGGCGCTGGGCGGCGACGACGCGGGTAACTATGTGCTGGGCAGCAATGCGGGCAGCACGACGGCCGACATCACGGCTCGCGTCCTGAATGTGAGTGTTAACGGCATCAACAAGACGTATGACGGCACGACGGGCGCGCAAGTGAGCTTTGGCGACGACCGCATCCAGGGCGACGCCTTGAACGTGAGCGGCAGCGCGGCCTTTGGCAACAAGAACGCGGGTGCCGGCAAGGCTGTCACGGTGACGAACATGGCGCTGGGCGGCGACGACGCGGGCAACTACGTGCTGGTCAGCAATGCAGGCAGCACCACGGCCGATATCGCGGCGCGCGCGCTGAACCTGTCCGGCGTGGCGGGCAACAAGGTCTACGATGGCACGACGGGCGCGCAGCTGAACCTGGGTGATGACCGCATTGCCGGCGACAATTTGACGGCCTCGGCAGTGGCCAATTTTGCGGACAAGAACGTGGGCGTAGGCAAGGCCGTGCAGCTCAGTGGCGCGGCGCTGACGGGCGCCGATGCGGGCAATTACTTTATCGTCTTGCCAACGGGCTTGCTGGCCAGTATCACGCCCGCCAGCCTGACCCTGGCGGGCCTGAGCGCCGCCGGTAAGGTGTATGACGGCACGACTTCCGCTACCGTCAGCGCCACGGCGAACGGCGTGCTGGGCCTGGATGTGGTCAGCGTGGTGGGCGGCAGCGGCAGCTTCGCCGACAAGAATGCGGGTGCCAACAAGCTGGTGACTGCCAGCGGCTTCCGCCTGGCGGGCGCCGATGCGGGCAATTACACCCTGGAAATGTCGGGCGGCACGGCGCAGGCAACGATTGCGCAAAAACAATTGTCGACCTGGGTCGGCAGCGGCAACGGCTTGTGGAGCGATGCGGCCAACTGGGACGGCGGCGTGGTGCCGGAAGGCGCGAACGTGCTGGCTGTCGACTTTAGCAACAGCAAGGGCGTCGTCACCTACAGCGCGGCGGCCGGCAACACCGTCCTGAAAAACCTGAACTCGGCGACGGGCTTGCTGTTGACGGGCGGCAGCCTGACCCTCGGTGAAAGCGCGCTGGACCGCTCCGTGCTGGGCGGTCTGGCTGGCCTGGAAATCAACGGCGGCAGCTTGCTGTTGAATGGCAGCATGTCGGCGGAGCGCTATGCGCAAGGCGGCGGCATGCTGAGCGGCAACGGTAACTTGCTTGTCGCCAACAGTTTTAATCAGACGGCCGGTGCCATCCGGCTGGCGGGTCAGCTGGCCATTACGCAAGCGGCTGGCGATTTGCGCTTCGCCAGCCTGGCGGCGAGCGAAGTACGCTTGAGCGCCCTGAACGGCGCCATAGTCCAGGACGGTGCCTTGCTCGCCAGCAGCCTGGCTGCGCAGGCGCGCGACGGCATCGTGCTGGACCATGCGGGCAACCAGGTAAGCAGTTTTACCGCCAGCAATAGTGCGGGAGGCGGGATTACGCTGAACAATACCTCGGCGCCGGGCACCTTGACTCTGGGACCGCTGACCACGGGCGCGGGCAATATCGCCATCGACAACACGGGCGGCATCAATGCTGGCAACATCAATGCGAATGGCGGCAACGTCAGCGTGACGGCGCACAGCCCCGTCACCGTCAACGGCAAGATCGCGGGCAATGACATCGCGCTTAATGCCAGCACGGATGTCGTGCTGGGTGATGGCGCGCAACTGGCGGCGGTGCGCAATGTCAGCATGACGGCGGGGCGCGACATCAATGTCGGCGGCAATGCGAATATCGTTAGCGGCGGCAATTTCAGTGCCAGCGCGGAAGGCTATGTGCGCTTTGCGGACACGGCAAGCTTCGTCTTGCCGGCAGCGGGCAGCATGAGCGTGCTGGCGAAAACGGGCAACATCACGGGTGACTCGGGCGTGCGCATCAACCGCCAGCGTGCCAACGTCAGCTTGCTGGCGCCGAACGGCACGGTGAGCATGGCGGACGCCATCTTCCTGCCAGCGATCACCATCGACAAACCCGTGATCGACGCCGCCACGAGCGCGGCCATCGACGATGCCTTGCGCATCATCAAGCAGGCCGATCGTGCCAACGATACGCTCGCGTCCACGCCGGCAGCCAAGCCGGACGACAAGAAGAAGGAGAGCAAGGATGTTGCCGATGCCACAGATAAATCCACAGGATACAAATTTGATGACCCTACTAAAAAAATGTACTGCAATTAAGGCCTTGCTGTGGCTGGCCCTGATGTGCCTGGGCGCGCACGCCTGGGCCGGGCAAGTGGCCGGCACGGTGATGCAATTGAGCGGCCCGCTGATGGCCAAGAAAGTGGACGGCAAGGTGAAAATCCTGGCCATCAAGTCCGAGGTCGAGCAGGGCGACACCTTGCTGACGGAAAAGGACACTTATGCCTTGATCAAGCTGATCGACAATAGCGAAATCACCCTGAAGCCGAATACCAGTTTCGTGATCGAGCAATTCAGTTACACGGCCGAGCAGCCCGACGGCGACCACGCCATCTTCAGTTTGCTCAAGGGAGGCTTGCGTTCCGTCACGGGCCTGCTGGGCAAGCGCAACAAGGAGCGCTTCGAAATGAAGACGCCGGCTGCCACCATTGGCATCCGCGGCACGACGTTTATTGCCAGCTATGTCGCTCCCTCGGCAATGCCGCTGCCAACGGCGGCGCCATCGGCAGGACCAGGGCTGGCTCCCGGCCTGTATGTGCATGTGCTTGACGGCCTGATTCAGGTGAGCAATCCGGCTGGCGCGCAAAGCTTTGCCCCGGGCCAGTTTGGCTTTACGCCCAACTTCAGGCAGCCGCCTGTGTTGTTGCCCGTCAATCCAGGCCTGCAGTTCACGCTGCCGCCGGCCTTTGTACCGTCGCCATCGAGTGGGGGCGCCCCTGCCACGCCCGGCAAACCTGCTGCCATCGACTGCGTGGTGCGCTAGGTTTTCAAACAAGCCCTGCACACCGTGCAAATAGGGCTTGACCTTCCCATCATGGGATAGCAGATCCTGACCCTATTCGTTAATCTTTCGTACAGGATCTGCCATGAACCAGAGTGCACTCGCTCCCGCCAATTCCAGTCCTCCCCCTCCCGCCGCCGCGCATGCGCAGGCGCTGGCCATTGAAGGCATGAGCTGCGCCTCGTGCGTGGGCCGCGTCGAAAAGGCCTTGGCCGCCGTGCCCGGCGTGAGCCAGGTCAGCGTCAACCTGGCCACGGAAGTGGCCAAAATCACGTCCAGCACGCCGATTTCCCTGGTCACCTTGCAGGCGGCAGTGGAAAAGGCTGGCTATACGGTGGCGCAGCGCGAGATCGACCTGAACATCGCCGGCATGACGTGCGCCTCTTGCGTGGGCCGGGTGGAAAAAGCCCTGCTGAAAGTGCCGGGCGTGCTGGCCGCCAGCGTCAACCTGGCCACGGAAAGCGCGCGCATCAAGGTGACGGGCGGCCTGGAGGCGGGCACCCTGATCGCCGCCATCGACAAGGCCGGCTATGCAGCCAGGGTGCCCGCCGCCAGTCAGGCCAGTGCGTCCGCTGCCGCACCGAACCGCGACGGCATGAAAGTGGCATTCGCGGCCGTGCTGGCTTTCCCCCTGATGCTGCCGATGCTGCTCGAGTGGGCCGGCATCCATCTGATGCTGCCCGGCTGGCTGCAATTCGCGCTGGCCTCGCCGGTGCAGTTTTACTTTGGCGCGCGTTTCTACAAGGCGGGCTGGAAGGCGGCCCGCGCCGGCAGCGGGAATATGGATTTGCTGGTGGCGCTGGGCACGAGCGCCGCGTATGGCTTGTCCGTCTACCAATGGCTGACGGCGGGCGAAATGCTGCCGCACCTGTATTTCGAAGCGTCGGCCGTCGTCATCACCCTGGTGCTGCTGGGCAAATGGCTGGAAAGCCGCGCCAAGCGCCAGACGGCTTCGGCCATTCGCGCGCTGCAAGTCTTGCGTCCGGAATCGGCCCGCGTGCGCCGCGACGGCGTGGAAATCGACTTGCCCGTGGAGCAGGTGAAAGTGGGCGACCTGGTGGTGATCCGTCCCGGCGAGCGGGTAGCCGTCGATGGCGTGGTGGTGGAAGGCGCCAGCCAGATCAATGAGTCCTTGATCACGGGCGAAAGCTTGCCGGTCGATAAGCATCCGGGCGACAAGGTCACGGGCGGCGCCATCAATGCCGATGGTTTGTTGCTGGTGCGCACCCAAGCCGTGGGCGGCGAGACGACCTTGTCGCGCATCATCCGCCTGGTGGAAGATGCGCAGGCGGCCAAGGCGCCGATCCAGCATCTGGTCGACAAGGTCAGCGCGATCTTTGTGCCCGTGGTGCTGGTGCTGGCGCTGCTGACCATGCTGGGCTGGTGGTTCGCTACCGGCGAGCTGGAGAACGCCATCATCAATGCCGTTGCCGTGCTGGTCATCGCCTGCCCCTGCGCGCTGGGCCTGGCCACGCCGACGGCCATCATGGCTGGCACGGGCGTGGCCGCCCGCTATGGCATTTTGATCAAGGATGCGGAAGCGCTGGAAGTGGCGCACGCCGTCAATACCGTCGTGTTCGACAAGACGGGCACCCTGACGGTGGGCAAGCCTTCCTTGGCAGCCCTGCATGCGCATGGCATCGAGGATGCACGGCTATTGCAACTGGCGGCCAGCATCCAGCGCGGTAGCGAGCATAGCCTGGCGACGGCCGTGCTGGATGCGGCTGCCGCGCGTCATATCGAACCCTTGCCGGCCACGGGCCTGTCGGCCTTGCCGGGCCGCGGCTTGGCGGCCCACGTGGATGGTCTGGAGTTGAAACTGGGCAGCACGCGGCTGATGCAGGAACTGGGCGTGGACATGTCGCCTCTGGCGGCCCAGGCCTTGTCGCTGGAAAACACGGGCAACACGATTTCGTGGCTGGCGTCGGGATCGGAACTGCTGGGCTTGTTCGCCTTTTCCGACCAGGTCAAGCCGAACGCGCAGGCAGCCATTGCCCATTTGCACAGCCTGGGTATCCGCACGGTGATGTTGACGGGAGATAACCAGGGCAGCGCCGACGCCGTCGGCAAACTGCTGGGTATCGACACGGTGGCGGCGAAAATGCTGCCGGCCGATAAAACCGCTAAAATTGTCGCGCTGAAAGGCGAGGGCGCGAAAGTGGCCATGGTGGGCGACGGCATCAACGATGCGCCCGCGCTGGCGGCCGCCGACGTGGGCATCGCCATGTCGACGGGCACGGACGTGGCGATGCATGCGGCCGGCATCACCCTGATGCGTGGCGATCCGGCCCTGGTGGCGGACGCCATCGATATCTCGCGCCGCACCTACAGCAAGATACGGCAGAATCTGTTCTGGGCCTTCATTTATAACCTGATCGGCATTCCCTTGGCCGCCTTCGGCCTGCTCAACCCCATGGTGGCGGGCGCGGCGATGGCCTTCAGTTCGGTCAGCGTGATCAGCAATGCCCTGTTGCTGCGCCGCTGGAAAGCCCGCAGCGCGCATACCAAGGAGTCATAGGATGAATATCGGCCAGGCGGCAAGCGAGACGGGCGTATCGGCAAAAATGATACGCTACTACGAGAGTATTTCATTGTTAAAACCCAGCGCACGCAGCGACGCCGGTTACCGCATATACACGCCGAACGATTTGCACGCCCTGCGTTTCATCAAGCGCGGGCGGGGCCTGGGCTTTTCGCTGGAGCAGATCCGCGAGCTGCTGTCGCTGTGGCAAAACGACCAGCGCGCCAGCGCGGACGTGAAAGGCATCGCGCTGGCCCATGTCGCCGAGCTCAACAAGAGGATCGCCGAATTGACGGAGATGCGCGACACTTTGGCCCACCTGGCGCAATCGTGCCATGGCGACGACAAGCCCGATTGCCCCATCTTGCAAAGCCTGGGGCTGGCCGGAGACGCGGAAGCGAAAGCCTGTTGCCATTGAGGTAAATCAAAGGAGGTGGGGTATGGCGTATGCACTGTATTACTGGCCCGCGATACAGGGGCGCGGCGAATTCATCCGGCTGGCCCTGGAAGAGGCGGGCGCCGAGTACCGCGATATCGCCCGCTTGCCTGAGCGCAAGGGGCAAGGCCTGTCTGCCATGCTGGCCTGCCTTGATGGCGACAGCACGTCACAGGCCGCTTACGCGCCGCCCGTGCTGCGCGATGGCGATGTGCAGATCGGCCAGACGACGAATATCCTGTTGTATCTGGGCCGGCGCCTGGGGCTGGCGCCGCGCGTGGAAAGTGGCCGTTTGTGGCTGAACCAGCTGCAACTGACCATGGCCGACTGGTTAACGGAAGTGCATGACACGCACCATCCGCTGTCGATGAATCAATATTACGAAGAGCAAAAGCAGGCGGCCATGTTGCGCAGCGCGGATTTCCGCGCAACACGTTTGCCCAAGTTTCTCGATTATTTCACGCAAGTGCTGCTGAACAGCCGCGGCCAGTATCTGGTGGGTTCAAAACTGACATATGGCGACCTGTCGCTGTTCCAGATGCTGGCCGGCCTGCAGTATGCGTTTCCGCAAGCCATGGCACGCCTGGCTCCGCAGTATCCTGCCCTGCTTGCGCTGCACGACATGGTGGCCGCGCGGCCGAATATTGCCCGCTACCTGCGGTCGAAGCGCAGGATCGCCTTCAATGAGGAAGGCATTTTCCGCCATTATCCCGAACTGGACGGATAAAAAAAGGCTCTGTCATCGGTAAATAGGGGAACTGCCGGAATCTTCCCTTGGCATTGCTGTCTGACTCTGCATACTTACCACATAGGGAGCAGATCATGCAGCCAGCCGAATGGATGCGTTTTATCGCCCAGTTTGCTCACCTGAACCGACGCCAGCGGCAGACAGGCATGGCCCTGCTGTGTGGCAACGCACCGCATGACGCGACCATCGCGTTGCTGGAAAGCGTGGCGCAGCCGCGATTGGCCTGTCCCGCCTGCCGCTCGCCTCACCTGCACCGGCATGGCCATGCGCACAGCTTGCAGCGCTACCGCTGCGTGCCCTGCGGGCGCACTTTCAATGCCTTGACGGGCACGCCGCTGGCCCGCTTGCGT
>NZ_PDZL01000011.1 GCF_002735705.1 Janthinobacterium sp. BJB426
ACAGGACCGTGAAACAACTTTGCGCCGATGATAGTGCTGCAACCAGTGTGAAAGTAGGTTATCGTCAGGCTTGTTATTCGCAGTAGAGAAAAACCCGATCAGCAATGGTCGGGTTTTTTTTCGTCTGGCAATTCCTGCCACTCCCCACCTGTTTCAGGCATCCACCATGTCTATTGTGCATAAAATGCAACAGCCTTCACTATTTATATAAGTGCTTATATAAATACTGTTACTATCGCTACATGAAACAAGGACTCGGAACACAACTACGCCACCTGATTGAACTGCTGGACGGTGCCGTCCAGCAAGCTTACGCAGACGCGGGCCTCGATTACCGGCCGCGCTACACGCCCGTGATGCGGGTGCTGGCGCAACAGCAAAGCACGACCATCGGCCAGTTGGCCGAGCTGGCAGGCATCACGCAGCCAGCCGTCACGCAAACGGTGGCATTGATGAAAAAGGAAGGCTTGCTGCTGGTCGCTGTCGGTGGCGAGGATGGCCGACAGCGTGTGGTACGCCTGAGCAGCCAGGGCGAGGCACTGCTACCCCATCTGCAGATGTGCTGGCAGGCGACCAAGCGTGCTGCCGACAGCCTGGATGCGGAACTGGCATTTCCTTTATCCACATGCCTGGCGCAAGCCATCACAATTCTGGAACAGCGTTCATTCGGCGAGCGGATCCGCGATGCAAGCAAGAAAGTAGCAGCCACTCCCTGACAACCCACGAGGAAAGCGATGATGGACAACACCCTGAGCATGGCAAGCAAAAAATCCCCCCTGGCTCGCCTGATGGCCTATCCCCTGGTGCAGATTGTGCTGGGCATGGTACTGACGTTTGCCGCGGTACCGTTGGTGATGGGCATCGCCTCCCATGTGGTGGAAAAGCCTTACCGCATCCTGTGGCCGCAATTGCTGGCGGCGCTGCTGGTGTGGTGCGGCTACCATTTTTATGTGCGCCACATCGAAAAACGCCAGCCGGATGAATTGGCAATGCCGGGCATGGCGCTTGAACTGGGATGTGGATTGCTGCTCGGCGCAGGCCTGGTCGTCCTCACCTTTGTTGTGCTCGCTGCGTTGGGCGTGTATCAGCTTGGCGGCGTCAATGCCCTGAGCGTCTTGTTGCTGTTCCCGCTGGCCGAACTGGTGCTGGTCGGCATGGCCGAGGAGATGATGTTTCGTGGGGTACTCTTTGGCGTGACTGCACGTGCGTTGGGCAGCAAGGCCGCCATCGTGATTTCATCCCTGGTGTTCGCCCTGGCCCATTTGCCCAATGCCGGATTTTCGCTGCTGGCGATCATCGCGCTTGTCGCGTATGGCGTGCTGCAGGCCACCCTGTACATGCAGACCCGGCGCCTGTGGGTGTGCATCGGCACGCATGTCGGCTGGAATTATTGTGTCAGCCAAGTGTTCTCCTCGACGGTGTCGGGCCATGCGGCCACGGATGGTCTGCTGCGTGGCGAACTGCTGGGCAATACCATGCTGACGGGCGGCGCCTTCGGCGTGGAAGCATCGCTGGTGACGGTTTTGTTGATCAGCGCCGTCGCCGCGTATGTGCTGCGCCTGGCCTTTGCCAGCGCACCACGCTAGGCCACTGCAGCGGCCTTATTGGCCAGCCACCACCGCCGTTGCGCCACTTTTGGCCACCCACTCGATCAGCGCATCGACGGCGGCGCGGCCATTGCCATTACCCACCAGGTCGCTATTGATCATGGCGACCACCACGCACAGCTGGTTGTTGGCATCAGGCACGTAGCCGGCGATGGCGACCACATTCTTTAACGTTCCCGTCTTGATGCGGGCGCGCGCGGCGGCCGGGCTGTTCAACAGGCGCTTGCGCATGGTGCCATCGAGCGCCACGATGGGCAGGCTGGACTGGAACTCGGGCGCCCACGGACTTTGCTGCATCGCCTGCAAGACGCCAGCCATTTGCGCTGGCGCAATGCGCCCTGTGCGCGACAAGCCGGAACCGTTGTCGACCAGCATGCCCTGGGTGTCGATATGGTGTCGCTGGAACCATTCCTGGATGACTAGCCGCGCGCGCGTGGCCGTGTCTTCCGGCGCCGCCATGGCCACGGGGCGACTGCCCAGCCAGCCATCGCTTTGCAAGCTGCCCAGGCTCAGGAACAGGGTGCGGGCCAGGGTGTTATCCGATGTCTTGTTGATATCGCGCAAGACTTCCGGCAAGGCGCGCGCCACATGGTCGGCCAGCATGCGCGTACCGACCGGTTCGGCCGTCGGCGGCAAGCCAGTTGCCGGCGCTTCGCGCACCGTGCCCGTGATCGTGCCGCCCAGGCGTTTCCAGGTGGCGCGGAACAAGCGGTCCGCATAATCGTTGCGATCAAGCACATTGATGCTGGTGGCCTTGCTGCAATTTTGCGGGAAGGTGCCGTGCAAGATCACCTGCAGCTTGCCGCTCGCATCGCGCCGGTATTCGGGCGGGCGCCAGCCATCTTCCCATCTGGCGCAACTGCCCTTGACCAGTTTCATGTCGCTCGTGATGCTGACGTTCTCGAGCGGCGGCTGCATCTGGAAGTTCAATTGCCGTTCCGTCGCACTGATGTTGATATCGATCAGATTGGTGTTCAGTAATAAGGCATCGGGAATGACGTTGTAGCGGAATTCGGCCGATTCATCGAACGGCGCTGCGCCGATATCGGGCCGGGCCGGCTGGAACAACTGGCGGTCGAGGATCAGGTCGCCCTTGATTTTCACGATGCCCTGGTTGCGCAGGGTTTGCAGCATGTGCGCCAGCACGTCCGCATTGAAATCCGTGTCGGCGCCGCCGCGCAGGATCAAGTCGCCCTTCAGCACGCCATTGATGACGTCGGCGCTGGTGCGCAACTCCGTGCGGCCGCGGAAGATGGGGCCCAGTTGCTCCAGGCCCACGGCCGTCGTCACCAGCTTCATGGTGGAGGCCGGTTGCATGCTGCGCTCGGCGCCATGCGACAGCACGGTGGTGTTGCCGCGCAGGACGATGGCGCCCATGGCGTCTTCGGGGATATTCGCGCTGCGCAGCAGCAGGCTGACGGATTCGGGCAATTGCGCGTGAGCAGTCGACAGGCCAAGACCCGCCAACAGCGCAGCCATCAGAACAGGACGTAACATGGTGCTCCTTAGTGGAAAAAGACGTAGGCGACAAAGACGGCCGTGATCACGCCGGCCAGATCGGCGATCAGGCCTGCCGTGATCGCATAGCGTGTCTTGCGGATGCCGACGGAACCGAAGTACAGGGCCACGATATAGAAGGTGGTGTCGGCCGAGCCCTGGAAGACGCAGGCCAGGCGGCCGACAAACGAGTCGACGCCGTAGGTATTCATGGCGTCGATCATCATGGCTTTCGAGCCGGAGCCGCTGAGCGGCTTCATCATGGCCGTCGGCAGGGCCGGCACGAAGTCCGTATTGATGCCCAGGTTGGCGAAGAACCAGTTCATGCCGCTCATCAGGAAATTGAACACGCCCGCGTTGCGGATCACGCTGATGGCCACCAGCATGCCGACCAGGTAGGGAATCACGGTAATTGACGTCTGGATGCCGCCTTTCGCCCCCTCGATGAAGGCGTCATATACGTTCACCTTCTTGCGCAGCGCGCCGATGATGAAAATGGCGATGACGCTGATCAACACCAGGTTGCTGACCACCTTCGAGACCAGCTCGATTTCCTGTTTCGTCAGGTATTGCGTGAAGTACCAGATCATGGCGACGATGGCGCTCGTCATGCCGCCCATCCAGCCCAGCACGACACGGTTGAGCAAGTTGATGCGTTGCTTGATGGAGACCGTAATGATGCCGACCACGGTGGCCACATAGGTGGCGATCATGCAGGGGATAAAGATGTCGGACGGGTCGGCCGCGCCGAGGATGGAGCGCTGCGCCATGATGGCCAGTGGAATCAGGGTCAGGCCCGAGGTGTGCAGCACCAGAAACATGATTTGCGCATTCGTCGCCTCTTCCTTGTTCGGATTCAAGGTTTGCAGGCTTTCCATGGCTTTGAGACCGAACGGCGTGGCCGCATTGTCCAGGCCCAGCAGGTTGGCCGAGAAATTCATCACCATGTGGCCCGTCGCGGGATGGTCTTTCGGAATTTCCGGGAAGATACGCGAAAAGAACGGTGCGATGACTTTCGCCAGCCAGCCGACGATGCCCGCCTTTTCACCGATGTTCATGATGCCGAGCCACAAGGTCATCACGCCGGCCAGCGGCAGGGCGATATCCATCACGCCCATGCGCGCCGTCTCGAAGGTGCCGTCGATGATGCGTTTGAAGATATCGGTATCGCCGAGAAACAGCCACTGCAGCACTGCGGCCAGGAAGCCAACGAGGAAAAAGCCGGACCAGATGTAATTAAGTGCCATATGCGATCAGTTCTGTGTGTCGGGAGTGAAAAATGTCTGCAAACAAAGTATAGGGGCAGCCCGATACGAGTTGATGAAAGAATGCAGCAATCACATGCCAAAAAGTTATAAGCTGGCAGCCTGTTTTCATTGGCGCCCCGTCGCTTGCCCGCGTAGTGTGGGGCATGCCTGTTGCTTACCGCTGTTCCTTACCTTTGTCTGCACTGGATCACTGATGATGTTTTTACGCAAAACCGCCTGCGCCGCCGGACTGGCCTTGTTGACGCTGTTCACTGTAGCGGCCCACGCCGCCACCGATGCCCGCGCGAATAAAACCTTGCACTTGTTTCTCAGCACTAGCGAGACGGGCCTGGACCCGGCCGTGGCGTCCGACCTGGCCAGCCTGAACTTGATGGAAAACATCTTCGATCCGCTGCTGCGCTATGACTACCTGGCGCGCCCGGTGCAGTTGCAGGGCAATACGGCGCGCGGCTTGCCCACCGTGGAAGATGGCGGGCGCACGTATATTTTTCACTTGCAGCCAGGTATCTTTTTTACGCCCGATCCCGCCTTCAAGGGCCAGCCGCGCGAAGTGACGGCGCAGGATTATGTCTACAGCCTGACACGGCTGTATGACCCCAGCCTGAAGTCGCCGTGGCTGTTCTTGCTGGAAGACAAGCTGGTGGGCGATGCGGCCCTGAAAACAAAATTCAGCTACGACACGCCGATCGCCGGCTTGCAGGCGCTGGACAAATACACCCTGCGCATCCGCCTGAACGGCGTCGACCCGAACTTCCTGTTTTACCTGGCCATGCCGGCGACAGCGGTGGTGGCGCGCGAAGTGGCTGAAGCGTACCCGGCGGCAGGACAGATCGGTAATCACCCCGTGGGCACGGGGCCGTTCCTCGTGAAGGAGTGGAAGCGCAGCGACAAGATCGTGCTGCAGGCCAATCCGACTTTCCGTCCCACTGTGTTCCATACGGAAACCAAGGCGCTGGCCGCCTTGCCGCCGGACGCGCGCGCCATCGCCACCGCACTGGAAGGCCAGCGTCTGCCCCTGATCGGGCGCATCGAGGTGCGCATCGTTGAAGAATATCAATCGCGCATGCTGGGATTCTTGAAAGGCGAATTTGATTACTTGGAGCAAGTACCCGAATCGATGACGGACATGGTGCTGGAAAATGGCGCGCTGAAGCCGGCGCTGGCCGCCAAGGGCTTGCAACTGACGCGCTTTCCCGTGCTGCAGACGTATTACATGTGGATGAATATGGACGACCCCGTGCTGGGCGGCACGAGCAAGGACAAGCTGGCCCTGCGGCGCGCCATCGCCCTCAGCTACAACAGCCGCGAAGACATCGCATTATTAAAAAAGGGACTGGCCTTGCCGGCGCAATCGCCGCTGCCGCCGAATGTGCTCGGTTACGACAAGAGCTATCGCAGCCCCGTCGGCTACGATCCCGTGCTGGCGCGCGCCTTGCTGGAGCGCTTCGGCTACAAGGCAGGGCCCGATGGCTTCCGCACCCAGCCGGACGGCACGCCCTTGATCCTTACCATGCATACGGAGCCGAGCACGGTGGGACGCTTACGTGACGAATTGTGGCGGCGCAACCTGAATGCCATCGGCGTGCGCGTGGAATTTAAAAGCGACAAGAAGACGGAAATCATCAAGGCCTCGCGCCTGGGCAAGGTGCAGATGTTCGAGACCAACTGGATCGCCGACTTCCCCGATGGCGATAACTTTATGCAATTGTTGTACGGCGGCAACGTTGGCCGCGCCAACTATGCCCGCTTCAACTTGCCCGATTACAATAAACGCTATGAGGAGGCGCGCCTGCTATCCGATACGCCGCGCCGACGCAGTCTGTACTTCGACCTGTTTCAGCTGATCCACGCTTACACGCCGTGGGTGTTGCTGACGCATCCCATCTCTGCCGACCTGCAGCAACCGTGGCTAAAAAACTACAGGCGCCACCCCGTGGAATTCACGTCCTGGCGCTATCTGGACGTCGATATGCACAAGGGTAGCCCCGCAGGCAAGTGACCATGTCGCTGAAAAGGGCATTCATTCCAAAAAGTTATGGTTAGGAAAGCATTTTTCATTGGCTGGGCCCGGATGCATCGCGCTACTCTGAAAATGAAAACAAATAAAGTCATGCGCAAATGTCATAAAAAAATGTACTGCGAGACAGACAGTTGCGACGTGAAAAAAACAGCCTGACTTGAGAACTCAAGTTTCGATTGCCCAAATAAAGGAGAGACCCGTGAAATTGAAGAAGCTAGCGCAATTGGTGGCATTGATGGGGGTGGTGGGGCCAGTGATGGCACAGGAAGCGGCGGCGCCAGCAATGCAACGGGTCGAAGTCACGGGCAGCAGCATCAAACGCGTCGCCAAGGAAGGCGCGCTGCCGGTGCAAGTCATTTCGTTTGAACAGATCGAAAAGCAGGGCATCACGACGACCGAGCAACTGGTGCGCACCCTGTCGGCAAACGGCACGGGCGCCGATAACATGACTTCGGGCAATAACGTCTTTGGCGCCGATGCCGACCGTGTCAGCGGCGGCGCTTCGTTCGCCTCGCTGCGCGGCCTGGGACCGTCGAGCACCCTGGTGCTGTTGAACGGCCGCCGCATCGCCACGCACGGCGCCAGCGGCAAGTCGGTCGACCTGAACTCCATTCCGCTGGGCGCAATTTCGCGCGTGGAAATCCTCAAGGATGGCGCCTCGGCCATCTACGGCACGGATGCCATCGGCGGCGTGATCAATTTCATTCTGAAAACCAATTACAGCGGCGTGGAAGCGTCCGTTTCCACCAACGATACGCAGGCAGGCGGCGGCGCCACGCGCCGCGCTTCGCTGCTGGCCGGCACGGGCTCGCTGGAAAGCGATCGCTATAACATTATGGCCAGCCTGACTGTCGACAAGGCGCAGCGCCTGAACGGCAGCGACCGCTCCTTCGTCAACGGCTACCAGCCGGGCCGTGGCTTGTCGCCCGATACCACGGGCACGCCGTTCGCCAACCAGATGGCGGGTGCCGGCACGGCGCTGGGCGCCTCGTTCCAGCTGCCTGGCGACGCGAATAAATACCTGCAAGCCAATCCGCTGAGCTTCCAGGGCAAGTGCGACAGCATCGCTGGCATGTCGCAGTACCAGACGGAGCTGTGGAAAGACGTGACCTCGCCGCTGCGCACCAAGTATTCCTGCGCCTATGACTATGGCGCTGACTATGTGCTGCAATTCCCCGTTGAACGGGCCAATCTGTTGTCGCGAGGCACTTTCCAGCTGGCGCCCGACCACCGCATGTTTGTCGAAGTGCTCGGTTCGCGTACCAAGGCCACGGCGATTTTGACGCCGATGCAGGTGCAGGCGACCGTTGCCAACAAGAATTTGTATCCGGTCGGCGGCGCGTATTACCAGGATCTGTCGGCCTACATCCCATCATTCGACAAGACCAAGCCGATTTCCTACAAATGGCGCGCCAATGACGTGGGCAACCGCACGCAGGAAAACACGACCGACAATGCCCGCGTGCTGGTGGGCTTTGAAGGCAACTTCGGCAAGTGGGATTACAAGGCTGGCATTTCGCGCGCCGAAAGCACGACCAAGACCAAGCTGACGGATGGCTATTCCTACACGGACAAGTTGTACGCGGCACTGGCCAGCGGCATCATCAATCCATGGGTGGGCGCCGGCCAGAGCCAGACGGAAGCGGCCAAGCAATTGATCGAATCGACCAAGTTCCGGGGCGACTTCCAGCATGGCAAGACGACCCTGACGCAGATCGACGGTTCCGTTTCGGGCGAGCTGTTCCAGCTGCCGGCCGGTGCGCTGGCCATGGCGGCCGGTTTTGATTTGCGCCGCGAAGGTTACAGCTTCGGGCAAGACGTCGACGCCATCCAGATCCTGCTGGCGCCAGGCAATGCCGCATTGAAAGATGCCAGCCGTACCGTCAAGGCCGTGTATGCCGAATTGCTGGTGCCGGTCACGAAGGACCTGGAAATGCAGCTGGCCATCCGCCGTGACGATTACAGCCTGGTGGGCGCGACGACGAATCCGAAAGTGGCCTTCCGCTACCAGCCGACCGATTTCCTGCTGTTCCGTGGTTCGGCCAGCAAGGGTTTCCTCGCGCCAAGCTTCCAGCAACTGTATTCCGGCTCGCTGAGCCAGGAATTGCCGAACGGCGTGATCGATCAGGAAGGCTGCGCCAAGCATCCGGGCGTGCCCGAGTACTGCGCCATCGACCGCCTCGACTACAAGACGGGCGGCAATGTCAACCTGAAGCCGGAAACGTCGAAGCAGGGCAGCGTCGGTTTTGTCATCGAACCATTCAAGGGCTATTCGGCTTCGTTCGACTACTGGGCCATCAATACCAAGGATCGCATCCTGAACCGCACGCCGCAAATCGTGCTGACCAACTACCAGGCGCTGAACCAGTACATCCACCGCAATCCGGACGGTACCATCGAGTACGTGCAGGCGGGCTGGATCAACGCGGCAGGCAGCCGCGTGCGTGGCCTCGACGTGGGCTTGCGTGGCGAAGGCAAGGTCCGGGACGCGAAATGGACGGCGACCCTGGACGGCACGTATATGGACAGCTTCAAGTTTGCGGAATATCAAGGCCAGGAATACCAGGAACTGGTCGGCAAATTCTATACGCGCGATCTGTACCTGCGCTGGAAACACAACGCCAGCTTCGGCGTGTCGCGCGGCGATTGGAGCGGCTTGCTGATCCAGAGTTTTGCTTCCGGCTACAAGGATCAGGTGCCGAATGGCGGCAAGGGCGCGCCGCCGCCGGGCTTCAAGCCGGATGTGTCCAGCTACACCACGTATAACTTGTCGGGCACGTACACAGGCTTCAAAAATACGACGATTACCGTGGGCATCCAGAACCTGTTCGACCGCGATCCGCCTTTCACCGCGCACAACGTGGATGAAGTGGTGGGCGCCGGCTGGGACCCGCGCGTGGCCGATCCACGCGGCCGTTCGCTGTCGTTCCAGCTGAAGTACAAGTTCATGTAAGGCGGCCATGCCGGCGGTGATCCCGCTGGCATGCTAACCTCGTGCGGCGGCGCCTGGCGTCGCCGTTTTTTATTTCAGGAAAGGGCCGCATGTCCAGTCAGACCAATCTCAGCCGGCGCCGCTTCGGCGGCTTGCTGGCCGCCAGCTTCGGGGCGGCAGGCACACCGGCGTGGGCGGCGGCCACGCAAGGGAAGGGCAAACGCATGCAACAGCCACACGCATTGATCAAACCGGCGCGCCTGCGCGACGGCGACCTGGTCGCCATCATCGCACCGGGCGGCTTTACGGATGAGGAGTCCATTGCCAAGGCCCAGCGCAATATCGAATCGCTGGGACTGCGTTCCAGCCTGGGCGCGAATATTCGCGCCGTGCACGGCAACTATGCGGGCACGGTGCAGCAGCGCCTGGACGACCTGCACGCCGCGTTCCGCGACCCGGAAGTCAAGGCCATCTGGGTCATCCGCGGTGGCTCCGGCTGCATTTCGCTGCTGGCGCTGCTCGATTACGCCTTGATCCAGCGCAACCCGAAAGTGCTGATCGGCTATTCCGACATTACGGCCCTGCACCTGGCCATCGGCCGCCAGACGGGCCTGGTGACCTTTCACGGCCCCGTGGCCTCGTCCACATTTTCCGACTACACGGTGACGCAGCTGCAAAACGTGCTGATGACGCCGCAAGAGCAGTACACGATCCCGATGGCGCAAGACAACCACCGCCGCGCGCAGACGCAGCCGAACTTTGCCATCCGCACCGTGCACGGCGGCCAGGCGACGGGGCGCTTGACGGGCGGCAATCTGTGCATGGTCAGCGCGCTGGCCGGCACGCCGTATGCGGCCGATTTCCGCGAGCATATTCTTTTCCTCGAAGAAATCAATGAAGTGCCTTACCGCATCGACCGCATGCTGTGTCAGCTCGACCTGTCCGTGGGGTTTTCCAAGGCGGCGGCGCTGATGCTGGGCATTTTCGAGCATTGCGAGGCGGCCGAGGGCGACACGGCGCTGACCCTGAATGACACCCTGGACCAGCATCTGCAGCCATTGACGGTGCCGGCCGTCAGCGGCTATTCGTTTGGCCACATCCGCCACCAGTTCACGATACCGATGGGCATCCTTGCCACTCTGGATGCGGACCGGCAAACCTTGACCTTGTTGGAGCCGGCCGTCTGCTAGCGCACGGTGCAGCAGGGTGATTGTCAGTATGCTAGTGTGATAAGGCGTGGCACGATGCCGCGCCGCCTTCTTCACCGCACCCGACATGATCAACCGCCACGCCAGTACCTACATCCTCAGCCACCCGCTGGCCTTCGTGCTGCAGGTGCTGAAGGCTTTTCGCGCCAACCAGGGCTTGCTGCTGGCGGGCGCCGTCGCGTATTACTCGCTGCTGTCCATCGTGCCCCTGCTGATGCTGGTGGTGGTGGCCCTGTCGCACGTGATCGCGCAGGATGAATTGCTGCAAACCATAGGTCATTACCTGGAATGGCTGGTGCCGGGGCAATCGAAGGCCATCGTGGCCGAGGTCGCGCATTTCCTCAACAACCGGGGCGTGATCGGCTGGCTGTTGCTGTTGACCATGCTGTTTTTCAGCTCGTTGGCGTTTACCGTGCTGGAAAACGCCATGAGCGTGATCTTTATTCACCGCGTGGCCATCCGCCGCCGCCATTTCCTCATTTCCGCCGTGCTGCCGTATTGCTACATCCTGTGCCTGGGCGTGGGCATCTTGCTGATCACCCTGGTGGCGGGCAGCCTGCAAGTGATGGGCGAGGAAAGCGTGCGCTTCCTGCGCCACGACTGGGGCCTGGAAGGCGTGTCCGGCGTGTTGCTGTATCTGCTGGGGCTGGCGGGCGAAATCCTCGTGCTCAGTTCGATTTACCTGGTCATGCCGGTGGGACGATTATCGATTACGCATGCGCTGATCGGCGGCGTGACGGCGGCCTTGCTGTGGGAAATCGCCCGTCACGTGCTGGTCTGGTATTTCTCCACCTTGTCGCAGGTCAATGTCGTGTATGGTTCGATGACGACAGCCATCGTCGTCATGTTCAGCCTGGAAATCGGCGCCACTTTGCTGCTGCTGGGCGCGCAAGTGATTTCCGAGTACGAAAGGGTGGCGCGTGGCGGGCAAGAGGACAAGCCGCTGGCGCTAAGGACTTGATTTAAGGTATGGCTTCAATTCATTATTGCACTGCACAAAAAGCTGTGCTATACTGCGTTCAGTGATTGAGATTTGGCAGCAAATCATCTCACCATCCAGTTTCAGCGCGGCGACCGACAGGTGTAATGTCGATGGCGTGACAGTGCGAAGAAATGGATTTTGTAATTCCGGATACGATGGTCGATTTACACTTGGAGTCACCATGCAGATAGCATGGGAGTCCGAAAATCAGGAGGCACTTTGCAGATAGCACTGGCGTCCATGACACGATTAAAGCATTGGTAATACATTGGAACAAGCCCGCGTTTTAGCGGGCTTTTTTTCGTCTATTGAAAACCCAACGGCGTAACCCCGGGGTCGTACCCTGCAGGGTACGACCCCAGCATCTGCCCTGGGGTTTATAGGGCCCGCGCAATCAAAATCTTCTGAATATCGCTGGTCCCCTCGTAAATCTGGCACACGCGCACGTCGCGGTAGATGCGTTCGACGGGGAAATCGGACACATAACCGTAGCCGCCGTGCACCTGGATGGCGTCCGAGCACACTTTTTCCGCCATTTCCGACGCAAACAGCTTGGCCATGGCCGCTTCCTTCAAGCACGGCAAGCCCGCATCCTTCATCGATGCTGCGTGGCGGATCAGCTGGCGCGCTGCTTCGATCTGCGTGGCCATGTCGGCCAGGCGGAATTGCACGGCCTGGTGTTCATAGATGGGTTTGCCGAAGCTTTCGCGCTCGCGCGCATAACTCAGGGCCGCTTCATACGCGGCGCGCGCCATGCCCACGGCTTGCGACGCGATGCCGATGCGTCCGCCTTCCAGGCCGGACAGGGCGATCTTGTAGCCTTGCCCTTCTTCGCCAATCAGATTTGCCGCCGGGATGCGGCAATTGTCGAACAGGATTTGCGCCGTGTCCGACGAATGCTGACCCATCTTCTGTTCCAGTCCCGCCACAATGTAGCCTGGCGTGTTCGTCGGCACCCAGAAGGCGCTGATGCCGCGCTTGCCGGCCGCCTTGTCGGTGACGGCCATGACGATGGCCACGTCCGCATACTTGCCGCTGGTAATGAACTGCTTGGTGCCATTGAGTACGTATTCATTGCCGTCGAGCGTGGCCGTCGTGCGCAGGGCCGAGGCGTCGCTGCCCGTGTGCGGTTCCGTCAGGCAAAACGCGCCAAGCATCGTGCCTTGCGCCAGCGGGCGCAGCCATTGTTCCTTTTGCGCGTCGTTGGCATACATCATGGCGATGCTGCACACGGGGCAATTATTCACGGAAATGATGGTCGACGTGCCGCCGTCACCGGCGGCAATTTCTTCCAGCACCAGGGCCAGCGACACGTAATCGAGGCCGGCGCCACCGAGCGCTTCCGGCACGGCCACGCCAAAGGCGCCCAGCGCGGCCAGTTCCTGCAATTCTTCTTTCGGGAAATGATGTTCCTTGTCCCAGCGGGCCGCGTTGGGCGCCAGGCGCTCGCGCGAAAAACTGCGCAGCGCTTCCTGGATCATTGATTGTTCTTCATTGAGTATCATGGGACGTCGTCTCGTATTTTTTATAGTGGATGCGGGAATTACCAGGCGATGGGCTTGCCATCATAGTTGCGGAACACGGCCTTGTCCGTGGCCGGCAGGCTGGCCAGGGTGGCGCGGATGCCGGCAGCGCTTTGCTCGGGTGAAATATCGGCGTCGGCGCCGCCCATGTCCGTGCGCACCCAGCCCGGATGGAAGGCGACGCAGCTGACGCCTTGCGGGCCATGCACGAGGCTAGTATCGATCAGCACGGAATTCAAGGCTGCCTTGCTGGCGCGATACAGCGAACCGCTGGGGTTGCCCCGCTCGCTCAGGGAACCCATGTGCGAGGACAGCACGGCCAGTTTGCCTTTGGCATTCGCCACCAGCGGCGCCAAGAGCGGCAGCAGCCGCATGGCCGCCAGCACGTTCGTGTGCATGACGGCATCGAAATCTTCTTGCGTGGGGGTACCGTCGTGACGGGGGCCGTACACGCCCGCGTTGAGAATGGCCACGTCGAGTTTTTCATCGTCGAGCTTCCAGCCCAGGCCGGCACAGCCTTCCACATCCGTCACGTCGAGCTGGTGCGCTTCCGCGCCCAGTTGCGCGAGGGCGTCGCAAGCGTCTTGCGTGCGCGCCGTGGCGATCACCCGCCAGCCATCGTGGCGGTATTGACGGACGATTTCGTGGCCGATGCCGCGCGAGGCGCCGATGATCAATGCGGTAGGCATGTCTTTTCTCCCTGGGTGAAATCAATGAAAAGGCGCGCAGCGAACGTGACCACGCCGCGCGCGCCTGTCGTCAACAGCGCAGCTTATACCAGTTCGATCGCCATCGCCGTCGCTTCGCCGCCGCCGATGCACAGGGCCGCCACGCCGCGCTTGCCGCCGGTTTTTTTCAAGGCGCCCAGCAGGGTGACGATGATGCGCGCGCCCGAGGCGCCGATCGGGTGGCCCAGCGCGCACGCGCCGCCGTGGATGTTGATCTTGCTGTGCGGAATGTCGAGATCGTGCATGGCGGCCATCGGCACGGCCGCGAACGCTTCATTGATCTCGAACAAGTCGACATTGCTGCTGCTCCAGCCCGTCTTGGCGTACAGCTTTTTCACCGCGCCGATGGGGGCCGTGGTGAATTCGTTCGGCGCCTGCGCGTGCGTGGCGTGGCCGTGGATTTTCGCGATGACGGTGCAACCGAGTTTTTTCGCCGTCGATTCGCGCATCAGCACCAGGGCGGCCGCGCCATCGTTGATCGACGACGACGAGGCGGCCGTGATGGTGCCGTCCTTCTTGAACGCCGCTTTCAAGGTCGGGATTTTTTCCAGGCGGGCCTTTTGCGGGCCTTCATCGATGCTGACGATGGTGTCGCCGCCGCGGCCGGAAACGGTCACGGGCACGATTTCCCATTCGAAACTGCCATCCTTGGTGGCCGCTTGCGCGCGTTTCACGGATTCGATGGCAAACGCATCCTGCGCTTCGCGCGTGAACTGGTACTGGCTGGCGCACTCTTCGGCAAACGTGCCCATCGAGCGTGCGTTACCCTTTTCATCGCGGCTGTAGGCGTCTTCCAGACCATCCATCATCATGTGGTCATAGATCATGCCGTGGCCGATGCGGTAGCCGCCGCGGGCCTTCGGCACCAGATAGGGGGCGTTGGTCATCGATTCCATGCCGCCCGCCACCACCACGTCGGCGCTGCCGGCGAGCAAGGTGTCATGCGCGAACATGGTCGTCTGCATGGCCGAGCCGCACATTTTCGACAGGGTCACGGCGCCCGTGGAATCGGGCAAGCCCGCCTTGCGCAAGGCCTGGCGCGCGGGCGCCTGGCCCTGGCCAGCCATCAGGCAATTGCCGAAAAACACGTGTTCCACGGCATCCGGCGCCACGCCGGCCCGTTCGACGGCGGCGCGGATGGCCACGGCGCCCAGGTCGCTGGCGGTGACGTTGGCAAAGTCGCCCTGGAAGGCGCCCATGGGGGTGCGCGCGGCACCGACGATTACGACTGGATCATTCATGTTGGATCTCCGGTTAAAGGTGGGGATGGTGACTGCATACAAAAACGCAGGTGCTGCGGATAAGGGAAGACGTCCTCGATATGGCCGTCTTCGATGCGCTGCTTGCGCGCCTGCCAATATTGCGCCGTCAGCAGGTCGGCATGGTGCTGCATGAAATAGCGGCGGATGCGGGGATTGCCCAGTAGGAAGGTGCCGAATTGTTCGGGAAACACATCGTGCTTGCCGATGGGATACCACGGTTCGGCCGACATTTCTTCTTCCTCTGTGCGGGCTTGCGGGATGACGCGGAACTGGCAATCGGTGATGTACTCGATTTCATCGTAATCGTAAAAAACGACACGCTGATGACGGGTCACGCCAAAGTTTTTATACAGCATGTCGCCGGGAAAAATATTCGCCGCCATCAATTCCTTGATGGCGTTGCCGTACTCGACGATGGCGTGTTCGACCAGGTCATCGCGGCCTTCCTTCTCGGCATTGCTCAGCCACATGTTCAGCGGCACCATACGCCGCTCGATGTACAGGTGGCGGATGATGATCTGCTCGTGGTCTTCTTCGATCAGCGAAGGGGCGAACTGTTTCAACTCGGCCAGCAGTTCTTCGGCAAAACGGGCGCGGGGAAAGGCCACGTTGGAATACTCGAGCGTGTCGGCCATGCGCCCCACCCGGTCGTGGTGTTTCACCAGCAAATACTTTTGCTGGACTTGCGCGCGCGTGGTTTCCTTGGGGGGCGGAAAGAAATCCTTGATGACCTTGAAGACATACGGAAACGAGGGCAGGGCAAACACCAGCATCACCAGGCCACGGATGCCGGGCGCGCTTTCAAAGTGGTCCGACGAATGTTTCAGGTGCTGCAGGTAGTCGCGGTAAAACAAGGTCTTGCCCTGTTTCTGCAAGCCCAATATCGTATAGATTTCGCTGCGCGGTTTGCGCGGCAGCAAACTGCGCAGGAATTGTACATAGGCCGACGGCACTTCCATATCGACCAGGAAATACGCGCGCGTAAATGAAAACAGCACGGCGATCTGCTGCTGCTCGAACAGCACCGTGTCGAGCACAAGCTTGCCGTGACGGTTGTGCAGGATCGGCACGACAAACGGGTATTCGCGGTTGCCGTTGATGCCCTTGCCGACCAGATAGGCGCCCTTGTTGCGGTAAAACAAGCTGGTCAGGACCTGGATCTGGTGGTTCGGTTCGAGCCGGTCGCCGCCGAACAGCTGTTGCAGCCGCGCTTCCACTTGGGCCACGTCACGCTCGAGGTTGGCAAAGGCGCAGTTCAGCTGGAAGTTGCTCACCATGCGCGTCAAGGTGTGGCGCAAGCCATCTTTGCCCGGGTAATACACGCGGTAGGTGGGGGCCGGATCTTGCGTTTCGATGTATTCCGTGGAAACGACGGGACGCACGAAAATATAGTCGTTATTGAAATATGTGCGGTGCAGGATGTTGCAGCAGACGGAATTGAAGAAGGTTTCCGCCAGTTCCGGCTGCTTGTGCTCCGTCAGCATGCCGATGTAATGCAACTTCAGTTCGCGCCACACTTCATCGCTCAACTCCGACTCTTCGTACTCATCTTCGAGCATCTGCACGCATTCCTGCACGCGCTTGTCATAAAAGTCGATGCGTTCGCGGGCCGCCGTCTGCGCCGCGGCCCAGGCGCCTTGCTCGAAATACTGCTTGGCTTGCCGGCTGGTTTCGCGGAACAAACGGTAATGCTTGTCGAAGCCGTCGCGGATGGTGCGCGCGATATCGAATGCAATCTGGGAAGAGAGCAATTTGGGGAAGGCAATGTGAGTCATAGTTGTGCTCGCATGAATGGCTCATCACCCAGTCGATCGTCGCGCGCCCGTGCTTACTTGGTTTCCGCAAACAGTTCGCGGCCTATCAGCATGCGGCGGATTTCGCTGGTCCCGGCGCCGATTTCATACAGCTTGGCATCGCGCCACAGACGGCCGGCCGGATACTCGTTGATGTAGCCGTTGCCGCCCAGGGCCTGGATCGCTTCGCCCGCCATCCAGGTCGCTTTCTCTGCACTATACAGAATGGCGCCGGCCGCATCCTTGCGCAACTGGCGCACGGCTTCCGGCGTGGTGGCGCGGTCGCAGGCCTGACCCACGGCGTAGACATAGGCCTTGCACGCCATCATGGTCGAATACATATCGGCCAGCTTACCTTGCATCAATTGGAATTCGCCGATGGGCTGGCCGAATTGCTTGCGGTCATGCACGTAAGGCACGACCAGGTCCATGCAGGCCTGCATGATGCCCAGCGGGCCGCCGGACAGCACGGTGCGCTCGAAATCGAGGCCCGACATCAGCACGTTGACGCCCTTGCCCAGGCCGCCCAGCACGTTTTCGGCCGGCACTTCGCAATCCTGGAACACCAGTTCGCCCGTGTGCGAACCGCGCATGCCCAGCTTGTCGAGCTTTTGCGCGATGGAAAAGCCCTTGAAATTCTTTTCGATCAGGAACGCCGTCATGCCGCGCGGACCCGCTTCCAGGTCGTTTTTCGCGTACACCACCAGCACGTCCGCGTCGGGGCCGTTGGTGATCCACATCTTGGTGCCGTTCAAGACCCAGCGGTCGCCCTTGAAGTCGGCGCGCAGCTTCATGCTGACGACGTCCGAGCCCGCGTTCGGCTCCGACATGGCCAGGGCGCCGATGTGCTCGCCCGTGATCAGTTTCGGCAAGTACTTGGCTTTTTGCTCGGCCGTGCCGTTGCGCTTGATCTGGTTCACGCACAGGTTCGAGTGGGCGCCGTAGGACAGGCCGACGGAAGCCGAGGCGCGCGAGATCTCTTCCATGGCGATGATGTGCGCCAGGTAACCCATGCCGGCGCCGCCGTACTCTTCGCTGACGGTGATGCCGAGCAAGCCCATGTCGCCCATTTTGCGCCACAGGTCCATGGGGAACTGGTCCGTGCGGTCGATTTCGGCCGCGCGCGGCGCGATTTCGGCGGCGGCGAATTGTTGGATCGCTTCGCGCAGGGAGGCGATGTCGTCGCCGTGGTCAAAGGTCAAGCCTGGGAGATGGAGCATGTCGTCCTCGTCGTCGTTATAAGTGTGGCGGTCATGGATGCCGGGTCAGTGAAGCTATGATACTCAGTTGTGACGTTTACGTAAACGTCAACCGATGCGCGGCAGCGGTCTGCTGCTCGCGCCTTTAGTTTGTTTGCGCCTTATCAAGGTTCGAGTCCGCCAGCATGCGCGCGCAAGCGTCTTCATGCGCGCTGATTTCCGCCAGCGCCATTTCGATATCGATGCGCTGCTGTTCCAAGGTCTGCCGGTGCTGCGCCAGCACGCCCAGGAAGCGGTCCATCTGCGCGCGCGTGTCCTTCGGCGATTCGTACATGTCGACCAGGCTCTTGATTTCCGACAGCGCCAGGCCCAGGCGCTTGCCGCGCAGGGTCAGCTTCAGGCGGGTGCGGTCGCGCGGCGTGTAGACGCGGCTGCGCCCGCCGGCACCTTCGCGTTTCGGACTGAGCAAGCCCTGGTCTTCATAGAAGCGGATGGCGCGCGCCGTGATGTCGAATTCCCGCGCCAGTTCGGTAATGGTATAGGTCGTCATGGGTGCGGGCGGTATCGGTTGCATGGGTGGTCGGTCACTGGATGGGTGCTGCGAGGCAATGGATGGCAAAGTGCCGTTTACGTCAACGTCAATACTATTGTAGCGTGCCCTGCCCGTGCTGCAACAAAGAAAAAAGAGGGGCTGGACAGGGAAATTTGGCGAATAAGGCAACAGTTACTGAAAATAAATTGATTCTTCTTGCGCAAACGCGCTTAAGATCGAGAGTTGGTGGCCAAGATGACACCAAAAAGAGCTTTCCTGGCATAACAGCGACATTCTTTTCGCTGCGATGGCAGTAAAATTTTCAGGCGCAGATTCTTTCCAGCCGGCACGATCAAAAAACAACGTTTCACTATGAGCACGCTGTTTGTATCGTTTCCATGTTGGAAACAAAATGGCCCTTCTGAAAACTTTGTCTATAAGAAATTGTATGACATGGGCATTGCGCGCATCGGTAGAGGAGGGCATTATCCGATACCGTACGTTGTAATGCCAAACCGAGGCTTTGAATCGTGCTGCAGTGCGAAAATCAAGGCTAGCCGCGAATTTGACCCGAAGCCACGCAGAATCGCAAGAGAAAATTCGGCCCACTTTTTGACTTGAAAAGCTCGGCCGGAGTGTTAATTGTTAATTGATACTATTTTCAAATGTAACAATCTGTATGGTCATTCAAGAAACTGACTTTCATGTTACAACATGAAATAGTACACCTATGAATTCTTCTAACGAACGCGAAAGCTTCAGCCAGCGACTTCAGTTGGCTCTCAAAAACGCCCATTATTCTCCAGACAGCCCGACCAGACTGGCCCGGGAATTCAATATCCGTTTCGACGGGCGCCCGATTACCGTGCATGCAGCTAGGAAATGGTTAGTAGGTGAAGCAATTCCGACGCAAGAGAAATTGCGCATGATTGCCCAATGGTTGGGCGTTCCGGCGGAATGGTTGCGTTTTGGCGGCCCGGAAAGCGCCACGCCGAATGGTGAAGCGGGCAGCGCTTTGTCGCGTTTTGAGTCCGCCGATGTGAAATTAATTGCCGATTTGCAAAGATTAGATGAACATCATCGTCAAATCGCGCGAGAATTTATTCGCATGCTGGTAAGAGTCAACTACCAAAAGTAAGCATTCAGGCCCTCCCCGGCCGGCACCGTCCGCTTTTCGCTGACGGTGCTCCCCCTGTCCTTTTATTTGCGCAAGGTCATACTGGAGACATGATTTTGCCGCACAATAAGACCTCGCATGTTGCGCTGCAGCGGAATTATTTGACAATAATCCCGCACGCAGCGGCGCAGCGGCCAATACCAGCGCATAATCACATCAGAAGCAGCCAGTTCATCCACTACGGAGCCGAGCATTTGAGCCGTCTTATGAAAAGTAACTACAGCAATACCGCGCAGCTGAAGGACTTGATGACCGTGCCCCCCATGACTGCCGCGCAACATGCGGAAGTGATGCGCAAACGGATCGCCCACCGCAGGATGGTTGAAGAAGCCAGGGATTTGAAGCAGGCAAGTGCTCACCAATTCGACAAGAGATGAGGGATGCCTGACCAAAGCTACTGCGCGTCGCGCTTTGCGGCCGGCGATGCTCACCGTGCTGGAGCACGGTTGCGCTTCTTGGCCACAAGGGGCGCCGAGCCTCGCCGCCGCTCGCTACGCTTTTGTCAGGCATCGTGACGCCAGAGTTACATCGTGACGCCAACTAGAGGATAGGGGTGTCGCTTGCAGACTTGAGACCATTCCACCGCGGCGCCAGGCTGTGCTCGATGCCGAGCAGGTCGATGACGCGCGCCACCGTATGGTCGACCATTTCCGCGATGCTTTGCGGGTGGTGGTAGAAGCTCGGTAAGGGCGGGAAGATGATGCCGCCCATTTCGGTCACGGCTGTCATATTGCGCAGGTGCGCCAGGTTGAACGGCGTTTCGCGCACCATCAAAATCAGGCGGCGGCGCTCCTTGAGCACGACGTCGGCTGCCCGCGTGATCAAATTATCCGACAGGCCATGCGCCACGGCCGCCAGGGTCCTCATCGAGCACGGTGCGACGACCATGCCATCCGATTGAAACGAGCCGCTGGCGATAGAGGCGCCGATGTCGCGCAGCTTGTGCACCACGTGCGCCTGCGCTTCGATGTCCTTGCGCCCCACGCCCGTTTCCTGGTGCAGGGTCAGTACGGCCGCATCCGACAAGACCAGATGCGTCTCGACGCCGGGGATGGCGCCGAGTAATTGCAGCAGCCGCAAGCCATACACGGCGCCCGTGGCGCCCGTGATGGCCACGACGATACGGCGCGGCCGCTGCGTTTGGCTATCAGGCATCCAGCAGGGACTTCAGTTCGCCCGATTCAAACATTTCATTCATGATATCGGAACCACCGATGAACTCGCCGTTGACATACAGCTGCGGAATGGTTGGCCAGTTCGAGTAATCCTTGATGCCCTGGCGCACTTCCGGGTCATCCAGCACGTTGACGGTGGCGATGTTTTCCACGCCGCACGCCTTCAGGATCTGGATGGCGCGGCCGGAAAAGCCGCACTGCGGGAACTGGGCCGTGCCCTTCATGAACAGCACGACTGGCGTGCTCGTCACGGTTTCTTTGATCCAGGTTTGTACGTCGCTCATAGCTGCCTCTGATGGGTAAATAAATAGATGCCGTCATTTTATAAGAAAACGACGGCACGGGTATGCGCTCAAGTCATAAATTGGGCAAGTCAGCCACGTTGGGGCTTATAAGGTCTTGCCCAGGCAGGTCGATTGTGCCGCGCTCACGTATTTGCCCCAGGCAATGACTGGTGCATAGCCGTGTTTGGCATAAAACGCCACGGCGCGGGTATTCGCCACGCGGGTGGACAGGTGCAGAGCCTGGTAGCCGTGCCGGCGCGCCTGCGCCTCCACATGGGCCAGCAGGGCCGCGCCCACGCCCAAGCCACCCTGGCCGGGGCGCGCATACATGCGCTTGAGTTCGCCTATGGCGCTGTCCGGCTCGCCCAGCGGCCGCAGGGCGGCGCAGCCCAGCAGTTCTCCAGCCGCATCGCGGGCCAGATAAAAACCGCCGCGCGGCGTTGCCGCCTCGACATCGAAGGAAGAACGGCCGCTGTCGCCATTGATGCGCAGCAATGCTGCCGACAATTCGTCGAGCAGCAGCTGCGCCTCCACGCTGGCGGCATCCACCGCCAGGATGACGAGGTCATGCCTGGCGGCCATGGACTTAGCCGCGCAGCTTGGCGAACGCGGCGGCCATGCTGCCGGCCGGCTCGGGCGCGTTGCGCGATTGCGACTGGTGCTGCGCCATGCTGCGGCGGTCGTTGCGGTCGCCTTTTTGCTCCGGCTTGCTGCCCGGCTGCGGCGCACTGTCCGTCAAACGCATGGTCAGCGCGATGCGCTTGCGCTTTTCATCGACTTCCAGCACCTTGACGCGCACGACCTGGCCAGCTTTCACCACCGTGTGCGGATCTTTGACAAAGGTGTTCGACAGGGCCGAGATGTGCACAAGGCCATCCTGGTGCACGCCGATATCGACGAAGGCGCCAAAGGCGGCCACGTTGGTGACCACGCCCTCGAGAATCATGTCCGGGCGCAAGTCGCGGATCTCTTCCACGCCTTCCTTGAAGGTGGCGGTGGTGAATTCAGGACGCGGATCGCGGCCCGGCTTTTCCAGTTCCTTCAAGATGTCGGAAATGGTCGGCACGCCGAACGTTTCATCCGCATATTTTGCCGGGCTGAGGGTTTTCAGCAGGGCCGTTTCGCCGATGACGGCCTTGATATCCTTCTTGATATCGGCCAGGATCTTTTCCACCAGCGGGTACGATTCCGGGTGGACAGCCGAGGCGTCCAGCGGATTGTCGCCGCCCATCACGCGCAAAAAGCCGGCTGCCTGTTCGTACGTCTTGTCGCCCAGGCGCGGCACGGCTTTTAAGGCCGCGCGCGAGGTGAACGCGCCCTTCATGTCGCGGTAGGTGACGATGCTTTGCGCCACGCTGGCCGACAGGCCGGACACGCGCGCCAGCAGCGGCGCGGACGCCGTATTGACGTCCACGCCGACGGCGTTCACGCAATCTTCCACCACGGCGTCGAGCGAGCGGGCCAGCTGGCTTTGACTCACGTCATGCTGGTACTGGCCCACGCCGATCGATTTCGGGTCAATTTTCACCAGTTCGGCCAGCGGGTCTTGCAGACGGCGCGCAATCGACACGGCGCCGCGCAGGGACACATCCATGTCCGGCAATTCTTTCGACGCGAATTCGGACGCCGAATACACCGACGCGCCCGCTTCCGAGACGACGATCTTCGTCATCTTCGCTTCCGGATGCTGCTTGATCAGGTCCTGCGCCAGCTTATCGGTTTCGCGCGAGGCGGTGCCGTTACCGATGGAAATGAGCGATACATTGTGCTTCGCGGCAAGACGGCCCAGCGTATGCAGCGAGCCATCCCAGTCGTTCTTCGGCTGGTGCGGGTAGATCACGGCCGTGTCGACGACTTTACCGGTGGCATCAACGACAGCGACCTTGACGCCCGTGCGCAGGCCAGGATCGAGGCCCATGGTGGCGCGCTGGCCGGCTGGCGCGGCCAGCAGCAGCGCTTTCAGATTGGTGGCAAACACGTTGATGGCGTCGAGTTCCGAGCGTTCGCGCAGCGCGCCCATCAGTTCCGTTTCCAGGTGCATGAAGCTTTTCACGCGCCAGGTCCAGCGTGCCGTGTCGGCCAGCCATTTGTCGGCCGGGCGGCCTTGTTGCTTGATGCCGAAGCGGGCGGCGATGCGGCCTTCGCACGGGTTGTGCGGCGCATCCCATTTCGGTTTTTCCGCTTCCGTGTCCAGGCGCAGGGTGACGTCAAGGATACCCTCGCGGCGGCCGCGCAGCAGCGCCAGCGCGCGGTGCGAAGGGACGGTCGAGATGGTTTCCGAGTAATCGAAGTAATCGGCGAATTTTTCGCCTTCGTCCTGCTTGCCTTCCACCACTTTCGATTCGACGATGCCGTGTTCCTGCACGTACTCGCGCAAGGTTTGCAGCAGGGTCGCGTCTTCGGCGAAACGCTCCATCAGAATCTGGCGCGCGCCGTCGAGGGCCGCCTTGGTGTCCGCCACGCCCGGATTGTTCCCGTCGGCACTGGTAAACGCGTCGCGCAGGAACTTGCCCGCTTCCATTTCCGGCGTCAGTTCCGGATTGTCCAGCAAGCCGTCGGCCAGCGGCATCAGGCCCGCTTCGATGGCGATCTGCGCCTTCGTGCGGCGCTTCTGTTTGTAGGGCAAGTACAAATCTTCGAGGCGCGTCTTGTCTTCCGCGTGCATGACGGCGTCCAGCAGCTCGGGCGTCATCTTGTTCTGTTCCGTGATCGAGGCCACGATGGCGGCGCGCCGCTCTTCCAGCTCGCGCAGGTAGCGCAGGCGCTCTTCCAGCAGGCGCAGCTGGATATCGTCGAGGCCGCCGGTCGCTTCCTTGCGGTAACGGGCGATGAAGGGCACGGTGGCGCCTTCGTCGAGCAGTTCGATGGCGGCGGCAACCTGCACCGGTTTGGCGGCAAGTTCAAGGGCAAGACGTTGTTCGATAGTGGGCAGCATGGTTGTTTCCAGAGCGATCAAGCCTGGAATGATACGCAATCGGCGCGATTGCGCAATCTTGACAGCGCAAATGGACTGTGCGTTGACAACAGCGTCAGCGGGCCGGCAGCAGTGGGCTGGCGGGCACGGGAGTTGGCGGCCTCTGCGGTACAACGGATTTGCCAAAGGCATTGCCCATGCGGTGTTCGAGGGCAGCGCGGTTGTACAGGCCCAGCTGGTTCGACGGGCGCTGCATGACTGCTTCCGCACCGGACAGGGCGGGCGGCGGCCGGTTCATGGTGTTGCTATTTGGCAATAATTTTTCATTCAAGCAAGACATCGATGGCGCCCGTTGGCCATTGGCTTCCACTTCCACGCAAGCCTTCTGCGGCGCGGCGGCCTTCACGACGACGGTGTGCTCGTCCGCCTGCGCGGGCAGGGCGGCGCAGGCCAGCAGCAACAGTGAGAACAGGCGTGCCATGGCGGCCTCCGGAGCGGTGGATGAGGCGTTCAGCATAGCAAGATCATATGTCGCGGCGATGACACAGGCCAGGATGCGGGCTGGCGCCATGTCATGCAGTTGTCATTTTATGAAGCTACCATCTTGCCATTCTGCAGACAACATTGCAGTCAAGACACTTCATGAGCAGGATTTTTCGTTGCTTCCCCTGGAAAATGACACTAAGCCACCGCCGCGCCGCAAGGGGCAATGCCCTGTCCGCCTGCTTGCTGATGACATTGATGACCTTGATGACATTCGTGCGGCCGGCTGCGGGCGCGGACGGTGCTGACGCCGGCGTGCACGCACCCCTGCGCTTCGACTTGCCCGCCCAGCCGCTCGATGCGGCCCTGGTGGCGTTCGGCGAAGTGACCGGGTATTCCGTGCTCGTCAGCAGCCAGCTGGCGGCCGGCAGGGTGGCGGCGCCCGTGCGTGGTGATTACACGCCGGCCGAAGCGCTGCAGCGCCTGCTGGCAGGCACCCAGCTGGGCGCGCGCTTCAGCGGCAGCAATGCGTTTACCTTGCTGGCGCTGGCCGACGCGCCCGTGGCGCCGGCGTCCGTGCGGGCCGAAGTGACCCCCGCCAGCGCACCATTGCAAGGCTATGCGGCCATCCTGCAGCGTTCGCTCACGCGCGCCCTGTGCCGCTTGCATCCGGAGGCCTTTGGCCGCTACCGGCTGGCCTTCCAGCTGTGGCTTGACGAGCGGGGCAAGGTGCGCGCCGTGCATGTGCTGGAACCGAGCGGCGTGGAACAGCGCGACCGCGCCGTGCTGCAGCGCCTGCGCAGCCTGCTGATCGATGGCGCGCCGCCGGCGGGCTTGCCGCAGCCGCTGACGATTTTACTCACGCCACGGCCCGATCCCGATGCCGATTGCGCGCCCTACCTCGTGGCCGGAGCGCCCTGAGCATGCCGGAACTGCTCAAAACCACCTTGCGCAAGCTGTTCCTGGAACGCTACGGACAGTTTCGCCGCCATCTGCAGCGCCGCCTCGGTTCGGAAGACCTGGCCAATGACGCGCTGCATGAAACGTATTTGCGGGTGGAACGGATGAACGCGCCCGAAGCGATCAGCTACCCGTCCGCCTACCTGATGCGCATCGCCATCAACATTGCGGAAGATCAACGCCGCGACAATGCGCGCCTGCTCAGCTTGCCCGATATCGACGATCTGTACGAGATGGCCGACGAGCTGGCAGACCCGGCGCGCACCTTCAGCGCGCGCGCCGAACTGGAAGAGCTGGAACGGGCCTTGCAGGAGTTGCCGAAACGCCGGCGCGCCATCGTCATCGCCGCCCGCGTCGACCAGTTGCCGCACCGCGACATCGCCGAGCGCTTCGGCATTTCCGCCCGCACGGTGGAGAAGGAATTGCGCGCCGGTCTCGAACATTGCTGCGAGCGCATGGGACGCGATTTCATCCAGCGCTTCGGTCCCGGCGCGGGAAAAACGTCTAAACATCATGACTGAACAAGCGGAAGACGACATGGGTGTCATCCAGAAGGAAGCGCAGGCGTGGGTCGTGCGCCTGGCCTCGGGCCAGGTCAGCGAGCGCGACGCGCAAGTGTTTCGCCACTGGTGCGCGCGCAGCCGCAAGCATGCCAACGCGTTTGCCGAGGCGCGCGCCGTGTGGGGCGCCATGGCGCCGGCCGCGCGCGCCGTCAAGCGGGCGCAGGCGCCCGTGAATATGGCGCGGCGCACCTGGCTCGGTGGCGCCGTGGCTGCCTCGCTGGGCTTGCTGGTGCTGCGCCCGCCGACGGACCTGTGGCCGGCCGTGGCGGGCCTCGGTGCCGACTATGCCACCGGCACGGGCGAGCAGCGCGAAGTGGCGTTTGAAGGCGGCGTGCTGGTGCAGATGAATACGCAGACGCGCCTCGACGCTGCGCCCGTGCAGGACGGCGCCGCGGCGCTGGTGCTGCTGGCGGGCGAGGCGGAATTCCAGGCTGGCTTGCGCGGCGCGGCGCGCGTGCGCGTGCAGGCGGGCGACGGCACCGTGTCGGCCGGCAGCGCGCGCTTCAATATCCGGCTATTTGGCCAGGAAGTGTGCGTGACATGCCTGGCGGGCCGCCTGCGCGTGGCGCAGGCCGGCAACGATGCGGAACTGGCGGCCGGCCAGCAACTGCGTTACCGGCCCGAGCATTTCGGCATCGCCCGCGCCGTGGCCAGGGCCGACGTCAGCGCGTGGCGCCACCGGCTGCTGGTTTTTAAACAAAGCACCCTGGCCGAGGTGGTGGACGAGGTGAACCGCTACCGTCCCGGCAAGCTGATCCTCAATGGCGACGCCTTGAAACTGACGCGCGTGCAAGCGAGCTTTTCGCTCGACCGCCTCGATGACGTGATCGCCCTGATCCAGGACGCGTATGGCGCGCGCGTGACGCGGCTGCCGGGCGGCATCGTGCTGTTCGGCTGAGCCCCGCCTTGGCGCGCCGAGGTGCTCAGCCAATTATGACATTTTCATGACCTTTTGCAGTCCCGGACCTTGTTCCCTGTCAATGCTGCTGGAAGCCGCGAATCAGTGCCTGCCGCCCGCCCCGTGCGTGCCGCGCGCCGCCTCGCGATATCGGTCAGCAACGGAACATGAAAAGGGAATGTCGCCATGCAGCGAAGCAAGTCGGTCACGAAACACGCATCCTCCTCCGCCATGGCGGGCAACCGGAACGGGCGCCCGGTGCGATTGAAACCGCTGGCGCTGGCCATCGCCATGCTGCTGCAGGCGGGCGGCGCGCAAGCGCAGCAGCCGTTCAGCGGCGCGTGGTTTGCCGGCAAGGGTGCGCAGCAGGGCACGGCCGCAGCCACGGGACGCTTGCCGAATGGCCAGCCGGCCACATCGCTGAACAATCCTTTGCTGCAGCAGCAAAAGGCCGAAGGCAAGCTGCAGCAATCGCTGAACAACCTGTTGCTGGCCGCGCGCGGCATCGCCGCCGAACAGGCGGTGCAGGCAGCTGCGCGCCAGGCGGCGCTGGCGGCGGGCGGTGCGCCCGAGGGCTTGGTCAAGGGCGGCCTGCAGGTCGACACTAACAGCCTGACGGCGGGCTGGCTCAACGCCCAGGGACCCGTGCAGACCCAGGCCGACGGCAAGACCGTCGTGAAGGTCGCGCAGACGGATGACAAGGCGATACTGAACTGGGAAAGTTTTAACGTCGGCAAAAACACCACCTTGCAGTTCGACCAGAAATCGAACTGGTCCGTATTGAACCGGATCAACGATCCGCTGGCGCGCCCCAGCCAGATCCAGGGCCAGATCAAGGCCGACGGCACGGTGATGATCGTCAACCGCAATGGCATCGTATTTACGGGAAGCAGCCAGGTCGATACGCGCAACCTGGCGGCGGCCGCCATGGGCATGAGCGACAGCCAGTTCAAGAGCGGCCTGTACGGCAAGGCGCAGGGCGCGGGCACCGTGCCGACCTTCGCGAATGATTTATTGCTGGGCCAGAATACCTTTACGCATGGCAAGGCCGAGGCCGACGTCGTCGTCGCCGCCGGCGCGCGCATCGACACGCGCAAGCCGCAAACGGTGACGGAAGGCGGCGGCTATGTGCTGCTGGCCGGCCGCAACGTCGACAATGCGGGCGCCATCACCACGCCGAATGGCCAGACCACCCTGGCCGCCGGCGACGCCATCGTCGTGCGCCCGGGCCAGGGCACGGACAAGAACCAGTATTCGAGCACGCGCGGCAATGAAGTCGAGATGCTGCGCACGGCCGGCAGCGGCGCCGGCGCCGTCGTCAACCGCGGCTTGATCCAGTCGGCCGGCGGCGACATCACACTGAGCGGCAACACGCTGCGCCAGGACGGCATGCTGCTGTCGAGCACCTCCGTCAACGGACGCGGCGCCATCCACCTGTCGGCGGCGGGCGAGGACGCCAAGGTCAGCATGGGACGCGGCAGCGTCAGCGCCATTTTTATCGACGACAACGGCGCCACGGCGCTCGATGTGCAGCGCGATACCTTGCTGAAAGACACGGGCAAGGGCACGGACACGCCGCTGGACCGGCGCGACCAGTCGCTGGTGCGCATCGTTTCGGCCGGTAACGTGGAATTCGAAGGCGATTCGCTGACCCTGGCCACGGGCGGCCAGGTGCTGGTCGACGCGGCCCGCCGCAGCCACGTGGCGCGCGACGCCGCCATCGACGTCTCCGGCGCCGTCGGCGTGAAGGTCGACATGAGCAGCAACAATGTGCTGATCAATGTGCAGGGCAACGAACAGCGCGACGCACCGGGCAGCCGCGACGCGAAATACCTGAACAACAGCGACGTGTGGGTCGACCGCCGCGACCTGGTGCTGGTGCCGGCCGGCACGAATGGCTACGCCACGGATCGCTGGTACACGGCCGGCGGCCTGCTGGAAGTGAGCGGCTACCTCAATACCAGTGGCCACGGCATCGGCGAGTGGGCGGCCCAGGGCGGCACCGTCGGCTTTGGCGGCGGCGAAGTGGTGACGCAGGCCGGTTCGCGCATCAACATCGCCGGCGGCTCGCTGGACGTGCAGACGGGCATGGTCAAGCAGACGTGGCTGAAGGGCGCCGATGGCGCGATGTACAAGCTCAGCACTGCACCCGGCGACAATCTGTACACGGGCTTGTACCGCGGCTATGAAAGCACGCATGCGCGCTGGGGCGCGAACACGACGGAGACGTACGCGAATGCCTTGATCGGCCCGCGCGAACGCCTGGAAAACGGCTACACGGTGGGCCGCGACGCTGGCCGCCTGATCGTTTCCACGGGCGCGGCCGTGCTGGAAGGCGATATCGACACGTCCGTGTTCCAGGGCGAGCGCCAGCAGCGCAAGCGCGATGACGGCATGGATAGCTACAAGCAGGCGCAGACGTCGGCCGCGCGCGCCGGTCAATTGATCGTCGGCAAAATGACGCCCGTCTTCGATACGAAGGCGGGCCAGCTGCGCGACAGCCCGCAAGCCGTGCTGGAAAAAGTCGAGATCGGCAAGGTGGCGCCCGTCGCCGATGGCCAGTTGCTCACTGAAGCCTTGCCGGCCGCGCGCAGCAAGACCCTGCAGCTCGATGCGGACTGGCTCAATGGCCTGGAACTGGGCGCCCTGAATATCTACGCCTACGACAAGCTCGACGTCAACGCGGACGTGCGCGTGGCCGATGGCGGCGACGTCGCCCTGCACGCCACCGACGTGGCCATCAAGGCGAACGTCAGCGCGCGCGGCGGCAGCATCGCCGCCGGTGACATCATCTCGCGCTACCTGGCGAATGCGGGCGCGGTATGGGTCGAAGGCAAGCTGGTGCCGGACAACCGTCCCACGGGAACGGCCGGCGTGCGCGTGGCGCCCGGCGTGCGTCTCGATGCGCGCGGCCTGTGGAGCAACCTGGAACTCGATCCGGGCGCGGTCGCCGGCTTGCCGTATTTGAATGGCGGCAAGGTCACCTTGAAAAGCTCGGGCGGCGTCGAACTGGCGGGCGGCAGCGTCATCGACGTCTCGTCCGGCGCGGCCTTGATGAGCAATGGCAGCCTGCAGGGCGGACGCGGCGGCGACATCACCCTGGCGGTCGATCTGCCGACGGAGAAAGCGCCGACGGGCGCCATGCTCAAGCTCGACGGCGAGTTGCGCGGCCATGGCGTGAAAGGCGGCGGACGCCTGGTGATCGACAGCGGCGCGGCCGTCAGCATCGGCGGCAAGCTGCAGGGTGGCGACGTGTTGCCAGGTGGCAGCAGCGCCCCCATCGGCCTGCGCCTGGCCGATGAATTCCTGATCGCGAAGGGCGAGAAGATCCCCTTCGATTTTGCGCTGAGTACCAGCCTGATCAAGCCTGGCCAGGTCTTGAGCAAACCCGTGACGGTGGATGTGTCGGTGCAGAAACCGCTGGTCCTGGGTGCCGACCTGCTGTTGCCGCCAGGCGCGCACGTCGTCATCGACAACAAGACGTATGTCTGGGCTGGCTCCACCGTTCCAGCCGGCAGCGTGCTGACGGTCATCAATGGCTTGAATCCCGGCTTCGTGGTCTCGGCGGCGGTCTTTCCGAACGGCTTGCCGATCCAGCCGGTGACGACCCAGTATGCGGCCGGCAGCATTGCCGCCGACGACGTGCGCGCGCCGCGCGGCATGCTGTTGCCGGCTGGCATGGTGCTGGGACGCGATGTTGCCGTCCAGCCCATGCTGGCGCTGGGCGCCAGCCTGTTCCAGAGCGGTTTTGCCGACTACGCCATCACGGGCCGCGATGGCGTCGTGGTCGTCAAGGATGCGCATGTCGATGTGAAGATGCCCGTGCTGCGCTTCAATCCCGCCACGGGCCACACGGTGGCGAGTGGCACGGATCCGGCTGCCGCGCTGGAACTGTGGACGCCGGAGCTGTACCAGGAAGATGCGCGCAAGGCCCGTCTGACGCAGCGCGCCGGCGCCGACCTGTCGCTGACGGCCGGCAGCCCGCACGTGAAAGGGGATCTGGCGGTGGCGCAAGGCGCCGTCGTCACGGTCGATCCGGGCCGCCAGATCAGCCTGACGGGCAATGCGCAGATCACCATCGATGGCCGGCTCGAAGCCTGGGGTGGCAAGATCGCCGTCCTGCCCGGCACGTTTGGCACGGGCAATGATGTGGATGTACCGAACGGCAAGGGACAAGCCACGTCGATCTGGATCGGCGACAGGGCCGTGCTCGATGTCGCCGGCCGCGCCACGGTCGCCACCGACATGCGCGGCGACCGCTATGGCCGTGCCGACAAGGGCGGCAGCATTGAAATCGGCGCCCGCTACAAGGCTGATGCGGCCAGCGTCGACGCGGCCGATGCCTTTGTCGTCGTGCGTCCGGGCGCGCTGCTCGACGCCAGCGGCGCGCAAGCCACGCTGGACTTGCCGAACCAGGGCGCCGTCAACGTGGCCGGCAACGGCGGTTTGATTTCGCTCAGTTCGTATAACGGCATCTTTGCCGACGGCACTCTGCGCGCCGTGGCCGGTGGCGCCGGCGCGGCCGGCGGCACCCTGGCGCTGGCGCTGGACACGCCCAATTATGGCAAGGTCAACCGCTACAACTTGCAGGGCGACAACGTGGACAACGCGGTGCGCGTGCCGCGCGAAATGCAGCTGGCGCAGGTGCAGGGCGACAGCGCCTTGCCCGAGGACTTGCGCGCCGGCCAGCAGGATGCGGCGCTGCGCTACGGCAGCGCGCGCCTGGGCGCCGACCGCGTGCAGGCGGGCGGTTTCGACAACCTGGCCCTGCATGTGAACGGCATGCTCAGTTTTGACGGCGACGTCAAGCTGTCGCTGGGCCAGAGCCTGCGCCTGAGCGCCACCTCGCTGGGGCTGGCCCAGCAGCCGCCGCAGCCGGATGCCGATGGCCAGGACAAGGCGGGCAGCCTTGCCAGCCAGGTGCACCTGGCGGCGCCGTATGTGCGCCTGGGTACGGCCGTGCGTGCGCAGAAGGACGATTACATCGTGCCCAATGCCGTGAAAGGTTCGAAGAACCTGGGCAAGGGACGCGGCATCCTGGGCGTGCCGCTGGTGGCCGAGGATTCCCTGCTGCAGATCGATGCGGGCATGCTCGATATCGCGGGCGAAGTCAACATGGGTACGCGCGGCACCATTGCGCAGAGCAGCGGCGCCGACCTGGTGGTCGAGCGCGACGCCTTCGAGCAGCTGACCCTGAACAGCCGCGGCGACATGCGCCTGTCGAACAGCGCCGCCCTGTACCAGCCCGGCAACGCCACCCTGGTGGCCGCGCAAATCTACCCGGCCACGGGCGACAGCGGCATGGTCACGGTGGGCCAGCAGAGCGGCATCGACGAATACGGCAACCTCCGCGTCACGCTCGATCCGCTGCGCACGCTCAATCTCGGGCGCAGCGGCGACGGCGCCACGCCGAACCAGCCGTTCTCCGTGTTCGGTACCCTGAGCCTGATTGCGCCCACCATCAACCAGCACGGCGTGCTGCGCGCGCCGCTGGGCCAGATCAACCTGGGCGCCGAAGGCTTTGAAGCCAATACGGGCCGCGTCAATCTGTTGCCTGGCAGCCTGACTTCGGTCAGTGCGAAAGGCTTGACGATGCCGTACGGCGGCACGCTCGATGGCTTGAGCTACCTGTATGACGGCAACGATGTCGTGTTCAAGGGCGTGGGCAACGGCCCCGAGATCGCCTTGACGGGCGCCGCCATCGACGTGCAGGCCGGCGCCGTGCTCGACCTGTCGGGCGGCGGCACCTTGACGGGCGCGGCCTTCCTGGCCGGACGCGGCGGCTCCACCGACGCGCGCCTCAATCCGCTGGTGCAGATGAAGCCGAACGGCGGCTTTACCTTGCCCGGCCTGAATACCAACCCCGTGTACGCCATCATTCCCGGCGTGCAGCCTGACGTGGCGCCGTTGACGGCCGAGCAGGGCGCGGGCAAGCCCGCCGCGGGACGCCAGATCACCATCGGCGCGGGCGTGCCCGGCCTGGCGGCCGGCACCTACACCCTGCTGCCGTCGAATTTCGCCCTGCTGCCCGGTGCTTTCCGCGTGGAACTGAATGGCCTGGCCGGCGCCGTCGAGACGGGCGGCACGATTGCCATGCGCAACGGCTCGTTTGCCACGGCGGCGCAGACGGGCGTGGCGGGCACGGCGATCCGCGACGTGGTGGCGCAACAAGCCATCCTGACGCCGGCCGACGTGCTGCGCAGCTATTCGCAATACAATGAAACGGGCTATGCCGCCTTTGCCGTGGCGCAAGCCACGCGCGACGGCGTGCCGCGCGCCGCGCTGGAGCGCGATGCCAAGGGCGTGCGGGTGCAGCTGATCGCCCCATCCGTGCACAGCGTCAAGGATAACCAGACGCCGTTGATGATGGATGGCAGCGCCCTGTATGCGCCGGCCGAGGGCGGCTTCGGCGGCTCCCTGTTGCTGGGCACGGGCAACCATGCGTCGACGCGCTACGAAGTGCTGGCCGACGGCACGGCGCCGCTGGCCGATTTCGATGGCGTGTCCGTGCATGCGTCGCAGATCAATGCCTTCGGTGCCCAGCGCGTGGGCATCGGCGGCTTGCCGCGCGTGAACTACAGCGAATTTGGCACGGGCAGCAACCAGCGCGCCAATATCGCCGCCATCAACGAATCGGCGGGCGGCATCGTGCTGCGCGACGGCGCCGTGCTGAAGGCGGCCGAAGTGTTTCTGGTGACGGCGAGAAAAGACGGCGGCATCATCCTGGAGCAGGGCTCCGGCATCAATACGCTGGGCCGCGGCAAGGCCGCCTGGGATTCGCGCGACGGCTATGTGTACGAGCCCATGGGCAGCGTGCTGGCCGTCTCGAACGGCTGGCTGGACATGCTGCCGACCGCGGCGCCGTCGTCCGAATCGTATGGCCCCGGCATCATCGATATCGGCGCCTGCGCCAAGGCGGGCGGCGCCTGCAGCGGCAGCACCTCGCTGTATTCCGAGGGCACCATCGCGGCCGTGACGGAGCGCGCGTTTACCCTGCGCGACAACGTGCGCTACGGCACGCGCAACCTGGTGCTGGGCATGGGCTCCATCAATGTCGGCAGCGAGGCGTCCCTGGCGGACGCCAGCACCCGCGGCGCCTTGCCCGACGGCCTGGCGCTGAACCAGGGCGTGCTCGACCGCCTGCTGCGCGGCGACACCAGCACGGGCGCACCGGCGCTGGAAAGCCTGGGTTTGACGGCGCGCAATTCCTTCAACTTCTATGACTCGTCGCAGCTGTCGACCATCGACGCGGCCACGGGCAAGTCCTCGCTGTCGCGCCTGGTGCTCAATACGCCGGCCATCTACGGCTATGGCGGCACGGACGCGCTGGCGCGCATCCACACGGATACCCTCGTGTGGCAGGGCGCGACGAATGCGCCCGGCGCCGTCGTCGCCAATGGCCCCGGCACGGGCAGCGGCCGTTTGCAGGTCGACGCCAGGCGCATCGAGTTCGGCTTCACGCCGGACAGCCGTCCCGATACCATCCATAACCTCGACCGTTTGATGCTGGGCTTCGGCCAGGTGGCGTTGAATGCCAGCGAACAGCTGACGGCCAACAACAAGGGCAGCCTGTCCGTCTACCAGTCGCTAAGCGCGTGGGATACGGCCACCAATGGCTACCGTTACAGCGGCGGCGATTTGCTGATCAGCACGCCGCTGTTGACGGGTGCGGCCGGTTCCGTCAACCGCATCACGGCGGGCGGCGACCTCAAGGTGAGCGCACCGGCCGGCGCTACCCCCGCCGCGGCCGCCACGCCGACGAATGCGGCGCTGGCCGGCGCCCTGGGCGCGGAAGTGGCGCTCAGCGGCAACAGCGTCAGCGTCGATACCTCGGTGGTTCTGCCAAGCGGAAAGCTGACCCTGTCGGCCGAGCGCGATGTATTGCTGGGCGACAAGGCCAAGCTGGACCTGGCGGGCCGCAAGATCGATTTCTACGACACGAGCAAGTACAGCTGGGGCGGCGACGTGATCCTCGACAGCCGCGCAGGCGATGTGCGCCAGGCGGCCGCTTCCGTGATCGACGTGTCGGCCGTGAATAACCGCGCCGGCAAGCTGAGCGTCGTTGCCACGGGCGACGCGGCAGGCACGGCCGACTTGCGCGGCAGCCTGCTGGGCGGCGCCAGCGGCCATTATGACGCGGGCGGCACCCAGGTGCCGTACGCGGCCGGCGGCGTGGAAGTACGCGCCCAACAGATCGGCGACTTCGCCGGCCTGAACCAGCGCCTGAACACGGGCAAGGTGTTCGGCAGCCGCAGCTTCCAGCTCAAGCAGGGCAATCTGACCATCGGCGACGAGCTCAAGGCGCGCGAAGTGAGCGTGTCCGTCGATGGCGGCAGCTTGACGGTGAGCGGCCGCATCGACGCCAGCGGCGAACAGGTGGGCAGCATCCGCCTGGCCGGCCGCGACGGCGTCACCATCCAGTCCGGCGCCGTGCTCGATGCGCACGGCACGGTGCTGCGCACGGACAGCTATGGCCAGGTGATCGAGGCGCCGAACCGCGCCGTGATCGAACTGGCCGCGCCAGGCGGCCGCCTGAGCCTGGAAAACGGCGCGCGTTTCGACCTGCGCAGCGGAGACAAGGGTGGCAACTATGGCAGCATCGACCTGAACGCACGGCGCCTGGGCGGCGCCACGGGCGACGATATCGACATCGACGCGGCCGGCGCGCTGAACATCGCCGGCGCGCGCACCATCAACGTCAACGCCTTCTGGCAATACAAGGATGCCCCGGCCGGCACGGGCAAGGATGCGGACGGCCGCAGCTACCAGAGCATCAACCAGGCTTACCTGGACGAGAAACACGCGGACAGCCAGGCCTTCATGGCCCACGCGCTGGCCAACGGCAATTTGATGAACAACAAGCTGCACGGCTTGCGCGGCGACGCCAACGCCTTCCACCTGCGCCCTGGCGTCGAGATCGTCAGCGCCACGCCAGGCGGCGACCTGCATATCGATGGCGACATCGACCTGTCCGGCCACCGCTATGACGGCGTCAATCCGCTGGCGCGCCTGAGCGGCGTGTACGGCTCGGGCGAGGCCGGTGCGCTGGTGCTGCGCGCCGGCGGCAAGCTCAGCGTCTTTGGCAGCATCACCGATGGTTTCGATACCAGCGCCCTGCCAGTCACGGTCGATGACAAGGGCTGGCAGCTGTTGAAAGGCCGGCTGCCGTGGGGCGGCGAGGTCGTCGTGCCGCAAGCGGGCCTGGTGACCCTGGCCGAGGACACGTATTTCAAATCGGGCACGAGCGTCAATTTCGCCGTGCCGATGAAAGCCATGGAGTTGCGCAGCGGTACCTTGCTGGCGGCGCGCGCCACCTTGACGGCGGAGTTGAACCTGCCGGCCGGCAGCGTGCTGGGCGGCGCCGTGCGCAATGCCGACGGCAGCGTGCTGTACGCGGCCGGCACGGTCTTGCCAAAGGCGCTGACCTTGTCGAGCGGGATGCAGCTCGATGCCGGCCTGCGCCTGCCTGGCGCGGCCAGGGTGGCGGCCATGCTGTGGCCGGCGAACGTGGCCCTGCCTTTCCCCGAAGGCAGGCCGTGGGATGTGGCCGATGCCACGAATGCCGTCAATGGCGTGGTGCTGGCCTCGGCGCTGGCGCTGGACAAGGGCAGCGTGCTGCCCGCCGGCACCGTGGTCAGGCTGCCGGGCGACGTCACCATGGTGTCGCTGCGCAGCGCGGATGGCAGCGGCAGCCAGGGCCGCAACCTGGCGCTGGCGCCCATGCTGGCCCAGGGTTCGCAAGCGTGGTCGCTGCGCCTGGTGGGCGGCGCCGATACGGCGGCGGCCGACACGCGCGCGCTGAAACCGCATGCGAAGGACGCCCATCTGATGCTGGCCGATGCGCATTACGGCATGGCCACTGTCCGCGAGCTGGTTCCAGGCACCGGCTTGCCCGCACAGTATGTATGGGGCGACGATGCCGGCCTGTTTGGCGAGATACCGGGCATGCCGATCGACCTGGCCAACTTTGCCAGTGAAGAAGTGCTGCTTGGCTTCAATGAATATGGCGCAATCGTGGTCAAGATTGCCGATGGCACGGAGCCTCAATACGTGCACGTGACTGCGCCGGCGCGCCAGCCCCTGTTCAGCGTGCTGCGCACGGGCACGGGCGACCTCGATTTGCTGGCCGCGGGCGACTTCGACATGCGTTCGCTGTATGGCGTCTACACGGCCGGCACGCAGTCGGCCTCGCCGCTGGTCAATGGCAAGGATCTGTTCAACCTGCCGCGCGGCCTGAACGCCAAGGGCCAGCTGCTCGGTGCGCTGGGCACGGACTTTACGCCGTTTGTCGATGGCGGCAGCCAGAGCCTGTACCGCGCCTGGTATCCCGAGCATGGCGGCAATCTGCTGCTGCGCGCCCAGGGCGACGTCAAGGGCGACACGCTGGGCACCTCCACGCAACGCCGCGAGGATGCCATCGGCTGGCTGCGCGCGCAGCAGGACAGCAGCGACATCGGCACCTGGCTGTGGCGCCAGGGCAGCGGCAGCACGGCGGGCGGCGTGCCGACGGCATGGTGGATCAATTTCGGCACCTATGTCGCGCGTCCCGAAGGCGTCGACCTGTTCTCGGGCTTGCCGGGGCTGTCGGGCTTTACGGGCATCGGCACCCTGGGCGGCGGCAATCTGCTGCTGCAGGCGGGCGGCGACGCCGGCATGCTGGCCTCGCGCGCCGATCCGGGCGGCGAGTTCGCGCCGCGCAGCCAGGGCCTGAACGTGGCCGTGGGCAGCACGGGCAGGGTGACGCCGGACGGCAAGCTGCTGCTGACGGGCGGCGGCGATCTCGATATCCGCATCGGCGGCGGGCTGAACCCCGTGGCCGAGGTGCGCAGCTTCGACAGCAATAGCGACCGGCCGAACCCGAACACGCGTTTCGAACGCCAGGTGCCTGGCCTGAACAGCACGCTCACCAACCTGCGCGGCGCACTGCGCCTGGAAGCGGGCGCCGTGGGCGGCATCGAATTGCGCTTCGACCGCGCCGATCCGACGGAATCGCGGCCGTACGAAACCTACACGGCGGGCACGGCGATCGCCAGCGGCGGGCCTATCCTGGTGCCGGGCGACAGCGGCGTGCGCATCGATGCGCGCGGCGACGTGGTGCTGGGCGGCGTGGCCGATGCGGGCCGCGTGAAGCAACTGGGCTATGGTTCGCCGTTCAGCTACCAGGGCGTGGAGCGCACCGGCGAAGGCTGGAGCTGGTTCTCGCTGTGGACGCCGGCCACGGCCATCGACCTGTTCAGCGCGGGCGGCAACCTGACGCCCACCTCGTCCTGGATCAATGCGATGGCCGGCGACAACCATGCGCCGACGGACGGGCGCTTCGTCATGCCGTCCGTGCTGCGCGCCGTGGCCGCCAGCGGCAGCTTGTACTACGGCAATGCCAGCCTGGGCAGGCTGGGTGATGGCGGCAAGGTGGACATGCCGCAAAACGGCGTGATCCTGGCGCCGTCGCCGGTGGCGCCGCAATTTGTCAGGACGGGCACGGGCCAGCTGGAAATGCTGGCCGCCGACTCCATCCATGCGGCCGGTTATCCGATCACGCCATCGGGCGCCGACCCGCGCCTGCTGCCGAATCCGTTCAATCCGGGCTTCGTCGGCGCGCTGGGCAATGTCTGGTTCGGCCTGCTGCCGCTGCATAACGTCAGCGCCGATGCGTTGGCGCCGGGGGCATTGAAATGGTTTGGTACGTCGTCGAATGGCGCCAGCGATGCCAATCAACAAGTGTATCCGCTGTTCAGCATGACCCCGCCGACGGTCTCCGACTATGTGCCGGCAGGCCAGTTGCCCGCGCACTTCTATGCCAATAGCGGCGACATCGTCGGCCTGCGCACGGGCGGTATCGTGTACCGGGGCAACCTGAAGGGCGTCAGCGGCGCCCTTGGCCTGTGGTACGAGGGCGGCGGCGCCGTGGCCGTGCGTGCCGGACGCGACATCGTCAACTCCGGCACGCCGCTCGGCAACGTCGAGAGCGTACCGGACGGCGCAGCGGGATGGACCGGCCAGCCCTTTGCCAACAGTCCCGAGCTGCCGGAAAAGCCGGTCGTCTTCGGCAGCTCGTCGGCGCGCGGCAACCTGTTCGTGCACCGCCATGCCGACGACGTTTCCGTCGTCAGCGCCGGCCGCGACATCCGCTACAGCACCTTCTATGTGGCGGGGCCGGGCCAGCTCAATGTGAGCGCCGGGCGCGATTTGTACATGGCCGACAAGGCGGAATTGCGCAGCCTCGGCTCCATCGTCCATGTCGGCCAGGACAAGCGCGGCGATGGCGCCGGCATCAGCGTGGCCGCCGGCGTGGGCCGCAATGGTCCCGACTATGCGGCCTTCGCGGCGCGCTACCTGGACCCGGCCAAGCTGGCCGACCCGGGCAAGCCGCTGGCCGACCAGGCCGGCAGCGCCGTGTACGTCTACGGCGGCAAGCTGACCCTGGCCGACTGGCTGCGCGGCCAGTTCGCCTACGGCGGCGACGAGGCGGGCGCTGCCGTCTTCCTCGGCACGAAGCAGGCCGAGCTGGAGAAAGCTGGCCAGCAAACGGGCGGCGTGCGGCGCGACCTGGCGCGCGAATACGCGCAGGTCAGCCAGCTGCACCTGGTGAACTGGCTGACGACGCGTTTTGGCGGCGACAGCGGCCTGGGCATCCGCTACGACCCGGCCACCGATGCGCGCAGCTTCTTTGCCGCCTTGCCGAAGGAACAGCAGCAGGTCTACCTGAGCAATGTCTACTTCGCCGAGCTGAAGGCGGCCGGGCGCGAGTACAACGATCCGGACGGCGTGCGCCGCGGCAGCTATCTGCGCGGCCGCGAAGCCATCGCCACCCTCTTCCCGACGCAGGACAAGGCGGGCAAGAAGATCGAGTACCAGGGCGACCTGACGATGTTCAGCAGCGCGCTGTACACGGTCAACGGATACGGCGGCGTGTACACCAAGCGTCCCGTCGCTGGCGTGCGCTACCTGAGTCCGCAGGAATGGGCCGAGGCGGGCCGTCCCGACTACAACGTGCCTTACGTGACCGTCAACGACACCGGCATCCACACGGATTTCGGCGGCGACATCGGCATCACGGTGCCGGGCGGGCGCGCGCTGATCGGCGTGGACGGCGGCTATGCGCCGGGCGAAGGCTCGGGCGTGCTGACACAGGGACAGGGCGAGATCCAGATGTATGCGAAAGACAGCATCCTGCTGGGCCAGAGCCGCATCTTCACCACCTTCGGCGGCAACATCCTGGCCTGGTCGGCCACGGGCGACATCAATGCGGGCCGCGGCACCAAGTCCACCGTTGTCTACACGCCGCAGCGCCGTACCTACGACAGCATCGGCCTGGTCAGCCTGTCGCCGAGCACGCCGACGACGGGCGCCGGCATCGCCACCCTGAACCCGATCCCGGAGGTGCCGCCCGGCGACATCGACCTGATCGCCCCGCTGGGCAGCATCGACGCGGGCGAGGCGGGCATCCGCGTCTCGGGCAACGTCAACCTGGCGGCCTTGCAGGTGATCAATGCGGAAAACGTCCAGGTGCAGGGCAAGTCGGCGGGCCTGCCCGTGGTCGCCACCGTGAACGTGGGCGCGCTCAGCAATGCCAGCGCGGCCGCCACGCAAGCCGTGACGGCGGCGCAGGACGTGCTGCAGCGCGAACGGGCCGCCACGCGCCAGGCGCAACCGTCGCTGTTCACGGTGAAGGTGCTGGGCTTTGGCAACGAGCAGGCGGACGAGGGCGGTGTTGGCAAGCACCAGGGCGGCGAACCGCAGGCGTCCAGCTATCAGCCGGCCGGCGTGGTGCAGGTGCTGGGCGCGGGGCCGTTGACGGCGCCGCAGCTGCAGGCGCTCACGCCGAACGAGCGGCGCGGCCTGCAACCGTGAGTTTTATGAACATTTGATGACATTCGGCAGTCGCCGCGCGCGGCGGCTGTCTAGGCATCAGTAGATCAGCATTAGCAACAAAAAAACGCCGGCCCAGCGCCGCAACACAGGGCAACCGTTTGATTTTAAGGTGAATGGAAGATGCGTGAGATGAAAAAACAGGGCAAGGGGGCAGCACCCGCGGCACCCGCGACCGCCTTGACGATGCTGTGCCTGGCCATGCTGGCGCTGCCCGGCATGGCGCGCGCGCAGGACGCGGTGCCGGCAGCCGCTCCCGTGGCCGCGCCGGAACGGCAGGTGACGATCGAGGAATACCTGGTGCGCGGCAATACCGTGCTCGATGCGCGCGCCATCGAAGAGGCGGTCACGCCCTTCCTGGGGCCGGGCCGCACCCTGAAGGACGTGGAAGGGGCGCGCGACGCCCTCGTTGCCGCCTACCAGGCCCGCGGCTACCAGTCCGTCTACGTGGACTTGCCGGAGCAGCAGGTGGAGCAGGGCGTGGTGGTGCTGCAGGTGAGCGAAACGAAGGTGGGACGCTTGCGCGTGGTCGGTGCGCAATACAACTCGCCGCTCGACGTGCGCCAGCAAGTGCCGGCCCTGACGGAAGGCAAGGTGCCCGACTTTACCCAGGCGCAAGTGGAACTGACGGCCCTGAACCTCGGTCCCAAGCGCCAGGTGATGCCGCTGGTCAAGCAGGGCAGCCTGCCCGGCACCATGGATGTGGACTTGAAAGTCGAGGACAGCAGCCCGTGGCGCGCCAGCGTCGGCTTGAATAACGATTACAGCGCCGATACGAAAAAGTTGCGCACAAGCATGTCGGTCGGCCACGACAACCTGTGGCAGATGGGGCATAGCGCCACCATCAGCTTTTTCGGCACGCCGGGCGACCTGAACCAGACCAAGGTGTGGTCCGCCTCGTACGTGGCGCCGATCGGCACGCAGGGCTGGAGCCTGGAAGCGACGGGCTACCAGTCGAACAGCAATGTGGCCAGCACGGGCGGCACCAGCGTGCTGGGCAAGGGCCACGCGCTGGGCATGAAAGTCAACTACACGGTGCCCAACAGCGGCGTCTGGTGGCACAGCTTTAGCGCCGGCATCGATTTCAAGGATAACCAGGAAGCGCTGCAGCTGAATGGCGCCGGCTCGAGCATTCCATTGAAGTATGTGCCGCTCAGCGTGGCCTACAACGGTTTTGCGCAGACGGACGCGGCAACGTACGGCCTGGGCCTGTCGCTGGTGGCCGGTACGCGCGCCGCGTTCGGCTACGGCAGCAACAGCGCCGCCTACGACAACAAGCGCTACAAGGCTACACCCAGCTTCCTCGTCCTGAAGGGCGACGCCAACGCCACCACTACCCTGGGCAGCGGCGCACAGCTGCATGGCCGCATGTCGGGCCAGCTGGCCGATGCGGCGCTCGTGTCGGGCGAACAGATGGCCGCCGGCGGCGCCAATTCCGTGCGCGGCTACCTGTCGGCCGAAGCGACGGGCGACTACGGCGTGTCGGGCACGGTCGAATGGCGCACGCCCCAGCTGACGTATTTCAGCCGCCTGGAAAACTGGCGTTTGTTTGCCTTTGCCGATGGTGCGCGCCTGCGCCTGCGCGATCCGATGATCGAGCAGAAAGACCTGTTCGGCCTGGCCTCCGTGGGCGTGGGCAGCAGCTTCCAGTTCCTGCGCTACCTGAATGGCCGTATCGATTTTGCTTACCCGCTGCGCGATGGCCCGCGCACGCACAAACACGTGCGCCGCATCAATTTCAACCTGTCGGCCAGCTACTGACGGGCCAGCTCACCAGCACTGCACTTTTTTAGACTTTTCTTCGGAGAATCACTGTCATGCAACGTTTTCTTTTTCTGCTCACGATCCTGGGCACGCTCGTTCCCGGCCTGGCGCATGCCTGGTGGCAGCCCGACTGGGCTTACCGCAAACCCGTCACCGTCGACGCCGGTCCGAAGGCGGGCGCCGTGGGCGGCGATCCCGGCCGCATTCCCGTGCTGCTGCGCTTGCATTCGGGTAATTTCAACTTTGAAGGCGTCAGCGACAACGGCGCCGACCTGCGCTTCGTGGCGGGCGACGATAAAACGGTGCTGAACCACCAGATCGAACAGTTCAACCCGCTGCTGGGCATCGCCCTGATCTGGGTCGACGTGCCGGCCCTGACGGCGGGCACGCCGCAGCAGCTGTGGATGTATTACGGCAATCCGAAGGCGCCCGCTTCCGGCAATGGCCAGCGCACTTTCGACCCCGATTACAGCCTGGTGTACCACTTCACCGAGCCTGGCGTGCCTTCGCGCGACAGCACTGCCTACGGCAACCATGCCCAGACGGCCGTGCCGGCGCTCGATGGTTCCGTCATCGGCGCGGGCGCCCGCCTGGGCACGGCACCTCTGATGCTGCCTGCCTCGCCTTCGCTGGCGCTGGCCGCCGGTGCGCCGTTCACCTTTTCCGCCTGGGTACGTCCCGATAACCTGGGCCCGCAGCAAGTGCTGTATGCACGCCGCGATGGCGCCAATGAATTGCTGATCGGCGTGGACCAGGGTGTGCCTTTCGTGCAGGTGAATGGCCAGCGCAGCAAGCCCGGCCAGCCGATCCAGGCCGCGCAATGGTCGCACCTGGCCGTCAAGGCCGACAAGAACAACGTGGCCCTGTACGTGGGCGGCCGTCCGGCCGTGTCGCTGGCCACCGCGCTGCCAGCGTTCACCACGGCCGCCTCGGTGGGCGCCGATGCGCCGCCGGTCGCTGCCGGTACTTCCACCCTGAACAATTTCACGGGCGCCATCGACGAGCTGCGCCTGTCGCGCACGGCCCGCGCCGACGCCCTGCTGCTGGCCGATGCCGTTTCGCAAGGTTCCGAATCGCGCCTGGCCGTGTTTGGCGCCGATGAACAGCAAGCGGGCAAGAGCCATTTCGGCTTCATCATCGCCGCCATGCCGCTCGACGCGTGGATCGTCGTCGGCGTGCTGGGCCTGATGATGGTCTTGTCGTGGATCATCATGATCGGCAAGGGCCGCAGCTATGGCGCCATTTCGCGCGCCAATGCGCAATTCATGCAGTCGTTCCACGAAGCGGCCGGCGCGCCGCTGGACCACCTGGCGCGCAACGGCAAGCTGAGCGCTTCCGTGAAGACGGATTCCTCGCTGTGGCGTTTGTATGACGTGGCCATCGACGAGATGCGCCGCCGCCATGACCGCGGCTACGACTTGAACGCCGTCTCGAATGCGACCATCGGCGCCATCCGCGCCGCCATGGATGGCGTGATGGTGCGCGAAAGCGAACGCATGTCGAAACGCATGATCTGGTTGTCGACCACCATCGAAGGCGCGCCGTACGTCGGCCTGTTCGGCACCGTGATCGGCATCATGCTGGTGTTCGTCGTGGCGGCCATGGCCGGTGCCGTGGATATCAACTCGGTGGCGCCGGGCATGGCGGCAGCGCTGCTATGTACTGCTGCCGGCCTGGGTGTGGCGATTCCCGCGCTGTTCGGCTACAACTGGCTGTCCTCGCGTTCGGACGCCATCGTCGCCGATATGGCCGTCTTCGTCGATGAATTCGCCACGCGCCTGGCTGAAGAGCAGGGCGACGGACGCCAGATGCGTCCCGTGCTGCAACAGGCGTGAGGGGCGCATAACCATGGCCACCTCCGCCAAGTTTACCCCCCGCAAGCGTAGCGGCGGCATCAACATCACGCCCTTCGTCGACGTGCTGCTGGTGGTGCTGGTGATCTTCATCTTGACCAGCAACGCCAGCATTCCCGGCATCAAGGTCGACCTGCCCAAGGCCAGTTCGGCCATGGCGCTGGAAAAACCGAAGACCAAGGCCATCACCATCGACAACGCGGGCCAGGTCTTCCTCGACGCCTATCCCGTCACCTTGCCCGAGCTGGAAGAGCGCCTGCGCACGGAAAAGGCCTTGACGCCCGACTTCCCCGTGATCGTGCGTGGCGATGCCGCCGTGCAATACGCGAAAGTGGTCGAAGTGCTGGACTTGCTGCGCCGCATAGACCTGAACCAGGTGGGCCTGGTGACCGGCAAGCCGGCATGAGGAGCGCAAGGTGAAGCGTGACGACATGATGAAGATGGCCGCCTCGGAACCGTCGGGCGCGGCGCAGTGGTGGCGCCGCTGGGGCGGCGTGGCCGGCGGCGCGCTGCTGGCCGGCGCGCTGGCCGCGCTGGTCTGGTATTTGCTGTCGGACACGGCGGCCACCAAGCGCGAAGTGGCAGCCCCGCCCATGCTGATGCTGCCCCCACCGCCGCCACCGCCGCCGGAACCGGAAAAACTGCCGGAACCGACGCCGGACAAGGTGGTGCCGGAAGTGTCGGAGCCGGAACCGACGCCGGCCGACAAGCCCATGGATGACGCGCCGGAAAGCCCGTCGCCGGACAAGGGCGACCCCGTCACCATCGACGGCGCGGCGCAGGCCGGCAGCGACGCCTTCGGCATCCAGGCCGGGCGCGGCGGCGGCATGACGGGTGGCGGCGGCGGTGGCGGCGGCCTCGGCGCGGGATCGTATGGCCGCTATGTAGCCAACGCGCTGCAGCTGGCCTTTGCCCGCGACCCGCGCACGCGCCAGCTGGCGTTTGCCGACATCCGCGTCGACCTGTGGCTCGATACGGAAGGCAAGACGACGAAGGTGCAGCTGGTGCAAGGCACAGGCAATGCGCAGACGGATGAGCAAGTGCTGGCCATGGTGCGCGATTTCCGCGCCGACGAGCGGCCACCGGCGTCCCTGCGTTTTCCGGCCCGCGTTTCCATTAAAGGTCGGCGCCCGTAAGCGCATGAACCAATTCCTCATTTACCGAAAGAAGCGATGAATTCCTTATTTTCTCCCTCACAGCACCTGCGCCGCCTTCCGCTGGCGCTGGCTGCCCTGGCCCTGAGCGTGGCGGCAGGCGCGGTACAAGCGCAGACGGCACCTGCCGACAGCACCATGGTCAAACTGATCCGCGGCCTGATCCAGAGCGGCGCCCTGAACAAGGATGCCGGCGAGGCGCTGCTGGCGCAGGCGCAGAGCGAAGCGCTGGCCGCGGCGCAAGCCCGTCCGTCCGCCGCGCCGGCGGCCCTGGCGCAGGTACAGGCGGGCGACGTGCGCGTGCCGTATATTTCGCAAACCGTGCGCGAGCAGATCCGCGACGAGATCAAGGGCCAGGTCATGGCTGAAGCGAAGGCGGGCGGCTGGGCGGCGCCGAATGAAACGCCGGCCTGGACCAAGCGCATCCGCCTGGAAGGGGATGTGCGCGCGCGTTACGAATCGCGCTACTACGACATGGCCAACAGCAATATCGAGATCGACTGGCGCTCGCTCAACAGCGGCAGCGGCTACGACGTCAATTCGAACACCAACCTGGCCCTGCCGGCGCTGCTCAACACGCGCGAAGACCGCAAGCACTTGCTGCGCGCGCGCGCCCGCCTGGGCATCCTGGCCGACATTTCCGACACCACGCAAGCGGGCATCCGCCTGGCCAGCGGCAATGACGACAGCCCCGTGTCCACCACGCAAACCCTCGGCGGCGGCCTGGGCAAGAAAAACATCTGGCTGGACCAGGCCTGGCTGTCGTACCAGCCCGCTTCCTGGCTGAAACTGACGGCGGGCCGCTTCGATAACCCGTTCGTGTCCGGCGACGAACTGTTTTCCAGCGAACTCAATTTCGACGGCATCGCCGCCAAGGTGCAGCAACCCCTCGGCGACAGCAAGGACGTCACCGTTTTCGGTACCCTGGGCCTGATTCCGCTCGAGTATTCGTCCGACAATGCGCCTAGCCGCAGCCAGGCAAAAATGTCCAGTGAAAACAAGTGGCTGCTCGGTGCGCAAGTGGGCGCTTCGTGGAAGATCAATAGCGACCATCAATTGCGCGGCGCGCTGGCCTACTACAACTTCCGCAACATCAGCGGCGAGTATTCGCAGCCGTGCGCCCTGTACGCGGGCGCCGATGGCTGCAGCACGGACTGGTCGCGTCCGTCGAGCATGCAAAAGGGCAATAGCTTGATGTTGTTGCGCAATATCGCCTTGAATCCGCTGGACCCGGCGAATACGCCGCAGCCGCAATTCGTGGGCCTGGCCTCGAAATTCCGCCTGGCCAACCTGAATGCGCGCTGGGATAGCAAGGTGGCCGGCGGCACGGACTTGCGCATCGAAGGCGATTATGTGCGCAACATGGCTTACGACAAGAACGCAATGTGGGCGCGCGCCAAGGGCGGCATCATGAATAACTTCGGCGGCACGGGCGGTGTCTCGCAAGCCGATTTCAGGAGCGGCGGCAATGCCTACATGCTGCAGGCGACCCTGGGCAAGGCCAGCCCGGCCGCGCGCGGCGACTGGAATGTTTTACTTGGCTACAAGCGCATCGAACCGGATGCCTTGCCTGACGCCTACAACGATTCCACTTTCCACCTGGGCGGCACGAACGCGCGCGGCTACTACCTGGGCGGCGCGTACGCGCTCGACAAGAATACCTGGCTGAACGGCCGCTGGACGTCGAGCCGCGAAGTGTTCGGCTCGGCGCTGTCGATCGACACCCTGCAAATCGAATTGAACGCGCGTTTTTAAGGAGCCACGATGTTGACATACAACAAAATGCGCTTGCCTTTGCTGCTGCTGAGCTTGCTGGCCGCCGGCACGGCCCAGGCGCAGGGACAGAAGGGGCAGAGCATGGAAGAGCGCCTGCGCGCCGAGTTGCGCAATGTCACGGCGCAATTGCAGCAGACGCGCGGCGAGCTGGAATTGCTCAAAGCCAAGGGCGCACCGGCCGCCAAGGCGGCGCCCGCTACGCCTGCCAGTGATGGCTTGAAAAAGGAGCTGGCGCGCAGCCAGTCGCAACTGGCGCAGGAGCGCGCGCAGCGGGAAAAACTGGGCGAGCAGCAACAGCGCAGCGCCACCGCCGCGCAAGAGGCAACGGCCAACCTGGCGCAGTACCGCCAGGCCAGCGAGCAGCTGGCCGCCACGGGCAAGCAGCTGGAAGCGGAGCGTGCTCGTCTCGACGGCGAAGTGACGTCCCAGCGTGGCGCCCTGGCGCGCTGCGAAAGCAAGAATGCCCAGCTGTATGCGGCCGGGCAGGACATCCTGCAAGCGTATGAGGGTCTCAATGTGCTGGACGTCATGCAGGCGCGCCAGCCGTTCGCCGCGCAAAGCCGGGTAAAACTCGAGCAAATCGCCCAGCAGTATGGCGACCAGCTGTATCAGGGCCGCTTTGATGCGCGTCAAACAGAAACACCGGCCGCGCCCGCGCCGGCCCCCCAATAATTTTATTTTGAAATGAATGGAATGACGATGGAACACACCAACAACTTGCTGACCACCCTGAACGCGGAACAAACGGCCGAGGCCATCAAGGCGGCCGGCTGCGCCGTGACCAGCATCGAACACGACGGCGTCGTGCGCCTGCACAGCGCCAGCCATGGCATCGGCTTTCAGGTGCTGTGGGGCAATGAAGCAGCGCCTGGCCAGTATGCGGATCTGACCCTGAGCTGCCCGCTGCGCGTGCAGGGCGGCGACTTGCCGTCCGGCTTGCTGGCCGAATGGCACCGCAGCAAGCGTTTTGCCCGCGTGGCCCAGCATGGCGATTTCGTCGTGCTGGAAATGGATGTGCTGGTCGCCGGTGGCGTCAGCCGCGAGTACCTGAATATCAATCTGCAACTGTGGACGCAGATGATGGGCCAGTTCTTCTTGTTTTTGCGCAACTTTACGCCGGCCGATACGAGCACCACACCGGTAGTCGAGGCCGTCAGCGTGGCAGAAGAAGAAACTGTGCCGGCCTGATAAGCGGGCCAATGGCGGTGAAAAAAGGCCCGTGACGGGCCTTTTTTGCCGCCTGCGGGTCCCAAGTGTCGTATTAAATACTTATTTTTTAGGCATCGCGCATTAAAACTGCTCAAAGAGCGTGTGTGAATCAAGCCAGCAACGGCTGTATGGCGGATAATATTGCCTGTTGCCGATTTGGATACGACCTTTACACAAAAATGCGCCCCATGGATTTTACCCGCGACGAAACCAGTGAAACCCCAGTTGCCCCGGCCAGTGCGCCGGGAGCGCCTTTGCCGTATGCCGTCGCCACCTGGCTGCAGCGGGTGGAGGCTGCCGCCCATCCGAAAGCCGTGCTGACGATTGCCGAGCCGGACCCCAAACTCAACGCGCATCGCTTGATCTACGTGCTGGCGCCCACCAGCGGTGGCCGCCACGTGGCCCTGTGCCTGTACAAGGCGCGGCTGCGGCCGAATGGCGACGTGGCGGCGGCCAGTCCCATCAGCGAGATCTTTTCGCTGCTGTCGGCGCCCCCCACATTCCTGACACCGGCCGACGAAGACCTCGTGCGTTTCTTCGTGGCCATGCGCAGCGGGCAAAATTCGCAGACGGGCAGCGCCACGGAGCCGAAGGGCAAGGTGGGCGCGGCCCTGCTGAAAATGCTGGCCGAGCAAGATAAACTGTTGTGGGCCAATTCTTGGGCCGACGTCGGCAATGGTCTCGTGTACCCGTTGAAGGAAGGTCCCGTGCGTCCCGCCCGCCTGTTCTGGCGCGACGAAGGCAAGACCATGCGCCTGGGCTGGCAAGTGGACCCGCCGGAAGGCGCGAAGCATCATGGCGCTGATCAGATCGACTACATGCTGCCCACCGATCCGCCGTGGTACATCGACAACCTGTCGTGCGGCGTGCTGGAACTGAACCAGGGCGGCTCCGATATTTCCCTGGCCGACTTGCAGGCGCTGGTGGCGCAGGCGCCGCCGTTGAACGCGAACGACAAGGTGCGCGTGTCGCAACTGCTGCTGGCGCAGGGCTTGCAGCATCTGATGCCGCTGCCGCAGCCGCTGCCGCAGCGCTTGCGCAAGGATGTACCGGCGCAACCGGTCTTGCTGCTCGATAGCGCCATGCTGGCCGATGGCAGCGCGCAGCGCTGGAGCGACTTCGCCGTGCTGTCCTACGACTACGATGGGGAACGCGTTTCGTTCGACCCGTCGCAGCGCGTGGTGCGGCAAGTGGGCGAGGTGACGGAAATTATCCAGAGAAATACGGTCGACGAGGCGCGCGCGCTGGCCACCCTGGCCGAGCTGCAATTCAAGAAGCCTGGCTCCGCGCCCTTGAGCGGCTTGAAGGGCGCCCTGCAACTGCCTTCCCAGGCGGAATGGCTGCGTTTTGCGGAGTCCGGCATCGACGCCTTGCGGAAGCAGGGCTGGATCGTGGAAAAGACGGCCAAGTACCGCTACGACGTGAGCGACGTGGGCGACTGGTACGCGGACATCGACGATCAGGATCCGGACAGTGGCAACGCCTGGTTCGAGCTGGAACTGGGCATCGTCGTCAATCACGAAAGAGTGCCGCTGCTGCCCGTGCTGGTGCAGCTGATCCGCAACGCGCCCAACGATTTCAACCCGAAAGTCATCGAAGCGCATGCCGACGATGACCAGATGCTGGCGACCTTGCCGGATGGCACGCGCGTGGCCCTGCCGTGGGGCCGTGTGCGCCCCATCCTGAACACGCTGGGGGAACTGTATTTCAGCGACAAGATCAAACATGCGGTGCGCATGTCGACCTTGGACGCGGCACGCCTGGAAGAGCTGGCGCGCGGCCTGGAGATGCAATGGACGGGCGGCGAGCAGCTGCGTGCCATGGGCCGCAAGCTGAGTCAGTTCGGTTCCGTGCAAAAAGTGGCGGCCCCAGCCGGCTTGCAGGCGACCTTGCGCGATTACCAGGCCGATGGCCTGGCGTGGATGCAATTCCTGCGCGACCACGACCTGGCCGGTATCCTGGCCGATGACATGGGACTCGGTAAAACCGTGCAGACCTTGGCGCATATCCTGGTGGAAAAGGAAGCGGGCCGTTTGACGCATCCGGCGCTGGTGATCGCACCGACGAGTTTGATGGGCAACTGGCAGGACGAGGCGGCAAAATTTGCACCCAGCCTGAAGGTGCTGCTGCTGCAGGGCAAGGACCGCGCCCAGCAATTCGACCAGATCGACCAATGCGACCTGGTGCTGACCACCTACGCCCTGTTGCCGCGCGATGAGGAAACCTTGCGCGAGCACGATTTCCACCTGGTCATCCTCGACGAATCGCATTACATCAAGAATACGCGCAGCAAGGCGGCGCAAAGCGCGGGCCTGCTGCGCGCGCGCCACCGCCTGTGTTTATCCGGCACGCCGCTGGAAAATCACCTGGGTGAACTGTGGTCGCAATTCCACTTCCTGCTGCCGGGCTTGCTGGGCGACGAGAAGACGTTCAACACCCAGTTCCGCCATCCGATCGAGCGCCAGGACGATCCGCTGCGCCGCATGCTGTTGAACCGCCGCATCAAGCCTTTCCTGCTGCGCCGCACGAAGGACAATGTGGCCAAAGAGCTCCCGCCGAAGACGGAAATGGTGCGCAAGGTGGAATTGACGGGGCCGCAGCGCGACCTGTATGAAACCGTGCGTCTTGCGATGGATCAAAAAGTACGCGAAGAAATCGACAAGAAGGGCGTGGCGCGCAGCCAGATCGTCATCCTCGAAGCGCTGCTGAAACTGCGCCAGGTGTGCTGCGATCCCCGTCTGGTGAAATCCTTGCCGGCGAAGAAGCAGTCGGCCGGTTCGGCCAAGCTGCTTGACCTGATGCAGATGGTGGAAGACTTGCTCGACGAAGGGCGCAAAATTCTTGTGTTCTCACAATTTACCAGCATGCTGGAATTGATCGAGGAAGAACTCGAGTCGCGCGACATTCCCTACGCCTTGCTGACGGGCGAGACCAAGGACCGGGGCGCGCAAGTGGCGGCCTTCCAGCAGGGCGCCGTGCCGATCTTCCTGATCAGCCTGAAAGCGGGCGGCGTGGGTCTGAACCTGACGGCGGCCGACACGGTCATCCACTACGACCCGTGGTGGAATCCGGCGGCGGAAAACCAGGCCACGGACCGTGCCTGGCGCATCGGCCAGGACAAGCCCGTGTTCGTCTACAAATTGATCGCGAAGGGCACCTTGGAAGAAAAAATCCAGCTGCTGCAGCAAAAGAAATCGGAACTGGCGCAATCGATCCTGGCCGAAGGCGAATCGCAGAAGATGGCTCTCACGCAGGAAGACTTGCAGCAGATTTTCGCCCCGCTGGAAGATTAACGGCGCCGCGCGCTTATACTTGGCGATTCTTTCTCGCCAGGTATACCGCATGCTGCCCTTTCTCCTTTTGCTGCTGGCCGGCGTCATCCTCATGGCGCTGCGTTTCGTCCAGTTGCGCCGCGCCCTGCTGCGCGCGCGGGCGGGCGAAGCGCAGTTCCGCCTGCTGGCCGAGCACGGCCGCGACGCGGCTTTCCTGCTCGACGCCACCACCCTCGAATTGCTCTACATCAGCCCCGCCGCACAGCGCCTGACGGGCCATGACCTGGCCGCCTTGCAGAGCCACGCGGCGCGCCTGGCGCAAGACGTGCCGGCCCGGCTGCAGCGCTGGCGCGATGGCGATACCAGCCGCTTGACCCTGTTGCGTGAAGTGGAATTGCCGCATGCCGACGGCCACCAGCTGGCGCTGGAAATCAGCTCGAGCATCGTACCCGCGGCGGCCGGGCGGGGCGTGACCTTGGCGGGCACGGTGCGCGACGTCAGCGCCATCCAGGCGCAGGAAGCCGAGCGGGAAAAGGAGCAGAAGCGCTTCGCCTCGATGCTGTCGCATGAATTCCGCACGCCGCTGGCCACCATCGACGGCGCCATCCAGCGGCTCGTCTCGACTTCCACGCAAGCGGACGAGGCCACGCGCAAGCGCTACGTGAAAATCCAGATGGCCGTCGACCGTTTGTTGTCCATGATCGACGACTACCTGTCACCCGAACGCATGGCGGCCATCGGCCGCGAGCGGGCCGCCGACGGCATCGCGCCGCTGGCCTTGCTGCAGCAGGCGGCCGCCACCGTGCCGGCCAGCCACCGCGTGCAGTTGGAACTCGACGAAGACTTGCCGGCCCGGCTGCGCTGCGACGTGCCCGGCATGGCCCTGTGCCTGAAAATCCTGTTGGACAACGCCGTCAAGTTCAGCCCGCCGGGCAGCGCTATCGCCTTGTCGGCCAGGCTGGTGCCCGAGGGCGGCGTGGCGCTGTGCGTGCGCGATGCGGGGCCTGGCTTGCGGGAAGAAGAACTGGTGCGGCTGTTCGAGAAAGGTTTCCGTGGAACCTATGCCACGCATCCCGGTGCGGGCCTGGGACTGTACATGGCGCGCGCCGTGGTGGACGTGCATGGCGGGAGTTTGCAGGGGCATAATCTGCCCGAAGGCGGGGCACTTTTCCGGATTTGGCTGCCGCTTCCTGTCTAGACAAGGAAAAGCCTTGCTTCCGCTGAAGGCAACCGTGATAATTCCTTGACGTAAACCTATTGTGCCGTCCATCATGGTGTAGAAGTGCATGGCATGGTTTGCCCTCGGTGTGCTCACTAACGGAAGAATGGCGTAGCAATGACGAAAATACTGATCGTCGAAGACAATCTCGACTACGCCGAAGACATGGCGGAGTTCCTCGTTGAGCTCGAACACGAAGTCCATATCACCAGCTCCGCTGGCGGCATGTGGACTGCGCTCAGCCATGGCAATGTCGGCGTGGTCGTGCTGGACCTGGGCTTGCCCGATGAGGATGGCTTCAACGTCATCCCCCGCATGCGCCAGCTGTATCCGCAAATCGGCGTGCTGGTGCTGACGGGGCGTGTCGCTTTCGACAGCCGCATCCTGGGCTTGCGCCTGGGCGCCGACCACTATCTCACCAAGCCGATCAAATTCCCCGAACTGGCTGCGCACATCGAAGCGCTCGACCGTCGCGTCGGTCCGCAAGATCCCGTGCCCGAGCCAGGCAAGTGGACCTTGAAAGTAAGCGCCCGCCAACTTGAATTGATGGGTTCAGTCATTGCCCTGACGGAAAAGGAATTCAACTTCCTGCACCTGCTGACCATCAACACCCGCCCCGTGCCGCGCGACGTCATCGTGGCCGGCATGGGCGGCGAAGATCCCGATGCGGGCCGCCGCGTCGACATGCTCGTGTACCGCCTGCGCAAGAAAGCCAAGACGGGCCTGGGCCAGGACTTGCCGCTGCGCAGCGCGTATGGCGAGGGCTACAGCCTGTCGGCCAGTTTCAACCTGTCCTGATGACCTTGTTGCGCCGCGCGCAAGTGGTCGGCGCAATAAAAGGGACAGAGTCAACCGGTTTTCCTAGTATTTCAAATAAAACAGGGTCAGAGTCGCGCCTTGTGCAGTAAGTGTGTAAAATCAAGGCCTTAGCCTATCTTTGCCGATTCTGCCATGGCCCGTTTGCCCCGCCTCATCATTCCAGCACTGCCCCATTACGTGATCCAGCGCGGCAGCAACCGCCAGCCCGTGTTCCAGGATGCGCTTGACTACGCGCAATTCCTGTCCTGGCTGAAAACGGGGGCGAAAATGTTCAAGGTGGCCATCCACGCCTATGTTTTATTGCCTGATCAGCTACATTTGCTGGCCACGCCGGCCGATGCGACGGGCCTGGGACAGCTGATGCAGTGGTTGGGACGCTATTACGTGCCGTATTTCAACCAGAAATACGGCCGCGAAGGCGCCTTGTGGCAGGGACGCTACAAAACTTCCGTCATCGATCCCGACAATTTCTTCCTCACTTGCTGCCGCTACCTGGAATGCGTACCCGTGCAAACGGGCCTGGCGGGCCAGGCGCTCGATTACAACTGGTCCAGCTATGCCCACCATGCGGGCGTGCGTCCCGATCCCGTCATCACCGACCATGCGCTGTACTGGGCGCTGGGAAACACGCCGTTCGACCGCGAGGCGGCGTATCTGCACCTGTGCGAGCAAGGCCTGGGCAGCAGCCAGGTGAAAGTGGTGGAACAGGCTGTATTAAAGGGTTGGCCGCTCGGTTCCGACGTGTTCAAGCAGGCGCTGGAGCAGAAAATGCAGCGGCAAGTGCTGCCGGCCAGGCGGGGCCGTCCCCGCAAAATCGTAGCCGAGGCGGACATTAATTGAAACCCATTCGCATTTAAAACAGAAAATGGTTCCTTTCTTATCTTTTATTGAAATTGCCGCGACTATGTCCCTATTAAATTTTTAGAGCGACGGAATCGAATTTAATTCAACTCCGACCCTAATTATTCTGGTTGAGTTTTTTGTTGCGTTGCACTACTCTAGTTTTTCGATAGTCATATGCAGCGGAGAAGCCCATGAAAGCGCAAGGCCTGTACGACCCAGCCAATGAACACGATGCCTGCGGCGTCGGTTTCGTCGCCCATATCAAGGGCAACAAGACCCATTCGATCGTCGAACAGGGTTTGCTGATACTGAAAAACCTCGATCACCGGGGCGCCGTGGGCGCCGATGCGCTGATGGGCGATGGCGCCGGCATCCTGATCCAGATTCCTGACCAGTACTACCGCGAAGAAATGGCCAAGCAGGGCGTGGAATTGCCGCCGCCTGGCGAATACGGCGTGGGCATGGTCTTCTTGCCGAAGGAACATGCGTCGCGCATCGCGTGCGAACAGGAAATCGAACGCGCCGTGCGCATCGAGGGACAGGTCGTGCTGGGCTGGCGCAACGTGCCCATCGATACGGACATGCCGATGTCGCCCACCGTGCGCGCCAAGGAACCCGTCATCCGCCAGATTTTCATCGGCCGCGGCCCGGACATCATGGTCACCGACGCGCTCGAGCGCAAACTGTATGTAATCCGCAAATCGTCGGGCCACGCCATCCAGGCCTTGAAACTGCTGCACGGCAAGGAATTCTTCGTGCCGTCGATGTCGGCGCGCACCATTGTGTACAAGGGCTTGCTGCTGGCCGACCAGGTGGGCGTGTACTACAAGGACTTGCAGGATGCGCGCTGCATCTCGGCCCTGGCCCTCGTGCACCAGCGTTTCTCGACGAATACTTTCCCGGAATGGCCGCTGGCCCACCCCTACCGTTTGATCGCCCATAACGGCGAAATCAACACGGTGAAAGGCAACTTCAACTGGATGCGCGCGCGCGAAGGCGTGATGAAGTCGGCCGTGCTGGGCGACGACCTGCAAAAGCTGTTCCCCTTGATCTATGAAGGCCAGTCCGATACGGCGTGCTTCGACAATGCGCTGGAACTGCTGCTGATGGCCGGCTACCCGATCGCCCAGGCGATGATGATGATGATTCCGGAAGCGTGGGAAAACCACACGACGATGGACGACAACCGCCGCGCCTTCTATGAATACCACGCGGCCATGATGGAACCGTGGGACGGCCCCGCCGCCATGGCGTTTACGGATGGCCGCCACATCGGCGGCACCCTGGACCGCAACGGCTTGCGTCCCGCGCGCTACATCGTCACGGACGACGACCTGGTGGTGATGGCGTCGGAATCGGGCGTGCTGCCGATCCCGGAATCGAAAATCATCCAGAAATGGCGCTTGCAGCCTGGCAAGATGTTCCTGATCGACCTGGAAGCGGGCCGCATCATCGACGACCAGGAACTGAAAAACACCTACGCCAACGCCAAGCCATACAAGGCATGGATCAACTCGGTGCGTATCAAGCTCGACGAGATCAAGATGGCCGAAGGCCAAGCCAAGCTGGACCGCGCGCAAGGCGAAAAAGAGCAGCCATCGTTGCTCGATCGCCAGCAAGCGTTCGGCTACACGCAGGAAGACTTGAAATTCCTCATGGCGCCAATGGCCGTGGCCGGCGAAGAGGCGACGGGCTCGATGGGCAATGACTCGCCGCTGGCCGTCATGTCGAACAAATTGAAGCCTTTGTATAACTACTTCAAGCAGTTGTTCGCGCAAGTGACGAATCCGCCGATCGATCCGATCCGCGAAGCGATGGTGATGTCGCTCGTGTCCTTCATCGGTCCGAAACCGAACTTGCTCGATACCAACAACGTCAACCCGCCGATGCGCCTGGAAGTGGCGCAGCCCGTGCTGGGCTTTGACGACATGGCCCGTCTGCGCAACATCAGCGCCCACACGGGCGGCAAGTTCAAGTCCTACGAACTGGACATCTGCTACCCGCTGGCCTGGGGCAAGGAAGGCGTGGAAGCGTGCCTGGCCTCGCTGTGCGCGGAAGCCGTCGACGCCGTGAAATCCGGCCACAACATCCTGATCGTCTCGGATCGCGCCATTTGCGCCGACCAGGTGGCGATCCCTGCGCTGCTGGCCACCTCGACCGTGCACCAGCACCTGGTGAGCAAGGGCTTGCGCGCCTCCACCGGCCTGGTCGTGGAAACGGGCTCGGCCCGCGAAACGCACCACTTCGCTCTGCTGGCCGGCTACGGCGCGGAAGCCGTCCACCCGTATCTGGCCATGGAAACCCTGGTCGAGATGGCGCACGGCTTGCCGGGCGACTTGTCGGGCGACAAAGCCATCTATAACTACACCAAGGCGGTCGGCAAGGGCTTGATGAAGGTCATGTCGAAGATGGGCATTTCCACGTATATGTCGTACTGCGGCGCGCAAATCTTCGAAGCCATCGGTTTGAACAAGTCGCTGGTGGACAAATACTTCAAGGGCACGGCCTCGAACGTGGAAGGCATCGGCGTGTTTGAAGTGGCGGAAGAAGCGCTGCGCCTGCACGCGCTGGCCTTCGGCAACGATCCCGTGCTGGCGGACAAGCTCGACGCGGGCGGCGAATACGCCTTCCGCGTGCGCGGCGAAGACCACATGTGGACGCCGGATGCAATTGCCAAGCTGCAGCATTCCACGCGTAGCAACAATTTCTCCAGCTACAAGGAATATGCGCAAATCATCAACGACCAGAGCCGTCGCCATCTGACCCTGCGCGGCCTGTTCGAGTTCAAGCTCGACCCGACCAAGGCCATCCCGCTCGACGAAGTGGAACCGGCCAAGGAAATCGTCAAGCGCTTCGCCACGGGCGCCATGTCGCTCGGTTCCATCAGCACGGAAGCGCACGCCACCCTGGCCGTGGCCATGAACCGCATCGGCGGCAAGTCGAACACGGGCGAGGGCGGCGAAGATCCGAACCGCTACATGCAGGAATTGAAGGGTATTCCGATCCGCCAGGGCGACACCATGGCCTCCGTCGTGGGCGCCGAACAAATCGTCGTCGATATTCCGCTGCAGGAAGGCGATTCCATGCGCTCGCGCATCAAGCAGGTGGCGTCGGGACGTTTCGGCGTCACGGCCGCCTACCTGAACTCGGCCGACCAGATCCAGATCAAGATGGCGCAGGGCGCGAAACCGGGCGAAGGCGGCCAGTTACCTGGCCATAAAGTGTCTGAATACATCGCCAGCCTGCGCTTTTCCGTGCCGGGCGTGGGCCTGATTTCGCCGCCGCCGCACCATGACATCTATTCGATCGAAGATCTGGCGCAGCTGATCCATGACTTGAAGAACGCCAATCCGCGCGCCTCGATCTCCGTGAAGCTGGTGTCGGAAGTGGGTATCGGCACGGTGGCTGCCGGTGTCACCAAGGCGAAAGCCGACCACGTGGTCGTTGCCGGCCATGACGGCGGCACGGGCGCCTCGCCACTGTCGTCCGTGAAACATGCGGGCACGCCGTGGGAGTTGGGTCTGGCCGAAACGCAACAAACGCTGGTCTTGAACGGCTTGCGCAGCCGTATCCGCGTGCAGGCCGACGGCCAGATGAAGACGGGCCGCGACGTGGTCATCGCCGCTCTGTTGGGCGCCGACGAGATCGGTTTCGCCACGGCGCCGCTGGTGGTCGAAGGCTGCATCATGATGCGCAAATGCCACTTGAATACGTGCCCGGTGGGCGTGGCCACGCAAGATCCGGTGCTGCGCGCCAAGTTCTCGGGCAAGCCTGAGTATGTCGTCAATTATTTCTTCTTCGTGGCCGAAGAAGCCCGTCAGTTGATGGCGCAGCTGGGCATCCGCACGTACGATGAACTGATCGGCCGCGTCGACTTGCTGGACAAATCGAAGGCAATTTCGCACTGGAAGGCGCAGGGGCTGGACTTCTCGGCCATCTTCTACAAGCCGGAAACCCCGGACGGCCAAGCCTGCCGCCACGTGGAGTTCCAGGATCATGCGCTGGAAAAGGCGCTCGATCACAAGCTGATCGCGCAAGCGCGCGCGGCGCTGGAAAAGGGCGAGCGCGTCTCCTTCATCTCGCCCGTGCGCAACCTGAACCGCACGGTGGGCACCATGCTGTCCGGCGAAGTGGCGAAGAAATACGGTCACGCCGGCTTGCCGGACGACACCATCCACATTCAATTGCAAGGCACGGCGGGCCAGTCGGCCTGCGCCTTCCTGGCGCACGGCATTACGATCGACCTGGTGGGTGAAGGTAACGACTACGTGGGTAAAGGCTTGTCGGGCGGACGCATCATCGTGCGGCCGAATACGGAATTCCGTGGCTGGGCCGTGGACAACATCATCATCGGCAACACGGTGCTGTACGGCGCCATCGCCGGCGAAGCCTTCTTCAATGGCGTGGCCGGCGAACGCTTTGCCGTGCGCAACTCGGGCGCCACCACGGTGGTCGAGGGCCTGGGCGACCATGGCTGCGAATATATGACGGGCGGCACGGTCGTGGTCCTGGGCAATACGGGACGCAACTTCGCGGCCGGCATGTCGGGCGGCATTGCCTATGTGTATGACCCGGCGGGCGACTTTGCCAGCAAGTGCAACACGGCCATGGTCAGCCTGGACAAGGTGGTTTCTGCCGGTGAACAGCACCTGGACCGCGATGCCTGGCATACGCAGCACCGCGATGGCGTGCCGGAAGCCGACGAGGTCATCCTCAAGCGCCTGATCGAGCGTCACTTCAAGCACACGGGCAGCACGCGCGCCCGCGTCTTGCTGGACGACTGGGCAGCGGCGCGTGGCAAGTTCGTGAAAGTCTTCCCGAACGAATACAAGCGCGCACTGATTGAAATGGCAGCTGACGCCGCCATGGAAGTGCAAGCCGTCGCCGCCTGAGCCAGCTAAGCTCATTGCCAAATGAATGACCAGGGAGCGGCCCAGCCGTTCCCCGCCAGCCAAATACAAAGGAAACATCGTGGGTAAAATTACCGGCTTCATGGAATTCAAGCGCCAGGACGAACACTATCTGGAGCCTGCCGCGCGCCTGAAGAACTACAAGGAATTCGTCTTGCACCTGTCGGACGCGCAAGCGACCGTGCAAGGCGCGCGCTGCATGGATTGCGGCATTCCCTTCTGCACCACGGGTTGTCCCGTGAATAACATCATTCCCGACTGGAATGACCTGGTGTACCGCGGCGCCTACCGCGAAGCGCTCGACATCCTGCATTCGACAAATAACTTCCCGGAATTTACGGGCCGCATCTGCCCGGCGCCGTGCGAATCGGCCTGTACCCTGGGCATCCATGAAGATCCGGTCGGCATCAAGTCGATCGAACACAAGATCATCGACATGGGCTGGGAACACGGCTGGGTCACGCCGCAGCCGGCCCCTTTCAGTACCGGCAAGAAAGTGGCCATCGTCGGTTCCGGTCCTGCCGGCCTGGCGGCGGCGCAGCAGCTGGCGCGCGCCGGCCATGCCGTCACCGTGTTTGAAAAGAGCGACCGGGTCGGTGGTTTGTTGCGTTATGGCATCCCCGACTTCAAGATGGAAAAGTCGCACATCGACCTGCGCGTGAAACAGATGGAAGCCGAAGGCGTCGTGTTCCGCACCAGCGTGCTGGTGGGCAAGGATTTCCCGGCCCACGTCAACAACTGGGCCAAGGAAACCATTTTCCCGGAAGACCTGGAAAAGGAATTTGACGCCGTCATCATGGCCGGCGGCGCCGAGCAGCCGCGCGACTTGCCCGTGCCGGGCCGCGAACTGAAAGGCGTGCATTTCGCCATGGATTTCTTGCCGCTGCAAAACAAAGTCAACGCGGGCGACAAGCTCAAGGACCAGATCAAGGCCACGGGCAAGCACGTGGTGGTGATCGGCGGCGGTGACACGGGTTCCGACTGCGTCGGCACCTCGAACCGCCATGGCGCCGCTTCGGTGGCCCAGTTCGAACTGATGCCGCAGCCGCCGGAACAGGAAAACAAGCCGCTCGTCTGGCCGTACTGGCCGACCAAGCTGCGCACCTCGTCCTCGCACGAGGAAGGCTGCGAGCGCGACTGGGCCGTGGCCACCAAGCGTTTCGAAGGCAAGGGTGGCAAGGTGGAAAAGCTGATCGCCTGCCGCGTTGAATGGAAAGACGGCAAGATGAGCGAAGTGCCGAACTCGGAATTCGAGATGAAAGCGGACCTGGTCTTCCTGGCCATGGGTTTTGTTTCCCCTGTGCAACAGGTGCTGGAAGCGTTCGGCGTCGATACGGATGCGCGCGGCAATGTCAAGGCAACAACAGACGGCGTTGGCTGCTACCAGACGTCGGTGGCCAAGGTGTTTGCGGCCGGCGACATGCGCCGTGGCCAGTCGCTGGTGGTCTGGGCCATCCGCGAAGGACGCCAGTGCGCGCGCGCCGTCGATGAGTTCCTGATGGGGGCATCCCTGCTGCCGCGCTAATTAACGAGCAATTGTTCGTTTTTTTGCCAGGGCCACGGCGCGGATCGCGACGTGGCCTTTGTTATTTTTACTTGTCAAGTCAACAGCGGCGAAGGCGATCGGGCAGGGACGCGATGTGCGGGCCAAATTTCCACTACAATATCTGACTTTCGATTCATTAGTGTTGTATTCTTCCCCTTTACGGGGCTGTCCCTAGGGGTGTCTCAGCAGAGGTTGGCGTTTCTGCACTACAATACGCCATTAAAATAGTGAGCTTCGTCGTGCCAAATCTTGTTGAGATCCGTGATTTACACTTTGCCTATGGAGAACGTTCGATTTTATCGGGCCTTCAAATGGATTTCCCACGTGGAAAAGTTGTGGCCGTCATGGGTGGCTCCGGCAGTGGCAAGACGACCGTACTGCGCCTGATCGGCGGGCAGTTGCGCCCCAGTTCCGGCTCCGTGAATGTGGACGGCCAGATCGTGCATACCTTGGGGACCGACGAGCTATATCAGCTGCGCCGCAAGATGGGCATGCTGTTCCAGCACGGCGCCCTGTTTACGGATTTGACGGCGTTCGAAAACGTGGCGTTCCCCCTGCGCGAACACACGGACTTGAATGAAGAGCTGATCCGCACCCTGGTGCTGATGAAGCTGCACGCCGTGGGACTGCGCAATGCGGCGCAATTGAAGCCGGCCGAGATCTCGGGCGGCATGGGCCGCCGCGTCGCGCTGGCGCGCGCCATCGCGCTCGACCCCGAACTGATCATGTATGACGAACCCTTCGCCGGCCTGGATCCGATTTCCATGGGCGTGACGGCGAATTTGATCCGCAATCTGAACGATGCGCTGGGCTCCACGTCTATCCTGGTATCGCATGATGTGAAGGAGTGTTTCGCCATCGCTGATTATGTCTATTTTCTGTCATCGGGCAAGATCGTGGCGCACGGCACGCCGGCCGAGATGGCCGTGTCGACGCATCCGTACGTCAAGCAGTTCGTCAATGCCGAGGCCGATGGTCCCGTGCCGTTCCATTACCCGGGCAAGTCGCTGGCCGACGACCTGGGCCTGCAGACGGGGGGCGGCCGATGATCGCGCGTTTCCTGGCGGCGATCGGAGCATGGTTGCGCAATTCGGTACAAGACCTCGGCTTCGCCGTGCGGTCGTTTTTCATCATCATCGCCTCGTCGGGCGGCCTGTGGCGCCGTCCGCGCCTGGTGATTGAGCAACTGTTTTTTATCGGTAACCGCTCGCTGGTGATTACCGCCGTCTCTGGCCTGTTTGTCGGCATGGTGCTGGGTTTGCAAGGCTATTACACCTTGACCACGTACGGCGCCGAACAGTCGCTGGGCTTGCTGGTGGCGCTGTCCCTGACGCGCGAACTGGGGCCGGTCGTCACGGCGCTGCTGTTTGCCGGCCGCGCGGGCACCTCGCTGACGGCGGAAATCGGCCTGATGAAGGCGGGCGAGCAATTGTCGGCCATGGAAATGATGGCCGTGAACCCGATCCAGCGCGTGCTGGCGCCCCGTTTCTGGGCCGGCGTGATCGCCATGCCGATCCTGGGTGCCATCTTCACGGCCGTCGGCATCATCGGCAGCTACCTGGTCGGCGTGGTGCTGATCGGCGTCGATGAAGGCTCGTTCTGGTCGCAGATGCAGGGCGGCGTGGATGTCTGGAAAGAAGTGGGCAATGGCACCATCAAGAGCCTGGTGTTCGGTATTGCGGTGACCTTCATCGCGCTGTTCCAGGGATACCAGGCTCAGCCGACGCCGGAAGACGTCTCTGGCGCCACCACGCGCACGGTGGTCATCTCGTCGTTGATGGTGTGGTGGCTCGATTTCATGATGACGGCGTTGATGTTTAGCAAGTAATTGCCGATCAGCGACAAACAGCGGGCCTGGGCAAGATGTTGCGCAGGCGGCAGCAAGTAAAAATTATTTAGGATTGTTTATGCAACGTAAATCTTTGGATGTCTGGGTCGGCTTGTTCGTCTTGCTGGGTGTGGCGGCATTGATGTTTTTGGCGCTTAAGGCCGGCAATATGAGCTCGCTGTCTTTCAGCAAGACGTATACCATTACGGCCAAGTTCGACAATATTGGCGGCCTCAAGCCGCAGGCGCCCGTCAAGGGTGCCGGCGTGGTGGTGGGGCGCGTGGCGGAGATCCGCTTTGACGACAAGACCTACCAGGCGCTGGTGAAACTCGACATCGAAGATGGCTATAAATTTCCGAAAGACAGCTCGGCCAAGATTTTGACGGCCGGTTTGCTGGGTGAGCAATATATCGGCCTGGAAGCAGGCGGCGATCTGGCGAACCTGGCAGAGGGCGACAAGATCGCCCGTACTCAATCGGCCACAGTGCTGGAAGACCTGATCAATCAGTTCATCTACAGCAAGGCAGCGGAAGGAAAGGACAGCAAATGAGCGAGTCGACCAAGCAATTCCAAGGCAGCCTGGCGCGTATCGGCCTGGCCCTGGCCATCGCCGCCAGCGTAAGCGCTTGCGCCACCGGCACCAATCCGCGCGACCCGCTCGAGGGTTACAACCGCGCCATGTTCAAGTTCAACGACACCGTCGACCAGGTGGCCCTGAAACCGGTCGCCACGGCCTACAAGACGGTCACGCCATCTTTCGTGCAAACGGGCGTGGGCAACTTCTTCGGCAACTTGTCCGATGTGTGGAGCGCCGTGAACAATTTGCTGCAAGGCAAGGGCGAGGCGGGCTTGCAAGACGTCGTGCGCGTCAGCATGAACTCGACTTTCGGTATCCTCGGCTTGATCGACATCGCGTCGCAGGCGGGCATTCCCAAGCATAACGAAGATTTTGGCCAGACCCTGGGCTGGTATGGCGTCCAGCCTGGTCCGTACGTGATGCTGCCGCTGCTGGGCCCATCGACCGTGCGCGACACGGTGGCCCTGCCGCTCGATATCACGGGCGACCCATGGCGCTACAAGGATCCGGTCAATGTGCGCAATATCGGCACGGTGACGCGCGTGGTCGACAAGCGCGCCGCGCTGCTCGACGCGACCAACCTGATGGAAGCGGCCGCGCTGGACCGTTATGAATTCATCCGCGACGGCTTCCTGCAGGCGCGCGAAAGCAAGGTTTTCGATGGCGATACGGATCGCCGCGACCGCAAAGTGCCAAAAAACGACACCAGCGATTATGAGCCGGAGTACGAGGCAAAACCGCAACCGGCCAGCGACGTCCCTGCGGCCACGGCCGCCGCGGTTGTGACACCCGCGGACCTCGTAACATCTGGTAGCAATACCGTTGCCGCCGAGACCAAGCCGCAGGAGTAAACTCCGCTACAGGAACACCACGGCTGCGATCAACGCCAGCCGGTGCATAGCAACACCATGAAAGGTAGAACCATGAAATTGATGAAACAACTGCTGGCGATGGCCACCATCGCCTTTGCCACCGCCGCCCAGGCCGCCCCCGCCGTGGAAGCGCCGGACGTATTGGTCAAACGCATCAGCCAGGACGTGATCGACACGGCCAAGAACGACAAGGCCATCCAGGCTGGCGATATCAAGCGCGTCACCGAATTGGTGGAAAGCAAGATATTGCCGTACGTGGATTTCCAGCGCATGACGGCCCTGGCCGCCGGCCGCCACTGGCGCGATGCCACGCCCGACCAGCAAAAGCAGCTGGCCGCGGAATTTCGCACCTTGCTGATCTACACGTATTCGGGCGCCCTGTCGCAGATCAAGAACGAAACCGTGGAATTCAAGCCGCTGCGCGCCGACCCTAGCGACACGGAAGTGGAAGTGCGCTCGCAAGTGAACGTGGCGCGCGGCGAACCCGTGCCCCTGAACTACCGTGTGGCGAAAACCCCGTCCGGCTGGAAGATCTATGACATCAACGTGCTGGGCGCGTGGCTGGTGGAAACCTACAAAAGCAGCTTTGCCAGCGAGATCAGCAAGGGCGGCGTCGATGGCCTGATCAAGACCTTGTCGGCGAAAAACAAGGCCCTGGCCAGCCGTCCCGCTGCCAAAGCCAAATAATCGGCTATCATATAGCTCCTGACCCAGCTCCAGACCAGCGCAGCCCGACGCCATGCCAGACTCTCTCGACACCTTGCAGTCCCTGACTTCCCTGACCGTGCACAATGCCACTTCGGCATTGGAGCAGGGTCTGGACGCCATTCGCTCGGGTCAGACGAAGTTTGACTTGCGCAACGTCAAGGCCGTCGATTCGGCAGCCGTCTCCGTCATGCTGACGTGGCAACGCGCCGCGCAGGATGCCGGCGGCGTGCTGGAGCTGAAAAACCTGCCGAACAACCTGAAAAACCTCACCAAGCTGTATGGCGTGTGCTCGCTCGTTTCGAGCACCCTGAGCGCCGACGACTGCGCCAGCGCCGGCGGCCACGCCGAACGCAGCCCGTCCGACCTGCATCATCATTGATCCTGTCCCACTCCCCGCATCAGCAGTAGCTTTCAAGCCGGCAGGCCAGCAGCGCCGCCGGATTGATCTCCAAGTGTTCCACGAATTTTCCAACTATAATTGACTGTTGCGCCGTCCTCGCCTGAAGGCGGCGCCCTGCACCGGCCTGCCGGCCTGGATGTCTCCGGCAACTGGCGCATCACACCAGACGCATTACACTTGAAACAAGCACATGACCGCAATTCAAATCACGAATGTAGAAAAGAGCTATAAATCGCTCAAGGCGCTGGGCGGCGTGTCGCTGGCCATCGAGGAGGGCGAATTTTTCGGCCTGCTCGGCCCGAACGGCGCCGGCAAGACCACCCTCATTTCCATCATCGCCGGCCTGATACGTCCCGACGCGGGCACCGTCAAGATCCATGGCCACGACGTGGTCACGGACTTCCGCAATGCGCGCCGCAACCTGGGCGTGGTGCCGCAGGAACTGGTGTTCGACCCGTTTTTCACCGTGCGCGAAACCCTGCGCCTGCAATCCGGTTACTTCGGCTTGCCGAACAACGACAAGTGGATCGACGAGGTCATGGAAAACCTCGACCTGACCGGCAAGGCCGACACGAATATGCGCGCGCTGTCCGGCGGCATGAAGCGCCGCGTGCTCGTGGCCCAGGCGCTGGTGCACAAGCCGCCCGTCATCGTGCTCGATGAGCCGACGGCCGGCGTCGACGTGGAACTGCGCCAGACCCTGTGGAAGTTCATTTCGCGCCTGAACCGAGAAGGCGGCCACACGGTCGTCCTGACCACCCACTACCTGGAAGAGGCGCAAGCCATGTGCCAGCGCGTCGCCATGCTGAAAACCGGCAAGGTGGTGGCGCTCGACACCATGTCGGCCCTGATCCGTCGCATCGCCGGCTCGCAGCTGCAGGTGCACCTGAAACACGGCGCCCTGCCGGCCGACCTGCAGCACCTGGTGCTGCACCCGGAAGAACAGCAGGCGCCGAACAAGTTCAGCCTGCGCGTCAACGAATACAGCGAAGTCGAGAAAATCCTCGCCCGCCTGCGCGAAGCGGGCGCCGAGATCGATGAAATGCAATTGCAACAAGCCGACCTGGAAGATATCTTCTTGCAGATCATGGATAAAGGTACCGTATGATTTCGACAGGATTTCGCACCCTCGTCTACAAAGAGACGCTGCGCTTCTGGAAAGTGGCGACGCAAACCGTGGCCGCGCCCGTGCTCACGTCGATGCTGTACCTGCTGGTGTTCGGCCATGTGCTCGACGGCCGCGTGGAGCCGAGCCCCGGCGTCAGCTACACGGCCTTTCTGATTCCCGGCCTGGTGATGATGAGCGTGCTGCAAAACGCGTTCGCCAATTCCTCGTCCTCGCTGATCCAGTCCAAGATCACGGGCAACCTGGTGTTCGTGCTGCTGACGCCCCTGTCGCACTGGGAAATCTTCTCGGCGTATGTACTTGCTTCCGTCGCGCGCGGCCTGGCCGTGGGCTTTGGCGTCTTCGCCATCACGTGCTGGTTCGCCGACCTGTCGTTTGTCGCGCCGCTGTGGATCGTCGTCTTCGCCTTCCTGGGCGCCGCCATGCTGGGCACCATGGGCCTGATCGCCGGCATCTGGGCTGAAAAATTCGACCAGTTGGCCGCCTTCCAGAACTTCCTGATCATGCCGGCCACCTTTTTGTCGGGCGTGTTCTATTCGATCCATTCGCTGCCGCCGTTCTGGCAGACGGTGTCGCATTTGAATCCCTTCTTCTACATGATCGACGGCTTCCGCTACGGCTTCTTCGGCGTGTCCGACGTCAGCCCGTGGCTCAGTCTTTCCATCGTCGCCGGCTTCCTCGTGATCCTGGCGCTGGCATCGATTCGCCTGCTGAAGAGCGGCTATCGTTTGCGCCACTAATTGCGCCACTGATTGCGGCATATCACATCACTACATTATTCAATATCAAGGACTTATCGTGACCACCACTCCAGAACTGATCCACGGCTACCTGTCGGCCGGCCTCGAATGCACGCACCTCGAAGTGGAGGGCGATGGCCAGCACTTCCAGGCCGTGATCGTTTCGCCCGCGTTTGCCGGCAAGCGTCTGATCCAGCGCCACCAGATCGTCTACGCGGCGCTGGGCGACCGCATGCGCGAAGAAATCCACGCGCTGTCGATGAAAACCCTGACACCTGAAGAATTCCAAGGATAAGCACATGGACAAGCTCCTCATCAACGGCGGCAACCGCCTGAACGGCGACATCGCCATCTCCGGCGCGAAGAACGCCGCCCTGCCCATCCTGTGCGCGGGTCTGCTGACTGCGGGCGACCTGGACCTGACGAACGTGCCGCATCTGCACGACGTGGCCACCATGTTGAAACTGCTGGGCCAGACGGGCCTGAAAGTGCAGCAGGACGGCGACCGCGTGCTCCTCAACGGCAGCGCCATCGATACCCTGGAAGCGCCGTACGAACTGGTGAAAACCATGCGCGCCTCGATCCTCGTGCTCGGTCCCCTGCTGGCGCGCTTCGGCGAAGCCAAGGTGTCCTTGCCGGGCGGCTGCGCCATCGGTTCGCGTCCCGTCGACCAGCATATCAAGGGCCTGGAGGCGCTGGGCGCCGAGATCCGCATCGAAGCGGGTTACATCTACGCCAAGTGCGCCAAGCTGAAAGGCGCGCGCATCGTCACCGACATGATCACCGTCACCGGCACCGAGAATCTGCTGATGGCCGCGACCCTGGCCGAAGGCGAGACCATCCTGGAAAACGCCGCCTGCGAACCGGAAGTAACCGACCTGGCGCACCTGCTGGTGGCCATGGGCGCGAAGATCGACGGCATCGGCACCAGTCGCCTGGTGATCCAGGGCGTGGACGCCCTGCACGGCGCCTCGCACGCGGTGATCGCCGACCGTATCGAAACGGGCACCTTCCTGTGCGCCGTGGCGGCCACGGGCGGCGATATCACCCTGCGCAATGTGCGCACCGATATCCTCGACGCGGCGCTCGACAAGCTGCGCGCCATGGGCCTGACGATGACCTTCGGCGCCGACTGGATCCGTGCCGAGATGTCGGCCCGTCCGAACCCCGTCAGCTTCCGCACCACCGAATACCCGGGCTTCCCGACCGACATGCAGGCGCAGTTCATGGCCGTGAACACGATTGCCAACGGCGCCAGCCGCGTTACCGAGACGATTTTCGAGAACCGCTTCATGCACGTGCAGGAAATGAACCGCCTGGGCGCCGACATCACCATCGAAGGCAACACGGCCATCATCGCCGGCGTCAAGCAGCTGCGCGGCGCGCCCGTGATGGCGACCGACCTGCGCGCTTCGGCGTCGCTGGTGATCGCGGCCCTGGCCGCCGATGGCGAAACGCTGATCGACCGCATCTATCACCTCGACCGCGGCTACGACCGCATGGAAGTGAAATTGTCGGCCGTCGGCGCGAACATCGTGCGCATCAAGTAAAAACAAGAAAAGGAACGAGCATGAACGGATCGAACAACGGTGACAGCTCCCAGCTGATCCTGGCGCTCTCGAAGGGCCGCATTTTTGAGGACACCATGCCGCTGCTGGAAGCGGCCGGCATCAAGGTGCTGGAAAACCCGGAGACTTCGCGCAAGCTGATTTTGGCCACCAACGATCCGAACGTGCGCGTCATCATCGTGCGCGCCAGCGACGTGCCGACCTACGTGCAGTACGGCGCGGCCGATTTCGGCGTGGCGGGCAAGGATGTCTTGCTCGAACACGGCGGCGAAGGCCTGTACCAGCCGATCGACCTGAATATCGCCGCCTGCCGCATGTCGGTGGCGGTGCAGGCCGGTTTTGACTACGAAAAGGCCGTGCACCAGGGCGCGCGCTTGCGCGTGGCCACCAAGTTCGTGCACACGGCGCGCGAGCATTTCGCCGCCAAGGGCGTGCACGTCGACCTGATCAAGCTGTATGGCTCGATGGAGCTGGCGCCGCTGGTCGGCCTGTCCGACGCCATCGTCGACCTGGTCAGCACGGGCAGCACTTTGCGCGCGAACAACCTCGTCGAGGTCGAGCACATCATGGAAATTTCGTCGCGCCTGGTGGTCAACCAGGCTGCGCTCAAGCTCAAGCGCGAGCGCTTGCAGCCGATCATCGAGGCGTTTGAACGCGCTTCGCAAACTAATTCGCAAGCCTAGACTTATTCAGTAGCAGAAAGCCGATTATGCCGATACAGATACGCAAGCTCGATTCAAGCCAGGATGGTTTCCAACAATCGCTCGACACCTTGCTGGCGTTCGAGGCGGGCACCGATGCAGCGATTGAAACGTCGGTCGCAAAAATCCTGGCCGATGTGAAAACGCGCGGCGATGCCGCCGTACTGGAATACACCAACCTTTTCGACCGCATCCCGCATGGCGGCGCGGCGGAAATGGCGGCGTTTGATATTTCGCAAGCCGAATTGCAGGCAGCCCTGAACGGCTTGCCGTCGGCCCAGCGCGAGGCGCTGCAGATCGCCGCGCAGCGCATCCGCGCCTTCCACGAACGCCAGCGCGAGGAATTGCGCGGCTTTAGCTACACCGAGCCCGATGGCACTGTGCTGGGACAGAAGATCACGCCGCTGGACCGGGTCGGCATCTACGTCCCGGGCGGCAAGGCAGCGTATCCATCGTCCGTGCTGATGAACGCCATTCCCGCGCACGTGGCGGGCGTGGGCGAGATCATCATGGTGGTGCCGACGCCCGATGGCGTGAAAAACCAGATGGTGCTGGCCGCCGCCGCAATCGCCGGCGTGACGCGCGTGATCACCATCGGCGGTGCGCAAGCTGTCGGCGCGCTGGCGTATGGCACGCAGACGATCGCCGCCGTGGATAAGATCGTCGGCCCCGGCAACGCCTATGTGGCTGCCGCCAAGCGCCGCGTGTTCGGTATCGTCGGCATCGACATGATCGCCGGGCCGTCGGAAATTCTCGTGCTGTGCGACGGCACGACGGACCCCGACTGGGTGGCGATGGACCTGTTTTCGCAGGCCGAGCACGACGAACTGGCGCAGGCGATTCTGCTGTGCCCGGACGCCGATTACATCGCGCAAGTCGAAGAGAGCATCGCCAAGCTGCTGCCGACGATGCCGCGCCAGGCCACCATCAGCACCTCGCTGCAGGACAGGGGCGCGCTGATCAAGGTGCGCAGCATGGAAGAAGCGTGCGAGATCGCCAACAGCATCGCCGCGGAACACCTGGAAATCTCGGCGGACAACCCGCAGCAGTGGGCCGAGCAGATCCGCCACGCGGGCGCCATGTTCCTGGGCCGCTTTTCGTCCGAGTCGCTGGGCGACTATTGCTGCGGTCCCAATCACGTGCTGCCAACGTCGCGCACGGCGCGCTTTTCGTCGCCGCTGGGCGTGTACGACTTCCAGAAGCGCTCCTCCATCATTTACGTCAGTGAAGCGGGTGCGCAAACCCTGGGCCGTGTCGCCGCCACGCTGGCGTATGGCGAAGGCTTGCAGGCGCACGCGCGCAGCGCCGAACTGCGCCTGAAGCCGCAGCCATGACGAAGTTGGCGGAGCAGCCGGACTGGGTCAACCGGGTCTATTGCGAAGATGCGCTGGCGGGGCTGGCGCGCATTCCCGATGGCTCGGTGGACCTGATCCTGACGGATCCGCCGTACAACCTGGGCAAGGATTACGGCAATGCCTCGGACCAGCAGTCGGTGGCCGACTACCTGCGCTGGACGGAACAGTGGATCGATGCGGCGCTGCCCAAGCTGAAAGCCAACGGCAGCCTGTACATCTTTCTGACCTGGCGCTATTCGCCGGAGATCTTCGTCATGCTGAAGCAGCGCATGGCGATGATGAATGAAATCATCTGGGACCGCCGCGTGCCGTCCATGGGCGGCAGCGTGCGCAGCTTTTCATCGGTGCACGACACCATCGGCTTCTTCGTCAAGCGCAAGGATTACTACTTCGACCTTGACGCGGTGCGCATCGCCTACGACGCGGCTACCAAGAAAGCCCGTTCGCGCTCGATCTTCATCGGCGCGAAATGGCTGGAAGTGGGCTACAACCCGAAAGACTTGTGGAGCGTGTCGCGCCTGCACAAGGAACATCCGGAGCGGGCCGACCACCCGACGCAAAAGCCGCTCGAAATCATCGAGCGCATGCTCAAGGCGTCGTGCCCGCCCGGCGGCGTGGTGCTCGACCTGTTCATGGGCAGCGGCACCACGGCCCTGGCGGCGAAGCGTTGCGGGCGCGATTTCGTCGGCTTTGAACTGAACCCCGACTACTGCGCCATCATCGAACAACGGCTGGCGGCGCTGACGCAGGAGCTGGCCGCACCGGCCACATTGGCCGCGTCCAAGCCCGCCAGGGCGGCAGCAAAGAAACCGACGGCTGCCAAGAAGCCGGCTGCCGTGAAAAAGCCGCCCGCCGTGAAAAAAGCACCGGCCCGCAAGGCGCGCAGCGCCGCCGTGCCGGAAGACGTCGTCATTTAATTTCATCAGGAGTGTTTGCAGCATGTCTTTCCTCGATCAGTTAATCAGCAACACCGTGCGCTCCGATGTGCGGGCCGTCAAAAGCTACCAGGTAGCCGATGCCAGCGGTTACATCAAACTCGATGCGATGGAAAACCCGTATCCGCTGCCGCCGCAGCTGCGCGAGGAACTGGGCGCGCGCCTGGCCGGCGTGGCGCTGAACCGCTATCCGCCGTCCTACGCCAGCCTGCAGGCGGCCATTTGCGCCAGACTCGGCGTGCCCGCCGGTTACGACGTCATGCTGGGCAATGGCTCCGATGAACTCATTTCCATCCTGGCCATGGCGTGCGCCCGCCAGGAGCCTGGCCAGCGCGCCGTGCTGCTGGCGCCCGTGCCGGCCTTCGTCATGTATGCGCGCTCGGCGCAGTTTGCCGGCATGGATTTTGTCGGCGTGCCTTTGCAGGCGGACTTCAGCCTGGACATGCCGGCCATGCTGGCGGCGATCGAACAGCATCGCCCGGCGCTGGTCTTCCTTGCGTATCCGAACAACCCGACGGGCAACCTGTTTGCCACTGGCGACATCGAGCGCATCCTGGCGGCCCTCGGCGACACGGGCATCGCCGTCGTCGACGAAGCGTATGAACCGTTCGCGCAGCACAGCTTCATGGGCCGTTTGCCCGAATATGAAAACCTGGTGGTGATGCGCACCGTGTCGAAACTGGGCCTGGCCGGCATCCGCCTCGGCTACATGTCGGCCGCGCCGGCCCTGCTGGCGCAATTTGAAAAAGTGCGCCCGCCGTACAATGTGAACGTGCTGACCCAGGCGGCGGCCGAATTCGCGCTCGAACACCTCGATGTGTTGAATGCCCAGGCGGATTTGCTCAACAGCGCTCGCGACGATCTGGCGCTGCGCCTGGCGGAATTGCCGGGCGTAACGGTCTTCCCCTCGAAGGCAAATTTTCTTTTGATTCGTGTGGCTGATTCCGACGATGTTTGCGCAAAACTGCTTGCCCGCAGGGTTTTAATTAAAAATATGAGTAAAATGCATGCTGCGCTGGCCAATTGCCTGCGCATCAGCGTCAGCACCCCGGAAGAAAATTCCCTTTTTTACGATGCCTTCAAGGCATCCCTCGTTTAGCCTATCGCCAGAGCCTCCCATGAACCGCACCGCAGAAATCACGCGCAACACCAATGAGACGCAAGTTCGCGTCGCCCTCAACCTGGATGGCACGGGCCAGCAAAAGCTGAACACCGGTGTGCCCTTCCTCGACCATATGCTGGACCAGATCGCCCGCCACGGCTTGATCGACCTGGATATCGAAGCGACGGGCGACGTGCATATCGACAATCACCATACGGTGGAAGACGTGGGCATCACCTTGGGCATGGCCGTAGCCAAGGCTATCGGCGACAAGAAGGGCATCCGCCGCTACGGCCACGCGTATGTGCCGCTGGACGAGGCGCTGTCGCGCGTGGTGCTCGATTTCTCGGGCCGCCCGGGCATCGAATACCACATCCCGTTTACGCGCGCCATGATCGCCGGCTTCGACGTCGACCTGACCCTGGAATTTTTCCGCGGCTTCGTCAACCATGCGGGCGTGACATTGCATATCGACAACTTGCGCGGCACGAATGCCCACCATCAGTGCGAAACCGTGTTCAAGGCCTTTGGCCGCGCGCTGCGTATGGCTGCCGAGCTCGACGAGCGCGCGGCCGGCATCATTCCATCGACCAAGGGCAGCCTGTAAGCGCCCGCGAACCACTGTAGATTCCGAGATCAAACATGAATAAAATTGTGGTGGTGGATTACGGCATGGGTAATTTGCGCTCGGTGGCGCAGGCCTTGCGTGCCGTAGCGCCGGAAGCCGACGTGCGCATTTCCGGACTGGCGCAAGACATCGACAGCGCCGACCGCATCGTCTTGCCGGGCCAGGGCGCCATGCCCGACTGCATGCGCAGCCTGCGCGAATCAGGTGTACTGGAGGCGCTGTTGCGCGCCGCCGACAGCAAGCCCGTGCTGGGCGTGTGCATCGGCGAGCAAATGCTGTTCGACGGCAGCGAAGAGGGCAATGCGGCCGGTCTGGGCTTGCTGCCAGGCAAAGTCGTGCGCTTCCAGCTCGACGGCCAGGTGCAGGAAGACGGCTCGCGCTTCAAGGTGCCGCAAATGGGCTGGAACCAGGTGCGGCAAACGGCGTCCCATGTCATGTGGGATGGCATCGCCGACAACGCGTATTTTTACTTTGTGCACAGTTATTTTGCTCAACCTCAAGAGGCGGCGCACACGGTGGGCGAGACTGTCTATGGCGCGCCGTTCGCCTGCGCCGTCGCCCGTGATAATATTTTCGCGACACAGTTTCACCCTGAAAAAAGCGCTGCCGCTGGCTTGCAGCTGTACAAGAACTTCGTTCACTGGCAACCTTAACGTTAGCTCTCCGGCTTTTTTTCCGCCTCTCACTCACTCTAGACCACACTGACCATGCTGCTTATTCCCGCCATCGACCTGAAAGACGGTCACTGCGTACGCCTGAAACAAGGCGATATGGAACTTGCCACCGTATTTTCCGAAGACCCGGCCGAGATGGCCCGCCATTGGCTGATGCAAGGCGCGCGCCGGCTGCATTTGGTCGACCTGAATGGCGCTTTTGCCGGCAAGCCGAAGAACGAAGGCGCCGTCAAGGCCATCCTGAAGGCGGTGCAAGATTTCGCCGTGGAAAATGACATCGAGGAAATCCCCGTGCAGCTGGGCGGCGGCATCCGTGACCTCGACACCATCGAGCGCTACCTCGACGCCGGCATCACCTACATCATCATCGGCACGGCGGCCGTGAAAAGCCCCGGCTTCCTGCACGACGCCTGCGGCGCCTTCCCGGGCCACATCATCGTCGGCCTCGATGCAAAAGATGGCAAAGTGGCAACGGATGGCTGGAGCAAGATGTCGGGCCACGAAGTGATCGACCTGGCGAAAAAATTCGAAGCCTACGGCGTCGAATCGATCATCTACACGGACATCGGCCGCGACGGCATGATGGGCGGCATCAATATCGAGGCCACCGTCAAGCTGGCGCAAGCCGTCAAGATCCCCGTCATCGCCTCGGGCGGCCTGCACAATATCGGCGACGTGGAAGCGCTGTGCGCGGTCCAGGCCGAAGGTATCGAAGGCGTGATCTGCGGCCGTTCCATCTATGAAGGCACGATCGACCTGGCGCAGGCGCAGGAACGCGCCGACGAACTGACCGACGCCGCCGTTTAAGCCTGCCTGGCCAGGGCGTGCGCGTGCATGCCCTGGCCAGGCGACAATCTGGATACCATCATGCTTGCAAAACGTATCATCCCCTGCCTCGACGTGACCAATGGCCGCGTTGTCAAAGGTGTCAATTTCACGGAATTGCGCGACGCCGGCGACCCGGTGGAAATTGCCCGCCGCTATGATGAGCAGGGCGCCGACGAAATCACTTTCCTCGACATTACTGCCTCGAGCGACAACCGTGGCCTGATCTTCGACATCATCGAAGCCGTCGCGTCGCAAGTGTTCATTCCGCTGACCGTGGGCGGCGGCGTGCGCGTGGTGGAAGACGTGCGCCGGCTGCTCAACGCGGGCGCCGACAAGGTCAGCATCAACACCTCGGCCGTGACGAATCCGCAACTGGTGTACGAAGCCTCGCAAAAGCACGGCTCGCAATGCATCGTCGTCGCCATCGACGCCAAGCAGGTGTCGCCCGGCAAATGGGAAGTGTTTACCCATGGCGGACGCACGGCCACCGGCCTGGACGCCTTCGAATGGGCGCGTAAAATGGAAAGCCTGGGCGCCGGAGAGATCTTGCTCACCAGCATGGACCGCGACGGCACCAAGGTCGGCTTCGACCTTGGCCTGACGCGCGGCGTGTCCGACGCCGTCAGCATTCCCGTGATCGCCTCGGGCGGCGTGGGCGGCTTGCAGGACCTGGTCGATGGCATCAAGGTGGGCCGCGCGGACGCCGTGCTGGCCGCCAGCATCTTCCATTATGGCCAGCACACGGTGCAGGAAGCCAAGCGGTTCATGGCGCAGCAGGGCATTCCCATGCGTCTGGCGTAAATATCAGCAGTAAATATAGGCAGGATAGAAGAACATGCAAAACGGAACCATCGTAGCAAGCAATGCCAAGTGGCTGAAAAAGGTCAAATGGGACGAGCACGGCCTGGTGCCCGTGATTGCGCAGGAAGCGGGCAGCAATGACGTGCTGATGTTCGCCTGGATGAACCGCGACGCGCTGGCGCGCACGGTGGAGCTGGGCGAAGCCGTATACTGGAGCCGTTCGCGCAAGAAACTGTGGCACAAGGGCGAAGAGTCGGGCCACACGCAAAAGGTGCTGGAAATCCGCCTCGATTGTGATGAAGACGTGGTCTTGCTGAAAATCGAGCAAGCGGGCGGCATCGCCTGCCATACGGGCCGCCATTCGTGCTTCTTCCAGAAATTCGAAGGCGACGAGAAAACGGGTGAATGGCAAGTCACCGACCCCGTCCTGAAAGACCCTGAGACGATTTACGCGGAAAGCAAGAGCAAATGAGTGAAACCCTGAAGCGCCTGGCCGCCGTGATCGAATCGCGCAAGCTGGCCAACGGCGGCGACCCCGCCACCTCGTATGTCGCGCGCCTGTTTGCCAAGGGCGACGATGCGATTTTGAAAAAAATCGGCGAAGAGGCCACGGAAACGGTGATGGCCGCCAAGGATGCGCGCCGCGACAACGACCCGTCGAAGGTCCTGTACGAATGCGCCGACCTGTGGTTTCACAGCTTGGTGATGCTGGCGCAGTTCGACTTGACGCCGCAGCAGGTGCTCGACGAGCTGGCGCGCCGCGAAGGCCTGTCCGGCCTGGAAGAAAAGGCGGCACGCAAGGATGAGTTGCGCGACGCCGGCGAAACAGACAAACACTGACCTACTGGAGCGTGCGTGGATAACTGTATTTTCTGCAAGATTGCTGCAAAACAAATTCCTTCGTCCATCGTGTATGAGGACGAGGACTTGCTGGCCTTCAAGGACATCAACCCGGCCGCCCCCGTGCACCTGCTGTTGATCCCGAAGCGCCACGTGGCCAGCCTGTCCGATTGCGACGACAGCCATACGGACATGCTGGGCAAGCTGCTGCGCCTGGCGCCGAAGCTCGCTGCCGAGTTCGGCTGCGCCGTCACGTATGACGCCGATGGCACGCCTGCCGGCGGCTTCAAGACCATGATCAACAGCGGCCCGAACGGCGGGCAAGAGGTGTATCACCTGCACATGCATGTGTACGGCGGTCCCCGCCCCTGGCGCGGTCAACACTGATTTCGCTGCGCGCCGGGTTCACGTGTATACTACCGGCATTGGTCGACGCTATTCGGGCACCGTCCCGCAAGGAGAATGTGATGGGTTCATTGAGTATTTGGCACTGGGTGATCGTTCTGGTCATTGTGATGCTGGTCTTCGGCACCAAGAAACTGGGCAATATCGGCGGTGATATCGGCAAGGCCGTCAAAGGCTTCAAGGATGGCGTCAAGGGCGAAGATGACGCTCCGGCAGCCAATACCCCTCCTGCTGCGCCATCGCAAGTGGCCGACAAAAGCACCATCGACGTCGAAACGAAAGAGAAAAGCAAGTTCTGATAGCGTGGCGGGGCGCTTGCCTCGTCCGGTAACAGCCCTTGTCCGCTTATGATCGATCTCGGTCTCTCTAAAATCGCCATCATCGGCGTGGTTGCGTTGATAGTCATCGGCCCTGAAAAGTTGCCGAGAGTGGCGCGCATGGCCGGTACCCTGTATGGCCGCGCGCAACGCTATCTGAACCAGGTGAAATCCGAAGTTTCGCGCGAAATTGAAATGGAAGAGCTGAAAAACCTGCAGAAGGAAGTGCAGGATGCGGCCCATTCTGTCAAGCAAAGCGTGGAGAAATCCATGCATGGCGTGGAAAACTCGATCTCCGGCAACCTGGCCGAGGTGGAAAACGCCTGGCGCGGCGATGCCAGCTCGTATGAGGGGCATCACGATGCCCATGAAGCCATGCTGCGCGCCACCAACGATGACCTGGCCCGCAAGGCGCGCGAATTCCGCCGCAAGAAGCTGGTGCGCAATTCCGCCATCCCTGGCTGGTACAAGCAGCGCCATGGCGGCAAGCTGCACGTGCAGTCGGCCGCCGCCCGCGTGGCGCGCTTCCGTCCGCGCGCCAGCTCCTCCTCCTTTTACTCATGAGTAGCAAATCCCCGGTGGAAGAAACTTTTATCTCGCATCTGGTCGAGCTGCGCAACCGCCTGGTCAAGGCCTCGATCGGCATCGCCGTCGTCTGCGCCGTGCTGTTTTACTGGCCCGGCCCTTCGCATATCTACGATTTTATTGCGGCGCCGATGATCGCCTCGCTGCCGGCCGGCTCGAAAATGATCGCCACCGGCGTCATCTCGCCGTTCCTGGTGCCGATGAAAGTGACCCTGGTGATCGCCTTCATCGTCGCCTTGCCCTGGGTGCTGTACCAGATGTGGGCGTTTATTGCCCCCGGCCTGTACACGCATGAAAAGCGCCTGATCGCGCCGCTGGTCATTTCGTCGTCCCTGCTGTTCATCGCCGGCGTGGCCTTCTGCTATTTCTTTGTGTTTGGCCGCGTCTTCCACTTCATCAGCGACTTTTCGCCATCGTCGATCGCGGTAACGCCCGATATCGAAAACTACCTCGATTTCGTCATGTCGATGTGCCTGGCCTTTGGCGCCACCTTCGAGGTGCCCGTGGTGGTGGTGATCCTCGTGCGCATGGGGCTGGTTTCCATCGCGAAACTCAAGGAAGTGCGTCCCTACATCATCGTCGGCGCCTTCGTGATTGCCGCCATCGTCACGCCGCCGGACGTGGTCAGTCAGTTCTCGCTGGCCATCCCGATGTGCCTGTTGTTCGAGCTGGGCCTGCTGGTGGCGCCCATCTTCGTCAAGGCAACCCAGGCGCCGGAAGAAGCGTCCTAGACGGTCTACAATACTCGCAAGCAAAAGCCGCTGACCTCCTTCGGGAGCAGCGGCTTTTTTATCATCAGGGAAGTTGGTGAATGCTTACTGCAGCATCAGTTTGCTGAGGATGCCCAGGTTGAGCGGGATCAGGGTGCTCATCATCCAGTAGACGTGTTTCATGTCGGCGCCATGGCGCAAGTCCAGGCGTTCCAGGCGGGCGTCGAATTTTTGCTCCAGGGCATCTATTTTGGTATCGAATTTCAGTTCCAGCGCATCCACTCTGGTATCGACCTTTTGCGCCACCAGCTTGATTTCCCCCAGCAGATTGCGCTCCAGCGCCGCCAGCTCGCCATGCACGACCACGGCCGAACCCAGTACTTCACCCAGCGCCGTGGCATGGGCTTCCGCCTGCTGCGTGGGCACGCCGGCCGAGGCGAGGCGTTTGGCGTCATCGAGGGTGTCGAACTGGATGGGCATATGCATAGACGCTCCTGATATCCAGCCTAGCAGGAAAATCGGCAATTGCCAGTGAGGAGTACGGTGGCGCCTGCCTTCCCATGAGCTTAATGGACCGGCACGCCGGTGCTTTGCGGCAGCGCAAACGCATGCAAAAAGGGCGCCGCAGCGCCCTTTGCAAGGTAGGAAGACGTACCGCTTAATTCATCAGTTCCTTGATGACTTTCACGGGTGCGCTGCCGTAGCTGAGGAATTGCTCGTGGAAATCTTTCAGCACGAACTTGTTGCCCAGCGCTTGCTTGCGCTGTTCGCGCAAGTCCATGATTTCGCTGTAGCCGCTGAAATAGCTGGTCAGTTGCACCGAACTCAGCTGCACGCGGCGCCATTTTTCCTTGGCTTCACGCTGGGTCTGGAAAGCCTGGCGCGTCAGCAGGTCGAGCGCCTGCGCTTCCGTCATGCCCAGCACGTGCACGCTGTAGTCGAGGATGGTGTTGGTGACGCTGCGCAAATTCCACTTCGAGTACATCAGCCACATTTCCGGCGCGTTATTGCCATAGCCCGATTCGAGCATCATGCGCTCGCCATACACGGCCCAGCCTTCGATCATGGCGCCATTGCCGAAGATGGACTTGACCAAGGACGGCGACTTGTTGGCGTAGACGAGCTGCGTGTAGTGGCCGGGAATGGCTTCGTGGATGTTCAGGATCTGCAAGATCCAGTGGTTGTATTCGCGCAAGCTGCTTTCCGCCTGTTCCGGCGTTTCGCCGTCGAGCGGCGTCACGTTGTAATAGGTGCGGTCCTGCGGACGGTACGGGCCGGGCGCTTCGATGCTGGCGCCGGCCACGCCACGCTGGTAGGCGGGCGTTTCACGCACGACCAGGGGCTTTTTCGGATCCATCGTCAGCAGGTTGTGGCTGGTCACCCATGCCTGCAGCTCGGGAATCTGGCGACGGATTTCCGGCACGAAATCGGCGGCCGCCACGTGGTTGCTGGAGAGCTTGTCAATCACCATGCCGATCTTCGCCGTGCGGTCCGCCGGCTTGGCCGTGGCGCCCATGGTTTTCGCCCACAGCTCGTCGGACAGGCTGTCCATGTGCTCAAGCAACTTTTCGCGCGCGGCCAGGGCCTTCTGGTACATCTGTTCGGCGCTCACGCTGGCCTGGATATCGTAGGCAAATTTCTGTTCGTACAGCTCCTTGCCGATGCGGAAGGAGCGCGCGTTGCCGTTCTGCGCCAGCGCGGCATCCTGTTCCGTCAGCCAGGCCGCGTAGCCTTGCACGGCCGTGCGGGCCGCGGCGATGCGCGCGTTGTACAGCTGTTTTTCCGTCGGCGTCAGGATCGAGCCCTGTGCCGTCTTGTTCAAGTCATCGAGCACGCTGAGCACGCCTGCGCTCTGGGCGATGGCCAGCTGCGTGTGTTCGCGCGTGGGATTGACGATGCTGGCGCGCGCGGCCGCATAGTATTGCGGCACGGTGGCGATGCGCTTGAGCAAGGTGCGCAGGCGCTGCGGCTGGGCCGCATATTCCGTGTTCAGGATGAAGTCGATGGAACCGGCCACGTTGTACTGGGCGGGATTCCATTCGAATTCGCGGAAGGTGGTCAGGTACCAGCGGTCCGATTGCAGTTTATTCGTCAGCAAGGCCAGGTCGGTACGTTGCTTGTCCGACATTTTGCTGGCATTCAGCTTGCCGAACTTTCCCAGCCATTCTTCGATGAAAGCCAGTTGCTTCTGGCGGCTGGCCGCGTCGGGAATGCTCAGGTTGGCGGCGCCATCGTACTTGCCGACGGAAATTGCGCTTTCCGGGTCCAGGCGCCACAGGGCCGTGAGGAACTGACCGCTGAGGTTATTCATGGAACGGTCGCTGCTGTTCTCGCTGGCGACGGCCGCGACCGTGGCTGCCGTGGCGGCGCTGACGACGGCCGCCTTCTTGGCGACGGTTTTTTTCTTGCTGCTGCTGGTGCTGGCCTTGCCGTTTTTCTGCGGCTTCTTGGCGGCGCTGGCCGGTGTCAGGGTAAACGCCATCATCAATGCGGCGAGCGCAACTTTATTTTTTATCAGCATAGTTTATCTCTTGAATATTTTGCCGTTTGTCCTCATCAGAAAATAATAAACTGATAATATAAGTAACAAACAACTATTGAAAGGTTGGCCTTGCTTGCCTGGGCGGCCCAAAGATTAGCATTAATTGCCGTCGCTGCGCAGTTTTTTGCGCCGGAAGCGCGCGACGCTAGACGACGATGGCGCTGCCGCGCAGCAGTTCCTGATGGTGCGCATTGATGGCCGCCACGGCATCCTTGCCGCGCGCCATGCCGGTGGCGTGGATTTCGATATCTTGCGTGTAGCGCTGGCTGACGCGCACCGTATAGGACTGGAACAGCCAGCTCCAGAAGTTCGTTTCATAGACGGCTTCATCCATGTCGCGCCATTTCACGCCCGTGAGTTTCTTTTTCCACGGCAAGATACCTGAGGCCAGCCACACGCCCGCCTCGTCGTAGTACAGTTGGTAGCTGCGTATCGTCAGCAGGCGGTAGCCGACGATCAGGGCCGAGCCGATCAGCACGACGAAGGCGGCGCGCGCGTTGTACTTGAAGGCCAGCGGCAGGGCGGCAAAAAACAGCAGCACGGCAATGAGGAAGGTGCTGACGTAGGCGGTCCAGGATTTGCCGCACAAAAAAGTGGCGCGCTGGCCGGCGCTGGTGGCGATATAGTCGGTCATGGCGTGGGAGAGCAACAGGGAAAATGGATCATCGCATGGAACGCGGCTTCGCCGTTCATTTTTTCAACCCCTCTTGGAGCATGCCCAGCATGTCATTGGCCGACATGCGCGCGGCGGCGTCGCTGCCTTCTAATAAACTGTCGGCCAGGTCGCGCTTGTGCTGGTGCAATTCGACGATGCCTTCCTCGATCGTGTGTTTCGCCACCAGGCGGTAAATGGTGACGGGGCGCAATTGCCCCATGCGGTGGGCGCGGTCCGATGCCTGGTCTTCCACGGCCGGGTTCCACCACGGGTCCATGTGGATCACGTAATCGGCCGCCGTCAGATTGATGCCCATGCCGCCCGCCTTCAGGCTGATGAGGAAAACGTCGCCCTCACCCGCCTGGAAGGCGTCCACGCGGCGCTTGCGCTCCTGCATGGGCGTGCTGCCATCGAGATACTGGTAGCGCACGCCATGCTGCTCCAGGTGCTGGCGGATCAGGGTCAAATGGTCGACGAACTGGCTGAAGACGAGCACCTTGTGGCGGTTTTCCAGCAAGCCCGACAGCAATTGGGCGAACGCCGCCAGCTTGCTGCTGGCCAGGCCCAGCTCGGGCGCCACGAGCTGCGGATTGCAGCAGGCGCGGCGCAGTTTCATGATTTCCGCCAGGATCTGGATGGCTTTCTTTGATGCCGGCCCTTCCACCATGGCCAGCTTTTCCAGCGCTTCGCGGCGCAGGGATTCGTACAGGGCCGTTTCCTGCGGCGACAATTCCACCTCCAGCACGATTTCCGTGCGCGACGGCAATTCCGACAGCACTTGCGTCTTGGTGCGGCGCAGGATGAAGGGCGCGATCAGGCGGCGCAGCCGCAGGCGCGCGCCGGCCGCCGCCCGTTTATCCTGATCTTTCTCAATGGGACCGGCGAAGCGCAAATTAAACTGGTCGAGGGTGCCCAGCAAACCGGGATTGATGAAGCGGAACAGATTCCACAATTCGCCCAGGTGGTTTTCCAGCGGCGTGCCGCTGGCCACCATGCGGAAATCGCCTTGCAGGGCCATCACGGCTTGCGAGCGCTTGGTGGCGCCATTCTTGATCGCTTGCGCTTCGTCGAGCACGATCGTATGCCAGCGCACGCCGGCAAACAGCGCCGCTTCCTGCTGCAGCAAGCCGTAGCTGGCCACCACCACGTCGAAGGGCTGCAGGGTGTCGAGCATGTCGGCCCGGTCGCCGCTGCCGAACAGTTTGATGTTCAAGGTGGGCGCGAAGCGCTGCGCTTCACTGATCCAGTTCATGCACACGGACGTGGGGGCGACGACGAGGGTGGGGCCGTTGGGCGCGCGCGCCAGGATCAGGGCCAGCGCCTGCAAGGTTTTACCTAAGCCCATGTCGTCGGCCAGGCAGGCGCCCACGCCCCAGTGCGCCAGGCGCGCCAGCCATTCGTAGCCGGCCAGCTGGTAGTCGCGCAAGTCCGCCTGCAAGGTGCTGGGCAGCTGCGGCTGATAGTCGTCGAGGGCGCGCAGGCGCAGCAAGTGTTCGCGCCACAATTTGTCGGCCTTCACGCCGCCCGCATCGTTGGCCAGCTCTTCCAGCGCGAAGGCGGCCAGTGGGTGGATGTGCACGCCATCGGCATGCGCTTCGCCATACGCGGCCAGCTCGGACAGCCGACGGTGCAATTCGTCGCTGAGCGCCAGGAACTGGTTGTCGCCCAAGGCCACGAAGCGGCTTTTATTGTTCTGCATCAAATCGAGCAGGGCGCGCAAATCCATCACCTTGTCTTCGTCGATCTGCACTTCGCCGCTGGCGGCAAACCAGTCTTTTTCGCTCTTGATGTTCAGGCGCATCTGGCCGCTGTCGATGCGTTTCGACACGCGCATGGTTTCGCCTTCCGGCCACGCCAATACCATGCCGGCGGGATCGAGCGCCTGCAGCTCCACCAGCAATTGCAAGCCCAGCGCAGGCTGGCCCAGCAGCCACTCGCCATGCTCTTCTTCCGCCTCTTCCAGCACCAGACATTTCCCGATGAGCTGACGCTGCGCTTCGCGTTCCGCATTCAGGTCGCGCCGCGCCTGCACGGCCCGGCCCGCCACGTCGGCAAACACGCTTTCGGCGCCGCTGCCGGGCGCGTAATAGGCGCCGTTGTCGAGCAGCGGGCGGACCAAGATCTGCATTTTCAGGCCTTGCTGGTAGGGCAGCAGGTGCACGTGCAGGCGGTGGTCGGCCGTGATCGCTTCCGCGTCGCCGGCGCCGCCGCCAATATCGGACTGCACCGTGACCATGGACGAGATGGCGCCGATGGCCTGCATCACCTGTTTTTCCGCATGCAGGGGCACGGACAGGCCCAGGCCCACGATGGCGCCGATGCGCCGGTGCTCATCGAGGATATGTACCACGCGCAAGCGCGTCGGCGTCTCGCGCTGCACCACGACATTGCTGCCGTTGTCGGGCAGGGGCGGCTGCATGCCCAGCCACAGCTGCCCCTCGTGGGATTTGATCAGGAGTTCCGGCGCGCCGGCGATCAGTTCCACTCTTGTGTCGGGGTGATCGAGCCAGAAGACGAGCGGGTGGCCCACCAGCAAGATGGCAGCCTTGTCCAGCTCGACTTCATAGCGCGGTGCCGACGAATAGTATTGTTTAAAAGGCGCGATGCTGCCCGCCGCGCGCGCGTCCTGCGGCGTGAGGAAATCGATGTCGCCCGCCTCTTCGGCCAGGCGTTTGAGGCCCATGGCGCGGCCCTTGCTCCAGCCGCCGCGCGCGTCGCGCTTCTGCTCGCGCACTTCCACGGCCGTGAGGCCAAAGCGCGGGTCGAATGCCACCAGCCAGACGAGGCGCGAGACGCCGCCCAGCGCTTCGGCGGGCGCGTTCTGCTGCAGGTTGATCAGCGCGCTCAACTGGCGCTGCCACGCTTCCTGGCGCTCGAACCACGGCGCCATGTCCGTCAAGCCATGCTGCGCCCGCTTGGACGTGGCATAGCGCTCCTGCTGCGGCTCGCCCATCAAGCCCAGCAAGCCGGCCGCTTGCGCGGCGATCAGGTCGTAGCCGGCCGCGTCCGCTTGTTGCACCAGCGACCGCAGCTGGTCCTTGCGTTCGCTCAATTGCGGTAGCGCCAGCCAGTAGTACAGCAAGCCCTGGAACAGTTGCGCCTGCAGTGCCGTTTCCCAGCTGCGCGTGGGGATGCTTTCCGCCAACTGCACGCCGGCGCGCACCAGGCGCAAGGTATTGAGCTGCTGGTAGACGATGCTGTCGTGGTTCGGCTGCGCGTGCAGGGCGATATCGAGATAGGTTTCCGCGCTTTTCAGCAGCTTGGCGTCGTTGCCGCGCAGCAGTGCAAGTACATACAGGTGGCCGCCGATGCCCGTAAAGCACAGCTTGCGCTTGCCTGCTTCCTTGCGCAGTCCTTTCAAGGCTGTCTCGAAGCCCGCCACGGCGTGTGCATGTTCGCCGCGCAACAGAGCGATGCTGCTGTCGACAAACAGCGCCTGCGGCCCCTGCTGGCCCGCCAGGTAGCGGGCGGCCGCGTCGAGTTCGCCGCATAGCAGGGCGTCTTCGGCCAGGGCCAGCGGCAAGGCAGCGCCGATATGGTCGCCGGCGGCCGCCTGGCGCGCATGGTGGGCGCGCGCGTACGTGCGGATGGCGTGCGCCGTGGCCGGCTCGCGCGGCGCATTGCCCAGTAGTACGGCCAGGATGTCATCCTGCAGTTGCGGCATGACGAAAGACAACATTTCCGGTTCGAACGGGCGGCCGAAAATCTCGATCAGCGGATGCAGCTGCTGCGCTTCATAGCACGCCATGCAGGCGGCCAGGATGGCGGCCACGTGGCGCACCTCGTCATTGCGCAAGAGGGCGATGCGCAGGCGCGCCACGCCTTGCCGGTAGCTGCGCAATTCCACATAGCCATCCCAGTTGCGGCGCACGGGGTTGATCAGCTCGATAGCCTGACACAGGTCGCGAAACACCAGGTGCTCGATGGCGGCGCGCATGGCAGGCCAGCGCAGCCTCGCTTCGCAGGCAAAGCCCCGTCCCACCACCTCGCTGGCCAGCGCCAGACGCGTCAGCCGCTGCAGCATGTTGGTCACCACCAGCAGGGAAAATGGCGTGCCGTCCGGTTCGACGACATTGGCGCGCTGCAAGTGTTCATACACGGCATGCTTGCCCACCGGTTCGCCCGTGATCGCCAGCAAGGCCAGGATCATCTGTTCATGCTGCTCCAGAGCGGCGAATTCGTCCAGCAGATGTTGTTCTACATGTTGCTCGTTCATGCGGGCAAATTGGCGATATGCACGGGCGGCTCGCCGGCCGCCACAGGCAGGCCGAACACGCGCTGGTAAAAATACAGTTCCGCGTCCAGGGTGCGCACGATGTTTTCCGCCTTGCGGAAGCCGTGGCCCTCGCCTTCGAGCGGGACATACGCGACGGGTACGCCGCGCGCCTGCAAGGCGTCGACCATCAGCTGCGACTGCTGTGGCGGCACGACCTTGTCGTCGAGGCCCTGGAAGAAGATCATCGGGCGCGACAGTTTATCCGTGTGGTGGATGGGCGAGCGCTCAAGGTACAGCGCCTCGGCTTGCGGCTGCGAAGCGATCAGGTAGTCCGTGTAGCGCGATTCGAACTTGTGCGAATCGTTGTCCAGGCCCTTCAGGTCGGACACGCCATAGTAACTGGCGCCCGCCTTGAAGACGTCGTGGAAGGTCAGCGCGCACAGGGTCGTCAGGCCGCCCGCGCTGCCGCCGCGGATGATCAGGCGTTCGGGGTCGGCCAGACTGTTGGCGGCCAGATAGCGCGCGCCGGCGATGCAGTCTTCCACGTCGACGATGCCCCATTGCCCGCGCAGCGCGTCGCGGTATTCGCGGCCGAAACCGCTGCTGCCGCCATAGTTGACGTCAAGCACGCCGATGCCGCGGCTGGTCCAGTACTGCGTCGCCAGCTTTAATGTATTGCTGGCCATGCTGGTGGGGCCGCCATGGCTGATGACGATGACGGGCGGCAAGGTTCCTGCCGGCGCCTGCACGTCGCCATTGGTGGGCGCATAAAAGAAGGCGTACGCCGTGCGGCCATTGCTGCTAGGAAAACTCAAGCTGCGCGGCACGGACAGATAAGCGAGCGCGGGCAGCGCCGTGATCGACTGCGCCAGCACTTCCAGCTCATGGTTAGCCAAATCGATGCGCGCCAGTTCCAGCGCAATGGTGGGGCTGCCGCCCAGCAGTGCGACGAAGCCGGGGCCCACGCGCAGTTCGCGGATTTCCTGGTAAGGGTGGGGAATCGGCTCGAGTTTGGCCGCCGCCACGTTCAATTGCGCCAGGTAGCTGATGCCGGCCTGGATATACGTGCAGACGATCTCGTCGTCGGACAGAAAACCGTACATGCTGCCGCCGAAGGTCCAGTGCGGCGTGGCAAATTCCGCTTCCATCGGGCACAGCGCCTCGATGTTGGCGCCGTGCAGGCGGTACAGATTCCACCAGCCGCTGCTGTCGGAAACGAAGTGCAGCAAGCCGTTCGGCGACCATTCCGGCTGGCAAATCGACTCGCGCGCGCCGCCGGCGATCAGGCGTGGCGAACCGAGGCTGCCATCCGCGTGCACGTCGGCCAGCCACAGTTCCGTGCCTTGCCACGGCAGGCGCGGGTGGTCCCAGCTGATCCAGGCCAGCTGGCTGCCGTCCGGCGACAGGCGCGGCGCCGCATAAAAATCGTGGCCGCGCGCCAGCACCGTTTCGCGTCCGTCGAAGCCGACGGCGGCCAGGCAGTTTTCCGGAAGGGCATGACCTTCTTCCGGATGCTGCTCGCGCACGGCGATCAGGCGGGAGCGGGCCGTATCGACAACGAAGTCCGCATGGCGCGTGCTGCCGCCCGTGGTAAACGCTTCGGGTGCGTCGTCGCCGGCCACGCGGTACAGGCAGTTGTCGGCGAAATGCGAGAAATACACGGTATCGCCGGCAACGGCATACGCGCCTCCGCCATACTCATGCACGCGGGTGCGCACATTGAAGGGCGCCGGCGTCAATTCATCGACACGCGCGCCGCGCTGGCGCAGCAGGGTGTTGCGGCCCGCCTCGCTGGCGCGCCCGGCCAGCCAGAACACGTCGGTCCCATCCGCACCGCCCAGGGCCAGCTGCGTCAGCGGCGAGGCGCCGGCGGCCACGATGGCCGCGCTGATCGGCGATGGCCAAATGCCATAAGGGGTGCTGGATGCGGTCGAGGTCATGCGGGCTCCGTATAGTGAGGGGATCAAGGGCCGCCAGGCAGGGTCAGGGCGCGCGGCGGCGTGCATCATCATAATGGAAGGGCAGGCACAACGAAAGTCATCGCTGTGCGCGGCAATTGCTGCAAAGCGGCACCGGAATCAATGAAATGGCGGCGATTGGATGCGATAATACCGCTTCTCCAAGCTCGATTGCCTTCCATGCCACAATTTGCTCCGCTCCAGAATGATACTTTCCTGCGCGCCCTGCTGCGCCAGCCGACCGAGCACACTCCCGTCTGGCTGATGCGCCAGGCGGGCCGCTACCTGCCCGAATACCGCGCCACGCGCGAGCGGGCCGGCTCCTTCCTGGGCCTGGCAAAGAATCCCGATTACGCGACCGAAGTGACCTTGCAGCCCCTGGAGCGTTTCCCGCTCGACGCGGCCATCCTGTTTTCCGACATCCTGACGGTGCCTGACGCCATGGGCCTGGGCCTGTATTTCGCCGATGGCGAAGGCCCGAAGTTCGAGCGCCCGCTACGCACGGAACAGGACGTGAAGGCCTTGCAAGTACCTGACCTGGCATCGCTCGACTATGTCTTCAAGGCTGTCACGCAAATCCGTACGGAACTCAATGGCCGCGTGCCGCTGATCGGTTTTTCCGGCAGCCCGTGGACCCTGGCGTGCTATATGGTGGAAGGCGGCGGCTCGAAAGAGTTCCATACCATCAAGAAGATGCTGTACAACCGCCCGGACCTGATGCACCACATCCTGGCGATCAACGCCACCTCCGTGGCGCAGTACTTGAATGCGCAAATCGATGCTGGCGCGCAAGCCGTGATGATTTTCGACTCCTGGGGCGGTGCGCTGGCCGATGGCGCCTACCAGGAATTCTCGCTGGCCTACATGCAGCAAGTGGTGGCGCAATTGAAACGCGACAAGGATGGCGTCAAGATTCCCTCCATCGTGTTTACCAAGGGCGGCGGCCAATGGATCGAGCAGATCGCCGACATCGGCGCCGATGCCGTGGGTCTGGACTGGACCGTCAACCTGACGCGTGCGCGCCAGCTGGTGGGCCATAAAGTGGGCTTGCAGGGCAATCTCGACCCGGCCATCCTGTTCGCCAGCCCCGAGCAGATCCGCGCCGAAGTGGCGAAAGTGCTCAACGCCTTTGGCGCGCCCTCGGCCGGCGCGGGCCACGTATTCAACCTGGGCCATGGCATTTCCCAGTTCACGCCGCCGGAATCCGTGGAAGCCATGGTGGAAGCCGTGCACAGCATGAGCCGCGCCATGCGCAGCGGCCAGTAAGTATCCGTTTTCCCCTGGCGCAGGGGCGGAAAAGGCAGGCTTTCCAGCGGAAGCCTGCCTTTTTCTTTGCTGCGCCCCAGCAAGAAATACCGACTTATGCACAATTTTTTTTGCTGCGGAAATAAGAGGCAGTCGAAAAGCCATGCCCGGGGATGCTCTGCAAGTGCTTGATTATTAAGAAATAAAAAATACCTTGTCCGGCGGACTTTGTTGCTATTGATAAGGTTATTCTTTCGTTTGCCTGCCTTATTCCTTCATTGTCCACAAAGTTATCAACAGATTCTGTGGATAAAATTGAAAAGTATTTTGTTAACCGATACTTAGCGCCGATGTTCAGGTTTCACCTGAAGTGCATGTTGCACTGCATGATAATTGAACAATGTTTCGCCGCTCAGTGCGTAAAAACGAACGCTTGCCCGGCAATTGTCAACTTTGCCGCATGCCACCGGTATTTTTCCCGCTCGGGCGCCTCAAAATGGCGCTGATTTCTGTATAAATAAATTACAAATGGTTCAGTTATGCACAGCGGCGGAAATGCCCCCCGGTTTTCCAGCCTCCCGGGCATCAATTTTTAAGCCTTTGATTTTAAATGGTTAATTTTTCTTGCGTGCCGCTCTTGACGGCGATCGAAATTTTCTATCCACATTTTTCTGAAAGTTAATTTTGCTTTGTCCACAAAGTTATCCACAGAATTTTCTTCAGGCACGATGACACGCTGTCCTGCCTGCCGTTAGGCGTTTGAGGGATGAAACAAGTATCATGGCCCGCTGGCTTGATGCCTGACTTCCCGCGCGCCATTTACCCTGCGGCGCGCTTTTTTATTGAGATAGGCCCACCCCCCATGTCGCAGTGCATTTTGACGTCGTGCATCCTGAAAATCGCGCTCGACACGCCCTTGAACGCCCTGTTCGACTACCGCTGGAACGCGGCGGCGGTAGACGCGGACGCCGGCGCGGACGCTGCCGCGCCGTTGCCGCAAGTGGGGCAGCTGGCGCTGGTGCCGTTCGGCCGGCGCGAAGTGATGGGGCTGATCGTCGGCGTGTCCGACAGCACGGACGTGCCCGCCGCGAAACTGAAGGATGTGCTGGCCGTGCGCAGCCAGCTGGCGCCGTTGTCGGAACAATGGCTGGCGCTGGCCGCCTTTGCCGCCGATTACTACCAGCGTCCGCTCGGTGAAGTGGCCTTGCCGGGTCTGCCGAAGAATTTGCGCGTGCTGACCACCGTGGCGCTCGACCGCGCCATCAAGAAGCTGGGCAAGCTGGCCGACGCGCATGACGGCACGCCGCTGAACATGCCGGCCCTGAATGCCGCCCAGCAAGAAGCGGCGGACGCCATCGGCGGCGCCCGGGGTTTCAAGCCGACCCTGCTGTATGGCGTGACGGGCAGCGGCAAGACGGAAGTGTATCTGCAAGCCTGCGCCCAGGTGCTGGCGCGCGAGGACGATGCGCAAATCCTGATCCTGGTGCCGGAAATCAACCTCACGCCCCAGCTGGAAGGCAATATCCGCGCGCGCTTTCCCGGCGTCATGCTGGCGACCCTGCACAGCAGCCTGTCCGAAGGCGAGCGCATGCTGCACTGGCTGGCCGCCCACCAGGGCCAGGCGCGCATCGTGCTCGGCACGCGATTGGCCATCCTGGCGTCCTTGCCGAAATTGAAATTGATCGTCATCGACGAGGAACACGACCCGTCCTACAAGCAGCAGGAAGGCTTGCGCTATTCCGCGCGCGACCTGGCCGTGTGGCGCGCCTGGCAATTGCAGATTCCCATCGTGCTCGGTTCGGCGACGCCCTCGCTGGAAAGCTGGCACCACGCACAGACGGGGCGCTACCGCAAGCTGGAATTGCGCGAGCGGGCCGTCAAGAACGCGGTATTGCCGCGCGTCAAGATTTTGGACATGGAGCGCGACAAGCCGAAAGATGGCCTGACTTCGCATCTGGTAGCCGCCTTGAAACTGCGCATGGAGCGCGGGGAGCAGTCGCTGCTGTTCCTGAACCGGCGCGGCTATTCCCCCGTGATCTGTTGCGAATCGTGCGGCTGGATCAGCAATTGCACGCGTTGCACCTCGTTCATGGTGCTGCACAAGCCCGAACACCGCTTGCGCTGCCACCATTGCAGCCTGGAACTGCGCATTCCCCGCCATTGCCCCACCTGCGGCAACGTCGACCTGCAGCCGCTGGGACGCGGCACGCAGCGGGTGGAAGAGGGCTTGCAGCAATTGTTTCCAGAGGCGCGCATTTTGCGCATCGATGCCGATTCCACGCGCAAGAAGGGCAGCGCACAGGAAGCGTTCGACACCGTGCACCGGGGCGAAGTCGATATTTTGATCGGCACGCAGATGGTGGCCAAGGGGCACGATTTCAAAAAGCTGACCCTGGTCGGCATCCTGAATCCGGACACGGCCCTGTTTTCGCAGGATTACCGGGCCAGCGAACGCCTGTTCGCCCAGTTGATGCAGGTGGCGGGTCGTGCCGGGCGCGCCGCGCAGACGGAAGGGGGCAGCGTATCCGAGGTGCTGATCCAGACGCGCTATGCGCGCCATCCGCTGTACGACGCCGTCGTCAACCACGATTACGACCACTTCGCCACGACCTTGCTGGAAGAGCGGGCGCAGGCGGCGCTGCCGCCCTACCTGTTCCAGGCCCTGCTGCGCGCCGAGGCGCCCGAGCTGGCGACCGCCATCGAGTTCCTGCAGGCGGCGAAAGAGTGCATGGAACACCCGCAGGTGACCATCAATGACCCGATTCCCATGAGCATGACGCGCGTCTACAACGTGGACCGCGCCCAGCTGCTGCTGGAATCGCCCTCGCGGCCGGCCCTGCAGGCGTTTTTAAAAGAATGGCTGGCGGAACTGCGCGCCATGAAGTCACGCGTGAAATGGTCGCTGGAAGTCGACCCGCTGGATATTTGAATTAATGCACTGAGTTAGTTCAGATAGTCGCGCGCCGACTTGACGATCTGCTCGGACAGCAGCTTGGTAAACGGCGTGTCCAGGGTCCACGCATGCCAGCTCAGCGGCACATCCAGGGTGCTGCCCGGCATCAGCTCCACGAGACGGTCTGTTGCCAGCCCCTGGGCGGCCAGGCGCTGCGGCATCAGGCCATAGGCGAGGCCATCCTGGACGCAGCCGCGGCGCGCCGCTTCCACGGGTAAGGTGTGGTGCGGAAACGGTTCACGCATGCTCAATTGTTCAGCAAGGAAACGCGCCAGCAAGCCGTGCTGGCCCACGACGGCCGGTGCCAGTTGCACCGCTTCGGCAATAAAACCATCGCCGAACCAGTGGCCGGCAAACATGGGTGTAGCCACGCACACATAGCGCAAGGTGCCCAGCGGCGTGACGCTGGTGGCGGCCGCCGCGTCGATCGCTGTGCCGGACTCGGCTGCCACGCAGCCAAACACGGAGCCGTCGCGCACCATTTGCAAGGCGCTGTCGCTGTCGGCCAGGCGCACGTCGAGCTGGCAGCGCGGCGGCGCCAGCAGGGCGGACAAGGTGTCGGGGAACCACGTGGCCAGGCTGTCGGCATCGATGGCGATGGCGATTTCCGGCATGCTGACGCTGTTGCCCAGGTCGATGTCGAGCGATGCTTCCATCAGCTTGACGTTGCGGTGGTGCACGATCAGGCGCTGGCCCAGGCCCGTCGGCACGGCTGGCTGGCCACGGATGATCAGCAGGCGCCCGCTGGCGTCTTCCAGCGCCTTGATGCGCTGCGAGACGGCCGACTGGGTGATGCCCAGCGCCAGGGCAGCCTTGTCGAAACTGCCATGGCTGGCGACGGCGTCCAGCACGGCCAGCGCGCGATAATCGAGTGATCCCATTAGCTCAGCTTATAAATTTTGAAAATGATTAGTTATACTAATGCATATATTGCTGCAAAGTAAAACCTTATTTTCGGCAAACGGGTAGTATCGAACGCTGTGAGCAACCTCAGTGGATGGATAGCACGATGAAGACGATACGAGTGGATGTGGCCGTGATCGGCAGCGGCACGGCCGGCATGACGGCGCACAAGGCGGCGCGCATGCAGGGCAAGCGCGTGCTGATGATCGAAAGCGGACCGTACGGCACGACCTGCGCCAGGGTCGGCTGCATGCCCAGCAAACTCTTGATCGCGGCGGCCGAGGCGGCCCATGCCGTGGCTGCCGCACCCGGTTTCGGCGTGCATCCGGGGCCCGTGCGCATCGATGGCCGGCAAGTGATGGCCAGGGTGCGTAGCGAGCGCGACCGCTTTGTCGGCTTCGTGCTCGACGGCGTCAACGCCATCCCCGACGAGGAAAAACTGCGCGGCCACGCGCGTTTTATTTCTCCCGGCACATTGCAGGTGGATGAGCATACGATTGTCGAAGCTGGCAGCGTGGTGATCGCCACCGGTTCCACGCCCAGCGTACCGCCCGAGTGGCAGGCGGCCGGCGAGCGTGTCATCACCAGCGACGCCGTGTTCGAGTGGACGGACTTGCCGCAATCGGTCGCCGTGGTCGGCAGCGGCGTGATCGGCCTGGAGCTGGGCCAGGCGCTGGCGCGGCTGGGCGTGCGCGTGACCCTGTTTGCGCGCGGCAATAAAGTCGCGCAACTGACGGATCCGCTGGTGCTGCGCGAGGCGGATGCCGTGCTGGCGCGCGAACTCGATATCCGGTTCATGACCAAGGTCGCGCACGTGGAAAAAACGCCGGACGGCAGCGGCATCCTGCTGACCAGCAGCGATGGCGCCGGCGTGGAAAAAACCGAGCAGTTCGAGTATGTGCTGGCCGCCATCGGCCGCGCGCCGAACGTGGACAAGATCGGCCTGGAAACGGCGCAAATCGAGCTCGACCGCCACGGCATTCCCCTGCATGACCCGCACACCATGCAGTGCGGCAAAAGCGCCATCTTCATCGCCGGCGACGCCGACAACGAACTGCCGCTGTTGCCCGAGGCGGCCGACGAGGGCCGCATCGCCGGGGAGAACGCGGCCCGCTTTCCTGACATCAAACCTGGCTTGCGCCGCACGCCATTGACGATTGCCTTCACGGAGCCGCAGATCGCCACTGTGGGCGCCACGTACCAGCAATTGTGCGTGAGCCATGCGGGCCGTTTCGCCGTGGGCGCCGTGTCGTTCGGTAACCAGGGCCGCAGCCGCGTGATGCTGCAAAACCAGGGCTTGCTGCGCGTGTATGCGGAGTTTGGCAGCAAGCGCTTTCTCGGCGCCGAGCTGATCGGCCCACGGGCGGAACACCTGGGCCACTTGCTGGCTTGGGCGTGCCAGGCGCAGCTGACGGTGCCGGCCATGCTCGACATGCCGTTCTACCATCCCGTCATCGAGGAAGGCGTGCGCACGGCCTTGCGCGAGCTGGCGCTGCACCTGGAAAAAGACCCGGAACACGCGCCCGGCTGCGCCGATTGCTCGCCTGGCGTCTGATGCAATTTTTGTATTTAAACAATTTTGTAGACAAGCGCACATGATTGCGCGATCATCGCTGCCACATTGAAATATTGATTAAAAGCAAAAAACATTTCAATTGGTTCATGCCCACGACTTCCTGATGGTAAAAAGGGTAGCGGCTAGCGATGACGGAGACGATGTGAAAATTCGGCGCATTTATGCGGGAGAACTCGCCCTCGGCGTGGCTCTGCCCTGGGACGTGCATGGCGAAACGGGCGGCTTGCTGGCCAGGCTGGGCCATGTCATCAGTAGCGAGAACCAGATCGCATTGCTGCTGGCGCGCGGCGTCATCGCCGATGCCAGTGCGGACGTGCCGCGCACGGCCACGGAGGCGCCATCGGCCCTGCGCATGCTGAACCTCGTCACGGCAGGCCTGGGCCTCGTCTTGCCGGCCATTGCCGCCGGGCAGGCGGACAGCCACCTGTCCCTGCCGGCGCTGGCGCAGCTGGTGGAAGAGGCCGTTGCACTGGACGCCGACGTGGCACTGGCCTGCATCCTGCACAACCAGGGCGCGGGCGACTTTGCCGTGCGCCACAGCGTCGACACGGCCGTCATCACGGCCTTGCTGGCGCGCGCCCTGAAACTCGACGACGCCGTCGTGCGCAGCGTGGTGCTGGCCGCGCTGAGCATGAATGTGGGCATGCTGGAACGCCATGCGGATTTCCAGCACAAGGCGGGTCCGCTGGACGCCCAGGAACGGGCCTATTTGCGCGCCCATCCGCAAGCCGGTGTCGACCTGCTGCGCGCGGCGGGCGTGACGGACGCCGTCTGGCTGCAGGCCGTGCTGCAGCACCATGAAAATATCGATGGCAGCGGTTATCCGCTGGGCACGCAAGGCGAGGCGATCGGCATCGGTGCGCGCCTGATCATGCTGGCCGACCGCTATTGCGCGCGCGTCTCGAAGCGCAGCTACCGCCAGCCCTTGCTGCCCAACGTGGCCCTGCGCGAAATGCTGATGGCCGACAAGGCCACCCTCGATGCGCCGCTGGCGTCGCTGCTGGTGCGCGAGCTGGGCATCTACCCGGTCGGCACCTTCGTCAAACTGTTGAATGGGGAAATCGGCGTCGTCACGCGCAAGGGCTTGAATGCCACCACGCCGCATGTGCAGTCGCTGATCGGCCCGCGTGGCGCGCGCCTCGAGGTGCCGCTGCGGCGCGACACGCGCGTGGACTTGCACGCCATCCGCGAAGTGCTCAGTGCGGAGCAGGCGGGACTGCAGTTTCGCCCTGATCAGCTGTGGGGCCGCAGCGCCAGAGTTTGATTTAGTTCAGCAGACCCGCATCCAGCCGTCCTTCGGCTGCCAGTTCGCGCATGATGCGCACGGTGTCGATGTCGGATTCCTTGTAGGCGGAACGGCGGAAGTCGTCGTACAGGGCGTTGGCCGCATCGGTGGCCGCGTCGTGGCCGTCGTCGTATTGGAAGCGCACCCACAGGCTCGCTTCATCGGGCATCTCGATGGTCATGATCAATGACGAGGCGCTGATGTCCTTTTGCGCCGGCACTTCGTAGCGCACCTGCAGTTGCGGTATCAGCACCACCCTGTCGTTGATGACCAGCTCGCCATAGCGCAGGCTGCGCGCGAAACCGGCATCGCTGCGCTCGCTGATCTGACATTCATCGAGGTGCGGCACGAACAGCTTGGGCGACTCGGCGCGCAAGACGAGGCCGCGCCAGACCTGTTCCAGGCTCAAGGTGTCAATCAGCGGGTTCAAGGGATCGTTGATTTCAATCAGGTGTTCAAATTTCATGGGACTGCCATTCGGTAAGTGGGCGCGCACGGGCGATATAGGCGGAATGGTACTCCAGGCGTGGCATCGCCGCACGCATTGAATCGGCCAAGATGGCGGCATATGGTGATATATCAATGCCATTGCCTGTTTTTCGGGCATGTCCCATCGTGCAAAAGGCGGGCGCGACGCTGTTACAATGGGCTGCTGTTCCCTGCGGAAATACCCTGATGTCCAAAGCACCACAGTTCGGTCTGAATGCGCCCCAAAGCGAAGCGGTTACCTACCTCGACGGCCCTTGCCTGGTGCTGGCGGGCGCCGGCTCGGGCAAGACGCGCGTGATCACGCAAAAGATCGCTCATCTGATCGAAGACCGGGGCTATGACCCGCGCACCATCGCCGCGCTGACCTTCACCAACAAGGCGGCGCTGGAAATGCAGGAACGCATCGCCAAGCTGTTGAAACAGCCGCGCCAGGCCAAGCAGCTGACGGTGTCGACCTTCCACTCGCTGGGCGTGAAGATCCTGCGCCAGGAAGCCAATGGCGTGGGCTTGAAAGACCGCTTTTCCATCATGGACAGCGACGACTGTTTTTCCCTCGTGCAAGACCTCGCCATTACCACCGATAAACAGGTCATTCGCGGCATCCAGAATGCCATGTCCCTGTGGAAAAATGGCCTGATCGACCCGGACATGGCCCTGGCGCAAGCGAAGGATGAGGACGAGGCGAATGCGGCGCGCATCTACCGCAGCTATGTGGCGACCCTGTCCGCCTACCAGGCCGTCGATTTCGACGATTTAATACGCCTGCCGGTGGAACTGTTCCGCAACAACGGCCCCGTGCGCGACAAGTGGCAGCGCCGTTTGCGCTACCTGCTCGTCGATGAATACCAGGATACGAATACGTGCCAGTACGAACTGGTGAAACTGATGGTGACGGGCATCGGCAAGAAGCCGATGTTTACGGCCGTGGGCGACGACGACCAGGCAATCTATGCTTGGCGCGGCGCCACCGTGGAAAACCTGAAGACCCTGGAAACGGATTTCCCCGATTTGCGCGTGATCAAACTCGAGCAGAATTACCGCTCCACCATGCGCGTGCTGAACGCGGCCAATGCCGTCATCGGCAACAATCCTAAACTGTTTGAAAAGTCGCTGTGGTCGGAACACGGCCTGGGCGAGCCGATCAAGGTGCTGGGCATGCAGACGGACGAGCAGGAGGCGGAGCAGGTCGCCATCATGATTTCGGCCGACCATTTTGAACGCAAGAATAAATTTTCCGATTACGCGATTCTGTACCGCGGCAACCACCAGGCGCGCATCATCGAGCAGTGTTTGCGCAAGGAACGCATCCCGTACACGATTTCGGGCGGCCAGAGTTTCTTCGACAAGGCCGAGATCAAGGACATCATCAGCTACCTGCGTTTGCTGGCGAATGAAGACGATGACCCGGCCTTCATCCGCGCCGTGACGACGCCGCGCCGTGGCGTGGGCCAGTCGACCCTGGAAGTGCTGGGCGCGTTTTCGGGGCAGTGGCAGTGCTCGCTGTTCCAGGCCGTGTTTAAAGGCGGCATCGAAGCCAAGCTGACGGACCGCCAACTGGGGCCGCTGCGCGATTTCTGTAACTTCATCAACGACCTCGAATCGCGCGCCAGCCGGCCCGGTGCGGCCGGCAGCGGCGACAACGCGGCCGAAGTGCTCGATGACATGATGAAGGAAATCCACTACGAATCGTATCTGTACGATGCTTTCGAGGAACGCCAAGCGCAAAGCAAGTGGCAGAACGTGCTGGAATTCGTCAACTGGCTCAAGGAACGGGGCCGGGGCGGCAAGGACCGCGACGGTGAAGAAAAGAACGTGCTGGAATTGACGCAGATGGTGGCCCTGATGACCATGCTGGAAGGCAAGGACGAGGAGCAGGATGCCGTGCGCATGTCGACCCTGCACGCGTCGAAAGGCCTGGAGTTTCCGCACGTGTTTCTGGTCGGCGTGGAAGAGGGAATCTTGCCGCACAAGGGCGATCCTGATGCGCCGGCCGAAACCATCGCCGCGCGCATCCAGGAAGAGCGCCGGCTGATGTATGTGGGCATCACGCGGGCCCAGCGCACCTTGCACATCACCTGGTGCAAGAAGCGCAAGCGGGCCGGCGAGCAAGTCCATTGCGACCCGTCGCGTTTCATCAAGGAAATGGAACTCGACGTGGGCGACGCCGTGCCGACGGAAGCGGAGGTGATTTCGCCCAAGGAACGTCTGGCGCGCATGAAAGCCTTGCTGGCCGCGCCGAAAGGCTAATTCAAGAACTTCACGCTTCCACGGCGCCGTCGGGCGTGGTTTTCGGCACGATGGCCAGCTGCATGCCCAGCGCATCGAGCATCTTCAAAATGGTTTCAAAGCGCGGTTTGCTGCCTTCGCGCAAGGCTTTATACGCGCCTTCACGCGTGATGTCGGCCCGGGCCGCTACCTTGCCCATGCCGTAGGCGCGCACCACGTCGTTCATGGCGGACTGGAACAGTTCCGCGTTGCCGGTGGCAACGATTTCGCTCATGTAGGCGGCCACGGCGGCCTTGCTGGTCAGGTGTTGCGTCGGGTCGAATTTGCTCAGCCCTAATGCTTCCAGGTTGTCGAGGTCGAAGGTGTCATGGTCGATATGTTGGTTCATTTTTTTCGTGCTCCTGTGGATGCCGCCGCCGCTTTCTTCAGGGCCGCCTGCCGGGCTTTCAAGTCCTTGAGTATCGCTTGCGCCTGCTTGATGTCGCGTCGCTGGCTTGATTTGTTTCCACCCAACAGCAGCAAGATCAGGGTGCCCAGGTTGGTCTCGTGAAAATACACGCGCCAGCCGGGTCCCGTCTGTAAAAAACGCAGCTCGCACACGCCTTCGCCCACAGGCCGCCAGTCGCCCTTTTTACCGTGCTGCAAATGCTTGATGCGCGCATCAATGGCGGCCGCCGCCACGTCGTGCAAGGTGTCTTCCCAGCGGCGGTATTCAGCCGTCTTGCGCGTATCGATCAGATCAGGCAAGGTGGATAGGTCCATTGTAATCGTTTGTTCTCATTCGTCAAGCGGTTTGATTCAGCCATATGGAGAGAATAGGCAGAAATCGGCACCGCTTCGGCAAGAATGCCGCTTGTTTGTCCTGGCTCACGCCGCTGCGGCGGTAAAATGCCGCTTTCAGTCAGGAGTCACCGTGAGCACCATGGACAATGCAGAACAGATGGAAGTACGTTTCGTCGATATCGAAATCAAGCTGGCGCAGCAGGAAGACCTGGTCGAGTCGCTGAACCAGATGGTGTACCAGCAGGGCAAGCGCATCGACCAGCTCGAAGCGATGCTGCACAAGCTGGGCGAACACGTACGCGACGGGGCGCAGCAGGCGAATGGCGGGCTGGTCAACGAACGTCCGCCGCATTATTGAATCGGCATCGTGACGCGGGGCGCATGAAAACCGTTCATTACTGGCTGGCGCGCTACCATCGGTAGTTGCTGGTGACGCAAGTGTGTCAGGCTGTTATTATTTCAGGCTGGCCCGCGACACAATCGCGGCTCTCTTGCGTTCCTTGAAAGTAGACATGACCCGTCCAACAATGCTCGTCATCGCCGCCAGCCTGATGCTGGCGCCAGCCGCCGCCGTTTTTGCCGCCACCGCGGCCGCAGCGCTGCCTGCTTCGAACCCGTTTGCGCAGGCCAGCAGCCTGCCCTTCCACTATCCGCCGTTCGACAAGGTGCAGGACGCGGACTACGCGCCCGCCTTTACGGCAGGCATGGCCGCCAACCTGGCGGAAATCAACGCGATTGCGAATAACAAGCAGCCAGCGACCTTCGACAATACCATCGTCGCCATGGAACGCTCGGGCCAGCTGCTGAGCCGCGTGCGCACCGTGTTTTCCGTGATGTCCGGCTCGAACACGAATGAGACGATCCAGGGCCTGGAGCGTGAACTGGCGCCGAAGATGGCGGCCCACAGCGACGCGATCATGCTCAACGACAAACTCTTCAAGCGCATCGACAGCCTGTACGCCAAGCGCGCCAAGCTGGGCCTCGATGCGGAATCGAAGCGCCTGCTCGAGCGTTACCACACGGACTTCGTGCGCGCCGGCGCCAAGCTGTCGGCCGCGGACAAGGAAAAGCTGCGCGCCTACAATGGCCAGCTGGCCGCCTTGTCGACCAAGTTTGCGCAAAATGTACTGAAGGAATTGAACGCTTCGGCCGTCGTTGTCGATACGCGCGAAGAACTCGACGGCCTGTCGTCGGCTGCCATCGAAGTGGCCGCCGGCCTGGCCAAGAAGCGCGGCCTCGATGGCAAATATGTGATCGCCCTCGTCAACACGACGGGCCAGGCACCGCTGTCGCTGCTGACCAACCGCGCCGTGCGCGAACGCATCATGGCCGCCTCGCAAGCGCGCGGCAGCCGTGGCGGCGAGTTCGACAATACCCAGGAAGTGCTGGAACTGGCGAAACTGCGCGCCGAACGTGCCGCGCTGATGGGCTACCCGAACTACGCGGCCTACTCGCTGGAAGACCAGACGGCGCACGACACGACCGCCGTGAACGCTTTGCTGGGCGAACTGGCGAAGCCGGCCGTCGTCAACGCGCGCCGTGAAGCGGACGATATCCAGAAGGTCATCGATGCAGGCAAAGGCGGCTTCAAGGTGGGCGCTGCCGACTGGGCCTTCTATAGCGACAAGGTGCGCGCCGAACGCTACAACTTTGACGAAACGCAATTGAAGCCGTACTTTGAAATGCACAGCGTATTGGCCCGTGGCGTGTTCTTTGCCGCCGGTAAATTGTACGGCTTGACCTTCAAGCAGCGCACCGACTTGCCAGTCTACACGGCCGACATGCTGGTGTACGACGTTTTCAATGAAGACGGCACGCAACTGGCCATCTTTACGCTCGACCCTTACGCGCGCAGTAACAAGCGCGGCGGCGCCTGGGCGAATGCCTACGTGGGCCAGTCGAGTTTGCTGAACCGCAAGCCCGTCATCGCGAATAACCTGAACATTCCGAAGCCGGAAGCGGGCCAGCCGACCCTGATGACGTTTGACGAAGTCAACACCATGTTCCACGAATTCGGCCATGCGCTGCACGGCATGTTCTCGAACGTGAAATACCCGCGCTTTGCCGGCACCAGCGTGCCGCGCGACTTCGTCGAATACCCGTCGCAAGTCAATGAAATGTGGGCGCTGTGGCCGGAAGTGCTGCAAAACTACGCCAAGCACTACCAGACGGGCGCGGCCATTCCGGCCGAGTTGCTGGCGAAAGTGACGGCGGCCGACAATTTCAACCAGGGCTATAAAACCACGGAATACCTGGCATCGGCCCTGCTGGACCAGCGCTGGCACCAGCTGACCCCGGCGCAGATCCCGACCGACGTGCTGGCGTTTGAGAAGGCCGCCTTGACGGATGCGGGCGTCGATTTCGCCCCGGCGCCGCCGCGCTACCGCACCACGTATTTCTCGCACGCGTTCGCGGGCGGTTATTCGGCCGGCTACTACGCGTATTTGTGGTCGGAAAAGCTCGACGCAGACACGGTCGAGTGGTTCAAGGAAAACGGCGGCCTGACGCGCAAGAACGGCGACTGGTTCCGGACTAAACTGCTGTCGCGCGGTGGCAGCGCCGATGCGCTCGACATTTACCGCAACTTCCGTGGCCGCGATGCGAAGATCGAGCCGTTGCTGGAACGCCGTGGCTTGAACGGCAAGTAATTCCTTCCCAGCACTGGCCTCGCTGGTGCTGAACATCAATGGCCGCCCCGCAATGGGCGGCCATTTTTATTTGGCGATTCCGCTTGAAAACCGTGGTAAACCGCGCAGTTGGCGTCATGCACCACAGGATCGCCCATGTTGGATGACGCCTGTGTGACAGACTGCTATGATCTGCCACTGGCCCGCGACGCGATCGCGGTTCTTCCCGCGCTTCCTGAAAGATGTCATGATCCGTCCACAACTGCTCGTCATCGCCGCCAGCGTCATGCTGGCCCACGCCGCCCCATCCGCCATGGCTGCCGCCACTGCAAAATCCGCGCCTGCCGCTGCCGTCAGCGCCCAGAACCCCCTGCTCAAAGTGAGCCCGCTGCCATTCCAGATGCCGCAGTTCGGCCTGATCAAGGATGAACACTACGCGCCGGCGTTTGCCGAAGGCATGAAACGCCAGTTGGCCGAAGTCAACGCGATTGCCAGCAACCGCCAGGCGCCCACGTTTGAAAACACCATCGTGGCCCTCGAGCGCACGGGACAGCTGCTGCACCGCGTGCAAAGCATCTTCAGCAACATGACGTCGACCAATACCAACGCCGTGCTGGAAGCGGTGGAAGTGGACGTGTCGCCGAAGCTGGCCGCGCACGCGGATGCGATCACCCTGAATCCGAAACTGTTTACCCGCATCGACACGCTGTACGCCAAGCGCGACAAGCTGGGCCTCGATGCCGAATCCCTGCGCTTGCTCGAGCGTTATCACACGGACTTCGTGCGCGCCGGCGCCAAGCTGTCCGATGCGGACAAGGAAAAACTGAAAGCCTACAACGCCGAACAGGCGGGCCTGGAAACGGCCTTCGCGCAAAACGTGCTGAAGGAAACGAATGCCAAGAGCATCGTCGTCGACACGCGTGCTGCACTGGCCGGCATGACGGACAGCGATATCGATACGGCCGCCACGGCCGCCAAGGAACGGGGCTTGACGGGCAAGTTCGTCATTGCCCTGGTCAACACCAGCGGCCAGCCGCCACTGGCGGTATTGACGGATCGCAAGACGCGTCAGCGCCTGATGGATGCGTCGCTGAACCGGGGTAGCCAGGGCGGCGAGTTCGACAACCGCGCCATCGTGCTGAAGCTGGCCAAACTGCGCGCCGAACGGGCCACCCTGCTCGGTTACGCCAACTACGCCGCGTACTCGCTGGAAGACCAGACGGCCAAGACTACGACGGCCGTCAACACCCTGCTGTCGGAACTGGCGAAACCGGCCGTCGCCAACGCGCGCCGCGAAGCGGCCGACCTGCAGCAAGTGGTCGATGCCGAGAAGGGCGGTTTCCAGGTAGCGGCGGCCGACTGGGCCATCTACACGGACAAGCTGCGCAAGCAACGTTTCAATTTCGATGAAAACGAGCTGAAACCGTACCTGGAACTCAACAGCGTGCTGAACAATGGCGTTTTCTTTGCCGCCAATAAACTGTATGGCATCAGCTTCAAGCAACGTACTGATCTACCGGTGTACAACCCGGACGTGCGCGTGTATGACGTGCTCGATGCCAACGGCAAGCCGCTGGCCCTGTTCATCGCCGACTTCTATGCGCGCGGCAACAAGCATGGCGGCGCGTGGATGAATGAATACGTGTCGCAGTCAATGCTGATGGGCACGCATCCGGTGGTGGCCAACCAATTGAACATTCCGAAGCCGTCCGCCGGCCAGCCGACCTTGCTGACGTTCGATGAAGTGACGACCATGTTCCACGAATTCGGCCATGCGCTGCACGGCATGTTTTCGAACGTGAAATATCCGCGTTTTGCCGGCACCAGCGTGCCGAGCGACTTCGTCGAGTATCCATCCCAAGTCAATGAAATGTGGGCCGTCTGGCCGGAAGTGCTGCAAAACTATGCCAAGCACTACCAGAGCGGCGCGGCCATGCCGCAGGAATTGCTCGACAAGGTCACGGCGGCGAAGAAATTCAACCAGGGTTTCATGACGACGGAATACCTGTCGGCGGCCTTGCTGGACCAGCGCTGGCACCAGCTGGCGCCGAGCCAGATCCCGACCGACGTGCTGGCCTTTGAAGCGGCATCGTTGAAAGACGCGGGCGTCGACTACGCGCCCGTGCCGCCACGCTACCGCACCAGTTACTTTTCGCACAGCTTCTCGGGCGGCTACTCGGCGGCGTATTACGCCTACCTGTGGTCGGAAAAGCTGGACGCGGAATCGGTCAACTGGTTCAAGGAAAACGGCGGCCTGACGCGCAAGAATGGCGACTGGTTCCGCAGCAAATTGCTGTCGCGCGGCGGCAGCGTCGATGCGCTGCAGCTGTTCCGCGACTTCCGCGGCCGCGATGCCACCGTGGAACCATTGCTGGAACGCCGCGGCTTGAACGCCAAGTAAGACGTCCTCAGCAGAAGCTTGCGTTGCGTTGACATGGCGCACGCAAGCTTTCTGTGCCGGCGGCGTAGAATTGAGTAAGATGTAAACAAGAAGGCAGTCGAAAGAGTATATGAGTCAGCAAGATTTGAATGGCATTACCCTGGAAGGTATCGTGACGCGCCTGCAGGCCCACTATGGTTGGGACGGCTTGGCCAAGCACATCGATATCAATTGCTTCATCAGCGATCCCAGCATCAAGTCGAGCCTGAAGTTTTTGCGCAAGACCCCGTGGGCCAGGAGCAAGGTGGAACAGCTGTACCTGGACACGCAATTTACTGACTGACAGGAAAAAACATGGATAGCAAACTCAAGGAATCGCTGCAACAACTGCAATCGACACTAGCAACCAGCGGCCCCGTCGATGAAGAACTGCATGGTTTGCTGCAAAAACTCGATGTCGACATCAAGTTGCTGATGGAAAAGCGCGCCGCGCAGGAACAGGAAGAAGAGTCGACCACCTATGGCCTGGCCGAGCGCAGCCAGGAATTGTCGGCCAAATTTGCTGTCAAGCATCCGAAACTGGAGCCGGCGTTGCGTGAGCTCGGTGAGATTCTCGCCAACATGGGCATTTAAGCAAGTCTTGGGAAATGCCGGGCCCGTTCCTGCGGGGAGGCCCACATTTCCCCAAGTGATTGAAAAATAAACGTTTTTTGTACTGAAATCCAACAGTAAAAAGCAGGCCGTCAGGTTGGAAATGGCCAATTCCGGTACAATCCGTACCCTATGAGCTCCCCTACCAATTTATTTGCGACCGTTCCCAAGCGGTCTGCCCGCGCTGCCGTGGCGCCTTTCCTGCCGATGTCGCGTGCCGAGATGGACGCGCTGGGCTGGGACCAGTGCGACGTCATCCTCGTCACGGGTGACGCCTACATCGACCATCCGAGTTTCGGCATGGCCCTGGTTGGCCGCCTGCTCGAAGCGCAGGGTTACCGCGTCGGCATCATCAGCCAGCCGGACTGGCTGTCGGCCGAAGCGTTCCGCATTCTCGGCAAGCCGCGCCTGTACTACGGCATTACCGCCGGCAACATGGATTCCATGGTCAACCAGTACACGGCCGACCGCAAGATCCGCTCCGACGATGCCTACACGGCGAATGCGGAACCGAATAAACGCCCGGACCGCGCCGTCACCGTGTACGCGCAGCGCGCGCGCGAAGCGTATCCCGACGTGCCGGTGGTGATCGGCAGTATCGAAGCGTCCCTGCGCCGCATCGCCCATTACGATTACTGGTCGGACAAGGTCCGCCGTTCCGTCTTGCCCGATTCCAAGGCTGATTTGTTGATCTTCGGCAATGCCGAACGGGCGCTGGTCGACCTGACGCACCGTCTGGCTGCCGGCGAACACATCAAGGATATCCGCGACTTGCGCGGCACGGCCTTCATGGTGCCGGCCGGCTGGCTGCCAGGCGACGACTGGGGCGTGCACAATTCCACCCGCGTCGACGTGCCCGGCAAGGTCGACCCGCATTACAGCCCGTACGAGATGGTGCAGGAAGACAAGACCGCCTGCGCCACGGAAAATGCATCGAAATCGGCCGAAGTGATCAAGCCGATCCGCATCATGAGTCGCGAAGAGCGCCTCGCCATGGCCAAGGAAAAGCACGACAAGACGGTCGTGCGCCTGCCTGCGTATGACGTCGTCAAGGATGACCCCGTCATGTATGCGCACGCGTCGCGCGTGTTCCACCTGGAATCGAATCCCGGCAATGCGCGCGCCATGGTGCAGGCGCACGGCGAACGCGACGTGTGGCTCAATCCGCCGCCGCTGCCGCTGGCCATGGACGAGATGGATGGCGTGTACGACATGAATTACGCGCGCGCGCCGCACCCGAGCTATGGCAAGGCGCACATCCCCGCCTGGGAAATGATTCGCTTCTCCGTCAACATCATGCGCGGCTGCTTCGGCGGCTGCACCTTCTGCTCGATCACGGAGCATGAAGGGCGCATCATCCAGAGCCGTTCGGAACCGTCGATCCTGCGCGAAATCGAGCATATCCGCGATAAAACCAAAGGTTTTACGGGCACCATTTCCGATATGGGCGGCCCGACGGCGAATATGTACCGCCTCGCCTGCAAGGAAAAAGAGATCGAAGTGTCGTGCCGCCGCCTGTCCTGCGTGTACCCGTCGATCTGCGTGAACCTGGGCACGGATCACAGCAAGCTCATTTCGTTGTACCGCAAGGCGCGCGCCATTCCCGGCATCAAGAAAGTGCTGATCAGCTCGGGCTTGCGCTACGACCTGGCCGTGCGTTCGCCCGAGTACGTCAAGGAACTGGTGACGCATCACGTCGGTGGTTTGCTGAAGATCGCTCCTGAGCACACGGAAGAGGGCACTTTGTCGAAGATGATGAAGCCCGGCATCGGCGCGTATGATGAATTCAAGGAAATGTTCGACCGTTTCTCGCTGGAAGCAGGCAAGAAGCAGTATTTGATCCCCTACTTTATCGCCGCCCATCCGGGCACGACGGACGTGGACATGCTGAACCTGGCCCTGTGGTTGAAGAAAAACAATTTCAAATTGGACCAGGTGCAAACCTTCATGCCCACGCCGATGGCGATGGCGACGACCATGTATCACACGCGCAAGAATCCTTTGCGCAAGGTTACGGCAGACTCGGAAGTGGTGGAAACGGCCCGCAGCGGCAAGATCCGCCGCACCCATAAAGCGTTCCTGCGCTACCAGGACCCGGCCAACTGGCCGATCCTGCGCGAAGCGCTGGTCAACATGGGCCGTGGCGACTTGATCGGCAATGGCGACAAGCATTTGATTCCGGCCTGGACCTCGTCCGAGTCGGGCGGTCTGGCCGCAGGCGAACGCAGCCGCCAGACGCATGGCGCCGGCACGCCGGACAAGTTCAAGGTCACGCCGGGCAAGAACCGCATCGCCCTGGGCGGCACGGCCGCCGCGCCGAAGGCGACCGCCGTCGAATCGAAAGTGCGTCCATCGATCTTGTCGACCATCAAAACGAAGGCCAAGCCGGCCGCCGTGCCGATGGGCCGTGGCAGCAAGCCGCCAGCCAAGGGCGCTCATGCCGCACCGGCACGGGGCGGACGCAAGTAAGCCAGCGGCACTGTCCCCTGCATCGACTGAAAACCCGGCAACGCATACAGCGTTGCCGGGTTTTTTGCCATCTGCGCACCAGGATGGAGCGCAAAAACGAGGGGGCAGCAGGATTTTTACCAATATTTAAAAATTGAATAGAGCAAAAGGCAATTTTCCCTTGTGGCAACTTGGTGTTTGAAAATATACTCGTTGAATATTTAGCCGTACGGCAACAATGCTGCCATTCTGGCAAGCGCCAGCGTACGCGACTCCCAGCGTTTAGATGAAAAGAGATGCCAATTGAACTGCCTTTCCTGCCAGGCCGAGAATAAGCCGGGCGCAAAATTCTGCTCTTCCTGTGGCACCACGTTCGCCGCCGCCGCCGCCGCCGTTGCCCCGCTGCCAGGCAAATCCTGTGGCCAGTGCGGCCATGATTGCAAGCCAGATGCCAAGTTCTGTCCCAAGTGCGCGTTCAGCTTTGCCGTGGCGCCCGTTGCCGCAGCGGTGCCGCCGCCACTGCCAGAACCCATCATCGAGCCTGTGATTGAACCCGTCATTGAGCCCGTTATTGAATCCCTGCCCGTGGCTGAGCCTGCCCCGGCACCGGTGGCTGAGCCTATTGCGCCGCCGCCGCCCGTGCTGGAAAAGCGCCGTGCTGACCCAGTCCCAGTCCCTGCACCGGCGCCAGAACCTGCTGCCGTACCCGCCAGCGTGCCCGACACGCCGGCTGACAGCCAAACGGGTGGCAACCGCATGAAACTGATCGCCGCAGCCGTCGCGGTGGTCGTGGTCGTGGCTGCCGCAGGGGGATACTATTACCTGTCAGGCAAGCCTTCCGCGCCCGCGCCAGTCCCCGCACCGACGGTTGCTGCCGAGGACGCGACGGCTGCCGCCGAGCAGCCGCTGGCCATCGATGACGCTGCGCTCGATGGCGGCACGGCGGGCGACCTTGCCGCGACACCTGCAGCCGAGCCTGAGCCAGCGGCAGCGCCTGCTCCGGCACCCGAGCCGGCTCCAGCAGCGGCCCCAGCCCCAGTCGTGGAAAAACCGGCCAAGCCCGTCAAGGTGACCCCGCCACCGGCGCCTGTCAAACAGACGACGGGCCTGGAAAGCGTGATCACCGACAGCCTGTCGGAAGCGAGCCACTGCATGAGCCAGCGCAAATACGACTGTGCCATTGCCAACGCGAATGCCGTGTTGCGTATGGACACGGGCAACCGCCATGCGCAGGACATCAAGCGCAAGGCGAAAGAAGCGCAGGACAAGGCGCTGTCGCAGATCCAGATCGAGTAAGCGGCGCTGCTTGCCTTCCCCCTATTTTGATCCTCCTGGAGAAATGACATGAAAAACTTGAAACAAATGGCCAAACCCCTGGTGGCGATGCTGGTCGTATCCTCGATGCTGGCCGGCTGCGCCGCACCGGGCGGCCCTGGCGCTACCGGTACCCCCACAGCAGGCACGGAAGCGGCGAGCGGCGAATGCAATACGGCCATGCTGGCCGGTATCGGCGCCGTCGTGGGCGGCTTGCTGGGTGGCGGCAACAATACCGTGCGCGGCGCGGCCCTGGGCGCCAGCCTGGGCGCGCTCGCCTGCGTGGCCTTGAATTATCAAAGCCAGCAAGTCAAGACGGCGCAGCAGGTGCAGACCGACTACAAGGTGGCCAACAAGGGCAAGCTGCCCGAGCAGTCGACCCTGGTGAAATACGAGACGGGCTTTACGCCGTCCTCCGTGCGTCCGGGCCAGAAGGCGCAGACCAATTCGTACATCGAAGTGGCGGCCGGCACGCGCGATCCGAACCCGCTGGTGGAAGAGGAATTGAGCCTGTACAAGCCAAATGGCGACCTGATCAAAACCGTGCGCAAGGTGGTCAGCAGTAATAACGGCAGCGGCGCCTACAAGGGCGGCTTCTCGATTCCCATGCCTGAAGGCGTGCCGCAGGGCATTTACCCGGTGCGCACGGCCCTGTACCTGAATAGCAAGCGCGTCGGTGGCCAGGACGTCAAGCTGCAGATCGTCCAGCGCCAGGCGCCCGCGAGCGAGCTGCAACTGGCGCGCGCCTACTGACATTGATTGCCACGGGGTGGCCATGCCGGCCGTCCCGTTCCCCGATTTATCCCCATCCAGGCTAGACATGACCATTTCCACCGCAGCACCTCAACCTCTTCCGTTTTCCTCCGCCGTGGGCTCGCTGATCGAAGCGACCGATGCCATCAAGAACTTCCGCGCGATTGCCTTGCTGGCGCTGACCTTCATCAGCGCCGTGCTCGTCGGTGGCGTGCTGACGATGCTTGCCGGCGGCATGAGCAGTCCGCTGCTGGCCTTTTTCGGTGGCTTGATGGCCTTCCTTGTGATGTTTTACGGTTCCAACGCCGTGGGCATCATGCTGATGCGCGACGCGCAAGGCCAGCCTGGCATGAGCCTGGTTGATGCCGTGCTCGTTTCGCTGGTCACGAGCCACCGCCTGATCGCGGTCGTCTTCCTTGAATTCTTGATCGTGCTGGCGGCCATGATCGCCATCGCCATCATCTTGTTCGTCTGCAAGATCCCTGTGCTCGGCCCCGTGCTGTACACGCTCGTCTTCCCGCTGTCGGCCATCGTGCTGGGCGTGCTGGTGTTTGCGCTGTTCTACGTGATGCTGCCGCTGGCCGGCCCTGCCGCCTGGTCGGGCGCCACCGTGTTCCAGATCATTGCCCGCCTGAACCTGATCGTGCGCACCAAGCTGGTGTCCGTGATCCTGCTGGAAGTGCTGCTGTTCCTGATCACGACGTTTGTGGCGCTGCTGATCTTTGGCGTGGTCGGTACCGGCGTGTCGCTGACCAGCGGCATGTCCGCAGGCATCCTGGGCCTGGGCGGCCAGATGAACATGTATTCCCTGGCTTCGGGTCTGAGCGGCGGCTCCGGCTACATCATCGCAGCAGGCCTGGGCGGCGGCTTGCTGCTGGCGGCCGCGGCCGTCGTGCCTGGCCTGATCTTTACCAAGGGCGTGTGCATCATTTACCTGAACGCGACGCGCAATGTCGATTTCAGCGCCTCGGAAGCGAGCCTGAACGACGGCCTGGCCACGGTCAAGAAAAAAGCCGAGGAAGCGCGTGAGCGCGCGCGTGCCCTGGCCGAGCAGGCGACTGCCCCTGCCACGCCAGCCGCTGCCGCTGCGCCGGCTGACAGCCTGCAATGCCCGAGCTGCAAGGCGCCGGTCGCATCCGACGATGCGTTCTGCGGCGAATGCGCGCATAAACTCAAGTAAGGCACACCATGGCTCACTTCTGCACCAAATGCGGCACCGCTTATGTTCCCGGCGCGCGCTTCTGCGATGAATGCGGCAAGGCCGTCAACGCCGCACCGACGCCAGCGCCCGCTCCTGTACCGGCATCCGCACCAGCCGCGACGCCGGCGCTGTCCGGCGTGAAGCGGCGCCATGTGGTGATCGCCGGCGGCGTGCTGGCCGCAGTCATCGTGGCCGGTGGCGCGCTGGCGTGGCTGCTGGCGCCAGAGGCGGCCTCGGCCGGCAGTTTCAGCCGCGCCATCGATGCCCATCTGGCAGCAGACGAGGCGGCGCGCGACAAGTTGCTGTGCCTTACCAACTTGCCGTACCAGAAGGAAGAGATCCGCGTGGCGTCGTACGACAGTTCCACTCGGCAATGGCTGGATATCCTCGTGCGTAGCGGACTGTACAGCGCACCCGTGGAACAAAGCAGCGGTGGCTGGGTTGCGCAATCGCAATTTGTCTACGCGCTGGCCGCTCCGGGCAAGGCGGCCTTGCGCGGCGACAAGCTGTGCGTGGCCAAGGGCTTGAAAGTGGCCAAGGTCAGCGGCTACGACCAGGTCCGCGACCTGGGCGCACAGCACGTGGCGATGGCCAAGGCCACCCTGGCATTGACCGATGAGGCAGCGTGGTTCGCCAAGTCGGCGGACCGGGCGCTGATCCTGCAGCGCTTGCCGGATGGCGACATGGAAGTGCGGTTGCCGCTGGCGCTGGTCGACAAGCAGTGGCAAGTCATCGACGAAGCGCAGATGAGCCAGGCGGCCATGAGCGGTGTGATCGGCAAAGCGCCGGCCGGGCAGGGCGCGGGCATGCTGGACAAGCTGAAGAGCGCGTTCCGCTTTGGCGGCCACCCGGCGGTGGGGAAATGGCAGGCGGCGATGGGCAATGTCCTGGAATTTACAAGTGACAGCGTGATCAATAACGGGACGTCGACCAAGGCCACCTTCACCACCAAGGGCAATACCGTGACGATCGCGCCGGAAGGCGCGGGCGAAGCGGCCATGGACATTATCGTCAGCGACGATGGCAGCACGGCGCAGATCAGCATGGGCGGCATGCGGGTGACGACCCTGCGGCGCGTGCGCGATTAAGCAGCTGTCAGGCGGCGCAGCTTGCCGCCTGATCTGCTTCCCCGAGCCCGGCCATGCCGGGTTTTTTTACGTCCGCAGGGAGCGGTGTGCACGCCCATTTGTCTTGACATCAAGATAGTTTGCATCCACACTGGCTTTTTATCTTGATATCGAGATAGTTGCATGAGCTCTTCTTTTGCCCGCCCCGCCTGGGGCGATATTCTGCTCACGGCGCTGGCGCCCCTGATCTGGGGTTCCACGTATATCGTCACGTCCGAACTGCTGCCGCCGGACCGGCCCTTCACGGCGGCCCTGATCCGCGTGCTGCCGGCCGGCTTGCTGTTGCTGCTGGTCATGCGGCGCCTGCCCGTGCGGCGCGACTGGATGCGCGTGCTGATCCTGTCCGCGTTGAATATCGGCGTATTTCAGGCGCTGCTGTTCGTGGCCGCCTACCGCTTGCCGGGCGGCTTGGCGGCCGTGGTGGGCGCCATCCAGCCGCTGCTGGTGATGGGCCTGGCCTGGGGCGTGGAAGGGCGCCGTCCGGCCCGCCTGGCCTTGGGTGCCAGCGTGCTGGGCGTGGCCGGCATGGGCGTTTTATTGTTGTCGCCACGCACGGTGTGGGAACCGATCGGCATCGCTGCCGCGCTGGGCGGCACGGCCTGCATGGCGGCCGGCACCTACCTGACGCGGCGCTGGAAGCCAGACTTGCCCGTGCTGGCGCTGACAGGCTGGCAATTGTTGCTCGGCGGCCTGATGCTGGCGCCCGTCGCCTGGCTGGCCGATGCGCCCTTGCCGGCGCTGTCCCTGCCGCAAGTGCTGGCCTACGCCTACCTGTGCCTGGCCGGCGCCCTGCTGGCGTACGCCTTGTGGTTCCGTGGCATCGCCAGGCTGTCGCCCGTGGCCGTGTCTTCCCTGGGACTGCTCAGTCCCCTGATGGCCGTCGTGCTGGGCTGGGCCTTGCTGGGCCAGGCCATGACGGGCTGGTCAATGCTGGGCTTGCTGCTGGTACTGGCCAGCGTGCTGGCGGTGCAGTGGGCCAGCGCCCGGCCGGCAACAAACTCCTGAATCCACGCATTTCCCCTCGCCAGGCTGATCGCATCAGCCTGGATGTTTCCCTCTGGGCGCTCTCTTTTTGCTGCACCGCACATACAGTTTTGCTTGCACTGATATGGGGCATTGAGGCACTATTCGCTTCGCGCAAACGTTTGCGCGCAACGAATTTCCTAAAAAGCATGCAGTACACGTGCTTGACCAACAACTCTGGAGACGCCCATGACATCCCGTATTCGCCTGAAAATGATTGCCGCCGCTGTCCTCGTGTGTGCCTTGCCCGCCGTGCCGGCGATGGCGCAGACGCCAGCCAAACCAAAGGTGGCGCTGGTGATGAAGTCGCTCGCCAATGAATTTTTCCTGACCATGGAAAATGGCGCCAAGGCGCATCAGAAGGCCAATGCCGCCAAGTATGACCTGCTGTCGAACGGCATCAAGGATGAAACGGATACGTCGAGCCAGATCAAGCTGGTCGAGCAAATGATCGTCTCGCGCGTCAACGCGCTGGTGATCGCCCCGGCCGACTCGAAAGCGTTGGTGCCGGTGCTGAAGAAAGCCATCGACGCGGGCATCATCGTCGTCAATATCGACAACAAGCTCGACGAAGGCGCCCTGAAAGAGAAGGGCATCAGCGTACCGTTCGTTGGCCCGGACAACCGCAAGGGCGCCAAGGTGGTCGGCGACTACCTGGCCAAGCAGATCAAGAAGGGCGATCCGGTCGGCATCATCGAAGGCGTCTCCACCACCTACAACGCGCAGCAGCGCACCCTGGGTTTCCAGGACGCCATGAACGCGGCCGGTGCCAAGGTTGTCAGCGTGCAATCGGGCCAGTGGGAAATCGCCCCTGCCAACACGGTGGCGGCAGCCATGCTGAACGCCAACCCGAATATCAAGGCTTTGCTGTGCGGTAACGACAACATGGCCATCGGCGCCATTTCCGCCATCAAGGCGGCCGGCAAGACGGGCAAAGTCCTCGTCGTCGGCTACGACAACATCAACGCCATCAAGCCGATGCTGGCCGATGGCCGCGTGCTGGCTACCGCCGACCAGTTCGGTTCGCAGCAAGCCGTGTTCGGCATCGAGACCGTGCTGAAAGCCCTGGCGCAGAAGAAGAAACAGGCCGAGCTTGGTGGCGTCATCGAAACCAAGGTCGAACTGGTCGCCAAGGGCGCCAAGTCCTGATCGTTTGATCCCGCCGGGGCCGGCCCCGCTTGCTCACCGAGCAGGCGGTGCCGGCCCCGCCGCCACTACCGCGGAGTTTTATCATGCCCACCGACATTCCACCGGCGCCAGCCGCCATTCCCCTGTTAACGCTCGATAACATCGGCAAGTCCTATGTCGGCCCCGTCCTCGGTGGCGTGGGCCTGCGCCTCGCCCCTGGCCAGGTGCTGGCGCTGACGGGCGAGAACGGCGCGGGCAAGAGCACCCTGTCGAAGATCATCTGCGGCCTGGAGCAAGCTACCACGGGCACGATGCTGCTCGACGGCAAGCCTTACCAGCCCGCCTCGCGCGGCGCCGCCGAGGCGCTGGGCATCCGCATGGTGATGCAGGAACTCAATCTGATTCCCACCCTGTCGATCGCGGAAAACCTGTACCTGAAGAATTTGCCGCAGCGTTTCGGTTTCATCGACCGTACGCGCCTCGAGCGCGACGCGCGCGAACAGATGGAGAAAGTCGGCCTGGGCGGCCTCGACCCGTGGACTTTGGTCGGCGAACTGGGCATCGGGCACCAGCAAATGATCGAGATCGCGCGCAATCTGATCGGCGCCTGCCGCCTGCTGGTGTTAGATGAGCCGACAGCCATGCTGACGCACCGCGAAGTGGAATTGCTGTTCCTGCAAATTGAACGCCTGAAAGCCGAAGGCGTGTGCATCATCTATATTTCGCACCGCCTGGAAGAACTCAAGCGCGTGGCCGACCGCATCGCCGTGCTGCGCGATGGGCAACTCGTGTGCGACGACGATATCGCGGGCCATTCCGCCGCCGACCTGGTCAGCCTGATGGTGGGCCGCTCGGCCGACGACGCCGTCGACCTGAGCGGCCGCACCATCGGCGCACCGCTGTTGCGCGTGCGCGGCCTGACGCGCGGCAAGGTCGTCAACCCGACCTCGTTCGACTTGCGCGCCGGTGAAATCCTCGGTATCGCCGGCCTGATCGGCTCGGGCCGCACGGAATTGCTGCGCCTGATCTTTGGCGCCGACCGTGCCGATGCCGGTGACGTGTTCCTCGGCGACAGCGAGGTGCCCGCCGCCTTGCACTCGCCGCAGGCGGCAGTGAAAGCCGGCATCGCCATGATCACGGAAGACCGCAAGGGTCAAGGTTTATTATTGCGCCAGTCCATCGCCGTCAACACGACCCTCGCGTCGCTCGACACCGTCAGTGGCGCAGGCTGGCTCAACGATGCGGCCGAAGCATCGGTGGCCGACGATTACATCCAACGCCTCGGCATCCGTTCGCGCAACAGCGCGCAAACGGTGGCCGAATTGTCCGGCGGTAACCAGCAAAAGGTGGTGATCGCCCGCTGGCTGTATCGCGACTGCCCCGTCATGCTGTTCGACGAGCCCACGCGCGGCATCGATATCGGCGCCAAGTTTGATATTTATCAGGTGCTGGCCGAACAGGCGCGCCAGGGCAAGGGCCTCGTCATTGTCTCGAGCGACTTGCGCGAACTGATGCTGATCTGCGACCGCATCGCCGTCATGAGCGCCGGCAGCATCGTCGACACCTTCGAGCGCGGCGCCTGGAGCCAGGACGCGCTGCTGTCGGCTGCCTTCTCCGGCTATTTGACCCCCACTTCCACTCCAGCTGCGGCCTGATCCGCCGGAAAGATTCCCATGACCACCAATTCCTCTCCTTCGTATCTGCAGCGCAGCCTTGCCGACTTGAAAAACTATGCGGGCCTGATCGGCGCCCTGGTCGCCATGTGCGTGCTGTTCTCGTTCGCCAGCGAAAACTTTTTCACCCTGGCCACCTTGAGCACCCTGTCGAACAATATCCCGACCCTCGTCGTGATGGCTGTCGGCATGACGTTTGTCCTGATCATCGGCGGCATCGACTTGTCCGTCGGTTCCGTCATGGCGCTGGCCGCGTCCGTGCTGTCGCTGGCCGTCGTGCACTGGGGCTGGCCCGTGTGGAGCGCGGCCCTGCTGGGCATGTTCGTTGCCGCCTTGTGCGGCGCCACCACGGGCCTGATTTCCGTCGGCTGGCGCATACCCTCGTTTATCGTCTCCCTGGGCGTGCTGGAAATGGCACGGGGCCTCGCGTATCAAGTGACGAACTCGCGCACGGAATACATCGGCAGCGCCGTTGACGGCATCAGCTCGCCGATCGCGTTTGGCCTGTCGCCCGCTTTCATCGCCTCGATCGCCATCGTCGTCATCGGCCACCTGGTGCTCACGCGCACGGTGCTGGGCCGTCACTGGATCGGCATCGGCACGAATGAAGAAGCCGTGCGTTTGTCCGGCATCAACACAAAACCGTCAAAAGTACTGGTGTTTGCCTTGATGGGCTTTCTCGCCGGCGTGGGCGCCTTGTTCCAGGTGTCGCGCCTGGAAGCGGCCGACCCGAACGGCGGCGTGGGCATGGAATTGCAAGTGATCGCCGCCGTCGTGATCGGCGGCACGAGCCTGATGGGCGGACGCGGTTCCGTCATCAGCACGTTCATTGGCGTGCTGATCATTTCCGTGCTGGAAGCGGGCCTGGCGCAAGTGGGCGTGTCGGAACCCGTGAAACGCATCGTCACGGGCCTGGTGATCGTCGCCGCCGTCGTGCTCGACACCTACCGCCGCCGCGGCGAGCGTTCATAATAGCCGCCCATGGCAACCATCAAACAAGTGGCGCAGGCGGCGGGGGTGTCGTTTACCACCGTGTCGCACGTCCTCAACAATACCCGTCCCGTCAGCGACGAGGCGCGCCGCGCCGTGCTGGCGGCGGCGGAGGCACTGCATTACGTGCCCAGCGCGCTGGCGCGTTCCCTGCGCAGCCGCAGCACGGGCACCATCGGCCTGATCATTCCCAACAATACGAACCCGTATTTCTCGGAAGTGGCGCGCGGCATCGAGGACAGTTGCTACGCGGCCGGCTACAGCGTGATCCTGTGCAATTCCGATGACGACCCCGTCAAGCAGCGCGACTACCTGAATGTGCTCTTGACCAAGCGCTGCGACGGATTGATCCTGTCCGCGCTGGCCGACAGCGATGGCGAACTGCTGCGCAAGATGAAGGTGCCGGCCGTGCTGCTCGACCGCGCGCCCAGCGACCTGTCCATCGATGCCGTGGCCGTCGACAACCGCGCCGGCGGCGTCCTGGCCGCGCGCCATTTGCTGGGCCTGGGACGCCGGCGCCTCGCCTGCATCGCCGGTCCCCGCGAAGTGAGCATTTCCAACGACCGCATAGCCGGCGTGCGCAGCGCCATGGCGGAGGCGGGCGTGGCCCTGGCCGACGCCCTGTGCCGCCACGCGGACTTTACCAGCGCGGGCGGCTATGCGGCCGCGCTGGACTTGCTGGCGCTGCCGCCAGGCCAGCGCCCCGACGCCTTGTTCTGCTGCAATGACTTGATGGCCTTTGGCGCCCTGCGCGCCGCCGCCGAGCGCGGCATTGCCGTGCCCGTGGACCTGGCTGTCGTCGGCTTCGACGATATCGACCTGGCCAGCTTCGTGCATCCGGCCTTGACCAGCGTGGCGCAAAACACGCGCGAGCTGGGCCACATCACGGCCGCCTGCCTGCTGGCGCGCATCGCCGACCCCGCCTTGCCGCGCCAGCAGCGCAGCATCGCACCCGAGCTGCACGTGCGCGGCTCCAGCGTGGCCGCCACGCTACCTTCTTCCGCACCTACTTCTTCACCTGCAACTGAACTGATGGGAATGACATCATGATCGTGGTTATCGGCAGCATCAATATGGACCTGGTCTTGCGCGTACCGCGCATGCCCCTCCCCGGCGAAACCCTGACGGGCGGCGCTTTCCGTACAATTCCTGGCGGCAAGGGCGCCAACCAGGCCGTGGCTTGCGCACGCCTGAGCGGCAATGTGGCGGGCGCCCAGCAAGTGGCCATGGTTGGCTGTGTGGGCGACGACGCGTTTGGCGCGACGTTGCGCGCGGCGCTGGTGGGCGACGGTATCATCGACAGCCACATCACCACCTTGCCGGGCGTGGCCTCGGGCATCGCCTCGATCCTGGTCGACGACAATGGCCAGAACAGCATCGTGATCGCCGGCGGCGCCAACGATCTGCTCAGCCCCACGCACATTGACGCAGCGCAAGGTTTGATCGAACAGGCGGACATCGTCGTGCTGCAGCTGGAAACGCCGATGGCCACCGTCGTGCATGCGATCAAACTGGCCCGTTCGCTGGGCAAGACCGTGGTGCTGAACCCGGCCCCGGCGGCCAGCTTGCCGGACGGCGTGCTGGAACTGGTCGACTACCTGATTCCGAATGAAATCGAAGCGGCCATGCTGGCTGGCGTCAGCCCGGATGGCGCGGATGCCAAGGCGCTGGCCGCCGCGCTGCAAAAGCTGGGCAGCGACAACGTCATCATCACCTTGGGTTCCAAGGGCGTGCATGCGGCCCTGTATGGCGGCGATTACACGTTCCCGGCCGAAGTGGTGCAAGCCGTCGACACGACGGCCGCCGGCGATACCTTTATCGGCGGTTTTGTGGCGGGCCTGGCGTCCGGCATGGACGAGGCGGAAGCGATCGGCCAAGGCCAGCGCGCTGCCGCCTGGAGCGTCACCAAGCCCGGCGCGCAAACCTCGATCCCCCACTTGCACGAGTTGTTCTGAGACCATGAAAAAATCACCGCTGCTTAATATTGCGCTGTCGCAACTGATCGCTTCGCTCGGCCATGGCGACATGCTCGTCATCGGCGACGCGGGCTTGCCGTCGCAACCGGGCGTGCCCCTGATCGACCTGGCCCTGACGCGCGGCATCCCCGGCTTCATCGATACCGTCAACACGGTATTGAGCGAGATGCAGGTGGAATACCATTTGCTCGCCAGCGAGTTGCCGCAGCACAATCCGGTCATGGCGGCGCAGGTAGCGGCCCTGGCCTTGCCCGATGCGCGCCAGGTGACGCACGAGGAGTTCAAGCAATTGAGCAAGGGCGCGCGCGCCATCGTGCGCACGGGCGAGTGCAGTCCGTACGCCAACATCATTTTGGTGGCCGGCGTCGTGTTTTAACGCAAACAATGGTGAATTTGTTTGCCAAAAACATCAACGCTATTGTCCTCACTGAAATAATTATCCATTGGCAAAAGGGGCGGCTACAATAGCCTTACCCCTGCCAGCTCGGCAGCTTCCTGGTGTTCCGCCATGCCGATGAAAGCCCCCGACGCTTTCCGCTTTGTCTTGCCGCTCGCCGGCAGGCTGGCGCACGGCTGGCGCTGCCTCTTCTTCTTCTTCTTCTGCCTGCTGCTGTGCCTGGCTACGCCTGCGCGGGCGCTGGAACCCGTCTCCCTGCAGCTCAATTTCACGCACCAGTTCCAGTTTGCCGGCTATTACGCGGCCATCGAGCAAGGCTATTACCGCGAGGCGGGGCTGGACGTCAAACTGGTCGAAGGCGGTGGCGGGCAGTTGGCCGAGGCGGCCGTGCTGGCGGGCCAGGCCGAGTATGGCGTGGGCAACAGCACCTTGTTGCTCAGCCGGCTGGCGGGCAAGCCCCTGGTGGTGCTGGCCGTCGTGTTCCAGCATTCGCCCAGCGTGCTGCTGATGCGCCAGCAGGGCGGCGCGCCCGACGTGCGCAAGCTGGTGGGCGCGTCCGTGATGATCGGTGCGGCCGGCGATGTGGCCCTTGCTGCCGATGAAGTGTCGCTGTTCCTAGCGAAAATGGGCGTCGCGCCGCAGCAGATGCGCCACTTGCCGCCCAGCTACCGGATCGAGGATTTGATCAATGGCAAGGTCGATGCGATTGCCGCGTACTCCACCAACGAACCGGACTACCTGGACCGGGCGGGCTTTTCCTATTACCAATTTACGCCGCGCACGGCCGGCATCGATTTCTACGGCGACAACCTGTTTACCAGCGAGCACGAACTGCGCCGTCATCCCGAACGCGTCAAAGCGTTCCGCGCGGCCAGCCTGCGTGGCTGGCAATATGCGATGGCGCATCGCGAGGAAATGGCGCGCGTGATCCTTGCCAAGTACAGCCAGCGCCACGACCGCGCGCACCTGCTGTACGAGGCGCAGCAGATGGAATTGCTGCTGCAGCCCGTGCTGGTGGAGCTTGGCTACATGAATCCCCAGCGCTGGCAGCACATCGCCGACACCTATGCCAGCATGGGCGTGCTGCCGCGCAATGCCACGGACAGCCGCGCCTACAAAGGTTTTTTGTACCGCCCCGTGCCGGGCGCCGACCTGGGCTGGCTGTATCTGTCGCTGGGCCTGGCGGGCAGCCTGCTGGCCGTCTCGGCCGCCTTTCACTTCAACAACCTGGCACGCGAGCGCCGCCGCACGGAGGAAACCATCCGCCAAGGGGAATTGCGCTTCCGCACCATGTTCGAGGAAGCGCCCATGGGCATCGCCCTGATCGATACCGTGAGCGGACAGTTTCTCGACATCAATCCACGCTACCTGGCCATCAGCGGACGCAGCCTGGAACACATGAAGCAAACGAGCTGGATGGAGATCAGCCATCCCGACGATGTGCCCGGTGAGCTGGAGCAGGTGGCGCAGTTGCTGGCGCGCAGCTTGCACGGCTTTCGCCATGCCAAGCGCATCGTGCGGCCCGATGGCGGCGTGGTGTGGGTCGACGCGTCGGTGACGGCCATCGCCACGGCGCGCCATGGCGGTCCGCACCACTTGTGCATGCTGGAAGACGTGACGGACAAGCGGCAAACGGAAGCGCTGATCTGGCAGCAAGCCAATTTCGATACCCTGACGCAATTGCCGAACCGGCGCATGTTCCACGAACGCTTGCGCCAGGCCTTGGCCCAAGGCCGGCGCGATACGAGCCGCGTGGCCATCCTCTTCATCGATCTCGACCATTTCAAGGAGGTCAACGATACCCTCGGCCACCACCAGGGCGATATCCTGCTGATCGAGGCGGCGCGGCGCATCCGCGTGGGCGTGCGCGAGACGGATACGGTGGCGCGCCTGGGCGGCGATGAATTCACGGTGATCCTGTCCGACCTCGATGATTTGCAGCAAGTCGACCGCATCGCGCGGCAGATACTCGACGGCTTGCTGGCGCCGTTCCTGCTGGGGCAGGAGCAGGCCTTTATTTCCGCCTCGATCGGCATCACCCTGTATCCGGACGACGCGGGCACGATCGAGGACTTGCTCAAGCATGCGGACCAGGCCATGTATGTGTCGAAAGGGGCGGGGCGCAACCGCTACAGCTACTTTACGCCCGCCATGCAGGTGGCGGCCGTCAACCGCATGCGCCTGGGGGCGGACTTGCGCACGGCCTTGCGCGAGCAGCAGATGCAACTGTATTTCCAGCCCATCGTCGAGCTGCACAGCGGCAAACTTGCCAAGGCGGAAGCCTTGCTGCGCTGGCACCATCCGCAGCGGGGTGTGGTATGCCCGCCGGATTTCCTGGCGCTGGCCGAAAGCAGCGGCCTGATCGTGGAGATCGGCGACTGGGTGCTGTGCACGGCGGCCGCGCAACTGCTGCGCTGGCGCGCGCAGGGCCAGGTCATTGGATTGCCGGGGCTGCAACTATGCCTGAACCAGTCGCCGCTGGAACTGCAGCGCGAAGTGGAGGCGCCCGGCACCTGGCTGCGTCAGCTGATGGCGCTCGATGTGCCGGCCTCGGCCATCGTGCTCGACATGCGCGAAGATGTACTTTTGCCAGGTGGCAATAGCATGGCGCCACGCCTGCAGCACTTGCGCGAAGCGGGCTTGCAGATCGCCCTGGACGACTTCGGCAGCGGCCATGCCTCGCTGACGCAGCTGCAGCAGTGCGGCATCGATTACCTGAAGCTCGATGGCGTGCTGGTGCGCAAGCTGGCACCCGGCAGCAGCGAGCTGGTGCTGTGTGAAGCCATCGTCACCATGGCCCACAAGCTGGGATTGCAAGTCATCGCCGAAGGGGTGGAGACCGAAGAGCAGCGCGCGCTGCTGCTGGAGATCGGCTGCGATTTTGCGCAAGGCGAGCTGTTTGCGCCGCCGCTGGCCATCGTAGCGTTCGATGCGCTGCTGCTCGCGCAGCGGCCCTTGCACCCTTGAAACAGGCATCGTCCGCCACCAGATTTCATCCAGGCCTGCGGGACGGGGCTCCCGGCTTGAACGGGCTTATACTCGACGGGCTGGCGCCTGCGCCCGGCTTTGCTGTCACCGGTAGCTAACGGGGTGCGCAGGCAATATTTCTTCCATTCACTCAACTCGAGGTGACCTCATGGGCATTTTCAGCAATATCTACAACAAGATCTTCCACCATTCGTCCGACGCTGCCCCGGCAGCCACGCCGGCCGCCGCCACGACAGCACCTGCCGCAGCACCGGCGGACGCACCTGCACCTGCTGCGCCAGCGGCTGCCGTGCCCGTGGTGGACGTAGAAGTGGTGCTGGTCGACCTGGCCAGCAAGAACGCGGAAAAACTCAATTGGCGCACGTCCATCGTCGACCTGATGAAATTGCTTCAACTCGACAGCAGCCTGGCGTCGCGCAAGGAACTGGCGCAAGAGCTGCATTTCACGGGCGACACCAACGATTCGGCCAGCATGAATATCTGGCTGCATCGCCAGGTGATGATCAAGCTGGCGGAAAACGGCGGCAAGGTACCGGAAGAACTGAAAAATTAAACACCTGGCGGCGGCAGGGGTATCCACTGTCACCGCTATCCAATCGCGTGGGAACTGCCTATCATGGAGTTCCCATGATGTCGTGATAGCTAAAACTAATTGAAACTATTGTGACAATCAATTTTGAATATGGGTTAAAACCCCTTACACTAGAGTCTTACTGATTCACCACACGAGAGGAAATGAAATGTCGCTGATCAATACCCAAGTTAAACCATTCAAGGCAACCGCATACCACAATGGCAAATTCGTCGACGTGACGGAAGCGTCGCTGAAAGGCAAGTGGTCGGTATTCGTCTTCTACCCAGCCGACTTCACCTTCGTTTGCCCAACCGAACTGGAAGATCTGGCCGATCACCACGCTGAATTCCAGAAGCTGGGCGTCGATGTCTACGGCATCTCGACCGATTCGCACTTCGCGCACAAAGCATGGCACGACACCTCGGACGCGATCAAGAAAGTGCAATACGCACTGATCGGCGACCCAACCGGTACCCTGTCGCGCAATTTCGAAGTCATGATCGAAGAAGAAGGCATGGCACTGCGCGGTACCTTCGTCATCAATCCGGACGGTTTCATCAAAGTGCTGGAAGTGCATGACAACGGCATCGGCCGTGACGCATCGGAACTGTTGCGCAAAGTTAAGGCAGCTCAATACGTTGCCGCTCACCCAGGCGAAGTTTGCCCAGCCAAATGGACGGAAGGCGCAGCAACCCTGACCCCATCGCTGGACCTGGTCGGCAAGATCTAAGTCTCGATGCAGCACGTAGCAAACAAGTAGTTACCGCGATGCCGGACCGGGCGTCCGGCCCGGCATTCGCCTAAATATTTGTAAAGGAAGAAAAAATCATGTTAGATGCAACCCTCAAAACCCAACTGAAATCCTACCTGGAAAAAGTGGTGTATCCGCTTGAGCTGGTCGCTTCTCTCGATGACAGCGCAAAAGCCCGCGAGATGAAGGAATTGCTCCAGGAGATAGTCCTGTTGAGCGACAAGATCACGCTGGTCGAGCGCCTTGACGCTGGCGTACGCGCCCCGTCGTTCAGCATCAACCGTACCGGCTCGGACATCGGCGTGCGTTTCGCTGGTGTGCCGCTGGGCCACGAATTTACCTCGCTGGTGCTGGCGCTGCTGCAAGTGGGCGGCCACACCATCAAGTTCGACGATGCCGTGATCGAGCAGATCCGCAACCTCGACGGCGATTACGAATTTGAAACGTTTATTTCGCTCTCCTGCCATAACTGCCCGGAAGTGGTGCAGGCCTTGAATGCCATGGCCGTGATCAACCCGCGCATCAAGGTCACCACCATCGATGGCGGCGTGTTCCCGAAAGAAGTGGAAGAACGCCAGATCATGGCCGTGCCGATGATGTTCCTCAATGGCGAACACTTTGGCCAGGGACGCACGAATGTCGAGGAAATCCTCGCCAAGCTCGACACCAACGCCGGCGCTCGCCAGGCCGAAGCGTTGAACAAGAAAGACGTGTTTGACGTGCTGATCGTCGGCGGCGGCCCAGCCGGCGCGGCAGCGGCCATCTACGCGGCCCGCAAAGGCATCAAGACGGGCGTCCTGGCCGAGCGTTTCGGCGGCCAGGTGCTCGACACCCTTGCCATCGAGAATTTTATTTCCGTCAAGGAAACGGATGGTCCGAAGTTCGCCATGGCGCTGGAACAGCACGTCAAGGAATACGAAGTCGACATCATGAACACCCAGCGCGCCGCGAAATTGACGCCGGGCAAGTTGGTGCAGATTGAAACGGCGAATGGCGCCATCTTGAAAGCCAAGACCGTCATCCTGGCCACCGGTGCCCGCTGGCGCGAAATCAACGTGCCGGGCGAGAAGGAATACCGCAACCACGGTGTTGCCTACTGCCCGCACTGCGATGGTCCTTTGTTCAAGGGCAAGCGCGTGGCCGTGATCGGCGGCGGCAACTCGGGGGTGGAAGCGGCGATCGACCTGGCCGGTCTCGTGAAACACGTGACCCTGATCGAGTTCGGCGCGGAACTGCGTGCCGATGCGGTGCTGCAACGCAAGCTGCACAGCCTGCCCAACGTGACGGTGATTACGTCGGCGCAAACGACCGAAATCCACGGCGACGGCAAGATCGTCAATGGCTTGAGCTACACGGACCGGGTCAGCGGCGAGTCGAAGAAGGTCGAGCTGGAAGGCGTCTTCGTGCAAATCGGCCTGGTGCCGAACACGGAATGGCTCAAAGGCACGGTAGCGTTGTCGCGCCACGGCGAAATCGAAGTGGATGCCCGCGGCCAGACCTCGATCCCCGGCGTGTTTGCGGCCGGCGACGTCACCACGGTGCCATACAAGCAGATCATCATCGCCACCGGCGAAGGTGCGAAGGCAGCCCTGTCCGCCTTTGACCATCTGATCCGCTCGGACGACGACGAAGTGGTGGAAGAGTCGGCAGCGAAAGAAGCGTTGACGGCATAAGTATTGAGTTGTATCAAAAAACCGGAACGGTCGCGAGGCCCTTCCGGTTTTTTTTCGCCTGGCGCCTTACATCTTGAATGCCAGCCCCACGCGCACGTTGCGCCCTTCGCCGTAGTACGAGGAGTTCGAATTGACCTGGTATTGCTTGTCGAACAGGTTATTCACATTCACGGACACGCTGACGGTTTTGCTGAACGCGTATTGCAGCATGGCATCGGCCAGCACATAGCTGCCCTGGCGGATGATGGGGTCGCCCGGCAAGGCCAGGTAGGACATGTCGGAGCGCGTATGGTTTTGCCAGCGCACGCCGCCGCCCACGTTCAGGCCGCCCGCGCCGGCGCCGCCCAGCTCTGGCAAGCGATAGCTGGTGAAGACTTTGAAGGTGTTTTGCGGCACTTCCGTATTGAGTTGCTTGCCGTCGGAATCGGCGCTCATGTTGCGCGCAAAGCCGGCCATGCCTTGCCAGTTGGTGGCCAGCTGGCCCGCCACTTCCAGTTCCAGGCCGCGGCTGGTCGTGCCCGTGGCGGCGCGGTAGGCTTGCGAACCGTCCGGCGCAAAGGCGCCGGGGATCGACACGGCAAAATTGTCTTGCTTGGTTTTGTACAGGGCGGCCGTGACGTTGAGGCGGTTGTCCAGCAGTGCGCCTTTCACGCCCGCTTCGTAGCTGTTGCCCAGCAGGGGATCGAGGTAGCTGCCATCGGCGCCCTTGTTGTTTTGCGGCTGGAAGATATTCGTGTAGCTGCCATACACGGACCAGTCGCGGCTGACGTCGTAGACGATGCCGGCGTAGGGCGTGAATTCGCCCGTTTCCTGGCGGCTGCTACGGTCCGTGACCTTGCTGTCGTACGGCGTTTCCGATTGCGCACGCTTCCAGCTGGTGACGCGCGAACCGAGCACCAGCGCCAGGCTGTCGGTCGCCTTGATGCGCGCCGTGGCGTAGACGCTGTTGGTGCGCTCGGTGGAATGGATGTTGCTGTTGGGCGGATTGTCCGGTTTCACGGGCGTATTGCCATCCCAGGTGAAAATATTCTCGATGACCTTGCTCCAGCCGGGGAAGGACCAGCGGCCGTGGCCTTGCGTGTCGTTGCGCGTGCGCGAACTGGTGGCGCCCAGCACCAGTTCATGGCGGCGGCCGAACAGGTCGACGGGGCCATTCGCATAGATGTCCAGCGTATCTTGCACAGGTTCGCCTGCCCACAGGGCCGACCACAGCCCCACGCCTGTGCCGGTGACCTTGTCGATGCCGAATTCATCGGTCCAACCCGGCACTTCCGTGTAGTCGCTGCTGTCGCGCGTCAGCGTGGCCTTGGCGCGCCAGCCGTTGCCGAACTGGTGTTCCAGGCTGGCAAAGTAACTGCGGTTTTCGCGGTCGGTGGACGCCCAGCGCGCGCCCGAGGAATCGGAGCGGCGCCAGTGCGTGCGCGTGCCGTCCGTGTAAAAGAAGGGGCGGCCCGAGCGACCGACGCCTGTGGCGTTGTAGTCTTGCCAGGCAAAGCCGAGGGTGGCCAGCGTATTCGGCGCCAGGTCCGCCTCGACGATGCCATAGAGCACTTTGCGCTTTTCCTTTTCATAGTCGACTTGCGACTGGTTTTCCTGCACGGCCGCCACCAGACGCGCGCGCACCGTGCGTGCCTCGTTGACAGGGCCGGCAATATCGGCTTCGCCGCGGCGGTAATCCCAGGTGCCGCCCGTCAGCTTGAGGCTCGCTTGCGGCGTGGCCGTGGGACGCTTGCGTACCAGGTTGATGGTGGCGCCTGGCGTGCCGATGCCGTTCATCAGGCCGGTGGCGCCGCGCACCACTTCGGCGCGGTCATAGATCACCATGTCATTCGTCTGGAAGATGCCCACGTAATCCGTAAACAGCCGCGCCACCCCGTCGACCTGCATGTTTTGCACGCTGGCGCCGCGCGCAAAGAAGCCGTTGGTATCGCTGCCGGACGGACCGTATTGCACGAAGGTCAGGCCCGTGGTGCGCTTGACGAGGTCTTCCTGCTGCACGATGTTTTGCTCGTCCATCTGCTGGCGCGTGACGACGCTGACGGACTGTGGCGTTTCGCGGATCGACAGGGGCAAGCGCGTGGCCGTCTGCATCGACGCCGTGGTGTAAGAGGCGCTGCCTTCCGTGGTGCCGTCACGTTCCTGCGCCGCGCTGACGGTGACGGGCGCCATGGTCTTTTCCGGTGCGGCAATGCTCCCCACGCGGATGATCACGTCGTTACCTTCCACTTGCGCCACCAGGCCCGTGCCGGCCAGCAAGCGTTCGAGCGCCTGGCGCGGGGACAATTGCCCGCTGACTGCGGGTGCCTGCTTGCCGGCCACCAGGTCAGGGTGCACCATCAGTTGCAATCCCGCCTGGCGCGCCAGGGTATTCAAGGCCGTGCCCAGCGCCTGCGCCGGCACGGCCACCGTGACGACGGATTCCGTGGTCAAGGCCTGGGCGTGCAGCGAGGGCGTGGCGCCGATGGCGGCCAGGGCGATGGCCAGGGTGAGGGGAGCGAGGTGGAACGGGGAAACGGTACGCGGGCAAGACATCGGGGCTCTTCTCCAAAAGTAAACATAAATACGAATCATTACCAATGAAGACGCACGAGCTGCCAAACAGTTGAGGTCAATCGCAAAAAAATTTACGGCGCGGCCGTGATGACGGTGCTGCCGCCTTCTTCGTGCAGGCGCAGGGGCAGCACTTGCGGCAGGGCGCGGCGGAAGGATGCCACTTCGCGCAGTTTGAAACTGCCGTTCAGGCGCAGTTCGCCCACGGCCGCATCGCCCAGGCGCAAGTGCGTCGGGCCGTAGCGTTCGAACTCGGCCAGGGCTACACGCAGTGGCGTGTTGTTGAAATGCGCACGGCCTTCGCGCCACAGCAGGGCATCCTCGGGCGTGGCATTCGTCAACGCTCCCAGCTTGCCCGCCGCATCGCTACGCACGGCCTGGCCCGCCGTCAGCACCAGCGGTGCGCCGTTGCCCGCCACGCGCACGATGCCATGTTCCACTTGCACATTGGCGCCATCGCCGTACAGGCCACTATGCGTATGGCGCACGCTAAAGCGCGTGCCCAGTACGGTGACGCGCACGGGGCCGGCCAGCACCTCGAACGGGCGGGTCTTGTCGGGCGCGACCGTCAACAGGGCCTGGCCTTCCGGCAGGCGCACTTCGCGGCGCTGGCGGTACAGGGTGACGTCGGCGCGCGTGGCTGTGTCCAGGCGCAAGGTACTGCCGTCGGGCAATTCCACGGTCAATTGTTCGCCGCGCGCGCTGGCAAAGCTGGCGCTGTAGACGGGCTGATGCAGCCAGTATTGCCAGCCCGCCAGCACGGCGCAAACGACGGCGGCGCCAGCCAGGCGCATGGGCTGGCACAGTTGCATCAGCCAGGCAAGGCGGGGCGGCGATGGCGCCGCCTTGCTGGCGGGTACGGGACGCAGGCGGGCGATGGTGGTGTTCGGCAATGCGTCGAGGCCATCCCATGCGCGGGCCAGTTGCGCGTAGGCAGCTGCATGCGCCGCGCTGGCGGCCAGCCATTGCTGGAAGGCCGCTTCCTCGCGATCATCGAGGCCATCCTGGCGGCGCACCAGCCAGTCGGCGGCCTGCACGTCCAGCGCGGGCTGTTGCGCGAGGAAGGCGGCGCTGTCGTGGCGATCCGATGGTCTCATGGCTGCGTCTCCTGCATGCGCTCTTCCACGGCCTTGCAGGCGAGCACGCCGCGCATGATGTGCTGCGCCACCATATTGCGCGAAATGCCCATCTGGTCCGCCACTTGCTGGTGCGACAGGCCATCGAAACGGTTCAGGATGAATGCTTCGCGGCAGCGCGGTGGCAAGGCTTCGATGGCGCGGGCGATGGCCGTGGCATATTCCTCATAGGCATAGATTTCTTCCGGCTGCGCATGCGCGGGCGCGCAAGGCTGCTGCGTTTCCAGCAAGATGTCGAGCTCGTCATGGTCGCGCACGGCGCGGCGGCGGTGGCCATCGATCAGCAGGCGGCGCGCCGTCTGGTGCAGCAGGGCGCGTGGCTCGGCGATGGCTTGCCCCGCGCGCTGCATGCTGAGGAAGCGGACATAACTTTCCTGTACCACGTCAGCGGCGGCCGCCCGATCCTTCAGGCTGCGCAGGCAAAAATTCAGCAGTTCTCGGTAATAACGTGCAACCACGGGAGACAGTCGGCAGGAAGGGCAGGACGGCGTTGCTAACATGCCGTAAATGATAACGATTCTCATTGTAGCAGTGCCCCAACGCCGCTGTCGATGCCGCGCTTCCGTGCTGTGGTGTTTATGCTGAAGCTCAGCTGCCCGCGTACTGCGGATTGGCGGCCACATACACCTGGATACCGTCGACGGCCATGTCCTTCGGCGCGATGTCGCTCAGGGCGAAGACGGTCTTGTTGCTGAAAGTTTGCACGTGCCACGTAAAACGCTGGCCGGCGCGCGCGATGGTGACGGTTTCGCCGCGCGTGACGTTGATGTGGCGCGTGTCGGGCTGCAGTTCGATGCTGCGCTGGGCGGCGGCGTGCGGGGCGCTGCTGCCGTAGTCGGCGGCCGTGCCCGTGGGGCCGGCAGCGATGGCGGAGGTGGCAAAGGCGGCGCACAGGATGGCCAGGGTGCGGCGGTGGGTGTTCAACATGCTGATCTCCAAGAATAGGCTGGACGCGGTGAATAACCGCGCCGTTTTATGGTGGTGGCTGCACCGGGATCGCCGGTTTTTGCAACACGGCATCGTAAGCTGTCCTTGGTCGATCTGCAAAGCTGTATTTTCTGTCTATATTTCCACCGTCGCCGCCAGCGGTACGTCCGGCGTCAGGTGGCTGGTCAGCACGATGCACTGGCGCGCCAGGCGGGATGGCTCGGCTAAGCGCTGGCGCAAGTACGCCATGGCGGAGGCATCGAGGCCATTGAACGGTTCATCGATCAGCAGCAGGCGCACGGGCAAGGCCAGTGCCAGCGCCAGTTGCAGTTTTTTATGCTGGCCCAAGGACAGGGCGGTGATGCTCTGCTGCAAGGTGGACGTCAGGGCAAACGCGCTCAACTCGTCGTTCAGCAGGGACTGGTCGCAGCCCGGATACAGGGCCAGGTGCAGGTCGAGAAACTCGTGCACTTGCAGCCAGGGCAGGGCGGGTAGGTCGCCGCCGCAATAGAAAGCTTGCGCGCGGTAGGCCAGCGGCATGCAGTCGCTGTCGATATCGTCCAGGCGGATGGCGCCGCGCGCGGGCAGCAGGGCGCCGCCCGCCAGCTTCAGCAAGGTCGTCTTGCCGGCCCCGTTCGCGCCGCGCAGCCAGTTGATGCCGGGGCCGCATTGCAGATTGAATCCCTGGAACACGCTGTGCGTGGGAAAGTGAAAATCAAGGTGCTCGATGTGCAGCACGGGAGAAGACAGCTTCAATTCCATAATTCGCTTCCGATGGCGCTCAAGGCAAGGATGGACAGGACGACGAGGACGACCCGCCCGCGCGCCGTCAGGCGGGGGAGGCCGACGATGGCCAGCAGGGCGGCGCTGGCAGTGAGGGCATACACGCTGGTCACGCGCTGCTGCAGGACTGCCGGATCGATGACGTACAGCAAGAAAGCACCCGCCAGCAGCACGGCAAACGCCGGCAGCAGACTGGCCGCGCAGGCCAGGCGCGTCAAGCCCGTGCTGGCCAGGGGCCAGGCGTCCAAGGTGGGACGCAGCACGGCGATCTGCTCGCGCACGGCCTTGTCGCCCCGGTCCGTCAGAATGACCAGGCTGGCGCTGGCCAGCAAGCCAAGCAGCGGCGCGGGCACGAGCGGTGTGCGCAGCAGCCAGGCCAGCATGCTGGCGCCAGCCGTGGCCAGCAGCACGCTTTGCTGCAGGCCGATCACATTTTCGTTGCGCCAGAACGGCAGCCAGAACAGCTGGCGCCACAGGAATACGCTGCGCCAGCGGTGGCGTTGCGGCACGTAGGTCGTCATCGTGGGCGGGCGCGCTCCTTGTGCGGGGCGGGGTGCGCGCAGGCGCAGCGCGATGATGCCGCTCGTCAATATCCACGCCAGCAGCCAGATGATGAGGGTGGCGGCCATGCCGGGCGCGACGATAGTGCGCAGCCAGGGCGGCGACTGTATCAGCCAGATGGCGGCCGAGACGGCATAGGCGAGGCCCAGCGGCAGCATCAGCAGGCCGGCCACGGCGATGTCGGCCTGCCAGCGCAGGCGCGGCGGCAAGGGCAGTTGGCGCAGCCAGGCGGCGGTACTGGCCGGCAACAATCGCTTGCGCAGCAGCCACGCGGGCAGGCACGTGAGCAAGGCTTGCGCGGCCAGCAGGCTCAAAGCGGCGGGCCAGGGCAGTGTCATGGCGAGAAAGCCGGGCAGGGCGATGACGCTGAGCAGACCCAGCAGGACGGGACCGGCCAGGAACACGAGAATTTCCATGGAACTGGCCAGGCTGGCGGCAAATTGCAGCAAAGCATGATGGGCCAGGCGCAGTCGCAGGGCGAGGTAGGGGTGAATACTACGGGGCAAGCGCATGCGGGCAGGGGCGGAGTCAGGGTAGCGCTGATTCTAGAGCATTTGCTGTCCAGAAATGGGAAAAGCCCTTCGGTTCTGGGAACCAAAGGGCTTTTCTTTTATTGGCGGAGCGGACGGGACTCGAACCCGCGACCCCCGACGTGACAGGCCGGTATTCTAACCAACTGAACTACCACTCCAAGCTCGTATGATCTGTGTTGCTGATCCATGAAGCACTGGATAATTTTCTGTTTTGGTGGTGGGTGCTGAGAGGCTCGAACTCCCGACCTACGCCTTGTAAGGGCGCCGCTCTACCAACTGAGCTAAGCACCCGCATACCCAGAAAACTATCCTGACGTTTGTCACCACGTCTGGAAGAGGCACCATTATAGGGGGCGCTTTCCCCGTTGTGCAACTATTCTTATGGGATAAAAGCATTTTTTTGCTGAAAAACGCAAAAATGTTCGGGCGAGGGGGGATAGGCGTGTTTTTGGCTTCTGAAATGGGAAAAGCCCTTCGGTTCTGGGAACCAAAGGGCTTTTCTTTTATTGGCGGAGCGGACGGGACTCGAACCCGCGACCCCCGACGTGACAGGCCGGTATTCTAACCAACTGAACTACCACTCCAAGCTCGTATGATCTGTGTTGCTGATCCATGAAGCACTGGACAGTTTTCTGATTTGGTGGGTGCTGAGAGGCTCGAACTCCCGACCTACGCCTTGTAAGGGCGCCGCTCTACCAACTGAGCTAAGCACCCGTTGCTTGTCTCAGAAAACCATCCCGACGTTTGTCACCACGTCTGGAAGAGGCGCTATTATAGGACGGCTAAAATCCTTCTGCAAGCGCTTTTTTCACATTATTCCGTGATATTCCACTGTGACAGCATCCACGCCATATTGAATGCGTTTTCGGCGATGGCGTTATAGCGGCCCGAGGCACCGCCGTGGCCGGCACCCATATTCGTTTTCAGCAGCAGGGGATTGCCGTCCGTTTTATACGCGCGCAGCTTGGCCACGTATTTTGCCGGTTCCCAGTACATGACCTGGCTGTCGTTCAGGCCCGTCGTCACCAGCATGGCGGGATAATTCTTGCGCGCAATGTTGTCGTATGGCGAGTAGCTGAGCATGTAGTCGTACGCGGCCTTCTGGTTCGGGTCGCCCCATTCCAGATATTCTCCCGTGGTCAGCGGCAGGCTGGCGTCCATCATGGTGTTCATCACGTCGACAAACGGCACGGCTGCGTGCACGGCGTGGAACAGGTCGGGGCGCATGTTGACGACGGCGCCCATCAGCAAGCCGCCCGCGCTGCCGCCCTGGATGATCAGGCGGTTCGGGCTGGTCCATTTTTCGCGCACCAGATAGTCGGCGCTGTCGATGAAGTCATTGAAGGTGTTTTTCTTCTTCATCAGCATGCCGTCCTCATGCCAGGCTTCACCCATGTCGGTGCCGCCGCGGATATGCGCCTGCGCATAGATGACGCCCCGTTCCAGCAGGCTGATGCGGCTGATGGCAAAACTGGCTTCCGTGGAAATGCCATACGAACCATACGAGTACAGCAGCAGCGGCGCGGAACCGTCGAGTTTCACGCCTTTCTTGTAGACAATCCACAGCGGCACTTGCACGCCATCGCGCGCCTTGACCCACAAGCGCTGCGTCGTGTAGCGGCTGCTGTCAAAGCCGCCGACGATTTCCTGCTGCTTCAGCACCGTGCGCTTGCCATCCTGCATGCTGACGTCGATGACGGTGGGCGGCGTGACGGGTGACTGGTAAGACATGCGAAATTGCGTGGCGGAAAACTCCGGAGTGCCGGCCGCCGTGGCCAGGTAGACGGGATCGTCGAACTGCACCGTCTTCCAATTCTTTTGCGCAAAATCAAGGATGCGGGCGCGGTTCAGGGCGCGCGCCTTTTCCATCACCACCAGGTAACCCTGGAAGACGTCGATGGACTGGATCACGGCATCCTTGTTGTGCGGCACGACCGGCTTCCAGTTCTTCGGCTGCGGCGCGGACAAGGGCGCGCTGACGACACGGAAATTCTTCGCCTCCTTGTTGGTCAGAATATACAGCTGGCCGTCGCGGTGCTCGATGCCGTAGCGGTGGCCTTTTTCACGTTTCAACACGGACTGGAAGCTGCCTTGCGGCTTGCTCGTTGGCAGCAGCAGCACTTCGCTGGTATCCGTGCTGCCCGAGGTGAGCACGAAGAATTGCTTGTCGCGCGTGCGACCCACGTTGATGGCGAACTGTTCCACCGGCTCGTGGTAGACCTGTTGCGGCGCACCGCCCAGGGCCAGGCGGAACAATCGATCCGAGCGCTTGGTGGTGGCGTCTTCCTGCGCCAGCATCAGGGTGGCGTTGTCCGCCGCCCACGCCAGCGATGTCACGCGCGGCATGGTATCGCCCAGCAGTTTGCCCGTTTTCAAATCCTTGACATGCAGCTCGTACTGGCGGAAACCCGTCGTGTCGGTGGTGTAGGCCAGCAACTGTTCATTCGGGCTGACGCTGAAGGCGCGCACGGCAAAGAATTTGTGGCCTTCGGCCAATTGATTCTGGTCCAGCAGGATTTCTTCAGCCGCCTGCGCATCGTAGGCGCCACTGGCGCCGACGGGGCGGCGGCAGTGAATCGGGTATTGCTTGCCCGCTTCCACGCGCGTGTAATAGTAGAAATTGCCCTGGCGCGCGGGCACGGACAGGTCCACTTCCTGCATGCGGCCCTTGATTTCCGCATACACCTTGTCGGCCAGCGGCTGGATCGGCGCCGTGACGGCGGCCGTGTAGGCGTTTTCCGCATTCAGGTAGTCGATCACGGCAGGATCGGTTTTCTTTTGCAGCCAGCGGTAGTCATCCGTGACGACCGTGCCGTGGCGCGTTTCCTGCCAAGCCGTCTTGGCGGCGACCGGTGCACTGGTGGTTATGGTGGTGGTGTCGGCCAGCGCGGATGGCGCCAAGGTGGAGAGAAGCACGGCCGGCAGGATGGATGAGCAGACGGCCAGTCGGCGTAAGACGTGAGGTACAGTGGACAAGGCAACTCCCTAGGTTTCGTTGTTGTGCAGCGATTCTATTCTTGCTAAATAGAAAAGCCAATCATGATTTCAATCAATACCGTCCCATTGCTTGCATCCACTGGCATTTGCAGCGATACTGTATATAATTACAGTATCCGATAGCATCCCGCCGCGAGGTGTCCTTGACCGCATCTGCCCCTACATTGCCTGAAACCCGCCGCTGGATAGCCCACTTGGACATGGACGCCTTCTTCGCCTCTGTGGAACTGTTGAAATATCCGGAATTGCGCGGCGAAGCCGTCGTCATCGGCGGCGGGCGCTTGCAGCAGCCCGTGCTGCAGGAAGATGGCACGCGGCAATTTGCGCGCATGCGCGACTACGTGGGGCGCGGCGTCGTCACCACCTCGACCTACGCGGCGCGCGCCTTTGGCGTGTTTTCCGCCATGGGCATCATGAAGGCGGCCAAGCTCGCGCCCGACAGCATCCTGCTGCCGGCCGATTTCGAGGCTTACCGCGAATATTCGGCCCGCTTCAAGCAGGCCGTGGCCCGGTTGTGCCCCATCATCCAGAACGTGGGCATCGATGAAATCTATGTCGATCTGACCGAATACGGTGAGCAGGCGCCGGCCATGGCGGCGCACCTGAAGGCGGCGGTGTCCGAGGCGACGGGCCTGTCGTGCTCGATCGGCCTGGCGCCGAACAAATTGTTGGCGAAAATCTGTTCTGACCTGGAAAAACCCGACGGGCTCACCATTTTGTCGCCCGAAGATATCGCCACGCGCGTGTGGCCCTTGCCGGCGAAAAAGATCAACGGCATCGGCCCGAAGGCGACGGCCAAGCTGGAAGCCTTGGGCATTGTCACCATCGGCGAGCTGGCGCAGGCCGACATGGCCATGCTGCGCACGCAGTTTGGCGACCTGTACACGGGCTGGCTGCGCCAGGCGGCGCTGGGCATCGATGAGCGGCCCGTGCAGACGAGCCGGGAAACCAAGTCCGTCAGCCGCGAAACGACGTTCGAGCGCGACTTGCAGGTGGTGCGCGACCGCGCCACCCTGTCGGAAAAGCTGGAAAGCCTGTGCACGCGCGTGGCCGGCGACCTCGACAAACAGTCGCTGGCGGGGCGCACGGTGGGCATCAAGCTGCGCTTCGAGGATTTCAGCACCGTCACGCGCGACATCACCTTGCCCAGCGCCACGGCGGACGCCGCCGCCATCCTGCGCGCCAGCCGCGATTGCTTGCGGCGCGTGCCATTTGAAAAGAAAATCCGCCTGCTGGGCGTGCGCATCTCGACCTTGTCCGATCCGGCCAGCGTGATGCGGCAGGCGCCAGCCCAGGCGGAGCTGTTTCCCGCCCTGTAGCGGCATTCTCCACGCATCAACAACACCACGCCAGTCCGCGCTTTTGACGGCATTCCCGTGTCGAAAGTGTAGAATGGCGTTCCCCTGGCACTACTGAAACAAACGGAAGACAAAAACTATGTGGTTCAAGAATCTTCAGATTTACCGCCTGCCCGCACCATGGGCCTACACGCCAGAACAACTGGAAGAGGCCTTGTCCTCGAACAAATTTACGCCGGCGACCAGCATGGATCTGATGCGCCAGGGCTGGGATACGCCACGCCCGAACGGCGGCCTGGTCCACGTGGTCAACAAGCAGATGCTGATCCTGCTGGGCACGGAAAAGAAACTGCTGCCAGCGACCGTCATCAACCAGGTGGCCAAGGCCCGCGCTGCCGAGATGGAAGAAGCGCAAGGGTTTGCGCCTGGTAAAAAGGCCATGAAGGAATTGAAGGAACGCGTGGCCGACGAGCTGCTGCCGCGCGCCTTCAGCATCCGCAGCAACGTCTGGACGTGGATCGATCCCGTCAATGGCTGGCTGGTGGTCGATGCCGCCAGCCCGGCAAAAGCCGATGAAGTCATCAAGCTGCTGCTCAAAGCCGTCGACAAACTGCCGCTGGAAAGCCTGCGCGTGCAGCGCTCGCCCGTGGCGGTGATGACGGAATGGCTGCAAGCGGACGATGCGCCGGCCGGCTTCACGGTCGACATGGATACGGAATTGCGCGCCACGGGCGAGAGCAAGGCCACCGTGCGCTACGTGCGCCACACGCTGGAAGCGGACGACGTGCGCCGCCATATCGCGGCCGGCAAGCAGTGCACGCGCCTGGCCATGACGTGGAACGACAAGATTTCGTTCGTGCTGACGGAGTCGCTGGCCATCAAGAGCGTCAAGCCGCTGGACGTGATCAAGGAAACGGAATCGAGCACGAAGAACGACGAAGAGCGTTTCGACGGCGACGTGATGCTGATGACGGGCGAGCTCTCCAAGCTGATGGCCGACGTGGTCGAGGCATTGGGCGGCGAAGCGACTGCATAAGCGCAGTCATGCCGGTACGGAAAAGGAGCTGCGGCTCCTTTTTTTTCGCCTATGCAATGTGTTGCTGCATAAAAAAAGCGCCTTGCACGGTGAGGTGCAAGGCGCTTTCGAGACAAGCTAATTTACAACGTCAAATTAGAACTTGTAGTTGCCGGTGATGTAGAACGAACGCATCATTGGATCGGCGTAGCGTGGGTCGAAACCAACCTGGTGGCCCGACGAAGAGCGCAGCGACAGCGGCGGTGCACGGTCGAACAGGTTTTTGATGCCTGCGCGGATCGTGGTTTGCTTGTCAAAGGCGAAACGCGCTTGCCAGTCGAACGTGGTGTACGACGGAACTTGCAGGCGGAAATCCTTCACTTCTTTTTTGGTGGCCACGTCGTACACGGTAGCTGCCGCATCGGTGTAGCCGTTACGGTAGTTGACCGTTACCGTGTTGCTCAGGCGGCCCGTATCCAGGGTCGTCGTCAGCTTCATCAGGTTGCGGAACGTGACTTCGTTGGTATCGCCGAAGAAGTCCATGTTGCTGGTGTAGATATTGTCGCTACCAGCTTTGGTGTAGTTCGCGTGCAACATGTGCGTACCGCTCAGTTGGGCGGTCAGCTTGCCGAAGTCAAACTTGTGGTTGGCCGACAGATCCCAGTCGATACCACGGTATTCCTTCTTGCCGATGTTGACCGACAGTTTCTTGAACGCGTAGTAGGGATTGCCGGTCGACGGTTCGATATATTGCGTGAAGCTCGTCGCGTACTTGACTGGATCGGCAAATGCCTGCGCTTCGGTGATTTCCGATACGGCATTACGCAGTTTCACATCCCACAGGTCGGCGCCGAACGAGAAGGCCGCGCTAGGCTCGACACGGAAGCCCAGGGTGAACTGTTTCGATTTTTCCGATTGCAGCTCAGGATTACCTTCCGACATGGCGTTGTATTGCGTTGCTTCCGCGCGGCACAGTGCCGTACCTGGGTAAGGGCAATCAAATTTCTTGGCAGTAAAGCCTGCAGTGACCAATGGCTGTGCCAGGTCCAGCATGCTTGGCGCCTTGAAGCCCGTGCCGTAGGAACCGCGGATCAGCACGGTTTGTACCGGCTGCCAGCGTGCCGATACCTTGTAGGTATTGGCGCTGTCTTTTTTGCCGACAGTTTTGCTGTTCAGCTTGTCATCGATCGCCTTGACGGCATCGTAACGGCCGCCAACGGTCATTTCGAACGACTTGGTCAGCGGTGCCAGCAATTCGACGAAAGCGCCATAGGTATCGCGGCTCAAGTCGTAGGCAGGCGAGGTGTTGAAGTTGTAGATATCTTTCGACGTGCCGTTGCTGTCTGGCGACTGCTCATAGCGGTAGGTGCGGTAATCGCCACCGATACCCAGGCTGGCCTTGCCGCCTGGCAGGTCGAACAGTTCACGCGAACCGTGCGTGTCGACGCCGCGCATGGTGGTCGATGCGGTACGGATCGAACCGATGAACTGCGCGCCAGCGATTTGCGACTGCACGGATGGCTTTTGCGTTGTTGCAAACGGATTGAAATCCGGATTGGCGAGGATGTCCTTGAAGCCTTGATTTGTTGCGTAACCGCCCGTGTAGCGCTCGTCGATCGAGTTTTGCGACCAGGTCAGGCCGCTTTCGAAGTTCCAGGCGCCCAGTTCACCTTCCACGCCCACCACCATGTGCTTGGTTTCGGTGATGGTGTTGCTGGCGCGCAGGCCGAAGTCCGTCGTACGGTAGTTGGCGGTGACCGACTTGACGTCGGCACGTTGCGCTGGCGTCAGGTAGGGCGACACATAGGTGTTGTACAGCGCGCTGTCCTTGGCGATCGAAATCGGAATCGGATTGGCGGCGATACGCGCGGTCAGGTCGAAGCGCGAGTAGGCGACTTCGGCGAACGCGTTCAGGTTGTCGTTCAGCTTGTACGTGCCTTTGGTAAACAGGCTGTCGCGTTTCGATTGCGGCACGATTTCCACGGTGGAACCGGTGTCGAAACCGCAAGCGCGTGCATTGCTGGTGGTGAGGTCGAAACCTGTAGGGCATTCGCCGGTCATCTCCAGGTAAGGCGTGAATGCGGTCGAGACACTGTCTTTTGTCTTGTAGGCAACGGTGGCGCCTGCTGGTGCAGCCGAGGTGCTGGTGCGGTCCCAGATGTAGTTCTTGCCGCCGCGGGCGAATTTCAGGTACGAGCTATCGGCGAACGTACGGTCGGTAGCGCGCAGTTTCGACTGCTCGTCGTGGCGGTACGAGACCAGCACGTTGAAGCGGTCTTCGTCCAGGTCTCCGAAACCATAGGTGACGCTGGTATTCCAGGTGTTGCCGCCCTTGGCTTCCGGAGCGCTGTAAGTGGCTTCCAGGGTGGCGCCTTGCTGGTTTTTCTTCAGGATGAAGTTGACTACGCCGGCGATGGCGTCCGAGCCGTACAGGGCCGAAGCGCCGTCGGTCAGGACTTCGACGCGCTCAACGGCGCTCATCGGGATGGCGTTCAGGTTGACCGTGGTGCCGGAACCTTGTGGCGCGATGCGGCGGCCGTTCAACAGCACCAGGGTGTAGGTCTCGCCGATACCGTGCAGCGATGCGCTGGTATTGCCGCCCGAATTCGAACCAGCGGCGACTGCGCCGATGGTGAAGCCTTGCATGGCTGGCAGTGCCTGGATCAGGTCGGCTACCGAAGTGGCGCCCGATTTGGCGATCGCTTCTTGCGACAGGCGCTGTACAGGCAAGGCGCCTTCGACAGCGATACGCTTGATGCTCGAACCGGTAATTTCAACTTTTTGAATTGCTTCGTCCGCCATGGATTGGCCAGAGAACAAGACGCTACCTGCCAGAACGGTCAGGGCCAGGCGTACGCTGCGCACGCCAATTTTTTCTTTAAATGCCATTGTAACAATTACTCCGTAGTAGTTTTAATAACGACAAGCAGTACACGAGCACGTATAAGCCATCGGATAGATGACCAGCAGTGCTCGTGTACGGTAGGCGGAACCACGTCGGTGGGAAGTGGAAGACTACTTAGCGCAATATTGTTATAAATGCACTTTTGACTTGTCGAGGCGAACATTATGTCGTCTCAGCAAGAAAAAATGCATATCAACCGTGTCGGATTTGGCAATAAATTATGGATACAGAAGAATATTCAAGTTAATTGTTAAATTGCAGTTTTATATTTAATAATATCGGTGTTTTTAAAAATGATGAATGGCGTTTTTTTACAACATAAAATTATTGTATTGGCAATTTGATGTTTTACCTGCAATAATTCGACGAAATCTGCGGCTTTGCAGAATTTTTGAAAGGCAAAAAAACGTAAAAAAAGCCCGTTAAAAACGGGCTGGTCGAATTGTGACAGCGTGCCAGTCAGACCGTGTGTCGGTCTGACTGTCGTGCGCTGTCGGGCATTGGCTTACAAGGGCTGGAATACGCCGGCGGCGCGGTTCTTTTGCACATTGTCCCAGGCGAAGATCTGGCCATTCATGGCCACGTACACGCCGGCTGGCAAGGTTTGCGCTACGCCGCAGGCAAAGCCCAGGTTGAACAAGGCATCGGAGTTGTCGATTTCGTAGGGAATCATGGCCCCCGTCAAAATCACCGTTTGCTGCAGGTTCGCCGCGCCCAGCACTTGCGCTGTTTCGCGCATGGTGTCGGTGCCGTGGATGATGACGATGGCTTTCTCCTGCGCCGCGCGGCACGAGGCCAGCACGCGCTGACGGTCCGCATCCTGCATGTCGAGCGAATCGAGCAGGGGCAATTGCTCCAGCGCCACGGGCGCCGTCATGCGCGCGCGGGCAATCGCTGCCGGCAAATGACTGTCGGAAAAGCCCAGGGTACCGTTCAATTCGTTGTAGTGTTTGTCGAAAGTGCCGCCAGTGGCGAGTATGCGCAAAGTCATGATGTGGTCACGATGTCAGTGGAGAATGACGCGCATGATAGCGTGGATTGGCAACGTTGCGTGAATGCTGCCGCAGATGGGGCAGCGTGCTTGCCGCCCTGCTACCGCGCCGCATCTGGAAAATTTGGCCATCTGTGAGTACACTGGTTTCTTTGTTTGCCTGCCACCCCGACTCCGTATGAAAGCGCTCGCTCCCGGCACCGTCATTTTTCACCGCCACCGCGGTTACGGGGTGATCACGTCCGTCAATTTGCTGACAGGCTGGATCGCCGCCCGTTTCGGCAGCGAAGCGCGGACCCTGGACCTGAACCTGTCGACCGACGACGTGCAATTTGCCGATGGCGAAGCGATCCTGTTTCGCCGCGCGCCGCCGGACCGCATGCCGCATGCGCGCCTGATGGCCATGGTGCGCGAACTGCATCAGGCCGGCTATCAGAAACTGTATCTGTATTCCTGGCCCAAGCCGTCGGGCCTGCACTGGCGCTGGCATTTGTTTACGGGACCGCGCGACTGGATGCAACGGCCCTGGCGCGAAGGCTGGTATGGTTCGGGCGCCGATTACAACGTCAACCCCGTGATGGGCTGGGGCGACACGCCCGGCGCCACCACTGGCGAGTTGATCGATGCCCTGGCCCGTTTCGATCCGCAAGGCCTGGCGCAGGCGCTGGGACGCGACGACGACCATAGCGACTGGTTTGGCCGCGTCTGCGACGCCTTATTGCCCCATTACATGTACAGCCTGGACATGCAGCGCACGCCAGGCGAACCCTTGCCCGACATGCCGCCCGTGCCGGTCGTCGCCGTGCGCGCCGGCGTGGCGCCGTACCGTGGGCCGGACATCGCCTGGCCGCCCGGCTGGTGCGGCCTTTGGCGCGGCCGGCACGTGCTGCCCGTGCCTGCCATCAGCATCACGGGCGAGCCGGACCTGTTGAAGGGCTTTCAGCGCTCCTGAGGGGCTTGCCGCGCATGCGCCAGCACTTCCGGATTGAGCAGGCGCGTGCATTGACCTTGTGCAAAATCCACGATGTTTTGCAAGGCGTAGCGGAAATACAGCTCATAGCTGTCACGCTCGACGTAGCCCAGGTGTGGCGTGGCCAGCACGTTCGGCAGCAGCAGCAATGGCGAGCCTGGCGGCAGCGGCTCGTCCGTAAACACGTCCAGCGCGGCCGCGCCCGGGCGCCCCTGTGGCAGCGCCGCTTCCAGCGCGCCATCGGCGACCAGCTCGGCACGGCTGGTGTTGACGAACAGGGAAGTGTGCTTCATGCGCGCCAGGTCCTCGGCTGTTACCAGCCCGCGCGTGGCGTCGGACAGGCGCAGGTGCAAGGTCAATACGTCTGCCTGTTCAAAGAAGGCTTCGCGCGATGTCGCCGCCGTATCGCCGGCCGCCACGGCCGCGGCGCGGCTCGCTTCGCTGCCCCACACGAGGATGGTCATGCCGAAGGCGCGGCCATAGCCGGCGATCAATTGACCGATCTTGCCGTAGCCCCAGATTGCCAGGGTGCGCCCTTTCAATACCGTGCCGAGGGTGTTGCGCGTTGGCTCCAGCGACGACGTCTGCCACAGTCCCTCTTGTAAATGTTGCGCGTACGGCACGATCTTGCGCTGCGCCGCCATGATCAGCGCCCACGTCAGTTCGGCCGGCGCCGTGGGCGAGCCGATGCCTTCCGCGATGGCGATGCCCAGCTCGGTGGCGGCCGGCACATCGATGTGTCCGCTGACCTTGCCCGTTTGCGAAATCAGTTTCAAATTCGGCAGTTTCGACAGCAAGGCCCGGTTGAAACTGCTGCGTTCGCGGATCAGCACCAGCACGTCGAACGGCGCCAGGCGGATCGCCAGCTGGCCCAGGCCCCGCGCCGTATTGCTGAACACTTTGACCTCGTGGCCATCGAGCAACTGGAAACAATCGAGGCCGCGCACGGCATCCTGGTAATCATCAAGTATGGCAATTTTCATGGTGGATGGCCGATTTTAGTGAGGATTTGGTAGGGAAATAACAGAATACGGGAAATGCTGAATAGCCTACTACATTAGTCAAGCTATTCTCCTACATTTTTGCGAGAATAGCTGTTTGGCGGGTGTACAATCGCCGGCACTTTTGAAGCTTCCTGATTATAGTTATAGCGCAAACTGTTCCTGCAGCCTGGGTGCATGATCCAGGTAAACGACACCAGAGCCCTGCCCGCGTGAGCACACCGCCCGCAGTGAGCCGCAGCCACCTCTCGACGATGCTGCCCGTCTTGCCGGAACGACCAGAATTTCTTTTATTGGTATTGGAGGTAATATGAATCAGCCCGTCATGGGTGGCGTCGCCGCACTCAACGTCCCAGCTTATATTAAACAACAGAAACTGATCAACTGGGTGGCCGACATTGCCGCGCTGACCAAGCCAGATCGTATTTACTGGTGCGATGGTTCGCAAGAAGAGTACGAGCGCCTGTGCGCTGAAATGGTTGCCAGCGGCACCATGAAAAAACTGAATGCCGAAAAGCGCCCGAATTCTTACCTGGCCTGCTCCGATCCGAGCGACGTGGCCCGCGTCGAAGACCGCACGTATATCTGCTCGGCAACGAAAGAAGCGGCCGGCCCGACGAATAACTGGACCGAGCCTGGCGAGATGCGCCACACCTTGAACGGCCTGTTCGACGGCTGCATGCGCGGCCGCACCATGTACGTCGTGCCCTTCTCGATGGGCCCGCTGGGCTCGCCGATCGCGCACATCGGTGTGGAACTGTCCGACTCGCCGTATGTCGCCGTCAACATGAAGATCATGACCCGCATGGGCCGTGCCGTGTACGACGTGCTGGGCACCGATGGCGCATTCGTGCCGTGCGTGCATAGCGTGGGCGCACCGCTGGCTGCTGGCCAGGCTGACGTGAAATGGCCGTGCAACAGCACCAAGTACATCGTGCATTTCCCGGAAACGCGTGAAATCTGGTCCTTCGGTTCGGGCTATGGCGGTAACGCCTTGCTGGGCAAGAAATGTTTCGCCCTGCGCATCGCCTCGAACATGGGCTACCAGGAAGCGCAAGCATCGGAAAACAATCCGGGCTGGCTGGCCGAACACATGCTGATCCTCGGCGTGGAATCGCCGGAAGGCAAGAAGCACTACGTGGCGGCGGCGTTCCCCTCGGCTTGCGGCAAGACCAACTTCGCCATGCTGATCCCGCCGGCAAGTTTTAACGGCTGGAAAGTGACCACCATCGGCGACGATATCGCCTGGATCAAGCCGGGCGCGGATGGCCGCCTGTATGCCATCAATCCGGAAGCGGGCTACTTCGGCGTGGCGCCGGGCACCAACGAAAAAACCAATTACAACTGCATGGCCTCCATGCGCGACAACACGATCTTCACCAACGTGGCGCTGACGGACGACGGCGACGTCTGGTGGGAAGGTTTGACCAAGGAAGCACCAAGTCACCTGATCGACTGGCAGGGCAAGGACTGGACGCCAGCGTCCGGCACCAAGGCGGCGCACCCGAACGCGCGCTTCACTGTTGCGGCAACGCAAAACCCGGTGATCGACGCGGCCTGGGACGACCCGGCCGGTGTGCCGATCTCGGCCTTCATCTTTGGCGGCCGCCGCTCGACCACCGTGCCGCTGGTCACCGAAGCGCGCAACTGGGTCGAAGGCGTCTACATGGCCGCCACCATGGGTTCGGAAACAACGGCCGCCGCCGTGGGCCAGATGGGTGTCGTGCGCCGCGATCCATTTGCCATGTTGCCGTTTATCGGCTATAACATGAGCGATTACTTCCAGCACTGGCTGGACATGGGCGTCAAGGTGGGCAAAGTCAACCCGGCTGCCCTGCCGAAGATCTATTGCGTCAACTGGTTCCGCACGGATGAGGCTGGCAAATTCGTCTGGCCTGGCTTCGGCGACAACATGCGCGTGCTCAAATGGATGCTTGAGCGTATCGAAGGCAAGGCGGGCGGCGTGGAAAACCTGTTCGGCACGACGCCGCAGTATGGCGACCTGAACTGGGATGGCTTGCCATTCACGCAGCAACAGTTCGACACCATCACCTCGATCGACAAGGCCGCGTGGGTGGAAGAGCTGAAATTGCATACGGAGTTGTTTGAAAAACTCGCGTATCATCTGCCGCAGGAATTGGCAGATCACAAGGCTGCGCTGGAAAAGCGGCTGGGTGCATAAATAAGTTAGCGTAAAGCGGCACCTGACAAGCGCAGTAGCTTGTCAGGTGTTGAGAGTTGTAGTGGGGGAGAAACACGCCAGCAAAGACTGGCGTGCGATAAATGACACGCCGGCAATGACTGGGGTGCTATCAAAAAGAGAAACGGCGCGGATTGCATGAGCAATCCGCGCCGTTTTTTATGGCGCCGGGCTATTCCATGCAAGGCGATTTGCCAGTGTGCCGCCCTTGTGGCGCCAAAACCATCGCAGCGGAGAAATACGGCTTAAAAGATAGACAATATTTCTGTAAATCTATATTATTTGACAACTTGAAAATTTCTTGATGGAAAATAATGTGGATAAATTGGCGTCTGTAAAGAATCTGCTTGCCTCGCTTACCCTATGCTGTATTAGCGCCTGTGGCGGCGGCGGCGGTGCCGATGCCAATGTCGCTCCTCCGACCCCGACGCCGCCTGTGGTCACGGTGCCACCGACGGTACCAGTCCCCGAAACTCCGATTGCGCCAGTAACGCCAGTGACCCCTGCGCAGCCAGATCCAGTCGTACCCACCAAGCCTGGTGTGATCTATCCGGCGTTGACGTTTACGCCATCAAAGGTGGTGGAAGTCATGCTGCTTGGCGAGAGCAGGGTATCGAAAGTGCAGATTACTTTGAGCAGTCCGGCGACAGAACCGCTTTTTTTCCGTTTCTTCGATCCAACCGGCGTATTGCAGTTGAGTAGTTCCGTTACTCAAGAGAATAATGTGACGTATACCGCCCTGATCACGATGCCGAGCACGCTGTCGTTTGGTACTTATGAAGGCTATATGGAAATCCAGGTTTGCCGGGATGCGGCCTGCAGCAATCCGATCTCCTATTCAAGGCAGTTGCTGCCTTACTCGGTCAGCGCCTTGCATACCATACCGGTGGAATTTGTTAATCCTATTTCCATATCCGAATCTTTTTATGAGGGACAGGCCGCCACGACCAGTGGCGTGCTTGCGGCACCATCCGGACAGTCTAAAATCAATCTGTACATTACCGCCACTGATCCGAAAGGCGTCTTCATCAAAACGTCCGACTTCCGCTGGAATGGTGACTTCATGTATGAGTTCACGCTGAAAACGGTGCCAAGCCTGGCCAGTGGACGCTATCGCGGTAACATTGAAATACGCGCCTGCCGTGACCTTGAGTGCAGCGCGCGCTATCCGGTGACGACCATGTCGGTGCCATATGACGTTGAAGTCAGGGCGTTGTCTACCTTGACTGCGTTGACGCGCTGGCCGGGTGTGTCCGATTGGCAAGGTGAACGAGGCAATGCGCAACGCACCAGTTATGTACCCGTCACGCTCGATGTGTCGAAATTTTCCAGGCGCTGGACCTGGCCCATTCCCGGCGCCAGCTATATGCACCGCACGCCAATGGCGATTTCCTCCAATCACGTTTTCTTGAATGCAGGTGCGATTCTGTATGCGCTGAAGGAATCCGACGGCAGCGTCGCCTGGAGCCGGGATTTCGGCAGAGATCCTTTTTCTAGTACTTCGGGCGATATGCTGTATGTGAGAACTGGCACCGATGACAGCCGGCAAGTATTGTATGGTTTGAATGCGAGCACCGGGACGATGGTGTTCACATCCTACTCATCGTTCCCCAAGCGCGACGGCTATACCATACCTCCTTTATGGATGAAGCCGATGGTCAGTGGTGGAAAGCTGTTCCATAGCGTTGCCAGTGGCGATACGAATGGCGTGCAGGCACTGGAGGCGCTCACGGGAACGCCATTATGGTTTGCGCCCATGACTTCGGCGACGCTACAGGGCAGCAATTTGTTCAGCCTTGACCAAGGCTTGTCCCTGGCCGACGCTACGACGGGAACACTCCAGAGGACGATTGCCACCCCGGAGATGATGTGGACCTCTACGAGCGCATCTTCGCTGGCGCCGGTCGCTGGTGCACCTGGCTCCATCTTCGGCATGACGCAGCCGGAAAGTGCCAGCAAGACCAGAAAACTGGTCAATTTTAACGTTGCGCAAAACAAGGTGGCATGGTCCAGCACCGGCACCTATGGCGATAATTTTGCGTATGCGGAAGGCGTGGTGTACGTAGTGGATGATGCGACGTCGATGCTGGAAGCGCGTGCGGAAAGCGACGGCAAATTATTATGGAGCTGGGAAGTGCCGCGGCGCTTAATATCGTTCGCCGGTACGGATATCCTGGTTACGAAGAACCTGGTTTTTGTTTCGTTCAGCGGGACTACCTATGCGCTGGATGTGAAGACCCACCAACTGGTATGGACCGAGCCGACCGGTGGGGTATTGTCGATGTCGGCCAATGGCGTTCTATATATCAGTGCGTTGGGAGGCTCGGTGGTGGGATTTAATGTGAAATAAATCCGCGGCAGCATGCCGAATGCTCGTAGAGCAGCTTGCCCAAACTGCCCCCCCGGACAAGATTATTGGCCGGGGGAGCGCGAGGGAAGCGCCGCTTATTGCTTCAGCAGCGGCCCCAGGTACTTGCCCGTCACGCTGGCCGGGTTCAGCGCCACGTCTTCCGGCGTACCGGTGGCGATGATCTGCCCGCCGCCAGCGCCGCCTTCGGGGCCCAGGTCGACGATCCAGTCGGCCGTCTTGATGACGTCCAGGTTGTGCTCGATGATGACGAGGGTGTTGCCCTGGTCGCGCAGGCGGTGGATGACCTTTAACAACAAATCGATGTCGTGGAAGTGCAGGCCTGTCGTCGGTTCGTCGAGGATGTACAGGGTGCGGCCCGTGTCGCGCTTGGACAATTCCAGCGACAATTTCACGCGCTGCGCCTCGCCGCCGGACAGGGTGGTGGCGCTCTGACCCAGCTTGATGTAGCCGAGGCCCACGTCGAGCAGGGTTTGCAGCTTGCGCGCGATCAAGGGCACGGGCTTGAAGAATTCATGCGCCTCTTCCACCGTCATGCCCAGCACTTCCGTGATGTTCTTGCCCTTGTATTGTACTTCCAGCGTTTCGCGGTTGTAGCGCTTGCCGTGGCAGACGTCGCATGGCACGTAGACGTCGGGCAAGAAATGCATCTCGACCTTGATCACGCCATCGCCCTGGCATGCTTCGCAGCGTCCGCCCTTGACGTTGAACGAGAAGCGGCCCGCGCTGTAACCGCGTTCCTTGGCCGTCGGCACGGTGGAGAACAGGTCGCGGATCGGCGTAAACAAGCCCGTGTAGGTGGCGGGATTCGAGCGCGGCGTGCGGCCGATCGGCGCCTGGTCGACGGAAATGACCTTGTCGAAGTGTTCCAGGCCGCTGATCGACTCGTGCGGCGCCGGTTCCGTCTGCGAACCGTACAGATGGCGCGACAGGGCCGGATATAAAGTATCGTTGACCAGCGACGACTTGCCCGAACCGGACACGCCCGTCACGCACGTCATCAAGCCCACCGGCAAGCTCAGCGACACCTTTTTCAGGTTGTTGCCCGTCGCGCCAGTAATGAGCAGCTGCTTTTCCGGATTGCTGGCGTGGCGCTTGGCTGGTACGGCGATCTTCAGCTTGCCGTTCAGGTATTGCGCCGTCAGCGATTTCTTGTTCTTGAGAATGTCGGACAAGGTGCCTTCGGCGATGATTTCGCCGCCGTGCACGCCCGCGCCGATGCCCATGTCGACGATGTAGTCGGCCGTGCGGATGGCGTCTTCGTCATGCTCGACCACCAGCACGCTGTTGCCGATGTCGCGCAAGTGTTTCAAGGTTTCGATCAGACGGTCATTATCGCGCTGATGCAAGCCGATCGACGGTTCATCGAGCACATACATGACGCCCGTCAAACCGGAGCCGATCTGCGATGCCAAACGGATGCGCTGTGCTTCACCGCCGGAGAGCGTGTCGGCGCTGCGGTCCAGCGACAGGTAGTCGAGGCCCACATTGTTGAGGAATTTCAGGCGCGAAATAATTTCCTTGACCACGCGGTCAGCGATCTCTTTCTTGGCGCCCGTCAGTTTCAGTTTTTCAAAAAATTCCAGGGTCTCGCGCAGCGGTTTTCCCGCCACTTCATAGATGGCCCGCTGCTGCTTGCCGGTGCCGACCTTGACGAAGCGCGCTTCCACGCGCAGGCGCGCGCCATCGCATGACGGGCAGCATTTTTCATTGATGAACTTGGCCAGTTCTTCCTTGACGGCCATCGAATCCGTCTCGCGGTAGCGGCGCTGCAGATTGTTGACCACGCCTTCGAACGTGTGTTCCTTGATGACGGTGCGGCCCCGTTCGTTCACATAGCTGAACGGAATCACTTGCTTGCCGGAACCGTACAACACGGCTTGCTGCGCATTCAGTGCCAGCTGCTCGAACGGCATGTCCAGGTCGAACTCGTAATACGCGGCCAGATTCGACAGCATCTGGAAGTAAAACTGGTTGCGGCGGTCCCAGCCCTTGACGGCGCCCGAGGCGAGCGACAGGTTCGGGAACGCGACGATGCGTTTCGGGTCAAAGAATTCGATATGTCCCAGGCCGTCGCATTCGGGGCAGGCGCCCATGGGGTTGTTGAACGAGAACAGACGCGGTTCCAGTTCCTGCAGGGAATAGCCACACACATTGCAGGCGAACTTGTTGGAATACACGTGCTCCTGGGCCGTATCCATTTCGTAGGCGATGGCGCGGCCATCGGCCAGGCGCAGGGCTGTCTCGAAACTTTCCGCCAGCCGTTGCTTGATCTCCTGGTTCACCTTGACCCGGTCGATGACGACGTCGATCGTGTGTTTTTCCGTTTTCTTCAGTTTCGGGAGGTCATCCACTTCATAAATCTTGGCGGCATGCGTGCCGCTCTGCACGCGAAAGCGCACGAAGCCCTGCGCCTGCATCTGCTCGAACAGGTCGACATGCTCGCCCTTGCGGTTGGCGACGACGGGCGCCAGGATCATCAGCTTGGTGTCTTCCGGCATGGCAAGCACAGCATCGACCATTTGCGATACGGACTGGGCCGCCAACGCGTTTTCAGGATGGTCGGGGCAGTAGGGCGTACCCACGCGCGCGTACAGCAGGCGCAGATAATCGTGGATTTCCGTCACGGTACCCACCGTCGAGCGCGGGTTATGCGAAGTTGCCTTCTGTTCGATGGAGATGGCGGGAGATAAGCCCTCGATCAGGTCGACGTCGGGTTTTTCCATCAATTGCAGGAACTGGCGCGCATACGCCGACAGCGACTCGACATAGCGCCGTTGGCCTTCCGCGTACAAGGTGTCGAAGGCCAGCGAAGACTTGCCGGAGCCGGACAAGCCGGTAATCACGATCAGCTTATTGCGCGGCAAATCGAGATTGATATTCTTGAGGTTATGCGTGCGAGCGCCGCGAATGCGGATCTGTTCCATGTGATTGCCTTGCTTTCAGTGAGTGGTGCGGCCGGCGCATTGTGCCTGGGTGCAGATGAGGAGCCACAACGGGTCAACCTGTAACTATAGCCGGGTTTTGCTCTGCATGCCTGAGGCGTCCATGGGCGGATTGCGCCGCCAGGCGAACGTGCCCTGACAAAGTTTGATACAGATGCGTGCAGACGTTTAAACACTGTATATAATACCAGTATTCAAGTTTCTTGTTTTCACCTGACGTGAAAAAAACCTGCTGCCGCACGGGAGAGGGCGTCCGCCAGAAAGCGGGTGCTTTGCGCCGCGTGGTCGCTTATAATCCTCGTTTAGTACACTAAACTACCGCGCGGGACACCGGCTCCCGCTGCAGTTCATCAGGAGTTATTCATGGCATCAGTCAACAAAGTCATCATCGTCGGCAATCTGGGCCGTGACCCGGAAATCCGCTACATGCCTAGCGGCGACGCGATCGCCAACATCGCCGTGGCCACTTCGTACAAATCGAAGGACCGCAACACGGGCGAACAAAAAGAATTGACAGAGTGGCACCGTATCTCGTTCTTTGGCCGCCTGGCGGAAATCGTCGGCCAATACCTGAAAAAAGGTTCGTCCGTCTACGTCGAAGGCCGTCTGCAAACCCGTAAATACACGGACAAGGACGGCGTCGAGAAGTACGCAACCGACATCATCGCTGAACAGATGCAAATGCTGGGCGGTCGCTCCGGCATGGGCGGCGACGCCGGCGGTGGCGATGACAGCTACGGCGGTGGCGGCGGCTACGAAGCCCCGGCTCCGCGCCAGGCGCCAGCACCGCGTCCAGCCCCGGCGCCAGCACCACGCCCGGCACCGAAGCCAGCACCGAACTTCTCGGACATGGACGACGATATCCCGTTCTAAATACGCCGTTCTGACGCCTGCCGTCAGGCACTGTCGATAAACAGCCTGCTTCATCCGTGAAGCAGGCTTTTTTATGGGCGCGGGCAGTAGAAGGTGATGCGGAATGCATGGTCACATTCCACAGCAAGAAGCGGATGGCGGCGCTGTCCGGATGCTGGTCTGATGGCGGTTTTGACGCCACCGGAGAACAGCATGGATTTTCGTATTACGGGTTTGTCGCCCGAGCCTTTTCTGCCTTTTTTTTCCTTATCCGATGCCGAGTTGACCGCGCTCGGCATACGGCGCTATGTGGTCGACCAACATCCCGGATTTCCTGACCGTATTACGCTGGTGGACGCCGAGCTGGGTGAGACCGTGCTGTTATTGAATCATGTGTGCCAACCCGCCATGACGCCCTACCGGGCTTGCCACGCCATTTTTGTGCGCGAGGGTGCCACGCAAGCGTACGATGCCGTCAATCAGGTGCCGGAATCGATGCGGTTGCGTTTATTGTCGCTGCGTGCCTATGCTGCCGATGGCATGATGCTCGATGCCGACGTGGTGGACGGCACCGCCATGGAAGCCGTCATTGCACGACTATTTGGCAATGCGGACGTCAGTTATATCCACGTTCACAATGCCAAGCGGGGCTGTTATGCGGGTCGCATCGACCGCATTGACCGCGCCTGATTTGCTCCCTTATCTAATCGCGCAAGCCGATATCGAGCGTGTATGCCGCCACCGCATTCCTGCGCGCCGCGTTGCGCATCAGGTAGACCTGTACCGTGTACTCGCCATCGGCCGGCAGTTTTGCCTGGTAACTGTTGCCGCTGGTCGAGCCGATGAACAGGGCTTCGTCCTGGCCTGGCTGGCGGATGTTGAAGTAATTCGACGGTTGATTGGTTTTCAGCTTGACGCCGAGGCTCTGGCCCGCTTTGCCCGTGAGCGTGTATTCGGCCGTGGCGTAGCCCTTGATCTTGCCCTTGACCGTATGCGTGGCCTGGTTCGCCGTCAATGTCACGCTTTCCTTGTGGATGGGATCGGCGCTCCAGGCGGGCGTGGCGAAGACGAGTGCCGCCAGCAGCAGGCAGGCGTGGATGGGCAATGGACGATGCGGCATGCGGTTTTCCCTTTGACGTTGATGCCAGCACGGTTGCTGGCGCTTTCCATCTTACGCCAGGCACAAAAAACGGCCGCGCACTCATCGAAGGCGCGGCCGATTTGCGTTGCATCAAGCGCGTTGATGCAAGCCTTATTGGGTACTGACTTCCTTGCGGTTATCGCGCGAGACCCGGTCGATCATCTTGTTGTACGGATCGACGCCCACTTCAAACGGTTTTTCCTTCACCGTAATCGTCACCACGGGGTCACTGCCCGACAACACGCGTTTGTCCGTGAACAGGACTTTTTCATCCTTTTCTTTGGCACCCGGCGCGCGCGCGAAGATGGCGATCTCTACCGGTTCGTCGTAGGCGCGCGGGCTTTCCTTGCCCTTGCCGTCCGACTCCAGCTTGGCCAGGTGCAGCTGCATCGTGACGTCCCACTGGCCATCCTTGCGCTGCACGGCTTTCGCTTGGGTCACGCGGTTATCGTAGAACACGATTTTCTCGAACAGGTCCGTGATCAGGGCCTGCTTGTCCCGCGGCGCTTCGGCGCGGATGTAGGCCAGCAATTCCGATGCGGTGGTGAATGGCGCCTGCTGGTAGCCCTTGTCCTGCAGATAGCGTTTCAGGGCACGGTTCAAGGCGGCTTCACCGATTTCGTCGCGCAGGCGGTAAAACACCAGGCTGCCCTTGTTGTAGTGGATGTATTGCTGTCCCTCTACGCGCGCCAGCGGCAATTCCTCGATGGCTTCGCCGCCGCGCCCGCTCAGGTAGCGGTCCAGTTCATAGCGCAGGAAGCGGCGCATCTTGTCGCGGCCGTATTCCTTTTCCATCACCATCAGGGCCGAGTACTGCGCCAAGGACTCCATCAGCATGGTGGCGCCCTGCACGTTGGCGCCGATCACCTGATGGCCCCACCACTGGTGCGCCATTTCATGCGTCGTGACGTAGAACACGTAGTCGATGTCCTCCTTGTCGCGCAGGTCGGCGATGAAGCCGATGCCTTCCGAATACGGAATCGTATTCGCAAACGACTGGGCGAAGCTCTGGTAGCCGGGGAACTCGAGGATGCGCACCTGCTTGTGCTGGTAAGGCGTGAACTCGGTGCTGTAATAGTCGAGCGACTTTTGCACGGAAGTGATCATGCGGTCCGTGTTGTAGCCGTGTTTCTTGTCGAAATAAATTTCGATCGGCAAGCCGTGCCATTCGCCTTTGTTGACTTCCCAGCGCGCCGACAGGTAGGCAAAGAACGGCAGCATCGGCTGGTCCATCTTGTAGCGGTAATAGCGGCGGCCATCCTTTTCCCAGCTGCCTTGCAGATAGCCGGGCGCCAGGGCGATCTGCTCGCCGCTGGTGGACACCGTCGTGTCGAAATGGATCCAGTCGGCATCGCCGCCCAGCACCGTGTCGCCATACGCGGTAGCGTCTTCCAGCTTGGCCATGCGCTGCGGTTCGCCCAGTCCCCGCTTGCGGCGCTCATTGCGGTCCGTCAACTCCATCTCCTTGGCATAGCCGAAGTGCGGAAAATACGCCTGGTTGTTGAAGAAGCTGCCGTTCAGGTTGACCTGGTCCGCTGCGCCGCTGTTGGTGAAGCCCTGATGCGTGACGGCCACCGTGAAGTCGAGCGGCAGGGTGGCGCCGGGCGCCAGGGGCTGGGCCAGCTTGAGGATGCTGAAACCGAGCGCCTTGTCGTCGAGCGCTACCTTGTGCTCAGGCAAGTTCAACCAGTGCGTTTCCAGGTCTGGATTGAGCTGGATGCGCAGGGTATCGAGCGGCTGCGCCGTCTTGTTTTGCAGCACGTAGTGACCCTTGATCAAGACTTTACGTTGCTCAGGATAAATATCCACATTGGCCTGGACTTGCGTGATCTTCATCTGCGGCAAGTGCTGGTACTGTTTGTACAGTTTTTCGTAGCGCGCCTGCCTGTCCATGCCGATGTCCGAGGTCTCGTATTTGTTCAGCATGTTCGTGTTGTAGAAGATCCAGCCGCCGGTGCCTGCCCAGCACAGCAGCACCACGGCCAGCGCGGCGCCCGTACGGCCTTGCAGGCGTTGACGAGCCAGGCCCAGGCGTCTCCGCCAGCCGGTCGACAGGCCGCGTACCCAGAATGCCTGCGCCAGCATGACAAGCGCCACGGTGAACAGGCTCCAGTACAGCGCAAACCAGGCCCAGCCCGTGAAGAAGTGGCCGTAGCCATTCATGTCCGAATACGGGATGGCCGGCGTGCCGCCAAAGGCGTACAGATTGTGTTCGAAGTGCAGCATGCCCAGCACGGCTTGCGCCACCATCAGCAGGATCACCAGCAGGTAGCCGATGAACTTGTTATTCGACAGCACTTGCAGGGTGAGGGCGCACAAGCTCATCAGCACGAAGAAGAGGGCGCCCAGCAGGGTGCCTTTCAGGTACAGCCCCAGTTCCACGGGCGCGCCGCCCTTGACGAGCTGGAAGCCGATGGCCGTGAGGACGCCCGCCAGCAGGTAGCCGGCGATGACGCCGACCAGGGCCGTGCATTTGGCCAGCAGTGGCACCCAATCGGGTACGGGCATGGCGTCGCTGACGTCGGCGATCCTCACTTGCCGTTCCTTGAAGATCAGTTCGCCCGCATAGAAGGTGACGATGATGATCAGGAGGAAGCTGAAGCTGTTGCTGATCTGCTGCAACAGCAAATGCGTCATCGGATACACGGCCGTGCCATACATGTTCTTGCTGACATTGGCGGCGGCGATCAGGTTGATCATGCCGAACAGCAGCATGACGAGGAAGGGCAGGCTCTTGAAGACGCCGGCGGCGTCGAAGCGCAGGATTTGCCACCACTGGCGCCAGGCCGTCGCGGCCGTCAAGGTGGGGATGCTGCGCGGCAAGTCCCGCGGCGCCGTGACGGCGGGGGCGAGCGTTTCCGCCTTGTGCTTGCCGAACAGGCGCTTGCCCGTCCCCGTGCGTTGCGGCTTGAACAGGATCACGGTAGCGGTGAACAGCAGCGCCGTGATACCCAGCCACAGCAAGCGGTTGGCCAGCAGGAAGCCGGCAAACGGCGGCAGGCCCGCGTTCGCTTCGGCGGACGTGAAGTAGCGCGTCATGCGGCCCAGGGCGCGCATGCCGAACGGATCGAGCAGGACGGCGATCCATTCGTTGTTGATGTCGCGCGTAAAGGCGCCAGCCGTGCCCCACAGCACGAAAAAGCCCAGCACGCCCACGTAGACCAGCATCATCGAGCGCGTGGTGGCCGCCAGCAGCATCAGCAGGGCGCCGATGAAGAGCAGGTTGGGAATCACCATCACGGCAAAGCTCCACGCATATGCCTGCAGCGAGAACGCGCCCACGCGCTGCGGATCGACCCAAGGCATGAGGGGGCCGAGCATGATGCCGAAGGCGATGCAGACGAAGATGGCCAGGCAGGCGAAAAAGCCGGCGGCGAAGCGGCCGAACAGGTAATCCCATTTACGCATGGGCGTGGCGAACAGCATGTCGGCCATGCCCACTTCGCTGTCGCGCAGCACGGCGCCGGCGATGAAGATGGTGATGAGCAACATCGACAGCAGGCTGAACATCGTCAGCAACTGCGCCACCACGGTGGGCGCATTGCGGTTGATGTTGCCGATGGCGCCGCCGATCTGGATCGAATCGCTGCTGCTGGCGCCAAAGGCCAGCAAGGCCAGGATGACGGCAAATACCCACAGCAGCGGCTGTTTCAGCTGGTAGCCGAGGTCAAACTTGAAAAATTCCTTCCACATGGCGCGCTCCTTACGCCGCGACGGCGGACGGTGCCGCAGCGGGAACGGCGGCGCCGTTGCGGGCAGCGTTGCGCACGTGCAGGAAGTACACGTCTTCCAGGTCAGGGGCGATCTGCACGAAGCCGCTGTCGGGCTGGCTGTCGGCATACACATTGATCTGCGGCTTGCCGCCCACCAGGCGCGTCGACAGCACATTGTGCGACTGCTGGTACTGCGCCAGCTCGTCCATGCCGACGCTGCGGCGCCACACCTTGCCGAGCAGCGTATCGATGGCCGCCTGCGGCTCGCCCTGCACCAGCACCTGCCCCTTGACGATCATGGCCATGCGCGGGCACAGGTCCGTCACGTCGTCGACGATGTGGGTCGACAGGATCACCACCACCTGCTCGCCGATCTTGGCAAGCAGATTCAGGAAACGATTGCGCTCGTCAGGGTCCAGGCCGGCGGTGGGCTCATCGACGATCACCAGGCGCGGCGCACCCAGCAGCGCCTGGGCGATGCCGAAGCGCTGGCGCATGCCGCCCGAATACGTGCCCAGGTTGCGCTTGCGCGCTTCCCACAGATTAGTTTGCTGCAACAACGCTTCCACGGCTTCCTTGCGCGGGCCCTTTTCCGTCAAGCCTTTGAGCACGGCAAAGTGGTTGAGCAGGGTTTCCGCGCTGACCTTCGGATACACGCCAAAATCCTGCGGCAGATAGCCGAGCTGGCGGCGCAAGCCGGCCTTGTCCTGCAGCACATCGACGCCATCGAAATGGATGCTGCCGCTATCGGGGTCTTGCAATGTCGCAATGGTGCGCATCAGCGAAGACTTGCCCGCGCCATTCGGCCCCAGCAAGCCGAACATTCCGTTCGGAATGTCCAGGCTGACATTGTTGATGGCCTTGACGCCATTGGCATAGGTTTTGTTCAGCTGTTTGATCTTTAGCATGCAGCACTCTCCAGGACGTGGGTCTAAACGCCGGCAGATGCGTGCCTGCCGGCCTGTGGAAGGGGATCACCCTTGTTTTTATCAACCGCGATGGCGGATGTTACTTAAGAGTAATAATATATAAGCAACTGGCATGAAAAAATGGTTTTGTGACCAAGTGAGGAAATGCAGGCATGAAATGCAGGAGGGCGGGGATGAGTGACGCAATGCTACACTCGCCAGTTTCAGTGACGCCATGATGCGAAAAGGATGGGGATATGCCTGCAACGCCAGGAAACATGACTTTGCGCGCCGTTGCCCCGGGCGAAGAGGGGGCATTGGCGCAGCTGTTCCAGCTGTACTGTTATGACAATTCCGCCTGGAGCGGAGAAAGTGTGCTGGCCGATGGCCGCTACGACGTGTGCGACGCGGGGCTGGCCGAGTATGTGCATACGCCCGGGCATACGGCCAGCTGGATCGAGGTCGATGGCGAACTGGCTGGCTTTTTCCTCACGGAGCCTGGCATGGCGGGTGAATTGGCCGTGCAGGAGTTCAGCGACTTTTTTATCCTGAAGAAATACCGGCGCCGGGGCGTGGCGCTGGAAGTGGTGCGCAGGGTGCTGCTGGACAGCGCGCAGACGTGGCTGGTGGCGACGTTTCGCGACGATGCCGCTGCCTGCGCGTTCTGGCGCCACGCGTTTGCACGCCTGCCGTTTGCCAGGGGCGAGCCATACGACGATCCGGCCTTGCCGCAGTTCCAGCTGACCTTGCTGAAACCGGCGGCCTGAGCGCGTTTAGAAGCGCACTTTCACATACGCCGACGGTCCTGTCAGGCGCACGTTCAAGTCCGCATCGCGTTCGCTATCGCGGTGCAGCTTGATTTTCGAGATGCCGTAATCGGCCACGAAACCGATATTGTTGAACGGAAACCATTCCACGCCGATATTGCCGCCGTAGATGTGGCCGTTGATGCGCCCGCCATTTTTTTTGATGCCCGATGCTTCCGCATACATGCGCAAGTCCGGTGTAAACGCGTGGCGCCAGCCCACTTCCAGCAGCGGCGCGAACGCGTGCTCGCCGATGGAATCGCGCGCCGTGGCCGTTTCGCCATTGACGATGCCGGTGGCCGTGCCGTTCAGGTTTGCATTGTAATAGGCCGCGCCCAGGCCGATGCCGAAAGTGTCGTTGCCGCTGCCCAGCCACCATCGGTACGACATCTTGGCCAGGTCCAGTTTCAGATCGGCATCTGCGCTGGCCGTGCCTGTCACGGGCTGGCCATTGATGGTGGTCTGGCCGCTGAGAGTAGGAGTATAGGATTTGTCATAGCGGTAGTAGTCGAATGCCAGGCCGTGGCGGTCGCCGATCAGCAATTCGGCCTTGATGCGCGGAATGGTCGTATGCTTGGGATTCGATTCGGGCGCGTCGATGCGGCCAAACTGCGTGTCGGCGCCGATATTGATGCGCGGATCGGCGGAAAACGCCCCCACCGACAGACTGACACGGTCCAGTGCCGGCGACGGCTCGGCCCGCGCCGTGGCGCTCGCCGCGGCAATGCCCAGCACACCCAGCATCATGGCGCCGCGCATGGCGAGGTGGTGCGGGCGTGGTGGGGACAGGCGGGTGGACACGGACATGGCAGACATGGGCAACTCCTCAAGATAAAGTGAAAACTGTCGCGACGCTTGGGCGGCCCACGCTGGGCAACAGTGCAATGAGGAAATGGTAGCAACTGTTACATTTAGATCACGTAGCCGCACGGCGCAAATTACCGTCGGATTTGTCCTACCGCGTGTAACGGCTGGTACATGCCGACATTGCCTGCGATGGGGAACGCGGGCAAAATGGTGTGCAACAGGAGGAGACACCGCATGAGAATCGCCGCCATTTCCGATATCCACGGCAACCTGGATGCGCTGGACGCCGTGCTGGCCGACATCGCCCGGCGTAATGTAGACGTGACCGTCAACCTGGGCGATATCGTTTCGGGCCATCTGCAGCCGCGCGCCACGGCGGCACGCCTGATGGGGCTCGATTTACCCACCATCCGCGGCAACCACGAGCGCCAGCTGCTGGGCGATCCGGTCCGCATGGGCGTGTCGGACGCCTACGCGCGCGCGCAACTGTTGCAGGAGCAACTAGCCTGGATCGCGGCGCTGCCCGCCACCTTGCGCCTGCGGCATGACGTGCTGCTCGTGCACGGCACGCCCAGCAGCGACCTCGTATATTTCCTCGACAGCGTCACGCCGCAAGGCAGCCGCGCCGCCACGCCGCAGGAGGTAGCCGAACGCGCCGGGACAACGGACGCGGCCTTGATCCTGTGCGGCCACACGCACATGCCGCGGCAGGTGCGCCTGCCTGATGGGCGGCTGATCGTCAATCCGGGCAGCGTGGGTTTGCAGGCCTACGACGATGACCATGTGTACCCGCACCTGATGGAAAACGGCACGCCGCATGCGCGCTATGCCATCGCCGAACAGGGAGTGGACGGCGCCTGGACGGCGCAGCTGCACGCCGTGGAATATGACTGGGAAACAGCGGCCCGGCTGGCGCTGGCGAATGGGCGGCCCGACTGGGCCTTGCCCTTGCGCGCGGGCCGGGTCGGCTGATCAGCGGAACTCTTCGGCCACCAGATTGTACTTCTGCATCTTGTGGTACAAGGTCTGCTTCGGCAAGCCGAGCACCGTGCTCACTTCGCTGACGTTGCCGGAATATGCGCGCAGTTCCTGTTCGATCAGGGCGCGTTCGAAGCCGTTGACCTGCTCCGCCAGCGACAGGGGGCTGGCCAGTCCGGCTGCCAGCAGGCTCGAGGCGCCACCGGCGATGCCCAGCACGAAGCGGTCGGCGATGTTGCGCAACTCGCGCACATTGCCGGGCCAGGAATGGGCCATCAGGTTGCGCATCTGCGCGCTGGAGACCACGGGCGCGGCGCGGTTGTAGCGGGCGGCGGCGGCCAGCACGAAGTGTTCGAACAGGATGGGAATATCCTCGCGCCGTTCGCGCAACGGCGGCAGATGCAGCACGATCAGGTTCAGGCGGTAGTACAGGTCGCTGCGGAATTTCTGTTGCTGCGACAAGTCTTCCAGGTCCAGCTTGGCCGCTGCGATGACGCGCACGTCGACGGGCGTGGGCACGTTCGAGCCCAGGCGTTCGATATAGCGTTCCTGCAGCACGCGCAGCAATTTGACTTGCAAGGACAGGGGCAGCGATTCGATTTCATCGAGGAAAAAAGTGCCTTGATCCGCGTGCTCGATCTTGCCCACTTGCCGCTTGGCCGCGCCCGTAAACGCCCCCGGTTCGTGGCCGAAGACCTCGCTTTCAAATATGCTTTCGGGAATCGCGCCGCAGTTGACGGCGACGAAGTTGTGCTTGCGGCGGTGGCTGAAGTCGTGCAGGCAGCGCGCCACCATTTCCTTGCCGGTGCCCGTGTCGCCATAGATCAGCACGTCGGCCGGTTCGTCTGCAACGTCGAGGATCAGGCGCCGTATGTCGCGCATTGCCACGGAATTACCCAGTAACCGCGATTCGATGCCGCCGCCGTCTTCCAGTTGCCGGCGCAAGCTGTGCACTTCCAGGGTCAGGCGCCGCGTTTCCAGCGCGCGCAGGATGACGTCGACCAGTTGCTCGGACGAATACGGCTTTTCGATGAAATCGTAGGCGCCCGTGCGCATGGCGTGCACGGCCATCGTGATGTCGCCGTGGCCCGTGACGAGGATCACGGGCAGGTTGGCATCGAGTGTCTTGACCGCTTGCAGCAATTCCAGGCCGCTCATGCCGGGCAGGCGCACGTCGCTGACCACGATGCCGGGAAAATCCGGCGTCAGCAGTTTATAGGCCAGCTCGGCCGAGTGAAACGCCAGCACGTCCAGGCCGGCCAGCTGTAGTGCCTGCTCGCTGCCCTCGCGTACGGTGGGGTCGTCCTCGACCAGCAAGACCTTCAAGCCGTCAAACATGTTTTTCCTCCTGCGTTGCAATCTGTAGTTCGATGGTGAAGATGGCGCCGCCGCCGGGGGCGTTTTCGGCGCGCAGCACGCCGCCGAACTGGCGCGTGATCTGTTCGGAAATGGCCAGTCCCAGGCCCAGACCCAGGCCTTGCGGTTTTGTCGTGAAGAACGGTTCGAACAGGTGTTCGCACACTTCCGTGGACAAGCCGGGTCCCGTGTCGGCCACGTGGATCAGCACGTGCTCGGGCGTGCATTCGACGGCCACGCGCAGGCTGCGCACGTCGCTGCCGTTCATGGCGTCCAGCGCATTCGCATACAGGTTGACCAGCACCTGCTCCAGGCGGTTGCTTTCGCACATGGCGAAGATGTCTTCCGGTGGCAGTTGCAGGGTGAAACGCACATTTTCCACCTGCAGCCGGCGTTCGACGAGGAACAGGGCATTGCTGATCGCCGTGGGGATCGAGACGGAGGTCAGGCTGGTCGTCGACTTGCGCGCAAAAATCTTCAATTGACCCGTAATGGTCCCCATCCTGGCCGCAATTTGCGATATCTTCGCCAGGTTGCGCCGCGCGTCGTCGAGCCGTCCGCGCTCCAGCAGGATGACGGCATTGTCGGACATGGTGCGCAGCGCCGTCAGCGGCTGGTTAAGTTCATGCGTGATGCTGGCCGACATTTGCCCCAGCACGGCCATCTTGCCGGCTTGAAACAGTTCGTTTTGCGTGATGTGGAGTTTTTGCTCGGCCTTGCTGCGCACGTCGATTTCCTGGCTCAGGCTTTGCGTCATGGCATTGAGTTCCGAGGTGCGTTCCTCGACCATGGCTTCCAGGTTGTCGTAAGCATGTTGCAGATCTTCGCGGGCGCGCAATTTTTGCGCCACGGCCGCGCGGCGCTGGCGCAGGTAAAAGAACAGCAGCATGAAAAAGCCCAGCAGCACGCAAGAGAAGGCGGCCGCCGCGCGCGCGCTGGCCTTGGCCTGCGCCAGATCCGACAAATAAATGAAAGTCCAGCCTTGCGGCGACTTGAGCTTGATCTGCGTCATGACGCTCGAGCTGATCTTCGGTGGCGTGTCGGCGTGTTCCTGCTCGCGCACGCTGATCACGCGGGCGCCATTGCCCAATTGGCGGTCGGAAATGAAGGGGATGGCTTCCAGCTGCTTCGAATAATACTGGCGCGTGCGATTGAGTTCTTCGACGATCGCGGGCGACAGCTGCGCCAGGGTCTTGTATTTCCAGTCCGCCATGGAACTGAGAAAAATCACGCCGTGCTCGTCGGCCAGCATGACCTTGTCGGCGCCCTGCACCCAGCGTTTTTCCAGGGTTTCCAGGTTCACCTTCACCGTTGCCAGGCCCAGCATGTGGCCATTCTGGTAGATGCCGTGGGCAAAGAAGTAACCGGGTTCCAGCCGCGTTGTGCCCACGCCATAGAAGCGGCCCGGCGTGCCGCGCAGCGCATCCTGGGCGTAGGGGCGGAACGAGATATTGTCGCCAATAAAGCTGTCGGGCTGCTGCCAGTTGCTGGCGGCGCGCGTGTTGCCGTCGAGGTTGCTGATGAAAATGGTCGAGGATTTCGCCTGGGCATTCATCTGCTCGAGGTAATGGTTGACCGTATCGACCAGCACCGGGTCTTCCGGGTGCTGCAGCAAGCGGATCACGTCGCGGTTCAGCTCCAGGGTCTTGGGCAGGAAGTCGTATTTTTCCAGCGCATTTTCCAGGCTGCTGACATATACCTCGAGGCGTTGCGCACCGCTGGCCTGCAGCTTGCCGATGGCGATGCGTTCGGTCCAGAAATACACGAGCCAGACGGTGGCCAGGCAGGCGGCCAGCACGACGCCCCAGGCCAGCGTTTCGCGGCCCGACCGTTGCGACAGGCGCTGGCGCCAGGAAAGGGAGGGTTTCGTAGTACTGCTATTCATAAAATCAGCTGCCAACTTGCAAGAACCCACAGTATCGCATTTAAGTAATCGCGGAAATAAAAAAGCCGCCGGATGTGCATCCGGCGGCCTGCGCTGTAACTAGCCGCGATTAGAACGTATGACGCATACCTAAATTGAAACCGCTGTTGCCGGTGCCATTGTCCGTGGCATTGCCGACGACGAAGGTGGCGCCGTTCTTGTTGCTGATGTGGCCGTAACCGGTGTACAGGTCGCTGCGCTTGGACAGGGCGTAGAACGCGCCGATGGCCCACTGCTGGGCGTCACGGTTGGCGTTGCTCTTGTCGTTGTGGCGGATGTACGATGCGACCAGCTTGGTGGCGCCGAACGGTGCGCTGAAGCCGAGCAGGATGTCGTTGCTCTTGCTGTCGTCGAGGGCGCGGTTGTCGGCGTAGCCGAAGTTGCCTTGCACTACGCCAAAGTCGTAGCGCGTGGCCAGCAGGGTGTTGCGCGTTTGCTGGGTCGCCAGCGCATTTTCCTTGCGGTGGTGCGTCAGGGTCACGTTCAGCGGACCGTCGATGTAGTGCACGGCGCCGCCCATGCTGCGGTTTTTCGCATTGTCGCCGGCCACTTCGCCAAAGCCATACGCCAGGTCGGCCGACAGCTTGCTCCAGGTCGGCGTGGTGTATTGCACCATGTTATCGACGCGGATATTCGTCACCATCAGGTTCGATGCCGTGCCGGCCAGGCCGATGACGAATGGATCGGCCACGTCGCGCAGGGCCAGGTAGTACGGAGAATATTGGCGGCCCAGGGTGACGGCGCCGGCGCTGCCGGTCAGGCCGACATATGCCTGGCGGCCGAACAGCAGGCCGCCCTGGCCCGAGGTGCCGGTGTCGATATTGAAGCCGCTTTCCAGCACGAAGGTAGCGGCCAGGCCGCCGCCCAGGTCTTCCTTGCCCTTGAAGCCGATGCGCGAGCCGGAAGCGACGCCGGAAGCGACGCGGTTCAGGCGGTCTCCAGCCGCATCCTTGTCGAATACCAGGCCGGCGTCAGCCACGCCATAGATCGTCACGCTCGATTGGGCCATGGCGCCGGTGGAGGCTGCGCCGAGGGTCAGCAGGGTAAACAGGACTTTTTTCATGAAAATCTCTCTAATAAGTTGGAATGACTACTGATCGCACTACCTGACTGCTTGTTACTCAACATCGACAACAAATAAATGGCCCGCTTGTGGCGGGCCATGGCGCTATCAGGCTTTGCTAGCGTGATCCGCTTCGCCCCAATGGCTTTCCGTGTTCTGGCTGGCCGCGTTGGCGGCAGCGGCTTCTTCCTCGGTGGCCAGGCCACCTTCCCACTTGGCGACGACAGCCGTGGCGACGGCATTGCCGACCGCGTTGGTAGCCGAACGGCCCATGTCGAGGAATTGGTCGACGCCCATCAGCAGCAGCAAGCCGGCTTCCGGAATATTGAACTGGTTCAGGGTAGCGGCAATCACCACCAGCGAGGCGCGCGGTACGCCGGCCATGCCTTTCGAGGTCAGCATCAGCAGCAGCAGCATGGTGATCTGCGTGCCGATCGACAGATCGATACCATAGGCTTGCGCAATGAACAGCACGGCAAAGGTGCAGTACATCATCGAACCATCGAGGTTGAAGGAGTAGCCCATTGGCAACACGAAGCTGGAAATCTTGCGGTCCACGCCGAACTGGTCGAGCGCCGTCAGCAGTTTTGGATACGCCGCTTCCGAGCTGGCCGTCGAGAATGCCAGCAGGAATGGTTCGCGGATCAGGCCGACGAGCTTGAAGATGCGCGGACCGATGACGACGAAGCCGGCGCCGATCAGCAGGGCCCACAGGCACAGCAGGCCGACGTAGAAGCCGCCCATGAACTTGGCAAACGTGACCAGCACGCCCAGGCCGTGGGTGGTGATGACGGAGGCCATCGCGGCGAACACGGCCAGTGGGGCCAGGTTCATGATGGTGCCGGTGATGCGCAGCATGACTTGTGCCAGCTGGTCGACGACGGCTGTCAGGGTCTTGCCCGATTCGCCCAGGCCGGCCAGTGCGCCGCCGAAGAAGATCGAGAACACCAGCACTTGCAGGATTTCATTGTTGGCCATGGCCTCGATCGGCGACTTCGGCACCAGGTGCGTGAAGAAATCTTTCAAGGTGAAGGCGGCCGTTTTCAGATTGGTTGAAGCGTGTACGTCCGGCAATGGCAAACCGAGGTTGGTTCCCAACTGCATCAGGTTCGACAGCACCATGCCCAGCGCCAGCGAAACGAGCGAGGCTACGACGAACCAGCACATGGCTTTCAGGCCGATGCGGCCGGCCGTCTTGCCGTCGCCCATGTGGGCGATACCGACCGTCAGGGTGGAGAACACCAGCAGCGCAATGATCATCTTGATCAGGCGCAGGAAGACGTCGGTGACGATGGAAATATTGCCAGCGATTTGAGCGCTGAGCTTGGCATCAGGGAAGGCGGTGTTGCATCCATAGCCCACGGCAATGCCGAGGATCATGGCAATCAGGATGTACAGGGTTAATGGCCGTTTCTTTTTCATTTTGACTCCTCCGGTGAAACGCCGCTGTGAGCGGATTATTGATAGCGAGCAACTCAAGCTTGGAGTCAATATTTCTCAAAAACAAGCCCTTGCGTGCTAGCGATTATTTGCAGCAAAACCTGTACATAGCAAAGGATATGCCTGAAATTGGAATTTCCTACATAACTTCTTAAGTTGTTGATTTAAGGCGGCTTTTTTGTTGTCAGGATGTCGCAATTTCGCACACTTGCGCGAAATATTGGACGCGCAAGCGCATCGCTGTATGACTTTTCATACGCTAGTCGCGGCAGGGCGGAGGTGCGCCAAAAAGACAAGATTATCAGGACAATAAAAAAGCCCCTCCGAAGAGGGGCCCGATGTTGCGGAATACTATTCTTGACGTTAGAACTTGATATTCGCCGTCAGGCTGAACGAACGTGGCTGGCCCGGAGTGTAGCGGAAGCCGGATTTGTTGATGGCCGCCACATAGGTCTTGTCGGCCAGGTTGTAGGCATTCAACTGCAAGTCGAGGTTCTTGTTGACGGTGTAGGTTGCCATGGCGTCGAAGACCCAGTAGGCATCCACGCGGGCCGGCGTGCCGACGGCGCCATCGGTGCCGCGCAGCATTTCACCCACGTAACGCGCGCCGCCGCCGATCTTCAGGCCAAACGGCAGGGTGTACGAAGTCCAGCTGGTGAACGCCTGTTTTGGCGTGTAGGTGAGGCTCTTCTCGCCACTGGCTGTAAAGACCTTGTTCGACTCGACCTTGGTATTCATGCGCGTGTAGCCGGCGCTGACCAGCCAGTTCGGCATGATCTCGCCCACCACGCCCAGTTCCAGGCCTTGCACGCGCTTCTTGCCGGTCTGGTAATAGATGGTCGAGATGACAGGATCTTGTTCCAATTCATTCTTGACGGTGGTCTGGTAGACGGCGGCCGACAGCGACAGCTTTTGCTTCAGGAAGTCCCACTTGGTGCCGATTTCCTTGGTGATGGTTTCCTGCGGGTCATAGTTCGGGTTTTGCGCGCTGTTGGCGCCCGTGCTCAGGGCGAAGTTGACGCCAGGTGGCGCTTTCGACGTGGCCAGCAAGGCGTACACGCTGCTGTCCGGCGTCGGCTTGTACATGGCCGAGATCTTGCCGTTGGCCAAGGTGTCGCTCAGGGTCAAATGGGTAGGAATCGGCGTGCCGACCGGCAGTTTTTGTACCTGGTCCTTGGCCACGGCCGCTTGCAGGGCGACGGCGTCATACGTGGTGTTGAAATGGTCGAAGCGCACGCCGCCGTTGAAGATCCACTTGTCGCCGAACTTGACGGTGTCGAACACATACAGGCTTTGCGTGTTGACTTCGCCTTCCGTGAAGGCGCCGCTGCGCACGGGATTGTGGCCGGTGACGGTGTCGCGCGGATTCGGATTGTACAGATTAGCATCCGGCAAGGTGCCCAAGGTGGCTGGCACATAGCTGTAGTTGGTCTGTTTTTCGCTGGTGAACTCGGCGCCGGCCACCAGGGAGTGCTTCAGCACGCCCGTGTCGAATTGCGCGCTGACCACGGTCTGGTTGGTCAGGATCGTGTTTTCCTGGTCCTTCACAGTGCGCAGCGAGCGCGCCAGCGTCCAGGTCGACGGATCGGTGGTGACCGGCGTCTTCAGGTTGGCCTGGCTGCCCATGAAGGCCGTCAGCAGGTAGTCCTGCTGGGTCTTGCCGTAGCGCGTCGTGTTCTGGAGCTGTACGTTGGGCGAGAAATCATGGTCGATGCGCAAGGTGCCCATGTCGGCCTTGACCTTGTCGTAGTCCGAGGTGGAACCGTAGAAGTTCTTCGGATCGACCTTGGCGGCGCCGTTCAGGAAGGTGCGGATGACCGGTTGCTCCTTCGTGGCGACGTCCGGCGTCGAGTAGCCTGGCAAGCCGATGGTCGGCACGCCGCCGTCGGGCACGTTGTTTTGATCCACGTGCAGGTAGCTGGCCGTGATGCGCGTCGGCTTGCCAATGCCGAAGGTGACGGTGGGCGCGAAGGCCCAACGCTTGTTCGTGACTTCATCGCGCGCCGGATTGCCGCTGTCCTGCGTCATCAGGTTCAGGCGCAAGGCCGTGCCGGTATCGCTGTCGAGGATGCGGTTCCAGTCGGCCGTGGCGCGCTTCTGCTTGCCGCTGCCTGCTGTCAGCAGCGAGTTGAATTTGTTTTCCATGGTGGCCGTCTTGCTGACCAGGTTGATCGAACCGGTCGGCGAACCGCGGCCGCTGTCCGTGCCCGCCGGGCCCTTCAGGACATCGATCTGCTCGATGTTGAAGACGTCGCGCGCGATGGAACCCACGTCGCGCACGCCATCGACATAGATGCTGCCGGACGAATCGAAACCGCGCATGTAGACGGCGTCGCCCGTGTTCGTGTTGCCGTTTTCACCGAGGAAGAAAGTACCGACGCCAGGCGTGTTGCGCAGCGCGTCCGTCAGGGTCAGCGCGCCTTGCTGTTCGATCAATTCCTTCTTGATCACGACGATGGTTTGCGGCGTATTGACCAGCTCTTCCGTGTATTTCGGCGACGAGGCTTTTTCGGCCTTGAAATCATTTTCCTTGGACCCCACGACCTTGACTTCGTTCAGCATTTGCTGCGATGCCGGGGCGCTTTGGCCGGCTGGGTCGGCCGCCTGGGCGACGACGGGCAGCAGCATCACGGCCAGGGCGGCGCCGATGTGCTGGTTGAAACGGGTTGGGGCGTGTTTGCGGCTCTTGATTGCCATCTTGCTCTCTCGATAAGGTCAGGGTAGTGGTTCCTGGCTGGCGCTGCGCGCGGTGCTATCGCACGCGGACAAGTGGCTGGCTGGGGAAACGGGTTGTGTGACATTGTAATAATTGGGCGCTATTTCGTAAATGAGAATCGTTATCAGTCTCGTTTACGCAACGATTTTTGTGTGCCGGAAAAAAAACACTGTGATGCCGCATGAATGCTTGCTTTGCGGCCGAACCGCTGCTACGCGGGCAGGCGTCCGGGAGCGAGAGTATGATGAGCAACCTTTACAAATTTCCGCCAAGCATGCTCCATACTCCTGACGCTTTTGTGCCCCTGATCGACGCTCCCGAACCGGCTCCGACCGCCGAACAGACGCTGACGTTTGTCTTTCATCGCGGACGTTTATTGTTGCGAACGCCGGACCTGACCCTGCCCACCGCCGCCGAGGCGGCCGCGCTCGATATTGACCTGAGCCGCGCCCAGCCCGTGGGCTTGTGGCAGGGCCGCTATTGCCAGACGGTCTGGACCGACGAAGAGTTGCAGCCGGGCGACGGCCTGGCCTGGCACGGCATGCGTTCGTTGTTCAATGCCGTCGACGACGCGTTCCTGGGCCTGGCCAGCCGCGCCGCGCAACTGGCCGAGTGGGCGCGCACGCACCGCCATTGCGGCGTGTGCGCCACGCCCATGCAGCGCACACGCGGCGAACGCTGCTTCACCTGCGCCGCTTGCGGCATGCTCGCGTATCCGCGCATTTCGCCAGCCATGATGGTGCTCATCCGCAAGGCCGACCAGGTGCTGTTGGCCATGCACAAGCATTCGCCATCGCAGCGCTTCAGTCCGCTCGCCGGTTTCCTGGAAGCGGGCGAATCGATCGAGGAAGCCGTGCACCGCGAAGTGATGGAAGAGGTGGGTTTGCGCGTGCATAACTTGCAGTACTTCATGAGCCAATCATGGCCGTTTCCCCATTCGCTGATGATCGCGTTTACGGCCGATTACCTCGATGGCGAAATTCGCCTTGACGAGAACGAGATCGCCGAGGCGCGCTGGTTCGGCCCCGGCGATGCGTGGCCGGAAGCGAGTTCGAGCGTGTCGATTTCCGCGCTGCTGGTGCGCGCCCACCGTCCGCCAACGGCATAGGAAAAGCCAGGGTTGCTCGGGCAGCTTGCCGCATTTTCTATATACTGGCGGCAATTGAAAATTTTAGGGTGGTTTAGCATGTCTCAAGAAGAATTCTCCGAAAACGACTGGCGCCGGCTGATCAGCAGCTTTGGCGAAGATCCGCAGCGTCCTGGCTTGCTGGAAACGCCGGCGCGCGTGGCCAAGGCGTGGAAGCACTGGACGTCCGGCTATGGCCAGGACCCGGTGGACTTGCTGAAAGCGTTTGAAGATGGCGCGGAACAGTACAACGAGCTGATCGTCGTGCGCGGCATCCCCGTCTACAGCCATTGCGAACACCATCTGGCGCCATTTTTCGGCAAGGCCACCATCGGTTATGTGCCTAACGGCAAGATCGTCGGCCTGTCGAAACTGACGCGCCTCGTCGATTGCTTCTCCAAGCGCCTGCAAGTGCAGGAACGCATGACGATGCAGATCGCCAATGCCCTGATGGAAGTGCTGGAACCGAAATCGGTGGGCGTGGTCGTACGCTGCCGCCACCTGTGCATGGAAAGCCGCGGCATCCGCACGCCGGGCGAAGAAACCATCACCTCGGCCATGCTGGGCGAGATGCAGCCGAACCTGGCGCTGCGCACGGAGTTTCTGGCGTTGGCACGCGAAGTCTGATTTTCGGCGACAATGCAAGACAAAGGTGGCATATGCCGCCTTTTTTTATGCGTTTTTATATTCTCCTGGATTCCCGCTCCGCCAGGTAGCGCGCCGGCGGCTTGCCCACCGCCTTGCGGAACATGGTGACAAAACCGCTGGTATTTTCATAGCCGAGTTCCAGTGCCACCGCTTTCACGCTGTGGCCTTGCGCCAGTCGTTGCAAGGCAAGGATGACGTGCAATTGCCGACGCCAGCGGCCCACGCTCATGCCCATTTCTTCCAAGGACTGCCGGGTCATGCTGCGCTCGCTCATGCCGATGCGGCTGGCCCATTCGGCCAGGGTGCTTTTATCGGCAGGCTGCGCCAGCAGCAGGGCGGCCAGGCAGCGCAAACGCGCATCGTGCGGCATCGGCAAATGCAAGTCTTCCACGGGCGCGGCCGCCAGTTCATCGAGCAGGGTGAGCACGAGGCGTTCCTGCGCGCCCTGCAGCGCGGCCAGAGTGGGAAAACCGGCCGCCTTGGTGATCAGTTCGCGCAGCAGCGGCGAAACGGCCACGGTGCAGCAGACGGCCGGCAAGGCCGGCGCCATGGCCGGCTCGACAAACAGGCAATAGCATTCCGCCTCGCCCACGCCCTGCGCCGAATGCATCAGGCCGCCCGGTATCCACACGGCGCACTGCGGCGGCACGATCCACACGCCGCTTTCCACCTCGCAATGAATCACGCCCCGCGTGGCATACAGCAACTGCCCCTTGCGGTGCTGGTGCGGCGCCTGCTCGGCATCCTCGGGCACGCTGGCCAGGCCCACGGCCAGCAGGGGACGCAGCACGCCATCGACATCGAAATCGAGGATGGAGGCGTCATCGTCCAGGCCCAGGTGGGCCGTCAGCATGCTGGGCAAGAGGGGATGGGGCATGGGAAGACTTTGGCTGGATTGAATAATATTGTGGCTATTTTATGCAATGACGCGCAATGCCGCCAACGCTATCGTATGGGCATCCGCAGCCCCGCTTCAACGGCAACCGCCGCCGCCCGTGTTCTGATGAAGGTGAGGAGGAACGGCAACCCCTTGAAGGAGTCTCCCATGCAACTCGATATCACCGATTTCCCCCTCGTCTGGATGCGCCGCGACAACGCCGCCAGCAGCCCCGACGATGCCTTGTTCGCCCAGTTCGAGGACTTGCTGGCGCGCCAGCAGGCGTTTGTGATTCTCAGCGAAGAAGGCCTGGACGAGGATGGGCATGACCATCCGCAGGAAGAGCGCAAGCGCGCCGTGCTGTGGATGAAGCGGCACAAGGCCGCCTTGCGCGCGTATATCCAGGGCATGGTGCTGGTCGAACCGAGCGCCGCCAGGCGCCTGGCCGGCAAGGCCTTCGCCGTCATGTTCGGCCAGTTCTGGGGCTACCCTTTACACTTTGGCACCAGTCGCGACGACGCGCTCGACATCGCGCAGCATTTGCTCAGGGCCTGGCTACCGCCGCGGCTGCCGCCAGGTGACGGCAGCTCGGCCGCGCATCAGTAGCGGTAGTCGTTGATGAAATGCTTGGTGAAGTTGTACTTGCTGCCACCGTCGAGCAAGTCGACCAGGCGTTTCGGCGCCGAAGCCGACATGAAGGCGTCGGCCGCGCCGCCCGTGCTGCGGAATTTCATGCCGGGGCTGAGAATCTGGTTGGCGCCGATTTTCAGGTGCTGGAAACTTTTCGTTTTCTCATTGTTGAGGATGAAGTGCAGTTCCTGCTTGAATGTCAGGAAGGGGATCTTCAGCCACCAGCCTTCGTCGGTGCCATAGCTGGCGACGCTGGCAAAATGCGTGTTCTTGTCCGTCAGGGTGGGTTTGCCCAGGCGGTCGTTGATGCGTTTCATGGCTTCATTCTTGGTCATGCTGTGCTTTCGTGATTCATTGAATATACGGCGTGCATTTTGACACACGCACGCCACTCCCGCCTGCCTTGCCAGCGCCTATCTGCGTGCTTTTTTACTGCAATGCAGCATCAATTCTCATCAATTGTCGCAACGCATTAACAACACCGGGCAAAAATCATTGCTTCCCGGCATTGTAAATGTCGGTCGTTCGAGCGTATGCTGGAGTCGTCTGAACGGTGCCGCCAGAGTACCGTCGCCGCCGCATTCCTGGCCGTAGAGCCGGAAGCGGGCTACACCCCCATCGCCGCAAATCTACAGTCGGAGACACAGCATGAAGAAATTGACGTTCCAGCAGAAGTTATGGATCCCCCTGATTTGCAGCCTGTTGTGCATCACCGTTATTTTTGTCTATAACGCCCTGGAAGTGCGCAAGATCCGCATCGAGGAGCGCAGCGCCGACTTGAGCAATGCCGCCGACCTGGGCCTGGGCGCCGTCAAGATGTTCGGCGACCTGGCCGCCAGCGGCGCCTTGACGAAGGAAGAGGCGCAAAAGCAGGCTACGGCCGTCATCAAGAGCATGCGTTTCGGCGAGACCGGTTATTTGTCCATCATCAACCTCGATGCCGTCGTCGTGATGAATCCCGCCGCGCCGCAAACCGATGGCAAGAACATGTCGGACTTCAAGGATGCCAACGGCACCTATCTGTACCGCGACATCGTTACCGTCGGCAAGAGCGATGCGGGCAAGGGTTTCGTTCACTATTATTTCCCCCGTCCGGGCCAGAAAACCCCCGAACCGAAGATGAGCCGCGTGGTGGCCTACAAGCCATGGGCCTGGACCCTGGTGGTGGGCGTGTACATGGATGATATCGATGCGGCCTTCCGCCAGTCGCTGCTGACCTCGCTGGGCGTGCTGGTACTGGTGTGTGCGCTGCTGGCGGCCGTCGTCGTCGTGATCAACCGCAGCCTGCGCCATGCGCTGGGCGGCGATCCCGAGTATGCGGCCGACGTGGCCGAAAAGATCGCGAATAACGATTTGAGCGGCGTCGTGCGCACGCATGCCAACGACCGCCACAGCGTGCTGTACGCGATGAAAACCATGCAGACCAATCTGGTCGATGCGATCAGCGAAATCCGCCACAGCGCCGAGACGATTGCCACCGCGTCGAGCGAGATTGCCAGCGGCAATATGGACTTGTCGGCGCGCACGGAAATGCAAGCCAGTTCGCTGGAAGAAACGGCCGCCTCGATGGAGGAATTGACCTCGACCGTGACGCAAAACGCGGGCAACGCCGTGCAGGCGAATGAACTGGCGCAGTCCGCTTCCGCCGTGGCCCGTCAGGGCGGCGCCGTGGTGGCGCAAGTGATCGGCACGATGGACACCATCAACGCCTCGTCGCGCAAGATCGTCGACATCATCGGCGTCATCGATGGTATTGCCTTCCAGACAAATATCCTGGCCCTCAACGCGGCCGTGGAAGCAGCGCGTGCCGGCGAACAGGGACGCGGCTTTGCCGTCGTGGCGTCGGAAGTGCGCAACCTGGCGCAACGGTCCGCTGGCGCAGCGAAGGAAATCAAGGAACTCATCGGCGCTTCCGTCGACAGCATCGCCGCCGGCAGCACCCTCGTCGCACAGGCGGGCACGACGATGGATCAGGTGGTCGCTTCCGTGTCGCGCGTGACCGACATCATGGCCGACATCACGGCCGCCTCGCACGAGCAAAGCACGGGCATCGGCCACGTCAACCAGGCGATTACGGAGATGGATAGCGTGACGCAGCAAAATGCGGCACTGGTGGAAGAGGCGGCGGCGGCGGCGTCGAGCATGCAGGACCAGGCGGCCGTGCTGGCGCAACTGGTGGCCCGCTTCAAACTGTCGGCGCAAGAGTCGGGAACATCGCCGCGCCTGGCGGCCACTTCGGCTGGCGCGCCACGCGCCGTGGCGAAAAAGCCGCTGCGCAGCCTGGCGGCGCGCTAAGGACTTATTGGGCTGGTGCCGCCGCTTGCGGCGCCGGTTCGAATTCCAGCTTGTCATCAACGACCACGAATTGCCCGACCGGCTGGCCCAGGTCGGCTTTCGGGTCGTTTTCCATTTCCGTCAGTTCATTGCAGGTATTCGTTTCCGCCTGCCACAGCTGCTTGCCCATGCGGATATTCCACAAGCCATCGCCAGCCGCAAACAGCTCGACGGTGATGTCGGCCGGTGCATCCGTCGACAGGGTATGCAGGCGCTGGCATTGCGGCAAATTGGTCGCCATCAGCTGCACTTCCACGGTATCTTGCCAAAAATAACGTTGCTGACGGCGCACGGTCAGGGAATGGTCTTGCCCATCGAACATGTAGATGGCGAAGTCCTGGACACAGCCTGACAGCAGGACGGACAGCGTGACGATCAGGAGTTTGCGCATGGTCGGCTTTCTTGGTTGGTGCTCGGGAATGTCGGGATGCCTGCGTGACGGCGCTAGTGGGTGCTTGCGCCGTCTTGTTTTCCGCTTACGTGGCATTATATCCATGCATATCAGTTGCGGCGCGACAATAGTTATGCCAAGTGCGCCTGCCCCACTTATCTACCTGGAAAGACCACGATGATCGACCTGTATTACTGGACCACGCCCAACGGGCACAAAGTGACGATGTTCCTGGAAGAAGCGGGCATCCCCTATAACATCATTCCCGTGCATATCGGCAAGGGCGACCAGTTCAAGCCCGAATTTCTCGCCATCGCGCCGAACAACCGCATCCCCGCCATCGTCGACCAGGCGCCGGAAGATGGCGGTGCACCGCTGTCCCTGTTCGAGTCGGGCGCGATTTTGCAATACCTGGCCGAGAAAAGCGGGCAATTCCTGCCGGTGGATGTGCGGGGACGTGCCGAAGTCATGCAGTGGCTGTTCTGGCAAATGGGCGGCCTTGGCCCCATGGCCGGGCAAAACCACCATTTCGTGCAGTACGCGCCCGAGCCCATCGATTACGCCATCACGCGCTACGTCAACGAAACGAACCGGCTATACGGCGTGCTGAACAAGCGCCTGGCGGACCGCGAATTCGTGGCCGGCGACAGCTATTCCATCGCCGACATGGCGATCTACCCGTGGATCGTGCCGCACGCACGCCAGCGCCAGAAGCTGGAAGACTTCCCGCACCTGGCGCGCTGGTTCGCCGCCATTGCTGCCCGTCCCGCCACCGTGCGCGCGTATGCGCGGGCGGCTGAAATCAATGTGCAACCGACCGTCAGCGGCGACGCGAAAAGCGTGCTGTTCGGACAGACGGCGAAGACGCTCGGTTAAACTTAATTTCCTCGGTAGGTTGAAAAACCGAAAGGGCTGAGCAGCAAGGGAATGTGATAGTGCTGGTCAGTCTTTTCCACGTGAAATTGCACAGGAATTTCCGGGAAAAACGTTTCCTGTTTCAGGCGTGCATAGTGCTCGCCTGTCTTGAACACGATGCGGTAATCACCCGCCTGCATGGCGATATTTTCCGGATACATGGCCGCGATGCGCCCCTGCCCATTCGTCACGCCACTGCCCAGTTGTTGCCAGCCGTCGCCCTGCTTGTGCTCCAGGGTGACCGTCACGCCCGCCGTCGGCTGGCCGCTCTGCAAGTCGAGGATGTGCACGCTCAGGGGATTGGCGGCTTGCGCCATGGCGCACAGGCAGGTGCAGGCGAGCAGGATGCTGCCGGGAAGAATGGATTTCATGCGTTTTTCCGTTGAGTGCAATGGCCCCAGTATGGCCAGTATTGCTCTACGAGAAGATGATCGCCACATGACATTTTTATCATCCGCGGCCGTGTGTGCGCGGCGTAGAATGGTTTCATATTCTCTTTAGAAAGTGGCCATGCGTATCCTGGTAATTGAAGACGAACCGAAGACGGGCGACTATTTGCTGCGCGGTCTGGCCGAGTCCGGCTTTACGGTGAGCCTGGCGCGCAATGGTCGCGATGGCTTGCACATGGCAAGTACGGAGTCACCCGACCTCATCGTGCTCGACGTCATGCTGCCTATCATGGATGGCTGGCAAGTCTTGCGCGCGCTGCGGCTGCAGGAGGGGGGCGCGGACGTGCCCGTGATTTTCCTCACGGCGCGCGACGAGGTGCAGGACCGCGTGAAAGGGCTGGAACTGGGCGCCGATGATTACCTGGTGAAACCATTCGCCTTTGCGGAACTGGTGGCGCGCATCCGTACCCTGCTGCGGCGCGGGCCGCCGCGCGAAGACGACGTCATCCGCATCGGCGACATGGAAATCGATGTGATGAAACGCAAGGTCAGCCGCCAAGGCCAGCGCATCACCCTGACGGCCAAGGAATTCGGTTTACTACACCTGTTGGCGCTGCGCCAGGGCGAGGTCTTGTCGCGCGCCATCATCGCTTCGCAAGTGTGGGACATCAATTTCGAGAGCGACACCAATGTCATCGACGCGGCCATCCGCCGCCTGCGCAGCAAGCTCGACGATCCGTTCGAACCCAAGCTGATCCACACCTTGCGGGGCATGGGTTATGTCTGCGAATTGCGCGCGCCCACGGCGCCTGACAACGGCGCCGCCCCATGACGCTGGCGCAACTCCGCCGCTCGCTGACCCTGCGCGTCACGCTCGTCTTCGTGCTGATCGTGGCCCTCGTGTCGGCCGGGCTGGGCATGCATTTGTACCGTTCATTCGTGGCGGAAATCGAGCGCCGCGACGACATTTTATTATTGGGGAAATTGCGGCAGATCCAGCAGTTGCTGGGCAATGCGGGCACCCTCGACATCATCCGCGAGCGGCCTCAGTATTTCCGCGACACCATGAGCGGGCAAGAAAATTCCCTGGTGCGCATCGTGCGCGCCGATGGCACGCGTTTGATCGATGTCAATCCGAACGGCGAGACGGTGGCGCATGCTGTTCCTGTCGCCGTCGATGCGCCCGTGACGGACAGCGCCATCGTCAGCTGGACCAGCCGCGACGGCTATCCGGCCAGGGTCGTTGCTGCCAGCGCGCGCATCGGCGAGCCGGCGCAGATGGCCGACATCTCCGTCGCCCGGGTCTATGGCGACCGCACGGCCATGTTTGCCGCCTACCGCTGGCAGATCGTCGTCTCGGTGGCCGTCAGCGCGCTGGTGGCGGCACTGCTGGCGAGCTTGATGCTGCTGCGGGGATTGCGGCCGCTGCGCAATATCGCGGCCCATGCGGCCCTCGTGCGGCCGGGCAAGCTGGAGCAGCAACTCGATGCGCGCGGCGCGCCGAGCGAGCTGCTGCCGCTGATCCAGGCCCTGAACGCCATGCTGGCGCGGCTGCAGGAAGGCTATGCGCGGCTGTCGCAGTTTTCCGCCGACCTGGCGCATGAATTCCGCACGCCCGTCACCAATCTGCTGGGACAAAGCCAGGTGATGCTGGCCCGCCCGCGCAGTGCGCACGAGTATGAACAGCTGGTGTCGTCGAATGTGGAAGAGCTGGAACGGCTGTCGCGCATGATCGACAGCATGCTGTTTCTGGCGCGCGCGCAGCAGGATGAAATGGTACTCGTCAAACAGGTCTTGCCCGTACAGGACGAGTTTTTAAGGCTGGCCGATTTCTTTGAGGGCCTGGCCGAGGAGCGCGAGCTGGCGCTGGCTTGCCACGGCAGCGGCAATGTGACGGCCGAGCCGCAACTGCTGCGCCGCGCGCTGGGCAATCTGCTGTCGAACGCCATCCGCCACGCGGCACCCGGCAGCACGATTTTATTGCGCGCTCACGCGACGAACGAGGGCGTGGAATTGAGCGTGAGCAACCTGGGCCCCGCCATCCCCGCGCGCCACTTGCCGCACCTGTTCGAGCGTTTTTATCGCGCCGACCCGGCCCGCAGCGATTCGGCCGCTTCCACAGGCCTGGGCCTGGCCATCGTCACGGCCATCATGCAATTGCATGGCGGCAGCGCGACGGTCGCGTCGGATGCGGCCGCCACGACATTTACCCTCACGTTTCCAACGCAGCGTAGGTTGGATTAGCGGGGCGAAGCCACGCGTCATCCGACAATATTGTTGGCGTTGGCTGTGTCGGATTACGGTCCTGCGGACCTCGGCGGCCTCACCTAATCCGACCTACGCAGCTGACCTTCCCCGTTTAGCCCATTTCTACCAAAAACTCATGCATGCCCGTATGCGGCAACTGCGCACACGCTGGCGCAAAGTGAGGCAACTGCCCCCACAGCTGCGGGTTGCCGACGATGTACACATAATGCTGCGCGCGCGTCAGGGCCACGTTGAGCAGGTTCGGCGTGGCGGCAGCCCATTGCGCCGCGCCTACCGTGCTGTCGTCGGCGCCGAGAACCAGCATCACCACGCTTTGCTCCTTGCCCTGGAAGGTGTGCACGGTGCCCACCATCTGGCTGCTCCACTGGCGCAATTCGCGCGCCGTCGGCGCCTTGCCGTAGCCGAGGCGGCGGTCCCAGTCCATGTCGACGATGCGCGAGCGCAATTCGTTGCGCACGGCCTTGAACGGCGTAATCACATACATGTCGGGCAGCTTGCCGTCGCGGCGATACAGTTTCAGCAGCACTTCCAGCACGAAATCGAGCTGCACCGGCACCACCTGCTTGTAGCTGACGGGGCCGACGGCGTCGATCCAGTGGCTGGCGCCCCGCGTCAGGCCCCGCGCGCCAGCCGGCGGCATGCGGTCAGCTAAGCCATAGACCATCTTGTCTTCGTAGGCGATGCTGTTGGCCAGCGAGAACATCGGTTCCACGCAGCGGCGGTGCACGCGCAGGGGGCTGCCGATCCACAGCGGCTGTGCGCTGCCGGTGCCGACAGTCGCGCCATAGCGGTTGGCCTTGTCCGCCAGTGTCTGCACGGAAACGGACGTTGGCGCATAGCTGCCATCCTGTGTGTGCGGCGACAGGGCGGACAGGGTTTGCACGAGGCGGCCCGGTACCGTGAACACGGGTTCGATCTGCAGCGGGTCGCCCACGACGACGGCGCGCTTGGCGCGCCACAGGCTGCCCAGCGCCGCTTGCGGCACGGCCTGGCCCGCCTCATCGATGAACAGCCAGCCCAGCGATTCGGGACCCATGCCCTGGAACTGGCGCGCGAACGAGGCAAACGTCGTCGACACGACGGGCACTACCATGAACAGGCTGTGCCAGACCATGGCGATGTGCGACTGGTCATAGGCGCGCTTGTTTTTCAGCAATTTCGACACGGCCAGCAAGTTGCCGCCAAAGCCGGGACCGCCCTTCTTTGCCACTTCCGCCAGCCACGCTTCATGCAGGGCCAGGGCCTTGGCGAACAGGCGCGAGCGCAGGCGGGCCAGGGCCGGTTCATGCCACAGGCCGCCAATTTGCAGGGCGTCGCCGTCCAGCTCGTCCAGGCTCGCCGGCGCGATAATGGTGGGGAAACGCATGCGCGCGCGGCGCAGCAGCTCCGTGCTGTCATCCCATTCGCGCTGGCGCGATTGCGCCGTGCGCAGGGCGATGTGCAGGGTATTGCGGGCGCGCTCGCAGCGCGGCTCCAGCTCGCCCTTGAGCAGCAGCTTGATGGCGGACACGTCGCGCGCAGCCTGGCGTTGTGCTTCGGCATTGGCCACGACGGCCTCTTTGTAGGCGCGCGCCGGTGCCGTGCGGAACAGCCGGGCAAAGAAACCGGGCTGCGTCAGCGCCACCAGGCGTTCCTCTTCCAGCAATTCCTTCTTGCTGGCGAGCAGGGTGTCCTGCTGCGCCAGTGCGTTGGACAGGGCGCCATTCGCCGCATCCATTTCTTGTTCTGCAGCGATCAGCGCTTGCTGGCTGGCCTCGATGAAATCGGCTTCCGTGCAGGTGCCCACGGCTTGCCACAGGGCCGCGTATTGGGCGTGCTCGGCCAGGGCCTTTTCCACCACGTGTTCCGTCTCGCGAAACTCGCGCGCCGCCTGGGCGAAGCTGACGCCCTGGTAGCTGGCCAGCCATTGGCGGATATTTTGCGCATTCGGTGTCTTGCGCGCCGTGGTCTTGTCCCAGTCATCGTCGTAGAAATTGCTGACGAAGCGGCGGCGGTTGGCGCTGTTGCCCAGCGCACAGGACATCATGCCCCATGGCGCTTCCGCCTCGCTCAAGGCGCGGTTGGCACCATTGCCGTCGGCCACGACCCGGCGCGCCACGCTTTCAAAGTAACGCGTGCGCGCCCATTCCTTGCCTAGCTGCTTCGGTTTCGGGAGGTCGCCGGAAATGTTTTCCACCGCCGCATTGTTCGACGAAGCGACGACCATTTCAAAGCCCGTCAGTTCCGGGCGCAAGCGCGCGATGGTGATCGGGTCGCGCACGCCTTCGAAGGCCACGGCCACCTTGCCGATGAAGGCGTCGCCGGCGCGGTCCAGGCAGGACAGCACGCTGGCGCGGCGCACGATGTTGTCGGCGAACAATTCGCGCAACAAGGTCGTCTTGCCCGTGCCCGGCGGACCATTGACGGAAAAGATGCCCCGCTCGCTCAAGCCCGTGCGCGCGCCGTGGATGGCGAACTGCTGCATCAGGCTCATGGCGTAGCTGGCGTCTTCCAGCCAGTGGCCCCGGTTCATGTTGGCCGGATTGAGCATGGCGGCCAGCGCCTGGCGTCCGGCCGAGCTGTACAGGTCAATGCGCTCGTCCTGCGCCAGCGGCGTCAGGTAGGCGGCCACCGTCGCGGGCAACTTGCCGCCACGCAAGGCACGGATGATCTGTTCCAGGTCGTCCAGGTAAAAACTGTTGAGGATATCGATCGAGGGTTCCACTGCGTCGCCGAAGTCCAGGCTGCGGTTCTGGCTGGACTCCAGTGCATCGGCGTCCGCCACGGCCGCGCGTTTCTTGCGCGTGCGCAATTCCAGCACGGCCAGCGGCTGGCTGGCGGATGGGTGGAAACCGGCCCAGTCGCGCAGCAGGTCGGCCAGGGCCGCGATTTCCATGCCGGACAGGGGCGATGAGACATTGCCCGCTTCGTCCGTCACCTGCTGCGGGGCACGAGCGGCGGCGAAGTTGCGCAGGCTGTCTTGCAGCGCCAGCTGGCTGTCGCTGAAGGCATCCAGGCTCAGGCCCGACCAGTCCGGCGTGCGGGCGCGGCCCAGGGCCCACGGCAAGGTCGACACGGACACGGGGTCGAACTGCGGCTCGCCCAGCGCATTCAGGGACAGGCGGGCAAAGCACGAGCGTCCCAGCAGTTCTGTTTTTTCTGTTTCGGCCATGTTTTCCGGGCCGTTGGCTGGCGGACAAGCCTTGTTGATTTCGGCCTTGTCGAACACGCCGAGGAACAGCGAGAAGCCGTCGATCTCGCGGTCGGATGGCACTTGCCATTGCGTGGCGAACTGCAGCGGCAATTGCGCCAGCTGTTCGCGGTGTAGGAGACGCACGGTGGACTGGTCTTCAACGTCCGTGATTTGATTCAGGTCAAACGGGATAAAGAATTCGATCTTGTGCCAATACTCCAGGATAGCCAGGAGGCGCTGCTGTTCTGCCTGATTCATGATGACCAATATTTTGTAAAGCGAGCGAGGATTGTAAAGCGTATGCGCGGTGCACGTTTTGCACTTTTGTCTATTGCGTGGGCTTTGCCGCAAAAAAAGTGGTGATTGCGGACGAAAAAAAGCCAGGCAGCAACTTCCTGCCTGGCTTTCTTGCGGGGAGGATGTTGCTATTCGTTAAAACTCTTCCCATTCGCTCTCGGCAGCCGCATTGCTGCGGCGTGCCGGCGCGGCTGCGACGGCCTTGCGCGCGGGTGCGGGCCTGGTTGCAGGGGCCGGGATTTTTGCCGCGGCTGGCGCGGCGCGCACAGGCGTCAGCTTGGGTGCGCTGGCAACATGGTTGCCGGTTTTAAAGAAGCCCACCACGTGCGCCAGTTCGCCGGCCTGTTCCTGCATGCTTTGCGAAGCGGCCGCCGCTTCTTCCACCAGGGCCGCGTTTTGCTGCGTCACTTCATCCATCTGCGCGATGGCCATGTTGATTTGCTCGATGCCGATGGTCTGCTCGTGCGTGGCGGAGGTAATTTCTCCCATGATGTCGGTCACGCGCACGATGCTGTCGACGATGTCGCCCATGGTCTGGCCCGCTTCATTGACGAGGCGCGAACCCGTCTCCACGTTGGCGACGGACGCGGCGATCAGTTCCTTGATTTCTTTTGCTGCGCCAGCCGATCTTTGGGCAAGATTACGCACTTCCGTTGCCACGACGGCAAAGCCGCGTCCCTGCTCGCCTGCGCGCGCCGCTTCCACGGCCGCGTTCAAGGCCAAAATGTTGGTCTGGAAGGCAATGCCGTCGATGACGCCGATGATGTCGACGATTTTCTTCGACGACGCGTTGATGGTGCCCATGGTGTCGACCACTTGCGAGACGATGCTGCCGCCGCGCACGGCCACTTCCGACGCGCTTTTCGCCAGCTGGTTGGCCTGGCGCGCATTGTCCGCGTTCTGTTTCACGGTCGAGGTCAATTCTTCCATGGCCGACGCCGTTTCTTCCAGCGAACTGGCTTGCTCTTCTGTGCGTGACGACAGGTCGAGGTTGCCGGCGGCAATTTCGCTCGATGCCGTGGAGATCGCATCCGTGCCGTGGCGCACTTGCGCCACCACGCCCAAGAGGCTGGTATTCATGGCTTTCAGGGCGCCCAGCAGGCGGCCCGTTTCATCGCTGGAATTGACGACGATGTGCGACGACAAGTCGCCCGAAGCCACGGTTTCGGCCACGCTGACGGCCGCATTGATGGGCTGGGTGATCGAGCGGGTGATGATCCAGGCAACAAAAGCGCCCAGCAGCACGGCCACGCTGCCCAGGGCAATCATGGAGGCGCGCGCGCTCGTGCTCAGCGTTTCGGCGTCCGTTGCCGCCTGCGCCGCCTGCTGCGCTTCATACGCGACCAGGCTGTCGAGCGCGCCCAGCACGATTTTCAGGCTCGGTGCCGCCTGCTGCGTCAAAAAGGCGATCGCCTCTTCCGTCTGGCCCGCATTGCGCAGCTCGATGACCTTGTTGTTCAGCGGCGCGCCCGATTTCAGGGCGGCATCGAGTTCGGCCATCAGCGCCGTTTCCTTGTCCGTCGAGATTTTCTTTTGCAAGGTTTCCTTGGCGGCGCCGTATTTCTTGCGCGACTCGCCGATCTTGGCCAGTTCCGCCTGCACCAGCGCTTCCGTCGGCGCCACCACAATGCTCGTGATGGCCAGGGTAATGTTGCGCACGTTGTCGCTCATGGTATTGGCGGCCGCCATCTTGACGTTCTTGTCGGCCACGATGTCGTGCGTGCGTGCGCTCAGTTGCCCCATGGAATACAGGCCGACGAGCAAGACGGCCACCAGCAGGCCGAGGACGACAGCAAACCCGATCCCGAGCCGGGTGCCGATTTTGAATTGTGTGAGTGACATGATTGCTTTCGTGTTGCGGAAGTGAAGGAAAACGTCGACAGGCCAGGGCTACGGGTTTATACGTAAGGGCGGCCAGCCTGTAATTGTTCCTCAAAATTCCGCACTGCAATACAAAAACTTGTATCAAGTCCGCGAAAAGTTTAAAAATTGGTAGCAAATTAAATAAGTTGTCGTGTGGAAACAACGAGCGCGGCGCTGGATGCGGTCTTAATTTTCCGGAAACACGTGCTTGGCCAGGAAGTCGATGAAGGCGCGCAGTTTCGGCGTCAGGTGACGGCTGCTGGGCCACAGGATGCGAAAGGCGCCGTCGTGCTGGCGGTGCGTGTCCAGCACCGGCTGCAAGTGGCCTGCGGCGAGCGCCGCGCGCACGGCAAAGTCGGGCAGGGCGGCGATGCCCAGGCCGCTTTCGGCAAAGTGCAGCAGGGTCTCGACATTGTTGCAGTTGAGCAGGGCCGGCAAGCCGGCCGCGTGCAGGGCAGGCCACTCGGGCAAGGGCCAGGCTTCGACCTTGCCGCTGCTGGGAAACTTGTACAGCAAACAAGTGTGCTGCGCCAGCTCGGCGGGAAGTCGCGGCGTGCCATGTTGCGCCAGGTAGGCGGGCGCGGCCACCAACTGCAGCTGGAACTGGCCCAGCTGACGGCTCATCAAACGGCTGTCGGCGCTCTCTCCCGCGCGCACAACGGCGTCGTAGCCTTCCTCGATCACGTCGACCCGGCGGTCGCTGAAATCGAGGTCGAGTTCCACCAGCGGATAGGCGCGCGCAAATGCGGCCAGCACGGGATTGAGCAAGCTGCCTACCTGCGGCAGGCTGACGCGCAGCCGGCCTCGGGGCGTGCTCTTGCTATTGGATAACTCCAACTCGGCCGCCTCGATCTCACTCAAGATGCGCCGGCAGCGTTCCAGGAACACGGTACCCTCGCTGGTGAGCGCGATGCTGCGCGTGCTGCGGTGAAACAGTCGCACGCCGAGGCGCTCTTCCAGCCGCGCAATGCTCTTGCCCACGGCCGAGGCGGAAATGCCGAGCACCCGGCCCGCCGCCACAAAACTGCGCGTCTCCGCCGCCTGCACGAAGGCCGTGAATCCTGCCAGGTTATCCATGTGGTTCCTCTTTGATTGCGGATGCCAGCGTCCGCACAGACGGAAACTATAGCCTGTTTTTCTTTGATCGCGCCTGGCTTACCTTGGCAGCCTGATCATTTGAAAGGCTGCGCCATGATGTACAACTTCTCTCCCGCGGCCCTGTCCACCCGCATCGATCCCTTGCTGGACGTCGTGTTGCAGCGGCAGCGCCTGGTGGGCGCCGTGGTGCTGGTGCGCCAGCGCGGCCAGGACGTGTATCGCCGCGCGGCCGGCTACCTGGACCGTGAAACGGGCACGCCCATGCGCGAGGATGCCGTCTTCCGCCTCGCGTCCGTCAGCAAACCCATCGTCTCGACGGCCGCGCTGGCGCTGGTGGGGCAGGGTCGGCTGGGGCTGGACGATCGGGTAGTGCGCTGGCTGCCGTATTTCGCGCCGCGCCAGCCGGACGGCGCCGTGGCGGCGCTCACCGTGCGGCATCTGCTCACGCACACGGCAGGACTCGACTATGGCTTTTTCCAGCCGCCGGGCGGCGCGTATGCGCAGGCCGGGGTGTCGGATGGCATGGACGCGTCGCCCGTGAATCTTGAAGACAACCTGCGGCGCCTGGCCACCGTGCCGCTCGCGTATGCACCGGGCGGGCGCTGGGCGTACTCGATCGCCACCGACGTGCTGGGCGCCGTGATCGAAGCGGTGACTGGTTGGCCGCTGGCGCACGCCGTGGCACAGCTGGTGACGGCGCCGCTGGCCATGCGCGACACGGGCTTTTTGGCTAGCGACCCGGCGCGCCTGGCCGTCGCATATGCGGACCGCGCAGCGGGAGAGTCCAAGCCGCGCCGCTTGCTGGACGAGGGCGAAGACCATCTGCCGTTTCTTGATGGCATGGCAGGTTTTACCTTATCTGCGGCGCGTGCCCGCGACGCGCACGCCTACCCGTCCGGCGGTGCCGGCATGGTCGGCTCGGCTCCCGACTTCATGCGTTTGCTGGAAACCTTGCGCCTGGGCGGCGCGCCGCTGCTGCCGCCGGCGCTGGCGCGCCAGATGGGAGAAAACCAGACCGGTGGCTTCGATTTGCCGTTCTGGCCCGGTCGTGGTTTCGGCCTGGGTTTTACCGTCTTGACGGATCCGCTTGCGGCCGCCACGCCGGAATCCACGGGCAGCTGGCGCATGGGCGGCACGTATGGCCACTCGTGGTTTGTCGACCCAGCGCAGGAACTGTCCGTGGTGGCGTTCACGAATACGGCACTGGAAGGCATGGCGGGGCCGTTCGTGACGGAACTGTGCCAGGCTGTGTATGGCCGGGAGCCGGGACAATGACGCGCCCGCACCCCATCGTCTTCCTTGCGCTGGGCCTGTTCGGCGTGTATTGCATCGAGTTTGGCGTGGTCGGCATCTTGCCGATGATCATGCGTCGCTACGACGTGACGGCCGCGCAGGCAGGCTCATTGGTGAGTCTGTTCGCCCTGGTGATTGCCGTTGGCGGCCCCTTCCTCGTGCTGCTGGCCACGCGCTGGCGCCGCAAACCCGTGCTGATCGCGTCCCTGCTGGTGTTCGCGCTGGCTAGCGTGGTGTCGGCGTATGCGCCCCGCTTCGAGGTGCTGCTGGCGCTGCGCATCGTGCCGGCCCTGTTCCACCCTGTGTATTTCTCGCTGGCCATGGTGGCCGCTGCCGCCCTGTACCCGCCGCAACAGGCGGCGCGGGCCGGCGCGCATGCGTTTACGGGTACCAGCATGGGCATGGTGCTGGGCATTCCGCTCACGACGTGGATCGCCGCGCAGTATGGTTATGAGGCATCGTTCCTTGCCTGCGCGCTCGTCAATGCCCTGGCGGCGCTTGGGCTATTCCTGTTCTTGCCGGACACGCCGTGCGAGGCGCCGCTGGCGTATGGCCGCCAGCTGGCCGTGCTGCGCAAACCGGCCCTGTGGTTCAATATTGCCGCCGCCGTGCTCGTATTTGCCGCCATGTTTGCCGTGTATGCGTATGCGGCGGCCTACCTGCAGCAGGAAGCGGGCTTGTCGGCGCGCCAGACGGGGCTGGCGCTGGTGGTATTTGGCGTGGGTGGCGTGGCGGGCAATCTGTTCGCGGGGCGTCAGCTCGGCACGCACGTGCTGCGCACGGTGTTGCTGCAACCCCTGCTGCTGGGACTGGCGTACTGGCTGCTGTACCGCTATGCGGGTAGCGAAACCGGCTGGGCGGCGCTGGCCGTGATGCTGCTGTTCTGGGGCGCCGCGCACACGAGCGGGCTGATCGTCACGCAAGTGTGGCTCAGCAGCGAAGCGCGCGAGGCGCCCGCGTTCGCCATCGGCGTGTATATCGCCGCCATCAACCTGGGCGTGACGGTGGGTGCATTGGCGGGAGGCATGGCCATCGAGTCCTGCGGCATGCAGGGGGCCTTGGCTTGCGGCGCGCTGCTGGGTGCCTTGGCGCTGGCGGCGATTGCCGTGAAAGCGTGGCTGTACCGGCTGTCGTCAGTCTTCGATATGGTTGGGGATGCGAAACAGTAAATCCGTGTCGCCGATATCCACGCCCGCTTGCGACAGCAGGGTGCTGGCCTGGCCCCGGTGATGCGTCTGGTGGTTGAAGAAATGCATGAGCAGGCTGAAAAACTCGCGTCGGTTCGGCCCCTTGCTGTTGCGGTAATCGAGCAGATGGTCGAGGTCCGCTTCCGTGATCGAGGCTGCCCAGGCTACGATGAGCTGGTCCAGCCATTGCCGGTGCGCGTGCATGGCGCCAAAATCCTCGGCCGCGAACAGCGGGTGCGTGAGCGAGGCAGGCGGCGTGATGGCGCGGATGGGATCGAGCAGGGGGAAGCCGGCCGGGTGCTTGGCATAGCGCTGCAGCCACAAGGTGTCGCCCACCATCACGTGGTTCAGGGTGGCCAGCAGGGAGCCAAAAAAAGCGCCCCGCTCGCGCTGCAGCTCGCCGGGCGGCAGGCTGGCCGCCGCCGCGTACACCTTGGCATTCATCCACTGGTTGTAATCGGCCATCAGGCAAAGGTGGGCGCAACGGCTCATGCTGGACTCCCTCAGTGGATGAATGACAATATTAAACGGATTTCAGGAACGCGCGTATGCCGGCCAGCAACATTTCTATGGCCATCGCCGTCAGGATCAAGCCCATCAGGCGCTCGAACGCCGTCATGACCCTTGGACCCAAGGCCCGCTGCAAGCGTTCGGCGCACAGGAAGACGGCCAGCCAGACGACGGCCACGGCCGTCAGCCCCGCCACATGGGCGATGACTTCGTTCATTTCATGCGAGGAAAACAGCAGCACGGTGGCCAGGGCCGACGGGCCGGCCAGCGCGGGGATGGCCAGCGGCACGATGAACGGTTCGCCGCCCATCTCGTGGTCGCTATTGCCCGCGTTTGGCTGCGGAAACACCATGCGCATGGCGATCAGGAACAAAATTACGCCGCCGCCGATGCGCAGGGCCACTTCCGACAATTGCAAGGCGTTCAGGAAATGGCGGCCGAAGAACATAAACAGCAGCAAGATGCCGAAGGCGATCAGGCACTCGCGCACCACGACTTTCCAGCGCCGCTCGATGGGCACCCGTTTCAGGGCATTGACGAACAGGGAAACGTTGCCGAACGGATCGGTGACGAGCAAGAGCAGGATAAAAGTCTGGAAGAAATTCTGTGTCATGGTGGTGTGATTGAGGTCAACACCGCTGCCAGGATGGGCGCGGTGCGATAAGGCTTGCGATGATAACAAGAGCGGCGGCTATCGCCCATGATTATTGATGCATAGCAGCATTTTTTTTACGCTGCGATGACTTTTGCCTGGTAAAACGCGCTGGGCGTGGTGCCAAAATGCTTCTTGAACATGGCGGTGAACGCGCTCTGGCTGGTGTAGCCATTGTCCATGGCCACGTCGATGACCTTGCTGCCATGCGCCAATTGTTCCAGTGCCCGCAGCAAGCGCGCCTGCTGGCGCCACTGGCCAAAGCGCATGCCCGTCTGTTTCTGGAACAAGCGGTGCAGGCTGCGCTCGGTGATCGCCAGCTCCTGTGCCCAGTGCGCCACCGTCTGCTGTTCGCCCGGTTGCGCCATCAGCCGCGCGCAAATGCCGCGCAGGCGCGCGTCAGAAGGCAAGGGCAGATACAGGGGTAGCACGGGCAGGCTGTCGAGCTCGTGCAACAGCAATTGCAGCAGATGCCAGTCGCGGCTGCCTTCCGTAAAGTCGGGCGCGATGTCGACGGCCGCCACGATCAGTTGCCGCAGCAGGGGGCTGATGTCGAGCACGCAACTGTGGCGCGGCAGCAAGGGCGAGCTGGCGCAATCGATGAAGACGGTGCGCATTTTCACGGCGCCGCTCATGCGCACCTGGTGCGCGATGCCGGGCTGCAACCACACGCCGCGCGTGGGCGGCACCACCCAGCGCCCGCCCTGCGCCTCGATGGTCATCACGCCTTCGATGGCGTACAGCAATTGCGCATGCGTGTGGCGGTGCACGGAAATCACGTGGCCATGCGCATAGTCGACGGCCAGCGCCATGGCGCGCGCCGTGACGGGCAGCAATTCCTGAAAGGCGGGAGACGTGCAATCCATTAAATAAGGTCAGTTTTGCGATAGGTATGGACATCTTAGCGCGAGAAGGCGCGGCGTGCCTACGGCATGATGGTTCCCCGCAACTATTCCCGGAGTTTCGCATGCCTGTGCGCGCTTATCTGTATCCGTTTCTGGCCATGCTGCTGTGGGCCGGCAACGTCGTCGTCTCGAAGCTGGCCGCGTCCAGCATCGCCCCCACAGCCATCACTTTTTACCGCCTGGTGCTGGTCTTGCTGGTGATGACGCCGTTTATCGCCCGCCCCCTGTGGCGCAACCGTGCCGCCATCCGCCGCCAGTGGTGGCAGCTGGCGCTGTGCGGCGTGATGTCGATGGCGCTGTTCCAGAGCCTGTCCTACCGCGCCGCGGAAAGCACCACTGCGACGAATATGGCCATCGTCACGGCGCTGGCGCCCCTGATGACTGCCCTGCTCAGCGTGCTGCTGCTGGGCGAGCGATTGACGGTCGGCATGACGGCCGGCGGCGTGCTGTCGTTTGGCGGCTTGCTGTATCTGGTAGGGCGCGGCGACGTGCTGGCCTTGCTGCATCAAGGCGTGCATGCGGGCGACGCGCTGATGCTGCTCGCTTGCCTGGTGTTTGCCCTGTACGGCGTGCTGCTGCGCCGCTGGCGTCTGTCCATTCCCGCCTGGCAAGCTATTTATTGCCAGGCGCTGGCAGCCCTGGCGTGCATGCTGCCGCTGTTCCTGCTGCTGCCGCCCGGCAGCGCCCGGCTGGACGCCACCACCTTGCCGCTGATCGGCTACGCGGGCATCGGTTCGTCCATCGTCCTGTCCTACCTGTGGATCGAAGGGGTCAAACTGCTGGGGCCGAACCGCTGCAGCATCTACGTCAACCTGCTGCCCCTGCTGACGGCCCTGCTGGCCATCGTCTGGTTGCACGAAAGCATGCATGTGTACCACCTGGTCGGCGGCGGCATTTCGCTGTTGGGCGTGCTGCTGGCGCAGACGGTGCAGCGGCCCCTGTGGCGCCAGCGTCCTGGCGTGTCCGGTCTTGCCTGAACGGCCATGCATAATGGCGCTTTTCAGGCAGTGGAGTGGGCATGCGGCAAACATTTTGGATAAGCACGATGGCGGCGCTGCTGGCGCTGGGTAACTTGGCGCCGGCACAGGCGGCGGCGCGGTTCTATGAGGGTAAGCCGATGGCCACCGCCAGCGTTGTCGAGCGCCGCGACGGCGGCGTGGTGCTGGCCTTCCTGCGGGAAAATGGCGAAGTCAACGGCTACTACTGCCAGTGCAACGGGATCAGTGAAAAACGCATGAACCTGGACAAGTATGGCAAGGCCAGCATCGCGGCCGTGTTCCAGCTTGACCTCGACAGCGAAGGCGAAACCACCTTGGTGCTCAGCCGCAACGATGGTCAATACAACTTGCATGCCTACCGTTACGAGCGCAGCGGCGGCAGGATGTTCAAGGTGGCCACCTTGCAGCCGGTCCTGGACGCCATCGTGCGCGGAGCGAAAACCATGGACGAGGCGCAGGTGCGCGCCACGCTGGGCCGTTTGCAGCTGATCGACTACAGCATCGCCTACGCGCCCACGGGCGTGGCCGAGTTCGACGCCATCGAGCATGGCCATGGCACCCTGGTCGGCTATTTCAATATCGATGGCGAGTTATTGCCCGGCAAGCCGGCGGACGCGCCGGCATTTGCCTATAAAAAAACCTTCGAGGAAAAGGACGGCCATTTCCTCACGGTGACCTATCTGCTGGGCAAGGGATGGGAAGGGGGCCGCGCGCCCAGTTATCACGTCAAGTGGATCACCTGGGAAACGCAGCCGCAGCGCTTTGCCGCCAGCCAGGACGGGCTGCTCATCGAATACGACGTGAATTGCTGCACGGGCAGCGTGTTTGCCCGCGGCCTGTATGCGCAGGGCAAGCGCACGGGGCAGTGGCACTATGAAGAGCCGCTCACCATCCGCTCGTCTGGCGCCTTCGTCGATGACAAGGCCGAAGGGCCATGGACGTATGAAAGCGGCGATGAAACGACGACGGGCATGATGCAGCGTGGCCAGCGCACGGGACGTTGGGAAGTGAGTCCGGGCGTGGAGGAGTGGCGCGCAGCGGACATGCACAGTTTCACCGGTTACGACACGTTTGTGAAAGACCGCTTGAACGGTCCCAGCGAACGCCGCGTCAATGGCGTGGTGCAATGGCAAGGTAACTATGTCAATGGCAAGAAGCAGGGCCAGTGGGTCGAACCTGGCGGTGGCGGCAACTACGTCAATGATGTGAAACAGGGGCCGTGGAAGAAGGCGACGCCGGACGGCGGCTGGCAAGTGTTGACGATGATCGACGGCAAGCCCGACGGCAAGCTGGAACAATACGCGGCCAGCGGCCAGCTGGAACTGGCCGAACATTACCGCCTGGGCGACCTCGATGGCCCGATGGAGAGCTTTTATCCGGATGGCAAGCGGCGTTACCAGGGCAGCTTTGCCGGCGGCAAGCGCGATGGCGCGGAAACCCTGTTTTATCCCGATGGCGAAGTGCCGCAATTTCACCGCAACTGGCACAAGGGCGTGCTGCATGGCGTCAACATCGAGAATTTCCAGAATGGAAAACCGAAGCAGATCGGCGCCTACAACATGGGCAGGAAAACGGGCCGTTTCCAGTACTTCCGCGACGATGGCCAGCTCATCGAAGAAACCATGTATTAACTAATTGGCTAACATAAATGGCATTCCGGCGCGAGCGCGCACGATTGCGGAATGCCAGTTCTGCGCAAAAAACATCATCCGCTTGTTACAAAGCGTGAAAATCCATGCTGGATGTTGCTACTAGTAATCTTTCCCTGTATCTTGCAGTCAGGAAATAAAAGTACAGAAAACCTCAACCCTGTTGATCTGTCTTTCACTCCTGACGATATGCGCGGGCCGCCTTCCCCCCTGCCGCCGCACACGCCGTATCGACCTGTCCTGAACAATTCACGTGACCCGCCCGTCTGGCGCTTGCTGCTATCCCGTTTGGTGAGCGCAGGCATGGTTGCGCCCCTACCAAGGAAACTGCATGCTGTCGAATATAACAATAAAAATGCGCCTGATCGCCACCATGAGTGTGCTGGGCTTGCTGATCGCCGTGCTGGGCGTCATGAGTATCATCAGCCTGAAATCGGCCAACAACAGCCTCAACGAGGTCTACAGCAATCAGCTGGCATCGACGCAAGCGATCGGCGAATCGCAGATTTCCCTGGGCCGCGCGCGGTTCACGATGGACCGCGTGATGGTGCACCCCGAAGCGGCCGATGCCAAGGATACCCTGGCCCGTGCGGAACAATTCATGGAAGCGTCCAACAAGTCCTGGAAGGTGTACCTGGCCTTGCCGCAAAGCACGGACGAAAAGCGCCTGTCCGACGACATGGACAAGAAGCGCAGCGATTACATGAGCAACGGCTTGCTGGTCATGAGCAAGGCTTTGCGTGAAGGCAACGTTGCACAAGCGGACGGTTTGATGATGTCGGGACTGACGCCGCTGTACCGCACCCTGGACCAGGCCGCCGAAACATTGACGCAATACCAGGCCACTTCGGCCGCCGCGATGTATGCGGCCAGCCAGTCCAGCTATCGCAGCCAGGTGGCCATGGCCATCGGCGGCATGATCGTCGGCGCCTTGCTGACCATTATTTCCAGCTTTTTGCTGCTGCGCGCCATCTTTAACCCGCTGGACCAGGCCCTGCGCCATTTCGGTGCCATTTCCGACGGTAACCTTGCCAATGACATCGTCATCACGCGCAACGACGAGATGGGCGCCTTGCTGACGGGCTTGCAGAAAATGCAGGAACGCCTGTCGACCACCGTGCGCGGCGTGCGCGACGGCAGCGGCGCCATCGCCACGGCCAGCAATGAAATCGCCTCGGGCAACCTGGATCTGTCGAGCCGCACGGAGCAGCAGGCGTCGAGCCTGGAAGAAACGGCGTCCTCGCTGGAAGAACTGACCTCGACCGTCAAGCAGAATTCCGACAATGCGCGCCAGGCCAACCAGCTTGCCGTGTCGGCCTCGGACGTGGCCGTGAAAGGTGGCGCACTGGTGGCGCAAGTGGTCGACACCATGGGTACCATCAGCGAATCGTCGAAAAAGATCGCCGATATCATCGGCGTGATCGACGGCATCGCCTTCCAGACGAACATCTTGGCTCTGAACGCGGCCGTGGAAGCGGCCCGTGCCGGCGAGCAAGGCCGCGGCTTTGCCGTCGTCGCCACGGAAGTGCGCAACCTGGCGCACCGCTCGGCCAGCGCCGCCAAGGACATCAAGATGCTGATCGAAGCGTCGGTGCAGAACGTGGGCGCCGGCAGCGCGCTGGTCAGCCAGACGGGCACGACGATGGACGAGATCGTCTCCAGCATCCGCCGCGTGACGGACATCATGGGCGAAATCAGCGCCGCCGGCCGCGAGCAGGAACTGGGCATCGGCCAGATCAATCAAGCCGTGGCGGAAATGGATACCGTGACGCAACAGAATGCGGCGCTGGTGGAAGAAGCGGCGGCCGCCTCGGAATCCATGCAGGAGCAGGCGGCTGCGCTGGCCGAGATGGTCAGCATCTTCAAACTCGATGCCAACCATAGCGGTCCTGCCGCCAAGCCTGCCTTGCGCAAGCCTGTCGTGGCTGCCGCCAGCACGGCCTTGAAACGTCCGGCCCTGCGCCTGGCGCCGGCCCGCGCCGCTGCAGCACCTGCCGCTGCAGCAAAACCGCGTCCAGCCAAACCTGCCGCGGACAATAGCGGCGAGTGGGAAGAGTTCTAAGTTACTGCGCCGGCAGGGTGGCCTTGCTGCCCTGTTCCTGCAATCGCGCCGCCTCGGCCAGGGCCTGGGCGCGCGCTTCTTCCGCCGCCTGTTCCGCTTTCTCATGCGCATCATGGCGCGCCTGCAATGCCGCCCGCGCGCGCACGAAGACGATCTTGATGGCCGCCATCACGGGCACGGACAGGAAGATGCCCACCACGCCCCCCAACTGGTCGCCGGCCAGCAAGCCGACGATCACCATCAACGGGCTCACTTCCACACCCTCGCTCATCAGGTAGGGATTGACCACGTAATCCTGGAACAAACGGTAGGCGGCGATAAAGCCGATCAGCCAGAACACGTGCTCGAAACCGCTGAAACCGGCCACGACCACGGCGATGACGGCGGCGGCCAGCGGGCCGGCAAACGGGATGAATTCCAGCAAGGCGGCCGCGCCAGCCAGCAGCAGGCTGTACGGCACGCCCATCAGGGAAAAGGCGATGCTGTAGGAGACAAAGGTGGCGATCGACAGCAGCAGCAGGGCGCGCACATAGCGCGACAGCAAGATGTCGAGGTCATCGATGATGGCGCCCCAGAGTTTCTTGTTCGGGCGGTTCAGCAGGGACAGCAAGCCGTCGCGCATGTCCGGCCCTTCCTTGATCAGCAAAAAACTCAGCACGGGCACCAGCACCAGATAGATCAGGTTGCTGGCCGCATGCATGACGGTCAAGCCCAGTTCCTTCGCCAGCGGCATGGCTTGTCCCGTACTGCTGCTCAGCTGCGTCTGCATGAACGACAGCAGGCGCGCGCGCAACGGTTCCATGAATTCCGGCAATGGGATGCGCTCGGCAAAGTTGTTGCCTTTGAGCAGGGTCGGCAACTGATCACTGAGCTTGATCGCTTCCTCCTCGATGCGCGCGCCGAAGATGGAGCCCAGCACCGCCACCAGCAGGATCACCACCAGGAAGACGATGCCGATATTGGCCGTGCGCGGCAAGCGCTTCGGCCCATACCGCTCCAGCAGGCCGATCAGCGGGTACACGAGATAGCTGAAGAAAATGGCAAATACCACCACGATCAGGGTCGACGAGACCTTGTAGGTGAGAAAGAGCAGGAAGGCGATGAGGAAAGCCGTCCACACCATCTTGGCAACGCGCAAGTTAAAACCGAACATATGAATTCCTTAGGGCAGGAGGCGACGCAAGCGTGACTGGCTTGAAGGGCAGGGTGGGCAAGGCAGGGATCGGGCCGCGCCGCACGGCCGGAAATCATACCGCAAAATGCCAAAATGCCATGCTCTTGTGCGGAATGGCAATGCTTTCCCTGCTCTTGCGCTTATTTTTCCCGCCAGCTTGCCACGGTGATGAAGACGCCATCGTCCTTGTTGGGCTCGCGCAAGGTCACCGTATAGCGGCCGCTCGTATCGCTGCCGGTGAACACGACCTTGTCGTCATGGCCCTTTACTTGCGCGCCCTTGGCCAGCTTGGCGTAGGTGTTGAGCACCCAGTGGAAATCGGCATAGCTGCGCACGGTGATGTCGGCATCGGGCATGGGCTCGTCGCCCGCCTCGGCCGCTTCTGTGGGCGTGCGCATGGGCAAACCGGCCAGACCGGCCGGTGTGACGATCTTGCCGCCGCTGGAACTGCTGTTCAACTCCGCATTCGGCAGCAGCAGGTGCAGCAGGCTGGCGGGAAAGCCGGGCGGCACGTCGCGCGGCTCCCAGCCAGGCTGGTCGGGGCGGGTGGTGATGTATTCCACCACAGCAATACTTTGCCGCTGTTCCGGCGCACCCTGTGCCAGCATGGTCGGCAGTTGCCGCGCCCAGACCAGAAGCGGCGCGGCCGTCTCGTCCTCCGCGCCCGGCGGCAGGAACAGGGTCAGTACAGCGTGCGTGGACGGCAGGCAAGCGGGGCCGGCGTCGCCGATGGCGGCCTGGCAATGGCCGTTGACGAGGCCCAGGGCCAGCAGCTTGCGTTGCGGATCGAACAGCATGGCGGCGCGCCATGCACCGTGCGTGCCGGCATCGATGGAGGCCAGCACCGAGCGTCCGTCGGGCAGCATGGTGCGCGTGATGTCATCGAGTGAATGCATGCTGTCGAGCACCTGGCGCGCGATCAGGGTGTTGCCCTGTGTATAGCTGCCGCGCGCATAGCCGAGCAGCTTGAAGACGTCGGCGCGGATCTCCGGGTGCGCACTCAGGCGCAGCGGCGGCGATGGCACGGGCACGGTGGCGGCCACGAAGGCGGCATCTTCGGTAGAAATGACTTGTGCCATGCTGGAAAGCGGCAAGCACAGGGCGGCGCACAGCGTCAGCATGCGCAGAGTGATTTTTCCTGGGGTGTTCAATGGCCATCCTTGTCGAGACGCCATGCCGGACTGGTTGCCGGCATGCGCGGGCCGCGATCTTAGCATTTCAGGAATAAATCCCTTTCTGCTAAGCTTGGCTATTGAATCACTGTCCCGTTGTCATGGCCAAGATCACCATTTCCATCCTCAAGATCGGCGCCCTGGACAGCTGGGACGAGGTGGACCCGGAGCAGCGCGACCCGTGGAAGATTGCGCCGCAAGCTTTGCTGGCGCTGCTAGATGCCAAACCCGGCGGCAATGCCTAGGCGGCGTTGAGCACGTAGCGGTTCTTGCCGCTTTTCTTGGCCTGGTACAAGGACTCATCGGCGCGCCGGTAGCTGTGCGACAAGTCCGCTTCCTTGATCAGTTCCGCCATGCCGATGCTGACGGACACCTTGCGTTCCGGCACAAAGGCCGCCTCGACGCTGTCGACCAGTTGCGCGGCAAAGGCGCAGGCCGCGTTCTTTTCGCCCAGGTAAATCACGGCAAACTCCTCGCCGCCCAGCCGGCCGCACAGGTGCTCGCCCGACAGTCCACCGATCACTTCGGCGATCTTTTTCAGTACCTCATCGCCCACGTCATGGCCATGCACATCGTTGATTTGCTTGAAGTCGTCGATGTCGATCATCAGGAAGTAGGCGGGCGTGCGCGCCGTGCGCTGCAGGGCGCGGGCGCTTTGCGTAAACATGCGTCGGTTGTTAAGCCCGGTCAAGCCATCCTTGTAAGCCATCGTCGCCAGTTCGCGCTGGGCGCGGTAGTTATGGATGCGCAAGACGAGAAAATAGATATTCAGCGCCAGGCCGATGATCACGCTGATGGTGACGGCCAGCACGGGCCAATGCTGGTCTGCCTGGCCCGCATGCACGGGAAACTGCCCCAGCCCCAGAATGGCCCACACGCACAGCGACACGCCCAGGTAATACGCGATGCCGCTGAAGATGGGCGCCGTCGTCAGGGTGATCATCACGCCCAGCGGCAATACCCAGAAAGCGGGATCTTCCGTGCCCAGCATCAGCACGCGAAAGCTGAAAGCGATGAACAGCACGCTGATCGTCCCACTGGCAATGATGGCCTGCAAGGACTTCGCATACACGGTCAGCAGCAGCCCGACCAGCATGCCCGTCACGCCCAGCGCCGCTTGCGCATGATCGAGCGAGGCGCGCGGCAAGGTCAGGCTGAACGTGACCAGCCAGCAGACCAGGCCAAACGTCAGGATGGCTATCGAAATGAAATGCAGTTCCTTGAAAAAGCGCTGCTGCTGCTCCCGTTCTCCTGAAAAGAACAGGTAATAAAAGGCAGGAGACAGGCTGCGCGAAGTGAGCATTGCATTTGTCCAGGCAGACAACACGCCTTGCGGCAGGGGCGCCTCCCGGCAACGGCAGGCGGCTTGGTGCATGCGCAAAATTAGTTGCGCTCAGGAACTAGTGTACTGGTTTCTTGGGGGGAATGGTGACTGGGGCGAGGAAAACGGCGGCCAGTGTCCTGCTGCCGCCACAGTGAGCGTCACAGCTCGCGTGCCAGCACCTGGCCGACCAGGTCCTTGCCAAAGCTGTGATGCGCTTCTTCCTCGACCAGCTGGAAGCCAGCCTTGTCGTAGATGCGGCGCGCATCGGTGAGGATGCTGTTGGTCCACAACACCATGTTCGTATAGCCGACCTGGCGGCTGAAGCGCAGGCATTCATCGACCAGACGGCTGCCGATGCCCAGGCCGCGCGCGCACGGATCGACATACAGCAGGCGCAGCTTGGCCGTCGTATCGTCCTGGCGCACGATGAAGACGGAACCGATCACCTTGCCGTCTTTTTCGGCGATCCAGCAGCGCTCACGGGCCGGGTCGAATTCGCGCACGAACTTGGCGAGAATCTCGGCAACGAGTGCCTCATATTCGTTGTTCCAGCCATATTCCTGCGCATACAGCACGGCTTGCCGGTGGATGATCCAGCCCATGTCGCCCGGCTGTGGATTGCGCAGGATATAACTGGGTGACGTTTCTCCCAGCAAACCCTGGATTTGCCCCATCGCAGCGACCAGCTCCTGCTGCGCCGTTGGCGGCAAGCGCTCCAGCATGGCGGCAACTTCGCGCCGCGAAGCGTCGACCAGGGGCGCGAGGGTGCGCTGTCCTTGCTCGGTCAGCTGCAATTGCGCCGCGCGTGCATCCGTGGGCGAGCGCGTCTTCACGATCAGCCCCTGCTTTTCGAACCCGGCAATGACACGGCTCAGGTAGCCCGCGTTCAAGCCCAGCTCGCGGCACAGGTCCGCACTGGTCAGTTGCGCCTGATGCGCCAGTTCATACAGGATGCGCACTTCCGTCAGCGAAAACGCGCTATCCAGCAAGTGTTCATGCAGCACGCCAATCTGGCGCGTGTAGAAACGGTTGAAACGACGCACGATCTCCGTGCGTTCGCTGAGTTGGTCTGTCTGCATGTGACACCTCTTATTTGCTTGCTTAAGGCAGATTATTACTTGCTTTTGGCAAGTATGTCAATATGGCGACAGGATGCAGGCGTACATAAAAAATCTATGGTCACCCTCCTTTTTGCAAGCTGATTTTGTATGATGTGAGTAGGCTTGCTTAAATCTATCCGGCGTCTGGTTGGAGATGGATCTCCGCGCCACGATGAGAGTCGCGCCTGTCGGT
>NZ_PDZL01000012.1 GCF_002735705.1 Janthinobacterium sp. BJB426
CAGGACCGTGAAACAACTTTGCGCCGATGATAGTGCTGCAACCAGTGTGAAAGTAGGTTATCGTCAGGCTTGTTATTCGCAGTAGAGAAAAACCCGATCAGCAATGGTCGGGTTTTTTTTCGTCTGGTGGTTTGTCTTGTCAGGCAGACAGGCGTAAAAAAGCAGCGCTGTGCGCTGCATTTTTGGCTTAACGTCGCTTAACTCCCGCGATAAGTCGAATACGACCATGGCGACACCACCAGCGGCACGTGGTAATTCTCATCGGTATGCGCAATGCCGAAGGCCAGGGTGACCAGGTCGATGAAACGGGGCGAAGGCAGTTCCACCCCCTGGGCAGCGAAATAGTCGCCTGCATTGAACACCAGCTCATACTGGCCCGCCTTCATGCTCTCGCCTTCCAGTAATGGCGTGCTGCAGCGGCCATCGCTATTGGTCATATCCATCTTCAATAGCACTTTTCCTTCCGGCGCAACTGAAAACAAGGCCACTTTGACGCCGGCTCCCGGCCTGCCGTGGGCGATATCGAGTACATGCGTGCTGAGTTTTCCCATTTGCTATCCTGTATATAGGGTGAGTGAATGTGCTTATCGTGCAAATCATATACCGGTGACTGCGCCTGGCTATATGATTGGGCATATAGCCAACATTGTCCTCCTATAGGCGCGCCTCCGCATGAACAATTACGAAGATTATCCACGCGACTTGATCGGCTATGGCCGCACGCCACCCCATCCACAATGGCCGGGCAAGGCCCGCATCGCGCTGCAATTCGTCCTTAATTACGAGGAGGGGGCGGAAAACAGCGTGCTGCATGGCGATCCTGCTTCGGAAACGTTTTTATCGGAAATGATCGGGGCGACAGCTTTTCCCGCACGCCACCTGAGCATGGAGTCGATTTATGAATACGGCTCGCGTGCCGGATTATGGCGCTTGCTGCGCATGTTCGAGGAGCGGCGCTTGCCATTGACGGTGTTTGGCGTCTCGATGGCCTTGAAACGCAATCCGGAGGCAGTGGCTGCGTTCCAGCAACTGGGGCATGAAATCGCTTGCCACGGCTTGCGCTGGATTTCCTATCAAAACATGGACGAGGCGACGGAGCGCGAACACATGCGCGAAGCCGTGCAGATCATCCGCGAATTGACGGGTGCCGCCCCGCAAGGCTGGTATACAGGGCGCGATTCTCCGAATACGCGCAAACTGGTGGTCGAGCATGGCGGTTTCCGCTACGACGCGGATTATTACGGCGACGATCTGCCATTCTGGGAAAAAGTGGCGTACACGGATGCCGCCGGCATGCCGGCCGTGCAGCCGCAGCTGATCATGCCCTACACCCTGGACACGAACGACATGCGCTTTGCCGCCATGCAAGGCTTTAATTCGGGTACGCAGTTTTTCGATTATCTGAAGGATGCTTTCGACGTGCTGTACGCGGAAGGCGATCCGAACGGCTTGAATCAGCCCAAGATGCTATCGGTGGGCTTGCATTGCCGCCTGGTGGGACGCCCTGGCCGTGCGGCCGCACTGGCGCGCTTCCTCGACTATGTGCAGGGCCATGAGCAAGTGTGGATCACGCGCCGCATCGATATCGCCGAGCACTGGCATGCGAACCATCCCTATGCTGTTTGAAGGGTATTGATATTGGATGATAAGTAAAATCAGTCTTTGCATATAGTTGTCCCGTATGCCGGTGTTAATCTCCTATACTGGGACTATACCGAGGCCAGCATGTCAGAACCGATCCGCTTTTATTACCGTGGTGCCGTACAGGAAGTACGCAACGCCGCCCCTACGCAGACTGTGTTGCAGCACCTGCGCGAGGACTTGCATTGCACAGGTACCAAGGAAGGCTGCGCCGAAGGCGATTGCGGCGCCTGCACCGTCGTCATCGGCAGCCTGGTGGATGGCCAGGTCGAAATGAAGGCCGTCAACGCCTGCATCCAGCTTACGCCCACCCTCGATGGCAAGGCCCTGTTTTCTGTGGAAGACTTGCAACAGCCCGACGGCGCCTTGCACCCGGTGCAGCAGGCGATGGTCGAGTGCCACGGTTCCCAGTGCGGTTTTTGCACGCCCGGCTTCGTCATGTCGCTGTGGGGCATGTATCTGGCAAAAAACGGCGAGACTCCCACGCGCTGTGAAATCGACGACACCCTGTCGGGCAATCTGTGCCGCTGCACCGGTTACCGGCCCATCATCGATGCGGCCAAACGCATGGGTGAATTGCCGCACGTCACGTTTGATCGCGATGCCCTGGCGCAGCAATTGCAGGCGCTGCAGCGCGGCAGCCTGAGCACCTATGAACATGGCGGCCAGTACTTCCACGCGCCGCGCAGCATCGCCGAACTGGTGGCGTTGCGGGTGGAAAAGCCGCAAGCGTGTCTGCTGGCAGGCTCCACCGATGTGGGCTTGTGGGTGACCAAGCAACTGCGCGACCTGGGCGACATTATTTATCTTGGTAACGTGACGGCCCTGAAAACCATCGCCATCGTTGATGGCAAGCTGCAGATTGGTGCCGGCGCCAGCCTGAACGACGCCTATGCGGCGCTGTGCGGACATTACTCAGAAGAATTGTCGGAACTGTGGCAGCGCTTTGCCTCCTTGCCAATTCGCAACGCCGGCACCCTAGGTGGCAATGTGGCCAATGGTTCGCCCATCGGCGACTCGATGCCGTGGCTGATTGCGCTGGGCAGCGAGATTGTGCTGCGCGGTCCTGCCGGCCAGCGAATCATGCCGCTGGAAAACTTCTATCTGGCTTACCAAAAGAAAGATTTGCAGCCTGGCGAATTTGTCGAAGCCGTGCACGTGCCCTTACCGCGTGCCGATGTGCATTTCCGCACGTATAAACTGGCCAAGCGCTTCGACCAGGATATTTCGGCCGTATGCGCCGCGTTTGCCTTCCAGCTCGACGGCGAGCGCATTATCGATGCGCGCATCGCCTTTGGCGGCATGGCCGCCACGCCGCAACGGGCCGCGCAAGCGGAAGCGTTTTTGCTAGGACAGGCGTGGACGGAAGACAATCTGCTCATCGCCATGCGCTTGCTGGCTGACGATTATGCACCGCTATCCGACATGCGCGCCTCGAATACTTACCGCATGACGACGGCGCAAAACCTGTTGCGCCGCTTCTGGCTGGAAACACGCCCCGGTGCGCCTTTGCAGCGCACTGCCGTCAACGCCTACGCTTGCCGCGCCTGAAAGGACCAGCATGAACCATCCTGCCACGCCCGAACTGCAAGCGGCCGCCTGGGCCGCCGTGGGCAAGCCCAGCCCGCATGAGTCGGCGCAATTGCATGTGCTGGGGCAAGCGACGTATACGGACGATATCGCCGAATTACAGGGTACCTTGCATGCGGCCCTGGGCCTGTCGCAAAAGCCCCACGCGCGCATCACGGCCATGGATTTGTCGGCCGTGCGCAGTGCGCAAGGGGTTGTCGCCGTCTACACGGCGCAGGACATTCCCGGCACCAATGATTGCGGTCCCATTATCCACGACGATCCCATCCTGGCTTTTGGTCTGGTGCAATACGTGGGCCAGCCCATCTTCATCGTGGCAGCCGATACGCACGACCATGCGCGCCGCGCCGCCCGCCTGGCACAGGTGTCGTACGAGGAATTGCCCGCGATCATGACACCGCAAGCGGCCAAGGCCGCACAATCGTACGTGCTGCCGCCGATGCAACTGACGCGCGGCAACTACCAGGCCGCGTTCGAGGGTGCGCCGCATGTGGTCAAGGGCCAGTTGTATGTGGGCGGACAGGAACAGTTTTATCTGGAAGGACAGATTTCCTACGCCATCCCGAAGGAAGCGCAGGGCATGCTGGTACTGTGCTCGACCCAGCATCCGAGCGAGATGCAGCACGTGGTGGCGCATGCGCTGGGCGTGCATTCGCATAACATCACCGTGGAATGCCGTCGCATGGGCGGCGGTTTCGGCGGCAAGGAATCGCAGTCTGCCCTGTGGGCGGCGGCGGCGTCGATTGCGGCGGCCAAATTGAAGCGTCCCGTGAAATTGCGTGCCGACCGCGACGACGACATGCTGGTGACGGGCAAGCGCCACTGTTTCTACTATGAATACGAGGTGGGCTACGACGACGAGGGCCGGATACTTGCCGCCAAGGTCGACATGACCACGCGCGCCGGCTACTCGGCCGACCTGTCCGGCCCCGTCGCCACGCGCGCCGTCTGCCACTTCGACAACACGTATTACCTGTCGGACGTGGATATCCGCGCCGCCTGCGGCAAGACGAATACCCAGTCGAACACGGCTTTCCGCGGCTTTGGCGGGCCGCAAGGCGCCATTGCCATCGAGTACGTGATCGATGAAATCGCCCGCCACTTGCAACGCGATGCGCTCGATATCCGCCTGCTCAATTTCTATGGGCGCAACGATGCGGAAGGGCGTAACGTCACGCCGTACGGGCAGACCATCGTCGACAACGTCATTCATGAGCTCGTTGCTGAACTGGAAGAGAGCAGCGATTACCGCGCGCGCCGCCGCGCCATCGACGCCTTTAACGAGGCCAGTCCCGTGTTGAAGAAGGGTCTGGCATTCACGCCCTTGAAATTCGGCATCGCCTTCAACGTCACGCATCTGAACCAGGCGGGCGCGCTCGTGCACGTGTATGTGGATGGCTCCGTACTGGTCAACCATGGCGGCACGGAAATGGGGCAGGGCATCAATACCAAGGTCATGCAGGTGGTGGCGCACGAGCTGGGGCTGGACCTGGATCGCGTGCGGGCCACGGCCACCGACACCAGCAAGGTGGCGAACACGTCGGCCACGGCGGCCTCCACCGGTGCCGACCTGAACGGCAAGGCGGCGCAGGATGCGGCGCGCCAGATCCGTGAACGCCTGGCTGATTACGCGGTCAAACTGTATGGCGGCGAGGCAGCTTGCGTGCGCTTCTTTGATAACCATCTCCACGTGAATGGTCACGTCGTTGCGTTTGCCGAACTGGTGCAGAAGGCGTATCTGGCTCGTGTGCAACTGTGGTCGGACGGTTTTTATGCCACGCCCGGCTTGTCGTGGGATGCGAAGACGATGACGGGTCATCCGTTTTCGTATTACGCGTATGGCGCGGCCGTGGCCGAAGTGGTGGTCGATACCCTGACCGGTGAATGGAAATTGCTGCGCGCCGATGCCTTGTACGATGCGGGCCAGTCGCTCAATCCCGCGATTGATCTGGGTCAAGTGGAGGGGGCGTTTATCCAGGGCATGGGTTGGCTGACGACGGAGCAGCTGTGGTGGAATGCGGCGGGCAAGCTGATGACGCACGCGCCATCGACGTATAAAATTCCCGGCATTTCCGACTGCCCAGAAGATTTTCGTGTGAAACTGTTCCAGAACCGCAACGTGGAAGACAGCATCCACCGTTCGAAAGCCGTGGGCGAGCCACCATTGCTGCTGCCGTTTTCCGTGTTCTTTGCCATTCGCGACGCCATTTCCAGCGTCGGCCATCACGCCGTGCAGCCACCGTTGAATGCGCCAGCCACCAGCGAGGAAATCCTCAAGGCGGTCATGGCCGTGCAAGCGGTTTGCGCTAGCGCATAGGAGCAGAGGATGAGCGACTGGCTGACAGCAATCGAGAATGACACGCAGGCATCCGTGCTGGTGACGGTGGCCCTGGTGGAAGGTTCCGGACCGCGCGAGGCAGGGGCGAAGATGCGCGTCACCCTTGAAGGCCAGGTGGATACCATCGGTGGCGGCCACCTGGAATTGCGCGCCGTGGAAATCGCCAAGACCATGCTGGCGACAGGAGACACGCATGCGCGGCTCGAGCGTTTTGCGCTGGGCCCCAGCCTGGGGCAATGCTGCGGTGGCGTCGTCCACCTGGCGTTCGAGTATATCGATGCCAGTCTGAAAGAATTGCTGGCCGCCTTGCGCGAACGACGCCAGCAAGACAGCTGGCGTCTGACGGCACTCGACGGCGACGCCGCGTCGGCGCTGTTCGATGCGGCGGGCACGTTGATCGCCGGCATGCCAGCCCAGGCACCCGACACGTTTTCACGCGAACGTAGTACCCATGTCGCTCAGGATGGCAAGGGCCGGCGCTGGCTGGTTGACCCTTGCCTGGCGCCGCGCGCGCACCTGACCTTGTTTGGCGCCGGTCATGTGGGCGCCGCCATCGTGCGCGCGCTGGCCCACTTGCCCTGCAATATCACCTGGGTCGATGAGCGCGAAGACATGTTTCCTGCGCAACTACCCGATAATGTGCGCATCGCCGCCACCGATACGCCCGAGGAATTTGTCGCCATGGCGCCGTCGGGCGGCAGTTTTCTTGTCATGACGCATAGCCATGCGCTGGATCAACGTTTGACGCAAGCCATCATGGATCGCGAGGATGCAGGCTGGTTCGGCTTGATCGGTTCGCACACGAAACGCAAGCAGTTCGAGCACCGCCTGCAGGCGCGCGGCGTGCCGGACGAGCGCATTGCCGCCATGGTGTGCCCGATCGGCATGCCTGGCATCCACAACAAGGCGCCGGCCGTGATCGCCGCGTCCGTTGCCTGTCAATTACTGATGGTGTGGGAGGAAGCGGCTGCCGCCGCCCTGGCCGCACCGCTGCGGCTGGCCTCTGCCAGCGCGCCACCGCGGCGCCCAGCACGCGCCGCCATTCACCCGTTATAGAAAGAAGTCATGCCGATTGTTCCTGCCACATTGCAAGCTTACCGAGCCAGCTTGCTGCACTTCCACGCCGATCCCGCCTTTAGCGAGGACGCGCACGCCTGGCATGCCGATGGCTTGCTGATCGTGGCCGATGGCAAGGTCGTGGCAGCCGGCGATTATGCGCAACTGCAGCCGACTTTGCCGCCCGGCACGCAGATCGTCGATTACCGGGGCAAGCTGATCGTACCCGGTTTCATCGATACGCATCTGCATTTCCCGCAGACGGAAATGATCGCTTCGCCCGCGCCGGGCCTGCTGCCGTGGCTGGAAACGTACACATTCCCCACCGAGCGCGCGTTTGAGAATCCCGAGCATGCGCGCAACGTGGCCGAGTTTTTCCTCGATGAACTGCTACGCTGCGGCACCACCACGGCCATGGTGTATGGCAGCGTGCATCCGCAATCGGTCGATGCCTTCTTCAGCGCCAGCGAGGCGCGCGGCTTGCGCATGGTGGCGGGTAAGGTCATGATGGACCGCAATTGCCCAGAGTTCCTACGCGATACAGCCGAGTCCGGCGCGCGCGAAAGCGAGGAGCTGATCCAGCGCTGGCACAAGCACGGCCGCTCGCTGTACGCGATCACGCCTCGTTTCGTGCCGACATCGACGAATGAACAGATGCACCTGGCGGGCGAGCTGGCGCGCGCCTACCCGGATACCTATTTGCAGACGCATGTATCGGAAAACGAGGATGAATGCCGCTGGGTGCGCGAACTGCATCCGCAGTCGCGCAGTTACCTCGATGTGTATGACCAGTACGGCATGCTGCGCCCGCGCGCCATGTTTGGCCACTGCATCTGGCTCGACGAGCGCGACCGCGCACGTATGGCGGAAACGTCTTCGGCGGCCGCCATTTGTCCTACGTCAAACCTCTTCCTCGGTAGCGGGCTGTTCGATTTCGAGCGGGCCGATGCGGCGAAAGTGCTGCTGTCGCTGGCGACCGATGTGGGCGGCGGCACCTCGTTCTCGATGTTGCAAACCATGAACGAAGCCTATAAAGTAGCACGCTTGAAAGGCAGCTATCTGCCCGCCTTGCGCATGTTTTACCTGGCGACCCTGGGCGCCGCACGGGCCATGCAGCTGGAAGGCACCCTCGGCAATTTTACGGCAGGCACGGAAGCGGACTTCATCGTGCTCGACAAGCAGTCGACGCCGTTGCTCGAGCGCCGCACGGCCGGCTGTCAAAGCCTGGAGGAATTGCTGTTTGCCTTTGCGCTGCTAGGTGACGACCGCGCCGTGGCCGCCACCTATTCAGGCGGGCAATGCGTGCATGTGCGGGGGCAGGGCTGACCTACCCGTTGTTCAACACGAATTATCCTGAGCGAGAACGCGAATGCACAAGAAACTCACTGGCCTGGCGCTTGGCGCCGCGCTGGCATTGACTGGAACGGCGCAGGCCGCCCCGTCTTCCAATGAAGCGGCCACCGCGCGCCACTTTGCCGCCCTGGTTGCCGGTGCGCAGCCGAAGACAGCCGAGTTGAGCCTGTTCTTCTCCATGATGCCCAAGGGCGGTGATCTGCATCACCATTACTCGGGCGCCATTTACGCCGAGCAATTCCTCGACTGGGTCGACAAGGAAAACTATTGCGTCAACAAGACGACGTACCGCATCGAAAGCAACAAGGACGTCGTGGCGGCCGAGCGCGTCAAGCCGGCCGCGCAGCGTGGATGCCTGTCGTCTACGGAAGTGTTTGCCGATGCGGGCCTGTATGCGGAATTGCTGCAGCGCTGGTCGACCAAGGATTTCTATAACCATGGCGCCATCCAGACGCCGCCGGACCGCACTTTTTTTGACACCTTCGGCTACTTCGGCCCCGTGGCGTCGAGCAACACGGCTGACGGCTTGAAAACCCTGAAGCAGCGCGCCATCGCGGAAAACCTCAGCTACATCGAGACGATTTTCGAGCTGTCGCCATTCGTGCAAAACACGCAGTTCGACCAGCAGGTGCTGACGCCGGGCTTGCCGCCGGCAGCGTTGCAAGCCGTGCTGGCCAACTGGACGCAGAGCCTCGAGCAGGATGCCAGCTTCCAGAAAAGCATCACTGCCTACAACGACAACGTCAACGCCAGCAGCGCCGGCATCGACGATGCGAACTTCACCATGCGCTACCAGGCGTACGTGCTGCGATTCCTGTCGCCATCGCAAGTGTTCTCGTCCATGGTGGCCGCGTTCAAGGCGGCCAGCCTGAATCCGCTGCTGGTGGGCGTGAACATCGTGGGCCAGGAAAGCGTGAACGTGTCGATGCGCGATTACAGCCTGCACATGGAAATGTTCAAGTTCCTCAAGGCAAAATACCCGAACGTCAAGATCGCCCTGCACGCCGGCGAGCTGGCGCTGGGCATGGTGCCGCCGGAAGGCATGGCGTTCCATATCGCCGAAGCCGTCGATGTGGCGGGCGCCGACCGTATCGGCCACGGCATGGATATCGCGTACGAGCACAATGCGCTGGCGACCATGCAAAAGATGCGCGAGCGGGGCATACCCGTGGAAGTGAACCTGACCAGCAATGATTACATTCTCGGCATCAAGGGCCAGGCCCATCCGATCACCCTGTACCGCAAGTATGGCGTGCCGTTCGTGATTTCCACCGATGACGCGGGCGTCTCGCGCAATACGCTGTCGAATGAATACGTGCTGTTTGCCAGCCAGTACAAGACAGATTATGCGGAAATCAAAAAACTGTCGTACAACAGCCTGCGGTATTCCTTCCTGGCTGATGCGGACAAGCAACGTCTGCTGAAGGCGCTCGATGCCCGTTTCACCCGCTTTGAAGCGCAAATTGCCGCGGCCGACAAGGCAGGCAAGAGTATGAAACCGTAAGTTGCATGACGTTAGCAAATGATACTCTTTGAGCGGCCGGATCTTCCGGCCGTTTTTCATTTGTCCCCTCAACTCACATCAATGTTCTTTTGTTAATTTTGTGGCGGCCATGCGACACAAATGACGGCAGATGCACGACTTTATCTAATTTCCTGGATGAATCAATTTCAAGTACATATTGCTCATTTATAATCTCGCGCCATAAGCCCGGACGCTGTCAGCACGATATCAATCCAGCTAGTTACCCCATGCTATTTATACTTAAAATATATAAATATGTAAAAAAAAACGTATTTGTCATCCATTTTTTGATGATGCATAGTGGGATGAGTGTGATATTAAAAAGTCACAATTCGTATGGCTGATAGCGTATGAAGATGGGTATTTGCAGTAAATACAGGTGAGATGCAGAGTGAAACAAATAGTCGCGCAACTAAATGACGACATTCCTCTGCATTTTGCCGCCGTGTCACAGTCTTGAAATATTTAACAATTACACTCGCGACTTGCCATGTTAGCCGGGTAAGCATGTCGGGTGAATGATACAGGTGCTAGCGCCCTGGGTCGTACGGATCGGTCGCAGTTTTTTCCGCCGTTATTGTCTGAATATGAATGGTTGTGATGTGTGGAGCGGCGTTTTGTGATGGTCTTGTCAGGACCGCAGCCAGTCCAGCCGGCGTAACAGTTGCAGCATCGTAAAGAGGAGATCTTGTGTTTGTGTTGCTGTGCGGCGCAGCCGGATGGTGGGGCAATCCAGGATTTTCAAAAAATAATAGTCTTTTCTGGGGTTAAAGATGATCAATCACAAACGGCTTCGGCTAACGCAAATCGCGTTCAGTCTGTCTATTGCACTGGCGACGATACCATCGATCGCACAGAACACGACCTCGGCCATCAGCGGACGTATTTCGTCCAATGACGGCAAGCCTGCAGCTGGCGCACAGGTCAATATCGTTCACGTTGAATCTGGCTCGGTCAGCAATGTAACCACCGATGCCGAAGGCCGCTATGTTGCACGTGGCTTGCGCGCAGGCGGTCCTTACACGATCACCATCACCAAGAATGGCGAAGTGGAAAAACGCGAAGGCGTCTTCATCCAGCTGGCGGAAACGGCCAGCGTCGATGCGACTCTGGGCGCGCAGATGCAAGTGGTGAATGTCAGCACGAACGCCATCCGCAACCAGGTTTTTAACCGCAACAACATGGGCGCCGGCACCAATATCAGCCCGACCGAACTGGCAACCCAGGCATCGATCTCGCGCAGCTTGCAAGATTACGCCCGCGCCGACCCGCGCCTGTCGCAGACTGACAAGGAACGCGGCGAAATTTCCGTCGCTGGCCAGAACTCGCGCTACAACTCGATGACGATTGACGGCGTGGCCGTGAACGACACCTTCGGCCTGGAAGCTTCCGGTACCGCCACTGGCAAGCAACCGATCTCGATCGAAGCGATCCAGTCGGTGCAAGTGAACGTGGCCAACTATGACGTGACGCAAAAAGGCTATACCGGCGCCAACATCAACGCCGTGACCAAATCCGGTACCAACAAGGTCAAGGGCAGCGTTTACTACGTGTTCCGCAATGACAGCACCGCTGGCGACCGCTACAACGATACCACCGGCCAATACTACGCCCCGCCAAAATCGAAAGACACCACTAAGGGTATCACCCTGGGCGGCCCACTGATCGAAGACAAACTGTTCCTGTTTGCCAACTACGAAGAAACCAAGAGTTCGCGCGGCGCCCCGGCCTTCGGTCCTGTCGGTAGTGCGCAGACCAACGTCGCGATTACCCAATCGGCCATCGATGGCGCTATCGCCATCGCCAAGGACAAGTACGGTATGGATATCGGCAGCTTGGCGATTCCTGGTGGCTCGGCATTCACGGCCAAGGAAAAGCTGCTGAAACTGGACTGGAACTTGACCGATACCCAACGCATCATGTTGCGTTATGCCAAGACCGAGCAAGCTGAACCGATCTACACCGGCTTCTCGCCGACGGGCCTGTCGCTGAGCTCTTACTGGTACAACCAGGAAAAGAACCTGGAAACGCTGGTTGGCCAATGGACGGCCGAATGGACCCCAACGTTCTCGACCGAAGTCAAGGTATCGTCGCGTAAATATGACAGCGTGCCTAAAAATAATGCTTACCTGCCAGCCATGGGTTTGCAGTTCTCTGGCGCGCTGCCGGATGGTGCGCCAGCCAGCCTGGCGACCGGTAACCGCTTCCTGAACTTTGGTACGGAACAAAGCCGTCAGATGAACGTGCTGGGCACCAAGACCAAAGATTTCTACGCTGCCGGTACCTGGGCGCTGGGCGATCACGAAGTCAAGTTCGGTACGGATTACAGCAAGAACGATGTCTATAATGCATTCTTGCAAAACGTTAACGGTAACTACACCTTTGGCTGTATCAACAGCAGCGCCAAGGTCACGTACTCGTTCGGTACTATCGATTGCGGCAACAAGGCCACGACCGCAGCGCAGATCCAAGCTGCCGTACTGGAAAACTTCCGCCTGGGCCGACCAAGCTCGTATAGCTATCAGGTTCCGCAGCCTGGCCGCACGTTGGCTGACGCCACTGCAACGTTCTCGCTGAAAAACATCGGCCTGTTCGTGCAAGATACCTGGGACGTCAGCAAGCAGCTGACCATTAGCGCCGGCTTGCGCATTGACGGTACCCGTATCGGCGAAAAGCCCATCTACAATCCGACCGCGGCGCTGCCAACGGTCGCACGTACCAGCCAGTTCGGTCGTCAAACCGGCGGTTTCGGTGTGGATAATACGCGTACCATCGACGGTGAAAATCTGTATCAGCCGCGCGTCGGCTTCAATTACAAGTTTGACTCGGCACGTCCGACGCAAGTGCGCGGCGGCTTCGGCTTGTTCCAGGGCGCGGCAGCCAGTGTCTGGCTGGGCAATCCATACCAGAACACCGGCATGGCCACGCAAAACTACACCTGCTCGTCTTCGGCTGGTACCTGCCTGGATACGCCTGGCTTCTTCAATCCTGATCCAACCAAGCAGCCTACCAATCTGGGTCCGGTGATCCCTGCAATGAAAGTAGACTTGCTGAGTTCCGATCTGGCGCAACCTTCGGTGTGGAAAGCCAATCTGGCATTCGAACATGAATTGCCATGGATGGGGCTGATCGTAGGTGCTGAGTACCTGCGTCTGCAAACCAAGAACTCGATCTACTACCAGGAGCTGAACCTGGGTGCGCCAACGGCAACCGGTAGCGACGGCCGTCCGCTGTATTATGGCGCGAACGCGTACAAAGCGTCGTGCTGGAACGCTTCGGGCAGCTTGATTGGCGGTGCATCTTGCAGCGCCTTGACCAAGGCAGGCAGCAATGCTGCGTTTGGTCAAGTTCTGATGGCCACGAACACCGACAAGGGTGCATCGAACGTGCTGACCTTGTCGCTGCGTAGCCCGCTGCGCGAAGGCCTGTCGTGGGGTTCGTCGTACACCTACAGCGATGCCACTGAAGTGTCGCCGCTGACGTCGTCGACCTCGAGCTCGAACTGGGGCGGCCGTGCCGTCTTCAACCCGAACGAAAACGTCGCGTCGAACTCGAACTACATGGTCAAGGACCGCTTCACGGCGAACGTCAACTGGCAAAAACGCTTCTTCGGCGAGTACAAGACCACCTTCGGTCTGTTCTATGAAGGCCGTAGCGGCAAGCCATACAGCTGGACCATCAACAATGACTTGAACGGTGACGGCCTGGCCGGCAATGACTTGATGTACATTCCTAAAGCCCCAGGTTCGGGTGAAGTGGTGTTCTCCGGTGCCACGCCAGCGGCACGTGCCGCCAACGAAGCGGCGTTCTGGAGCGTCGTCAACGCGAATGGCGACCTGCGTAAGGCCAAGGGCGGCGTGATTGGCCGTAACGAAAGCTTTGCACCATGGACCAACAGCTTCGACGTGCGTCTGAGCCAGGAAGTGCCAGGCTTCTTTAAAGGTAACAAGGGTATCTTCACCTTCGACATCCTGAACGTCGGTAACATGATCAACCGTAAATGGGGCCGTATCAATGAAGTGGCCTTCCAATCGGCTGGTGGTCAGGTGCGCAGCTTCGTCGACTACGTTGGTATGGAAAACGGCAAGTATGTGTACAACACCCGTCCTGTGGTGGAAAGCCTGGAAACGCGCCAAGCCAAGGGCGAATCGCAATGGGCACTGCAAGCGACGATCAAGTACGAGTTCTAATCTCGTCCTTGCCCCGTAGCTTGGCAAACTAAAAAACGGCTGGTGGCGACACCAGCCGTTTTTTTATAGACAAGATGGTTTACCCTTTCTCTTTTTTGACATATCGATTCCATGGCTCACTTCTTACGCACCCAGGTCGCCAGCGCGGCCCTGATTCTCATCCTGTCCGGCTGCAGCAATTTAGCGTCCGCGCCACAGCTTGCGCCGAACGGCCCGATTGAAGTGAACCTGGTTGCCTTGAATGATTTTCATGGCAACCTCGACCGCAGCAAATTTACCTACACGAGCGCCGCCGATGCCGAGCGCAGGACGGTGCAGGCGGGTGGCATCGATACCTTGTCCGGCGCCTTGACGGCGTGGCGGCGCGAAGACGCGCAGCTGATTTTTGTCGGCAATGGCGACCTGGTCGGTGCCAGCCCCGCCATGTCGGCGCTGTGGGCGGACGAGCCGAGCATCGTCGCCATGAACATGCTGGGCATGAAGGCCAGTTCCGTCGGCAACCATGAGTTTGACCAGGGCAAGGCGGAATTGCTGCGCCAGCAGCGCGGCGGCTGCGAATCGTCGCGCGCCGACAAGGCGTGCAAATTCACGCCGGACTTCAAGGGTGCCAGCTACACCTATATGGCGGCCAATGTCATCGATACGCAAACGGGCAAGTCCCTGCTGCCGGCCTACCGCATCGAAGAGGTGCATGGCGTCAAGGTGGGCCTGATTGGTGCCGTATTGAAAGATACGCCGTCCGTGGTGACGGCCGCCGGCATTGCCGGCTTGCAGTTCGGTGATGAAGCGGACGCCATCAACGCCACCTTGCCGCAACTGCGCGCGCAAGGCGTGGGCGTGTTCGTCGTGCTGCTGCACCAGGGCGGCGAGACGAAGGAAGCCGTCGACCAGGCCGACTGCAGCCATTTGAAGGGCGAAGTGGTCGACGTGGTGAAACGCCTCGACCCGGCGATTCAGCTGGTCATCAGCGGCCATTCGCACCAGGGTTATCTGTGCCGTGTCGATGGCCGCCTCGTGACGCAAGCACAGATGGGTGGACACATGTTGACGCGCATCAAGCTCAAGGTTGATCCCGTCAAGAATGCCGTCGTCGATGCCAGCGCGCAAAACGTCGTCATGCTGCCAGGCATGTATGAGCCGGACCCGGCCGTCGCAGCCTACCTGGAATCGGTCAAGCAGCGCAGTGCTGCGGAATTGTCGCGTCCCGTGGCCGCCATCGCCGTGCCGAACGTGGGCCGCAGCACCAAGGGTGGCGGCGCTTCGCCGTTGGGTGACCTGGTGGCCGACAGCACCCTGTTCGGCGCGCGCGCTGCCGGTGCGCAAATCGGTTTGATGAACAATGGCGGCATCCGCAAGGACCTGGAAGCGGGCGCCGACCTGATGACGAACGTGGGCCAGAACCAGGCAGTTGTCCCATTCGGCAATACGCTGATCGTTGTGAGTCTTTCCGGTGCGCAAATCCGTACCTTGCTCGAACAGCAATGGCCAGGCGCAGAGGCCGGCGAGGGCAATCTGCTGCAAGTGTCCGACGGTTTTACTTATCGCTGGGACAGCACGCAACCGCAAGGCAAGCGCGTGCTGCCAGGCAGCATCATGCTCAACGGCATTCCTCTTGATGACAATCAACAATACAGAGTCGCCGCCAACAGTTTCTTGGCCGGCGGCGGCGACCGCTTCACCGTGCTGGCCGCCGGCACGCGCCGGCTCGACACGGGCGTGCGCGACATCGACGCCTTCAGCAATTACCTGATCGACCGCGCGCGCGCCGGCAAGCCGGCCGGCAGCGCCACGGCGGCCGGCCGCATCGTACGCGTCAAATAATCTTTACAAGGAATAACCATGCGTCGTTTATCTGTTTCCCTGCTCGTCACTACCCTGTTCGCGGGCACGGCCCACGCGGATTTCACCATTCCCGGCTTTGAGCTGGTGCACACCTCGCCCGTGGAAACCACCCTGACGAATCCCGACCTGCGCGAGCCTGTTGCCGTGTGGAGCGAGCTGTTCGACGGGGCAAAAAAAGAGATCGTCATCGCGCAGTTCTATGCTGTCAGCAAACCGGGCACGGCTTTTGAAAAAGTGCTGGCCAGCCTGACGGCCGCCGGCCAGCGCGGCGTGAAAATCCGCTTCCTGCTGGACCAGAAGGGTGTGGGCCTGTCGGAAGCGGCCACCATCGCGCAGATCAAGGCGGTTCCCAACCTGGACTTGCGCCTGATCGATTTCAATAAAGTCACGGGCAACGGCATCGTGCACGCCAAATACCTGGCCGTCGATGGCCAGGTGGCCTACATCGGCAGCCAGAATTTCGACTGGCGCTCGTTCGAGCACATCCATGAGACGGGCTTGAGAATCACGGAGCCCGCCATGGTGAGCCAGGTGCAAGCCATCTTCGAACAGGATTGGCAAGCCCAGGCATTGACGTCGAAAGGCAGCCGCGCCACCGTACTTAACAGCAAGGTGGTGCTGGCCAATTACGCGCAAAACGCTTTCCTGCTGGCCAGCCCGAATGCCTACAACCCGGCTGGCGTGGGCGACTCGGAAACGGGCTTGCCGGCCTTGCTGGCGGAAGCGAAAAACGAAGTGCGCATCCAGTTGCTCGACTACGCGCCGCTGTCCTACGGCCCCAACCGCACGCGGCCGTACTACGCCGTGATCGACAATGCCGTGCGCGCCGCCGCCCAGCGTGGCGTGAAAATCAAGCTGATGGTGTCAAGCTGGAACACGGAAGCGCCGGCCATCGCCTACCTGAAAAGCCTGGCCCTGGTGCCGAACGTGGAAATCCGTATCGTGACGATTCCCGCGGCGTCGACCGGTTTCATCCCGTTCGCGCGCGTGATCCACAGCAAGACCATGACCATCGACGGCAAGCTGGCCTGGGTCGGCACGAGCAACTGGGCGGGCGGTTATTTCGACCTCTCGCGCAACCTGGAAGTGGTGCTGCGCAACGAACAGATGGCGCAGCGCATTGCCGCGCTGCATGAGCAGACGTGGAGCTCGGCGTATGCGCAGCCGATCGACATCAACAAGCAGTATCCGAAGCCGGCCAAGGCCACGCCGCAAGGCAAGGAGTAATAGTGAACATGAAAAAACTGCTGAGCGTGCTGGCGCTGGGCGCCGCTTTCACCTCCGGCAATGTGCTGGCCTGGGGCAACGACGGCCACCGCGCCGTGGGCGCCATCGCCGATCAATTGCTCAAGGACAGTGCGGCCCAGGCGCAAGTGGCCAAATTGCTGCTGCCGGGCGAAAGCCTGGAAAAGATCGCCAACTGGCCCGATTGCGTGAAGGGCACGTATTGCGGCCCGCAAACACCGGAAATGCTGACCTATGTAGCGGCCAATCCCAAGCATGGCGAATACCACTACACGAACGTGCCATTCCAGAACGCGCACTACCATGACCATGGCGTGGGCACGGCCGATGACGATATCGTGCAAACGCTCAAGCAGGCGATCCTGGTGCTGCAAGGCAAGGCTGATGCGGCCAGCAATCCGCACGGCTTCAGCCAGCGCGAAGCGTTGATTTTGATCACGCACCTGGTGGGCGATATCCACCAGCCATTGCATGTGGGCAATGCGTTTCTTGGCAAGGATGGCCAGTTTTTCGTGCCCGCCACGCAGGCGCAGATCGATGACGTCGCCATTTTCAATGCACGCGGCGGCAATGACTTGCTGCTTGACGATGCGAAGATGACGGCGCTGTCGGACGCCGTGATTCCCGCGCCGCTGCCGGCCGAGGATGGCGTGGCCAAGCCTGCCAGCAGCTATCCGAGATCGCCCACCAAGCCCCTGCATTCGTATTGGGATACGACCGTGGTCGATTACGCCATGCGTCGCCTGAGCACGCGCACGCCGCAGCAGTTCGCCCGCACCGTGATCGCCAGCGCGCCGGTAGTGAGCGCCAACAGCGGCGACCCTGCCACCTGGCCGTATCAGTGGGCCGATGCCTCGCTGGCGGCGTCGAAGCTTGCTTTCACGGACGTGGTGGCCGGCCCGGCCATGCAGCAGACGAGTCGCAAGGGCGAGGTCTACAACGTGTGGAATTTGAACGTGCCGGACAATTATCCCGTGCCCAGCTCGGCGCTGGCGAAGCAGCAGCTGATCGAGGGTGGCTATCACTTGGCAGCCGTGCTGCAGGCGATCTGGCCGCAGTAATTTGGCCGCAGTAAGATGTCATTCGAAAGCGGCCTTCGGGCCGCTTTTTTCATGCCAGGGTGATGCTAATTCCCATCTCGCGGTAGGGCGCGAGCAGGGCGTCGTCCACGTCGCGGTGCACGATGATATCGTTGACCTGGCTCAAGGGCGCGATCTGGAACGGCGAGGCCGTGTTGAATTTTTCCGGCGACGCCAGCACGATGGTGCGGCTTGACGCGTCGCTCAGCGCGCGTTTTACGCACGCTTCCTCATAATCCCCGGTGGTGATGCCCGCTTGCGGATGCAGGCTGGACACTCCCATGAAATACAGGTCGGCGCGGATGCGGCCGATGGCTTCCACGGTCGCAGCGCCGACGCCCACGATCGAATGCTTGTACAGGCGCCCGCCCAGCATCAGCACGTCGACGCCGGGGTGATGCACCAGTTCGACGGCAATCGACGGACTGTGCGTGACGATGGTGGCGCGCAAGTCGCGCGGCAACTGGCGTGCCAGCTGCACGGCGGTCGTGCCGCCATCGAGGAACACCACTTGCCCCGTTTGTATCATGGCGCCCGCCGCGCGGCCGATGGCGGGCTTGGCTTCGGGAAAAATCTGTTCGCGTCCCGCAAACGGCGCCAGTGCGGGCGAGCGCGGCAGCAAGGGCAGGGCGCCGCCATGCACGCGCTCCAATAATCCCTCTTTCGCCAGTTCGCGCAGGTCGCGCCGTATCGTGTCTTCCGACAAGCCCAAGGCATCACTGACGGCCTTGGCGACGATCTGGCCTTCGCGCTGGAGCAAGTCCAGCAGGTATTGTTTGCGTTGATGTGTGAGCATGGTTTTTCTTGTATTTTCTTGATATTGCACGAGTTTGCATGATAAAGTCGATACGTGCAAGCACAAGGAGACACTATGCGCGAAGAAAACAGCAAGCAGGAACGGGTCCGTATCCAGGGCGTGCAGACCCTGTCGCATGACTGGTATCTGCTGCAAAAGACCACGTTCGACTATCTGCGCCATGATGGCCAGTGGCAGACGCAGACGCGGGAAACCTATGATCGCGGCGATGGTGCCACCATCCTGCTCTACAACAAAATCCAACGGACTGTGATCCTGATCCGCCAGTTCCGCTTTCCCACCTACCGCGCAGGCCACGATGGTTTCCTCATCGAAGCGGCGGCCGGTTTGCTGGAAGAGGCCAGCGCGGAGCAGCGCATCCGCGCCGAGGTGGAAGAGGAAACCGGTTACCGGGTGGGGCAGGTGCAAAAGATATTCCAGGCTTTCATGAGCCCCGGCTCCGTGACGGAGCGCCTGCATTTCTTTGTTGCCGAATACGATCCGTCCAGCCGTATCGGCGACGGCGGCGGTCTGGCGCACGAGGGAGAAGACATCGAAGTGCTGGAACTGCCCATGGCGCAAGCGCTGCAGATGGTGGCCGATGGCCGCATCTGCGATGGCAAGACCATCATGCTGCTGCAGCATGCGCAATCGCACTTGATGCCGCGCAAACAGGGCATGCAGATCCTCGTTGCCGGCCCCTACCGTTCCGGCACGGGCGACGATCCCGCCCTGATGGCGGCGAATGTGGCAGCCATGCAAGCCGTCTGCCTGCCCCTGTATGCCAGAGGACACATGCCCGTGCTCGGTGAATGGTTGGCCTTGCCCATGCTGGCGCTGGCCGGCTCCACCGGGGTTGGCGATGTAGTGTATGAGGAATTATTTCACGCGCATGCGACGCGTTTATTGAGCCATTGCGATGCCGTGCTGCGCCTCGGCGGCGCGTCGCAGGGCGCCGACCAGATGGTGGAAGTGGCGCGCAGCCTGGGGCTGCCCGTGTTTTTCTCGCTGGACGCAATTCTTTCGGCGTAAAAAAAGCGAAGCCCGCGGGCTTCGCTTTTTGTCAGCGCTCGCTGAAACTTAGCGCGATTTGACGAACGGAATGCCGATAGCTTTTGGCGCGATGGATTTCGCCATCAAGCCTGCCAGCACGATCACGGTGACCACGTACGGCACCATCTGGATCAAGGAGCCGGGGATGCGGCCCACGACGGGCAAGTCCACGCCTTCAATTTGAATCTGGATGGCGGCGAAGAAGCCGAACATCAGACAGCCGAGGAAGGTGTAGACGGGGCGCCAGTTGCCGAACACCATGGCCGTCAGGGCCAGGTAGCCGGCGCCGGCCGACATGTCGCGCAGGAAGAAGCCGCTTTGCACGATGGCAAGATATGCACCCGAGAACGAGCACAGGATGCCGGCCACCAGCATGGCCAGGTAGCGCGTCGTTTCCACGCTCACGCCGGCCGAGTCCGCCGCATGCGGGTTTTCGCCACAGGCGCGCAGGCGCAGGCCGAAGCGCGTGTGGTACAGCAGCCAGTGCACGAGCGGGATCAGCAGGAACGCCACGTAGACGAGGATGGAATGGCCACCGATCAGGTGGGCGTAGACCCAGCCGATGAAGGGGATATGCTCCACGTACTGCGTGCCCGGCAAGACCACGTCGAACAGGCGCGCCGAACCGAGGTCGGGCGTGCGGCCGCCTTGCTGGAAGAAGAATTGCGCCAGCACAAACGTCAGTCCGCTCATGGCGATATTGATCGCCATGCCGGCCACCAGCTGGTTGCCCTTTTGCGTGATGCTGACGTAGGCCTGCAGCAGGGCCAGGGCGACGCAGACGAGCATGCCGGCAGCCATGCCGTAATACGGGTTTTGCGTCGTGTAGGCCACGGCGGCGGAAGCGAAGGCGCTGGCCAGGATCTTGCCTTCCAGGCCGATGTCGATCATGCCGCTGCGTTCGGCAAACAGGCCGGCCATGGCGGCAAAGATCAGGACGGGCGCATTGCGCACGGTCGATACCAGGATGCTGGCGAATTGAAAGTCGTCGAGTGTCATGGTGTTAGCCTTTGGTGCGCTTGAGCAGGGCGGAAATGGCCGGTGCGTAGAAGTTTTCCATGGCGCCGCAGAACAGGATGATCAAGCCCTGGATGAAAATGAAAGTTTCCGTCGGGATATTCGGTTTTTCCAGCGACAGGTCGAAGCCGCCCTGGATCAGCGCGCCGAACAGCACGGCGGACAGGAAGATGCCGACCGGATGCTGGCGACCCATCAGGGCGATGGCGATGCCGATGAAGCCGGCGCCGCCCACAAAGTTGAGCGACAGATAATGCGTCGAACCCATGATGGAATTGACGGAACCGAGGCCCGCCAGCGCGCCCGAGATCAGCATGACGATGATGATCATCTTGCTGATCGACACGCCCGCATAGTGGGCCGCGTGCTTGTTCAGGCCCGTGGCGCGCAGCTTGAAGCCCCACGACGAGCGCCAGACCATCACGCCGTAAATCACCAGCGCGGCGATCGCCAGGATAAAACTGATGTTCAGCGGCGTGTCGCCCAAGGATGGGAACCAGGTGGAGAGGCGCGGCATTTCGCCGCTTTCCGCAAACACGCGGCTGGCCGTGTTCTGTTCGCCCGGCGGAATCAGGTACTTCACGATCACGAAGTTCATCAGGCTGGCGGCGATGAAGTTGAACATGATGGTGGTGACGACGATGTGGCTGCCGCGCTTGGCTTGCAGGTAGCCGGGCAGGAAACCCCACAGCGCGCCGAACAGGGCCGCGCCGATCATGGCCGCCGGAATCAATAGCCAGGCGGGCAGGGTCTGGTCGAAGGCCAGCATGGCCACCGTCAAGCCCAGGCCGCCGATATACATCTGGCCTTCGGAACCGATATTGAACAGCCCGGCCTGCATCGCCACGGAAACCGACAGGCCCGTGAAGATGAAGGTGCTGGCGTAAAACAGGGTGTAGCTCAAGCCTTCCGGATTGAGGATGGCGCTGTGGACGAGGATCGACAGCGATTCGGCCGGGTCTTCGCCCAGCATATAAATCACCAGGGCTGCGACCAGCAAGGCCGACAGCAGGTTTAACATGGGCATGACAAAGGCTGTCGCCCAGCGTGGCAAGTCGTTATTCATGATTTATGCATTCCCCCCATCAACAGACCGATGCGGGTGGTATCGAATTCTTCAATTTTCAGTTCGCCGGTAATGCGTCCGCCGCACATGACGAGAATGCGGTCGGCCAGCGCCCGCACTTCTTCCAGTTCGACGGACACCAGCAGGATCGCCACGCCCGCGTCGCGCAGGGCCAGCAATTGCGTATGGATGCTTTCGATGGTGCCGATGTCGACGCCGCGCGTGGGCTGGCCCACCAGCATCAGTTTCGGCTTGGCCAGCACTTCGCGCGCGATCACCACCTTTTGCTGGTTGCCGCCGGACAACAAACCGATGCGCAAGTCCGGATTGGCCGGGCGCACGTCGAAGGTTTTCAGCAGTTCCGCGCAGCGGGCGCCGATGGCCTTGAAGTTGAACAGGCCCCAGCGGTTTTTCAGGTGATCCTGATAACCGAGGATGGTGTTTTGCATGACGGAGAAATTCTTTACCACGCCATCGCGCAAGCGGTCTTCTGGAATGTGGGCGATGCCCAGCTCGCGGAAGGCCAGCGGCAAGCCGTCGGCATCGTGGCGCTTGGCAAACGGCAAGTCCTTGTCGAGAAAACGCAGCTTGCCGGACGTCGGCAAGCGCATGCCCGAGAGGATTTCCAGCAGCTCGCTCTGGCCATTGCCCGAGACCCCCGCGATGGCGACGATTTCGCCGGCGCGCAAGTTGAAACCGATGTCGGCCAGCAGTTTGACCTGTTGCTCGTCGGCCAGTTGTAGACCGTCCACTTCCAGCACCGTGGCGCCCGGATTGTACGGTGCACGGGGCAAGTGGCTCTGGATGGGGCGGCCGACCATCATGTTGGCCAGTTCCTCTTTCGAGGTGCCGGCCGTCGCCACGGCGCCCACCACCGTGCCGCCGCGCATGACGGTGACGTTGTCGGTGATTTCCAGGATCTCTTGCAGCTTGTGCGTGATCAGGATGATGGTCTTGCCTTGCTCCTTGAACAGGCGCAGGATTTCAAACAGCGACGCCGTTTCCTGGGCCGTCAGCACGGCCGTCGGCTCGTCGAGGATCAGGATATTGGCGCTGCGGTAAATCTGCTTGAGGATTTCCACCCGCTGCTGCGCCCCGACGGAGAGGTCTTCGATCTTTGCCAGCGGGTCGACGTCGAGGCGGTAGCGCGCGCAAATCTCGCGCAATTTCGCTTCCGCTTCCGTGCGGTGGCTGGCCAGGCGAAAACCGCCTTCCGTGCCCAGCATGATATTGTCGAGGACGGTGAAGTTCTCGACCAGCATGAAGTGCTGGTGCACCATGCCGATGCCGAGGTTGATCGCTTCCTGGCTGTTGCGGATAGGCTGTACTTTTCCGTCGAGCAAGATTTCTCCGCCGTCGGCACGGTAATACCCGTACAGGATGCTCATCAAGGTCGATTTGCCGGCGCCGTTTTCCCCCACCAAGCCATGGATACTGCCCTTGGCGATGGAGAAACTGACGTCGGCGTTCGCCTTCACATGTCCAAACTGCTTGGAAATGCTGCGAAATTCTACTGCTGGCTGCATAGGTTCATAACTGGATAGTTTCATGGAAACGCGCCGCGCGGAGACTGGCCCCGGCGGCGCGCTAAAAGATACGGAGAAAAATTAAACCGGGCAGCTGCTGCCGACGCGGTAATCGATCACTTTGATCTTGCCATCGATAATGTCCTTACGCGCACCCAACACGCGCTTTTCGATTTCCGGCGTAATCAGCTTGCGGTTGTTCGCATCGAGCGCCCAATCCACGCCGCCTTCTTTCAAGCCTTTATAGCTGACGCCGCCCTTCCAGGTGCCGTTCTTGACTTGCATGAAGCTGTCGTAGACCGTGTTGTCGACGCGCTTGACCATCGAGGTCAGGATGCTGCCTGGATACAGATGATTCTGGTTCGAATCGACGCCGATAGCCAGCTTGCCTTTTTCCTTGGCCATTTGCAGGGTGCCCATGCCGCTGCCGCCAGCGACGGCGAAGACGACATCGACGCCGCGCTCGAATTGCGAGCGGGCCAGTTCGCCACCCTTGGCCGGGTCATTCCAGGCGCCGGACGTGGTGCCGACCATGTTTTGCGTGATTTCCGTCTTCGGATTGACGGCCTTCGCGCCTTGCGCGTAGCCGCAGGCGAAGTTGCGGATCAATGGAATATCGATGCCGCCGATGAAGCCGACTTTCTTGCTCTTGCTGGCCATGGCTGCAGCCACGCCCACCAGGTAGGAGCCTTCTTCTTCCTTGAAGACGACGGAATTGACATTGCTGCCGGCGGCCTGGCCGTCGATCAGCACGAATTTCACGTTCGGGAATTCCTTGGCGACCTTTTGCACGGCTTGCGTTTGCGCAAAACCGATGGCCGCGATCATGTCGAGTTTCTTGCGGGCCAGGCCACGCATGACTTGTTCAGCCTGCGTATCGCTCGATGCCTGCACTTCGATGAAGGAAATGCCCGTGTCTTTTTTGAAGCGCGAGGCGCCTTCGAAAGCGGATTGGTTGAACGACTTGTCGAACTTGCCGCCCGCGTCATACACGACACCCAGTTTTGGGGTAGCCGCGGACGCTTGAGCAGTCAGAAATACGGCTGCGATCGTCAAACTAAATTGTGTAAGTTTCATGAATTGGCTCCTGGAAGATCGATATTGTATATTTTTTATAGGTGAAACATATAATTTGGGGCCGATTTAGCCTGTTTTTGATGCACGAGGTGATAATTCCTTATCAACATTGCACGGTATTGCACAAGATCATTGCTGGCCTCGGATGCTTTTATGTCGACAATGTGATGCTCATGCAACAGTCGGCCCCGTCTCTTTTATAGGTACAACATCGAAGGGGGCTGCCGGAGCGGGCTGGGATGCGCCGTCAATTGACGGGCAGGGCAAGCACGGAACCGGCGCCACGATGGGCGTCCGAATCACTATGCATCATGCCAGATATGTATGACAAATACGTTTTTGTTTATGTATTTATATGTGGGGCATATAAATAGGTGGCGTAGCAGATCAGGCGGCCGGGGGATTCAAAATATTTAAGAAGGCGCGCACGACGGGCGCGTCGTCCAGCGTGGTGTAGCTGATGTACAGGTTGGCCGACGGTGGATTGGTCTTGATCGGCAGAAACACGACGCCGGGCCAGCCGATACGGCTCGTCGTTTCCGGCACCAGGGTCACGCCCAGGCCCGCGCCGACCATGGCCAGCAGGGTTTGCGGTTCGCTCGCTTCCTGGAAAATCACGGGTTCGAAACCGGCGTTGATGCAGCATTGCACCAGGTAGCGGGGGAACGCGGATTTGTCGAGGTTCAGGGTGAGCATGGGCTCGTGGGCGATGTCGATCAGCTCGATGGACGTGTTTTTCGCCAGCGGATGGTGTTCATTGACGGCCACGCAGACGTTTTCGCGGAAGCACAGTTCTTGGCGCAGATTGTCGTGACGCAAGTCGTCGTCGTTGAGCTTGGGTTCGCGCCAGAAACCGACATCGATTTGCTTGGCGCGCAAGGCTTCGTATTGCACCGTGGGACCGAATTCATGGATGGTCCAGCTGACGCGGGGAAATTTGGTCTGGAATTCTTCCAGCAGGCTGGGGATGGGACCCCACATGGCCGAGCCGACGATGCCCACGCGCAAGCGGCCCACTTCGCCGCGGTCGATCTGGCGGATGGTGTCGATGGTCATGCGCATCTTGGCCAGCAGGTCAGCCGCCTCGTTCATCAGCGCCTTGCCCGCCACGGTCAGCTCGAACGTGCGCGTGGTGCGCGCAAACAGGCGTACGCCCAGTTCGCTTTCCAGTTTCATGATCTGCTGGCTCAAGGGCGGCTGCGAGATATGCAGGCGCTCGGCGGCGCGGCTGAAGCTTTTCTCCTCGGCAACGGCAAGAAAATACTTTAACTGTTTCAGATCGATGGACATGCTTTCCTTGGCGTTGCGTGTTGCTAGGCGATGGAACGGCGCGCGAACCCTTGAAGGCGCGCGCGCTTTCTTTACAGCAGTCCTATTATCGTGCCACGACTGCCTGCATGGCAATGGCCAGCGCCGTGCCGACTTGGGCATTGTGCTTGACCAGCGCGATATTCGTCGCCAGGCTGCGGCCATCCGTCAGTTGCTTGATGCGTGACAACAGGAATGGCGTGACTTGCTTGCCCTTCACGCCGCCCGCGTCCGCTTCCTGCAGCGCCTGCGCGGTGATCGCATCGATTTCTTCCTTGGGCATGGCTTGCGCGGCCGGCACGGGGTTGCTGACGATCACGCCGCCCTTCAAGCCCAGTTGCCACTTGGTGCCGATGAAGGCAGCCTGTTCTGCGGCCGTATCGAGGCGGAAATCGGCCTTGAAGCCGCTTTCGCGCGTGAAGAAGGCCGGGAAACCTTCCTGGCCCACGCTGATGACGGGCACGCCATGGGTTTCCAGGTATTCCAGGGTCAGACCGATGTCGAGGATGGATTTCACGCCCGCGCAGACGACGGCCACCGAGGTTTGCGCCAGTTCCTGCAAGTCGGCGGAAATGTCGAAGCTGGTTTCCGCGCCGCGGTGCACGCCGCCGATGCCACCCGTAACAAACACGGAAATACCTGCCAGTTCCGCGCAAATCATGGTGGCGGCCACGGTGGTGGCGCCCAGCTTGCCTTGTGACAGGACGAACGGCAAGTCGCGGCGGCTGACCTTCATGGCGTCGGGCGAGGTGCCCAGCAATTCCAGTTGTTCGGGCGACAGGCCCACGCAGATCTTGCCGCCGATGATGGCGATGGTGGCTGGCACGGCGCCGCCGTCACGGATGATCTGTTCCACTTCGCGCGCCATTTCCACGTTTTGCGGATACGGCATGCCGTGCGAAATGATGGTCGATTCCAGCGCCACGATGGCCTTGCCGGCGGCGCGTGCGTCGAGCACTTCTTGCGAGAACAAGAGGAAATTCTGTAATTGGGTCATGGTTCAGTCCTGTTGAAAGAGGGTAGGGGGAGGCGGCGCCAGGTCGGCGTCGTCAATGTTGTCGAGCGCGCCGGCGGAAATATGGGGGGAGACGGTGGCAGCCGATTCCAGGGTCATGGCGGCCAGCTTCAGGCCGCGCCGGCACGCCAGTTTCAAATCGCTGCTGTCGTGGTATAGCGACCAGCAGACGGCGGCGGAAAACGCGTCGCCGGCGCCCGTCACGTCGACGGCGTCCACTTCGCGCGCGGCCAGGTGCACGACAGGCGCGTCCGGGCTGTCGCCATCCGTGAAGTACACGCCTTCGCCGCCGCAGGTGACGATTACCTGGCGCGCGCCCTGGCGCTGCACTTCGCGGCAGGCGGCGCGCACCTCGAAGGCCGTGGGCAAGGCCCGCGCCACGCGCGTTTCCAGTTCGCCCCGGTTCAGTATCAGCAAATGCAAGCCCGTCAGGTCTTGCGGCAGGTGCGCCATCTTCGGCTGCGAGACGGCGACGATGACGAGCGGCGTCGCGTGGGCCGCGTCCTGGCGCGCATCGGCCAGCAGAGCCTGCACGCTGTCGTGGCCCAGGTTCAGGTCGCAGACGGTAAGGGCGGCAGCCGCGCGCTGTGGCTGGCGGCTGTGCAAAAAGGCGGGGGTCAGTTGTTCGTACAGTTGCATGTTGGCCATCGCCAGCAGCATTTCACCATGTTCGTCGAGCACGGCAGTGTAAGTGCCGCTGCTGGTGTTGCTCAGATGTAAGCTGCCGCGCATGTCGATGCCCGCGTCTTCCGCGTGCGTCTGCAGGGCGTGGCCGGCCGCATCGTCGCCCAGCGCCGTCAGCAGGGCCACGGGGATAGCCAGGCGTGCCAGGTTTTCCGCGATGTTGCGGCCCACGCCGCCAAACACTTCTTCCGAACGCACGGGATTCGATGTGCCCATCTGCAAGGTCGCCAGGGTGCGCATCTTGCGGTCGAGGTTGGCGGCGCCTATGCACAGCACGGGGCGGCTGTCGGGCAGCACGTAGGCGCGTCCCAGCAGGCGCCGCTCGCGTATCAATCCGGCAATGTGGCCGGCGACGGCCGAGCGCGACAAGCCCAGCTCGCTCGCCAGGTCTTGCTGCGAGATGAAGGGGTTGTTGCGGATCAGCGTGTACAGCTGGTCTTTTTTATTGGTATCGGTCACAAGGTTTTCGCAGATGGTTAAACATTTGTCTGCGACTGTAAACATTTGTCTTGTTGGTGTCAAGCGTGCGTGAAGTGCGTGTCTGGCGTGCGCGGAAAGTGCTCGTATGGAGCTTGTATGCACGGATTTCCCGGGCATGGCGGGCCTGGGCTTGCCTCGACTATAATATCGGCCATTTATATTTGAATTGTATAAATGGGCAAGAAAAATGGTATTTGCCATACATATTCCGTTTGATGCATAGTGGCGGCAAATAGAGGCAATACGCATCTGGATATACCAGCAGCACCCATATACATACCCGTAACCTGGGCCGTACTTCTTCACCGGGCACGGCCGTGCAGGCAGCAACCCATCATCATTAGTCAATCAGAGGATAACCATGTCGAACAACACCCCTTTCCACGCCGCCGAAATCATCCGTGCCCGCGCTCCTGAAAATTTCAAGCCGCGCGTGGCGATGATCCTCGGCTCCGGCCTGGGCGTGTTGGCCGAGCAGATGACGGACGCCGTCAGCATCAGCTTTGACGAATTGCCAGGCTTCCCGATCAGCACCGTGCACGGCCACGCCGGCGAACTGGTGATCGGCACCCTGTCGGGCGTCGCCGTCGTCTGCATGAAGGGCCGTGGCCACTTCTACGAAGGCTATGGCATGGGCGTGATGACGAGTGCCATCCGCACCCTGAAACTGCTGGGCTGCGAAATGCTGTTCGTCACCAACGCCGCCGGTTCCCTGCGCCCTGAAGTGGACGCCGGCAGCCTGGTGGCCATCAGCGACCACATCAACCTGTTGCCAGGTACGCCGATGGTCGGCCCGAACGACGACCGCTTCGGTCCGCGCTTCTTCAGCATGGCCAACGCTTACGATGCGGACCTGCGCAAGCTGGTCGCGGACACGGCTGCCTCGAACGGCATCACCCTGCACGAAGGCGTGTTCGTCGCCTATCCTGGCCCGAACTTCGAGACGGCCGCCGAAATCCGCATGATGGCCCGCCTGGGCGCCGACACGGTCGGCATGTCCGTGGTGCCGGAAGTGGTCTCGGCCCGTCATTGCGACCTGAAAGTGGTGGGCGTGTCCGTCATCACCAACCTGGCCGAAGGCATGTCGCCATTCGCCCTGTCGCACGAACAAACCCTGAAATACGCGGCCATCGGCGCGAAAGACCTGGTCAAGCTGATCCTGGCTTTCCTGGCGACCGTATCGGCTACGCCGCAAGCCTAAGCACTTTTTTTAAGCAGTAGCGGCGCGCCGGCCACCGGCGCTGCCGCGCGGCAGGCCGGGAAAATCCGGCCTACACTGTCCGCATCATCTTTGCATTAATCCATAAAGCGAGCCTTATCATGTCACGCGCATTTATCCTCCTGCTTGATTCCTTCGGCCTTGGCGCGACGCCAGACGCCGCCAAGTATGGCGACGCAGGTGCCAATACCTTTGGCCACATTGCCAGCACTGTCGCCAAAAGCGGCAAGACCTTGAAACTCCCGAACATGGAACGCCTGGGACTGGGCGCCGCGGCGCACCTGGCCAGCGGCGAATGGGCCACGGGCTTCGACCAGCGCGACGGTTTCACCGGCGCCTACGGTGCGGCGCGCGAGCGCTCCACCGGCAAGGACACGCAGAGCGGCCACTGGGAAATCGCCGGCGTGCCCGTCGAATTTGACTGGGGCTACTTCCCCCGCACCACGCCATCGTTCCCCGCCGACCTGACCGACAAGCTGAAAGCCCTGTCGGGCGTGCCCGGCTTCCTCGGAGACTGCCATGCCTCGGGCACGGACATCATCAACAAGCATGGCGATGAACACGTCGCCACCGGCAAGTTGATTATCTATACCTCGGGCGACTCGGTGATGCAGATCGCCGCGCACGAAGAGTCGTTCGGCCTCGAGCGCCTGTACCAGGTGTGCGAAATGGCCTTCAAGCTGGTCGAGCCGTACAACATCGGCCGCGTCATCGCCCGCCCGTTCACGGGCAGCAATGGCAACTACACGCGCACGTCGAACCGCCACGATTACGCCGTCGCGCCGCCAAGCAAGACCCTGCTCGATCACGTGAAGGATGCTGGCGGCGAAGTCGTCGGCCTGGGCAAGATCAGCGACATTTTCGCTACCCAGGGCATCTCGCGCGTCGTCAAGGGCGTCGACAACATGGCGCTGTTCGAAGCGTTGTTGAAGACGACCGATGAAGTGCAGGACAAGTCGCTCACTTTTGTGAATTTCGTCGATTTCGACCAGGCTTTCGGCCACCGCCGCAACGTCGAGGGCTATGCTGACGCGTTGCGCGAAATGGATGCGCGCCTGCCGGAATTCATGGCCAAGCTCAAGGAAGGCGACCTGGTCGTGATTACCGCCGACCATGGCTGCGACCCGACCTGGCACGGCTCCGACCACACCCGCGAACACATTCCGATGATCTTCTTCGGCCCCGGCGTCGCCCCGCGCGCACTGGGTATTTCCGAGACCTTCTCCGATATTGGCCAAACCCTCGCCAAGCACCTTGGCGTACCACCACTTGCTAATGGAACCAGCTTGTTATGACACTCATGCACCCCGAATTCAAGCGTAATGAGGCCGTTGGCCTCGACCTGGGCTGGATCAACCAGATCCGCGTCAACCGCGCCGCGACGGACCGCCGCGCAGCCAGCCTGGCGAACCGCCGTACGGTGAAAAAGGAATACCAGGCCGCCTGGCTGGTGAAAGCCATCCAGATGATCGACCTGACCACCCTGGGCGGCGACGATACGCCGGGCCGCGTGGAACGCCTGTGCATGAAGGCCATGCGCCCGCTGCGCGCCGACCTGATGGACGCCTTGGGCCTGACGCAATTGAGCACCGGCGCCGTATGCGTGTACCACGAGATGATTCAGCCGGCCGTGAAGGTCATCCAGGGCCGCTTGCCCATCGCCGCCGTGTCGACGGGTTTCCCGGCCGGCCTGACGAGCATGGAAACGAAGCTGCGTGAGATCGAATTGTCGGTCGCCGCCGGCGCCTCGGAAATCGATATCGTCATCACGCGCCAGCACGTCCTGAACGGCAACTGGCAAGTGCTGTACGACGAAATGCTGGCCTACCGCAAGGCGTGCGGCGAAGCGCACGTGAAGGCGATTCTCGCCACGGGCGACTTGCTGACGATGGAAAACGTGGCCAAGGCATCGTGGGTCTGCATGATGGCCGGTGCCGATTTCATCAAGACTTCCACCGGCAAGGAGGGCGTGAACGCCACCATTCCCGTGGCCCTGACGATGGTGCGCACGATCCGCGAATACCACGAGCAGACGGGCTTCCAGGTGGGCTTCAAGCCGGCCGGCGGCGTCAGCTCGGCCAAGAGCGCGCTGCAATACCTGACCCTGATGAAGGAAGAACTGGGCAACGAATGGCTGCAGCCGCACCTGTTCCGCATCGGCGCTTCCAGCCTGCTGACCGACATCGAGCGCCAGCTCGAGCACTACGTCACCGGCAGCTACTCGGCCAATCATCGTCACGCACAACCTTAAAGAACAATCGTCATGCCAACAATTAACGAGATTCTCAATACTATGGACTACGGCCCTGCTCCCGAAAGTCAAAAAGAAGCGCAAGCGTGGCTCGATGGCCACCAGCGCACATTCGGTTTGTTCATCGACAATGCCTGGAGCGCGCCGGCGGAACTGTTCGCCTCGACCAATCCTGCCGACGGCACGCAACTGGCCGAACTGACGCAAGCGACCGACCTTGATGTGGAACGCGCCGTCGAAGCGGCGCGCCGCGCGCTGCCCGTCTGGCAAGGCATGGGTGGCCACGGCCGCGCCAAAGTCATGTACGCGCTGGCCCGTCTGCTGCAAAAACATTCGCGCCTGTTCGCCGTGCTCGAAACCCTGGACAACGGCAAGACCATCCGCGAAACGCGCGATATCGACCTGCCGCTGGCCGCGCGCCACTTCTATCATCACGCCGGCTGGGCGCAGCTGCAGTCGGAAGAATTCGCCGACTACCGCGCCGTGGGCGTGGTGGGCCAGATCGTGCCGTGGAATTTCCCGCTGCTGATGCTGTCGTGGAAAATCGCCCCGGCCCTGGCGGCCGGTAACACGGTGGTCTTCAAGCCGGCCGAATTCACGTCGCTGACGGCCATGCTGTTCGCCGAATTGTGCGTGCAGGCGGGCGTGCCGGCCGGCGTCGTCAATATCGTCACCGGCGACGGCAGAGTGGGCTCGGCCATCGTCAACCATCCTGGCGTCGACAAGATCGCGTTTACGGGTTCCACGGAAGTGGGCCGCCTCATTCGCGAAGCGACGGCCGGCAGCGGCAAGAAGCTGTCCCTCGAATTGGGCGGCAAGTCGCCGTTCATCGTCTTCGAAGACGCGGACCTCGATGGCGCCGTGGAAGGCCTGGTCGATTCGATCTGGTTCAACCAGGGCCAGGTATGCTGCGCCGGTTCGCGCCTGCTGGTGCAGGAATCGATCCAGGAGCGCTTCCTGAACAAGGTACGCGCTCGCATGGAAAACCTGCGCCTCGGCTCGCCGCTGGACAAATCGATGGACGTGGGCGCGCTGGTCGACCCCGTGCAGCGCCAGCGCATCGCCGCGCTGGTCGATTCGGCTCGCGCCGAAGGCTGTGACGTCTGGCAGCCGGCGTGCGAACTGCCGGCAGACGGCTCGTGGTTCCCGCCGACCCTGATTACGGGCGCGTCGACTTCGGCCGCCGTGGCACAGGCTGAAATCTTCGGCCCCGTGCTGGTGGCGATGAGCTTCCGCACGCCACCAGAAGCGGTGCAGCTGGCGAACAACACGGTATACGGCCTGGCCGCCAGCGTGTGGACCGAGTCGATCAGCCTGGCCCTCGACATCGCTCCCGCCATCAAGGCAGGCGTGGTGTGGATCAACAGCGCCAACCAGTTCGACGCCGCGTGCGGCTTCGGCGGCTACCGCGAATCGGGTTTCGGCCGTGAAGGCGGCCGCGAAGGCATGCTGGAATACATGACGGCCCTGGCCGAAGATGCGCGCCCGGCCTTGCCCGTGGTGGAAGCGAAAGCCAAGGGCAATGTGAAGCCGGCGGCAGCCGATCCGTTCGCCATCGACCGCACGGCCAAGATGTACATCGGCGGCAAGCAGGCGCGCCCCGACAGCGCCTACAGCACCCCGGTGTTTGGCGCGAACGGCGCCCTGCTGGCCGAGGTGGGCGTGGGTAGCCGCAAGGATATTCGCAACGCAGTCGAAGCGGCCCATAAAGCGTCCGGCTGGACCGGCGCAACGGCGCACAACCGCGCGCAAGTGCTGTATTACATCGCTGAAAACCTGGCAGCGCGCGGCGACGAATTCGCCGCCCGCATCGCCGCCATGACGGGCAGTAAAAATCCCGAGAAGGAAGTGCAGGCATCGATCGAACGCCTGTTCTACTACGCCGCCTGGGCCGACAAGTACGACGGCCTGGCGCACCAGCCGCCAACGAAAGGCATTACCGTGGCGCTGAACGAAGCGGTCGGCGTGATCGGCATCGTCTGCCCGAACGAAGCGCCTTTGCTGGGCTTCATTTCGCTCGTGGCGCCGGCCATCGCGCTGGGCAACCGCGTGGTGGTGGTGCCGTCGGAAGCGCATCCGCTTTCCGCGCTGGACCTGTACCAGGTCTTCGATACGTCCGACTTGCCAGGCGGCGTCGTCAATATCATCAGCGGCAACGCCGATGAACTGGCGCGCACCCTGGCCACGCACGCCGACATCGACGCCGTCTGGCGCCATGACGGTTCCGCTGAAGGTTGTGCCGAAGTCGAGCGCCTGTCGGCCGGCACCCTGAAGCGCACCTGGGTCGGCGGCGCCAAGGGCCGCGACTGGTACAGCGCCGCGCAAAGCGGTGGCCGCGCCGTGCTGGCGCATGCGTCGCAAGTGAAAAACGTGTGGATTCCTTACGGCGTCTGATAAGTAACTAGCGTTACAAAGCTGGGGTCAGATCCGCAGGGACTGACCCCAGATCTCATGATTGGAGTTATTCCATGTTGTTAACCCAGGAAATCATTCGCAAGAAGCGCGACAAGGGCGTGCTGAGCGCCGAGGAAATCCAGTTTTTCGTGCGTGGCATCACTGACGGCAGCGTCAGCGAAGGCCAGATCGCGGCGCTGGGCATGGCCGTCTATTTCAACGACATGAACATGGACGAGCGCGTGGCGTTCACCCTGGCCATGCGCGATTCCGGCCAGGTGCTGGACTGGCGTTCGCTGAACCTGCCCGGTCCCATCGTCGACAAGCATTCGACGGGCGGCGTCGGCGATGTCGTCTCCCTGCTGCTGGGCCCCATGGTCGCCGCGTGCGGCGGCTACGTGCCGATGATCTCGGGCCGCGGCCTGGGCCACACGGGCGGCACCCTGGATAAGTTCGACGCCATTCCCGGCTACTGCACGGTGCCGGACAATGCACTGTTCCGCAAGGTGGTGCAGGAGATCGGCGTGGCCATCATCGGCCAGACGGCGCAGCTGGCGCCGGCCGACAAGCGTTTTTACAGCATCCGCGACGTCACCGCCACGGTGGAATCCGTGGCCATGATCACCGGCTCCATCCTGTCGAAGAAACTGTCGGCCGGCCTGGACGCGCTGGTGATGGATGTGAAAGTGGGCACGGGCGCCTTCATGCCGACCTACGACAAATCGGTGGAACTGGCCGAGAGTATCGTCGCCGTCGGCAATGGCGCGGGCATGCAGACGTCGGCGATTTTGACGGACATGAACGAATCGCTGGCGCCGTATGCGGGCAATGCGCTGGAAGTGCGCGGCGCCATGGATTACCTGACGGGCCGTTCGCGTCCCGCGCGCCTGCATGAAGTCACCTTGGCGCTGTGCGCCGAGATGCTGGTGCTGGGCGGCCTGGCCGCCACCGAAGAGGAGGCGCGCGTGAAATTGATGGCGGCCCTCGACTCGGGTGACGCAGCCGAGCGCTTTTCGCGCATGGTGTCCGCTCTGGGCGGCCCGGCCGACCTGGTCGAGAACCCGGACAAGCACCTGGAACAGGCGCCATTCATCATGCCGGCGCCCGCGCTGTCAGCCGGTTTTGCCAACGTGCGCGATTGCCGCGCCATCGGCCTGGCCGTGGTGGCCCTGGGCGGTGGCCGCCGCCGTCCGACCGACAGCATCGATTTCGCTGTCGGCCTGACGGACCTCGTGGGCCTGGGCGAGCAAGTGGCCATTGGCCAGCCGCTGGGCATGGTGCACGCGCGCACGGAAGCGGCGGCGCAGCAAGCCGTCAGGGAAATCCAGCAAGCGTATGCCATCAGCGCGGTGGCGCTGGCGGCCAATCCGGTGATTTACCGTACCATTCGTCCGTAAAGTAAACCTGGGGTCAGCCCCCCGTTTGTGATGGCGCTGAGCCATGTGTCAGCGGTGTTGAGGGTCTGACCCCGGCCTTAATGATTTCAAAGGTATGACAGAAAAAATGAACAACCAAGAACTGATCGCCGAAGCCAATGCCGGCCGCGAACTGGCCTACGCGCCATACTCGCGTTTCAAGGTGGGCGCGGCGCTGCTGTGCAAGGATGGCCGCGTCTTCCGTGGCTGTAACGTGGAAAATGCCGCCTATGGCCTGTGCAACTGCGCCGAGCGCACGGCGTTTTTCAGCGCCATCGCGCATGGTTGCAAGCCGGGCGACTTTGCCAAGCTGGCCGTCACGGGCGACACGGCCGAACCAATATCTCCGTGCGGCGCCTGCCGCCAGGTGATCTTCGAGATGGGCGGCGCCGACCTGCCGGTCATCCTGACGAACCTGAAAAACGACATCATGGAAGTGACGGCCGGCTGGCTGCTGCCGCACGGCTTCGGCAATTCCGACCTGGACATGAAGTAACAGGATTCGCTTGAACAAGACGATCGATATCCAGGCCGCCGTGGCGATTGCCGCGGCCGAAGCCATGGCAGCCAAGACGCAGGGAACCTTCGGCGTGGGCGGCGTGCTGCTCGATGGCGCCGGCAACGTGCTGCAATCGATGCACAACAACGTCGTGCGCCAGGGCCTGGTGTTCGACCCCACCGCGCATGGCGAACGCCAGTTGGTGGACTGGTATTTCGCCGAGCGCGCCAAGGGCACGTCCTTGCCGCCGCCGGGCGAACTGACCATCGTCACCTCGCTCGACCCCTGCTGCATGTGCACGGGGGCGATTCTGGCAGCCGGTTTCAACGTGGTGGTGGCCGCGCCGGACGTCAAGGCGGGCATCAATTACGATGGCAGCGCCAGTTTTACCGCCTTGCCTGCGCCGCTGCAGGCGCAGGCCGGCCGTAGCTTTTGCTATCCGGCCGTACGCGGCGCCACCGAGTATGCGCGCCTGCCTTCCGGCGCCGCACCCAAATCTTTTTTCATCGGCAAGAGCATCCATGAGGCGACGCAGGCACTGTGTTCGCTCGTGTTCGAGTCGACATCGGCGCAGGTGATGCAGCTGCTGAACGCCGGCGACGACGTGCACTTGCGCGATCCCGTCACCTTGCCGTCCGAGCATGCCGTGGTGCGCGCCCTGCGCCGCCGCTATCCCGATGCGTTGACTTACCGCTGCAAGCCGCATGCGCCCGATGCGGGCCTGGCGCCATTCCTGCAGGCGGCCATGGAGCAGGATGTGCGCGATGGCGGCCAGGGCGACGCGGCCGCCTTGCTCGATTCCTTCGGCAACCTGCTGCTGTGCATGCCGGGGAAATTGTCGCAATCGGCCATCCGCACGCCGTTCATGGAGTGCACGCGCCAGTACGCGCAGCTGCGCTTTGAATTGATGGCGAATGCGGCACCGGCGCTGCAGGAGGAGATCAAAAGCTACCTGGGCCACCCCAAGCACGGCACCTTCGTGCTGGCCATCGGCCCGGACGACAGTGCCGCCAGTTTCATGACCCTGGGCGCCTACGGCTCCACCATGGAAGGCGCGCTGCCAGAGAATAATCCCGCGCAATTCCAGTACGTGCGCCCCGCCATGGGAGAAGACGCCCTGCTGGTGCTGTGCGAGTCGATGCCGCCGCTGTACCGCAAGCTGATACGCATCCGCCCGCGCCAGGTGGCGGACCAGGCGTTGATCAGCGCACTGGGCTAGGCGTCATCGTCCGGCAGGTTTTTCAGCAAGAAGTCGCGCACGTTTTCGCCCGCCACGCGGCGAATCTGCGCTTCCGACAGTCCCGCGTCGAGCAGGGCTTGCGTCAATCGAGGCAAGCCCGTCGCATCGATGGCCGTGGTGACGGCGCCGTCGAAGTCCGAGCCATAGGCCACGTGTTCCGCGCCGATCAGTTTTACCGTGTACTTGATGGCGCGCGCGATGGACGCCACGTCCTTGCCGCAGACGGCCGTATTCCAGAAACCGATACCCACCAGGCCACCCTGGGCGGCGATGCGTTTCAATTGCGCATCGCTCAGGTTGCGCCCATTGGCGCAAGTGCCGCGCACGCCCGTGTGCGACACCATCACGGGGCGTTTCGCCAGGGTTAACACGTCGTCGATGGTGGCCGGCGAGGCATGCGCCAGGTCGACGATCATCTTGCGCTGTTCCATGGCGCGCAGCCATTGCTTGCCCAGCGGCGTCAGGCCGCCTTTTTTCAGGCCGTGCTGGGAGCCGGACAGTTCCGTGTCGAAGAAATGCGTGGGCGCGGCCATGCGGTAGCCGGCCTGATACAGGGTATCGAGGTTGTCCAGCTTGCCTTCGAGCGCATGCGCGCCTTCCAGTGTCAGCCAGCCGGCCAGCAGGTTCGGATTTTTTTCGCGCGCGGCGATGAAGCTGCGCAGCTGGGCGCGGCTGCCGATCACGCGCACCTTGCCATCGCTCCTGGCTGCTTGCTGGCGCAGCTCGTCGGCCTGGTAGGTAGCGCGCGCCAGCAGGCTGTTCCAGGTGGCGGGCGGCAAGCCTTGTGCCACCACCAGGGCCGTGATGTTGTCCGTGTCGCTGCCATTGCGCTCGATATTCATCTTGCGCGGCGTCTTGGTGACGACGGAAAAGGCTTGCAGCGCCACGTTGGCCCGCTGCAGGCGGGGGAAGTCGACATGCCCGCGCTGGCTGTCGCGGTTCAGATTACGTTGCCACAGCAGGCTGTCGGCGTGCAGGTCCGCGATCCACAGGCTCTGGTGCAGGGCCACGGTGGCTGCCGACGGCGCCTTGCCGGACGGCGGGTGGACACGATTGAGGTGCTCGTCGACGAGGACGGGAGCGGACAGGAAACCGCCGATCAGCGCAAGGCTGGCGGCGGCGAGGGTACTGATAATCATTGTTCTCCGTTTTACCATGGATCGTAGGTGCCCAGGCTCCAGATATGGCCTTCCGGGTCGCGGCAGGTAAAGCCCCGTCCGCCGTAATCTTCGTCCTTGATGTCGAGCACGATTTCGGCGCCGGCTTCGCGCGCGCTGCGGTAGACGGCGTCGGCGTCATTGACGACCAGGTAGCAGTTCTGCGTGTTCGCGCCGCCGACGTCGCCGGGCAGTTTCATCAGGCGGCCATAGTCGCTGTCGATGGCTGGCGCCACCATGACCATGCCATTGCCAAAGCTCAGTTGCGCATGGGCGACGCCGCCGTTGCCGTCAGGCACGATCAATTGTTTTTCAAAGCCGAGCGCTTTGCACAGCCATTCGATGGCGGCGGGCGCGTCGCGGTAGCGCAGGCAGGGAATGGTTGTCGCTGCTGTAGCTTTTGCTGTCGTGGTCATCAGAAAACTCCTATGGCTGTGGGGGAGTAGCTTCGATCATGGATACTGCGCAGCGTTCCGTATCAAACCCATCCATCGGGATGGGTTTGATGCCCGTCAGTGCCGCTCCCGTCCATAGTGCCATAGAACAATCCTTGCACTCTTGCCGCGACGCAAATTTTTATTGCGGCGACTGCGAGGAATTCGCTGCCTTCGTGTCCGTATCCGTGCCCATGTCGTCGCTGTTGCTTGCCCATCTGAGCAGCATGACGAGGGCAAACAGCATGATGGCCAGCGGCAAGATGGTGATCAGGAACGCCAGGCCCAGGCAGCACGCCAGCAGCATGGGCCAGGACATGGCGCGCAGGGCGGCCAGGCCCTGGCGCGTGTATGCGCACAGTTCGTTCCAGAAAGCGCTGAAGGAAGTGCTGCCCGGTGCCGAATTGAGGTCTTTCATGCCGTTCTCCTGTCGTGTGGGTGCCGCTGCGTATGCAAGCTGGCGATGAATCCACTATAGGCAAAACCTTGCTGCCAGACATCACGTATGCGACGAATGGCAGGAATGGCGGACCGAACGGCGACAGGCAGTGACAAACGGCTATTCGAAGACCTTGAGTTTCAGCTGGAAACTGAGGGCGCCATACAGGCGGTCCTTGTAGGACGGCACGATGGCGATATTCACGCCCACGCGCTGGTACTCATAGCTGATGGTGGGTACCAGGGCCGGGAACCAGCCGCCGTCGCGCATCTTCGGATAGCCGCTGAAGCCGCCAACGACGGCGCCGACGCGCAGCGGGCCCACCTTGATGGGCTGGTAGTACACGCCCAGGTAGTTCGAGTAGGCGCGGTCGCTATTGTAGAAGCGGCCAGCCGTGACCGAGGCGACCGTGGAAAAGCGGTATTCGGCGCCCAGGCCCGGATTGCTGTCGTTCAAGTTTTTGTCGCGCTGAAAGTGATACGAATAAAAGCCCGCGTTGAGCCAGGTTTCGCTCAGCGGCTGATTCTCTATCATGCCGACTGTCTGCGCCTGTGCCGCGCACGCCACTGCCAGCAGCGCCGCGCAGGCAGCTTTGCCCAGCAATGACGCCGTGCGCGCCGATGACCATTGTTTCATGCCTGCTCCTTATCCTGTGGGTATCGCGCCGCCAATGCAAACGCTCCAGCGCGCCATGCTATCACTGCCAGATTGTTCATTGGAAATTTCATCACGCGCCGGGCAGGGCAATAGCCGCCTGTACCATGTGCGTGAGCAGGATTTCGGCGTCCTCGTAATCCTTGCGCGTGAGCTGCTTGCGCTCCAGCACCAGGGCCATCTGCGCCGAAAAATCCGCATACGATTGCGTCATGGCCCAGATGGCGAACATCAGGTGCGTGGCGTTGACGGGCGCGATCCTGCCGGCGGCGATCCAGGCTTCGAAGACGGCGATATCCTTGCGCAGCAGGGGCACGACCCTTTCTCGTATCTGCGCGCCGTACAGGGGCGCGCCATTGATCACTTCCAGCGCATACACGCGCGAGGCCCACGGCTGTTCGCGCGAAAAACGCAGCTTGGCGCCGATATACGCGCGCAGCACGTCGCGCGGCTCGTCGTGTTCATTGGCCAGCATGTCCATGCGCGCCAGCCAGTCGTCGAGCACATCGTCGAGCACGCGCTGGTACAGCAACTGCTTGGACGGGAAGTAGTACATCAGGTTCTGCTTCGACAGGCCTGCCCGCTCGGCGATGGTGGCGATCGATGCGCCCTCATAGCCGCTTTCCGCGAATGCGCGCACGGCTTGTGCCAGGATGTCCGCCTCCAGGCGATCGCGGTTCTGCAGGCGCCGGCCGCCGGCATTTTTCACGGGAAGGGCAGGGGATTTGTCGCTGGCCATGGCGGATTCTTTAGCGTGGGCGTATCGATTGCAGGAATGCCTGCAGCACGGGGGTGTCGGTGTAGGCCACGTTGAAGCGGAACCACACCGTCTCGGGCGTGCGCAGCATGAAAAATTCGTTCGGCGACAGCAGGATGCCCGCCTTCAAGGCCATGTCGGCGATGATCTTGCCATTCCACTCCGGCGTCTGGACGTCGGGCCAGCCGGCGCTGACGAACATGCCGCCACGCGGACGCGCCACGGGCGCCATGCCTGCCTGCGCCAGGCAATCGATGCTGCGTTCGCGGGCCGCGTCGAGCTGCGCCACCAGCCGTTCCACCATGCGCTTGTAGGGCCGCGCGGAGATGGCATGGTAGACGGCGCGCTCGTTGATTTCCGACGTCGTCAGTCCCGCCAGCATTTTCACGCGCACCAGTTCAGCCACCAGCGACGGCGAGGCGCAAATCGACCCCACGCGCAGCACGGGAGACAGGGTCTTGGAAAAACTGCCGACGCGGATCACGCGGCGCAAGCCGTCCATGGCCGCCAGCGACGCATCGCCGCGCGCCGCCAGTTCGCGATAGATATCGTCTTCCACCAGCCAGAAATCGAATTGCTCGGCCAGTGCCAGCAGGCGGTGCGTCTGCGCCTGGCTCAAGGATGTGCCAAGCGGATTTTGCAGCACCGTGTTGACGAACATCAGCTTGGGCTGCGTGCGCGCGGCTTCGCTGGCCAGCGCATCGAGGTCGAGGCCCGTCTCGCCGCGCGCAATGCCCACGGGGATGCAGCCGTGGTGGCGGATCAGCGACTGCAAATTGCTGTAGCCGGGGTCTTCCACCAGCACCGTGTCGCCCGGCTTGGTCAGGCTGCGCAGGATCAGATCGAAAGCATGCGTGGCGCCGTGCGTCAGCAAGACCTGGTCCGGCTCCACCTGGAACAGCTCTTCCGACAGGCTGGCGGCCAGGTGCTGGCGCAGCGAGGGAAAGCCGAGAGGATGGCCATAGCCGCGCAGCCGGCTGGCGGGAATGCGCATGGCCTGACGCACGGCATCGAGCACGGTCGCTTCGCCATACATCTCGGGCGGCAGCCACCCGGCGCCCACGGGCAGGGCGTCGGACACGCCCGAATACAGGTCCGGCGTGAGGGCATCGATGGCGGTGGGACTCGCGTGTACGGCGGCCTGCGGCGAGGCAGCGATATCGTGGCGCGCGACAAAATAGCCGGAGCCGCGGCGCGACGACAGCAAGCCGAGGTTGACCAGGCGATCGTACGATTCGACGACGGTAAACGTCGACACGCCATTGCAGCGGGCGAACTGGCGCACGGACGGCATGCGCGTGCCGATGCGCAGGGCACGGCTGCCCACCATGACGCTGATGGCGATGACGATCTGCTCGACGAGGCCGCCCTTTTTCTGGCGGTCGATGTCCAGCACGGGCCAGCCGCTTGCTTGCTCGGGGGCATCGTCTGTGCTGTCGCTGTGCTTCACGGTGGCTCCTTATGCTGCCTTGCACAAAACTGTAGTGGTATTTCGACCTGTACGGTTGGGGTACTTTGCCGTTTGTGTATCTGTGCCATTGGAGGTGGCCTGTCTATTATTACATCAGCTTTTTGCCAACTGGTAAATTATTTTACGCTTCGTCAAAAACGATCCTGGCCCCGCGCCAGCCCCCATCCCAAGGAGAAGGTCATGAACGAAACAAGGCCGGAATCGATGTCGGCATTCTGGATGCCGTTTACGAACAACCGTGATTTCAAGGCCAACCCGCGCTTGCTGGTGTCGGCCGAAGGCATGTATTACAAGGACGTCGATGGCAATGCCATCCTCGATGGTACGGCCGGCCTGTGGTGCGTGCCGTGCGGTCATGCGCAGCCGAAAATCGTCGGCGCCATCCGCGAGATGGTGGGCCAGCTCGATTTCGCTCCTACCTTCCAGATGGGCCATCCGGCCGCCTTCGAGCTGGCGGAAAAACTGATGGACTACACGGGGCATAAATTTGGCCACGTCTTCTACACCAATTCCGGTTCCGAAGCCGTCGACACGGCGTTGAAGATCGCGCTGGCCTACCATCGGGCGCGCGGCGAGGGCGCGCGCACGCGCCTGATCGGCCGCGAACGCGGCTACCACGGCGTGGGCTTCGGCGGCATTTCCGTGGGCGGTATCGGCGGCAACCGCAAGACCTTCGGCCCCCTGCTGCCCGGCGTGGACCACCTGCCGCACACGCACAACCTGGACAAGAACGCCTACACGGTGGGTGAGCCCGAATACGGCACCCACCTGGCCGATGAACTGGAACGCATCGTCGCCCTGCACGACGCCTCGACGATTGCCGCCGTCATCGTCGAACCGGTGGCCGGTTCCACGGGCGTGCTGATACCGCCGAAAGGCTATCTGAAACGCTTGCGCGAGCTGTGCACCAAGCACGGCATCCTGCTCATCTTCGATGAAGTCATCACGGGTTTCGGCCGCATGACGACGCCATTTGCAGCCGACTATTTCGACGTCGAGCCGGATCTGATGACGACGGCCAAGGGCCTGACTAACGGCATGGTGCCGATGGGCGCCGTGTTCAGCAAAAAGTATATCCACGACGCTTTCATGGATGCGCCGCCCGGCATTGAACTGTTCCACGGCTACACGTATTCCGGCCACCCGCTCGCGTGCGCCGCTTCGCTGGCGACCCTGCAAGTGTTCGAGGAACAGGACATTCTCGGTCACGCTAAAGCGATGCAGGCGTATTGGAGCGACGCCGTGCATTCGCTCAAGGGGCTGCCGCACGTGATCGACCTGCGCAGCATCGGCCTGATCGCCGGTATTGAACTCGATCCCATCGTCGGCAAACCGGGCACGCGTGCCTTCAACGCCTTCAAGCAAGCCTTCGCCGACGGCGTGCTGATACGCACGACGGGCGACATCATCGCCCTGTCGCCGCCGCTGGTGCTGGAAAAACAGCATGTCGATGAGCTGTTTGGCAAGCTGGCCAAGGTATTAAAAAATCTCGACTAAGGAACACCATGAACGATCTCGATACGATTACCCACTTTATCAACGGCGCCAAGGTCGATACCCGGAGTGGCCGCTACGGCGACGTCTACAACCCCGCCCTGGGCGAGCCCGTGGCCCGGGTGGCGCTGGGCACCGTGGAAGACGTGGACGCGGCCGTGCAGGCGGCCGCCGCCGCCTTTCCCTCCTGGTCGGCCACGCCGCCCCTGACGCGTGCCCGTGTCCTGTTCCGCTACCTGCAGCTATGCCAGCAGCACACGGACGACTTTGCCGCCATGCTCACGCGCGAGCATGGCAAGACCTTTGCCGACGCGCAGGGCGAGGTGGCGCGCGGCATCGAGATGGTGGAGTTTGCCGTCGGTATTCCGCAACTGCTGAAGGGTGAATTCACGGACCAGATTTCGCGCGGCATCGACGCCTGGTCCATGCGTCAGGCGCTCGGTGTGGTGGCTGGCATCACGCCATTCAATTTCCCCGTGATGGTGCCGATGTGGATGTTCCCCGTCGCGATTGCCTGCGGCAATACCTTTGTATTAAAGCCGTCCGAGCGCGATCCGTCGGCGTCCCTGCTGCACGCGAAACTGCTGAAAGAAGCGGGCTTGCCTGACGGCGTCTTCAACGTGGTGCAGGGCGACAAGGTCACTGTCGACGCCTTGCTCGACCACCCTGTGGTGCAGGCGATCAGCTTTGTCGGCTCCACGCCGATCGCCGAATACATCTATGCGCGCGGCGGCGCCAGCGGCAAGCGCGTGCAGGCGCTGGGCGGCGCGAAGAACCACATGGTGGTGATGCCCGACGCGGACATGGACATGACGGTCGATGCGCTGATAGGCGCGGCCTACGGTTCGGCAGGAGAGCGCTGCATGGCCATCTCCGTCGTGGTGGCTGTGGGCGACGCGGGCGACAAATTGATCGACGCACTGGCAACGCGCACGGCCGCACTGAAAGTGCGCGACGGCATGGAAGATGGTGCGGAAATGGGACCGGTCGTGTCGCTGGCCGCCAAGCAGCGCATCGAAAAACTCATCGCCTCCGGCGTGGAGCAGGGCGCGACGTTGGTCGTCGATGGCCGCAACCACGTGGTGGCGGGACGCGAGAACGGCTTCTTTGTCGGCGGCACCTTGTTCGACCACGTCACGCGCGACATGAGCATCTACAAGGAAGAGATTTTCGGCCCCGTGCTGTGCGTGCTCCGGTGTCCTGACGTGGTGCATGCGGTGGAACTGATCAACGCCAACGAGTACGGCAACGGCGTGGCCATCTACACGCGCGACGGCGGCGTGGCGCGCGAATTCGTGCGCCAGATACAGGTCGGCATGGTGGGCGTCAACATCCCCTTGCCCGTGCCGATGGCCTTCAACAGTTTCGGCGGCTGGAAGCGCAGCATGTTCGGCGACCACCACGCATATGGTCCCGAGGGCGTGCGTTTCTACACGCGCCACAAGGCCGTGATGCAGCGTTGGCCGAACACGGCAAGCGCTGGTGTGGAATTTGCTTTTCCCCAGATGAAGTAAGGGTTTCAAATCACAAGCCGGCCGCACATAACAAGAGGAATACGCGATGATCGAGTCTTTGAACTATTTGCCCCATCCCGCCCTGCCCAACGAGGAATTGGCGGGCCATTTCACGGACCTGGCGCCACCTTTGAGCGCGCGCCAGGCGGCCATCGAAAGCGCCCGCTGCCTGTACTGCTACGACGCGCCGTGCAGCCGCATCTGTCCGTCGGAAATCGACGTGGCCAGCTTCATCCGCAACATCCACGACAAGAACATCAACGGCGCCGCCGCCGGCATCCTGAAACAGAATATCCTGGGCGGCAGCTGCGCCAGAGTCTGCCCGACGGAAATCCTCTGCGAAGACGTCTGTGTGCGCAACCACGACGCGGAAGGCCAGCCCGTCAAGATTGGCCTCTTGCAGCGTTATGCCGTCGACCACATGCACTTCACCCGCCATCCGTTCCAGCGGGCTGCAAGCACAGGCAAGACGATTGCCATCGTCGGCGCGGGTCCCGCCGGCCTGTCGTGCGCGCACCGCCTGGCCATGCTGGGCCACGACGTGGTGATCTTTGAAAAGGAAGGCAAGGCAGGTGGCCTGAATGAATACGGCATCGCCAAGTACAAGCTGACGGACGATTTCGCACAGAAGGAAATCGACTTCCTGCTCGACATCGGCGGCATCGAGATCCGATGTCGCCAGGCGCTGGGCGAGAGCCTGCAACTGCGCGACTTGCATGCGCAGTACGACGCCGTGTTCCTGGGACTGGGCCTGGGCGCCAGCCGCAAGCTTGGACTGACGGGCGAAGATGCTCCTGGCTTGCTGGCCGCCGTCGATTACATCGCCGCGCTGCGCCAGGCGGACGACCTGGCCGCGCTGCCCGTGCCGAAACGTGCCATCGTGATTGGCGCTGGCAATACGGCCATCGACATGGCGGTGCAGATTCAAAGGCTCGGCGCCGAGGAAGTCACCCTCGTCTACCGGCGCGGCTTCGACGCCATGACGGCCACCCACCATGAACAGGAAATCGCCAAGGCCAACCAGGTGCGCATGCTGACATGGGCCCAGCCGCAGCAGGTGCTGCTCGACGCGGCAGGCAAGGTGGCGGGCATGCGTTTCGAAAAAACAAGCATGCAGGGCATGCGCCTGGCGGGCACGGGCGAAACGTTCGACGTGGCGGCCGACGCCATCTTCAAGGCCATTGGCCAGAGCCTCGACACCGATGTGCTGCATGATCCGATGGCGTCGCTGCTGCAGCGCGAAGGCGACAAGATCGCCGTCGATGCGCTCTTTCGCACGGTGCTGCCGGGGATCTATGCGGGCGGCGACTGCGTGGCGCCGGGGCAGGACCTGACGGTGCAAGCCGTCCAGCATGGCAAGCTGGCCGCACTGGCGATCCATTCCGATTTGTTCAATAAAGTGGAGGCTGCATAATGGCTGATCTCAGCATCGAATTTTGCGGCATCAAGGCGCCGAATCCCTTCTGGCTGGCGTCCGCACCGCCGACCGACAAGGCCTACAACGTGGTGCGCGCCTTCGAAGCGGGTTGGGGCGGCGTCGTGTGGAAAACCCTGGGTGAAGACCCGGCCGCCGTCAACGTCTCGTCGCGCTACTCCGCCCTGTATGGCAAGAACCGCGAAGTGGTGGGCTTCAACAACATTGAACTGATTACCGACCGCTCGCTTGAGATCAATCTGCGCGAGATCACGCAGGTGAAAAAGGATTGGCCCGACCGCGCCATGATCGTCTCCCTGATGCTGCCCTGCGAAGAGCACTACTGGGCTGACATCCTGCCCAAGGTCGAGGCGACGGGAGCGGACGGCATCGAGCTCAATTTCGGCTGCCCGCACGGCATGCCCGAGCGGGGCATGGGCGCGGCCGTGGGCCAGGTGCCCGAGTATGTGCAGATGGTGACCGCCTGGTGCAAGAAGCACAGCCGCTTGCCCGTCATCGTCAAGCTCACGCCCAACATCACGGACGTGCGCATGCCGGCGCGCGCGGCCAAGGCGGGTGGCGCGGACGCCGTCTCGCTGATCAACACCATCAATTCCATCACCTCGCTGGACCTGGACCGCATGGTGGCCTTGCCCATCGTCGGCGGCGCCAGCACGCATGGCGGCTATTGCGGTTCTGCCGTCAAACCGATCGCGCTGAACATGGTGGCGGAAATCGCCCGCGATCCGCAGACGCGGGGCTTGCCCATCTCCGGCATCGGCGGCATCGGCAACTGGCGCGACGCGGCCGAATTCCTCGCCTTGGGCGCGGGCTGCGTGCAGGTCTGCACGGCCGCCATGCTGCATGGTTTTCGCATCGTCGACGAGATGAAGGATGGCCTGTCGCGCTGGATGGACGAGAAGGGCTATGAACGCATCAGCGATTTTTCCGGCAAGGCCGTGGCCAACACGACGGACTGGAAATACCTGGACATGAATTACCAGGTGATTGCGCAGATCAACCAGGACGACTGCATCAAATGCGGCAAGTGCTACGTGGCTTGCGAAGACACCTCGCACCAGTCGATTGCGCAGCTGATCGACGCCGCCGGCACGCGCACATATGAGGTGATCAAGGAGGAATGCGTGGGCTGCAATCTGTGCGAAATCACCTGTCCGGTGCAGGGCTGCATCACGATGGTGCCGCAGACGACAGGCAAGCCATACATGAACTGGACGCAGGACCCCAGGAATCCACGGGCATTGGCGGAGACGGCATAGGGCACGGTTATTGCGTGCGTTTTATTTGTAAACAGCGGCTGGCCTTTGCGGTAAGCTAGATTGACTTAAAAGTCGAGCCGTTTCTATAAAACCGATCCCCTCCCAACCGATGGAGCATACCTGTGAACCACGACTATTCAGGCAATACGCAACTCTGGAATGAAGACCTGGCGCCCACCACGACGGCGCAGCGCACCTGGCGCTGGTATCACTTCGCCGCGCTGTGGGTGGGCATGGTGATGTGCATTCCCGCCTACACCCTGTCGGCCAGCCTGATCGACAGCGGCATGTCCGGTTACCAGGCCGTGCTCACGGTATTTCTCGCCAACGCCATCGTGCTCTTGCCGATGCTGCTGATCGGCCATGCGGGCACCAAGTACGGCATTCCATATGCCGTGCTGGCGCGCGCCTCGTTCGGCACCATGGGCGCGCGCCTGCCGGCACTGATGCGCGCCATCGTCGCCTGCGGCTGGTACGGCATTCAGACCTGGTTCGGCGGGCAGATGATCTATACCCTGATGGGCGTGCTGGTGGGCCATGAACTGGGCGGCGAGAAGATCGCGGGCCTGGGCATCAACGGCAGCCAGTTGCTGTGCTTTTTGGCTTTCTGGGCCATCCAGTTCTATTACATCCTGCATGGCATGGAGTCGATCCGCAAGCTCGAAACCTACACGGCGCCGCTGAAAATCCTGATCTGCTTCGTGCTGCTGTACTGGGTGCACAGCAAGGCCGGCGGCGTGGCCAGCCTGCTGGACCAGCCATCGCAATTCATCCCCGGCGGTAAAAAAGCGGGTCAGTTCTGGAGCGTCTTCTGGCCATCGCTGACGGCCATGGTGGGTTTCTGGGCCACCCTGGCATTGAATATCCCCGACTTCACGCGCTTCGCCAAGACGCAGCGCGACCAGGTGATCGGCCAGTCGATCGGCTTGCCGGTGCCGATGGGCCTCCTGGCCATGCTGGCCGTGATCGTCACGGCAGGCTCCGTCGTCATGTACGGCAAGGCCATATGGGATCCCGTCGATCTGGCCAGCCGCATGACGGGCGCCGCCGTGCTGATCGCCCTGATCATCCTCCTGATCGACACGGTCAGCGTCAACCTGGCCGCCAACCTGGTGGGCCCCGCGTATGACTTTTCCTCGCTGGCGCCGAAGCAGATTTCGTACAAGATGGGCGGCTACATCACGGCTTTCATCGCCATCGTCATGATGCCGTGGAAGGTGCTCGAATCGACGCAGGGCTATATCTTCACGTGGCTGATCGGCTACTCGGCCCTGCTGGGACCCATCGCCGGCATCCTCATCGTCGACTATTATTTTGTGCGCAAGACGCAGCTCGACGTCAAACAGCTGTACCGCGACGACGGCGTCTACTCGTATGGCAATGGCTGGAACATGGCGGCCCTGATCGCCTTTGTCATCGCCGTGCTGCCGAACATCCCCGGCTTTTTGAATGCGGCCTTTCCCGCGGCGTTTCCCGGCGTGGCCGAAGGCTTTAAAACCATCTACACCTACGCCTGGTTCGTGGGCGTGGCCATCGCCGCCGTCGTGTACGGCGTCATGATGAAGGGCAAGGCCGTGGCGCACGTGCAGCAGGCGCCGCAGTCGTAATCAATCAAGGAGACAAGATGACTACACTGATACGTGGCGGTACCGTCGTCAACGCCGACCGCGCGTTTCGCGCCGATGTGCTGATCGAGGGCGACATCATCGCCGCCGTCGGCGAGAACCTGCCGGTTCCGGCTGGCGCCACGGTGATCGACGCGGGCGGCCTGTACGTGATGCCGGGCGGGATAGACACGCACACGCACATGAATCTGCCCTTCATGGGCACCGTGACGTCCGACGATTTTTTCACGGGCACGGCGGCGGGACTGGCGGGCGGCACCACCACCATCATGGACTTCGTCATTCCGGCACCGAAGCAGTCGCTGATCGAGGCGTATCACCAGTGGCGTGCGTGGTCGGCCAAGGCGGCCGGCGACTACACCTTTCACGTGGCGATCACCTGGTGGAGCGAGCAGGTGCATGAAGAAATGGGCATCCTCGTGCGCGAGCATGGCGTGAACAGCTTCAAGCACTTCATGGCCTACAAAAACGCCATCATGGCCGACGATGAAACACTGGTAAAAAGCTTTACCCGTTCCCTGGAGCTGGGCGCGCTGCCCACCGTGCACGCGGAAAACGGCGAGCTGGTTTTTCAATTGCAGCAAGCCTTGCTGAAGAAGGGGATTACCGGACCGCAGGCGCACCCGCTGTCTCGCCCACCGGCCGTGGAAGCGGAGGCGGCCAACCGCGCCATCGCCATTGCCAACGTCCTCAATACGCCTGTCTACATCGTGCATGTCTCGTGCGCGGAATCGCTCGACGCCATCACGCGGGCGCGCGCCAACGGTCAGCGCGTGTATGGCGAAGCGCTGGCGGGCCATCTGGTGATCGACGACAGCGTCTACCAGAGCGACGATTTCGACTACGTGGCGGGCCACGTCATGAGCCCTCCGTTTCGCGGCAAGCACCATCAGGCAGCTTTGTGGCACGGCCTGCAAAGCGGCAACCTGCACACGACAGCCACCGACCACTGTACCTTTTGCACCGAGCAGAAGGCGGCCGGCAAGGACGACTTCACGCGCATCCCGAACGGTTGCGGCGGCGTCGAGGAACGCATGGCCGTGGTGTGGGACGCTGGCGTCAATTCCGGCATGCTGACGCCTTCCGAATTCGTCAAGGTGAGTTCCACCAATGCGGCGCAAATCTTCAATATGTATCCGCGCAAGGGCGTCATCGCCGCGGGCAGCGATGCCGACATCGTGCTATGGGATCCGCAGGGCACGCGCACCATTTCCGCCGCCACGCAGTTCGCCAAGGGAGGCTTCAACGTCTTCGAAGGGCGCACCGTGCGCGGCATCCCCAGCACCACGATTGCCGCTGGCAAGGTGGTGTTCCACAAGGGCGAGCTGATGGCCGTCGAAGGGGCAGGGCGCTATGTCGAACGGCCCGCGTTTTCCGCCACCACCGCATAAGGAGTTGACGATGGATGCATTGCGTATCAATGGTGAGCGCCTGTGGGCGGCCCTGATGGAACTGGCGCAGATCGGCGCGACAGCGAAGGGCGGCGTCAAGCGCCTGGCTCTGACGGACCTCGACAAAGAAGGCCGCGACCTGGTGGTAGGCTGGGGCCGCGAAGCGGGCATGAGCATCACGATCGACCAGATCGGCAATGTCTTCATGCGCCGCGACGGCACCGACAATAGCCTGCCGCCCGTGATGACGGGCAGCCATATCGACACGCAGCCCACGGGCGGCAAGTTCGATGGCAATTACGGCGTGCTGGCCGGCCTGGAAGTGGTGCGTACCTTGAACGATTTACAGATCAAGACGCTGGCGCCCATCGAGGTGGCCTTCTGGACCAATGAGGAAGGCTCGCGCTTCGTGCCCGTGATGATGGGTTCCGGCGTGTTCTGCGGCGCCTTCTCGCTGGAGACGGCGTATGCGGCGAAAGACACGGAAGGAAAAACCGTGGGCGAGGAGCTGGCGCGCATCGGATACAAGGGCGAGCAGGTGCCGGGCGACCATCCTATCGGTGCCTATTTTGAAACGCATATCGAACAGGGCCCCGTGCTGGAAGATGCCGATAAAGTCATCGGCGTGGTGCCTGCCGTGATGGGCCTGTCGTGGTATGACTGCGTGGTCACGGGCATGGAAGCGCATGCGGGTCCCACGCCCATGGGATTGCGCAAGGATGCGCTGCAGGTGGCCACCAGCATCATGCAGGAGGTGGTGGCGATTGCCAACCGCTACCCGCCATATGGACGCGGCACGGTGGGCATGGTGCAGGTCTTCCCGAACAGCCGCAACGTGATCCCCGGCGAAGTCACATTCAGCATCGACCTGCGCAACGTGAACGACGAACTGCTCAACACCATGCATGGCGAGATCACGGCCTTCATCGACGCCACGCGCGAGAAGTCAGGCTTGGGCATTTCACTGGAAAGAGTGTCCTACTACCCGCCATGCCCGTTCCACCCCGATTGTGTGGGTGCCGTGCGCAACGCAACTGAAAAGCTGGGCTACTCGGTGATGGACGTGGTCTCCGGCGCCGGCCACGACGCCATCTACGCGGCCCGTCTGGCGCCGGCGGGCATGATCTTCGTGCCGTGCAAGGACGGCATCAGCCACAATGAAATCGAAGACGCCAAGCCCGAGCACCTGGAAGCGGGCTGCAACGTGCTGCTGCACGCGATGCTGGAGCGGGCCGTGGCTGTGTAAGCTCAGGGCTTGGGCTGGAAGCTGCGCAAAAACGCCAGCAGCGCGCGCGCCGCGATGTCGGCGTCGTCCGCCGTCATGGTTTCCAGCGGGTTGTGGCTGATGCCGCCATTGCCGCAGCGGGTAAACAGCATGGCTACGTCGGTGATGGCGGCCATGGCCATGGCGTCGTGGCCGGCGCCCGACAACAGCGCATACGGTTCGATGCCGACCGATTCCACGGCTTGCGCCAGCTGCGCCATCAGCCACGGCGCGCACGGCGCCGCACGCGCCGACAGCAGCAGTTCCAGATGATAGTCGATCTGGCGCCGTGCGCAGATAGCGGCGATGCCATCAAGGATATCGTCGACGGCCGCCTGGCGCACGGTGTCGCTGGCTGCGCGGATATCGAGCGACAGGGTGCAGGCGCCGGCGATCACGTTGACGGAACCGTTGGGCACGTGCAGCTGGCCCACGGTACCCACCAGCGCCTCGCCCTGGTTGCAGCGCTGTTCCACCAGCAGGATGATTTCGGCGGCCGCGCTGGCCGCATCCTTGCGCATGGTCATGGGCGTGGTGCCCGCGTGGCTGGCCACGCCGCCAAGATTGACCAGGTAGCGCGAGCTGCCGGCAATCGCCGTGACGATTCCCAGCGGCAGGTCGCGCTCAAGCAGCACGGGACCCTGCTCGATATGCACTTCCACATAGCCGAGCAAGTCGGCCGGATCGCGCGCGATGGCGCCGATGGCGCTCGCCTCGTGGCCGGCGGCGGCCAGCGCGTCGCGCATGCTCACGCCATCCGCATCGAGTTGCTCCAGCAGCGAGACGTCGAACTTGCCCGTGACAGCCGTGCTGCCCAAAAACGTGCTCTTGAAGCGCACGCCTTCTTCCTCGGCGAAGCCGACAATCTCGAAGTGAAACGGCAGCTTTTCGCCCCGCTCATGCAGGTGGCGCACGACGGCGATCGGCAGCACGATGCCCAGCCGGCCATCGTACTTGCCGCCGTTGCGCACCGTATCGTAATGGGATCCCGTCATCAGGGTTTTCGCGCCTGGCGCGTCGGACAGATAGCTGCCGACGACATTGCCGACGGCGTCGATGTGCACCTGCATGCCGGCATCCCGCATCCAGTCGGCCAGCTGCGCGGCCGTCTTCTGGTGCGCCGGCGTCAGATAGGCGCAGGTCAGGTTGTAATCGCTGTCGCTCCAGCCGGCCAAGGTTTCCGCCTGCTGCATGATGGCCGGGCCGAAGTCCAGGCGCACGTCGAACAGCTCGTTCAGGCGCAGTTCGGCGATGCGCTTGATCTGCCGCAGCGATTCGGCCAGTTCATCGGCGCGCCGGTTCTTCAGGCGCCGCGCAAACGTGGCGATGATGTCCTGCCGCGTCAAGCCTTCGCCCGTCGGGCCCTTGACGGCCAGGATGAAGGGAAAACCGAACTTGGCGTTGTAGTCGCTATTCAGGCGCTGCAGGGTGGAAAACTCCTCGGCGCTGCACAGGTTCAGGCCGGACTTGGCCTGCTCGCGCGTCGATTCCGCCGTCAGCTGTCCTGCGATGGCAGCCTTGCCGGCCAGCTCCGGGTGAGCGCGTATCAGCCCCAGCTGCTCTTCGGGCGAAGCTTGCGCCAGCACGCGCTGCAGCACCGTCTTGAGTGCCGTCAGGCTGGCAAACGGCCGGGCCGGTGCCGCACGCTGGGCGATCCAGGGCGAGTGTTCATAGATGCCATGCAGCCGTGCGATAAAGTCTGCCGGGCTGCCGGCGTTCAGGTCTGAAAGGGTGGTCATGGTTTTCCGATCATGCAAGCGGTGATGATAGCGCCCCGTTCCTGTCTCCATTATATGCGCGTGCTGATAGCGGCTATCGCTGCACCAGCGCCTTGGCGGCCGCGCTGACCTGGTCGCGCAGCCATTTGTGCTCGGGCGCCTGGTGCACGCGCTGGTGCCACAACTGGTAAAAGCGCATCGGCGGGAATTTCAGAGGCACGGTATACGTTTTCAGCGGCAGGGTTTTTTCATAGAAACGCATGAATTGCCGGCCCGTGGTGAGCACCAGGTCCGTCTGCGTCAGCATGTAGGGGATCAGGCCGAAGTACGCCGATTCCACCACCACGTTGCGCTGCAGATTTTGCCGTTCGAGGAAGGAGTCGATCACGCCGTGGTAGCCGGGCATCATCTGCGACGGCGCCACGTGGGGCAGGCTCAGATAGTCGTCGAGGGTCATGGCGTCGCTGGCCGTGCGGCGCGCATAGGCGTTTTCCGCATGCATGGCGCAGATGATCGGGTCTTCGAACAGCTTCGAGATGTGCAGGTGGGCGGGCGGCTCGTCCCAGTTGGCGATCACCAGGTCCAGGCCCCCATCGGAGAGTTGGCGGATATGGTCGATGCCCGGCCCCAGGCTATGCAGCACGACGCGGCTTTTCGGTGAACCGCGGCGCAGCAGGGCCACCACATTGGGCAGGAACTGGCTATCCAGGTAGTCGGGCGCGGCGATATGGAAGGTGCGCGCCTCTTCCTGCGCCACGAACGGCGTCTTCTTGACGAACAGGCTTTCCGTCTGGTCGAGGATGCGCTTGGCCGGATTGAGCAGGCTTTCGCCATGCTGGGTCGGCACCATGCCGCGCGCGCCGCGCACGAGCAGCGGGTCGCCCGTCAGTTCGCGCAGCTTGCGCAGGGAGGCGGAAATCGAAGGCTGCGGCTGATTGAGTTTGAGTGCCACGCGCGAGACATTCTTTTCCACCAGCAGCAGGTAGAGGATGCGGATCAGGTGCAGGTCGAGGTGTTGCGGCAGGCTGGACATGTGGCGGTGGCTCTGTTGTATATCGATTTGAATATGTCAAATATACGATATTTTTCATGTGATGGGCGGTAAATCCGTTTATCTTGTGTAGATTGGCACGAATATTGGTTCGGTCTGACTAGAGGAAATTTATGGAAGTATTCGCCTACCTGATCCCGTACGGCCTTGAGTGGCTGAACCTGATCGTCCGCTGGCTGCACGTCATCACGGGCATCGCCTGGATCGGTGCTTCCTTTTATTTCGTCTGGCTCGACAACTCGATCCGCCCGCCCGCGCCCGGCTCCGAACTGGCGAAGAAGGGCGTGTCGGGAGAACTGTGGGCCGTGCATGGCGGCGGCTTCTACAATCCGCAAAAATACCTGGTGGCGCCCGCCGAATTGCCGAAGGAGCTGCACTGGTTCAAGTGGGAGGCGTATTCCACGTGGCTGTCCGGTTTCGCGCTGCTGACCATCGCGTATTACTTCAATGCTCAGGCCATGATGATCGACAAGGCCGTGGCCGATATCTCCAGCGGGCAGGCCGTCGGCATCGGCATCGCCACCCTCGTCATCGGCTGGACCGTGTACGACCTGCTGTGCAGGTCAAAATTGGCGCAGTATGAATTGTGGTTCGGCGTGACGGTGTTCGCGCTGATCGTCGGCGCCGCCTACGTGCTCACGCATTTGCTCAGCGGGCGCGCCGCCTACATCCACGTGGGCGCCATGATTGGCACCATCATGGTGGCCAATGTGCTGATGCTGATCATTCCCGGCCAGCGCAAGATGGTCGAGGCCATGGCGGCCGGCAAGCTACCCGACCCCAAGCACGGCTTGAAGGCCAAGCAGCGCAGCGTGCATAACAATTATTTTACGTTACCGGTGCTGTTCATCATGATCAGCAACCATTACGCGATGACTTACCGCAACGACCACGCGTGGCTGGTGCTGGCACTGATCATGGCGGCCGGCGTCTTCATCCGCCACTTCTTCAACCTGCGCCACAAGGGAAGAGTCGAGTGGCGCTATCCGGCCATCGGCGTGGCACTGCTGCTGGCCGTGGCTATCGCCATCGCGCCGAAAGCACCGGTGGCCGTGGCGGCCGCGCCGGCGGTGGATCCTGTCGCGCAGTTCAAGAGCGTGCATGCCATCATCGCCCAGCGCTGCGCCACCTGCCATTCGGCCCAGCCGACGCAAGCTGGTTTTGCCACGGCGCCGGCCGGCATGATGCTCGATAATGAAACGCAGATCCGCCAGCACGCGGCGCAAATCTACAAGCAGGCCATTGAATTGAAGGCCATGCCGATCGGGAACCTGACGAATATGACGGAGGCTGAGCGCAGTGAACTTGGCGCCTGGCTGCAACAGACCATGCAAGGAGCAAAATGACTACGCACGCAGAAAAAATCACGGCCTGGATCGACGAGCACTTCGACGAGGAAGTCACCTTTTTACAGCAGGTGGTGCAGCAGCCGACGGATACGCCGCCCGGCAATAACGCGCCCCATGCGGACCTGGTGGCGCAGCTGCTGGAAGCATATGGCTGGCAGGCTGAAAAACACGCGGTCCCTGCCGACCAGGTCGAGGCCTACGGCATGCAGAGCATCACCAATCTGATCGTGCGCCGGCCTTATGGTGCAGGCGGGCTGACCGTGGCCCTGAATGCGCATGGCGACGTGGTGCCGCCCGGCGACAACTGGACGTATCCGCCGTATGGCGGCCAGATCGACGGCGGCTATATCTACGGCCGCGCGACGGCCGTGTCGAAGGGCGATTTCGCCACCTATGTGTTTGCCGCGCGCGCCCTGGAGGCGCTGGGTATCCCACTCAAAGGCCAGCTGGAACTGCATTTTACGTACGACGAGGAATTCGGCGGCTTGCTGGGACCGGGCTGGCTGCTGGAACAGCAGCTGACGAAGCCCGATTTCGTCATCGCCGCCGGTTTCAGCTACGGTATCGTCACGGCGCACAACGCCTGCCTGCAGCTGGAAATCACCGTGCACGGCAAGTCCGGCCACGGCTCCATGCCGGAGACGGGGCACGACGCGCTGCAGGCGGCTAACAAGATCCTCAATGCCATCTATGGGCAGTTGCCGGAGCTGAAAAAGATCAAATCGAAAGTGGTCGGCATCGACTCGCCCACCATGCTGGTGGGGCGCATCGACGGCGGCACGAATACCAATGTGGTGCCGGGCAAGGTCGTCATGAAGATGGATCGCCGCATGATTCCGGAAGAAGATCCGGTGGCGGTGGAAGCGCAGGTGCGCGCGCTGATCGAGGACGCCGTGCACGGCGAGCCGGGCATCCGCATCGAGATCCGCCGCCTGCTGCTGTCGCACGCGCTGCGCCCCTTGCCCGGTTCCGAGCAGCTGGTCGGCAGTCTGCAAAGGAATGCGCAGGCGATTCTGGGCGAGACGATTCCCGCCGTCGGCACGCCCCTGTATGCGGATGCGCGCCTGTATGGCGAGCGGGGCATCCCCGCCGTGCTGTATGGCGCCGGCCCGCGCACGGTGCCAGAATCGAATGCGAAGAAGGCCGATGAACGCCTGGCATTGGACGACTTGCGCAAGGCCAGCAAGATCGTCGCCCTGACCTTGCTGGACTTCCTGGCGGAGAAATAGGACGGGGCGCTTTGGCTTACAATGGGGCGACCACACCTTATGTGAAGAAGAGCGCCATTGAATACCCGTTTTCTCGAAGCGTTTGTCTGGGCAGCGCGGCTGGGCAGTTTTCGCACGGCGGCCGACAAGCTGCACATCACGCAGGCGGCCATTTCCAATCGCATCGCCTCGCTGGAGCAGGATTTCGGCACGCGTTTGTTCGACCGCGACGCGCGTGAAATCCGCCTGACCTTCGCCGGGCGTAACCTGCTCGTGTACGCCGAGCGCATGCTGGAACTGTGCCGCGACATGTACGCAGCCAATTCCTCGCCCGCGCTGATCACGGGCGAAGTGCGCATCGGGGTCATCGAAACCATCGTGCATACCTGGCTGATCCCGTTCCTGCAGCGCGTGCAGGAGCGCTATCCGGGCATCGAAATTCAATTGACGTCGGAATCGACGCGCCGCCTGCACGAACAGCTGCAACAGGGCGAGCTCGATATTGCGCTGCAGACGGACATGCTGACGGGCGACCATATCCGCAGTACGGGCAGCGGCGCCATCGCCATGGGCTGGGCCGGCAGGGCTGCCGACTGGCCCGACACGGGCAAGCCCTTCACGGTGGCGCAACTGGCGCAGCACCCGATCATCACCATGAACCGGGGCTCGCAGCCGCATTCCGCCTTGAAGGCGTTGTGCCAGGATGAGGGCGTGCAGTTGGGCCGCGTCCACTGCGTCAGCTCGATCTCCGCCATCGTGCGCCTGGTCAAAGCGGGTTTCGGCATCGCCGTGCTGCCGCTGGCGCCCCTGCGCGAGGAAATCGAGCAGGGCCACATTGCCCTGATTCCCTGCACCAGCAGCCTTGCGCCGCAGCGCATCGTCATCAGCTACAGTGAAGACCTCACGACGGAAGCGATCCAGTTGGTGGCCATGCTGGCGTGCGAGGAGGCGGCCAGGTTCACTCTGGGACTGGGTGAGGAATATGGCGCCGGTGTTCGGGCGTGACAATTAAATTGCTGTTATAAGTTGCTGCCACCTCGGCGATCCACAAGAAAAACTTATCAGTCGCGTTCAGAATAACCCGTTTGCCAAGTGATGGCGCGCCACCTATTCTGGGTTGGCACACCATCCATAACGCAGAACGGAACCATCATGACGACGTCCCCCACCTTGCCAGGCATCCTGTTTGTCTGGACCAGCGCCGACCCCGAACACGAACGCGATTTCAACCGCTGGTACGACCGCGAACACGTGGAAGAGCGCGTGCGCATTCCCGGCTTTGTCAGCGGTACGCGCTACCAGAGTGTGCGCGGTCCCCGCAAGTACCTGGGCCTGTACCGCACCGATTCGCTGGGCGCCTTCCAGACTACTGACTACTTCAAGGCTTTCGGCCAGCAGACGCCATGGTCGGTGACGAACTTGCAGCGTATGGTCGATCCGATGCGCCGCGTCTGCGCCATCGAGGCGGAAACGGGCATGGGCACGGGCGCCTGGCTGGCCGTGCTGCGCCTGGGCGCGCCCGCCATTGGCCAGGATGCGCAAGCCGTGGCAGGCTTGGCGACGCTGGGAACAAAGCTGTTGCAGATCGACGGCGTCATTGCCACGCGCCTGCTGACACCTGACGCGAAGCTGTCCGGCCCCCTGCCTGCGGAGCAGAAGGAGGGCCGCGTGCTCGATCCGATTTTCCTGATCGACGCCTCGTCGGAAAGCGCCGCCGCGGCGGCCGCCGATGCCGCCAGCGCGGCGCTGGGCCTTGATGGCGCCGAGGCAGCCATCCTGCAACTGTCCTGGCAACTGCGCGAGGCCGACCTGCACGCGGCCTGACATTGCCGCGCGCATCTTGCCGGCACGGATAACACGAGACACGGGCCACGGCGCAGGGCAAAGCATCCTGCGCCGGGCCTGCAATAAAACTGACGAGAGAGGTAGGCAATGAGCACATATACGAACGCTGCGCATCCGGCGGCCCAGGCACCGGGCGAGAAGGCTACGACGGCCAAGACGGGCCGCCTGGCCACGGCCAGCATGGTCGGAACGACCCTGGAATGGTATGACTTCACCGTCTACAACACCATGGCCGCACTGATCTTCAACCACCTGTTCTTTCCCTCGTTCGACCCGCTGACGGGCACCATCCTGGCCTTTTCCACGTATGCCGTCGGCTATATCTCGCGTCCCATCGGCGGCGTGATCTTCGGTCACCTGGGCGACAAGCTGGGACGTCGCTGGGTGCTGGTGGTGACCCTGATGCTGATGGGCGTGACAACGGGCCTGATGGGCCTCTTGCCGACTTATGCGACGGCCGGCATCTGGAGCCCCATCCTGCTGGTGGCGTTGCGCTTCGTCCAGGGCATCGCCTTGGGTGGCGAATGGGCGGGCGCCGTACTGATCTCCGTCGAACACGGCGCGCCGGACAAGCGGGGCCGCAACGCTTCGTGGACGCAGGTGGGACCATCGTTTGGCACCTTGCTGGCGACCGGCTGCATTGGCCTGATCACCTATCTGCTGCCGCATGAAGCGTTCATGGACTGGGGCTGGCGCATGCCATTCATCGCCAGCCTGCTGCTGGTGGCCTTCGGCATGTGGATACGCAGCGGCATCGAGGAAACCCCGCTGTTCAAGGAACTCGACCAGAAGGATGCGAAGGCGGAAGCGCCGATCGGCGACGTGCTGCGCCTCTATTGGCGCCGTTTGCTGATCGCCGGCGGCGTGCGCATCGGCTCGGACGTGCTGTATGCGCTGGTGGTGGTGTTCACCCTGACGTACGTGACGACGGTGCTGCACCTGTCGTCGACCCTGGCACTGACCGCCATCATGATCGGCACGGCCTGCAATGCATTGGCGGTGCCCGTGTTTGGCGCGCTGTCGGACAAGATCGGCCGCCGTCCCGTGTATGCGCTGGGCGCCATCCTGGGTCTCGTGTGGGCGTTTGCCTTCTTCACCCTGCTCGATACGGCCAGCCCGGCCGCCATCGTCATCGCTGTCGTCGTGGGCCTGGTCATCCACGCCATCATGTACGGTCCGCAGGCCGCCTTCGTCATCGAGCAGTTCCCTACCAAGGTACGCTATGCGGGGTCTTCGCTGGCCTACACCCTGGCAGGCGTCATCGGCGGCGGTTTCGCGCCGCTCGTCATCGCCAGCCTGTATCGCTCGTACAACAGCACCATGGCCGTCTCGCTGTATGTGGCGGCCGCCTTGCTGATCACCGGCGCCGCCGTTTTTGCGGCACGCGAAACGGGCCGCGGCCCTCTTGAGGAATAACATCATGACGACATTGAATTTTCAACTGGCCGGCCACGGCCCCGTCACCTTTGACATCGATCACCTCATCATCGCCGGCTGGACGGGCCGCGACATGGCGATGGTGGAGCACCATATCGCCGAACTGGAAGCCATCGGCGTGGCGCGTCCGAAAAGCGTGCCGACGTTTTACCGGGTCTCTGCGGCCCTGCTCTCCAGCGACGCCGCCATCGAAGTGCCGGGCAGCGATTCGTCCGGTGAGGCGGAATTCGTGCTGTTTTCCACGGCATACGGCCTGCTGGTGGGCATCGGCTCCGATCATACGGACCGCAAGGTGGAAAGCTATGGCGTGACGGTGTCCAAGCAGATGTGCGGCAAGCCCGTAGGCGACACCCTGTGGCGCTATGCCGACGTGGCCGGCCACTGGGACCAGTTGCAGATGCGCTCCTGGCGCGAGCGCGCCGGCGTGCCGGCCCTGTACCAGGATGGTCCCGTGACGCGCATGCTGTCGCCGGAAGACCTGATCTTGCGCTACACGGGGCAGGCGACCCTGCCGGTGGGCAGCGCCATGTTCTGCGGCACGCAGCCCATCATCGGCGAGATGGGCCATGGCGACGCCTTCGAACTGGAGCTGTATGATCCAGCTTTGCAGCGCCGCCTGCAGCACCGCTATGCCGTGCAAACCCTGCCCGTGGAAGGATAAATGCAATGACCAAGACCATCCGTGAACTGGCCGCCGACCTGGCCGCCGGCCGCATCACCAGCGTGGAACTGACGCAACGCATGCTGGCACGCGCCGAGGCGCACCAGGCGCAGGGCGGCCATGCCTATGTCAGCCTTGATGGAGAGCAGGCGCTGGCCGAGGCCCGTGCCAGTGATGCGGCACGCGCTGCAGGCCTGGTGCCTTCGCCACTGGCTGGCGTGCCCATCTCGATCAAGGATCTGTTTGACGTCAGGGGGCAGGTCAGCAGCGCCGCCTCGCTGGCGCTGGCTGACGCCCCGCCCGCCGCTGCCGATGCGCTTGCCGTGGCGCGCCTGCGCGCGGCCGGCGCCATCCTGCTGGGTCGCACGAACATGAGCGAATTCGCGTTTTCCGGCCTGGGCTTGAATCCCCATTACGGCACGCCGCGCAATCCGCACGACCGCGAACGGGTCGCGGGCGGCTCCACCTCGGGCGGCGCTGTGACGGTGGCGTTGGCGATGGCGGCCGGTGCGCTGGGTACGGACACGGGCGGCTCGATCCGCATCCCGTCTGCCTTTTGCGGCCTGACGGGTTTCAAGCCGACGGCGGCTTCCGTGTCGCTGGCTGGCACGGTGCCTCTGTCGCGCTCCCTCGATTCGGCCGGCCCCATCGCGCACAGCGTCGACTGCTGCGCCATTTTGTACGCGGCCTTGTCTGGCCATGACATCGGCGCGCAGGCGCCAGCACTGAAAGGCTTGCGCTTCGGCTTTACCCTTGACTACGTCGGCACGCATGTGGCGCCGCAAGTACAGCAGGCTTTCGATGCCGCGCTGGACAAGCTGCGGCAAGCCGGGGTTCTGGTGGAGCAGTTCGACTTTCCCGAATTGCTGGAGCTACCGACGATCAATGGCGGCGGTGGGCTGGTGGCGGCGGAAGCCTGGCACTGGCACAAGGTGTTGCTGGAAGAGAAGGGCGCGCAGTACGACCAGCGCGTGGCGGCGCGCATCCGCCGTGGCCAGCAGCAGGGCGCGGCTGACTACATCGACTTGCTCGATGCGCGCGCACGCCTGATCGCCATCGCGAAGCAGCGTCTGGCGCCATTCGACGCCTGGCTGATGCCCAGCGTGGCGATTCTTGCGCCGGAAGTCGCGCCGCTGGAAGCGGATGACGCCACCTTCTTTGCCACGAATGGCCTGGTGCTGCGCAACGCCAGCGTGATCAACTTCCTCGACGGCTGCGCGCTGTCGCTGCCATGCCATGCAGAGGGTGAGCTGCCCGTGGGCCTGGGCATCTGCGGCCTGGCGGGCGCCGACGATCGGGTACTGCAAATCGGCCGCGCCGTGGAGGCGCTGTTGCGGGGGAGTGAAAAAGAATAGTGCCGTAGTGCAGGAAAATGCCAACTCTGTCATGATGGCTGGCATTAACATGGGAAAGTCGCGCTTCGGGCGCCGGCAAACTTCATACTGTGCACCGATACGACCTGATTAGCTGTCATGACTGCGGCGTGCTGTACCGCAAACGTCCGCTGCGTCCCCGCGAAAAGGCGCGCTGCATCCGTTGCCGCTCGGTGCTATACCGAGGCGCCCACGCGCGGGGCGCATCGGCGGAATTGAGCAAGGTGGTGGCGCTGACCCTGGGCGCCGCCTTTGTCTTCCTGATCGCCCAGTTTTTCCCCATCGTCGAACTCGACGTCAACGGCCTCACTTCCAGCGCCACCTTGCTCGGTTCCATCCGCGTGCTGTGGTCCGAGCAGATGCACATCGTCGCGACGATGGTCTTCCTGTTTACCATCCTCTTTCCAGCCATCGAACTCGGTTCCCTGCTGTATGTGGCTCTGGGCCTGCGCGGCGGCGTCAAGGTGCCGGGCTTTAACCGCGTGCTGCGCGCCGTGCAGACGGCGCGCGAGTGGGGCATGACGGAGGTGCTGATGATCGGCATCCTGATCACCGTCGTCAAGATGACCAGCCTGGCCACGGTGCTGCCGCAACCGGGCTTGTTCGCGTTTGGCGCGCTGACCCTGATGCTGGCCATCGTCGTCTCGTTCGACCCCAAGGCCCTGTGGAACCTGGGCGACGACCTGACCCGCCAGGCGCTGCCCGGCATCCGCTACAAGGCCTTCGCACCGGGCGAGAAAGTGTTGCCCTGCCATGCCTGCGGGCTGGTGGCACCGCCCCGGAGCAAGGGCAAGCACCTGGCGTGCGTGCGCTGCGGCACGGCCCTGCACGTGCGCAAACCGGACAGCATCAACCGCACCTGGGCCCTGCTGATCGCCGCCATGATCCTCTACATTCCCGCCAACCTGCTGCCTGTGATGGTGACGCAATCGCTGTTCGGCGCGCAGGACGATACCATCATGAGCGGCGTGGTGCTGTTCTGGACCAGCGGCTCGAAGGGCCTGGCCATCATCATTTTCATCGCCAGCGTGGTCGTGCCGATGTTGAAACTGGGCGTGCTGGCGCTGCTGGCGTTTACGGCGCAGCGGCGCTCGCGCTGGCGGCCGCGCCAGCGCACCATCTTGTACCGCATGGTCGAATTCATCGGCCGCTGGTCCATGCTCGACATCTTTGTCGTCACCCTGACGGTGGCGCTGGTGCGCTTCAAGTCGCTGGCCGTGATCACGGCCGGACCCGGCGCGCTGGCCTTTGGCGCCGTGGTGGTGCTGACCATGCTGGCGGCGATGCAGTTCGACCCGCGCCTGATCTGGGACCCCGTCGACGACAAGGCGGCCGAGGATGAAAAACGCAGCAGTGCAGCAAATACCGGAAACAATACAGTGATTGGAGAACAGCATGGCTGACAAAGAAACGGGCGACCTTGCCGAAACCGGCGCGCGGCCTCTGCCCGAACCCGATGTGGACCCGGCCAGCCGCTGGCTGCCGTCGCTGGTATGGCTCATTCCGCTGCTGGCCGCGCTGATCGGCGCCGGCCTGGCCGCCAAGTCCATCCTCGACCAGGGACCCACGGTGACGGTCAGCTTCAAGAGCGCCGAAGGACTGGAGCCGGGCAAGACCAAGGTCAAATACAAGGATGTCGATATCGGCCAGGTGCGCGCCATCACTCTGGGCGAGGACTTGAGCAAGGTGCTGGTGACGATCGACATGAGCAAGGAAGCGCGCCGCTTCGCCACCGCCGATTCGCGCTTCTGGGTGGTGCGCCCGCAGATCGGCGCCAGCGGCGTGACGGGCCTGGGCACCTTGCTGTCGGGCGCCTACATCGGCGTCGATACGGGCAAGTCGGAAGCCAAAAAGGAGAATTTTCTCGGCATGGAGAGTCCGCCCGCCGTGGCCGGTGACCAGAAGGGCAAGCTGTACACCCTGCATGCGGACAGTCTCGGCTCCGTCGACGTGGGTTCGCCCCTGTTCTTCCACCGCCTGCGCGTGGGCAAGGTGGTCAGCTTCGCGCTGGACAAGGATGGCAACGGCATCACCATGTCCGTCTTCGTGAATGCGCCGTACGACCAGTTCGTCGGCAAGAATGCGCGCTGGTGGCATGCCAGCGGCGTTGACGTGCGTCTCGATTCCAACGGCTTCAAATTGAATACGCAATCGCTGGCCGCCATGCTGGTGGGCGGCATTGCCTTCGAGGCGGAAAATGGCCGCAAGCCGGAGGAGCCGGCGCCGGCCAATACCAATTTCCGCCTGGCGGCCGACGAGGCCAGCGCCATGCGCGAACCCGATGGCGAGGCGATCACCACCGTGTTCTATTTCGACCAGTCGCTGCGCGGCTTGCAGCCTGGCGCCACGGTGGACTTCCGCGGCATCGTGCTGGGCGAGGTGCGTTCGGTGGGCATCGAGTTCGATCCTGTGAAGAAGAACTTCCGCATGCCCGTCACCGTCAATCTGTATCCGGCTCGCCTGGGCATGCGCTTCAAGGCCGCTGTCGACGATGAGGAAGGCTCGGCCGGTCACCAGCTGCTCGAACGCATGGTCAGCCGTGGCTTGCGCGCCCAGCTACGCACGGGCAACCTGCTGACCAGCCAGTTGTATATCGCGCTGGACTTCTTCCCGAAAGCGCCGAAGGTGACGCTGGAGTTGAACAAGTATCCGCTGGAAGTGCCGACCGTGCCGAATACCCTCGATGAACTGCAGACGCAGATCGCCAGCATCGCCCGCAAGCTGGACCAGGTGCCGTACGCGGAGATCGGCAGCAACCTGAACGCCACGATCAAGCAAGCCAATACCCTGTTCAAGCAGCTCGATGGCCAGGTGGTGCCGGAGATGCGCGATACCCTGACGGCGGCGAAACAGACCTTCGGTACGGCCGAACAGGTGCTGCAAAAGGATTCGCCGCTGCAGTCGGACGTGCGCCAGGCCTTGCAGCAGCTGACGCAAACCCTGCAATCGCTGAACGCGCTGTCGGACTACCTGGAACGTCATCCCGAGTCCCTGATCCGCGGTAAAAAAGGAGATGAAAAAAAATGATGAAGCCAATTTTTTCCGCGCTGCTGGCGGCCAGCCTGCTGGGCGCCTGCTCTACGCCACAGCCAGAGCACTTCTATACACTCAGTGGCGGCGCCGACGCGCAGGCGGCCAAACCCGTCAAATACTATGTCGAGGTGCTGGCCGTCAGCGTGCCGCAGCAGGTGAGCCGCAACCAGTTTGTTGTGACGGCGCCATCGGGCCGCATCGAATTGCTGGAGCAGCAGCGCTGGGCGGGGCCGCTGGCCGGCGAGATCGGCCAGGCCCTGTCGACGGCGGTGACGAGCGATCTGGGCGCCATCGATGTGTTCCGCACGCCGCATCCGGACAACTTGCCCGTGTACCGCATCAGCACCAATGTGCAGCGTTTTGAATCGGTGATGGGACAGTACGCGCTGATCGACGCCGTGTGGAGCGTGCGCCAGCTGGCCAGCAGCAAGGTAGTCACTTGCCGCACGATAGCCAATGAAAAAGTGGGTGCCGGCTACGATGAACTGGTGCTCGGCCATCGCCGCGCCGTGAGCCGCATCGCCGCCGATACGGCGAGCGTGGTGCGCGCTTTTGACAACGGCAACGCCGCCTGCCCGGCCGCCTGAGCCGCTTTCCGCTACCCAGTCCCGGCGGCCGCTGGTAAAATGCGGCCATGGGAATGACCTTGTTCACGCGCCGCTTCGCCGCCTGGATCGCCTGCTTTGCGATCCTGCTGGCGGCGCTCGCGCCATCGATTTCCCAGGCCGTCGCCAACGCCAAGCAGGAGTCCGGCTCCGGCTGGGCCGAAATCTGCTCGGTGGCCGGCATCCGCTTCGTTCAGCTTGTGCAGGCCGATGATGACGGCGCCGCTGACGAAAAATCCGGCGGCAAGGCCATGCAGATGGAGCATTGCGCCTTCTGTTCCACGCATGCGGGTTCCGTCGGCCTGCCGCCGACGAACCCCGTGCTGCCGCTGCCTGTGGCCAGCGGCACGGCCATTTTCCCGGCACTGTACTACCAGTCCCCATCGCCCCTGTTCATCTGGTCCACCGCGCAATCGCGCGCGCCGCCCGCCCTCGTTTAAGTTTTTGCATTTTCAATGTTGGCGCTGTCCACCTTGCGGTGTGACGCGCCGCATCCGCACACTTAAACGAGAATCACATGAACAAGACATTATTGGTGCTGGCCGTCGCCATCACCGTGGCTTACCCCTGCGCGCGGGCGCAGCAAACTGATCAAACCGACCACGGCATCGACACCGTCGTCGTTTCCGGCTCGCGCGCGCAATCGTGGCTATCCGAGACGCCGCAGGCCATCGGTGTCGTCAACGCCAAAAACCTGGAACGCGACAAGCCCAAGACCATGGGCGATATCCTCAACCGCATCGCCGGCGTGTACTGGAATGACCTGGGCAACGAGCAGCACAGCATGAGCATCCGCCAGCCGATCGGCACGAATGCCGTCTATCAGTACCTGGAAGACGGCATTCCCATCCGCCCGCTGGGTGTCTTCAACCATAACTCGCTCAACGAGATGAACATGGCGGGCGCCAGCGGCGTGGAAGTGGTGAAGGGCGCCGCATCCTCGCTGTATGGCAGCAACGCCGTCGGCGGTGCCGTCAATTTCCTGACAGCCGGCGCCAGCGCGACGCCGATGGCCAAGGTGGGCGTGCGACGCGATAACGTGGCCGGCTACACCCGCTACGATACGTCCGCCAGCGATACCTGGGGGCCGCTGGGATTGCGCTTTTCCCACTACAGTTCGCGCCGCTCGCGCGACAACTGGCAAGAGTACAGCTATGGCGACAAGGATTCGTTCTCGCTGCGCGCCGACTATGCGCTCAGCCCCACCTCGCAGCTGCGCGCCACCATCGTCCACACGGATCTCGATGCGGCCATGACGGGCAGCCTGTTCGAGAATGATTACCGCAGCAATCCTGGCAAGAGCCTGAACACGTTCACCTACCGCAAGGACAAGACCACGCGCATGAATCTGGCGTGGGAAGGCGCGACGACGGCCAATGGCACGAGCACCGTCACCGTTTTTACGCGCAAGAACGACCATGGGCAGATTCCCGCGTACTCCATCGGCAGCTGCGCGGGCATGCTGTGCAAGGGCGTCATCAACAACAACCACGTCGATTCGCTGGGGCTGGACGTGAAACACCAGCAGGAATTCGCGTGGCTGCGTTCGCGCCTGATTGCCGGCGTGTATGTCGACAAGAGCGACAATCCCTTTGTCAGCGATAACCTGTCCATCGTGCGCGATGCGGCCACGGGCCGCTACCTGCGCTATTCGCTGGCCAATGCGAGCAACCCGCAGGGCGTGCGCGACTACCAGACGGATATCCTCAATACGGCCGTCTTCGCGCAATGGGAATTTACGCCGCTGGCGGGTACGCGCGTGGTGCTGGGCGGCCGCTCGGACGCCATCCGCTACGACTACCATAACAAGCTGGCGCCCGGCGGCAGCGTCAATTACGGTGCGCCCGACGAGTCGCGCAGCTTTTCGCATGTGAGCCCGAAGCTGGGCGCCACCTACGCCATTGGCCATGCGGGCAGCGCGTATGCAAACGTCAGCCAGGGCTTCACGCCGCCCGAGGTGAGCCAGCTGTATGGCAAGACGGGCATCGCCGATTTGCAGCCGTCCGTCTACAACAACTATGAACTGGGCTTGCGCTGGGCCTTTTTGCAGGGCCGCTTGAAACTCGACACGGCCCTGTACCGGCTCGACGGGCGCGACACCATCGTCAGCTACACGCTCTCGCCGGGCAACAGCGAAAACCGCAATGCGGGGCGCACGCGCAGCGAAGGCCTGGAGCTGGGCCTGAACTACGACAGCGGCCCGTTCGACGCGCGCTTCGCCACGGCCATCGCGCGCCACCGCTACCTGCGCTACCAGGTGTCGTCCACCCTCGATTACAGCGGCCGCACCATGCCGCAGGCGCCGCGCGACATCACGTCGTTCGAGATCGGCTACAAGCCCGTGGCCGGCGCCCGTATCGCGCTTGAAGCCGTGCACCAGGGCCGCTACTGGATGAACAATGCCAACACGGTGGAATACCAGGGCCATGCGCTGCTGAATGTGCGCGCCAGCTATCAGCTCGCGCGCGGGCTGGAAGCGTGGGCGCAGGTGCGCAACCTGGCAGATAAACGCTATGCCGATTCGGCCAGCAGCAGTTACGCGGGCACGGGCAGCTACGCGGCCAATACGCAGAATCAGTACACGCCCGGCGCGCCGCGCAGCGTGATGCTGGGCCTGGGCTATACCTTCAACGCACTGTGAGGATAGCCATGGACGATCACACCTTTCTCATCGCGCGGCGTAAAAGCCTGTACTGGCGCATCCATTTCTGGGCCGCGCTGATCGCCTCGCCGTTTGCCCTGGTGGCCACCCTGACGGGCATGTTGTATGTGTTCACGCCGCAGATCGAGGCAAGGCTGTACCAGCACCTCGATCATGTGGCGCCGCAGGACTCGACGCTGCCGCTGGACGCCGCCGTGACGGCAGCGGAGCGGGCCGCGCCGCGCGGCTGGACGGTGCAGCACGTGGTGCCGCCGTTTCAATCGGATGACGCGGTGCTGGTGGCTTTTGCGCCGCCCGGCGGCGCGCAGGATGAACATGCGGGCCATGGCGGACATGCCGCGCCGGCCAAGCCGAAGTTTGGCCTGCCCGCGCAAGCCATCATCGTGTATGTGAATCCGTATGACGCCCGCGTGCTGGGCAGCCTGGCCAGCAGCGAGCGCTTTGGCAACTGGGCGAAAAAGCTGCATTCGCGCCTGCTGCAGAATGATGGCTGGCGCTGGATGATCGAGCTGGCGGCCAGCTGGCTGATGGTGATGCTGGTGACGGGTGTGGTCCTGTGGTGGCCGCGCGGCGCGCAATCGGGCTTGCCGAAGCGGGGCGCGCGGGGCCGCAACGGCTGGCGCCAGTGGCATGCTTTTCTTGGCGTGGCGCTCGGCATCGTCAGCGTCGTGATCCTGACGACGGGGCTGACGTGGAGCCAGCAGGCGGGCGGGCGCATCCGCGCGCTGCGCGATGTCAGCGGCCAGGCGCCGCCGCCCGTGCCGCGCAGCCTGCATTCGACCGAGGCGGGCGCTCCGCTCGACTGGCAGGAGGCGTGGCAGGTAGCGCGCAGCCACGCGCCCGCCATCGCCGTGCAGCTGACGGCGCCGGCCAGCCAGGATGATGTGTGGCGCGCCACCATGGCCGACCGCAGCCAGCCCACCTTGCGCTTCGACCTGCAATTCGATGCCTACAGCGGCAAGCCTTTGTACTATGCAGGGTGGGAGGCGCAGACGGCGTTCGGCAAGGCCACCGCCATCGGCATTCCGTTCCACCGTGGCGAATTCGGCTGGTGGAACCAGGCCTTGCTACTGCTGTTCGGCGCCAGCGTGCTGTTCTCGCTGGTGTCGGGCTGGTTGATGTTTTTCAAGCGGCGCTTGCCTGGCTCGCTGGGCTTGCCCAGGCTGCTGCCTGGCGCCTGGACCTCGCCTTCTGCGCTGGCCTGGCTGGTGGCGGCCGGCATGTGCGCGCTGATGCCGCTGCTGCTCGTCTCCGGCGGCATGCTGATGCTGCTCGAGCTGATCCTGGTGCGGCATGGCCGCTGGCGCCGGGCGGCAAGATGACGGGGCACATGGCAAATCGCTTGCTGGGCTAGAATGAAAGGGCGCGGCCAGGCTCGTTGCCATGGGCCGCCCCTTTGCATAGGCTGAACCATGGTATTCATCGACTTTCCCGCTTTGTCCGCACTGGCCGCCGCGTCGGCGCTGGTGACAAAAAAATGCAGCTGCTGCGCCGTCCCGCTGGACGCCTGGCAGCGCCTTCCCACTTCGCTGGAGCTGGACCGCTTTGAAGAAGTCGGCACCCTGCGCGAAGACCCGTACGAGGAACCGACGTTTGCCGAGTACCACCCGCACGGCACGCGCTACGACAGTGCGGATGCACCCATCGCCCCGCGCTACTATCCCGCCAATCTGAGCCAGGTGGCCCGCTGCCTGAACTGCGGCCGTTACTACCTGCGCTACAACGAGGCGGGCGGCTATTTCACGGAACTGCGCATCCGCGCGCTGCGCCCGACATTGCTGGCCGACGCGGCGTAGTCACTGCTACAGGCTTTCCTTGACGTGCGCGATGCCGTGTTCATCGTAGATTGAGTATACGGCGGCGAGGAGGTTTTCCAGTTCCGGCGAGCGGTCCATATGCCGCATGCTGAATAAGATGGGCGAGAACGCATGCTTGTCGTCCAGCTTGCGGTACACGACGTTCCGGTGGTGCATGGCCTGCACGCTTTCCGGCACGATGGAAATGCCTTGGCCGGCCGCCACCAGTCCCATGGAAATCTGCAGCTCGCGCACTTCCGTGACGGGACCGGGCGTGACATTGCCTTCGCTGAACATGGCCAGCACCTGGTCGGCAAAACTGGGACGGGGTGCTTTCGGATACACGAGCAGGGTTTCGTGCACCAGGTCAGTCAGGCGCAATCCGCCTTCCCCCCTGGCCAGCCGGTGGCCGGGCGGCAGCGCCACCACCAGGCGCTCTTCGCGCAGCAGGATGCGGCGGATACTGGGATCTTCGCTTTTCAATCGTCCGAATCCCACGTCGATGCGGCCTTCCTTCAGGGCCTTCAACTGCTGCACCGTCGTCATTTCATGCAGGCTTACGTCCACCTCGGGATGACGCTCGCAAAAGCGGTGCACGATGTCGGGTAACTCCCCATACAGGGTCGAGGCGACGAAGCCGATCGACAGCGTGCGTTCCAGCTTGCCGACACGCTGCGTCATCGCCTGCAGGTCGCGTACCTGGTCGAGCAGGGGCCGCGCATGGGCGAGGAAAAACTCGCCCGCTTCCGTCAGCCGCAAGGGCCGTGACCCCTTTTCGATCAGCACCACGCCCAGGATTTCTTCCAGTTGCTGCATCTGCCGGCTCAGCGGCGGCTGCGCGATGTGCAGGCGCGCGGCGGCCCGCGTGAAGTTCCTTTCCTCCGCGACCGCAACGAAGTAGCGCAAGTGCCGTAATTCCATATTCATACCTTTCAGGTATAGGTTTGATACCAACTCGGTGTTGGACGTAGGGAGATTCGGGGCATATCGTGTAACCACTCCACAGAATTATACGGAATAAATATGATTCAAAATATCGAGACCTACCTGGTCGATGTGCCAACCATTCGCCCGCACCGCATGTCCGTCGCCACCATGAATACGCAAACCCTGGTGCTGGTGCGGCTGCGCTGCGCCGATGGCATCACGGGCTGGGGCGAAGCGACCACCATCGGCGGCTTGGGCTACGGCGGCGAAAGCCCGGAAAGCATCAAGACGAATATCGACACCTATATCGCGCCGCTGCTGGTCGGCATGGAAGCGAGCGAAGTGGCCAAGGCCATGGCCAGGGTGCGCAAGCTCATCCAGGGCAACCGCTTCGCCAAGTGCGCGATCGAAACGGCCCTGCTGGACGCCCAGGCGCGCCGCCTGAATGTGCCGCTGTCGGAATTGCTGGGCGGCCGCGTGCGCGATGCGCTGCCCGTGGCCTGGGTGCTGGCCAGCGGCGACACGGCGCGCGATATCGCCGAAGGGGAAAAAATGCTGGAACTGCGCCGTCACCGCATCTTCAAGCTGAAGATCGGCTTGCGCGACGTGATGGATGACGTGGCCCACGTACTGGAGATCAAGCGGGCGCTGGGCGAACGGGCCAGCGTGCGCGTTGACGTCAACCAGGCCTGGAGCGAGACGGACGCCGTGCGCGGCATCGCCGCGCTGGAAGCGGGCGGCATCGACTTGATCGAGCAACCGGTCAAGGCGGGCAACCGCGCCGCGCTGGCGCGCCTGAAGCAGCGCTTCGACGTGGCCATCATGGCTGATGAAGCCTTGCATGGTCCCGCCGATGCGCTGGCACTGGCCCAGGCCGATGCGGCCGACGTGTTTGCGGTGAAAATCACCCAGTCGGGCGGCTTGCTGCCCGCGCTGGAAGTGGCCACCGTGGCGCGCCTGGCCGGCGTCGGCCTGTATGGCGGCACCATGCTCGAAGGCGGCGTCGGCACGGCCGCCACGGCCCACGTCTGCTCCACGTTTGCCGAACTGGCCTGGGGTACTGAACTGTTCGGGCCACTGCTGCTGACGCAGGAAGTCTTGCGCGAACCGCTCGTGTACCGCGACTTCATGCTGCAGGTGCCGACGGGTCCGGGCCTGGGCGTCGAGATCGATATGGACAAGCTGCGCGTCATGCAGCGTCAATAAGGAGAAACCATGTTATTCCATGTACGCATGAACGTAAGCCTGCCATTGAGCATGCCCACCGAGCAGGCGGCGCAGCTCAAGCAGACGGAAAAGGCACTGGCGCAGCGCCTGCAGCACGAGGGCAAGTGGCGCCACCTGTGGCGCATCGCCGGCCAGTACGCCAACATCAGCGTTTTCGATGTGGACAGCGTGGACGAGTTGCACAACTTGCTCACCTCCCTGCCTTTGTTCCCCTACATGCAGATCGACGTGATGCCGCTGTGCCGCCATCCTTCGTCCGTGCGCGACGACGATTCCTGAGGAGACATCTAATGATAGGCAACGACATTGTCGGGAAAACGTGCGCGGTGGATGGTATCGGCCTGCATTACCGCACGGATGGCGAGCGCCGCAAGCCTTGCCTGGTCCTGTCGAATTCCCTTGGCACGGACCTGTCCATGTGGGATGCGCAGGCGGCCGCGCTGGCCGGCGACTTTTTTGTCGTGCGCTACGACACGCGTGGCCATGGCCAGTCGGCGAGCGGCGGCGCGCCGTTCGGCATCGAGCGGTTGGGGCTGGACGTGGTGGCGCTGCTCGACCACCTCGATATCGAACGCGCTGCATTCTGCGGCATTTCCATGGGCGGCTTGACGGGCCAGTGGCTGGGCGTTCACCAGCCGCGACGTTTGACGCAGCTCGTGCTGGCGAATACGGCGGCGCGCATCGGCGGCGCCGCGCCGTGGCAGTTGCGGGCGGAGCAAGTGCGCCGCGACGGCATGGCCGCGGTGGCCGATAGCGCCGCCGCGCGCTGGTTCACGCCGCAGTTTATCGCGCGTGAAGCGGACACGGTGGCGCGCCTGGTCGGCACCTTGCGCGGCCAGGATGCGGGCGGCTACGCGGCCTGCTGCGACGTGCTGGCCCAGGCGGACTTGCACGCTGGCGTCGGCACGATCACCGTGCCGACCCTGATCATCGCAGGCGAGCACGATCCCGTGACCACCATCGACGACGCGCGCTGGCTGCAGCAGCAGATCGCGGGCGCCCGCCTGGCAAGCCTGCCCGCCTCGCATATTTCGAACATCGAGGCGGCAGACCTGTTTACAGCGCAGTTGCGGAATTTTTTAGTGTGAGGCTTGCTGTACCGTATCGGTACGGCAGGAATGTAGTTTTTCCCTGAGCACCACCGCCGGCTGGTCCGGCATGCGGCAGGGGAAGCTTTCTTGAAAAATAATAATAAGAAAAGCAGACTTGGAGTAGACGGATGGAAAACAGATTGATCATTATCGCCGCGGTCACGGTGGGCTATTTCGCCCTCATGTCGTACATTACCTATAGCGTGCGCAAGCATGCCAACAGCGCCGAAGGCATGACGGCGGGCGGGCGCAACTATCCCGCCTACCTGATCGGCGCGTTGCTATTGTCGGAATTCATCGGCAGTTCCGTCAGCATCGGCACGGCCCAGAAGGGTTATGAACTGGGTATTTCCGCCGCCTGGAATCTGGTGGCGCTGTCGCTGGGCTTCTTGCTGCTGGCCATCGTGCTGGTGAAAAAATACAAGGAAAGCGGGCAGTCGACGATTTCCGGCATCCTTGCGCAAACCTACGGCGAACCCGTGCGCTATGCGGCCTCCATCCTCACCATCGTTGCGCTGAGCATCGTTGCCGTGGCCCTGTACGCGAGTGGCGGCGCCGTGCTGGCGGCCGTGCTGCACATCAACAAGACCGTGGCCATCTTGCTGGTGGGCGCCATCACCGTGATCTATGTCAGCCTGGGCGGCATGCGCTCGGTCGTGTACACCAATTTCGCCCACTCCATCGTCAAGTATCTGGGCGTGATCCTGGCGCTGGCGTATGCGCTGGAAGCGACAGGCGGCATCGGCGCACTGCAGGCGCAGCTGCCGGCCAAGATGTTCAACTGGGTCGAGATCGGCTGGGGCCAGATCATCGCCTGGATGATCGGCGGCATCGGTTCCATCTTCGCCACGCAATACGTGATCCAGGCGCTGGTCAGCACGGACAATCCGGCCGTGGCCAAGCGCGCCTGCTATTACGTGTCGTCGCTGATGATCCCGTTCGGCCTGATGGCGGCCCTGATCGGCATGTGCAGCGCCGTGCTGTATCCGGGCATGAAGTCGATCGATGCCTTCCCGACCCTGATCGCCCACATGCCGGCATTTTCCGCCAGCATCATGATCGTGGGCCTGGCCGGCGCCCTGTTCGGCGGCATTTCCGCCACCACCCTGGCATCGGCCACCCTGGCCATGAAGGATTTTTACGATCCCTGGTACAACAAGGCGAAGAATGACGCGAAATCGCTGATGTTCCTGCGCATCGCCATCGTCGTGGCGGGATTGCTGCCGCTGGTGCTGGCGCTGTATGCGGAAAAATTGCTGATGATCGCCTTCCTCGGCAAGGCCCTGCGCGCCACCCTGGCCGTGCTGGTGCTGATGGCCTTCTATGCGCCGAAATTCGGCACGCCGCGCGGCGCCTTTGTCGGCGTGATCGTCTCCGTGATCGCCACGATTGGCTGGTTCCTGGCGGGCAATCCGTACGGCGTGGACAGTTCCTACCTGGCGCTGGCCGGTCCGCTGCTGACCATGGGCATCAGCCATGTGTTCAAGCCGGCGCAGCCGGTGGGTACCGCGCCGGCCGTGAAATAGACTCAGGCGGGAGCCGCCTTCAGCCAGCGCATCAGGCGCGGCTGGAGGTAGGGCAGGAACACGAGGAAACACAGTCCAACGCACAGGTTGAAAATCAGGTGCGCGGCCGCCACGGCCGTGCCGGCCAGCGGCAGCAAGGCGTTCGACAGGGCGGGAATAAAGGGGAAGAAGGCCAACGCGCCGGCCAGGTTGAACAGGAAGTTGGCCTTGGCCGTGGCTTGCGCGTTGGCGCTCATCTGCAGGCTCGACAGCAGCGCCGTCGAGGTAGAGCCGACATTCGCGCCCACGACGATGGCGATGGCCGCTTCGGCTGGGATCAGCTGGTGCTGCGTCAGCACGATGGCCAGGCCGGTGGAGACGCTGCTCGATTGCACCAGCGCCGTAAATAGCGCGCCCATCAGCAAGGCGATCCACGGTTCGCGCGCCTGCGCCAGGGTATCGACAAACCACGGTTGCGCCTGCAGCGGCTTGAGTTCGCTCGAGATCAGGTCCAGGGCGAAGAAGATCAAGCCAAAGTAAAACGCCGCCTTGCCCAGCGCCTGTATCTTGCTGGGCAGGCTGGAGACGAGGGCGCCGGCAATGATGAACAGCGGGCCGATGCCCGTCAGCTTCATCGACACCAGCCAGGCCGTGGCCGTCGTGCCGACATTCGCACCCAAGAGGATTGCCAAACTGCCCGCAAAGCTGATCACTTGTGCATCGACGAGGGCGACGGCCAGCGCCGTCGTGGCGCTGCTCGACTGCACCAGCGCCGTGGCGATGGCGCCGACGAGAAAGCCGTACCAGCGGTTGGTGGTGACTCGCGCCAGCCAGGCTTGCATGCCGGCGCCGCCCATCGCTTGCAGTTCACGGCTGAAAGCTTGCAAGCTGTACAAGAACAGCACCACGGCCGCGACCGCAGCGATCAATACCTGGAAATGATTCATGGAGCGGTGCGAGTGAGCGTCGGCGAAGACGCGATCATACCAGCCCTGTCAGGTAGTAAATACCGATCACTAAAAACACGGCCACCGTCTTGATGACGGTGATGCCGAAAATGTCGCGGTAGGACTGGCGGTGCGTGAGGCCTGTGACGGCCAGCAGGGTGATCACGGCGCCATTGTGCGGCAAGGTATCCATGCCGCCGCTGGCCATGGCCACCACGCGGTGCATCACTTCCAGCGGGATGTGCGCCTGCTGCGCGGCCTGGATAAAACTGTCTGACATGGCCGCCAGCGCGATGCTCATGCCGCCCGAGGCCGATCCCGTAATGCCGGCCAGGGTCGTCACGGACACGGCCGCGTTGACGAGCGGATCGGGCACGCTGCGCAAGGTGTTGCTGACGGCAAGGAAGCCGGGCAGGGCCGCGATGACGCCGCCAAAGCCATATTCGGACGCCGTATTCATGGCCGCCAGCAAGGCGCCGCCCACGGCCGCCTTGGTGCCTTCGGCAAAGGCGGCGCGGATGCGCCCGAAGGCCGTCGCGCAGACGAGCAAGATACCCAGCAGCAAGGCGCCTTCCACGGCCCAGATGCCTGTCACTGAAGCGATCGACGTCGACACGGGCGCGTGCAGCCCTGGCAACGCCTCGGCGGTGAGCATATAGCTGTCGCCGTACCAGTGCGGGATCAGCTTGGTCAGCGCAAAGTTGGCCACGCCGACCAGCACCAGAGGCGCTACCGACAGCAGCGGATGGGGCAAGTCGCCCTCGTCGGCTGTGGCCTTGTCGGCCTCGGTCCCATAGCCTTCGCCCGTCGCCATGACGGAACGCCGGCGCCATTCGAGGAAAGCCAGTCCCATGATCACCGTCAGCACGGCGCCGATAGTGCCCAGCCACGGCGCGGCCCAGCCGGTCGTATTGAAAAAGGTGGTGGGGATGATGTTCTGGATTTGCGGTGTGCCGGGCAAGGTATCCATGGTGAAGGAAAACGCGCCCAGGGCGATGGCGCCCGGCATCAGCCGCTTGGGGATATTGCTCTGGCGGTACAGTTCAGCCGCGAACGGATACACGGCAAACACCACCACGAACAGCGACACGCCGCCGTACGTCAGGGCTGCGCACACGGCAACGATGACGGCATTCGCGCGCGCACTGCCGATATAGCGGATGGCGGCCACGACGATGGACTGGGAAAAGCCGGACAGCTCAATCAGCTTGCCGAACACGGCGCCCAGCAAAAAGACGGGGAAATACAGCTTGATAAAGCCGACCATCTTTTCCATGAAGATGCCGCTGAAGACAGCCGGCACGGCGGACGGATCGGTAAGCAGCACGGCGCCCAGTGCAGCGACAGGCGCAAACAGGATCACGCTGTAGCCGCGGTAGGCGGCCAGCATGAGGAAGGCCAGTGCGGCCAGAACTATCAGGAAAGACATCGGTCAAGCCTTTGCGCGAGAAGTGGTTAAGATGTTAATGGTGAAATTAATATCATACTTCTCGGCAAGTCGCCAACGCGCAGGTCAAAATGCAAGCAGTTCAAGCCGGCCCAGTGAGGGGAAAAGGCTGGTCGGGGTGAGAGGATTCGAACCTCCGGCCTCTGCGTCCCGAACGCAGCGCTCTACCAGGCTGAGCCACACCCCGCTCCTTCATTACAGCAGATGGCGGAGCGGCTTTCAAGCGGCTACATCAAGCCCTATTTCTTTTCCTGCTGGGCCTTCTTGATCTCCGCCTCGCTCACTTTCTTGGCGGGCGCATTTGTTGCCGGCGAAGTCGGGGCTTTGCGGGTGGCGTTGGCTTGTGCCATGACGGCGGCGCAGTCCGTGTCGGGGGCTTTGTCGACGTTGACCAGCGGCAGCAGGGCGGCCAGCGGCGTGACGACGGTGGCCAGGGCCACGGCGGCGCCGGCTTTCAGGGCCAGCGGGCCTTTTTGCGGGCCAACGTCCGGGTTCTTGAACGTGCCTTTCGCGTACAGCGGCGTGCGCAAGGTGATGATGCGGGCACCCTTGGTACGGGGGCGCACGTCCAGGTCCAGGGTTTCGTGGGCCAGGTTGACGTTGCCCGTGACATTGACCACGGCCGTGTCCGTGTCGAGCACGAAGCGGCGCACGTCGGCCTGGCCATTCGTGACGGCGAAATCGCTGGCCAGGCAATTCAGGTGGACTTGCTTGTCGCCAAAGATTTTCACGAAGACGGCGTTGGCCAGGTTCAGGCCCGCCAGTTCCAGCATGAATTGGCTGACGGAGCCTTCGCTGACGGTGGCCGCCAGTTCGCCATTCGCGCTGGCCAGCATGGCCGAGACGGAATTGCCGTGGCCCGTCAGTGCCGCGTCGCCATACACTTCACCGAAGCTCGCTTGCATCGATTGCAGCTTGGGAAACAGTTCGTGTATCTTGAGGTGGCGCGCTGCTACCTTGGCTTGCGCGGCGATGGTCTTTTGGCGGCCGTCGAGCGTGATGTTCGAGGTGATGTCGCCGCCGGCCATGCCGAAGTTGAGCGGCGTCAAACTCAGCACCTTGTCTTTCATGTGGATGTTGGCGACGATGTCGTTGAGCGGGATATCGTGCGTGCGCACGAGTTTCTTGCCCGTGAATTTCACGTCGGCATCGAGCGCATTCCATTTGGCCGTGTTGAACTGTTCCACGGGCAAGGCTTTGTTGTCCGGTTGCACGGGCGCCTTGCCGCGCGCCTGTTTTTGGGCATTGCTGTCGGCGCCGATGGTGGGACCCAGGTCTTCCAGGCGGAGTTGCTGCGACGTCACTTCGCCGCGCAGCAGGGGACGCGGCTGGCGCGGCAGGTATTGCAGGGTGCCGCCCAGGTCGCTCTGGCCCACCGTGCCCTTGAAGTTTTGATAGATCCAGTTCCAGGTGGCGCCGTCTTTCTTGCCCAGCAGGCGACCCTTGGTGGCGTAGTCCGGCGTTTCCGGCAGCAGCACGCCCGTCAGCGGATACAGATCCGCCATGCTGGCGCCGGCCAGGCTCAGCTGCAAATCGATGCCCGACAGCGAGCGTGGATCCGTCAGTGTGCCGTCGATACTGGCCTTGTTCTTGCCCAGCACGGCATGCGCCTGCACGGGATACACGGTGTTGTTATCAGTCAATGTCAGCACGGCGCCCGCCTTGCCGCCACCCGTCACGGGCGCCTTGCGGTAGCTGCCGCCCAGGGTGAAGGCGATGCCGTATTTCTGCACGGGCGCATTGCCTGGTGCATCGCCCGGCGTGGCGTCGGGCGCCGTCGAGCTGACCTTGGCGTGCATGTCCAGCGCGATGCCCTCGTCGAGGTAGCGGATGACGCCGTCACCGAAGGCCATGCGTTGGATTCCCACGTCCCATGCCGAAGGGCCATTGTCCTTCAAGGTCCAGCTGTTGCTGCCATCGGCGCGCCGCTGCAAGGCAATGTTGGGAGAGGCTAGGGCCAGATCCGTCAGCACCAGCCTGTGCTGCAGCAGGGGCAGCGGATGGATGGCCACGTCGATGCGTTTCGCGCTGGCCAGTTGCGGGCCGGCCGTCGCCCAGTCAGGGTTGCTCATGTGCACGTCCTGCGCGCTGATGATGGGGCGCGGCACGTAGCGGCGCCAGCCCGGCTCCGTTTTCAACCCTTGCTTCCATTTCACCTGTAAATCGCCGCCGATGACGAAGGTACGGCCCGTGCTTTCCGACACCTTTTCGTTGATGTAGGGGCGGGCGCGGTTCCAGTCGAAGGTCAGCACCAAGATGACCACGATGGCGACCAGGGCCAGCAGGGCGGCCAGGCTCCAGCCGAGGATTTTCAGGGGTGTCGAGCGTGTCATGGGAATGCCAATCGCAGTGATTTTTTCATCAAGGTAGACCGATTGATCATGACAGTCGGTGCGCTAGGTTACGTAAGATGGGTAGCTAAGGTATGTCGCTTGAAATGATTCAATAATTCGACTATTATTGAAATATGAAAAATACACAGACAATAGCGAGCGGGGCGGCGCCGCTGACGAATGTTGCCGCCATCGCGGCCCTGGCTGCGCTGGCACAGGAATCGCGGCTGGCCGTGTTCCGCCTGCTGGTGCAAGCGGGGCCGCAAGGCCTGGCCGCGACGAAAATTGCCGAAGCGCTGGCGATTGCGCCTTCGTCCCTGTCGTTTCACTTGAAAGAACTGGCGCACGCCAATCTGGTGACGGCAAGCAAGGCGGGCCGTTCCATCATCTATGCGGCCAACTATGCGGGCATGAACGGCTTGCTGGCTTTCTTGACCGAGAACTGCTGTGCTGGCGCGCCTTGCTGCGTCACTGAATCTACTTTACCGAAGGACATCACGACATGACGATCACGATTTACCACAACACGGCCTGCGGCACCTCGCGCAATACCCTGGCCCTGATCCGCAACACGGGTGTCGAACCCGTCATCATCGATTACGTCAAGCATCCGCCATCGCGCGAGGAACTGGTCGACCTGATCCAGCGTGCGGGCCTGTCCGTGCGCGCGGTGATGCGCGACAAGGGCGCCCTGTACGACGAGCTGGGCTTGGCCAATCCGGATTTGCCGGACGCAACCCTGCTCGACGCCATGCAAGCCCATCCTATCTTGATCAACCGCCCCATCGTCGTCACGGAACTGGGCGTGCGCCTGTGCCGGCCATCGGAAAAAGTGCTGGAGATCCTGCCGCTGCCGCAGCAAGGCGCGTTTGCCAAGGAAGACGGCCAGGCCGTGGTCGGCGCCGACGGCAAGCCGGTGGCATAAATGGAAGAGTTGCCGAATATCAGTGCCGCCCACCTGGACGTGCCCAGCCTGGATAAATTGGCGCCGGTCAATGTGTCCACGCATGCACCGCGCATCCTGTTGCTGTACGGTTCCTTGCGCGAGCGTTCGTACAGCAAGTTGCTGACCCTGGAAGCGGAGCGCATCCTGCGCCACTTTGGCGCCGACACGCGGGTGTTCGACCCGCATGGCTTGCCCATGGTCGACAGTGTGTCGCCCGAGCATCCGAAGGTGCAGGAGTTGCGTGAACTGTCGCTGTGGTCGGAAGGGCAAGTGTGGTGCAGCCCCGAGCGGCATGGCGCTGTCACGGGCGTGTTTAAATCGCAGATCGACTGGCTGCCGCTGGAAACGGGCAGCGTGCGGCCCACGCAGGGGCGGACCCTTGCCGTGATGCAAGTATCGGGCGGCTCGCAATCGTTCAATGCCGTCAATGGCTTGCGCGTGCTGGGACGCTGGATGCGTATGGTAACGATTCCGAACCAGTCTTCGGTGGCCAAGGCGTATCAGGAATTCGACGATGACGGCCGCATGAAGCCGTCGCCGTATTACGAGCGCCTGGTCGACGTGATGGAAGAGCTGTATAAATTCACCCTGCTGGTGCGCGACCGCCGCGAGTATCTGGGCAGCCGCTACAGCGAACGGCTGGAAGCGGCGCCGGCCATCGTGCAGGAGTTGGCGGGCGCGGCGATGGAGCATGAGCGCAAGTAGCAAAGCAATAAAAAAACGGCGCCATTGGCGCCGTTGTCTTCGCTCTAACCTAAACGCGATCAGTGATTGCGGTCCACGGCAAACGAGCACAGTTGCAGCATGGATTGCTTGTAGATGCTGTCCGGCCAGCCGGCGATGGCATCGGCGGCGCGCTGGCCGGCGATTTCCGCCTGCTTGCGCGTGTAGTCGAGGGCGCCACTATTGGTGATGGCGGCCAGGATGGCGTCGAAATGTTGTTCGTCGCCTTGCTCGATGCAGCTGCGCACCAGTTCGCGTTGCTCCGGCGTACCGTTTTCCATCAGCCAGATCAGCGGCATGGTCGGTTTGCCTTCGCGCAAGTCGTCGCCCACGTTCTTGCCGATTTCGGCGGCGTCGCCTGCATAGTCGAGCACGTCGTCGATCAGCTGGAAGGCCGTGCCCAGCGAGCGGCCGTATTCGGCAGCCGCTTCGATGTCGTCTTCGCTGGCGCCGGCGATCAGGGCGCCCAGTTGCGCCGACGCTTCGAACAGCTTGGCCGTTTTCGAGCGGATGACGTTCAGGTAGCTCTCTTGCGTCACGTCCGGATCGTGCATGTTCAGCAACTGCAGCACTTCGCCTTCGGCGATCACGTTGGTGGCGTCGGAGAGGATTTGCATGACGCGCATATTATTCAGCGACACCATCAGCTGGAACGAGCGCGAGTGCAGGAAGTCGCCCACCAGCACGGAGGCGGCATTGCCGAACAGGGCGTTGGCCGTCTGGCGTCCGCGGCGCATCGACGACTCATCGACGACGTCGTCGTGCAGCAGGGTGGCGGTGTGGATGAATTCGACCACGGCGGCCAGTTCATGGTGCGCCGTGCCGCGATAGGCGTGGGCATTGGCCACCAGCAAGATCAGCACGGGACGGATGCGTTTGCCGCCTGCGCTGATGATGTATTCAGCGATCTGGTTGATCAGAATTACATCGGAGTGCAATTTTTGGCGGATCACCGTATTGACTGCGTCCATATCGGCGGCAATCGTTTGCACGATGGTGTTTTGGTTAACGTGTTTGTTAGCGTCAGACAAGGCGAACCTGCATTAGATTGTGGGTGCCGCGATTATACGACAAGGCTTGCGCGTGCGTGACGTTTGCCTATGACTGTAGAGCAATTGATTGATCTTGTTGGCACTGGCGCGCGTTTTGCTGTCTGCCCGGCGCAAGCCTGACATGATGGTCAGGTTGTCGACATACCACGATCGTCAAGCTTTGTGAATACTTTTTGACGCAATTTATCAGTCCGTGTATAATCGCTGGTTCCCCCTGTTGTGTATGGCTTGCTTTTCATGGCAGTGGGACAAATTCTTTCAACATTTGATGAGGTTTCAAATCATGTACGCGGTCATAAAAACCGGTGGCAAACAATACAAAGTTGTCGCTGGCGAAAAACTTAAAGTAGAACAGATACCGGCAGACATTGGTTCCGAAATCACCATCGATCAAGTTCTCGCAGTAGGCGCGGGCGATAGCATCAAGTTTGGTGCTCCATTGGTCGAAGGTGCAACGGTACTGGTTACGGTTGTGGCGCATGGTCGCCATGATAAGGTCAAAATTTTCAAGATGCGTCGTCGTAAGCACTACCAAAAGCATCAAGGCCATCGCCAGAATTTTACCGAAATCCAAATCGTTTCGATCAACGGCTAATCGCCGCTGTTTGAATTAATCAGCTATCAAGGAGTCTTAAATGGCACATAAAAAAGGCGGCGGCACAACGCGAAACGGCCGTGATTCAGAATCAAAACGTCTGGGCGTTAAAGTCTACGGCGGCCAAGCTATCAATGCTGGCGGCATCATCATTCGTCAACGCGGCACCCCAGTGCGCGCCGGCGAAGGCGTAGGCATGGGCAAGGACCACACGTTGTTCGCGCTGATCGCGGGCAAAGTGAAGTTCGTTGTCAAAGGTGCTGGCTCGAAGCAATTCGTGACCGTTGTACCTAACGCAGCAGTACCAGCGTAATTCATCGCGGGGCGCCAGTTCGCTCCGCAATGATCGCATGATGTAAGGCGCAAGCCTTCAATCGAAAGGCTCTGCCCAAGGTAGAGCCTTTTTAGTTTTATGGCGGCAAAATTATGAAGTTTATCGACGAAGCAAAAATCGAAGTCATCGCGGGCGATGGCGGCAACGGCTGCGCCTCTTTCTGCCGTGAAAAATTCCGGCCTTTTGGCGGTCCCGATGGCGGCGATGGCGGCAAGGGCGGCACCATTTGGGCAGTCGCCGACCGCAATATCAACACGCTCGTCGATTTCCGCTTCTCCAAAATGCACAAGGCTCGCAATGGCGAGCCTGGCCGTGGCGCAGATTGCTATGGCAAGGGCGCCGATGATATCCACCTGCGCATGCCGGTTGGCACCTTGATCATCGACAACGCGAGCGGCGAAATCCTGGCTGATCTGACCGAGCACGGCCAGATCGAAATGCTGGCCAAGGGCGGCGAAGGCGGCTGGGGCAATATCCACTTCAAGTCCTCGACCAACCGCGCACCACGCCAAAAAGGCGAAGGCAAGGAAGGCGAACGCCGCGAACTGCGCCTGGAACTGAAAGTCCTGGCTGACGTAGGCCTGCTGGGCATGCCGAACGCCGGCAAGTCGACCTTCATTTCGGCCGTCTCGAACGCGCGTCCGAAAATTGCCGATTACCCATTTACCACCCTGCACCCGAACCTGGGCGTGGTGCGCGTATCGCACGAGAAGAGCTTTGTGATCGCCGACATTCCCGGCTTGATCGAAGGCGCTTCCGAAGGCGCGGGCCTGGGCCATCAATTCCTGCGTCACTTGCAGCGCACGGGTCTGCTGTTGCACATCGTCGACCTGGCACCGTTTGAAACCAACGTCGATCCTGTCAAGGAAGCCAAGGCGCTGGTCAAGGAATTGAAAAAGTACGACGAGTCGCTGGTCGACAAGCCGCGCTGGCTGGTGTTGAACAAGCTCGACATGGTGCCGGAAGAAGAGCGCAAGAAGATCGTCAAGGACTTCCTCAAGCGTTTTGCCTGGAAAGGTCCCGTCTTCGAGATTTCCGCGCTGAACCATCAGGGTTGCCCGGAACTGGTAAATGCGATTTACCAGCATCTGGAAGAGAAGAAACACAGCGAAAGCCGTGCCGAAGAGACGCAGATGACCGAAGAAGCACGCGGTATCTCGTCGATCGACCCGGATGATCCGCGTTTCAAGATCCTCGACTAAGGCTTTACCCTGATGTCGGTACAGACGGCCGCTGCCGCGCCAGCGCGCAAGCAAGCGTGGCAGCGCCGTGTATTGCATCTGATCGCGTATGCTTACGGGCTGAGCGCGGTCGCCTGCCTGTTGTTCGCCGATGAAATGGCGGCCGGCATGGGCATCTTCCTCAATGGCGTCAATGGCTACAGCCAGTTCTACGCCACGCATGTCGGTGTCTGGGGCGCTACCGCGCTCCTGGCGCTGTTCGCGGCACGGCAGGGCGAACCGCCTGTCCTCGGCGATATCACAGCAATGTTGCTCCTGGCGCAGCCCGCCGGCCGTCTGTTTGCGGCCATCAGCTTCGGCTTGCCCCAGGGTTTTGTGTTGTTCATGTGCGCAATGGAGTTGACGGCGGGGCTGGCCTTGCTGCTGCTGCGTCCTGCGCGCTGACGTCTATTAAGTGAAGAGCGCCGCCCCATGGATTCCGTGATTCAAAAAGCTACCCGTATCATCATCAAAGTCGGCTCTTCGCTGGTCACCAACGATGGCCGCGGACTCGACCATGCCGCCATCGCGCGCTGGGCCGCGCAGATTTCAGGCTTGCGCGCCCTGGGCAAGGAAGTCGTGCTGGTGAGCTCCGGCGCCATCGCCGAAGGCATGCTGCGCCTCGGTTTCGAGCAGCGCCCCACCGATATCCACGAATTGCAGGCATGCGCCGCCGTCGGTCAGATGGGCCTGGCGCAAATCTATGAAAGCAGCTTCCGCGCCCACAGCCTCGGCACGGCGCAAGTGCTGCTGACGCACGCCGACCTGGCCGACCGCGAACGCTACCTCAATGCCCGCTCCACCCTGACGACCCTGCTGCGCCTGGGCGTGGTGCCGATCATCAATGAAAACGACACCGTCGTCACCGATGAAATCAAGTTCGGTGACAACGATACCCTGGGCGCGCTGGTCGCCAATCTGATCGAGGCCGACGCGCTCGTCATCCTGACGGACCAGCACGGTCTGTTCTCGGCCGACCCGCGCAAGGACCCGAACGCCTACCTGATCACGCAGGGCATCGCCGGCGATCCGGCCCTGGAAGCGATGGCCGGCGGCGCCGGCAGCAGCCTGGGACGTGGCGGCATGCTGACGAAAATCCTCGCCGCCAAGCGTGCCGCCAAGTCGGGCGCCCACACGATCATCGCCTGGGGCCGCGACAGCGACGTGCTCAGCCGCCTCGCCCAGGGCGAAGCGATCGGCACGGAGTTGCGGGCGCAAACAGGGCAGTTGACGGCGCGTAAGCAGTGGATGGCCGATCATCTGCACACGGCCGGTGCCGTCGTGCTGGACGCGGGCGCCGTGCAAAAGCTGCGCCAGGAAGGCAAGTCGCTGTTGCCGATCGGCGTGACGGGCGTGAACGGCGAATTCGGCCGCGGCGCCGTGATCACCTGCGTCGATGCGGATGGCGTGTCAGTGGCGCGCGGCCTTTCCAATTACACGAGCGGCGAAGCGCGCCGCATCATGCGCAAGCCGTCCACCGAAATCGAGTCCATCCTCGGCTACATGGAAGGCCATGAACTGATCCATCGCGACAATATGGTCTTGCTGTAAGCGGCAACGGGGCCGATGCCTGCATCGGTCCCCGCCTACAGTTGTCCGTAACGGAAGCCCACCCCCAGCGCCAGCGGCCATTTCAGCCACAACAGCAGCAACAGTCCCCCATACCATAGCGTGAAGAGTCCGTGCACGAGCGGTGCTGGCAGGTAGCGCAAGAAAAATTGGTACACCTTAACTCCCAGGTAACAGTGGTGCGAACAGCACCGTCAGGCAAGACCAGGCGGTCTGCAGGTCCGGCGTCGACGTCAGCGCGAAGCTCAGTATGACAAATTGCAAGGTCAGGAACCAGCTGACGGCGCGCCACAGGGCGTAGCGGCGCAATGGCTCCGCCCAGGGCATATGCTTGCCCCACAGGTGGACGATGGCCAGGCCGGCGCCATGGAGCAAGCCCCAGGCCAGGTAGCGCGGCGACAACTCATGCCACAAGCCCAGCACGATCATGCTACCCAGGCTGGCAAGCAGGTATTGCCGCTTGCGTGTCAGGATGGGCCGGAACACGAAATCGCGGCACCATTCGGACACCGTGATGTGCCAGCGGCGCCAGAAATCGGGCAGATTGCGGGCAGCAAAGGGGAAATGGAAATTTTCCGGTACGCGCATGCCCAGCAGCGCGGCAAAGCTGATGGCGATATCGCAATAGCCCGAGAATTGCCAGTACAGGTTCAAACCATAGCCCAGCAAGGGCAGGTAGGCATCGAGCCAGGTGTACCCCGTCGTCAGTTGCAGGCCATTGAGCTTGAAGTTGAGGAGATAGCCGGCCAGTAAAACCACCTTGCAGTAACCATACAGCATGCGTTGCAGGGCTTGCGAGGCGAGTTGCCCGTCCCAGCGCGCGCGCAGCAATTCCAGGCGGAAGGCGTCATGGCGCTGAATCGGGCCGACAGCCAGGGTGGGCGGGAATAGCAGATAAGCGAGGGTCGTACCGGCACGGCCGTCGCGCGCGATACCGCCGCCATGTTCGGCGATCAGGTGCCAGGCTTTCAGCGACACGAAGGCGTAGCCCAGGTAGGCAGCCAGGCCATGGCTGGCTTTGGCGTACTGGTAGGCGATAAAGGCGAGCAACACGCCAGCCAGCCCCAGCGTCTGCATCAGGGCCGGGCGGCGCCATTGCGGGCCGCAAATGAAGGCCAGCCAGGCCAGCAAGGCGGCCCAGGCCGCTACGCTGATCCAGCCATCATGCCATAGCAGTGCGCTGCCTCCTGCCACCAGCAGCCACGGCCGCCAGGCGGGCGGCAAGCGCCAGTAAAGCGCGACCAGCACAGGCATGCACAGCATGCCGAAAATTGTCAGCCACACCATGTTAGCGGCCGTCCCGCAGTTGCTGCAATTGCGCTTGCCACCAGGGAGAAAACAGGCGGGCGCCAGCTGCGTTCATGTGGCTGCCGTCGCAATGCAGGTCTTGCTGTGCGTAAATCGGTGAGCGGAGGTAGCGGATATGGCTACCAGGGGGGAGTGCTTGCCGTAATTGTAATAACCAGCGGTGTTTTTCTGGCGCGATCATTTGCTCGACCAGTTCGGCGCGGCGCAGCTCCAGCAGCACGATGTGCACGTCCCGTTGCGCCAGGCGCTGCAGGCGCTCAGTTAGTTGCAGGTTGACGATCGCGTCGTTAAAAATGAGTTGTATCGCGGCGGCATTTTTGAGCATTTCACGCCGTCGAATATGGGACGGGACGGTGGCGCACGCAAAAGACTCGCGTTGGTCGAGCAGTGCGACATAGGCCTGTGGCGGTGCCAGGCGTGCGTTTCCGGTAAGCTGGAAGACCAGTCCCTTGCTTGCCGAGATGAAATTTTGTCGCAGTTGATCCATGATCACGTTGTCTGGATCCTGCAACAGAATGTTTTCTTCAACGATCAGAACATCCGGCGGATGGCGGTCTATGAGGTCGAGGCTGGGTTCCAGATAACCCACGCCGGTGCCGGGCTTGGTCATGCGCATCCAGTCGATGCCGGGCAGTGCCGCCGGTGTCAGCCCGGGCGGCGTGGCGGCCCAGAGCAGGGACGAGCCCAGGCCCAGCACGCGCACCTTGCCATCGGCCGGTGCGTCGAGAAACTCGCGTGTATGATCGGCAACGGCATGGTCAGGCTTGCGCCACGGCGACCAGTATTGCAGCGTAACCAGGGCAGTGATGGACGTGGCCAGGAGTGCGCTGTACAGCCAGACGCGCAGGGGCGGGGCGCTTGTCATCTCAGCGCGTCAACCGCTGGATCAGTTGCACGGTGGCGTCCATCGTTTCCATGTGCACCACGTCCGATGGACTCAGGCGTACCTTGAACAGGGTTTCCAGGCCGATTACGAAGTTGATATGCGCCAGCGAATCCCAGCCTGGCGTATTCGCGGGACCGGAGTCACCCTTCAGGGCGCCGGCCGGGAGATGGAAGAGTTCCGTTGCCAGGGCAAAAATGTCTTCCTGCTGGTTGCCGTGTGCACTTGCCTCCATCGGACTGAGCGCAAGCGCGTGCTGCAACTGGGCCGTGATGACCTTGCCTGATGGCGTGCGCGGCAATTGGCCCGTAAAGCTGATGCGTTTTGGCAATTCATGTGCCCCCAGATGCCGGGAGCAATGCTGCAGCAGTTGCTGGCTGTCCACCTCCATGCCAGGACGCAATACGACGCAGGCAACGGGGATTTCGCCCCAGGTCGGGTCCGGCAAGGCGACGGTGGCGGCTTCCAGCACGGCCGGGTGCTGCAGCAGTACGCCATTGATGGCTTCCGGCGACAGGTTGTAGCCGCCGCAAATGATCACATCCTTCAGGCGTCCCGTGATCCAGTACACGCCATCGCTGTCGCGTCGCGCCAGGTCGCCCGTATGCAGCCAGCCGTCGCGCAGCACGGCCGCAGTTGCTTGCGGATTGTCCAGATAGCCCTGCATCAGGTTGGCCCCTTGCAGGCACAGTTCGCCAATTTCATCGCAGCCAGCCTCGCCGCCATCGTCGCGCACGATTTTGGCCAGCATGTCGCGCGGCACGCCCACGCTGCCGACCTTGTGGCTGGCGGCATCCGGTCCTGCATACAAGCCGCAGGCACCCGTTTCGCTCAAGCCATAGGTATTGATGAGTTTTACATTGAAACACTGGCTGAAGCCGGTCCAGGTGGCAGTGCTCAGCGGCGCGCTGCAGGAGATGGCGAAGCGGAAATGGCCATTCTCGAAGTTTTCCGCCAGGTGGGCGCCATATTGCTGCAGCAGGGCCAGCGCCGTCGGCGCGGCGATCAGATGGCTTACCTGTTCGCGGTAGACGGCAATCAAAATGGCTTCGATGGCGACGAGGCTGAAGGGCGCGGGACGCACCAGGGTGCAGCCCCGTTGGTAAGCCAGCAGCACGCCTTGCACCAGGCCGTCGGCGTGCGACAGCGGCATCAGGTTCAGCAGGCGCGAAGCGGGCGTCAATGCGTAATGGTCGCCGATGGTATGCAAATGCGCGAGCAGGGCGGGCCAGTGCATTTCCACGCCTTTCGGGCGGGCCGTGCTGCCGGAGGTGAAGACGACATAGGCCGGACCCTCCTGCCGCGCGGGCGGCAAGGACGCTGGTACTGGCGCTGCCAGCAGGCCGGGCCAGTTGTCCAGGTCGGCGGGAGCGCGCCTGCCCAGCAACTTGCTCAACAGCGCTCCCTTGGCCTGGACGGCGCCGACGCGGATCTGCTGCGTGGGCAGCGGCACCTCCTGGGCGTGCCACAGGTCGATGAGGTCCGTATCGGCAATGACGGCATCGATGCGCGTATGGTGCAGCAAATCCGTGACCTGCCGCACGGCGGTGCCCGGATCAAGCAACAGGGGGATCGCGCCGGCCCGCATGCAGCCGAGCAGCAAAGGGGCAAAGGCCAGATCGTCGCGCACCATCAGCAGCACGCGTTTATTGTGCAGTTCCATGTTGATCAGCCGGGCAGCCACTTGCAGGATTTGTTCCTCCAGGTGGCTATGCGACAATGACTTGGGGCCGATCAGGAAGGGCGTATGCGCAGGCGTGGGACGAGTCTGGAACATGGTGTGCGTGTCTGTCATGGAGAAATTGAATGGGCCAGCGCGCGACGGTCGAGCTTTCCTGCCGCCGTATAAGGCAAGGCTGCCTGCAGGCGCAATTCGCGAGGAAAGGCGTCGATTTGTGCGTGTTGGCGGCAAAAGACGACAAATGCGGGCAAGTCGAAGCCGTCGTCGACCACCAGCATGCCGATCAAGCCTTGCGGTCCGGCAGTGACGGCCGCTTGCCGTACCAGCGGGTAGCTGCACATGGCTAGTTCCAGCGGGGCGGGATGGACGATGTCGCCATACTCGTTCTTCAACTGGTCATCGTGTCTGCCCAGCAAGGTGATGTTGCCCAGGCCATCGTGGCTGGCAATATCGCCCGTGTAGATCCAGCCATCGCGGGCGATGGACGCCGTTTGCGCGGGATCGCCCCAGTATTCCAGCATCAGCTGGTTGCTGTGCACGCGCAACTCTCCTGCCTGCCCCGGCCCGAGCGGCAAGTCCTTGCCATCGCAGATTTGCACCACGGCACCGACGGCGCGGCCACTGGCCTGCGTGGCAGAGGGCAGGTGCTGAAACAGCATGCACAGGCCGCCCGTCTCCGTCAGTCCATAATAGTCGATGATGGCGAGCCGCATGCGCTGGCTCAAGGCCGTGTGCAGCGACGATTGCAGGGGGGCGCCCGTGGAAATGATCTGCCGCAAGCTGGCCGGGTGCTGGGTCAGGTGTGCCGGCAGCCGCTGCAGCATGGCTAGCCAGGCGGGGCCGGTCGCCAGCACGGTCACACCATGGCGTTGGGCTGCCTGCAGGGTCTTGCCGACATTCCCCCGTTCGCTTTCATCGGCCAGATACACGCCGGCACCGGCAAACAGGGCGGCGACCATGGGATTGCGCAAGCCGCTCATGGTGTGGCAGTCGCCCAGCGACAGCAGGATATCGCCGTCGTGCCAGCCAAATTCCGTGGCCGCCAGCTGGCCGCTCTGCATGAGGGCACGCTGGCTGTGGACGACGCCCTTGGGGACGCCAGTACTGCCCGAGGTAAACAGGATCACGGCCGGAGCGTCGGGGTGGACGGCCTGTGCGGACAGGGCTGGCGTCGCTGGCAGGTCCATCCAGTCTTCCAGCAAGGCGGACAATTCAGGCAATGCGCAGTCTGGCGGCAGGATCGTCGTGGCTTCAGACCGGATATCGTCGAGCAGCAGCGCTGGGCACGTCGTCAATGCGGCGGCGCGATTGCGGGGATGATCGAGCACCAGCAAGGCGGGAGCAATGCGTTCCAGCAAGGGTTGCAGCAAGGCGGGCGTGTCCGTCAATTCCTTGCGCAAGGGAACCACGACAGCGCCGATGCGCCAGCAGGCCCAGCTGAGCAATACTGCTTCAGGGTGCTGCGCGCACAGCATGGCGACGCGGTCGCCAGCGCGGACGCCCAGCGCCAGCAAGCCCCGTTGCAGCGCCGGCACGAGCAGCTCGATTTCCGTCCAGCCAAAGGCACTGTCGTCCATTCCACACAGCAATAGCGGGCGTTGCTGGTACAGCGTGGGCAGTAATTGCCACAGATATTCGAAGGTTTCTTCCTGTGGCAGCGGACGCACGATCTGGCTGGCATAGTAGGATTGCAAACGGGCCATGGCGCCGCTGATGGGCGCCATCTGCAGCAGTTCCATATCGACCATGTTCCTGGCTTGCTGGCAAACATATTCCACTGGCAGGCGCAGGCGCTGCGCCACTTGTTCCAGCGTGCGCAACTGGCCCAGCTGGAACAGGATCTGCAATTGTTCGGCGCTCAGTTGTTGTTGCCCCAGGCACGCCAGGCGTTCCGCATAACAAGGATGACGCACCAGCAAATCCTGCATCAGGCCGCCCAGCGCATCGGTATCGGGTATGGCGCGGCCGTTCAGGCTGTCGAGCCGCAGCAAGGCATTCACGACAGCGCGCGATGCGGGCAAGGCCAGGTCGAGATCAGCCCGGCGCAGGGGCGCCCCTTCCCATGCGGGCGGCACCAGCGCCACCACGCCGTTGTAGTGTGCCGTGTCCGGTTCGCCATGCAACGGTCCGCTGGCGTCGAACAGGGTCACTTCCGACATCACCAGCGTCTTGCGTGCGCCGCGTGCTTGCGCAGCATCAAAGCGCTGCTGATAGCAGCGGCCGTGAACGATGTTGCCGCCGCGCTCGAAGTACGGCGCGGGCTGGCTGTTGGCCAGGTGGACGTGCGGGAAGAGGATAGGCGCATCGCTGCGGGCGATGCGCAGCATGTCGCCGGCAAAGGTCAGTGGCGCATAGCGATGCAGTGAATCGAGGCCATGAATCAGCGCGAACGTGCCATCGCGAAAAGGCATGGGACTGCCAGGAGGCAAGAAAACGATATCGTGGTTGGGCGCGCGCTGTTCCGCGGGCAGCCAGTGCGCGTATCCCATGTAAGCGAGCACATCGAAATTGCCTTCCCATACAGAAATGACATGCTGCTCGGGAAACGCCGCAGCCAGCATTTCGCCACTCCAGCCCGTGCGGCCCCAGGTGTCGAGAATGAGGTCGCCAGGCTGCAACTGCTCCCGGATCAGGTCCAGCAAGGCATAAAAGGCGCGCGTGGATTCATTGAACGGTTGAAAGGCGGCGTAACGGTCGGGAATGCGGCGCACATGGCGGCGATGCATGAAGGACAGATATTCGGCGCTGGGTGTCAGCTGGGCACGCAACGCCGACAGCATCCGGTCATCGCAACCTTGCCGCGCTTCCGTAAAGAGCACAAAGCCTTGCACGACGGGAATGTCGATCGCGCACGCCGGACAGCGCAATAGCGCTTCCAGCAACGGTGCCGACGCCCCGGCTGGCATATTGCTGTGCAGGGGCTGTCGGCAGGCGGGGCAAGCCAGGGCAGCCAAGGTCGTTTGCAACATGGTGTCGCCGTTCCTCTAGGTGTGTTGTCAGACCACGGCCGGCATCGGCGACTTGTCCTTGTAATCGCACAGGTCGGCAATCATGCAGTTCCAGCACTGCGGCTTGCGCGCCGTGCATGTGTAGCGGCCATGCAGGATGAGCCAGTGGTGGGCATCGTGCAGGAATTCCTTGGGTATGAATTTCAGCAGCTTTTGCTCGACGATATCGACATTTTTGCCTGGCGCGATGCCGGTGCGGTTCGAGACGCGGAAGATATGCGTGTCGACAGCCATCGTCGGTTCGCCAAACGCCGTGTTCATGACCACGTTCGCCGTCTTGCGGCCCACGCCGGGCAAGGCTTCCAGCGAGGCGCGGTCGCGCGGCACTTCGCCGCCGTGCTGCTCCAGCAGGATCTGGCAGGTGGCGATGACGTTCTTCGCCTTGGTGCGGAACAGGCCGATGGTGCGGATGTAGCTGGCCAGCTCGTCCACGCCCAGCGCCAGTATCGTGGCTGGCGTATTGGCGACCGGATACAGCAAGCGGGTCGCCTTGTTGACGGACACGTCCGTTGCCTGTGCCGACAGCAGCACGGCGATCAGCAGCTCGAACGGCGTCGTGTATTCGAGTTCCGTTTTCGGGGAGGGATTGGCGGCGCGAAAGCGCGTAAAGATTTCCAGGCGTTTGGCAGCGTTCATGCGTCTTTTTTCGGGGTGGTGGGGGCTGGCTGGGCAGTATCCGTGCTGGCGGCAGCAGCCTTGGCGCGCGCGCGCTCCATGGCGGCGGCGATGATGGCGCGCTTGCGCTCCTTTTCCGCCTGTTCATCGGGCGTGACGGGCACTTCCTGCGTCACTTCGCGCATCTTGGCGACAGCCTTGGCGGCCAGGCGCGCTTCGTTTTCCTCTGTTTCGCGGCGCAGGCGCTGCGTGCGGAAATCATGGCGCGCGCGCGCATCGTCGGCGTCCATCTGGCTCCAGGCGTCCCAGCCCGTGGCGTCGCCGCTGACCGGGTACATGACGATGCAGTCGACGGGGCAGGGCGCCACGCACAGGTCGCAGCCCGTGCACAGATCGGTGACCACTGTATGCATCTGCTTGGCGGCGCCGACGATGGCGTCCACCGGACAAGCCTGGATGCACAGGGTACAGCCAATACACAGCGATTCATCGATATAGGCGACAGATCGCGGACGTTCGAGGCCGTTGACGGGATTGAGCGGGATGACTTTTTTGCCCAGCAAGCCGGCCAGGCGCACGATGCCTTGCGCGCCGCCCGGCGGGCACTGGTTGATGTCGGCGCTGCTGGCGGCAATCGCTTCCGCATACGGGCGGCAGCCGTTGTAGCCGCATTTGGTGCATTGCGTTTGCGGCAGCAAGTCTTCGATCTGGTCGGCAAGTGAGGGAGGGGCAGGGTGCGGCACGGTCATCTTCCACGGTAAAACGCCATTATCGGCCATCCGGCGCGTGCACAAGTAAAAACCTGTTTCGTGAGAGGGGATAACCAGCGCCATGACAGGCCTGTTGCAGGCGCGCCGCAATCGTATTTTATTTCCTCTAGGAATGTCAAAGTGCAAATAAACAACTTTGCAATTTCTTTTTTTTGTGGGAGCATGATTTTTATCAAGCTAGTGATAAAAAAGCCGACCGCCAGTCCTGTTGCCGCCTGCATTGCATGGTGCGCCAGGCCATAGGAGCCAAACATGCGTTTCCTCCGGACAGTTGGTTTGCCCTTCTGTTTGTTCATGCACTCTGCACTTGCCCTTGCACACGGGCAGGCTGCAGCGCCCATGGCGGCGTCGGGCGCTGCCAGCTCGCGCATCGTCCGCTTCGCGGCGGAAGATTGGCCGCCCTTTATTTCCCGCAGCCTACCGGCCGATGGCATGTCGGGCGCCATGGTCAGCGCCGTCTTCGAGCGTCTCGGCTATGCGGTCAGATATGAATATTTCCCCTGGAAGCGCGCCATGCAGTTTGGCCTGGCGAGTTCCCGCTATGCCGGGTTCCTGGCCGTGTGGCGCACGCCCGAACGGGAAAAACTCTGCCACTTTTCTGTGCCGGTTGGCGGCACGCAGGGTGTGCTGGCCTACCTGAAGGAAGATGGCGTGCCGGGCGCCAGCCTGGCCGACCTGGGCCCGCTGCGCATCGGCACCGTGGCCGGCTACTCGAATGGGGAACAGTTCGATGGCATGGTGGCGCGTGGCGAGCTGAAGACGGAGGAGGGCTTGAACGACGCGACGAATCTGAAGAAACTGTTCATCAAGCGTTACCGTGTGATCGTCATCGAGCGCCATGTGCTGCAGCACTTGCTGATGGGACGCAACTTCAGCAAGGCCGATCGGGAACGTATCGCCATCATCGATACCGTCTTCAAGGAGCGCCCCGTGCATGTGTGCTTCCAGCGTGATGCTGAAGGTGCTGCGCAGCAAAAACGCTTCAACGACGCGGCACGCGATATCGATACGGCCCGGCTGGAACGCGATTACTGGAAGCGCCTCGACCAGAGCCTGGCGACCGCCCCTGCCGCTCCCTGACACGGCGCGTCGCTGTTGTTAGTTGCCAAAACGAAATATCTAAATACGAAACCATTCGTTCTTGTTTGTTTGTCCATCCTTTAGTCTGCAGCCACTGTGTTGACGACTTTGAAAGGATGTTTTCGTATGCTGGAACTGATTCACAAGCCAGACCCCGTCCTCCGTTTGCGGCAACTGGCACACGCCGTCTCGGCGGCCGTGCTCGTGCTGGGAGCGCCTGGCGTGGCGCATGCGCAAGCGGCGCCGGATGGCGCTGGCGCGTTGGCCGCCGCGCCGTTTGACACCGTCATCGTCACGGGTGCACGCGGCACGGGCCGCACGGTGGCCAACAGCGCCGCGCCCATCGACGTGATCAGCGCGCAGCAATTGCAAGCCACGGGCAAGTTGAACTTGCTCGATGCGCTCGATACGGCCTTGCCATCGTTCAACTTGCCGGCCCGCGTGCAGCCCGACCTGGGCAGCATCGTGCGCGCGGGGCAGCTGCGCAACCTCGACCCCTCGCATACCCTGGTGCTGGTGAATGGCAAGCGCCGCCATACGACGGCCATCGTCAATGAGGATGGCTTTCCCGGTTCCGTCGCCACGGACCTGGCCCTGATTCCCACGGGCGCCATTGCCCGCGTGGAAATCCTGCGCGACGGCGCCTCGGCCATCTACGGTTCCGACGCCATTGCCGGCGTCATCAACATCATCCTGAAAGCGGATGACAAGGGCAGCTTCAGCACGCAACTCGGTTCCACCTACGCGGGCGACGGCACGAACGGTTCCGTGCGCATCGATGGCGGCACGCGCCTGGGCGAACACGGCTTTGCCCACTTCGGCGCCGAAGTCCAGCGCCAGGGCATCGCCGTGCGCAATTTCGGACTGAATCCCGCGTATCTGTCGTATCCGGCCGTGCGCAACAGCGATGGCCAGCCGGTGAAACTGGGAAGTAATAACAGCCTGCCGGCCGGCGCCTCGCCCAACCCGGCAGAAGCGAACCGCAACAGCAATCCGTGGCGCAATACGGGCGTGCCGCAAAGCACGACCGCCTCGCTCAGCGCCAACCTCGGCTATGACCTGTCGAACGAGGTGCAACTGTACGGCTTCGGCACGTATGCGCACCGCAATGCCCGCTCGGCGCAGAATTTCCGCCTGCCCAATACCATTTTCAATAACAACAAAGGCTTGCTGTCCGTGTATCCCGACGGCTTCACGCCGTATGAAACGACGAGTGAAAACGACTTTTCCTTGACGGGCGGCATCAAGGGCGAGACGGCGGGCTGGTCCTGGGACCTGAGCACGACGTATGGCCGCGACGATATCGACGTGGGCGTGGAGCACTCTGCCAATTACTCGCTCACTTATCCTGGCGGCAAGACGGATTTTGACATCGGCAATCAGCGCTACAGCCGCTCGACCACCAACGCCGATGTGCGCCGTCCCGTGCCGCTGGGCTTGAGCGAGCCGGCCGACCTGAGCCTGGGTCTCGAGTATTCGCATGAAACGCAGCAGCGCAGCCCGGGCGAACCCGCTTCCTGGCAGGGCAGCGGCTCATCGGCGCTGGCCGGCTACCTGCCCGTCGACGCGTCCGACACGGCGCGCCACAGCTATGCGGCGTACATCGGCCTGGGCACGAAACTGACGCCGCAATTGCTGCTCGACACGGCCTTGCGTGCCGAGAAATATTCAGATTTCGGCAGCAAGACGACGGGCCGTTTGTCCGCCCGCTATGACGTCACGCCCACGGTCGCCGTGCGCGGCACAGTCAGCAATGGTTTCCATGCACCGAGCCTGGTGACGCAATCGTATTCGAACACGTCCGACCATGCGGGCGTGCCGTATACCCTGGCGCAGCCGAACTCGGCCGCTGCGCGGGCACTGGGCGCGCAAGCATTAAAACCGGAAAAATCGACGAATCTGTCGGCCGGGCTGACCTTCAATCCTACGCCCACCTTGCGCCTGGCCGTTGACGCGTATCAAATCAAGGTCAGCGACCGCCTGGGTGTGTCGTCGAACATCGGCATCGACCGCAGTTCGGGCGTGGCGCTCGACGGCAGCGGCCGGCCGCTGACGGGGGCGCAAGCAACCGTCATTGAAAACCTGCTGCGCTCGGCGGGTTTGACGGTAGGCAATGGCCTCGTCGCGCATTACTTTGCCAACGTGGGCGACACGCGCACGCGTGGTATCGACTTGACGGCCGAAGATGTGCTGCGCGTGGCCGAGGGCAAGCTGCGCTGGACGGCGGCCGCGAATCTCAACCACACGAGCCTGGTCGGCAAGGCGGCCCTGCCGGCCGTGCTGCAAGGCTTGCCGAATATCGGCACCCTGAGCAAGTCGGCCGAGTACGACCTGCTGTACCGGGCGCCGCGCGACAAGGAAATCGTCACCCTGGCGTATGAAAAAGCCGGTTGGACATTCAACCTGCGCGAGACGCGCTACGGCAAGCTCAAGCGCCTGAACGCCATCACGGGCGGCGACTACCAGCTGAAAGCCGCCTTCGTGACCGATGTCAGCCTCGGCTACGACGTCAGCAAGCGCATCAACGTGACGGTGGGTGCCAACAATGTCTTCGACCAGAAACCGAGCCAGGTGCCGCGCGCAGCGCGCAGCGCCGCGAATCTGGCGCAATACACGGGTGCCTACGATAACTCGGGACCATTAGGCGTGCTGGGCGGCTATTACTACGCGCGCGCCACGGTGTCGTTCTGATTTGCCGTATCCCTCTATCGATCATCAACAACAGGAAATGCTATGCCTGACAACAATCAACACGCGGCCATCGACCTGGAATGGGCCAATCTCCTCTCGCCGCAACGCCGCACGGTCTTGCGCGGCGGCGGCCTGGTGGCGGCATTGGCCGCTTCGGGCCTGGCCGGCACAGCCCTGGCGCAGGAGGTAAAAACGGCGCGCGTAAAACCGGCACCCGGCAAGAGTCCGTGGGGCGAGCATACGGACACGGCGCCCACGCCGCGCCCCGCCAGCGTGCGGCCCGGCGAGGAAACCTTGCCGTCAAAACCGCGCGCCTACACGGATATCGAGAGCTATCACGCACATATCTATTTTGACGAAGACAGCTATCAAAAGGCGGCGCTGATACGTCGATGGGCTGCCGAGCGTTTCCAGATCGAGCTGGGCGACTGGAATCTGGAGCCGCGCGGCCCGCACGTGACGCCGTCGTTTTACTTTGGCTTCACGAATGATTTATTGCCCGTGATCGTGCCGTGGCTGCAGCTCAATAGCCTGGGCCTGACGATACTGATCCACCCGAACACGGAAGATCCGCGTGCCGACCACCTGTATTACGCGCTGTGGGTGAACCGTTCGCAACCCGTGAATGGCTATGCGATGAAGAAACCGGGGCCAGGCGAGCCGAGGGTCGAGCAGATCTTTGTCAATACGCGCCCGACGGTGAAAATCGAACGGGCATGAGCTGGGCATAAAAAAACGCCACGCCAGTGTGAGCTGGCGTGGCGTTTTGATGGATATGCCGTGTATTAGCCGTGTTTCTGGATGAATTCACCGATTTTCGGGCAAATGATCTCGCGCCAGCGGCGGCCCGAGAAGATGCCGTAATGGCCACATTTTGGCGCCACGAAATCTTGTTGCATCTCGGCAGGGATGCCCGAGCACAGGTCATGCGCCGCCTGCGTCTGGCCAGCGCCGGAAATATCGTCCAGCTCACCTTCCACCGTGAACAGCGCCACATTCGTGATGTCTTGCGGCCGCACCAGCTGGCCACCCACTTTCCACGTGCCCATCGGCAGGCTGAATTCCTGGAAAACCGTTTTAATGGTTTCCAGGTAGTACTCGGCCGGCATGTCCAGCACGGCGTTGTACTCGTTGTAGAACTGGCGGTGGCCTTCCGCCGGCTCGTCGTCGCCCGTCACCAGGTGCATATAGAACTCGCGGTGGCTTTGCGCGTGGCGGCCCGGGTTCATGGCGATGAAGCCTGCGTGCTGCAGGAAGCCCGGATACACCTTGCGGCCAAAGCCCGGGTAGTTCGGCGGCACCGCGTAGATCACGGTGTTTTCAAACCACGAGAATTTCTTTTCCGTCGCCAGGTTGTTCACTTGCGTGGGCGAACGGCGCGGGTCGATCGGGCCGCCCATCATCGTCATGGTTTTCGGCATGTGCGGATCTTTGGCCGTCGCCATCAGCGAGATGGCGGCCAGCACGGGCACGGTCGGTTGGCAGACGGAAATGACGTGCAAGTCAGGCGCCAGCAGGCGGATGAACTCTTGTACATAATAAATGTAGTCGTCCAGGTGGAACGGGCCTTCCGTCAGCGGTACCATGCGCGCGTCCGTCCAGTCGGTGATGTAGACATCGTGCTCGGCCAGCAAGCCGCGCACGGTATCGCGCAGCAGGGTCGAGTGGTGACCGGACAGGGGGGCAACCAGCAAAACTTTGGGCTGTTGCAAGCTAGTGGCTTCTTTTTTGAAGTGAATCAGGCGGCAAAACGGTTTTGTCACGACAACGTGTTCGCGGATGTCGACGCTCTCGCCTTGGACGAGAACGGATTGGATGTCGAATTGTGGTTTTTCGTAGTCTTTGCCAAGGCGGTACATCAGCTCGTAGCCGGCTGCGATGCGTTGCGAAAACGGGGTGTGGGCCAGTGGAGAAACCGGGTTGGTAAATAACTTGGAGGACATGTCTGCCCATTGCATCACCGGAGTGAGGAAGGAGCGTTGCAGTTCGTGCAGTTGGTAAAGCATATATAGTCCTTGTTTAATTCCAAGCGCCAATATCGGCTCAAATATCATAATCCAATTCTACGATATTTGTTGAGGACAAAATGTGCATTACCGCGCATAGGTCCACAGTTTGCGCTTTGGTGTGACAGCGCGCCACACTTGCGTGGATAGACCTGCAACGATGCTTTAAAAGCAAAAAAAGCAGCGTTTCCGCTGCTTTTTGTCTGTTTTTTTGCCGCCACGCCCTACGGAGAAGAGTCTCCCCGCCGGAACGGTCGCGGCATTGCCGTGCGTTTAGCGCACCAGCATGTCGAGCTTGTCCTTGACGTCCTTGAATTGCTCGGCTTCCGGCAAGGCCGCCTTCGTCTTGGTGATCGACGGCCAGTTACGGGCCAGGTCGACGTTGATCTTGATGAAGGCTTGCTGGTCGCCCGGCACGTCTTCTTCCGCGAAAATCGCGTTCACCGGGCACTCTGCCACGCAGACTGCGCAGTCAATACATTCGTCCGGATCGATCGCCAGGAAGTTCGGGCCTTCCCGGAAACAATCTACCGGGCAGACATCGACGCAGTCGGTATAGCGACAGGCGATGCAGGATTCGGTGACAACGTGGGTCATAACAGTCCTATCAATTTGGGGGGAGGTGCTGTAGCGCCTGCAGGAACCTCGGCGGCGCATACTAAAGCAAAGCATTGTATTTTAAGGCAATTCGCTATTTCTCACAAATCCCGCTTATATACAATACATATAAGCAAATTCATTTTTTGGCAGTGCCGTTGCCGCGCAGAGCGGGCAATTCAGCGACTATCCGGGACGTTGGCATGAAGAACGCGGCAAGAAAGCGACAGTCGCCCGATACTGCAAGGTGCAGGACGGGCGAGGCAGGGGCTTGTCGTGTGGTGTTTTTGTTTTACCCAAATCAAGATCGGTAAAAATAAGTGCCAGAACAATCAGGCGCTGGCGCGTATTTGCGTCAGCAACTGTTGCCAACGTGCATTTTCAGCACTGCCATCCTCGGCAAACGTGATGGTGCGGCGCGTAGTGGGTGCCTCGACGGTGATCTGCCAATGGGGGATATCGGCGCCCACCTGTTCGCCCGTGCCCTGCGGGTGCGTAAAGAAGCCGCTGCTGGCCAGTGCTGCTTCCAGTCCGGGGCCGGCCGGGTGCGCCTGCGTATCAATGTCGTACTGTTCGCTGAGGCCGGCAAAGCCGCCGCTGCTGCGGGCTGAAATTTTCATGCTGCTCCTTCTTGAGGACGGTGTTGGGAACGTGATGCGGCAGCCGTCGCCTGCGGCTGACTGCTGGCGGGCCTGCGGCGTAGGGCGTAAGGTGTATCTATCGGGGCGCGTAACTGCGGCACCAGGCTGCCAGCGCTTCGCGCTCCGCTTCCAGCAATTGATCCGATTCGCTGTATTCCGCATGGTTCATGGTACCGCAGCAGGCGCGCCTGTCTTGCACGGCGCCCTCGTCATCGACGATGCCTGCGGCAAAGGTCATTTGCCCATCCTCCGTCATGGCATTGTCCTTGAGCACTTCGCGCACGGTAAAACTGTTGCGGATGAAATCGAGGTAGCTGGTAAAGCCGTCGGCCTGCGCCAGGGTCAGCATCTGACCGGCCACGTCGGCGTACGTGGCAGCATGGTCGGGAGACGCCACCAGGGCGCGCAAGACCAGGCTGCGCAGGTAGTCGCCGCAGCGGTGCAGCACGGCCGCGTCGTCTTCCAGCTGGGGCTGGCGTTCATGCGCAAAGATGTCGGCCAGGATGTCGTAGATGGCGCCGGTAAACACTTGCGAGATGGCGTGCACTTCCGTGCCAGCCTCCGACAATTTGATGTCATTGTCGGCATTGCGCAAACCGTTCGGCCGGCCCAGCGCCAGGCCGAACTGTTCCGCCAGGTCGGCCAGGAAGGTTTTATCGTGCAGGTCGGACTTGGTTTGCGCGATGACGGCTTCGACCTGGTCCAGCTGCGACAGGGCCAGGAAGATGGCCGTCAGGTCGCCGAACGATTCGTGCAAGCCGCCCGTCTGCGGTGGATTATTGTTGAGCAGCCAATTCGGCTTGAGGCCGTCGAGGATGGCGTGTCCTGTTTCATGCGAGACGATGTCGAGCGAACGGCAGGTGTAGACGCGCTCGGTGGCGCCGCTGGGAATGAAGTCGCCGAACTTGAGGGCCTTGTCGCTGCGGCTGTAATAGGCATTCATGACATTGGGCAAGCCGTGCGGGAACACGCGCAGCGGTGCCGTATTGCTGGCGCTATTCCATTGCCAGGGCAGGGGCGGCGCCGTGTCGTTACTGGCCATCGCGCGTTGGTACATGGTGAGCGTCATGCGCACGATGGCAAACGTGTGCACGGCGTCGAACTGGTCGGTGTTGGGCGAGACGATGAAGTCGCCAAAGGCGTTCGGGCTGACCTGGGCGATGCCCGGCTCTCCAAACGTGATGCGCGCGTCGCGCGGGCCTTGCAAAGTCAGGCCGGGCAAGAAGGTCTTGCGCGTGCCCAGTTCGCTGACGGACGGGTCTTGTTTCCAGATCAGCACGCGCGAACCGACGGGCACGGCGGCCAAGTCGCGGGCCGTTGCCTCGGTCAGGCGCGGCCGACCCGGCTGCAGGGTCAGTTGCGCATTCTTGCGGTGCAGGCGGTAGGGCGCCGAGGGGGTAGGGACATAGCCGACGGGCAAGGACACGCATTTGGTCAGCACGGCTTCGACCGGCACGATGACTTTCTGGTCCATGGTAGCTCTCCAACACACTCGCAACTGGAATGGAGATAGTCGGCCTGCTTCGCTGGTTTCGGTTTGATGTGGCGCAAGCGCCGCGCAGGAAAGCGCGGGTTTTTCCATGTACCGGCGTTCCCCATGGCTGCGGCTGCCGCGTGGCGGCTGGTATGATGCTGGCCGTACGGCACCCGTTTTAATAATAAAAGGATTGTTTGATGGCGGATATAAATATAGTTCAGCAACATAAGCTGACAGCAGCAAAGGCCCGCGAAGCGGCGCAGCAAGTGGCCGACAAGCTGGCCCAGGAATATGACCTGGCGTGCGCCTGGGATGGCGACGTGCTGCGTTTCGAGCGCAGCGGCGTCGATGGGTCGTTGACCCTGGAAAAAGAGCAGGCGCAACTGCAAATCAAGCTGGGCTTCATGCTCAGCGCCTTCGCCTCCACCATTGAAGGCAAGATTGCCGAAAAGATGCGCAAGGTGTTTGCCGAGTCAGTTTGATGGCATTTCCCCCGCTTGTCTGGCGCCATGTTTGGTGCTAGGAACGTGTCGCAGTGATGGGCGAAAAGACGATGAAAACACATCGCTTTTCGCCTTTTTCACGTCTGACTGTACGCTGGCGAACATTGCTAGCACATTTCTATTTGGAAAGCCATTGGACTTTGGTGGCTTTTTGCGTTATACTTGAGTCATATTTACAACAGCTACACCGCGTTTCACCTTCTGCTTCGCAGTACTCTCCGCTCGCTGAGTGGTGAATAATTCTTCGGGTTTTACACCCGCATCCAGTTAAAAGTAGCTTGGTCGATTTTTTCGGTCAAATACATTTGGTGCCATGTATTTGCATGGCGCTAGCGTTGTTAAAAGTCCTGAACCACAGCCTCTTTTAGCACGCACACGGCACCCCGGCACCGGCTTTGGCCATCCGCTGGTCATTGCGTGTCACCCCCTGTTACCTGTCGCTCCCGTGCGCTTTTTGCGCCGTGGCGTAGCCGACGCAACAGGGTTTGCTGATTCCCGCCGCAAGCTAGCAGCTTGCTGGGTTTCATTCCATTCGTCAAATCGAGGGAGAACCACATCGTGGCAAAACAAATTATTATCGACCATGTGTTCAAAGTGTTCGGCGACAAGCCAGAAGAAGCACTTGAACTCGTCCATCAGGGCGCCAGCAAGCAGGATATCCTGGCCAAGACCGACTGCACCATCGGCGTTTTCGACGCCACCTTTACCATTGAAGCGGGCGAGATTTTCGTCATCATGGGCCTGTCCGGTTCGGGCAAGTCGACCCTGGTGCGCATGCTGAACCGCCTGATCGAGCCGACCGCCGGCCGCATCCTGATCGATGGCAACGACATCAATACCTTGCCTGACGCCCAGTTGCGCGCCCTGCGCCGCAAGGACATCAGCATGGTGTTCCAGTCGTTCGCGCTGTTGCCGCAAATTACCGTGCTCGACAACACTGCCTTCGGCATGGAACTGGCCGGCATGCCCAAGGCCGAGCGCCATGCGCTGGCCCAGCAAGCGCTGGAACAGGTGGGCCTGGACGGCTACGGCGCCAGCTATCCCGACGAATTGTCGGGCGGCATGCAGCAGCGCGTGGGCCTGGCCCGTGCGCTGGCGTGCGATCCATCGATTTTGCTGATGGATGAAGCGTTTTCCGCGCTCGATCCGATTATTCGTACGGAAATGCAATCGGAACTGCTGCGCTTGCAGCAAATCAAGCGCCGCACCATCGTCTTCATTTCGCATGACCTCGACGAAGCCATGCGCATCGGCGACCGCGTTGCCATCATGAAAGACGGCCACGTGGTGCAAGTGGGCACGCCGGAAGAAATCCTGCGCAAACCGGCCAACGATTACGTGCGCAACTTCGTGCGCGGCGTCGATGCGGCGGCCGTATTCAAGGCCAGCGATATCGCCCGCAAGAGCCAGATCGTCGTGTCCGAGTCGCCGAGCCGCGGTTCGCGCGCCGCGCTGTCGATGCTGGAAGAGCAGGATCGCGCCTTTGCGTATGTCGTCAATCCGCAGCGCAAGTTCCTCGGTGTCGTTTCGGCCGATTCGCTGCGCAGTGCGCTCGACGGCCATGTCGGCCCGCTGGGCCTGGCGCATGCCTATCTGCCCGACGTGCAGACCATCAATGCAGATGAGCCAGTCGCCGGCCTGTTCGGCCAGGTGGCGCAACTGCCTTACGCCGTCCCTGTGGTGGCCAATGACGGTAGCTTCCGCGGCGCCATCAGCAAGACAACCTTGCTGAAGTTCCTCGACCGCGACACGCCAGCCATAGCCGAACAACAACAGAAAGGACAAGCATGAACCCAAGCACCGTTTCCACAGTAGAAGCTGTTGTTGAACAGCCAGCCGCGCAAATCAATCCCTGGGCGCTGACGCCGCCGACCGACGCCAGCACTGCCTGGCTGGACGCCGCCGCGCCTGCCGTGCAGCCGGAACATGCGACCGGCTTTCACCTGACGCAGATTTTCGACGGCTCGCTGCCGCTGGAAAGCTGGATCAACCAGGGCCTGGGCTGGGTTGTCGCCCATTTCCGCCCTTTCTTCCAGGCAGTGCGCGCGCCGATCGATAGCACCCTGAACGGCGTGGAAGGCGTGCTGCTGGCGGCGCCGTCGCTGACGGTGATCGCCATCATCGGCTTGCTGGCGTGGCAATTTACCAGCCGCACCCTGGCCGTCGGCACCGTGCTGGCGCTGCTCGTCGTGTCGATGCTGGGCATCTGGCCCGAAGCCATGACGACCTTGTCGCTGGTATTGACGTCGCTGGCCTTCTGTCTGGCCATCGGCTTGCCGCTGGGTATTTTCCTTGCCAGCAGCGACCGCGCGCAGAATATCCTGCGCCCCCTGCTCGACGCCATGCAGACGACGCCTGCCTTCGTCTACCTGGTGCCCGTGGTGATGCTGTTTGGTATCGGTAATGCGCCAGGCGTGATCGTGACGATCATCTTTGCCCTGCCGCCGCTGGTGCGTCTGACCAACCTCGGTATCCGCCAGGTGCGTCCCGACCTGATCGAAGCGGCGCGCGCCTATGGCGCCTCGCCGTGGCAATTGCTGACCCGCGTGCAGTTTCCGCTGGCCATGCCATCGATCATGGCCGGTATCAACCAGTCGCTGATGCTGTCGCTGTCGATGGTCGTGATCGCCTCGATGATCGCCGTGGGTGGCCTGGGCCAGATGGTATTGCGCGGCATTGGTCGCCTGGACATGGGCCTGGCAACTGTCGGCGGCCTGGGCATCGTGCTGCTGGCCATCACCCTGGACCGTTTGACGCAAGCGATGGGCCAGCCACGCCGTGGCGTGCGCCACTGGTACCAGACGGGCCCTGCCGGTTTCGTGCTGCGCCTGGTGCGCGGCAATGCACAGAAAAATAATGTTGAACAGCAAGCCACGCTGGCCAACGCACAATAAAGGAACCACATGCATCAAATTGACAATTTTAAAGTGACGCAAAAATCGCAACGCAAGTTCCAGCTGTTTTCCGCCCTGGCGATCGCCGCCATGGCCCTGACCACCAGCCTGGCCATGGCGCAGACGCCGGCCGTGGCCGCCGACGCCTTGCCCGGCAAGGGCGTCAAGGTGCAGCCGCTGCAAAGCTCGATCGCGGAAGAGACCTTCCAGACCATGCTGGTCGACAAGGCGCTGGAAAAGCTCGGCTATGAAGTGCAGCCGATCAAGGAAGTGGAATATCCGACGGCGCATATCGCCATTGCCAACGGTGATGCCACCTTCATGGCCGTGCACTGGGATCCGATGCACAAGGATTTCTATAACAATGCGGGCGGCGACGCCAAGCTGTTGCGCACGGGCCAATACGCCGGTCCTGCCGCACAAGGTTATCTGATCGACAAGGCCACGGCGGAAAAGTACAACATCACGAATATCGACCAGTTGCGCGATCCCACCCTGGCCAAACTGTTCGACCATGACGGCGATGGCAAGGCCGACTTGACGGGTTGCAACCCTGGCTGGGGCTGCGAAGCGCTGATCGAGAACCACATGGATGCATACAAATTGCGCAAGACGGTGACGCACGTGCAGGGCAGCTATGCGGCCCTGATCGCCGACACCCTGGGCCGCTACAAGCGTGGCGAACCGATCCTGTATTACACGTGGACGCCATACTGGGTCAGCGGCGTGCTGGTGCCGGGCAAGGACGTGGTCTGGCTGAAAGTGCCGTTCTCGGCCAATCCGGACAAGGTGAATACCCGCCTCGACGATGGCAGCGATTACGGTTTTGCCGTCAACACGGCGCGCATCGTGTCGAACAAGGCCTGGGCGGAGAGCAACCCGGCCGCGGCCAAGCTGTTCGAAGTGATGCAGTTGCCGGTGGCGGACATCAATGCGCAGAACGAGCGCATGCGCCGCGGCGAAAACACGCAAGCCGATATCGCCCGCCATACGGCTGGCTGGATCAAGTTCCACCAGCAAACATTTGACGGCTGGATCGCGCAGGCGCTGGCGGCGGCAAAAAAGTAAATTGCGGCTGATACCGGCGTAAAAAAAGTGGCTACCGATTCGGTAGCCACTTTTGCATTTACGGCCTGTTTTTGTGGTTTTTGGTGAGTTTTTAGCCGTTTTCGGCCAGTTTCAGGTGCAAAATGGGGAAAGGCTTGCCGAACGGGTCAAGCGGCGAGCGGTTTTCCACGATAAAGCCCAGGTGGCGGTAAAAGCCATGCGCCTGCGTGTTGTGTTCGTTGACATCGACTGCCGTGGCTTTCAGGCTGGCGATGGCGAACTGGACCAGCGCGCGGCCGGCGCCGCTGCCACGCCGGTCCGGATGCACGAACAGCATTTCGATCTTGGCGTGCTCGACGCACAGGAATGCATAGGCGACGCCGTCATCCGCGCGCAGCACGTGCAGCAGGCGTTCGGCCGTCACTCTGGCCAGCTCTTCGCGTACGAAGGGCATCAGGAAGGCGATATCGCTATCGGCGAGGAAATCGTGGGTGGCGCGTACGGACAGGTGCCAGACGTCGAACAAGCGGGGCAGGTCGTCGGCATGCGCCAGCGAAACCTGGGAAATCAGTGATGGTGTCATGCAGAAATTATACTGCCCCGACAGGCGCCGGGGCAAGGGAGGGACGATCAGTCCTTCAAGTCTTCGATCAGGTCGATGTATTGCTGTTGCGCATCTTCCTTCGAGGTGCCGGCCAGGGCCGCCCAGGCGTCGAACTTGGCGCGGTTGACGAAGTCGGTCATGCCAGGACGCTCGCCCGTGGCGTCGCCGCTCGACGCTTGCTTGAACAAGGCGTAGATTTTCAACAAGGTCATATTGTCCGGACGCTCGGACAGGGTCTTGGAATCGAGCTGCGCTTGTTCGAATTGCTCTTGTAAACTCATGATGGCTCCTGTGTGCTGATGGAATCGCTGGAAAAGTGCGGCAGGCCCGGCGGAGTGGCCACCGTGCGTGCTGCAGTGCCTGACATCATAGTGAAAAAAGCGTGCCGTGCATTAGAGGACACACTCAAAACAAAAACGCCGCCGCTGCGTGAACAGGGGCGGCGCCGGTACAGTCGCTTCAGCGCTGCGCAGTCGGTGCTTATACGCCCAGCAGTTCGACGTCGAAAATCAGGGTGGCGTTCGGTGGAATCACGCCGCCGGCGCCGCGTGCGCCATAGCCCAGTGCTGCAGGGATGATCAGCTGGCGCTTGCCGCCCACTTTCATGCCTTGTACGCCTTCGTCCCAGCCTTGAATGACGCGGCCGGCGCCCAGCGGGAATTCGAATGGGTCGTTGCGGTCCTTGCTCGAGTCAAATTTCGAACCGGCGCTGCCGTCGTCGTTCTGCAGCCAGCCCGTGTAATGCACGACAACATTGTTGCCGGCTTGCGCTTCAGCGCCTTCGCCAACGACGGTATCGATGTATTGCAGGCCGGAAGCGGTAGTGGTGGTGGTCATGATAATCCTTGTGTAGGCGATGAAAGCTTCAGATTGTAGAGCAATGAGTTGCAAAGCGCCATTCCAGGCCCGGCACAGGGAAAAAACGGAAATTATGGTGATGTGTGGCTGCCGGCAGCATTTAAGGGGGGATTTCACACAATAAATACAGTGTTCCACGTAAAATGCATGTTTTGTATTTAACAGTGATTTCTTCCATGTTCCGCAGTCTACGCCGCCTTGTTTTTTCCTCGCTGTGCCTGGTTTCCGCAATATCGACGGCGCAAGCCGAAGTGGTGGTGGTGCTCAATTCCCGTGATGCCACGGTGCAACTGCTGGACCAGAAAACGTATGCTCCCCTGTCCACCTTTGCCGTCGGCAAGGAACCGCACCATTTGATGGAAACGCCGGACGGCAAGTCGCTGATCGTCGCCAGTTCTGTCGGCAACGAACTGATCTTCCTCGACCCTGTGTCGGGCCAGATCCAGCGCCGTATCAGCAATATCCTCGACCCGTATCAGATCGGCTTTTCGCCGGACCAGAAGTGGTTCATCTCGAACTCGCTGCGCCTGGACCGCATCGACCTGTACCGCTACGACGGCAAGAACCTGACCCTGGCCAAGCGCATCCCGCTGCCAAAGTTGCCCAGCCACATGGCGTTCACGGCCGACAGCACCATGGCCTTCATCACGCAGCAGGGCAGCAACCAGGTCAGCGCCATCGACCTGGCCACGCAAACCGTCAAATGGACCATGCCTGTCGGTCCCGCGCCGGCCGGTATCACGATGACGCCCGATGGCAAGCATTTGCTGGTCGGCATCATGGGCAGCGATTACGTGGAAGTGATCGACTGGCGCACGCAAAAGACCGTCAAGCGCATCAAGGCGGGCGCCGGCACGCATAATTTCCGCGCGCTCGGTGACAACCGCATGACGTTCGTCTCGAACCGCGTGTCGAACACGATCAACATCATCGACCAGCAAACCCTGGAAAACGTGGGCACCATCAATGTGCCGGGCGGCCCCGATTGCATGGAAATCACGCCCGATGGCAAGACCATGTGGGTGACCTTGCGCTGGATCAAGAAAGTAGCCGTGATCGATTTGACCACGCGCAAGGTGATCAAGACCATACCGGTGGGCCGCTCGCCCCATGGCGTGTATTTCGCCACCCACTCGCCACGCATGTGATGGCGGGTGTGATGATGAAACGCCTCACTTTCGTGGGTCACGTGCCCGCCATGCTGCTGTGCGCCGGCGCCATGCTGTCGTCCGCGCATGCCGCCGCACCGGTGCCAGCGGCACCAACCCCGGCCGCATCTTCGACCCCGGCCGCTTGCAAGGGCACCATCTACATGACCTTCGACACGGGCAGCCAGTCGCAAGCGCAGCTGATCGCCGACGTGCTGAATCAGCGCCATGTGAAGGCAACCTTCTTCCTGGCCAATGAAAAGACCACGCGCGGTGACTATTCGCTCGATGCCTCGTGGGCGCCGTACTGGAAAGCCCGTGTCGCCGAAGGCCACGCATTTGGCACGCATACGTTTGACCACGTGTACTGGAAGAAGGATCTGGCCAACGGCTTGATTCAGGTCAAGCCCCAGTTCGGCAAGGATGGCGGCAAGCTGGCTTCCTTCACCGATAAGCAGTTCTGCGAGGAATTGCGCCGCGTCGATACGCGCTTCCAGGAGTTGACCGGGCACAAGCTTGACCCGTTCTGGCGCGCGCCGGGCGGCTACACGTCGCCGCGCACCCTGGCGGCCGGCAGCGCCTGCGGCTACCAGCATGCGGGCTGGGCGCCGGCCGGGTATTCTGGCGATGAACTGCCCAGCGACAAGTATCCGAACGCCATGCTGCTGAAAAAAGCCCTGGCGAACTTGCGCAGCGGCGACATTTTCATTGCGCACATGGGCATCTGGTCGCGCAAGGAGCCGTGGGCTCCGGCCAACCTGGACGCCTTGATTTCCGGCCTGCAAGACAAGGGGTTCTGCTTTGCCACCCTGCGCGAGCATCCTGCCTACGCGCAGAAGAAGGGCCAGCCATGATCGCCGCCGATATCCTCGGCTACGTCACGCCCGTCATCGACACGGTGGTCGACGCTTTTGGCGCGGCGCAAGGCTGGCTGTTCCAGACCATCGTCAATCCGCTCGTGTATCACCTGGGCTTTGGCGAATTCACGGAAGAAGCGTTCGAGGGCACGGAGTGGCTGCTGATCGGCCTGTGCGAACTGGTGCTGCTGTTTCTCGTGCTGCGTCCGCTCGAAGCCTTGATTCCCGCGCAAAAGATGACGGATCCGCGCGCGCGCTGGAACGATTTCATTTACACGGTGCTGCACCGCATCGGCCTGTTTTCTGTCGTGGTCTTCTTCACGCTCGATCCGCTGATGGATGCATTGGCGGGCGCCTTGCGTTTCGACAATATTCATCCCTTGAACCTGGAATCGCTGTTGCCCGGCATCAGTCCCTTGCTCAGTTTTATCATTTATTTTGTCATTCTGGATTTTGTCGACTATTGCTACCACCGGGCCTCGCACCATTTCGGTTGGTGGTGGGGCTTGCACAGCCTGCATCACAGCCAGCAAAACATGAACTTGTGGAGCGATGACCGCAACCACTTGCTCGATGACTTCCTGCGCGACGTGGTGATGGCCCTGGTGGCGCTCGGTATCGGCGTGCCGCCGGGACAATACGTGTTGCTGGTGTCGATTTCGCGCATTCTGCAAAGCTTGCAGCATGCGAATGTGAGGATACACTTCGGCCGCATCGGCGAGCGGCTCTTGATCTCGCCCCGTTTCCATCGCACGCACCACGCCATCGGCGTGGGGCACGAGTCGAAGGGCAAGGGCAGCATGGGTGGTTGCAACTTCGGCGTCGTCTTGCCGATTTGGGATATGCTGCTGGGCACCGCGAATTTCTCGGCGGGCTATGCGCGCACGGGCGTGCGCGACCAGCTGGCCCGCATCGACAGCAATGGCGTGGGCCGGCCGGGACGCCACTATGGCCGCGGTTTCTGGCAGCAGCAATGGCTGGGCCTGCGCCGCATGGTGGAATTTGCAAGAGTTAAACGAAAAGGACGCCGTTGATGCGCAATGTGTTGAATTCGTATGGCCGTGCCTTGCTGTCGCAATTGCATGGCAGGATATTGCTGCTGAGCGTGGCGCCCTTCATCCTCTCGCTGATTCTGTGGGGCGTACTGCTGAAGTTTGGCCTGCAGCCGCTGATCGACAGCCTGCATGCGCAGTTCACGCAGTACGACTTCTTCCGCACCAGCGGCCAGGTGCTGTCCACCTTTGGCTTGGATAAGCTGAAAACCGTGATCGTGCCGCTGATCGCCATGTTCATGCTGCTGCCGCTGATGATCCTGACGGCGCTGATCTTCATGGGCCTGTTCGCCATGCCGGCCATCGGCCGCCATATTGGCGGACGGCACTTTCCCGAGCTGGAAAAAAAGCATGGCGGCAGCCTGCTGGGCAGCGTCGCCACCTCGCTGGCCACGTTTTTGCTGTTTATCCTGGTCTGGGTGCTGATGCTGCCCCTGTACGCGTTTCCGCCGGCCGCACTGGCGGGGCAGGCCGTGCTGTGGGGCTGGCTGACGTACCGCGTGATGGCGTACGACGCCATGGCCGACTACGCCAGCGCGGAAGAGCGCCACGCCATCATGCGCGAGCAGCGCTGGCCCCTGCTGGCCATCGGCATGGTGTCCGGCGCGGCCGGCGCCGTGCCGAGCATGCTGTGGATGGGCGGCGTGATGGCGGTGGTGTTCTTCCCCTTCCTGGCGGCGTTCGCCATCTGGCTGTATGTGCTGATCTTTATCTTTACGGGTTTGTGGTTCCAGTATTACTGCCTGGAAGCACTGTCGCGTTTGCGGGGCGTACGCGGCATGACCGACGTGGCGCCGGCCGACGCCTGACCATTATTATCGAATTCTACGAGGGAGCTTCATGGCTATCGGATTGATCATCATCGGCGACGAAATCCTGTCGGGCAAGCGCACGGACCAGCATTTCCCGAAAGTAGTACAAATGCTCAAGGCGCGGGGCTTGCAGCTGAGCTGGGCGGAATACGTGGGCGACGAGCCGGCCCGCCTGGTCGCCTTGCTCAAGCGCAGCTTTGCCAGCGGCGACATCGTCTTCAGCTTTGGCGGCATCGGCGCCACGCCGGACGACCATACGCGCCAGGCGGCCGCCGATGCGCTGGGCTTGCCACTGGTGCTGCATCCGCAGGGCAAGGTCAATATTCAGCAACGCATCACGGAAATGGGAGCAGAGGCGGGCGTGCCGGCCGATTTGAACTCGCCGGAAAACCTGCACCGCCTGAAAATGGCGGAATTTGTCGAAGGCGCCGAGCTGATTCCGAATCCGTACAACAAGATTGCCGGCTTTGCCGTGCGCGAGCATTACTTCGTGCCGGGCTTTCCCGTCATGTCCTGGCCCATGATCGAGTGGGTGCTCGACACGCATTACAGCCATTTGTTCAACCAGGTGCCGCACGCGGAACATGCCTTGCTCGTGTATGAAACGGCCGAATCCCTGCTGACGCCGCTGATGGTGCGCCTGGAGGCAGAGTTTCCGCTGATCAAGGTATTCAGCCTGCCCAGCGTGGGCGATGCGCAGACGCGCCGGCATATCGAACTGGGTGTCAAGGGCGAGCCTGCGCAGGCTGAAGTCGCCTTCGCGCAGATGTGCGCCGCACTCGATACCTTGCAGGCTGAATACGCCACCATCTGAGCTGCCGCCAGCCCGGCGCCGGCGGCTTTTTCGCCGGCGTCCAGCCCGCCATGCATCTATGTACGCAAGCGTACATTCCAAGACGTTGTTTTTTTGCGAAAATCTTCAATGAAGCAAGATTTTTGTGTGCGCTCGTCAGTCGTTCTCATGCCGATGTGGTGGAATGGTGAACAGGGGCCTTGCGTGTCAAACGCGGGGTCGCCTGCCTGTGCAGTAACGTGTTCTTTTGATTCACCGGTATGGACATCATGTTAAGCAAGCTTTGTTGTGACCGGCCCTGGCTGGCCCTCGTCTTATCCCGCGCGGAGCGGTATCGCTACCGCATTTCCCGCGCCGTCCAAACCCAACCTTATCCCAGCATCCCATGAAAGACACAGGCGTCAATCTGGCCGCGCAAGAGCGGCCCCCTTCTGATCCAGCTGCCGAGGCGCCGCCGCCGGCGAGCCCGCCGAAGAAGCGCCGTTCGCGCATCTGGCCCATCTTTGCCATTATTCTGCTGGCGCTGATCGCCGGCGTGGCGTGGTTCGTCATGCGCGAAGTGCGCACCTCGGCCCTGCAGGCAGAGTTTTTCACGCGCCTGGATCGCCAGCTGGCGTTCAAGGTCGAGCCTGGCCCGGCACCGGCGGGCGCCATCCGCTATCCGCAGCACGGCCCCTATGACGAGCGGCTCGGCTATGCCAGCTTGCCAGATTTTATTAGCAAGCTGAATGCGCGCGACTATGCCGTGACGGCGCAGGCGCGCATGTCGCCGAAAATGGTGCAACTGGTCGACCGGGGCATCTTTGCCACGTATCACGAGAAAAACCGCGCCGGTCTGACCATCCTCGATTGCCGCGCCGCACCGCTGTTCGCGGCCAGTTATCCCGAGCGCATGTTCGATGGCTTCGCCGAAGCGCCGCCCGCGCTCGTGCAAAGCCTGCTGTTCATCGAAAACCGTGAATTGCTGGACCCGGGCACGCCCGAGCGCAATCCCGCCGTGGAGTGGGACCGCCTGAGCAAGGCCGTTCTCGACAAGGCGCTGAACCTGTTTGGCGGCCACCGCGGTGGCGGCGGCAGCACCCTGGCCACGCAGATCGAAAAGTACCGCCATTCGGAAGACGGGCGCACCAGTTCCATGCAGGACAAGCTGATGCAAATGATTTCGGCCAGCCTGCGCTCCTACCAGGATGGCGAAAACACCATGGAAGCGCGGCGCAAGATCGTCGTCAATTACCTCAATACCGTGCCGCTGTCGGCAAAGAGCGGTTTTGGCGAAGTCAACGGCATTGGCGACGGCATGTGGGTCTGGTATGGCCGTCCGTTTGCCGAAGTGAAAACTTTGCTCAATGGTAATATGGACCAGCCGGGTAGTGCGCTGGCCTACAAGCAGGCGCTGAGCCTGCTGATCGCGCAGCGCCGTCCCTCGCATTACCTGGTGGCCGGCGGCGCCGACCTGGAAGAATTGACCAACAGCCATCTGCGCCTGCTGGCGCAAGCGGGCGTGATCTCGCCGCAGCTGCGCAATGCGGCCATCGCCGAGAAGCTGCGCCCGTCGACGGCGTCTGGCGTGCAATCGGAGGCATCGACCTCGTTCGTCACGCGCAAGGCCTCGAATGCCGTGCGCAACCATCTGGCCAGCATGCTCGGTGATCCGCGCTTGTACAACCTCGACCGCCTGGACCTGAAAGTGGTCAGCACGCTCGACGCGCAGGCGCAAAACGCCGTCACCAAGGTCTTGCGCGAGCTGCGCGACCCGGAAGTGGCGAAAGCGGCCGGCCTGACGGGCAAGGGTATGCTGGGCAATGGCGACCCGGCCAACGTGGTCTACAGCTTTACCTTGCTGCAAAAGGGCGACCAGGCCAACTTGCTGCGCGTGCAGACCGATAACTACGACCAGCCGCTCGACATCAACGAAGGCGCCAAGCTGGACCTCGGTTCCACGGCCAAGCTGCGCACCCTGGTGACGTACATGGACATCATCGACCAGCTGCACCAGCGTTACAGCGGCATGGGCGCTGCCGAGCTGGGCAAGATTGCCGTCGATCCGAAGGATCTGCTGTCGCAGTGGGCGATTGCCTACCTGAAACCGTTGGCACTCGGCGAGGCGCGCAACCTGCCCTCCATGCTGGCGGCCGCCATGGAACGCAAATATTCGGGCAACCCGGGCGAAGGCTTCTTCACGGGTGGCGGCTTGCATCATTTCGGCAACTTCTCCAAGCTCGACGACAGCCGCATCATGACGGTGCAGCAGGCGCTGCGCCAGTCGACCAACCTGGTGTTCGTGCGCCTGATGCGCGACGTGGCCCGCTACTACATGTTCTCGCGTCCCGATTCCTCGGCCTCGCTGCTGGCGGACGCGGACGATCCGCGCCGCGCCCAGTACCTGAGCCGTTTTGCCGACAAGGAAGGGCGCGAATTCCTGCACCGCTTCTATCAGAAGTACCGCGGCAAGAGCGTCGACGAGCAGGAAAAAATCCTGTTGGCCAGCATCCGCCCGACGCCCGTGCGCCTGGCAAATATCTTCCGCACCGTCAATCCGAAGGGAACCGTCGCGGAATTCGGCGATTTCCTCAATGCCAACTTGACGTCGCAAAACGAAGTACCGCCCGAGCGCGTCGCCAAGATGTACCAGCAGTACGCGATGGAAAACTGGTCCTTGGCCGACCGCGGCTATCTGGCCAACGTGCATCCGCTGGAACTGTGGATGGTGGCGTACCTGCGCCAGCATGAAGGCTCCACCCTGTCGCAGATGGTGGCGGCCAGCGAGAAGGAACGCCAGGAAGTCTATAAATGGCTGTTCAATACGCACCGCAAGCATGCGCAGGACCGCCGCATCGCCAACTTGCTGGAAGTGGAAGGTTTCCTGGAAATCCACCGCCAGTGGAAGAAGATGGGCTATCCGTTCGACTCGCTCGTGCCGTCTTACGCGACGACCTTGGGCGCCTCGGCTGACCGCCCTGCCGCGCTGGCCGAGTTGATGGGCATCATCATCAACGATGGCGTGCGCAAACCGAGCGTGCGCATCGATTCCATGCATTTTGCCGCCAACACGCCGTATGACACCATGGTCAAGCGGGGCACGAAGGTGGAAGCGGAGCAGGTGCTGTCGCCGGACGTGGCACGCGCCGTCGCCAAGGCCATCCGCGAAGTGGTGTCGGACGGTACGGCGAAACGGGCGAAGACGGCATTTGTCGGCGCCGACGGCGTGCCGATCCCCATGGGCGGCAAGACGGGTACGGGCGACCAGCGTTTCGACGTGTATGGCGCCGGTGGCCGCCTGATCGAGTCGCGCTATGTGAACCGTTCGGCCACGTTCGTCTTCAATATCGGCGAGCGCTTCTATGGCAGCATGACGGCGTATGTGCGCGGGCCGGAATCGAAAAACTACGATTTCACCAGCGCCTTGCCCGTGCAACTGCTGGTGTCGCTGGCGCCGAGCCTGATGCCGCTGATCGAGCCGCCCGCGCCGGCCGAAGGCGTGGCGAAGCAATGTACGAATTAAATCGTTGCTGCAACTAAAAGCCGGCCTTCGCGGGCCGGTTTTTTTTTGCTGAGGAGAAAGCACCTATGGAACAAACGCAGCAAATCTTTGCGCAATACCACCGTTTCGACGATGGCGAGCTTGTTTCCATCGAGCAACTGTACCAGCCACGGGGCGTGCAGGCCGTACGCATCGTCTTGTACGCAAGAAATCATGGGCTGGAAGGCAATGTCTGGCGCAAAGTCGCCATCACGGTGGGCGCGGTGCGCGAAGTGCTGGTCAGGACGCCGGGCAACTTCATCAACCGTATCTGCTGCGGCGTGAAGCTGCTGCGTTTCGGCGATGTGTGGTGCGTGGATATCGACGGCACCTACACGCACGATGACCCGGCGACCCTGGATGAGGTGCGCCGCGATGGCGATTGCTATGTCATCGGCGGCACGGTCGAGGCAATCGAACTGGACTAACCGGCAAACACGGCCGTTTTATCTTCCAGGCGCGCGTGGTAGGCGGCGATGGCCGGATAGTCGGGGCGCTGCATCGGCGCCATCAGCCAGCGCTTGATGGACAGGCCCAGCACGATATCGGCCAGGGTGAACGTTTCGCCGCAGACGAAGGCGCCCGTGCGCTGCAGCTGCTGTTCCAGCACGCCCATCATCTTGTTCCATCCGGCAATACCGGCCACCAACTGGGCCGCATCCTGGTGCGCCGGGCTGTGGCGCACCAGCGACATGAAGGCGTAGCGCCAACTGTTGTTGAGGTCACCCATTTGCCAATCCATCCATTTTTCCACTTCCGCGCGGGCGCGGGGCGTGCTTGGCAGCAAGTCGTCGCGGCCCGCCTGGGCGCACAGGTAGCGGCATATCGTGTTCGACTCCCACAGCACCAGGTCGCCATCGAGCAGCACGGGCACCATGGCGTTCGGGTTCAGGGCCAGGAAGGCCGGGTCGTCCGTGGCGCGAAAGCCGCTGCCCCAGTCTTCGCGTTCGTAGGGCAGGTCGAGTTCCTCGCACGTCCACAGGACTTTGCGGACATTGATCGAGGCGGCTTTTCCAAGAATTTTCAGCATACGGGGCTCCAGAAGGCAGGTGGTTGATCTGCCACTGTAGCGGATTTGGCCACGCCGCGCCTGCGAAAGTGCCTTGCATAGTTGAGGTTTTCTTGGCATCGTAGCCACCCATGAAACCTATGCGCCACCACATGTCCAAAATCCTCGCGTTCAGCCGCTTTTCCGTGCGCGATTTCCTCGCCACCGCCGGTCCCACCTTGCTGCTGGTCGGCGCATTTTGCGCGCTCGCTTACTGGCTGGTCGACCCGGCGCCGCCACGCCAGGTGAGCCTGTCGACGGGGCAGGACAATAGCGCCTATGAAGAGTTCGGAAAGAAATATGCGGCCACCCTGGCCAAACACGGCATCAAGGTGACCTTGCAGCCGTCGCTGGGCTCGCAGGAAAACCTGCAGCGCCTGAACACGGGCAAGACCGATATTGCTTTCGTGCAAAGCGGCTCGACGGAACACGACGATGCCGAGCGCCACGGCTTGATTTCCTTGGGCAGCCTGTTTACGGAACCCGTCTGGCTCTTCATGCGCGAAGACAAGGCCGTGACGGAGCTGACGCAATTGAAGGGCCTGAAGATCAACCTGGGACCGGAAGGCACGGGCGTGCCCGGTCTGTTCCGGCAGTTGCTGTCTGTGAATGGCGTCGAAGCGAAGGAATTGACGGTGAGCGACTTGCAGAACACGCCCGCCACGGTGGAGTTGCTGGAAGGGCGCATCGACGGACTCGTGTTCAGCTCGGCGCCGGAAGCGCCGTTGATCCAGATGCTGCTGCAAACGCCGGGCATCAAGCTGTTTGATTTTTCGCAAGCGGAAGCCTACACGCGGCGCTTGCCTTTCCTCACGCATGTTGTCTTGCCACGTGGCATCGTCGACCTGGGGCAGAACATTCCCGCGCAGGATTATCATTTGATCGCACCGACCGCTACCCTGGTGGCGCGCGAAGACTTGCATCCGGCCCTGATCGACCTGTTCGTGCAGGCGGCGGCCGGCATCCATGGCGGCACGGGCTGGTTCCAGCAGCAGGGGCAGTTCCCGTCCGCGCGCTACACGGAAATTCCCGTGGCGCCCGAAGCGCTGAAATTCTACAAGGATGGCGCGCCCGTGCTGCAGCGCTACATGAGTTTCTGGCTGGCCAATTTCTTTGACCGCATGTGGGTGCTGGTGGTGGCCTTGGGCGCGCTGATTTTACCGCTGTCGCGCGTGGTGCCGCCCTTGTACGTGTGGCGCATCCGTTCGCGGGTGTACCGCTGGTATGGCCAGCTGCGCACGGTGGAGCAGGCGCTGGAAGACGTGCCGCCAGAGCAGCGTGCGCATGTGTATGCGGCGCAATTGAAACGGCTGGACCAGATCGAGGAGATGGTCAACCAGATCTCGATTCCCCTGTCGTTTGCCGATGGTTTGTATGGCTTGCGCAGCCACATCAATTTCGTGCGCAAGCGCATCCTGACCTTGATGGGCGAGCATCCTGCCGCCGAGGTGGGCGAGCCGGCCTGAGGACTTAAACGAGGGTGATCGACAGCTTGCGCCCGACCAGCGCGGCGGCCCGTTCCAGGGTCGAGAGCGTCACATCGCTGCTGGGGTCGAGCAGGCGGTCGAGCTGCGAGCGGCTCGTCTGCAGCAGGGCCGCCATGCGCGTCTTCGACATCGCTTGTTCCTGCATCGCCTGCGTCAGTTGCCAGGCGATCACTTCCTTGATGGCGCGGTTTTGCGTTTGCTCGAAGATACCTTCTTCCTTGAGGAAGTCTTCGAGACTGCTGCCGAGGTGCGGTGCGGTGGCGTTCATGTCAGTTCCTTGTAGCGTTTCCTTGCCAGCGCCAGGTCGTCGTCGGGCGTGGCGCGGGTTTTCTTGATAAAGCCGTGCAGCGCCACCAGACAATCGCCGTGGTGGCAGATCAGCACACGTGCGATGCGGTTGCCGGGCAGGCTGCTGCGTACCTCCGACAAGCCGTGTCCCAGGTGGCGGCACAAGGGCATGCCGACGGGCCAGCGCCATTGCGCATGCATCAAGTCCTGCCCGATCATATGGCGCTCTTCAACTGGCAAGGACTTGAGCCAGTCGCGCACGGGTTCGCCGCCATTGCCGTTCGCATAGAACAGCAGGGTAATTTGCCGCAAGCCGGAAGCATCCATGACGCACCTCTACGTTGTACTATATAAGGTACATGTTCGCAAGGAGAATTTGCGCCGCTCTTGAAAAAATCGGGCGCGCATGGATGGTTGTAGCCGATGGCGGGCCGCAAGGTGACCCGCCAGATCAAACACTGTTCAGATAGTCATGCGGCCAGCGTCAGGCGCCCAACCACGGCAGTCCGGCCTTGCACCAGCCGCCGATCTGCTTGCGATGGCCATCGGCATCCTTGTCGCCCTCGAAGCCTTCGAGGATGTCGAAGCAGTTGATATAGCCGTGCTCTGTCGCCAGCTTGGCGGCGTGGCGCGAACGCACGCCGGAGCGGCACAGGAACAGCAGTACCTCGTCCTTGCCGGCCTGGGCGGCCAGCTGGGCGAGAAAGTCGGGATTCGGCACGCCACCGGGGTAGATGGCCCACTGCACCGCACCATGCTGGGTATCGGCGATGTCGACCCGGCCCACCCAGTCGCGCTCGGCATTCGTGCGCACGTCGATGAGCTTGGCGGCGGCATCGCCCTGCAGCAGGTCGTACGCTTCCTGCGGCGTGACGGCGCCGGCATACGGCGTACCTTCGTTGGCCCGGCTGCGGGCGGTGGTCAGGATGTCGGCGGCGGTGGTCATGGCGTCCTCGATGAAAGTGGGCAGGTATGGTCGATTATAGTGCGCCGTTCGCGCCCCGCAAACGGGAAACGATGGTGCACAGTCGACGCACCACAACGAGGCATTTTTCAGGAATTCGCACAAAATGCACGATAATGGTGCGTTATTCGTTTTTTGCACTTGCTTAGTGCATTCTTGATTTGACGCAAACGCAGCAGGAAAATCGCGGGCATGAAAACTTTCACTGGGATGGCAGTAATTTTATTGCTGGCACCTGGGGGCTCCTGAAGCTGGCATGGAATCTGCTATGATCCCTATGAGTTTTGGTGGCACGCAATGTTTGCTTCGCTTCATCAGCCCAGACGCACTAAGGTCGGCTCACCCCACATTCATTTAGGAGATACGCATGGCAATGACAGCCGCAGAAGTCTTGAAGATGGTAGAAGAAAACGAAGTCAAATTCGTTGATTTCCGCTTTGCTGATACCCGTGGTAAAGAGCAGCACGTGACGGTTCCCGTGTCGCACTTCGACATGGACAAATTCGAGTCGGGCCACGCCTTTGACGGTTCTTCGATCGCTGGCTGGAAAGGCATTGAAGCGTCCGACATGATCTTGCTGCCGGATCCAAACACGGCCAATATCGACCCGTTCATGGAAGAAACGACCTTGTTCATGCAGTGCGACGTGATCGAACCGTCGGACGGCAAGGGCTACGACCGCGACCCGCGCTCGATCGCGAAACGCGCCGAAGCCTACCTGAAGTCGTCGGGCATGGGCGACACCGCCTACTTCGGCCCTGAGCCAGAATTCTTCATCTTCGACAGCGTGCGCTGGAAGATCGACATGTCGGGCTGCTTCGTCAAGATCGGTTCGGACGAAGGTTCGTGGTCGACCGGCAAGGATATCGAAGGCGGCAACACCGGCCACCGTCCTACCGTCAAGGGCGGCTACTTCCCCGTGCCACCAGTGGACAGCTTCCAGGACATGCGTTCGGAAATGTGCCTGATTCTGGAATCGCTGGGCATCCCGGTTGAGGTACATCATCACGAAGTCGCCGGCGCCGGCCAGAATGAAATCGGCACCAAGTTCTCGACCCTGGTCGAGCGCGCCGACTGGACGCAAAACCTGAAATATGTGGTGTGGAACGTGGCGCACAGCTACGGCAAGACCGCTACCTTCATGCCGAAACCTATCGTTGGCGACAACGGTTCGGGCATGCACGTGCATCAATCCGTATGGAAAGATGGCAAAAACCTGTTCGCTGGCGACGGCTATGCCGGCCTGTCCGATTTCGCCCTGTACTACATCGGCGGCATCATCAAGCACGCCAAGGCACTGAACGCGATCACCAACCCGGGCACCAACTCGTACAAGCGTCTGGTACCAGGCTACGAAGCCCCAGTGAAACTGGCGTACTCGGCGAAAAACCGTTCCGCCTCGATCCGTATCCCGCACGTGGCCAATCCAAAAGGCCGCCGCGTCGAAGCGCGCTTCCCGGATCCACTGGCGAACCCGTACCTGTGCTTCGCCGCACTGCTGATGGCTGGCCTGGATGGCGTTGCCAACAAGATACATCCGGGCGAAGCCGCCTCGAAAGATCTGTACCATCTGCCGCCGGAAGAAGACGCACTGATCCCGACCGTGTGCGCTTCGCTGGAAGAAGCTCTGGACGCACTGGACAAGGACCGCGAGTTCCTGACCCGTGGCGGCGTGTTCAGCGATTCGATGATCGACGCTTACCTGGAACTGAAAATGCAGGACGTACAGCGCATGCGCATGACCACGCATCCTGCCGAGTTCGACATGTACTACTCGCTGTAATGGCGCCACGCCGGCAATGTGCCGGTAGTGAATAAAAAACGCGGGTGAGGCGATGGTCTTGCCCGCGTTTTTTTATGCTGTACGCCAAGGCGGTGACAGTACGGTGTTGTATAGTCGGCCAAGGATTGATACGGCATGTGCTGACAGGAGTGAAGATTGACCAAGCATTACAGAATGGCGCTGATGGCAGGATTGCTGGGCGCGGCGGCACAGGCGCACGGGCAGTTGTATGTGTGCGCCGATGCGCAAGGACACAAGACGTACACGGACAAGCGGGCTGGCGCACATTGCCAGTTGCTCGATTTGCCGGGCGCCATGACGGAGCCGCCACGCAAGACGGCGCCGCTGGCCGGCGCGCCGGCCCGGCCCGCCACACAGGCGGTGGCCACGGCGGCGCCTGCCGCTGGCGCGTTTCCCAAGGTCGATGGCGCCGAGCAGCGCGCGCGCGACCTGGACCGGCGCCAGATCCTGCAGGACGAATTGCGTAGCGAAGAGCAGAAACTGGCGGCGCAGCGCCTGGAATTCAACGGTGGCCAGCCCGAACGCCAGGGCAATGAGCGTAACTATGCGAAATACCAAGAACGGGTGGCGCAGTTGAAGGACAACATTGGCCGGACACAGCAGAACGTCGAGGCCCTGAAACGCGAGATCGCGAATATTCGGTAAAGCATATGACACTAGACAACCATTCCAGCCGTCCCGCCCACCTGGCCGGCCTTGATTTGCTGGCCTCGGCCGTGATCCTGCTCGATGGCGACGGCCGCATCAGCTATGCCAACGCGGCGGCGGAAAACTTGCTGGAAAGCTCATTGAAGGCCTTGTCGCGGCAAAAGCTGACGGCGCTGTTCCTCAATCCCGAGGAGCTGGCCGGCATTTGCGCGCAGGCGCTCGAACACAAGTTTTCCGACCTGCGCCAGGACCTGAGCCTGGAGCGCCTGGGACGCGAGCCGCTGCGCGTGCACAGCATCGTCAGCGCGCTCGACGCGCCGCGCGACGGCGTGTTGATCGAACTGCGCGAAAACGTGCAGCAATTAAAACTCGACCGCGAGGAGCGCATCCTCGACCAGAGCCAGGTCAACAAGGAGCTGATCCGCAATCTGGCGCATGAAATCAAGAACCCGCTGGGCGGCATCCGCGGCGCGGCCCAGCTGCTGGAGCTGGAATTGCCGGCCCTGCACTTGAGCGAGCTGCGCGAATACACGCAAGTCATCATCAAGGAAGCGGACCGTCTGCAAACCCTGGTCGACCGCCTGCTGGCGCCGCACCGCCGCCCGCATATCGTGGGCGACGTGAATATCCACGAAGTGTGCGAACGGGTCCGCAGCCTGATCCTGGCCGAATTCCCCAGCGGCCTGACCATTTCGCGCGATTACGACGCGTCGATTCCCGAGTTTCGCGGCGACAAGGAGCAATTGATACAAACCGTGCTCAATATCGCGCACAACGCGGCGCAAGCCCTGGCCGAGCGCATCGAGGCGGGCGACGCGGAGCTGATTTTCAAGACGCGCGTGGCGCGCCAGGTAACCCTGGCCAAGGTCCGTTACGGCCTGGCATTAGACTTGCATATCATTGACAATGGACCGGGCATCGCACCCCAGATCCGCGACCGGATTTTCTACCCGCTGGTGTCGGGCAGGGAAGGCGGCAGCGGACTGGGACTGACCTTGGCGCAAACCTTCGTGCAGCAGCACCTGGGCGTGATCGAGTGCGAAAGCCGGCCTGGATACACCGATTTCAGGATCGTTCTACCCTTGCCATAAGCGAGGCGGTATCCCACCCATGAAATCCATTGCGGGACGCACACACTAATGAAGCCAATCTGGATAGTTGACGACGACGAATCAATCCGCTGGGTGCTGGAAAAAGCCCTGGCGCGGGAAAATCTCGCCACCAAGAGTTTTGCCAATGCGCGCGACGCCATCGCCGCACTGGAATTTGACACGCCGCAAGTGCTCGTGTCCGATATCCGCATGCCGGGCGCGTCCGGCCTGGAATTGCTGCAGACGGTCAAGTCGCGCTTTCCCGGCTTGCCGGTCATCATCATCACGGCCTTTTCCGACCTCGATTCGGCCGTCGCAGCCTTCCAGGGCGGCGCCTTCGAGTACCTGGCCAAACCGTTCGATATCGACAAGGCTGTCGAGCTGATCCGCCGCGCGCTGGAAGAAAGCCTGCGCGAGACGAGCGTCGAGTCGGGCCCGTCGGAAACGCCGGAAATCCTCGGCCAGGCGCCGGCCATGCAGGAAGTCTTCCGCGCCATCGGCCGGCTGTCGCAATCGAATGTCACCGTGCTGATCACGGGTGAATCCGGATCCGGCAAGGAACTCGTGGCGCGCGCGCTGCACAAGCACAGCCCGCGCGCGGCGCAGCCTTTCATTGCCCTCAATACGGCGGCGATCCCGAAGGATTTGCTCGAGTCCGAACTGTTTGGTCACGAGCGCGGGGCGTTTACGGGCGCGCAGACGACGCGCCGCGGCCGCTTCGAGCAAGCCGAGAACGGCACCTTGTTCCTCGATGAAATCGGCGACATGCCGTTCGACCTGCAGACGCGCTTGCTGCGCGTATTGTCCGACGGCCATTTCTATCGTGTCGGCGGCCATCAGCCCATGAAGGCGAACGTGCGCGTCATTACGGCCACGCACCAGAACCTCGAGCAACGCGTGCGCGACGGCCTGTTCCGCGAAGACTTGTATCACCGCCTGAACGTGATCCGGCTGCGTTTGCCCAGTTTGAGGGAGCGGCGCGAGGATATCCCCATCCTGGTGCGCCACTTCCTGGTGCAAAGCGCGCGTCAGCTGGGCGTGGAAGCCAAACGCATGAGCGAGCCGACGATGCAGTTCCTCAGCAGCCTCGATTTGCCCGGCAATGTGCGCCAGCTGGAAAACTTGTGTAACTGGATCACCGTCATGGCGCCGGGCCAGACGGTGGAAATCAAGGACTTGCCGCTGGAATTGACGCAGGGGCAGGGCGATGGCGCTGCCACGGTGGCATCCGCTGACGTGGCGCCAGCAAATGTTGCTCATGCGCATGGCGGCCAGGTCTTCGAAGCGGCCGCGCCTGCCAACGGCGCGCCGCCGGGCTGGATCGGCTTGCTGGAATTGCAGGCGGCGGGCATGCTGGGCGCGGGGCAGCAGGAAGTCATGGCCGTGCTGGGGCGGCAATTCGAGTCAGCCCTGATCAAGACGGCGCTCAAGCATACGCACGGACGCAAGAACGACGCCGCCGTGCGTCTGGGTATCGGCCGCAACACCATCACCCGCAAGATCTCCGAACTGGGCATCGACGGCGCCAAGGACGATTGATCTGTCTTCCGGACGGAGCGTCCGCTCCGTCCGCTTTTCCGCACGGCGTCCCTTGCACGCCACAACACGCACTGCAGGCGATAAGGTAAGCTGGCGCCTGCCGGACTGTTTCGTCCGGTCTTAACTTTCATTGTGGAACTGTATGCTGATTAACTGCGTGGCCTACCAGGATGGCAAAAAACTGGCCGACTTGCCGATCGACGACATCAGCGATTACGTCGAGCGCCCCGATTGTTTCGTCTGGGTCGCCCTGCTCGACGCCACGCCGGACGAACTGAAACAGATGCAGCACGAGTTTTGCCTGCACGAACTGGCGGTGGAAGACGCGCAGCGGGGCCACCAGCGGCCGAAGATCGAGGAATATGGCGATTCCCTGTTTGCCGTCGTGAAAACCGTGGAAATGGTCGAGAACGAACTGGTGCTGGGCGAAGTCGACATTTTTGTCGGCGCCAATTACGTGCTCTCATCGCGCAGCAACAGCTCGCAAGGTTTCCTCGGTGTCCGCGCGCGTGCCGAGCGCGAACCGCACTTGCTGCGCCAGGGCTCGGCCTTCGTGCTGTACGCGCTGATGGACGCCGTCGTCGACCGTTATTTTCCTGTCCTCGACGCGCTGGAATCGGAGCTGGAACTGATCGAGGACCGCATCTTCGACCGTGGCACCGAGCGCGACAATATCGAACGGCTGTACCAGTTGAAACGCAAGGTCATGGTCTTGCGCCACGTGGTGGCGCCCCTGATGGAAGCAGTGGGCAAGCTGCACGGCGGGAGGGTGCCGCCGCTGTGCCACGATACCCAGGAGTATTTCCGCGACGTGCACGACCATCTGGCGCGCATCAACGGCACGCTCGACACCATCCGCGACACGATCAGCACGGCCATCCAGGTGAATCTGTCGATGGTGGCCATCGACGAGAGCGAAGTGAACAAGCAGTTGGCGGCCTGGGCCGCTATTTTCGCCGTATTTACGGCGTTTGCGGGCATCTGGGGCATGAATTTCAAGTTCATGCCGGAGCTGGACTGGCATTACGGTTATCCGGCCGCCGTGGCAGTGATGAGCTGTGTCTGCGGTTATATGTATTACTTGTTCAAGCGTTCCGGCTGGCTGTAAAAAATTCCTGTGTATCTGTATTATTAAGCAATAGCCAGGGGTACAATCGCGGCAGGTCCGCTGGGGCGGGCCATGGCTGAGAGTCGCCGCGCCGGCAGGTGTGCCTGCGCTTCCGGTGCCGTGCAGGAGCATTCATGAGTATTCCGTTGTTTGATGTGAATTCGCAAGAACCCCTGTTCGATGCCGAGCAGCGGCGCACCCTGGCGGAAGCGGCCCTGCGCTCGATTACCGCCTCGACGGCGCACGCCCGGGGCGACGACTTCCTGCGCATCCTCGTCAAGGACCTGGCCGAAGCGCTCGACGTGCACTATGTGATCGCCGGGCGCCTGGTGCGCCTGGAAGATGGCAGCGAAGGCATCCGCACCCTGGCCCTGTGGGGCGGCGACGGCTACCAGCCGAATATCGAATACAGCCTGCAGCACACGCCTTGCCAGGACGTGACCTGCCAGAGCATGTGTTTTCATGGCAGCGACATCCAGCGTCGCTTTCCATTCGATACCCTCCTCGTCGACATGCGGGCGGAAAGCTATGTCGGCATGCCGCTGATCGATACCGACGGCAAGACCCTGGGCATCCTGTCGGCCATCGACACGCGTCCCATCGATGAAAACAAGCGCTTGCTGGCGCTGTTGCTGCTGTCGATCTTTTCGGCGCGCGGCGCGGCCGAGCTGCAGCATCAGGAACGCACCCAGCAGCTGGAAGAAATCGTGCGCGTGCGCACCGAATCGCTGCTGGCGGCGCAAGCCAACCTGATCGAGCAGGAGCAGATGGCGGCCCTCGGTTCGCTGGTGGCCGGGGTCTCGCATGAGGTCAACACGCCCATCGGCGTGGCGCTGACGGCGGCGTCGAGCATGGGCAGCTATGCCGACCAGCTGGTGCAGCTGCTGGGCGGTGCCAAGGTCAGCCGCGCCGAACTGATCGACATTGCCGAATCCTTGAAAGGTGCGGCCGCCTTGATCGAGCGCAACCTGGCGCGCGCTGCCGACCTGATCGGCAATTTCAAGCAGCTGGCCGTGGATCAGGTCAGCGAATACGTGGCCGACCTGGCCCTGCACGACTATGTGCACGGCCTGGTGTCGGCGCACAGCCCGGAACTGCGCAAGGCGGCGCTGGGTGTGGAACTCGATATTGCGCCCGATTGCCAGGTGCGCCTGGCGGCCGGCAAGCTGTCGCAAATCCTGTCGAACCTGCTGATGAACAGCGCCCGCCATGGCTATCCGCAGGGCGGGCCAGGGCGCATCACGATACGCGCGCGCATCGAGGCGGACGGCGATGACGCGGCCTTGCGCTGGCTGCTGCTGGAATTTTCCGACGACGGCATCGGCTTGGCGCCGGCCGTGCGCGAACACATGTTTGAACCGTTTTTCACCACCAAGCGTGGCCAGGGCGGCTCCGGCCTGGGCATGCACATCGTCTACACCATCGTGCAGCAGCTGGGCGGCCAGGTGTGTGCCATCGACAGCACGCCCGGCTGTCATATACAGATCAGGCTGCCGCTGGCCAGCTGACCGCGCCTGCGTCGTCAGGTCCGCCATCCTTCCCCTCTCTTAAATTTATTATCAAAAGGCATTGTTCGTCAAAGATGCGCAGGCATGTTTGTGAAAACGGTCGCGAGTGTTGTTTCTATGTATGAATTGGAAATTCAAATATTGACACTGAATTTACGTCATGTTTTGATGAAATTTCTCAGCTTGTAACAAAGTATTAGTAAATTTGTAGCGGGGTTGGCAGGATGTCGCAGGCCACGCCCGAGCTGTTTTGGTGCCTGTCGCCGGGTATGCAGTTTTGAAGGCTGAGCTAGACGGATAGTTGGATTTGCAATGTATTAACCTCATCCAAACGATGACGGTTTTCTTAAATTTGCTTTATTCAAGGATACAACAATGCTTAACGAAACCGTATTATCTCGCTCTGTGCGCCTGATGTTTTCAGGGATTGCCATTGGCGTGCTGGCTCAGCCAGCACTTGCACAAGAGACCGCACCTGCCTCTCCTACCGTACAACGGGTGGAGATCACCGGGTCGAATATTCGTCGTGCGCAGGCGGAAGGTGTCTCTCCTGTTCAAACCCTGAGCCGGGCAGATATCGAAAAATCGGGCAAATCGACAGTAGCGGAATTGCTCCAGACGCTGGCAGTCGATAACCAAGGGTCGGTTCCTACCAGCTTCGGCAATGGCTTTGCTGCCGGCGCATCGGGTATTTCCCTGCGCGGCCTGGGCACCGCTTCCACGCTGGTTTTGCTCAATGGTCGCCGTATCGCGCCATACGGGCTAGCCGACGATGGCCAAAAGGTCTTTTCTGATCTGAATATCATTCCCGCCGATGCTGTCGAACGCGTCGAGATTCTGAAGGACGGGGCTTCGGCTATTTACGGTTCCGATGCCATCGCTGGCGTGGTGAATATCATTCTGCGCAGTGATTTTCAGGGAACGACCCTGAAAGCCAGCTATGGACAGACTGGTTATAGCGATGGTGCCGATGTGCGCCTGGCCGTGACGCATGGCTTTGGTGATATCGTCACTGACAGGTACAACGTGGTCATGAGTGCTGAGTATGGCAAGAAAAATGCCGTCTGGAACCGTGACCGCTCCGGCCGTGGCTATATTGGCGCTTCGGATTTACGCAATTACGGATTTGATGCGCAACAGGCGCTCGGCGGTACGGGAGCCATTACGGGCAACAATGCTGCGGGCAGTGCCATCAACGGCAACGTGCGCAATCCGACAACGCTTGATTACTACAACCGCGGTGCCTTGAATGGCGTCGGCTTTACGCGGACCTTTCCCGGTGCTGCGTGCTCCACCTTCACCAACCATCCACAAGGCGATCCAGGTGGCGGTTGCCTGATCGATGCGGCGCAACTGTACAGCCAGATGCAGCCGAGCCAGGAAACTGGCAATGTCTTCTTGCGCGGGACCTTCCAGCTCAATCAGGGCGTGCAGGCGTATGCCGAAGCGAACTATTTCACCAGCAAATCGTCTTCGTCCACGACGCCGTCCGGTATCAGCGGCAGCGTCGGCTACCCGGGCGGTCCGGTCAGCAATGCGGCCGTGGCCTTAGGCGCCAGCCATCCTGACAATCCGTATTTTGGGACAGCCGCGCGCTTTCGCTACCTGGCGGCCGATGTCGGTCCTCGCGTCAGCAATATCGATTCGACGTTCACCCGCTTTGTCACGGGCCTGAAAGGCAGCGTCGCCGGATGGGATTTCGATACGGCCTTGCTGTACTCGCAAAACAAGGTGTCCAATGACCGTTCCGGCTATCTGCAGCGTGACGTGATGTTTGCGCTGCTGAACCCGACGGCCGCGAATGTGGCTGCCGCGGGGAGCAACCCGGCCTACGCAGCTTTGCCAGCAGGCAGCTACTGGCGCATCGGCGAAAATGCGGGTTTGAATTCGGCTGCCTTGTACGCTGCGCTGGCACCGACGATCTCCAACGATGCGACGACCAAAATGTCGCAGATCGACTTCAAGGCATCGCGCGAGCTGATGGCGCTGCCAGGCGGCGCTCTCGGTATCGCCGTCGGTGCGGAGTATCGTCACGAATCGACAGAACTGGCGCCAACAGCGGGCACCGACAAGGGCAATATTGTCGGCCTGGGGTATTCGGCTTACGAAGGCAGCCGCAGTGTGACGGCCGCCTACACGGAGCTGGTGGCGCCGGTATGGAAGGGCGTCGAGCTGTCGGGCGCCATTCGCGCCGACCATTTTTCCGATGTCGGCAATGCCTATACGCCGAAGGTAGGGTTGAAATGGAATCCGGTCAAGGAATTCGCCGTGCGCGGTTCGTTCGCCAAGGGCTTCCGTGCACCGAGCGCGGCGGAAAACGGCAAGGGTGGCCTGGCGGCATTTTCGTCGGCCAGCGATCCGTTGCGTTGCGCCCTCGGCGTCACCACCGCTTGCTCGGCCGCTTCCATTGCCATCATTACCTCGCCGAACCCCGCTTTGTCGCCGGAAAAATCGAAAAGCTCGAATATCGGCTTCGTGTGGGATCCATTGCCTAAGACAAATCTGACGGTGGACTTCTGGCAGATCAAGCGTACCAACGAGATCAACCAAGAACAGACGGACGCGGCGATTGCCGCCGGCCATGTGGCGCGCGATCCCTCGACCGCGCAGGCAGGTATTGCTGGCGACCCGGGCGCCATCACAGCAGTGCTGGCGAACTACGTGAACTCGGCCCAGACCAAGGTACGGGGCGTCGACCTGGACTTCCGTCAAGGCTTCGACCTGGGCGCAGGTTATGGCAAGCTGACTTTCGATGCAAAGTGGACGCACCTGTTCACTTTCACGCGCACGGAAAAGGACGGCAGCTCGCGTGACTTTGCTGGTACCCACGGCAATTGCGATGTGAGCAACTGCATGGGAACGCCGGACAACCGCGTCAACCTGGGCTTGACCTGGGAGCTCAGCAAGCTGCGCGTCTCGGCCACGGCCAACTACCGCGGCGCCTTGAAAAACACTAACTTCAAGAACGATCCCGATGGTTGCGCTTTCCATTACGCCAATGGCGACGATGCGCCGGCAGGTTGCGAGCTCGCTTCGTTCACCAGCGTCGACCTGAATGCCCGCTACAAGATCAACGAGAAGTTGGAGCTGTTCGGCACGGTGCAGAACTTGTTCGACAAACGTGCTCCGCTCGATCCGCTGACCTATGGTGCGGTTTCCTACAATCCGCTGGACTTTGCTGGCGCCGTGGGTCGTTACTTCTCGGGAGGCTTGAAATACACCTTCTAAGCGCACGATGGCGCCCCTTGGGGCGCCATCGACTACGCTGGAAAACCGGCCGGGCCCGTCACGGGGCCCGGCATTTTTTTAGGGCTTGCCCCGCGTGCGCATGGGCGCGACTACCTAGCCGCGCGCCGCCATCGACAGCGCCACCGCTTCGGCCACCTTGATGCCGTCGACGGCTGCCGACAGGATGCCGCCCGCATAGCCGGCGCCTTCGCCGGCGGGGAACAGTCCCCGCGTATTCAGGCTTTGCAGGTCGTCGTCGCGGCGCTTGATGCGGATCGGCGAGGACGTGCGTGTTTCCACGCCCGTCAGCACGGCGTCGGCCTTGTAGTAGCCCTTGATCTGCTTGTTGAACGCCGGAAACGCTTCACGCAGGGCCGTGATCGCGTATTCGGGCAAGGACGGGGCCAGGTCCGTCAAGTGCACGGCCGGCTTGTAGGACGGTACCACGCTGCCAAATTCCGTCGAGGCGCGGCCAGCGACGAAGTCGCCGACCAATTGCCCTGGGGCATCGTAGTTGCCGCCGCCCAAGGCAAACGCGCGCTCTTCCAGTTCGCGCTGCAAGGCGATGCCGGCCAGCGGGTCGCCCGGATAGTCGGCTGGCGTGATGCCGACGACGATGGCGCTGTTGGCGTTGCGCTCGTTGCGCGAATACTGGCTCATGCCGTTCGTCACGAGGCGGCCCGGTTCCGAGGCGGCCGCCACCACGGTGCCGCCCGGGCACATGCAGAAGCTGTAGACGGAACGGCCATTGCTGGCGTGGTGCACCAGCTTGTAGTCGGCTGCGCCCAGGATCGGGTGGCCGGCGCTGGGGCCGAAGCGGCAGCTGTCGATCAGCGATTGCGGGTGTTCCACGCGGAATCCGATCGAGAACGGTTTCGCTTCGATGTACACGCCGCGCTTGTGCAGCATCTCGAAGGTGTCACGCGCGCTGTGGCCGATGGCCAGCACGACGTGGTTGCTGGCGATGGTTTCGCCATTGTCCAGCACCACGCCGCGCACCTGGCCACCGTCGGCACCGGGGACGATGTCGAGGTCGACCACCTTGCTGCTGAAACGGTATTCGCCGCCCAGCTGCTCGATGTTCGCGCGCATTTCTTCCACCATCTTGACCAGGCGGAAGGTGCCGATGTGCGGCTTGCTCACATACATGATTTCCTCGGGCGCGCCGGCCTTGACGAATTCCGTCAGCACCTTGCGGCCGTAATGCTTGGGATCCTTGATCTGGCTGTACAGCTTGCCGTCCGAGAAGGTGCCGGCACCGCCTTCGCCGAACTGCACGTTAGATTCGGGATTGAGCTCGCGCTTGCGCCAGAAGCCGAAGGTGTCGACCGTGCGTTCGCGCACTTGCTTGCCCCGTTCCAGGATGAGGGGGCGCAAGCCCATCTGCGCCAGGATCAGCGCCACGAACAGGCCGCAGGGGCCCGTGCCGATGACGATGGGACGCGGTTCAGTGCTGTGGCCGGCCAGCTGTTCGCCGCCAGCGACGAATTTATAGTCGGTGTCGGGCGCGGGCATCAGGTGCACATCGTGCTGCAGGCGCGCCAGCACGGCCGCTTCATTCCTGACGTCCACATGCAGCGAGTAAATCAACACCACGGCGCTGCGCTTGCGCGCGTCATAGCTGCGTTTGAAGACGGTAAAGCCGAGCAAATCGGCGGCGGCTATGCCCAGGCGCGCCAGGATGGCGGCGGGCAGGGCCGCTTCGTCGTGTTCGAGGGGGAGTTTTACTTCGTTGAGTCGCAACATGGTGTCTATCCGAAAAGTGCAGGGCTCCGTATCTAGCGGAGAGTGGGCAGCCGCGTGGCGCGGCGCAAGGCGGCATTTTACTCCTTCTTGCACGCATTGCATCGCGGCCTGGGCGGATGTCGGGCCATTTTTCTGTTCCCTGGATGTTGTCGGCGGCCGGATTCGGCGCACGAAGTGGCGCCTCCCCTGACGCCCCGTTAGCACCGCTACATGACTTGCTGGCACGGCATGACGGTGAGCTTCCGCAGTGCACCATTTGGGTGCGTCAGCCTGTCGTTTCGTCGCCATGGCTGGCATTTGCAATGCGATAGGCTGACTCTGTCTGAACGATTGATGGCCGGGTTTCTTGTCTGTTTTTAAATATTACTCATTTTGCGCATGGGATGATTTTTGAAAGATCAAGTTACATACGTCCGTGCTCTAGCTGATCGGAAGATTGTTGAAGCAGCCAGAAGAAATTGAATATAAATGTATAGGCAAATTCTGATTTTTCTTGCCAAGTTGAATGGACAAGGAGCGCTGCAGCCATGCGGGGAGGGGGGATTTTCCGCAGCTTCGGGAGGGATGCCATCGTGGCGTGGCGGGGCAACGTGTTGCCGGCACTGCCACATTTTACCTTGGCGCACGGGCAGGAGCCTGCGAACTGGCAGCCTTCATCAAAGCCTGATTTTTATTTCAAATTATTGCGTGTAATAACTGTAGAAGTTATTTGATGCGATTCTCATCGATTGATGAGGTCATTGCATTTTTGAGTTATTTTTTTTGATTGTTCAGATATGGTTTTTTTGATGGTGCTGACTTTTTTATTTCGCGGAAATTGAATGCGGACAGTGTTTCTATTTATTCTTTATTTTGACAATGACTATAAAAACTTTTCTTCAAGAGTTTGATGGTAATTAATATATGTAATAACTTATATTCAAACGTGAAGATACTCTTGAAGGGTGTTCATACAATGTAATTGAAAACTTCAAATTTGAATAGTTCAATTCCATGTGGTGTTGTCAATTAGCAACAGGCCTGCGGCCATCCCGCATGTTCGAAACAGGCCATTTCAAGGGCTGCAGCGGCGCCATTGCAGGCATTTCAGGTGCTGGGCATGCGCGCGAGGGACACACAACAGCTTGTGTTTTTAAACAATATTTTTTCGCATATTAATATGCGTTTTTTTTGCAGTGCATCAAATTGGTGCATTGCCGCACAATCTTGGACGCCTTTGCCATTTTCCGGCTCTATTCATTTTGTTGTATCTTTGCATCATATTTTTCTACTATGTTGACAGTGAACAATCGCATATGGTTTTATGTATCGCTTAGGCAAGTAGGTTTTTCCTGTTTTGTCTGAAGCCTGCCATATCAGTGGTGGGAGAGTGTCAAATCATCAAAAACTAAAACCGGAAATAAAAACGTATTAAACATGATTTAGTGCTTAAAATTTACCAAGCAACTCTACCAGAGACGCTTAATCTAATAATTAGGAAACCACATGTTGAGAAAAACAGTTTTAGTTCGCGCGCTGGCGCTGGCCTTCAGCGCCGGCGCCATGTCCGCCATGGTCGTTGCGCCCGTCATGGCGCAGTCGAACGCAGCAGGTAGTATTTTCGGTAAGGTCGGCAGCGGCAGTGGCGATACCGTCGTATTGCAAAACACTGGTACCAACCAGACGCGTTCCACGGCAGTTGATGCAAACGGCTCATTCCGTGTCACGAGTCTGCCTATTGGTACCTATACCGTGACGCTGAAGAAGGGCGAATCGGTTGTTGGTACTACGTCGCTGGAAGTGCTGGCTGGTCAAGGCGTCGAGGCGATTTTCCCTGTTGCTGGCGGCGTTCAGGCCGTGCAAGTGACGGGCCGTCGCAACCGCATCGATATCTCGAGCTCGACCAATGGCGCGACCTTTACCGCACGCGAGCTGGACAAGTTGCCGATCGCACGTAACGTCGACGCAATCGTGCAACTCTCCCCGAACACCACCCGTGGCGACCCGACCTATCCTGCCGGAGCCAGCTTCGGCGGTGGCGGCGCTTCGGAAAATGCCTACTATATCAACGGTTTCCCGGTAACCAACCCGTTGTCGCAATTGGGCGCAATGGAACTCCCGTTTGGCGCGATCGCTCAAGCTCAAGTTTTGACGGGCGGTTATGGCGTTGAGTTCGGCCGGTCGGTTGGCGGCGTGGTCAACGTCACGACCAAATCCGGTACCAACACCTGGGAAGCCGGTGCCCTGGTATCGATCGCACCGAAGTCGTTGCGCGCCAAGTCCCGTGACATGTACTACGCCAATACCGGTGTTTTCCCGCAAACAGACGGGACCCTGCGTATTCGCCGCGAAGACAATGAATTCGAGCAAAAACAGTACTCCGCCTATGTCGGTGGTCCGCTGATCAAGGATACCTTGTTCGGTTTCGTTGCACTGGAGCAAACGCGTGCCGAAAGCAATGGCGTCTTTGGCGGCCGTACCGCGCTGACTAACGGTGATAACGGCTGGCGCGATTACAAGACCACCACCGAGCGCTACTACGGTAAGCTGGACTGGAATATTTCCGATAATCATCGTATCGAATTCACGACGATCGGTGACCTGCCGGAGACCAACACGCAATTCCGTTCGTATGATTACGCGACCCGCGCCGTCGGCAGCAAGGTCAACTCGTCAACCCACGAAGAATACGGCCCATTCAACCCGAACGGCGGCGAAGCAAATATCCTGCGCTACGTTGGTAACATTTCCGATAACCTGACCGTCACTGCCCTGTATGGCAAATCGCGTGCCAAGCATATCTATGAGCCTACAGGCTACGATCCAACGCTGGCACAAGTGAGTGCGGCAAAGGCGGATCAGGCGCCAGGCTTGAACTACTCGGGTGGTCAGCCGTTCTCGACCAATCAACCAGTCAATGGTTCCACCGACCGCGTAACGTCCAAGCGTCTGGATTTGGAATACAAGATTGGCAACCACACCCTGCGTGCTGGTCTGGACAATAACAAGATGTCCTCGGCAGACGCTGGCGACGCATTGGCTGGCGGCGCACTGTGGTTGTACGGCAAGACCCCAGATGCTACCAAGCCATTTGACGTTCCTGGCGGCCAAGTTGGCGCGCTGGCAGGCAAGGGCCCGCTCGCATCGCAAGGTTTCTATGTGTCGCGTGTCCTGTCCTCGACCGTATCGAATGCTTTCGCTGGTCAGGATGCTCAGTACATTGAAGATCGCTGGCAAGTGACGAAGGACGTGTTGTTGACCGCAGGTCTGCGTCGTGAGGGCTTCTACAATGCCAACCAGGACGGCACCAAATATATTGAGATGAAGAACCAATACGCTCCACGCGTAGCAGCAGTGTGGGATGTGAATGGCGATGCATCGTTTAAAGTATTTGGTAGCGCAGGCCGTTACACCCTGCAAATGCCAACCGTGATCGCTTTGCGCGGTGCAAACGGTTCGCTGAACACCAACCAGTATTACGCTTACACGGGTACGGATGCACATGGTGCGCCAACGGGCTTGACCCAGTTGACGGATGTCTTGTCTGCAAACAATGAATTCGGTCAAGCAAAAGATCCGAAAACCGTTGCTGCACTGGACATGAAGCCATCGTATCAGGATGAGTTGACCCTGGGCTTTGAAAAGGCCTACAACCCTAGCCTGAATTTCGGTGCCAAGGTTACTTACCGTACCCTGAAATCGACGATCGATGACTTCTGCGATGGTCGCGTGTTCGCAAAATACGCCAAGCGCAATGGTATCGATACTTCGAACTACGGCGGTTTTAACTGCGCATCGTTCAACCCAGGCGAAGCAAATGATTTCCTGGTTGACTTTGCTGGTACGCAGTCCAACTACACCCGCGTCCACCTGACGAAGGAAGACCTGGGCTTCGACAAGGCCAAGCGTACTTACGCTGCACTTGATGTGTTTGCTGAGCATCCATACCGTAACGGCTGGTATGGTAAGATCAACTACACGCTGTCGCGCAGCAGCGGCAATACTGAAGGTCAGACGCTGTCCGATACCACGACTGGCCAGGCTGACGTTGCAGCTACCCAGACCTGGGATTACGCAGCACTGATGCGCTATGCGGATGGCCGCCTGCCAAATGATCGTAAGCATCAGATCAAGGCTTACGGCTTCTACGACCTGACCCCAGAGTGGACCGTGGGCGCCGCCGCATTGCTCGCTTCGGGCCGCCCACGTTCGTGCGTCGGTACCAATCCGAACACGCAATCGGCAGACGATATCGGCTTCAACTATCAGTCCGCTTCGCACTACTGCTTCGGTGCAACTGGCAATCAGAACGTTCCTTCGCCGCGTGGTGCCGTGGGCAATCTGCCATGGGACAAAAACCTGGACTTGAACGTGTCGTATAAACCAGCTTTTGTGCCAGGCCTGGCAGTTAAACTGGACATCTTCAATGTGTTCGACACGCAAACCACGCAAAAAGTGGTCGAGCGTTACAACACCAACCAGGCACGCTATGCTCTGTATGAATCGGTACTGAGCTACACCGCACCTCGTTCGATGAAGTTCACCGCTGAGTTCAACAAGAAGTTCTAATTGTGTGATGGCCGCCGGTTTGCCGGCGGCTTGCAAAAGACACGATTTCAGTAAAAATGCCGCGCCCTGTCAAACAGGGCGCGGCATTTTTTTTGGCTATGTCCACGGCAGGCGTGGGAGCGCCCCCGGCGTTGCCTTCAATATGGTTTCTCGCCTCTTACATCCCGCCCCACAATGCCGCCAAGGTGGCCAGCGCCGTCAGACCCGCCGTTTCCGTGCGCAGGATGCGCGGGCCCATAGCCAGGCCGATGGCACCGGCGGCCAGGGCCGCCTTTTCTTCCGCTTCCGAAAATCCGCCTTCCGGTCCCACCATCACGGTGATGGCCTGCGGCGGCTGGTGGCGGGCCCAGTCGGCCAGCGACTGCTCTGCGCGCGGCGTCAGGATGATGCGTTTGTGTAAGTCTTGCTGGCGGCTCCAGTTATTAAAATCTTGCAATGGCGCCAACTGCGCCAGGCGGTTGCGCCCGCTTTGTTCCGACGCGGAAACGATAATGCCTTGCCAATGCGCGAGTTTTTTCTCGGCCCGTTCGGCGGACAGGCGCACGACGCAGCGCTGTGCCGACAGCGGCACGATGCCCGCCGCGCCCAGTTCGATGGCTTTTTCGATGATCCAGTCCATTTTGGACGCTTCCGGCAAGGCCTGCGCCAGGGTCACGGCGTAGGGCAGCTCCGCTTCGCGCGCCACGTGCGTCTGGATTTCCGCTGTCACGCTGCGCTTGGCAACCGTCACCAGGCTCGCCTGCACTTCGCCCCCTTCGCCATTGAACAGGGTGATGAGGTCGCCCGGCGCCAGGCGCACGACCTGGATATGGTGGGCGACAGCCTCCGGCAGGGCGATGGTGGTGCCGGCAACGAGCGGCTGGGGGCAGAAAAAACGCGGCATGCAAATCCTCAACGGGAGTATAAGTGGGGTGGAAAGACGTCAAAGTATAGCCATTTGGCGGGCCAGTACGCCGCAATTCTAATTTGCAGCCCCCTAGTCTGGTAAAATAGTTGACTACATAAAGCAGCCGGCCTGGGTTCTTTCTTGTCCGTGCTGTTGCAAACGAATCCCAAACTCGCGACTGACCCACACCACCATGACAACTACGCTCCCGACTACCAAAATGGCCAATGCGATCCGCGCACTGGCAATGGACGCTGTACAAAAGGCCAACTCCGGCCATCCAGGCATGCCGATGGGCATGGCCGAGATCGCAGTTGCTCTGTGGAGCGGTCACTATCGCCACAATCCCGCCAATCCTAAATGGCAGAACCGCGACCGTTTCCTGTTGTCGAACGGCCACGGCTCGATGCTGCACTACGCGCTGCTGCACCTGACCGGCTACGAGCTGTCGATGGATGACATCAAGGCGTTCCGCCAGATGCATTCGAAAACCCCGGGCCACCCGGAAGTCGATATCACGCCGGGCATTGAGACGACCACCGGCCCGCTGGGCCAGGGCATCGCCAACGCCGTCGGCATGGCCCTGTCGGAGCAATTGCTGGCTGCTGAATTCAACAAACCTGGCTACGACATCGTCAACCACTACACCTACGCCTTCGTCGGCGATGGTTGCCTGATGGAAGGTATTTCGCACGAAGTGTGCGCGCTGGCCGGCACCCTGGGCTTGAACAAACTGATCGCCCTGTACGATGACAATGGCATTTCCATCGACGGCAAAGTCGAAGGCTGGTTCACGGACGACACCCCGGCGCGCTTCGAAGCGTACGGCTGGAACGTCATCCGCGCCGTCGACGGTCATGACGTTGCCGCCGTGGCTGCCGCCATCGCCGCCGCCAAGACCGCATCGAAGCCAACTCTGATCTGCTGCAAGACCATCATCGGCAAGGGTTCGCCGAACCTGCAAGGCGGCGACAAGGTCCACGGCGCCGCGCTGGGCGACAAGGAAATCGCTGCCGTGCGCGAATACATCGGCTGGGATGCCGCACCGTTCGAGATGCCGGCCGACGTGTACGCTGCCTGGGATGCCAAGAAGCAAGGCGCCCTGCTGGAAGCGGACTGGAACGAGCGCTTTGCCGCCTACGGCCGTGAATTCCCGCAGCAAGCTGCGGAACTGAGCCGCCGCATGCAGGGCGAGCTGCCTGCTGCATTTGAAACGGCGCTGTCGGCCGCGATCGCTTCCTGCGTCGAGAAGAAAGAAAACATCGCCACCCGCAAGGCCAGCCAGAACGCCATCCAGGCGCTGGCTTCGTCCCTGCCGGAATTCCTCGGCGGCTCGGCCGACCTGACCGGTTCGAACCTGACCAACTGGAAAGAATGCGTGGCTGTGCGTTCGGGCCAGCCTGGCAACCACATCAACTACGGCGTGCGTGAATTCGGCATGAGCGCCATCATGAACGGTATCACCCTGCACGGCGGCTACATCCCGTTCGGCGCCACGTTCCTGACGTTCTCCGACTACAGCCGCAATGCCCTGCGCATGGCCGCCTTGATGAAACTGCGTTCGATCTTCGTGTTTACCCACGACTCGATCGGCCTGGGCGAAGACGGCCCGACGCACCAATCGGTCGAGCATGTCTCGTCGATGCGTTTGATCCCGAACCTGGACAACTGGCGTCCATGCGACACCGTCGAGTCGGCTGCTGCCTGGGGCGCCGCCGTGCGCCGCAAGGATGGCCCGTCGACCCTGATCTTCTCGCGCCAGAACCTGCCTTACCAGGAGCGTAGCGCCGAACAGATCGAGAACATCTACCGCGGCGGCTATGTGCTGAACGACGTGGCGGACGCCAAGGCGATCCTGATCGCCACCGGTTCCGAAGTGGAACTGGCCGTCGCCGCCGCCAGCGCGCTGGCGGCCGAAGGCATCAACGTGCGCGTGGTGTCGATGCCGTCGACCGACGTGTATGACCGCCAGGACGCCGCCTACAAGGCCAGCGTGCTGACCCGCGGCGTGCCGCGCGTGGCCATCGAAGCGGGCGTGACCAGCTTCTGGTACAAATACGTGGGCCTGGAAGGCGCCGTGGTCGGTATCGACACGTTTGGCGAATCGGCGCCTGCCGGCGTGCTGTTCAAGCACTTCGGCTTCACGGTCGAGAACGTCGTAGCCAAGGTGAAAGCCGTTATCGCTGGCTAATATTGATTTTGAGCAGACCCTGGCCATGTGCTGGCCGGGGGGCTGTGCTGATACCTTTTTTTTAATCAGGAGCAGAGTATGACGATCAAAGTTGCAATCAATGGCTACGGCCGCATCGGCCGTAATGTATTGCGCGCTTTCTACGAAGGCGGCAAGAAACAGGATATCCAGATCGTTGCCATCAACGACCTGGGCGATGCCAAATCGAACGCCCACCTGACCCGCTACGACACCGCGCACGGCAAGTTCCCGGGCACGGTCACCGTCGAAGGCGACAACATGATCGTCAATGGCGATCCGATCCGCGTATTCGCACAGCGCAATCCTGCTGAAATTCCATGGGGCGAGCTGGGCGTGGACGTCGTGCTGGAGTGCACGGGTTTCTTCACCACCAAAGAGAAAGCTTCGGCTCACTTGAAGGGCGGCGCGAAAAAAGTCATCATTTCGGCACCAGGCGGCAAGGACGTCGACGCGACCGTCGTGTTCGGCGTGAACCACTCCGTGCTGAAATCGACCGATACCGTCATTTCGAACGCTTCGTGCACCACCAACTGCCTGGCACCGCTGGTCAAGCCACTCAACGACGCCATCGGCATCGAAACGGGCCTGATGACCACCGTGCACGCCTACACCAACGACCAGGTGCTGTCCGACGTGATGCATGAAGACCTGCGTCGCGCCCGTTCGGCCACCATGAGCATGATCCCGACCAAGACGGGCGCCGCTGCCGCCGTGGGCCTGGTCCTGCCTGAGCTGAATGGCAAGCTGGACGGTTTCGCCATCCGCGTACCGACCATCAACGTGTCGCTGGTCGACCTGTCCTTCATCGCCAAGCGCGACACCACCGTGGAAGAAGTCAACGCCCTGATGAAGGCCGCTTCGGAAGGTGCCCTGGAAGGCATCCTGACGTACCAGACCGAACCGCTGGTCTCGATCGACTTCAACCACAACCCGGCTTCGTCGAACTTCGATTCGACCCTGACCAAAGTGTCGGGCCGCCTGGTGAAAGTATCGTCGTGGTACGACAACGAGTGGGGTTTCTCGAACCGCATGCTTGACACTACCGTTGCACTGATGTCGGCCAAGTAATTTTTTGACCACATAAGAAAAAACGCCCTTCGGGGCGTTTTTTTTTCGTCTGTTGCTTTCGTCCGCTTACTCAGGATCGACGTTGGCGCACTGTGCGTACCAGAGTTCGCAGTCATTGTTATTGCCCTGATAGCAGCTGTTCAAGAGATAGTTGCACGTATCCGGCGGTCTGCGTGCATGTTCGGTCGCGTTACTGGCAAACGAGGCGGCGATGCCGACGGCAGCGGCAAAGACAAATAGAGCTTTTTTGATGGAAATCATTTTTCTCGCTTTCACAATTGGACAACGGTAGGGTGTCAAATCAAAAGGCCGCACGGCAGGCAGTATGTGTCAACCAAGCGCAAGAAAATATTAGCATTAAAGCCAGATTTATATTGCTTTTAAGAAAAATATTTTTATTAACGCTGCCTGTACAGGCGGCGCCGGTAGAAGCGCCACAGCAGGCGCAAGTCGCGCAGCACGGGCACGCCCGACAGCAGGGTCAGTACGCCGGCAAGCAGGATGGTGGCGGCGGGAAAGCCGATGTGCTTGAAGGCCAGGGCGCCGCTGACGCCGCCGATGAAGAAGCAGGCGATCAGCAGGCTGTGCGTTCTCAGCTTGCCGCGGTTGACCTTCACCATGCGGTCCGGCAGGTGGCGCCGGTTGTAATACGCCATCTTGCCCAGCTCGATGCCGATGTCGGTCGACAGGCCCGTTACGTGGGTGGTGCGGATGACGGCGCCTGAAATCTTGGTGATGATGGCGTTTTGCAAACCCATGACAAAGCACAGCAGCAAGATGGTGACGGGACCCAGCACGTCGGGCATGGTGGCCAGGTAATTGCCCGTCAGGCCGAACAGCAGTAACAAGGCCGCTTCCAGCAGCAGGCTGGCGGCAAACTGGCTGTGCAGCCGGCGCCGCTTGCCCCAGTTCACCATGATGGCCGTCACGGCCGCGCCGCTGACAAAGGCCAGCCATGCTCCCAGCGCGGCCAGGGCCAGCGTGATATTGCCCAGTGCCAGGTCGTCCGCCATGCCCGAGACGATGCCCGTCATGTGCGAGGTATAGCCGCCGATGGCGAGAAAGCCGCCCGCATTCACGGCGCCGGCCACCAGCGCCAGTACGCAGCCCAGCTGCAGATTGGCTTGCGTATCGCGTGCCGATCCGCTCAGGCGCGACAGGTAATGGAGCGGCATCTTCGGGCCGGCCTCAGGCGGTGGCGCCGAAGATGGCTTGCCACAGGCGCATGACGTTGTCCGCATGCGCGCGCACGCGCTCCGGTTCCACGCGCGCCAGGTCTTGCCCCTGCAGGCGCAGCTGGTGCTGCAGTTTGCGCAGCGCGCGGTAGGCGTCGGCGACCAGGGCGGCGAGCTGGGCATCGATCAACCCCAGCTCGCCGCACAGGCGCAGCAGGGCGATATTGCCCGAGTTGGCCGTCAGCTGCGGATACTGCGCCGCATGCTGCAGCACCAGATATTGCACCATGAACTCGATGTCGATCATGCCGCCTGGATCCTGTTTCAGATCAAAGCTGCCGGGGCGGGGCGGGTGGGCGTCCAGCATTTTCTTGCGCATGGCCACCACTTCGCCCTGGAGCGGACCGTTTTCCGGCCGTTCCTTGCGCAGGATCGTGTCGCGGATGCGCTCGAAATGCTTGCCGATGCCGACGTCGCCGGCGCAGAAGCGCGCGCGCGTGAGCGCCTGGTGTTCCCACACCCAGGCCGCGCTGCCCTGGTAGCGCTCGAAGGCCTGCACGCTGGAAACCAGCATGCCCGAGGCGCCGTCGGGGCGCAGGGCGATGTCGATGTCGAACAGGATGCCGGCCGAGGTGTGCGAAGTCATCCAGGTAATGAAGCGCTGCGCCAGCTTGGCGTACAGGCCGGGCGCTTCCTGGTCGTCGTCGTCGAAGAGAAAGATGACGTCGAGGTCCGAGACATAACCCAGTTCCTTGCCGCCCAGCTTGCCATACGCGATGACGGCGAATTTCGGCACCTCGCGGTGGCGCGTCGGTAACGTTTGCCAGACGGCTTGCACGGTGGCGGCGACGATGATGTCGGCCAGCTGCGACAGGTAGTCGGCCAGCTTTTCCACGCTCAGGTCACCCGCCAGGTCTTGCGCCAGGCACTGGAACAGCTGCGCATGGTGTGTTTCGCGCAGGATATCCATCTGCCGCTCCGTGTCGCCGGGCGCGTCGTCGAGCTGGCGCTGCAGGTCGAGCGCCAGCGCGGCCGGGTCCGGCACCGAGTTGCGGATGCGTTCGTCCAGCAGTTCATCGAGCAAAATCGGATGTTGCGTGAGGAAGGTGGCGGCCCAGCCGCTGGCGCACACCATGCGCACGACGCGCTCGAGCGTATGCGGATACTCTGTCAACAATGACAGATAGGCCGAGCGGCGCGCAATCGCTTCCAGGAAATCGAGCAGCCGGCCCAGGGTGGCCAGCTGGCTGGCATTACCATTGGACACGGAGCAATCGGTGATCAGGGGCAGGGCGGAATTGACGAGGGCGACGAGGCGCGTGCGGCTCGCCTCGGGCAACGATTGCAAACGGGGCGCCTGCCACGTGGCCAGCAGGCGGCGCGCGCAGGCGGCCGGTTCATGGAAACCCAGGGCGGCAAAGCGCGCCTCGATGGCTTCCTGCTGGTCCGAGGCGGCGCAGTCGTTCGACGTCTGCGGGTCGATGCCCGTGTCGGCCGGCGGCGTGCTGCTGCTCTTGTCGCTGAACATTTCGTCAAACTGGCCGGCGACAAACACGCGGTGCGCTTCCAGCTGGGCCAGCAAGGTGGGCGTGTCGGGCAAGCCCATCATCTGCGCCACAGTGAGGCGGTCGGCGTCATTCGCGGGCAGGGTGTGGGTTTGCGCATCGTCAAGATACTGCAGCCGATGTTCGAGGTTGCGCAGGAAAGTGTAGGAGCCGAGCAGTTGTTCCACGATGGCCGGTTCCAGCAAACCCTTGTCTGCCACCGTGCGCAGGGTGGCGCGCGTGGAACGTTCGCGCAGTTCGGCGTCGCGCCCGCCCCGTATCAACTGAAACACTTGCGCGAGGAATTCGATTTCGCGGATGCCGCCGCGGCCCAGCTTGACGTTGTTGCTGCGGTCCGGGTGCAAGCGCTCCTGACGGTTGACCTCGGCGCGGATCTGGCCATGCATGGTGCGGATGGCGTCGATGACGCCGAAATCGAGGTAGCGGCGGAAGACGAACGGGCGCACGATGGCGTCGAGCGAAGCGATGTCCTCGGCCTTCCCCGTCACGGCGCGCGCCTTGACCCAGGCATAGCGCTCCCATTCGCGGCCCTGCACGATCAGGTATTGCTCCACCATGCTGAGGCTGGCGGCCAGCGGACCCGAGTTGCCGTTCGGACGCAAGGCCATGTCCACGCGGAAAGTAAAACCGTCTTGCGTGATCTCGGCCAGGGCGGCGATCAGTTTCTTGCCCATGCGAATGAAAAACTCGTGGTTGGACAGGCTGCGCTGGCCCGGCACGGTGACGTGCGTGTCGCCATCTTCCGGATACACAAAGATCAGGTCGATATCCGACGAAACGTTGAGCTCGCCGCCGCCCTGCTTGCCCATCGCCAACACCATCAAGGCCTGTTCCTCGCCCGATTCCTCGCCGACCGGCATGCCGTGCAGGGCCACCATCTCGGCCATGATGGCGTCCACATGCGTGCGGATGGCGAAATCGGCAAAGTCCGTCATGGCCGTGACGACTTCGTTCAAGTCGGCCTGGCCGTCAAGATCGCGCGCGATCAGGCCGCAGACGAGCAGGTTGCGCAGGCGGCGCATGGCCCTCTCGGGCGGCAGCGGCGGCGTGGCGGCGTTCGCCTGGGCGGCCAACTCGGCGGCAAAGTCGAGCTTGTCCAGCGGCGCGCGCACCAGTTGCGCTACCTGCGCGGCGCGCCCGGGGGCGGCGTCCAGCCAGCGCTGGTAGAAACGGGAGGCGGAGATCAAAGGCTGTGTACTCATGGTATCGGTAACTGTCTCGTGGATGCTGCGTGCATGTTCTTGTTTAACTTGGCTGCGAATGGCGGGGGATGCGGTAAAATTGTGCCGCTGGCCGAATGCCGCCGGCAGTACGTGCTCTTCCGGACGATGGTAAGGGAGGCTTTGCTCAGACGCAAGCGCGAGGATGCAGGCGCGCACCACGAATGCAGACGATTTTTGGCATTATTTGACGCCGGGCCAGTTTATTAGCTTATTGATGCAAAAACCGCCAGAAGCAAGCGTGACAGAACATGTGCCATTGGCCCTGCGCTGGCAGCGGCTGCGTGCCGCCTATCGCATGGCCAACCTGGCCACCCACCATGTATTGGGTTTTACCATCAAACTGGTGCTGCTGGCGTATTTTGCCTTCGCCGTGCTGTTTTTATTCCTGCGCTACGCCATCTTGCCGAATATCGATTATTACAAAGGCGATATCGAGCGGGCGGCCAGCCGCGCGCTGGGCAATCCTGTCAGTATCGCGCGCATTTATGCTTCCTGGCATGGCGTGCGGCCGAATCTCTTCCTCGGCGACGTGACCCTGCGCGACCAGGCGGGGCGCCAGGCGTTGAGCCTGCCGAGCATTTCGGCCACCGTGTCGTGGTGGAGCGTGCTCGGTTCCGTGCGTTTTACTACCCTGGAAATTACGCGGCCCGATCTGGACGTGCGGCGCAGCATGGATGGCAAGCTGTATGTGGCCGGCGTGTTGATCGACAGCACGCAAGGCAGCGATGGCAAGGGCGCCGACTGGCTGCTGTCGCAGCATGACATCATCATTCGCGACGGCAAGGTGCGCTGGACGGACGAAGCGCGCGGCACGCCCGAGCTGGCTTTAACCCAGGTCAACTTGCTGCTGCGCAACCGCTGGCGCAGCCACCGGCTGGGCTTGCAAGCCATGCCGCCCGCCAGCCTGGCCGCGCCCATCGATGTGCGCGCCCACTTCATGCATCCGCCTTTCAGCACGCGCATCTCGGATGTGTCGATGTGGAAAGGCGAGCTGTATGCCGACCTGAAAAACGCCGACTTGGCCGCCTGGCGTCGCTACCTCGACTATCCGTTCGAGCTGAGCCAGGGCAAGGGCGCCCTGCGCGCCTGGTTGAGCCTGGATCACGCGCGCCTGGCCGGCTTCACGGCCGACGTGGGCTTGACGGATGTGCAGGCGCAGCTGGGCGAGCATATCGCGCCGCTCGATCTGCTGTCGGTCAGCGGGCGCATTTCGGCCAAAGAAGAGCTGTCGGCGCAGGTGCCGGACGGCAAGCCGACGTTTGGCGCGAATGGGCACCAGGTCGAGCTGACGAATTTCGCGGTGGAAACACGCGATGGCCTCAGCCTGCCGCCGACGACCTTGTCCGAGCGTTTCATTGCCGCCACGAAGCGCAAGCCGGCGCGCACGGAAATCACGGCCAAGTCACTTGATTTGCAAACCCTGGCCGCGCTGGCCGACAAGCTGCCGCTGGGCGAGCAGCAGCGCCAGCGCCTCGACGCCCTGGCGCCGCGTGGGCGCTTGCAGGATTTTTCGGCGCAGTGGGAAGGCGAGATGGCGACACCGGCCAGCTACCGATTGCGCGGCAAGCTCATCGACCTGGGCCTCAATGCCCAGCCGGCGCGCCTGGCCGTGGCGAAGACGGCGGGCAGTCCCGCGCAGGCGGCCGCACCGGCCATTCCCGGCTTCGATAAACTCAGTGGCAGCATCGACGCCAACGACAAGGGCGGTAGCATCAATATCGATGCGCAAGACCTGGTGCTGCAGTTTCCATCGTACCTGAGCGAGCCGGCCATGCCGTTCGAACAGTTCGCCATGCAGGCGCGCTGGACGTTTGAAGCGGCCAATATGCTGCAAGTCGAGCTGGACAAGCTCGATTTCAACCAGCAAGGCTTGCGCGTTGCCTTGCAAGGCACGCACCGCCTGCCGCTCGACGGCAAGAACCTGGGCCAGGTCGACCTCACGGGCACGATCGACAATTTCCAGATCAACACCATCGGCCGCTACCTGCCGCTGCAAACGCCCGAGCATCTGCGCCACTGGTTGACGGGGGCGCTGGAAGGCGGCGTGGCGCGCGATGTCAGCCTGCGCCTGCGCGGCGAACTCGAGCATTTCCCCTTCAAGGCCGACACCCCCGCCCAGCGCAATCGCGGCGACTTCCGCGTGGCCGGCAAGCTCGAGAATGGGACCCTGAACTACGCGCCCGGCGAATTCGCGGAAAGCGGCCCGCTGGCCGGCAAGGCGCCCCTGTGGCCGCAGGCGGACAAGATCAAGGGCAGTTTCGTGTTCGAACGGGCGCGCATGGAAATCCGCGGCGACACGGCCACCACGGGCGGCGTGGCCTTGACGAATGTCAAAGCCGTGATCCCGGATTTGACCGTGTTCGACACCCTGCTCGACATTGAAGGCAACGCGGCCGGCCCGATGCAGGAATTCCTCAAGTACGTAACGGCCAGCCCCGTACTGGGCTGGATCGAGCATTTCACGGATGAAACGACGGCGACGGGCAACGCCAAACTGGCCCTCAAGTTGCACTTGCCAATAGAACGCATGCTTGAGTCGACCGTGCAGGGCAGCTTGCAGCTGGCGGGCAACGACGTGGTGCTGTTCCACGACATGCCACCCGTGCTGGGCACGCAGGGCAAGATCGAATTCAATGAAAAGGGCGTCAACCTGAATGGCTTGAGCGGCAGCCTGCTGGGCGGTCCTCTGGCCATCTCGGGCGGTACGCAGGCGGACAATTCCATCCAGGTCAAGATTGCAGGCAACATGACCATCGACGGCTTGCGCAAGACGTATCCGGCGCCCGTGCTGCAGCGCCTGGCGAAACATTTGAATGGCGGTGCGCGCTATAGCGGCCTGATCACGGCGCGCGACCACCAGGTGGTGGTCAATGTCGAGTCGCCGCTGACGGGCCTGGGCCTGGATTTCCCCGCCCCCCTGAAAAAGCCGGCCGGCGACAGCCTGCCCGTGAAATTCACCTTGACGGGCAATGCGGCCAACGGCGCGGGCTTGCGCACGGACGATATCCGCATCGCGCTGGGCTCCGGCATCGCTGCGCGCTACCAGCGCCAGAAGCAGGGCAAGGATGCCTGGCGACTGGTGCGCGGCGGCATCGGCGTGAACGTGCCGGCTCCGGAACCGGACAGCGGCATGATGTTCAACGTCAACATGAAAACCCTGGACGTGGACAGCTGGATTGCCGCCGGCAGCGAGATCGCCGGCAGCGGCGCGGCCCCTGCCGACAGCGGCGCCGCCGACGATGCGCCCGATATTGCCCAATACGTGGTGCCGGACATGATGGCGGCCCGCGCCAGCGAACTGATGCTGGGCGAGCGCAAGCTGGAAAACGTGGTCGTGGGCGCCACGCACCAGAAGGATGTGTGGCAAGCCAATATTGATGCGAAACAAGTGTCCGGCTATGTGACGTGGCTGGAAACGCCGTCCGGCCTGGGCAAGATGACGGCGCGCCTGTCGTCCTTGATCATTCCGGAGTCGGCTGCCAACGACGTGAAAAATTTACTGGAGGGAAAGAGCGGCGCCCAGTCGATCCCCTCGCTCGATATCGTTGCCGAGCAATTCGAGCTGTTCAACAAGAAGATTGGCCGCTTGGAGTTGCAAGCATATAACACCATGGCGGCGGGCGGGCGCGAGTGGCGCGTGGGCAAGCTGCAACTGTCGAATCCCGATGGCGCCCTGAGCGGCAATGGCAAATGGGTCATCAAGGATGGGCAAAGCACGACCAGCCTGCGTTTCGGCCTCGATATCGTCGATGCGGGCAAGCTGCTCGACCGTTTCGGCTTTGCCGACACGGTGCGCCGCGGCAAGGGCCGCCTGAGCGGCGACATCGCCTGGAACGGCTTGCCGTACTCGCTCGACATTCCCACCCTGTCGGGGCAGATCGAGATGAACGTGGAATCGGGCCAGTTCCTCAAGCAGGATCCGGGCGCGGCCAAGCTGTTGGGCGTGCTCAGCCTGCAAGCCTTGCCCCGCTTGCTGAAACTCGATTTCCACGACGTATTTTCCGAAGGCCTGGCCTTCGACGGCATCACGGCCAACGCCAGCATCAAGCGCGGCGTGGTGACCACCGATAACCTCAAGATGCACGGCGTGGCGGCCACCGTGCTGATGGATGGCACGGCCGATATCGCCAACGAAACGACGAATCTGCACGTGGTGGTGATCCCCGAATTTAACCTGGGCACGGGGCCGCTCGTCTACGCGCTGGCCGTCAACCCCGTCATCGGCCTGGGAAGTTTCCTGGCGCAATTGTTCCTGCGCGCCCCCGTGATGAAGGCGCTCACCTATCACATGCAGATCGCCGGCCCGTGGAAAGCGCCCGTCGTGACCAAGCTCGATGGTGGTAAATTGGACCCTGTCGCCGTGCCTGCCGCCGCAGCGGTGGAGGCCGTGGCGAAATAGGCGAGGCGTTCGAATGGAGAAAAGGTGGCAATGATGCATACAGTCGCAGCAGTACAAATGATTTCCTCGCCTTCCGTGGAAGACAACCTGGCCACGGCGCGGCGCCTGGTGGCGCAGGCCGCCGCCGCTGGCGCGCAACTGGTGGTGCTGCCCGAATACTGGGCCATCATGGGCAAGCAGGAAACGGACAAGCTGGCCCATGCGGAACAGCCCGGCAGCGGCCCCATCCAGGATGGCATGGCGCAGATGGCGCGCCAGCACGGCATCTGGCTGATCGGCGGCACCTTGCCCCTGATTTCCGGCGAAGAGGGCAAGGTCCTCAATACCACGCTGGTGTACGACCCGCAAGGCGAACCGGCGGGCCGCTACGACAAGATCCATTTGTTCGGTTTTACGCGCGGCGCCGAGTCGTACAATGAATCGCGCACCATCGTGCCGGGCGCGCAGGTGCGCTCGATCGAGACGCCGTTCGGCCGGGTCGGCCTGTCCATCTGCTATGACCTGCGCTTTCCCGAGCTGTACCGCGCCATGGGCGATTGCGCACTGATCGTCGTGCCGGCCGCGTTTACCCACACGACGGGCAGCGCCCACTGGGAAGTGCTGCTGCGTGCGCGCGCCATCGAAAACCAGTGCTATGTGCTGGCCTCGGCGCAGGGCGGGCTGCATCCGAACGGCCGCCGCACCTGGGGCCACAGTATGCTGATCGACCCGTGGGGCGAAGTGAAAGCCGTGTTGCCCGAAGGCGAGGGCGTGGTCAGCGGCGAGATCGACCTGCTGTTTTTGGCCGGCGTGCGCGAGTCGCTGCCGGCTCTGGCGCATCGGACGATGTGAATTGAATTGTGAGAAAGAGCCATGATCCCATTTGAACCCAATCTGTCGAGCCTGGCCGTGGCGCGCGATATCCTGCTCACGCCTTTTGGCCTGGACGAAGACAAGCTGTTGAAAGCCCTGGGTACGATGTTTACGCACAAGGTCGACTATGCCGACCTGTACTTCCAGTCGACCAGGAGCGAAGGCTGGAGCCTGGAAGAGGGCATCGTCAAGACGGGCAGTTTTTCCATCGACCAGGGCGTGGGCGTGCGCGCCGTGTCTGGCGACAAGACGGCGTTTGCGTACTCCGACGACATTTCCGAGCGGGCCCTGCTGGAAGCGGCGGCGGCCACGCGCACGATTGCGCGCGCCGGCGCCGGCAAAATCAAGATTGCGGGCCAGATGCAGCCGCAGGGTGGACGTTCCTTGTACCTGCCCAACGATCCGCTCGCCTCGCTGGACGCCACGGCCAAGGTGCAATTGCTTGAACGCGTGGAAAAGATGGCGCGGGCGAAAGATCCCCGGGTGGTGCAAGTGATGGCGGGCCTGGCCGGTGAATATGATGTAGTGCTGGTGCTGCGCAGCGACGGCGTGCTGGCGGCCGACATCCGTCCGCTGGTGCGCGTCTCGCTGACCGTGATCGCGGAACAGAATGGCCGCCGCGAAACGGGCTCGGCCGGTGGCGGCGGGCGTTTCAGCTATGACTATTTCAGCGATGCCGTGCTGGAACAATACGCGACGGACGCCGTCAATTCGGCGCTGGTGAACCTGGAAGCGCGCCCGGCGCCCGCCGGCCCCATGACAATCGTGCTGGGCCCAGGCTGGCCCGGCATCCTGCTGCACGAAGCGATCGGCCATGGCCTGGAAGGCGATTTCAATCGCAAGGGTTCGTCCGCATTTTCCGGGTGCATCGGCGAGCGCGTGGCCGCCAAGGGCGTCACCGTGGTCGACGACGGCACGCTGGCTGGCCGGCGCGGTTCCCTGAATATCGATGATGAGGGCAACCCCACGCAGTGCACGACCCTGATCGAGGATGGCATCCTGAAGGGGTACATCCAGGACACCATGAATGCGCGCCTGATGAAGATGCCCGTGACGGGCAATGCGCGCCGCGAATCGTTCGCCCACCTGCCCATGCCGCGCATGACGAACACGTACATGCTGGGCGGCGACAAGGATCCGGGCGAGATCCTCGCATCCGTCAAGAACGGCTTGTATGCCGTCAACTTCGGCGGCGGCCAGGTCGACATCACGAATGGCAAGTTCGTCTTTTCGGCCAGCGAAGCGTACATGATTGAAAACGGCAAGCTCAGCTACCCTGTGAAGGGCGCCACCCTGATCGGCAACGGCCCTGACGTGCTCAACCGCGTTTCCATGATCGGCAACGACATGCGCCTGGACTCGGGCGTCGGCGTGTGCGGCAAGGAAGGGCAAAGCGTGCCCGTGGGCGTGGGGCAGCCGACCCTGCGCCTGGACGGTATTACCGTCGGCGGTACGGCGTAAGTGCTGAAGCAGGCATTTCAGGAGCCTGCAGTTCCTGAAATGCCCGGCACGTCCGGTAGTTTGACGCATATCAGAACTTGTATTTCACCCCCGCACTGATATACCGTCCGGCCGCGCCCGCGTAGTCGAGCGGGTTGTAGCCCGTGGCGCCATAGGTCAGCGGGTCGAGCGGGGCGATCTTGTCGAACAGGTTTTGCACCGTCGCAAACACTTCCAGCTTGGGCGTGGCCAGCCAGCGGGCCGTCAGGTCCACCGTGGTGAACGAGGCGATGCGGCAACCGCGCGGCGCGTCCGTGCCATCGGCGAAATGTGTGGCGCAGCCGTCCGGGTCATTCTTGAACAGCACGTTATCGAGCGGCGCGCGGTAGTTGACGTTGGCCGTGACGCGCCAGTTCTGGCGTTCCCAGGTGGCGCCCAGGTTGATGCGGTCGTCCGGCGTGCCCATGCAGTTGGACACGTCGCAATTGCCGTGCGTGCCCGCAAAATCGCGCTGCGTGCCATCCTGTTCCGTGCGCAGCCATTTGTACAAGTGCGTCCATTTCAGGTCGAACACCAGGCTGCCATAGTCGCTGCCCAGGCTGAAGCGCTGGCGCGCGTCGATATCGATGCCGCGCACCGTTGTTTGCGCCGAATTCACATAATTGGCCAGCACGGCCGTGATGGCGCCCGGATCGCCGGCGATGCCGGTAGCCGTCGACGGGTCGCGCGCCACATGGCCTTCGGCGATGGCCGTGTCCGTTTGCTCCTGGTTGATTTCATTCTTGCGGCGGATTTGCCACAGGTCGACTGAGATGCTGGTGCGCGGTAGTGGATCCCACACGGCGCCCACGGAATAGCTGCGCGAACGCTCGGGCGACAGATTCGGATTGGGCGAGGTGATGACGGCGATGGAGGCCGGATCGCAAGCGGCTTCCACGCCCAGCGCGCAGCGCAGCGGGTCGCTGGCGGTGGAGAACGCGGCCAGGCCGCCGACGCCGTTTTCTGCCGCGCTGGGTGCGCGGAAACCCTTGGCGAAGGTGCCGCGCAGGGCCAGTTCGCGCACGGGCGTCCATTTCACGCCCACTTTCGGCGTATAGGAATTGCCCACGTCGGTGAAATGGTCGGCGCGCAGGGCGCCCGACAGTTCCACGGTCTTCAGCACGGGCGCCAGCACCTCGGCATAGATGGCCGAGGCATTGCGGCTGCCCTTGTAGGCGGAATAGCCGAGGCCAATGATATTGCCCCGTTCCGTGCCCGTGGTGGGCTTGAGTTCCGTCGATTCGTGGCGGAATTCCGCGCCCACGGCCACGCCCAGGCCGCCGCCGTCGAGCTTGGCCACTTCGCGGCTGGCCTTGAAGTCGATTTGCGCGATATGCGTCTTGGCATCGTTCGAGATGCGCGGCGACAGGGCCGCGTACAGTTCGGCGGAATTGAGACCCGCGTTTTCGGCGATGCGCCACAGGCTGCCGGCCGGCAGGGCCGCATACGCGGGGTTCAGGCTGGCCGCCGCCACATTGCCGGCAGTGGGATTGAGCAAGGCGAAGGCGACGTCGCGCTGCAGGTAGCCGTCCAGGTCGTTCGACACCTTGTTTTGCGAGTACAGCAAGGCGCTGTCGATATCCCAGCCCGCCAGCGTGCCCTTGATGCCGGCGACAAAGCGCGTGAAGGTGGAGGTCACTTCCGACAGGCGCGGCCCCACATCGGCCGCCAGGTAGCGCAGCCGTGCCGCCGTGCCGAAATACGGATTGTCGGGGTGGGCGGCGCCCAGCGATACGCCTGCATTGCTGACGGGGCCGCCCGGGTAGCCGACCGAGCCGCTGACCGTCGAGGGCGTGGTGGCCGAGTGTGACTCGCTGTGATACACGTTCAGTTCGGCATACGTTTGCAGGGCCGGCGTCAGTTGCCAGGCGGCGCGGCCGAAGAAATTGATGTTCTTCTGCTTTGGCTGGATCTGGCCGTATTGCTGGGCAGCATCGGTGAGGCAGCCGCCGCCCGGATCGCCCTGCGGATGCGTGGTGAAGTTGCCGCAGGCGGCGCCGGGGAAGGTGCGCGTAAAGCCCGCGCCGGCGAGGTTGCCGCGGTTGTAGTAGTCGAGCGTGTCGGGATTGCGCACATTGCCGTTGACGGCGCTGCCGGCCGCATTGTTGGTGGTGATGGCGCCCGCGCCGCTGAGCGACTCCTGCGCGCTGAAGCCCAGGTCGCGCAAGTCGCTGCGGCCGACGGCGCCCCGGCCGGCCCGGTCGCGGTTCCAGATGGCGGCCTTTTCGCTGTATTCGAGGTTCAGCAGCACGTTGTAGCGGTCGCTGTCGATGTCGCCGAAGCCGTGCGTGATGGCGGCGCGCGCATCGCGCCCGTCCCACTCCTTCGTCTTGCCGTAATTGCCCTTGATGGCCGTGCCCTGGTAGTCGCGCCGCAGGATCACGTTGACGACGCCGGCGATGGCGTCCGAACCGTAGATGGCCGAGGCGCCGTCCTTGAGGATTTCCACCCGTTCCACCGCTTCCAGTGGAATGATGTTCAGGTCGGCAAACACTTTCTGGCCATCATCGGCCAGGCCATACGGCGCGACGCGGCGGCCATTCAGCAGCACCAGGGTCGAGGCCGTGCCTAGGCCCCGCAGCGACACGCCGGAGGCGCCGGCGGCAAAGCCGTTGCCGAAGGTGGTGGGCACGGAGCCCTGGTTGTCGACAGCCAGGGTCTGCAGCAGTTCGGCCACGCTGGACTTGCCCGATTTTTCAATGTCGGCCGCGCTCAGGGTTTGCACGGCCGACGCCGTTTCCGCCTGAGCGCGGCGGATGTTCGAGCCGGTGATTTCCACGCGGGCAATGGGCGCGGCATCCTGCGCCAGGACGGGTAAGCTCAGCAGTGCACTGGCCAGCGCCAGGCCCAGTCCGGGTGGTGAAAAGGCGGCGGATTGCAAGGATGGTGTAGGGATCATGCGGTTCTCCGGAAAGGTCAGGCAGTCAAAGGTCGTCGATACGTCCTTGAGTTTTGTCCGTGCGGCGATGCCGGGAGTAGATCTAGATCAAGGAGTGTCCTGCTTGTCGTCGATAGAATGGCTGGCGTGGCGTGGTTGCCACGACGAGCACTGCGGTGGCGCCCGGTACAGCGTCACAGCGAGATTCACGGCGCGCAACTTTTTATGCTTTTTTGCGGCTTATGCAGTGTAAAACGGCGGCGGTATGCGGCTTTGCCGACAAATATGCTTGCCAACCCTTGCAATTTAGGTTTATAGTCGTTCATCACTTACGGATGACTCGCATGTTCGCTCGCCACTTTTTTACCGCTTATTTTTACTTTAGCAATTCCAACCCAAAGGCGGTGGAGTAGCGGTCGGTTCACGTAGCAGCAAAACGAGATCCCAGCAAATTCTAAAAAACCGCCACTGATGGCGGTTTTTTTTTACCCAGATGTTTTACCCTTCCTTAAATTTTGGAGAAAATGATGCCCCGCACCGATGATTTGCGTATTCGCGAAATGAAGGAACTGACCCCGCCGTCCCACCTGATCCGCGAATTCGCCTGCTCGGAGCAAGCCGAACAGACCGCCGCCAGCGCCCGCATTGCCCTGCACCGTATCCTGCATGGCCAGGACGACCGCCTGATGGTGGTGATCGGCCCTTGCTCCATCCACGACACCAAGGCGGCGATGGAATATGCGCGCCTGCTGGTCAAGGAGCGCGCGCGTTTCGCGGGTGAACTGGAAATCGTCATGCGCGTCTACTTCGAGAAGCCGCGCACCACGGTGGGCTGGAAGGGCCTGATCAACGACCCGTACATGGACAACAGCTTCCGCATCAACGACGGCTTGCGCATGGCGCGCGAACTATTGCGCGATATCAATGAGCTGGGCTTGCCGGCCGGCACCGAGTTCCTCGACGTCATCAGCCCGCAATACATCGCCGACCTGATCAGCTGGGGCGCCATCGGCGCGCGCACGACGGAGTCGCAGGTGCACCGCGAGCTGGCGTCGGGATTGTCCTGTCCCGTCGGCTTCAAGAATGGCACGGACGGCAATGTGAAAATCGCCGTGGAAGCCATCAAGGCCGCCTCGCAGCCGCACCATTTTCTCTCCGTCACGAAGGGCGGCCACTCGGCCATCGTCTCGACCAATGGCAACGAGGATTGCCACATCATCTTGCGCGGCGGAAAAACCCCGAACTATGACGCGGCCAGCGTGGACGAGGCGTGCAAGGCTATCGCCGCGCAAGGCCTGGCGGCGCGCCTGATGATCGACGCCTCGCATGCGAACAGCTCGAAAAAACCGGAAAACCAGATTCCCGTGTGCGCCGACATCGCCAGCCAGGTGGCCGGCGGCGATGGCCGCATCGTCGGCGTGATGGTGGAATCGCACCTGGTGGCAGGCCGCCAGGATTTAATTCCAGGCAAGGAATTGATCTATGGCCAGTCCGTCACGGACGGCTGCATCGACTGGAGCGCCAGCGTGGCCGTGCTGGAAAACCTGGCGGCGGCCGTCAAGCAGCGCCGCTTGCAGGGCGACGCGGAATAAAGTGCCGCGCAGCATGAAAAAAAGCCCGGAAAGCTTAGCTTTCCGGGCTTTTCAGTTTTCAGCTCAAGGTGAGCTTAGAACTTGTAGGAACCGCTCAGGTAGAACTGGCGGCCCAGGGCGCTCGAGTACGATGGGTTGTAGCCCACTTGATGCGAACCCGTGTTACGCAGGGTGAACGGCGGATCGCGGTCGAACAGGTTCAGGATGCCAGCCGTGACTTCCACGTTCTTCAGCGGACGGTAAGCCGTCTGGAAGTCGAAGGTGGTGTAGCTCGGCACTTCCAGCTGGATGCCATAGCATTCGCCTGGGCTGCCGGCGACGATCACGGCGCAGCCTTTTTCAGTCTGTTCCTTGTCGGTGTAGCCATTGCGATAGCTGGCGCTCAGCGTATGCGTGAACTTGGCCGTCTCAAACGTGGTGGTGGCGCGGATGATGTTGCGGAAGCTGACCTTGTCGTTCGAACCGTAACGATTCAGGCTGGTTTCCCATTGATCATTCGTGCCTGGCGTCGTGTAGCGCGAGCGCAGCAGGTAGGTACCCATCAGGCGGCTCGTCAGGCGGCCGTCCAGCAGCTTCATCTTGTGGGTGAAGTCGTAGTCGATACCGCGGTTTTCTACTTTACCAATGTTGATTGGCAGCAGCTTGACGGCCAGCACGTCCTTGCCCGTCGAGGTGATGTGCTTGACGGTGAACAGGTCGGCGTACTTGGCTGGATTGTTGAAGATCAAGCCTTCGGAGACCGAGGTCACCTGATCGTTGATCTGCACGTTCCACAGGTCGAACGACATCGACAGGCTGTCGATCGGCTCGAACACGGTACCGATGCTCCACTGCTTCGACGTTTCCGGTTTCAATTCCGGATTGCCGCCCTGGAAGGCTTCGAACTGTTGGCGTACCACGCCTTCGCAATAGTTGGCCAGCGGGTGACCGCCCATGCCGTTCGCTGCGGTCAGCGGGCATTGATAGTTACCACCGGTTACACCCCAGTCTTCCAGCGGACCGGCGATTTCCTGCATGCTGGCGGCGCGGAAGCCGGTACCGGCAGCGGCGCGGAACATCAGGCTCTTGGTCGCGGAATACTTGCCGCTGATTTTCCAGGTGGTGGCGTTTTCCTTCTTGCCTACCGTCTTGCCCGTCAGTTTGTTGTCGATGGCGCCGATCTGGTCATAACGCAGCGAGCCGGTCATTTCCAGTTTCTTCGAAATCGGCAGCATCAGTTCAGCATAGGCGCCCGCATTGTCGCGAGCGTATTCGCTGTCGACTTGCGCATTGTCAAACAGGATCTGCGCCTGCTTGGCCACGTCCGCCTGTTGCACCTTGTACGAGGTGTTGCGGTAGTCGGCGCCCACGCCCAGCATGGCCGTGCCGCCTGGCAGTGAGAACACAGGACGCGAAGCGCGGCCATCGATGCCCTTCATTTCCACGGTTTGCGTGTTGTAGGTACCGCTGAAGCCCGTGCCCATCAGTGCCTGGCGCATGGCGTCCGGCATGGAGCCTACAGGATAGGCGAACGGGTCGATGTTGCCATCAGCCAATTGCGCATCGAATTTGTCCGACAGGGGGAAACCGCTGACGTATTGTTGCGTCTGCTTGTTTTTCGAGTAGGTCACGGCGGAATTGATGTCCCAGCCGAATGCATTGCCATCGACGCCGGCAACGATATGGGTGGCTTTGGTGCCGTAGTTGTAGACGCGGTTGCCCATTTCCGACAGGCGATATTTGGCGACGGCGCCCGTGGCGTTGGCCAATTGCGCTGGCGTCAGGTTTGGTGCCAGGTATTTGTTGAACAGCGGCGAGCCGACGTCGACGGAGAAATCGGCCGGGTACGGCGCAATGCTGGCGATGACGCGCGCTTCGGTGTAAGCGAGGTCATAGAAACCCTGGAAGCCGGTTTTGCCCAGTTTGACGGTACCCGAGCTGAAGATGGCGTCGCGCTTCGATTCAGGATTGATTTCGATGGTCGATGGCGAATCGAAATAGCAGTTGCCGTCGCCATAGAAATCCATGTTGCTGGCGGCGCATTTGCCGCCATGGGCCAATGCGTACGGGTTCAGGTTGACGCTATCGACGAAGGGCGTGCCGGTCTTCGGATTGATGACCACGGCGCCAGTCAGCGGATCGGTGCGGTTGTAATCGACAGTAGCGTTGCCAGGGGCCGAACGCGAGGAACCGTTGATGAATTGCAGCGCCTTGCCGGTCTTCGGATCGTTGAAATTGATGATGCCGCTTTTTGCGAAGCTGCGCTGCGATGCTTTCAGCGATTTTTGTTCGTCATGGCTGGCCGACACGAAGATGCTGTAGCCGTCGTCGTCGATATCGCCGAAGCCCTTGCTGATCGAAATCGAATTACTGGCGCCGCCTTTTTCTTCAGGGCGCGAGTACTTGGCATTGATTTCCAGCGGCGAAGCGCCTTTTTTCAGGATGAAGTTGACCACGCCGGCGATGGCGTCGGCGCCATACAGGGCCGAGGCGCCGTCCGTCAGCACTTCCACGCGCTCGATGGCCGACAGGGGGATCGAGTTCAGGTCGATGGTGGTGCCGGAATTGGATGGCGCCAAGCGGCGGCCGTTCAGCAGCACCAGCGTGTAGGCTGCGCCGATATCGTGGATCGAGGCCGTGGTGACGCCGCCGCCGCCGCCGCCCACCGAATCGGCGGCCACGGAGAAGCCCTGCATCGCAGGAATTTGCTGAATGAAATCGGTCACCGTGGTGACGCCGGTTTTCTTGATGTCTTTCTGGTTGAACGACTGCACCGGCAGCGACGCTTCGGAAGCGATGCGCTTGATGCTCGAACCCGTGACTTCCACGCGTTGCATGGTGCCATCTGTTGTTTCTTGCGCATACGCGGTGTGCATGCTCAGGGCCATGCCGCCTGCAAACATCAGGCGCAGCGACCGCGATATTACATTTTCTATCATCATCTGAAATTCCTTGTTATTGTGATAAAGGCGGCAATTATTTTGAAATAACTTGTTGCTCACCAACAATTTATTTGCCTTTTTACAAATCCACCAATGAAAATTCTGTAAATTTTCAAGGCCCTCATCAAAACATTCACCATTCAGATTGTCAATTTCGCGCGGACTTTTTGGATGAAATGCAACATTTTCCTGTTTTTTTTATAATCCTTCAGCAATAAAGTATCGTGAACCCTTGTCAGACTTGCTCAGATGCGTAAAATAAAACGGCGCACATCATCGCTGATGGCGCCGCTTTTCTGTCGCTGGCACGCTGTTGCCAGCGCTGCCTGTTTTATCTGTCGACCTGAACTTTTCCCCTTAAAACGTATAGCTGCCGCGCAGGTAATACGCGCGCCCGATCGGATCCGTGTAGCGCGGGTCATAGCCTTTCTGGAACAGGGTGCCCTGGTTCGAGAACGGTGGCTCCCTGTCCAGCAGGTTCTTCACGCCGGCCGTCAGGAGCAAGCCCTTCCACGCATAACTGCCCGACAGTCCCAGCAGGCTGTACGACGGCACATCGTGTTTGTATTGGTCGGCAACATTGTTCTGGTCCGTGTAGCGGGACTTGAACGATTGCGACAGGGTGGCGCCCCAGTTGCCCTTGCGCCAGTTCAGCGCGGCCGTATGCTTCCAGCGAAATACGGGATTGTTGTCCGCATAGCGGCCCACGTTGGCGATGAAGGCGCCGTTGCGTTCGTTCTGGTAGTCGTACTTGCGGATCCACGTGCCATCGACCGAGACGCTGACATCGCCATACGCGCCGCGTCCCAGGCGCGCATTCAGGCTGACGTCGACGCCGTCAGTCTTCACTTCACCAAGGTTGTCGTTCAGGTCGAGGATGGCGTACGGTGAACCGTCGGGATTGCGCAGGAACAAGGCCTTGTATTTCTCGTAGTTGCCGAAGATCGATTGCTCGGGCAAGGAGGCAATCTTGTCTTTCAAATGGATGTTCCAGTAATCGATGGCGACGGTCACTTCCTTCACCGGTTCGAGCACCAGGCCGAAGGCGAAGGTGGTGGATTTTTCCGGTTTCAGGTTTGCATTGCCGCCTTGCAGCTTGAACTGCTGCAAGTCGCAATCGCGCAAGGGGTTGGCGCCCGGTTGCGGCACGCCGCCGGGGCACAGAATCGGGTCGTCATAGCTATCGTTGGTATCGTTCTTCGACGGCGGCGCATTCTTTTCAAACAGGGTGGGGGCGCGGAAACCCGTGCTGGCCGAGCCGCGCAGCACCAGCGCGCTGCTGGCCTGGTAGCGCAGGGCCAGCTTGGGATTGGTGGTGCTGCCCACGTCGCTGTAATGGTCGAAACGGGCAGCCAGCTGCACTTCCAGGTCCTTGATCAGCGGCAAGTTGATTTCGCCGAAGACGGCCTGGATGGTGCGCGCGCCCCGTTTGGACAGCGAGCCCGACAAGCCGGAGCTGGCGGCCTGGCCGGCGATGTCGCGGTTGACGTTGAAGTTGGCCTTTTCGCGCCGCACTTCGCCGCCCAAAGCGATGGCCAATGGGCCGCCGGCCAGCTGCATCAGGTCGCGGCTGCCCTTGAGGTCGAAGCCCGTGGTGGTGACCCTGGCATTCTGCACTTCGCCGCGCAGGGCCGTGCTGTCGAGGTAAGCCTTGCCGGCCGCATCCTGCACGCCAAACGGGTTCAGGATGCCATTCAGCACGCCGGCAGCAAAGCTCGCGTCCTGCACATAGCCGTTCGTGAATTTCTCCGACGACTTGCTGATCGCATGGCTCAGCCCCGTCTTGTAATCCCAGCCCGCCAGTTCCCCTTCCAGCGCCAGCACCAGGCGGTCGGCCTTGCCGGTGGAATCGATCTGCCGCTGGCCTGCCTCGACGGGCCGCCAGTTGACGCTCAGCGGCTGGCCCGACAAGCCGGGCTGGGCCGGCACGCCACCCGCATTGCCCGGATAATATTTGCTGCTAATGGGCAAGATCAGGCCTATTTGCGGCGGCGGCGCCGTGCGCGCCTTCACCTTGTTTTGCGAATGCAGGTATTCCACCGTGGCCAGGTGGCCGCCACCGAGCTTGAAGGCGCCCTTGCCGAAGAAGGCCACTTGCTCCTGCGCGGGCAGATCGTCGATCTGGCGCGTGTAATCCTGGCGGCAAGTGCCGTTCGCCGGCACGGCCGGCACCGACAGCGGCGGCAAGCAGCCGCTGGCCGCGTAGGGATTGCCGGCCAGCCCGTCGCCGCCATTGGCTGCCGCATCAAAGTAATTGCCGGGAAAGGTCGTGCCGCTGGTAATGGACAGGCCGCGCGAGGGGACGATGCCGGTGGCCGAGAAGGCGCGGTCTTGCGAGGTCAGCACTTTTTGCCTGTGATAGTCGAGCACGCCAAAAATATTGTAGCCATCCGTGTCGAGCTCGCCAAAGCCCGTCGACAGGTTGAGGCGGCGCTCGTCGCCGCCCTTGTGCTGTGGGGCGATGATTTCGGCGGTGATGTTCGTGACGTTGACGGAGCGCTTCGTGATGAAGTTGATGACGCCGCCGATGGCGTCCGTGCCGTAGATGGCCGAGGCGCCGTCGCGCAGCACTTCGACTCTTTCCAGGGCGGCGATGGGTATGATGTTCAGGTCGACGCTGGCGCCGTCATACGGATGGTTGGCGATGCGCCGGCCATTGAGCAGCACCAATGTCTTGTCGCCGCCCAGACCGCGCAGGTCGGCGCTGGCCTGGCCGCCCGTGGGCAAGCCGCTGGTATTGCCGCCGACGGCATTGCCGCTGCCCATGCTCGACGCGTTCGAGGGAATTTTACTGAGCACTTCCTGGGCTGTCGTCAAGCCCTGTCTGGCGAAATCCTCGGCCTTGAAGATGGACAAGGGCGTCGCCGTTTCCGCGACGAGGCGCTTGATGGAGGAGCCGGTGACTTCGACGCGCTGCATGGCGGGCGTGCCGGCTGTGTCGGTGTCCTGCGCCATGGCCGCATGGCCATACGCGCCGAGCAAGGCTGCGCACAGCAGGCGCAAGGTAGGGGAGGGACTGCGGGTTGGCATCATCTGACACTCCTGTGGCGTGGGTTTGGCCAAGTGGCCTGCAAGGGAGTTTTACAGGCGCGCAGGAGGTAAGGTTTGCGCTGGCGCAATAGGCATGTGGATGAGGGAACTGGCGCCACAGTCGCAGACGAAAAAAAAGGCGGTGATTACTCACCGCCTTGCGTCAGGATACGTGTGTCAGCTTAGAAAAACTTGTAGCTGGCACCCAGTTTGAAGTAGCGGCCGATGGCGCCGCTGGCATCCATCGGGTTGTAGCTCATGCCGCCGTAGGTCAGCGGGTCGAGCGGCGCGATCTTGTCGGTCACGTTGTTGATCGAGGCAAACAGTTGCAGCTGTTTGTTGACATTCCAACGGCTTGACAGGTCGAGCGTGGTGAACGAGGCGATCTTGCAACCGTTTGGCGCGGACGTGCCATCGGCCAGTTTGGAGGCGCAAGGCTTGCCTTCAAACAGGATGTTCTTCATGTCCGAACGGTAGTTCAGCACGCCGCTGACGTTCCAGTTGCCCAGGTCCCACGAGCCGGTGAGATTGATCTTGTCCTTCGGCGTGCCAGCGCAGTTGGAGGTATCGCAATTGCCATGCGTGCCAGCGAACTGGTAGCGCACGGTGGATGACTCGGCGCGTACCCACGAGGCGATGTGGGTCCAGGTCAGGCCAAACGTGGCGCGGCCATAGTCGCCCAGACGCACGCGCTGCTTGATGTCCAGGTCGATACCCTTGATCTCCGTAAAGCTGGAGTTGCGGTACGGTGCCTTGGTGATCAGCAAGGTGCCCGTATTCGGCGTGACAACGCCGTTGATGGTCAGGTTGTTGTCGGCGCGGATGGCGGTCGGCAGGGCGGCCGCTTCGTTGTACGGCAGCGGATTGATCTCGTTTTCACGCTTGATCTTCCAGCCGTCCAGCGACAGGCTGGTATCGTTGAACGGATCCCATACCAAGCCCAGGGTGTAGCCCTTGGATTTTTCCGGCTTCAGGCTAGGGTCGCCAATCTTGACGGCCGCCACTTGCAGTTCACAATCGCTGGCATTGGCGCCCGGCAAGCGGGTGCCGCCCGGGCAGCGCACGGGATCGCTCACGGTCGAAGTGCCGGTCGATTGCGAATCGGCATTGCTTTCGGCCGGGCCCGGAGCGCGGAAGCCTTCCGAATACGTGCCGCGCACGGCGAAGGTTTTCAGCGGCGTCCACTTGGCGCCCAGTTTCGGCGTGGTCGACGAGAAACGGTCGTATTTGTCGTAGCGCAAGGCGCCCGACAGTTCCACCGTCTTGAAGACGGGTGCCAGCACTTCCAGGAATACGGCCGAGACCTTGCTGTCGCCCTTGGCGGCAACATAGCTGGAGTTGATGGAGCCGTTTTCCGTGCCCGACAACGATGGATTGTCGAGCTTGTCGCGGCGGTGTTCCGCACCGACGGCCAGGCCCATGGCGCCACCGGGCAGCTGCATCAGCTCGCGCGATGCCTTGAAGTCGATGATGTCGAGCTTGGTCGTGGAGTCGGAGGTAGCGTTGGTCACCATGGCCGCGTACAGCGAGGCGGGATTCTTGCTTGCCTGCGCGCCGATATAGTACGGGAAATATTTGCTGTTCGGGTTGCCCAGGGCGTCCTTGACGACGGCCATGTTCAGCATGTTGCTGTAATCGAGGTGCAGCTTCGATTCCGAATGTGTATAGCCGGCATCGTAGTCCCAGCCCATGGCATTGCCCTTGACGCCGAGCACGATGCGGTTGAACTCATTGTTGGCCTGGCGCGTGCTGGCGCCCACGTCGAAAGCCTGGTAGCGCACGCGCACCGGCACGCCGTACGGATTTTGCGGGTGATTCGCGGCCAGCACGATGGTGGTGCCGGCGCCGGAGCCGTAGTTGATGACGCCAGTCGGGCTGCCGGCGTTCGGCGGGAAGGCGATGGTGGGCGTGATCGACGGTGGTATCAGGGTAAAGGCCGTGTCGCGCTTCGAATAGCCCGCTTCCGCATACACCTGGGTGTCGGCATTGACCTGCCATGTACCGCGCGTGTACAGGTTGATCGATTCGATCTTCGGCTGCATCGAACGGAACTGGTCGTGATGCCACAGGCAGCCACCCTTCGGATCTTGCGGCGAAGATACGGACAAGGTGGAGCAACCGGGCAGCGAAACATAGTTGTTGGTGACGGGGTCGCGGATCAGGCCCGCTGGCGAGGCATTCGCATCGTTGTTGCCATTAATGTAACCGCCGGCGAACTGGGTGTTGATCGCATAGCCATACGGACGCAGGTCGGCTTTGCCTATCCATTTTCGCCCGGCCCGCTCGTTGTTCATCAGCATGTCCGATTTGGTGTATTCGGCGTTGACGACGAAGTTGAATTTATCCGTGTCGAGGTTGCCCTTGCCGAAGGTCAGCGAGGCGCGGTGCTGTTTGGCGTCGCTGTCGCCGGAGATGCCCGTGTCGCCCTTCAGGGTCAGGCCTTCGAAGTCCTTGCGCAGGATGATGTTGACGACGCCGGCGATGGCGTCCGCGCCATACGTGGAAGAGGCGCCATCCTTGAGGATTTCGATGCGCTCGACGATCTGCATCGGCACGGTGGACAGGTCGGTGAAGCTTTTCTGGCCGTCATCGGCCCGCGCGAATGGCGCCATGCGGCGGCCATTGAGCAAGACCAGGGTCGAGGTGGCGCCCAGGCCGCGCAGCGAGATGGCCGTGGAACCGGCGGCAAAGCCGTTGCCGAAGCCCGTCGGCAGGGAGCCGGCGCCATCGGCGGTCAGGGTTTGCAGGTATTCGGCGACGGTGGCCTTGCCCGATTTCATCAAGTCGTCGCGGGTGATGACCTGTACCGGTGACGCGGTCTCGGCTGTGGCTCGTTTGATGCTCGAGCCGGTAATTTCCACACGTTGGACATTGGCGTCTTGCGCCATTGCCGGCGCAGCCATCATGCCAAGGCTGATCGCTGCTACGCTACCCGAAAAAATCAGGCGTACGGAGCGGGACATAACTGTTTCCATCATCATTCTCGAAACTCCGAAAAAAGCTAGGTTGGCTGTTTTTAGGCACAACGTCGCTAGTCTAAAAAAGATTGCTGCGTCGGCAATCGCTGTGGGATGAACGGCATACTGTGCGTTGCCGTGCTTGATAAGACCACTTGCCGAGAATCCTTGTCAACGCGCAAATGTGACATTTCGGGATGGAAACAACAGTGTTTTTTATAATGTTTGAATGTTTCAGTATTGGCAATTATCTTAATGTTGCGCTGCGCTATGCGTATTCCGCCCCCCGATAGAAAGTGCGCTCATTCACGGACGTAAGGGTTTCTACCAATGCGCTTTTGCGCGGCATCATCCAGGGAATGTTGCGGTGCGGAAGATTTCCCCGGTGGCGCGGGTGGTTGTTGCCATGCACGCCAGAAGTACCGCAGCTTTTTGCCTGGCATGCAAAATATGCGTTATCGTTACGCGTTTTCCAGCTCGTCAACCCACCGACGCGGCTGGCTGCGAACAAGGCATAGATCTTGCGTGGATGGACTGGTTTTGGCGGTGGAATCCTGTATCCCAGGGGGAAGCCAGTACAAGCGCACCAATGCGGTGCGACAGATAATCGAGATGAAGGGTATTACATGAAGTCACCATGGATGCGGCGCGTGGCGCTGCTCGCCTGCCTGGCCACCCTGCCGCTGGCGGCCGTTGCCGCCGATGCCGCCCCTGCTGCCGCGGCCGCGCCGGTCAAAACCTTGCGCTATATCCTGCCGGCCGCCGAGACGGGCTTCGATCCGGCCACCGCGCGCGACCTGTATTCGAACCACATCACGCAGGCCGTCTTCGACACCCTGTACACCTATGATTACCTGGCGCGCCCCGTGAAGGTGGTGCCCGGCGCGGCCGCCGCCATGCCGGAAGTGTCCGCCGACGGCAAGACCTACACCATCCGCCTGAAAAAAGGCATCCTGTTCACGCCCGACGCCGCGTTTGGCGGCAAGCGCCGCGAACTGACGATGGCCGATTACGTGTATTCGTGGAAGCGGCTGTTCGACCCGCGCCTGGCTTCGCCGCACAGCTGGCTGTTCGAAGGCAAGGTAGTGGGGCTCGATGATCTGGCCAAGGAAGCGGCCAAGTCGAACAAGCTCGATTTCAACAAGAAGGTGGCCGGCCTGGAAATCCTCGACCCGTACACCTTGCGCATCACGCTGACCAAGACCGATTTCAATTTTCCTATGATCCTCGCCTATGTGCCGACGGCCGCCGTGGCGCGCGAAGTGGTGGACAAGTACGGCGACGTGAAGGGCGAGGTAGGCTCGAATCCCGTCGGCACAGGCTACTACACCCTCGGTGAGTGGACGCGCGGCAACCGCATCGTCCTGAACCGCAATCCGCAACACTTGCCGGAAACGTGGAATTTCATGGCCGGCGACGACCCGGACGACCAGCGCATCGTGCGCCAGATGCAGGGTAAACGCATTCCTGCCATCGACCGCATCGAAATTTCCGTGATGATCGAAGACCAGTCGCGCTGGCTGTCCTTCCAGAGCGGCGGCACGGACGTGTTCTGGCTCGATGGCCCGCTGGCGCCGAAAGCATTGCTGAACGGCAAGCTGCGTCCCGAGCTGGCGGAGAAGGGCGTGCAACTGTCGCGCCTGCTTGATCCCGAGATTAGTTATTACTACTGGAATATGGAAGACCCGACCCTCGGTGGCTTCAGCAAGGAAAAGATTGCCCTGCGCCGCGCCATCGCGATGGCGCACAATATCGACGAGGAAATCCGCATCATCTGGAATGGCCAGGCCAAGCGCCTCGACTATCCGATACCGCCCGGCGTCGTCGGCTACGATCCCCACTACAAATCCCTGCTGCAATACGATCCCGTGCTGGCGAACAAATTGCTGGATAAATTCGGCTACAAGAAGGGTGCCGATGGCTGGCGTACCTTGCCGGACGGCAAGCCGCTGCTGATCCGCTACGCTTCGCGCAACGAAGCCAATGGCGTGCTGCAGGCGGAAATGTGGCGCAAGACGTATAACTCGCTGGGCATCCGCATGGAAAACGACCGCATGATCTTTTCCGACATCTTAAAAACGGAAAAGCAGTGCAAGATGCAGACGCGCACGGCGCCCTGGCTGGCCGACTATCCGGACGGCGACAACTTCATGCAGCTGTTCTACGGCCCGAACACGCACCAGAACAACAATGGCTGCTACCAGGATCCCGAGTACGATAAATGGTACGCGGCCAGCCAGGCCATGCCGGCCAGCCCCGAGCGCGACGAGCTGTTCCACAAGATGGCGCGCCGCCTGGAAGTCAATGCGGGCGCCCTGATCGGCTATGCACGCTACCGCAACATGCTGGCGCAAAAGTCGGTGCAGGGCTACAAGAAGCACCCGATCCTGTTCCAGGAATGGGCGTACATGGATATCGACAGCACGGGTGCGCCGGTAGCTACTCCGGCCCCTGCTGCTAAATAAGCGCAGCTTATAACGACAAGGAATCATTATGTTTGCTTATATCCTGCGCCGCCTGTGGCAGATGCTGCCCACCATGCTGGGCGTGGTCCTGCTGGTGTTTATCCTGTTTAACTGGGTGGGCGGCGACCCTGCTTACATCCTGGCCGGCAAGATGTCTAGTGCGGAAAGCATCGCCAACATCCGCCGCCAGCTTGGTGTCGACCAGCCGTATTATGTGCAGCTGTGGATCTTCATCAAGCAGATCGTCACGTTCGACTTCGGCCAGAGCTGGGCCACGGGGGAATCCGTGTCGCACATCATCACGTCGCGCCTGGGGCCGTCGATGATGGTCTTGATCCCGCTGACCGTGCTGGAAACGTTTTTTGGCGTGGCGCTGGCGCTGGCCATCGCCTTCGTGCGCGGCTCGCTGACGGACCGCGCCGTCATGATCGCCTGTACGGTGGGCATGTCGATTTCCATCCTCGTCTACATCATCGTCTTCCAGTACGGCTTCGCCTATAAACTGGGCCTGTTCCCCGTGCAGGGCTGGGGCGACAGCTTCTGGGAAAACCTGCTGCGCTATTCCACCTTGCCGATCCTGATCGGCCTGGCCGTCTCCATCGCACCGACCCTGCGCCTGTTCCGCACCTTCGTGCTGGACGAGGCGAACCAGGATTACGTGCGCACGGCGCGCGCCAAGGGCCTCAAGGAAGGCCGCATCATGTGGGTGCATGTGCTGCGCAATGCCGGCATTCCCATCATTACCTATGTGATGTCGAACTTGCCGGCCCTGCTGATCGGCGCATTCCTGCTCGAGCGCTTTTTCGGCATCCCCGGCATCGGGCGTGAAGTGATTCTGGCTGTCGAGCGCAGCGACTTTCCGGTGATCAAGGCGATCACCGTGTACGTTGCCGCCGCCACCATGCTCTTCAACCTGCTCACCGACCTGCTGTACCAGGCGGTCGATCCTCGCGTACAACTGAAGTAGAAAGAGACGATGTCGAAACCTCATACATCGCCCGGCCTGTGGGCCCTGGCGTGGCGCCGTTTGCGCGGCGACAAGATTGCAATGGTATCGCTGGCCGTGGTCGGCGCCTTTTTCCTGCTGGTGCTGGCGTCCGCCAGCGGCCTGGTGGCCTCGAACTGGGAAGACGAAGTGGCCGTCAGCTACGCGCCGCCGACCTTCGTTGGCGCCGACAAGGACGTCGCCGCCGATGGCGCGATGCCCGTGACGGATGAGCGCAGCGCGCCGACACCCGTCAACGTGCTCGATCCGCTCGCCGACGACATCGCCGAACTGCGCGCCCAGATGGGCAGCAATCCATCGGCTGGCGTGGAAATGTACGGCGTCACCGACCCGCTGGCCGACGACTTGACGGCCCTGCGCGCCGGCATGGGCAAGGCCAAGAAACTCGTCACGCACAAGGCGGCAACCCTGCCGTTCGGCGCCGACAAGTGGGGCCACGACATCCTGCAGAAAACCATCAAGGGCGGCGAAACGTCGATCGTCGTGGGCCTGGTGGCAGCCTTGCTGGCCGTGGTGCTGGGCACGATTTTTGGCGCCGTGTCCGGCTACTTCGGCGGCGTCGTCGATGACTTTTTCAATTGGTTCTACAGCATTTTTACCTCGATCCCGTCGATCCTGATGATCTTGACGGTGGCGGCGGTGCTGCAGCAAAAGGGCGTGCTGACCATCGTGCTGATTCTGGGCTTGACGGGCTGGACAGGGCCGTACCGTTTGATCCGCGCCGAATACATCAAGCACAAGGCGCGCGAATACGTGATGGCGGCCGACGCCATCGGCGCCTCGCACTGGCGCAAGATGTTTTCCCACATCTTCCCGAACGTCAGTCACGTTGCCTTGGTGCAAATGTCGATTCTGGTGGTGGGCTTCATCAAGGCGGAAGTGATCCTGAGCTTCCTAGGCTTTGGAGTGCCGGTGGGTACCGTCTCGTGGGGCAGCATGCTCAACGAGGCACAAAATGAACTGATCCTGGGCAAATGGTGGCAGCTGACCGCCGCCGCCACGGCGATGGCCGTGCTGGTGACGGCGTTCTCGCTGTTTACCGATGCCTTGCGCGATGCGCTCGACCCCAAAGTGAAATAGGAGTTGCTCATGGACCAGAATAACCTGTTGGAAGTGCGCGACCTGCGCGTCACCTTCCGCCTGGACAAGAAGACCACGTTCGAAGCCGTCAAGGGCATCTCGTTCAACGTGCCGCGCAACAGCACCGTCGCGCTGGTGGGCGAATCGGGCAGCGGCAAGTCCGTCAGTTCGCTGGCCGTGATGGGCTTGTTGCCGCCAGATAACACCATCATAGCTCCCGCGTCGAGCATCCACTTTGGCGGGCGCGACCTGCTCAAATTGTCGATCGCCGAGCGGCGCACCATGTGCGGCAAGGATATTTCGATGATCTTCCAGGAGCCGATGTCGTCGCTGAACCCCGTGTTTACAGTCGGATTCCAGATCGCCGAAGTGTTGCGCCAGCACATGGGCATGAACCGCAAGCAGGCGCGGGTGCGCACCTTGGAGTTGCTGGAGGAAGTGGGCATCCCCGATCCGGCCACCAAGATTGACGCCTACCCGAGCCAGATGTCGGGCGGCCAGCAGCAGCGCGTGATGATCGCCATGGCGATCGCCTGCGAACCGAAACTGCTGATCGCGGACGAGCCGACGACGGCGCTGGACGTGACGATCCAGAAGCAGATCATGGACTTGATCGCGGCGCTGCAAAAGAAGCACCAGATGTCCGTGCTCTTCATTACCCACGACCTGGGTCTGGTGGGGGAAATCGCCGACCAGGTGATCGTCATGCGCCACGGCGAAGTGCGCGAGACGGGCGAGGTGCGCCAGGTATTTGAAGCGCCGCAAGACAGTTATACCAAGGCCCTGCTGCATTGCCGCCCTTCGCTGGACGAGCGCCCGTGGCGCCTGCCAGTGATTGCCGACTATATGGAGGGCAAGGCCGGCCCCGGCGTGGAAGTCAAACAGCGCACGCGCGGCTATACGCCGGGCGACGAGCCGGTGCTGGTGGTGAATAACTTGAGCAAAAGTTTTTATACGCGTGTAGGCTTGTTCGGCAAGCGCGAATTCCAGGCCGTCAAGGATGTGTCGTTCACCTTGCCACGCGGAAAAACGCTGGGCGTGGTGGGCGAGTCCGGTTCCGGCAAGACGACGGTGGGCTTGACCTTGCTGCGCCTGCACCAGGCAACTAGTGGCACGGCCATGTTCCACGGCAAGGATTTGATTGCCATGCCGAACAGGGAGTATTTGCCGTATAAACGCCGCATCCAGATCATCTTCCAGAATCCATACGCATCGCTGAACCCCCGCTTCACGGTGGGGCAGATTTTGCTGGAACCGATGCGCATCCACAAGATCGGCGCGACCGACCAGGAACGCATCGCCAAGGCCTACTGGCTGCTCGACAAAGTCGGCTTGCCGGAACAGGCTTTCCACCGCTATCCGCACGAGTTTTCCGGTGGACAACGCCAGCGCATCGCGATTGCCCGCTGCCTGACCATGCAGCCGGAAATTTTAGTCTGCGACGAATCCGTGTCGGCGCTCGACGTGTCGGTGCAGGCGCAGGTGCTTAACCTGTTGCAGGATTTGCAGGATGAATTTGGATTGTCGTACATCTTCATCTCGCACGATTTGTCCGTCGTCAAATACATCGCCGACCAGGTGATGGTGATGCACAAGGGGCAAGTGGTGGAGCTGGCCGATTCGGACGAGCTGTACCGCAATCCCGTGCATCCGTACACGCGCACGCTGTTAAGCGCCATACCCAAGGGCGTGCAAATATAAATACGCTTTTACGGTAAGATAGCGGCCATGCCCAACCTCATTTATCTGCTCGAACATTACGGTGTCCTGATTGTCTTTGGCATCGTGCTGGTGGAGCAGCTTGGCCTGCCGATTCCCGCCTTTCCCATCCTCGTGGTGGCGGGGGCGCTGGCCGTCGATGGCGACATGAATGGGGGACTGGTGCTGGCTGCCGCGCTAAGCGCCTGCCTGATCAGCGACTTCACGTGGTTCCGCGCGGGCCGCCATTTCGGCAAGCGCATCCTGCGGCTGCTGTGCCGCATCTCGCTGTCGCCCGATTACTGCGTCAGCCAGACGGAAGATAAATTCAAGCGCTGGGGCCCGAAAGCCTTGATCGTTTCCAAATTCGTGCCGGGTTTCAATACCGTGGCCGCGCCCATGTCGGGCGCGCTGGGCACGCCGCCGGGACTGTTCTTCCTGTACGCGGGCCTGGGCGCCTTGCTGTGGAGCGGCACGGGCATCGTCGTCGGCGTGATTTTCCATGCCAGCGTGCAGCAGGTGCTCGACTTGCTCAGCACCATGGGCAGCACGGCCTTGCTGATGCTGGCCACCTTGCTGGGCTTGTTCCTTCTGTACAAATTCCTTGAACGCCGGCGTTTCCGCCAGGCCTTGCAGATCGAGCGCATCGGCATCGATGAATTGCTCGAACTCATAGAGCAGGGCGAGGAGCCGCTGATGGTCGACGCGCGCAGCGCCACGGCGCAGGCGCTGGAGCCGGCCGTGCCGGGCGCCTTGTTCTTCAACGGCAAGGAACCCGTGCCGGCCATGATCGCCATGGACAAGGACCGCCACATCATCGTGTATTGCAGCTGTCCCAACGACGTGACGGCCGCGCAAGTGGCCAAGCTGCTGCACCAGCACGGCTTCCACCGGGCCAAGCCCCTGCATGGCGGCCTGGACGCCTGGAATGCCGCCTACCGCTCGGACGAGCCGGCGCCCGCCAGCCTGCTGGGCGAAGGCTTGCCGTCCTGATTCTCCTGATTGCTGGCCGATAGCAGTTGCTTGGTAGCACGCAAGTCGGTAGTAATAATACGAAAACACTGTTGCAGCGCCGCCAGGACGGCAGTGTCATACCTGCGCCGTTCCATACAAAGCGGCTTTGCGCAAACTCCGGCATACTGTGCTTTCAAGGCGATTCCTGCTGCTGTGCAGCATGCTTTTCGTGCGCCTGCCGAGTGCGAGTACTTACTATAAATCATTGTTTTTAAGCAATTTTGGCGCTGCTTGTTGCATTTGGAGTGGAACTACCAATAAAGGCTTGTTTTGATGTACTTAAACTACAAACTTTGCTTGCCTCCGGGCGCATTCATCCTTTAAGCTTGGCGTCCCATGCGTCCCACTTCATCATTTAAAATCATGAGCGCTTCGTCTTCTCCCGTACTGCCGACTTCCGCCTTCGCCGATGGACCGCGCCTGCTGGCCGACGTGGGCGGCACCAATGCCCGTTTCGCCCTGGAAGTGGCCGCCGGCCACATCACCCTGGTGGAAGTGTTGCCCTGTGCCGATTACCCGAGCCTGTCCGCCGCCCTGCAAGCCTACCTGGCCCTGCCGCACATTGCGGCCGCCGGCGGGCAAGCCGTGCGCCATGCCGTGATCGCCATCGCCAACCCGGTCGACGGCGATTTCCTCAGCATGACGAATCACCACTGGTCGTTCTCAATCCGCGCCATGCGCGAAGAGTGCGGTTTCACGACCCTGGACGTGGTCAACGATTTCACGGCCCTGGCGCGCGCCTTGCCGCAGTTGTCGAACGAGCAAAAGCACCAGGTGGGCGCGGGTACGGCCCGTCCGAACACGGCCATCGGCCTGATCGGCGCCGGCACGGGCCTGGGCGTATCGGGCCTGATTCCTTCGCATGGCGGCTGGATCGCCCTGCAAAGCGAGGGCGGCCACGTCAGCTTTGCGCCATTCAATGAAGTGGAAGTGAGCATTCTGCAATTCGCCTGGCGTGAATACGAGCATGTCTCGGCCGAGCGCCTGATTTCCGGCGATGGCCTGGAATTGATCTACCGCGCCCTGGCCGACCGCGCGGGTGTGCCGGCGGAAGACTTGCCGGCGGCGGAAATCACGCGCCGCGCGCTGGCAGGCGAATCCCAGCTGTGCGACGACGTCATCGAAGCGTTCTGCTGCATGCTCGGCACCGTGGCGGGCAACGTTGCCGTCACCCTGGGCGCGCTGGGCGGCATTTATATCGGCGGCGGCATCGTGCCACGCCTGGGCGCGCGTTTCGACCGCTCCGGCTTCCGCGCCCGCTTCGAGCGCAAGGGCCGCTTCGCCAATTATGTCTCACAAGTGCCGACCTTCGTCATCACGGCGCAGTACCCAGCTTTCCTGGGCGCATCGGCCATTCTCTCGGAGAAACTCGCCTCCCTGTGATGCGGGCAGCGGGCGATATGTCGCGCCAGAACCGGGTAAAACGCGTGTTTTGCCCGGTTTTGCGCTTTTCCGCTTTTTATCAGGTACAATTGGCATCGTTGGATGAAACGACGACTGTCGCTCTCCTGTCTGGCTGCTTCGTCGCCACGGGAAAAGCAGCTGCTCCGGAGTTCGTTTCATTGCTGGTTATTTAAGGCCAGCACCATGGATGGCAGGACTTTCACTGCATCCGCTTTAGTCCCGCTTTGCGCGCATCGGCCAAGGCGTCGGAAAAACAGCCTCAACTAGTAACCCAGCACGGCGTCATCATCGATGTCTGCCCTCTGTTACGTTGAAATGAACGTTTTTGATTTCTTTCTCTGCATACGAATTGCAACACACATCCGCACAGAATTGCTATGAATACAATTGAGGCTAAAAAAGTCCTCGAAACCGCGTTGCTGTGCGCTCGTGAATCGCTGACGATCCACAGCTTGAAGAAGCTGTTCGTCGATGCGGACGAGAATGGCCGCGTGCGCGGCGTCGGCGTTGGCGCCGATACGATCAAGCAATTGCTGGAAGAGTTGCGCGATGAGTGGGAAGGGCGCGGCATCGAGATCGTCAGTCTCGCTTCGGGCTGGCGCTTTCAAAGCCGCCCGGAAATGAAGATGTATCTCGATCGCATGACGCCCGAGCGGCCGCCCAAGTATTCGCGGGCGACCCTGGAAACCCTCGCCATCATCGCCTACCGCCAGCCGGTGACGCGCGGCGATATCGAGGAAATTCGCGGCGTTGCCGTCAATTCGCAGACGATCAAGATGCTGGAAGACCGTGGCTGGGTCGATGCCATCGGTTACCGCGACGTGGTGGGACGGCCGGCCTTGCTGGCCACCACCAAGCAGTTTTTGGATGACCTGGGTTTGCATTCGCTGTCCCAGCTGCCGCCTTTGCAGCAAATCAGTGAAATGCAGGGCAATGGGCTCGAAGCCCTGGAAGCGGCCCTGCAGGAAAATTTTGACAAGGCAAGCAATGAGCTTGTCCCCCAGCTTGGTGCAGGTAGCAATACGGCTGTGACAGATGTAGATGTGACAGCAAGCCTTGATGCCGGCCCCGATGCTTCGCCCACGGACGAAGCCTACACTCACGACCCTGCGCCAGAACTAACGGTTGACGCTGCGCCAGGTCAGCACAGCCAAGAAACGAAGAATGAATAATCCGAACACACCCGAGACAGTAACCGCCAGCGACGAAGCCATCGTTGCCAAGCCCAAGCGCCGTACCAAGGCCCAGATCGAAGCCGACGCGGTTGCTGCAACCGCTGCTGCTGCCGCTGGCGACAGCGCCGTTGCCAAGCCGAAGCGCCGCACGAAAGCCGACGTGGCCGCCGCTGCGCCCGTCGCTGAAGCTGAAGCTGAAGCCGCGCCAGCCGCCAAGAAAACCCGCGCCAAGCCAGCCTTGAAGGCCGTGGCCGACGCCGCCGAAGCGGCTGCCGAGGCGGTTGCCGCACCTGCGCCGCGTCCGCCGCGCGCCCGCGCCGCCGCCAAGGCCGCTGCCGCCGTCGCTGAAACGGCGCCGGAAGCCGTCGTCGACAAGCCGGCCGAAGCACGCCCGACCCGCGGTCCGCGCCAGATGCGTGGCGTACAGGCGGAACGCGCGCTGCGCCAGCCGCCGCGCGCGGAAGCGCCGCAGGCGGCCGACGCCGTTGCAGCCGCGCCTGCCGCAGAGCAAGCCGCCGCGCCTGTCGCCGACGTGTTCGATGCCGAAGGCAACCTCGTGTCCGGCCCGCGCCTGCCGCGCGGTCCGCGCAACGACGTGCCGGGTGCCGGCAAGAATGCCGGCAAGAGCCGTAAAAAGGGCAAGGGCCGCCAGGCTGCGCCAGGCAAACTCAGCGACGCTGATGCTGTCTTTTCGTTCGTCACCTCCGACGCGTTCGACAGCGAAGAGGGCGGCACGGGCCGCGTGCAGAAAGTGGCCGTGCGCCGCGACCTGACGTCCGACGACGACGCGCCGAAGCTGCACAAGGTGCTGGCCGAAGCCGGTCTCGGTTCGCGCCGCGACATGGAAGACCTGATCATTTCGGGCCGCGTGTCCGTGAATGGCGAGCCGGCCCACATCGGCCAGCGCATCTTGCCGAGCGACCACGTGCGCATCAACGGCAAGTTGATCCAGCGCCGCGTCAGCAAGAAGCCGCCACGCGTATTGGTCTACCATAAGCCGGCCGGTGAAATCGTCAGCCATAATGACCCGGACGGCCGTCCATCCGTGTTCGACCGCCTGCCGACCATGAAGGCGGGCAAGTGGCTGGCCGTTGGCCGTCTTGACTTCAACACGGAAGGCTTGTTGCTGTTTACTACCTCCGGTGACCTGGCCAACCGCCTGATGCACCCACGCTACGGCATCGACCGCGAGTACGCCGTGCGTACCCTGGGCGAGCTGGAAGAGGGCATGCGCCAGAAACTGCTGGCCGGCGTCGAGCTGGAAGACGGCCTGGCGCAGTTCTCGAAGATCGCCGATGGCGGCGGCGAAGGCATCAACAAATGGTACCGCGTGGTGATCGGCGAAGGCCGTAACCGCGAAGTGCGCCGCATGTTCGAAGCCATCGGCCTGACCGTCTCGCGCCTGATCCGTACCCGCTACGGCGCCATGACCCTGCCGAGTGGCCTGAAACGCGGCCGCTGGGAAGAGATGGATGAAAACACCGTGCGCGATCTGCTGACCGCCTACGGCATCGAAAAGAAAATGCCGGCATCGGGCGACCCCCGTGCCGCTGGCGCCGCCAAGGGCCGCGAAGCGCGCAAGGTCGAACGCAAGGACCGCGATGACGAGCCGAATGGCAACCGCATCGATGTGAGCAACCGCAACGCCGATCCGTTCCCGGTCGCGCCGCGCCGCGGCCAGCCGCAAGGCCAGTTTGCCCGTCCGCAAGGTCAGGGTCGTCCAGGTGGCGCCGGTCGTCCAGGCGAAGCGCGTGGTCCTGGCCGTGGTCAGCCGCAAGGTCCGTTCCAGGGTGGTCAGCCGCGCTCGTCGGCATCGTTCGAAGGCGCGCCGCAAGGCCAGGGCCGTCCGCCGCGTGCGGCAGGTCAGGGCCAGGGTCGTCCGGCCGGTGGCGGCGAAGGCCGCGCGCCGCAGCGCGGTCCGCGCCAGCCTGATCCGCTGCAAACGGCCTTCGGCTTCGCCAACACGGGTCCGCGCCGCAATACGGGCGGTGGTGCCGGTGGGCAAGCGCGTTCCGGTGGCCAGCCGCGTGGCGGCATGGATCGTGGCGGCATGGATGGCATGCCGCGCCGCCGCAGCAAAGGTTAATCGAGAAGAGTTTCTTCTTGCGCGCCCGCCGATCTGCCGCGGGTGCGCGCTCTTGTAACTGTTGTAAGCCGGGCCGCTCCTTGTGTGCGGCATTGCGGCGAAGTTAATAAGAGGTTATAATCTGCAGCCTAATAAAAGTTCTCCGCAGGGTTGTTTGGTGGGGAGTGCTTTCATCTGGTTGGGAAAATACAAGAAGATGGGCAGATGCCCATTTTTTTTTTGTTGAACCGTTTGTAATGGCTCCGCAAGGGGCCATATATGACTTGAATGCGTGTTTTTGCATGTTGTCGGCGCTCAAATTGCGCTGTCATGCCGAAAACGGGCCTTATTTCTGGAGAATTTCTTGCAGCAGTTGGGATTAATTGAAAAGACAGTTATTGGTCTGGGCTATGAGCTCGTTGATGTCGAACGTGCCGAGCGCGGACTGCTGCGCGTCTTTATTGATTTCAGCGCCGCCGATGCCGCTGAAAAAGGTCCGATCACGGTCGAAGACTGTGCCACGGTGAGTCACCAGTTATCGCATGTGTTGACGGTAGAGAACGTTCCTTACGAGCGTCTCGAGATTTCTTCCCCGGGTCTCGATCGTCCGGTGCGCAAGCTGGAAGACTTTGTCCGTTTCGCAGGTCAGGAAATCATCGTCAAGCTGATGGTGGCGATGCCGGGTACGAACAACCGGAAATCGTTCCAGGGGATCTTGCAAGAACCCGTGGGCGATAAATTGTCGTTGGAATTTGAAGGTAAGGATGGTCCGGCGATGTTGGAGTTTACGCTCGCGGATGTGGATAAGGCACGCTTGGTGCCGCAGGTGGTTTTTAAGGGACGCAAAGCATGAGCCGCGAAGTTTTATTATTGGTTGACGCGCTGGCGCGCGAAAAAAACGTCGATAAAGATGTCGTCTTCGGCGCCCTCGAATTCGCGTTGGCGCAAGCCACGAAGAAACGGTATGAGGGTGAGGTAGACATCCGCGTTTCGATCGACCGCGAAACGGGCGAATTCGAATCGTTCCGCCGCTGGCACGTCGTGCCCGATGAAGCGGGCCTGCAATTGCCGGATCAGGAGATCCTGCATTTCGAGGCAAAAGAACAGATTTCCGATATCGAAGTCGATGATCACATCGAAGAACCGATCGAATCCGTCGAATTCGGCCGCCGTTTCGCCCAGGATACCAAACAGGTTGTCCTGCAGCGCGTGCGTGATGCCGAACGTGAACAGATCCTGGTCGACTTCCTGGAACGCGGCGACTCGCTCGTCACCGGCACCATCAAGCGCATGGAACGCGGCGACGCCATCGTCGAATCGGGCAAGATCGAAGCACGTCTGCCACGCGACCAGATGATCCCGAAAGAGAATCTGCGTATCGGCGACCGTGTGCGTGCTTTCATCTTGCGCATCGACCGCAATATGCGCGGCCCGCAAGTGATTCTGTCGCGCACCGCGCCAGACTTCATCATGAAGCTGTTTGAGCTGGAAGTGCCGGAAATCGAGCAAGGCATGCTGGAAATCAAATCCGCAGCCCGCGATGCCGGCGTACGCGCCAAGATCGCCGTCTACACGGCCGACAAGCGCATCGACCCGATCGGTACTTGCGTCGGCATGCGCGGTTCGCGCGTGCAGGCTGTCACCGGTGAACTCGGTGGTGAACGTGTCGACATCGTGCTGTGGTCGGAAGATCCGGCGCAGTTCGTCATCGGCGCCCTGGCACCGGCGAACGTGTCGTCGATCATGGTCGATGAAGAAAAACACGCGATGGATGTCGTCGTGGACGAAGAAAACCTGGCAATCGCGATCGGCCGTTCCGGCCAGAACGTGCGCCTGGCCTCTGACCTGACCGGCTGGAAGATCAACATCATGACGGCCGAAGAATCGGCTGACAAAGCTGCCCAGGAAACGGCTGCCGTGCGCATCCTGTTCATGGAAAAGCTCGATGTCGACCAGGAAGTGGCCGATATTCTGGTAGAAGAAGGTTTCGCCAGTCTGGAAGAAATCGCTTACGTGCCAATTTCCGAAATGCTGGAAATCGAATCGTTTGACGAAGATACTGTCAATGAACTCCGTACCCGTGCGCGTGATGCGCTGGTTACCGAAGCGATTGCTTCGGAAGAGGGTCTGGAAGGCATGGACGAGGCGTTGGTGGGTCTGGAAGGCATGGACCGCATTACCGCCGGCAAGCTGGGTCTGGCTGGTATCAAGACCGTTGAAGCATTTGCAGCACTGGCATACGACGAATTTGGCGCAATCCTGGCCTTGTCTGCGGACCGTGCGCGTGAACTGATTACAAGTGAATTTAAAGATGTGACCGACGATGAGATGAAGTTGGTTGACTCGAAATACGACGATCGTGCCAAGGCGTTGCAAGCCAAGGCATGGAGTCTGGCCGAATCCGCAAAGGCTTAATTTGAGTATCTTTATCATCTCCGCGACACATAGAAAAGAGGACTGAATGGCGAGTAACAACGTAGCCCAATTTGCCACCGAACTGAAGATGCCTGCAGATTTGCTGCTGACGCAGCTGCGTTCTGCCGGCGTCGAGAAAAGTTCGACGTCAGATCCATTGTCGAAAGATGATAAGGACAAGCTTTTGGATCATCTGCGCCGCACACACGGCGCAGCGGCTGACACAGAAAAGAAAAAAATCACCGTGACCCGCAAGGAAACGACTGAAATCAAGCAAGCTGACGCAACCGGCAAATCGCGCACCATCCAGGTGGAAGTGCGCAAGAAACGCACTTTCGTCCAGCGTGACGAAGCTGCGCCGGTCGCAGCAGAACCGGTCGCGCCTGCCGCACCGGTGATCGATCCCGCCGACGTGGCGCGCCGTGAAGAAGAAGCCCGTAAACAGGCTGAATTGATCGCCCGCCAGGAAGCCGATCTGCGCGAAAAGCAAGAACGTCTGGCCAAGCTCGACGCGGAAAAAGAAGCCCAGGCGAAAGCCACGCAACAGGCTGAACTGGCTGCGAAGAAGGAAGCTGAAGCGGAAGCGAAGAAAGCCGCTGCCAAGGCTGCTGCCGCACCTGCCGCCAGCGCCGCTGCGCCTGTCGTTGATGACGCCGCCGCCGAAGCGAAAAAAGCTGCTGCCGCTGAAGAAGCGAAGAAGAAAGCCGCTGCCGCTGCTGTTGCCGCCAAGGAAGCCGCTGACAAAGCGGAAGCCACCGAGCGTGCACGCAAGGCCGTTGCCGACGAAGTCGCCCAGATCAAGGCCATGATGAATGCGCCACGCCGCGCCATCAAGGCACCGGAACCCGTACCGGTTCCCGTCAAGCCGAAGGCGCCGGAAGGCACCCTGCACAAGCCAGCTGACAAGAAACCTGGCGACAAGCCGGGCGACAAGAAGCCTGCTGTTGCAGACAAGAAATCCATCAAGTCGGCGAATGTGTCGTCCACCTGGTCCGATGACGCGAAAAAACGCGGCACCACCGGTGGTCCTAAGCCACGCGGCAACAGCGGCCCAGGCGGCCGTGACAGCTGGCGCGGTGGCGCGAAGGGCCGTCGCCCGACGCACCATGACGACCGTGAATCGAACTTCCAGGCTCCTACGGAAGCCGTCGTCAAAGACGTGCACGTACCGGAAACGATCACCGTGGCCGAATTGGCGCACAAAATGTCCGTCAAGGCATCCGAAGTCATCAAGCATTTGATGAAATTGGGCCAGATGTGCACGATCAACCAGGTGCTGGACCAGGAAACCGCCATGATTCTGGTGGAAGAAATGGGCCACAAGGCGTTCGCCGCCGAACTGGACGATCCGGAAGCGTTGCTGGCCGATGTGGGCGAACACGCGCACTTCGAAACCAAGCCACGCGCACCGGTGGTCACCGTCATGGGTCACGTCGACCACGGCAAGACCTCGTTGCTCGATTACATCCGTCGCGCCAAGGTTGCTTCCGGCGAAGCGGGCGGCATTACGCAGCATATCGGTGCTTACCACGTCGATACGCCACGCGGCATGATCACCTTCCTCGACACCCCGGGTCACGAAGCGTTTACCGCGATGCGTGCCCGTGGCGCCAAGGCAACCGACATCGTCATTCTGGTGGTTGCCGCCGACGATGGCGTGATGCCGCAAACGAAAGAAGCGATTGCCCATGCGAAAGCAGCCGGCGTACCGCTGGTAGTGGCGATCAACAAGGTCGACAAACCAGGCGGCAACGTTGACCGCGTGACGCAGGAACTGGTCGCCGAACAAGTCGTGCCGGAAGAATACGGTGGCGAATCGCCATTCGTGCCGGTCTCGGCCAAAACGGGTCAGGGTATCGACGACCTGCTGGAACAAGTGCTGTTGCAAGCCGAAGTGCTGGAACTGACGGCACCGGTCGATGCGCCTGCGCGCGGCCTGGTCGTCGAGGCACGTCTGGACAAGGGCCGTGGTCCTGTCGCGACGATCCTGGTGCAGTCCGGTACCCTGAAGCGCGGCGACGTGATTCTGGCGGGCTCTTCGTATGGCCGTGTTCGCGCCATGCTGGACGAGAACGGCAAATCCATCGCTGAAGCGGGTCCTTCGATTCCGGTCGAAATCCAGGGCTTGACGGAAGTGCCGGTTGCCGGTGAAGAAGTCGTCGTCATGGCTGACGAGCGCAAGGCGCGTGAAATCGGTCTGTTCCGTCAAGGTAAGTTCCGCGACGTGAAACTGGCGAAACAGCAAGCTGCGAAACTGGAAAACATGTTCGACCAGATGGCCGAAGGCGAAGTGAAAAACTTGCCGCTGATCATCAAAACCGACGTGCAAGGTTCGCAAGAAGCGCTGGTCGGTTCGTTGCAGAAACTGTCGACCTCCGAAGTGCGCGTACAAGTTGTTCACGCAGCCGTCGGCGGCATCACGGAATCGGACGTCAACCTGGCAGTCGCCTCGAAAGCGGTCATCATCGGCTTCAACGCCCGTGCTGATGCCCAGGCGCGCAAGCTGGCCGAGTCGAATGGCGTGGACATTCGCTACTACAACATCATTTACGATGCGATCGACGAGATCAAATCGGCGTTGTCGGGCATGTTGGCACCAGAGAAACGCGAAACCGTCATCGGCCAGGTCGAGATCCGCCAGGTTATCCTGGTCTCGAAAGTGGGCGCGATTGCCGGTTGCCTGGTCACCGATGGCGTGGTCAAGCGTGCTTCTTCCGTCCGCCTGTTGCGCAACAACATCGTGGTGTGGAGTGGCGAGATCGACTCCCTGAAACGCTTCAAGGACGATGCGAAAGAAGTTCGCGCCGGTCTGGAGTGCGGCCTGTCGCTGAAGAACTACAACGACATTCAGGTTGGCGACACCCTGGAAGTGTTCGAAGTCCAGGAAATCGCTCGTACCCTGTAATCACAGCAGTAATGGCGCGGACATATCGTTGTCCGCGCAAACACGTGGGGCGCATTGGTCAACGGGCAACCGTTTGACTCATGCGCCCTGCGGCACTTAGGACAGCATAAAATCATGGCTAAACATAGCAAAACCATGCCAGCGCGCGGCTTGCGCGTGGCCGACCAGATCCAACGCGATCTGGCTGAAATCGTCGCCTACGAATTGAAGGATCCACGCGTCGGCACGATGATCACCATCACCGAAGTGCAGATCACCCCCGATTACGCGCACGCCAAGGTGTTTTTCACGATGTTGAAAGACAGCAAGGAAGCCATCAAGAACACCACCGAAGGCCTGATGGCCGCATCTGGCTTCATCCGTGGCTTGCTGGGCAAGCGCCTGCACATCCACACCCTGCCGATGCTGCATTTCGTGCACGACAGCTCGACTTCGCGCGGCATGGAAATGTCCTTGCTGATCGACAAAGCCAACGCCACGCGCGCGGCTGACGCCGAGCCGGATGTCAAACCAGAAGCGGACGAGCAATAACAGTGGCGGGTCCGAAGAAACCGCCCGGCATCAAGCGGGTGCGCGACCTGGTCGACGGCGTCTTGCTGTTGGATAAGCCCGTGGGCTGGTCCAGCAATGACGCCCTGATCAAGGCCAAGCGCGTCCTGAACGCGAAAAAAGCGGGCCATACGGGCACGCTGGATCCGTTCGCCACGGGCTTGTTGCCGCTGTGCTTTGGCGAAGCGACGAAGTTCTCGCAGGACTTGCTGGAAGCCGATAAAACCTACGAAACCCTGGTACACCTGGGGCAGACGACGGATACGGGCGATACCGAGGGCGAAGTGCTGGAAACGCGCGATGTCAACGTCACGCAAGAGCAAATCGAAGCCGTGCTGGCGCAGTTCCGCGGACCGATTTTGCAGACGCCGCCCATGTACTCGGCCTTGAAACGGGACGGCAAGCCCTTATATGAGTATGCAAGGGCAGGCATCACGCTGGAGCGCGAAGCGCGCCCGGTGACCATCCACAAGCTCGAGTTCCTCGGCTATGACGCCCCGTTCCTGAAATTGTCCGTGATGTGCAGCAAGGGCACTTATATCCGCGTGCTGGGCGAAGACATCGGCCATGCCCTTGGTTGCGGCGGCCATCTGAACGCCTTGCGCCGCACGCAGGTGGGCAACCTGACGCTGGACGGCGTCGTCACGCTCGATGAGTTGACGGCGGATGCCGCGCCGCTGAGCCTGCTGGCGCCCGTCGATGCATTATTGTCAAGTTTCCCCGCCGTCCAGCTGACGGAAGAATTGGCCAAGCGTTTCCTGCATGGCCAGCGCATCGCGCTGGGCAAGGAAGACGTTGCCGTGCCAGCCGAGCCGGGCAGGGTGCGCGTGTATCACGACAGCAAGCTGCTGGGCACGGGCCAGTTGCAGGAATACAGCATCCTGGCGCCGGAACGCTTGATTGCCACAGCGCATCAATAAGTCACAGCAACGTCATATTACCCAGCGACACTCGTTAAACAGTGTCGCTTTTTTAAACAAACCGTCCCCGACTGCGGGAGCCGCCAGCATTTTTAGATAGCGTTGCAACGCAACATGCTATACTACGCGGTTCCGGAAATAGATTAGCATTCGGGTATCTCGTACACCTTGTACGCACTCCGCAGTTTTTCAGTAACTACTACGACCATGTCAAATACAAAACGCGCAATTCGTAATATCGCCATTATCGCCCACGTTGACCACGGCAAAACCACGCTGGTGGATCAGCTGCTGCGCCAGTCCGGCACCTTCCGTGAAAACCAAGCGGTCGACACCCGAGTCATGGACTCGAACGACCTGGAAAAGGAGCGCGGCATTACGATTCTGTCGAAGAACTGCGCTGTTGAGTACGAAGGCACCCACATCAACATCGTCGACACCCCAGGCCACGCCGACTTCGGCGGCGAAGTGGAGCGTGTTCTGTCGATGGTGGACTCGGTTCTGCTGCTGGTCGATGCACAAGAAGGCCCGATGCCGCAAACCCGTTTCGTCACGCGCAAAGCGCTGGCACTGGGTCTGAAGCCTATCGTTATCGTCAACAAGGTCGACCGTCCAGGCGCGCGCCCGGACTGGGCCATCAACCAGACGTTCGAACTGTTCGACAAGCTGGGTGCGACCGACGAGCAACTGGATTTCCCTATCATTTACGCTTCGGGCCTGAACGGCTATGCCGGCCTGACCGAAGACGTGCGCAGCGGCGACATGAAGCCAATGTTTGACGCCATCCTGGAACACGTTCCAGTACGCGACGACAATCCTGAAGGCCCGCTGCAAATGCAGATCACCTCGCTGGACTACTCGTCGTACGTCGGCAAGATCGGCATTGGCCGCGTCAACCGCGGTACCGTCAAAGTTGGTCAAGACGTGCTGGTCATCAATGGTCCAGGCGCCACGCCTATCAAAGGCCGCATCAACCAGGTGCTGAACTTCAAGGGCCTGGAGCGCGTGCTGGTTGACGAAGCTGTTGCCGGCGACATCTGCCTGATCAACGGTATCGACGAAATCGGCATCGGTTCGACCCTGTGCGCAGTCGATACCCCGGACCCGCTGCCGATGCTGACCGTCGACGAGCCGACCCTGACCATGAACTTCATGGTCAACAACTCGCCACTGGCTGGCCGCGAAGGCAAGTTCGTTACCTCGCGCCAACTGCGTGACCGTCTGGACCGCGAACTGAAAGCCAACGTTGCTCTGCGCGTTTCGCCAACCGACGACGACACGATCTTTGAAGTGTCGGGCCGCGGCGAGCTGCACCTGACGATTTTGATCGAAAACATGCGTCGCGAAGGCTTCGAGCTGGCCGTATCGCGTCCACGCGTGGTCTTCAAAATGGTCGATGGCGTGCGCCACGAGCCGTTTGAAAACCTGTCGGTTGATGTTGAAGAAGTCAACCAGGGCGGCGTCATGGAAGAACTGGGCCGTCGTCGTGGCGACCTGCAAAACATGGAATCGGATGGCAAGGGTCGCGTGCGTCTCGAGTACCTGATCCCGGCGCGTGGCCTGATCGGCTTCCAGGGCGAATTCATGACCCTGACCCGCGGCACCGGCTTGATGAGCCACGTATTCCATGAATACGCGCCAGTCGACAACACCCGTGGCGAAATGGCTGGCCGTCGTAACGGCGTGCTGATCTCGCAAGATGACGGCGCCGCTGTTGCCTACGCGATCTGGAAACTGCAAGACCGCGGCCGCATGTTCGTGTCGCACAATGACCCAGTCTACGAAGGCATGGTCATCGGTATCCACTCGCGCGACAACGACCTGGTCGTCAACCCGATCAAGGGCAAGCAGCTGACCAACGTGCGTTCGTCGGGTACCGACGAAGCGGTGCGCCTGGTACCACCAATTCAGATGTCGCTGGAATACGCAGTCGAATTCATCGAGGACGACGAACTGGTGGAAATCACGCCTAAATCGATCCGTCTGCGCAAGCGCTTCCTGAAAGAGCACGAGCGTAAAAAAGCGTCGCGTGATGCGTAATCTGTTGTAGTGCATGGCCTGCGGGCCATGCCACGCTCAAGCCCGTTGCTCCGCCTTTCCTTCACCGGTGAGGCGCGCAGCGGGTTTGTCATTTGCAGCTCCTGTTTTTTGTAGACACCATGACTTCCTCTTCTTTGCCTTCCCGCCGCCTGTCCGTCGCCCCGATGATGGACTGGACCGACCGCCATTGCCGCAAGTTCCACCGCGAAATCACGCGCCATACCTGGCTCTACACCGAGATGGTGACGACGGGCGCGCTGGTCTACGGCGACGTGGAGCGCCATTTGCGCTTCAACGAGGACGAGCATCCGGTGGCGCTGCAGCTGGGCGGCAGCGATCCGAAGGACCTGGCCACCAGCGCGAAGCTGGGCCAGCAGTGGGGCTACGACGAGGTCAACCTGAATTGCGGTTGCCCGTCCGAGCGCGTGCAAAAGGGCGCGTTTGGCGCCTGCCTGATGGCCGAGCCGCAACTGGTGGCCGACTGCGTGAAAGCCATGCGCGACGTGGTCGACATCGACGTCACAGTGAAACACCGCATCGGCATCGATGACAGCGAATCGTATGACTTCGTGCGCGATTTCGTCGGCACCGTGGCCGACGCCGGCTGCAAGACGTTTATCGTGCATGCGCGCAATGCCATCCTGAAAGGCCTGAGCCCGAAGGAAAACCGCGAAGTGCCGCCCCTCAAGTATGACTATGCCTACCGCTTGAAGCGTGATTTTCCGCAATTCGAGTTCATTATCAACGGCGGCATCAAGACGCTGGATGAAATCGACCTGCACCTGCAGCACCTCGATGGCGTCATGCTGGGCCGCGAGGCCTACCACAACCCGTACGTGATGGCGCAGTTCGACCAGCGCTATTACGGCGACGACACGCCTGTCAAAACGCGCGATCAGGTGCTTGAAGCGATGATTCCGTATATCAGCGCGCAGCTGGAGAAGGAAGCGGGGAGATTAAAACTGAACAGCGTCACGCGCCACATGCTGGGCCTGATGCAAAACCTGCCCGGCGCGCGCGGCTTCCGCCAGACCTTGTCCGATTCCAAGAAGCTGGCGTCGGGTGATCCGCGCCTGCTGCTGGAAGCGGCGGCGCGCTTGTCGCTGCCTGCCTGATGCGCGGCGACGTCCACGTCCATGCACAGCAGTTGCATGGCTACCTGCAGGCTGTCACAGCATTGAAGGATGATGGCAGCCTGTTTCTGTGCGAGTATCTGGGACCCGTCGCGCCGCAGGCATCGCTCGACGCGCTGTGCCGCACGCTGAAGCTGCAGCCGGACGGCATGCGCCTGCAGCCGATCGAGAGCATGGACTGCAGCGGCGCCTTGTGCACGCCGCGCCAGTGGCTGCTCGAGCGCCTGCTGCCGATGAGCGAGGCGGACCGCGAGCCGCTCGACGCCCGTTTATATGATGGTTTCGAGGCCGAACTGGCCGAACTGTTCGGTAGCGAGCCGCACTGGTATCAATTGGTATCATCGGGTCAGGGCAGCCTGGCTGATCGATTGGGTGCCATCTGGAGCATCTTTGTCTTCGGCACAGACGGTCACGCCTATGTGATGCGTTGCAGCTGGGACCGCTAATCCAACTTGTCTATACCGGTGCCCTTGCGCACTGGTATTGTCCGCACTACCCCCTCCTCTGAGTACCTCTCCAAAAACGATGCAATATGGCTACGCCATGTGTTGTAAATGCGCTGTTTCGGCGCACGCCCGCACTGTCGTGGGGCATTTCTATGGGGCAAGAAACGGCGTTGTTGCCATTTCCCCGAAGAAAGTTAATCAGCCATTTATTCAAGTACTTATTGCTTGCTTTGAGGCAAAATTTACACCTATAATTGATTATAGACAAATATTTCTCATATGAATGTTTGATGTTGATCTCGCATCATCGGTGTCAAAAATTCAGTATGTGGAACAAATTTGCATTCGCAGTCACTGGCGTTTTCAGGGCTGTTGTAGATCAGGAAGTACCCCAGGCTGCGTGCGGCCGGAGACCGCCAGCATACCAATGGGTAAGGGCGGATGCCGGTGTTGCGCAGCCTTCGTCTTGTCGTGCCGGGCAAAAATCCTTATCAATAGTTTCATTTACGAAGAGCCGAAATGAATTTAGCAAAAATGAAGGTTGGTACCCGCCTGGGCCTGGGTTTCGCCCTGGTACTGGTTCTGCTGGTGGCCGTGACCGTCCTCGGCATCGCGCGCATGGCGCAAATCCAGGAACGTCTCGATCACGTGATCAATGTCAACAACGTCGTCACCCGCCTGGTGATCGACATGCGTGGCAACGTCAGCGACCGCATCACCTCGCTGCGCATTCTGACCCTGATGACTGACGCGGGCGATATGGAACCTGAAATGGCGCGTATCAAGACGCAGACCAGTACCTATCAGGAAACGCAGAAGAAGCTCGAAGAGAAATTCGCCGTCGAGTCGACTCCTGAAGAAAAAGCCCTGCTGACCTCGATCAAGGAATACGAAGCGGCCGCCATGCCAGCCATCGCCAAGGCGTCCGCGCTGTGGATGGCCAACGATGCGGAAGGCGCCACGCGCGTGATGATCAAGGAAATCCGCCCGGTACAGAAAAAATGGATGGAAGCGCTGGAGCAACTGGCCGTGCTGGAAGACAAGCTTAACGAGCAGATGCAATCGGACGCCCGCAAGGCCTTCGACAGCGCGCGCCTGTTCATGATCATCCTCGGCGTACTGGCCGTGGCGATGGGCGTGGCGGCGGCACTGGTGATTACCCGCGGCCTGCTGAAACAGCTGGGCGGCGAGCCTGACTACACGGCCTCGATCGCCGGCAGCATCGCCAATGGCGACCTGTCGATCGGCATCCACACGCAGCCTTCCGATACCTCCAGCCTGCTGGCGGAAATGAAGGAAATGCGCAACAGTCTGGTGGGCATCGTCGGCCAGGTACGTGTCGGTACGGAAACCATCGGCACGGCCTCGCGCGAGATCGCCGACGGCAATATCGACCTGTCGTCGCGCACGGAAATGCAGGCCAGCGCGCTGGAAAAAACGGCGTCGGCCATGGAAGAGTTGACCTCGACCGTGAAACAGAATGCGGACAATGCGCGTGAAGCCAACAAGCTGGCCGCCACCGCTTCGGACGTGGCCCTGAAGGGCGGCTCCGTGGTGTCGCAAGTGGTTGACACCATGAGTTCGATCAATGAATCGGCGAAGAAGATTGTCGACATCATCGGCGTGATCGATGGCATCGCCTTCCAGACCAACATCCTGGCGCTGAACGCAGCTGTGGAAGCGGCACGTGCCGGCGAACAAGGCCGCGGCTTTGCCGTGGTGGCGTCGGAAGTGCGCAACCTGGCCCAGCGCTCCGCTGGCGCGGCGAAAGAAATCAAGATCCTCATCGACGATTCGGCCGAGAAGACGGAACGCGGTACGCGTCTGGTCGGCCAGGCTGGCGTGACGATGGGCGAAGTGGTCGACAGCGTGCGCCGCGTCACCGACATCATGAGCGAGATTGCCAGTGCCAGCCAGGAACAAAGTGCCGGCATCGAACAGGTCAACCTGTCGATCATCGAGATGGATGGCATGACGCAGCAAAATGCGGCCCTGGTCGAACAGGCAGCCGCTGCGGCGCAAAGCTTGCAGGACCAGGCGGCCGAACTGGCCCACGTGGTCAGCATCTTCAAACTGGTCGAAGGCGAAGAGAAGCCGGCGGCGTATGTGCCGGCCCCTGTTGCCGCCGCACCCGTTGCCGTGCGCAAGCCGGCACCGGCATTGCGCCCGGTCAAGTCGCTGACACGCAAGACCGAAGCGGCCGCTCCCGTGACGGCTGCAGCGCCACGCAAGGCGGCAGGCGCCGGCAGCAATGACGAGTGGGAAGAGTTTTAAGCGCGGCCAACAGCGCACAGGAAGTTGTAATTACCGTATCTGATAATCATGGGGAAGCACATGTTTGAGAATAAGCGTTTGATGAGTGTTGCAGCAGCCTTGCTGGTGTCCGTTTCTTCCGCCGCCTTCGCGGCCGAGGTACCGGCATCGTTCGATGCCAAGAATTGCAAGGCCGACTATCCGAAAGCCTCGCTGATGAACGAAGAGCAGGGCACCGTGTCGATGTCCTTCCTGGTCAATGCCGATGGTAGCGTTGCCGATTCGAAAGTCGACAAGAGCAGCGGCTTCAAGAACCTGGACAAGGCCGCCATCAAGGCCCTGTCCGCATGCAAGTTCAAGCCGGGCACCAAGGATGGCGCCGCAGCGCAAACCTGGACCAAAGTCGATTACGCCTGGAAGCTGGACTGATCCACATATCGCCGGGAGCCTGGCTCCCGGCATGGCCGACTCCGCTACGGGCGGCGCTTGCAAGGGTGCCGCCCGTACTGTTATGTGCGCCAGCCAACGGCACTGTCGCCGCCGATTCTGTTACCCTCGAAACATACCTTCGGGATCTCCCATTACAAGAGGCCTACCATGCAGCGCATCCTGACACTTTCCTTCCTGGCCGCCAGCGGCTTGCTGCTTTCCGCCTGCGCCTCGCTGGGCACGCCCGTGGGCTTGCAGGCGGGGCAGACAGTGGCCGTCGTGAATAGCCTGAGCTGGGACAATCCCCTGACGGGTAAGCGCGATGGCGTGCGAACCAGCTGGCCCATCAAGGATGGCAAGATTGCTCCTGAATATTTTCCGCTGGCGCAGCTGAAGCAATGCGAAGCGGGCGGCAAGCCTTGCGCCTGGGGCGTGATGCGGGCACAGCGCGGCGCGCCCACGCTGAGCTATGCGGACGGCGGCGTCGATCTGGCCGTGAGCGTGGCCATTGACGTGGCGCGGCGCCAGGATGCGCGCCAGGGAGAAACGCAAACGGCGATGGCGATTCCGCAGGATGTGGCCGCGCTGGCTGGCCGGCAACAAGTGCAACCCAGCTGGAAATTGAAGTATGGAAAGGTCGAGCAGGTCGAGCTCGATTACGGCGTGCGCTACCAGGTGTGCGTGCAGCGCTACGATGCGGCCGGCAAAGCCATCGATACCTGCGCGGTTCCGTTTATCTGAGGAAACATGCGGCATGGGCCGTTTGTGGCGCGTTTGCTACATTTCATGTTGCGGCGTGCGTCGGCGTGTAACAATCGGTAAAAGCACAGCAAAGCACCGCGTAATTTCTTATAGTACTTAATTAAGGTAGTACACATTAGGAGAATTGCGATGAAAACCCTGTTGGCAGTAATCTCGCTGGCCGCCCTGGGTGGCTGCGTCGTGGCGCCCCCCGGTCCTGCGTATTACGGTTCGCGCGCGCCGCAGGGAGCCTACAATCCATACGACTGGCATACGGTCTCGTCCGAGCCGGTGCAGTCGGGCCGCGTGATGAGCGCACCGCGCGTGGAATACACGAATGAACCCGTGTATGTGCAGCAGCCCGTGTATGTGCCGGCGCCCGTCTACGCGCCGCAACCGTATTATTACAATCCGCCCGTATCGATCGGGCTGGACTTCATGTTCGGCTTTGGGCGCTACGGTGGACACCGCGGCGGTTGGGGCGGGCATGGCCGTTACCACGGCCGCCGCTAGTGTATTGTGCTTGCATGCAGGACAAAGCCGGACAAGCGTTGCTTGCCCGGCTTTGTCATTTTACTAGTGGAAATAGACCGAACCCTGGTGCAGTACATCCGCCGAGCACAGGATATACATCGCCGCCGCTGCCAGACCTATTTGCAAGGCACCAAAGCTGATCGGGATGAGGCGGGACATGTCGTACTCCTGAGTGGTGTGAAATGTGGTCAGGCTTTCATCATAGGATGAGTTGATGCCTTTGGGCATCGGATGAATGTCCGCCACCGTGTAGGACAACACCTCGTGCCTGGCGCCCCGCCTCGCTCTGCGCCGCTTAGCGGTTTTTCCAGCGCACGACAGGCTCTTCCGGCGCCGTATCCGGCACGTTCGAGATCGTCAGCCAGTGCGTCAGGCGTTCCGGATGCTTGAGGTTGATGCCCATGCCATCGATGATGCCGATTTGTTCCAGCATGCGCGCATCGATTTTCGCCTTCGACACCGTGGGCGCGCCCATGACCATGCGGTCATACGCCTTGCGCGCCTTGTGTTCCCATTTGTAAAGATTGCTTTCGTCGAAGCGGTTCGCTTCGAAATACACGGTCAGGGTGCCATCGAGGTTGCCGAAGCCGACAATGCCCGCGCCCTTGCGGATGGTGGTGGTGTTGTTGATGTCAAATTCCGCCGTGGGCACGAAAATGCCGGCGCGGCCGTCGACGTCGGGACGTCCCACGGGCGTTTCCTTGCCGTAGGAACTCGTTTCGGTAATGGTTTTTTCTGCGGACATGGTGCGTGTGGTGGCCGTGCCGGGAGCGCAATCGGGCCCGGCAGCGCCAGTCATCCTGTTCAAAAAATGCGTGCTGATGATCAGGGCGGGGTAGGGGCCCTGGCGGAGCGATGCTTGGCATTGCTTGATACCCCGCTATTGTAGCGTCAATTTAATTCTTCTTGGCAACATTTCCTGAAAATTATGCTCCCGTTTTGGCCGTGAAAAAATCTATGGTCACCCTCCTTTTTGCAAGCTGATTTTGTATGATGTGAGTAGGCTTGCTTAAATCTATCCGGCGTCTGGTTGGAGATGGATCTCCGCGCCACGATGAGAGTCGCGCCTGTCGGT
>NZ_PDZL01000013.1 GCF_002735705.1 Janthinobacterium sp. BJB426
GGCGCCAGCGAAACGTGGTGTTGCGGTGTAATCCCAGCTGCTGAGCGGCCTGGCGCACCGACCTGGAATCAAGCAGGCAATCGGCATACGCGATCCATAGCGCCTTGTGACGCAAGCGGGCCAGCGGCGTGCCCGTCAAGGCATTGAAAGTGCGTCCGCAAGGCACACAGCGGTAGCGCTGCAAGCTGTGCGCATGGCCATGCCGGTGCAGGTGAGGCGAGCGGCAGGCAGGACAGGCCAAGCGCGGCTGCGCCACGCTTTCCAGCAACGCGACGGTCGCATCGTGCGGTACGTTGCCACGCAGCAGGGCCATGCCTGTCTGCCGCTGGCGTCGGTTCAGGTGAGCAAACTGGGCGATAAAACGGATCCATTCGGCTGGCTGCATGATCTGCTCCCTGTGTGGTAAGTATGCAGAGTCAGACAGCAATGCCAAGGGAAGATTCCGGCATTTCCCCTATTTACCGATGACAGAGCCAATATAAAAGCCGCCTGGCGGGGCATTCCCGGCAGGCGGCCTGTCAGCACGGCGTCAGGACGCGGTCAGCGCACGCGGCGCAGCGAGGAAATCTGGTTTTCCATGCCATTCAGGCGGCCATATTCGCCCGGCCCGATCACTTCGCAGCGGCCGCGGAAGTTCGAATCGCTGCACACTTCCCACTGGCCCTCGTTGACGACGATGGACGAGGCGCGGTCATTGAAATTGAGACGCACCAGGTCTTCCGTGCTGCGGTCCAGCGCCAGCGGTTCGCCGCGCATGCCCGCCTCGGGGAACAGCAGGACGGCGCCGCGCTGCTGGTACTGCGGCTGCTGATACTGCGGATACTGCTGCTCGTACTGCGGCCGCTGGTACTGATTCTCGTACTGCTGCTGGCGGCGCGCTTCGCGCTCGTCGACCATGCGCGCCGACGACACGCGGCCATCGAGGCCCCGTCCCAGGTCATCGTGGCGGCCGGGGCCGAAAATGCGGCAAGTGCCCTGGTAATTCGAATCGCTGCACAACTGCCAGTAGCCGTTATGGATGACGATGCTGGTGGTGCGGTCGTTGAAACCGATGTTGACGAAATCGTCCGTATCGCGGTTCAGGCGCGCCGAACCGCCATTCTGGCCCGCGCCCGAATACACTTCCAGGGTGCCGCCGCGCCCATAGCCGCCATTGCCACGGTCTGGATCGCGCCCCGGGCGCCCCGGATTGTAGCCATCGCCGCGCCCCGTTTCGCGCACCGAGGTGATGGCGTCGTTCATGCCAGGCATCGAGCGGTATTCGCCTGGCCCCAGGCTGCGGCAATTGCCGCGAAAACCGGAATCCGTGCACACATCCCAGGTACCCGAACGCACCATGATGCTGGACGTCTTGTCGTTGAAGCCCATGCGCGACAGATCGTCCGTCGTCTCGCGCAGCGTCACGGCGCGGCCGCGGAAATTGTCATCCTCGAACAGGGTGATTTCGCCCGCATGGGCGCCGGCGTGGGCCGCCAGCGACAGCAGCAAGGTTGCGGTGCATGCCGCAGCATGTTTGAAAGGGCCCGTCATGATTAACTCCATTCTTCATTCTTTGGTGATGATTTGCCTGGCGATTGCGCCAGGATGCTAGTGTAACAAATACAAGGCCGCGTGGACGGCCCGGCGACGCGTTAATACAGGCGGCGCAGCGAAGAAATGCGCTTGTCGAGCTGCGCGTCCAGGATTTCATACTTGCCCGGACCCATGCGCTCGCAGGTGCCATTGAACTGCGAGTCCGTGCACACTTCCCAGGTGCCTTCATTGATGGCCATGGAGCCGGCCTGGTCGTTGAAATTCAGGCGCACCAGGTCGCTGACGTCGCGGTTCACCTGCAGCCCCGGGCCCTTCAGGAAGGCACGACCGTACAGCACCACCAGGCCTTCGTCGTTTTGCGGCCGGTTCTCTTCGCGCGGATCGACCAGGCGCGCCGACGACACGCGCCCATTCAGGCTGCCCAGGTCATCGTGGCTGCCAGGCCCGAACACGCGGCAACTGCCACGGTAGTTGGAATCGCTGCACAGCTGCCAGTAGCCATGCTCGATGCGCGCGCTGCTGGCGCGGTCATTGAAGCTGATGTCGACCAGGTCGTCGCGGTCCGCATTCACGCCGGCCGATGCGCCGCGCTGGCCGCCGTCGGCATACAGTTCCAGCGCCGCGCGGCGGCCGCCGCTGCTGCCGCTCCCCTGCCCGCCGCCGATTTCGCGCACGGACGAGATCTTGTCGTTCATGCCCGGCAGCGAGCGGTAGTCGCCCCGTTCCAGCGTCTTGCAATCGCCCTTGAAATCGGCGTTCGTGCACACTTCCCAACTGCCCGAATCGACCTGGATGCTCGACACGGTGTCATTGAAACTGACGCGTGACAGGTCATCCGTCGTATCGCGCAAGACGACTACGCGTCCCTTGAAATTGTCATCGGTGTACAGGCGGATTTCGCCGGCCTGCGCCCCGAGGTGGACAAACAGCGAACTGGCGCACAGCAGGGCGAGGGCGAACGGGCGATTCATGGGGGCGGTCTCCGGTGGCGGCAAAGGTGAGTGATCGACATGACAACTGATGTCAGTGTAGCCATCCGTGGAAAAAACGGTGTAACAAAGTATGAAAAAAGGACAACAAATTGTTACCAAAAGCAATAACAGGCTCGCGCAGGAGCCCGTCATTGCCATTTACCTTGCCATTTACCTTATCAGCGCACTTCGCGCACCGACGAAATGCGGTTGCTCAGGCGCTCCAGGCTCGCGTATTCACCGGGTTCCAGGGTGCGGCAGCGGCCGCGGAAATCCACGTCCTCGCACACTTCCCAATAGCCGGAGCGCACGCGCACGCTTTGCACCGTGTCATTGAAATCGCGCTCGCGCAAATCGGCCGAGGCATTGCGCACGCTCAAACTGCGGCCGGCGAAATCGTCGCGCGTATAGAAGGTCAGTTCGCCGCCCAGCGAGCGCCCTGGCAAATGGCCACGCTCCCGGTCGCGCTCCCAGTGACGATCCCGGTCACGATCGCGGCCCGGATGACCACCCCAGCCGCCGCGCACTTCGCGCAGCGAGGTGATTTTATTGGCATGGCCATCGAGCGACGGATACTCGCCCGCCTCGAGCAGGAAGCAATCGCCGCGGAAATCGGCTTCCTCGCACGCTTCCCAGCGGCCCGAGCGCACGCGGATGCTTTGCGTCGTGTCGTTGAAACGGACGTCTTCCAGGTCGGCGACGGCGTCGCGCACGGTCTGCGAGCGGCCGTGATAATCGTCGCGCGAATACAAGGTCAGTTCGCCGGCGCCGGCCAGTTCGGCCGTCATGGCGGCGCCCAGCAGCAGGGCGCAGTTCAGGGTGTGTCTCAGCATGGTCTTGCTCCATAGTCAGGGTACTGCGGTTGACTATTTGGTCATTTTGCCAAATAGAGCGCGCAGTCTATCCGCGACTGGCCCGCTTAGCTGTAACAAATGATTACCGCGCCCGGCCTCCTCCGGGTGCCACGGCGGACAAGCACGGCGAATGCCGGTAGAATCTTGTGTTTAGTCAAGCTTGCCGCCCATGCCACACACTACCTCGTTCACCCTGCCCGCCGTCCGTACTGAAATTTCTTCACTGTGGAAGCTGGCCTGGCCTATCCTGATCGGCCAGCTGGCCACCGTCGGCATGGGCGCGGCCGACGTGGCGATGACGGGTCATACGAATCCCGAGGAACTGGCGGCCGTCTCGCTGGGCGCGGCCATCTGGTCCATCGTGCTTGTCACCGTGAGCGGCATCATGATGGCGATCAATACTTTGGTGGCGCATGAGATCGGCGCCGCGCGCCACGACAAGGTGCCGCACATCGTGCGCCAGTCGCTGTGGAAGGCGCTGCTCGTGGGCCTGGTGGCTTGCCTGCTGACGAACATGGCGGCGCTGGTATTCGACCACCTGATGCTGGAACCCGCCGTGGCATCCAAGGCCAAGCTGTTCGTGCACATCATCAGCTGCGCGCTGCCGCCGTTCGCCGCTTACCGCGCGCTGTACGGCTACAGCACCAGCATCAACCAGACCAAGCCCGTGATGGTGATCGCGCTGGCCGCGCTGGGCCTCAATATCCTCGTCAACTACCTGCTGATCTACGGCCACTGGGGCATGCCGAAGATGGGCGGCGTGGGCTGCGCCGTGGCCACTACCTGCTGCGTGTGGATGATGCTGCTGGCCATGCTGGCCTGGATCAAAATCGCGCCTGCCTACCGCGCCACGTATCCGTTCACGCACTGGGAAGGGCCGCAGTTGTCGTCCATCGGCCCCATGCTGCGCCTGGGCCTGCCCATCGGCGTGACCTACTTTGCCGAAGTGAGCGCGTTTGGCGTCATCAGCCTGCTGGTGGCGCGCTTCGGCGTGATCCAGGTGTCGGCGCACCAGATCGCCCTGAATTTCTCGTCCGTCGTCTTCATGGTGCCGCTCACCTTCGGCATCGCGCTGGTCACGCGCGTGGGCCATGCCGTGGGCGAAGCCAATTTGCGCAAGGCCCGCTTCATTTCATGGGTAGGCGTGGCCATGTCGCTGACGGCGGCCATCGTCTCGGCCACCGTCATCACCGTCTTCCGCCACCAGATCGCGCAAGCCTATACGTCCGATCCGCAAGTGCAGGCCCTGTGCGCGCAGCTGCTGCTGTTCGCCGCCCTGTTCCAGCTGTCCGACGCGACGCAGGTCGCCACGTCCTGCGCCATCCGCGGCTACAAGGTGACGCGCCAGCCGATGCTGATCCAGCTGCTGGCCTTCTGGGGCTTCTCGCTGCCGATCGGCTATGTGCTGGGTCTCGCGCCGGCAGGCTTCCCCTGGTCGCCGGCAGAACCGATGGCCGCCGCCGGCTTCTGGATCGGCCTCGTCACAGGCCTGACGGTGGCGGCCGTGCTGCTGACCTGGTATTTGAACCGGCTGTCGCTGCAGCGCCTGCACGCGGCGCATTGAACACAGTGCATTGAACCCAGGGCGGCGCGCAATTTATGCGCCCCGCTCTCCTTGCTTCGCCATACAAAGCCCCACCGCCCGACTCTTTCCGCCAAAGTAAAGAAGGCAATTGCCGGATTATTCCGTGGCTGGCCCTATCGCATTAAACGCCGTGCTCTGGTATCGTTTGCTGTCAAGCATCTTCTTGACATCCCTTTACAATCACCGAGACATCCATGCGTTTTATTCTTTGTTTTCTGGCCGCGATGGCCAGCGTTCCCGCATCGGCTGAAAAGCTGACCCTGGAACGCATTCACGCCGATCCGGCGCTGGCCGGCCCCGGCGTGCGCTACCTGAAGGTCTCGCCCGATGGCGAGCGCGTCACGTTCCTGCGCGGCCGCGCGGACAACCAGTTCCAGCTCGACCTGTGGGAATTCAAGCTGAAGGACAAGAGCACGCACCGCCTGATCGACTCGAAGGCGCTGGTGCCGAATGAAACGATTTCGCCCGAAGAGCAGGCGCGCCGCGAACGCGAGCGCACGGCCAGCCTGAACGGCATTCTCAGCTACAGCTGGTCGCCCGATGGCAAGCAGCTGCTGGTGCCGCTGGCCGGCAACCTGTACCTGGTCGACGCGGCCCACCCGGACAAGGCGCGCCTGGTCGCCAAGGGCAATGTGCTGGATCCGAAAATTTCGCCGAAAGGCCGCTATGTCTCGTTTGTGCGCGATCAAAACATCTATGTGATCGATCTCAAGACGGACAAGGAACGCCAGTTGACGACCGATGGCAAGGGCGCCATCCGCAACGGCGAAGCCGAATTCGTGGCGCAGGAAGAAATGGGTCAGCGCACCGGCTACTACTGGGCCCCCGACGATTCCGCCATCGCCTATAAGCGCTATGACGAAGCGCCCGTGCCCGTCGTGCGCCGCTTCGAAATCTTCGCCGACCGCACGGACGTCGTCGAGCAGCGCTACCCGGCTGCCGGCGACCCGAACGTGCTGGTGCAACTGCTGATCGTCTCGCCGGAAACGGGCGCGCAGCGCCAGGTGGACCTGGGCACGAACCCCGACATCTACCTGGTGCGCGCCGACTGGAGCGCGGACAGCAAGTCTCTCGTCTACCAGCGCCAGTCGCGCGACCAGAAGACCCTCGACCTGGTGGCCGTCGATGCAAGCACGTTGGCGCAGCGCACCCTGCTGACGGAAACGTCGACAACCTGGGTCAGCATCCATGACGACCTGCGCTTCCTGTCGAACGGCACCTTCCTCTGGTCGTCCGAGCGCACGGGCCGCAACCATTTGTACCTGTACGACATGAGCGGCAAGCTGCTGCACCCGGTCACTTCCGGCGCATGGGGCATCGACAGCGTGCTGGCCGTGAACCAGAAGACGGGTAAAGTGTTCGTCGCGTCGAACCGCGACGCCGTCATCGACAAGCAGACCTACGCCCTGGCCCTCGATGGCAGCACGGCCGACAAGCCGCAGCGCGTAACGAAGGCCGATGGCTGGCACGACACGACGTTCTCGCGCAATGGCGAAGTCTTCGTCGACACGTACTCCGACCCGGCCACGCCGCCGCAAGTGAGCATCCGCCGCCCGGACGGCGCCATGGTGGGCTGGCTGGAAGAAAATGCGCTGAACGCCAGCCACCCGTACGCCAAGTACAAGGCGGACCACCTGCAGACGGAATACGGCACCTTGAAGGCCAACGATGGCCAGACGCTGTATTACTCCATCGTCAAGCCGTCGAACTTCGACGCAAATAAGCGCTATCCTGTCTACTTGTCGACGTATGGCGGTCCGCACTCGCAGCACGTGGCGCGCCGCTGGGGCAACAACTTCGACCAGTACATGGCGCAGCAGGGCTTTGTCGTCTTCCGCCTCGATAACCGGGGTTCGTCGCGCCGCGAGCGCGCGTTCACGGACGCCATCTATCACAACCTGGGCGCGGCCGAAGTGGCGGACCAGCTGGTCGGCATCGACTGGCTGGGCAAGCAAAGCTTCGTCGATGCGAAACGCATCGGCGTGTTCGGCTGGAGCTACGGCGGCTTCATGACCCTGCGTCTGCTGTCGGCTGCGTCCGACAAGATCGCCATGGGTGTTTCCGTGGCACCCGTCACAGACTGGTCGCTGTACGACACCCACTACACGGAGCAATTCCTCGGCATGCCGAAGGAAAACGTGGATGGCTACAAGGCCAGCACCGTGTTCGCCCACCTCGACGGCCTGAAGTCGCCGCTGCTGCTGGTACACGGCATGGCCGACGATAACGTCTTGTTCAGCAACAGCACGCGACTGATCGACGCGCTCGTGAACCGTGGCGTGCAATTCGACCTGATGACGTATCCGGGCGCCAAGCACGGCATCTCGTCGCGCGCAGGCCAGCGCCACGTGTACAAGAAAATCGAAATGTTCTTCAAGCAGAACCTGATGAAGCCAGCACAGTAAGATTGCGCTGCATCAGATAAAAAACCGCCGCCTGTCTCGCGACAGGCGGCGGTTTTTTTACATTCTTGCTGCCAGAATTATGGCTTGCGAGTCACAGTTTCGACCGCATCTTTCACATCGCCAACTTTCTTCTGCACTTTGCCTTCGACCTGGTTTGCCAGGCCCTTGGCTTGCTGTTCTTCGCTGCCGACCAGTTTGCCAGCTTGTTCCTGGATTTTACCGCCGACTTCCTTCAGTTTACCTTCGACTTGATCTTTGTTCATGATGGATCCTCACTGTAGTTGGTACATCTGTTGTCCTGCCCCGAAGGGCCGGTACTGCGGCTCACACGCTGCTTGTTGCGTGTCGATGTGTCCATAGTACGCAGTGGGGATCAAAGGCTCTGTACGGTTCCTAACACAGCGCCGACATCATCAATTACGCCTGCGCGCCCTTGCGCCAGACCGTCGCCAGCCACGGCTGCTGGTCGCGCGGCAAGCCGGGCGGGCGGTAATACTGCTCGATCAAGGTAAAACCGGCCGCCTGCACGTAGGCGGCCCACGTCGCTTCGTCATGGTAGCTGCCGTAGCGGGCGCCATTCCAGCCTTCCTGGTTTTGCCCGCGCGGGTTCGAGCTGAACAGCACGCCACCGGGCTTCAGGCACGCGTACAAAGCGCGCAGCACGCCGGGCAAGGCGGCGCTGGGCACGTGGAACAGCACGGCATTGGCGAACACGCCGTCGAAGTGCCCTGCAGGCAAAGCGAGGTCGACAAAATCCTGCTGCCAGACAGTGCAGCCGCTGTAGGCGCGCGCCATCTCGACGAAACGGGGACAGCCATCGACGCCCGTGGCGTGATGGCCCATGGCCGTGAACGCCTTCAGGTCGCGGCCAGGGCCGCAGCCGAGGTCGAGGATCGCCAGCGGCGCCGGCTTGCCGATGGCGGCCAGCAGTGCGCTGATATTCTGGCTGACGTCGTGGTCGCGCGTGCCTTCGAAAAACTGCTCGGCACTAGCGTCGTAATGGGCCAGGGTGCGTTCGGTGATGGCGTGGATGGGGTCTTGCGGATCTTGCGGTGGGGTCGGCTTCATGGCGCTCCTGTCATCGATGGGCGCATTTTACGCTGCCGACCGGCTCCCCGGCCGGCAGCGTCAGCACTCTTACCAGACGCGCACGCGCTGTTCCGGCGCCAGGTACAACTGCTGTCCCGGCTTGACGTCGAAGGCCGGATACCAGGCGTCGAGGTTGCGCACGGTGGCGGCGCGGTATTGCGCCGGCGCATGGCCATCCGTGAGGATTTGCTGGCGTGCCGCCGCTTCGCGCGCCTTGCTGCGCCAGCTGACGCCATAGCCCGTGAAGAAATCGCGGTCCGCGCCCGCCTGCACCGGCTTGCCTTGCTGCGACAGGGTGAACGCGTCATGCGCGGCCGCCACGCCGGCCAGGTCCGCCAGGTTTTCACTCAGGGTCAGCTGGCCATTCACGGCCAGGTCGGGGAATGGCTTGTAGGCCGCGAACTGCGCCACCAATTGCTTGGATGCCGTCTGGAAATGCGCCAGGTCGGCCGGCGTCCACCAGTCGCGCAACTTGCCCTGGGCGTCGAACTGGGCGCCCTGGTCGTCAAAACTGTGGCTGATTTCGTGGCCAATGGTGGCGCCGATGCCGCCATAGTTGGCCGCATCGGATGCCTGCGGGTCGAAGAACGGCGGCTGCAGGATGGCGGCCGGGAAGTTCAGCGCATTTTGCAGCGGCAAGTTGACGGCGTTGACCAGCTGGGCCGGCATGGCCCAGGCCTTGCGGTCGGGCGACTGGCCCAGCTTGGCCAGCTCCTGGCGGTAGTGGAACTGTTCCGCCCGCTGCACATTGCCCAGCGCGTCGCCGCGCACCACGCGCAAGCCCGCATAGCTGTCCCAGCGCTCCGGATAGCCCACGCCCACGTACAGGGTCTTGAGCTTTTCCTGCGCCTGCGCCTTGGTGGCCGGCGCCATCCAGTCCAGCTTGTCGATGCGGCGCGAGAAGGCGGCCACGATATTCGTCACCATGTCCTGCACGCGGGCTTTCGATTCCGGCGGGAAATAGCGCTCCACGTACAGCTTGCCAACGGCGTCGCTCAGGGCCGCATTCGTCGCGGCCAGTGCGCGCTTGCTGCGCGGCGACTGCTGCGGCGTGCCGCTCAGGGCGCTGCCATAGAAGGCGAAGCGCTGGTCGGCGGCCGCCTTCGGCAAGGTGGTGCTGAAATGGTTGATGGCGTGGAAGGCCAGGAAATCCTTCCACGTGGCCAGCGGCACGCTTGCCACCAGCGCCGCGCTGCCCGTCATGGCCGTCGGGTGCCAGACGATGAAATCCGTCTGCTGGCCCAGGCCGGCCGCCTGGAAGAAGGCTTTCCAGTCCAGGCCCGGCGCCTTGCTGGGGAAGTCGGCGGCGCGCCACGCGTTATTGCCCTTGGCGACATCGGCCGAATCCTCGCGGCTGGCGTGGCTGGCGGCAATTTTCTGCTCCAGCGCAAACACGCGCGCAGCGCGGGCCGGCGCATCGCTGTAGCCGGCCTGCTTGAGCATGGCCGCGATATGCGCCTGGTAGCCCGCGCGCAAGCCCTGCATGCGGGCGCTGTCGCCCTGGTAAAACGCGCGGTCAGGCAAGCCCAGCCCGCCCTGCAGCAGGTAGGCGACATTGCGCGTGGTGTCGTTCAAGTCTTGCGCCACCCACAGGCCGAACAGGTTTTCCGTATAAAAATTGGTGGAATTGAGCGGGTCGACATCGGCGCGCAGGCTCTCGCCCAGCGCGCGGGCCAGCCCTGCCTGGTCGCGTATGCCATTGATCTTTGTCAACAAGGGCTTGATCGGCGCCCAGCCTTTCGCTTCGATAGCCGATTCATCCATCCAGGAACGGTAAAAATCGCTGACCTGGCGCGCGGAGGCATCCGCCTGCGGTGCCGCCGCCAGGCTTTCGACGAGGCCGATGATGCGCTCGTTGGTGGCGTTGGCGAGGATGGCGAACGAGCCCCAGCTGCTGCGGTCGGCGGGAATCTCCGTGCCGCGCAGCCAGTCGCCATTCACGTAATCGTAGAAATCGTCGCCGGGCAAGGCAGCGGGGACAGCAACATCGGCCGCCGCTGGCTGGGCATGCGCCTGGGCGGGCAAGCCGGCCAGCGAAACGCCGGCCAGGGCGAGGATGATGGCGGCCTGGACTGGCGTCCGGGACCAGGAAAAACGCAAACCGTGCATGGCGATCCTTTCAATGGAATAGTCAAAATCATAGCCTGTTTCCCATGAAAAAAGCGTCCCGGAACTTTTTTGCATACGGACAAAAAATCGGCCTATAGTTTCACGACCCCGCGCCGCGTGTACGCCAAGGAGATTGCCATGCAACTGGAAGCGCTGTTTCAGCAACCCCACGCCCTGCCTGCCGCCCCGAAGATCGTCGATGAACTGGTGCGCAGTTTCGACAACCCCGCCATTGCCACCGAAGACATCGCGCGCCAGCTGGGAGCGGATCCGGCCTTGAGCACCAAGCTGCTGCGGCTGGCCAACTCGGCGTATTACCACGTCTCGCGCAGCATCGGCACGGTGGAAGACGCCGTGCTGATGCTCGGCTTTGTAACCGTGCGCACGCTTGTCATCAGCTCGGGCCTGGTCAGCGGCTACAAGGCCGTGCCCGGACTGAATCTGCCGCAATTCTGGCGCTACAGCCTGCACAGCGCCGTGTCGGCCCGCTGGATCGCCAGACAGACGGGCGACAACCAGGACCTGGCCTTCACTATCGGCATGATGCATGCGATCGGACAACTGGTGATCCATGCCGCCATGCCCGAGCAAGCCATGCAGCTCGACAAGATCGCCCCGCCGCTCGATGCGCGCCGGCTCGACGCGGAGCGGGTTTCCCTGGGCTATGACTATGCGCAGGTGGGCGCCGAACTGGCGCGCCGCTGGAAGTTTCCCCCTGCCTTTGCCGAGGCCATCGCCGCCTTTCCCGATCCCCTGGCCAAGGCGCCCCTGAACCGCCTGGCCGCCATCATCCACCTGGCAGCCTGGCGGGCCCGTATCGATGAAAACGCGCTGAGCAATGAAGAAATCATCGCCTGCTACCCCAGCAACGTGGCTGAAGCGCTCGGTTTGCCACCCTCGGTTCTCGTGGACAAGATGCCGCCGCCTGCCGAACTGAGTGCAGGATTGGAAGAACTCGTCAAATAAATCCATCAGCGCCGGCATCGTCGGCCCAGCATCCATGCGGCTTGGCGGGCGATTCCGGCGGCCCGCCAAAACTATCCAAATTATTTTCACTTTTTTTTCAAAAACACCCTCAAGTTCCGGATAAGCACGCCGTTAATCTAGACAAGCGGTAATCCATTCACTAGTTACGGGTGTGCTCATGACCTCCAACGACGTTCTCTCGATGTATGAAAATATTGCAGGAATGACCAATAAAATGGTCGTGGCCGCACGTTCGAGCGACTGGAATGACTTGGATGCCCTGGAAAACCAGTGCGCCAGCGCCGCCAGCGCGACCATGACGGGCAAGGTGCCTGCCCTGACCGGTGCCTCGCGCCTGCGCAAGATCGACTTGCTCAAGCAAATCCTGGCAAACGACCGCGAAATCCGCACCATTACGGAACCGTGGATGACGCAGCTGCCGAACACCATGCAGGGCGCGCGCGCGCGCATGTAAGAAGTTACAGCACCAGAAACGACAAAAGCACCCGCGGGTGCTTTTTTTACATCTATTCCCTGGCAAGAAGCGCGGCAGTTGCGGCGCTCAGGAACAAGGAGGGGAAATTTGGAAGGCGAGCCCCAGGTATCTCCTGGCGTCGCCTCGCTGCCGGTTGCATCCGGCGTTCGCGAGCACATCGTCGGCATCGCGAACCGCTTCCAGACCCAGGCGTTTATGCAACGCTACACCTGTTTGCCGCGCCACACTATCGTTGGTGACTGCGCCAGGCTGGGGCTGTTTTGTCGTAGAGCAAGTCCACTGAATTAATCATATCACCATCTTTGAAAAATAGGCAATACGATAGACAAGCATTTTCCTATCTTTTTCAATATCTTTTTTTATATCAAATTACTGTACCGCCTTGAGCACGCTTAACGCGAGAACGGCTCCGGTTCCGGCTCGTCTGCCGCCCCCTCTTCCACCGCTTCCGTCAGCACGGGCACCTCCTTCTTCTTGCGGCGGAACGGCTTGCGCAGCAAGACCCAGTATTTCGACGGCGCACCCGGCACTGCCGCCTGCCTGCGCTTGCGCACGACATACACGATGAGCGCCGTCAGCAGCAGGAAGAGCAAGGTGCCGATACCGAGCCACAGCAAGCCGTTGCCGCCCGCCTTCTTTTCCTTCTCGACCGCTGGCGCCGCGTGCAGGGGCTTCGGCCTGGCATGCGGCACCGGCGCCTCGGCCGGCGCGGCAGCCGGCGCAGCGGTGGCGGGCTGAGCCAGTGCTTTTTGCAAGGCGCCGATCTTGCCTTCCAATTCGCCGAGCTTGTCATTCAGGGCCGCGTTTTTCTCATCCAGCGCCACGCACGCTTGCGCCTGCCCGGCATCCGCCTGGGGTGCGCAGGCGGCGACGGGCGCCGTGGCGCGGCGCAGCGGCGGCGCACGCAGCGCGGGAGCAGGCGGCTTGGGCGCGGCAGGCGGCGGCACGAAGACGCGCGCCGGGCGCACCAAGCCCTCGGCACGCGCGCGGGCCGCCAGCACGGCGGCATCAGGCGATGGTGCGCCGGCCACTGCACGTGGCAACGGCGCGGGGACAGGCATGGGTACCGGAACGGCGGGTCTGGCCGGCGCACTGACGGCAGCGGCAGCAGGCGGCGCCGGCGTCAGCCACACGGTGCCCAGGCGCACCACGGCGCCATTACCACTGCCCAGCAACAAATACAAATGCACATGGCCCGCCTGGATCGCTTGCCGCGTAGTCACGCGCACATAATGGCGTCCACCGCGCTCCAGCGGGCTGATCGTCAATCCCTGCAGGGCCGGATCCATGCCGATGCCGCCACCGCGGTACACATCGGGCGAGGCCAGGCGCACGGCCACGCCGTTGACTTCCTCGGGCGCCAAGGCCGTCAGTTCGATTTCAGCCAGCAGGGGTTGGCCCATGTGCGACAGCACGGCCATGTCACCCAGTTCGGCCGCCATGACAGGCGGCAAGGCCAGGCTGGCGGCGGCGCACGCGATCAGGGACCAACGGGGAATAATGCTGCTCTGCATGGACTGATCGCTTTGATAACAAGATAAATAATGGGGACTCGCCTGTCTTTAACGGCAGGAAAACGCAAAAATATAGATGGGCTACGGCAAAAATGATGCAATACAGCCTCATCCTGTGCCTTTTTGGCGCCTGGAGTACACTCGATCCACCTCCATCGATGAAAGGGATGCCATGAGTAGCAGAATCGAACGCGACAGTTTCGGCCCGATCGACGTACCCGCCGACCGGCTGTGGGGAGCGCAAACGCAGCGCTCGCTTGAGCACTTCCATATCTCCACGGAAAAGATGCCGCCCGAACTGATCGCCGCCCTGGCCACCGTCAAGCGCGCGGCCGCCCACGTCAACCTGGACTTGGGCTTACTAGACGGCAAGAAGGCAGTTGCCATCACGCAGGCCGCCGACGAAGTGCTGGCCGGCAAGCATGATGCAGAATTCCCGCTGGCCGTCTGGCAGACGGGTTCTGGCACGCAAAGCAATATGAACATGAACGAAGTGCTGGCCAACCGCGGCTCCGAGCTGATCGGCGGATTGCGGGGAGAAGAGCGCCTGCTGCACCCGAACGACGACGTCAACCTGGGCCAGTCCTCGAACGATATCTTTCCCACCGCAATCCACGTGGCCGCCGCCCTGGCCGTCGCCAACACGGTCTTGCCGCCGCTACGCCAGCTGCGCGTCACGCTCGATGCGAAAGCCACGGAATTTGCCGACATCGTCAAGATCGGCCGCACCCATTTGCAGGATGCGACGCCGCTGACCCTGGGCCAGGAGTTTTCCGGCTACGTGGCGCAGCTGAACTTCGCCGAGCACATCATCACGGCATCGTTGCCGCCGCTGCTGCAACTGGCCGCCGGCGGCACGGCCGTGGGCACAGGTTTGAATGCCCACGTGGAATTTGCCGGCCGCATCGCGCAAGAACTGGCACGCCTGACGGGCCAGCCGTTCGAGACAGCCAGCAACAAGTTTGCCGCCCTGGCCGCCCACGATGCCCTGGTCGCCGCCCATGGCGCGCTGAAAACCCTGGCCACGGCCCTGATGAAAATCGCCAACGACGTGCGCTGGATGGCGTCCGGCCCCCGTTCCGGCCTCGGTGAGATCACCATCCCCGAAAACGAGCCGGGCAGCTCCATCATGCCGGGCAAGGTCAATCCTACCCAGTGCGAAGCGCTGACCATGCTGTGCTGCCAGGTGTTCGGCAATGACGTCGCCATCACGGTGGGCGGCGCCTCGGGCAATTTCGAGCTGAACGTCTTCAAGCCATTGATTGCACACAACTTCCTGCAAAGCGCGCGCCTGCTGGGCGACGGCATGCGCAGCTTCGACGAGCATTGCGCGCACGGCATCGAACCGAACCGTGGTCGCATCGCCGACCTGATGGAGCGTTCCTTGATGCTGGTCACGGCGCTGGCGCCGCACATCGGCTACGACAAGGCAGCGCAAATCGCCAAGCAGGCCCAGCACGAAGGCACGACCTTGAAGGAAGCGGCGCTGGCCCTGGGCTTTGTGACGGAAGAGCAATTCGGTGCGTGGATCGTGCCCATGGAGATGACGCGGCCCAACAAAAGCTGACTTCCACCCTGCATTGCTGGCGGCTTCAGGTAAACTATGAGTTAGTTGAGGTCGCCATCAAGTGTTGAAAACACATCATTGCAATAAGGGATACAATGCAAAAAGTAAGCTTTGATTTAACATCCGAGTTCGTCGAGCTGAACCAGCTGTTGAAGCTGGTCGGCCTGTGCGACAGCGGTGGCGCAGGCAAGGTCATGGTCGATAGCGGCGTGGTGAAGGTCGATGGCAAGAAGGAATTGCGCAAGACCGCCAAGATCCGCGCCGGCCAGGTCGTCAGCGTGGGCGATATCCGTATCACGGTCGTCGCTCCCGTGTGATGCCGGCATGGGGCGCGAAAGCGGCCCCATGCGTCCAGCCAGCACCGCTGCCAGCCGGCTGCCTGGATCAAGCTGCAACATGTCGTTATTGTCAGATAAATATCGATTGCAGAAGGGGAGCGCCATGGACCAGCCCGAACAAGGTACGCGCAGCCAGGAACGCCTGATCGGCGACTTGCGCCAGGTAATAGAAAACGCGGAAGAATTGCTGCGTAACACAGACAAATACACCAGCAGCCTGTACCAGAGCGCGCGCGCCAGGCTGGAACTGGCCCTCGTCGCGGCCACGGCCGAGCTGGCCCGCTTTGAAGAAGAGCAAGTCACGCGCATGATGGATGCCACCCTGGCCGCGAATGCCCTGTACCGCGATCAGACGGGCGAAGCGCGCCTGCTGCGGGCCTTCGAGTAAACTGTCACGCCGTCAACACCGCATGCGCCAGCCACTGACGCAAGTGGGCGGCCAGGTCGAATGCCGGGTCCAGCTCGAACGCCGCATCGAGCGCGGCGCCAAACGTCTGGCCCTGCTGCAACATGACCAAGGCCGCATGCGCGGCCGCATCCAGTACGAGCACCTGCGTCTTCCAGCGCGTCCTGCATACCAGCGCATGGCTGGCCACCTGCAACTCCTGCGGAAACATCCCCTGCCCCTCACCTTCCTGATGCGCCTGCCACAGGGCCGCCACTTGCCAGCTGGACGCCAGCAAGGCGCAAGCGGGATGCAAGCGGAAACGCCGCGCTTCCAGCTGATCGGGATGCAGGGCGGCCAGCGCCTCGGGCGCCAGGCCCTGCGCATCGGCCGCGTAATGCGCCAGGTGCACGGCCCATTCCAGGCGCGCCATGTCCGGCAGATACGGCAAGTCGGCCACAGGCGGAAAACTGGTCAGAAAATCGGCGAAACGGGCGCCAAACTCATTCAAATCCGCGCTATCGGACGGATACTGGCGGCCATACGCGCGTGCCAGGCCAGCAAAGAATGCCTCGCCCACCAGCGCCAGCACGACGGGATAGGTGTAGCCCAGGGTGCGGCGCCAGGTGGCACTCGCATTGCCGCGGTACAGTGAAAAACGCTGCGGCACCGATTCTCCCGCGAACGCTGGCAATGTGGCCTCAGCATCCAGCAAGGCCGTGGCAAATGCTTGCTGGCCGGCCGCCAGCGCGTCAAACGACACGGGCGGCGGCGGGGACGGCAGCATCGCTCCCTGCCATGGCGCTTGCGGCGCATGGCGCGCCAGCATGGCTTGCGCCTTGTCCGCTTCGCCCAGCAGGATATCGAGGGTGGGCAAATCCGTATCCCATTCGACCAGGGTAGGCATGGCGCCAAAGCGCTGCAAGGCGGCCGCATATAAATCCCAGACGGGCTCGGCCACGGCGGCGCCATGGTGGTCGATCACGGCATGCGGCGTCTGCAGGTGGCCACCCAGGTGCAGCTCGCCCACGCTGCCCGGTGCAATGGACTGCATGGCCGTCAAGGCGTCTTCGCCGTGGTTGCACTGGTTCACATACAAATTATTGATATCGAGCAGCAGGCCACAGCCGCTGCGGCGCGCCAGCTCCGCCAGGAATTGCGCCTCGCTCATGGAATCGTCGGCAAAACGCAGGTAAGTGGAGACATTTTCCAGCAAGATCGGCCTTTTCAGCACATCCTGCACCCTCCCAACTCTTGCGCACAGCAAATCCAGGGCGGCGCCATTCAAGGCCAGCGGCAACAGATCATTGAGTTGCTGCTGCGCCACGGCGCCCCAGCTCAGGTGTTCCGACACGAGGGCCGGCTCGATGCGCTCGACCACGGCGCGCACGCGCTGCAAATGGGCTTCGGAAAAGCCGCGCGCGGAACCCAGGCCCAGGCCCACGCCATGCAGGCTGATAGGGTAATCCTGGCGCAGGGCTTGCAGCACATGATTATCCCAGCCCGACGACTGCAGATAATTTTCAGTGTGCACTTCCAGCCAGCCCACCTTGGGACGGCGCGCCAGGAAGTCGCGGTAGTGCGCGGCGCGCAGGCCGACGCCGGCAAGCGCCTGGATGGGCGGCGGCATGGGCAGGCGGCGGACGCTTAGGGCTGCGTGGCCGGTTTTGCAGCCTTGCCGGCCTTGATGGGCTTGACGGAGCCGCCCGCCTGCTCGCACGTGCCCTTGGCAACATAAGTCCATTCGGTCGGCAGGTTGTCCGCCTCCGCCTGGCCCGCGCAGGAATGCGCGCCATCGGACGAAGCGCAATCGTTCTGCCCTGCCTTGGCCACGCCATAGCATTTTTCCTTGTCGCCAGGGGCGGGACCATCGTGCGCGGCCGCGTTGATGGTAGTGCCGGCGCAAAGGCCCGCGAGGGCGGCGGCGATGAGAGCTTGGCGTTTGTTCATGGTGATTCCTCTTGCTTGGGTCAAAGTAATCGATAAGTCACGGCACGCCCCATGCTGCGCCATGGGCAACGCGAGGTCATGGGCATCATTTTACTGAATCGGCCGCGCCATGGCGAACCATGGTCAATTAATCAACTTGGCACAGGAGGGAAGGAAGGCGAAAAGGAAGCAAAAAGGCAGACAAAAACGCCCACTTGCCACCGTCGATGACGGTGGTGTGGGCGTAAGTAGTGCGAGCGCCAGGCTGGCGCCGCGGGACTGCGCTCAGGCGGTCGTGTTGATGCGGTTGCCGAGGTGAGCCGGCAGGCTGGGTGCCGACTGTACCGGTGGCAACGCCGCCAGCAAGGCCGTGGCAGTCGAGCTTTGGATATCCTGGGCTTTTTTCAGGACAGTCAAGCCGACGGCTTGCCGCGTGCCTGTCTCCGCCATCGTGGTTGACAGTTGAGCAATGCTTCCGACGTCCATACGTTTCTCCAATGAGGTTCTACCCTTGTTAACGGATGCCGCCGGCAAACCTTTAACTTATTTTTCCAGCTTATTTTCCAACTGCAGCAGCAGCCAGGCCAGCACGTGCTCGCGCGCATTCAAGTCGAGCCATTGCACGCCCTCGCGCAAATCGGCCGGCGGCGGGCTGTCGGACGCCACGGCGATCACATGCGGGTCATGCGGATATAGGGGTGCCTGCCCCACTTCCGGGCGGAACACTTCCAGCTTGGGGATGGGGTCCGTCTTGAAACCTTCGACCAGGGTCAGGTCTGCCGGCCCCATGCGGGACAATTGCTGCGCCAGGCTAGGCTCGGGCGCGCCGCGCAGCTCATGCACGATGGCAAAACGGTACGGCGACGCCACCAGCACTTCCGCCGCCCCGGCCAGGCGCAGGCGGGCACTGTCTTTTTGCGGCGGTTCCAGCGCCAGGTCATGGTGGCTGTGCTTGACCAGGTTGACGCGCAAGCCGCGCGCCGCCAGTTCCTTCACCACAAATTCCAGCAGGGTCGTCTTGCCGCTACCGGAACGGCCGATCACACCGAGTACCGGGTGTGCGGGCATCGCATCGTGCATGGTCACTCCTTGATTGAGAAGGAATGATTATACGCAGCCCCACGGGCGCGACCATCCGGCACAGGCGCCCTGCATTGCCCAGCTCATCGCCCAAGTCAAGCGCCGCCGGGTTTTCCACCATTCTTCGCGCCGGCGGGTACCTGCCGCCGGCGCCGGCCTGTGGACTTCGGGGCTGTCGTTCCCGCGGTTTTATTCGCCGTTTTATTATTCACCGCCTGCGCATTCCTGGCCCTGCGCGCCACTTGCCGGTGCGCGGCGATCGCGCCCGCCTCCGCATCGGACTGGAAAGGGATGGCGGCAGCGGCGGCCAGCTCGCCATCGGGCGGGCAGGCGGACGCCAGCGGGGAAAAATCCTGCGCCCGCACCTCCGCCTCCCATGCGGCCCGCTGCGCCAGCACAGCAGCGGGCACGGCGGGCGCCGCGCGCGCTTGCGCCAGGGTCAGCACGGCGCCCAGGCCGCTGGCGGCCGCCACGCGCGCGCCCATCTGGGGCAAGGCGCCATCGGCGGCGCGGCTAAAGCGCTGCAGTATGGTTTTGATGATCGACGTGTGATCGACCACCTCGTGGCTGACGCTGCCCGGTGCGATCAGCGGCGACACCAGCAGCATGGGCACGCGCACGCCGTAGCGGCGAAACGCGGGGTCGTCGTCCACGGCGGCGGGCGGCGGCACATGGTCGAAAAAGCCGCCGTGTTCGTCATAGCTGAGGATGAGCAAGGTGCGCGCCCAGGCCGGGCCGCGCGACAGGGCCTGGTAAACCTGCGCCACCAGCGCCTGGCCGGCGCGAATATCGGCCGGCGGGTGGTCGTCATTGTCAAAGAAATGCGGATCGATCCAGCTGACGGAGGGCAAGGCGCCCGCCAGCGCATCGCCGATGAAGCCATAGCGGCGGGCGCTGGAGCCGAACGGTTCGTACATTTCCGACGAACGGTAATGGTCGTCCGTCAGCGCCAGGCTCCAGGGCTTCCAGGCGGAATAAAATTTCCAGCTCACCTGGGCACGCTCGAGGTGGCGCACGAACGATTTGTTCGCGTACAGGGGCACGCGCTTGCTATCCTTGCTGCCGGCCGCCTTGCCGCTGATGGCATACAGGCGGTTGGGCCAGGTGGCGCCCGGCACGGAGCTGTAGCAGCGGTCGCAGACACAGAACTCCCGCGCCAGGAAATCGTACATGGGCAAGTCGGCCCCATTGTAGTAGCCCATCACCAGGTCGATGTCGGGGTCGCCCGGATGCGTTTGCGCATAGTCGTCGATGAAGCCGCCGTTATTGTTTTGCAATTGCTGCGCCACCGACATGCCCGTATGCGACGGGTCTTGCTGCGGGCCAAAGGCAGTGCGCCGCAAATGGTGCACGGGGTAACTGACGCCCGCATGCACGTTGGCATGGCTGGCCTGCAAGCCGTCGATGTCGGCGCGCCCGCCTTCCAGGCTCAGGTAGCCAAGCATGTGGTCGAACGAGCGGTTTTCCATCATCAGCACGACGATATGGTCGATGCGCGCCAGGTTCCCCAAGCCATGCGCATCAAGCACACCCTCGCCAGCAGCAGCGGCAGCAATCATCGGACCTCCCCGGCCGCGCACACGGTCGCAGCGCCCCTGGTTCGACCAGGCCCCGCCAGTATGGTTCAGCTATGGCGGCATGACCTTGATACGCAACAACTCAATACGGCACGCGGTAGCGGTAGCCCTTGAAACTGAAGATAGCCGCTTTCGGCTGCAACTTTTCCAGTACCAGGCCGGGCGCCAGCTCCTCGCCTTCGTGGCGCAAGACCTTGTCGATCAGCAGCAGTCGGTCGGCCGGATTCTTCGAATAGATATAGCCGCCGATGGCGACCGCGGGGATTTGCCGCTGTATCGGCTCGGGCAAGTCGCGCATGCCGGGCACGCTCTCTTCCGCTGCAGGCGCAGGTACGGGCACGGCAGGAGCCGGAGCGGGGACAGACGGCGCGGCCTGACCGGGCGACTCCTGCTTCGGTTCCGGCACGGGCCTGGCATGGTGCACGGGCGCGGCGGTGGCCGCCGGCGGCACGGGCGTGACTTGCGCAACAGGAAGCGGCGCAGGTGCGGGGGCCGCCGGTGGTGCAGCTGCTGGCATCGGCGCGGGCACAGCCTGGGCCAGCACGGCTGGAACGACAGCAATCGCCGCAGGTGCCGTGGCCGCAGCCTGCCAAGGCTGCCACAGCAGCAATGCGGCCGCCACGACTACCGTCACGCCGCCCAGCGCCAGCCAGACGGGGGCGCGCCGCGACGCGCCGGACGCGGCGGCATCATGCAGCTGCACTTGCGGTGCGTGGATCGACGGCAGCTCGCCCAGCTGGCGCTCGGCTTGCGATTTTTTCAGTGCTTCAAGTATGTAGGACATCTTATTTCCCCGCCACCATCGCCGTCGCAGCGGGCGCCGCCACGGCAGGAGCTGCGCTGCTCAGGCGCGGCTCCGTGTTATCGCCCAGCTGCATCAGGCGTATGTACGTTTTCGGGCCCGCCAGGCCATCGGCCCGCAGGTTCTGGCTTTGCTGGAAAGCCCGCAGCTGGCCTTGCATCTCGGCATCAAGCGGCAGATTGGCGGCCGGCGCAGGCAAGCCCCGCTGTTGCGCCAGGCGCTGCGCCAGCCAGTCCACGTCGGCGCCGCGTGCGCCCAGCGGCACCTCGTCGCGCCAGCTGCGCGGGGCCCGCCAGAAGGTCGTGAAACCGCCATCGCTGCGCTGCGCCAGCTGGGCCAGCGGCAGGCTTTGCTGCTTGCCGTCCAGCATCAAGGTGGCCATTTCGTCCTGCAAGCGCGTCAGCAGCGCCAGCTGTTCCCGCCCCTCCCCGTCGCGCAGGGTCAGCAGGGCGGGACGGTCCAGCACGCGCAGCTCGGCGATGCCGCCCCGGCTGTGCAGGCAGCGCAGGCCGGCGCGGGCGCCCGCCTGGCAAGCGTCGCCGGCCGGCAACTGCTCGCCCCACAGGGCGGCCAGCTGGCGCAGCACGGCGTTGCGGTCCGGCACGCTGACCGGTGCGGGCACGGATGCGGCGGCAGCCACCACGGCGGAGGCGGCCGGCACGGAGGCGGCCAAGACAGGTACAGCAGGCACGGCGGACGGGGACGGCATGAAATGCCAGGCCAGCGCGGCCGTGACCAGCGCGCCGGCCAGCACGCCACCGGCCACGTGTGGCCAGCGCAGGCCCCGTCCGGCAACCGGCGTGCCCTCTTCCGCAAACACTTCCTCGGCGGCGCGGCGCAGTATCTGGCGCGTCACCTGCGGCTGGTTTTCCACGTAGGCGCCCAGCAGCGCGCGGTCGCACAACAGGTTGATGCGGCGCGGCACTCCCTTGCTCAAGGCATGGATGTGCGCCATCAAACGCGGCGCGAACGGTGTCTGCGCCGTGCTGCCCGCCACGGCCAGGCGGTGGCGGATGTAGCTGGCCGTCTCGTCCGCCGTCAGCGAACCGAGGTGATAGCGGGCGATGACGCGCTGCGCCAACTGTTCCAGCTCGGGCCGCGCCAGCATGGCGCGCAATTCCGGCTGGCCGATGAGAATGATCTGCAGCAGCTTGCGCTCGCTCGTCTCCAGGTTGGTCAGCAAACGCAGCTGCTCGAGCACGGCGGCGGACAGGTTTTGCGCTTCGTCAATGATCAGCACATTGTTCTTGCCCTGCGCATGGCTGGCCAGCAGGTGCACATTGATGGCGTCGACATAGCCTTTCACGCTGGCCACGCCGGGCGCCAGGGCGATGCGGAATTCCTCGCAGATCGACAGCAGCAATTCCTCGACGGACAGTTTCGGATTGAAGATATACGCAAGCTGGCAGTTTTCCGGAATCTGCTCCATGAAGCAGCGGCACACGGTGGTCTTGCCGGCACCGATTTCCCCCGTCAGCAGCACGAAGCCGCCGCCGCTGCCCACGCCATACAGCAAATGCGCCAGCGCTTCGCGGTGGCGTTCGCTCATGAACAGGTAGCGCGGATCGGGGGCGATCGAGAACGGCGATTGCTTGAGCTGGAAATAATGCGTGTACATGGAGACCCTGCGGATGAAACGATCAAAATGCGCGGCGGCAAGCCGAACCCCTCATCGGGTGCGGGCGGGCGGCAACGGCTTGTATTTGGCGCAATACACTTTCGCCTTGCTGCGAAAGTAGACGATTTTACTGCCAGGCACGGAACCACGGACAGGAAAGGCGGAATTGTCGAGTTTATTGAAACGCAGGCCCGACACGCCGCGGATGGCCGGCTCCAGCTTTTCCGGTGTCGAGTCCGCCACCACGCCCATGAAGACGAGGGGACTGGTGTCGTCGCTGACGATGACGTCGGTAATCGGCGCGCCCCACAAGGTGGCGTCCGTGCGGAACCAGTAGGCGCCCCCTTCATGCTTGTAGGCGGGGCCGAAAGCCGTCAGCAGATAGGCATAAAAGGCCTTGTTGTCGATCTGGTCGATGCACAGCACGGCATTGCCCACCACTTGCCCGAACGTGGACGGCGGCGGCTTTTGCTGCGCCAGCACGCCGGACACGGGCGTACCCAGGGCCAGCAGGGCGAACGCCGCCAGCAGGGCCGGCGCACGCCACGGGCGCGACAGTAAGCGACGCAGGCGCATGATCAGCGCTTGCGCTCTTCTTTCTTGACCTTCTTGGCTTCCTTCTTTTCCTTCATGGTCTTGGCCGGTTCCTTCTTGGCTTCCTTCTTGCTGTCCTGTGCCTTGCTCATTATCTACTCCATACCTGGGCGAAAATGCCTGGGCCATTATGACACTCCCCCATGAAAATGCCACCCGAAAAGCAAAACGGCCGCACAGGGCGGCCGTTCCAGTCACGCGTCAGCGCACACTCAGTGCAGGCACAGGCGGCGGCGCGTCTTTTCGATCAGCTCCGTATCGTAGGGATACAGGTTCTCGATAAAGAACAATTCCGTTTCGGCCTCGTCTTCCAGGCACATTTCGATCATGACCGGACCATCGCTTTCGCGGCCCAGGAAATCCTTCGGCCAGCGGTTCTTGCGGTGCGTGCGCATCATTTCCATACCCAGCTTAGCCAGCGGCGCCGACACGCCGGCGGCCAGCGCCTCTTGCTGCCAGTCGTCCCAGTACTCGCTCTTTGCTGCCTTGTCGTTCATCATGCTCTTCCAACTCAGGTGTAAAAGGCGGACTTTACTCTTCATGGCGCCCCTTGCCAAGCATGCACACAAGCAACACCACAGCGCGCGGCGCAGACCAGTCCGAAAAAATTGGCATTAAACAAGGCCAATTTCAATACCATTCGCCCAACATAAAAATCCCTTTATTAACAACAACTTGCAATCACGCCCTCGGGCATGGCACGGCATCGCACAACGCATTAATTAATACCACTTAAATACCTGTTGACAAGCCATCTGGGCGACAATATAGTGCCTTCAGCTTTTTCGCCGCCCGACAAATAAAAGAACCGAGACAGGCGCACTCAACCAAACGCGGGACTGCACAACATGATCGAATACATAATCGGCGTCGACGGCGGGGGCAGCGGAACCCGCGTACGCCTGGCGCGCCTCGATGGCTTGGAACTGGCGCAGGGACAAAGCGGCCCATCCGGCCTGGGACTGGGCATCGAACGGGCCTGGACCTCCGTGGCGCACGCCGTCACCCTGGCCTTCCGCGCCGCCGGACTGGAACAGCCATCGTTGCAGCGCATGGCCATCGGCCTGGGCCTGGCCGGCGTGCACAACAAGCAGTGGGCCGCCAGCTTCGTCGAACACAATCCCGGCTATGCCTTGGTGGCGCTCGAATCGGACGCCCTGACCACCCTGCTGGGCGCGCATGCGGGCCAGCCGGGCGCCATCGTGGCCATCGGCACGGGCAGCGTGGGCGAAGTGCTGCACGCGGACGGCAGCCGCCATGAAGTGGGCGGCTGGGGCTTCCCCTCCGGTGACGAAGCGGGCGGCGCCTGGATCGGCATGCATGCCATCAACCACGCGCAGCAAGTGGTTGACGGACGCGTGCCCGGCAGCGCCTTCGCCACGGCCATCATCGACGCCTGCGGCGGCCAGCGCGACGCCATGCAAGTGTGGCTGGCGGCCGCCAGCCAGACCAATTTCGCGCAACTGGCGCGCCTGGTGCTCGAACACGCGGCCAGCAATGGCGTGGCGCGCAGCATCCTGACGGCTGCGGGCCAGCAGATCGCCCTCATCGCCAGGGCGCTCGACCCGGCAGGCGCCTTGCCCGTGGCCCTGTGCGGCGGCCTGGCCGCGCCCTTGTCGGGCTACCTGCCGGAGGAACTGTTAAAACTGGTCGTGCCGGCACAGGGCGACTCGGCCGCAGGTGGTCTGCGCCTGATACGCAAGCACTTGCAGGAGCAATGACCATGCTGGCCAAACTGTCCGCCTTCAAACCCAATCCGGCCAGCGACACGCCGCTCTACATGCAGCTGGCGAACATGCTGTCGGACGGCATCGCCAGCGGCGACTGGCGCGCCAACCAGGCCTTGCCTTCCGAGCGCGTGCTGTCGGACATCCTGGAAATCTCGCGCGTCACGGCGCGCAAGGCCATCGACATGCTGTGCGACCGGGGCATGCTGACGCGCAAGCGCGGCTCGGGCACCTACATCACGCCCAAGCTGGAACAGCCGCTGTCGCGCCTGACGAGCTTTTCGGAAGAATTGCGCCAACGTGGCTTTACGGCCGGCTCGCGCTGGCTGCAGCGCGACATCGGCGCGGCCGCGCCGCTGGAATTGCTGTCGCTGGGCCTGTCGCCGCACATGCCGGTGGCGCGTTTGCGCCGCCTGCGCACGGCCGATGAAGTGGTGATGGCGATCGAAACGACCACCATCCCCGCGCTGTACATGCCGGACCCGCAGCAGGTCACCGATTCGCTGTACGGCTACCTGGAGTCGCGCGGCACCATCCCGATGCGCGCGCTGCAGCATATCCGCGCCGTCAACGCGACGGCGGAACAGGCCAAGCTGGCCAATATCAAGACGGGTGAAGCCATGCTGCACATCACCCGTGTCAGTTATCTCGACAACGGCGCAGCGGTGGAACTGACCCACTCGTATTGCCGCAGTGATTATTATGAATTCGTAGCGGAGTCGCGCAGATGAGCAGCACTATCAAAGGCAATATCCTTACCCCCGGCGGCTGGATCCACGGCGCCATCGCCTTCGGCGAGCGGGTCGACAGCATCACGGGCGATTCCCTCCACCCGTCGGACAACAGCGACGACTATATTTTGCCCGGCTTTATCGACCTGCACGTGCATGGCGGCGCCGGCAAGGACATCATGGAAGGCGGTGAAGCCGTCTACACCATCGCGGCCATCCATGCGCGCCACGGCACCACCAGCCTGCTGGCCACCACCATGACGGCGCCGCCGGAAGATATCGACATGGCCCTGACGGCCATCGGCATCGCCGCCAACAACCGCCGCCCGAACACGGCGCGCGTGCTGGGCGCCCACCTGGAAGGCCCATACATCAATGCCGGCAAGCTCGGTGCGCAGCCCAACTATGCGCGCGCCGCCAACCTGGCAGAGATCGAGCGCCTGCAAACGCTGGCCAAGCTGCGCGTCATCACCGTGGCGCCGGAAATCGCCGGCCACCTGGACCTGGTGCGCGCACTGGCCGATGCCGGCGTGCGCGTGCAGATCGGCCACACGCTCGGCTCCTATGAAGACGGCGTGGCCGCGCTGGAACACGGCGCCATGGGTTTCACGCATCTGTTCAACGCCATGAGCGGCCTGCACCACCGCGAGCCGGGCATGGTCGGCGCCGCCCTGGCGCACGCCGAATACGCGGAACTGATCCCCGACCTGCTGCACGTGCATCCGGGCGCCATCAAGGTGGCCCTGCGCGCCATCCCGCGCCTGTACTGCGTCACCGATTCCACCGCCGCCACCGGCATGCCGGACGGCGAATACATGCTGGGCCGCCACGCCGTGCAGAAATGCATGGGCGGCGTGCGCCTGCCCGACGGCACCCTGGCGGGCAGCACCCTGACCCTGGACCAGGCGCTGCGCAACCTGGTGGGACTGGGACTGGACCTGGCCGATGCGTCCAAGCGCGTGTCGACCAACGCCGCCGATTACCTGGGCCTGGAAGAACGTGGCCGGCTGGCCCCCGGTACTTACGCCGATCTGGTGGTACTCGATCGCGATCTCAAACTCAAAGCTGTGTATATAGAAGGAGAAATCTGTGACCTCAATGATGCTTAAAGAAGCCATTTCCGCCGCCGAATGCGTCGCCCTGCAACTGGCCAGCGACACGGAACGCTACACGGAACTGGGCCGCAAATTGAGGAGCACCTCGTTCTCGACCGCGCTGACCATCGCGCGCGGCAGCTCGGACCACGCCTGCAACTACGTCGCTTACCTGATCATGGCGCGCCTGGGCCGCGTCGTCGCGTCCCTGCCGATGTCGCTGGTGACGCTGAACAAGTCGCCGCTGGTGACGCGCGACACCTTGGCCATCTCGATCTCGCAATCGGGCCAGAGCCCGGACGTGGTCGAGCCGATCCGCTACTTCCGCGACGGCGGTGCCACCACCGTGGCCCTCGTCAACGACATCGATTCGCCGCTGGCGCACGCCGCCGAGTGGGCCATGCCCCTGCGCGCCGGCAAGGAACAAAGCGTCGCCGCCACCAAGAGCTTCATCACCAGCCTGGTCGCCGGCGCGCGCATGGTGGCCCAGTGGCAGAACGACCCCGAGCTGCAGGCGGGCCTGGAAGCGCTGCCCGAAGCGCTGCTCGAAGCGACCCGCGTCGACTGGTCGCCCGCCATCGACGTGCTCGCTCCGGCCCGCAACATCATGGTCGTGGGACGCGGCATCAGCTTCCCCGTGGCGCTGGAAGCGGCCCTGAAATTCAAGGAAACCTCGGCCCTGCAGGCGGAAGCGTTCAGCGGCGCCGAAATCAAGCACGGTCCGATGGCCCTGATCGAAGACGGCTACCCGCTGCTGATCTTTGCAACGCGCGGCCCGACCCAGGCCGGCCTGCTGCAACTGGCCACAGAGATGCGCGGCCGCGGCGCCAAGGTCTTGCTGGCGGCCCCCGCCGACGTGGCCGAACGCGACCTGACCCTGCCCGTGGCGGCCACGCCGGACCTCGATCCGATCGTCGCCATCCAGTCCTTCTACGTGATGGCGGCCAAGCTGTCTGCCGCGCGCGGCATGGACCCGGATGCGCCGCGTCACCTGAGCAAGGTCACCAAGACGAATTAACAGGCAGTACCCGGCAGTCCCGCCCCCGGCACGGGGCGTGGCTGCCGGCAGCAGCACCCGAATATAAGCGACGGCAAGGGCATGTACCCGCGCCGCGGACTCATGGACATTGGAGCCTCGCGCTCCAGGATAAAAATGACGATCAAGAGACTGTTGGCGGTTGTTGTCTGCGCGGGGATGCTCGCGCCGCAGGCATGGGCTGCCGAAAAAATCGAATTCTGGACCTTCAGCATGAAGCCCAAGTTCACGCCGTATTTCAATGCGGTGGTGGCGCGCTATGAGGCGCAGAATCCCGGTGTCAAGATCGAATGGATCGACTTCCCGTGGGACGTCATCCAGACCAAGCTGGTCACGCGCATCGTGGCCGGCACGCCGCCCGCGCTGGTCAGCCTGAACGTGCCCTGGGCCGACGAATTTGCGCGCGACGGCTTGCTCACACAAGTCGATGGCCTGATCGCGGAGGCGCGCACCAGCTACATTCCCAGCGCCCTGGCAGACTTGCGCTTCAAGGGCGGCACCTACGGTTTTCCCATGTACAGCAATGTCGCGGTGATCGCCTTCAATACCGCCATTTTCAAGCAGGCGGGACTCACGCGCGGCCCTGCCAGCCTCGATGAACAGCTGGCGTTTGCGCGCCAGATCGCGCAACGCACAGGCAAGGCCGGCATCGCCCCCGCCCTGTCGAAAATCGACGGCCTGTTCATGCAGCAGGGCCTGGCCGTGATCACCGACAACCGCGCCGTCTTCAATTCGCCGCAGCACGTGGCGCTGGTGCAAAAGCTGGCCGACACCTATAAAGTGGGCGGCCTGCTGAAGGAAAGCCTGTTCGCCGAAGACAATTTTCCGGCCGTGATCGACGCCTACAAGGGCGGCCGCCTGGGCATGTTGCTGGCGCCGCCCACGGCCATGCAGCGCATCCGTGGCGATGCGAAAGATATCTACGCCATCACCGATGTGGCGCCCGCGCCGCTGGGCCCCACCGGCATCGCCGACGGCGGCTGGCTGGTGCACTTCGCCATTCCGAAAGGCGTGCCGGCGCGCCAGTTGCCATCGGTGGGCAAGTTCGCGCGCTTCCTGACAAACGACGAAAACCAGCTGGCCTTCGCGCGCCAGGCCAGCGTCTTCCCCACCACGGTGAAAGCGGCGGCCGACACGTTCTTCCTCGCCACGCCGAAGAACGCGGGCGCGGCCGAAAAGGCGGTGGCCGCCGGCGCCCTGTCGATGGGCCACTCGCGCACCCTGTACGTGGCCGGCATCGACGACTACGACGAATTGCGCCGCTCGCTGGTGAAAGCCGTCGAAGCGGGCGTGACGGGCAAGCAGGATGTGAAACAGGCGCTGGACCAGGCCGTCGCCATCTGGAACCGCAAGCTGGCCACCCTGCCGCGCCACTGAGGACATGATGAAACCCGCCCACCGCCATACCGTGCAAGCCTGGCTGTTCCTCGCCCCCGCCCTGCTGCTGCTGGCCGCCTTTTCCTTCTGGCCCGTCGGCTACGGCTCCGTGCTGGCGTTTACCGACTACAGCCTGATACGCGAGACGCGCTTCGTCGGCCTCGATAACTTCCGCTACATCTTCAACAACGAGATGTTCGTCTCGGGCCTGAAAAACTCGCTGATGTTTTTGCTGATGGTGCCCTTCGTGCAGGTGGGCGCCATCACGCTGGCCGTGCTGGTGAACAACCGCCTGCCCGGCATCCGCCTGTTCCGCGCCGCCTTCTACGTGCCGGTGGTGACCACCGTTTCCGTGGTCGGCATCATGTGGGGCTTCATGTTCCACGAACAGGGCGCGCTGAACTACGTGATGATGACCTTAAAACTGGTGAATGCGCCCGTGGGCTGGCTGTCGAACGACAGCCTGGCCCTGTTTGCCGTCATGTTCGTCACCCTGTGGCGCGGCCTGGGCTGGTACATGGTGATGTATCTGGCGGCGCTGCAAGCTATCCCGTCAGACATGCAGGAAGCGGCCATGCTCGATGGCGCCAACCGCTGGCAGCGCTTCTGGAAGATCACCGTGCCGATGCTGCGCCCGACCATCATGCTGTGCTCCATCCTGTCCGTGCTGGCGGCCCTGAAGGCGTACCAGGAAGTCGACGTCCTGACCCAGGGCGGGCCGATGAATTCCACCTTCACGGCGCTGTACTACGCGTATGACCAGGGCCTCAAACACTTGAAACTGCCGCGCGCGCTCGCCGCCAGCTTCGTCGTGTCCCTATTTTGCATCGGCATCGCCCTGCTGTGCCTGCGCTACCTCAAACCCAAGCACCGCTGACAGGGGCATGACCATGAAAAACCGCTCCCGCTCCCTGAAAACCCGCTTGCAGCTGTTTGGCCAATATGCGGGCCACTATGCCGTGCTGTGCGCGATCGCCGTCGTCTGCGTCTTCCCGTTCTGGTGGACCCTGGTGACGGCCATTTCCACGGAAGGCAATATCTTCGCCTTCCCGCCCACCTTCTGGCCGAAGGCGCCCTCCTTCGACAACTTCATCGAAGTGTTCAACGCGATCCCGATCTGGTCGTTCTTCAGGAACTCCGTGCTGATCGCCGTGTTTACCGTGTTCTGGAAACTGCTGCTGTGCTCACTGGCCGCGTATCCGCTGGCGCGCCTGAAATTCCGCGGCCGCAAACTCGTGTTCGGCCTGATCCTGGCCACGCTGGTGCTGCCATCGGAAGTGAACTTCCTCGTCAACTTCATCACCATCACGCAAATGAGCCTGGTCGACACCTACACGGGCGTGATCCTGCCCAACGTGGTGACGGCCGTGGCCATTTTGCTGCTCAAACAGGCGTTCGAGGAAGTGCCGCAAGACCTGATCGACGCAGCCAGGGTCGATGGCGCCTCCGAGTGGGTCATCTTCAGCCGCATCATGCTGCCCCTGATTACGCCGTGGCTGGCCACCGTCGGCATCCTGACGGCCGTCGAATCGTGGAATGAATACATCTGGCCCTCCATCGTCATGAGCAAACCCGATGAATTCCCCCTGTCGGTGGGCGTGCTGTACTTGCGCGGCACCTTCGGCAGCAGCACGCGCGTGATCGCGGCCGGCACCCTGATCACCATCGTGCCAACCCTGCTCGCCTTCCTGTTTACCCAACGCTTCTTCATGCGCGGCATGGACGGCGCAGTCAAATGAAAACGTCTCTCGATAAGGAAGCCTCCATGCACGACCAGCGCATCAGCATCAGCAAGAAAGCACGCAGTCCGATTTCCTGGGTGCCCACCTTGTACTTCGCCCAGGGCCTGCCGTTCTACGCCGTGGCCCTGGTGGCCGGCCTGATGTTCAAGAGCATGGGCGTGCCGAACGACCAGATCGCCCGCTGGACGGGCCTGATCGGCTTTGCCTGGGTCTTCAAGTCGCTGTGGAGTCCCTTCCTGGAGCTGGCGTCGAGCAAGAAGACCATGGTGGTGCTATTCCAGTTCCTCGGTGGCCTGAGCCTGGGTCTGATAGCGCTGGCCCTGCAAACGCCGCTGTGGTTTGCCGCCTGCATCGCCGTGCTGTTCGTCGCCGCGCTGGCCTCGTCGACGCACGACATCGTGTGCGACGGCCTGTATATTGCCAGCCTGTCGGACAAGCAGCAGGCGGCCTACGCGGGCTGGCAAGGCGCCTTCTTCAACGCGGGCAAATTCATCTCGCTGGGCGGCCTGGTGATCCTGGCCGGCTACCTGGAGAAAAAAATCGGCATCAAGCCTGCCTGGTCGGTGATCTTCCTGATCATCGGCGCCATGATGCTGTCGCTGGCCGCCTACCACCTGTGGGCCCTGCCGCAGGTGCGCAACGCGGCCGTGGCCGACAAGAGCGTGGCTGGCATCAGTCGCACCCTGTGGGACGTGCTGGTCGATTTCCTGAAAAAACCCGGCATCTGGGGCATGATCGCCTTCATCATCCTGTTCCGCGCCGGCGAGGCGCAAGTGCAGACCATCGGCCCGCTGTTCCTGCGCGAAGCGCGCGAACTGGGCGGCCTGGGCCTGTCGACGACGGAAGTGGGCGCCGTGTACGGCACGGCCGGCACCGTCGCGTTCCTGCTGGGCAGCATCGGCGGCGGCTACTTCACGTCGTGGCTGGGCCTGAAGCGCGCCATGTTCTTTCTGATCCTGGCCATGAACTTGCCAAACCTGGTGTTCTATTACCTGAGCCACAGCATGCCGACCGACCTGACCCTGATCACGGCCGCGCTCAGCGTGGAGATGTTCGGTTACGGCTTCGGCTTCGTCGGCCTCATCCTGTTCATGATGCAAGTGGTTTCCGTCGGCAAATACCAGACGGCCCACTATGCGTTCGCCACCGGCGTGATGCAGCTCGGCTTCGTGCTGTTCAAGATGATCAGTGGCGACATCCAGACGGCGCTCGGCTACAAGACCTTTTTCCTGTGGGTGCTGGTGTCGGCCGTGCCCGTCCTGATCCTGTCGCGCTTCATGCGCATCGGCCCCAAGGATACCTCCGACCAATCTGACGCCGGCGCCACGTCCGCGCCGGCCAGCGCAAGCTAGGAATCGCACAGTCCATGGCACATATCGCATTAAAGAACATCGTCAAGCTGTATGACGACAAGCACCCCGTCATCCACGGCATCGACCTCGATATCCGCGACGGCGAATTCGTCGTCTTCGTGGGGCCATCCGGTTGCGGAAAATCAACCCTGCTGCGCATGATCGCCGGGCTGGAAGACATCACGGATGGCGAGCTGCATATCGGCGGCAAGCTGGCCAACGATATCGCGCCGGCCGAGCGGGGCCTGGCCATGGTCTTCCAGAGCTACGCCCTGTATCCGCACATGACGGTGTACGAAAACATGGCCTTCGCACTGAGCCTGGCGGGGCACAAGAAGGCCGAGGTGCGCGCCGCCGTCGAGCGCGCGGCCGAGATCCTGCAGATCACGCCTTTGCTCAAGCGCAAGCCGAAGGACCTGTCAGGCGGCCAGCGCCAGCGCGTGGCCATCGGCCGCGCCATCGTGCGCAAACCCAAGGTGTTCCTGTTCGACGAACCGTTGTCGAACCTCGATGCTTCCTTGCGCGTACAGATGCGCGTGGAGATTTCGCGCCTGCACCAGGAACTGAAAACCACCATGATCTACGTCACGCACGACCAGGTCGAGGCGATGACCCTGGGCGAGCGCATCGTCGTCTTCAACGGCGGACGCATCGAGCAGGTAGGCAGTCCGCACGAGTTGTATAACAATCCCGGCAACTTGTTCGTGGCCGGCTTCCTCGGCGCGCCAAAGATGAACTTCGTCGCTTGCGAGGCCATCGCCAGCGGCCCCGGCTCGGTGGCCGTGCGCCTGCCCGGCGGCGCCGTCATCGACGTCGAAGCGCAGGGGCAGAACGTGGCGCCGGGCGACCAGCTGACCCTGGGCGTGCGCGCCGAGCATGTCAGCCTGCGGCACGCGAACGATGCAGGCGACAACGTCGTCGACGCGGCCGTCAGCCATGTCGAATACCTGGGCGACGTGGCCATCGTGTACGCCAGCATGCCAGCTGTGGCCGAGATGCTGTCCGTCAAGCTGCCGGCCGAGGAAGGCTTGCGCCAGGCGGGCGACGCCATGCGCCTGCATCTGCCGGCGCAGCGCTGCCTGCTGTTCGATGCCAAAGGGCAAGCCCTGGCGCGCACGTTTGCCGCACCCGCTCAGCCGTTTATGTGACAATAGCCGCTCTGTATCATGCCGCTTCTGTTTGACTTATGCAGGCAGACTGGCAGAATGATGTTTTTTCGAGCTTCCTTGCCCCTCTGGCAATGCCAATGCACGACGTTGCGGCTGCCAGTGCAGGTGCGTATTTTTGTTATTGATTGAAGGATAACCCATGTCCCAATTCCGTCTTGCCCGTCTTAGCCTGCTCCTGGCCGCCATCGGCCTCAATGTCCTGCCATCCCTGTCGCACGCGCAGGATGCCAAGCCAGCCGCCGCTGCTGCCGCTCCGGCCGACTCGGTGCGCCCTGAAGTGTTCAAGCTGCTCGATCCGACCGCCGTGAAGGCATCGATGGATGCCAAGAACTACGCCGACGTGCAAAGCCGCATCGACCAGGCTGCCGCCATTCCGGCCCTGACGCCGTATGAAACGTTCGTGCTGAACCGCCTGCGCGTGGCGCTGGCCTCGACCACCAACAATGCGCCGATGGCCATGACGGCGCTGGAAGCGGTGATCGAATCGGGCAAGCTGGACAAGAAATCGGAAGGCGACTTCATCCAGGCACTGGCGAACTACCACTACAACGCCAAGGATTACCCGAACGCCATCAAATGGTTCACCCGTTACCAGACGGCAACGGGCGACGTGGCCACCGTGCGTCCTTACATCATCCGCTCCTATTACTTCAGCAATGATTTCGCGCGCGCCAAGCAGGAACTGATGGCCGACGTGACGGCCAAGCAGCAAGCGGGCAAGACGCCGAGCATCGAAGAGCTGCAATTGCTGGCCAACACGGGTTCGAAAAGCAAGGATCCAGCCACCTACCTGATCGCCATGGAAAACCTGGTGCGCTATTACCCGTCGGACGACTACTGGAGCGACCTGCTGGGCCGCCTGCAAGGCAAGGCCGGCTATTCGGACCGCTTCGCGCTGGACGTGCTGCGCCTGCAATTCAAGGCCGTCGACACCATGCCGCCACAGGACTACAGCGACATGGCTGAAATCGCCTTGCAGAATGCCTTCCCGACGGAAGCGAAAAAAGTCCTCGACGCCGGCTTTGCCAAAGGCGTGCTGGGCACGGGCGCAAATGCCGCCAAGCACAAGAAACTGCGCGACCAGGCCAGCAAGGCTGCCGCCGACGATGCGAAAAACATCGCCAGCGGCGAAGCCTCGGCCATGAAGAGCAAGGATGGCACGGGCTTGATCAACCTCGGTTACGCCTTCGTGACGATGGACCAGTTCGACAAAGGTATCGACCTGATCCAGAAAGGCATCGCCAAGGGCGGCCTGAAGCGCGTTGAGGATGCCAAGCTGCGCCTCGGCTATTCCTACGCCATGGCCGGCAAGAAAGACGACGCCATCAAGGTCCTGGAAACGGTCAAGGGCGGCGACGGCGTGGGCGACCTGGCCCGCTACTGGATCCTGTGGCTGAACCGTCCTGCCACGGCAGCGGCAGCACCGGCAGCAGCGGCGCAGTAATTCCCGCTCCCGGCAGCACACGCAAAGCGGTTCCCGGCTCAGGCCGGGGCTGCTTTTTTTTCGACCTTTTTCACCCATCCGTCCCGCTGCCGTGTCCACGCGGCGCAGTTTGATGTGGCGTGTCAAACCTTGATGTAGATCTTGCGCTTGTCCATGCCGTAGGCGATCAGCCAGCACAGCAACATGAAGCTGATGGCAAACAGCATGGACCCCACGCGCGCCGGCGCCCAGCCCGTAAACCACTGCTGGTACAGCCACTGGTACAGGTTGCCGCTGCCGATACGCACGGTAAACGCGATGATCACCAGTACTTCCGACACCAGGTAGATAAACAGGGTGTTCTTGCCGAAGACTTCAAAGAAGTAGGTCCAGCCCGTCATTTGACGTACGTCAATGATGAACATCAGCAGCGCCAGCAGCAGCAAGTCCAGGCCGATGCCCAGCATCACGTAAGAGCTGGTCCACAGCTTCTTGTTGATCGGAAACACTTCATTCCAGCACAGGGCCACCGCCACGCAAATGGCGCCGGCCACGGCCAGCTGATACAGGCTCGAACGCAATTGCGCCGGCGCCGCCTGGCGCAGGAAACTGCCCGCCAGATAGCCGGCGATCACATTGACAATAGCCGGCAAGGTGCCGAGGATGCCTTCCGGATCGAAGGCGATGCCTTCGCCGTGGTACAAATGGCTGTCGCCCAGCAGGATCAGGTCCAGCTTGGCCGGCGCGTTGCCGTGCAGGCTGTAATCGCCCCAGGTCGCCAGGATGGCCCAGTAGCCGAGCAAGGCGCAGGCACTGAACACCAGCGCGCCGCGCGTCTTCCAGTAATGCAGGATCAGGGCGGCGGCCAGGTAGCACACGGCGATGCGCTGCAGCACGCCGGGGATGCGCGTGTGCGACAGCGGCGACCAGGCGAACTGGCCCGCATCGTCAAGCTTGAAGAAGGGAAACCAGTACAGCAGGAAGCCCAGCAGAAAAATCAGCGCGCTGCGCTTGCACAGCTTGGCCAGCACGGCGCCATGGCCCAGGTGCTCATATTTCCCCAGCGCAAAGGCCAGCGCATTGCCGACGACAAACAAAAAGCTGGGGAAAACCAGGTCCGTCAGGGTAAAACCATGCCATTCGGCATGCAGGAACGGGGCATACACGCTGCCCCAGTCGCCGGGCGTATTGACGACGATCATCAGGGCCACGGTCAGGCCGCGCAGGACGTCGAGGGCAAGATAGCGTTGAGGTGCAATAGTCATAATGATGCCATGTAAAAAGATTGATACCCGACCGCTGCTGGCAGACGGGCGGTACTGCTGCTGGGGAACAATGACGGAAACAGCTCACCCACTCAGCAAAAAAGGCAAGGCCCTGATGCAGGGACTTGCCTTGAAAAGACCGAGGAAGACCAAGCCTGGTGCATGTGCGCCAGGCCGGGTCGTCTTGCTTACAGCTTGCCGCGCAAGCCCAGGTAGAAGGTGCGGCCGTTGCTGTAAAACGCGCGTGGCTGTTCCTTGTTTTCGGCGTACATCTTGATGGTTTCATTGGTCAGGTTAAGCGCATCGAACGTGATCGTGAAGTTCTCATTGATCTTGTAGTTGAGCGAACCAGCCAAAGAACTGCTGTCGTCGACGTGCTGGCTGGCGCCACGATCCACGCCGGCCTTGTAAGCCGAACGATAGTTGTAGGCCAGGCGCGCGCTAAAACCATGGGCTTCGTAGAAAGCGGTCAGGTTATAGGTATTTTTCGACGCGTTCAGCAGTTCGCTGCCATCATTCAACTTGCCGTCGGCGTAGGTGTAGTTGGCCAGGATGCCGAAATCACCCAGCACCGGTTGCTGATAACTCAACTCGACACCCTTGTTCTTACCCTTGGTATTGAAAGACTCGGTAATTTGATATAGGTTGTTTGCGCCGACCTTGGTGTTGAAATAGGTCGCATTGACGTTGCGTTGCGCCACGATCGAGTTCAAATCCATATAGAAAATACCGGCCGACACCGCCGATTTCGGCGCGAAATACCACTCTGCACTGACTTCGGCGTTGTTCGAACGCACTGGGTTGAGGTTCACATTCCCCTTGGTACCGCTGATGGTATCGTCATTCAGCGCAACCGCGCCACCCAATGCGCTATAGTCAGGACGCGCGATGGTCTTGGCCAGAGCTGCCCGCACGACGATATCGCGGTTGACATCAAACTTGATGTTGGCGCTAGGCAGGAAGTCATTGTAGCTGCGCTCGTAGGTGTTTTGCGAGTAAGCACCAAATGCCGTGGAGAGCGGACCGCCGCTGGAGTTGACCGTCGTCGTTTGCTTGGTATGCACGGCACGCACGCCGAAGTTACCACTCCAGTTATCGCCGGCCACATTGGCCATGCCATACACAGCCTGGGTTTTTTCTTGCAGTTTGAACTCATCCTTCCAGTTATGGCGCACCGCGGGGTCTACATTGCGGTTGCCTGGCACTGCCCCCCAATTGGCCAGCGCCTGGCCATCGTAAAGGAAGTAATTGCTTGGCAGGTTTCCACCCAAATTATTACCATAATTGCCTGGGAACATGGTGCCATTCCATACCGGTCCTGGATTGATAAAACCTAGCTTGCCAGGGCCTGCTTCATACGGGTGCTCGGCGCTACGTTTATGATCGGTGAGCCGTGCGCCAAACTTGATGGAATCCCAGATACCGCTCGACAGGCGCAATTCGCCATCGATCTGCGTGTAGAGTTCTTTGTCAACCGATTGCGATTCGCCGCCGCCGATCCAGCCGGTTCCCTGTGGCGAGCTGATATTACCACCTGGATAAGAAACGGAGGCCGGGCTCATGCCATTGAGTGCGTACGCCATGCCGCCATTGACATTGTTTTGATAATAAACATCGTCGCGGTCGTAACCCACGCCGTGGGTCTTGCCCAGTTTCCCGGTAAAGGTCAGATCTTTGCTCGCGCGATATTTAAAATTGAAATCGAGATAGTACGTCTCGCCGCCGGCATCCGGACGGTATGCGTTATCAACTTCGCCAGCATTGGAGGCGAACGTAGCAGAGACCAAGGTACCGTTCTTGACGGTGTAATTCGTCGGAACAAGGTTCGATCGATCTGATCGGACCGAATTGCCTGGCGCTGCCAGGAAGTTGGTATTCTGGTTAGGCGCCTTCAACTGGGAATAGAAGCCGTTAAAGTCCAGGGTCAAGTCTTTGTTAGGCTTGAATTCGACGTCAAACGCGCCGCCTTCGCGGGTCTTCTTTTGGGTGAAATAGCTCGCGCCAATAAACGTAGGCACCCGCACGCCGACCAAGGACGGATCAGCTTTGGCTGCCGCACTATCCGCGGTAATGCTGGTGTAGCCCAGGATTTCCTGGCCATCGCGGCGTACCGACGTCTTTTGCGAGAAACCCTGCACCATGATGCCCAAGGTATTCGTATCATTTTTCCAGTTCACCAAACCGGAAAATTGAGGTTCTGTTTTGCTGGACAGGTCATTGTAGACAGCCTGGATCGAACCTTCGGCCGTGAGCTGGTTCTTGAATTCCAGCGGACGGCGCGTAATCACATCGATCGCACCGGACACGCCGCCTTCCACCAAATCAGCGGTGGCGCTCTTTTTCACCACTACCGAGCTCACCAGTTCGGAAGGTAGCAAGGAGAAGCTGCTGCTGCGGCCGACGTTGCCGCCGTATTGATTCAAGACAAACCAGTCGCCTGTGCTGATGGCATGGCCATTGAACAGGGTTTGCTGCAAGCTTGGGCTGGTACCGCGCAGGCTGACGCGGTCGTTTTCACCGAAGCCGCCTTCACCACCGGCCGACGATTGGGTATTCACACCTGGCAGGCGCTGGATCGCGTCAGCCACGTTACGGTCTGGCATCTTGCCTATATCTTCGGCGGTGATCACTTCCACCACGGAATCCGCATTGCGTTTTTGCTTCAGCGACTTTTCCAGCGAGGCACGCACGCCGGTCACCGTCACGGTAGCAACGTCATCGGCGGCTGCTTCCTGCGCCTGTGCCGAAAAAGCCAGGCCGGCGACCATCACGGCAACGGCCGCAGCGATCGGCGTACGGCTACGCGATCCGGATTTCACGACGGCAGTTGCAGGTGTCAAATTGCGTTTCATGTACTCCCCCTTGATTTAGGCTCCAGGATTGGAACCTTTTCATTTTTAATGTAGGTCTTCTTTCCAGCCCGCCCATTCTCGCCGGCATGCTGCAGACCCTTCGGCACAACCACTTACAAAACCAATTCAACGCCAATATACTACTATCCAATACCAGAACACTACCAGTTGCAACTTTTTTTTTATAACGTTGTTTGAATCACACAGACCACTTTATCCAAATCAATCTGTAGCCCGTATGAGCAGGCTAAATACCTGCGAGGCCAGGCATAAATTGCTGGCCTGATAATTCAAATTGGTTTTATAACGGCCTTTTTTGGTATTATCCAGCGACACAAAACAGATACAGAGCGCGTCTGCAACGCGCCGTAACGGAGACCCTCAGCGTATGACAACCCTGGCTCACATCATGCAAGGCCTGGGGCAGACGAGTAGCCTGCCCCTGTACCAGCAACTGCAGCGCGCGCTGCGCGAAGCGATCGACAAGCGCATCCTCGGCCCCGAGGAAGCCTTGCCGGCCGAGCGACAGCTGGCCAGCGACCTGTCCGTCTCGCGCATCACCGTGCGCAAGGCCATCGATGGCCTCGTCAACGAGGGCTTGCTGGTGCGGCGCCCCGGCTCGGGCAATTTCATCAATACGCGCATCGAGAAAAATTTCGCCAAGCTGACCTCGTTTTCCGAGGACATGCGGGCGCGCGGACGCACGCCGCGCAGCGTGTGGCTCAAGCGCGCAGAGGGCACCGTCACGCCGGAAGAGGCCTTGCGCCTGCGGCTGTCGCCGGGCGCGCCCGTGTACCGTTTCCACCGCATCCGCTATGCGGACGAGGTGCCGATGTGCCTGGAGTACGCGACCATCGTCGCCAGTTGCCTGCCAGACCTCGACGCCGTCGATATCTCCATGTATGACGCGCTGGAACAGGCGGGCAACCGGCCCGTGCGCGCCTTGCAGCGCCTCAGCGCCTTGTTGTTGACGGGGGAGCAGGCCAGCCTGTTGCAGGCGGAGGAAGGTGACGCGGGCTTGTCGGTGGAAAGACTGGGCTTTTTGCGCGATGGCCGCGCCGTGGAATTTTGCCGCTCCTACTTCCGCGGCGATATGTATGACTTCGTGGCCGAATTAAGTACCAATTAATACCAGCTGCCCGAATTTCTCAATACCAGATAACACCACTTATTGCAGTGCAATATATATGCCGGTATCGCGCCGAATATATGCACGGCAATGGTGCAATCATCGGCGGCGATTATGTTGCTATGTACGGAGAATATAAAGGAAGGCCGTGCGATACGGTTTTGCGCATTGCAGCAAAACGTGGCGTGATGCGTCAGGCCGCGGACGCGGCGCGGCGGCCCATGCATAGCAAAATCACGCCCAGCGCCACGCACAGCCAGCCGAACAGCGGCCCCAGCCATCCAGCCGAAGGGGAGGCAGACCGGTGCGCCGGCAGCGGCGCCAGCAAGGTGCTGCCCGGCATGGCACTGCTGGCCCGCTCCGCCAGCACGCGTCCATACGCGTCGCTGACCGTCAGCATCCCCTCGCGCGCCGCGCGCAGCACGGCATAGCCGTTTTCCACGCCGCGCATGACGGTCATGCGCGCGCCCATCCAGGCGTCCAGCTGGAAATCCCAGGCCGGCACCAGCATCGCCTGCGCCCCGGCCGCGCCATACGCCTGCCCCAGGGGCGCGAAATGCATGTCCTTGCAGATGGCCAGGCCCATGGTCTGCCCCGCCACCAGCTGCACGGCGTACGCGCTGCCAGCAAGAAACTCGCGCTCGGGCGGCGCCAGATGATGTTTCTGATAGCTGACGGGCGCGGTGCCATCGGGCGCGAACAGCCAGGCCAGGTTGCGCCGGCCGGCAGCGTCCTGCACGCCTAGCCCCAAGGTGATCCACGCGCCCGTGCTACGCGCCAGCGCCTGGAAACGCTGCCGCACGGCGTCCGCCTGCGCGGGTTCCAGCACGGCTATCTTTTCCGGCAGCAGCACCAGCGTGGCGCCCTGTCCGGCCAGCGCTTCGACGTGGCGCGCGTACTGGTCCCAGATGGCTTGCGCGCGCGCCGGCGGCGTGGCCGGGCCGATAAAGTCATCGATGGCCACCAGTCCCGCCAGCGGCCCGGAAGGAGTCGGGGTACCGTGCACCCGCCAGGCGCCACCGGCGAACGCGGCCGCCAGCAGCAACACGGTCACGCCCGCCACTGGCGCATACACACGGCCACCGGCCAGCAACAGGGCCAGCGCGGATGGCGCCAGGCACAACATGAACAGCAGGCCAGGCACGCCCGCCAGGGCCGCCAGCTGCAGCACGGCAAGGTTATCCGCTTGCGAATACGCGAGGCTGCCCCAGTTGCCGTCCGGCAGCAAGGCCGCCATCAGCGTATCGATAGCCACCCACAGCACGGGATACACCAGCACCGTCCAGCTTGCCCGGTAGCGCAGCACGAGGCGCCGCGTGGCCAGCACCACCAGCAGCCATAGCAGTGCCTTGACGGCGATCGCGGCCAGCACGGCCGGCAAGGGCATGAGCAGGCGGAAATAGTCAACGTTCGATGACAGGCCCAGCATGGCAGCCAGGAACGTCATCCAGGCCGCATCGCGGGGCGACGAGCGCAGGGCCAGCCACAGCACGGGCAGCGGCGCGCACCAGGCCAGCGCGCCCAGCGGCTGCGGCCCCAGCACCCAGTACAGGGGCAGGCCCGCCGCCAGCGCCGCGGCGATTTGCAACAGGCGCTGGCGCAGCGCGGTGCCGCCCGCAAACAGGATCGGCGCAGACAAGGTATTGAGCATGGTCATGCTTTCAAGGGGAGCCAGATTTCCACGCCGCCGCTACCGCTGACGGGGTCGAACTGCTGGTCGTAGCGTTCAAAATCGGGCGCGTCGGCCACTTCCAGGCCCGACTGGGGCAACCATTCGTTCCACACCGTGTGCCAGGTGGCGCGGATGGTGGAAATGTGGCCGCGGTGGTGAAACACGGCATAGCGCCGCGGCGCGATGCGCAGCCGCATCCAGCCCTCGGGGGCCTGGGAAAAGTCGCTCACCGGCATCGCGCACAGGTAATCGAAATTGCCCGTATCGTCATTATTGCAGCACACGCCATACAGCACCTGACCGGGCGCCGCATGGGGCAGGAAGCGCTGCCACAGGGCGGGGATGCCGGCAACCGTTTCTGCGCGATAACGTTCGACGAGGCCCGCCAGCAGCAAGGCGGGACCCTGCTCGAAACGGGGCGCTTCCAGGGCCACGCCCGGCGCCACATCCAGTTTGATGGCGTCCACCAGCGCGAGGTTGGCGACGTGGCGCTGGGCCCGCACCTTTTCCGGCGTGAGCTGGAACTGCTCGCGGAAGGCCCGCGTAAATGCCTCGTGGGAACTGTAGCCGGCCTGCAGGGCGACGGCGAGGATGTCTTGCGCGCCCTGCGCCAGCGCGCGGGCCGCCTCGCTGAGCCGGCGCGCCCGCACATAGCGCATCACGGAGTGGCCCGTGGCCAGGCCAAACGCGCGCGTCAGGTGACACGGCGAGGCGCCGCCCACGTGGGCGATATCGCCGAGCGAGATATTCTCCGCATAATGCGATTCGATATACCAGAGTGCCTTGGCCAGATAGTGCATGCGCGCTTCCCGTTGAACGAGCAGCGACTGTAGCATTTTCGGGTGACGGGGATTTGACTGAAATTGCGCAATACGGGCTTATTTTCTAGTGCGCTTTTCGTACACCAGCTGGCCGCTGCTGATACGGGCCAGTTCGGCCATCTCCTGGGCCAGGAAGGCGAGCAGGTCGTCGAGGCTGACGACGCCGGAACGCGCGCCCAGATTGTTGACCACGGGCAGACGGCGGATGCCGTTGACGCGCATGCGTTCGATGGTGTCGTAGACGTCTTCGTCTTCGTCTTCGTCTTCGCTGGCCGTCAGCAGTTGCGCGCTCATGATGTCTCCCACCAGCAGGCTGGCAGGTTTGAGGCACATCAATGAAACGGGTCTTACTTTTCTTCGGGAGGCGGCAGGAAGCAGGCTTCGACAATTTGCAGGTCGTTATCCTTGGCAAATTCGCGCACGAAGTGAAACGCCATCGGCTCGATCTCGCGCAACTTGGTGTTGACCACCACCGACTTGACGCCATTGACGACGGTCGGGCGCACGTACGGCGAATACTGGAGGTGCGCGTTGCGCCCGCCACCTTCGGGATTGAAACAGGACATCACTCCACAAAGGCGCTCGGCCCAATCGCTGGGTCGGAATTGCTTGCCATTGCTGGTGAGACCAAGGATGAAGAACTCGTCTGAGAGTTCCCCTGTTTTTTGAGATAACTCGGCCATGTGGCTTGTCGGGACTGGATTGCGTGAATGGCCCCGGCGGGTAAGCCGGGCTGGTAATTCAACTACGTTTGCTGCGGTAAGCCAGTATTATATCTTATAGAAGACTTGGGTTCTACCTCGATCTGCCCTGGCGATGCAAACAGGGGCCGGCACGCCTAGCGCGCCAGCCCCTATTTTAACCTTGTTCCACGCGCAAGGCGCATGGATGGCGCATGTGCGCCCGCGTCAGCCGAGGAAAACGGCGCCCGACATCAACAGCAGCAGCAGCATCCACAGCAGCAAGGCGCGCCACACGAGGCCGACCGTGCTCTGCAAGGCGCGCGCGCCCGGCTCTTCGCCCGGCAGGATATCGCTTTCGCTGTCGCTGTCATCGACGGCCATGTCCGGCGTGACGACCACGCGGGCCGCCGTTTCCGCTGGCGTGCCCAGGCGTACACCCATGGCGCCGCCGCCGGCCGTCAGGATGATGCCGATGGCCTCATCCTGCCAGCGCTGGGCGAAGTTGCGCCAGGCGTAGATGGCATCCTCGAAATTGCCTACCACGGCAAACGCCACGGCCGTCAGGCGCACGGGAATCCAGTCGATCCAGTAAAAGGCGCGCGCGGCGAACTGGCCGAACGCTTCATTGCGCATGTGCTCGGGTTCGTTCCAGGCGCGCGCCAGGTATTCGGCCACGCGGTACATCACGGCGCAGGCAGGGCCCAGCGGCATGAGGAACCAGAAGAACACGCCAAATACATTGCGGTGCGTGGTGACCAGGGCTTTTTCCACGGCGATGCGGGCGATCTCGCTCGCTTCCATGCCCACTGTGTCGAGCTTGGTCCACTCGGCCAGCAAGGTGCGCGCGGTCGCTTCGTCGCCGGCGCTCAGGGCCAGCTGGATCGAGGTAAAGTAATGGCTGTAGTGACGGAAGCCCAGGGTCAGGTAGACGATGAGGACGTTCCAGGCAAAGGCCAGCAGGGTCAGCTGATAATGCTGCAAGAGCCAGTAAATGCCTGCCGTCGGCACCATCAGCACGCCGATCATGAGGAACCAGCCCATGCGGCCATGGTTGGCGTGGCCGGCATTGAACCAGGTCTCCATGCGCATTGCCAGGCTCTTGATTTCGGCGTAGATCGGATTGTCCGCGCGCAAAGGTTTGAGCTGCTCGATCAGCAATGCGCAAAGTATGGAGAGAAATGTCATCAAACGTCCTTTTTGTCTTTTTCAGCAATACCGCAATGCCCGCTACGATAGCGCAGTGCAGTGCTGGAATCAAACTTATTACGTGCGGGGCATCATTTTACGCGCGCAAGAGGTGAAACAGATTGCGCAGCATGCCGGCGGTGGCGCCCCAAATATAGAAGCGTTCGTAGGGCATGGCGTAGAACGAGCGCCGCCCGCCGGGCAATTCCACCGACAGGCGCTGGTGGTTCAGGCCATCCATGAGGAAGGCCAGCGGCACTTCGAAAATTTCCGCCACTTCGGACGGGTCGGCGCGCAGCTCGAACGGCGGCGTCACCAGGCCCACCACGGGCGTGACCTGGTAGCCGGTGCCCGTCAGGTAGTCGGGCAGGCAACCCAGCACTTCGATGTGCTCGCGCGCCAGGCCCACTTCTTCTTCCGTTTCGCGCAAGGCCGTGGCGATGGGCGACGCATCGACAGCTTCGCTGCGCCCGCCGGGAAAGCTGACCTGGCCCGCATGGCTGCTCAGGTGATCGGTCCGCATGGTCAGCAGAATGGTCAGGCCCTGCGGCCGTTGCACGAGGGGAATGAGCACGGCGGCGCGTACGGGCACGGCGCGGGCGGAAAGGAAATCCTGGGTAATCTCGGGCTGCCAGTCGGGCTGTTCGGCCAGGCGCTGGCGTAGCCAGCCGGGCGTCAGGCGCACGGCGTCCAGCGCCGCCTCGCCGGCGATCGAATCGATGGCGAGTTGTTTTGGATCAAATGCGATAGTGGCCATGGCAGCTTGCCTCAATAGCAATTCAGAATAAAAAAAGGGGCACCATCAGAGGCACCCCTTTTCCCAACGCAGACGCTGATATTACGCGCTTGCTTTCGCCACAACGCGGCGATTTGGCAATTTTTCTTTGATACGCGCCGATTTACCCGAACGCTCACGCAGATAGTACAGCTTGGCGCGGCGAACATCACCACGGCGTTTCACTTCGATCGAAGCGATCAGCGGCGAGTACAGTTGGAACGTACGCTCAACGCCTTCGCCGGACGAGATCTTGCGAACGATGAAGTTCGAGTTCAGGCCACGGTTACGACGGGAGATAACGACGCCTTCGTAAGCCTGGGCGCGCTTGCGCGTACCTTCGACTACGTTGACGCTGACGATAACGGTATCGCCTGGTGCGAAGTCAGGAATCGATTTACCCAGACGGGCGATCTCTTCTTGCTCTAATTGTTGAATCAAGTCCATTTTATAACTCCGAAAACCATCATGCCGGCGCACTGTGGATAGCAAGTATCCGCCCGGTAGAGGATGGGTATTACCAATTTGGGCAACATGCCCGGCACTGCAAAGCCACCCTGCCCACCATCCGAAGACGGCTTACAGGCTGGCCAGGAATTTTTCGTCGGTCTTGCTGAGCAAGCCGGCGGCGCGCGCACTGACCAGCAGGTCAGGCCGCTTTGTCGCGGTCGCTTCCAGCATGCGCTGGCGGCGCCACTTGACGATCTCGGCATGATTGCCACCCATCAAGACCGGCGGTACGGCCATGCCTTCATACGTTTCCGGCCGCGTGTAGTGCGGCGAATCGAGCAAGCCATTGACGAAGCTATCCTCGATGGCCGATGCCTCGGTGTTCAAGACACCCGGCAACAAGCGGATCACCGCATCCATCAGCGCCATGGCAGGCAATTCACCGCCAGACAGGACGAAGTCGCCGACGCTGATTTCTTCGTCGACGCAACGGTCCAGCAAACGCTGGTCCACGGCTTCATAGCGGCCACACAGGATCACCAAACCAGGTTCGGCTTTCAGCTGCGTGACGCGCTCGTGCGTCAGCGGACGGCCTTGCGGCGACATGAACACCACGCGGGGCGCCGCCAGGCCCAATTCGGTCTGGCGTTGCTTCGCGGCATGAATTGTCGCTTCAAGGGGACGGGCCATCATCACCATGCCGGGGCCGCCGCCATACGGGCGGTCATCCACGGTACGGTGATTATCGGTGGTGAAATCACGGGGATTCCACAGCGACAAGCCACATTTCCCCTGCTCGAAGGCGCGCCGGGTCACACCCGACTGCGTCAGCGCGGCAAACATTTCCGGAAACAGGGTCACGACATCAAATTGCATCGCTCACTATCCTGCAACGTTTGCCCGGCGCATTGTTAAGCGCAGGCGGTTTAATAATCGAGGCCCCAGTCGACCGTGATCTTGTTGGCAGCCTTGTCAACGTTAATGACAAACTGGCCAACAAACGGGATCAGGCGCTCAGGCGCCTTTTCAACGGTCTCATCGGCAGTGGCGACGGGCGTAACGCGCAAGATCGACTGCGGACCATTGCTCATCATGTCGTGCACTGTGCCGAGGCACTCGCCTTGCAAATTCTCGACTGTCAGTCCGATCAGATCGGACCAATAAAATTCATCGGCCGTCAGCGTCGGGAAATGGCTACGCGGAATTTGCACAGAGACGCCTTTCAGCGCTTCTGCGGCATCCCGCCCGACCACACCCACCAGCTGGGCCACGACGTCGCCGCCGTGTAACTTCGCTTGCCTGACTTGAACATCATGCAAGGTCGGTTTATCAAACCACCAGGTTTTGACGCTTAATAATGCATCCGCGTCGTCGGAGAAAGGAGTGATCCTGACCCCGCCAGCAATGCCATAAGCACCGGAGACATAGCCTACCTGTACCAGGTCATCGGGGACTTTCACCCCGGATGCAGTCTTGACCGTCAAACCAGTGATCTAATTAAGCTGCTGCTTTGTTGTTGCTAGCTACCAGGCGAGCAACGGTTGGCGACAATTGTGCGCCAACGCCTTGCCAGTAGGCCAGACGGTCTGCGGTGATACGCAGTGGAACTTCGCCACCTTGCGCCATCGGGTTGTAAAAACCGATACGCTCAATGAAGCGACCATCGCGGCGATTGCGCGAATCAGTAGCGACGATGTTGAAGAACGGGCGCTTCTTGGCGCCTCCACGAGCTAAACGAATAACGACCATAATATTTCCAAAAAGTGTGCTGAGGCGGAAAAAGCCGCAAATTATAGCGCGCTTTACCGCCAGGCAGCAAGCGTTATGATGACGGGCGTGTAATTTGGGCTAATCGAACATTATGACCAGTCATGGCCGAAGACGCAATAGGCGCGTGCGCCTATCGTGCCGGCCATGGCTTGAAATCAGGCGAAATCATTACATAAACGCCACAGGAAAGTGCTATCGTTGTGCGAGAGGATGACCGATACTGGCAATCTTTACCGATGAGCAACTCTGGAGTCCCATGACCACCGCTACCATTTTGCAACAGTCGCACAAGAACAAGGCTTTCACGACACTGCTGGCCTTCCTGCTGGGCATGCTGGGCGCCCACCGCTTCTACCTGCATGGCGCCAAGGACCGGTGGGGATGGCTGCACCTGGCCGCCCTGCCCGCCTCCTTGCTGCTGCGCCAGTTGCTTCCCGAAGCCGACTGGTTTTACCAGATATTGCCGCTGACCCTGTCCGCCCTGGCCGGCTTCCTGGAAGCGCTGGTACTGGGCCTGATGCCGGACGACAAGTGGGATGCGCGCTACAACGCCGCCTCCGGCCACCTGTCGGACACGGGCTGGCCCCTGGCCGTGGTGCTGGTCGCTACCTTGATGCTAGGCGCAGGCGTGCTGATCGCCACCATGGCGCGCCTGTTCGACTTGCTGTATACAGGCGGTGCCTACGGTTAATTTCCGCATGGAAATGCCATCATTTGCCATACCCCGCACGCACATGTAAGTGTTGGTAAGCAATCATGATTTTCCTCTATACTGCATTCACAATGCCGACATTACTGGCACATTCAACACCCCCTAGGAGAAGATCATGATTCGTCGCCCACTCATCCTCGCAGTCGCCGTCACGGCCCTGTTCAGCACCTCAGCCTTCGCGCAAAACCTGTCGCCGAAGGCGCAATACGCCTACGACACGAAGCAAGCGAACACGCGCTACGCGGACGACAAGAAACTGTGCGCAGAAGAAAGCAGCTCGAAAGCCCGCATGCAATGCCTGCGCGATGCCAAGGGCGAATACGACCAGGCCATCATCAACGCCAAGGCCGCGCAAAAAGCCGGCAACTCGTATGCAGGCCAGAACAACAAGCCAGCTCAACAGCAGATCTGCGCCGATTGCGGCAAGGTGCTGGCAGTCAACGTCGCTGAAAAAGCCGGTGAAGGTGGCGCCCTGGGCATGATCGGCGGCGGCGTGGCCGGCGCCCTGCTGGGCCGCCAGGTCGGCGGCGGACGCGGCAAGGATCTGGCCACCCTGGCCGGCGCAGCAGGCGGCGCTTTCGCGGGCAAGCAAGTCGAAGGCCACATGAAAAACAGCAAGGTGTGGACCGTCACCGTGCAATATGAAACGGGCGCCAAGGCTGACTTCGCTTTTGACCAGGATCCAGGCCTGGCAGCTGGCGACCTCGTGCGTAATTCCGGCAACGGCATCGCCCGCCGCTAAGAACGCAGAACTAAATAAAAAAGCGCTGGAGATCACTCTCCAGCGCTTTTTTTACATACTGCCGGCTTTCACCGGCCAGGATGCCACTTAAAACTGCTCTTCCGACAGCGCCATCACGCCGGCGCTGCCGTCGATGATGGTGGCGCGCAGTCCTGGCGCTTGCGACAGGATGTGGTCGGCAAAGAAGCGTGCCGTGGCGATTTTTGCCTTGTAGAACGCCGCGTCGCCGCTGCCTTCTCCTAGCCTTTGCTGCGCCACCACGGCCGCGCGCGCCATTTGCCAGCCGCCCAGCACGATGCCGGCCAGTTTCAGATACGGCACGCTGCCCGCAAACACGGCCTTGATGTCCGTCTTCATGTTCGCCACTACGTACTCAACTACCGCTTCGAGCGCGGCGCTGCCTTCGGCCAGGTGGCGTTGCAAGGCCTGGAAGTCGGCACCGGAGAGTTCGCCCAACTGGGCTTCCGTGGCGCGCACCTGGGCAATGATGGCTTTCGCCACGGCACCGCCGTCGCGTACCGTCTTGCGGCCCACGAGGTCGTTGGCCTGGATGGCCGTCGTGCCTTCGTAGATGGTCAGAATCTTGGCGTCGCGGTAATGCTGGGCGGCACCTGTTTCCTCAATGAAACCCATGCCGCCATGCACTTGCACGCCGTCGCGCGTGACGTCCTGCGACATTTCCGTGGCCCAGCCCTTGATGACGGGTACCAGGTATTCATAGGTCGCCAGGCTTTCCGCGCGCACGTCCGCGTCCGGATGGTGGTGCGCCACGTCGCTGATGGCCGCGCCCACGTAGGCCAGCGCGCGCGCCGCCTCCGTCTGCGAGCGCATGGACATCAGCATGCGGCGCACGTCCGGGTGGTGGATGATGGAGACGGGGCCGGGTGAACCGGCCAGGTCGCGCGACTGCACGCGGTCCTTGGCGAACGCCACGGCCTGCTGGTAAGCGCGCTCGGCCAGGCCGATGCCTTGCAGGCCGACGCCGAAGCGGGCCGCGTTCATCATGATGAACATGTATTCGAGGCCGCGGTTTTCCTCGCCCACCAGGGTGCCGATGGCGCCGCCGTGGTCGCCAAATTGCAATACGGCCGTCGGGCTGGCCTTGATGCCCAGCTTGTGTTCTATCGACACGCAATGGGCGTCGTTGCGCGCGCCCAGGCTGCCATCGGCATTGACGAGGAATTTCGGCACGATAAACAGCGAGATGCCTTTCACGCCAGCGGGCGCATCCGGCGTGCGGGCCAGCACCAGGTGGACGATATTTTCCGCCATGTCGTGTTCGCCGTACGTGATGAAAATCTTCGTGCCGAACACTTTATAGGTGCCATCTTCCTGCGGCACGGCGCGCGTGCGCACGGCGGCCAGGTCGGAACCGGCCTGCGGCTCCGTCAGATTCATGGTGCCCGTCCACTTGCCCGACACCAGGTTTTCCAGGTAGACCGCCTTCTGCTCATCGCTGCCAGCCGTCAGCAGCGCTTCGATGGCGCCGTCCGACAGCAGGGCCACCAGGGCGAACGAGATGCTGGCCGAGTTGAGCATTTCAATGCAGGGCGTGGCCAGCAGCTTGGGCAAGCCCTGGCCGCCGAACTCCGTCGGATGCTGCACGCCCTGCCAGCCCGCTTCGCCATACGCCTTGAACGCTTCCTTGAAGCCTTTCGAGGTGGTCACTTGCCCGTCGTGCCAAAAACTCGGTTCCTTGTCGCTGGGGCCGTTCAAGGGGGCCACCACGCCGCCGCAGAACTTGGCGTTCTCTTCCAGCACGGCTTCAGCCGTGTCGGGCGTTGCGTCTTCGCAGCCAGGTAGCGTATGGATTTCGGCCAGGCCGGCCAGTTCGTTCATCACGAACAACATGTCTTTCAACGGGGCTTGATAGCTCATCTTCTTTTCTCCAAGAAAAAAGCCACGCGCGGCTCGCCGTGTGGGGCGGGCCGGCGTGGCTTTGTCAGTAACAAAACCGGAAGGGGTGTGACTTAACCCAGTTCTTTGACCAATTGCGGCACGATCTCGAACAGATCGCCCACGATGCCGTAGTCGGCCACGGCAAAGATCGGCGCTTCCGGATCCTTGTTGATGGCGACGATGGTTTTCGAGTCTTTCATGCCGGCCAGATGCTGGATCGCGCCCGAGATGCCGACGGCGATGTACAGCGATGGGGCGACGATCTTGCCCGTCTGGCCCACTTGCCAGTCGTTCGGCACGAAGCCGGCGTCGACGGCGGCACGCGAAGCACCCATGGCGGCGCCCAGCTTGTCGGCCAGCGGCTCCAGGATGTGGAAGTTTTCAGCCGAACCCATGCCACGGCCGCCCGACACGATGATTTTCGCGGCGGTCAGTTCAGGACGGTCGGACTTGGCCAGTTCGCGGCCCACGAAAGCCGATTTGCCATTGTCGGCAACGGCGGCGACGGTTTCCGTGGCAGCCGAACCGCCGGTGGCGGCAGCGGCGTCGAAACCGGTGGTGCGCACGGTGATGACCTTGACCTTGTCGCCAGATTGCACGGTGGCAATGGCGTTACCGGCGTAGATCGGGCGCTCGAAGGTGTCAGGCGAGTCGACCTTGGTGATTTCCGAGATTTGCGCCACGTCCAGCTTGGCGGCCACGCGCGGCAGGATGTTCTTGCCGTAGGCGGTGGCTGGCGCCAGGATGTGGCTGTAGTTGCCGGCGATGGCCAGCACTTGCTCGGCCACGTTTTCGGCCAGGCCGTCGGCAAAATATGGCGCGTCGGCCACGATGACTTTCGTCACGCCGGCGATTTGCGCGGCAGCAGCAGCGGCAGCCGATGCGTTCGAACCTGCGACCAGTACGTGCACGTCGCCGCCGCACTGGGCAGCCGCGGTCACGGTGTGGTGGGTGCTGCCCTTTAAGGTAGCGTTGTCGTGTTCAGCAATAACTAATGCGACCATGATATGTCCTGTAATTGTTCTGGATAGACGGCAAAGCCGCTTAGATGACTTTGGCTTCGGTACGCAGCTTGGCGACCAGGGTAGCGACGTCCGGGACCTTGATGCCGGCCGAGCGCTTGGCTGGCTCGACGACTTTCAGGGTCTTCAGGCGTGGCGCAACATCGACGCCCAGGTCTTCCGGCTTGACGGTCTCGAGCGGCTTTTTCTTTGCCTTCATGATGTTCGGCAAGGTCACATAGCGTGGCTCGTTCAAGCGCAGGTCGGTGGTGATGATTGCTGGCAAGGTCAATGCCAGGGTTTCCAGGCCGCCGTCGACTTCGCGGGTAACGGTGACTTTACCGTCTTCCAGCACGACTTTCGAAGCGAACGTGGCTTGCGGCCAACCCAGCAGGGCTGCCAGCATCTGGCCGGTCTGGTTACTGTCGTCATCGATGGCTTGCTTGCCCAGGATGATCAGTTGCGGCTGCTCTTTCTCGGCCAGGGCTTTCACCAGCTTGGCGACGGCCAGCGGTTCCAGTTCGGTCGTCGTTTCCACCAGGATGCCGCGGTCGGCGCCAATGGCCATGGCCGTGCGCAGGGTTTCCTGGCACTGCGTCACGCCGCAGGAGATGGCGACCACTTCAGTGACCTTGCCGGCTTCTTTCAGGCGCATCGCTTCTTCCAGTGCGATCTCATCGAAAGGGTTCATCGACATTTTGACGTTGGCGGTATCGACGCCAGTGCCGTCACTCTTGACGCGGACTTTGACGTTATAGTCGACCACGCGTTTGACGGGTACCAAGACTTTCATAGCTATGCCTTTGGGAAATTATAAAAATGACGGATCAAGTGCTGATTGTGCGTTCGATTATAAGAGAAATTTGAATCCTGAACCGAATTTAAGCACGATCGTGCGATTTTTTGTTAGAGCAATCCATCTAAACTGTCCGGCTTTGAGGATTTCAGGGGAGTCCGCCGCTACGCTGCAGGGCAGCAAAAGAGCCGGCATGGAAAGGAAAACCAGGCCGCGCCACGGCGGCCCCGGCTGGCAGAATTATTTGCGTTGCATCAGGAAGACGAATTCGGTGCCCGTCTGCACGTGCGACAGCAGGGCGTTGCCCGTTTGCTTGGCGAAAGCCTGGAAGTCGCGCACGGAACCGGGATCGGTTGCCATGATGCGCAGCACTTCCCCACTCTGCAGCTCTGACAAAGCCTTTTTCGCCTTCAGAATCGGCAAGGGGCAATTCAAGCCCCGCGCGTCGAGTTCTTTGTGAAATTCCATAATCTCGGTATCAAGTAGTGTGTCGCTCATCATCAATATCCCGCCATTTTTGTTGTACTGATTTTCGACATACTACTCTAAATCAGGGGCATTGACGCGCTGCACCAAAATAGTTCATCGGCTGTTGTGGTGTCACAACGAGATTCCACACGGCAAAACGGCCCACAAACAGTGTCTGCGGGCCGTTTTCAAGGGGCTGTGGGGCGAAAACCGCGCATGTCCCCTAGCTTACGCCTTATTTTGCGCGTTCGCCGACCCAGGCCGGCACGCCTGCCAGGGCGTTCGCCAGGCCGCTCGGATCGGTACCGCCCGCTTGCGCCATATCGGGGCGTCCGCCGCCTTTTCCGCCCACTTGCTGTGCAACGAAGTTCACCAGCTCGCCCGCTTTGACCTTGGAAGTCGCGTCCGCCGTCACGCCGGCGATCAGGCTGACCTTGCCGTCCGCCACGCTGGCCAGCACGATGGCGGCCGTTTTCAGCTTGTCCTTCAGCTTGTCCATGGTTTCGCGCAAGCGGGCCACGTCGGCGCCGTCCAGCACGGCAGCGAGCACCTTGATGCCATTGACATCGACGGCTTGCGTGACCAGTTCATCGCCCTGGCCCGACGCCAGTTTCGATTTCAGCGCGGCCAGTTCCTTCTCCAGCGCCTTGACGTGGTCCTGCACCTGGACGATGCGGGCAGTCAGCTCTTCCGGCTGCGCCTTCAGGGCATTGGCCGCTTCGACCAGGCGGCGGTTGATGGTTTGCACCAGCGCCAGCGCGCCCTCACCCGTCACGGCTTCCACGCGGCGGATGCCGGCGGCCACGCCGCTTTCGCCGATGATCTTGAACAGGCCGATGTCGCCCGTGCGCTGCACGTGGACGCCGCCGCACAGCTCTTTCGAGCTGCCGATGTCGAGCACGCGCACTTCGTCGCCGTATTTCTCGCCGAACAAGGCCATCGCGCCATGCTTGACGGCATCGTCAAACGACATCAAATGCGCTTGCGTGGCGCGGTTTTCCAGGATCTCTTTATTGACAATGGTTTCCACGGCGGCGATTTGCTCGGCCGTCATCGGTGCATTGTGGCTGAAGTCGAAACGGGTCTTGTCCGGATCGACCAGCGAACCCTTTTGCGCCACGTGGCTGCCCAACACTTCGCGCAAGGCCTTGTGCATCAAATGCGTGGCCGAGTGATTGCGGATGGTGCGCGCGCGCTTGGCCGTATCGACTTGCGCCGAGACGGCGTCGCCCACGCTCAAGCTGCCCGATTCCAGCACGCCATGGTGGCCGAACACATCGGCCTGAACTTTCAGCGTGTCGCTGACGGCAAAGCTGCCCGCGCCCGAGGCAATCACGCCCTGGTCGCCCACCTGGCCGCCCGATTCCGCGTAGAACGGCGTCGTGTCGAGCACGACGATGCCCGCTTCACCGGCCTTGAGTTCCTGTACTGGCGTGCCGGCTGCGTACAGCGCCACGACCTTGCTGCTGAACGTCAGTTGATCGTAGCCGACGAAGGTGTTTTTCTCGCCCGTGTACTCGACCTTGCTGTCCTTGTGCGTCTTGCCGCCCTTGCGCGACAGTTCCTGGCTTTCCTTCAGCGCCGCGTCGTAGCCGGCCTGGTCAAAGGTGATGTCGCGTTCGCGGCAAATGTCGGCCGTCAGGTCTGGCGGGAAGCCGTAGGTTTCGTACAAAGTAAAAGCGGTGGCGCCGTCGATGCCGGTGGCATCCTTGGCCAGCTGCGCTTCCAGCACTTTCATGCCCGTTTCCAGGGTTTCGCCGAAACGTTCTTCCTCGGCTTTGAGCATGTTGGCGACGTTGTCTTTCGCTTCTTCCAGCTCCGGATAGGCGCCGCCCATCTCGATGGCGAGGTCAGCCACCAGCTTGTAGAAGAACGGCTTCGTCTGGCCCAGCTTGTGGCCATGGCGCAAGGCGCGGCGGATGATGCGGCGCAAGACGTACGCGCGGCCTTCGCTGCCCGGAATGATACCGTCGACGATCATGAAGGCGGCGGCGCGGATGTGGTCGGCGATCACGCGCAGCGACTTGTTTTCCAGGTCCGTGGCGCCCGTTTCGCGCGCGGCGGCCTTGATCAGGTGCTGAAACAGGTCGATTTCATAGTTCGAATGCACGTGCTGCAGCACGGCGGCCAGGCGCTCCATGCCCATGCCCGTGTCGACGCATGGCTTCGGCAACTTGTGCATGACGCCCGCTTCGTCGCGGTTGAACTGCATGAACACCAGATTCCAGATTTCAATGAAACGGTCGCCATCTTCGTCAGGCGAACCCGGCGGGCCGCCAGGAATGTCGGCGCCGTGGTCGTAGAAGATTTCCGTGCACGGACCGCATGGGCCCGTGTCCGCCATCTGCCAGAAATTGTCCGAAGCGTAGCGCGAGCCCTTGTTGTCGCCGATGCGGATGATGCGCTCGACGGGCACGCCAATTTCCTTGGCCCAGATATCGTACGCTTCGTCATCTTCGATGTAGACGGTGACGGTCAGCTTGTCAGCCGGCAAGCCATATACCTTGGTCAGCAGTTCCCACGCGTATTGAATCGCGTCGCGCTTGAAATAGTCGCCGAAGCTGAAGTTGCCCAGCATTTCAAAGAAGGTATGGTGGCGCGCCGTGTAGCCGACGTTTTCCAGATCATTGTGCTTGCCGCCGGCGCGCACGCAGCGCTGCACCGAGGTGGCGCGCGTGTACGGACGGCTGTCCGTACCCGTAAACACGTCCTTGAATTGCACCATGCCGCTGTTCGTCAACAGCAAGGTCGGATCGTTGCCTGGCACCAGGGAGCTGGAACGGACGATGGAATGGCCCTTGGACTCGAAAAATTTGAGGAACTTGTCGCGGATTTCAGTTGATTTCATGTTTTTTTGGCAAAGAGTGGCGGCAGCTTTAAAGGGAAGATTATACGTGATATGGGGTGCGGCAATGACGGCTGGCCAGGGCATTGTTGCGCCCGTGCCAACATCGGCAGCCTGCCGGCTCAGGCCGGGTCGTGGTGGCTGGCGCAGGCGTGCCCAGTGGTGGCAACGGTGGCGCTCCCCGCTGTGGCCGTGGCGCCGGCGGCGGCATTGCAGTCGGCGCAGCGGCCGTACAGGGTCAGCTCGTGGCGCTCGACAACAAAGCCTTGCGGCGCCATGCGCTTCAAGTCGCCCGGGCAATCATGCACGTCGAACACGCGCTGGCACGTGGTGCACTGGAAATGGTGGTGGTGGTGATTGGCGACAGCGTTCGATTCGTAGCGCGGGTTTTCGCCCGGCAAGGTCACCACGTGCACCTTCTCTTCCAGCACCAGCGACTTCAAGTTGCGGTAAACGGTGGCGATGCCCAGTTGCGTCACTTGCAAGCTGGCCTGTTCAAGGATTTCCTGCGCCGACAGGGGGCGCTGGGCCGACTCGATGGCGGCTTGAATAGCGGTTTTTTGACGTGTTGTGCGTTCCATAGCCGACAGAATACACCATCCGCCTGTATCTACCGCCCGGAAAAACTGTCACACAGTAATGATAATGGGTTATCATTATCATCTTAGGGCAGGCATTTACCTGTCACGCGCTGCCCCAACCCTGCCAACACCGATAGCCGATAAGGAAATCTTGCCCATGTGCGTCCGTCCTCACCAACCCACTCCCCTCGCGCTGGCCATCATGCTGGCCTTTGCCGCCCCTGCCAGCGCCCTGGCGCAGCAGGCGACAACCTTGCCTGCCGTCACCGTCTCGGCCAGCGCGCTGGCCCTGGGCAGCGACGACATGAGCACGCCCGTCACCGTACTCGAAGGCGAGGCACTGGTGCTGGCAAGGGCAGCGACCCTCGGCGAAACGCTGGCCGGCCAGCCCGGCATCACGTCCAGCCATTTCGGCGCCGGCGCCAGTCGCCCCATCATCCGCGGCATGGATGGTCCGCGCGTGAAAGTGCTGTCCGATGGCGCCGAAGTGCAGGACGCTTCGACCATCAGCCCCGACCATGCTGTCGCGGCCGAACCGATGCTGTCGGAACAGATTGAAGTGCTGCGCGGCCCGTCCGCGCTGGCCTACGGCGGCGGCGCTGTCGGCGGCGTGGTCAACGTGATCGACAAGAAAATCCCCACGCGCGTGCCGGCAAAAGGCTTTGAAGGCAGCGCGGAAGTACGCGCCAACTCGGCGGCGCGCGAAAAGGCAGGCGCCTTTGAAGTGACTGGCGGCTCCGGCAACATCGCCTTCCACGCGGAAGGCGTCAAGCGCGACGCGAAAGAATACAAGGTCGGCAGCGGCTGGGAAGGCGGCTCGACAGTAGGCGGCAGCTACAACAAGACGGACACGGGCAGCGTGGGCGTGTCATGGGTAGGTCAGCGCGGCTTCCTGGGCCTGGCCTTCACCAGCCAGAACGCGGAATACGGCTTGCCTGGCCACAACCACGAATTCGAGAGCTGCCACCCGCACGGCACGCACCTGCATTGCGGCGGCCACGAGGGCCACGGCCATGGCGACGAAGAAGAACATGAGCACGAGCATGAACACGAAAGCGTGCCGTACGTGAAACTGAAGAGCGAACGCTGGGATGTGCGCGGCGAATTGCGCGACCCCGTGCCCGGCTTCGCCAAGCTGCGCCTGCGCGCCGCGTTCACCGATTACAAGCACGATGAAATCGAAGGCACGGAAATCGCCACCACGTTTAAAAACAAGGGCCACGATGCGCGCCTGGAAATGGAACACCATCCCGTCTTCGGCTGGCGCGGCGTAGTCGGCCTGCAAACGTCGAAGCGCGATTTCTCGGCCCTGGGCGAGGAAGCGTACGTGGCGCCGACGGTCACGAAGAAACACGCAGCCTTCCTGGTGGAAGAATACAAGCTCGACCAATGGCGCTTCGAAGCGGGCTTGCGCCACGAATGGCAAGACATCACGGTCGACAGCGCCACCTTGCAAGACCGCAGCGCCAAGGGCACCTCGATTTCCCTGGGCGCCGTGTGGAAATTTGCGCCGCAATATTCGCTCGGTTCGACCATCTCGCGCACGCACCGCCTGCCCAGCGCCGAGGAACTGTATGCGCACGGCGTGCACATGGCCACGGCCACGTATGAGCTGGGCAATGAAAACCTGGGCAAGGAAACGTCGAACAATATCGACTTGACCTTGCGCAAATATGCGGGCGCCACGACCTTCTCGGCCAGCGCCTACCGCAACAAGGTGGACAACTACATCTTCGGCTCCACCCTGGACAACCACGAAGGCTTCCAGCTGATCCAGTACGCCCAGCGCGACGCCACGTTCACGGGCGTCGAAGGGCAGATCCGCCAGCAGCTGAACCCCATGTTCGGCGCCAGCGTGTTCGGCGACTACGTGCGGGCCAAGCTGGCCGACGGCGGTGGCAACTTGCCGCGCATCCCGGCCCAGCGTTTTGGTGTGAAGTTCGATGCCAACTGGCAGGCGTGGAGCGGCGTGGCCGAGCTCTACCGCGTGGGCAAGCAGGATAAAGTGGCCGCGTTCGAAACGGCAACGCCGGGCTACAACATGCTCAACCTGTCCGCCAACTACGACACGCGTATCGGCACGACGCCAGCCCAGTTCTACATCAAGGCAAATAACCTGACAAATGAACTGGCGTACAGCCACACCTCGTTTATCAAGAATGCGGCACCGTTGATGGGGCGCAATTTGACAGTAGGCATGCGCGTAACTTTCTAGTAACACCTGACATAAGCTACTGCGCGTCGTGATATACGGCCTGCGATGCTCACTGTGCTATAGCACAGTTGCGCTTCTCGGCCATATCTCACTTCCGCTCACTTCCGCTCGCTACGCTTCTGTCAGGCGTTGTTAAGCCAGGAGGTTGTCAGCTTGCCTTGATCAAATCTATCCTGTCCGTACAAAACCCGTCCACGCCCCAGGCCAGCAGCTCGCTGGCCCGCTCCGGGGTGTTGACGGTGTAGCAGAACAGTCCATATCCCGCCGCCTTTACCTCTCGCGCCAGTACCGGCGTCAGCTGCCGGTGGTCGCAATGGATCGCCACCACGCCCAGTTCCTTTGCCTTTTCCGCCCAATCAGAAGGTATCTGTTCGACCAGCCAGCCGCGCGCCAGTTCCGGCGCCGCCTGGCGCGCCGCCTGCAAGGCGTCAATGCTGAACGACGACAGCAGCGGCAGCAATGCGCCAGCCGCGATTTCCTGCGCAAAGTGTTCGCGCGTGGCGCGCGCCACGGCACTGCCCGTGGGCACGTCGAAGCCGGGCGCCGGCTTGATTTCGATATTCATCCAGATGCGCTGCGCCTTGCAATAGTCCACCACGGCCTCGAACGTGGGTACGCCTTCGCCCGCGAATTGGGGGCCGAACCAGGCGCCCGCCTCCATTGCTCCCAGCTGCGCAGCCGTGTAATCGTTGACCTGGCCGCTGCCGGCCACGGTGCGGCCCAGCTCGGGGTCGTGCACGACGACGGGCACGCCGTCGGACGCCAGCATGACGTCGAATTCCACGGCGCGGTAGCCGTAGGCAAGGCCGCAGCGCAGGGCGGCCAGGGTGTTTTCAGGCGCCAGGGTGCCGCCGCCGCGGTGCGCCAGGGTGCGTGGATAGGGCCACATGGTGTTCCTTTATGATGATGAGATTGTCGATCAAGACGTCTTGCCATCATCGCGTGCAAGCGCCACCATGTAAAGGACGCGATCAGGCGATTGGCGCCATGCCAGCCCTGTTTCGTCGCAGCGGCGTTGCACCCGCATGCAGAGCCGCCCATAATTGCCGCATTGCCAACCCGAGCGCCCATCTGAAAGCTGTCCCGCATGCACCCTACCGACACCGTCCCCCGCAAGACGAGCTTTCCCTACCGGCGCCTGCTGGGCGATGCCCGCTATGCGCTACTGCTCAATGTCCTGTGCGCTCTCTTCATTACCTTCGTGCTGAGCGGTGGGCAAAGCTTCTGGCTCAACCTGCTTGCATCCATGTGCATAGGCGGCATCGCCTTCCTGTTGATCGACGGCATCCGCCTGGCTTGGTGGGGCGAGGGACGCCGCCCCCCAAGGCTGCCCTTCACTGCCCTCATCATCGTCAGCGCCGCCGTAGCACAGGTAGGCGGCACCATGCTGTTCGGCTGGCTGGCCAATATCGACGTTCCCGCGCCCGTCTCCATGTCGTCACGCAATGTCGGCATGACGGTGTTCACCTTGGCGGCGGCGGGAGCGGCCATCCTGTTCTTTGGCAGCCGCGAAAAAATCGCCCGCCTGCAAATGGAGGCGGCCCAGGAAAAAGCCCGCGCCGAATCCGTGGCGCGCCAGGCCATGCAGGCCCAGCTGCAACTGCTGCAGGCGCAGATCGAACCGCACATGCTGTTCAATACCCTGGCCAACCTGCAAGGCCTGATCAGCTTTGACCCGGAGCGCGCCCAGTTGCTGCTCGACCAGCTGATCCAGTATCTGCGCGCCACGCTCTCTTCCTCGCGCGCCGACTCCACCACCCTGGAGCAGGAATTTTCCCTGATGCAAGCCTACCTGGGCCTGATGTCGATCCGCATGGGCGCGCGCCTGCGCTTTACCTTGGACTTGCCCGAGGCCTTGCGCCAAGTCAAGGTGCCGCCCATGTTGTTGCAGCCGCTGGTGGAAAACGCCATCCAGCACGGCCTGGAACCGAAGATCGAAGGCGGCCATATCCATGTGCAGGCATCCACGGACACTGGCGTGCTGATTCTCACCGTCAGCGACGATGGCCTGGGCCTCGACCATCCGGGCCAGACCAAGGGCACGCACCTGGGCGTGGCGAATATCCGCGAACGCCTGCGCGGCATGCATGGCGATGCCGCCAGCCTGTCGCTGATCGCCAACCATCCGGCAGGCGCGACCGCCCGCCTGACATTCCCCCTTCCATCCACCATCACGAGTCCCCTCGCATGAGCCAATACACCCCACGCGCGCCACGCGCCCTGATCGCCGAAGACGAACCGATACTCGCCGCCGCCCTCGCGCACGCCTTGCAGCGGCTGTGGCCAGAGCTCGACATCGTTGCCACCTGCCCTAATGGCGTGGAAGCCTTGCGGCAAGGCCTGGCGCTGCAACCCGACATCCTCTTTCTCGACATCAAGATGCCAGGCAAGACGGGCCTGGAAGCGGCCGAGGAACTGGCGGAACAGTGGCCGGACGACATTGCGTTCCCCCACATCGTGTTTGTTACCGCCTATGACGAATATGCGCTGGCCGCCTTCGAGCACGCGGCCGCCGATTACGTCTTAAAACCCGTCAACGATGCGCGACTGGGCAAGACGGTGGAACGCCTGCAGCAGCGCTTGCGCGACAGCAGCGTTGGCAACGGCACCGCTGCAGCCACGGCAACAGCAGCGCCAGCCGAACCGGTGCCGCGAGCGCCGCAGGCAGCCGAATCCGCCAGCGACGACAACATGGCTCGCCTGCTGAGCCAGCTGCAAGCCATGCTGCCGCCCGCCCCGCGCCTGCAAATGATACGGGCGGCCGTCGGCAACAGCGTGCGCATGATCGCGCTGGCCGACGTCGTGTATTTCGAAGCGCTGGACAAATACATCAACGTCGTGTGCCAGGACAGCGAGGCGCTGATACGCACGAGCCTGAAGGAACTCTTGCCCCAGCTGGACCCGCAACAATTCTGGCAAATTCACCGGGGCACCATCGTCAACGCCAGCGCCATTGCCACGGCCGTGCGCGACGAGGCGGGCAAGCTGTCGCTGACCCTGCGCCAGCACTCGGCGCAACTGCGCGTCAGCCCTTTATATGCGCATTTGTTCCGCCAGATGTAGCTAATGCAGCTGGTTAATGCAGCTGGTGCTTCAGGTCCGATAATTCATCGTGCACCTTGAGCACGGCGCTCTTCATTTCCGGCGTGACGCTGGCCGCCGTGCCGCAGGCCCGCTTGGCGCGGTCGCCCAAGGATTCCATCTGGTCGACGGCTTGCCGGATGCGCGCATCGTCTTGCGTGTCGATGGCTTGCCGCACGGCGCTCTTTTGCTGGTCCAGCTGATTGATGCAATCCTTCAAGTCCATCGGCATGCCCTGCTGCTTGCCACACAGCTGGGCCGCCTGGCCGATCGCGTGTTCGATTGCGCCGAAGCGCCGTGCCACTTCCTTTACTTGCATCATGATGCTCTCCTGTTCGCGTGGTATCCGAGTTGGATCGCGAAGCTGGCGCAGGGTTCCCCGCCAGCGGCCATGGCATCAAAATTTCCACACGGCACTTTTTTGTAAGCGCTTGTGACATATTAGATAATTATCAAATCCTTCAGATACATTGGCGTACCTGAACCACCATGTCCTCCATGACCTCGCTGCCACCCCTGCCCCGCCGCGCTCCCGGCCTGCTGCTGATCGTCCTGCTGCACGGGGGCCTGGCATATATTGTCTTGCAATCGCGGCCGCGCGCCGTCACGGACGAGAACTTGCCGCAAGGCCCAGCCATCACCTGGCTGCGCCACACGCTCCCTGCGCCGCCCAAGCCCCGGCCATTGCCCAGCGCAACACCAGCCGCCACGCATCCGCCGCGCCTGCCGGTAACAGTTGCGGCGCCCGTCAGCCGCCCCTTGCCGCCGCCCGCCGCCGAGCAGGCGCCAGCGCCAGCAATGCCAGAAGCGATCACGGCCATCACGCCACCGAGCGCAGCCGATATCCTGGCGCAAGCCAAGCGCGACGTGGGCAAGATCGACAAGGATTTACGCAAGGAATTCCCGCAGCGGGGCGGGGAGAAATTCGAGGACACGGGCTTCAAGCGCATGCAGCAGGGCTTTGCCGAGGCCTACGCGGCCGTGCCGCCGAAATGGTACGAGGCCTCAAAGATCGAGGAGATCGGCGCCAATGAGGCCAAGGGCAGCCGCACGTATAAAATCACCAGCGCGCTGGGCACCTTGTGTGTGACCACGCGCGCCGGCAAGCAGGGGGAAACGATGATCGGCATGTGCCCCAAATAGCCGCACTCAGCCCACCGCGTCACGCGCCCCCAGCGGCTGCAAATGGCGCAGGCGCAAGGCGATCAGCACGCCGCCGCCCAGGCACAGCCCCAGCATGATGACCACGCCCGTCCAGCCGTCGAAGCCCCACATCATGCCCGAGGCGGAACCGATCAGGCTCGAACCCAGGTAATAGAACAGCAGGTAGAAGGCCGATGCCAGGGCCTGCGGCGCGCGGGCGCGGCGGCTGACCCAGCTGCTGGCGATCGAGTGCGAGGCAAAGAAGCCAAAAGTGGCCAGCGCCATGCCGATGACGATCAGCGGCAGCGAGTCGAACAGGGTCAATAAAATGCCGGACAGCATCACCGACAGCATGATCCACAGCACGCCCCGGCGCCCCAGCCGGTCCACCAGCCGGCCCGCCCAGACGGAACTGAAGATGCCGATCAGGTACAGGAAGGCCAGCAAGCCGACCGTGCTCTGGCGCAAGCCGAACGGCGCGGCCAGCAGGCGGTAGCCGATGTAGTTATACAGGCTGACGAAACAGCCCATCAGCACGAACGCCAGGCAGAACAGCCATGGCAAGCCCCGGTCGGAAAAATGCTGTTTTATCGCGTGCGGCAAGGCATTCCAGCCTTTTGTACTGGGCACGAAATTCTTCGACGCGGGCAGGCTGCGCCAGAATTCCGCCGCCGCCAGCACGCCGGCCACGCCCAGCACGCCCAGCGCCCAGCGCCACGACAGGAAATCGCTGAGCATGGACGCCACCAGCCTTCCCGACATGCCGCCAAACGCGCTGCCGGCAATATACAGCCCCATCGACAGGCCCAGGGACGGGCCCTCGATTTCCTCGCCCAGATACGCCATGGCCACGGCCGGCATGCCGCCCAGGGCCACGCCCAGCGCGGCGCGGATCGCCAGCAGCTGCGCATAATCCTGCGCAAACGCGGACAAAATAGTGAGAATCGCGGCGGAAAACATCGACGCCACCATCAGCGGCTTGCGCCCGACCCTGTCCGAGACGGCGCTCAGCAGCACCAAGGAAATGGCCAGCAAGCCGCTGGACACGGACAAGGACCAGCTGCTTTGCGCCGGCGTCAGATGAAACTGGTGCGACAGCAGCGGGAACAGGGGCTGGATGCAATACAGCAAGCTGAAGGTGGAAAAGCCGCCAAAGAACAGGGCGCGGTTGCTGCGCTTGAATTCAATGGAACCCTTGGCGATGGCCGTGCGGGGAACTGGAGCAGAAACCGGAATGGCGGATGGGGCAGCGGGGGCAAAGGCAAGCGATGAATCAGACATGGCCGTGTTTCGAAGAAGGAGCGAGTCTTCATCTTAGGATTGCCAACTCATATCGTCCAATATATATTCAAGGCCCAACTCATACTTTTAAAATATTACTTATATGGAACTGCGCCACCTGCGTTACTTTGTCGCCGTCGCCGAAGAGCTGCACTTCACGCGCGCGGCTGAACGCCTGCACATCGGCCAGCCGCCGCTGAGCCAGCAGATCCAGGCGCTGGAAGCGGAATTGGGCGCGCAGTTGTTCGAACGCAACAAACGCTCCGTGCGGCTGACGCAGGCGGGTGCGCTGTTTCTCGATGATGCGCGGCGCATCCTGGCCCTGTCGGAACAGGCAGCCGTGACGGCGCGCCGGGCCCAGCGGGGCGAAGCGGGTGAGTTGCGCATCGGTTTTACCTTTTCCACGCCGTTCACGCCGTATTTCGCCACCGTCATCAACCGCTACCGCCAGCAGTATCCCCACGTCACCCTGACCCTGCACGAAATGGCGACCCTGCATCAGCTGGAAGCGATCAGCGGCCGCACCATGGACCTGGGTTTCGTGCGCCCGCCGGAAACGACGTATCCGGACGATATCCGCCTGACGGAGTTGCGCAAAGATCCGCTCTTCCTCGTGCTGCCCGTCGCCCACGCGCTGGCGGCCAAGGATGCGATTGCCATTGCCGACATGGCGGGCGAAGGTTTTGTCATGTACCCCAAGGATGCAGGCACGGGAATTTATCCGCAGATCTTCCGCCTGTGCAAGGCGGCCGGCTTCGTGCCCCAGGTGGCGCAGGAAGCGGGCGAAGCGTCGACCATCATCGGCCTGGTGGCGGCCGGCTGCGGCATTTCCGTGCTGCCCGCCTCGTTCGACCGCATCCGCATGGATGGCGTGTGCTACCGCCCCATCGCCGACCCGCAGGCGACCACCAGTCTGTTACTGGCACAACGAGAAGAAGAGACGTCGCCGCTGGTGGCGGCGTTTGTAAAACTGGCCGAGGAAGCGGCCATGGAAGAGAAAGAATAGGCCGATGAGGTCGGCGTAGGTCGGCGTAGGTCGGATTAGCGGCAACGCCGCGTAATCCGACACCAGCGGTCACGAATAATCCGCATCCAGCTCCGAACCCGCATAGTTTTCCAGATCCTCGAACAGGCTCTTCATGCTGGCCCGCGTGAGGATTTTATGCACGACAGTGCAGCTGCGGCGGTACGAGGCGATGCGGTCAAGCAACACGGGATGGTGCTGCACGGGCACCTTGGCCACCAGGGCGGCCCAGCCTTCCTCGAAGTCGGGCTTGTTCTTGCGCACGGAACGCACAAAGCGTTCAAACTCCTTCTGACCCGTGCGCGCGATGATGCGCCCGCCGCCTTCGATGGCAAAGATGATGGCCAGGGCGATGACGCCCTCGGCATTCAAGTCGCTGTCGCTGACGGGGCCGTTGTCGTGGTGACGGCGCAGCCAGCCGGCCAGGCGCACGACGGCTTGCACTTCCTTGCGCTGTTGCAACTGCACGGCATACTTTTCATAGCCGGCCCAGTTCTGGTTCGGGTCGGCCTGGCAAATATCGATGAACAGCTCGCGCAGGCGTCGCGCAAGGTAAACGGGGTCCTGGTCGTACTCGCCCACCAGGGCGTCTTCCGGCAGCTGCGACAATTCCTTGATCAGGCGGAAGCCCACCTGGAATGCGTGCTCGGCACCGTGCTCGACGAGGAAGTCGAGCGCGGCCTGGTCGCCTTCATGCGTGACGGCCTGCTCCAGGCCCAGCGACACGCCACCCACCGTCAGGTACAGCGCTTTCTGGATGCCGTCGGCCGTGCGTTCATTCGTGAACTTCTCGGCCACCATGGCCGTGATGCCCGTCAATTCGTCGGCCAGGTCCAGCGCCGCGTCCTCGCGCGGATCGTTCGGCAACAATTTGATGGCGCGCACCAGGCGCGGAAGATTCTCTACAACAATTGCTGGCAGCATTAGACGTTCCCTGCTTTCATTACGAGAAAATGCCCGTGCCCAGGCTGCGGCGCGTGCTGGAGCGTGGCGCGCTGCGCGTGCTCGGCACTTGTTTGCGCAGGCGGTACAGCAATTCCTTGGTGCTCCGCTGCAACATGGTCGGCTCTTCGTCCGGGTCGTCCGAGTATTCCGCGTCGGCCAGGTCGGCGCTGTGGCGGAAGTCGGGGAACAGTTCGAACAACGAGCGGTCCCAGCCGTCTTCATTCGCTTGCGCCAGCTCGATGGCCAGCGGCACGACGTCGTTGTCGGACGAGGTCACGCCCGTCACATACGGTCCCTTGATGACGATCTCGCCCGCCACTTCGAGGATTTCCTTCGGCGCCATCGAGAACAGGATGGCGAACGCCGTGGCGCCCCAGTCGGTGGCGGACGCTTCCAGCAGCAGCTCGCGGCGGCGCTCGGCGTCGTCGGTGGAAAACACCACGCCGTGGATGTGCGCGAACAGCGATTCGGCGATGCGTTCCGGATCGTCCTCGATCTGGTCGTCGCTCCAGGTGGCGGCGATGAAGGCCAGGCTGTCGGCCCAGGCCTTCGGCGGCACCAGCAGGGTGGCCAGCGACATCTTGCCGCCGTCGAAGCCGGCCAGGTGCAGGGCCGTCACTTGCGGCGGGATGGCGCTCAGCACTTCCACCACGGCAAGATCGCCGTACTGGTCGGCCGCGTCGGCAAACGCCTGCTCGGCGTGGCCCAGCGAGCCGGACAGCACCAGTTCAGTGACCTGCTTGGTCAGCGCGGGCAAGTTGCTCTTTTGTTCATTGTTATCGGCCATGGTCATCTCCATCCTGGTCAAACATCTGGGCGAAATCGTCGGTGGCTTCGTCTTCATCGTGCTCGTCGTCGCCGTCGTCATTGGCGGCCAGCTGGTCGAGCGACTGGTCGTCGTCGTCCCACAGGCGCGGATTCTTGTGCAAAAAGGCCGTGATGATGGCCTGGCGCGCCAGGTCGGGGAAGCTCTCTTCGATGGCGGCGTACATCTTCGCCGCTTCCGGCGCGGCGCACGCGGCCATGGAAAACACGCGGGCCGTATCGCCGAATTCGTAGTCTTCGCTTTCGGCCAGCAAGCCTTTCGGGTCGCTGAACGTGATGTGGTCGACCAGCGCGAAGGCCAGCATGTTCACGTCTTCGATGCCGCCGCCGCTCGCGTATTCGCCCACCAGGGCGTCGACCATGCTCTTGTAGTTCTTGCGGTTCGGCGGGTCGCCGAGGATGCCTTCGATCTGGCCTTCCAGCTCGCGCGACTGGTACGCGAATTCAGGGTGTACTCTTCTCATGCTGTGCTTTCCAATGTGATGCGCGGCACTTTTACTTAAAAGCAAAAGCACCATTGTTTGTTGTTTTTCAAATCATTCGGGCTGGCCGGGCGGCCGCCAGCAGGCTTAGTCTGCCGGCAGTACCGTGCCATGCAGGCGGAACACGCCGCACCACAGGGCATAGGCTTCCGCTTCCGGGTCGATGATGATGCGGTGGTTCACGCTCTGGTCGTATTCTGCGCGCTTGGCCGGGTCGGCCAGGATTTCATACGCCTTGGTCACGCTCTTGAAGCGCGCCTCGGCGCCGGGGGCCTGGTTGCGGTCGGGGTGGAAGCGCATGGCCAGCGAACGGTAAACCTTCTTGATTTCATCGTCGCTGGCATTGGGCGCGACACCGAGGACGTTATATAAATTTTCCATAAATGGCTCCGGGGTCACGTTTTGTTTGCTAATTAAAGGCGAATTATCCTATAGAACGGCGTCGGCGTCGCTTGCATGCCGGGAAATGGGGGTAAATACGTGCTTATAAAGCGCTTGTGGTACGGTAAAATGCTTTTTACTGTCACTCTTCCGCATTGATCAATGAGCAACGATAAACCGAATACCGCCGCGCCAGCGCTGGCGCCCAATTTCTTGCGTAACATCATCGAAGCCGACCTGGCTGCCGGCGCCCATGTGCGTCCCGGCCTGCCCCAGGTGATCACGCGTTTCCCGCCGGAGCCGAACGGCTACCTGCACGTGGGCCACGCCAAGTCGATCTGCGTCAACTTCGGCCTGGCGCGCGATTATGCCGGCCAGTGCAACCTGCGCTTCGACGACACCAATCCGGCGAAGGAAGAGCAGGAATACGTCGACACCATCATGGACAGCGTGAAATGGCTGGGCTTTGACTGGGAGCCGAAGCATGCCGATGGCCAGAGCCACCTGCACTACGCGAGCGACTATTTCGACCAGCTGTACGCGATGGCCGAGTACCTGATCACGGCCGGCTTTGCCTATGTGGACAGCCAGAGCGCCGAAGACATGGCCGCCAACCGGGGCAATTTCGGCCAGGCCGGCAAGAATTCGCCATTCCGCGACCGTCCGCGCGACGAATCGCTGGCCCTGTTCCGCGCCATGAAGGCGGGCAAATTCAAGGATGGCGAGCACATCCTGCGCGCGAAGATGAGCGAAGATGCCATGAGTTCGCCGAACATGAACTTGCGCGACCCGGCCATCTACCGCATCCGCCATGCGCACCACCACCGCACGGGCGACGCCTGGTGCATCTATCCGATGTACGACTACACGCACCCGATCTCGGACGCGCTGGAAAACATCACGCATTCGATCTGCACGCTGGAATTCCAGGATCACCGCCCGTTCTACGACTGGCTGCTGGAAACCCTGTCGGCCGGCGGCTTCCTCCAGCAACCGGTACCGCGCCAGTTCGAATTCTCGCGCCTGAACCTGACCTACATCGTCACCAGCAAGCGCAAGCTGCGCCAACTGGTGGAAGAAAAAATCGTCGATGGCTGGGACGACCCCCGCATGCCGACCCTGGTAGGCATGCGCCGCCGCGGCTACACGCCGGAAGCGATTCAACTGATGTGCGAACGCACGGGCGTGACGAAATCCGACGGCTGGATCGACTACAGCGTGCTGGAAGGCTGTTTGCGCGAAGACCTGGATCCGAAAGCACCCCGTACGGTGGCCGTGCTGCGTCCATTGAAACTGATCATCGACAATTTCCCTGAGAGCGAGAGCGTGGAATGCACGGCGCCCGTGCACCCGCACTTCCCGGAGCGCGGCCTGCGCACCTTCCCCATCTCGCGCGAGCTGTGGATCGAGGAAGACGACTTCATGGAAGTGCCGAACAAAGGCTATTTCCGTTTGTATCCGCCGATCGACGACAAGCCGGGCAGCCGTGTGCGCTTGCGCTACGGCTACGTGATCGAGTGCACGGGCTACGACAAGGATGCGGACGGCAAGGTCATCGCCGTGCATTGCACCTACTTCCCCGACAGCAAATCGGGCACGGAAGGCAGCGCCAATTACAAGGTCAAGGGCAATATGCACTGGGTCAGCGCGCCGACGGCCATTCCCGCCGAAGTGCGCCTGTACGACCGCCTGTTTACCGACCCGCAGCCGGACGCGGGCGGCAAGGACTTCAAGCTGGCCCTGAATCCGCTGGCCAAGGAAGTGGTGCAAGCGTGGCTGGAACCGGGCGCGGAACTGGCCCAGCCGGAACAACGCTTCCAGTTCGAGCGCCACGGTTATTTCGCGGCCGACCGGGTTGACAGCCAGCCTGGCAAGCCCGTCTTCAACCGCATCGTCACCCTGAAAGACAGCTGGCAGCCCGCCAAATAAGGGCTGGACGGCACACGAAAAAAACCGCTGCGGCGGTTTTTTTTCGTTTCAACGAGAAATATTGCCTGTTGACTACATTCACGATAATTTTGTATATTAGGCAGCTATTGAGCAATTTGCAATTTCGATGGCGCTTGCACAACCCAGCCCAGCCTCCGCCGCCCAGGCGGCACCCGATTCCTCTTCCTGATGCGGATGGCGATGTCTTCTACTGCCGGCGAACACCCCTTAGCTGCTGAAAAAAGACCGCAGTGGCTGCTCGGCGTTGTGGTGTCGATGATGGCGGGCCTGCTGTTCTACATGGCCGCCTCGCTATCGATCGAAAGCGATGCCAGCGAACAATTCAACAATCTGGCGCGCAACACCCAGAAAAGCATCGAATCGCGCACCAAGTCGTATGCCAACCTGCTGCGCGGCACGGCCAGCCTGTTCCGCGCCAACGCACACGTGAGCCGCGAGCAATTCCACCGCTACGTGGCAAACATCGCCCTGCAACAGAACTACCCGGGCGTGATGAATCTCAATTACAGCCAGGAACTCGACGAGACGCAGCGCGCCGCCTTCGAAGCGGCCATGCAGCGCGACTATCCGCCCGGGCGCGATGGCTATCCGGCATTTGCCATCCATCCGCCCGCCCCGCGCGCCGAGTATTCCGTGCTCGTGTACATCGAGCCGATCGCCAGCGCTCCGGAAAAGTATGGCTATGACATCGCCGCGCGCCCGCTGATCGCCGAAGCGCTGGCGCTGTCGCGCGACTCCGGCCAGATCAGCAATTCCGGCGTGCCCGTGCCGATGGACGGCCGCCCCCAATTGACGGGCATGGCCATGCGCATGCCCGTGTACCGCTTCGGCATGCCGGTCGATACGCTGGAGCAAAGGCGCGCGGCTTACCAGGGCTCCGTCGGCATCGGCTACGACTTGGTGACGATGATGCGCAGCGCGCTGGCCGACATGCCGGTACGCAACGTCCGCCTGACCCTGTTCGATATCGGCCCGCAGGCGCTTGAACAGCGGGAGGTGCCGCTGCAGCTGCCGCACGACATGCGTCCCATCTTCGACAGCACGGCGGCGGGCATGCATGCGCCATGGTGGCAGCCCGGCAATTCGGGCCGCTACCTGAGCAGCACGTTGCTGATCGAGCACAATGGCCGCGCCTGGCAAGCGCTGTTCAGCGTGCGCAAGAGCGACCTGTATTCGCGCTTCGACGTCTTCCTGCCGTGGCTGGCCCTGCTGATCGGCTTTGCCAGCACCATGCTGCTGTATGTACTGTTCCACACCCTGGCGTCGTCGCGCCGGCGCGCCATCCAGATGGCGACGGGCATGACGGAGGAATTGCGCGCCAGCCAGATCCGATTGCAACTGTCGCACCAGAAACTGCGCCGCCTGGCAGCGCATGCCGACCAGATCAAGGAAGAAGAGCGCAAGCGCATCGCGCGCGAAATCCACGACGACCTGGGACAGAACCTGCTGGTCTTGCGCATCGATGCCGACATGCTGGCCTCGCGCACGCAGCGCCGCCACCCGCGCCTGAACGCCCGCGCCCGCTCAACTCTGGAGCAGATCGACGCCACCATCAAGAGCGTGCGGCAGATCATCAACGACTTGCGCCCTACCGTGCTGGACCTGGGCGTGAATGCGGCCGTCGAATGGCAGGTGGCGCAATTTCGCCAGCGCACGGGAATCGCCTGCGAAGTGAGCGAAAGCCATGACGACATTTGCCTCAGCGACCAATGCGCGACGGCCCTGTTCCGCATCCTGCAAGAGTCGCTCAGCAATATTTCCCAGCATGCGAATGCCAGCCGCGTGCAAGTCAAGCTGGAAAAATGCCACGATACGGTGTCGATGAGCATCAGCGACAACGGCGTGGGCGCGGCCATCGACGGGCGCAACAAGCTGGGCTCGTTTGGCCTGGTGGGCATCGAGGAACGCATCAAGTTGCTGGGTGGCACTTTTTACATCGAAAGCAGCCCCGGCGCCGGCATGAGCGTACACGTCAGCGTGCCGCTGGGCGCGGACGCCACCGCCTTTCCCTACCAGGAAGAAAGCCGAGCCAGCGGGTGACAGCCGCGCGCCCGCACGAAGCAAGCTCAGCTTGCATATTTCGTAATTAGATGCAATATTGATGTAGAACAACTCAGCGCCCGCCCGCCATGGGCCAGGCATTCCTCGACTACTTGCCAGGAGTACACACGCACCGCTTTTCCTTGTTACACCGCAGTTCCCACAACGCTCTTTACCAAAGGACATTCATGGATACGAACGACAGTTTCAAAGCAATTGCCGATTTGAATTTGGACGCGATCAAGGTCAAACTGATGCACCGGGAGTCAGGCGAAGGATGGAGTCTGGAGAAGGCGAATGCAGTGGAATTCGAATACCGCCGCTTCCTGATCCTGATGAAACAGTTTCCGGAAGAAGAAACGGCGCCTTTGATGGACGTCGACACCTTCTGGCACTACCACATCCTCGACACCCTGAAATATGCGGCAGACTGCGAACAGGTGTTCGGTTACTTCCTTCATCACTTCCCCTACATCGGCCTGCGCGGCGAAGATGACGAAGCGGCGCACCATCGCGTGGGCGAGCGCATGAAGCAGTTGTATGAACAAACGTTCGGGGAAGATTATATCCGCGCAGACACGGCGTATTCGGGGCGCGCCGTACAGGCGGCGTATTCGGGACGGGCGGTACAGGCTGCGTATTCGGGACGGGCAGTGCAAGCTGCGTATTCGGGACGGGCTGTCCAAACAGCATTTTCCAGTGCAGCGGTACAGGCGACGGCTTACTCGGGCCGGGCCGTTCAGACGGCGTTTTCCAGTGCGGCGGTGCAGGCGACGGCGTATTCGGGCCGCGCGACCGGGGCTGCCAACACCGCATTTTCCAGCGCCCCTGCTTCACTGGCCGCGGCGGTGGTCAAGTCGTCCTCGACTGGCCTGGAAATGGGGCGTTTCTATGTCGATCGTCCGGTGCTGAACCGCGACCCGCAATAGAAAAGCGGAAAACAGATGTGGCTGCCGCACGCGGCAAGCCTGGCTTACCCAGACGGCACCTCTCAGCTTGCCGTCTGTCAGGCGCTCTTAGGCAGCCATCAACTCGCGCAGTTCACGAATGCTGAAATCGCTGATTTCATGCATGCGGATGAGGATCGTGGCGCCGATCGGCAAGGTATTGTGACGAATCTTGCTGATGACCGGTGGCGCCACTTCCAGGGCTCGCGACAAGGCGGCATCGTTTTTCAGTTGCAGCTTGTCGATGATCGCATCGAGGACGCGATTCGGGTTGTAGGTAGGCAAAGAGGTAATTTGTTTGAGAGACATGATCGAAAATCCGTACTTGTTGTATTAGAGCAAAAAGAAACCGAATGTCTCTTCTGCAATAATTCAGGGTAAACACACTAAAAAGCGCCATCACTTATGCGGCTTTTAGGCCGCAAACAATATAATACACGCTATTGTTGATTTTTGCGTAACTTAAAGCAAAATTGTGATAATTGAAGAGAATTGACGCACTTGGAATGTGCTAGAGGATAACTCAAATCGGAAAAATTTGCTGCAAGTCATCAATTTTTACGATGAGCAACACCGCTATGCATGAGCCAGACTATGGCCATGAGGGTGCTGAGGCGGGCCATTTCCGCAGATAAATGCCAGCCTTGCGCGGCCACGCCGGCCGGGGTGGCAAGCGGGCAAGTGCCCGGGAGGGCATCTACGCGGCACCAGGCCAGTTGCCGGCGGATTTCATCGGGCGGCGGCGGCGGCTGCAGCGCACGTTCGCGCCGGCGCATGTAGGCGCGTACCTGTTCCTTGCTGGGGTGATTCGTAGCTCGCATGCCTTGCTCCTGCTGACGGGAAACAGCGTCACGCTGTTCAGAGCCCGCCACAAGAGCCCAGACGCGTGACGACATTGCTCACCATATCGCCAGCGCGCCATGACGCGTTTGCGCTGCGTCAAAGGCACGGCCCCGGCGTTGCGCCGAAGCCCGTACTGCGCCATGACTCCAGCGGCCTGGCTTTCGTCCTTATTTCTTTTGCTGACGCACGCGCTGCTGCTGTTTTTCCTGCGTTTGCTGGCGATTCTGTTTGCGCTCGAACAAGGTGACCGCATCTTTCTTGGCTTGCTCGGCGGTACGCATTTCCTCATGCGCATCGTGCGGGACAAAAAATTCGGCGTCCTGCGCCGCCACGACCAGCTTGATGGCGGCCTCGTCGTCGAGGTCGTACAGTTCCGTCAGGACGGTGGTGACCTCGTCCAGGTATTCTTCGTAAGTGAGGGTGCTCATGCTGTAGTCCTTAAGTGAGTGGCGCAACGCGGGAACGGCGCGCTGCGCGCCGGCCCAGCAAAGTGCGCAGATAACCGGCCATTTTACCCGATGCCGGCGCCATCGGCAGACAGCGCCTGCAAGGCATCGGCCACGCGCGCATAGCGCAGACGCACGCCCAGCTCGCGCTTGAGGCGCGTATTGTGCAGGCGGCGCGATTCGGACATGAACGACAGCAGCATCGGCGTGACCACTTGCTGCAACTCGGCACGCGGCAGGCGCGGCGGGCGTGGCAAGCCGAACGTGTCGGCCACGGCGTCGAAATACTCGGCCATCTTGAGTTCGCTGTCATCGCTGGCGTGATACACGCGTCCCGGCTTGCCCCGCCACAGGGCCCGCTCGATGATGCGCGCCAGGTCATCGGCATGGATATGGTTGGTGTACACATCGTCGCCCGCGGCCAGGGCTGGCGTGCCCTCGCGCAAGCGTTTCAACGGTAAACGGTCCTCCGCATAAATGCCGGGCACGCGCAGGATGGCCACCTTGGCGCCGCGGCGCGCGCCCCAGCCGCGCAAGACCTGTTCAGCGTCGACGCGCCGCTTCGCGCGCGCATTGCCTGGTGCCGTCGGCCGCGTTTCATCGACCCAGGCGCCGGCGCAATCGCCATACACGCCGCTGGTGCTCACATACACCATGCGTGCATGCTCGGGTAAAATGGCGGCCAGATTGCGCGTGCGCTGGTCCAGCAAGCCCGACGACAAGGGCGGCGCCAGGTGCACGATCATCGACGCCAGTCCCGCCAGCCGTTTCAGGCTGGCGCGGTCGTCGAGGTTGGCCACGATGGGCACGGCGCCGGCCGCCCGCAACTGCGCGCAGCGCGCCGGCTGGCTGGTGACGGCAAAGACGCGGAAGCGCGCCGCTAGCTGCGGCAACAGACGCAGGCCGACGTCGCCGCAGCCCAGGATCAGCAAGCGCGGCAAGCCCACCGGCTTGCGCAAAGAGTGCATTAACATATTTTTCATCTCAAGGATTGTATGACTTTTCAAATTACTGTTCAGCCCAGCGGCCATCAATTCAGCTGTGAAGCGGACGAAACCGTCCTGTCGGCGGCGATACGCGCCGGCGTCGGCTTGCCGTACAGCTGCAAAAGCGGCGCCTGCAGTTCCTGCAAGGGCAAGATCGTCTCCGGCAACGTACAGCATAAGCCATACCAGGCCCGCTCCCTGACGGAAGATGAAGCGGCCGCCGGCTACTCACTGCTGTGCTGCGCCGTGCCCCAGGGCGACCTCGTGGTGCAGGCGCGCGAAGTGGCGGGCAGCAGCGACTACCCGATCAAGAAAATGCCGTCGCGCGTGACCACCATCGAGAAAGTCGCTCCCGACGTCGTCGTGCTGACCCTGCAATTGCCGGCCAGCGAGCGCCTGCACTACCGCGCCGGACAGTATATCGAAATCATGCTGCGCGACAACAAGCGCCGCAGCTACAGCATGGCCAGCGCGCCCGTCGAAGGCGGCCCGGTCAGCCTGCACATCCGCCACATGCCGGGCGGCCTGTTCACCGACCAGGTGTTTGGCAGCATGAAAGAGCGCGACATCCTGCGCTTCGAAGGCCCGATGGGCACCTTCTTCCTGCGTGAAGACAGCGACAAGCCCATCGTGCTGCTGGCCTCGGGCACGGGCTTTGCCCCGCTGAAAGCCATCGTCGAGCACATGATCAACGAGCAATCGCCGCGCCCGATCACCCTGTACTGGGGCGGCCGCCGTCCGCACGACCTGTACATGGACGCGCTGTGCCGCCAGTGGGCCGCCGACTTGCCGCAGTTCACCTATGTGCCCGTCGTGTCGGACGCCCTGCCGGAAGACGCGTGGAAAGGCCGCACGGGCTTCGTGCACCAGGCCGTCATCGCCGACTTGCCGGACATGTCCGCGTATCAGGTGTATGCCTGCGGCGCGCCCATCGTCGTCGAGTCGGCCAACCGCGATTTCGTGCAACTGTGTCAACTTCCAGCCGACGAGTTCTACGCGGACGCCTTCACCACGGAAGCCGACCTAGCCAAGTAAGCATCCAGACAGCGGGGTGCTGCTGGCGCGGCATCCGCTGCCGCCACCCGCCTCACCCCGTCGTGCCCTGGAAAGTATTCATGTCTCTCGCCTCTGCCGGCAACGGCTTCAGTATCCTGCGTCACCGCAATTTCGCCTTTTACCTGTCCGCCCGCGTGCTGGGCACCGTGGCCGTGCAGATGCAAAGCGTGGCCATCGGCTGGCAGGTGTACCAGATCACGGGCAGCCTGTTCGACCTGGGCCTGATCGGCCTGGCGCAATTCGCCCCCTTCCTCGTCTTGATTTTGCCGGCCGGCCACGTGGCCGACCGCTATAACCGCCGCAATATCATCGCCTGGTGTCTGGCGGCACAACTGGCTTGCGCGCTGGCCCTGCTGGCGTTTACGTTAAGCAATATTTCCATCGTCTGGCCCGTGTTTGCCGTGCTGGTGCTGTTCGGCAGCGCGCGCGCCTTCATGATGCCGGCCACGCAAGCCGTGCTGGTCAACATGGTGCCCACGCAACACTTCAGCCGGGCCGTCGCACTCAGTTCATCGAGTTCGCACGTCGCCATCATCCTCGGCCCCACCCTGGGCGGCTTGCTATATTACTTCGGCCCCAAGGTCGTGTACCTGATCTCGTCCGCGCTGCTGGTCGTATCCGTCCTGCTGATGCGCGCCACCACACCCGCGCCGCAAGTGGTGAAGCGCGAACCCGTCAGCTGGCATACCCTGCTCGAGGGCTTGCGCTTCGTCTGGTCGAAACCCATCGTGCTGGGCGCCATTTCGCTCGACCTGTTTGCTGTGCTGTTCGGCGGCGCCACGGCCCTGCTGCCGGCGCTCGCGCACGACGTGCTGCATATCGGCCCCAGCGGCCTGGGCTTGCTGCGCACGGCGCCGGGCGCAGGCGCCGCCCTATGCTCGATCGCGCTGGCCATCTTTCCCATCACGCGCCGCGTGGGCGCGTGGATGTTCGGCGGCGTGGCCGTCTTCGGCCTGGGTACCCTGGTGCTGGGCAGCACCAGTTATTTCCCGCTGGCCCTGGCGGCCTTGTTCCTGATGGGCGCCGGCGACATGGTCAGCGTCTACATCCGCCACTTGCTGGTGCAGTTCGAGACACCGGACGAGATCCGCGGACGGGTCAGCGCCGTCAACGCCGTCTTCATCGGCGCCTCGAACGAGCTGGGCGAGTTCGAATCGGGCTTGACGGCCGGCTGGTTCGGCCTCGTACGCGCCGTGCTCTTCGGCGGCGCCGCCACCCTGGCCGTGACGGGCATCTGGGCCGTGCTGTTCCCCGTGCTGTCGCGCATGGACCGCTTCCCCCACCACGAGAAGGAAGCGGCCGCCAGGACGGCCACCGCGACCGCAAACTAAGGGCTAAGATGCGCTATCGCCACTGACCAAGCCGCACCATGAAAATCACGCTTCCATTCCACAGCTTCATCCGCAGCCGCCCCCACCTGAGCATGGCCACGGCCATCGGCGTGGCGGCCGGCCTGTTGCTGCCCTCTTCCTGGCAACAGATGACGCGCTTGCTGACGGCGTGGAATGTCGCCGTCTGGTTCTACCTGGCGACGATGGCCTGGATGATGATGCGCGCCAACCACCACAAGGTCAAAGCCATGGCGGCGCGCCAGGACGAGCGGGCGGCCACCGTCCTGTCGGCCCTGTCCGTCGCATCCGTAATGAGCCTGGTGGCCATCGTCTCGCAGCTGTCCTCGATGAAAGACATGGCGCCGGACGAGCGCGCGCTGCACTACGGCCTGACGATACTCACCCTGGTCGGCTCGTGGTTCCTCGTCGGCACCCTGTTCTGCTTCCACTATGCCCACCTGTATTACCAGGCCGACCCCGCACTGCGCCCCCTGAAGTTTCCCGACGACGAGCAAGAGCCCGATTACTGGGATTTCCTGTATTTCGCCTTCACCATCGCCGTCGCCGTGCAAACGTCGGACGTTTCCGTGCAGACGCGCATGATGCGGCAGATCGTGCTGGGCCAATCCGTGCTGAGCTTTTTCTTCAACCTGGTCGTGCTGGGGCTGTCGATCAATATCGCGGCTGGACTCATCAATGGCTGAAAAATAATTTCGTAGCGGAAACTTGACCTGGCTGAAGGGTTAAGCGCATCTTAATCGTGCGCACCCTCTTGAAATACTGGAAAGAGGAGTAAGATAAGTTCCATGCACAGAAATCATGTGCATGAGGCAGCAACCAGGCCGCAGCACGCCTGAGATGGGTTTTTTTTGAATTGACAGGAGTAAGCATATGCAAATCAATATTCATACCGACAGCACCATCGCCAACACCGCTGGACTGAACGAACATGTGCAATCCGTACTTGAAAGCGCACTGAACCGCTTCCGCGACAACCTGACCCGCATCGAAGTCCACATCAGCGACACGAATGGCCCGAAAGGCGGCGCCGACGATATCCGCTGCGTCATGGAAGCACGCGTTGCTGGCTATCAACCGATCGCCGTGACCGAACAGAACGCCACCGTGCATCAATCCGTTGCCGGCGCCACTGATAAACTGAAACGCGCCATCGATAGCGCCCTGGGCCGCCTGCAAGACAGCAAGCGCCATGCCACCGGCAAGAATGCCGTGATCGATACGGCCGAAGCGGAAGAAACCGCCGAGTAACTCCCCACCCGCAGGATTTCCAGAGACTGAGGCAGCCGTTCAAGGCTGCCTTTGCACATCTGCCCCGCCTTTCGCGCGCACCAACATCCATAACAAAACCGCAAGCATTCCAGCGTATTAACGCGGCAATGAAATAATTGTCGTATTTCTCACAGTAAGTGACCTCAAGCAAGCCTTTGCCGTTACAGCCAAGGCTGCTTTACGCTATCATGAAGCTACCGGCCCCCTGCTCGCGCGCCGGCTTTTTGAAAGTGTGATTGTGGAACAGATCGGCAACTTCGGCGCTTCAGGCTGCAACATCGGCGATTTACAGCTATTTCGCGATGGGGCGGATAGCCAGACGGCCGCCATGCTGGCGCCCTGCCCCGTCATGCGCCTCGAAGCGGGCGAAGCTATTTCCGACACGCAAGGCGCCAGCCTGTACATCGTCCTGCGCGGTTCGCTGGCCGTGGCCGCCGACACCCACACGGGCATGGATGATGGCACCGTCAGCAAGGTCTTGCCCGGCGAAAGCGTGGGCGAACAGTCGGTGCTCGATGAAGCGAGCAACCTGGCCGCCATTTCCGCCCTGGAAGAAACCGATTTGCTGGTGATCGACGCGGCCATCGTCTGGGAATTGATCGAACAGTCGAACGGCCTGGCGCGCAACCTGCTGCGGCTGCTGTCCTTCCGCATCCGCGCCGCCAATGCCCTGCTGCGCCGCCGGCAAAAGCTAGGCGAATTCTACCGCCAGTTGTCGATGGTCGACAGCCTGACGGGCTTGTACAACCGCGCCTGGCTGACGGATCTGCTGCCAAACATGATCGTCACGGCCCACGCCAGCGGCTCGCCGCTGTCGCTGGTGATGATCGACCTCGACCATTTCAAGCGTTTCAACGACACGCACGGCCATCAGGCGGGCGACCAGGCACTGCGCATCGCCGCACAAGTGCTGGGCGCGGCCCTGCGGCCCACGGATTTTGCCGTGCGCTATGGTGGCGAGGAAATGATGGTGATCTTGCCCGATACCAACGAACACGTGGCCCTGCGGGTGGCCGAGCGCCTGTGCGAGCGCATGCAGCTCGCCGTCATCTTCGCCGACATGCGCAGCGCGCTGCCGCACATCACGGGTTCCTTCGGCGTGGCCAGCCTGGCGGCAGAACAGGACGACCATGCGCTGATCGCGGCCGCCGACGCGGCGCTCTACCGCGCCAAAGCATCGGGCCGCAACAGGGTCATGCTATAGATCAGGCAGCCTTGCTGTCGGCCGGCTTGCTTGCATCCGGCTTGGCAGCATCATCCTTCTTGCTGCTGTGCGCGGCGATGAAGTCGGCGTAGCCCTTCTGCACCAGTTCATACGTCTTGTCGATATTGCCGGCGATATCGCCATTCAGTACTTTCAAGCCGCCCAGGATGTCGCGCGCTTCCTTGAAGCCTTTTTCCATGCCGCCGTTGATGGTGTCCATGAACTTGGTCAGGGCTGTATCGTCGTCCATGCCGGGATTCTGTTTCTTGAACGCATCAAAAAATCCCGTCGACAGCGATACAATGCGGCTCGCCGTCGCTTCGGCGCTGTTATCCTGCGAGGCCGCATTCTGGATCGCGTCCTCGCCGTACTGGCCCTTCAGCGCTTCATTGATGTTGGTGATGGCCGTCTTGTACAGCAGCGCCAGCGGCTCGTTCTCGGAACCGATCGACACGTTCAGCGAGGCCTGCATGATGGAAGCGTTCAACTGCAGCTTGGTGCGGTCATTCACGCTCATTTCAGCGTTGATACCGTCCTTTTGCTGGACTTTATCGTCCTTGCCGGCAACACCCGTACTGACGGAAGTCACGGAAGGGTTGGAATTGCCGCTTGCGGCGATGGGAATTGACACGATAGACCTCCTTGAACGGGCAATGTATGCCACCATGCGGAAAACGCGATGATGACCATCCTCTCGTGTAGTATCGGCAGGTTTTCAGAAAACTGTAGCAGCGGCTGCTTTTAGCGGCCCGGATAACCAATCAAGCAACGACCATCAATGACTAACCAGACCTTTCTTTGGCACGACTACGAAACCTTTGGCGCCCAGCCGCGCCGCGACCGCCCGGCCCAGTTCGCCGCCATCCGCACGGATGCGGACCTCAACGAGATCGGCGAGCCGATCATGCTGTATTGCCAGCCTGCCAATGATTTCCTGCCCGACCCGCAATCGTGCCTGATCACGGGCATCACGCCGCAGCAGTGTCTGCAGCTGGGCGTGCCCGAGCACCAGTTCGCCGCCACCATCGAAGCGGCCTTTTCGGAGCCGGGCACCATCGGCGTGGGCTACAACACCATCCGTTTCGACGATGAAGTCACGCGTTTCCTGTTCTGGCGCAACCTGATCGACCCGTATGCGCGCGAATGGAAGAACCATTGCGGCCGCTGGGACATCCTCGACGTGGTGCGCATGACGCACGCGCTGCGCCCGGAAGGCATTCAATGGCCGAAGCGCGACGATGGCCAGACCAGTTTTAAACTGGAACACTTGAGCAAGGCCAATGGCCTGGCCCACGAAGCGGCGCATGATGCGCTGTCCGACGTGCGCGCCACCATCGCCCTGGCGCGCCTGATCAAGGAAAAGCAGCCGAAACTGTTCGAATTCTGCCTGGCGCTGCACAAGAAGGACAGGGTCGCCAGCGAAATGGGCATGCACCTGGCCGCCAGCGAGCGCCAGCCTTTCCTGCACGTGTCGGGCATGTTCCCCGCCGAGCGGGGCTGCCTGGGCGTCGTCTGGCCGCTGGCCACGCATCCGAGCAACAAAAATGAAATCCTCGTCTGGGATTGCGCCTACGACCCGCGCGAACTGTTCGCGCTGGACGCCGACACCATCCGCACGCGTTTATTTACACGCAAGGATGCCATGCCGGAAGGCATGACGCGCCTGCCCGTGAAAAGCGTGCACCTGAACAAATCGCCCATGCTGGTCGGCAATCTGAAAACTTTGTCGCCGGCCATGGCCGCGCAATGGGGCATCGATCTGGACGCGGCGAAGGTCAACGCGCAACTGGCCGCGACGGCGCCGAACATGGATGCCATCTGGGCCGAAGTCTTCCAGCGCCCGGGCGCAAATGTCGCGCTGGACGTAGATGAGGATTTGTACAATGGTTTCGTCAGCAACGACGACCGCCGCCTGCTCGAATCCTTGCGCCGCGACACGCCGGCCAAGCTGGCCACGGCCCGCCCCTCGTTTGCCGACGAGCGCCTGCAGGAATTGCTGTTCCGCTACCGCGCCCGCAATTTCCCGCAAACCCTGAGCGAAGCGGAAAGCCTGCGCTGGGAACAGCACCGCGCCGCCCGCCTGTTCGACGGCGACGCCGGCGCCCGCACCATCGAAATGCTGTTTACGGAGATCGATGTGCTGTCGGAATCGGTCGATGAGCGGGGAGAGGAAATTCTGGGAGAACTGTACGATTACGCGGAGATTGTCGCCCCCCAGCGCGATTAGTAGCACCTAAGCAAACCTACTGCGCGTCGGTATAGGTGGCCTGCGATGCTCACCGTACGCTAGTACGGTTGCGCTTCTCGACCACCTCTCCCTTCCGCTCGCTACGGTTTGGTTAGGCGCTGTGCGGCTAACTGTAGATAGTTTTATACAGAACGATGCGCATTGATCGCATCGCGCGTTTCAATGGCCACGCGGCGCGCCGCGGCGGCGAAGTCTTCGCCAGCCTGCGGCGTGGCGTAGATGATGGCGCGCGACGAGCTGATCATCATGCCCATGCCGTTCGCCGTCTGGCCCGCGCCGACCGTGGCGGCAATATCTCCGCCCTGGGCGCCGATGCCGGGCACCAGCAGCGGCATGTCACCGACGATGGCGCGCACTTGCGCCAGCTCTTCAGGGAAGGTGGCGCCGACGACGAGCGCGCACTGGCCATTCTTGTTCCATTTCTCGGCCACCAGGCGCGCCACGCGCTGGTACAGCGGTTCGCCGTCCGTATTCAGGAATTGCAGGTCGGAGCCGCCCGGGTTCGAGGTGCGGCACAGGATGATCACGCCGCGGTCTTGCCATGCCAGGTAGGGGTCGAGCGAATCCTCGCCCATGTACGGGTTCACGGTGACGGCGTCGGCGCCGTAGCGCTCGAACGCTTCGCGCGCATATTGCGTGGCCGTCGCGCCGATGTCGCCCCGTTTCGCGTCGAGGATCAGCGGGATGTGCGGATAGTTTTCGCGCACGTAGCGGCAGATGTCTTCCAGCTGCTTTTCCGCACCCAGCGCGCCAAAATACGCGATCTGCGGCTTGAAGGCGCAAGCCAGGTCGGCCGTGGCGTCGATGATGCGCGTGCAAAAGGTGGTGATTCCATCAGGCAAATCGCGCAGTTCGGCCGGCAGTTTCGCCAGGTCGGGGTCCAGGCCCACGCACAGCAGGGAATTATTGGCCGTCCATGCGGCGGATAATTTATTGATGAAATTCACGGCACACCTTCTCTATATTCAGTTGCAAACCCCGTATTGTAACGCGGCGCGGCCCTATCAAGTCAGCCGGTGGTGGCGGCCAACGCTTATTAAACCGACATGGCGGGCCGTTTCAGGTATATTTGCCTCACCTCCCTTACTCGCACGGAACCCATCATGCAAATCACCAATCAATTCACCAAATGGCTGCGCCTGGCCTTGAGCGTCACCGTCCTGGCCGGCATCCTGACGGGCTGCGGCTACAACGACTTCCAGAGCAAGGACGAAGCCACCAAGGCCGCCTGGGGCGAGGTGGTCAACCAGTACCAGCGCCGCGCCGACCTGATCCCCAACCTGGTGAACACCGTGAAGGGCTATGCGACGCACGAGCGCGAAACCCTGGAAGCGGTGACCAAGGCGCGCGCCGCCGCCACCAGTTTCCAGATCACGCCCGAAGTGCTGAACGACCCGGCCGCGTTCGAAAAATTCCAGCAAGTGCAGGGCCAGCTGTCGTCGGCCCTGTCGCGCCTGATGGTGGTGTCCGAGAAATACCCGGACCTGAAAGCCGACACCAGCTTCCGCGACCTGCAGTCGCAACTGGAAGGCACGGAAAACCGCATCACCGTGGCGCGCCAGCGTTACATCGTGGCCGTGCAGGATTACAACGTGCATGCGCGCAGCTTCCCGAACAACCTGACGGCCATGGTCTTCGGCTACAAGGTCAAGCCATCGTTCACGGTGGAAAATGAAAAAGCCATCTCGACCGCACCGAGCGTCAACTTTGGCAAATAAGATGAAAGCCTGGTCCTACCTCGCGGCGCTGGCGACGGCGCTGCTGCTGTGGACGATGGCGCCAGCCGGCGCACAGGGCTTGCAGCCCGTGCCGCCGCTGGCCGCGCGCGTGACGGACAACGCCGGCATGCTGGACGCCAAGCAGAAAGCGGCGCTGGAAGGCGTGCTGGCCGATTACGAAGCCAAGACGGGCAGCCAGATCGCCGTGCTGCTGGTCAAGAGCACGGAACCGGAAGCCATCGAGCAATACAGCATCCGCGTGACGGATGCCTGGAAGCTGGGCCGCAAGGGCGTCGATGACGGCGTGCTGCTGATGGTGGCGAAGGACAATCCCTCATCCCTGCGCCGCCTGCGCATCGAAGCGGGCCGTGGCGTGCAGGGCGTGCTGACGGATGCGCAATCGAAACGCATCCTGCAAGACGTGATTGCCCCCCATTTCAAGCAGAATGACTATTACGGCGGCCTGGTGGCCGGCGTGGGGTCGATTGCCACTTTGCTGAACCAGGAGCAATTCCCCGCTCCGGCACAGCAGAAGGCGCCAGCCACCGTGGAAGCGGGCGGCATGACCTTCTGGCTGCCGCTGCTGTTCTTCGGCTTCCTCGTCGTGCTGACCCTGTTCCGCTCGCGCGGCGGCCCCACGCGGCTGCAGCGCGGCAGCAACTGGTCCAGCGGCGCCACCGGCGTCGTGCTGGGCAGCATCCTCAGCCAGGCGCTGAACAACCGCGGTGGCGGAGGAGGCTTCGGTGGCGGCGGTGGTTTTGGCGGTGGCGGTGGCGGCGGTGGTTTCGGTGGCGGCGGCGGCGGCTTTGACGGCGGCGGCGCCTCGGGAGATTGGTAATGACGAAACAACTGACATTCGGACAACGCTGCGGACGGGCCTTGAAACATTTGCGGGGCACGCCGGCGACGGCGCGCCAGGCGTTTCCAGAGCGCACCTTGAAAGCCATCGAGACGGCGATTGCCGATGGTGAAGCGATGCACCAGGCGGAAGTGCGCCTGATCGTCGAAGCGGCCCTGACGCCGGGCATGGCTTACCAGGGCGTGAGCAACCGCGAGCGGGCGCGCGAACTGTTCGCCCAGTATGGCGTGTGGGATACGGAAGACAACGTAGGCGTGCTGATCTACATCAACCTGGCCGAACACCAGGTCGATATCGTCGCCGACCGCAACGTGGGCCGGCGCGTCACGCCGGAGCAGTGGCAAGCCGTATGCCGCACCATGACGAAAGGGTTCAAGGATGGCAATTACCACGACAGTACGCTTGATGCCTTGCAGCAGCTGAATACCTTGCTGCAGAGCCACTTCCCCGCCAACGGCACGCGCGGCAACCAGTTGCCGAACGAACCGATCCTCCTCTGATTCCTGCCCAGGGATTAAAATCTGCCCATTGCCGCGCGGGCCGGTGACCTGGGCAGCGCGGCCCCTATTACCGCCGAGGAGCACACATGAAACTGATCAATAAAACCGCCATCGTGACGGGCGCCACGCAGGGCATCGGCCTGGCTTGCGCCACCCGCCTGATCGCCGAAGGGGCGCAAGTGATGCTGGTCGACATCAAGGAAGAAGGCGCGCAGGCGGCCGCCGCCCTCGGCCCGCAGGCGCGTTTCTTTTGCGCCGACGTCAGCCAGAAGGCGGACGTGGACGCCATGCTGAAGGAAACCCTGGCCCAGTTCGGCCACATCGATATTCTCGTCAACAATGCGGGCGTGACACACGCGGCCGATTTCCTCGACGTCTGCGAAGACGATTTCGACCGGGTCATGCGCATCAACCTGAAATCGATGTTCCTGTGCGGCCAGGCCGTGGCGCGCGAGATGGTCAAGCGCAACAGCGGCTGCATCATCAATATGTCCAGCGTGAATGCGGAACTGGCGATCCCTAACCAGGTGCCGTACGTGGTGTCGAAGGGCGCCATCAATCAGCTGACCAAGGTCATGGCCTTGAACCTGGCACCGCATGGCGTGCGCGTGAACGGCATCGGTCCCGGCACCATCCTGACGGAACTGGCCAAGCAGGCAGTGCTGTCGAGCCCGGAAGCGCGCCACACGATATTGTCGCGCACGCCGCTGGGCCGCTGCGGCGAGCCGGAGGAAGTGGCCGGCATCGCCGCCTTCCTGGCCAGCGACGACGCCACCTACATGACGGGCCAGACCATCTATGTCGACGGCGGGCGCATGGCGCTCAATTACACGGTGGCCGTGAAGGAATGAAGACAGACGCAGATAGTTATATCAAAAAATAATAATGGTTATCTGAAAAGACCATTAGACACATATCGTGCGACGCAGCATAATGCACCTGTCTCCACTATTCTCCTCCAAGAAAATAGTTTTAAGCCCGCTTTCACCAGCGGGCTTTTTTTTCGCTGTCACTGCTGAAACATGGCTATTCTTGCCATGATGCACAATCTTCCCGCTCCTTCTGCCTGCCGCAAAAAAATGTTGCGGCGTGTCATCAGCACGTCATCTTCGCCCCCTATACTTGCTTCATCTGCTGTACAGGCAACCGATATGCCTGACTACAGACAGGTGTGCCGCGATGGCACACCACTCCCCTTTCATGACCGTGGCGGGCGCCCGCAAGGCGCGCGACACGGTGAGTACCGAGCAACTCTCAACTCTTGACCCATTTCATTTGGGTTTTTGGCCCGCGTCCCCGCGGGCCTTTTTTTGCCTGCACGGCAAGCTCTTGCGCAAAAACACGGTGGCCCGCCCTGCCCATGATATTGTGACGGCCTTTCCACCTGTCCTGACGCCTCATGCCTGCACCCTTGCCCGAACTGTGTTTTGCCGACCGCTACGAACGCCTGCGCTACCGCACGGCGCTGGTGCTCTATGCTCTGGTGATCTTGATCGGCGACATTCCCGGCGTGCGCGCGGACGTGGGTCAATATGCGTCGGGCGGCGTGCTGCATTCCGTCGGCTATGGCGTGCTGGCCCTGATCCTGTTCAGCGGCACGAAAGGCAGCATGGCGCGCCGCGCGCTGCTGTCGGTGCTGATGGTGGCGGCCATGGGTGCGCTGGACGAATTCATCCAGAGTTTCCTGCCCTACCGCCGTGGCGCCGTCAGCGATTGGGTGGTCGATATCACGGCCGCCGCGGCGGTCTGCCTGCCGCTGTATTTCCTCTGGCCGAAAATGGTCGCCGCCGCCCTGGTCAAGGACGCGCCGCTGCCCGAAGCCTGAACGGGGGATGGCGCGCGCGTCAGGCGCGATCCGCTTCGCCATCCTGCAATGCCAGCCGCAACTGCCCCTGGCTGCGCTTGCCCAGGCGCCGCATCAGGGCGCGCGTTTCGCGCCGGCTGCCGGCCCCCATGGCGCGTGCCGCGTCGCGCTGCATGTCCAGCAACTGTTCCGAGCGCGCCAGCCGCACCAGGCCGTGCAAGGCCTGGGCCAGCACATGGCGCGCACGGGCATCGCGCGCAGTGCCGCCGATGGCCAGCACCAACTCATCGATCAGTTTTGCTGTAGGGCCAGATGACATTTTTTCTCCCGATTCAACAGTGAGGAAACGTGCAGCCGCACGAAGTGGTAATTGCCAGCATCTTTTATACCAAGCACGGCAATTGGACACTTGATCTAGCTCAATCGGCAACGACGGCCGCCGAACATCCCTGTTCCGCCATGCTCTTACATGCAGCAATCGCCGCTATCCGCAATCACCGCGGGTGCCGATCCTGAGTGTGCGACCATGAGGAGACCAAGATGAGATCGAAAACAACCCTGCTGCTGACCGGCCTGACATGCGCCTTGCTGGCAGCTTGCCATTCCACGGACCAAACCAGCCTGGCGCGCAGCAATAGCGGCGAAACCTATGCCGCGCCGGCCGGCACGACGCCGCAAAGCAGCGTGCCGGCCAGCAGCACGGCCAGTACAGCCGCCGATACCAGCAACGACATGAGCAGCGAACTGAGCCAGTCCACCATGAACATCAGTTCAGCCACGGTGCAATCGATCGTAACCGTGCCGCGCAGCATGGACGAAGGCAGTGGCGACATGCAGGCGGGCACGTCGGGCACCGCCGGCAGCACCTCGGGGGCGGCGGGCAACCTGCTGTACCGCGTCACCTTGCGCCTGGACGACGGCACGACGCGCACCTTTGTACAAAACACCCAGCCCGCCTTCCAGATCGGCGACCGGGTCAGCGTACAAAAAGGCGTGCTGCAGCGCTATTGATATTTACCGACACTGGCCGAGGCTGGTCGCAACTGACCGCATCAGGCCAGCGCCAGGGTCAGCGGCCGGCGGCGCCCCTGCACCACGGCCGAAGGCCAGGCCGGGTCGTGCGTCAGGTTGTGCAATTGGCTGCCGTCGAGCAGAAACGTGTCTTCCACCGTGCTGCCGGGCAGGCTGGGGTGGAAGGCCAGCGCCATGCCCCGCTTGAGGATGATTCCCGTGTGCGCGCCGGCCGCCACTTCGGGTGCCAGGTAGCCATGGATGCCACCCTGCCGGCTGGTGCGCACCGTATCGGGCTGGCCTGCATACGCGTAGGCGCTGTCGAGCGCGTGATACACCATGCTCAGCGCATGGCCCGTTTCGCAAGCGTCGAGCGCCACCGCTTCCAGCGCCAGCATGGCCGCATCGGCATCGTCCATGACCACCGCCGCGCCATCGGCACGATGCTGCGCCGGGCCGAAGCGCCGTTGACGGCTGAGGCTGGCGCACAGGCCGAAACGCCGTCCGCACAGGGCCAGCACGGCTTGCGTGCCCAGCACCGCCTGCGCTGGCGGTGCGCGCCGATAACGCTGTTGGCGCTCCTCCCCGCTGACCAGCACGTGCACGGCCTGCAAGCCCCGCAACCACAGCGCGCGCACGCACGCGGCAGCCAGTTCCAGCTCGCTCCAGTCGGGGCGAGCCTGGCGCAGCGCATCCGCAGCCGCGCTGGCTGCCAGTTGCCCCACCTGCCGGTAGCGCAACTGCTCCGATTCCAGCAGCACCAGACGCTCTTCACGCAGGGCCACGGGCAGGCTGCGTTCGTGCAAGCCGGGCCGGTCCGACAGGACAGGCGCGCCGCCGGCCACATGCCGCACGAAATGCTCGCGCAACTCATACAGCTGCGGCTGCATCCAGGGCGACACTTGCCACGTCCATGGCCCGCGCACTTCTTCCTCGCGCATGCGCATGGCTTCGGCTTCGTCCGTCAAGATGTAGGCGGCGTCGCGCGTCACCAGCACTTCCGCGCAGCCGCACTCGGTCGTATGGTAGTGGCTGTTCGACGCGCCCGCCGTGGCCCACGCAAACCAGTCCACGCCGCGCAGACGCACGGCGCCCGCCCGCTCCTGTTCCAGCCAACCCCGCATCTGCGCCAGCTTGTGCGCCACTTCCAGTTCCAGCGGCCAGTTCATGTCTTCCCCTCGTGCGGAATCCGGCGCGGCGCTACCCCGCCTGCCCTGCCTGGCGCCAGCCGGGCCTCGTCTTGTTCATGCATAGCTGCTCCCTTCCTACATGGAAACATAAGACTGGCGCGCGCATAAAAAGTTCAGTGCCCGGCTTCGTCTCAGGCTTGCAGTCTATGACTTCCGTCCATTTTTACAAGCCGCTATTTCGCCAGCTCGATCAGCACGGCCGTGTACATCTGCAAGTTCAACAGCAGCTGCTTTTCCGTGATGAACTCGTGTTCGGAATGCCCCGTGTACACGGTGTGCGGCATGGCCGGACCGAAACTGACGGCATTCGGGAACAGGCGCGAATTGGTGCCGCCGCCGATGGCGACCGGCTGCGGATTGATGACGCCCGTGTAGTGTTCGAAGACGGACAGCAAGGTGGGAATCTGCGGCGCCGCCGTCTGCAGCCACGGCTCGCCGATCTGCACCTGCAGGGTAGCCGGCACGTGGCGCCGCGCCTTCCAGCCGTCGAAGGCAGCCGTCACCTGCTGCTGCAACACGGCCGCCGTCTTGCCTTGCGGACGGCGCACATTGATATTCAGTTCCAGCGCGCCGCCGTTCTGTTTCAGTACCGTCGGCGCTACCGTCATCGGCCCCATGAAGCCGTCGCGGTAAGCGATCTGGCCAAAGCGTTCGCCGTAGATTCCAGTACCCACCAGTTCATTCAGGAATGACAGCATGTCAGCCGCCTGCGTGCCCTGCCACGGCCGCACGGCCAGCGCGTCGGCCAGCATGCTGATGGCGTTGACGCCGTCTTCCGGTTTCGACGAGTGGGCCGACACACCCAGCGCCGTCACCGTCAAGGTGCCGCCATCGCGCGCATACGTGTAGCGCGCGCCCGTTTGCTGCTGCGCGCGGGCGCGGATGGCCGCTTCCAGCGCGGCCGGCGCGCGCTCAATGACGGCTTGGGCGTCTTCCGGAATCTGACTGCCGAAAAAGCCGCCCGTCAGCCTCGTCAGCACGGGGCCGCCATCGGCCGGCAAGGCTGTGCGCGGCGGCAAGGTCAGCTTGATGGAACCATAGCCCTTCTCGGCCGTCACCACCGGGTATTCCGCATCGATGGTGATGTTCACTTGCGGCGGCGTATGGTTTTTCAGGAACTGTTTCAGCGGTTCCCAGTCCGATTCCTCGGCCATGTAGACGTACAACTCGATGCGCTTGCTCAGCGGCACCTTTTGATCCTGGATGGCTTTCATCGCGTACAGGGCCGTGGCAATCGGTCCCTTGTCGTCTTCCGTGCCCCGTCCCAGCAGTTTTCCAGGTTCGCTGGTGCGGTCCAGCTCGAATGGCGAACGGGCCCATTTGACGGGGTTCACAGGCTGCACGTCGCCATGCGTGATCACGCCCACCCGTTCGCTGCCACTGCCCATGCCGATGATCAGCACGTGGCCATGATCCTGGAAGTCGAAGCCCAGGCGCTGCGCCTCGGCCGCCAGGTAGCGCTTGAAACCCGTGTGCTGGGGATTGTCGGCAAACGGCACGGCCGGGTCGGCCACCGTGTTGTAGCTGACCATCTTTGCCAGGCTGGCGATCAGCGGTTCGGGATAGGTGGCCAGCGCGTAGCGGGCCGTCTCCTGCGCCTGCAGGCTGACGGGCGCAGCGTGAACGGAGGGCTGCAGCAGCAGGCCAATCAGGGTCAGCAGGACGGGTTTCTTGAACATGGCGGGACGCATAAAGTAGGGAAGCCAACTCTAGCATCGCCCGCATCGATTTCCAATCGATACGAGTTTTTTACCGATCAGTACGCAAATTCCCGATTCGCATTATCATGTGCACAGCCTGTCATCCCTGCCGCTTCCAAGGCCGACCCTGTTGTCGTCAGGGGATAGACAAATCGTCCATTGTGATTTTCCACCACGTCCCGATATCGCTACCATGATTCCATTTTCCATACTCGACCTGGCCCCCATCGCCGAAGGCAGCGATGCCAGCCAGTCGTTCAAGAACACGCTCGACCTGGCGCAGCACGGCGAACGCTGGGGCTTTAACCGCTACTGGCTGGCCGAACACCACGGCATGCCGGGCATCGCCAGCGCCGCCACGGCCGTCGTCATCGCCCATGTGGCGGCCGGTACGAAAACCATCCGTGTGGGGGCCGGCGGCGTGATGCTGCCGAACCACTCGCCGCTCGTCATCGCGGAACAGTTCGGCACCCTGGAAGCGCTGCATCCGGGCCGCATCGACCTGGGCCTGGGCCGCGCGCCCGGCTCCGACCAGACGACGGCGCGCGCCCTGCGCCGCGACCTGCAGTCCGATGCGGAACAGTTCCCGCAAGACGTGCTGGAATTGATCGACTATATGTCCGACGAACCGCGCCAGCGCGTGCTGGCCGTGCCCGGCAAGGGCGCGAAAGTGCCCGTGTGGATACTCGGGTCCAGCCTGTTCGGCGCCCAGCTGGCCGCCCACCTGGGCTTGCCGTATGCGTTTGCGTCGCACTTCGCGCCGCAAATGATGCTGCAAGCCGTGGCCTACTACCGCGAACACTTCAAGCCTTCGAAACAATTGGCGAAACCGTATGTGATGCTGGGCTTTAACGTCTTTGCCGCCGACACGGATGCGGAAGCGCACTTGCGCGCCACGTCGATGCAGCAAGCGTTCGTCAACCTGCGCACCGGTCGCCCGTCGCGTTTGCAGCCGCCCATGCCCGGGTACCTGGAGCAACTGGGTCCGCAGGAACGCGCCATGCTCGATTCCGTCCTGTCCTGCACGGCCATCGGCGCGCCGGACACCGTCAAGGCAAAAATGGCTGCCTTCATTGCCGAAACGGGCGCCGACGAGCTGATGATCACTTCGCAGATCTTCGACCACCAACACCGGCTGCGCTCGTATGAAATCACGGCGCAGGTGCATGCGGAGCTGGCACGCGGTCATAAAAACGTTTTCTAAACTGTCGCGAGCGGAAGTGAGTTGTGGACGAGACGCGGAGCTGTGCGGATGCACGGGGCCACCGAGGCAGTGAGCATCGCAGGCCGAGACTAACGACGCGCAGTAAGTTTAGAACACGTTTTAACTTCCTCACTCGGTATATCTCCTTATACCCTTTTCCCGGCCGTCGGCAACGATCGCCGGGATTTTTTTGCCTGGCGTTTTTGCCTGCAGGGTTTCCTTCCACCCCGCCGCAAAATCGGCCCTGCCCGGCAAGAAAAGCGCAGCCCCGCTATCATGCTCATCCAAAAGCGTCATTCCAAGAAAGTTGCATCGCATGAAATCTGCACCATCCAATATCGACGCCGGCGCCCTGCTGACGTCGACCCGCATCCTGCTGTTTGCCCTGTCCGCCGGCGTGCTCGTCGCCAGCCTCTACTATGTGCAACCGCTCACTTCCATGCTGGCCGCCTCGTTTGGCGTCAGCGTGCCGCAAGCCGGCTACCTGGTCACGGCCACGCAGATCGGCTATGTGCTGGGCATCGTGTTTCTGGTGCCGCTCAGCGATGTGCTGAACCGCCGCCAGTTGCTGACGTGGATGCTGATCGCCAAGATCGGCGCCCTGCTGCTGGCCGCTACCAGCCAGAATATTATCGTCTTTGCCATCGCCAGCGTCTTGATGGGGATCACATCCAGCGCATTAATGGTCGTCACGGCCATGGTGGCTTCATATGCGCCGGATCACAGCCGGGGCCGCATGGTGGGTACCGTCATGACGGGCTTGTTGTTGGGTATCTTGCTGGCGCGTACCGTGTCCGGCACGGTGTCGCAGATCAGCGGCGGCTGGCGCAGCGTCTACGTGCTGGCCGCCATCGTCGTCGCGGCCCTGCTCGTCATGCTGCGCCGCATCCTGCCAAACGAAGCGCCACGCGGCAAGCTGCAATACGGCAAGCTGTTGGCTTCCTTGGCCGACATCATCCGCCAGGAACCGTTGCTGCGCCAGCGCGCCCTGTTCTCGGGCCTGGGCCTGGGCACCTTCAGCGTGTTCTGGACGGGCCTGACCTTCTTGCTCAGCGGCGCGCCGTATCACTATTCGGAAATGCAGATCGGCCTGTTCGGCCTGGCCGGCGCCACGGGCGCGTTTGCAGCGAATACGGCGGGCCGCATGGCCGACCGCGGCTATGCGCGCCAGGCCACCTGGCTGCTGGCCGTCGCCTCGATCGCGGGCTGGGCCTTGATCGGCTTTGGCGCCCATTCGCTGGTGCTGCTGTTGATCGGCATCGTCCTGCTGGACATGGGCGTGATGGGCTTGCAAGTGACGCACCAGTCGATCATCTATAAACTGGCGCCGCATGCGCGGGCAAGGGTCACCACGGTTTTTATCGCGGGCGGCTTCATCGGCGCCTCCGCTGGCTCGGCCCTGGCCAGCGCCAGCTTTGCCGCCGGCGGCTGGCCCGCCCTGTGCATGGTCGGTGGCGCCATGCCGCTGTTGCTGCTGCTGGTGTGGAGCAAGTACCGGCACACGCAGCGCAGACTGGAACAGGCGAGCTGAGACGTAAAAAAAACCGCTCAAGATTGAGCGGTTTTTTTATGCCGAGACAGTTACTTCGCCTGCTCGCGCGCCTTGCCAAACGCATCACCCGCCTTCCAGGCCGGCATCTTCGCCGCGTTGGCCACGGCTTGCCCCAGGTTCAGGGTAAATTGCGCCTGCTGCGTCATGCCGGACAAATCCCAGCTGGCATCGTACTCATCGGTGACTTGATGGTAGCGGGGGCCGTAGGCCGCCGCCTTGGCTTTCGACGCGGCCACGTCCTTGATGTACTCGCGTCCGCCATTGATGGAAAACGCGGGCACGCCCGCCTTGGCAAAGCTGAAATGGTCGCTGCGGAAATAGCCGCCCGCCAGGTCGGGACGCGCCTGCGCGATATGCATGCCCATGGCTTTGGCCACCGTGGCTGCCATGGCGCCCAGCTCCGTGCGCTCGCTGCCCTGCGCGCCGATGTCGTGCGTGGCACCGACAAAGTTCAGGCTATCGAGGTTCAGCGCGGCAGCCGTCTTGTTCAGGGGCCACAGCGGGTCGGCCGCATACGCGGCGCTGCCCAGCAAGCCTTGTTCCTCGGCCGCTACCCACAGGAAGATCTGCGTGCGCTTCGCCGGTTTTTTCACGGCTTCCTGCGCCATGGCCAGCAAGCCAGCCGTACCGGAAGCGTTGTCGACGGCGCCGTTGTAGATCGTATCGCCACTATCCCCTTGCTTGCCCAGGTGGTCCCAGTGGCCGCTGTAGATGACGGCTTCCTCTTTCAGTGTCGGGTCGGTGCCCGGCACCATGCCGGCGATATTGAACTGTTCCACCTTGCGCACGGCCGACTTCATTTCGCCGCTCAGCTTGGCGTTCAATGCGACGGCCTTGAAGTCCTTGCTTTCCGCTTGCGCGCGCAAGGCGTCCAGATCCTGCCCACCCGCAGCAAACAGGCGGTGCGCCGCGTCTTCCGCGATCCAGCCCTGCAGCGGCGTGCCGGCAGTGCGGTCAGCCAATTGAAAGCGCTCGCTGCCGCTCCAGCTGTTCTGCACCACGCTCCAGTCGTACGACGCGGACGGTTTCGTGTGGATCAGCAACACGCCAGCCGCGCCCTGGCGTTTGGCTTCCTCGAATTTGTAGGTCCAGCGGCCGTAGTAAGTCAGCGCCTTGCCAGCGAAACGGTTTGGTTCGGCAGCGGTCGGCTGCGGGTCGTTGACCATCATGACGACGATCTTATTTTTGACATCGACACCCTTGAAATCGTTCCAGCCTTCTTCCGGGGCCGTGATGCCGTAGCCGACAAATACCAGTGGCGCGTCGAAGGTGTGGGCGCCAACGGAGTCGCCCGTAGCCCAGACCCAGTCCGGGCCGAACGCCAGCGGTACGGGCTTGCCGCCCGCCACAGCCTGCAGGCTGCTCTCGGCTGGCAAGGATTTCACGCCGGCGATCTGCACGCTCTGGCGGTAGCTGTTGCCGCGCACGGGTTGCAAGCCGGCCATCTGCGCCTGGGTTTCCAGGTAGGCCACCGTCAGGTCAGCCCCCCGTTGGCCCGTGCCGCGGCCTTCCAGCAAATCGTTGGACAGGAAGGCCAGGTGGGCGCGCAAGGGTGCTTCCTGCACCACGGGCATGCCGGTCGCGGCGTGGGCGGAAAACGCCAGCGCCAGGCTGGAAGCGAGCGCCGTGACGGCCAGGGAAGAAAACAGCTTCTGCATAAGATCCTTTGGGTAAGAGGAGGAAAGCGGTCCGGCGGATGGCCGAGCCGGCGATTGTATGCCATGGGGAAAGATGGATCAAAATGCGGACGAAAAAAATCCCCGCGGCAAGGGCGGGGATTTGGCAGGGAGAACGTTCAGACCAGCAGTGCGGCCGCCAAGGATTCGATCTCTTCGGCCGATTCCTCGAGGATGGTGTGCAAGGTGCTGCCGCCGATGCCGAAGTCGATCTTCGCCGCCGCCTGGCGCCGCGCGGCGCTTTCCGGCGGGTGCAAAGGCGAGCCCACGGGCGACAGATCGTTGGCCAGCACCAGGGTCGCGCCCAAGGTGCGGGGCGGGAACGGGCTGCCGCCATGCCACATGCCTTCCACGGCTTGCAAGACCATGTCCGGCACTTGCAACTGGCGCAGCACGCCGCGGCCGATCAGCTTTTCGCCGTATTCGATCCAGTCTTCGGTATTGTCGTCCAGCAAGCCCGGATATTCCTCGGCGCGCGACAGCAGATAAAAGCCGCCCACTTCGTGCACGATGGCGGCGAACATGGCCGTTTCCACGTCCACGTGCGTGACTTTCCGCGCGATCACCTGGCTCAGCGCGGCCACGTGGGCCGTGTGTTCCCACAGCTTGGCCGCCTTGGCGCGCAATTGCGGGTCGGTAATCTGGCTGCCCAGCTGGCGCACGATGACGGACGCCACCATCGACTTTAATGTGGCAAAACCCAGGCGCGAGACAGCCGCGCGCACATTGGCGATTTCATTGCCGGAACGGTTGTAGGCGGCCGAGTTGGCCAAGGCCACCACCCGGGCCGACAGCAGCGGCTCGGCCATGACCATGCGGGCAGCCGCTTCGATATGGCAATCGGGGTCGTCCAGCGCTTCCTGCAGCTTCAAGGTGGCCTTGACGTTGGCGGGGAACGTCAGCTCGCCCTTGCTCGCTTGCAGCGCGATAATCTTGAATACTTCCAGTCTATCCATGGGTCAATCTCCGGTACGGGCCTGTTCAGGCTCTGCTGTGTGGATGGGCCGGGAATGCGCATGTATCCCCGGCCTGGCTCCCGTTTCCGGCAATATTACAGCAAGTTCAAACTCAAACCTATTACTTTCCGGAAACTTTTCCTGCCACGCCTTCGACAAAATAATCCATCTTCGTCAGCGCCGCATCGTCCAGCACGCCTTTGTCCAGGCGCACCTTGCCGTCGTTATCCTTGATCGGCGCGCTGAAAGGATTGAGCTTGCCAGCAACCAAGTCTTTCTCGCGCGCCAATACAAACTGTTTCACGTCGGCCGGCACGGCGGCGTTGATGCCTTCCAGCTTGACCATGCCATCCTTGATGCCGCCCCAGGTGCTGCTGGACTTCCACGTGCCGTCGAGCACGGCCTGCGCCTGCTTCGTATAGTAGTCGCCCCAATGGTGGGTGACGGCGGCCAGCTGCGCCTTCGGGCCGTACTTTTTCATGTCCGAGTGGTAGGCGATCGCATACTTGCCCTTTTCTTCGGCCGCCTGCACCACGGCGGTCGAGTCCGTGTGGTGGGTGACCACGTCGGCGCCCTGGCCGATCAGGGTGATGGCCGCGTCGCGCTCCTTGCCCGGATCGAACCAGCTATTGACCCACACCACTTTCACTTCCGCCTTGGGGTCGACGCTGCGCATGCCGCGCGTGAAGGCGTTAACGCCCTGCAACACTTCCGGGATGGGAAACGCCGCCACATAACCGGCCACATGCGTCTTGCTCATCTTGCCTGCCAACACGCCGGCCAGGTAGCGGCCCTCGTAGAAACGCGCGTTGGTATTGGCCACGTTGACGGCCGTCTTGTATCCCGTCAAATGAATGAACTTCACATTAGGAAATTGTTTCGCCACTTTCAAGGTGGGATTCATGTAGCCGAACGAGGTCGTGATGACCAGCTTGCTGCCCGTTTGCGCCAGGTCACGGATCACCCTTTCCGCATCGGCGCTTTCCGGCACGTTTTCCACATACTTGGTGGTGATCTTGTTGCCCAGCGCCTTTTCCATTTCCTTGCGGGCCAGATCATGCTGCGTGGTCCAGCCCGCGTCGCCGATGGGGCTGATGTAAACAAAGCCGACACTCAGCGGCGCAGTGGCGGGAGCGGCGGCCATGACGGGCATGGCGGGCATCAGCGCCGCACTGCAAACGGCGGCGCACAACAGTTTCTTGGACATGGTTTTCCTTGTGGTGAGTGATTAATTTCCGGGATTGAAATTTTTCCCCAACGAAGCGGGCATGTTGAGCTTGATGTAATTGGCATTGCTGGAGATCAGCACCAGAACGACGATGGCCGCCACATACGGCAGCATCGACAGCAGTTGCGACGCGATGGGTACGCCCAGCGCCTGCGCGTGAAACGTCAAAATGGTGATGCCGCCGAACAGGTAAGCGCCACCCACCACGCGCGCGGGGCGCCAGGTGGCAAACGTGGTCAACGCCAGCGCGATCCATCCGCGTCCCGCCACCATGCCCTCGACCCACAGGGGCGTGTACACGAGCGATAAAAACGCACCGGCCAGGCCGCAGCAGGCGCCGCCGAACAGCACGGCCGCCAGGCGGATGGGGCGCACGGGATAGCCGAGCGCATGCGCGGACGCGGGCGATTCGCCCACGGCGCGCAGCACGAGTCCCGCCCGCGTGCGGTACAGAAACCAGGCGATGGCCAGGCACAGCAGCAAGGACAAGTACACCATCGGATGCTGGCGGAACAGGGCCGGCCCCAGCACGGGAATATCTTCCAGCAAAGGGATGCCGAAGCGGCCATTCTGCAAGCTGTTGCCCACATACTTCAAGCCGATATACGTCGAGGCACCGGCGCCGAACAGAGATAAAGCCAGGCCCGTCGCGTACTGGTTCGTGCCCAGCCACACGGTCAGCCAGGCAAAGAAACCGGACAGCACCATGCTGGCGCCCGCCCCCGCCAGAAAGCCCAGGGTAGCACTGCCCGTGTTGACGGCCACGGCAAAGCCCGTGATGGCCGAGACCAGCATCATGCCTTCCGCGCCCAGGTTGACCACGCCTGCCTTTTCATTCACCAATAAACCGAGGGCGGCCAGCATCAGCGGCGTGCCCGCATTGATGCTGGCGGCGATCAAGGGCGCGATGGTGAGCAGCAGGTTATCCATGTTTCCTCCAGCGCAGTTTGTATTGGATCAGCACGTCGCAAGCGAGCAAGGCAAACAGCAAGATGCCCTGGAATACGCCCGTGATCGCGCTGGGCAGGCCGAGGCGCGATTGCGCCAGTTCGCCGCCGATATAAAACAGGGCCATGACGAAGCTGGAAAAAATCACGCCCACGGGATGCAAGCGTCCGACGAAGGCGACGATGATGGCGGCAAAGCCGTAGCCGGGCGAGACCGTGGGCGTCAACTGCCCCATCGGCCCCAGCACTTCGCAGGCGCCCGCCAGGCCGGACAGGGCGCCGCAAATCAGCAGCGACGACCATAGAGTCTTGCGCGAGGAAAATCCCGCATAGCGGGCGGCGGCCGGCGCCATGCCACCCACGCGCAGGCGGAAGCCGGCAATGCTTCTGGATAAGTACAGCCAGCCGCCCAGCGAGGCCAGCAAAGCAAACACGATGCCCACGTGCAAGCGCGTATCGCTGATCACCATCGGCAACAGCAAGCCGTCCGACAGCAGTTTCGACTGGGGAAAGTTAAACCCTTCCGGGTCGCGCAGCACGCCATACACGAGATAGCTGAGCAGCAATTGGGCGATGTAGACGAGCATCAGCGAGACGAGGATTTCGCTGGCGTTGTAGCGGTCGCGCAGCCACGCCACCAGTCCCGCCCACGCCATGCCGCCCGCCATGCCGGCCAGCAGGGACACGCCGATGATGGCCGCGCCACCGACGCCGTCATCAAGGTACAGCGCGGCCGCGCCGCCGCAGATGGCGCCCAGGGTCAGTTGTCCTTCCGCGCCGATGTTATAGATGTTGGCGCGAAAGCAGATGGCCAGGCCCACGGCAATCAACAACAAAGGCGCGACTTTAAGGCCCAGCTCGGACCAGCCGTGCGCGTCGCGCAAGGGTTCGACAAAGAAGACGGCCAGACCGGCCAGCGGATCGTGTCCCAGCGCGATAAACAGCAGCGCGCCGCACAGCACGGTCAGCAGCACGGCCAGCACGGGCGACAGCCACGACATCAGGCGCGACGGTGTGGGCCGGGCTTCCAGGCGCAAGGCGAACTTAGCCATGGGCTGCCTCCTGCGGCCACAGCCCGCTCATCCATTGACCCACCTGCGCCACGCTGGCCTCGGCCACGTCGAGCGATGGCGAGATTTTTCCCTTCGCCATCACCAGCAAACGGTCGCTGATATCGAACAATTCATCGAGCTCTTCCGAGACGACCAGCAGCGCGCAACCGGCATCGCGCAGCGCCAGCAATTCGGCGCGGATTTGCGCGGCCGCGCCCACGTCCACGCCCCAGGTCGGCTGCGCCACCACCAGCACCGTGGGTTCACGCATGACTTCGCGTCCGACTATGTATTTCTGCAAGTTGCCGCCAGACAGGCTGCGCGCCAGCGCCTGCGGCCCGCCCGCCTTCACCTGGAAGCGGGCGATGATGGCGGCCGCCCGCTGCGCGATGACGTTATGGCGCACGAAGCCATGGCGGATGGTGGCCGGTGTCTGCAAGCTCAATAACACGTTGTCGGCCAGCCCCATGTCGGGCACGGCGCCGCGCCCCAGCCTTTCTTCCGGCACAAAGCCGAAGCCCAGCGCGCGGCGGCGGCCTGGCGGCAAGCGTCCCGCCGGCGTGCCATTGAGCACGATGCTGGCGGGGGCCGCGCGCATGTCTTCACCCGACAGGGCCGCCAGCAATTCCTGCTGGCCATTGCCGGACACGCCCGCGATGCCGACGATCTCGCCAGCGCGCACGTCGAAATTGATATCGATCAATTGCGTGGCGAACGGATGGCTCTTCGGCAACTGCAAATTCTTGACGCTCAGCATGACGGTACCGGGCGTGCGCGCCACGCGGGTGACGGCGGGCGGCTCGGCGCCGATCATCATGCGCGACAGGCTGGCCGCCGACTCTTGCGAGGGGTCGCACACGCCCGCATTCTTGCCGGCGCGCACCACCGTGCACGTATGGCACAGGGCGCGGATTTCGTCGAGCTTGTGGCTGATGTACAGGATGCTGCAGCCTTCGGTCGCCAGCTGGCGCAAGGTCGTAAACAGTTTCTCCACGGCGCCCGGCGTCAGCACGGACGTCGGTTCATCGAGGATCAGCAGTTGCGGCTTGGCCAGCAAGGCGCGCACGATTTCCACACGCTGGCATTCGCCGACGGAAAGCGTGTGCACGTGGCGCTGCGGTTCCAGGTCCAGGCCGTACTGACGCGCCGTCGCTTCGATGCGCTGCGCCAGCTCCGCCATGTTGGTGCCGGCGGGCAAACCGAGGGCGATGTTTTCCGTCACGGTCAAGGTGTCGAACAGGGAAAAGTGCTGGAACACCATGGCGATGCCCAGCGCCCGCGCGGCCGACGGGTTGGCGATCTCGACTTCGCGGCCATTCCACCGGATGCGGCCACCGTCGGGTTGCACCGCGCCGTAGATGATTTTCATCAGGGTCGATTTGCCGGCGCCGTTTTCACCGAGCACGGCGTGGATTTGTCCGGGCGCGACGGTGAGACAGATGCCGTCATTGGCCACCACGGCCGGATAGCGCTTGCTGATATCGAGTAATTCCAGGCGTGCCGTCATTGTTTTTTTCGTGCCTCGCTGCAGGGTCGCCGGCGTTGGCGCCGGTGGAGAAATTCAAGCTCTTGTCTCTATCGTATCGGCATCCGCAGCGCTTGGGGGATGGCGTGGCGGCGCGCATTTCTATTTCCGCAAAAAAACAACACCTGTATACAATTTTGAAAAAAATTATCAGCTTTACAGCGGCCGCCTTGCCCCGCAAGGGCGAGAAGGTGCGATGATTATATGCAAGAACTGATAGTAAGTATGCAGATAAAACATATCGCCCAACGCGGCGCTTCTCGCATCATGGATTGAACGGCGCGCAAGTTGCCTCATCGCAGCGCATCGTGCGGGTTACGCCCCCTGCTATTTCATTTCCCGTTTCCCAACACCGCCATCAGGAGCCGAAAGTGCCAAAAACCATACCGTGTCTGTTGCTCTGCCTCACTACCACCCTCGGCGTGGGCGCAACCGCCCAGGCTGCCGAATGGAGCGATACCGCGCTGAGCTGGCGCGCCGGCAATGACTACCGCGAGCCGTTCAATCCCGACGACATCAAGAAAAACATCTTCGCCATCACGCACGCCAGCGGCTACAAATACGGCAGCAACTTCGTCAACCTGGATTTCCTGATCTCCGACAGCAAGGACCCTGGCGCGCTGGGCAAGACGTCCGGCGCGCAGGAAGCGTACCTGGTGTACCGCAACACCATCGACATCGGCAAGGTGCGCGGCAGCGACATCAAGTTCGGCCCCGTGCGCGGCGTCGGCGTCACCCTGGGTTTCGACGTCAACACGAAAAATGACGTCGGCTACAACTCGCGCAAGCGCATGCTGGTGGCCGGCCCGACACTGATGTGGGACGTGCCCGGCTTCTTCAACACCAGCCTGCTGTTGCTGCGCGAAAGCAACGCCCCCAGCGGCGCCTTCCCGCCCATCTCGCAAGTGACGGGCCGCTACACGTATAAGACGCATGCCATGCTGACGGGCGCCTGGGGCATCCCCCTGTCGCCGCTATTCTCGTTCGAAGGTTTCTTTAACCTCATCGATTCAAAAGGCAATGATGAAGTGGGCCGCAAGACGGCGGTGGAAACGAATATCGACATGCAAGTGATGTTCGACGTGGGCGCCGCCCTGGGCAGCGCCAAGAACACCTTCCGCGTGGGTCTGGAATACCAGTACTGGAAGAACAAGTTCGGCAACTCGCCCGCCACCACGGGCAACGTGGGGCAAACGGCGAAGACGCCGATGATACGCGCGGAGTACCATTTCTAAAATTCATTGTTACGCATCAACACCCACCTTCGCGCCTGATGCCAGCATGAAGCTTTCCTGCTGGCGGAGAGCGCGACCGTGGAACAACTACTGCCGTATTACGAGCGTGAGCTGGGCCTGTTCCGCCAGTACACGCGCGAATTTTCCAGCCGCTATCCGAAGGCGGCCGGGCGCCTGCTGATCGCCGGCGAGACGTGCGAAGACCCGCACATCGAGCGCCTGATCCAGTCTGTTGCCCTGCTCACGGCGCGCGTGTCAAAACGCCTCGACGACGCCTATCCGCAATTTACCAACTCCTTGCTGGAAACCCTGTACCCGCACTACCTGCGGCCCTTTCCCTCGTGCTCCATCGTGCGCATCGCCGCCGATGAAGCGCCGAGCGGCGGCCAGCTGGCCCAGCCTGTGCACATTGCGCGCGGCACGGTGCTGCGCTCGCATCCGGTGCAGGGCGTGGCCTGCAAGTTCACCAGCGCGTACGACGTGACCCTGGCGCCGCTGGCCATTACGCGTCTGCATTTCTCGCCGCTCATCGACGCGCCGCCCGGCCTGCGCCTGCCCGCCGGCGCCAGCGCCTTGCTCAGCATGCAGTTCACCAGCAGCAGCGAGCAGTACCACCTGGACCAGTCCGGCTTTGCCAGCCTGCGCATGTTTGCCGATGGCGAACCGTCGGTGCGCGCGGCCCTGCTTGACGCCCTGTTCCTGCACGGCGCGGGAGCGTACGTGGCGCTGGACGAACACGGCCCGTGGCTGGCCGTCGACGGCACCGTGCTGGCGCCGGCCGGCTATGCGGAGGACGAGGCGCTGATCCCCATTTCCGCCCGCTCGCACCCGGCCCTGCGCCTGCTGACCGAGTACTTTGCGTTTCCGGAAAAATTCCATTTCATCGATATCGCATGGTCCCTGCTGGCCGCCCTGCTGCCAAAACAGTGCCGCCAGTTCACCCTGCACCTGCCGCTCATGGGCGTGCGCAGCGACAGCCACGAGGCGCGGCTCTTGTCCGGCGTCAGCCCCGATAATCTCTTGCTCGGCTGCACGCCCGTCGTCAACCTGTTCGCCAAGTCCGGCGTGCCGATCCGCCTCACGCATACCGAACCCGACTACGCGCTGGTGGCCGATGCCACGCATGCGTTTGCCTACGACATCCACAACATCGAGAGCGTCACCGTGGTGCGCAAGGACGAGGCCGGCGAGCGCCTCAGCACTTTCTTGCCGCTGTATGCCTCGCTGCAGGGTTCTCAGGTAGAACAGGGCCAGGAGTATGGTCAATACTGGCTGGCGCGCCGCGACGAAGCCGTGGCCGCCATCAGCCCCGGCCATGAAATGCGGCTGAGCCTGATCGACCCGCAGTTTTCACCAGGCAGCGCGGCCTGCGCCACCGTCTCGACGCAGCTGCTGTGCAGCAACCGCGACTTGCCCACGCAGTTGCATTACGGCTTGCCCGGTGGCGACCTGCTGGCCGAAGACGTGCCCGACGGCATCCCCGCGCGCTTCCTGCGCAAGCCCACGCCCAGCCTGCGTTTCCTGGCGGACACGCACTGGCGCCTGATTGCGCACCTGTCGCTCAATTACTCCAGCCTGACGCAAGCGGGCCTGGCCGAATTCCAGAAAATGCTCAGCCTGTATGACCTGCCCCGCTCGCCCACCACGCAGCGCCTGATCCAGGGCATCGTCACGCTCGAACACGGCAGCACGCGTGCCTGGATGCCCACCGTGCCGTTTCCCACCCTGATGCCCGGCATCGCCATCCGCCTGGGCATCGACGAGCAAGCCTTCGTCGGCTGCAGCATCCATATCTTTGCCCAGGTGTTGCAGCGCTATTTCGCCCTGAACAGCCAGCTCAACTGCTTTAGCCAACTGACGCTGCTGTCGCACCGCAGCGGCGAGGAACTCCTGCGATGCCCGGAACGCAGCGCCGACGCCACCCCAGCGTGATCCAGCAATTGCTCGACGCGCCGCAGCGCTTCGAGTGCTTCCAGGCGCTGCGCCTGCTGCTGGCGTGGCTGGCCGAACACGGCATCGACGAACACACGGCGTTGGCAAAGCTCGTGCGCTTCGACAATAGCGTCTCGCTGCGCTTTCCCGCCAGCCAGGTCGAAGCGCTCGCGACCGGCGGCATCGAGGATGCCGATGCCCTGCTGCTGGCGCTGCTGTCCGGCCACGGCAAGCCCATCCACCTCACGCCCGCCTTCATGGGCCTGCTGGGTTGCCAGGGCAGCTTGCCCAGCCACTATTCGGAGCGCATCGCCGCGCACCAGCACAGCGAACGCGTCACCGGCCCGCGCGCCTTTCTCGACCTGTTTTCCAGCCGCGCCGTGGCCCTGTTTTATCAGGCCTGGCAAAAATACCGCGTCGAGCAAGCCGGCCACAGCGGGGACTTCCTGTCGCGCCTGCTGGCTCTGGCCGCATGCCAGCCGGGCCAGGGCCAGGACGAGGCCGCCGCCGGCCTGTACAGCGGCTTGCTGCAGCAGCGCAACCTCTCGTCCATCGTCATGGCGCGCATCCTTGCCGACCACTTCGGCGTGCCCTGCCATATCGACGAGGCGACGGGAGCCAGGGACGTGCTGGCGCCGCGCGAACAGACGGCGCTGGGCATGGCCAATGCCGTGCTGGGCCAGCGCGCCACCGTCGGCGAGCGCTGCCGCCGCCCCGACCTGGCCGTGCGCCTGCGCCTCGGTCCGCTCACTGCCAAGCAGCACGCCAGCTTCCTGCCGCGCGCCGCTGGCAGCCAAGCGCTGCGGCACATGCTGATGCTGTTCAGCCAGCCGCTCGTGCGCTACGACATCGTGCTGGTGCTGCGCGCCAGCGATGTGCAAGGGACGACGTTGACGGCAGCGCCACAAGGCGGCCTCGGCTGCAACAGTTTCCTTGGCGATGCGGCAACGCCGCGCCACCGCGATGACAAACATTACGAAATGCACTTGATGCCCTCATTCAACGATTGATCCTTGCGGCTGCGCAAAACGCTTGTGTTCGCTATTGCTACAGTCGGCCAACGATCCCTACCGTGAAGCGATGCGCGATGAGCGAGTTCCCCGATACGACGACGGCATGGGCGGCATTGACGGGCGACATGCAGGGTCAGCGCCTGCTGCGCCTGCGCTTTCCGCATGGCGACGGCCCCGCCGGCATCCGCTTCCTCGCCAACAGCCTGTCCGCCAGCGAAAGCCTGTCGCGCGACTTTTCCTATGTGGTGGAAATGCTGTCCGACGATGCCAGCATCGCGCTCGACAAGGTGCTGACCATCGAACTTTTACACACAAATCATCCGCACAAAATATTGAGTCCAACAAAGAAATTAAAGGAGAAAAAATTATGGAAAAAGTCCGAAAATTTGATGACAAAATTTCTGGATAATACTTTAGATATATAACAATTGCCTATATTGATTTTGAAAAAAACAAAAATATTGAAGATTTCATTATCTACATAAAAGATGATGATAATGAAATAGAGTTAACATTCCACCCAAGTCTTGCAAAGGGAGAGAGTCCAATGCTAGGAGGAAAAACCTCGCTGGGTCGGACGGTGGTTTATCTTATCTCAAAAAAAGACAAGACAATAATTAAAATAAATTATCAAAAATGAATTTCATTAAATTACTTTAAAGCAAGATATTTTTATAAAAATTTCTTAAAAATTACCAGCAACCACATTCCACAACGGGTCATCGATGCAAAAAAACCATCCATGCGCTTAAGGAATGGCAGCAAAGGAAGCAAGAGCTATTGGCACATACATTACAGACGCAGGAGGAGGAAATCAATATTTCATTGATGATTCAGATATATCAAAACTCAAAGCTAATGAAAAATATTTAAATTTCCGACGCCATAAATGAATATAAATAAAAATACTGGAGATATCGAAATAAATGAGAATTTTCACGTAAACAAAAACACATCAACAAAAGAAATAAAAAACATAAATTTTCTTGAATATTTTGGAAAAATAAATGACTTTGAAACATATAGCATGCGAAATATTCAATTTCTCAATGTGGAAACAAGAGTAAATTTAAGACTTAAAAATGGAATTCTTTGCATTATTGAAATATTCTGGACAGATGGAGTCACAAACAGACTTGGCTATAACTCCAGTCACTTGGACATGATCAATGAAAAAAATATCTTAGTAAGTTAGTTTCAAAATCACTAGGTCAATCAGCGGAAATATCGAAAAAGTACGAGGATTTTTTTTCTTTCTCGTGGGGATACATACTAATCAAGGCAGATCAAAAATCATCACTTTGCTCGACAATGATAATATATGGCAAAAACACAAATATATAATAAAGAAAATAAATATTAACTAGCAGAGTACTCCAACAAACATTTCCTATCCCGATAGAGATATGAAAAAACATATATCCAAAATGGAAAACCTGGAAGAAAAAATTTCCGGAAAAAATCTTGAAAAATTGCTCGTGGCTTTGGTTGAATTCAGAAAAGAGCAAAGGAATATTTCAGATTTTGAAATATATATTCAAGACAACAACGAAGATATTAAAATAACCTTCGTACCAAATTTTGCACCCGGTGAAAAAATACTAGGTGGAAAAACATCAATGGGAAGATCCGTCACTTATACCATTTCAAAAAAGACGAGAAAAATCATCAGTTCAAACTATCATAGATAAAATGAGACTATCAATCAAATAGAGTTCACTCTAATTAATGATGAAAAAATTGCGTCTGGAAGAAAAATATCTTAAAAATTTGCGAAGAAAAATTATCGCAAAAAAAACTGCACCACTTACAAGCAACGAACTTGATTTTTTTGCCAGCTTGCTCGAACGCGAATTTTATAGCCCGGAACTACATCAGGTCATCTGGGATATAGCATGGCAAAGTCCTGCAAACGCAGCCATGTTAAAAATTGCACAAAATATCATCGCCATCAATGTATCTGCCGACGACGACGATGTTTTCAATAGCCATATTGAAGCTATATTTAGTTACTACCTACAAAACTCACCAAGCTATGAACAAGAGAAAATTCTTGATCGCTTCGAAAAAAGCAAATCCCTGAGACTGCGCATGATTGTGGCCGAATTCCACATGTGGAAAAATCATGTTTTGAAAGGTTTGCACATGATGGCAAAAATACTTGATGAGGAAAATATAGATCATGCTATCGCTGATTCTATTTGCATGTGGATCGCGCAAAAGAGAACTCCGGAACTACAGAACTCTTTTCTTCATGATGCGGCCCAAGAACGGGAACAAGGAAATATTTCCTATGCGAAAACTCTAGAGTGGATATGCGAAAATCTCATCCGATAGCGGTCAAGGCATATTGTCCGGCTGGAGATTATCGTATTACCACTCCGTACCAGGTCATCCGGCAAGGTTTCAAAAAATGAAAACATTATCCTTTGATAAAGAAAGTGGTTATTTCCTATTGGATGGCATCATGATGGCGCCACTTAACGAATCTGAATTTATTCAAATTGCAAAAGAAAATAACATTGAGATAGAAGACAATAAAACAAACACTTATGTGCACAGTTTATCAACCTGCGGAAGATTGAATGAATTTGAGTTTGGCATAAATTTTATTTTTAAAAATTATTGCATGAAGAGTGTTTGGCTATCGTGGGATGGGGGAAATACAAAAAAATATGGATATAACACGACAGAGTACCAATTAATAGCCGACAAAAACCGACTAGCCAAATTACTTGCTGAAGTCTTGGGAAAAGGTCCTGATGAGATAAAGAAAACATTCTCCGCATTTAATTTTTCATGGGGCAAAATTTCAGCTTCAGCATCTCTTCAATCAGCGATGGCATCAATTGGAATATCGTGGAATATGCACTATTTTCATACGCAATAAATCAAAGGACAAAAATGAAAATTCTTATTTATCCACATAAGAAATTTTTATCAAGTATGAATTTTTAAATTGGAAATGGAACTGATATCCACATTAAGCTGTCCAAGGATTGGAATAGCAAACTAATCACGCCAAAAATAATCAATCTACTGATCAATGAAAATTCAGAGGAAAAGAGTTGGAAATATGTTTTTTGCATTTTTCTAAATCCGAGTTTCTTCTCCGCTTATTTTTATGCCCAATCAGAAAACTATAGGGTAAGCCTGATTGATGAAAATAAGAAACTGATAAAATTTCACAAAATTTAAATTATTGACAATGAATATAATTCATTATGTTATATTTGAAGATGGATATTTTTCCGCAAACGAATCAATCATTCTATTTAAAGGAATGAAAAGAAAAGATCTACACTCGATGGATCATGACTGGGAAGCATGGATAAAGCATGAAGACGGGGCAATCGCCTACAAAACAAGTTTCAAACTAAAAAAAATGAAAATAATAGTTATTTTTTTTGAGAAAGATGATGGCCTCATAAAATTCTGGGATTTTGGTCCGGAAAATTGCATGGACGGATTTCAGTCTAAACCCGAAGGAAAATATACAAGAAGATTGAGACGATGGTTTCTAGATGAGTTTGCTATCACGCTGCCGCAATCAGGACCTTGGGGGAAAATAGATGCATGTCATGACCCGCACAATCACACCACATCGGTTTTTTGTGCCTATCAATAAAACCACTATTAAATTCGGCTAACTTTCAGCTAACTATGTGCATGAATATTTCAGATACAGCACAAGAGATGTCAATTTTAAAAATTCCATCAAATGCTTTCTCGATTGGCGATCCGGCTCAGGATGAGAGTCTGTGCATCAGAGAAAAAAAAGGATGTTGGGAAGTTTTTTACTATGAACGAGGAATAAAGACAGAGCTTCGCGTTTTCAAAGAAGAACATGAAGCCTGTGAAAATTTTTTATTAATAATAAAATCCTGGTTTATGTAATTTGAAAGTAATATTTTTTTGTATTTATCCTATCTTCCCAAGAGAACCATGAAATCCAGAAAATCCAGAAAATCACATGTTAAACACAATCAATATAGGAATACTTTGCCTTAATTTTGACGAAGCAAAAGAATTTTACATTGACAATCTCGGATTCTTTATTACGATGGATACCATCATTCAGTGTGATTCAGGCACCAGTCGCCGCCTGACAATGGCGCACGAGTCCAACAAAAAATTCTCAATAGAATTCATGCCTCCTTCAAACATTGAGCAAGCACATCGCGTAGGTAGCAAAGGTGGTACGCTCAATCTATTCACTTTACCAACGAAAAATATTGACACGCTCAAGGAGCGACTGGACAAAACTGCTTTTTTCATCAGTTACGTAGAGACTCCCTACGCAAGTTTTCTGAACGTCGAAGATCCGATGGGGAACAATATTTGCCTCTACGAACCGTGCTGAATCATTGCAATAATTCATACGAGATACCTCATCCAAAATTTCACATAACAGAATGAAAAAATTTGAAATCCCAGGCTGTATTTTTGATTTCATTGATGGACTACTGATCGTCAATGGAGAGATTGCATTATCGAAAAAAATTCCAGCAACCGATTTTATAAATAGTATTATCAATATATTCCATACCATACCTACAACAACAGCGGTTGGAATGTATATTTTTGATATCAATGGATGGGTAGACGAATACGTTGTCGAGTTAATTATTGTAAAAGAAAATTTCCCCGAAATAGATTACATAATAATAATACATTACTTTGAAAATAATTCTGTAGGCAACGGTGTAAGTGAATCATCGCTAGTCAAACAATTTCAAAGGAAGTCTGGGATTGCCGGAAAAATGAAAGGACTATCAGAAATAGTCTTTCAATTTTCGTGGGGAGGCGTTATCGCACAGCATGACATAAAAATATCTTCCTCATGCATAATCTTGCAGTACAAAACAGCCAGGAAATCACCCATCAGATTGAAAATGAATGATCATTGTGTATCGTATATCAATATAGATAAATCTGTAGAAGTGCAGCAACGAATAGTAGCATCCATAAAAAATAGTGATACCTTTTTTCCAAAAGCAAGTGAGATACGATGGCTGAATTTATTGAAGAAGCTACCTCGAAAATTAAAAATCTGTCTCATCAATGAAATTTCTTTTGAAAATACATTGATAGCATTGCATTCTTCAGGCTGGCCAGATGAGGGGAGCGTTGTAGCACTGCTCAGTAACAGGTTCAGAACTAAGGAATTCGACAAGGATTTACATTTCAGAGCGCTGAATGACGCGCATTACTGCAAAGAAGAAATTTCATATGTTGAAGATAACGTTACGCACTTGATGATCAATTAGGCAATTCAGGAACAGCCCAGGATTTGACTTGCCCATCGCCCTGCACGATACTTGCCGCTGTCGCCAAAGCTCCCCACCCTGAGCAATCAACCATCAGCGCCTGTCACCACCGCCTACACTCACAGCATGCCGTCTCCGAACTCTCCCACCGCCCCCTACATCGGCCGCTTCGCCCCCTCTCCCTCCGGTCCCCTGCACATGGGCTCGCTCGTTGCCGCCATGGCCAGTTATCTTGATGCAAAGGTGCATCGCGGCACGTGGCTGCTGCGTATCGAGGACCTGGACTATGACCGCAATGTCGAGGGCGCCGATCTCGGCATCCTGGCCAGCCTGCAGCGCTGCAGCATGTACTGGGATGGCGAGGCGACGTGGCAGAGCAAGCGCTTGCCGCTGTATGAGGCGGCGCTCAAGCAATTGCAGGATGATGGGCTCGTGTATGCGTGCGGCTGTTCGCGCAAGGAGATCCAGGATTCGAATTTACAGGCGGGCGCGCCGAAAAATGGGGCTGCCGTGTATCCGGGCACCTGCCGTCACGGCTTGGCGCCGGGCAAGGCGGCGCGGGCCTTGCGGCTGCGGGTGCCGCAGGGGGCCGATGCGGTGTACGCTTTTGCCGACCGCTGGGCGGGTCCGCAGCGGCAGGATCTGGCCAGCGAAGTGGGCGACTTCATCGTGCTGCGCGGCGACGGTTACTGGGCGTATCAGCTAGCCGTCGTGGTCGACGATGGCGCGCAGGGGATCACGCAAGTGGTGCGCGGCGCGGACTTGCTCGATTCCACGCCGCGCCAGCTGTATCTGCAGGATGTGCTGGGCTTGCCGCATCCCGGCTTCCTGCACGTGCCTGTCGTCACGAACGACAGCGGCGAAAAGCTGTCCAAGCAGACGGGCGCCCTCGCCTTCGATACAGGAACACAAGCCACCGAACTGCTGGCGTCGGCGCTGTTGCCGGCGGCCCGCTTCCTCGGCCTCGACGTGCGCGCCGAGAACGTCGAAGACTTCTGGCGGCAAGCGATTCCCGCCTGGGCGCAGCGCTTGTCGCAACTTCCGATACACGCATAAAAAAACCCGCCGCGGTGAACCGTTGGCGGGTTGGAATGCAAGCGCCAGCCGCTAGGGCCGGCGCCTGGTATCAGGCAATTAGAAGTTGCCTTTGAACTGCACCCCAAACTGACGTGGCTCATTGATGAAGCCCGTGCGGTTGTTGAAGTCGATGGCGCCCGTGATACGCTGGGTGTCGGTGATGTTGCGGCCAAAAACGGCCATTTCATACTTGCCAGCATCCCAGGTGTAGCCCACGCGCAAGCCACCTTCGACCATCGGCTTGCCGGTGAACTCGGTGGACTCGTACAGGAAGAAGTTGATCTTGCTGCGGTAAGCCCAGTCCGTGAAGACGAAGAATTCACCGTTTTCCATCGGGATCGAATAGCGGCCCGTGGCGGTGACCGTCCACTTCGGCGCTTGCGGCAGCGCATTGCCATTGATGATGGCGAAGCCAGCGGCGTTTTTCGGATCGGTCACGGTGCAGCTGCGGCATGTGGCCACCGACAGGGATGGATCCTTGATTTCCGTGAAGTTGTAGCTGCCACCCAACGACATCTTCAGGCTAGGCGTGACAAAACCTTCCAGTTCCAGTTCCGCGCCGCGGCCATTCGTCTTGGCTGCATTGATCAAACGCGTCACGTTCGAGGTGCCGCCAACGACCGTCAATTGCTGGTTTTTCACCTGGTAGTTGTACAGGCTGAAAGCGACGCGGGCACGGCGCTCGAACAGGTCGGCCTTGATGCCCGCTTCGAACGAGGTGATCGTTTCCGCATCGGCCACAGTCACGGACACATCCTTGCTGGCTGGCGCGATACTTGGCGCGCGGAAACCGGTGGCGATACGGCCGTAGAAGTTCACGTCCTTGTTGTACTTGTAGGTACCGCTCAGATCCCAGTTGACCTTGGCTTTGCTGACATCGGCGCTGGTCGGGTTGATTTGCGGGACGTTGTTCGCTACTACCGTGTTGAAATCCTTCTTGTCCTTGGTGTAGCGCAAGCCGGCACGCAGCATGAAGTCATCGTTGACGGCATAGTTGACCGAACCAAAGGTGGCCCAGGCCGTGTTTTTCTGGCGGCTGGCCAGGTGCGAAACGAGCGCATGGTCGCTACCGCCGAAGTTATCCGTATAACCGTTGGCATCTTCATTGAAGTAGTACACGCCAGCCTGCCAATTCAGCGGACCGGCACTTTTCGATTCAGCGCGGAATTCTTGCGAGTACTGTTTCACGCTGCTGATGCCGCCAGCAGTTTCCACCGGGAATGGAATCGCTGGCACCATGCCTGGTGCGCCACCGTCGATGTCGCCATGCGACACATACTTGCCCACGCGTTCGAAACCGGTGATCGAGTACAGCTTGACGCCGTCGAGTTCCCAGCTCAGGCGAGCGCTGGCGCCATTGGTGCGCAGCTCCTGGAAGTTCAAGGCATCGGTGTAGGATTTGGTCGGATTGAAACCGTCGACCAGGTCATTCGTGCCAAGCTTGATGGCGTTGGCGAAGAACACGCGCGCGCTGCCCGTGGTGCTGCGCTGATGCACATTGAACAGGGCGTTGAACGTGCCGTTCGGCGCATACATCAGCTGCACGCGTTCGGCGTGTTCGTTGTAGCCGTCCAGCGCGTTTTTCTTGCCCGTAAACGTGTTGTCGACGTAGTCGTCGCGGTGCTGGCGCAAGGTCGAGACACGCATGGCCCATTCTTTGCTCAGCGGTACGTTGACGGCGCCATCGAAATTGGTCGTGTTGTGCGTGGCGGCGGAGACGTTGTAATAGCCTTCAACCTTGTCCAGGTTCGGCTTGACGGATTCAAACTTGACCACGCCAGCAGGCGTGTTGCGGCCGAACAAGGTGCCTTGCGGGCCGCGCAGCACTTCCACGCCAGCCACGTCGAAAATCGGATAGCCCTTGAGGATCGGATTTTCTTGCACGACATCGTCGTAAATCAGGGAAACAGGTTGCGATGCAAAGATATTGAAATCGGTATTGCCATAGCCGCGGATGTAGAAGCGGGGGAAGGTGCGGCCGTTCGACGACTCCACGTTCAGGCTCGGCACTTTGCCGGCCAGCACGCGAATGTCTTGTCCGCCGGATACCAGCACGTCGAGCTTTTCGTCGCGCAGCAGCGACACGGAGACGGGCACGTCGCGGATATTTTCCTTGCGGCGCTGCGCCGTCACGGTCACGGTTTCCAGCTGGCTGGCGGCAGGGGTCGTATCAGCAGCGACTTCATCAGCATAAGCCGAGCCGATAGGCAAGGCAGCGGACAGTGCCAGCATAGCAGCGCTTTTGGCGCACAAACGCTTGTGCATCTTGGACATCTTGATCATGTTGTTTCCCAGAAGTTTAAAAAAGAATTGCGAAACCTGTCTCCGGGTTATGTACGGCGCTGGATGATCGTCTGCACCATCTCGGTGCAGCAGCGCGAGCGGATGTCTCTCCGCTCCTGGCGTCACTGGCTCTGCCCTGGCTGTCGTCCAAGCTGACAGCGGTCTGGCCGCATCTCTGGGATGTCTGATGAACACCAACTTTCAAGTAAGGCGCCAATTTAATTCAAGCGCCTTATGCGCTGCAAGAATATTGTTATGTAAAATATTCATTCATCAACATAAAGGGCCGACTAGTGGTTATTCAGCCACAATAGCGCCCCGGTCTTGCTATTTCCTTGCTATTTCCTCCGATCACCTGCCGTAGGGCGCGATTTTTTCGCCAGACTCGGGAAAGCGGAATGGGCATCCTGCAAGACAGCCCAGAGGGCAAAAATAGTTGTAATATCGCCAGAATTAAGTTGCCAGGCCGCCCCATTCCAGTGCGGCGAGGCCCCCTGCACCATCGTCGATAGCCTCCATGCCAGAACCCAGCCAGCCCAGCAACGCCGTCCCGTCCTCCACCGTCGCCGCCCAGGCGGCGCATCTGTTGCTGAGCGCCCATTGCGACATCGTCTGGAGCACGAAAACCTTCGGCCAGTTCGATGCCGACCAGCCATCCTGGCGCGCCTTCACAGGCCAGACGGAGGCCGAACTGCTGGGCCGCGGCTGGGTCAATGCCCTGCATCCGGACGACCGCAACTTGCCTTACGTCATGCCATCGCACCTGACCAGCGTGTTCGAAGCGGAATACCGGCTGCGCCACGTCAGCGGCGCCTACCGCAACATGCTCGTGCGCATGCTGCCCGTGCTGGCGCCCGACGGCAGCATCGTTGAATGGCTGGGCTCGCATTGCGACGTGACGCAGCAACGGCAGACGGAACAGCGGCTGCGCCTGGCCATGCAGGGCGGCCGCATGGGAACGTGGGAAATCGACCTGGGCAGCGGCAGCATGGCCGGCTCCGATGCCTTCAAGGCCAATCTGGGCCTGCCGCCTGACAGCCACATCGATTACGCGCGGTTGACGGGCGCCATGCTCGACGGCGACCTGCAGCACTGGCAGACGGTGGTGCACGCGGCCATCGCCAGCGCCAGCGATTTCGAAGTCGATATCCGCGTGCGCTGGCCCGATGGGTCACTGCACTGGGCGCACATGCGCGGTACTTGCGCCAGCGACGGCGCAAGCAATGTGATCGGCCTGTCCGGCATCTCGCTCGACCTGACGACCAGCAAGCAGAACGAGGAAACCCTGCGCCTGACCCTGGCGGCCGGCGAAGTGGCCACCTGGAACTGGGATATCGTGGCCGACCGGGTCACGGCCGACAGCAATATGGCGCGCTTGTTCCCCGTCAATGCCGATGCGGCCACGGCGGCGCCGCTGGCGCGCTACCTGGAGATCATCCATCCCGATGACCGCGAGCAAGTCAGCGCGCAGATTGCCCAGGCGCTGCAGGCGCACGCGCCGTTCGAGGCCAGCTACCGCGTCGGTGCCGGCGATGGCCAGTACCGCTCGGTCATCGCGCGGGGCCGCGCGGAATACGCGCCCGACGGCACGCCCTTGCAATTGCCCGGCGTCCTGCTCGACATCACGCGCCAGAAACAGGTGGAAGATGCGCTGCGCCGCAGCGAGGAACGCTACCGCACCCTGATCGAGCTGATGGACCAGGCCTTTTGCGTCATCGAAATGCTGTACGACGAGCAAGGCCGCCCCATCGATTTCCGCTACCTGGAAGGCAATCCCGCCTTCGTCAAGCAGTCAGGCCTCGACAATGCCATCGGCAAGACCATCCGCAGCTTCGTGCCCGACCACGACCAGCACTGGTTCGATATGTACGACCAGGTCGTCAAGACCGGCGAGCCCGTGCGCTACGAAAACGAAGCCGTGGCCATGGAGCGCTGGTTCGAAGTCTTCGCCGCGCGCCTGGGCGGCCCCGGCAGCCGCCTGCTGACGGTATTGTTCAGCGACATCAGCGAGCGCAAGCGCTCCGAGCAGCAATTGCGCCAACTAGCCGACAACCTGTCAGAAATGGACCGGCGCAAGACGGAATTCCTCGCCACCCTGGCGCACGAACTGCGCAACCCGCTGGCGCCCATTCGCAACGGTTTGCAGATCATGCGCCTGGCCGCCGACAAGCCCGCCACCGTGGCACGGGTGCGCGACGTGATGGAACGGCAAGTCAATCAGATGGTGCACCTGGTCAATGATTTGCTGGACGTGGCCCGCATCACGCGGGGCCAGATCGAACTCAAGCTTGAACGCGCAGACCTGAAAACCATCATTGCCAGCGCCGTGGAAACGAGCATGCCGCTGATCGAGTCCAGCCGCCATCAATTGCAGGTGCAACTCGATGAGCAAGCGCTGCCGCTCGAAGCCGATCCCACGCGCCTGGCGCAAGTGCTGGGAAATTTGCTCAACAATGCCGCCAAGTACACGCCGGCCGGCGGGCGGATCAGCTTGCGCGCATTACGCGATGGCAACGAGGCATTGATCGAAGTCAAGGACAGCGGCGTGGGCATACCCGCCGAGTCGATCAGCACCGTGTTTGACATGTTCACGCAGGTGGGGCAAAACATGGGCAGGGCGCAAGGCGGCCTGGGCATCGGCCTGTCACTGGTGCGGCGCCTGGCCGAGTTGCATGGTGGCAGCGCCACGGCGGCCAGTCCCGGCACCGGCCTGGGCAGCACCTTCAGCGTGCGCCTGCCGCTGCTGGAGGAGGAAGTGACAGCGTCCGCCGCACCGGCCGCACCGGCCAGCGCCAACGGCGGCCCGCATTTCCGCGTGCTGGTGGTCGACGACAATATCGATGCGGCCGACACCCTCGCCGCCGTGCTCGACATGATGGGCCACGCCACGCAAGTGGCCCACGACGGCGCGCAAGCCCTGGCCGTGGCGCCGCAATTCTTGCCGGACGTCATCTTTCTCGACATCGGCTTGCCCGGCATGAACGGCTACGAAGTGGCGCGCGCGCTGCGCCGGATACCGGCCGGCGCCAACGTCGTGCTCGTTGCCTTGACGGGCTGGGGCGCCGAAAACGACCGCAGCCAATCGAGCGCGGCCGGCTTCGACCACCATCTGACCAAACCGGCCAACCTGCTCGCCATCGGCGAACTGCTGGCCACCCTTTCCACTCCAACAACACTGACAGACCATGACTGAATCCCTGAACCACGTCCGCCGCCATCTCCTGCTGGCCGGCGGCGGCGCCCTGCTGTGCCCGACACCGATGTTGTTTGCCGCGCCCGCCACCAGCATCGCCGCCGCCCAGACGCAACTGGCCGCGCTGGAGCAAGCGGCAGGCGGACGCCTCGGCGTTGCCGCCTGGCGCCAGGGCAGCGAGCTGCGCCTTGCCTATCGCGCCGATGAACGCTTTCCCCTGGCCAGCACCTTCAAGGCCATGCTCGCGGGTGCCGTGCTCGCGCGCAGCGTCAGCCAACCGGGCTTGCTGGATCAGCACGTGCGTTACGAGAAAAAGGAATTGGTCACCTATTCGCCCATCACGGAAAAGCATCTGGCCGACGGCATGAACGTGGCCGACCTATGCGCCGCCACCTTGCAGTACAGCGACAATAGCGCGGCCAATTTCTTGATGACATTATTAGGCGGGCCGCAAGCCGTGACGGCGTTTGCGCGCAGCATCGGCAATACGGTGTTCCAGCTGGAACGCTGGGAAACGGAATTGAACAGCGCCATCCCCGGCGAAGTGCGCGACACGGCCAGCCCCGCGTCGATGGCGCACAGCTTGCAGCAATTGTTACTGGGAAATAGCTTGCCGGCATCGCAGCGCCAGCAACTCGATGCCTGGATGCGCGGCAACACGACGGGCGACAAACGCATCCGCGCCGGCGTGCCTGCCGGCTGGCAGGTGGCCGATAAAACCGGCTCGGGCGCGTATGGCAGCGTCAACGACATTGGCATCGCCTACCCGGCCAGCGGCGCGCCACTGGTCATCGCCGTGTACTACACGCGCGAACAGAAAAAAGCGGACACGAATCAGGACATCATCACGGCCGCTACGCGTATCGTGACGGCCGCGCTGGTGTAATTACTTCGGTAACGCTGCCATAAACCCCGCGTACGTGGACCATGCGGGGTCGGCCGCGCTGCGGATTTCAATCGGGAATTTGGGACGCGGCGCCAGCGCCGTGTTGAGGCGATTGAAAAATTCTTCGCCCGACTGCGTGTAATAAATCCATTCGCGCAAGTTCTCACCGGTGGACACCAGCGCCAGCGTGGCGAAGCCATCCGCTTCCACCACGGGTTCCAGCGCCGCTTCCAGCTCTTCCATGTGCTCGCGCTCGTTCGGCGCGGGCATGCCCGTCTCGTCCTCATAACGCCAGGCGATGATGATGCGGTCCGGCTGCGACGACAGGTCCCAGTCGTCATGGAAAGTGTCGACATAGCGGTAGATGATGGCCATCTCGTCGCTATGCGTGACGATGGTGCCCCAGCTGCGGGCGGAAGTGGAATTTTCGTTCATGGTTGCAACAGTCAAAAAGTAAAATCGGGCAAAGGGCGAGCAGTCTACAGCACTGGCGGGCAAGTCACATTCCACGCGTCATACTGGGCGCCGCTCTTGCGCAGCCAGACGCGGGCGTAGCTGTCGCGGTCACTCTTGAACACCAGCGCATAGCGCTCTTCGGCACGCGGTGCGGCCGTGCCCACATCGACGGCCGCCAGCGCGAACTTCAGTGCCCGCAATGGGGCACATGCCGTGTTACCCGCCATCAATAATCGCGCCCGCTCCAGCAACGGCTTCTGGTACAACAACACGCCTTCCAGTTCCGCATCGGGAATGCGCTGCAGCATGCGCACGGGTTCGGCCACCGCACGGCAAGTGCCCCGGTCGAGCCAGGCGTAATACTCCATGCCCGCCTCCTGCCAGCGCGCCTGCTTGCCCTCGCCGTGCAGCACGAACTTGGTGCGCTGTGTCCGGCACAGCGCACCATGGCCGCGATACGGCGACGTTTCCACGCTGCCCACCACTTCGCTGCCGCGGCCGCCCACCACGGGCACGCTCTCGAACACGGTGCGCGCAGCCGGCTCGCCCGGATATTGCTGCGCATAAAATTCCAGCAAGGACGCGCGCTGTTGTGCATCCACCACCGCCTCGGCGGCACTGGCAGACAGGCACACGGCCGACACGACACACAGCGCCAAGGGGCGCACGAAATAAGCTGGCATGGCATTCCTTCAATCGGAGTCAAGGGCGGATATCGCCCAAGCGCAGATTATATAGTTACTAGGAAATGGCAGGCAGACGCGGCGTCAGGAGGTGCGGAAGTTGACGCCGCCAGCGAGTAACTTGGCGCCACAGGTGGTGGTATCGCCTTCAAAGGCGATAGCGATACCGTTGATGGTGTGCCGCGACGAGCCGCTGGCGATCTTGCAGCCTTGATGCCCCTTGATGGGGCAGCTGCACAAGTCCCCGACGCAGGCGACGGCAATGCCATTGACCGTAAAATGCGTGGCGGCACAACTGAGCACCTTGCCGCCATGCGACGTGGCGTCGCCCAAACGGATGACTTTACGCATGCTGCCTCCCGTTCTACTTGCCCACCGAGCTTTCCAGGATGGCTTCCACCGATGGGGCCGCATAGTTGGCCGGATCGACAGCGGGCGTGACGCGGCTGCGGAAGATATCGCCATTGGCATCCTGCTGCTGGCGTTTGGCGTCCGATGGCGGCGTGATGAGGATGATGCTGGCCTCATTGCCGTCGCGCAAATTAATCGCGGCAGTGGCGCCGCCATCGCGATAGCTGCCCATCACGCCAATGGCCATCTGCATGAACCAGGTGGCCGCACCGGTATTGCCCAGCCGATGATCGGTATTGATGAACTGTGCGCTCTTGCTGCTGTCGATTTCCGGCCCGCCTTGTGAGGCATAGTCATGCAACATGCCTTCGAGCATCAGCAACTGTTCCGGCTGATTTCCCGTGCCGGCCACGATGCGCGCCGGCCCCTTGCCGCGCTCGGCTACCGGCAAGGTCTGCAACGCCTGTTGCCAGCCCGCATTGAACATCTTCTGGCGCTGGTCACGCCGCGTGACGGGCTTACCCTCCTCATCCGCAAATTTGACGAATACGGGCCGGTGCACGAAACCGAACGAAGGCAAGCGGTCGAAGGTTTCCATCTGGTCCCGGTTCCAGGGAATGGGAAACCACGGCGTCGGCTTCCAGTCACGCGGAGGGCGATTTTCCCAGGGATTGAGTTTATCGAACGTATGCAAGCCCACGCCGCGGATATCGGGCCGCTGGGCGAAGGCGGCGGCGGCGGTGAGCCATTCGGCGACGGTGGGTTGACGTTCGCTGAAGGCTTCGGGTCGCTGCTGTTTCGCGCGTGAAGGAAGTGATTGCATCAGTTCGTTGTACATGGCGCGGAGTTGTTCCCTAACGAATTTATTCGCAGGGTCATCCCAAACAAATGGGCGCAACGGTTCTATTCGTTCGCGGCGTGCCAGGATGAATACTGCCGTGGCATCAGGCATATCCGGTATGAAATATCCGTTTACCAATTTCCTTGCGGTGCCTGGCTTCCGGTTGCCATCCCGTGTACCAACGCTGTCCTCGGAGTGCAAGGCGACGTAGGGTACGTCAGGATGCTTATCGAAAAAATCAAAAACATCAATAAGCAATTGGTCAGGATGTTCATCCAGTTTCCATGAAGCCAAGGAAAATAGATGCAAGGGCATGCCCCCCGTACCAGCGCCAGCCACGAGTCCTGCCATCGGCTCAATCAAGCTCGGTTGTGCCGCCGGGTCAAGAATGGGTGTACCCGCATAAAATGACGGCAGGTTCCAATACATCGGAGTAAAATTAATGCCATTTTCCAGCGCATCGTAGGCCCTGCTGCCGCCTTCCCCATCCTTATCATCACCCGTCCACGGATATTTCCTGGGGTCTTGTTCGCGTATGCTGGTGTAAGGACTGCCTTTTTGTAAGACATCCCACAGCTTTCCTTGCCGATACTTATCCAGGGTAACGCCAAGTCCAATCACCTCCAGCACGTACTCTTGCCGTGGCCCCACAGGCACCTTTGGCTGTTTCGCCTGCAACTGTAACGCTATTTCACGCGCCTGACTCTTCGATAAGGCATTGAGCCACAACAAACCAAAAAATATAATTACAACAACTATCGACATTCCCAACCAACGAAGCGTCATCATGGCCATCACCTTTTGGTCTGCAATCCCGGAGAAACGATAATCAATCAAAGCAAGTTGCTACCGACGAGGCTTCGACAATTCATTTATTTTGCTTTTTCGCTCACTACTCACTACCTTTATATTTTTGGTTTGTGACACTACAATTTTCCACAACGGCCCTGATAGCAAGGGCAATCCTACAGGCAAGATTCCTGTGTTGTAATAGTCAATGCTGCCATTGATTGCAGTACTTCTCCATCCGGGTTCTACGGATAAATATGGCGCGAACTCCAATATGAACTTTTCTTTTATCCGTATTCCCTTACGCCCTTTATCGCCGTTCTTCAGGTCCTTCACCCGCCAATCTGCCACCGCACATAGATACGCATAGAACAGTGGATCGGATGACGCCTTGCCGCTGCCAATCGCCACGTCATACGCGGTCACCTGGCTATGATTTTTCGCGCTACCGATAATCGAACTGTGGAAAGATCTGGCACTGACTTCCCGCTGCCAGCGCAAGCGCGCCTCGTTCGGGCTTTCCTGAATTTTCGCCACGACATTGCTGTCAGGGTAGCGTTGCGCCGAGACAATTTCGCGTTGATCGAGCTTGTCTTTCACGTCCAGTCCTTTTTCCTTGTTGTAGCTTGCCGTCATCAATGCCAACTCTCGTAGACTCAGGTATTCCACCCGTTCGGGAAACTTTTGATAACCGCCCGGATCAGGGCGATACTCGCTGCGTAGCTGCATGCCGCTCCCGCTGGTCGGTGCCACCGACGCATCGCAGGGATCGACTTCCTCTGCGGGTCCCTGATCTGCCACGGTACGGTTTCTCATCATGGACGTTGCTGGAATATTGGCGGGATCAATTTGCGAGGTGCCACGCAAGTCGGCCGGTACCGGTTGTTTCAACGCTTCGCCAGTGATGGTGCGTACGCCATTACGCTGTTCCACTTTGCTCAACTTGGTATTGACAGGCCAGGCCACCGCTTGATGTTGTGCGCGGTGTTTTCGCAGAGAAACCTCCACATGCGACTGCTCGGTTTCCGTCGGCAGGCGCAACGGGAAGTCAAAAGGTGGCGGCTTGCCTACCAACGACACCGTAGTCTTTCCCGTGGCCGGATCCAGCCGGGTCTTGTTGCTGAATACCCGCTGATAAAATCTGCCACCCAGTTCTGCCAGCGCTCCGCGAACCTGCTTGTGTTCCACCATCTTGGTATGTCCGGAGGAAATACTGTACCCATCCAGACTGGATGTCTCCTCTTCTTCCACCAATTCACTTCCCAATGCATGATCGGGCACGCCATCCCATCCTATTCCCTGGATGTTATCGAGCGCCACCGTCATGTCTTCAGGGCAAAAATACAGATAAACCTTGCGGCGGTTGTCGCGGTCTTCGGCGCCCTGCCAACGGCTGCCAACCATGCCGCGATGCTCATCCTTTTTCAAGTCGGCAAACGGCGGCTGGCAAGCCTGGCCGTTGCCTTTCGCCACACCGGCCACGATATTCACCAAGGTCTTCAGGCGCGCACCCATGGTCTGCGCGCCACTGAGCAAATGGTAATAGGGCTTCATCGCTGCATCTTCGCCGCCATCGAACCAGGCGGCTCCTCGCATCAACAGAGGCAGGCTGTCCACCAGGCTGTATGGCGGATGCGTGAGTATCAAATTGTCGGCCGGTGCCAGCCCTTTTTCCATCAACATGGCCTGCGCCAGCAACGACAACAGACAGCCCTGACTGTGCGCAACGATGCTGACGGTGTCCTGGGCATCATAATCGCGGATCATGGAAATGAGCGCGGCCAGCCGCTGCGCCGCCAGTACCATATACATGCGCCCGGGCGCCGTCTTCAGCGGACGCAAGGCATCGCCCATGGGGTCCGCAGGCGCATACATGCCCGGACGCCACATGTCGGGCAAGCTGCTGGTGGCGTTGCCAAACGGCCCGCCTTCCTTGGATAAATCCTTGTCCAAGCGATTACCGTAGCGATCGACAAACTGACCATTGATGGTGCTACTCTTACCTTCCACTTCACGGTAGCCCCAGTAAAACGGAATCACGGGGCTATCGGTATCCTTGGCTATCGTGCGCTTGAAAAAGACAGCGTCGGGATCGTCTTCCAGCCTGTCCTTGTCCGCCGCCACGGGCATGCGGTAAGAAGCTGGCGTAAAGCCGCGCCCCAGCCTTTGCGTCAAGCCTTCGCACAAGCCATGTTCCACCGCCTTGTAGCTGACGCCCACATCGTTGACGCCATGGATGACGATGATATTGCCCGGCAGATTACGGCGTACCTTCACCTTTTTGCACACGCTGCGTTCGCAATGCAGGATCGCAACATCCTCGCCCACGACGTACGGTACTTTCGGATAGCTGCCCATCGCACTCTCCTGGCGTCATCAATCCTTGTTATTGAATACTTCGATGGCGGCCAGGTGCATCGCGGCGCGCTCCAGCACGTCCGTCTTGCCGCTCCCATCACTGCGCCCATCGGCCGCTGAACCATCGCCCAGTTTCACGGCAAAGTGCGCTTGCGGCGCCAGCTGTGGTGTTGGCGGCACGCCATCAACGAGACTGTCGTCGCCTTCGTACTGAAAGATGAATTGCTGGTCGGCCTTGCCCTCGGCAAAGCTTGGCAATTGCACCTCCATGCTCTGCGGGTCGTTGAATACAAAGTTGGGCGCATTGAAGTTCAGCGGCGACTTGCTGCCAAAGGTGATGCCATCGGCGATGCGGATGAAAGCGCCATGTTTGGAAATCAACACGATTTCATCGGCCATGCCCGTCAGCTTGCCGTCGCTGGCCGTGAGCTTCAGGTTTTTTGCCGCGTTGAGGTCCATGTCGTCATGCTGGCTTTGCAGCAGGAACTTGCCATGGTGGGCGATGGCGCGGATGCCATCCGCATGGGCAAACAGCGAAATGCCCTTGCCCGCGTTCACGCTGTAGCGCTGGCCTGCCACGGCTTGCAAGTGCTGCTGCGCCACCGTATCGATATTGCTGACGGCATAACTGACGATGGCTTTCGAACTGGCAAAGCTGATGCCGGCGGGCGCCGTGACGGCAATCGCCGCCGCACCACCCAGTTCGGCACGGGGCTGCGTATTGCTGCCGCCCTCCCAGCCTTTCAAGCTGTGTTGCAATTCCTGCTGCGCCTGGTCTTCCTGCTCCAGCGCCTGATGCGTCGCCGCATAGCTGCCCAGCGAGCGAAACAAGTCCAGGCAGTTTTCCATCAGACCCAGATATTCGCTGCGCGCCATATGGCCGCCATCGCCATTCAGGCGCTTCCAGGCCGAAATCAGCATGCCCTTGCCCGCCCGCATGGCCAACTGCTCGTCGGTGCGCAATTCAGCGCCCTCGCCGCGCGCATCGCCCTGGCCGTTGCGCCGGTCCTGCGTCAGCCAGCCCAGGTTGAGCTGTGTGGAACCGTGATCGCTGGCAAGCTGGGCATTGATTTGCCCATGGACATCGTCAAAACGCAGCTGGTTGCCACGCGTGCCCTTGATTTCGCGGCTCTTCATGCCGGACAAATAACGGTTGCCGGGCAAGTCGCCTGCCTTGCTCAGGGCGACCGGCTGCGCGTTGTCGTTATACAACTGGCCCACGATAATGGGCCGGTCCGGGTCACCTCCAAGAAAGGCCAGCAAGACTTCGCTGCCCACGCGGGGCAAGCCCAGATAGCCGCATTGCTGCATGCTGCCGTGACCGTTTCCCGCCCAGCTCGACGCAACCCGCACCCAGGCCGAATCGGCATCCGTGTCGGAGGCGCCCGTGCCGCCTGCATGCTCGTGGTCCAGCTTGCGCGTGGCGGGAAAGCGGACCTTGACCCTACCCATCGCGTCGCAATGGACTTCCTCATTCGCCGGCCCCACCACCACGGCGCTTTGCATGGTGACTGGCGGCAGGTCGATGCGCGTGTCATAGGCTGGAACGATGGGCACGCCGCGCCGCACGGCAGTCAGTGCAATATGCATGCGCAAGGGGCCGTCGTCCACTGTCGCCGCCAGCTCGCGCTGCGGCAGCGATGCGTCATCGGCCAGCCAGCGGTTACGCGCAAACAGGCGGACCACCCTGGCGGCAAGCTCCCTGGGTAAATTATTCTGCGCCGCCACCTGCAGCGATGTGACGACAAAGTCGCGCTCGGCCGCTGGCAGGGCGCCGATGTCCGGGTGCTCGGCCAGGCTGAAGTACTCGCCCGGGCACAGGTCGCGCACGCTGCCTTCGGCGTGAAAGCAATGGCTCTCGTAATCATGCTGCTGCATGGCCAGCATGCCCAGCTGGCACAAGGCCTCATGATCGTTGCCCGCGCGCGGCGGCAGCACGCGGTAATCATCAAACGTGGCGGCAATCGCATTGCCATGCATGCCCTGCTGCCCCCGTCCCAAGGCATCGGCGGTCATGAACGGCCGCGCGCGCGGGTGTTCTTCATTCCAGCTATGGCGCGTCACCTTGCCCGCCTGCAGCTTGCGCACTTCGCTCCACGACGTCAAGGTGTCGCGCTGTTCCGTCGCGCGGTCCGCGTGATAACGCACGGTATCAGCCATGTTTTTCCGCAAGCCATCGGCATGGTTGAATAGCACCAGGGTATGCGCCGGCTCGGCATGTGCATCCGTATTGCCCTCGGCACGAAAAAACCAGGCGACGCCGCTACGCTTGAGCAGGCGCCGTACGAAGGCTGCATCGGACTCATTGTGCTGCATGACAAATTCACGCTGCGGATACGTTTGCGCCTCGAAGAAATCGGCAAACGCATACTGGAAAGCATGTGCCAGCACGGTATTGCTGCGTATCCATTCATCAAGCAAGGTCTTGACGATCTCGATATCAGACAAACGCCGGAAGACACGCGTGTTGCAGCGCTTTTCCATGATGGCGAAAGTGTCCGTCAGCACCAGCTGATAGCTGGCCATCGCGCCATCGCTGTCGCCGGCACTTGCTTGCGTGACCAGGCCGCAGATACTGCGCAGCTGGCCCTGGTCGGTGACAATATCGATAGCGGCAGGCAAGGCAATCAAACTACTGAGCGGCAAGTCGGCATGCGTCGAGACACACAGCACGCGGTACAAGATACCGCCACAGATGGCCTCGCTGCCGGCGATACGCTGCGGTATCAGCACGCCGGCAGGCACCTTGGGCGAAACACCCAGGCGCAGGCGCAGCGGTCGCTCGGCACCCGATATCGACTCGTCACCGTCCATGGCATTCTCCTCATTCGCACTTGCATCGAATCAAGCTGGAGAACCGACAATGCCATGGGATGGCAGGGAAATACTTGATATTTAGTAAGAACCCGCCAAGGTTCCCACTACTTGCATCAACCTTTGCCGCCTGGCCAGCAGGGCGGAGGCTTGAGCAGCACAATGGGTGCATTGTTCAAGCTGCAAGTTCCTCACGCCATCAGCGCTGGTAATTCTTGAAGAAATTCCAGCTGATCACGGTGGCGTCCGGGCCCAGCTCATCGCTGAATGGCCAGCCGGGAGGGCCACCGCTCCACGCGTGGTTCATGCCCTCGACGGTGTACTTTTGCGCGATGACGGCGCCGTTGTGCAGATACGTGTCGATGGAGTAACTGCGGCCATACGGCACCGTCTGGCGCACGATGCTGTCGGCACGGTAACGCACGCTGTCATTGTCGAGGCCATCGTCGCCATAGTCGCTGGTCTGCAGGAATTGCTCGATGGTTTGCTCGCCGTTGACGGGGTTGACGACGATGTCGGACGTGCCGTGGAACACCATCGTCGGCATCAGCCGGCGCGGCGAACCGGAGCAGCGCCAGGCATCCTTGCCCCGTACTTTCGGGTCGAACGAGCTGCCGTTGAACAGCGAATCGGCGGCCGTGAGCATGCCGATGGCGCCCTTGTACATGCCGCCCGAATGCACCATCACGGCGGCGAACACGTCGGAATAACAGGCGGCCATGATGGAGGCCATGGCACCGCCGGCCGAGATGCCCGTCACGTACACGCGGCTGTCCTGCACCGCATACTTGCTCTTGACCTTGTTCAAGATGCCCATCAGCACGGCAGGTTCGCCCGTGCCCCGTTCCTGGTTCAGCGGCAACATGAAATTCCAGCAGCGCATGGGGTTGGCCGTGGCGTTCTGGCGCGGATAGACGACGATGAAGTTTTCGCTGTCCGCCAGCTGGTTGTAGCGGCTGACGGCCGCCATGCTGTTGGGCTCGGAACCACAGCCGTGCAGCATCAGTACCACGGGCAGCGGCGTGTTCGGATTGTAATTGCTCGGTAGCCAGACCTGGTATTCGCGCGTGCCCCACAGGCTCGCGTACAGGCCGAAATCCCACTGCCCGGCGGCAGCCGGCAGCGCGGCCAGCAAGCCGCAGGCGGCGATGAGTGCAGATAATAAATGACGCAGTTGTTGATTCAGATGTGCCATGCCAGTCTCCTGATTATTATTAACGACGAAAACAGCGACAACGAACCGGCTTGAAGCCCGTCAAGCCGGCACTTCTACAACCCCTTAAAATTTGTAGCCTGCCTTGGCGATGATCTGGCGCGGCGGGCCATAGAAACCGTCGAGGATGAACACGGCCGGAATGTTGTAGCCATCCGTGCGATAGCGCTTATTACCCAGATTGCTGCCATGCAGGCTGAAGGTCCAGTTCTTCGGCGCTTCCCACACGACGCCTGCCGTCCAGATGCTGTAGCCGCCCTGCGCCAGCGTTTCGCTCAAGTCCGTGGTCGGGTAAACCTTGCTGCGGTAGCCATAGCCGACCATGCTGCGCAAGGCGCCGCCGAACACGTCGCGGTCCGTGCGCGTCAGGTTCAAGCCCACTTGCCGGGCTGGCGTATTGCTGAACTTTTGCGTATCCGCAATGTTCTTGCCGCCGCTCATGAACTCGTCATAATGGGCATTGAGCAGCGCGAGGAAGCCGTTGACTTCCCACTGGCGGTTCGGCCGCCACGAAAATTCGAACTCGGCGCCTTTCACGGTCGCCTTGCCCGCGTTCGTGAAGTCGCCATAGAAGCCCGGCACGCCGCCCGGCTGTACATAGCTGGTGAATACCGACAACTGGATATCCTTGTAGCGGTTGTAGAACAGGGCCACGTTGGCGTCAAACGTGTCGTCCGGCGCCGCGTACTTCATGCCCACTTCCAGCGCGTCAAGTTTTTCATCCTTGTATGGCCGAGCCGAGTCCGGCACCACCAGGTTGTTGGCACGTACGTTGTAGCCGCCCGACTTGAAGCCGCGCGACAGGTTGCTGTAGAAATTCGTCGTCTTCGACGCTTCGTAGCGCACGGACAATTTCGGCGAGGTATTGCTGACCGACAAGGACTTGTCGAAGTCGGCCGCCGTCTGGATGGGCCGCGTAAAGCCCACGTCGGCAAAGGCGCGGTTCAGCACGATGGCGCGTTTCTCCTCGCGCGTATGGCGCAAGCCCGCATTAATGCTCCACACCTTGCCCAGCGGCCAGGTCCAGTCCGTGTACAGCGCCGTGCTGTCCGTTTCCACCGTGCTGACGGCGGCCGTGAACTGGCGCCCCAGGAAGTTGTTGTAGATGCCGCCGCCCGCCGTGCCTTCGAAGCGGTACAGGCCGATCACGCCGGCGCCATAGTCGCCGCTGTATGACGCCTGCAATTCCAGGCTTTTCTGCTCGTCGCGCGAGTCGCCGAACACGTCGGCGATGGGCTGCGGCAAGCCGTCAAAGTCGATGGTTTGCTCGGACGTGCTGCGCCGCTTGGCGCCGATCACTTTGACAGACCAGTCATTCGACAAGGTGTAATTGGCCACCAGCGAGCCGCCCCGGTTGTGCGTGAAATTGTTGCCCGGCATGCCGCTCTGGATATCATACGCATCCTTGCTGGCCGGCCGCTTGAGCGGATCGAAGGCGCTCACGCCCATGCGCTGGAAACCGCGCACGCCCGATTTGTCGTCCGTGGCGTCCAGGCTCAGCACGACGGTGAGAGGGATGTCCTGTGGAAAATAGCCGACGGACAGGCGCGCGGCCGTGCTGTCCTGGTCGCTGACCTGCTCGCCATTGAAGGTGTTGCGGCCGAAACCGTCGCGGTCCAGCTTGGCGGCCGCCAGGCGCGCGCGCCAGGTGCCGCTCTCGTTGGCCAGGTTGAAGGCCGCCTTGAAGTTGCGCTGGTTATAGTTGCCGATACCCACTTCCGCCGACGCGCCGTTTTCCTTCGCCAGCGGACGCGAGATGTACTTGATGGCGCCGCCGATGGTGTTCTTGCCGTACAGGGTGCCTTGCGGGCCGCGCAGCACTTCGATGCGCTGCACGTCAAACACGTCGAGCAGCGCGCCTTGCGGACGGGCCATGTAGACGTCGTCAAAATAAATGCCCACGCCCGGGTCCACACCCCAGACGGGATCAGCCTGGCCCACGCCGCGAATGAAGGCCGTCAGGGTGGTGTTCGTGCCGCGCGAAGCGTACACGGTCAGGTTCGGCACGCGCTCCTGCAAGTCGGCCAGGTTCTGGATATTCGCCCGTTCCAGGGCCTTGGCGGAAAACGCCGTGACGGCCAGCGGCACGTCCTGCAGGCGCTCTTCGCGGCGGCGGGCAGAGACCGTTACGGTTTCCATGCGTTCTTTCGCATCGCTGGCTTCCTGGGCGCTGACGGCATTGGCAGCAGCGGGGCTGGTTTCCTGCGCCTGGGCCTGGGTGGCAAACGCGCCAGCAACGGCGAGGGCGGCGGGCATCAATTTCAAAGCAAGTTTCATAGCGTCTCCAATGTCAGGCTTGCTTACCGCCAGGGAAGACGGCCGGATTCCAGAATCGCAAGACGTAACGGTACCCGCGCGCGCAATGCGAGCACCTGCCCTGCGATGACTGTTTCCCGGCCCCCGGCCCGTGCGGCGAGTGGCCTGTTTATTTTGAATTTATGGTAAGGAAGGACTGCAACAAGGTATTCACACGCTGCGCCTGGTCCAGGGGCGTGGCGTGGCGCGAGTTCGCGATGATCTCGATCTCGCACTGCTGAAACTGTGCGGCAAAGGCCCGCTTGCTGGCGACGGGCGTGTAATCCTGGTCGGCCGCCATGATGAGGACGGGCATGGCCAGGGCCTGGAAGTGAACATCGATATCCCAGTGGAAAATGGCGTCCAGCGCGGCCAGGTAGGCGCGCTTGTCCATGCCCTCCATCTGCGTGGCGAAGCGCTCGACGAGGGCTTGCTGTGCAGGATCGGGAAACAGTTTCTTGCCGATGATCTTGCCCATGGCTTTCAGACCAAAGGTGGCGATCACCGTGCGGCGCAGCCAGTAGGCAAACAGCAGCGCGGCCGGTTTGCTGCCCTGGAACGGCTGGGAATTGATCAGGCACAAACTGGCCACCCTGCCTGGCGCGCGGTTGGCCATTTCCAGGCCCACCATGCCGCCCAGGGAAAAGCCGACGATGTGCGCGCGCGGCACGTCGAGTTGGTCCATCAAATTGAAAAGGTCATTGGCGAAGTCGCCGATCTGCCAGTCGCCGTTGGGCGCCGGACTGGCGCCATGGCCGCGCAGGTCGGGCACGATCAGGCGATAGCTGCTGCCGAGAGCGTCGATCTGCGGACGCCAGTCTTCGGCGCAGGAGCCGAGGCCGTGCAACAGAAACACGGGCTCGCCCTGCCCCGTCTCTGTGCCGGAACCCAGGTCGAGGTAATGCAATGGAACATCGGATGTCGTGTGACGCCGCATTCTGTCTCCTTGCTGTTGAACATGCTTTGTGTTCAGGTGCAGGAATATATTTTCCTGCTGTTGGAAAACATAATACGGAATCCGAATTCCGATTTCAAGTTAAATCGCTAAATAGTTCAAGTCAGGTAATTTAATGCAACACGCACCAGCTCATCCTCGAGTGCGGCCGCCGACAGGAAGGACAGCGAGCCCGACAACACGTGCTGGTTCAGGATGCCCAGCAGCACGGGCGGCACCACCATCATCGCCTGCGTGGGGTTCGGGTGGCGGATGCTGGACGACTTGCTGGCCAGCACGGCGACCGTGCGCTGCGAAATCAGATGGTTAATCTGGTGCACCTTGTCGCGGAATTGCGCATCCTGCGAGCAACGCGTGATCAGGGCGCGCAGCACGCCGCGCCGGCCCGTGTTGACGGCCACGAACATGGCCACCATGGCGCGGATGAACTCTTCCAGGCTGCGCCCTTCCCACTGACGCAGCTCCGTCAGGGTCTCGACCTTCTCCACCATGTCGGAAAAAAAGCGCTGCAGCAGCAAGCGGCTCAACGTATCCTTGTCGCCCAACAAACGGTAAAACGTGCCCACCGAGGTTTCCGCCAGCCTGGCCAGGTCGGCCACGCCGATTTCATCGAAACGGTTTTCCGCCAGCAACTGCTCACCCACCAGCAGCAGGCGCTCGAAGGCCAGCTTGCTGCGCGCCTGGGTGGGCTCCGGTGGAACGATCAACTGCGGGAAGGGCATCGGGAAGGAAGGCATGCGGCGTCGGCGTCTCGAAATAGTGGAACCTGGGTTCCGTTATGGGTGCGCGTATTGTAACGCGGGAGACGGCCGATGGGGAGCACCGCGTGGCGCCCTGGCGTGCGCTACCTGCCCTGCCACTCCATGTAGACGTCGGCGCGCTGGTAATGCGCATCGCCGGCCGGCCGCGCCACGTGCTTGAAACCGCTGCTTTCATACAGGCGGATGGCCGGCGCCAGCTTGCTGTTCGACTCCAGGAACAGCAGTTGCGCACCGCTGGCCTTGAAAGCATCGAAAGCGCGTTCGATCAGCCGGCGCGCAATGCCCAAGCCCTGGCACTCAGGCGTGACGGCCATCTTCGATAACTCGATGCTGGCGTCGCCGGCGCGGATCAGGGCGCAGGTACCAACGATCTTGCCATCGAGGCGCGCGAGGAAAATCTGCCCGCCGTCATCGAGAATCGAGCGTTGCGGATCGGACAGCACCTTGTCGTCCAGCGCCTCGACATAGAAATAGCGTTCCAGCCATTCGATATTCAGGCGCTTGAAATCGGCCGCGTAGTGCGCGGCGTAATCGATGATCTCCACGGCGGCCCGCTCGCGCCGGCGCCGGCAGGCGGCGATCGTCTCGCCGAAACCTTGCGCCTGCAAGCGCGCTTCGGCCCGGTCCAGACTGGCCATCAGCTGCGGCGTGCCCTGCTCGAACACGCTATCGACGGCCGCGCGCACATCGTCCCACAGGGGTGCCATATTGCGCAGCAACGCTTGCCCGGCGTCGGACAGCGCCAGCAGGCGGCGGCGCTCATCCTTGGCGTCCGGCATTTCCGTCACCACGCCAGCATCCAGCAGCTTGCGCCCCAGCTGCACCACCACCGGATGCGTCTGCCCGATCTGCACGGCCAGGGCCGTGATCGCCGTCGGGCCGTTGTCGCGCAGCAGCAATAACAAGGGAAAACAACGTGACGTCAGCTCGACGCCGGCAGCCAGATAGCTGGTATCGACGCCGGCATACAGTTGATCGGAAAGACGGCGCAGGCGGCTGGCCAGCATCAGGGAGCCGTAGGTTTGCAAGTTGGAGGACATGTTTGGAAGGATATATGTAAGTAGTTACGTATACCCTAACGCAAACCTGCATTCCAGGTCAAGAGGCAGCGACCGCCCTGCAACAGGCCACGTCGATGTCAGAACACGCCAGCCTTGCCCGCATCAAACGCTTGCTTCCACAGATGGTAGCCCTCCAGTTCGCTTTCATGAATGGGTTCATGGCCAATCAATGACTGCCCCTCCGCCGCGCCCGGACTGCGATTTGGAGCGTGGCCTATCCTGACCGTCCAGCTGCCATCCAGCGCAGCGGCCTGCGCCTCCTCGGCCGTGTCGAACTCGTATTCGCCGTATGCACAGCCGATGATCAGCAGGTAATCGTCCTCCGTTGCTACGATATCCTTGCCGCCCAAGTAAATCGCCTCGCCGCACCCGACTTCGATCGCATCGATCATCAATACCTTGGAAACAGAAAATTTGCCGCCCTCGTCTTGGGAAAGCAGCAGATCTCCTTGCTTGAAAGGAAAAGTCTTATAGTCGGGCGGGAAGAAATTTCCTGCAATCATGTGTATTCCTATCAGTTTATATTTACATTAATCTTCATCGGCCAGCGCCGCTTGCAAGCTGGCCTGAAACACGGCCTCGATCATCTCCCCCAGTCCCGGCCACACCTGCGTCAGCCAGCGCTTGCCCTCTGCGCTTACCTCCACATATGGTGCGTCGCGCGTGGCGCAGGCCAGGCCAATCGCGATGACTTGTCCCGCATCTTCCAGCCCGCCCGCAACCATGGCGGCGATGGGCATGGCGATCAGCTCAGCGGTCAAATGCGGACGAAGCAGACAGGCGGGCGCGATGATGGCGAACGATGCTTCCGCATAACTCCAGCAATTGGTGGGCCAGTGGGCGTTTTTCACATTTTCCAGGAAGACAGCATCACTGAGCGTTTCCGGATGGACTTGCGCTTGCGCATAGAAGGCGGCAAGGACGACGAGTTGTGGCGGGGAAGTCCAGGTGGGCATCAAGCATGATCCAGAGGGCGCCGCTCCTGCTTGGCGGCAATGGCGGACTGTAGCATGTTCAAGCGGCACGCTGAAACACGGCTGGCATAGGCATAATGCCGGTATTGCTCTCGCCTTTTTACTTGAGGAAATCCATGTCGGTCTACGCCATCACCATCCCCTGCTTTGCGCAGATGCTGCGCTCCCTGACGACGCTGTTAATTAAAGGCGAAGAACGCGCCCAGGCGCTGGGTTTCGATCCGCAAAACCTGCTCGATGCGCGCCTGGCGCCCGACATGCACACCCTGGCGCGGCAGGTGGAATTCACGTGCACCCAGGCGCAGGAAGCCGTGTGCCGGCTGACGCAGCAGGCGCTGCCCCGGCTCGCCACGCCCGCCAGCATGCGAGAAGCCAAGGTGCTGATCGAGAACACCCTGGAACTGCTCGCTGCGGCGGACCGCGCAGCCATCGACGCGGGTGCAGAGCAGCCAGTGTCGATCACCCTGGCCGGCGGCTTGACCTTCGACATGACGGGCCAGGAATACGCGGTCAACTGGGCCACGCCGCAATTCTATTTTCACCTGGTGACAGCCTACAACATCCTGCGCCATAACGGCGTGCCGCTCGGCAAGGCCGAGTATGTACAACATATGTTTGCCTATGCACGCCAGGTATAAGGACCAGGACGCCGTTGCCGGCGAACTCTACGCGGGCATCATGCCTGGCCAGGATGGCGGCGCCAGCTACCAGCTGTTCCTGCTGCCCGGCGAGGCCAGCGCCCTGCCCTGGCAAGACGCGCTAGCCTGGGCCGCGGAGCGCGACGCCTGCCTGCCGACGCGCAGCGAACTAGCCTTGCTGCACGCCAACTTGCGCCACGCCTTCCCGGATGCCTGGTACTGGTCGTCGGAAGCGGACGCCATCCTGCCCCGCATGGCCTGGAGCCACGATTTCGACAACGGCACCCAATATAATTTTCGCAAGACTTATTCAGGCCGTGCCTGCGCCGTGCGACGGGTCAACTTGGCGCCAGTGGCCGCCGCGCCCGTCCCACTGCAGCCGGGCGAACGCTACGCCGGCCTGATCCTCGGCACGGATGGCGCGCCCGATTACCACCTGGTGCTGCAACCGGACGAGTGCGAGCTGGAGAACCATTCCTGGCAAGCCGCATCAAACTGGGCTGCAAGCCTCGGCCACAGCCTGCCGGATCGGCGCGAGCAGACCTTGCTGTATGCGACATTGAAAGACGCATTCCGGCCCAACTGGCACTGGTCGAGCGAGCCGGGCGACATCGAGGGCGAAACCTGGTGCAAGGATTTTGACACGGGCGTTGCCTATCAGAATGCGCGCGAATTTGACGGTTATGCGCGCTGCGTGCGCAGAGTGTTTGCCTGAAGCCTACGGCAAAGACACATAAACTCTAGAAACGCTCGTCGCGCAGCGCCGGCATCACCAGTTCGCGCACGAACGAGGCATTCGACAGGCTCAGCAGCATGCGCACGACGGCAACGACGTCATGCACGGGAATCAGCTCGCCCTCGCCCCGCGCGGCGGCGTCCGCCAGCGGCACGGACAAGCCATCGTAGGTATTCAGGTAGCCCAGCTGCAGCGCCGTCACGGCCAGCCCCTGTACACGGAAACCTTCGCGCAAGGCGTCGGCGATGCCGTTCAAGGCGAATTTCGAGGCGCTGAACGTCACTTCCGGACGGCCGCTCTGGCGCAGGCCGGACGTCGACCCCGTGAGTATCAGCTGCGGCTTGCTGCTGGCCAGCAATCTCGGCACCAGGCGCTTGAGCAGCAATATCGTCGCCGTGATGTTGGTATTGACCATGTCGACGATGGTGTCGTCCGCATCGCCGAGGAAAGCGTAGTCGTCGCTGAACGCCTTTTCTTCCCACACGCCCAGGTTGTAGATCACGGCGTCCAGCGCGCCGGGTGCTTCGCGCGCGATGCGTTCGACGGCCTCGGCCGGTGCAGCCAGGTCCGCCGCGATCCATTGCAGCTGGGTACCCTGGCCGGCAGGCAAGTCGGCAGGTTGCTGGCGCGATACGCCGATGACGGCATGACCGTCAGCGAGCAAACCGTCCACCAGCGCGCGTCCCAGGCCCCGGCTGGCGCCCACGATCATGATGTGCATACTGTGTCCTTTCCAATGAAGTCAACGCTGATGATAGCGGCGTTGTATTAAGCACAGCTGAGGCGACTGCCCATCCCCCCGCATTTACTCACGCGGCGGAAATGCGTATGCTAGGTCTGGCAATCTCCGATAACACACAAGAACGAGACACATGCCTACTTCCGACACCGCCGCAAGCAACGCTGCAACACGCCCCCTCACCCAACAAGACTATAAAACCCTGTCGCTGGCCGCCCTCGGCGGCGCGCTGGAATTCTACGATTTCATCATCTTCGTCTTCTTTGCCAATGCCATCGGCCAGTTGTTCTTCCCGCCGGAAATGCCGGAATGGCTGCGCTTGCTGCAAACCTTCGGCATCTTCGCCGCCGGCTACGTCGTGCGTCCGCTGGGCGGCATCGTCATGGCCCACTTCGGCGACTTGCTCGGCCGCAAGCGCATGTTCACCCTCTCCATCCTGATGATGGCCGTGCCGACCTTGCTGATCGGCCTGCTGCCGACGTATGCCACCATCGGCCTGGCCGCCCCGCTGCTGCTGTTGTTGATGCGCATCTTCCAGGGCGCGGCCGTGGGCGGCGAAGTGCCGGGCGCCTGGGTGTTTGTGTCCGAACACGTACCGAGCCGTTTCACGGGCTTTGCCTGCGGCGTGCTGACGGCCGGCCTGACCGTGGGTATTTTGCTCGGTTCCCTCGTCGCGACGGGCTTGAACACCGTCTACACGCCAGCAAAAATCACCGATGGCGCCTGGCGCTACCCGTTCCTGCTGGGCGGTATCTTTGGTTTTGGCGCCATGTATCTGCGCCGCTGGCTGCATGAAACCCCGGTGTTTGCGGAAATGCAGCAGCGCAAGGCGCTGGCGACGGAAATGCCTTTGAAATCCGTGCTGCGCAGCCACCGCGGCGCCGTCGTCGTATCGATGCTGCTGACGTGGATGCTGTCGGCCGGCATCGTCGTCGTCATCCTGATGACGCCGGCCCTGCTGCAAAAGATCCACCACATAGCGCCGCGCACCACCCTGGTCGCCAATACCGTGGCAACACTCTGCCTGGCCTTCGGCTGCATCATCGCCGGCATGCTGGCCGACCGCCTGGGCGGCAAGCGCGTGATCTTCGTCGGTTCCGTGCTGCTGGCCATCAGTACGTATATTTTCTACACCACCGTCGGCACCCGCCCCGACCTGCTGCTGCCCCTGTACGCGATGACGGGCCTGTTCGTCGGCGTCGTCGGCGCCGTGCCCTACGTGCTGGTGCAAGCGTTCCCGGCACAGGTGCGCTTCTCGGGACTGTCGTTTTCCTACAACTTGTCGTACGCGATTTTCGGCGGCCTGACGCCCGTGGTCGTGACCCTGATGCTGAAGAACAACGTGCTGGGTCCCGCCTATTACGTGATCGGCGTATGCGTAGTGGGCATGCTGACGGCGCTGTTTATCAAGGATCAGCGGCAGACGGTGGGACGCTAGATTTGGGCAGCGCGCGGGCTTGCCTCGTGCGCTGCAGCAGTTGCCCCGGTAAGCGATCAGGAAAATAGCAACAGGAAGTCGTCAAAGGAGTTTGAAATCTTCCGCCAGTAATCATCGTCCCACAAGATGATGGATGGTGCGCCCCGGGCACCCCTGAAATCGAGACAGAATGGACTGCCGTCACCGGCCATGCCGAAACAAATGATTTCTGTAAAATCAACGATGTCCGGCATGGCTCCCGGGCCAGCACTGCCGCTTCCAGGCTCCCCATAGCAGCCATCGCAGACGAAATACGCCCCCAGCTGCGCTGTCCGGGTAGTCAATTCGACGGCATCCGTATAGATGTGCGCCAACTCCGTCTGCAGAACGCGACCGAAAGAATCGAGCTCCTCCTTCAACCTCAAATTGCAGAATCCTGCCGCGTCCCGATATCTTGCCGCAAAAGCAATATACTCGACGGGTAAATCCATACCGTTAATCTGCATCGCTGACGTTACCTTTCACAAGCGGATCATGATATTAAAACAAATGTACCGCTACGCCACCTTCGGGTGGCTTTTTTTTCGCCCCGATTTGTCGCGCTGCACCAAATTCTGAAAAGGCGTTTCACATCGCGAAATTCCGGACAACAGACTCAGCCATTGATGCTCTCACTTTTTGAAAATTCATTTCACATCCTGAAAAATAATAATTAAGCCATTGAAAAACAAAGACTTAATTTAAGTTATATGTCTTATATAAGACTTGAACATCGACGCCAATCGGCCTACTATTTAGTCATGCAGTTTGCTTCGACAAGACGTTGTGGCGCACTCGGCGATTTTCTCAAACATTGCTTTTCTTTTTAGGAGATTCACATGTCCCAATATCAAGACGACATCAAGGCTGTTGCAGGTTTGAAAGACCAACAAGGCAGCGCCTGGAACGCCATCAATCCCGAGTCCGCCGCCCGCATGCGCGCCCAGAACAAGTTCAAGACCGGCCTGGACATCGCCCGCTACACGGCGAAGATCATGCGCAACGACATGGCAGCCTACGATGCGGACCCATCCAAGTACACCCAGTCGCTGGGCTGCTGGCATGGTTTCATCGGTCAACAGAAGATGATCTCGATCAAGAAGCACTTCAACAGCACCGACCGCCGCTACCTCTACCTGTCCGGCTGGATGGTCGCCGCCCTGCGCTCCGAGTTCGGCCCGCTGCCAGACCAGTCGATGCACGAAAAAACCGCCGTCACCAGCCTGATCCGCGAGCTGTACACCTTCCTGCGCCAGGCCGATGCACGCGAACTGGGCGGCCTGTTCCGCCAGCTGGACGCGGCCCAAGGTGATGCCAAGCAAGCCATCCAGGCCAAGATCGACGGCCACGTCACCCACGTCGTGCCCATCATCGCCGACATCGACGCCGGTTTCGGCAATGCAGAAGCCACCTATTTGCTGGCGAAACAGTTCATCGAAGCGGGCGCCTGCTGCATCCAGATCGAAAACCAGGTATCCGACGAGAAACAATGCGGCCACCAGGACGGTAAAGTCACGGTGCCGCACGAAGACTTCCTCGCCAAGATCCGCGCCATCCGCTACGCCTTCCTGGAGCTGGGCGTGGACGACGGCATCATCGTCGCCCGCACGGACTCCTTGGGCGCCGGCCTGACCAAGCAGATCGCCGTCACCAATGAACCAGGCGACCTGGGCGACCAATACAACTCCTTCCTCGACTGCGAAGAAGTGTCGGCCGATGCGCTGGGCAATGGCGACGTCATCCTCAAGCGCGAAGGCAAGCTGCTGCGTCCAAAACGCCTGCCGAGCAACCTGTTCCAGTTCCGCGCCGGTTCCGGCGAAGAGCGTTGCGTGCTCGACTGCATCACCTCGCTGCAAAACGGCGCCGACCTGCTGTGGATCGAAACGGAAAAACCGCATATCGCGCAAATCGGCGGCATGGTCAGCGAAATCCGCAAGGTCATCCCGAACGCCAAGCTGGTGTACAACAACAGCCCATCGTTCAACTGGACCCTGAACTTCCGCCAGCAAATTTTCGATGGCATGAAAGCGGCAGGCAAGGACGTGTCCGCCTACGACCGCGCCCAGCTGATGAGCGTGGAATATGACCAGACGGAACTGGCGATCGCCGCCGACGAGAAAATCCGCACCTTCCAGGCCGACTCGGCCCGCGAAGCCGGCATCTTCCACCACCTGATCACCCTGCCGACTTACCACACGGCAGCCTTGTCGACCGACAACCTGGCCAAGGAATACTTCGGCGACCAGGGCATGCTGGGCTACGTGGCTGGCGTGCAGCGCAAGGAAATCCGCCAGGGCATCGCCTGCGTGAAACATCAAAACATGTCCGGCTCGGACATCGGCGACGACCACAAGGATTACTTCAGCGGCGAAGCGGCGCTGAAGGCGGCTGGCAAAGACAACACCATGAACCAGTTCTGAGATTTTGGTTTGGCTGTAGAGTGAGAAAGCCCGCTTCGGCGGGCTTTTTTTCGTCTGAACGTTGCGTAATGTCAGCTTCGTAGGTCGGCTTAGCGGAACGCGTAAGCCGACATGCATGGCCGCTGGCGCGAATTGGCGGGTTGCTTGTTAAGTACAAAAACCGCTTCTGCGATCTTTATTGCATTTGAACTCTGGTCTCGCAAGGACAATGCTGAAATACACGCTCAACTCAATCACAGGGAGCAACCATGCATATTCCCGTTGTCATTTTTAAAGATGCAGCCAGCGTGTACGGTGTAAACGTCCCCGGCATCCAAGGCGTCCACTCGTGGGGCGACAGCGTGGAAAACGCGCTCAACAACGTCCGGGCAGCCATCACCAGCCACATCGAGACACTGCTGGAACTGGGCGAACCCGTGGATATCACGCAAAGCAAGATTGTAGCCCTGCAGGCAAATCCTGAGCATGCGGGTGGCATCTGGGCATTGGTCACCTCGACCTTGAAAAGCTCGATAGCAAATCGTGAGAATGCCTGCATCTGCGCCAGGCGATAGCGCCGCTACCAAAATCACTTACCGGCAATCGATATCGATCTCGTTCTGCCCAGCCTTGCCGCCTTTCCTGTAGGTAAATTCGCAAAGGCTGACACTGTCGTCCATGCGTCTCGACAGCGTTACCTCACCATGCGCGCCGTAGCTGCATTGCAACCATTTACCGTCTGGATAGCGGCCTTCCAGACGGTAGCTGAGCGCCGTGTGCCCTTTCTTCTTGCGCTCCCCGCTCGGTACCAGCTGCCCCCTGCGCTCCGGGGCGCCATCGATGGGCGCTGCAGCGCTCAGATAGAGCGGACTGTCGATATACGGCGTCCAGCCAGCTGGTACGCCGGTCAGGCTGATCGATGTCGCAGGCACGCTCTCCGGGCAAGCATAAAAGACGGGCATCGCAGCCTGCGCGAGTACCGGGAAAAGGCAGCAGGCGACGCCGCTCAACAAACGTTTATATTGCATGAGCACTCCGCTATTCGATGACGAAAAAAGCATCGGCATTGTTGCTGGGGTCGATATGCAAGCCATTCTTGTACTGGCCTTTGGAACGCAAGGTGCGCGAAGTTACGATACCTGGGCGCTTGCCCGTCCACTGATCCATGACGAGGATACCGTCCGAGGTCTGCCCCATGTACAGGGCTGCGTGATTGCCTTGTTGATGATTCGCATACTTACCATTGATAAACGTGGCAATGGCCGTGCCCTTGCGCAGCAAGCGATTTCCCAGCACTGCCGCCCCCTGCTTCCAGGCCGATGTGGCAGGCGCACCCGTGTAGTGGCGGACCAGCGCAACGCATTGATGGTTGCCGACCATGGTGGTTTTTTCCAGGTCGGTGACTTTTGTGTAGGCGTAGGACATGGGGTTCTCCGGGGTTGGTGGGAGAGGCTTACGATACATGGGGGAAACTATGGGGGGATTGAGGTGGGATAAGGTTTGAGGGGGCTTGGGATATTCGGGGTGGCGAGCTGGGATGTTCCGCAGATGCCGAGTGCTGCTCAAAAATGGGAGAGGGGGATTCCTATCATCCGGGAAAGGCCCCACCAATACCGCGTCTCAATCGTCCAGAACTTCGGAATGCCCCCAACCATGCCCCTTCGGCCAAAACCAGAGTAAAGACAATGGATGGCACTCCTCACTACTAGTTGTCCTGCCTGTACAGCAAATCGTGCTCGCCGGAATGGAATGCTCTATGACGATCTCTCGCGGGACACAAAATGTTCCTCGGTGGTCCCTCAAGCGGGCTCTTGCTCGCCAGTTCGGTGCGTATTCTCATCAGAACGGCCACCGATTCTTGCTCCAGTACGGCCACTAGCTCCTATATCAATGCGGCTAGCACCGAGTCCTGCGTGAGCCACCAATTTCTACTCAAGCCTCGACTCTAGTCCCTGCTTCATACCGCAAGCCGCCGACTCCTGCTCATGCCACTGATCCGTGTCACAAGCGGCCACAAATACCCACGTAGACGATGATTCTTGCTAGGATAGCTTAACTGTCCCTATTGGCATCGTTGATTTCGCGCTGGTATGAATGTGGCGATTTCTGAACCGATGCCTTTTCCACAATCGGTATGCATCTCTCACTTGAAGCGGAGGTGTCTATGGATGTACTGTACTTTCTGCAAGACCATACGAAGTTCATTCGCAACTTTCACAACGTCGCAATCGCGCCATTTGAGAGCAGGGAAAAATACGAGCTCAAGAAGATCCTTTTATTCCGCCTTATAGTGAGGATGGGGAACCAGCATTTTTGGCAAAATGGTCTGAAGCAGAGACAGCGATACAGGTCGTCGGCCGGACCTGCATTTCGTTACTGTCCAATACCTTTAAACTGTACCTCAACACGTGGAGTGCGCAGTTAGGCATCCAAGACAAAGGCAAAAAGGGAGAGAGCCCCTTGGATCGATTTCGTCGTGTCCTTTCGATACACGGGGTCCATCTCAACTGGGTTGAATGTCCCGCCGACGCTGGAATCATTGAGCAGATGATATTTGCCCGCAATCGCGAGCAACATCCAGAAATGATAGGGACACTTTCGATTCAGCACGACCAAAATACGTTGGACAAATATCCGAGGCCCTTGTTCATCAATCCGGAAGAGCTAAGATGGTTGCTTCCGTCCAACGATGATTGGAATAGAGGCTATTTGATAAACCCATCACTGCACATAACCCGGCAGTCGCTGGAAGAAGCCATATGTGCAGTCGAAATATTGGCCGCCTGGCTAGAACCGAAACTTGTTCACGCTAAGTACGCAAACTGAAGCTTTAAGGATGCCAATGTCGGGCAGCATAACGGACCAAGGCACCTTCTTGTCGATATTGAGTGGCCTTCTGGTCCCAAATGGTTTCGCGACACCTCGACATTGGCGGTCACCATTCTGGAACTTCAAGCGCGTTTCCCCGTATCCCAAATGGCATCTGCGAGTACGGCATTAATCTCATTCAGGCGACTATCGGACAAATCCAAGTGTTCACTCCACCCGGATGTTGACCTGACGGCGCTGCTCCGTTTCCCGGCAACTAGGTGAGAAATATCCCAAGCTAAATATGCCCATGTAGCCAATAGACAACTTTCTCGACGGCTTGCTTGCAATATTTTGAATACTGTTCAAAATAACAGCACTTATTCGTTAAAGTGAGAGATGCCATGTCCAGCTACATTTTCATTTCGCCAGGTTCTGATCCGGGCATGGGGCGGCCACTGGCGGACCCGATTTTGCGCGCCGGCGCCAGGCCCACCATGGGGACTTGCCGACCTGACCTGCGCCGATTGGTGAAACTGGGCGACCATATCTTTGTCATCAGCGGCAGCATGGGAAAGCGTGTCAATCAGTATGTCATTGGCGGTCTTGAAATTGACAGCAAGCTCGAAGACCAGATCGCGGCCTTTGATGCGTTTCCTGAGAACCGCCTGACCTTCGATGAGTCCGGCCAGAGGCATGGCAACATCATCGTTACCGCCGAAGGGTTGCATGACCCGCGCGATAGCCACGGGAATTTTGACAAGCGGATCAGAAATTACTTGGTCGGGAAAAATCCGGTGGCATTGGAGACTCCGCGAGAGATTGAACTTGGCCGCGAGCGATCGGTCTCAATACTGTCGAATGTCTTTGACAAGCCCGAGGCCACCACAATCCGACAAATCATCGGGCGATTCAGAAAGCTTTCAGATGACCAAGCCTACCGCATCAGGTCCGCCCTCGACGATCTCAAACGGGAGGCGCGATCGTGATTAGCATCGCAGAGCATCTATCGAGCCGTCGCATGACTTGGGATGCTGCTGCCAAAAAATCCGGCCTGTCGTCCGAGCGGCTGCGGCAGGTCGACTCTGGCGCCCAGGCCACGCTCGGAGAAATGAGGCTGATCGCAAAGGTGCTCCGCGTTCCCCTGTCGGCGTTCACTGAGCAAGCTCCCCCAGAGCCCATCAAAATGCTTTTTCGGCAGACCCTCGCGCAACAGGACGTCGCCAAGCAGACATCCGTTGAGCTGCTTTCGGCTCAAATCAGGGACGTGCTGGCTTTCGCATCGGACCTGCCCACTGATTTGCGCTGGTTGGACGCGTTTCGGGGAATGGACCCCAGAACCTCATCAGCGGAAAGCTTCGCCACCGTTTTTAGGAAGCTCTTCTCGCGGGCCGACGCTCTCGAACCGCTGCAGAACCTCTCGCAGATCGCAGCTGAACTTGGCATTTTCATTCTTTTTTGTCGCGACTCCACCATCGAGGGCGTCTCCGCCATCGTTGACAACCGAGCGTTCATTTTCATTGGCGCAAGAACTTTTGCTCCCCGAATGCTGTTCACGCTTGGTCACGAGCTCGGCCATCTCGTCGCTCATCATTCGCGGGCCGGCGAGAATTTCGCTCTTTTCGACTCCGAGGTCGATGGCAACACCATCGAGGGTGTGTCGGGCAGGGAGGAGGAGAAATTCGCTGACGCTTTCGCCTCCTCGCTGCTTCTTCCCAAGGAGGGAGTCATACGCTTCCTAAGCGCAGTCAGGTCCGAACTACAAAGCACCGGCCCGCTAGGAGACATCGAAATTCTTTGGTTGGCCAGGTTCTACAATCTCGGCTTCGAAGTCACCGCTAGGCGATGCGAGCAACTCGGCTTGCTCCCACGAAACGGAGCCAGAGCGCTCTATCAGAAACTCACCGCTGAATTTGGAAACCCCGAAAAGCGGGCAGATGCTTTGGAGCTGCCGCCGAGGGATCAACTTCGAATCGATCCGTCTCCCGTTTTGCTTCGGCATGCCGTGAAAAAAATTAGATCCGGTTCGATGTCGATGGGCAAAGCCGCAGAGTTGCTCAACATGCCCGCCACTGTCCTATTCGCCGCCCACGAAAGCTTTTCCTCCCCGAGCAGAGGCTACTTGGCGTGATAATAATCATCGACGCCTCAACGCTGATCAACCTCGTCAACGGCGAAGTGCTGTTGCGCGTCTTCCATTTGCCTGGGACGCGTTTTTTGATCAGCGGCATGGTCGTCGACGAATCGAAGACGATCGCATCGGTTGTAAAGGGCGCCATCAAGGCCGGCTTCTTAGATCTCTTGGATGGCGAAATGATCTCCATGTCGGATTTCACCAAAGCAAAGGCGGAATTGAACTTGGGCGATGGAGAGACAGAGTGCATCTTGGCGGCAGAGGCCATTCCTTGCCACTTCGCATGCGACGATAGGGCCGCGCGGAACTGCGCCAAGAAGCGGCTCGACTCCGCCAAGGTGATGGGCTCTATTGGGCTGTTGCAGATGACGGTTAAGGCGGCCGTTCTGAGGTCGGACGAGGCAATGGCCGCTTACACAAAGATGATCGCCCATGGCGGATACCTTCCGCCATTGCCGTCCGATCATTTTAACGAGTTTGCCGGCCTAGATTGTCTCAGGTCGCAAACCTAGCGAGTCATTGCGCAGGGGGTTCGGCGAGTTTGAAGCCAATTGGGCTCTCAGCGCGACAAACGGGTTGCAGATGGTTTTTTTCAGCTGTCCCTTTGTTTTGAACATGGCGCCGCATCCGTGGCAAACATGTTCGACGTGGGGAGTATAGGCGTCTGCCCCAGAATCGAAATGTTCCATCGAACATGCCGGACAGCAGATTGATATAATCCTCCCGTCCAGGTGCGGCATCGCGCTCTGCGCCATGTATGTCCGAACATGCTCGGCGTTGAGTTCCCTGCCATCGATCGTCACTTTGGAATAAGTATTGTCGATCTGCGGGACGGCGGCGTCGAGCGACTTGAAGCAATGGAGATGAACGCCGGTCTCCTCCGGCTTGTCGGAGGTCCAAAGGATGGCGGCATTCGAGCCCCATATTTGAATGCCTCCGGGGAAATCGCGCTGATCTATCTGAATTTCTCGCGGCGCCGGAATCTGAACGGAAGGCCCCTTCTCGATCATCATCTTCAAATAGGCCACCGGGTTTCCAACCCCGGGAACCTTGTCCGAAAACTGCTTTCCGCAACCGTGGCATTGATGGCGCTGATGATAGTGCACCGCGAACCAATCGCGATCCAAGTGCGCAAATCCACAATGCCCACACTCCACGGGAATCGTCTTGAATCCGAATACCCCCGACACCATAAAATTAATCGCATCGATCTCGTCGACCTCCGTCCAGCTTCCCGATATCAAATCCCTCGCCAACGGTATCCTCAGCTTTCGATAAGTCCAGTCAATCATTTTCTCGCCATCGAGATCATATCGAGCATGCACGTGGATGCCACGGTCGACTGGCTTCACGGTCGTGTCGAACACCGACGGCACTGAGCCCCACAAGGCCACGCCCCCGGGAAACTCGCTCAGATTCAAATCAAGCGTGTCCTCTTTGCTGATCGGTTCATCGTCCGCCGCGACACATTTCTCCGCTGGCTTGCCGTATTTTGCGGTGGCGTTGGCATGATGTTCGACACACCAGTATCGTGTTCCGCCATCGCGCCGCTTGCCAACACTTACGATCTCACACTGTTGGCCGGTGTAGGCGCGCTTATAGGCCTCGGGATGAAGATTGCCAGCCTCGTCGTCATCGTTCATATGGTCATTCCTTCCCATCGCGATTCTCCAAATGCCAACTCCACAATTCCGTCGACCTGGAGCGCACCGATGGACTCTAAAAATTCTAGGCATTTTCAACAGTCCTTGCCGATTGTCATCAATATAAACTACTATTGTTTATAAAGAAACATCGACGAAATCCATTGAAAGCAGCCATGCAGATCAGGCATCTCAAAATCAATAATTTTCGCGGCGTATCCCGCATGCTCTGGACTCCGCGCGATCCCTTTTGCTGCCTCATTGGCGCAGGCGACTCTGGCAAATCCACGATCTTGGACGCGGCCGAGGCAGCACTGAACTCCAGATGGTTCTCATTTTCGGAATCTGACTTTTTCGCGTGCGATACAAGCAACACTATCGAAATTGAAGTGACGGTCGGCGAACTGTCGAAGGCACTCAAATCCGATGAGCGCTTCGGTCTATATATTCGCGGCTGGACAGAAGAAGGAGCGCTGCGCGACGAACCGGAAGACGGTGACGAGGCCGTGCTCACCGTCCGGCTCACTGTCGACGCCACGCTTGAGCCTGTATGGGAGATGGTTTGCGACCGTATGGAGACGCCCCGGACGATTTCCAATCGCGACCGCGCTCTTTTCGGTTTGGTGCGGCTCGCAGGCGACGACGCCCGCCATTTGGCATGGGGACAAGGGTCCGTGCTTTCGCGTCTCACCGGCGACAACAGCGAAGCGGCGGCGCGACTGTCCGAGGCATATCGGGCGGCTCGCGACAGCGCGCAACTCGACCAGATCAAATCGCTGGCCGACACAGCCGCCGCCGCCGAGCGCCACGCCAAAGCGTTGGGCGCCTATGTCGATGGAGCATACCAGCCCGGTTTGGAGCTGGGACGCTCGGGCCTCTCATCGGGATCGATCGCGTTGCACGATGACGGTGTTCCGTTGCGCTTGGCAGGGTTGGGCACGCGCCGCTTGGCGACCTTGGGCATCCAACGGTCAGCCATTACCGAAGGCGGGATCATCCTCATCGACGAGATCGAGCACGGCCTCGAGCCCCACCGGATCATCGGCGCCATATCTCAACTCAAGTCAGATCAGGATAGCGCCATGGTGTTCGGAGATCCAATTGGCCAAGTCCTGATGACAACCCACTCCGACATCGCGTTGGGCGAAACCGGCGGCTCTGGACTTTATGTAGTCAACATGTCCCGCCCTGGTCGCCAAACCATTCTACTTTCACCTGGAACGCCCGATCCGATCAATGCCCTGCTCCGCCACACGCCGCGCGCGATGTTCGCACGGCGCATTCTCGTTACCGAGGGCATGACCGAGGTGGGCATGATGACGGGCATCCGTGAGAAATGGCCGCCGCGCCATAAGAACAAGCCGATCGAGCAGCTCGGCGCCGCAATCACCGATGGCAATGGAAATCAAGCCTGCGCGCTCGCGTTGGCGTTGGCGAACCTTGGCTATCCCACCGCGCTCTTCCGCGACTCCGACGTCGCTCTAAATGCCGACAACATCGCGGACTTGGAGAATGCCGATGTGCCAGTATTTGAATATGGGGACATGCTCAACACGGAGCAAGCCATATTCAGCGTGGCCAACGATGACGCAGTGCAGGCTTTGCTAGGCTACGCCAGGCTGCAGCGAGGAGACGATACAGTCAACGACAACTTGGCTGCGAAGATCCCGGGCCTTGACCGCACCAACGCCGGCATCGATTTTGGCGAGTGGGAAGATACATTCGGAAAGTCAGGCCAGGAGCTGCGCGAGATCATCGCCGAGGTCACGTCGCGCAAGAAATGGTTCAAGGATCAACGCATTGGCCGGGGACTGGCTCCGCATGCTTGGGGCATCGCCGTCGCCAATCCCGAGTCTCCTCTCGCAAAGACGTTGGCGGCCGTCGAGGCTTGGCTGTATGCCTGAGCCGGTCGAACTGGCAGCCATGAAGATCGGCGCTGTCGTGGCGCCGGCCGGGCATGGAAAAACAGAAATCATCGCCAAGGTCGCGGCGTTGGGCCGGCGCGCCTTGATCCTGACGCACACCCATGCGGGCGTGCATGCCATACGCAGCCGCCTAAAGCGGCTGGGCATCTCCCATCATGCGATGGCGGTCGACACCATCGCTGGCTGGTGCATGCGGTATGCCAACGCCTTTCCTGGAGTGGCAAAGCCACCGGAAGGCATGCCAAAGAATGGAGGCGAATGGGATCAGCTTTATCGCGGGACCATTTTGGCGCTCATGGTGCAAGCGGTGCGGGACGTCGTTGCCTCCTCATACGACAAGATCCTGATCGACGAGTATCAAGACTGCAATTTGTTGCAGCATGAGCTCGCCGTCGCCTTATCGGACATCGTCCCTACGCTCATCTTTGGCGATCCGATGCAGGGGATTTTCGAGTTTGCCGGCGCCACGCTGAGCTGGGAAGGCCAAATCCATGGGAGCTTTCCCTTTGCCGGAAGTTTGGAAACTCCGCACCGCTGGAACGAAAAGAATCCTGAGTTGGGCATTTGGATCGCGGAGACTCGTGAAAAGCTCATGGCGGGCGAGCCCATCGATCTGGCCGATGGCCCCATCACATTCCGGCAAACGGACGATGTCTTTGACATGGGCCTGTTCTTCGATGGCATCGACGCCAGGGACGGCACGCAGGCCGCCATCCATTGCAGGAAAGGGACCTGCTACCAATTGGCTAGAGCGACCAGTGGTGGCTTCCAAGCCATCGAAGAAATGGCGGCCGGTAGGCTGCAAAGCTTCGCCGAGGCTTGGGATTCGTCGCCAGACAACGCCGGACGACTGGCCGCAGTCAAAAGTTTGATCAACGAATGCGTCCACAAAAAACAAGCCAAGGAAGGAGATGCGCCCGATCTCGAAGACGAAGCCGTCGCCGCAGAGATGAACGCCATCGCCAAAACGCTCGGCGATGGAACTGGAGCGGTATCGCTGAGGAAGTTGTTCGGATTGGCGCGCAAGCGTTCACTCTGGAGAATCTTCCGCGGTGAAATCTGGCGAGATACAGAGCGAGCGATCGCCGAACTGGAATCTAGTCGCTGCGAAACCATGGCCGAGGCCGCCGCCAATATTCGACAACGAATGACCAATTCAGGCAGGCGCTTGCCAACTCGAACAGTCTCCACGCCACTCCTGCTGAAAGGGCTGGAATTTGATCATGTTGTAATCCCGAACGCAGCACATTTTGCGAACGAGGACACCGCCCAAGCAAAGCTTTTCTACGTGGCGATCTCACGAGCAACAAGAACACTAACGATCGCGTCCTCCAATCGGCTCTTGAAATTTCCTAAGCCAAAAGTTTGATTAAGGCGACTTTAAAATGAGAGTTGGTAAAAAAATAGTCTCTACGCAAAGGCCGCCGTTCGCATAGGCCCGGACGTTCCAGACAAGAGGCTCGATTATTGCGCAGGCCCTGCTAGATAGCCTTCTCTGAGAGCCTTTTTGCTTTCTCTTCCTTGATTCTTTTGTGGAGCGAAACCAATGTATTGTAAATAGCACGCTGCGCGCCATCTTCATCAATATATCGAGCTTCCTCAAAGTAGGTCCCTTGCTTCACCATTTTCTTGAATAGTTCATCGCGTTGCGACTCCGGGATGCCAGCCTGCTCACATAATTCATCGAACGGGCTTGACGCTCCAGTGAGCGCAACGATTTCCGAGCCTCGCAACGGCGCTTCAAGCATCACCTCCCCTTGCCCATCTGTAAAGTTGAAAAGGGCGTAGGCATGCTCACCAGACCGATCGCGGTAGGACTCGGCGGCAATCCGAAAAGCCTCACACTCCCAAAGGGCAGACACGTTCAATACAACCTCGGATGGTTCCGGACGATGTCGAAAAATCGCGCCCGAGACAGCCCCCGGCATGAACTTTCCGTTGAAGCGCTCAGCAAACTGACGTTTTGTCGTCCAGCTTACCAAACCTTCACCCTTGCTATCCGCCAAGATAATCTCGGCCAGCTCGCCCTTGTGGAGGAATCGCTTCCGATAGCAGACCTCAGCAACCGACCTGAACTCCATGGGCAGTTGCGCCGCGCATGACTGAAGGTTCGCTGCGAGCGTTGAGCGCAGGACCCTGTCATCGCGCCAGCCTTTTTGCCAGGCGCCCAATGCATCGAAGAGTTTGTCGGTGAAGGTCATCGAATTCCTTAATAAAAAGCGTTGTATGAAGCGGACGGCCCAACGACGTAGGCCGCCCAATGAAACAATCCAGCATTCGGCAAATTTAAAATATGCGTTCACGAAATATCGCCGGGTGGCCCCTGAACAAAATCTAGCTGGATTGAGGTCAGCGATTGCTTTCGGCATGCCACGGCGATGCTGGCAAAGGTCTTGCAAGAACTACGCAGCCAGCAAGAGACTATCACTAGAGCAGATCACGGCAGGCAGAGCGAGCAGAGTCAATCGTCATGGCTGCTCATGGTGTTCAACAAAATTTGTGAAGGACGCTCATCACATCGGAGGCGTGTCCAAAGTCGCCGCGATGGTGAAACAGCCCTCGAAACTACGTTTCCGTGTCGGCTGCAGCCACGTTGACGGCAGGCGACCTAAACGCAACCGTTCCATCCTGATTACGAGGCTTTTCAAATTTTGGATTGTTGAGAACTATCACCCGATATCCCATCCTCTCCGGCGATTCATCAACAATTTGATATTTGCTGCCAACCACACGTTGCATATAGGGGATAGTGTCGAACTCACTCAAACTGATATTGAGCTCGCCGGGAATGAGCAAGCAAGCTGTTGAGGTGATATATTCAATTTGGTTTTTTTGGCTTCGCAAAACGCAGTGGACGTTCGCCAATCCGTTGTGCGAGCGAAAGGACTCAATAACGAAAAACTCCTTGGCCTGGACAGGAGCAGCCAACTGGTTCATAGCGTCCGGAGGATAAAACGTTCCATCTGGCTGATGGATGCCAATGATGAAATCCACGCCATAACAATCCCGGTAGCGTTGATTGTCATTGTAAGTATGGGCAAGGGCACGAATAGCAATCAACGAGACGCCATTTTCCAATGTCCTTCGAAGCTCGGCTAGAATTTTTTCGGAGTGGTCGACACGAACTGCGACCAATGGGCCGACCACAATCGGGACTCCCGTTTGGCCTTTGCTGACGATGCCGCCAACCATTGATGCCGCCGCCGGGAAAGCCCCCCAGCAAACATCCAAATAAATCACAAGATTTTCCGGAAGTGTTTTGAAATGGTCTCTGAATAAGTCTAGGCTGATCCTTTCGCCATTTCCAGCGATTAACTCGGTTCCTGTCCTCTCCTCTCCGTGCGCGCGTATGACCAACAAGTTGACCACGTTCTCCGCCGAATCATGCGCCTCTTTCCCGAATAAGTGGCGAACGGCCTGCGTGAGCGCCGGACCAAATTGAGCGCTTCCTTCAAAGGAAAAGCGCGCATTCATTTCGTCGCTTGTTTTCCTCGGACGACCTTTTGGTTCAAAGTCCTTCTGTTCGACAATTGCGCACCGTATCATTTTGCCCCTTTCTGGATTGAACATCACTACGACTGACTCAACGCATGGCTGAGCAGCTCGTGCAGAAACTTGCAGCAATCCGCGCCCTCCGGCGCTCCAACGAAGGCCATGCATCGGTCATCGTCGTCCATTCGTGCTTTGGCCCCGCCCAAGGCAGCTTGCTTCTTGGTAGCCAATGTGCGGCGCTCAATAATTGTTGCGCAAAAGCACGACTATAAACTACTATTGTTTAAAAATAAATTTAAACTTCATGCCTCGCGTGACACGCTCGCGATGCTATCGCAGGCAATGAACACACTAAGGAGCAGCATGGCGTCTTTGAAGCGAGATTTCGAGCAGTTCGTGGCATGGCTCCATCGGCCAGAAACACAAGCCCCGCAAGACGTTCGCCGCTTGGCCAACCTTGCGCTCAGCCAGTTTGATGGCCTGGCGCAGACATAGCGCCAACGCAGTCAGCGCTCCCTCTATTTGGTCGACTACGCGCGCAAATCGTGGGCGCAGACACCCGACGGGCCACCGGACATCCAACAAGCGGTAGCCGATGGCGCATGGCCGTGGCGCCGATTGCGGAGCTTGACGCTCGGCCCGTTCCGAGGCTTCCGAACGCCCGAACCGTTCGACCTTCAAAAGAGAGTGATCCTATTCTATGGGCCCAACGGGAGTGGCAAAACCAGCTTCTGCGAAGGCTTGGAATATGCCCTGTTGGGCTCAGTGGAGGAAGCAGACACCAAACGCATCGAAGCTCGCGTCTACTTGACCAATACGCACGCGCGCCGATTCGATCCGCCAGCTCTTCGAGCGACCAGCCACGATAATCGAGAGGTGCCCGTCGCAGCCAACATTGACACCTTCCGATTCTGCTTCATAGAGAAAAATCGCATCGACGCGTTCTCCCGAATAGCGGCCAAGCCACCGGGCCAACGGACGGAGTTGATCGCCACGCTATTCGGCATGGAGAAATTCAACGAGTTCGTGGGTCATTTCAACGAGTCCATCGACCAGCAACTCACGCTGACCGGCGCCAAGCAACTTGCGTTGACGGGAAAACGAACCGCTCTGGCCTCCGACCAAGCCACGGTCAATGGCGAGGCGCAAACCTTGCTGGACCTGGCGAACGATGAGGAAGCGCTCGCTCTTACACATTCCGAGGGAAAGACTTACGCCGGACTCAAAGCGCTCATTGGATCGGCCGATGCGCCAGGCCGTCTGCAGGAGCTGGAAGGCATCCTCAACGCCGTGTCGCCCGCTGTCGTTGGTTTGACGCGCCTGGAGCTTTTAAATGGCTTTGAAGCGGCCCGCACGGAGCAAGCCGCGCTCGATGGCGTCGCCGCCAAGCTCCAAGCCCGCAGCAGCCACCGCCAGGGTCAGATCCGCCATTCGGACACAGACTGATGCATTGGACGCCGTAAAAGCATACTCAGTAGATACCTAATTAGAACCACGAACGCGCGGTGCTGCCGCGCAGCGGTAGCAGTTGGACGATTCGGGGAGGGCCGGTAGGCCCACCCCGTGACGTTTTACGAGGTGGGGCGCTTCTAATTCAGCCACTATTAACTCCCACTCAAGCGATTCCACGCCTAGCGTCAATACAGCGTTGTTGCCATTGAGCGATCTCCTCTGCATCCCAGGCGACGGACTTGGGGCCGATGGGAATCGGCGCTGGTAACACACCCGCCTTCACCTTGCGCCAGATTGTGGCGCGGGACCAGCCGGTAGCCTCGATGACCGCAGGCAAGCGGAGGAATTTTTTAGTCGTGGTCATACGATTCTCCTTCGATTGATGAACAGCAAACAATGGAGAGTCATGCCGACTCTCCGCGATCATTCCGGCAGCCCCAGGGCTGCCGCTTGTGCATCTCGTCTATTCCATGCGCTACAGCCCTCATACCAGCGGGCGGTCATCTGCCCAGATAGATGGAAGTGACCTGCTCACGTCCATGTCCCATCTCCGTCGAAATCTTCAGCCGCGCAGCTTGATCTGCGAGTTTTTGCGAAGCATCCAGCTGTCTGGAGGTCGCGCCGCCACTGGCTGGACTAGGTCGGCCAGTCAACTCGGCATAGCGCCGCTGCGCGTACTCATGGCGCAGCCCATGCACGCCATGGATACCCGCCTTGTCGCACTGCGCACGAAAGCGGTTCAACTGGTCCCGATAGCGCAACTGCGCCGGAATCAAGCTGCCTTTGCCCGCCAGCACCTTGGCCGCATCAAGTACGGCGCGCTGCTGCATGGTGGCAATCGGCACCTCCCGGTATTTGCCACCCTTGGTCCAGCTATCCTGCAGCCGCAGGATGTTCCCGCCATCGGCCCATCCCGGCTTGATCTTGATGCTTTCCTCGCGCCGCAAACCAAACGCCGCCTGCAGTTGCAGGGACATGCGCGTACAAGGATCGTTCACGCGGGCGAGCGTGTCGGCGTCGAGCACCTTCGCCTTCGAGACATTGGTGACAAACACCCGCTCCGCGATGCCGTATTCGCCGTTGGTGCGCGCAATGATGTTCTCCTTGCCGATCTTCTCGGCCCACCAGCGCAGGGCGCTCATGCGATTCTTGATCGTTCCGGTACTGACGCCATCCTGCTTCCACTTGTCGAGCAGCGCCGCCACATGCTTTGGTTTCAGGCTGTCCACGCTCATATGCTGGAAGCCCCGCTCCGCCAGGTCGTTGGCGCACAGGTTTAATAGGCGCTCGCGGTCGGCCTGCGTCGCAAAGCTGCCATCCCGGTTGCGGTGACACAGTTGCTTGAGCTGGTAGTTCAGGTCGCGCATGGCAAAGTCATCCCTTCGATCTTGGGTTTCCACATCGATGTTGCGTGGTGTAATCCTGTCTGGTAAGTGTTTCTGGCCACCCTCACTGCCTCGGCAGAAAAGGTTGAATCAAGGGCCTCGGGACACCACTCCCGTGTATGCGGTTGCTGTTACTGCCTGCCCGCGCCGCATGCGCGTGTGGCACCGCTGCGCGCTCCCGGGGGAAGCTGCCGCAGCGGGGACCAATCACCCAGGGTCCATGGAGTGCACATCGTGCACGGATCAACTTCTACTAATCAGCCCGTAGCGGGCAAAGGAAATCGCAAGGCTAGCCTGCGATGAAGAGGCATCTGGCCTCGTCACTGAGCACCGTCACGCGGACGCTCTGTGCTTGCCGCCTGGGCCTATGCCGTCGGCGGCGCGTCGTCACTGGCAGCACGCCGCCAGTAACGACGCGCGCACGTAGCCATGGCATGTGACGGCATACATGCCAGCATCGCACTCGCGGTGACGATACTGGCGGCTCTGAAGCACATGCGCTGGCGGCGGCCGCGATGGCATCGCATCGCTGGCATTTCTGCTGACGGTGCGGCTTGCGGCAAAGCCATGCTGTGCTTCATAGGGTGCGCTACCTCGCGGGGTATGCGAACCAATCGGGGCAGGAGTCTTGCTCCTGTTTGAAGAAGCGCCCACCGGGCGCAATCATCCAGGCAATCCGTCTTGCGGATTGTGGGATATGTAGGCGCTGAAGGCAGCGCTTTATCGTGCCGAGATGTGCATGCTTCTGCATGGCCCGGCGATATATCTAGCAGAAACTGCTATGTATCATGGTGGCGGGTAACGACCGCAACGCCTATGCCGCTAAGCATAGGGACATGCTCGAAGCATGCCCTCGTGGGAGCGATTCCCACATAAGAGAGCTTCATTCTATGCCTGATATTGACGTTTGCAAGCGGTTCGTTTCGTCAAGTGCGCTTTTCGTAGTACACAGATTTGCGACCGGCGCGGACTGGGCTGGTGTTACTGGCATTGACCGGTAGCGTTGCAGCCCGGACAAAGGCTCAAATTGCTAGTTTATGCAATTTTTCCTTGGGGGCGGCTTGCTTGATAAGCGCATCCGTGAGGCGCAATACATACTCAGACATGGTGCCCTCCTGTTCCGCCATCCCGGCTGAATTCGCCGCTGACCAGCGTTAATCTGGGCGTCTGCGGCGGCGCTCCCTTGCCGCTGACGGCATCGATATAGTCGGCCCAATCCTGCATCATCCGGCGCCGTTCCGCCAGGAACTGGGCGCGGTCATAGGCGCTGGCCACCTTGTCCTTCGGCGCATGTGCAAGTTGCCGGTCCACGACTTCATGCCGGTAGCCCAGGCGCTCCTTGATGGTGCTCATGGCCAGCGCCCGGAAGCCGTGACCGGTCATCTTGCCCTTGTATCCCATGCGTCCAAGCGCCACCAGTATCGTGTTATTGCTGATCGGTTTTTCGTGGTCGCGCTGATTCGGGAACAGGTACTTGCTGCGGCCCGTAATCGCGTGCAGTTCGCGCAGCAGCTCCAGCGCCTGGCGCGACAGGCAAACGTGATGGTTGGTCATATCCGGATTGACGGTCAGCTTGCCGCGCTTCATGCGCTGCCATGGAATGATCCACTCGCCGCGCTCCAGGTCGATTTCACTCCAGGGCGTCTCGATCAACTCGCTGGTGCGCACAAAGCACAGCAGCATCAGACGCAGCGCAATGCGGGTCGGCGCGAACATGCGTGCTTCGTTGCGGTCCAGAATGGTGAGAAACTGCGGCAGTTCGTCGGCATTGATGGCGGCGAAGTGTCCGGCGCGGACGGTCTTCAACACATCCTTCATATCGGTGACCAGATTACTCTCTGTGAATCCGCATTGAATCGCGTAGCTGAAAATTGACGCACATACCGCTTTCTGGCGATGGGCGATTTCGCTTGCGCCGCGCTCCTCGATCTTGCGCAGTGCAGCGATTACATCGAGGTGCTTGAGTTCATCGATGGGCCTGCGGCCGATGGCCGGGAAGATATCTGCCTCCAGCCGTTGCAGGACGTTCTTGGCGGTGCGCTCGCTCCAGGTCGGCACCTTGTTGGCGTGCCACTCGCGGGCAATCTTTTCAAATGTGTTGGCGGCGCGCTCTTTCAACAGTCGTTTGGCGTCGTCGCGATGCTTGGCCGGGTCGATCCCTTGCAGCACCAGGCGCCGCGCTGCCAAGCGCTTTTCACGCGCATCCTGCAACGTAATTTCCGGATAAGGACCAAACGTCAGTGCGTTCTCCTTGCCGTTGGCCTGGCGAAACTTCCAGCGCCAGATGCGAGACCCGCTCGGCATGACTTCTACGAACAGGCCGCCGCCGTCGGATAGCTTGTATGGTTTATCCTTTGGTTTGGCGTTTTTGACCTGAAGTTCGGACAGCGGTACGATGAGCTTTGCCATGGTGGCCTCCTTCGCAAATGCGTCTGAAACCACTATAGGACAGTTATGCGGGAATGGTAGTCAAGGATGGGGGAATGCGGCCCGACGCCTTCCCTCAAAAAAGTTAGACGTACTGAAACGTCTTGGCACATTTCGAGACGCCGAAAAACGAAAAAACCGCTTAGAATCAAGGCTCTAAGCGGTTTTTGAGGGACTTCCTGAGACGTCCTGATCTTACTTAATTACTATCCGTGGCGGAGAGAGGGGGATTCGAACCCCCGATAGAGTATTACCCTATACACGCTTTCCAGGCGTGCGCCTTCAGCCGCTCAGCCATCTCTCCTGAAGGCAATGCGCGCGTCTTGCTTGCTCACATTGTGTACTGCATATCGCTTGTCGCGAAGCCGCAGATTATAGCAAAGATTCTACGGACTGCCAAAGTTATTTACCCAGGGGTAAAAGTTTGGCCCGGCCCGGCGGAAGGATGCGCCCCGGTGGCGCGCACTCCCCTTCCGCAGGGGCTGGCAGCTCTATTACGACGCTTCCTTCAACTGATCCAGGATGGCCGGGTTTTCCAGGGTCGACACGTCTTGCGTGATCGTCTCGCCCTTGGCCAGCACGCGCAGCAGGCGGCGCATGATTTTGCCGGAGCGGGTTTTTGGCAGGTTGTCACCGAAACGGATTTCCTTCGGTTTCGCGATCGGGCCAATTTCCTTGCCGACCCAGTTGCGCAGCTCCAGCGCCAGCTTCTTGGCTTCCTCGCCGGTCGGACGCGCTTGCTTGAGCACCACGAAGGCGCAGATCGATTCCCCGGTCGTGTCGTCCGGACGGCCCACCACAGCCGCCTCGGCCACCAGCGGATTAGCCACCAGGGCCGATTCGATTTCCATCGTGCCCATGCGGTGGCCCGACACGTTCAAGACGTCATCGATGCGGCCCGTGATCGTGAAGTAGCCCGTGTCCTTGTTGCGGATGGCGCCGTCGCCTGCCAGGTACATCTTGCCGCCCAGTTCTTCCGGGAAATAGCTGGACTTGAAACGCTCGGGGTTGTTCCAGATCGTGCGGATCATCGATGGCCATGGACGCTTCACCACAAGGATGCCGCCCTGGCCGTTCGGCACGTCCTGGCCCGCTTCGTCAACGATGGCGGCCATGATGCCTGGCAATGGCAGGGTGCAGGAACCTGGCACCATCGGCGTGGCGCCCGGCAACGGGGTGATCATGTGGCCGCCCGTTTCCGTTTGCCAGAAAGTGTCGACGATCGGGCATTTCTCGCCGCCGATGTTTTTGTAGTACCACATCCACGCTTCTGGATTGATCGGTTCGCCAACCGTGCCCAACAGGCGCAAGCTGGTCAGGTCGTAGTTGCTTGGATGGACTTTCGGGTCCACGTCAGCGGCCTTGATCAGCGAACGGATGGCCGTCGGCGCCGTGTAGAAGATGCTGACGTTGTGCTTCTTGATGGTTTCCCAGAAACGGCCCGCGTTCGGGTAGGTCGGGATACCTTCGAACACCACTTGCGTGGCGCCCACGGCCATCGGGCCATACGCGATGTAGCTGTGGCCCGTCACCCAGCCGATGTCGGCCGTGCACCAGAATACGTCGTCGGGCTTGATGTCGAAACTCCACTTCATCGTCAGCGCGGCCCACAGCAGGTAGCCGCCGCTCGAGTGCTGCACGCCCTTCGGCGTGCCCGTCGAACCGGAGGTGTACAAGATGAACAGTGGATGCTCGGCATCAACCCATTCCGGTTCGCATTGCGCCGACTGGCTTTCGACCAGGTCGTGCAGCCATGTGTCGCGGCCGGCCACCATCGGCAAGTCGCTGCCCGTGCGTTTGTAGACGATGACGTTTTTCACGCAGTCGCAGCCGCCCAGCGCCAGCGCTTCGTCGACGATGGATTTCAATGGCAGCTTCTTGCCACCGCGCAATTGTTCGTCGCCCGTGATGACGGCCACGGCGCCCGCGTCGATGATGCGTTCCTGCAGCGATTTCGCCGAGAAGCCGCCGAACACGACGGAGTGCGTGGCGCCGATGCGCGCGCAGGCTTGCATGGCGGCAACGCCTTCGACGGACATCGACATATAGATGATCACGCGGTCGCCCTTGGCGATGCCCTTGGCTTTCAGGCCATTGGCGAACTTGCAGACTTTTTCGTGCAGCTCTTTATATGTTGCCTTGGTAACGGTGCCGTCGTCCGCTTCGAAGATGATGGCCGTCTTGTCGCCCAGGCCATTTTCGATATTGCGATCCAGGCAGTTGTAGGACACGTTCAGCTGGCCGTCTTCGAACCATTTGTAGAATGGGGCATTGTCTTCGTTCAAGGTGCGGGTGAATGGCTTTTTCCAGCTCAGGTTTTCACGTGCCAGCTTGGCCCAGAAGCCTTCGTAGTCGCGTTCGGCGTCGGCCACCATGGCGCGGTAGGCGTCCATGCCGGAAATCGTTGCCTGTGCGGCAAACGCTGCCGATGGGTCAAATACGCGCGACTCTCCTGGTCCCTGCTGTTCCGTGCCCTGCCCTTGGTTTTCTGTAGCGCTCATGCTTGTCTCCAGTGTAGTAATTGTTTGCTAACACGATAGGCCCCATGTCTTACGGACGCCTTACATGTCGCGTTTATGCAGCGATTTACCCCTATCAAGGCTAACCATAAGCGCCTTCGGCAACAGGAGTCAAGGGGACGCCGTACAGTATTTTCACTGGGAAAATGCACGCTGCATCGAAGGTTCAATACCACTTCGTGTTTCATCAAACCTGATAATCAGAAGCAAGGCCATGCGCAGTAATCAGCAGCAAGTGTAAAATGTCGGGCATACCAAAAATTGGTATTTACTCCCCCAGGAAACCCCACATGATCGACCACCTACCACCGTCATCCAAACATACCAAGCTGCACCCGCTGTCCTCCTTCATCTTCATGTCGCGCTGGCTGCAGTTGCCGCTGTACCTGGGCCTGATCCTCGCACAATGCGTGTATGTATTTCATTTCTGGGTGGAATTATCCGACCTGATCGGCGCCGTGTTCGGCAATGATGCAGCCCTGCAGCACGTGCTGACGGCCGTTGCCGTGCCGGGCAGCGCCCTGCCGACCAAGCTGAACGAAGCGACCATCATGCTGGTGGTATTAGGCCTGATCGACGTGGTGATGATTTCGAACCTGCTGATCATGGTCATTATTGGCGGCTACGAAACCTTCGTTTCGCGCATGCACCTCGATGACCACCCAGACCAGCCGGAATGGTTGTCGCACGTCAATGCGTCCGTGCTGAAGACGAAACTGGCGATGGCCATCATCGGCATCTCGTCCATCCACCTGTTGAAGACATTTATCAATGCCAATTCCTACAAGATGGAAGTGATCATTGCGCAAACGGTAATCCACATGGTCTTCATCATTTCGGCCATGGCCATTGCGTACACCGACCGCATCATGACGGTGACCCAGAACCAAGCCAGGGCGCCTCACTAAGTTCTGGCGCTCCTATACTGATTAGTAACAGCAAACAGCATCAAAGTCTTACCCTTCTTATCCACCGCGAGAACACCATGACTGTCATAAAGCAAGAAGACCTGATCGAATCCGTCGCCGCAGCGTTGCAGTACATTAGCTACTACCACCCTGCTGATTACATCGAGCACCTGGCGCGCGCCTACGCGGCCGAGCAAAGCCCGGCGGCAAAAGATGCGATCGCGCAAATCCTGACCAACTCGCGCATGTGCGCGGAAGGCAAGCGTCCTATCTGCCAGGACACGGGTATCGTCAACGTCTTCCTGAAAATCGGCATGGGCGTGCGCTTCGAGGGCTTCAGCGGCACCGTCACCGACGCCGTCAACGAAGGCGTGCGCCGCGCATACAACTTCGACGACAACAAGCTGCGCGCCTCCATCGTGGCCGACCCGCATTTCGACCGCAAGAACACCAAGGACAACACGCCAGCCGTGGTGCACATGGAATTGGTCGAAGGCAATACCGTCGACGTGAAAGTGGCAGCCAAGGGTGGCGGTTCGGAAAACAAATCCAAGATGATCATGATGAATCCGTCCGATTCGCTGGTGGACTGGGTCATGAAAACCGTGCCAACCATGGGCGCCGGCTGGTGCCCACCTGGCATGCTGGGTATCGGCATCGGCGGCACGGCCGAGAAAGCCATGCTGATGGCCAAGGAAGTGTTGATGGAAGACATCGACATGTTTGAGCTGAAACAACGCGGCCCGCAGAATAAACTGGAAGAATTGCGTATCGAGCTGTGCGACAAGATCAACTCGCTGGGCATCGGCGCGCAAGGCCTGGGTGGCCTGACGACCGTGCTCGACGTGAAAATCATGATGCACCCGACGCACGCCGCGTCGAAGCCTGTCGCCATGATCCCGAACTGCGCCGCCACGCGCCACGGCCACTTCGTGCTCGACGGCTCGGGCCCTGCCTACATGACGCCGCCATCGCTGTCGTCGTGGCCGGAAGTGCACTGGACGCCGGACACGGAAAAATCCAAGCGCGTCGACCTGAATACCCTGACGAAAGAAGAAGTCGCTTCGTGGACGCCGGGGCAGACCTTGCTGTTGAACGGCAAGATGCTGACGGGCCGCGACGCAGCGCACAAGCGCATCCAGGACATGCTGGCCAAGGGCGAAGAATTGCCGGTCGATTTCAAGAACCGCGTGATCTACTACGTCGGCCCGGTCGACCCGGTGCGCGACGAAGCCGTCGGCCCGGCCGGTCCGACGACCGCCACGCGCATGGATAAATTCACCGACATGATGCTGGAAAAAACGGGCCTGATCGCCATGATCGGCAAGGCCGAACGGGGACCGGTCGCCATCGAATCGATCCAGAAGCACCAGTCGGCCTATTTGATGGCTGTGGGCGGCGCCGCCTACCTAGTGTCAAAAGCCATCAAACACGCCAAGGTGCTGGGCTTTGCCGACATGGGCATGGAAGCGATCTACGAATTCGACGTGGTCGACATGCCGGTGACGGTGGCCGTGGATGCGAAAGGCACTTCGGTGCACAACACGGGTCCGAAAGAGTGGCAGGCGAAGATCGAGCAACTCAATAGCGTCAGCAAGATTCCCGTGACGGTTGCTTAAACAAGCTCTACCATGGACGCCGCGCGGCAACATCAGCGCGGCGTTTTTTTATCTTCAACGGTTCCCTATGACTTTTACTGCAAGCACTGCCCGCCCAGACGCGCCCATCGGCATTTTTGACTCCGGCGTGGGTGGCCTCTCGGTGCTGCGCCATATCCGCGCGCAGCTGCCGCAGGAAGACCTGATTTACTTTGCCGATTCCGGCCATGCGCCGTATGGCGACAAGACGGAACAGCAAGTGATCGACCGTTCGCTGGCGATCACCGCCTTTTTATTGCAGCAAGGCGCGAAGGCACTGGTGGTGGCGTGCAACACGGCCACCATCGCCGCCATCAAGGCGCTGCGCGCGCGCTATCCCGACTTGCCCATCGTCGGCGTCGAACCGGGCCTGAAACCGGCGGCAAGCATCAGCCGCAATGGAAAGATCGCAGTGCTGGCCACGGAACGCGCCTTGCGCGGCGACAAGCTGCTGGCCCTGCGCGAACAGGTGAGCGCCGCCACGGGCGCCACGTTCATCTTGCAGCCCTGCATCGGCCTGGCCGACCGCATCGAACAGTGCGAACTGGGCAACGACCCGCTGGACGCAACCAGCGCCATGCTGGAACGCTACATCGCCCCCATGCTGGCGCAAGGCGTCGACACCCTGGTGCTCGGCTGCACCCACTACCCCTTCGTGCAGGACGCCATCGAACGCACGGTACGCGCGCATACGCAAGAACCCATCACCCTGGTTGACACCGGCGAAGCCGTGGCACGCCAGCTGGCCCGCCTGCTCGACGCAGTCGGCTTGCGCCGCATCAACAATGACGTGCCACGACTGCAGGGCTACACGACGGCCAAAGTCGACTCCCTGGCGCAAGCCTTCGCCGGCTTGCTGGACTTGCAGCCGCCTGTCGAACACCTGTCCGTGTAAGCGGCGTGAGCAAAAGCGACCGTTTTCATGCAATCTTTCGATTCTTTAAAAAAGACTGCATTTAGATTTGCCACTTTGCCGAGTTCTTTGTATAATTCGGCACCTGTTCAGCAAAACAGCTAAACAGGCAAGTAAGACAGTGGTGGCTGTAGCTCAGTTGGTAGAGTCCAGGATTGTGATTCCTGTTGTCGTGGGTTCGAGCCCCATCAGCCACCCCACAGAATTAGCGGTAAATAAAAAGGGTTACATGCTTCGGCTTGTAACCCTTTTTTGTTTTCAGGATGATTCCATGCGAGCATCATCGCACATGTCAATGACAGGCAGCCAAGACTGCCCGCAAGCCCGCACAGGGTCGCCCGATTTTACGATTTCGCCGCCAGCGCAGGGTGCTGCGCATCGACACAATAACCGTTCCAGTACACTTCTTCGAACGAGGTCAGGGAAATCCCTTTTTTTGACGCCTCCCTGTCCTGCATGCTGGCTTCATCCATCTCGACAATATACGTGTCAAAGGTGTTCAGCTTTTCATTGTCGGCACTGACGGAAACAAAACGCGTGCCGCCGGTATATGCCCCAAAGCCATTCTTGCCGTCAACGATACCGCACACGACGATCTCCATCGTTTCGCTATCCTTGCGCTTGTGAACGAGATACGAGGAGCGGATTACCGTCGAATCGGGGTCTTTCATTTTCGCCTTCAACGCCTTGAGGGCATCGTCCTTTGCCCAGCCATCGGGTCCAGCCATCTTGTTACGCACATAATAACCAGCAGCCATTAGCGATGGCACGCCAATAATGAGCACCACCACAGCAATCAGCAACCACTTCAGAAATTTCATACCCACCCTTCAAAGACCAGCATCAGAGAATGCGCTGGCCGTGCGAATACACTGCCAGCGAGCAATAAAACTATCGCATGATCAATTGGATATGCCTGAATGTCAACTTCCAAAATCCTCGGTATTTTCACACCAAGTTTGGCCAGCTTGCTTACGGCACAGGGAGATAATCCCGGCACCTGCGGGACGAAGCCTTTTCGTGCAAGCGGGGCAGCTTAACCCGAAGCAAAATAGGCGAGCAAAGACTCGCCAGGCAGTGCTTGATGACGCGAAAACCTACCCCGCCAGCACCGACTGCACCGTCGTCGCCAGGTCTTCCAGCCGCACGGGTTTGACGAGGAAGTGGCGGAAGCCCACGGCCAGCGCGTCGTCCATATACATGGGCAGGCTGTGGCCGGTGACGGCGATCAGCACGGCATTTGCCGTTTCGGGATGGTGGTGCAGGCGGCGGCCGATTTCGATGCCGCTGATGCCGGGCATTTCGATGTCGAGGTAGACGGCGTCGGGCACGCACAGCTTGACTTGCTCGACGGCCATTTGCCAGTTGCGCACCACCACGGCGTGGTGGCCCAGCGCTTCGAGCAGCATGGCCAGCGATTCGCCCACTTCCTGGTTGTCGTCGACCACCAGCAAGTTGAGCTTGCGCGCCGCAGTGACTGGCTTGTCGCCCTGGCGGCGTTCAACGGGGGGATTGCCTGGTGTCGTTTCAGTTGTCTGGCTCATTGTACGTTCACGTCTGACGGCTGCAAAAACACGAGTATACAAGAAGCGCGCGCAATGCCGCCGCACCCGAGCAACGGTGCCTAGCAGCAATCGAAGCCGCCCGCTGTACCGCGCCAGCAACACTTCCCCGCTCTCTCTCGGCGAAAGCCGGCCCTACGCAGTTTGCGCAATTGACGGATAAAATGAGAATCATTATCATTATCATCCCCTTGCGCCGGATGTCCACGCCACGATGTTGTCGCGCCGCCCGATTGCCCGCGCAAACATTGTCATTACGGAGATCCATGCATGGCTGCCACACCTTTTACCCTGCCCTTTTCGCTGCGCCCGTGCGCGCTGGCCATCGCCCTCGCCTGCCTGAACGCACCCATCGCCGCGCAGGCACAGCAAGCTAATACTGCCGATAACGCAGGTCCCATCCTGGAATCCATCCAGGTCAGCAGCAACCTGCTGGGCACCAGCATGGCCGCCAGCACGAAAAATTTTGCCGGCGCGCGCACGGTAGTGCAAAAGGACGACATCGAGAACTCGGGCGCGACCAGCCTCAGCGACGTGATGCGCCGCATTCCCGGCGTGCAGATCAGCGACAACTCGGGTAGCGCCGGCAGCGCCATCTCCCTGAATATCGGCGTGCGCGGCCTGGCCGGACGCTATTCGCCGCGCAGCACGGTGTTGCTCGATGGCATCCCGATGTCGGTGGCGCCATATGGCCAGCCGCAACTGTCGTTCGCGCCCGTCAGCCTGGCCAATGTCGAGACGGTCGACGTGGTGCGCGGCGGCGGCGCCGTGCGCTTCGGTCCGCAAAACGTGGGCGGCATCATCAACTTCAAGACGCGCCGCGTGCCCACCACGGCAGGCATCACGGGCGACGCCACCGTGCGCTACAACTCGTACAGCGAAGTGGGCCACAACACGCAGGCCAGCGTCTTTGCCGGCACCCAGCTCGATAGCGGCCTGGGCCTGGCGGTGCTGTACTCGGGCATTCGCGGCAGCGACTGGCGCGTGGGCAGCGATGAAAAGGTCAACGACTTCGCCCTCAAATTCCGCTACGACCTGAGCCCGACGGCCGAGGTGTACGCCAAGCTGTCCTACTACGACGTGACGTCGCGCACGCCGGGCGGCCTGACCGCCGCGCAATACAAGCAGGACCCGTTCCAGAACACGCGCCCGACAGACTTCTGGAGCGGCGAGCGCAAGGCCTTCGACATCGGCTACCTGAACGCCCTGTCCGGCACGCAGGAATTTGAGGTGCGCGCCTATTACAACAAGAGCTCGCGTGAAAGCACCCTGATCAACGCCGGCCGCACAGGCCTGGGCCGCCAGCCACGCAACTATGAAACGACAGCCATCGAACCGCGCTACACGCAGCGCTTCACGACCGGCAAGGTATCGCAGGACGTCACCGTCGGCTACCGCTACCTGGTCGAACGGGCCGATGAAAGCATCTACAACGTCGTCATCGCCAGCGGCGTGCAGCAGGCACCGACGCGCTTCGCCGACAATTCGACCGATGCGCAAGCCGTGTATATCGATGACAAGATCGCCATCGACGCGTGGCGCATCACGCCGGGCGTGCGCTACGAACACATCAAGACGGTGCGCTTCAACCACTTGCCGACCGACCAGAAGATCGAGTTGCTCAACAACAAGGCCCTGCCCTCGCTGAACGTGGCCTACTTGCTCAACAATAATGTAACCCTGTTCGGCAACTACAACAGCTCGTTTGGCGCCGTGCAAAATACGCAGCTCAATGCGCAATCGAGCAAGAACCCGCTGCAGCCGGAACTGGCCAAGACGGCCGAGCTGGGCGCGCGCTGGAAGAGCGGCCAGCTATCGGCCGAAGCGACCTTGTTCAACATCAAGTTCGACAACCAGATCCAGTCCGTCGGCAGCGGCGAAAACGTCGTCTTCTACAACGTGGGCGCCACGCACCACCGGGGCCTGGAATCGGCCATCGATTACCACTTCGACCAATCCGGCCCGCTGGCCGGCTTGAATGCCTACGCCACCTACACCTACACCAAGGCGACCTTGCAGGATGGTGTGAACGCGGGCAATGACGTGCCCTTCTATTCGCGCACCACGGACACCGTCGGCGCCCACTACCAGCTGGGCGCCTGGGGTTTTGATTTGTCGAGCAGCCACCAGAGCCGCCAGTTCGCCGATGAAGCCAACACCGTGGCGGAAAACGCGGCAGGCAGCCTGGGCGTGATTCCCGGCTTCCGTACCTGGAACACGCAAGTGAAATGGAAAGTACCGGGCCAGAACGGCCTGGAACTGGTCGCCGGCGTCAACAACCTCGCCGACAAGCGCTACTTCACGCGCACCTCGGACGGCAATCTGGGCAAGCTGGTGGGCGCGCCGCGCATGGTCTACCTGCAGGGCCGCCTGGCATTCTGATCCGGCAGCGCGCCTGGTGCGCGCCCCCTGTCAAAACCTGCACCGTTGTGTTTTCGATGCAGGTTTTTTTTCGCCCCCTGATGTCACAAAGATGCTGTGATGCAAGCAGAAGCATGGCCGCGCCCCCGTGAAAGGGCGCGCAACTAGTTCACAGCGGAAATTATTTTCATTTTAAACACAAATGATTTCACAATTACAAAATTTTTAGCGAAAAACTTCTACTTCCGGTGAGTTTTAGTGATATTCTTTAATATCATTTAGGAAATTAAATTAATCATTAGATAAGAAAACGGACCTTACATGAACATGCCTGCCACCTTCTTCAAGATCGCCGCACTCACCTCCCTGATCACTGCCGGCGCCGCCAATGCCGCGACCGAACTGGTCATCAACGGCAGCTTCGAAAGCAACGCCATCAGCACGCCGTTCGCGCAATTGAGCGCCGTAACGGGCTGGACCTCGTCCGTCAGCGGCAACACGGCCTTTGAAATCCAGAAGGGCGCCACGCAAGGCGGCCAGAGCGGTTTCAACCCCGTCGCCGCTGCTGGCACGCAATACCTGGAACTCAATGCCGAGCGCCTGACCTCCGTCTCGCAATCGATCGCCACCACGGCCGGCGGCACGTATGCACTGTCGTTCGCCTACTCGGGCCGCCCGAATACGCCAGGCGGCGCGAGCAGCCTGATGAACGTCTACTGGGGTTCGACCCTGCTGACGCCAACGGCCCTGGTCGGCACCACCACCGGCGTGTGGCAAACTTACAGCCAGAACGTGACGGCGCTCGGCTCGTCGAGCCTGCTGCGCTTCGAATCGATCGGCCCCGTCTCCGCGCCGACCTATGGTTCCTACCTGGATAATGTCTCGGTGATGGCTGCCGTGCCGGAACCGGAAACCTACGCCATGATGCTGCTGGGCCTGGGTTTGCTGGGTTTCGTGGCGCGCCGCAAGAACGCCGCCTGAGCCTGACCTAGCATCGCGCATCAGCCGCCCCGCCGCCATGGCCGGGCGGCTAATGAGATGGTCACCCTCCACCCTATAAGTTACTAAACTTATAGGGTGTTTTCATTTCTGAAGGAGGCCATCATGGAAAACGTTACGCTCATCGGCATCGATCTCGGCAAACACAGCTTTCAT
>NZ_PDZL01000014.1 GCF_002735705.1 Janthinobacterium sp. BJB426
GCCGCCTGAGACAATGGCTCGGTCCGTTTCATGGCGTGGCCACGCGCTACCTGCCAAATTACCTGGGCTGGCGCTGGATACTCGACGCCAGACGCATCCGTTCACCAGAAACGTTATTGAAAGCAACGCTGGGAGCATTCCCACACTTGATGGTGACATAGCCATGAAAAAGGCGCCATTCCAATCGCTGGAACGGCGCCTTGCGCTACCTCAAACGAACGACATCAGAACTTGATGTTGGCCGTCACGGTCGCCGAGCGGCCTGGTGCCACGCCAGCGTAGTGCGGCGACGAGACCTTGTCAAAGTACAGCTTGTTCGTCAGGTTCTGGATATTCAGCTGCAGGGTCACGTTGCGGTTGACCACGTAGCTGGCCATGGCGTCGAAGCGCGTGTAAGCCGGAGCATATTTGTTGTTGGCCACGTTCGCATAGACTTTATCGACGTAGTTCACGCCGCCACCGACCGTGATGGCTGGCGTGACCAGGTACGAGGTCCACAGCGACGCGCTGTTCTTCGGCGTGGTCGCAAACTGGTTGCCGTTGTAAGGCGATGGCGCATACACGGGCGCAGCCGTCGTGCCCGTATTGACGTAGCCATTGTTTTCCAGGACGGCGTTCAGGTGCGTGTAGCCGCCGAAAACCGACCACTCCCTGGTGATATTGCCGCTCAAGCCCAGCTCGATACCCTTGACTTGCTTGTCACCCACGTTTTGCGAGCTGCCATCCGGTGCCGTCACGCGCGCATTGCTCATGTCGCTCTGGAAATAGGCGCCGCTCAGTGACAAACGGCCGCCTGGCAGTACTTCCCATTTCGTGCCCAGTTCGAAGCTCTTGCTCTCTTGCGGCTTCAGGTTCTGGATGGCTACCGACAGGCCGTCCAGGCCGTCGCCGCCGTCATTGCCCGGTGGCGTGGACGAGGTGCCGTAGGAAACATACACGCTGCTGTTGGTCGATGGCTTGTACACCAGACCCGCCTGATAGCTGGCAAACGTGGCGTGCACATTGGCGCTGCTGGCGGCGGTGGTCTTGCCGTCGAGCGTGTATTGCGGCGTGTTCAGCGAGCTCTTGTAGTCATCCCAGCGGATGCCCACGTTCAGCAGCCATTGCGGCGTGAACTCGATGGTATCGAAGCCGTACACGGAGCGCGTGTTGGTAACGATGTTGGTACGGGCCGGCGACACCGTGCGCGTGTAGACCCACGGGTCGTTGGCGTTCGGATTGAGCAGCGGCGCGCAGTTGTAGCCGGTGGCGGCGCCCGATGTCGGGCAGGTGGTCGACTTGTTGAGGAAGTTATTCGTTCCCGGATTAAACAGGTAAGAGCTGCGGTCCGTTTCTTCACGGCTGATTTCCAGGCCCAGCGTGTAGGTATGCTTGACCGAACCCGTCATGAATTCACCGCCCAGGCTGGTGGCATTGGCCAGTGCATCCGTGTCGGTGACGCGGGTGTTGGTGCGGCGCCAGACGGTGCCGTACAGCATGGTGTTGCCCTTCGAATCGTCGGGCTGGGTCCACACGTAGTCGTTGCTGGTCTTGCCGTAACGGGTCACGTTGCGCAAGATCAATTTGTTGCCGAAGTCGTGGCGCACGTCGATGGTGCCGATATCGCTCTGGGTGTCGCGGAAGTCGCGGTTCACCAGGCCATAGAAGGTGTCGCGCGGCACATTGACGGGCGTGCCGTTGCCGTTTTTCGACACATTGGCGCCCGACGAGAACGGGTTGTTGAACGGCAAGCCGGTATCGGGCAATTCGCTCGACTGCATGTGGTAGTAGCTGAGGGTCGCTTGCGTGGCCGACTTCAGGCCGAAGGTGATCGATGGCGCGATGCCCCAGCGGTCGCCATTGATGTAGTCGCGGCCGGCAACGTGGGCGTCGTGCGCCATCACGTTGACGCGCACGGCCACGTCGTCGCTGATGACGCGGTTCGCATCCAGGGTGGCGCGGCGGTACTTGGCGCTGCCCAGGCCGACGGTGGCGTTGGTGAAATTGTCGACTTTCGGCGTCTTGCTGATCAGGTTGACGCCGCCGCCTGCGGACGAGCGTCCACCGTAAGCCGAATTCGGGCCTTTGACGACTTCGATTTGTTCCAGCGCAAAGATTTCACGCGATTGCGAACCCGTGTCGCGGATGCCATCGATATACGTATCCGTTTGCGCGTTGTAGCCGCGGATAAACAGATTATCGCCCACGGGATTGCCGCCTTCGCCGGCGCCGATGGTGATGCCCGGCACGGTACGCAGCGCATCCGTCAGCGAGACAGCGCCCGTTTGCGAAATGATTTCAGCAGGAATCACCGTCACGGATTTCGGCGTGTCCAGCAGCGGCGCCGTCAGCTTGTCGCTGGCCGATTTGACCGGCGCCTGGATCAGGCGGTCAGCCGTGCCGATCACTTTAACTTCCTGCAACTGCTGCGGCTTGTCCGTCGTTTGCGCGTGCAGTGCCAGCGGCATGGCCAGGGTGGCAAATGCGGCCAGGGCCGTGCCATGCATGCGCGGCGTGGAAGTGGTGTGGTGCTTGCGGCTGCGGATGGTAACGCCCGCTTTGTCTTTCGATGTCATCGCTATCTTTCAATGTATCGGATGGAATAAATTGGCTGGCTACTGCCCCCCGGCAGTTGGCTGGCTCGTTGATTGCTTGGGTACTGCAAACTTGCTAATACAAAACTAGAACCGCCACAGTGCCGTCATGCGCAAGGCCCGGGGCGAACCGGGCGCGATGTTGTCGTTGCTGTGGGCAGAGGCGTAATATTTCTTGTTGAATAAGTTTTCCACATTCAGCTGCAGCTGAAAATGCCCGTGCGGCTTGAAGTAGACGGCGCCGTCGACACGCGTAAAACCGGGCAATACCACCGTATTCGACACCGAGGCGTACACGGCGCTGCGGGCGATCAGGCCCAGGCCGGCGCCCCAGGCGGGCGAAAAATCGTAGCGGTTCCACAGCGACAGGCTGTGCCTGGGCACATGCGCCACCGTGGCGCCCTCCACGGCCGTGGCCGCTTGCGTGGCCGTCAGCACGGCGCGCTGCCACGCATAGCCGCCGGCGATACTCCAGCCAGCTTGGACCTTGCCATTGACGTCCAGTTCCAGGCCCTCGCTGCGCTGGCCGTCGACCAGCATCGCCCGCGTCGTATCGATGGGGTCGGTGACGGCCACATTGCTGCGTTCCAGCCGGTACACGGCCGCGCTGGCGGAGAGTAGCGGCGTGACCTCCCACTTGGCGCCCAGCTCCGCGTTGCGAAAACGCTCCGGCTCGAAGACGGCATTGCTGGGCGTCAACGAGGCCAGCTGTTCACCCGCGCGTGGCAGGAAAGACTGGCTGACGCTGGCATACAGCGACAGCGCTGGCACGGGCTGATAGATGAGGGCCACGCGCGGCGACCACGGCGTATCCGTGCGGGCGATGCGCGCATCAGTACGGTTGTTGACGAAATCGACGGCAAAGCGCTCGTAGCGCACGCCGGCAACCGCCTGCCAGCGGGAACTGAAACGCAACTGGTCCTGCAGATAAATGGCGGCCGTGTCGGCCACGCCATGGTTGTCCGCATCCGTGGCGCTGGGCCGGAAAGTCACGGGCAAGTCCGTCACCGGGTGCGATATAGGCAGGCTGATGTGGGTGACGTTGTCGCCCAGGGTAGTGAAATAGCCGGTGTTGCGCAGATTGTCCGTCGTCTGGCGGCCCAGTTCCAGGCCCGCCGTCAGCCGGTGCCGCACGCTGCCACTATCGACTGTCCACTCGACGTCCGTCTGGTTGAACAAGTTGCGCCGCTGGGTGGCGCTGTTGTATGCCAGCACGGTCACGTTCTCGCCATCGGCGCTGACGGGGCCGGGAAAGGCGTTCTGGTACAGCTTGTCGTAATCGGCCAGGCGCATGCGGTTGCGCACGCTTGCGCCGCCGCCCAGGTCGTGTTCCAGCGTCACGCCCAGCGCATCGATGTAGGCCCACGACGGGCTGCTGCCGGCGATGCCGAAAAACGTGGACGGGTCCGTCTCAAACGGCCGCCCCCGGTAAGAAGGCAGGCCCCGGTCCGTCACCCGGTCATCGCGAAAATGTTCATAGCTGGCCACTACGCTGGTGCGCGGCGACAAGCGCCAGGCCAGCACGGGATTGATGGCGCTGCGGCGCACGTTGACGCCCTGGCGAAACGAGTCGCTGTTTTCCGCCATGGCATTGACGCGCATGGCCACCTCGGTGCCGAACACCTGTTGCACGTCGAGCGCGGCGCGCCGGTTGCGCCAGGCGCCCAGGCTCACGCTCGCTTCGCCGTCGTTGGTCCATTGCGGCTGCTTGGTGGCGCGGTTGATGACGCCGCCACCGCCGCCACGGCCAAAGACCATGGCGTTCGGCCCCTTGATGGCTTCGACTCGTTCGATATTGTAGAAATCGCGGTAATACTGCACGTCGTCGCGCATGCCGTCCAGGTAAAAGTCCGACGTGGAACTGTTGCCGCGCATCACGGCCGTATCGCGATTGCCCTCGCCTGCGGCCGTGCCCACGCCCGGCATGTAGCGCATGGCGTCGGCCAGGCTGCGCATGTCCTGATCGCGTATCAGTGCGGCGCTGACGACGCTGACAGCCTGCGGCGTGTCGCGCAAGGCCGTGTCATTGCGGCTGGCGGCGGCAGAGCTGGCACGGCGGTAGCCATCATCGTTGTCTCCCAGCACAGTGACAGGCGCCAGCACTTGCAGGCCCGCGCCCTCCCCGTCCAGGTCGGCGCGCAAGGGCACAGGCGCCAGGCGGACGATATAACTGCCATCCGGCAACTGCACGGCCACCAGGCCCGTGCCCGCCAGCAATTGCTGCAAGCCCTGTGGTATGGACAAGCTGGCATGTACGCCGCCGCTGCGTTTGCCCTGCGTCAAGCCGCCTTCGGCCGACAGCAAGATCCCCGCCTGGCCCGCAAATTGGCGCAAGGCCTGACCCAGCGGCGCGGCGGCGATGCGGAAGCTGCGTACCGTCTCTTCCGCCGCCGGCGCCATGACAGGCACGGCCAGCAGCGCGGCAGCCAGGGACAGCGGCAGCAGGCGGCGGGCGAACGGCAGGCAAGGTGGGAACAGCGGCACGGATTTCCTTTGTTATTGCATTGTTGAGCAGGCTACTTCTACCTTGCCAAACAACTTTTCAAAAAGGGAACCACTTTTTGAGAAATATTCTTATTTACTGTTTTGACTGGGGCTGCTGGGCTTCCACCGTGACCCACCAGTCGTGCAGCCGGTTGATCCTGACGGGCAAGGTCGCTTCCAGCGCCGCCAGGATGCGGTCCGTGTCGGCCAGCGGATAACTGCCCACCAGGCGCAAGTGCGCCACGTCGGGCGCGCAGCCCAGGTGGCCGCGGCGGTAGCGCGACAGTTGCGCGAGGAAATCATCGAGCCGCATCTGCTCCGGTTGCAAGCGGTACTCGATCCAGGCGGCCGCATTCGGATCGGCGGCAAACGGCTCGCCAATCAAACCGTCGCCAAAACGCACTTGCTGGCCGGCCGGCACGATGCGCGGCGCACCGCCATCGCGGGGCGCCACTTCGACACTGCCCTCGTAGACGGCCAGCAAGGTCGCATCACCCTGTGGCTGCACGCTGAAACGCGTGCCCAGCGCGCGCAGGCGGCCGTGCACGGTGTCGACGACGAGCGGACGCGCCGGCTGCCGGCTGTCGCGCGCGCTACTGATATAAATTTCGCCGCCGTGCAAATCGACGCGGCGCAGCTTGGCGCTGTAATCGATGTCGAGGGAGGTTGCCGTATTGAGCCACAATTGCGAGCCGTCGGCCAGCGCCAGCTGGCGCACGCTGCCGATAGCCGTTTTTTCAGTCGCGCGCAGACTGGCGATCCAGCTGCGCGTATCGCGCCGCAGCAGCATGGCGCCGCCCAGGCCGCTTGTCAGGCACAGCGCCAGCAGCCCCTTGACGAGGCTGCGCCGCTGGGCATCGCTCTGGCGCGGCCCCGCAGCGTCGAGCGCCTGGCGTGCCGGCTCGCCAGGCAGCAGGCGAAATTCCGCGCTGACGGCTTCCACCCGGCGCCAGGCGGCACGGTGGGCGGGCGAGGCGGCATGCCAGCGTTCCCATGCTTGCTGCTCGGCAGGATCGGCGTCTTCGCCGCGCAGCACGGCGTACCATTCGGCCGCTTCCTGCAAGATGGCGTAGTCGGCCGGCGGCATGGCAGGAGCAGGCTTAGGCGGCATCGTCCATGCACAGCATGCATTGCAGCATGGCTTGCGCCATGTATTTCTTGACCATCCGTTCGGACACGTCCAACTGGACGGCGATCTGCGCATACGTCAGGCCATCGAGCTGCGCCAGCAGAAAAGCCTGGCGCGCGCGCGACGACAGGGTGTCGAGCATGGCGTCAATGCGGTACAGCGACTCCACCACCAGTGCCCGCTCCTCGGGCGACGGCGCCGTCAATTCGGGACGGTTGGCCAGGGCGGCAAGAAAAGTGCGTTCCAGGGTCAGCCGGCGCCAGTGATTCACCAGCAAGCCATTGGCAACCGTGCTCAGATAGGCGCGCGGTTCGCGCAGGCTGTCCGCCGACTGCGTGGCCAGCATGCGCACGAAGGTGTCTTGTGCCAGGTCGGCTGCGCCATCGCGGCAGCCCAGCTTGCGCCACAGCCAGTTGTACAGCCAGCCATGGTGGCTGCTGTACAGGTCGCTAAAGAGATCGAGGGAAGGAGAAATGGTGGACACGGGCAAACGAACAAAGGGGCTGCCAAACTTGCCGGTCAAGTGGGTCAGCACTGCATCATGATCACGAATGAGAATGATTTTCATTTTCACACAATTTCACGACGATGTAAATTATCAAAACCATCATCCTTGCCCGGCGTGGACCTTTTGCGCAACAGTGCCACCGCACCATCATTTGCGAATGATTCTCGTTTGCGTTAAAATATCAGCCTTCCTTCTTCCCGCCATGCCTGATACCTGCATGGCGGCGCTATCGAAAGCCGCCATGACCACCTCCTCCCTTCCCCAGTTGCGCGCCAGCGCCGACGATGCGCCGCAGACTCGCCAGCTTGCAGCCCCGCAACAACGGCGCTGGCACTGGAGCTGGAAGCAGGTGTGGTTTCAATTGCACTGGTTCATCGGCATCACGGCCGGCACGGTGCTGGTGATCATCGGCCTGAGCGGCGCCACCCTGGCCTTCAAGGATGAATTGCTCGATGTCATGAACCCCGGCGTGCGCCATGTACCCGTGGAAACGCGCGCGCCGTTGACGCCAGCCCAGCTGAGCAACATCGCCGCAACGGAACACGGCCAGCGCGTGGCCTCCATCACCATGTATGCAGAAGCGGGCGCGGCGCCACGCCTGTTCTTTGCACCCAAGAACGGCCAGCGGCGCGGCGAGTCCATTTATGTCCACCCCTACACGGGCGCCACCCAGCCGGCGCTGACGGGGGCGGAATTTTTCGAGTGGACGGAATCGCTGCACCGCTGGCTGCTGCTGCCGCGCGATCCGGGCCGCCAGGTGGCGGGTGCGCTGGCCCTGTGCCTGCTGGGGCTGGCACTCTCCGGCCTGTATCTGCGCTGGCCCCGCCGTCCTCTGGACTGGCGCACCTGGCTGACCTTCGATCCTGCCCTGAAGGGCCGCTCGTTTTTGTGGAATCTGCACGCCGTGGCCGGCACCTGGTGCCTGGTCGTGTATGTGGCGCTGACCCTGACGGGCATTTACTGGAGCTATGACGTGGTGCGCGACAATATCGACGCCTGGGCTGGCAAGCCGCCAAGGATGGCACAGGCGCCGGGCAAGAAAGGCCAGCCGAAAGAGAAAGCGCCCGCCGTCGACATCGGCCCCGCCTGGAGCAGCTTCCAGCAACACGCCGCCGGCTGGACCATGGCCAGCGTACGCCTGCCGACACGCGCCGGCGAAGCCGTGCAATTCACGTGGCTGGCCAGCGATGCGCCGCACGAACGGGCGCGCAGCCGCATGAGCATTGCACCGTCCGACGGCACGCTCACGGAAAACGAACCGTACAGCCAGCAGGGCCTCGGTGCGCGCCTCGTCAACATCATTTATCCGCTGCACATGGGCACGTATTTTGGTTTGCCGGGCCGTATCATCGTCACCCTGGCCAGCCTGGGCCTGCCCCTGTTCGCCATCACGGGCTGGATGCTGTACCTGGGCCGCCGCAAGGCCAAGCGGGCTGTGCAGGCGCAGCGCGCCATGCTGGGCGCCGGTGCCCCGGGCAAGACGGATACAGGTTTGCCGACCCTGGTGGCCTACGCCAGCCAGTCGGGACAGGCCGAGCGCCTGGCCCTGGAAAGCGCGCGCGCCCTGCAGCAAGCGGGCGTGGCCGTCGACGTGCAATCGCTGGACCGCTTTGACCCCGCGCAACTGCGCCAGTACGAACGGGCACTGATCGTCGCCAGCACCTTTGGCGAAGGCGAGGCGCCGGACGGCACGCGCCGCTTTGCGCGCCTGTTGCAACAAACCTCGGGCACGCCGCTGGCGGGCCTGGAAGTCGGCATGCTGGCCCTGGGCGACCGCCATTACAGCGCCTTCTGCGGCTTTGGCCATGCGCTGGCGCAACAATTACACGCGCTGGGCGCCACTTCCCTGTTCCCCTTGATCGAAGTGGACAAGCACGACCCCGCCGCGCTGGCCGACTGGTCCAAGGCGCTGGCCCGCTGCAGCGGCAGCGCCATCGACGCCATCGGCGTGCAGGAAGAAGCGTCGTATGCCGAGTGGCACCTCGTGCGCCGCGTGCTGCTCAACCCGGGCAGCCTGGGTGGCGAACTGCATGAAATCACCTTGACGGGCCCGGCCGGCGCCACCTGGGAAGCGGGCGCGCTGGCGGAAATCATTCCCTGCAACGCGGACGGCAGCGATGGCGAAGCAGGCAGTGCCCATCACGCGCCGCGCAGCTATTCACTCGCTTCGCTGCCGTCCGATGGCGAGCTGCAATTGCTGGTGCGCCAGGAACGCCATGCGGGCGCGCAGAATCAAGGCCATGGCCTGGCCTCCGGCTGGCTCACGCGCTTCGCCCCGCTGGACGCCACTATCCGCCTGCGCCTGCAAGCCAATCCCGCCTTCGCGCCCGCCCTGGTGGACGTGCCCTGCATTTATATCGGCAACGGTTCCGGCCTGGCGGGCCTGCGTGCGCATTTGCGCGCGCGCAAGCGGGCGGGACTGGCCCGCAACTGGCTGCTGTTCGGCGAGCGCCAGCAAGCTTTTGACAGCGTCTGCGGCGCAGAGTTGCAAGGCTGGCTGGACGCTGGCCACCTGGCACGCCTGGACCGCGTCTTTTCGCGCGATGGTGAGACACGGCAGTACGTGCAAGACCGCCTGCGCGCCAGCGCTGGCGAGCTGCGCGACTGGCTGGCGCAAGGCGCCATCGTCTACGTGTGCGGCAGCTTGCACGGCATGGCGGCAGGAATCGATGCTGTGCTGCAAGAAGTGCTGGGCCAGGAGGGCCTCGACGCGCTGCTGGCGGCCGGGCGCTACCGCCGCGACGTGTATTGATCTACATCAATCCGCCCCCGGCACCGCCCGGCTATGTGGGCAGGCGCACAGTCAGCGCCAGCCATCGGACTAGAGTGGGGACATTCCCCCACCGTCTGCGAGGCTAGCCATGAAAAACCCCTGGATGAGCATGTACCTGAGCGCCGCCAACCGCATCGCCAACACGGCGCGCGGCCATGCGACGGCCGCCGTCAAGCGCGAAGCGGCGAAAAATACGCGGCAACTGACGCAAGTGTGGTTCGACTCTTTCCTGCCCGCCGCAGGCAAGCCACGGCGCAGCCGCAAGGCGAAATAAGCCCGTGGCACCAGGCGAACTGGTGCGGTGCATCACAGCAATAAGTTGAAGTTACGACCAGATGAACTAAACTGCAAGCATGGTAGTGCATAAGGAAGTGACCGGCAGGCGCCGCATCCCCGCGCCGCCGCCGGGACACCGGGAGACGACCATGTTGACGCTCAAAGTGCTGGCCTGCCTGGCCTTGTCGGCCTTGCTGCTCGTGCCCCTCGTGCTGAGGGATGCGATGCAGACGTCCGCCGGGCAGCAGATGCAGGTGCCGAATGTAGACGCACAAGCCCTCTGGGCTCGCTGGCCGAAGCATTAAACGCGCTAGGTAGCAGCTTACCTCATTTAAAAACGCTTTATTGCGGATGGGGATTTGTTCCCCGTTTTCCTTCATTTCTCAGTGCCTCAATCCTCCTCCTCTTCACCATACTTTTGATCCAGATCATGGATTTCCCCCTTCGCCGCGTCCACACTGGAACAGTCCGCTTCGCACCGGGACGGACTTAACCTGGAGCATCAACATGGGTAAATCGCATTGGAAGGATGAGATGGCGCTGGGGGTTCCCGTCATCGACGAGGCGCATGAAGCGCTGTTTCAGGAACTGGCGCGGCTGCAGCAACTGGGCGACCAACATTTCAGCGTGGCGTTTCGCGAGCTGATTGCCGCCGTCGAACGCGATTTCCGCGAGGAAGAAGATTTGATGGAACAAATCGGCTTTCCCTCGCTGGCCAACCACCGCGAACAGCATGCGCGCGTGCTCAGCGGCTTGCACCATGCCTGGGCCGCCGTCGATGAAGGTGACCTGGAACAGGGGCGCCATGCGCTGTCGCTGTTGCCGCAATGGCTGATCTTCCATCAGGCCACCATGGACCTGGCCCTGGCGGCGGCGCTGGAACTGGTGCAGCGCCAGCCGAACTAGACGCTACAGCAGCAGCACCGTCGCTTGCTCGGGCAAGACGACGCGGTAGTGTCCCGGGTACTTGTCTTCGCCATCGAAAATCTTGCAAAACACGGGCTGGTTGATGTCATTGACGGCCGCCTCGTTCATGGGCAGGGTGGCGATCAGCTGCTCGCCTTCGACCAGTTGCAGCGCGCTGCCCCGCTCGGTAGCGCAGAACGCCAGCGATTGCACATCGCTGGCGAACGGCCGCTTGTACCACGGCGTAATGGCCCGCACGGCGCGCCGGGCGTCGTGCAAAACCTGCCCCACGCGCGTGACGTTCCAGGCATCGCGCGCCACGGACGGCTGAAGCACGATATTCGCCGTCAGCTCGCCCCTGCTCTTGTTCACCAGGAAAGTACCGTCCTGCGCGGCGATGTCATCGTTGAGCGGCACGACAAACACGCCGCCGCTGGAAACCTTGATCGGCACGGGTGCGCCATTGCCTTGCAAAGCCACGCGCACGTCGTCGATGGTGGCGCTCAGCTTGGCCGGAATCAGGCGCAGGGCCATGACCACGCTGCCGCTCGACACTTGCCACACTTTCCTGGCCGTCAGATAACTTTCACGGTAAGCCGTGAAGCGCACGCGCGGCGCCTTGGCGTCGCTGCTGGCCGTGATCGTCACCGTTTGCGACGGCAAGGCGTCCTCCGCACTCGCCGCTGGCGCCGCGGCTGTGGCAGGCGCAAGGGGGGGCGATACGACCGCGGCGGCGGGCGGAACGCTAGCGCTCTGCAGCGGCGCGGGAACAGCCGGCGGCGGCGCCTGCTCCTGGGCCTGGCCCAGCGACACGACACACAACCATCCGGCACAAGCGATCCATGTACGCATGCATTTCTTTCAATGAGGAAAATATTTTATCAGCGCCTGCATTATCGCAGAAGGTCGGACGATACGCCCTCGGCCTGCCTGCACGCCTGTCCGCACTCTTTTGGTGCGCACGCTTGATTATTTGGCAAATACCACCTATATTGATAATGATTCTTATTCACATAATGTGAACTGAATCATGCACGACCTTTCCACTGCCATGCGCGGGTGGACTGCTATCCGAGCCAGATCCCGGGCCAGCGTCACGCCATCCCCCAGCTACTGCGCCACTCGCCAGACGAGATAGGAACACACACGACTAAAAATACTCCAGGAAAATAATGCAATCGACCACCGTCTTCTCTTCTTCGCGCCAGCCCGCCTTGCGCCCCCTCCCCCGCTTATTACACATCAGCCTGCTCAGTCTTGCCGCCGGCGTGGTCTTGCCTGCACAGGCTGCCGATGCTGCTGAGGCCGACGTCACCATGCCGGCCGTCACTGTGCTGGGCCATTCGATGGCCACCACGGAAGGCACGCAGTCGTACACGGCAGGCGAAACGCGCAGCGCCACGCGCATGGACCTGTCCCTGCGCGAGACGCCGCAATCGGTCAGCGTCATCACGCGCCAGTTGCTCGACGACCTGGGCGCCGTGCGGCTGGACCAGGCGCTGGCGCAGACGACGGGCATCCAGGTGAACCAGAACGACACGGAACGCACGACGTTTAGTGCGCGCGGCTTCGGCATCAACAATATCCAGATCGATGGCATGGCGCGCGGCGGCAATGCGCCATTGCAAGACACCATCCTGTACGACCGCATCGAGGTCGTGCGCGGCGCCACCGGCCTGATGGGCGGCAAGGGCGACCCGTCGGCCACCATCAACATGATACGCAAGCGGCCGACGAAGGAATTCCAGGCCAGCGCCGGCCTCATCATGGGCCGCTGGGATGACCAGCGCTTCGAGGCCGACCTTTCCACGCCGCTGAACGCGGATGGCAGCGTGCGTGCGCGCACGGCCCTGGCGTGGCAAAAACGCGATTCCTACCTGGACATGTATCACGAACGCAAGACGGTCGGCATGGTCATCGTCGAGGCGGACTTGCGTCCCGGCACCCTGCTGACGGCCGGTGTCGACTTCCAGGACAACAAGCCCACAGGCGCCACCTGGGGCGCCGTGCCCTACTGGAACGCGGACGGCAGCCTGGCCAACTTGCCGCGCAACACCAGCTGGACGGCGCCATGGAGCACCTGGGCCAACAAGCAGCACACGGTATTTACGTCGCTGGACCAGCACCTGCCCGGCAACTGGAATATGCACCTCGGCTATGCGCGCACGGAAAGCACGAACCGCACCACCGTTCTCTATGCGGGCAAGGGTTATCCCGATCCCGCCACGGGCAAAGGCATGGAACTGTGGACGGGCGCCTGGGGCGCAGGCGAAAAGAACAGCGACAATTTCGACATTTACGCCAGCGGGCCGTTCACCTTGCTGGGACGCAAGCATACAGCCATCGTCGGCTGGAATGGCAATAACGCCCAGGACAATTCGATAGGCGGCAAGGCGAAAATCGACTATGAACCTTTGGTCCCTGATTATCGCAGCTGGACGGGCAACATCCCCCGCCCCGTGTTCACCCCGGATGGCTCGCACACGGAAACCGTGACGCGTCTGGCGGGCGGTTACGTGGCCACGCGTTTGAGCCTGGCCGACCCGCTGCACGTGATCATCGGCGCGCGCAGCAGCACCTACCGCACGGAAAAGCGCAACTACAACACGCAAGGCGTGCATACGAACAGCAGTAACTTTGTGGAAACGCGCAACGAGGTCACGCCCTATGTGGGCGCCGTGTTCGACATCAACAAGCAGTATTCGGCCTACGCCAGCTTCACGCAGCTGTTCAATCCCCAATCGAGCAAGGACCGCAACAACCAGTTCCTGGCGCCGGAAACGGGCGACAATGCGGAACTGGGCATCAAGGGCGAATTCTATGAAGGCAAGCTGAATGCATCGGCCGCCCTGTTCCACACGAAGAAAAAGAACCTGGCGGAACTCGACCGCACGGTGCCGCCCGGCTTCCTGCTGCCCGACGGCGGCCAGGCCATGGTGGCCAATGGCGCCGGCGTGACGGCAAAGGGCGTGGAATTCGACGTTTCCGGCCAGTTGTCACCCGGCTGGGAAGCGAGCGGCGGCTATACCTATCTGCACGCGGCCGAGGCTGATGGCCGCCGCGCCGCCACCACGCAGCCGCGCCATTTGCTGCGCCTGGCTACCAGCTACCGTTTCGACGGCCGCCTGGCAGGGCTGAAAGCGGGCGCCAGCATGACAGCGCAAAGCGCCATCTACAGCGAATCGTGGTACGGCCACCCGCCATCGGGCGAGATGACGAATATCCCGCAAGCGGGCTATGCACTGGTCAACGCCATGGCCAGCTATGCCATCAACCGCCACGCCAGCGTGCAGATGAACGTGAATAACTTGCTCGATAAGAAATACTACCGCACCATAGGTTTCTACGACAGCGTGTTCTGGGGCGAACCGCGCAACATCAGCCTGGCCGTGCGCACGGCGTTTTAAGCGCGCCAGTGCGCGGGTGCCGGCAGGGTGAACCCTTCCAGCAAGGGGCCGCCCACGGGCGCCAGCACGGCGGCGGCGACTTGCTCGAACGCATGCTGGCCGGCCGGCAAGTCGCTGGCCACCAGGCGCAGCGCGCCATCGAGCTGGTCGGCGATGGCGGCGTCGAACGCCTGCAGGCGGCGGAACAGGTGCTTGCCGCCGCCGCTCCACTGGCCCGCCGCGCGCAAGTGCAGGTCGGCCAGTGCCTCATACAGCTGGCAAGCCACGGCCAGCGCCTCGCCCGGGTGCGTGCTGTCGACCAGGTCTTCCAGCGCGGTGGTGATGGCGTAGCGGCGTCGCTGCAGGTTTTCCACATCGAGCACGGGCGGCCCGGCGGCGGTGAATGCTTGCGCCAGCGCCAGCAGTTGCGCGTGCTGCGGTCCGGGCGCGGCGATGTTCTCGCCTTCGAGCACCATCATCGCCAGCGGCACCCTGCCACCTGGCGCGTCGATTTCCTTGCAAAAATACGTGAACGTGGCCACGTCGTGCGCGAACAGTTCCACCGTACGCCCTTCGGCCACGAGAGTATCGCGCCAGGCGCAATCGACGTGGTCGAACAGCAGCAGCAAGTCGATATCGGAACTGGACGTCTGCCGGCCCGTGGCGAACGAGCCGCCGATGATGGCCGCCACGGCCGTGGGGTAGCGCTGCTGCACCAGCCGCGCGGCAATTGCGCGGATATCGTCATAGCTGGGGATCATCGTCAAAGCCAGTTCTCCGTGCTGAAAAAACCTATCCTACACGCAATATGCACGCTGCCGCCATCCTGCTACACTGGCGCTCTCCGATCAAGGAACAGACATGGAATACGACTGCATCGTGGTGCCCTCGCCCGTGGGCGAGCTGACCCTGGTGGCGCGCGGCGCGGCCCTGGCCGCCATCCTGTGGGAAAACGACAAGCCCAACCGCGTGCGCCTGGGCGCAATGCGCGTCGGTGACAGTTGCGCCGTGCTGCAGGAAACGGCGCGCCAGCTAGGGGAATATTTTGCCGGCACGCGCCAACGTTTTGAGGTGCCGCTCGATTTTGCCGGCACCCCGTTCCAGCAGGAAGTGTGGCGCGCGCTGCTGACGATACCGTATGGCCAGACGCGCAGCTATGGCAAGATCGCGCGGCAGATTGGCCGCCCCGCCGCCGTGCGCGCCGTGGGCGCCGCCAACGGCAAGAATCCCATTTCCATCATCGCCCCCTGCCACAGGGTCATCGGCGCCACGGGCGAGTTGACGGGCTTCGCGGGCGGCCTGCATGCCAAGGAAACCTTGTTGGCGCTGGAAGGCATCGCGCTGTCCAGCGACCGCGAAGCGCTGAAAACGGGCCACGCCCGCCGCCGCGCCGTGCCCATCGATACGGCGCAAGGCTGCTTGTTTTAGGCGGCGGCAGCGCTCCCCTTGTGGGATACTCACGCCTTCCGCTCAAGCAAACACCTACTATGCCCTATCTTGTCATCCTGTTCTTTGTCGTTCTGTATTTGCTGGCCACCTTCTTTTTCCACATCCCCGCCCTGGTCGCCCTCGTGTATGGCGTGCTGAGCCTGAGCTGTTTCGTGGCCTATGCGATCGACAAATCGGCCGCAAAAGAGGGCCGCTGGCGCACCTCGGAACGCACCCTGCTGCTATTGGGGCTGCTGTGCGGCTGGCCTGGCGCCGTGCTGGCCCAGCAATGGCTGCGCCACAAGTCCAGCAAACGCTCGTTCCGCATCGCGTTCTGGATCACGGTCGCCATCAATATCGGCGCCTTCGTATATTTCAGCATGCATTACGCTGCGCCCGATATCGGCACCGAAGTGGCGCCCATCGAACTGTAAAACTGCCTCCCGCCAAGATGTAACAATTATTGCAGCGCGTTGTTCTTGAAATGATCGCCTGTCAGAATATCAATATTCACGATATTCAAGCCAATTCATCTACACGGGAAAGCCCTTTTCGACCATGCGTACCTTGCAAATCCACCATTCCTTCTTGTTCCGCCTTGCCGCAGCGATTTGTTTCGCCATCACCTTGGCGGGCTGCACAAGCTATCGCTTTATTCCCCCGGACTCCGATGCGGGGCGTCAGTGCGTGACGAGCTGCGGGACCAATCAACAAATATGCATTGCCGGCAAGGAGCAGCTTGCTGCGGCCCAGGCACAAGCTTGTGAGATGCGCAACGTCAGTACGGTTTCCATCTGCCTCGCAGTGGCGAAAACCGATGCGGACCGGGAACTGTGCTCGAAGAAACGCCAATATTGTTCCTCCAGCCCTTCTGGAACGTGGCAATGCGAGTCAGACTACAGAGCCTGCTATACGCAATGCGGCGGCCGAATCGAAGAAAGCGAATAATCGATCGCAAGGCTGATGCCGGCGAACAAGATGCCGGCGCGGCAGGCTTGATTGATTGATTGATCTTGCTACTCGCCCAGCAAGCGCAGCGATTCCAGCCAGTCCGCCTTCCATTCGCGCAACAACGGTTGCGTGGCGAACGCCTTCTTCAGGTGCGCCATGGGCACACGGTGCACGTCGTGCAAGCCGAACGCCAACGTCACCGGATGCCACAGGTGGCTGTTCTTGCCGCCGCGCGAATTCTTGCGCACGCGCGCGCCATCGTCGCCAAAGATGCCCACGCCACTGGCCAGTCCCTGCTCCAGGTCGACCTTGCCCACGCCGGCAAAGGCCAGCAAAATCTGCTCGCGCCCCAGACCCTTCAGGGCGCTGGGCAAGACCACGGGCGCCTTGTCCGCCTGTGCTTCATCGGGCTGCGGATGCTGCAACTGCTTGAGCAAACGCAACAGATCGCGCTCCTGGAAGTGCAAGCCGTCCAAGGGCACGCGCAGTCCCGGCGCCTTCAGCTCGATGGCGATGTTGCCCGAATCGCGCGTAAAACGCAGCCACACGTCGTCCGCGCCCGAGGCCAGGTGCTGCTTGTCCTCGATAAACACGATGGGCGCCGCATAGCGCGTCACGCCGTCATGGAACAGCTCGACCCATGCTTCGCTGTAATCAAGCCATACATACGGCAAGCCGCCCTGCTCCAGCAAACGCGCCAGGGTCCACGGCGTGCCCGTCTGTTGCGCCAGCCAGGCACAGGCGTCAAAGGCGGAGGCGCGGTATGGCAAGGAAATGGAGGTCATGGCGGTTCCGTCGATAAAAGTGGAGCGCAGTGTAGCAGACGCCGTCATCATCCCCTTCGGCGGGCGCAGCGGGCGCGCTTTTTTTGCGCGATGTGCTAGGCTGGTAGCATCAGCACGCGCCATGGCCCCCCGGCCGACTGGCGCACCACCACAAGGGGATCACCATGCATTCGAGCACCAACGCCGCCACCGCACCCGCCCCGCCGCCGGAGCGCGATTCGCCCACGCCGGCCAATGAAGGCCATGCCGAGGAAGCACTCGATGAAGCGCTGAAGGAAAGCTTTCCGGCCAGCGACCCGATCGCCATTGCCACCCCAAAACCAGCCGGCAAGACACCTTCCTGATACACGCCCCAACAGCCACCCTTGCGGTGGCTTCTTTTTTTGCTGAAACTGAATCCGGACGCCCCGCCCCCGCGTACATGGCTATGCCATGACCGAACGACGTTACCACGCGGAAAGGAATCGCCATGCAGCATTACAGCAAAAAGACGGATCCCATGGATCAGCGCCTGTATCTGGCCCAGCGCATCGACAGGGCCGATGCGCGTTTGCAGCGCCTGCACGATGCGGCCGAGCGCGAACGCTGCGCGCAATGGATCACGGCCTGGGCCGTGGCGGCGGGCGCCGACGCGCCGCGCGGCATGAAGCTGCGCATCCGCGGTGAATTCATCTTGCTTTGATAAAAAGCAAAAGCCCCGCCCGATGCATATGCACGGGGCGGGGCCAGTCAAGCCGACGCCGTCCTAGTTGGACGTGTCGCGGTACTGCTCGGGCGTCGTGTCGCCGTCGGCGACCTCATACCACATCGCATTGAGCACGGCGAAGGTCGCCGCCAGCGGAAGACCCAGTATCCAGGCGAAATACCACATAGTTATTCCTTTCGTAAATTCTTAGTAGGCGTGACCGCTGTCGTCCTTGATTGCTTTTGCATCGACCTTGCCCCACAGCACTTTATAGACCCACGTCGTGTAGGCCACGATGAGGGGAATGAAGACGGCCGTGACGACCAGCATGATGAACAGGGTCATGTGGCTGGACGAGGAATCCCACACCGTCAGGCTGGCGCGCGGGTCGATCGACGAAGGCAGGATGAACGGAAACATGGCCGCGCCCACACCGAGGATGATGCCGGCGATGCCGGCCGCGCTGGCCAGCAAGGCGGGCACTTCGCGGCGCGCGCGCTGGAAGGCAAAGGCCAGCAGCGGGCAAAGCAGGCCCAGCGCTGGAGCGATCCAGGTCCACGGATGGGCGGCAAAGTTGAGGAACCAGGCGCCCACGTGCACTTCCGCCGTTTTCAGCATCGGGTTCGACGGACCGTCGACCACCACCGTGCTGCTGATGCGGTAGCCATCGACCCACAGCCACAGGGCCACGCCGGCCAGCGCATACAGCACGACCGTGGCGATTGCCGCCACGCTGCCGTAGCGGCGCGCCCGTTCGGCCACGGCACCGTCCGTCTTCAGCTGCAGCCAGGTGGCGCCGTGCATCACCAGCATGGCGACCGAGACGAGGCCGCACAGCAGGGCGAACGGGTTGAGCAGCGCAAAGAAGGTGCCGTCATAAAAGATGTGCATATCTGGCGAGAAACGGAACGGCACGCCCTGCAGCACGTTGCCGATCGCCACGCCGCAGATCAGGGCCGGCACGAAGCCGCCCACGAACAGGGCCGCGTCCCAGCGGGCGCGCCAGCGCGGGTCTTCGCGCTTGCTGCGGAACTTGAACGCCACGGGACGCACGATCAGCGCCACGAGGATAACGAACATGGCCAGATAAAAGCCCGAGAACGAGACGGCGTACAGTTGCGGCCAGGCGGCGAAGATGGCGCCACCGCCAAGGATCAGCCACACCTGGTTGCCTTCCCACACGGGACCGATACTGTTGATGACGACCCGGCGTTCCAGGTCCGTCTTGCCGACGAAGGGCAGCAAAATGCCCGTGCCCAGGTCGAAGCCGTCCGTGATGGCAAAGCCCACCAGCAGGATGCCGATCAGCAGCCACCAGATCAGGCGCAGTGTTTCGTAAGAAATCATTTCATGCAAAATCATGGTCTGGCCCTCCTTAGGCGCGTTGAGTATGAATGGCTGCGGCCGCTGGCACGGGGACCGGCGCCTTCTCTTCCGGCCCCTTGCGGATGGCCTTGAGCATGAGCTTCATTTCAATAATCAACAGCACGGTGTAGATGGCGGCAAAGCCGGCAATCGTGATCAAGAGGGTCGAAGCACCCAGGTTCGAGACGGCCACGGCCGTCGGCAGCACGCCTTCGATGACCCACGGCTGGCGGCCCACTTCGGCCACGATCCAGCCCGCCTCAATCGCCACCCACGGCAGCGGAATGGCGAACACGGCCAGCTTCAGCAGCCAGCGGTGCTTGTCCAGGGTGCGGCGCGTCGACAGCAGGAAGAAAGTGCCGGTGAGCAAGATAAAGAACATGCCCAGACCCACCATCACGCGGAAGGACCAGAACAGGGGCGCCACGGGCGGCACAGTATCGAGCGCGGCCTTGCGGATCTGCTCGGGCGTGGCCTGGCGCGGGTCATCGACGTAGCGTTTCAGCAGCAAGGCATAGCCCATGGACTGACCTTTCGACTCGAACATGTCCTTCGCGTCCTGCGGCACGGGCGCGCCGGGCGCCACGCTGCGGATGGTTTGCAGCGCGTCATATGCCTTGATGCCATCCTTGATCAGCAGTTCGCCGCGGTCGACCAGCTGCTCGATGCCGGGGATTTCCGTCGTCAGCGAACGCGTGCCGATCAAGCCCATCACCATCGGGATGTGCACGGCGTAATGCGTCTCGCGCGCTTTCGCGTCAGGGAAGCCGAAGGCCGTGAAGGCGGCCGGGGCCGGCTCCGTGGTCCACATGGCTTCGATGGCGGCCAGCTTCATCTTTTGGTGTTCCGACGACAGGTAACCGCTTTCATCGCCAAGCACCACCACCGACAGCGAGGCGGCCAGGCCGAACGAGGCGGCCACCGTCATCGAGCGCTTGGCCAGTTGCACATGGCGCCCCTTCAGCAGATACCAGGCGGAAATACCCAGCACGAAGATGGCAGCGGCCGTATAGCCGGCCGACACCGTGTGCACGAATTTCGCCTGTGCCACGGGATTCGTCAGCACGGCACCGAAGTCCGTCACTTCCATGCGCATGGTTTGCGGATTGAAGGCCGCGCCGACGGGATTTTGCATCCAGCCGTTGGCGATCAAAATCCACAGGGCCGAGAAGTTCGAACCGATGGCCACCAGCCAGGTTGTGACCAGGTGGCCCCGCTTCGACAGCTTGTCCCAGCCGAAGAAGAACAGGCCGACGAAGGTCGCTTCCAGGAAGAAGGCCATCAAGCCCTCGATGGCCAGCGGCGCGCCGAAAATGTCGCCCACATAATGGCTGTAATAGCTCCAGTTCATGCCGAACTGGAATTCCATGACGATGCCCGTCGCCACGCCCATGGCGAAGTTGATGCCGAACAAGACACCCCAGAACTTGGTCATGTCGCGCCAGATGGGGCGGTTCGTCATCACGTAAACCGTCTCCATGATGGCGAGGATCACTGACAGGCCGATCGTCAGCGGAACGAATATAAAGTGGTACAGAGCTGTCAGCGCGAACTGCAGTCTGGATAAAGCGACAATATCGAAGTCCATATGATTTCCTTGGTGTTTCCCTACTGTAATTGTAAACTTGGTATCTATCTGATGCGATTCGATTGGTTCCGCCGCCCACAAGCTGGCGTACGGACCGCCTGTCTCCGTTCTTAGTTAATCTCCGCGCAAGCCCGCCAAGGCTGTCTCGAAGGCTGGCGTGCCACGGCGCGCGTCGCCCACGATGCGGCCATCGCGCAGGCTGACCAGCCGGTCCGCCTGCGCCGCTTCGCGCCGCAAGTGGGTTGCGATCAGCAAGCTGCGCCCTTCGCTGCGCGCCCGCAGGCGCTGCAAGACATCGTTCGCCGTCTGCGCATTCAGTGCTTCCGTCGCTTCGTCCAGCAGCCACAAGGTCGATTCGTGCAGGAACAGCCGCGCCAGCGCCAGGCGCCGCGCCTGGCCGCCCGACAAGCCCAGGCCGCCCTCGCCCAGCATGGTGCCCAAGCCGTCCGCGAAGGCCCGCACCTCCCCGTCCAGGCCGGCCGATTGCAGCGCCGCCCACAGCTGCGCATCGCTGGCGGACGGATCGGCCAGGCGCAGGTTGTCGCGCAAGCTGTCCTGGAACAATTCCGTCTTCTGCGTGAACAGGCAGGCGCGTCCGGCGTGGACACTGCCCGACAGGGGCGCCAGCTCGCGCGCGGCCAGGGCCAGCAAGGTGGACTTGCCCGCGCCGCTGGGGCCGATCAAGGCCACGCGCTCGCCATCGGCGATGTGCAGCGATACGTCGTGCAAGATGGCAACGTGGCTGCCCGCATGCGCGGCGCTGACGTGTTCCAGGCGCAAGCCCGGCGCGGCGTCGACGGGCGGCGCAACTACATCGTCTCCATCGAGGCGCGGCGCCAGACGGCGCATGGCCAGCAGCATGCGGCCCGCTTCCAGCGCGCCACGGCGCAGTCCCGCGAACGGTTCCACTGCCGTCAGGGCGATCAGCAAAGCCAGGGCTGCCAGCGGCAAACTCATCGTTTGCTGTTCCACCAGCGCGGCGACGGCGAGCAGCACCCCCGCCAGGGTCGCGCTGCCGGCCACGCCATACGCGGCGCCGGCGGCAGTCTCCAGGCGCAGCAGGGCGAAATCGGCTTGCGCCAGCGAACGGTCGATCTGCGCCAACGCCGCGCACTGGGCGTCGATGCGGCCCGCCATCACCAAGTCCGTCTGACCGGCCACCAGGTCGATGGTGCCGGAACGCAATTTTTCGATGGCGCGCGAACGCACGATGGCGGGGCGGCGCGCGCGTTGCGCCACGACCCAGCTGATGCCGCCGCCGGCGGCCAGCAGCCACGCGGCCAGGCCCAGCCCCAGTTGCCACTGCATCACGCCCAGCGCCACGCCGGCCAGCAAGGCTACGCACAAGGCCGTGAAGGCAGGCACGAGCAGGCGCAAATACAGTGATTCGAGCGCGTCGATATCGGCCGTCAGGCGGAACAGCAGCTTGGCTGGCTGGCGCAGCAGCCGGCTGGCCGCTTCCGGGCGCGACCAGCCACGGAACAGCTGCACGCGGATGCTGGCCAGCGCAGCGAACGTGGCGTCGTGCGTGACGAGGCGTTCCGCATAGCGCGAACCCGTGCGGCCGATGGCCAGCAGGCGGATGCCGGCCGACGGACCGAAGACGTCGAACAGGATCGCCGTCGAAGCGTGCAGGCCGGCAATCGAGGTGGCCGTGATAAACCAGCCCGACAAGCCCAATAAGGCCATGCCGGACACCGCCGTCAGGGCCGCCAGCAAGGCGCCGCCGATCAGCTTGCCGGGCTGGGCCAGCAGCAATTGCCGCAGGACGGGGTTCGATATGAGGGAAGTTTTCATGCCTGCTGTTCCTGTTCCTGCTCCTGTACCTGCGCCCGGACATCGACCTGCACCGTGCGCTGCAGGCGGCCGGCCAGCACGGGATCGTGCGTGGCGACGATCATCGTCTTGCCTTTCGCCAGTGCCAGCAAGGCGTCCGTGACGCGCGCCGCCGTTTCGCTGTCCAGGTGGGCCGTCGGTTCATCGACCAGCAGCAAATCGGCATGCGGATGCAGGGCCACGCGGGCCAGGGCCAGACGCACGGCTTCGCCGCCGGACAAGCCCTGGCCGCCATCGCTGAGCATGACGGCCGGCTGCGCCTGCGCCACGGCAGCCAGGTCGGCCAGGTGCAGCGCCTGCGTCACCTGCGTAGCGCTGGCGCCCGCGCGGCCCAGGGTCACATTCTGGCTGACGGACGCAGCAAACACGTGGGGGCGCTGGCCCATCCAGGCCATGCGCTGGCGCAAAGTATTGACCGTGCTGTCGGTCAGGCGCACGCCGCCGATGCGGATCTCGCCGCCGCTGGCGGGCAGCAAGCCGGCCAGCAGCGACAGCAAAGTGGTCTTGCCGGCGCCGCTGGCGCCCAGCAGGGCGACGTGTTCGCCGGCGCGCACGCTCAAGTCAAAGTGGTCGAATACGGGCGCCTCGCCGGGGTGGGCGAAGCGCAGTTGATGGAGTTCCACGGCAGGCGGTGGCGCCACCGCCATGGCGGCGGCGGAAACGGCAGCCACTTCCACACCGGCGCCGGGCAGGGCTACGCCCTCCCCCGCCAGGTCGTGCAGGCCGGCCAGGCCCGCTTCGCCGGCCGCCTTGTCGTGCCAGACGGCGGCCAGTTCGCGCAGCGGTTCGAAGAAAGCGGGCGCCAGCAGCAGGATGAACAAGCCCTGCCCCAGCGTCAGTTCCCGGCCCCAGGTGCCAAAATTGATGCTCCCCAGCAAGGAAAAACCGATAAACGCGGCCACCATGGCCACGCCCAGCGCGGAAAACAGTTCCAGCACGGCGGACGACAAAAAGGCGATGCGCAGCACCACCATCGTGCGCCGGCGCACGGATTGCGACGAAGCGTCCAGCCGTGCGGCCGTAGCGTCGACGGCGTCGAGCGCGCGCAGGGTGGCCAGGCCGCGCAGGCGGTCCAATAGAAACGCGTTCATGCTGCCCATTTCCACCATCTGCGCGCGGCTGGCCGCCTGTGCGCCCATGCCGACCAGGGCCATGAAGACGGGAATCAGGGGCGCGGCGATGAGCAGGATCAAGGCGGCGATCCACGACAGCGGCGTCACCACGGCGAGGATCACGAGCGGCACGAGCATGACTTTCCAGCGCGCCGGCTTGTAGCGCACCAGATACGGCACGATGGCTTCGGCCTGTTCGGCGATGACGGAGGCCGCCTGGCCCGACTGGGCGCGCTGGCGGTCCAGCGGCGAACGCTGCGCCAGCGCTTGCGCCACTTGCGCGCGCAAGGTGGACAGGTGCGCGCGCGCCGCCGCATACATGCGCCGCGCGCCCCACGCTTCGCAGCCGGCGCGCAGCACGCCCAGCAGCAGCACGCCAGCGGCCGGCAGCAGGGCCGCGCGCCATGGAGTGCCGTCGAGCATGGCTTGCACGGCCCAGGCCAGCAAGGCCGCTTGTGGCAGCCACAGCAAGGCGGCGCCGCCTTGCGCCAGGCTGGCAGCGCGGGGAAGGATAAAGCGGGGCAAGGACAGTGGCGTGGTCGGCATCTCTATACTTTTTGAGTTTTCAGAATTTTCTGTAAATTCGATATTTTGTATAATACTGCGAAACATGACATATATCAATTGACCCTGCGGGTGTGGCGTGAAAAAATTCAGATAATTATGAAAACTCAACATATCCAAATGACGCCGCTGATCCTGACCTTCGTCAGCCATTTCGGCGAGATGGGCAGCCGCTGGGGCTTTAACCGCACAGTGGGGCAAGTGTACGCCTTGTTGTTTGTCGCGGAGCATCCTTTACACGCGGATGAAATCGCGGAACACCTGAGTTTTTCGCGCTCGAACGTGAGCATCGGCCTGAAGGAATTGCAGGGCTGGGGCTTGATCCGCCAGTCGCGCATCCCCGGCGACCGGCGCGAGTATTTTTCCTCGCTGGGCGATGTGTGGCAAATCTTCCGCGTGGTGGCCGCCGAGCGCCGCCGCCGCGAAGTGGCGCCCACCCTGACGGTGCTGCGCGAATCGCTGCTGGCGCCGGCCACGGAACCCGTCGACCAGTATGCGCAGGAGCGCATGCGGGAAATGTATGAATTGGTCGACTTGGCCAACACCTGGTTCGACGACTTGCAGCGCCTGTCGCCCGAATCGATGGCGCAGCTGATGAAAATGGGTGCCAAGGTGCAAAAATTGCTCAACGCCAAGGATCGCCTGTTTGGCGTCAGCAACGACTGAAGCCCCCCCCCCTCCTGCGTCTTCCTCCTCCCTCCAGCACAAAGCGGCGTGTCTTGTCACGCCGCTCCTGATCGCCGCGCGACCGCTCGCTGGCACAGCCATACATAGCCGTATGCGACATTGCCAACTAAGCCAATAGAATTATTTAAATTACATTAGTTTGCATCGAGACTAAGCTTGCATATGCGTACTCACGCAAAGGCGAATGGGCGACAAGTTGACCTCCCTGACAGGACGGCGCGCACCCTGAAGCAGTGAAATGCCTGCAATAAAACCAAAGGGGATTTTCATGAAAAGCATAACAAGCATTGCCATACGGACATCCATACTGGCCGCCCTTGCGGCCTTGATGGGCATGGCACAGGCAGCTACATGGATCGACGTGGGACCGGCCAGCGGTTTCAGCATCGAAGGCAGCACAGTCACTTACTCGCCGTCGCCAGCCACCATGGTGAAATACTATGACGACAATCTCGTGCCGCAGAGTCCAGCCAACATCCAGAGCCAAATCAACAGCGTTTTCGGCACCAGCCTGGGTGAGGCCGTCTCATTTTGCGACAATGCCACTTCAGGCTGTACCGCCGGCACCACGGCAAGCGCCAGCGGCGGGGGGAATTCCTTCACGAGCGCGGCGGCCTATGACTATCTGGCCATCCATTTCGGCCAGGGCGAACTGGTCTTCCACTGGGCCGCTCCCGTCGCAGCCGGCACGACCTTCACGGTAGAGGGCTTGCCCAAGGACCTGAGCAATTACCGCGCCTATGTTTCCGCCATACCTGAACCGGAAACCTATGCCATGCTGCTCGCCGGCCTGGGCCTGCTCGGCGTCCTGGCGCGCCGCCGCCAGGCAAAATAAGAGCATCGGGCAAGGCCCGCAACACGGCGCCGGCGCATCCATGTTTACAGCGCGCTTGCGCCGCGCCGCCCACTCTTTACACCGCCTTTATGCCGCTCCCGCTATGCTGGCCGACATCATCAGCCATCGTTGCGAGGGAGTTCACATGCATGAATCACCATTCCAGCCGCGCGCGCGCGACCTGGTCCGCCGGCATTTGCCTGCGCGCGAACGGCTGCGCCTGGCACGCCTGGCGAGCAAGAAAATGCTGTCGGTGTTGTCTGCGCTGCTGTGCGCCGTGCCGCTGCTGTATTTGCTGAGCGTGGTGCTGTTTGCGCAGCCTTAGGGCCGCGTGCTGATAGACAGGAAAGAGAGAAGATGCGGCCGCATGGCGCAAGCCGTGGCCAGTATGAAACTGGTCCGCCCAGAGGGAATCGAACCCCCATTCACGGTTTAGAAGACCGTTGTCCTATCCGTTGAACGATGGGCGGAGAGGTGCAGTATTTTAGTCCATGCGCGCCAGCAATGAAATGCTGGCGCGGAATAGAAAACGGGCTGTCATTTCTGACAGCCCGCTTATGACTTTGGTCGGAGTACAAGGATTCGAACCTTGGACCCCCTGGTCCCAAACCAGGTGCGCTACCGGGCTGCGCCACACTCCGAAGACAAGATAATAACGCCCCCACCCAATTTCGTCAATTGCCATAGACGAATTAGATGGAAATAACTATCGGCGCCTGCCTTTACACAGCCACCTTATCGGCGATGCGGCGCGCCATGCTCTCGGCCTTGTCCTTGTCCTTCGCTTCCACCATCACGCGGATCAGCGGTTCCGTGCCCGAAGCGCGGATCAGCACGCGGCCCGTGTCACCCAGCTCGGCCTCGACCAGTTCTTTCTCGGCCACCATGGCGGCATTTTTCTGCCAGTCGAAACCGGGCGCCACGCGCAGGTTGATCAGGGTTTGCGGGAACAGCACCAGCTCGGCCAGACATTGCTGCAGGCTCTGCCCGCTGCGCTTGAGCGCGGACAATACTTGCAGCGCGGAGACGATGCCGTCACCCGTCGTGTGCTTGTCCAGGCACAGCAAATGGCCGGAGCCTTCGCCGCCCAGTATCCAGCCCTTTTCCTTCATGACTTCCAGCACGTAGCGGTCGCCCACCTTGGCGCGCGCAAAGCCGATGCCCTGCTGCTTGAACAGCACTTCCAGCGCCATGTTGGTCATCAAGGTGCCGACGGCACCGGCCACGGGGCCTGTCGCCAGGCGGTCCTTGACCATGACGTACAACAACTCGTCGCCGTTATACAGGCGGCCCGTGGCGTCGCACATGATCAGGCGGTCGGCGTCGCCATCGAGGGCGATGCCCAGGTCCGCGCCGTGCTCGACGACGGCTTCGGCCATGGCCTTGGTTGCCGTGGCGCCGAAGCCCGCATTGATGTTGAAACCGTCGGGCTTGTTGCCGATGGCGATGACTTCCGCGCCCAGCTCATGGAACACGTGCGGCGCGATATGGTAGGCGGCGCCGTGTGCGCAATCGACGACGATCTTCAGGCCGCGCAGATCCAGCTCGTTCGGGAAGGTGCCCTTGCAAAATTCGATGTAGCGGCCCTGGGCATCGTCCAGGCGCTTGGCGCGGCCCAGCTTTTCAGATGGCACGCAGGCCATCGGTTCGTCGAGCGCCGCTTCGATTTCCAGTTCCACGCTGTCGGGCAGCTTGGTGCCCTGGCCGGAAAAGAACTTGATGCCATTGTCATGGTAGGGATTGTGCGAGGCGGAAATGACGACACCGGCCGACAGGCGCAGCGCCCGCGTCAGGTAAGCAATTGCCGGGGTCGGCATGGGGCCGGCCAGCATCACGTCCACGCCAGCGGCCGACAGGCCCGCTTCCAGCGCCGCTTCCAGCATGTAGCCGGAAATGCGCGTGTCCTTGCCGATCAGCACCGTCGGGCGCGTCTTGCCGCCTTGCGACTTGGCCAGCACCTTGCCGGCCGCATAGCCGAGGCGCATGACGAAATCGGGGGTGATCGGAGCCGTGCCCACCAGGCCGCGGATGCCGTCGGTGCCAAAATATTTACGCGTCATAGTATTTCTCTTTTTGTTGTTTATGATAAATCTTACAGGCTCAGTGTGCCATGCGCCAGACCTTCAGTGCATCGACGGTTTCAGCTACATCATGCACACGGATAATTTCCGCACCTTGCGCTACCGCAGCAAGCGCACCGGCAACACTGCCGGCCAGGCGCTGCTCGACGGGACGTCCCGTGACGGCGCCGATCATCGACTTACGCGACAAGCCGGCCAGCACGGGCAGCTCCAACTCGCTGCGCAACTGGCGCGTGGCGCGCAGCAAGGCATAGTTCTGTTCCACCGTCTTGCCAAAACCAAAGCCGGGATCGACGCACAGGCGTTCGCGGGCGATGCCGGCCGCCGTCATCGTGTCGATGCGTTCGCGCAGGAAGTCGATGACTTCGCGCACCACGTCCTCATACTGCGGCTGGGCTTGCATGGTTTCCGGCACGTTCTGCATGTGCATGATACACAGCGCGCAATCGCTGTCCCGCACGGCGTCGATGGCGCCTGGCGCGCGGAAACCGTTGATATCGTTGATCATGTCTGCGCCCGCCAGGATGGCTTCGCGCATCACTTCGGGTTTATAGGTGTCGACGGACAGCGGCTTGCCGCAATCGCGCAAGGCGTACAGCACCGGCATGACGCGCTGCAACTCGTCCTGCAGCGGCAGCGGCGGCGCGCCGGGACGGCTCGATTCGCCGCCGATGTCGATGATGTCGACGCCGTCAACCATCATCTGCTCGGCCCGCGAAAGGGCAAATTCCAGGTGTTGATACTGGCCCGCATCGGAAAACGAGTCGGGCGTGATGTTCAGGATGCCCATCACCAGCGCCTGCGTGCCGGACAGGTTGAAGCCGAAACGGCCGAATTGCAAATAGTGTCGCATGTGAATCTTTGTAGTCATCAGGAAAATCTGGCACGCCAACGAAAAAGGGCAAGGATTGCTCCTTACCCTTTTGATTACGCGCCGCCGGTCAGGGCGGCCGTTATCAGGCTGGCGCCGTCACGTTAGGCGAAATGCCGCCCGTGCCGCTATCACCGCCCGCATTGCGGCGTGGCGGAATGACTTTCGGTGGACGCGGCTCCAGGCCGGCCATGATGTCATTGATTTGCTCTGCATCAATGGTTTCCCATTCCAGCAAGGCTTTGGTCATCATTTCAACCTTGTCGCGGTTGCCTTCCAGCAAAGTGCGCGCCAAAGCATATTGCTTGTCGAGAATGTTGCGGATTTCAGCATCGACCTTTTGCTGGGTCGCTTCCGAGATCGTCTTGGTGGCGCCACCGAAGAAACCTTCGTTTTCGCTGTCTTCGTAGACCATCACGCCCATGCTGTCGGACATGCCGAAGCGGGTCACCATGGAACGGGCCAGCTTGGTGGCACGCGAGAAGTCGTTCGACGCGCCGGTGGACATTTGGCCCACGAAAATCTCTTCAGCGATACGGCCACCGAACAGGATGGAAATTTCTTCCAGCATCTTGTCCTTGTAGGCGGACAGATTGTCGTGTTCCGGCAGCTGCCACGTCAGGCCCAGAGCCCAGCCACGCGGCATGATCGTCACTTTATGCACGGGATCGGCCTTCGGCAGCAACTTGGCGACGACGGCGTGACCGGACTCATGGTAAGCCGTATTGCGGCGCTCTTCCTCGCGGATGATCATCGATTTACGCTCAGGACCCATGTAGATCTTGTCTTTCGCATCTTCGAAGTCGGCCATTTCCACCAGGCGCTTGCTGCGGCGTGCGGCAAACAGGGCCGCCTCGTTGACCAGGTTGGCCAGGTCCGCGCCCGAGAAACCAGGGGTGCCGCGGGCCAGGATATCGGCTTTCACGTCGGTACCGATAGGCACTTTGCGCATATGCACGTTCAAGATCTGCTCGCGGCCGCGGATATCGGGCAAGCCGACGGACACCTGGCGGTCGAAACGGCCCGGACGCAGCAAGGCTTTGTCGAGCACATCGGCGCGGTTGGTGGCGGCCACGACGATCACGCCGGAGTTCGCTTCAAAACCGTCCATCTCGACCAGCAACTGGTTCAAGGTCTGTTCGCGCTCGTCATTGCCGCCGCCCATGCCGGCACCGCGGTGACGGCCGACAGCGTCGATCTCATCGATGAAGATGATGCATGGCGAATGCTTTTTCGCGTTTTCAAACATGTCGCGCACGCGGCTGGCACCCACGCCGACGAACATTTCCACGAAATCGGAACCGGAAATCGAGAAGAACGGCACCTTGGCCTCACCGGCAATGGCGCGCGCCAGCAGGGTTTTACCCGTGCCCGGAGGACCGACCATCAGCACGCCGCGGGGAATGCGGCCGCCCAGTTTCTGGAACTTGCTCGGATCCTTGAGGAAGTCGACTACTTCGTTGACTTCTTCTTTCGCTTCGTCGCAACCGGCGACATCGGCGAAGGTGACGGTGTTGCTGGCTTCATCCATCATGCGTGCCTTCGACTTGCCGAACGAGAATGCCCCGCCCTTGCCGCCGCCTTGCATCTGACGCATGAAGAAGACCCAGACGCCGATCAACAGCAGCATGGGGAACCAGGAAACAAAAATAGTTTGCAGGAAGGACGCTTCCTCAGGCGGACGCACATCGAAATGCACGCCATTGTCGCGCAAGTCGCCGATCAGGCCCTTGTCGAGGCTGGTGGCGGTGGTACGCACCTTGGTGTCGTCCATCAGCTTGGCGGTGATCGACGAACCTTCGATCACGACATCCTTGACGCGCTTGGCTTTGACTTCATCCAGCAAATCGGAATAAGCGATGGCCTTGCTGCCGCCTGTGGCGCCATGACTGTCGAATTGCTTGAACAGCATGAACAACAGCAGCAATACGACTACCCAGATGGCAGATTTGGAAAACATGTTATTCACGAAGACTCCTTGGATGCAGTGCGCATCTCTTTACCTATAGCTAGAAACACGATTTTACTCGCAATAAGCGGGCCGTGCCAAAGCCCGCCGATCCGTGCGCGCGAAAAAATCGCGTTCACGTAAAAAAAATGCAGTATAAACAATTTAGGCTTTTATGCCATCAGACGCTACTGCACTTCTCGTTCCCATGTGCGGATTCCCGCTTAAATATCAAGGGCGGAATCATCTTCTTCCACGGCATTTTTCAGCGGATTCTTGATTCCACGACCCATCAGGAAGATTTCCGACGATTTATCGCGGCTGGCCTTGGGCTTTTTCTGCACCACGACCTTGAATTCAGCGCGGAACTTCTCCACGATCTGGCTGAAACCCATGTCTTTAAAGCATTTCACCAGCAGCACGCCAGACGGCTTCAGGTGCAATTGCGAAAATTCGATGGCCAGGTCGATCAAATGTTCCATGCGCGCGGCATCCGCCGTGGCGATGCCCGACAGGTTGGGCGCCATGTCCGACAGGACCAGGTCAACCTTGCGACCCTGCAACACCACTTCCAGCTGGCGCAGCACGCGCGCTTCGCGGAAGTCGCCCTGGATGAAGTGGAAATCGGCGATGGGCTCCATTTCCAGCATGTCCAGGCCAATCAGGGTACCATTGACCCCGCCGCCGTCCTTGCCGGCCAGCTTGCGCCGCGTGTACTGGGCCCAGCTGCCGGGAGTGCAACCAAGGTCGACAATCACCTGGCCAGGTTTGATCAGTTTTTCGTCTTCATCGATTTCTTTGAGCTTGTATGCTGCCCGGGCGCGGTAGCCCTCTTTTTGCGCCAACTTCACATAAGGATCATTTATGTGGTCGTGCAACCAGTTTTTGTTTAATTTCTTCTTTGCCATTCGCGTAGAATACTGCTTTTAAGGGAATTACTAAATATTATTATGCTAAAACTTACACCCGTAGAGCGCAGCGCACTGCGCGCCGAAGCACACGCGCTGAAGCCTATCGTCATTATTGGCGAAGCGGGCTTGACACCTGCTGTCCTCAAAGAGATCGACCTTGGCCTGGATTCGCACGGTCTGATTAAAGTCCGCGTGTTCGGCGACGACCGCGAAGCCCGCGTCGGAATGTACGATACGATTTGCGGCAATCTCGGCGCCGCCCCGGTACAACATATTGGCAAACTGCTGGTAATCTACCGTCCGAAAAAAGAAGTGGTTAAGGAGAAGGTCAGCGCCGGCAAAGGCATGCGCGAAGTGACCATCGTCAAGGCCAGCGCCAGCGGCACCAAGCGCCCGAGCGTGACGAAAGTCATGATCAAGGGCAATGAGCGCGTTACCGAAGGCGGTTCCATCAAGCGTGCCAAGCCACGTCAGAAAAGCGCAAAGAAAAGCGCACTGGGCAGCAAGTAAGCCTGTTCACCCGGCAACCGCAAGGCGGCCGGGCTTGAAACAAGAAGCGGAGCACGGGATATCCCCTGCTCCGCTTTTTTCATGCGATTACTTTACTGACATCAAACTACTGTTGTTTCCAGATCAATACGCCCGCCAGCAGGCTCTGCACGGCAAAGATCAGGGTCGACACGCCATGCAGCATGCCAAAGCGGCTGCGCATGGCATCATCCATGATGCCCGAAGGCGCCTGCGCCTTGAGCTCGGCCATCAGCGGCGAAATGCCGAAATGGCTGAGCAGCGCACACACCAGCATCGACAGCACCAGCGCGCCCAGCAGGCGGCGGCGCTTGAGTTCCAGCGCGCCGGGCGCCCATTGCAGCAAGGCCAGCAGAATCAGCGCACAGGCGATCGACAGCCAGGCCTCGGCGCGGAACATGCTGCCGGCGATATTGCCCGCCAGCACGCGGTCGCTCAGAGTGCCGAACAGGGTGGGCGCCACGATGAAGCCGATGGTCCACAGGCTGCCGGCCCACAGGGTGGCAACGAGAAGGCGCACGCGGGCCAGCATCAGATGTACAGTACTTCCAGGATTTCGTATTCGCGCGGGCCGGACGGCGCCTGCACTTCCACCACGTCGCCGGCGTACTTGCCGATCAGCGCGCGGGCGATCGGCGACGTCACGGAAACCTTGTTCTTTTTCAAGTCGGCTTCATCGAGGCCGACGATCTGGTACGTGACTTTCTGGCCCGATTCCAGGTCTTCCAGGTTCACGGTCGAGGCAAACACCACGCGGCCTTCCGCGTCGAGCGCGGTCGGGTCGATGATTTGCGCTGCACCCAGCTTGCCTTCGAGCTCGGCAATGCGGCCTTCGACGAAGGCCTGGCGTTCCTTGGCGGCATCGTACTCGGCGTTTTCCGACAAATCTCCGTGCGAACGCGCTTCGGCGATCGCATCAATGACGATGCGGCGTTCCTTGGTCTTCAAATGATGCAGCTCTTCCTTCAGGAGTTCTGCGCCGTATTTGGTCAATGGGACTGAGGTCATGTTATCTCTACTATCTGCTAGTTATCGGCGCCGTTGTCCGCGTTTTGCCACGGTTAACGGACTTACCAAGTGAAAACCACAGAGGCCGCGCGCTGCTCTGCACGGAACTCTGTGGTTGATAAGCATGCAGTGTACCGCCTAACGGCGGCCACTGCAAACGCACTTAGTTCAAGGTCTTGTGCAGACCTTGCAAATCGTACACACGCAGCTCATCCAGGTGGCGGATGCCTTCGACGGCCGCTTCCGCGCCGGCGATGGTGGTGTAGGTCGTCACGCGCGACGCCAGGGCCGAAGTGCGGATGGCCCGCGAATCGACGATGGCACTGCGCTTTTCTTCCACGGTGTTGATCACCAGCACGATTTCATGGTTCTTGATCATGTCGACCACGTGCGGACGGCCTTCGATCACCTTGTTCACTGGCGTGACGGCGATGCCGGCAGCAGCGATCACGGCGGCGGTGCCCTTGGTAGCGACCACGGTGAAACCGGACTCGACCAGGTCACGCGCCACTTGCACGGCGCGCGGCTTGTCCGACGCTTTCACGCTGATGAAGACCTTGCCCGATTTTGGCAGGTTCACGCCGGCGCCCAGTTGCGATTTCACAAACGCTTCGCCGAAGGTCAGACCCACGCCCATGACTTCGCCCGTCGATTTCATTTCAGGGCCGAGGATGGTGTCCACGCCAGGGAACTTGACGAACGGGAACACGGCTTCCTTGACGCTGAAGTAAGGCGGCACGACTTCCTGCGTGATGCCTTGCGACGCCAGCGACTGGCCAACCATGCAGCGTGCGGCAATCTTCGCCAGTTGCAGACCGGTGGCTTTCGAGACGAATGGCACGGTGCGCGACGCGCGTGGATTGACTTCCAGCACGAAGACGACATCTTTCATTTCGCCGTCGATCTCTTGCTTCTGGATCGCGAACTGCACGTTCATCAGGCCGACCACATTCAAACCCTTGGCCATCAGCGCCGTCTGGCGTTTCAGTTCATCAATGGTTTCTTGCGACAGCGAGTATGGTGGCAGCGAGCAAGCCGAGTCGCCCGAGTGGACGCCAGCCTGTTCGATGTGTTCCATCACGCCGCCGATGAACGTCGTTTCGCCGTCGGAGATGCAATCGACGTCGCACTCGATGGCGTCGTTCAGGAAGCGGTCCAGCAGCACTGGCGAATCGTGCGAGACCTTGACGGCTTCGCGCATGTAGCGCTCGAGGTCGCGTTGCTCGTGGACGATTTCCATGGCGCGGCCGCCCAGCACGTACGATGGACGCACGACCAGCGGGTAGCCGATTTCCTGCGCCAGCGCCAGGGCGTCGGCTTCCGTGCGCGCGGTGCGGTTAGGCGGCTGGCGCAGTTCCAGCTTGTGCAGCATTTGCTGGAAACGCTCGCGGTCTTCGGCCGCATCGATCATGTCGGGCGAGGTGCCGATGATCGGCACGCCATTCGCTTCCAGGTCCAGCGCCAGTTTCAATGGCGTCTGGCCGCCGTACTGCACGATCACGCCCACCGGTTTTTCGATGGCGACGATTTCCAGCACGTCTTCCAGGGTCAGCGACTCGAAATACAGGCGGTCCGAGGTATCGTAGTCGGTCGAAACCGTTTCTGGGTTGCAATTGACCATGATGGTTTCGTAGCCGTCTTCGCGCATCGCGAGGGCAGCGTGGACGCAGCAATAGTCAAACTCGATACCCTGGCCGATACGGTTCGGGCCACCGCCCAGCACCATGATCTTTTTCTTGTCGGTCGGATTCGATTCGCACTCTTCGTCGTACGTGGAATACATGTACGCCGTATCGGTCGAAAATTCCGCTGCGCAGGTGTCGACGCGCTTGTAGACGGGACGGATGTTCAGCGCATGGCGCTGCTGGCGCACGGCCGTGTCGGTCGTCTGCAGCAAAAAGCCCAGGCGGCGGTCCGAGAAGCCCTTCTGTTTCAACTTGTACAGGGTGTTCTTGTCCAGGTTATCCAGCTTCTGCGTGTCCAGCCACAGTTCCAGGTCGACGATTTCCTTGATCTGGATCAGGAACCATGGGTCGATCTTGGTCAGGTTGTGCACTTCTTCCAGGGTGAAGCCCTGGGCAAACGCGTCGCCCACGTACCAGATGCGCTCAGGACCAGGCTCGCCCAGTTCTTCTTCGATCTTTTCGCGGTCCTTGGTCTTTTCGTTCATGCCGTCCACGCCCACTTCCAGGCCGCGCAAGGCTTTCTGGAACGATTCCTGGAAGGTACGGCCGATGGCCATCACTTCGCCGACGGATTTCATCTGCGTCGTCAGGTGGTGGTCGGCGGTCGGGAACTTCTCGAACGTGAAACGGGGGATCTTCGTGACGACGTAATCGATCGACGGCTCGAACGAGGCCGGCGTGGCGCCGCCCGTGATTTCATTGCGCAGTTCGTCCAGGGTGAAACCGACGGCCAGCTTGGCGGCGATCTTGGCGATCGGGAAGCCCGTCGCTTTCGAGGCCAGGGCCGACGAACGCGACACGCGCGGGTTCATCTCGATGACGATCATGCGGCCATCGACGGGGTTGATCGAGAATTGCACGTTCGAGCCACCGGTGTCGACGCCGATCTCGCGCAGCACTGCCAGCGAGGCATTGCGCATGATCTGGTATTCCTTGTCCGTCAGGGTTTGCGCTGGCGCCACCGTGATGGAGTCGCCCGTGTGCACGCCCATCGGATCGAGGTTTTCGATCGAGCAGATGATAATGCAGTTGTCCGCCTTGTCGCGCACCACTTCCATCTCGTACTCTTTCCAGCCCAGCAACGATTCTTCGATCAGCAACTCTTTCGTCGGCGACGCTTCCAGGCCGCGCTTGCAGATGGTTTCGAATTCTTCTTCGTTGTAGGCGATGCCGCCGCCGGAACCGCCCATGGTGAACGATGGACGGATGATGGTCGGGAAGCCCAAGGTGCGCTGCACGGCCCACGATTCTTCCATCGAGTGCGCCACGCCGGAACGGGCCGAACCGAGGCCGATCTTGGTCATCGCGTCCTTGAACTTGGAACGGTCTTCGGCCTTGTCGATGGCTTCCGGCGATGCGCCGATCAGTTCGACGTTGTATTTTGCCAGCACGCCATTGTTGAACAGGTCCAGCGCGCAGTTCAGCGCCGTCTGGCCGCCCATCGTCGGCAGGATCGCGTCAGGACGCTCCTTGGCGATGATGCGTTCAACGACCGACCAGGTGATCGGTTCGATATAGGTCACGTCGGCCATTTCCGGGTCCGTCATGATGGTCGCCGGATTGCTGTTGACCAGGATGACTTTGTAGCCCTCTTCGCGCAGGGCCTTGCACGCTTGCGCGCCGGAATAATCGAATTCGCAGGCCTGGCCGATCACGATCGGGCCAGCGCCAATAATCAGAATACTTTTGATATCTAAACGTTTAGGCATTTTTCTTTTTCTCCTCCGCAGCCATCAAGTTGATGAAGCGGTCAAACAGGTAAGCAACATCCATCGGGCCCGGCGACGCTTCAGGGTGGCCCTGGAAGCAGAAGGCCGGCTTGTCCGTGCGGGCAAAGCCCTGCAGGGAACCGTCGAACAGCGATTCATGGGTCACGCGGCAGTTCGCGGGCAGAGTTGCCGCGTCGACTGCGAAACCGTGGTTTTGCGAGGTAATCAAGACTTGCTTGGTTTCCAGGTCTTGCACCGGGTGGTTGGCGCCGTGGTGGCCGAACTTCATCTTCAAGGTTTTCGCGCCGGAAGCCAAAGCCATGATCTGGTGACCGAGGCAGATGCCGAAGGTCGGGATGCCCTTCTCGATCAATTCCTTGGTCGCCGCGATGGCGTAGTCGCACGGCTCCGGGTCGCCGGGGCCGTTCGACAGGAAGATGCCGTCCGGGTTCAACGCCAGGGCGTCGGCGGCGGAAGCTTGCGCCGGCAGCACGGTGACTTTGCAGCCGCGTGCCGTCAGCATGCGCAGGATATTGCGCTTGACGCCGTAGTCGAAGGCGACCACGTGGTACTTCGCGTCCGCGTCGGCCAGCTGGCCGTAGCCTTGGCCCAAGGTCCATTCCGTTTCGCGGTATTCGTAGGCGTCCTTGCTTGAGACTACTTTAGCCAGGTCCATGCCGGCCAGGCCGGGGAAGGAGCGGGCCAGTTCCAGCGCTTGCGCGGCGGATGGCTCGTTGCCTTGCGTGCCGACGAGGATGGCGCCGCCCTGCGCACCTTTTTCACGCAGGATGCGCGTGAGCTTGCGTGTATCGATGCCGGCGATGGCGACGATATTTTCAGCTTTGAGGTAGTCGGACAGGGAGAGGGTGGAACGGAAATTGGATGCCAGCAATGGCAGATCGCGGATGATGAGGCCAGCGGCGTGAACCTTGGAAGATTCGACGTCTTCCGGATTGACGCCCGTATTGCCGATATGCGGATAGGTCAGGGTGACCATCTGGCGGCAATAGCTTGGGTCGGTAAGGATTTCCTGATACCCGGTCATCGAGGTGTTGAAAACAACCTCGCCCGTGGCATGACCGGCGGCACCGATCGAAAAACCTTTAAAGATCGTTCCATCAGCAAGCGCTAATATGGCTGGAACGGCAGGGCCAGAAAAAAATGGCGGCAAGGGCAACTCCTGATAAAGTTACCGTAGCTGCGCCACGTCAGACCGACCGCCTAGTTACCCGAGCCAGATGCACTCAGGGTGTTTCAACGGTCATTTTGAATGAGGGGATGGGTAGTCGCTACGGTATATGTGTGATTGGCTAAACCTTTGAATTATAACCAAAAGGAAGCTTTTCCACAAGGAAGAAAATACAGAAGCCCCGGCATTTTTTTGCGCAGCAGCATAAATCCTGCGCCCCATGAAAAAGCCGCCCGGCTTGCGCGGGGCGGCTGGTTCTGCAACTGCGGCTACTACTTAGGCCGTCAGAGCGGCAATGCCCGCTTTCGCGATTTGTGCATCTTCCGCAGACTTGACGCCCGAGACGCCGACGGCGCCCACATAGTGACCATCAAACACGACGGGCACGCCGCCTTCGAGCAAGCCGTCGATTTCCGGTGCGCTCAGGAACGACACGCGGCCGCCATTGATCATCTCTTCATAGATGCGCGATTCGCGGCGGCCCAGCGCGGCCGTCTTGGCTTTCGATGGGGCGATATGCGACGAGATCGGCGCCACGCCATCCATGCGCTGCAGCCACAGCAGGTGGCCGCCGTCGTCGACGATGGCGATCGTGACCGCCCAGTTATTCTTGACCGCTTCCGCTTCGGCGGCGGCAGCGATCTTCTTTACGTCGTCCAGGGTCAAAATCGGTTTCGATTGCATGGTGCATCCTTGTTATGTTGAAACAAAATTGTATACGAAATGCGCCGCGGCGCTATCCATCACTGCTCGCGTTTGGCTTTCAGTTTTTGCTTGAGCTGCGCCATCACGGCAAAGGTCGCCTGCTCGCCCGCCAGGATGGCCTGGTTGCGGCTGTTGAAATCGTTGCCCTTCATGGTGCCCAGGCTGGGCTGGATCACCACGTCCGCATCTTTCAATTCAAACTGGTTGATGCGCTGGCCCATGATGGCGAACGTCTGCATCAGCACTTCCATCGAGCTGATGGCTTTCTGGGTATCCGTTTGCGACGAAATATTCACGGCGATGATGAAATCGGCGCCCATGTCGCGCGCAAAGCGCACGGGCACGGGAGCGACGAGGCCGCCATCGACATAAGTGTGCCCCGCGATCGTCACGGGCTGGAACACGCCGGGCACGGCCGACGAGGCGCGCACGGCCATGCCGGTGTTACCGCGCTGGAACAGGATCGGCTGGCCATTTTTCAAATCGGTCGCCACCACGCCAAACGGTATCTTGAGTTTTTCCAGCGGCACGCCGCCGACAGCCTTGTTGACATAGCTTTGCAGCGCTTCGCCTTTCAGCACGCCGGACGACTTGCCGAACAGGGGCAAGGCCCAGTCGGAAATGGCCGCCTCGTCCATGTCGAACGCCATCTTTTGCAGGGCGAAGCCGGAGTTGCCCGCCGCATACATGGCGCCCACCACGCTGCCGGCGCTGGTGCCCGTGACGATGTCAGCCTGGATGCCCTGCGATTCGAGCGCCTTGATCACGCCGATATGCGCGAAACCGCGCGCCGCGCCGCCGCCCAGCGCCAGGCCGATCTTGATCTTGCGCGGCGTGACGACGGTGGGTTCCGGCGGCGTCAATACTTGTATCGGTTTCGGGGCGGTGGTATCGCAGCCGGCCAGCGCAAAGGCGGCCAGGGCAAGCAGGGTCAGGCGTTTAGGGAACATGGTGGAGAGGGAGAACCGCGCGCGGCAGTGGCAATAAAGGAGAGCCGATTGTAGCGCAAGCGGAGCCCCCCGCACTGAAGGCCATCTTAAATGTTTAAAAATGACAATATTTCGAACCGTGCGCGCCACGCCGGCTGCTAGACTGGCGCCTGGCTTCCCACCTCCCCCACTTCCATTGAGCGGCTTATGAAAACAGACCTGTTCCACCTCATCGCGCACCCATGCTTGCTCGTTGCAGCCCTGCTGGGTGCGGCCTGCGCCAACGCCGCCCCCGTCGCGGCGACGGAGCGCCAGGATAGCATCGCGGCAAGAATGGAGGGCTTTACTTGTACGGGGAACATACAAATTCCCAATGATACGGAGAAACACACGATTGAGCTCAGCTTCGACGCCCCCGACCAGCACGGGGCGCAAGGCACCCACCTGGTTGACGGGCGCGGCAAAGCGGGCAACTTTTACGGCTGCCGGCAAAGCGGCGACAGCCTGTCTTGCACATACGACGCAGGGCCGGCCAGCGGCCCGCTGACCATGCGTTTTAGCAGCAACTTGACGCAGGTAAAGGGCGAGTTCAATTCCCCTTTTGAAAATAGCGCCACCATGCAATTTTCCGCACGCTGCCAAAAATCGGAGCAATAGCAGCGTCCGGTCTATTGCCCCCCTGCCCCTGGGATAGCTTGTTCGCATACCGAAGCGCCCCACCTCTTCTCACTCGCCGAATCGCTCAACATGTCCGACGAATATCAATTTTCCGACAGCCGCGCCCTGAACGCCCCATTTACGCAACAGTTATCGAGGCAGCCGCCCGATGGCGCCCTCGCCTGGCTGAGCGCCATCCTCGCCACGCAGGCACCCATGCTGCGCTCGTCGAACGCCATCTTGCTGGCCTACACGGGCAATCCGGCCGCCCTGACCTGGATCGACGCCAATATCGGCTCGCCCGTGGCGGGACAATGGGGCGTGGCGGCGGCCCTGCTGGACACACCCTGGCCGCAAATCGTTGACTGGCTGCAACGGGGCGGCGCACACCGGCTGATGGCGCTCGATACCCTGCTGGCCTACCGCAAGCCAGCCGTCAACATGTCGCCGCTGGAACAGATCGCCGCCCCCGTGCTGCCGCAGGCGCCCGCGCGCGCCGAACTCGACGCCGCGCTGGCCGCCTGCCTGGCGGCATCTTCCACGCCGCGCATCCAGGCTGCCATCAGCTCGATCAACAAGCACGTGGACGAGATCCTGCGCGGCGGCCCGCGCGGCGTGGCCGTGGCCGACTTGCCGCGCCTGTACCTCGACCCGGCACCATTCAAGGATGCGCCCGCCATCCTGGAGCAGCACGAGGCGGTGGTGGGCGGCATGCGGCAAAACCTGCAGAACCTGCTCAAAGGCATATTATGAATCGACCGGCCCTGGTGACGATCGACTTGAGCGAGATCAATACGCCGCGCCAGCTGCACGCGGCGCTGGCGGCCACGCTGGGTTTCCCGTCCTTCTACGGCATGAACTGGGATGCGTTCTGGGATACCATCACGGGCCTGGTGGACATTCCGCAACAGCTGGAGCTGCGCGGCTGGCCAGCCTTCGCCACGCGACTGCCCACCGATGCGGCCATGCTGCAGCGCATCCTCGCGCGCATGGCGCAGGACATGCCGGCGCAGGCGGCGGAAGTGCGCTATGCCTAAACTTTTACCATCTATTACTTCGAATAACCCTGCTCATTGAACTGTCCCGCATCCAGCGTGGCCCAGGCATGCCGGATGCCCCACCACATCAGATAGGCATTGCCGCCGCCGCGCGCGCGGAACCACGGTTTCACGGGGTCGATGGGCCGCACCTTGGCCGGCGGCAGTATCAATACACCAGTCGTCTGGCCGGCGTCGCTGGTGTCCGCCACCAGCACGTTCTGGCCAAAGTGATTCGCCTGCGCGATGCCCAGCGCCACGTTCGTCAGGGCCGTGGCGGCGCCCATTTCGCCCAGCAAGGCCGGTGTATTAAAGCTTTGCTGGAGGAAATCGAAGGCCGGCAATTCCATCGTCAAGGTTTGCGCCAGGTGGGCGATGCGGTCGGGCGACGCTGGCCGAGTGTTGTTCGCGTCGTGGATTACATAACCAATATCTACCTCGCTCTTGCGTCCATTTCCTGCCGCCTGCACCAGCGTCGCCTGCCACGCCTGCACGGTGGGCGGCGGCAAGCCCTTTTCCGCCGCAAAAGCGCTGACCTGCCGCGTGGCCGGATAGCCTATCCACGCCAGCGCATCGCGCTCCGTCTTGTAATGGGGACCGGCCAGCACCAGCAAGACCATGTTTTCATTGATCTGCTCATCTTTCGGAAAACTCGGCGCATCCCAGCTCATCACCCACACCGTTTCCTTCGGATGCGCCTGCAGATAATCGAGGGCGGCGGCCAGGGAAATGAATCCGGCATTCCCGCCACCGGCCGTCACGCGCACGTCGGGCGGGGTGGATTTGGTCCAGGAGTTGGGGAAATTCGGGTTGCCGATTGAAAAAGTACTTGTAATTTGCTTGCGCAAGTCTTCCCCGGCGAGAAGGGGATCAAACCGCTCTGCAGGCAAAGCGTACTCAACATGGATACCGGCCAGTTCATTCCAGCCTTTTTTGTGTTTGAAGTCGTGGGCGTTATAAAAATAGGTGGGATTGGAGAAATATACACCGTGAAAATTGCCTATCATTTCAAACAAATATTTTCCATGGAAATTAAAAAAAGTACCCTTTCCATCATTTGACGACGCTATGCCCGAAACAGATCTGACCTCAGAAAAAATGGCAGGATATTGTTCTACCATATCGTCTTTTTTATTTGGACGCACTTTCCCAAGAGTCCATAGCAGTTGCCATTCAGTTGGATAATCCTGCCGTTGAAGGGGATTGAGCCACTGCACTCCCACCACTTGCGCCATGAAGGGCTGAGCAATTACTTTTTCATTCTTACGGTCATCTTTGCTCGCCGGATGCGTCACGCATGCCGATAAAGCCAGGCCCGCCAGCAGTACCGCCAAGTTGCGAAAGGAAAAGAGAAGGTTCATTTTTCACCCTGGTCAGTTCATCGAAAACGCCATCTGGCGCGCCATTCCCATCGTCTACTTCGAATATCCCTGCTCATTGAACTGTCCCGCGTCCAGCGTGGCCCAGGCATGCTGTATGCCCCACCACATCAGATAGGCATTGCCGCCGCCGCGCGCGCGGAACCACGGTTTCACGGGGTCGATGGGCCGCACCTTGGCCGGCGCCAAGATCAACACGCCGCTCGTCTGGCCAGCATCGCCGGTGCCCGCCACCAGCACGTTCTGACCAAAGTGATTCGCCTGCGCGATGCCCAGCGCCACGTTCGTCAGGGCCGTGGCGGCGCCCATTTCGCCCAGCAAGGCCGGCGTATTGAAGGTCTGCCGGTGAAAATCGAAGGCCGGCAATTCCATCGTCAAGGTTTGCGCCAGGTGAGCGATGCGATCCGATGACGCCGGATGCGTATTGTGCGCGTCGTGGATCACATAGCCAATCTGCGTGTCCAGCTTGCGCCCATTGCTGGCCGCCTGCGCCAGGGTCGCCTGCCACGCCTGCACGGTGGGCGGCGGCAAGCCCTTCTCCGCCGTAAAAGCGCTGACCTGCTGCGTGGCCGGATAGCCTATCCACGCCAGCGCATCGCGCTCCGTTTTGTAATGGGGACCGGCCAGCACCAGCAAGACCATGTTTTCATTGATCTGCTCATCTTTCGGAAAACTGGGCGCATCCCAGCTCATCACCCACACCGTTTCCTTCGGATGCGCCTGCAGATAATCGAGGGCGGCCGCCAGGGAAATGAATCCGGCATTCCCGCCACCCGCCGTCACGCGCACATCGGGCGGGGTGGATTTGGTCCAGGAGTTGGGGAAACTTGGATTGCCGATTGAAAACGTATCGATGATTTCCTCGCGCAGGGCGGCGCCAGCCAGGAGAGGATCAAAGCGCGTTGCAGGCAAGGCATATTCAACATGAATACCCGCCAGTTCGTTCCAGCCTTTTTTGCGTTTGAAGTCGTGGGCGTTATAAAAATAGGTCGGATTGGAAAAATACACGCCATGAAACTTGGCAATCATCTGCCGCAAATATTTTCCGTGAAAGTTAAAAAAAGTACCCTTTCCACCATTTGACGATGCTATGCCCGAAACAGATCTGACCTCAGAAAAAATGGCAGGATATTGCTCTACCATATCGTCTTTTTTATTTGGACGCACTTTCCCAAGAGTCCATAGCAGTTGCCATTCAGTTGGATAATCCTGGCGTTGAAGGGGATTGAGCCACTGCACTCCCACCACTTGCGCTATAAATGGCGCTTCTACATCAAGTACGTTGCGTTTATCTTCATCGGCAATGGAAGTTGGGTGCAGCGCGCAAGACGATAGACCTATCGTCGCAAGAACTGCAGTAATAGAAGTAAATATATAATTCTTAGGCACGATGAGCTTCTCCATTTTTAAAAACCACCATTTTCACGTGAGTTTTTTATTTTTTCTGGCATTGCACCTTCTGCGGACTCACCTACCCATTCCAGGGCAGTCCTCTTTTTCAACCTTCCTTTTATAAAGTACTCATCAAACTTCTTTATCTCCTCATCACCTTCAATTTCATAAAGAAACCGCCAATCCGCCATCGTCCGCAACTCCCGCAAATCCGTTTCCAGCAAATGACAACAGCCCACGGCCACGTCATACGCCAGCGCCTTTCTGGAGTGTTCGCTGTTGGTCAGGATGGTGGAGTGATCGGTGGCATACGTGCCGACGTTGCCAGCGAGTCCCGCCTGGATTTTCCGCTGGCGCCATGCCGTGTATTGCGCGCTTGCCGTCTCGGGATGGTCTTCTTCCGTGACTTGTTTGCCTTTCTCGACCTTGCCTTCGCGCTTGGCCATCATGCGCAGGGAAGCGTGGTATTCGTATTGCAGGGCCGCTTCGCTCGCCTCGTTGCCGCGCGCCGCATCGGTGCGCTGTTGTTCGCCATGCAGGCCACCGCGCGGTATCTCCAGCTCGCGCTCGCCATGGAACGGGTCGCCCGCCGGATGGGCGGCATCCTTGTTGCGATTCCAGCCATGCGGATGCAGGCCCATGTCAAAGCTGGGGCAGATCTCGCCAAATAACTTCGCCTGCGGAAAGAAGGTCTCCGGCAGGTCGGGCGCTTCCAGCGGGATTTTCCAGTACTTGTCGGGCGAGGCATTGATACGCTTGCGCATCAATGCGGTGGCCATGATGGCGATGGGCGCAAACGCCACGGTGAGTATCCGGAACAGCCAGTTCTCTTGCGCTTCCACCCCCTTTTCCACGCTATAGGTGGAAATCATGGAAGGCGGATTCCAGAAATGGTCGCTGCCAAAATCGATGGCAGGACGATGGTCGCCCCAGTAGTCGTACGCGCCTTTTACGCCGACGGGAAAACCCTCGGCAAACACGCGCTGGGTCAATATTCCCTCCCCGCCCGCTCTGGCGATTTCACCCGGATCGAGCTTGCCCTGGCGGTCTTTCTTCGGCAGGCCATTCTTGTCCAGCACAGGGCCGGCCAGGCCGCGCCAGCCGATGCCTTGCACCGTCAATGATGAAATCACCTGGTCGTGCGGATTGCAATACAGGGTCACGCGTCCCACGGTCGCGCCCCGCACGCCATAACTGTCAATATCGTGCTGCGCCTTGAACGGGTGGTGCGCACTGCTCATGGCCTGGTCGATTTTCCCGGCTGGCCATTGTGCGGCGCGCCGCTCGCCGATGAGGGCAAAGAAGGCCGCCAGCGTGTCAAAGCGCGCCGCGGCCGTCTGGCGGCCAGTGCTGCCGTCGGCCGCCGTCAGATTCGACGACGTCCAGTTCTCCGCCATGTTGTCTTCCACCACGCTGTACGGCGAATTGCACAGGACATAATTGTCGGCAATGCAAGGCCACATCCTACCTTGAGAGTCCGCCACCTTGGGCAGGCGTTCACCCAGAAAGGCCGCCGCCATGCTGACCATATTGCCCTGGCTATGGCATACGATGGTGATCGGCACATCGGCCTGCTTTTTCCGGATGGCCTCGATCAGCCGCGCCAGGCGGTAGGCGGCCAGCACGAAATACGGCCTTGGCGGGCAGGCGTACACCTGCCTGTCATTGGTCGGATTCATGTGCTGGATCTGCATCCACAGAAACAGCTGGTCCGACAAGCCTTCACCCCACAAGTCCGGCAGGGAACTGCAGCCATTGGCGAACGGTCCGCCACCCCAGTAATTCTGCTCGTTCAGGAAAATGCCGTCGCCATACGTCTGCAACTCGATATCATTGGCTGCGTAACCCCAGCGAAAGCGGATCACGGGCGAATAGCCATCGCCCTCCATGAAGCTTCTCGGTTTCATCAGGGGATTGATGAAGCCGTCGCGCGTCAGCTGCTGCAAATAGCGGGCCGGCGTCATGGCGATGCCCTCCTGGGCGCCGCGCCCGGCATCGTGTACGCGCCGGTGCAGGCGTGCATTCAATCCCGCGCACAGACCGGTTTCAGCCTCGTCATACCACTCGCCATCGGAGTTGACGCCATGCACGAAGATCATGATGCCCGGCAAAGGCAGGCGCGTGGTAATCGGCAGCGTGTCATGGTCGAAGCGCAGCAGGCCGTCTTTTTCGCCTATCTGCAGGTATTTGCTTTCATCGAAGGGCAAGGAACCCGCCTTGGGCTTGTGTACACTCATGCTTGACTCCCATTCATGACGCAGAACGTGCAATATCGATGCTCAGTCGCGCGGCCTGAAAATACGCACCTTGAGTTTTTCCAGACTGTCGCCCACGATGGCCGCGCCCTTGCCTTCGCTGTCGGCATCGACCACTTGCTGCGCGCCATCCTCGCGCTCGACGACGATCTTGACGCCACTGACGGGACTGCCATCGAGGCCGGAAAGCACCTGTGGCATGCGGCCAAGGTCGCCCTCGTCAAAGCTCGGCAATTCAGCCTTGCTGCTGGCCGGACCATTCCAGTGATGGCCGTCGGTCTTGATGGTCAGCGCACCCGGACCACCGAGTTCCACGCTGCCGCCCGCCAGTTTCAGATAGGCGCCGCCGGCCGTCATGAACGTGATTTCATCCTGCGCCATGCCGATCAGGCGGGTATTGGCCGTCAATTTCAGGGCCTTGGCGGCGTTCAGCTGCATCTCGTCAAACTGGCTCTGCATGAGAAATTTGCCATGGTGCGCGATCTGGGCGATACCGCCCTTGTGGGCAAACACGGATACGCCATCGCCGGCCTGTACGCTGCAGCGCTGGCCCGCGATCACGTGCACATGCTGCTGCGCCACCGTGTCGACATTCACGCCGGCGTAGCTGACGATGGTCTTCGGGCTGCTCAGCGCCAGCCCCGCGGGCGCCGTCAAGCTGGCCGTGGGCGCCACGGCAGCAGCCACCGCCTCTTTCAAAGCAGCGGCGGGCGCCACGTCGACCGGCAGCGCCTGGTGCGCGCCAGCGTATTCGCTCAACGATTTGAACAGGTTCAAACACTCCTGCATCAGGGCCACATGCTCCTCGGCCGATAACTGGCCGCCTGTGGCGTCGAGCCGCCGCCAGGCCGACAGCAGCAGTGCCTTGCCGCTGCGCACGGCGCCGCCATGATCGCTGCGCAACTCGAAACCATCGCCGCGCTGCCGGCCCGCGCCGCCTGCGCGCGGCTCGACGAGGAAGCCCAGGTTAAGCTCGGTGGCGGCGTGATCGCTGGCCAGCTGGGCACTGATCTGTCCGGGCGTATCGTCGAAACGCAGCTGATTGCCGCCCTGGCCGCGCACTTCGCGGCTGCGCATGCCCGCCAGGTAGCGGTTGCCCGGCAGCGCGCCGCGCTTGCTGAGCGCCGGTGGCGGCGCCACGGCGTTGAACAATTGTCCCAGCACAATGGGCCGGTCGGGGTCGCCCGCCAAAAACCCGATCAGCACTTCCGACCCGACTCTCGGCAAGGCCAAGGTGCCGCACTGGTGCGCGCTGCCCTGTCCATCGCCAGCCCAGTTGCTGACGACGCGCAGCCAGGCCGTGTCGCGCTCCGTGTCCGAGGCGCCGGAACCTTGCGCATGCGCATGGTCGGCGGCGCGGGTGGCGGGAAAGCGCACCTTGATGCGCCCTTGCTCGTCGCAATGCACTTCTTCGCCGCTGGGCCCGACGACGATGGCGCTTTGCAGTTGCGGCTGGGGCACGTCGCGCTGCGGATCGAATGCGGGAACCAGGACCACGCTGGCGCGCACGCAACTGAAGCGCATGCGATAACGCGGCGTTTGCGGCCCGAATGTTTCTTGCCCCGGCCAAGCGCTGGCGGCGAACAGGCGCGCGATGCGCGCATCCAGGGCTTGCGGCAGATTGTTGCTGGCATGCACTTCCAATGCCGTGACCAGGAAACGCCGGCCATCCGGCCGATGCTGGTCGATCTCGGGATGACCTTCCAGGCTGAACTGCTGGCCCGCGCACATCGAACGCACCACGCCCTCGCCATGAAAACACTTGGTTTCCACATCGTGGCGCGCCATCGCCAGCAAACCCAGCTGTCGAAAATCCTCAGCATCATTGCCCAGGTGCGGCGTCGCCACAGAATAATCGTCGAGGCTGGCGGCAAAACTATTGCCGCTGGCCCCCTGATCCGCCATCCCGCCAGCGTCCACCTGCATGAACTGGCGGTTGCGCGGCGCCGCATAATCCCAGCTGTGGTAGCCGGCACTGCCGGCTTGCAAGGTGCGCACGGCGCCCCAGGCCGTGATGGTATCGCTCTCTTCGGTGGCGTCGGCGCGGTGGTAGCGGATCACGGGCGCCACATTCTCCGGCAGGCGGCCGCCATCATCGAACAGCAACAGGACGTGCGACGGCATGGCGTCGGACGCCCCGCTTTGCGCGGCGCCAGGCTGGATGACCCAGGAAATGCCGCGCCGCCGCAGCAGGCGCCGGATGAATGCGGCATCGGATTCATTGTGCTGCATGGTCAATTCACGGGCCGGAAAAGGACGGCCGGCCAGGGCCTGATCGATTTTGCAAGCAAACGTGGCGCCGATGATGGTGTTGCCTAGCCGCCATTCGGCAATCAGCAATTCGACGATCTCCAGCTCCGTCTTGCCACGAAAAACCCGCGTGTTGCGGCGTTTCTCCATCAACGTCAGCGTATCGTGCAGCACCAGCTGGTAGGTGGCGAGGCCGCCATCGCTCAGCCCGGCGGAAGCCTGCGCGACGATGCCGCACACGCTGCGCAATTGCCCCATATCGGTGACAATCTGCAACTCCGCCGGGACGCCGATGAACTGCTTGAGCGGCAAATGCGCATCGAGCGAGACGCAACGTATGGTGTACTCGAGGCTGGCGCAAATGGCTTCGCGGCCGTCTACCTGCTGCGGCAACAGGACATCGTCGTTGACGCCGTCCGCATACGCCAGCCGCAGGCGCAACGGACGGTTACTGGCGTTCAACTCCTTCGCCGCCAGCATGAACTGCATGAAGTCATCCGCGCTATCCATTCACTCTCCCTGAATGCCGATACACATCGTCCCAAGCTCATCAGTATTCATACATTTACCAGCGGCCAGTTGCGGCGCATCAAGCGGCACCGGGAAACCGGATTTCATAGCGCATGGCGTCGCAGTCGCTGCCTGCCGCTCCCGCCAGCAAACGTGCTGCCTGCCCCAGGCGGGCTGCGCCCTGCTCCATCCTGGCCGTCAGGCTGCTGCCGTGCACATCGGCAGCGCGCAGGATCAGGCGGATCTCGTATTGCACGCAAGGCAGGCCAAACAAGCTGAACATGCTTTTCAACGCCATGGCGCCTGAGTTTCCAGGCAGAAAATCGTCGAACCGTGCCCGCGTCAAAGGGCCCAGGTACAGGCGCACGCGCAAATCCCGGCGCCGGCAGCGCGCACCGAGCATGGCACCCTGCCCCAGGCTCACATTGCTAAGGTTGAGCAGGGAATACTCATCGCTTGGACGCAAGTGCCAGGCGCTGATGAAGGACTCGATGCGCAAGGACACGCCGAAATAGTCGCCCAGCACCCCGGCCATCAATTCGGCGCTGACTGGCCGCTGCCGCAGTGCCGCTGCATAGTAAGCGAGCGCTTCCGGCGGCAATGCGCCGGTGCCAGCCAAGTGCGACGGCCAGCCGCCAGCCAGCGCCAGTTGCAGTGACAAAAATCCGGGGCAGCCGCTTGCGTCGACCTGGCACTCGATCCGGCTGCCGGCCCAGGCCTGATACAGCAGCACGGGAGCGCGTTGCGACAGGGCGTCGAGAAACGCGCGCGCGCCGGCATTGCCCGTCGCCCGCTCCTGGCGCACCAGCCGCTCCGTATAGTGCAGGGGCAAGGTGCCGTTCACACCCAGCAAACCCATGAAACTGGGCCGCAGGTGCAGGCGGCCATGCTCGCTGTCATGCCACACCGCCTCGATCTCGCAGGCGGGAAACACCAGGGCAACGCTATGATGGAAACGCACGCCATCGTGCAATGCTGAATCTGCGCGCGCCCCCTGCCGGCATAGCCAGCGTTCGAGCAAGCGCACCGTCTGGAAGAAGCCGAAACGGTACGGCGCCTGGGACAACAGCGCGACTACGCCAGCGTCTGCTGGCCATTGCGGGGCAGGCATCGCAGCAACTCCTTCCCACTTTTGTGCGACATCAGAAGCAAGCGGCAATAGCTGTTCACATGCACATACATGCCCAGCACATGGTCGATCACTTGCGCAAAGACATGCAGGCCGCTGCCGACATACGCTTCTTCCTCCACGGTCAGCAAGACGTCGATGCCAAATACCAGCACACCGCCACTGGCGTCGGGCATCCAGGTACTGCTGGCGCGGTGCGTCATGGCCTTGATACCTTGAATTTGCCGTTGCGACATCAAGGAAGCGGGCAAATCATGCAGCGCCAGCATTTCCTGAAACAAGGCCACACCATCGTCCAGCAAAGATTGATGATTCAAGGACAGCAATGCCAGCAAGCGGGCCTGCGCGGCCAAGTCGGCCTTGAAGCGATACGCCGGACTCGGCTGACGCAACAGGCGCACCGGTAACGCGCCAGCCGCCCCCTCGTGCCGCAAGTCGCCACCGGGCGCGCCGAATGGCAATGCGCTCGGCAAATCGCGATTGCTGCAGGTCAGGTCGACCGATACCGTCGCCATGCCGGCATGCGTATCGTCCTCGTCGCTGTCGACAAACGCCAGGCTGCTTTCGTAACCGGGATGGCTGAGCGCCCGCGCCTCATCGCGCCGCAACACCCAGTAGCGGCGCTTCGCTCCGCCAGGCTGCCCGTGGTGCATGGCATAAAACGGCTGGCATTGCGTGACCGTACTGGCATGCTCGCCCTGCCGCACCAGGCGCACGGCGTCGACACTATGGATGTCATACGCTTGCGCATATTTATGTTCGGCGAGCAGCGGATACTCGCTGTGCGTTTGCGTCAGCCTGATCGGCGCTGCCGCCTGCTGGAAAAGATTCATCACCGGCGTGCAGGCAAGCAGCAAATTTGTTGCCGATACAGAGCGCAGCAGACGTGCGGCAGCGCTGCTGGCAGCGATGTCCCGCAGGCCCAGGTGCAAGCTCCAGCGCTCGCATCCAGGCGGCAACAGTGGTGTGATCTGGCCGAGGTCGATATCAAAAAACTGGAACTTTTCAGGGAAGGCAAAGTATTCGGTCAGCAAACAATATGCACGATGCGTGCCTGGCTTGCGCGGCAACAGCGCTTCCTCCGGCAAAAAACCGACGGCGCGCAGCGGCACTTGCGCCAGCGGCAACCGCACGCCGCCGGCCTCGATCCAGGCATGCGCCGCATGCAGAAACAGGGCATCGCGCAAGGTGGAGGTGAGCGATGGCGTGCCGTCGATGAAAACGCGCAAGGCAGGCAAGGTCAATTGCTCCAGCGTGCCGGTGGCTGACGTGGACACGATATCGATGGCGAGCGCGGTCGATATGCCGGGGGGCAGATGTATCGCCGCCGTCGCATCAATCATGGGAAGGAAACGCGCGCCAGCAAGGCTGAGTGGCGCCAGCACCACGTCATAGGCGGTGCGAAACTTGCAGACAACGCCCTGATACTGCGGTGCATGCATCAAGGTTCCACGCGGCAGGGTATCGATGCCGTCGCGCGCCTGGCCCGGTGCGCCACCGGCGTCCACATGGGCAATCGAACACGCTGGAAACGGCCGCAGGTAGTGCGGAAAATTTACTTCCAGCATGGACTCGGTGAAAACACGGCGTGCATCATCGATTTTCTTGGCCGTGCGGGCATTGCACAGCGCATACGCTTCAATCAGGCGTTCAATGTGCGGATCCTGGCAGTTGCTGCCCACGATACCCAGTGCGGCAGCGACACCAGGATAGCGAGCGGCAAATTCCTGCTGATGCGTACGCAACATGCCCAGTTCGAGTTCATAGTATTTCAGCAAAGATTCCATGCCGGCGACTCCCAAGCAGGACGGGCGACACACGTCGCCAGACGGAAACTGCATTATTCAACAATGATAGAAAAGTAAGTTGCGCGGGAACAATAAGTCGACCTGCGGCGTGGCAGCAGCGGCGTTCCCTGCTGAAATATGCTTGACAGTCCGGCCCGACTTCCCTTACATTGAGTGCATGTCCTCCTTCAAACATTCCTCCCCTTCCCTGCTGTCGCTATCGCGACTACTACTAGCACGCGCATAAGTTTGCCGCATTGCTTCGCCTGGCCACACGCCGGCGTGTTTCAAAAACCCTGGAAGGTTTGATGATGTTTGCACCATCCCCCGCTACACCCGTATTTTCTGACGCGACCGCCGCTGGCGCCGTTGCCGTCCTTTGCCTGCTAAAACTACCGATCGCTTGCCTGGCCTAGTGTTGCGTGGCCGCCCGGCAAGCTTGCGCCACAACCATTGATTTCCCCCTATCTTCAGGAGTACCCGATCATGATGTTGCAAAACCCAGCTTCCAAATACCGCGCCTTTCCTCCCGTCAAATTGACCGACCGTCAATGGCCGAACCAGATCATCAGCAAACCGCCGATCTGGATGAGCACCGACTTGCGCGATGGCAACCAGTCGCTGATCGAGCCGATGAGCGCGGAAAAGAAGCTGCGGTTCTTCGAGATGCTGATCGCCATCGGCCTGAAGGAAATCGAAGTGGGTTTCCCATCGGCATCGCAGACGGATTTCGATTTCGTCCGCAAACTCGTCGATGAAGGCCGCATCCCGGACGACGTCACCATCATCGTGCTGACCCAGTCGCGCGAAGAGCTGATCCGCCGCACGGTGGAATCGGTCGTCGGCGCCAAGCGCGCCATCGTCCACCTGTACAACTCCGTGGCGCCCGTGTTCCGCAAGGTCGTGTTCGGCATGTCGCGCGAGGAAATCACGAACATCGCCACCACCGGCACCACCCTCGTCAAACAGCTGGTGGCCCAGCATCCGCAAACGGAATGGGGCTTCGAATACACGCCGGAATCGTTTTCCACCACGGAACTCGATTTCTCCAAGCATATCTGCGACGCCGTCAGCGCCATCTGGAAGCCGACTCCCGCCAACAAGATGATCATCAACCTGCCATCGACCGTGGAATGCAGCACGCCCAACGTGTATGCGGACCAGATCGAATGGATGTCGCGCAAACTGGCGCGCCGCGATTCCATCATCATCAGCGTGCACCCGCATAACGACCGCGGCACGGCCGTCGCGTCGGCCGAGCTGGCCGTGATGGCGGGTGCCGACCGCGTGGAAGGCTGTTTGTTCGGCAATGGCGAGCGCACCGGCAACGTCGACCTGGTCACGCTGGCGATGAATCTGTACACGCAAGGCGTGCATCCGGGCCTGGATTTCTCCGACATCGATACCGTGCGCAAGTGCGTGGAAGAGTGCAACCAGTTGCCCGTCCACCCGCGCCATCCGTATGCGGGCGACCTGGTCTTCACGGCCTTCTCCGGTTCGCACCAGGATGCGATCAAGAAAGGTTTCGCCAAGCAAGAAGCTGGCGCCATCTGGGAAGTGCCGTACCTGCCGATCGATCCGGCCGACCTGGGCCGCAGCTACGACGCCGTGATCCGCGTCAACAGCCAGTCCGGCAAGGGCGGCATGGCGTACTTGCTGGAACAGGAATACGGCCTGGTCTTGCCGCGCCGTCTGCAGATCGAATTCTCGCGCGCCGTGCAAGCCGTGGCCGACGCCACGGGCCGCGAAATCGCCGCGCAGGATATCCATGAAATCTTCCAGAAGGAATACCTGGAGCAGACGGCGCCATACGCCTACGCCTCGCACCGCATGGTGGAAGACACGAGCAGCGATGAATCCGTGCAGATCGACATCAGCCTGTCGCACCGCCAGACGCCACTGGCCCTGCAAGGCGGCGGCAACGGCCCCATCGACGCCTTCGTCAATGCGCTCGGTCTCGACATCAAGCTGATGGATTACCATGAACACTCGATCGGCTCCGGCGCCAACGCGCAAGCGGCTTGCTACGTGGAATTGCGCCTCGACAACGGCCCAACCCTGTTCGGCGCCGCCATCGACAGCAATATCGTCACCGCCTCGTTCAAGGCAGTGCTGTCGGCCGTGAACCGCCGCATCGGGCAGACGGACGCCGAAAAAACAACAGCGGCCGACGTGGCTGCCAGCGCCGCCTGAGTCTTTTCAGCGCGCTCCATAGAGAGAAAAAGCGGTACGGCTTGATCGCCGTGCCGCTTTTTCATTTCTATGAGGCAATTAGTAGTGCAAATCATGTATCACCAGCCGTATAATTGTTTCATAACAAGACCACCGGAGACAGATCATTAGCTACCGAGGGAATCAGTATGAAATTGACGGACATGAAGATAGGCGTGCGCCTGGGCGCCGGTTTTGGCGTGGTGCTGCTGCTGATGGCAGTGCTGGTGGGCACGGGCCTGCTGCGCCTGGACAAGATCGGCGCGCTCAGCGAAGCCATCATCGAGAAAGACTGGGCCAAGGCCGACGCCATCGCCACCATCCGTAGCACCACGCGTTCGAACGCGGCACTGGTGCTGGAGCTGTTCATCCATGAAGATCCGGCCCGCGCCAACGCCATCCACGGCGAAATCGACGCCAACAAAGCCACCATCACCGATGCGCTGGTCGTGCTCGACCGCCTGATCGTGCTGCCCGAAGGCAAGGAACTGCTGGCCACCCTGAAGCAGCAGCGCAAGGCCTATGTCGTGTCGTTCAGCGAGGCCGACAAGCTGCTGGTGGCGGGACAGCGCGCGGAAGCGGCCGTGCACGTGCGCGACGACACCCTGCCCGCCCTGAATCAGTTGCAAAAGACGGTGAACCACCTGAATGAAATCCAGCGCGGCGTGGTCGTGCATGGCGGCCAGCAAATCAAGCAGAATATTTCCGCAGCGAATGTGCTGATGGCCAGCCTGGGCACGGCCGCGCTGCTGCTGGGCGTGCTCTTTGCCTGGCGGGTCACACGCTCGATCACCACGCCGATCGCGTATGCCTTGCGCGTGGCGCAAGCCGTGGCCGGAGGCGACCTGAGCAGTAAAATCGTGGCTGACGGCAAGGATGAAGCGGGCCAGCTGCTGCAGGCGCTGCGCGACATGAATACCAACCTGGCCACGCTGGTGGGGCAAGTGCGCGGCGGCACAGGCACGATTGCCGTGGCGTCGAGCCAGATTGCCAGCGGCAATGCCGACCTGTCGGCCCGCACGGAAGCGCAAGCCAGCGCGCTGGAAGAAACGGCCTCGTCGATGATCGAACTGACGGGCACCGTGCGCAGCAATAGCGACAATGCGCGCCAGGCCGACAGCCTGGCCCGCTCGGCATCGGCCATCGCGCAGCGCGGCGGCTCGGCCATGGCGGAAGTGATCGGCACCATGGATGCCATCAATGCATCGTCGCGCAAGATCGTCGACATCATCGCCGTCATCGATGGCATCGCCTTCCAGACGAATATCCTGGCCCTGAACGCGGCTGTCGAGGCGGCGCGTGCCGGCGAGCAAGGCCGTGGCTTTGCCGTCGTGGCCTCCGAAGTGCGCAATCTGGCGCAACGCTCGGCAGCGGCGGCAAAGGAAATCAAGGAACTGATCGCCGACTCCGTCAGCAGGGTCGACCAGGGCGCGCAACTGGTCAGCCAGGCGGGTGCCACGATGGATGAAGTGGTGGCCAGCGTGGGCCGGGTCAGCGCCATCGTCGGTGAAATCAGCGTTGCCAACCACGAGCAAAGCGAAGGCATCGAGCAGATCAACGCCGCCATCATGCAGATGGACCAGACGACGCAGCAAAACGCGGCCCTGGTCGAGGAAGCGGCCGCGGCGGCGGCAGCCATGCATGAACAGGCGGGCGACCTGGAAACCCTCGTCAGCCAGTTCAAGCTGGAACAGAGCGCCGGCGGCAAGACGCCAAGCCGTCCTGCTCCCTCCGTCCCGCGCTTGCACTAAGTTGCTTATTCTTGCTTATTCCACCTGGCGCGCCAGGCGGATGCCGGAAAATTGCCAGCGCGCACCGGCCGGGAAGAAATTGCGGTAGCTGGCGCGCGCATGGCCGGCCGGCGTGGCGCACGACGAGCCGCGCAGCACATACTGATTCAGCATGAACTTGCCGTTGTATTCGCCGAGCGCCCCGGGCGCCGTACGGTAACCGGGATACGGCGCGTAGCTGCTGCTGGTCCATTGCCAGCAGTGGCCGAACATTTGCAGCAAGCCTGCACCCGGCGCGCCGGCGGCCGGATGCAGCTGGCCCGTTTCCACCGCGACGCCTTGCGCCGCCACTTCCCACTCCGCTTCCGTCGGCAGGCGCGCGCCAGCCCAGTGCGCATAGGCATCCGCCTCGAACAGGGACAAATGCGTGGCCGGCGCATGCGGGTCGAGCGGACGCAAGCCAAATAAGGTGAATTCCTGCCAGTGGCCGGCGTCATCGCGCTGCCAGTACAGCGGACATGCCAGTTGCTGCGTACGCACCCAGTCCCAGCCTTCGGCCAGCCACAAATGCGCCGTGCGGTAGCCGCCCGCCTCGATGAAGGCGAGATATTCGCCATTCGTCACCAGCGCGCTGGCCAGTTCGAACGGCGCCACGTATTGCGGATGGCGCGGCAGTTCATTATCAAAACAAAAACCATCGCCCGCATGGCCGATCTGCGCCAGGCCACCGTCAAAGGCGAGCCAGGCCGTGGGCTGCGCGGCTTGCGGTGCTGGCGGAGCGGCGTTGTCAAGATAAGCGGGAAACAGGGCGCTCTGCGCCAGCAGGTGCTTGACATCCGTCAACAGCAACTCCTGGTGCTGCTGCTCGTGTTCGAGGCCCAGCGCCAGTAGCATGGTCAGCCGTTCGCGCTCGTCGCGCGCCAGTTCGCCCGCCAGCAGGCGCGCGATGCGCGCATCGACGTTGGCCCGGTAGGCGCGCACGACGTCCATGCCGGGTCGCGTCAGCAAACCCCGCTGCGCACGCGGGTGCTTTTCCCCCACGCCGTTGTAATAGGAATTGAACAGCACGCGGAAGGCGGGATGGAACGGCGCGAACGCCGCTTCCATGCTTTCCAGAATAAACGTTTCGAAAAACCAGGTGGTATGCGCGAGATGCCATTTCACGGGACTGGCATCCGGCATCGATTGGGCGCCGCAATCCTCGTCGGAGAGGGGTTCGGCCAGCCGCAGCGAATGCTGGCGCACTTGATGGTAATGATCGATCAGCATCTGTTTCTTAATCCCTGATAACCCGCGCGTAAATGACGGCAAACCACTGCTGCGGGTCTGTCCAGACTTGCACGGTGGAAAAACCCGCCTGCTCCAGCAAGCCGACGAAGGTGGCGCGTGTGTATTTGTAGCTGTCTTCCGTATGGATGCGCTCGCCTTTCGCGAAGCGCCGCTGGCCACCTTTCCAGTGGACAATTTGTTCACTGCGCGCTTCCAGGTGCATTTCGACGCGGCGCTCCTCGGCGTTGAAAAAGCCGTGGTGCTGCCAGGCGCGCACGTCGAAGTCGGCGCCGATCAGGCCGTTCACGTGGCGCAGCATGTTCAGGTTGAAGGCAGCCGTCACGCCCAAGGCGTCGTCGTAGGCCGCGTCGAGGATGGCATCATCCTTGATCAGGTCGACGCCGATCAGCAGGCCACCATCGCCGTCCGCATTCGCACGCAGACGGCGCAGGAAGCTGGTCGCTTGCTCAGGCGCAAAATTGCCGATCGACGAGCCTGGATAGAAGAACAATCGCCGCGCGTCGCGCACGCTGTCAGGCAAGTCCAGGCGGCTGGAGAAATCCAGGCCCAGGCCCGTCATTTCGATGTGCGGAAAGCGTTGCTGCAGCCGGCTCAGCGATTCGCTGAGGAAATCATAGGAAATATCCACGGCCACATATTGCGCCGGGTGCAGCAGGGGGAACAGGCTGGCGGCCTTGGCGCAATTGCCCGCGCCCAGGTCGATCAGGGTGCTGCCCGGCCCCACGGCATGGGCGATCTCGGCGCCGTGGCGGGCGAAGATGGCCGCTTCCGTGCGCGTCGGATAGTACTCGGGCAAGGCGCAGATGGCTTCGAACAGTTTCGAACCGAGCGCGTCGTACAGGTACTTGGGCGAGGTCCAGGCATCGCGCGCCAGCAGGCCGCTGCTGATCTCGGCTATCGTGGCAGGAGTGGCGCTGGCCGCGCTGGCGTGGCTGGCGGGACGGAAATCGGACTGCTGTTGCGCAAGTGGCATGGTCATGGGCTGGCGTCGTCAATGTTAGGTTCACGAAGGGCTTGCACGGTCAGCCACCGGGCGCGGCGCCCCTGCCATAGCGGTTTGCGGGCGCCTTGCCGATGACTTTTTCTCATCATAGCGGAATCCGCGCAAGCCAGCCGTGCGGCAGGTAACTTAAGGTCAAACTGGCAGTGTGCACACAAAATTGGTATTGCCAAGCAAAAAGCATAAGCCTGTCGTATACTACACATTGCCGGCCAAACAATCCGCGCCCCTTTTGCAATTCCCAGGCCCCCCTCTCCCCCGCGTGCCTCCCTTTACGATAGCCGTTATTAATCAAGATCACCATGCTCGAATTGCGCCATCTGTCGAAGTCCTATGCCCATGCGCGTCCCGTGCTGGCCAATATTTCCTGCCGCTTCAAGGCCGGGGAATTCATCGCCATCATGGGCGACTCGGGCGTGGGCAAGTCGACACTGCTGAATCTGATCGCCGGCCTCGATACGCCCGACGCGGGTGCCGAAGCGCACCCTATCCTGGTGGACGGCATTGCCATGTCCAGCCTCGATGACGCCGCCGCCACCCGGCTGCGTCGCGCCCGCATGGGCTTTATTTTCCAGGCCTTCCACGTCTTGCCGCACCTGACCCTGCTGCAAAACGTGGCCCTGCCGCTGCTGCTCAACGGACTGCCCCAGGAGCGTGCCACCAGCATGCTCGAGGCGGTCGGCCTGGGCGGACGCGGCGGCGACTTTCCGCAGCAATTGTCCGGCGGCGAAATGCAGCGCGTGGCCATCGCCCGCGCACTTGTGCACAAGCCCGCGCTGGTGCTGGCCGACGAGCCTACCGGCAACCTCGACCCGGACACGGCGCACAGCATCCTGCAATTGCTGCGCGCCGAAATCAAGGCCAACGGCAGTTGCGCGATCATGGTCACGCATTCGCTGGCCGCCGCCGAAATGGCGGACCGGACCATGATTCTGACGAAAAGCGGATTACAAAATACAACAATCGTCAACCAAATTGATCAAACAATCAGTTAATTTAACTGACCATCTGTCACAAGTTTTGTTATCGTAGTATTATTTAAACACTTGCCTGGTTATCAATGTTGTAACGCAAATGGTGTACTACGTCACCCGGACAGCCGTACTGCGATGACGAACTATAGCCGGGACCACATAAAGTGGTCTCGTCCCTTGCATAACCTGAAGGAGGAGTAAATGAACGTTCGGCAAAAGAAGCTGGAAATGATTGAGGCGATGAACCGGGCGCGTGCGCTCGAACCATCGAGTTTTGTGCCCAACAAGCTGCTCGACACCCTGATCGAGAAGATGAACCTGAAAAATGATGCGGAGCTGTGCCGTGTACTGGAAGTGCAGCCTCCCATCATCAGCAAGATTCGTCACGGCAAACTGTCGGTCGGTGCAACGATTTTATTGCGCATGCATGAAAAATCGGACATCACCATCCGCGAACTGAAGGAACTGTCCGCCACGCCAGTCCATTGATATACCCGCTGTTGTAATGCCATGCCAGGCACCCAGGTCCCCGGCGCCATGAACTTTTGCCATACAATTCGCGCAGTTCGCTCACCGCACCGCATCCGGACACGATAGCGAAGAGACCCAGCCCAAACCATGCTGACCGTTTCTCTGCCTTCCCGCTCCCGCCCCCCTCCCAGCTTCTGCCCCTGCATTTCCACTCAAACTTGATCTGACACAACACGCATAGTCCGCGCAGGCATCAAGGTCAGCTTTTAACCAGTTTTCTCAACCGCATGTCCAGCGATCCTCTTGCGCCGCCCGTGCTGCGCCTGACGCTCACGCGCGATCCCCTCGCCAAGGCCGGCGACTGCCCTGCCGCGCCCGGCTGGCATGCCGAAACCCACGTGCTGTCCGGCGCGCGCGGCATCGGCAGTTGCCGCATCGCCCTCGATATCGGCCCGGCCGACGTGGTGCAATTGCTGCTGTGCGATGGCAATTCCTTGCTGGCAGGCAGCCTGGACCTGCCACGCTACCTGGGACCGGCCACGGTGGCGCGTGATGGCGTGCCCGCCAGCATCGAAGTGGGGCTGGCCTTGCGCCCGCAGGCGGCGCGGCAGCCGCCCGGCGCCAGCCGCGACGGCCTGGGTGCCTGGATGCTGCGGGCCGTGCGCGTGTACCGCTGCGGTGCCGCCGCCATGACGGCGCTGGCGGCGGCGGGCGCCTTCCAGGACCGCCAGCTGGAACAGCGCCTGGGCCTGTACCGCTGCGGCATCGAGGCGGGCAGCATGACGGCCGTCGCCAGCCTGCCCGCCGGGCCGGAACCGGTGCTGCTGCTGTTGCACGGCACGGCCTCGTCGACCCAGCGCAGCTTTGCCGGCCTGTGGCGCAACGGCCTGGCGCCGCAACTGGCGGCGCAGTACGGCAACCGCATCTACGGCTATGAGCACCGCAGCCTCAGCGACAGCCCCATCGAGAATGCGCTGGCGCTCGTGCGCCAGTTGCCGCACGGCGCCGTGCTGCACCTGCTGAGCCATTCGCGCGGCGGCCTGGTGGGTGAGTTGCTGGCGCGGGCGCAGCGCATCGACAGCCGCGGCGCCGTCGACCTGGCCGGCGACGGCCTGGAGCGGCTGAGCGAAAACACGGTGGGCGGCGAAGCGTTCAACAGCCACGATATCGAGCACTTCACGGCGCAGGCGCGGCTGGGCGGGCGCAGCGGCCACGACGCGGATGCGGCGCGCCTGCGCGCGCTCAGCGTAGAGCTGAAAACGCGCGCCATCCGCATCGCCCGCTTCGTGCGCGTGGCCTGCCCGGCGCGCGGCACCACCCTGATGTCGGGCCGGCTCGACCGCTGGGCCAGCGTGATGTTCAAGCTGCTGCTGCACGGCGGCGTACCCGACGGCGCCATGGCCTTCCTGCTGGCCGTGGTGCGGCAGCGCTGCGATGCGCGCATCCTGCCGGGCCTCGAAGCGATGATGCCCGACTCGCCCCTGGTGGCGCTGCTCAATGCGCCCGACGTGCGCGTGGCCAGCCCGCTGCATGTACTGGCCGGCGCGTGCAGCGGCGATGGCTTGCTGGGCTGGCTGGGCGACTGCCTCGACGACCAGCTGTACGGCGGCCAGAATGACCTGGTGGTCAATTGTGCCTCGATGGCCGGCGGCGCCACGCGCAGCACGCCGGTGCGGCAACTGCTGCTGCGCGGGCCGCACGCGCACCACCTGAACTACTTCGAGCGCGCGCCATCGAGCCAGGCCGCCGTGCAGGCACTCAGCGGCAACGAGACGGCCTACCAGCCGCTGCCCGGCATCGAGCACGGCCCGCTGGCGCGCGGCGGCGAAGTGCCGAAACGGCGCGCGCACGCGCCCATCGTGCTGCTTCTGCCCGACATCATGGGCAGCCACCTGCAAGTGGGCAGCAACCGCATCTGGTTCGACCCCGTCAACCTGGTCGAAGGGCGCATCGAACGCCTGGCCGTGGGCCAGCCGCACATCGTCAGCGCCGGCTGGGTCGAATCCTGCTATGAACCGTTTGCCCGCTTCCTCGCGCAAAGCCAGGAAGTGCGGCCTTTTACCTATGACTGGCGTTTGTCGCTGCAGCACTCCAGCAGCGCCTTCCTGCCCGTGCTCGACGACGCCATGCGCGACGCGGAACAGCGTGGACAGCCGCTGCGCATCGTGGCCCACGGCATGGGCGGGCTGGTGGCGCGCCTGGCCCTGAAGGACCGCTGGCAGCGCTTCGGCACCCTGCCCGGCAGCCGCTTGCTGCAAGTAGGCACGGCCAACCGCGGCACGCAGGCGATGGTGCAAGTGCTGCTGGGACGCGACCGGTTGGTGCAGATGCTGGCAAGCTGGATAGGCTGGAAACACACGCGGCGCCAGTTTCTCGGCTTCGTGCGCGCCTTTCCCGGCGTGCTGGACATGCTGCCATGGCCGCAGGCGGGCGGCATCGATTATTTCGACGCCGCCGCCTGGGCCCGGCTGGCAGACGGCGATGTTCAAGCGGGCCTGCCCGGCGGCTGGCAGGCGCCCGAAGCCCAGGCGCTGGCCGCGGCGCGCGCCACCATGGCCCTGCTGGAAGCGGCCCCGCTCGACGCGCGCCATTGCAGCTATCTGGCCGGCTGCGCCGACACGCCGGTGGCGCTGCGCCTGCGCGACGGCGGCATCGAGACAGCCTGGTCGCCGGACGGCGATGGCCGCACGGCCTGGCAAGGCGCGATGCCGGACGGCGTGGCGGCCTGCTACCTGCCGGTGGCGCATGGCGACCTACTGCTGCAAAGGGACTACTACCCGGCCATCGCACAGCTGCTCGACAGCGGCCAGACCGCAGCCCTGCCGCGCCACCCGCCGCACGCGCCGGGCGGCGTACCGCCCCGCTTCCATCCGTATGCCGCCGACGCCACCCCGCTGTACCCGCAAGCGCAGGAATTGCTCGACGCGGCCCTCGGCGCCGCCGGCCCCGCCAGCGCGCCCGAGCCCCGCGCGCCGCAGCTGAGCCTATCCCTCATCCACGGCAGCATGGCCTCGGCCGACGCGCCCGTCATGAGCGGCTGCTATGCGTATGAATCGCTGCGCGGCAGCATGAGTTTTCTCGACCGCCTGCTGGCGGGCAAGCTGCAGGAAATCCACGCGCTGGGACGCTTTCCGCAGCGCCCCGACTCCGCCCTCGTGGTGCTGCAGCCCGATGCGGCGCGCCGGCCCGGCGGCGCCATCGTCATCGGCCTGGGCGCGCTGGGCGAGCTGACGCCGGGCGAACTGGCGCGCGCCTTTGCCGGCGGCCTGCTCGAATACGCGTGCGTCTGCCTGCAGGTGCGCGCCGCCGGCCATGTGGCCGCGCCGCCGATGGGAGAGCACGGCTTGCGCGTGGCCAGCCTGCTGTCCGGTTCCGGCTATGGCGGCCTGAGCATCGCCCTGTGCGCGCGCGCCCTGATCGACGGCGCGCGCAGCGCCAACCGGCGCCTGGAAGACGCGGGCATGGCGTGCCGCATCGGCCACATCGCCATCTACGAACAGTCCGAGGCGCGCGCCATCGCCGCCGCCGTGGCCATCGAACAGATCATGGCCGAGGCGCGCTACCAGGGCAGCTTCACGTTCGAGCGGCGCATCCGCCACAGCCCCGGCGGCTACCGGCGCATCCTGCCCAGCCTGAGCGGCGACAACGGCTGGCGCCGCGTGCAGATCGTCGCCGCGGACCTTTCCGGCGCCTTGCGCTTCACCGTGCTGACGGACCGCGCGCACAACAGCGTCGACGAGGAGCCGAACCAGCGGCAAGCCGTCGATGGCCTGATCATGGATGCCACCGACAACACCACCGACCAGCCGGGCCTGTCGCGCGCCCTGTACGAACTGATGCTGCCCAATGGCCTGAAGGCGGCCATCCCCGAGATGCGCGGCCTGATCCTGGCCGTCGACCAGAGCGCCGCCATCTATCCGTGGGAGCTGATGCGCGACGAGGCGGGCAGCGAGGAAAGTCCGCTGTCGACGCGCATCGGCATGGTGCGCCAGCTGGCCAGCCTGCGCGAACAGCCGCCCGCCGTCAGCCCGCCCAGCAACAGCGTGCTGGTGATCGGCGACACCGATTCCGGCCTGCCAGAGCTGCCCGCCGCGCAGGCCGAGGCGCAGGACGTGGCGCGCATGTTCGGCGCGTACGGCTACCAGGTACGCGAGCTGCTGCGCCCTCAGGCGCAGCGCGTGCTGGTACACCTGTTCGACGAACGCTATTTCGCCATCCACCTGGCCGGCCATGGCGAAGTGGCCGGCCCCGGCATCGCCCATACGGGCCTGGTGCTGGGACCGAAGACGCGGCTGACGGCGGCGCAGGTGGGTAAATTGAAGCGCGTGCCGCAATTCGTCTTCATCAATTGCTGCCACCTGGGCGACATGCGCCCGGACGCCATCGCACCGTGGTCGAAACTCGCCGCCAGCCTGGCCACGGCCTTCATTGAAATGGGCTCGCAGGCGGTGATCGCGGCCGGCTGGCGCATCGACGACCAGGCGGCCAGCATCTTCGCGCACAGCTTTTATCACGCCATGCTGAGCGGCGAATACTTCGGCGACGCCGTGCGCCTGGCGCGCGAAGCGGCCTACCTGCAGTTCCCCGCCTCGAACACCTGGGGCGCCTACCAGGCGTATGGCGACGACCGCTACCGCTTTCCGAATACCCAGAGCCGGCCCTGGCAAGCGCCCGACTATCACTACCACGGCCACTTGCTGGCCGACCTGGAAACCCTGCACGCGCGCCTGGCGGGCGCCGATCCTGCGCGCCGCGCGGCCATCGAGGAAAAGCTGGGCAGCATCGAGGAAGCCGTGCGCGCCCGCTTCTTCGGCTGCGCCGACATCCGCGAAAACATGGCCGCCGCGCGCGCCGGCCTCGGTGGCCTGGAAAACACCCTGCGCGCCATCGAACACTATCGGGCGGCGCACAGCGCGGCCGACGGCAAGGTGGGCTTGCGCGCGCTGGCGCACTGGGCGGAACTGGAAATACGCCAGGGCGCGGCCCTGTGCGGCCTCGATGCGGGCGCCGGCATCGAGGTGCCGGCCGTGCCCGACCCGGCGCAGGGACGCCAGTTGCTGCAGGATGGAAAACAGCATATCGATCTGCTGGTGGCGCTGGCGCCCACGGCGCAGCGCCTGGCCCTGCTGGGACGCTACTGGGCCTTGCAGGCGCGCCTGGCCTGCACCGAAGGAAGTTCGGGCGCGCCGGCACTGCGCGCCATGACGGACGCCTGCCTGGCCGCGCTGGACGAAGCGCGGCGGCGCAGCGGCGTGGCCGACTGCGACCTGATTTTCCAGGTGCTGGCGGGCGCCCTGCTGCTGAAAGCCCATGGCGACAGCGGCGCCTGGCGCGCGCTCGATCCGCAACTGGGCGATTTGCTGCACGACGCCATCGCCTATGCGCGCCAGCGCCACGCGGACGAACACCGCGCCATCGACGCCGGCGCCCCCGTGCGCGCCGCCCTGCTGGCGGCCCTGTGGCAAGTACCGGAAGGCCAGCCCTTCGACGCGCCCGCGCGCGCCGCCTTCCTGGCCCTGTACCACGACGCCGTGCGGCGCCACGGCAGCATCGGCGAACCCGAAGCGATCACGGCGCCGCTGCGCTTCCTGCTCGAACTGCTGCCGCCCGACAGCGCGGACACCGGCTTGCGCAGCGCCGTGCAGGCGCTGGCCAGCCAGCTGCAGGCCTCACTGCCCGCTCTTAGCCAGGCACCACGCCGTAATGGCGCGCATAGCGCTCATCCAGATTCGCCAGCGGCATCATCATGAACATGTCGGCGCTTTCGAAATCAGGGTCCCAGGCCGGTTCGCCGCAAATCCAGGCGCCCGAACGCAGATAGCCCTTGATCAGCGGCGGCACTTGCGGCTTGTGCGCCGCTTCCACCTGATGGATGGGGAAAGGCAGGTGCGGCGTGACGCGGTATTCGCTTGGGGCCATGTGCTTTTCGGCCAGCGCCTGGTACACGGCGACGGCGTTATGCCCGCCATCGGCCAGGCTGATGCTGGCGCAGCCGACCAGGTAGTCGCAGCGCTCGCGGCGCATGTACTCGGCCAGGCCAGACCACAGCAGCATGATCACGCTGCCACCCCGGTATTTCGGGTGGATGCAGGCGCGGCCCGCTTCGACCATGCGTCCGCGCAGGTTCTTCAGGCGGCTCAGGTCGAACTCGTTTTCCGAATACAGCCGGCCGATCTTGGCCGCCTTGGCCGCGCTCAGCACGCGGTAGGTGCCCACCACTTTCAGGGTATCGGCATCGCGCACGATCAGGTGATCGCAGTGAGCGTCGAATTCATCGCTGTCGAGGCCATCGGCGTTGGCCAGCGACGTCAAGCCCATGGTTTCGATAAACACCTTGTAACGCAAACGCTGGACTTCGCGCACTTCCGCCGCGGTAGTGGCCTGGCTCAGCACCAGTTGGACCGGACGGGCCTTGGCTTCGTTTGATGCGATTATGTTCTGCATGGTTTCATCCCTGTGATCAAGACGACTCCAGCGTACTTGTCTAATATGTCAGGAAAATGACAGCCGAATGTCATTTCCATGACGCAAGTCAATGTCATTCGGGGATCGTGCATAATTACCACACTCGCCCAGCCGAAAGAGCCAATGAAAGACCAGGACGCACCGCACATCACGCCCTATACCAAGCCTGCCGCCGGCTGGGATGCCTTGAAACACGTGGCCATCAGCCTGCGCCAGGAGCGCGTCGCGCCCGAGAACCTGAAGGCGCTGCTGGCGCAAAACCAGCCCGACGGTTTTGACTGTCCCGGCTGCGCCTGGCCCGACCGCAACCACGCTTCCACGTTTGCCTTTTGCGAAAACGGCGCCAAGGCCGTCGCCGCCGAAGCGACCAGCCGCCGCGCCGGCCCGGAGCTGTTTGCCAGCCATACCGTCACGCAGCTGCTGGAACAATCGGACTACGCGCTCGAGCAGCACGGCCGCCTGACCGAACCGATGGTGTACCATCCTGCCAGCGACCGCTATGTGCCGATCGCCTGGGACGACGCCTACGCCCTCGTGGGGCGCCACCTGCGCGCCCTGCCCGACCCGAACCAGGCCGCGTTCTATACGTCGGGCCGCGCCAGCAACGAAGCGGCCTTCTTGTACCAGCTGATGGCGCGCCTGTACGGCACCAATAACTTCCCCGACTGCTCCAACATGTGCCACGAGGCGACCAGCCGCGGCTTGCCGGCCACCGTCGGCATCGGCAAGGGCACGGTGACCCTGGCCGATTTCGAACTGGCCGACACCATCCTCATCTTCGGCCAGAATCCCGCCACCAACCACCCGCGCATGCTGGGCGAACTGCGCGACTGCGCGCGCCGCGGCGGCAGCATCGTCTCCATCAATCCCCTGCGCGAACGGGGCTTGCAGCGCTTCATGGATCCGCAAAGCGCGCTGGAAATGGCCACCCTGGGCAGCACGCGCCTGGCCGGCCTTTTCGTGCAGCCCACCCTGGGCGGCGACTTCGCCCTGATCAAGGCCGTCGCCAAGAGGGTCGTCGAGCATGACGATGCGGCGCAAGCGGCCGGCGAACCCGCCGTCATCGACCACGCCTTCATCTCGGAACACTGCAGCGGCTTCGACGCCTTCCGCGACGACCTGCGCACAGAGAATTGGCAACTGCTCGTGGCAGAATCGGGCGTGGCGCGCGCGCAGATCGAGGCATTGACGGACATTGTCGTCAGGGGCCAGCGCATCATCGCCACCTGGGGCATGGGCCTGACGCAGCACAAGCACAGCGTGGCGGCCATCCGCATGCTGTCGAACCTGATGATGCTGCGCGGGCAAATCGGCAAGCCCGGCGCCGGCTTATGCCCCGTGCGCGGCCACTCCAACGTGCAGGGCGACCGCACGGTGGGCATCGAGGAAAAGCCGACGGCGGCCTTCCTCGACCGCCTGGGCCAGGTGTATGGTTTCGCGCCGCCGCGCGCACACGGCCACGATGTGGTGGCCAGCATCGAAGCCATGCAGCGCGGCGACGTCAAGGTATTCATCGCGCTGGGCGGTAATTTCGCCGCCGCCACGCCCGATACGCCGCTGACCTTTGCCGCCCTGCGCCAGTGCGCGCTGACGGTGCAGGTGGCCACCAAGCTCAATCGCAGCCACCTGGTCATCGGCAAGGAAGCCCTGCTGCTACCCACCCTGGGGCGCACGGAAATCGACCTGCAGCACGGCGTGGCGCAGGGCGTGACGGTGGAAGACTCGATGAGCATGGTGCATATCTCGTACGGCCGCAATGCGCCCGCTTCGCCGCAGCTGCGCTCGGAAGTGGCCATCGTGGCCGGCATGGCCGAAGCGACGGTGGGCAGCAGCCTGGTGGACTGGCGCGCGTATGCGGCAGACTATGCGCGTATCCGCGACGATATCGAAAAGGTATTCGACGATTTTTACGACTACAACGCCAGGGTGGCGCAGCCGGGCGGCTTTCATCTGACGGTGGCTTCGCGCGAACGCGTGTGGAAGACGGCCAGCGGCAAGGCCAGCTTCCTGGTCGCCCCGCTGCCGCTGGACACGCCGCTGCACCGCGCTAGAGCGCGCCACGGCGAACGCCTGATGGTGTTAATGAGCACGCGCTCGCACGACCAGTACAACACCACCATCTACGGCATGGATGACCGCTACCGCGGCGTGTACGGCACGCGCAAGGTGGTCTTCGCCAACGCGGAAGATATCGCCATGCTGGGCTTTGCCGATGGCGAGCTGGTGGACCTGATCGGCGCCTGGGACGATGGCGTGACGCGCCGCGCCGATGGCTTCCGGCTGGTGGCATACGATATCCCGCGCGGCTGCCTGGGCGCGTACTACCCCGAGACGAACGCGCTGGTACCGCTGGCCAGCACGGCCGACGGCGCCGGCACGCCGACGTCGAAATCCGTGCCCGTGCTGCTGCAACGCAGTGAAGTTAAAGCGTGATGCCTGGCGTGTAATCGACGTAGGCATCCTGGCGGCAAAAGCCCACCAGCTTCATGCCCGCCTGCGTGGCGATGGAAATGGCCAACGAACTGGGGGCGGAAATCGTCGCCAACAACGGAATCTGCATGCGCGCCGCCTTGCGCGCCAGCTCGTAGCTACCGCGGCTGGACAGGAAGACGAAGCCGCGCCGCATGTCGATATCGTGCAGCGCAAGGTGGCCAATCAGTTTATCGAGACCGTTATGGCGGCCGACATCCTCGAACACGTGCACGATATCGCCATCGGGCGTGCACCACGCGGCGGCATGCACGCCGCCCGTTTCCCGCATCAACGCCTGGTGTTCGCGCAGGCCTGCGGAGGCGCGCGCCAATGCGGCCGGCAGGTCGACGTGGATCAGGGACGGCGGCAGCGCTGTGGGCTGCAAGTCGAGCATGTCGATGCTGTCGATGCCGCACACGCCGCAGCCCGTGCGGCCCGTCAGCTGGCGGCGCCGGTCCTTCAGGCGCACGAAGTCTTCCTGGGCGATGCTCAACGCCACTTCGGCGGAATCTGCGCGCAGGAACACTTCGCAGTCAAAGATGGCATCTGCGGAAGCGACCACGCCCTCCGTCAACGCGAAGCCATAGGCAAATGCCTCCAGGTCGCGCGGGGTGGCCATCATGACGACGTGGGAAATGCCATTGAAGACCAGCGCGACGGGGATTTCCTCGGCGACGTGGTCGATGGCTGGGGTAGAGACGCCCGCCTGGTGGCGGACGATGGCGCGCTCGACGAAGCCGGCGCGTTCGATATCTGTATCTTCTGACATGGCAACCATGGGGGAACTATCACAGGCCCCATGGTAAACCAGAACGGCCAGGCAGGGGTGCGGCCCCTGCCCGCGCCATCAATCCTTCTTCGGACGGCCCGTTTTCAGCTGCGGCAAGCCGGCCAGCACGTTTTGCAGGGTGGCCAGGTCGATCTGGCTGATCAGCGCCACGCCGATGCGCAGCAATTCGCTTTTCTTGATTTCGAAACCGGCCTTCAGGCAGGCTTTTTTCACCTGGCCCAGGACTTCGTATTCCGCTTCCGGCATGGTGAAGCTGTCGCGCACGAGTTTCGGCTTGCGGGCTTTTTCCTTGACGGCGGCGACCTTGGCGACCGGCGCTTTTTTCGCCGGCACAGGCTTGGCAGCCGCTTTGGCCACCGGTTTCGCTGGCGGTTTCGCTACCGGTTTGACGGCGGCTTTCGCTGCAGGCTTGGCGGCGGGCTTCGCGGCAACCTTGGCCGCTGGCTTGGCAACGGCTTTGGCGACGACGGCCTTGGCCGCCGGCTTGGCGGCGGGCGCCTTGGCTGCGGCAGCTTTCGCTGCTATTGGTTTCGCTGCTACTGGTTTCGCCGCCACAGGCTTGGCGGCGACAGGCTTGACTGCGGCCGGTTTGGCGGCCACCGGCTTGGCCGCAGGCTTCACGGCTGGCTTGGCTGCAGGCTTGGCGGCTGGCGCGGCCTTGGCCGCTGCCGCATTGATCGAAGCGCTGGTGGGAAACATCGATACGGGTGCGCTGTCGGCTTTTTTCGCTGGGACGGTTTTGGTCATGGATTTTCCAATCTAGTAAATAATATAAACAATATATACTGTTTTTAAAAATATTGCTTGCTGCACATCAAGCCATGCGCACGGCATGGCGCAATGACCCACTATGCGCTGGCGCGGATGGTGAAATCGACCCCGACCTCATCCCAGAATTCCTGCTCCTTCTCGATCCAGAACGACACGGTGGGATGGTGCGCCACCCAGCCGCGCTTGATGTCGAGTTCAATGCGGTTCTTCATGCGCAGGCGCAGTTCGCTGAAATCGGCTTCGATGCGCGCATGCATGAGCAGGATCGACAGGCGCAAGGCCAGCACGGCCTTGGCAAAATCGGGATCGGACAGCACTTCGCCGATCTTGCGCAAGTTGCCCTTCTGCGCCAGGATCAGCCGGCTCATGGTCTTCTGTTCGCGCGTGGTAAAACCGGGCAAGTCGGCGTTTTCCACGATGTAGGAGGCATGCTTGTGGTAGCCCGTCTGCGACACGGCCAGACCCACTTCGTGCAGCAGGCTGCTCCAGCGCAGGGATTTCACCAGGGCGTCGGAGGTGGGCTTGAGCTGCGCGTACATGGCCAGCGCCTGCTCGGCCACCCGGCCGGCGCGCTGCTGGTCGATATGGAATTTCTCCATGCAGCCCTGCACCGATTGTTCGCGGCGGTCACGCTTGGTCGAACGCAGGTACAAATCCCACATCACGCCCATGCGCAAGCCCGCCTCGATCGGCGTCATGGCGGGAATGGCCAGTTCGCGAAACAGGCCGATCAAAATGGCCAGGCCGCCAACGATGGTGCTGGCGCGGTCGGGGCGCAAGCCGGGCATGTCGATGCGGCTGGTGTGACCGAGTTCAATGAAGCGGCGCGCCAGCGCGTCGAGGCTGACGCTCGTGAGCAAGCCGTCACCGAGCTTGTTGCGGGCGATGATGTCGGCGATGGTGCGGATGGTGCCGGAAGAGCCGTAAGCCGTCTTCCAGTGCTGCGGGCGGTACGGCGGCGCGGCATCCTCGAAATGGCTGCGCGCCGACAGGATGGCCGCCTCGAACGATGGCGCATCGATGCGCCCGCCGATGAAGAACGACAGGCTTTGCTTGACCGTGCCCAGGCTGAACGACTCGACGCGCTCGATATCGTTGCCGCGCCCCAGTATCAGTTCGGTCGAGCCGCCGCCGATATCCATCACCAGCCGGCGTTCGCCGGGAATGGCCAGCGCGTTGGCCACGCCCATGTAGATCAAGCGCCCCTCTTCCTCGCCCGAGATGATCTCGATAGGATGGCCGATGGCTTGCTCGGCCAGCGGCAGGAAGACGGCGCCGTTACGCGCCACGCGCATGGCCGACGTGGCCACCACGCGCACGGCATCGAGTTCAAAGCCGGCGAGGATGGCGCGAAAGCGCTGCAGGCAGGCCAGCGCGCCCTGCATGGCCGCTTCGGTCAGGTCGCCATTGGCGTCCAGGCCTGCGGCCAGGCGTATCGGGTCGCGCACGCTCTTGACCACGCGGATCGTGTCGCCATCATGCTTGCCGACGTGTAAACGAAAACTGTTGGACCCCAGGTCCACCGCTGCATACATACTGGCCTCTTGTCTTGTCATTACTGTGCCAACTGAAAAAGTTGGCAAACTCAGTTGCTAAACTATATAAATCATTTAAACGATTTAAAAATCCTACCACACTACCCCCATCGTATGACAGCGGCGTGACAGGATTGTGACAAAACGGCGAGCAACGGTAACGCTCAAGAACACCTGACAAAACCGTAGCGAGCGGAAGGAAGTTGTGGTTGAGACGCGCAACTGTACGAAGGTACGGGGACGCCGAGTCAGTGAGCATCGCAAACCATAAATTCCGACGCGCAGTAGGTTTTGACAGGTGTTCTACGGCACGATGGTGGTGAACAGATAGACAGCGAAAATCACCAGGTGCACCGTGCCCTGCATGACCGTGGTGCGGCCCGTGCCCAGCGACAGGGTGGCCACCATCAGCGACAGCAGCAACAGCACCGTCGACTTGATATCGAGACCCAGCGTGATCGTCAGGCCCGTGGCCAGCGACACCACCACCACGGCGGGTATCGTCAGCCCGATGCTGGCCAGCGCGGAGCCGAGCGCCAGGTTCAGGCTCGTTTGCAAACGGTTTGCGCGCGCGGCGCGCACGGCGGCCAGGCCCTCGGGCAGCAGCACGATGGCGGCGATGACGATGCCGACCAGGGTTTTCGGCGCACCCATGGCGGCAATCGCCGTCTCCAGCGCGGGCGCCAGCGACTTGGCCAGCAGAACCACGGCGCCCAGGCACACCAGCAGCGCGCCGGCGCTGACCCAGGCGACGGTGGGCGTGGGCGGCGCCGCATGCACCTCTTCATCACCGACGGCTTCCTTGGGCAGGAAGTAATCGCGGTGGCGCACCGTCTGCACCAGCACGAAGGTGCCGTACAGGACGAGGGAAATGACGGCGATGAAGATCAGCTGGCTGGAATTGTAGAAGGGACCGGCTGCGCTCGAGGTGTAGTTCGGCAGCACCAGGGTCAGAACGGCGATGGCCGCCAGGGTGGCCAGCGACGCGCTCACGCCCAGCAGGCCGAAGGTCTGCTCCTTGTGGCGCCCGGCGCCCAGCAGCAGGCAGATGCCGACGATGCCATTCAGGATGATCATGATGGCGGCAAACACGGTGTCGCGCGCCAGGCCCGTCGTTTCCGGCCCGCCGGCCAGCATCAGCGAGACGATGAGCGCCACCTCGATCAGGGTCACGGCCAGCGCCAGCACCAGCGTGCCATACGGTTCACCGATACGGTGCGCCACCACTTCCGCGTGGTACACGGCGGCCAGCACGCTGCCGATCAGGCCCACCACCAGCAGGATCTGGTAGGCACCGCCGAGATTGAAGGTGGAACCGAACAGGAACAGCCAGCCGGCAATCGGCGCGGCAAGCGGCCATACAGGCAGGGATTTGAGCATTTTCATTATGGGCCTGGCAAGAGTAAAAAAGGGGAACTGCGGTGCGGACGGCTCAGGGCAGCCTGGCGTGCGCTCGATAGCATAACTTGCTTAGCTTAAATGAAAGTTAGGGAATGCACACGTTCGGGAACTGGTGCCCCGCGTTCCAGCGCCTTGCTGCAGTGCACCTGCTTGCTACCAGTAACTATAGTCCCTTTGGTAACATGCCGTTGCAATTTTCTTGTGTTTTTGCTTCCGGCTGGCGTCATAATGCAGAGCCAGCCCTCGCGGCACCGACCAAGGACAGACCATGATTTCCAAAAACAGCGCCGCCATGCGCACGTTCTTCTTCTTCGCGGGCAGCGTATTTTGCGCCGTCGCACACGCGGACGCACCGCCGGTGCGCGCAGCGCAGGTGGACGCGAACTGGGCCACCGCGCCCGCGCCTGCCGCGGAGCCGCGCTGGCAAGACAGCCTGCCGCCCGCGCCACCCGTGGAAGCACGCGAAGAAAAGATCCTGCCCAAAAGCGAATGGCTCACTGTCGAACCGATGAAGGCGCCTGACCGGCGCTGCGATCCCGGCCTCGATGCCTTGTTCCTGCCCAAGGAGTGCGGCAAGGAGCCCAGCTGGTTGGGCTCGCGCAAGAAATAAGCCGATTTAAATATCGAGGGTGCTGACACCCTGCGCTTCCACGACCCTGTTGCGGCCAGCATGCTTGGCCGCCTGCAGCGCCTCGTCGGCCCGCTTGAACAGGCTGACGGTGCTGTCTTCGGCTCGGATGGTGGTCACGCCCAAGCTGGCCGTCAGTTGCAACACGGCGCGCTCCGTCTTGACTGGCAGCACCTCCACGGCGGCGCGGATGCGCTCGGCCACCATCAGCGCATCGTCCAGGGTCGTGCGCGGCAGTTGAATGGCGAATTCGGCGCCACCGAGGCGCCCCATCAGATCGCTGTCGCGCAGTTGCTGGCGGCACGTGTCGACGATGGTTTTCAGCACCGCATCACCCACCGGATGGCCATAGCTGTCGTTGACTCTTTTGAAGTGGTCGATATTGAGCACCACCAGCGCCGTCGGCAAGCCGGGCCGGCGCGCCAACGCCATCCACGGCGCCAGCGCCTGATAAAATCCGCGCCGGTTCGGCACGCCCGTGGCCGCGTCGAGCACTTCCAGGCGCGCCAGCTCGCCGCCCAGCTTTTCGCGCGACAGCAGCAAATAGCCGAAGGCGTTCGTCAGCATCATCAGGTACAGGGCGCCAAAGCCGGCCAGCTGCAGCAGTTCCGCGTCAAAATCGGGGATGGCGGCGGCCAGCACGCCGCGCGCGGCGATCAGCAAGGACAGCAGGCCCATGCTGACGACGAGGAAACGGCGCAGCATGCTCGCCTCGCGCCATTTCAGGCACAATGCCGCCACGCCGGCGAGGAAGAAGCCGGCCACGATCAGCGAACCGCCGGCGCTGCGCAGCAGCGGCGCCACGTCGAACAGATAACAGGCGGCAAACAGCGCCACGGACACCCCCAGCGCCGGCAAGACATAACGGCGCCAGCCGCTGCGTCCGGCCGCCTGCCACAGGGCGCCCGCATCGAGCGCCATGCCGGCAAACAGCAGGCTGTTGCCCAGCAAGATGGAGAGAAAATCGGGCAGCACGCCGCGGAAATACAGCAGGCACCAGGCCACGGCCTGGCATTGCTTGGCCACCGCCCAGGTGGACATGCTGAGCGACTTCTTGCGCTCATACTCGAAGAAGAACAGGGCCGCGCACAGGCTCAGGTTGCCGAGTGCCAGGGCCAGTACCAGGGTCTTGATATCCATGGGCTACGCCATCGCCGCGCAAGCGCGGCAGGCCAGGTCAGATTTCGTGTTCGACATTGGTGCTGCCGTCGCCGATCTTGCTGGCCCAGGCCTGCACGAAATACTGCTTTTCCACCTCGTTGGGCGCCTCGTGCCAGAACACGATGAGGGTGCCCTTGTGGTCGTGGATTTGCGCCACTTTTTCAATGAAGCCGAAGTTAGCGGCTACGTCGGCCAGCGCCGCCGCGTAACCGTACACGCGCGTCAGCCGCTCGATGCGGTCGGGCTCCGTAAAACTGTTCGTCGCCGTAATGATGGGGTGATCCAAAAACATGCTTGTCTCCATGGTGCCCGACTGCGCAGCCGTGCCGCCACGCGCCGTATGCATATACATATACGCATGCTCGGCGCGGATTAATCGGGTATGCTCACGGGAGCTTATCAGATTTCTCTGAATGCAACAAAGCATCTCCCCCAGTCCACTCAGCGAAGTCGTCCCATGCCGGAAAACAGAAGCACCACCCCACTTGCCCCGCAGGTGCATACCTGTGGCGACCGGCGCCGCCTGGAATTCCAACCCGGCATGATCCAGAGCGAAATGCTGCTGTCGCGCCCCGACCATCTGCTGCTGCGCTATGCGCGTGCCATGATGTGCTTTACCCTGTTCGTGCCGCGCCCGCGGCACATCCTGATGGTCGGCCTGGGCGGCGGTTCGTTGCTGAAATTCTGCCATCGCCACCTGCCCGGGACGCGCATCACGGTGCTGGAACTGCGCGCCGACGTGATCGCCCTGCGCGAGCAATTCATGCTGCCCCCCGACGATGCGCGCCTGCGCATCATCGAGACGGACGCCGTCAGCTATATCCGCCAGCATCCGGGCTGCGCCGACGTGCTGCTGCTCGACGGCTACGACGAAACGGGTTTGCCGCCGGCACTGGGCAGCGCGCGCTTCTATGCGGACTGCCTGCGCGCCCTGCTGCCCGGCGGCGTGCTGGTGGCCAACCTGTTCAGTTATGACGAGCACTATCCCGCCATGCTGGCGCGCCTGATGCTGACCTTTCGTGGCGCCGTCTGCCACTTCGACGGCATCGCCGGCAATAACCGCATCGTCTTCGCCGCCAAGCCCGAACAAGGCGCCGACGGCCGCGCCGTGCGCGTGGTGCGCCTGGTGCGCTGGCGCCGGATATGCGGCCTGGCGTTCCTGAACCGCTGGCTGCCGGCATGGCAGTTGTGGCGTGTGCGCCGCCGGTCAGGCAGCGACAACGACTGAAAGTCGTCTTCCCCGGTCATAGATATTGTTGCTTATTAGCAGTGTTTTGGTGCAAAATCAGCATGATGGATGTGGTTTATGACAAACTACGGCCTGCGTGGGGCCGGCAGGCGCCGCCGAACCCATGTGTCCATGAAGTGAGATAGGAAAAACCATGCTGCGTGGCCGCCTGCCATTGTCGATTTCCGCCGCGGCCGCGCTGACCTTTGCCTGCGGCGTCAGCGTGACGGCCGTGCTGTTTGCCGCCATCAGCCAGCTCGAATACGACAAGATGAGCCTGAGCCTGCAGCAACGCGCCGGCGCCAGGGTGGCCGCCATCGAGCAGGGGCTCGACGATGCGGTCGAGGTGCTGACGACAACCAACCAGCTGTTTGCCGCCGTCGTGCCCGTCACGCGCGAACAATTCCACGATTTCACCACGCCGCTGCTGCAGCGCCACCCGTTCATCCAGGCCTTCAATTTCCACCGCATCGTGCCGCATGCGCAGCGCGCCGCCTTCGAGACCGAACTGCGGCGCATCGTGCCCGGCTACACCATGACGGAAATGCGCGATGGCGTCGTCGTGCCCGCCACGACGCGCACCAGCTACCTGGTGGTCGATTACCTCGAACCCCTGCAGGGCAACCGCCCCGCCTTTGGCCTGAACGTCAGCCCGAGCGGCGTGCTGGCGCGCGCGCTGGAACAGGCGATCATCAGCGGCCAGACCACCGCCACCGGCCTGCTGGCCCTGGCGCAAGGGCCGCAACGGGGCTTCGTCATCGTGCGTCCCGTCTACCGCCACGGCGTGCCCCTGCAAACGATACCGCAGCGGCGCGCGGCGCTGATCGGCGATACGGCCGTCATCGTGCGCGCGGGGGAACTGGTGCAGAAAATCCTCGCCGGCGCCGACCTGCTGGGCGACTCCCAGCTTGAACTCAGTGTCTACGCCGACGCCGGCGCCGATCCGCGCCAATTGATCTTCCGCCATGGACAGGCGCCTGCCGACGAACCGAGCGGCGCCTGGGAGTCGCTGCCCCGCTGGCTGCACTTTGCCTACCATAACCATTATGACCGGGCCTTCACTTCCGCCGGCCGGCCCTGGCACGTGCGCGTGGTGGCCCATCCGCGTCCCTTCCTGGCCGACCACCTGGGCTCATTGTTTACACTGATCACGGGCTTGCTGTTCAGCGCACTGACGGCCGCCTTCGTGCAGTCGCTGACGCAGCGCTCGCGCCGCGTGCAGCTGCTGGTGGAGCAGCGCACGGCCGACCTCAAGCGCAGCAATGAGCTGCTCAGCGCCGACGTGCGGGCGCGCCAGCGCACGGAGCGCGCCTTGCAGGAAAGCGAAAAGCGCTTCCGCCGCCTGCTGGCCCTGTCCTCGGACTGGTACTGGGAACAGGACGCCCACTTCTGCTTCACGCACATCACCAGCGGTTTCACGGACAAGTCGAACATGCCGCTGGAACGCTTCATCGGCATGACGCGCTGGGACAACAACGCGGAGATGCGCAATTCGCGCTGGGGCAAGCAGCATATCGCCAACCTGGAAGCACACCTGCCCTTTTCCAACCTCGAATATGCGATGCAGGACCGCGATGGCCAGCTGCGCTGGTTCAGCATCAATGGCGAACCGCTGTTCAACGAGCTCGGTGAATTTCGCGGCTACCGGGGCACGGGTTCCGAAATCACGGAGCGCAAGCTGGCCGAGCAGCAAATCCAGCACATCGCCCACCACGACGTGCTGACAGGCTTGCCCAACCGCGCCCTGCTGCGCGACCGCCTGGCGCAGGCGATGGCCCTGTCGCGCCGCAAGAACCGCGCATTGTGGGTGCTGTTGATCGACCTCGACCGTTTCAAGTTCGTCAACGACAGCCTCGGGCACAAGGCCGGCGACCTGCTGCTGAAAACCATCGCCACGCGCCTGCAGGCCAGCCTGCGCGAAAGCGACACGGTGGCGCGCCTGTCCGGCGATGAATTCGTCGCCATCCTGTGCGAGCAGGCGGACGAAGTGCTCAGCGGCGCCATCGTGCAGCGCGTGATGGATGCCGTGGCCCAGCCCGTGCTATTGGACGGCAAGGAATTTTTCGTCACCTGCAGCATCGGCGTGGCCGTGTATGACATGTCGCGCTACGACGCCCCTGGCGACGTGACCCTGAATGGCGAGACGCAGAACCTGATCGAACAGGCCGACATCGCCATGTACTGCGCCAAGAAACAGGGCCGCAACAACATCAAGTTCTACACGACGGCCATGAACCAGGCCACCCTGGAGCGCCTGCGCATCGAGACGGCGCTGCGCAACGCGCTGGAACGCGAGCAGTTCGTGCTGCATTACCAGCCGCAGGTGGACCTGGCCAGCGGACGCATCGTCGGCGTGGAAGCGCTGCTGCGCTGGCAGCATCCGGATCTGGGCATGGTGGCGCCGCAGCGCTTCATCGCGCTGGCGGAAGACACGGGCCTGATCGTGCCGATCGGCGCCTGGGTCATGCGCGAAGCGTGCGCGCAGGTGAAGCGCTGGCATGCGGCGGGACTCGACACCTTGCGCCTTGCCGTGAACCTGTCGGCGCGCCAGTTCAACGAGCCGAACCTGGTCGCGTCGATTGCCGACGTGCTGCTGGAAACGGGCCTGCCGCCCGCCTGCCTGGAACTGGAACTGACGGAAAGCCTGTTCATGCACGACGTGGCGCTGGCCGTCAGCCAGCTGCACGACATGAAGGCGCTGGGGGTGCAGCTGTCGATCGACGACTTCGGCACCGGCTATTCCAGCTTTGCCTACCTGCGCACCTTTCCCATCGACGTGCTGAAGATCGACCGCAGCTTCGTCGGCGACGTGGCGCGCGACGCGGACGATGCGGCCATCGTCGTCTCCATCATCGCCCTGGCGCACAATCTGAAGCTGCGCGTGGTGGCCGAAGGCGTGGAAACGGCGGAGCAGCTCGATTACCTGCGCCGCCATGGCTGCGACGAAGCGCAAGGCTATTACTTCAGCCGGCCGCTGCCCGCGCACGAGGTGGAAGCCCTCCTGCGGGCGGAAGAAACACCCGTCATGCTGTAGCCGGCGGCGGCACCCTGGCGCCCAATTGCAGCTCCTGCCAATCGGGCTCGATGCCCGCCTGCGCCAAAAACGACGCCACATCCGATGCGCGGGCCGGATCGATATCCTGTTGCGGATGCGCCCACAACAGATCGCACTCCGAGCAAACGATCACCTGTTGCCCCGTTTTGGGGATGGTCGCATGCAGCAGGTCGCCATATTCGCCGCAGGTGGGGCACTCCATGCTCTTCTCCGTCATGCCCGGCCTTACAGCTTCTGCTGCAGGAATTCGAGGAAGCAGCTGATCCGCTGCGCCAGCTGCGTGTTGCGGTAATACACGGCGTGGATCTGCTGCCGGTAGCCCGTATAGAACGGCTGCAGCACCTGCACCAGCCGGCCGGCCGCGATGTCGTCCTTCGTCATGAAGTCGGACAGGCAGACGATGCCCTGGTCGTGCAGGGCCAGCTGGCGCAGGGTTTCGCCGCTGGACGCGGCCAGCGCGGGCACGATCTGCAGGCTGTTGCCCGCTTCGTGGCGCAGCGGCCAGTTATTCCCCAGTTCATATTGCGCAAAGCCCAGCAGCGCATGGCCGGACAGCGCTTCCGGCGTGGCGGGTTCGCCGTGGCGCGCCAGATAGGCGGGCGTGGCCAGCACGTGCAGCGGACTGGCACTGAGGGGGCGCGCATGCAGGGTCGAGTCGACCAGGGCGCCGATGCGGATGGCGATATCGGTGCGGTGCTCGAGCAGGTCGGCGATCTGGTCGTTGCTGGTCAACTCCAGGCGGATGTCCGGGTACATGGCGCGAAATTCCGCCACGTGGGGCACCACGCAATGGAGCATGAAGGGCGAGGCGGCATCGACGGACAGGCGCCCGGCCGGCTTCTGGCGGCGGATGCGGATCGACTCTTCCACGTCTTCCATCGACGCGAGGATGGCGCGCGCCTTGTCCAAAAATAGCTGCCCTTCTTCCGTCAGCTCCATGCGACGCGTGGTGCGCGTCAAGAGCGAGGTGGACAGCTTGTCTTCCAGGCGCGACAGGGCGCGGCTGACGCCCGAGGTGGTTTGTCCCAGGTGCACGGCGGCCGCGCTCAGGGTGCCGCTGTCGATGACGGTGACGAAAATTTTCAGGTCGTCCGAGTTGATATCCATTGTTGCCCAATTTTCACATATCGCGCCATTATAATGGAATCATGGCAACAGTGAAGGCAGCAGGCAACGTCAGGCAACGTAGAACAAAATGGCGATAAAATGGCAGCTACTGCCGGCCAGCACGAACAGGTGCCAGATGCCGTGGCCATGACGCAGCTTGTGGTCGGTGGCATAGAAAGCGATGCCGCCCGTGTAGCACAGGCCGCCTGCCACCAGCCACAGGAAGCCGTTCCACTCGAGCGCCGCCAGCAGCGGCTTGATGCCGATGACAATCAGCCAGCCCATGGCCACGTAAATCACCAGCGACAGGATGCGCGCGCCTTTCGCGTACACATATTCCTGCACGATGCCAAGCAGCGCCAGGCCCCAGACAACGCCGAACAGCGACCAGCCCCACGGCCCGCGCAGTGTCACCAGCATGAAGGGCGTGTAGGTCCCCGCGATGAGCAGGTAGATGGCGCAGTGATCGAGCCGCTGCAGCACGGCCTTGGCCTTGCCGCGCACGCTGTGGTACAGGGTGGAAGTGAGGTAGAGCGTGAGCAGCATGGCCGCATACACGCTGCAGCTGACGATTTTCCAGGCGTCGCCCGTGCGGGCCGCGACAACGATCAGGATGACGCCGCCGATGGCCGCCAGCGCGGCGCCCACCGTATGGGAAATGCTGTTGAAGCGTTCACCGTGGTACATGCTTAAGCCCGACGCACGGAGACGCAGCAAACACCCGAAGTCAGACCTTCAAGGCCTGACCCCGGTCCTTGCTGTGGGGCTTCAATCAAGCGGCTTCCGCCTTCTTGCGCGCGGGACGGCGCGCCGGCGTCTTGCGTGGCGCCTTGGCCGGCTTGTCTTCCGCTACAGGCGCGATTTCCACCGGCGCCGCTTCAACGACAGGTGCCGCTTCAACCACGACGTCGGCCGCCTTCTTGACGGGCTTCTTCGCCGCTGCCGCCTTGCGGGCCGGCGTACGTGGCTTGGCCTTCGGCTTCGCTTCGGCGACGGCTTCCACGATCGCTTCGGCTACCGGCTCAGGCATGGCTTCCACCACCGGCACCACCTCGACGTCGACAACTTCGGCGCGCGCTTCACGGGCGCCATCGCCATTCTTGCGGCCACCGCGGCCATTGCGGCGCGAACCGCGCTTGGCGTTGCCTTCTTCTGCCACCACCTCGGCGACGGCTTCGGCTACTTCGTGCTGCGCTTCCGGCTGCGGCGCCGGGGCATACTGCTCGACGACGACTGTTTCGGCCTCGGCCACCGGCACGAAGGCCTGTGGCGCGGACTCACCGCGGCGTGGCTCATTCTGCTTGCGGCCGCCACGGCCATTGCGGCGTGAATCGCGGCGGCTGCCGCCTTCGCGATGATTGCCCTCTTCCACCGTCACGCTGGTCTCGCCGCTGGCGCTTGCCTCGCTGGCCACTTCGCCGTTCACGGCGGCCGGCACGGCCACCAGGCCGCTGCTGCGGTAGACATAGGCGCCCGATTTTTCATCGCGGCCAAATTCCAGCAAGCCGCGCGTCTGCGCTTCTTCCAGCAGGTTGCCGAAGGTGCGGAAACCGTAATAGGACTCGCTGAAGTCGGGCTTGCGGCGCTTGATCGCTTCCTTCAGCATCGAAGCCCAGATCTTGCCGCTGTCGCCGCGCTCCGAGACCAGCGCGTCGAACGTTTCGACGGCCATCTCGATCGCTTCCGTCTTGCGCGACTCGTATTTTTCCTTGCGGCGTACTTCTTCGTCCGGCGAACGCTTGGCGGCCGGGGTTTCGCGCGCATCGCGCTTGGCGGCCGTACGGCGGCTTTCGCGCACCAGGTCATCGTAGAAAATGAATTCGTCGCAGTTCGCCACCAGCAGGTCGGAAGTCGACTGCTTGACGCCGACGCCGATCACCTGCTTGGCGTTTTCGCGCAGTTTCGACACGAGCGGCGAAAAGTCGGAATCGCCGCTGATGATGACGAAGGTGTTGACGTGGGCCTTGGTGTAGCACAGGTCCAGCGCATCGACCACGAGGCGGATATCGGCCGAATTCTTGCCGGACTGGCGCACGTGGGGAATTTCGATCAGTTCGAAGTTCGCCTCATGCATGGTGCCCTTGAAACTTTTATAACGGTCCCAGTCGCAATATGCCTTCTTGACAACGATGCTGCCCTTGAGCAGCAAGCGTTCGAGGATGGGCTTGATATCGAATTTTTCGTAATTTGCATCTCGCACGCCGAGCGCGACGTTCTCGAAGTCGCAAAACACGGCCATGCTGAGGTTTTCTGGGGATGACGCCATAAGGGTGAATTCTCGCTGATGATAAGGGCGGACGGGAAGCGCAACGCCTCCCTTTTCGCCTAGTATATTCGCCCATCCCCCGTTTCGGCGACAACTATCGTGCGCGGCAGCCTATTGCGCACCGCCGGCGGCGCTCGCGCTGGCGCCGGCAACGGGCCAAACGACGCTTTCATCGACCGAATACAGCTGGCACGGCAGGCTGCTGCGCCGCTGGCACGAGGCCAGTGCGCGGACATCGGGACTTTCGCCCTCCTCGGCCCAGCCCCAGGCGCCGCTGGCCGACAGGGCAAAGGCGCGCGGCGCGGTTTTCTCCAGGAAGTCCCGGTAGGCGGCGCGCCCCTGCTCTTCCAGGTAGGGCACCGCGGCGATGTCGTCCTGCGGCGCGAAATGCGTGGCGGGCGGCGACGGCGCATCGGCCACGCGGTAGACCTGGCGCACCGGCATGCCGATCTGTCGCAGGAAGCGCTCGGTGGCAGGCAGCCACACGGCCACCCCATCGCGGCTGCCCAGGGTCAGGTGCGCGTCGCGCTTGAACGGGCCATAGGCGAGCAGTTGCGCCTGCCCGCCAGACCCCGTGAACGAGCGGAACAGGCGCTGCGCCAGGGCCGGCCCGAAATACGAGTCGTTGGCGCCATACAGCCACAGGCTGGGGATGTGGTTGTAGGCGCCCAGGGTGGCGAAGGACTTGGTCAGCGCCCCTTGCCAGTCGCAGCCGGGCATGTCGACGCGCAAGCCGCCGGAAAAATTGAGCACGCCCCGTACGCCGGGCACCACCCGGGTGGCGAGCGCCAGCGCCGCCATGCCGCCGTACGACTGCCCCGCGACGACCATGCGCTGCGGGTCGACCCAGCTCTGGCGGCGCGCATACGCCAGCGCGGCCAGCAGGTCACGCGCCTGGCCCTGGGCGTTGCCCAGCATGTCGCAGCCGAAATCGCGGTAGGCGCCCGTGGAGCGCGCAAAGCCGGCGCGCATGGGCAGCATCACGGCATAGCCGCGGCGCACGAATTCCGTGGCCATGTAGATAAAACGCTCGCGCTGCTGCAGCCGCGCAGGGCCGGCTTGCTTGCCGTGATTCATCAACAGCAGGGGAAACGGACCGGGGCCGGCGGGACGGAATACCGTCGTTTCCAGCACCTCGCGCAAGCCGTCGCCTGCCGGCACCATGATGACCTGCTCGTTCAGGCGCGCATCGAGCGGCAATGGCACACGCTGGGCTTGCGAAGAAAGGCAGAGCGAGCCCATCAGCAAACTCGGCAAAAAGAGGCGGGCAATGCGGGAAATGGCAGACTCCGTGGATGACTTCCCTGCCAGTCTAGACAGTGAAATACCACAGAACAATATAAAAAAATTACGTGATGTATATATTTTTTGCGGCAACCACCTGTGGGAAAAATTGTTGCCTTGCACCAACCACTTTTTCCAATGGCGGGAGTAAACTGGAAGCCTACTGAAGGAGTTGCCATGTCCATATCCGCCCTTACCACCGGCACCTCGGGGCTGACCGCCAACCAGCGCGCGCTGGATGTGGCCGCCAACAATATCGCCAATGCGAATACACCGGGCTTCCAGCCGCAGCAAGCCCAGTTCCAGGAAGCCAGCCCGGCCGGCACGGGCGTGACCCTCTCCGTCGAAGGGCGCAAGCTGGCCGCCAGCGAAAGCGTCAGCGGCGCCAATGCGAATGCAGCCAAGGCGGCCGAAAGCCGGCCGAACGGCGTGGGCCTCGCGTCCGAGCTGACGGATAATCTCGTCTACAAGGCCGGTTTCAACCTGTCGGCGAATGTTGTCAAGGCGGCCGACCAGGCCCTGGGCAGCCTGATCGACGTCAAGACTTAAGCACAGCGACTATCGACAAGATAGTTTAATTTTTCATTTCCAGCGCCAACGGCGCCAGCGCCGGTTGAATCAGCGCCAGCAGCCGTTCGGCCGGAATGCCGTCGCGCGCCTGCACCGACAGACCGTGCAGCAAGGCCGCATAATAGTCGCCCAACGCCTGCACGTCCGCCTCCTCTTTCAATTCCCCTGCCAGCTGCGCCGCGCGCAGGCGCTCGATGACGGCTTGCGTGCGTGCGCGGCGGTGCTGCGCCAGCCAGTCGGCGATGCCCGCATTTTCAGCGCTCGTGTTCGTGGCCGCAGTAACCACCATGCAGCCTTGCGGCTGGCCGCTGCGCGTATACAGCAGCACGGCTTCTTCCAGCATGCGCGCCACCGCGTCGCGCACATTCAGGCTGGCCGCCAGCGCGTGCACGGCAAACGCCCCCTCGCCCGTTTCATATAGCTCCACGGCTTCGCGGAACAACTGCTCCTTCGAGCCGAACGCCGCATAGATGCGCGCCGAGGCGATGCCCAGCGCCGCCACCAGGTCGGCCATCGATACACCCTCGTAGCCGCGCGTCCAGAATGCGTCGCGCGCCTTTGCCAGCGCCAGCGCGCGGTCAAATTCCCTCGGTCTTCCTGCCATTTTGATCCTCTGCTTGCGAACTGGCGGCCAGTATAACGCCTGGCGCCCACGGCACGTTCGCACTTTATTTTGCATTGGTGTCTTGACCGCGCCAACAATTTCGCCTATTCTTTGTCGATCGACAAATAATAGGAGCCGATATGAAAACCATCCAAGGACCGAGCCTGCACCTGGCACAATTCGCCGCCGACACGGCGCCCTTCAACACCCTGCCTGCCATCGCCGAGTGGGCGGCCGGCATGGGCTTCAAGGCCCTGCAGATTCCCGCCTGGGATGCACGCCTGTTCGACGTGGCGCAGGCCGCGCACAGCCAGGCATATTGCGACGAACTGGTCGCCATGCTGGCCGGCCATGGTCTCGTCATCAGCGAACTGACGACGCACATCCTCGGCCAGCTGGTCGCCGTGCACCCTGCCTACGACGCGCTGTGCGACAGCTTCGCGCCCGAACACCTGCACGGCCAGCCCGAAGCCCGTACGGCGTGGGCCATCGAGCAGGTAAAACTGGCGGCCATGGCCTCGAAGCGCCTGGGCCTGACCGACATGGGCACGTTTTCCGGCTCGTTCGCCTGGCCCTACCTGTTCCCGTTCCCCCAGCGCCCGCCCGGCCTGATCGAGACCGCCTTCGACGAACTGGCGCGCCGCTGGCTGCCCATCCTCGACGTGTGCGAGGAACAGGGCATCAACCTGTGCTACGAAATCCACCCGAGCGAAGACCTGCATGACGGCATCAGCTTCGAAATGTTTTACGAGCGCGTGGGACGCCACCCGCGCTGCAAGATGCTGTTCGACCCCAGCCACTTCGTGCTGCAGCAGCTGAACTACCTGGAATTCATCGACATCTACAAGGACCATATCCGCATGTTCCATGTGAAGGATGCGGAGTTCAATCCGACGGGGCGGCAAGGCATCTACGGCGGTTACCAGTCGTGGGAAAACCGCGCCGGGCGTTTCCGCTCGCTCGGCGATGGCCAGGTCGACTTCAAGGCGATTTTTTCCAAGATGGCGCAGAACGATTACGCGGGCTGGGCGACGCTGGAGTGGGAGTGCTGCCTGAAGGACCAGGAAGTGGGCGCGCGCGAAGGCGTGGCCTTCATCAACGCCCACATCATTCCCGTCACGGACAAGATCTTCGACGACTTCGCCGGCGCCCCCGTCAGCGCGCAACAGATCCAACAATTGCTGGGCATCCAGCACAACTAATCAAGGAAACCATATGAACGACTTCATTCACGACTACGTCCGCATCGACGGCCAGCGCCTGCATTGCGTCATCGCCGGCGAAGGCAAACCCGTGCTGCTGATCCCCGGCTGGCCGCAAACCTGGTATGCGTGGCGCCACGTGATGGCGGCGCTGGCCGCGAATGGCTACCAGGCCATCGCCATCGACCCGCCGGGCAGCGGTCACTCGGACCGCCCGGCCGGCGGCTACGACACGGGCGCCGTGGCAAGCACCCTGCACCGTGCCATGTTGGCACTGGGGAACGCGCAGTACGACGTGGTCGGCCACGACATCGGCATGTGGGTCGGCTATGCGCTGGCCAGCGATTTCCCGCAGGCCGTGACGAAACTGGCGCTGACGGAAGCCGTGATTCCAGGCCTGGCGCCCGCGCCGCCGATTTTTGTCGCGCCGTCCGACAATATCTTCCTGTGGCACTTCATGTTCAACCAGGTGCTGGACTTGCCGGAAATGCTCACGGCGGGCAAGGAGCGCGAGTACATCCGCTTCATCTTCGACCGCTGGTCGTACCGCCGCGACAAGGTGGCCGTCGACGTGTATGCGGACGCCTACACCACGCCGGGAGCCTTGCGCGCCGGTTTCGCCTACTACCGTGCCATACCCGAGACAATCAAGCAAAACCTTGAGCGGGCGAACAAGAGCCTGGCCATGCCCGTGCTGGCCATCGGTGCCGACCACGCGACGAATGACGCGCCCCTGCTGACCATGCAGGGCAAGGCGGACAATTTGAAAGGCGCCATCGTCGCCGAATGCGGCCACTTCATCATGGAAGAACAGCCGGAAGCATTCATCGCCCACCTGCTGCCCTTCCTGGCGGGAGAGCCAGCGTGAGTCTCGATCCACTGATCGCCGCCTGGCTGGAGCAGACAAAAGATGCGCCGCCGCCCGCCTCGCTGGCAGACTTGCGCGCAGCCACGGAAACGGGCTTGCGCCAGTTGCACGGGCCATTGGAAGACGTCGCGTCGGTCAAGGATTACGTGCTGCCCGGCGAGCATGCACTGGCCGTGCGCGCCTATGTGCCGGCCGGCGCGGAGACGGGCCAGCCCTTGCCCGCCATCGTCTTTGCGCATGGGGGCGGATGGTGTCTGTGCTCGCTGGACCTGTACGACAACCCGTGCCGCGCACTGGCCAACGCCACCGGCTGCGTGATCTTTTCCGTCGACTACCGGCTGGCGCCCGAGCACAAGTTCCCCGTGCCGCTGGACGACTTTTACAGGGCGTTGTGCTGGGTCGCCGAGCATGCGGCGGCGCTGGGCATCGACGTAAAACGGCTGGCGGTGGGCGGCGACAGCGCGGGCGGCAACCTGGCGGCGGCAGCGGCCCTGATGGCACGCGACCAGGCCGGTCCCGCGCTGGCGCACCAGTTGCTGCTGTACCCGGCGCTTGATTTTGCCTTCGATACGCCCTCCTACCAGCGCTATGCGGAGGGCCATTCGCTGACCCGCGAGGCCATGCGTTTTTGCTGGTCGGCGTATCTGAATGAACCGGCCGACGGCACGCAGCCTTACGCGGCGCCCCTGCGGGCAACTTCGCTCAAGGACCTCCCGCCGGCGACCGTGCTGGTATGCGAATATGACCCGCTGCACGACGAGGGGATTACGTATGCACAGCGGCTGCGCGACGATGGCGTGGCGGCCGAGTGCGTGCAGCTTGACGGCATGATCCACGCGGCTATGCACATGCTGGGCCTGGCGCCAGCGGCGCGGGGATTGTTCGACGTGGCGGGCCAGGCGATGAAAAAAGCACTGGCAATGTAAGAAAATCGGCCGCCGGGGATGGCTCCACGGCGGCCGATTTTGTCACTTCGTTACGTTACTCCACCAGTTTGCGCACCTCGATGGCATTGAGCCACTTCACGTGGCGCGGCCCCGTGCGAATATCCTTGGCCGAGATCAGCGCGATTTCGCCATCGTTGTCGTCGAGCGCCTTGCCATTTTTTTCGTAGTAGACGACCACGCCCTCGCCGGCTGGCGCGTTATACAGCTCGCCCCAGGAAAACACCACCGCGTAGCCATCGGTGGCGGTGGCGATGATGGCAAGCTTCTTGACGTCGTTGTGGCCGGGCGCGTCGAGCACCGCCTTGTCGAGGATGTCACGCAGGCGCACGCCCTTGTAACTGGTCATGGTCTCGGCCTTGTCGCCGTTATGGCGCGTGACGGCGATTTCCCCGCCGTTGGCCGGCGGCAGCTGGCGCAGGTCGGCCACCTTCAGGGTCAAGGGCGTTTCCACCATGCCCGTGACAGTCAGCGCGTGGCTCATGTTGTCGCGCGCCGGCGCCGGGTCGGCCCTCGCGGGCGCCATTGCCAGCAGTGAGGCCGAAACGAGGCCTGTCAGTATTGTCTTCAACATGCTGTGTCCTTTCATGGAACAATCAAAAAATCAGAACTGGTACTGCGCATTGGCCAGCCAGGTGCGGCCCGCACTGGGGAAACCGTCAGCCAGCGCGTAATTGCGGTCGCCCATATTTGCCACACCCGCTTCCAGGGTCAAGGCTGGCAAGGGACGGTACACGGCCTTCAGGTTCAGCGTCGCAAAACCACCGAGTTCCAGGGTGTTCGACACCCAGCGCCCGCTATTCGATTCCGCAATGGCCACCACGTCGACCTGGCGCGCCGCGTGCAGCACGGCATGCGCCGTCAGCTTGTGGCGCGGCACATCCGTCAGGCGCATGGCGCGGTCGCTGACGTTCTTCATGTCCGTGTAGGTGTAGTTGCCACCCCAGTCCAGCCAGGCGCCGGCGCGCCCGCGCAAGCCCAGTTCCACGCCGCTGATATGCGCCCTGCCCGCGTTGCGCATCTGCGCGCGCACGCCCACGACATTCGCCACGCTCTGGATCTTGTCCTTCACGTCGCTGTAGAACAACGCCGCCTCCAGCGCCAGGCCTTGCGCATTGCCCTGATAGCCCAGCTCATAATTCATCGCCTGTTCCGCGCGCAAGGCCGGATTTTCGATGTACGTGCCCAGGCGCTGCGAATAACGGTCCTTCAGGGTCGGCAGGCGCGACTTGCGCGCCACCGTGGCGTACACGCGCGATTCAAGACCGGTCTTGTGGAACACGCCCGCCTGCAGGTCGGTGGCAGATTGATTCTCTGGCAAGGTATACGCATTGCCGGCGCTGTAGACGGTGTCCGGGCGCAGTGCATTGCGCGACACGCCCAGCGACAGTTCCGTCGCCGCATTGAGGGCGATGCTGTCTTCCGCGCCCAGGGTCCACAGGGCATCCTTGTACCAGGTGGTGCGCACGCCCTTGGCGTCGAGCTCCTGGTGTTCGTCGGCCTTGTAGCTGGCCACAAAACGCAGGCTGTGCGCGGCCAGGCGGAACGATTCGAGTTCCACCGCGCCGCCATTCGTGCGGTCGTTATAGATGCTGCGCCCGCCGCTGACGCTGCCCTGACCGCTGGTTTTCAGGGTCGTGTAGCTGCCGTTCGTATAAGACGTGATTTCATTGTCGTAGCTGTCGTGGTACAGGCGCAGTTTCAGGCGCTCGGCGTCGCCCAGGCGCGTCTGCGAGACGAAATACACGCTTTCCTTGTTCCAGTACGGCCATTGCCAGTAGCGCGTGCCGACGGGATTCGTCGATGGCGGCTGGCCTTTTTCGCCATGCTGCTTGTAGTAGCTGAGCGCGTATTCGTCGCCCGCATGCGCGCCATCGGGCGTGTAGCCGACCTTGAACGACAGTTTATGGTCCTTGCGATACGCGTTGTTGCGCGTGCCACCATCTTCCGTGGCCGTCGGGCGGAAATCGGACGACAGGGGAAAGCCGTCGCTGTCGATGTACGACACGCCCGCCTGCAGATACCACAAGCCCTGGTTCGTGCCCACGTTGGCCGACACCTGGCGCTCGCTGCCCGAACCGAATCCCACTGACGCATCACCTTCCATCAACGCCGTCGGTTTGCGCGACACCAGGTTGATGGCGCCGCCCAGGGTATTGGCGCCGTAGGCCACGGAACTGTAGCCTTTCGCTACCTGGATGGCGGCCAGGTCGCCAGTCGTGAAGCGGTTGAAATCGACATAGCCGTCATACGGCACGTAGACGGGAATGCCGTCGATGTACAGGGGCACCTGGCGCGCATCGAAGCCGCGGACGGCGACGGTTTTTTCGTTGCGCGAATTGGTCGACAGCGACACGCCCGACAGCAGATTCAAGGCATCGCCCACATTGTCGCGGTTAAAGCGGCGCATCTCGGCGCGACTCACTTGCGCGCCCACCTGCTGTTCCATCTGGCCTGCCTGCTCGCGCTGGCCGACCACCGTCACCGTGCCCAGCACGAACGGCGCCGCCGCATCCGCGTCTTCCTTGCCAGCGGCCTGCTGGACCAGCGCCAGCATCACGGCGCCTGCCATTACCTGTTTCAACATCGTCTATATCTTTCCATTATCGTTGTATATCTTCTTATATAGCGATATACAAAAAAGTACAAAAAAAGCAGCCACGCATGCGGCGGCCTTCATCCAACAGCGCAATATACAGACGTATATAGCGATGCTCAAGCGACAAGCGCCGAAACGCTTGCGCAGGTCAATTTTCGCAACATTTCTCCTGCACCGCACCATTTCGCTGTGCGAACGAATGTTTCACAAAACGATTGACACGTCCCATTTGGCTAGGCAAACTGATTTCCAGGGAGCCTGAAAATGAATGCCAATATGACAAATATTCAAGCCGCAGCAGATCCGGAACTCATCGTCTTCAGCGATGACGAGGAGGGCAAGGACCGCCAGTTCGTCAACGCGCTGGCGCGCGGGCTGGAAGTGCTGCGTTGCTTCCGTCCCGGCGAAGTCTATCTGTCGAACGCGGACATGGCCAAGCGCACGGGCATCCCGAAACCGACGATTTCACGCCTCACCTACACCCTCACCAAACTCGGCTACCTGAATTACTCGGACAGTCTGGGCAAGTACCAGCTGGGCGCCGGCGTGCTGGCGCTCGGTTACCGCATGCTGTCGAACCTCGATGTGCGCAAGATGGCGCGCCCCCTGATGGAAGAACTGGCCGAACATGCGCAAGCCTCCGTCTCGCTGGGCACGCGCGACCGCCTCAGCATGGTGTACGTGGAGACGTGCCGCAGCAGCGCCAACGTCACCCTGCGCCTTGACGTCGGCTCGCGCATTCCCCTGATGACGACGGCCATGGGCAAGGCCCTGCTGTGCATCCTGCCGCAGGCCGAACGCGACTACCTGATGGACCATGCGCGCGTCCACGAGACCGAGCGCTGGCCGCGCATCAAGGCCGGCATCGAACAAGGCTTCAAGGATTACCAGGACCGGGGCTTTTGCATCTCGGCCGGCGAGTGGCAGAACGACGTGCATGCCGTGGGCGTACCCATGCTGGGCGCGGATGGCGAACAGGTGATGGCTTTCAATTGCGGCGGCCCCGCCTTCCTGCTGTCGCGCGAAAAACTCGAGTCCGACCTGGGACCGCGCCTGGTCACCCTCGTCAAGACAGTGGAAAAAAACCTGGGCCGCGGTTAGACTGCGCGCCCTTTCTCAACGATAGCTCAAATCAAAGCGCCGAGGAAACCGATGATACGCGACGAAGAAACCCTGAACATACTGCTCGACAGCATCGCCCGTTTCGTGCGTGAAGTGCTGGTGCCGAACGAGGCGCTGGTGGCCGAAACGGACACGATCCCGCCCGCCATCGTGGCGCAGATGCGTGAACTGGGCCTGTTCGGCCTGTCCATTCCGGAAGCCTACGGCGGCCTGGAACTGAGCATGGAAGAGGAAGTGCGGGTCGCGTTCGAAATCGCCCGCACCTCGCCCGCCTTCCGTTCGCTGATCGGCACGAACAATGGCATCGGCTCACAAGGCATCGTGATCGATGGCACGGAAGCGCAGAAGCTGCATTATTTGCCAAAACTGGCTGCCGGCGACATCATCGGCTCGTTCGCGCTGACGGAAGCGGGATCGGGTTCCGATGCGGCCTCGCTGCGCACGACGGCCGTGCGCGATGGCGACTTTTATATCCTCAACGGCAGCAAGCGCTATATCACCAACGCGCCCGAAGCGAGCATTTTTACCGTCATGGCCCGCACGGATCCCGTGAAGCGGGGCGCCTCGGCCATTTCCGCCTTCATCGTGGAAAAGGACACGCCGGGCCTCTCGCTGGGAAAAATCGACAAGAAGATGGGGCAGCAAGGCGCGCACACCTGCGACGTCATCTTCGAGAATTGCCGCGTACCGGCCGCGAACATCATCGGCGGCAAGGAAGGCGTGGGTTTCAAGACGGCCATGAAGGTGCTCGATAAGGGCCGGCTGCACATCGCCGCCGTCTGCGTGGGCGCGGCCGAACGCATGCTGGCCGACGCGCTGGCCTACGCCATGGAGCGCCAGCAGTTCGGCCAGCCCATCGCGGAATTCCAGCTGATCCAGGCCATGCTGGCCGACAGCAAGGCGGAAATCTACGCGGCGCGCAGCATGGTGCTCGACGCGGCGCGCCGGCGCGACAACAAGGAAGACATTTCGACGGAAGCGTCGTGCTGCAAGCTGTTCGCCTCCGAAATGTGCGGCAGGGTCGCTGACCGCTCCGTGCAGATCCACGGCGGCGCCGGCTACATCAGCGAATACGCGGCCGAACGCTTCTACCGCGACGTGCGCCTGTTCCGCATCTATGAAGGCACGACGCAGATCCAGCAGATCGTCATCGCCCGCAACATGATCAAGGCAGCGCAAAAGTGAAGGAGGCCGCGATGGACATCCCTTCCCTGCTGGCCGGCTTGCCGGCGCGCCTGTCGGCCATTCCCGCCTACTGGGCCGCGCGTGCGCCGGACGCGCCGGCGCTGCATGAAGGTGGCTGCAGCTGGACCTACGCGCAGCTGCAGCATGGCGTGGAAAGTGCAGCGCAGCTGCTGCGCCAGCTGGACGTGCGCGCAGGCGACCGCCTGATGGTGGTGGGCGAAAACGGCGCGCTGCAGGTGGCGCTGATTTTTGCTGCCGCGAGCATCGACGCGTGGATCGTCAACGTCAATGCGCGGCTGTCAGCGCGCGAGATCGACACCATCGCCACGCACAGTTCCGCGCGGCGCGTGCTGTTCCTGGCCGGCGCCTCGCCGGAAGCGGCCGCGCACGCGGCGCGGCGCAGCGCCAGCCCTGTCACCGTCGATGGCATGGGCGAGCTTCTGGCGGGAGAGTTGAACGAAGCGTCCATTCCGGAAGCCTGCGTGCCCGGCAACGAACAGGTGGCCGCGCTGATCTACACGACGGGCACCACGGGCCAGTCGAAAGGCGTGATGCTCACGCACCGCAACCTGCTGTTCATCGCCGCCGTATCCAGCACCTTGCGCGGCCTGACGCGCACCGACCGCGCCTATGGCGTGCTGCCGATTTCGCACGTGTACGGCCTGGCCTCGGTGGCCCTGGGCACCCTGTATGCGGGCGCCGCCCTGTACCTGGTGCCGCGCTTTTCCGTCGATGGCCTGCTCTCCGCCCTGAAGGATGACGGCCTGACCATCGTGCAGGGCGTGCCGGCCATGTACGCCAAGCTGCTGCAAACCCTGGGCGGCGCCGATACCCCGCTGCCGACGCGGCTGCGCTTTGCGTATGCGGGCGGCTCGCCGCTGGCGCCGTCGCTCAAGCACGAGGTGGAAAAGCTGCTGGGCACCGCGCTGCACAATGGCTATGGCATGACGGAAAGCGCGCCCACCATCAGCCAGACGCGCCTGGAAACGCCGCGCCGCGACGATTCCGTCGGCATGCCGATACCGGGCGTGGAAGTGCGCGTGGTGAGCGTCGACGGCCTTGACGTGGCGCCGGGCGAGCCGGGCGAATTGTGGATACGCGGGCCAAACATCATGGCTGGCTACTACCGCGAACCGGCCATGACGGCGGCCACCATGCGCGACGGCGGCTGGCTCAATACGGGCGACATGGCGCGCCAGGACCCGGACGGCGCCCTCTTCATCGTCGGCCGCACCAAGGAACTGATCATCCGCTCCGGCTTCAATGTGTATCCGCTGGAAGTGGAAACGGCCCTGAACGCCCACCCGTCCGTGGTGCAGTCGGCCGTGGTGGGACGCACCACGGCCGATGGCAACGAGGACGTCATCGCCTATGTGGAACTGGACCCGCGCCAGCCCGCCAGCGTGGCACAATTGCAGGCCTGGCTGGCGCAGACCCTGTCGCCATACAAATGCCCGTCCGCCATCATCGTCATGGAAGCGCTGCCGGCCGCCGCCACGGGCAAGATTTTAAAGGGGCAGCTGCGGCAAATGGCGCAGAATGCACGATGAGTTGACCATGCAGTACCAGAACCGACAATAAAACCAAGCCACATCACCGGAGGAGACACGATGAAACGCACCTACACACGCATCGCCATGGCAGCGCTGGTTGCCAGCGCCTGGATGACGCAGGCCAGCGCCGACGAATTCCTGGTCGGCGCAGAAATCCCGCTGACGGGCAACCTGGCGCGGGTCGGCGCCGGCATGCAGGAGGGGATCATGGTCGCGGCCGAAGTCTTCAACAAGACCAACGGCAAGCACACCATCAAGATCATCACCGTCGACGACGAATCGGCGCCCGCCAAGGCCATCGCCGCCGTGGAAAAGCTGGCCAGCCAGGGCGTGGTGGCCATCACGGGCGGCTATGGTTCGAACAATATCTCGCCCGCCTCGGACACGGCGAACAAACTGGGCCTCGTCTATATCACTTCGGGCGGCGTGGACGACAGCCTGGTGGCCAGCGGGCGCAAGAATTTTTTCCGCATCAATAACACGGCCGGCTACGAAAAAGCCATGCTGGGATTGCTGCAGGACGTGGGCGCGAAATCCGTCTCCATCGTGTATTCGACCAAGGACGCCACCACGGGCCTGGCCAAGGATGTGGAAAAGGCCCTGGCGGCCAAGGGCGTGAAAGTGACGACGCACTCGTTCGACCCGGCGATCACGGACTTCAAGCCCATCATCAACAAGATCAAGCTGCAGGATAAATCGGAAGTCGTGGCCATGGTCGGCTACGAAAACGACTACGTGGGCATCATCCGCGCCGCCCGCGTCCTGAAGCCGAAGATCAAGGCCATGGTGGGCGTGTGGTCGCTGGCAACGCCGAAAATGGCGGCCGACTTCCCCGACCTGATGCCGAACGTATTCGGCACGGCCCTGCTGCCCTTCCCCACGGAATTCAAGACAGCCGACGGCAAGGCCTTCAGCGACGCCTACAAGCAGCTGTACAAGAAGGAGCCGGACTACCTGGGCCAGTTCGGCTATGTGCAGTCGATGCTGCTGTTCGAAGCCATCGCGCGCGCGGCCGACAAGGGCACCATCAAGAAAGGCGGCGTGGCCGAGGAAATGCGCAAGACGGACCGCGAAACCCTGATCGGCCGGGTGCAGTTTGCTGCCAACGGCGACAACCAGAATTTCGTGCACCGCATGGCCCAGCACCAGGACAAGAAAGTGGTGATCGTCTGGCCGAAGGAACACGCGACGGGCAAGCTGGCCTATCCCGCCCTGCCCTGGTAACAGCAGCCTCCCGCTGCACACGCGCACGCCTGCCGGGCGTGCACCGATGAACGGCAGCCCTGGCGCATCTTCGCGATGTCCTTGGGCTGCCTGACGGGATGACGACATGACAGAATTAATCTTGCAAGCCCTGTATTCGGGCTTGCTGCAGGGCGGCTCCTACGCCCTGATCGCACTGGGACTGGCGCTGGTCTTCGGCACCATGAAAGTGATCAACCTGGCGCACGGCGAACTGGTGCTGCTGGCCGCCTACATCGCCTACAGCGTGGAATCGGGCCTGGGACTTGGTCCCATGTTCGCCATTCCCATCGCACTGGTGATCGTCAGCCTCACGTCCGTGGGCGTCTACCTGATCGTCAGCCGCATCAAGAAGGACCGCGAAATCAATTCGCTGATCCTCACCTACGGCATCGGCGTCATCCTCACCAATTTCATCCTGCTGGTCTGGAAGGCCGACATCCGTTCGACCTCGTCGAGCTGGCTGCAGGAAGGCATCGAGATCGGTCCGTTCTTCAGCATGCGCAGCGAAGTGATTTTCTTTGGCGTCAGCCTGGTGCTGATGGCGGCCCTGTGGCGCTGGCTGGCCACCAGCTGGTATGGCCGCGCCGTGCGCGCCGTGTCCAGCAACCGCGACGCGGCCAAGCTGATGGGCATCGATCCGGGCCGCACGGAACTGGTGTCGTTTCTGGTCGCCGGCATCCTGGCCGCCTTCGCCGGCGTCGCCCTGTTCAGCTATGGCGTGATCCAGCCGGCCTACGGCGGCGCGCTGACGGTGAAAGCCTTCATCATCACGGTATTGGCCGGCATCGGTTCGATTCCCGGCGTGCTGCTGGCCGCCGTGCTGCTGGGCGTGGCCGAAGCCCTGACCGTCACCCTGGCCAGCTCCGCGCTGCAGGAATTGTCCGGCATGGTGCTGTTCCTGCTGGTGCTGTTCATCATGCCGAACGGCTTGTTCGGCGCACAACGGAGGCGCGGATGAAGCGCTCGACACTGATCTCCACGGCGGGCCTGCTGCTGGCCGCCTATATCGCCGTGCCGCTGGCCTTGAGCGGCAACCAGTATGTGATGAGCATGGTGGTTGCCGCCCTGATCATCGGCGGCGTGGCCATGTCCTGGGCCCTGCTGGGCAACCTGGGCGGCATGGTCAGCTTCGGCCATGCCGCCTTCTTCGGCGTGGGCGCGTATGTCTCCGCGCTGGCCACCGTGAAACTGGGCTTGCCCGTGTTTGCCGCCATGCTGCTGGGCGGCGCGGGCGCGGCCATCGCCGCCATCATCATGCTGCCCGTGCTGCGCCTGCGCGGGCCGTATTTTGCGCTGGCCATCCTCGCCTACGCGCACATCTTCCGCATCCTGGCCACGGAATGGAGCTCGGTGACGGGCGGCGCCGGCGGCATCAACAATATCCCGGCCTTGCCCACCGTCCTCGGCTTCGATCTGGCCAGCAAGACGGGTGCCTACCTGGTAGTGCTGACGCTGGTGGTGGCATGCGCCTTCGCCTACAGCCGCATCCGCGCCAGCCACTACGGCATCGCCCTGCGCGCCATGCACGACAGCGAAGACGCCACGCGCGTCGTCGGCGTCAACAGCACCTTGCTGAAAGGCGCGATGCTGCTCGTATCGGCCTTCATGGCGGGCCTGTTCGGTGCCTTCAACGCCCACTACATCAATTTCCTGGAACCCGACTACGCCTTCAACAGCCTGTGGGTGACCTTGCCGATCGTGGCGGCCATCTTCGGCGGCTACCGCACGATACTCGGCCCCGTGCTGGGCGCCGTGGTGGTCTATCTGGTCGACCAGCTGATCTTCAAGTCGCTGATCCCCACGGGCCACCAGCTGGTGCTGGGCGTGCTGCTGGTGGCGATGATCGTCTTCAGTCCGAACGGCTTGCTGCCGCTACTGCGCAAACTGTTCAACGCGAAGGAGAAAGCACATGCTTGAACTCGATAATGTGTCCGTGCGCTTCGGCGGCCTGACGGCCGTCGACAGCGTCACGTTAAAGGTGGGCAGCCACGACGTGATCGGCCTCGTGGGTGCGAATGGCGCCGGCAAGACCACCCTGTTCAATGCGATTTCCGGCCTGGTGCGCCCCACCAGCGGCAGCATCCGCTTCGAGGGACGCGACATCATGGCCACGCCCATGTACCAGCGCGCGCGCCTGGGGCTGGGCCGCACCTTCCAGATTCCGCAACCGATGCATGAACTGACGGTGCGGGAAAACCTCGTCGTGGCGCAGCGCTTCGGCACCGGCAAGGTAGACCAGCGCAAGATCGATGAAATCCTCGATTTCACGAGCCTGGCGGACAAGGCGCAGCGCGACGCGGCCGGCGAACTGGCGCTGACGGAATTGAAAGCGCTGGAAGTGGCCAAGGCGCTGGCCACCAATCCGAAACTGCTGCTGCTGGACGAAGTGCTGGCGGGCCTGGAAACGAACGGCAAGCGCCGCTTCATGGGCATGCTGAAGGACTTGCATGCCGCCTTTGGCGTGGGCATCGTCATGATCGAGCACGATATCGAGACCATCAGCAATCTGTGCCAGCGCGTGGCCGTGCTCAATTTTGGCCAGCTGATCGCCGACGGCACGCCGGACGCCGTCTTCCGCGATCCGGCCGTGATCGAAAGTTATACAGGGGCAGCCCATGCTTGAGATAGAAAACCTGCGCGCCGGCTATGGCGCCATCAATGTGCTGTGGGATGTCTCGCTGTCGATCCAGAAGGGCAAGCTGACCACCATCATCGGCCCGAACGGGGCCGGCAAGACCACCCTGCTGCGCGCCATCATGGGCCTGCTGCCCGTGGGCGCGGGAAGCATCGCGCTCGATGGCCAGTCCATCAACGGCACGCCGACGTGGAAGATGAGCGACGCCAGGGTGACGATGATCCCGGAAGGACGCATGACGTTTCGCGACATGAGCGTGGAAGAAAACCTGATCATGGGCGCGTTTCCGAAGGAGCACCGCAGCCACATGCCGGCGCGCCTGGCCGAAGCCTACGCCATGTTCCCGCGCCTGCACGAACGGCGCAAGCAGCTGGCCGGATCACTGTCCGGCGGCGAGGCGCAGATGCTGGCCATGGCGCGGGGATTGATGTCGGATCCGTCGCTGCTCATCATCGACGAACCTTCGCTGGGCCTGGCCCCGCTGGTGGTCAACGAGCTGTTCGAGATCCTCGCGCGCCTGAACGACGGCAAGCGCACCATCATCCTCGTCGAGCAGAATACGGCGCGGGCCGTGGGCGTGGCCGACCACGTCTACCTGATGCAAAGCGGCAAGGTGGCGCTGTCGCAAAAAGCCGATGAGGTCGACCTCGAGCACCTGCACGAACTGTATTTTGCGCGCTAATCGGCAGCAAACACCAGTCCCGGCATCCTGGCCACGCAATCGAGATTCAAGGGTGCACGCGGGTCGCGCAGGAAGGCCAGCGTCAGCTGCCCGCCGCAGCGGTTGAACATGGCGCCATGCGCCTGGCCCGGTATCTGCACGAAACGCGCATTGGGCATGCTGCGCAGCAGGCGCCGGCCCCAGGCTGGCGGCGTCACGGGATCGAATTCGCCGGCCAGTATCAGCACCGGCACGTCGCTTTTCACGGCATCGTTTGCCTGCGCCGCAGCTGCGGCCACGCGCCACGCGCCGCACATCTCTGGCGTCGCCGTGCGGTTATCCACGCCGCCCAGCCCCAGGGCCGGCGACACTTGCGCAGCCATGCGCCCGGGCTGCTCGAACGGCATTTCCTCGCCGCACCAGATCGACAGGCGCAATCCCCAATTGAAGCTGGAGGGTGCGCTGCGCAGCAATGGCAGCAAGCCTTGCGGGCGGCCCTGCGCCGCTTCGCTGATCAGGCGGGGCAAGGCGGGAATCAGCGCTGGCTGCTGCAAGCCCTCGGCCAGGGCGTTGACGATGTCGCGCCGGCGCAGCACGCGTCCGGGCGCCGCAATGCCGTCGCGGTCGGCGCGCGCAAGCAAGGCGCTGAAACGTCCGCGCAGGTCCGGGTAGCGCAATTCGCACGCCGGTTCCGTCGCGCAGCCGTCGAGCACCAGGTCGATGGCGCGCCGCAGCGGAGCGGCGGCCATTTCGTCATAGTTGATATCGACCGGCAGCACGGAGTCGAGCACCACGCTGCGCACGCCCTCGGGATGGCGCGCCAGCACCGTCTGGGCCAGGCGCGTGCCGTACGAGTAGCCGATCAGGTTCCACTGCGCGATGCCGAGCAGGCGGCGCAGGTCGTCGAGGTCGTCCGCCGATTCCGCCGACGTGTAGCCATCGAGGTCGATACCGGACGCCACCAAGTCGGCGCGGCAGCGCGCAACGGCGACGGTTTGCGCGGCCAGCGAGGCGTCAGCCGCCCGCAACGCGTTCAGCTCGGGACAGGCCAGCGAAGGCTGCGCAAACATGTTGCCGCGTCCTTCCAGCAATATTTGGTCGCGTTCCAGCAAAAACGGATTGCCTTTGCCGCTCGTGCGCCCGTCGATGCTGCTCAGGCCCGGACCGCCGGGAAGATACACGACGGGATTGGCTGCGGGAGCTGCTGCACTGCTGCGGAAAATCATGACCGGCAAGGCGATGGCGCGGCTATCGGCCTTGCCCCGATGTTCGGGTACCGTCAGCATGCCGCACTCTATCTTTTCACCCGGCAGTACCGGCACCGCACAGGCGGAAGGCGTAAAGGCCGGTTTGACCGGCAGCGTATCGGGCGCGGCAGCGGCCGCGCTTGAAAAACACGCGGCGGCAAGGATGGCTTGGCGAAATGGGAGCAAGGAACCTCCTGGCAGCATGGGCAGACGACAGGATCGAGTGGCAGGCTGGCCACTCAATTACTTGCCAGATTACTACACAATCGCGGCCCTGGCCGCAAGAGTCTGCTACCGGGGTGGCGCGGCGTTGACCGGCCTGCGGCCATCACTCCTCGTCATCCTCGTCATCCTCGTCGGCCAGCTTGTCGAACACCAGCAGCTCACTCTTGCCCAGTCCGGTCATCACGAAGGGATCGTCGGCAGGAAAGCGGCCCGTATCGACCAGCATGCGCAGCTTGCTTAAGCGGTCGCCCAGCGCCAGCGCTCGGGCCTGCGGATCCGCATCGTCGTGGGCATCGACGCCCGCCTGCCCGATCGCGCGGGTCACGGACTCGGGAAACTCCCATAATTCGGCGATCCGTACCGACAGGATGCGCGCTTGGGCAAACACCTGGGCAATGAAGGCGTCCGATTGCGGGAAGGCATCGGGCGCATGCATCTGGTCGATCAGGCGGAACGCCACCACCAGGCCGACATTGGCCATCAGTCCCGCCAGATAGGCGTCAAAGGCGTTGGCCTGCATGGCCGGTGCAACCAGGTTGGCCGCCAGCGCGCATTTCTCGGACTGGCGCCAGATCAGCGGCGCCGTACGTATGGTCAAGCCGCCGCTTTGCATGCTGACGATGGGACGGAAGGCGACGCGGGCCAGCAGCATGCGCATGCCGTTTTGCCCAAGCAGCATGATGGCGCCTTCCATGTTGTTGATCGACGGGCTGGCGTTGTAGCGCGAATGGTAGCGGGGCCGGTTCGCTTCGCGGTAGACCTCGGCCACCAGCAGCACGTCCTGGGCCAGCTGGCGCGACAGCTCGGCCGCGCTCATGTTTTCATTTTGCAAGGTCCGCATCAACTGCGGAATGATGGCCGGAATGCGCGGCACCAGCGCGGCACCGGCGATCGGCTCACGGGCCAGGCGCGTCAATTCGTCCAGAATCTGCTGTTCCGCCTGCTTTGTCGCCTGCGCCGAACCGGCGGCCGCCAGCCAGCGGTAGTAGATGGCATCGATCTCGGTGATGCTGGCTGGCTGCCGTGCCATCTCGGGCGCCGCCGCTGCCGTGAGGGGCGCAAGCTTGTTTTTTTGGTCGCCGCCGTTCAGTAATTTTCCTATCCAACCCATTTTATTCTTCTAGCCCTATCTGCATCACTATCGCGACATCCGCCCCGCGATTTTACTTGATGACAGCCGTGCCGGTACGGCGGGCGTGACCAGCGTTGCCCATCTGCCGCAAAGTGCTACAGTGGCGCCCTCGCAGCTACCCTTCTTTGCAAGGTAAATCATGAGCAATATGCTGGCCCAGTACGTCACCGCTCAGGCCTGCAACAACGCCTGGGCCAACCACCGCCTGCTGAAGGCTTGCGGCGAACTGACCGAGGCCGAGTTCCAGGCCGCGCGCGTCAGCTTTTTTCCCACCATCCAGTCCACCCTGAACCACATCCTCACATGCGACTGGTTTTACCTCGATGCGCTCGAGCGCGAGCTGCGCGGCGAAGCGCCGCATGCCGACTGCTATGCCTTCTTTGAAAAGGACGAGCCATTTACCGACTGCGCCACGCTGCAGGCGGCACAGCAGGCATCCGACGCGCGCCTGATCGCCCATTGCCGCAGCCTGTGCGACCTTGACCTGGCGCGGCCCGTGACGATCCTGCGCGACACGCCGCAAGTCGACACGCGACTGCGCATGCTGGCGCATCTGTTCCAGCACCAGATCCACCACCGGGGGCAAGTGCACGCCATGCTGGCCGGCACGCGCATCGCACCGCCCCAGCTCGACGAATTCTATTGCGCCGGCGAAGCGGACGAGCGGGCGCAGGATTTCCTGGAACTGGGCTGGACGGAAGACGCCGTCTGGGCTCCCCGCTGAATCACTCCCCGGCGTGGCAGCAGACGCACAGCTTGTTGCCATCGAGGTCGCGGAAGTAGGCGCCATAGTAATTCGCGTGGTAATGGAGGCGCAAGCCGGGCGGCCCTTCGCAGGTGGCGCCCAGCGCCAGCGCAGCCTGGTAGCTGCGGTCCACCTGGGCGCGGCTGGCCGCCAGGAGGGCCGTCATCTGCCCATTGCCGGGCGCGGCCGGCAAGCCGTCATGCGGCGCCGTCAGCACGAACAGGGGGCGCGGCGCCTGCTGCGCCATCCAGCCGGCCCAGGGTTGGGCGGGATCATGAAATTTCTCGATCAGATCGAGTTCACCCAGCAAGGCCGTGTAGAAGGCGTAGGCGCGGGGAAAGTCATTGGTGCCGAGGCAAATATGGGACAGCATGCTGCTCCTTGATGAATTCAGGCGGGTGTGCGGCGAAATGCGCCAGCTGATTATAATGGCGCATCGCTTTTTGACACGCTCCCATGCCAGACCACGACCGCCTTCAGCTACACCCGCCGGCCAGCAGCGACCTTCCCGCCTTGCTGGCCTTCGAACTCGAAAACCGCGCGTATTTTGAAAACTGGGTCACGGCGCGCGCGTCATCCTACTATCACCGGGAAGCCATCGCCGCCGCCATCGAGCAGGCGCAGCGCGAGCGCCAGCAAGACCTCGTCTACCAGTACCTGGCAAAACTGGACGGACAAATCATCGGCCGGGTCAACCTGACGGCCGTTACCCGCCCCTATTTCAATAAAGCAACGCTCGGTTACCGCATCGGCGAACGGTTCGGCGGACGCGGCTACGCCACCCGCGTGGTCGCCCTGTTGCTGGAAGAGGCTTTCGGCCCACTGGAACTGTGGCGCCTGGAAGCGACGGCGCGGCCGCAAAACCTGGGCTCGGTCGCCGTCATGCAGCGCAACGGCTTTCACCAGTATGGCCGCTCGGAAAAGGCCATGCGCTTCCAGGATACCTGGTCGGACTTGCTGTATTTTGAACGGCGCAACACGCAAACCATGGCCTGAGACGGCGCATTTTTCTGCCAGCAACACGACTTTTATCCTATCACCGGCGACTTTGTGCAAACGCAAAGCAGTGCGATATTGGACTGATAACTTCAAGGTTCGGGAATCTTCCCTACCTTGCCAAGTCCAACATGAAATTGCGGCTACGCCTGTTCGAACACGTGCTGGTGGTGCTGGCATTGGCCGTCGTCATCTTTGCCGCCGCCATCGTGCTGGCACGCATGACGCAGTGGGCGGAAGCGCGGGAACTGCCCGCCTATCTCGTGCAAGGCATGCACCTGGTTGGCAAGGTGCTGTTTTTCCTGGACGGCTGCATCGTCATTGCCGTCAGCAGTATCCTGGCCACCCGGCTGTTCCGCATGCTCACCAAGGAGGATGTATGAACGACTTTCACTACCTGCTGATCCTGCGGCATCCGCGCCGCTTCTGGTGCAGTGCCATCGTCATCGCCGTGGTCTCGGCCATCGTGCTGGGGCCATGGCTCGACAGCATGCCATGGCTGGTGGCGATCCCCTTCGTGGGCGGCGGCTTGCTGGTGGCGCTCGGCGAACTGTGGGATGACCTGCACGGCAAGCGCCTGCGGAACGGCGACGACACGCAGACACCGTGCCAGCACCCTTGATACCGGCGTAGTGATGCATGCACGCAACAGCGGTACGCCATGGCGCGCGCATTGGCGTGATTTAAGACTGGCTTCAGCCTCGCCGTGCATCGTGATATGGCGCCAGCAGCAATGGCGCCCCCTTCACCATCACGGGCACAGCCCAGCGAAAGAGCCGACATGAGCACATGGATGCGCGCCAACAAAGGTTTTTTGATGTTCCTCCTGCTGTTCGGCGTGTTCCGCACGGCCGTGGCGGACTGGAATCCCATACCGTCGGCGTCGATGCGCCCCAACCTGCTCGAAGGCGACGTGGTCTTCGTCAACCGCCTGGCCTTCAACCTGAAAGTGCCGCTCACCGATATCGTGCTGCAGCGCCTGGGCGAACCGCAGCGGGGCGACATCGTCACCTTTTCTTCGCCGAAAGACGGCACGCGATTGATCAAGCGCATCATCGCCCTGCCCGGCGACACGGTGGAAATGCGCAACGAGCAGCTGGTCATCAATGGCCAGCCCGCCCAGTACACTGCGCTCGACACGGCGCCGGAAACCATCGCCCACGTGGGCCGGCTGACGGCCCAGCGCATCAGCGAACGCAACCAGACCGAACAGCACCGCATCCAGGTCTTGCCGCAAATGACGGGCGCGGCGCGCAGCTTCGCCCCCGTGACAGTGCCGGCCGACCATTTCCTCATGCTGGGAGACAACCGCGACAACAGCGCCGACTCGCGCTATTTCGGCTTCGTGCCACGTGAATTACTGATCGGCAAGGCCGAGCGCATCCTCGTCTCGGCCAATATCCAGGACCATTGGCAGCCGCGGCTGCAGCGTTTCGGCATGAAGCTGGAATAAACATCACCCTTGCAACGGCGTCGTGCTTTTCGGTTAGCATGGCGCATCATGCAAAATTTTTCCTTCGCCAGCCAGCAGCCCGCCAGCGACGCTCTTGCCCTTGAGCAGCTGGCGCAGTTCCTGCAGCGCCATCCCGACGTGCTGCTGCTGACGGGCGCCGGCATCAGCACGGCGTCCGGCATACCGGACTACCGCGACACGCAAGGCGTGCGGCGCGGCAACGCGCCCGTGCAAGGCCCCGATTTTCGCCGCCTGGAAACCGTGCGCCGCCGCTACTGGGCGCGCAGCATGGTCGGCTGGCCAACCCTGGCGCGCGCCACGCCGAATCCCGGTCACCTGGCCATCGCGCAACTGGCCCAGCGCCGGAGAATAGGCGGCCTGGTCACGCAGAACGTGGATGGCCTGCATCAGCAGGCTGGCAGCCCAGCCGTCACGGAGTTGCACGGCAGCATACATGGCGTGGTGTGCCTCGATTGCCGGACCCGCCACACGCGCCGCCTGATCCAGGATCAGCTCGAACATGACAATCCGCAACTGCTGGGCGCCACGGCCACGCCAGCGCCCGATGGCGACGCCTTGCTGGAACCATCGCAGCTGGCCACCTTCCACCTGCCCGTCTGTCCCCGTTGCGGCGGCACCCTGCAGCCCGACGTGGTGTTTTTCGGCGATGGCGTGCCCGCCGCCTGCGCGGCCGAAGCCGAAAGCAAGATGCGCACGGCCAGCGCCCTGCTGGTAGTGGGTTCATCGGTCATGGTGTATTCGAGCTTTCGCCTGTGCCGCATGGCGGCCGAAACGGGCAAGCCTGTGGCCGCCATCAACCTGGGCAAGACGCGCGCCGACCATTTACTGACCTTCAAGACCGAAGCCCCGGTACAAGACATCTTGCCTGCATTAGCGGCCATGCTGGGCTGATCCCGTGCCGGCGCTGCGCCGCTCTCGCTATACTGTGCGATTAACGAGGAGAATTCATGCTGGAACTGTTGAGTGAACACGCCTGTTTTGGCGGCGTACAACGCTTTTATCGCCACGACACGCAAGCCATCGGCTTGCCCATGCGTTTCTCGGCCTTCATTCCCGACACGGCGCCAGGCGCCACTGCCACCACCAAACGCCCCGCCCTGTTTTACCTGGCGGGCCTGACCTGCACGGAAGAAACATTCATGATCAAGGGCGGCGCGCAGCGCGTGGCGGCCGAGGAAGGCGTGATCCTGATCGCCCCCGACACCAGCCCCCGTGGCGCGACCATTGCGGGCGAAAGCGATTCCTGGGATTTCGGCGTGGGCGCCGGCTTTTACGTGGACGCCACCGAGGCGCCGTGGAGCAACCATTATCGGATGTATAGCTACCTGCTGGAACTGCGCGCCCTGCTGGAACAGGAACTGGCGATCGATGCGCAACGCACGGGTATTTTCGGCCACTCGATGGGCGGCCATGGCGCGCTGGTGCTGGCCTTGCGCAACCCGGAACTGTTCCGCTCCGTATCCGCCTTCGCCCCCATCGCCGCACCGAGCGAGTGTCCGTGGGGGAAAAAGGCTTTCACGGGCTACCTGGGCAGCGATGAGTCCAGCTGGCAACAGTACGACGCCAGCGCGCTGATGCGCGGCCTGCAAGGCAAACCGGCACTGTTTCCTAACGGCATTTTGATCGACCAGGGCCTGGCCGACAAGTTTTTACCGGAGCAACTGTACCCCGAAGTATTCGAAGCGGCGTGCCGCGACGCCGGCCAGCCATTACGGCTGCGCCGCCATGCCGGCTACGACCACGGCTATTACTTCATCGCCAGCTTCATGGAAGAGCATGTGCGCTTCCATGCGAAGAACTTGCGCGCCGCCTGATCCGCTGCGCTACTGCGCCGTGCTGGTATGCCCGTTGAAGTGGCGCGTGTACCAGTCCGTGGCCAGCAGGGCCGCCTGGTGCCGCGTGTCGGGGCCGCCAGGTGCGGCGATCTGTTCCAGTTGTTTGTCGCAGCGCAAGGTGGCGAACGCCATGCGGTTCAGGCCGGCCACGTCGGGGTCGCGCCCGCCCACGATCAGCAACGATGGCACGCGCACGTTTTCCAGCGCCGCCTTGCCGGCCATTTCCACCTGGCCATCGCAGACGGCCAGCGCGGCGATTTCCGCGCTGCGCCAGGCCGCCAGCTGCATCACGACGGCAGCGCTGGTGCCATAGCCGTACAGGCCGCAGGGCAAGCGCCGCGTGGATGCGTCGAGCTGCAGCCAGCCCAGGGCTTTTTCCAGTTGGCGCGCCAGCAGCACGATATCGCTGCGCACGAAATACGCGTGGCCATTGCTGCCGCCGCCAGGCCCGACACCGCCCTGGTCGAAACGCAGGGTGGCGATGCCCGCTCGCAAAAAATCCTGGGAAGTGGCATGGCTGGAGGCGCCCAGGTAGTCGCTGTCGGCGCCTGCGCCGTGGGCAAACAGGACGATGCCCACGGGCCGCTCGGGCATGTCAAGCACGCCATCCATTTGAAGTTCATCGGCCGTAATGCTGACAAATTGTTCTTGCATGGTTGCCTCCGCAATCGAGCTGGGATCAAGCTAAAGCTGAAGTCAAGCTGTGCGCTGATTTTACGCTGATCTTGCCGGGCCGGGGGACAGCCTGCATGCCCCGGGCGACTAAGCTCAGTGTAGCAGCCCACGGCCATTCCTGCGCGGCCGTTCACGCCTCGCCGCCAGGAAGGCAAGACTATACGGCGCCGTGCCGGTCCAGCCCCTTCAGCACGGCTTCCGGGCGGATCGGCAAATGCCGCACGCGCGAAGCCACGGCGGCGAAGATGGCATTGCCGATCGCCGGCGCCACGGCTGTCGTGGGCGGTTCGCCCATGCCCGTCGCCGTTGCCGTGCTGGCCACAAATTCGATATCGAGCTCGGGCACGTCGGCCATGCGCAAGGGCGTGTAGGTATTCAGATTGGTATCCTTCACTTCGCCGTTCAGGAAAGCCGTTCCCTCATGCAAGGCCATGCTCACGCCCCACAGGGCGCCCCCTTCCGCCTGCGCCAGCGCGCCATCGGGGTCGACGATGCTGCCCGCGTCGATCACCATGAACAGCTTTTCGACTTTCACCATGCAAGTGCTGCGATCGACCTTGACTCGCGCCACGCACGCCGTCCAGGTGGGCATGTCGCGTTCCTGGCCGAAGGTGGCGGCGATGCCCAGGCCCGTGTCGGGCGGCATGGCCGTGCCCCAGCCGGCCTTGTCCGCCACCCGCTGCAGCACGTGGGCCAGGCGCGCGGCGCCGCCGACGGCGTTCGGCGCGCTGCCCGCATTTCTCCCCGTGGCCTGCAGCAAGGACAGCCGGAACGCCAGCGGATCGACCTTGGCCGCCTGCGCCGCCTCGTCCATGAAACTTTCCACAGCCCAATTCGTCCAGCCCGGCCCCACGGAGCGCAGCCAGCCGGGGCGGAAACTGCTGTTGGCCAGGTCGTTCGACACGGCCCGCACGCGCTGCGCGCCCACCGTGTACCAGTGGTCGGCGCCGGCGATGGCGAACGGGTCGTACGGATGACCCTGCTTATCCTTGGCCAGGAAAGCGGGAATCATCGCTTGCGTGGGCCAGCCCGCGCTGGCCTCGTGCACCATGGCCGACACCTTGCCGGCGGCGTCGAACGCCATGCGCACATGCTGCACGGACGGCGAACGGGGCGAATCGAAACGGGCGTCGTCGGCCCGCGTGCAAATCATCTTGACGGGGCGCCCCACGGCTTGCGCCGCCAGCGCGGCCGGCACGCAATAATCGCCATTCAGGCGCCGCCCGAAACCGCCGCCGAGCAGATAGGTGTGCAGCATCACCTTGCTTTCCGGCACATTCAACGCTTGCGCCAGCACGGGCAGGATCAGTGATTGCCACTGATTGCCCGCATGAATGTGCCAAATGCCGTCGATTTCCTGCGCCAGGGCATTCACCGGTTCCAGCTGGAAATGCAACACGGTGCTGGTCGTATAGTGGCGTTCCAGTTGCAGGCTGGCATCCTTGAACGCTTGCTCCACGCCGTCATCATCGACCACGCGGGCGCCCAGGCTGGCATCGGCCAGCTGCTTGGTGGCATAGTTGAGAATATCCTGCTCCGCCACGTGCGCTGCCGGGCCGGCCCGCCATTTCACTTGCACCAGGTCGGCCGCGCGCATGGCGGCCGCATACGTTTCGGCCACCACCATGACCCAGCCGGGCACTGTGCCGCTGGGGTCTTGCAAGGCGAACGAGCGCAGGTAGCCCTTGACCTTTTTCGCGGCCGTATCATCGATGGACACCACTTTCGCGCCGTAGCGCGTGGGCGGGATCTTCGGACGCGCAAACAGCATGCCCTCGATTTCCGCATCGATTCCATACACGGCCGTGCCATTGATTTTCGCGGGGATGTCGAGCGCCTGCACCTGCTGGCCGATCAGGCTGCGCTGCGGCGGCGTCTTGAGCACGATGGCTTTCAGTTGCTCGGACGTGTACTGGCGCGCCAGCTTGCCACGGCGCACGATGTCGCCATAGCTGATCGACCGCCCCCGGCCATGCACGACGCCCAGTCTGGCGTGGCAGGCGGACACAGGCACGCGCAACAGGCGCGCGCCCTCCTCGACCAGCGCGAGGCGGCCGGCCGCACCGGCACGGCTGAGCGGATCGAAATTCTGCCACACGGACCAGCTGCCGCCCGTCACCATCAGTCCCCATTTCGGGTCCGTATCCACGTAATGCAGGCGCACCTTGCTCCAGTCCGCCTCCAGCTCCTCGGCAACGATACGCGCCAGGGCCGTGCCGATATGCTGGCCCATTTCCGCCTTGGCGATATTGACGGTGATCATGCCATCGACGCCGATATGGAACCAGATGCTGGGGTCGAACACGGGTGCTGAGGGCTTCGCGGGCGGCACGGATGCCGCCTTGCCGGCGGCCAGGGAGCTGTCAGCGCGCAGGAAGGCCAGAGTAAAACCGGTGCCTGCAGCGGCGATCAGGAAGCCGCGCCGCCCCAGCGAGCTGGGACGGGCAGCAGAATTTTCTTTCGGCAACTTAAGCACCGGGCGCCTCCTGCATGCCGGCCGCCAGTTTAATTGCCTTGCGGATGCGCACATACGCCATGCAGCGGCACAGGTTGCCGCTCATGACGGCATCGATATTCGCATCCGTCGGCTGCGGATAGTCTTGCAACAAAGTGGCCGCCTGCATGATCTGGCCCGACTGGCAATAGCCGCACTGGGGCGCCTGCGTGGCCAGCCACGCCCGCAGCAAAGGGTGCGTGCCATCGGGCGAGAGGCCTTCGATGGTGGTGACGGCGCAGCCGGCCACGGCGGCAATCGGCGTGATGCACGAGCGCATGGCGCGGCCATCCACGTGCACGGTGCAGGCGCCGCACATGCCGATGCCGCAGCCAAACTTCGTGCCCTTTAAATGGACTTCATCGCGCAGCACCCACAGCAGGGGCGTCTCGGCGTCGGCCTCGGTGCCGAAGGGCTGTCCATTGACAATAAGGTTATACATGAGTGTTGTACATAAGAAACTTTCAGAGATTACTTGCCGGCACGCGCGCGCGTCACGGCCGCTTCCAGATTCGTCCAGGCCGGCTGGTGGCTGCGGCTGCGGCGCAGATAGGCGGCCAGCTGGGCCACGTCATTGTCTGTCAGCGAGGCGGCAAAGCCGGGCATCAGCACGCCGGGCATGGCGTCATCCTTGCTGATGCCGTGCAATATCACCTGGATCAGGTTGGCAGGATCGGGCGCGCTGACGGCGCTGTTCAGGCTCAGTTCCGGGCGCAGGGACACGGGCCGGCCGTCGCTGTTCGAGTGGCACGACGCGCAGGCGGCCACGTACAGGCTGGCGCCGCGGTCGTTGTCGACCAGGCTGACGCGCTGCGAGCGCTCGATGCCAGCTTTCACAACGGTATCGGTATCGACCTGGCGTTGTTCCGCCCCGGCCAGGCCGGCAAAATACACGGACAGCGCGCGGATATCGCTATCGGGCGAGGCGCCCATGCCTTCGTGCACAACGGCCGACATGGGCCCGGCCGCCACGCCGTGCAAGGCCGTCGCGCCCGTCCGCAGGAAGGCGTACAGCTCGTCCTGCGTCCATGGCAAGGGTGCCGTGTTGGCGCTGGTCAAGGCCGGCGCATACCAGTGGTCGATGGGCGCGCCCAGATAGGACGAACCGGCAAGCTCGGCGCCCAGCGCATTGCGCGGCGTGTGGCAGGCGGCGCAATGGGCCAGGCCTTCGGCCAGATAGCGGCCCCGGTTCCAGTCCAGTCCTTGCGCAGGATCAAGCTGGAACGTCGCTGGCTTGAAAAACAGCAGCTTCCAGCCCGCCTGTAGCGGCCGCAAGTTCAGGGGGAACGGCACGCTGTTGGCGGGCGCGGCCGCGTACACGGGCGGGCGCGTCATGAAATACGCGTACAAGGCCGTCAAGTCCGTATCCGAGACGAGGTTGAAATGGGTGTACGGAAAGACGGGATACAAATGGGCGCCATCGCGGCCCACGCCTTCGCGCATGGCCCGCTGGAAGGCGGCCAGCGACCAGCGGCCGATGCCCGTTTGCCTGTCGGGCGTGATATTCGTCGCATAAATCGTGCCGAACGGCGTGGCCAGGCCGTGGCCGCCCGCGTACTCGGCGCCGCCCTTGGCCGTATGGCAGGCGGCGCAATTGCCCATGCCCGCCAGGATGCGGCCCCGCTCCACCACTTGCGGGGAAAAGGCCGTGGCGGCAGGCGGATCGATGGGCGCCAGCGCGGGGCGCCAGTAATACAGATACGCGGCCAGGGCCGCCACGATGAGCAATGCCAGCGACAGCAGCAAGCCGGTGAAGATTTTCTTGAGCAAAACAGGAACCAGTGAAAAGTAAAGGCCAGGGTAAAAGCAAGGCGCATGGGCCGCCGGCCAATGGCAGCGGCAACAGGGCCACAGTGACAATCTTACCGCGATTGTGACTTGTTGTATGTACGCAATGACACGCAGGCCGTGCCCGCAGGCGGGCTGCGCCTTATAATCAGCGTTTCAGCACGCCGCCGCTCCTTCATGCATACCGTTACCATCATCCTCATCCTCGTGTTGACCGTCGTCCTGTGCGGCTTTCTCGCCCGCTCGCGCTGGGTCAAGCTGCCGCTGCCGCTGATCCAGATTGCCGGCGGCACGGGATTGGCCGTGTTTGGCGTGCAAGTGCCGCTCGATCCCGACATTTTCTTCCTGCTCTTCATTCCGCCGCTGCTGTTTCTCGATGGCTGGCGCATTCCCAAGGGCGCCTTCTTTTCCGACGCGCGCTCGATCCTGATGCTGGCCATCGGCCTGGTGCTGTTTACCGTGCTGGGCATGGGCTTTTTCATCGACTGGCTGATTCCCAGCGTGCCGCTGGCCGTCGCCTTCGCGCTGGGCGCCATCCTGTCGCCGACCGACCCCGTGGCCGTCTCGGCAATCGCCGCCGGCAACCCGATTCCGCCGCGCCTGATGCACATCCTCGAAGGCGAATCCCTGCTGAACGACGCGTCGGGCCTCGTCTGTTTCACGTTTGCCGTAGGCGCCATGATGACGGGCGGCTTTTCCATCGGCGCCGCCTCGCTGAGTTTCCTGCAGGAAGCGGGCGGCGGCATCATCATCGGCCTGGCCATCTCGTGGGGCGTGGGCCTGGCAAATAAATGGCTGGTGAGCAAGGTCGGCGAAGAGCCTGGCCTGCAAATCCTCATCAGCATCCTGATCCCGTTCGCCGCCTACCTAGGCGCCGAGCAAATCCACGGTTCCGGCATCCTGGCCGCCGCCACGGCGGGCGTGTCCATGCATTACGCCGACCTGATCGGGCGCCCGCTGGCCGCCACGCGCACCCAGCGCAAGGCCGTGTGGGATACCGTGCAACTGGTCTTGAATGGCGTGATCTTCGTCATGCTGGGCGCGCAACTGCCCACCACCGTTGCCGGCTTGCCGGCCGCCTCGGCCGAAATCGGCGCCGGCAGCGCCTGGAAACTGCCCCTGTTCGTCATCGCCATCACCGTGGGACTGACCTTCATGCGCTTCCTCTGGGTCTTCATTTCCATGAAGCTGACCCTGTTCAAGCACCACAAGAAGGTGGCTGGCGAATCGAAGGACGCGGCGCTGCTGGCCCGTCCCAGCCTGCGCTTGCTGCTGGTGGCCTCGTTCGCGGGCGTGCGCGGCGCGCTGACCCTGGCCGGCATCCTGACCCTGCCCTTGTTCTTGCCAGACGGCACGCGCTTTCCCGCGCGCGACCTCGTCATCTTCCTGGCCATGGGCGTGATTTTATTGTCGCTGCTGCTGGCCAGCGTCACCCTGCCCCTGCTGACCAAGGGCCTGGTGTTCGCGCCGCCCGCGCGCCGCTCGACGGAAGAGCGCAATGCCCGCGCCGCCGCGGCCGAAGCGGCCATCGCGCGGCTGGAAAAAGTGTGCGAGGGCATCGACAAGAATGACAAGCAGCAAGTCGTCACGGAAGCGGCCAACCGCCTGATCGAAGCCTACCGGCGCCGCCTCGCGTACGGCGAAAGCAGCAACGACGAGGCGATGCGGCTGCAGGAACTGGCCAAGGCCGAGCGCGCGCTGCGCCTGGAAGCGCTGAATGCGGAGCGGGACGAACTGTTCCGCCGCCGCATTTCGGGTGAACTGGACGACACCATCCATTTGCGCCTGCTGCGCGAAATCGACTTGCTGGAAGCGACACTGGAAGAATAGCAACACTCTGGCGCGCCACGGCAGTGTTGATAAGTAATTCTCATGGCAAAGAATGCAAGTTTTAACATTCGTGTTTATAATGCAAGGTTGTATGGCGTAGCGCCGTGATTTACTTTCAACCGGGACTTCCGTAGAGTCTGTGTTGCTGAGTAACATTTTAAGTAGCCACCCGACCTGAATAAAGACACCGACGCCGTGCCCTCCTTCCCTCGCCACCGGCAGCGCCATGCGCTGCCTGCCCTGTTCGCTGTCGCGCTGCTGGCCTCGTTGCTTGCCTGCAGCGCGCTGGCGCCGTGCGCGGCGTGGGCGCAAACGGGCGCGGCGGCCGACGCCAGGCGTCCGGCCGAGGTGGCCCAGGTCCTGTTTGGCATCATCAGTTATGTGCGCTGGCCCGTGGCGCGCCAGGAAGTGCGCGTCTGCATGGTCGGTGCGCCCCGCTACGGCGCGGCCATCGTCGACACGCCCGCCTCCAGCCTGGGCCAGCGCATCCGCGTGAAAATCCCGGCAGTGGCCAGCGCGGCCAGCGAATGCGACGTCATCTACCTGGGCAGCCTGCCCGAGGGCGAGCGCGAGCACCTGCTGGCGCAGATCATCGGCAAGCCGATTTTATCGGTCGCCGAACCGGGCACGTCCTGCACCGTGGGCACCATGTTCTGCCTGCGCCTGAACGAGGCGCAAATCGGTTTTGACGTCAACCTCGACGCCATCGCCCGCAGCGGCCTGCGCGTGCATCCGAACGCCTTGCAAATTGCACGTCGCAAGGGACCGCCGCCATGAGCGCCAGCATCCCAAAAAAACTGGTGCGCAAGCCCCGTCCCACGCTCGACAGCGTGCTGCGGCGCGCCCACCTGAGCGTGTCGCTGATCGCCGTGCTGGCGGCCGGCCTGACCCTGACGGCCGTGGCGCTGCTGGCCCTGCGCGTGTATTCGGACCAGAACCTGCGCCTGGTGGCCCGCTCGATGAGCTATACGGTGGAGGCGGCCGTCGTCTTTGGCGACCCCATGGCCGCCAGGGAAGCGCTGGCCCTGATCGGCGTCAATGAAGATATCGACCGGGCGCAGGTGAACGACAAGGCAGGCAAGGTGCTGGCCCGCTGGGAACGGGGCGAACATGGCACGCGCTACTACATCGAACGCGCGCTGACGGGCTGGATGCTGCCCGATTCGCTGGTTTTCCCCATCACGCACGATGAACAGGCCATCGGCAGCATCACCCTGGTGCCGCACAGCCGCAGCCTGCTGCCTTTCCTGCTCAGCGGCCTGTCCTGCCTGCTCGCTTGCCTGGTGCTCAGCCTGGCCGTCGCCGTGCGCCTGTCGCGCCGCATGGAAACGGAAATCACGTCCCCCCTGCGCCACCTGGCGGAAACGGCCCACCGCGTGCGGCGCGACCGCTCGTTCGAACTGCGCGTGCCGCCGGCCAATATTGCTGAGTTGAACCAGATCAATGACGACTTCAACGCCCTGCTCGACGAACTGGAAGCATGGCAAAGCCATCTGCAAAAGGAAAACGCCTCGCTGTCGCACCGCGCCAACCACGACAGCCTGACGGGTCTGTCGAACCGCGCCTTCATGGAAGCGGAGCTGGAACGCGCCATCCTCGAAGCGCGGGTCGGCAATGGCAAGGTGGCCGTGCTGTTTCTCGACAGCGACCGTTTCAAATACATCAACGACACCTTCGGCCATGCCTCGGGCGACCGGGTGCTGGTGACGATCGCCGCGCGCATCAAGCAGCAATTGCGCGAGGGCGACCTGGTGGCGCGCCTGGGCGGCGACGAATTCGCCATCCTGCTCAAGCCGCTGCGCAACAGCAGCGATGCCATGCACATCGCCGACAACATCATCGCCGCCATGGCGCAAGCCATTGAACTGCCCACGGGCAACAGTATCGTCAGCTCGCTGACCATCGGCGTGGCCGTCTTCCCCGATCACGCCATCGACGCCGTCTCGCTGGTGGGCGCGGCGGATGAAGCCATGTACCGCGCCAAGCAGGCGCAACGCGGCACGCGCCAGGTGGCGCGCCTGCCGCAACCCCATATTCACCCCTGAACCAAGGAGCAACACCATGCAATTCATCTACACGCAATTACGCCGCGGCTTCCTCGGCTTGTTCATGCTGGGCCTGCTGGCCGCCTGCCAGAGCACGCCAGAGACCAAACCGCTGTTCAACGCCGAGCAAGTCGCCACCCTGAAGGAACAAGGCTTCAACCAGACCGATGAAGGCTGGGAACTGAGCTTTACCGACAAGCTGCTGTTCGAATTCGACGCCGCCAAGCTGATCCCGCCCAGCCGCGTCGCCATCCAGAAGATCAGCGCCGCCCTGCTGAAAGTGGGCATCACCCACATGCGCGTGGAAGGCCATACGGATAACGAAGGCACGGAAGCGTACAACAACAAGCTGTCGCTGGCGCGCGCCAACGTGGTGGCCGACGCCATGAGCGCATCGGGCATTCCGCGCGACAACATCACCGTCAAGGGCCTGGGCATGAGCAAGCCCGTGGCCTCGAACGCCAGCAAAACGGGCAAGGCAGAAAACCGCCGCGTCACCGTCATCGTTTCGGCGCCTTGAGCCTGGGCGTGCCCGCCGTGCGCTGGGTCGTGATGGGCGTGTCCGGCTGCGGCAAGAGCGCCGTCGGCAGCCGGCTGGCGGAAGCCTTGCGCGTGCCCTACGTGGAAGGCGACGACGTACATCCCCCGGAAAACGTGGCCAAGATGGCGGCCGGCATCCCGCTCGACGATGCCGACCGGGCCGGCTGGCTGGCCGCCCTGCGCGAGCGCATCGCCACGGCCCGCGCGCAAGGCAGCGGCCTCGTCGTCTCCTGCTCGGCCCTGAAACGCGCCTACCGCGACGTGCTGCGCGCAGGCGACCCGGCCCTGCGCTTTGCCCACCTGGACGGCCCGCGCGCCGTGCTGGAAAGCCGTTTGCAGCGCCCTGGTCACTTCATGCCGCCCAGCCTGCTCGACAGCCAGCTGGCCACCCTGCAGCCCCTGCAGGCCGACGAAACCGGCATCGTGCTCGACATCCGCCAGCCGCTGGCCGTGCTGGTGGAACAGATCCTGCAAGCGCCCTGACTGGCAGCCGCGCGGCTGGACAGCCCGCGCCCCCCTGTGTAGACTGGCGCGCACTTTCATGAGGGATTTTATGAGCACACCAACGACAAAACCAGCACCAGGCCCTGAATTCTGGGAACGCGCCGACCAGGTCATCGCCCTGGCCAATGAACAATGCATGCACAGCGGCGGCAATGAAGTGGCCACCTCGCTGCTGTACGCGGCGGCTCGCTTCAACGCCTTCCTCGTCGCCAGCAAGAGCAACGACGTGGCCAAGATGCAGGAAGAGAAGGAAGGCGCCGTGGCCTTCTTCACGGAACAGTACAAGCGCATGCTGACCGACAACTTCAACGACTACATCACCAACTTCGACAAGTACACGCAACCGTCGTCGGCCCCCAAGGGTTGATAATCGCAGCCAGCCTGGACAGCCACCGCGCCCGCGCCACACATGCGCACAGCGTGCTGGACGGCACAGTGCGCTACGCGCCTTGGCCATCGCTGTGGCTGACGGCCATGCTGGCCGGCGCCGTGACGGGCGCCCTGTGCTTTTTCAGCTGGACCGGCCTGCTGTTGTTTGCGGCCGGTACGGCCATCGTCCTGCTGTTCGGCCATTCGCTGGGCAGCCACCGCAAGCTGATCCACGACAGCTTTGCATGCCCAAAATGGCTGGAATACCTGCTCGTGTACCTGGGCGTGCTCGTGGGCCTGAGCGGCCCGCTGGGCCTGCTGCGCCAGCATGAACTGCGCGACTATGCCCAGCGCCTGCCCGACTGCCACCCCTATTTGCGCCACGGCGCCGGCGTCTGGCGCGATGCGTGGTGGCAACTGCATTGCCGTCTGGACCTCGACCACCCGCCGCACATCGCCATCGAGCCGCGCATCGCGCACGATCGCTTTTACCTTTTTCTGGAAAAAACCTGGATGCTGCAGCAACTGCCGTGGGCCGTGCTGTTCTACGTCTGGGGCGGCTGGGGCCTGGTTTGCTGGGGCGTCTGCGCGCGGGTCAGCGCCGGCGTGCTCGGTCACTGGCTGATCGGCTACTTCGCCCACAACCATGGGCAAATGCACTTTCATGTCGACGGCGCCGCCGTGCAAGGCAGGAATATCCGCCTGACCTCGCTGCTGACCATGGGCGAATGCTGGCACAACAACCATCACGCGTATCCGGGTTCAGCCAGGCTGGGCCTGCTGCCGGGCGAATGGGACCCGGGCTGGTGGATGCTGCTGCTGTTGCGGCGCCTGGGCCTCGTCTCCGGCCTGCGCCTGCCGCAAGACCTGGCGCCGCGGCCGGAACTGCGCGAAACGGCAGACCGCAGATAGTTATTGACCAATCGTTCACCAATGCATATAGTGGTAACAGAAACGGGCATCCCGCCCCGCCAGACACCTTACCTCCTGCCCCATGGCCAGACCACGCAACTTTGACGAAGCGACCGTCACCAGCCAGGCTGCCGCCGTCTTTGGCAGCCTGGGCTACAACGCCGCGTCGATCGATGACCTGGTCAAGGCTACGGGTTTGCTGCGCGGCAGCCTGTACAAGGCTTTCGGCTCCAAGCGCCATCTGTTTGAGCGCGTGCTGACACAGGCACTGCAGCCTGGCTGGCCGGCGCGGGAAGAAGCGGTCGATTTGCTGATCATCGCCCTGAAGGAACTGGCGCCCTCTGACGCCGCCATCACGGCGCTGTGCCGTGCCGCCGTGCTGGACACGGGCGCCGATACGTCCCGCCTGCTGGGCGAACGCCTGTTAAGCCATCTGGATCAACCACCGAAGGAGACACCATGCCCAGCCTCGAATTGAACGACGATGCACTGACCATCCGCCTGGCCCTGTGGGAAAAGCTGGCATCCTTCCACGGCAACCTGTGCATTCCCCTGCGGCATGTGCGTGGCGCCACCGACGATGACGGTTTCCGCGGCGCGGCCCTGGGCTTGCGCGCACCGGGCACCAACTTGCCGGGAGTCATTTCGGCGGGTACTTACCACAAGGGCGGCGACCGCCAGTTCGTCTTCATGACGCGCGGCATGCAGCCACTGGTCATCGAATTGCAAGGCGAAAAATGGGCGCGCCTGGTACTGGGCGTGCCTGATGCGCGCGCCATGGCGGCGCGCATCAATGCGCTGGCCACGGCGCCAGCCTGACGCATCAACCCGGTTCGCCCACCAGGTAGTTGTTCTTCACGCGCACATAATGCTCGGCTGAATAGCGCAGGTAGGCGATCTCGGCGTCCGTCAGTGCGCGCACCTTGGCGGCGGGGCGGCCCACGTACAGGTGGCCGCTTTCCAGCACCTTGCCCGGCGACACCAGGCTGCCCGCGCCCAGCATCACGTGTTTTTCCACCACCACGTCATCCATGACGATGCTGCCCATGCCGATCAGGCACTCGTCGCCGATCGTGCAGCCATGCAAGATCACGGAGTGGCCGATGGTCACGTACTTGCCGATGGTCAAGGGTGAACCGTCGGGCTTGGCCGCGTTCTTGTGCGACACATGGCCCATGGAAAAGTCCTGGATGTTGCTGCCTTCGCCGATGACGATGCGGTTGACGTCGCCGCGCAGCACGCTGTTGCACCAGATGGAACAGTCATCGCCGATCTGCACATCGCCAATCACTTGCGCCGTGTCATGCAGGTAGACGCGCTCGCCCAGGACGGGACGGGTATTCAGGTAGAAACTGACTGGCATCGCTTTCTCGCTTTTCATTAATAGTGAAAGTAAACAACAAGATTCACACCCAGCCGGCGGCCAGCGCAAAAATCGCCAGGCCATGGGCCAGGGACGCGCCCAGCAAGCCGGCACGGCAATATACCAGCCCCGCCACCACGCCTTCGATCACGGTGAACACGAGGATGGGCGCGCCCACCTGCGTGACGGTGGTGGCAAGAAACGCGTGGCACAGGCCAAACAGCAGGCCCGACACCAGCGCCGCGCGCCAGGCCGGCAGCCAGGCGCGCAATTGCTGCTGCAGCAAGCCGCGAAACAGCAATTCCTCATAACAGTTGGCCGCCAGCGCAAAGCCCAGCAGCAAGGGCAGCGCGGATGGCGCGACGGGCGCCAGCGAGGGCAAATCAAACAGGACTTTCAAGCCCGTCGCCAGCGCGACGATCAGGCAAGCGCCCGCCACGCCCAGCAGCACGGACAGGGCCGGGCGCATGCCCAGCCAGCGGATCTGGCGGCGCGCCTCGCTTTCCAGCCAGCAAGTACTTGCCACCAGCCCCAGCGACATGGCGCCCAGCGCCAGCAAGACCAGCGGCGGCGCCGTGAAGCGCAAGCCGCCCGCCGCCACTTGCCAATAGCCGTGCGCCGTCATCGCATCGCGCGCCAGCACGAAAAACAGCATGTGCACGAGCACGCGCAGCAGCGGGACCGTCCGTGGAATGGCCAGCAGCAAGGCGGCGCAGACGAGGAAGGCGGGCGTGATCGCCAGCAGATACTGCGTCAGGGAAGTCAGGTCGGCCATCGCTCACATCGGGGAAAGTACGGTGCCAACGGGCACGGGCGCAGCAATTGTATGCGGCGGCGGGCAACATGGGCAACCTGTCTTGCTATGCCGCCTTGCGCCAGCCATGCATCAGCCCATGCGCCGCCAACCCGGCCGCCAGCCCCCACAGGGCGCCGCCCACGCCCAGCAGGGTCACGTTCGCGGCCGTCGCCAGGAAGGTGATCAGCGCCGTTTCGCGCATGCGCACCTCCGCCATGGCCTGCGCCAGGCTGTTGCCGATGGCGCCCAGCAGGGCCAGGCCTGCCAGCGCCGTGATGAAGGGGCGCGGCAAGACCATGAACAGGGTGGCCAGGGTGACACCGAAGATACCCACCAGGATGTACAGCACGCCGCACGCCAGCCCCGCGACATAGCGCTTCGACGGGTCCGCATGCGCATCCTTGCCCGTGCAGATGGCGGCCGTGATGGCAGCCACGTTGAACGCATGCGCACCGAACGGCGCCATGAGCAGCGAACCGAGTCCCGTCACCGTCAAAATCGGATTGGCGCTGACCTGGTAACCGTCATTGCGCAGCACCAGCATGCCGGGCATGTATTGCCCCGTCAGGGTGATCAAGAACAGGGGCAACGCCACGCCCAGCAGGGACGCCACGGAAAAGCGCGGCATCTCGAACACGGGCGCAGCCAGGGCCAGCTCGATACCTTGCGCATCGATGCGCCCCTGCGCCAGCAGTAGGGCCAGGCCGATCAGCATGATGCCCACCACGGCAAAGCGTGCCGTGAAACGGCGCAGCACGGCGTACGACAGCAGCAATACCGCCACCAGCACGGGATCGGCGCTGGCGCCGCCGAATGCATTCACGCCAAACTGCAGCAGGATACCGGCCAGCAAGCCGGCGGCGATGCCGCCAGGAATCAGCCGCACCAGGCGCTCGAAGGCGCCGGACATGCCCAGCAGAATGAAGGCGATGGCGGACACCATGTAGGCGCCGATCACCTCGGCATACGGCGTATGCGGCATGACGGTGGCCAGGAAGGCCACGCCGGGCGTGGACCAGGCAGTGATGATGGGCGCGCGGGAGCGGTAGCTGAGCCAGATGCCCGTCACGCCCACGCCGATGCTCAGCGACCAGACCCAGGACGCCGTCTGCGCGGCGCTCAGCTGGGCCAGCTGGGCCGCCTGGAATACCAGCACGAAGGTGCCGCCATAGTTGACGAGGACGGAAATGAAGGCCGCCATGGCGGGGGAAGCCAGGTCGCGCCAGCGCGCCCTGGCGGCCATGGCGGCGGTTGTTGTGGTTGTTGTCATGTATATGCCTCTGCCATTGAAAGGGAGCATATTAATGGCCACATGGACTGCTCAAGCAGGCCAATTCAAGAACATACAACAGACCACTTTGACAGCATTAACCGAGTGCGCGGGCCAGGCGGACGATGCCGCTGTCGATCTCGTGCGGGGTCAAGGCCGCAAAGCCCAGCAGCCAGCCTCCCCGCTCTGGCGGCGTCGCATACAGCCGGCTCAGGCCCGGCAGCACGATGCCCGCCTGGGCCGCCAGGCGCAGCGTCTCCAGCTCGTCCCTGCCTTCATGCAGCAGACACGGCATCTGCAAGCCGCCCGGCGGCAGCTGCGCCGTGACCACGTGCGGCAAGTGCCGCAGCACGGCCTGCGCCATCGCATCGCGGCGCACGGCGTAGACCTTGCGCATGGCGCGCACATGGGCCGCGAAATGGCCATCGGCGATGAAACGGGCCAGTGTCAATTGATCGAGTTGCGGCGTATGGCCATCGACAATGCTGCGTGCGTACGTCATCGGTTTCACCAGCGCGGGCGGCAGCACCATGTAGCCAAGGCGCAGCCCCGGATACAGCGATTTGGCGAAGGTGCCCAGGTAAATCGTGCGCTGCCGCGTGTCGAGCCCCTGCACGCACGCCGTCGGCCAACCCGCATAGTGGAACTGGCTGTCGTAATCGTCCTCGATGATCCAGCCCTGGCGTTCGGCCGCCCAGGCGGTCAGGGCCAGGCGGCGCTCGAGCGCCAGGGTGGCGCCCGTCGGGTATTGATGCGACGGCGTGACATACACCGTGTTCGCGCCGCTGCGATCCGCCCGCAGGTGCTCGATGGACAAGCCATCCGCATCGACGGGCACGGGCACGATTCGTAATTGCGCCATCTCGAACGCCTTGCGCGCGCCGAAATAGCCGGGGTCTTCCATCAGGATGGGGCCATGCGCGTCGGCCAGCACCTGCGCACACAGGTACAGGGCCTGGCGCGTGCTGCTCAGCACCAGCACCTGATCGGCCGTGGCACGCGCGCCCCGCTCCAGGTTGACATAGTCGGCGATGGCCTGGCGCAATGGCTCGGCGCCTTGCGGGTCGCCGTGCAGCAGTACGCCGGCCTGGTGTTCGCCGGCCGCCTGGCGCCGCAAGCGCTCCCACACGTCGAGCGGAAAGGCCCGCGTTTCCGGCAAGCCCGTGGCGAAGGCCTTGACGCTTTGCTGATCAAGCACGCCGCCGCTGGCGAGAATCTGCGCGCCGCGCACGCTGAGGGCCACCGGCTGCACGGACAAGGCCGGCAGCGCCGTCGCAGGCTTGCCCAGCAAGCTCGCGCCTATGGTCGGCGACACAAAACTGCCCGATCCCGCTTGCCGCCGCAGATAGCCATCGAGGCGCAGCTGCGCATACGCCATTTCCACCGTATCGCGCGACACGCCCAGCGACTGCGCCAGCGCCCGCGTGGCCGGCAAGCGCAGGCCGGGCGCCAGCACGCCGTCGAGTATCAGCTGGCGCAGTGCGCGCTGCACCCGCACGCGCAAGTCGAGCGCCGCCAGTTCGGGCGCGGCGATGCGCATTTTCAGGGTGTCGAGTTCGAACTGCGGTGTCATACGGCCTTGGCGCGGGCGGCAGCAACGGCAGCCACGGCGGCCATGCTGCTGGCCAGCGAAAAACCGTGCTGCTGCAGCACCGCCACCAGTTGCTCGCCGGCGCAGCCCAAACGCAGGTTTTCCGCCACCCAGTCCTGCCATGCCGCGCCGATCTCCGGCATCGGTTCATCGTCCAGCGTGAGACCGAGTATGCATGTGGCCAGCAAGCCGTTGATGCGCTTCGTGTCGATCAGGTGCTGCACCACCGCATGGCCCGACTGCGGATACGGGTGCAAGGTGCAGCGGCCGAACGCGGCCAGGCGCTGCGCGTGCATGGCGTCGAGGTTGACCGATTCGCTGGCACTGGCGCCCGGATTGGCCACATCGGGCCGCGTGCCGAACACCAGGTGCAGCTGCGTGGCGTCCGTCGCCCTGGCGCGGCACAGGGCCGCCAGGTCGTAGTAGCCGGACGCTGGCGGGTCTTGCGCCAGCGACTCCATCACGGGCAGCCAGCGCAGCTCATGGTACAAGCGGGCCTGCCGCACGTCGAGGAAGGACAATGGCCCGAAAGCGACGATCTGCTGCACATCGAGCAGCAAGCCATACATGACGGCCGCGTACGCGCCCATGGACTGGCCGAGGGTCGTGACTTGACTGGGCGCGATGCGGCGCACGAGCTCGCGCAAGGCCTGCGCCGTCTCGTCGACGTGGTTGCCCAGGCCCGCGATGCGGCGGTGGTACCAGGCATTGCCCGAATCGCGCACGAGGATCTTGTTCAGCGGCTGGCCGCTGGCCTGCTCCAGCTTTCTCAGCCGGCCGTAAAAATCAAAGGCGGGACGCGTGGTCCACGAGACGAAGCCGAAGGCGATGACCAGCGGCGCGCCGGGCACGATACGGTCGACCAGCACGTCGTCGGCACTGGTGGCGACCAGTCGATTATCCAGCGCTTGCGCTTGCAGCATCGGCCCGGCTCCCCGATCAACGTTAAAACAATAGAAAGCATGAGTTTAATGCCAGGACTGGCAAAATGGAAACAATCGCCGCTACGGTACGCGGGCAGGCATGGAAAAACTGCTAGTCTGGCGGCTATTCCCCCCATGAACAGGAGCCTCCCATGCTGCCTCGCCTGAAATACCTGTCCCTCGCCGCCGCCATCGCCATGGCCGGCGGCTGCGCCGCCACGTCCGACAGCGCCAAGCCGGACACCGGCCTGACGCCCAGCTACAGCCTGACGAATACCTACTGGAAGCTGACGGAACTCGATGGCGCCGCCGTGACGATGGCGCCGGAGCAGGAGCGCGAAGTGCGCATCACCCTCACCGACGATGGCAAGGTCCATGGTTTTACGGGCTGCAACCGCGTGATGGGCGGCTATACGCTGGCCGGCCAGGCCCTGCGCTTCACGCAACTGGCCGGCACGCGCATGGCCTGCCCGCCGCCCCTGATGCAGCTGGAAAGCGAGGTATTGGCCAACTTGAACAGCGTGACGGGCTACCGTTTCGAAGGCGAGTACCTGATCCTGCTCAAGGATGGCGCGCCCGTGGCCCGCTTTGAATCGGTCTACCTGTGAAATAAAAACCGGCTGCCGTTACAATGGCTTCCAGCCCATCATCTGGAAGGAAGCCATGTCCGCACTGCCCTCGCCGTCTTCATCCCTGACACCATCGGCCGCCGGCCGCTATCGGGCTTTTCTTTTTGACATGGACGGCACCGTCATCAATTCCATCGCCGCCGCCGAACGCATCTGGGGCACCTGGGCGCAGCGCCGGGGCCTCGATGTGGCGGCCTTTTTGCCCACCATCCACGGCGCGCGCTCGGTCGATACCATCGCCAAACTGCGCTTGCCCGGCGTCGACGCGCAGCGCGAGTCGCAGGGCATCACGGATGCGGAAATCATCGATGTGGAAGGGATTATTGAAATCGCGGGCGCGCTGCGCTTTTTAGAATCGCTGCCGCCCGCGCAATGGGCCATCGTCACCTCGGCGCCGAGGGCACTGGCCACGGCGCGCCTGAAGGCGGCCGGCATGCCGATACCCGCCATCATGGTGACGGCGGAAGACGTCAAGGCCGGCAAGCCGAAACCCGATTGCTACCTGCTGGCGGCTGAAAAACTGGGCGTGGCGCCCGCTGACTGCCTGGTGTTCGAAGATGCGTCGGTCGGCATCGAGGCGGGCGAAGCGGCTGGCGCGAAAGTCATCGTCGTCACCGCCACGCACGCGCACCCGCTGGCCACGCGCCACCCTGCCATCGACAGCTACGAGCGCATCGTGGCAAGCGTCGATGGCGACGGCTTTATTGTCCTGGCCGAGATGGCTGCAGCACCCGCGACAAGATAGCCTGCTCCAGCGCGGCGAAGGCCGCATGGCCGCGCTGACGCGGTCGCGGCAAGTCCACCTGCACGTCCAGCGTGATCTGCCCATCCTCGATCAGCAGTACCCGGTCGGCCAGGGCCACGGCTTCGGCCACGTCGTGCGTCACCAGCACGGCCGTGAAACCGCGCGCCAGCCATAGCGACTCGATCAGCTGCTGCATCTCGATGCGCGTCAGGGCGTCCAGCGCGCCCAGGGGTTCGTCGAGCAGCAGCAGTTGCGGCTCGTGCACGAGGGCGCGCGCCAGCGCCACCCGTTGCTTCTGCCCACCCGACAGGGCTGACGGCCAGTCATCCGCCCGCTCGGCCAGTCCCACCGTCCACAGCGAAGCGGCGGCCGCACCGACGGAACGGGGCAGGCCCAAGGCCACGTTGTCGAGCACCGTTTTCCACGGCAGCAAACGCGATTCCTGGAACATGATGCGGATGTCGGGCGCGCCCACGCCGCTGCCGATGGCGATACTACCGTCATCGACGCTTTCCAGGCCCGCGATAGAGCGCAGCAAGGTGCTCTTGCCGCAGCCGCTGCGTCCCACGATGGCAACGAACTCTCCCGCTTCCAGCTGCAGGTCGACGTTCTTCAGCACGGGACGTTCGCCATAGGCCTTACTCAATTGCGTCAGTTCCAAAGGCACGCCTCGGCGCGCCGAGGGAGCCTGCGGCGCGGTCCTGGCCTGCGGCGCGCTGGCCGGGTCGTACTGAACGAAGTGCGACAAAAAATCCGTTTCGATCTGGATGGGGGCGAGCAGCATGGTAGTTTCTTTCCTCATTATCGGTAGGCGGGATTCCAGCGCAGGCAATGGCGTTCCAGCCGGCGCGAGAACAAATCGGCCAGCTTGCCCAGCAAGGCGTACAGCAAAATCCCCACCAGCACTACGTCCGTTTGCAGGAATTCGCGCGCATTCATGGTCATGTAGCCGATGCCGGCCTGCGCCGAGATGGTTTCGGCGACGATCAGCAGCACCCACACGAGGCCCAGCGAAAAGCGCACGCCAACGAGGATCGATGGCATGGCGGCCGGCAGGATCACGTCGCGGTACAAGGGCCAGCCCGAAAGACCATAGCTTTTCGCCATTTCGATCAGCCCCTGGTCGGCCGAGCGGATGCCGTGAAAGGTGTTCAGGTAGACGGGAAAGAACACGCCGACAGCCAGCAGAAACAGCTTGGCCGTCTCGTCGATGCCGAACCACAGGATCACCAGCGGGATCAGGGCCAGGGCCGGGATGTTGCGCACCATTTGCAGGGTCGTGTCGAGCAGGGTTTCCGCATGGCGGAAGCTGCCCGTCAATAGGCCCAGCAGCAAGCCCAGTCCCGCGCCGATAACGAAACCGACCGTCGCGCGCCACAAGCTCGTTTTCAGGTGCAGCCACAATTCGCCCGACACGGCCAGGTGCCAGAAGGCTTTCGCCACGGCCCACGGCTCGGGCAGGATGCGGCTCGACAGCCAGCCCCACTGCGCCGCCAGTTGCCAGGCCAGCAGCAGCGCCACGGGCAAGGCCCACGGCGCCAGCGCATTACGCCAGGACGTTCCTGGCTGATGCTTGACGGTGGCCGTCGCCATCTCAGGCCGCCTTTTTCTGTGGCGCGACCGGCACGATATTGCTGGCCATGACTTCGCCGAAAGGCCCCGTCAGTGACTGCTCACCCACGGCCTTGCCCTTGCCCAGCAAGGGGAATACCAGTTCTGCAAAGCGGTACGATTCTTCCAAGTGCGGGTAGCCCGAGAAAATGAAGGTGTCGATACCCAGGTCGGCATACTCCTGCATGCGCGCCACCACGGTCGGGCCGTCGCCGACGAGGGCCGTGCCCGCGCCGCCGCGCACCAGGCCCACGCCGGCCCACAGATTCGGCGACACTTCGAGCTTGTCGCGCCGTCCGCCATGCAGGGCCGCCATGCGCTGCTGCCCCACGGAATCCATCTTGCCGAAGGCCGCCTGTGCCTTGGCGATGATGTCGTCGTCCAGGTGGCTGATCAGTTCATCGGCCGCGCGCCAGGCCGCCTCGTTCGTTTCGCGCACGATCACGTGCAATCGGATGCCAAACCGGACCGTGCGGCCTTTTTTTGCCGCGCGCGCGCGGATGTCGGCGATTTTCTCGGCGACTGCAGCAGGTGGCTCGCCCCACGTCAGGTACACGTCCATCTGCTCGGCCGCCAGTTCATGCGCGGGCTCCGACGAGCCGCCGAAATACAGGGGCGGATATGGTTTCTGCACGGGCGGATACAGGGTTTTCGCGCCCTTTACCTGGATATGCTTGCCCTCGAAATCGTAGCCGGCCGCGCCGCCCTCGCCCGCCAGGGTGGCGCGCCACACCTTGATGAATTCATCGGAAATTTCATAGCGCTTGGCGTGGTCGGCAAACAGGCCGTCCGCTTCCAGCTCGCCCTGGTCGCCGCCCGTGACGACATTGATCAAGAGGCGCCCGTTCGACAGGCGGTCAAAGGTGGACGCCATGCGCACGGCCAGACCGGGCGTGGACAGGCCGGGGCGGATAGCCACGAGGAATTTGAGCTTTTGCGTCACGCTGATCAGCGACGACGCCACCACCCACGCGTCTTCGCAGGAGCGGCCCGTCGGCAACAGCACGCCGTCGTAGCCGAGCGTGTCGGCGGCAACGGCCACCTGGCGCAAATAATCGGCATCGACGGGGCGCGCGCCCTGCGACGTGCCCAGATAGCGGCTGTCGCCGTGCGTAGGGATGAACCAGAATATATTCAATGACATGGCGTTCTCTATCTCTCTTTGTTTATTTGGTGGCGACTTGCTTGACGGGCAGCAGCGCATCCTTGACGACGATCGGTTTCGGAATCAGCTTCAGGCTGGAAAACGCATCGGCCACCCTTTGCTGCGACGCGATGACGTCGACCGACACGGGTTTGACGCCATACGCATAGCGCGAGGCGGCCAGCGCCACCACATCCTTGCCCAGCCCCGTCTGTGCCGACAGGATCGTCGCCACTTCTTCCGGGTTGTTGCGGCCCCAGTCGTCGACCTTGGCCACTTCATCGAGCACAATGCGCAGGATCTCGGGATTTTTTTCCGCATACGTGCGCGAGGCCAGGTAAAACTGGTAGTTGGCCACCAGGCCCTTGCCATCGGCCAGCACGCGGGCGCCCAGCTGCTTCTCGGCGGCCGCCAGGAACGGATCCCAGATGGCCCACGCATCCACGCTGCCACGCTCGAAGGCGGCGCGCGCATCGGCCGGCGGCAGGAACACGGGCTGGATGTCGGCGTACGCGACACCGGCCTTTTCCAGCGCCTTCAATAACAGGTAATGCACGTTCGAGCCCTTGTTCAGGGCAATTTTCTTGCCCTTCAAGTCGGCCAGGGTGCGCAGGCCGGAACCCTTGGGCACGACGATGGCTTCGCTGGCCGGCGACGCCGGCTCATTGCCGACATACACCAGGTTGGCGCCGGCCGCCTGGGCAAAGATCGGCGGCGCCTCGCCCACGGTGCCGAAATCGATGCTGCCCACGTTCAAGCCCTCCAGCAGCACGGGGCCGGCCGGGAACTCCGTCCATTTCACGCCCACGCCCTGCTCGGCCAGGCGTTTTTCCAGGGTGCCGCGCCCCTTCAACAAGGTCAGGGTGCCGTATTTCTGGTAGCCAATACGCACCTGCACCTGGACCTCACCCTTGGCCTGCGCCTGCGCCTGCGCCGTGACCGGCATGCCGGCCGCCATCACGCCGGCGGCGGCAAACAGCAAGCCCAGGGTGGTACGGCGCGAGAGTCGTTGTGCGTGGCGGTGTGTCATGGCGGTTCCTTGGTCGGTGAATAATCAGGCGGCTTGATAGTGAGGCGCGTAAGGCTGGTCTTGCAGCGAACGTACGGGGAGCGAAATATCGGCCGGCGCGGGCGGGCGCTGTCCGTGCAGCACGAACAGGCCGGTGGAGAGTTCCTCGATACCGGCCTGCACGCGGTCGGCAATCGGCGCATCCAGGCTCAGGCCCCGCTCCTCGTGCCACGCCAGCTGCTGCGCATTCGCATAGATGCTGGTGAACACTTGCTTGGCGCCCAGCGCATGCAGCACGGGACGCAACGCATAGTCGAGCGCCAGGGTGTGGGCATGACCGCCGCCCGTGGCCAGCGGCAGCACCAGCTTGCCGGCCAGGCCATCTTGCGGCAGCAAGTCGAGGAAGGCTTTCAGCAGCCCTGTATACGACGCCTTGTAGATGGGTGTGGCGATCACGATGGCGTCGGCATCGGCCACGGCGCGCACGGCGCGGGCAATCGCCGCGTCGTCGTAGTCGGCGAGCAGCAAGGCGCGCGCCGGCAGGTCGCGCACATGCAGCTTGGCGTAGCTATGGCCCTGCAGCGCCAGCTGTTCGCCGATATGCAGCAGCAGGCGGCTGGAACTCGATGGGAGTTGCGGGCTACCGCCCAATAACAAGATGCTCATGTGATGCCCGTCCCTGTAGGTTGTTGAAAGTGGCGTTGCTCGGATGCTTGCAGCCTATCGCCATCAGCAGCCGTGTAAAACGAATGCTTTCGCGCTTCGATATGCGTTTTTTGACTATCCGGGCCTGACGCCCCGCACGCCATCGTGCATTCAGCCGCACGGCTTTTTTCGCATATCCATGCGCGGTTTTCTTCGTGTACGGCGCGTGCCTGGCGGTGCAATATCTGCGTCATCGTCTTTCTGGAATGTCACCCATGTCTAGCGTTTTTCTCCATGCCGCCCGTCCCCAGCCGCCTGTACCGGAACCCCTGCAGGACGCGATCAGCATCGCCACGTCGCTGGCCGCGCGCCTGGCTGAAACGGCCAATGCCCGCGACCAGGCCGGCGGCCATGCGGCGCAGGAACGCGAATGGCTGCGCGAGTCGGGCTTGCTGACCCTGTCGATCCCCGTGGAATTCGGCGGCCAGGGCGCGTCGTGGCCCCTCGTGTACCAGGTGATCCGCATCCTGGCGCGCGCCGACAGTGCGCTGGCGCATGTCTTCGGCTTCCACCATTTGCAGCTGGCCGGCCTGCAGCTGTATGGCAGCGCCCAACAGCAGCGCCGCCTGCTCACCCTGACCGTTGACGAGCGCCTGTTCTGGGGCAATGCCTTGAACCCGCTCGACAAACGGGTCGCGGCGGCCGACAGCGACGACGGCTATATCCTCGATGGCATCAAGAGCTTTTCTTCCGGTTCCGTGGGATCGGACTGGCTGACCGTCTCCGCCTGGCATGCGCCCACGCAGACGGCGCTGATCGCCGCCCTGCCCACGCACCAGGAGGGCCTCACCGTGCAGGCGGACTGGGACGCCTTCGGCCAGCGCCAGACGGACAGCGGCAATGTGCACTTCCAGGCCGTGACCCTGCCGCGGGAGCTGGTGCTGCAGGCGCCCGCGCAGGCCGCCACGCCGCAAGCCACCGTGCGCTCGCAGATCGCGCAACTGATCATGGCCAATCTGTATTTGGGCATCGCCGAAGGCGCGTTCGAGGCGGCGCGCCTGTACACGGACGAACAGGCAAAGGCCTGGTTTGCCTCGGGCGTGGCCAAGGCAACGGACGACCCATTGGTGCAGCACCGCTATGGCCAACTGTGGCTCTTGCTGCGCCCCGCGCAGGTGCTGGCCGACGCGGCGGCGCAGGAACTGGAAAAGGTGTTCCGCAAGGGCGCGCTGGTGACGGCGCGCGAACGTGGCTTGCTGGCAGTGGCCGTGGCCGAAGCCAAATGCCTGGCGCACAAGGCGGGACTGGAAATCAGCAGCCAGATGTTCGAACTGACGGGCGCCCGTTCCACCTCGGCCCAGTATGGCTTCGACCGCTACTGGCGCAACGTGCGCGTGCATACCCTGCACGACCCCATCGACTACAAGCTGCGCGACCTGGGACGCTTTGCCTTGAATGGCACGCTGCCCGAGCCGACGGCGTATTCCTGATTCACCCACCAAGGAGTCACCATGACCATCGCCCGCCGCAGCATCCTCCTCACCGCCCTGACCCTCGCCCTGGCGAGCAACTTCGTCCACGCCAAGGACCCGAAAGACATCACCATCGGCACCAGCGCGGGACCGTACGCGGACCAGATCAAGCTGGGCATCAAACCTATCCTGGAAAAGCAGGGCTACAAGGTCAAGCTGGTGGAATTCAATGACTACATCCAGCCGAACTTCGCGCTGGCCGAGGGTTCGCTGGACGCCAACGTCTTCCAGCACATCGTCTACCTGAAGAAATTCGCGCTGGAGCACAAGCTGGCCCTGACGGACCTGATCACGATACCCACGGCGCCGATTGCCATCTACAGCAAGAAGCACAAGACCCTGGACGACGTGAAGGAAGGCACAACGGTGGGCTTGCCGAACGATCCGACCAACCAGGCGCGCGCGCTGGTGCTGCTCGACCAATTGGGATGGATCAAGCTGCGCCCCAGCTTCGACCCCGTGCGCGCGTCGGAAAAGGATATCGCCGTCAACACGAAGAAAATCAAGCTGCTGCCGCTGGAAGCGGCGCAGTTGCCACGTTCACTGGGCGACACCGATTACTCCTTCATCAATGGCAATTACGCGCTGGCGTCGGGATTGAAGCTGACGGAGGCGCTGGTAGCCGAGAAAATCTCGCCCAACTACATCAACCTGGTGGCCATCCGCACGGCGGACAAGGACAAGCAGTTCGCCAAGGACCTGGCGGCCGCCTACCGCTCGCGCGAATTCCTCGACATCACGAATAAGCACTTTGCCGGCTATTCGAAACCCGACTACCAGCAAGCGTTGCAGACGGCGGCCAAGTAAGCCATGGCAAAGACGATACGCTTCAACGCCTTCCAGATGAATACCGTCGGCCACCAGTCGCCAGGCCTGTGGACGCATGCGCGCGACCGCAGCCACCGCTACACGGACCCCGCGCACTGGACGGAACTGGCGCAGCTGCTGGAAGCGGGCCTGTTCGACGCGGTGTTCCTGGCCGACGTGCTGGGCGTGTATGACGTGTACAGGGACAGTCTCGACGCGGCCCTGGAACACGGCGTGCAGGTGCCGCTGAACGACCCGCTGGCCCTCGTGCCCATCATGGCGCAAGCGACCACGCACCTGGGTTTCGGCGTCACCTGCGCCCTCACCTATGAACACCCGTACACGTTCGCGCGGCGCATTTCCACGCTGGACCACCTGTCGAAAGGGCGCATCGGCTGGAATATCGTCACCGGCTATCTCGATAGCGCGGCGCGCAACCTGGGCTTGAGCCAGCAACTGGGCCACGACGAACGCTACGATCTGGCCGACGAATACCTGGACGTCGTCTACAAGCTGTGGGAAAAAAGCTGGGATGACGACGCCGTCGTCAACGACAAGGCGCGCGGCATCTACGCCGATCCGGCCAGAGTCCATCCGATCAACCATGCCGGGCGTCACTACCAGGTGCCCGGCATCCATTTGTGCGAGCCGTCTCCCCAGCGCACGCCCCTGCTGTACCAGGCAGGTACCTCGCCGCGCGGCATGCGCTTCGCGGCGCGCCATGCGGAAGCCACCTTTGTCAGTGGCCCCAGCAAGACGGTGGTGAAGCGCTATGCGGACGACCTGCGCGCCGCCGTGCGGCAAAGCGGGCGCGATGGCGACGCGCTGCTGATCTACGCGCAGGCGCTGGTCATCACGGGCGCCACGGAAGCAGAAGCGCGCGCCAAGCATGCCGACTACCTGCGCCACGTGAATATCGAGGCGGCCCTGGTGCTGCTGTCCGGCTGGACGGGCGTCGATTTCAGCCGCTATCCGCTCGACGCCACCATCGACTACATCGATTCCCCGGCCGGCCGCTCGGCGCTGGCCTCATTCAGCCAGGCCGACCCGGACCGCACGTGGACGGTGCGCGAAGCCGCCGAATACATCGGCCTGGGCGGACGTGGCCCGGTACTGGTGGGCGATGCGCATCAGGTGGCCGACCAGCTGGAAAGCTGGCTCGATGAAACGGGCATCGACGGCTTCAATCTCGCCTTCGCCGTGGCACACGACAGCATGGCCGACGTGGTGGAACACATCGTGCCGGAACTGCAGCGGCGCGGCCGCTACCGCACCCATTACGAGGAAGGCAGCTTGCGCCACAAGGTCTTCGGCCAGGGTCCGCGCCTGCCCGCCAACCATGCAGGCCGCCTGGTCAGCATCGCACCGGGCAGCGCCACCCTGGCCTCCGCATGAATGCCAGGCGGGGCAGTGACAAGCCCTGCCATTCATGTTAGCTTGCCAGGTTAAAAACAGACAGGCGGCTACGTGCACCTTCCTTCCCTTCCCATCCTCGCCATCCTGGCCCTAGGCCACATCGCGGCGCACGCTGGCACGCAGGCTGACGCAGCCCCAGAGGCGCCGGCCGACACCAGCCAGTCCGTCCACGTCAGCAGCATCCGCAACCCGGAATTGAAATCCTACCGCGTGATGGCGGCCGGCCTCGATGCCTTTGACGACCACCATGCACTGGCGCCCAGGGCACGCGAAGTGCGCTTCCAGCTGATTCCCGGCCCCGGCGTCGCGGCCGATGCCCTGCGGGACGCAACCTTGCGCATCGTCGGCAACGAGACGGGGATCAGCGTGCCCCTGTCTGCAGATGGCAGCTTTGTGCTGCCCCGCAGCGCGCAAGGCGACAGCGACGACGCGGACCTGGTCACCAACCAGAAAAAAGATCGGTTCCGCTGGCAGGCCATCGTCCGCAGCGACGATGTACCGCCCGGCATGCGCCGCCTGGGCGACCTGCGCCTGCAGTGCCAGGTCGGCATCGCCATTGCCAAGAAAGAGACGCCCTTCTTGCTACGCACCCTGGTCGCCACCAAGCTGCGCACCACCGACTGGTGCTCCGCCATTGAACTCAAGATGAGCACGTACAGCGATCCGGCCATCGCCAGCGCCACCCTGCTCGATGGCGAGCGCCGCGTCGCGCTGCAGGAGAAAAATGGCGGCACGTCCTTCCTGGCCCCCTTGGGCGACACCCGCTATGCGGACGATACCCTGATCGAACTGGTCTACAAGCAGGATGCCGCCAGCGCGCCGTCCGCCGCCCCTTAGCGTTTGCGTCCAGCCCCGTTCCATGTCAGCATATGCCACCCTGGCACCACGGATAAGGATCGCAATGCCCCCCACTCTTACACGCACGCTGGCACTGGCGCTGCTGGCAGGCCATGGCTCCCTGGCATTGGCGCAAGCGCCAGGCACGCCGCCGACGCCTGGCTGCGAGGTCTGCGCCACCTGGAACGCGGACGAGGCGCCGTTCCGCATCTTCGGTAATACCTATTATGTGGGCGTGAAAGGCCTCAGTTCCGTGCTGGTGACGTCGCCGCAGGGCCACGTGCTGATCGACGGCGGCTTGCCGGAATCGGCGCCCAAGATCATCGCCAATATCGCTGCCCTGGGTTTTCGCATCGAGGATGTAAAACTGATCCTCAATTCGCATGGCCATATCGACCATGCGGGCGGCCTGGCCGAACTGCAGCGGCGCAGCAATGCGCTGGTGGCCGCCAGCCCGTCGGCCGCGCTGGACCTGGCGTCGGGCGAAGTGGGCCCGGACGACCCGCAATACCACGCGCTGCCCAAGTACCCGCCCGTCAAGGACATGCGCCTGGCGCGCGACGGCGGCCAGCTCAACGTCGGCCCCGTCAACCTGACGGCGCATGCCACGCCGGGCCACACGCCCGGAGGCTTGAGCTGGACGTGGCAATCGTGCGACGGCCCCCGCTGCCTGCACATGGTCTACGCGGACAGTGTCAACGCCGTTTCGCGTCCCGGCTTCAAATTCAGCGCCAGCAGCGAGTATCCGAACGCAGTGGCGGACTTGCGCCACAGCTTCGAGACCCTGGAAAAACTGCCTTGCGACGTGCTGATCTCCGCCCACCCGGAAGCGTCGCAATTGTGGCAACGGCTGGAGGCGAGCACCACGGCCGGCAGCGAAGCCTTTATCGACCCGCAGGCTTGCCGCGCCTACGTGGCGGCGGCGCGCACCGTGCTCGAGGCGCGCCTGGAGCAGGAACGGTAGACTTGTCAACCGTGCACGCTGGCGCGGCGCCAATCTGCTACGCTGGCGCCATTCATTTAAAGAAGGATTGCCATGTTCAAACTCGCCAGTCTGATTCCCCTCGCCGCCATCGTCGCCATCACCGCCGGCTGCGCGCAAACGCCCGTGCGCAGCGACGCTGCCGCCGCCGCGCCAGGCGCCACGTCGCCCGCCAAGCCGGCGCCGAAGCTGACGGGCACGCAGTGGAAACTGAAGGAATTGAAGGGCAAGCCAGTGGTGCGCAAGGCGCCCGAACAGCGCGAAGTGACCCTGCAGCTGGCCGAAGGCCGCGCCAGCGGCAACAGCGGCTGTAACCAGATGATGGGCGGCTACACCAGCGATGGCGTCAGTACCCTGAACTTTGGACAGATGGCCGGCACCATGATGATGTGCCAGCCGCAGGACATGGACCTCGAGCGCCTGCTCTTGAGCACCCTGGGCGAAGTCAATGGCTACCGCTACGCCGACCAGGAATTGCTGCTGCTGAAGGATGGCGTGCCCGTGGCGCGGTATGAAGCGCTGACGGTGAAGTAAAACTGTGGGGTCAGTCGCTTCGCGATCGGAATCCGCCCTTTGGGGCGCATTCCCCCGCCGGGTCTGATCCCAGCCTTGACTATGGGGTTATTCCCGTCCGCAGCACCTAGTCGTTGCGCATCTGCGCCTGGGATACGTTACTCTCAGGCGGCACGCTCTGCGTCAGCCACACATTCCCCCCGATGGTCGATCCCGCGCCGATGGTGATGCGCCCCAGCACGGTTGCGCCCGCGTAAATGACCACGTCGTCCTCGACGATGGGGTGGCGCGGCGTGCCCTTGATCAGCGCGCCGGAAGCATCGGCTGGAAAACGCTTGGCGCCCAGGGTGACGGCCTGGTACAGGCGCACCCGCTGGCCGATGATGGCCGTCTCGCCGATCACCACGCCCGTGCCATGGTCGATGAAAAAGGAGGCGCCGATGTGCGCGCCCGGATGGATATCGATGCCCGTCAGGGTGTGCGCGATGTCGGCGATCAGGCGCGCCAGGAACGGTGCACCGAGCGCGTGCAGGCGGTGGGCCAGGCGGTGGTACAGGATGGCGATGGTGCCCGGGTAGCACAGCATGATCTCGGCCACCGAGGTGGCGGCCGGGTCGCCTGCGTAGGCGGCCTGCACGTCCGACACCAGCAGGGCGCGGATATCGGGCAGGCTGGCGGCGAACGCGCGCGTGATGTCGCGCGCCTGCTGCGCCAGGGCCGCGTCGTCGCTGGCGCCATCGCCCTCATCGCCGGCCGGAACGGCGTGAGCCGGAGCCGAGAACAGCAAGCCGCGCCGCACCTGTTCGCTGAGGCGGTTCAAAGTGGTATTGAGGGTGTCGCCGACAAAATAATCGATGCTTTCGTCCGTCAGGTTGGGTCGCCCGTAATGCGTGGGGAACAGGGCCGCCGACAAGCCGTTGACGATGGTGGTGAGGGCTTCGCGCGACGGCAGTTCACGCACCCTGCCGTTATGGCGGATCTTGTGCTTGTCTTCGCGCGAGCTGCGCAAGGCCTGGATCACGGGTCCCAGGTTCCACTGGGCCGTGTCGTCGGCGGGCGCCGCGGGATAAATGCTGTGCATGGCGTATCACTTCCAGAAATCGGCGAACAGGCCGGGTCGCCCCAGCTTAGCGGTGGCGACAAGCGATGCAAACGAAGAATTTCAAGGTTGCATATGCGAAAAACGCATATGGATCGCGTGGCGGCCAGCGATCAAACCCGATTGTTGCCACTAGCGTAAAATGACGGACTAACAAAAACACTCTTCAACATGACTAAATTATTAACATGGATCTTGGCGGGCCTGGCGATGGTCGGACCGCTTGCAATTGACACCTATCTGCCGTCTTTCCCCGCCATCGTGCACGATTTCAATGCCAGCCCCCTGCTGGTGCAGCAGACCCTGAGCTTTTTCCTGTTCACGTTCGCCTTCATGATGCTGTTTTACGGCACCCTGTCCGACTCGTTCGGCCGCCGTCCCGTGATTCTCGTCTCGCTGGTGCTGTATGTGATCGCCTCCGTGGGCGCCGCGCTGGCGCCGTCGCTGGGCTGGCTGCTGGCCTGGCGCGTGCTGCAGGGGCTGTCGGCGGGCGCCGGTTCCGTGATCGGCCGCGCCATCGTGCAAGACCGCTATTCGGGCGCCGCCGCGCAAAAAATTCTCTCCCACATCATGATGGTGTTCGCGCTGGCACCGGCCATCGCGCCCGTGCTGGGCGGCTGGCTGCAGGTGGGCCTGGGCTGGCGCTGGATCTTCTGGTTCCTCACGGCGTTTGGCGTGCTGATGTTCGTCGTCGTCTGGCGCGCGCTGCCGGAGAGCCTGCCGAAGGAGCAGCGCCACGCCTTCCACCTGGGCGACATCGCCGTCAATTACTGGAAAGTGCTGTGCCACCGCCAGTTCCTGCTGCTGTCGACGGCCATCGGCGCCGCCTTTGGCGGTTTCGCCCTGTACATCGGTTCGGCTGCCTACTTCATCATCAACATCCTGCACCTGCCGGAAACGGCATTTGCCTGGCTGTTCATTCCCCTGATCAGCGGCATGGTGTTCGGTTCGGCCCTGTCGGCGAAAATCGCCCACCGCTACAGCCAGCGCCAGATGATCTGGGCCGGATTTATCCTGATGCTGGTGGCGGCTGCAGCCAACATCGGCTACAACTATGTCTTTGCCGCCGAAGTGCCGTGGGCCGTGCTGCCCCTGTTCTTCTATTCGTTCGCCCTGTCGATCGCCATGCCGCCGATGACTTTGATGGCCTTGAACCACTTCCCCAACAACAGCGGCCTGGCGTCGTCGATGCAATCGTTCATCCAGATGCTGCTGTTCGCGCTGGTCTCGGGCCTGGTGGCGCCGCTGCTGTTCGACAGCGCCTTGAATCTGGCGTATGGCGTGATGGCTGGACTGCTGGTAAGTTTATTGTGCTGGGTGTTTGCGCAGGGCAAGGCCAACGAGTAGGTCGGATCAGGGCCACGGCGCAGGCGTCACATCCTGGTATTGCGTCCCGCCCTGCTCCGGTTCGGCCTCATCATTTTGCGCCGGCTGGTTCAAGGAACCGGTCGGCGAACGCAAGCTCAATATCTCCTTGCGCGCCTCGACGAAGTCGGCCGAACTGAGGGGGTGCTGCTGGTCCGGCCAGTGGCTGACGGCCCATTCCTGCAACGCTTCGTAACGCCGCCACAGTTCGGCGATGAATTCGCGGCGCGCTTCTTCCTGCGCTTCTTCCTGCTGTGCCGGCGTCTTTTCGGCGCCGTCCCCGATAGGTACTTGCATGGCTGCTCCCTGGCTGATCAATCGTCCTACCAGCCTACGCAGCAGCAAACCATACGTCTGTTCGCGAACGAACACAGAACTTATACAGGCATCTTGCGGAAGCCCACGGCCAGGCGGTTCCAGGTATTGATGGAGCCGATGGCCAGAGTGATGTTGACCATTTCCGCCGGCGTCAGTTGTTCCGCCAGCGCCGCATACACCTCATCCGGTGCCTGGCTTTGCGGCAGCAGGGTCAACGCTTCCGTCCAGGCCAGCACGGCCCGCTCGCGCGGCGTGAAGAACGGTGTTTCGCGCCAGACGGACACGGCATACAGGCGGCGCTCCGTTTCGCCCGCCTTGCGCGCGTCGCTCGTGTGCATGTCCACGCAAAAGGCACAGCCATTGATTTGCGAGGCGCGCAAGCGGATCAGTTCGAGCAGCGAGTGTTCCACGCCCAGCTTGGCGATCGCCGCTTCCAGCGCGTACATGGCCTTGACGGCGTCCGGCGAAGCTTGTGTGAAGTCGAGTCGTTGCTGTGTCATGATGCATTCCTTGAGAGAGTAAAGATGCACCATTGTAGAAGCGCAAGCAGTACGCGCGGCAGGCCAATCCTCCCGAAAAACAGCAGACCACCAGCAGACACACCATGGAATTACATATCCTGATCGACGGCACGCGCGACCTGGGCGGCCAGCTGTACCGCCAGCTCAGCGAGGCCATCCGCTCGGGCCGGCTGACGGACGGCCAGCAATTGCCGCCCTCGCGCCTGCTGGCCAGCCAGCTGGGCCTGTCGCGCAAGACGGTGTCCGACGTGTATGACAAGCTCGGCTATGAAAAGCTGCTGGTCGGCAAAGTGGGCGTGGGCAGCTTCGTGCAGACGCCGCACGCGTCGCCGCAGCGCCGCCACGCCAGCACGCCGCTGGCCAGTGCGCAGCGCATCGCCCGTTGGGAAGCGACGCCCACGCCCCTGCGCCGCGCCAGCCAGGAAACGCCAGCGCGCTACGCCTTCATCGGCGGGCGCGCCACGCCCGCGCACTTCCCGCAGGATGAATGGCGCGCCTGCATGCTGCACGCGCTGCGCCAGGGTGGCCAGGCACGCGGCCGCTATGGCCCTGTCGCCGGCTTGCCGTCCTTGCGCGCGGCGATTGCCGGCCATGCCGCCTTCAGCCGCGGCATCCATTGCACCGAAGAACAAGTGCTCGTCACCAGCGGCGCGCAGCAAGCCTTGCACCTGCTGGCGCTGACCCTGCTGGAAGCGGGCGACACGGTTGCCGTGGAAGAACCCGGTTACCCGGTGGCACGCGCCGTGTTCGCCAGCCAGGGCGCCCGCGTGGTGGGCATCGACGTGGACGAGGATGGCATCATCGTCGGGCAAATCCCGGACGGCACACGCTTGATCTATGTCACGCCCGCCCATCAATTTCCGCTCGGCATGCCGATGAGCATGGCGCGCCGCCATGCCTTGCTGGAGCGGGCGCATCAGCTGGGCGCCATCATCATCGAGGACGATTACGACAGCGCCTTCCGTTACGAAGGCCGGCCCGAGGATTCCCTGCAAAGCATGGACCGCTACGGCGTCGTCGCCCACGTGGGCAGCTTTTCCAAGATCATGCTGCCGGAATTGCGGCTCGGCTATGCGGTGCTGCCGCAAGCCATCGTGGCCGCCGTGGAAACGGTGAAATACCTGAGCGATTGCCATACGGCCAGCCTGGGCCAGCATGCGCTGGCCAAGTTCATCGGCGATGGCCATTTGCTGCGCCACATCCGCCGCTGCCACGATATTTATGCGGGGCGGCGCGAGCGGCTGCAGCACTGGTTCAACGGCCCGTTGGCGCCGTGGTTCCGCCTGGTGCCGGCCAGCGCCGGCTTCCACGTGGCGGCCCTGGCCCAGGCGCCGCTCGATATCGCCGAATTGCTGCGCCGCGCGCGCCTGGCCGACATCAGCCTGTATGCGCTATCGGGTTTTTATCACGGCACCGCCCGCCATGCAGGACTGTTTCTCGGCTATGGCGCCATCGACAAGCTCGATATCGACACGGCGCTGGCCCTCGTGCTGGCGATCCTGCAGGAAATAGCACCGCTGGCCATCAACGGGGTTGCCAGCGATAATGTCCCGTGATGGGATAGCTGAACAGAATATTTTCCTCGCGCGCGCCCTCGCCGATGTTGTGGATGATCAACGGCACGCCGCTCCACGATTGCTTGTCGCTGACGATGCCGATGTGCGTGAGATTGCGCGGCAGGCGCCAGGTGACGATGTCGCCCGCGCGGTAAGCGTTCGCTTCCTTGCTTGGCTGTAAGCTGGTGCCATGGCGGGCAAAGTACGTGCCCAGGTTCGGCACGCGGCGATGGTCGATATTGCGGTCCGGCCCCTTCATTTGCCAGCGTCCCTGCTGCTGGTACACCTGCCACGCCTTGCGCATGTCTTCGTGCACCAGCACCTGCAAATCCTGCCCCAGCTGGCGGTAGGCACGCACGACCACGTCCGTGCACACGCCCCGTTCGAGCGGCACGTCGCCGCCCGGATAGGCGAGCCGTTCATAGCGCGGATCATATTGCAGGGTGACGCCCACCTGCTTGCGGGCGGCGGCGACGAGGGCTTGCGGGGTGGCAGGGATTGCCGACGCCAGCATGGGCGCCAGGGCAAGCATCAGGGTGGAAAGCAGTTTAATTGGCATCAACGTCGGTGGTCGGATGGAAATGCCAACTTTACCGCAGTGGCAAGGAATACGCCGTACGCTTAGACGCCGGCCAGCTGCGCCAGGTGGGCAGGAAAATCCACGGCCGGGCCAGCCGCATTGATGGTATCAAAATAATCATGCCAGCCCGTGGCGGCGATGCCAGCCAGCAAGGCGTCCAGCGCCGCCTCGTCCGGGAAGCGCCAGACGGCATAGAATTGCTGGGCAGCCGCATGCAGCTTGCCGCCATCGATGGCGCCCATGGCCAGCGCTTCGGCGCCCATGCCGGACAAAGCCGCCATGCCGGCGCCCACCGTGGCGAAATACGCCTGGCGCGCGGCGCCGTCGAGGGCCAGCCAGGCGGGTTTTGGGCTGTACAGTTCTAACAGGTAATGCATGTTTTTCCTCCAAAAAAATTAAGAAATCGAACGCTGTGCCCGCTTGCAGATGCGCTGTGTGGCGGCAACGGGGCTTTCCAGCAGCCATTGCGCGCACAGGCTGCGCACCCAGTTCGGCTGGCTCTTGGCCGCATCGTTGAGCCAGTTGGCCACGGAATCCTGCACATAGACGGCCGGGTCGGCACGCAAGGCTTGCAGCACGGGCAAGGCCAGCTGCGGCTGCTCTTTTAGCCGGGCGATATGCGCGCACCATACGCCGCGCGGGCGCAGCGCTTCGCAGGCGAAACGGCGCACTCTTTCCGACGGGTCTGCCGTCCACGGCGCCAGCAAGGCAATCGCCTCCTCAAGCTGCGCAGCCAGATGGGGCCGCAGCGCCAGCCAGGCCCATTCGCGCACGCCGAAATGGCCATCATCGGCCAGCGGGCGCATGGCGGTCAGCTGCTGCGGCAAGGGCCAGCCCGCCTGGCTGGCGATGGCAAAGCAGGCCCAGCCGCGTACCGTGTCGGAGGCATGTGCTTGCAGCAGCGCCAGGTCGGTGTTGGCCTCGAGCAGCAATTGCGCCGCCAGTGCCATGCGTCTGGTGATACCGGCTGCGGCCTTCGCGCGCAGTTGCTCCAGGCGCGCGGCGCCGATAGCGGGCACGGCCGCGGCCAGCAACTGGGCGAAATCGATGGCCAGCCCTTCCGTCAGGGTGGCGCTGGCCACGCTGCCCCCGTTCAGCAGGGCCAGGCGCGCGGGAGCGATGTCGGCGACGCCACGGCTCATGCGGCACCTCGATCCGTCTTGCGCCAGGCTTTTTCCAGCAGCGCGCTCAACAACTGCATTTCCTCAGCCGTGAAATCGGCAAACAGGCTGGCGATCCATTGCGCGTGCTCATCGACCAGGCTCGCGGCGGCCATTTCTCCCTTGGCGCTCAGGCGCACCAGCAGCTTGCGCCGGTCGACCTGGTCTGCGTGACGCGCCAGGAAACCGTCGCGCTCCAGGCCGTCGAGCAAGCCCGTGATGGTGCCGCGCGTCACGCCGGCCCGCTCGGCCAGTTCGTGCGGCGACAGTCCGTCAGGCACGTCGCGCAGCAGGGACAACAAGACAAATTTACCTTCCGACAAGCCGTGCCGGCCCAGGCGCGCGGCGCAATCGCCATCGATGGCGGAGGCCAGCCCCAGCACTTCAAAGCACAGCCGCAACTGGCCGATGGACCGCGTCATGTCGAGACCGCTGGCGCGGCGCTGCACGTCGCCAAGCAGGGCCGCGTATTTTTGTTCGAGTTTTATCATATGGCGCAATATAATATGGCACCATACTAAATGTCAAATGGAAAACCGTCACGGTTTTCCTGTCGGCTCAAAAGCGGGCTTTGTCCCGCGCCCACGCGATGATGGCTTGCGCATCGATGGCGCCTGGCTGGCGCGCCACTTCCACGCCTTTGCGGAACAGCGCCAGGGTGGGAATGCTGCGGATATTGAAACGGCTGCCCAGGTCCGGCGACGCTTCCGTATTCACCTTGACGACGCGAAACGCCGGCTCCAGGGTCTTCGCGGCTTGCACATAGAATGGCGCCATGCTGCGGCAGGGGCCGCACCACGGCGCCCAGAAATCGACCAGCACGGGAATGTCGCTGCGTTCGATATGCTTGAGGAAGCGGGCGCTGGCCAGGTCCACGGGCTGGCCCGTAAACAAATCCTTCTGGCATTTGCCGCAAGTGGGCTGCTCAATCAGGCGGGCGGCCGGCAGGCGGTTGACGGCGTCGCAATGGGGGCACACGATGTGCAGGGAGTCTGGCGTGGTCGAGGTCATGGCATTCCTGGAAAGGGTAGCGTACAGTTGCCGGACATTTTACGGCGTATCGTGCAAGGCCGTCGGCACGCTGGCGGCACTTATCCGGATAGTCCACTATAGTGCGGTGGAACGGCGCGCACATTGCCGAGCCAGCCAAGGAAAACAATGCCTGATGTCGCAGAAAATAGGGAACTGAGCACCGAACTTGCCGCGGTCCTGGCCGTGCAGCGTGCCGCCTGCCTGGCCCGCCCCGTGCCGAGCCTGGCCGAGCGCAAACGCGACCTGCAAACCTTGCAGCGCTTCATTCGCGACCATAAAGACGCGCTCTGCGAAGCGATCAGCGCCGATTATGGCAACCGTTCACGCCACGAAACCTTGCTGGCGGAGATCTTTCCCGCCATCGACGGCATAGCCCATGTATTAAAACACTTGAAGAAATGGATGCGGCCGCAGCGCCGTGGCGTCGACTGGCGCAATTTCCCTGGCGCCCGCAACCGCGTGATGCCGCAGCCGCTGGGCGTGGTGGGCGTCATCGTGCCGTGGAATTTTCCCGTGAACCTGAGCCTGGTGCCCTTGACCTACATTTTTGCCGCCGGCAACCGCGCCATGGTCAAGATGAGCGAAAACTCGCGCCACCTGGCGCGGCTGCTGATCGACAAGATGCCCGCCTATTTTCCGCCTGAAAAACTGCAATTCTTTGACGAGACGGGCGGCGTGGGCATGGCGTTTTCGCAATTGCCGTTCGACCACCTGTTGTTTACGGGCTCCGGCCAGACGGGCCGCGCCGTCATGGCGGCGGCCGCGCGCAATCTGTGTCCCGTCACCCTGGAGCTGGGCGGCAAGGCGCCGGCCATCGTCTGCGCCGATTTCGATGTGCGCACGGCAGCCGAGCGCATCCTGTTCGTCAAGTACCTCAACGCGGGGCAAATCTGCACCTGCGTCGACCACGCCTGGCTGCCCGAAGCCAGCATCGCCGCCTTCGTCGACCATGCGCGCCAGATCATGCCGGCCCGCTATGCCGGGCTGGACACGCCCGACTACACCTCCATCATCGACGCGGCTGCCTTTGAGCGCCTGCTGCAGGCGCTCGACGAGGCGCGCACACGGGGCGCGCAAGTGATTTCGCTGTTGCCGGGGCCGTCATATGACCGCGCCACGCGCAAGATCGCGCCGCACATCGTGCTCGACGCGCCCGAGGACAGCCTGCTGCTGACGCGGGAAATCTTCGGCCCCATTCTGCCGCTGCGCGGCTATACCGACCTGGAAAGCGTGATCGACAGCATCAACGCGGGGCCGCGCCCGCTGGCCATCTATCCATTCAGCAATGATGCCCGCACGGTGCAGCTGCTGATCGACCGGGTGATGTCGGGCGGCGTGTCCGTCAACGACGCCCTGTACCACGTGGGCCAGCACGACCTGCCATTCGGCGGCGTGGGCGAGTCCGGCATGGGCCACTACCATGGCGTGGAAGGTTTCCACACCTTCAGCAAGCTGCGGCCCGTGTTTTATCAGGCCCGCTACAGCGCCTTGAAACTGCTGTGGCCGCCGTATGGCAAGCTGGCCAGCCGCGTGCTGGCCTTCCTGACGCGCTGATGCTTTACAGGAACAACGAAGCGGCGATGGCCCACATGACGAGGGCGATGATGCCGTCGAGCACGCGCCAGGCCATGGGCTTGGCGAACACGGGTGCCAGGTAGCGGGCGCCAAAGCCCAGCAGGAAGAACCACAGGGCCGAAGCCATGATGGCGCCGCCGGCGAAGTAGAAGCGTCCCACGCCTTCATGCTGGCCGCCGATCGAACCGAGCAGGATGACCGTATCGAGGAAGGCATGCGGGTTCAGCAAGCTGAACGCCAGCGCCGCGCCGATCACGGCCCAATAACCTTCGGGCGACTTGGCGGCCGACACCGTCAGGGCCGTTGGGCGCCAGGCGGACTTGGCCGCGCGCAAGCCATACGCGATCAGGAACGTGGCGCCGCCGGCCTTGGCCCACAGCAGGAAATTGGGGTTGTCGGCAATAAAGGTGCCCATGCCGGCCACGCCGGCCGTGATCAACATCGCATCGCACACGAGGCAGACCAGGATGCAGGTGAGCACGTAATGGCGTTTCAAGCCCTGCTTGAGCAAGAAGGCGTTTTGCGTGCCGATGGCCACGATCAGGCTCGCTCCGAGCCCCATGCCTTTCAAGAAGATTGCGCTGTCCATATCGATTCCTTTATTGCTTTCCATCACGCGCACGGCCGCCCACGCTCTGCCGGCAACGGCAAAGTCATCAGAGGTAGGTGGAGGGTGGTGCGGAACCAGGAGGACCGCGCGGGAGAGTGGAGTTGTTACCCTATTTCAACAGTGTAAAGAAAAAGTAAATATAAGTATAATGAATGATTCTAACCATATATAAGAGAAACTTATGCGCGTCGTCGATTACCGTGGATTGGCCGCCCTCGACGCCGTGATCGGCCTGGGCAGCTTTGAAAAGGCCGCGCAGGCGCTGGCGATCAGCCAGCCGGCCGTGTCGCAGCGCATCCGCACCCTGGAAAACCTGGAGGGCACCTTATTGATCATCCGCAGCCACCCGCCCCTGCCGACGGAAGCGGGCCAGCGCCTGATCGCCCACTACCGGCAAGTCAAGCTGCTCGAAGCGGCGCTCGACGCCCAGCCCGGTCCCACCACGCAACTGCCGGAACTGGCCATCGCCGTCAACGCCGACAGCGCCGCCACCTGGATCCCGGAAGCGCTGGGGCCGCTGCTGTCGCCGCCGTCGTGCCTGCTCGATATCCGCCTCGACGACCAGGACCATACCCTGAGCCAGTTGCGCGAAGGGCGCGTGTTTGCCTGCGTCACCAGTGCCAACGACCTGGTGGCGGGCACGACGGCCACGCCGCTGGGTGGCATGCGCTACCTGTGCGTGGCCTCGCCCGCGTTCGCGCAGCAATGGTTTCCCCACGGATTTACGGTGGAAGCCGTCAGCCAGGCACCCGCCATCACGTTCGGTAGCAAGGATGCGCTGCACGAGCGCTATCTGCAGCACCGCCTCGGCTACACGGGACGCTATCCGCACCACGTGCTCGGTTCGGCGCGCGACTTCGTGCGCTTCATCGAAGCGGGCTATGCGTATGGCATGGTGCCTTTGCTGCAGGCGGAAACGGCGCTGGCCGCCGGCAGACTGGTCGACGTGGCGGCCGGACAGGCACTCGACGTGCCCCTGACCTGGCATGCCTGGGATATCCAGACGCCGCTCACGCGCACCCTGTCGGACGCCGTCATCGCCACGGCGCGCAAATGGCTGTTACAGGATTGATTGACGCATGCAACATTTATCTATGCTATACAGCAACTTACCCGTGTGCGCCCTGCCCTGCCTGGCCTACACTGCAAGCATCAGCCATCACCATCAGGAGCAAGCATGACGATCCTGCGCACCACCCTGCTCGGCGTGCTGGCGGCCATCCCGCTGGCTGCCGGCCTGGCCGCCTGCTCGCCCTTGATGGCCATCAATGCCTTGTCGTCCGGCAGCGCTTCGCAAGTGACGCGCGGCCTGGCCTACGGCCCCTTGCCGCGGCAAAAGCTCGATGTCTACGCCCCCAAGACCCGCACGGGGCCCGTGCCCGTGGTGGTGTTCTTTTATGGCGGCAACTGGACGACGGGCGAGCGCGCCGACTATGCCTTCGTTGGCCATGCGCTCGCGGCGCGCGGCTATCTGGCCGTGATCGCCGACTACCGCCTGTATCCGGACGTGCACTACCCCGAGATCTTGCAGGATGCGGCCCGCGCCGTGGCCTGGGCCGCGATGGAGTCCAGCCGCCATGGCGGCGACCCGACGCGCTTGTTCGTCATGGGCCATAGCGCCGGCGCCTACAATGCGGCGATGGTGGCGCTCGACGCCAGCCTGCTGGCGCGCCACGGCATGCGCCCGCACGACTTGCGGGGCTGGATAGGCCTGGCCGGCCCCTATGATTTTTTGCCGATCGAAAATACCACCACCCGGCCCGTTTTCTTTTACCCTGACACGCCCGCCGCTTCGCAGCCCATCCATCACGTGACGGCCGAGGCCCCGCCCGCCCTGCTGATCGCCCCCTTGCCCGGACAGGATAAACTGGTCGATCCGCAACGCAACACGGGCGGCCTGGCCAATGCCTTGCGGACGCTTGCCAGGCCCGTGACGGAAACCTATTTCGACCACGTGGGCCACGCCACCCTGATCGCCACGCTGGCCGCGCCCTTGCGCAGGCTGGCGCCCACCCTGGACGCCGTCAGCGCCTTCATCGATGCCAACAGCGGCACCGGTGACGCGGTCCCGTCCGCGCTCTTGCCCGCAAACTTGTCTGCAGTCTTGCCAGATGCTGCCTTGCCAGCAAGCATAACCTTGCCGTCCCGCTCAGCTGGCGCGGCCACGCCAGCCCCTGGACTGCACGCATACGACAAAACGCCCACCCCATAAAGGGAGGGCGCTCTGTCCAAGCCAGGACGCACGATGCTGCGTGCCGGCTGGCCGCATAGCTAGCCGCACCGCAAGGCTCGGCCCTCGCGATGCGGCTCAGCCGCAAGCAGCTTCTTGCTTACTCTTTACGGCTGGCGCTGCTGCTCTTGCTTTGTGCGGAACCCGCTTGCGATACGCTGCCGCTGGCCGAGCCTTCGCTGCCGGCCGACTGCTGGCTGCCCTGGTGGCTGGCGCTTTGCAGGCTTTGACCGTCACGGCTTTGCGCGCCGCGTTGCTGGTCGCGGTTGGCGCCGTTCTGATGATAGGCCTGGAACGGTTCGGCGATGCGCTGCATGGCTTCCTGCTGCTTGCGCACGTTTTTCTCCGTTTCTTCCGACGCAGTGCGGGCCACTTCTTCGGCCAGCGCCTTGGCGGTACGGCTCGTTTCATTCACATGACGCTCTGCCACGTTGGCCAGTTCGACCTGCGTATCGGCTGCCAGGCGCGACAGCTGTTGCTGGTACTTGCGTAATTGCTCGGCGGCTGGCTGGCCGGAAGCAGCAGCCACCTGGAACACATCTTCAGCGCGCTCGACCGTCAGCAGGTTCTGGCTGGTGACGGTGGTTTCTTCCAGCAAGCCTTGCGCCAGTTGCATGTTCAAGTCGCTGAAGTGCTGCACCGACTGGAACAGCGACTTCGACAATCCATTGAAAAAAGCCAGTTGCGCTTCCAGGTGGTTTTTGGCGGCGGGGGTAACACTACGGGAATATGGATACATGGAGTTCCTCATTAAATAGCGGTTGGGTGGACATAAACAGATGGCGACACCACCGGCTGTCGAACGGTAAGGCAGACGGCCGGGCTACGCCACGAAACGCGAAAAAACATATCCGATTGGTGGGAAGATGCTTTGCAACGCGAGTCCCAAGGCTACGTGAGCACCGCAGGTGAGGGATGATCTGGATCAAAGGTGCGCTAGGCTGCGCAGAAAGTTTTGGCTGGACGGCTTGCCCTTGGCAAACGTCAGTGACGGGATGGGAAATCTGTGGCAGGCAGGCTCAACAAGCGGCGCCCGCGCCCGGCGCGACGGGCTTGTAGCCATGGCTGCGCAGCGAAGCTTCCAGCCAGCGGTTGCCATACCAGCCACGCGCCAGCAAGTAACTGAGTTCCGCGGCGGCCATCAGCAGCATCATCGGGCCGATGCGCAGTTCGGTGGCCAGATGGCTGCCAAACCACAGGCACGCATCCATCGCCAGCATGAGCAGCAACAGCCACCAGCGGCGCTTGGCGACGGCCCAGAACGAACCCAGGAACAGGGCCGGCCAGGAAAAACCCGCTTTCACGTAGGCATAGCGGCCGGCATCGTCGGCAAACAGGGTGGCGCTGTGCTTCATGCTGCTCTCTTCAGGAAATAACGGTGTCAGGATTCGGGATGGTGGCAGACGGCTTCGACATTGTGACCATCGGGCCCCAGCACGAACGCGCCATAGTAATTCGGGTGATAGATGGCACGGATGCCCGGGGCGCCGTTATCCTTGCCGCCCGCTGCCAGCGCGGCCTGGTAAAAGGCATCCACCTGGGCACGGTTGTCCGCCGCGAAGGCAAGGTGCATGCCGGCATGCGGCGCGCCGCCCACGCCGAACCAGAAATCGGGCTTGCCATCCTTGCCCAGGCCGACCCAGCCTTGCTCTTCCATCACCACCGACACGCCCAGGGGCGCCAGGGCGGCCGAAAAGAAGGCCTTGCTGGCCTGTGCATCGCTGACATTCAAACCGATGTGATCAAGAATCATGATAGCGCTCCCTGGCGGTAGTGAAATAGGAAATACAGTATGCTCCAATATTGCCTTTTAGGCAAGCATAACTGCAGATCCCGCTCCGTTGCTCCAGGAAGCGCCATGCGCCTGCTAGCGCAGGTTGCCCGTATGACCGAGCGAATAACGGCCCGGCTGCGGCCATACGGTCAGGCCATGCGGTTCCTGGCCTACTTTGACCTTGGCAACGTCGCCGCTGTTCGTATCGATGCGATAAACCACGTCGTCGAAACGGCCGGACAGCCACAGGTACTTGCCATCGGCGCTCACATTGCCCATGTCGGGGCTGCCGCCGCCGGAAATCGACCAGTTCGCCACGACTTTTTCGGTGGCGAAATCAATCACGCTGACGCTTCCCTTGCCCTTCGGCTTGCCGTGGATACGGTGCGTGCCGCGGTTGGCCACGTACAATTTCTTGCCGTCACGGCTAGGATACAGGCCGTGCGCGCCCACGCCTGTCTGGATAAAGCCGATTTCCTTCAAGGTGGCGCCATCGACGATGTGCACGCCGTCGGCATCCATGTCGGCGATAAAGAATTTCTTGCCGTCAGGCGAAATGCGTATGTCTTGCGGCATGCCCTTCTTGACGCTGCAGATTTCGTTCGCCGGGCCGCCCACAGGGCCTGACTCGGCAAAACGCTTGGCCGGCATCTGCAATTTCAGGTAGCCATCGACCTTGCGGCCCACCAGGTCGATCTTGGCGATGGTGCCGTCGAACTCGCAGGTGAACATGGCGTAGCGGCCGTCATTCGAAAAATCCGCATGGTTGATGCCGCCGCACTGGGGCGTGTCGATCGAATACTGCACCGCCATGGTCTTCGGATCGCGGAAATCGAGGCGGTGGCGCGCTTCGGCCACGACGATGGCCGACTTGCCGTCCGGCGTGTAATACATATTGTAGGGATCGTCCACGGGCACTTCCTTGCCCGGCTTGCCCGTCAAGGGGTCGATCGGCGTCAGGCTACCCTTGTCCGTACGCTCGGCATTGTTCGCCACCCACAGGGTGCGCAAATCCCAAGACGGCACCACGTGCTGCGGGCCGCTGCCGACCTTGAACTTGTCGACCACTTTCAGGCTGTCCTGATCGATCACATACACATCGTTCGAGCGCAGGTTGGGCACGTAGACCCGGCGCAAATGATCCTTGACGACAGGACTCATATTGCTGCTGGCGATGCTGCCGTACACGTTTTTCGGGTCCACCAGCGGCGGCATGCCCGGCAGCGGCGAATAGGCGGCGGCTGGCGCGACGGCGGCTGGAGCCGCTGTGCTGGCGCCGATGACCTGGCTGGCCACGCCCAGGCCGGCCAGTGCGGCAGCCAGGGCAGATAAGGTGACGATGGTGCGTCGTTGAGATTTTTTCATGTGATTTCGCGTCGTTTCGTTGCAAAAGCCGGAAGTTCAACACTTCCAGCGGAATTATTTATGACCTTGCAGCAGCTGCCTGATGGCGGCCACCGAGGTGTCCACCTGCAACTTGATACCGATCTGGCCCAGTTCAGCCGTGGCACGCGTGGCGTCGCCGCGCACGCCATCCGCCACACCGGGCTTGGGCCCGTGGGCCATGGCCTCGCTGCGCACCAATGACGGGTCCGTCGCCAGCATCAGCGCCGCATCCGCCAAACCAGCGTGCAGGCCGATCTCGGCGCTGCTGTGGCCGCGCTTTTGCAGTTCGGCAATATAGGTCGATTGCGTGATGTCATAGTAGTCGAGCAAGGCGTAAGCGCGCGCATCCTTGCCTGCGGAAGCTTTGCCCCAGGCACGGTTCAGTTTATTCGCCACGTTCTGCTCGTTTTTTTGATAGCCGCCATGGTCGCCGAGGAAAATGATGTCGCGGAAACCATGCTGGCGCAGGCTGGCGGCCGCCCCTTCCAGCACGGCTTCGAAGGCGGCCGGTGGAATTGAAATCGTGCCGGCAAAGCGCATGTGGCCGGCCGGCGGAGCAATCGCGCCTTCCGGCACGTAGGAAACAACGGGCGCGACGATGGTATTGCCCAGTTTTTGCGCAATCTGCCGCGCCAGCAGCCCGGCACGCACATTGTGCTTGCCCAGCGCGATATACGGCCCGCTCTGCTCGACGCCGCCAATCGGCACCAACACGGTGGTGGCGCCATGATCGATACGGCTGCGCAACTCCGTGCTGGTCAACTCTTCCAGCATGACGCTGCTGCTGGCAGCCGCAGCCGCCATGACGGGCGCCGTAAGCAGCAGGCACGAAAACGTCAGGACGAACAGGGAAACGAGGGGTTTGCGTGAAAGGTGGAACGTGGATGGCGCGCAAGGCGCCGTTCGCGGGGGGAACTGCAGAGTCATAAGCCAACATCTTTCCAAGGTCAAAGGCGCCGCGCCCGGCCTTGCCAGGCAAGCTGGCTGCCACGCAAGAATTGTATTCCATCATGACGGGAACGGCACGTTAATTTGACGCGGCAGTTTGCAAGGAATTGACGAGGAGAAACTATCTGTCAGGCTGTCGTCGCGCTAGCCCTGCCCGCCTCGCCATCATGAAGCGTTTCCTTGCGCTTCTCGGCATAAGCCTTGAGCGAGCGCATCGTCTTGGGTAGCCCCTGCCGGACTTGTTTGGCAACGCCTGGCCCGAACAGAAAGGCAAGCGCTCCCGTGAACCACACGCGGTGAACAACTTGCGATCCGCCATCTGCGGCAACAACCGTGTGCTCGAAATGGATGCGGAACCAAGGGATGTAGCCTTCCACGGTGAAAGAGCGGCCTGCCGTGCGCTCAGTGAGCAGCATCGCAATACCCATCCCCTTGCTGGGAACGATCCTGCCCTGCGTTCCCACCGCGAATGGTCCGTTAAGCCGGGCTTGCTTTGTATCCGGATCCCACAAGTGCCATCGGTCGACCTCGCTCCAAATTTGATCGATGACAACTGGCGGGACTGCAACGTGAATGCTTTCTTCGATTTGCATCAGTGGGGTTCTCCGTATGAATATCAATATAATTGCATGCTGGCTGTACTTGATTACCTTGGATCTGAGAGACTATGAACGTAACACATTGGCGGGTTGAGGAGCTAAAACATTATTCAGCCGATATCGTTTGGCTTGATGCCGAGGGTGCTCGCCGTGCCTATGATTTGGTGGGCCTTCATGACTCGAAGACGCATCTCGGCTTGAACATTAACACCGTTGACTCCGTCGAGCGGCTCGCATTCGGCAATGATGCGGCCATCGCAACCAAATGGTTACGTGCCCATATGCCGGGAACTCAGCAGGTCGTCGTGGTGTTTGGAGAAGACGAATGCTTCGTCTGCAGCAGTGTATTCGTGGTCGAGAATTGGTCGGATATCTTTATCCCTTCGCGTGACGACGCGATGATGTATTCGAAGGACACGCCGCTTATCCTATTTTATTGCCACGAGAATCAATTCGAGGCGGGACAGCGGATTGTCTTTGATTAAAAGCAGCGCGTGGACAGAAACTGCCCCAAGCAATGGCGTAATTGGCCCACTTTCCATCCATCTGGCCAGTTTGCGTTCTGTACCGCTTTTCAAGCGGCCCGTCGCATGCCTGTTAAGCGGTGAAAAATCACAGCGTATTGTTAAACCTTTACCATGCGCGGCGGGTACCACGCCGCCAAATAAGGGGAAACAATGCAGAAACCGATAGGTCTGATATGTGCGGTCGTACTCGCCTTGAGCGCCGCTGTGAATGCCCAGGCAAGCACGCTTGAGCAACTCGTTCGCGCTTATGCTGAACAGCGCGACTTTAGCGGCGTAGTGCTGGTCGCGCGCGATGGCCAGCCCATCTACCAGGCCGCTTTTGGCATGGCACAGCCGGCCTGGAAGGTAGCGGTCACCGACGATAGCGTATTTCGTATCGGCTCACTCAGCAAGCCCCTGACTGCGACTTTGGTCATGCGACTCGCGGAGATTGGCCGTCTCAACCTCGATGAAACCGTTGCCACCTACCTGCCAGCTGCATATGCAGGTACTGACGCGGGGAAAATAACGGTGCGACAACTGCTGGCACATACGTCCGGCTTGGCCGATCTGCCATCCCGCTACACCGATCCATTCTGGAGCAAAGACGCACGCCGTCATTACACGCCCAAGGAATTCGCCAGCGAATGGATTCCTGGTGCACTGGCAAGCGAACCCGGAATCTGGCGCTACAACAACAACGGCTATTACTTGCTCGGAATGATAGTTGAAGCGGCCACCGGAAAAAGCTATGCCGAGAATATGAAACAATATATCTTTGCACCGGCGGGCATGCAAGACAGCGGTGTATTCGATGGCCGCACAATTATCGCGAAACTTGCACAGGGAACCGTCCAGGCCGACGATGGCACGCGCCTAATGCCCCCCTATATCGATCCATCCGTGTCTTATTCTGCGGCTGGCCTATATTCGACGGCACTCGACCTGGTGCGCTTCGACGCTGCACTGGCCGGTGGCCGCCTGCTCAACCAGACGTCCCAGCGCGACATGTTTACCAATCGAGGCAAGGGCTATGGCTACGGCTGGGAGGTAGAGGACTGGGCCGTACGCAAAGATGCGCCACTTCCCGTTGTTCTGCATACCGGAAGCGTCCCTGGCTACCAGAGTATCTTTGTGCGCTCCTTATCCGATCATGTGGCTATCGTCATTCTTGACAATGCCTGGCAAGGGGCGACGGTGGTGGCGATGGCAAGAGACATTGCCGACCTTGTGCACGGAAAAGCGGTGGCCTTGCCGCGACGCAGCCTGCAGGCCGCCCTCGGGCCGATCCTGTTTCGTGAGGGCCTGGACGCAATGCGTGCCGCCTACATCCGCCTAGGTGTACGCGAGTCCACCATGTACGATGTGAGCGAATCTGCACTCAACGCTTTTGGCTATAGCCTGTTACGCAAGGGCCAGCCGGAAGCGGCTATCCAGGTCTTTCGCTGGAATGCAGAAGCCTACCCCCTGAGCCATAACGTCCACGATAGTCTGGCTGAAGCCCTGCTTGCATCGGGAGACCGCGAAGGCGCTCGCGCCGGCTATGCCAGGGTATTGGCCTTAGATCCAGGCAATCGCCATGCGACTGAAGAACTGGAAAAGCTCCGGCACACACCTCCCTGAGCAATGGCCGCCTCGGAGCGCAAGCGGACGGAGCCGATTAGCGCTCTGAGACGCTGCCAGTAGCTTGCTCTCCTGATCCATCGTTCTTGAACGATGAAAACCGATGGTTCGTGTCAGAGGCCTGGATTTCCTGCCAGGCACCTGGTGGGTGATCTCGTAGCTGCCTGATGCAACGACGAGATCGGGTTTGACCTGCCTGTCCCCTGCCCTGCAGAGACTCCTGCCACGCTCAAGCAAAAGCTGCTTGAGCGTGGCAGGTTGCCGGCACTACCAGCCGCCGCAACCACCTGTTCGCCAGCGCCGCCGTTATTTCCTCGCTGCCCGGTGCCCGCATCGCCACGCGTCTGCTCGCCGCACTACGATTGATCGCCGGCCGCCCCCTGCCAGCACCGCCCTGGCATCATCAAAATCGAAGCCTCGGATCCCACGTCCGAAATCGCAAAAATCAATGAATCAGAAGCCGTGCTGAGGCGCGGCGCTGCTAAGTTCGGTGGATTCGCACCGACACTTGGCATGAATCCTTGCTTGTAATTCATATATCTTTTTATCGAATAAAAGAAATTGACTATGCAATAGAAGTACATTATATTGAGTCAATAGATAGTGAATATCAAATAGTGACATCGCAATGTAGGGCATGAGGCAATCCCAGGGGGTGGGTGGGTCGGCCTGCCCGCCGCCGCACTTCTTACATGGATGGGCCAGACTTAGTTATTTTGAACCCCGACATTCCACTCTTCTTCAAATTTCAATCATGCGTACTTCCAAAGCCCAACAAGCCAAAAACCATCGGCTGATCATTCAGACCGCAGTGGAGCTGATGACCCAGCATGGGTTTGAAGGCACCACGATGAAGCAGATCGCGCGTGCCGCCGACGTGGGTGATGCCACCATCTACAAATACTTCCCTACCAAGGAGAAACTGGTAACCGCCTACTTTCAGCAAGCAATTGCAGACGCAGTGGCGCAGGCCGAGAAGACGGAGGGACAGAACGAATTTTCGTTGCAGGAGCGTCTGCAACTGGTGATCGAGAGTCTGCTGGAAGGTTTGCTGGCCGACCGCGAATTTGTGGGCCTGGCGCGCGGCATGGTGGAGCGCGCTCCCACGCTGCTGTTGGGCGAGCAACTACCCGGCAAGCCTTTGCTCCGGCAAACCTTCCTGCAGATGCTGGAGCAGGCCGAGACGACCGGTGAAATCGTGCCTTGCGGCTTCAAGCCCAGCCTGGCCGGACTGTTGGCCGACTATGTGTACGGCGTCATTGCATACTGGCTACGCGACACCTCCGAGCATTTTTCCAACACCACGCAAATGGTCGATTTAAGTTTGGGCGTGCTGGTGTTAGCCTTGCGCAGCGGCCTGGTGGACAAGCTGCTCGAGCTGGGCGGCTTCATGGTGCGCAGCCAGCTGGCGCGCCTGCTGCAAGACGGCAATGGCTTGCTGGATCTGCTGCAATTGGCCCGCCGCGGCTTGGGCGGGGTACGCTCATGATGCCCACGACTAAGACGAACAAAGTTTCGCAGTTGCCGCGTACCGGGCGTCTTTCGCGTGGCGCGATTGTCGGCATGGCAGTGGCGCGGGCCGGGCTGACCCACCTGGGACATAAGGCCAAGTCGATGACGCGCGACGATGCGAAAACGGAACAGGCCCGGGTGGCACATGGGGCGGAACTCGGGCGCATCCTGTTTGCCGCGTTGAACCAGCTCAAGGGCACGGCACTCAAAGCCTCGCAGCTGCTCAGCATGGAACTGGGCTTTCTACCCGAGGGCATGCGCCAGGAACTAGCCCGCGCCCACTACCAGGTCACGCCGCTGAACCGCGCGTTGGTGATCAAAGTGATGCGCCAGGAGTTTGGCCAGGATCCGCAAGCCCTGTTCCCGCAATTCGATCCGATCGCCTTTGCTGCCGCCAGTCTGGGTCAGGTCCACGCCGCCATCATGACCGACGGTCTGGCAGTGGCCGTCAAGCTACAATACCCCGGCATGGCGGACTCCATTGGCAGCGACATGCATATGCTGCGCAGCCTGCTACAAGCCTTTGCGGAACGCTCGGATATGATGCCCAAAGCCGATATCATCGCGCGCATGATGGATGACATCGAACAGAAACTGGCCGAGGAGCTGGACTATTTGCACGAGGCACAGACCATGCAATGGTTTGCACAGCATCTCACGCTGCCGGGCCTGGTGATCCCCCAGCCGGTCATGGGCCGCACCACACGCCGCGTGCTGACCATGCAACGCCTGCCGGGACTGCATCTCAACGAATGGTTGCTGACCGAACCCGATCAAGCCGCTCGTAATCAAGCTGGTCAGTTGCTGTTTGACGCCTTCTTTCATTGCACCTTTGTGCTGCGCCGCTTGCAAGCCGACCCGCATCCGGGCAACTATCTGTTCATGCCGGATGGCCGACTGGGCCTGCTGGACTTTGGCTGCACCCGCACGCTGGACGCTGACTTTTGCAAAGCGCTCAGCGCGCTTTGGTCGGCACAGTTGCGTGACCCGGCGGACCACAGGGCCATGCAGCAGGCCTATCGGGACCTGGGCCTGATTGAGCCGAATCTGAATGAGCAGGACTTTTGCCAGCAACTGCTGCCGGCAATGGCCGAGCGGCATGCCTGGCAGAAGTTGCCGTTTACCGTGGCGGTATATGACTTTGCGCAACACCCGCCATACCCACGTCCGTCAGCCGAGCATCAGCGCCAGGCACTTCGGCACCTGCAGTCCTTGCCGGAGGAACTGCCCTACGTAGACCGGGCCTATCTAGGTCTGATCCAGCTTCTCAAAACCCTCGGTGCACGTGTGCGCACCACCAACCCCTGGATTCGTTAAATGCATACCACGTTTCTGCTTCCGGGATGCGCAGTCTTCATCATGCCTGGCAGCAGCCATGCCGCGCTCGCGCAATATCTGAGCACCACAGCTCAATCACCCAGCGTTGCACTTGATCCTTGAAACCATCAAGCCTATCGGCAACTCGCTCGAAAAGAAAAAACATGTCCCAGTCTGCGTATAGCGCCAAAGTATTCGCCATCTACTTGTTCGTCGTTGGGCCCATGTTGGTCGTCGCGCCGAACTTCTTGCTGTCGATCTTTCAAATTCCGCCAACCTCCGAGGTCTGGATTCATTTGCTTGGCGTTATCGTATCCATGATTGGCGTCTATGCGTGGGTCGCAGCCAAGCACGAAAACAAGCCGTTTCTGGTAGCGTCGGTATACACGCGCCTCTTCGTATTCGCGGCCTTCACGACCTTCGCCGCCATTGGCCTTGCCAGCCCAATGATCGTTTTTTTCGGAGTAGCAGATCTTCTTGGAGGAGTGTGGACCTACTTCGCACTGAAAGCCGACGCGCGGTCGGCAAGAACTGTCCTGGCGGGCCAGCACTGAGGCCCGTCCAATCAGGAAAAAAGTTCTTCACGAACAGATATTGGGTGGACTTATTCACAACTTCGGACTCAAAAAATGTGGTGCTCGTCCGTGGTCTAATTTTGAATCGACGCAAACGGCGGAGCGCAACATGAAGAAAATAGTCATCGTGATTTTTGATCATTTCACCGATTTGGATTTGTTCTTGATGTGGGACATCCTCGGCAGGAACAAGACGGACTGGCAAGTGAAGATATTGGGAACAAAGGAAGCGCACCCATCCGCAAACGGTCTGCTTATCAAGACCCACGGGTCCATCAGCGAAGCGAATGACGCAGACCTTGTATTGTTTTCCAGCGGTAAAGTTGGCGTGAAAGGCGCTATCGCCAACCAGGATTTCATGCGTGCATTTTCCCTGAATCCAGATACGCAGCTCATCGGATCGATCTGTGCCGGCTCGTTCATTCTTGCCAAGTTGGGTCTGCTGGCATCGGGGCCGGCCACGACTCATCCCGATGCCAAAGAGGAACTGCAAGCCCTGGGAATTGACGTTCTCGATTTGCCCTTGGTATGCCAGGGGAATGTTGCGACCGCAGGTGGCTGTTTGTCTGCCGTGTATCTGATCGGTTGGGCCGTTGAGGCCTTGTTCGGCCGGGACAAACGTAAAGAAACACTCAGGGAACTTATTCCGGCCAGCCAAAGCGCAATCTATGAGCGACTAATTGATACGAGTATCCGCGACGCCATTGCCCCGAAAGCAGGAGTTGGCGCAATATTAGATGGAGCATGCCGGTCCATGTGACCACGATGCAAGCACTCCGTTCGCCAGAGCACGTTTGCAGACTTTGAATGCGCGCTAATCAAAACAACCGCAGTCCAACCGTCACTCACTCACTTTACAGAGAGCGTTTTATTCATGACAAACGAAGCAAACAAAGTCTTCTTCATTTCCGCACCGGCAGCAGCCATGTCGGCGTCAGGATTGACGCGCATTGATTTCTCCGACGGCTATTCCGGTCAGGCGGATCGAACCTACGTTGACGCCGAACAAGCGGGGCGCGCCGTGTTCGCTGAACCGCATCGCATGCTCACCTGGCTCATTATTGTGCGCAACGCAATCGTCGCACCGTTGGGACTAAAGAAAAGTATTAGCTTTAGCGATCGCGGGCTGGGGAAGATTGGCATGTTTCCGATTATTTCCAGTACGGGCACTGAAGTCGTTGTCGGTGGCGACGACAAGCATCTGGATTTTCGGATCTGGATAAGCATTCAACAGAGTCTGAAGGGATCGGAAGTGACGATTTCAACCTTGGTTAAAATAAACAATCTCTTTGGAAGAGTTTATTTGTTTATCATCATGCCGTTTCATAAGCTCCTGACTCGCTCGCTGTTGGAGCGCGCGGTCAAGCGGCGCGACATGGTGCACCGTATGCCAGAAAGGTGACCTCATTGTTGCCACTAAGCCAATATTGACCATCTAAAGGCAGCGTAGGAGTTTCCAGCGCCCGGCTTGCGGGACAGCCTCCGCAAGCCCGGTGACCACCCCACACATCGGTGAGCGACTGGAAGAATTCGAACCACATGAAATCCGGCGCCTCCTGGCGGCCGTTACGAAGTGGGCCACAGGCGCAGCACGTCATCGCTGGCGCATTGGATGGTTCCGCCGCATAAAAAAGGCTCTGTCATCGACAAATAGGGGAACTACCGGAATCTTCCCTTGGCATTGCTGTCTGACTCTGCATACTTACCACACAGGGAGCAGATCATGCAGCCAGCCGAATGGATCCGTTTTATCGCCCAGTTTGCTCACCTGAGCCGACGCCAGCGGCAGACAGGCATGGCTCTGCTGTGTGGCAACGCACCGCAAGACGCGACCGTCGCGTTGCTGGAAAGCGTGGCGCAGCCGCGATTGGTCTGTCCCGCCTGCCGCTCGCCTCACCTGCACCGGCATGGCCATGCGCACAGCTTGCAGCGCTACCGCTGCGTGCCCTGCGGGCGCACTTTCAATGCCTTGACGGGCACGCCGCTGGCCCGCTTGCGT
>NZ_PDZL01000015.1 GCF_002735705.1 Janthinobacterium sp. BJB426
ACCGCTTTCTCAGCGTGGCGAAGACGGACCGGCCGCATGGCCTGCATGGCATCGCCGAGGCCGATGAACTCTACGTGCTGGAATCGGAAAAGGGATCGAGGCAGATGACGCGGCCGGCCCGCCGCCGGGGCGGCCATGCCTTTAAACGCGGTATATCGAATGAGCAAGTCTGCATCCTGATGGCGCGCGACCGCACGGGCCAGACCCTTGATTTCGTCACGGGCAAAGGCGCGTTGACGAAGGCGCAGCTGCACCGATGTTTGTTGCCTGTCATCGACAAGGATGTTCTGCTGGTAACGGATGGTCATGCGGTCTACCGGGCGTTTGCGAGGGAAGCGGGTATCAGCCACGAGGCCGTCAACTTGCGCGCCGGCATCCGTGTGCAGGGCGCCGCGCATGTGCAGAACGTCAATGCGTATCACAGCCGCTTGCGGCAATGGCTGCGTCCGTTTCATGGCGTGGCCACGCGCTACCTGCCAAATTACCTGGGCTGGCGCTGGATACTCGACGCCGGGCGCATCCGCTCGCCAGAAACGTTATTGAAAGCAACGCTGGGAGCATTCCCACATTTGATGGTGACATAGCCTTTTTTTTGCCCGCTTGCCATCCATCGTCCATGTTTGCCATCCAGGCAGGTCTTTTTGCAGCCTGTCGCAGCGCGCTGGAGGCCAGGTCCCGTTGCCGCTACAGTCAATGCTCCACTACTTTTGCGACGAGGCAGCCATGTCCACTTCCCACCGTTTGATCCTCAGCCTGGCCGGTATCCTGCTTGGCGGCAGCGCGCTGGCCGTGCAGCCGCCGCAGCCGCCCGCGCCACCGGCCCCGCCAGCCGCACCCAGCGTGCAGGTCAGCCGTTCGCTCGACAAGGGCGAAAGCTATGCGCTCGTCGATGGCGCCACGGATAGCGAGGGCGTCATCGTCGTCGACAGCGATATCCACTCGCAGCAGGTGGAAAAGCTCAAGCGCTCGATCAAGGGCCCGTTCCTGTGGTTCCGCGACCAGGGCCAGGCCTATGTGCTGCAGGATGCGGCCTTGCTGGGCAAGGTGCGCACGGCATGGCAGCCATCGAGACAGCTCAGTAAGGAAATGAGCGCGCTCGGCGATCAAATGGGCGCGCATGGCAAGGCCATGGGCGAAATGGGCCGCAAGATGGGTGCCCGCAGCCTGGAAAAAGGCAGCGCGCGCGAGTCGGAGCAGCTGCGCGCGCTGGGCCGCCAGCAGCAGGAACTGGGCCGCAAGCTTGGCGACGCCTCGCGCCGCCAGGCGCTTGCAACGAGCGACACGGCGCGCCGCGCGGCCGAGCGCGACGTGGAGCGCCTGCAGCAGCAGATGGAAGATGCACAGGAAGAAATGGAAGAGATCAACGACCGCATCGCCGACGTGCACGAGCGCGAGGCTGAGAAAGCGGAGCAGATGTCGCGCCAGATGGAGCAGCGCAGCAAGCCGATGGAAGCGCTGGGCAAGCAAATGGGCGACCTGGGCCGCCAGCAGGAAAAAGTCGTCAAGATCGCCGACAAGACCACGCGCCAGGTGATCGCCCAGGCGCTCAGCGAAGGCAAGGCAAAACTGGTGCGCTGAGTGCCGTGCCGAATCAGCGGGCCAGCGGCTTGCGCATCAGGCAGCGCAGCGCCGGATCGTGCCCGTCCTGCACTTCGCGCGCCAGCTTGAGCGCATGCCCAGCGCCCAGCGCCCCGGCCTCGATTTCGCTGAAGCCATGGCGCGCATAGTAGGGCGCGTTCCACGGCAGGTGGCGATACGTGCTCAGTGTCAGCCAGGCGCAGCCCAGCGCCCGGGCATGGGCCGCCGCCGCGTCGAGCAGGCGCGCGCCCAGTCCCTGCCGTTGCTGCGGCAGTGCAACGGACAATTCCACGATGAACAACTGGCCGTCGAGCGGCTGGGCGGCCAGGAAACCCGCTGGCGCGTCCTGTCCATCGGCGGCCACCCACACGCCGCCATCCTGCTGCAGCGCCTGCAAGGTGTCCAGTGGCAAGGGTTCGCCATGCGCCAGCCAGGCCAGTTCGGGGCCGGCCTGGGCAAACAGGGTTGCGGCGCTGCGCTCGACCTGGGCCAGCAACGGCAGGTCGGCGCGGGTGGCCGCGCGGATGGTGTTGCTCATGGCGTGTTCCACGCGGCAGCCACGGCGCGGTATTGTGCCGGCAACTGCTCCCTGGCCTCATTCTCGCTGGCATACACGTCATCCTGTACGGTCTCCCAGCGCGCATCGCAGCTGAAACGGTAGACTTGCGCTTCGTCCCCGTAGCGGCACACGGCCAGGCCGTGGATGGCGATGGGGGCGGTGCCGTGCGCATCTGCGACATGGCCGAAGGGCAGGTCGGACCAGGCCCAGGCCAGTACGCGGGCGCCGTCGAGGTGAGTGGATGGTGTCATGGGATACAGGCCGCTGTGTCGGGACGCCGATTGTAGCGCGCACATGAAAAACTGGCGCGACCGCTGGACAAATGCACAGTATTTTTAGCCATGCCGGTATAATCACGGGATGCAAAATCTTCTTCACAACCTCAATCCCGAACAATTGGCTGCCGTCACCTTGCCGGCACAACATGCGCTGATCCTGGCTGGCGCCGGTTCTGGCAAGACCCGCGTGCTGACCACCCGCATCGCGTGGCTGATCCAGACCCAGCAGGTATCGCCGCCCGGCATCCTGGCCGTGACGTTTACGAATAAAGCCGCCAAGGAAATGCTCACGCGCTTGTCGGCCATGCTGCCGATCAATACGCGCGGCATGTGGATCGGCACCTTCCACGGCCTGTGCAACCGCTTGCTGCGCACGCACTACCGCGACGCGGCCTTGCCGCAAACGTTCCAGATTCTCGATTCCCAGGATCAATTGTCCGTGATTAAGCGCTTGTTGAAGGCAAACAACATCGATGATGAAAAATTCCCGCCGAAGACGGTGATGTATTTCATCAACAATGCCAAGGACCAGGGCTTGCGCGCCACGGACGTGGAAGCGTACGACGCGCACGAGCGCAAGATGGTCGAGCTGTACCAGCTGTACGACGACCAGTGCCAGCGCGAAGGCGTCGTCGATTTTGCCGAATTGCTGCTGCGCACGTATGAATTACTGAGCCGCAACCAGCCCCTGCGCGAACACTACCAGGCGCGCTTCCGCCACATTCTGGTGGACGAGTTCCAGGATACGAATAATTTGCAATACAACTGGTTGAAATTGCTGGCTGGCCACGGCAGCCGCGATGGCGGCGCCCTGTTTGCCGTCGGCGACGATGACCAGAGCATCTACGCCTTCCGCGGCGCTAACGTGGGCAATATGAGCGCCTTCGAGCACGAGTTCCAGGTGAAGAACTTGATCAAGCTGGAGCAGAACTACCGCTCGCATGGCCACATCCTCGACAGTGCCAACGTGTTGATCGCGAACAATAGCAAGCGCCTGGGCAAGAATCTGCGCACGGATGCGGGCCATGGCGAGCAGGTGCGCGTGTATGAAGCCAGTTCCGACCTGCAGGAAGCGCAGTGGATCATCGAAGAGGCGAAAAGCCTGATCGCCGATGGCGCTTCGCGCAGTGAAATCGCCATCCTGTACCGCTCGAACGCGCAGTCACGCGTGATCGAGCACGCGTTGTTTTCAGCCAGCATTCCGTATCACGTGTATGGCGGCCAGCGCTACTTCCAGCGCGCCGAAGTCAAGCACGCGATTGCTTACTTGCAATTGATGGACAATCCGCACAACGATTCGGCCTTCTTGCGCGTGGTCAACTTCCCCACGCGCGGCATCGGCATGCGCTCGATCGAGCAATTGCAGGCCGCCTCGGAACAGTACGGTATTTCCTTGTACGCATCCGTGCCGTATGTGGCCGGCAAGGCGGGCAGCGTGCTGGCCGGCTTCGTCAAGCTGATCGAAGGCGTGCGTTTCGAAACGCAGCAGTTGTCGCTGCCGGAAATGGTCAGAGTGGTGCTGGAAGCGAGTACCTTGCTGCAGCATTATCAGAATGAAAAGGAAGGCGCCGACCGCATCGAAAATCTGGAGCAGATGGTCAGCGCGGCCAGCCAGTTCATTTCCGAAGAGGGTTTTGGCCAGGGGGCACCGGCCCATCTTGGGCCAGCCGCCCAGGCGCAGTCGGGCGCGCCCGTCGTGAACCAGGATGGCATCGAAATCCTCGATGCCGATGCGCCGCTGCCGGCCGTGATGTCGCCGCTGTCCGCCTTCCTGTCGCACGCGTCGCTGGAAGCGGGCGACAACCAGGCGCAGGCGGGCCAGGATGCGCTGCAGATGATGACGGTGCACTCGGCCAAGGGCCTGGAATTCGACAATGTGTTCATCACGGGCCTGGAAGAGGGCCTGTTCCCGCACGAAAGCAGTTCGAAGGAAGACAATGGCGTGGAAGAAGAACGCCGGCTGATGTACGTGGCGATCACGCGCGCGCGCAAGCGGCTGTACATGAGCTTTTCGCAGACGCGCATGCTGCACGGCCAGACGCGCTACAACATGAAGTCGCGTTTCTTTGACGAATTGCCGGAAGAAGCGCTGAAATGGCTGTCGCCGAAGGTGCAGGCGAATTGGTTCGGCAACCGCAAGTCGGCCTGGGACGAGGCGCCGCGCGTGGCCAGCCTGGGTTCGGACAATGCGATCGCGCAAAAGATCGCGCAAAAAGCCACGGGCGGCGGCTGGCGCATCGGTGAATCCGTGGCGCACGCCAAGTTCGGCGAAGGCGTGATCGTCAATATCGAAGGCGGCGGCGGCAATGCGCGCGCGCAGATCAATTTCGGACAGCACGGCATGAAGGTGTTGGATTTGGGCATCGCCAAATTGGAACGACTGTGACGCTGATATACAATCAGCGGCCATAAAAAAGGGGCAGCCTGCGCAGGCTGCCCCTTTTTACATCTGGCCGGCGATCACTCGCCGGTCTTGTCCAGCGACACCGTCTTGCTCTCATCGACGGGTAGGCCGAAGATCTGGCGGTAGGCGGCATAGAACGAGCAATGCATGATGATGGTCAAGATCATCGACAGCGGCATCATCAGTTGCATCATCAGCGGCGTGCGGCCGAAGATGACGGCCAGCAACTGGCTGGTGACGACGCTGATGGCGAACCAGGTGGCGGCGAAGACGATGAAGGCCGACAGCGAGCGCCAGACGGCGAAAAAGCTGAAGAACAGCGCCTTGCCCAGCCCCGTTTGTTTCCAGTAGATCAGCGGTGCGGCAAAGCAGAAGGCCATGGCGGCCGGCACGTACAGCACGATGGCCAGCAGGATGCCCAGGCCCAGGCGCGATTCGGGGATGGCGGTGCGCGCCGCCTCCTCCGTCAATTGCCCGGTGACCAGTTGCCACAGCAAGCCATCATCGACCAGGGTCGAGGCGCCAATGGCGACGATGGCCATCAGGATGTACAGCACGCCCAGGCCGAACAGGGAAGGAAAGGCCGGCTTGCGGAAGCCCGAGATCAGCAGGCTGGGCAGGACGCGCTTGCCCTGGTCGATATTCAGGCAGCCTTGCACGAAGGCGACGGAAAACACGGGCACCAGGATGACGGGCAGCAATTGGCCGAGCACGGGCACGATGCTGACGGCCAGCATGCAGAACATATAGCCGAGAAACAGCATCGACATGCCGCCAGGTTGCTTGCGAAACAGGGCGAAGCCTTGTTTCACCCATTGCCAACCTGTACTTGCAGGTAATTTTTCCATGTTTAAAACAGTTCCGGAGCAGGTGTGGCGATACGTTCGCGCAGAATGCGTTCGAAATGCGCCGGATCGTGCGGGGTCAGCATTTCCGCTTCGCGCGGCTGGTAATAATCGTACAGGCGCGACAGCCAGAAGCGCAGCGCGGCGGCGCGCAGCATCGGTTGCCATGCCGTCTGTTCTTCATGCGTAAACGGGCGCACGGCCTGGTAGGCGTCGAGCAGGGCGCGCACTCTTGCCGTGTCGAGCACACCCGTGGCCAGGTCCACGCACCAGTCGTTGACGGTGACGGCCACGTCGAACAGCCACGTGTCGCAGCCGGCAAAGTAAAAGTCGAAAAAACCCGTCAGTTGTTCGCCGTCAAACATGACGTTGTTGCGGAACAAGTCGGCATGCACGGGACCGCGCGGGATGGCTTTATAGGTATCGCAGGCAGCAAAGGCGTCCTGGAAATGGATTTCCGCGCGCAGCAGATGCGCCTTGGCATCGTCGAGGTGGTGCAAGACCAGCGGCGTGGTGGTGTTCCACCAGTCCAGACCGCGCAGATTCGGCTGCTGCAGGGGGAAGTCCTGCGCCGCCAGGTGCATTTTTGCCAGCATGGCGCCGACAGCCGCGCAATGCACGGCTTGCGGCGCCATCTGCGAGCTGCCGTCGAGTTTGCTGACGATGGCGGCCGGCTTGCCTTGCAGGGCCGTCACCAGTTCGCCGTCGGCATTGGCGATCGGCGCCGGCACCAGCACGCCCCGGTCCGCCAAATGGCGCATCAGTTGCAGATAAAACGGCAATTGCTCGAAGCTGAGGTTTTCAAAGATCGTCAGCACATACTCGCCGCGCTCCGTGCTCAGGAAGAAATTGCTGTTTTCGATGCCGGACGCGATGCCCTTGAGCGCCAGAGGTTTGCCGAGTGGAAATTGCGTGATCCACTGGCCGATATCGTCCAGGTGTAGCGCGGTAAAAACTGCCATGGGAAAGAGGGGAATGGTCTAAAAGGTCAAAAAAAGCCGGCTGCCCCGCAGGTGGCCGGGGCAGGGCAGAAGAGAGTGGCTGCTTACTTCGCTGGTGTGGGCGGCGCTGGCGCGTCCGCTGCCTCTTCGTCGCGTTGTTTCTGTTTCTTCTTGCCCAGGTCAAATTCCAGCACTTTCCATTGCGGGCCGCGCAGGGCGCCGCCGTGCGCCTGGTCGGCGCCGGCGGCCGGCTTCATGTAATACGTGCTGCCGCCGCTCGTCACTTTCACTTCGGACGTCACGCCCGCTTCGCGTTTTTCGGTAATCTGCTGCTTGGCCGCGGCTGGCGCCACGGTGATGGGCGCTTCGCCCATTTCCTCGATACGTTCGAGCTGGGGTGGCGCGTCGCTCGGTTTGGCCGGCGTCTGGGCGCTGGCGATGGCCGAACATGCCAGCAGGGGCAGGGCGAGGAATGTCCAGAGTGTCGATGTACGCATCATGATGGGTTCGCTTCCATGTGTGGGACTGCAGCGCGTGCAGTGGTGTAATGCCGTCAATTTATCTATAAGGCATTGTAACAAACTGGTAGGCAATGCTGTTTAAATGAGGCGAAATGGCCCGCAGTGGCCGCCTGCGCGCCCGCACTGGGCCGCCAGGGTGGCAAAAACACCAGGAACGGCAAGCGTGGCGGCCGGTGGCGCGGCCCTAAACTCTGCGATAATTGTGCGATATTCCGCCCGTTCGCCGCTGTGTCTTCCCGGCTGGCGCGGCTCACCTTATTTTATTGGCATTATGCAAAACACCCTGCTGTTAGTCGACGGTTCCAGTTATCTTTATCGTGCCTTCCATGCGCTGCCCGATCTGCGCAGCCCGGACGGCTATCCCACGGGCGCCATGCACGGCATGGTCAACATGCTGCGCCGTTTGCGCGCCGATTTCCCGGCCGCTTACATCGCCTGCGTGTTCGATGCCAAAGGTAAAACTTTCCGCGACGACATGTATCCCGAATACAAGGCCACGCGCGCCTCGATGCCGGACGACTTGCGCCTGCAGATCGAGCCGATCCACGAAGCTGTGCGCGCCATGGGCTGGCCAATTTTGATGGTCGACGGCGTGGAAGCGGACGACGTGATTGGTACTTTGGCCGTGCAGGCCGCTAGTGCCGGCATGAACGTGGTGGTGTCCACGGGCGACAAGGACCTGGCGCAGCTGGTCAACAGCCAGGTGACCCTGATCAATACCATGAGCAATGAAAAGCTCGACGAAGCGGCCGTGCTGGTCAAATTCGGCGTGCCGCCGAACCGCATCATCGATTATCTGTCGCTGATCGGCGATACGGTCGACAACGTGCCGGGCGTGTCGAAATGCGGCCCGAAGACGGCCGTCAAATGGCTGACCTTGTACGACAGCCTGGAAGGCGTGATGGAAAACGCGGCCAAGGTGGGCGGCGCCGTCGGTGAAAACCTGCGCACGGCCCTGCCATGGCTGCCGCAGGCGCGCGCCTTGATCACCGTCAAGACCGATTGCGATTTGTCGCAACACATGACGACGATCGCCGACTCGCTGGTGGCAAAACACGAAGACAAGGAAGCGCTGCTGGCCTTCTTCAACCGCTACGGCTTCAAGGCCCTGCTGCGCGAACTGGGCGCCTCGCCGCCGATGTCGCCCGTTGGCGCACCGATAGCGACGAGCAATACGACCGGCGACATGTTCGCCGATGCCGTGCCAGCAGTCGAGGCCGTGTATGAAACCGTGCTGACCGATGAGCAGCTGGACAAATGGATCGCGCTGATCGATGCGGCTGCCCTGACGGTTGTCGACACGGAAACCACGTCGCTGGAACCGATGACTGCGCAAATGGTCGGCATTTCCCTCTCCGTTGCAGAACACGCCGCCTGCTACATCCCGCTGGCCCACGATTACGCGGGCGCGCCGGAACAGTTGACGCGCGAACACGTGCTGGCGAAACTGCGCCCGTGGCTGGAAGATGCCAACAAGCCCAAGCTGGGCCAGAACCTGAAATATGACAGCCACATCTTCGCCAACCACGGCGTGACGTTGCGCGGCATCGCCCACGATACCCTGCTTGAATCGTATGTGTTCGAGTCGCACAAGAAGCACGACATGGACAGCCTGGCCCTGCGTCACCTGAACTACACGACGATCCCGTTCGAAGACGTGTGCGGCAAGGGCGCCAAGCAGATCACGTTCAATCAGGTGGAAGTGGAGCAGGCGGCCAAGTATGCGGCCGAGGATGCCGACGTCACCTTGCGCCTGCACAATGCCATGTGGGGCAATGTGGCAAATGATGAAAAACTCACTTTCATCTATGAAAAGATCGAGATGCCGACGGCCGTGGTCTTGCAAAAGATCGAGCGCAACGGCGTGCTGATCGATGACGAATTGCTCAACATCCAGTCGGCCGAGCTGGCCGTGAAAATCCTCGAGCTGGAAAAGAAGGCGTATGAACTGGCCGAGCAGCCGTTCAACCTCGGTTCGCCCAAGCAGATCGGTGAAATTTTCTTTGAGAAATTGAAACTGCCGGTAATTAAGAAAACCCCGACGGGCGCGCCTTCGACGGACGAGGAAGTGCTGCAAAAGCTGGCCGAGGATTATCCGCTGCCGAAAGTCCTGCTGGAATACCGGGGCATGGCCAAGCTGAAGTCGACCTATACCGATAAATTGCCGAAGATGATCAACGTCACGACGGGACGCGTGCACACGAACTATGCGCAAGCCGTGGCCGTGACGGGGCGTTTGGCGTCGAATGACCCGAACTTGCAGAATATTCCCATCCGCAGCGCGGAAGGGCGCCGCATCCGCGAAGCGTTTATTGCGCCGCCGGGCAGTCACATCGTTTCGGCCGACTATTCGCAGATCGAATTGCGCATCATGGCGCACATCTCGGGCGATGAAGCCATGCTGCGCGCGTTTGCCGACGGCATCGACATTCACCGCGCCACGGCCGCCGAGATCTTTGGCGTGCCGGCCGCGGAAGTGCAGAGCGAGCAGCGCCGCTACGCCAAGGTCATCAACTTCGGCTTGATCTACGGCATGAGCGCATTCGGCCTGGCCGGTAACCTGGGCGTGGACCGCACGGCCGCGCAAAGCTATATCGACCGATATTTCGCCCGTTTTTCCGGCGTGAAACAGTATATGGAAGACACGCGCCAGCAAGCGAAGGCGCGCGGCTACGTGGAAACCGTGTTCGGCCGCCGTTTGTGGCTGCCGGAAATCAATTCGCCGAACGGCCCGCGCCGCCAGGGCGCGGAACGGGCGGCGATCAACGCGCCGATGCAGGGCACGGCGGCCGACCTGATCAAGCTGGCCATGATCGCCGTGCAAGGCTGGCTGGAAACGGATGGCTTGCAGACGAAGATGATCATGCAGGTGCACGATGAACTGGTGCTGGAAGTGCCGGACGCGGAACTGGAACTGGTCAAGCGCAAGCTGCCGGAACTGATGGCCGGCGTGGCCGCGCTGAAGGTGCCGCTGACGGCTGAAGTCGGTATTGGTAAGAATTGGGACGAAGCGCACTAGGACGCCAGACCAAATCTACTGCGCGGCGCGATTTCCGGCCTGCGATGCTCACTGTGCCCTGGCACAGTTGCGCTTCTCGGCCAGAACTCGGGGCCGCTCGCTACGATTTTGTCTGGGTCCAGAGATTTGACTTCACTTAATGCAACATTTTCAGGAGAAACGCATGAGCGACATGATCACCGATTGTGAAAGTTTGCTGGGCCAGAGCAGTGTGTCCGGGCCGGATGGCCGGCGTGGTTTCCTGAAGGTGGCGCTGGGCGCGGGTTTTGCCGTGGCCGTGCTGCCCGTGGCGGCGCAAAATGTCATCAAGACGGATTCCGCCGGTCTCGTCACGGGCAGCATGTCGGTGATGGTCGATGGCCAGGCCGTGCCCGTGTATGCGGCCCAGCCGGAAGGCAAGACGGGATTGCCCGTGGTACTGGTCATTTCGGAAATCTTTGGCGTGCATGAACATATCGCTGACATGGCGCGCCGCTTCGCCAAGCAGGGCTATCTGGCGCTGGCGCCCGATTTGTTCGTGCGCCAGGGCGATCCCACCAAGGTGGCCAGCATCCCTGAGTTGATGAAAGGCATCATCGCCAAGACGCCGGATGCGCAAGTGATGGCGGACCTCGATGCTGTTGTTGCGTGGGCGAAACAGAATGGCGGCGACACGAGCCGCCTGGGCATCACGGGCTTTTGCTGGGGCGGGCGCATCACGTGGTTGTACGCGGCGCACAATCCGGCCGTCAAGGCGGGCGTGGCCTGGTATGGCCGCCTGGTGGGTGAGCCGACTCCCTTGCAGCCGAGCAATCCCATCGATATCGCCGCCACCTTGAAGGTCCCCGTGCTGGGCTTGTATGGCGGCAAGGATACGGGCATCAGCCAGGAATCGATCGGCAAGATGAAGGATGCGCTGGCCAAGGGCGGCAACAAGTCGGAATTTGTCGTGTATCCCGATGCGGGCCACGCCTTCAATGCCGATTACCGCTCCAGCTATGTGGCGGCCGATGCGAAGGACGGCTATGCGCGTTGTTTAGCCTGGTTCAAGCGCCACGGCGTGGCGTGATCCGCAACAGAAAAATACCCCATCTTCCAGAAGTTGGCGCGAAAGGCGCACCGGGCTGTAAAATGCCCGGTGCGCGCCAATGCAGTACAATTGCATCTTCATCGCGCTACGCTGCCGCCAGACGCGCAAAAAATTAAACAATAGATAACAACGCATTCATCAGGCCAGACGCCAGCATCGCGGGCGCCAGTGACCCGGCGCCATTTTGAGGTAAGAAAATCATCGATCCCGTCCTTATATCCATTTTGCTCGCGACCACGATCGCGGGCGTGTTCAGCATTACCGCGGCGGCGATCTTTTCGTTTGCATTCCTCTCCAAAGTGGTCGAGCGCATGGTCAGCTTGTCCGTTGGCATCATGCTGTCGACATCCTTGCTGCACGCCTTGCCCGAAGCGTTTGAATCGCAGGCGGATCCGCGCAGCCTTTTCGCCACCCTGCTGGCGGGCTTGCTGGCCTTTTTCATGCTGGAAAAATTCGCCATCCTGCGCCATTCGCACCACCACGAAGGCGATGGCCACCACCACGCGCACGGCCACGACAAGCACGAAGCGGGCAAGGCCGGCTGGATGATTCTCGTCGGCGACGGCATGCACAACTTTACGGACGGCATCCTGATCGCCGCCGCCTTCCTGGCCGACCCGAAGCTGGGCCTGGTGACGGGCCTGGCCATCATCGCGCATGAAATCCCGCAGGAAATCGGCGACTTCATCGTACTGCTCAATGCCGGCTTCTCGCGCTTGCGCGCCTACATCTTCAATCTGCTGTGCAGCCTGATGGCGGTGGCGGGCGGCTTGCTCGGCTATTTCACCCTGGACCGCGCCAGCAATTTGATCCCGTACGTGCTCGTGTTCGCCTCGTCCGGCTTCATTTATATAGCCCTGTCCGACTTGATGCCGCAGATGCAGCGCCGCGCCACCTTGCGCGAAACCATCCCGCAAGTGCTGTTGATCGCGCTGGGCGTGTGCATCGTGCTGTTTTTGACGCACAAGCGCCACGGCGGTTGATACGCCGTTCTGTCGGCGCAGTGCCACCTATGCTATATTGCCTTTCTGACTAACTTGCACAGAAAGGAGGAAAATATCATGGAAGAAAATTTGTTGCTCGCCTTGTGGCGCGCACGCTCTTTAAGCGCATTTGCCAGCTCTTGCCCACGTTCTATCGCGCTGCGATAACCTGGCCAGAGCAAAGTTACCCTCCTACACGAGTCCTTTCCTGGTACTCCGTTGTCGTTAGCGCTCCTGTTAACGCGGATGCTTGCATCCTGAATAAAGACAAGAGCCATGACTACCCTTATCTCGACACAAGCTTTACAACTGGATACCCACGACGGTTTCCTCTTCAATGAACTCGCCTTTACCTTGCGCCAGGGCGACCGCATCGGCCTGATCGGCCACAATGGCTGCGGCAAATCCACCTTGCTGGGATTGCTCAGCGGCACGCGGGAAGCCACTGCCGGCACCATCCACTACGCCCGTGCCTGCCGCTTGCAGCATGTGGAACAGCATTTGCCGGCGGAACTTGCCAGCCTGAGCCTGTACGACGCCTTGCTGGCGCCCGTGCTGGACCAGCCTGAGCTGCATTGGCGGGTCGACAGCCTGCTGGCCGAGTTAGGCTTCGAGCACGAGACGGCGCAAGTACCCGTGCATTCCTTATCCGGCGGCCAGCACACGCGGCTGCTGCTGGGGCGCGCCCTGCTGCAGGAGCCGAACGTGCTGTTGCTCGATGAGCCGAGCAATCACCTGGACTTGCCGTCGCTGCTGTGGCTGGAGCAATTCCTGCTGGCCTGGCGCGGCGCCTTCATCCTCGTCTCGCACGACCAGCGCTTGCTCGACAATGTGGCCACGCGCAGCTGGATCTTGCGCGATAGCCGCCTGTACGACTTCGACTTGCCGTGCGGCCCCGCGCTGGCGGCGCTGGCCGAAGCCGATCTTGCCGCGGCCGCCCGCCATGCGGCCGAACAGAAGGAAATCGACCGCCTGGCCGTGAGCAGCACCCGCCTGGCCCTGTGGGGCAAGATCTACGATAACGTCGGCATGGCGCGCAAGGCGAAGAGCATGCAGCGGCGCATCGACAAGCTGCAGGATGAACAGTCCTTCGTCAGCGACGGCGCGCCGTGGCGCTTGAGCCTGCGCGGCAAGGCGCTGGCGGCCGACCAGCTGCTGGCGCTGGATGCCCTGGACGTGCGCGCCGTGCCTGCCTCGCCGCTGCTGTTCCACGTGGGCCAGCTGTGGCTGAAACCGGGCGATCGCATCGCCTTGCTGGGCGCCAACGGCAGCGGCAAGTCGTCCTTGCTGCGCCTATGCTGGCAAGCGATCCAGGCACAGGAGGAACGGGGCGACTTGCGCTACCACAAGGCGGCAAACATCGGCTATTACGACCAGTCGCTCAAGCAACTGGCCGATACAGCTGACCTGTCCGACGCCCTCTACCCGTTTGCCGTGCAAAACGAAGCTGCGCGCAGCCAGGTGGCGCGCAAGCAGGCGTTGATTGCGGCCGGTTTCCCGTATGCGCGCCATGGCCAGACAGTCGCTACCCTGAGTGGCGGCGAGCGGGCGCGGCTGCTGTTTCTGGGCCTGTCCATGGCCAGTTACCACTTGCTGCTGCTGGACGAGCCCAGCAACCATCTGGACATGCAGGGCAAGGCGGAACTGGGACTAGCCTTGCGCGGCTTTGCCGGCGGCTGTTTATTGGTGTCGCACGACCGTGACCTGATCGAGACGGCGTGCAACCGGTTTTGGGTGGTGGCCGATGGCGGACTGGAAGAGTGGCCTGACGCGGCCAGCGCGTATGCACGGCTGAGCGCGGAAGATGGGCAAGCGTTGACGCCCGCGCCGCGCGTGGAACATGCGTCTGCGGTCCTGACGGACATCGACGTGCAGCTGGAACGCTTGTGCGAACTGGAACAATTGCTGGCCGAGGATCTGGCCCGCAAGCCGCGCCACCAGAAGCCGGCCAGCCAGCTGGCATGGCAGGCGGAGCTGGAGCGCTTGAATCAATCGCTGGGGATAACGTCGTAGTTATCCACTGGTAAAAAATGGCGGACCATCTGGTCCGCCATTTTTTAATTTCCTGTCGCCACGGGCCGCGCCGGATCGGCGCACCATTCGCTCCACGAGCCCGGATACAGGGCCGCGCCAGGCAAGCCGGCCACTTCCAGGGCCAGCAGGTTGTGGCAAGCCGTCACGCCGGAGCCGCACTGCAGGATGGCTGCTTGCGGCGAGGCGATCAATGCGCTGAAGTCGCGCTGCAATTCATCCGCACTTTTGAAACGGCCATCCGCCTGCAAGTTATCTTTGAAAAAACGGTTTTTCGCGCCGGGGATGTGGCCACCGACGGGGTCGATGGTTTCGTTCTCGCCCCGATAACGGTCGGGCGCGCGCGCGTCGATGACGGTCAAGGCCTGGGTTTCCAGGTTGGCGATGACGTCCTGCACGCTGACCGTGCGTGTCAGGCTGGCTTTTTCCGTCAGGGTGCCGACAGGGCGGGGCGCCACGGGCGTGACCAGCGGCAAGCCTTGCGCCTGCCAGGCGACCAGGCCGCCGTCGAGCACGGCCACATTCGGATGGCCGAGCCAGCGCAGCAGCCACCACACACGGGCGGCGAACATGCCGCCCTGGCCATCGTAGGCGACCACTTGCGTGTCGTCATTGATGCCCCAGCCGCGTAGGGTGGCCAGCAGGGCGTTGCGCTCGGGCAAGGGATGCCGTCCCGTAAAGGCCGGGCCGCGCGCCGTCTTGGGGCTGGACAGGGCCGTGTCGATATCGGCAAACTGCGCGTTCTGGATGTGGCCGGCGGCAAATGCGTCGCTGCCGGCTGTCGGGTTGAGCAAATCGTGGCGGCAATCGAGGATGACCCAGTTGCTGTCATTCAGGTGGCTGGCCAGTTCGCTGGCCTGTAACAAGGTGGTGTACATCAGGAACGCTCCTTTACACTTCGCTGGCAATCGGATCCGTGCGCGCTATCGCCGCGCCTCGGGCCGTGTTGCGGGTATTGTAATAGGTTGCCGCGATGCCGGAAGCGAGAATGATGCCGATGCCGGCCCAGCCATGCCAGTCGAACAGGTCGCCAAAGATCACCACGCCCCAGAAGCTGGAAAAGACGATGCCCGTGTATTGCAAATTGGCAACCACAAGGGTCTTGCCCAGGCGATAGGCGCGCGTCATGGCCATCTGCGCCATGGTGGCGCACAGGCCGATGGCGGCCAGCAAGCCGATGCCATAGCCGCTCGTGTGTGCGTGCCAGACGACGGGGCCGCCGCCGGCGCTGGCCACGTGGCCGATCACGCCGGCCAGGAAGTTGACGACCGAGAAATAAAACACGACCCGGTATTCGGGTTCGCCCAGCAAGCCCAGCTTGCGCACCTGCAGGTAGGCGAGGGCCGATAGCATGCCGGAAATCAAGGCCGTGATGGCGCCGGCCGCCTGGTCCGTCTCGAACACGGGTTGCAGCAGCAGGGTCACGCCGACAAAGCTCATGGCAATGGCCGCCACCAGCGGCCACTCGACTTGCTTCGTCGCTTTCCACCAGCCGCCGGCCAGCAGGATCACGGCGATCCAGATGGGCGCCATGTAATTGAGCGTCATGGCCGTGGCCAGTGGCAGGATGGCGATGGCATAAAACCACAGCCACAGGGCGATTACGCCCACCACGCCGCGCCACAGATGCTGGCCCGGCATCGTGGTTTTAAAGCTGCCGCCCTGGTACAAAATCGTGCAGCTCATGACGGTCATGCCGATGATGCCGCGGTACATGACGATTTCGGAGGTCGAATACATATCCGACGCCAATTTGACGCACACGCCCATGATGGCGAACATGAAACTGGCGAATAACATCCAAAGCGATTGCATGAGTAAATCCTGGTGATGAAAATGAAAAAGGCCGCACGAGGCGGCCCTTGAGGGAGTTACAGTTCGATATTGTTGCGGTACCACTCGTGGAAATGCTGCATGCCATCTTCCATCGGCGACTGGTAAGGACCCACTTCGCTCACGCCACGCGCCATCAGGGCCTTGCGGCCCGCATCCATGCGCTGGGCGATTTCATCGTCCTCGACGCAGGTTTCCATGTAGGCAGCCCGTTCCGCTTCGACGAAGTCGCGCTCGAACAACACAATTTCTTCTGGGTAATAAAACTCCACCACGTTGCGCGTCTTTTGCGGGCCATCGGGCCACAGGGTCGAGACGACCAGCACGTGCGGATACCATTCGACCATGATGTTCGGATACAGGGTCAGCCAGATGGCGCCATACGGCGGCGCTTCGCCGCCACGGAATTGCAGCACCTGCTCCTGCCATTTCTTGTAGGCAGGCGAACCGGCCTGCTGCAAGCCGCGGTGCACGCCCACCGTTTGCACGCTGTAATCCTTGCCGAATTCCCAGCGCAGGTCGTCGCAGCTGACGAAGCTGCCCAGGCCCGGATGGAACGGTTCCACGTGATAGTCTTCCAGATAGACTTCGATGAAGGTCTTCCAGTTGTAGTCGCACTCGTGGATTTCCACGTGGTCGAACATATAGCCGGAAAAATCGAGGTCTTTCGAGACGGACAAATCTTTCAATTTTTCCATCACGTTGTAGCCATTTTGCTCGAACAGCAAGCCATTCCAGCTTTGCAGCGGCGTTTTCGACAGGTTCAGGCACGGCGTCTCGGGGAAATGCGGCGCGCCGATCAATTCACCCTTGAGGTCGTAGGTCCAGCGGTGCAGCGGGCAGACGATATGGTTCGCATTGCCGCGGCCATTGAACATCAGCGCCTGCCGGTGGCGGCACACGTTGGACAGTACTTCGATGCCATTGGCGTTGCGCACGAGCATGCGCCCTTCGTTCTCAGACGCCAGGGTCGCAAAATCGCCGGTTTCCGGCACCATCAGCGCATGCCCGACATAGCGCGGGCCGGCTTGGAACAATTGCTGCATTTCACGCTGCAACAGCGTTTCGTCAAAATAGACGTGGACCGGAAGTTGCGCGTTTGAACGCGCCAGCTTGGCGTGAGTAGCCAGATCGGACATCCCAACCCCCCATAAATGTACAACGGTCAGCAGTGCCCCAGGCCATTCCCTGGGCAACCGCTACAGAGAGAAAGAATCCGCAAAGACCTGAATTCAAATTTGTTGAAACGGTATTTCGGACAGAACCGGCGATTATAGCGCGGATCGGCCTCGGCATTATCAAAACCCCCCCGGCAAATAGGCTATTAATGAGAAACATTGTCATTTGGCGCGCAATTTCCGGCGGAGAGGGGCGATTCGGCTAAAATCCACTGACAAGCTGGCAACGCTATTGACTTTGAGCGCGTCGATTGCGCTTAAGTTTTCACTTAATAGTGTGGTTTGTTCTAAAATAACGCTTCTATGCTGGCCGGGAATCCCCGGCGTCTCCCTACAAGCCCCTCGTGCCACGAAGAGATCTGAGTCTATGTCGAAGAAATTAACTGCCGCTGCCGCAGCGCCGGCCTCGTTTGAAGAGGCAATGGCGGAACTGGCGCAGCTGGTAACGCAAATGGAAGCGGGCCAGTTGCCGCTGGAAGCATCGGTCGCGGCGTATCAGCGCGGCTCGGAACTGGTCAAGTATTGCGCCACCCAGCTCGACAGTGTCGAAGCGCAGGTGAAAGTATTGGAAGGCGACATGTTGAAACCTTTCGTGGATGCCGGCGAGGCCGCCCAATGATGGCGAACATGCAACAAGACAGCGTGACCTTCGGCGACTGGATGCAAAGCACCCAGTCGGGCGTGGAAGGCCGGCTCGACCAGTTTTTGCCTTCGGCGGATGCGGTGCCGCACAAGCTGCATGCCGCCATGCGTTATGCGCTGCTGGGTGGCGGCAAGCGCGTGCGTCCGCTGCTGGTGATGGCGGCTGGCGAACTGTTTGATGCGGATCAAGACACCCTCGCGCGCGCTGCTTGTGCGCTGGAAATGATTCACGTGTATTCGCTCGTGCATGACGACATGCCATGCATGGATGACGATGCCTTGCGCCGTGGCAAGCCCACCGTGCACATCGCCTACGATGAAGCGACGGCCCTGCTGGTCGGCGACGCGCTGCAATCGCAGGCCTTCATGCTGCTGGCCGACGGCGCGGCCATTCCACCTGCGCGGCAAATGGCGATGCTCAAGCTGCTGGCGCACGCCTCCGGTTCGGCCGGCATGTGCGGCGGCCAGGCGATCGACCTCGACAGCGTCGGCCTGGCCTTGACCTTGCCGCAGCTGGAACAGATGCATCAACTGAAAACGGGCGCCTTGCTGCGCGCGGCCGTGATTCTCGGCGCGCTGGCCGGCAAGGACTTGACGGCGGACGATATGACGGCGCTGAACGCGTATGCGCGCGCCGTCGGACTGGCCTTCCAGGTGGTCGACGATGTGCTCGACGCCACGGCTGATTCGGCCACCCTGGGCAAGACGGCAGGCAAGGATGCGGCCGCCAACAAGCCCACTTACGTATCGATACTGGGGCTGGAACCATCGAGAGCCCTGGCAGAACAATTGCGGTGCGACGCCCATGCGGCGCTGGCGCCATTCGGGGACAAGGCACGCCGTTTGCGCGAGCTGGCGGACCTGGTCGTGCAGCGGAAGGCATAAATGAAACTGTTAGAAACCATCAATGAACCAGCGCAAGTGCGCAAGCTGGCCCGCTCGCAACTGGTGCCGCTGGCGCAGGAATTGCGCAGCTTCCTGCTCGATTCCGTTTCCAAGACGGGTGGCCACTTGTCGTCCAACCTGGGCACCGTCGAGCTGACCGTCGCGCTGCATTACGTGTTCAACACGCCGCACGACCGCATCGTATGGGACGTGGGCCACCAGACCTATTCGCACAAGATCCTCACGGGCCGCCGCGAGCGCATGCACACCTTGCGCCAGAAAGACGGCATTTCCGGCTTCCCGAAGCGCGATGAGAGCGAGTACGACACCTTCGGCACGGCGCACTCGTCGACGTCGATCTCGGCCGCGCTGGGCATGGCGCAGGCCGCCAAAATCAAGGGTGACCCGCTGCACGCGATCGCCGTGATCGGCGACGGTTCGATGACGGCCGGCATGGCCTTCGAGGCGATGAACAATGCTGGCGTGCAAGAGGACGTCAACCTGCTGGTGATCCTGAACGACAACGACATGTCGATCTCGCCACCCGTCGGCGCGCTGAACCGCCACCTGGCGCGCTTGATGTCGGGCCAGTTCTATGCGGCCGCCAAAAATGTCGGCAAGTCCGTCCTGCCCGGCCCCGTGCTGGAACTGGCGAAGCGCTTTGAAGAGCACGCCAAAGGCATGGTCGTACCCGCCACCATGTTCGAGGAATTCGGTTTTAACTATATCGGCCCCATCGATGGCCACGACCTCGATTCGCTGATCCCGACCTTGCAAAATATCAAGCAACTGAAGGGCCCGCAATTCCTGCACGTGGTGACCAAGAAGGGGCAAGGTTACAAGCTGGCCGAAGCGGAACCGATCCTCTACCACGGCACGCCGAAATTCAATCCGGCCGAGGGCATCAAGCCGGCCACGGCGCCTGGCAAGATGACGTACACGGAAGTGTTCGGCAACTGGCTGTGCGACATGGCCGCCCACGACAAGCGCTTGGTGGGCATCACGCCAGCCATGCGCGAAGGCTCGGGCATGGTCAAGTTCGAACAGCAATTCCCGAACCGTTATTTCGATGTCGGCATCGCCGAGCAGCATTCCGTGACGTTTGGCGCCGGCCTGGCCTGCGAAGGCCTCAAACCCGTCGTGGCCATCTATTCGACGTTCTTGCAGCGCGCCTACGACCAGCTGATCCACGACGTGGCCCTGCAGAACCTGGACGTGACGTTTGCCCTGGACCGTGCCGGCCTGGTGGGCGCCGACGGCGCCACGCACGCGGGCAACTACGACATGGCGTTCCTGCGCTGCATCCCGAACATGGTCGTCATGGCCGCGTCGGACGAAAACGAATGCCGCCAAATGCTGACCACGGGTTACCACTATCCGGGTCCGGCCGCCATCCGCTATCCGCGCGGCGCCGGTGCCGGCGCGGCGATCGTGCCGGAACTGACCAGCATCGAGATCGGCAAGGGCGAAATCAAGCGCCAGGGCAAGCGCATTGCCATCCTGGCCTTCGGCTCGATGGTGGCGCCGAGCGCCGCAGCGGGCGAGAAGCTCGACGCGACGGTGGCCAACATGCGCTTCGTCAAGCCGCTCGACGTGGCGCTGGTGAAGCAGCTTGCCGCCGAGCACGATTACCTGGTGACGGTGGAAGAGGGCTGCATCATGGGCGGCGCCGGCTCGGCCGTGGCCGAAGCCCTGGCGGCGGAAGGCATCGTCAAGCCGATCCTGATGCTGGGCTTGCCCGACACCTTTATCGATCATGGCGACCCCGTGCAACTGCTGAAAAGCGTGGGCCTGGACGCCACCGGCATCGCCGCGTCGATCGAGCAGCGTTTTGGCGGCATGCAGCCGCGCCTGGCCGTCGTCAGCTAAGTTTGCCTGTCGACAGGAAAGCGGCACTGCGGTGCCGCTTTTTTTTCGCCTGTCGGGATTTTACGTTGCACTGCAACATTTTCTGCCGGGGAATGCTACGATGACGCTTTGATACTTCTTTCAAAGTCCAACTTGCATTTCAGGAAACTTCACCGCCGTACACGCGCACTGGCCGGCCGCTGGCTGACGGGCATGCACGCCTATACCGATACCCTGGCACAGCGCCGTCCCCTGTGGATGGTCAGCCTGGCTATCGACGAAACGAATCTGTCCGAGGGCTTGCGGGCCGCCTGCGCTTCCAGCGCCATGCTGCTGCTGGGCCTGCTGTTCGACCACCCCGATTTTTCCTGGGCCGCCATCGGCGCCTTCTGGACCTGCCTGGCTGACGCGGCGGGCACGCGGCGCATGCGCTTTGTCTCGATGGTGGGCTTCGGCTTGCTGTCGACGGTCGCCGGCGGCCTGACGGCGCTGGCGGCCGGGCATGGTGTGGCGGCGGCGGCCATCGCCGTGCTGCTGTTTTCCTGGGCCGGCGCGCTGGCGCGCATCTGGGGTGCGGCCACGGCGCAGGTGGCCATCCTGGCGGCCACGACCTGCGTGGTGATGGTCACGCACCCATTGGAATCGATGACGCAGACGGCGCCTTTCCTTGGCCTGTACATGTTCGGTTGCCTGTTCGCCACCGTGCTCAGTTTTACGGTCTGGCGCATCCACCCGTTCAGCCCGGCCAGACGCGCCATCCGCGCCGCGTATTCGCGCCTGGCCGGCATCGCGCGCGACAATGCGCGCTTCCTCGAACATGACGCCGCGAAAGCGGGTGTTGCCGCGCATGGCGCCAGCTACCGTTCGCAGGCGCGCGCCGCGCTGGAAGCGGCGCGTGTGGCGCTGGCCGCCGTGCCGCCCGCGCGCGCGGGGCGCAGCGCCCTGTACGACAACCTGCTGCTGGCGCTCAGCGACGCCGAGCGCATCTTCGCTTATCTGATCGCCGTCACGCATACGTGCGAGCGCGAGCAGCAGCGCCTGCGCCAGGACCCGCGCGCGCGGCGCAGCCTGGAAGTGATGGCCGTGCTGCTGCGCCGCCTGGGGCAAGCCCTGCAGCGCCAGCCGGAAACGCCGCCTTTGGCCTTGCAGCGCCGCCTGGCTGGCTGTGGACGGCGCCTGGAAGGGGCGCTGGGCGCCTTGCTGCCGCTGCGCCTGAATGTGGACTTCATGGAACTGGGTTTGCCGCGCGCGGCGCAGCTGCCGTGGCGCGAGGCGGCTTTCCTGGCGCTGGGGCAGGCGTGGCAAACGGCGAAAGTCAACGCCACGCCGCAGTCGCTGAGCTGGCGCCATGCGGCGCGCGTATCGCTGGCGACGACGGCCGGCTTCCTGCTGGTCGAGGCGCTGCACATTCCGTTCGGCTACTGGGCCACGATGGCGACCTTGTTGATACTGCAGCCGTCCGTGTCGACCACCTGGCCGCGCGGCATCGAACGGGTCGCGGGCAGCGTGCTGGGCGCCGTGCTGGCCGTGCTGATCGGCCTGGTCATTTACACGCCGCTGGGCATCTCGCTGGTGGTGTTTCCCCTGATCGTCGCCACCATGGCCTTGCGCCGCGTCAGCTACAGCCTGCATGTGCTGTTCATGACGCCCGCCTTCGTGCTGGTGGCCGACTATGCGGCGCCCGCCAGCGAGATGGTGTATGCGATGAGTCGCCTCGGCAACAATGTGCTGGGCTGCGTGCTGGCCTTGCTGGCCACGTTTTTCCTGTGGCCCGACCGCGAGGCGGACGACCTGGACCAGCGCCTGGCGAAAGCCGTGTCGGCCAACCTGAAATACCTGCTGGCCGTGCTGGCGGCCGGCGGTAAATGGGACAGCGCCATTGCGCGCCTGCGCCGCGAGGCGGGACTGGCCAGCAATAATGCGGAACAGGTCTTGCAGCGCTTGCGCATCGAGCGCCGGCTGGACCGCAGCAGCGGCGTGGGCCTGGCGGCGCTGCGCACCTTGCCGCTGCTGCGCCGCGTGGCGGGCAGCACGGCGCGCATCAGCCTGAGTCCCGAGGCAGAGCCGGCGCCGCCCGCATTGCAACGGTGGATTGCCGAGGTCAGCGGGGAAATCGATGCCTTGCTGCGCGGCGAGTCCGGCGCCCCGACGCCTGGCTCCTGTGCCAGCGATGGCTTGACAGCCCTGCAAGCCGACGCCGTGGCCCAGGTGCAGTTGCTGCGCGGCTTGCTGCGCGCGCATGTGCAAGCGCAGGGGAAGGCGGAAAAATTGACGCAGGTCGCCGAATAGATAACGTTTGCCCGGTTTCGCTGTGCCGCTGCCATGTTGATGGTTATCATTTGTCGATGTCAGCGTGCAAAACAGGAATGAGCGACGTGTATAGATTTACAGTAAGCAAGAATGGATGGGTGGCCGCTGCCGTGCTGGCCATGGCCGTGGGATGGCCGGCAGGAGGGGATGCGGCGGCGCGCGAAGCCGAAGCCGTCGCTTGCGCCACGCCGGATGGCTGGAATTTCGCCTGCCTGCGCCAGACCTACGCGCAACCGGTCAGCAGCTGGCCCCGTCCGCAACTGCCCGATGGCGTGACCGCAGCGGAAATGGCGCCCGTCTCGGCCATGCCCGTACCGGCCGTGGCGCCGGCCATCGTGGCGCTGGGGCAGCGCCTGTTCAACGATCCCCGTTTGTCGCACTCGAACGCGGTGGCTTGCCTCAGTTGCCACAGTCCGGCGCACAGCTTCGCCGACAGCAAGCGTGTTTCCGTGGGACACGAAGGGCGGCTGGGCCAGCGCAATGTGCCGGGCTTGCTGGGCGTGGGACAGCTCACGCCGCTGTTCTGGGATGGCCGCGCCAGCACCCTGGAAGAGCAGGCGCTGGGGCCCTTGCAGCATCCGGATGAAATGGCGGCCGTGGCTGCGCAATTGCCCGCCAAGCTGGCCGCGCTCGATGACTACCCGGCACAGTTCGATGCGGCTTTCGGCAAGGAAGATGGCGTGACCTTGCCGCGCATTTTGACGGCGCTGGCCGATTACCAGCGTACCCTGCTGCCGCCCGTCACGCGCTTCGATACCTTCCTGGAAGGCGAACGCACGGCCCTGAACGACCGCGAGCTGCTGGGCCTGCACCTGTTCCGCACCAAGGCGCGCTGCATGACGTGCCACAGCGGCGCCTTGCTGACGGACCAGCAATTCCACAATCTCGGGCTGAGCAATTACGGCAGCCGCAAGTATGAAGACCTGGGGCGCTACCTGGTGACGGGCAAGAATGAGGATGTGGGCAAGTTCCGCACGCCGGGCTTGCGCGGCGTGGCGCAATCGGGGCCGTGGATGCACAATGGCGCGTTCGGGCAGATGGTGGGCATGCTGAACATGTACAACGCGGGCATGTCGCGCCCCGAGCCGCACAACGCACAGCAGGCGGCCGATCCGAAGTTTCCCGTCACCTCGCCGCTGCTGCAGCGTTTGCAGCTGACGTCCGATGAAATCATCGCGCTGAAGAGTTTTCTTGAGGTGCTGTAGCCGCTCGGCCGGCTGCGCCCGCAACCGGCCTTTACTTGCTTGCGGCGCCGATATTGTATAGACGTTTGGCGTCTCCCAATCTCTCCAAATTCCACATTTCATGGGCTTTCCCGATATATTTTCCAAACTGAAAATTTATCGGAAGGAAACATTGACTCTAAAATAAGTGCGGTCTATAGTCGTTTTCGTAGCAAGCAAAGACGAAATCTGTATGGATTTTTACGACTGGTCTGATGCGATTGCCTGGTTTGCCTGGTGCAATCGCTAACATGGAGAGTAGTAAATGAAAAAGATTGCCGCGTTTATTTTTACCCTGGGTTTGAGCGCTTCCTATGCCATCGCTTCGGATAACAGCTGTTACAGCTGCGAGGAGGAATTGCGGGAATGCCAGATGATGTATGGCGACAGATCCCCATTCTGCAGCAGCAGTTATAAAGGCTGCCTGAGAGGCTGCCAAGCCGGCGCCTGATAGCCGTTTTGCATTGCCAGGCGGCCGCCCAGCGCATGCTGCATCCGCCGCCCTCGATCATTGAAGCCTCTGACAATACTTATGATGCAGAAAAAAATTAAAACCATCGCCATGTATGGCTTGATCCTGGCCGCCGGCCTGGGCAGCGGTTATGGCCTGTCCTTGTTGCCCGGCTTGCTCAAGTCGAATTACACCGAGGGCAATTACGCCGCGTATTTCCCGAATGCCCAGGCAAAGGTGGTGTTGTACGGCACGGACTGGTGCGGCTATTGCGCCAAGACGCGCGCGTACTTCAAGGAGAACAAGATCGATTTCGTCGATCTCGATATTGAAAAATCCCCGGAAGCAAGAAAAGCCCATGAAGAACTGGGCGGCGGCGGCGTGCCCGTGGTGTTGATCGGCAACCGCAAGATCCAGGGTTTCAATACGGGCGCGCTGGACGCGGCGCTGAAGAAAATCTGACGTTTCAACTTGTCAACTTGAAAGGCTGACCATGTTCAAAAAGATTGCCGCGTTCCTGTTTGCCGCCGGTGCCGCCCTGTCCTTCAGTGCCCAGGCATTTGGCCCTGACTGCACCTTTGTCTGCGAACGCAACCTGCTCGATTGCGTGGAATTCGGCCAGCCGGCCTGTATGGAAAATTACCAGGCTTGCCAGAAGGAATGCCTGCGCCCACCGCGTAATTGACGCGCGGCGGCAGTATCCGCTTGTGGATGGCGCGTAAGAGACGGCGCGCCATGGCTGTTGTTCATCGTCTGTCAATTCAACAGGAGTGCTTATGTTCAAAAAACTGGGTTTCTTTTTGTTTGCCATGGGCGTCAGCGCCTCGTATGCGATCGCTGGCGGCGGCGAGCCGGAATGCTATACGCAGTGTGACGACGATCTGGTGCAGTGCATGACGGACCATCCGAGGTCGCCAGGCGCTTGCTCCAAGATTCACCAGATGTGCAATCAAAGCTGCGATCCATACCTGCCGTAAATAATGATTGCCGGTCTGCCAGTCTCCTGGCCAGGCCGGCCGAATCACCTCATCCGTCCTGCAGTGCCTCATTTCCACAAAGGAGTACTTATGTTCAAAAAACTGGGTTTCTTTTTGTTTGCCATGGGCGTCAGCGCCTCGTATGCGATGGCCAGTAGTACCGCCGACATTTCCGAATGCCAGTCCGAGTGCTATATGGCGTTCGATGCCTGTGTCATGGAGTTCAGTGTTCCTTCATGCGTCCGCGCCAATAAAGTGTGTCTTCAGGCCTGCGGCTAGGAAAATCCAATAACTATTCTGGCCGGTGCTGAAGAAAGGCGCTAGCCGATTCTATCCCTTGTCTTTGGGCGCAACATGAAACGGCGGCATGTTGCGTGTTTACTTCACGTCGCTCACTAAGGAACAGCATGTTTAAAAAAATCGCTTTTTTTCTTTTTGTTGCAGGTGCCAGCCTGTCGTTCAACAAGGCGGCAAACAGCACCCCAAGCTGTGGTTTCCAGTGCGCCCAATTAAGGGGAATTTGTCTCGACGAAGGCCGGGGTGACGCTTCCTGCCGCGACAACTACAATTTCTGCGTTGAAAACTGCCGTAATGGCATCTATCCCGAGATGCCGGAATAAGCAACACGTGCATGGCCGCGTCATCTGGCGCGCTCATGCCGCCACAACACGTCGCTGCCGCCGGCAAAGCGGTTCAGCACGCGCGACAGCACGAACAACAGGTCGGACAGGCGGTTCACGTACTGGCGCGGATGCTCGTGGAGGGCTTCCGCATTGGCCAGCGCGACGATGCTGCGCTCGGCGCGGCGGCACACGGTGCGGCATACATGCGCCAGCGAGGCGGCGCGCGAGCCGGCTGGCAGGATGAATTCACTCAAGGCCGGCAAGTCCGCATTGTATTTCGCCAGCAAATCGTCGAGGCGCAGCACGTGCTCTTCCTTGATCAGCTGGTAGCCGGGAATGCAGATTTCTCCGCCCAGGTCGAACAGATCGTGCTGGATGGCCACCAGCTCCTCGCGCAAGGCGTCGGGCATGGCTTCGCACAGCAGCAGTCCCAGATTCGAATTGAGTTCGTCCACGTCGCCCATGGCGTGGATGCGGGCGCTGTCCTTGCTGGTGCGGCTGCCGTCGCCCAGGCCGGTGCTGCCATTGTCGCCCGTGCGCGTGGCGATTTTCGAAAGTCGGTTGCCCATGATGTCGATCCTGTAAAGAAGAATGGGGGCAGCATACGACACCGCGCGCCGCCTGGCCCCGCATTTGCCCGCCATTGTGACAAAAAATGCGCTGCGCGCCACTTTTGTGCTTACAATCGTTGCACGCCCATGCCCATTTGCCTCCCATCTTATGCTCAATGCTGCCCCTGAATCCGGATTGACCGCCGCGCGCCAGCAAGCCGTCGTCGCGGCCCTGCTGGCCGTGCTGCCGGCACGCTGCGTGCTGTCCGACGCCGAAGATACGCGCCCGTATGAATGCGATGGCCTGGCCGCCTACCGCCAGTTGCCGATGGTGGTCACCTTGCCGGACACGGAAGAACAGGTCATCGCCATCCTCGGCGTCTGCCGCGAGTTGAAGGTGCCGATCGTGCCGCGCGGCGCCGGCACGGGCCTGTCGGGCGGCGCCTTGCCGATCGCCGATGGCGTGGTGCTGTCGACGGCGCGTTTGAACCGCATCGTGCGCGTCGACGCGTATGCGCGCATCGCCGTGGTGCAGCCGGGCGTGCGCAACCTGGCCATTTCCGAGGCGGCGGCGCAATATGCCTTGTATTACGCGCCCGATCCATCCTCGCAGATCGCCTGCAGCATCGGCGGCAACGTGGCGGAAAACTCGGGCGGCGTGCATTGCCTGAAATACGGCTTGACCGTGCACAACGTGCTGCGCGTGCGCGTTGTTACTATTGATGGCGACGTGCTGGAACTGGGCGGCGAATGCCTGGACTCGCCCGGTCTCGACCTGCTGGCCGTCTTCATCGGCTCCGAAGGCATGCTGGGCATTGTCACGGAAGTGACGGTGAAACTGATACCGAAGCCGGCCACAGCCAGAGTCATCATGGCCTCGTTCGACGACGTCGTCACGGGCGGCAACGCCGTGGCCAACGTGATCGCCGCCGGCATCATCCCGGCCGGGCTGGAAATGATGGACCAGACGTCGTCGCGCATGGTCGAACCGTTCGTCAAGGCCGGCTACGACATCGACGCGGCCGCCATTTTGCTGTGCGAAGCGGATGGCACGCACGAGGAAGTGGAAGAGGAAATCGCCCGCATGACGGCCGTGCTGGAAGGGGCGGGCGCCAGCGCGATTGCCGTCTCGCAGTCGGAAGCGGAACGCATGAAATTCTGGTCCGGCCGCAAGAACGCCTTTCCCGCCGCCGGGCGCATCTCGCCCGACTACTACTGCATGGATGGCACCATCCCGCGAAAAAAACTGGCGGAAGTGCTGACGGGCATCGCCGCCATGGAAACGACGCATGGCTTGCGCTGCGCCAACGTATTCCACGCGGGCGACGGCAATCTGCACCCCTTGATCCTGTTTGACGCCAATATGCCCGGCGAATTCGAGCGCGCCGAAGCGTTTGGCGCCGACATCCTGGCCCTGTGCGTGGCCGTGGGCGGCACCATCACGGGCGAACATGGCGTGGGCATGGAAAAGATCAATTCCATGTGCGTGCAATTTACACGCGCCGAACTCGATGCCTTTTTTGCCGTCAAGCGCGCCTTCGATCCGCATACCTTGCTGAACCCGGACAAGGCGATCCCCACCTTGAACCGCTGCGCCGAATTCGGCAAGATGCATGTGACGGCGGGGCGGCTGCCGTTCGCCAACCTGCCCCGTTTTTAATCTGCCGGAGACTCCTTTGCAAGCAATCGTGGAACAATTCAGGCAGCAGATCCTGGTGGCCAGCGCGGCGGGCAGCCCCTTGCGCCTGCGCGGCGGGGGCACGAAAGACTGGTATGGCCAGCGGTTCGACGGCGAGGTGCTCGATACGCGCGCGTATGCGGGCATCATCGACTATGAACCGACGGAGCTGGTGATCACGGCCCGCTGCGGCACGCCGCTGGCGCAGATCGAGGCGGCGCTGGCCGCCCGCAACCAGATGCTGGCCTTCGAGCCGCCGCACTTCGGCCCCGGCGCCACGGTGGGCGGCGTCGTCGCCAGCGCCTTGTCCGGCCCGCGCCGGGCCAGCGCGGGCGCGTTACGGGATTTTGTGCTGGGCGCCGTGCTGATGGATGGCCATGGCGAACGCCTGGCGTTTGGCGGGCAAGTGATGAAGAACGTGGCCGGCTACGATGTCTCGCGCCTGCTGGCGGGGTCCCTGGGGACACTGGGCCTGATCCTGGAAGTGTCGCTGAAGGTGCTGCCCTTGCCGCTGCGCGAAGCGACGTTCCGCTTGCCGTGCGCGGAAATCGCCGCCTTGCGCATGCTCAATGAATGGGCGGGCAAGCCGCTGCCGATATCGGCCAGCTGCTGGCACGATGGCGTGTTGACGGTGCGCCTGTCCGGCGCCGAGGCGGCCGTGTCGGCGGCCCTGCAATCGCTGGGGGGCGAGCTGCTGGCAGCCGATGACGCGGCCGCCTTCTGGCTGGCCGTGCGCGAGCAGACGCACACATTCTTCGCGGGCGCGGGCAGTCTGTGGCGCTTATCTCTGCCGCCGCACGCCAGCGCCATGATTTTAAAGGGGCGCCAGTTGATCGAGTGGGGCGGGGCCCAGCGCTGGCTCAAGCTCGATGGCGACGCCGATGCCGACTGCGCGCGGCACATCCGCCAGGCCGTGGCGGCCGCCGGCGGCCACGCCACGCTGTTTCGCGGCGACGACAAGGCCGTGGGCGTGTTCCACCCGCTGGCGCCGGCCATTGCCACCATCCACCAGCGCCTGCGGCAGGCGTTCGACCCTGCCGGCATCTTCAACCCGCACAGAATGTATTGAGCGCGCATGCAAACCAATCTCGCCGATTTCATCAAGAATACGCCGGCAGGCGACGAAGCCGAAGCCATTTTGCGCGCCTGCGTGCATTGCGGCTTTTGCACGGCCACCTGTCCCACCTACCAGCTGCTGGGCGACGAACTCGATGGCCCGCGCGGACGCATCTACCTGATCAAGCAGGTATTGGAGGGCGCGCCCGTCACGGCCAAGACGCAGACCCACCTGGACCGCTGCCTGACCTGCCGCAACTGCGAATCGACCTGTCCCTCGGGGGTGCAGTACGGGCGTTTGGTCGACATCGGCCGCAACGTCGTCGAGCAGCGCGTGCAGCGCCCCTTGCGCGAGCGCGCGCTGCGCTTCGCCCTGAAGGAAGCCTTGCCGCGCCGCTGGCTGTTTACGCCCGTGTACAAGGCGGGGCAGGCGCTGCGCCCGCTCCTCTCGAAAAGCTTGCAGGATAAATTGCGTCCGGGCGCCGCCGCCGGTGCATGGCCCGCGCGCCAGCATGCGCGCAGCATGCTGCTGCTCGACGGTTGCGTGCAGCCGGCCATGTCGCCGAACATCAACGCGGCCACGGCGCGCGTGCTCGATGCGCTCGGCGTGCAATTGATCGTCGCGCCCAAGGCCGGTTGCTGCGGCGCGCTGCGCCATCACCTGAACGACCAGGACGCGGCGCTGGACGACATGCGTCGCAATATCGACGCCTGGTGGCCATACGTGGAAAGTGCCGAAGCCATCGTCATGACGGCGTCCGGCTGCGGCGCCACGGTGAAGGAATATGGCCATCTGCTGGCGAACGATGCACAGTATGCGGACAAGGCGCGGCGCATCGCGGCGCTGACGCGCGATTTGTCCGAGATCATGCCGGCGTTTGAAAACGAGCTGGTGGCGTTGCTGAAAGGGCGCATCGGCAAAAAAGTGGCGTATCACCCGCCCTGCACCCTGCAGCACGGCCAGCAAATCCGTGGCAAGGTGGAGCAGGTGCTGCGCGCCGTTGGCGTCGATGTGCGCCTGTGCGCCGATAGCCATCTGTGCTGCGGTTCTGCCGGCACGTATTCGATCCTGCAGCCGGCACTGTCGCAGCAGCTGCGCGACAACAAGGTGGCGAACCTGGAAGCGTGCGAGCCGGAGATGATCGTGTCGGCCAATATCGGCTGCCTGAGTCATTTGCAGTCGGGCACGGAGACGCCCGTGCGGCACTGGATCGAGCTGATTGATTCAGCTTTGTCTCCGATCAAATAGGCGCTTCGCTGTACTGCGCAATGCGCCATTGGGGGGCTGGCACGAAGTTGGCAGCCCATTCCAGCACGGCGTCTGCCGGCATGGGGCGGGCGATGCCGTAGCCTTGCGCCAGGTCGCAGCCCAGCTGGATCAGGCGCGCGCCATGCTCGACGCTTTCCACGCCTTCGGCGATCACCGTCAAGCTGAAGGAACGGGCCAGGCCGATGACGGCGCGCACCAGGTGCAGGTCGTCGCGGTCGTTGAGCATGTTGCGCACGAAGCTCTGGTCGATCTTGACGATATTCGCCGGCAGGCGTTTTAAATATGACATCGACGAGTAGCCGGTGCCGAAATCGTCGAGCGCAAACGTGATGCCCAGCGCCTGGCAGGCGCGGATGATGCGGCGCACGTCTTCGATGTCGTGCAGCGCCGACGATTCGAGGATTTCCAGTTCCAGCATGCTGGCGCGCACGCCGGGAAATTCGCCGAGGATGGTTTCCAGGCGCGAGACGAAATCCGGTTGCTGGAAGTGGCGCGCCGCGATATTCACGCTGACGACCCAGTGCTTGCCGCAAGCCACCCAGCGCTGCATCTGCCACAGGGCCTGGCGCAGCACCCATTCGCCGATGTCGATGATCAAATCCGTTTGCTCCACCAGCGGCAGGAATTGCGCGGGCGCCAGCACGCCGCGGCGCGGATGCTGCCAGCGCAGCAGCGCTTCCATGCCCACCACCGTGCCGGCGCGCATGTTCACCTTGGGCTGGTAGTACAGCCGCAGTTCGCCATTGATCAGGGCCTGGCGCACTTCCGTGCGCTGGTTGTGGTGCGTGCGCACCTCCTCATCGAGGTTGGTGTCGAAGAAGTGGTACTGGTTGCGCCCCGTCAGTTTCGCCTGGTAGACGGCGTGGTCGGCGTGGCGCAGCAGGCTTTCCGTATTCAAGTCCTTGCCCGCGTAGACGGCGATGCCGGCGCTGGCCGTCATGTGCAGCGCCTGCTGGTCGCACTGGTAGGGGCGGCTCAGTTCCTGCATCAATTGCGTGATGTTTTGTTCGATGCTGGCGATGCTGGCCTGACCGCACAGCAGCATGACGAATTCATCGCCGCCCAGGCGCGCCGCGTAATGGACCTGGCCCGTAAAGCCGTGCAGGCGGCCGGCCACCTGCTTGAGGATTTCATCGCCGGCCTCGGCGCCATAGCGGTCGTTGATGGACTGGAAGTGGTCGAGGTCGAACAGGCAGACGGCCAGCAGGCGCTGGCGTTCGCGCGCCAGGAACAGTTCCTGCTCGAAGCGGGCGGCCAGCGCGGCACGGTTGGGCAAGCCCGTCAGCACGTCATTGTAGTTTTGCCACGACAGCTTTTGCAGCGCCTGCTGCATGTGCACGGTTTCGTTCAGCTGTTCGCCCAGCTGGCGCTGGCTGGTTTTCAGCGAAGTCAGCAGTCCTTCGATATCGCCGGCCATGCCGTTGAACGATTGCGACACGGCTTGCGCCTCGGGCGTGGCGCCAGCCGCCAGGCGCACGGCGAAATTGCCATCACGAAAATGGTCGGTCGCTTGCACGAAGCGCGCCAGCAGCTTGCGGTGCGACGCCAGGATCAAGCCCAGCAGGAGGAAGACGAGGACGATATTGATGCTGCTGAGGACGGCCTGCTCGAGCACCCTTTGCCACACCTGCGCCAGGGACCGTCCGGGCGTGTAGTGCAGGTCGAGGATGCCGTCTCCGCCGTCAGGCAGCGCCACCGTCAGGCGGCTGCGGATGGCCGCCATGCCCGCCAGGCGCGCAAACCACGCCGGCACGCCGTCGGCCAGCGTGTCGCCCGGCTTGTTGTCGGCCAGCACTTCGACATGCGCGCCAGCCGTATCCCAGCGCGCGGAAACGAGGCTGCGGTTCAGCGGCAAGGCGCTGCGCAGCGCCTGCCGCACGCTGTCGTGCGTCGCATGCCGGTCCGTGTGCACGGCCAGCGGCAGCACGCTATTGGCCAGGAACAGGTCGAGTTGCCGCGCGTCGCTCTGGTAGCGCGCATTGGCCAGCGCCGTTTCCGTACCGAGCAGGGCGTGATAGCGAACGGCGGAAACGGCGAGTATCAGGAAGGTAATAGGGATGAAGAGGCGGGGATAACTGCCCATCCGCATCCAAGAAGATAATATTTTCCCAAAGACTGGCATCGTTTTATGATCGATATCTGCGAATAATTATGTAAACATTATCACCGATATTTGCTATTTGAAACACAATATTGATATCAAGCATGAAATAAATACGGTTTTATGGATTTCGCATGATTGTTGTCTTAAATCAAAGTATTTCGTTTCTACTCTTGTAGCAACTGCCGTATGTCGGCCGCCAGGCTGGCCGGTTTGCTGGCCGTCGCGTAGCGGCGAAATACGCTGCCATCCTTGCGCACTAAAAACTTGGTGAAATTCCATTTGATCGATTGCGTGCCCAATATGCCGGGCGCCGCCTGTTTTAATTGCTCAAATACGGGATGGGCATGCGGGCCATTCACGTCGACTTTGGCAAACAGGGGAAAGGTGACGCCGAAGTTTTTTTCGCAAAAGGCGCCGATCTCCTCATTCGAACCCGGTTCCTGCTGGCGGAATTGATTGCAGGGAAAACCCAGCACGACCAGGCCCTGCTCGTGGAATTCGCGGTACAGCGTTTCGAGCCCCTGGTATTGCGGCGTGAAACCGCAGGCGCTGGCCGTATTGACGATCAGCAGCACCTTGCCCTTGTAGCGCGCCAGGTCGACCGGCGTGCCGTCCAGTGCTTCGGCCTGGAAATCGTGGATGCTGGTCATGTCAGAGGAGTCCCAGTTTGGTGGCGCCCGCTTGCGGGGCTGGTTCCGGCACCGTGGCGCCCTTGAGCTTGATCGTCAGGCGCAGGTCGTTGACGGAGTCCGCATTGCGCAGCGCGTCTTCATAGCTGATGGCGCCCGCTTCGTGCAGGTCGAACAGGGCCTGGTCGAACGTCTGCATGCCGTGCTCGCGCGATTTTTTCATCAATTCCTTGATTTCGTGTACCTGGCCCTTGAAGATCAGGTCGCTCATCAGCGGCGAGTTGAGCAGGATTTCCAGCGCCGCCTTGCGCCCGCCGCCGTCCTTGTTCGGGATCAGGCGCTGCGAAATCATGCCCTTCAAATTCAGCGACAGGTCCATCAGCAACTGCTGGCGCCGCTCTTCGGGGAAGAAATTGATGATGCGGTCCAGCGCCTGGTTGGCGTTGTTGGCGTGCAAGGTTGCCAGGCACAGATGGCCCGTCTCGGCGAACGCGATGGCGTGGTCCATGGTGTCGCGGTCGCGGATTTCTCCGATCTGGATCACGTCGGGCGCCTGGCGCAAGGTGTTTTTCAGGGCCGTGGCCCAGTCGTCCGTATCGACGCCCACTTCGCGCTGGGTGACGATGCAGTTGCCGTGCGGATGGATGAATTCCACGGGGTCTTCGATGGTGATGATGTGGCCATGGCTGTGCGCGTTGCGGTGGCCCACCATGGCCGCCAGGGTGGTCGACTTGCCGCAGCCCGTGGCGCCCACCATGATGACGAGGCCGCGCTTGCTCATCACGATGTCTTGCAGGATGGCGGGCAAACCGAGCCCATCGAGGGTGGGAATGGCGGTATTGATCAATCGCAAGACCATGCCTGCCTGGCCCATCTGCACGAAGGCGGACACGCGGAAACGCCCGAGTCCCTCCGGGCTGATGGCGAAATTGGCTTCGCGGCTGGATTCAAACTCGGCCGCCTGGCGTTCGTTCATGACGGCGTGCACATAGCCGGCCGCCTGCTGCGCGGTTAACGCGCCGCCGGCCAGCGGCGTCAGCTTGCCGTCGAGCTTGATGGCGGCAGGAAAGCCGGCCGTGATGAACAGGTCGGAGCCGCCCCGTGCGCGCATCTGCGCCAGCAGCGCGTGCATGGCGCCATAGTGTTCGTGCGTCGTCTGCATGGCTTATCCGGGGAAGTTTTCAGGCGACTTGGCGGCCGAGCGGGCCGTTTCCGCCGAGATCATGCCGCGCCGCACCAGGTCGGAAAGGCACTGGTCCAGCGTTTGCATGCCCACATTGCTGCCCGTCTGGATGGCCGAATACATTTGCGCCACTTTCGCTTCGCGGATCAGGTTGCGCACGGCCGGCGTGGCCAGCATGATTTCATGCGCGGCTACGCGGCCCGCGCCATCCTTGGTTTTGAGCAAATTTTGCGAAATGACGGCTTGCAAGGATTCGGACAGCATGGCGCGCACCATTTCCTTTTCCTCGGCGGGGAAGACGTCGATGATGCGGTCGATCGATTTCGCCGCCGACGAGGTGTGCAGGGTGCCGAACACGAGGTGGCCCGTCTCGGCGGCCGTCAGCGCCAGGCGGATGGTTTCCAGGTCGCGCAATTCGCCCACTAAAATCACGTCCGGGTCTTCGCGCAAGGCCGAGCGCAGCGCATTGCTGAAAGAATGCGTGTGCGAACCGACTTCGCGCTGGTTGATCAGGCATTTCTTTGGTTCATGCACGAATTCGATCGGGTCTTCGATGGTCAGAATATGGTGGTGCAGGCGCTCGTTGACGTGGTTCACCATCGCCGCCAGGGTGGTCGACTTGCCGGAACCCGTCGGCCCCGTCACCAGCACGAGGCCGCGCGGACGCATGGCCAGCTCGCCGAAGATGCGCGGGGCGTTCAGCTCTTCCAGGGTCAGCACTTTCGACGGAATCGTGCGCAGCACGGCCGAGGCGCCCCGTTCCTGGTTGTAGGCGTTGACGCGGAAGCGGGCCAGGCCGGGAATCTCGAACGAGAAATCGCATTCCAGCGCTTCTTCATACGCCTTGCGTTGGCTGTCGTTCATGATGTCGTAGATCATGCCGTGCACTTCCTTGTGCTCGAGCGGCGCCACGTTCAGGCGGCGCACGTCGCCGTTGACCCGTATCATCGGCGGCAGGCCGGAGGACAGGTGCAGGTCGGAAGCCTTGTTGCTGACGGAGAAAGCGAGTAGTTCGGAAATGTCCATTTATAATCCCTGTGCCTGCATTGATGGGTTGGCGCACTGTGCCGCCGCCCCTATACACTAGAAAATGATTATGTCCACAATCGAACAGAACTTGCAAGCCGTGCGAGACAGTATTGCGCAGGCCGCCGCTGACGCGCAGCGCGCCCCGACCGACGTGACCCTGCTGGCCGTGTCGAAAACCTTCGGCGCGGACGCCGTGCTGGCAGCCATGCGCGCGGGACAGACGGCGTTTGGCGAAAACTACCTGCAGGAAGCGCTCGACAAGATTAGCGCCGTCAAGCTTGCGCTGCCGCAAGGCGCACCCGTTTGGCATTTCATCGGCCCCATCCAGAGCAACAAGACGCGTCCCATCGCCGAACATTTTGACTGGGTGCATACGGTGGAGCGGGAAAAGATCGCCGTGCGCCTGTCCGAGCAGCGCCCGGCCGGCTTGCCGGACCTGAATATCTGCCTGCAAGTCAATATCAGCGGCGAAGCCAGCAAGAGCGGCGTGACGCCATTTGACTTGCCGGCGCTGGCGCATGCCGTGGCGCAGCTGCCGCGTTTGCGCTTGCGCGGCCTGATGGCGATTCCCGAACCGGAAACGGATATCACGCTGCAGCGCGCTGCCTTTGCGCAATTGCGCGTGTTGTACGAACAATTGAAGGCCGAAGGGCTGGCGCTCGACACCCTGTCGATGGGCATGTCGGCCGACTTGCGCGCCGCCGTGCTGGAAGGCGCCACCATCGTGCGCGTGGGCAGCGCCATTTTCGGTTCCCGCAACTATTCCTGATGAAGAGAGAACAAGCATGACGACAGAATTGAATATCGCCTTTGTGGGCGGCGGCAACATGGCGGCAGCCCTGATCGCCGGCCTGGCCGGCAAGCTGACCCTGGGCGGCAACATCCACGTGATCGACCCGCATGCGCCCGCGCTGGAAAAACTGCAGGCGCAATTCGGCGTGACGACGGCGACCTCCGTCAGCGACGCGCTGCGCGGCGTGGACGTGATCGTGCTGGCCGTGAAGCCGCAAAGCATGCGTGAGGTGGCGGCGCAGTTGCTGCCTTTCCTCGACGGGGAACGGGCGCCATTGATCCTGTCGATCGCTGCCGGCATTCGCGCGCAAGACCTGTCGCGCTGGCTCGGCGATTATCCCGCCATCGTGCGCTGCATGCCGAACACGCCGGCCCTGATCGGCATGGGCATCACGGGCATGGTGGCCAGCGATGGCGTCAGCGAAGAACAGAAAAAGACGGCGGACGCCATCCTGCGCGCCGTCGGCCAGACCGTCTGGCTCGATGACGAAGCCAAGATCGACCCAGTGACGGCTGTGTCCGGCAGCGGTCCCGCCTATGTGTTTTACTTTATCGAAGCGATGCAGCAGGCGGCCGCCGAGCTGGGCTTGACGCCCGAGCAAGGCACGCAACTGGCGATTGCCACGTTTACGGGCGCGGCGCAGCTGGCGGCGAACTCCAGCGAACCCGTGTCCTTGCTGCGCGAGAGGGTCACGTCGAAAGGCGGCACAACGTATGCGGCGCTCACCAGCATGGAAGAGAGCGGCGTGAAGGCGGCCATCGTCAAGGGCATCAAGGCGGCCGCGCAGCGCGGGCGCGAGATGGGCGACGAGTTGTCCAGGTAATCAGATCACCTTGACGGCGCGGCCGATATACAGGATCGGCCCCGTCGGCCGGCCCGTCGGCGAACCGGTTGCCGGCTCCAGCGTGATTTCAAACAGTTGATCGGGCTGCAGCGGCGGCAGCTTGTCCAGGGTCAACTTGAGGCTTTGCCCCGGCTTGACCAGGCCCAGCGAGACAGGCGCACCCCAGTCCTTTCCCTTGGTCCAGAATTGCAGGGCTTTTTGCTGCGGCACGGTGGTCGGCCCCAGCGGGATCAGGCTCAGGTCGCGGTTCTTGCCGCCGCGTCCGCCCGCCTGCACGATCCAGCCCGGCGACTGGTCCTGCGGCGCCACCAGCACCACCAGATAGCCGGGGCCGCCTGGCGCCTGCAGCTGCACCGTGACCAGCACGGCCAGCGCGGCCGTGGCTGCGAGGCCGCCACCGGCCAATACTCGCCAGAAGGCCAGGCTGTTCCACCACGCTTGCCAGCCGCCCACTTGCCGCACGGCTTTCGGCGTGAACAGGCTGGCGCTGATGCGCGGCCATAGCTGGGCGGAGGGTGTTTCGGGCGGCGCCAGGGTCGTCAAGGGCAGCAAACGCTGTTCCCAGGCATCGATGGCATCGCGCAAGGCAGCGTCGCGCGGCAGGCGCTGTTCCACTTCCGCGCGCTCGGCCAGTTCCAATGTGCCCAGCACGTACTCGCTGGCCAGCCTGTGCAATTCCTCGTCGCTGTTGATCATCCCATGCACTCCCGCAAGGCGGTCAGGCCCCGCTTGACCCAGGCCTTGACGGTTCCCAGCGGCGCTTGCAGGCGCTGCGCGATTTCACTGTGGGAACAGCCATCGACGTAGGCATACAGGATGCTGTTGCGCTTGGATTCGTCCAGGTGGCCCAGGCAATCGTGCAGCTTGCCCATGTTCGCCTGAAGGGCGTAGGCGTCGCCGGCGTCGTCGCCGTGGCGTTGGTGCAGCAGGGTTTCCACGCTATCCTCGTCGGCCGATACTTCATGGGCGCGGGCGCGCGCCACGTTCAGCGCCTGGTGTCGCACCACCACATAGATCCAGCCCTTGCCGCTGCCGCGCGTGGCGTCGAAACTGCTGGCGCGGCGCCAGATATTCAGGAAGGCGTCGTGCAGCACGTCTTCGGCCAGAGCCCGCTGGCGCACGATGCGCAGGGCCACGCCCAGCAGGTAGCGGCTTTCCTGCTGGTACAGGCCATGCAATGCCTGCTGCTCGCCCCTGGCGCAGGCGCGCAGGGCGGCATCGTAATCGAACGGAGTGGCTAGGGTTGGCAAGGTCGGCGCAATCGTTGGAGTTGACGGTTAGCAAGTTTTCAAGACCGAGTATAGGCCAGAAACCGGCTTGCCAACCGTCGTTTTCACTGACTTATGCGGCTTTCCAAAAGATATAGTCAGCCTGGTAGGGTACCCATTGCCTGGCGCCGATGGACTCCATGCCGCAGGGGCTGCTTGGTGCCACGCCGCCGCTGGTGGCTACGCGCTGGATGTAGCTGACACCCTGCATGGCGCCGCTGCCCGTGGCAGGGTTGGCTTTCACCAACTGATACGGAATGTTGCCCGCGCCGGCCGGCGCCACGGCCACTTGTGTTGCCGTCACTTTCGAGCCGTCCAGGTTGGCCCAGGTGGCCGGTGGGCCGACATAGGTGCCGACTTGCATGCCGTTGCGGTCGTTCAAGGCCGCGTCCGGTCCCACGAAGACCCATTCATGGCCCGTCATGTCTTTCTTGGCCTTGCATTCGTAGGCGATCTTGCCCACGCCCACCGTTTGCATGGCAACCTGGTGGCCATCGGGCACCTTGACGGCGTTCGGCAATTGTTCCTGCGAATAGCGTGCGCTCATGGGGGCGCAGGCGCTCAGCAGCAGGGCGGCGCCCAGCACAGTGAGGGCGGGAATGGCGTGGCGTGGGGCGGTGAAGGCAAGCATGGCGAACTCCTGGTAGTTGGCTCAACCGGCTGGTTGATACCATTACTACACATGGGTCTGCCATTTGGATGCAGCCAGCTGAAAATATTTTAGTCCGGCGTTTCTTTCTTGCGGAAACGCTGCATCAGCGCCATCACGACGGGCAGGGCGGTGGTGGCATGCTTGAGCAGCGCGCCGCTGGCCCGCAGCAGCGGCAGGAAACGGCGCGGGCGCACCAGCAGCAAGCCCAGCACGGCGCCCCCTATCATCAGGGGAATTTTGAAGCGCGTGGCCAGGGTGTGGCGCAGATTGCCGCCCGTGAGCGGTTCCAGCAACTGGCGCGTCTGCACGCCCAGGGCCAGCCGCTGCAGCGCGCATTCGGCCAGCAGGGCGTCGCGCCGCTGCGCCAGGCTGGCGGCCGTGTGCACATGCGACAACTTGGTGGGATGCGTGGTCATGGCCGCTCCGATCCCCGGCGCGCCAGCAATTGCAGCTCGTCCAGGTCTTTGTTCAGTTCGGAAAGTGTGAAGGACAGCAGTTTCGGCTTGCTGCGGAAACTGGCGCGTACGCCCAGCAGGGTGGCGATGGCGGCGACGATGAAGACGGCGGCCGTGATGGCGATGGCGGCGATGCGGTGCGTATCCCAGAACAGCACGATGACGAGGAACACGATCAATACGAGGCCGACAAACAGGCACAGCAGTGCCAGCATGGCCAGCGCCAGATAGGACAGGAAGCGCAGCGACTCTTCTTCCATTTCCACGGCCGCCAGGGCCAGACGGGTCTGGACGATGGCGGCGAGGGTCGCTGCGACTTGGGCGACATGGTGCACGATAGCCATATGCTGCCTTTCGCGTCAGGAGACGGCCAAGGCCGTCGGTACTGTCTAGCGGCGTGACGAGGAAAGCAGCAGGCCGAACAGCACGCCGACGACGGCGCCCGCGCCCACGGCTTTCCAGGGATTGTCCTGCACGTATTCGTCGGTGGCCTTGGCCGCCTTCTTGGTACGTTCGAGCAAGTCTTCTTCCAGCTTGATCAAGTCTTTCTTGGCCGTTTCCAGCGTGGCGATGAACTTGTCCTTGACGGCTTTGACATTCTCGCCCGTCTGATCCTTGGCGCCATCGAGCCAGCCTTCCGCTTCATTGATGACGGTTTTCAAGTCGCCGACCAGTTTGTCGCGGGCCTTGTCGGCGTCGGCGAGGATGCTGTCGCTGCTGGATTTTCCGGTATGTATCGAGCTCATGTATTACCTCATGGAAGTGAAACTGCACAGTGAAATACCAGTGTAGGCAACTGCGGCCAGGCTAGTCTTGCGCCGCCTCAAGGGCTACTGCGGCGCAAGGGTCATTGCTTAACGGAAAGCAAAGTCCAGTGCCACGCCCGCAAACACCGCCGCTCCTAGCCAGTTATTATGCCGGAATGCCGCAAAACACGGCATACGCTCGCGTGCGCGGATCAGGGTGTAGTGGTAAACGGCGCAACCGGCCGCAACTACCAGGCCCGCGACGAACCAGTAACGCAAGCCCAGATACCAGCCGCAGGCCAGCCACAGCAGCAGGAAAACGGCATAGCAGAACATGACGATGGCCACGTCGTAGCGGCCAAAGGTGATGGCTGACGTCTTGATGCCGATTTTTAAGTCGTCATCGCGGTCGACCATCGCGTATTCCGTATCGTAGGCCACGGCCCAGAAGACATTGCCCAGCAGCAGCAGCCAGGCGACGACGGGCACGGCATCCGTGATGGCGGCAAAGCCCATGGGGATGCCGAAACCGAAGGCGATACCCAGATACGCTTGCGGGATGGCAAAGAAGCGCTTGAAGTAGGGATAGGTGCCGGCGATGATGACGGCGGCCACGGACAGCTGCTTGGTCAGCGCATTCAAGGGCAGGATCAGGCAAAAGGCCAGCACGGTCAGCACGCCGGCCACGGCCAGCGCTTCCTTGCCGCTGATGCGTCCGCTGGTGATGGGGCGCTCGGCCGTGCGCTTGACGAATTTGTCGATATCCTGGTCCGCGTAGTCGTTGATGGCGCAGCCAGCCGAGCGCATCAGGAAAGTGCCAAGAGTGAAGATGAGTAGCAGCCGCCAGTCCGGCACGCCCTGCTGCGCCAGCCACAGCGCGCACAGGGTCGGCCACAGCAGCAATACGGTACCGATAGGCTTGTCCAGCCGTATCAGGCGGAAATACAGCGCCAGCTTGTTCATGGAAGACTCGATCTTGTTGAAGAGAAAGGTCGATTATCGCAAATAGTATGTAAATGTACTATTTTGCGCCTGGGGCGCTAGTCGTCGTCTTCGCAGAGCGGCGTTATTCCAGGCAAGTTGCAGCTGGCGATGGCCGCGCACAGGGCGTCGATGGCGGCCTTGCGCGTAAAACTCTTGCGCCACAGCATGACCACCCGGCGCGATGGCACGGGGGCGGCGAAGGGCCGGTATTCGAGCATGCCGTCGGTGGCGTGCATATTGGCGACGGAGGCGCGCGGCAAGACCGTCAGGCCGATGCCGCTGGCCACCATGTGGCGGATAGTTTCCAGCGAGGAACCTTCGAAGGTGCGCTGCATGCCGTTGCCGGGCGAGGAAAAACGCGCCATTTCGGGGCACACTTCCAGCACCTGGTCGCGGAAACAGTGACCATTGCCCAGCAGCAGCATGGTTTCCGATTTCAAGTCTTGCGCGGCGATTTTCTCGCGCGCCGTCCACGGATGCTGGCGCGGCATGGCGACGACGAACGGTTCGTCATACAGTTCCTGCATGGCCATGCCATGGTCGGGCAGGGGCAGGGCCATGATGGCCACGTCCAGCTCGCCCTGGCGCAGCAATTCGAGCAGGCGAACCGTGAAGTTTTCCTGCAAGATCAAGGGCATCTGCGGTACCTGGTCTATCATGGCCTTGACCAGGGGCGGCAGCAGGTAGGGGCCGATCGTGTAGATCACGCCCAGGCGCAGGGGGCCGGCCAGCGGGTCCTTGTTCTGCTTGGCGAGTTCCTTGATGGCGGCCGTCTGTTCCAGCACGCGCTCGGCTTGCGCAATGATCTGCGCGCCCAGGGGCGTGACGGAGATTTCCGCGCCGCCCCGTTCGAACAGGACCACGCCCAATTCGTCTTCGAGTTTCTTGATGGCCACTGACAGGGTGGGCTGGGCAACGAAGCAGGCTTCGGCGGCATGGCCGAAGTGCTTCGCTCGCGCGACTGCAACGATATATTTCAGTTCAGTCAGTGTCATAGGTTGATTGAAACACAGGAAGTGCTTACTTGCAATGAATGAAAGGTGGCGCAAACGTGAAACTGTGGCGCCGATGGCGTATTGTAGCGGATCGCCCCCTATAATGCGGGACCGGGCAGCGAAGGGAGACGGCGATGGAATTGCAGATGCAGGCGCTGGAAGCGGCAATCAATTATTGGCGTGCCAGGCAACCGGCGCGCGGCAATGAATACGCGCTGTCGCCGCCCGTCAGCCGCCTGGCCGGCGTGTATGCGCTGATGATTTACTACCGGCAAGATCGCATCGCCGAAGAGGGCCTGGAGCCGGCCATCCTGGCCTTGATCGACGCCTGGCGCCGCGATGCCGGCGGCATCCAAGGCGATAGCCACGCCTGAGCGTGACCATATTTAACCCTACAAGAGATATTCATGCCTGATTTTGAAAACAAACTGTGCGGCCGTGACGAATTGCGCGCCCGCGCCGCGGCCCTGCCGAAACCGGTGGTGGTGACGAACGGCGTGTTCGACATTTTGCACCGTGGCCACGTGACGTATCTGGCGCAGGCGCGCGCGCTGGGCGCTTCGCTGATCGTTGCCGTGAATACCGATGCTTCGGTGAAACGCCTGGGCAAGGGCGATGACCGCCCCCTGAACAACTGCGAAGACCGCATGGCCGTGCTGGCCGCATTGGAAGCGGTGAGCCTGGTGGTGCCGTTCTCGGAAGACAGTGCCCTGGAAGTGGTGCAGGATATCGAGCCGGAAATCTATGCCAAGGGCGGCGACTACGACATGGCGGCCATTCCCGAAGGCAAGGCCGTGCTCGCATATGGCGGCCAGGCCGTGGCCATCGATTTCGAGCACGACCGCTCGACCACCAAGCTGTTGACGAAAGTGCGGACGCAGCAAGGCTGAGGAAGCTCGTCAATGTTTCCATACAGATAAAAAGACGTTACTATGAGAACTGCTAGGGCTGCGACTTCGTTTCGACAGCCCCAGCACGTTACACCGTCTGAATGCATTGCTAGTCATAGAAAATAAATGGATCATAAAACTTCTGGGGATTGGCCACTGCCCTCCGGCGCCTGGCACGTGGATGACGAGGGCGCGTGGAGCATGCAGCGCAGCGCGGACGGCCAGAACGTCTCGCCCTTGGTGAGCCATGCCGATATCGGCAAGCTGATGCATGCGCGGCGCCTGCCCGTAGCGGCCGGCGCGTCCGTGCGGCAGTTTCCGCCCGAATTTGCGTTCGACCCCGCCTCGGGCGCGGCCTTGCAAGTGCCGCCCGACGCGGCCGCCATGTCGCCCTGGGTGCCGCCCTACGGCGCCTATCCCGTCAGCGACGTGCCGCCAACCGGCCCGGCCGGCTTGCGCCAGGCCAGCGTACCCCTGAAACTGGCCGACCAGCGCGCGCGTGAAGAGCATGCGCAGGCCGATGCCTCGCTGCCCATGCCGCCGCCCGGCGAATACGAATTCTTTTCCGCCCAGTTCGGCACCAGCGCTGCCGCGCTGCTGGCGCTCGAACCGCGCAAGGCCGTCTTGCACGCCTGGCTGCCCGCCTCGAAACGCTGGCTGGCGCTGGATCCCGACTATGGCAGCCTGCTGGCCGAATCGGACCTGGCCCACGGCGCCTGGCGCGCCGAGCTGGTGCCGGAGTTCAATAGCGTGCTGGTCTTGCCGACCAGTCATGGTCTGGCCTGCATCCGTCCCGACGTGCCATCGCTGACCTACGTGGTCGAGCATGTGGGCGGCGCGCCATGCGTGGCCGCGCCCGTCTGGTTCCAGAACCGCCTGTGGGCGCCCCTGCGCGACGACGATGGCCGCATCCGCTTCGTCAACCTTGATGCGCAACAAAAGCCGGGCAGCGACGTGCTGCTCGACGGCGTGCTCGACCTAGGCACCGTCAGCGCCCCCGTCGCCTACAACCGCATGGCCGTGTGGCCTTGCGCCAACGGCCAGCTGCGCCTGCAATTGCAGCCGGATGGCAACGTGGCCGCCTCGTTCACACCGTGGCCCGAAGGGCTGGTGCCGCATTTCGAATTCGGCAGCCCGTACGTGTCGCGCGATGGCGGCCTGTGGCAGCTGTGCTTCGAGCGCAGCCGCGGCACCTATGTCTACGTGAAACTGGGCGCGCAGTCCGAGCGGGCCGACGCGCTGGCGCCGCGCCTGTGTTCGGGCAGCTTCAATTACCGCTTCGCCACCAAGCTGAAAACGGCGCCGTGGGAAGAGCCGGAACACGGCGACGATGGCGGCAAGAATCAGGCCGTCATGCCGCTGCTGGAGTCAAGCGGCGGCAACAGCGTCTTTGGCGTGAAGTTCGCTACCAGCGCCGGCCTGTCGAGCGTGCTGCGCTCGAACGAGCGCCTGGCGGCCCAGCTGGTGCAGGACGATGAGTTGCGCGAAACCGTGTTTCATACCTTTGCCGTCAGCGAGCCGTGGCGGGTGCGCCTGTTTGTGCATGAAGGCACCTTGTGGGCGTATCACCCCTTGTTGTCGCGCATCGATGGCTGGGCCTTGCAGGCATGAAAACGCGCGCCCTGATCGCGGCCGGCGCCGCCTTGCTCGCCTTCGCCACCGCCAGCGTGCAGGCGGCCGGCATCCAGCAAGCGTTCCTCGTGCAAAACTCGGGCTGGATGGAGCCGTTCTATACGGATGAGCATTCGCAGCTGAAAGCCCTGGTGGGCGCCGTGGCGCAGGCCGCCACGAGCCCGTCCGACAAGGTCTACACGCTGGCCTTCAGCCAGAGCAGCGGCGCGCACGTGTCGCCGTCGCTGCTGGGGCAAGGGCAGGGCGGCGCCGGCGTGGCGGGCCAGCTGGCCAATCTCGGCCTGGCGCGCAAGAGCGCCGGCGGCGCGCTGGCCGACACGGATTTCCAGGAAGCCGTCACCAAGACCATCACGGGCCCGTTCCAGTCCGCCTCCGGCATCGTGTGGATTTTTACCAATAACAAGAACAGCCCCAACAACGACAGCCAGACGGCCGAGCGCAACCGCGACTTTTACCGCCTGCTGCACCTGGAACCGTCGATCACCAAGACGGTGGTGTTTCCGTTGCGCATGCCCGTGCAGGGCAAGCTGTACAGCGCCAAGGGCTTGATGGTGTATGCGCTCGCGTATGGCCAGCCGGCGTCCGAGGCTTTGACCCGCATCCTGGCAGAAGGGCGCTTGTCGCAAGTGCTGACGCGCCCGCCCGCCCGCCTGAAACCGGTGGACCAGGATGCCGTGCGCATCGTGCCCCAGTCCGTCAAGAACAGCGCCAATGTGCACGCCAGCCTGGGCCGCGACGGGCGCACCATCGTCCTCGACGTCGATGCGGCCAACCTGGTGCCGCAAGTGGTGCTGCAGGCGTCCCTGCAAAACATGTTTTTCCCGTACGTGATCGACAGCGCCAGGGTGCACGCCAGTCTGGCGGGCCAGAATGCGCCCCTGCACGTTGCGCCAGATCAAATCCGCCAGCTGCAGCCGGGCGCCAGCCAGTCCGTGCAGGTACAGTTTGCGCTGCCGATGGCGCAGATTCCGTCGCCGTGGTCGGCGCAGGCGATTGCCGCCATGGGCAAGCAGGTGATGCTGCCGATGCAGGCGCAGGTGGGCCTGTCGGAACAGCGGCTGGCGCTGGCGTCCAGTTTTGGCAAGGATTTGCAGGAACTGTTCCCTGGCGACCCGATATCCAGCATGTTCACGCCGCCCGACAGCGTGCGCGCGTCGCAGGCGACGATACCGCTGCTGGTGCGCATCCAGTATCCGCTGCTGCCCGTGCTGGTGATCCTCGGCGGCGTGCTGGCGCTGGTGCTGGGTTTGCTGGCGCTGGGCCTGGTCAGCACGCGCGCCACGCGCTACAAGGTGCTGGCCGACGGCGTGCAGCGGCAAGTGCTGTTGAAACCATTCAAGAGCGTGCAGATCCGCGATGATGACGGCCGAGATATTGGCGAACTCAAGCGGGGTATGGGCAAGCCGGCCGTCGTGCGCGTGGCCGAAGGCCATACCCTGAGCCTGGCCTGATCACGATTTCCTTTTAAACTATTCAAATCCACCAGAGGCATACCATGGCGCAAGAGACTCCTAAAGACAACACAGGTTTTACCCTGCCGGCCCCGGCGTCCGCTCCACCCGCCGCGGACGCACCGGCCGCCAGCGCAGCCGCTACCACCGCAACGACCGAACCTGCGCCCGCGCTCGATCCTGTCAGCACGACCGATACCTCGTCGCGCGACACCCTGGTCGGCGGCGTCGTGCTGTTGCTGCTGTTCATCGCTTTTTTCTTTGCCAAGAATGCCTATGCGAATGGCCTGGTGGCCAAGCGCGTGCCGCCGAACAAGGCTAATGCCTCGGGCTGGTGGCTGTTCATCTTCCTGGCCAGCCTGGCGACCGGTGTCGTGCTGGCCGCCGTGAACGCGCATAAATTCCTCGCGCCATTGTTCATGGGACCGCTGGTGCTGGTGGGTCTGGTCGCCCTGTTGCTGACATTCACCTCGAGCCGCCGCTAAGAGCACGCCGTAACACGCATCATCGAAGGAACCACCATGGCAGAGAACCTGAACCAAACCATCACCGGCGGCGCCAGCGAGCGCAAGCAGGACAAGATCATCGAACTGCGCCCGACCCTGTTCATCGGCATCGGCGGCACGGGCATGCAGGTGCTGATGCGCGTGCGCCGGCGTATCCTCAACACCCTGTGGGGCGGCGCGGGCAACCGCACGCGCATCGAGGGCTTGGCCGACTTTCCCATCGCGCAATTCATCCATTTCGACCTCGACAATGGCGCCGTGATCGAAAGCGGCGAGTCGCAGGCGAAGGACTTGCAGTTCGACCAGGTGAAGTTCACGGACGACGACAAGGTGGTCGAATCGTTCGACATGGACAAGTACAGCCGCGATGAAGATTCCTTGGAGAAATATCCGCACATTAAGGAGTGGCTGCCGCTGACGCCGCAGCGCATCCGCGAACTGCGTTTCGACATGAGCAGCGGCGCCGGCCAGATCCGCGCCGTGTCGCGCCTGTATTTCTTCGATAAATATGCAAAAATCCGCGACAAGATCCGCTTGAAGCTGAAAGCGTTGAAGGCGGGCCTGTCGCACGAGCGCCAGCTGGCCGAGCTGGGTTTGCGCATGGAAACGAACCGTTTCCGCATCGTCATCGTCGGCTCCGTCGCGGGCGGCACGGGTTCCGGTTCCTTCCTGGACATGGGCTTGCTGGCGCGCTGGCTGGCGCGCAGCGAAGTGGGCGCGGCCGACGTCGAGCTGATGCTGTTCTTGCCGACCGGCTACACCAAGGCCAACAAGGACCGGGTCGAGGCCAACGGTTACGCGGCGCTGATGGAGCTGGAATCGGCGATGATGGGCAACAAGGGCTATGTTGGACGCTGGGATGCGTATGACCGCCCGGAACTGACGCGCGAGCCGTACAGCGAGGTTTACCTGATCGATTCGGGCAACCTTGCCCAGCAGCACACCAAGGATGTCAGCGACGTCTACCATATGGTGGCCGATTCGCTGTTCGAGGATTTCGCCTCGGCCGACTTCGCGCGCGCCAAGCGTTCGATCGCCGTCAACCAGGCGCAGCACAAGAATTCGCTGTACAACGCGCCCGTGCCGCAAGACCGCTTCGGCGACATGCGCCTGTATTTCTCGAAGCGCTTTTCCTCGTTCGGCATGGCCGTGCTCGATACGCGCCAGGAAGCGGCGCGCGACGAGCGGGCTCACCGCTGGGCCGGCGCCATGCTGCAAGCGTTCTTTGGCGTGGGCGGCACGGATGCGGGCGCCAACCGGGCCACGGATACGCAGCGCGATAATTTCCTCGCTGCCAATATGTTCCTGAAGGGCACGCCGTTCAGCGATTTCCCCGAGTTTTCCGACAAGAGCATCGAACTGAAGCGTTCCAGCGGCGACTTCATCGATTTCCGCGTCGTCGACGAATTGCTGGAAGACCGCCACGGCCACTTGCTGGCCGGCGTGGAAAACCGGGTCAATACGCGCATCAACGATATCCGCACGGGCTTCGACCGCAGCGAATGGCCGGCTCAGGTGCGCGACGCCATGAAACACCTGGAACGCGACGCCGTGCGCGACCAGGATTCCACGGCCGACACGACGGAAGACCGCATCAGCAAGCGCCGCCGCGAAGTGCTGGAAGACGTCAAGAAAGTCGTGCGAGACCAGCTGTATGGCTACCTGGACAACAAGGAATTCGGCGGCCTGGAATACGTGCTGTCGCTGGTGGAGCAGATCAAGGACCGCATCGAGGCGCCGGGCAGCGGCTTGACGGCGCAGATCGGCAACAATGCCGAGCGCTATCGCGAAATCAAGGAAGCCGTGCGCTCGCGCGAGTACGAGCGCCTGTTGAACAACCTGGAGCAGACGCGCAGCACCTTCGGTTTCCTCAGCAATGGCGAAAAGCAGGCCGGCGTGGTGATGGATCATTTGCGCACGGAAATGGCGAATGCCCTGAAATTCCATTTGCGCGCCAAGGCGGCGGACGAGTCCGTCATCCTGCTGGGCGAACTGTCGCGCTGGCTGGGCAACCGTATCGGCGTCGACGCGCAAGGCCGCGCCCAGTGGAATGGCCTGGTGGGCGAGCTGCAAACGGGCCGCGAAGGCGTGCTGGCCATGCTGGCGGAACTCAAAACGGCCAATACCATCCTGCAGAAGGACCTGGACAAGGAACACGCGACCCTGATCGTCATTCCCGTCACGGAAAAAGATATTGCGCTGCCATCGGCGGCCACCTTGCGCCAGTGGGCCGATGAAGCGTTCAAGGACATGGGCGGCTCGAAAGCCCTGTTCCCCATGTTGGCCGAACCGGCGCAGCGGGGCTTGATCCTGGCCAAGGTCACGCGCATGGCCGAAAACATGATCGCCACGGCGGGCTTGACCGAAGGGGCGACGAGCACGCCCGACCCGCTGTTCGAGGCGCTGGAACAGATGGATGTATCCGAACGCCTGGACCGCTTCCGCAAGTTGCTGGCCTGCTCCATGCCATGGATCGACGCCAACATGGCGGGCGATTTCACGGTCGTGTCGGACCAGTTCAAGTGCGTGATCGGTGTGGCCAACGCAGCCGCCTTCAAGGCGAAATTCGGCGCCGAGCTCGAATCGTGCGTGCCGACCCAGGTGGGCATCACGGTGAGCCAGCTGGAAATCGTCGAGACGGGTATCCGCGGGCGCGCCGTCTGCTATTGCGAGCTGGCCGGCGTGCCGATGACGGTGCTGCGCGGCCTGGAAGGCTGGCGCACCAGTTACCGCAAGGAAGGCGATAACGACAAGGCGCCGACCCACACGCACATCGATCCAACGCAATTCACGCACCCGATCGCGCCGAACACGGACGAGATGAAGCGCCTGGCGGAAGACTTCGGCGAGTTCCTGCAAGCGATCATGCTGGGCGTGCTGACGCGCCACACGGGACGCGTCGTGCCGCCGGGCCAGTACCAGTTTGCCGTCGAACCGGGCGACTTGCGCCGCATCGGCAACGAACGGGCCGTCCGCCAGAACGGCATGCCCGCCTCGTACGAGAAAAATATCGCGCTGCGCATCGAGGAAAAATTGACGGCGCTTGATGCTGTGCAGACGGCGGCCATGGCGGCGCTGGCAAAATACTATGAGCGGGGCGTGTATGCGCCCAAGCTGGTGGCGCAGGCCGACGGCTCGCAGCTGCCCTACATCGGCTTTGGCAGCGCCATTTCCGCCGAAGTGGGCGCGCGTCTGCGCGAGTCGGCGCGCCGCAAGGGCATGGCCAGCGATGAACTCGACCGCACGGTGCAAGCCTTGCTGGGCCGCCTGAAGGAGTGGGCGAACGTCATCGGCGACTCCGACAGCGATGCATACGACTGGGAAGTGCGCGAGCCGGAAGCGGACGGCCAGCCCCGTTTGAAATATGCGATCAAGGGGGAAATGCTGGAAGCGGGGCGCCTCGAGCAATTGCTGCGCCCGGCCGGCGCGGCCGCTGCCCCGGCGGCAACCGCGTTCGGCATGGCGCCGCCACCGCTGGGCGGCATGCCGCCGCCGCTGGTGGAATACCAGTATTTTCTGGGCATAAACGGCCAGCAGCAGGGACCGTTCACGGCCCAGCAGATCGTGCAATACGTGCAGGCGGGACAGGTCGTGCCAGCCACCACCAAGGTGTGGCGCGCCGGCTTGCCGGCCTGGGCCGACCTGGCCCAGTTCCCCGAACTGGCGCCCTTGTTCCTCAGCGCGCCGCCACCGTTGATGCCGCCGCCTCTGTGAACGCTGGAATGACGTTGGAATGAAGGATTAGTTTTGGATATCTGCAACAAATGCAAGACGGGCCTGTGGACCGTTGTCAGCCATTGCCCGTACTGTGGCCACGCGGTGGCTGGCGCGGCCAGGCCAGCTGTGGCCGTGCCACCTCCGCTGCCCGTGCCGCCGCCAGTAGCGTCCAAGCCGCCGCCCGTGCCGGTGGCGCCCGCGCCGAAGCCGAAACCAGCGCCGGTGCCGGTGTCCGCACCGGCGGCCGTGCCGCCGCCAGCGCCGTCTAAGCCGGCCCAGCCGAAAGCCGTGCCCAAGCCCGTGCCGGCAGCGCCACCGGCATCAACCGAACGGTCATCGCCGCCGCGCAAGTGGCTGCGCTGGCTGGGCGGCATCGCCGCGCTGGCAGCCGTCATCGTCTACATGAATGGCAAGCCGGGCGGCAAGAATGAATCGGCCTGCAATGACGCCATCGACAGCGGCCTGAAACTGGTGGCAAATGGCAGCCTGGACGGCGCCCGCCAGAAGCTGGCGACGGCAAAGAATGTGTGTACGGGCAAGTCCAGCGCCAAGGCGGACGATTTGCAGGCGGCGATCGGCAAGGCCGGCGCCGCATCGGGCGGTTGCCAGCGCGGCGTGCGCGCCATCGAGCGCAATATTGATGGGCATCAATTGCAAAGCGCCGCCAGGGGCATTGCCGCGCTTGACGCCGATTGCGCGGGCGCATCGAGCGTGGATTCCTTGCGCAAGCAGCTGGCGCGCCAGCAGGCGGCAGCCGCGTCCGTGCTGGTGGGCGTGCGCCAGGCGCTCGATGGCAAGGATGCGACGGCGGCAAGAAATGGCATCGCCCGGCTGGAAGCCATCGACCGCGAAGCGGTGGAATTGCCGCAGTTGAAGGCCGATGTGCAGGCACTGTCTGCGGCAGCGGAGCCTGCCCCGGCACCCGTGGAAACGGCACCGGCCCGCGTCGTGCCAACGGAACCTGCGCCCGCGCGCGCGGTCGAACGTCCAGCGGTGGCCGAACGCCGTCCGCCGGAAACGCCGTCCGTCGATAGCGGCGCGGCCATGCGTAACGAAATGGCGCAATCGTTCTTGCGCGACGCCGAGCGTTCTTTGCTGGAAGGTAAGTTCGATGCGGCGAAGACGTATCTGGAAAGCGCGCGTCGCGTCGATCCGGGCAATGCGCGCATCGACAATCTGTCGCGCCGCATCCGCGAGCGCGAACGGCAAGTGCTGCAGACGGAAACAACGATCAATTAGAAATCTGGGAAATCATCATGCTGAATCACACCACCTTGCGGACGGCCGCTGCGCTGACCATCGCCGCCATGCTGGCCGGCTGCGCCACGGCGCCGATGAGCCCGAACGGCGTGCGCCAGGACGCTTCCTATCCGCAAGGTGGAAGCCAGGCGGCCACGGATGAGGACCCGTGCAGCGTAGGCACGACGGCCGCGGCCGGCGCGGCCGTGGGGGCGCTGCTGGGTGCGCTGGCCGGCGGCAAGAATGGCGCGCTGAAGGGCGCGGCCATCGGCGGCGGCCTGGCGGCGGCCGGTTGCCTGGCCATCAATGTCAATTCGCGCCAGACCAAGACGGCGGCGCAGGCGGACCGCGACTACATCCGCACACGCGGCGCACTGCCGCGCGAACCGCAAGTGGTGTCGTACACGCCGCAGCTGAGCGCGTCGACCGTCAAGCGCGGCCAGCCGTTCAAGGTGAATTCGGTGGTGGAGTTGGTCAACGGCAGCGCGCAAAGCGTCAACGACGTGCGTGAAGAGCTGGTGGTGCTCGACCCGCAAGGCCAGCCATTCAAGTCCGGTTCGAAATCCCTGGCCAGCAACAACAAGTCGGGCGGGCGCTTTGAAAACTCGTTCGAGCTGACCTTGCCGGCCGGCGTGTCGCAGGGCGTGTATGGCGTCAAGACGAATTTGTACGTGAACGGCAAGCTGGCCGCCACGCGCGACTTGCGCACGCAACTGGTGATGCTGGATGCGGACGGTGCCGCGCCGCAGTTGGCGCAGCGTTAAGCTCCCCCAGAGTAGCCGTGCTGGCGCCAAGCCTCGTAGACGACCACGGCCACCGTATTCGACAGATTCAAACTGCGGTTATCGGGGCGCATCGGCAGGCGGATGCGTTGCTCGGCAGGAAAACCGTCGCGCAGGGCCGGATCGAGGCCTTTTGTTTCCGAGCCGAACACGAACACGTCGCCCGGGAGGAAGGCCACGTCGCCGAACGGGCGCGAGCCGCGCGTCGTCATGGCGAACATGCGGGCCGGGTCGGGCTGGGTATCGGCCAGGAACGCGTCCCAGTTCTTGTGCACCTTCATCTTGGCGTAATCGTGGTAATCGAGGCCGGCGCGCTTCATCTTGGCATCGTCGAGCGGAAAGCCCAGCGGTTCGACCAGATGCAGCTGCGCGCCCGTGTTTGCGCACAGGCGGATGACGTTGCCCGTATTGGGCGGGATTTCAGGTTCTACCAAAACAACGTGAAACAAAATGCTCTCCTCATATATATAACTAATTCAATGCGGCGGCGTGCGCGCCACCACCAATATGCTGACCCTGGCTGCGCCTGCGCTCTTGCAGGCGGCCGCCAGCGCGTTGACGGTATGGCCGCTGCTCATCACGTCGTCGACGATGCCGACATGGCACCCTTGCAATGACGGCGCGTGTTCCGGCGCGATGGCGAACGCGTGCGCCAGGTTGGCTTGCCGTTCTTGCGGCGCCACGCCGCTTTGCGCCCGGGTTTCGCGCACCCGCTGCGCCAGGCGGGGCTGTAAAGGCACGTCCAGCAGGCGCGCCAGCGGGCGGGCAATTTCCAGCGCCTGATTAAAACCCCGTTCGGCCAGCCGGGCCGGGCCCAGCGGCACGGGACATAGCAGTTGCGGCACCTCCCAAGCTGGTTGTTGTTGAATGGCAACATGCAGCAGCTTTGCCAACAGGGGCGCCAGCGCCAGGCGCGCGCCGAATTTCAGTTGCAGCAGTAACTGGTCGACGGGCGCCGCATAGTCAAACGCCGTGACGGTGGCGTCATACGCGGGGCGCTGGCGCAGACAGCGTCCGCACAGTGTTGCCACATCGTCGAGCGGATTGGCGCACTGGCGGCAGCGGGGGCGCAGCAGACCCAGATACTGCGCGCGGCAGGGCGGGCACAGCACTTGCGGGCAGCCGATGCCGCACAGCGCGCACTGGGCCGGCAGCACCGTGGCGCCCAGCCACTGGCGCAGCGCCTGCCAGGCGGCCTCAAGGCGGAGTTGGGTGGCCGTCCGCATCGCGATGGCGTCGTTCCATGTACACTGCCGACATTATCTCACCTCACCCGATTCAACATGCCAGTTCCCACCAGTCCGCCCAAAATGAGTGCGCCCATCGATGCGGTGCAAGTACGCGATTTCTTTTCCCGTCCGGCGCGCGTCGCGCCATCGGACTTCCTGCGCCGCGAAGTGTCGGCACGCATGCACGAGCGCCTGGAGCTGGTGAAAATCACGCCGCACCGCGTGCTCGACGCCGGCTGTGGGCCTGGCGCGGATCTGGCGCAGTTGCAAAAGGATTATCCCGCTGCGCAGATTATCGGTCTCGATGCAGCGCAAGCGATGATGCAGGCGGCGCGCGCGCCCGCGTCGAAACTGGCGAGCCTGAACCAGTTCCTCAGCAAACTGCTGCCGGCCAAGGCGGGCGTGGATTTATTGTGCGGCGACCTCGGCGATTTGCCGCTGGCGCAGGGCAGCATCGACCTCGTGTGGTCGAACCTGGCGCTGCATTGGCATGCCCAGCCCGACCGTGTGTTTGCCGAATGGCGGCGCGCGCTGCGTCTCGATGGCTTGCTGATGTTTTCCTGTTTCGGTCCCGACACCTTCCGCGAAGTGCGCGACGCCTTTGCCGAGGCCGATTTATATCCGCATGCCTTGCCCTTTGTCGACATGCACGACTTTGGCGACATGCTGGTCGAGACGGGTTTTTCCACGCCCGTGCTGGACATGGAAATCATCACTGTCACCTACGACACGGCGGAAAAATTGCTGGCGGACGTGCGCGCCTTTGGCGGCAATCCGCTGACCACGCGGCGGCGCGGTCTGATGGGCAAGGCGGCCTGGCAGCGCATGCTGGCCGCGCTGGAAAAGATGCGCCGTCCCGATGGCAAGCTGGGTCTGAGTTTCGAGGTGATCTATGGCCACGCCTTCCGTCCCGCGCCGCGCGTGACGCGCAATGGCGAGGCGATCATCCGCTTCGACCTGCCGCGAAAACCCAAATAAAAGTGTAAAGAAACCGACACTTGGTCGCCATCCGCGCATGGATGTTGCAGCAACCGTTGCAAAGCGCGCGGCGGCCGGGAGTAGGGCGCGCACAAAGCCGATTATTGCTTGATGGATTCAAGTTTACTTGATTATAATCGTTGATTGTTTGTCAGCTTGTTAAGTAGAAAAAACAAGGGCTGCATACAAAATAAAAAAAACAAAGCAAGACTAATTCGAAGTTACTGCATTAGTATAGTAACCATCTTCCACACAAGGCCATTTCAGTGTGGGGAAGAAAAACAGGGTTCCAGCATGGTTGTCCGTCAGCGTTTTGGCGTCGGCAGCCAGCATGGAATTCGCTGGTGCTTGACGCACATGGCCGCATTCTGGCCGTGTTGCTTTCATGGAGGAGCGGCAGCGGTCCAGTACGGAGAAGTCCGCAGCCGTTTAAAATATCATTATTTTTGGGTGGTTGGGGAAAACATGACACATGCAAAGCGACTTCAATCGTTGCTGCTCGGGCTGTCTTTGACAGCGTTTGGCATCGGGCGATGGGCCACGGCGGCACCGGCTGCCGGTACCTATCCCGGCACCGGCGGTCCCGTGCCGTTCGAAATGAATCTGCAACCGCCGGCGACACAGATCGCCCATGAAATCTACGATTTGCACACCCTGATGATGATCATCTGCCTGGTGATCTTCGTAGCCGTGTTCGGCGTCATGTTCTATTCCATCTTCAAGCACCGCAAGTCCCTGGGCCACAAGCCGGCCACTTTCCACGAAAGCACCACCGTCGAGATCGCCTGGACCGTCGTGCCTTTCCTGATCGTCATCGGCATGGCCCTGCCTGCCACGCGCACCGTGGTCGGCATGAAGGATACCTCGAACGCCGACATCACCATCAAGGCCACCGGCATGCAGTGGAAATGGGGCTATGACTACCTGAAAGGCGAGGGCGAAGGCATTTCCTTCCTTTCCAACCTGGCCACGCCGCGCTCGCAAGTGGGTGCGCCTGGCGTGCCGCCGACGGAAAAACGGGGCGAAAACTACCTGATTGAAGTCGACAATGAAGTCGTCGTGCCGGTCAACAAGAAGATCCGCGTGGTGCTGACGGCCAACGACGTCATCCACGCCTGGTCCGTGCCCGCCTTTGGCGTCAAGCAGGATGCAATTCCCGGTTTCGTGCGCGACACGTGGTTCAAGGCTGACCATATTGGCACCTTCCGCGGCAATTGCGCCGAGCTGTGCGGTAAGGAGCACGCGTTCATGCCCATCGTCGTCAAGGTTGTCTCGGCCGATGACTACAAGGCCTGGGTTGATGTAAAACAAAAGGAAATGGCGGCATTGGCCGATGATCCAAGCAAGGTGTGGACCATCGACGAATTGAAGGTCAAGGGCGAGAAAGTGTATGCGGCCAACTGCGTGGTTTGCCACCAGGCGACCGGCAAGGGCGTGCCCGGTGCGTTCGCGCCGCTGGACGGCTCGGCCGTGGTGAACGGTCCGAAAGCGGATCAGATCCACGTCTTGCTGAACGGGCAAAAGAGCGGCAAGTATCCCGCTGAAATGCCAGCCTGGAAACAGCTGTCCGACACGGAAATTGCCGCAGTGATCACTTACACGCGCAATACCTGGTCGAACAAGGCCGCAGAGAACATCGTTCAACCAGCCGAAGTCGTGGCTGCACGCAAGTAATTAGGAGCCGCATATGAGTACTAGCACGAGCACCTTGGACCACGCCGGTCACGATCACGACCATGCCCACGACCACCCGACTGGCTACCGCCGCTGGCTGTTTGCCACCAATCATAAAGATATCGGTACCTTGTACCTGTGGTTCTCGTTCATCATGTTGCTGTCGGGCGGCGTACTGGCCCTGATGATCCGTACGGAACTGTTTCACCCAGGCTTGCAATTCTTCCACCCCGAATTTTTCAATCAACTGACCACCATGCACGGCCTGGTGATGGTGTTTGGCGCCATCATGCCGGCCTTCGTCGGCTACGCCAACTGGATGATCCCGCTGCAAGTGGGCGCCTCCGACATGGCCTTTGCCCGCATGAACAACTTCTCGTTCTGGCTGCTGCCGCCGGCCGCGCTGCTGCTGGCCACGTCCTTCCTGGTGCCGGGCGGCGCCACGGCTGCCGGCTGGACCCTGTATGCGCCGCTGTCGACGCAGATGGGCCCTGGCATGGACATGGCCATTTTTGCCATGCATCTGATGGGCGCCTCGTCCATCATGGGTTCGATCAATATCATCGTTACCATCCTGAACATGCGCGCCCCTGGCATGACCCTGATGAAAATGCCGATGTTCTGCTGGACCTGGCTGATTACCGCGTATCTGTTGATCGCCGTCATGCCCGTGCTGGCCGGCGCCATTACCATGACCCTGACGGACCGCCATTTCGGCACGTCCTTCTTTAACGCGGCAGGCGGCGGCGACCCCGTCATGTACCAGCACATCTTCTGGTTCTTCGGCCATCCCGAGGTCTACATCATGATCTTGCCGGCATTCGGCATCGTCTCGCAGATACTGCCTGCGTTTGCCCGTAAGCCCTTGTTCGGCTATGCCTCGATGGTGTACGCCACGGCGTCGATCGCGATCCTGTCCTTCATCGTCTGGGCGCACCACATGTTTACCACCGGCATGCCGGTGACCAGCCAGCTGTTCTTCATGTACGCGACCATGCTGATCGCCGTGCCGACGGGCGTGAAAGTGTTCAACTGGATCGCCACGATGTGGAAGGGTTCCATGACGTTCGAGACGCCGATGCTGTTCTCGGTGGGCTTCATCTTCGTGTTTACCATGGGCGGCTTCACGGGCCTGATCCTGGCCGTCACGCCGATCGACATCCAGTTGCAGGATACCTATTATGTGGTGGCGCATTTCCACTACGTGCTGGTGGCCGGTTCGCTGTTTGCCCTGTTCGCCGGCTTCTACTACTGGTCGCCGAAATGGACGGGCCACATGTACAACGAGACGCGCGGCAAGATCCACTTCTGGCTGTCGCTGATCACGTTCAACGTGACCTTCTTCCCGATGCACTTCCTGGGCCTGGCCGGCATGCCGCGCCGCTACGCCGACTATCCGGCGCAGTTCACCGACTTCAACATGATCGCCTCGATCGGCGGCTTCGGTTTTGGCCTGATGCAGGTGTACTTCCTGTTCTTCGTGGTCTTGCCGACCATCCGCGGCGGCAAGGCTGCGCCAGCGAAACCATGGGAAGGTGCGGAAGGCCTGGAATGGACCGTGCCGAGCCCGGCGCCTTTCCACACGTTTGAAACGCCGCCGACAGTGAAATAATGGGTATCCCGGGCCGGCGTGTTGCGCGGCCCGTCTTGAATAAAGTGCCTGTCATGACCGAAGTGAAAACTGAGCGTAAAAAACCGAACAACCTGCGTACCGGGCTGATATTGGGGGCCCTGGCGGCCTTCTTCTTCCTGTCCGTGTTCGTCAAGCGCATGTGGCTCTGACGTGACGACGCCCCACCAACAGGAAACACGCGGCCTGAACCGCAAGATGCTGGGCAAGCTGATCGTCATTGCCGTCCTGATGTTTGGCTTTGGTTATGCCCTGATTCCCGTCTACAAGCAGATTTGCGAAGTGATGGGCATCAACGTGCTGACGCAAAAAGATGGCACGGTAGCTTACGACAACAATACGCAGGTTGACACGACGCGCAGCATCACCGTCGAGTTCGACGGCAATGCGCAGGGGCCATGGCGCTTCCGTCCGACCGTGTCGAGCATGCAGGTGCATCCGGGCGAACTGGTGACCGTCATGTATGAAGTGGTCAACACGCAAAACCGCGTCGTCAATGCGCAAGCCATTCCCAGCTACGCGCCGCAGAGCGCCACGCCGCATTTCAAGAAGGTCGAGTGCTTCTGCTTCAAGCAGCAGACCTTGAAACCCCACGAGGCGCGGCAGATGCCGGTGGTGTTCTTCCTCGATCCGGCCCTGCCGAAAGAGGTGAAAACCATCACCCTGTCGTACACGTTTTTCGAGATTGCCGGTCTGAGCCAGGCTCAGACGCCGGCCGTCCAATAGGAGAGTGTCATGGGCGAATCCAAGCAGCCTGAAAAAGCGTCGTTCCTGTATTCGCTGCGCGCCGTCGTGTGGTCATTCACGGGTCTGCGCCGCAAGAGCGATTTCGACACGGATTCGGCCAAGCTTAACCCCGTGCACATCGTCATCGCCGGCTTCCTGGTGGTGGCTTGCCTGATCGGCATCCTGATTTCAATTGTTAAATTCGTCGTTTTATAAATTATAAAAAACCACCCTATAAGTTTTTGAGGAGATGATGATGAGTTCCAACCACGCCGCCGTACCTTATTATTTCGTGCCCGGCCCGTCGCGCTGGCCCATGCTGGGCGGCGCCAGCCTGCTGCTGACCATGATCGGCGCCTCGGCCTGGGTCAACGACGTCTCCTGGGGCCCGTACGTGAATTACCTGGGCATCGCCGGCATCCTGCTGGTGCTGTATTTCTGGTTCGGCGACGCCATCAGCGAATCGGAGCAGGGCCTGTACAGCGAGCGCATCGACCACTCCTTCCGCTGGAGCATGAGCTGGTTTATCTTTTCGGAAGTCATGTTCTTCGCCGCTTTCTTCGGCGCCCTGTTCTATGCGCGCAGCATCTCCATGCCGTGGCTGGCCGACCTGGACCACAAGGTGATCTGGCCCGATTTCGCCGCCCACTGGGGCAATACGGGCCCGGCCGGCACGGTGCAGGAATTTACCACCATGACACCGTTCTGGATTCCGACCATCAATACGGCCTTGCTGCTGCTGTCGGGCGTCACCTTGACCATCTCGCACCACGCGCTGCGCGCCGGTCACCGCGGCATGACTGCCCTGTTCCTGTTCGCCACGATTTTGCTGGGCGCCATCTTCATGGGCTTCCAGGTGTATGAATACGTGCACGCCTACAGCGAACTGAACTTGAAATTGACGTCCGGCATCTACGGCGCCACCTTCTTCATGCTGACGGGCTTCCACGGCTTCCACGTGACCCTGGGCGCCATCATGCTGTCCGTCATCCTGTACCGCGTGCTGAAAGGCCACTTCACGCCCGATCACCACTTCGGCTTCGAAGGCGCCGCCTGGTACTGGCACTTTGTCGACGTCGTCTGGCTGGGCCTGTACGTGGTCGTGTATTGGTTATAATGGCGGGGCAGGGCGCGCGTGGTTGAAGGGCGCGCCGGCACCATAAAAAAAGCCGTACCGGGAGATCCTGGGTACGGCTTTTTTCTTAGTGTGAAGAATTTGCCAATCAGGCAATGTCGGGCCCTAATGAATTCCCGTCGGCTGGATATAGCCCAGCTTGTGCGCCAGCAGGATCAGTAAAAACAGGGTGATCGACAAGCCCACGCGCAGGGCCAGCGCCTGCACGGTGCGGTTGCTCTTGCCCTTGTCGCGCATGAGGAAGAACAGGGCCGAGCCCAGGCTGCCCAGGATCAGGATGAAGGCAATGGCAACGAGGATTTTCATGGATGGTAGCGCCAGGCTTGAGGAGGTTTCATTGTAATGCGTATCCGCTTCCATTTTAGATGGATTCCATTTGTTGTAATGCTGCTACTGGTGGCCCTGGGCGTGTCGCTGGCGCAATGGCAGCAGCGCCGTGGCGACGAGAAAGTCGCCCGTGCCGCCCGGCTGGAAGCTGGCAACCAGGCCGCGCCGCTGGCATTGAGCGCCGCCCCCATGCTGCCGGCCGACGCGCAGGCGATCGAGTATCGCCGCGTCACCGTGACGGGCCGCTTTGTGCCCGCCTGGACGGTGTACCTGGATAACCGTCCTTACAAGGGCCAGGCAGGTTTCCACGTGCTCACGCCATTTCAGATCGATGGCTCCCCCATGCACGTGCTGGTGGCGCAGGGCTGGCTGCCGCGCAACAATGCCGAGCGCACGCGCATTCCCGACTACGTTACACCGGCTGGCACAGTGACGATTTCCGGCATCGCGCGCCTGAACGCGGGCCATGTGATGGAGCTGGGCACGGCGCCGCCCCTGGCACCGCACGCCATCGTGCAGAATGCCGATATTGGCCAGCTGGCCCAGGCCAGCGGCCTGGCCTTGCAACCTTTCATCCTCGAACAAACAGTCAATCCAGTCAATCCAGTCGATTCAGCAGCGGTGCCAGCATCCAGCCAGCTTCCCGTGCGCGACTGGCCGGCGCCCGACCTGGGCGTCGACAAGCACCGCGGCTATGCCTTCCAGTGGTACGCACTGGCACTGATGGCTTTTTTATTTTTTGTCTTTACAGGATTTCGACGTGCAAACAAACAACCCTGACGCAACGCAAGACAGCAGCAATAAACAGGCACAGAATACGGGACGGTGGAAATTGCTGGCCGTCGTGGCCGTGTGCGCCTTTCCCATCATCGCTTCGTATTTCACGTATTACATCATCAAGCCCACGGGCCGCAACAATTACGGCGCCCTGATCGATCCCCGTTTGCATCCGATACCGGAAGCCCAGCTGCAGGTGACGGAACTCGATGGCAAGGCGTCACCGCTGGCCCAGTTCAAGGGCAAGTGGGTGCTGCTGCAAACGGGGCCATCCGACTGCCAGGAAGCATGCAAGAAGCAATTGTTTGACATGCAACAACTGCGCCTCATGCAGGGCAAGGAGCGCGAACGCCTGGAACGGGTCTGGCTGGTGACGGACGCCCAGCCGCTTGACACCCTGGTGATGCGCGAATTCGATGGCACCAGCATGCTGCGCGTGAATAACGATGCCTTGAAAGCCTGGCTGCCCGTGGAGCCGGGTGGCAAGACCAGCGACCATTTCTACCTGATCGATCCGCTGGGCAATCTGATGATGCGCTTCCCGAAGGATGCGGACCCGAACAAGATCAAGAAAGACATCGCCAAGCTGCTCAAAGCTTCGGCGATCGGTTGAGGAGTCTGCATGCCGACGATGCATCTCTCCGCGCTGGCCCAGCTGGGTCTGACTGGTTTGCTGGTGGCGCTGCTGCCGCTGACCATGGTCTGGGTGTCCGCGGACGCCAATAAATACCGCAAGCTCGTGTGGATCGCCGTCTTCCTGACGGTCGACCTGATCATGTTTGGCGGATTTACGCGCCTGTCCGATTCCGGCCTGGGCTGTCCTGACTGGCCAGGTTGTTATGGTTCTGCCAATCCCTTCCTCGCGCACGAACACATCGTGGCGGCGGAAACCCTGATGCCGACGGGCCCGGTGACGGTGGTGAAAGCGTGGATCGAAATGACGCACCGCTACCTGGCCATGGCCATTGGCGTCTTGATCGTGGCGATGATGGTGCAGGCGTGGCGCCAGTGGCGTAAAAGCAAACGCGCGGAATTCGCGCCCACGCTGCCGACGGCGCTGTTCCTGTTCGTCTGCCTGCAGGGTGCGTTCGGCGCCTGGACCGTTACCTTGAAGTTGCAACCGGTGATCGTCACCATCCATTTGTTGCTGGGCATGGGCTTGCTGGCCATGCTGACGTGGCTGGGCGGGCGCCAGGACCATGCCGTCCAACCCGTGCTGCGCGCCGATGCGGAAGAGTCCGTGCTGCGCCCCGTGCGTGCGCTGGCCATTTTTTCGCTGGTGCTGTTGACCGTGCAGATCGCGCTGGGCGGCTGGGTGAGCACCAACTACGCCACCCTGGCCTGCACGGATTTCCCCCTGTGCGGCGGCAAGGTGATTCCGGAGATGGATTTCGAGCATGGTTTCCATCTGTGGCGCGAACTGGGCAAGACGGCCGCCGGCCACTATTTGCCGTTTTCCGCGCTGACGGCCATCCACTGGGTGCACCGCAATTTCGCCTTCATCGTGGCAGCCGGCGTCGGCTATACCGTGTTTCGCGCGTGGAAGCTGCCGTCCTTGCGCGGCACGGCACGCTGGGTGGCGCTGGTGCTGACCCTGCAAGCGGCCACGGGCCTGGCGACCATCTACCTGAGCTGGCCCTTGTCGATTGCCGTCATGCATAACGGCGGGGCGGCGCTGCTCGTGTTATTGCTGACCATGTTAAACTACAAGGCTAAATTCCAACTCGATGTTGCGCGCAATGTTAAGCGCGCTTGCGCCTCCGCGCCAGTGCCCTCGGCACCAGCCAGTCCTTCCCGTATCGCATAAATGACTACTCAGACCATCAGCCGTAAACCATCCCCCCGCATCGCCCAGTATTGGGCGCTGACCAAGCCCCGCGTGACGCAACTGGCCGTGTTTTGCGCCGTCATCGGCATGTTCCTGGCCAGCGAGGAGTTGCCGGACTGGCATGCGGTGGTGTTCGGCACCATCGGCATCTGGCTGCTGGCCGGTGCTGCGTTTGCCGTCAATTGCCTGGCCGAGCGCGAAATCGATGCGCGTATGGCCCGCACGGCGCGCCGCCCGATGGCCATGGGCGACATCTCCGTCAAGCAGACGGTGGTGTTCGCGCTGGTGATCGGCGGCCTGGGCATGGCGATTCTGTACCACCTCGTCAATCCGCTGACCATGTGGCTGACCTTTGTCACCTTTGTCGGCTACGCCCTGATCTACACCATGGTGCTCAAACCCGCTACGCCGCAAAACATCGTCATCGGCGGTCTGTCCGGCGCCATGCCGCCCGCGCTGGGCTGGGCCGCCGTCGCCAACGACGTGCCGATGCAGGCGTGGCTGCTGGTCCTGATCATTTTTGTGTGGACGCCGCCGCATTTTTGGGCCCTGGCCATGTACCGCCGCGATGATTACGCGCGCTCGGGCTTGCCCATGCTGCCCGTCACGCACGGCTTGAAATTCACGCAATTTCACGTCTGGCTGTACTCGATCGCGCTGGCCGCCACCACCTTGCTGCCGTACGCCGTGCGCATGAGCGGCCTGATCTACCTGGCTTCGGCCGTGGTGCTCAACGCCGGCTTCCTGTACTACGCGTGGAAGATGTACCGCCACTACACGGACTTGATCGCGCGCAAAGCCTTTACGTTTTCCATCATCTACCTGGCCTTGCTGTTCGCGGCATTGCTGGTCGACCACTACATTCCCCTCGGCACATGAAAAAAACCCTGACTCTGTTGTTGGCGGCCGCGCTGGTCGCCGTCCTGGCCGGCTGCGGCAAGCCTGCCGCGACCAAGCTGGCCTTCAAGAATACGGACGTGACGGGCCTCGGCTACGCGCGCGAGTTCGCGCTGACGGACCACACGGGCCACCCGCGCACCCTGGCCGACTACAAGGGCAAGCTGGTGCTGATGTTCTTCGGCTACACGCAATGCCCGGACGTCTGTCCCACCACCATGGCCGACATGGCCCAGGTGATGCAGGAAATGGGGCCGCAGGCGGAGCAGGTGCAAGTGCTGTTCGTCACCGTCGACCCCGAGCGCGACACGCAAGCCTTGCTGGCGCAGTACGTGCCCGCCTTCGACAAGCGTTTCGTGGGCCTGTATGGCGACGCGGCCGCGACAGCCAAGGTGGCCAAGGAATTCAAGGTGTATTACGCCAAGGTCGAGGGCGAGACGGACGCAAGCTACACGGTCGACCACACGGCCGGCACCTATGTCTTCGACCGCGCAGGCAAGATCCGCCTGTTCGTGCGCCATGGCGAAAAGCCTGCCGCCATCGCGCACGATCTTAAACTTCTGCTATCCTGACCCGGTCGCGCCTTCAAGGCGCCATCTTCAGGATACGCAGTACATGGATAAACGTTTCGAGCCGCACGCCCGCCTGGCAGCCATCATCTTCCTGTTGATCGGCTGCTTTTTCGTCTTGCGGCCCTTCCTCGCGGCCATGCTGTTTGCCGCCTGCGTGGGCATTTCCAGCTGGCCCCTGTACCTGCTGCTGCTCGAGCGCCTGAAAGGCCGGCGCAACTGGGCGGCCGCCATCATGACCGTGTCCTTGATCCTGGTCATCGTGCTGCCGCTGGCTCTCGTCACCTACAACCTGGCCGACAATGTGTCGCGCATCTATGAACAGCTGCGCGCGGCGCTGGAATCGGGCGGCCTGCATCCGCCGGCCTGGCTGGCCAGCATTCCCGTGGTGGGCGAAACCATCGCTGGCTATGTGGAGCGCCTGCTCGCCGACCGCGAGGAATTATTGAATTTGGGTAAAACCATGCTGGAACCGGCGCGCCACTTCCTCGCTTCCGGCGGCATCCTGCTGGGCACGGGCCTGGCGCAGACCAGCCTGGCCGTGTTCGTCAGCTTCTTCCTCTACCGCGACGGCCAGCAGCTGAGCCGCGCCTTGATGACGGGCGCCGGCCGCATCATCGGCGACAGCGCGCCTGGCGTGGGCCTGACCATCAGCCGCACCGTGCGCGGCGTCATGTACGGCTTGCTGGGCACGGCGCTGGCGCAGGCGCTGGTGGCCGTGGTGGGCTTTTTGATCGCCGGCGTGCCGGCCGTGGCGCTGCTGGGCGTGGCCACCTTCATCTTTTCGCTGATCCCCGTGGGCCCGCCCCTGATCTGGGGCGGCGCCGCCATCTGGCTGTTTACCGACGGGCAGACGGGCTGGGGCATCTTCATGCTGGTGTGGGGCGCGCTGCTGATCAGCGGCGTGGATAACGTCGTCAAACCCATGCTGATCAGCCGCGGCAGCAGCCTGCCCTTTCTGCTGGTGCTGCTGGGCGTGCTGGGCGGCGTGCTGGCCTTCGGCTTTGTCGGCATCTTTATCGGGCCGACCCTGCTGGCGGTGCTGTACAGCTTGCTGCAAACGTGGACGGTGGGCGAAACCACCGTGCCACAGGGCAAAGATACGCTGACCTTGAAAAAAGATTAATCGCGCAAGTCCGCATCCAGGTCCCGTTCCTGCTTCGGGATCACCTTGATCAGCACGATGCGGGGTCCGTTCATCTTCTTGACGACGATGTCGAAGTCGACGAAGGTGATGCGCTGGCCCTGCTTCGGAATGTCACCGAGCTTGACCATGATCAAGCCGCCCACCGATTCCACGTCATCCAGGCCCAGCTCCTCGTTTTCGATATCGATGCCGAGGATGCGTTCGAGCGAGAAGATGGGCAGGCTGGCCTTGCCGATCAGGGTGCCGTCGCTTTGCTTGAGCCAGTCGTTTTCATTGCGGCGGAATTCGTCGCGGATTTCACCGACCATGGCGCCGAGCAAGTTATCCAGCGTAATGAAACCCAGCGGGCGCTTACCCTTCTCGCCGATCAGGGCGAAGTGGGGCGCGCCGTCGCGGAAGCGGCGGAACAGTTCCAGCGCCGGCGTGCGCGCGGAAATGATGTCCACGGGACGCAGGAAGGGCGTGAGCGAGGTGATCGGTTTGCCCGCCTGCTGGGCAAAGAACAGGTCTTTCAGGTGCACCACGCCCAGCACGTCGTCTTCATTCATGTCGAAATACGGATAGCGGCTGAAGCGGTTGCGCAGCACCGTGTCGAGGTTTTCTTCCAGGGTGTTTGACGCGTGCAGGGCGATCACTTCATTGATCGGGCGCATCAGGTCCGACACCGTCATCTGTTCGAAATCCAGCGACTGGGCCAGGATGTTGCGCTCGTCGCGCGTAAACTTTTCGCCCGGCTGGCTGGTGCGCAGAATCAGTTTCAATTCTTCCGATGAGTAATGGGCATCGTGGCCGCCCTTGCCGGACAGGCCCGCCATGCGCAGCACCCAGTTGGCGCTGGCGTTGAGCAGGTAGATGGCCGGGTACATGGCCCAGTAAAAGCCGTACAGGGGAATCGCGCTCCACAGGCCGACGGCTTCCGGGTTGCGGATGGCCATCGATTTGGGCGCCAGTTCGCCCACGACGATATGCAGGAAGGAAATCACGCTGAAGGCGACGACGAACGAGACGCCGTGGATCAGCTCTTGCGACGAGACGCCGATGGCGCCGAATAGAGGTTCCAGCAAGCCGGCAAACGCCGGTTCGCCGACCCAGCCCAGGCCCAGCGACGCCAGGGTGATGCCCAGCTGGCAGGCGGACAGGTAGGCGTCCAGCTGGCCATGCACCTTGGCCAGGATGCGGCCCCGTAGTCCCTGTGTCTTGGCGATGGCGCGGATGCGTGTGCGCCGCAAGGTGACGATGCCAAATTCGGCGGCAACAAAAAAACCGTTCAGCGCGACCAGGAAGAGGGCGAGCAGGACTAGCAAGACATTGTGCATGGGGGCGCAAAAAGATGGGCTGTAAAAACGTCATCTTAAACGACGAAGGGCGCCATAGCCTAATTTAGCCGCGCCCGCCGCCCGTGCAGGCGGGCGGGCGCGGTAGGTTTTTCACGTTTTTTCAGCTATTTTCAGCCCTTGGCCGCCGTTTGCGGCCCGCCGCGCATAGCAAAGACCATGACGGCCGAGACGATGGCGGGGATGGCGACGACGAGGAAAATCGTGCTGTTGGGCCAGTTCAGGCGGATCAGCTCGCCACCGAGCACGGGGCCGATGATGGAGCCGATGCGCCCGATGCCCAGGCTCCAGCCGATGCCCGTCGAGCGCAGGGTGGTCGGATAGTAGCTGGCCGCTAGGGCGTTGACGGCAGGCTGGCCGCCCACCACGCAAAAGCCGGCGATGAAGATCGTGATGAACAGGAAGGCCAGCGACACGTCAGGACGGCCGATCAGGGCAATGGCGACTGCGGCAACCAAAAAGCACGGCAGCAGGATGCGGCGGAAGCTGGAGCGGTCGATCAACTGGCCCATGACGAGGGTGCCGATGGTGCCGCCCACTTGCAGGGCCGTGCCGGCCAGCACGGCGTTCGCCGTCGACAAGCCCGCTTCCCTGGCGATCGTCGGCAACCAGTTCGACAGGAAATACAAGTTCAGCAAGTTCATGAAATTGATGACCCACAACAAAATCGTCATCTTGGCGCGGCCGCCCGTAAACAATTGCAGCACGGGCGCGCCCTTGTGTTCCTTCTCATGCACGACGTATTGCGTGTCGGCCGTGATGGTCACCGTCGGGTCGATGCGTTTCAGCCATTTGGCGACTTTATCGAGCTTGCGTTTCTTGAGCACCAGGAACTGCATCGATTCCGGCAGCAGGAAGAACATCAGCACGCCGATGACCAGGGGCACCACGCCGCCCACGTAAAACACGGATTGCCAGCCGAAGGCGGGAATCAGCGCGGCCGATAATAATCCGCCCAGCACGGCGCCCAGGGTAAAGCCGCACGAGACCAGCATCATCAGGGTGACTTTCTTGCGCAGGGGGCTGTATTCGCCGGCCAGCGCCATGGCGTTCGGCATTACGGCACCGAGGCCCAGACCCGTGATGAAACGGATCAGCTGCAATTGCTCGATATTCGTTGCCAGCGGCGTGACCAGCATGCACAGCGAAAAGAAGATGGTCGAGCCGATCAGCACGGGACGGCGGCCGAACTTGTCGGCCGTGATGCTGAAGACGAGCGAGCCGACCAGCATGCCCAGCAGGCCCGCGCCAAACACGGGGCCCAGGTTGGCCTTGCTGACATGCCAGTCGGCAATGATGGCCGGTGCCACATAACCCATGGCCTGCACGTCGAAGCCATCCATGATGACGCACAGCCCGCACAGGATCAGCATGCCGATCTGGAAGGAGCCGATCTTGTTGTTATTGATGAGATCGGGAATATCGATCGTCTTGCCTGCCGTGGACATGGTGCCGCTCCTGTTTTTTATGGTGATCGCGCCCTTCCAGCGAGGGACAGGCGCGTGTTTGTCTCAGGCTTCATTACAATCGCTTTTGATTGATTATTCAAACGTTATTTTCGAATGGATTTATCAGATTTCCTTGTGAATCTTCGGGGAGGCCTGGATGGCCGCCAGGATCACGTCGAGCGCCGGGTGCATGATCTTGCGCTCGTTGGAAATGACGTAAAACTGCTCGCGCAGGGAAGAGGCGTCACCGACCAGCACGGCGCCGAATTGTTCCTCGATGTCGGCCGCCAGGCTGGCCGAGGCGAAGAACAGGCCCAGGCCCTTGCGGCCGAAGGCGTTGAGCATGGCGTTGTCCTCGAATTCACCGACCACGTCGGGCCGCACGCCTTGCTGCACCATCCATTCGTCGATGCGCCCGCGCAAGGCATTGTTGCGCGCGGGGAGCAGAAACGGCGCGCCGTGCAGGCTGTGCGGGAAATTCTCGCGGTATTGTTCCGCCAGCGCGGGAATGCCGAACAGCTTCATGGCGCTCTCGCCCCACAGGTGGCTGGAGACGCGCAGGCTGGCGCCGGCTGGCACGGCCCGGTCTGTCAGCACCAGGTCCAGCTTGTGCAGGGCCAGGTCGGCCAGCAACGATTCGAATTCATCTTCCAGGCAGACCAGCTTGACGGGCTTGTCCAGGCTGCGCGTGGCGTCGAGCATGCGGTAGGCCATCAGTTTCGGCAAGGAATCGGAAATGCCCACCGTCAGGCGCATCTTTTCCGCGTCCGTGTCGGCCAGCGCTTCCTGCATCTGTTCGCCCAGCAAGAAAATCTGGTCCGCATAACCGAGCGCCAGGCGGCCCGCTTCCGTCGGCACCAGACGCCGTCCCTGTGGCTGCAGCAGGGACTTGCCCAGTTCCTTTTCCAGCAGGGCCAGCTGGGTGCTGATGGTTTGCACGGCCAGTCCCAGCCGTTCGGCCGCGCGCGTCACGCCGCCTTCCTTGGCGACGACCCAAAAGAAGTACAAATGGCGGTAATTGAAACCCGTAGTTTTCATCGCTGCATCCTCTATCTTCTGTTTTTACGAAGTAATACTTCCATTATCTTCTATTTTTAAATATGTCACATGTCCTTATACTACGTTCCATTGAATTTGGATAAAGGGGAACTATCGATGAAACATTTCAGAGTGTCATTTCTAGTGACATTTATCTGCCTGGGCATTTCCGCCTGGTGGGGTTACACGCACGGTGGCGTGCAGACGATGCTGGCAGCGCTTGGTATCGCGGTGATCCTGGGCGTGATGGAAGTCTCGCTGTCGTTTGACAACGCGGTGGTCAACGCCTCGGTGCTGAAGAACTGGGACAAGTTCTGGCAGGGCCTGTTCCTGGGCGTCGGCATCATCATCGCCGTCTTCGGCATGCGTCTGGTGTTCCCGCTGGTTATCGTGGCGCAAGCGGCTGACCTGGGACTGATGGAAGTGTGGAATCTGGCACTGAGCAATCCGGAGCAGTACTCGATGCACCTGACGAATCACCATGCGGAAGTGGCGGCCTTCGGCGGCATCTTCCTGCTGCTGGTGTTCCTGAACTTCCTGCTGGACTCGGAAAAAGAAACGCACTGGCTGGGCCGTATTGAAGAAAAACTGGGCGCACTGGGCAAAATCTCGTCGATTTCCGTGATGATTGCGCTGGGTACGCTGATGGCCAGTCTGTCGATGATCGAAGAAGGCCAGAAACTGGTGGTGCTGACGGCCGGCCTGTGGGGTATCTTGACCTACGTGGGCGTCGATGTGGTCAGTGGCTTGCTGGAAGGCGATAACGGCGACGGCAACGTGGGCGACATCGTCAAGCGCGGCGGTATTGGCGGCTTCCTGTACCTGGAAGTGCTCGATGCCTCGTTCAGCTTTGACGGCGTGATCGGCGCGTTTGCCATCACCAAGGATGTCGTGATCATCATGCTGGGCCTGGCAATCGGCGCGATGTTCGTGCGGTCGATGACGGTGTTCCTGGTGCGCAAGGGTACGCTCGACGAGTTCGTTTATCTGGAGCACGGCGCGCACTATGCGATCGGTATCCTGGCTGTGATCATGTTGGTCAGCATGAAGTTCCACATTCCCGAGATCTTCACGGGTCTGATTGGGGTGGCCTTCATTCTCGCCTCGCTGTGGTCGTCGATCCGCTACAAGCGCAGGATGGCCCTCGAAGAAGGCCAGACGGAAGCGCTGGAAGCGGTCAAGGCAACAGCAGTGTAAAGAATGCGCGACAAACGCTACACCCGTTTGTCGGCAAGTTGTAGCAAGCGTCGCCGCCGGCCTGGGGAGTCAGGCCGGTGGAGGGCGCCAGGTGTTTGGTCATACACAACCCACATAGGAGAAATACATCATGGCAATCAGTCTGCAAAAAGGCGGCAACGTCAACCTGAGCAAGGAAGCCCCTGGCATTTCGAAGATGATCATCGGCCTGGGCTGGGATGCCCGCGCCACCGATGGCGCCGCGTTCGATATCGACGGTTCCGTCTTCCTGTTGAAGGCCGACGGCAAGGTTCGCGCCGACGTCGACATGATTTTCTATAACAACCTGAAGTCGAGCGACGGCTCCGTCACCCACTCGGGCGACAACACCACCGGCGCCGGCGATGGCGATGATGAAACCGTCATCGTCGACCTGGCCACGGTGCCGGCCGAGATCGACAAGATCGCCGTCTGCGTGACGATACACGATGCCGAAGCGCGCAAGCAAAACTTTGGTATGGTATCGAAGGCGTACGTACGCTGCGTGAATGCCAACGGCAACACGGAAATCGCCCGCTTCGACCTGTCGGAAGACGGTTCGGCGGAAACGGCCATGGTCTTCGGTGAAATCTACCGCAATGGCGCCGATTGGAAATTCAAGGCCATCGGCCAGGGCTACAAGGGCGGTTTAGGTCCTTTGGCTGCCTCGTTCGGCGTCGGCGTATAAGTTGTAAACAGTCAAGGCGGTTCGCGGTGCGGGCCGCCCCCATCATTACCGAGTTGAGGAAGGAACAGTCAGATGCCAGTGTTTACTATTACCGGGGACGTCGACCCGTTCCTGCATGTGTCGCTTGCCAAGGGCGAGAAGATTTATTGCGAATCCAATGCGATGGTGATGATGGAAACCAATCTTGAGCTGAAAGGCAAGATGACGGGCGGCATAGGCGCCGCGCTGATGCGCACCTTTGCCAACGGGGAATCGTTCTTTCAGCAGCATATCGAGGCCATGCGGGGCGACGGCGATTGTCTGCTGTCACCCACCTTGCCCGGCGCGATGCGGGTGCTCGAGGTTGGCGCCCAGCAATACATGATCAGCGACGGCGCCTTCGTGGCAGCCAGTGCCGGCGTGGAATTGAAGGTGCGCACGCAAAGCCTTGGCAATGCGCTGTTTGCCCAGAGCGGTGGTTTTTTCATCACCGAGACGGCAGGCAGCGGCCAGTTGGCGGTGTCCGGTTTTGGCGCGATGTCGATACTGGAAGTGACGCCTGGCAAGGACGTGGTGATCGATAACTCGCATGTCGTGTGCTGGGATAACCGCCTGCAATACGAAATTTCCATGACGACCGGCAGCAGCGGCGGCTTTCTGGGCAATTTGATCAATAGCCAGACCAGCGGCGAAGGCATGGTGCTGAAGTTTTCAGGCACGGGAAAAATCCTCGTGTGCTCGCGCAACCGCGCGGCCTTCCTCGCCTGGACCCAAAGCAAGCCGGCGTAATCAAGCAGTAAAAACTTAACAGGAGCTATGCGTATGTCTGTCAATTTGAGCAAAGGCCAGAAGATTTCTCTGGACAAAGAAGCTGGTACCACCCTGACCCGTATCACCATGGGCCTGGGCTGGGATGCGGCCAAGACCAAGGGTTTCCTCGGTTTCGGTTCGAAGACGGAAGCCGTCGACCTGGATGCGTCGTGCGTCATGTTCGATGAGAACAAGAGCACGTCCGATATCGTCTGGTTCCGCCAGCTGAAAAGCAAGGACGGCAGCGTCAATCACACGGGCGACAACCGCACGGGCGCGGGCGATGGCGACGACGAACAGATCAATGTCGATCTGTCGAAAGTGCCGGCGAACGTGAAAAGCCTCGTCTTCACCGTCAACAGCTTTACTGGCCAGAACTTCTCGCAGGTGGAAAACGCTTATTGCCGCATCTTGAATGCCAGCAATAACCAGGAAGTCGCGCGTTTCAACCTGTCTGTGCAAGGTTCCCACACGGCACAGATCATGGCCAAGCTGTACCGCCATAACGGCGAATGGAAGATGCACGCCATCGGAGAAAACGGCAACGGTCGCACGTTTGACGACTTGATGCCGCAAATCTCCGTGCATCTATAAGGAGCAGTACGCAGCGGGCGGGGGACGGACCGGATACCGGCCCTTGTCCGCTGCTCTATATTTAGGAGAGTATGTCGTGATGCGATTGCTGATAGCCTTGCTACTTCCGTGTCTCACGTTTTTCATGCTGGGGCGCCCGCTGGCCGGTGCCGCCGCCTTGATCTTGCAGTGCACTGTGATCGGCTGGGCGCCGGCGGCCCTGTGGGCCCTGTACACGGTAAACCAGCATAAAACGGAGCAGGAACTGGAAGGGGCGTTAAGCCGCAGCTACATGCGCAGGCGTAGTCGGTTGATCTAGATCAACCGGGCGCTTGGAATCCTTGCGCTAAAGCCTGCACGAGCGATCGTGCGGGCTTTTTTGTGGGCGCTCACTTCTTGCAGCGTATCGGCACGTTCACGGAATTGCCGTCCGAACTCAGGTTGCGGTACTGCAAATCTTCGCTTTCGATGGCAAAGCGGGGCACGGCGTGGACATAGCGCTGCTTGCAGACGGTGTCGTCATTGATCAGCTGGCCCGCCAGCATGTAGTCGCACAGGGCGAAGCGCGACTCCTCGTCGTCGAGGATCAGCACGCGCGCGGCGCTGTACAGGGCCGATTGCAAGACTTCCGGGCTGCAATTTTCCGGGCCCGTCAGCTTCAGATGGGTTTTCGTTTGCGTGGCCAGGCGTTGCAGCTTGACGAGGGCGGCGCGCTCTTCCTTGCGGGCACTGTCGACGTGCACGTCTTCGCTGGCCAGGCGCAGCGCCAGCGAGGCGATCTGGTCGATGGAGATATGCCAGGCAAAGCCTTCCAGCCGCGTGCGGATCTGGCCCGGCAAGGGATCGGCCGCATCGACTTCGCAGCGGTACAGGCCCAGGTGGGGGCGGCACAGCACGGGGATGGCAAAGGCCGAGGTGCGCTTGCCCTTGACGAATTTTTGGCTCAGGTCGCCAAAGCTTTCATGCGTGATGGTATCGAAGCGGGCTTGCCCGAAGCCCATCTTGACGAGGTTTTCCTTGCGCTGGCGCGAAAACAGGGCGTCGACGGCGTCGTAGATATTCTTGTTGAAGATGCGGTCCAGCGGCTGGCGCTCGTCCGACATCTTTTCGAACACGGCGCTGGAATTGGGCGCGTTGGCATCGATGGAAAGGAGGATGAAGGGCTTGCTGTTCAGGCGCGGTGGCACGACGGCCATGTCGTTGCCGTACAGCTGCGTCAGGGCCACGTCCCACAGGGTTTCCACGCCCAGATTGTCGGCCGCACCGCCGTCAAACAGGTGGACATACGACGGCGATTCGCGCGACTCGGAACCGAGTTCCGGCACGAAACTGTTTTTCGGACGGAAACGCTCGAAGGTGACGGAATCGAACACGCCGGGAAAGGCGGCCGAGGTGGCTACGGCCGTCGCCAGGCGGATATCCTGGATCGGTGAATGCAGGGTGCTGTAGAAATACTCGTAGGAAAACACCACGCGCTTGCCGCCATCGGTGGCGTCCGTCGCGTTGGCCAGGAAGATGGGGCCGTCGTGCGGCAAGTCCTGGTAGGTTTTCTTGTCGTACAGCACATCGTCCAGCACGTCAGACAGGAACGAGGTGCGTGTCTTGTTCGTCAACAACATCGTCGTCAGGTTGGCCGGTTTCAAGATGGTCTGGCCAAAGAAATCCGTTTTCAGCTTGCTGCGCAGCAAGGGCCAGTCCGTCTGCCTGCCATGCAGCGCATAGTAGCCGCCCGCGATGGCGCCGCCCGACACGCCGGAAATGGCCGAGGCGCCGCTGACGAGGCCGAACTGTTCCAGCTGTTCCAGCGAAGCGGCCGAGAAATTCGCGGCGCGGCTGCCCCCGCCGGACAGGGCGATGCCGATGAAATGGTCGTTGGGCATGGGGTTCTGGATGCGCGCCTTGGGCGCGTCGATGCGCAGGCGCGGGGTTTCCTGCACGGTAAATGTGCGGTTTTCGACGCCGCTGTTGGGGCGCAGGGCGAGTACCGTGCAGCCGCTCAGCAGGGCAACGAGGATACATGGGACAAACAAGCGTGGATTCATGCGTGATCTGTGCGTAGTCAGGGGTTGGGATACGGACGGAAACGTGTGCGATTCTAGCAAACCCGGCAACAATCACCTATTCAGCTGGTAGCCGAGCATGGCAGCGTTGTAGAGCACGTGCGCGAGCATGGGGGCCAGCAGCGCGCCGCTGCGCTCGTAGGCATGGCCCGTGCACAGGCCCAGCGCGAAGACGGGCAGCATGGCGGCCGGTGGATGCACGAGGGCAAACAGCGCGGCAGCGATGCCGATCGCCTGCCAGGCCGGCAGAGAACGGCGCAAACCGCCCTGCAGCAAGCCGCGGAAGAGGAATTCCTCGCACAGGGGCGCGGCCAGCATGCCCAGGGCCAGCAGCCACAGTCCGTCGCTATTGATCTGCATCAATGTTGAAGCGCTTGGCTGCAACAGGGCCGCGTAACCGATGCCGAACAGCGCCGCGGCACAGGCGCCCGCGATTCCCCGGCGCCACGGCTGGCGGCCCTGTCCGATACGCGGTACGCCGGCCGTCCCGGCGCGCCAGTAGACGAGGCGCAGCGGCGCATACGTGAGCGCGCCGGCCGCGCCGAAGGCGATGGCCAGCTGCGCCAGCGGCGTCGCATTGCTACCTTTGAGCAGGATCAAGGCCAGTGTCTGCAAGATGAAAAACAGCATGACGGCGATCAGGCCGTCCGCCGCCGTTACTCTCGCTGGCGGCGAAGCGGCGGGGTCGAGCAGGTAGGGTAGCGCATCGCGCGCCTTTTGCCACAGGGCCACGGCCAGCGCGCCCGTGAGCACGACAAACACCAGTTGCTGCACCAGGCTGCCGGCGGCCAGGGCGGCAATGTACAGGCCGGTGAGCAGCAAATACAGGTACGTATACGTGGGGCGCAGCTTTGCCGTGGTTTCCGTGGCCAGCGGATCACTGGCAAACACGCCCAGCGCCACGGCGATCAGCGCATACAAGGGGATGCCGGCCAGGGCCAGCAGCATCAGGCCCGCCGTCTGCCACGACCAGGCGGGCAGCCAGGCCAGCGCCACGCCGAACAGGATCAATGGATACAGCAGGGCCAGCACGGCCCACAGCTGCGCCTTTTGCCGCAGCGCCTGTTCGATGGAGACGGGGAACGTGTACAGCAGCCACAGCGCGCCGCCTTCCTTGTTGAGGGTCTGGAAAGCCGACATCATGAGCACATAGGTGCCGAGGAAAAAGCCGGTGGAGGCCAGCAGGACGGGATGATCCAGCAGCGCGTGCAGGTCGCGCGCCTGGCCCGTCACCACGGCCTGGCCGCCGAGGATCAGCAGTGGCATCAGCAGGGTTTGCACGAGAAAATTGCGGTCGCGCAAGAGTAACGTCAGCTCGCGCCGCTGGATCGCCGTGCCGAGGCGCGGGCGCCACCGCTGCGTGGGCGATGGCGCCGCTGCCGGCTTGCGCGCCGCTTCGCGTTGGCCCGCGCCCACGACGCCGTGGCGCAACTGGCGGCGCAGCACGGCCATGCCCAGCAGCATCAACAACAGCGTTTGTGCCAGCAGCAGGATAGCGGGCAGCAAGGCGGCCACGCCATCGGCATTGAGCACGCGCACCAGCAGGCCCGGCGGCGTCCAGTGGCTCCAGGCGGGCATGGCGGCCGCCCAGTCATAGGCGAAGCCTCCCATGCCCATGCCGAAGGACATACCCAGATACATGGGAAACAGGCCCGCCAGCGAAATCACCGCCTGCAGGTTGCCCAGCCGGGATGGCGTGAGCGACAGGCGCAAGCCCGTGTCGACGAGGGTGCGCAGCATGGCGGCCAGGGCCAGCAGGACGAGGCTGGCGAGCAGGCCGGATAGTGGTGCAAGCCAGGCCTGGCCCGAGTACCAGGCGATCACGGTCGTACTGGGCCACAGGGCCAGCAAACCGGCCGGATTGACGAGCGTGCGTTCGAGCACGCGCGCCCACAGCAAGGTGCTTTTCTCGGCGGGCAGGGTGACCAGCCATTCCAGGTCCCAGTCCGGTTTCGACAATTCTCCCATGCCCAGCGGCAGCAGGACGCTGACCAGCCACAACAGCGCCAGCTGCAGGGTCAGGCCACCGATCAGCACCGCGCTGAAGGGCTCCGCCATCCATTGCGCGATGACGGGGTCGAGCAGGCCGCTGCCCGTATGCAGGCTGCCGCGCGCTTGGCAGGCGGCGACCTGGTCCAGCAAACAATGCATGTTCAGTACGCTGTGGCGGGCGATGCTGCCGAAGGACAACAGCATGGGCAGCAAGAGCAGCGCGCCCAGCAGCCAGCGTCCGCCGCGCTTGCCAGGCGTGGCGGGGCGGCTATTACTGTTTTTCTTGAAGGAAAAGCCCCGGCCGCTCACGTTGAGCAGGCGCTGCAGGCGCAAGCGGGTCAGCAGCCAGACGGCGCGCCAGGCAGTGGGCGGCGCCGCTGTCATGTGGTTTCATCGGTGAGTTGCAAGAAGAGCTCTTCCAGGCTGCCATCGCTGGACAGTTGCTGGCGGATATCGTCCAGGCTGCCTGTGGCCACCAGAGCGCCACGGTGGATGATGGCGACCCGGCTGCACAGCTTTTGCGCCATGTCGAGCAAATGCGTGGACACAAAGATCGTGGTGCCGGCGGCGGCGCGGCGCAGCAGGCGTTCCTGCACGTCGCGCGAAGCTCGCGGGTCGAGGCCGTTGATCGGTTCATCGAGGATCAGCACGGCCGGATCGTGGATCAGCGCGCACGCCAGCCCCAGTTTCTTCTTCATGCCCAGCGAGTAATTGACGGCGAAATCCTCGCTCGCCTCGTCCAGGCCGAATTCCGTCAGCAGGCGAGCGGCGCGGGCGGCCGCTTCCGTGCGCGAAAAACCATGCATTTCGGCCACGAATTGCAGGATTTCACGACCCCGCAAATAGTCGTAAAAGATGGGGGTGTCGGGCAGGTAGCCCACCTTGCGCTTGACGGCGGCGCCATCGCGCTGGCAATCGAGGCCATCGACCAGCACGCGGCCGGCGCTGGGCACGAGGATGCCCATCAGCATGCGGATGGTGGTGGTCTTGCCGGCCCCGTTCGGGCCCAGGAAGCCGAAGACTTCACCTTTTCCCACTTGCAAGGTCAGCGGCTTGACGGCCTCGAACGTGCCGTACTGTTTGGACAAACCTTCGAAGGCAATCATCGTGCATCCCAAAAAAGATAGCGTGCAGGATGATAGCCGGATATAGCGCCGCCAGAGCGCTACTGGGTGGCGTAACTTAGTGGCTTAACTTAATGTCGCAACATCACGCCGATGGCAATGCAGGCCAGGATCGCCAGGCTCATGGCGATGCCGTAGGCTGCCATCAATAACAGCCAGCGGCAGACGGTGGCGAGTTTGCCGCTTCGATACACGCGCCACATGGCCCAGGGCAGATAGGCCAGCAGCCAGGCGCCGAGTACGAGGCGGACAATGTTGACGGGGATCAAGGTCATCAGCGCCATCGTGATGAAGGCGAAGGCATTCGTATGCAGGGCGAACAGGAAATGTTCGCCATAGCGCCGTCCGCTGCCCAGGTAGAGAATTTTCAGGAACAGGGCGAACAGCGGCATCAGGCAAAACATGGCGTACGGCGCGTAATGGTAAAAGCTGTCCACCACGAGTTTTTGTTTCTCCGCCGTGGGCAGTTGCTCAAAGTCTTGCCATTGCTGCGGCAGGGTGGGTGTCTGGCCCAGAATGCTGAGCTGCATGGGCGAGGTCGTATTTTCCGGAATGTGACGGGGGCCGTGGGCGCTCACCTGGGCTGGCTGATCGTGGACGGTGAGGAACATGTCGGGGCTGCTGAATTTGAGGATGGCAAAGAACAGGATGCTGAAGGTCAGGTAGACGCGCAGCGGCTCCACGTAACGCACGCGGCGCCCCGCGATGTATTCATTGCTCAGTGCACCCGGACGGAACAGCAGCAGGGCCAGGGTACGCCAGAGCTTGCCTTCGAGCGCCACATAATGGGCGACAAATTCATGCAGGAATTCGCGCGCGCTCGGTACGTGCAGGGTCGTTGCCTGGCCGCAGGCACTGCAGAAGTTGCCTGGCGCATCGGTATTGCAGTTATGGCAGGTGCTGGCGGGACTCGTGCTGGATGACACTGTTTTCAAGATGAACTCTTTCCATGGCCAAAAAATGATCGCTCAAGGGCGCAGCCTATGATGAAGGAAAAGAATGGTAAAAGCACATTTTTTCTCTGTGTAGTTGCTTTCGAGATACAAAATGCCTGCGCCGTTCAGGCGCCAGCAAAGGCGGCCAGCAGGCGCCGTTCGCCAGCGGGCGTGAGGCGCAGGGCGCGGCTGTCGAGTTCGCGCTCGGCCCAGCGCTGGCGCAGGGCCAGTTGCAGGATGGCGGCCCCCAACGCACCGCCCAGGTGAGCGCGTCGCTCGCTCCAGTCCAGGCAGGCACAGGCGAAGCGGCGGCGCTGGCGCTGCAATTGCGGCACGTCGATGCCCAGGGTCGCCATGCCGGCCGTGCCCGCTTCCGACAGGCAATACTCACCTTCGCCGCCATCGTCCAGCAGCCAGCCTTGCGCGTGCAACTGGTCGTGCAGGGTGACGGCAACACTGCCGGCCATGTGGTCGTAGCAGGTGCGCGCATGGCGCAGGCGGTCGGGCGTGGTGGGGGTAAAGGGCGTTGCCGCCACGCCGGCCACCACCAGCAGCGCTTCCAGCGCCCGTCCCACCTCGGCGTTGGCCAGGCGGTAATAGCGATGCTTGCCTTGCGCCAGCATCGACAGCAAGCCATCCTCGCGCAAGCGCGCCAGATGGGCGCTGGCCGTCGAGGCGCCTACCTCGGCCAAGGTCGCCAATTCCGTGGCCGTGCGCGCATGGCCATCGAGCAGGCTGCACAGCATGCGTGCGCGGGCCGGTTCGGCGATGGCGCCAGCCAGTTGCGCCAAGCCCATGTCGGCGGTGCGTTGTTGAGGGCTGTCATCCATGATTCGTCCGTGGGCGAAGTGTTGTGGTGAAAGGACCAGCATACTCGTGTCCCTACCTCACTGCAATGGAATGCGCATGCCGCCCACCGACTTTGTTGCCGACCCCGCCGACCCTTTCTTAGCCGTCACCCACGCGGCGCCGTATGACTACTATCGCCGCCTGGCGGATGGCCCGCCGCTGCGTTTCGAGGCGTCGCTCGACTGCTGGCTGGCGACGGGCGCGGCCGGCGTGCAAGCCGTGCTGGCGCATCCCGCCTGCCGCGTGCGGCCGCCGGACCTGGCCGTGCCGCACAACCTGGCGGGCACGCCGTGCGGCGCGATTTTTGCCGAGCTGGTGCGCATGAATGAGGGCGAACGGCATGCGGTGCCGAAACAAGTGCTGGCGCGCGCGCTGGGCCAGGTGGACCTGGGGCGCCTGCAGGAACAGGTCGCACGTCTTGCCGGCGACCGCGTGCCCGTCAGCGCCGACCAGCTGAACGATGCAATTTTTCAACTGCCCCTGTTCGCCATGGCCGACTTGCTGGGCTTTGCGCCAGCGCAATGGCCGGCGCTGGCCGGCTGGACGCGTGCTTTTGTCGCCTGTTTGTCGCCGTTGAGCAATGCTGGCCAATTGGCTGGCGCGCAAGTGGCGGCCGATGCCTTGCTGGAAGGGTTTGCCGCTTTGCTGCGCGAGGGCAACGCGAGGCCGGACAGCCTGCTGGCCAGTATCGTGACAGAGGCCGATGCCATGGGGAGCGGCATGCTGGCCAATCTCGTGGGCTTGCTGTCGCAGACCTGCGACGCCACGGCCGGCTTGCTGGGCAATGCCATCGCGGCCTTGCGCGCGCAGCCTGACTTGCTGCCGTCACTGCGCGCCGCACCCCAGCGATGGCCGGCCATGTTGCGTGAAGTCAGCCAGCGCGATCCCGCCATCCACAACACGCGCCGCTACACGGCCGATGCCGTGGAATTGCATGGCGTGCGCGTGCCGGCCGGGCAGATGATCGTCGTCGTGCTGGCCAGCGCTTGCGATGCGCAGTTCGGCTTTGGCCATGGCCGCCACGGTTGTCCAGGCCAGTCCATCGCGCTGACCATCGCCACGGCGTGCCTGCAGGCGTGGACCGATGCATTGGAAGGCATGCCGCTGAGGTGGGAATATCTGCCGTCGCTGAACGCCCGCATCCCCGTGTTTATGGAAGGAACCAGCGCATGATTGCCGTGATTTTCGAAGTCTGGCCCAGCGCCGAAGGGCGCCAGCACTATCTGGACCTGGCGGCCGCGCTGCGGCCCTTGCTCGACGAAGTGGACGGTTTCATTTCCATCGAGCGCTTCAGCAGCCTGAGCGAGCCAGGCAAATTGCTGTCGCTATCCTTCTTTCGCGACGAGGCGGCGCTGGCGCAGTGGCGGCAACTGGAAGCGCACCGCACGGCGCAGTCGGCCGGCCGGCACGGCGTGTTTGACGATTACCGGCTGCGCATCGCCGCCGTCGTGCGCGATTACGGCATGCTGGACCGGCAACAGGCGCCGGCCGACAGCCTCCAGCGCCACAGCGTTTAGCGGGGCAGCGCGCCCTGCGTGATTTTCACTTTGACTCGGTAAGTGGGCTCGGCCGCATTCAGGGCCGGCGGCGTGGCCGGGTCGACGTCGAGCAAAGTAAACGTCAGGTGGTTGACGGTGACGGAACTGGCGGCGCCGGGCATGGAATCGGACAAGACGATGTCGGTCGTGCCTGCGCTGTTGAGCAAACTGAAACTGTAGCTGACGTAGCCTTTCCACACGCACACGGCGCCCTTGCGGCAGCGGCTGTCGTTGACGCGCTCCAGTTTCAGAGTGTCGGTGGCCGTGATGGCCACCTGTTCGCCTGGCGACAGCACGTGGGTGACGCTGCGCGGCGTGTTTTCCGCGTCGCCGGCGCTGCCGGCCGCGCCGCAGCCAGCCAGCATGGCCAGGCAAGCGATGAGCAGGGGCAGCAGCACGGTACGGTAAGAGCGGTTCAGAGTAGACATGGTTTTCCTTTCAGGTGGAGCGTCCCCGGCGTGCTTGTTCACGCGGAGGATAAAAATGATAGTAACAAAATGATATTTTTCCGGCGCACTATTGGCGTGCTGCCGATGAATTGATGCGCCGGCCACGCGGCGCGCCGATTACTGCGTAGAATGGCTGTTTTGAAAATCAGGAAACAACCATGAAAAAAACTGCCCTGGCGAAAAGCGATGCCAAGAAACTGATGGGAAAGATGAATGTTCCCGGCGCCGGTGCATTCGGTAAGGAAGCGGTGGTCGTCGACCGCCGCGAGCAGCGCAAGCGCGATCAGGCCCTGGGCCTGGTGCCATTCGCCGTCAAATTGAACAGCGATCTGGTCTTGCAATTGCAGACCCTGGCCAAGGAACGCGACGCGGATCTGAATGAATTGGTCGCCGAGCTGATCACCAAGGGCTTGGCTGCAGCGTAAGGGCTGACAATGTTTATCTGTTGATAAATATCAGTGGTAAAACTAAAAGGCGCCTTGCGGCGCCTTTTGCATTGCGGCATTGCTTTCGATTACACCCAGGCGGCCAGCGCGCCCTTCATTTTTTTCAGCGCTGCCACTTCGATCTGGCGGATGCGCTCGGCCGATACGCCGAACTCTTCTGCCAGCGCGTGCAGGGTGGCGCCGGAACCGTCGTCGTTGGCCAGCCAGCGCGCTTCGATGATGCGGCGCGAACGGGCGTCGAGCTTGCTCAAAGCCGTTTCCAGGCCTTCCGATTGCAAACGCGTCACTTGTTCCGCTTCCAGCACCTTGGTCGGTTCGCTTTGCTCCGACGACAGGTAGGCAATCGGCGAAAACTTGTCATCTTCATCGTCGGTCGGCGATTCGAGCGCAATGTCGCGGCCGCTCAAACGCGTTTCCATCTCGATCACTTCTTCGCGTTTCACGTCGAGCAGCTTGGCCAGCGCATCGATCTGCTTTGGCGTCATCGCATCGAGGCCCGTCTTGTGGCTGCGCAGATTGAAGAACAGCTTGCGCTGTGCTTTCGTCGTCGCGACCTTGACCAGGCGCCAGTTTTTCAGGATGTACTCATGCATCTCGGCTTTCACCCAGTGCATGGCGTACGACACCAGGCGCACGCCCTGGTCCGGATCGAAACGTTTCACGGCTTTCATCAAGCCGATATTGCCTTCCTGAATCAGGTCGGCGTGCGGCAAGCCATAGCCCAGGTAACCGCGGGCAATCGAGACCACCAGGCGCAGGTGCGACAGCACCAGTTCTTGCGCGGCGGCCAGGTCATTTTTTTCGCGCAGGCGTGTCGCCAGCGAAATTTCTTCGTCGTGGGTCAACATGGGCAGGCGGTTCACGGCCGAAATATAGGCGTCGATATTACCCAGATTGCCAGTGAACCCGAGGCCCAGCGCATTACTTTTGGTCGGAACCAATGCGGACGTTGCGGACATCATAGTCATGTTTTCTCCCTCGTAGTCTTGCTTTGTTCCAGTTGGCCACGTCACGCGACGTGGTCCGTTTGTCTGTTCGGTTTTGCGTATTCGGTCTTGCACTTTGCAGATCGCGACACCATCTTCATCTGGCGTCCTTGGCGGTTCTGCTGTTGGTATGTGCCTATATTAGCACTCTCTGCTTGAGAGTGCCAATCAGCACATTTAATCGTCCTGATAGCCTAAATACTATGGCGAATGAATTCTTGATATCTATGTCTGTACATCGCGCGATAGCGCTTCACGACAACAGGGCTAGTCTACGGCCTCTGGCTGAAGCGAGCCTTAAGAATACTTGCTTAATATCAAGATGATAGCAGTGCGGGGGGGCGCATGGCGGCGCCGGAGCGCCGCCATGGAAAGGAAGGTCAGTTCAGGCGCGCCAGGTGGCGCTGCACGCAGAGGAAGGCGCCAATCAGGCCAAGGCCGGCGCTGACGGCCAGCAAGCCGGCCATCGGCAGCGGCGCCAGCGGCACCAGCTGGAATTCGGATGCGTACAGGCGGGCAAACTCGGCAATCGCCGTATTCAGCGGTTGCATGGCCAGCGCCACGGCGCCCAGGGCCAGCGCGCCAGCGCACAGGCCCAGCAGGGCGCCCGTGTAATAGAAGGGGCGGTGGATGAAGGTGTCCGTGGCGCCGATCAATTTCGAGATGCTGATTTCATCGCGCTGCTGCATCACTTGCAGGCGGATGGTATTGAAGACAACAGCGATCACGGCCACGCCCAGGGTAATGGCCAGCAACAGCAGCACCAGGCGCAGCACGCCCAGCAGGGCCGCCAGGCGCTTGACCCAGGCCGAATCGACTTGCGCCGATTCCACGCCTGGCAAGTGGCGCAACTGTTCCGCCACGGCATCGACATCCTGCGCTTCGCTGGCGCTGCTGAAGGCGTCAAGTTTCAGCACATAGCTGTCGGGCAAGGGATTGTCGCCCAGGGTGCTCAGTACATCTGCCAGGCCATTTTTATTTTTCAGGGTGTCGAGCGCCTGTTCGCGCGCGATGAAGACGATCTTCGCCTTTTGCTCGCCGACGATCTTGCGCATGGCACCGGCCAGGGCCACGGCTTGCTCGCGCGGCGTGTCGATCTTCAGGAAGACGCTGATTTCCGGGTCGACGGACATCTGTTCCGACATGGGGCGGACATTGTCGAGCATGGTCAAGCCGGCGAATGGCAGCGACAGGGCGATGGCGACGACGACGACGTTCAAGAGAAAGCCGCCCGGCGACTTGCGCAAGTGAATCAGCGCCGAACCGAGGGCGAAGCGGTGTTGACGGAACCAGCCTCTCATGCCTGTTCTCCTTCGCCGTGATCCAGGCCAGGCGCGAAATCGGGATCGGGCGGGGCGAAGACGGGCGCCTGCGTGGCCTTGTCGATGGCCACCAGCTGGCCGTTTTTCAGGTGGATCACGCGGGCGGCTGCGTCGAGCATCTGTTCGTCATGGCTGGAAATGAGGCAGGTCACGCCGACGGAGTGGAATGCTTTCAGGGCGTCGAGCACCTTGTTGGCGCTGGCGCGGTCCAGGTTGGCCGTCGGTTCGTCGGCCAGGATGATTTGCGGCCGGTTGACGATGGCGCGCGCGATCGATACGCGCTGCTGCTCGCCGCCCGACAGCGACAGGGGGCGCGCCATGGCGCGGTCCAGCAGTCCCACCTTGTCGAGCGCGGCGCGGGCGCGCTGTTCCGCGGCAACTTTATGCGCGCCGACGACGAGCAGCGGCAGCATGACGTTGGCCAGGATGGAGCGGTCGTTGAGCAGCTTTTGCTGCTGGAAGATCAGGCCCATGTTGCGGCGCAGGAAGGGCACGCCGGCCGGCTTGATCTTCGCCATGTCCTGGCCATTGACGATCAGCTTGCCCGACGTGGGGCGTTCCATGGCGGCGATCATTTTCAGCAAGGTGGATTTGCCGGCGCCGGACGGGCCGGCCAGAAACACCAGCTCGCCCTTGGCAATACTGAGCGAAATGTCGCTGAGCGCCACGGCATCGGGGGAGTATTGCTTGGAGACGTGCTGAAATTCAATCATGTATAGGCTTATCCGAGCAGCGCTTCGACAAATTCGGCAGCCACGAAAGGCTGCAAGTCTTCAATTTTCTCACCGATGCCGATGAAATACACGGGCACAGGGCGTACGCGGGCAATCGCCGCCAGCACGCCGCCCTTGGCGGTACCGTCCAGCTTGGTGATCACCAGGCCGCTCAATTGCAGGGCATCATCAAACGCTTTCACTTGCGTGAGGGCATTCTGGCCCGTGTTGCCGTCGATGACGAGCAGGGTTTCATGCGGCGCGCCCTCCATGCCCTTGCCGATCACGCGCTTGATTTTCTTCAATTCTTCCATCAGGTGCAACTGCGTCGGCAAGCGGCCCGCCGTGTCGACCATCACCACGTCGATGCCGCGCGCTTTCGCCGATTGCACGGAGTCGTAGGCCACGGCGGCCGGGTCGCCCGATTCCTGCGAAATCACGGTGACGTTGTTGCGCTCGCCCCAGACCATCAGTTGCTCGCGCGCGGCGGCGCGGAAGGTGTCGCCCGCAGCCAGCAGCACGGACTGGTTGTTCGACTGCATGTGCTTGGCCAGCTTGCCGATGGTGGTGGTCTTGCCGGCGCCATTCACGCCGGAAATCATCATCACCAGCGGCTTGTGGCGGCCCAGCTCGAAGCGCTTTTCCAGCGGCGAGAGCAGGTCGATCAGCAGTACTTTCAGGGCGGCCTTGACGGCGGCCGCGTCGAGCAGCTTGTCTTCCTTGACCTTTTTCTTCAATTCCGTGAGCAGGAATTCCGTGGCGTCGATGCCCGCGTCGGACATCAGCAGCGCCGCTTCCAGCTCTTCGTACAGGGCGTCGTCGATCTTCGCGCCGACGAACAGCACGGACAAGGTGTTCGAGGTTTTCGACAGGCCCGCCTTCAGGCGCGTCATCCACGATTTTTTCTCGGGTTCGGCGGCCACGATCACGGGCACGAGCTCGGCCGGCGCGCCGCTCAGGGGCGTAGCGACAGGCTGCGGTGCAGGCGGCGTGGCGGCGGGAAGGACGAGGGGCTCGGCTGGTGCAGCCTCGGGAGCGATGGGTTTTTTCTTGAAGAAACTAAACATGGATGTGTGGTGGCGGGTGCTGACCTAAGGCCCGGCGGCGCCGGACACTGTGTTACGGGCTATTCTACCAGAGCGCGCCCGGCCCTTCATGCTTTACTGTTCGATTGGCAACATTGCGTCGCTATCCACGGAGATCGCCGCAGTTGCCGCGCTTTCCAGCCGGATCAATGGGTTTGCAGGGCCTGCGCCTGGTGGCGGCGACGCCAGTCGGCGATGCTTTCGTCGACTTGCCGCAAGTCCAGCACATGCAAAAAGGGCGGCGGCTGCCTGGTCAGCACGGGACTGCGTCCGCCAGCCCACAATTCCATGCTTGGAGGCAAGCTTGCATGCAGTTGCTGCAGGCTGTCGCGCGTCTGCCTTTGCTTGCTGGCGCTGGAAAATGATAGCGCGACGATATCGGCCCGCTGCGCGCGGGCGGCCGCGACGATGTCCGTCAGCGGTGTTTCCACGCCCAGCGACATGCAATGGGCGCCGGCCGCCGCACACAGGGCCTCGGCCATCAGCAGCCCCAGGCCGTGACGTTCCTGCGGCAAGGTACTGAGGACGATGCGCGGCGAGCGCATGGATGGGCTGCTTGCTTGCGGCAGGGAAAAGATGGCGTGGCGCATCACCGTTTGCAAGGTTTCGCTATACAGGTGCTCTTCATACACGGCCAGTTCGCCGCAAGCCCACGCTTCGCCCACCATGCCGGTGAGGGGAGCGATCACGTCGATGGTGAACGCTTTCAGGCCCAGCACGGCCAGCGCCTGGCGCAGGGCGTCGCCCAGTTCCGCCATCTGGTGGCTACGGCACAGGGCCAGGTAGTGTTCGAGCTGGGGGGGCGGCGTGGACGACGCCGCGCTGCCGGCGCTGGCCAGCTGCTGCAGTTGCGCGGTGCTGTGCTGCATGATTTTTCCCGGACGAAATCCGAGATCCAGCAGGCGCTTGACCATGCGCAACTTTTGTACCTGCTCGGCCGGGTAGCTGCGCTCGCCAAAGGCGTCGCGCCGTGGCTGGGGAAAGTCGTAGCGGCGCTCCCACACGCGCAAGGTTTCCTTGGCCAGCCCGGTGTCGCGTTCGACATCGCTGATGCTGAAGGCGGAAGTAGGTTGCAGGTCAGTATCCATACCAGGGGGCTTGCTCGCATGCCAAAAGAACGTGGAGTGCATTTTACGCCTTCCGCTGCCCCATACCAAATAGCTGAATCCGATTAGAAATTGCCGGCGTATAAGTTTTTGAACGGCTGAGGGCGCTCATTGACACAAATCAAGATTTCATCGATTATCCATGAGGCTCTATTTGTCCAGGACAAACTAAATACAGGTGTATTCATGAAAATTGCTGTCGTCGGAGCAGGAATCGCAGGTCTGTCGTGTGCCTATCGTCTGGCGCAGGCCGGCCAGGACGTCACCTTGTACGAGGCGGGCGACTACTTTGGCGGGCACAGCCATACGGTGGATGTGACGCTCGATGGCGTCACGCATGGCGTCGACACGGGTTTTCTCGTGTTCAATCACGCCACGTATCCGAACCTGGTGCAACTGTTTGACGAACTTGGCGTCGAGGCGGCCGACAGCGACATGTCGTTTTCCGTGAAGATGCCTTTGGGCGGGGCGTCCGATGCCCGCGTGCTGGAATGGGCGGGCGCCAACCTGGATACCGTGTTTGCCCAGCGCAGCAATCTGCTGCGCCCGGCCTTCCTGCGCATGTTGCGCGATATTCTGCGTTTCAACCGCCAGGCCAGCGCCCTGGCCACGGCCAGCGTGCCGGCGCCGGCCCTGTCGCTGGGCGAGTTTCTCGACCTGCACGGCTATGGCGACGAATTCCGGCACTGGTATCTGCTGCCGATGGCCGCCTGCATCTGGTCATGCCCGGCGCGCCAGATGCTGGCTTTTCCGCTGGCTACTTTCATCCGTTTCTGCCACAACCATGGCTTGCTGCAAGTGAGCGACCGGCCGCAATGGCGCACGGTGCGCGGCGGCTCGCGCGTGTACGTGAAAAAACTGCTGGCGGGCATCCCGCAGCAGCGCCTGGCGTGCCCCGTGCTGGCCGTGCGCCGCCAGGCCCACGGCGGCGCGCGCATGGTCGAGCTGCAGACGGCCGCCGGCGTCGAGCATGTCGATCACGTCGTGCTCGCTTGTCACAGCGACCAGTCGCTGGCCCTGCTGGGAGATATCCGCGACGACGAGCGCGCCGTGCTCGAAGCCGTGCGCTACCAGCCGAATCGCGCTGTGCTGCATACGGATGCGTCTTGTCTGCCGCAGCGCCGCCGTGCCTGGTCCGCCTGGAATTACCAGGGCCGGCCGGCCGCGCACGGCGAGGCGCCGCAAGTGTGTGTGCATTATTTGCTGAACCAGCTGCAACCCTTGCCCTTCAGCACGCCCGTCATCGTTTCGCTCAATCCGCTCGACGAGCCCGCTCCGGCCAGCATCATCGACGAATTTTCGTATGCCCACCCCGTGTTCGATGGCGCGGCCATTGCCGCCCAGGCGCGCCTGGCCGGATTCCAGGGCGCGCAGCACACGTGGTTCGCGGGCGCGTGGACCGGTTATGGTTTCCATGAAGACGGCTTGAAGTCGGGCCTGGCCGTGGCCGAAGCGCTGAACAGCATGGCGGCGGCGGAGCTCGGCCATGCCGCGTGATCCCACGCAGCCGTCGCAGCCGCAACCCCAGCTGTGCCTGGGACTGGTGCGCCATGCGCGGCTGCGTCCGCGCGCGCATGCCTTTAGTTATGGCATGTTTTATCTGCGCCTGCCCTTGCGCAGCCTGGGCGCGTACGATTTTCCTGCCAGGTTGATTTCGCGCAACGGCGCCAATGTGCTGTCCTTCCGCGACAGCGACCACGGCGATGGCACGACGCCGCTGCTGGACTGGATCGACGGTTTGCTGCGCCAGCATGGCGTGTCGGACGCGGGCGGCGAAATCTGGCTGCAAACCATGCCGCGCATGTTCGGCTATGTCTTCAATCCCGTCAGTTTCTGGTTTTGCCACCGCCCGGATGGCGCGCTGCGCGCCGTGGTCTGCGATGTGCGCAATACCTTCGGCGAGCGCCATCTGTACCTGCTCGAACAGGGCGGCGCCATCGCCTATGGCAGCGAACTGGTCGCCAAGAAAATTTTCCACGTGTCGCCGTTTTGCAAGGTGGAGGGCCGGTACCGCTTCCGTTTCCTGCGCAATAGCGAACAGGACGGCGAACGCCACCTGGCCAGAGTCGACTACGACGACCTCGACGGTCCGCTGCTACAGACGAGTTTGTCCGGCACGGCCCAGCCGCTGCGCGATGGCGCCATCGCCTGGGCCTTGTTGCGCTATCCCCTGATGACGTTCGGCGTGATGGCGCGCATTCATTGGCAAGCCTTGCGCCTGTGGTTGCGCCGCGTGCCGTTTTTCAGCAAACCCCACCCCCCTCAAGAAAAGGTGTCCCGATGAGCTCCGATTCCCTGCCGACCGGCCTGCATGCGCGCAGCAGTTCCCCTCCCTTGCATGGGCATGCGCACCTGGACATGCCCGCCGCCGGGCGCATGATTGTGCGCCTGCTGGAAAAATTGCAATATGGCGCCCTGCGCCTGCGCACGCCTGACGGCAGCATCTTGCTGTACGGCGACGGCAGCCACCCCGTCACCCTGGACTTGCATAACTGGCGCCTGTGTGCGGCCGTGCTGCGCTCGGGTGACATTGGCTTTGCGGAAACGTTTATCGCCGGCGACTGGCGCACGGACAATTTGCCGGGCTTGATCGAGCTGATGATACGCAACCGCGCGCACATCGAATCGCTGATTTACGGCAACTGGTGGGGCAACCTGGTCTACAAGGTCCGGCATTTGCTCAATCGCAATTCGCGCGCCGGCAGCAAGAAGAATATCCACGCCCATTACGACATCGGCAACGCCTTTTATCAGCTGTGGCTGGATCCATCGATGACGTACTCGAGCGCGCTGTTCACCGAAGGCGCCAGCCTGGAGCAGGCGCAAGGTGCGAAATACCGCCGTATTGCGGATCAGCTGCAGCTGCAGCCGGGCCAGCGCGTGCTGGAAATCGGCTGCGGCTGGGGCGGTTTTGCGGAAACGGCGGCGCGCAGCTACGGCGCGCACGTGACGGGCCTGACCTTGTCGACCGAACAACTGGCGTATGCGCGCCAGCGCCTGCACGACGCGGGGCTGGCGGGACAGGCCGATCTGCAGCTGTGCGATTACCGCGACAGCGCCGGCCAGTACGACGCCATCGCCTCGATCGAAATGTTCGAAGCCGTGGGGCAAAGCTACTGGCCCGGCTATTTCGAATGCGTGGCGCGCAACCTGAAGCAGGGCGGACGCGCCTGCATCCAGACCATCGTCATCGCCGATGACTTGTTCGAGCGCTACAGCAAGAGCACGGATTTCATTCAACAGTACATTTTTCCGGGCGGCATGTTGCCGTCGCCGGCCGAGTTTCGCCGCGCCGCCGAAGCGCAGGGTTTGCGCGTGGAAGACGCCTTCAGCTTCGGCCTCGATTACGCGGAAACCTTGCGCCAGTGGCGCGCCAGCTTCCTGGCCCAGCGCACGGCGCTGGAAAAGCAGGGTTTCGATGGCCGTTTCCTGCTGACCTGGGAATTTTACCTCGCGTATTGCGAGGCCGCCTTTCAGGCGCACAACACAGATGTGATGCAATTTACCCTGATCAAGGACTGACCATGCGCCGCCTGCTTGCCACTGTTGTGCTGTCATTGACCATGTTGGGCGCTGCGGCCGCGCCGCCTGCCTTTGTCGCTGCCGACGTGCCCGAAGCCCGCCTGGCGGGTGAGGGCGACTACACGTGGTTCGGCATGCGTATTTATCGGGCGCAACTGTGGGTGGGCCCGCAAGGCTACCAGGGCGCGGCATCGGCAACGGCGCCGTTTGTACTGGAACTGCGCTACGCGCGTTCGCTCGACGGCAAGAAGATCGCCGAAGCCAGTTATGAACAGATGCAGAAAATCGGCGCCGGCACGGAAGCACAGCGGCTGGCGTGGCTGGCTACCATGCAGCGTATCTTTCCTGACGTCAAGGAAGACCAGCGCATCGCGGGCGCCTACCGTGCTGGCATCGCGCCCGGCGTGCGCTTTTATCTCGATGGCAAGGCGCTGGCCGACGTGAACGATGGCGACTTCGCGCGCGCCTTCTTTGCCATCTGGCTGTCGCCGTCGAGCACGGCGCCGAAGCTGCGCGCAGCCTTGCTGCAAAGTGCGGCACCACTGCCATGAACGCCGGGGCCAGCGCGTTGAGCTTGCCTGCCTTGTTCAGCTATGGCCTGTTCGGCTTGCCGCTGGCCATGCTGGCGCTGCCCATCTATATATATGTTGCGCCGTTTTATGCGCAGCGCAGCAGTCTTGATTTGGCGCAGATCGGCGCCGTGCTGCTGGCGGCCCGCATCGCCGCCGCCTTCATCGATCCTGCCCTCGGCGCCTGGATGGCGCGTGGCGGGCGCAGCTATGCCGTGCTGGTCGCGTTCTCGCTGCCGTTGCTGCTGCTGGGCTTTGGCGCCCTGTTCCATCCGCCGTCCATGCCGCAAGCGGCCACCCTGGCCTGGTTCCTGGCCGCCCTGCTGCTCGTCTACGCCGCCTATGGCCTGGCCGGCATCGCGCACCAGAGCTGGGGCGCGGCCCTGAGCCAGGCGCGCGGGCAGCGGGCGCGCGTGGCGGCCGTGCGCGAAGGCTGCGGCTTGCTGGGCGTGATCCTGGCTGCGGGGCTGACGTCCGTGCTCGGCTATGACGGTCTGTCGCTGGCCTTTGCCGTCTGCCTGCTGGCGGCGGGCGCTCTGCTGCTGGCGCGCGCGCCGCGTCCGGTTTTACGCCAAGGCACGGAGGCGCTGCCCGCCGGCGCCTGGCGCCTGCCATTTCGCCAGTGCGCGTTTCGCTGGCTGTTCGCCGTTCTGCTCGTCAATGGCGTGGCGGCCGCCATTCCCGCCACCCTGTTCCTGTTCTTTGCCGCCGACTACTTGCGCCTGGGCCATTACGCAGGACCGTTCCTGATCGTCTATTTTTGCGCGGCGGCCGCCTCGATGCCCGTGTGGGTGGCCCTGGCGCGCCGCTTTGGCGAGGCGCGCGCCTGGGGTGGCGCCATGCTGCTGGCCGCGACCGTGTTTGTCTGGGCGTACGGCCTGGGTGCGGGCGCGGCCTGGGGTTTTGCCAGTATCTGCCTGCTGTCGGGCCTGGCTTTGGGCGCCGACCTGGCCTTGCCGCCGGCCCTGCTGGCAGGGCTGATCGGCGCGGCAGGTCATGGCGGGCGGCATGAGGCGGCGTATTTCGGCTGGTGGAACTGGGGCGTGCAGATGAGCCTGGCGCTGGCGGCCGGCATCGCCTTGCCCCTGCTGGCCTGGCTCGGCTATGTGCCGGGCGGCAGCGGCGGCTTGCCGGCCCTGTCCGCCGCCTACGCCTTGCTGCCCTGTGTTTTGAAACTGCTGGCGGCGTTATTGCTGTGGCGCGCGCCCCTGCAACATATATATAGTGACCACCTGGAGAATCGCGTATGCGTTTCATGACCTATTGCCAACGTTGCCTGCCGCTGGCGGCCTTGTTGCTGGCGCTGGCCGCCTGTTCCACGCCGCCCACGCCAGCCACCTACGCGCAGGAATTGCCCAAGCTGGACTTGCAACAGTACTTCAACGGTACGCTTGATGCCCACGGCATTTTCCAGGACCGCTCCGGCAAGGTGGTCAAGCGTTTCACGGTGGTGATGCGGGCCAGCTGGGTCGGCGATATTGGCACCCTGGACGAGGATTTCACGTATGCGGACGGCAGCAAGCAACGGCGCGTGTGGACCTTGCGCAAGACGGCGCCCGGGCGCTTCATCGGCACGGCGCCCGACGTGATCGGAGAAGCCATCGGCGAAGTGGCCGGCAATGCGCTGCGCTGGCAATACGTGCTGGCCTTGCCCGTCGATGGCACGGTCTACCACGTCGACTTCGAGGACTGGATGTTCCTGATGGATGACAAGGTCATGCTCAACCGCGCCGCCATGAGCAAGTTCGGCTTCAGCCTGGGCGCCGTCACTTTATCGTTCAACAAGCGTCCGCAGGCGGCCCCATGAATCGCAAGATCACAAGCTGGGCTGGCAAGCGCGTGTGGATCATCGGCGCGTCCAGCGGCATTGGCGCCGCTTGCGCCACCTTGCTGCTGGAGCAGGGCGCCAGCGTGGCCTTGTCTGCCCGCCATCGCGCCAGCCTGGAACAGCTGTGCGAGGGGCAGCCGCTGGCGCAGGCCTTGCCGCTCGATATCACCCAGCATGCGCAGTTGCGGGCCGTCTGCACGCAATTGCAGGGGCAGTGGACGCATATCGACCTGGTATTGGTGGTCGCCGGCGGCTATCAGGCCATGCGCGCCGATAGTTTCGACCTCGCGGCGGCCCAGGGTCTGCTGGCCCTGAATGTGGGCGGCGTCTTCAATTGCCTGGAGCAGGCTTTGCCGTGGCTGTTGCGCCAGGGCAGCGGCGGCATCGGCATCGTCGGCTCGGTGGCCGGCTATGGCGGCTTGCCCAAGGCGCTCGCGTATGGCGCCAGCAAGGCGGCGCTGATCAACATGACGGAATCCTTGTACCTGGATTTGCATCCACGAGGCATCGGCGTGTATCAGATCAACCCGGGTTTTGTCGCTACGCCCTTGACCGCGGGCAACGATTTCACCATGCCGGCCTTGATGACGGCGCGGGACGCGGCCGCTGCCATGCTCGACGGTATCGAGCGGGGCCAGTTCCACATTCACTTTCCGAAACGCTTTACCAATACCATGCGCCTGGCGCGGCTGTTGCCGTACCGCGCCTATTTTTGGCTGATCCGCAAGGTGACGGGCCTATGAGCGCAAGCATGGAAGGTGCGCTGGCGCGCCTGGTGGCGTTTTACGAGCACCTGAGCATCGAAAGCCTGGCCCAGCTGGGCGCCGTGTACGCGCCAGACGCCCATTTCAAGGACCCGTTCAACGAGGTGGAGGGGCATGCCGCCATCCTGGCCATCTTCGAGCACATGTTCGTGCAAGTCGATGCGCCCCGGTTTGTCGTGCTGGAAAGCCTGGGACAGGGGCAGCAAGCTTTCCTCACGTGGGAGTTTCGCTTTCGCATGAAACGCCTGGTATCTGGCGAACAATGTATCCGCGGAGCAACACATGTGCGTTTCGATGGGCAGGGACGGGTGGAATTGCACCGCGATTATTGGGATGCGGCGGAAGAATTGTATGAAAAACTGCCGCTGCTCGGTGCTTTCATGCGCATGCTCCGGCGCGCAAGCCAGCGCTAAGCGTGTTTTCTGATGCTTTTAAGCAAAAAATGCGAAAAAGAAAAAGTAAATTGTGTGGAATTGAGGTGGCAAAAACTTGATTTCGGTCAATGTGTCGTTTTTCAGACACAAATATGTCAAAATATTGAGAAGGCAACATTGTAAGAAATTGTTTCAACTGATGCGCAATTTGCAAGCAAGAGTCGTCCTCATCCGTTCCAGGCCGGCACCCGACCCGCATGCTGGAAAACATGAAAAACATTTCTATGTGAGCAATTTAAATTACCGGAAAGTCAGTAATTGTGTTGCTACTCTGCCTATTTTTCTGGCGCGCGCGCCGACGTCGAAAATCCCGTCTACGCCCCTGAATAATGCGGCAACGCACCAAAACAGGGCGCAATATTTCCCGTTTTCGGGCGTGCGGCAGCAAACATTGGCGATGCCGTGTATGCTTCGTCCCGTTTATCCATTATCGCCTGACAAATTGTGCGCTTTGTCGCGTAAATGATGCAGGACAAATGATGGGTAAAGCATGTTGATGTTTTAATCATGCGCCTGATACTGTTGCACTAATACAACGGGTGTCGACAAGGCATGCGCTATGATGGAATGGTCAATCAGGCCAATGCATTGGTTGGCAAGGGGCACTGGCTCTATCGCGTAGTACGGTTGGCGATGACCGGGATGCCTGAAAAAGCACTCGGCCTGGTACCGGAAGTAACATGTTGGAACTTGATGGAATGTGAAACGGTCGTTATAGTGCCGCTTCCGGTGCCCTTTGAGCACCGAACCGGCGCATGAAAATACGGTCGCTCTGCAGCCTTCAAGCTTATCGGTGCAATAGCGTGCCGATACCGATATGAATTGTTCCCCTGACCGGAACAGCAATGTGGCAGGTGGAGACCTTGCCCTCACTCATAAAAAGCGCTCTGTTAGAGCGCAGCTCGAGATGCATAGGCTGTATTACTTTTTGCTTCAAAATTAAAGGAAATCGCAATGAAAAAAACTCTGATCACCCTGGCAGTCCTGGCAGCAGCCACTGGCGTAGCCCAAGCTCAATCGAGCGTTGTTATCTACGGTACCGTTGACGCTGGTTTCGTCAGCGAGCGCGGCGGCAAAGCCGGCACCGTCAACAAAATCGATAGCGGCGTTGCTTCGGCTTCGCGTATCGGCTTCAAAGGCACCGAAGATCTGGGCAGCGGCCTGTCGGCACTGTTCGTTCTGGAATCGGGTTTCAACGTTGACACCGGCGCGCAAAATGCAAACGAAGGCCTGTTCGGTCGTCAAGCCTACGTTGGCCTGAGCAGCAAAACGGCTGGTACCGTAACCCTGGGTCGTCAATACACCCCTTGGTACAACACCCTGTCGAAAGTTGCTGATCCATTCGCAGTTGGTTACTCCGGTTCCGCCAAGAACTTGTTCCCAGCGAACACCACCCGTACCAGCAACACCGTGCTGTACACCTCGCCTAACTTCAGCGGTTTCGATGCTGACGTTGCTTACAGCACCGCCAGCAACGGCCAAGAGAGCCTGGTATCCAGCAAAATCGGTCGCCAAATGGGCGCATCGGTTGGCTACGCTAACGGTCCTTTAAACGCACGTGTTGCTTACAACACCACCAGCAACGAAACCGCAATCAGCGATGCTGGCAGCGCACGTAACTGGCTGGTAGCCGCTAACTACGACTTCACCGTTGTGAAAGCGTATGCTGCATACGGCGTCAACAAAGGCGACAACAGCTCGATCCGTAACAACGCCAACGCTGGTAACTTGTTCAACACCGCATCGACCGGTGGTCTGACCAACGACAGCACCACCGCCCTGATCGGCGCAACCGTACCAGTTGGTCCAGCTGGCACCGTGATGGCTTCGGTTATCCACGTCAACGACAAATCGGGCATCAACGCCGATGCGAACCAGTTCGCACTGGGCTACTCGTACGCTCTGTCGAAGCGCACCAGCACCTACGCTTCGTACGCCAAGATCTCGAACAAAAACAACGCTGGTTACACCGTTGGTAACAACAGCAATGTTGGTTCGGGCGACCAAGCGTTCAACGTTGGTGTTCGTCACTCGTTCTAATATTCGCGCAAGCGAAGCTTAGTACCGCTGCCAGCATCCCTTCGGGGATGCTGATAAGCAAGAAAACGCGTCTCCAGGCTAGTCCTGGCGGCGCGTTTTTGCATTGGCGGCGCCAGTTATAATGGCGCCGTTACTCAAGTAAAGGAATGCCATGTATTCATACCCATCGCCGCGCCTGGCCGCCATGCTGGCCGCACTGCTGCTTGCCGGTGCCACGGGCGCCGCTGTCGCTGCCGTCAAGGGCAAGAAGCCGGCCGGACTGGAGCGCTACGGCGTGGCCGTCTACTCCGACCTGTGCCTGCAAAAGGATAGCGGCGAGATCGGCGGCCAGCGCGTCACCCTGCACCGCTTTGCCGAGGCCGACTCCGTCATCTATGAATTCACGGCCGGCGCCCTGAGCTGGCCCATCGTGGCCAATGACGTCAACCTGGACGCCGCCACGGGCGCCTTCGACTTCACCATCGCCGGTGCCGACAGCGAAGAACGCACCATCGTCGGCAAGTTTTCGAAGGATGGGCAGACCCTGACCCTGGAAGGCGATTATTGCGGCGGCAACGTGCGCATGCCCATGAAACTGAGCCGCGTGCGCGATTTCGGCCGTCCCCTGAAAAACTGCACGCCATGCCCGCCGATGCCACAAGCGCCGGCCGAGACAGTGCCTGCCGAAGAAAGCGCGCCAGCGCCCGCCGCCTGAGCGATTGCCGCTGACAAAAAGAAAAAGGCCCGGTATCGACCGGGCCTTTGTCATTTTCAGCGTTGCAAGGGACTTATTTGACCGCCTGCGCCTTTTCCGCCGTGGCGCGGATGGTGGCAAGCGTCGCGTTCGGCGTGATCAGATTGCCGTCGTAGCGCAGCTCGATCAGGGCCGGAAGATTGTGCGCCTTGGCGTGCGCCAGCGCCCGTTGCAGGGCAGGGGCGAACTCTTCTGTCGTATTCACCACTTCGCCGTGCGCGCCATACGCTTGCGCCAGCGCCGCGAAATCCGGGTTGTGCAGGGTCGTACCCGACACGCGGCCCGGATAATCGCGTTCCTGGTGCATGCGGATGGTGCCGAACATCTGATTATTGAAGACGATGATGACCACGCCCGCCTGGTATTGCACTGCGGTGGCCAGTTCCTGGCCATTCATCATGTATTCGCCATCGCCGGCGAAGGTGATCACGGTACGCTCGGGATGTACGATCTTCGCCGCCACGCCCGACGGCACGCCGTAGCCCATGGCGCCATTTGTCGGCGCCAGCTGCGTGCGCAGGCCGCCGTAGCGGTAAAAACGGTGCGCCCACGAGGCGTAGTTACCGGCGCCGTTCGTCAGGATCGTGTCGGCCGGCACTTGCGTCATGATCTCTTGCGTCACTTGCCACAGGTCCAGCGGCGCCTGGCCATCCTGGAAGATGGGCGGCTGCTCCTGGTAGGCTGCAAGCTCGGCCTTCGCTTCGGCTGGCGTATGCTGCCAGGCGGACGCATCGACGGGCGCCATGGCGGCCAGCATGGCGCACACTTGGGGCATGCCGCTGTTGATCATCAGTTCGGCCTGGTAGACGCTGCCCAGTTCCTCGGCATCCGTGTGGATGTGCACCAGGCGCTGGCGCGGCACGGGCGAATCGAACAGGGTATAGCCACCCGTCGTCATTTCACCCAGGCGCGGGCCGATGGCGATGACCAGATCGGCATTTTTCACGCGCGCTGCCAGTTTCGGGTTGATGCCGATGCCGACGTCGCCGATGTAGTTCGGGTGGGCATTGTCGAGCAAGTCCTGGAAACGGAAGGTGCACGCGACGGGCAGGTGGTTGCTTTCCGCGAACTGCTGCAGGTCGGCGCACGCTTGCGGCGTCCAGGTGGTGCCGCCCAGCAAGACCAGTGGCTGCTTGGCGGTCGCCAGCATGCCGCGCAACTGCTGCAGCTGGACGCTGGACGGCGCCGCCTGCACGGGCTGGTAGGCGCGCGTGTCGGCGACAGTCGCCATGGAAATAAGCATGTCTTCCGGCAGGGCCAGCACGACGGGGCCGGGGCGCCCGCTGGTGGCCACCTGGAAGGCGCGCGCCAGGTACTCGGGAATGCGCTCGGCGCGGTCAATCTGCGCCACCCACTTGGCCATCTGGCCGTACATGCGGCGGTAGTCGATTTCCTGGAAGGCTTCGCGGTCGACGAAATCATTGCCCACCTGGCCGATGAACAGGATCATCGGCGTGGAATCCTGGTAGGCCGTATGCACGCCGATCGAGGCGTTGGTGGCGCCCGGTCCGCGCGTGACGAAGCAGATGCCCGGCTTGCCCGTCAGTTTGCCGTAGGCTTCGGCCATGAAGGCGGCGCCGCCTTCCTGGCGGTTGATGATGAAGCGGATGCCCGAATCGTGCAGGGCGTCGAGCACGTCGAGGTAGCTTTCGCCAGGCACGCCAAAGGCGGTGTCGACACCGTGGATCTGCAGGGCATCGACCAGGATCTGGCCGCCGGTACGGGGTTGTTGCGTCATGTTCGGCTCTTTATATTCTAGTGGGTGGCAAAGAAATGGGGCAAGCGGTGCGCATGCGCCTGCATGCAAGCAGCTTGCCTCATTCTATGTGAGCCGATTTGGCCCGGCTTTTGAAATGGCGACACCGAATTACACAATCCCCCGACTGGCGCGCCGCGTTTTTGCAGAAACTTGCTGCGGCGCGGTACAATGGCGGGTGAAGCAGGCCAGACAGTCGCTGGCCGGCGCAGCAATGCGCTGGCGGGAGGAAGGTCCGGACTCCATAGAGCGGGGTGACGGTTAACGGCCGTCCGCTGAAAGCCGCAAGCGCAGTTAGCCCATGGTATAAGGCGAGGAATAGGGCCACAGAGACGAGCGTATTAAGTTACGGTGAAACGCGGTAACCTCCACCTGGTGCAATTTCAAATAGGCACGCGATGATGCTGCTCGCGGAGCGTGCGGGTAGAAAGCTTGAGCGTCCGAGTAATCTGGCGCCTAGAGGAATGACTGTCATAGCGCCGACCTGCAAGGGAAGGCGCCGTAACAAAATCCGGCCTACCGGCCTGCTTCACTTGAATTCCTGCTTCCTGGTCTGCCAGGGAGCATCCCGGCCGCGGCGCCTTTGCCTGCTGCGCGCCACTCAAAAGCCCCCGTAAAGGGGCTTTTTTTGTTTCTAAAAATATAGTACTTAAGATAAAGTTGTATATACAACTAAAAATGAATAAATGGTTAAAGTTTCCTATCTACAATTAATTGCTGCATTGCAAAAATAGTTTTCCTGCGTCAGGCCAGCCCCGGAAAACAGGGGCGATACGCGCCTTGGACGATTATTTTTTGCTTTAAACCAAGTCTTTCTCGGCCGCTGATTGCTGTTGTGTCTGGATGACGAAAGTATTGTCATGTGTCAACTAACTGTAAAAAATTCAATTTTTCGATTTCGTTTTTTTCGATGTTTACGGTAGGAAAACACATGTGTGCAGATGAGGTAGCACATTCACTATCTTTCATAAGTATCTAATTTATCGATATATTTTTATTTGAGACTCCTTCAACGATATGCGCTAAGTCCTTAATTTCATTAATAAAATTCCTGTTTTGCCAATCGGAAACCGCTTGACCACTATCTTTGCTTCCTCTAAAGTGGGCAACTGTGTGAAAAAGTGTGTTTTTGTGGGAAATTTTCCCTTTTCATCGTGATGCGCAAGCGTCGCAACCCAAGCTCAAAAAAGGTCTTCCGTGTTTCAAGGCGCGTCCGCAATCAATCTCGATGCCAAAGGCAGGATGTCTATCCCTGCCAAGCACCGTGACGCGCTGGCGATTCAATGCGAAGGCCGCTTGACCCTGACCAAACACCCCGATGGCTGCCTGCTGTTTTTCCCCCGTCCCGTGTGGGAAAGCCACCGCCAGCAAATCGCCGCCTGGCCCATGTCGGCGCGCGCCTGGCAGCGCATCTTCCTCGGCAACGCCGTCGACGTCGAGCTGGACTCGGCCGGCCGCGTGCTGATCTCGCCCGAATTGCGCAACGCCGTCGGACTGGCGCGCGAAGTCATGATGATCGGCATGGGCAGCCACTTTGAAATATGGGATGCCGCCAAATTGGCTGACAAAGAACAGCAGGCGATCGATGCCGGCACCCCCGATGTACTTTCCAATTTTTCTTTCTAAGGCTCCGTAATGACACAACTCACGGTGCCGGAATTTCAGCATCGCACGGTGCTGCTCGATGAAGCGGTCGATGCGCTCGACCTGTCGGGCGACCGCGCGCACGGCGTTTACGTCGATGGCACGTTTGGCCGCGGCGGCCATAGCCGATTGATTTTGTCGCGCCTGGCGCCCGACGCGCGCCTGATCGGCTTTGACAAGGACTTGCAAGCCATCGCCACGGCCGAACAGATCGCCGACCCCCGTTTCCAGATCGTCCATGACAGCTTTGCCACCATGACGGCCAGCCTGGCCGAACGCGGTGTGCAGCAGGTCGATGGCATCCTGCTCGACCTGGGCATCTCGTCGCCGCAAGTCGACGACGCGGCGCGCGGTTTCAGCTTCCGCAACGACGGACCGCTGGACATGCGCATGGATACCACGCGCGGCATCTCCGCAGCCGAATGGCTGGCGGTGGAAACCGAGCAGAATTTAGAGAAAGTGATACGCGATTATGGGGAAGAACGGTTTGCTTTTCAGATTGCAAAGGCGATTGTTGCTGGCCGGGCAGTCCAGCCAATTTCAAGCACACGACAGCTTGCCGGCATCGTGGCAGGCGCCGTCAAGACCCGCGAGAAGGGTAAGGACCCCGCTACCCGCACCTTTCAGGCCATACGCATTTTCATTAACAAAGAGCTCGAGGATCTCGAGATCGGCCTGAGCCAGGCGTATGCCTGCCTGGCGCCCGGCGCGCGCATGGCCGTGATCAGCTTTCACTCGCTGGAAGACCGCATGGTCAAGCGCTTCTTCGCCTCGAAGGCGAACGTGGAGCAGCCTGACCGTCGCCTGCCGATCCGCGCGGTCGACTTGCCGCAGCCGGAAATGAAGCTGATTTCGAAGATGAAGCCGTCCGACGCCGAGATCGAGGGCAACCCGCGTTCGCGTTCGGCCGTGATGCGCGTGGCGCAGCGCTTGCCCATTCCAGCCAGTGGCGGCTCCCGATGACTGGCAAGCTGTGTGTCGTGCTGTCGGCCCTGCTGGTGTGCTGCGGCCTGTCGCTGGTGAATGCGCAGTACCAGTCGCGCCACCTGCTGATCGACCTGGAACGCGCGCAAGCGCTGTCGCGCCAGCTCGACATCGACTGGGCGCAACTGCAGCTGGACCAGTCCACTTTGGGCAAGCATGAACGCATCGAATCGATCGCACGGCGCGATCTGAGCATGACGCCGCTGACGGCGGCGCGTACGCAATACCTGACGGAGGGCGAATAATGAAGTTGGGCGGTAACAGCAACGGCCGGGTGGCGGCATCGAAAGGCGTGCCATTCTCGAAGAACCCCGTACTGGCGGTGCGTCTGCCCGTCTGGCGTTCGCGCGTCGTGCTGTTCCTGCTGTTCTTCGCTTTCGCCGGCCTGGGCGCGCGCGCCCTGTGGCTGCAGGGCGTGTCGACGCAGTTCCTGCAAAAGCAGGGCAAGGCGCGCTATGAACGCACCTTGGAATTGCCTGCCACGCGCGGCAAGATCACCGACCGCAACGGCCAGGTGCTCGCTTCGTCCGTCCCTGTGAAAGCCATCTGGGCCATCCCTGACGACGTGCTGCAGGCGTCGCCGGAAAAAATCAATGCGCTGGCCGGCCTGCTGGAAATGAACGTCAACGAATTGCGCAAGAAGCTAGATTCGGACCGCAGCTTCGTCTACCTGAAACGCCAGGTCGAGATGGACGTGGCCGACAAGATCTCTAAGCTCGGCATCGACGGAATCGACGAGCGCAAGGAATACAAGCGCTTCTATCCGCAGGGCGAAGTGATGACCCACGTGGTGGGCTTTACCAACGTGGAAGACGTGGGCCAGGAAAGCATGGAACTGGCGCAGCAGAAAACCCTCGTCGGCACTACCGGCAGCCGCCGCGTGATCAAGGACCGCCTGGGCCACATCGTCGAAGACATTGGCTTCATCCACGAACCTCACGACGGCAAGGACCTGACCCTGTCCGTCGACAGCAAGATCCAGTACATCGCCTTCACGCAGCTGAAGGAAGCGGTGGAAAAATTCAATGCCAAAGCCGGCGGCGCCGTGGTGCTCGACGTGCACACGGGCGAAGTGCTGGCCCTGGCAAATTACCCCAGCTACGACCCGAACGACCGCCGCAAGCTCACGGGCCAGCAACTGCGCAACCGCGTCATGACCGATACCTTCGAGCCTGGTTCGACCCTCAAGCCGATCACCGTCTCCCTGGCGCTCGACACGGGCCGGGTCAAGCCGGGCACCCTGATCGACACGGGGCCGGGCCGTTATACCATCGCCGACCGCACGATCACCGATACCAAGCCGCATGGCGTGATCAATGTCTCCGAAATCATCGAGATGTCGTCGAATATCGGCACCTCGAAAATCGCGCTGGGCATGCCGTCGCAGGAAATGTGGGAAATGTTTACCAAGGTGGGCTTCGGCCAGCAGCCGAAATGGGGTTTCCCCGGCGCCGTGGCCGGCAGGGTGCGTCCGTATAAATCGTGGCGCCCGGTGGAGCAGGCGACCATGAGCTACGGTAACGGTATTTCCGTGTCGCTGATCCAGCTGGCGCGCTCTTACATGATGTTCGCGCGCGATGGCGACACGATTCCCCTGTCGTTCCAGAAGGTCAATGAACTGCCCGTGGGCCAGCAAGTGATCAAGCCGAAGACGGCCGCCGAAATGCGCGCCATGCTCGAACTGGTGGTCTCCGGCGCGCACGGCTCGGCCAAGCGCGCCCAGGTCGCCGGCTACCGCGTGGGCGGCAAGACGGGCACCGCCTATAAAGTGGAAAACGGCCGCTATGCGATGCCGCGCAAATATATCGGCTCGTTCGTTGGCATGGTGCCGATGTCGGCGCCGCGCTTCATCATTGCGGTGATGATCGATGAACCGACCGGCCCGGCCCACTATGGTGGCCAGGTTGCCGCTCCCGCTTTCGCGGCGATTGCGACCAATGCGCTGCGCGCGATGAACGTACCGCCCGATTCCTCCGTTACCGAAATCGTGGTCCCGGCCAATGCCGGCCCGGAGGCCATGTGAAGTCACTCATGACCATACAAGACATCAGTTTGTGGATCAAAGCGGCCGCCCCATCCGGGCAGCTGACGTCCGATTCGCGCCGCGTGCAGCGCGGCGACGTGTTTTTCGCCTATGCGGGCGCCACGCATTTCATCGACGCCGCCATCGAGCAGGGCGCCGCCGCCATCGTGCATGACGCCGTGGAGTGGAACGCCGCATGGGGCGTGCCGCACCTGCTGGTCAGCGACCTGAAACGCCTGGCCGGCCCCGTGGCGCATGCGTTTTACGACATGCCCGACAGCGCCATGTTCAGCGCCGGCGTGACGGGCACGAATGGCAAGACCTCGTGCGCGCTGTGGCTGGCGCAAGCCCTGGCGCGCCTCGGTGAAACCTCTTCCGTCATCGGGACCCTGGGCGTGGGCCTGTGCAAGCCGCGCGGCGCCATCGAATTCGACGTGACCGGCTACACCACGCCGGACGCCGTGCTGCTGGCGCGCAAACTGGCCGCAATGCGAGACGCCGGCGCCAAGGCCGTCGCCATCGAAGTGTCGTCGATCGGCCTGGACCAGGATCGCGCGGCGGGCATGCATTTCGATGTCGCCATGTTTACCAATTTGACGCGCGACCACCTCGACTACCATGGCGACATGGCGGCCTACGAGGCGGCCAAGGTAAAACTGTTCGACTGGCCTGGCCTGAAAACGGCCGTCATCAACCTCGATGACGCCATGGGCCTGCGCCTGGCGCGCCACGTGGAGGGCAAGCTGGCCGGCGAATATCCCGTCATCGGCTACACCTTGCAGGATGCGGCCGCCTTGCCCGACCTGCCGGGCGTACTGATGCTGCGCGCCAGCCAGTTCCGCAGCCGCCATGCCGGCACCGACTTCCACCTCGAATGCGCGCTCGGCGTGGCGCTGGTCAAGACGCAGCTGGTGGGCCACTTCAATATCAGCAACGCGCTGGCGGTGCTGGGCGCCTTGCTGGCGCACGGCACCGGCCTGCGCGCCGCCATCGACGGCATCGAATCGCTGCAACCGGCCCCCGGTCGCATGCAGCAGGTGGGCGGCCAGGAAGCGCCGATGGTCGTCATTGATTACGCGCATACGCCGGACGCGCTGGAAAAAACCCTGGCCGCCTTGCGCCAGGTGGCGCAGGAGCGGGGCGGTCAGCTGTGGTGCGTGTTCGGCTGCGGCGGCGACCGCGATCCGGGCAAGCGTCCGCAGATGGGCGCCATCGCGCAGCTGGCCGATCACGTGCTGGTCACCAGCGACAATCCGCGCAGCGAAGACCCGCACGCCATCATCGCGCAGATCGTCGCCGGCATGCGTGCCGACGGTCCGCAGCCGCAAGCCATCGAAGACCGCGCCGGGGCCATTTTGTCGGCCATCAAGCACGCGGCCAAGCCGGACGTGATCCTGTTGGCGGGCAAAGGCCATGAGCCGTACCAGGAAATCAAGGGCAAGAAACTGCCGTTCTCCGATGCCGACCATGCGCAGCTGGCCCTGTCCGCGCGCCTGACGATGATGAGGACGAACTGATGGATCGCCTGATGCACGCAAGCCTGGCAGAACTGATGCCGTCGCTGGACGGCGCACAGTTGACGGGCGACGCATCCTTTGATGGCGTCTCCACCGACAGCCGCAGCGCCCCAGCCGGTTCGCTCTTCGTCGCCTTGCGCGGCGAGAGTTTCGACGCCCACGATTTCCTGGGTCAAGTGGCCGCGCGCGGCGTCGCCGCCGTGGTGGTCGAGCGCTTGCCTGAAGGCTGGGACAGCGGCAAGGTGCCGGCCATCGTGGTGGCCGATACCCTGGTGGCGCTGGGCCGCATCGCCAACCACTGGCGCGGCCGTTTCAATTTACCCGTCATCGGCGTCACCGGCAGCAATGGCAAGACCACCGTCAAGGAGATGATTTCGGTCATCCTGGCGGCGGCCTTTGGCGAAGAGGGCCGGCTGGCCACGCGCGGCAACCTGAATAATGAAATCGGCGTGCCATTGACCCTGTTCCGCCTGAGCGCCGCGCACAAGGCGGCCGTCATCGAGATGGGCATGAACCATCCTGGCGAGATTGCCCGTTTGGCCGCGATTTCCGCGCCGACCCTGGCAATGGTCAACAACGCGCAGCGCGAACACCAGGAATTCATGCATACGGTGGAAGCCGTGGCACGCGAGAACGGCGCCGCGCTGGCAGCCCTGGCGCATGACGGCGTGGCCGTCTTCCCGCATGGCGATGAATATACGCCCGTGTGGCGCGAACTTGCCGGCGCGCGCGCCGTCATCACCTTCGGCCTGTCGAAAGAGGCGGACGTCAGTTGCACGCACCGCGCGGCCGAGGATTTTGGCAGCGACCTGTTCGTCAGCGTGCGCGCACCGGACGGCAGCTTGCGCCAGTTTTTTGTCGGCTTGCAGGCGGCGGGCGAACACAATGTGCGCAATGCGCTGGCGGCCGTGGCATGCGCCGTCGGCGCCGGCATCGCGCCAGAACAGATCAAGCAGGGCCTGGAGGCGTTTTCTCCCGTGAATGGCCGCCTGCAGAAAAAACGTGCCGCCAATGGCGCCACCATCATCGATGACACGTATAACGCCAATCCTGATTCGGCGCGCGCGGCCATCGATGTGCTGGCGCAGGCAGCGGCACCGCGCATCCTGGTGCTGGGCGAGATGGGCGAAGTCGGCACGCAGGGGCAGCAGTTCCACGAAGAGATCGGCGCCTACGCCGCCGCCAAAGGCATCGAACACGTGCTGGCGACGGGCGGCCTGGCGCGCCATCTGGTCAATCCGGCGCAGGAAGCCGCGAGCCAGGAATCAGGCACGGTCGTGGAGTATTTCGAACAGTTCGACGGTTTGCTGGCGGCGCTCGATGCGCATTTGTCCGGCCGTTCGGATGCAACAGTATTAATCAAGGGCTCCCGTTTCATGAAGATGGAACGGGCCGTGCAGCATTTGATTGGTTCAAACAACAATAACAAGGAAGCTCACTAATCATGCTGCTCTGGCTCGCTCATTATTTCCAGGACGACATTGGCCCACTGCGGGTCTTTAACTTCATCACGTTCCGCGCCGTTTTCGCCACCCTGACGGCGATCCTGATCGGCCTGTGCGCCGGTCCCGCCGTGATCCGCATGCTCACGCGCATGAAGGTCGGCCAGGCCGTGCGTACGGACGGCCCGCAAACGCATCTGAAAAAACACGGCACCCCCACCATGGGCGGTGTGCTGATCCTCATCGCCATCGGCATTTCGACCTTGCTGTGGGCCGACCTGTCGAACCGCTTCATCTGGCCCGTATTGATCGTCACCCTGGGCTTTGGCGCCATCGGCTGGGCCGACGACTACCGCAAGGTGGTGCACCAGGATCCGGAAGGCATGCGCTCGCGCGAGAAATACTTCTGGCAGTCGCTGATCGGCCTTGCCGCCGCGTTTTACCTGGCGTTTTCCGTCTCCATCTCCGAGCCCAATGCCGGCCAGGTGTGGAATCTGATCTACGCCTGGGTGCAATCGGGCTTCGCCATGGACTTGCCGCCGAAGGCCGACCTGATCGTCCCGTTCTTCAAGACCATCAGCTATCCGCTGGGCGTATGGGGCTTTATTGCGCTGACCTATTGCGTCATCGTCGGCACCAGCAACGCCGTCAATTTCACCGATGGTCTCGATGGCCTGGCCATCATGCCGACCGTGATGGTGGGCACGGCCCTGGGCCTGTTCGCCTACCTGACGGGTAACGCCACGTATGCGCGCTACCTGTTCATCCCGCATATCCCGGGCGCCGGCGAACTGGTGATCTTCTGTGGCGCGCTGGCCGGTTCCGGCCTGGCTTTCCTCTGGTATAACACGCACCCCGCGAAAGTGTTCATGGGCGACGTGGGCGCGCTGGCACTGGGCGGCGCATTGGGTACCGTCGCCGTCATCGTGCGCCAGGAAATCGTCCTGTTCATCATGGGCGGCATCTTTGTCGTTGAAACGCTGTCCGTGATCATCCAAGTCGTCTGGTTCAAGTACACCAAGAAGCGCTTTGGCGTTGGTCGCCGCGTCTTCCTGATGGCGCCATTGCATCACCATTTTGAACAAAAAGGCTGGAAGGAGACGCAGGTTGTCGTGCGTTTCTGGATCATCACCATGATGCTGGTGCTGCTCGGCCTGACCACCTTGAAGCTGCGCTGATGATGTACGACGCTAAAACCGCACTGGTACTGGGCCTCGGGGAGTCAGGCCTGGCCATGGCCCTGTGGCTGGCCCGCAGCGGTGCGACCGTGCGGGTAGCCGACACGCGCGAGGCGCCCGAGCGCCTGGCAGCCTTGCAGGCCGCCGTGCCGCAGGCGCAGTTCATCGCCGGCGCCTTCACGGCCGACCTGCTCGATGGCGTCGACTTCGTCGCCGTCAGCCCCGGCCTGGCACCTGGCCGCGAACTGTCGGCAATCGCGCCTGCCGCTCTGGAAAAAAATATCCCCGTATGGGGCGAGATCGAGCTGTTCGCGCAGGCGCTGGCCGCGCTGAAAACGGAACGCGGCTATGCGCCGAAAGTCATCGCCATCACGGGCACGAATGGCAAGACGACCGTCACCAGCCTGGTAGGCTTGCTGTGCGAACGCGCGGGATTGCTCACGCGCGTAGCCGGCAATATCAGCCCGGCCGCGCTGGACGTGCTGCGCGAAGTGCTGGACGCCGAACCGGCGCCGCAGCCTGTGGTTGAAGGCGAAGAAGTCGCCGAACCCGTGGCCAGCACCTTGCCGCAGGCGTGGATCCTGGAGCTATCGAGCTTCCAGCTGCACACGACCTTCAGCCTGCAGGCCGATGCGGCCACGGTCTTGAATCTGTCGCAGGACCACCTGGACTGGCATGGCGACATGGCGGCGTATGCCGCTGACAAGGCGCGCATCTTCGGCGAGCAGACCGTGCGCATATTGAACCGCGACGATGCGCTTGTGATGCACATGGCTGATCCGCTGGCCGAGACGATCACCTTCGGCACGGGCGAGCCGGCGGAAGTCGACAGCTTTGGCCTGGTCAATGAACGGGGCATCTTCTGGCTGGCGCAAGCCGTGCCTAGCGAAGAAGTGATCGAGAAGAAACGCAGGAAGAACGATCCGGCGCCCGAACCGGTGCCGACGATGGCGAAAAAACTGATGCCGGCCGACGCGCTGAAAATCCGCGGCCAGCACAATGCCTCGAATGCGCTGGCGGCGCTGGCCCTGTGCCGCGCCATCGGCTTGCCATTCGCGCCGCTGCTGCATGGCTTGCGCGAATACCAGGGCGAGCCGCACCGCGTGGAGCTGATCACGGCCGTCAATGAAGTCGAGTATTACGACGACAGCAAGGGCACGAACGTGGGTGCGACAGTGGCAGCCCTGTTTGGCCTGGGCAAGGCGTTTGGCGGCGCGGAACAGCGTCTGGTGCTGATCGCCGGCGGCGACGGCAAGGGGCAGGATTTCTCTCCGCTGGCTGAACCCGTGTCGCGCTACGTGCGCGCGGTGGTGCTGATCGGCCGCGATGCGCCAGCCTTGCGTGCGGCGCTTGAACCATCCGGCGTGGACATCGTCGACTGCGCCACCTTGCCGGAAGCCGTCAAGCGCGCCAGCAGCCTGGCGCTGGCCGGCGACGCCGTGCTCCTGTCGCCCGCGTGCGCCAGCCTGGACATGTTCAAGAACTATGCGCACCGCGCGCAGGTATTTGTCGACGCCGTGCGCGACATCGCCCTGGAAAACGGACAGGATATCTGATGGCCTTTCAACTGCCCTTCAGCTTTGGTTCCGGCTCGGCTGCCAAGCCGCTGGATAGCCGCGCGCGGCAGTCGAAGATGATGGACTACGACAAGCCGCTGGTGTGGGTCGTCCTGCTGCTGATGTTGCTGGGCATGGTGATGGTGTATTCGGCGTCGATTTCGCTGTCCGATGCGCGCAAGTTCGCCGCCTACACGAACAATTATTTTGTCGTGCGCCAGGCGCTGTTCATCGGTATTTCGATCATTGTCGGCGCGCTGGTATTCCGCATCCCCGTCGCCACCTGGCAAAAGATGGCGCCGTGGCTGTTCATCGGCACCCTGGTGCTGCTGGTGATGGTGCTGATACCGGGCCTGGGCGTGTCGGTCAATGGCGGGCGCCGCTGGCTGAACCTGCCGGGCCTGCGGCCGCAGCCTTCCGAGCTGATGAAAGTGGTGATGGTGCTGTACGCGGCCGATTACACGGTGCGCAAGCAGGAATACATGCACAAGCTGACCAAGGGCTTCATGCCGATGGCGCTGGCCGTCAGCTTCGTCGGCCTGCTGCTGCTGATGGAGCCCGATCTCGGTGCTTTCGGCGTGATCGTCTGCATCGCCATGGGCATCCTGTTTCTGGGCGGCGTCAATGCCATCTGGTTCGGCGGCATCGGCGCCATGCTGACGGCGATTTTCGTCACCATCATCGCCCTGTCGAAATTCCGCCGCGAGCGGTTTTTTGCGTATCTCGATCCGTGGCAGGAAGACAATGCGCTGAACAAGGCTTACCAGCTGACGCACTCGCTGATCGCCTTCGGGCGCGGCGAACTGTTTGGCGTGGGCCTGGGTGGCAGCGTGGAAAAGCTGCATTACCTGCCCGAAGCGCATACGGACTTCTTGCTGGCCGTGATCGGCGAGGAACTGGGCTTGGTGGGCGTGCTGGTCGTGATCGGCATGTTTTACTGGATTATCAAGCGGGCGTTCGACATCGGCCGCCAGGCGATCGCCATCGACCAGACCTTCGCGGGACTGACGGCGAAGGGCATCGCCATCTGGATCGGCGTGCAGACCTTCATCAACATGGGCGTGAACCTGGGCCTGCTGCCGACCAAGGGCCTGACCTTGCCCTTGATGAGTTATGGCGGCACGGGCGTACTGATTAACTGTATCGGCCTGGCGATTTTGCTGCGCATCGACTACGAAAACCGGATCCTGATGCGGGGAGGCCGGCTATGAACAACGTGACGAACTTGAAAACGACGAAAAGACTGATGATCATGGCGGCCGGCACCGGCGGCCATATTTTCCCGGGCCTGGCGATTGCGCAGACGATGCGCGCGCGCGGCTGGGAAGTGAGCTGGCTAGGCACGACCCATGGCATGGAGCAGGACCTGGTGCCGAAGAGCGGCATTCCCATGGACGCCATTGCGTTTTCCGGCATGCGCGGCAAAGGCCTGGCGCACACGGTGAAGGGCGGCTTCAAGATGCTGGCCAGCTTTTTTGCCATCCGCCGTTTCATCGCCAGCCGCAAGCCGGATGTGGTGATGGGCATGGGCGGCTACGTCACCGTGCCGGGCGGCCTGATGGCGCGCCTGAAGGGCGTGCCGCTGGTGCTGGTCAATGCCGACGCTGCGCTGCTGTTGTCGAACAAGACCCTGGTGCCGCTGGCGCAGCAGGTGTGCTTCGGCTTTCCCGCCGATTTCGGCAGCGCCGCCGGCAAGGCCGTCGTCACGGGCAATCCCGTGCGCGCCGAGATCCTCGCGATGGCGCCGCCAGCCGCGCGCTTCGCGGGCCGCAGCGGACCGTTGCGCATTCTGGTGGTGGGCGGCAGCCTGGGCGCGAAAGCGCTGAACGACAGCCTGCCTGCCGCGCTGGCCCTGATGCCGGAGGGCGAACGCCCGCTGGTGACGCACCAGTCGGGCAAGAAGAATATCGACGCCCTGCATGCCGCATATGCGCAGGCGGGCGTGCAAGCCAATGTGGTCGACTTCATCGACGACATGGCCAGGACGTATACCGAGGCCGATCTGGTGATTTGCCGCGCCGGCGCCATCACCCTGTCGGAACTGACGGCGGCCGGCGTGGCCAGCGTGCTCGTGCCGCTGGTGGCGTCAACCACCAGCCACCAGCGCGACAATGCGCAATGGATGGCAAAACAAGGCGCGGCGATTCATCTGCCGCAGACGGAAATGAGTGCGGCGTCGCTGAGCGCCTTGCTGGCGTCGCTGAGCCGCGACACTTGCCAGCAGATGGCGCTGGCGGCGCTGGCAGCAGGCAAGCGCGACGCCAATGAGGCGATCGCACACGTATTGGAAAAACTGGCATGAGGTTAGCTCTGTGAAGCATAAAGTAAACAATATCCACTTTGTCGGCATTGGCGGCAGCGGCATGAGCGGCATCGCCGAAGTGCTGGTCAACCTGGGCTACAAGGTGTCGGGTTCCGACCTGGGCAGCAATGCGGCGACGCAGCGCCTGGCGAGCCTGGGCGCGACCGTCATGCTCGGTCACGCGGCCGAGAACATCGGCGACGCCGATGCGGTGGTGACGTCGGGCGCCGTCCCGCAAGACAACCCGGAAGTGGCGGCCGCGCGTGCGCGCAAGATCCCGCTGGTGCCGCGCGCCGTGATGCTGGGCGAGTTGATGCGTTTGAAGCGCGGCATCGCCATCGCCGGCACGCACGGCAAGACGACGACCACCAGCCTGGTGGCATCGGTGCTGGCGCAGGGCGGTCTCGATCCGACTTTCGTCATCGGCGGCCGTTTGACCAGCGCCGGCGCGAACGCCAAGCTGGGCTCGGGCGACTACCTGGTGGCCGAAGCCGATGAATCGGACGCCTCGTTCCTGAACCTGACGCCGATGATCGAAGTGATCACGAATATCGACGCCGATCACATGGACACCTACGAGCACGATTTTGAAAAGCTCAAGCAGGCCTTCGTGCAGTTCACGCACCGCTTGCCCTTCTATGGCCGCGCCATGCTGTGCATCGACGATCCGCACGTGCGCGCCATCATCCCGTCCGTGACCAAACCGGTCACCACCTATGGTTTCGCGGAAGACGCGCAAGTGCGCGCCGTCAATGCGCGTGCCGTGGGCCTGGAAATGCATTTCACCGTGCTGCAGGAAGGCTATCCGGATCTCGACGTGGTGCTGAACCAGCCTGGCATGCACAATGTGCAGAATGCCTGCTCGGCGATCGCCATCGCGCGCGAAATCGGCATCGCCGACAGCGCTACGCAGCAGGGCCTGGCCGAGTTCTCCGGCGTGGGCCGCCGCTTTACGCGCTATGGCGACGTGACGCTGCCGAATGGCGGCAGCTTCGCGCTGGTCGACGATTTCGGCCACCACCCGGTGGAAACGGAAGTGACCCTGGCCGCCGCGCGCGCCGCCTATCCGGGCCGCCGCCTGGTGCTCGCGTTCCAGCCGCACCGCTACAGCCGCACGCGCGACCTGTTCGAAGATTTCGTCAAGGTGCTCGGTGCGCCCGACGTGCTGCTGCTGTCCGAAGTGTATGCGGCGGGCGAAGCGCCTATCGTCGCCGCCGACGGCCGCGCTCTGGCGCATGCGCTGCGCGCGCGCGGCAAGATCGAACCGATTTTCGTCGAGTCCATGACGGACATGGCCGACACCATCATGAGCGTGGCGCGCGACGGCGACGTCGTGCTGACCATGGGCGCGGGCTCGATCAGCGGCATCCCGCAACAACTGACAACGTATCAATCTCACACTGTAAAGGCCTGACGTGAACCAAGCTTCAGCTATCGACGTTAAACAATTGGGCAAAGTCGGCGTCCTGTTCGGCGGCCGTTCGGCCGAGCGCGAAGTGTCGCTGATGTCCGGCGCGGGCGTGCTGGCCGCTCTGAAAAGCCATGGCGTGGATGCGCATGGCTTCGATACGGGCGAACGCAGCCTGGCCGAACTGGCCGCTGAGCAATTCGACCGCGTCTTCATCGCGCTGCACGGCCGTTTCGGCGAAGACGGCAGCCTGCAAGGCGCGCTGGAACAGCTGGGCATCCCGTACACGGGCAGCGGCGTGATGGCGTGCTCGGTGGGCATGGACAAGGTCTACACCAAGATGATCTGGCTGATGCACCAGCTGCCGACGCCAAAGTACGCGGTGCTGGACGATAGCTCCGACCTGGCCAAGGTCGCCGCGGAACTGGGCTTGCCGCTGATCGTCAAACCGCCGCATGAAGGCTCGAGCATCGGCATCACCACCGTCAACGAAGCGTCGGCCTTCCAGGCGGCCTACGACATCGCCGCCGGTCTCGATGATTCGGTGCTGGCTGAGGAATTCATCAAGGGCCGCGAATTCACCGTCGCTATCCTGGGCAAGGGGGCCACGGCGCGCGCGTTGCCGCCGATCGAAATCGTCGCCCCGCAAGGCAATTACGATTACCAGAACAAGTACTTCACGGACGATACGCAGTATTTCTGCCCGCCGCAGCTGGACTCGGCGATCGTGGCCGAGATGGAACGCATCGCGCTGGCCGCCTACCGCGCCCTCGGCTGCGAAGGCTGGGGACGGGTCGATGTGCTGATGCGCACGGCCGACAGCGCGCTGTTCCTGCTGGAGGTGAATACCTCGCCCGGCATGACGGGTCACTCGCTCGTGCCGATGGCGGCGCGTGCGGAAGGCACCAGCTATGAAGACCTGTGCCTGGAAATCGTCGCCGGCGCAAGCTTGAAAATGCACAAGGGACAGCGCTGATATGTGGCATGACGCTAAAAGCCTCAATACGACTGCCAACGGCTTGCTGGCCGCGGTTCTGGTCGTGTGCGTGGCCGCCGGCGTCTGGTGGGTGTCGCAGCGTCCCATGTTCGACCTGCGCACGATCAAGGTGGAAAGCGCGGACGACAAGGGCCTGCGCCACGTGAATTACCTGACCCTGCGTAGCGGCACCCTGGGCCGCATCAAGGGCAATTTCTTCACGACCAACCTGGAAAGCGTGCGCGGCGTGTTTGAATCGGTGCCGTGGGTGCGCCGCGCCAGCGTGCGGCGCGAGTGGCCGAACCAGCTGATCGTGGCGCTGGAAGAGCACGAGGCGCTGGGCACCTGGGGCGAGGATGGACGCCTGTTATCGGTCAAGGGCGACGTGTTTACGGCGAATGTGGCCGAAGCCGAAGACGACCATGAATTGCCTGCGTTTGCCGGCCCCGATGGCAGCGAAAAGGAAGTACTGGCTACCTACGTGCAGCTGGCAAAGTGGTTTGCGCCGCTGAAGATGGTGCCGGAAACCCTGTCGCTGTCGAGCCGCTATGCGTGGACCGTAAAGCTGGATAACGGCATGAGCGTGGCGCTGGGACGCGAGCAGAATCATACGACCCTGAAGGCGCGGGTCGACCGGCTGGTGGGCATTTACCCGCAGCTGGCGAGCCGGCTGGAAAATATCGACACGATCGATATGCGTTACCAGAATGGCCTGGCGCTCAGTTCCGCCGGCCTGGTGATACCGGCCGAAGGCAAGGATGGAAAGCCAGTCATGAAGAAGAAAAACAGCAGTCCGATTAAAAAACCGACTTAACTTAATAATTTAGCCCATACATTAGGCGACAGAAATGACAAAAGACGCGAAAAACCTGATCGTCGGCCTCGACATCGGCACCTCGAAAGTGGTGGCGGTGGTAGCCGAAGTGATGTCCGACGGGCGCCACGAAGTGATCGGGCTGGGCCAGCACGAATCGAAGGGCCTGAAAAAAGGCGTGGTGGTCAATATCGAGGCCACGGTGGAGTCCATCCAGCGCGCGCTGGAAGAGGCCGAGCTGATGGCTGATTGCAAGATCCGCAATGTGTACGCGGGCATTGCGGGCAGCCATATCCGCAGCTTCAATTCCAGCGGCATGGTAGCCATCAAGGACAAGGAAGTGACGGCGACCGACGTGGCGCGCGTCATCGAGACGGCAAAAGCGGTTAACATTCCGACCGATCAGCAATTGCTGCACACGGTGCCGCAAGAGTTCATCGTCGACAGCCAGGAAGATGTGCGCGAGCCTATCGGCATGAGCGGCATCCGCCTGGAGGTGAAGGTGCATATCGTCACCGGCGCCGTGTCGGCGGTGCAGAACATCGTCAAGTGCGTGCGCCGCTGCGGCCTGGAAGTGTCGGACCTGATCCTGCAGCCGATGGCGTCCGCCGATGCGGTGCTCACGCCCGACGAGAAGGAACTGGGCGTGGTACTGATCGACATCGGCGGCGGCACGACCGATGTGGCGGTATTCTCCGATGGCGCGATCCGCCATACGGCAGTCATCCCCATCGCCGGCGACCAGATCACCAACGACATCGCCATGGCCTTGCGCACCCCGACCGCGGAAGCGGAAGAAATCAAGATCCGCTATGGCGTGGCCAAGCAGGTCCTGGCCGATCCCGGCGAATCGCTGGAAGTGCCCGGCCTGGGCGACCGCGGCCCGCGCAACCTGTCGCGCCAGGCGCTGGCGGCAGTGATCGAGCCGCGCGTCGAGGAGCTGTTCGCCATGGTGCACCAGGTGGTGCGCGAATCCGGCTACGAAGGCGTGCTGTCGTCGGGCATCGTGCTCACGGGCGGCACCTCCATCATGCCCGGCATGGTGGAAATGGCGGAAGACATTTTCCTGAAACCGGCGCGCCTTGGCACGCCCGAGTATCGGGGCCAGCTGGCCGACGTGGTGCGCAGTCCGCGCTATGCCACGGTATTGGGCCTGCTGCTGGAAGCGAAGAAGCAATACCTGCGCGGCCACATCGTGACGCGTCAGGACGGCTCGGTGAAGGCAGTCTGGCAGCGCATGAAGGAATGGTTTTTAGGGAATTTTTAAGGGCATGATTTGCGCCCGGCAGTACAGGTTTTTTGGCAGCATCGCAGGTACACACACATAACTTTATTTTATATTTAACCGCAGTTTTCAATCTCCAGTTCTCCTACCAATATGAGGCCTGGCGCTTGGAAACCGCATCTGATAGGAGCACATCATGGAGTTCGATATGGTCGATAACACAGCTTTAGGTACCGTCATCAAGGTCGTCGGCGTCGGCGGTGCGGGTGGCAATGCAGTCCAACACATGATCAACAAAGGCATGTCGGGTGTGGAGTTCATTGCCGCCAACACCGACGCACAGGCCCTGTCGACATCGAAGGCCCACAACATCATCCAGATCGGCGATACCGGTCTGGGCGCCGGCATGAAGCCTGCCGTCGGCCGCCAGCTGGCCGAAGAATCGCGCGCACGCATCGCCGATTCGCTGCGCGGCGCGCACATGGTCTTCATCGCCGCCGGCATGGGCGGCGGCACGGGCACGGGCGCCGCTCCCATCGTGGCCGAAGTGGCCAAGGAACTGGGCGCGCTGACGGTGGCCGTGGTATCGAAACCGTTCTCGTACGAAGGCCAGAAGTGCATGGACATCGCCGACGAAGGCCTGGAGCAGCTGTCCCTGCACGTCGATTCGCTGATCATCATCCTCAATGAAAAACTGGAAGAGATCTACGAAGACGAAAGCATGCTGGAATGGATGCAGCACGCCGATGATGTGCTCAACAACGCGGTGGCCGGCATTGCCGAGATCATCAACGTGCCTGGCCATATCAACGTCGACTTCAACGACGTGAAAACCATCATGGGCGAGCAGGGCAAGGCCATGATGGGCACGGCGACGGCGTCCGGCGTCGACCGCGCGCGCATCGCCGCCGAACAGGCTGTCGCTTCGCCGCTGCTGGACGGTATCGATCTGTCCGGCGCGCGCGGCGTGCTGGTCAACGTCACGGCCAGCCGTGGCTTGAAAGGTAAAGAGATCAAGGAAGTCATGGCTGCCGTGCGCGCGTTTGCCGCGCCGGACGCGTCGATCGCGCAAGGTATCGCCTACGACGACGCCATGGGCGACGACATCCGCGTGACCGTGGTGGCGACGGGCTTGGGCCGTGCGAAGAAAAACATCCAGCTGGTACCGCAGCAAGTGCTGCGCACCGGTACCCACAACAGCCCGTTGACCCCATCGGCTGCCATGGGTAGCGCGCAGGCGGCGACGACGACGGTTGGCGTGGCCACGCCGGCAGCCGGTTTCGACGGCATGAAGGCGCCGGCAGTATGGCGCCGCGAATCGGCTTCCGAGCAAGTGCGCGCGATGGAAAAGAATGGCATGGAGACGTACGACATTCCAGCCTTCCTGCGCAAGCAAGCCGACTAAGGTGATCCGATGTCAGTAAAGATGACGGCGGCCTGAGGGTCGCCGTTTTTTTTGCCGGCTTTTGACTTTTGACTTTGCCTTTCCGGCCATTTTCTGCACAAATACGGCAAGTCAGGCATACTATCGCGCAGTGTCGGCATCATGCCGGCAGCATCCTCAACCGACAGTACACAAGGAGTCAACATGACCATCAAGATCGGCGACACCCTGCCAGAAGGCACCCTGGCCGAATTCATCGAAAGCGAAACCGAAGGTTGCGCACTGGGCCCGAACACGTTCAACGTGCAAGATCTGGTCAAGGGCAAGAAGATCGCCATCTTCGGCCTGCCAGGCGCCTACACCCCGACCTGCTCCGCACAGCACGTGCCAGGCTACGTGCAGCACGCTGCCGACCTGAAAGCCAAAGGCGTCGATGAAATCTGGTGCATCTCCGTCAACGACGCGTTCGTGATGGGCGCCTGGGGCCGCGATCAGAAAGCCACCGGCATCGTGCGCATGATGGCTGACGGTAATGCCGCCTACAGCAAGGCACTGGGCCTGGACGCCGATTTTTCCAAGCACGGCATGGGTACGCGCTCGCAGCGTTACTCGCTGCTGGTCGACAATGGCGTCGTGACGCAATTGAACATCGAGCAAGGCGGCAAGTTTGAAGTGTCGAATGCGGAAACCTTGCTGGGCCAGCTGGCTTAAGAGCTTTTTGCTTGCATGAAAACGGCGCCATCGGCGCCGTTTTTTTTATTGCACCTGCGGTTTCGTCGCCTCGAACATGGCCGCATCGATGCTGAACGAATAATCGTCCTGCAACGCAAAATACTGGCGCGCTTCCTCGGGTGCGCCATCGAACAGGTTGCGGATGGCCGCCACGCGCTCGTTCGGCGTGCGCATGCGCGCCACCCACTCGTCGAACTGCATCGTCAGTTTCCACACGCTGCGCAAGCTGTGCGTGAATCCCGAATTATTGAATTTGGCGCCCCATTCGCAGGTGCGGTAGTCGCGCACGTGGGACGCGTCGCGCAGCATTTCCACCGCCTGCAAGGTGCTGTCGTACAGGGCCGTTTTCGGCGCGACGATGTCGACCACCAATAAGGTGCCGTTCGGACGCAGCACGCGCCACGCTTCGGCCAGCGCTCCCGCCACGTCGTTCCAGTGGTGCGCGGAAAAGCGCGTGACAACCATGTCGAAGCTGGCGTCGGCAAATGGCAGGCGGGCCACGTCGCCCTGCTGCGTGCTGATGTTGTGCAAGCCGCGCTGCACCTTCGCGTGGTCGACGACGTCGAGCATGGGTTGCGCCAGGTCGTAGGCGACGACGGATGCTGCCACGGGGGCGACGGCGAAGCTGGCGTGGCCGGCGCCGCAGCCCAGGTCCAGTACCACCGGCTTGCCATGGCGGCGCGCGCATTCCTGCATCAGCACCAGGTCGGCGCCTTGCGCGTGGACTGCGCTGCTCAGGTAGGCATTCGCCGTCTTGCCAAACTGTTCGGTAACGACATCGTGCTGTTGCATGGTTTTCTCCTGTTGATGGGTGAGTTCCTGCAGAATAGGGATAAAATTATCCTGTAACAAGACCATAACTTATACTGGTATATCTACTACCATGCAGGCATCTCATGTCGAACAAGCTCGCTGAATTCATCCGCGCCCGGCGCGAAGCCGTCACTCCCGCCATGGCTGGTCTGCCCGGCGGCGGGCGGCGGCGCACGCCGGGCTTGCGGCGCGAAGAGCTGGCGCAACTGTGCGACGTCAGTCCCACCTGGCTGACGTGGCTGGAGCAGGGGCGGCCCGTGTCGGCGTCGGCCAAGATGCTGGCGCGCCTGGCGCAGGTGCTGCAGCTGAGCGCAGCCGAGCGTGCCTATCTGTTCGAAGTGGCCGACAAGCATGACCCCAGCCATGGCACAGGCGAGGGTAGTGGGCCTGCTAGCGCCGAGCTGGCCGCCATCGTCGCCGCCATCGACGCGCCTGCGTACATCCTCGACCGGGAATGGAGTGCCGTGGCGTGGAACGGGGCGGCGTCCACCTTGTTTACAGGCTGGCTGTGCAGTGACGCGGCTGCGCCGAACCAGTTGCGCTTCATGTTCCTGGACGCGGGCGCACGTGACCTGGTCATCGGCTGGCCCGAACGGGCGCGGCGCCTGGTGGCGGAGTTCCGCGCCGATATCGGCCGGCAGGCGGACCACGCGCCGCTGGCCGGCCTGATCGCCGAACTGGCCGATGCCAGCCTTGAATTTCGCCAATGGTGGGGCGCGCAGCAGGTGCAGGGCCGCGATGGCGGTTTGCGCCAGTTCCGGCATGCGCAGCAGGGCTTGCTGGCATTCAACCAGGTGACCTTGCACCTGGCGCGCCAGCATGACTTGAAACTGGTGATGCTGTTGCCTGTGTAGTTGCTCCTTTGAAAATGTAAAACGGCTGCGCTTGTTATAATCGGCTTGATGGTGTGGCCTTGCCATGCTGTCCTGGCTCCGGCCGTCGCCATGATGACGGTCCCGCTCTTTCGCCAGGAGTCTGTCCTGTTACCCCGCAATCCCAACCTGCGCAGCATCTATGTGATGCTGGTCGCCGTCGCCATGTTTTCCCTGATGGACACGGCCATGAAGCTGCTGTCCGCCCACTACCCCGCCATGCAGGTGACGGCATTGCGTGCCTTGTCGTCCTTGCCGCTCGTGTGCCTGTACCTGCTGTATCGCGGCGCTTTCAAGAACCTGCTGAAGGTGCGCTGGCCGCTGCACGTGCTGCGCGGCGCCCTGGGCGTGATGATGATTACCCTGTTTGCGTATGGCTTGAAGCGCATGTCGCTGGCCGAGGCATATTCGCTGTTCTTCGTCGCGCCCTTGCTGATTACGGTCCTGTCGGTTTTTATCCTGAAGGAAAGAGTCGACTTGGCGCGCTGGTGCGCCATCGCCGTGGGCTTGCTGGGCGTGGTGGTGGCGCTGCGCCCCGACGGTTCGGGATTCTTTTCGCTGGCCGGCCTGGCCGTGCTGGGTTCGGCCGCCTGTTATGCCATTTCCGCCGTCACGGGCCGCATTTTGAGCCGCACGGATGCCAGCGAAAGCATGGTCTTCTGGCTGATGGTGATGATGGCCCTTGGCGGCGTGGCCCTCTCGGCGCACGAGTGGGTGAGCATCCGCCGCGAAGACTGGTGGCTGCTGGCGGGCTTGTCACTGAGTGGCTTCCTGGGCCAGTTGGCCATCACGGAGGCATTTCGCCATGGCAAGGCGTCCAGCGTGGCACCGTTCGAGTACTCGGCCTTGGCCTGGGGCATGGCCCTGGACTGGATGCTGTGGCGCGCCTTGCCCGACGAATACACCCTGATTGGCGCGGCCATCATCATCGGCAGCGGCATTTACCTCGTGCGCCGTGAAGCCGTGCATGCGGAAAGCGAACATCCTTAATGAGCGGTTGTGGTATTTCTGGCGTCAGCCATGCCGCGCCGCAACGAAAATCCGGCAAATAGATATAATCGACAGATGTTAAAACAACGCACCATCAAACAACAGGTCCGCACCATCGGTGTCGGTTTGCACTCCGGCACCAAGGTCGAGCTGATCCTGCGTCCCGCCGCGATCGACACGGGCATCGTGTTTCGCCGCATCGACCTCGATCCCATCGTCGAGTTCCCCGCCAGCGCCATGGCCGTGGGCGACACGCGCATGGCTTCCGTGCTGATCAAGGACGGCGCCAGGGTTTCCACCGTGGAACATCTGATGTCGGCCGCGGCTGGCCTCGGCGTGGACAATATGTATATCGACGTGAATGCGGAAGAAATTCCCATCATGGATGGTTCCGCCTCGTCCTTCGTCTACCTGCTGCAGCAGGCTGGCGTGGAAGAGCAGCAGGCGGCGAAGAAATTCATCAAGGTCATCAAGCCTGTGGAGGTGCGTCACGGCAAGGGCGACGCGGAAAAATGGGCGCGCCTGTCGCCGTACGATGGCTTCAAGCTTGATTTCTTCATCGAGTTCAACCATCCTGCCGTCGATGGCACGATGCAGCGCGCTTCCGTCGATTTCGGCGACGTGTCGTACGTGCACGATGTGGCGCGCGCACGCACCTTCGGCTTCATGCAGGACGTGGAAAGCCTGCGCGGCATGGGCCTGGCGCGTGGCGGTTCGCTGGAAAACGCCATCGTCATGGACGAATACCGCATCCTCAACGCCGATGGCTTGCGCTATGAAGACGAGTTCGTGCGCCACAAGATACTCGACGCCATCGGCGACCTGTACCTGGTGGGCCACCCTTTGCTGGCCTATTACACGGCGCACAAGTCCGGCCACGCGCTGAACAACCAGCTGCTGCTGGCGCTGCTGGAACAGCCGGAATCCTATGAAATCGTGTCGTTCGCCACGAACGAGGCGGCGCCGCAATCCTACTTGCGCCAGATGGAGCGCGAGTGGTCCTTGACTTGACGACCGTTGCTGTTTTTAAATAATTTTAGGGCTAGGGAGCACCTGAAAAATGTTCAGGGCAAGGCGCATTGCCGCAGGCAGTACGAATAGTACGGCCAGGCAATGCAACGCCGCCATGGACTTTTTCTCAGGTGTTCCCAGGTTCGCGGTGGTGGCGGACCATGTTGCGCAGCGCCGCGATCAATTGTTCGTTCTGCTTCGACGCCGGCAGGGCCGTGCTCAGCTCTTCCAGGGCTGACATGGCTTTTTCCGGCAAGACCAGCGCCCGCGTATGCACGATGGGCGCGATGCTCTTGATGACTTGCACTTTCAGCTTGATGCCTGAAATCTGCCAGCCCTTTCTTTCCAGTTCCCCTTGTAACTTCGGCAATTGCTGCTTGAGCTTGGCCGCCAGCGCCGCGTTCGGCGTGGCCAGCACCAGTTGGCCGCCCTCGAATTGCAGGATGTCGCAATGCTCGAACATGGCCGGCAGGGCCTTGGCGCAATCTTTTTGCAGGGCGGCCAAGCGCGTGACGGTGGGCATCAGGGAGGCCATCGTCGCGTTGCCGCGCAGAAAATCGGTTGCGCCCGTGACGGCCGGGCCTGAACGGGCAAAGCCGTAGCCGCGGCGCGGTGCCGGAGAATAAATGGGAGATCGCATGGCCGAAACATAGCACACTCGCCCGCGCATGACGAGTGCGGCGGTGGGTGTGGCGCAGGCGGGCGGGCCGTATTGCCTTACAGTATGGAAAATGTCCGCAATTTCTGCCATTTGTTTGTCATTAAGCTATTGTTATATGGCGCATTACCCCAACCATGTCGGGAACGCATGATAAAATCATCGTCTTTTGCCATAGTCGAACTCCGTGCGGTGACGCGATACCTACCTCGTTGTTCCCTACCGAGCTTTTTTTAACGGCGTTTTTTCAAGAATTCAAGCATGTCATTACTGACCCAGATTTTCGGTAGCCGCAACCAGCGGCTGCTCAAGCAATACCAAAAAACGGTACGCGAGATCAATGCGCTCGAGCCGGCCATCGAAAAGCTGTCGGATGCCGAGCTGCAAGCGAAGACGCCTGCCTTCAAGGAACGCATCGCCGCTGGCGAATCGCTCGATGCCTTGTTGCCGGAAGCCTTTGCCGTCTGCCGCGAGGCCAGCAAGCGCGTCCTGCGCATGCGCCATTTCGATGTGCAGATGATCGGCGGCATGGTCTTGCATTTCGGTAAGATCGCGGAGATGGGCACGGGCGAGGGCAAGACCCTGATGGCAACCTTGCCAGCCTACCTGAATGCTCTGTCGGGCAAGGGCGTGCATATCGTCACCGTCAATGATTACCTGGCGCAGCGCGATGCCGAGACCATGGGCCGCCTGTATGCCTGGCTGGGACTGTCGACGGGCGTGAACATGTCGCAGATGGAGCACAGCGCCAAGCAGCAGGCGTACAACTCCGACATCACGTATGGCACGAACAATGAATTCGGTTTCGATTTCTTGCGCGATAACATGGTCTACGAAGCGCGCGAGCGCGTGCAGCGCAGCCTGAACTTCGGCATCGTCGATGAAGTCGACTCGATTCTGATCGATGAAGCGCGTACGCCGTTGATCATTTCGGGCCAGGCCGAGAACCATACGGACCTGTATCACAAGATCAATGAAGTGCCTGCGTTGTTGACTTTGCAGATCGGTGAAGAAACGCCGGATGGCAAGGGCAAGGTTGACGTGCCGGGCGACTACACCAAGGATGAAAAGGCGCACCAGGTGCTGCTGACGGAAGCCGGCCACGAAAAGGCAGAAGGCATCCTGATGGAGATGGGCCTGCTGCCGGAAGGCGCATCGCTGTACGATTCGGCCAACATCACTCTCGTGCACCACCTGTATGCGGCCCTGCGCGCGCATGCGCTGTACTTCAAGGATCAGCACTATGTGGTGCAGAACAATGAAGTGGTGATCGTCGATGAATTCACGGGCCGTCTGATGACGGGCCGCCGCTGGTCCGATGGTTTGCACCAGGCCGTCGAAGCGAAAGAAGGCGTCAAGATCCAGAACGAGAACCAGACCCTGGCCTCGATCACCTTCCAGAACTACTTCCGCATGTACGCCAAGCTGGCCGGCATGACCGGTACGGCCGATACCGAAGCGTACGAATTCCAGGAAATCTACGGCCTGGAAACGGTCGTGATCCCGCAAAACCGTCCGCTGCAGCGCAAGGATCGCCAGGATCAGGTCTACAAATCGTCGGCGGAAAAATACAACGCGATGTTGAACGACATCCGCGACTGCTACGAGCGCGGCCAGCCCGTGCTGGTCGGTACGACCTCGATCGAGAACTCGGAACTGCTGTCGGGCATCCTGACCAAGGCCGATTTGCCGCACAACGTGCTGAACGCGAAGCAGCATGCCCGCGAAGCGGAAATCATCGCCCAGGCAGGTCGTCCGAAAGCCATCACCATCGCCACCAACATGGCTGGCCGCGGTACGGACATTGTGCTGGGCGGTAACGTCGAAAACCAGATCAAGTTCATCGAAGCCAATGCTGAACTGAGCGACGCCGACAAGGCAGCCCAGTCGCAGACCTTGCGCGATGAATGGCAATCCTTGCACGACCATGTGGTCAATGCGGGCGGTTTGCACATTATCGGCACCGAACGCCATGAATCGCGCCGCGTTGATAATCAATTGCGTGGCCGTGCCGGCCGCCAGGGCGATCCGGGTTCGTCGCGCTTCTACTTGTCGCTCGACGACGCGCTGCTGCGCATCTTCGCCGGCGACCGCGTGCGCGCCGTGATGGACCGCCTGAAAATGCCGGAAGGCGAACCGATCGAGGCAGGCATCGTCTCGCGTTCGATCGAATCGGCCCAGCGCAAGGTCGAAGCGCGCAACTTCGACATCCGCAAGCAATTGCTGGAATACGATGACGTCGCCAACGACCAGCGTAAAGTCATCTACCAGCAGCGTAACGAGCTGCTGGAAACGACCGATATTTCCGACATGATCGGCTCGCTGCGCCATGGCGTGTTCACCGACCTGGTGCACGAGTATGTGCCGCATGAATCGGTGGAAGAGCAGTGGGATATCAAGGGTCTGGAAAACACCCTGGCCAGCGAATGGCAGCTCGACTTGCCGCTGCAGCAAATGCTGGAAGCCGATGCGACCCTGACGGACGACGAGATCCTGGAAAAAGTGCTGGTCGCGGCCGATGCCGTGTACCAGTCGAAGATCGATATCGTCGGCAAGGAATCGTTTGGCGGCTTCGAACGCAATGTCATGCTGCAAAGCGTGGACAGCCACTGGCGCGAACACCTGGCGGCGCTCGATCACCTGCGCCAGGGTATTCACCTGCGCGGTTATGCGCAGAAGAACCCGAAACAGGAATACAAGCGCGAAGCGTTTGAACTGTTTGGCCAGATGCTCGACATGATCAAGAACGACGTCACGAAACACGTGATGACGGTACGCATCCAGTCGCGTGAAGAAGTCGATGCGGCCGAACAGGCGATGCAGCAGTCGCACGTGGAAAACGTGCACTACCAGCACGCCGAATTCGACCCGAACGCGGCGCCGGAAGAGCTGCTGGCGCCTACTGCCGGCGGCAACATGGACAACGTCGACGACATGAGCGTGAGCATGGGTGTCAAGGTCGGTCGTAACGACCCATGCCCTTGCGGCAGCGGCAAAAAGTACAAGGCCTGCCACGGCAAGCTGGCATAAGGCGGTTTGACTGCCTGACAAAAAACGGAGACCGCGGTCTCCGTTTTTTTATGCCTTTTCAATTTGCGCGCGCGCATCTACCGGCACGCATGTTCACCGGCGCCGCGAAGGCGCTACAATAGCGCTTCCCTTTTCCCTCGCAGAAGAAATCACCATGGCCGTCAATTCTCCCAAGCCCGTCGCCGCCGACTTGAAAGCCGTCGCCGGCATTGAAATCGGTGTTGCCGAAGCAGGCATCAAGAAACCCAACCGCAAGGATTTGCTGGTATTGAAACTGGCGCCGACGGCCACCGTGGCCGGCGTGTTCACCTTGAACCGCTTCTGCGCCGCGCCCGTGCAAATTTCGAAAGCCAACCTGGCGGCCGTGACGGCCGGCGCCGCGCCGATCTGCGCGCTGCTGGTCAATACGGGCAACGCGAATGCGGGCACGGGCGAATCGGGCCTGGCCGACGCGCAGGCCAGCTGCGCCGCGCTGGCCGAGCTGCTGGGCTGCACGCCGCAGCAAATCCTGCCGTTTTCCACCGGCGTGATCCTCGAACCGCTGCCTGTGCAGCGCCTGGTCGCCGGCTTGCCGCAAGCGGTAGCAGCGCTGACGTCGGACAACTGGTTCTCGGCCGCCGAAGCCATCATGACCACCGACACGCAGCCGAAAGCCGGCTCGCGCACGGTCACCATCGGTGGCCACGCGGTCACCCTGACAGGCATCAGCAAGGGCGCCGGCATGATCAAGCCGAACATGGCCACCATGCTGGGCTTCCTCGCGTTTGACGCCACCGTGGCGCAACCGGTGCTCGACCAGCTGGTGAAGCAGGCAGCCGACAAATCGTTCAACTGCATCACCATCGACGGCGACACGTCCACCAATGACTCGTTCATGCTGGTGGCAACAGGCGCCGGCAGCCTGGTGATCGATTCCATCGACTCGCCGCACTATGCGGAACTGTCGGCCGCCGTCACCGAACTGTCGACCTTCCTGGCACAAGCCATCGTGCGTGACGGCGAAGGCGCGACCAAGTTCATGACGGTGACCGTGGAAGACGGCCGCAACGTGGAAGAGTGCCGCAAGATCGCCTATTCCATCGCCCATTCGCCGCTGGTGAAAACGGCCTTCTTCGCCTCCGACCCGAACCTGGGCCGCATCCTGGCCGCCATCGGCTACGCCGGTGTGGACGACCTCGACGTGGGCCAATTGAACCTGTATCTGGACGACGTGTGGGTGGCCCAGAATGGCGGCCGCAACCCGGACTACCAGGAACAGGATGGCCAGCGCGTGATGCAGCAAAGCGAAATCACCATCCGCGTCAAGCTGGCGCGCGGCGATGCCACGGCCACCTTGTGGACGTGCGACCTGTCGCATGACTACGTGTCGATCAACGCCGACTACCGCTCATGACCAGTCTCGATCAATTCCTGATCCGCGCCGAGCGGGTGCTGGCGCGGCTCGAGTCGATCTTGCCGCCGGCCTTGCCGGCTACCGACTGGAACAGCTTTGCCTTCCGCTGGCGCCGGCGCCAGGGCGCGCTGCCTTATTTGCAGGCCGTGGCGCATGTCTCGTCCATTGCTCTGGATGACTTGCACAATATCGGCACGCAAAAGGCGCAGATCGAGCAGAACACGTGCCAGTTCGTTGCCAGCCGCCCCGCCAACAATGTGCTGCTGACGGGTGCGCGCGGCACGGGCAAGTCCTCCTTGATCAAGGCTTGTCTGAACCAGTTCGCCGACCAGGGCTTGCGCCTGATCGAAGTCGACAAGGCCGATCTGGCCGACTTGCCCGACATCGTCGACCTGGTGGCGGCGCGCCCCGAGCGTTTCATCATCTTTTGCGACGACCTGTCGTTCGAAGAGGGCGAGAGCGGCTACAAGGCGCTGAAAGTGGCGCTCGACGGCAGCATCGCCGCGCAATCGGACAATGTGCTGATCTACGCCACCTCGAACCGCCGTCACCTGATGCCGGAACGCATGTCGGATAACACCAGCTACAAGACGGACGACGATGGCGATCTGCATCCGGGCGAGACGGTGGAAGAGAAAATCTCGCTGTCCGAACGCTTCGGCCTGTGGCTGTCGTTCTACCCGTTCAAGCAGGACGATTACCTCGATATCGCGGCGCACTGGCTGGCCTCGTTTGGCTGCACGCCGGAACAGATTGCGGCAGCACGCGGCGACGCCCTGCGCTGGGCCTTGCAGCGCGGTTCCCGTTCGGGCCGGGTGGCGTGGCAATTCGCGCGCGACTATGCGGGGAAACTTCCTGCGGGAAAGTTGCCGCAATGAGCGAAGTGAAAATTACACCGGTGGATGTCGCCGTCGGCATCCTGATGAAGCCGAATGGCGACGTGCTGCTGGGCCAGCGCCCGGCCGGCAAGCCGTATGACGGCTATTGGGAATTTCCTGGCGGTAAAGTCGAAGCCGGCGAAGCCATTCTTGACGCCTTGAAGCGCGAGTTTGTCGAAGAGCTGGGGCTATATATCGACAGTGCCGAACCCTGGTGCGGCGTCGAATATGTGTATCCGCACGCTCATGTGCGCCTGCATTTCTATATCAGCCGCGAATGGCGGGGCGAGCCGCAAAGCCTGGAAGGGCAGGCGTTCGCCTGGCAAGGCACGGTCGGCGTGGAACCCTTGCTGCCGGCCACCATTCCCCTGCTGGAATGGTTAGATGAGGTACGTCGGGAATCCCTGGCGCCTGCATAATCTTTACTTGTGCCAGCGGGCAGCATCACGCTGCGTGCTGGCGCAAGCTTTCCTGTGACTTTCCTTGTATAGTCGGCGCTTTGCGCTACAGTGCTTTCATCACGCATTGGGGAGTCTCGCATGCCGCTGACACTGACCTTTACCGATACCGATGAATTGCTGATCGCCGCCTTGCACAAGCGTGCCCGCGCGCATGGGCGCAGCATCGAGGACGAGCACCGCGACATCTTGCGCAGCGCCTTGCGGCCGCTGCCGAAGCGCCCGCTCGACGATATTCTGCGCGGCATGCCCGACGTGGGGCTGGATGCGGATTTCGAACGCCGCCCTTGAGCCATGCCCGCCTATCTGGTCGACACGGATGTGATCGTTGCGGCGCGCAAGGGCGGCGCCGCGCCAGCAGGCGTGGCTACCTTCTTCGAGCGGGTGACGCCAGAGATGCGCTATGTGCCGGTGCAGGTGATCGCGCAATTGCGCGCAGGTATACAGCGCAGCTGGCGGCGCGAAGCGGCGCTGGAAGCACTGGCGCTGGAAGGCTGGCTGGAAGCCGTGCTGGCAGAGTATGCGCCCCGCTTGCTGGAATTCGACCTCGATTGCGCGCTCGTGTGCGCCCGCCTGCATGGTCGCGGCCATGCGCATGGCATCGATGGACAGATCGCGGCGATGGGCATCGCCTATGGCTTGACGGTGGTCAGTGGCAGGCTTGACAGTTTCGCGGCGCAGGGGCTGCGCCTGGAAAATCCGTTTAATTGAAGCTAATTGCGGCTTACTGCGGCTTGTTGTCTTCGTCTGCCAGGGGATCTTCGAACGGGTCGGCCGCGGGGATCGTGTATTTCTCTTCGGCCCAGGCACCCAGGTCGATCTGCTTGCAGCGCTCCGAGCAGAAGGGGCGGAATTTGTTGGCTTCAGTCCATTCGACTTTGGCGGCACAGGTAGGGCAGTTAACGACGGTCATGATGGGGTAAATAAGTAACAATTAAAAATTACAGAGCGTGAGCTCGAACGGAACATCCTCTTCCAGCGGCTTGGGTTTCAAGTCGCCGCCCTGGGTGGTGAAGCGTACCCACAGCATGTATTTGTTGGCGGAAATTTCCGGGATGGCGCCGCTGTTTTCATCCAGGCTCAGGCGCAGCATCTGGTACACCTTGCCTTGCAGCATTTGCTGGTAGCTGCCGCCATTGGCGATCAGTTTAACGGGTCCGCCGGAATCGCGCAGCAGGCGCAATACGAGGGCCAGCGCGTCGAACAGCGGTGCCAGCGGGGCGAACCAGGCGTGGATATCGGTCAGACGCTGTTCCGAGCTGCGTTTTTGCCAGGCGAAGTATGACGGCAAGTCGAATTCGCAGGCGCCGCCCGGAATGATGGTGCGGCCGCGGATGCTCATCAGCCATTCATTGTCGCGGATATTCTGTCCCGTCTTGCCTTGCGCCGCCACCAGGGCGCCGCTGACGCTGTCGAGTTCGCCGAGGATGGCGTCGAGGGTTTCCGGTTCCACGTTCGGATTGCTGCGGTAGCCGAGCAGGCTCTGGCGCTGACGCTCGAGTTCCTGCAGCAGGTCGGACTTCAGGTCGGCGCGGCCGGCCACTTCGAGCATATCGAAAATAGTTGCCAAGGCAACATGGTGCTGCATTGCATGCTCTTGCTGGATGAAGAACTTGAATTTGTCGTACAGGTCTTCCAGCCGCAACAAGGTACGTATGCGTTCGTTGAAAGGGTATTCGTAGACAATCAAAATAATTCCCTTAAGTAAGGACCTGCAAACAATCCCGTGATTTTGAACCAAGCGTCGACAAATTACAAACGTTGCGACCCGATTCTGGCCATTCTTTTTGAAAATGCCAGATATAAATCGTGCAACTGGGCAATCTGCGGCGCCAGAGCGGCCAAATCGCCATTATTGTCGATCACATCGTCCGCCGCCGCCAGGCGCATGGCGCGCGTGGCCTGTGTGGCCATGATGGCTTTGACTTGTTCTTCCGATAAGCCATTGCGCGCCATCACGCGTGATACTTGCAGGCTTTCCAGGCAATCGATGACCAGCACCCGGTTGACCCGCTCCACCCATCCACCGGACTCGACGAGCAGGGGCACGGCAAAGATCACGTAGCTGCCCGTTGCTGCTTCGGCCGCCGCCAGGGTGGCCTGGCGGATGCGCGGGTGCAGGATGGCTTCCAGTCTGGCCTTGGCGGCGGCGTCGGCAAACACGAGGTTGCGCATTTTTGTGCGGTCGAGGGCGCCGCGCGCATCGGCGTAGTCGGCGCCGAATTCCGCCACCAGGGCCGGCATGGCCGCGCCATTCGGTGCCGTCAGGTTGTGCGCGATCTGGTCGGTGTCGACGATGGAGGCGCCGCGCGCGGCGAACAGGTCGGCCACCGTGCTCTTGCCGCAGCCGATGCCGCCGGTGAGACCCACGCTGAAATAAGGGACGTTGTGTAGTTGCATGTGTTTATCCATAGGGGCGCTGCTGCGCGGGTCAGCTGGTCAGGCCCAGTGTGAGGCGCGACAGGGGCGTGCCGTATAGCAGCGCGATCAGGCCAGCCGCCGCCAGGTAGGGGCCGAACGGAATCGGCTTGTCGCGCCCGCGCTTGGCAAACACGATCAGGCCGATGCCGACCACGGCGCCCACCAGCGACGACAACAGGATGATCGTCGGCAGCATGGTCCAGCCCAGCCACGCACCGAGCGCCGACAGCAATTTGAAGTCACCATAGCCCATTCCCTCCTTGCCTGTCGCCAGCTTGAAGGCCCAGTACACGGCCCACAGGGCCAGGTAGCCGGCGGCCGCACCGATGACGGCGTCCTGCAGGGGCACGAAGGTGCCGTTGATATTGACCAGCAGGCCCGCCCACAGCAGGGGGAAGGTGAGGTCGTCCGGCAGCATTTGCGTATCGGCGTCGATGAAGGTCATGGCGATCAGCAGCCAGGCAAACACCAGCGTCGCCAGGCCCGTCCAGCCGCTGCCGAAGTGCCAGATCAAGAGGGCAGACAGCGCGCCCGTCAGCAATTCCACCAGCGGATAGCGCACGGAGATGGGCGCCTTGCAGGCGCTGCACTTGCCGCGCAGCAGCAGGTAGCTGATGACGGGGATGTTTTCCATGGCCGTGATGCGGTGGCCGCAGGCGGTGCAGTTCGAGTGCGGCAGCATCAGGTTGTAGCGGTCCGTGTGCGGCAGGGGCAGGCCGCTTTCTTCCGCCACGTAATTATCGGAGTCGCGCTCCATCATTTTGGGCACGCGGTGGATCACCACGTTCAGGAAGCTGCCGACGATCAGGCCGAACAGGGCGGCGACGAGGGCGACGGGCAGGTTGCCGGGTGCGGCGAACAGCAGGGTATCTTGCAGCATGGTGAACTTGTCTGAGGGGATGAATGTTGCCGCGCAAACATTGCCTGGCACTGCAGCAGTGTAAAACATCCGCCGGCGCATGGGGACGTTTTGCGTCGACATGTCTTCAAATCACGGCGCCCAACTTAAAAAGCGGCAAATACAGGGCGATCACGAGGGAACCGACGAGCACGCCCAGCACCACCATCAGCGCCGGTTCCAGCAGCGTGGAAAGGGTGGCCACGGTGGCGTCGATGTCGGCCTCGATGATGTCGGCCGCGCGCGACAGCATGGCGTCGAGGGCGCCCGATTCCTCGCCGATCAGGGTCAGTTGCGTCAGCAGCGGGGGAAACACGTCGCTGTGTTCCATGGCCAGGGCCAGGCTGCCGCCGGCGCGGATTTCGCTTTCGATGCGTGTCGTCGCTTCCTGGTACAGCGCGTGGCCGGAGGCGGCGCCCACCAGGCCGAGAGAGTCGAGCAGTGGCACGCCGGCGGCGAACATGGCCGCCAGGGTGCGCGTCCAGCGGGCGATTGCCGCCTTGCGCAAGAGGGGGCCGAAGACGGGCAGGCGCAGCGCCCGTAGTTGCGTGTTGCGCCGCCACGTGGGATAGCGGCGCCAGGCCAGGTGCAGCAGCAGGCAAGCGAGCAGCAGCGCCGCCAGCAAGGCCAGCCAGTAGCGGACAACAAAGGCGGACACGCCCATGACGACCAGGGTGGGCAGCGGCAACGGTGCGCCAAAGCTGTCGAAGACCTGGCGGAAAGCGGGCACGACCACGCTCATGATGATGGCCGTGACAACGATGGCGACGAGTACGATGGCCAGCGGATACATCAGCGCGCCGCGCACTTGTCGCCGCAGGGTGATGGCTTTTTCCTGGTGCGTGGCCAGGCGCGCCAGCAAGTCCTGCACGATGCCTGCCTGTTCGCCTGCCGCCAGCAGATTGCAATACAGTTCGTCAAACAGCAGGGGGAACTGGCGGAACGCCTGCTGCAGGCTGCTGCCCGCTTCGATATCGTGGCGCAAGTCGCGCATCAGCTCGGTGACGGCGGGTTTGGCGTGGCCCTTGCCGGCGATGTCGAAGGCGTGCAGCAGCGGCACCCCGGCCGCCATCATGGTCGACAACTGGCGCGTGAACAGGGCGATATCCTTGCGCGTGATGGCCTTGCCGGGCGCGCTGCGCGCTGCCTGCACACGTGTAGCCAGGATGCCTTCGCGTCGTAGCGCGGCCTTGGCGGCGCTGGCGTCGGCGGCGCGCAAGACGCCATCGACCGCCTTGCCATGGCGGTCTGTGCCCTTCCACGCAAAGCGCCGCTCGGCCGCCATGTGCACCTCCTGCCGTCACGTTAGCAGCGTGGGGCAAAAGCACCAGCGGCGCTGGCGGCAAGCTTGATGTGGCTCAGCCTTTTGTGGTTTGTACTTCCGTCTGCACAACGGCCTGGGCCTTCACGTCGGCCGCATCATCCTCGTCGCTGTCCGTGCCCTTGCTGATGCTTTCGCCATCGTCGCGGCGCAAGGTCCAGAAGGTCAGCGAGGACAGCACCGTCAGCGCGGCCAGGGTCAGAAAGGCGTGGTGCAGGGCCGTGCTGAGCATGGCACGGTCCGACTGCGGCATGTCGCCCAGGTACCAGCCCGTGATCAGCGAACCGAAGGCGAGGCCAAAGCTCATCGACAGTTGCTGCATCGAGCTGGCGATGGTGCTGGCCATGCTCGAATCGCTCTTGTCGACGTCGGCATACGCGATGGTGTTCATGCTGGAAAACTGCAGCGAATTGAAAAAGCCCATGCACAGGCTGATGGCGACGATCACGTACAGGGGCGTCCCCACGCCCACCTGCGAAAACATGGCGATGGTGACGCCGATCAGCACGGTGTTGACGATCAGTACCTGGCGATAGCCGAAGCGTGCCAGCACGCGCGCGGAAATGAATTTCATGCCCATGGCGGCCGCGGCCGACGGCATCATCAGCAAGCCCGATTGCCAGGCGGGCAAGCCCAGGCCCAGCTGGTACAGCAGCGGCAGCAGGAAGGGCAGGCCGCCCACGCCCAGGCGCGTGACGAAGCCGCCCACGACGGAGACGCGGAAGGTGCGGATCTTGAACAGGGTCAGGCGCAGCAGCGGATGCAGCACTTCGCTCGAATGCCAGACATACGCGGCCAGCAGGCTGATGGAGATGAACAGCAGCACGGCAAACGAGGTGCCGTCGATGCGGTGTTCGCCGAAAATTTCGAGCAGCCACGACAGCAGCGCGATGCCCGTGCCGAACAGCACCAGGCCGATCAGGTCCAGCGGACGGGGCTTGTCGCCATAGTAATCGGGCATGTAGCGGTGCGCCAGGTACAGCGCCACCAGGCCGACAGGTACGTTGACGAAGAAAATCTCGCGCCACGACAGCCAGTGCACGATCAGCCCGCCCACCGTGGGTCCCAGCAGGGGGCCGATCAGGGCGGGGATGATGACGAAATTCATGGCCGCCAGCAATTGCGACTTGGGAAAGGTGCGGATGATGGTGAGCCTGCCCACCGGCATCATCATGGCCGCGCCCACCCCTTGCAGCAGGCGCGCAGCCACCAGCATGGGCGCATTCACGGACAGGCCGCACAGGATGGAGGCGAGGGTAAAGATGGCGACGGCGGCGGAAAACACGCGCCGCGTGCCGAAGCGGTCGGCCATCCAGCCGCTGATGGGAATGCACACGGCCAGGCTCAGGATGTAGCTGGTGACGACGGCCTTCAGGCTCAGTGGCGTCACGTTCAGGCTGGCGGCCATGGCGGGGATGGCGGTGTTGACGATGGTGGAGTCGAGTTGCTCCATGAACAGGGCGGTGGCGACCACCCAGGGAAGGTAGCTTTTGATCGGGGAACTGGTCATGGATGCGAGCCTGAGGAGAAAAAACGGAGCCGACAGTACGACGAATTGTCACATAAATGGCGCAGGCGTGCCGCCCACGCCATTCATTTTGGCAGCGTGCCGGGGGCTTAGTCCATGGAACATTTGTTCCATGGCAATAGATTGCCGGCAAGGCTAACATGTGTTTTCCTGCAGCTCCGGCCTCTTTTCCTCGAAAGTCACACCACATGAAAAATGCATTTACGTTCCTTGTCCTGGGCGCGGCCCTGTCCGCATGTGGTGGCAGCAGCGATGGCGGCAAGCCTGAGGTGCCCATCACCCCGCCCGTCGTGGTCACGCCTCCTGTTACACCCGTCGACAGCGTGGCCGTGGCGTCAGCCGCCGTGGCCAAGGAGGCTGGCTTGAGCGTCATTGCGGGCGCCAGCGCCGATGAAAGCGTGTATGACGTGGCCGCCGATATCGGCGACACCTGGCGCATCACCTTCGACAACGTCAAGAAAACCTACGCCATCCGCGTGCTGTCGACGCAGTTCGGCTTGAGCGACCGCAGCGGTACGTTCAGCGCCACCACCGTTGGCAATCTCACCACCTACACGGCAACGGATTTCAGCGTCACCGTCGATGCGCGCACGCGTCTTCTGTCGGGCAATATCAAATTGGGTAATATGGTCTCGACCGTCAGCGGCACCGGCTATGCGGTGAGCGACGTGGCCAAGCTGGCCGGCAGTTATATCTTCCTGGGCGCCATGCGTAATGCCTCGAACGGAGGCGACCGTTTCAATCCGAAAGGCAGTCTCAAGGTGGCGGCCGATGGCAGCGCGCAACTGTGCAATGGCGGCGTGTTCAATGCGCAAGGCGTGTGTTCTGCGGTATCGCCGCAGCTGGAAGCGGAAAACGCCAGCCTGACCCTGGTCAAGGATGCAAAGAACGGCTTGCTCTTCGCCCGCCAGGGTGACCAGGACTTCGGCATCGTGCACGTGCACGCGGGTGACCGGGGGCTGGCGCTGTTTATCGACCGCTACAGCCGCAACCAGCAGAACGTGCTGCGCGTGGGCACCATCGTGGCGGCCAAACAGCAAAAGATCGGCACCGAAATCGCCGGCAGTTACGCTTGTGCGGCGTCGGGCATCAGCGCGAACATCGTCGTTGCCGGCAGCACCGCCACCATCACCAACAACACCGCTGGCAAGACGCACGCCGAAACCATCACCACCAACAAGCTGGGCCTGGGCGCGCTGGCCGTCGATTTCGATGGCATCGCCGTGTTCAAGGATCCGGCCGACGTGCCGGCAGATTATTCGATGTTCATGCCTGTGTCGTCGAGCATGGCGGTTGAGTTTTCGACCGACCGCTCGTACATGGGCATGTGCTTGAAAAATTAGTCGCTAGCGTTTGATGTGATCCAGCGCAGCCAGCAGCGGTATGGCGGCATCGGCAATCCGCTCCAGGCTGGCCTCGCGCAGGGCGGCGGTGTCCACCGTGTGGCCGGAGTCCAGCCCCGCCCAGCGCAGCAGCGCCGAACACGCGGCGGGCGTGTCGAACATGCCGTGCAAATAGCTGCCGAGGATTTGCCCGTCGCCCGACATGGCTCCTTCCGGCCGCCCATCGATGACAAAGGCCGGCTGCGCCAGCGCCGCGCCATGCGAGAGTCCCATGTGGATTTCATAGCCTGCCACGGGCGCATCGGCCGCGCCGGAAAACGCGCAGTAGCCGCTCACTTGTTCCAGGCGTTTTTCGCTCGTCAGCTCCGTCACCATGTCCAGCAATCCCAGCGCCGTTGACTCTCCCGCCGCGCCTTCCACGCCCAGCGGATCGCGCACGCTTTGCCCCAGCATCTGGAAGCCGCCACAGATGCCGAGCACCTTGCCGCCGTAGCGCAGGTGTTTTGCCAGGTAGGCGGGCCAGCCTTGCTGCTGCAGCCAGGCCAGGTCGCCCCGCGTGTTTTTACTGCCAGGCAGGATTACCAGGTCGGCCGGCGGAATCGGCTGCCCTTGCTGGACGAATTGCAGGTCGACCTCGGGGTGGGCGCGCAGCGCGTCGACATCCGTGTGGTTGCTGATGCGCGGCAGTTGCGGCACCACCACCTTGAAGGCGCCGCGTTCGGCCTGCATCGCTTCGACGGCATCTTCCGCGTCGAGGAACAAGCCTTGCAGGTAGGGCAGCACGGCCAGCACGGGTTTGCCCGTCTGCTGTTCCAGCCACTCGATGCCTGGCGTGAGCAGCGAGACGTCGCCGCGGAAGCGGTTGATGACGAAGCCCAGGATGCGCGCCCGCTCACTGTCGGACAGACAGGCCAGGGTGCCGATGATGTGGGCGAAGACGCCGCCCCGGTCGATGTCGGCCACCAGGATCACGGGACAGTCGACGGCTTCGGCAAAGCCCATGTTGGCGATGTCGCGCGCGCGCAAATTGACTTCGGCGGGACTGCCCGCGCCTTCGACGACGACTGCGTCGTACTGCTGGCGCAAGCGCGTGTAGGATTCCAGCACGGCGCCCATGGCGATGGTCTTGTATTGCTGGTAGTCGCGCGCATCCATCTCGGCGCGCACCTTGCCGTGGATGATCACTTGCGCGCCCGTGTTCGACGATGGTTTCAAAAGTACCGGATTCATGTCCGTGTGCGGCGCAATGCCGCACGCCAGCGCCTGCAAGGCTTGCGCGCGGCCGATCTCGCCGCCGTCGCTCGTTACGGCGCTATTCAAGGCCATGTTTTGCGGCTTGAACGGCGCTACCATCACGCCACGGCGTTTCAACAATCGACACAGGGCCGCGACGATGGTGCTCTTGCCCGCATCCGACGTCGTGCCTTGCACCATCAGCGCTGGAAACGGCACTTGCTGCGTCATGGGACGGCTTTCGTGCGGTGCTGGCGGGCCGCTTCCAGCTGCTCGCACATGGCGGCCGTACCTTCGATCATGCGCGGGCCGGCGCGGTTCAGCAGGTCGCCATTCAGGCGGAACAGGTTATTCTTGCGCACGGCCGTCATCGACGGGAAGGCGCGCCACATAGCCAGGCCGCCTTCGCTGCGCGGATCGCTTTTTTCGCTTGTCCCGAAGATGACTTCCGGGTCTTCCTGCAGCACACCTTCCGGCGTGACGACGGGCGCTACCACCTTCATCGCGGCAAAGATGTTCTGCGCGCCGCATACGCGCATGGAGTCGCTGATGATGCTCGCGCCGCTCAAGGTATATAACGGTTTGTCCCATACCTGGTAAAACACGCGCACGGGCGGGCGCTGCGCGTATTGCGCCGTCAAGCTGGCCAGCTTGGCGCGCAGCTGGGCGGCGGCCGGCTTGGCGACTTTTTCCGTGCCCATCAACTGGCCCAGGCGCTCCATGCTGTCGGGGATGTCGGCCAGCTTGCGCGGTTCGCTGTGATAGATGGGCACCTTCAGCTGGCGCAGCATGGCGATCTGACGTTCGGCACTGCCATGCATCCACACGACGATGAGGTCCGGCTTCAAGGCAATGATGCGCTCCATGTCGTACTGGCGGTTGTCGCCCACTTGCGTGATTTTCTTTGCCGCTTCCGGATAGTCGCTGTAGCTGACGACGCCGGCGATCTTCTCGCCGCCGCCGGCCGCGAACAGCAGCTCCGTCACATGCGGCGCCAGCGCCAGGATGCGCTGCGCCGGTTTTTCCAAAGTGACGGTATTGCCGTCGTCGTCGCGCACGGTGATGGCGGCGTGTGTTTGCAGCGAGACCAGTCCGGCCAGCAGCAGTGCTGTTTTCAAGTGGTTCATGTGTGCTTCCATGTGGTGAGGGCTTGCTGCAGGCGCAGCCAGGCGTGTTCGTCGGGGGGCAAGCCCAGGCGGATGCCATGGGCCGCGTGGCGGAACAGGCGCACCCAGATGCCCGATTCTGCCATGTGGCGCCAGAACGCTTCGGCGCGTGCTTCCGGCCACCACTGGAACAGCGCCGTGCCGTTGCTGGCGATGCCGTGCGCGGCCAACAACTGGCGCAGGCGCTCGCCATCGCCGCGCAGGCGTTCGCGCATCGCCTCCTGCCAGTGCGTATCGTTCAAGGCGGCCAGCGCCACCTGCTGCGCCGGACCGCTGACGGTCCACGGTCCAAGCATGTCGGCCAGTTGCACCAGCAGGGCGGGATGGGCGGCGACAAAACCCAGGCGCAATCCCGCCAGGCCAAAGAATTTGCCCACCGAGCGCAGCACGATCAGGCCCGGCTGGCCTGTGTGCGGCCCGAGGCTTGCTTGCGCTTCCGTGTCGCCGAACGCTTCATCGACCACCAGCCAGCCGCCGCGCGCGGCCAGCTTGCCCGACCATTCCAGCAGCAGTGCGGGAGCGATGCGCTCACCGGTGGGATTGTTCGGATTGCAGATGACCAGCACGTCGCAGTGGTCGATGGCATCGGCCAGCTGCGCATACGGCACTTGTCGCAATTCGTGACCGTGCTGGCCCCAGTGGTGCGCGTGTTCCGCATACGACGGCGCGGCGACCACCACGCGCGACGGCGCGCGCAGCCGGGGCAGGGCCTGGATGGCAGCTTGCGTGCCGGCGATCGGCAGCATGGCTGGTGCACCGTAATAGGCACAGGCGGCTGCCGCCAGCGCAGGATCGGCTTCCGGCAGCCGGTGCCAGGCGCTGGCGCTGCTGGCGGGCACGGGATAGCCGTGCGGATTGATGCCGGTCGACAGGTCGATCCAGTCGGCCAGTGGTCGTCCATATTCGCGCGCGGCGTCGCGCAGGTTGCCGCCATGTTCAAGCAAGGTATTTCCCCTTCAGGTAGAACAGGCCCGCCAGCAGCGCCATCCAGATCAGCCACAACAAGGCCGTCTCGGCCACCAGGCGCCAGGCGCGGTCGATGTCGCGCGCTTCGGCCGGGCGGCCGCTGCCCAAAGGCGGGCGGCGTTCCAGCTCGCCGTCGTAAATGGCGTCGCCGCCCAAAGCCAGGCCCAGGGCCCCGGCGCCGCTGGCCATCACGGGGCCCGCGTTCGGACTGCCCCAGTTGGGCGCCTGCGTGCGCCAGCAGTGCCACGCGCGTTTTTTGTCGGCCATATTCTTGCCCAGCATGACATAGGAGATGGCCGTCAGGCGCGCCGGCAGGTAATTCAAGACGTCGTCGATGCGCGCGGCGCAGCAGCCGAACCAGTCGTAGCGTGCGTTGCGGTAACCCCACATGGCGTCGAGCGTGTTTGCCAGGCGGAACAGCACGGCGCCGGGCCCGCCCGCCACGGCAAACCAGAACAGGGTGCCAAAGACGGCGTCGTTGCCGTTTTCCAGCAGGGATTCCGTGCTGGCCTTGGCCAGGCTGGCCGCATCGGCATTGGCCGTGTCGCGGCTGACGATGCGCGCCGTCAGCAGACGTGCGTTGTCCAGGTCATCGATGGACAATGCATCGGCAATCGGTTGATTGTGGTCGCGCAGGCTGCGCAGGCCCAGACAGAGATACAGCAGGAAAACGTGGAGCGCCGCACCGGCCAGGCCGCACAGCCAGTAGGCGGCATAGCTGATGGGCAGCACGGCCAGCGACCACGCCAGCGCGCCGCGCAGCAAACGCCCACGGCCCCGGTTCAGCAGGCGTTCCAGAGCGCTGGCGAAGCGGCCAAAACCGACCAGCGGATGCCAGCGGCGCGTTTCTCCCATCAGCAGGTCGAGCAGCACGCCGGCCGTCATCAAGGCGGCCAGCATGGGCAGCGACAGCCCGCTCAGCATGGGCCGCCTTTCAGGTACAGGGGCAAGCCGGCGGCGACAAAGACAGCCCTGTCGCAGACGGCCGCCACGGCCTGGTTCAAGCGGCCTGCTTCATCGGTGAAGCAGCGCGAAATGGCGCCGTAGGGCACGATGCCCATGCCCACTTCATTCGATACCAGCACAATGTCGCAAGCTGTGTCTTCGATTTCCGCCAGCGCATACAGCAGGTGCGCGCGCTCGCTGTGGAACAGTTCTGGCAGGGTGATGTCGCCCACATCCGGATACGTCTCGCCAGTGGAAAACATCAGGTTCGTCAGCCACAGGGTCAGGCAGTCGACCAGCAGCAGCCGGCCGGGCCGGGCTTCCCGCAGGATGGCGTCGCCCAGGCGCAGCGGTTCTTCGATAGTCACCCACCCGGCCGGGCGCTGCGCGCGGTGATGCGTGATACGCGTGGCCATCTCGCCGTCACCCGCCTGCGCCGTGGCGAGGTAGAGTACTTCCTTGCCGGACTCGCGGGCCAGCGTTTCCGCATAAGCGCTCTTGCCGGAACGGGCGCCGCCGAAGACCAGTGTGCGCGTCATGGCGCTGTTACCACTCGGTACCGAGTTGCGCGCCGATGCCGGCCGCATACGCATGTTTGACGACGGCCATTTCGGTAACGGTGTCGGCGATCGCGATCAATTCGTCCGGCGCGCCGCGGCCCGTGATGACCACGTGCTGCATGGCCGGGCGTTCCAGCAGGTCGGCGATGATTTTATGGACGTCGAGGTAGTTGTATTTGAGGGCGATATTGAGTTCGTCGAACAGCACCAGGCCGTAGCTTGGGTCGGCCAGAAAGGTCTTCGCCTGTTCCCAGGCCAGTTCGGCCTTTTCGATGTCGCGCTCGCGGTTCTGCGTTTCCCAAGTATAGCCTTCGCCCATCGCATGAAAACTGATTTCGTCGGGGAAGCGGCGCAGGAATTTTTCTTCGCCCGTCGACATGGCGCCCTTGATGAACTGCACCACGCCTACCTTCATGCCGTGGCCCATGGCGCGGATGGCCATGCCGAAGCCGCTCGAACTCTTGCCCTTGCCATTGCCCGTGTTGACGATGATGATGCCGATTTCCTTGTCGGCCTTGGCGATGGCCGCGTCGATGATGGCCTTCTTGCGCTCCATGCGCACGCGGTGGCGTTCGTTGATAGCTGCGGTATTGGCTGCGGTGTCCGCGTCGATGTTGTCGCTCATGTCAGTCCTCTTTCGGTATGAATATCTTGCGTTTGCCGTGATCGATGATCTCGATCGGGTGGCCCAGGTAGTCGCTCAGGATGGATGCCTGCATCACGTCGGCCACGGGACCGGCCAGCCAGCCGCCGTCGCCCATCAGCAGCAGCGCATGGGTCGAAACGCTGTGCGCCAGGTTCAGGTCATGCCCCACCATCACCACGGTTTTATTCTGTTCGCGGCACAGCTTAGCCAGCAGGCCCATGACGCTGACCTGGTGCGCCAGGTCGAGCGCATTGGCCGGTTCATCGAGCAGCAGCAAGGACGTATCCTGCGCCAGCATGGCGGCGATCGCCACACGCTGACGTTCGCCGCCGGACAGGCTGCGCACATCGCGTTCGGCCAGGTGTTCCACTTCCATCGAGGCCAGCGCCGCCAGGGCGATGCGCTGGTCGTCGCTGCCTTCCCAGTAATGGTTGTCGTGATACGGGTGGCGCGCCGACAGCACGGTTTCGATGACGCGGTACGAGAACGCGTCATGGCGCGCCTGCGCCAGGAAAGCCCGTTCGCGCGCCAGTGCGTCCAGCGGCCAGTCGATCAGGGCGCGGCCCTGTATCGTCACGTGGCCCGTATCCGGTTCGCGCAAGCCGGCCAGGGTGCGCAGCAAGGTGCTTTTGCCGGCGCCATTGCGGCCGATCACGCTCCAGCATTCGCCATCCCTGATGTGCCAGATGAGGTTTTCCACGAGGCAGCGCGTGCCCGCCTTCAGGCCGAGTTGGTAAGTACGTATCATGTGCGGCGTAATCGGTGCAGTTGGTACAGGAAGACGGGCGCACCGATCATGGCTGTCACCACGCCGACGGGCAACTGCAACGGTGCCAGCACGGTGCGCGCCAGGGTATCGGCCAGCACGAGGAAGGTGCCGCCTGCCAGCGCGGCAGCGGGTATCAACAGGCGATGATCGGGGCCGCAGGCAAAACGCAGCGCATGCGGCACGATCAGGCCGACGAAGCCCACGCTGCCGGCGCTGGTGACGGCGCTGGCCGTGAGCAGGCCGGAACAGAAGAACAGGCCCTTGCGCAGCGCGCCCACGCGCACGCCCAGGGTGCTGGCCGCTTCCGCATGCAGCGCCATGACGTTCAGCGAGCGCGCGCAGCGCAAGGCGAAGACCAGGGCGCCGGCCAGGACCAGCCAGGGCATCAGCCGCGCCGGTGCGCCGGACAGGTCGCCGATCATCCAGAACACCATGCTGCGCAAGCGGCTTTCCGGGGCAATCGAGAGCATCAGGGTGACGATGGCCATGCAGGCCGAGGCCAGGATCACGCCCGTCAGCAGCAGGAGCGAGGCGCCGCCTTCGGCTGCCGTGCCGCCGCGCAGGTCGCGCCGGGCAAAAAAGTACAGCAGCATCGATACGCCGACGGCGCCGGCAAAGGCGGCCGCATCGACCACCCACAGCGCGCACATGAACAGCAATGCGGCCAGTGCGCCGACGGAGGCGCCGGCGGAAATGCCCAGCACGTACGGGTCGGCCAGGGGGTTGCGCAGCAGCGCCTGCATCATGACGCCGGCCAGCGACAGCGCCGCGCCGGTGACAAAGGCGGTCAGCGCCCGGCCCAGGCGCAGGTCAAGCAAGGTGGCGGCGAGAGTGTCGGCCTTGCCCTGCACGACATGGAGCAGGGCGGCAGGCAGGTCGGCGAGCGGGATCGCGATCGAACCGATCATGCCGGAGAAAATCAGGCTGGCAATCGCGCACACGATCAGCACCGTGAGGATCACGGTGGCGCGGTGGCGCATATTGCGGAAAAATGGGTGCATGTACTGCCTTAAAAACGGGGACTGCAGAACTGCATCTGCGGGCGATGGCGGCATGCCATCGCCCGCAGCTTACATCATTACTACGTGCTTATTTCATGCCGTAGCGTACGCCAACGAAGAGGTTCGAGCGTGGCGTCGCGTAGAAACGGCTCAGTTCATAGTCTTTGTTGGTGATGTTGTTCCAGCGTGCCAGCACCGACCAGTCACGCGCGAACTGGTAGGTGGTGTACAGGTTCAGCAAGCCATAGCCACCGAGAGTGCTTGTGTTGGCGAGATCTGCAAAACGTTTGCCCGACAACTGCCATTCCGTACCGGCGGTCAAAGGACCGGTCGTGTAATCGACAGCGAAATTGGCGTGTTTTTTTGCGCGGAGCGCCAGTTGCTTGTCGATGGATTCATTGCGCGGATCTTGCAGGTCGATATTGCCGCTGACGTTGAAGGCACCGAATTTATGCGCGCCAGCCAGTGTCACGCCTTCGAGCAGAGCTTTGTCGACATTCGTGCTGCAGCCATAGCCTGGTTTCCAGCCAATAACTGGGCAAGCCGCTACGTAGTTGATCATATCGGTAATCTTGTTATGATAGTAGATCGCGCTCAGTTGCGATTGGCCGTCGTTGTAGTGCAATCCAATTTCAGCATTGCGGCCTTTTTCTGGCTTGTTCGTGGGGATGCCAAAACCAGGGTAGTACAGATCGTTGAAGGACGGTGCGCGGAAGCTGGTGCCATAGCTGGCGCTGGCGCGCAAAGCGTTGCTGAAACGGTAGCCATAGGCGACGCTGCCCGTGTTGTGCGTCCCGTACACCGAGCTGTCGTCGCGACGGCCGCTGATGCTGGCCAGGTGAGCGCCGCGCACCAGGTTGTACGATGCCGCGAAAGACTTTGTATTGCGTCCGCCGGACAGGCCTTCGAGCGAGCTCACGACGTCTTCGTCACGGTATTCACCCAGCAGTTGCAGGGTGTCGCGGCCAATGAGAATATCGTTTTGCCAGCTGATGTCAGTTTGCTTGGTGTCGAACTGGCTTCTGCCGGAGGTGCCTGCGGCGGATACTGCGGTCAGTTTGTCTTTCGATTCTGCGTAGCGCAGCTCGCTGGTCCAGTTCGGCAAGAACTGGTTCTTCGTGAAGACTGAAATGCTTTCCTGTTTCTTGTCGTTGCGCGCGTCGAAGTTCAAGCCCGCATCGTATTGTGCATCCAGTTTGCTGTTCAGGAAAACCAGGCCGACGTCATGTCCCTTGGCCATCTGGTAGCCAAACTGGCCGCTGACGCTTTCCTTGTCGTAGCCGTCTTTATCGCCGTTATAGGAAAAATTACCAGGTTTGGTGGCGGAATATCCATCCGATTTTTCCTTGCCCGCAGTCAGCGCGTAGCTGAAACTGTTGTTGCCACCGGTAGAGCCGGCAACGCTGGCTTCCAGCTGGCGGGTGTTGTCGCGGCCGTAGCCGGCGAAGGCGGAAAAGCGCGTCGCGCCGTCGCCTTTCTTGGTAAAGATCTGGATCACGCCGCCGACGGCATCGGCGCCATACATGGTGCTCAGTGGGCCGTAGACGATTTCAACGTGGTCGATGCTTGACAGCGGCAGGGCGCTCCAGCTGGCAGTGCCAGATGTGGCGGAGCCGATACGCACGCCGTCGACCAGCACGATATTCTGGTTGCCGTTCGCACCGCGGATGAATACGCTCGAATCGGTGCCTGGGCCGCCATAGCGATTGACTTCAATGCCGCGCTGCTTTTGCAGCAGATCGATCAGCGTACCGGCGCCCGAGCGCGCGATGTCTTCCGAGCTGATGGTTTGCGTATCGCTCAATACTTCGCTCAGGTGCTGCGGGTAGCGGTTGGCGGTAACGACGATGGGATCGAAGGTGTCTGGCGTGGCTTGGGCGAAAGCGGCAGGCGCGGCAATGGCTAGCGCGAGCGACGTGAGCGCCGCGTGGCGGGAAACAGCATGGGTCATGATAGTTTTCAGTAAGTAATATGCAACCAGCCGACGTCCCCGTAGGCTAGATTGAACAGAAGTGGGAACTGAAGATGACGATCGAAGATGGCCATGGGCCATTCGGATCGCGAACATCCCCGTTCGCACACTTCCACCTGTCCTGGCCGGTATCCGGGCTGGCAAGTGCGGCTATCCCACCTTCCCATGCTCGATGATTGCAAGCACAGTGGTTGTCAGAGATAGCTTGTCGTCCGCTTCCTGTTGCGAGGGGCGACACTTGCTTACCGTTGCGGGGGCAGCACACGTTCGCCGCGAGCGCGGCATCGTGTTTCCCGTTTAACTGCGCTCATGGACATGAGCGCGGGCACCAAAACCCCGCCATTATACGTGCAGCGGACGTGGACTGAAATGGTTGGCTGGACGATTCGATATCAGAAATCGACGACGACCGTCGCACCGTAGGCGATTTTATGGGCGGAATGGGCAGCCAGCAGGGCCGTTTCCTCCAATGGCAACCGGGCTTGCAATGCCGACAGCAGGCGGATGGTGCCCGCATGGCAGATGATGACCACCGTTTCGTGTTGTTCGCGCAACAGATCGCCTAAAAACGCATCGACACGGGTGGCCATCGCCAGCACATTCTCGCCTCCGCCGGGGCGGTACCAGGCCAGGTCGGCGGCCCAGGCATCGATGTCCGCGCGCGCAATCGCGTGCCAGGGCTGCATTTCCCACGCGCCGAAATCCATCTCGGCCAGCCGCGCGTCAAGGCGCAGGGCGCTGGAAGGCAGGTCTTGCGCCAAGGCTGACGCCAAGCCGGCGCAGCGGCGCAGCGGACTGGTGTAGAGCGGCACGCCGGCCGGCAAAGTCGCTTGCAGGCTGGCGCGCACGGCGGCCAATTCGTGCGGCGCCACCGCCACGTCGCTGCGGCCATAGCAGGTGCCGCTGGTTACCTGCGGCGTGGGGTGGCGAACGAGGATCAGGCGCATGCTTGTTTAGTAGAAGCGCAATGGAGGTTGAAAGCTGGACAGGATGGCCAAGTAAATCGCCACTTCCGCCAGTTGCTGTACTGCGCCCAGACAGTCGCCCGTGTAGCCTTGCAGGCGGTGCTGGCATTTGCGGCCCAGCCAGAATGCGGCAGTTGCCGCCGCCACGACGGCAAAGACCAGCGTGGCCCAGTCAAATATCCCCAGCAGGCCGCAGGCGATGGCGGGCAACAGGGCGCAGGTAGCGGCGATGATGAATTCTCCCGTCGTCATCTCCTGCGCCATCGGTTTGGCCTTGCCTTCGTCGCGCGCGTAATCCATGAGCCAGATCAGCGACACGGCGGCCAGGCGCGAGAGCGGGTGGGCGATGAATAATGTCGCCACCACCTTTGCAGGCGGCAGTGAAGCGAGCGCCGCGCACTTGATCGCCAGCAGGCAGAGGATGCCGATGGCGCCATACGCGCCGATGCGCGAATCCTTCATGATTTCCAGCACCCGCCCGCGCGTCATGCCGCCGCCGAAACCGTCGCACATGTCGGCAAAACCGTCTTCATGGAAGGCTCCCGTCAGGTAGATGCCGGCGGCGACGGCCAGCAGCACGGCCACCGCCGAAGGCAGGAGCCAGCTGGCGACCAGATACACGGCGCCACTGATGGTCGCCACCACCACGCCGATCAGTGGAAAGTAGCGCGAGGCGTGCTGCAGCCAGGCCGGCTCGAAACCCACCCAGCGCGGTATTGGCAGGCGCGTGAAGAACTGCAGCGCGATGAAGAACAATCGGCACTGGTGGACTGCGGCAGAAACGGGATTGGTCATCGTCTTAGTCTGGCGTGGACTTTTCGCTGACCTGGGCCGAGGCAAACGTCGCCATCTCGCGCATGAAGTTGACGGCCGCGTGCAGCAGCGGCAAGGCCAGCGCCGAACCCGTGCCTTCACCGAGGCGCAAATCGAGGTGCAGCAGCGGACGCGCGCCCAGGCTGGCCAGCAACTGGCGATGGCCGTTTTCATCGGAGCAGTGCGAAAACACGCAGTAATCGAGGATGGCCGGCTGCAGACGGGCCGCCACCAGCAGGGCGCTGCTGACGATGAAGCCGTCGATCAGCAGAATCATGCGCCGTTCGGCCGCCTTGAGCATGGCGCCGGCCATCATGGCGATTTCGAAGCCGCCAAAGGTGGCCAGCACGTCGAGCGGCTCATGGACTGCCGCGTGATGGGCAGCGGCAGCTTCGATCACTCGTTGTTTATGCAACACGCCATCTTTCGACAGGCCGGTGCCGGCGCCCACGCAATCGGCGACGGGCGTGCCCGTCAGCTTGTGCATCAGTGCCGCGGCAGCGGTGGTGTTGCCGATACCCATTTCGCCAAAGCCCAGTACATTGCCATCCAGGGTGGCAACCAGGTCCATGCCCGCCCGCATGGCGGCCAGGCATTGTTCCTGGCTCATGGCGGGTTCCTGGGCGAAGTTGCGGGTGCCGGGGCCTTGCTTGCGGTCAAGCAAGCCGTCGCGCGGGCCGAAATCATGGTTCACGCCAGCGTCTACTATATAGAGGGCGCAATCGGCCTGGCGGGCGAAGACATTGATGGCGGCGCCATTGCCGAGGAAGTTCTCTACCATTTGCCAGGTCACGCTTTGCGGATAGGCGGAAATGCCTTCGGCGACGACGCCATGGTCGGCCGCGAAAACGATGATGGCAGGCTGGTGCAATGCCAGTTGCGTGCCTTGCTGGATCAGCCCGATCTGATGGGCCAGGGTTTCCAGCATGCCGAGGCTGCCCAGCGGCTTGGTCTTGCTATTGATGGCGTGTTCGAGTGCGCTGGCCAGGGCGGGATTGGCGGTAGAGGTAATGTGTGGGATAGGCATGGGAATCTATATGGATGAGGCAGGGTATGGTCGGCACTACGATATCACACAGCAATATTTGCCCGGATGCAAATTAGCGCTTGCGGGGAGTTCGGGCCAGGGCTATAATTCGCCCCCTCGCTGAACGACGCATGCAAATGCCGAGTGAGACGAGAAAAAGAAGGAGTTGACGGATGTAGTGAAATGCTTCATAATCTTCCTTCTTCGCAGCTGACAAACACAACGCTTTGTCGATAGCGCGAAAGCAGTAACCGAATACAGTTCTTTAACAATTAACAGTCGATAAGTGTGGGCATTTGATGTAAGTGCAGCGTCAATCTT
>NZ_PDZL01000016.1 GCF_002735705.1 Janthinobacterium sp. BJB426
AAAGCTGTGTTTGCCGAGATCGATGCCGATGAGCGTAACGTTTTCCATGATGGCCTCCTTCAGAAATGAAAACACCCTATAAGTTTAGTAACTTATAGGGTGGAGGGTGACCATCTCATTAGCCGCCTGGTTGCCCGGGCGGCCTGAAATGAATATAAAAACCCGCCGTGACGGGTTTGCTGATTTGCGTTCCTAACTTATAGCCAATATTTGCTCAACTCGCGTTGAATGGCGCTTTCTAGAATATCTTTATCGACTTTCCCGTTTCGCCCAAGGCGTATGGATAGATGGAGGGCATAGTCGCTCCCCTCCCTTCGGACCGAGTCGCATTCAATGAATTCGTTTTTCTCGTCGCCGGTAAAGTAGGCGAAGAAATCGAACCCATCACCTTGAATCCAGTAACCGCTCCGCTTCTCATCATGCTCAACAAATATATCGAACGCCATCTTTACGCCTTCCAGTAATCAATGTTTTAGGTAAATTACCTATTTTTCATTTTACTGGTACTTCGCCCGCAATTGCTCCAACGTCAGCTTGCGGCCCTTCAGGTTCATCAGGTCGTTCAGAGTGATCTTGCCCGCCTCATACATCTCGGCACGGCCCGGGCCCAAGTATTCAGCCCGCCACGCCGCGTCCTTACTGGCCAGGAAGCTGGCGAAATTCATCTTGCCGCTGACTGCCCCGCCATCGCTTGGGCGCGTGCCATCAGTCGGCTCGTCCAGCTCGATGCCCAGGTCTTTGAATGACCTGGTGCGCGTGCTGAGCGTACAGCGGCAGCTGAAATGGATGCTCCCCGGCCCGCCCGCCCATTCGTGCGTGTGGTTGATCGGCTCCTGGTCATGCAACGAGTACTCGTGCAGGTCGCGCATGGCGCACAGCAGGCAGGTATGCGAATCCAGCGTCGACAGCCAGACCAGGCAATCGATCAAGTCCGCGTTCTGCTGAAACGAGGCCAGCCGCGCGGCGTTGGCCACGGCCTGCACCGAACTGTGCACCAGTGCGCGCGCGTTTGCGGCTGACGTTTTCAAGATGCCCTGCTCGCCCGGCGCGACAGGATCCGGTGCGGCCCCGGGAGGCTTGGCGGCCGGATCAGCTGGCGGCACACCCGGCTTCGTTGCCGGCCCGGCGGGCGGCGCCTTCGCATCGGGCATTGGAGGCGTGGCAGGCAATGCCGGCTTGTTGGCCAGCGAATCGGCCACCTTCGAGCTCTTGCCCAGCACGCGCGACACGATCTGCGACGTCGTTTCGCCCTGCGCTGCGCCGAGCCGCACCTGGCTGGCGAACCGGAACTGCGTATCGAGCGCCTGACGCTTCCACCAGTCCGCCGACGGCGCGCCCTTGATGAGCGTGTCGCCGACCAGCTTTTCGAGGTAGCTCGCCGGCGGCAGCTTTGCACCCAGCTCGATCTTGAGGCCCTGAGTCAGCACCTTGGCCGTGTAATCGGCCTCGATGCGCACCATGCCGGTCAGGTTGCGGGTCATCTCCGCCTGCATACCAGTGTAGTGCGACGAAATCAACGCATTCGATTCACGCAACAGCGCACCCAAGCGCTGCTTGCCATAGGTCGATATCTCGCCCTCGTTCAGTTTGGCCGTCAGTTCCTTCGACATGGCCGCCATCAACAGCAGGATCTTGTCCTGCGTACCTGCCGAGAACCGCAACAGATTCAGGGAGTGCGTCAGGAACATTTCGGCAATCCACTCTTCGAGCGCGCCCATTTATTCCCCCGCCAGGTCAGGTGGCGCGGACTGGATGCGCTCCTGCTCATCCTCCCACTTCAAATCTGGCGATACGATGCCGCGGCGTTGCAGCTCATTGAAGTAGGTTTCGCCGGAAATCCTGTTGTTGGCCACGCTCTTGAACAGCAATTCCGCACTGGCCTCGGCCAGCGACGCCGCGCCGAAGTCCTTGAAAATGGTGATGTGGCCGCCTTCCGGCTCATTCACCCAGTCGGCCATGAACTGCAGCGTCTGGTCGCCTGCGTCTTCCACATTGCCCGCAATCTTCTGCAGCGCGCACGCACCCTGCTCGTTGTCGGCCAGTGTCTGCGATTCGGTCACGTTGCCCGGTTTGATCACCAGCAGTTCGGCACCAGCCTGGCGCATGCGGTCTTCCAGGTCGAGAATGGACAGGCGGCCGGCCTCGATGGCCTTGCCGCCATGCTCCACGAATTTAAGGTCGCCTTCGGGCGAGTCCGACTTCACTGCGGTCCCGGCGCCGACCGTGATGCCGCCCTCGCCCAGCATCTTGGAGAACAGGATTGGCACGCGCGCAATGTGCAGGATGTTCTGCTGGTCGCTCTTGCTTTGCCAGTGCTCGATGTTGCTATGCGCCAGCTCGAGCAACGGCGGCGTGGCCTGCATGTAACCCAGGCGCTTGCCGTAGACGGGCACGAACGGGATTGTCTCCAGCGTGGTGACGCCTTCCTCGAACAGCGCCCACTCCTTCTTGCTGCCGGCCTCGCGCTGGCGCCAGGTCTGCCAGGTGCCCCGCCCCAGGACGCGCACCTGCTCAATTTCCTTGGTGTCGAAGTCGCCATCCGGCTCGGACACGCTTTCCAGCAACCGCAGCTGGGTCAGTCCGTTCAGGCTGGTGGCATTCTTCGGCAGCCAGCCCAGGATGTTTTGCACGTGCACCTGAACGAAGTACGGACGTACGCCAGCGGCCTGCTCGTCGGCCTTCGTGACTAGATTGCCAGCCTTGGGGAAGTCGACCAAGATGCCAGCGAAGCCGTAGCCCATCGCCTCTTGGGTGATCTCCGACAGGAAGCTATGCAGGTCGCGGCCGGACAAGTCGACATTTTGCAACCAAGGCTTGAGCCGTTCCGGCACATCCTCGCCCAGTGTCACCGGCTTGCTGAACGGCTTGGCCGACAGCACATCAATGGTACGAGCATAGGCCGGGAACAACGTGGCCACGGCCAGACGCAGATCGTAGCTTGCGGCGTCCTCGCCTGGCCACTGCGGCAAATAGGTCTTGCCGGCAGCCCGCATGGCCTTGGTGCCACCCAGCAGCGCGGCTACCAGGGCGCAATCCTCGTTCAGCTTTGCGGCTTCGGCTGATTGTTTGCGTACGGCGTCGGTCATGGAAATCCTTGTTGTTACATGCGCAGCGGCGCGGTGGTCGTCGTGCTCTTCACGATCGGGTAGCGCTTCACGAGGAAGTAGCCGTTCGCGTCATTCGGATGGTCGTGGCCAGATTTCTTGTCAGGCTGGCCGTCAGTTCCCCACACCTGCTGCTCGAGCGCCTCGGTGGTGGTCGGGCACATGTCGGTGTTGATCTTCCAGCGGCGCTCGCCCTGCGCGTTCAGGATCATGCCGTTGTAGGCGTTGACCCGGTCCTTGACCGCAGGGTTTGAGTGGTTCACTTCGAGCAGGAAGCCCGCCTGGCGCAAAATGGACAGGTCGGACTCGCTGGCGTTCTTGCTGCTGGTGTTCTGGCCGGACGCATCCGGGAAAATCTTCACCTGGTGGCCTTTGTCCTTGAAGTCTTCCTTCAGGATCCTGGCCATGGCTGGCGTATCGCGCACCTGCACGCGCTCGGCCAGCGTGCGCGGCAGGCCGTCGCGCACCACGTTGACACAGGCGGTCATGTTCTGCACGTTGAAGTCGAGGCCCACCATCAGCGGCTCGCCGGGCAGGATGATCTCATTCGTGTGGTTCAGCGCGCGGTCGAAGTCGGCATACACACTGCCGCTCGTCAGGTTGGTGAACTTGCCGCGCAGGTAGGCATCAATCAGCGCCGGCGGGTAGCTGGCCATCAGCGACGGGATATAGTCATCTGGCAGGTTCAGCTCGTTGTCGAAGGTGCTGGCCTGGATCAGGCCATACAGGCTGGCCAGCTCAGGCTTGTCCCGGATGGCCTTCACGAACTGTTGATAGACGAACTTGAAGCCCTCGGGCGTCGTCGTCACGTCGATGCCGTTCATCAGCCCAGGCACCTTGTAGCGCATACGGGCGATGATCTTGCGCCAGGCCGTCTGCGCCTTTTTCAAAGGCATCACGTCCAGCTCATCGATCAGCGCGTGGCCGATCTTGAAGCCGACGATGGTTTCCGGCTTCTCCATCGAGCGGCAAATGACCGTGCCGCGATAGCGCCGGCCCTCATATACCTCGACCTCGTGGTCGCCCTGCTTCACCTTGATGAGCAGGCCCATCGCGTAGGCCACCTCCTCCATCGTGGGATAGAAGATGTCGCGGATCTGCGGATAGGTCGGCGCGAAGTAGCCCTGATTGATGCCTGGCCATTGCCAAAAGTGGGCGCAGATTCCGGCGCAGCCCACAAACGTCTTGCCGGAGCCGAACCCGGCCACGTAGGCCTTGAACTTGTGCGGCAGCTGCAGGAAGTTGGATTGCGGTACGTTCAGGTCAAACTGGATTGTCGTCATGGCGCTTGGCGTCTTTCACGCCGAAGGTGATGGTGACAGGTGTGGGCGCCTGGTCGGCCTGCTCGGCCTTGCCCTTGTTCACGTAGATATCGCCCACTTCCTTGGCGGCCTGCTCATAGAGGCTGGCCACCAGCGGCAAGTTGCGCATGTTCTCGGCCTTCTGCGCCAGCCGGCCCAGGCCACGCAGGCGGAATGCCTTGCTGGCAATCGGGATTTCCTCGGCCGTGGCGCGGAACTTGGCCCGGGTATCTTCGAAGATCATTCGCCATTTCTGGCTCAGGTTCCTGCCGACGTAGGTATTCGGGTCGTAGCAGGACACCTGTTGGCGGCTCACATCGAGCCCGAATTCCTCTTTTACCGCTATCGACACCTGCGTGGGCGCGTCGAAACAGGCCAGCGCATTGACGATGAACAGCTTCACCTCGTCCTTGAGTGCGGCCATGGTTTAGTTTCCTGTAAAGCAACGTAAAGGCTACGCAGCCTTTAGAAGACACGTTCCGCACGCCCTCGCTATGTTGATTTTCGCCACTTCTGGCGCCGTCTTTGCCGCGTCGATGATGCGCTGCACGTCCTCGCTGGCGCCGTAGCGCCGGACCACGCCGACAAACTCCTCGACGTCATGAGCACGCATGCACAACTTCGGCAGCCCGTACTTGTTGAATGCCGGCGCTCCGAATTCATCCTGCTCCTGGGCGATGTGATAAAGCTCGTGCTCGAGCAGCGCACAGAATTCGGCGTCGCTGCAGGTCAGGCAATACGATGCGTCCAAGGTAATGAGGAATTCCGGCACCGCGCCAAACCAGTCGGCCATCTGCTGTTGCTGGCGGCCCTTTTGCCACGGTCCACAGCGGAACGTCATTTCTTCGCACTGGCCCAACACGGTGCGGCCTTGCTTGGCGAATCCGTGTGGCGCCCACAGGAACTGCACATCGGCATATTCCAGGTGGGCGTGGTCTTCGTTATAGAGCGCGCCGCCTTCGGTGAGGATGGTTGCGCGCGCCCACTTGAGCACCTCGGGCGCGGGCATGTAACGGTTGTTCAGCGGGTCGGCGAACTCGGGCGGCGGCATCGGGCGCGCTGAAGTGGGCGCTGCGGAATTTCGGATTTTCTTCATTCCGACCTACTAGATGTAGTGTTTGACGGCAATTTTGGTGGTCTCATCCCGGTGTTTTTTGACACTTTTGCTCGCGACCTACTAAATGTAGTGTCTCAAGCGCTTTCGACGCTCAAATTGACGGGCGGCATCGACATGCCCAGCACCCAAAGCGCGATGGAGCCGCCGGCATTCAACACGGCCAGCTCTTCGGCGCTCGGGCACCAGTACGACACCACGGCAGGCAGATCGCCGACGTGCGTGCGCGTGATCGGCAGAGCGCCGCATGGCAGCTCTCCCTGGTCCCAGCCCGCTGGCGCGCCGAGAACGCCGTTATTCGATGGGTGTTGGATTTTATTCATTTCGCTTACTCACCGATGTGTTGAGGCAAATCAAAGTCCACTCAGGTGGCTTTGACATCATTTGATTTCGAACAAGGATCTGATGTGATGCCAAAAAATGACGCTCTTGCGCCTGACAGAGGCTATCCTCCAGACAGCGCACTTCATGCAATTGTCGAGACCGCAGTGCAACTCGTCATGGAGGAAGGTCTGGTCGCGGCTGAAGGATACCTTCAAGCCCAAGGCGTTAGCCGGTACTCGCTGATAGCTCCCGCAAATGCGGATAACCTGTGTAACCGCCCGTGCCAAGCAGGGCCCCGTTGAATTGCGGCGGAGCCTCTTGGCCATGATGCGTCGGTGACTGCGCCCGTTTTTCAAAGCCCTGCCACTGGAGCGCGCTGGCAGTCGCAAGTGTCAGGTGGTCCAGGCGTGCAGCGTCGGCTGGGCCAGTGCTCACAACCAGTGCCAAGCCAGCAGCACGAGCGCAACGACGGCGCCGCCAATCACGGTGCCCGCCAAAGCAATGGTGATGATCATCCGGCGGAAGTCGATATCGAACGTGCTGCACCTCAAATAGAAAAGCCGCCAGCGCAGTAATGCGACAGGCGGATGATCGGATCAGATCAGATATTACCGAAATGGGTGAACGCTACCCATTTACAACAAGCTCAGCTCGAAGAGCCGATAGTAAGCGTCTTTTGATAGAGCGATCGGTGGATGGCAAGCAAAATCTCTCGTTTAAAAGTTCTTTGATCATTCTGCCATTCAGTCGATTGACTGTCACATGACATGTACTTTTCACCGATCGTAATGCCTCCGGTTGAAGCGATAGAAAAAGTTAAGAGCGCACCATCATTTGATTTGGAGGTGTGCACCGAACCTTCATCAACTACGAGCAGCTTGTACTCGCCATACAGTTTCGGCTTACCCTCATCCAATTGGATCACATGCCCATATTTCAGCAGAAATTTACGATGATGCGCGCTAACGAGCAAATCAAATCCGTTAAGCTGGAGCGATATGTCCATCGTTCCGGTCACATCCTTATCGTCGCCCTTGTGCCTAATAATTAAGTTTGCGAACCAAGCGACCTTGCCATCCAAGTCTACCGCTTGAGATACGAAGAATTTCTGATAACCTGCCTCAATCAGTGACATATGTTTCCTTCTCAAAGTTGAAAAGAAAATAATAGCACTTAAAAGTCCTTGCAGAGAGCAATGGAGGGGTTTGAGTTAGACTTTTACTGTATCGGCGCCCAGCGGGCCAGACATTCGCGGCTCAGGTGCGTCGGCGAGGACATTGCGGAAATTTCGGAATCGAAAGTGGCGCGCAAAGAAAAAGCCGCCTCAAGGGTGGCTTCGATGTTGCTCCCACGGCCATAATGCGTGGTAAGCGGCAAAATCAAGGCGAGCAGGTCCGATGCTGGGTCCGGGTACTGTCGCGAATTCCAGCTATCGGTGGCGCGATGCGCACATTACGATTTCCGGAAGAATTTTCTTGAATAAGAGTCTGGAGTATACCGCAGAAATACTGTTTGTAAACACAGGATTAAGAAAACCTGCGCTACATGTCTCCACCGCGTAACAGGCCGCCTGCCCTGCCGGAATGGCTGTCATAAATGGCGCTGAGTTCGCTCACCATATCCTTGACGCGCTCCAGCTCTAGGCCGGCCACGCCGTACACTGGCGCCACGCCGGTTCCTTTGCAGGAGGTGCACTGCCCGTTCCCCAGCAGCACCTTGACGCCGGTACCGCTGCAGCCCTTGCACTTGCCGTCGAGCCAGTGCGCCAGTGACTTCTCGGCCACACGCCGATACAGCGCCTGCGCCGACTGCGCATCCCAGGCTGTGTTTTCAGGCAGCCACTTGCGCGCGCGACCGCGCTTGATTACCTCGGCCGTCCAGATGCGCAGCAGCTGCGCCAGATTCTGATGGTTGCCCTCGAACATGCGGTTGAGCGTGCCGTCGGCGTACTTCACGCGGCACAGTAGCGAGCCCAGATCTCCGGCCAGCGCCGCCGCCGCGATGGCATCGAGGTCATTATGAAATGCATCGTCCATCAGGTTTGATGACTTGAGCGAATGAACATATTTATCTGCGAAACCCATGCTTCCTCCGTTTTTTCCGGGCAATGTTAACACGTCTCAGAGGCTTATCTTCAAGCCCACCGCAACTTACACCAGACTTCATACTATTTACAAATCAAAGTAAATGAAGTAGCTACACAACTGCGCGACGATAAATTATGAAAAATTATAACATTTTATTGATTTACCATCTTTATCACTACATAATAACGGAAAAATATCGACCCAATCGTAAAATTGCATTAGATACAGGTAAATATCACCACAACCATTAGCTTTCCAGAAATCATCTTATTATCGAAATAAAAAATAAATCCCGGAAAATATAATCACCGTCAGAAATCATATTTTATGATCATTTAAATAAAAAATCATCACAATTAAAAAAGCAATAATTTTTTAAAATGCAAAATACAAATACCAACTTAAACACTAAAATTTCTTCATTTATTGAAAAAGTAAGACTTATTATTCCATACAGCCTCCCAATAAAGCTAATTTTAAGTTCCCTATTGGGAATATTGGGTGGAGCGGGGCTTCTTGGCATTCTGAGCGATTATGCAACTTATTACTACGCATATGAGATGGGATTCCGAGCACCGTTTGAAAGTGTCCCATACCTAAAAGCCACGATTGCATTTTCAAGTTTATTCCTGCTATTATCTAGCGCATTGGTATTTTCAATTACAATTCTACTACTTAAATCAATTCAAATTACTATCCTAAAACTTCCATACACCCCACAATTGCTATACAAACAGATATACAAAATTGGAGTCACGCCAGAATTAATAAAATCAAAAATCCCAAAATTTTACAACTACATAAAGTCAAATCAAACCCTAAATAACATATCTTTATTTTTTCAAGATAAAGATTTGAAAAAGTTCAATAAACTTCAAAGCGATTATGAAAAATTCCATAAAAGATCGGTCGCAATTAAACTAAGTATTTGCTTAGCAACTGGTTTATTCATGCTTGCAATTTCTTATGGGCTTATTTATTTCAATCCAAAAACAATGATGGGCGATGAAGAATTATTCATGACTATCGCATTCATATATGGCTTCACTTCCGGCTTTGTTCTCAACTTCCACAAAGCAAGGTGGCCAATTTCTTTCACCCTTACTATATTTTATTTTTCATTTTGCATATTCAATATATTTCAACCCAATCAATATGCAAAATTCCTCAGACTGTCCGGTTATGGCGGAGGAACGTTGGTTCAACTACAGTGTAAGGATGACCGCTTACATGATAAAATCTCAACCTCCTCGACAAGCTTGATGCTTCGAACTAATAACACATACATTTTATTTCTACAGAAAGACCGTGCGTTCTTAGAGATACCTTTAGAAGAAATAATATCGACATCCTATAGGATTGGCGGATCGAATAATTACAACTACTCACTACCAAAATAAAGACCAAAGTAAAATATCTATTTATGAATACTACTTTCGCCAAATATAACCCTGTTTAAAATTTAAGCCCACCTTAGAATTCCTCCAATTTCCAACCGCCGCCTGCCTTCTTCGGCAGCACCTGGACAGCGACGAAGCGTAGCGGGTACATGTCGGCCGCGATCTTGATCTTCGCGCGCGCGTCGTCCTGCCAGTGGCCTTTGACCTCGTGCGCTTCCAGCGCGCCGTCGACCAGCAGCACGGCGAAGTCAGGCGTGTAAAAAGTGTTGTCCGCCAGGCGGAATTTCAGGCCTTCGAACTTGTACCAGGCCACCTCGCCAGCTGCCTTGCGCAGCTCCAGCGTCTTCGCATACGCGGCTTCGGTCTTGTTCATGGCGCCGACCTTGAGGCGGCCCAACGCCTGCAAGCCACGGGCCATCATGCGCAGCCCACCAGCTCGGCGACGGCGCGCACCACGGCCGCACGTGCCGCAGCATCGGGCGTACTGAAGTCAGCCAGCAGCACGGGGAACTCCTCGTACATATCGTTCCGGTTGATGATAGCAACCACATCCCGTCCGCCATACGTCCACTCCAAATCGACGCGGTACTCAACTACCAGCGGCCCGGCCGACGTCCAGTCGCCCAGCCAGTCCGGTACCAGCGCCTGGCCACGACTTTCGGCGGCGCCCGCCGGCGGCGTGCCGACCAGGGCGCCACCCACCTCGACAATGCTGGACCAACCCAGCAGCTCGGCCAGGCGCTTGTTTGCTGCGATTTCGTTTTCTTGATTTTTCATCTAAAGCCTTTTAAGCCGTTTTTTCTGATGGGTACGTCACTTCGTAGCGGCCATGGCCCTTGCGCAGTCCGGCGGTGCCTCTGGCAAATCCTGAGCGGCATTCGCGCTTGCCGGGCCGGGTGCATTTCTGCCGCCAGCCAGGTAAAGCTGCACGCGCTCGGCGGTCGACCGCATGAATTCTTCGTCCGCCAGGCGCTGCTGCTCGACACGCTCCACGCGCGCCGCCTCCTTTGCGGCCACGCCGTCAGCAATCATTTTTTTGATTGCAGCGAGTTGCTCGCGCGCGGCATCGTCCGGCGTCTGGTCCTGCTTGCCCTGCAGCAGGCCCGCCACAGCCGGCGCCGGCAGCAGCCCTGCCCTCACCGCATTGCCCAGCACCTCGACGTGGCGCGCCTTGTCCCAGCCCACGGATGCCAGCCACTCGGCCGGGCGCCGATCCAGGCGCGCCGCGGCGACGATGCGCTCGTACGCTTCCAGGAACGGCTTGCGCGCGCTGATGGCGCCGCTGGAGTCGAGCACGGGCCGGCAGATCCGGAACGCCTCGGCGATCTCGGTCGTCCAGACCACGCTGGCCATTTCGTCCTGGCTGATCAGTGCGATTGCCCATGCCTCCTCGGCGCCAGGACGGCCGTCCATGAGCTTGCAGCGCTTGGCGATGCCGGCCGGTACCGGCGCAAATTCGCCATTCTCGTCACGGTAGGCCTGCATGGCAGCAGCCACCGTACGAAGCGGATACGGCTCAAGGTTGGCCATCCAGGCGCGGGCCATAGCAGGCTCTGGCAGTGGCTTACCGTAGGCGGCCAAGGTTTCGGCCAGCAGCTGCATGAAGCGAGGCGCGTCGGCGGCGTTCATGCTGGCACCGCATCGATGATGTCGCCGGCCGGAGCGGCAGTGCCCATCAGCTCGCGCATCACGCGGGCATTCGTCTGCTCGATCGACTCGTTGCCGGCGCTGGCGCGGGCCTGGCCAGCATCGTTGCGGATGAACCGGTCGATGTGGTCGGCATCGCGCAGGATTAGGCCCAGGCCGTTGTACTTCGTTTGAGCGTCGTTCTGCCCCATGTTGTGCGGCGTTTTCGAGCAACCACGGATAGCCTTGCAGATGTCGGCCGGCGAATAGCCCTTGAGCGCCTTGGCGATAAACCGCTTGCGCTTGTCGTCCAGAACCGACTTGGGCGAGTCCATGACTTTTTGCCAGTAGGCGAAGATCGTTTTCACGGGGTCGAGCTGGTTTTGCTCGACAAGGGGGTTTTCCTGTTCTTGCTTCTGTTCCTGTTCCTGTTCCTGTTCCTGGTTTCGAAACGGTTGGGGTAACGGTTCCGGAACGGTTCCAAAATCATCCAGAATCTGGCGAGGGAAATGCTTCGAATGTATCCGGAGAGCCGCAGCCAGCAAGGGTTTCACGGTCGAGCGGTTTGGAATCTGCTCAAACAGGCGCCCGGCCGCAATGCCTTGATTCGGGTTTTCGATTGGGTTCCACTTCAAGTAGGCGTGCAAGACAACCCATTTAGAGGCGTTATCACGGGTTGCGAAACCCTTCTCTAACAGTTCCGCAAACCCTTTCTCAACCCTTTCCGGCGACCATTTCAGGTCCTCGGAAACGTATCCGATTGGCAAATGGAAGCAGCCCAGGATGTTTGAATGCGGACTCGTCAATAGGTAAAGAGCAAGCATGCGCCCGGTATCCGACATGCTGCTCGTGTCTTCGCTGGTCCAAAAAGTGGTTTGCACCTTGCCATAGTCACGCATGGCCACCCTCCTGCGCGCGCGGCGCGCCGAACAGCGCAGCCACCAGAGGATCGCCCACGGCGCCCGCCTTGCGGATCCAGTACTTGCTGCGCCAGCGCGCCTTCATCGAGTCCCAACGGCCGTCTTGCTTGGCTTTGGCCTCGAAGCGCAGGCGCGTCTGGCGCTTGGTCAGGTGCTGCAGCGTGCACGGCGCGTCTGGCAGGTTGCCGACGGCGTACACGGCCATTGCCGCACCGGCACGTGGGTGCGGCTTCCAGTTGGCGATGTAAATCTTGCGCTCAGCGTGCAGCAGGCGTACCCAGCGCAGCACGGCAGCCTGGCTGACGCCTGACTTGGTGACAATATCGGCTTTGGTGCCGGGCATGGCGCCCAGCACGAATTCACGGAAGTTAATGCGCGTCATGTGTGTTCCATATTTTGTTTTTGGTCGTTGGGGACTGCAGCGAGCAGGCCCATTGACCGTAAAATTTCATGTGTGATGCCGACAGCCGCGCGAAAGGCGGCCTCCAGGCCGGCCAGAGACAGATCAGCCGGGCGCGGGCGCCTGCCGTCGAGCACGTCGTGGCAGGCGCTGCAGCCGAACGCCGCAGCCGTGTCTGGCGCCTTCAGGCCCATGCCCTTCCCGTCACTTAAAAAGTTCGAATGGCAAAGCACGGTGGTGTCAGGGTCGAAGTTGCAGACCGCCAGGCGCAGCGTGCAGTCCTGTCCGCGCGCGGCGCGCCGGATTGGTGTCGAGCGCGGTCCTTTGGTCTTCAAGCCGGCCTTGCGCTTCGGCGCAGTGCGCTGGTGCGACTGCACGGAGAGCATGCCAGTGCTGGGCATGGGCGAGGTGCGCTTGAATGGCGTACGCGACAAGGGCTTGCCGGGCTTCATGGGTGAGCGTTTCATTTTCCACCACCAATACTCGCCGTGTTACGATTCCGCCAACTTAAATTGGAGGATTGATGGCTTGGCACAAACCGATTTGCATAATTGTCGCTGCGATAGCGGTGGCCACACTTGCTGGACTTTCGCTTGCTGTTTGGATTCCGTGGTGCAAAATGGGTGAAACCGGATGCTCCCTGGGAGTAGCCGAATGGGCCTATTGGATTGCCGCAATCGGAACCATTTGCACGTTGGCAGGAACTATCTGGATTGCTACCAGAGAATCTGCACGTAGAAAAGAAATGGAGATCTCCATGGCGAGCATTTCTGCGGCTCACATGCACGTCACGCTCATTCATGTCCACTCTGTTATTACAGGGGTCGAGAGCGCGCTCCGAGAACTCAAAGTGGTAAGCCAAAAGCTTACGGGGCCAGTAGAAGCTGGCGTAACTAACTTTCATTCGCTCGGAATGCGGCTCAAAGCTATTCCTACTTTTGATATTCAAGACCTTTTGCCGCTTGCACCACTGCCTGGCAAATGCGCCGCGAAAATTGCTATAGGCCAAGGATTTATTTCGGCCTGCATCAAAATACTTACTGAGCGGGAGGTTGAGGGCATGACTCCGGACGAAGTGAAAATATTTATTGAAGACAATTTGAATCTTATTGTCCAGGCCGACAAAAGTATCCAAGAAGCACGATTGATTGTATTTAAGTACACCGAACCAGCGATGAAGAGTTAGAACTGAGCTGCTGACGCTAATACCGGTTCTCTCAACAGCCGAAGTATCGGAACCTCTATCGATAGTGCATCCGATGACAACCGTCACAGGACTCGGGAGCGTGGCTGACATCCTCAATCCTCCATCGCGCGATTGATGCCAGCTGCATCGAGGCCAGCAGCCTTGCAACCCAGGCGGGTAGCGTGGAAGTAGGTCATTTCGTTGGCAGCACGGCCAGCCGTGGCCAGGCCGGCCACCACCAAACGCTGCATTGCTTCGTACTGCTGGCCGCTGCCGGCGGCAAAGTAATTGCGCCAGCCCCACTTTGATTTCGGATATTGCTGCACGGCGCCGAGCATGTGCTGCAGCTTGGCGAAGTCGCCGGGCATGATTGCGTCGAGCACGGCCGCCAGCGCGCAAGCGGCGCATTTGCCATGTTGGGCCAGCTGCTTGGCGGTGCTGGCCTTGCCGCAAGCGCAGACCTTGCGGATCAGCGAATAGGCGGGCGCGGCTTGGTTCGCCATGTGGTGACGGGTAATTTGGGCTGGATTGGCGATCATGCTAATATTCCTTTCAAACAACTTTGATTGCTTCTATGAATAAGCGGGAGAAAATCTGCCTCATTGCTGCGATAGTTTTGCTGGTCGCTCTTATTTGGATTGGTAGGCTCAATGGATTGAAAACCTCGGATTGGGCGAGCTGGGTGCAGGCAGTGGGATCCATCGTCGCAATTTTTGTAGCGCTTTGGATGGCTCAGGCGCAGCAACGAAAAGCGGCAGGAGATGCGGATGATCGAAGCGTTTATGAGCAACTGCAAAAGGCGGAAACACTCTGGACGCTTGCACATTGGGCAATAGGTGAAATGAAGCGTGCGCTTGATCACGCAGAGACAGACGGCGCCCATGGCACATCTACCTTCACCTCTGGCAGGCTTGACCATGAGCGTGAGATGCTGGAAAGGTTCGTAACCCCTTCCGATCCTGAGTCGGCCGCATTTTCCCTGAGAATTATTCACGCCCTCTGGGAGACACGACAAAATTTCGATTCGATGCGGGGCGGCGGTCTGCGTGACTACTTTATGCAAATCACGTTGGTGCATATTCAGGAATGCGAAAAACAGCTTACGCTGCTCACCCATCGCAAGGGTGTCTTGAAGGCAGACTGCGCCCAGCGAGGCCTCGTTGACGACTAAAATCACGCCACCCTCGCAATCTCGCGCTCATGCGCGAAGTTTGCGCGCATAACAGCATCAATGCGGCGGCCGAGCCAGGCCACGTTCGACACGGCCCAGCTGTTGCCGATGGCCTTGTAGCGCGGCCCGTCAGCTGCTGCGCGCGCAACCTGGTCGCGTGTCATCACGCCGCCACGCATCAGGTATTTGATCCAGTCCCGGTCGAGCTTTTCGGGACGGATCGTGCGGCCGAACGGAATGAGTGTGTAGTCGTCAGGAAAATCCTGTAGACGCTCGCACTCGCGCGGCGTGAGTCGACGAACGGCCATTCCTTTAGCTAAATTCCACTGCTTGACTGTTTCCAATGTGCCGATCACATCTTGGCAAACCGCCGGAGCCCGCTGGTATCCGCGCCCATCGTCGCCACGGAAGCGATTCTGGAAGGCGACAATCGGCTGCCCGCGCCCAGTTCCATCCTCGCTGGCATCGAAGCCTTCGGCCTTCAGAGTGTGAGTAATGTCGCCGGTGATGCAGACCGCCTGCGCTTGCGGGCTGGACGTGCCCAGAGCGCCAAAGACGCTGGTACTGCTCACGCAGTCCTGGCGCGCGTCGAAGGCGATAGCCGGCGGGCTGCCCGCGTTGGCATGACTGCCGGCGTGGTTTCCAGCGCGCAGCGTCGGTGACAGGTCGTAGCAGGCATCGCCACCGTAGTCCTTGCTGCTGAATGCGATGGGCGCCAGTGCCACGCCGTGTTGCGACCCGTTGTCCAGTGTGTACATCGGTGCGCCGGCGTCGCCGATCCCCAGGCCGTTTTGATCCTTGCCGCGGGTAGCGTTTTGGATGGGATATGCCACCTGCTGAACCAGGAACGTCTCGCTCTCAAAATCTAGGTGTGGCCCGGCATGCGCGCGGCAGGCGGTGGCAACGTGAATTTCACCTGCTTGGTTGTTGCCACCGAAAGCCATAGGGATAAGCATGCCGGCCTCGGCATCCTGCTGGGTCGCGCTGCCGGCGGCCTTGCCATTAGCCTGCAGAGTTCCAGCGATGAGCGTGTCCAGGCCATCGCCGCGCGGACGCTCAACGCTACGTGCCACCGGAGCGGCTACGGCAGCACCGAAAGCAAGGTCTTCCCCGTCGCCCTGTGGTGCTCCGCCAATATCCTCGGTACTGACTGGCTGCAACCCGAGGCCGCATTCGTCCTGCACTCCGCCACGGCGCGCAGCGCTCGCTCTAACTGTGCCGGCAATGTCTTGCGGCGATTCTCTGCTCGGCGGAGAATCCCGGCGCACGCCGTCGAACTCAAAAAGTACCGCTCCGGGATCGAACCCTTCTCCAGCACTTGCGACAACGAACACACGACGGCGTCGTTGGGCCACTCCGAAATATTGGGCGTCGAGGGTCCGCCACGCGACTGTTCGCGCGGGGCCATACACACAACCAGCGTACGCCCATTTCCCCCCTGGCGGTTCGATTGGATCATCTTCACCGGCAAGGCCAGCAAGGAAGCAGCCGAAGGCATTATCTTTTGTGGAAAGGACTCCAGGGACGTTTTCCCAGAAGACAACGGCTGGAAGAAGTCCAGCTGCTGCGCGTCGTGCGTCAATTTCATCTGCAATCTCGCAAAAAACAAGGGAAAGGTTGCCGCGTTCGTCGTCGAGCGAATTGCGCAGGCCCGCAATCGAGAACGCTTGGCACGGCGTGCCGCCGCAAAACACGTCCGGCGCGGGCACAAAGCCGTCGCGAATCAGGGAGGCAACCTTGGTCATGTCGCCCAGGTTTGGTACGTCCGGATAGTGGTGCGCCAGCACGGCGCATGGGAATGGCTCGATCTCGGCCAGCCAGGCGGCGCGCCAGCCGAGCGACCCCCAGGCGACGCTGGCAGCCTCAAGACCGCTGCATACAGAACCGAAAGTAATAGGCATGGCCGTAGTGAAGGAATCACGCTTCATGCTAAGATTCCTTTCAAACAACTTTGAGTGCTCTCGTGAAGAAAACCTATGTACTTCTTGCTATCGCCCTGATCGGAGGATCGGTGGCTATTGCGATAATTGGCAACCAAGTGGGACTTACGAGGGACACTTGGCCTGGTTGGGTTCAGGCAATCGGCTCTATCGCTGCATTGGTCGTGGCAATTTTTGTCATGACCCGTCAAAACAGTGCTGCGACCAAGTTGGTGAATGAAACAGATCTTCGAGCATTGCAGCGGCGAGCAAAGGCCGTCTCTGCTCTTGTGGATCGAGCCCATCTTCAACTGAGAAGCTCGATTGACGAGGTTCAAACGGAAGCAGAAAGTGGTACTACTCATTCCCTGAATATGGCGTGCCACGCAGGAGCGAACATATTGAGTCAGGTACGTATCGCTCTGCAGCAAATTCCCCCCTACGAGCTTGGCTCGTACGGAATGGTTGACGGGCTGCATCAAACAATCAACGCAATCTCTATTTTCGAAAGTACGGCGGCTTCTTGGCTCGGCGATCAACGCACCTCGAAACCTCCGCAACCGCTCCTGAATGTGATTCCCAAACTTCGGGATGCGGCTGACGTGTCTTACTCTGTCTTCAAAGCCGGCCTTGCAGAACTCGACATAAATTAAACATCGAAATTTTTTAAATGAGATTGCTCTAGAGCAGCCCCATTCAGTCGCAGGACCGTCGAATGCAATTCGAAAGATCGAGTTCATGCTTCGCTCCCGCTACTGAGCTCTGCACCGAAAAAAGCTGCAACCAACAAATCACGACCGTGCTGGCCGCGTGGCCAGTTGCTGCTGCGATTACGGTACAGGTCGAATTCAGCCTGGTCGTCCAGGTCGGGCATGCCGTACAGGGCGCGGGAATGGGTTGCTGCGGCCTCGATCAGCACGAGGTGCCCGGCCTTGACCAGCTTGGCCAGGCGCTTGCGCACGGTTTCGCGGTGAAGTGTCAGGTCCAGGGCAATATCGCCAATGGTTGCGGCGCCGCAGCGCCTGACCGTGGCCAGGATATCGGCGGCGCGGTCGGCATTAGCGGAATTGCGGATAGATGCTACGCCAGCAGGCGGGCGCGCGCGATTGTCAGCTTGGCCAGTCACAACGCCACCTCCGCCAGGACGGAATCGCGCCACTTCACTTGCTGGATGGGCGTGCCGCTGGAGTGCGCCTTGCCGGTGTCCGCCACGAAGGCATGGGCGCGCCCCCTCTCCGTCGGCACCCAATGGCCGGCGATGCTCTCTTGCAGGCCGGCCTGCACCAGCAGCTGGTTGAATGCCTTGCCGCTCTTAACGAAGCGGCTGCCCAGTTCGGTCGGGGTGTAGTAAATCTCCTGGCTGGGAGTGGCCAGGTGCGTGCGCTCCATCAGCTGCAGCATGTTGACGCCGGTCAGGGCGGCCGTGCCCTGGTTCGCACTGATCGCCGCGGCGTTCTTGTCGAGGCCGATCAGGCGCGCAATGCCGAAGATGGCGCGGAATTCCTTGGCGGGCGAGATTGCGCTGGGCTTCGGCGCAGCTATTACTGGCGCCTGCTGGCCGGTGGCCACGGCGTCGAAGGTGCGGATGACTTCCAGGTGGAACTTCGGACTGATCCACATGGCGTAGGCGTACACCAGCTCCTTGCACACGTAGGTGCCGCCGTTGCGGCCCTGGGAAGTGATGGTTGGCAAACTCTGCGCCGGCGCAGAGTTTAATTCCGCTTCCAGCTCCTGGATTTCCGGGCGACGGAAGAAGAATGCAGGTTGATGGCGGCTTTCCGCGCCAGCTGCCTTGTGCAAATCGTTGAGGCAAAAACGGCCTTCTTTATCGACCGCGATCAGCGTATTCGCTATCGTGATGCCTTTGTGTTGTACAATTTCGGTCATAAATTCTTTCGCGAATTTTTGTTGTTTCAAGGAAGCCCGCCTGCAAGCGGGCTTTTTTCATTTCTGGCCTTGCAGTTCCTGCAGCATTGCTTCGTAGTGCTGGCGCGTCCGGACGTGGCCGGGATCGACCGGCAATTCGTGCTCGATGAGCACTTGCTGCTGGCCGCCCTCCTCGCCCAGCACCGCGCTGGTACCGGACTCGGGCTGTGTGGTCGACCAGGTCAAGCCGCCACCTCGGCGCGCGCGATGCGCTTGAGTTCGCGGATCGACACGTCGAACACCTCGTGCATGCGGATCAGCAGCGAGGCGCCGACCGGCAGGCGGCCGTGGCGAATCTTCGAGATCACTGGTGGCGCCACTTCCAGCGCGCGAGCCAGAGCTGCGTCGTTCTTTGGGCCCTTGGCCAGTAGCATGTCGAGCAATTCGTTGTTGCCATGGGCGTCGTCCAGTGAGCGGTACGGCTTGATTGCAGTTGTTTGCGTCATGTCATATTCCTAATTGATGGTGATTAAAGTGGCCGATTTCGGCCATGCGATGCTGTAGCTGTCGGGTACGGGTTCGTTATGGCGGCTCGCGCCGCGGCACCTCGTATTTCTTCGCCACCCTGTCGGTGGCATCGCGCCATTTCTGGCGCGCTTCCTTGTGCGCGGCCTTCGCTGCGCTCTCGCCCTCCCCGTCCTTGGCGCCCTGCAAGTCTTTCTCGGCCTGGCGGTAGATCATCGAGCGCTGGAAAACCAGCTCCTTTTCCTCGGCCGTGACCTCGGCTTGTTTATTCAATGGCTGCCTCCATGCCGTTAAACCCGCATCCGCACGACGCGCGGGACGACACCGAAACACGGGCGTGGCGCCGGCAGAATCTGGGCCCTGCTATTTCCTGATTTGGGCCTAGCCCCGTTCGAAAACGGCGGCGTATCATTCCGTTTCGGCCTGGTGTCCAGGTGATTGCGGATGATCACGATCGTGCATTCGTTCAGCACGTCGCTGACGGTCTTGCGCATCGCTGTGCATGCGGCTTGCAAGTCAGCCTTGTTCTCGTCGGTGATGTAGCCCTTGACGAGCGCAGTACGTTTTTGCTTCTGTTTCATGGTTTTCTCCTGGTGGTCGGTGTTACAGGGTTTGGGTACAGCGAAAAATAGGCAGAAGTTGCCAACGTGTTAAATTTCTATTCCTGCATGTCAATTCACAGGAAAGGCAACCTCCATGGAAAACGAAACTTATGTGGTAAAGCTCGCTCTGGATGCGAACGCACCGGTGCCTTGGCCTAAAGACGTGCCTGCGCCAGCTGTTGGCGACAAAATAACTGGCTTAATCCACGGCCTCGCAGTCAAAGGGACGGTGGTCGAACGTGAATGGGGTGTCGACTTCGCTCCTGGAAAAGCGGTGATTGCCACAGCGCTGACGATCACTGTGAAATCTCAATCACTGGCGCAACCAAAATCGGCAACAGTCCAGCCGCTGAAACTTTGACGGCATTCGAACGCGGGCCGGTCGCATTGACGAGGTACACCACGGAGCCCTCGCGCATTGCGATGGTTGCCGTGTAGCCGCCAGCGCTGGGCGTCACTTCAAAGGTTGGCGCGAACGGGTCGGCGGACGGGCTCACGGCGGTTGGAGTGATAGCGGTCGGGCGTTGCGGTTCCGAAAAGTCTCGCAAAGCAACTGCGTCATCCCGGTGCTGGCAAAGTGTCGTCAGCAACGCCGTGTGCACGCATAACTCGGCCAGGATGGCCAGTTGAATGGCGCGGTAGCTAGGATTGGCCGCATTCCGAACTGCTTTTTGCTTTGTCGAGGTGCTCATGCTGGCTCCTTCAGTTGTTTCAGGCATTCATCGAGTGGCACGCCAGGTGGCAGCTGGTGCAGTTCGAGCAGCGGGATACGCACGATGCCGGCCGCCGGGCGCGGTGGGGAAATTGGGATCAGGCGGATCATGGCTTCGCGCCCACGTCGATGCCGACAGCAGCGTGCGCAGGCACGGTGTCGAAGATGGCGTTGGTGGTGGGCGGTTGGCGGCCGGCGTGGCCATGCGAATGGAAATGCCCTGCCGCGCCGATTGGCTCACCATAGATGTCGTTATAGGTGACGATCTCGCCCAGTGAAGCGGCAAACTTGATCAGCAACTTTGCAACTTGCGGCGGCATTTCCTGGCCTTGCTCGTAGTGAGATATGTTGCCCTGCGTGACCCCAAGCTCTTTGGCAAGAGCAGCTTGAGTGACGTGTAGGCATCCACGGATGGTTTGAATTGGGTTCATGCGACGAATATTAGTCCGACTGTTTGAATATGTCAACAGTCCGACTGTTTGAAAATTATTAGCTTTCCTTATAATCTCCTACGATGCCCGCACTCCCCTTATCTGACGAACAGCTCGCCGATGCCGCAAGGCTCAAAACTCTCTTTCAGGAGTGGCAGCGCTCGCGCAAAGAAAATAATCTTCCTCACTCGCAAGAGGCCGCTGCCGCTGCGCTTGGCTTCGGTCAAAGCGCTCTCACGCAGTATCTGAATGGGAAGATCCCGTTAAATGTCGCTGCCGGCGTGAAGCTTGCGAACTTGTTGGGAGTGTCGCTTTGCGATTTCAGTCCCGCTCTTGCTGAGCATGCCGGGAAGATCGCAGATGCGGTAGCCCCGCATACCGATGATGTCAGCGCTGCAAGCCTACCTGGCGCACGCGGTGTGACCGACGACGACAATCACGCGCCCATCACATTACCCATCAAGATGGTTGCGCTACACCTCCAGGCAGGCGCCACAGGATTTGAGACTGAGGAAAGCTATGAAGATGGTGGCAAGCTGCACGTGCCCCGCCAGTGGATTGAAGAGAATGATCTCGATCCGCAGCGACTTCTGGCTATAAAAATCCGTGGCGACAGCATGGTGCCGATGATGTATGAGGGCGACATAGCGGTAATAGACGTACACGACAGAAATCGCGTCAACGGCGGTGTTTTCGCCGTGAACTTCAAAGGTCAGGCCCTGGTGAAGCGGCTGAAATATGAGCGTAGGGAGTGGTATCTTGCGTCCGAAAATCCAGACTTTAAACAAGAGCCTTGCCGCAACGGCGAATGCAATGTCGTCGGCCGCGTCGTGCGCTTCGAGCCGCGCAACTTCAAGGATCGTCTATAAATGAAGGTATTGATATTCGTCCTAGGCGCAATCTTTGCGCCGATGGCCCACGCTGAGACTTGGCAATGCACGAACGCAGCATCTGGCCGCGTCTACACCGTCAGCCAGGCCGTGCCGGCAGACGCATGCAAGCTGGTCAGCAGTACGAAGAGCCCGCACTCCCTCGGCCCAGCCCCACGCGAGCTGCAAGCGCCTGCCGCCCAGAGGGAGTCGAAATCTTGCAGCAAGGCCGCCGCGCAGGACGTGCGAAAGATGATGTCTGAATTCGCAAAATGGGAACTCGGTAGCGACACCAGAAAAATCAAAGTCACCTGGAACCACAAGACCGATAGCCAGTCGGTGAATGGAATATTGCGCCTCATGACCGCGTTTGCCGATGCGGACGCTTGCATCATGGGCTATCAACGCGAAATTCGCTTCTATCGGCTGGGTAAGCAGGAGGGTATTGCGTCACCTGATTACGGTATCAGGCTAACAAATTAATTCACCGCAAATGCATACCTACTGCGCCACATCGCCGGCGCGTGTGTACGGCTAGTGACTTAGGTGCAACGCGATCCAGCTCGTCGCGTTGACATCTTCGGCAATAGGTGAGCAAGGGGTGTCGACGCCGCGTCGACACCCCTTCCCAATGATCGCTTAACTTGGGCACTTTGAATAGTGTATTAAGCGAATTTTACGGATACGAGTATTATCATGCAACAAACCTCTTTTGATTTTGACAACAATGAACTGACAGAAGACAGGAGCTTATGGACGCCCCGAGATATTTGGGTGCATGCCAATCAGCGAGTTCTTGAATCCTTCAGAGAGGATAGACGTTTTGAAAGAAAAAACCATAAATCACCCAATCTAGAGGATCTCGCAACATATTTCAGTACCTTTTCGAACACCCCGGATGGGGGGTTGCTGATCTATGGGATCACGGATGCGGGGGAAATTAAAGGTTGCAATTTTTCTCAAGAGCAAATAAACAAGATTGAGCGTTGCCATATTAATCTTTGCCCAATGGCAAAACCGGAATTTAAGAAAATCCCGGTAGTGGTCGATGGCAAGTCAAGTTTCTGTATAGCGATTTTTATTCCCTATATTGGGGTTCTCGTAGAAACGAACAAGGACCAAGCTTGGATTCGCTACGGGGATAGCAAACATCAGATGAGCGAGGAGGAAAAACGTGATTTTCGCTCCACTAGACAAGAGCTATCTTTTGAACTCTCGATAGCGGTTCACTACAATTATCCAGCGGACTTTGACCTGCGAATTATTCAAGATTTCTGCGATGCCTTTAGAGAAAGGGAGCAGCGTCCAGAGTGGAAAAATGATGAGATTCTGGTTGATCGACATTTACTAAAAAAAGTCGATGATAAATATAAGCCATTAAATTGCCTAGTTCTTTTAGCAGCAAAGGATCCTGCGCTCACCATTCCCGGTTGTAGAATAAGGGTTTTGCGTTTCGACACCCTTATTGAGGGATCAGGTGAATCTTATTCACCATTGCGCGATAGGGTTATTGAGGGAAATCTGGTCCAGCTAATACAAAATTCTCAGGAAATTGTGAGCGCACAGATTTTCGATGTTACCTGGCTGAATGTGGACGGGAAATTTGTAACCACGCCAGAATATCCGAAATGGGCTTGGTTCGAAGCCATCATAAACGCATGTGTGCATAGATCGTATAGTTTTAGTGGGACGGAGATTACTGTAAAACTATTCCCGGATCGCATGGAAATCGAAAGTCCAGGGGGCTTTGTTCCGCCTGTAAACGAGAAAACAATATATCACACACGATCTTCGCGCAATCATCATCTTATGGATGCACTGAGGTATCTAGGTTATGTTCGTATGGCTCGAGAGGGAACAAGACGAATACGCGAAAGCATGATCGAGTATCAACTTCCTGAGCCATCATTTAGACAAGAAGCATTACACGGCGTCGTCGTCAAGGTTACGCTGCGAAATGATCAAGAGACTCATAAAAGGGCTTCTGACAAAGATGTTGCACTCTACTTCGGCGTCGACGTGTGGCGAAAACTAGAAGAGCACGAAATTAAAATCGCTGCACACGTTTTCAGGAATTCCACTGTACAAGTTTCGGAGGCTCAGCGACTTACAGGGAGGACTTGGGCTACTAGCAAGAAAGATCTGGAACGACTTGTTACTAAGGGCGTCCTTGTCTTTGAGCCCGGCGCGTATGCGCGCGATTCGAAAGCGCTTTACCGGCTTGTAAGGCCGCCGAAACAGTCTTCTGGCACGGTTAATTACAATATTGCACCCGACTAGCTTTGGTGTTGAGATGAGAGACGCCCGCCGTACGCGGGCGTTTTTGCGCTAGGCGCCCGCAGGAACTTGCTGGCCGTCTAAAGTTGGATGAGCGCGGCCAACAGGGCGGCTTTTTTGGCGGCTGGAACGAATTATTTTTCCAGCAGGATCGTAGGCCAATGCATAATGCATTTATGCAACTATGCGCAGCTATCATCAATATCAAGCAAACCCAGCTGGCCGTGGTCCAGGTCGAGCCAGAACATACCTTGCCGACCACCGCCCCGGCCGCGCTGATGCGTGCACAGCGGTACTTCCCTACCCTCCCAATCTTGCTACTGTCACCACGCATTGGCGATTTCTCTCGAAGCTACGCCACGTTTAACATTACTCCCCTAATCGGACACATTAACGCTGACGAAATCGCCTGGCGCGTCTGCGAGCCGCCGGCATCGCCCGAGCCACCCTTCTAACTATTCATACCTCCCAGCCTCGAAGATTCGAGGTTTTTTTTCAGCCGTTGATTATTATTTCCAAATTTATTAGTCCGACTGTTGACATGCGACTAGCAGTCGGACTAATATTCGTCATCGAACAAGCAAACACAGGAGTACGACATGTCCCCAGCAGAGCTCGCAGCACTCGAAGCAGTCCTCGTCGCCCACGGCGAAGTGATTCCGGCAATCGTCATCCCGGCACGCGGCTGATCGTCATGAAGACCACCTCAAGCATCGTCGCCACCAAAGCCACCAACGACGGCCATTGCGCCGGCCTGGTAGCAAGCATCGGCTGCCCTCGCCGCCTGGAAATTTGCAACTCGTTCGGCGTTGCCCTGCCGAGTGGGCAGTTGAAGTATTTGGAATGCGGCGCTGCCGAAGCGATGCGCGCCGAGGCCTACCGCAACTGCACCGGCCCCTGGCGGATGGAAGCAGCATGAGCGCCCGTGACGCCCTGCCCGGCCTGTTCACCGCCCCACCGGCGCGCGCAACGCTGCGCAAGTACAACGTATCGATCAAGTTTGCAGACGGAATTTTTGAAGCCACATCTTGGGCAGGAAGCCCGAATCAGGCGCATGAGCTGGCGCGAGTAGATGCGCGCATGGCGTCTTGCACCGGCACGTTTTATGGCCGCGAGCTGGGCTGGACTGCAGAGCTGGCAAAAGTTTAGCGGTCGCCCGCGCCGTAGTTCAAGGCGGGACAGGCCGGCGGGCCGGATAAATGCCCTGTGGGATCAGCATGCCCCGATTGATCTTCGTGAGGATCAGGCGCCCGGGGAAACCCGGCGCCACAACCAACCTTGAAGGAATTACAGCATGTCGACTTTCAATAAAGACCAGGCCGTGAACGTGAAAGGCACCAAAACAGACCCGGCGGCGCGCCCGGGCAAGTTCGTGAAGACGCATCCAGGCGCACGCGGCGACTTCCTGGAAGTTCTGCTGGATGGCTCGACGCAAAGCCAGCGTTTCCGCCCTTCGCAGGTGTCTGCAGTCTGATTTATTGGCGCGGCCTGTCGCCCAGGCCGCCGCCCCTGCCCTGCGCCAGGCAAGCGCAGGAACCACACAGAAGCGCCAACCGATGCAATTAAGTGCTGGTCAATTGCCCGTTGACGCAGACGCAGGTGAGCCGGCCGAGAGGCAGAGGCGCTTGGATTGGAGGCCGTTGGTTGGGGCTTCTGTGTGGTGAATGCGCAGACTGATGCGCTGCCCTACGCGGGGCGTTTCTCAACCGGTACCCAGCCCGGAGAGGCCATGCAGGCGAAAGCCAATTGGAACACTCAAGCCGGAGACCAGCACCGGCCGCCACACGCGCTTCCTGGCGTACGCAGGATTGAAAGCCCCGTTGCGGATTTGATGTCGGACAGTGCGGCCGGCACCAGCAGGGTTCGATTCCCTGCCAGGGCACCAATTAACCAGAGGAGCAGGACATGAGCTACATCATCACCATCCGCACCGGCCCGCGCGCCGAGGATATCGCGCACTTCGCCGCCATCGGCAACCTGGCCGCGCTGATCGATGCCGCCTACGACGATGGCGCTCTGGGCGTGACAGCGATGGTGCGGCCATGATCTCCCTCTTCCACCGCCTGTTGGCCGCCCACCGCCACTACCAGGCGCAGCACCAGCACCGCATGAACAAGATGCGCCTGGCCGGCGTGCGCCGCGAGTTGGCCGGACTCGAAGAAATGCGCAAGGAACTGATCACCGCGCAGATCGAGGCGCTGATCGACCTGGACGCATCCGCCGCGCGCGTGAAGAAGCTGGGCCGCGCCCACCGGGAGGCGCAGTGGACGTCGTCAGCCAAGCCGTGATGGACGTGGCCAGCCAGGCCTTGCGCAACTGGCATGCCGGCCACGCCATCGTCTACGCCGTCCGCCTGGCGCTGCTGAAGGCGGAAATCATAAAACTCACAAGGAAAAAGTCATGAACGAAGTAATCGAAATGCCACGTCGCGAAAGCGCCGGCCTGGTTGCTGCCGAAGTGCACCGCTACTCGCTCGCCGAGATTCGCGAGCGCGTCAACCTGGTACAGGAGGTGATGCGCGGGATCATGAAGCTCAACACCCACTATGGGACCATCCCTGGAACGCCGAAGCCGACGCTGTACAAGCCGGGCGCCGAAGTGCTGTGTGTGACTTTCCGCATCGCCCCGATCTATCGCATCCTCGATCTCAGCACCGATTTGGTTGCCCGCTTCCGCGTTACTTGCGTCGGCCAGCACCAGGTATCCGACATCATGTTGGGCGAAGGCGTCGGTGAATGCTCTTCCGCCGAAGAAAAATATAAGTGGCGCGCATCCGTGTGCGCCGAGGAATTCGATTTGACGCCAGAAACGATGCGCCGTCTGAAATTTGCGAAGTACAACGGCAGTGTCCAGAAGAAAGTTCAAGTACGTACCGAGGCGGCCGATCTGTCAAATACGGTCCTGAAAATGGCATGCAAGCGCGCCATGATCGCCATGACCTTAAACGTCACAGCAGCATCCGACATTTTCACGCAGGACATCGAAGACTTGCCGGAAGAATTGCGCGTCCAGGATGCCGGCGACCCAGCAATGTCACCTTTGGCGCTTGAGTGGGTGGCCAAGGCCAACGCTGCGCCAACCGCTGATGACCTGGCAGCTGTATGGAAGGCTGGCGTCAAGGCGATCAACGAGGCCAAGGATGCGGTTGCATCGAACGCCTTCAAGGCGGCTGTAACGGAACGCGGAACAACACTGACTGCCGCGCAGCCTGCGCCCAAAGCAGAGAAGCCAGAACCACAACCGCTGTCCACTGCTGCGGCCGAAATACTCGCCGACATGGAAGTGCTCGCCGACGACGGTGCCGAGGTCTTCGCTGCAAGCTGGGCCAGCCTGTCGAAATCCACGCAGAACATGCTCGCCGGTCACTACGACGGCCTGATGACGCGCGCTCAGAAAACAGGAGGGGCAACATGAGATTCATTGCCTGCGCCCAAGGCACGCCGGATTGGCACCAGGCCCGCGCCGGCGTAATCACGGCGTCCTGCTACGCCGACGCTGTGTCCAAGCTGTCTCGTATATCCGGCAAACGCAAGGCCGGCGATCCGTCCATCGCGTCGGATAAGTATGCCGCAGACCTGGCCATCGAGCGCATCAGCGGCAAGCCGTACGGTGCACCAGTCAAGGCCTGGGTGCTGGATCGCGGCCACGAAATGGAGCGCCTGGCACGCATGGCGTACGAGGCACGTACCGAGTCCATGGTCACAGAGGCGGGCCTCGTGCTGACGGATGACGGCTTGTTCGGCTATTCGACGGACGGTTTTGTGGGCAATGACGGCCTGATCGAGATCAAGGCGCCAATCGACAGCGTGAAGATCGTCGAGATCCTGGAGACAGGCGACCTGACCGAATACATGCACCAAATGCAGGGCGGCATGTGGATCACGGCTCGCAAGTGGTGCGATTTCATCATGTACGTGCCCGACTTGGCCAACGCCGGTAGCGACCTGTACATCAAGCGCGTGATGCGCGATGACAACTTTATTGACGCAATGGTGCTGGACCTGGCCGCTTTCGCGCGCCGCGTATCGGACCGCGAAATTCTTTTCAAACTCAAGGAGGCAGCATGATCACCGAAACCACCCAGGCCACGCAGGCCACCACCGCCCTCACCCTGCCGCAGCGCGCTGCCGTCGCGCTGGGCGCCGTGGACTATGAGGAAAAAATCAAGGAACAGGTTGCCGCCTCGACCGATATCACCGCCGTCATCGATCCCGCCGGCCGCGAGCAGGCGCACCGCATCGGCATGAACCTGCTGAAACTGCGCACCGGCATCAAGGCCGTCGGCGAGGCCGCACGCAAAGACGCGACAGACTTTAGCAAGGCAGTGATCGCCAAGGAAAAAGACCTGATTGCGCTGATTACGCCAGAAGAGAATCGCGTGTTCGAGCTGCGCGACGCCTACGACACCAAGGTGGAGGCTGAAAAGCAAGCTGCGATTGCGAAGGAGCGCGAGCGCATTACTGCGATCCAGGCTGATATTGCGGCGATCCATGATGCGCCGCTGGAACTGGTGGGCAAGTCCGCTGCCGATATTCAGGCGGCCGCAGCAACTGTGGCTGCCATCGTCGTGGACAAGGCGCGCTTTGCCGAATTCGAGAAGGACGCTGCCAAGGTCGTTGCCGAAGTGAGCGCCAAGCTGGCCAGCCTGCACGCCGCAGCATTGGCCAACGAAGAAGAAGCCGCCCGCATTGCCGCCGAGCGCGCCGAACTGGCGCAGCTGCGCGAAGCGGCTGCCGAGGCCCGGCGCATCGCCCAGGTGGAAGCTGAGCGTATCGCTGCCGAACGCCAAGCCGAAGACGACCGCCGCGCGGCGCTGGTCGCCGAGCAGGAAGCCGAGGCGCTGCGCCAACGCGAGGCCCAGGCCGCTGAATTGAAAAAGCAGGCAGACACCCAAGCAGAGCAGAACCGGCTGGAGCAAGCGGAAATCGCACGCCAGCGCCAGGAACTGCTGGACATGCAAACCGCTGCAGCAGAAGCCGCACGGCTGGCCCAGGTCGACGCCGACCGATTGGCCAATGAAGCTGTGCAAGCCGAACAAGCCGCACAGCTCGCCGTGGCGCGCGCCGCCGAGCAAGCCGCCCAAGTTGCCGCGCCTGCGCCCTCCGCTCCTATCGGCATCCGCCGCGCGCCCACCGCCTTCGCGCCGGCCGCGAGCCGCCCAGCGCCAGCACCTGACCTGCTCGACGCCGCTGCCGATGACCTCTACCCATCCGACAGCGACATCCTCGATGTGCTGTTCGACCAGTTCGGCCTGACGCCGGCCGAGGCCATCGACCGCCTGGCCAAGTTCGACTTCGCCGCCGCGCGCGCCGGCCTGGTCGCCGAAGCCGCGTAACAACCCGCCCATCACCTGGAGAAATCAATGAATACAGCAGTCGCAGCACCCCAAATCACCCTGCAAGCCATCCAATCCTCGCAGATCGCCGCCATCGGCCATTGCCCGGCGACCGAAACCCTGGCCGTGCAGTTCTTCCGCAAGGGCGCGCCGGCGGACGTCTACCACTACGCCAACGTCACGGCCACCGAGTATTCGGCCTTCGCCGGCGCCGAATCGGTCGGCAAGTACTTTTACGCTCATATCAAGCCGCATGCCGACAAGCACCCGTACACGAACATGGGCACGCCGGCCGTGGAGCTGGCGCCGGTCAAGCTGAGCAAGGAGCTACTGGCCAGCCTATTGACGGGCCGCGAATACGGCAGCGAAATGGCGAAGGAAGAAGAACTGCAGGCCAAGGCCGCCGGCCTGATCGTGATCTTTGGCGCTAGCGACGACCTGATGGAGTTCCGTGGTTTCGTGGAAGACGAGCGCGGCGCACCGACCGTGGCGCTGCTCGACGCCAAGGGCCTGCTGCCGTTCCGCGAGGATATCCAGCACGACGACGATGCACTCAAGGACTATTTCGCCCGGGCGCCGCAGGTGCGGGCCGTGGATGCACTGTGGGGTAAGGAAGACAGCTACAGCTGGACTTACCGTACCGACGTGCCGCACGCCACGTTCGAAATCGTGGAAGGCGGCGAGCCGTATTGCCGCGGCGTCGTGATCGACGTGGCTGACTTGGGCGGTGCAGCGTGACCACCCGCGCCGAACGCCAGGCACAGGCGACTGCAAAGCTCCAAGCCACATGCGACAAATTCAACGCTGCACACCAGGTTGGCGCCGCCGTCAGCGTCGAGCTGGATGGTGGCGAGGTGCGCGAGACGGTCACGAATAGCGAAGCGCAAGTCATGGGCGGCCACAGTGCAGTCATCTGGCTGGATAGCATTCGCGGCTGCTATGACCTGGAACGCGTGACGGCTTTAAAGGCGGAAAAAGCATGAGCACCGATTGCACTGAGGCGCAATTCCTGCGCGACGTGGCAGAGCACAAAATGACCGTGCTGCGTGACGATGGCGGCAAAGGTCGCCATGTTCGCTTCGCTCGCCCCGACACTGGCTGCATGCACTTCGACCTGATCACCTGGCCTGGCTACCTCTGCTACACCGGCGACATGGGCACCTACGTCTTTCAGCGGCTGACCGACATGTTCGAGTTTTTCCGCACCGACCGAGAGTACAAAAAACGCAACGGCGCTAAATTGGCGGTCAACCTGTCGTACTGGGGTGAAAAGCTCCAGGCGACAGATCGCGACGGCTACCGGAAGTACTCGGCCGAGAAATTCAAGGCGAATGTCATGGACTGGGTGGAGCAACGGGGGCTGACCGGAAAGCTTGGACACGGGCTCCGTAATGAGCTTCAATCCGAAGTGCTGGACCATGCAGACGATGGCGCCGACATAGCCTACCGCGCGGCAATGGACTTTGTCTGGAACGGGAAGCGCGTTTTCCCCGACTTTTACGAGGTAGACAGCGAGGATTACTCGCACCGCTTCCTCTGGTGCTGCTACGCGTTGGCATGGGGCATCGAGCAATACGACGCGGCCCAGCGGCTGGCGGCCGAGGCGGTGCCAGCATGACGGCGCGCCGCGCGGCGGGAGTGCCGCCATGACGAAGCAGACCTACTTTCTGGTGCACGACGAAGCTCGGCGCCGGGCGATCGAATTTGCCAAGACCGCGCCGCCCGGCTGGATGGTGGTGTTTTCCGAGCCGAAGAAAAAGCGGGCCCAAGAAGAAAAGTATCACGCAATGATCGGCGAGATCGCCAAGCAGGTCGAGCACATCGGGCGCAAGTGGGATGCGGATGACATGAAGCGGCTGCTGGTGGACGAGTTTGCCGACGAAATGCGCCTGGCCGGCACGCCGCTGCACCACGACGGGCGCGTGACGCCCAGCTTCGACGGGCGCCGTATCGTGCAGCTGGGCGTCCAGACCAGCGACTTCTACGTGAAGGAAGCCGCGCAGTTCATTGAATTTTTGTATGCCTTCGGTGCCGCGCGCGGCGTCGTACTCTCAGAATAAGGAAGCGCCATGTTCTTCAAAAATTTGCAGATTTACCGCCTGCCCGCCCGTTGGGCCATGACGGCCGCCGTGCTCGAGCAGGCGCTGGCGCCGCAGCAGTTCACGCCCGCCACCAGCATAGACCTGGTGCGTCAGGGCTGGGCCTCGCCACGCGGCGCCGACCAGCCGCTTGTGCACGCCGTCGGCGGCCAGTTCCTGCTGCAGCTGAAAACCGAGAAGAAGCTGCTGCCGTCGACAGTGATCAACCAGGTGGCCGCCGCCCGCGCGCTGGAAATGGAAGACGCCCAAGGCTTCGCGCCGGGCAAGAAGGCCATGAAGGAATTGAAGGAACGCGTCACCGACGAGCTGCTGCCGCGCGCGTTCGCCATTTTCAGCACCACGGCCGTCTGGATCGATTCGGTGAATGGCTGGCTGGTGGTGGACGCGGCCAGCCCGGCCAAGGCCGATGACGTGGTCAAACTGTTGCTGAAATCCGTCGACAAGCTGCCACTGGAAAGCCTGCGCGTGCAGCGCTCGCCGGTCGGCGCCATGACGGAATGGCTGCAGGCGGACGAATCCCCTGCCGGCTTCACGGTCGACCAGGACGCGATCATGCGCGCCACCGGCGAAAGCAAGGCCCAGGTGGCATACAAACGCCACACCCTGGAAGCGGACGATATTCGCCGCCACATCGCCGCCGGCAAGCAGTGCACACGCTTGGCCATGACCTGGAGCGACAAGATCAGCTTCGTGCTGGACGAGAGCCTGGCCATTAAAAGTGTAAAGGCGCTCGACATACTGCGGGAATGCGCGATTGGCGAGGCGGCCGACGACCGCTTCGACAGCGACTTCACCTTGATGACCGGCGAACTGGCCAAGATGCTGGCCGACCTGGTCGAGGCTCTGGGTGGCGAGGCTGACGTGGAAACGCAGACGCCGGGCCCGGCTGCTGCTGGCCAGCAGAAGATCGAGCGCGCCGTAAACTTGACTGCCGATCTGTACAAGCTGCGCGCACGTTATCGCGATGTGCTCAACGAGCTGTATGACAGCACCGTGCAGCCGGCCGTTGCCCGCGTGCGCGAACACATGGCGGAAACCGCCGAGGGCGCGATTAAATCGGCGCTGACGCTGGCCAAGGAGCTGCCTGGCGGCTCACAATCCGCCGACCTGCTGCTGGTAGCCGCCGTTGAGATCATGGAACCGAGCCAACGGCCGGCAGCGGGCGATGCCCCTGTCCGCCAGCAGCGGCCGGCGCTGCAGTTGAATGGCGAAGCGGCAGGCGCCGTGCTGCCCGGCGACGGCAGTGCGCGCGACCCTATGTATGCCCAGGCCGTCGAGTTGGTGCGCAGCCGGCAGCGCGCATCGGTATCGCTGATACAGCGGTATTTTGGCATCGGCCACAACCGGTCCGCTCGGCTGATAGAGGCGATGGAGGGATCGGTTGTCGGTCCAGCCCAGTCGGACGGAACGCGTGAGCTACTGGAGAAAAGCGCGCTCACGTCACGCTTGTGATTGTCAGCACCTAAGTGCCGTTACGGGCGACTTCCAATCACTGCTGGAATTGCGATGTTCAACCTCGCAGCAATTGTCAGGAGGTCTTTGAGTTGCGTTTCAAGCTGAGGCCCCATTTGAGCCAGCGCATCTGCAATATCACTTGAGGGCGCGGCATCATGAGGAATGAGCGCTGCATGAGTGCTGTTCCTATTAAGCGCGGCAAAGAATAAGGCCATCTCAGCATAAAAGACGACGATGTCGTCACGCAGCTCTTCACTTGCGATCGCCCCAAGTAGAGGTGCGCAAGCGTGATAGATGGCAAAGGTTGGCTCGATCGACGGAAATACTGTTTGTAGCCTACCGGTTAGCTGCAAAGCGAAGTTCTGCGCAAAGGTGCCTTCGAATGCTTTTAGCATTTTTTCATAACTCTTCGCCTCGGTATGCAATGCGCGAAGCATATTTAAAAGTTCATTTTTGCGCCTGTTTTGCTCTGCCTCGTCTTGCTTCCTTGCCTGCCATGCGAGCCCACCACCCGCAGCAAGAATAGCGAGGATGGCACCAACCGCCTGCACCCAAGAAGGCAAGCTCGAATCTTTGTCTGGCCAGTATGTGTAGCAAACGAAGGAAACCATGAACATGCTTGAAATGCTGCAGGCAACAACGATCCAAATAAGAATTTTATTCAATATAAACCCCATTAACTTTGGAGCAATATTAGCATGAGCAAAGAGCGCCCTATTCTCTTCAGCGCGCCGATGGTGCGCGCGCTGCTCGACGGCAGCAAGACGCAAACGCGACGCGTCATGAAGCCGCAGCCGGAACCTGTCCCACATCGTCCAGGCGACCACCATTGGCCTTGCAATGCCTTCCAGTCCATGGTGAGCGTTTCGGAGACGCGCGCGCCTGGCGCCCACGGCATGGCCGGCGACGCATGCCCGCACGGCGCGCACCGCGATCAAATCTGGGTGCGCGAAACCTTCTTCGCCTACGGCCGCTGGGTGACGCGCTACAGCAAGAAGAAGCGCCGCGACGAATGGCACTTCATCGACATGACGGCCGAATGCGACCGCGCGTACCAGTACGACGCCGATTCCCCGGACGTACCGCTGGCGGCCGGGCGCGGCGGCGCGCTGCCAGGCTGGTACAAGCGTCCCTCTATCTTCATGCCTGGCGCGGCCTCCCGCATCCTGCTGGAGATAGTGTCGGTGCGTGTCGAGCGCCTGCAGGACATCAGCGACGCCGACAGTGTGGCCGAGGGCATCGACATGGAAGCGCTGGCGGAATCGCAAGATCGCTACGACATCGTGTGCAAAGGATCTGGCGCCAGCGGTCGCGCAACTGAGCGCACGGCCTGGCGCGACCTGTGGGAATCGACCGGCGGCGACTGGGATGCCAACGAATGGCTGTGGGTCATTGAATTTAAGCGGGTGACGCCATGAAGCCACTACTTGCCTACGAGGTGCGCGAGCCTGGTGAAGGCCACTGCGTTATCCGCTTTGCCAGCAGCAGCGCTGCCGCGCGCCGCGAGGGTGCGAACGAACTGGACTGCGGCTTTAACGAGGTCGAGCACTGCCACCGCAAGCCTCAGTTCGATCAATACGCGCCCGGCCCGGTACCGCACGCGGTGCTTATCGACCATGGCTGGTGGTTCGAGTGCCACCACTGCAGCCGGCGCGTCAGCGAAGACATGCAGCAGGAAGCCGAAGATGAAGGAGAAGAGCGCGAGTATCTGGAAGTTGTCACGGATGCCAATGTTGTCTATTGCAGCCAGAACTGCGTGATGGGGGAGTTTGTCGAGCGGCGCGCTCGCAAGGCTGCCGAAGTAGCCCTGATCGAGTTCTTTTCAGCCACGCATCCTGACTGCACGATCGAAAGCGTATGGGTGAGCCGTGCGCCGCTTCAAGGTCCGGGCAGGCTGGGCCACGCGCAGGCGCTGCTCTACTTCAAGTTCCCTGGTGCGCAACACCGCGCAACGTTCACGTTTGGCGAGGATCGCATGCGGGTAACGGTGGTCGACCTGCCTGCGTATTACACCTGGCGCGGCATCCAGATGCCAACAACGGAGGCAGCATGACCGACAACGACGAAGTGCCGAACAGCGAGCGCAGCCCACGCGCGGCAAGCGTGGCGGCCGCCGTGATGCTGATTTACGTGATCGCCAGCGTAACCGGCGCCAGGTGGGCAGCATGAGCGCCCGCACACCGGCGCCCGCCGAAACACCGCGCGAGCTGGCCGACCAGCACGACCTACGCCTGCACCGCGCAAAGCAGTTGGCCAGGCAAGTGAGCTACCAGGGCCTGAACTGCTTCATTGCCGGCTTCTGCTGGCACAAGGGCGATGCAGAAATGACCGTGTACATCGAGGGCCTGGCCGAACCTGTCGCGCCCGTCGAATTATCCATATTGGAGCAACCACAATGATAAATAACGAGCAACACGAGACTCCTGTCAGCGCCCCCACCGATTCATTCCAGGGCCGTGTGCAGCCATGGATGATGGCCTGCTTCGGTGCCGGAATCTCAGCCGACACAGCTGAACGCAATCACCGCTTCCTTGAGGAATCGCTGGAACTGGTGCAGGCATGCGGTTGCACGGCCAACGAAGCGCGCCAGCTGGTCGACTATGTATTCGGCCGCCCAGTCGGCGAGCGCGCGGAGGAAGTCGGTGGCGTCATGGTCACGCTGGCGGCGCTTTGCTTGGCCCAAGGCTTGGACATGCACGCCGCCGGCGAGACGGAGCTGGCCAGGATCTGGACGAAGGTCGAGGCCATCCGAGCCAAGCAGGCGGCAAAGCCGAAGCACTCGCCGGTGCCGGCCGCAATTCCGCAAATGGCACCCGGGAGCGCGCCATGAACATGGGAGAGCACGACATGGTGGCCAAGCTGGTCGAGACCATCGAGCGCAATGCGCGCGCAGCGGCCGCCAAGGCAGAGGCGGAGCGTCAGCCTCTGGCCTGGGTAAAACTTGAGCGCTACGTTGAAATATCAGGCGATTCCGTCGATTCCGTGCAGGCCCGCCGCAAGGCCGGCAAGTGGCTCGACGGCAATCAATGCAAAATTGTGGATGGCCGGCTCTGGATTAATTTGCCGGCAGTAGAAGAATGGGTAGCAAAATGGGAACAAACAAGTCCAGCCCGCCAGGCGTCGAACTCCGGTCGGGCGTCCAAAGCGAATCGATCCGCATAAAATTTATGTACCGGGGAACTGAATGCCGGGAAACGTTGAAGCTCGCGCACAGCAAGGCAAACATCAAATACGCCGAGCGGCTGCGCGGCGAGATCCTGAACGCCATTGCGCTGGGCAATTTCAGCTATGCCAAGTACTTCCCCGAATCGACACAGCTGAAGAAGTTCGGCCTGCAACCTCGGGGCAAGGATGTAACCGTTGGCGACCTGCTTAAACAGCAATTCGAGATCTACGAGCGCATCCTCGCGCCCAGCACGTTGAAAAGCTACAAGCGCGTGCTCAACAAGATTCTGATGGGGCAATGGGGCGAAACGCTGCTCACCGAGCTTACGCCGGCGGCGCTGCGCACGTGGATTGTCGATCTGTCGTTGAAGGCCACCTCCGTCAGACAAATTCTCATCCCGCTGCGCGGCGCGCTGGAGCTTGCGATAAATGACGACCTGATCGATAGCAACCCGCTCGACCGGGTGAAATTGCAAAAAACGCTGGACCGCGACGCCTACAAGGCTGAATACGAAGTGGATCCTTTTTCCGCTCAGGAGATTGCGGCCATCCTCGATGCTGCCCAGGGCCAAGCCCGCAATGTCTTTCAGTTTGCCTTCTACACCGGCATGCGCCCGAGTGAATACATCGCGTTACGCTGGGAATCGATCGACTGGGCCGGATTCAAAGCAAAGGTTGAGCGTTCGCGCGTGATGGGTGAGTCGCGAGAGGAGCTGAAGACACGTGCCGGCCGCCGCCTGGTCGACTTACGGCGCGGTGCCGTTGAGGCGCTGGTTGCGCAGAAACAACATAGCTTCCTTGCTGGCGGCCTGGTATTCCTTGATCCGGCTACCGGCCAGGGATGGGACAACACGCAGCGCTTGAGCCTCTTCTGGGCGGCAATGATCAAGAAGGCCCAGGTCCGCTATCGAAATCCGTATCAAACGAGGCACACATTCGCGTCGACGCTGCTATCGACGGGCGCCAACGCGATGTATGTGGCAAAGCAAATGGGGCATACCGACACGACCATGATTACTCGAACGTATGGTCGCTGGGTCGAGCAGGAAGGTGGTGTGTTGCCTGATCAATACTGCAAAATGACGGATGGGCTAAAGGCAGGGGCTGCGTAGATTTTCGCCCACGTTTCGCCCATGTGAATTGCGGAATGGCTGGAACCCGCATGGATGCTTGCTTGTGACGGACAAAAGCAACTTATACAGAAAAAAGCGCCCTCCGTCCTTGCAGCATAGAAAAGATATTTGAAAATAGCAAAAAATGGCGCTCGCCAGGCAACGGCCGCGCGGCGGCCGCCCTACCCGCTCAGCCCTTGGCAGGCTTGCCGCCAGCCCTGCGCCGGCGCGCTTCTTTTGGGTCCGCCTGCAAAGGCCGGTACACTTCCACCCGGTCATGCTCGCGCAGGATGGTATCGAGCGGCTTCTTCTTGCCATAGATGCCAACCATGTTCACGGCCAGGTCGATGCCCGGAATGTCCTGCAGCAAGCCGCTCAGCGCCAGCGCCTGCTCGATGGTGGTACCTGCAGGCACCTTCAGTGAGCGCAGAAAACTGCTATCGGGTAAGGCGTGGCAGACTTGCACCTCGATGTTGGCCTCAGCCATACACAGTCTCCGCGCGCTTGCAGAAGGAATCGACCATGCTGTTGGCGATCATGCCGAAGACGGGGCCGATGATCTGCTCGAGCACGCGGCTGGAAAACTCGTAGTGCAGGTCCAGTTCGATCTTGCACGCATCTTCGCGCAGGGCCTTGAAGGTCCACACGCCGTCGAGGGTCTTGAAAGGACCGTCCACCAGCTTCATTTTGATGGAAGTCGGCGGCACGTTCTCGTTGGACGTGGTGAAGCTTTGGCGCACGCCGTGGTAATGTATGCCCACGCTGGCGACGACCGTGTTCTCGCCCCGCTCGCGAATCTCGACCGCACCGCACCAGGGCAGGAATTTGGGATAATCCTCCACCGCCGCCACCAGCGCGAACATTTGTTCGGCGCTATAGCCGAGAAAAACTGATTTATGTACTACTGCCATTGAAGAACCATTTGCTATGATGTTGGATACATTTGATTTTATCGCGCTTGCGCGAGACAGTAGTTTAACCGACCCGCGCACATTTACCATCTCATGACCATAGCAGACAACAGAAAAGCCTTCCACGACTACTTTATCGAGGATCGCTACGAAGCCGGCATCGTGCTGGAAGGCTGGGAAGTCAAAGCCATCCGCGACGCCCGCGTACAAATCAAGGAAGCCTACGTCGTCGTCCGCGGCGATGAGCTCTTCCTGTTCGGCGCGCATATCAGCGCCCTGCCGACCGCCTCCACCCACATCCACCCGGAAGCCGTACGCACGCGCAAGCTGCTGCTGCACCGCACGGAAATGGATAAACTGATCGGCAAGGTGGAACGCTCCGGCTATACCCTGGTGCCGCTCAACCTGCACTACAAGGGCGGCCGCGTGAAATGCGAAATCGGCCTGGCCAAGGGCAAGAAACAGCACGACAAGCGGGCAGCGGAACGCGACCGCGATGGCGCGCGCGAAGTGCAGGCGGCAATGAAGTCGCACCGCCGCTGATCCGGCATCACGCGCAGCATGCTGCGCCAATACCATCAAGCCCGGCTATATGCCGGGTTTTATTTTGCATGCACCTGCGGCAAACGGAAAACGCACTGCGCAATAGGATAAAAACAGGAAAAGGAAGAGATACTGGAGAAACAAGAAGGGTATTGGCGAAAATACCGTGAAGATAAGCGATGTAAATCAGCTTTGCCTGCCTGGCCAAAGACGATTAATCAGGAAAGTTCCGGATGCTTGCATGCTGCCTTGTACTACACCTGTACTACTCCACAGGACAAGCATCCGAATGAACGGTTTTTAAACCTTCAGCAGATCACGCGACTTGCCCGAATCGGTCCACTCTTTGACCCATTTCGGTTGACGGCCACGGCCAGTCCATTGCTGCGTCGCATCGTCCGGATTGCGATAGCGTACTGCGACCGTACCGGTTTTAGCGCGGATACCCGTGCCAACCAGATCTTTTACGGAAACGCCAACGCTCTGGGCGATTGCCAGGATTTGCTCGCGCGCTTTGGACAGATCGTCTTGTTCGCGTTTCTTCATTTGCTTCTTGATGTCGTCCTGCAAGGTGCGCAGTTCGGACAGGGATAAGCTGGACAGATCCATGATATTTCCTTGTGTGAGTTGAAAAATATAACTGAACAGTTAAATTCTATCCAATTGTAACGCGACTGAGGTGATTTTTCTTGAGATTTGATTGTTTTTTACAATTCTTTTACCAAAAACCCGACTTCCCCGACCTTCAGATGATGTAAGTCTTCATTCCAGGGAGCGGACATCGCGCTGGTCCGACTGTCTGCGCCGACTTCCCTGCCTTGTGCGATTGCGAGTCAATACCACCATCGGCAGTATTTATTTTGCAGCACTTTTTGTTTCATTGCAATTTATAGTAATTATAAATTGCAATTCAAAATACACACGGGAGCAATACTATCGCCAATTATGCATCGGCTACCAAACACTACCCATGCATCCGTCGCGGATATCGCACGATCATCGCCATGCATGAGCAGCAGATTCTGTTTCAAACAAAAAGATAAGCATCGCACGACAGCATATAATCCCGAAAGTGCGCACAGCATAGCATAAAGAGAATATTTTTCAACGATGCTGATTCAAAGCGAAGATACTCGAACCCTGCTGCCAGCATATATTCCAGCAGCACAAATGAAAACTGCCCGCGATACGGCGGGCAGTTTTGACGAAAAACTTGCTACGGATTTGCTATTCACCCACCCAGCGGAAATCAGGGAATAGCCACGCCACCTTTCGGCTTCTGCGTTTTTACCACCTGCATCGCCGTGGCGATCAAACCGCTCATATCGCCCAGATTGGCCGGCACGATAATCGAGTTATTTGTTTTCGCCAATTGCGCGAACGCGCCCACATACTGCTCTGCCACTTTCAGGTTGACGGCATCTTCCCCGCCCGGCTCACGTATGGCCGCGCCCACCTGGCGCAGCGCTTCGGCGCTGGCCTGCGCCAGCGCGACGATGGCCGTAGCCTGGCCTTCGGCACGGTTGATCGACGCCTGCTTCTCGCCTTCAGAGCGGGCAATGGCCGCTTCGCGCTCACCGCTGGCGATATTGATCTGCTCCTGCTTGCGCCCTTCCGAAGCGGCAATCAAGGCGCGCTTTTCGCGTTCGGCCGTAATCTGCGCCTGCATCGCATGCAGGATTTCCTTGGGTGGCGTCAAATCCTTGATTTCATAGCGCAATACCTTGACGCCCCAATTCGCCGCCGATTCATCGATGGCATTCACGATGGCCGTATTGATATGGTCGCGTTCTTCAAATGTCTTGTCGAGTTCCATTTTACCGATCACCGAACGCAAGGTCGTTTGCGCCAGTTGCGTAATGGCGGCAATATAATTCGACGAGCCATATGAAGCACGCATGGCATCGGTAATCTGGAAATACAGAATGCCATCGACCTGCAATTGCGTATTGTCGCGCGTAATGCACACCTGCGGCGGCACGTCGAGCGGAATTTCCTTGAGCACGTGCTTGTAAGCGATGCGGTCAACAAAAGGCACGACGATATTCAGGCCAGGGCCCAATACCGCATGGAACTTGCCCAGGCGTTCCACCACCCAGGCATGCTGCTGCGGCACCACATTGACCGTCTTGAAGACAAATACCAATGCCAGCAATAACAAGATCAGCGACACGCTTCCAGTGCTTACTTCCATAATCTACTCTCCAGGTTATTCAACAATCAAACGGCTGCCACGCACGGCACGTATGGTGTAATGACCGGCCTGCGTATCGCTGCCGGGAATCAGTTCCACATCCCACAAGGCGCCGCGGTACATGACGCGCGCCGCGCCATCGACCCAATGCGCGACCGCCACGCTTTGGCCGATATCGAGATTCACATTCGGATCCTGCGCAGCGTCGCGCCGTGCCGCCTTGCCAAAACGGCTGCGCCGCAATAACAGGGTGGCCGCCACGCCGACAATGGCCGCCGTCAGGGCTTGCCAGCCGCCATTGCCGCCCGCCAGCGCCACCAGTCCTCCGGCACTGATGCCGATGGCGATCATCAGCAAATAAAACGTGCCCGTAAACAGTTCCAGGATCAATACCGCGCCTGCCGCCACAAACCAGCCTACCCATTCAGCCATGATGCCTCCATCTTTGCGAATCCGAAAATAAAAAACCCCGCAGCCTATATAAGCGACGGGGTTTAATGCGTATGACTGCCTGATATTATTCTTGCCAAACACCTATATACAAGCAGTCTAACGCAATTCCTGATGGCGTCAATAGGCAGGGGCGAATTAGCGCCGCAGGCCCGGCAATTACTCTTCCAGCAGGCTGCGCAACATCCATGCCGTCTTTTCATGCAAATCGAGGCGCTGCGTGATCAGGTCGGCCGTCGGCTGGTCATTGGCCTTTTCCAGCAAAGGGAACAGGCGGCGCGCCGTGCGCGCGGTCGCTTCCTGGGCCGATACCAGGTGGCTGACCATGTCCAGCGCCGGCGGCACGCCGTCAATTTCCTTGATCGAGGCCAGCTTGACGAACTCCTTGTAGGTGCCGGGCGCAGGATAGCCAAGGGCGCGAATGCGCTCGGCGATCAGGTCCAGTGCAGCCCACTGCTCCGTGTATTGCGTCATGAACATCAGATGCAGGGTGTTGAACATCGGCCCCTTGACGTTCCAGTGAAAATTATGGGTCATCAGGTACAAGGTGTAGCTGTCGGCCAGCAGGCCGGACAGGCCTTCCGCGATCTTCGCGCGGTCCGCCTCGGAAATGCCGATGTCGATCTTTGCCACTTTGCTCGGTTTCTTGCTTGCCATGAGAACTCCCGTTTCAATGTATTGGTGGAATCATTTTAGCTGATCTGGCGCAAGCCCATCGAATACTGCCGTGCGCCGCATGGTTATCGCCTGTCCCTGCGTGACGGGCATAAAAAAACCCGCTGCCGGGTGAGCGGCAGCGGGTTTTCAGAAGGCAATATAGATGCTTACGCTTTCAGCGCAGCCAGCTTTTGCCAGGTGTCGATCACCGAGTCGGGATTCAGGGACATCGATTCGATGCCCTGCTCCATCAGCCAGACGGCGAAGTCCGGATGGTCGGAAGGACCCTGGCCGCAAATGCCGATGTACTTGCCGCGTGCCAGGCAAGCCTTGATGGCCAGCGACAGCAGGGCTTTCACGGCAGGATCGCGCTCGTCGAAGTCGGCGGCCAGCAATTCCATGCCGGAATCGCGGTCCAGGCCCAGGGTCAGCTGGGTCAGGTCGTTCGAACCGATCGAGAAACCGTCGAAATGGTCGAGGAACTGGTCGGCCAGGATGGCGTTCGACGGCACTTCGCACATCATGATGACGCGCAGGTCGTTCTCGCCGCGCTTCAAGCCGTTTTTCGCCAGCAAGTCGATGACTTTCTCGGCCTGGCCCAGGGTGCGCACGAATGGCACCATGATTTCCACGTTCGTCAGGCCCATGTCATTGCGCACGCGCTTCATCGCTTCGCATTCCATGTTGAACGCTTCGGAGAAGTCGGCCGACAGGTAGCGCGCCGCACCGCGGAAGCCCAGCATCGGGTTTTCCTCGTCCGGCTCGTAGCGCGAACCGCCGATCAGCTTCTTGTACTCGTTCGACTTGAAGTCGGACAGGCGCACGATGACTTTTTTCGGCCAGAACGCGGCAGCGATGGTGGCGATGCCTTCGGCCAGCTTGTCGATGTAAAACGCTTTTGGCGAAGCATGGCCACGCGCCACCGATTCCACGGCCTTTTTCAGGTCGGCGTCGATGTTCGGGTATTCGAGGATCGCGCGCGGGTGCACACCAATATTGTTATTGATGATGAATTCCAGGCGCGCCAGGCCCACGCCGGCATTCGGCACGGACTGGAAGTCGAACGCCAGCTGCGGATTGCCCACGTTGAGCATGATCTTGGTGTCGAGCTTCGGCAATTCGCCGCGCGACACTTCAGACACTTCCGTTTCCAGCAAGCCATCGTATATCTTGCCTTCGTCGCCTTCGGAGCACACCACGGTGACAAAGGTGCCGTCCTTCAGCACGTCGGTGGCATTGCCGCAGCCGACGACGGCCGGCACACCGAGTTCACGCGCAATAATCGCAGCGTGGCAAGTACGGCCGCCACGGTTGGTGACGATGGCCGAAGCGCGCTTCATGACCGGCTCCCAGTTCGGGTCCGTCATGTCGGCAACGAGCACGTCGCCTGGCTGCACGCGCTCCATGTCCGCCGGGTCGTGAATCACGCGGACGGGGCCGGCGCCGATCTTCTGGCCGATGGCGCGGCCGGACGTCAGCACGGTGCCCGTGCTTTTCAGCTTGAAGCGTTCCTGCACGTCGGTCGCCTTTTGCTGCGACTTGACGGTTTCAGGACGCGCTTGCAGGATGTACAGTTTGCCGTCGCGGCCATCCTTGCCCCACTCGATGTCCATCGGACGGCCGTAGTGGTTCTCGATGATGACGGCGTACTTGGCCAGTTCCACCACTTCGCTGTCGTTCAGCGAGTAGCGGTTGCGCATTTCGACGGGCACGTCGACGGTTTTCACGGAACGGCCAGCTTTCGCTTCGTTCGTAAATTCCATCTTCAGCAGCTTCGAGCCGATATTGCGGCGGATCACAGGCGACTTGCCTTTTTCCAGCATCGGCTTGTGCACATAGAATTCGTCTGGGTTGACGGCGCCCTGCACCACGGTTTCGCCCAGGCCATAGCTGGAGGTGACGAAGACCACGTCCTTGAAGCCCGATTCGGTGTCGATGGTAAACATCACGCCGGCCGCGCCCAGGTCGGAACGCACCATGCGCTGCACGCCGGCCGACAGGGCCACTTCCGCGTGCGTAAAGCCTTTATGTACGCGATACGAGATGGCGCGGTCGTTGTACAGCGAGGCGAACACCTGTTTCATGGCGTCGAGCACGTTGTCGATGCCGACCACGTTCAGGAAGGTTTCTTGCTGACCAGCAAAAGAAGCGTCCGGCAAGTCTTCCGCCGTGGCCGAGGAACGCACGGCAAACGACATTTCGGTATCGGAATCGGCTACCAGCTTGGCGTAGAACTGGTCGATTTCAGCGGCCAGGCGAGGCTGGAATGGCGTTTCCACGATCCATTGACGGATCTCCGCACCGGCTTGCGCCAGCGAGCGCACGTCATCGATGTTCAGCCCTTCGAGGCGCTGGGCGATGCGTTCGGCCAGCGGCAAGCCGCCGTTGGCGCTATACGACAGGAAATCGCGGAATGCCTGCGCCGTGGTGGCAAAGCCACCGGGCACGCGCACGCCGGCTTCCGCCAGTTGGCTGATCATTTCGCCCAGGGAGGCGTTCTTGCCGCCGACGGATTCGACATCCGTCATGCGCAAATGCTCGAACGAGGCAACATACACCGCGTCCTTGTCTTCCTGCTGTTGCGATACTGCGTTGGTCATAATGACACCCTTACTGATGATAGAAATCTTTACGCGCGGCGCACAGACAGTCTTCTTGTTATTCTTGGCGTCGTGCAGCACAATCATACCGTTGCAGCCATTTTACCTTGTGCGGCGCAAATTGACGACGCACAATCTTGATCCGAAAACCCATGACACAAGAACCACGCCCTCCTCTGCCCTCCGCGGCCCGCACCGTCTTCTTCGTTTCCGACGGCACCGGCATCACCGCCGAGACGTTCGGCCACTCGGTGCTGACGCAGTTCGATCTGCGCTTCCGCCAGATCCGCCTGCCCTTCATCGACACCATGGACAAGGCCTACGAGGCGGCGCGCAAGATCAATGAAGCGTTCGCCACCGATGGCCAGCGCCCCATCATTTTCTCGACCCTGGTGAAGAACGACCTGTCGGCCGTAATCCGCAAGTCCAGCGGCATGCACATGGACCTGATCCAGACCTTTGTCGCCCCGCTGGAGCAGGAGCTGGGCGTGATGTCGACCCATACCATCGGGCGTTCGCACAACATCGTCGACAGCGAGGAATACAAGAATCGCATCGAGGCGATCAACTATTCGCTGGCGCACGACGATGGCCAGTCGCACAAGAACCTGTCCTCGGCCGATGTCATTCTGGTGGGTGTTTCGCGCTCTGGCAAGACCCCGACCAGCCTGTACCTGGCCATGCAATACGGTATCAAGGCGGCCAATTATCCGTTGATTCCCGACGATTTCGAGCGCGACAAGCTGCCTTCCGCCTTACTGGAATTTAAGAATAAAATTTTCGGATTGAGCATTACGCCCGAACGTTTGTCGGAAATACGCAACGAAAGACGCGCTGGAAGCAAGTATGCGGCCATTGAAAATTGCCGTTACGAGGTCAACGAGGCAGAAAAAATGATGAAACGCGAGGGTATCCGCTGGCTGTCGTCGACCACCAAGTCGATCGAGGAGATATCCACGACGATCCTCCAGGAAATCAAGCCGAACCGCCGCGAGTATTAAGAAAAACACCTGACCAGACCTGCTGCGCGTGCGCTCGCTACGGTTTGGTCAGGTGTCTGCCAGGCTGGAGTTCACTTCGCTGGACAGCATTGTCAGCGCCTCCACCAGCCGGTCCAGTTCACCGGTGGTGGTGGTGACGGCCACCGTGGCGCGCACGATATCGGTATTGCCGATATTGCGCTGCACGGTAAAGACCCCGAAACGGTGCAGCAAGGCCTGTTGCAGCGCGCGTGCATCCATGCCGTCAACGGCAAACGCCACCAGCGCCGTGCCACGCAGCGCATCCAGCGGCGACAGCAGGCGTACGCCAGGCAGTTGCACGGCGCGGCTGACCCAGTAATCGCGCAGCCAGGCCAGGCGTGCCGTCTTGGCCGGCGTGCCTCCCAGGCGCTCATGAAAGTCCAAGGCGGCAGGCGCGGCCAGGATGGCGCCGATCGGCGGCATACCCATGTGCAGGCGGCTGCGGATATCGTCAAGCGGATAATCGTCGTCGCCACAATGCGGTTCGATCTTGTGCAACTGCGATGCGCGGATATACACGACACCGAGTCCCGCCGGCGCTCCCAGCCATTTATGCAGATTGAAACCGGCGAAATCGACGCCCATCGCCTGCACGTCCACGTCGACCTGTCCCAGCGCATGGGCGCTGTCGAGCAGCACGTCGATGCCGTGTTCGCGCGCCAGCGCCATGATGGCCTTCACTGGCAGTTGCTGGCCGTTGGCCGGCGTCACCTGCGACAGCAGCAGCAACCTGGGCTTGACGGCCTGGCGCATGGCTTGCGCGTAACTGGCGATGATCTCGTCATCGCCGATGGGCAAGCTCAGTTTGACTTGCGTGCTGGTGACGCCGCGGCGCGGCGCCAGCCAGCGCATGGCCGTGCGCATGGCCGGATAATCGAGATTACTCCACAGCACCGTATCACCGGGCGCCAGGCCATGGTATTGCGTGATCAGCACCTGCATCGACTCCGTGCCGCTGCGGGTCAGCAGGATCTCGTGCGGCTGCGCGTGGATCAGCGCGGCGACGCGCTGGCGCAGGATATCCACATGCGTGCGCGTAAACTCGCCGCGCACGAAGGGACTCAGTTGCTCGTTGGTGTAGCGCACGGCCTGCTCGAAGGCCGCTTGCACGGGTGCGGCCATGGCGCCGAAATAGCCGTGTTCGAGATTGACGATGGCGTCCGGCGGCGCGGGATACAACGCGGCCACCTGGCGCCACCAGGCCGCGTCGCGGGCCGCACCGTCGGCAAGCACAGGGAAAGCCATGGCGTGTTCAGGCCTGCCCCTGGCGCAGCTGCTCGAAGAAGCAGACGGCGGCGCAGGCGGCTACGTTCAACGATTCGATCTGGCCCAGGTGGGGAATGACCACCTGGTGCGTCGCCATAGCCAGCAGGTCGTCGGCCACGCCCTGCCCCTCATGGCCGAACAGCCAGGCGACGGGCTGACGCAGGTCGACGTCGTACAGGCGCTGGGTGGCATAGCCGCTGGTAGCGAGCGTCGCCACCTTGGCGCCGGAAACGAGCGCCGCCAGGTCGACGTTTTCAAAGATGTCGAGCACGAAGTGCGCGCCCATCGCCGCGCGCAGCACCTTCGGCGACCAGCAGAAGGCCGTGCCGGCGCTGCAGTACACCTGCGTGATGCCGGCGGCGGCCGCGCTGCGCAGGATGGAGCCCACGTTGCCCGGATCCTGCAGATTATCGAGCAGCACGGCCGACACGCTCAGGGGCTGCGTGACGGCCCGTTCCGGCGTCTCGACGAGGAACATCACGCCCACGCCGTGTTCGACCTGGCTCACCGCGTTATACAGCGCGTCCGGCAAGCCCAGTACGTGTGCGCGCTGGCTTTCCAGCTGGCCGACGATGTCCGCCACTTCCGGGTTCTGCAAGGCGCTTTCGCTGACGATGCATTGCTCCGGCATGCCGCGCAGCTGCAGATACGACTGGCACAGGTGCACGCCGTCGAGCAGGGTGCGGCCCGACTTGCGGCGCGCCTGCGAACTGCCCGCCAGTTTCAGCAAATCCTTGTATTGCGCATTGTCGCGCGAGGTAATCGTCTTCATGCCACCACCTCTTGTCCACCGAACAGGGCGATCACGTTGCGCACGGGCGCGAACGAGCGGCGGTGCACGGGCGAGGCGCCGTGCAGGTGCAGGCGCTCCAGGTGCAGCTTGGTGCCGTAACCCTTGTGCTGGTCGAAGCAGTATTCGGGATAGGCCGCATGCAGGTGCACTAGGGCCGCATCGCGCGCCGTCTTGGCCAGGATCGAGGCAGCGGAAATCGAATCGACCTTGTCGTCGCCACCGATGATGGCCATGCCGCGTATCGGCATCACGGGGCAGCGGTTGCCGTCGATCAGGGCCAGGGTCGGCACGGTCGCCAGCGCCTCGACGGCGCGGCGCATGGCCAGCATCGATGCCTGCAAAATGTTCAGGCGGTCGATCTCTTCTTCCGACGCTTCGGCGATGGCCCAGGCCAGGGCCTTGGCCTTGATCTGCGGCGCCAGCAGGTCGCGTTTGGCTTCGCTGAGTTTTTTCGAATCGCGCAAGCCGTCGATCGGCTGGTTCGGGTCGAGGATCACGGCGGCGGCGAACACGGGGCCGGCCAGCGGACCGCGTCCTGCCTCGTCGACACCGCAGATGATTTCATCGAGCGAGAATGGCAAGTCGTCAAACAGGCCGGGATAGATATTTTTCACGTTGAATCTTTGGTTGGTACTGCGGTTGAAGCGGTGATCGGGCTTACTTGCGGTTGGCGGCGATGACCTGCATGACGGCGTTGGCGCTTTCAAGCGCACTGTCGCGCAGCAGGCTGTGGTGCATGTCCGTGAAGCGCTGCACCAGACGCAAGCGGCCCGGCACGTCGCTCAGTTGCTGCCACATGGCCTCGGCCAGCGCTTCCGGGCTGGCCGCCTTTTGCAGCAGCTCAGGCACCAGGTAGTCGCGCGCCAGGATGTTCGGCAAACCTATCCATGGCTGGTAGCCCATGTGGCGCATGATTTCCCACGAGGCGCGCATCATCTTGTAGGCGATGACCATGGGCTTCTTGTACAGCGCCACTTCCAGCGACGCCGTGCCGGACGCCACCAGCACCGCATCGGCGGCGCAGATGGCCGTGTGCGAGCCGCCGTCCGTGAGCAGTATCTCGACGTCCTGCAAGCCCGCTTCCGCGATCAATTGCAGGAAGTACTGGCGCTGTTTTTCGCCGGCCATGGGCGCGACGAAACGCAAGGAGCGGTCGCGCGCCAGCAGCAGCTTGCAGGCGCCGACAAAGGCTACCGTATTGTATTTGAGTTCACCCATGCGGCTGCCCGGCATCAGGGTCACGACATTCGCGTCTTCCGGCAAGCCCAGGGTGCGGCGCGCGGCCGCTTCGTCGGGCTGCAACGGAATCATTTCAGCCAGCGGATGGCCGACGTAGGTGACGGGCACGCCCGCCTTGCGGTAGATATCTTCCTCGAAGGGGAAGATCACCAGCATGTGCGAGACAGCCTTGATGATTTTCTTGATGCGGCCGCCGCGCCAGGCCCAGATCTGCGGCCCGATGTAGTGCACGGTGGGGATGCCGCCTTCCTTGAGCTGCTGTTCCAGTCCCAGGTTGAAACCCGGATAGTCGGCGCCGATGAAAACGGCGGGACGCTCGGCCAGCAACTGGTCGCGCAGCGCGTTCTGAATACCTTTGATCTCGCGGTAGCGGGGAATGATCTCGAACAGGCCGCGCACGGTCAGCTTGTCGAGCGGCCAGTCGGACACAAAGCCCTGCTTGGCCATGTGCTCGCCGCCGATGCCGTGGAAGCGCGCGCCGGGCAGCTGCGGCACGAGGCCGGACAGCAGCCGGCTGGCCAGCAGGTCGCCCGACACCTCGCCGGCGACGATGGCGACATTGGCGACCGGCAGGCCGCTGGCTTGGTCAGCGGACGATGCCACGCGACGCCACGCCAAGGAATTCGCGCATGGCGCGAATGTGTTCCGCCACTTCGGGCGACGACGCCGCTTCTTCTTCGAACAGGGCTGCCTTGGATTCCTCCAGGGTCAGTCCCGAGCGGTAGATGAGTTTATACGCGGTGCGGATGCCGTTGATCTGCTCGCGCGTAAAGCCGCGGCGTTTCAGGCCTTCGATATTGACGCCGTGAGCTTGCGCCGGATTGCCGTTCAACAGGACGAACGGCGGCACGTCCTGCGTCAGGCTGGTGCTCATGCCGACAAAGGCGTGCGCGCCGATCTTGCAGAACTGGTGCACGTTGGCGAAGCCGCTCATGATGACCCAGTCGCCGATTTCCACGTGGCCCGCCAGTTGGGCATTGTTCGAAAAGATGGTGTTGTTGCCCACCAGGCAGTCGTGCGCCAGGTGCACATACGCCGAGATCCAGTTGTCATTGCCCAGGCGCGTCACGCCGCCACCTTGCACGGTGCCCGTGTTGAAGGTGCAGAATTCGCGGATGGTGTTGCGGTCGCCGATTTCCAGGCGCGTCGCCTCGCCCGCCCATTTTTTATCTTGCGGCTGCGCGCCGATGGAAGAAAACTGGAACAGGTGGTTGTCGCTGCCGATCGTCGTGTGGCCATCGATGACCACGTGCGGGCCAACCTTGGTGCCAGCGCCGATGCGCACGTGCGGACCGATGATGGTGTACGGACCCACTTCGACCGAGCTGTCGAGCTCGGCCTTCGGATCGATGACTGCCGTGGAGTGGATGGCCGCCATATCACTGCCCCGCTGGCTGGCTCGCAGACTGGCTCGCATCCTGCGCGCTGCGGATGGTGCACATCAGTTCACCTTCCACCGCCAGCTTGCCGTCGACCGTACCGACGGCCTTGTATTTCCAGATGCCGCGCGAAACGCGCAGGATTTCCACATCCATCTTCAGCTGGTCGCCCGGTTCGACGGGGCGCTTGAAGCGCGCGTTATCGATGCCGACAAAGTACACGACCGAATTTTCGTCCGGCTTCACGCCCATCGACAGGAACGACAGCAAGGCCGCCGTCTGTGCCAGCGCTTCGATCATCAGCACGCCAGGCATGACCGGCTTGTGCGGGAAATGGCCCTGGAAGAACTCTTCGTTGACCGTCACGTTCTTGATGGCGGTGATGGTTTTGTTCGCTTCCCAGTCCAGCACGCGGTCAACCAGCAGCAGCGGGTAGCGGTGCGGCAGCAGCGATTTGATGGCGAGGATGTCGAGGGTCTTTTTTTCAGTAGTCATTTTTCGTCTTGCGTGGTCAGTGTTTTAATTGTTTTTTCAAGCGCACGGATCTTTTCGCGCATGCTTGACAGGTTGCGCACGATGGCGGCGCTCTTTTCCCAGTCGGCGTTCTTGGCCAGCGGATAAAAACCCGTGTACTGGCCAGGCTCCGCGATCGAACGCGAGACCATGCTGCCCGAGCCCACGTGGACGCGATCGGCAATGGTCAGGTGGCCCAGCACCATGGCGGCACCGCCAAAGGTGCAGTACTTGCCGATGATGGCGCTGCCGGCCACGCCGACGCAGCCGGCCATGGCCGTATGCGCGCCGATATGGCAGTTGTGGCCGATCTGGATCTGGTTATCGAGCTTGACGCCATCTTCGATGATGGTGTCGGCCAGGGCGCCGCGGTCAATGGTGGTGTTGGCGCCGATATCGACATCGTCACCGATCACCACCCTGCCCGTCTGCGGAATCTTGATATACACGCCGCCTTCGTTGGCGAAGCCGAATCCGTCGGTGCCGATCACGGCGCCAGAATGGATGATGCCGCGCTGGCCGATCACGCAGCGCGCATGGAAGGTCACGTTGGCAAGCAGTTGCGTGCCCGCGCCGATGACGGCGTCGCGTCCCACCACGCAGCCAGGCCCGATGACGCAGCCGGCACCGATCACGGCACCCGCTTCGATCACGGCGCGCGGTCCGACCGATGCGGTCGCATCGACCTGCGCGCCATCATCGACGATGGCGCTGGCATGGATACCCACGGGCGGCTTGATCTCGTGCAGGGCGGCGAAATACTGTGCCGCGCGCGCGAAATACACATAGGGATTCGGTGTGACGATGCGCGCGCCGGCGTAGTCGTCGCCGATCAGCGCGTCATCGGCCGGCGTGAGGATCAGCGCGGCAGCGCCGCTCTGGGCGGCCTGCGCGCGGAATTTGCTATTGCTGAGAAAGCTGATGTGCGAAGCGCCGGCGTCGGCCAGCGGTGCGATGCCTGTAACTTCCAGGTTGGCATCGCCCGCCAATTGCCCGCCGAAGCGTTCGACCAATTCTCCTAGTCGAGTGCCCATCTAATTACCTCTATTCTAATATTACTTGTCCAGCGCCTTCAAGACCTTGTCGGTAATGTCGATGCGCGGGCTGGCCCACAGGGCTTCCTGCAGCACGATGTCATATCCTTCGATATGCGCCATCTGCTGGATGATGGTGTTGGCTTTTTCCGCGATGGCGCTGCGCTCTTCGTTCGTGCGCTGGCTCAAGTCTTCGCGGAACTCGCGCTGGCGGCGTTGCAGCTCCTTGTCCAGCTCGAAAAACTCGCGCTGGCGCTTGGCGCGCTCCGCCTCGCTCAGGGTCGGCATGTCCTTTTCCAGGGCTTCGTTGGCGACCTTGAAGCGGCTGGCCAGTTCCTGCACGGCTTTTTCACGCGAGCGGAACTCTTCGGCCAGCTTGGCGCTGGCCAGCTTGGCCAGCCTCGATTCGTTATAAATACGTTCGCTGCTGATCCAGGCGATCTTCGACTCCTGAGCCTGCGCCTGCACCGGCAACAGCGAACTCCAGCACAATGCAATCATGGCAAGGGACTTGGGCAGGGTGGCGGATGCGGTGTTCATGATACTCCATGGTCAAAAAGTAAAAGCTGTCGCCCCGGTTCAGATGGCCGGTTAGAAACCGGTGCCCATCTGGAACTGGAAGCGCTCCAGGCGGTCCGTCGGCTTGGCGTTCAGCGGCTTGGCATAGCTCAGCTTGAGCGGGCCCACCGGTGAAATCCAGCTGATGCCCAAGCCAGCAGAATAGCGCAATTGCGAAATCCGCATTTTTTCGCCTTCCTGGTAGACCTGGCCGCCGTCAAGGAAACCGAACCAGCGCAAGCTGCGGTCATTTCCCGAACCAGGGAATGGCATCTGCAGTTCCGCGTTACCGATCAGGCGCGAAGCGCCGCCCAAGGCATCGTTGGTGCTCGGCTCAACCGCGCCCAGCGAAGAGCTCAGGTAGCCGCGCACCGAACCGATGCCGCCGCCGTAGAAGTTCTTGAAGACCGGATACACGTGCTTGCCGATACCGTGACCGTAATCGAGCTCGCCCTTGAGCGCCAGGGTGACCTTGCTGAACAGCGGACGGAAGTACTGGTGCTCGTAGATGGCACGGAAGTACTTCTGGTCGCCGATCACGTCCGCCTCCAGGTTGATGCGCTGGTAGCGGCCGATCGATGGCGTCAGGGCACTGTCGCGGCTGTCGCGCTGCCATGCCGCCGTCAGCGGAATGGAGTTGGTGGTGGCCGAACCGATACCGTCAGACGGGCCGCCATTGTCGACCACGTACTGCTTGAAGCGGATCGGGCTGGTGATGTCGGTCTCGATGCGCGAGCGCTCGGCGCCGATACCGAAGAAGACGGTGTCGACTTCGGAGAACGGCACGCCGAAACTGACGCGGCCACCGGTTTGCTTGATCTTGTAGCTGCCGATGTTCAGCGCCGGCGGTTCCGTCGTCCGCAGGTAGACTTCAAAGCTGCGCGAAATGCCGTCGTCCGTGAAGTACGGATTGGTTTGCGAAAACGCGATCGTGCGGCTGTAATGGCTGGTATTGAGTTCGATGCCGACCGTGTTGCCGCTACCGGCAAAGTTGGCCTGCGAAATCGACGCCGACAGGGTGAATTTTTCCGATTGCGAGAAGGCGCCGCCGATCAGGAAGTTGCCGGTTGGTTTCTCCACCACCGTCACGTTGACGTCGACCTGGTCGGTCGTGCCCTGCGCTTCCGGCGTGTCGATGGTCACGTCCTTGAAGTAGCCGAGACGGTCGACACGGTCGCGCGACAGCTTGATCTTGTTGCTGTCATACCAGGACGATTCGAACTGGCGGAATTCGCGGCGGATGACTTCATCGCGCGTGGTGGTATTGCCGGCGATATTCATGTGGCGCACGTAGACGCGCTTGCCCGGATCGATGAAGAAGGTGAAACCGACTTCATGCTTCTCGCGGTTGATTTCCGGATTGGCGTTGACGTTGGCAAAGGCGTAGCCGAACGTGGCCAGGCGGTCCTGGATGCGCTTGTTGGTGGCCGTCAGGCGCGCGCCCGAATAGATCTCGCCTTCGCGCATCAGGTTCAGGGCTTTCAGCTCTTCTTCGCGGCCGAACATCTCGCCTTCGAACTTGGTGCCGGCGATCTTGTACTTTTCACCTTCGGTGATATTGATCGTCAGGTAAATGTCTTTTTTATCGGGCGTGATCGACACTTGCGTCGAGTCGACCTGCATCTCGATATAGCCGCGGTCCAGGTAGTAGGACTTGAGCGCCTCGATGTCGCCCGTCAGCTTGGTCTTCGAATATTGGTCGGCCTTGGTGTACCAGCTGAACCAGCCGCCCGTGTTCAGGGCCAGCTGCTCGCGCAGCTCCTTGTCGGTGAAGGCCTTGTTGCCGACGATGTTGATCTGCTTGATGCGGGCCACGTCGCCCTCGTCGACGGCGAACACCACGTTGACGCGGTTGCGCTCGATCGGCGTGACGGTGGTGGTGATCTTCACGCCGTACAGGCCATGCGACAGGTACTGGCGCTTGAGTTCCTGTTCCGCGCGGTCGACGGATGCCTTGTCGAAAATTTTGGCTTCACCGACGCCGATTTCCTTCAATGCCTTGACCAGCACATCCTTTTCAAATTCCTTGGTACCCGTAAATGCCACGGAAGCGATGGCCGGACGTTCCTCGACCAGCACCACCAGCACGTCGCCATCGGCTTCCAGGCGCACATCCTTGAACATGCCCGTCGCATACAGGGCCTTGATGGCGGCGATACTCTTCTCGTCGGAGAACGTTTCGCCGACCCGCACCGGCAGGTAAGCAAAGACGGTGCCCGCTTCGGTACGCTGGATCCCTTCGACCCGGATGTCCTTGACAGTAAATGGCTGGACGGCCAGCGCGTGGCCGGAACAGATGGCCATGACGGCGGCGCCGATCAGGCTGCGGCGAAAGGAAGGCAAGGCAAAACGAGCAGAATGTAATTTCATTGGGGTTATTCAATGGGTAAATCAATGGACAACATACACAAAAGATTGCTTGTGCGACTCACGCAATGGCATCAACCACCGCCCTAATTCAGCAATCGCAACACGTCATTAAAGACGGCAAGCACCATCAAGGTCAGCAACAAACCGATCCCCAGGCGCTGGGCAATCTCGCCTACGCGCTCCGGCAAGGGGCGTCCGGTCAAAACTTCCAGCGAATAATACAGCAAATGCCCGCCATCCAGAACAGGAATGGGTAGCAAATTCATCACGCCCAGACTGATACTGATGAAGGCGATGAAGCTCAGGTAGCTTACCAGGCCGATGCGCGCCGTCTGGCCCGCATAATCGGCGATGGTAATGGGACCCGTCACATTCTTCAGCGAGACCTGGCCGGTGATCATTTTGCCCAGCATTTTCAGGCTCATGACACTGGTATCCCAGACCTTGGTGGACGCCTTGCCCACGGCAGAGAACGGTCCGGATGCCACGGTGATCATATCCGGCACCTGTCCCAGCTTTGCCTGTATCTTACCAACTGTTACAGCTCCCTCTGCCCCGGCGCCAGGCACGGCGTCCGGCGTGATGGACAGGGTCAGGTCCTGGCCCTGGCGCAAGAGTTGCAATTGCAGGGTCCGGCCCGGCGCCTGGCTCAGGGTGGCGATCACGGCCGCCACGTCGTGCACGGGCTGTTCGTCGATGGCCAGGATCTGGTCGTTTTTCTGCAGGCCGGCGCGCGCGGCGGCGCCACCGGGCATGATTTCCATCAAGGTAGGCGCGGAACGGGCCAGGGTCAGGCCCAGCTTGCCCAGCACGTCGCCTTCCAGGTCCGTCTCCGTCAGGCTGGCCGTCGGCAAGGTCGCCTCCTGCTGGCCACGGTCGGGACGGCGCACTTCGATGCGCGCCGGCTGCTTGTCAAGGGTGGCCTGGATCAGCTCCCAGCGCAGCTCGGACCAGCTGGCCACGGCCTTGCCATTCACCGCCTCGACCGTATCGCCGCTGCGCAAGCCGGCCGCGTAGGCGGCCGTCTCTTCGGCCACGGGGCCGAGCCTGCTCGACGGCTCTTCGATGCCATGCATGAACAGACCCGCGTACAGCACGATGGCGACGAGGAAATTGGCCAGCGGGCCGGCGGCCACGATGGCGATGCGGCGCCACACGCTCTGGCGCGTGAATTCGCGGCGCAATTCGCTTTCCGGCAAATCGCTGAGGTCTTGCGCGCGACTGTCGAGCATGCTCACATAGCCGCCCAGCGGCAGCGCGGAAATCGCCCACTCCGTCTGATCCTTGCCAAACTTGCGCGAATACACCACTTTCCCCATGCCGATCGAGAAACGCAGCACTTTGACGCCGCACCAGCGCGCCACCAGATAGTGGCCCAGTTCGTGCAAGGTGATCAGCGAGCCCAGCGCAACGATGAACGCCAGCAAGGTGGTAATTAAGGTCATGCGGCCAGCCTCTGGGCAATGTATGCCTGCGCAGCCTCTCTGGCCAGGCGGTCCTGCTCCATCACGGCCTCGATGCTGGAAGCGGCGCCGTGCGGCACCGTTTCGATCACGTGGGCGATGACCCGGTCGATCTGGCGGAAGCCGATCTGCTCGTCGAGGAAGGCTTGCACGGCCACTTCATTGGCCGCGTTGAGCAGGGCCGGCGCCGTGCCGCCCGCGCGCAGGGCGTCGAAGGCCAGCGCCAGACAGGGGAAGCGGCGGAAATCGGGACGTTCGAACTGCAAGGTGGCCACTTGCGCCAGGTCAAGTTGCGCCACGCCGGAAGCGATACGCTGCGGATACGCCAGCGCATGGGCGATCGGCGTGCGCATGTCCGGATTGCCCAGCTGGGCCAGTACGGAACCGTCGATGTACGACACCATCGAATGGATCACGCTTTGCGGGTGGATCAGCACTTCGATCTGGTCGGCCGGCGCGCCGAACAGCCAGTGCGCCTCGATCACTTCCAGGCCCTTGTTCATCATGGTGGCCGAATCGACGGAAATCTTGCGGCCCATGGCCCAGGTCGGGTGCTTGCAGGCCTGGTCCGGCGTGACCGTGTCGAGCGTTTCGACGTCACGCGTGAGGAAAGGGCCACCGGAAGCCGTCAGCACGATTTTCGCCACGCCAGCGGCGCCAGGCGCGCGGCCATGGGCATGCGGCATGCATTGGAAAATGGCGTTATGTTCGCTGTCGATCGGCAGCAGCACGGCGCCGTTATCGTGCACGGCATCGATGAACAGCTGGCCGGACATGACCAGCGCTTCCTTATTGGCCAACAATACTTTCTTGCCAGCACGTGCCGCCGCCAGGGTGGGCGCCAAGCCAGCCGCGCCAACGATGGCCGCCATCACGCCCGTCACTTGCGGCGCGCTGGCGATGGCGCACAGGGCGTCCACGCCATACTCGACCTGCGTATCGACGCCCTGCCCGCGCAGCAAGCGCGTCAGTTCAAGGGCGGCGTCCGCCGTGCCGACGACGGCGCGCAGGGGACGAAATTGCAGACACTGGGCGGCCAGTTCGGCCACACGGCTGTGCGCGCTCAGCGCATACACGCTATATTGCTCGGGATGACGCGCGAGCACGTCCAGGGTGGACACGCCGACCGAACCGGTCGCGCCAAGAATGGTGATGTATTGCATGAGTTTCCTTAAAGCCAGCTGGCCACGAGGGCGGCAAATGGCAGGACCGGGATCAAGGCGTCGATACGGTCGAGTACGCCGCCATGGCCAGGCAGCAGGTTGCTGCTGTCCTTGATGCCGGCGCGGCGCTTCAATTGGGATTCGAACAGGTCGCCGACGATGCTGGCGGCGACGATCAGCAGCAGCACCAGCAAGGCCACCGGCCAGCCGCGGCGCAATTGCAGCTGCACGGCAAAGGTGTCTTGCAAGACCGGCAGCGATGGCGCGGCAACGATGGTGATGGCGGCAATGACGAGCACGGCGATGCCGCCGCCGATGGCGCCTTCCCAGGATTTACCTGGGGAAATGCTTGGCGCCAGCTTGCGCTTGCCGAAAGCCTTGCCCGAGAAATAGGCGCCGATATCGGCGATCCACACGAGGGCCATCACGGACAGCAGGAACAAGGGGCTATGCAGGAACAGGGCGATGATGGCGACGAAGCAGCCGACGATGGTCACCGGGTACACGAGGCTGAGCAAGGTATTGCCCAGGCCTTCGGTGGGCGGCAAGCCCGTCGCCAGCGAAGGCACGAAGCGGATCAGCCAGATGGCCACGCACAGGGCGAACCAGAAATTGAGCTGCGCCATGCCGTTACCGACAAAAAACGTATACGCGAAGGCGGCGGTCCAGATGGCAGCAATCAGCAGCGCCTGGCGATTTTTGAAAATGCGGAAGCTTTCCCAGATGGCGGCGCCGAAGAACGCCGTGGCGATCACGGCGAAAGCAGGGAAATAATTCAGATACAGAACCGGCAGCAAGACCGCCAACAAGACCAGGGCGGTGATTATCCGTGTTTTCAGCATCAGTTTGTCTTTTCAGTTAATTGCGCGCTGGTACGGCCAAAGCGCCGTTCGCGCTGCTGGTAAGACGCGATTGCCGCGTCGAGGCACTCGTCATTGAAGTCGGGCCAGAAAGTTTCGGTAAAAAACAACTCAGTGTACGCCAGTTGCCACAGGAGGAAATTGGAAATGCGCTGCTCGCCGCCGGTGCGGATGAACAGGTCGGGCTCGGGCGCGTAAGCCATGGCCAGGTGCGGCGCCAGTTGCTCTTCCGTGTATGCGTTCCCGGCGGGCTGGCCATTGGCTGCCGCCTCGGCCGTCATTTTATTGACTGCCTGCATGATGTCCCAGCGGCCGCCGTAATTGGCGCAGATGGACACCGTCAGACGCGTGTTGTTCGCCGTCTTGCGCTCCGCATTGGCGATCAGGGTTTGCAGCTGCTCATTGAAGCGCGACAGGTCGCCCACGACCTTCAGGCGGATATCGTTGGCATGCATCTTGACTACTTCGCGTTCCAGCATGGTGACGAACAGGCGCATCAGCATCGACACCTCTTCTTCCGGGCGGCGCCAGTTTTCCGAACTGAAGGCAAACAGGGTCAGGTACTCGACACCTCGGTCGAGGCAAGTCTCGACGATGCCGCGCACGGCGTCGGCACCCTTCACGTGGCCAGCCACGCGGGGCAGGAAGCGCTTGGTTGCCCAGCGGCCATTGCCGTCCATAATGATTGCCACATGGCGCGGCACCGTGCCCACCTCAGGTACTGCCGTTGTCGAACTCGAATAGATCATGAAAACACGAATACCAAAAATAAAAGATAGCTATTATGCGCCAAATAGCACTGCCCGGAAAAGCCATGCTTTTCCGGGCAGCGTCGAAGGACTGAAAACTAGACGGTCAGTACTTCTTTTTCTTTGTCGACCACCATCTTGTCGATGTCGGCAATAAACTTGTCCGTCAGCTTCTGTACTTCTTCCGACGAGCGGCGCTCATCGTCCTCGGAACAGGCTTTTTCCTTGACTAGTTTCTTCAGCGACTCGTTTGCATCGCGGCGAATATTACGCACGGCAATCTTCGCGTCTTCCGCCTCGCTCTTGACCAGCTTGACCATTTCCTTGCGGCGCTCTTCCGTCAGCGGCGGCGTCGGAACGCGGATCAGGTCGCCCTGTGCCGACGGGTTCAGACCCAGGTCGGCGTCGCGGATGGCTTTTTCGATGGTGTTGGCCATCTTTTTTTCGTACGGCTGCACACCGATGGTGCGCGCGTCGATCAGGGTCACGTTGGCGACCTGGGTCAGCGCCGTCGGTGAACCGTAGTAATCGACCATCACGTGGTCCAGGATACCCGTATGGGCGCGGCCGGTACGCACTTTGGCCAGATCGGCCCGCAGTGTTTCCAGCGACTTCGTCATGCGTTCCTGGGTGTTCTTTTTAACGTCAGCTAAGGACATACGCCCTCCTATATCTTGATAATAAATGGGTATTACAATTATTCACTGCAGTGTAAATGTTCGCGCAATCGGGAGTGCCGAAAACCGTTCAGGGCAAGGCGCAGCGCCGAAGACAGTACTTAATGTACGGCGAGGCGCTGCAACGCAGCCATGGACGGTTTCTCGGTGCTCCTTATTTCTACACGTGAACCAGCGTGCCTTCATCTTCACCCATGATGACGCGCATCAGCGCGCCTGGCTTGGTGATCGAAAACACTTTGATTGGCAGTTTCTGGTCGCGGCACAGGGCGAATGCGGTGGCATCCATCACTTGCAGGTGCTTGGCGATGGCGTCGTCGAACGTAATCGTGTGGAACAGGGTGGCGTTCGGATCCTTCTGCGGATCGGCCGTGTAGACGCCGTCGACCTTGGTGGCCTTCAGGACGATCTCGGCGCTGATCTCGGCACCGCGCAGGGCAGCTGCCGTGTCGGTGGTGAAGAACGGATTGCCGGTGCCGGCGGCGAAGACCACCACTTTACCTTCTTCCAGGTATTGCAGGGCTTTCGGGCGGACGTACGGCTCGACCACTTGTTCGATGCCGATGGCCGACATGACGCGCGCGGTGATACCGACGTGGCGCATGGCATCGGCCAGGGCCAGTGCGTTCATCACCGTGGCAAGCATGCCCATGTAGTCGGCGGTGGCACGGTCCATGCCTTGCGCGCCAGGCGCGACGCCGCGGAAGATATTGCCGCCGCCAATCACGATTGCCAGTTCCACACCCAACTTCGCCACCTCGGCCACATCGGCCACCATGCGCTCGATCGTGGCGCGGTTGATGCCGTAGGGATCATCTCCCATCAGGGCTTCGCCGGACAACTTGAGGAGGACGCGCTTGTAGGCTGGTTTTGACATGAGCTGGGGCTCCATAAATGAGGTTATTCGAGTATGACATGGCGCAGCGCCTTGCAGCGCCGGATAGGCGCGCGGGGCTGCCCATGCCGCCGCCCGGCACGACAGGTGCGGGCGGGCCAAAAAAACGGGCCTCTCGGCCCGCTTTACTTACGCTCCCTGGGAGGCAGCCATCTGTGCTGCGACTTCTGCTGCGAAGTCGTCTTGCTTCTTCTCGATGCCCTCGCCCACTACGTACATGGCGAAACCTTTGACGCTGGTGTTAGCCGCCTTCAGCATTTGCTCAACCGACAGCTTGTCGTTTTTCACGAAAGCCTGGTTCAACAGGGATACTTCTTTCAGGAACTTCTGTACGGAACCTTCCAGGCGCTTGGCCAGGATTTCCGGCGATTGCGCTGGCTTGCCTTCGGCGGCCGCTTTGGCTGCGTCTTCTTCGGCTTTCAGTTGTGCAACCGAGCGCTCTTTTTCGATCAGTTCCGCAGGAACTTCGTTCGACGACAGCGACACTGGCTTCATGGCAGCGATGTGCATGGCCACATCTTTGCCCACTTGCTCATCGGCACCGTCGAATTCGACGATCACGCCAATGCGCGAACCGTGCAGGTACGAAGCCAGCTTGGCGCTGGTTTCGAAGCGCTGGAAGCGGCGGATGGTCATGTTTTCGCCGATTTTGCCGATCAGGGCAGCGCGCACATCGTCCAGGGTCTTGCCATCGAGTGGCAGGGCCAGCAGGGCAGCGACGTCAGCCGGGTTGTGTTCTGCTACCAGACGGGCAGCGTTGTTGGCCAGTGCCAGGAAATCGTCGTTTTTCGCAACGAAGTCGGTTTCCGAGTTCACTTCGACCAGGGCGCCTACGCCATTGGCGATGTAGGTTGCCACGACGCCTTCAGCGGTGATGCGTGCCGATGCTTTCGATGCCTTGCCGCCCAGTTTGACGCGCAGGATCTCTTCCGCACGAGCCATGTCGCCTTCGGCTTCGGTCAGTGCTTTTTTGCATTCCATCATTGGTGCGTCGGTTTTGCCGCGCAATTCGCCTACCATCGCTGCTGTAATCGCTGCCATGTGTTTCTCCTGATTCGGTGAGTCGATAGTCGCGGCCGGGCATGCATGCCTCGCCAGCGGTCACTATCGTTTTTTTGTTAAAAAAAAGGGGGAGCTGCTGCCACCCCTTTTCCCTTACTGCTGTGCTTACAAACGGCTATCTTGCGATAGCCTGGCCATTAAGCCTGTTCGTTTACTTCGACGAATTCGTCGCCAGCGGCTGCTTTAACCATTTCAACAACTTCGTTACCGGCAGCTGCACGGCCTTCGATGATTGCATCAGCAACACCGCGAGCGTACAACATGATGGCTTTCGAGGAGTCATCGTTACCTGGGATCACGAAGTTCACGCCTTCTGGGGAATGGTTGGTATCGACAACGCCGATGACCGGGATACCCAGTTTAGCTGCTTCGGTGATCGCACCTTTGTGGTAGCCGACGTCGACGACGAAGATTGCGTCAGGAATGCCGCCCATGTCCTTGATGCCGCCGATCGATTTTTGCAGCTTGATCATTTCGCGGGAGAACATCAGCGCTTCTTTTTTCGACAGCTTCTCGATCGAACCGTCTTCGATCATCACTTCCATGTCTTTCAGACGCTTGATCGAGGTTTTGATCGTTTTGAAGTTGGTCAGCATGCCGCCCAACCAACGTTGATCAACGAAAGGCACGCCAGCGCGTTGTGCTTCAGCAGCGATGATTTCGCGAGCTTGACGCTTGGTGCCAACCATCAGGATGGTGCCACGGTTTGCAGCCAGTTGACGCACGTGCTTCATTGCGTCCTGGTACATCGCCATGGTTTTTTCCAGGTTGATGATGTGGATCTTGTTGCGATGACCGAAGATGAACGGTGCCATTTTTGGATTCCAAAAACGGGTTTGGTGACCAAAGTGGACACCGGCTTCCAGCATTTCGCGCATTGTTACGGACATTATTAACTCCAGGGTTGGGTCTGGAATCCGATCAGTCACCATACAGGCACCCTTGTCGACCGGATTCGCGTGTTTATATAAATTAAAGACACTGTTTTACTGCATTGCTTAAAAGAGAATTCAAGCAACCCGGGATTCTACACCGAAATGCCCATTCCATCAAGTCCAGGGCGCAAATCGCGCGCGCAGCGACGGCAAGCGTTGCACCACACTGGTGCAACGCGTATCGACCATCGGTTTTCCCGCAAAAATCGCCTGCCAGCCATAGGATGGAGGCGGCGGATACAGGGCGCCTCGTTTATAATTTCGACATATTTGCAGACTTTTTCCTCACACGCTGAGATTCGTCTGTGCTTTTCACCCGAACATCTTGCAGATTGCGAATTACACCATGTCCACCATCCGTATCAATACCGCCGCCGACATCGAAGGCATGCGCGTTGCCGGCAAACTCGGCGCCGAAGTGCTCGACTACATCACTCCCTTCGTCAAGGTCGGCGTCACGACCGGCGAACTGGACCGTCTGTGCCACGAATACATGGTCAACGTGCAAGGCACCATCCCTGCCCCGCTGAACTACTGTCCTCCTGGCTACACGCCTTACCCGAAAGCCATCTGCACCTCCGTCAACGACGTCATCTGCCACGGCATTCCCGGTGACAAGGTCCTCAAGAGCGGCGACTCCGTCAACCTCGACATCACCGTCATCAAGGATGGCTACCACGGCGACAACAGCCGCATGTTCCTCGTCGGAACGCCGACCATCCTGGCCAAGCGCCTGTCGGAAATCACCTATGAATGCATGTGGCTGGGAATCGACCAGATCAAGCCGGGCGCCCACCTGGGTGATATCGGCCACGCCATCCAGCAGCATGCTGAAAAGGCCGGCTACAGCGTGGTGCGCGAATTCTGCGGTCACGGCATCGGCAAGGTCTTCCATGAAGAACCACAAGTGTTGCACTACGGCAAGCCAGGCACCCTGGAGCGCCTGGAAGCGGGCATGATTTTCACCGTGGAACCGATGATCAATTCGGGCCGCCGCGAAATCCGCGAAATGAACGATGGCTGGACCATCAAAACCAAGGACCGCAGCCTGTCGGCGCAATGGGAACATACGGTGCTGGTAACGGAAACAGGCTATGAAGTGCTGACCGTCTCGCCCGGCATGCCACCACCGCCCGCCTTGATCCTGAACAAAGCCTGATCCTCCCATCCCACGCACCGCCACCCCAGGGCCCAGATGAAAAAGCAAGTTCGGGAACAGCTGAAACAGCAACTGAAAGCCGACCGCCAGGTCGTCATTGCGGCCTTCCAGGCCGACGGCAAGCCTGAAAAACTGCTGCGCAGCCTGCGCCACAGCGTCGACGGCGTGCTGACGCGCGCCTGGCAGGAGGCCGGCTTGCCGCCCGGCACCGCCCTGGTGGGCGTGGGCGGCTATGGCCGCGGTGAACTGTTTCCGTATTCCGACGTCGACCTGCTGATCCTGCTGCAACAGGCGCCTGACGCCGCCACGCAGGAAAAGCTCGAAGAACTGGTGCAACTGCTGTGGGACCTGGGCCTGGAAATCGGCCATAGCATCCGCACCGTCGACGAATGCATGGTCGAATCGAAGGCCGACATCACCGTGCAAACGAGCTTGCTCGAAGCGCGCCTCGTGTGCGGCAACGCGGATCTGTTCGCGCAATTGCAGCAGCGTTATGACGCCGCCATGGATCCGCAGGCCTTCTTCCAGGCAAAAACGGCGGAAATGCGCCAGCGCCATGCCAAGTACGAAGACACGGCCTTCAGTCTGGAACCGAATTGCAAGGAAAGCCCGGGCGGCCTGCGCGACTTGCAGGTCATCCTGTGGGTGGCCAAGGCGGCCGGCCTGGCGAACTCGTGGCGCACCCTGGCCACAGGCGGCCTGATCACCCTGACGGAAGCGCGCCAGCTGATGGAAAAGGAGCGCGCCTTCAAGGATATCCGCGTGCGCCTGCACCTGCACGCGGGCAGGCGCGAAGACCGCCTCGTGTTCGACGTGCAGACGGCGATCGCCGAATCGCTGGGCCTGCAGGCGACAGGCAGCGGGCCGCACATGCGCCGCGCCAGCGAATTCCTGATGCAGCGCTATTACTGGGCCGCCAAGACAGTAACCCAGCTCAACACGATTTTGCTGCAGAACATCGAAGCGCGATTGTTTCCGCAAGACGATGTGGCCGTGCCCATCAACGAACGCTTCAATGAAGTCAACAGCCTGATCGACATCAGCGCCGACGATACGTTCGAGCAATACCCTTCGGCCATGCTGGAAGTCTTCGTGCTGATGACGGAGCGCCCGGCCCTGAAGGGCATGACGTCGCGCGCCACGCGGGCCCTGTGGCACGCGCGCTTCAAGATCGACGCCGCCTTCCGCCAGGATCCCGTCAACCGCGCCCTCTTCCTGCGCATCATGCAAGCCCCGGTCGGCATCATCCACGCGCTGCGGCGCATGAACGAAATGAGCATCCTGGGGCGCTATCTGCCGAATTTCCGCCGCATCGTGGGCCAGATGCAACACGACCTGTTCCACGTGTACACAGTCGACCAGCACATTTTGATGGTGGTGCGCAACATGCGCCGCTTCACCATGAGCGAACACGCGCACGAATATCCGTTCTGCAGTCAGCTGATGGCCGATTTCTCGCAATCGTGGCTGCTGTACGTGGCGGCCCTGTTCCACGACATCGCCAAGGGCCGCGGCGGCGACCATTCGAAACTGGGCGTGGCCGACGCCACCCAGTTCTGCCAGGATCACGGCCTGTCGGAAGAAGACACGGAACTCGTGGCATTCCTTGTGGAAAATCATTTGACCATGTCGCAAGTGGCGCAAAAGCAGGACCTGTCCGATCCCGACGTCATCGCCGCCTTTGCGAAAGTGGTCAAGGACGAGCGCCACCTGACGGGTCTGTACCTGCTGACGGTGGCCGACATCCGTGGCACCAGCCCGAAAGTGTGGAATGCCTGGAAGGGCAAGCTGCTGGAAGACTTGTACAAGATCACCTTGCGCGTGCTGGGCGGCGAGCCGCACACGGCCGACCGCGAACTGAAAAACCGCCAGCAGGAAGCGCTGGCCACCCTGCGCCTGTACGGCTTGCCGCCCGATGCGCACCTGAAACTGTGGCAGCAGCTGGACGTGGCCTACTTCCTGCGTCACGACGCCTCCGACATCGCCTGGCAGACGCGCTCGCTGTATGACAAGCTCGACAGCAAGTTGCCGGTGGTAAAATGCCGGCTGGCGCCCATCGGCGAAGGCTTGCAGGTGGCCGTGTACATTCCCGACCAGCCCGACCTGTTCGCGCGCATCTGCAGCTATTTCGACCGCAAGAACTTCAGCATCCTCGACGCGAAGATCCACACGACGAAAAATGGCTATGCGCTCGACACCTTCCTCGTCACGGAACAGAACTTCGCCAAAAGCTACCGCGACATCATCAGCCTGATCGAGCATGAGCTGGGCGAGCTACTGCAGTCGCAAACGCCGCTGCCGCCGCCGGGCAAGGGACGGCTGTCGCGCCTGTCGCGCACCTTCCCCTTCCAGCCGACCGTGGATTTGCGGCCCGATGAAAAGGGCCAATATTACTTGCTGTCGGTGGCGGCCAACGACCGCACGGGCTTGCTGTATGCGATCGCCAACGTGCTGACCAAGTACCGCATCAACTTGCACACGGCTAAGATCATGACCCTGGGCGAGCGGGTCGAAGACGTCTTCCTCGTCGACGGCCCCGCGCTCAACAATGCCCGCAACCAGATATTGCTGGAAACCGATTTACTCGATGCGCTGAAAGTGTAGACTTTCCGCGCAACGCCTACCTTACTGAAACTGAAACAACATGACCGAAGAATTATTACGCTTATCCAAACGCATGTCCGAACTGGGCCTGTCCTCCCGCCGCGAAGCCGATGAGTGGATCGCACGCGGCTGGGTCCGTGTGGATGGCAAGGTGGTGTCCGAGCTGGGCAGCAAGGTCTACCCGAGCCAGAAAGTCACCGTGGAACGCCAGGCGGCGGCCGAACAATCGAAGCGCGTCACCGTGCTGATCAACAAACCCGTCGGTTACGTCAGCGGTCAGGCCGAAGACGGCTACACGCCTGCCGTGGCCCTGATCAAGGCGGAAAACCGCTGGGCGGAAGACCGCAGCCCGGAACAGTTCCACCCGACCCAGCTGCGCAGCCTGGTGGCGGCCGGCCGCCTGGACATCGATTCCGTCGGCTTGCTGGTCCTGACGCAGGATGGGCGCGTGGCCAAGCAGCTGATCGGCCACGATACCGATATCGACAAGGAATACCTGGTGCGCGTGAGCTACACCAAGGGCGACACCCTGCCCGACAGCGAGCTGAAAAAGCTCAACCACGGCCTGTGGCTCGACGGCAAGCCGCTGCTGCCGGCCAAGGTGCGCTGGCAAAATGAAGACCAGCTGAGCTTTACCCTGCGCGAAGGCAAGAAACGCCAGATCCGCCGCATGTGCGAAGCCGTCGGCCTGAAAGTATTGGGACTGAAACGCGTGCGCATCGGCAAGGTCAAGCTGGGCGACTTGCCGACCGGTCAATGGCGCTATCTAAGCGCGGACGAACAATTTTAAGCGGCGACGTCAAGATGGCATGCCGCGCGGCATGCCTAGTCACATAAGCAACAGGAATATAGTGATATAAAAACAATTATTGTGATTTACTTAGTAAATATTGCTTTAAACCTATACACTATTCCCCATTAGAACAAAAGAGATACGCTGTCGTGAACGATCCCATCCCTAATCCCCTGCGCAAAGGCGCGCCCAGCCTGGCTGACGTGGCCGAGCCGATGGCGCCCGGCACCAAGCCGCACCATATGAGCGATCCGTGGGATATCGGCGAAACCCTGTGCAGCCTGGCTGACAACGGCGACGCCATTTCCATCTACCCGGCGGGTGGCGAAGACGTCATCATGGCGCGCATTCTGTCCGTGGACGACGACTTGCCGCAATTCGTGCTGGAACTCAATGAGGGCGCGACCCTGCCGCCTGGCGGCGCCACGTTTGTGTCGTGGGTGCAAAGCGCCAAGCTGCAATTTACCATCAATGGCGAATGGGAAGCGTATCCCGAGCGGCCGAACGTGTACCTGACCAACTTCCCCAGCCATTGTCTGGTGCTGGAACGGCGCGAATCGACGCGCCTGGAAACGCCGCTGGGCGTGTACTACCTGGCCGCCTTCGTGCTCGAGGGGCGTCCATATGAATTGCAGCTGTATGATTTCTCGGCCGGCGGCATCGGCATGCGCGCCCATCCGCGCGACACGGTCGGTCTGTACGTGGGGCGCAAGCTGTCGCGCGTGCGCCTGGAACTGGGACCGAACAAGGTCATGATCGCCGACCTGGAAATCCGCCTGTCGCGCACCTTCCGCTCTTTCCTGCTGGGCGAGCAAGTGCAGATCGGCTGCCGCTTCCTGAACCTGACGGATGCCATGCAGGATGAATTGAAAGTACTGCTCGATGACCTGGGCAGCAGCCGCAAGGTGCGCTAGGTTTGCTTCACGCATAAACAATGGCCGCCCAGCTCATGCTGCGCGGCCATTGTTTTATCGTCGACAGGTATCGGGCGCCTAATCGTCGTCGTTTGGGTCGAGATCGGGGAACATCACCTCGGTATAGCCGAACTGCGTGAAGTCGACGATACGCATCGGATACAGAATGCCGTGCAAGTGGTCCACCTCGTGCTGCACCACGCGCGCATGGAAGCCGTCGCAGTCGCGGCTGATGGGCTGGCCGAACTGGTCCACGCCTTCGTAGTGCAGCTCGCTCCAGCGCGGCACGCTGCCACGCAGGCCAGGCACGGACAGGCAGCCCTCGAAACCCTCTTCCTTTCGTTCCGACAAAGGCGTCAGCACAGGGTTGATCAGCACGGTTTCGGGCACTTGCGGCGCATCAGGGTAACGCAGGTTCTGCTTGAAGCCGTAGATCACCAGTTGCAGGTTGACGCCGATCTGCGGTGCCGCCAGGCCCGCGCCATTGGCCGCATGCATGGTGTCGAACATGTCGGCGATCAAGGCATGCAGTTCGGGCGTATCGAATTCACGCACGGGCTCGGCCATGCGCAGCAGGCGCGGATCGCCCATTTTGAGAATTTCACGTACCGTCATTTTGCGTCCAGTGTCGATTGCAGTTCTTGCAGGTAAGTGCGGAAGGCCGCGCCCGTTTCCGGATGTTTCATGCCCATCGCCGTCGTTGCTTTCAGGTAGCCAAGCTTGGAGCCGCAATCATAGCGCTGCCCCTGGTAGCGGTAAGCCAGCACGCGCTCTTCTCGCATCAGGGCGGCGATACCGTCCGTCAACTGGATTTCGCCGCCGGCGCCCGTGCCGATATTTTCCAGGTGGTTAAAGATACGGCTGGTCAGCACATAACGGCCCACCACGGCCAGGGTCGACGGCGCCTCTTCTGGCGCAGGCTTTTCCACGATGGCCGAGACCAGTTCCAGGTCGGGCTGATAATTCTTTGCCGACACAATACCGTACTGCTTGGTTTCCGCGCGCGGCACATCCTGCACCGCCAGCAGCGAGCAATTTTCATACTGGAAGACATCGGTCATCTGCGCCAGCACGGGGCGCACACCCTCTTCCACATCCATGAAGTCGTCGGCCAGCAAGACGGCAAACGGTTCGTCGCCGATCACGGGACGGGCGCACAACACGGCATGCCCCAGGCCCAGCGGCGCGGACTGGCGTATGTAAATGCAATTGATATGCTTGGGAATGACGTTTTGCACCATGTCGAGCAACTGGCGCTTGCCAGCCGCTTCCAGTTCCGACTCCAACTCGTAAGCCGTATCGAAATGGTCTTCGATGGCGCGCTTGTTGCGGCCCGTGATGAAGATCATTTCCGTAATACCGGCCGCCACGGCTTCTTCCACCGCATACTGGATCAATGGCTTGTCGACGATGGGCAACATTTCCTTCGGTTGTGCCTTGGTCGCTGGCAAGAAACGGCTGCCCAGGCCGGCGACGGGAAAGACTGCTTTTCTGATTTTTTTCATGGGTCTTCTGTAATTTTTTGAATAATTAGTTTTGCGCGAGCAAGGCCAGCAAGTCAGCCTCGTCGAGGATGGCCACACCCAGCTCCTGGGCCTTGGCCAGCTTGCTGCCGGCATCCGAACCGGCGACGACATAGCCCGTCTTCTTCGATACAGAGCCGCTGACCTTGCCTCCGGCCGCCTCGATCAGCTCCGCCGCCTCGTCGCGGCTCATAGTGGGCAAGGTGCCCGTCAGGACGAACGTCTTGCCATCCAGATTACCGCCAGCGGCTGGCATTTCAGGCAATTGTGACAGTAATTCATTTCGCAGGGCGTCCAGTTGACCTAGCAGCTTGACATTCTCGCCATCGGCCAGCCATTGCGCCAGCGCTTCGGCCACGGCCGCTGGCAAGCCCGCGTGGAAGCTGGCGCCTTGCGCGGCCAGGCTGGCCAGGGTCACGCCCCGCTCTACCAGTTGCCTGGCGCGCGGCTCCGTCAGCTTCGGGATGCCGATGGCTGCCAGCAGCTTGGTTTGCTCAAGTTGCGTGCGCAGCTTGGCGCTGGGCGCATGTTCGCCCTGGGGTGTGACGCCGGCGTCCAGCAATGCCTGCAACGCTTGCTGGTTCTTTTCTTCGGCAAAGAAATCGGCAATCGATTCGGCTACCGTGCCGCCGATATCTGGCAGCACGCGCAACAAGGCTGCGGGCGCTTGCCGCACATACGCCAGGCTGCCCAGCCACTCGGCCAGGGTCTTCGCCGTCGATTCGCCCACGTGGCGGATGCCCAGCGCGAACAGGAAACGCTCAAGCGGCGGACGCTTGCTCGCTTCAATGCCGGCCAGCAGGTTTTCCGCCCACTTGGTGGGAATCTTTCCTTGTTGCACTGTTTCTGGCGTCGAACCGTCGCGCTCATCGGCGCGTACTTTCATTTCCAGCAATTTATCCAGGGTCAGGCTGTACAGGTCAGCCAGGCCATGCACGTATTCCAGTTCGACCAGGGTATCGATATAACGTTCCCCCAGGCCTTCGATATCCATCATGCGCCGTCCCGCGAAATGGCGGAACGCTTCCTTGCGCTGCGCCGAGCAGAACAGGCCGCCCGAGCAGCGGGCAATCGCCTCGCCCTCTTCACGCACCACGTGCGAGCCGCACACGGGACACGCTTCCAGCATCTTGAACGGCGGCGGCGCCGGTGCCGGGCGCTTTTCCAGCACCACGCTCAGCACCTCGGGAATCACGTCGCCGGCGCGGCGCACGATGACGGTGTCGCCCACGCGCACATCCTTGCGCAGCACTTCATCTTCATTGTGCAAGGTAGCATTGGTCACCGTCACGCCACCGACCGACACGGGCGCCAGGCGCGCCACGGGTGTCATGGCGCCTGTGCGGCCCACCTGGATATCGATACCCAGCACCTGCGTCAGCGCTTCTTCGGCGGGAAACTTGTGCGCCAGCGCAAAACGCGGCGCGCGCGACACAAAGCCCAGCTCCTGCTGGTCTTCCGTCGCGTTCACCTTGTAGACGACGCCGTCGATTTCATACGGCAAGACGGGGCGGCGCGCGCCGATATCGGCATAGTAGGCGAGCAAGCCCTGCGCGCCCTGCACCACCTTGCGCTCCTTCGACACGGGGATGCCCAGCGTTTCGTACCAGTCCAGCAAGGCCGAATGCGAGGCCGGCATGGCGGCCCCATCGAGGGCGCCGATGCCGTAGGCATAGAAACGCAGCTTGCGCTGCGCCGTGATGCGCGAATCGAGCTGGCGCAGGCTGCCGGCAGCCGCGTTGCGCGGGTTGGCGAACTCCTTCTGCCCCGCTTCACGCTGGCGTTCGTTCAAACGGGCAAAATCGGCCTTGAACATCATCACTTCGCCGCGCACGTCGAGCACGGCAGGAATCTTGTCGCCATGCAGGCGCAGCGGGATGCCGGAAATGGTGCGGATATTCGCCGTCACGTCTTCGCCCGTGGCGCCATCGCCGCGCGTGGCTGCCTGCACGAACAGGCCGTTTTCATAGCGCAGGTTGATGGCCAGGCCGTCGAATTTCACTTCGGCCGCATAGTCGACTTCGGCACCGTCAAGGTCCAGGCCTTCACGCACGCGGCGGTCAAAATTGACGATATCGTCATCGGAGAAACCATTGTTCAGCGACAACATCGGCACCGTGTGCGTGACTTGCTCGAATTGCGGCAGCGGTGCCGCGCCCACGCGCAAGGTGGGCGAATCGGGCGTGCGCAAATCGGGATGGGCCGCTTCCAGCGTTTGCAGTTCGACGAACAGCTTGTCGTACTCGGCGTCGGGGATGGTGGGATTGTCGACCACGTGGTAGGCGTGCAGATGCCGATTGAGTTCGGCCGTGAGTGCCAGGACGCGCTGGGCGGCATTCCGCTGGGCGGCGTCCTGGTTGATCGGATCAGTCATTGTTGCGGGATTCTTCAGCTAAATAAACGCAGGGCGCGGGTGGAGCCGGCCGGAATGTCGGCCGCGTCCATTTCCTGGTAAAACTCTTGCACCTGGCCAGCGATCTCGGCCAGCGCCGCATCGGACAGGGCCTGGTTGTAATCGTCGACGATGGTCGCATCGAGGCGTCCCACCAGTGCCTTGGCGCAAGCGACCATGGCGCCGAAGCCGTCGCGCGCAGGCGCCACGCAAGGCACGTCCAGCAGCAGGGTCAGGCGCGGCGTCGTTTCCTCGGCCAGCGTGACATTCGTCGACAGCGAGAACAGATAGCCGCCGTCGCCGTCCGGCATGACGAAACGGCCGTCCGGACGGACGTCAAAGCCCTGCTTTTCCAGTGCGAACAGCAGGGTGGAAATGGCCCATGGGGCGCCATTCGTGTGCAGGTTCACGCCCAGCTGGGCATCGTGACCGGCCACGAAGCGGTGCAGATTGCGCGCTTCGGCCATCACTTCCATCATGTCGGGCACTTCCGGCTCGGCACCGATCTCGTCAGCCACGCCGCGCAGGCGCGTGACCAGTTCCGAGTATTCCAGTTCATTCAAGGCCGTGCTGCGGCTGGCCAGCTGCACGCCGCCCTGCATCTTGGTGTAGACACCGCCATGCGTGATCGGTTCCCAGTCGCCATTCACGTGCAAACCGATGAAGTGGACGGGCTTGTTGCCCACCAGGCGCAGGGTTTGCAGCACGGGCAAGATCTTGTCGCCGCGCACGGGCGCTTCCAGCGACAACGGCAACAGGCAATCGATCAGCGGGTCGACCAGGCTGGTCGCCTGTTCGCTGGCGGCGCTGACTTCCTGCTGCGCCGGCGCGGCCGGGGTGGCGGGTGCGGGATCAGCATCGGCCAGCGACGGTTCCGCGTGCACGGGCGCGTCCGGCACCACGGTTGCTGGCGGCGCGCCAAACGACGGTTCAGCCTTGGCGGCGGGCGCGGCGTCGAAGCGCGGCTCCTGGCGCAGCACGGGTTCCTGGGCTTCCACGGCAGGGGCGTCGCCCTCGCGCATCAGCACGTCGTCGTGGTCGGTGGAAAAAGCCCGTTCCACGCTTTTCTTGGCCTTGTATTCCTGCCATTTGTTGTACGAGAAAACGCCAACGATAAAGACGCCGCCGGCGCCGAACAAGGTAATTTGAAGGTCTGTCATGCTGCTTGTGCCTCGGTTGCAAAATTTGCGGCGGACTCCATGTCCACCGCCACGATGCGCGATACGCCCTGCTCCTGCATCGTCACACCGATCAATTGATGGGCCATTTCCATCGCAATCTTGTTATGCGAAATGAAAAGGAATTGGGTCTGGTCGGACATGCGCTTGACCATGCGGCAGAAGCGTTCCGTGTTCGAATCGTCCAGCGGTGCATCGACTTCGTCGAGCAGGCAGAACGGCGCCGGATTCAGGCGGAACATGGAAAACACCAATGCGGTCGCGGTCAGCGCCTTCTCTCCACCCGATAACAAGTGGATGGTGGCATTTTTCTTGCCGGGAGGTTGCGCCATGACTTGTACACCGGAATCGAGAATCTCGTCGCCCGTCATGGTCAGCTTGGCCTGGCCGCCGCCGAACAGGATCGGGAACAGCTCGGAAAAGTGATGGTTGACCTTGTCGAACGTGTCTTGCAGCAAATCGCGCGTTTCCTTGTCGATCTTGTGGATCGCGTCTTCCAGCGTATTGATCGCTTCCGTCAAGTCGGCATTCTGGGCGTCGAGGAAATTCTTGCGCTCGGAAGCCTGCGCCAGCTCGTCCAGCGCGGCCAGGTTGACGGCGCCCAGGCCCGTGATGGCGTTGGTCAAACGCGTGACTTCGCCCTGCAGATACGATGGGCGCATGTCCGGGTGCAATTTTTCCGTCAACGCGGCCTCGTCGGCGCCCGACTCCAGCAATTGCTGGGCGAATTGCTCTTGGTTCAGGCGCGCGGCCTGTTCCTTGAGCTGCATTTCCATGATCTTGTCGCGCTGAGGCTGCAGGCTGCGTTCCGATTGCGTGCGCGCATCTTCGGACAGGCGCAGCTGCTGCGTGATCTGGTCCAGTTCGTGGCGCGCGTCCGCCAGCGCCCGCTCCTGCGTGGTGCGGCGTTCCAACAGATCCTGCAAGCCATCGGCCGCCGCGCCGCTTTCCAGGTTGGCCAGTTCCAGTTCGCCCGCCTGCAGGCTTTCCGTCACTTGCTGGGCTTGCGTGCTGGCCGTGGCGATGTTGCGGCGCAATTCCTCGATTTTCGCGCGGTGGGCTTTTTCCGCGTATTCCGTATCCTTGGCGGCGCGTTCCAGGTCGCGCAAGGCTTCGCGCGCCTCGGCCAGACGCTGTTCCTTCTGCAGGAAGTCCGTATGGCCGTCTTCGTGCGCTTCCTGCAAGTTGCCCAGTTCCATGTCCAGCTGTTCGAATTTTTCTTCCGATTCCAGCTTGGTCTGCATCTGTTCCGCTTCCTGTGCGGCAATCTCCGCCAGATCGGCGCCAATCTGCGTGCTGCGCTGGTTGAAACGCGCTTCCACTTCCGACAGTTTCACCACGTCCAGTTGCAAAGTATGCACGGAGGAAGTGAGCTGCTGTATGCGCAAGCGCAAGTCCGACAGGTTGCGCGTCAAGGTGGCAACGGCCGCATCGGCCCGCACGGAACGGGCGCGCGCCTCTTCGGCCAGCAATTGCTGGGCGCGCAACTGTTTGCCGATATTCTCGATTTCCTGCTGGCGGCCCAGCATGCCTTCCTGCTCCGAATCGGCCGCATAGAAGCGCACGCTGGTGGCCGTGACCACGTGGCCGGCGCGCGTGACGAAATAGCCGCCCGGCGGCAATTTGCTGCGTTCAATCAAGGCTTCGGCCGCGTCTTCCACGGCGTAGGCGTTGTACAGCCAATCCTGCAGCAAGCCGCGCAAGCCTGGATCATTTAGTTTCAACAAGTTCAGGAACGGTTTCAGGCCTGGCACTTCCGGCTGCGGCAGCGGCGCCACGGTCGATGGCGCGTACAGGGCCAGCTTGGCCGGCGGCGCGTCGGCAAAGAAAGCCTTGGCCCAGTCGATATTCGACAGTTGCAAGGCCGACGTGCGCTCGCGCAAGATCGATTCCATGGCTGCTTCCCAGCCCGCTTCGATCTGCAGCTTTTGCCACAGGCGCGGCAAGGTGTCGAGCTCGTGCTTTTTCAGCCATGGCTGGACCTTGCCCTGGGTCTGTACCCGCTCCTGCAATTGTTTTAAAGCGGAAAGACGCGCTTCCAGCTGGGCGTTGGCGGCTGTTTCGGCATTCACCTGCGCCTGTGCTTCAGCCCGCTCCTGCTCCAGCTTCGGTTGCTGCTCCAGCGCTTCTTCCAGGTAGAAACCCTGTTCTTCCAGCGTCTGCTGCTTTTCTTCCAGCTGCAGTTTCAGGTTTTCCAGATGGCTGCTGTCGGGCAAACTCAGGCTGTTCTTTTCCTGTTGCAGGCGCTCGCGGCGCGTCAGCAGGCTGGCCAGGATGTTCGAGGCGTTGCGCTGGTGCGCCGATTCCAGTTCCAGCTGCTGCTGGGCCTGCATGATTCGGGCGCGTGATTCCGTGCTCTTGTTTTGCGCGGCGCGCCAGGCGGCGTCCAGCTCGGGCAATTGCTCGCCTTTCTGCTCGGCCATCATTTGCGATTGCTCGACCTTCGCGGCCAGCTCTTCGAGGTGGAATTCCGCCTCTTCGATCTGTTCCTGGTATTCGCCGCCCTGTTGCGTCCACTGGTCGCGCTGGGCCGTCAGGGTCGCCAGCTGCGCCTGCAGGCGGGCGCGCGATTCGATGACGAACTTGATCTGCGCTTCCAGGCTGCCGATTTCCGCATTCGTCTGGTACAGATGGCCCTGCGCCGTATGCAAACGGTCGCCCACGGCAAAGTGCGCCTGGCGCATCTGCTCGAGGGTCAGTTCCACGTTGCGCAGCTTGGCCGTCTGTTCTTCCAGGTCCGTCTGCGCCTGTTCCACTTCGCGGAAATAGCGTGTCTGCTCGTTTTGCGCCTCGTTCTTGCGCAGCAGCCACAAGAGTTTCTGCTTTTCTTCCTGGTCCGCCTGCAAGGCGTGGAAACGCGTGGCCACGGCCGCCTGCGCTTCGAGCTTTTCCAGGTTGGCATTGAGTTCGCGCAAGATGTCTTCCACGCGCAGCAAATTCTCGCGCGTGTCCTGCAGGCGGTTTTCCGTCTCGCGGCGGCGTTCCTTGTATTTGGAAACACCTGCCGCTTCTTCGAGGAAGACGCGCAATTCTTCGGGGCGCGATTCGATGATGCGCGAAATCATGCCCTGGCCGATGATGGCGTAGGCGCGCGGGCCGAGGCCGGTGCCGAGGAAAATATCCTGGATGTCGCGCCGGCGCACGGGCTGGCCATTGATGTAATAGGTAGAGGTGCCGTCACGCGTCAGTGTACGCTTGACGGCGATCTCGGCGTACTGGCCCCATTGGCCGGACGCCTTGCCATCGTTATTGTCGAACACCAGTTCCACGGAAGCGCGCCCGGCTGGTTTGCGGTGGGTGGAGCCATTGAAAATGACGTCCTGCATCGATTCGCCGCGCAATTCCGACGCTTTCGATTCGCCCAGCACCCAGCGCACGGCATCGATGATGTTCGACTTGCCGCAGCCATTCGGCCCGACCACGCCCACGAGCTGGCCTGGCACCTGGAAATTGGTGGGATCGACGAAAGACTTAAATCCCGACAACTTGATGGAAGAGAGACGCACGTGTTTTAGAGTTCCTGGCCTATGCTGGCGGTTATATTATGGGTGAACCCGGTTCATATTCATTTCAGATGCACCATCGCGACGGCTGTCTGGCCATTCACCGCAAAAAAGTGGTTCATCATACCATTTCCTGATGCTTTTCTGGCCAAAAAACCGCAGCGCCAGGCGCCAGCCTGCCCCGCCTCACGGGGCTGGACGGCCATCCTGCGCCAGTTTCCAGTCTTCACGGGAAAAAACGCGCTCATGGCCAGACAATATCAGGGCCAGTTTTTGCAGCCATTGCTCGGTCGGCATGGGTTCCGCCTTGAAGCTGAGCACCACCATCAGCACCAGGCTGGCCAGGGCCAGCGCATGGCTGACGGCAAAATTGACGGCGCCGCGGGCATTCCACATGAAACCCAGCGCCAGTGCCAGGCCCAGCACGCAGCCGCTGACGGCTTCCGACACGCTGTGCGCATGCACGACCACGCGCGAAATGGCCACCAGCACGGCAAAGGCCACGCCGACGAGCACGCCTGCATGGCGCCAGCGCGGTGCGGCCCGCTGCAGCAGCACATACATCAGCACGGGAAACACGGCGCCGGCGCGCATGGCGTGGCCGCTGAAACCCGTAAAATCAAGCGCGCTGCTGCCCACGCCCCAGCTCATGAAAGCCAGCTTCGACAGCACCACGAGGGCCAGGCCGCCGCCGTACCACAAGCTCCAGCTGAGCACCAGGCGCCACTGGCGCGAGACGAGCAGCCACAGGGCAATCGCCACGCCAGCCGGCCCCATCACGGACATGTCGGCCGCAAAAGAAATCCCATTCCACCAAGTCATCGCGCCTGCACTTATTTCATGATCAGCTTGCACTATGCCACGACTCTGCCCTGTTCCGCGCGGCTTTTGCTGTGCTGCAGCGAAGAATTACATTCGATTACAAAATTTCCATGCAAAACCATCCGCCGGGCATTGCGAGGCAGGCGTCAGATATTCGTCAGGCGCTTGCCCTTGGGTGGCGTAAAGTCGCGGATCGATTCGATCATGCCCACTTCCAGCGCCTGGTCGGCCGTCAGGTGCAGGTCGGAATACGCGTGCACCTGCCATTGCTCTTCCGTCAGGTTGACGTGGCCACGCAGGATGCGCTCGGTACGCATGTCGTCGGCGCGCAAGCCCTCGACGATGATGCTGAGCGCATCGGGACGCGAGCCGGGCGACGCTGTCGCATGCGACTTGTGCACCATGAAGCGGGCCGTGTCGCTGGCATGGCGGTGCCGCCCCGACAGAAACAGGGTGACGGCGATGGACGCCACGGCGCCCGCGTTATAGGTAATGATGTCGAATGGCAACTTGCTGAGGAAGTTGTACAGGCAGATGCCATCGCTGACATAACCGCCGTTGGACTGTATCAAAATGTGCGCGGTGGTGAGCTTGTCTTCCGTGATGTCGGCCACGGCGTTGAAGACGCGCCGCACCATATCACTATTGACGTCGCCCGAGAGGGTGAAATAACCGTGCTGCTCGGTGTTGTTTTGCGTCTCGCTTTGTGTAGTGTTCATGGCAGGCACCCGCAAGAAAGCCAGGATTTCATCATAACGCATTCCCGCGCGGCCGGGCGCCCTTTTGCACCGCGCCAGCGCCCCTCCCAGCCCCGCAAATCGGGGCTTTTGCTGCAATTTGGCAACGTCTTTTCAGATTGACAGAAAGACCCTGCTGGCATATATTCCTCCCACTTGATCGGGAGAGGGCAACCCAGCGTTGCCGCCGAAGGGGCACTACCCAAAAACTCTCAGGCAAAAGGACCGATCAGGCGGACTGAAGTTGTTGCTTTGGCGACATCTTTAGCTCAACTCTGGAGAGCGGCCGCGGCTATTGCCGGCGGCCCACCGAAGGGGCGCGCGGGGCAAGCCCCCGTAATCTCTCAGGTACAAAGGACAGGGGGGTCAGTGATCACGCTGGAAAGCCGTGTTTGGCTATTCTATGTTTTGTTAACTCCCCTATTACCTTCGTCCCGAGGAATCCATGACGCTCAAAGCGACCCCACTCAACAACGCCCACCGTGCCCTCGGCGCCCGCATGGTCGATTTCGGCGGCTGGGACATGCCTGTCAACTACGGCTCGCAAATCGAAGAACACAACGCCGTGCGCGGCGATGCCGGCATGTTCGACGTGTCCCATATGTGCGTGGTCGATATCGAAGGCCCGAACGTGCGCGCCTTCCTGCGCGGCTTGCTGGCCAACAACGTTGACAAGCTGCAAGTGTCGGGCAAGGCCCTGTATTCGTGCATGCTCAATGCCGAAGGCACCGTCATCGATGACCTGATCGTCTACTTCTTCAATGAAAACTGGTTCCGCCTCGTCGTCAACGCGGGCACGGCGGAAAAAGACGTGGCCTGGATGCAGCAGCAAAATACCGCCACCAACAGCGGCCTGACGATTACCGAACGCCGCAATGCCAACGATCCGATGGCCCTCGTCGCTGTACAAGGCCCGAACGCGCGCGCCAAGGTGTGGCAAGTGCTGCCGGAGACGCAAGCCGCCTCCGAAGCCATCAAACCGTTCAATGTCGTCATCGTCAAGGACACGGCCTTCGGCGAAGTCATGCTGGCGCGCACCGGCTACACGGGCGAAGACGGCTTTGAAATCGGCGTATCGGCCACCCAGGTGGAAGCCCTGTGGAACGCATTGATCGCCGCCGGCGTCAAGCCGGCCGGCCTGGGCGCGCGCGACACCCTGCGCCTGGAAGCGGGCATGAATCTGTACGGCCAGGACATGGATGAAACCGTCAACCCGCTCGACGCAGGCCTGGCGTGGACCATCGACCTCGTCAGCGAGCGCGACTTCATCGGCAAGGCAGCCCTGCTGGCCAAGGGCCAGAACGCGCAATTCGTGGGCCTGATCCTGCGCGAAAAAGGCGGCGTGCTGCGCGCCCACCAGAAAGTCGTCATCGCCGGCAATGACGCCACGGGCGAAATCACCAGCGGCACCTTCAGCCCGACCATGCAGGAAGCGATTGCCCTGGCGCGCGTGCCCAACGGCGTAGCGGTAGGCGACACCGTGCACGTGGAAATCCGCGGCAAGCAGCTGGCCGCTTCTGTTGTCAAGCTGCCTTTCGTGCGTAACGGTAAAATCCTGGCTGCGTAAGCGTTTTAGAGCCGCCCGCAAGACCGAATAAACATAATCAATAACGAACACTTACCATCTGGAGCCACACATGAACATTCCTGCAGACCTGAAGTACACCGCTTCCCACGAATGGGTACGCCTTGAAGGCGACGGCACGATCACCGTCGGCATCACCGAGTACGCGCAGGACGCCCTGGGCGACATCGTCTTCGTCGAACTGCCAACCGTGGGCAATACCTACGGCGCCGGCGACGACGCCGCCGTGGTGGAGTCGGTCAAGGCAGCGAGCGACATCTACGCACCGATCGCCGGCGAAGTCGTGGCCGTCAACGACGACGTCGTCAACTCGCCTGAGTCGATCAACGCCGACGCCTACGCCAACTGGCTGTTCAAGATCAAGCCAGCCGACGTGTCGGCCCTGGACGGCTTGCTCGACGCTGCCGCCTATGGCGCCACCACCAGCGCGTAATCGCGTTTGACTCACGGGCCGCAATCGCGGCCCGTTTGCATTTAATTTTGTAGCTATGCCCCGGCGCTGCGCCCGCGCGCCGCATCCCGGTTTTTCAGTCTTTTTTGGCCTCTATATCATGACCCGCACCAGCCTGACCCAACTCGAAGCACGCGATGCCTTCATCGCCCGCCACATCGGCCCCTCTTCTACCGAACAGCAAGCCATGCTGGCGACCCTCGGCTATCCATCGCGCGCCGCGCTGATCGACGCCCTGGTGCCGGCCAACATCCGCAACAAGGGCGCCCTGCCCCTGGGCGCGTATTCGCAGCCGATGCCGGAACAGGAAGCCCTGTCGCGCCTGAAAGCCATCGCCGGCAAGAACCAGGTGCTCAAATCCCTGATCGGCCAGGGCTACTACAACACGTTCACCCCTGGCGTCGTGCTGCGCAACATCTTTGAAAATCCCGCCTGGTACACGGCGTACACGCCTTACCAGCCTGAGATTTCGCAAGGCCGCCTGGAAGCGATCCTGAACTTCCAGCAAGTGATCACGGACCTGACCGGCATGGGCATCTCGAACGCCTCGATGCTGGACGAAGGCACGGCCGCCGCTGAAGCGATGACATTGATCCAGCGCGTGGGCAAGTCGAAGTCGACCGTGCTGTACGTCGCCAATGACGTGCTGCCGCAAACGCTGGAAGTGGTGCAGACGCGCGCCCAGCCGATCGGCATCGAAGTGCGTACCTTCGACCCGGCTGAAATCGAGTCGCTGGACGCCTGCTTCGGCGTGCTGCTGCAATACCCTGGCGTCAACGGTGTCGTGCGCGACTACCGCGCCGGCGTGGAAAAACTGCACGCGAATGGCGCCATGGTCATCGTCGCGGCCGACCTGCTGGCCCTGACCATGCTCACGCCTCCTGGCGAATGGGGCGCCGACGTCGTTGTCGGCAACAGCCAGCGCTTCGGCGTGCCGCTCGGTTTCGGCGGCCCGCACGCGGGCTATCTGTCCACGCGCGATGAATTCAAGCGCAATATGTCGGGCCGCCTGGTGGGCGTGACCGTCGATGCGCAAGGCAACAAGGCGTACCGCCTGGCTCTGCAAACGCGCGAACAGCATATCCGCCGCGAAAAAGCCACCTCGAACATCTGCACGGCGCAAGTGCTGCTGGCCGTGATGGCCTCGATGTACGCCGTCTACCACGGCCCTGCCGGCCTGCTGCAGATCGCCCAACGCGTGCACCGCTTTACGGGCGTGCTGGCCGCCAACCTGAAGACCCTAGGCTACGGCGTCGTCAACGCAAGCTACTTCGACACCCTGACCATCAACGTTGCCGATGCGGCGCAACTGCACGCGACGGCCATGCACCACGGCGTCAACCTGCGCAAGATCGACAACACCCATGTCGGCGTGTCGCTCGACGAAACCACCACGCGCGACGATATCGCGCTGTTGTGGAAAGTGTTCGCGCACGGCCTGGTCAACGCGCCTGCCGCGCCTGACCTGGACGCCGTCGAAGCAGCCGTGACCAGCGCGCTGCCGGCCAACCTGGCACGCGAGAGCGCCTACCTGACCCACCCCGTCTTCAACAGCTACCACTCGGAACACGAAATGCTGCGCTACCTGCGCAGCCTGGCCGACAAGGACCTGGCGCTGGACCGCACCATGATCCCGCTCGGCTCGTGCACCATGAAGCTGAACGCCACGTCGGAAATGATTCCCGTCACCTGGCCCGAGTTTTCTAACATCCACCCGTTCGCGCCGGATGCGCAAACGGTCGGCTACCGCGAAATGATCGCGCAGCTGGAAGAAATGCTGTGCGCGCTGACGGGCTACGCGGCCGTCTCGCTGCAGCCGAACGCCGGCTCGCAGGGTGAATACGCGGGTCTGCTGGTGATCAAGGCGTATCACGAGTCGCGCGGCGAAGGCCACCGCAACATCTGCCTGATTCCGTCGTCGGCGCACGGCACCAACCCTGCCTCGGCCAACATGGTCGGCATGCAGGTCGTCGTCACCAGCTGCGACGCCAACGGCAACGTGGACCTGGCGGACCTGAAAGCGAAGGCGGAAAAGCACAGCGCCAACCTGGCTTGCGTGATGGTCACCTACCCATCCACCCACGGCGTGTTTGAAGAAGGCATCCAGGAACTGTGCGAGATCATCCACGCGCACGGCGGCCAGGTCTACATCGACGGCGCCAACATGAACGCGCTGGTCGGCGTGGCCGCTCCCGGCTCGTTCGGCGGCGACGTGTCGCACCTGAACCTGCACAAGACCTTCTGCATCCCGCACGGCGGTGGCGGACCAGGCGTCGGCCCGATCGGCGTCGGCGCCCACCTGGCGAAATTCCTGCCGAACCAGCGTTCTACGGGCTACCGGCGCGACGTTGCCGATGCGGGTATAGGCGCCGTCAGCGCCGCGCCATTCGGCTCGGCCAGCATCTTGCCGATTTCGTGGATGTACATCGCCATGATGGGCGCGGAAGGCTTGACGGCAGCCACCGAGACGGCGATCCTGGCAGCGAACTACATCGCGCGCCGCCTGGCGCCGCACTACCCCGTGCTGTACTCGGGCCACGACGGCCTGGTCGCGCACGAGTGCATCCTCGACCTGCGCCCGATCACGGACGCCACCGGCATCAGCAACGAAGACGTGGCCAAGCGTTTGATGGACTTCGGCTTCCATGCGCCGACCATGAGCTTCCCCGTGCCGGGCACCCTGATGATCGAGCCGACGGAAAGCGAATCGAAAGTGGAGATCGACCGCTTCATCGACGCCATGATCGCCATCCGCGCAGAAATCGCCAAGGTCGCCAGCGGTGAATTCGACCACGACGACAACCCGCTGAAACATGCGCCGCACACGGCGCAGGTGCTGATGTCGGACAACTGGGAACGCAAGTACAGCCGTGAAATCGCGGCCTACCCCGTCGCTTCCCTGCGCCAGCGCAAATACTGGCCACCGGTCGGCCGCGCCGACAACGTGTACGGCGACCGCAACCTGTTCTGCGGCTGTGCGCCGATCAGTTCTTATGAAGAAGAGTAAACGCCATTTGCCCGGCTAGCCGGGCAAGAGGAAAACAGAACGGCAGGCCGCAGGGTCTGCCGTTTTTTTATGCGCCGCCCTACAACGCCAGCAAGGCCGCGCCCGGCAAGCCCAGCACGGTGCCCAGTATCGTCAGCAACATGACATCGCGCCGTTCGCAGCGGGCGCGGTGCGAGCTCCAGGCGGCAAATAGCAGCGCGACAGCCACGCCGCTGAGCGCAATTCCCACTTCCGTCATGCCGTCTCCCCCATCGGCGGCAACGCGCCCGTCATTGTTTCTTCTTTCATCGGTCTCATCCTTTTCATTGATTGAACAAGCTACCTACCGGTAGGCAGTAAGTGTACAATAAAAAACACAGCGGCGTCCATGCCCCGTTTTTTTGACGTCACGAAGGAAGCGCAATGCAGCAGCAAACCACTCTCCCCGCCGCCAGTCTCGGGCTGGCGGCTTCCCTGGCCCTGGTGGCCGTGCTCGGTCCGGCCGGCATCGACATGTACCTTGCCTCGATGCCGGCCATGGCGCGCGAGCTGCATACCTCGTATGCGAATGTGCAGTTGAGCCTGACCGTTTTCCTGCTGGCCCTGGGCGGCGGACAATTGCTGTGCGGGCCGCTCACCGACATGCTGGGCCGGCGCCGTCCGCTGCTGGCCGGCATCGCCGTGTACATTCTTGCCGCCGTGTGGGCGTCGCAGGCGGATCACCTGAGCACCCTGCTGCTGGCGCGCTTGCTGCAAGGCCTGGGCGCGGCGCTGACCCTGGTCGTGGTGATGAGCATGGTGCGCGACGTGGCCGATGGCGTCAAAGCGGCGCAGCTGTTTGCCCTCCTGATGACCATTGTCGGCCTGGCGCCCGTGCTGGCGCCCGCCGTGGGCGGCTTGCTCGACGCCCATTACGGCTGGCGCGCCGTGATGCTGGCTCTGGCCGCGCTGGGTGTCTTGACCCTGCTCAATAGCGCGCTGTTCCTGCCCGAAACCCTGCCAGCGGCCCGGCGCGTCGCGCCGCGCGGCATGCACCGCACGTATGCGCGCATCGCGCTGGAGCGCGCCTTCCTGCTGCCCGCGCTGGCCCTGTCGGCCACTTTCTTCTTCCTGTTTGCGTATATCGGCGGGGCGTCGCTCGTGTACCAGCGCGATTTCGGCCTGTCCGCCGGCAACTTCGGCCTCGTCTTCGGCGCCACCGGCGTGGCCGTGCTGCTAGGTGCGATGGCCAGCGGCCGTCTGGTGGAAAAGCACGGCGTGGCGCGCCTGAGCGTGGCGGGCAGCGTGGCCATGCTGGGCGGCGCGGCATTGGCCCTGCTCGGCGCGTGGGCGGGAGGGGGAATAACGGCCGTCGTGCCGGGCATGTTCGTGGCCCTGTTTGGCCTGGGCATCGCGGAAGCGGCGCTGATGGCCATGGCCATGGGTTCGCAGCAGCGCGCGCTCGGCTCCACGGCCGCCCTGCTGGGCGCCATCCAGATGACCTTGTCGTCCCTGGCCACGCCGCTGGCGGCCAGCCTGTCCGAATGGGGGCCATTGCCCTGGCTGCTGTTCTTGACCGTGGCCGGCCTGCTGGTATCATGGCTGACCCTGGCCACTGCGCGCGTCCATCCGGTCCATGCCAGCAGCCTGGGAGCGCACTGACGCCTCACCCACTCTCACCCCCATGATGAAAAAACGCTCGGCTTCGGCCGATAACATCTGTGCCGTCGCTGTCGTCCACTTTTCGGAACACGGCTACGACGCTTCGTCCCTCAGCGACATCGCCGCGCAGGCGGGCATGCGCAAGGCTTCGCTGTATTCGCACTTCGCCGGCAAGGACGCCCTGTTTCTGGACGTGTTTGCCGACGCCCTTGCCGAAGAGCAAGCCTTCATGGATGCCTGCTTCGCCGACGAAGCGGCGCTGGCGGCGCCCGGCGGCCAGCAAGCTGGCGCCCTGTACTGCGACCGCATGGCGCAGCGCTATGCCGATTCGGCCCATTTGCGCTTCTTGCTGCGCACGGCGTATTTACCGCCCGCGCCCCTGCGCGTGGAAGTCGGCACGGGCTACGAAGCCTTGCTGGCGCAGCTGCAGCGGCTTTACGTGGCCAGCCTGGGCCGGCTGGCGCCCGCCCTGCCACCGCAGCGCGTCGAGCTGTATGCGCAAGCTTACCTGGGCATCGTCGACAGCCTGCACGTGGAACTGATCTACGCGGGCGGCGCCGCGCTGCAGCAGCGCCACGCAGCCCTGTGGCATATCCTGTCCGATTCGCTGGCGCTGGCGGCGCAACACGGCTGAGCATGCGGCTAGCAACAGCCACATTACACTTTAGAAACCTAAGATTTCTTCAGTTGACACCTGGTCAGCCCATCCATAAGATGCCCTCATTATTCATTTACGGAGTCCCACGTGGGTACTTGTTCTAGTGACAGTAGCCGATCTTGTATCGGTGATTGCCTCGGCAGCTAAACAGCAAGCAACGCGGAACTCTCTTTCCTCCGTGCCTTGCTGAGCAAGGTGCGGTGTCTCGCGCGGCCAGTCCGGCTGCGCGCCTCCCCCCTCTTTCCGATCGCGACCGGCTACTGACCCGGATTGCCCGCCAGCGCCATGCTTCGTCATGCCGCGTTGGCGGCGCGCAAGTCTTGCCTGCGGCTGCGCCGCCCGTCAACACCTCGTCGTGAAAGGAAGAGCCATGAATCTCTTCACCCGCTTATTCGAATCGTTCCTGCGCAAGCGCCATACGGCCGGCAACTTCCGCCGCCGCGCCATGCCGCTGGAAAACAGCACGGCCCGCCCCGTGCCCGACCACCTGGCGCGCCAGTTGCTGGCCGCCGCCCATGAAGACCTGGACAGCGCCCTGAATCGCCTGCACACGCGCCTGGAAGGCTTGCGCGATGCCGAAGCGCAAGTGATCGGCGCGCAGACGGGACCGAACGAGGTCGAGCATGAAAAACCGCTGGCCTGGTACCAGCACCTGTGGCTGTGCTACAAGAACCCGTTCAACCTGCTGCTCACCGTGCTGGCCATCGTTTCCTACCTGACGGAAGACCCGAAGGCGACCATCGTCATCGGCACCATGGTGATCCTGTCGACCCTGTTGCGCTTCGTGCAGGAAGGCCGCTCGAACCGGGCCGCCGAGCGCCTGAAAGCCATGGTCAGCAACACGGCCACCGTGCTGCGCAATGGCCAGCAGATCGAGCTGCCCATCCGCCAACTGGTGCAGGGCGACCTCATCGTGCTGTCGGCCGGCGACATGATCCCCGCCGACTGCCGCCTGCTGTCCGCAAAAGACCTGTTCGTCAGCCAGGCCGCCATGACGGGTGAATCCTTGCCGGTGGAAAAGATGGCCGAGCTGGCCGACAGCGCAAACCGCGACCCGATGGAACTGGCCAATTTGCTGTTCATGGGCACCAACGTCATTTCAGGTGCCGCCACGGCGCTGGTCTTGGCGACCGGCAACCGCACGTATTTCGGCACCATCGCCACGCGCGTGACGGCCACCGAGCGCACGCCGACGGCGTTCGAAGCGGGCGTCAACAGCGTCAGCTGGCTCTTGATCCGCTTTGCCCTCGTGATGGCGCCGCTCGTGTTCCTCATCAATGGCTGGACCAAGGGCGACTGGATGGAAGCGTTCCTCTTCGCCCTGTCGGTCGCCGTGGGCCTGACGCCGGAAATGCTGCCCATGATCGTCACCAGCACTCTGGCCAAGGGTGCCGTAAAACTGTCGAAAAAGAAAGTCGTCGTCAAGCGCCTGGACGCCATCCAGAACTTCGGCGCCATGGATGTGCTGTGCACGGACAAGACGGGCACCTTGACGCAGGACAAGATCGTGCTCGAACGTCACACGGACGTGTTCGGCCAGCCGTCCGACGAAGTGCTGCAGTTCGCCTATTTGAACAGCCACTACCAGACGGGACTGAAAAACCTGCTGGACCGCGCCGTGCTCGACCATGTGGAACTGCAGACGGAAATGCAGCTGGCGCGCGACTACGTGAAAGTCGATGAAATCCCGTTTGATTTCGTGCGCCGTCGCATGTCCGTCGTCGTTTCTGAAAAGAATGACCACCATGAGCTGATCTGCAAGGGCGCCGTCGAGGAAATCCTCGCCGCCTGCAGCCATCTGCGCCTGGGCGGCGTAAATATTCCCCTCGATGCGGCCCTGCTGGACAAGGTGCTGGAAACGACGCATGGCCTGAATGCGGAAGGTTTACGGGTGGTGGCCGTGGCCGTCAAGGAAGTGCCGCCGCATAAAACCGTGTACGGCGTGGCCGATGAAGCGGCGCTGACCCTGATCGGTTATGTGGCCTTCCTCGATCCGCCGAAGGAATCGACGGCGCCCGCCCTGCGCGCGCTGGCCGAACATGGCGTCACCGTGAAAGTATTGACGGGCGACAACCATCTGGTGACGGCGAAGATTTGCCGCGAAGTGGGCCTGGCCGTGCATGGCGTGCTGCAAGGCCCGCAACTGGACGACATGGACGACGCCGCCCTGGCAAGGGCGGCAGAAGACAACACCGTGTTTGCCAAACTCAGCCCTCTGCACAAGGAACGCCTCGTGCGCGCCCTGCGCGGCAATGGCCACATCGTCGGCTTCATGGGCGACGGCATCAACGACGCGCCCGCCCTGCGCGCGGCCGACATCGGTATTTCCGTCGATTCGGCCGTCGATATCGCCAAGGAAGCGGCCGACATCATCCTGCTGGAAAAGAGCCTGATGGTGCTGGAAGAAGGCGTGCTGGAAGGCCGGCGCACCTTCAGCAACATGCTGAAATATATCCGCATGACGGCCAGCTCGAACTTCGGCAATGTGTTTTCCGTGCTGGTGGCCAGCGCCTTTTTGCCGTTTTTACCGATGCTGCCGCTGCACTTGCTGGTGCAAAACCTGTTGTATGACGTGTCGCAGATCGCCATTCCCTTCGACCATGTCGACGCCGAACTGATCCAGCAGCCTTTGAGCTGGAATCCGCGCGACATCGGCCGCTTCATGGTGTTTTTCGGGCCCATCAGCTCGATCTTCGACATCAGCACGTTTATCCTGATGTGGCATGTGTTTGGCGCGAACACGCCAGAGCAGCAAACCCTGTTCCAGTCCGGCTGGTTCGTCGTGGGCCTGCTGACGCAAACCCTGATCGTGCACCTGATCCGCACGCCCAAGCTGCCCTTCATCGACAGCATCGCTTCCGTGCCCCTGCTGGTGGCCACGACGCTCATCATGGCCGTCGGCGTGTTCCTGCCGATGGGACCGCTGGCGAGCTACTTCAAGCTGCAAGCCTTGCCGCTGGGCTATTTCCCCTGGCTGCTGGGCATCCTCGTCTGCTACACGGTACTGACGACGTTCATGAAACGCGTGTATCTGCGCAAATTTGGCTGGCAATAGTATGATGAGCCGCTCTTCCCCTTAGAAAAGGCGCGCATGAGCGGCTCTCCCTCATCTTCATCCGTACCCAAACGCACGCAGGCTCTGCTGCTGTCGGTCCTCGTCTTTCCCGGCAGCGGGCATTTCCTATTGAAGCGCAAGGCGCGCGGCTGCCTCTTCCTCGTGCCGGCCCTGGTAGCGCTGGTACTCGTATTGCGCCAGATCATGGCACGTTTGGACCAGGTAATGGCACAGCTCGACAGCGGCGCCCTGCCCCTCGACGTGCAGCTGATCGTGGAAAAAGTCGATGCGTTGTCGGCCAGTGACGGTCCCGCCATGACGGTGGCCGTTTGTGTGCTGGTGGCGTGCTGGATCGGCAGTCTGATCGACACCTTCCTGATCAAGCCATGACGCCGGAAGCAGTCGCGCGCAATGAACGCAAAAAACGCAAGGAAGCCAGGATGCAGGCGCGCCGCGCGCAGCTGGCGCTCAGCCGCCAGGATCACGGCGGTCCGCTGGCCTGGCGTGGCTGGTTCGACGGCTCCGCCCATCCGAATCCGGGCAAGCTGGGCATAGGCGCCCTGCTGCTGGGACCGAACGGCGAGCGCATCGAGGTGAGCGAGGCGGCCGGCTATGGCAGCAGCAGCGACGCGGAATATGCAGCCTTGACGGCCATGCTGCAGGCGGCGCTCGGCGTGCGCCCACCGCCCGTGCAACTGCTGCTGTACGGCGACAGCCAGGTGGTGATCAATGACGTGCTGGGAACGACGCCGGTCGGCGCCAAGGGGCTGGAAACGCAGCGGGCCACCGTAGTGGCCCTGCTGGAACAATTCACGGATGTGAGCTTGCGCTGGATTCCTCGCCACAGGAATGGCGAGGCGGACCGGCTGTCGCAGCTGGCGATAGCCGGCTGGGTCGAGAAAGATTAAGCGGCGCGGCCGATCCGCAATGCTTCTTGCGGTGCCTTGGCCGCAGGACGCTTGGCGCCCTTCAAACCGCTGACACTAGCCTGCTGCCCGTTCAGTTTAAAGACGCTGACGACTTGCGCCAGGTTGTGCGCCTGGTGCTGCATCGATTCGGCCGCCGCGGCCGATTCTTCCACCAGGGCCGCATTTTGCTGCGTCACTGCATCCATCTGGCCGATGGCGCGGTTGATCTCGTCGATGCCCACGCTTTGCTCGCTGCTGGCCGCCGTGATTTCCGTGATGATGTCGCTCACGCGCTGCACGCTGTCGACGATGTCGGTCATGGTCGAACCGGCTTGCGCTACCAGCATGCTGCCCGCGTTGACTTGTTCCACCGAAGCGCCGATCAGGGTCTTGATCTCTTTCGCAGCCGAAGCGGAACGCTGGGCCAGGTTGCGCACCTCGGACGCCACGACGGCAAAGCCGCGGCCTTGTTCGCCGGCACGGGCCGCTTCCACGGCCGCGTTCAGGGCCAGGATATTCGTCTGGAAGGCGATGCCGTCAATCACGGAAATGATGTCGACGATCTTGTTCGACGAAGCGTTGATCGATTCCATCGTGCCCACCACTTGCGCCACGACTTCGCCGCCCTTGACGGCCACTTGCGCCGCCGAGGCCGCCAACTGGTTCGCCTGGCGGGCATTGTCCGCATTCTGTTTCACGGTGCTGGTCAGCTCTTCCATCGAAGACGCTGTTTCCTCCAGGGAACCGGCCTGCTCTTCCGTGCGGGAAGACAGGTCCTGGTTGCCGGCGGCGATCTGCGTCGACGAGGTGGCGATGCTGTCCGTGCCGCTGCGCACTTCGCCCACGATATTGAGCAGGCTCGTGTTCATGTCCTTCAGGGCCAGCAAAAGTTGCCCCGTCTCATCCTTGGCGCTGGCGTCGATCTGCGCCGTCAAGTCGCCATCGGCCACCTTGCGGGCGATTTCCACGGCCGTGCGCAGGGGGCGCACGATGCCCGTCGTCAACAACCAGGCGCACACGACGCCAAAACCCAGCGCCAGCACGGCCAGGGTCAGCAGCAAGTTGCGGCTCGTCTTGGCGACTTCGTCGATCTCGCGCGCCGTCTTGTCGATGCTGGCGCGCTGGTGCTGCAGCATGTCGTTGACCACTTTCAGGTATTTCGTCGAACCGGGCACGAAGACGTTCTGGAAAGCTTGCTCCGCTTCCGCTTCCTGTCCATCCGCCTTCAGCTTCGACACTTGCGCGCGCGAGTCGAGGTAGACCTTGCGCTGTTCGCTCACCAGACGGAACAGTTCCTTTTCTTCCGGGCTGGAAATCAAGGCTTCGATTTTCTTTTGCAATTCACCCGATACGACGGACGATTGCTTGGCTTCTTCCGCAAAATACGCGCCCAGTGACGTGTCGCTGCTGCGCGCGATGGCCGTGGTGCGGCGCACGCCGCTATCGATCTTGGAATACCAGTCGGAAATATAGCGTTCCTTCGCCAGCGGCAATTCCATCATGGTGCGCGTGGCCGTGGCCACGTCATGCAAGCGCCACACGCTGATGCCCGTGATAAGCATGGAAAACAGCAAAATCACGGCAAAACCCAGGCCGAGGCGCACACCAATACTGACGTTTCTTAACAAATTCATGTGAATATCCTAAAAAAGCGGAACCAGACTATATAAAAGGGAGTTGCGGCTGCACGTGGCAGCCGCGGCGTCATCAGCGTTTGCCGATGCGCAAGGTGGTTTGCGGCGCAGCCGGGCGTTTCAGCGCCTGCTGGCCATTCAGTTTAAAGACGCTGACGACTTGCGCCAGGTTGTGCGCCTGGTGCTGCATCGATTCGGCCGCCGCGGCCGATTCTTCCACCAGGGCCGCATTTTGTTGCGTCACGGCATCCATCTGGCCGATGGCGCGGTTGATCTCGTCGATGCCCACGCTTTGCTCGCTGCTGGCTGCCGTGATTTCCGTGATGATGTCGCTCACGCGCTGCACGCTGTCGACGATATCGTTCATGGTCGAACCGGCTTGCGCCACCAGCATGCTGCCCGCGTTGACTTGCTCCACGGAAGCGCCGATCAGGGTCTTGATCTCTTTCGCGGCACTGGCCGAACGCTGGGCCAGGTTGCGCACCTCGGACGCCACGACGGCAAAGCCGCGGCCCTGCTCACCGGCACGGGCCGCTTCCACGGCCGCGTTCAGGGCCAGGATATTCGTCTGGAAGGCGATGCCATCGATCACGGAAATAATGTCGACGATCTTGTTCGACGAAGCGTTGATCGATTCCATCGTGCCCACCACTTGCGCCACCACTTCGCCGCCCTTGACGGCCACTTGCGCCGCCGAGGCCGCCAACTGGTTGGCCTGGCGAGCATTGTCTGCATTCTGTTTCACGGTGCTGGTCAGCTCTTCCATCGAAGACGCTGTTTCCTCCAGGGAACCAGCCTGCTCTTCCGTACGGGAAGACAGGTCCTGGTTGCCGGCGGCAATCTGCGTCGACGAGGTGGCGATGCTGTCCGTGCCGCTGCGCACTTCGCCCACGATATTGAGCAGGCTCGTGTTCATGTCTTTCAGGGCCAGCAGCAGTTGCCCCGTCTCATCCTTGGCGCTGGCGTCGATCTGCGCCGTCAAGTCGCCATCGGCCACCTTGCGCGCGATGTCCACGGCCGTGCGCAGGGGGCGCACGATGCCCATCGTCAAGACCCAGGCGCAGACGACGCCAAAAGCCAGCGCCAGCGCGGCCAGCACCAGCATCAGGTTGCGGCTGGCATTGGCGACGGCGTCGATCTCGCGCGCCGTCGTGTCGATGCTGGCGCGCTGGTGTTCCAGCAAGTCCTGCACCATCTTCTGGTATTTGGCGGCGGCCGGCACGAAGGTCTTTTCAAACACCTCATTGGCGGCATCGACCTGCGCTTCGCCTTTCAGCTTGTAGACCTGGTCACGCGAACTGATGTACACCTTGCGCTGTTCCAGCAAGCCCGCGAACATGGCTTTTTCCTCCGGCTTGTCGATCAGCGCCTCGATTTTCTTTTGCAGTTCGGCCGAGCTGGACGACGAAACTTTCGATTCTTCGGCGAAATAGCCGCTGAGCGAAGTGTCGCTGCTGCGAGCAATGGCGATGGTGCGGCGCACGGCGCTGTCGATGCGGCCGTACCAGTCGGAAATATAGCGTTCCTTCGCCAGCGGCTGCTCCATCATGACGCGCGTGGCGCTGGCCACGTCGTGCAGGCGCCAGACGCTGATGCCCGTAATGAGCATGGAAAACAGCAAAATCACGGCAAAACCGAGTCCGAGGCGGACACCGATGCTGACGTTGCGTAATAAATTCATGTGACTATCCTAAAAGGCCCTGCCGTCAGCCTGAGAACAAGCTGACGATCTCGCTCATGGGCGGGCGCTGGCTGGCCGCTGTAGCGAATTGGCGTGACAAGTGAAACTGGCGCACGGTTCGGCTGAACCGTGCGCCAGGAAAGGCGCTAGCGTGCGCCTTGCAGAAAAATCAAGCAATGCCGAGAGTCAATTGTTTCCGACAAATCCAGTCAAAATGACCGCGGCGAGAATTAAGCGGCTAATTTTTCGATCAAGCCCATGTCGGCGCTAGACATCAGCTGGTCGATATCGACCAGAATCAGCATGCGCTCATCGATGGTGCCCAGGCCGATCACGTATTCCGTGTTGATCGAACGGCCCATGTCCGGCGCCGGCTTGATCTGTTCCGGCATCAGGGTGGTGACGTCGGAGACGCGGTCGACGACCATGCCGACGACGCGGTTGCCGATATTGAGGATGATGACGACGGTGAACTGGTCATAGCTGGGCGTGCCCAGGTTGAACTTGATGCGCATGTCGACGATCGGCACGATGATGCCGCGCAGGTTGACCACGCCCTTGACGAACTCGGGCGCGTTGGCGATGCGGGTCGGCGTTTCATAGCTGCGGATTTCGCTGACTTTCTGGATGTCGATGCCATACTCTTCCTGGCCCAGGGTAAAAGCCAGGTATTCGGCAGCCTTGGCAACGGTTGCGCCAGTGTCGCTGGAATTGGTGTTCATGATAATCCTTTAGTTAACTCGCCTGGGGCGCAGGCCAAGCATGCACGATGGCATGGCAGCCACTTGTATGTTTTTGCAAATACTTTCTCGCAATTAGCTTATGCTTCTAATTTCCGTGCGGCAATGTTACCCCATGTAAATTTTACATGCACTAAAAAAGAGCAATTACTGGAATGATGATTTCCAAAAATACAATCTGTGTGGCAAATACGGCACGCCGGGACGCCGGACTGCCCGCCGCACGCGGCGGCGTTTTATGCCACACTGGCGGCCCCTGCTTTTTATGACTTTGAACCATGCACTCTTTGCTTTCTCAATGGCAACCTCACCTGCTGGCGCTGGCCACGGCCGGCCTGGGCGATGACGGCGCCCACGACCTCAACCACCTGCACCGCGTCTGGCGCAATGCCCGTGTCCTGCTGCAAGAGCATGCGGACGCGGACGCCCTCACCGTGATGGCCGCCTGCTACCTGCACGACCTCGTCAATCTGCCGAAAAACCACCCCGAGCGCCATCTGGCCTCGCGCCAGGCGGCGGCGCTGGCGTGCCGCCAACTGGCGGAACTGAATTTCCCGGCAGAAAAATTACCCGGCGTGGCCCACGCCATCGAGACGCACAGTTTTTCAGCCAATCTGCCGCCGCACACCATCGAAGCGCAAATCGTGCAGGATGCAGACCGCATCGACGCCCTGGGCGCCGTGGGACTGGCGCGCCTGTTCTACACGGCCGCGCGCATGGATAGCGCGCTGGCGCATGGCACGGATCCGCTGGCGCAGCAGCGTCCGCTCGACGACAAGGCCTACGCCCTCGACCATATCGTCACCAAGCTCGACAAACTGCCTGGCAAGATGCAGACGGCGGCGGGCCGCGCGCTGGCCGAACAGCGGCTGGCCGTGCTGACGGATTTCCGCGCCGCCTTTGCCTGCGAGTGGGGAGTTAAATAATCCTCGGGAAAATATTGTGAATTTATGACGAACAGAACTGGATGCTATGCAAGGCGCCCGCTGCGACGCAGTGCGAGTACTGCTAGCAGTGGGCAACGCCGCAGAGCGCCGGTTATGGAAGTCAGAAATCACAATAATTTATTGGGGGTTACTTAGTGCATAAACCCTGGTGGCGATAGCCAGCATGGCCCTTGCTGTCTATAATGCAAGGCTCAGCTATCGCGCCGCGCGCCAGCAAAAACCTGCAACGCGCCGGCGCAACGCCAACAACTGAACCCCGCCAGCCGCACGGCGACGCGGGGTGCGCGCCGAAAGCATGCATGTCCGATAAAACCAGCCCCGACAGCCATTCCCCGTCACCGCACGCCGCGCCCGCGCGCACCGGCAACCTCAATTTCATCCTCGTCTGCGTCTTCATCGACATGCTGGGCATCGGCCTGGTGGTGCCCGTGTTGCCCATCCTGATCGGCGACTTTGTCAACGGCAAGGATGAGCAAGCATTCTGGTACGGCATCATGGCGGCCGTCTTCGGCTTGCTGCAGTTCATCTTCATGCCCATGCTGGGCGCCATCAGCGACCGCGTGGGACGCCGTCCCGTGCTGCTGTATTCGATGGCCGGCATGGGCATCAACTTTCTCGCCACGGGCTGGGCGCCGAACCTGGCCTGCCTGTTCATCGGCCGCATCATCGGCGGCGTCTCGTCCGCCAGCATGTCGGTCGCGTCCGCCTATGCGTCCGACGTGTCCACGCCGGACAACCGCGCCAAGAGCTTCGGCAAGATCGGCGCCGCCTTTGGCCTGGGCTTCATTTGCGGCCCCATGCTGGGCGGCCTGCTGGGCGAAGTCAATCTGCACCTGCCGTTTTACGTGGCGGCGGGCCTGTCGGCGGCCAATTTCATCTACGGCTATTTCTGCGTGCCCGAGTCGCTGCGGCCCGGTCCGCGCGCGCCATTTACCTGGGCGCGCATCAACCCGTTTGCCGCCCTGCTGAAACTGGTGCGCCGCGTGGAAATCCGCGGCCTGGTGCTGGCCTTCGGCCTGATGACGTTTGCGCAAATGATGCTCAACACCACCTGGGTGCTATATACCCATTTCCGCTTCGACTGGACGCCGCGCCAGAACGGCATCGCCCTGTTCTGCGTGGGCCTGTGCGCGGCCGTCGTGCAGGCAGGCTTGCTGGGCATACTCATCAAGCGCTTTGGCGAAGTGCGCCTGTCCCTGCTGGGCATGGCCTCGGGCGCACTCACCTATTTGCTGTACGGCCTGGCGACGCAAGGCTGGATGATGTATGCGCTGATCCTGTGCAACCTGCTGGCCTTTGCCGCCGGACCGGCCCTGCAAGGCATCATCTCGAAGTCATCGAACGCCAGCGAACAGGGAGAACTGATGGGTTCCCTGCAATCGATCAGCAGCTTGGGCATCATCATCATGCCTTTGCTCGGCAGCATGATCCTCGGCGAAGTGAGCCACTTGCCGCCGCAAGACTGGCGCATCGGCAGCACCTTCTACCTGTGCGCCATCATGCAAACCCTGGGCATCCTGGTGGCCTGGCGCTACTTCAAGGCGCAACGCCAGGCAAGACTTGTGGTTTCCACCACAAAGTAGGCGGCAAGATAATATTGCATTTGGGAAATTAATAGGCGAGAATGGGATAATCAGACGGGCGTTGCCGACGCCCGCGATTCGATGGTGAGCAAGGATGGGTATGACTGACTTTTATTCCAGCGCCTGGCGCCGGACCGTGGCCATGCTGGCGCTGGCGCTGCCATCGCTGGCGGGCGCGCAATGCTCGCGCGACATCCAGGTGCCCGTCTCGGCCATCGGCGCCAGCGTGGTGGTCAATGGCGCCACGATAGGCGGCATCTATCCCGACTTGCTGCGCGGCATGGGCGCCAAGCTCGGCTGCAATTTCATCTTCACGGCCGTGCCCCGCGCGCGGCTGGAAGCGATGTTCGAGACGGGCAAGGCAGACTTGCTGATCCCGGCCAGCAGCACCTTGCGGCGCGACCAGCATGGCCTGTTCATTCCCATGCTGGGCAGCCGCCCCCTGCTGATCTCGCTACAGGGCGCGCGCGCGCCCATCAACACCATGCAGGAATTGATCGAGCGGCGCGAATTGCGCGTGGCGCTCGTGCGCGGCTACGACTATGGCGCGCCGTACCAGGCGCTGGCGAAGGAGCTGAGCAGCCAGGGCCGCCTGTTTTATGAAGTCGACGCCCTGTCCGTGGCGCGCCTGATGCAAAGCGGCTTCATCGATGCCACCATCATGGCGCCTACCATCCTGGCCGGCGTGGCGCAAAACGATGCGCGCGTATATGGCCTGGCCGACCGCCTGCGCCTGGAAGCGCTGCCGGAGTTGCCGTGGGGCATGAGCGGCGTCTACCTGTCGCGCAAGTCGCTGACAGCGGAAGACCAGGCCACCCTGCGCGAACTGCTGGACAAGGCGGGCCGCTCCGGTTCCGTGATGGAAGGCTTCCAGCGCCATCACCGCCAGGAACTGTTGTCGCTGAGCATACGCCCCCGCTAAGGCCCGCATGTCCGGCCTTGTCGTCGCCGTCGTCCTGTTTGCCGCCCTGCTGCACGCCAGCTGGAACGCCATCGTCAAGTCGGGCAAGGATACCTTTCTCAGCACGGTGCTCGTTTCCGTGGGCGCGGCCCTGATTTCACTGGCCGTCTTACCCTTTGTTCATGCTCCCGCGCCCGCCAGCTGGCCCTACCTGGCCGCCTCGGCCGTGGCGCAGCTGGCCTATTACTCGCTGCTGGCGGCCGCCTACAAGGCGGGCGACATGAGCCATGCCTATCCCCTGATGCGCGGCAGCGCGCCGCTTATCGTCGCGCTGGCCAGCTGGCCACTGATCGGCGAGCGCCTGTCCGCCATGCAGATGGGCGCCGTCACCTGCATCTGCACGGGCATCCTTGGCCTGTATGTTGCCGCGCGCACCAGCACTATCGGCAAGGTGCCGAAAAGCACGGGCCACGCCACCGCCTTTGCGCTGGGCAATGCCTGCGTCATCGCCAGCTATACCCTGATCGACGGCATCGGCGTGCGCCTGTCCGGCGCGCCGGCCGCCTACACGATGTGGATTTTTGTCTTGAACGGCGCGGGACTGCTGCTGTGGACGGCGTTGCGCCGGCCCGCCGACCTGCTTGCGTATGCGCAAACACAATGGCGTTTGGCCGCCGTTGGCGGCTTCGGCACCCTCGCCTCGTATGGACTGGCCCTGTGGGCCATGACGCAGGCGCCCGTGGCCGCCATCGCGGCCCTGCGCGAAACGTCGATTTTGTTCGCCATCGCCATTGCGGCCCTGTTCCTGCGCGAAAAAATCAGCCCCCGCCGCTACCTGGCCATCAGCCTGATCGCGGCGGGAGCCATCCTCATGCGAATGGGCTAGCGCGCATCGAGCGGCGTAATCGGCAACTCGATGGCGCTGGCAGCGCCTGTCGCGTGGTACACGCGCTGCGTCGCCTTTCTATAATGGCCTGGGTCGGCCAGGAAGATGTTCGGCACGTAGTTTTGCGGGTTGCGGTCGTACAGGGGGAACCAGCTCGACTGCACTTGCACGGCGATGCGGTGGCCGGGCAAGAAGACGTGGTTCGCGTTCGGCAAGGCGAAACGGTAACGCTCCACCTTGCCCGGCGTTATCATCGCCGGGTGCTCGAAGCTCTCACGGTAGCGCCCGCGGAAGATGTCCATCGCCACGCCCAGTTGATACCCGCCCATGGCCGGCTGCGACGGCACCTCGTCCGGATACACGTCGATCAGTTTCACCACCCAGTCCGCATCCGTACCGCTGGTGGCGGCGAACAGGTTCACCATCGGTGCGCCGGAGATGCGCACGGCTTCCTTCAACGGTTCGGAAACATAGCTGAGCACGTCCGTGCGGTCCGCATAGCCACGCTGGTCGCTGACCAGCCATGGCTTCCACACGTCGCCATCGTTCAGGCGCACGGGACGGGGTACGAAAGGCACGGGCTTGGCCGGATCGGACACGTATTCGTCGAAGGCGCCTTCCGCCGCATCCGCAGCGCCCGATGGCGCCGCAAAGCCCAGCTTGGAGCCATCCTGCAAATAGATCGGCGTCAACTTGATATCGCACGTCTCGCAGGCCAGCGGCCACTGCTGCAGGCGCTGCCACTGGTTCGTGCCGCTCTGATACGACACCACGGGCGCCGTGTTCGCTTCCGGCGCGCCATCCTTCAGGTATTGATTGAGGAATGGCTGCATGACTTTTTCGCGGAACTGGCGTGCCGTATCGCCGTCAAACTTCAGGGCGCCCAGACTGGAACCGTCATAATTGACGCCGCTGTGGCGCCACGGGCCGATGGCCAGGTAATTGAGGTTGTTGTGCTTGTCGCGCCCTTCCATCGCCGTGTAGGTGGCATAAGGGCCATAGATGTCTTCCTGGTCCCACTGCCCCACCACGTGCATGGTGGGCACGATCAGCGGGCGTTTCGCCAGGATTTTATCCAGCGCCTGCTCCTGCCAGTAACTGTCGTAGGCCGGATGCTCGAACAGTTTTTTCGTATAGGTCAGCTTGTCGATGCCAAATTTCTTCGCAAAGTCGCGCGCCGAGCCGATGCGCAGGTACGCGTCGTAATCGTCGTAGACGCCCAGGGCCGGCGATTCGCCGCCGCCGCGCACGCTGGTCTGGCCGGCGATATACGACAGGCTGGGCATGCGGAAGGCGCCATTATGAAACCAGTCGTCGCCGCGCCAGCCATCGACCATGGCGCTCATGGGTACAGCCACTTTCAGGGCCGGATGCGGATCGACCAGGGCCATCAGCACCGTGTGGCCTTCGTACGAGGAACCGAGCATGCCCACCTTGCCATTGCTTTCCGGTACGTTCTTCACGAGCCAGTCGATGGTGTCCCACGCATCCGTGACGTTGTCCACCTTGGTATTGTTCAGCGGGCCGCGCACGGGGCGCGTCATCACGTAATCGCCTTCCGAGCCATACTTGCCGCGCACATCCTGAAACACGCGGATGTAGCCGTTTTCCACCAGGGTATCGTCGCCCTGCGGCAAGGTGGCCAGCATGCTGGGGCTGGCCGTGCGCTGGGCGCGGCGGGCAGCGTTATAGGGCGTGCGCGTGAGCATGATCGGCGCTTTTTGCGCGCCCTTCGGCACGACGATCACCGTGTACAGCTTGACACCGTCGCGCATGGGGATCATCACCACGCGCTTGACGTAGTCGTTCAGGTCCGGCATCACCAGTTTGGCGCCGATATCGGGCGTCATCGGCGGCGTTTGCGGCGTTTGCAGCAGTCGTGGCGTTTGCGGCGTTTGCGCCTGCACTGGAGCGATGAACAAGGTACTGACAAGCAGGGCCAGGCCACTCAGGCGGATGGGGGATACAACAGGCATACACGTCTCCAAAAGATTCATATTGACAATAGTACCCGCAAAGCAAGTTTGACAGAAGTTCCGCCGCCACCTGCGCGGCAGATAAATCGGGGTGCAACTTGACAGAACGCGTGCGAACTGCAACCATAACGCCATGAAATTTATCCCTTCACAACACGCCTGCTTGAATTGGTGGTCCCGCTCACTTTCGCGCGGCCACTGCATAGTGATGTGAATTTGATCCACGCCGCCTCGATCGGTGGCGTAACAGGCTCAGCCTGGATCATCCCCGATGCAGGCGGCTCAAAAGGAAACTTGATGAGCTTGCCTAACACCCCAGACACCCCAGACCAGAATGACGCACCGGCAGCACCGCTGTCGGCCGCCGCCATCGCTTCGCAATCCGTGATCCTGACGGGCGACCGTCCGACCGGCCCCTTGCACCTGGGCCACTACGTGGGCAGCCTGCGCGACCGCGTCCGCTACCAGAACAGCTACAAGCAATTCATCATGCTGGCCGACGCGCAAGCGCTGACGGACAATATGGACGACATCGACAAGGTGCACCGCAATGTCGTCGAAGTGGCGCTCGATTACCTGGCCGTCGGCATCGACCCGACGAAAACCACGGTCTTCATCCAGTCGCAAATCCCGGAACTGGCCGAGCTGACCTTTTACTACCTGAACATCGTCACCGTGGCGCGCCTCGAGCGCAACCCCACCGTCAAGGAAGAAATCCGCCTGCGCGGCTTCGAACGCGACATCCCGGCCGGCTTCCTGACCTACCCTGCCAGCCAGGCGGCCGACATCACGGCCTTCAAGGCCGGCGTCGTGCCCGTGGGCGAAGACCAGATCCCGATGATCGAGCAAACGAATGAAATCGTGCGCCGCTTCAACCGCATGTACAACCGTGAAGTATTGATGGAATGCAAGGCGCTGGTGCCCGATATCGGCCGCCTGCCCGGTATCGACGGCAAGGCGAAGATGAGCAAGTCGCTGGGCAACACCATCAACCTGGGCGCGACCTCGGCCGAAATCACGGCTGCCGTGAAGAAAGTCTATACCGACCCGCTGCACCTGCGCGTGGAAGACCCGGGCCACCTGGAAGGCAATATCGCGTTTACCTACCTGGATGCGTTTGACCCGGAAAAAGCGGCGCTGGCCGAAATGAAAGCCCATTACGTGCGCGGCGGCCTGGGCGACAGCATCGTCAAGAAGCGCCTGGACGTGGTCTTGCAGGAAATGCTGGCGCCGATCCGCGCCCGCCGCGAAGAGTTTGCCAAGGACAAGGGGCAAGTCATCCAGATGCTCAAGGAAGGCACCTTCAAGGCGCGCGAAGTAGCGGCCCGCACGGCCGATGAAGTCAAGTCGGCGCTGGGCCTGAACTACTTCTGATCGCCAGCAGCGAGCAAACTGATATAGCAAACTGATGCGCTCAGGCGGAGTCGGGTAAAATCCCGCTTTCGCCTGGGCGCAATTCGTTTGTCACCGTGGCACCAGCAATCCGTAGAGAAGACAACGCGCCATGACCGATACCCCTATCGAACAGCTGCTGCAGCAGCATTTTTCCATCGATGCGCTGCAGAAGGCGCCCGCGCCCCTGCAGCAGGCGCTGGGCATGCTGGGCGGCTGGCTGGCCGCCGACCGCGACACGGCCTATCCGCACACGCCGTATGCGGAACTGCTGACGCAACTGTCCGACACTTGCCTGCCCGCGCACGGCATGCCCGTGGCGCAATTCCTGCAAGAACTCGACACCACCGTGCTGGCCAATACGGCCCAGCTGAACCATCCCCAGTACATCGGCCACATGACGCAGGCCCTGCCGTGGATCAGCGTGCTGGCCGAAGCGTTTACGGCCACCCTGAACCAAAACCAGGTCAAGATCGAGACGGCCTACGTGTCGACCCTGATCGAAAAACAGATCCTCGGCTGGCTGCACCGCCAGGTGTACCAACAACCGGACGCCGTCTACACGCAGGCCATGGCCGCCACCAGCGGCGCGCTGGGCAATGTCGTCAATGGCGGCACCATGGGCAACCTGACGGCCCTGGCCGTGGCACTGGAACAGCAACTGCCCGGCACGCGCAAGCGCGGTTTGTTTGCCGCCATGCAGGAATCAGGCTATGCGGGGCTGGCCGTGATCGGCTCGGCCCGCAGCCATTATTCCGTGAAAAAGGCGCTGGCGACCCTGGGGCTCGGTGAAAACGCCTTGCACCTGGTGGCCGTCGACCGCGACAACCGCATCGACGTCGGCGCGCTGGAAGCGACGATTGCCGATTTGAAATTGCGCAGGATCAAGGTCGTCGCCATGATCGGCATCGCCGGCACGACGGAAACGGGCGCCATCGACCCGTTGGCAGCCATGGCGGCGATTGCGGCGCGCGAAAACATCTGGTTCCACGTGGACGCAGCCTGGGGCGGCGCGCTCTTGATCGCGGAACAGTACCGCGCGCTGTACGACGGCATTGCCCTGGCCGACTCCGTCGTCATCGACGGGCATAAATTGCTGTGGGTGCCGATGGCGCAAAGCATGGTGCTGTTCAAGGATAGCGCCAGCCTGAACTTGCTCAAACACAACGCCAACTACATCTTGCGCGACAACTCGGGCGACCTGGGCCAGACGTCGCTGGAAGGCTCGCGCCGCTTCGATGCCTTGAAACTGTGGACCTCGTTCAAGGTGCTCGGTGTGTCCGGCTACACGACCTTGCTGCAGCAGGCGGCCACCCTGTCCGGCCAGTTGCAGGACTTGCTGGCCGACCAGCAGGATTTCGAACTCGTCACGCGCTCCGACACCTTCATTCTCACTTACCGCTACGTGCCCGCGCACTTGCGCCAGCGCATGGAAAGCTTGCTGGCCGGCGGCGAAGTGGAGGCGGCGACCGAACTGAACAAGCAACTCAACACCTTGAACGCCAAGCTGCAGAACCGGCAAAAGGCGCAAGGCCACAGCTTCGTGTCGCGCACGGTACTCGAATCGACGCGCTACCCGGGCCCGACCAACGTGCTGCGCGTGGTCATGACGAATGTCAAGACGCGCCCCCACCACTTGCGCGCCATTTTGGCCGAACAGCGGGCCATCGGCCAGGCGCTGGTGGCGGAATTCGGCTTGTAAGGAAGCACCCACCCATCAGCCTTGACTGGATGCACGATGCAGCGTCTTAGCGCCCTCACCGATCTGTTACGGCATCTGTTGAAATGGCTGCTGCTGGCCTTTATCGTTGCCGTGCTGGCAGGGACGGCCTCGGCCGGCTTCCTGTTCGCCCTTGAGTGGGCCACGCGCACGCGGATGGCGCACGCCTGGCTGATCTGGCTGCTGCCCGTGGCGGGCTTTGCCGTCGGCTGGCTGTATTTGCGCTACGGCAGCAGTGTCGAAGGCGGGGCCAACCTGCTGATCGATGAAATCCACGACCCGAAAAAAATCATCCCCTTGCGCATGGCACCGCTGGTGCTGGGCGGCACCGTCATTTCGCATTTGTTTGGCGCCTCGGTCGGACGCGAAGGCACGGCCGTGCAGATGGGCGGCGCCTTGGCAGACCAGCTGACCCGCATGTTTCGCTTGAACAATGAAGACCGCCGCATCATCCTGATGGCCGGCATCAGCGCCGGCTTTGCTTCCGTCTTCGGCACGCCGCTGGCAGGTGCCCTCTTCGGCCTGGAAGTGCTGGCCATCGGCCGCTTGCGCTACGAAGCCATGCTGCCCTGCCTGCTGGCTGCCGTCATCGCCGACCAGGTGGTTCTGCTGTGGGGACCGCTTTTGCAAATTGCTCACACGCATTACGCCGTGCCCCTGATCCCCGCCCTTTCAACCTGGACCTTGTGCGCGATGGTGATCGCTGGCGTGCTGTTCGGCGTGACGGGGAAACTGTTTGCGCAAGCCACGCACGGCTTGAGCGGCCTGATGAAACGCTGGATCGCCTACGCCCCGCTGCGTCCGCTGGCCGGCGGCCTCGTTGTCGCGCTTGCCGTATGGCTGCTGGGTACGGATCGCTACATCGGCCTGGGCATTCCCACCATCGTCGATGCGCTGAAAGAACCGTTGCCCGCATATGACTTCCTCGGCAAGATGGCATTTACCATTGTTTCCCTCGGTACGGGGTTCAAGGGCGGCGAAGTGACGCCATTGTTCTTCATCGGCGCGACCCTGGGCAATGCGTTGGGCCCGCTATTGCACCAGCCTGTCACCTTGCTGGCCGCCATCGGCTTTGTCGCCGTGTTTGCGGGCGCAGCCAACACGCCGATCGCCTCGACCCTGATGGCGATGGAACTGTTCGGCGCCGAGATCGGCGTGTACGCGGCCATCGCCTGCGTCGTGGCGTATCTGTTTTCCGGCCACGCGGGCATTTACCGGGCACAACGGGGCGGGCATACCAAGCGCACCGTCCACAAGGATATCGACACATGACACAGAATATCTACGACAACGACGCCTTCTTTACCGGCTACAGCCAGCTGCCCCGTTCCATCGGCGGGCTCGACAGCGCCCCCGAATGGCCAGCCCTGCGCGCAATGCTGCCGGAGATACAAGGAAAAATCGTGCTCGACCTTGGCTGCGGCTATGGCTGGTTCTGCCGCTGGGCAGCCGATGCTGGTGCGGCGCAGGTGCTGGGCGTGGACGTGTCGGAAAAGATGCTGGCGCAGGCGAACGCCATGGGGACGCACGCGGCCGTCAGCTATGCCCGGCTGGACCTGGAACAACTGGCCCTGCCGCCCGCCAGCTACGACCTCGTCTACAGTTCGCTCGCGTTTCACTACATCGAGGATTTCACCACCTTGCTGGCTACCATCCGCCACGGCTTGAAACCGGGCGGCAAGCTGGTGTTTTCCATCGAGCACCCGATCTTCATGGCCCCGCGCCAGCCGGGCTGGCTGACTGACGCGCAAGGCCGCAAGCGCTGGCCCGTCGACAGCTACCAGCAGCAAGGCCCGCGCGTGTCGGACTGGCTGGCGCCAGGCGTGATCAAGCAGCACCGCACGCTCGGCACGACCATCAATGCGCTGCTACGCGCTGGTTTCCAGCTGGAACACATGGAAGAATGGGGTCCCACCGACGCACAGGTCGCGCAGCAGCCGGCGCTGGCGGAAGAGCGCGAGCGGCCGATGCTGTTGCTGGTGGGATGTAGCCTGCCGTAATCGCGCTGTCAGCTGGCCACATTGCGCGTAAAGCGCAGGGTGGACTCGCCCGCATTCACATAGGCATATGCTTGCGCGCTGCTGAAGACGAAAAAATCGCCCGTGGCCAGCTGCCGGGTTTCCGCCACCAGCACGAGCTGCAGCTCGCCTTCCAGCACGTAGATCATTTCGCTGAAGCCCGCCGGATCGGCTTGCGCATCGTAGCGCTCGCCTGGTGCCAGGGTCCACGACCACAGTTCCACCTGGCGGCTGGCGGGTGCCGCGCCCAGCAGCACGGCCCGGCTGGCTTGCGATGCGCTTTGCCACATCAGCACGCGCAAGCTGTCTTGCGGCTGCCGCGGTGGCTGGACTAGGTCGACAAAGGCCACGTTCAAGGCGGCCGCCACATGGTCGAGGTTGGCCAGGCTGATGTTGGTGCTGCCCGCCTCGACGCCATTGACCATGCGCCGGCTCAGGCCGGACTGGCGCGCCAGCTCTTCCTGGCTGAGGCCGGCGGCCAGGCGCAAGCGCCGCAGATTGGTGGCCAGGTATGCCAGCACGCCACCGGCTTCGGCTTGACTGCGCAATATATTGCTCCTATTATGATGGGAAATATTTTGCTCATAGCATAGCGTCCCATGAAAACACACGCAAGTCCCCCGCCCGCCCTCGGCATGCCCGAACTGGCCCTGATCGCCATTACCTTCCTCTGGGGCGGCACGTTTCTTGTCGTGCAACATGCCGTGACGGTCAGCGGCCCGCTGGCCTTTGTGGCCGCCCGCTTTGCCGTGGCCGCCAGCATCGGCGCCCTGATTTGCCGGGGCCAGCTGCGCCAGTTGACGAAAGCGGAGTTATTCACCGGCATGGCCATCGGCGTGAGCATCTTCGGCGGCTACGCCCTGCAAACCTATGGCTTGATGTATATCACGAGCAGCAAGTCCGCCTTCATCACGGCCTTTTATGTGCCCATCGTGCCGCTGGTGCAATGGCTGGGCTTCAAGCAGCGGCCCCACCCTGCAGTGTGGGCGGCCGTCGTGCTGGCGTTCGTCGGCTTGCTGCTGCTCACCGGCACGGATGGCTTGAGCATGGGTTTTGGCACGGGCGAACTGATCACGGCCGTGGGCGCCATCGCCATCGCCCTGGAAATCATCCTCATCAGCCGCGTCTCGCCGCAGCTGAACATCCTGCGCGTGACCATCGTGCAACTGGCCACGGCCTCATTGATCGCCCTGCTGCTGATGCCCGTCTTGGGCGAAGCGCCACCGGTCCTCAGCAAGACCTTCGTCTTCAGCGTGCTGGCCCTGGGCTGCGCCAGCGCGCTGATCCAATATGTGATGAACTGGGCGCAAAAGCGCATTTCCGCCACCAAGGCCACCTTGATCTATGCGGGCGAACCCGTGTGGGCCGGCGTGATCGGCCGCATCGCCGGCGAGCGCCTGCCGGCCCTGGCCATCGTGGGCGCGATATTGATCATCGCTGCTGGCATCCTCAGCGAGTGGCGGCCCAAGCGCCGCGTGCGCGCTGCCGGCAAGACCATCCAGCCCTAAGTTATTCCTCGCCCCGCCGCAGCGCCATATCCCCATGCAGCGCCAGCGGCACGGCCCTGGCCCAGCGGTTCGACGACAGGGAAAACGTCAGCGCCCGCACCTGGTGGTACCAGCCGGCGGGCACGTACAGCATGTCGCCCGGCTCGACGAGGCATTCGATCATGGTGGCCTGGCGCGCCAGGGGAAAACGCTCGAAATCGGGCGCTTCCGGGTCGAACGGCGAGCCGAACAGGATGGCGTTCGCCTCGCTGGGATACAGGAAGGCGTCATGGTGCGGCGGCGACAAAAAGATGCGTTTGCGGCCCCACACCTGGGCGAAGATATTGTCGTCGTAATCGCAATGCAAGGGCGTCACCGTGCCGGCCGGCCCCACCCAGAAGCGTGGCGGGCCCATCTTGTCGAAATACGTGGGCCAGTGGCACAGACGGTTCAGTTCGCGCAATTCCAGGTTGCCCAGGTAAGGCGGCAGCGCATACTCGCCCTCTGCCACCATATCCAGGTATTGCCCCATCGACATGTCCTGCATGGCGCGGTCGGCCGCGAAAGCCGTGTTGATGTAGTCACCCACCCGCGCCCGCACGGGCACGTGGCTGAATTGCTCGCGCAAGACTTCGGGGCCCAGGGCCGACAGGGGCCAACGCCGCACCAGCCCGCGCATCAGGAAGGGCAAGCCCAGCGCGGCCCGCGCACGGAAGGCGGCGGCGTCCAGCATGGCCAGGCGCGGCACCTCGGTGATGGTGGGCAAGTCGCGCGCCGCCTGTTTGATGGCGACACGCATGGCATCGATGGACGTGACGCCGCGCACCTGCGCATCCTTGGCTTCGCGCGCCTGCTTATGCGCAAGGGCTGTTGCGGCAGAACTGAATTCGGCTGGCGGCCGGGGCGGCAGTGCGCGCGGCAAGATGGGGGTGGCCGCAGGCGGGTGCGGCGCTTTCTTTTCTACGGACATAAACCTTCTTTGCGATCGGGCGTCGCGCGGCATGGCGCGACCGTACGCTATTTTAAGCCAGCAAGGCCCGTTTCAGCATATCGGCCTGCTCGCCCGCCTGGCGCGCCTTGGCGGCATATTCGCTGGCCGTACCCGGATGCAGCCAGGCCTGAGCCTTGGCGGCCAGGTTCAGGTACAGCTTTTCCTTTTCCTGCAGCGCCCTGACGGCGGCCCACATAGCGTTTTCCGCCTTGTCATGCTGCAACTCGCCGAGCATCCGCGCCGTGAAACTGTGGCCCGTATGGCAGCGAAAACGCTGCGGCTGCTGAGCATGCAGCTCCCACAGGGTGCCCTGGCATTCGGGACAGGTGAAAGTCGATGGCGTGGCAATTTTTTCCAGTTGCTCCATATTTCCCACTCCCCGGGCAAAACGGTTTTCCACGGCGATCCACGACGGCGCGGGCGGCAAAGGCTGCGCGGCGCTGGCCGGCGCTGGCGTGTCGCTGGCCACCGCCAGCAGGGCCGGGCCGATCTCGGCGCACGGCAGGCGCCAGTCCACCTCGGCGTGGTCGATTGCGCTTTGCGGCATCGACGGCGCCACCGCATCCTGCGGCTCCTGCACCAGCGCCTTGCCACCGCAGGCCTTGATGGCCTGCAAGCCTGCCGTGCCATCGTCGAGGTAACCGCTGAGGATGACGCCCACCACCTTCGGGCCGAAAGCTGCGGCGGCACTGCGAAACAGGGGATCGATGGCGGGACGCGTATGGTTTTCCTTGGGTCCCCGGGTCAGCTCGACCGTTGCCTGGCCAGCCAGGTTGGCAACGAGCATGTGCCGATCCGGCGGCGCCAGCAGGATGCGCCCCGCGCGCACGGGTTCGCGCTCTTCGGCAAAGCGCACGGGCAAGGCGGAGGTTTTGCCTAGAATCTCGGGCAACACGCTATTGCGCGCGCCCACATGCATGACGACCAGGATTGCCGCGGGCAGGTTCGCCGGCAAGGCGGAGAAGATGGTGGACAGTGCGCTCACGCCGCCCACCGAGGCACCCATGACGATCAGCGTTTCCATGCCGGCCCTTTCGCGCCTGGATCACTGAACTATTTTGCCGCGCCTAATAACAAGATTCAGTGCGCCGGCTAACACTGTACGCAGCGTTAGGTCAGAACAGAGACGTAACGACACCTGACGAAACCGTAGCGAGCGGAAGGGAGAAGTGGCCGAGAAGCGCAACCGTACTAAAGTACGGTGAGCATCGCAGGCCGCCTATACCGACGCACAGTAGGTTTGGTCAGGCGTCCTCAGACAGGCGTCTTGAATATTGGATCGACGATGAACTGCTGCGCCTTGATGCGCAAGGTGCGCTCTTCATCGAGCTCGGCGCGCGTTTCGCCCAGCTCTTCGCGTTCCGCTTCCAGTTCCAGGCGCGCGGCGGCCAGTTCCGTTTCCACGCGCGTCAGGCTTTCCAGCTTCAGCTGGGCCTGGATCAGTTCGGCGCGCGCCGCTTCGGCAGCCTCTTCCAGGCGGGGGATGCCTTCGAGCTTGAATTGCGCCTTGGCCAGGTCCATGCGTGCCTGCTCGGCCGCCTCTTCCAGGCGCGGCAAGCCTTCCAGGCGCAGCTGCGCCTTGGCCAGGTCCGTACGCGCCTGGTTCGCCACTTGCCGCTCGCGTTCAAGTTCCTCGCGCAAGGTTTCCAGCTCGCCGGCCTGCAGGTCGAGCAACTCTTGCTGGCGCTCGTTCTCGCTGGCCAGGTCCATCAATTCCTGTTGATTGTCGTTCATCTCGGCTTCATGCGCGCTGTGGCTGGCGCTTAACTCCTGTCCTACATAATCGAGGATGGCTTGCTGCAGCACGGGCGACAGTTCGGCGGCGGCAGCGATCTGGCGCTGCGCACCGGCTTTGCGGCGCTGCAAGAGCTTGCTGATGGTGCCCAGGCAGGCGCCGTTGCCCAGCCGTTCGCGCAAGGCGCGCACCGTGATGGCCTGGCCTTCGCCCGCCATCGCTTCCATTGCCGCATTGATCTGTTCCGCGCTTACTTTTGCCATGTCGTCTGCTCTTGAATGTTGCCCAGGGCAATCTTGCCCAGGGGCATTATCTTATGCCAGCGGCGGCAAAGCGTAAAGTATTTCTCAATAGAAATTGCAATTGCACAACGAAATGTTGTGCAAGCATGCGGCCTGGGACGTTTTACTCTTCGAGCAGGCCATTTTCCGTGAGCATATCCTGCACCAGTTCCAGGCGCAGCACGGGATTGTCTTGACTCAGCAATAGTTGTTTTTGCATGGCGCTCAGGGACAGCAGCTCGCACCAGCGGTTCGCCACCCAGCCGCACTCATCGAGCCGGTACGGCGGCTGCAGGGGCATTTGGTCAGGCGGGATCTTTTGCTCCTGCAAGGTGCGGATCAGGGCGCCGAGCGCGTCGGCCACGTTCTGCTGCTCTTGCGGAATGGGGATGGTTTTATCGGGCGGCAACGTTTCGATCTGCGCCATCCACAAGCCGTGCTTCAGCTGTTCGCTGGAGACGATATGAAAGCGCTGCATGCCCATGCATTTGATTTGCAGCAAGCCGGACAGGGGCGCGGCCCAGTCGATGACACGCGCCAGGGTGCCCACGGGCGCGAGCGTTTCCTGCTGGCCCGGCTTGCGCACTTCCCCGCCGTCCAGCAGTTGCACCACGCCAAACGGCTGCTCGCCCATGATGCATTTGCGTATCATGTCCAGATAGCGTACCTCGAAGATCTGCAGGGGCAGATAGCCATCGGGATACAGCACCGTATTGAGCGGGAACAAAGGTATCGAGGTCATAGCGCATGATGGCACGAATGGCATATCCGTGCTGCGCGCCTTGCCTTGTCAGCTTAACTGCGCCGATTATTTGTAGAAGCGCCTTTTCTTGGCCCGCTCCGCCGCCTTCGGCGCCAGCACTTTCACGGCCTTCTTCTGGATCGTGCCGCCGGCGGACGTGCCCGGCACGCGGTGCTCGGCCTCGAAACCGGGCTCCTCGTTGCGTTTCAGGGTTTGCCGGGTCAGCGCTTCCACAGCCGACAGCAACTCCACCTCATCGGCGCAAACGAGCGAGATCGCTTCGCCCGAAGCGCCCGCGCGGCCCGTGCGGCCGATGCGGTGGATATAATCTTCCGCCACGGTGGGCAAGTCGAAATTGACGACGACGGGCAATTGATCGATATCGAGGCCGCGGGCGGCCACGTCGGTCGCCACCAGCACCTGCACCTCGGCCGATTTGAAGCGGGCCAGCGCGCGCAAACGGTTCGGCTGGGTCTTGTCGCCGTGAATCGAGTCGGCGCGCACGCCCTGCTCCAGCAAAGTGTTCACCAGCAGCTCGACACCCTTGCGCGTCTTGACGAAGACCAATACCTGGCCCCAGCGCTTTTTCTTCAGCAGGTGCAAAAAGAGTTCCGGCTTGCGTTTCTTGTCGCACACGATCACCGACTGTTTCACGGCCTTGACCGTGCTGTTGCGCGCGCTCACCTCGACCGAGACGGGGTCCTTCAGCATGGTTTTCGCCATGGCGCGGATGGCGTCCGAGAAGGTGGCCGAGAACAGCAAGGTCTGGCGCTGCTTGGGCATCGTCATCAGCAAGATATCGAGCTCGCGCTCGAAGCCCAGGTCCAGCATGCGGTCCGCCTCGTCCAGCACCAGGGTTTGCACTTGCTCGAACTTGACGGCGCCCTGCGTCTGCAAATCCAGCAAGCGGCCCGGCGTGGCCACCAGCACGTCGAGGCCCTTGCGCAGTTTGCTGATCTGCGGCTCGATGGGCACGCCGCCATACGCGACAAAGCTGCGCAGCGGCAAGTTGCCGCCATAGTTGCGGAAGCTGGCATAGACTTGCTCGGCCAGTTCGCGCGTGGGCACGAGCACCAGCACGCGCACGCACTGCGGCGCCACCACGCCTTCCAAAGTCAGGCGCTGCAGCAGCGGCACGGCAAAGCCGGCCGTCTTGCCCGTGCCCGTCTGGGCGGCGGCCATCAGGTCGCGCCCGGCGAGCACGGCAGGAATCGCTTGCGCCTGCACGGGCGTGGGCTTGGCATAGCCGAGCTCATCGAGTTTGCGGATCAGGGGATCGATCAGGCCGAGGGAGGAAAACGTCATGGGGAAAGCAATCTTGGCAAAGGAAAAGGTGGCGCGCACGGACGGGCCGCGCGCGCAATTGCCGAGATTATAGGCCAGCGGGGATGCCGGCCGGGGTTTTCAGTATGAGAACGTCGCGATCAGAACTTCATTTCCAGGGTCGCGCGCGCCTGCGGCGAACTCGGTGAAATGCTGTTGCGGGCTATCGTGCCGCTGGCGTCCGCATACGTGGTGGTGCTTTCGAAGTCTTGCGCCAGCAAGTTCGACACGGCCAGGCGCAACTGGTTCTTCGCATCGAATTTCCACAGCGCATAAAGGTCGAGGTCGCGCCGCGGCGACGTATAGGCGCTCTGGCGCTCGGTGATGCGCACGGGGCCGCCATTGCGGAAGTTGAAGCTGCCACCCGTCGTCAGCACACCATCCGGCGTCTTGTAATCGAGACCGAAGTTGCCGCTGACGGGGGTTTGCTGGTCGAGCCGGTTGTTTGGCCCCGGCACCTGCTCCACCTGCGACCAGTTGCGGCTGACGCTGGCGCGCAGGTCGATGGCCGGCACGGGCGCCGCCAGCACGGCGCGCAGCGGGAACTTCGCTTCCAGTTCCAGTGTCTGAGTATTCGCGCGGCCATCATTGACGGGCGTGGAGACCCAGCGATCATTGATGAACAGCAAGCCCTGGCGCGTGTAGCCATCGATGCGGCGGGCCGAGGCGCGCGCGCTGAGCAAGGCGCCTTCGGCCCAGTAGTGCTCGTACGAGGCATCGATGCCCAGCGCCAGCTCCGGTTTCAGGTAAGGATTGCCTTCACGGTCGGGGTCCGTCTGGCTATTGTTGGTCGAGGTATTACGACGCGGAATCAGGCTTGCCGTGGGTTGCGCCTTGTAGGTGCGCGTCAGGGCCAGACGGACCTGGTCGCCCTTGGTATCAGGCAACTTCCACAGGGTTTGCAACAGCGGACTCCACACGCTGGTGCGCTGCTGCACTTCATCATAAGTGTTGCCTGCGCTGCGCGTGTCGATGCCCTCCCAGCGCACGCCCGCATACATCGACCAGCGCGGCGTGATTTCCCAGTCGTCCTGCACAAACAGGGCCAGGCGCTTGATGGTGGCGTCGAAACCTTCGTCGCTGTCGACGGGCGGGCGCGCACCCAGGGCAGACAGTGCCGCTTCGCGCTGGCGGCGCGTTTCCTCGCGCTCCGTGTAGGCGCCATCCCAGCCCATCGACAGGGCGTGGCCGGGCAGCAAGGGCGTGGAGTACTTGCCGGTGGAACTGACGCCGTTTTCCGTCGCCTTCACGCCCACCTTGCGGTCGAGCGCCAGGCCGCTGCCATCGACAAAGCCTTGCTGCAGGCTGTCGGACGTATTGCGGGCGGCCGAGGCGCCGATTTTCAATTCCAGCCGGGCGCCGCCGGCCAGCTTGTGCATCCACGTCAGGTCGCTGCGGCCGAAGGCATTGTGGTTGCTGGAGCTGCCCGTATTGGTGTCGTAATCGGGGCGCAAGCCCTGCTCCGTCTCGGCGCGGCTGAAATTGCGGTGATTCGAGCGCCCGCCATTGAAGAAGAATTGCGCCGTCACATTATCGCCGTTGACCAGCACCCAGTTCAGGCGCGGCGACAGATTGATGCCTTCCGGGCGGCCATCGCCCGTGCCATTCGTGCGGCGCAGCAGGTTTTGCCGGCCATCGGGCGCATAGCCCAGTTCCAGTCCGGGATTGTCGTAATGGTAGTCGTAGCGGAACAGCGAGCCGGCAAGCGAATACGAGAAGTTGCCGTCGCGGTCGGACAGTTGCACGTTCACGCTGGGCGAAAAGCTCACGTCGCTGCCCTGCACGCCCAGCTTGAGTTCGCGCTGCGCCGTCTTCACGGCTTTCTTGAGCACCACATTGATGGTGCCGGCAATCGACTGCGTGCTGTATTCGGCGCTGGCCGCATGCAAAATCTCGATGCGTTCGATCACGTCCGGCGACAGGGTGTCGAGCGAAAAACCGGCCGGCGCCCGCTCGCCGTTGAGCAATATCTGCGTGTAGCCGCTGCCCAGGCCCCGCATGCGAATTTCGCCGCCCGAACGCCCGGCCGCGCCGGAAACCGTGATGCCGGGCAAGCGCTTGAGCACATCGGTGACATTCGTGTCGCCATACTTGAGGATTTCCTCGCTGCCCACGACCATCTTGCTGGCCGTATCGTCGCGGCGCGGATCATAGCCGCTGCCCTTGACTTCCACGGTTTGCATCGCGGGCGCGGCGGGCTTTCCAGCCTTCAGCGGTGCAGCGGCGGACTCAGAGGCTGGCGTTTCGGATTGCTGGGCCTGGGCATTCCAGGCAAACAGGACAGCGGAACAAAGGACGGTAAGGCGAAGGCAACGGCGTGGCATCATGACCTGGCTAAAAAAGTTGGCTGAATAAAAATGGCTAAAAGCTAAAAAACAGGCCGCTGTATTGTGCTGTAATTTTTTCCGAGTGGCACAGTTTCCTGAAAATATTTCCTATGGCAAATTAAATTCGGCGGCCGGCTGCGATACGCACCCTTGCATACGGCGCATAGTATTGCGCGCCACATCGCCGCTATAATGCGTTTTCACCATTGTTCCCATCACCCCGTCAAAGGCTTCCCATCGTGTCTGACCGTCTTGCCGTTTTGCCTCAATATCTGCTGCCCAAGGGAGCGCTGACCAATTTTGCCGGCCGTGTCGCCGGTGCCAAGGGCGGCGCCATGACGACGCGTTTGATCCGCTGGTTCGTCGGCCGCTACAACGTCAACATGGATGAGGCGCTGGACCCGGACATCACGCACTACACGAGCTTCAACGACTTTTTCACGCGCGCGCTGCGCCCGGACGCCCGTCCGCTGGCCCAGGCCGACTACGTCTGCCCCGTCGATGGACGCATCAGCCAGTTCGGCAGCATCGACAAGGACCAGATCTTCCAGGCCAAGGGCCACAACTTCAGCACGACGGCCCTGGTCGGCGGCGATGCGGCCCTGGCGGCCCAGTTCGAACACGGCAGCTTCGCCAATCTGTACCTGAGCCCGCGCGACTACCACCGCATCCACATGCCCTGCGATGGCCGTCTGACGCGCATGATTTATGTTCCCGGTGAATTGTTCTCCGTCAACCCGACGACGGCGCGCGGCATTCCCGGCCTGTTCGCCCGCAACGAGCGCGTCGTCTGCGTGTTCGATACGGCCAACGGTCCCTTCGTCATGACCCTGGTGGGCGCCACCATCGTCGGCAGCATGGCCACCGTCTGGCACGGCGTCGTCAACCCACCCCGCACAGGCCAGATACGCGACTGGAGCTATGCGAACGACAATGTCGTGCTGAAACAGGGCGAAGAGCTGGGCCGCTTCCTGCTCGGCTCCACCGTCGTCATGCTGTTCCCGAAAGGCACAGTCGATTTCAATGCCGGCTGGCAGCCAGCCGGCCCCGTACAGCTGGGCGAAGTCATGGGCAACCGGCCTAAATAGATCAAGGCTCTGCGCCCTCCACTGACCTGTCAACGCCTGACAAAACCGTAGCGAGCGGAAGGGAGCTGTGGCCGAGAAGCGCAACTGTACGAAGGTACAGTGAGCATCGCAGGCCATAGATCACGACGCGCAGTAGGTTTTGACAGCCGTTACTAAACAGGCGCGTCGGTTTGGTACATTTCCTCCATTAGGTCGAGAAACGCGCGCGTCTTGGCCGGCATCAAGCGCCGGCCGGGAAACACGGCCCAGCCCGTGACCAGCGGAAAACTCCACTCGGGCAGCACGCGCACCAATTCCCCCGTCGCCACATACGGCTTGGCAAAGCGGTCTGTGCTGGCCGCAATGCCCACGCCCGTGCAGGCCATACGCACCAGCAATTCCGGCGAATTGGCCAGCAGGCGCACGGGCAGATCGCGCTCCCACGTCGTCTTGCCGCGGATCAAAGTCCAGTGCACGAGGCCATGCACGGCCCGTGGCAAGCTCAATAAATCGTGGCCATACAAATCGTCGGGATGCTCGGGCAAGCCGTGCACGCTCGTGTATTGCGGCGAGGCATACAGCGCCAGAGTGCTGAAGGCCACACGGCGCGCGGCCAGGCTGGCGTCATCGGGCAAATTACCCATGCGGATGGCCAGGTCGAAATTTTCTTCCAGTAAATCCACCCGGCGCGCCGACAAGTCCAGTTCCAGAGAAATGGCGGGATAGCGGCGCACGAACTCGGCCAGCACCTGACGCATCAGGGTGTCACCGAAATCGGCCGGCATGGAAATGCGCAGCAAGCCGCTGGGTCCTGCCTGGCGGTGCTGCGCCAGGGCGCCAGCCGCCTCCGTTTCTTCCACCACCTTGCGCGCATGCTCGAGCAGGCTGGCGCCGAACTCCGTCAGCGCCAGCTTGCGCGTGGTGCGCAGCAACAGCCGTTCGCCCAATTTCGCTTCCAGCAGCGAGATGCGGCGCGACAAGGTCGACTTGGGCAAGTCCACGCGCACGGCGGCACGACTGAAACTGCCGCACTCGACGACGCGGGCGAACAGCAGCAAATCTCCGGGATCGATATTCATACGCTACCTTTACGCTCAATTGTTCCATGAGTGGATTAATGTTATCCATTTTAACGGCTTCCGCATCAATTTTGGAATTGCTATAGTTCATCCATCGCAAGACACCTCACAACGGAGAAACAAGATGAACATCCTGCAAATCAATTCCAGCGCCCGCAGCACCGGTTCCGCCTCGACCCGTTTGGCTGACGCCATCGCTAGCCGCGTACAAGCGGCCAACCCCGGCGCCACCCTGGTCCGCCGCGACCTGGCTGCCGCACCGCACCCCGTGCTCGACGAGCCGACCCTGCAAGCGCTGTTCACGCCAGCGGACAAGCGCACGCCGGAGCAGGCGGCCCGCATCGCCCTGGACGACGCGCTGATTGCGCAAGTGCAAGCAGCTGACGTGATCGTCATCGGCGCGCCGATGTACAACTTCGGTATCACCGTGCAACTGAAAAGCTGGTTCGACGCGATTGCCCGCGCCAACGTCACCTTCAAGTACACGGAAAACGGCCCTGTTGGCCTGCTGACCGGCAAGAAAGTCTACGTGGGCCTGTCCCGCGGCGGCTTGCACCGCGACAGCGCCAACGATAGCCAGGTGCCTTACCTGAACACCATGTTCGGCTTCCTGGGCCTGACCGACGTGCAATACGTGTATTCGGAAGGCATGGGCATGGGCCCGGAAGCCGTGGCCAAGGCGCAAGCGCAAGCGGACGCCGAGATCAACGCCATCCTGGTGTGATCCCGATGTAATCCCAGCAGTGAAAGGGGCGGCGCACTGGCGCCGTCCTGGCCTAGAGGAGAAAGCAATGAGCGACATCATCACCGTCAACAAGCCACGCGCCATCGAGCGCGTGATCGCCGGCCAGGCCGTCATGGATGGCGCCGGCGTGAAGATCAACCGCGTGCTGACGCAGCAGCTGCAGCGCCGTCTCGACCCGTTTTTGATGCTCGACAATTTCGCCAGCGACAAGCCGAACGACTATATCGCCGGCTTCCCCGAGCATCCGCACCGCGGCTTTGAAACGGTGTCGTACATGATCACGGGGCGCATGCGCCACAAGGACAGCGCCGGCCACGAAGGCTTGCTGACCTCGGGCGGCGTGCAATGGATGACGGCCGGCAGCGGCGTGATCCACTCGGAAATGCCGGAGCAGGAAGAAGGCGTCATGGAAGGTTTTCAGCTGTGGTTGAACCTGCCCGCGCGCGACAAGATGCGCACGCCGTGGTACCGCGATTTCACCAGCAGCGAAATCCCCCGCTACACGACGGACGCTGGCGTGGCCGTGCAAGTGATCGCCGGCGAGAGCCATGGCGTGACGGGCGCCGTGCAGCGTGAACTGACGGAACCGTTGTATCTCGATATCGACTTGCCGGCCGGCAGCAGTTTCGAGCAGTCCTTGCCGCCAGGCCATAACGCCTTCCTCTACACCTTCCGTGGCGAAGTGCAGGTGGACGGCAAGGCCGTGCCCGCCTTGCGCATGGCCATCTTCGCCAACACGCCAGGCAGCGACGGCGTGCGCATCGACGCGCCCGAAGGCGGCCGCGTGATCCTCGTCGCCGGCCAGCCCTTGAACGAGCCCATCGCGCAATATGGCCCGTTTGTCATGAATACCCAGGCGGAAGTATTCCAGGCCGTGCAGGATTTCCGCGAAGGTAAGTTTGGCGAGACGGCAGTACAGTAACATTGTTTGTTCCAGGTAAAACCTGCAGCGCCTCCGGGCCTGCAGGTTTTTTTACGTGCCGACTATGTTGTTGCTTTTCAATTACACTGACGGCAACATCATTCCACAAAGCATTCCATGCAGCCGACGCACACCGAACACGACGCCACCCATTTGCACGCCCACCTGAAAGGCGACGCCAAGCACACCCACTCGTTCGAGGGACGCAGCCAGAGCATCCTCGCGTGGGCGCTGGGCCTGACCCTGTCATTTGCCGGCATCGAGGTGGCGGCCGGCTTCCTGTCCAATTCGCTGGCCCTGATTTCCGACGCGGGCCACATGGTCACGGACGCGGCAGCGCTGGGCCTGGCACTGCTGGCGCAGCTCATCGCGCGCCGCCCGCCCTCGCCGCGCCATTCGTTCGGCTTTGGCCGCGCCGAAGCGCTGGCCGCCTTCGTCAACGGCCTGGCCATGCTGTGCGTGGTGGGCTGGATCTGCTATGAAGCTGCGCTGCGCTTTTCCTCCCCGCAACCCGTCAAGGGCGGCATGGTCTTCATCGTCGCCTTTATCGGCCTGGCGATCAACGTGGTGGTGGCGTGGGTATTGTCGAAAGACAAGCAAAGCGTCAACACGCGCGCCGCCCTCGTGCATGTGATGGGCGACTTGCTCGGCTCGGTCGCCGCCATCGTCGCCGGCGCCGTCATTTACTTTACGGGCTGGATGCAGATCGACCCGCTGCTGTCCGTGCTGGTCTCCCTGCTGATCCTGAAATCCACGTTCGGCGTGCTGCGCGAGTCGTACCACTTCCTGATGGAAGGCGTGCCCATGCATATCGACTACATTCAGGTGGGCGCGGACGTGGAGCAAGTGGACGGCGTGATTGCCGTGCACGACCTGCATGTGTGGGACATGTCGCCCGGCCAGCCGGCCCTGATCGGCCACGTGGAAATCGAGCACCTCGACCATTGGCCGAAGGTATTGCGGGCGATCAAGAAGATGTTATTGAGTAAGCATGGCATCGACCATATTACTCTGCAGCCTGAGACGGCAGCGATGGCGGGGTTGCATCAGGGTGACAAAACCCACTAGCAAGGACTGGGGTCAGACCCCCGGCCACGTTAGCGCAGAGCTCTGCGTTAGCGAGCTTGAGGGTCTGACCCCAAGATACACTAACTTCTGCGTGCCTCTAACACGCCACTGACATCCTTGATCACATTCAGCGCCTTCAACAACTGCGCCGTCGAGCTGATCTCGGCCGTAAAGGTCATGCGGGCCTGGCCCTTGGCGCTTTGGGTGTTGACGCCAATCACGTTGATCTTTTCGCGCGAAAAGATTTCGGAGATGTCGCGCAGCAAGCCCTGGCGGTCGCCGGCCAGGATGAAGATATCGACCGGATACACGGTGTCGTGCCCGCCCGTGCTGCCCCATTCCGTGAAGATCACCCGTTCGGGCGACTTGGCGCGCATTTCCTCGAAGTTTTTACACGTGGCGCGGTGGATCGACACACCCTTGCCGCGCGTCACAAAACCGACGATGCTGTCCGGCGGCGCCGGCTTGCAGCACTTGGCCAGCACCGTCATCAAGCCTTCGGTGCCCACCACCAGCACACCCGACTTGGCGCCCTGCTCCACGCTGGATGCGCGGCTCTTGCCCACCAGCACGGCGTCTTCCGGCACTACCACTTCGCCATTGTCGTGCAGCGCCTGCTCCACGTGGCGCAGGCTGAACTCATCCTTGCCGACCGACAGGAACAGCTCGTCGACTTTCGCAAAGCCCAGCTTTTGCGCCAGCGCTTCGAGGTTGACGGCTGTCTTGCCTTCGCGCTGCAAGGACTTTTCCACCAGCGCGCGGCCATGGGCCAGGGTTTCCTGCATGTCGATGGCATGGAACCAGGCACGAATTTTCGAGCGCGTGCGCGTGCTGACGGCGTAGCCGGCGCTGAGCCAGTCGCGCGACGGCCCGGCCGTGCCCGGTGCGCCCTTGGCCGTGATGATTTCGCAGGTCTGGCCGTTTTTCAGTTGCGTATTCAGGGGCACCATGATGCCGTCGACCTTGGCGCCGCGGCAGCGGTGGCCCACGTCCGTGTGCAGGTGATACGCAAAATCGACGGGCGTGGCGCCCACGGGCAATTCCAGCACGCGCGCTTGCGGCGTCATGACGAAGATGCGGTCGTCCAGGGTGGCCGATTTGAGTTTTTCCACCCATTCGCGCTGGATTTCTTCCTGGCCCACGACGGCGTCGGCCACTTCCGTTTTCCAGGCCAGCAACTGGCGCAGCCAGGCGATCTTTTCGTCGTATTTCTGGCCGGCAAAATTCGAACCGCCCTCTTCCTTGTAGCGCCAGTGCGCAGCCACGCCGTATTCGGCAAAGCTGTGCATTTCATTCGTGCGGATTTGCACTTCCAGCGGCCGGCCATCCTCGGCCGTCACCACCGTGTGCAGCGACTGGTAACCGTTCGGTTTCGGCCGCGAAATGTAATCGTCGAATTCTTTCGGGATGGGGGTCCAGATATTGTGGACCACGCCCAGTACCGTGTAGCAAGTTTTCACGTCGGCAACGATGACGCGGAAGGCGCGCACATCGTACAGGGCCGTGAAATCGAGTTCCTTGCCGCGCATCTTGTTCCAGATGCTGTAAATGTGTTTCGGGCGGCCAAATACTTCCGCCTGGATACCGGCCGAAGCCAGTTCCGTCTGCAGGCGCAAAATCGCCGAGGAAACAAAGCCCTCGCGCATCATGCGCTTTTCTTCCAGCATCTTGGCGATGCGTTTATACGCTTCCGGCTCGATGAAGCGGAACGACAAGTCTTCCAGCTCCCACTTCAGCTGCCAGATGCCGAGGCGGTTGGCCAGCGGTGCGTACAGGTCCAGGGTTTCCTTGCCGTACTCGCGCGTCATTTCATTGAACAGTTTTAGTTCGGCAAAGTAACGCAAGGTCGTCACGCAAGAAGCCAGGCGCACCAGCACGACACGCATGTCGGAAGCCATCGCCAGCAACATCTTGCGCAAGGTTTCCACCTGGGCCACGGCTTGCTGCGCCGCATTCTTGCCGCGCCCGCCAGCGCTGCCGTGCTGCGCCTGGGTCAGCGCGCGCAAGCGGATCAGCTGGCGCACGCCTGTTGCCAGGTCGCACACCTGCTTGCCGAAGCGGGGCTCGATATCGGCCGCCGTATCCGGCTCCAGCAGGGTCAGCTCGAACATCAGGCCGGCGATGCGCGTTTCCGCATCGCTGCGCAGGAAAGCCAGCGTGGTGGCCACGCCGACGGCGAAGTCCAGCGCGGAGCGGCCGGCAAAGGTCAGCTTGTCGCCATATGCTTCGGTGGCATACGCGAACGCGTCCAGCACGCGCGCGCTGTCCGGCGCGCTCAAGCCCTCTACCAGTTGTTCCGAGGTGACGCTATTCGGGGCCGAGATGGAAACCATGTGATACCTTTAAACTTAATAACCCAACAACTTGATGACTTAACGCTCTGCAGCGATGATGACGATTTCCACCAGGCAAGCCGGATTGGCCAGCTTCGCTTCCACCGTGGCGCGCGGCGGCGTGTGGCTTGACGCGACCCAGTCGTCCCACACTTCATTCATGCCGGGAAAATCCTTCATGTCGGCGATGTAGATCTGGCACGACAGGATGCAAGTCTTGTCGCTGCCCGCTTCCATCAGCAAACGGTCGACGTGGCCGAGCACTTCGCGCGTCTGGCCGACGATGCCTTGCGTGGTGTCTTCGGCGATCTGGCCAGCCAGGTAGATGGTGTTGTTGTGAATGGCTACTTCGGAGAGGCGTTTGCCTACGTGCAGTCGTGTAATTTCCATGCTTCTTCTTTCGGTTGTTTCAAAATCTGTACAGCGTTACTGATTATTACTTGCCCAGCAAAAACTTGCGCGCGATGGCGATCTGGTCGTCGTGCACGAAAGTGGGCGCATGGCCTACGCCGGCGATTTCCACCAGCTCAGCCTTCGGGCCGCGGCCCAGCATGCGCGTGGCCGTTTCATGCGACAGCAAATCGGATTCCGAGCCGCGCACCAGCAAGGTGGGGCAGCGTACGGCATCATACGCGGCCCACAGCATGGCTTCATCGCTGGCCGCCGATTCCGGCGTGGCCGAGCGGAACGGCATGGCCAGTCCCATATCATAGTGGCGGCGCCAGTGGCCATCCTTATCCTGGCGCAACACATCCACCGCCAGTTTATGCCATTCCGCGTCCGTGTGCGGGCCGAAGCTGGCGGACACGTCGCGCACAAACCTGGCGCCCTGCTCGAAGGTTTCGAAACGCAGGTCCTGGCCGATGTAGTCGCCGATGCGCTGCAAGGCTTCGGGCGCCAGCGTCGGGCCGATATCGTTCAGCACTAGCTTGCTGATCGGGCTGTTGGGCAATGATGCCAGGCCCAGGCCGATCAAGCCGCCCATCGAGGTGCCGAACCAGTCCACCGTCTGGCGCTCGCCGTTGGCCAGCACGCGCGCCAGCAGGGTCACCATGTCGCTCACATATTGCGGTACGCGGTAAAACTGCGGGTTGGCCAGCCAGCCCGAGCGCCCACGCCCCACCACGTCGGGGCAGATCACGCGGTAATCGCTGGCCATAGCGCGCGCCAGGTTGTCGAAGTCGTCCGCCACGCGCGTCACGCCGTGGGCGCAGACGAGCACGTTCGGATTATCGGCCGCGCCCCACTCTTTATACGACATGGTGTGCAAGCCTGCGGGGGAGATACATTGCACTGACTTGATGCTCGCTTCGATCATGCGATTCCTTATAACACCGGAGAAAACCTACTGCGCGTCGGTGTTTGCGGCCTGCGATGCTCACCGTACTTAAGTACGGTTGCGCTTCTCGGCCACAACTCCCTTCCGCTCGCTACGGTTTTATCCGGCGTCGTTATTTGGTAGTAAAAAATAAAGAAACCGGCGATTTGCCGGTTGCCTCGCGCGCGACGCTACGGCAGTGTAGCGCAGCGCGGGCAATGCTCCAAGCACACGCCTGAAATGCTGCGCCGCAGCACAGTGCCGGCACGTTCGCCATGGCGCAATACCCGATATAGCGAAAATGCATATCTGCGGTTATCCACAATTGAGCCGGCCTGGCAATGGGCGGATGATCGCAGCATCAACCCGCAAGAGGAGACCACTCGTGAAAAAACCATTCTATAAAATCCTGTACGTCCAGGTGCTGTTCGCCATCGTCGCTGGCGTACTGCTGGGGGTGTTCTACCCCTCGAACGCCGTCGACATGAAACCGCTGGGCGACGGCTTTATCAAACTGATCAAGATGATCATCGCCCCGGTGATCTTCTGTACCGTGGTCTCCGGCATCGCCGGCATGCAGGACGTGAAGAAAATCGGCCGCGTGGGCGGCAAGGCGCTGCTGTACTTCGAAGTGGTCTCCACCTTCGCGCTGGCCATCGGCTTGCTGGTGGCTAACATCCTCAAACCGGGCGCCGGCTTCAACGCCGATCCGGCCCACCTCGATGCCAAGTCCATCGCGCAATACACGCACGCCGAAGGCTTGACCACCGTCGACTTCCTGATGAATATCATCCCGAAGACCTTCGTCGACGCCTTCGCCAAGGGCGACATCCTGCAAGTACTGTTGATCGCCATCCTGTTCGGCTTTTCGCTGTCCCTGCTGGGCGAGCGCGGCCGTCCGGTCACCAAGCTGATCGACGAACTGTCGCATGCCATCTTCGGCATGGTCAACATCATCATGAAAGTCGCTCCCATCGGCGCATTCGGTGCGATGGCCTTTACCATCGGTAAATACGGTCTGGCTTCGCTGATCCCGCTGGCGAAACTGATGGGTTCGTTCTACCTGACCTGCTTCCTGTTCGTCTTCGTCGTGCTGGGCCTGATCGCCAAGTACACGGGCTTCTCCATCGGCCGCTTCTTGCTGTACATCAAGGAAGAACTGCTGATCGTGCTCGGTACCAGCTCGTCGGAATCGGCCCTGCCGGCCCTGATGAAAAAACTCGAGCGCCTGGGTTGCTCCAAACCAGTCGTCGGCCTGGTCGTGCCTACCGGCTACTCGTTCAACCTGGACGGCACCAACATCTACATGACAATGGCGGCCCTGTTCGTTGCGCAAGCCACGAACACGGAACTGACGATCTGGCAGGAACTGACCATCCTGGGCGTGGCGATGCTGACCTCGAAAGGCGCATCCGGCATCACGGGCGCCGGCTTCATCACCCTGGCTGCCACCCTGGCCGTGGTGCCGACGATTCCCGTGGCCGGCATGGCGCTGATCCTCGGTATCGACCGCTTCATGAGCGAATGCCGCGCGCTGACCAATTTTGTGGGCAACGGCGTGGCCACCATCGTCGTGTCGAAATGGGAAAAAGAACTGGACATGGACAAGCTGCATAGCGAGCTGGCCCATCCAACCCACCCGACCGACGACGCCTACATTGCACCGACCGTGAATATCGTCAAGTAAGCAATACCTTACAGCGAGACATCCTCCTGAAAAGCCCCGCAGATCACTCTGCGGGGCTTTTTTCATGCGCCAGACTGTTGTCAGCATCATCAACAAATAGTAAATCATGTATCAATATTTACTAGGATGATCAATAAATGAAAAACCATTACAGTACTGTCACCTGTTCGCCACCTGGCTCGCGCATAATGACATTGCGTTAATGCAAGCCTGACACCGAACCATCCTCACTTTTGAATGGAGTACGTCATGTCCCTCTCGCCCGCCTTCTACGCCACCTGGAACCCACGCCTGCTGGGCCTGCTGCGCATCATTCTCGGCTTTCTCTTCCTGCAACACGGCACGGCCAAGCTGTTCGGCGCGCCGCATGTGGCCATGTTCGACGGGCTGCAACTGTTTTCCGTGATGGGCGCGGCCGGCGTCATCGAGCTGGTCGGCGGCAGCTTGCTGCTGCTTGGCCTGTTCACCCGCCCCGTCGCCTTCATCCTGTCGGGCCAGATGGCGGCCGCCTACTTCATGGCGCATGCGCCCGCCGGCTTCCTGCCGATCCTGAACGGCGGCGAAATGGCCGTGATGTATTGCTTCACCTTCCTATACTTCGCGGTAGCGGGCGCTGGCGCCTACAGCCTGGACGGCTTGCGCGGCAAGGCTGGCGCGGCATAAAATTTTACTGACAAGATAAAGCCCCGGCACGCACGCGCTTGCCGGGGCTTTTTTACGCTGCGGCGCCTAGAAACGGCTGCTCAGCTGCACATACACGGTGCGCGGCTGGGCCGCATACTTGCCCATGTTGTTGTCGTCAAACGAGCGCGTAAAATAGCGGCGATCAAACAGGTTTTTCATGCCCAGGCTCAGGCGGAATGGGACCGGGCCACCGCCGATATCGACGCTGCCGCGCGCGGCCCACACCCCATAGCCGGGAATGCGGCCATTGTTACCGGCCGCATTTTCCGCCACGCTGTTCGCGCTATCGGCGAACTGCGCACCTTCGAACATGCCGTCGACGCTGGCACTCCACTTGCCCGCCTGGTAGCCGACGCCGGCCGTGCCCTTGTGGCGCGGCGAAAACGGCACTTGCTTGCCGAAGTTCGGGCCGTCTTCCTTGATTGCCGCATCAACCAGCGCGTAGCTCGCATACACATTGACGCCGCGCAAAGCCGGTATGGCGGCCCCCAGTTCATACTGGACGCTGCTTTCGATACCGCGATGGCGCGTCTTGCCGCGCGCATACACGCTATTCGTTTGCTGGTTGCTTTCGTACTGGTTACTGAAGCGGATCAAAAACACATTCGCATCAAGGCGCAAGCCGCCCTGCTGGTAGCGCGTGCCCAGTTCCCACGAACGGGCCTTTTCCGGCTCGGCGCCGCCGCTGACGACGGCATTGGCCATCTTGCTGTACTGCACCGTGCCAAATGAACTGTCGCCGCTCGCATACACATTCCAGGCGTCATTGACGTGGTAAATGGCGTTCAGGGCGGGCAACAGCACGTTGTAGTTGCCGCCATCGCGCTTGCCGTTCAAGTTATTGTCCTGGTAGGACTTGATGCGTTCGTTGCGCAAGCCCGGCGTGATGGTCCAGTTGCCGATGTCGATGCGGTCATCGATGAACAGCGCATGGGCGCGCGTGCTGCCCGACGTGTCACGGTCGATGGGGCTGCTTTCCGTCGGCAGGATGCCGCCCGTCTTCAGGCGCCAGTAGCGCAATTCATGGCTGGCTTCGTCAATGAAGCGGTAGCCCACGCCGATTTCATGGCGCGTCTGCCCTAGGCGAAATGCTTGCGCATAGCGCGTTTCCACGCCGCGCACCGTGTAGCTGCGTGGCGACAGGGTCAGGTTCTTGCCTTGATCCAGGTAGCCGCTGCGCAAGGTGTCCGTATAAAAGGCCTGCACACTGAGCTGGCGCTGGCGGTCTGGCTTGTATTCATACGCGAGACTGGCCAGGTTGCGGCGGCCCCAGAAATTATCGTAGGGCCGCGTCGACTGGTAAGGGTCGCGCGCGAACGCGGCCGTCGTCAAGCCGCCCGGCATGTCGGCCTTGCCTTCATAGTTTTGCAGCATGGCCGTCACCGTGCTTGCGCCATCGATGCGGTAGCGCCCTTTCAGGATCACGTCGTCGATTTTCGTGTCGCTGTGCTCGCGCCAGTCGCTGCCGCGCACGCCGCTGTACAGGATCGCGCCGCCCAGGCCGTTATCCATGGTGCCGCCCAGCATCACGCTGGTGTGCGTCTTGATGCTGTCGCTGGACGAGGATGGGCTTTGCTCGCCCTGCACGCTCACTTCTCCCGAAGCCTTTTCCGGAATCGCCCGCGTGACGAAGTTGACGATGCCGCCCACGTTTTGCGGGCCGTAGCGCACGGCGCCGCCGCCGCGCACCACGTCGACGGCATCCATATTGCCCATGGAAATGGGCGCAAACGACAGCTGTGGCTGACCATACGGCGCGAACGGCACGGGAATGCCATCCATCAACACGGTGGAGCGGGCCGCCAGGCGCGGATTCAAGCCGCGCACGCCGAAGTTCAAGGCCATGTCATGGCTGCCGGTACCGTTATTCGTGGGCGCCAGCACGCCGGGAATGCGGTTGAGCACGTCACGCGCATCCGTGGCGCCCAGGCGCACGATCTCGTCGCGCCCCACCACATTGCGCGCGCCGCCATGTTCGAACACGGATTGCGCATCGGGATGGGCCAGCCAGTTGCCCACCACGGTGATGACGGACATGGCCTGCTCCTGCGCCAGCGGCGTGGCGGACGTGACCCTCAGCAGATAGCTGCCCGGCGCACGCGCCACCGCCTCCAGGCCGCTGCCCGCCAGCAAGCGCTGCAAGGCTTGCGCCGGCGTAAAGCTGCCGCTCAGGGCGGGCGCACTCTTGCCATCGGTCAAGCTGGCGTTGACGGACAGGGCGATGCCCGCCTGGCCCGCGAAGCGGCTCAGGGACGTGCTCAGGGCACCGGCCGGCAAGTCGTACTGGCGCACGGCTTCCACGGCATGCGCCGTGGCGGCTTGCGCGCTGGCAACGGTGGGCAGCGCCAGCAAGGCGAGGTGGATGGCCAGGGCCAGTTGACGGTGGCGGGGCTGGAGGTGGGCGAGGACAGGCATGGGATTCCTTTTCAAAGTGAGATCGGCTTTCACTTGTCTGCCAAGCGAGACGCAAAAAGCGGAACCTGTTTTTGAAAAATATTTTTAGTCGGGCTGATGCCGCGCCGAGACCGACACCCACCACGGCATGTGCTGGCGCACCCGCACGGGCAGGCTCGCTTCGAGCATGGAGAAAATCGTCGGCTGGTCATCGAGCGGATAGGCGCCCACCAGGCGCAAGTGCGCCACTTCGGGCGAGCAACCCAGGTAGCCATGCCGGTAGCGGCCCAATTCTTGCAGGAAATCATCGAGGCGCATGTTATCGGCCAACAACATCCTGCGTGTCCAGGCGGGCGCCGCCGCGCTGGCTGCTACAGGCTGAGCGCTGTGATGTGCGTCAAACTGCGCGCCCTGCCCGGCCGGCACGACGATGGCCGGACCTTGCAGCGGCGTGATTTCCACGGCGCCCTGTTCCACGGACAGTTGCGTGCACCCATCGAACTGGCGCACCTCGAAGCGCGTGCCCAATGCCCGCAGGGTGCCCTGCGCCGTCTGCACCAGCAGGGGCCGCGCAGGCTGCTGCGTGTCGGGCGCACTGCTGACATGAATGCGTCCGCGCCGCAGCACGATGCGCCGCGCCGTCGCGTTGTAGCCAAGCTCGGCCAGGCTGTCCGTATCCAGCTGCAAGATGCCGCCATCAGGCAGGCGCAGCTGGCGCAACTGGCCTACGCCGCTGTCGTAGCCCGTATTGGCCAAGGCCACGCCGGCATCGTCCTCCCGCTTATTCCATTGCCACAGGGCCACGCCACCCACGGCCGCCACCAGCATGGCGGCAAAAGCGCGCCGTCCCTGTGCCGCGCCGCCAGCCAGCGCGGCGCGGGCCGGCGCCGGCGGCAAGCTGCGAAATTGCCCGCTGATGGCCAGCACCTGCTGCCAGGTGGAGGCATGCATGGGATCGGCATCCAGCCAGCGCTGCCATTTGGCCCGTTCCGCCTCGCCCGCCGCATCGGATTCCAGCAAGGCAAACCATTCGGCCGCCTGCTGCAGGATGATGTAGCGCCGCTGAGCCTGTGATGCGGCCGCCACGTCAGTCCGCCAGGCTCAAAGACAGGCACTGCAGCATGACCTGCGCCATGTATTTGCGCACCATGCGCTCGGACACGCCCAGCTCCTGGGCGATCTCGGCATAGGTATGGCCGTCGAGCTGGTGCATCAGAAAGGCGCGGCGCGCCTTGTGCGGCAGGCGCGCCAGCATGGCGTCGGCCTGGTGCAAGGCTTCGAGCACCAGCAGGCGCTCTTCCGGCGACGGTGCCAGCGCTTCCGGCAGGCAAGCGAGCGCTTCGAGATAGGCGCGCTCCACGTCGAGGCGGCGCCAGTGATTCACGGCCAGGCCATGCGCGATCGTGCACAGGTAGGCGCGCGGCTGCAGCAGGGTGACGTGGGCGCGCGACGTCAGCACGCGCAAAAAGGTATCGTGCGCCAAGTCGGCCGCCAAGTGGGCGGAACCCAGCTTGTGGCGCAGCCACGACAGCAGCCAGCCATGATGCTCGCCATACAGCTGTCCCACGGCATCGCCGTGCTGGAGATCAACTGTGAAGAAAGAATGGCTGGCAGGCATGGCGACGGCCCGCCGCACAGGCAAACCATTAAATGAGAAGTATTCTCATTATCAAGCAAAAGCGCCCTCATCGCAAGGCGGGCTGTGGCATTGCGGCCGAACGGACGAAAAAAAAGCGGACATCGCTGTCCGCTTTTTTATCTGCCCATGCGTGTTCAGACTGCCGACACGTCCAGTTCAGCGCCCGTGGCCGCCTGCACCTGCTCCTTGGTCACGCCCGGTGCCAGCTCCACCAGCTTCAGGCCGTTTTCCGTCACGTCGATCACGCCCAGGTCGCTGATGATGACGTCGACCACGCCCACGCCCGTCAGCGGCAAGTCGCACTGCTTGAGCAGCTTGTGCGACGTCGTGCCATCCTTGGCCGTGGCCACGTGTTCCATCAGCACGACCACGCGCTTGACGCCGGCGACTAGGTCCATCGCGCCGCCCATGCCCTTGACCATTTTTCCTGGGATCATCCAGTTCGCCAGGTCGCCCTTTTCCGACACTTGCATGGCGCCCAGGATGGCCAGGTTGATCTTGCCGCCGCGGATCATGCCGAAGGAATCGGCCGAGCTGAAGTAGGCGGCGCCGGGCAAGGCCGTCACTGTCTGCTTGCCAGCGTTGATCAGGTCGGCATCGACTTCCGCGTCGGTGGGGAACGGGCCGATGCCCAATAAACCGTTTTCCGACTGCAGGAACACTTCGATATTTTCCGGCACATAATTCGCCACCAGGGTCGGCAAGCCGATGCCCAGGTTCACATAAAAGCCATCCTGCAATTCCTTTGCCGCGCGTGCGGCCATTTCATCTCTCGTCCAAGCCATGATTATCTCCGTATTCTTCTTTATGCTTCAGTGCGCACGGTGCGCTGCTCGATGCGTTTTTCCGGGTTCGCGTTGACCACGATGCGGTGCACGAAGATGCTCGGCGTGTGGACCTGGTCCGGGTCGATCTCGCCCACTTCGACCAGTTTTTCCACTTCGACGATGGTGATCTTGCCGGCCATGGCCACGTTCGGGTTGAAATTGCGCGCCGTCTTGCGATAAACCAAATTGCCGGCGCGGTCGGCCATGTAGGCTTTCACCAGCGACACATCGGCCACGAGGCTGCGTTCCATCACGTATTGCTCGCCGTCAAATTCGCGGAGCTCCTTGCCATCGGCAACGATGGTGCCCACGCCCGTCTTGGTGAAGAAGGCGGGAATGCCGGCGCCGCCGGCGCGCAGTTTCTCGGCCAGGGTGCCTTGCGGCGTGAATTCCAGTTCCAGCTCGCCCGCCAGGTACTGGCGCGCGAATTCCTTGTTTTCGCCCACGTAGGAGGCGATCATTTTCTTGATCTGCCGCGTGGTCAGCAACTGGCCCAGGCCGAAGCCGTCCACGCCGGCGTTATTCGAAATGGCCGTCAAGCCCGTCACGCCCGAATCGCGCAAGGCGCCGATCAGGGCTTCGGGAATGCCGCACAGGCCGAAGCCGCCGACGGCGATGGTCTGGCCATCTTGGACGATACCGGCCAGCGCCGAGGCGGCGTCAGGATAAACTTTATTCATGGGTGTCCCTCTATCTTTTGTTAAGCTTTGGTCTTGAGTCCATGACTCAGGCAGCGACTCAGCATAAAATACGCGAGTGGAAAGTACAATACCGTAGAACTACCGGCGCCGTGCCAGCAATCCCCCTGTGAGAGTGATACGTATCAGATGAACGCCGCGTCAGCCATCGATTATGAAAGTATCTTCCTGCACGCGCCCGTGGGCATGTGCATGTCGGAAAACCGCATCATGCGCAGCTGCAACGAAGCGCTGGCGGCCATGTTCGGCTATGCGCGCGCCCAGCTGGACGACCAGTCGTTCGAAGTACTCTACCCCACGCACGACGAATTCCTGCGCACAGGTGACCGCATCATCCCCATCATGAACGCCAAAGGCCGCTATTCCGACGAGCGCATCATGCGCCGCAGTAATGGAGAATTGTTCTGGTGCCACGTCACGGGCCACGCCATGCTGCCGAAGGAACCGCTGGGGCCGGGCATCTGGACGTTCGAGGATGTCAGCGAGAAACGTCCCGTGACGGCGGAACTGACCCCGCGCGAGCGCGAAATCGCCGCCCTGCTGGTGGAAGGCAAGACCAGCAAGGTCATCGCCCGCCAGATCGACCTCAGCCCCCGCACGGTGGAAATGCACCGCGCCAAGCTGATGCGCAAGTTCGCCGCCTCGACGTCGTCGGAGCTGGTGCACAAGCTGGTGGGACTGCAGCTGCAGCGCTAGGGCTGCAGCGCAGGCTGGCGCCTTAGAAGGTACTCATGCCGCCGTCTGCGGAAATGATGGCGCCGTTAATAAAGTGCGAATCCTCGCCCGCCAGCAGCAGCAACAGGCCGTCGAGGTCTTCCGGCTTGCCCGGACGTTTATTCGGCAGCATTTCGATCAGCTTCTTGCCCTGCTCGGTGGCGAAGTAATCTTCATTGATTTCCGTGGAAATATAGCCGGGACAGATGGCGTTCGTGTTGATGCCATATTTTCCCCACTCCACGGCCATGGCGCGCGTCATGTGCACCATGCCCGCCTTGCTCATGCAGTACACACCGATCTGCGGCAGCACCTGCAAGCCCGCCATCGAGGCGATATTGATGATGCGGTGCTGTTTTTTCGGGTCGCCCTTGGCGCGCGCGATCATGCGCTTGGCCGTTTGCTGGGCCACGAAGAACGATCCGCGCAGGTTGGTGTCCATCACGAACGAGTAATCTTCGGGCGTCACGTCGACCAGGCGTTGCGTGGTGGAGACACCGGAATTGTTGACGAGGATATCGATGGGGCCCGCTTCCGTTTCCGCGTGCGCGATGGCCGACTTGATACTGGCAAAGTCGGTCACGTCGAGCGAGACCACGTGCGCGGCACCGCCATCGGCTTCGATTTCGGCGCGCAACTCCTTCAGGCGCTCGGTGCGGCGCGACGCCAGCACGACCTGTGCGCCAGCCTGGGCCAGCACTTTCGCAAAGCGCGCGCCAAGGCCGCTCGATGCGCCGGTAATCAGGGCAATCTTGCCCTCGAAATTGACTTCTATGCCCACGAGCTACTCCTGTTTTATTTTAGATAACACTTTACGCCGTGCCGATGGCGCAGGGGCAAAATACCCTGCGCCGCACTTGAGCAAAGGTAAACGCCATCATTACACAAAATGGCCGGATTTAGATTGCGGCGAGGGGCAATGTCACGCAAAATGGCGCCAAAGTTGCAATCCTCGCCAAAAACAAGCACACTCGTGCTTAAATTTCTTCGAAGATTCCTCACCCACCCATTTAGTGACTATAAATCGAGACCATGACACAGCCTAATAACTTAGTTGAACAGTACGGACCGCGCGAAACCATGGAGTATGACGTGGTGATCGTCGGCGGTGGCCCCGCAGGCCTGGCCGCGGCGATCCGCCTGAAGCAGCTGGCCGCTGAAAAGAACCAGGAAGTGTCCGTCTGCGTGCTGGAAAAAGGCGGCGAATTGGGCGCGCATATCCTGTCGGGCGCCATCATGGACCCGAAAGCGCTGACCGAGCTGATTCCGAACTGGAAAGAACTGGGCGCGCCCCTGAATACGGAAGTGACGGAAGACCGCATCCTGTTCCTGACCGAAACGAAAGCATATAAAACGCCAGGCTTCGCCGTGCCGGCCTGCTTTGAAAACCACGGCAATTACATCGTCTCGCTGGGCAATGTGGTGCGCTGGATGGGCCAGCAGGCGGAAAACCTGGGCGTGGAAATCTTCCCCGGCTTCCCCGCCGCGGAAATCCTCTACAACGACGACGGCTCCGTGAAAGGCGTGGCGACCGGCAACATGGGCGTCAAGCGCGATGGCGAACCGGGTCCCGACTTCCAGCTGGGCATGGAATTGCACGCCAAGTACACCCTGTTCGCCGAAGGCGCGCGCGGCCACCTGGGCAAGCAATTGATGGCCAAGTATGACTTGAACGCCGGCAAGGATCCCCAGTCATACGGCATCGGCATCAAGGAATTGTGGGAAATCGACCCGGCCCAGCACAAACCGGGCCTGGTGATCCACTCGAGCGGCTGGCCGCTGGACACGAAAACCTACGGCGGCTCCTTCCTGTACCACCTGGAAAACAACCAGGTGATGGTCGGCTATGTGGTGGGCCTCAATTACGAGAATCCTTACCTGTCGCCGTACGAGGAATTCCAGCGCTATAAAACGCATCCTGAAATCCGCAAGTTCTTCGAAGGCGGCAAGCGCATTTCGTACGGCGCGCGCGCGATCGCGGCCGGCGGCCTGCAATCGCTGCCGAAACTGGTGTTTGCCGGCGGCGCGCTGATCGGCTGCGATGCGGGCTTCCTGAACATGAGCCGCATCAAGGGCAGCCACGCGGCCATCAAGAGCGGCATGCTGGCGGCGGACGCAGCCTTCGGCGCGCTGGGCGAACAGCGCCAGCACGACGAACTGACGAGCTATCCTGTTGCTTTCGAGAAATCGTGGCTGCATGAAGAGCTGCACGTGGCGCGCAACGTCAAGCCATGGCTGTCGAAGGGCCTGTACCTGGGCAGCCTGATGACGGGCATCGACCAGCTGATCTTCCGCGGCAAGGCGCCGTGGACCCTGCACCACTCGCATGGCGACCACGAATGCCTGAAACCGGCCGCCCAGTCGAAAAAGATCGTGTATCCGAAACCCGATGGCAAGCTGACTTTCGACAAGATGTCGTCCGTGTTCATTTCGAACACGAATCACGCGGAAGATCAGCCGATCCACCTGACCTTGAAGAACGCCAGCGTGCCCGTCGACGTCAACCTGGCCACGTATGCGGGTCCGGAAGCGCGTTACTGTCCCGCCGGCGTGTACGAGTTCGTGAAGAACGACGACGGCGCCGAACGCCTGCAGATCAATGCACAGAACTGCGTGCACTGTAAAACCTGCGACATCAAGGACCCGACGCAGAACATCGTCTGGGTGACACCGGAAGGCGGCGGCGGGCCGAACTATCCGAATATGTAACTGCAAGGCATCGCAGCACCGGCTGAGAATCGGCCAGAACAGCGCACTCCCGTCCGGCAGTGCGCTGTTTTTTTGTCAGAAGGATCAGAATTGCCCGCACTTTGGACTAACTGCAACAGCAAGTGCGCATTCGGGCAGCGTGCGTCAACAAATTCCCCTCGGAAAGTTTCTCACGGGCACTGTCACCAGTTACAATTCCCGTTGCTAAACATTTTTGCCCGCCCCAGCCCATGCACCCGACCCTCCCTCCCGCAGTCTCCCCCGACACCGAATTACAGCTGGCCATCGCTGAACACCAGGCAGGGCGTTTTGCCGAGGCGGAAGAAATCTACCTGTCGATCCTGCAGGCCCATCCCTACCATGCCGTCGCCAACCACAACCTGGGTTTGCTGGCCGGGCAAGTAGGCCAGCATGTGGCCGGCTTGCCGTATTTGCGCAAGGCGCTGTCCGTCGCCCCGGACGAGGGCCAGTTCTGGCTATCCTATGCGCAGGGCTTGCTGCAGGCGGGACAGCCCGACGAAGCGCTCGACATCGTCGACACCGCCATCGCCCGCGGACTCGACAATGCTGCCTCGCAAGCGCTGCGCCAGCAGGCGCAGGAGGCGGTCGCGCTGGCGGCCCTGTCGCCGTCGCAGCCGGAAATGGACCACATCGTGCAGTTGTACCAGGCGGGCCAGCATGAACAGATGGAAGCGGCCTGCCGGCAATTGCTGGCAACCTATCCAGACTCGCCATTCGGCTGGAGCGTGCTGGGGACGGCCCTGCAGGTGCAAGGCAAGGATGCTCTGGCCACGCTGCAGCGGACGGTGGAACTGGCGCCGCACGATGCGCAGGCGCATGGGCACCTGGGCAATGCCTGGCAAACGGCCGGGAAACTGGATGCAGCCCGCGACTGCTATCTGCGGGCGCTCGAAATCGAGCCGGCGTTTGCCGAGGCGCACTGCAACCTGGGTAACCTGCTCCAGGCGGAAAACAGGCTGGACGAGGCTGTGGCGAGCTACCGCCGCGCCCTGGCCTTGAAGCCAGACTACGCGCTGGCGACGTTTAATCTGGGCAATGCGCTGCTGCGCCAGAAACAGTTTGGTGCCGCTGCCGACAGCTTTCGCGCCGCCACCCTTGCATTACCGGACGACGCGGAGGTGCATAACCGGCTGGGCCAGGCGCTGCACGAAAACAGGAATGTACAGGACGCCGTGCGCAGCTTCCAGCGCGCGCTGCAGATCAAACCCGATTACCGGGCGGCACGGAACAATCTGGTCGCCGCCTACCTGGTGCTGAAACAGTATCAGGATGTATTGACGTGCCTGAACACGGCGCTGGAATCCGAGCCAGATGATGAAGAATTACATTTTCATTTGGGTAATATCATGCGCACCATGGGCAAAAGCAAGGAAGCGCTGGCCGCGTTCCGGCGCGCCCTGGAAATCAAGCCCGACTACGCGGCGGCAGAAATCAACCTGTGCTCGCTGCTCCACGCCGAAGGCCATCTGGAGGAAGCCATTGCCAGCGGCTATCGCGCCCGGACGGTGGCATCGCATATTCCGGAGAGCCACAGCGGTCTGCTATTTTGCCTCAGCCATAGCGTCGATATCGACGCTCAAAGCCTGTTTGAGGAACATTGCCGCTTCGGCGAGGCCTTTGACCGCCCGTCCACGGCCGCGACAGCGGAAGGCCACGTTTTCGGCAACGACAACGATCCCGCGCGGCGCATCAGGGTCGGCTTTGTCTCGGGCGACTTCAATTCGCACGTGGTGTCCAACTTCGTCGTGCCCGTGGTGGCGCACCTGAGCGCCAGCCCCGGCCTGAGCCTGTACGCCTATTACAACAATACGCTGGAAGACGCCGTCACGCAGCGCCTGCGCGGCTATTTCCCCCATTGGCAAAACATCATCGAGGTGAGCGACAGCAGCTTGCAGGAAAAGATCCGGGAGGACGGCATCGACATCCTGGTCGACCTGTCCAGCCATACGGCCTTCAACCGCCTGACGGCCTTTGGCCGCAAACTGGCGCCGATTCAGGTCAGCTGGATCGCCTATCCCGGCACAACGGGCCTGAAAACCATGGATTACTATCTGACCGATCCGCAATTCGACGTCGATGAAAAGTACTTCACGGAAAAAGTCGTGCTGCTGCCTGCCAGCGTACCCTTCCTGCCATCGTCCGACTCCCCGGAACTGGTCCGCGCACCAGCGCTGGGCAACGGCTACCTGACCTTCGGCAGTTTCAATCGGCTCAGCAAACTCAATCCAGGCGTCATCGCCCGCTGGGCAAAGCTGCTGCGGGCCCTTCCCGAAGCGAAAATGCATCTTGCCGCCATGCAAAAAGACAGCGATATCGCCACCTTGCAAGCCTGGTTCGCGCAGGAAGGCATCGCCGCCGACCGCCTGACCTTCCACGGCCGCACCCACCTGGGCGGCTATCTGGCCTTGCACCAGCAAATCGACATCTGCCTCGACACCTTCCCGTACACGGGCGGCACCACCACGCTGCATGCGCTGTGGATGGGTGTGCCCACGCTGACGCTCAAGGGAACAAGCGTACCGAGCCATGCCGGCGCCTGCATCTTGCAGCATGTGGGTCTCGACGCCTTCATCACGACCGACGACGAGGATTTCGTCCGCAAGGGAATATTCTTATCTAGCAACATCATGCAGCTGGCCGTCCTGCGCGCAGACTTGCGCAACCGCATGCAAGTGTCGGCGCTGGCCGACTCGCGGGCCATTGCCCACAATATGGAAAAGGCGTTCCGCACCATGTGGCAGCGCTGGTGCAGCGGCTTGCCGCCGGCATCGTTCGCCATTGCGCCAGGCGACACCAACAAGCAGGTGATGCCATCATGAGCGACAAGAAGCCGATTTACGTCACGCAGCCGCTCATGCCGGATTTGCAAGACTTCCTGCCATATCTGGAAGAGATCTGGAAAAATAAAATCCTCACCAACGGCGGCCCGTTCCACCAGCAACTGGAACAGGCGTTGTGCGACTATCTGGGCGTCAAGCACATCTGCCTGTTTACCAATGGGACGCTGGCACTGATCACGGCCCTGCAAGCGCTGCGCATCACCGGCGAAGTGATCACCACGCCCTACTCCTTCGTCGCCACCGCCCACTCGCTGCTCTGGAATGGCATCAAGCCCATTTTTGTCGATATCGACCCGCTGAGCCTGAATATGGATCCCGCCAGGATCGAGGCAGCCATCACGCCGCACACCACCGCCATCATGCCGGTGCACTGCTATGGCCGTCCCTGCGACGTGGAACGCATCGAAAAGATCGCCGACAACTATGGCTTGAAGGTCATCTACGACGCGGCGCATGCGTTCGGCGTGCGCCACAAGGGCAGCAGCGTGCTCAATTGCGGCGACCTGTCTGTGCTGAGTTTTCACGCCACCAAGATTTTCAATACCTTTGAAGGCGGCGCGATCGTCTGCCCCGACGCCAAGACCAAGCAGCGCATCGACCATCTGAAAAATTTCGGCTTCGTCGACGAAGTGACGGTGGTGGCACCCGGCATCAACGGCAAGATGAGCGAGATCAACGCCGCGTTCGGCCTCCTGCAATTGAAGGGCATCGATGCGGCACGCCTGCAGCGGCGCGCCATCGATGGCCGCTACCGGGAACGGCTGGCGGCCATCGCCGGCATCGACTGCCTGCCGGCTGGCGAAGAGGAATCGGCCAACCATTCCTACTTCCCCATTCTCGTCAAGGAAGCCTACGGCACCAGCCGCGACGCACTGTTCCAGCTGCTGCGCGACCAGGATATCTACGCGCGCCGCTATTTCTATCCGCTCATCAGCGACTTCCCCATGTACCGCAGCATGCCGACCGCCGCCCACAGCAATCTGCCGAACGCGCTGCAGGCATCGCGGCAAATCATCTGCCTGCCCATCTATCCCGGCCTGGGCCTCGATCAGGTCGATGCCATCTGCGCCATCATCGAGCGGCATGCACAGGCCGGCAGGATTCCATGAATATTTCCACAGACACCGACTTTTTCGGCACCATCGACGACCATCGCTGGGCGGCACAATTTACCGTGCTGTCCTACAAGGACGGTGGACAGACCCTGATACCGCATGGCTTTTTCCGTAACTGGCTGGGCAATGAGCCGGACTTCGGGCAATTTACCATCGGCCGCTGTTCCGGCATCGGCATCGGTTCGCAAGCCAAATACGATTCGACCGAGCAGCACCTGCAAATCGGGCGCTACGTTTCCGGCGGCGCGAATCTGCGCTTCATCCTCAACGGCCAGCACGACATGCGCACCATTTCGACGTATCTTCTGGCATTGGGCGGCATGGGCCTGGAAAACAGCCCGATTCCCCAATATGCCGATACGGTCATCAAGAACGATGTGTGGATCGGCGACGAGGCGATGATGTTGGGCGGCGCGGTCATCGAGAATGGCTGCGTCATCGGTGCGCGCACGCTGGTGCCGCCCAATTTCCGCAGCGAACCCTACGGCATTTACGCAGGGACGCCCGCGCGCCTGCTGCGCTTCCGCTTCAGCGAGGAAGTGCGCGCAGCCCTGCTGGCGCTGGCCTGGTGGGAACTGCCGCTGAGCTGGATACGCGAGAACAACGCGCATTTCCTGCAAAACATGACGGCCGACGATGGCGAGGCGCTGCGCGTCATTGCCGAACTGGCAGAAAGCAAGCGCCGCCACCTGGAAGCCGGCGCCGGCGCCGCACACCCGCACAAGGATGACCATGTCTGAACTTTTCAATCCCGGCTATTACACCGAAGAAGACTTGCACGGCGCGGGGTTTCGCAGCCTCGGCCACAACGTGCGCATCGCCAGGAACTGCGTCATCATCGGCATCGACAATATCGCGATCGGCAACAACGTGCGCATCGATGGCTACAGCACCCTGGTGGCGGCAGGTGGCCATATCCGCATCGGCAGCTACGTTCACATTGGCGGCGGCTGCTTTCTCTTCGGTGGCGCAGGCATCACGCTGGAAGACTACGCCGGCTTGTCGCAAGGCGTGCGCCTGTACAGCAAGACCGATGATTACAGCGGGGCCAGCATGACCAACCCCACCGTGCCGGCGGAATTTACAAACTGCAAAAGCGGCGCCATCCACCTGGGCAGGCACGTCATCATCGGCTCGGGCAGCGTGGTGCTGCCCGGCGCACAGCTTGGCGAAGGCGTCGCCGTGGGCGCGCTCAGCCTGGTCACCAAGTCGCTGCCGGCATGGGGAGTCTATGCGGGCACACCCGCGAAGCGGATCAAAAGCCGCGACCAGGGTTTGTTAATTGCAGAAGAGCAATTGCGCGCGCGCGATGCGATAAAAAATAGTTAAAAGTATATTTTTAGATATTATTTCCACAGAAACTAAAAATCACCGCAGCTTCAGGGCAAGATAAAAAATATTTCCATGTAGCATTTAATGCATAAGTAAAAATGGCCGCCTTGTGCTTGTGAGAGCAGAAAAATAGCGCGTCTCGCTGAATATATCCTACAGGAGCAATACAATGCTGAGCCTTCACACCAATAACGCATCGTTGTCCGCACAAAACTCGATCGCCAAGACCCAATCGCAACTGTCGACCTCGATGACCCGCCTGTCCACCGGCTACCGCATCAACTCGGCAATGGACGACGCTGCCGGCCTGCAGATCGCTACCCGCCTGAAAGCACAGA
>NZ_PDZL01000017.1 GCF_002735705.1 Janthinobacterium sp. BJB426
ACTGGGCGATAAAACGGATCCATTCGGCTGGCTGCATGATCTGCTCCCTGTGTGGTAAGTATGCAGAGTCAGACAGCAATGCCAAGGGAAGATTCCGGCAGTTCCCCTATTTACCGATGACAGAGCCCAAAAAAACGGAGGCCGCAGCCTCCGCAAAAACGCCGGGGTACGGCGTAATTAATACAGTACGACGGAGCGGATCGACTCACCGCTCTTCATCAGGTCGAAACCCTGGTTGATATCGTCGAGCTTCAGCCTGTGCGTGATCAAATCGTCGATATTGAGCTTGCCTTCCATGTACCAGTCGACGATCTTCGGCACGTCCGTGCGGCCGCGCGCGCCGCCGAAAGCGGAACCTTTCCACACGCGCCCCGTCACCAGCTGGAATGGACGCGTGGAAATTTCCTGGCCGGCCGCCGCCACGCCGATGATGATGGACTGGCCCCAGCCCTTGTGGCAGCACTCGAGCGACTGGCGCATGGTGGTGGTGTTGCCGATGCATTCAAACGAATAGTCGGCGCCGCCATCCGTCAGTTGCACGATGGTGTCGACCACGTTTTCCACCTCGTTGGCGTTGACGAAATGCGTCATGCCAAACTTGCGCGCGATGTCCTGGCGCGCCGGGTTGATGTCGACGCCGATGATCTTGTCGGCGCCAACCATTTTCGCTGCCTGGATCACGTTCAGGCCGATGCCGCCCAGACCGAATACGACCACGTTGGCGCCCGCCTCGACCTTGGCCGTGAACAGCACGGCGCCCACGCCCGTGGTGACGCCGCAGCCGATGTAGCAGACCTTGTCGAAGGGCGCATCTTCGCGGATCTTCGCCAGGGCGATTTCCGGCACGACGATGTAATTGGAAAAGGTGGAGGTGCCCATGTAATGGAAGATGGGCTTGCCGTCGATGGAAAAGCGCGAGGTGGCGTCCGGCATCAGGCCGCGGCCCTGGGTCGAGCGGATCGACTGGCACAGGTTGGTCTTTTGCGACAGGCAGAATTTGCACTGGCGGCATTCCGGCGTGTACAGGGGGATGACGTGATCATCCTTTTTCAAGCTTTTCACGCCCGGCCCCACGTCGACGACGATGCCGGCCCCTTCATGGCCGAGGATGGACGGGAAGATGCCTTCCGGATCGGCGCCCGACAGGGTGTAGTAATCGGTGTGGCAAATGCCGGTGGCCTTGATTTCGACCAATACCTCGCCCTCACGCGGGCCGGCCAGGTCGACTTCTTCGATGGTCAAAGGCGCGCCCGCCTTCCATGCAATCGCTGCTTTGGTTTTCATGTGTGTCCTGTGTATGGTTGAAACGCTTACTTGGCTTTCGCGCGGTTGAGGAAGGCGCCGTGCAGGCCGTTCAAGGTTTCCTCGGCCAGCAGCAGCTGGCTGGCGATTTCATTGATCTTGCGGCGGCTGGACCGGGCGTGGTCGCGCAACACTTCGAAAGCCGTGTTGCGATCCGTTTGGAACTTGCCCATCAGCAAACCGACGGCCAGGCTCGTTTCGCGGCCCGCGGCCAGGGCCGCGTTCAGGTTCAGCTCGGTGCGGCGCAGCTGGCGGATTTCGTCGGCACGGGCCAGGCCCGCTTCGAACGCGGGCATCAAGCGGCCTTCATCGACGGGTTTGACGACATAGCCGACAGCGCCGTAGGCGGCCGCCTGCTTGCCCGATTCGCTGTCGCCGCTGCCGGACAGGAACATGAATGGCACGGCCGTTTCGCCATGCAGGCGCTTGGCCAGTTCCAGCCCGGACATGCCCGGCATGTGGATATCGAGCAAGGCCAGGTCCGGCTCGCGCTGGGTGATCAGCTGCAGCGCCACTTCGGCCGAATGGGCCAGGGCTGTCTCGTAGCCGGCATGGCGCAGGACTTCGCCGAGGAATTCCAACAGGAGCTGGTCATCGTCAACGATCAGGATAAGGCGTTTCGCGGCGGCTGGCTGACTCATGGGCAAAGGGACCTCGGTAATGAATGATGCTCATATTATATGCCGATTATTCGCCAAATCCGTCCCCTCACGCCTCCCCTGCATGCGCAAATAGCAGATTGAATTGCTGCATCGCAATATCCACATCGTCCGCTTGATAGACGCTAGTGATGGCCGCCACCATGTCGGCGCCACGCGCGACCAGCGGCGCCGCGTTCTCCGGCGTCATGCCGCCGATCACCACGCAGGGCAAGGCAATCTCGCGCTTGGCTTGCAGCACGATATCCAGGGGCGTCGTGACCGGATACTTTTTTACCAGTGACGGATAAAAGCCGCCGAAGGCCACGTAGCTGGCGCCGCCCGCCTCGGCCGTCAGTGCCAGGGCCAGGTCGCCATAGCAGGAAGCGCCGACGATCTTGTCCTTGCCCAGGCGCGCGCGCACCTGCGCCACGGACGCATCCGTGCCGCCCACATGCACGCCGTCCGCGTCGAGCTCTTCGCACAGCTCGATAAAATCATTGATGATGAAAGGCACGCCATATTTGCGGGCCAGCGCCAGCAAGGCGCCCGCCTGTTCGCGCCGCTGCTCCGCCTCGGCGCTCTTGTGGCGGTATTGCAGCAGGGCCACGCCTTCCTGCAAAGCTTGCTCGCTCACGTCGAGCAGGCGGTCGGTGTCGTCCCAGTTCGGGGTGACCAGATACAGTCCACGCATGATGTTTTCCTTATTGAATGAATCGTTGCGGCATGAGTTGACCTGGCGCAATCGCATACGCACCGGCCAGGGCCGCATGGCAATAGCGTTGCGCCAGATCAAGCGCTTCAGGCAATGTCTGTCCCAGCGCCAGGCGCGCGGCGATGGCGGACGCCAAAGTGCAGCCGCTGCCGTGGAATTCACCGGGCAGGCGCGGCCAGCGCCACTCGCGCTCGCCGCCAGCGCCGTCAAACCAGCGGTTGACGATCACCTCGCCGTCGCCATGGCCGCCCGTCACCAGCACGTTCTGACAGCCTTGCGCGCGCAAGTTTTCTGCGCCACCGAGGGCCAGCGCTTCCGGCCCGTTCGGTACGATGACGGTCGTCACCGGCAGCAAGGGCGCCAGCGCCAGCACGGCGTCGTCTCGGCTGAGCACGTCGCCATGGCCACTGGCCAGCACAGGATCGAGCACGACAGGCAAATCCGGCCGGAGTAGCTTCAATTGCGCGATCAGCTGCGCAATGACGGCCGCATTCGCGGCGCTGCCGGGAATGCCGATCTTGACGGCATGAATCGCCATCTTGTCGATCAGCGCCTGCGCCTGGCGGCGCAGCAATTCCGGCGCCACCGCTTCCACGCCAAAAACCCTGTCGTTGTCCTGCACCGTCAAGGCCGTGATGACGGGCAGCGCATGCGCGCCCTGCGCGGCAATCGCCACGATATCGGCGGCGATGCCGGCGCCACCCGACGGGTCGGCGCCGGCAAACACCAGCACAGTGCGGCGCATCGGCACCATCACGCCAAGCGACCCGCCATCGGCGACGACGGCGACGCGGCGAATTTACGCGGCATGCGGCCGGCCAAAAACGCTTCGCGCCCGGCCCGCACGGCCAGCTTCATCGCATGCGCCATGCGCACGGGGTCGCGCGCGCCGGCAATGGCCGTATTCATCAGCACGCCATCGCAGCCGAGCTCCATGGCAATGGCCGCATCCGACGCCGTGCCCACGCCCGCGTCGACCAGCACGGGCACCTTCGCCTGGTCGATGATCAGCGACAAGTTCCACGGATTCAAAATGCCCATGCCCGAGCCGATCAGGGAAGCGAGCGGCATGACCGCCACGCAGCCAATGTCTTCCAGGATCTTCGCCTGGATGGGATCGTCGCTGCAATAGACCATCACGTCAAAGCCATCCTTGACGAGCGCTTCGGCCGCGACCAGGGTTTCCGGCATGTGCGGAAACAGGGTCTTTTCATCGCCCAGCACTTCCAGTTTCACCAGATTGCGCCCGCCCAGCAGTTCACGCGCCAGCTGCAGGGTGTAGACGGCGTCTTTGGCGTTGTAGCAGCCGGCCGTGTTCGGGAGAATCGTGTACTGGTCGGGCGGCACGAAATCGAGCAGGCTGGGCGCGTTTGGGTCCTGGCCAATATTCACCCTGCGGATCGCCACCGTGATGATCTGCGCCTCGGCCGCATCCGTCGCTTCGCGCGTCTGCGGCAAATCCTTGTACTTGCCGCTGCCCACCAACAAGCGCGATTGATACTGTTTGCCTGCGATGGTCAGCAGGTCGTTATGTGTTACGGTATTCATGTGTTCTTCCTTGTCTATTCTGAACTTAGCCGCCGCCAATCGCGCGTACGATCTCAACCTGGTCTTGTACTTGCAAGACCTGTCCCGGCCACGCCTTGCGCGGCACGACATTGCGGTTGACGGCCAGCGCCAGCGCCTGGTTTTCCAGCGACAGCGCGGCGATCAGCTGGTCCAGGGTTTGCCCCGGCGGCACCTGGTGCGGCGCGCCGTTGAGCGTGATGGATATCAATGCAGGCATCACGCTCTCCTTCAGACCTTGCGGTACAGCTCGGCACCGTTCTTGATGAATTCGATAGCCTTGATTTCCATGCCCTGCTTGAGCGCCTTGTCTTCCGCGATGCCCATGCCGGCCGCGTATTCGCGCACTTCCTGCGTGATCTTCATCGAACAGAAGTGCGGGCCACACATGGAGCAGAAATGCGCCACCTTGGCAGAATCCTTGGGCAGGGTTTCATCGTGGAATTCGCGCGCCTTGTCCGGGTCCAGGCCGATGTTGAACTGGTCATCCCAGCGGAATTCAAAGCGGGCTTTTGACAGGGCGTTGTCGCGGATTTGCGCGCCCGGATGACCCTTGGCCAGGTCGGCCGCGTGCGCCGCAATCTTGTAGGTGATGATGCCATCCTTGACGTCCGCCTTGTTGGGCAGGCCCAGGTGTTCCTTCGGCGTCACGTAGCACAGCATGGCCGTGCCGTACCAGCCGATCATGGCCGCGCCGATGCCCGAGGTGATGTGGTCGTAGCCGGGCGCGATATCGGTGGTCAGCGGTCCCAGGGTGTAGAACGGCGCTTCGCCGCACTGTTCCAGCTGCAAGTCCATGTTTTCCTTGATCAACTGCATCGGCACGTGGCCAGGCCCCTCGATCATCACTTGCACGTCGTGCTTCCACGCAACTTGCGTCAGCTCGCCCAGGGTTTTCAGCTCGCCCAGCTGCGCCTCGTCGTTGGCGTCGTAGATGGAGCCGGGACGCAAGCCGTCGCCCAGCGAAAACGACACGTCATACGCCTTCATGATTTCGCAAATGTCTTCGAAATGCGTGTACAGGAACGATTCCTGGTGGTGCGCCAGGCACCATTTCGCCATGATGGAGCCGCCGCGCGAAACGATGCCCGTCAGGCGCTTGGCCGTCATCGGCACATAGCGCAGCAGCACGCCTGCATGGATGGTGAAATAGTCGACGCCCTGCTCGGCCTGCTCGATCAGGGTGTCGCGGAAAATTTCCCAAGTTAAATCTTCGGCCTTGCCATTCACCTTTTCCAGCGCCTGGTAGATGGGCACGGTGCCGATCGGCACGGGACTGTTGCGCACGATCCATTCGCGCGTCTCGTGGATATGTTTACCTGTGGACAGATCCATCACGTTGTCGCCGCCCCAGCGGATGGCCCAGGTCATCTTTTCCACTTCCTCGCCGATCGACGAGGTGACGGCCGAATTGCCAATATTCGCGTTAATTTTCACCAGGAAATTGCGGCCGATGATCATCGGCTCGACTTCCGGGTGGTTGATGTTGGCGGGGATGATGGCGCGGCCGCGGGCGATTTCTTCGCGCACGAATTCCGGCGTGATCTCGGCCGGGATGCTGGCGCCAAACGACTGGCCGGGATGCTGGCGGCCCATCAGCTCGGCCAGGCGCTCGCCCATGGGGCCGGACGCTTTCAGCTCTTGCAGATACTCCTGGCGACGCATGTTTTCGCGGATGGCGACGAACTCCATTTCCGGCGTGATAATGCCGCGCCTCGCGTAATGCATTTGCGTCACATTCTTGCCGGCCATGGCGCGGCGCGGCTTGCGGTGCAAATTGAAGCGCAGCTCGGCCAGCTTCGGGTCTGCCAGGCGGGCAATGCCGTAGTCGGAGGTCGGGCCGGGCAATTCTTCCGTGTCGGCCCGCTCCATGATCCACGGCAAACGCGGCGTATCGAGGCCGGAGCGGATGTCGATCTGCACGTCCGGATCCGTGTACGGGCCGGAGGTGTCGTAGACGTAGATCGGCGGATTCTTTTCGCCGCCGAACGACGCTTCCGTGTCGGACTGGCTGATCTCGCGCATGGGCACACGGATGTCGGGACGGCTGCCTTCAACATATATTTTGCGCGAATTGGGCAGCGGCGCGATGGCGGCTTCGTCGACCGTGGCGGTGGCGGAGAGGAATTTCGGGTTGGCGTTCATTTTGGCTCCTTGGCTAGACTATTTTTAAGCCTGGAGCCAGCTAAGGAGGTTCGGAATTACGCACGCGGAAAGGCGGGGTGCGTTCATCCTAAAGCTTCCCTTCGCTGGCATTATCCAGATCAGGTTCGGAGGGTATTTCTCACCCGCGCTTGCACCGTGTTTCCACAGCGAAAGGCAGGACCCCTAGCGTTTGCCGCCTTGCGGCAGCGAGCCAATTATACGCGGTTCACGCCGCGCGGCCAGATGATTTCTTGCAGGTGTCGTCTTTGTACATCGCGCTACTTCTTCTTGCCCCAGCGCCAGGTGGTCGGTTCGCCCTTCATCTGGCAGATGAAAATGAGCACGGCAACGATGGCCGCTTCATAGATGATGTACCGCGCCAGCGAGTCTTGCGGCGGGAACAGGAAGGCGCCGCAGGCGAACAGCGCCAGCGCGGCCAGGAACACCAGCCAGCCTTGCCAGGTGATGGGCAAGCCCCAGCCCCAGCCATAGGTCTTGGCGGGGAACCAGTATTGCTGCGGCGTTGCCGGGGGCGATTTGTCAGCCATGATGCTTTCCTTGTGGATATGGATAGCAGCAAGTATAAATCAGGCGCTGCGATGGCGCTCCGTGACATCGAGGCCGATGCCGCGGTAGCCGATGAAGCGGCTGCCCGTGTCGAACATCGGTTCACCGCTCACCTGCAGGTACTGCGTGCTGCCGTCGAGGTTGGCGCGGCTGTAGATAAAATCGAGAAACGGTTCGCGCGCGGCGATTTTTGCATCGAGCAAGGCGCGCTCGGTGGCGTTCCAGCGCTGCGGCTCTTCCTCGCTGCCGATGCCCAGCATTTCAGCCACGGGGCCGGAAAAGCGCGTCAGGTTACCCTGCGCATCTTGCTCCCAGTACCAGTCGGACGACAGTTCCGTGAAGCGCTGGAAACGCGCTTCGCTTTCGCGCAACTCCGCCGTGCGCTCTTCCACCATCTGCTCCAGCGACTTGTTGTATTCGGCCAGCTTCTGGTACAGCAGGCGCACTTCCAGCATGTTGTGGATGCGGGTCTTGACTTCCACCAGGTCGAAGGGCTTGCTGACGAAATCCTTGGCGCCAGCCTGCAGCGCGCGCAGCTTGTGGCCCGGCTGTGCCGTGATCACCAGCACGGGCAGATAGCTGCCCGCCTCGATGTCGCGCAAGGCTTCCATGACTTCAAAACCATCCATTTCCGGCATCTGCAAGTCGAGCAGGATCAGGTCATAGCGGTGCTGCTGGTGCAACGCGCGCACGGCTTGCGGATCCATGGTGGACGTGATGCGCGTATAGCCGGCATTGCGCAGCACCTGTTCCAGCAGCATGACGTTCGCCTCCTGGTCATCAACGATGAGGATGCTGGCGTTCAGGATCTCGGTGGCTTGAAGCATGGCGGTATTCCTAAAAATAAGTGCTGAATTAGCGTATTACGTGAGAGTCATCGGCCAGGCCGAGCGCGGCCGCGTGGTGCAGGGCCACATCGAGCGCATCCATGAATTCGACGACCTTGATCGGCTTGGTCAGGTAGCGGAAGAAACCCGCTTCCAGGCCTTTCTCGATGTCGCGCGGCACGGCGTTGGCCGACAGCGCCATCACGGGAATGTGGCTGGTGAGCGGGTCGTTGTGCAGGATATGCAGGGCGCCGAAGCCGCTGATACCGGGCAGGTTGATGTCCATCAAGATCACGTCCGGCTGATACGTGCGCGCCAGGTCGATACCCAGGTGCGCATCGATGGCCGTGAGCAACTTCAAATCGCTGCGGCGGGCGATCAATTGCTCCACCAGCGCCAGATTGGCGGGATTGTCTTCCACGTACAGCAAGGTACGCTGGCTTTCCTGCGCTTCCGGCACCTGCGGCAGCGCGTCGCCGCGCCCCAGTACCAGTGCCGGCGCGCTGGTGGCGGCCAGCTCGAACCAGAAGGTGGTGCCCACGCCGACCGTGCTGTCGACGCCGATGGTACCGCCCATCAATTCGATCAGCTGCTTGGTGACGACCAGGCCGATGCCCGTGCCCTCTTCCGTGCTGTTTTCCTGTCCCAGGCGGTTGAAGGGTTGGAACAGCTGGGCAACCTGTCCCGCATCGAGGCCGGCGCCGCTGTCGCGCACGCTGACCCGCACCTTGGCGCCGCGCTGGCTGCAGTCGACGGTGACGGAACCGCCACCCTGGTTGTATTTGATGGCGTTCGACAACAGGTTGATCATCACCTGTTTCACGCGCGTGCGGTCCGCATGCACGAAATAGGCTTCGCCGCAGCGGGGGAAATGCAGGCTGATGCCGCGCTTTTCCGCCTGCGGCGCGATCATCGCCTGGCAATCCTGCAGCACGTCAAGCAGGGACATCGCTTCCTGCGACAAGGTAACCTTGCCCGATTCGATCATGGCCAGGTCGAGGATTTCATTGATCAAACGCAAGAGATACCAGCCGCCCTTGAGGATCTGTTCGATCGAGCGTTGTTGCGGCACGGTGGGCGGCGGCACGTCGGACGCCATCAGCTGCGCAAAGCCCAGCACGGCATTCAGGGGCGTGCGCAATTCGTGGCTCATGCTCGACAGGAATTCGGACTTGGCACGGTTGGCCTTTTCCGCCACCAGGCGCGCCTTCTTCAGTTCGGCATTGTTGGTCTCGACCAGCGAGCGCGTGTACGCCTGCTGTTCGCGCAGGCGCTGGTCCAGCAGCGCCTGTTCCGCCTCGACCTGCTTGCGTGCCGTATTGTCAGTGCCGATCAGCAAGTAACCGATGACCTTGTTCTGCACGTCGCGCAAGGCCGTCACGGAAACGATGGCGGGGAAGCGGCTGCCATCCTTGCGGATGTAGGTCAGTTCATAAATGTCTTCGATGCCGCGCGTGGCCTTGAAGACGAGCGCTTCCACGCCGGGCGTGATGACCCTGTCGAGTTCGGCACTGAGGGCCGCCGCGCGCGCGACGATTTCTTGCGCATCGGAAATGCCGGCCGGTGTCAGCTTGTCGACCACGTCGCTCGCTTCATAGCCGAGCATGCGTTCGGCGCCCACATTGAAAATCTGGATCACGCCCTGCGCATCGGTGGCGATGCAGGAGAAATTGGCGCTGTTGAAAATCGCATCCTGCAAGGCGCCCGCCTTGAGCAGTTGGCGCGGCAGGCTGGCCGCCAGGGTGCGCCGGTATAGCGCCACGAGCAGCATCAGCAGCAAAAAGACCAGCGCGTCGATGGCGCAGGCCGTCTCGAACGGCGCGCGCCAGGCCAGCAGGCCGATGGCCAGCAGCACGATGGCGCTGAAGGAAAACGCCAGCGCCATGGGCCAGCGCGACGGTGCGCGCGGGGGAATTTTTTCGACAGATTGCATGGGGTAGCCCGGGCTGTGACAACGATAAGAATAAGGGGGAATGCCGTGCTCAAGAAGCCTGGCGCTGGCGCACGTCCGACAGCAGGCGCGCGAATTCCTTTTTGACCACGCCATAGCATTCGCACACATGGCCTTCGAGGCCGCTGCGGTCCAGCACGGAAATATGGCCGCGCCGGTAACTGATGAAGCCGCGCGTCTGCAGGCGCCCGGCCGCTTCCGTCACGCCTTCGCGGCGCACGCCCAGCATGTTAGCAATGAGTTCCTGCGTCATGGTCAGCTCGCGGTTCGGCAGGCGGTCCATGGTCAACAGCAGCCAGCGGCACAATTGTTGCTCCACCGTATGGTGGCGGTTGCACACGGCCGTCTGCGACATTTGCGTGATCAGGGCTTGCGTATAGCGCAGCAGCAAGCGCATGACGGGACCGGCGCGGTCGAATTCTTCCATCAGCAAATGCGCCTTCAGGCGGTAGCCGACGCCACCCGTCTGCACGACGGCGCGGCTCGGCGTCGAATTGCCCCCCATGAACAGCGACACGCCCACGACGCCTTCATTGCCGACGCCGGCAATTTCCGACGAGCCGCCGTTTTCCAGCAGGTAGTGAATGGAAACGATGGCCGTGGTGGGGAAATACACATGCTGCAGCTTGTCGCCCGAATCGTAGATCACGTCACCGAGCAGCATCGACACTTGCTCCAGGTGGGGGGCCAGGCGCGCGAAATCGGCGTCGAGCATGGCGGCGAGCAAATGGTTTTGATTCGGGTTGTGCAACTGGGCATGCGGACTCGACATGGGCAGGTTTCCTGGTTTCCAGTCGTCAGCTAGGGGGTCGATGAAAGGCGTCCGAACGAGGGCCGCCATGTGGTGCAGCGTAACACAGCGCTGGCACGGTGCCCCGACTATATTTCTTGCTGGCATGGCCGTCCGTTCGGTAGCGAACGGAGACATTTCGCCATGCGCCCTACAGTCAGTCACTGCCCGGCCTGCCTGATCATGGATCGGCACCGGCGCTGCCACGGGACTCACCATGCAATCATTCTTCAAGCGCATCTCCATTTCCGTTTCCACTTCGGCCCTGCTCACCCTGGCGTGCGGACTGTGCCTGACGGCCCTGTGCTACGCCTCTGCGCGCCAGATCGAAGCGGAAAGCGCCCGGCTACTGCTGCAGTACCACGCCAGCGGGCACACCTTGGGCGCCGCCCTGCTGCCGGCCAAAGGCATGGGCCTGGACGCCAGCCATCGCGGCTCGCTGTATGTGCTGCTGGGTGGAATGCTGTCGAGCCTGCTGGCGGCCGCGTATGTGTATCAGCTGGTGTCGCGCAATTCCGTGATTGCCCGCATCACGGGCGAGCGCACGGCGGCGCTGCAGTTTGCCAATTTGCGCCTGTCCGAAGACATCGCCGCGCGCATGCACAATGAAAAGTCGCTGCGTTTGCGCGAACGCATCATCGAAGTGTCGGCCAATGCCATCATCCTGTGCAGTGCCGACGCGCCCGGCTACCTGATCGAATACGTCAATCCCGCCTTCGAACGCATCACCGGCTATGCGGCAAGCGAAGTCATCGGCCAGCGCCTGGAAGACTTGCAGGGTCCCGAGCAGGGCCGGCAAGACATGCACGCCATTACGGCGGCCCTGCGCGAACAGCGCGAAGGCAAGGCCATCGTGCGCAATTTCCGCAAGGATGGCAGCTGCTACTGGAGCGAGCTGTTCGTCGCCCCCGTGCGCGACGATGGCGATGGCGCACTCAGCCACTTTGTCGTGGCGCAATACGACATCAGCACCGTCATGCGTTTCGAACAGGAACTGGAATTCCAGGCCCGGCACGATATCCTGACGGGCCTCGCCAACCGGGCCCTGCTGCGCGAACGGCTGGAGCAGGCGATGGCCGTGACGCGGCGCAGCGGGCTGCCCCTGTGGGTGGTGTTCATCGACCTCGACCGCTTTAAATTCGTCAACGATACCCTGGGCCACGATGCGGGCGACCTGGTGCTGAAAAGCGTGGCCGAGCGCCTGCGCGACGCGACGCGCGAAGTCGACACGGTAGCGCGCCTGGGCGGCGATGAATTCGTGCTGCTGCTGCCCCAGCATGGCAATGGCGAACCGGGCGCGGCCATCCTGCAGCGCATCTTGGACGCCGTGGCGCAGCCGCTGCAACTGGGTGAATATGAATTTTTTCTCAGCTGCTGCATGGGCGTGGCCGTGTATCCCGACGATGGCGACGATGCCGACACCCTGATCAAGCACGCCGACATCGCCATGTACCGCGCCAAGGAACAGGGACGGGGCCACTGGCAATTCTATGCCTCGAGCATGAATGCGGGCACCCTGGAACGGCTGGGACTGGAGAGCGAGTTGCGCCACGCCCTGGAGCGGGGGCAATTCCACCTCGAATACCAGCCCCAGCTGGACCTGGCCAGCGGCGAAGTGGTGGGCATGGAAGCGCTGCTGCGCTGGCAACATCCGCAGCTGGGACGCATTCCGCCTGCCAGTTTCATCGGCCTGGCCGAGGAAATGGGCTTGATCACGCCCATCGGCGACTGGGTGCTGCGCACGGCATGCGCGCAGGCACGGGCTTGGCAACTGGCCGGCCATGGCCCGCTGCGCCTGGCCGTCAACCTGTCGGCGCGGCAATTCAAGCAAAAGAATCTGCTGCACGCGGTGGCGCAGGCACTGGCGGAAACGGGACTCGCCGCGGCCCACCTGGAACTGGAATTGACGGAAAGCATGGTCATGCATGACGTGGAGCAAGCCACGGCCATCATGGCCAACCTGAAGGCGCTGGGCGTGCAACTGTCCATCGATGACTTCGGCACCGGCTATTCCAGCCTGGCCTATCTGCGCCACTTCCCCATCGACGTATTGAAAATCGACAAAACTTTCGTCAGCGACATCACGCACAGCGACGATGACGCGGCCATCGTGCGCGCCATCATTTCGCTGGCGCACAGCTTGCGCCTGAAAGTCATCGCCGAAGGCGTGGAAACGGCGCAGCAACTGGCCTTCCTGCGCCAGCACGGCTGCGATCAGATGCAGGGTTACCTGTTCAGCCGACCGCTGGCCGCCGACGCATTCGAAACATTGCTGCTCGAAGGCAGCATGCTGCCCGCTTAAAACGCGTGGCGCAGGCCGACGTTGAAGGCGCGGTTGCCGCTGCCCACTTCGGTTGCATTGCCCACCATGTAGGCGGCGTCGTTGCGGTTGCGGATATGCGCGTAGGCAACATACACCTTGCTGCGCTTGGACAGAGCATACGTGGCGCCGATGGCCAGCTGCTGCGCGTCGCGGTTGGCCGCATCGCGGTCATCCTTGTGGACGTACGAGGCGAGCAAGGTCGTCGCGCCGAGCGGCACGGACACGCCGACGATAGCGTCGCGGCTGTCGCTGGACTGGGCCGGCGCCTGCGCCGCGCCGTACGGATTCTCGGCAAAGAACATGCTGCTGCCATCGCCCGTGTTGCGGCCATAACCGGCAAACGCCGTGGCCACGCCGAAGTTGTAATTGCCGGCCAGAATGGTGTTGTTCACGTCGGCCTTGCCGGGTTCGCCGGCACGGCTCTGGCGCGCCAGGCGCAAGGTCAATGGACCGTTGACGTAGCCGAGGGCCAGGCCCAGCGAACGCTGGTCCGCCGCAATCGCCGTGTGTTCGCCGGCACCATACATGACGGTGGCCGTCACGCCGCGCCATTCCGGCGAGGTATAGCGCACGGTATTGTCGATGCGCGTGGCCGAATAGCCGGCCAGGTTGGTCGCCGCGCCGGCCAGACCGCCCTCGAATGGATCGGCCACGTCGGTCAGCGCCTGGCTTTGCAGGTTGTACTGGCGGCCCACGGTCAGCATGCCCAGCGGACTGTTGAGGCCGACAAACGCCTGGCGGCCGAACAATTGGCCCGCCTGGTCCGAGCGGCCCGTGTCGCTCAGGACACCCGCTTCCAGGGTGAACACGGCTTGCAAGCCATTGCCCAGCGATTCCGTGCCGCGCAAGCCCAGGCGCGAACCGGCCGAGACGCCGCTGGTGAGCTTGCTGACGCCGCCTTCCTGCACCAGGCCCGCATCCATCAAGCCATACAAGGTGACTGACGACGGGGTGACTGAAGACGGGTCGACGGACGACTGGGCGTGGGCGGCAGGCATGGCGCCCATGGTGGCGATGGTCGAAACGAGGCCGACGGTGATCGAGATTTTTTTCATGCTGGTTTCCTTGTCAAGGCAAAACCGGGAAAGCGCGCGGCCATGGCGCGGCCACAGGCGCCAAAGGCGCGCTGGGGAGTGCCGTATCGAAAGACGACTGGCCAGGCAACGTGATTCCTGGCGAAGCTGTGGCGGCAGCGGCGTGCAATGACGCCGCTTTGATTCCGCCGTGAATGGTGCACCGCTGGCGGTGCGCGTGGCTCAGGCACCCGGCCCGAAGGGGACGCTCTGAAGGTGGCTGGCATCGCGGATGCGCTGGCCTTGAGACGCGGACGAGTGCTGGATATGCAACGTGAATACAACCGCGTCTGCTGGCGCCGTCCGCAAGGATGAGGCAGGAAGCGCCGAGGCCGGCATTATAGCATCGGCGCCGCCCCTATCCCCGTTCTGTTGCGGGAAAACGACTCGCCAGGCCGCCAAAACACGGCCATACGGCCGCGTTCACTTCACCTTGTCGTATGACAGCATTTGCCCGTCGCGATCCCAGGCCAGTGCGCCATCCTCGATGCCAATGACGGCGTGGAAATCACGCATGCCCGAGCGCGGCGGATACAGCGCAAAACGCAACAGGCCTTGACGGGCCGGCAGCGTTACCGTGGCAAAGCCCGCTTCCGGATGGGACAGCGCCAGATGGCGCAGCGGCCCGGCAAACGGCACCTGCCACGGCTGTGTCCCGCTGACGCCTTTGGCAAACGCGGGTGCATCGCCGAGCGCCGCCAGGCCGATATCGGGCACGGCCTCGTTGCGATATTCGACGATGATGCGGGCCGGGCCGGTGGTGGTGTCGCCGGAGCGCGGCGGCAACAGCGCAAAGGGAGCGTCGGGCGACTTCCCGTCGCCCTGCAGCAGCAGTGCGCCGTCCCGCACCGACCAGCGTCCCTGCGCCGCTTGCTCATCGGCGCCGTACACCATCTGATAACTGAAACGCCCGTCGGCGCGCAGCACGATCTGCGACGCGACCTCGGTCCGGCGCCCCATGGTGTAGCGTCCCGGCAAGCGCTGTTGCAGCGCCAGGTCGGCTGCCTTGTCCTTGTGTGCGGGCGCAGCCGCAAGCTGCGCAGGCGGCACCCGCCAGCCGCCGGCCGCCAGGATGGCCAGCATGTCGGCGCGTCCCGCGGCTCGCAGCGCGCTCCAGTCCTGCGGCGCGAGTTGCCGCAGGCTGCCAGCCAGGCGCGGCAGGCGCGCGGCAAAGCGCTGGCCCAGCCAGCCGGCCAGGATCAACCCCGGTTCCTCGGCAAAGGCGGTGATCAGGCGCGGCGCCATGGCGTGCTCGCACTGCGGCGGCGCGCTGGAAAATCCATGCTTGAGCAGCAAGTCCCAGTACGCATCGGACGCGTTCATGACGATGTCGATCAGGTTCGGCGTGTCCGGCAGGCAGACCTTGTCCAGCGACAGCGTCCAGTCGCGCGTGACGAGCGCCAGCATATCGGTATTGAGACTGGCGGCGGCCAGGTCCAGCGCGCCACCCCATGCGTGCTCCGTGCCGTCATCGATCCGCGCGCCGCGCGCGAGGAACAGGCGCACGGCCTCGGTATTGCCATTGACGATGGCCTGCTCCAGCGCGCTCTTCTGATTGGCGCCGCGCCAGTTCGGGTCCAGCCCCAGGTCCAGCAGACGCGGCAGCAGATCGCCGCGCTGCGCCCGCAGCGCCTGCCGCAGCACCACCGCATCGCCCGGCGCGCGCCGCACACCGTCGGCGCGCCGCAACATGCCGTGCTCCAGCAACAGCGGCGCCAGTGCGCGCTGCGGCGACTGTACGGCGAGCACGGCGGCGTTGTTGCCCAACTGGCTGGCCGGCAGGCCGGCCGCCAGCATCAGGCGTACCCGCTCGACGCCGGCCGCATCGCGCACGGAACGCAGCGCCTCGTCCAGCGGCGACCACTTGATGTCTGCCAGCGGCTGGCGCGCCGCAACGGCCGCCAGCAGCAAGGTCAGCACGGTATTGTTTTCCGGCGTCGGCTTCAGTTTCAGCGCCATCCTCAAGACGGGGAACTCGCCGCCCAGCGGGTCGGCGCCCAGGCCCAGCAGCAGCTTGACCATCGCCGCGTCACTATTTTCGACGGCCGCCAGCAAGGGCGGACGATAGCCATCGCTGACGACGGGCGCACCCATCGCGGCCAGGCGGGTGACCCAGTCAGGCCGCTGGCTGCGCACGGCATGCCACAGCAGGGTTTCCGTTTCCAGATGCAGCGTGTCGAGCGTCGTCAGTTTGCTCATATGAAAGTCGTCGACTGCGGGACCAACTTGCTTCCACGGCATGCCGGGCATCACCAGCTGGCGCAGCACCTCCTCGGACGCCGGCTGATGGTTGTACATGGCGCGCATCGCGGCGTCGAGCCAGCGGTCCTTTCCCTTTGCGTCATGCCGGGGCACGCGCTGCTTGAGCCAGTCCAGCGCGCCGGCGTTGCCCGCTTCGGCGGCGTAGGCGTACAGCGACTTGCCCTGTTCGTAGATCTCGGGCGTGGTGCCGGTGGCCAGCATTTTATCGAGCACTTCGGTGCCGCGCGTCAGGCCCAGCAAGCGCCCCCAGAGCATGTGATCAGCCAGCGGCCGTTCGGCTGGCGGCGCCGCGCCGTCTTTCGCCGTCTTTTTCTCTGCCTGGCGCAGCTCTGCCATGCGCTGGTCACCCACCAGATAGGGCAGGCCCGAACCAGCGTCCAGCAAGGCGATCATGTTTGCCGTGCGTTCATCCGCGTCGAGCAATTCCGGCAGCATGTCCGCGTCTTCCTGCTGCAGCGCGTATTCCAGCGGCGCCAGCGTTTCATTTCCGGCGCCGTAGTGCCGCACATCGGCGCCATGGGCCAGCAACAGGCGCACCATCGCGGCGTTGCCGTACATGGCCGCCAGATGCAGGGGCGCGACGCTATTGCCCCCGGTGCCTTCGCCGACCGGCACGCCGCGCTGCAACAGCAGCGTCATCATGCGCAGCCTGGCCGGCAGCAGCGCCGCGTGCCGCTCGCGTTGCGCCTCGCGGTGCGCCCGCCGCTGCACTTGTTGCAGCAGATGATCGTCCAGACGCGGCTGCGCCTTCTGCCATGCCGATTCGGCTTCGACCAGGCTGTACGCGGGCAAGATCAAGGTGTGCAGCAGGGTGCTCGAGCCGCTTCGGTAGGCGCCCGGCAGGGCGACGCCGGCGAGCAGCTGGCCGAAGGCGGCTTCATCGCCCTCGCTGGCGGCATCGAACAGCGCCCGCACTTCGGGCGTCGGCGGCAGCTTGTCGCGCGCCACGCGCACATAATGGATCATGCGTTCCATGCCGTGCACCGAGACCTGCGGCAGCGGCATGCCCACCTTCCACGCCCGCGCCAGCTGATCCGCCTCGGCGTTTTGCGCCGCGTTCATCGCCTTTGCCCAGCCTGCCACGCTGGCGGCGGCCCCCGGCTCCCCGCCCGCCGCCGCCAGCTGGCTCAGCATGGAGGCGAGCACATAGTCCTGCGGCACGCCCCAACCCATGCCGTACACCTTGACCAGTTGCAACTGGGCCTTGGCGTTGCCGCTTTCGGCCGCCTTGCGCAGCCAGCGGGCGGCCTGCATTTCATCCAGGCCGTCTGCTCCGTTGCAACACAGCATGCCCAGCTGGTAGGCGGCGTCCATGTCGCCGCCCTCGGCGGCACGGAGGTACCAGTCCTGCGGCGAGCGCCGCCCCGTCAGCGACGTCGCCGGCAAGGGCATGCCGCGCCGCCAAAGGCCGGCCAGGCGCACGGCTTCGTCGACCTGGTCCGGCGACATCGCGTTGCGGCGTGCCGGCAGATACCTTTCCAGCTCGGCCGCGCCGCGCCATTCCTTGTCCTGCAGCGCCAGCAGTCTGAGCGCATACGACAACACCTTGTCGGCCGGCACGCCTTCGCCCTGTTCATACATTTTCGCCATTTGGGCCATCGGCTCGCCGGCGCCCTGCGACGCCAGGCTGCGCAGCCAGGGCAGCGCGCGCGCGGGATTGCGCATGCTGCCCAACATGATCGTATACAGAGAAACAAGTTCCTCCTGAGCAACGCGGTCGCCGCGCTTGGCCGCCAGCAGATACCAGCGCACGGCATCGGCATCGCTGCGCGCCACATCCGAACACCGCTCCGCGCCCGCGTAGATATCGCCGAGAACCTTTTGCGCCTTGATATTGCCGCCCAGCGCAGGTCCGCGCAATTGGGCCACGGCGTCAACGCAGCGCCCGCGCTGGAAAGACGCCATTCCTTCCGGAACACCGGCGCACGCGCCACCGGCAGCCCATCCTGCGCCGAGCACGGCCAATTGCCACAATTTTTTCATGATTGCCTAAGCTTTCAAATAATGTTGCAAAGATGATAGCTTAGAAAAAATACAATGCAGCAATATTGCGCAATTGTGCGCGGCTTTTCGGGTCATCCAGGCCCGCTATTTGCTGCGCATGCTTTATGCACCCCTTATAATGGTTCCTTTTGCCAATCACACGCCAAATCATGGAATTAGCCAAGTCTTTCGAGCCCGCCGACATTGAACAATTCTGGCGCACCGAGTGGGAACAGCGCGGTTACTTCACCGCCACCCTCGATGCCGGAAAACCTTCCTTCAGCATCCAGTTGCCGCCGCCGAACGTCACCGGCACCCTGCACATGGGCCATGCGTTCAACCAGACCATCATGGATGGCCTGACCCGTTACCACCGCATGCTGGGCCACAACACGGCCTGGATTCCCGGCACCGACCACGCGGGCATCGCCACGCAAATCGTCGTGCAACGCCAGCTGGACGCGCAAAAGATTTCGCGTCATGACCTGGGCCGCGAGAAATTCGTGGAAAAAGTGTGGGAATGGAAAGAAAAATCCGGTTCCATCATCACCGGCCAGATGCGCCGCCTGGGCGCCTCGGCCGACTGGAAGCGCGAATACTTCACGATGGACGAGCCGCGCTCGAAAGTCGTCACCGACGTCTTCGTGCGCCTGTTCGAGCAAGGCCTGATCTACCGCGGCAAGCGCCTGGTCAACTGGGACCCCGTGCTGGGCACGGCTGTATCCGACCTGGAAGTGGTGTCCGAGGAAGAGGACGGTTCCATGTGGTACATCAAGTACCCGCTGGCCGACGGCAGCGGTTTCCTGACGGTGGCCACCACGCGTCCTGAAACCATGCTGGGCGACGTGGCCGTGGCCGTCGATCCGACGGACGAGCGCTATCTGCCGCTGGTGGGCAAGATGCTCAAACTGCCTTTGAGCGACCGCGAAATCCCCATCATCGCCGACGAATACGTCGACAAGGAATTCGGCACCGGCTGCGTCAAGATTACTCCTGCGCACGACATGAACGATTACGCCGTCGGCCAGCGCCATAAACTGGCACAGATCGTCATCCTGACCCTGGACGCGAAGATCACCGACGACGCGCCCGAAGCCTACCGCGGCATGGACCGCTTTGCCGCGCGCAAGCAGATCGTCGCCGACCTCGACGCGCAAGGTTTGCTCGAGCAAGTCAAGCCGCATAAACTGATGGTGCCGCGCGGCGACCGCACGGGCGTCGTCATCGAGCCGATGCTGACGGACCAGTGGTTCGTCGCCATGAGCAAACCGGCCCCGGAAGGCACCTTCTTCCCAGGCAAATCGATCGCCGAAACGGCGCTGGACAAGGTCGCCAACGGCGAAATCAAGTTCGTGCCGGAAAACTGGAGCACCACTTACAACCAGTGGCTCAACAACATCCAGGACTGGTGCATCTCGCGCCAGCTGTGGTGGGGCCATCAAATCCCGGCGTGGTACGACGACGCCGGCAATATCTTCGTTGCCAAGACGGAAGCCGAGGCACAAGCCAAGGCGCAGGCGGCCGGCAGCACGGGCCCGTTGAAGCGCGACGACGACGTGCTCGACACGTGGTTCTCGTCGGCCTTGGTGCCGTTCTCGACCATGGGTTGGCCGGAAGAAACCCCGGACATGAAGGCGTTCCTGCCATCGTCCGTGCTGGTGACGGGTTTCGACATCATCTTCTTCTGGGTTGCGCGCATGGTCATGATGACGGCGCATTTCACGGGCAAGGTACCGTTTGAAACCGTCTACGTGCACGGCCTGGTGCGCGATTCGACGGGACAGAAAATGTCCAAGTCGAAGGGCAACACCCTGGACCCGATCGACCTGATCGACGGCATCGACCTGGAAGGCTTGATCGTCAAGCGCACCACGGGCCTGATGAACCCGCGCGACGCGGAAAAGATCACCAAGGCGACGCGCAAGGAATTCCCGGAAGGCATTTCGGCCTACGGCACGGATGCCGTGCGCTTCACCATGGCCAGCTATGCCTCGCTGGGTCGCAACATCAATTTCGACCTGGGCCGCTGCGAAGGCTACCGCAACTTCTGCAACAAGATGTGGAACGCCACCCGTTTCGTCATGATGAATACGGAAGGCAAGGATTGCACGCCGAACGACGCCGACCTGTCGCAAGCGGACAAGTGGATCATTTCCCTGCTGCAAAAGGCGGAACTGGACGTGGCCAAGGGCTTTGAAGACTTCCGTTTCGACAATATCGCCGCATCGATCTACAAATTCGTCTGGGACGAGTATTGCGACTGGTACCTGGAAGTGGCCAAGGTGCAAGTACAACAGGGCACGGAAGGCCAGCAGCGCGCCACCCGCCACACCCTGCTGCGCGTACTGGAAGTCGTGCTGCGCCTGGCCCATCCGATCATCCCGTTCGTCACGGAAGCCCTGTGGCAAACCGTGGCGCCTTTGGCCGGCAAGACATTGAAGGCGGAAGGCGATTCGATCATGATGCAACCGTATCCGATCGCCAACACCGACAAGATCGATGAGTCGGCCGAAGCGTGGATGCAGCAGCTGAAAGCCTTGACGGATGCGACGCGCAACCTGCGCGGCGAAATGCAAATCTCGCCTTCCGTGCGCGTGCCGCTGATCGTCGAAGCGGGCAATGCCAGCGAGAAAGAAGCGCTGGCGTCGTACGCGCCGTACATCCAGTCGCTGGGCAAGCTGGCCGACGTGCAGATCGTCGATGCGCTGCCGGACTCGCCAGCGGCCGTCGCCATCGTCGGCACCACCAAGCTGATGCTGAAAGTGGAAATCGACGTGGCGGCCGAACGCGAGCGCCTGGGCAAGGAAATCGCCCGCATCGAAGCAGAAATTGCCAAAGTAAATAGCAAATTAGGCAATGAAAGCTTCGTCGCACGCGCCCCTGCCGCCATCGTTGCGCAAGAAAACGAGCGTTTGCTCAGTTTTTCGGCCACAATTGAAAAATTGCGCGAACAGTTTGCTAAACTAGCCAGCGCATAAGGCAAGTTTGGAAGGATTGCGCGGCCGTCCCCCGTGACGCCGCGCAATACCGCTGGTCTTGCCTTGGTATATACACTGTTCGTGATCCGATCAAAAAAACCAATGGAGACTAGCGATGCATAAAGTATTCACAGCAAGTGTTAAAGCAGGCGTACTGGTGGCCGCCCTGGCCATCGCCGGCAGCGCCACCGCGCGCGACGATAACCACACCCCCGTGGGTACGTGGAAAACTATCGACGACGCCAGCGGCAAGCCGAAATCCCTCGTCGTCATCACGGAAAACAATGGCGTCTTGCAAGGCAAGATCGAAAAGCTGTTCCGTGGCCCGAATGAAGATCAGAACCCCAAGTGCGACAAGTGCACGGGCGCCAACAAGGACCAGCCCATCATCGGCTTGGTCATCCTGACGGGTTTGAAAAAAGACGGCGATGCATGGACGGGCGGTGAAATCACGGACCCGGCCAGCGGCAAGGTCTACAAGAGCAAGGCCGAACTGCAGGAAGGCGGCACCAAGCTGCAAGTGCGCGGCTATGTCGGCGTGCCGATGTTTGGCCGCTCGCAGACGTGGGTGCGCGAAGAGTAAGCGACGCACGCCCTGCCCTGATCCCTGATGAAGCCGGCCCTGCGCCGGCTTTTTTGCGCCTGCGCTCCGCACACGGCCGTTGTTTTTCAGGCCGAATCGCACCCTTTGGAACCCATTTCCAGTCTAAGACAAGCTATGCGCGCCACCGAACATACTTGAAGTTTCCTAAATGAAATAGTGCATGCCTGTGACGCCATCGCCTGTAGCGACGGGCGGCATGGCTCTGCCGGATGACCTCATCCGCGGATGCCCGGCAATGACTGCCATGCACAAAGGAACACTATGAATCTCTTCAAGCGATACTTGAACCCGCTGCTCGTCTCGGCAGGTTTGCTGGCCATGGCCGCCCTCGCCGGCTGCGGCGGCGGTGACCAGGGGCGCGATCCCATCCTCGGCTTGCCGGGCGCTACCCTGTCCAGCCTCGTCGTCACGCCAGCCACGGCCACGGTCGCGATCGGCGCGGGCCAGCAATTCACGGCCATCGCTACGTATAGCGACGGCTCCTCGCAAGACGTCAGCGCCAAGTCGGCCTGGACGTCGGCCACGCCGGCCAGCGCGACCGTCAATGCCGCCACAGGCTTGAGCACCGGCATCGCTGCCGGCAGCAGCGGCATCAGCGCCGCGTTTGGCGGCAAGAGCGCCAGCGCCGTGCTGACCGTCACGCCAGCCACCTTGCTGTCGATCGCCGTCGCGCCGCAGAACCCGATCATCCCCGTCGCCGCGACGCGCCAGCTGGCCGTCCTTGCCACGTATTCGGATAACAGCACCGCTGACGTCACGGCCGGCAGCAGCTTCGTTTCTGCTACGCCCGCTGTCGCCACGGTCGCCAGCAATGGCCTCGTCACCGGCGTTGCTACCGGCAGCAGCGTCATGAATGCCAGCTTCAACGGCAAGACGGCCAGCACCACCGCCACCGTGCCTGCTGCCACCATCGTCAGCATCGCCGTCACGCCAGCCACCGCCAGCATCGCTGTCGGTGCCACACAGCAATTCGTTGCCACCGCAACGTATTCGGACAGCTCGAACGCCATCATCACCAACGGCGCCATCTGGACGTCGGGCACGGTTGCCAACGCCAGCGTGCTGAACACGGGCGTCGCTACCGGCATCGCCGCCGGCACCAGCGGCATCACGGCCACCGCTGACGGCCAGTCGGGCAGCGCGCTGCTGACCGTCACGGCCGTCGCCATCCCGCCCGTCCTGAACCCGATCATCCTGGGCCGCGCGGCACCATTCGGCGTACTGGCCGGCACTTCGATCACGAATAATTCGGGCGGCACCACCCTGATCACGGGCGACGTCGGTGCGCCGTCGCAGACCACCGATCCGACCCAGGCGGCCGGCTTTAGCAACTACAAGTCAGGCGCCATCCTGGCCGGTGCCATGACGGATCTGCAAGCGGCGATTACGGACGGCAACAGCCGCAGCTGCGACGTCAGCTTTGCCGGCGGCATCGACCTCGGTGGCCAGACCTTCGGACCCGGCGTGTATTGCTACGCGGGCGCCATCAGCATCACGGGTAGCCTGACACTGAACGGTCCCGGCGTGTACATCTTCCGCACGGCATTGACGCTCGATTCGACCGTCAATTCGGTAGTTGCCCTGAACAATGGCGCCACGGCCGACAACGTCAGCTGGCTGCCCGTCGGCCCCACCACCCTGGCCGCGAACAGCGTCTTCAAGGGCAATATCCTGGGCCAGTCGGCCGCCATCACGGTGGGCGACAACACGACCCTGCTCAATGGCCGCGTGCTGACGGCTGCCGCCGTTACCCTGCGCAACAACCAGATCACCAAGTAACCGGGACATGACCATGACTATCGCACACACACTGGGCGCCCTGAGCGTCATCACCGGCGCCTTGCTGGCAGCCCAATCGGCGCAAGCGCAGGACAACACGTTCATCAACCCGGACTGGGCCAACAGCGCCTGGTATATCGGCGCGGGCGTGGGCCAGTCGCGCGCCACCATCGACGAGCCGCGCCTGCGCGCCAGCCTGGCCGCCAACGGCGAAACCGTCACCGGTTTCAGCAAGGACCAGCGCGATACCGGCTATAAACTGTTTGTCGGACGGCAACTGAACCAGTATGTCGCCGTGGAAGCGGGCTACTTTGACCTGGGCAAGTTCGATTTCCAGTCGACCACCAGCGGCAACGGCGTGCTGAACGGTCAAGCGGCCTTTCGCGGCGTGAACCTGGACTTGCTGGGCCAGCTGCCGCTGTCGCAGCGTTTGTCCCTGCTGGGCCGTGTCGGCATGCACTACACCAAGACCAACACGGAGTTCAGCGGCAATCGCCTGCTGGGTTCGACCAATATGCATGCCAGCGAGCGCAAGCTCAACGCCAAGCTGGGCCTGGGCCTGGAATACAAGTTCAGCGAAGCGCTGGCACTGCGCGGCGAAGTCGAGCGTTATCGCCTGAACGACGCCGTCGGCAACCGCGGCGATGCGGACCTGTATTCCGTCAGCCTCGTGTATAAGCTGGGCCGCCCGACCAGCGCCGCGCCCGCCTACCAGCCGGCGCCCGAAGTCGCCCCGGTCGTCGCGATGCCGGCGCCGCTGATCGAAGCCAAGCCCGCACCGGTGCCCGTGGCGGAAAAAGTGTCGTTTGCTTCGGAGGCATTGTTTGATTTCGATCAATCGACGCTCAAGCCGCAAGGCAAGGCGGCGCTGGACCAGTTGCTGGGCCAGTTGAAGGGCATGGATCTGGAAGTCATCGTCGCGGTCGGCCATACGGATGCCGTCGGCCCGGACGCCTACAATCAGAAACTGTCGCAGCGCCGCGCCGAAGCCGTCAAGGCCTATCTGGTGGCGCAAGGCGTGGAAACGAACCGCGTCTACACGGAAGGCAAGGGAGAAACGCAGCCCGTGGCCGACAACACGAGTGCCGCCGGCCGCGCCAAGAACCGCCGCGTGACGGTGGAAGTGGTGGGCACAAGAAAAGTGCTGCGCTAGATCAAACTGACGCGTAAAAAAACCGGCTTGCGCCGGTTTTTTTACGTCTGGCGCAAGACCGCCGCCGGCTTGCGGTGATGCTTGCTCAAATGCCGGTCCAGGCTGTTGGCGAACTGCTGCCTGTCGGACTGGCTGAAGGCGGCAGGGCCGCCCGTGTCGACGCCGCCGCTGCGCAATTCTTCCATGAAGGCGCGCATCGTCAGTTGCTGGGCGATATTATCCTTCGTGTAAAACTCGCCACGCGGGTTCAGCGCAAAACCGCCCTTGGTCAGCACGTCGGCGGCCAGCGGGATGTCGCCCGTGATGACGAGGTCGCCAGGATTCAACAGACGCACGATTTCCTGGTCGGCCACATCTGCGCCGGACGGCACTTGCACGGTGCGGATAAAACGCGAGGGCGGCACGCGCAAGCCCTGGTTAGCTACCAGGGTGAGCGGCAATTCCAGGCGGTCGGCGACTCTATACAAAATTTCCTTGATGACAACGGGACAGGCATCGGCGTCGATCCAGATCTGCATCCCCGGCGTGGCCTGCTGGCTGCCGTCCGCCATCACAGTTCCCACGCTTCGCCGCCAGGACCCATGCGCGGCGCGCTGACGCCGAAGTGCAGGTAGGCGGCTGGCGTGGCGACACGGCCACGCGGCGTGCGCTGCAAAAAGCCTTGCTGGATCAGATACGGTTCCAGCACGTCTTCGATGGTATCGGCCGCCTCGCCGATGGCAGCCGCCAGGTTGCCAATGCCGACGGGGCCGCCGCCGAACTTGAACAGCACGGCTTCGAGCAGCTTGCGGTCCATCACGTCAAAGCCAGCGGAATCGACGTCGAGCATGGCCAGCGCGCGGTCGGCCACCACCTTGGTGATCTCGCCATTGCTTTTGACTTCCGCGAAATCGCGCACGCGACGCAACAGACGGTTGGCGATGCGGGGCGTGCCGCGGGCGCGCTGGGCGATCTCATGCGCGCCTTCCGGATCGATGGGGGCCTTCAGCAAGGCGGCGCTGCGCGTGACGATCTTCGTCAGTTCGCCCGTGTTGTAAAACTCCAGGCGCGCGACGATGCCGAAGCGGTCGCGCAGCGGATTGGTCAGCATGCCGGCGCGCGTGGTGGCGCCCACCAATGTAAACGGTTGCAGATCGAGTTTCACGGAACGGGCGGCCGGGCCTTCGCCGATCATGATATCGATCTGATAATCCTCAAGCGCCGGATATAAAATTTCCTCGACAACCGGCGACAGGCGGTGGATTTCATCGATGAACAGGACGTCGTTCGCTTCCAGGTTCGTCAAGATCGCCGCCAGGTCGCCCGGGCGTTCCAGCACGGGGCCGGAAGTCTGGCGCAAATTGACGCCCATTTCGCGCGCGATGATGTGCGCCAGGGTCGTCTTGCCCAGGCCCGGCGGACCGAACAACAAAGTATGGTCGAGCGCTTCCTTGCGCTGGCGCGCGGCCGTGATGAAGATTTCCAGCTGGTCGCGGATCTTTTCCTGCCCCACATACTCGTCGAGCTGCTTCGGACGCAAGGCCCGTTCGATGGCCTCTTCGTTGTGCGAGATGGGCGCCGCGTCGATGATGCGCTGTTCCGTGAAGCTGTCGGTCTGGATGCTCATGCCCTATCAGCCTTTCGACAGCGCTTTCAGCGCCAGTTTGATGCCGTCCGACACGCCGGTGCCGGCCGGCACGTTTTTCACGGCGGCCAGCGCTTCCTTGTCCGAATAGCCGAGCGCGACCAGGGCATTCAAAATGTCCGATTGCGCATCCGGCGCCGCATGCGCGCCGCCGGCGCCGATATCGGCCCCCAGCTTGCCTTTCAATTCCAGCAGCAGGCGTTCGGCCGTCTTCTTGCCGATGCCGGGCACTTTCACGAGGCGGCCAGAATCCTGCAGGGTAATGGCTTGGGCCAGGTCGGCGATCGTCATGCCGGAGAGAATCGACAAGGCCATGCGCGCGCCCACGCCCGTGATCTTGATCAACTGGCGGAATACGGCCCGCTCGGCCGTATTGCCAAAGCCAAACAGCAAATGCGCATCTTCGCGGATGGCCTGGTGCGTGAACAGCACGACTTTTTCACCCACGTGGGGCAAGTTGTAAAAGGTGCTCATCGGCACGTCGACTTCATAGCCGACGCCCTGGCAATCGACCAGCAATTGTGGCGGATTCTTTTCAAGCAAAATACCGGAGAGACGGCCTATCATCGCGTGTTCCTAATGTTAAATTTCAGAGTGATGCCTTATCCAACGAGGCGGCCGCGCTTCATGCGCAAACCCTGCAGTTGCGGCGCCAGCGCGCCGAGCATGGCCAGCGCGTCGAGGCTGTTGGCGTGGCAAATAGCCACGCCCAGGGCATCGGCCGCATCCGTGCCGGGCAAGCCGGGCAAGGACAGCAGCCGGGACACCATGTCCTGCACTTGCTCCTTGGCTGCCTTGCCATGGCCCGTGACAGCCTGTTTCACTTGCAGCGCCGTGTATTCGGCCACCGACAGGTCGGCGTTGACCAACGCACAAATGGCCGCGCCACGCGCCTGGCCCAGCAGCAAGGTCGATTGGGGATTGACGTTGACAAACACTTTTTCGATGGCCGCGCAATCGGGCTGGTAAGTGCCGACGATTTCGCTCACGCCCTGCAGGATGATCTTCAGGCGCGGCGGCAATTCCCCTTCGGAACCCGTCTTGACGGTACCCGAAGCGATATAGCGCAGCTTGTTGCCGTGTTTTTCAATGACCCCAAAGCCGGTCGTGCGCAGGCCAGGATCGATGCCAAGAATAATCATCGCCAGATTCTATAATGAATACGGCAGGCACCGGTGAATAACCGGTGCCTGCCGCTGAGTTACTGCTGGCCGAGTATGGAATCCCGGCCTGTTCCAGATCAATGACGGAAGTGACGCGTTCCGGTATAAAGCATTACGACGCCGCGCTCGTCCGCCGCATCGATCACTTCCTGGTCGCGCATGGAGCCGCCCGGGTGGATCACGCAGGTCGCGCCCGCGTCAACGACGACGTCGAGGCCGTCGCGGAACGGGAAGAAGGCGTCCGACGCCACGACGGAACCGGTCAGGCTCAGGCCGGCGTTTTGCGCCTTGATGGAAGCGATACGGGCCGAGTCGATGCGGCTCATCTGGCCGGCGCCCACGCCCAGCGTCATGTTATTGCCGCAGAAGACGATGGCGTTCGACTTGACGAATTTCGCCACTTTCCAGGCAAACATCAGGTCGGCCAGCTGCTGCGGCGTTGGCTGCAGCTTGCTGACCACGCGCAAGTCGCCGATACCGACGTTTTTCGCGTCCGGCGATTGCACCAGCAAGCCGCCACCGACGCGCTTGAAGTCCATGGCGTGCACGCCGCTGCCCAGCGGGATTTCCAGCATGCGCACGTTTTGCTTGCTCGACAGAATCTGTTTCGCTTCAGCGGAGAACGACGGGGCGATCAGCACTTCGACGAACAGCTTGGCGATTTCGCCGGCCGTGGCGCCGTCGAGTTCCGTGTTGAAGGCGATGATGCCGCCGAATGCCGAGGTCGGGTCCGTCTGCAGGGCGCGCGCATACGCTTCCGCCGCATTCTTGCCCAGGGCCACGCCGCACGGGTTCGCGTGCTTGACGATGACGCAAGCGGCGCTCTGCTCGAAGCCGCCCATGCTCTTCACGCATTCCCAGGCCGCATCAGCGTCGGCGATGTTGTTGTACGACAATTCCTTACCTTGCAGCTGGCGATAGTTGGCCAGCGCGCCGTCGGTGGTGACGAGGTCGCGGTAGAAGGCGGCGCTCTGGTGCGGGTTTTCACCGTAGCGCATGTCTTGCACTTTTTCAAAGGCCACGTTCAGGATTTGCGGATAAGCGCCGCGCTCGGCGTGCACTTTCGTCGGGCCCAGGCTGGTCAGGTAGTTGGTGATGGCGCCATCGTATTGCGCCGTGTGCGCAAAGACTTTTTTCGCCAGCATGAATTTGGTGTCATAGCTGACGTCGCCTGCCTTGCCGTCGGCCGAGCGCATTTCCGCCAGCACCGCGTCGTAGTCGGTCGGATCGCAAATGACAACCACGTCCTTGTGGTTCTTGGCAGCCGAACGCAGCATGGTCGGGCCGCCGATATCGATGTTTTCGATCGCGTCTTCCAGGGTGCAATCGGCCTTGGCGACCGTGCCCTGGAACGGGTAAAGATTCACCACCACCATGTCGATGGTCGGCATGTCGTGCTCGACCAGTTTCGACATGTGCTCAGGGAAATCGCGGCGCGCCAGGATACCGCCGTGCACTTTCGGGTGCAGGGTTTTCACACGGCCATCGAGCATCTCCGGGAAACCCGTGTAATCGGCAACTTCCGTCACAGGAACACCGTTGTCTGCCAGCAATTTGGCGGTGCCGCCCGTGGACAGGAGGTTGACGCCGAGGGCGGACAGGGCGCGGGCGAATTCGAGAACGCCGGTCTTGTCGGAAACGGAGAGGAGAGCTTGTTTGATCATGGCTGTGGCTAGGTGGTTAAGTGTTCTTGGCGAATGGCGCAGCGGTCAGCTAACAGGCTGGGCCCGCTGCGGCGGATTCAAATCTTGGCGTCACTTGCATGCCGGCATTACAGCAAACCGTGCTCCTGCAATTTCTTGCGCAGGGTATTGCGGTTGATGCCCAGCATCTGCGCGGCGTGCGACTGGTTGCCATCGGCGCGTGTCATCACGACTTCCAGGATGGGCTTTTCCACGGTCAGTACGACCATGTCATAGATATTCGATGCTTGCTGTTCGCCCAGGTCATTGAAGTAATCTTCTAGACTTTTCTGTACGACTTCCTGAATGCTTTCTTTGCTCATTTTTATGCTTCAACCGGCTGAACACCTGGCTATCCGGTGCCGCGTCGCTCATGCGGTCCGCGTGCTGCCCTCTTGCCTCGGTGTTGTAATTAATATTGCATGACGCTCTGTATAGGCGCTCGCCCTTGTACTGCTGGTAACTGATTTACCCTGCTTGTTGCTATCTGCTCATGCTGCCGTGGCCATCGGTTTGATCACATCGATCAGGCCACTTTCACTGGATTCGGAGAGGCGGTATTGTAACCGTTCGCCAAATTTCCATTGCGACTCAAAAAATTGATCGACGGCCAGCAACTGCGCGTCCGTCGACTCCAGCAAGTTCATTTGCTGCCGGAACGCTTCGCCGCCTTCCAGATCCTTGACATACCAGCCGATGTGCTTGCGCGCCGTGCGCACGCCGAGAAATTCCCCATAAAACGCGTAATGGGCGCGCAAATGCTCATCCATCAGGCTACGCACTTCATCCACGTACGGCGCCGGCAGCAAGGTGCCGGTGCGCAAAAAATGGTCGATTTCGCGGCAAATCCACGGCCTGCCCTGCGCCGCGCGGCCGATCATGACGGCATCGGCGCCCGTTTGATCCAGCACAAAACGGGCCTTTTCCGGGCTGGTAATGTCGCCATTGGCCACCACGGGAATGCCCACCGATGCTTTCACGGCGGCAATGGTTTCATATTCGGCATCGCCCTTGTAGCCATCGGCGCGCGTGCGGCCGTGCAGGGTCAGCATCTGGATGCCGGCTTGCTCGGCAATGCGGGCGATTTTCAGGGCGTTCTTGTTTTCGCGGTTCCAGCCCGTGCGAAATTTCAGGGTGACGGGCACGTCAACGGCGTTGACGACGGCGTGCAAGATCTTTTCGACCAGGCTTTCGTTTTGCAGCAGGGCCGAACCGCACCAGCTGTTGCACACCTTTTTGACTGGGCAACCCATGTTGATGTCGATGATCTGCGCGCCCCGGTCCACATTGAACTTGGCGCAGTCGGCCAGGTCTTGCGGATCGGCGCCGGCGATCTGCACGGCTTTCGGTTCCATTTCGCCTTCATGGTCCGTGCGGCGCGAGCTTTTTTCCGTCGCCCACAGGCGCGGATTCGACGCCGCCATCTCCGACACGGCGTAACCGGCACCCAACTGCTTGCACAACTGGCGGAAAGGCCGATCCGTCACGCCCGCCATGGGAGCGACGAAAACGTTGTTGCGCAGAATGTGAGGGCCGATTTGCACTGAAGAACCTGGAATGGACGGAGGAACCTGCTATTTTAACCGATTCCCTGCCTAATTAATAAGCACTATTTTTTTAGCTCAGTGCGTCAGAGTGACGATGAGGCCGCTTGGAGCGCTCTTAGCCCAGCTCGTCCATCGCGGGCGCGCTCAGGTGTTCGATATTTCCCCAGTGCACTAAATGCAGTTTGCCGTCGGCGTAAGAAAAACGGTTGACGCTGGCATTTTTGACCTGGAAGTCGCGCGGACTGTCGAGCGTCATGCCGACCGCCTCGCGGTAAGCGCACTCGAGCACGCCGCCGTGGGCCACGATGGCGATCGTCTGGCCGTCGTACTGCCGGGCCCAGCGGGCGATGGCGCCATTCGCGCGCGCATAAAACTGGCGGAAACTTTCGGCCTGGCGCTCGCCCGACGGCATCACGGCATCGATCTGGCGCGATTGCCACTGCGCATACTCGTGCGGATAGCGCGCGGCAATATCCGCATACAGCAAGCCTTCGAAGGAGCCATAGCAGCGCTCGCGCAGCAAGGGATCCGTTTGCACGGGTAAATCTTTCACGTCGGCCACGGCTTGCGCCGTCTGCTGCGCGCGCTGCAAATCGCTGGCGAGGATGGCGGCCAGCGGTTCGTCCGCCAGCGCCTGCCCCAGCGCGGCCGCTTGCGTCAGGCCCGCCTCGTTCAAGGCGATGTCGATATGGCCCTGCAGGCGGCGGCCCGCATTCCAGGCCGTTTCGCCATGGCGTATCAGTAAGATCGTGGTGCTCATGCTTTATTTCTTCAGGGTAAGTGCCAACTCGGGATTGAGCGAATAGGCGACGACGAGTTGGGCTTCGTCGAGGATGTGGCCGTACAGGGCGGCATGCGCTTGCTGCCCCGTAAAACGCTCAGGCAAGGCCAACTGTGGCACGTCGAGCGCGTACAGACGGAAGATATAGTGATGGATGCGCTCGTCGTTCCACGGCGGGCACGGGCCATCATAACCGTAATAATCGCCGGCCATGGCCGCATCGCCGGCAAACCAGGCCGTGTAGTCGTTGAGGCCCTGACGCAGCCCTGTACCAGTGCCGGCAGCCTTGCCGCGCGGGGTGATGCCGCTGGAAAATTCTCCGGCGGCAATAACCCGCATGGCAGGCGGCAAGTCGAGCAAGCTCCAGTGATAAAAGTCGCCGCGCAGCGCCGTCAGCGGCAACGCCTGGTCATCGCGGTTGGCCAGGCTGGCGTCTTGCGGCGCATCGGGGTCGATGCAGAACAGGGCGAGCGACTCGGTACCGTTGGGCACCTCATCCCAGGCCAGATGGGGATTGCGGTTGCCTGCGAGGCGCACGCGGCTGGCCGGATCGATCTCGGCAAAAGTATATTCGGCCGGCATCAGGCCGCCATCACGAAACGTCTCGCTCCACAATTTCATCGCTTGCTCCTCTTTATAGTTTTTATTTATTGCTTGGCATTCACTTGCAGCCAGAAGGTCACCGGGCCGTCGTTCGTCAGCGACACTTGCATGTCGGCACCAAACTGCCCCGTTTGCACGGTCGCATGGCGGCTGCGCGCCTGGTCCACGAAATGCGTGAACAGGCGCAAGCCGTCCTGCGGCGCGGCCGCCGGCGTGAACGACGGGCGCGTGCCGGACTTGGTGTCGGCCGCCAAGGTGAACTGCGGCACCAGCAGCAGGCCGCCGGCCACGTCCGTCACGCTGCGGTTCATCTTGCCCGCCTCGTCGGTAAACACGCGGTAGCCGAGCAGCTTGGCCAGCAGGGCGTCTGCCTCCTTCTCGGTATCACCCCGCTCCGCGCACACGAGCACCATCAGGCCAGCGTCGATGGCGCCGATGGTGGCGCCGGCAACATCGACCTTCGCCTGCGTAACGCGCTGCAACAGCGCGATCATGCCGTCAAGGTGACGCGCGCGAAACTGCGCTTGCCAACTTGCAACACGAACTGGCCGGCGTCCACTTGCAAGCCCTTGTCGCTGATGACGGCGCCATCGATGCGCACGCCGCCCTGGTCGATCTTGCGCATGGCTTCCGACGTCGACGGACACAGGCCAGCCTGTTTCAGCAACTGCGGGATGCCCAGCGGTGCGCCGGCCAAGGTCACTTCCGGGATATCGTCGGGGATGCCGCCCTTCGAGCGGTTGACGAAGTCGGCCAGCGCATCTTCCGCCGCCTGCTGCGAGTGGAAGCGGGCGACGATCTCTTGCGCCAGCGCAACCTTGGCGTCGCGCGGATTGCGGCCTTCCTCGACTTCACGCTTCAGCTGCGCCAGTTCGGCGATCGAGCGCCACGACAGCAGCTCGTAGTAGCGCCACATCATGACGTCGGAAATGCTCATCAGCTTGGCGAACATGGTGTTGCCAGGTTCCGTGATGCCGATGTAGTTATTCTTCGACTTGGACATTTTTTCCACGCCGTCCAAACCTTCCAGCAGCGGCATGGTCAAAATACACTGCTGCTCCTGTCCGTACTGCTTTTGCAGTTCGCGGCCCACCAGCAGGTTGAACTTCTGGTCCGTGCCGCCCAGTTCCAGGTCCGATTTCAGGGCCACCGAGTCGTAACCCTGCATCAGCGGGTACAGGAATTCATGGACGGAAATAGGAATGCCGCCCTGGAAGCGCTTGGTAAAGTCGTCGCGCTCGATCATGCGCGCCACCGTGTAGTGGGAAGCGAGTTGGATGATGCCGCGCGCGCCCAGCGGATCGCACCACTCGGAGTTATAGCGGATTTCGGTCTTGCTGGCGTCCAGCACCAAAGATGCTTGCGCGAAATACGTCATCGCGTTAATCTCGATCTGTTCCTTGGTCAACGGCGGGCGCGTGACATTGCGGCCCGAAGGGTCGCCGATCATGGACGTGAAGTCGCCGATGAGGAAAATGACTTGATGACCGAGGTTTTGCAGCTGGCGCATCTTGTTCAGCACGACAGTGTGGCCCAGATGCAAGTCGGGTGCGGTCGGGTCCAGGCCCAGTTTGATGCGCAGTGGAACACCGGTTTTCTCGGAGCGTGCTAATTTTTGCGCAAATTCGCTTTCGATCAAGAGTTCGTCGACGCCACGCTTGGTAATCGCGAGGGCTTCTTGTACTCTGTCCGACAGCGGAAGCGCGGTCTGAGCGGCGTTAGCCTTTGTAGGCGATGCGGTGGTGTTGATTTCCATAAAATTTGACTGTAGATCTCAAAATGGTAGTAGGTTTGCGGAGTTTGCTATAATGCTCGATCCCATCAATCTTGCCGTATGAAAACGAACCAAAATAACAATAACAAAGAGCACTAGTTCACGAATCGTTCAAGGGCAAATTTTAACTGATTGCATGAACCCTATACATAAAATCACAGGCTCACGCTTGTACACACAGTTGACGACGACACGCAAGGCACGCATTATCGGCGCGTCCGCAGTGCTGCTCGCCGTGGCCGCCTTCGGCGCGGTCGCTGTGTCGCCCATGGCGCCCGATGCGTCTGACCTGCCGGTCACGTCCATCGCCCAGAACCTGGAAATGCCTGATCTCGCCTCGCAAATTTCCGCGATGGAACAGGTAGACCAGAATTTCACCCACGAAGAAAAAGTCCGCGCTGGCGATACCCTCGCCACCCTGCTGACACGTCTCGGCGTGGATGATCCTGTGGCCGCCAATTTCATCAAAACCGACAAGATCGCGCGCGGCGTGATGTTGCTGAAATCGGGCAAGCGCGTGCAAGCGCAAACGTCCGAAAACGGCGACCTCAACTGGATGCGCGCCACCCTCGTCGACGGCACGGACAAATCGGTCAAGAACATCCTGATCACCCGCAAGGGCGACAAGTTCGTGGCCACGGAAGTGGCAGCCCAGCTGGAACGCCGCGTTGAAATGCACGCGCGCAAGATTACTTCCACCCTGTTCGCCGCCACCGACTCCAGCCTGGACGGCACCCGCCTGCCAGACTCGATTTCCGCGCAAATCGTGGAAATGTTCTCCACCAATATCGACTTCCGCTCCGACCTGAAACGCGGCGACTCGTTCAATGTTGTCTACGAAACATTCTGGCAAGATGGCGAATTTGTCCGAGCGGGCCGCATCCTGGCCGGTGAATTCACCAACCGCGGCACGACTTACCAATCCGTTTGGTTCGAAGACCCAGCCAGCAAGCAAGGCGGCGGTTACTACAGTTTCGACGGCAAGTCCCTCAAAAAAGCCTTCCTGAAATCCCCTCTCGAATTCTCCCGCATCTCGTCCGGCTTCTCCATGCGCGTGCACCCGATTTCCGGCAACTGGAAAGCGCACAAGGGCATCGATTTCGCTGCAGCAACGGGCACCCCTATCCGCGCTTCGGGCGACGGCGTGGTCGATTCCGTTGGCAGCCAAAACGGTTACGGCAATGTTGTTGTCCTGAAACACTGGGCCAACTACACCACCGCCTATGCGCACATGAGCCGCTTCGCTTCGGGCCTGAAAAAAGGTCAAAAAGTCAGCCAGGGCGATGTGATCGGCTACGTCGGCACCACCGGCTGGTCCACGGGCGCCCATTTGCACTATGAATTCCGCGTCGGCGGCGTGGCACAAGACCCAAGCAAGCTGAACGTACAAGCCCAGGCGCCATTGACGGCTGCCGAGCTGAGCCGCTTCCGCATGGTGTCCAATGACATGATGCACCGCTTCACCCTGCTGCGTCCGAACGACACGGCGCTGGCGTCGCGTTAAGCAACACTGCCTTCGGGCAATATATAAAGGCACCGCCCATGCAGATGGCCGGTGCCTTTGTTTTATGTGCGCAGGAAAATGCGGCACAATGCATCCATCACTTACGCACGCGAGGAAACACCATGCTGTATATCGGTTTAATGTCGGGCACCAGCCTGGACGGCGTCGACGGCGCGCTGGTCGACTTTTCCGACGAGGGCACGCGCAGCCTGGGCGATGCGTACATTCCTTTCCCCGCCAGCCTGCGCGCCGACCTGATGGCGTTGCAAAGTGCCGGCCAGAATGAAATCGAACGTGAAGCGCTGGCGGCAAACCAACTCGTGCGCCATTACGCCGATTGCGTCGCCATGCTTTTAGGCAACGCGGGCATAGTCGCGGACGCCATCGTCGCCATCGGCGCGCATGGCCAGACCATCCGCCACCGCCCCGAGCTGGGCTTTACGCGCCAGCTGAACAACCCGGCCCTGCTGGCTGAACTGACGGGCATCGACGTCATCGCCGACTTGCGCAGCCGCGACGTGGCGGCCGGCGGCCAGGGCGCGCCGCTGGTGCCTGCTTTTCACCAGGCCATTTTCAATTTGCCCGGCCACACGCGCGTGCTTGCCAATATCGGCGGCATCAGCAATATCAGCGTGCTGCACGCGGACGGCACGGTGACGGGCTACGACACGGGTCCCGGCAATGCGCTGATGGATGGCTGGGTCCTGCAGCACCTGGGCCAGCCCTACGATGCCAACGGCGCCTGGGCAGCGACAGGCCAGGTCATCCCTGCCCTGCTGGCGGAATTGCTCAACGACCCGTATTTTGACTTGCCGGCGCCAAAAAGCACGGGACGCGACCTGTTCCATGCCGACTGGCTGAATAGCAAGCTGAGCAACTATCCGCTGGCCAAGCCTGCCGACGTGCAGGCGACCCTGACGCAGCTGACGGCCGCCAGCCTGGCGCACGCCATCTTGCGCGACGGGGCAACGGCGGAAACGGTCTATGTATGTGGCGGCGGCGCGCAGAACGCCAGCCTGATGGCGGCGCTGGCCCGGCAATTGCCGGGCATGGCGGTGGAATCGACTGCAGCCCTGGGCGTGGCGCCGAGCCAGGTCGAGGCGCTGGCGTTCGCCTGGCTGGCCTGGCGTTTTACGCAACGCAAGCCGGGCAATTTACCCACGGTGACGGGTGCGCAGGGGTTGCGGGTACTGGGAGCGCTGTACCCACGTTGACATGGAATAACTATTCCAGAAACACAAATAGCGGATCATCGATCCGCTATTTTCTTGCTTGCCCAGTTTAGTACTTAAACGGAGAACGAAGAACCGCAACCGCAGGTCGACGTCGCGGTCGGATTCTTGATCACGAACTGCGCGCCTTCCAGGTCATCCTTGTAGTCGATTTCCGCGCCGACCAGGTACTGGTAGCTCATGGAATCGATCAACAGCTGGACGCCGTTCTTGACCATGGTGGTGTCATCTTCGTTGACGATTTCGTCGAAGGTGAAACCGTACTGGAAACCGGAGCAGCCGCCACCCTGCACGAAGACGCGCAATTTCAGGTCGGGATTGCCTTCTTCTTCGATCAGCTGCGCGACTTTTTCAGCGGCGCTATCGGTAAAGATAATAGGGGAAGGGATCACATCTTGCATTTCAGCGACGGCATTCATATCAGGCACTCCTACTAGAAAACATTAAGTCATTATAGACTGTTGGCGCAACTCGCGCTGCGGCCGCCGCTGATGCGGCTGGACGGTGTTGTTCCTGCTCACATTTCCGATACGGCCAGGTGCAGCACGGGGTCGGCGCTGTCGTGCCGGCTGAGCTTGCCCTGCACCAGGGCGCCGCTGTGCATTTCCAGCACCTTGTAATAGACCTCTCCTACAATGCGGGCTTTTGGCTGGATTTCAAGCATTTCGGACACATACACGGGGCCATTGATCTCGCCGCTGACGACCAGGCTCGAGCAGCGCACCTCGCCATCGATGCGGCCCGCCTCGCCCAGCACCACATACGTGGGCTCGCCCGGCTCGCCCGTGACATTGCCGCGCACATGGCCGTCGATGCGCAGGCCGCCGCAAAACAGCAAGTCGCCCTCGATCCGCGTGGCAGCGCCGATCAGGGTATCGATGGGGTTTTTCGCGTTGCGCTCGAACATGAACGTCATCCTGTCGGGGTACGTGGCAGTCCAATTTATCACAGGTCCGGCAAAAAGGCGCCGGACCTGCGCAAGCACAGTCGCGTATCGTTACGGCAGCAGGGCGATGTGTTGCAAACCGGCCGTTTCTTTCAAGCCAAACATCAAGTTCATGCATTGCACGGCCTGGCCGGACGCGCCCTTGACCAGATTGTCCTGCACCACCAGTACGATGACGGTATTGCCGCCTTCAGGACGGTGCAAGGCCAGGCGCAACATGTTCGAACCGCGCGTGGAGCGGGTTTCCGGATGCGAGCCGAAAGGCATCACGTCGACGAAAGGCTCGTCCTTGTATTGCTCTTCGAACAATGCTTGCAGCTCTTCATTGCTGACATCCTTGTTCAGCTGCGCGTACAGGGTCGAATGCATGCCGCGGATCATCGGCACCAGGTGCGGCGTGAAGGTCAGCGCCACTTTCTCATCCGTGAAACGCTGCAATTGCGCCGTCGTTTCCGGCAGGTGGCGGTGACCCGCCACGCCATAGGCCTTGAAGCTGTCGCTGCTTTCCGAGAACAGGATACCGATTTCCGCCTTGCGGCCGGCGCCCGACACGCCCGACTTGCAGTCGGCGATCAAGCCGCCCGCGTTGACCAGGCCCGCCTTGAGCAGCGGGTAAAAACCCAGCTGCATGGTGGTCGGGTAGCAACCGGGGTTGGCGATCAGCTTCGCTTGCTTGATGTCTTCACGGTTCAGCTCCGGCAAACCGTACACGGCTTGCTCGATCAGCTCTGGCGCCGTATGGGGAATCTTGTACCACTGCTCGAACTTGGCCTGGTCTTTCAGACGGAAGTCGGCGGCCAGGTCGATGACTTTCACGCCGGCGGCCAGCAGGGCTGATGCTTGTGCCATCGCAACACCATGCGGGGTGGCAAAGAAGACCACGTCGCACTGCTCCAGATTGGCTTTATCGGGCGAGGAAAACGCCAGTTTCACGTGGCCACGCAGGGAAGGATACATGTCAGCAACGGGCAAGCCATCTTCCTTGCGCGAGGTAATCGCCGTCAACTCGACATCTGGATGGGTAGCGAGCAAGCGCAGCAATTCCACGCCCGTGTATCCAGTGCCGCCGACGATGCCAACTTTGATCATGTTCTTTCCTTGTGTATAGAGTGCATAAAGATGAGGGGAAATGCTCCCCCTGCGGGTTTTCCGCGTATTTTACAGCGCAACGGCGTATCCCGCTGAAATGCAAAAAAGCCGCGAGACCGAAGTCCAGCGGCTTTTCGACCAGCACCCCGGAAGGTGCTGTAGCGTAGAAATTAACGCTTCGAGAATTGCTTTGCGCGACGTGCTTTGCGCAGACCAACTTTTTTACGCTCGACTTCACGTGCATCGCGGGTCACGAAGCCGGCTTTCGCCAGTTCCGGTTTCAACGCTGCATCGTAGTCGATCAGAGCGCGGGTGATGCCGTGACGAACTGCACCAGCCTGGCCCGACTCACCGCCGCCATGGACGTTGACTTTGATGTCGAAACGCTCGACATTGCCGGTCAGTTCCAGTGGTTGACGGATGACCATCAGACCCGTTTCGCGCGAAAAGTATTCGTTTGCTGGTTTGCCGTTAACAACGATCAAGCCTGTGCCAACTTTGATAAAAACCCGAGCCACTGCACTTTTGCGACGGCCGGTTCCATAATTGTAATTACCGATCATGTCAGTTCCTTAGAGAACAAGTGCTTTAGGTTGCTGAGCAGCGTGCGGATGGGAACCTTCCGCGTACACTTTCAGCTTCTTGATCATTGCGTAGCCGAGTGGGCCTTTAGGCAACATGCCCTTGACCGCTTTCTCAAGCGCGCGACCTGGAAAACGCTGTTGCATTTTCTGGAAGTTGGTTTCGTAGATGCCGCCTGGATAGCCAGAGTGACGGTAGTAAATTTTCTCAGTAGCTTTGGTACCGGTCACACGCAGTTTGCCTGCGTTGATGACGACGATAAAGTCGCCGGTATCGACGTGAGGAGTAAATTCTGGTTTGTGTTTGCCGCGCAGTCGGAGTGCCACTTCGCTGGCAACACGTCCGAGGACTTTGTCCGTCGCGTCAACCACGAACCAATCGCGCTGGACTTCATGTCCTTTAGCGGAAAATGTTTTCATGTTGACTTCCTAATAGATTACACGCTCAAATGGTGGTTCCGCCGATGCTGCTATGCGGACTCTGCCTTATTTACTTTTCCTGAGCGAACGGAAAGCCGACAAGTATAAGCGGCTTTGGCTTGCCGCGTCAAGCCGCAATCGAGGCCGGCTGCGGGCCGGCGGGCGGCACATGGATGGGCATTCCTCTATTACAATACAAAACGCTTACAATTTTCGGAGAGTACGATGGAATGCAAAGTCAGCTGGAATGGCCCGTCGGGCATGAGTTTTCGGGCAGAAACGGGTTCCGGCCACCTGGTGACCATGGATGGCGCGCCCGATGGCGGCGGCCACAACCTGGCGCCACGCCCCATGGAAATGGTCTTGCTGGGCACGGGCGGCTGCACTGCCTATGACGTGGTGCTGATCCTGAAACGCGGACGCGAAGCCGTCAGTGGCTGCGAAGTGACCCTGAAGGCCGACCGCGCCGACACCGATCCGAAAGTGTTTACCAAGATCCACTTCCACTTCACCGTGCGGGGCAAGGCCCTGAAACCGACGGCCGTGGAACGGGCCGTGGCCTTGTCGCATGACAAATATTGCTCGGCGTCGATCATGCTGGCCAAAACGGCGGAGATTACACATTCCTTTGAAATCATCGAGGAATAATGCAGGGCGCTCCACGGAGCGCCTTTTTTATCGCTTATTTATATGTAATACGCGGTTTTCGTCATCACTTTACCCATGATGCCCATCAGCGCCTTGACGGGCGCCGGCGTATCGATGGCGCCCAGCCGCTGGGCCGCAGCGCCGTGCTCCACTTCATCGATGGCCATCTGTCTCACGATGGCGCGCGACTTTGCGTCCTGCGGCGGCAATTCCTGCAAGTGGCTGGCCAGGTGCGCTTCCACCTGGCGTTCCGTTTCCACCACGAAACCCAGGCTGCGGCCGTCGCCCATGCGCGCGGCGATGGTGCCCAGCGCAAACGAACCCGCATACCACAGGGGATTGAGCAGGCTCAGACGCGAGCCCAGCTCCGTCAGGCGCTGCGCCGTCCAGGCCAAATGATCTTCCTCTTCGCGTCCCGCTTCGTCGAACTGGGCGCGGATGGCCGGGCTATGCGCATAGCGCGCCTGCGAGTTGTACAGGGCTTGCGCGCACACTTCGCCCACATGGTTGACGCGCATCAAGCCGGCGCTGTGGCGCTGTTCGGCCGGGCTCAGCTGCGCATCGGGCGCATGTGCGGCCGGCGTGGGGCGCGAAGCGGAGGCCACGCCAGCCATGACGCGCAGGGCCTTGTCGGCGCCAACAATCAAACGATCCAGGGGGTCAAAGTGGCGGTTCGCGGTCATCGTGGCTATGCTCATGAGTAGTAAAGCATGAATTATAGGACGATCAGGGCCAGCAGTCCCCACGCCGCGCGCAGGGTGAACGGGGCTTTATTGACTTGTGCGCGCTTTTTCCTGCTCGATCCAGTCCACCACGGGACCGACGGCGTCCAGGCCGGACAGGCTTTTCGCCACGCCCAGGTTCAGTGAAATCAGGAAAGAAATGCTGTCGACGGGAATGTCCGGGCAGTATTCGGCAAACGCGGCGCGAAAACGCTCCGATTGCAGCACGCGCAAGACTTTCTCACCGCTCATGAATTGCAGCACGCTGGCAATGCTGTGCCCGCCACCCAGCGAGTGGTAGATAAAACGGTTGTACTTCGCGTCGATCTGCTTGAAATCGAGGGTTTCCTCCGTCATCAGGCCGGCCAGGTAGTACAGCCCCAGGCTGACGCGGAAGAAACCGATGGCTTCGGCACTGGTCATGCCGGCGCGCGCCACGGCCAGTACCTTGTCCTGCATCGCCTGATCGATCGTTTGCATTGCGCTCTCCCGCGCCGTCCGCCGGCGCCCACCGGGCCAGCTTGCATGAAGATGCTGTTTTTTTCAATAGACCAAACGATATTTCCACCTTGCAAGTTACATTTTTTGCATGCTACTCTCGTTCTTCACCGTTAAATGGATGAAGCACATGATTGAGGTCAAGCACCTGGCAAAACGTTTCCGCATGCCGCCCCACAAAGGCAAGGCCGTGCACGTCAGCGATCCGCGCGAACATGAGGGCTGGTTTCACGCCGTGCGTGACGTCAGTTTCAGCTGCGCTCCCGGCGAAGTGCTGGGCCTGCTGGGCCCGAATGGCGCCGGCAAGACGACCACCCTGCGCCTGCTGTCGACGGCCTTGCAAGCGGACGCGGGCAGTGCCCTCGTCAACGGCGTCGACGTGCTGCGCCAGCCGCTGGTGGCGCGCCAGAGCATCGGTTTCCTGTCCGGTTCGACAGGCTTGTATGGCCGCCTGACGGCGCGCGAGAACGTGGAATATTTTGGCCGCCTGCATGGCATGCCGGCCGACAAGCTGAAACACCGCTGCGACGAACTGTTTTCCCTGCTGCAGATGGAGGAATACGGCGGCAAGCGGGCCGATCAATTGTCGACGGGCATGAAACAGAAGTGCGCGATCGCCCGCACCGTCGTGCACGAGCCGCAGGTGGTGATCCTCGACGAGCCGACCTCGGGCCTGGACGTGATGTCGGCCAAGATCCTGCTCGACTTCATCGCCAGCTACAAGGCGCTGCGCGTGCCGCTGATCTTTTCCACGCACCACCTGCACGAGGTGGAAAAGCTGTGCGACCGCGTCTGCATCATCAACCGCGGCACCACCGCCTTCAATGGCACGGTCAACGAACTGCGCCACCTGGGCGGCAGTACCGATCTGTACGACGCCTTTGTCAGCGTCATCAACCAGGGAGCCTGAGCCATGTGGACCATTTATCTGAAAGAGTTGCTGGAACTCACGCGCGACCGCAAGACGCTGATCTTCACCATCCTCATCCCCATCTTTGCCATGCCGCTGATCTTTGGCGGCTTTGCTTATGTTTCAAGCAATATGTTCAAGAACGCGAAGACGGCGGAAATGCGCTACGCGCTGTTCGGCAAGGACCATTCGCCGGGCTTGAGCGGGCGTTTTGCCCAGCAGCACAACCTGCGCGAAGTGCCGCTGGCCAGCGAGGGCGACATCCGCCGCGCCATCGGCGACGACACGATCAAGTTCGCCGTCGTCATTCCGCCCCGGTTTGAAGAGGCGCTGCAGCAACAGCAGCAAGCCAAGGTAGTGCTGCACTACAACAGCGCCAGCACGGTCGACGTGACGCAGCAGCGGGTGCGCGAGATCGTCGAGGCGTATAACGCCAGCCTGCGCGAAAGCGCGCTGTCGGCCCTGAACCTGAGCCCGGCCCAGCTGGCCTTTGCCCTGCACCCCATCGTGCTCGATAAGCAGTCGACGGCCAACGAGCGCGAGCAGATGGGCGCCATCGTCGGCGGCATGCTGCCCTATCTGCTGCTGATGGTGTGCCTGACGGCGGCCATGTATCCGGCCATCGACCTGGGCGCGGGCGAAAAGGAACGGGGCACCCTGGAAACCCTGCTGCTGGCGCCCGTGCCGCGCAGCGCCATCGTGCTGGCCAAGTTCCTCGTGCTGTTTACGGTGGGCATGACCTCGGCCGTGCTGATGGTGGGCAGCATGGGCGCCCTGCTGGCCTTCTTCGGCAGTTCGCTCGAAGGCAACATGGCCGTCATGGTGCGCAGCATCGGCTTGCCCGACCTGGCCATGGTGACCCTGATGCTGGTGCCGACGGCCGCCATCTTCGCTTCGCTGCTGCTGTCGATCTCGATCTATGCGAAAAGCTACAAGGAAGCGGCCGGCATGATCACGCCATTGATGCTGTTCGTCATCCTGCCCACGGTGGCGGCCATGCTGCCCGGCGTCGAACTGAACTGGATGTGGGCCATGGTGCCGCTGACCAACGTGTCGCTGGCCATGAAGGAACTGGTCAAGGGCACCATGGATTACCGCATGTTCGGCGTCATCCTGGCCTCGACCACGGTGATCGCGGGCGCCCTGCTGATGCTGTGCCGCTGGTGGTTCAATCGCGAATCCGTACTCTTCCGCAACTAGACCCGCGAACAAGGGCGAAGCGGGGTGCCGTCCACCCCGCTCAGCTGCACTCTGGGCACGCGAAAATGCCGTGTATCGCATGCAACTGCCCAGTACGTCTTAAATTCAATACAATGCCAGCATAGAGAAGCCCTGCACCATCGGGCTGCAACGCATGAGTTAGGAGTTGTATGGAATTGCAGATTCGCAAATTGTCGAAGACCTACGCGAATGGCGTGGTGGCGCTGGATAACGTGTCGCTGACGATACCGCCCGGGATGTTTGGCTTGCTGGGCCCGAATGGCGCCGGCAAGTCGACTCTGATGCGCACCCTGGCCACCTTGCAGGAATGCGATTCCGGCTCCATTTTCTTCGGCGACTACGACGTGCTTGACGACAAGGACGAGATCCGCCGCATGCTGGGCTACCTGCCGCAAGACTTCGGCCTGTACCCGAAAGTGACGGCCTACGAGCTGCTCGACCACTTCGCCACCTTGAAAGGCCTGTCGCAACGGGCGCGCCGGCGCGAGGTCGTCGATGGCCTGTTGCAGCAAACCAATTTGTTCGACGTGCGCCACCAGCGCCTGGGCAGCTTTTCCGGCGGCATGCGCCAGCGCTTCGGCATCGCGCAAGCCCTGCTGGGCGACCCGAAACTGATCATCGTCGACGAGCCGACGGCCGGCCTCGACCCGCAGGAGCGGGTCCGCTTCCATAATCTGCTGTCCGACATCGGCGAAGACAAGACGGTAATCCTGTCGACCCATATCGTCTCCGACGTGGCCGACCTGTGCGCCAACATGGCCATCATCAACAAGGGGCATTTACTGCTGTGCGGCAAGACTCAGGAACTGATCGACGAAGTCAGCTGCAAGATCTGGGCGCGCTTTGTCGAAAAGAAAGAGCTGGCCAGCTTCCAGCAACGCCACGCCGTCATTTCCACGCGCTTGCTGTCGGGCCGCACCTTGATCCACGTTTACAGCGACGACGATCCGGGCGATGGCTTCGAGGAAGCCATCGGCGACCTGGAAGACCTGTATTTCGCCACCATTGCCGGGCGCCACCGCGTCGCCCCGCAATGCGACTGAGGGGGCGGCCATGTTTGCCATCGCCCGCTTTGAAGCGCGACAGCGGCTCAAGCTGCTGTCCACCTGGGTGTATTTCGTCATGTTCCTGGCGCTGGCCATGCTGTGGATGGCTGCGGCCGGAGGCGTCTTCAAGGAAGCGAGCATCAGTTTCGGCGGCAAGTTCCTGATCAACGCGCCCCGCTCGCTGGCATTTACGTGCAGCCTGCTGGGCTGTTTCGGCGCCGTGGTGGTGGCCGCCATGATGGGCCGCTCGGTGCAGCAGGATTTCGAGTACGGCATGCAGCATTTCTTCTTCAGCGCACCGATCAAGAAGTACCAGTACGTATTCGGCCGCTTCCTCGGTGCTTATCTGGTACTGGCCGTGGTGTTTTCCAGCATCGTCATCGGCGCCTGGCTGGGCGCCTGGCTGCCCGGCATCGATCCGGAACGGCTGGGACCGCAACGGGCGCTGGCCTATCTGATGCCCTACGTCTTTACGCTGCTGCCGAACCTGTTCATCTTTGGCGCCATCTTCTTCGTCATCGCGGCCCTGACGCGGCGCATGCTGCCCGTGTACATCAGCTCGGTGGTCATGCTGATCGGCTACCTGGTGGCGCCCTCGCTGGCGCGCGACCTCGACTACAAGACCCTGGCCGCCCTGATCGACCCCTTCGGCACCACGGCACTGATACGCCTGACGGAGTACTGGCCGAATGCGGAGCGCAACACGCGCCTGCTGACCCTGGAGGGCGTGTACCTGCTGAACCGCGCCATCTGGTCCGGCTTCGCCTTGGTGGCCTTGCTGCTCGGCTACTGGCGCTTCCAGTTCCACGCGACGACGGACGCGGGCGCCGGCAAGCGCCGCAGCGAAGGCGACGTGCCGCTGCGCCTGTCGAACGCTTCGCTGTCGACGCAGGAAACACCGGACTTCGCGCAGCGCAACCTGGCCGCCCTGCTCGTCAAGATGAGCTGGCTGAACCTGCGCGAAACCATCAAGAACATCTATTTTGTCGTCATCGTGCTGGCCGGCGTGCTGACCATGTACGCGGGCGCGCTGGACATGGGCTCCATCTACGGCACGAATACATATCCGGTGACGGAAAAGGTGCTGGACATGGTCAGCGCCTCGTTCGCCCTGTTCATGCTGATCATTACCACCTTCTATGCGGGCGAACTGGTGTGGCGCGAACGCGAGGCGGGCACGTACCTGATGCTCGACGCCCTGCCCGTGCCGAACTGGCTGCCCCTGCTGTCGAAACTGTTTGCGCTGATCGGCCTGCAAGCCTTGCTGAGTCTGGTCATCATGCTGTGCGGCATGTCGATCCAGGTCTTCAAGGGTTATTACCGCCTCGACCCCGGCCTGTACCTGGAATCGCTGTTCCTGTCGCACCTGCCGTCCTACGCGCTGATCGCCGTGCTGGCCATCTTCCTGCAGGTATTGATCAATCACAAATACCTGGCGTATTTCGCCATGATTCTGTACCACATCGCCAGCATCAGCTTTTCCTCGCTGGGCCTGGGCGATCCGCTGCTGCTGTACGGCAACACGCCAGGCTTCGTGTATTCGGCCATGAACGGCGCCGGCCACTATCTGCTGCGCGAGCGCTGGTACTTGCTGTACTGGAGCGGCGCGGCCGTCATGTTGACGGTGCTGTCGCTGCTGTTCTGGCCCCGCGGCGCTCAGGACAGCTGGCGCATCCGCCTGCGCCTGGCGCGCCACGGCCTGACGCAGGGCGTGCTGGCCAGCTTTGCCGGCGGCGCCCTGCTCTTCGTCGGCGCCGGCGCGGTGCTGTTCTACGTCTTCCACGTGGCCAACGATTACAAATCCGACTACGCCCGCGATGCGGACCGCGCCAGTGTCGAGCGCCAGTACCGCAAGTTTGCCACCACGCCACAGCCGAGAATCACCGACGTGAAACTCGACGTGGCCATCTACCCGGCGCAGCGCAGCCTCACCGTCACGGGCCGCTATGTGCTGCAAAACAAGACCAGCTTGCCGATCAGCCACATTTTTGTGCAGCAAGACCCGACCGCCACCATGCGCCTGCGTTTCGATGCGCGCGTGCATCCCGGCCTCGATGACGGCAAGCTGGGCTTTTACAGCTACCGCCTGGCCGCGCCGCTGGCGCCGGGCGCCACCCTGGGCCTCGATTTCGACGTCCGCTATGCGCCATGCGGCATCTTCGGCCTGGGCCAGGATACGCCCGTGGTGGCCAACGGCACCTTCTTCACGAATGCCGTGCTGCCGCACATCGGTTACCAGCCGCAGCAGGAACTGACGGACCCGCGCGACCGCAAGAAACATGGCTTGCCCGCGCGCGAACGGGCCTTGCCGCGCGACGATGCGAAGGGACTGGCCGACAATTACGTCAGTAACGACGCCGACCGCATCAACTTTGACGCCACCGTCAGCACCGTCGACGGCCAGACGGCCATCGCGCCGGGCATGCTCGACAACGACTGGATCGCCAAGGGCCGCCATTACTTCCATTACACGATGGAACAGCCGATCCTGAATTTCTATGCGTTCCAGTCGGCCCGCTACGCCGTCAAGCACGAGCGCTGGCAAGACGTGGCCATCGACGTGTATTACCACCCTGGCCATGAATACAATCTCGATCGCTTCGTGCGCGGCAGCAAGGAAGCGCTCGAGTACTACTCGAAAAACTTCGGCCCCTACCAGCACAAGATCCTGCGCATCGTCGAATTCCCCCGCTACGCCACGTTTGCGCAATCGTTCCCGAACACGATTCCATATTCGGAAGGGCTGGGCTTCATCGCCAGGGTCGACGACAAGAACCCGAAGGACATCGATTATCCGTTCTACGTCACGGCGCATGAAGTGGCGCACCAATGGTGGGCGCATCAATTGGTGGGCGGCAATACAAGGGGCGCTACCGTGCTCAGCGAAACCCTGGCCGAATATTCGGCCCTGATGGTGATGAAGAAAAGCGTGGGGCCGGCCAAGATGCGCCGCTTCCTGCGCTATGACCTGAATCAATACCTGATGGGACGCAGCGAAGAGCGCAAGAAGGAATTGCCGCTGGCCGAGAATGAAAACCAGGCCTACATCCACTATCACAAGGGCAGCCTGGCCATGTACTTGCTGCAAGACATCATCGGCGAAGACAAGGTCAACGGCGTGCTGCGCGAGCTGCTCAAGACCTATGGCCAGAAAGGCCCGCCGTATGCCAGCGTAACGGCCCTGGTCCAGGGCTTGCGCCAGGTCACGCCGCCCGAGCAGGCTTACCTGATCGATGACCTGTTCGAAAAAATCGTGCTGTTCGACAACCGCGCCCTGTCGGCCACGGCCACCAAACGCAGCGATGGCAAGTACGCCGTCACCGTCAAGGTGCAGGCCAGCAAATTGACGGCTGGCGAACAGGGAGAGGAACACGACGCACCCCTGCACGACTGGATCGAGATCGGCGTCGACGACGCGAATGGCCATCCGCTGCTGCGCGAACGCCTGCGCATGACGGCGCGAGAAGCGAGCTATACCGTCATCGTCGGCAGCCGACCCGGCAAGGCGGGCATCGATCCCGACAACAAGCTGATCGACCGCAAGCCCGATGACAATATGGTCACCGTTGACATCGCCGAACCATGACAAAAAATGGCCACCCTGAACAGGTGGCCATTTTTTTCAGTGTCAGGCGTTCATCAAGCCTCGGCGCAGCGCGTCACCAGGCTCAGGCTGATGCCCATTTCCGTCAGGTGCTGCATGTCGGCCAGGGTCAGGTCGAGCGGCGTGTCGACCGTGTCGTCGCCGCTCAGTTCCAGTTGCAGCTCGGCAACGATGCGCGGCATGGTGAAGCTGACGCCACGCGAGCGGCATTCGGCCAGGTAGCTGCGTATGCGCGAGGGCAATACTTGCGATTTGGGCGCCTGCGCGATCAGCACTTCAAAACCGGAATCGAGATGCACGCGGCCCGCGCCCTTCGCCTCGCCCTTGCGCCATTGCCGTTCAGGATCCGTGGGCAAGACTTCGAGGATGGATTTGAGCGTGGGGTCGTCCCCATGCACCGACAGCTTCGCCATATTCATATTGCAAGACTTTCTAGTCAGGACGCCGCCAGGAAGGCGGCGCGATCATCAGACCGACAAGTCTACGCATGGAAGGCAAATATGTCCATACGGCAATATTTGGTATCCCACTCTAATTTGTGCTGCATCAACAGCAGGCGGAACATACTTGTTCCGCCTGCAACATCCGCTTACACGGTCACGCCACGCGCCTGCAAGGCGGCCCGCACGCCGGCGCCGTAGGCCGCATCGGCCCGCTCGAAATGCCCGAGCTGACGCTGCAAGGTTTCCGTCCGCACCTGGCTCAACGGGCCAGCCAGGTTGTCGAACAGGTTTTGCTTCGCCTGGGCGGACATCAAGCGGAACAGATTACCGGCTTGCGTAAAGTCATCTTCCACGCCGCGACCATCGTAGCGCGCCGCGCCGCCATCGAGCGCCAGCGCCCCCTCACCGTGGCCCAGCCCTTGCGGCTGCGTGCCTGCCGCCGCCACGTTCGCGTAATTGCGCGCTGCGCCGCCGTTGTGGATCGCCATGCCGCCATCGCGCTGCTGGTTGTGGAAGGGACAGCGGGCCGCATTCACGGGCAGATGCTGGTGGTTGGTGCCGACCCGGTACAGCTGGGCGTCGTGGTAGGCGAACAAGCGACCTTGCAGCATCTTGTCCGGCGAGTAACCCATGCCGGGCACGGCGTTGGCCGGCGAAAAGGCGGCTTGCTCGACTTCCGCGTGGTAGTTGTCCGGGTTGCGGTTCAGCTCGAAAATACCGACCGGCAGCAGCGGGAAGTCCGCGTGCGGCCACACTTTCGTCAGGTCGAACGGGTTCCAGCCCGTGCGCTGCTCCCATGCATCGAGTTGCTCCTGCGTCGCCACCTGCAGCTTGACTTCCCACTGCGGGAAATCGCCGCGCTCGATGGCGCCGAACAGGTCGCGCTGGGCGTAATCGGGATCGGCGCCGGCCAGGCGCCCCGCTTCCGCCGCAGGCAAATTCTTGATGCCCTGGCGCGTCTTGAAGTGCCATTTCACGTACACGCGCTGGCCGTCGGCATTGATCAGGCTATACGTGTGGCTGCCGAAGCCATCCATGTGACGGTAGCCGTCTGGCGTGCCCCGGTCCGAGAACAGCATGGTGACCTGGTGCAGGCTTTCCGGCGCATGGCTCCAGAAATCGAACATCATCTCGGCCGATTTCAAGTTGCTTTGCGGATCGCGCTTTTGCGTGTGGACGAAATCGGGGAACTTGATCGGGTCCTTGATGAAAAACATGGGCGTGTTGTTGCCAACCAAATCCCAGTTGCCCTCTTCCGTATAGAAACGCACAGCAAAGCCGCGCGGATCGCGTTCCGTGTCTGCACTGCCGCGTTCGCCGCCGACGGTGGAGAAACGGGCGAAAGTCGCCGTCTGCTTGCCCACTTCAGCAAACAATTTGGCCTTGGTGTAGCGCGAAATGTCGTGCGTGACGGTAAAGGTGCCGTAGGCGCCAGAACCTTTGGCGTGCACGACGCGCTCGGGGATACGCTCGCGGTTGAAATGCTGGAGTTTTTCGATCAGGTGAAAGTCTTGCAGCAGCAGCGGGCCGCGGGGGCCGGCACTGATGGAATTCTGGTTGTCGGCGACGGGGATGCCCGAGGCGGTACTGAATGGCGGCTGTTGGCTCATGCTGCTTTTCCTTCGTTGTTGACTAATGGAACCAGTGTAACGAGGTCAACAACAAAGGAAAAGTTAATTGATTTTATCGATCTGATAGATATTTACAATGCGCAACCTTGGGCGTCACACACGCCGCCGAGCTGCGCCTGCAACTTCGCCGGCTGGCCCAGGAAGCCGCCGATGTCGATCACGGACAATTTCCCGCTGCCATCGTCGAGCACGAAGGTGGGAAAGCCCTGCCCACCCACCTGCGCCAACAAGGCGCGGCTGGCATCGATGTGCTGCTGCGTGGCGGCGCCCGCCTGCCGCGCATACTCGGCCTCGAATGCCGCCCCATCCATGCCCAGCCCTTGCGCCAAGGTCACCAGCACGGGCACGTCGGCGATGCGCAAGCCGTCCACGTAATGGGCGCGCTGCACGCGCTGCAGCATGTCCAGGCCCTTGCCGGCCAGGACTTCCGCCGCCAGGATGGCCGTGATCGGCGGTTCGGAATCCATCATGGCCGTCGTGTCGTTCAGCAAGCCATTGACGTAGGCGTCGCCGAAGGGCTGGCCAGACAATTGCTCGATGCGCCGGTCATGCGGCAGCACATAGCCGCGCCATGCGGGCGTGATCTGGCGGCGATTGCTGCCCGTCATCATGCCGCCGGCGTGAAACGCCATCGTCAGACCTGGCACGGCGCGCGCCGCCTCGACCAGCGGCGCGGCGCCGTAGCACCAGCCGCACAGGGGATCGAAGATGTAGTGCAGTGTGGGCATGAGAGCCTCCTTGTTGCCGCTTACCATTTCATTTCACCTTTTGCCACTTTCGCGCTGGTTTCCAGTGCGCCATCCAGGCCCAGCTTCGGATAGCGCATTTTCATCGCCTCGATCAGCGCGGCCGAATTGGCGGCCTTGCCCGTTTCCGCTTCAAACGTCACCAGGTAGTCGCGCGTAAAACCGATGCTGTCCGGCGTCAGCGGCGAACCGACCTTGAAGTGGCCCGGCACGACGGTCACCGGTTTCAGGGCGGCGATGCCGTCCAGGGTCTTGAGCCAGTCCTGGCGCGATTGCAGGCTTTGCGTATCGGCCGTCCACACGTGCAAGTTGCCAAACAGCACCACGCCGCCGACGACGGCCTTGATCGATGGAATCCACACATAGGTGCGCGCTGGCGTCGGGCCGGCGATATCCAGCGACTGGCCTTCCAGGCTGATGCGCTTGCCCTTCAACGCTTCCGGAATGACGATGCCGTGCGGCGCATTGTCTTTCAGAATAGGCCCCCAGTAGGCGACTTTGGCGTCGGCCTTGCGGCGGATTTCCGCGACGGTCTCAGGCGTGGCGACGATCTTTGCCTGCGGGAACGCTGCCTTGATCACGTCGAGGCCAAAGTAAAAATCGGGATCGCTGTGGCTGATGTATACCGTCGTCAGTTTCTTGCCGCTGGCGCGGATCTTTTCCACCAGCTTTTGCGCTTCGGCGCGCGAGAATTGCGCATCGATCAGCACGGCGTCATGCTTGCCCGCGACCAGCACGGAAGCGACGGGGAAGATGGCCGCTTCGCCCGGGTTGAAGACTTCCAGGCTCAGGGGAGCGCTGGCGGCGGCCGAGGCGGCGCCGGCGGCAAACACGGTGGAAACGAGAACGCTGCTGATGGATTTGGAGAACATGATGTGCCTTCACAAGATGATTGGGATGCATGCATCTTACGTTGCTCAATTCGGCAGAAAAACCCGTAAAAGCGCAATAGTTTGTTGCTTAATTCGGATGAATCGACAACTGCCGCGCCAATGCATGCAGCCATTGCCCCGCCAGTTCGCCATGCCACACGAGCAGCACCTGCTCGCTGCAATCAACGCTGCCGGCCAGCTCGACCTGCACCAGATTGTGCGCGCGCACGGCGAAGTCGGGCAGGTAGGCCAAGGCCCGACCGGACTGCACATAGCCTAGCAGCAATTGCACGTCGTCGCTCCAGTAGCGGATGGAACGTGCCGCCACGCCGCGCCAGCCATCGGCATGGCGGCCCCGTTCCTCGCCGCACAGCAGGGAGTGCGTCGGGCTGGCAAAGGCGTGCGGCAAGATGTCCTGCATGCCGCAGCGCACGGATGCGCAGGCTGCCGGCACGCCGCGCGCCAGCACATGGCCGCGTCCGGCCGCCAGCAGCATGCGCATGCTGCCCAGCGGCGTGCTGCGCCAGCTGGCAGGCCAGTCGGCGCCGCGCTGGGCGATGGCGTCCTGCGTCACCAGGGCCGCATGGCAGTCGCCGCGCGCCAGGGCTGCCAGCGCCGCATCCTCGAACGCCGGCTGCAGCCGCACACTGGCCTGCGGATAGGCGTCCAGCGCCGCCGCCAGGGCGTCCGCGTGGCGCCACAGCAGCAAGGCGGGGCCGGCGATGCGGCCTTCGATGGCGCCCCGCTCACCCATCACGTCCAGGCGTGCCTGTTCGGCCAGCGCCAGCAAGATGCGCGCACGCTCGAGCAGCAGACGGCCGCTGTCGTTGAGCAGCAATTGCTTGCCGCTCCGGTCAAACAGGGGGGCGCCCATGTCGCCTTCCAGGCGGCGCAAGGCTTTCGACACGGCCGATGGCGTCAGGTGCAATTCCAGCGCCGCCGCACCCAGGGTCGGCTGGCGCGCGGCGCTGCAAAACACGCGCAGGTCGGCAAGGCTCATGTGCATGATGATTTCCAAATGGGACACGAAAAGTGAAAAATGGTTGCTGTACCGTTCATGATACCGCCTCTATCATCCGGGCATTCCCACTCACCGATGAAACCCATGCTGCGCACCCTCTTCCTTTCCCTCTTCCTGCTCGCCTCCAGCCTCGCCCACGCCACGCCCCTGACCTGGGGCCTGCACGGCATGGTGCTGTTTGGCGGCAAGCAAGGGCTGTATGCCTCGCACCTGCCGATGTTCCATGCGCCGCACGATTACCAGGTGGTGCTGCAAATGCGGCTGGCCGATCCCGCACTCGATGCGCGGCTGCGCCAGCAGCTCGATGGCAAGACCGCCCTGTGGACCCTCGAGCCGGAGCGCTTCGAGCTGGCGCGCCTGCTGCCGGCCGCGCCGCTGCCGCTGCGCCAGTTCCGCGCGACGGTGGTGCGCGGGCATTTCGAGAAAGATGGAAAAGCCGAACCCGGTTACGGCGCCGCCGCCATCATCGTCGAGCGCGTCCTGCTGATGCGCCGGTTGTCGCCGGCGCCAGCCAGCAACGCCAGCGCGCGCTACCTGCAGGTGGGCGACGGCACGCAGCGCTTCCTCGTCAAGCGTATCGACAGCCGCCCCGATTTCGAGCATATCGTCGCCTGGAGCAGTCCTGCTCAGGCGCCGCACGGCGACATCGTGGTGGCCAAGTCCGGCATACGGCAAACCCCGATCGCCGCCCTGCGCGCGCAGCTGGGAAAAACGGCGCGCTTGCGCGGCACGCTGTACTTTTCCACCGAGGACGTGCGCTAAAACAACACGACCGGGGGACGCGTACCGGCGTGGCCAAATGTGTCACAGCGTCATGAGGGTGTCACATTGGATTGTTATCTTGCTAGCTCTTTCAAACCTAGCCGGATGAACCACATGACACGCAGAAAAATTTCCGTCGCTGGCTGCAGCGTCGCCATCACCCTGATGCTGGCCGCCTGCGGCAGCGATGCAAAAAAAGAAGAAGTAGTGGCTGAAGCGCCGCCGAAAAACGTCATCTTCTTCCTCGGCGATGGCATGGGCCTGACCACCATGACGGCCGCGCGCATCTATTCGGTGGGCGAAGAAGGTGCGCTGACCATGGACACCCTGCCGGAAACAGCCTTCGTGAAAACCTTCTCGAACGACGCGCAAGTGACGGACAGCGCGCCGTCGATGGCCGCCTACATGACGGGCGTCAAGATGAACAATGAAGTCATCTCGATGTCGGCCAATACGGTCGCCATCGATCCTGGCACGGATGCGAACGGCAACAAGCTGGTCAACAAATGCGGCACCGGCAACGGCACGCCCGCCACCACCCTGCTGGAACTGGCCAAAGCCAAGGGCTTTGCCGCCGGCGTCGTCAGCACGGCGCGCGTGACGCACGCCACGCCGGCCGCGACCTATTCGCACATCTGCCACCGCGACCTGGAAAACGATATCGCCGCGGCCCTGGTACCGGGCGGCACGGGCTACAACAGCGCGCTGGGCACCACCGGCCTGGACGTGGTCCTCGGCGGCGGCGCACAATTCTTCAAACCGTTCAAGGATGGCGGCAAGCGTTCCGACGGCCGCGACCTGCTGGCCGAACTGAAAGCGAAGAGCTACACGGTGGCCAACACGGGCGCCGACTTCAAGGCCGTCGATGCGGCCAAGACGGAGCGTTTGTTCGGCGTGTTCACGTCCAGCCACATGAGCTACGACCTGGACCGCGATGCAGCCAAGGAACCTAGCCTGGCGGAAATGACCACCAAGGCCATGGACGTATTAGCCAAGAACAAGAAGGGTTACTTCCTGATGGTCGAAGGCGGCCGCATCGACCATGCGCTGCATGAAACGACAGCCAAGAAAGCACTGCAAGACACCGTCGCCTTCGATAACGCCATCAAGGCCGCCATCGAGAAAGCCAAACTGACCGACCCGACCCTGGCCAATACCCTGATCGTCGTCACGGCCGACCATGACCACACCCTGGTGCTGAACGGCTACGCCAAGCGCACGGGCAAGACGGCCGCCGGCAACCCTGGCGTGCTGGGCGTGGTGAAGAACTACGTCACCGGCGCGGTCGAAAAAGACCTCGATGGCGCACCGTATTCGATCATCGGCTTCGGCAACGGCGAAAACCGCACCCAGTCGAGCCGCGCCGCCATGGCCAGCCTCGATGAAACCGTCACCAGCGCCAATACCTACCACCAGGAAGCGGTGATACGCACGGCGGCAGGCAACGAAACCCACGGCGGCACCGACGTCTTCCTGGGCGCCATCGGCAAGGGTTCGGAAACCTTCCTGGGCACCATCGACAACACCAAAGTATTCGGCCTGGTCAAGACGGCCGGCGGTCTGTAATCCCCAAGAGACAAGAATTGGACAAGCATATGAAACCAGCATTGAAATCCGCCTTGAAACTGTCGCTGCTGACCACGCTCGTGGCCGCCAGCGTTGCCAGCGCCTACGCCGCCGACGCCAAGAACGTCATCTTCTTCCTCGGCGACGGCATGGGCCCGTCCGTCGTGACGGCGTCGCGCATCTACCAATATGGCGAAAACGGCAGCCTGACGATGGACACGCTGGAGCGCACGGCGCGCATCAAGACGTTCTCGAACGATGCGCAAACGACGGACAGCGCGCCATCGATGGCCGCCTACATGACCGGCGTCAAGATGAACAATGAAGTCATCTCGATGGCGCAGGAGACGATCGCCAAGGAACCGGGCCGCGACGCCAACGGCAACCTGGGCGTGGACAACTGCCCGGCCGGCGGCAAGAGCGTGCCGACCATCCTGGAACTGGCAAAAGCCAAGGGCAAGGCCGTGGGCGCCATCACCACCACGGAACTGACGCACGCCACGCCGGCGACGACGTTCTCGCACATCTGCAACCGCAATGCGCAATACGCGATCGCCGCGCAAACGGCGCCAGGCGGTGTCGGCTACAACACGGCCCTGGGCGACGGTGTCGACGTGCTGATGGGTGGCGGCCGCAACCACTTCACCCCATGGTCGGCAAGCAACAAGTATGGCCGCGCCGATGGCCGCAACCTGTTGACGGAATTTGCCGCCAAGGGCTACACCGTGGCCGCGACGAAAGCGGAAATGGCGGCGGCGCCTAGCGGAAAAAAATTCATCGGTCTGTACAGCACCCGCAGCCACCTGGAATATGAACTGGACCGCACGGCCACGCCACCGCTGGGCGAAGGCGCGACCCAGCCTAGCCTGTCGGAAATGACCCTCAAGGCCATCGACTTGCTGTCGAAAAACGCGAACGGCTATTTCCTGATGGTTGAAGGCGGCCGCATCGACCACGCCTTGCACGGCATCAACGCCAAGCGCGCGCTGACGGACACCATCGCCTTCGACGACGCCATCAAGGCCGCCATCGCCAAGATCAAGGAAACCGATCCGACCCTGGCCAATACCCTGATCGTCGTCACGGCCGACCATGACCACACCCTGGCCTTCAACGGCTATGGCAAGCGCGGCAACAATATCCTCGACATCAACCGCGGCTACAAGGATAACCAGCCGAGCAAGGATGCCGATGGCAATACATACACCACCCTGGTGTTCGGCAATGGCCCGAACCGTCCTGACCTGCGCAGCAACGTCGACAGCGCCACGGCCCTGAAAGACAATTACCTGCAAGAAACAGGCGTGCGTCTGGCCAGCGAAACCCACGGCGGCGGCGACGTCAAGCTGCTGGCCACGGGCGCCGGCGCAAAACCTTTCAAGGGCACCCTGGACAACACCAAGGTGTTTGACTTGCTGAAGGCAGCGTTCGGCTTCTGATCCACATCAACACGGTAACCCCACCGGGGCGGATGGCGTAAGCCCTCCGCCCTTCTGCACGTAAAGGCAACACCATGAAATCGTCCCTGATCGCCGTCCTCCTCGCCGCCGGCTTTGCCGCCAGCGCGCAAGCCGCCCCTGCCACGCCATCCGCTCCTGCCGACCTGGACCTGGGCATCACCTATTACAGCCGCGTCCTGACGCCGGAAGGCGTGACGCGCGAGAGCCGCTACGAAGAAAAGATGCTGCGCCGCCCAGGCCACGTGTGGGTCGAGCGCGTGCTGGCGCCGTCGACCGATGCGCATGCGGGCCACAACCATGGCGACAACAAGAAAGTGGCACTGAAAGCCACGCAGCATGAACACAAGCACTTCAATCCCGTGCTGATCCCGCGCCACGTGATGCTGGAAAAGAACACAGTGCGCGTGGAATACATCGATGCGCATGACAAGATCGTCGTCGCCATCCCCAAGGCCGAGTACGAAAACGTGAATTTCGACGGCTCGTGGGAAAACAGTTTTTATCTGCTGGACCCGAAACTGGTGGCCGCCATGCCGCTGTCGAAACAGGCATCAACCGTGACGGGCGCGCGCTGGCGCGAAGTGGAAAAGAATGGCGTGTTCCAGCGCATCCTGTGGGATGAGCAAAAGCAGATTCCCCTGGTCATCGAAAGCGGCGACCGCGCGAATACCTTCTATCGCCGGGTCGACGTCAAGCTGCAACCCACCGTCAGCAAGGTGCAGCCGTGGGCCAACCTGCAGAATTACGCGCAGCGCGAGTATTCCGACTACCTCGACTAAGCGCCAACTAAAATCGGGACGTAAAAAAAGCCAGGGACATTCCTGGCTTTTGTTTGGTTTGCGTCCGATTACTCCGCCGCTGCCGCTTTCTTCGCCGGCGCCTTCTTGGCGGCCGGCTTTTTCACGGCCGTGGCTTTCTTCGCTGGCGCTTTCTTCACGGCAGCCTTTTTGACGGCCGTTTTCTTCGCTGGCGCCGCGCCTTCTTCGCCTTCGGCCTCAACGGCTGCCGCCTTCGTCTTCGCGCCCGGCTTGGCCTTGCGCTCTTCAAACTCGAAGCTCACCTTGCCATCCTTGCCGCGCACGAGGAAAGCCTTGAACGGACGACGGGTACGCTGCGAAACAAAGCCCGGCAGCAAGTCCGTCTTGCCATCGTTGAGCAGTTTTGCCATTTGTTCCGGCAAGATTTCCTGCTGCAAGATGATGCGGCCGCTGCGGAAGTCGCACGTCTTCGGCTTGGCCACGCTGTGTTCGCACACATAGGCCAGGCCCATTTCGTACACGCCGGCATTGCACTTGGGGCAAGGTCCCACGGGCGTCTGGCCCGTGAAATCGACGCCTTCGCCATCTTCGCTCTCGTCGTTCTGGCCGAAATCGAATTCCAGCTTGAAGTTCTTGATCTCTTCATCGCGCACGATGCGCAGGATGGCGGCGAACGGACGGCCCATCTTCGAGCGGAAGCCTTGCAGCGGGCCGATGGTGCGGTCCTTCAGCAATTGCTCCACTTCGGCGATTTCGAACTGGCGCGAACCCGGCGTCTTGCTCATCGAGAATTCGCACTTGGTGCAGGCGAAACGACGGTAGTTTTCCTTTACCACGCCGCTGCAATTCGGGCATGGCGTTTCCAGCGTCGCGTAGTCGCCGGGGATCGTGTCGTTATCGTATTCCTTGGCGCGCTTGACGATGATTTGCGTCATCTGCGCGATTTCACGCATGAATTCTTCGCGCGAAATCTTGCCTTTTTCCATCTGCGACAGCTTGTATTCCCACTCGCCCGTCAGCTCCGGCGCCGTCAATTCGTTGACGCCCAGGCCTTTCAACAAGGTCATCAGCTGCGACGCCTTCGCCGTCGGAATCAGTTCGCGGCCTTCGCGGATCAGATAGCGTTCCGTCAGCAAGCCCTCGATGGTGGCCGCGCGCGTCGCTGGCGTGCCGAGGCCCTTGCCAGCCATCGCATCGCGCAGTTCGTCGTCGTCGATCAGCTTGCCGGCGCCTTCCATGGCCGACAGCAAGGTCGCCTCCGTGAAGCGCGCAGGCGGCTTGGTGACCAGGCCGTTGGCGTTGACGCTTTCCGTCTGTACTTTCTCGCCCTTGGCCACTGGCACCAGATTGCCGTTGCCATTGCTTTCCTTGTCGGCGTCCGTCGAGGCTTCCTTGCCATAGATGGCCAGCCAGCCCGGATTGGTCATGACCTTGCCTTCAGTCTTGAACTGATGGCCGGACACTTCCGTGTAGCGCGTGGTGACCTGGAATTCCGCAGGCGGGAAGAACACGGCCATGAAGCGGCGCGTGACCAGGTCGTACAATTTCTGTTCCGGCTCGGACAAATTCTTTGGCGCGATCGTCGTCGGGATGATCGCGAAGTGATCCGAGATCTTGGTATTGTCGAAGATGCGCTTGTTCGGCTTGACCCAGCCCTTGTCGATGATCTGCTTGGCGAACTGGTGGTAATTGCTGTTTTCCTTGACCGTTTCCAGCGCCTGCAGCACGGTCGGCATGTAGTCTTCCGGCAGGTGGCGCGAATCGGTACGCGGATACGTCAATACCTTGTGCTTTTCGTACAGCGCCTGGGCCAGACCCAGGGTATTTTTAGCGGAGAAGCCGAAACGCGAGTTTGCTTCGCGCTGCAGGCTGGTCAGGTCGAACAGGCCCGGCGCCATCGAGGTGGTCGGTTTCGATTCTTCCGTGACGATGCCCTGGCGGCCGCGGCAGGCGGTGGCGATCGAATCGGCAGCCGTCTTGCTCCACAGGCGCTCGGCGCGCTTCTCGGGATCGTTCTCGTCCTTCTTGAATTTCGTGTCCAGCCAGCGGCCTTCATAGATACCGGCCGCGCAAACGAATTCGGCGCGCACTTCCCAGAAGTCGCGCGGCACGAATTTTTTAATTTTATCTTCGCGTTCGACCACGATGGACAGGGTTGGCGTCTGCACGCGGCCCACGGTCGTCAGATAAAAACCGCCTTCTTTCGAATTAAACGCCGTCATGGCACGCGTGCCATTGATGCCGATCAACCAATCGGCTTCCGAACGGCAGCGGGCCGCGTCCGCCAGCGGCAGCATTTCTTCGTCGCTGCGCAGGTGCGAGAAACCGTCGCGGATGGCGCCTGGCGTCATCGACTGCAGCCACAGGCGCTTGACCGGTTGCTTGGCTTTCGCGTTTTGCGCGATCAGGCGGAAAATCAGCTCGCCTTCGCGCCCCGCATCGCATGCGTTGATGAGGGTGGTAACGTCTTTGCGTTTGATCAGCTTGTTTAATACTTTGAGGCGCGCTTCCGTCTTGGCGATCGGGTTCAGCGCGAAATACGGTGGAATCATCGGCAAGTGCGCGAAACTCCATTTGCCGCGCTTCACGTCGAATTCTTCCGGTACGGCGATCTCCAGCAAGTGGCCGACCGCCGAGGACAGGACGTATTCATCCGATTCAAAGTACTCATCGTGCTTGGTGAAGCCGCCAAGCGTCTTCGCGATATCGTTCGCGACAGAAGGCTTCTCGGCGATGATGAGGGTTTTTGTCATATTTTTTAGTCTCGAAAAATGCTCTAGGATAGTTTCAGCATGCGCATCATACAGTGCATTGCCAGGCGCCGACGCTTTTGTCTGCGCAAGGCCTTGTGACTTGTGGTCTTGTCAAGCGGCCAATGATAAGCGCCTATTGAAGAATTCGGCAAGTTATCTGCAAGCAAGAATGCGCCAGCGCAAACACAATGGGCTGGCGGGCGCGGTGCCGCAGCATATAGTAAGGGAGATGGCGCGGCAGTGGCGCCAGGTGCGGCCAAGGGCGTTTATATATTAGTGCAGCAGGCGCGGCGGCAGATCTTCATCGTCGACAAACAGGTCGTCGAACATCAGGGCGTCCGGTTCCTTGCCCTGGCTCCACAGCAGCATCAGCACGATGACTTTCAGCTTGCCCAGCGACACGGGCGCCTCGTCGAGCGCCAGCGCCCGTTCGATGACGATTTCGCGCTGCAGCGGCGACAGCACCTTGGCGCTTTCCAGGAACTGGATGAAGCCGATGGCGGCCGTGCCCAGCACGTCGCTTTCCTGCTGCACATAAAAGCGCGTGCCCGTGGAACTGGCCGTCAGGGTGTGTTCGACGCCGGCCATGGCATTTAAATCCGTCAGCCACACGAGCGCTTCGGAAATCTCCACGTCGTCGAAACCGACGGCCGACAGTTTGCGCGCCAGGACTGCCGGCTCGGGGCAGGCATCGGGGCGATAGTAAGTCTCGTAGAGGTACACCAGGATATCGAACATGGCTCTACTCTATCAGCTAAGTTCGCTGCGACACAAGGGTGCGCGCCGACAAAGCGCCGCCGTGCGGCAAGGCCGCCACACAAGTGACAAGCTGTCATTTACAGCGTTGAAACAGTCCCCCAGGCAAGCGTTCCACCCGGCCCGCCAGCTCCAGCGCCAGCAATTCGCCCATCAGCGTGCCCATGGCCAGGCCGCTGCGCGCGGCCAGGGTATCGGCATCGAGGGGATCGTGGCCCAGCGCGGCCAGCAGCGGCGGTTCATCTTCCACCGTTGGCGGCTCGTGGGGAGCGCCGCCCAGCCATTGCAGCTCTTGCAGCACGTCATCGGCCGACTCGACCAGCTTGGCGCCTTGCTTGATGAGCGCATGGCAACCCTTGGCCAACGTCGCATGGATGGAACCGGGCAAGGCATACACATCGCGCCCCTGCTCGCCCGCCAGGCGCGCCGTGATCAATGAACCCGATTGCGCGGCCGCCTCGATCACCAGCACGCCGCGCGCCAGTCCGCTGATCAGGCGATTGCGGCGCGGAAAGTTACCGGGCATGGCGGGTAAGCCCAGTGCGTACTCGCTGACGATGCAACCCTGTTCGGCGATTCTTTGCGCCAGATCAAGGTTACGTCGCGGGTACACCAGATCGGCGCCCGTGCCGATCACGGCCACCGTGCCGCCCGCGCCGCGCAAGCCGCCCTCGTGCGCGTGCGTGTCGATGCCCAGCGCCAGCCCGGAAATGATGCTCAAGCCTGTCGCGCTGAGGGCCTGCGCGAAGGCGGTCGCATTCTGCATGCCTTGCGCGCTGGCATTGCGGCTGCCGATGATGGCCACGCCGGGACGCGACAGCAATTCCGCCCGCCCCCGTACATATAACAACAGCGGCGGATCGGCGATTTCCAGCAACAGGGGCGGATACGCGGCATCGGCCAGCGTCAGCACGGCGTTGCCGGGCCGCTGCAGCCATTGCAGGGTGAGATCGAGCTGGCTGTTGGCCACCGGCTTGGGCGGCTGCACGATGGCGCGCGCCGCGCTGGCCGGCACCACTTCGCGCAGGGCCTCGAATGATGCGGCGAAGATGGCCGGCGGCAAGCCGAAGCGGGCCAGCAAGGCGCGCGCCGCCACCGGCCCCACGCCGGGCAGATGCTGCAGGCGCAGCCAGCCCGCCAGTTCCGTGGCCGTGTCTGCCATCGTGGCAAGTGCATACATGACAACCTCACTGTGTACTGTGCCATCCCATGCTAGCGCCATGGCGCGCACGCGATACCGACGCGCGCAAGAATGCGTGCAATGGCCGTGCAAAACGGTCCCTCCTCCACAGGAGCATGGGCGTCTGTGATAAAATTTCCCTTTGCAGCAAACGATTAGCGCACTGGCAAACGCATCTGCCGCGTCGTTGTGCCATGCGCGCCCAAGGCGTACACAACTAAAATAGCCCTGCCATCGTTCGCATGGCCCAGGCATGAATAATCCGGCGCACCGGCGCCCACCTTAACCAGTCGAATCCGTATGTCCATATTAAATATCCTGCGTTACCCCGATCCTCGCCTGCACACGATCGCCAAGCCCGTCACCGAATTTGACGCGCGCCTGCAAACCCTGATCGACGACATGGCTGAAACCATGTACGACGCCCCGGGCGTCGGCCTGGCCGCGTCGCAAGTGGACGAACATATCCAGATGATGGTGATCGACACCACCGAAGAGAAAAACCAGCTGCAAGTGTTCGTCAACCCGGAAATCACCTGGGCCAGCGAAGAAAAGCAGGTCTACGACGAAGGTTGTCTGTCCGTGCCTGGCGTCTACGACGGCGTCGAGCGCCCGGCCCGCATCAAGGTGCGCGCCCAGGACCGCCACGGCAAGCAGTTCGAACTGGAAGCCGATGGCTTGCTGGCCGTCTGCATCCAGCATGAGATGGATCACTTGCTGGGCAAGGTATTCGTCGAATACCTGTCGCCGCTCAAGCGCAACCGCATCAAGACCAAGATGATCAAGGAAATCCGTGGTCTCGAGCGCGAAGCGAGCTTGCGTGCACAGAACCGCCGTTTCTAAGCTACTGCTGATAGACTAAGCAGCAACAGTAGTCGTCTTACCACGCCAGCCTGGCGCCCTCGGGCGCGGGCCTGCGCACCTCACGTCAAGGAACCATATGAAAGTGATCTTCGCAGGCACGCCTGAATTTGCCGCCACGGCCCTGAAAGACTTGCACGAAGCGGGCTTTGAGATTCCGCTGGTGCTGACCCAGCCCGACCGCCCTGCCGGACGCGGCATGCAATTGCACGCCTCGGCCGTCAAGCAGTATGCCCAGCAGCACGGCATCGACGTGCTGCAGCCGCTGTCCCTGCGCATGGACAGCAAGGACCCGCAGCGCGCCGCCGAGGCAAAGGCGGCCCACGAACGCCTGCTGGCCACCGATTACGATGTCATGGTGGTGGCCGCCTATGGCTTGATCTTGCCGCGCAGCACCCTCGACCTCAAACCCTGCATCAATATCCACGGTTCCTTGCTGCCGCGCTGGCGCGGTGCGGCACCGATTCACCGCGCCATCGAAGCCGGTGACGATGAAACGGGCGTGACCATCATGCAGATGGAAGAAGGCCTCGATACGGGGCCCATGCTGGCCATCGAGCGCACGCCCATCGAAGCGGGCGACTCCACCGCCAGCCTGCACGACAAGCTGGCCACCCTGGGCGGCAAGATGATCGTCGAAACCCTGCGCAAGATGCAGCAGCAGCCGCTCGAAGCCGTGCCGCAGCCGGAAGCGGGCGTCACCTATGCGGCAAAAATCGCCAAGGAAGAAGCGGCGCTCGATTTCAGCTTGCCGGCGCTGGAACTGGGCCTGAAAATCCGCGCCTTCAATCCGTTTCCCGGCGCCTGCGGCCAGGTCGATGGCACCACCGTCAAGATCTGGGCCGCCGACGTGCTCGAAGCGGACAGCAAGGAAGCGCCAGGCCAGGTGCTGGCGGCCGACGCCCAGCACGGCATCGTCGTCGCTTGCGGCAATGGTTCCCTGCGCCTGACGGAACTGCAAAAACCGGGCGGCAAGCGCCTGCCTGCGGCCGAGTTCATCAAGGGCTTCCCCCTCGAAGGCAAACGCTTCGTTTAAGCCGGCAATCGCTACCGGCGGCACGCGCCCATGGACCAGCTGACCGCCTTGCGCGCCCTGCGCCACGTCGTGGAACTGGGCAGTTTCACGGCCGCGGGCGCCGCGCTGGGCATCTCCCACTCCATCGTCTCGCGCCAGATCCGCCAGCTGGAAAGCCAGCTGGGCGCACAGTTGCTCAACCGCACCACGCGCCGCTTCGCCCTGACGGCGGCCGGACAGGAATACTACCTGGCCAGCCGCGACATCCTCGACGCCCTCGATGCGGCCGACCGCGCCGTCGCCATGCACCAGGCGCAGCCGTCCGGCAGCCTGCGCATCAATGCGCCGATGGCTTTCGGCACGCTGGAACTGGCCGCCTGGCTGCCCGATTTTTCCCGCCAATACCCGCACATCCACATCGACCTCGTCTGCAATGACCGCATCGTCGACCTGATCGACGATGGCTTCGACGTGGCGTTGCGCCTGGCGCGCGGCTTGCCCGATTCCACCCTGGTGGCGCGCCAGCTGGCCAGCAGCCGCACGCTGGCCGTCGCCTCGCCCGCCTACCTGGCACGCCATGGCCATCCGGCCACGCCGCAAGAGCTGGCGCAGCACAATTGCCTGATGTACACATCCGGCGACAAGCCGGCGGAGTGGTCGTTCACGGATAGCGACGGCGCCGCGCACAAGGTGGCCGTGCGCGGCAGCCTGCAAGCCAATACCAGCGTCGCCCTGCGCGAAGCGGCCGTGGGCGGCATGGGGATTGCCGGCGCGGCCGCCTTCATCGTGCGCGACGCGCTGTGCAGCGGCCAGCTGGTGGAAGTGTTATCCGGCTACACCTTGCGGCCGCGCACCCTGTACGCGCTGTATCCGCACAGCCGCAAGCTGTCGCCGAAGGTCAGGGCCTTCATCGATTTTGCCGTGCAACACTATCAAGATCGCCGCTGGGATTGATCATGGCTGCTGCAGCGCCTTGCGCACGGCGCGGAACTGCTGCGTCAAGCCGCCGTAGCCCCAGGCCGCCTGGCGCGCGTCATGCACGTGGATATAGCTGACTTCATGCAAGGCGCCGAGATACTCCTGCATGGCGGCGAACACGGCGGCGATATACGCGGCCTTTTCCGCGGCCGTATTCGTTTCATCGCTGATCAGGATATCGAGGAAAAAACTGCTCTTGCCCTGGGCTTGCAGCGAGGGGCCGCCGACAAACCAGTGCGCCGCGTCGGCATGGCTGATCGCCACCGACGTCAATTCGGGCGCCTTGTGCAACAGCTGCGCCGTCAATTGGCTCAGGGTGGCGGCGATGGCGGCCGACTGGCGCGCATCGGGCGCGGTGGACAAACGCAGGTTCAGGATGGGCATGGGATGCTCCGCAAGTGGATGAAGACCCATTCTAGGCAGGCGGGATGAGAAAGGGCAGCTTCCGCCCGGCACAGGATCTGTGCAGTTTATGCACCAATGCCTGCGCGCATAAAAAAAGGGCTTGCCGCGGCAAGCCCTTGTTGCATCCGGCGTGACCGCTTAGCGGCGCTGGACGTTCATCAAGCGCGCGCGGACGGACGACGACAGGCTGACCTCGAAGCGGCCGCCGGCCGGCAAGGCGCTCACGTCGACGCTGGCACTGCCACCCGTCAAGCCGCTGGCGAGCACCGTCTTGCGGCCATCGGTCGCCACGTGCAGCACAGCCGCATACGGCTCCGCTTGCGCATCCCAGACCAGCGCCAGCTTGCCGCCGCTTTGCGTTATCTCAAAGCTGCCATCGTTGGCGGCCTTGCTGCGGCGAAGCGGGCGATCCAGGGTGGCCAACGCCTTGCCTTTTGACAATACTTTCACGTCGCTGATATCGCCAGGATTGGCGAAGCTGACGCGGAAGTGGCTCATGGCGCTGCCGCCATGGTCGGCCAGGCTCACGGCATCGAAGGGCAAGTCGATAGTCGCTCCGGACGCCGTCAAAATCCGCAAGGTGTACGCCTGGCCGCTGCCACTGGTGGCCGCGCCAACGCGCGTGGACGAGGCAACGGCCGGGCGCAAGGCCACGCCGCTCGGCGTGATGCGGCCGGAAATGGTCAGATAGCCGTTCTCGGCCACGGACATGCTGGTGGCCAGCACATTGCTGCCCGTAACTTGCGTGCTGCGTTTTTCCAGGAATTGCTGCACCCGCGCATAGCTGTAGTCGGAGAACCAGGCGCCGCTGCAATAGCTCATCACGTCTTTCATCGGCGTGCTGCCATACACTGCCTTGCTCAACTGACCGATGCTGCCTGCATAGTTGCTGTTGTACAGCGGTTGCGGGCCAAGATTGCCATTTGCATACGGGTAATCGGGAGCCGCATTGGCTGGACCGCCGCAGGCAACGTGCTGCAGCGAGTGGTTGTGGCCCAGTTCATGCACGAGCGTGGTCAGCCATTCAGGCCATTGGTTGCCGAAGGGATCGACCGAGGCGATGCTGTTGAACCTGGCATCCAGGCCAATGGCCGACGTGAAGTCGCTGCCGCTGCTGCGCTGGTTGATGTAGGCCAGGCCGGCGGCGCGGCTGGAGGACATTTTCGGCACAAAACCATAATAATAGGCGCCGCTGTCTTCCAGCGCGCGCTGGTTTTCCAGCTTGCCCAGGGTATCGCTCCACCAGCTGTCGGCCGTGCTGCTGCCTGGCATGCTCAGCGCAGCGCGCGTCGTGATGCTGATATTTTCCGTCGCATACGGGTACACGCGCAGCAGCGCGGCACGGATCACCTCGGCGTCAGGCAGTTGCGCCACGCCATCGTCGGTACTCAGGGGCACGAGCACCAGACGGATCCTGGCCAGGCTGGCCACCGTGGGCGCCGCTTCCTGGCTCACTTGCACGCCGTCATTGCCGACGGCCGTCACGCGCACGCGCACGCCGGGCAAGATCCACCCGGAGGGCAGGACGGCACTGAAATTGCCATTGAAACTGTCATCGTTCTTCGTTGTCGGCAAGAGCGCCGGTCCCGTCATCGCGATGCTGCCCAGGTTGCTGCCATTGGCAGACGTCGCATGCAAGGTGACAGCCGGGCTGGCCTGGCCCGCCTGCGTGGCCAGCACGGACACGCGCACGGCGGCCGGCTTGCCGCGCGTCAGGCGCAAGGCCGTATTGCTGGCGTTCAAATTCAATACTTGCGCGAAATCAATGCTGCCCAGGGTAAAGGCCGACACCGTGCCCGCATTCACGGCGATACGCGACGTGGCCGACAGCATCACGTTGCCCGTTGCCGCGGCTGGCGCGGACAGCAGCAGCTGGCTGGCACTGGCGCTGACGATGACGGCCGGCGTATTGCCCACCGAAGCCGAGCTGACCTGGTCGAGATTGCTGCCCTGCAGCGTCACCGATAAGGTCGCGCCGTTGACGGCCGACGTGATCGACGTCACCGCCACGCTGGCCAGGACCGTGTACGCGTCGCTGCTGGCGACATCGTTGTAGGGACCGCGCACCGTCAGCGCGCCGGTCGCGGCGCCCGCAGGCACTACCACCGTCACGCTGCTGGCCGTCTGGCTTTGCGGCGTTGCCGCCGCACCATTGCCAAACTGCACCGCCGTCACGGCGCCCATGCCGCCGCCCGTGATCGTCACGCTGGAACCGACACCGCCCGTCGCCGGTGCGACGCTGGCCACAGTCAAGGGCAGGTACACATTGACGTTATAGCTGGTGGCCGCCGTGCCGCTGGCGCTGACGAGACTCAAGGCGCCCGATACGGGCACGCCAGGCATGGCCAGCGTGACGCTGGTGTCGCTGGCGGCACTGGCGGTAACGCTCACGCCGCCCACCTGGAAAGCCGTCACGCGGCTCAGATTCGTGCCCGTGAGCACCAGGCTGCCACCGACGGCGACATTCGCCGCCGAGACGGCTGTCACGGCAGGAATCTGGACGGGCGTACCCGAAGTGGTCGCCACCACCGTGTCGCCCCCACCACCGCCGCCCCCGCCGCAAGCGGACAGGCCCAGCACGACAAACAATGCGACTAGCAGATGGTTTTTCATGGCTGGCAACCATGTTGATGCAGCGCGATGCCGGGGAGGACACGGGATAAATGTGACATATTGGTGACTTTTGGTGAGAATTTAATTTCGAAGAACCAATATTATGGGTTAATTCGATTCCTAAAGACAACTATTAATGCTTTTGATTCAATTGGTTTTGATAATAATTAAAATATCTTCTTGGCAAATTTTATTTTGAGCATTATTGGCTTCACTCTGTATTGGCTTAAATCAAAATTACTTTCCTTTGCAGCTATTGCCATTCAATTCATTAAAAAGATGCAGACATGGCGCAAATAATGTGGAAATTTTTCCACAGCCTAGAGATCATATCTTCCTGCCAACTTTGCTGGAAGAATTAACGTTTTGAGTAAGATTTTCAGGAATGTCATTTTCAGAAGCCGGCGTGGCGGAAGGCGATGTGTTGCAATGTGTTGCAACCACGCCTGCCGTGGGACGAACGGCCGCTTTTGCTTAAAACCAAAGCAGCCTGATGCCGTATAATTTTAGACCCGGTGAAATCAGGCGATTGCCACCTTCTGCCTGCCCTACCCGGCCGGCAACTCTCCGTCAGCTGATCCTGCTGGCCCGCATCCGCCTCGTACTGCCCTGTCGCCGCGCCGCCGCCCGTTTGCCTATTGAAAGCATGAAATGAACGATACCGTGATCCCCGCCATGTCCCCGACCGAAGCCACCTTGCGCGCCATTCTGGCGCAGCGGATCATGATTCTCGACGGCGCCATGGGCACGATCATCCAGCAATACAAGCTTGATGAAGAAGCGTATCGCGGCGGCCCCGCCGGCCGCTTCATCGATTTCACCGCGCCGGCCGACAGTGGCGCGCGCGAACTGTTCGTCAAGGGCAATAATGAGTTGCTGACCCTGACGCAGCCGCACATCATCCAGGAAATCCACGAGCGCTACCTGGCGGCCGGCGCCGACCTGATCGAAACGAATACCTTCGGCGCCACGACCATCGCGCAAGACGATTACCACATGGCCCACCTGGCCTATGAAATGAACGTGCAGGCGGCCAAGCTGGCGCGCGCCGCCTGCGATAAATATTCCACCCCGGACAAGCCGCGCTTTGTCGCCGGCGCCCTCGGGCCTACGCCGAAGACGGCGTCGATCTCGCCCGACGTCAACGACCCGGCCGCGCGCAACGTCAGCTTCGACCAGCTGGTGGCCGCCTACCTGCAGCAGACGCAGGGCCTGGTGGAAGGCGGCGCCGACGTGCTGCTGGTGGAAACCATTTTCGATACCTTGAACTGCAAGGCGGCCCTGTTCGCCATTGACCTGTTCTACGAGCAAAATCCTGGCGTCGTGCGCCTGCCTTTGATGATTTCCGGCACCGTCACGGATGCGTCGGGACGCATCTTGTCGGGCCAGACCGTGCCCGCCTTCTGGAATTCCGTGCGCCACGCAAAACCGCTGACCATCGGCCTGAACTGCGCACTGGGCGCCGCCCTGATGCGCCCGTACGCGGAAGAGCTGGCCAAGATCGCCGACACCTTCGTGTGCATCTACCCGAACGCGGGCTTGCCCAATCCCATGAGCGACACGGGCTTTGACGAGTTGCCAGCCGACACGTCCGCCCTGCTGCGCGAATTTGCCGACGCGGGCTTCCTGAACATGGCGGGCGGCTGCTGCGGCACCACGCCCGAGCACATCGCCGCCATCGGCGCATTGCTGTCGAAAAACACCCCGCGCACCGTGCCAGCCCCATCGCACGACTTGCGCCTGGCGGGCCTGGAGCCGTTCGTCGTCAATGACGAGTCGCTGTTCGTCAACGTGGGCGAGCGCACCAACGTCACGGGTTCCAAGGCGTTCGCACGCATGATTCTCAACGAGCAATACGACGAAGCCTTGTCAGTTGCCCGCCAGCAAGTGGAAAATGGTGCGCAAGTGATCGACATCAACATGGATGAAGCGATGCTCGATTCGCTGGCCGCCATGACGCGCTTTTTGAACCTGATCGCCTCGGAACCCGATATTTCGCGCGTGCCCATCATGGTCGACTCGTCGAAATGGTCGGTCATCGAAGCGGGCCTGAAATGCGTGCAGGGCAAGGCCATCGTCAATTCGATTTCCATGAAGGAAGGCGAAGAAGAATTCCTGCGCCAGGCGAAACTGTGCCGGCGCTATGGCGCGGCCGTGATCGTCATGGCCTTCGATGAAAAGGGCCAGGCCGACACCTTCGAGCGCAAGATCGAGATTTGCGCGCGCGCCTACCATTTATTGATCGATGCGCTCGACTTCCCGCCGGAAGACATCATTTTCGACCCGAACATCTTTGCCGTCGCCACCGGTATCGAAGAGCACAACAACTACGCCGTCGACTTCATCAACGCCACGCGCTGGATCAAGGAAAACTTGCCGTACGCGAAGATCTCGGGCGGCGTGTCGAACGTGTCGTTCAGTTTCCGTGGCAACGATCCCGCCCGCGAAGCCATCCACACGGTCTTCCTGTACCACGCCATCAAGGCCGGCATGACCATGGGCATCGTCAACGCCGGCATGGTGGGCGTGTACGACAACCTGGACCCGGAATTGCGCGAGCGCGTGGAAGACGTGGTGCTGAACCGCCGCGAAGACTCGACCGAACGCATGATCGAATTTGCCGGCACCCTGAAGGCGGGCGGCAAGGCCGAAGCGCAAACCCTGGCCTGGCGCGAGGGTACGGTGCAGGCGCGCCTGTCGCACGCGCTCGTGCATGGCATCACGCAATTCATCGTGGAAGACACGGAAGAAGCGCGCCAGGAGCTGCTGCACAATGGCGGGCGCCCGATCCACGTGATCGAGGGCCCGCTGATGGCGGGCATGGACGTGGTCGGCGACCTGTTTGGCCAGGGCAAGATGTTCCTGCCGCAAGTGGTGAAATCGGCGCGCGTGATGAAACAGGCCGTGGCCCACTTGATTCCGTTTATCGAGGAAGAAAAGCTGCTGGAAGAAAAGCGCACGGGCATCGTGGCCAAGCCGAAGGGCAAGATCATCATGGCGACCGTGAAAGGCGACGTGCATGACATCGGCAAGAACATCGTCACGGTAGTCTTGCAATGCAATAACTTCGAAGTGGTGAACATGGGCGTGATGGTGCCGTGCTCGGAAATCCTCGCGCGCGCCAAGGTGGAAAACGCCGACATCATCGGTCTGTCCGGCCTGATCACGCCGTCCCTGGAAGAAATGGCGTATGTCGCCAAGGAAATGCAGCGCGACGAACACTTCCGCATGCTCAAGATTCCCCTGCTGATCGGCGGCGCCACTACCAGCCGCGCCCACACGGCCGTGAAAATCGCGCATAACTACGAAGGCCCCGTCATCTACGTGCCGGACGCCTCGCGTTCCGTATCCGTGGCGCAGTCGCTCTTGACGCCGGAGCAGCGCGACAAGTACGTGGAAGACATCGAGCTCGACTACGCGCGCATCCGCGAACAGCACGCCAACAAGAAGGCCCTGCCCATCCTGCCGCTGGCGCAGGCCCGCGCCAACAAGATGGTCGTGCCCTTCGACGGCCCCTGCACGCCCGTGAAACCGAAGTTCATCGGCCGCCGCCTGTTTAAAAATGTCGACCTGGCAACGCTGGCCAACTATATCGACTGGGGCCCGTTCTTCCAGACCTGGGACCTGGCCGGCCCCTTCCCCGCCATTTTGACGGATGAAGTGGTGGGCGACGCGGCCACCAAGGTGTACGCGGAAGGCCAGGCCTTGCTGAAAAAGCTCATCGACGGACGCTGGCTGACGGCCAATGGCGTCGTGGCCTTGCTGCCAGCCAACAGCGTCAATGACGACGATATCGAGGTGTACACGGACGATACGCGCAGTAGCGTGGCGTTCACCTACTACGGCATGCGCCAGCAGGGCGTAAAACCCGTGGTCGACGGCGTGCAACGTCCGAACCAGTGCCTGGCCGACTTCATTGCGCCAAAGGCATCGGGCGTAAAGGATTACATCGGCATGTTCGCCGTCACGTCCGGCCTCGGCATTGAGAAATACGAGAAACGCTTCGAGGATGCGCACGACGATTACTCGTCCATCATGCTCAAATCGCTGGCCGACCGCCTGGCCGAAGCATTCGCCGAATACCTGCACGAGCGCGTGCGCAAAGATTTGTGGGGCTATGTGCCGGACGAGCACCTGGGCAACGATGACATGATCGCCGAGAAATATGTCGGCATCCGCCCGGCGCCAGGCTACCCGGCCTGCCCCGAGCACACGGTCAAGAAACAGATGTTCGAGGTCATGCAGGCCGAGGAAATCGGCATGCAGTTGACGGAATCGTACGCCATGTTCCCCGGCGCGGCCGTGTCCGGCTTCTATTTTGCCCACCCGGAGTCGAAATACTTCGTTGTCGGCAAGATCGGCATGGACCAGGTGGAAGACATGGCCAAGCGCCGTGGCGCCAATATCGAGGACGTGGAACGCTGGCTGGCGCCGAACCTGTCATAATATAAGCACAAGGCGCGCGGAACTTATCGCGCGCCGAAGCGCACTAACGCAGTATGCCGGCCGGCATGCTGCATGCCCGCTCCGGCCCGTTCCCAACTGGCAAGGAGGATATATGGCAACCAATTTCAAACTGAAACGCTGGCAGGATCAGGTGATCCTGTTGCTGGGCCTGTGGCTCGTCGTCTCGCCCTGGGCGTTTTCCTATCCCGAGGGTTCACCGCAGATGCTCAACGCCTTTGTCTCGGGCCTGGTGATCGCCGTGCTGGCCGCCTTCGACCTGTACAAGACCTATTTCTGGGCCGTCGTCGTCAACCTGCTGGTGGGCGTGTGGGTGGCGGCCTCGCCGTGGGTGCTGCGCATCGCCGAACAGCGCGTCGTCCTGTGGAACGAGCTGCTCGTCGGTATCGCCGTCGTCGTGCTGGCCCTGTGGGAACTGCGCACCGACCCCGAGCTGCACAAGCACTGGCCCAGCGCCGCGGCGTAGCGGCGTAAAAAAGCCCTGCCACGGCGTCGCCGTGCAGGGCTGTTTTTTTGGACGGGTCGCGTAGGTCGGATTAGCGCTTGCGCGTAATCCGACACCACAGTCATCGCCAACAATGTTGTCGGATTACGCGTGGCCTGGCGGCCGCGCTAATCCGACCTACAAAGCGTAGCGGACGACGTTATCGCTCCATTCATAGGCGGCCATTTCCAGCTCCACCAGGTCGTCTGGCGACATGGCCAGATCGCGCAGGGTTGGCACGATCTCGCCTTCCATGTCTTCGATGCGCTCGATGCATTCGGCCAGGCGCAGCAGGTCGCCGTAGAAGCCTTCGCGCGACAGCAGCGCTTCGGCCACTTCGTCGATCACTTCGATCTGGCTGAGGATTTCCGACATCGGCACGCCGAACAGGGTATCCATCAGGGACATGATGCCGACCGTAAAGGCGATATCGGCCGAATGGGCGTGATTGGGGCGCAATTTATGCGCCAGCAATTCCAGCAAACGGCCGCGCGTGGTGGCCAGCATCAGCAGCGGCGTCATGCTATGGCCGCGCTTGCTTGGTTCCGCATACAGCATGATTTGCAGCCAGCGCTGCAACTGGCGGCGGCCCAGCACGGTCACGGCCTGGCTCAGCGAATCGATGCGCTGGCGCGCGCCCACGGCCGGGGTATTGACCAGGCGCAACAGGTTCAAGGCCAGCGACACGTCGCGCTTGATGGCGCGCTCGATGTCCATATTGTCGGCGTCGGACGTCACCAGTGTCATCAGTTCCATGACGGCCAGTTGCGACGGCGACAGCTTCTTGCCCGTCATGATGGCGGGCTTGGCAAAGTAATAACCCTGGAAGTAATCGAAGCCCAGATCCAGGCCCGACTTGAATTCTTCGCGCGTCTCGACCTTTTCCGCCACCAGTTTCTTGTTTTCCTGCTTGAAACGGGGTGCCAGGGCTGCCAGTACTTTCGGATCGACCGTGCTCATGTCCATCTTGACGTATTGCACCAGCGGCAGCAATTCCTGCACTTGCGCCGTGTCGGAGACGACGTTTTCCAGCGCAAAGGTGAAGCCATGGCCCACCAGTTCGCTGATGCGCGCGCGCACTTCCGGCGTGACGGGCATCGATTCGACGATTTCCAGCACGACTTTTTCACGCGGCAGGAACACGAAGATGTCGCTCATGATCACGTCGGCGTCGACGTTGACGAAACCGAGCGCGTCGCCGATGACCTTTTCCATGCCCAGCTGGGAAGCGTGGGCGATGACGGACGCCGTGGCGGACAGATCGCTGGTAATGTTGGCGGGACCGACCGGAGCGTTGCGGAATAGCAACTCATAGCCAAACAGGGCTTGATTGCGGTCAAGGATAGGTTGTCGCCCCAGATAGAACTCGCGCACGCGCAAGGGTTTCGGGGTGATGTCGTTGCTGGAAATATCGATCATTAACTCTTCATCAATCACGTCGAGTGACACCGGCCGCGCCGCGCCCGCATCAAGGTTCACTATTGACAATACTTTAGCTGAATTCCGCCCGCGCTGTGGGTATTTTGGCAGCAATCCAGTTTATTGTCGTCAACAAATTAGGCCACTGGCATGTCTTGCACCATCCCGTCGACAAATAATTTCAATTCGCCCGGCGCAAACGCCGTCCATTGCTCATTCGTCGTCAGCGGCTGGGTAACGATCACGGCCACGCGGTCCTGGGGTGTCGTCACCTGGGAAAAGTCCACGCTCAGGTCTTCATCGGAGAGTTTAGCAGTTGGAAACGGATGTTGTCGCACCAGATAGTGCAAACTGGTCGAGCAATGGGCAAACAGCGCCTCGCCGCTCGACAGCATCATGTTGAAGGTGCCGTGGGCCGCGATGCTGGGCAACAACTCCGCCAGGGCGGCATGCAGTTGCGGCAAGGCCGGCGGGGCATCGCCAAAGCGCGCGTGCAGTTCCTGCAGCAGATAGCAGAAAGCCCGTTCGCTGTCCGTGCAACCGACGGGACGGTAGCTGCCCGTCAGCACGGGGTTGAAATCCTTCAAGTCGCCATTGTGGGCAAAGACCCAGTAGCGGCCCCACAGTTCGCGCACGAAGGGGTGGCAGTTTTCCAGCGCCACCTGGCCTTGCGTGGCCTTGCGGATATGCGCGATGACATTGCGCGACTTGATGGGGTAACGTTTGATCAGTTCGGCCACGGGCGAGGCGATGGCCGCCTGGTGGTCGACGAAATGGCGCACGCCGGCGCCTTCGAAAAAGGCGATGCCCCAGCCGTCATGGTGGGTATCGGTATGGCCGCCGCGCATGGCGAAGCCGGTAAAACTAAAGACAATGTCCGTGGGGACATTGCAATTCATTCCGAGAAGTTGGCACATGGTCTGTTTGCAGCTGGATAACACAACCACCATACCATGCCGTCAGACGGATTGGTATGGTGGCGATAGCCATCCGGTCAGTGCAACAGGACAGGCTGGCTCATGAGGGAATCATAGCTGCCCAAAAATTCATCGATCTCTTCCATGCTGGGTTCGCTGGCGATCAGCTCCGTGACGTCGCGGCGGAAGTTTTGCGCCAGGAGGCCGGCGATAAACGTCTCGCGTTTGCCCCCCTTGTCGACGATTTCATAGCCGCCAAAACGCAGGGCTTCCAGGTCGCCGTCGACGCCGAATTCCACGACGCTGTATTGTTCGCTGTTATAGATCAGGTTCATTTTGCATCCTTCGCTCAAGCAGGAGAAGCTCCTGCGGTGTCAGAACAGAGGTGGGGTTCACACGGCGCCATTTCAAGCGGCCATGCCACCCTGCGGGCTACAGAGTTGTAACGAGATGCAAACTGCGACTGCGGTAAGTCGATCGAAAAATCGTCAGGCAACGACGATATCTGCTTGCAGCGCCAGCAAGGTATCGTAGGGACTGGCGGTGAGCCAGGTGCGCAATTGTTCGATGTGCGTGGCGTCGGCCAGGCTGATGAACAAGTGCGCGGGTGGATGGCGCAGCAGACGATTCAATGTTACACGCAATACGAGATTGCCGCTGCAGCACAGGCAACCGGGTGCGATGCGCAACAGTTGCAAGAGAAATGATGGAGAAGGGGAAACTTGCTCGGCCAGGTCGGCCAGGATGGCGTTGCCGTCAGCCAATCCTTCCAGGATGACAGCACTCGCTTGCTGCGGCCGCAAGGCTTGCGCGATGGCCGCCTCGCGCCCGGCGGCGCGTCCACCGCTGACCAGGGTCAGCGGCGTCGGACGCCGCACGGCTGCCGTCACAGGCTTTTCTTGGCCAGCTTGCCCGGTTCGACGCCCAGCTGTTTCAGCTTGCGGTACAAATGGGTGCGCTCGAGGCCCGTTTTTTCCGCCACGCGGGTCATGCTGCCGCCTTCGCGTCCCAGGTGGTGTTCGAAATACATGCGCTCGAACGCGTCGCGCGCCTCGCGCAGGGGCAAGTCGAACGACAGGTTGTAGCCATGGCCTTCGGCCACCGCCGGGACGGCGATGCCTGGGCGCACCATCAGCTGTTGCGGCGCGCTGCCACCAAAGCTGGGCACGGGATGGCTGCTTTCCTCGGCCACCACGGGTGCCACGGGACGCGGCGCCACGCTCGGCGCGCGCACGGTTTCCTGTGCCCGCGTCAAGCCTTGCTGAACCGCTTTCAGCAGTTTTTGCAGGGCAATCGGTTTTTCCAGGAAGTTCATGGCGCCGATGCGCGTCGCCTCGACCGCCGTATCGATGGTGGCATGGCCCGACATCATGATCACGGGCATGGTCAGCAAGCCGTCGCGCTGCCATTCCTTGAGCAAGGTGACGCCATCGGTGTCGGGCATCCAGATATCCAGCAATACCAGATCCGGCGCACCGGCGGCACGCGCTTCGCGCGCCTGCTGCGCATTTTCGGCCAGCTGGATAGCATGTCCTTCGTCGCCCAAAATTTCCGAGAGCAACTCACGGATACCCATTTCATCATCCACTACGAGTATGTTTGCCATTCGTGTCTTGCCTTCCTCATTTCGCCGGCCGTCGCGCACAAGATGCACACGGCGGACAACTATGATTTTATTAGTGTTTTAAATACTAAACCAGACCCTCACGCCAGGAATTCCTGGGCAGGAGTGTCGGGAGCTAACTTTAACAGCAAAATGACCACCGAAGCGCCATTGCCGTCGACCCGGTTCTCGATATCGATGCGTCCGCCGTGTTCATCGATAATTTTCTTGACCATCGCCAGGCCCAATCCCGTGCCGCGCGCCTTCGACGTCACATAGGGCTCGAAGGCCCGCGCCAGGATTTTTGGCGCGAAACCAGGGCCATTGTCGCTGATGGCCAGCCGCACGGCGATATTCACGCCGCCGTCCGCACTGCGATAATGAATTGCTTCCGTCCTTACGTCAATCCGCGGATGCGGCGAGTCCGGCGGCAGGTCGGCCATGGCGTCCTGCGCGTTCTGCAGCAAGTTGTGGATCACCTGGCGCAACTGGGTCGGATCGCCCATCACCATCGGCAGGTTCGGCGCCAGCAGCGGGTGGATGATGTCGCCATCGTCACCGCGCAGGTACAGGTTCAGTATCTCTTCGATCAGCTCGTTCAAGCGCAGCGGCGTGAGCACGGCCGGCGGCGTGCGCGCATAGTCGCGGAAATCGTCGACCATGCGCTTCATCGCATCGACCTGCTTGACGATGGTGGTGGTGGCGCGGCTGAGCAGGTCGGCGTCCGGCTGCTCCAGCTTGCCTTCGAGCTTCATCTGCAGGCGCTCGGCCGACAGCTGGATCGGCGTGAGCGGATTCTTGATTTCATGCGCCAGGCGGCGCGCCACCTCGCCCCAGGCGATCGAGCGCTGCGCGGAAATCACGTCGGAAATATCATCGAAGACGACGATATAGCCGCTGCCGGACTCCAGCGGCAGGCGCGAACCGCGCGCCAGCAAGGTGATGTCATGCTCGTCGGCACTGCTGCCCAGGCGGCGCGGAATCTCGATCTGCCGCTGCCAGTGCAGGCGCTGCTGGTTGCGGCCCGACGCCGATTGCGCGCTTTGCGCCGTGAAGGCACTGATGATGGCGCCGCCAAATTCTTCCATTCCAGCAATATTCGCCAGCGGCTGGCCCACCATGCTCATGCCCGAATGCTGCAGGATGCGCTCGACGGATTCATTGCAGGTCACCAGTTTAAAGTCGCCGTCGAGCACCATCACGCCGGCCGACATGTTCGCCAGCACCGATTCCAGGTGGGCCTTGGCGTTTTGCAAGGCGGCGCGGTTGCTTTCCACGGCCGTGCGCGCATCGAGCAACTGGCGCGTCATGATGTTGAACGACTGCGTCAGGGTGCCCAGTTCATCCTTGGTGGCAACGATGGGGCGCGGCGACAGGTCGCCCTCGGCCACGGCGCGCGTGCCTTCGGCCAGCAGCAGCAGGGGCTGGGCCAGGTTGCCCGCGATCAGAAAAGCGCTGCCGATGGCGCCGAAAATGGCCAGCAGCAAGGTCAGGGTGAGGATTTCCATGTACATCTTGCGCAAGCCCACGCGCGCGACGAAACGTTCCTTGTATTCGCTGTAGGCGGCGCGCAGCACTTCGCCATTCGTCGCCAGCTTGGGCGGCACGGATTGCAGCAGTTGCAAATAGCGGGGCGAAACGGACGGTCCCGGCACGGCCACCAGCACGCGCAGGCGCAGGCTGGCCGCCGTTTCCAGCGACGCCGGCAGGCCCGAGCGGAAACCGCCGCCGCCCGACTCCGTGCCATCGTCGTGCAACTCCAGTCCGCCCTCGGCGGAGGCATAGCCGGCCGGCAAGGCCGCCTGCACCAGCATGGCTGGGGTCGGCAAGTCGGCCGCGCTGTGCGGCCCGGCGCTGGCCAGCAGCACGCCGTCGCCGCTGACGATCATGACGTTTTGCATACCCTCTTCGCGCAGCAGGCTGGTCAGCACGGCCGGGCCGGCCACCGGATCGGCGCCCAGTTCTTCGACGGCCTTGTGGCCCCGGTGGTCGAGCTCGACCAGGGCCGCATCGAGGCCGGCACGGCCCAGCTCAATCCCCGATTCCAGCGCCGCTTCGATCTTGACGTTGAACCACGATTCGATGGAGTGGGAGACAAATTGCACTGACACGAGGAAAATCACCAGGCCCGGCAGGATACCGACGGCAGCGAACAACATCACCAGGCGCGTCATCAGCTTGGAGCCGAACTTGCCGCTCTTGTAGCGCGCGTACAGGCGCGCCAGGGAAATACCCACCAGCGCCAGCAGGGACACGGCGACGGCCGCGTTCAGGCCCAGCAGCCAGGTGTAGTAACGGTCGAAAAAGCCGGAATTATCAGAAGCCGACGCCAGCAGGAACAGCAGGATACTGACAATGCCGCCGCCCACCACCAGCAGATAGCGCAATGCTTGACTCACTACTCCGCCGTATACAAGAAGGTTTTTTTATTCGAAGCCAGGCGCCAGTCGCTGTTATTGAAGGCATTGACCTGTATCGGCTTGGGCAGGTAGTCGCGGTCCATGCCCATGCGCAAGGTGACGTTATACGTCTGCCCCACTTTCAGCTCGCCGCGCCGCGCCACCAGCCAGCGGCTGGGACGGCGGATCAGGAACAGCGCATCGTCGAGCGTGGGGAAGCTCTGCTGCAAGCCGACGCCCGACACATGATACTGGCGCGTGAGCACGTTGTAGGACAGCTTGCTGGTCTGGCGCGCCACGATGGCTTTTTCATCGAACCAGTACCAGCGGGGCCGGGTCAGTTCGATTTCCGTCGTGAAATACAGCGGCACGCCATGCTGTACGGCATCATCGAGGTCGTGATTGAGCTCGAAGGAATACGTGGCGGCCAGCTTGTAGCCCTCTTCGCTCGACTCGATATAGGCACGGGTGATGTCGACCATGTCGGCGGCGTGCGCGCGTGGCATGGCACATGCCAGCATCAGCAGCAGGGCCAGGAGTCGGAAGAGTCGTGTTGTCACAAGTGTGCCGGTGTAGTCCGTAGGATAAGTATCGACGAATCGCTCAAGCCGCATTTTTTTGGAATAGCGCATAGAACAAACCGTCGTGGTCCTGCTCCGCGCTGCCAGTCGGCAACAGCTGGCCAGGCGCTGTCAATCGGGTCGCATTATTGCGTACCGCAAATGCCGCCGCCTGTGCCTCGGATTCTTGCGGCCACAATGAACATGTCACGAACAGCAATTTACCATCGGGGCGCAGCATCTGCCACAGGTTGTCCAGAATTTTGGAGGAAAGTGTTGCAAGTTGGAACGCATCACCCTTGCGGCGCAACCAGCGTATGTCCGGATGGCGGCGCACGATGCCCGAGGCCGTGCACGGCACGTCGGCCAGGATGCGGTCGTACTGCTGGCCGTCCCACCATGCGCTCGATTGCGCATCCTGCGCCTTCAGGGTAGCGTCCAGGCCCAGGCGTTCGAGGTTTTCCGCGATGCGCGGCAGGCGCTTGGCGTCCGCATCGATGGCCGTCACGTGCACGTCGGCCAGTTCCAGGATGTGGCACGTCTTGCCGCCGGGCGCCGCGCAGGCGTCCAGCACGCGCATGCCATCGTGCAAATCCAGCAGCGGTGCGGCCAATTGCGCCCCGGCATCTTGCACGGAAACGACGCCCTGCTCGAAGCCGGGAATCAAGGCCACGCCGATCGGCTTGTCCAAGCGCACGGCAAACGGTCCCACCTGGCGCGCGGCAATGCCCGCCTCCGCCAGCACGGCCAGGTACGCTTCGACCGTGCTCTTGCGGCGATTCACGCGCAAGGTCAAGGGCGGCACGGCATTGCCGGCCGTCAGGATGGCTTGCCAGTCGCGCGGATAGGCCAGGCGCAGCGAGTCGATCCACCACTGCGGATAATTCCATTGCGCCAACGGTTGCTGCAGTGCCGCTTCCAGCAAGGATTTGCGCTCGCGCAAGAAACGGCGCAAGACGGCATTGACCATGCCCTTGGCATGCGCCAGGTCAGGGTGCGAGGTGGCCACCGTGACAGCCTGGTCCACAACGGTAAATTCTTCGTACGGCTGTTCGCCCGGCTCGGCGGACATCAAGGACAGCGCGCAGCACAGCAGGGCAGCGAGCATCGGCGGCTCGGGCGCCTTCGACGTCATCAGGCCGACCAGGGTTTCGCTGCGGCCCAGCTGGCGCATGGTGCGGTAGGAAATATCCTGGATGGCGCCGCGCGCCTGCGGGCTGGCGTTCGATTGCGCAAACACCTTGGCCAGCGCCTGCGGCAAGGCCGTGCCCGTGCGCACTTGCGCCACGGCATTGGCTGCGCCCAGCAGGCAGAATGCCAGCGAGTCGGCGCGCAAATCGGGTTGGAAGCCTGGCTGCAAGACCGGTTTCAGGTCGGGATGGTAGCTGGGACGCAATTTCGGTGCGGCAGGCGCCTGGCCTGGCGCCGGCTTGGTTTTCAATTTCAGCGTGGGGCGCTTGTTCATAGTTATCCGGTGTGGCTGCGCGCGGCGGGCTGCATGGTGGCAAAGTCGCGGCCGCGCGTCATCAATAAAGGGTCGATTGTAGCGTTTGTGGCGCCCTCTGGCCCAAGCGATTGCAGCGATACCTGTAAATTGCGGCAAAAAACTGCATATATACAAGCAGAATGCGCCATGCTGATGTTTTCATGCACCAACATGGGCATGCTGTCCTGATAATATCGTGAAACGCGCCGGCACGGGCACACTGCCTGCCAGCGTATTGTTCCGGGCAGCAAACCAGTATAATTAACGCAGTCTGGGCGGCTTGGGTACTGGCCGTCCGTTTTGCTTTTCGATTCATTCTATTCATTCTTAACGCGGTTCCACCGCCATCCTGCTCATGCTCGCCCAACAGAAACAAGAAATCATCGCCCTGTTCCAGGCCGCCCTCGCTCCCGTCCTGGCCGGCACTACGCTAGCGCCTGCCGTGGTGCTCGAGCGACCACGCGATGCATCGCATGGCGACGTCGCCTGCAATATCGCCATGCAACTGGCCAAGCAGCTGAAACAGAATCCCCGTGAACTGGCGCAAACCATCGTGACGGCCGTGCTGGCCAATCCGGCCGGCAAGGGCCTGGTCGAGGCAGTGGAAATCGCCGGCCCCGGCTTCATCAACGTGCGCGTCTCCGCCGCCGCCAAGCAAGCCGTGGTGAAAACCATCCTGGGCGAGGCCGACGGCTATGGCCGCAGCACGGCAGGCGCCGGCAAGCAGGTCATCCTGGAATTCGTCTCGGCCAATCCGACCGGTCCGCTGCACGTGGGCCACGGCCGCCAGGCGGCGCTGGGCGACGCCCTGTCCTCGCTGTTCGACGCGCAAGGGTATAAAGTCACGCGCGAGTTCTACTACAACGACGCGGGCGTGCAGATCCAGACCCTGGCCAATTCCGTGCAGGCGCGCGCGCGCGGCTTCAAGCCCGGCGATGCCGAATGGCCCGAGTCCGCCTACAACGGCGACTACATCGCCGATATCGCCAACGATTTCAAGGCCGGCAAGACCGTCTCGGCCAGCGATGGCCAGCCAGCTTCGGCCAATGGCAACGTGGAAGACATCGATTCGATCCGCCCGTTCGCCGTTACCTACCTGCGCAACGAGCAGGACATCGACTTGCAGGCGTTTGGCGTGAAGTTCGACAATTACTACCTGGAATCGTCGCTGTACGCGGACGGCAAGGTCAATAGCGCGGTGGAAACCCTGATCAAGGCGGGCCACACCTACGAGCAGGATGGCGCGCTGTGGCTGCGTACCACCGACTTCGGCGACGACAAGGACCGCGTCATGCGCAAGACGGATGGCACCTACACGTATTTCGTGCCGGACGTGGCGTACCACCTGGTGAAATGGCAGCGCGGCTTCGTGCAGGCCATCAATATCCAGGGCAGCGACCACCACGGCACCATCGCGCGCGTGCGCGCCGGCCTGCAGGCGGTCGACATGGGCATCCCGCAAGGCTACCCTGACTACGTGCTGCACAAGATGGTCACCGTCATGAAGGACGGCGAAGAAGTCAAGATTTCGAAGCGCGCCGGCTCCTACGTGACCGTGCGCGACCTGATCGAATGGTCGGGCGGCGGCGACATCGCCAAGGGCCGCGACGCCGTGCGCTTCTTCCTGATCTCGCGCAAGGCCGACACGGAATTCGTCTTTGACGTCGACGTGGCGTTGAAAACCACCGATGAAAACCCGGTCTATTACGTGCAGTACGCGCATGCGCGCATCTGCCGCATCCTGGAAAACTGGGGCGGCGATGCAAGCACGGTCGCCAACGTCGACCTTTCCCCGCTGACGGCACCGACCGAAGCGACCCTGCTGGCGACCCTGGCCGCCTATCCGGAAATGCTGGCGCGCGCGCAAGCCGAACTGGGACCGCATCAAGTCGCCTTCTACCTGCGCGACCTGGCCGCCAACCTGCACAGCTTCTACTTCGCCGAAAAAGTGCTGGTCGAGGACGAAGCCGTCAAGATGGCTCGCCTGGCCCTCGTCATCGCCGCGCGCCAGGTACTGCGCAACGGCCTGGCACTGATCGGCGTGTCCGCGCCAAACAAAATGTAATCGCGAAGGTCAAACCGTCAATGAATCACGCTTCCCGTTTCTCTTCGACCCGGCGCCAGCAGGGCAATACCCTGGTCGGCATCATCATCGGCCTGGTCATCGGCCTGGGCATCGCCGTGGTGGTCGCCCTGGTGATCACCAAGGGCGCCTCGCCCTTCACCGACAAATCGGGCAAGGCCGGCAAATCGGCCGAACCGACGGCCGGCCAGATCGCCGACCCGAACAAGCCGATGTACGGCAACAAGGAAGCGGCCAAGGAAGCGGCGCGCGACTTCTCCAAGGAGCCGCGCGAGATCGTCACGCCGACGCAGCCAGCCGCACCGGCACCGGCGCCAGCGCAGCAGCCAAAGGCGCCGCCGCCGGACGCGCTGCAGGAATTGATCGGTACATTGAAGGACAAACCGGCGCCGAAAACGCCGGCGGCAGCACCAGCGCCGCAAGCCAAGGCCGACGTGAAAGAGGCCAAGGCCGATGCAGCCAGCGACAAATGGATTTATTATCTGCAGGCCGGCGCCTTCCACGACATGTCGGACGCCGAAAGCACGCGCGGCAAACTGGCGCTGCTCGGCTTCGAAGCGGCCATCAGCGACCGCAGCACCGACGCCGGCGTGCTGCACCGCGTGCGCATCGGGCCGTTCAACCAGCTCGAAGCGATGAACCGCGCGCGCACCAAACTGTCTGAAAACGGTATTGATGTCGCCGTCGTCCGCAACCAAAAATAAGGAACCAGCATGCGTTTTCTGAAGAATATCCTGATCGCCGCCGCCCTGTGCACCGCCGCCATGGGCGTATCGGCCTCGCCGGCCGAGCCGAAAAACGGCGTCGAATACGAAACCCTGCCCACGCCGCAGGCGACGGAAGCGGGCAAGAAAATCGAAGTGACGGAATTCTTCGCCTATTACTGCCCGCATTGCAACGTGCTCGAACCGCAACTGGCGGCCTGGGTCAAGAAACAGGGCGACAACATCGTCTTCAAGCGCGTGCACGTGTCGCGCGATGACAGCGTGGCGCCGCAGCAGCGCTTGTTCTTCACCCTGCAAGCCATGGGCCTGGTCGACAAGCTGCACACCGGCGTCTTCCACGCCATGCACGTGGAACGCAACCGCCTGAACACCGATGACGCCGTCTTCGACTTCGTCGCCAAGCAGGGCGTGGACCGCCAGAAATTCATCGACACCTACCGTTCGATGGGGGTCTCGGCCCGCGTGCGCCGCGCAGACGCCATGATGCAAGGCTATAACGTAACGTTCTGGCCCATGATCGCCATCGATGGCCGCTACATCACTTCCCCTTCGCAGGCCGATCAGGGCAGCAAGTCGGCCAAGAACGAAGAGCAGCTGAACGCCCAGGCGCTCAGCGTGATGGACGTGCTGGTCGCGAAAGCCAAAGCGGAAAAGAAATAAGCATGGCCACTTCCCTGGCGCGCCCGGGCATCGCCTGATGCAACGCGTGCTTTACAGCGTATTCATCACGGGCGCGTCGAGCGGACTGGGCGCCGCTCTGGCGCTGCAGTACGCGCGCCAGGGCGCCCATCTGGGCTTGCTGGCCCGCCGCGGCGACACCCTGCAGCAACTGATCGCCTCCCTGCCCCACCCTGAACGCCACCGCGCCTACGCAGTCGATGTGTGCGACCACGCCGCCCTGAAAAGCGCGGCCGGCGACTTCATCGCCCATGCGGGCGGCATCGATGTCGTCATCGCCAGCGCCGGCGTGTCGTACGGTACCCTGAGCGAACACGCGGAAGACCTCGACGCCTTCGCGCGCCTCATCGCCATCAACGTCACGGCCACCGTCGCCACCTTCGCGCCCTTCATCGCCGCCATGAAAAGCCAGGGCAGCGGACGCCTGGTGGGCATCGGCAGCGTGGCCGGCATCCGCGGCCTGCCCGGCGCCGAAGCCTACAGCGCCTCGAAGGCGGCCGTCATCAGCTACTGCGAATCGCTGCGCCTGGAACTGAAACCGGCTGGTATCAAGGTCGTCACCATCACGCCCGGCTACATCGACACGCCGATGACGCGCCACAATGCCTACCGCATGCCCTTCCTGATGCCGGCCGAAAAATTCGCCGTGCGCGCCGCGCGCGCCATCGCCGACGGCGACAGCTATCGCGTGATCCCGTGGCAGATGGGCGTCGTCGCCAAGCTGCTGCGCGCGCTGCCCAATGCCGTCTACGACCGGGCCTTCGCGAATGCGCCGCACAAGGCGCGCAACTGAACCGACCACCATGACGAAGCACTCAGACTTGAACAGCGCGGCCATCGCCGCCCATTGCGCCACGGGCGCCTCCCACGTGGCCATCGAAGTGATCGATGAAACTGGATCGACCAATGCCGACCTGCTGGCGCGCTGCGCCACCCTTGCCGGCCCCACCCTGCGCATCGCCGGCCAGCAGACGGCCGGACGGGGGCGCGCCGGGCGGCCGTGGGTATCGCAGCCGGACGCCAGCCTGATGTTCTCGCTGGCCTGGCGCTTCAAGGGACCGCTGCATCAGATGGTGGGATTGCCGCTGGCCGTCGGCGTGGCGCTGGCCGAGACCATGACGGCGCTGGGCGTGCCGGTGCAGCTGAAGTGGCCGAACGATATGCTCAAGGATGGCCATAAACTGGCCGGCATCCTCGTCGAGACGCAGCAGGCAGCGGACGGCGGCGTGTGGGCCGTGATCGGCTGCGGCATCAATCTGCTGATGCCCGATGCACTGGAACGGCAGATCGGCCGCAGCGTCTCGGCCGTGCCCTGGCTGGCACAGATGGAGCGCAATACCCTGGTGGCGGCCCTGCTCAGCCGCCTGGCCGGCGTGCTGGCCGAATTCGACGACACGGGCTTTGCGCCGTTTGCCGAACGCTGGAACGCACTGCACGCCTGGCAGGGCCAGCACGTGAAAATCCTCGACAACGGCCAGCTGCTGCAGCAAGGTGTGGCGGCCGGCGTGGACCACCTGGGCCGCCTGCTGCTGCGCAGCGATGACGGGCTGCAGGAAGTCATGTCCGGCGACGTGTCCTTGCGCCTGATTGGGGAGTAAGCGCATGCTGCTGCTGATCGACGCCGGTAATACGCGCATCAAATGGGCACTCGTGGCTGCCGACAGTGCCGCCGGCGGCTGGCTGGCCAGCGGCGCCGTCGCGCATGCGCAGATCGACACCCTGGCCGCGCAGTGGGCGACACTCGCCATCCATGAGGTGCTGCTGTCGAACGTGGCCGGCACCGTCATCGGCACGCGCCTGCGCGCCATGCTGCCGGTCGTGGCCCGCGACTTTGTCTCGCTGCCGCGGCTGGCAGGACTGACGAACGGCTACCGCACGCCATCGCAGCTGGGCTGCGACCGCTTTGCCGCCGCCATCGGCGCGCACGCGCTGGCACCCGGCCAGGCCGTCATCGTCGCCAATTGCGGCACCGCCACCACCATCGATGCCATCACGGCCGACGGCGTTTTCCTTGGCGGGATGATCTTGCCGGGACTGGGATTGATGGCCAGCTCGCTGGCGCGCAATACGGCGCAACTGCCGCAAATCGCTAGCGACGCCGCGCTGCCGGCCGGCTTTGCCGACAACACGGACGACGCCATCCTCTCCGGCTGCCTGGCGGCCCAGGCGGGCGCCATCGAACGGGCCGTGCGCATGCACGGCGCCAGCGCCTGTCTGTTGTCGGGCGGCGCAGCAGCACGCATCGCACTGGCCCTGGCGCTGGCCGTGCCGCTGCACCTGGTGGATAACATCGTCATGCTCGGCCTGCAGGCCGCGGCGCGCGCCGGGGCCGCAGGAACACAAGGAAACCACGTATGCTGAAATTCGTCCTCTGGCTGCTGGCCGGCGTCAACCTGCTGGTGCTGGCCATCGGCCAGGGCTATCTGGGCAGTTTTCGCACGGAGACGCGCGAACCGGCGCGCCTGAAAAACCAGCTGCAGGCGAATAAACTCACCTTGCTGACGCAGGTGCAGGCCACGGCGCCCGCGGCGCCGCCAGCCTCCGAAGAAGCCGCGACGCCGGCGGCAGCGGCACCGGCACCGGCACTGCCGACATCGTATGCCTGTACGGAAGTGGGCAATTTCCTGCTGGCGGACGGGCGCCGCTTCGAGGCGCAAGTGGCGGCGCTGGACCTGGGCGACCGCCAATCGCGCCGCAACGTGGCCGGCCAGGACATTTCCAGCTATATGGTGTACATCCCGCCACAGGGCAGCAAGGAAGGCGCCGACCGCAAGGCCGGCGAATTGAAGCAGCTGGGCGTGACGAATTACTTCATCATGAACGAAAGCAGCCCGCTGCGCTGGGGCATTTCACTGGGCGTGTTCAAGTCGGAAACCAGCGCGCAAAGCCAGCTGGCATCGCTCAACAAACAGGGCGTGCACAGCGCCCGCGTCGCACCGCGCTACAGCGCCAGCAAGCAACTCGCCTACCAGTTCCGCGACCTCGACGCCGCCACGCGCGCCCGGCTGGAGAAGATCAAAACGCAATTCCCAGAGCAGGAACTGCGAAATTGCAAATAAGCACCTCCAGGTGCGTCTGACAAAATGTTCAGGGCTAGGCGCCGTGCCGCAGGCAGTACGAATGTACGACAAGGCACGGCAACAACGCCATGGACTTTTTTCAGACGTCCCTACCGTTGGATGACGATAGGCTTGATGCCTGTCGATTCCGGCAAATTCGCCGCCGCGCGTGCCGCGTCGGCGCGGCTGGAGAACGGCCCGCCGTACAGGCGGAACAGGTTACCGGCCTGCACCACACCCAGGGTACCCAGGGCGGCCGCATACGGCGCCAGGCGCGAACGTCCCGATTCCGCATTGTCGGCGCGCGAGTAGGCGCCCAACTGCAAATAGAAGCCGCTGGCCAGCGCCGCCGGTGCCGGCATGGCGACCGTCGCATCGACGGGCGGCATCTGCGACGACACTTCCGGCTGCACCACGGCACCCGTTTCCACCGGCGTATCGATGGAGATGGCCACCACGGAAGGCACCGGCTTCGGCGCCGCGCGGGCCGCCAGGATGGCGTCGATATCGGCCGGCAGCAGGCGTTCGACGACCACCTGGTGGCTGCCCTTGCCGAGGAAGCCCAGTTTCAGCGCCGCCGTATAGGACACGTCGATGACGCGCGTGGCGTGGAACGGACCGCGGTCGTTGATGCGCACGATCACCTGCTCGCCGCTGTCGATGCTCGTCACGCGCGCATACGACGGAATCGGCAAGGTCGGATGGGCCGCCGTCATCTTGTACATATCGTAGATTTCACCCGACGAAGTGCGCTGTCCATGGAATTTCTTGCCATACCAGGTGCCCGTGCCCTTCTGCTTGAAGGGTTCGTTGTCGGTGATCGGCGTGTACGTCTTGCCGAAGACGACATAGGGGCGGTTCGAGCGCGTCGAATAAGCCTCGTTGCGCACTTCCGCGTCGGGCACGTCGCGCAGGTTGGCCGGCGGATTGTCGCCCGGACCGTCATCCTTGTAGTAGCCGCCGCGCCCGGAGCCGGCCGCCGGCAATACGGGCAGGGTGGGATCCTGGCGCACGGGCACCTTGACCTTGCCGCCGGACGGCAGCGGCACGTTATTCGATGCGGGCTTTTGCGGCGTCGTGCCACAAGCGGCCAGGGTCAGCAAGACCGTCAGGCTCAGTCCGCGCATGGCGAAGGTATCGAAAGGCGCGCGCATCAGGTCTGCACCAGCTTGCGGTGGCGCTGAATACTCATCAGGATACCGGTGGCCACGCCCAGGGTCAGCAGCGCGGTGCCGCCATAGCTGAGGAATGGAAGGGGAACGCCGACCACCGGCACGATGCCGCTGACCATGCCCATGTTGACGAAGGCGTAAGTAAAGAAAATCATAGTGATCGCTCCTGCCAGCAGGCGAGTGAAAAAACTGGGGGCGTTGGCGGCGATCATCAGCCCCCGTCCCACCAGCAGCAAATACATCAGCATCAGGATCAAGTTACCGACCAGGCCGAATTCCTCGGAATATACGGCAAAAATAAAATCGGTCGTGCGTTCCGGAACAAACTCCAGGTGGGCTTGCGTGCCGTGTGTCCAGCCCTTGCCCGTCATGCCGCCGGAACCGATGGCAATGATGGACTGGATGATATGGAAGCCCTTGCCCAGAGGGTCCTTGGTCGGATCGATCAGCATCATCACGCGGTCGCGCTGGTAATCATGCAGGTGCGACCAGGCGATCGGCAGGCAGGAAACAAAGGTGATCAGCAAGCCGGCCAGCACCTTCCACGACAGGCCGGCCAGGAAGATGACGGTAAAGCCGGCCGCCACCACCAGCAGCGCCGTACCCAGGTCGGGCTGGCGCGCGATCAGGTAGACAGGTGCCAGCAGCAGCACGGCCGCCATCAGGAACGATTTCCAGCGCAGGGCGCCCGCATTGTGCTGGAAGAACCAGGCCAGCATCAGCGGCGTGGCGATCTTCAGGAATTCGGAGGGCTGGATGTCGATCACGCCAATATGCAGCCAGCGCCGCGCACCAAGCTTGATGGTGCCGAACAGCGCCACGGCCACCAGCAAGATCACCGATACCGTATATGCGGGTACGGCGATGCGCATCATCATCTGCGGCGTGACATTGGCCGCCACCCACATGACGAAAAAGCACAGCAGGATATTGCGCAAATGGTCCTCGATCTTGCCGGGGATGCCGATGCTGGCCGAATACAGGGTCAGCAGGCTGGTGCTGAGCAGCATCAGGATGATGATCATCAGCGGCGGATCGAACACCGCCAGATAGGGTTTGGCGCGCCGCCACAGCGAGCGCCTCTCGTTAATGGGCATGTGCTTCCTTATTGCCTGGCAGGTGCCGCCGGGGCGGCCTGCTCGTCAGTGATTTCTTCCAGGGTGCGCACTTCGTCGACATCTTCCTTGGGCACCTTGGTGGTGTCCTTTTCCTTGTCGCTCGGGCGCTTGCCCAGCAGGTAGTAGTCGAGCGCCTTGCGCGCGATCGGGGCGGCCACGCCGGCGCCGAAGCCCGCATTTTCCACCACGATGGCGATCGCGATGCGCGGCTTGTCGGCCGGCGCGAAGGCCGTAAACAGGGCGTTGTCGCGCAGGCGTTCGGCCAGCAGCTTGGCATTGTACTTCTCGTTTTTCTTGATGCCCACCACCTGCGCCGTCCCCGTCTTGCCGCCCACCGTGTACTGCACGCCGGTGAAGATGCGCGCTGCCGTGCCGCCCTGCTCGCTGGTCACGCCGACCATGGCGCGCTTGATGACGTCGATGTTTTCCTGTTTGAGAGCGATGCGGTAGCTTTCCTTGGGCACCGTCAGGGTGCGCGCACGCGTGGCCGCGTCTTCGATGATCTTCACCAGATGCGGCTTCATCACCACACCGTTATTGGCCAGGTTGGCCGTCGCGTGGGCGATCTGCAGCGGCGTATACGAGTTGTAGCCGGAGCCGTTACTCACCGAAATCGTGTCGCCGCCCACCCATTTTTTCTGCTGCGGCGTCTTGAAGCGGTTGCGCTTCCATTCCGTCGACGGCAGCACGCCCGTCTTTTCGTTATTCAGGTCGATGCCCGTCAGCTGGCCGAAACCGAACGGCTTCATGAAGTCGTGGATGGCGTCGATGCCCATGTCGCGGCCCAGCTGATAGTAATAGGTATTGCACGAGACGACGATGGACTTGTGCATATCCACCGTGCCATGGCCGCCCACCTTGTCGTCGCGGAAGGTGTGGCCGCCGAGGATGAAGAAACCGGGATCGGAAATCGACTGGCTCGGCGTGCGCTTGCCCAGTTCCAGCGCGGCCAGCGCCATGAAGGGCTTGAAGGTCGAGCCGGGCGCATAGGTGCCGGACAGGGGACGGTTGACCATCGGCCGGTCCAGCGAGGTATTGAGTTCGTTCCAGCTTTGCTGGTCGATGCCGTCGACGAACAGGTTGGGGTCGTAGCCTGGCTTGGAGACGTAAGCGAGAATGTCGCCAGTGGCCGGGTCGATGGCCACGGCCGCGCCGCGCCATTCGCCGAACGCTTCCTCGACCACCTTCTGCAGCTCGATGTCGATCGACAGGATCAGGTTATTGCCGGGGGTGGCCGCCGTGCGCGACAGGGTACGCATGGCCCGCCCGCCGGCCGACACTTCCACCTCTTCGTAGCCGGTGGTGCCATGCAGCTGCTTTTCGTAGCTTTTTTCCAGGCCTTCCTTGCCGATATGGTCGGTGCCATTGTAGTTGGCCGCGTCCTCGCCCTCTTCCAGTGCCTTGGCTTCATTGCGGTTGATGCGGCCGATGAAGCCCACCACGTGCGACGCCACCTCGCCCATCGGATACTGGCGGAACAATCGCGCCTGCACCTCGACGCCGGGGAAGCGGAAACGCTGCGCCGTGAAGCGCGCCACTTCCTCGTCCGTCAAACGCGTGCGCAGCGGCACGCTGACGAAGTTCTTCGATTCTTCCAGCAGCTTCTTGAAGCGGCGACGGTCCTTGATGTCGATCTGCACCAGTGTCGACAGCTCGTCGATCACGGAGTCGAGGCTGGCGCTCAGTTTCGACGGCGTGATTTCCAAGGTGTAGGCCGAGTAATTGCGCGCCAGGACCACGCCGTTGCGGTCGAGGATCAGGCCGCGCGTGGGCACGATGGGCACCACGGCGATGCGGTTGTCCTCGGCCTTGGTCGCATAGTCCTCGTGCTTGATCACCTGCAGCCAGATGAAGCGCGCCAGCAGCAGCGAAAAACAGACGAAGACGAGCGCGCCCAGGATGGTCAGGCGCATGCGGAAGAAATGCAGTTCGCGCTCGGTGTTCTTGAGTTCAGTCATGGCAGGCGCTCGTCAGATCGGCCGGTTATGGTCGCGGTCCACGGCGCGGCGCTGCGGTGCCAGCAAGATCCACGTGACGATGGGCCACAGGGCGACGGCGACGAAGCTCTCGATGAAATTGAGCCAGCCGGGGAAGCGGCCCGAGACGATCAGACGCGTCAGCAATTGCAGCGCCTGCGTCAGCAGCAGCAGCGGCAGCACGTGCAGCGCCTGCGTCAGGATGGGGAACCACAGCACGCGGCGGTGCATCATGATGGCGAAGTACGACAGCAAGGTATAGGCCAGCGCATTCTCGCCCAGCAGGGTCGAGTCGTGCACGTCCATCATCAGGCCCATGAAAAACGCCACGCCGATACCGACCTTGCGCGGCTGGTGGATGCCCCAGAAGACCAGCACCAGGGCGACGAAATCGGGCACGCCGACGAACTGCCCCCACGGAAGCAGGTTCAGCAGGAAAGCGCACAGCAGGGAAAACCCGATGAACAGGGGGCTGACCGGCAGCAGGATGTAATGCGGGCGGTTCATCGTGTCGCTTCCTTCGGTGGCACGGCGGCGGGTGCGGGCGCAGCCGCGTTGGCGGCAGGCGGCTTGGCGGCCGGCGCGGCGGCTGGCACCGCAGCGGCGGCCTCCTTGGCCGGGTCCTTGATCGGCGCCATCTTGCCGGCGATCTTGCGGCCCGTCTTGACATCTTCAGCGGGCGGACGCGGTGGAATCTCGGGCGACGTCATCAAGATGAGCAGCTGGGTGTTGCGCTCAATGCCGGCCAGCGGCTGGCACACGACGCGGCCGAACGGGCCATGCGCATTGCGCTCGACCAGGGTCACGCGTGCCACGGCCAGGCCAGCCGGGTACAGCCCGTCGAGGCCCGAGGTAATGACGATGTCGCCGATCTGGATGTCGGCGCTGGGGGCCGTGAAGCGCAGTTCCATGGTGCCGGACTTGCCGCGGCCGATGGCCACGCTGCGCACGCCGTTGCGCAGCAGCTGCACGGGAATGGCCTGCTCTTCATCCGTCAGCAAGGTCACTTCGGAGGTGAACGGGAACACGCGCGTGACTTGTCCCACCACGCCCAGGTTGTCGATCACGGGGCGGCCCAGTTCCACGCCATGCTGGATACCGCGATCGAGCACGATCTTGCGCGTGGCCGAATCGCGCGTGTCGTACAGCACTTCGGCCATCATGGTCTTGACGGGCACGCGTTCGCGCGCTTCCATCAATTTGCGCAAGTGGTTGTTTTCAACGATGTTGAGCTGCGCCTGCTGCAGTATCTGCGCCGAGGCGATTTGCTCGTGTTTCAGGTCGCGCACCTGCTTTTCCAGGGCGGACAGCGAAGAAAAGTAATTGCCGACACCAACCGCCACATCGCGCGGCACCAGGGCCGCCATCTGCACCGGATACAGCACGGTGCCAACGGCCTGGCGCACTGCCGTCAGCGCGTGCATGCGCGAATCGACCAGCAACAGGGCGATAGAAATGCCGGCGAACACCATCATCTTGACGCGGGCGGAGGCGCCTTGTTTGAAAAGTGGCGGAGGACTGTATTCCATGACTTCCAATAATCAGGCCAGGCGCAGTGCGCCAACGTGCAGGCCCCGGTCAGACGCCGGCGCCAAAACCAAAAAAAGGCCGGAATGGTTTCCGGCCCTTCTGTCAGATTATTCGTAGGAGAAGATCGAGCCGAGCTTGTCCATACGTTCCAGTGCCATCCCGGAACCGCGCACCACGCAGGTGAGCGGGTCCTCGGCCACCAGCACCGGCAGGCCGGTTTCCTCCATCAGCAGGCGGTCCAGGTCGCGCAGCAGTGCGCCGCCGCCCGTCAGCATCATGCCTTTTTCGGCGATGTCGGCGCCCAGTTCCGGCGGTGTCTGTTCCAGCGCGTTTTTCACGGCCGAGACGATGTTGTTCAACGGGTCGGTCAGCGCTTCGAGGATTTCGTTGCTGGAGATGGTGAACGAACGCGGGATGCCTTCGGACAGGTTGCGGCCCTTGACTTCCATTTCCTTCACTTCCGAACCAGGGAAGGCCGAACCGATGGCCTTCTTGATGGCTTCAGCCGTCTGTTCGCCGATCAGCATGCCGTAGTTGCGGCGGATGTAGTTGACGATGGCTTCATCGAATTTGTCGCCGCCGACGCGCACGGAACCCTTGTAGACCATGCCGCCCAGCGAAATGATGCCCACTTCGGTAGTGCCGCCGCCGATGTCGACCACCATCGAGCCGGTCGCTTCGGACACGGGCAAGCCCGCGCCGATGGCCGCTGCCATCGGTTCTTCGATCAGGTACACCTGCGAGGCGCCGGCGCCCAGGGCCGATTCGCGGATCGCGCGGCGCTCGACCTGGGTCGAACCGCACGGTACGCAAATGATGATGCGCGGCGATGGACGGAAGAATTTCGAGTCGTGCACCATGCGGATGAATTGCTTGAGCATCTGCTCGGTCACGGTGAAGTCGGCGATCACGCCATCTTTCATCGGACGAATCGCTTCGATATTGCCCGGCACTTTGCCCAGCATCTGCTTGGCTTCCTTGCCGACTGCCTGAATGGTCTTCTTGCCATTCGGACCGCCTTCCTGGCGGATGGCGACAACGGATGGCTCGTCCAGGACGATACCGAGGCCGCGTACATAAATAAGGGTGTTGGCCGTGCCCAAGTCAATGGCCAGATCGGTGGAGATATACCTGCGTAAAAAACCAAACATGAGTGTCCTGTAGCGCATCGAGCTGCGCAAAAGCTGTTTATGGGGAGTTTCAAAGCGGGCGCTTTCAGGCACCCTGAAAATCCAAAAGGCGATTTTTCCGGGTTTCGCTTGGCGCTTGCGCAATCTTTTCTATGCTGCGGCAGCAGTCCATCAGCGCCGGCAACGCATTAACCCGCCATTCTACCTTATAATTTGAATGCGATTTGCTCAAAAACCATGGAAAAGTGCGACTCTTGCAGCCGCGAGTTACGCGGCATTCCTCGATTTTTGTGAGCAAAATAGCAGTAAATACCCGCGTTTTATCAAAACGCCAACTTAATACTAATGCGCGGCACTCCGCGCCATTCGCCATGTCCCTGACACTCTCCGACGTAAAACGCATCGCCCACCTGGCCCAACTTGAAATGGCCGACGACCAGGCCGTCACGTCTTTGGCCCAATTGAACAAGATTTTTGCACTCGCGGAACAAATGCAAGCTGTCAATACCGATGGCGTGGCACCCCTGAGCCACCCGCTGGCAGCCCACATGGACAATATCGCCCTGCGCCTGCGCGAAGACATCGCCACGGAACAAAACCGCCGCGACGCCTACCAGGCCGTGGCGCCAAAGGTACAGGATGGCCTGTATCTCGTCCCCAAGGTCATCGAGTAAACACGCTGTTGCGCCGCTCCCGCCTTTTTGCCGAATATCAAAATAGAAACGCCATGCATACAAAATCCATCAAACAGCTGTCCACGCTCTTGCAGAACAAGGAAATTTCCGCCGTTGCGCTGGCGACGCATTTCCTCGACCGCATCGAAGCGGACAACTCGAACGCCTTTTTGCACGTCGACCGTGCCCTGACCCTGGCGCAAGCTGCCGAAGCGGATGCACGCATCGCCGCGGGCACGGCCACGCCCCTGACGGGCGTGCCGATCGCGCACAAGGATTTGTTCGTCACCCAAGGCTGGCGCACGACGGCCGGCTCGAAAATGCTGGCCGACTACGCCAGCCCGTTTGACGCTACCGTGGTGGAGAAATTCCGCGCGGCCGGCATGGTCACCCTGGGCAAGGTCAATTGCGATGAATTCGCCATGGGTTCCGGCAACGAGAATTCGGCCTTCGGCGCCGTGCAGAACCCGTGGGACAAGAATGCCGTGCCGGGCGGCTCGTCCGGCGGCTCGGCCGCCGCCGTGGCGGCTGGCCTGACGCCGGCAGCCACCGGCACCGACACGGGCGGCTCGATCCGCCAGCCTGCCGCTTTTTGCGGCATCACCGGCATCAAGCCGACGTATGGCCGCGTCTCGCGCTTCGGCATGATCGCCTTTGCCTCGTCGCTGGACCAGGGCGGCCCGATGGCCCGCTCGGCCGAGGACTGCGCCCTGCTCTTGAGTGCCATGGCCGGCTTCGACGAGCGCGACTCGACCAGCCTGTCGCCGGAACAGGGCGGCGTGGCGGAAGATTTTTCGCGCAGTCTTGATGAATCCCTGACTGGCCTGCGCATCGGCGTGCCGCGCGAATACTTTGGCGAGGGCCTGGCCAAGGACGTGGAAGCAGCCGTGCGCGGCGCGCTGGCGCAGTATGAAAAGCTGGGCGCCACCCTGGTCGACATCTCGCTGCCGAACACCGCCCTGTCGATTCCCGCCTACTACATGATCGCGCCGGCCGAAGCGTCGTCGAATCTGTCGCGCTACGACGGTGTGCGCTACGGCCACCGCGCGGCCGAATACAAGGATTTGCAGGACATGTACAAGAAGTCGCGCGCGCAGGGCTTCGGCCCGGAAGTACAGCGCCGCATCATGGTCGGCACCTATGTGCTGTGCCACGGCTACTACGACGCCTACTACCTGAAAGCGCAAAAGATCCGCCGCCTGATCGCGCAGGATTTCGACGCCGTGCTGAATGGCCCGAACGCCGTCTGCGACGTCATCATGGGACCGGTCGCGCCGACTGTCGCCTGGGACCTGGGCGACAAGACGGATGACCCAGTAGCGAACTACCTGGCCGACATCTACACCCTGTCGACCAGCCTGGCCGGCCTGCCCGGCATGTCGATCCCTTGCGGCTTTGGCGAAGGCGAGAAAAACGGCAAGCGCCCCGTCGGCCTGCAAATCATCGGCAATTACTTTGACGAAGCCAGGCTGCTGAACGTGGCCCACCAGTTCCAGCAAGTGACGGACTGGCATACGCGCAGCCCTGCCGGTATTTAATAAGAACAGACGCGCCGCCCAGGCGGCGCCACCAAAAATAAGCGAGAACACTATGCAATGGGAAGTCGTCATCGGTCTTGAGAACCACGTGCAGCTCACGACCGAATCCAAAATTTTCAGCGGTTCGCCGATCAAGTACGGCGCCGGCGCCAACACGCAAGCGAGCCCCGTCGACCTGGCGCTGCCAGGCGTGCTGCCGGTGATGAACAAGCAAGCCGTCGACCGCGCGATCCGTTTTGGTTTGGCCGTGGGCGCCACCGTGGCGCCGCACTCGGTCTTCGCGCGCAAAAACTATTTTTATCCGGATTCGCCGAAGGGTTACCAGATCAGCCAGTTCGAGGACCCCGTCGTCATCGGCGGCGCCCTGACCTTCGGCTATGAAAAGGATGGCGAATTCGTCACCAAGACGGTCAACCTGACGCGCGCCCACCTGGAAGAAGACGCCGGCAAGTCCTTGCATGAAGACTACGCGGGCATGAGCGGCATCGACTTGAACCGCGCCGGCACGCCGCTGCTGGAAATCGTCTCGGAACCGGAAATCCGCAGCGCCGCCGAAGCCGTGGCTTACGCCAAGGCGCTGCACTCGCTGGTCATGTGGCTGGGCGTTTGCGACGGCAACATGCAGGAAGGTTCGTTCCGCTGCGACGTCAACGTCTCCGTGCGCCCCGTCGGCCAGAAGGAATTCGGTACCCGCTGCGAAATCAAGAACTTGAACTCCTTCCGCTTCATCGAAGAAGCCGTGCACGTCGAAGTGCGCCGCCAGATCGAACTGATCGAAGACGGCGGCAAGGTTGTGCAGGCGACGCGTTTGTACGATCCGGACCGCAAGGAAACGCGCGAAATGCGCAGCAAGGAAGACGCACAGGATTACCGCTACTTCCCGGACCCGGATTTGCCGCCGCTGGTCATCTCGCAAGCGTGGATCGACACCGTCAAGGCTTCGATGCCGGAACTGCCGGCCGCCATGCGCGCCCGTTTCATCAGCGAATACGCGCTGCCGGACTACGATGCGCTGGTGCTCACGCAATCGAAAGCCATGGCCACCTATTTCGTCGCCGTGGTCGACAAGGCCGGCAAGGAAAACGCCAAGGCCGCCGCCAACTGGCTGATGGGCGACGTGTCGTCGACCCTGAACCGCGAAGGCGTGGACCTGGACGACGCCCCCGTCTCCGCCGCGCAACTGGCCGCCATGCTCAAGCGCATCGCCGACGGCACGATCTCGAACAAGGCGGCAAAGGAAGTCTTCGCGGGCATGTGGGAAGCGAAGTCCAGCGACGAGCATCTGGTCGACACCATCATCGACGCCAAGGGCCTGAAGCAGATCTCGGACTCGGGCGCTTTGGCGTCCATCGTCGATGAAGTGCTGGCGGCGAACGCCAAGTCGGTGGAACAGTACCGCGCCGGCAAGGAAGCGGCCATCAACGCGCTGATCGGCCAGGCCATGAAAGCGTCCAAGGGCAAGGCCAACCCGGCCCAGCTGACGGAACTGCTGAAGGCCAAGCTGGCGGGCTAATTTTTCACCGCCCAAAAAAAAAGACGCTGCGGCGTCTTTTTTTTCGCCTGCACACATCGCGTATAAACAGCCTTGTCTAGACTTTTCCTCCGCACCGAAAGGCGTTTGAAGGCCCATTAAAATTAAAGTATACATTTTTGTCTACACGGTTTAATCTAGCCATATTGAATTTCAGGCAAGAGGAAAACCGCATGACCAAGACACACGACATCCCGAAACCGACGGCAGCCGAACTCGATCTGCTGCAGGCACTGTGGCCGCTGGGCGCCGCCACGGCCAAGCAGGTGCACGAGGCGATGGCGCTGGCCAAGCCGGCCATCACGTATGGCACCGTGCTGCGCCTGATGCAGATCATGCACACCAAAGGCTTGCTGATCCGCGACGAAAGCCAGCGCTCGCACGTGTATGCGCCGGCGCAGGCGCAGGACAGCCTGCAGACGAATTTGCTCAAGGAATTGATGCAGAAAGCCTTTGCCGGTTCGGCCAAGGCGCTGGTGCTGGCGGCGCTGCGCACGGGCGTGTCGCGCGCCGAACGCGAGGAAATCGAAAAAATGCTCAAGGACGATCAGTCATGAGCGGCTTCGTGCCGGCGCTGGGCTGGACCCTGCTGCACTTCCTGTGGCAAGGCTTGCTGATCGGCTGCGCCACGGCGCTGGCGTGGGCGGCCCTGCGCAATGCGCGTGCGGAGGCGCGCTACGCCGTCGGTTGCGGCGCCCTGCTGGCCTGCCTGGCATGGCCGGCGGCGGGCTTGTATCTGCGCCTGGCCGGCGGCGATGCCACGGGCGCCCTGTTTTCCAGCGCCTTGCTGCCGGCCGCCCTGCTGGCGCCCGACAGCCTGCCCGACCTGGACTTGCTGCTGCGCGCCGTCGTCGGCGTGTGGGCCTTGTGCGCCGCCGTGCTGGCCGTGCGCATGGCGCTGGGCATGCTGTGGATAGAGCGCAGCGCCAGGAACACCGGCGCCACGCATGGACAACTGCAGACAAGGCTGTCGCGCATGGCCCAGGATGCCGGCGTGACGCGGCCCGTGCGGCTGCGCGTGCTCGACAACATCACCAGCCCGCTCACTGCCGGCATCTGGCGCCCCATGGTGCTGGTGCCCGCCGCACTGTTGACCGGCATGCCGCCGCACCTGCTCGACGCGCTGCTGGCGCACGAACTGGCGCACATCCGGCGCCACGATTATCTGATCAACCTGCTGCAAAACGCCATCGAGGCGCTGCTGTTCTTCCACCCTGCCGTCTGGTGGATTTCACGCGGCGTGCGCCTCGAACGCGAACACATTGCAGATGATTTCGCAGCAAGACAACTGGGCGAACCGCGGCGTCTGGCTCTTGCACTCTCGGAACTGGAACGCCTCCAGTTCTCAACCCACCACCTGGCCCAGGCGGCCAACGGAGGAGATCTTATGTCACGTATCAAACGATTGCTGCGCCCCGCACCACAAACCCTGAACTGGAAAGCGGCCGTGCCGCTGCTGGCACTGGCCGGCGCCTGCCTTGGCATCTACGGCCAGGCCGTCGCCGCCGACAGCGCGCCCGTGCTGGAGCGCCGCCCCGTCATCGACTTTGGCGTCTGCGGCAAGCCGGTCTGGCCAGCAGCATCGCGGCAGGCGAAGGAAGAGGGCACGGTCAACATGTCCTTCGACGTGAATGCGGCCGGCAAGGTAACGGGTTCGAGCGTGGTCAAAGGCAGCGGCCACCCGGCCCTCGACGAGGCGGCGCGCAGCGGCATCGCCAAGTGCACGTTCAAGCCGGCCCTCGCTGGCGGCAAGCCTGTCAGCGCCAGCGTCAAGGTGCAATACGTCTGGCGCCTGAACTAATGCAGGAGCGGCGGCGTTACAACATTGCTGCAGCGCTGCCGCCGCCCGCTTGCGGGTATGATCATGGATTCTTCCACGCACCTGTGAACACGCCATGAACAAGATCAAAACCGGCCTCGTCGGCTACGGCTTTGCCGGCTCCACCTTCCACGCTCCCGTCCTGTCCACCATCGCTGCCCTGGAACTGACGGCCGTCGCCTCCAGCAAGCCGGAGCTCGTGCACAAGGATTGGCCGCACGCGACCGTGTATGCGGATGCGGCGCAGCTGTTTGCCGATCCGTCCATCGAGCTGGTCGTCATCGCCGCGCCCAACGAGGCGCATTTCAGCCTGGCCCAAGCGGCCCTGCAAGCGGGCAAGCACGTGGTGGTCGACAAGCCCTTCACCATTTCCAGCGCCGAGGCACTGAGCCTGATCGCGCTGGCGAAGGAACGCAAACTGGTGCTCAGCGTGTATCACAACCGCCGCTGGGATGGCGACTTCCTGACCCTGAAAGCGCTGCTGGCCCAGGGTACCCTGGGCCGCATCGCCAGCGTCGAATCGCATTTCGACCGTTTCCGCCCCGAGATCCGCCAGCGCTGGCGCGAGTCCGGCGCACCCGGTGGCGGCCTGTTGTACGACCTGGGTCCGCACATGCTGGACCAGGCCATGCAGCTGTTCGGCATGCCGGAAAAGCTGTACGCCGATATCGCCCTGCAGCGCGATGGCGCGCAAGCCGTCGACTACATGCACATCGTCTTGTACTACGACCGGCTGCGCGTGGTGCTGCAAGCGGGCTGCCTTGTAAAAGCGCCGACGGCGCGCTTTGCCGTGCATGGCGACAAGGGCAGTTTCGTGAAGTTTGGCCTCGACCCGCAGGAAGACGCCCTGAAGGCGGGCGGCAGGCCGGGACAGCCTGGCTGGGGCGCGGACCCCGTGCGCGGCGCACTGCATTTGGGCGCGCAGCCGGACGGCCATTTCGAGCACATGGAGATGCAGGCGGGCCGCTACCAGGACTTTTACCAGGGCATGGCCGACGCCATCCGCCACGGCGCACCGGCGCCCGTGGCGGCCGAAGATGCGGAGGCAACGATACGCCTGATCGAACTGGCGCTGCAAAGCGCCGCCGAAGGGCGCGTGCTCAAGGTCAGTTAATCGAAATCAGTTGATGACGAAGGCCAGCACCACGGCGCCCAGCGCCAGCAGGGCCAGGCCGCAAAGGAACAGCAGCTCGCCCCACCATTCGTAGCGCAAGCGCGACTGGCCGGGGCGCAGCGACATGAACGACAACACGGCGCTGACGAGGAACACGATGGCATCGACAGCCAGCAGCTTGTCGATGGCCACGCGCACCTCGCCGCGCGGCGCCAGGTGGCCGATCGACAGCACCGTCATGCACACGCCGACCATCGTCGCCGACGTGGGCAGGATATGTGCCGACAAGCCCCGCGCCGACAAGCCCTGTTCAGGCGCCTTGCCGTCGCCAGCCATCAGGATTTACCTTGATTCGTTCCCGCCGGCCAGACCAGCTCCACCCGCGCGGACGATCCCGCCTTGACCTGCACCTTGCGTTCCAGTGTCTTGCCGGCCAGGGTGGCGTGCAGGCTGTAGCTGCCCGGTGCCAGTTTCGCCAGCAGGAACGGTCCGCTGGCCGTCGTTTCCAGCGCCACGACACCCTTGGCGTCGCGTATTGTCAGCTTCACGTCGGAGGCAAATTCCGCCTTGCCCGCCGCCTGCACGGAAAACACGAGGCTCAAGGGCCAATGCCGGCTGGCGCTCTGGATGGCCGTCGATTCATCGAGGCCAATGCCGCCGCTCAGGTATTCCACCGCCCCGCTCTTCTGCACGGGCGGCAGTGCGCTGTCGGTTTGCGCCTGCGCCGCACTTCCCAGCAACAGCCCGGCGGCCAGCATTGCCGCCGCCAGGGTCAAGGTACCGCGTCTGTCTGGTGCCATCTCACTCTCCTCATGTCGATTGAATCAAGATAGGAAGCGCAGCTTAGGCCAGTCTTAGGTCAGCGCCGGCGCATGGCCTCGGCGATCTTCTGGTCCGTCTTGTACTGGCTCAGCGAGTACACGGCCCAGATCGTCGCTGGCAGCCAGCCGATCAGGGTGATCTGCAGGATCAGGCAAATGATGCCGGCAATGGGGCGGCCGATGGTGAAAAAGGTCAGCCACGGGAGTATCAGGGCAATCAGCAAGCGCATCGTTCGTTCCTTGAGTATTCCCCTGTGCCGCGGGGACCGGACCGGCATGCGCCGGCGGTGAATTCAGTGAATCCGATTATAACGATACTGGCGCCTCACGGCGCTACGGGTGCCAGCAGTTTCTCCATCCATGCCAGGATGGCGGCGAAGATCACGTCGCGGTTCACTTCATTGAAATTCTCGTGATAATTGGCCGGATAGTAGTGGTAGTCGAGCAGGCCATCGGGCACGCTGCGCAACATGCTCTCCGTGGCGCGGCTGTCGGCCAGCTTGTCGTCGCCCGCCACCACGGCGAACAGGGGGAAGCGCCAGCCGGACAAGCCGCCCGCCAGTTCCTTTTGCGCCGACGTCAAGGCATGAGCAAAACGCACCGACGCCGCACTGGCACGGATGCCGTCACGCTCATCCTGGAAATGGCGCGCCGTGATGGTTTGATCGTGCGTCAGCAGCATGGTCAGGTTCCCCAGCGGCACCTTCATCGTGGGGAAACGCTGCGCCAGCCAGCCGGACAGCATCTGCAACACCTTCGGCACGGGAATCGCGTTCACATAATACGGCGACGAGATGATGAAGCCTTTGATCGCCGGATCGCCAGCAAAGCGCCGCAGCCCAAGATGGGTGGCGATCAGGCCGCCCATGGAGTGGCCCATGACGAAAATCGGCACGCCCGGATACGTGGCCTTGACCCACGCAAGGAACAGTTCCTCGTCAGCGAGGAAGGCCTCGAACGAGGGGATATCGACCTTGCGCTTGCCATCGTGGCCCACCATGTCGAAGCTGACGGTGGCGATGCCGTGCTGGCGGAAGGTCAGCGCCGGCGTGACGTAGTCGCCCGCATGCGCCATGCCGCCGTGGATCGCCAAAATCACGGCGCGGGGATGCTCGGGCTGCCAGATGTGGATCGGTCGCTCGACCTGGTCGCTGCACCGCAGGCTGGCCATCTTGTCTTCTGAAAAACGCATCGCTGCTCCTGTCATGCCCTGTCACGCCTTCAGATGATCGATCAACTGGCGCGCATACAGGGGTAATTCACTGAACTGGCGCACGCAGATTGTCAGGTTGCGTACCGACCAGGGATCGGATAATTCCATGCAGCGCAGCGCCATCGTCTGCTGGCAGCGGCTGGCAGCCGCCAGCGGCACCACGCTGATGCCCACGCCGCTGGCCACCATGCGGCAGACGGCATCGAAACTGCGCAGGCGCACGCGCACCTTCAATGGGCGCCCCAGGCGCGCCGCATGCATGCCCAGGTACTGCTGCATCGCGCTGTCGTCGGCCAGGCCGATGAAATCGTGATCCAGCACGCTGGCAAAGTCGACGACGCCATCCTGGCCGAGCGCGCGGTGGTGCACGCCGTCGGCCGCGGCGATGACCACCAGCCGGTCGGGGCGAAACAAAAACGTCTGCAAGCCGCGCATGTCGACCGAGTCGGAGACGATGCCCATGTCGGCCAGCCCTTCCGAGACGGCCTTGACGATATCGTAACTGAGGCGCTCTTCCAGGTCGATGGTCAGGTTCGGATGCCGGTCGAGAAAAGCACCGAGCGCTTCGGGCAAAAATTCGCTGAGCGCGGCCGTATTGCACAGCAGCCGCAACTGCCCTTTCAAGCCGCGCGCAAATTCGCCGAGTTCGCCGCGCATTTTCTCCATTTGCAGCAGCACCAGGCGCGCGTGATGCAGCAGGGTCTGGCCCACTGGCGTCGGCTCCACGCCGCGCCGGCCGCGCAGCAGCAGGGGCATGCCCAGCATCTCTTCCATGCCGCGCACGCGCGCGCTGCTCGACGCCAATGCGAGATGGCTGCGCGCGGCGCCCGCCGTCAAGCTGCCCGCCTCCACCACGTTGACAAATAGCTGCAAATCGACCAGATCAAAGCGCATGGCGGCTCTCCTTTTCGCCATCTTATCAGCCTTCGTATTTTACTAAGGCTGACTCAAAATAATCCGCCTTGGCGAAATCCCCGGGCAAGCGCAGAATCCACGCAAAATCACTCTGGATAAAAAAGATGGAGACGTCATTTCTGCTGGCTGTCGGCGCCAGCTTCCTCGTCGCAGGCTTCGTCAAGGGCGTAGTCGGACTGGGCTTGCCGACTGTAGCCATGGGCACGCTCAGCCTCGTCATGCCGCCCGTGCAGGCGGCCGCCCTGCTGATCGTGCCATCGATGGTGACGAATGTCTGGCAGCTGTCGGCCGGCCCCGGCCTGCGCGCCCTGCTGCACCGTTTGTGGCCCATGCTGGCGGCCGTCATGACGGGTACCCTGGCGGGCGGCGCCCTGCTGCCGAAGGGCAGCGGGGCCTGGGCCGTCGTCGCGCTGGGCGTGGCGCTGATGCTGTATGCGCTGGCCGGCCTGTTCTCGCTGCAGCTGCGCGTGCCGGCCCGGCACGAAGCGTGGCTGGGCCCCTTGGCGGGTGCGGTGACGGGACTGGTGACGGCCGCCACGGGCGTCTTCGTCATCCCCGCCGTGCCGTATCTGCAGGGACTGGGGCTGGCGCGCGATGCGCTGGTGCAGGCACTGGGCCTGGCGTTTACGGCATCGACCGTGGCGCTGGCGGCCAGCTTGGCCTTGCACGGCGACTTCAGCCTCGGCGCGGCCGGCGCCTCCGCGTATGCGCTGCTGCCGGCGCTAGCCGGCATGCTGGCCGGTCAATGGCTACGCGGACGCATCGCGCAGCAGGTATTCAAGCGATGCTTTTATATCGGCCTGTTTGCCCTGGGCTTGCACGCGGCATTGAAACCATGGCTGGCGTGATGCAGATAGACTGGCAAGGGGAAAGCGCGCTGTGCGCGTGGATCGACGGCCAGCAGGTGGCCATGCTTGACATCAGCAAGTGCGCGGACGGGGTGACGGTGAACATGCTGTTCGTGAAACCGCCATTCCGCCGGCGCGGCATCGGCGGCGCGCTGCTGCGGCGGCTACTGCAATGCCATCCGCAAGCTGGCGCCGCCTGCAGCGACCCGCGGCTGCGGGCGCTGCTGGATAAGACGACTTAAATACCGTAACGGGCGCGGTATGCCGAAACGGCTTCTTTATATTTCAGCAGTTCCGGATCGGCGCCCGCGCCGTTCAGGTAGCCAAACAAGTCGTCCAGGTTGCCGATCGAGATGACGGGGATGCCGTACTGTTTCGACACTTCCTGTACGGCCGAACTTGGCGACAGCTGGCCGTCCGGGCCCGAACGCTCCATGCGGTCCAGGGCGATCAGCACGGCGCATGGTTCGGCGCCGGCGGCGCGTATCATGTCCACCGATTCGCGCACCGAGGTACCGGCCGAGATCACATCGTCAATGATGACGACTTTGCCATGTAGCTTGGCGCCGACAATGGTGCCGCCTTCGCCATGGTCCTTGGCTTCCTTGCGGTTGAAGGCGAACGAGGTGTTGCGCCCCTTGCCGGCCAGCGCCACGGCGGTAGCCGACGCCAAAGTGATGCCCTTGTAGGCGGGGCCGAACAGCATGTCGAACTCCACGCCCGAGTCGAGCAGGGTCTGCGCGTAGAACTGCGCCAGCTCGGCCAGGGTGGCGCCGTCGTGGAACAGGCCAGCATTGAAGAAGTACGGCGACTGGCGTCCGGCCTTGGTGGTGAACTCGCCAAACCGCAAGACTCCCTTGGATACTGAAAACGCGATAAACTGCTGGCGTAAATTATTCACATTAGCCTCATTTTTTAAAAGTGCCTGTATTTTAATCCGCGCGCACCGGCGAGACAATCGCCATGCCGCGCCCGCCGGCCCCGTCCAGCGCCCTTTCACTCTCGACCTATGCCAAAAATTATTTCCGCCAACCTGAACGGTATCCGTTCCGCCGCCAAAAAAGGCTTTTTCAACTGGATGGGCACGCAGACGGCCGATTTCATCTGCGTGCAGGAATTGAAGGCGCAACTGCCCGACATGACGCCGGAATTCCTCAACCCGCACGGCTACCATGGCCATTTCCACTACGCCGAGAAAAAGGGTTACTCCGGCACGGGCGTGTACAGCAAGGTCGAACCGGACGCCGTGCATATCGGCTTCGGCAGCCCTGAATTCGATGCCGAAGGCCGCTACGTGCGCTGTGATTTTGGCAACCTGTCCGTCATTTCCGTGTATTGCCCGTCCGGTTCGTCCGGCCCCGAGCGCCAGGAAGCCAAGTTCCGCTTCATGGAACTGTTCCTGCCGCACCTGCTGGCATTGAAGGCCCTGGGCCGCGAAGTGGTCATCTGCGGCGACTGGAACATCGCCCATCACGAAATCGACCTGAAGAACTGGAAGGGCAACAAGAAAAATTCCGGCTTCCTGCCCGAGGAACGCGCATGGCTGACGCGTGTCTTCGACGAAGTGGGCTTTGTCGACGTGCACCGCGGCCTGGACAAGCGCGAAGACCAGTACACGTGGTGGAGCAACCGCGGACAAGCCTACGCGAAAAACGTGGGCTGGCGCATCGACTACCACGTCGCCACGCCAGGCATCGCAGCCCAGGCGCATACGGTCAGCGTCTACAAGGACGAGCGTTTTTCCGACCACGCACCGCTGATCATCGATTACACGATCAAGGGCTAAGCTTCTAGGCTGCGCCGACTTTCAAAACGGCGCGGCTCGCCGCTCAACGGATCCGTGAAATCAATCGCCCGCGCCAGCAACTGCAAGGGCTGCGACATGTCGTCTTCCTTGCACGGCAAGGCCACCGGGTAAAACGCATCGTTGACGATGGGGATACCCAGCGAGGCCAGGTGCACGCGCAGCTGGTGCTTGCGGCCCGTGTGCGGCTGCAGCCGGTACAGGTTCACGTCGCCGCGCTCCTCAATCACGTCGATGACGGTTTCCGAATTCGGCTCCCCCGCTTCCTCGCGCATGAGGAAAAACTGCGCGCCCTCGACCATGCGGCTGCGGTAGGTAAATGGAAAATCGCGGCCTGCCAGCACGGGCGCCAGCGCCTCGTACGTCTTGCGCACTTCGCGGCGCTGGAACAGCGACTGGTAGGCGCCACGGCTGGCCACCTGCCGCGAAAAAATCACCACGCCGGCCGTCTCGCGGTCGAGGCGGTGGATCGGCGTCAGCTCGGCGCAATCCAGGTTTTTCTTCAGCCGCGTCAGCAGGGTCTCCTGCACGAAGCGCCCGGCCGGCGTCATGGGCAGGAAGTGCGGCTTGTCGACCACGATCAAATGTTCGTCCTGGAACAGGATGGCTTCCTGGAAGGGGATCGGCGTTTCCCGTTCCAGCTCGCGGTAGTAAAAAATGCGCATGCCGCGCCGGTATGCACTATCGGGCGCCAGCACGGCGCCGTCGCCATTGACCACTTCGCCGCGCGCCATGCGGTCCAGCCATTGCGCCGCGCTGATCTGCGGATAGCGTTCGAGCAGAAACGTCAGCATGTCGGGCCACTGCCCGTCCGGCAGCCACAGGTAGCTGGGCGCCACGCCGTCGCGCATGGGCAAGGGTGCGGCAACGTGACGACTGGACATCCTAGCGCTGCGCGATGGCGTTGCTGCGGTATGGCGGCAAGGCGTCCACGCTGACGCCCTTGCTGCGCGCGTACAGGGGCAACACTTGCGCCATGTGGCTGTTCATCTGCGAAATGCGGTCTTTGCCCGACGGGTGGGTCGAGAGGAATTCCGGCGGCGCACCCGCGCTCACGGCTGCCATCTTCTGCCACAGCACCACACCGGCGCGCGGATCGAAACCGGCGCGCGCGGCCAGATCCATGCCGATCAGGTCCGCTTCGCGCTCATCGTCGCGCGAGAACTTCAGCATCACGCCCTTGGCCGCCATGTTCGTGGCGGTGCTGGTCAGATTCGGGTCGACGCCGAGCCAGGCCGACAGGCCCGCACCCACCAGCTTCGAGCCGACGGCGGCCAGGTTGCCCTTGCCGGCCTGCGCCTGCGAGTGTTCGCGCAGGGCGTGCGAAATTTCATGGCCCATGACGACGGCCACTTCATCGTCGGTCAGATTCAGCTTGGTGATGATGCCGCTGTAAAAAGCGATCTGCCCGCCCGGCATGCAAAAGGCATTGACCTCGTCCGAGTTGAGCAGGTTGATCTGCCAGTTCCAGCTGGCCGCCGCCTCGTTCCAGCGCGTGGCGAAGGGGATGATGCGCTGGGCGATGGCGCGCAGGCGTTTCACCTGCGGATCGCTGTCGGGCACCAGCGCATTTTTTTCCTTCGCTTCGTTGACCAGCTGCGTATATTGCTGCTTCGATTCTGCATTGAAATCGGCACCGCCGGCAAAGATGCGCGTAGTCGACAAAGGACGCACCTTGATGCCATCCTGTACTGTCGCCTGCTGGGCGTGGACGGACAGGGGCGCCAGTGCGGTGGCCGCGCACAGGCTGGCCAGGACGGTGTAACGTTTAAGGGATATTGGTGCCATTGGCAGACCTCCATGGAGCGATTTTAGGCAGCATCATCATGGCCGGGAAGGCCAGGAAGAAGCACACGATGAAAAACGAGAACCAGCCCAGCTCGGCGACGAGGAAGCCCACCGATGCATTGATCAGGGTGCGCGGCACGGCGCTCAGGCTGGAAAACAGCGCATACTGCGTGGCCGTGTAGCGCGGATCCGTGGTGCGCGACAGGAACGCGACAAAGGCGGCCGCGCCCAGGCCCAGGCTGGCGAAAGCTTCAAAACCGATCACGGCGCTGAGTAGCATGGTGTTCGGCCCCACCTGCGCCAGCCAGGCGAATCCGAGAATCGCGACCGCCTGCAATGCGCCAAACACCCACAGGCCCCGGTTGATGCCCAGCTTGAGCATCCATATGCCGCCCACCACGCCGCCGGCCAGGCTGGCCCAGAAACCCGTGGTGTTGGCGGCCAGGCCGATCTGCGTCATGCTAAAACCCAAGTCAAGGTAAAACTTCGTCGCCAGCGCCGTGGCCATGCTGTCGCCGATTTTGTAGAGTAATACGAAGGCGAGGATCCACATTGCGTTACGCCAACCATCGCGCGCGATGAATTCCTGGAACGGCAGAATGATCGCTTCGCGCATGGTTTTCGGCGGCGAGCCGTACACGGTGGGTTCCTTGATCAGCAGGGTGCAGACAAACCCCGGCAGCATGAAGGCGGCCGTGATCCAGAAAACGGGCTGCCACGGCATGCGGTCGGCCAGGATCAGCGACAGCGCGCCCGGCACCATGCCTGCCACTTTATACGCGTTGACGATGACGGCGGCGCCCAGGCCCTGCTCATTGTCGCTGAGGATTTCGCGCCGGTAGGCGTCGATGACGATGTCCTGGCTGGCCGACAGGAAGGCCACGCCGCCGGCGGCGGCAGCGATCAGGCCAATCTGCGTGAGCGGGTCCAGCATGCCCATGCCGCCGATGGCAAAGAACAGCGCCACTTGCGTCAGCGCCATCCAGCCGCGCCGGCGTCCCAGGCCCAGGATGCGGTAGCGGTCCATCAGGGGCGCCCACAGGAATTTCCAGATATACGGGAACTGCACCAGGGCGAACAGCCCCAGCGCCTTGACGTTCAAGCCCGACTTGGCCAGCCATGCCTGCAGCAGATACAGCAGGATGAACAGGGGCAGACCGGAACTGAAGCCCAGGACCAGAACGGCTAGCATGCGGCCATTGGCATGGGAACGCCAGCCTGGCACCGGGCTTGTGGTCATCAATGCACCGCTTTTTTACGCAGGCGGAAGACGGCCAGGTCGCCGCGCAGGTTCGGCAGCACGGAGACCATCTTGCCTTCGGCCAGGGCCACGCATTCGATCACTTCCAGGCCGCATTCCTCGGCCAGTTCGCGGAAGTCGTTGATGGTTGCGCAGCGCACGTTGGGCGTGTCATACCACTGGTACGGCAGCGATTTCGACACGGGCATACGCCCTTTCAGCAATGCCACGCGGTGCGGCCAGTAGGCGAAGTTGGGGAACGAGACGATGGCCTCGGCGCCGACGCGCACGATGTCGCGCAGCAGCGGCTCGACCTGCTTCATCATCTGCAAGGACGACAGGCACAACACCGTATCAAAACTGTTGTCGCCAAAGATGGCCAGGCCCTTTTCCATGTCCTGCTGGATCACGTTGACGCCACGCAGGGTGCTGGCCAGCACCTTGTCATCGGCGATCTCGATGCCGTAACCGCTGCACTCCTTGTCGCTTTGCAGGTACTGCAGCATCACGCCTTCGCCGCAGCCTACGTCCAGCACATGCGCGTTGTTCGGCACCCAGTGGGCGATAAAGGCCAGGTCGGGGCGCAGCGCGCTCAATTCGTCAAAAGTCATGCGATCTCCTTGGCGCCCTGGCGGACGGCGGTGTGCTGTGCAGGAGCGGGCAAGCCCGCCCCGATGTCGTTCCATACCTGGCCATAATAGGCGCGCACCATGTTCATGTAGCGCGCGTCTTCCAGCAAAAAGGCGTCGTGGCCGTGCGGCGCATCGATTTCCGCATACGTGACCTGGCGGCGGTTGCACACGAGCGCTTCGACGATTTCGCGGCTGCGCTCGGGCGAAAAACGCCAGTCGGTGGAAAACGAGGCGAGGAAGAACTTGGCCTTGGTGCCCGACAGGGCCTTGGCCAGGTCGCCGCCATGCGCGCGCGCCGGATCGAAATAGTCGAGCGCCTTGGTAATCAATAAATACGTGTTGGCGTCGAAGTATTCGGAGAACTTGTCGCCCTGGTAGCGCAAATACGATTCGATCTCGAAGTCGATGCCGAAACCGAATTTGTAGTCGCCCGTCTGCGCCGCATCGCGCAGCTTGCGGCCGAATTTCTCGGCCATGTCGTCATTCGACAGATAGGTGATATGGCCCACCATGCGCGCCACGCGCAAGCCGTTCTTCGGCACCACGCCGTGCGCATAGAAATCGCCGCCATGGTAATCGGGATCGGACAGGATGGCCTGGCGCGCCACGTCATTGAAGGCGATATTCTGCGCCGACAGCTTGGCCGTCGAGGCGATTACCACGCAGTGGCGCAGGCGCTCGGGGAACATGATGCTCCACGCCAGCGCCTGCATGCCGCCCAGCGATCCGCCCATCACGGCGGCGAACTGCTTGACGCCCAGTTCATCGGCCAGGCGCGCCTGCGCACTGACCCAGTCTTCCACCGTGACGACGGGGAAGGAGGCGCCATACGGCTTGCCGGTGGCGGGATTGGTGTGCATGGGGCCCGTCGAACCGAAGCAGGAACCCAGGTTGTTGACGCCGATGACGAAGAATTTGTTGGTGTCGAGCGGCTTGCCGGGACCAACCATATTGTCCCACCAGCCCGTGCTTTTCGGTTCGTCCGCGTAGACGCCGGCCACGTGGTGCGAGGCGTTCAGGGCGTGGCAGACCAGCACCGCGTTCGATTTGTCGGCGTTCAGGGTGCCGTAGGTTTCATACATCAACATATAGTCTTGCAGCGATGCTCCGCTTTGCAGCTGCAAGGGTTGCGCAAAATACATGGTTTGCGGCGAAACGATTCCAATGGATGACATGTGTGTCGGTTTATAAAAGGAGGTTGGCCCCACGGGCCATAGTCGATGCAGCACCGCGATGATAGGTGCTGCAACTTTAGCATCAGGACACATCTTGCCGCGCGCGACGTGTCCTGATGCCGATAGGGTGACAGTTTACATGAGCTGCAACTGTTGTACGGCTTCCGCGATCACATTTGGTTCCATGGAACGCATAATTTTGCGCATTTGTGGCGCAATCAGGCCCAGGTCGCTGTTGAGGATCTCTTGCTTGACCGCCAATAGTTGCGCCGGATGCATGGAAAACTCGCGCAGCCCCATGCCCAGCAGCAAGCGCGTAAGCTTCACGTCGCCCGCCATTTCGCCGCAGACGGCCACGTCGATGCCCGCCTTGTGGCCGGCGGCGATCGTCATGGAGATCAGTTGCAGCACGGCCGGGTGCAGCGGATTGTACAAATGCGCCACTTCGTAGTCGACGCGGTCGATGGCCAAGGTGTACTGGATCAGGTCATTCGTGCCGATCGACAGGAAATCCATGCGCTTGACGAACATGGGCAAGGCCAGCGCGGCGGCGGGAATCTCGATCATGGCGCCCACCTCGACCTCGTCGTCAAACTTGACGCCCTCTTCGCGCAGGCTGGCCTTCGCTTGCGCGATCATGGCCAGCGACTGGTCGATCTCGAAGGCATGCGCCAGCATGGGGATCAGGATGCGCACCTTGCCGAAGGCGGAGGCGCGCAGGATGGCCCGCAGCTGCGTCAGGAACAATTGCGGTTCGGCCAGGCAATAGCGGATGGCGCGCAGACCCAGCGCGGGATTCAAGGCCGTATGGTCGGCCTGGTCGAGCGGCTTGTCGGCGCCGATGTCGAGCGTGCGGATGGTCACCACGCGCCCTTTCATCGATTGCACCGTGTTGCGGTAAGCCTCGAATTGCTCGTCCTCGGTGGGTATCTTGTGGGCGCGGCCCATGAACAGGAATTCGGAGCGGAACAGGCCCACGCCGCTGGCGCCCGATTCCAGGGCAAACGGACAATCCTCGGGCAACTCGATATTCGCCAGCAGGGTGACGGGCGTGCCGCACTTGGTCACGGCCGGCGTCTTTTTCAGCTTGCCCAGCTTCTTGCGCGCGCGCTGCATGGCCACCTGACGCTCGCGGTACTGCTCCAGCACCAGCGCACTGGGGTTGGCGATGACGACGCCGGCATCGCCGTCGATGATCAGCCAGTCGTCCTGGTCGATCAGCATCGACGCCTGCGACATGCCGACGGCGGCCGGGATATCGAGGCTGCGCGCGACGATGGCCGTGTGCGAGTTCTGCCCGCCCACGTCGGTGATGAAGCCGATGAAGGAGCGGTCGCGGAACTGCAGCATGTCGGCCGGTGAAATATCGTGGGCGACGACGATCATCTGCGCCAGCAATTCATCGTTGGCCGCCGCTTTCGGCAGCAGCTGTTCCGTGCCCAGCAAGACCTTCAGCACGCGTTCGGCCACCTGCTGGATATCGGCCTTGCGTTCGCGCAAATACGGGTCTTCGATTTCGTCGAACTGGGCCGATAATTCATCAATTTGCGTCAACAGCGCCCATTCGGCGTTGTAGTGGCGCGAGCGGATGATGTCGAGCGGCGCTTCGGCGATCATCGGGTCCGACAGGATCAGCGCATGCACGTCGATGAACGCGCCCAGTTCCGTGGGGGCGTCCTTCGGCAGCTCGTTCCACAGGGTTTGCAATTCCTTGTGGACGGCGGCGATGGCGTTTTGCAAACGCTGGACTTCGGCTTCGATCTGTTCCTGGGCGACCAGGTAGTGTTTGACGTCAAGGGCGGCCGGCGCCAGCAGATGCGCGCGGCCAATGGCGATGCCGCGGGAGACCGGGATGCCGTGGAGCGTGAAAGATGCCATGGGGTGACCTGTCGGAATGCGGCTGCGGCTGCGTTCGGCGGGCATTACTCGCCTTCGCCAAACCTGTCATTAATCAGGGCGGTGAGCGCATCGACACATGCCAGCTCATCATCGCCCTCGGCTTCCAGGGTCACTTTCGCGCCCTTGCCGGCGGCCAGCATCATCACGCCCATGATGGACTTGGCGTTGATGCGGCGCGCGTTGCGGGTCAGCCAGACGTCGCTCTTGAACTTGGCGGCGAGCTGGGTAAATTTGGCGGAGGCGCGTGCGTGCAATCCCAGCTTGTTGATGATTTCGAGTTCTCTTTGAATCATTTTTGTATGGTCTCTATCCCTGAATGCACTACGCTGATGACAATCTTGGCCTATAAAACCCGCCGCCTTCAGGGCGGCGGCCATGCACTTCCTTATTCTCCCACGCGGATGCGGTTATCGACGCGCACGGCGCCGCTTTGCGCACCGGCCAGTGCCATCTCCACCACCACATCGAGCGTGTCGCGACGATATGTGATGGCGCGCAGCAGCATCGGCAGGCTGATGCCGGCGATGACTTCCACGCGGCCCGCATCGGCCAGCTTGTTGCAGCAGTTCGACGGCGTGCCGCCCTTCACGTCGGTAATCACCAGCACGCCGGAGCCGTCGTCGAGGCGGCAGATGGCGTCCGATGCCAGCTTCTGCACTTCCGCCAGGTCCTGGTCGGCGACGACATCGATGGCTTCAAACCGCTCCGTTGGCCCCCGGAACACATGCGCGCAGGCGGCGATGAACGCCTGTCCCAGCGGTGCATGTGTCATGAGCAAAATCCCTACCATAGTCATTTCACCTTCTAGCGCTGCTGCGCTTGCGCAACGCCATGCTCGACGGCGTCGACAAACATGGCCGCCACGTCAAAGCCCGTCTGCTGCATGATTTCCTGGAAGCAGGTCGGGCTGGTGACATTGACTTCCGTCAGATAGTCGCCAATCACGTCCAATCCTACCAGCATCAGGCCACGCGCGGCCAGGATAGGGCCCAGCTTTTCAGCGATTTCCAGGTCGCGCGCCGTCAAGGGCTGCGCCACGCCCGTGCCGCCGGCTGCCAGGTTGCCCCGTACTTCGCCGGCCTGCGGGATGCGCGCCAGCGAAAACGGCACCGGCTTGCCGCCGATGACGAGGATGCGCTTGTCGCCCTTGTCGATGTCGGGGATAAACCGCTGCGCCATGATGGTTTGCGCGCCGTTCTCGCTGAGAGTCTCGATGATGGCGCCCAGGTTCAGGCCATCTGCCTTGACGCGGAAGATGCCCGTGCCGCCCATGCCGTCGAGCGGCTTGAAAATGACGTCCTGGTGCTTGGCGTGGAAGGCGCGCAGGCGCGCTTCGTTCGACGTCACCAGGGTCGGCGAAGTGAATTCGGAAAACTGCGCAATGGCCAGCTTTTCATTGTTGTCGCGGATGGCCGACGGCTTGTTGAAGACGCAAGCGCCCTGCTTTTCCGCCAGTTCCAGCAGATACGTGCCGTACACGTATTCCATGTCGAACGGCGGGTCCTTGCGCTCGATGATGGCGTCCAGGGTCGACAGGCGCACTTCTTCGATGGAGACGACCTTGTACCAGTCATGTTCGTCGCCCGTCAGCTCGATGTGCTGTACCCGTGCCGTGACGATGCCCTCTTCCAGCGCCATGTCCTTCTGTTCGAAGGCATACACGGCATGGCCGCGTTTGGCCGCCTCGCGCATCATGGCGAAGGTGGAATCTTTGTAAGTCTTGAAGCCTGCCAGCGGGTCGGCAAGGAATGCAATTTTCATGGTGCGTCCAATCGGGGAACCTGGATAAGGAATGCTTGATTCTAGCCGAGATCGCCAGGCGCGGTAGTCACCGCGCCCGGCAAGTCTCCTTGATGGATCAATACACCTCGGGATTCGGGTCCGTGCGCTCCATTTCCAGCGACGCGGCCAGCAAGGCCAGGCGCGCCACCACGCCATACACATAGAAGCGGTTCGGCGCGGCCGTGCCCGGCTTGGCCTTCAAGTCCGGTACGGCATGCTGCTGGGCAAATGCCAGCGGCACGTACTGCGAACCGGGCGCGTTCAGGTTCTGGTCCACGCCCCGCTCCGCGTGCACGCGGTAGAAACCGCCCACCACGTAGCGGTCGATCATGTAGACGACCGGTTCGGCCACGGCATCCTTGATGCTTTCGAAAGTCGGCACGCCTTCCTGGATGATCACGTCGGTCACCAGCTGGCCATCCTTGACGATGGACATTTTTTCGCGCTGCTTGCGCGACAGGTCGCGCACTTCGCTGGCGTCGCGCACCGTCATGATGCCCGTGCCATACGTGCCCGCGTCGGGCTTGACGATGACAAACGGCTTTTCCTTGATGCCGTATTCCTTGTATTTCTTGCGGATCTTGGCCAGCAGCACGTCGACGCTGGCGGCCAGCGCATCTTCGCCCTCGCCTTCCTGGAAATTGACGTCGCTGCACTTGGCGTGGAAGGGATTGAGCATCCACGGGTCGACATCGATCATCTTGCCGAATTTCTTCACCACTTCATCGTAGGCCGTGTAGTGGTTGCTCTTGCGGCGCAAGGCCCAGCCCGCGTGCAAGGGCGGCAGCAGGCTTTGCTCGTGAATATTTTGCAAGATATCGGGGATGCCGTCCGACAAGTCGTTGTTCAGCAAAATCGTGCACGGGTCGAAATCCTTCAAGCCCAGGCGGCGGCCATTGTTCAGGCGCACGAGCGGCTCGATCACCAGCATGTTGCCATCTGGCAACGCCAAGGGTGTCGGCTGGGTGATCTCGGGCGACCACGAACCCAGGCGCACGTGCAAGCCCGTCTGGCGGAAGATCTGCATCAAGCGCGCCACGTTTTGCAGGTATTGCGGCGTGGTATTGTGCAATTCCGGCACCATCAGCAGGTTACGGGCGTCCGGGCAATACTTGTCGATGGCGGCCATGGCCGCCTGCACGGACAGGGGCAGCATTTCCGTGGCCAGGTTGTGAAAACCGCCTGGAAACAGATTGGTATCGACGGGCGCCAGCTTGTAGCCGGCATTGCGCAAGTCTACCGAGCAATAGAAAGGCGGCGTGTGCTCTTGCCACTCCATGCGAAACCAGCGCTCAATGGCCGGCGTCGCGGCCAGAATCTTTTTTTCGAGGTCGAGCAGCGGTCCGGTCAGGGCCGTGACGAGATGGGGAACCATAGTTACATCCTTAAATTATGTGCAGTATTCAAAAAAGCACACAGAACTGCCGACTATATTACCGTGTAAGTACCCCAAATCGGGGCAAAAGCCTTGTTTTAAAGACCTTTTACATTCCCACAACGAAAAAAAGGCACCTCAATGAGGCGCCTTTTCCGGCCGGACATGCCGCGCCGGGGCGCTGGCATGCCAGATAATTGCTATTTAGCCATGGTACGCTTGCTCGCCGTGGCTCGTGATATCGAGGCCTTCGCGCTCTTCTTCTTCCGGTACGCGCAGGCCGATGACGATGTCGACCAGTTTATAGGCGATGACGGAAACGATGGCCGACCAGAGGATGGTGGTGCCGACCGCTTGCGCCTGTACCCACACCTGGTGGCCGATCGAGTACGGATCTGCCGACATCTTGTTGGTGACATAGTCGAAGATGCCCTGGCCGCCCAGTTGTGGTGCAGCAAACACACCCGTCAGCAAGGCACCGAGGATACCGCCCACGCCATGCACGCCGAACACGTCGAGCGAATCATCGGCGCCGATCAGGCGTTTCAGGCCATTTACGCCCCACAGGCAGACGACACCGGCCAGCAAGCCGATAACCAGGCCGCCCATCGGGCCGACAAAGCCGGCCGCCGGGGTGATCGCCACCAGGCCGGCCACGGCGCCGGACGCGCCACCCAGCATGGAAGGCTTGCCCTTGGAAATCCATTCGCCAAACACCCACGACAGGGTGGCGGCAGCCGTTGCCAGCAAAGTGTTGACAAAGGCCAAGGCCGCCACGTCGCCCGCTTCCATCGAGGAACCGGCATTGAAACCGAACCAGCCCACCCACAGCAGCGATGCGCCGATCATGGTCATCGTCAGCGAGTGCGGTGCCATCGATTCGCGGCCGTAGCCAACGCGCTTGCCGATCATGATGGCGCCCACCAGGCCGGCAACGGCGGCGTTGATGTGCACCACGGTGCCGCCGGCGAAGTCCAGCGCGCCTTTTTGCCAGATCCAGCCAGCTTTCAGGGCTTCGCTGGCCGAGGTGGCGGCGTTGGTGATCAGGTCAGGACCGGTCCAGAACCACACCATGTGGGCCGCTGGCAGGTAGGCGAACGTGAACCACAGCACGACGAAGGCCAGCACGGCGGAAAACTTGGCGCGCTCGGCAAAGGCACCGACGATCAGTGCGCAGGTGATGGCGGCAAACGTGCCCTGGAAAGCAACGAAGACGAACTCGGGAATGACGACGCCCTTGCTGAAGGTGGCGGCGGCGGCAAACGTGCCCTTGGCCGGATCCCAGATGCCGTTCAGGAACAAGCGGTCGAAGCCACCGAAGAAGGCGGTTTTTTCCGTGAAGGCGATCGAGTAGCCATAAATACACCATAGCACGATGACCAGCGCGAACACCATGAACACTTGCATCAGCACCGACAGCATGTTCTTGGAGCGCACCAGGCCGCCGTAGAACAGGGCCAGGCCGGGGATCGTCATCAAGATCACCAGCAAGGTGCTGATCATCATGAAACTGGTGTCACCCTTGTTGGCGACGGGTGCGGCGGCTGGCGCAGCAGCGGCCGGGGCCGGAGCGGCAGCAGCCGGTGCTGTTGCGTCAGGCACCGGCGTGACGGCGGGGGCGGCAACGGCCGTGGTCGTGGCCGCCTCCGTCTTGGCAGGTGCATCGGCAAAGCTCGGCGTGGCAATGCCAAACGCACACAGGCAGGCTATCCCAGCTAGCAATTTTGTTATATTTTTATGCATCAATATTCCCCTTAGAGCGCTTCGTTGCCGGTTTCACCGGTACGGATGCGGATGACCTGTTCCAGGTTGTAGACGAAAATCTTGCCATCACCGATTTTACCGGTACGCGCGGCGCCTTCGATCGCTTCGATGGCCTGGTCGACAATGGCGTCATCGACGGCCGCTTCAATCTTGGTCTTTGGCAAGAAATCAACGACATACTCGGCGCCACGGTAGAGTTCCGTGTGACCTTTCTGGCGGCCGAAACCCTTGACTTCCGTGACGGTAATGCCTTGCACATTGATAGCCGACAAAGCTTCGCGTACTTCGTCCAGTTTGAACGGTTTAATGATTGCAGTAATCATTTTCATGGCAGTCTCGCTTAAAAGGTTTTGGACACGGTCAGCACGAGACCGGATTTCGCCAGATTCTTGCCATTCGGTGCCACAGACACGATATTGGCCTTGACGGCCGCCAGGGAAACGGTCGCCATGCCAAAGTCCTTGGTCACGCCGATCTTGTAATCGCTGTAGCTGAGGGAATCGTTGTGCTCGACCTTCTGACGGCCCACATGCAGGTTCAGCATGTAGCCATCATGCACCTCGACGTTGGCGCCCACGTCGAGGTAGCCGCTGTTCTTGCTGTCGGCAACACCGAACAGATTGGTGGTCGAATGCGAGTATTTGATATACATCGGGCCATAGCCGAGCTGGCCGTACAGCTCGAACGTGTTGGCATTGGTGCTCAGTCCATTCGAGGGATAGAAATAGTACAGGCCGCCCACGTCATAGGTAAAATCCTTGCTGATCTCGCCCCGCTTGCCGCCGTAGATATCCCATTCCAGATTCGTATCGCCGCCGCCGTCCTTGATCCATTTGATGCTCGACAGCCAGGTGCCCACATACAGGCCCGTCGGGTTATGGGTATAGTCGGCACCGCCGCTGATGGCCGGGTTCAAGCGGCTTTGCGAGATGCCGCGGTAACGGTAGTCGCTGGTCAGCGCCACGTTGTAGCTCACCACGTTATCAGGTACGACTTCGGCCGCAGCAGGCGCCGCCACTGCATCCTGGGCCATGGCGCTACCGCACACGGCGGTCATGGCCAGCGTCAACGCTGCAGCTAAAGTCATGTTCTTGGACAGATTCTTCATGGCGATTCCCTTTTATTGAACTTTTAAAGCGGTTGAGGTTTAAAATCTTGGCTGGAGATCACAAAGCGTTCATACCTTCTTTAGCAGAATACGTGCCAGCTCTCTTGCCACCTTGACAGGTGCGTTTCCGGCCATACATACCCTGCAAGCCTCTGGGCATGCGGGTACGGGCTGCTGAAGCATTGTGAATTTGCCCAGTTTCGCACCAGATTAACGCCGCTGTGCACCGCAATGGTGCGATGCACAGGCCGCACCATAAAAGGACTGACCATGGACATGAATACCTTCTTTAACGACTTGCAAGGCAAGATCCATCAAGCCATCGAAAACTCGCCGGCCAAGGATATCGAGAAAAACGTGAAGTCGATGATGACCCAGGGCTTCGCCCGCCTCGATCTCGTCACGCGCGAAGAATTCGATATCCAGGCGCAAGTGCTGGCCAAGACGCGCGCCAAACTGGACGCACTGGAATTGCGCCTGATCGAACTGGAAACGCACCTGAACGATCCAAAAGCCTGAACCGCTGCTGCACGCAGGGCGCCGTAATCGGCGACCTTGCTGGCATACCTCAAGCCTCCCCCTTTTTCAAGCGCTAGACTGATCCTGCCCGCGTCCGCGCTACAGGGGAGTCTGATGAGCCTGGCCGTCCTGAAAAGCCGCGCCCTGGCCGGCATGGAGGCGCCCGAGGTAAGTGTCGAAGTCCACCTTGCCAATGGCTTGCCTTCGTTTACGATTGTCGGCCTGCCGGATACGGAAGTGAAGGAGTCGCGCGACCGCGTGCGTGCCGCGTTGCAAAACTGCGGCTTTGAGATGCCGGCGCGGCGCATCACGGCCAATCTGGCGCCGGCAGACTTGCCCAAGGAATCGGGCCGCTTCGACCTGCCCATTGCGCTGGGCATTCTGGCCGCCTCCGGCCAGTTGCCGGGCGACCAATTACATCACTATGAATTCGCGGGAGAACTGTCGCTGTCAGGCCAGTTGCGTCCCATCCGCGGCGCCCTGGCCATGACCTTTGCCATGCAGCGCAGCCAGCCGGGTGCGCCACGCGCCTTCATCCTGCCGCAGGCGAACGCGGACGAGGCCGCTCTCGTCAGCGATGCCTGCATCTATCCCGCCCACAGCCTGCTTGAGGTCTGCGCGCATTTTGCCGCGCACGCCAACCAGACGGCCTTGCAACGCCACCAGCCCGTGCTGGCAGCGCACGCTTTTCCCTATCCCGACTTTGCCGACGTGCAAGGGCAGCAACAGGCGCGACGCGCACTGGAAGTGGCCGCAGCGGGCGGTCACAATGTCCTGATGGTGGGACCGCCGGGCGCAGGCAAGACCATGCTGGCCAGCCGCTTTCCCGGCGTGCTGCCGCCCATGAGCGATGAAGAGGCGCTGGAATCGGCTGCCGTGCATTCCTTGGGCGGCCACTTCAAGGTGGAGCACTGGAAACGCCGCCCCTATCGTGCCCCGCATCAGACCGCGTCCGGCGTGGCCCTGGTGGGCGGCGGCAACGTGCCGCGTCCGGGAGAAATCTCGCTGGCCCACTGTGGCGTGCTGTTTCTCGATGAAATTGCCGAATTCCAGCGCCGGGTGCTCGATGTGCTGCGCCAGCCCATGGAGTCGGGCGTGATCAGCATTTCACGCGCGGCCCGCCAGGCCGAGTTTCCTGCCCGTTTTCAATTGATCGCCGCCATGAATCCCTGTCCGTGCGGCTATCTGGGCCACGCCTCCGGCCGTTGCCGTTGCACGCCAGACGCCGTGTTGCGCTATCACAATCGCCTGTCCGGCCCGCTGCTCGACCGCATCGACCTGCAAATTGAAGTGGCCGCCATGCCGCCGGCGGCGCTGGGGCGGCATGCCCGCGCCGGCGAAAGTACGCAAGCCATCGCCACCAGGGTAGCGGCAGCCTATGCCTTGCAGTTGGCACGCCAGGGAAAAGCGAACCAACGGCTGAGCAACACGGAAATCGAACAGCATTGTTGCTTGGAAACGCATGGCGAACAGTTGCTGCATGGCGCCATGACGCGATTGCACTGGTCCGCGCGCACCTACCACAGGGTATTGCGCGTGGCGCGCAGCATCGCGGACCTGGCCGGCAGCCCCGCCATCGCGCAGCCGCATGTCGCCGAAGCGATCCAGTACCGGCGAGTGCTACGTGAAATATAAGGCGGCCAGTGAACGCCACGCGCGCGCGATTGCGCGTGAGTGGCGGCGCTGCTACCATCTGCTGATGAAAAAAACATCACTTGCCCTCTTCCTGGCGACGCTCGCGGCTGCCAGCATCCTGTCCGCCTGCAGTCCGAAATTCGACTGGCGCGACTATCGCAGCCCCGACGCCCAGTTCACGGCCTTGTTTCCAGGCAAGCCGGCCGTGCTGACACGCGAGATTGATCTCGATGGCAAGAAAGTCAGCCTGACCATGACGGCCAGCGAGGTCGATGACAATACCTTCGCCATCGGCAGCGCCGTGCTCGACAGCGCAGAACAGGCGCAAGCGGCCCTGCCCGCCATGCAGACGGCCCTGTTGAAAAATATCAACGGCAGCGTGCGCAGCGAAAAATCGGCGTCGGCTGCCAGCAGCACGGCGGCCGGGACGCACCAGCGCAGCTCGCTCAGCATCGAAGCGACGGGGATGCAGCAAGGCAAGCCCGTCCTGCTGGTCGGGCGTTTTGTGGCGCAGGACAAACGCATCTTCCAGATCATCATTGTCGGTGAAGAAAGCAAGCTGTCGCGTGACACCATCGACACGTTCATGGACTCGGTGAAACTGGATTGAGACTTAACGCTCGCTTAAACGGGTGTTGTCGCGGCAAGCAAGCTCTTGTAAATACGTGCGTTGTCCAACAGATGGCCCTATCCGGCTTGCAAATATGCAATCCGGGCAAACGGACGGCCTGTGCGACATTTCAAGTCGTGATATTGTTTCGACACTAACAACAAGTTTCAGAAAGCGCTTATGTTGATCTCATTCAAATCCAAATCCTCCCCAGAAGTGCTGATGTACCAGGAACATGCCCAGCGCATCCTCGACATCCTGCACAAGAACCCCACGCGCGGCGTCATCACGCCAGCTGAAGCGGGCGATGCCCTGGCCCTGCTGGAAAAAGAAGTCGCGGAAAGCAAATTGCATCCGGAAAATGACATCGAACACGATGCGCATACCCCGGAAACCCTGGAAGATGGCGAAACGGGCGCCCATGCGCGCGCGCAAAAAGTGCATTTTTCGCAGCGCGCCTATCCCCTGATGGAAATGCTGCGCTCGGCCAAGGCGGAAAATGAAAGCATCACCTGGGGCATCTGATCCGATGAACGCTGCAGACGAAAAAAAACCCCGCATCTAGCGGGGTTTTTTTATATAACAAGCCTGACGATAACCTACTTTCACACTGGTTGCAGCACTATCATCGGCGCAAAGTTGTTTCACGGTCCTGTTCGGGATGGGAAGGGGTGGGAC
>NZ_PDZL01000018.1 GCF_002735705.1 Janthinobacterium sp. BJB426
GAAAGCTGTGTTTGCCGAGATCGATGCCGATGAGCGTAACGTTTTCCATGATGGCCTCCTTCAGAAATGAAAACACCCTATAAGTTTAGTAACTTATAGGGTGGAGGGTGACCATCTCATTAGCCGCTGTCTGCGGCCGTTGTTTGCGTGATGTATCACTCAGACGAAAGGGTAGTAGATGAATTTCTTAAAGTATTCGATGGACTCCTCTGGGCATTCGGGAGCTGTGTTTTTGGGTTCGGTTACCAGATGCGGTGGAAGCAGGCTGCTGATTAAGTGATATTGCGGGTCATTTTCTCCGCCAGAAAGCTTTGCCAGCATAAGCCCACCAAGAAGGCTGCCGACGAAGGCTCGTTCTTTGATGCTATTGCCGAACTTGTGACCTAAGAAGGTTTCTTGTTCATTCGATGGCTCAAGTCCATCGATGCCCATCGCATGCAGGGCGCAGCCCAGTTGGTGGCCCTTCGAGGTAGCAAATACTTCTTTTTCATTGACGTACACGTTCGCGACCAAAGCGTTCTTAGAGTTTCGGGACATGCCCAGTTTGATTTGATTTGGGTTCATATTGTTGTTCCTTTGTTTGTTCTTAAATTTTTTGGTAATGGGGTGCCGCAGGCGTTGGCCAAGTGGGAGGCGAACGCAAAGCGTAGAGGTGTAACGCGCGCCGATTCGGCTAGCGGTTTGCGTTACGTCTTAAATTGTTAAAGAAGCAATAATTGGATTGATTTTTAAGCCAAGCGGAGCCGTAGGCTCTCTCTAAAAAAGGCTCGAATGTCGCGGAGAGAAAGGACTCTCCGGAAGGTGAATTTTGTGACGCAATACTACTAATGCCACTAAACCTACTAGCACTACCAACGCTGCCGGTACTGCTTTACTGCTAACTACATTCTCAGAACTGCACTGAGGAATTTATGATGCCATACGGCAAGTTTGATGTCAACACTGTTTGTTTGCTCAGGAAGCATAGTTGATAGGTTGTAATTTTTTCATCCAAAGAGTATCGTCGACAATTACCTTTAGCTGCCCGTCGAGTATCCGCTCAGGGCACCGACCTTCGCAGATGAATAAAGTCAAGACCTCCGCAATTCCTTACACTGGCTACAACTATCAGACGTACCAAGGCATCTATTGGTTAGTCGACTGGCTTGCGAACCCTTCTCGATTTTTGAGGATGCGGTTCGAGTGTAATGACAAAGATTCGGCGCCGCAGGGTCTGGACGACATTGTGGCTTGGCGCAGTGATGGGAAGCTAGATTACGCTCAGGTGAAATTCACAGTAAATAGCGACGACCACAAATTATCGTGGGACTGGCTTCTTGTCCTGCCATCGACAAAGATACCTAGGTCGTTGATGATGAAGTGGGCCGACGCTCTGAACTCCGTAGACCCGACGAACGTTGGCCGAGTTCGGCTAATCACCAACCGGGAGCCGGACGAAGAGTTCGGGAGATGCCTTGAAGGCGCAAAAGTTGATTTCGATGCGCTGTCAGCGGAACGCCAGCGAGAGGTCGTGTCTCAACTCGGTGATGAGTCCGCAGCGCGCCGGATTTTCGACGCTCTTGAGATTGAGCACAGCAACATAGACTACTTGGCACTACCTGGAATATTGAGGGGCGAGCTAATTCGGCAGGGGTATGACGAAGGCTCTTTTCATAGGCTATTTCACGAGTCCTCCTTATGGGCTACGCATGAAAATTTACCTGCTCCTAATGGGGACATTACGCTAGATGTAGTGCGGTCAGTATTGTCCACTCTTCGTCCGGAGCCAATTTCGCAGGAGTTTGAGGTCCCGACCGGATACCGACCTCCGGATGCCACGTTCCATAGCGACCTGCTCGACAAGCTCTCCAAGTCCGATAGTGACGAAAACCTTCATGTGCTTTGGGGCGCACCAGGTCGTGGCAAGAGCACCTACCTCAGCTACCTGACGCACACATTGGATGAGAAGGCTATCCCCGTAATACGGCATCATTATTTTTTGTCGACGACAGATAGGTCAACTGACCGGATGCGGTTGTACGCGGTTGCTAATTCGCTGCTCGCACAGATAGCTCACCTTCGCGATTCAGGCCATGCAAGTACCCGTCATGAGGAGTTGCGGCGTGAAATCAACGAGTGCGCTGAGGAGTTTCGAAAACTCGGTGTCCCCTTGGTCATCATTATCGATGGTCTCGACCATGTATGGCGACGCCAGAAAGACGTGCGACCATTAAACGAGCTCTTCGAACAGCTAATTCCGGTTCCCGCTAACACTCATTTGATTATTGGCACGCAACCTGTTGTTGACGAGCAGTTGCCATCGAGGTTGTTGGCATCGTGGTCGAGGGACAAGTGGAGCGAATTGCCTCTGATGTCTGTCGAGTCTATCCTGGCATATGTGGTTTCACTGGTTCGGTCTCGCAGGTGGATGCGCAGTAAAAACATCAGACAGTCTGAGGAGTTGCGCGCTTGTAGTGTCGCATTACACATGCGTACAGGAGGTCACCCGCTTCACCTCATTTTTTCGGTTGAGGATTTGCTTCGGAGGAGCAATCCGCCTCGTGAGTATCTCATTCCAAATTTGCCAGCTTGTCCTGACAATGACATTCGGAAGTACTATGAAGAACTTTGGTTGAAGCTCAGCAGGCCTCAGCAGGATTCCCTACATTTGATTTGTGAGCTGCCCTTCTATTGGCCAGTAGACGCATTCGTGGTGATTTCAAACAACCATGCAGTGGTAAGCACCGATGGCATCACGCACCTCTTGTTCGAGTGTGCGGTGGGCTATCGACCGTTTCATGAGAGCTTGGCAGTTTTTGTTACAGGCAAGACGGAGCACAATGAACGAATTGCGAGGCTTTTGCCTAAAGTTGAGGAATGGCTTGCGTCTTCGGCGCCAGCAGTCATTCGCAACAGTTGGCTCTACTCGCTGCGAGCCAAGCGAGGGGACCATGCCCAGCTAGCGCAGACGTTAAGTCGCGAGTGGGTCTTGGAACGCCTTGTTGAAGGTTACCCAGCGGCCACCATCGAGCGTCTGCTTCGAGAGGCCGAGCAGTACATGTTCGACGATGGCGAGCTTGCGGAAGCTTACCGGCTAAGGTCCATCAAGCATCGGGTAAATCAAGGCCCTCAATTTCAAATAAATGATATGCAGCTGCTCCGTGCAATGTGCTGGGCAGTCTCTGTTGACGAGAGTCTTCACAATGAGATAATCGCAAATGCGGCCCTGATTTCACCGATGCACCAGGGTAGCCTAAGTCTTGCGTTGAGTTTTAACCAAGACCCGCGTGCGAGCAAAATGGCAAGGCGTGCCATCAATAGATTTCAATCCGAGTATCGGTTCAAGAACGGGCAACACAGTTCACAGGCCGACCAAGACTTCCAGTTTCTTATTGAGCGTTTAGCCGCGTCCGGCGCTCTCAGGATTGAATATTTCACTGAGCCTGAGGTTCTGGATAATGAGTCTAGCGAACTCCTATCGGCAGTATTGAGAGGACTCGTTCAGGCCTTGGACTTAAGCGCACTGTTCACCCTTCACGGCCACGCATCAACGCGAGAGGCTGCTGAACTTATCGAAAGGTCGATATTGGAAGTCGCAGTTGAGACTTCAGCAAACCTTTCGGCGTGGCCCGAGAGCCGTCTGTTTTGGGCTAGCGAGATAGCAGTTCTTCATCTAGCACTGGAAGAGAGGGGATGCAACCGAATCTTTAACCGAGATGCGCTTCCAAACGCACCCACAGATTGGAAAGATAACGTGCAGTTCGAGGATGGGTTTGGTGGCCTGCTCATTTACTCATTCTTCACCTCGCTCGCTCTTCACCTACTTCCGACGGTGACAGTCAGCGTTTTGTCTCCATCAGGTTCGCACGGCGACCATGAGATGCTGAGATTTCAGTCGATGATAGAGCGGGCAGCTCAGGCCGCAGCGGCTATCTTGAAGTCTGGGGGACGCTTAGATTATGAGTTTATCTTCGAGTGGACCAAGCATGTCCCCATCTTTTTGGGACGAGACTATAAGAGCATGGAGCGCTATCAGCGAGTTAAGCGAGCACTCCATGAAATCGCAATGAAGCTTCAGGTATTTTGTATGGCACGAGGTGTCACCGGACTGATTTCTCTGCGTTCGATTTCACGCGCGAAAGAGAGCCAACACTTTTCTGTTGACCGTCTCATGGCAGACGCGGCGGACGTGCACATCCGGTTGCTTGAGCCAGAGTTATTGGGTGACGTAGTTAGTTCCCAGCTTGCGAATGTCCAATCAGCTAGTCAGGAAATTGGGGAAATGATTGAGGGCCTAATGGAGCTTGCGCAGCTGTGTTTTATTCAGCGTAGTCGGGACGACGTTCGGAAACTTTGTCACAGAATTTGGGAGCTTGTGCTTGGATACGGGAAACATAAAGACCCCTCGATATTGGAGCTGCTGAAGGCCATTGAGTACATGGCGTTTGCAGATAAGGGGTTCGCGGCTGAGCAGCTCTTGTCAGTGTCGGGGGTGACCGAAAAAGTCACGACCTTCACCGATGGCGATGAGACTAATAATGTTCATCGATACGTTGCTGAAGCGTTGCGTGAAGCTAGTCCACCGTTGTTGGCGGAAAAATATAGGTACCATCTGGAGCGAGGGGATTGGTACGAAGCGCAAGAAACGATTCGCGAGGGCTTGAAAAATATCGACAGCGAGTCTCCGTTTACTGCGGCGCTGGCACGTACTGGTTTGACTGAAAATGAGATGCCAAGGTCTTGGTGGGCGCAAAAGGATGGACAGGTACCTCATCCTATTTATCGAGCGTCGCTAGATTTTCTTGGTATCGACGTGACCATCGAAAAGGCAGATAACTACACGTCTTCTGAGAGTAAAAAATTTGATGGGGACTTTAAGCAATATCCTCCGCTGGAATTTTCGAAGCTCTTGAATGATATGCGTGAGTCGGGGCATTACTTTGAACGCGAAAGCCTGAAGTCCTGGTATCAGTACTGGATGAAGGCGGACCATATCAATCTGGTGAATTCCCTCCATAAATATGTCAATCAAGATGACTACGATGCGGATGTGCGGTATGTGCTTGACCAGTTGTTCGACAGTACGTGGAATTTGTTCGGACCCGATAAGGCATTCCGTATCGCGGTTTTGGCTCATGTGGAAAATGGAGGGTGGTCAAACTGGGCGATGACCGAGTCACCTGAAGTGTCCAGAATGCGATTGAAGAAAGTGGCCGAGACGTATCCGGACCGGGCTCTAGAATTCGTTGCTGATAGCTGTACTAGGCATGAAAAAATGTTCAGGGAAGTTGTAGTTCCAAGCTATACGATTCCTGGTGCTCATTTGATTTATTTCTTGGTACACGCGAAGAAAATTGATTTGGCAAAGTCGTATTTGGCGCGCATGGTAGCAAGCTTGGGTGACGAGACGAAGATGTTTACTTTGCCTCGACCAAAGTGGTCCCTTGCTTTGCCCGCGTCAGATGCGGAGCTTCCATTGCAGCTTCTCGTCGCGCGCTTAAAATCATGCGTTGGAACGACTCGACTTTGGGCCATACAGGAACTTATTGGGCTTCTCGTGTCCGATAAGACACGAATTGTCGTAGAGGCAGAACTGCACGCCCATATGAAAACTATTAAGCTCGACACAGAGCTTATCGAGTTTCTAGGATTGTTCTGCTCGGCTCGAGTCGAAGGCTTCAAATTCTCACGAGAATTTGATGTTGGCGACGTTGGAGCAACCTTGAGTGAAGAGTACTGCGACATGCTGGAATTCCGCTACGCGCGCTGCTCAGCTCTCGTTGCGCCTCTGGGGTTTCGCGTTAGTCGTGATTTCTTTAAGGTAGATGGTCTTCCTGGGGCAATTTTTGCTGACTTAAAGCGCCTTCAAAATGCGATTCCATTCCCTGTAATACATCAGGCGAATTTTGAAGCTATGCGCCTCGCAGAGGTAGTTTACTATGACACTAGTGTTCAGTTCTATATCGGAGCAGAACAAGGGCAGATGAGTGGCTCGATGCTAACAAGCGCAACTCAGGTTGCTAGAACCGCATATTTGCGCGCGCTCTCTGTCGCCTGCCAAGTAGGCGGATTTCCTGACGAGAAATCACTCGATTGGAGTCGATGTGCGATTCCGCTTGCTCCCTTATTCATGGGAATAAAGCCAAGCAAGCCTGATTTTTGGTCAGATGTCCTAGGGATGTTTTCTCAAAATGAATCGCTCGTTCCTAGGAAAATTTTCGAAGAAATCGTTGCTCTGGCCGGTACTGCCCAACTGGTGCTTGGAGCGCTAAACGTGCCAATTCATGTATCGGAGAACGAGTTTGTTTTAATCGAGATTACCCTCTGCGCTTACCAACCCGAAATAGATTTTGATGAGGTACTTAATCACCTACCATCCGATAGTGAGTTCAGCCAATTGCTTGTGGCGAATCTCCTCACCGATGAAGGTTTTTATCGTTGCGACCGTCGTCCTAAGGTTGTATCAGAAGCTCGTACGAGAAGACTTGCGGCCTCTTTCATGGTAATCCCATACGCGTACCTACATCGCGAGGTTTTTCAGCGAGGTGTCTATTTACCTGTTTCCTATGATGAGGAAGAAGAGTTTTTTGTTATCCCCGAAGATGGTGGGCTTTCGATAGTCTCCGCTGATGGTCACCTCGGGGACGTTTCGTACTGGAATACTGAGTGGTCCCCTGCCTACTGGAGCCTGAAGGGGCCTGGCTGCGGCACAGTGCTGACGCTTCAACGCGATGCTTTGCATTCACTGGTTCGTCATGGAGAACTGCTTGGCCACCACTGTACCCTCACTAGATATCGAAGAGACTACAGCCATAGCGAATTCGAAGAGAGTTCACGAGATGAGTATTTTTTGAAGTTGGTCTAGGTATGCTGAGAGTATTATTTTTTCGGGGCGATGAAATTTTCTCTTGGTAGACACTACGCTGACGTACATTGAAGCCCGGGAGCGTTTAGCGGAGGGCGAACGCCCTTCAATAATTCTTGGGAACGACTTTTTCAGAGCGTGGAGAAACGACATATTCAACTACGCGAGAGTATCAGGGCGGCGTTGAGGTTGATGAGGAAGCGGATTCTCAGGAAGTACAAATAGACGCACAAGAGCGCTCAGGTCACGCTGGTGCTTGCGTTGTTAGGACGACCATTCAAGGAGGAAATATGGCAGGTTCAATAAATCTACCCAGCGACTGGGTGTGCAACGGGCGTGAGTTGAAGCCCAAGGTTGGAGCTACTTCTGCTAATACTTGGTTGTTTGACGGCAAGGAGATAAAGCCTAAGGTTAGCGCAACATCAGCTAACACGTGGGTCTGGAACGGAACAGAGCTCAAGCCAAAGGTTGGGGCAAGCTCTGCGAACACTTGGCTCGTAGATGGGGGTAAAGCAATGCCAAAAGTCGGCCACAACTCCGCCAACACTTTTTCTGTCGGCACGCTGCCTATATTAGCAGTCGCTGGAAAGTTGGTTCTGCGGCTGTGGTGAGTGGCCATCACTTTCGGATGAAGTCAATAGAACTCCTACAGCATGAAGTCCAGCGTAAGCTAGGACGCTGCATGCTACGGCTGCAGCAATACGAGCGCTCGTTCAAGGCTATGGTTGCGGGCATGGCTGTAGAAGGCCCGGTAAAGCAATTACAAGCAGCGCAGGACCAGAAACGCGCTAGTATGCGCACCAAGACTTTGGGCACGCTCGTCGGCATGTTCACCGGTGAGCACTTAACTGCGGCATTATCTGAAGTCGAGGCTGGACGGGATGATGACGCCTGCTCCGGCGGCCAATTTGTTGATGTCGCTTGGGCCAGCATGCGCTTTAATATCTCGATGTCGCCTGAGCGCTACGCGCAAACCAAGGATAATCTGGCTGAACTGGTTGCGTTGCGCAATGACCTCATCCATCATTTCCTCGAACGTTTTGACATCTTTGATGAAAACGGCTGCTGCGCAGCTGCCACCCACCTCGATGCCTGCTACGAGCAAATTGATGTGCATTTTGAACGCCTGAAGGAATGGGCCAGGAGCTTAGCCGAGACCCAAGCGCTGGCGTCTTCATTCTTGCAGTCAAAGTCGTTCGAGGATATGTTCGTACACGGCATCAATCCTGACGGTTCAGTGTGCTGGGCGAGGAGCACGATAGTCGAATGTTTGCACAAGGCAGAGACGGCTTGCCAGGTAGGCGGTTGGACCTCCCTTGACACCGCGATAGAGTTTATCTCGAAGGAAAATCGAGACCAGGTACCGAGCAGATATGGATGCAAGACATGGCGCCAACTCTTGAGGAAGTCAGGGTTGTTCGAACTCCGGAGCATTGGAGGTTCAGTTGGCAATAGAGGCGAAACTTGGTATCGCATTCGAGCGGCTCCACTCAGAGACGAGAGTTGACCGCCATAGGTTCATCCGCGCCCATGGTACTGACCGATTGTTCGGATTGCTTATTAATGATATAAACGATATAAATAATTATATCGTTTATGCCGTAAACCGAGAAGTATCGTACAAACCATATAATGCTTCGTACCGTACGAAACATAGCGGCGCTGCAAAAAATTCCTTGTTGGATGCATTGGCGGAGCGGCGAACCCGCCACCGCTTCGCTGCTGCATCTGGCTACATCGCCAATTGGTGAGCAAGAACGCGTTGTACGAATATGCCGCAGACACCGTTCGCCGTAATAGCCGCTCGTACATTTTCCTTGGCGGTGACGTCTTTAAGTTCTCGCTCTAACTAACTTTTCAGGCTATCTCGACCGGGAAGTTGCTCTTCATCTTGTCACGCTCGAAGGTGTTAGCGTATGGCCTAACACGCGCGAGGAAGTCCGGGTCTGGTGTTACCGAGTCGGTATCGATTAGGTGAGTTGGACCAGGTACGCCCCCACGAGGTGGAACGCGGTACTCGCTTCGAATAAATCCCCAGTCTCCTTGTGGCCGTATCCATAGGTCTCCGAATGTCCGCACGCGCGCGTCGAACCTGCAGCGTACCCAGTGAGGCCGCGTTTTCCTTCCGGTAGCGCTATGTGGTGGCTCTATCTCATACATAGATAAAAAGATATAGGGTAAAAACCATTCTTGCATCCCGCGGTTCTCCCATAGTTTTTTCCGGTCCGCTTCTTTGATGAAGTTGATGAACAAGAATATGCTGACCATTGGAACGATTTCTGCTGTATGCGCCCAATGGTACTCCCAATTTTCGAAAAATGAACTGCGTATCGCGGCGCCTGCTTCCGGGTTTGGGTCTATCGGTGGAAGAATTTCGTAGCGTTCGCCGGCACTCTGTTTGAGCGGGCACCAGGCGTTGGGGTCAGGATTGTGCCCCCAAGTGCGGGCGGTGGACGGAATGTTTTCGGAAACGGTGTGCATTGGTTGGCGGCATGCTACGCAAACGACCGTTGGCCTGACACGCAAGCTACCATTACCATCTTTCTTCGTACCGAATTCATCAACGTATTCTTCAACAGTAAATCGGCGTCCCGTCAATATCTGTAGCGCGCGTGTCATCTTTACTTCCTTTGGTGTTAAGACGTCTTGGGAGAGCCGCCAGAGTCAACATCCGGTCGATTAATTGCCGTATAGATATAGTTCCATGCGGAAACTTAACCGTCAAGGACTGTTTTAATGTTGCGTGTGGGCGTTAATTCTCTCGTGCAGTCGCACGCATCGCAACTGTTTCGATGAAGCTGCATCGCAGTCCGACGCTGCTGACTCGAGCGGTGGCTGTAGCGGCCTGGGCGCTAGCGGACCGTGATTTGTCACGGGAGCTGGTGGTCAATCGTGCGGAAAAGGCTTAAGTCATCTACGCGCAAAATGGCTGGCACTAGGCCACGAACTTAATTGATTCTTAAACGCTCCGAATTTTGCGGCGTTTTTGCTTCCAGCGCTTAGTAACCCGATGCGGGACGGCGCCTTGTAACTTGCCGCAGTGCAATGCGTTTAGTTTCACGACCAGTTTATATAAACATGATTGATATACGAAACAACAGGGGAGCAATCGCGAAACCCTGAATTTCACCGGAGAATCACCATGACCACCACAGCCGCCATCCTCGCCATTACCTGCAACATCGAACCTATCTCTGTCGCTGAATTGCAAGAGTTGCTTAGCACTCCGGAAACCTGCAGCGCCGAGGGCCCGGTAGAACTGCTTGCTGAACTACTCAAGATGGCAGCAGCTGACACGGATGCTGCAACAATTGAAGAAGCAATGGAGTACGTCGCATCGAAGGGGCTCGCTTGGAACGGCGGTTCCGAGGGCGCTATCGGAGTCAATGTCCGTGACTTCGGAGACGGTGAGCCGGAATGCAGCTGGACGAGCACTGGAGACGCAAGTTGGTGCACTCTGCGAGAGCTTGTAAACGCAATTCGTGATGGAAACTTGGTACCGGATTGGTACGACCAGGGCTGGATTGCTGTCCAAGTTTCCCCCGGCGAGTGGGTTGCCCACGATTCGATTGCCGCAGGCTACCTCAACTAACCTCCGCGCCATCAAAACCCCTCCCTACGACCGGCTCGTCCCGGCTTTTCGTCGCAATCCCAATTTGCTATCAGCTCCCATTCGCCGGCTATTATGCGCCCTCAAGAGTTCCATCAAACACTATCGCGATTCGGACTAGAAAACCTGAAGGATGTTCCTGCCACCAAGCCATAGCTGACGTGGTTGCGACTAAAGATTATTGAGGAGGCGCCTAAGGTCTTGGTTAGAGCCGAAATCAGATAATGCTTCGGTAACGAGACTCCGAATGGAGATGTCGGCCCCACCACCACCTTGGTTCAATAGGCGCAGAGCAGAATGCCAGGCCGCGCGGCCATTACTACCAAGTTTTAAGGTAGCAACGTTACCACCTGCCCGAGACCAGATTTCCTGGTCCAAAGGTCCCTGCGGATACAGTGAAGCTAACAAGTCTTCGAGTTCACGTGGATTTGTCGAGATGGCAGGCGAAGGTTCTGGTAATGGGTTTTCCGCAGACTTCAGCAGACCACCTTTGCGCAGCGAGACAGGAAAATTATCGTGCGTTCGCGTCGTCAATATAGGGTTCTGCTTAGGGTAAGCAGCCGGAACAGTTTCTGACAAATAGTGAAATAGGTCTAAGACTCGAATTAGCCCATCAGAACGGTCATCCACGGCTCCTTGAAGACCTTTGAGAAGGACTTCCGTAAAAAGGCTGTTGCGATGATTTTGAAGGATAACAGAGCTTTCCTCAGATGCGCTAGCTGAGATGATGACTCTGCCTTTCCCTTGCGCCAGAGCGTCCAACCTTGGTCCGCCGAAGGCCCACTTAGTGATGTTTTCGGCGTCACCCTTGAGTCGCGCTGCGGCTCCCGAGTGGCAGGCGTCAACCAGTACCAAAAGGCGCTCTGCAGGAATTTGGTTCAGCAGCTCGGAAAGCTCCTCAGCTTCTATGCCCGTCTCGCGTGGCCGAAAAATGTCGAACTCAGGAGGGCATAAATACGTTCCTGGGTCTGCGCCAGTCGTCCATTGCGCGCCGTGACCGGAGAAGTAGACGACAACTGTGTCACCAACCTGTGAATTTGCCGCCAGTTGTTTTAGTCCATCTAGGATGGCCGTACGAGTTGCTTCAGCGTTGCGAAGAACTAGCACGTTAGCGACCGGATAGCCGCAGTGCCCAGGACTATTCAGTAATTTCGCGACATCGTCTGCGTCAGATACAGGGGCGGAACCGAGCGGAGAAAGAAAGTCGTATTTACCAACCCCGATAACGAGGGCTCTACCATTTTGAAATGTTTTGTTCATGATTTTATTCTAGCACGCGACTATCTCGTAGCATCTTCAGAACAAGGTTTCCGGTGAAGTCCCGCAGGGCGATGCGCAGGAGGTCAGATGCTGACGGACCGAGACCTGCACGCACTTGCTTAATGCAGCGATGCCACTGTGCGAGTCCATTACCTTCTGCGATTAGCTGATTATCTTTGCCTCCGCTGCGACTCCAAAATTCTTGGTCGGTGGGGCCATGTGGGTAAAGCTCTGACAAAGACTCTTCAAACATTTTCCAGGCATCGTCTGTGGAAATTTGACCCGGCCTGCCGGTTCGAAAACTCACCGCCCAACTATCCCAGACACCCATGACACCCACGCACTCTTTAGCGATTACTAAGAAGTCGTCGCGGAAGGAGCTATGGCTAGCCGCCCGCGATGCCGCCGACGTCCATTTCCGGGACTGAATCAGCTTTCCTATGGCAGCAGCAGGAGCTGGTGGAAATCGATAAGCGGGTGTATGCGCTAGTGAATCTAGAAGATTGGCGCATTCGTCGTCATTTACTGGGTAAAGCGTATCGATGATTTTAATGAAATTCAAATGCGCATTTTTCGCAAGAGACGCCATGAAAGGCCCTGCCTTAAGAGCGGACCTGACTTCGCTGCGTAGTGGCTCCTCGATGGCCGCTGCGCTGACTTGGCTGTCCAATACGGCTGCAAGCCAAGCCTTGGCGGTTTGCCCGACGACTTTTGCAACCAGCGAGTCGGGTATGAGCGTCCAGGCATGCTCTCTGTTTGGAACAAGCAGTAGGTCCGCGAGTTCAGCTCTAGCTAGTGGCCCCCAGATTCGTTCCGACCGTTCGCCACGCTGGATAATGGTTTGAAGCCCTTGAATTCTGTTTTCTATCTCGTTCCCTACTTTCGAGCCACTCACAATTACTTTGTCCAAGATGTCAAACCACACTGACGAACTCCAAATGAAGTTACGCAGAAGTCTTGGTTCATTTTTGACGACATCCGCTGCGAGAACCGTAACCTCTTCAATATCCTCGCGGACTGCAATTTCTATGAGCTCACTGGGCGCAGCCCTTGAAAGGGCGGACTCTACAGCGGTATGCCGAGCTGTCTTGGGTGGGCAATATTTCAATACATCGAGCAGAGCCCGAGAAGCGCCGTAGCGGGTGGCTAACGCAATTCCGCATAGCTGCCACGCTCCGCGCTTCGCGCTCTCTTCAGCGACCGCGTCGATTGTGGCGGTGGATAGTCCTAAGAAAACAGTATTCGTCAATCCATCGAGATGACCTTTGGCATCAAAGAGATTTAGTACTGGTAAAAGGCTCTCTGGATGCTTGTCGATAGTCTCCCATGCCAGACAGCCGATGCCTAAGCTATCGGGTTTAATCGTGTCGGTATAGCCGGCAAGTACGTCGGTATTCCACCAAACTTGTTGCGCTGCTCCGCGGACTGTCTGGTCAAAAAGCTGGCAATCATCCTCAGTCACACTCACTTCGTCAACGCGTTTGCGAATCCAATCTTTCACGGTATTGCTCAGTCTATTTGCGTCAAAGCGCTCTAACTGTAAGTTACGCATTGAGAGGATGTCGGTCGGCTGCCATTTGAAAGACGTCTTAATGAGCCTGTCTAAAGCAGACTGGCGCACTTCGCTCGCTTGTTGGGAATCGCCTGACTTGGCTGCTAATAAGCGGACCAGGCCTATCGCATCACTGACTCCAGTCGGATTTTCCCAGAGGCGAAAGGTTTGCTCCAGCAAGATAAGGGAGGATGCAGACCGCAAATCGAAGGCAGCCGCTTCACCGAAGTCCAACAATGGTCGGCCTTCGGACATATTTAAAAGCGCAGCAACTCCGGTGCTTAGAGGGTTGTCTGAAGCTGAAAGCAACTGCTTTTGGGGATATCGTGAGGCCAACTCGGTTGGAATGGCGACTGCGACACAGGCTACCGAGTCTTCCATGGTGAAGCTCAAACTGAAAAGGATTTCGCGTCGCAGCGGACGAGGAACAACCTGTAGCAAGCTGAGCATGATGTCGTCGAACCCCGACTGCCCGACATGGATGGCTGGCCGTGGCCTACTGGAGATTAGAGCAGCTGCCAATTCTAGCAACAGCGGTTTCTTTATGTTCACTGGCGGCTCGGAAGCTTCGGCAGTTGCCTCAAAGGGCGTACGCTCGACAGAATCCTGCGATTCACGCAGATTGTTAGCCAACGCGGCAAAGTCAGGCACAAGCGGCAGCTCGCTTAAAGGGATAAATGCAGCGACCGAATCGACCATCCCGGCTCTTGTCGTGTCGCGGCTGCTCCTGGTATGAATAAGGACGAAGTAACCCTCATTGATGGCTGTGCGAAAGTAAGGCTGCCATTGCAAATCTCTCGGAACAGTGCCAGGGAGGTCTGTGAGCCAAGCTGCTTGTCGAAAGACGGTTTGCAGACTAGGTTCCGTTGAGGACAGGAGTGAGTGTCCGCCTTTGGGGCCATACCACGCTTTATGAATACGCATTAGTCGTGCACAGTTTTTGCAAGTTCGGCAATAGGCATAGTGAGGTCTGTCGTTTGTGTTCCATCATCACAAATCGCCCACCCCATATGTTCTGCGCCTTTGAAGATGAAGTCTTTGTTTGGAGATTCCTTCGTAAGGGAGACTCCCGTTGCGGAGAGACCGAAGATTAGAATGTCGCTTTCGTCCCAATTATTTCCCAAAAAACTTGCAAAGAGCGGTAGTTTTTCGCGTAGCACTTCTGCAGGCTTTGTTCCTTCTGGGAGTTTTAGCTCATCCCAGCACGTCAGAAGCACCGCAAGTGCTGGTTTCACTTTGCCTGTCCGTGAACGGCGTGTGTAAAGCAGCATTTGCAGCAGTTCGACAAGACGTGCTTGCGAAGAGCATTCAATCGAAAATCCTTCTGGACGAGAAGATTTCAGGTCTCCGAGCGGTCTCGAGAATATGTCATCTACCAACGGCGCACTCTTGGGTCGAACCAGCAATACCCATCCATCTGCAGCCTCGACGCGCTGATGCCATGAGGCTGGAACAAGCCTTTCGTCCAAGAGTGAGCTTACCTGCTCGCCTGCATAATCTGGCCAGCTCAAATCAATCGCCACATGGGCCTCGGTTACTACAGGCAGAATGGTTTCAGTGTAGCTTCCTGCCGCTGTGTGCGCTCCCGGAACTCCTCCGCTGAGTGACTGAACAACGTCATCAAACGCTGCCAAATCAAGCGCTGCACCGCGCATCCGTAACATCCCTGTTTCGGCGTTCAAACGACCTATAAGTTGTGCACCGTAGTGGCTCTTGCCAACATTGGATTCGCCAAAAACAGCAATGTTAAGAGGGTTATCAGGCATACACTCCTCCCAGTTGACGTAACATGTCCCGTTCGGGCTGTGCGCCGGACGCGCTTCGGAACGGCGCCTCCGGGACTGTCAGCACCCATTCGAAAAGTTCAACCAATCCCTGCCCGTTGTTGTAGGGGGCCTGTCCAGGGGCGGAATGCATGCTTACCCTGAACGTCTGATACCTACCGAGGACCAAGTCCGCCGCTTGAGTCACTGCCTGCTGCATTTCTGGTTCGACGTCGACGTCTGCCTTTGTCCATACTAAAGCGACAGGTCGGCCGCGACGCTCAGCAGCTACACGCCGAAGTAGCGAAACCAAGTTAGACCTTGCCACGCCTAATTTGGGCCCGGCAAGCGCCTGGGAATCCGCCACAACAATAAGGATATCTGACGCGTTGGAAAGCCAAAGTGCGCCAGTTGCATCATCCGCATCGCGTCGCACTGCCCAACGGCTGAACCATTCGCCAGGCGTGTCAGCAAAGAGGATATCGCGTCGGACGCCATGAATGTTCAAGTCCAGATGTAGGAGACCTGGATGCCGGCCCGCTCCACTCGATGTATGCGGTGGAAATGCAGGGCCGTGCGCTGAGTTCCAACGAAGGCTCCCTGCAATATTCTCCCAACCCTCCAAGGTTAGTGAGCCGGCGAACGAGATGCCATCAGGGCAGATGCCACGCCCGACTAGCAGATACCAAGCTCCTAGCAGGGAAGTTTTACCGCTATCAGAGGCACCAAATATACCTACAAGCCGCGTTCTGGCTCTACCTGCCAAGAACGCGGTGTCCATAGAGCCTAAAGCATTGCCGGTCCACGGCAACCTTGCTCCATCCTCTACCGCACCGGATGCTTCGCGCACTTCTGCGTCACCTTTCTTCTGCCAGTGCTTGCAAAGGTGAGGCGCGGATTCGCCTTCGAGGCATCCAACCTCGTCTGGAGCGATACAGGCTAATTGAGTACAGAGCCCGTTCACGCTTCCTCCGTGGTTTCAGAAATCTCGTCTGGTCTATCCAAAGCGTCCAATACTTTGACTTCCCGTAAGAGCCAGATTGACCACTCAGCGAGTGTCATGCTCATTTCCGGTGCGACGCTCATCTGGCATAGCTCTGCGCTTCCAGATAGAGATGAGTTCGCTAGCGCCTGAATGAACAGACTTCTAGTGCCCGAATCCATGCGCTGTTCTTGGAGCCATTCATTAGCGAGAATTTCCGGAGACTTCATCAGAGCCTCTAGCAAGTCCTTGGTATTGATATGCTCTTCGTTTTTGCTACCAGCGACTGCGAGCACTGCTTCGGTTACTAGGGATTCGACTGCCGGCGGATATACTTCCGGCAGGAGGTCCGCAACGTCAAATGCCGTGTGAAGTGCCACAAGCGGCAACTGCAATTGGCGATACGGGGTAGCTGCGGTCTCAGAGTACAGGGCTTGCCGCCACCATAGCAGCTTGTTTGAAATGTTCAGTTGATTGCTGCGCGTCTGTTCCGAGCGGACGAACTCGTTTAGTTTCGCTACGACTGAGTCACCGAATGTCTTAAATGCTTGAGCACTTGCTTTCAGGGCAGCGTTGGCTGCCTTGTCATGGACGTCCGCAAGAATTGGGGCCATACGGTCCGCGAAATCATACGACCAATGCTGCTGCTGATTAGACCAGTGGGGATTAGGGTTTGGAAGAGATGTGCCGTCTCTCTGGCCTGGCCCCGCTGAAGCGGCCACTTCTTTGTACCAGACGGTGGGTTCCGTTGCTTTTAGAGCAGGGATTGTCGGTGCCTTCAGGGCAGCGCTGGACGCAGAGGTCGACTGAGTTGGCCACAGGCGCGCTAAACGTTCCGATTTGATTTTATGCGCGCGGTCCAAAATCTTCGACAAAATATTACATTCCTGTCCCACATTCAAGTGCGGTAATACGTTGGCGCCAATTAAGTCTACAGCAACCGCCAATGTACCTTGCTGCTCCATGGCTCTCAAAACCGCTTCGAGAATAATGGCGCGGTAGAGAGTCAGCGGTTCGTCTTCGAACGCAGCACGAAAAGTAGGCCAGTGTTTCTGCAGTAGCTCACCGATATCAAGAAGAGACCGATGTGGGGCCGCAACGGGGTCCCATGCGGCAAGGAGTGATGCAACGGCGGCTTTAGGATTGCGCGCATACTGTTGAGCCAGTTCATGGGCAGCGCCAACCAATTTTTCAAGGCGAGAGTCTTCTGCTCCGATATTCAATAATCGTAGGGTTAGAAAGTCCTGCAGTATGCTTGTTTGCATTTTTTGCTCCGAGCTAATAGCTGGCAATGTCATTAGTTTAGTATCATACAGGCAACTTCCATTTCTGTACGAGTTTTAGCACCGTTTCCCCTTATTGCCGAAGGGCGTAAATATGCTTTGCATAGCGTCTGTTGGGGCAACCGCACTGCCGGCATGGGCAATCATCGGTGTTTACCCATGTTTATGCAGACGAGTTCGGAAATGTCTAGATGATGTCGAGCCTTGCCGTGAAAATTAGTTGGTTTTGATTGTTTTAAATGTAATATTTTAAGATGGCCATCGATGACAGATTTTTCCTCTTCTGCAACGTATAATTGTCGACACCCAGTGAGTGACCTGGTTACTTACGCTACTCACTCCTTTACCGCATTCACCTTCACGTCCTCGGCGTGCCAAACGACAGAGCAGTTAGGCAAACGAATTGTTCTCATGTATGGAGACTAGCTGGCCCGGCTGATGATTTTTTATGGTGTCGGTTTCATTATCGAGGAAATCCTGTACATCAAGAAGGTTGATGATGAATTTTCTGAGTAGACCTGTCTAGGATTTTACCGGTAGGAAACCGCAAAAAAATTTTAAGGACGCACAATTTATGGTTACTAGAGCCGATGCATTGACCTATCTTCGCGTTGCCATGGGTAATACCAAGGTGGGCTTCCGTGAGGGCCAGTGGGAAGCCATTCAACACATCGTTAATCAACGAGGCAAAGTGCTTTGCGTCCAACAGACTGGTTGGGGCAAGAGCATGGTGTATTTTGTTTCGGCAAAGCTAATACGAGCTCAAGGGGCGGGTGTAACACTCATAATCTCGCCGTTGCTCGCTCTAATGCGTAATCAAATTGAGGCGGCGCAGCGACTCGGACTTCGTGCGCGGACCGTGAACTCGACAAATCGAGATGAATGGGACAATGTGTGTGCCGAACTAATGGCCGACCGTGTAGACCTGCTGCTCATTTCGCCCGAACGCCTTGCGAATGACGAGTTTGTGGCTGAAACCCTCCAGCCGATTGCAGCCCGCATAGGCCTTCTGGTCATTGATGAGGCTCACTGTATTTCCGATTGGGGACATGATTTCCGCCCTGACTATAGACGTATCGGGCAGGTTTTGGCCCGTCTGCCAAATAATATTGCTGTATTGGCAACCACAGCAACCGCGAATCGTCGAGTGGAAAAAGACGTAGCCACTCAGCTTGGAGTGGGCGTAACTGTTCAGCGAGGCCCTTTAGTTCGCGAGAGTTTGGTTCTGCAAAACATGCGATTGGCTGGCCCGGCAGACAGGTTATCTTGGCTGGCAGACAATATTCCGACAATGCCAGGAAGCGGTATCGTCTATACGCTTACTACTCGAGATGCAGACCGCGTTGCTGAGTGGCTGCAGTTAAATGGTGTGGATGCTCAGGCGTATCACTCCGGTAAAACGGATGCGGAGCGCCAAGCGTTGGAGCAGGCGTTACTAGCCAATAGTATCAAATGCCTTGTGGCGACGAACGCGTTAGGCATGGGCTATGACAAGCCGGATTTAAATTTCGTTATCCACTACCAGACACCCGGGAATGTAGTGGCTTATTACCAGCAGGTGGGACGTGCAGGTCGCGCCATAGCGTCTGCTTATGGTGTGCTGCTGTCTGGGGAGGAGGAAGACAAGATTAACGAATATTTCAGGGATTCAGCATTTCCGCCGGAGTGGCAGGTTAATCGAATTTTAGAGACTTTAGATGAGGCCGAAGAGGGGATGAAAGTGCGTGAAATAGAGCGCGCGGTGAACCTTCGTCAGTCTCAGATTGAAAAGGTATTGAAGCTTCTTGTTGTTGAACGGCAGTCTCCAGTTGTGAAAATTGATGGTGCATGGTACCGGACGCCTAACCTGTACAAACTAGACCAACAGAGGATTCGGCATCTCACTCAACAACGCGAAACTGAATGGGCAGAGATGAAGCAATATTTATCGAACGAGCGCTGTCTCATGCAGTTTTTGGCTAAAGCACTTGACGATGATAATGCTGAACCCTGTGGACGCTGCGCAGTTTGCATAGGCGAACCCTTGCTCCCTGTCAATTTTAGTCGTGCAACGTACGTCCGAGCGCAAAGGTTTGTACGGCATAGTGAGATGCCGCTTGAGCTGAAGAAGCAGTGGGACATTGAAGCATTACCCCTATATCAAGCCAAGTTTGGCTGGGGAAAGCAGAACATACCTGTTGGACTGCGTGGTGAAGAGGGCAGAATTTTGTCTCGTTGGGGAGAGCCAGTCTACGGGGAACTTGTAGCGCGTGGAAAGGCACAAGGGGGCTTCGACGACGAGCTTGTTGCTACATCGGCAGAACTGATTCGACTCCGATGGCCTGCCGCCGCCTCTTCTATAGCTTGGGTGACCTGTATACCTTCCAATCGTCACCCTGAGTTGGTGCCGAGCTTCGCGCGCCGTCTCGCGGCGGCGCTAGGTATCCCGTTCCGCGCCGTAATTCAAAAGCCTCGCGAAACGGAACCACAGAAGAATATGGAGAACCGTTACCATCAGTGCCACAATTTGGATGGTGCCTTTTTGGTTCAGCCGGAGGCTGGAACGAACGCACCGGTATTACTTGTGGATGACGTAGTTGATTCGGCCTGGACGCTGACCGTAGCAACCGCTCTGCTGCGTCAGTCGGGTACTGCTGCCGTTTTTCCGTTTGCCTTGGCTACAACCACTGCAAAGTAGAAAGAGTGTTATGAATAGTAAAGCATTGAGTAACGATACCGAAGTTGTCCTCTTGTTGTGTGGGCGGTTCGGTGGCGAACGACAGGAGATTTTCCAACCACTATCAAACCGTGAGTATGGGGAATTCGCCAAGTGGCTAAACAGTCGCGGTTTGCGCCCCGCTGACTTGATGTCGCCATCGGCTCATGAGCATTTGCTAAATGTGCACGAAGCGAAGCTTGAACTAAAGCGCATCGAGTTTTTATTGGGACGTGGTACCGCATTGGCGTTAGCTTTAGAGCGCTGGAGCCGTGGAGGACTGTGGGTTATCTCGCGAGGTGACATTGAGTTTCCTAAGCGCTTGAAGCACCATCTAAAGCACGTTGCGCCCCCGCTGCTTTATGGCGCTGGTAACAAAGAATTGTTGAATATAGGAGGGCTAGCCATCGTCGGTTCGCGCGATGCAATGGGGGCCGCTCTCGATTTCACTCGAAAAATTGCTGCAATGTGTGCTCACGAGGGTATTGGTGTTGTTTCTGGAGGGGCACGCGGGGTTGATGTGACTGCAATGCAGGGGGCAACAGATGCCGGTGGTTACACGATTGGCGTTCTCGCGAATGACTTACTGAAGGCCGGTGTCAGCCGACAGAATCGCATTGGATTGAAGGAGGGTAGGCTAGTGCTTGTATCTCCTTTTTATCCGGAGGCAGGATTCAACGCCGGTAACGCAATGGCTCGGAACAAGTATATCTACGCACTTTCCGAATACGCTTTGGTGATTGACTCAGCCCTTGGAAGTGGGGGAACGTGGGCAGGTGCCATGGAAAACTTGGCCCACAAGTGGGTTCCGCTTTACGTTAGGAACCCTGGGAATGGTCTTGGTAACGCCGCGCTTATTGAAAAGGGAGGTATAAAGTTTGAGCTCTCTCAGAGTGATTCCGTGAAATTGGTCGATTTTTTTGATGCTACATCCCTTGAAGTAACCAATGTTGCGGAATCAAATTCATCGCATTCACTCTTACCCTCGATGGATATGAGCATGAAAGATTCGAGGTCTGAAATAAATGCTTCGATGAACACCGAAGAACCATCGCCCAAGGAGCGAGAATGTTTGCCCATTCAGAAAGTTGGGGACCAAACGCCACTTTCGGCTGAGTCATACCATGAGTCTGCCCCTCATTCTATAAGTAGGCCAATGGGCCCTTTCGATATGTACGATGATTTCCTCGGCAAGCTACATCACGTACTGGCGCTTGGAGCGTTGACCGACCAAGAAGTTGCCGAACGGCTTGGTTTGGAGCTAGGGCAAGCAAAAGCCTGGCTTAAGAAGGCCGTCGGCGCTAAGTGCGTTGAGAAGCTCTACAATCCTGTTCGGTATCAATACCTTGGCTCATTTCAGACGAATCCATAGGGAAATAGATAAAGATGACGCATCGAGAACTAACGCGTAATTTTCTGCATCTGGCTAATTCCGTAGCCGCTTCAGCCAGATTTGGGTCCTTCAATTTGCAATTCCGCGTGTCCCCCGACCAGAGCTCCCTGGATGAAGCTACTCAGCATCGGACTCGTCTAGTGCGCAATTGTCGGATGGGACTGATGCGAATCAAGCATCCCTTTCGCCTGCCAACTGCGTCTCGCAGCATATAGCACGCATATGCCTCGTCCTCGAGCCGCTGCATCTGAATAGAGGTCTAGCTGCATCAGCCGGCAGTCGTTGTTACTGGCCGTCGGCAACATATAGGTAGGAGCGTTAGAAACTTGCGTCTGGAAGCAGTAAGGCTGCGCAACATCACCCGGCGCTTTGAGAGGGATGGTCCTGTCGGCCAGGATGGGCGTGAGGGCTTGGTAGCTGCGGAAGAGTCATGCCCCGTATAGCAACTGGGATGTGAAAGCCCCTACAGCTTTGTCCAGATTTCGGGGCAATTGTATTTCATCAACCTGAAAATTTTCCGCATTTCAACACCATCAGTGACGTTCTCGAGCGCGGGTGCTGTCAGTATCTTTTTTACGACCCCGCGCGCCATGTCCTGCATTGCTACCAAGTCGAAAGAATCAACCTCAGCAATTCCTTTATGGGCAACATCTGAGCGAATGCTATAAAGCCGCTTCGCCTCCGTTTCGAGACGAATCCGAGATGCGCTATCGGTACCTAGCAGCATGGCGACGCTTTCCGATATTTGAAAGGTAATTGACGCGCTTATGAACTCTTTCGGGGGCGAAAGCAGCACTTCTAGTGCAATAGCCGCTTTGATAAAGGCGCTCGACGGGACCTTTTCAGCTATGGATTGTCCTACCCAATCTACTGCAAGGAGGAGTTTTTTCGCGAGTTCGCTATTCGAAGTAGAATCGAAAATCGCCCAAATGCGGTCGTACCCAACTTCCGCGTCGTGGAAGTACGCATCGTCGATATCAAGGTCCGGAATGCTAGAGCCGCGTCCGACCTCTGAGGAACCACGTGATTTATTTAGCACGATTGCACGTTTATCGCACGGAGTGTTTTGCGTGAGAATAGAAACAGTAAAACCGCTATTTGGCCCCACCATAAATCGGATAGTCCGCTCGAATCGTTCGAAAAGGGCATTGGCAAGTTCGAGCGCCTTTACTGGTTCACGCGCCTTGACCTCCACTTTAATTAGGTAGTGTTCAGACTTATCAAGGAGGACCATGCCAAGCCGGCCTCGCATGGATTCATCAAGCGGACCAGCGTCCGCATTGGTATGGTAGACAGTGAAGGGACCCAGCGTGACTGGGCCGCAGTCAGTATCTTTGACTACGCCGTTAATTGGCCTGTAAATCTGATGTTCTGTCACAGGAAGAGTTACAAGGTTCCGCAAAAATTCACGGACGGCAGCCTTGTCGACTTGGGTTCCTTCAAGTACGTGCGGTGCGATGAACTTGATTACGGCCTTCTCGAAAGTGACCAACGCATATGACGTAGCTAAGGTCTTTTCAACAGCAAACAACTCTTTCACGGCCGAATAGTATTCTTGTAGCTTGGCTGCCGGAACGGCAATCCCCTCGCCACTTCGCGGAAATTCCATCATTGACAGCAAAGGATGCTCTGCAGGAACTGCACAGGCAATCAAGCGAGTAGCTATTTTGATAATATCCATTTGTTTGCTCATTAGCGGCTACTGTTAAGGTGAGCAACGATTCTAAGTCCTTTGACCGAACGTGTCATTAAGCATTGTACCTCGCCACGGGACGATTCGAATAGGATGTATTCGCGCCGTCCAGCGCCTTAATTCGTGATGCGGAACTGTTCCTTATCTTTGCCATCAAGCCAGCGTGGCGCACGGCCACGACCAGTCCAGGTCTCACCAGTTTCAGGGTTCTTAAATTGTGCTGGCACCGAGCTCTTCACTTTTTCGGGCTTCGCACGACTTCCGCCCGCGATGTCTTCCACAGTGATTCCATGCAATTGCATCAAGTCTTTGATTGTCTTGATTGCTCCACTGAGTTCATCTTTGCAGGCAGCTTCGGCCAAGGATTGAAATTTTGTGATTTGTTCAACATACTTTGCATAGGTTATTATATTCTTACAAGAAAGTGGGCTGTTTGATGTCGAAAGGAAATGTATTTTTAATGTAATATAGTAGCTAAGAGCATGGTACGTCAGCGGTGCTCATTCGACGGCGGCCCCTGTAATCCTGTCTACTTTGCGCCGACAACGGATAGCAGAAAAATCAAAAATAGTGGAGGATTGATGCAGCTTAAAGAAGTAATGTCCGTAGATGACCTTAGGAAACTAGGTTCCGTTGAAATTATTAAAATGGAACTAGAAAAGGAAATCAGTCCGTTAAAAATAGAGGCTAGCAGCTATGATGAAATTTTTGAAATAATACTCAAACTCAGAAGAAACTGGGTTCCTTTTATTAGAGGTCCATTTATATCAAAGCAATTGGAGTACGCATACTATTTGACAAAACTCGAAGGAAAGCAACGAACGCTAGCTCTTGGAGTAGATGAGAGGCATTATCACGATAAGCAATTTGCCAAGCGTTGGTACAAAAAAATCGCAAACATAGTGCACCCGGATAAGGGGGGGGATAATCTTGCATTTACAGAACTCAGAAAGTTGTACGATGTAATGATTGAAGATGATGGGGCCGGAAATGACTGAGAGTAATCTGCCCGCACTTCGACCTGCGACTACTTTATCCATCAATTTCCCACCTAAAAATGAACACATAACTGATAGTGAGGCTGATAAAACTAGAAAATTGGTTAAAGATAATGGAGAGTACACAAACGAAGGCAAAGCATATATCAATAAAAAGGCGCTGCCACACTTGCTTGGTACAGATACGCCGGGAGTAAACCGGATTTATAATGATTTGGAAAATGATGAAAAAATTGAGCTAGGTGATAAAAAGCTAGTGTCAATTCCGGCTGTTCATAAGATAATGTCAGAAAGAATTCAAGAGCCACGTGATACCCTGCAAAAAGAACGCATCCGTGATGCAGAGGCTTGCTTAACGGCGTTAAGGGATGCACCTGAGCTGGATAAATACCGTGAAGCTGAAGAGTCAAGAAATAGAAATGAACAATCGCTATTGAAAGGAAAAAAGATAGCGGCAGAAAATATAACTGCTTGCCAACTAACTGGTGAACCTTTGGCCTCAAATGCACACGCTCATCATATTGAGCGGCGAGCCGACAAGCCGAGAATGTCTCGTGACCTGGATAATGTCATAGTTATTAATCCTGAAGCGCACGAAGAGGTACATAGAAACCGGGCAGAATCTCCCCAAGAACTCCAAGATTTATGCAAAACAAAAGAATGGAATAATCCAGTTAAAAACGACAGCTCTAAAGCGAAAGATAGTGATAAGGAGGAATGAAATTCTTTGGCAGGCGAAAATCTCGGTAATTATTGAAAATTCAACTGGCGATTTTTGGGGCATATGTTGCCCGTGAATGGGCACTCTACTAAACGTTCGTCATTAAATTACTGATGGCGCCGGACAGGTTTGCAGGTACTGAAGCGCTGCGTGTATTGTATATACAACGTCTCCTTTAAGGTGTTGGAACGACCAGCATGTAGAGAAGGCAAGCAGCGATAACCCGTCAGATGAATCACAGCACGTAGAGGAAGAGAGTCCTTGTCTTGTTGTTCAGCCGAGAGGTTGTTCGATTAAAAGCATGAATCGTTTGATTGGGAAAGTTAATCGAAAGGAACGAATAAATGTGGAGTGACAGTGCCTATTACAGCCGATTTGGTAACTGGAGTCTGAATCGCCAACCACTGTCTGGCGTTCCAAACGACGAGTATCGGGAAGGACTGCAGCTTCTGGTTGACTGCGTCGATTCGGGAGAGATTACATGCCTCGATAGTCAAAATTCCCCCGTAGCGCGGGAAATTTTGGCAATCCATGGTGAGCGTCGTTTTGAAATGAACAGCAGCTGGGTTGGCTCGCCGCAGGATTGGGCGTGTCCATGCTGCGCACGAACAAAAGTCCAGATATCGCGAGTGGGCAAGAAGGAGCAGATACTAGCTAAATGCGTGATACATCACGACCACATGGGCGACGTGTTGGAAGAGACATTCAATGTCGAGTTCGTTGCGGCCGGAACCAATATTGAGCAAGTGGAAGGCCAGAAGCTCATTGACCGGATGAGTAGCGCGTTCGCGGCATACGATGCGATACTTGTATGCGAGGACTGCAATAACGTTGACACTGCTGCCAAGAAGCTCTTGGGGGTGCCGCGTGAGTTCTCGTTCTCAATCGGGCAGATTCGCGGTTTCATCCAGGTTAGAGACCATCAGCCGCATACCGTCAATCAGTCCAAGGCGCAGCTTGCCTGGGAAGCCGCCAAGCCAGCGTTTGTGCTGCGCATGCGCATTATTAAAGCGGTAGCAAAGGCGGCTGCGACGGATACACACTGGTTCGAACCTTACCCGAGAAAATTTGAGCCAATTCCAGTGTATGGACATGGCGACCGCCGGCTCTCAAGGATTTCTACGTGGTTCAATTCGGACGTGTTGATAGATGCGTTGGGCATGCAGACGCGGGTTTCGAAAGCGAACGTTTCGCGTTGGCGCGATGGCACGCATAAGCGTGGCAAACCCGTGCCTGCGAATTACCTGGCCCTACTCAAGAGTGTGGAATATAAAGCGGACAATTGGGATTCGCTTCCAGATGACTGGGCATGTCCGATTTGTCGTAGAAGTAAATCTCAAATTGTGTATGTGGGTGACCAGGGGCAGGTCCGGTTCAACGTTGCTACTACGGGGCGTGCATGGCACGAAACCCCCAAAATTTGCGGTCATTGTTCGAAAGTCCAAATGGCTTTGAAGAGCGAGGTGAAATCTCATCTCGGTGATTTTCGTGATAGCTATTCGTTCGTATCGCCCAATGAGTTGGCAGGGATAATATTGCCGATACCCCACGCTGACCATCAGGTCCGTCCAGCTGAAGCTGAGCGCCTTTTGAGCAAGATTCTTACGAACTACCGCCCTGATGAATAAGATGGGCTTGCGTGTACCGATTCATGGACAAGTTGGCTTCGGTTTTTGCGTTCGGGCGGGCAACATGGCAATGCGACATGAATGCATGCGAATAGTGGCGCATTGCGAGTAGACCATCTGGGCAGCAGCAATTCGAGAACGATGACCACAGAGCCTTTACGCTGGCCACTCAGTTCAAAACGCTAGCTTTTTTTCCATTTGTGTTATTGGTGACCGATGTCGGTCGCCGAGCACTAGCTTCACACCTGTGCTGCGTATGAGAAACCGGGTCTGAATGGCATCTTGAGCTCCCTAGATGCAACTTGTCCCTGTGCCTAGCCTTCAGTGGCAACATGAGTACTACAGAGCGCGCCGCCTCACGACGCTTCAGGCAATCTGCGAGCAGATATTTTTCAGGCAAGGTAGGCAAGGTAGGCAATGATGGGTGGCGGATGGGGCGTTGGGCGCCGCTCTGTGCCAAATTCAAGCATCTGTACGCTTGCAAGGTGATAATTGGTGGGAATTTTGTGATTGCATTCGGTTAAAATTAGTTGCAGAATGGGAAATTTTTAATTTGCCTTGGTATGAAACTATATTGGGCTTGTTGCCCTTAAGGATATATCAGTGTCTAGTTGTAGACTTTTTTTGATTGGCGGGCTTCTATGTGGCCTATTTCCTCAGTTTGCGCAAGCCAATACAGGCTTCGCATCCATTCTCGATGACCCAATCACAATTATTTTCATCGGCATCAACATCGGCTTAACGTACTACTTCACGAAGGTGAACTTTAACCGTTTTGCAGTTTCGCATGGTCCGGAAATCTTAACTACAGTCGGCATTTTGGGATGCTTCACAGGTATCGCAATCGCGCTGCTGAACTTTGACGCCACCAAGGTCTCTACGAGCGTGCCGCACCTTTTAGGTGGTGTCAAAACCGCATTCTTGGCGTCAGTGAGCGGTGTCGCAGGTTCGCTGCTGATTCGCTACAAGCACCACCGCCACGGCGGTCCCATTCCTCAGTCGACCGGTGCGGTGAAGGCTGCCAGCATCGATGACCTGGTGGAAGCCACGCGCGCGCTGCAAGCCAGCCTTGCGGGGAAAGAGGAGGGGAGTCTTCTATCGCAAATGAAGTTGATGCGCCAGGAGCAAAGTGACCAGTTGCAAGGCCTTCGTGGTTCGTTCGATACATTCGCCGCTCGCATGGCAGAAGATAACTCGAAGGCATTGATTGAAGCGCTTGAAGGCGTAATTAGAGACTTCAACACGAAGTTAAGTGAACAGTTTGGTTCAAATTTTGCGAAGCTCAATTCGGCGGTGGAGCTGCTCGTCACTTGGCAGAAGCAATATCGTGAAGAACTGGATAAGCTCCAAACCGTGCAGCAAGCAAGTGCCGGTGATTTGAGGGGGGCTGCGGAGAGCCTGAGTGTGATAACGAGCCGGGCCGAGGCCTACACGGACACAGCCGCCCGATTACAGGAGCTCCTGATTGGGTTGGCGCAGCAACACGCCGCAATTCAAGACTCGCAACGCTCACTCGTCACTGTGCTGGTCGAGATGAAAGACGTCGCTCCACAGTTCGCCAAAAAGCTGGAAGAGCTGACTGATAGTATGGGGGCTGGCGTCCTGAAAGTACAGACCGAAGTGGCCGACGTTGTCAGGACCCTGGGCAATCAAGTTCAGGGCTCGACCGCCGAAATGAAGCAGCTACTGACTGAGACGTTGAAGAAGGCTCAGCGAGAGACGAATGAAGAGTTGGCGAAATCCGTGGAGCTTGTACACAACGGTGTGACGGTACTCGACAAGGCTCTCCAGGAAGAACTGACCAAGAGCTTAGATACGCTCGGCCGCCAACTGGCCGCGTTGTCGGAGAAGTTTGTCGCCGACTACTTGCCGTTGACCGAGCGTCTGCGTGAGGTGGTACGAATGGCTGGGCAGCGCTAGACGATATGGAACTTGAACACAGTAACCAGTCTCACTGGATTCCTCTTGCGGACTTGATGACCGGATTGATGATGGTCTTCATGCTGCTCACGGCTGCATTTATGCTACGCGTTGAGCAGACAACTACCTTGGTTGTTAAGGAGTATGAGGAAACGAAGAGCGACATGCTTCAGGCTCTCCAGAAGGAGTTTTCGAAAGACCTGAAGCAATGGAATGCTGAGCTCCTTGGCGATATGACGATAAGGTTTAACGACCCGACGGTCCTTTTCGCAACGGGCTCCGCCGAAATCAAACCTAAGTTCAAGGAAATTCTTAAGGAGTTCTTCCCGCGCTATATCGCACTGCTGACCTCCGACAAATACCGCGACGCCGTAAAAGAGATTCGTATTGAGGGGCACACCAGCGTCGCATGGACTGGGCAGAACGACCCACGCGCAGCATACTTCCTGAATATGGGGCTATCCCAGGCACGCACCCGAAGCGCCTTGGAATATCTTTTGAGCGTGCCTGCGGTGAGCAGCCATCAAGCTTGGCTTATTCAACACGTTACTGCCAATGGCCTCTCGTCCTCAAAACCACTGAAGCCCGACGACAAATCGGCTTCGGCGCAGCAGGCAAATCAGCGTGTTGAATTTCGGATTGTGACCAATGCCGGTGACAAGCTGGACCAGATTTCGCAGCAGTTGAAGGAAGAGGCGCAATGATTTTGCAAGACTTTCTGGGCTGGGCGTCGCTGAACAATCTAAGGTCGCAAATGGCGGCGCCGCTCGCGGAGAGTTTTACCGCAATGTCCTTCAAGAGGATTGAGCTTCCTTTGATTGCGCAGCTTGAAAGCGATGGCATTGACATTAATATCGAGGAAATATCCTCGCTTGCTGACGGAACGATTCAATATCGTGGGCACCGGGTTCTGCTATACATTCGAGATGTGAAAAACTATGGTGGCCGCAGCTTCACTCCGCGTTTCCACCTTACGTTCTGTAGCACGCTCAGGACCAAGCAGCGCGACCAGCAGATGTCAAAGTACGTCGTGGCCACCCGCAATGACGGACAGTTCCTCGTGAACACCAATGAAGGCACTGGAGCTTCATTGTTAATGAAGCTCGTTGTCTGTCAAAACTGCTTGGCTGACATTGCATGGAAGGGCTTCAATAAGTCGCAATCGTCCACTTCCCGCGTCCAACAGGCGGAAGTGTTTTCGCTAAAAGAATACTTCAAGAAATATCAGCGGGATTTATTTGGACTCAAGCCCGAGCATGATGCTGACACGTCTCCTCGCAACGAGTACCCGTCGGATTGGTCTGCCATTTCAGCCGCTGTCAGAGCGAGGCGAGGCTACCGATGCGAAGGCTGTAGCCGACAGCTTCTCGGTGCCGATAATCGCTACCTGCATGCGCACCACATTAACGGCCGCAAGGACGAGTCGCATGATTCGAATTTGCTTGTGCTGTGTGTGAGTTGTCACGCTGACAAGCCGAATCATGGTCACCTAAAGAGCAGTGTGGATTACATGAATTTCATTGCGAAATTTGGATAGTTATTTAACTTTGAATCTCTGGAAGCGCTATGTCTAGGAAAAGCCGATTTCAAGTCAACTCTCGCCTCGCGAGCCTTCTCAGCCAAGAATATTCTTCCACAGAGCGTGCGCTGAAGGAGCTTGTCGATAACGGATGGGATGCTGACGCGACTGAGATTGAAGTTACGCTGCCAACTCCTATGTCCGCCGACCCAATTGTCATTGAAGACAATGGTAGTGGTATGTCGGCAGACGAAGTTGAGAGCCACTACTTGAACATTGCCGCCGACCGACGTCAACTTCGAGGTCCGCGCACTGCTAAATTGAAACGTCAAGTGAAGGGGCGTAAGGGCGTCGGGAAATTTGCAGGGTTGATGGCTGCCGCGCATATGAAGTTGGAAACGAGGAAAGACGGTTTTGAAACCTCCTTCGAATTCAATCTGGGCCAACTGGCGGCCGCCCGCGACATCGAGCAACTCGCTATCACTCTAAAAATCTTGCCTTGCGAGCCTGGGTCACTAGGCACCACGATTACTCTAACTGAACTTCACACCGGCTACGAGTTCCCTAATCCAGTCACGTTCAAGCAGTTGTTGATTCAGGAGTATGGCCGGGAGCACGGTATCGCCATCAATGTGGATGGCAAACCTCTCGGGGTAGACGACGTGCAGGGACTTTATAGGACTTTCACCGAAGACGTGGAAGGTGTTGGTCCTGTAGTTTTGCGATTCGCAATCCCGGATAAGAAGTCAGCGTCGAGGAAGCCAGGCATTCTGGTGCGCGTGCAGAACAAGCCGGTAGGTAGTCCTTACTTCTTCGGTCTGGAAGAGCAAGAGGATATTCCGCAGAAGTTGATTCGTCGGCTTTACGGCGAGGTTGATGCTGACGGACTGAGTGAGTTTGTGACTGATGGTTGGAGTAGCTTGGTCGAGAACAGCGTACTGCTCGAACGAGTCAATCAATTTGTCCGACCGAAGCTTGCGGCGGCCATTCAAGAAAAGTTTGGTCGTGAGATACAGCTGGCTCGCGCAAGGTTGCAGCGTCAGATTCATCTGAGATTGGCTAAACTGCCTGAATACCGGCGGAAGTACGCTGAGGAGGCTATCCAGAAAATTCTCACGCGCTCCTTCGACGAGCCACCAGAGAAAATTGAGAACTATGTTTTCGTACTGCTCGAGGCAATTGAGAGTTCGGAGTACGGTAGCGTGCTTGGACATCTTGCGGAGGCCAAGCGCAGTGATGTCGCTGCAATCGCAGAAAGCTTGGACGAGTTTGGCTTGGTGGACATGGCGTATTTGGTGAATCAAGCAAAGGCGCGAATGGACTTTCTCGACATGCTTGACGAGCTCGTCGCAAATCCCAAGACGCTGGAAGCAGAAATGCATAAAGCCTTGGAGAAGAGTCTTTGGGTACTTGGCACACCGTACTCGTTATTCAGCTCAAACAAAACCCTCCAGCGTTTGGTTGAGGATGACCTGGCGAAGTCATATACGGGAACTCGCGCAACTCTACGCCCGGACCTGCTGGCCACAGAGGATATGCATCGTGAATGCCTACTTATTGAGTTCAAGCGGCCGAGCCATGCATTAAACTACGATGACTACACCCAAGTCATTCGCTATCGGCATGAGCTACGTCCTTACATTAGTAAGCCAATAAAAGTCGTGGTCATTGGCGGTCAGGTGTCGCCTGATTTTCCCACAAAAAGCATAGAGGACGAAGTCCGGCCGATGTCTTTTCACGACATCATTTCAACCGCGCGCCGAGAGTTAGAATGGAAGCTACGGACCGAGATGTAGAGGCTAGACGCAATTACACATACCCATCCTTCGCTACTCGTCGAGTGACAACGTCTAGCCAACACTTTATAAATCGCAGTGTGACTGTATGCAAAGAAAACTTAGACTGCAAAAAGCTGATAGGTACGCCTTCTTAGTTTGCGCTCAGATGATGTCGCAGATGGTTGTTGCTTATCTGGAGGGGCGTCAAGCGGCGAAGTGGCTCGGGTGCGAGCAAGGCGCCGTACCTGACTGGGATGATATTGTGCAGGAGTTGAGTGACGGCACTCTGCGTCATACGCAAGTTAAACGTCAGGCCACGGATTTCAGTAAGGATAAAGCCAAGCGCGATTACAAAGTGCCGAAAAAGAAGAAGGGCGCCCCTGCAACATCGGGTGCGGCATCGTCTGAACTTCGGGACCGGAGTGCCTTTGACGAGTCCATCGCAGCACTTGCTGACTGGTTTTTGCCGACTACGCTTACTGACGGAAAAGTAAGAATTTTTACAGTCCAAGTTCCCGATAGGCAAGTGAAGATTAAGCATGAATTCGAAATGAGAAATTTTGAAGAGTTCTGTGCGCTGTGTAATCTTAGTGCTACCACTCCTGCTGGCCTGAACGCGCACGCGCAAATGAATCTGGCTGCGGCACGCATCTTTGATTGGCTGACAACATGGTGCGGTTTCAAAGACTGGGAGCACATTCACAAAGCGCTGCGGAATTTGAGAGTCGAAATCAAAGCTCTTGAGCCAGAGATTGAGCAAGCGGCTGAATCCATTTTAGATAGGTATTTCTTTCCTGCTTCGGAGGCGTTCAGGGTGCTGGTGCATGACCTCGAGTACGGCTCCACTGATGCAGGCGCCGCGACGCCCCGACAGATGCTGACTTTGATTAGTCAATTTCTCCGGACGGAGGTTCCAATCTGGACCCAGTATGCGTTCGACGATATATCATTTTCTTGGGGCGTTTCAGGATGCGCGACCGGATATTCAAATGGCATTGAGGACCCAGCCCACACTGTTCCGATTTATTGGAACGATGGCACTCAATCAGCGAAGCGTCTGAAAATTTGCGCTAAGTTTGACCACCAGATTTTTTCACGAGACCCGCTTGCGGTTCGGCTGATGCGATTGGCGTTGCATTTACGCGGCCCTGGCCATGCGAGCATGGCCGAGCTTTCGCCGTGGAGCGTTGCGATTAAAGGTGCCCTTGCAAATACATTAGGCGTTACATCGGACGACTTTTCCAATCTTCAATGGGTCGAGGCTAAGGACATCTCCTACTGCGTGGACTCACGCCAACTACCCAGTGTCGTAGACACTAACCTCGAATGCGCCAACTTTGACACAGCGATGGGGAAGTTAGTTTGGGAGCTGACCAAGGCAGATGTCAGTGGGCTGATTAGAGGCATGACGGGCGGCGATTTACAGGTGCGTGTAGATGCTCTTTGGCGCAAGATTTTCCCGACCCTTGATGCGGACGCCCAAAAAGTGAATGTACTGCTTGGTGACATGTTGAATCCTTCTAGTGAAGGGCTCAAAGCTCTGGGGATTATGCGCTTGGGACCGAGGACGGTCCCGCTGCTCAGTCAGGGTTTAGTGATGATGATGGTCACTGCAGTTGCATTGAGCCGCGACTCCGATATCACCGTGCTCCTAGCCGCCAAAGAAATGCGGGTAATCGCGCTGAGGTACTGGGGCGGTCCAGCATCCATGCATCGGATACCGCGTGAATTGGTGGATGATGACGATGACTCCGCGATTGAAGATTTTATGGGGAAAGAACTTTCCGACATTGTTTTGATGCCGCAAGTGCGGGCGCCACATAGCGTAGTAAATCGAGAGACTATCGCCACTGACCTGTCCTCCCAAGATAGCTTTGGTGCGCCACGCCGAGCGAAGTTAGCAGTTACCAATTCGAGGCAGTTTCGAGATGCTGTTAGAAGTGGAGTGGTCGCGAAGGTCACCGCTCTCCTGGCCTCTGAGCTCCAATTGCGCGACTCTGCGCGAGAAGAAAATATTATGAAAACTGAGCTGACAAAATGATGAAGAATCGAGAGATTGAAGCACAGGTTCGTACTCGCGCTCAAAACAGGTTCGAGGTTTCTGTGGATGAATCGTTGGCTCTTCTTGCGGAGCCATCGTTGGCTGACGTTTCTGCGCTTAAGTTGCGGCGTGTAACAAAGCCCGACAGTAGCGGCCGCACGGTCCTGCTGGCCGTCATTGACAAAGTCGAAGACTGGAAAACCGTCTCACGGTGGACTGCACAAGTTCGCGATATGTTGCCAGAGCCAGATACCTCGGACCTTTATCTCATTTTGCTTGCAGAGGAATTTAGTTCTCACAACTGTTCTCGGATTGAGGCGGACGAGCAGTTTTGCCGAAAGTATGTGACCAGTTCGTTAGAGGAGATTCCATCGCTACTCGACAGAACATTCTTGGCATCCCTATCGGCGAGCGGGACCGGCGAGGGAATCGTTGACCCTGTTGCTGCCGCATTCCAATCGACTCAAGCTAAGCATACTTGGCTTACAAATACAGTACAGGACCAGTGGTTAAGAAGCTTCCTGAGCGAGAAGCAAGGGAAGGATTTGGTTCCCGACATTCTCGAAACCATTTACCCAGAGATGGACTTCTAATGGATACTCAAGAATCAATTAAGCTTAAGTCGATAGTCCTCAACAACATTCGTCGTTTTGGCCCCGATGTTGAAATTAAATTTGGAGCCGGTGCGACCATCTTGATTGCGCCCAACGGCTCAGGCAAGACAGCTGTGCTCGAAGCTATTGAACTGGCGCTTACATCCGGTGTTAAGCGGGTGGCCGGGCGGTGGGCGCCTCTAATTCGCGAAGGTATTGGTGACGCGTCGGTCCGGGTCAATTTCGGCGACTGGCAGCGGGAGGTTTCGCTCACTAAGAAAGGCGTTAAAGTTGTCCATGAGGGGCGGTTGGGCCAAATCTTCAATGACATAAATCCAGAAGAGATTCCTTTCCTACTTCGGCTTACCCACTTACTTGATCAGCGGGACAGTGATTGGTTCTGCCAGCAGCGCAGTGAGGCCGCCGGTGGGCAGCTTGCGATGTTGCCGTTGGGACGCCAAGCGTCTCAGGTGAACGCTGCTGTTGCGAAATTGAAGCCAGCGGTCTCCAAGCGACTTACCGAGTTGACAGTCAGTATCGCGGATAAGCAGAGGATGTTGGACGAATGGAATGAGCGAGTGCTTGCGCGTGATAGCGCTCAAACTGATTTGAGCAAGCCGCTGACGCCTCTGCCAGTGCTAGCGGAGAGCTTAGCGCAAATTACGGGCTTGTCTATTCCGCCGGGACTAAATAATGTTGCGGCGGTTCGCGAGCAGTGGGCGATTGTCAGTACGGCTAACAGTCAGACTTTGGCGTCAAAGGAGGCGTCGCTTAGCAACCTAGCAGGATTGGTCCTAGTGCCTACTACATGCGTTGAAATTGCGGACTCGCTATTGCGGCTTCAGCAAGAACTACAGACGGAAAAATCGAACCAGGCAGCGCACCAGGCTAATGGTGCCGCATTGAACGTAACGATAGTTGCGACGGAGGCGAGTCATCGTGAGCTTGTTGCGAAGGTAGCACAAACGAAACTGGCGCTTGACCGTAAGCGTACTTATGCAAAGACGGTGTCCTTGTTGGAAACGCAACGACAGCAGAAAGTGGAACAGTTGCGGTCGCGTGAGCAAAAACATGCAGCGTTCGATGCGACGCAGAAATTTCATAATGCTGCACTTACGGCGAAGGATGTCAATGCGGTGCTCAAGGCATTGGCTGCGGACGTCGCACTGAAGCGTGGCGGCCTCGCTGCGGCTAAACAGGCTTATGCTGACTGGCAAGGCGCCGAAAGCCGGAAAAAAGTTGGGGAGCAAAACCTCAAGGCTAGGGACGTTGAGATTGCATCGCTCAACGAAAGCCTCCGTAATGCAACAGTCGAGCTGAAGCAGGCTGCATTGGAACATCAGTCCTCTAAGTCAATTTTAGCGTCGTATCAAGATGCAGCCGGAGCAATCCGAGCAGCTGTCTCGACGGTCGCCGAGAAACTGCCTATTGGAACCGACCGCTGCCCTGTATGCCTGGAACTACACGGAGAGCAGGAGTTGCGTCGTAGGATTTCGGACGCGCTCGATGCTATGGACCCACGACTTAGTGAGGCGACCGCAGCTCTTCGTGTAGCAGCAGAGAAATTAGAAGCAGCCCAAAAGTCGAGCGACGGAAAGAGTGCTGAACTCACAGCGGCACAATCTTTGCGCGCTAGCTTGAACGAAGTAATTGCTGGCATTGAATTGGAAATTAAAACTGCCCGAGCTAACAGCGTTCTTGGTGGGCTTGAGCTAGGGGAAGTGCAAGGGCGACTAGATGCGGCGCAGAGAGAAATCGATGACGATAGTTCAGAACTCGATGCTAAGCGTGCTGCGCAAGAGCCCCCGGTTAGTCTCGAGGCCATGACTCAGCTGGCTGGACGTTTCAACTCCGAAAGAAGAGAATTGGCGGAATATGACGAAGCTCTAGCTCGACTGGATGATACGATTAGCGAAACCACGGCAGCGGTTGCTCAACTAGCCTCGTTGGGCACAGTGGACGTCACCATCGAAGAGGTTGAGCAAGAATTGGCTTCTCTTGAGAAAGAGTTGCTGGGAAGTTCTGCTAGCATTGAAGACGAACAAGCCAAGAAATCCGCTTTGGCTAGAACACTGCTTGACGTCGACGCTGCAGTCTCCCGAATTACGCAGCAATTAGAACTGGACCAAGCACGTTTTGAAACACAGCGGTCCATATGGGAATTGGCTGGGTTAGTTATGCCGCCTTCTGATGAACAACTGAAAGCCGCTAAAGAAAAGCTGATGGAAGAGAAGGGCAAAGCGGAGGCCGCAAAGTCGAAGCTCAGCGACATTGAGACAGAGCTCAGTCGTATCGCGGAAGCCAATGCTCTTGCGAATGCTCAGCTGGCGGTTGACGGCGCAAGGAGAGACAAGAGCGAGAGCGAACATGCCCAGACTTTGATAGCAGAATTGAAGGGCGTTAAAGACGAGCACGCGCTGAGCACTGAACGCAAGAGCACGCTGGAAGAGTTTCACACGCATTTGACCAACGGTATTGAGAAGATTCGGGACAGAGTTGGAGACGTTGTTCCCTACTGGCAGGCGATATTGCGACGGGTAGTTCAGGAGCCCCGATTCTCAGGTACTCACTTGGATTATTACAAGAACCGAGCCAAGAACTACGCCGAGATTCAGGTTGGCTTAAGCGGAGAGCTTGTTGGGGTAGCGGATATCGCAAGCCAAGCACAAATGACGGATTTGCAGCTGTCCTTTATGCTTGCAATGGCGACGGTGCATCAATGGTCGCCTTGGAAAGCCTTGCTGCTGGATGACCCTACTCAGCACCATGATTTAGTGCATGCATCGTCTGTCTTCGACGTGCTGCGTGATTTCATTGCAGAGCACGGCTTCCAGGTTGTTCTAACTACTCACGACGCTCAGCAAGCGCGTTTCCTGATGCGTAAGCTGAGTAATGACGGAATCGACGCGAGGCTTTGGACATTTGAGCCATCGCTGAATGGAATGACCGCAAAGCAGATAGGCGGCCGCGAGTAGCAAACCACTTGCCTTCACTCCTCGTCTGGCTTTCAACTAGGTCGCACAAAAAATGGTCTCCCGGGACATGAGAGGGTATTTCTTCACGATGGCCTTGAATGTCGCCAAGTTGGTCATCCCGTACGTGAAGTATCAATTGCATGTCGAGCATACGGTATAAACGATTTAAATCGTTTGCTGCTACATCAAGAAATTACTAGACTTATTCGGGCCTCAATGAGTGCACTATTCTTCGACCTCATATCCCACGAGCGCGAGTGTCCGCAAAGCGTCGCGTTGTGCATCGCTGGCGACAACGTGCGCTGCGACCAAATGGTGTTCACGGTCATAGCGCACAAACTCATCAATGGTCGATAGAACGATGTGCGCAAATTCGACTGGTGGCAAGATGGCCGATAGGCACTTGAAATACGCTTGAAGTAAAGAATGCCAGTTGACGCTGATATTCAACGAACTGCCATCGTCGGTGAAAAAGAGGACGTTGTCGTTTCCTTCATCAATGTAGCGTAACAAGTCCAGTAGACGCCCAACACTCTCCCGCGTTGCTGCAAACTGTCCTTGCTCTGGAGCAAGCGCACATCTGCGCACGAGCCGGTCGAACTCCGCAACGAAAGCATCTGTGCCGATAGATTGTTCCTGACGGCCTCGGTTATTGATTTCGACTGCCGCGTAATAATGCCCTGCCATGGCCGCATCGACGAACTGGAGTGTGTCGTCAATCAGTCCTGGCACGGGGAGAAGGGTAGTAGCTCCGAGGTCTACGATGTCACCCAACAGTGCGCTCAGTTGGTCCGCTGGGATGAGCTCCGCAGCGCGCTCGGCGATGACAAGAAGATTGCTGCGGCTCAACGTTCGGAGTTTCGCGCGAACCGCACTGTAATCAATCAAGTGACTGCTCATTTTCAAGCTTAACGTTTATTAGCTCTTGATGCGGAACTGTTCCTTGTCCTTGCCATCAAGCCAGCGTGGTGCACGCCCACGCCCAGTCCACGTCTCACCTGTTTCTGGGTTCTTAAATTGAGCTGCCACTGTGCCCTTCGCTTTTGCCGGCTTCGCACGACTTCCGGCGGCGAGGTCCTCCACGGTAATTCCATGCAACTGCATCAGTTCCCTAATTTTCTGAATTGCACCACTAATTTCATCTTTGCGGGCAGCCTCGGCCAGGGATTGCAATTTTGCGATTTGTTCAACATACTCTGCGTACGACGTCATAGTGTCTCCAAGGGGATGGGCGATTCAAACAGTTTGAATATACGCACAATGTAACATAAGCGTAGGAAGAAATGTAAAACCCGAACGAATATCATCATGGGTGATAGGTGGAGTGGGCAGTTTATTCAATTGGACTCGACTTACATGTGCTGATTAGGACCTAGTCAAGGCTGTGTTAAGTGTAGTTAGAGAATAACGAATGTTAAAAAATTAATTGTAAATTTTAAGTAAATTTAAAATATAGAAAATAATGCGACCAATTCAAATATATTTAGATAGCAGCGACTTTTCGGATTTAAGTAATATCCAGAATAAAACACCGGAATACAAGAGTGTACTCGATTATCTAGTTGCAATGAAAAGTAGAGGTTTAATTAACATTCGTTTCAGCGAAGCACATGTGGTAGAAGCTGCTCCAACGTCTCCGGCAGCCATTCCATTGGCCACGGGGCGATTTAATATGATAAAACAACTCTGCGGGAGAAACAGTTTAATTCATCCGATTGATGTGATTGAAGCAGAGGTTTCGCGAGATAGCACTGGAGTACATCGCCAAGTAATTGTCCAACGTAATGACGGTACTTGGATGCCAGCTCTAGTTAACGTGTCAGAGCTCTTTCCAGATGTTGAGCAGCTTGCTGCCGATGATATAAAAAAATGCGGCAGAGAAGAGCGCCGTAAATACATACGAAATGGTAAACCAACGACGAGATGGTATGCAAAAATACGTGAGGCTAATTTGGGTGAGTGGAACATGGCAACGAATCTACTGCCACTGGACACAGCTGCTGTACGTATAGTTAAAAAGTATTTCATTGGAGAGGTTTCTCGCAATGATGCTTTGAGAGCACTTAACAAGTCCATTACAGATGTAGAAGTTTTCGGACGGTGGTACACGAAAGACTGGTCTAGCGCTTCCGCCATGTCTCAACACCTGCGAGAAATTGGTGCCGAGTTCAAAAAAGCCTTGTGCGAAGCACGGAGACAATTTGAAAATTTAATGCAGAACCACACTGCAATTGGGGAAGACCCGAAGAAGTTTTTGAATTTATCTATGCGTACCTTCTACGAGGTGCTTGCGGACAGTAGTGTTCAGGTTGCGCGTGACATCGCTGAAAGCATAGGCGCAATATCCAAACCGATTGAGAATCCGTGGCGCGATGCTCCAGGATTGACTTGTGCACTGACTCTAGCAATGCATGTCGCACGACGTTCGGTTGTAAGCCAGCAACCACGTGAGTCTAAGGAAAGTGACTTCCCAGATGCCTACCATGCCATTTATCTTCCGTATGTTGACGTTTTTCGCGCCGATGGATTTACGGCAAGTATGCTGAGGGAATGCAAGTTACCATTTCCGACTGTTATAGTTGAAAAGCTTCTTCACCTTCCTGCTCAGATTGACGAAATTTTAAAGCAAAGAGCTTGCGATGTGGGGCGGATATCAGGCTGAACACGACCACCCACATTATTTAAAGGCCGAGTGGGCGAAAGGTGTTCGGCCAGGATTGCGCAGACTGCTATAACAAAGCCAATCAACACGAATGCTACGAGCACAGTGACGAATACGGTCAGCGCATGATCGGAGTTTCGTAAGGAATTCAGATGTATTTTATGCATAGTTTCCCCTCCCAATAATCTGCCCATTTTGACACGCTGCGAGGAGTTTCTCAGCGGAGTGTCCCAACCGTAGAATGTAGGCGCCTAAGCCAAGGGGAGATTAGTCAACAGCGTAAATTCGCACCACCGCGTAACCTGCGCCCCTCTTTGCTGGCAACTGGAACACACGCGGTGCATCAGGCATGAACCTTGGGCTGTCATCCATGATGAGCCCCAAGCCATCAGGGTTTCGCGCGCTTGGCGCGACGAGGCAGTCCAGTAGTGGCTTTAGGCCGCCATACGCGTTGTCCCAGTCTAAGCTGCCTGCGCAGTATCGCTCTATCTCCAATGCGCTCCTGGTAATCGGTGCCGCGGGCATTTTTCCCCCAATAGCCGCCAGCACACTGGCGCGCCAGCCATTACGCAATTTTTTGTATGCGTGGAAATGCATGCCTTTGATTTCATTGTTGGACGGTGTAGCTGCAGGCAAGTGTAGTTCGTAGATGAGTTCGCGTAGGGGCATTGAGATGACCGGTGGGGGAGGTGTATCCCATATAGCGAATCAGGGAAAGCTGTGGCTTGGAAGAACGTTACTCGATAGGCGATACGCGTAGTTCGTCTCAAAATTCCCTGAGGTATGAAGTGTATTGTCAATATTGGACAATCGTGTTTCATGCCGCCTTCATCTCTTTGCTGAATATTTCGGCGAACAACGCGGCTGGAACAATGCCGGGGCACCAGTATTACCGCTGGCGGTTATATAAGTTTTTCGATGTATTTCTGTATCGCCACTCGCACATCGGCTCGGATGGCATAGCGATGGTGATGCACCAGTTCGTTTTTGGCGGCATTTAGCAATGCTATTTAGTTAGGAGTCTTGCCGGAAAGCTACTTGCACCAGTAGAATGTGTACAGCTGGTTAGATTAGGACTTGGAAAAATGACTTCAGTCGGGGCAGTATCATCACGGTTAAATAGGAATTAAATGATTAGGTTCGGTTGGGTAGACTTTTCTTCAGATGACCGCACGCGTGTACAACAGGTTCTAGCGCTTCTCAAAGAACCGGGGACTTTGGATGAGCTTGGGATAGGGCAGGTTCGAGATGCTTTTTCAGACCTACTATTCCCTGGTTTCTCCACCATTCAAACTAGAGCTAGATATTTTTTAGCCGTCCCTCACATTCTGCTCGATTGGGCTAGCTTGTCGCCAAAAAAACGTCGTAATCTACCTCTTGAGAGGTATCTTCTTGAAGCCGAAAACGAGCTAGCTCGAACACTTAAGACAAATCATGAGATAGCCGGCCTTCCGCTCGATGGCATCATCGGGCACACGATGGTTGAAAGCGGCGGGGTGGCCCGTCGCCCCTCATCAACCTATTGGAACGGACTGAAGCTTTTTAATATCATCAATTCTCCGAAGTCACTTGCAGAGTTTTGTCGTGATTGGAAGCGGGATGCTGGGGACTACAGCGCAGTCGATGCCGAGGAAGGGAGTGATGATGCTGAGCATCGTTTCGAATCGGACGTTCGTCGTCCGCCGGGTGCACGTGGTACTTGGCGTGATGATGTTACGCTGAACCTTAGTAAGGCCGAGGCGGATTTTTTGTCCGTACGCTTTTGTACTTTGAAAGAGCTGGAGCACTCGGTCGCCGGACAATTGCTCTCAACAGAATTGGCTGACAGCGCTTTAGAAGAAAAGTACAAGAGGTTCGCCTCATTCAGTGTATGGGCTTCCCAACAGACGAGCCTGAGTCTAATTTCTAAAGGGAGAATCGCCCAGGCTCAGCGCTTTAGCGACGCAATCGAGGGCGCGCATATTATCTTCAATGGCCTTCTAGCTCACGAAATGGAGGATGACGATTTGGCTGAAAAGTGTCTGGGATATTTTTCGAGTTGGCGCGCGCGCGTTGCTCAATCCAATGTATTCCATAGTGGTGCTTTAGTTGAATGGCTAGATGCGCCGGGCGCCTTAGGCATCACCGTCAATCCTCGCACTGTCGCTTTCCTCGACGATTGGAACGAGGCGATGTTTAACGCCGCACCGAAAAAGAAGCTTGAGGGACTAGTTCGGGCGCAGGCATTGAAGAATAAGCCAGGTCGCTCTTTGTTGGTGCGGCTACCACGCACCAAATCTACTTGGTATGGAATGAAGGAGCTTGAATATCGGTGGTCGACCGCTCGCGGAATGTTGAGCGACGTAATGGAGGGGAAAAATGCTTAGCGTGACCTCTGACCGCCTAGACTACGGCGAATTGTTGCAGGCGCCGCCTGGATATAGGCTAAACCTTGGCATAGCGACGACGTTCTCATTGGACCTTGAGACACTTGTAGCCGCATCTCTGGCGTTGAATCTCAATGAAACGCTTGAAGACGACATTTCTGGTGAACGTCTGGCCTTGCTCGAATCGCTGGACCAGCTGCAAGAGCGGCTGCTTGTGTTCTACCATCAGGGAAATGTAAAGGTTCCAAAGAATTTCAATCGTTTGTTCACCTTACTTGAACCATTGCTTGTTCCTTCAGTTGCGTTGGATGGGCCGAAGGGGGCGTTCGCTTCGTTTCATCCGAAAATCTGGTTGCTGCGATTCGCACCTCAGGATTCCAAGAAGCCAGTCCATCTCCGGCTAGTTGTTCTTTCTCGGAATCTGACGTTTGACCGGAGCTTGGATATTGCGGTGGCCATCGATGGCCGAGTCGTGAAGCGAGGTGCTAACTCGGACCCTAAATTGGTGGAATTTTTACACTCATTGGTAGATGGAGAAAAACATGCCGCGAGCCTGGAAAGTATGTGTGAGACGCTTGAAGCCGTTAAATGGGATGAACCCGCCGCATTCAACGAATTTTCAATTCTTCCTGGCGTCGCGCCAACTCCCCAAAATGCCGCTATGACTCCTATCGATTTGAAGGGGAAAATCGATGAGCTACTTGTGGTTTCACCTTTCGTAGATGCTGATGAGACGAGTCTGCTGCGGGAGCTCGGGGTTAGAACCAAAGGAAGGAAGACCCTTATTAGTCGTGCTGACACGCTGGATGCCATTGGTGAGGCCACCTTAGATGGTTGGGATGTAAAGTCCGTTTCGGAATTAGTTGTTGACGGTGAAGAACGATTGCACCAAGACCAGCCGTCGCAGCAGGATTTGCATGCCAAGCTAATAGTGGCAAAAACAGCTGAGGGAGCAGTGTGGCACGTCGGCTCTGCAAACATGACCAATGCGGCTTTTGGCCAGCCTTCGAAAGGCGTTCCACCTCGAAATCGAGAGCTTATGCTGCGCTTGGTCGGTTTGAACTCCAAAGTCGGTCCGCAGAAGGTTTTGGACGAATGGGGGGAAACAGGAGTCTTTGAAAAGCACATCTTTAGTGATAGAAAGAATGTCGCGGCCGAGGCCAATCCGGATTTCCGCCGAGCGCTCTATGCGCTGACTTCTGCAAGCTGGAGCATCCATGTCGAACAGGGTATTGAGGGTAATTACTCAGTCGAGCTTTCCGTCTCGCCGTTGCCGCAGCTTCCAGCGGGTTACCGGGTGAAGGTGGGGCTTCTCTGTCGACAAGTGTGGAGGGAACTTGCATCTAAGCTCCGGTGGGAAAAGCTAAAATTGACCGATGTCAGCGCCTTCGTGCCCATCGAAATAACTTCGGATGAAAATAAGTTCAGTAAGACGTTCGCAATCCAAGCGTCATTTAGTGCCGACATCATGGACGCCCGCAAACGTGCGGTTTTCCGAGAAACGGTTGAATCGAGTGAAAAGCTGCTCAATTACTTAGCATTGTTGTTGGATGCGGGCGCATCTAAGTCGAAATGGTTCCGTGCTGATGGCGGTGATTCTGACGTTGATATTTTTGGTATCGGTGGTACAGGAGGGTTATACGAACAGCTTTTACGTGCGGCTGCTCGCGCGCCCGACCGTTTAGGTAGGGCGCTAAGGGTTTTCCAGCGACTTGACGATGAAGGCGTGCCGACACCGCCTGGCCTCAAGGAACTTTTTAAAGGTTTTGCTATATATGCAGAGGTTCAGAAGTGACCCAGGACGCTATTGACCATATTTACGATTCGTTAGCTCAACTAACGGATTTTCAGAATGCGACTGTAGAAGAGGCCTGTCAACGCCTTGTTGGTCCTGCTGGGCCGCAAGGTCGTCTTCTCGTGGGAGACGAAGTCGGACTAGGCAAGACGCTCGTGGCGCGAGGTGTAATCGCAAAGCTTCTGCTAAATTATTTGAATCGGGGCAAGTTGAGGCGTCCGTTCCGGGTTGTTTACATCTGTTCAAATCTCGCACTAGCCCAAGAGAACGCAAACAAGCTCGCTGTTTTTCACGGAAAAGGGGCTGAAAAATGGGTTAGTTCCCCAAGCTTTGGCCGCCTTGCTGAACTAGGCCTGAAGCAGCCGGCACCAAAAGATGGGTTGTTGCTAGAACTTTGCTCTCTGACGCCTGCGACTTCGTTTTCTTTGACTCAAGGTGGTGGAAATGCGCGCGAGCGATACATCATTTGGCGCGCGATATCGAAGTCGGCATACGTTAAAGATACCGTCGAGCTCCAAGAATTCTTTCGAAACGGTGTCAATCACTCTTGGCAAGTAGCGGAACAGTACTACGAAAAGTCAGAGGGGCTTGAACCCGAGACCTTAACGGAATTTAGTGACCGACTGGGCGGGTCACCGCAACTCGATGCCAAAGCATTTGCGGCAGCAAAGGCAATTGGACTCAGCTTGCATTCTTGGCGGAGCTTACTGCGGGGTATTTCAGAACTTGATGGTGACGAGGAGAAAAATCAATCACATCTCGAGTGGCAGGTGCGCGGAAGAATTCGCGAGATGTTCGTCGAAGCATGCGCCCAAAATCTCAAGGCTGACCTCTTTATCCTAGATGAATTTCAGCGGTTCCGAAACCTTGTTAGCATTTCAGTTGACCCGGAACGCTCAGACGGAAAGACTTCAGAGCAGCAAGTCATTGCTAGGCGTGTGCTGCATGAAGGCACTAATTACGCGACCCTTTTGCTCTCTGCAACGCCGTTCAAGGCGCTGACTCATATAGGTGAGGAGGAGGAGGGGACGGCGCACGCACAGGAGCTTTCTGAACTCTTGGAGTATTTGTGTAGGGCCGACCCAACTACTGTGAAACGCTACCAGATGAACCGGGAGGCTTTGCTTGCAGACATACTTTCGCTTCCTGAAAGTCCATTGGCTGAAAATACTCTGCAGAGCGAAGCGAAGTCAGCTGTTGAGAAAGTTCTCCGGACCTATATATGCCGAACGGAGAGGGCAGGCATTGAGCCCAATATTGACCGCATCTTTAGCAGCGTTGTACCCCAGCCGAGCGTACCAAGTCCAACAGAAATCAATGAGTACATCGCCCTTGACCGACTCTCGGAAGCTCTAAAGGCGGCCTCCGTCGGCAGTGCGGGTATCGACGTGATGAAGTTGCATAAAGCAGCGCCTTGGTGTCTGTCTTTTCTCGGCGGCTATCAGTTGCGCGAAAGTCTTCGTGCGCACAAATGGATTCCTGGGGTTGCAGCGGCTTTGAAATGCTCTAGCGATGCATGGATTCCCGTTGAGAAGTTTCGTGGATATCAGATTAATTTGACCCGTGATGCGCCAAGCGCTCGCTTTAGGGAGGTATTGGATGCCGCTGTGTCTGCAGGGGCTGAGCGGCTGCTTTGGGTTCCGCCGGCAATGCCTAACTACCAGGCAGACGGGCCGTTTGCAGGGCAGGAAAATTTCAGTAAGACCCTACTGTTTTCGTCACTTGTGCTTGCGCCGAGGGCACTGAGCAGTTATGTTTCCTATGAATGCGAGCGCAGGCTTCTCCCTATTCGCGGAAAGCGACCACAATACTTTGAAAGCCGTGATGAGTTTGCACGGACGTTTCGATTTGATGCGAAGTCGCTTTCTACAGCATGGGGTCTCGTGTATCCATCAGCGAGGTTGAGCGCTGTTCAGCTCGTGGGTGAGTATGGACTGCACGAGCTAAGGGAGAGAATTGAAAAAGAGCTCTCGGCCGACTACAAGCTAATGTGCGCGACGTTTGGCAAGGGCAAAGCTTCAAAAAAGAAATCATGGTACGTCTTGGCGCCTATCTTGCTCGATTGGCTCACCGCAGGCGGAAAGTCGCACGTACGACAATGGGCAAGTGGAATGAAAAGGATGTCTGAAAGTTCTGATATGAGGAAGTCTCAGGTTCAATCCATGCTTCTTCTACTCGAAAAAGAGCCGCTCGAGCTTGGAGAGCCGCCTTCTGACCTCAAGCGCTATCTTGTGGACCTTTCCGTAGCGGGCGCGGGTGTCTGTATGAATCGAAGTATGCGGGCAGCGTGGACAGATACCGGGAGCGCAGATGCTGAGAATCTTTTAATCGGCGCGACTGATGCGGCACTGTCATTCATCGACAAGATGAACCGCATCGAGTCTCAGCGTGTTTTACGTGCCGTTTGTGGCGCCGATAAGCCTTGGATTGCAGTCGCCCGGTATAGTGCTATGGGTAATCTTCAAGCCGTATTCGACGAGTATTTACATCTCTTGAAGTCAATTCACAGAACGTTTACTGACTCGGTGAAAGCGTTTAAAGTCGCCGTCGACACCGGGGCGGTATCCGTGACCGCCCAAACTCAACTGCCTCCACCGAAGAAGGGCACGAGTTATGATGTCCGATTCCACTGCCACTACGCGGTTCCTCTTGGCAATCAGAAGAGCTCGGACGAGGCCGGTGTCAGCCGAATCACGAATGCGCGAGCTGCGTTCAATTCGCCGTTCTGGCCGTTCATGCTCAACTCCACATCTATTGGGCAAGAGGGACTCGATTTCCACTGGTACTGCCGCCGTATCGTACATTGGAGCTTACCGCCTAATCCAATAGACCTGGAGCAGCGTGAGGGGCGAATCAATCGCTTCAAATCTTTGGTGGTTCGCCAGCGTATTGCAGAGGCATATGGGCGTCGTATGGGGAAAAATCGACCGGCAGATGTTTGGGAGGCATTGTTTAATATTGCGAAAACTGAAGACCGGAGGACTGACCTTGTGCCGTTCTGGCACGCTCCGGATGGCTCCGCAAAAATCGAACGTATTGTGCCATCGATGCCATTCAGCTCCGAATTGACGCGCCTGGATGAGGTTCTACGCATCCTCTCGCTTTATCGGTTGTCGTTTGGCCAGCCGCGACAGCAGGAACTCGTTGAGAATTTGCTTAAGCGAAAATATAGTGAGGCAGACCTTGCTGAAATTCGTCGGGCTCTACTCATCGACTTGGCTCCGATAAACTATCGAAAACTCCCAAGGTAGCGATGGTGGGAGGAAGTGATGCGGATGCATTGCAAACTAGCCTTGTGTATAACTCACTCTTCTTCTGTTCACGCTTAGTCTCGCTGTTTTTTTGCCATGAGGTGGTACAACATGGTGTGACAAAATGGTCTTGATGTGATATCCTAAGTCATTGAAAGATAAGGGAAATGTTTTTCGTGAGTTCGAATCTCACCGCTTCCGCCAAGAAATAAAGAAACCGCCTTCGGGCGGTTTTTTATTGCCTGGCGGAATCGAGCAGGGCGCCTTCGCGCCCTGCGTGTGAGATTCGAAGGGCTGGGTCTACCGGCCCAGCCCGCCCCGAATCCTCCAACTGCTGCCGCTGCGCGGCAGCCCCGCGCGCCGCAGGCGCGCGTTTGTGATTCCAATCAGCTTTTCGACTGAGCCAGCTTTCACAGCACCTGCGCCTCAGTCCGTGTCTGAAATCCGGACCTGACCCTCGCCTCGCTGAGCAATGCCGACAGGGGCCTTCCGGGGGGCGAAATGATCGCGTTGAAGGCGGCGACTATCGCAGTTGGCCATGTTTTTCCCGACTAGATTGCGCCTCTGCCCGAAGCCAAGGTATTTGAGGAGTACGCAAAGCCTTTGTTGCACGATGCCTTTGTGTAGGTATGTTGGTAGGTACGGCTTTCGTTGGGGACGAAGGCCCGCCTGGCCCGCCCCGACTCCTCCAACCGGCGCTGCGGAGGCAGGCGGTTACCCGGTGTCAAGGATGCGTCCGCCACCGCCGCCTGCAACGCATGCGCAATCTGCCAAAAACGTGGCCTTTTGTTCCCGGAAAAGCGCGGCAAACAGATGGCAAAATTCTCATCTTGCATGGTTTTCAACTAGGACATTTTGTCCCAATGTATGGATATTGTTTTCAAGTAGTATGCATCAGAGCGTGCAGCAACACCGTCCTTGTATGGCAGTCGCTGACGTTTTCGCCTCTCTCATCTGCATATGGCAAATCACTGCGCCCGATGCCATTGTTATTTCATCGGTAGCTATAATGACAGAGTCAAACAGGGTGCCTGGGAGATGGTTGGAACAGAAGCTGCTGAAGCAGCGTTTTGAGGTGGTGCTCCTCACGATAGATAGTGTCAAGTAATAGACTGGAAATACTCAAAATGACGGATTTGGATTGGACCCCTATAGTCTTCGTGACGTTCAAGGCTCTCGTGCTCGGCACGGGCATGTTCTTCGCCATCAAGTGGCATTACGATCAAGGGAAGAAGGACAAGGATAAGGCGAAGCAGAATCGCGCGGTGCTGCGCGCGAGCGGCAAGGTGGTCACAGTTTTCGTGCTATTGCTCGTGGGCCTGGGGATCGCCACCTTCTTCCTTATCAGGATGGGCGGTCTGGAGTTGGACTTGACCCTCCCTTGATGGCAAAGAATAGTCGGCCGAGATCCAGTGATGCGGCTAGTGGGCAGCGTCGGCAGGCGGGTCGAAGAAAACAGTTTTGGTATCTCGGTATCTTATGATAATTTAAGCAATACTAACCAGCCAGATTGGTGTATAACAAAAGATGTCACGGCATGTGTGACGCATGGAGCCGGCGAGTGTTGTGTTCGCCCGGAAACATCATAAGGAGAGTGCTATGCCAAAGTACGTTATTGAGCGTGATATTCCCGGGGCTGGCAAGTTATCAGAGCAAGAACTTCGAGCCATTTCGCAGAAATCATGCGGTGTACTAAACAAGATGGGCCCACAAATTCAATGGCTCCAAAGTTATGTTACTGGCGATAAAATCTACTGTGTTTACATCGCTGCAAATGAGGAACTGGTTCGCGAACATGCCCAGCAAGGAGGCTTCCCTGCAAACCGCGTGTCGGAAGTCATTTCAGTAATTGACCCGACTACGGCGGAATAGGGCCGCCCAACAAAGTACGTTAGTCCCGTTCCTGGCGGAGTTTCACTCTGTTAATGCTGGATGTGGCTGGGGCATACGCTCGCGAGGATAGTTCGGGCTTGCGCTTTGGAGAGGGTATGCCGGTGGATACCGTTTACGCACCGGTGGCGCGCGTTCGTGGCTGTCGTCAGTTTCGACTGAGCCAGCTTTTGCTGCGCCCAACGCATCAGTCCGTGTCTGAATGTCGGGATGACCCTCGCGACCACAATGCAGGGAGCGGCGATAAAAGGCTGCCATTTTGTTGTCATTCCCAGGCGAGAATAGCCCAAAAATACCCCAGATAATGACAGCCTTCTTGTTGCTAACTACTTGATTTTAAACAATTCAGTGGCGGAGCCAGTGGGGGGGGGGCGACGCCGCATAACATTCCAGTGGTTGCAGGCATGCCCTGGTAACGCAAGAATGCGTTTTTTTGACACCGGCTCCCGCTCAGGTAATTGCTTATGCTTACTCTGTGGCGTTGAATGCCTCGTGGAATTTAACGTCACCACAGGGTATTTTGCTGCCAAACGACGTTGCCTGAAAGTATTCCTGCGGGACTCCTGGCAGAATAAGGCCTGGATGCGCCTTGAACCCAAAACGTCCATAGTAAGCCGGGTTGCCGAGCACGACGCACCCGGTCGTCCCCAAGTGTTGAAGTTCTTTCAGCGCGGCCTTCATCAACTGCGAGCCTATCCCCTGTCCTTGGCGTTCAGGAGAAACTGAAATAGGCCCAAGACCGTACCATCCAGTATCACCCGAAGAAATTGTAACTGGTGAGACTGCGACATGGCCTACGATGGACGCTCCATCTACTGCCACTAATGATATCGTTAATTGACCGGAATCCCGCAATGCATTAACGATAAATTGCTCAGTGTGGCTTGAGTGCTCTTCGTTTTGAAAGGCCGCTTCTGTCAGCAGGGTAATGGCATTGATATGCTCCGCACGCTCTGTGCTGATCTTGATGGTCATTTTGGTTTTTCCTTGGTGTAGATAACTAAAAAGTTAGCGGTTGTCGAGCTGTGCGCGTACGGATCGAAGTCCGGTCGCATTGATTTGATATGGTTGACCATTTGTAGACTTGATCAAGCGCTTCGTCTTGAGCTTTGTGAAAGTAGCTACTGTGCAATCTGACAGTACATGGCCGTCGCGGGTGTAGCATTCGACAGATGTGATGCGGCCTGACATATCGCGTATATGAGCGATACGACTACCTTTTGCGAGAACGTGAAGAGTCCGTTGTTCCGGCTTGGAAATGTTCATGTTGGAAATCCTAACTCAGTAATCTGAATGTGCAGAATCAGCAGGCACCAGCAGGTGCACGCCAAGTATTTTTGCGCATTGATAACCAAAGCTTCTTGCTAAAGAAGAATTTTGGTTATCGGATTACTGCAATCTCCAACATACAAGCCTTATGAAATCTGAAAGAAGAGCTGCCTAAAATTAGGGCAAATTAATTCTACGCTGGTGTAATTTTCTTGTCAAGGCTCAAGGTGCTTGGATATACGATGATTTCGGTGGAGCACGATTTAACCGATGTCCATGCGTAGGTAGCGTTGTCGGTGTGAGATTCGAAGGGCTGGGCTTTCCAGCCAAGTCCACCCCGCATCCACCTGCTCCTCATTCGCTTTTCGACTGAGCCAGCTTTCACGGCATCCAGCGCATCGCTCCGCGTCTGAATGGCGGAACAGCCCCTCGTTTCGGTGCTGAAAAAATTCCTCCCTATGTGTCTTGTTTGTCGAGAAGTACTGTGTAAAAATACAGTGTCAACGTTCAAAAAGGACACCTCATGATCAAAGGCAGTTGCTGCTGTGGCTCAGTAAAGTTTGAATTGGCCTCACCCCCAGGCATGATGGGCATGTGTCACTGTTCGCGTTGCCGGAAGGCCGGAGCGAGTGCCCTGGCCTTCGTGGATAAAAATGCATTTACCTTGCTGGAGGGGCGGGAATTTATTCAACGATATGAGCCAGAGGCTCCTTTTAAGTACGCTAGAACTTTTTGCAAGAAATGCGGGACTTCTTTTGGGGAGATTGGCTCAGAGAGCGATTCATTTCCAATATCGCTTAACTGCCTGGATGATGACCCTGAGGTAAGAATACAATTTCATGTGCATGTTGGCTCCAAGCCTGCATGGTATGAAATTTGTGATAATGCCAAACAGTTTCAAGAAAGTCCGACATAATAAAAAAACCAGTCATCTGACTGGTTTTTTTATCGCATTCATGACACTCCGAAGAATTCCGATGATCGGTTGCTGTCAGGATGGCTCCTCCAGCCATACCCTCGCGAGCTGATCATTTATGCGCCACCGGCCCCTTGGCGATCGGCACAAACACTTCCCATTTATCTTGTATCGTGGGCTTGACGGTCTTGGCGCAAATCACAGCAACATTCGGTCCGGACAGGCCATGGCTTTTCGGAACCCATTGCACACGCAACGCTACCGCGCATTTCGTTACCAGAATCTTCCGGTTCGGCTCCAGGACTTGCCAACTTGTTCCATTTTTTGCATTTTCAGCTGCCATGAACTGTACTGCTGCATCCCTGATCTCAAACAAGCCATGGATGTCACCGCGTGTCCGGTCTTCGTCAAGCGTGCCAGCGAGTGCTGATGAGGCACCAGCAACAAGAAAAAGGGCGGCAACAAAGGAGGTGTACATGCGTTTATTCAATCGTAACGGTACCCACATATTTACAATCCTTACCAAGTCTGTTTGATATCAAATAGAGATATGGAAGGTTCCACATTTCCAGTGTGTGCATTGTCACACAAGCTACCGCAGCTCGTTCGTTTGCTGGCAGGATTCCTATTTGATTGCGAGGTGGCGTATGAAGGCCCGCGTTTCCTGAAGTTCCGGGCATTTGAATGAGCGTCAGATGCGTGGCGGGGACGGGAACAGCCTTCTCGCCCCCGCAACTGGCATACTATTAATGCATATGCCAATATGAGCAATGTTTGCAGAAACAAGCTGCGCCCAATTACCTGCCACCTTTAAAACCATGAAAAACATCACCGTAGAATATCGTCACAACTTTCCCCTCGATCCGCTCGATGTCGTGCGTGTCTTCGATCAATCCGGAATCAAGCGTACTACCGACAATCTCCCGAGAATCGCGCGCATGTTCGCTGCGCCTTGCCTTTTGCTGTCGGCCTGGGTGGATAATGAGCTTGTGGGTCTGGCCCGGTCACTGACGGACTATGCCTACTGCTGCTATCTATCGGATCTGGCCGTCAACAAGCAGTACCAGGGGCTGGGTATCGGCAAGGAACTTGTCAAGCGCACTCAGGCTATCATCGGCGACGAAGTCTCCTTGATACTGCTCTCCGCCCCGGATGCCATGTCTTACTATCCGACGCTCGGTTTTGAGCCTGCCGGCAATGCCTACGTCATCCGGCGCAAATATTGAGCGCCCTATGAAACCCGTCTACACCCTTGCCGAAGCCCTGGCAAAAGACCCCAGCCGCGTCGCCAAAACCCAGTCCCTCACCCGCGACAGTTCCAGACCCCACATGGGCCTGAAAGGCAGTCACGGCCTGTTCGCTTCCGAAGCCTGGTGGGAAAGCATCGAGGCCAAACGCCTCCAGACGCAAACCTTGACGGGCAGCATCGAACGAACGTATTTCGCGGGCCAGGACAGCCGCCGTGGCGATCAGGTCAACAGCTTCACCTTGCGCCTGGCGGATGGCTCGACAGTCGACGAAAGCATCTACACGAATCACAAGCAGGACACCAGGCTGTTCGTGCCTGGCGCCATGGTGACGATGGTCTACGTGCTGGATGAGCTGAAGGCGCAGCCGGCTGTCGACTGCGGGATACATTACGCGCGAACCGTGCTGGAAGTGGCCATATCCGTCAGAAAAGATCAGGAGTAGGGGCACGGCGCCATGCCGATGCTCCACTATCTGCACAAGCTTGATATCGGACAAGTTCCCAGCCGAAATTCGTTTGACCGCCCCCCGTGCCAGGTCTAGAGTCTACAAGGAACCCTCAACTGACCACGATCGCCGCCGATGGCCAAGCCTTTTCCCTTAAACCCCAAGAACCCCGAACGCATCTGCTGGGGTTGCGACAAGTATTGTCCGCCGGACGCCATGCGCTGCGGCAATGGTTCCGAGCGCACGCAGCATCCGATCGAGCTGTTTGGCGAAGGCTGGAATGACTGGGGACTAGAGGCGGCCGACAAGGACGACCAGGACGACCAGGACGAGCACAAGCCCTGACGACAAGCGCACCACATGGCGCGCCGCTACAATCGCCTCATCGCCCATTCATCCGAGCTGAGGAAATACCCATGCAAGAGATCCTGTCCAGTTGGCTGGCAAGCAGCGCCGGCGATTGCCAATTCGTCGAGCACCCGGCCGTGCACACGATCGATGAAGCACTGGTGCACGTGCCAGCCATGCCTGGCCTGATGGTCAAGAATCTATTCGTGCGCGATGAAAAGGGCCGCCGGCATTTTCTCGTCATCGTGCCCTTTGACAAGCGCATCGACCTGGCGGCGCTGGGGCGTCTATTGCCAGCAAGTAAGCTGAGCATGGCCTCGCCCGAACGCCTGTTGCTGCACCTGGGCATCACGCCCGGTTCCGTCAGCCTGTTTGCGCTAATCCACGACAACGTGCAGGCGGTGGAACTGGTACTGGACCAGGTCGTGTGGGAAGCGGATGCTGTGCAAGCCCATCCGCTGCGCAACACGGCGACAGTGGCGCTGTCGCATGCCACTCTGGTCAATTTCCTTGCCTATACGGGGCACGTTCCCCGTATTCTGGACGTGCCGGCGGCGATCTGAAAGCACCGTTTCAATGCCCGGCCACGGGCGCGCCGCCGCTGCGCCGTCCCGGCCGGAAGCCGTGCGCGCGGGCCGACCAGGCGACGAGGAAGGCCAGCACGAGCAAAGCCACCATGGCCCACGGGAAGGCGCCGGCACCCCAGGTTTCCAGCAAGGCGCCGCCCACCACGCCCGCGGCGGCAATCGCCCCATTCCACGCCACCACATTCATCGACAAGGCCACGTCGGCGCCGCTGCCGGCCGTGTCCGCCAGCGCCGTTTGCAACAGGGTGGCCGCGCCGCCAAAGCTCAGGCCCCAGACGGCCATGCCCAGGTAGATCACAAAGGGAAGGTGCACTGCGAGGCCCAGCACGAGGGCCGTCGCGGCGAACACGGCCAGGCTGGCCAGCACGGTTGCGCGCAGGTGGCGCTCGACCAGCCGGCCCGTGATCCAGATGCCGGCCATGGCGGCGGCGCCGAAGACGAGCAGCACCAGGTCGACCCGCTGCGTCAATCCGGCCGGCGCCACGAACGGGGCAATGTAGGTGTAGAGAATGTTGTGCGCCAGCATCCAGGCGATGACGACGGCCAGCACGGGGCGCACGCCCGGCGTCGTGAAGACGCGGCGCAGGGGCAGGCGTTCATGGACGGATAGTCCCGGATAGTCAGGCACCTTCGCCAGCACCCAGGCGATCAGGATCAATGTCAGGGCGGAAATGATCCAGAACGCGGCGCGCCAGCCGACCAGCGAACCAAGCAAGGTGCCCAGCGGTACGCCCAGGGACAGGGCGACGGGCGCGCCCACCATGGCCAGCGCCAGGGCGCGGCCTTGCTGGCGGGGCGCCACCATGCGCCGCGCATAGCCTGCCAGCAAGCTCCACGCCAGTCCGGCCGCCATGCCGGCAAAGAAACGGGCCGCGAGGGTCAGCCAGTAGTGGGACGACAGGGCCGTGACGGTATTGAACGCGAGAAAGCCGATGATGGTCAGCAGCAGCACGTTGCGGCGGCGCCAGCCGCGCGTGGCGATGGTGAGCGGAATGGCTGCCAGCAGGGAGCCGAGCGCATAGGCCGTGACCATTTGCCCGGCCAGCGCGGCGCTGACGCCGAGGCCCGCGCTGATCTGCGGCAGCAGGCCGGCGGGCAAGGTTTCCGTGACGATGCAGATAAAACCCGTCATGGCCAGGGCCAGCAGGCCGGCGACGGGGAGGCGATCGGCCAGCGCAGGGCTGGTTCCGGTGGTGAGCGTAGCGTGATTCACGGCAAACATCCTTGTCAAGTAATCGGGCGCAGGAATCCCCCGACCGTTATAGCGGTATATATGTATCGATCGGTATAAATATAGGCGATGGCGTACCGCGTTGTCAACGACTTCTGTATCGAGTAGTATGTAAGTGGCACATGAGTAGATGAGAAGGAGCGATGGATGGCGCAAATGGGACGGCCGCGCACGTTCGACCGGCAGGCAGCGGTCGAGCAGGCCATGTTTTTATTCTGGCAGCAGGGATATGAATCGACTTCCTTGAGCCAGCTCAAGGCGAGCCTGGGCGGCGGCATTTCCGCGCCCAGCTTTTATGCGGCGTTCGGCTCGAAGGAAGCGCTGTTCCGCGAAGCGGCGCAATGCTATCTGGACACGTTTGCCCGCGTGACGGAATGCCTGTGGGACGATGGCCTGGCGCCGCGCGCGGCCATCGAGCTGGCCTTGCGCCAGTCGGCCAGCATGCAGTCCGAGCCGGGACATCCGCCCGGCTGCATGGTGGCGCTCGGCTGCATGAGCGCGCCGACGGCCGAGCATGCGGCCGTGGCCGCGCCCCTCACCGCGTCGCGCGCCCGCACCCGCGCCGGTTTCGTGCATTGCGTGGAGCGGGGCATGGCCAGCGGCGAATTGCCAGCGGGTACGGACGCGAGCGCGCTGGCGTCCGTCTTCGACAGCTTTTTATCGGGCGTGTCGATTCAGGCCCGCGATGGCGTTGGCTACGCCGTGTTTGACGCTGCCATCACGCACATCATGCGCGTGTGGGATGCCAACCGTTTGACAACCTAGGCCGTAAAGCGAAACTCCAGCACATCGTCGCCATACTTGTCCGTCTCGCCCGTCGCCGTCCAGCCCAGGTAACGGTAAAAGCCGTAGGAGCGCGAAGCGGGATCGCTGGAGCAGCCGAGGAATAGCCGCTGGTGGCCCTGCGCGCGCAGTTCCGTCATCACCAGTTCCAGCAAGGTCTTGCCGATGCCTAAGCCTTCGAATTCCGGCAGCAGGGCCAGGACGATGATTTCGCCCGTGTCGCGCTCGCCAAAGCAGTAGCCTACCAGCTGGCCGTCGTGATGGCAGGCCTGGCCAGGCAGGCTTCCCGAGCGCATCATTTCCGCCCAGGTGACGGCCGTGATGCCCACTTCCGCCAGGCGTTCCTCGGAAACGGCGTTTTGCCGCGTCTTGCCGCGCAAGGCGATAAAGGCCGGGGTGTCTTCCGCCCTGGCGGGATGGAAGGTAATCGATGCTGGGTGTGTCGTCATGTATTAACTCGATGGTGTCGGATGAATGGCGGGCAGGACAGGATAAATATCATTCCCAAGGTTTGCGCATGATTTTCGCGTGACGCTGCCAGTCAACTACTTTTGTATTCTCGATGGCCTGCTGGCCGGGATTGCCGCTATCGATGATTTCATCCTTGACGATGATCAAGGCGTCTTTTTCATTCAAGCGGTATTCCCGATAGCGCTCGCAATCCTGTTCGCGCCGGGCAGTGGTGATTAATTTGTCAGTCCGCCACGCATAGCTGTCTTCATAAAAACATTGCGCGGCGCAGCCGCAATTGGGGATGCCGCCTTCGATTTTTTGATCGGCTGTGCTGATATCCAGATTCGGAATGGCAGACATGGGTTGATTGAAACGGTATTGCTTCGCCGGCGCATCCCACAGCCATACATCGGAACAGCGGATGCGTCCCTGGCTATCCGTGTAACCGGTAACCCACAGGTCGGCATGGCCGTCGAAATTCATGTCGACCAGCAGCGCATGCAAATTGCCCGTGCCGCTGGTGCTGCAACTTCCAGGTATCCACTGCTTCCCGATTTTCAGCTGGTACGTCTGTTTTTCATCGTGATTCGCATAGCGGATATCGGCCGCTTGCCGTACTTTGCCTGTCGCGGCTTTGTCCAGGTGCAAGGTGCCGCCATAAACCGAGGTGGAAATCAGGGATAAAAGCAGAACAATCAATTTCATGGCGTTATTCTTGGGCGGATATCGGGCCCCAAATGTAGGGCACAATGCCCCGATTATATCGGGCGGAGAATGATGATAACGCATGATTTGGGCAATGTGCCACACCATTCCCTATCGTGCATTCTGCGCGGAACAGTGCTGTGTACAATGCCCAAAAATCCCCGAATAAGGAATTCTGATGACATCCTCTCCCGAATCTTTGAATGAAGCGGGCATTCTCGCTTATAACGACGGTCAGCACGCCGAGGCATTCAGGCAATTCGACGCGGCTGCGCGCACCGGCGATCCTGCCGGCCAGCATTTATTGGCCAGCCTGTATTACCAGGGCCATGGCGTGACGCAAGACTTGCCGAAAGCGGTGGAACTGTTCACGGCAGCCGCGCAGGCGGGCTTTCCGCCGTCGCTGGCCAATCTGGCCCTGATGTATGCGAGCGGTGATGGCGTCGCGCAAGACATGGCGCAATCGCTCGCGTATGGCCGCCAGGCGGCCGAGGCGGGCGATGGCCAGTCGCAATTCAACCTGGCGCAGGCCTACCGCAAGGGGGTTGATGTGCCGCAAGACTTCGCCGAGGCGGCCTTCTGGTACAAGCAGGCGGCCGAAGCCGGTTCCCTGTCGGCGCAGAACGAATACGGCTTGCTGTACGCGCAAGGGCAGGGCGTGGAACTCGACTACGTGCAGGCGTATGCGTGGATCGCCATGCCGGCCGAGGCGGGCAGCGCACAATCGATCAAGAACCGCGACCAGTTGCTGGAAATCCTCACGCCGTCACAGCAGCAGGCGGCGCGCGCGCTGGCGGCAGAGTATGCGGCGCAGTATGGCGTCAATCCCCACTAGATTTCTTTGCCGGCAGCTTGCTGAGCACACCTGCCGCATCGAGTTCATAGCTGTCGAAATCGCGCGCGAGGAATAGTTCACCCGAGTAATGCAGCCGGGCTTCCGCTTCCAGCTCGGCCATGCCGTCCGCATGGTGATAGCGGGCGCTGAAGTGGGTGAGGATCAGGTTCGGCAAGCGGGCGGCTTCGGCGAACTGCGCCACGCGCTGCACGGAACTGTGCGTGGGGCCGGGGCCCACTTTCTGCAGCATGGCTTCCGTGTAGGTGGCTTCATGCACGAGCAGTTGCGCGCCGGCACAGGCGTCCGTCAGCAACGCTGGCGTGTCGTTGTCGCCGCCAATCACCACCGTGGCGCGCTGCGTGTCCGTCTGGCGGAAGGTGGCGGCGTTCAATACCGTGCCATCGTCCAGGATCGCATCCTGGCCAGCCTGCAAGAGTCCCCAGGCGGGGCCGGGCGGCACGCCGGCTGCCTGCAGGGCCATCTTGTCCAGCTTCCACCTGCTTGTTTCCAGCGCAAAACGATAACCGACGCTCGGGGCGCGGTGCGACAACGCATGGCGTGAGATGGTCAAGCCCGCTTCCTCATGCACGACTGGCGCGCTGTCCACGTCGATATGAACCAAGGGGTACGTCAAAAACAGTTCCGTGTGCAGCAGGGTGGCGTCGATCCAGGCCTTGATGGCGGCCGGGGCGATCAGCAGCAAGGGCTTCTTGCGTCCCGTCATCGAGGCGCTGGCCAGCAAGCCAGGCAGCCCATAGCTGTGGTCGCCATGCACGTGGGTGATGCAGATGCCCACCAGGTCGTGCACGGACAGGGGCAGGCGCTGCAGCCGGTGCTGCGTGGCTTCGCCGCAATCGATCATCCACCAGTCGCGGTTGTGCGTGGTTTGCAGGGCCAGCGACGTGACGTTGCGGTGGCGCGTGGGCACGCCGGAAGACGTGCCGAGAAAAGTCAGTTTGAACATGGGCGCATTATGCGGCAAGCCATCGCTGTTGCCAACGCGCCAGCCTTCAGCTTGCCCGTGGCGCGCTCAATTTGTCCTTGTAGATGCGCCCGTTCTTCATGATCAGCAGCAGGCTTTCTTCCGGCTGGGCGAGGAAATCGAGGTTCTTCGTGGGATCGCCATCGGCCACCAGCAAGTCGGCAAACGCGCCCACGGCCAGCTTGCCCAGAGTGCCCGGATAGGGCGAGCGCTGGCCGGACAGGGCCAGCAGTTCGCCATTCTGCCCCGTCGCCTGTGCCAGCAAGGTCAGGGGATCGTAAAAGCGCGTGAGTTTCGCCAGTTGGCGGCCCTGCGTGGGCGTGTTTTTCGCGCTGAACAGGATGTCCGTGCCCCAGCCCGTCCTGATGCCGTACTTTTGCGCCAGCGCATACGCCTTCACCGTGCCTTCGGATACGATGGTTTGGCTGGCCTTGCGCGCCGCATCGGGGTAGACATTCGCATCCGCGTCTTGCAGGAAAGGCTGCAGGCTCCACCACGTGCCCGTGTCGCGCATCAGGCGCACGGCATCGTCGTCCGCCAGCTGGCCATGTTCGATGCTGCGCACGCCTGCGCGGATGGCCCGCTGTATGCCTTTCGGCGTGTAGACGTGGGTCATCACATACGTGCCCCAGTCGGCGGCCGCTTCCACGCCGGCGCGCAGTTCGCGTTCCGAATATTGCGTGCTGTCGAGCGGGTCGTACATCGACGCGACGCCGCCGCCGGCCATCATCTTGATTTGCGTCGCGCCCAGCATCAGCTGCTCGCGCACGCGGCGCAGCACTTCCGCCTCGCCATCGGCGATCATGGCCATGCCCGCCGTTTCCGCCATGCCCAGCGGCGCGTTGGCCGCGCGGGGAATCTCCGAGCGCAGGCGGAAGTCGCCATGGCCCGAGGTTTGCGAAATCATGGCGCCCGAGGGGAAGATGCGCGGACCGTCGACGATGCCTTCATCGATGGCGCGTTGTAAAGCAAAGGCGGGGCCGCCAGGATCGCGCACGGAGGTAAAGCCGCGCAGCAGGGTGCGCTGCGCTTCCTGCGCCGCCACCAGATACAGATAGCCAACGTCGGACGTCATGGCCGTCACCTGGTTGATGGCGGCCAGCATGGTGTGCCAGTGGGCGTCGATCAGGCCCGGCATCACCAGCTTGCCCTGGCAATCGATGACGTGCGCGCCTTCCACCTTCTCGCCGGCCGGCAACAGGGCGGTAATGGTCGGGCCTGTCACCAGCACGTGGATACCGGAGCGGGGCGTCTTGCCCGTGCCGTCGAACAGGCGCAGATTGGTCAGCAGCAGGGGGCGCTGGGGCGTTTGCGGCTGCTGGGCGACGGCGTTGCCGGTGGACAAGCCGATGAACGGCGCCAGCATGGCGGCCGTGCCACCGAGAAACTGGCGGCGCCGCATGTCCGCCATCACCCGCTGGTGCAGGATGGTGAAGACGGTGCCGCCGCAATCGCAGGCACGCGGCTTCAAGCCGCCCGTTTGCCACGTATCCATCAGATGCTGCTCTTGTGCCAGGGCCATCGCCGCCATCCTTTCATCGCTGCCGCGCCAGCATGTGGCTGCAGGCAAAGTTAACAATAGGAAACTATTGTCATAGTTGGCCTGCAGCGGCGGCAAGTCAAGCGTGCACTTGCTTTACGGCAAAGAATGTAGCATCGGCTGTTCAAGGTGCATGCTGGCCGCTATTTCCCCTTTCGCCCGTCGTGTAATCGACAAAGCCGTCGCGGCGGCAAAAGCTGGCCAGCTGCATGCCGGCCTGGCGCGCGATGCGGATGGCCAGCGAGGTGGGCGCCGAGATGGTGGCGACGAGCCCGATATGCATGCGCGCCGACTTGCGCACCAGTTCATAGCTGGCGCGGCTGGACAGGAAGACGAAGCCGTCGTGCATGGCGATGCGGTGCAGCGCCAGGTAGCCGATCAGTTTATCCAGGCCGTTATGCCGGCCCACGTCCTCGAACACTTTCACGATGGCGCCCTCGGCCGTGCACCAGGCGGCCGCATGCACGCCGCCCGTCTTGTGCATCAATTCCTGGTAGGGCAGCAGTTCGCGCGCGGCGCGGCCGAGGATGGCGCTGCTGGCGACCAGCGGCGGCAGGGGGCGCGTGATCTTTTCCGGCACCAGGTCCAGCAGGGACAGGCTTTCGATGCCGCACACGCCGCAACCCGTGCGCCCCGTCAGCGCGCGGCGGCGGGCCTTGAGCTTGATCAAATCCGGCTGGGCGATGGTCAGCCGCACTTCCGCGCTGTCCGCGCCGCAGCACACGTCGAGGTCGTAGATATCGCGCACGCTGCCGACGATGCCTTCGGTCAAGGTAAAGCCGACGGCGAATTCCTCGAGGTCGCGCGGCGTGGCCATCATCACCGCGTGGGCGATGCCGTTGTAGACGAGGGCCACGGGATACTCCTCGGCCACCATGTCGTGGCCCGCCGTGGCCACGCCGGCCTGGTGGCGCACCATGGGAACTTCCAGATAACCGTCGCGTTCGATGGTGGTGATGTCGCATTCCATGATGTGTGTTCTCCCGTTAATTGATTTGATAGCGCGGACAAGGCCGTATCGAAGGCGGCAGCGGGTCGCCATGCAATTCCAGCAGCGAGCGTTCCGTTTCCCGCGTCATGGCGTTCAGGGCCAGGCAGTTGGGCGCCAGGCCGAACGGTTCGGCGATCTGCTGCGCGATGGCTTCCAGCGCAAACAGGGTGTAGGCGACAAAGACGGAAATGAGGGGCGTGGCCACGCCGATGGCGTCCACCAGGCCCAGCGGCAGTAAAAAACAGTACATGTAGACGGTGCGGTGCACCAGCACGCCGTACGGATACGGTATCGGCGTGTTCTTGATACGCTCGCAGCCGGCCACGGTGGCGGCCAGGTCGTTGAGCTGGGTGTCGAGCATCCACAGCAGCTGGGTCTGGCCCGGCTGGTGCTGCACGGCGTCGTGCAGCATGGCGCGCACGGAATGGAGCACGGCGACAGGCTTGAAGTTGACGCCCTGCAAGCGCTGCACATCCTCGGCCGGCAGGAAGCGCGCCAGGTCTTCCTGCGGGTCCGTCTGGCGCAACTGGTGCTTGAGTGCATACACGAAAGCGATCAGGCGGCGCAGCAGCAACTGGTGGTCGAGGCCGCTCGTCTCCTGTGGCAGATACGTGAGCGCCTGCGAAGCAAGGGCCCGCGCGGCGATCAGCAATTGCCCCCAGATATGCCGCGCCTCGACGAAGCGCGCATAGCTGGCATTGTTGCGAAAGCCGAGGAAGATCGCCAGGCTGATGCCGACCATGGGAAACGGCGCCGTATCGAGTGGAATCTTGACGCCGAAGATGCGGCCATCCGTCAGCAGGGCCAGCGAACTGACGACCAGCATCAGCAGCAATTGCGGGATGATGGCTTGCAGCACCGAGCCATCCCAGACAAACAGCATGCGAAACCAGTTGGTGGTAGGCCGAATGATCATGATGTGATGCCGCTCAATGCTTCTGGGGCACGACTTTGCCCTCGAAGACGTAGTATTGGAACAGGTTGTAGCCGATCATGATCGGCAGCATGGAACCCATGCCGATCAGCATGAAGATCAGGGTCGGCTCATCGGATGCAGCCGACGCGATGCTCAGCTTGCCCGGCACCAGATCGGGGAAGAAGCTGATGGCCAGGCCCGCGAACGACGCCAGGAACAGCACGATGGCGCCGCGAAACGGGCCGCGCACGCCGTTCACGTGCACGGCCCACAGGATGTAGATGAAGGCGCTGGCGGCGATGGCGGCCAGGGCCAGCAGCACGCCGAACACGCCCGGCTGCGCCCAGCGGTCGTGGCCGATGGCGCTGAATACCATGGTGCCGGCCGACAGCACGATGGCGGCCGCGACAGTCGCCAGCACGCTGGCCATGGCGTAGCGGCGCGCTGCCGCTTCCAGCTGGCCGCCCGTCTTCTTGATCAGATAAGTGCTGCCCAGAAGGCAATAGCCGGCCACCACGCCCAGCGCCGTGCAGGCCGTGAAGATGCCGCTCAGCCATCCCGGCTGCAATCCCGTGATGACCTCGCCCAGCACCACGCCCTGCGCCACGGCGGCCAGCAGGCTGCCCACGCCGAAGATCAGGTCCCACAGGCGCTTGTTGCCGGCCGCATGGCGGAACTCGATCGAGGCGCCGCGCATGATCAGGCTGGCGATCAGCAGCATGATGGGAATGTACAGCCCTTCCAGCAAGGTGGCGTAGGCGCTGGGAAAGGCGCCGAACAGGGCGCCGCCCACCACCACCAGCCAGGTTTCGTTGGCGTCCCACACGTGGGCGATCGATTGAAAGATCAGGTTGCGCTCCTGCTCGCGGCGGGTGAACAGGCTGAGGATGCCCACGCCCAGGTCGAAGCCGTCCGTGACCACGTAAAAGATCAGCATCAGGCCGATCAGGCCGAACCAGGCATTGCCCAGCATGGCATGCGAATTGATATCCATTACAAACTCCTAGTCAGATAGCGGCGCACTTCAGTACCCCACGGCATGTGCAGCGTCCGGCAGCGGCAGCGCCACATCCGGGCCTTGTTGCAGCCATTTTTTGGCAAACACAAAGAAAGTGACAAACAGCACGATGTAAAACACGAAGAACATCAGCATGCTGCCGGCCACGGCATGGGCCGCCACGTCGGAGACGGCGTCGCGCGTGCGCAGCAAGCCGTACACGACCCACGGCTGGCGTCCCACTTCGCGCACGATCCAGCCGCACTCGACGGCGATATACGGCAGCGGTATCGTCAGCACCCAGGCAAGCAGCAGCTTGCGCTTGCGCACGAACTCTTCCACCCGGCCGCCCACCTTGCGCCAGGCCACGAAGGTCCAGAACGACAGCAGCACAAACCACATGCCGATGCCGGCCATGGCGCGGAAAGCGTAGTACAGTAGCGGCAGCATGGGCGGCTGGTCTTCGCGGGCGATGTCGGCCAGGCCCGTGATCTTGCCCGTGGCGCTATGCGTGGCGATCACGCTGAGCATGCCGGGCACTTCGATGGACCAGTCATTCTTTTGCTCCGCCTGGTTGGGCCAGGCCAGCAGGGACCAGGCCGCACCTTCGCCATCGCGGTTCGTGTGCCAGTGGCCTTCGATGGCCGCGCCCTTGGCGGGCTGGGTCTTGAAGACGTCGACGCCGCTCGAATCGCCGAGCCACACTTGCAACGGTGCGATCACCAGCAGCAACATCAGCGCCAGCTTGAACGAGCGGGCGAAGAAGGCCGGCTCGCGGCGCTTGAACATATACCAGGCGGAAATGCCGGCGATGACGAACAAGCCCGTTTCCACGGCCGCCACCCACATGTGGCCCACGGCCCAGGCCATGTCGGGATTGAAGATGGCGGCCACATAATCGGTGACGATGATCTTGCCGTCGACCACGCGCACGCCGGCCGGCGTCTGCATCCAGGAATTGGCGACCATGATCCAGAACGAGGAAATGCTGGAACCGAGCGCCACCATGCCGGTGGCAAACAGGTGCACGCCTTTCGGTACGCGGCCCCAGCCGAACATCATGACGCCGATGAAGCCCGCCTCGAGCATGAAGGCCATGGCGCCCTCGAAGCCGAGGATGTTGCCGATGAACTGGCCGGAATGGTGCGAGAACGGCGCCCAGTTGGTGCCGAACTGGAATTCCAGGGGAATCCCGCTGACGACGCCGACGGCAAAGTTGAGCACCAGCAGCTTGCTCCAGAAGCGCGCGTGGCGGTAGTAGACGGGGTCGCTGGTGCGCAGCCACAGCGCCTCGACGACAAACAGGAATAGCGACAGGCTGATCGTCAATATGGGCCACAGGATGTGGAAGATGGCCGTCATCGCAAATTGCGCGCGCGACAGGTCCAGGGTATCGAAACCGAACATGGCGTTCTCCTGATCAACTGAGGGCGGCCGAAGGCGACAGCAGCACGGGGATGGATTTGAAGGTCGGCGTGCGCGAGCCTTCGCCCACGCTGTCGAGCGGCACCAGCGGATTGGTTTCCGGGTAGTAGGCGCCGATGCAGCCGCGCGGGATGTCGTACTCGACCAGCAGGAAGCGGTCGGCGCGGCGTTCGATGCCGTCATGCCACACGCCGATCAGGTCGACCCAGTCGCCGGCCGCAAAGCCCAGCATGGCCAGGTCGTCCTTGTTGATGAAAACCACGCGGCGCTGGCCGAACACGCCGCGGTAGCGGTCGTCCATGGCATAGATCGTCGTGTTGTACTGGTCGTGCGAACGCGTCGTCATCAGCACCATCAGGCGCTCGCCATATTGCTGGCGCGCACGGTGGATCGGCGTGTCCAGTTCCACGGCGTTGACGAGGAATTGCGCCTTGCCGCTGTCCGTCTTCCATACGCGTTCGCGCGAGGCGATTTTCAGGTGGAAACCGCCTGGCTTGGCCACGCGCAAGTTGTAGTCGAAAAAGTCGTCAAAAACTTGCTCGATGGAATCGCGCAGCAGCGCATAGTTGCCGGAAAAGCGCAGCCAGTCGATCTTTTCGCTGCCCACGGTCGCTTGCGCCATGCCGGCCACGATGGCGATTTCCGAGCGCAGATTGGGCGAGGCGGGCTGGTTCATGCCGAACGAGATGTGCACCATGCTCATCGAGTCTTCCACCGTCACGCCTTGCGCCACGCCTTCCTGCACGTCGATTTCCGTGCGGCCCAAAGTCGGCAGGATCAGCGCATCCTTGCCATGCACCAGATGGCTGCGGTTGAGCTTGGTAGCGATGTGCACGGTCAGGTCGCACGAGCGCAGCGCGCCCCAGGTGCGCGGCGTGTCCGGCGTGGCCATCGAGAAATTGCCACCGAGCGCGACAAACACTTTGACTTTCTTTTCCAGCATGGCTGCGATCGTGCCGACGGCGTCGTAGCCGTGGTGGCGCGGCGGCTCGAAGTTGAAGACGAGGCCCAGGCGGTCGAGGAATTCCTTGGTCGGCTGTTCCTCGATGCCCATGGTGCGGTCGCCCTGCACGTTCGAGTGGCCGCGCACGGGACACAGGCCCGCGCCGCGCTTGCCGATATTGCCGCGCATCATCATCAAGTTCGACAGGATTTGCACGGTGGCCAGCGAATTCTTGTGCTGCGTCACGCCCATGCCCCAGGTGGCGATGACGGCCTTGCCCTTCACATAGATCTGCGTCAGTTCCTCGATCTTGTCGCGCGCCACGCCCGATTCGGCCAGCAGCAAGTCCCAGCTTTCGGCGCGCAGGTCGGCCGCGAACGCTTCGAAGCCCTTCGTGTGCTCGGCGATGAAGGTGCAGTCGAGCACGCGCTCCTGGCCGTGGGCGATGGCCGCGTCATCGAGCTCGACGACGCGCTTGGCCATGGCCTTGATCAGCGCGAAGTCGCCGCCCAGGGTGGGGCAGATGAACAGCGAGCAGATGTTCGTGCTGCCGCCCGTGAGCATTTCCAGCGGATGCTGGGGGCTCGTGAAGCGCTCCAGGCCCCGTTCGTGCAATGGGTTGATGGACACGATGGTGGCGCCACGGCGCGACGCTTCGCGCAATTCTCCCAGCATGCGCGGGTGGTTGGTGGCGGGATTCTGGCCGAACAGCAGCAGGGTGTCCGCATGTTCGAAGTCGTCCAGCAGCACCGTTCCCTTGCCGATGCCGACCGTTTCCGGCAAGCCGCGGCTGGTCGCTTCGTGGCACAGGTTGGAGCAATCGGGGAAATTGTTGGTGCCGTAGGCGCGCACGAACAGCTGATACAGGAAAGCGGCTTCGTTGCTGGCGCGGCCAGACGTATAGAAGGCGGCCTGGTTCGGATCGTCCAGCGCGTGCAAGTGGTGCGCTACAAGGGCGAAGGCGTCGTCCCAGGAAATGGCCTGGTATTTGTCGCTGGCAGAGTCGTACACCATGGGGTCCGTCAAACGGCCATGTTGCTCCAGATCATAGTCCGACTGCTCCATCAATTCGGTGACCGTGTGTTCCTGGAAAAACTCTGGGCGCACGCGCTTGCTCGTCGATTCGGCGGCCACGGCCTTGACGCCGTTTTCGCAGAATTCAAACGTCGACGCGTGTTCGCGGTCGGGCCAGGCGCAGCCGGGACAGTCGAAACCGTCGGGCTGGTTTTGCTCGAACAGCGAGCGGTAATTGCCCGCGCTGACTTTTTCCTTGAACAGGTTGATGGCCACATACTTGAGGGCACCCCAACCGGCCGCGGCATGGGTGTAGGGCGCGATGCGCGCGTCGGACTTTGGCTTGCTCATGATGACTCTCCTGGTGATATGCGATGGGACAATCACATGGTAGGGGCGGCGAACCGCCCCGTAGGCGCACAGTTCCGGACAAAAAAACAGAGTACAGATGGCAAGACGACGATGCCGGTCGCGCCGGCGCCGGCCGTGATTTATGATGTGCACAAGGAGAAAAACATGCACAAGGAAGACAAGGAGGACGGAGTCGACGCGGCGCTGATAGCCCTGCTGGCGCTGCTGTGGGAAGCACGGCAGGAGGCGCCGGAGAAACCGTGGTCGCTGGCCAAGCTGGCCAAGCGGGCAGGAGTGCAGATGAGCACTTTGCTGCGCCAGCTCAATGCGCTGTCCAGCGCGGGACTGGCAAGCGTAACGACGGCGGAGAGTGGCGGCGGCAGCGCTTCGCTGAGTACGGCGGGCGCGGAGCTGTGCGCCAGCGTGTTCGCGCCACCAGGAGAGTAAAGCCGAATCTGTACTCTATCGCCTGGCGCCGGACTGTACCTCCTTGAGTGCCTGCATTCGTCCTATGCTACTTCCAGACGAACGCACATCAAGGGGAAGCACAATGAACACCATCAGGTATCCGCAGCCAGACCATATTGAACCGTGCGTGGACATGCTTGGTCGCCCCCTGACGGACTTGCGCATTTCCGTCATTGACCAGTGCAACTTCCGCTGCACCTATTGCATGCCGGCCGAACTGTACCCCAGCGATTACCCGTTTCTTCCCTCCAGCGAGCGCCTGTCCTTCGCGCAGATCGACACCATGGCGCGCGCCTTCGTGCGTCTGGGCGTGGATAAAATCCGCATCACGGGCGGCGAGCCGCTGCTGCGCAAGAACCTGGAGCAGCTGATCGAGACGCTGGCGAAGCTCACCACGCCGGACGGGCGCGCCGTGAGCATCGCGCTGACGACGAATGGCAGCTTGCTGGCGGCCAAGGCGCGCTCGCTGAAGGATGCGGGCCTGGACCGGGTCACCGTCAGCCTCGACAGTCTCGATAACGGCATTTTTCAGCGCATGAATGGCGTCGATTTTCCCGTCGAGAAAGTGCTGCACGGTATTGAGGTAGCGCAAGCCGTGGGCTTGAACCCCGTGAAGATCAACATGGTCGTGCAGAAAGGCGTCAACGACAGCCAGATCGTGCCGCTGGCACGCCATTTCCGCCACACGGGCGTGATCCTGCGCCTGATCGAATTCATGGACGTGGGTGGCATCGGCGCCTGGTCGCGCACGCACGTCGTCACGTCCGAGGCGGCGCGCGCGCTGATCGCCGCCGAATTCCCCCTCGTGTCGCTGGGCGAAGGCAAGCCTGTCCTGCACGAGACGGCCAGCCGCTACCGTTATCTCGATGGCGGCGGCGAAGTGGGCTTCATTTCCAGCGTGTCGCAGCCGTTCTGCGGCGACTGCAGCCGCGTGCGCGTCTCGTCGGACGGCAAGTTGTTTACCTGTTTGTTCGCCCAGGACGGCCTCGACCTGCTGCCCCAGCTTGATACCGGACAAGGGCTGGAAACCCTGCTGCGCCAGCACTGGCAGCGGCGTGGCGACCGCTACTCGGAAGTGCGCGGCGCACTGGCCCAGCTTGGCGGGCGCAAGCAGTATCCCACCGTGCGCATGTCGCTGGTGGGCGGATGAAGGATGGGGCTAGAGGAATTCGGTGATGAGTTTGCCGAGCAGGATAATGGCTTGCTCGACGCCCACGCTCCACGGATAGCTGTAGTTGAGGCGGATGCAATGCTTGTAGGCCTGGCTGACGGAAAACATGCGCCCCGGACCCACCGTGATCTTGCATTCCAGCGCGCGCCGGTACAGCTGCATGGAATCTATGTCGCCGGGCAATTCCACCCACAGCACGTAGCCGCCCTGCGGGTGCGAGATTTTCGTGCCAGCAGGAAAGAAGCGCTGCACGGCGGCCGCCATGATGCGCGCCTGCTGGGCATAGGCCTTGCGGGTGCGCCGCAGATGCTGTTCGTAGCCATCGTTTTGCAGGTATTCGGCGATGGCCAGCTGCGGAAACGAGGACGTGGCCAGGGTGTTGAGGAATTTGAGTTCCTCCACCTTGCCCCGGTAGCGTCCGGCCAGGGCCCACCCCACGCGCTGCGCGGAACTGAGGCTTTTGGAAAACGAGGAACAGTGCAGCACCAGGCCCTTGCGGTCGTAGGACTTGAGCGAGGACGGGTGGGCGTCGCCGTAGTACAGCTCGTTGTAGACGCCGTTTTCGATGGCGGGCACATCGTGCTGCTCCAGCAGCTGGACCAGGGCCCGCTTGCGCTGGTCGGACATTTGAAAGCCCAACGGATTCTGGAAGTTCGGCATCACCATGACGGCGGCGATCGGTTGCTGGGCCATGATGTCGGCCAGCGCCTCGATGCTGATGCCTTCATACGGATCGGTGGACACTTCCACCACTTTCATGCCCAGCCGTTCGACGGCCATCAGCATGGCATAGAAGGTAGGCGACTCGACGGCGATGGTGTCGCCCGGCTTGGCCACGGCTTGCAGGCACAGGTTGATGGCTTCCGTGGCGCCCACGGTGACGATGATTTCGTCGGGATCGACGGCCAGGCCGTTTTCCATGTGGCGGCGGGCAATTTCGCGGATCAGCTGCGGGTTGCCCGGCGGCAGGTCGTCCGTCACGCTCCACGCGCGGTTGCGGCGCGCCACGGTGCCCGCATACTGGTTGATGCGTTCCCACGGAAACAGCGACGGATCGGGGTAGGGCGAGCCCAGCGGTATGGCGTCATGCAAACCGATCGAGCGCAGGGTCGACAGCACCAGGCGGCTGACGTGCACTTCCGCCGGCACGGGGCTGGGATGCGAAGCCTGCATGCACAAGGACGGTGTGGCCGCATCGCTGGCCCGCTGGCGCACGAAGTAGCCGGACTGGGGCCGGCTTTCGATCACGCCCATGCCTTCCAGCTTGACGTAGGCGCGCAGCACCGTGGTGATGCTCAGCTTGTGCTGCTGGCTGGTCTGGCGCACGGACGGAATGCGTTCGCCGGGCAGGAGCACGCCCTTGTCCACCAGTTGCTCGATGTCGCTGACGAGCTTTTCATACAATTTCATGCAATGGTATCCATTCTTATTCTTGCTCTACGTCATTGCATTATCGTCCAATTCATGACTACCTATAGTTACAGTTATCGCATGTTGCCTAAAGCATGTTGCCTAAATGAAACTGCCATCCGGCACTTCTGGTTTAAGATCCACATAGAAAACAAAAAGAGGAATATTGGTTATGGCAATTCCACAAAGCATGTTGTCGGTCGTCGCGCGCGACGAAGTGCATTTGCAGTTCAATGTGAAGGCCGGCGTCGACCTGCGGCAGCTGTTCAAGTTACTTGGAAAGCTGTGGGAGTCCGAAGTCACGGGTATCCTCGATCCCACCCTGAACCGCCACCATCAGTTGACGGGCGGCACGGCCAATGTGGTGCTGGGATTCAAGCCCGAGCTGTGGCGCGCCGCCTGCCCCGGCTGCGTGCCGGACAACATGGCCTCGTTCGCGCAAGACCTGGTGGGCGCCAATGGCAAGACGGCGCCGGCCACGCAGCACGATTTCTGGGTCTGGATCACGCAGTCGAACGCGGCCACCCTGTACGACAGCATGCGCACGACGCTCACGCTTTTGAGTCCCTTCGCCGAGCTGGCCAGCGAGCAGGTGTGTTTTCCGTATCACAATAACGTGACCTTCGACGGTTTTGCCGACGGCGTCGCCAATCCGAATCCGTTTCGCGCCAACGGCGTGGCCATCATTCCGGATGGCGAAGCGGGCGCAGGCGGTTCGACCGTGCTGCTGCAAAAGTGGCGCATGGATGTGGAGCGCCTGCGCGCCTTGCCTGTGCATGCGGCGGAGCAGGTGTGGGGCCGCACCAAGGCCGGCAGCCATGAATTGTCGCCGCTGCCCGTCGATTCCCACGTGGGCCGCAACCAGTTCATCCGCGATGGCGAGGAAGTCGATATCGTGCGCCGCAATGCCAATTACGCCAATGCCGGCGAGGCGGGCGTCATGTTTGTCGGTTTTTGCAAGGACATCACGGTGACCATGGGCATGCTGCGGCAAATGTACGGCGTAGGCTATGATGGCGTCACCAAGACGGACCGGCTGCTGGATTTTTCCACGGCGCTGTCGTCGGCGATCTATTTTGTGCCCAGCATCGATGCCTTGCTGGCCGTGGGTATTTCGCCGGCGGATCCCGGCTAAGGACCGCTCCGGCGGTCCCTATTTTCACTTTAAAGGAGTTTTCCATGCGTATTCGTCCCGCCACACTGCTGTCCGCCCTGATCTTCGGCAGCGTCGTCTTCAGCGCTTCCGCCTCCGCCGTCGGCCTGGGTTTCCTGGCCGATACGCCGATGGCCTACCTGAACAAGAACGACAAGCCCGTCTTCGTGAAAGCCGTCACCGACGTGCTCAATGACAAGAAGGATGGCGAAACCGTGCAATGGAGCAATGAAGGCTTGCGCAATTCCGTGCGCATCGCCGCCGAGATCACGGCCAGCGATACGCAAAAGACGGAGGCGCAAACGTGCCGCAAGGTGCAGGTGGGCTTGAGCGCCAAGGGCCAGGAACAGACCCTCAAGCTGACGGTCTGCAAGGCCGGCACGGCCGCCTGGAAAGTGGCGAAGAGCTGATCGTCCGTGCATTTCCCTTGCCGGTTCTGCACCGGCAAGGTACGACTTTCTCATAAGTAAGTGTTGCAGCGGTTAGAATCACGTTTTACCCTCACTTTTCTCACCTGCATGCAGCAAAGTCGCCTCCTGTTCTTCCGCCTGGCCGGCCAGTTTCGCCGCTATGGCGCCATCGTTGCCGCCACCTTGCTGGCCGTGGGCGTGGCGTCCGCCACCGATGTGTTGTTAATCCGCCAGTTGCAAAACGTCGTCGACGCCATGCGCGCGACGGCCAGCACGCAGGTCGCGCCCGCGTCCGGCGTGATGGGCATGTTGCAGGGCTGGGTCGACCGTTTCTTGCCGGCACAGGCGGGGCAGGTGGACTTGTGGGTGATTCCCGCCACCATCCTGGGCCTGGCCGTGCTGCGCATGGTGTCGAGCTTTGCCGGCGATTATGGTTCCGTCTGGTTATCGAGCCGGGTGCAGGCCGATTTGCGCGAAAAGATGTTCGCCACCATCATGCGCCTGCCCAGCCGCTTTTTCGATACCACCACCACCAGCCTGACGCAGTCGCGCGTGGCCTTCGACGCCAGCCAGGTGTCGCAGGCGGGCTTGAACGTGCTCAACGTGATGGTGCGCGATTCCGTCGCCACCGTCGGCTACCTGATTTTATTGTTCAGCATTGACGTCAAGCTGGCCCTGTTCTGCATGGCCTCGATGCCCATCGTGGCCATCGTTGTGACCCTGGCGGGACGCCGCATGCGCCACCTGAGCAAGAGTTCGCAGCAAGCCGTGGGCGAGCTGACGTCCGTGCTCGACGAAAGCATCGGCGGCCAGCGCGTCGTGAAAATCTTCGGCGGCCAGGATTATGAACAGGCGCGCTTCGTCAACGTGGTCAAGCGCAACCGCCAGCTGGCCGTCAAGCATGCAGCTACCTCGGCCATGAATTCCGGCTTCATCATGATGCTCGTCGGCATTACCCTGTCGTCCGTCATCTATTTCGCCATGCTGCGCGCACAAAGCGGCGCCATCACGCCGGGCGCCTTCGTTGCCTTCATGGGCGCGCTGATGGCGATGCAGTCGCCGATCAAGAATTTGACGAAGATCAATGAGCCGCTGCAGCGGGGCCTGGCTGCGGCCGAGTCCGTCTTCGGCCTGATCGACACGCCGCTGGAACCGGACCCGGGCACCATCGCGCCCGTCACGGTGCACGGCAATCTGTCCCTGCAGAACGTCAACTTCCGCTACAACAGCGACGATCCCGATGCGCCCACGGCCTTGAGCGACATCACGCTCGACATCCGCGCCGGCGAAACGGTGGCCCTGGTGGGCGGCTCCGGCGGTGGCAAGACAACCTTGCTGGGCTTGCTGCCGCGCTTCTATGACGTCAGCGGCGGCCAGATCCTGCTCGACGGCGTGGACCTGCGCGATTACGCCTTGCTGGCTCTGCGGCGCCAGTTCGCCCTCGTCAGCCAGGATGTGATTTTGTTCAATGACACGATGGCGGCGAATATCGCGTATGGCGACCCGGCCCCGGACCAGGACAGGATCGAAGCGTCGGCGCGCGCCGCCTACGCGCACGACTTCATCATGCAGTTGCCGCAGGGCTACGAGACCCAGGCGGGGCAGAACGGTTCGCGCCTGTCGGGCGGGCAACGCCAGCGCCTGGCCATCGCCCGCGCCCTGTACAAGGATGCGCCGATCCTGCTGCTCGACGAAGCGACCAGCGCACTGGACACGGAGTCGGAGCGTTCCGTGCAGGCGGCGCTGGAAGTGCTGATGCGCAACCGCACCACTATCGTCATCGCCCACCGCCTGTCGACCATCGAAAGTGCCGACCGCATCGTCGTCATGCAGGGCGGGCGCCTGGTGGAAGCGGGCAGCCACACGGACTTGCTGCAGCAGGGCGGCGCGTATGCGCGCCTGCATGCGAGCCAGCTGTCTCCCGTCAAGGATGGCGTGGCCTAGCACCTTAGAACACGTGAATTTCCTGTAATACCAGCGTGGCGCCCTCCACGCGGAACGTGGCGGTCAGATCCGACCAAACGCCATTCAGGGGCAGCGAATGGCGCGCTTCGGCAAGCGCCGCGCCGCCGTCCTGGCCAGCCAGGCGCTCGACGCAGCGCTCATGTGGCGCGCCGCTGGCTTGGGCTGCCGGCGTGACGCGATACGCCGTGCCATCCGCATACGGCTCCGGCGAACCATACCCTTCGATCACGGCGCGCAGCAGCGCCGGCGTCCAGCCGTAGTACGCGTCGTGCGCCGTGCGCGCATGGGCGCACGCGTAATCGCCGCGCGCCAGGTCGGAGATCCAGGCATCGATGATGTCCAGTATCTGGGTGTCGCTGGGGGCGGCGGGCAAGTGCATGGATTTCTTTCGTGACGGGGGAAAACGTTGCTTTCCATTATGATGGCGCCCACACAATAACATTGCAATGGAACACAATGCAGACACCACAGACGATGCGCTGGCTGCTGGCCGCCGCGCTGGCCATGGGCGCAGCCCTGCCACTGGCGGCACAGGAACAGCCCGAAGGGCAAACGCCAACGCCAACCTTACAGGAGGAAGACCACACCATGTATCTGGATCAAAATTTCATGCCAAGCAACCAGCGCCGCGCCGTGTATGCGCTGCGCACGCCGCCCGTGCGCGACGAGGCGCTGGGCGCCTGGCATGTGCGCCTCGAATTTCCCGACACGCCGGGCATGCTGGCCTTTGAAACCTACACCACGGACCTGGACCTGAGCCAGGTCAGGTTCGTGCATTTTCGCAAGTCCTACTACGAAAATGGCCAACTGCAGCGTGAAACCTACTTCAATGCCCAGGGCGAGGAGCTGCTGGGCGGCTGCGTGTACTTTGAAAATGGCCAGGTCCAGCAGCGGGTGACGGCCTTGCCGAACGGGCGCGACAGCATCTCTGAAACGTACCACGAGAATGGCCAGCTGGCGTACAAGACGCTGTATCACGACGACGAGATGGCCGATGGCGAGCATGTGTCGTATGGCGCGAATGGGGCCGTCAGCAGCCGCTCGTATCGACGCAATGGCAAGATGGATGGCGTGCAGGAATCGTTTTATGCCGATGGCAAGCTGTTCCAACGTGGACAGTTCGTCGATGGCAAGCGCGAGGGCGAGTTTGTCACGTATGCGCAGGACGGCAGCGTGCTGGGTAAAACCGTCTGGGTGCACGACCAGCCCGACGGCTGGTCGTTTGAAAGCCATGGCAATGGCGTCATGTCGAACAAAACGCTGTACCGGAAAGGTGCCGTGCTCAGCTTGCAAACGTGGGGGCCGAGTGGCCGGCCCGTGTTTGCCTGGCAGAAAGACGCGCAGGGGCGCGACCATGGCGACACGACGGACTGGCATGCCAACGGCGTGCGCGCCAGCGTGACCCCATTCGTCAAAGGCCAGCGCCACGGCTTGCTGCAAACCTGGTACAGCGATGGCAGCCTGCGGCAGATCGTGCCGTACGAACACGGCAAGAAGCACGGCATCGAGCGCCAGTGGGACAAGGCAGGCAAGCTGGTGCTGGAGCAGGCGTGGCGCGATGGGCAGCCTGTAACGAGCAGTTAGTCGAGCGCATCCTTTGCAGGTATCATGCAGGGATTCCGGCCCGCCAGCAGGCGCGAAGCCGGTGGGATAACTGGAGGCAATGGTGGTGGAAGCGGAAGTTTCGGCGTTGGCCAGGGCGCAAGGCATGGCCTTGCAAAACATGCGCGTCGTCATGCGCGCGGCGCAGCGCCACTCGGCGCAGATCGAGAAACAATGCGGCGTGTCGGGCGCGCAATTGTGGGTGATGCAGGAATTGCTGGAGCGGCCGGGACTGCGCATGGGCGAGCTGGCCAGCAAGATGTCGATCCACCAGACGACGGCCAGCAACCTGGTCGAGGCGCTGGTCAAGAAAGCCTATGTGCGCAAGGCGCGCGACCAGCCCGACCAGCGCGTGGTCACCCTGACCCTGACGGCGCAAGGACAGGCCGTGATCGCCGGCGCGCCACAGCCGGCGCGCGGCTTGCTGCCCAGTGCGCTGGCTCAGCTGGACCCCGACAGCCTGGCGCACCTGAACCAGGGCTTGAGCGCCTTGCTGGCCGTCGTCGCTCCCGATGACAGGCAGGCGGGCATGCAACCGTTTCCGTTTACGATGTAGTTTCCCGGCCCGCTTGCTGCTGCGGCAACCGTTGCAGCTGCAATTGCGCCAGCGCCCCGTACAGCGGTTCGCTGAGTACGCGCGAGACTGTGCTGGCGACGACCGCGCAGGCCATCAGGCTCAGCACCATGCCGTGGCCATCGACCATTTCCATGACAATAATAAACGCCGTCAGCGGCGCCTGCGTGGCGGCGGCCAGGAAGCCCACCATGCCCAGCGCGATCAGCGCGGGCGCGTGCGGATAGTGCAGCAGCACGGCGATATCGTGGCCGATGCCGGCGCCGATGGCCAGCGATGGCGCGAAGATGCCGGCCGGCACGCCCGACCAGACGGTCAGCCACGTGGCCACATATTTGAAGGCAACAAAGGCGGGCGCCACGTCGGACGAGCCTTCCAGCATGGCGCGCGTGGCCACGGTGCCGCTGCCGAACGTGGCGCCATGGCTGGCGATGCCGATGGCCGCCACCAGCACACCGCAGACGGCGGCGAACAGCACGGGCCGGCCCTTTCTCCACGCGGACAGTTTTCCCAGCGGATTGCCCCGGGCGGAGGCCAGCAGCAGCCGGGCAAACAGGCCGCCCGCCACGCCTGCGATCAAGGTGACGAGTAAACCCGGCAAGGCCAGCGCCAGGCCGATGGGGCCGGGATGGATGATGCCGAAGTGCGTGGCGTTGCCGTGGATCGACACGGCCATCATGCCGGCCAGCACGATGCCGGCCACGATCAGGCCGCTGTTGCGCTGCTCGGGCGAGCGCGAGAGTTCCTCGATGGCAAACATGACGCCCGCCAGCGGCGTGTTGAAGGCGGCCGCGATGCCGGCCGCGCCGCCGGCCACCAGCAGCGAATGGGCGCTCACCTGCGAGTGGCGCGGCAGCCAGCGGCGCGCGGCCAGCATCACGCCAGCCGCAATTTGCACGGACGGGCCTTCGCGCCCCAGAGACAAGCCGCCCAGCAAGCCCCCCGCCGTCAGGCCGATTTTCGCGGCACTGAGTTTCAACGAGACAAATAGCGAGCGCTGCTCGGGCGCCACGGCCGGATCCAGTGTCGCCATCACTTGCGGGATGCCGGAACCGGCCGCGCCCATCGCGTAGCGGCGCGTCAGCCAGACCAGCAGGGCGGCGCAGGCTGGCGTCCACAGCAGGGCGAACCACCAGGCCTTGCCGTTAAAAAAGAGAAACAGGTCCAGCGCTTCCTCCGCCAGCCACGTAAAACCGACGACGACGAGGCCCGCGATGGCGGCCATGCCGACGACGACGGCGCGCGACCACCACAGGCGCGGGTTGGCAAATTCATGCTTGAAGGCAGAGGGAATATCGTGCAAGTGCTTCATTGCGGCAAGTCCAGGAAGGGGCGCGCAGGGCGTCGGGGAGACTTGCCATTATATAGATGTATTTGTTCAAATGTATTTGCGGGATTTAATTTTGGTATTGCAGTTGCGGAACTGCTACACGAACAGCTCGCGCCGCGCGCTCTGGCTGATGGCGATGGTGGCCGGGTGGCTCAGGCGCCGTTCCGTGGTGATCGCATACACCTGCTCGACGAGGCTGTCGACCCGGCCCAGTGCCACCACGGCGTACTGTTCGCAGACCTGGGGCGCGATGACGGTGGGCGCAAAGAACAGGCCGGCGCCGGACTGGCCGAAGGCTTTCATCATGGCGCTGTCGTCGAACTCGCCTACGATGCGCGGGTGCAGATTGTTGTCGCCCAGCCACTGCAGCAAGCGCCCGTAAATGGCGAAGTCTTCGCCGGGCAGCAGCAGCGGCGCGCCGTCCAGGCATTGCGGAAAGCCCCCTGTCAGGGTGGCGGCCAGCGCTGGCGTGCCGAACAGGGTCATGCCGCTTTCGCCCAGTAAATGGTTAAAGCCGCGCACGCTCAAGTGGGCCGGCATGGGGCGGTCCGCCATGATCAGGTCGAGCCGGTGCACTGCCAGGTCCGCCAGCAGGCTGGCCAGCCGGCCTTCGCGGCAAATGATGCGCAGCGGCTCGGCCAGTCCCAGCGCGGGCGCGACGAGGCGGCAGGCGATCAGTTTCGACACGGAATCGGCGCAGCCCACGCGGAAGGTCGTCGTCGTGGTGCGCGATTGGTCGCGCACGATTTCCAGCAATTCATCGCCCGTGCTGAAGATGCTTTCGGCATGGCTGAGGATGCGCCGCCCCGTGTCCGTCAATTCCAGCTGGCGCCCGCTGCGGCGGAACAGTTCCACGCCCAGGGTGTCGGCAAACTCGCTGAGCTGCCCGGAAATCGATTGCGGCGTCAGGTGCAGCTGCTCGGCCGCGCGCGCGATGCTGCCCGTCTTGGCCACCATCCAGAAATAGCGCAAGTGCTTGAAGTTGAGTGTAGACATGATATTTCCCGGCAATAAATACATCGAGTTTTTCGATGTATTCTTAAATTATATTCGATTTGTTCGATGTTTATATTCAGACTATGATGGCTGCTCAATTCATGCAAGGAGAGTGCCATGGACTTCAGGATACAAACAGACAGTTGCGGAGGCCGCCGATGAACGGCCTGGAAAGTATTGCTACGGCACCCATGTGGGCCGGCTTCATCGCCTTTGTCCTGGTGATGCTGGCGCTGGACTTGTTCGTCTTCGGCGGCAACAAGGCGCACAAGGTCAGCGTCAAGGAAGCGGCGACGTGGTCGCTCGTGTGGGTCAGCCTGGCCCTGCTGTTCAACGGCGGCCTGTGGTGGTATCTGAACGGCACGGCCGGTCCCGAGATCGCCAACCAGAAGGCGCTGGAGTTTTTCTCCGGCTACCTGATCGAGAAAGCCCTGTCGGTCGATAACGTGTTCGTCTTCCTGCTGATCTTCAGCGCCTTTCAGGTGCCGATCCAGTACCAGCGCCGCGTGTTGATTTATGGCGTGCTGGGCGCGATTGTCATGCGCGCCGTGATGATCATGGCCGGTGCGTGGGTGGTGAGCGAGTTCAGTTGGGTGCTGTACCTGTTCGGCGCCTTCCTGTTGATTACCGGCATGCGCATGCTGGTGGCGGCCGATGCGGAGCCGGACGTGGCGAACAACCCGGTGCTGCGTTTTGCCCGCCGCCACTTGCGGGTGGCCGATGGCGACCACGGCGAACGTTTCTTCGTGGCAAAGGGCGGTTTGCGTTATGTCACGCCGCTGTTCCTGGTGCTGATCCTGATCGAGGTGACGGACCTGGTCTTCGCGGTGGATTCGATCCCGGCGATTTTCGCCATCACGACGGATCCGTTCATCGTCTTCACGTCGAACCTGTTCGCCATCATGGGATTGCGCGCCCTGTACTTCCTGCTGGTGGATGTGGCTGACCGCTTCCACATGCTCAAGTACGGCCTGGCCATGGTGCTGGTGTTCATCGGCGCCAAGATGCTGATCATGCCGTGGTACCACGTGCCGGTGGAAGCATCGTTGCTGGTAGTGGCAGTGCTGATCGTGTCGAGCTGCGTGGCGAGCGTGTTCATCACCCGCAGCGACAAGAAGTAAATGTGGTACGGCGCGCCCCGCGTGGCGGTGGCGCGCCTTTTAATTGACTAATAGAAAGAGTAGAAAATCATGCGTACGTATGAAGTAAATAGTCCCCAGGCAGCGGGACGTATTTTGGCCCTGATGATGGTGGTCGATGGCAACCTGGCCAGCGCCGAGCTGCAAGCGATGCACCGCAGCAAGATCCTCGAGCATATCGACCTGGAACCGGCCGCCTTCCAGCAACTGCTGCAAGACCTGTGTGACGACATGCTGACCTCGACCGTGCATGGCGCCGTGCAGCTGGCCAATGGCGTGATCGACAGCCTGCTCGACGAAATCACCGATCCCGACTTGCGCCGCAAGCTGCTGCAAGCCATGTGGAAGATCGCCGACGCGGACGACTGGCTGGCCGATGGCGAAGCCGTGTTGCTGGCCCGCGCCAGCGCGGCGTGGTCGGCGGAAACGAACTTCCGCGCGCACGCTGCCTGAGGCACATCAAGCCGTCTTGTGCCCCATGGCAATGACGGCGGCGCCGGCCAGGGCCAGGCCCACGCCGGCGATGTCGGTCCAGGCGGGCGTGATGCCGTCCACCAGCCACAGCCATCCCAGCGCCGTGGCGATATAGATGGCGCCATACGTGGCATACACGCGGCCGCTGGCGGCTGGATGCAAGGTCAGCAGCCACACGAAGATCAAGAGGCTGATGGCGGCCGGCAACAGCAGCCAGGCGCTGCCCTTGTTGCTCAGCCACAGCATGGGCAGGTAGCAGCCCAGCAGTTCGGCCACGGCCGTGACAGTAAACAGCCCGAAGGTGCGGGCCAGTCCTGTCCACTCAATGGCGTCGTTCATTGCATTCCTTTTTTTTCAGTCGAGCCGCCATTGTAGACGGGAGAGCCTTCATTGAGCTGCAGGGCAACATACAGCAGCAAACGGTCATCCGTGTCATCCAGGTCCAGCCCTGTCAGTTCGGCGATCTTTTGCAGCCGGTAATCGAGGGTGTTGCGGTGGATGTGCAGGGCCCTGGCCGTGGCCATCGGATGGCTGTGGTGGCGGAACCAGGCGGCCAAGGTGCGCATCAGGGTGCCCGACTTGCGGTCGTGCGCCTGCAGGCGCGCCAGGGTCTGGCGCAGCTGCTCTGCCTGCCAACCGGCTTTCAGGCCGGACAGCAGCACGGGCAGGCTCAGTTCCAGATAGGAAAAAGTAGCTTGCCCGGCATCGCGGGCGCGCCCCACGCGCGCCGTCTGCTTCGCCGATTCATACGAGGCCGTCGCGCCATCGAGGCCCGGCAAGGCCACGCCCATGGACAGGGTGGCGGGCGGCGTGAGCGCCTGCTGCGCCACCTGGTGCAGTTCGAGCAGGCGCTGCCTGGCCTGTGCCGCGCGCGCCTGCTGCGGGCCGCTGGCGGGAAAGGCGTCGAGCAGCACCAGTTCGCCCGGCGAGACGACGGCCATCAGCAGTGACGGCCAGCGGGCCGACAGGTCGGACTGCACTTGCTGCAGCTGCGTCAGCACCTGGTCCAGCCGCTCGCCCGGGCCGTCTCCCGCAGCGGGAATTTCCAGCACGAACATGGCGCGCGGCACGCGCAGATCGACCGCCAGGCGCGCCGCCCACGCCTGCATGCTGGCGTCCGAAATGCCCGTGCGGTAGACGAGCTGGAACACGAATTCCTCGCGGTAGCGTTTTTCGTGCTGCAGCTCGCTGACCAGCCGCGCCTGCTCCAGCATCATTTCCGCCATGGCGCGCACCAGTTCGCCGAACTGGCGCACGGCGTCCGGTTCGCCCGTCAGGCCCAGCACGCCGCAAATCTCGCCGCGCACCGTCAGGGGCAGGTTGATGCCGGCCCGCGTGCCGGGCAGCCTGGCCATGTCGGCCGCGCCGATTTCCACGCTGGCGCGCCGGGCCAGCGCCAGTTGCGCGCCCGGATGCAGGTCCCCCACGCGCTGCGGGTCGCCGCTGGCCAGGATCACGCCGCGCGAATCGATGACGTTCACGCTGAAGGGAATGATGTGCATGGTGCGCCGCACGATGTCTTGCGCCAGGGGAAAGTCGATGCTCGGCATGGGTGTCCGCCTTATGATCTTGTGCATTTGCATGGAATCATCGGACTGAATGCCCAATTTCTTAGGGCATCCGCACGATGACTGTTTCTGCCGTCGATTGTACGATGGGCTGGTCACATCCCATAAAAAAATAGTCAGGAGACACCCATGACCACCCAACCAGGCGCCAGCCTGTCCGCCGGCGCGTCCGCGCAGGACCGCGTGCGCGAAGGCGCCTACCGCAAGGTCACCTTGCATCTGATTCCCTTCATCTTCATCTGCTACCTGTTCAACTACCTGGACCGGGTGAATGTCGGCTTTGCCAAGCTGCAAATGCTCGATGCGCTGCAATGGAGCGAAAGCGTGTACGGCCTGGGCGCGGGCATTTTCTTCATCGGCTACGTGGCCAGCGGCGTGCCCAGCAATCTGCTGCTGCACCGCCTGGGCGCGCGCAAGGTCATCGGCACCCTGATGATTGCCTGGGGCATCGCCTCTGCCTGCCTGATGTTCGTCACCACGCCGGCCGCGTTTTACTCGCTGCGCTTCATCACGGGCGTGTTCGAGGCGGGTTTCTTCCCCGGCATCGTGCTGTATTTTACGAACTGGTATCCCGCTTCGCGCCGGGGCCGCATCATGGGCCTGTTCATGTCGGCCATTCCCATTTCCGGCTTGCTGGGCAGCCCCTTGTCGGGCTGGATGATGCAATCGTTCGCGGGCCATGGCGGCCTGGCTGGCTGGCAATGGATGTTCCTGCTGCAAGGCATACCCACCGTGCTGCTGGGCTTTCTCGTGTATGTGCTGCTCAATGACGGCATCGCCCAGGCGAAGTGGCTGACTACGGAAGAAAAGCAGCTGCTGCGCGCCGACCTCGACGAGGACGAACGCCAGCGCCGCAACAGCGCGAATACGGCCGACACCTTTGCCAGCGTGTTGCGCAACAAGCACGTATGGATGCTGGGCCTCGTGTATTTCTGCATCCAGATGGGGGTGTATGCGATCAACTTCTGGCTGCCCACCATCGTCAAGTCGCTGGGTTTCGCCAGCCCCGTGGCCGTGGGCTGGGTCAGCGCCATTCCCTACCTGTGCGCCAGCATCTTCATGATCTGGGTGGGCCGTTCGGCCGACAAGCACAAGGAACGCCGCTGGCATTTGAGTGGCCCCCTGCTGATGGCGCTGTGCGGCTTGCTGCTGGCCACCCAGGCGCACGGCAACGTGGTCATCGCCCTGATCGGCCTGTCGCTGGCGACCATGGGTGCGCTGTCCGGCCTGCCCATGTTCTGGCCTTTGCCGACGGCGTTTCTCGGCAGCGCGGCGGCGGCCGGCGGCCTGGCGCTGATCAACTCGCTGGGCCAGGTGGCGGGCTTCGTCAGCCCCTTCCTCGTCGGCTGGATCAAGGATGCGACGGGCGGCACCGACGTGGCCCTGTATATTCTTTCCGCAGTCATGCTGCTGGGCGCCATACTGGTGCTGCGCGTTCCCGCGCGCATCGTGAACCGTTGAACGAAGCTGTCATCGAACCGGAGGAATTGACAATGACGACCACCGCGGCGCCGCGCGCCTTGCTGCAAGCCATGTTCCAGGCCGCCATCGCAGCGGCCCAGCCATCGCACTGCATCCCGCCCCATTTGCCGCCTGCGCCCAAGGGCCGGCTGATCGTCATCGGCGCCGGCAAGGCGTCGGCCGCCATGGCGCAAGCCGTGGAACAGCACTGGCCGGGGCCGCTGTCCGGCCTCGTCGTCACGCGCTACGGCTATGCCGTGCCGTGTGTGCGCATCGAGATCGTGGAAGCGTCGCACCCTGTGCCGGATCAGGCCGGCATGGACGCGGCGCGGCGCATGCTCGATCTGGTCGCCAACTTGCAGGCGGACGATACGGTGCTGTGCCTGATTTCGGGTGGCGGCTCGTCCCTGCTGGCCTTGCCCCTGGAGGGGATCAGCCTGGAAGACAAGCAAGCCTTGAACCGCGCATTGCTGGCGTCTGGCGCCAGCATCGGCGAAATGAATTGCGTGCGCCGCCATTTGTCCGCCATCAAGGGCGGGCGTCTGGCGGCCGCCTGCCATCCGGCGCAAGTCATCACTTTGGCCATTTCCGACGTGCCTGGCGACAAGCTGGGCGACATCGCTTCCGGCCCCACGGTGGGCGACGCCACGACGTGCGAGGATGCGCTGGCCATCGTGCGCCGCTATGGGATCACATTGCCGGACAGCCTGCGCGCCGTGTTGGAAAGCGGGCGCGGCGAATCCGTGAAACCCGATGACCCACGCCTGGCGCGCTCGCAGACGACCCTGATCGCCACGCCGCAGATGGCGCTGGAAGCGGCGGCAGAGGTGGCGCGCGCGGCCGGCGTCACGCCGTATATATTGGGCGACAGCCTGGAAGGCGAGGCGCGCGACGTGGGCAAGGTGATGGCTGGCATCGCGCTGCAAACGGCGCAGCGGGGCCAGCCGTTTCCCGCCCCGTGCGTGCTGCTGTCGGGCGGCGAAACGACGGTCACCGTGCGCGGCAATGGCCGCGGCGGGCGCAATGTGGAATTCCTGCTGGCGCTGGGCATCGCGCTCGATGGACACGAGGGCATCCACGCGCTGGCCGGCGACACGGATGGCGTCGACGGCCAGGAAGACATCGCCGGCGCGGTTCTGGCGCCCGACACCCTGCAACGGGCCTGGGCGCTGGGCATCAAGCCCCGCGACAGCCTCGACAACAACGATGGCCACGGCTTCTTCCAGGCGCTGGACGATAGCGTGATCACGGGCCCGACCTTGACGAATGTCAATGATTTCCGGGCCATCCTGATCAGCTGAGTTTAGAAGCCCTCGAGTACGATTTTTCCCTTCGCCGTATTGCTTTCCAGCAGGGCATGCGCGCGTTTCAAATTCGCGGCATTGATCGTGCCGAAGCGCTCGGCCAGGGTGGTCTTGATGACACCCGCGTCGACCAGCTGCGCCAGTTCATCGAGCAATTCATGCTGCTTGACCATGTCGGCCGTCTGGAACAGCGAACGGGTAAACATCAGTTCCCAGTGCAGCGACACGCTCTTGCCCTTGAACTTGCGCACATCGATGTGCTCGGGGTCGTCGATCAGGGCGAACTTGCCTTGCGGCGCGATGAGTTCCACGATTTGCTCGAAATGCTTGTCGGTCTGGTTCAGGCTGATCACATAATCGACGGGCGGCAAACCCAGGCGCGTGATTTCCTGCGCCAGCGGCAGGCTATGGTCGATCACGTGGTGGGCGCCCAGTTCCTTCACCCAGTCGGCCGTTTCCGCGCGCGACGCCGTGCCGATGATGGTGACACCTGTCAATTGCCGGGCCAGTTGCACCAGCACGGAACCGACGCCGCCGGCCGCGCCGATCACCAGCAGGGACTTGCCCGTCAGGCTCTTGTCGCGGCTGAGCTGCAGGCGGTCGAACAGCAATTCCCAGGCCGTAATGGCCGTCAGCGGCAGGGCGGCAGCCGGAGCAAAGTCCAGGCTGGCTGGCATGTGGCCGACGATGCGCTCGTCGACCAGCTGGAATTCGCTGTTGCTGCCGGGGCGGTTGATGGCGCCCGCGTACCAGACTTTATCTCCCACCTGGAACAGGGTCACGTCGGGGCCGATGGCGGTGACGACGCCGGCCGCATCCCAGCCCAGCACTTCCGGCTGGCCGTCTTTCGGCGCGCGGTTCTTGCGCACCTTGGTGTCGACGGGATTGACGGAAATGGCGTGCACGGCGACGAGCAGGTCGCGTCCCGTGGCGGCGGGCACGGGCAGCTCGATGTCGAGCAGGGCGTTGGCATCCGTGATGGGCAGGCTGTGGTGGTAGGCGATGGCTTTCATGTTCTTCCTCGTTGAGTGGATACCGTATGATGGTGGCAATGCCGGCCTGGAAACAGGGGGCGCGTACCGAAACACTTTCAAAGGAATGCTGAAAATTGCTGCGACTCGATGACTTGCAGGTATTTGTGCGCACGGCCGACCGCGGCAGTTTGTCGGCGGCCGCGCGCGAACTCGGCATTTCGCCCGCGCTGGCCAGCGCCGCCGTCAAGCGCCTGGAAGCGGAACTGGGCATGCGCCTGCTGGCTCGCACGACGCGCTCGCTGAGCCTGACGCCGGAAGGCACGCAATACCTGGAGCACGCGCGCGAAGCCTTGCGCCTGCTGCGCGCAGGCCACGATGCGCTGCTGGCGAGCAAGGACAGTTTCGGCGGAACCTTGAAAATTGCCATGCCATCGGACCTGGGCCGCAACCTGATGCTGGGCTGGCTGGACGAGTTCCAGCTGCGCCATCCGAAACTGCAGTACCAGCTCAGCGTCAGCGACCGGGTGGCCGACATGGTGCGCCAGCAAGTCGACGTGGCCATCCGCTATGGCCAGCAAGACGATTCGAGCCTGATCGCCATGCCGATCGCGCCCGCCAACGACCGGGTGCTGGTAGCGTCTCCCGCCTACCTGCGCGAATACGGCCCCCTGCTGGCGCTGGAAGACTTGTCGCAGCGCAATTGCCTGCGTTTCGCGCTGGAAGACGGCTTGCATGACCGCTGGACCTTTTACCGCCTGCCCCAGCGCGAGCAAGTGACGGTGTCCGTGAGCGGCAACCGCAGCGCAGACGACGCCGACCTGGTGCGCCGCTGGGCCGTGGCGGGCCTGGGCATCGCTTACAAATCGCGGCTCGACGTGACTGGCGACCTGGTCGCCGGCCGTTTGCAAGCGCTGTTGCCCGAGGTGGCGGGCGAAGCGACGCCCTTGCACCTGGTCTGCACGCACCGGGCGCAGGTGACGCCGCTGGTGCTGCAGTTGCGCGATTTCCTGCGCGACAAATGTGCGCAGCTATTGAAACAGCATGATTGAGCGGAGCTTATTCCTTCGCGAGGTGCCCGCCGCGCATCTGAATATCATCGATTCTTTAAAATCACTTCACTCATGTATTGATTCAAATCGCGAAAATCCTTCACCCGCCAGGCATATGGCGCGATCTTGACGCCATTCTCTTTCAAGGTCTTTGGAATCAAATCGCCATTCGGACGCAGTATGACCGACGATACGATTACGCCCGGATAATCCTTCAGGCGTTTTTTGAACGCGGCGCTTGTCAGGTCAGGCGTGGGAGGCGTGCTTTTATTCGCCAATGGCCCGGTGCCCTTGATCTCCGCGCCATGGCACACGGCGCAGCGCTGGACATACAGCGTTTTCCCATTCAGATTCTCCGCCAGGGCTGACGGCGTTTGAATCAGCGATAACGTTCCTAATGCAGCGATAAATAATATTTTCATTTCTTTTAATGTGGACGTATTGTATGGATAATGTCTGGTTCGAGAGAAAATACGGCGCTGCCATTGCAATACGCAATTCTCCCGATAACATTTTATCCGAGATTATTCATCATAATGCGCCCGTACCCGCGAGCGCAGGGCTGGTGAACAATCCTGCTTGATTACAACTCGTTGCAAATGGCAATCATGCGCAGGTCAACCTGGGCGTACCCTCAAGCATTCTGCATGAAACCGCTCGAAGGACTGCCATGACCCCACACCGATTCTTGCCGCCGACCTTGATTTCCCTGCTCTTGCTGGCCGGCTGCGCCGCGACCGGACCTGCCGTCCAGTCCGATCATCGCGCGCAGACTAGTTCCACACAGGACATCGCCATGCTGGAACGGGTGAGCTGGGGCGTGAACGGGGGCAGCGTGCGCCAGGTGCAGGACAAAGGCTGGAACGCCTGGCTGCAGGCGCAGTTGCACCCAGGCAAAGCCAGCTTGCCGCCCGCCGTGCAGGCGCAAATCGACGCCATGACCATCAGCCAGGTGCCGCTCGATCAATTGGTGGTTTCTATGGAGCAAAAGCGCAAGGATGCGGCCGGCGTGATGGATGACATGGCAAAGCAGCAGGCGCAAAAGGATTACCAGCAGGAACTGAATCGCCTGGCACGCGAGGCGGCCACGCGCTCGCTGTTGCTGGATGTGTATTCGCCTAACCAGTTGCAGCAGCAACTGAGCTGGTTTTGGCTCAACCATTTCAGCGTGCACCAGGGCAAGCACAACTTGCGCGCCATGGTGGGCGATTACGAGGCGAACGCCATCGCACCACATGCACTGGGGAAATTCCGTGACTTACTGGGCGCGACCGTCCACCATCCGGCCATGCTGCGCTACCTGGACAATGAAGCCAACGCCGCCAAGCGCATCAATGAAAACTATGCGCGCGAGCTGATGGAGCTGCATACCCTGGGGGTGAACGGCGGCTACAGCCAGGCTGACGTGCAGGAGCTGGCGCGCATCCTGACCGGGGTGGGCGTGAATCTGGGAGCGGACACTCCGAAGGTGAAACCGGCGCTGCAGTCGCAATATGTGCGCAAGGGCTTGTTCGAGTTCAACCCGAACCGCCACGATTACGGCGATAAACAATTCCTCGGGCAAACGGTGAAGGGCCGGGGGCTGGCCGAGCTTGATGAAGCGCTGGATCGCCTGAGCCGCAGTCCCGCCACGGCGCACTTTGTCAGCGGCAAGCTGGCCCAGTATTTCGTCGGCGACAATCCGCCCGAAGCGCTGGTGGCGCGCATGGCGGCCACCTTCCAGCACAGCGACGGCATGATTGCCGACGTGCTGCAGACGATGTTCGACAGCCCCGAATTCCGGCAATCGCTGGGCAAGAAATTCAAGGACCCCATGCATTATGTGGTGTCGGCCGTGCGCCTCAGCTATGACGACAAGCCCATCCTGAACGCGGGCCCCATGCTGAGCTGGCTTTCGCGCATGGGGCAGCCCCTGTACGGCCGCCAGACCCCGGACGGTTATCCATTGACGGACGCCTCCTGGGCCAGCCCAGGGCAAATGACGACGCGCTTCGATATTGCCCGCACCATCGGTTCGGGCAGCGCCGGCCTGTTCAAGACGGATGGCCCGCAGCCGCAGGAAAAGGTCGCGTTCCCGCAACTGGCCAGCGCCCTGTATTACCAGTCGCTGCAGCCAGGCCTGAGTCCGGCCACGCGCCAGGCCCTGGAGCAGGCCGCTTCGCCGCAGGAGTGGAATACCTTTTTGCTGTCATCCCCTGAAATGATGCACCGCTAAGTTGAAACTGAAGGAATCGCCATGAATCGTCGTGACTTGCTGAAAGCCCTGGCCGCCGCGCCCTTGTTCACTCACGCGGGCAGTCTGCTGGCCGCACCCGCCACGGATGCCAGGCTGCTGTTCGTCTTCCTGCGTGGTGGCTATGACGCGAACAACCTGCTGGTGCCGGTCGGCAGCGATTTTTATTATGCCTCGCGGCCGAATATCGCCATCGCGAAACCGGGCGAGGACAACGGCGCGCTGGCCTTGAACGCGGACTGGGCCCTGCATCCGGCCTTGCGCGAAACCATCTATCCCATGTTCACGGGCGGCGAGGCGGCCTTCATCCCGTTCGCTGGCACGACGGATTTGACGCGCAGCCATTTCGAGACGCAGGACAGCATCGAACTGGGACAGGAGATCGGCGGGCGCCGCGACTTCCGCTCGGGTTTCCTGAACCGTCTGGCGCAAAGCCTCAATAGCAGCAATCACGCCATTTCTTTCACCGACCAGTTGCCCCTGATTTTCCAGGGCGGCGTGCAAGTGCCGAACATGGGACTGCGCTCCGTGGGCAAGGCGGGCATTGATGCGCGTCAAAGCCAGGTCATCGCCGCCATGTACAAGGGCACGCCCCTGCAGCAACCGATCAGCGCGGGCTTTGCCGTGCGCGACGATGTGACCAAGGAATTGACGGGCGAGATGCAGGCGGCCAACCGCAACGCCATCAGTACCAAGGGCTTTGAACTGGAAGCGCAGCGTATCGCCCGCTTGATGAAGGACAAATACAAGCTCGGCTTCGTCGACGTGGGCGGCTGGGATACGCACGTGGGGCAGGGCGGCGCCAGCGGCTACCTGGCGGGGCGCTTCGAGGAGCTGGGGCGGGGCCTGGCCGCGTTTTCGCAGGAAATGGGCAGCGCCTGGCGCAATACGGTGGTGGTCGTGGTCAGCGAATTTGGCCGCACCTTTCGCGAAAACGGCAACCGCGGCACGGATCACGGCCACGGCAGCGTGTTCTGGGTGCTGGGCGGCGGAATCAAAGGCAAACAGGTGGCGGGCGAGCAGGTGGCGATTGCGCAGGCGAATTTGTTCCAGAACCGCGACATGCCCGTGCTGAATGAATACCGGGCCGTGCTGGGCGGCTTGCTGCGCCGCACCTTCGGCTTGACCCCGGCGCAGCTCGACCATGTGTTTGCCGGCGTGAAACCGGTGGAGCTGGGGCTCGTGTAAATCGCAATGCCACCGTGTTACGCTACGCCTGCGCAACTGGCGCATAGCGAATACTGGTGGCCTGTGGCGCCGGGCACGAATGGAGTGGCATGAACGATACCCAGCGCGACATTGTCAGCGCAGGCTTTTCCCTGGCCTTGATCGCCGTGACGGCCTTCGTCATGCAGCGTTTCTTTTTGCCGCTCGTGTGGGCCGGCATCCTGTGCGTGGCCACCTGGCCCCTGTACCTGCGCGTGCGCGCGGCGCTGGGGCAGCGCACCATCATTGCGGCAGCCGTGCTGACCCTGGCGTTCGCCTGCATCTTCATCATACCCGTGCTGTTCGGCGTGGCGCAGGCGGCGCGCGAAGTGCCCGTGCTGGCCAATTTCGTCGTCCATGCGAACACCGACGGCTTGCCCGTGCCGGACTGGGTGTCGCATATTCCGCTGGCCGGCAGCGCCATCGCCGACTGGTGGCAAGCCACCCTGAGCCAGCCCCATGGCCTCGGCCACTTCTTTGCGGGCAGCGCCGTGGGCGGCTTTCATTCCGCGCGCGACATGCTCAAGGTGCTGGGCGCGGACGTGTTCCACCGCCTGGTCGACTTCGGACTGGCGTTTTTATGCCTGTTTTTCTTTTACAAGGATGGCGAAGCGCTGACGCGCCAGATCACGGCCGTCGGCAGCCATTTCCTGCGCCCCGAACGGTGGGGTCGCTATGCGCAAAAGATTCCTACCGCCATCCGCGCGACCGTCAACGGCCTGGTGCTGGTGGGCCTGGCCGAAGGCGTGCTGATCGGCATCGCCTACGCCATCGCCGGCTTGCCGTCACCGGCCCTGTGGGCGTTTGCCACTGGCATCCTGGCCATCATCCCGTTCGGTGCGCCGCTCGCTTACCTGTGCGCGGCTGCCTTGCTGATCTTCCAGGGCAATGTGGGCGCCGCCATCGGCGTGGCCGCGTGGGGCACCGTGGTGCTGTTCGTGGCTGACCACTTCGTGCGGCCCGGCATGATCGGCAACGCCACCCGCTTGCCCTTCCTGGCCGTGCTGTTCGGCATTCTGGGCGGCGTGGAAACCCTGGGCCTCGTGGGCCTGTTCATCGGCCCCGTCGTGATGGTGCTGTTCGTGACCTTGTGGTACGAAGCGAATGTGTCTGACCGCGTACCGTCTGCCAACGTAGCTGCCAACGCGCTTGCCGGCGCAGCTGCTGAAACACCTGCCAGCCCGGCCGCGCCGGAACGCACACAGTAGTGAGGGGTCGGCCAGCGTGCCGCTGGCCGGTACTGAGGCGTTCCCGGCGTGGCCGGACGGAGCACCTGGACCGCTACGCGGTTAAGGTGAACTTAATGCGCTTTAGATAAGATCAACAACCAACGGCGCATCAGCAGCACTTCAACATAGCCCGGCTCGATGCCCGTACCGCACTCGATCAAGGGATTGACGGTGTAGTAGCGCTTGCGGAAGTCGCGGCAGACGAGGATTTCGCGCTTGCCCATGCGGACGAGGAAAGAGCTTGGGGCGTATTCCAGGCCGAACCGTGAGCCAAAACCGCTATTCAATGTTGCCATGACAATTCCTTTGAGGGAGATGTGTTGAACGAGTCATCAGAATAGCATAACTACTGTATGAATACACAGCTACTGTATGAATAAACAGTATTTTTTTATTGGTGTGGTTTTTTTGATCATCCCGCTTGATTTGAGGAGTAAGTAGTTTGCAAGAGAAGAATGACATGGGCATGACCACGGGCTGGACCACGAAACTGCGCCGCTTTGTCGAGGCGCGCCTGTCGCCCGAAGGCGAGCTGGGCCTGCATATGACGGTGGGCGTGGCCTTGATGCTGGTGGCCATCGTGGTCTTTCACGAGATCGCCGAAGCCGTGATGGGCATGGCCCAGATCACGGTAATCGACTTGCAGGTGGCGCAGTGGTTCAATCAGCATGCCGTGCCGTGGATCACCAGCTGCCTGCTGGTCGTCACGCACATGCATGGCGTGATCGGCGCCATCACCCTGGCCGTCTTGCTGGGCTGGTATCTGCACCGCAAGGGCGCCGATTACTGGCTGTTTACCCTGCTCATCACCATGCCGGGCGTCATGTTTTTGAACCTGCTGCTAAAGTACATTTTTGTTCGCGCGCGGCCCAGTTTTGACGAACCCATTCTGCAGACGGCCTTGAGCACGTACAGTTTCCCCAGCGGCCATACGGCCACCTCGACAGCCCTGTACGGCTTGCTGGCCGCTTACCTGATTTGCCAGACGGCGCCGGGCGCGTGGGGCAAGCGCATCACCATCGCGCTGGGCGCCTTCCTGATGGCGTCACTTGTGGGTTTCAGCCGCATTTACCTGGGCGCGCATTACCTGAGCGATGTACTGGCGGCCATGGCGGAAAGCTATGGTTGGCTGGCCATCTGCATCGCCGGCGTGTCGACCCTGCGCCGCCGCCGGCATATCCGGCAAACCAAATAAGGGGAGTGATCCTGAGCAAGATTGCAGTCATCATCAATGCGGGTGCCGGTTGCGGCTATGCGCCTGACTGGGCGCAGCAGCTCGAAGCGAAATTCGCCGCCGTGGGGCTCGACGCTGCCATCACCCTGGCCGCCAGCGGCGCAGACATGATCGCCACGGCCGAACAAGCCTTGCGCGATGGCGCGCCCATCGTCGTGGCCGGTGGTGGCGACGGCACCATCAACGCCGTCGCTTCCGTCGTGGTCGGCAGCGGCACGCCGTTTGGCGTCTTGCCGCTGGGTACCTTGAACCATTTCGCCAAGGATTTGAATATTCCGCTCGAGCTCGATGCGGCGATTGCCAACGTGGCGCAGGGCGTGCCGCACCAGGTCGACGTGGGCGAAGTCAATGGCCGCATCTTCCTGAACAATTCCAGCCTGGGCCTGTATCCGGACATCGTGCGCGACCGCGAAAAGCAGCAGCGCCGGCTGGGACGGGGCAAGTGGTTGGCCTTCAGCTGGGCGCTGCTGGCGGCCTTGCGCCGCTATCCCTTCCTCAGCGTGCAATTGAAACTCAAGGACGCCGTGCATGCGCGGCGCACGCCCTTTGTTTTCATCGGCAATAATGAATACCTGATGGAAGGCTTGAATATCGGCGAGCGCGAGCGGCTCGATGGCGGCCAGCTGAGCCTGTACGTGGCGCAGCGTCCGGGCCGCCTGGGCTTGCTGAAGCTGGCCTTGCACGCGCTGTTCGGCAAGTTGTCGCAAGCCAAGGATTTTGACGTGCTGACGGCCACCGACCTGGAAATCGCGACGCATCACCGCCGTCTGCGTGTGGCCACCGATGGCGAGGTGACGATCATGAATACGCCGCTGCAGTACCGCATCCGCCCGGCCGCGCTGGCGGTGCTGGTGCCAGCGCCGGCACCGACTGGGGAGTAAGGCATGCGTACCATCGTGCATTTGTCCGACTTGCATTTTGGCAGGGTCGACGCGGACCTGCTGGCGCCCTTGCGCGCACTCGTCGAGCGCCTGGAACCGGACGTGGTCGTGGTCTCGGGCGATTTGACGCAACGTGCCCGCAGCGCCCAGTTCCAACAGGCGCGGCACTTTCTCGACAGCTTGCCGGGGCCGCAAATCGTGGTGCCGGGCAACCATGACGTGCCGCTGTACAACGTCTTTTCCCGCTTCCTGACGCCGCTGGTGAAATACCGGCGCCATGTGACGGACGATTTGTCGCCCGAATATGTGGATGAGGAAATCGCCGTGCTGGGCATCAATACCGCCCGCTCCCTGACCTTCAAGGATGGGCGCATCAGTCACGAACAGATTGATTTCCTGCGCGAACGCCTGGGCCGTTTGCCACCCGGTTTGACGCGTATCATCGTCACGCATCATCCGTTTGACTTGCCCGAGCACTTCGACGAGGATGACCTGGTCGACCGCGCCCCGCAGGCGCTGCAAATGTTTTCCGAATGCGGCGTGGATCTGCTGCTGGCAGGACACTTGCATGCCAGCGTGGCGGGCAACACGGCCGAACGCTACAAGATCGCCGGCTACGCTGCCCTGATGGTGCAGGCGGGCACGGCCACGTCGACGCGGGGCAGGGGCGAGTCGAACTCCTTCAACGTGCTGCGCGTGGAAAACAGTTGCATCCGGGTCGAGCGCTACAGCTGGAATGAAGACAGCGCCGACTTTGAAAAAGTCAGCACGGAAGCGTTCGAGCGCCAGGGCGGCGTGTGGGCCAGCTTGCGGCCGCTGTAGGTTTCCTGTAGGTCGGATTAGCGCGGCGAAGCCGGGCGTAATCCGACAATATTGTTGGCTTTGGTAATGGTTGTGGTGATGTCGGATTACGCTCCGCTAATCCGACCTACGCTGGCTGCTTGAATGCCCTGGCGTCGAAAGGCTGGGGTTCGCCGCTGGCCTCTCCTTCCAGCAGCGCCGCGCGGATCGCATCAAGTTCGGCGCTGCGCTCCTGCTCACGCCGGATCAGATCGCGGATGTATTCGCTGTCGTTGGTATAGCGTCCGGCGTCAATTTGCGCCTTGATCCAGTCGTCTTGCTGGTCCGTCAAGGTAATGGTCTTGCGCACGGTTCCCATGATGGTCAACTCCAGAAATGAGCAATACGACGATCATCATACTATTGGTGCAATATAGTGCATATCAGTGCGAATATCCAGCCGTTGAACTACGCCTACATTTACAGCCAGTAGTTCATGAAGCGCGCCGCCCACTCCTTCATGCGGTCCGAGATAGGCCGCGTTTCCCATTTTGCTTTGGTGATTTCTTCCGAATCGCGCAAGTCTTCCTGGAAAGCGTTTTCCATTTCGCGCCCGAAGCTGTCGCCGAGCACGATCACGTTCAGCTCGCTATTGTGCAGGAAGCTGCGCATGTCGATGTTGGTCGAACCCACGGTCGACCAGGCGCCGTCGATGACGGCTGTCTTGGCGTGCAGCACGGCCAGTTTCAAGTGAAAGATGCGGACGCCGCCAGCCAGCAACTGGTCGTACAGCGCGTGTCCCGCGTGGAACACGAGGCCGCTGTCGGACACGCCGGGCAGCACCACGGTCACGTCCACGCCCCGTTTGGCGGCCGCGACCAGCGCGTCGACCGTCTGCTGGTCGGGCACGAAATAGGCGGATGTGATGTGGATGGATTTCTTGGCTTCCTGGATGGCCAGGATGTACGCCTTGTAGATTTCAAAGCCGCCGTCCGGCTCGCTGGCCACGACGCGCACCAGCTTGTCGCCCACTTCGGAAAGTACAGGGAAATAATTGGCGTCCGGCAAGTCGGCCTGGTCTTGCTGGGCCCAGGTGCGGATGAACAGCCACTGGAAGGCGGCCACGGCCGGGCCTTCCACTTTCACGTGGGTGTCGCGCCAGCCCACGTCCTTCTTGTCGGTGGCTTTCGATTTCGAGCGGAACAGCGAGCTTTTCGCGTAGGTATCGCTGATATTGATGCCGCCCGTAAATGCCATCTTGCCATCGACGATCAGCACCTTGCGGTGGTCGCGGTTGTTGATCTTCCAGTCATCGCCCTTGAGCTTGGCGGGATTGACGGGGTTGAAGGCGACCAGGTGAATGCCGGCCGCGCGCATGCGCTCAAAGAACGCCTGTGGCACGCCGAGGGTGCCCACGCTGTCGTAGATGACGTTGACCGTCACGCCCGCCTGCTGCTTTTCGATGAGCATGTCGGCAAACTTCAGGCCCAGCGGGTCCTGGTCGAAGATATAGGTTTCCAGGTTGATGCTGTTTTTCGCTTCGCTGATGGCCTGGAACATGGCGGTCATGGTTTGCGGGCCGTCAAACAGCAGGGTCACCTTGTTGCCCTTGATCAAAGGCACGCCCGTGGCGGCCTCTTCCAGCGCGGCCTGGGTTTTCAGGTCCATGCCGGACCTGGCCCAGCGCTTGTTGAGCAGGGCGGCCCGGCTGTTGACGTTCAGCAAGGCGCCCTTGCTCGTGATCACATTGGGCTTGGCCACCGGTTCGAGGGTGGTATTGAGATTCTTGACATTGGGCAGCGAGGCGCATGCAGCCAGGGTCCAGCACAGCAGTAGGGCGGTGAGGCAGGGTTGCATGCGACTAGCGGTCATTTTTGAGCCTTGGTCGTGGGTGACAGGTTTGCCGACTCGTCGACCAGTGCCAAAGGTGGCGGGTTTTTCGAGCCGAAGAAGAAGACAATGGGCGAGCGCAGGAAGCGCTTGCCCAGAATCTTCAATAATTGCATGCCGTGCTTGAATCGTACCTGGCGCGAACGCAGGGCGACCCACAGTGCCAGGCCGAAGCTGACCAGCAGGTTTGCCGTGCCGATGGCGAAGATGCCCGACAGCGACTTGACGGCCAGTTGCCAGCTCATGTTGTGGTCCAGGCCCACCAGAGCCGTCGCAAAGTTGGCGGCCGAGAAGGTGATGTGGCGGATATCGATCGGCAAGCCGATCAGGAAACCGAGGGTGCCGATGGAACCGAGCAGGATACCGAAATAGAAGTTACCCATCAGCCCGCCCAGGTTGTTTTCCAGATACAAGCCCAGCCGTTGCAGGCGTTCCTGGCCGATCACCCGGCCCAGGCCGCGCAATTGCGCGATGCGCTGCGCCCAGCGCGTGTACAGGGCCTGGTTGTCATAGTAGCCCGAAATCAGACCGGCCACGAACAGGCACACGCCGGCGATCATGGCGTAGAAGATGGCGGGGCTGCCGATGGGGTCGATATCGTGCAGCAAGTGCATGGCTTTTTCCGGCGTCACCAGATTGTGTCCCGTGATCGCCTTGTAGCCGAGCGCGATCAGCCAGGCCGTGGGGATGGCGGTTGCCAGGTTGCCCAGCACGGCCATGTTTTGCGTGCGGAAGACCTTGTTGATCAGTTCCGCCATGCTGTCGAGGTCGATATTCCGTCCATCCTTGCTGTGCAGGCCGGCGGCGATGCGCGAGGCCGTCATGGCCGGCTGCTTGGTGGCCACTGTGAAGTGCAGCAAGTGGATGAACATGAAGCCGATAGAGTAATTCATGCTGAACATGAAGGCTTCGACCAGCGGCGCCGAGCGCAAATACGACATCAATATCTTGAACAGGGCCATGAAGCCGATGATCACGCCCGCGCCGGCCGACGAGAGGAACATGGCGCCCATCTCGCGGCGGTTTTCCGCGATGTAATGTTCGCCCGTGCGGCTGGCGTTTTCCGTCACATTGCGCGCCAACAAGTTGATGTTGTCGGAAAACAGGTCGCTGACCTTGTACTTGTGGTTATGCGCGCGTATCAGTTCCAGCGCCAGCCCGACGGCGCCCGCGCGGCGGCGGCTGACCGGTTGCGGGTGCAGCAAGTCCTGCGTGGCGTCCACCGTGATGGCGGCGATGTCCACGTTGTTCGATGCCGGCAGCTCGCCGCTCGTGTCGACCAGGAACAGCAGCTTGCGCAGGCGCTCGATGCTTTGCGCCAAGGCCACCAATAAATACGTCAGGGGAATGCTGGTGCCCTGGTACAGCGCCTTCTTGCGGATCTTGGCGATGACGGCGTCGCACTGGTCCAGCATCACCAGCAAATGACGCGCATCCTCGATGTGCTCGATGTCGCCTTGCAGCAAATTCGTGTAGGCGTCCAGGTAGGCGTTCACTTCCGTGTTCTGCACCATGAACGGCGACTGGAACACTTCAATTTCATTGTGGAAACGCGTCAGTTCCGGTTCCAGGCCCATGGCGCAGACGCGGTAGGACAGGGTGCGGATGGCGTCGAGCATGCCTGGCAGCATGATGTTGCCATCGCCGACGGCCAGTTCGATGTCGTCGCTGGTGAGCACGTCGAACAGTTCCAGCCAGTCCGTGGCGGGCACGTTGCTGATCCACAAATAATCGGTTTTCAGGTACAGCACCTGGTCGAGCGCGTCGTTCAGGTATTCGTCGCCGAGGGCGGGCGGCAGCATGCGGTAGGCGATGCGGCGTTTCAATTCCGTGAAGAAACCGCTGTTCGACAGTACGCCGATATCGGTGTACAGGCTGGCGTGGCGGCGCGCGGCCAGCACGCGCAGCACGTATTCGTGCAGGGCGCGCGCTTGCGCGGGGTTACCTTTGAGAAGCTGGCGCAGGGTGCGCACGTTGGCAATCGCGGTAGCGCTGTCGTGCGAGCGCTTGGGACGCAGTGAGTTGAATAATTCCACCAGCAAGTCGATATTGCTGGAGTTGGGGTCAATGCGTTCGAGGATAGCTAGCATGCAGAAAAAACGGGCGAGCCGCTGTCGGTAAAACCAGTAGTGTACCGCCTGCGTCAAATCGCGCAACGTTCGCCACCGAACATTGCTTTACGGCAGGGCCTGCATTTCACGCCATTTTGCCGCAAATTAGCTGAATCATGGTCACTCTTGCGTGTTGTCAGTACGCGACGCGTAGTCAGGGACTAAGCTGAAGTTTCTGTTGTACAACGCACGGATGGCTGGACAAAAAGCGAGGATAAGGTAACACTAAGATCAGACACACAGCGCATGTCCTGATCAATACCGGGAAGTTTCAATTCACGTTACCGAGATATTTATCATGCAGACCTCGTATTTTGCGCTTGCTGTGATAGGGATGGGGCCGTGGCTGCTCTTTGCACCGGCCCAGGCTGCCGATGGCGCAGGCAGTGCCGCATCCAGTAACGTTGCCGTGTACGGCGTGCTCGACGCGGGCATGGTGGCCGAGCGCGGCTGCGCCGCCAATTGCGCCGGCACCAAGGTGTCCGGCGGCGTCGCGTCCGGCTCGCGCCTGGGCGTGCAGGGCCGCGAAGCCCTGGGCAATGACGTGTCCGCCGTATTTACCCTGGAAGCGGGCGTGCAGAACGACACGGGCCAGTCGGAAGAAGGCCGCTTGTTCGGCCGCCAGGCCTACGTGGGCCTCGACAGCCGCCTGGGCGCGCTGACCCTGGGGCGCCAGTACAATCCCCACTACCTGGCCCTGACCGATGTGGCCGACCCGTTCAAGGGCGGCATGGCCGGCAGCGCCGGCAACCTGGCCGGCTACAGCATGAAACGCTATGACAATACCGTCAAATACGTGACGCCCGCCTTGCGCGGCGTGACCGCCAGCGCCATCTACAGCTTTGGCGAGTCGCCGTACAGCAATGCCAACAACCGCGCGTATGGCGCCACCCTAGGCTATTCGGCCGGCGCCGTGAATGTCAGCGTGTCGCACCAGCGCAAGAATAACCTCATCCTCGCTTCCGGCACCTTGCCCGCCATCGACATGTCGGCCCGCAACACCCTGATCGCGGCGAATATCGACCTGAAAGTGGCCACCGCCTTTGCCGCCGTGGGCATGAACAAGGGCTATGGCAGTTCGCCGTGGGACCCGAACAATGCCTACAGCGCGCTGGCCCTGTCGATGTCGTCGTCGGACAGCCGCGACACTTTGCTGGGCGTATCCGTGCCCGTGGCTGGCTTCAAGCTGCTGGCATCATGGGTGCACAAGGATGACCGTGACCTGGCCAACCGCGACGCCAGCCAGATGGCCATTGGCCTCACGTATTCCCTGTCAAAGCGCAGCGATTTCTATGCGTCCTACGCGAAGATCCACAACAAGAACGGCGCCCGCTACACGGTGGGCAATGCCAGCGACGCGGGGAGAGGCGACGCGGCATTCAACCTGGGCTTTCGTCACGGTTTCTGAGCCGCGGTCGCCGATGGGGCAGGGCAGCTTGCCCCCAGCCACTTGCCGTTGCTCGTCACATTCACCTGTTCCGGCGTGCCGCGCGCGCTGGTGGTCACCGCCAGCTGCATGGAAAATGCCTGGTCGCCCGTAAACAGCACCTTGCCTTCGCCGCTCGATTTCGGATTGGCGCAGGTGAACGACACCTGCATGCCGCCCGCGATGTCCGTATTTTTTGATTTGCAATCGCCGGGCTGGCCCGTGGGAATCTGCCTGCGCGCCGCCATGTCCGGCGTCACGCATGCCGTCACGCGCACGGCGCCGTCGGCGCCCACGGTGGGCATGGCCATGCCGCGGCTGGCCGCCATGTTTTCCAGCTGCTTGCGTTGATCGGGAGGGAGGTTGCCCAGTTGCTGCAGCACCATGGACATGGCGTTGTCGGTGGCGGCATCCGGCGACGCCATCTTGCTGTCGACTTGCCACAGGCCCGGCTTGATGGTGGCGGCCTGCGAGGCGGCCATGACATTGGCCTGGCTGCCTAAGGCGGCGCAAGCCAGCAGGGTCAGGCGTAGCAAAGAGTGTTTCATGTTGGCGTCTCCAGAAAAGGCAGACCCCAGCATACGGCATGGCAAGCGGGGCACGCTTGCCATTGTGTTACAAACTGTGATCTGGCTCGATGCGGCGCACGTCCACGCAGGCGATGCGGCGCTCGTCGGCCTCGACGATTTCATAACGCAGATCATCGAGTTCCAGCACTTCGCCCACGGCCGGCATGTTTTCGAAGTGCGCCAGCAGGAAGCCGGCCAGCGAATTGTATTCGCCGTCTTCGCTGACCAGGGTTTCCGTCTCGAACACTTGCTCCAGGTAATGCAGGTCCGTCGCGCCGTCGATGCGCCAGTGGCCGGGGCCCAGCACTTCCACGTCGGGTTGCTCGTCCTCGTCGGGGAATTCGCCGGCGATGGCTTCCAGGATGTCGATCGGCGTCAGCACGCCTTGCACGGTGCCGAACTCGTCGACCACCAGCACCAGCTGGCCGCGCGAGCGCTTCAGCGTTTCCATGGCTTTCAGCACGCCGGCCGCTTCCGGCACGACGACGGCTTCGCGCATGCTGTCCGGGTCGATCTTGCCGCGCGATACGAGGTCTTCGATCAGGTCCTTGCTGCGCGCGATGCCGACCACGTTGTCGAGGTCATCATTGCAGACAGGAATCATGCTGTGCGGCGTTTCGCGCAGCAATTGCAGCATTTTGTCGCTGCTGTCATTCAGGTTGACCCACGAGACGTCGCCGCGCGGCGTCATGACGGAGCGGATCGAGCGTTCGGCCAGGGTCAGCACGCCGCTGACCATGTTGCGCTCTTCCACGCCGAAGGCGGAGACATCGGGTATTTCCTTGACTTCATGTTCTTCCACGGCTTCGCGGCCCTTGCGCCCGCCCAGCAGGCTCAGCACGGCTTGTGCCGTGCGGTCGCGCAGCGGGGCGTTCGACTGCAGCTTGAGGAAGTTGCGGCGCGCCAGCTGGTTGAAGAATTCGATGACGATCGAGAATCCGATGGCGGCGTAGAGATAGCCTTTCGGAATGTGGAAGCCCAGGCCTTCGGCCACCAGCGACAGACCGATCATCAGCAGGAAGCTCAGGCACAGCACGACGACGGTGGGGTGGGCGTTGACGAAGCGCGTCAGCACCTTCGAGGCCAGCATCATGACGACGATGGAAATGACGACGGCCGCCATCATCACGTACAGGTTTTCCACCATGCCGACGGCCGTGATGACGGCGTCGAGCGAAAACACGGCGTCAAGCACGACGATCTGCGCCACCACGAGGCCGAAGCCGGCATAGACTTTCGGACCCGTCTGGGCGTGCGTGACGCCTTCGAGGCGTTCGTGCAGCTCGGTGGTAGCCTTGAACAGCAGGAACAGGCCGCCGACGAGCAGGATCAGGTCGCGTCCCGAGAACGAGAATTGCCAGACAAAAAACAGCGGCGTGGTCAATGTCACCAGCCAGGAAATCAGCGAAAGCAGGCCCAGGCGCATGACGAGGGCCAGGGTCAGGCCCAGCACGCGCGCCTTGTCGCGCTGGTGCGGCGGCAGTTTCTCGGCCAGGATGGCGATGAAAATCAGGTTGTCGATACCCAGTACGATTTCCAGTACGACCAGCGTCAGCAGGCCGACCCAGATTGTCGGGTCAAATAACCATTCCATGTGTGTAACCTTGTAAAGTCGATCAGTGTAAAGCGTGCCTGGCGGCTAAAGCCCCGGGCGTGTGGGTGCTGCATGCATGTCTTCAGGGGCGGACGCGCGGCGGCCGGGTGGCCAGCCGCACGTCCGCTTCGGCAAGTGCGCCCGGTCCCGCTTGCCAAATGATGGCGCAAAACGGCGCCCCCTGGCGCGAGGTCGGGTACAGCGTGATGGGGTCGTTGTCGCATTCTTCGCTATCGCAGCTGTCGCCAGGCAGGTCCGCATGGAGGCTGGCGTCGGCACAATCGATGCTGAAGGCGGGCGTGGCGGTAGTGCCGGCCGCAATTGCATGCTGGAATGGGGAAGGGCTGGCGTAGGCCATGCTGGCGAACGCCTGGGGTAACGCGATGAAAACAAAAAGGCAGAGCAGGACGAGAGCTCGTCTCATATACAGGCAGATAGTTCTGGAACCGTGGAGTATAACACGGGCGCATAACCGCTCGATGACAGGACTTGCATAAGTGATACGTATGCCGTAAATTACGAAATAGCAATAATTTCACGTGGCGGCGAAGACGCAGCGCGGGCCCCGTGACTATTCTTGCGTTCGTATCACATCGCGCCTGCGCCGATTGCTTGCGCACGTCTATAACGTAGTGTTACCAGGACTCTGCCTTGAAACCCATTACCGCCCTCCTGCTTGCCGCCGGCATCCTCTCGCCTTCATTCATCCTTGCCGCCACCCCGGTGGAAGCGGCGCCGACCCAGAAAGCCGGCAAGGCTGCGCCCAACCGCGCCGCCGCCGTCAAAGTCACGTCCGTCGAAGGCATCACCGAATACCGCCTGGCCAATGGCTTGCGCGTGCTGCTGTTCCCCGATGCCAGCAAGCCGACCCTGACGACGAATATCGTCTACCTGGTCGGTTCGCGCCATGAAAACTATGGCGAAACGGGCATGGCCCACTTGCTCGAACACTTGCTGTTCAAGCCTAGCGCCAACTTCGGCGTCAAGAAGGGCACCAAGACCCCGGTCGAGATCCTGAATTCGACGGGTGCCCAGTTCAACGGCACCACCTGGTATGACCGCACCAATTACTACGCCACCTTCCCCGCCAACGACGACAACCTGCGCCAGATGCTGGCCATGGAAGCGGACCGCATGGTCAACGCGGCCATCGACCAGAACGACCTGTGGAATCCGAAGACGCAAAAGGGCGAAATGACCGTCGTGCGCAACGAGTTCGAGATGGGCGAGAGCGACCCGATCGGCGTGACGAGCGAACGCATCCAGGCCATCGCCTACGACTGGCACAACTACGGCAAGTCGACCATCGGCGCCCGTTCCGACATCGAGCAGGTGAATATTCCCCGTTTGCGCGCGTTTTACCATAAATATTATCAGCCGGATAACGCCGTGCTGATGGTGGCGGGCCGCTTCGACGAAGCCAAGGTCTTGAAGCAGATCAATGAGCTGTTCGGCAAGATCCCGAAACCGACGCGCGTGATCGAGCCGACCTACACGGCCGAACCGGTGCAGGATGGCGAGCGCGCCGTGACGGTGCGCCGCAGCGGCGGCACGCAGTTCGTCGGCGCCGGCTACCACGTGGCGCCGTCCGGCAACCCGGACGCCGTCGCCATCGAAGTGCTTGGCCACGTGCTGACGGACGCACCGGCCGGCCGCCTGCACAAGGCGCTGGTGGAAACCAAGCTGGCCAGCAAGATCGAATACAACTCCGTGAGCAACCTGGAGCCGGGCTACAACCTGTTCGGCGCGCTGGTGCCCGTCGATGGCAACCTTGATGCGGCGCAAGCGGCCATGCTGAAAGTACTGGAAGAGCTGAAATCGCAGCCCATCACAGATGCGGAAGTGGCGCGCGTGAAACAGCAATTGACCAAACAGATCGAACTGGCCACCTCGAATACGGCACGCCTGACGATCGCCCTGACGGAGTCGCTGGCGGCAGGCGACTGGCGCCTGTTCTTCCTGCAGCGCGACCAGCTCGACAAGCTGACGACAGCGCAGGTGCAGGCGGCGGCCGAGAAATACCTGAAGAGCTCGAACCGTACCCTGGGCCGCTTCATCCCGACCGATGCGCCGGACCGCACCGTCGTGCCGGCCTACGCTGACGTGGCGCCGCAACTGGCCGGCTACACGGGCCGCGCCGTGGTGGCGCAGGGCGAAGCGTTCGACCCGAGCCCCGACAATATCGAAGCACGCACCACGCGCTTCACCTTGCCGAACGGCTTGAAGGGCGCCTTGTTGCCGAAGAAAACCAAGGGCAGCACCGTCAGCGTCGTGTTGAAATTGCAGATCGGCAGCGAAGAAAACTTGCGCGGCAAAGCGCAAGTAGGCGTCTACACGGCCAATCTGTTGTCGCGCGGCACGGATAACCTGTCGCGCCAGGAAGTGAAGGACAAGTTTGACCAGCTGGGCATGCAAGTGGCGATTTCGGGCGGCGCCGAGGGTGTCACCGCCATGCTGACAGGCAAGCGCGAGAACTTGCCGGCCGCCATGGACTTGCTGGCGCAAGTGCTGCAAAAGCCGGCCCTGAACGAAACGGAATTCCTGGAATTTCAGCGCGAGCGCGTGGGACGCGCGGAGCAGGAGCTGCCTGAACCGCAACCGCTGGCCGTGAACGCCTTCCGCCGCCTGCTCGACGCCACGCCGGAAGGCCATGTGCGCCACGTGGCCACCCTGCCGGCCGAACTGGCGCAATGGAAAGCCATCCAGGTGACCGACGTGAAAGCCTTCCATGGCGCCTATTATGGCGCCGCCAACGCGACTTTTGCTGCCGTGGGCGACTTCGACCCGGCCGCGCTGAAGGCGCAGGTAGCCAGCCTGTACGGCAGCTGGAAGGCGCAGCAGCCGTATGTGCGCATTCCCGACGCCGTCAAGCCCGTCAGCGGCGAGAAAGTCACCCTGGAAACGCCGGACAAGGCGAACAGCGTGCTGTTCGCCATCCAGCCGATTCCCCTCAAGGATGATGCCGCCAGCTATCCGGCCTTGCTGATCGCCAATCACATGCTCGGTGGCGGCGCCTTGCGCAGCCGCCTGGCCGACCGCATCCGCCAGAAGGAAGGCCTGTCGTACGGCGTCGGCTCGCAAGTGAGCGTGCCGTCGCGCGAACCGGCCGGCTACTGGATGGCGTACGCCATCAGCGCGCCGCAAAACACCGTCAAGGTGGAAGCGGCGCTGCGCGAGGAAATCGCCAAGGTGCTGGCCGACGGCTTTACGCAAGAGGAATTGGCCGAGGCGAAGAAAGGCTGGTTGCAATCGCAAGAAGTGGGCCGCACGCAAGACGCTGGCCTGGCGCGCGAACTGGCCGGCTACCTTGCCGAAGACCGCACCATGGCGTACGACAAGGACCTGGAAGCGAAAGTGGCCGGCTTGACCCTGGCGCAAGTGAACCAGGGTCTGCGCGAATACCTGAAGCCCTCGGCCGTGTCGGTGGTGGTGGCGGGCGACTTCGCCAAGGTGGCGAAAGAGGGCGAAAGCGGCGCCAAGGCAACGACGTCGAAATAAGCTACTTCAAAATAAGCTGTTTTAAATAGAAAAACCCGTTGGCAAGTGACCTTGCCAGCGGGTTTTTTTACGATCTTGATTTTGATGTCAACGTCCCGACACCGGACAAAACCGTAGCGAGCGGAAGGGAGAGGTGGCCGAGAAGCGCAACCGTACTAAAGTACGGTGAGCATCGCAAGCCGCCTATACCGACGCGCAGTAGGTTTGGTTCGGTGTTACCCCCGTGGGGCTAATTCTGCTACGTAGATTTCCACGCGGCGATTGCGTGCGCGTCCCGAGGCATCCGCATTCGAGGCGATCGGCTCGCGGGCGCCGCGGCCTTCCGTGACGACGCGGGTCGGCGAGACGCCGCGCATGGACAGGTAGTCGCGCGTGTGGGCGGCGCGTTCCACCGACAGCGGTTCGTTGATGGAATCGCTGCCCGTGCTGTCCGTATGGCCGATGATGCTGACCGTGGTGTTCGGGTTTTCGTTCAGGGTGGCGGCAAAGCGATCGAGGATGGGGCGGAAGTTGCCCTTGATGTCGGCGCGGTTGGTGTCGAAGGAAATATCGCTTGGGATTTCCATTTTCAGGCGGTTATCGGCCGTCTGCGACACTTGCACACCAGTACCCTGTGTCGCTTGTTCCATCGCGCGCTTCTGGTTTTCCATGCGGTTCGACCAGATATTGCCGACCACGGCGCCAGCTGCCGCACCCAGCAGGGCGCCGCCGGCCGTGCGGCCGCTGCTGCCGCCACCGGTGGTGCCGCCGATCAAGGCGCCCAGGCCCGCGCCGATGCCGGCGCCCGTGGCCGTGCCACGTTGCGTCGAGGACATGTCCGCGCAGCCGGTGGCGGCCAATGCGATCACCAGCATGCCGATCAGGGATTTGGCGCCAGGGCCTTTTTTGAATGTTTCTTTCATGGATTTTCTCCTTGTTTTGTTATTGGGACATACCCAGGAATTACCTGCACACGTTACTGCAAAATGGCGCGGCGTGCCAGTGCACGCACAATGCAGGCAAAAAGGCGGCGCCCGTTTGCACGCGCGCCGCTCTTGTCAGGCCAGACTAACGGCCTGGGCTATAAACCGCGCCCGCTGATCAGGCGCAGCAGCACCATGATCACGGCGACCACCAGCAGGATGTGAATGAAGCCGCCAATGGTATAGGAAGTTACCAGGCCCAGCAGCCAAAGAATGATGAGTACGACGGCGATTGTATACAGCATGATGTGTCCTCCGAGAGTAATGTGTGGATGACGGCGACTGCCGTGGCCTTGCAGGCGCTGGCGCGTGGCGCCGTCATCGGTTCTTGTCATTGCGCGGCGACTGGGTCGCTGAACGCTGATGCCATGACTAAGTGTCTACTTTGTTTCCCTTGCGTTCTGTACGCTGTCGTACACAAGTCTCAACTATCGTGAGCGGTCGGCCTGTTCATCGGCCATGCCCGGCACCCACGCCAGCATGCCGGCCATGCCGACGGCGCCTGCCAGGCAACTGACCATGCCGCCGGTCAGTAGCAGCATGACGCCGAACACGGGTCCGCCCGCTTGCGGCGCCAGGTCCAGCGCGCAGAAGCCCAGCGCGGTGGCCAGCAAACCACCGCCAATAAAGCCCAGCCAGATCCTGTTGCTGCCTGTCTTGTCGTCTTGCATGGCTACTCCTTGATGACGTTTCGTTGAACTTTCCTGAATGCATCATCTCGCGCGACGGCAAGCTCATCTGTACGCCAACGAACATTGCCAAAAAGAAAACGCCCGGACAGGCTGGGCGTGTGTTTTATTTGCAACTAATCGCGGCAGCGGCGCCGCCGCGGTTTGCTTAGCCCATGGCGCGCAAGCCGCCGTTGACGACGCGTACGCGGTCGCCCTGGCGCCAGTTTGGCGCGGCGCTCTGGTGCACGGTGCGCGTCTTGCCGTTATCCAGGCGCACGACGATGTTGTAGCTGCGCGTGGCGCGCACGCTGCCTTCGATCTGGTTGCCGGCCACGGCGCCGCCGACGGCGCCCAGCACGGTGGCCAGTTGCTTGCCGTGGCCGCCACCGACCTGGTTGCCCAGCAAGCCGCCGACGACGGCGCCGCCGGCCGCACCCACGCCGCTGCCTTCGGCGCGCGTATTGACTTCATGGATGGCTTCGATCACGCCGCAATTGCTGCATACCTGCGGCGCCGGGGCGGCCGCGTATTGTGGCTGCGGCTGCGGCTGCGGCTGGCGCACCGGCTGTTGCTGCTGCTGTTGCTGCTGTGGCGGCAGGGCGGCCAGCGGCTGCGTTACGGACGGTTGCAAGTTCGCTTGCGGCTGGTTCGCCTGCAAGTTGGCCATTTGCTCGGCCGAGGTGCTGGCCGCCAGCGGCTGGCTATCGCCCTGGGAGGAAGGCAGCCAGCCCATCAGGGCAGCCGTGCCGACGCCGCAAAACAGCAGGACGGCGACGGCGGCGGCAAGTACCAGCGGATGAAGGGATTTGGTGGTGGTAGTCATGGAAGGCTCCTTGGTTTTTTTAAAATAATAAAAAGGGTCATGCGTGTTCTGCGTGTTATTTGCGTCTGTTGCCAGTGTGCTGTGCCGCTTGCTCCGCTTCCGTGCGTCACCGTACATACAGGGCCGGTACTGCACCGTAGGCTAAGTAAAAATTATGTCGAGTTGTAACGACACCAAGGAAAAGCAATGCCACCAACGACTGCCAGCATGACCCTGTCCCGCGATGCAGGCCGATCCGGCCTGGGTTCGCCCGTGGGCGCGCTTGACGCCGGCAACCGCTTGCTGGCCAGCCTGCCCGAGCACGACTTGCGGCACCTGACGGCGCTGTTCGATACCGTCACGGTCGAGGTGGGCGAGGTGCTATACGAACCGGGCCAGCCTATCGGCCACATCTATTTTCCCGGCGATTGCCTGATTTCGCTGCTGGCCGTGGCGGAGGGCCGCATGACGCTGGAAGTGGGCTCCGTCGGCCGCGAAGGCGTATTGGGCGCGTCCGTCGCGCTCGGTCATGACCTGGCGCAAGTGCGTGCCGTGGTGCAACGTTCCGGTACGGCCAGCCGTATCGCGCGGGCCGAGTTCTGCGCCGAGTTCGCCCAGCTCGAGTCCCTGCAGCGCTTGCTGTACCGCTACACGGACACCCTGCTGGCGCAAGCCATCCAGATTGCCGTGTGCAGCCGCTTCCACGTGCTCGAAGCGCGCCTGGCCCGTTCGCTGCTGATCACGCGCGACCGCCTGCAGTCCGAAAAATTTCACCTCACGCATGAATTTCTCGCCCACACCCTCGGCGTGCGGCGGGTCGGCGTGACCAAGGCGGCCAGCGCGCTGCAACAGCAAAAACTCATCACCTACAGCCGCGGCAATATCGAGATCCTCGATTCTGCCGGCCTGGAAGCCGTTTCCTGCCGCTGTTACGAGCTGGTCAAGGACAGCGGCGCCATCGGCATGGCCAACGTCTTTGTCTAATTTCCTCAGAATAACTTTTCAATTTCATCAACGGAAGCCGGACGCAAAAAAGCGGGGCGGGCGCCTGCGCGCCCACCCCGCTTTTGAGACAACGATTACTTCGGCTTGACCTGGTTGCCGATCACGCCGCCGACTGCGGCGCCGCCGACTGCGCCGACTGCGCTGCCGCCCGTCAGCACGGAGCCGGCAACGGCGCCGACGCCAGCGCCGATGGCGGTGTTTTTATCCTGGCCGGACATGTTGGCGCAAGCAGTCAAGCTCAGCAGCAAAGCGGCAACGGAAGTGGTAGCGGCGATTTTTTTAATGATTTGCATGATAGTTCTCCTATGAATTCGGACCTCGTGGCGCCGGCATGGTATGGGCCGGTAGGACTTCGTATCGCCACGTCTTGGGTGTTTCAGGCACGATCACAGAATAGGATTCTGGCAAGGCAGGGTCTGTTCGGCAACGCACATAGGGGTGTAACAATTGTAATCGCGCACGGCTGCCGTATCTGCTCATCTCCTTCAACGGCTTTTGCGCGGCGCCTTGCCCGGTTTCGGCGCCACCGGCTTCACGCGCGCCTGGGCCAGCAGTGCCGCGCATTCGCTATCCTCGACGGGGCCGGTATTCACCAGCGGCAGCAGGGCCGCCACAGGCGCCACCACGGCCAGCGCCAGTGCACCACCGGCGCGCAGGGCCAGCACGCCCTTGTCGACGCTCACGTCGGGCTTGCTGAAGGTGCCATGCACATACAGGGGCGAGCGCAGCGAAAAGATGCGCAAACCCTTGCTGTCCGGTCGCAGGGTCAGGTCCAGCCGTTCATCGGCCAGGTTCACCGTGCCGTCGATACTCAGGACGGCATCATCCGTGTCGACGATGAACTGGCGCGTGCGCATCAGCCCCTTGGTGACAACGAAATCGGCGGCCATGCAGTTCAGCCTGACCTGCTTGTCGCCAGACAGTTTGGCCAGCACGACACTGCCGATATTCAAGCCCATTTCTTCCAATAACAGCTTGCTGATGCTGCCCCGGTTGATCAGCGCGCGCACTTCGCCGTTCGAGCTGCCCAGCAGGGTGGCGACGGAATTGCCCGTGGCCGACAGCGACGCGTCGCCATTGATTTCGCCCACGCTCGCTTGCAGGGCCGGCAGGCGGGGGAACAGTTGCTGGATGTGCAGATGGCGGGCGCTGGCCTTGAGTTCGGCCGCGATGCCGTTGGCGATGACCTTGCCGCTGCCGTCGAGCTTGATCTGCGACGTCAGGGTGCCGCCCGCCACGTTGAAATTCAGGGGCGTGAGCGAGAGCACGCCATCTGTCAGCACCACATGCGTGTCGAGCTTGCTGATCGGCAGCTCGGCATCGCGCGTGATCTTGTCCGCCGTGTAGCGCACGTCGGCGTCCAGGCTGGTCCAGCGCTCCGTCTTGAAGGTTTCCACCGGCAACACCCGGCCGGCCGGCTGCGTCGACGGTACGCCCCGTTCCTTCTTGCTGGCGCTGGAATCGGCGCCCACCAGCGGACCGAGGTCTGAAAATTGCAGCAGGCGCGAATGGACTTCACCCGTCAGGCGCTTGCGCGGCGTGCTGGAGAAAAAAGCCAGCTTGCCACTGATGTCGCTGGAGCCCACCTTGCCGCTGAACTTGTCGTAGACCCACTCGCCGCCGCGCGGCGCCAGCGTGCCCGTCAAATGGCCTTCCGTGCTGAAGTGCGGCGTTTCCGGCAGCAGCACGCCCGTCAAGGGATACAGGCGCGCCATGCTGGGGCCGGATAGCTTCAGGCGCACGTCGAGCGCGGCCAGGTTGGTCGGGCGGGTCAATGTGCCTTCGATGGCCACGCTGCTGCCGCTCGCGCGCATGTCGGCCTGGATGGGGAAGGGCGTGCCTTGCCGCTGCAGCGACAGCACGCTGCCCGCCTTGCCGCCGCCCTTGATGGTTTCGCCGCGGTAGGTGCCGGACAGTGTCCACGCGATGCCGTAGCGCGCATCGTCCGCGATGGTGTCGACATCGGCGCGCATCGCCGTTTTGCTGACGCCATCGTTCAGGGTCACGGTGCCCTTGCTGAAGACCACGCTTTGCAGTTCCAGCTGCCATGGCGACGGCTGGTCCTGCTTGTCGAAGGTCCAGTTGTTCTTGCCGTCCTTGCTGCGCAGCAAGCGCACCTGCGGCGTGTCGAAGCGCAATTGAGGAATGATGATTTTCTTGTCCAGCAAGGCCAGCGGATTGAGCGAGAACGCCAGCTGGCTCACGCTGGCCAATTGCGCCTGGCCATCCGTGTCCGCCATGGTGTGCGGGTTGCCCAGGCGCACGTCCTTGGCTTGCAGGTGCGGCCAGGGCAGATAGTCGCGCCAGGTTTTTTGCCCCGCGTTAGTTGGCTGCTGCCACGTCAGCGCCAGGTCGCCCTCGATGGCGAACGGCCGCCCCAGCGCTTCGCTGGCGCGCGCATTGAGCCAGGGCTTGGCGCGGTTCCAGTCCATGTTCAGCAGGATGAGCGAGGCGGTGACGGGCAGGGCGATCAGCACGGCGGTGCTGACGAGGGTGATTTTCTGACGACGGGAGAGCGGCATAAGCTGATTCTTTCTGGACAAGTAGTTGCGATGCTACAGGAATCGCTTCAAAGCCGGGCCTGTTTCAGGGTTTGCTGGCGGACACGTGCGCTGGCGCACGTTGCCCATGCAAGTATTGTCGATTTCTTACTCTATGTGCGGCACCGAACGGATATGCGGGGAACCGGAGCCTATAACGTCATACATCAAACGCAGTTCCTGATTCCAGATGTACCGATATCTACCCCATGCTTCACATTCTCCAGGAGAAGAAAAATGACAAACCGAGATTTCAAGATGTCCCCATTGGCCGCCTTGGCCGCCTGCGCCACCGCCGTCGTTCTGATGACGGGCTGCTCCAGCCTGAAAACGCCAGCCACGGCCGACGTCGCCGTGTCGCGCGCCGCCGTCGATAACGCCGCCAGCGCCGGCGCCGCCGACCTGGCTCCAGATGAAATGCGCTCGGCACGCGAAAAAATGCGCATGGCCAACCAGGCCCTGAAAGACCGCGACTACAAGACGGCACGCGACCTGGCCGACCAGGCGCAAGCAGACGCCAAGCTGGCGCAAAGCAAGGCCAACTCGGCCAAGGCCACCAGCGCCGCCGATGAAATCAACGAGAACATCCGCGTCATGCGCGAAGAGCTCGACCGTGCCAATCAGCAAGCCCCAAAACAATAAGCCACAACAATAACTAATAACAGGACCCCATCATGAAAAAAGCTACTTACACCACCATTCCCGGCCTGCTGGCCATGGCCGCTTTTGTCGCCGCCTGCAGCTCCGCACCGACCACCACCAGCCTGCTCGACCAGACGCGCGGCGACTACATGGCGGCGCAATCGAACCCGATCGTGTCGACCTATGCGCCACGCGAATTCCGTGAAGCGAGCGCTGCGCTGGAAGCGGCAAACGCGGCCGCCACGCGCCAGGAAGATAGCGAAAAGGTCGACAAGCTGGCCTACCTGGCCAAGCAAAAGATAGCCACGGCGCAAGAAGTTGCCAAGCAAAAGGCCGCGGAAGCCGATATTGCCAACGCCGGCAAGCAGCGCGACCAGTTGCGCCTCGATGCGCGCACGCAGCAAGCTGACCAGGCCACGGCCCGCGCCCAGTCGGCGCAAGCGGATGCGGAAGCGGCCAAGGCCCAGGCGCAAGCGGCCGAAGCGTCGGCCCGCGATGCGCAAGCCCGCGCCGCCGGACTCGAAGCGCAGCTGGCCGACCTGGCCGCCAAGAAAACCGAACGCGGCATGGTGATCACCCTGGGTGACGTGCTGTTTGGCACGGACAAGGCGAACCTGACGGCCGATGGAGCGAATACGGCGCGCAAGCTGGCTGACGTGCTGAAAAACAACCCGCAGCGCACCGTGCTGATCGAAGGCTTTACGGATAGCACGGGCGGTTCCGCGCACAACCTGGAATTGTCGCAACGCCGCGCCGAATCCGTGCGCAATGCGCTGCTGGAGCAAGGCATCAGCCGCGACCGCATCGCCACGAAAGGCTATGGCGCCGCCTATCCGGCCGCCGGCAATGACAGCGCGGCGAACCGCCAGCTGAATCGCCGGGTGGAAATCGTCTTGTCCGAGGACAACACGGCCATTCCCGCCCGCCGTTAAGCTGCGTCAGTTGACGCGGCAGTAGAAAGGCAGCACCGGCCGAAGGTTGGCCGGTGGATACCCATGCAAGACTTGAAAGGAAACATCATGACCCAAACATCTGTTGAGATTCCAGCTGGCATCGATACGGCCGCCATCCGCGCCGCCGCCAAAAACCTGGACGACGGTGCCGTGACGGCCGGCTACCAGGGCGACCGTCAGGAGTTGATCACCCTGTTGAATGGGGCGCTGGCCACCGAACTGGTGTGTATTGCGCGCTATAAACGCCATTACTACACGGTGAGCGGACGCGACAACGGCAGCATCAAGGCCGAGTTCCTGGAACATGCGCAGCAGGAGCAGGAACACGCCGACTGGCTGGCCGAACGCATCGTGCAATTGAATGGCAAGCCAGATTTTAATCCTGCAACATTGCTTGCGCGTAGCCATGCCGAGTATGATGACTCTGAAGACGTGCAGAGCATGGTGCGTGCCAATCTGATCGCGGAACGGGTAGCGATCGAGTCATATCGCCAGATGATCGTGAAAATCGGCGACAAAGACCCGACCACACGCCATTTGTTGATCAAAATCATGGCTGTCGAGGAAGAGCACGCCGATGATATGCGCGATCTAATGGAATAGTGTTTTTGAGTAAAGTAGGTATAGTAACTACATTCATCCACAGCTAAGGAGCTAAACCATGTTGGAAAACAATATCACCACCGTTAATAACGATGTCAAAACCCTGGTCAAGGATGCGCAAGCCCTGTTCAGCGCCGCTGCCGCCCTGACGGGCGAAAAAGCCGACGAAGTGCGCGTCAAGGGCATGAAAACCCTCGATGCCGCGCTGGCCAAGGCGCATGAAGCGCAAGCGTCGGCCATCGTTGCCACCAAGCAGATGGCTGCCCAAGCTGACGGTTATGTCAAGGAAAACCCATGGCGTACCGTGGCTGTCGCCGCTGGCGTCGGCGTGCTGGTCGGCTTCATCCTGGGCCGCAAGTAATCCACTGTCAGGAGCGATATGGACAAGTCTGCTTCGTCTCACCAGGGGCCGGGATTGATCGGCTCGGTTGCCGGCCTGGCCAAAAACGCCGTCGGACTGATGTTGTCGCGGCTGGAACTGGCCACCATCGAACTGTCGGAAGTGCGCAATCACATGCTGCAGCTGATTGTCACTTTCGCGTTGGCGACCGTGGCGGGCTTGTTTGCCATCGCTTACGGCAGCGTGCTGATCGTCTTCCTGGCCTGGGATAGCCTGGGCTGGAAGATCCTGGCGATCATGACGGTCGTGTTCGTACTGCTGGCCATTGCGCTGGTCATGTATGCGCGCGCCATGCTGCGTCAAGGAAAGCTGTCCATGCCGGCCACCATGGCGGAATTGAAGGCTGACCGCGACATGCTGATGTAAGCGGCCTCACGAGGAGAATTCATGTCGGAAAACGACAAACTGGCGGCGCAAGCCGCCCGCAAGCGCCTGCTGATCGCCCAGGGCGAAATGTACCGCGTGGGCATCGTGCATGCGCGCGCCAACGTGGGCTATGCGCTGCGCCCCGAATCGATGCTGCAGGGCGTGGTCGAAACGGCGGTCGGCTTTGCCGGCCACCGGGTCGAATCGCTGCTGGCGCCGGGCGGCATGCGTTTGCAAGGCGCCATGCCTTACGTGCTGACGGCGCTGTCCTTTATCGGACGCAAGAAGCTGGTCAAGCCGGCCCTGGTCCTCGTGGCCGTGGCCGCCGTTGCCGCCAGTTGGCTGCGCCGCAAGCGCTGAACGCCAGCCGTGTTGTACAGGAACGCCGTCATCGACGGCGTTTTTTTTGGGCTATGTCACCATCAAATGTGGGAATACTCCCAGCGTTGCTTTCAATAACGTTTCTGGTGAACGGATGCGCCCGGCGTCGAGTATCCAGCGCCAGCCCAGGTAATTTGGCAGGTAGCGCGTGGCCACGCCGTGAAACGGACGCAGCCATTGCCGCAAGCGGCTGTGATACGCATTGACGTTCTGCA
>NZ_PDZL01000019.1 GCF_002735705.1 Janthinobacterium sp. BJB426
TGGCTGCGTTCAGCGCCAGTTGCGCATTGGCCGCCACGGCAGCGGCCAATGCGCAACTGGCGCTGAACGCAGCCATCGCCGCCGACGCCAACGTCGCCGCCACGGCAGCAGCGGCAGCGGCCGCCCAGCTGGCGGCGCAAAACGCGCATGACGCCGATGTGGCGGCAGCGGCAGCGGCCGTTGCAGCAGCCATCACCCTGGCAGCCACGCAAGCGGCGCAGGCGGACGACGCGGCAGCCGCACTGGCAGCGGCCAATGCGGCTAACGCCCAGGCAGCGCACGCCGCCGCCGTCGCCGACGACCAGGCCGCCGCGGATGCCGCCGCCACCGCAGCGCTGGCGCAAGCGGCTGCCACGGCAGCGGCAGCGGCCGACGCCGCCGCCACCGCCAGCGCCGCCGCAGCGGCAGCGTCGCTGCTGGCCGCACAGGCGGCGCAAGCCGACGACACGGCCGCCAACCAGGCAGCGGCCAATGCCGCTGCGGCCACGGCCGCGCACACGGCCGCCATCGCCGCCGACGCCCTGGCCGTCAGCACGGCGGCAACGGCTACCACGGCCCTGGCAGCGGCCACGGCCGCGCAGAACGACGACGACGTGGCCGCGGCAGCCGCCGCCCAGGCAGCGGCCTCGCTGGCGCTCACCCAGGCGGCACAGGTCGACGATGCAGCGGCAGCGGCTGCCACGGTCAACGCCAACAATGCGATAGCAGCGGCAGCGGCAGCCCATGCGGCCGATGCGGCCGCGCCGCTGGCGCAGGCGCAGGCCGCCGCTTCCCTGCTGGCCCTGCAAGCGGCGCAAGCCGATGACGCGGCCGCCGCCAGCGCGGCCGCCGCAGCGGCGCAAGCGCATGCCAATGCGAGTGCCGCGTATGCGGACGACGCGGCGGCAGCCCAGGCCAATGCGGACGCACAGGCGGCCGACGTGGCCCTGGCGCAAGCGAACGCCCTCGCCGCGCAGACCGACGCCAACGCCCTGGCGGTGATATCGAATGCGGATGCCGCCCACGCCGCCGCCGTGCAAGCCATCGCCGACCAGACCGATGCCGTGGCGCTCACGCAGGCCGCCGATGCGGCAGTGGCAGCGGCGCTGGCAGCGGCGCAGACGGCCGCCCTGACGGACGCCAATGCCCTGCACCTGGCAGCCGATGCGGCCGCCGCCGCCGCCCTGCAGGCACAGGCGCAGGCTGACCTGACGGATGCAAGCTCGCTGACGGTGGCGGCGAATGCCGATGCCGCCGCAGCGGCGGCAGCCCAGGCGCAAGCCGACCTGACGGACGCGAGCCAACTGTTCGTGCTGAGCCAGAATGCCCTGCACAACCCGCTGACGGTAGCCGACTTCAGCACCGGCCTGCCGGCCGCCGGCGGCGACGTGATCGACATGTCGGCCATCGCCGACCTGACGGCCTCGGTGGCCGTGGGCGTCAACGTGGGCACGGACTTCAGCAACAACAACCTGTTCATCTTCGACGGCACGTCCGTGTCGATCGGCGCGGCGGCCAGCGCCATCGCAGCCGACGACAGCGTCTTGTCGGGCCAGGGCTACATCGTCATCGCCGATGCGCAGAACAACGGCGCCGTGACGGTGTATCACTCGAGTGACCTGAGCAACGCCAACGCCATCGACACGGCGCTGGTGCTGCTCAGCGGGGTGAACATTACGCAACTGACGGCGGCCAACTTCGTCGTCTGAAGCGGGGCACCCACGCCAGGCGCCGCGCCTGGCACGGCAGCGGGAGCGAAGCGCAACACGGCGCGCTCCCGCCACAACTTGAAATACGTCAGGCCTGGTGCCGGAAAAATACGGGATGAGATTACGCGGTTTCCCAACATTGTCTTCACTGCCACGCATCGCGGCCTTGCTTGCCGCCGTGACCACGGCATCGGTATCGTCTTTCGCCGGCGCCCAGGGCGCCACCGCCTGGAGCTTCGACCAGGTCTTGCAGCTGGCGCTGCAAAGCCATCCCGCCGTGCAGGGCAGGCGTTCGGCGCAGGCAGCCGCGCGGGCCGAACTCGATGGCGCGCAATGGCAGCGCTTTCCCAGCCTGTCAGCGGAAGTGCCCACCGGTTCCCAGGAAACGGGCGGTGTGGTGCGCATTGAGCAGCCGCTGTGGAGCGGCGGGCGCATCGACGCCGGCATCGATGCGGCCGGCAGCCGGGTCGATGCGGCCGGCGCCGCCATCGAGGAAGAACGCCTGACCCTCTCGCTGCGCGTGATCGCCGCCTACACGGAAGCGCTACGCCAGACGGCGCGCGTGCGCTCGGCGGAAGGGGGACTGGCCGAGCACCAGCGCCTGCTGGACATGATCAAGCGCCGCGTGGCGCAGTCGGTCAGCTCGCAAACGGACCAGCGCCTGGCCGAATCACGCGCCTACCAGGCGGCCAACGATGTATCGAATGCGCGCCAGGCGCTGGAAAACGCGCTGGCGCAGCTGTCGCAACTGGCCGGCAAACCCGTGCGCCTCGTCAGCGCCACGGGCATCGGCGTGGGCGAACCGCTGCCCGACGCCAGCCTGGATCGGGTCATGCGCCAGGCCATCGACTACTCCCCTACCCTGCACCGCCTCGATTTCGAGGCGCAGGCAGCCGATTCCGAAATCACCCTGCAGCGCTCGGCCTACATGCCGAAAGTGGTGCTGCGCATGGAAAAGCCCACCGGCGGCGGCATCAATGCCGACAACCGCACGCGCGCCATGCTCGTGTTGCAGGCGCAGCCGGGCGCCGGCCTGTCGGCCAAGGCTGGCGTGGATGCCGCCGTGGCCCGGCGCGAAGGCGCGCGCGCCGCGCACGATGTGGCCGAACGCGAGGTGCGCGAGCGTTTTACGCTGGATTGGAACGAGGCCGAAGCGAGCCGCCAGCGCCTGGGCAACGCGGGCGAAGCCAGCACCACCTCGACGCAGGTATTCGAGTCGTATGCGCGCCAGTACGTCATCGGCCGCAAGAGCTGGAACGACGTGCTCAACGCCGTGCGCGAAGCGACCCAGGCGCAATTTTCGCTGGAAGACACGCGCGCGCAGGCGATCGCCGCCAGCCTGCGCCTGGCCGCGCAAACGGGCACCCTGGCCGGGCGCACGGCGCCGGCAGGCATGGTGCGCGCCAATTGACCGCCACAGGACACGAACAGGAGACAGCGTGGATACCTCCATCAAACATGGCTTGCTGACACTCATCGAGCGGGCCGCCCGCCTGACGGGCCAGCATGTGCCCGCCGCGCGCCTGGCCGACCTGCAGCGCCAGCTCGATGACGCCGACGGCAATGGTGCGCCCGGCGCGGTACTGACCACCATCTGGCAGGCGGCCGGCCTGGAAGGCACGGCGCGCCTGCTGCACGAGCCGTCGCCGGGCGAGCTGCCGTTCGCCGTCTACAGCGCCAGCACGGGCTGGGGCTTGCTGCAGTCGCGCGGTGCCGACGGCGCCTGGCGCGGCGAAGGCGTCGATGGGCGCGCCTTGCAACTGGCCTCGCTGGCCGGCCTGGCCTGCGTGGGCCTGCCGCGCCGCAGCGAAAAAAGCGGCGCCCGCCCCGGCGCCCTGGGCCTGGTGCGCAACGCCCTGTGGCTGAAAAAAAGCGTGTTTGTCGACGCCGTGCTGGCCACCGCGCTGGTAACCCTGCTGACCATGGCCACTTCGCTGTTTTCCATGCAGGTGTACGACCGCGTGATTCCGAACCAGAGCTTCAGCACCCTGTGGGTGCTGGTGGTGGGTGTGGCCCTGTCGATCGGCCTGGAATTCATCCTCAAACAGGTGCGCAGCCGCATCGTCGACCACTCGTGCAATGACGTCGACCATGAATTGTCCGAGTGGTTTTTCCAGCGCATGCTGGGCATCCGCATGGAGTCGCGCCCCGCGTCCGTCGGCACCCTGGCGGCGCAAGTGAAAGGCTTTGAAATGGTGCGCGGCGTGCTGACGTCGACCTCGCTGTTCGTGCTGACAGACGTCCCCTTCGCCCTGATTTTTCTCGCCATGATCACCATCATCGGCGGCTGGCTGGTGGTGGTGCCGCTGGTGGCCCTGCCGCTGGCCCTCGTGTGCGGACTGATGTTCCAGCGCGCCATCGAAAGCCATACGCGCAAGAACCTCAACGCCAGCAACCGCAAGGCCGGCTTGCTGGTGGAAGCCGTCGATGGCGTGGAAACGCTCAAGGGCAGCAGCGCCGAATGGATGATGCAGGCGCGCTGGGCCGAACTGGTGGCCGAGAGCAGCCACGCGGAGCAGAATATCCGCGACTATGCGGCCCTGTCGCAAAACATCACGGCCGCCTTCCAGCAGCTGACCAATGTGGCGCTGATCTCCATGGGCGCGTGGTTCGTGGCCGAAAACCAGATGACCATGGGCGCCCTGATGGCCTGCACCATCATCAGCAACCGCGCCCTGATGCCCATCGTGCAGCTGCCCGCCGTGATGGTGCAGTGGGCGCATGCGCGTGCCTCGATCGACGGCCTGGAACAGGTCATCAGCCTGCCCAACGAGGCCGATAACGCGCAGTTCGCGCTGACGCCGCGCAGCCTCGATACGGGCTTGCGCTTCGAACGCATCCGCTTTACGTATGGCGGCGCGCAAAAGGTGGCGCTGGAAGTGGAAAATCTCGCCATCCGTCCCGGCGAGCGCGTCGGCCTGGTGGGCGCCATCGGTTCGGGCAAGAGCACCCTGCTGAAGCTGGCCTCGGGCCTGTACCAGCCGGCCGAAGGCAAAGCCTACCTGGGCGACGTCGACATGGCCCTGCTGGCGCCGGCCGTGGTGCGCGAAATGGTCGGCTACCTGCCGCAGGAAACGCGGCTGTTCAGCGGCACCCTGCGCGACAACCTGTTATTGGGGCTGGCCGACCCGGGCGAGGAAGCGATCCTGGCTGCCGCCAAACGCACGGGATTGATCGAGCTGATACTGGGCCAGCCACGGGGACTGGCGCTGGGCATCACCGAAGGCGGGCGCGGCGTCTCGGGCGGCCAGCGCCAGCTGATCGCCGTCACGCGTTTGCTGCTGGCCAAGCCGCGCATCTGGCTGCTCGATGAACCGACGGGCGCCATGGATGCGAAAACGGAAGCGCGCATCGTCGGACTGTTGGGCGAACTGGCGGCCGAAGGCGTGACCATGGTCGCCACCACGCACAAGAACGCCCTCTTGCCCCTGCTCGACCGCCTGGTGGTGCTGCAGGCGGGACGGGTGCTGCTCGACGGTCCGCGCGATGCCGTGCTGGCCAAGCTGTCGGGCAAGCCGCAGGCTGTGCCCAGTACAACACCTGCGCCGGTGGCGCAAGGAGCCGTCGCATGAAACTGGCCAGGGTCGAAGCGAAAGAGGAAGCAAAACGGGGCCGGGTGCTGATCTGGAGCTGCACGGCGGCGCTGGCGGGTGTCATCGCCTGGGCTTCATGGGCGGAGCTGGACCAGGTCACGCGCGCCAACGGCCAGGTGATCGCCAGCTCGCGCAACCAGATCATCCAGGTGGCCGATGGCGGCGTGCTGGCCGAGCTGCGTGTGCATGAAGGCAGCGTGGTGAAAAAGGGCGAATTGCTGGCGCGCTTCGACCGCACGCGGGCCGAGACGAGCTACCTAGAAAGCACGGCCAAGGCAGCCGGTCTGAAGGCGGCCGTGGCGCGCCTGCAGGCGGAAGTGTTTGGCGGCGCGCCCAAGTTCCCGCCCGAACTGCAGGCGTTCCCGGAATTTCGCGCCAACCAGCTGGCCCTGTTCAGCAAGCGCCAGGGCGCCGTGCAGGCGGAAGTCAGTTCGCTGGACAGCGCCATGAAGCTGATCAAAGAAGAGCTGGAAATGAATCTGCCGCTGCTGGAAACGGGGGACGTCAGCCGCGCCGAGGTGCTGAAACTGCGGCGGCAAGTGGTCGACATCCAGGCGCAGATCACCAACCGGCGCAACAAGTACCTGCAGGACAGCCAGACGGACCTGGTAAAAGCCCAGGAAGACCTGGCCGGCGTGCTGCAGACGGTGACGCAGCGCAAGGAGCAGCTGGGTTCGACGGATATCTACGCGCCCACGGACGGCATCGTGCGCAACGTGCGCCTCACCACCCTGGGCGGCGTGGCCAAGCCGGGCGAAGAAATCCTGCAGATCGTGCCGACGGACGATGACCTGATCATCGAGGCGAAAGTCAAACCGGCCGACATCGCCTTCATCAAGCCGGGCCTGCCCACGGCAGTGAAACTGGACGCCTACGACTACGGCATCTACGGGCGCCTGCGCGGCACCGTCAGCTACATCAGCGCGGACACCTTAAGTGAAGACAACAAGGGCAACGAACAGCCATACTATCGCGTGCAGATCAAGACCAGCGGGCGTAATCTGATGGGCAAGAATGGCGAACCGATCCTGATCCAGCCCGGCATGACGGCCACCGTGGAAATCAATACGGGACGCAAGACGGTCTTGCGCTACCTGACGAAACCGATCACCAAGACGTTCTCGGAATCGATGGGGGAGCGCTGACGCAGCGTGCTTTTAGCCGGCAGGCTTCAGGCGGCCAATGACGCTCGCCACCTTGGCCGTAATCATGTCGACCGCGGGGCCATTCGCGCCATGCGGCAAAATGACGTCAGCATTGCGCTTGGTCGGTTCGATGAATTGCTTGTGCATCGGGCGTACGGTTTCCAGATACTGCTCGATGACGCTTTCCACCGAGCGGCCGCGTTCCGTGATGTCGCGTTGCATGCGGCGGATGAAGCGCACGTCGGAGGCCGTGTCGACAAAGATCTTCAGCGACATCATGTCGCGCAAGTTTTCGTCATACAGGGCAAACAGGCCTTCGATGACGATCACCGGCGCCGGCTTGACGGGAATGGTCCTGCTGGAGCGATTGTGCAGCGTGAAGTCGTACTCGGGCATCTCGATCGCTTCGCCATTGCGCAAGGCCTGGATGTGCTGTACCAGCAATGGCCACTCGAACGCCTGCGGATGGTCGTAATTCTGCTGGCGCCGGACTTCAGGAGAGAGATGGGTTTGGTCGCAGTAGTAGTCGTCCTGCATCACGACCGAGACCATGTCGGCGCCAAAGGACGCCAGCACTTGTTGGGATACGGTGGACTTGCCACTGCCGCTTCCGCCAGCGACACCAATAACAAACGGTTGGAAGGAAATAGTATTCATGCCGAATGATACCGGAAACATGAGCGGACTGACAGGGAGCTGCTGCAAAGCCGGGCCTGTCACGCGCCATGCATCAGTCGCGCATACAGCTCGGCCACCCGCTCCGCCGTGATGCCGTCGCGCTGCTCCACCGCCAGCGGATGGTCGGTCGGTTCCAGCTCGATTGCCGGGCGTATGCCGTCGTCGCGCAGGTGCACGCGGGTTTTCAGGTTCAGGGTAGCCGGATACTCGGACAGTTGCGTGCTGAGCCAACCGAAGAAGGGGCCGATGTGCGAACGCCTGGCTTCATTGAAGCACGCGTCCCACGCATCGAAGCTTTCGCCGCTCAGCGACACCCACACGCCCCAGCTGAATGGTTCATCGGAGCCATGCACGGGGATATCGATGGTGGCGCGCACGAAGCAGTGTTCATCGTCGACGATGCAAGCGTCGCTGTCGAGCTGACAGCGCGCTTCGCGCTCGGCGGGCGCCATCTGCTCATACATCCAGGGCGCGTCGGCGCCGAAGCTGGGCATCCCCGTGTGGGTCTCGCCGCAGGAGCGGCACAGGAAGGAAAACGTCACGCGTGAAGCAGCCTTATTCGAACTGCTTGCGGAACGCCTCGAACTGCGCCGCCAGGCCATCGAAGTCGCTGCGCAATTGCAGCACTTCCTGTTCCAGCTGCGCCACCCTGCTGCCCTGCTGCGGCGCGCTGACAGTCGCCGCAAAACCGGCCGCCGTCTCGCTCTGCGCCAGCGCTTCCTCGCCGCCCAGCAAGTGGCCGTAGCGCGGCTCCTTGGCGCCAGGAGCCACCATCAGCTTGGCCACCAGCGGCGGGTATTTATCGATCAGGAACTGCAGACCGGATTCCACTTCCGCCACGGACTTGAATTCATGCACCCTGCCGCTGCGGCTGCGGATCTCGCCCGCCGTCTGCAAGCCGCGCAGCATCAATATCGTCAGGATGGCCAGCTTGTCCTGTTCCAGCGACCACTTGATGCGCATGCGGTGTTCGTACTTGGCGACGCGCGCGCCCGCCTGCGTGATGCCATTGACGAATTTGCGCTGCATCAGCCGCTGCAACACGTCGTAGACGGTTTCCTCGGAGAGGGCCATGACGGGGTCGCGGCTGGACAGCTGGTTGCAGCCGTTGGTCAGGGCGTTCAGCGACAGCGGATAGCTGTCCGGCGTCAGCGCTTCCTTTTCGGCCAGCACGGCCAGCACGCGGATCTCGAAGGGGTCGAGCAGATTGGGATTATCGCTACTCTTTTCTGCTGCATTTGCGTCTGTAGTCATGCCTGTATCCTTAATCAACCAGCTTGTTCATTTGCTCGGAATCGAATTTATCACACTCGGGCACGCCCTGGCAGCAGATACCGGCCGCCTTCAGGGTGGCGAGGATGGTTTCGATGCGCTGCTCCTGTGCCACGGCGTGCGTGATCAGGCCTTGCAGGGCTTTCGACAGCGGATCGTCGCCGTTGGGCGTGACGCCATACGCGGCGAACAAATGCGCCGTGCTGCCCTCGCGCAGGGCGCTGACATCCTTTTGCACGATGTGCGCGGGGTTGCCGACGGCCGTCGCGCCGGACGGCACGGGTTTGAGCAGCACGGCGTTCGAGCCCACCTTGGCGTACTCGCCCACCGTGAAGCTGCCCAGCACCTGCGCGCCGGCGCCGACGATGACGCCGCGCTCCAGGGTCGGATGGCGCTTGGCGCCACTGTGCAGCGAGGTGCCGCCCAGGGTCACGCCCTGGTAGATGGTGCAGTCGTCGCCGACGACGGCCGTCTCGCCGATCACCACGCCGAAGCCATGGTCGATGAAGACACGCCGGCCGATGACGGCGCCCGGATGGATCTCAATGCCCGTGATGATGCGGGCAAGGTAGGAGATGAAACGCCCCACCCACTTCATGCGCCGCGTCCAGCACCAGTGCGCCCAGCCATGCATGACGATGGCGTGCAAGCCGGGATAACAGGTCAGCACCTCCCAGCCATTGCGGGCGGCGGGGTCACGTTCAATGATGCTGTTGATATCTTCGCGCAGGTGGTGGAACATAATGACAATGAATAAGGTGGAACGCAAATGGTAGCGTATTCGGCGGGGGAATGCTGGAGGGGAAAGCAAATCGGCCGCCAGCACCAGGGCGGCGGCCGATCATGGAAGCGCTACAAAACGTGCAGGACGTTCTTATGCTTCTAAAGCAATCCGCTGGCGGCGGGCTTCGTAAAGACATACACCGGAAGCGACCGACACGTTCAGACTCTCGACGGAGCCGAACATCGGGATGCTGACGAGGATGTCGCAGGTATCGCGCGTCAGACGGCGCATGCCTTCGCCTTCGGAACCCATGACGAGGGCCGTGGGGCCCGTGAAATCGGCTTCGTACAAACCTTTTTCGCCGTCGTCCGAGGTGCCGATCAGCCAGATGCCGCGCTCTTTCAATTCACGCATGGTGCGCGCCAGGTTCGTCACGGTGATGTACGGGACGGTTTCGGCGGCGCCGCTGGCGACCTTGGCCGCCGTGGCATTCAAGCCCACGGCACGGTCCTTCGGCACGATGACGGCATGTGCGCCGACACCGTCGGCCACGCGCAGGCAGGCGCCCAGATTGTGCGGGTCGGTGATGCCGTCGAGAATCAACAGCAGCGGCGGGCCGTCGATGGCGTCCAGCAGCTCATCGAGATTGCGCGCCAGCGACAGCTGCGAGGCAAACGCGATCACGCCCTGGTGACGGCGCGTACCGACGATCTTGTCCAGACGCGACGAATCGACGGGCATGACGCGCACGTTGGCAGCCTTGGCGGCGGCGATCATGTCCTTCATGCGGCCGTCGACGCGGCTGGCATCGACGAAAATTTCTTCCACGGACGACGCTTCATGACGCAGACGCGAGGTGACGGCGTGGAAGCCGAAAATCATTTTATTCTTCATTATTTATCGTTTCTTCTTGCTTGTTTTTGATACAGATACAGTTTTTGCTGCTCGTGGTGCCACCGCAGCGGGTGCCGCGGCTGGTTTCTTGCCGCGCTTCGGCGCAGCTGCCTTGGGGGCTGCCGCCTTGGGGGCTTCCTTCAGCGCGGCCTTGACTGCAGGCTTGGCTTGCGCCTTGGCGCCATTGGAACGGCCGCCGGAACCATTGCCGGGTTTGCCACCGTTGTTGCCGCTGGCCTTGATCTCATGGCGCTGCTCGGTCGCAGGACCGGGCTTGACCATGGATTTCTTTTCGCCCTTGCGCTTGCCGCCAGCTTGCTTGGCTGGCGCTTCTTCGCCCGCCAGTTCCGCATCGGTGACCAGACGCAGGTCGATCTTGCGCGTTTCCAGGTCGACACGTGCCACTTGCACCGTCAGACGGTCGGTCAACTGGTAGCGCTTGCCCGTGCGTTCGCCGCGCAATTCATGGCGCGCATCGTCGTACTGGAAGTAATCGGTGCCCAGCTCGGTGACGTGCACCAGGCCTTCGACAAACAGGGTGTCGAGCTGCACGAACACGCCGAAGGTGGTCACGCCGGTAATGGTGCCGGTGAACTCCTCGCCCAGCTTGTCCTGCATGAAGTAGCACTTCAGCCAGGCTTCGACGTCGCGCGACGCTTCGTCGGCGCGGCGCTCGTTGGCCGAGCAATGCACGCCCAGCGCGTCCCAGATCGTCAAATCCGTCTTCTTCGGCTTGCCGTCGGCCTTGTCCTTCGCCTGCTGCTTGCGCGTGGCGTTCGACACGTTCGTGTTCAGCACGGTCTTCTCGGACAGCTTCGGCTCGTATTTCTTGCCTTGCAGAATGGCCTTGATGGCGCGATGCGTCAGCAGATCGGGATAGCGGCGGATCGGGCTGGTGAAGTGGGCATACGCCTCGTAGGCCAGACCGAAGTGGCCGATATTGTCCGGGCTGTAGACGGCTTGCTGCATCGAGCGCAGCAGCATCGTTTGCAGCAGGGCCGCGTCGGGACGCGCCTTGATCTGCTGCATTAGGGTCTGGTAATCGGATGCCGACGGCGTGTCGCCGCCCGTCAGGTTCAGGCCGACTTGTTTGAGGAAGGTGCGCACTTGCGTGAGCTTTTCCTTGGTCGGGCTGGCATGGATGCGGTAGGTGCCTGGATGCTTGTTACGCAGCAACAAATCGGCGGCACAGACGTTGGCCGCCAGCATGCACTCTTCGATGATCTTGTGCGCTTCGTTGCGCGTGCGGGGAATGATCTTTTCGATCTTGCCAGCCGTATTGCAGACGATATAGGTTTCCGTCGTCTCGAAATCGATGGCGCCCCGCTCCGTGCGCGCTTTCAGCAAGGCGCGGTAGACGGCTTCCAGATTCTGCAGGTGCGGCAGGATGTCCGCGCGGCGTGCCGCTTCGGGTCCCTTGGTGTTGCCCAGCACGGCAGCGACTTCGTCATACGTGAGGCGCGCGGCCGAATGGATCACGGCCGGGTAGAACTGGTAAGCCTTCAGCTCGCCCTTGTCGCTGACGACAGCGTCGCAGACGAGGGTCAGGCGGTCGACGGCCGGGTTCAGCGAGCACAGGCCATTCGACAGCTTTTCCGGCAGCATCGGGATGACGCGGCGCGGGAAGTAGACGGACGTGCTACGCTCCAACGCGTCGATATCGAGCGCGTCGTTCGGTTTCACGTAATGGCTGACGTCGGCAATCGCCACGATCAGGCGGAAGCAGTTGGCGCGGCCAATCTTGACGGGTTCGCAATATACGGCATCGTCGAAATCGCGCGCGTCCTCGCCGTCGATGGTAACGAGCGGCACGTCGCGCAGGTCGACACGGTCTTTCAGGTCGGCGGCGCGCACTTCGAACGGCAGTTTTTCAGCTTGCTTGAGGGCGGCGGCGGAAAAGATGTGCGGCACATTGAATTTGCGCACGGCAATTTCAATTTCCATGCCGGGATCATCCAGAGCGCCCAGCACTTCGACGATCTTGCCGACCGGCTGCTTGAAACGCATCGGTTGCTCGGTCAGCTCGACGCTGACGATCTGGCCGGCTTTTGCCTTGCCGACCGAACCGGTGACGAGGATGTCCTGGCCGATGCGCTGGTCTTCCGGCGCCACGACCCAGGTACCGTTTTCATGGATCAGGCGGCCGATGACGTGGGTGTTGGCGCGGTAGGTGACTTCGACGATCGTGCCTTCCGGGCGGCCGCGGCGGTCCGTGCCGACGATGCGGGCCATGACCTTGTCGCCATGCAGTACTTTCTGCATTTCTTTCTCAGGCAGGAACAGGTCGGCGCTGGCGTCGTCGGGAATGACGAAGCCGAAGCCATCGCGGTGGCTGGTGACGCGACCGGCGACAAGCGCGCTCTGGTCGGCCAGGCTGAAAACACCGCTGGCGTCAGACTTGAGCTGGCCGTCGCGCTCCATCGCCTTCAGGCGACGGACCAGGACATCCATGGAATCGGCATGCACTTGCAGCGTTTTCCCGAGAGACTGCGGGTCGAGAGGCGCGCTGACGCTGCGGAATATGCCGAGAATGTCCTCCCGGCTGGGGATGGTGTGGGTATTTTGGCTCAAAAGTATTTCTATAGTTGTTATTGACAGTGATCAAACGGAAGACAAAGACCGATGACATCACCGTCAATATTGACACGGTGATGTCCGGTAGTGTACCGGAGGACGCCTTGGTTTGCCTAACGGACAGCGTAGCGGAAACCGAACAAGTGCCCCGCCGATGAAAAAAAGGAGAAAAGCTGCGCAATGCATTTGACTTCGGTAAATATTGCTCTATAATCTCGGTCTCTTGCAGCGACAAACCTTCACGGGAATGCAGTTGCAGGAAAGCGGTACAGGGTTGATGTGCAGTATGGAGCGAAAGCTCATCTGGCGCAAAACTCTTCAAGTCGCTATAATAGCAGAATTGTTGTGAAGTTATTTTTCAACAAGTACTCGAGCAGTAATGTAATAAGTCACAGCAGCATCAGTGCCCACGTGGCGGAATTGGTAGACGCGCATGGTTCAGGTCCATGTGCCTTCGGGTGTAGGGGTTCGAGTCCCTTCGTGGGCACCATTACCTAATTCGCAAAAAGGCCGCAAACTTTCACGAGTTTGCGGCTTTTTTCATTTCCGCAGCAAAAAGCCACCACCACGTTCCCAGCAAGCAGCCTACCCGGCACACCTGCGGACAGAAACCCGCAAGAAACCGCTGAAAAAAGAGGCAGATTCAGCCTTTTTTCATAGGAGGCAGCCGTTTTCAGGCGAAAAAACATGTTTCTTGAAGAAAAGTGCGAAATGTTGATTGACCGAATGCGCGCCAGCCCTTATGATTTTGTCCTCGCTGCAGAACACGCAGCGATAAGCAGCAAGCAGTAACAATGCCCACGTGGCGGAATTGGTAGACGCGCATGGTTCAGGTCCATGTGCCTTCGGGTGTAGGGGTTCGAGTCCCTTCGTGGGCACCACCAGCAACAAGTTGTTCATTGTTGTGATCCGCAGTACAGTAGTAGATAGCAGTAAAAGCAGCACAATGCCCACGTGGCGGAATTGGTAGACGCGCATGGTTCAGGTCCATGTGCCTTCGGGTGTAGGGGTTCGAGTCCCTTCGTGGGCACCACCAGCAACGAGTCGTTTTCGTTGTAGTCCGCAGTACAGTAGTGAGATATCAGTAGTAGCAGCATCAGTGCCCACGTGGCGGAATTGGTAGACGCGCATGGTTCAGGTCCATGTGCCTTCGGGTGTAGGGGTTCGAGTCCCTTCGTGGGCACCATTACCTAATTCGCAAAAAAGCCGCAAACTTTCACGAGTTTGCGGCTTTTTTCATTCCAGAATGCCGCATCCCTGCGGCACCCTCCCCTTATTTGGCCAGCGCCGCCTTCACGGCGTCATGCAGACTCGTCGTCGGACGGCCAATCAACGCGCTCAATTGCTTGCCATGGTCTTCCAGGCCACCCTTGGCCGCGCCCGCATCGGAATCGGCCAGCAGCTCGGCAAAGCCTTCCGGCACGCCCACGCTCACCAGCGCCGCCTTGAAGTCCGCCTGCGGCATATCCTTGTACGCAATCGCCTTGCCCGACTGGCGCGCCACTTCGGCCGCATATTCCGCCAGGGTAAAGCCCTGGTCGCCAGCCAGTTCATAGATCGCTTGCGGCTGATCCGCCGTCAGCACGGCAGCGGCGGCAGCAGCGTAGTCCCGACGCGCGGCGGACGAGAAACGCCCGTCTTGCGCCGCGCCCAGCACGACGCCATGCTCAAGCACGGGCGCCAGGTGTTCCGTATGGTTTTCCAGATACCAGCCGTTGCGCAGGAAAGTGTACGGCAGGCCGGATGCGCGAATGGCCGCTTCCGTGACCACGTGCTCGGCGGCCAGGCCCAGCGGCGACGTATCGGCGCGCAAGACGCTGGTGTAGGCCAGCAGGGCCACGCCGGCCCGCTTGGCCGCATCGATGACGTTCTGGTGCTGCTGCGCGCGCTGCCCCACTTCGCTCGACGAAATCAGCAAGATTTTCGTTGCGCCCTTGAAAGCCGCATCGAGGCTGGCGCCGTCGTTGTAATCGGCCTGGCGCACCTGCACGCCCTGGGCGGACAGGCTGGCGGCCTTGGCCGGGTTGCGCACGGCGGCGATGATATTGGCTGCGGGGACGGATGTGAGCAGGCTGGCGATGACGTGCTGGCCCAGATTGCCTGTGGCGCCGGTGATGACGATCATGATTTCTCCTTGGTACGTGGGTGGTAAAACCCTATAATAGGACTATTACTTACTTATTGTAAGTACGTACCTTTTGGTAAGTATGAGCAAGATCTCAATTAACAAGGCCAACTATCATGTCCACAGACACTCCCGGCGCCAGCATGCGCGCCGCCCTCGCCCGCCAGAACCAGGGCGCGCACCTGCTGGCGGCGGCCTGCCCGTCGCGCGCCGTGCTCAGCCATCTCACCAGCCGCTGGGCCGTGCTGGTGCTGGTGCTACTGCTGAGCGGCACGCGGCGCTTCAGCGAACTGCGCCGCGAAGTGGGCGGCGTCAGCGAAAAAATGCTGGCGCAAACCCTGGAAGCACTGGCGGGCGACGGTTTCGTGCTGCGCCAGGCGTATCTGGTGATACCGCCCAAGGTGGAATACAGCCTCACGCCGCTGGGACACGAAGCGGCCGAACGCCTGGCCGTGCTGGTCGACTGGATCGAGGATAATTACCCGCGCATCGAACAGGCGCGCACCGACCTGGCCACGGCGCCCGCAGCGCAAAAGGCCGCGTAAACGAGAGCCATCCGCATTGCTTTTAGTCATCAAGAATTATCGTTTACTCCTACTTGCCTTGATGTAATACTAGGCCCATGAAACGCGTAAGGGCGCGACACCATGAACCAGTTGATTTCTTCCATCACCGACCGGGCCAATGTGCTGCTGGTCAGCAATTCGCCGAACGATGTGCGCGAACTGCTGTATGTGCTGGACCGGCATAACCTGGGTACGGGACTGGCGGGCGATATCGACGAAGGCGTGGAACTGGCGGCCGGCGGCACGGACCTGATCCTGCTCGACGCGGCCCTGGCAGGCACGAATATCGGCGCCACCTGCATGCGTCTGCGCAATGCGGGCGGACGCCACAGCGTGCCCCTGCTGCTGATGTCGGCCACTCCCAGCGCCGAGGAACAAGGCCGCAGCGTGGGTGCCGGCGCCTCCGACTACATCAAGATGCCCTTCAATGCGCGCGACGTGGCGGAAAAAATCCTCATGGAACTGGCGCTGCACAAGGCCGAGACGCCCGCTGCCCGCCCCTACACCACGCCTGCCGCGCCGCCGCGCCCCCTGCATCCGCAAACGCTGGAAGTCAATTACCACTCCATCCTGGCCGGTTCGCCCGATGCCGTGCTGCTGTTCGACATCGACAACCGCCTGCTGATCGACGCCAACCACCTGGCCGAAGACTTGTTCGGCATGCCGCTGGCCGAGCTGCTGCAAGGCGGCATGGAGCCGCTGTTTCCCAGGCATCAGGACGATGGCCGCGCCTCGCCGCAATTGCTGGAAGAAAAGATCCGCGATACCTTGCAAGGCAAGATCGTCGTCTTTCGCGCCAGCTGCTGCCACCGCGACAGCCACCCGATCGCCTGCGAAATCCGCCTGATGCGCCTGTCCGTGCCGGGCCGCCAGCTGGTGCATGCGCGCATCATCGACTTGACTGAACGCAACCTCGCCGAAGCCATGCGCTCGGGCCAGAGCGCCCTGCTGGAAATGGTCGCCAAGGGCGCGCCGCTGATCCCTACCCTGAACCACTTGCTGCTCCTTATCGAAGGCCAGTCGCGCGGCGTGCTCTGCTCCATCATGCTGCTCGACGACGACGGCGTCCACATGCACAGCGCGGCCGGCCCCAGCCTGCCGGCCGAGTACATGGCCCTGCTCGAAGGCGTGGCCATCGGCGACGGCGTGGGTTCCTGCGGCACGGCCATGTTCCTGCGCGAACCGGTGGTCGTCACCGACATCATGCACGATCCGCTGTGGGCGCCCTACCGCGAACTGGCCGCGCCATTCGGCTTGCGCGCCTGCTGGTCGCGCCCCATCTTCGGCCAGGATGGCGCCGTGCTCGGGTCCTTCGCCATGTACTACCGCGAAGTGCGCAAGCCCGACGCGCGCGACCTGGAACTGATCGACACGGCGACCGACCTGGCCGGCATCGCGATTGGCCGCATGCGCCACGAACGCGAGCTGCAACGCCACCGCGCCCACCTGGAAGACTTGGTGGCCGAACGCACGGCAGCCCTGACGCAGGCCAAGGAACACTCGGAGCAAACGAATCTCGAACTGGCCGCCGCGCTGGAAAACCTGTCCATCACGCAAGAAGAACTGGTGCGCCGCGACAAGCTGGCCGCGCTCGGTGCGCTGGTGGCCGGCATCGCGCATGAACTCAATACGCCGATCGGCAACGGCCTCGTGGTGGCCACCACCATGGCCGAACGCACGCGCGAAATCCAGGCCAGCTTCCTCGACGGCTTACGCCGCTCCGAACTGGGCGCCTACCTGACCCAGGCCAGCGAGGCGGACGCCATCATGCTGCGCAACCTGCAGCGCGCCGCCGACCTCGTTTCAAGCTTCAAACAGATCGCCGTCGACCGCGCCAGCTCGCAGCGCCGCCACTTCCTGCTGCGCCAGTTCGTCGCCGAACTGATGCTGCCCCTGTCCACGCCGCTCAAGGCCGCCGGCCTGAGCCTGACGCAGGATGTGCCGGACGGCCTGGCCATGGACAGCTATCCCGGTCCACTGGGCCAGGTGCTGAGCAACCTGCTGGAAAATTGCCTGCGCCACGCCTTTGAGGGCCGCAGCGGCGGCAACATCGCCATCACGGCACGCGGCAGCGACGACGGGCAGACGATCACCGTGTCCATCGCCGACACGGGCGTGGGCATCGCCGCCGACGACCTGGTGCATGTCTACGATCCCTTCTTCACGACCAAGCTCGGTTCCGGTGGCTCGGGCCTGGGCCTGCATGTGGCGCACAACATCGTCACGGGCGTGCTGGGCGGCCATATCCATGTTGCCAGCAGCACCGGTGACGGCGGCGGCACCACGTTCACCCTGCAACTGCCCACCGCCGCGCCGCAAGCGCCCGCCCCCTGAAGGGCTGGCGCGCTACAATGCCAGCAAGCATTTCTTTCGGAGTACCCATGAAATACCTGACCGCCGCCGCCCTGCTGGCAGTTTGCGCCTGCGCATTGGCCGGACCCGCCCCCTGGTACAAATGGCGCAGCAAGATCGACGGCACCCTGTCGTGCGCCCAATCGACCCTGGGATTTGGCTGGGAACTGGCCTCGGGACCGTACAAAGATAGCCGTTGCGAAAAACCGGCGCTTGTTAAATAATGGGGCCATGACCACACGGGGCACCGGCTTGAAAGCAAGCGATGGCAATGCGGCGTCGAAAGAGTATGGAACGATAAGAACGTATCTATTCAAACCGAGGAGACCACATGTTTACGAATCCCGAACAATTCGCAACGGCCACCAAGGCCCTGTTTGAATTCCAGCTGATGACCTTCAACACCCTCACCTCCAAGGCCGTGCAAGGCGTGGAACAGGTATTGGCGCTGAACATGGCCACTGCCAAGTCCGGCATCGAGGATGGCCTCGCCGCCAGCAAGGAAATCAGCCAGGCCAAGGATCCGAAGGCCGCCATGGCCGCCGCCGCCGCCCAGCTGCAACCGGGCGTGGCCGGCGCCAAAGCGTATAAACAGCAACTCGACGACATCATCAAGGAAATCCACACGGAATTCACCACGGCTGCCGAAGCCCACGTGGCCGAAGCGAAAAGCAATCTGAGCGCCCTGATCTACGACGTCACGAAAAACGTGCCGCCAGGCTCGGAAAACGCCGTCGCCATCGTCAAGGCCGCCATCGACAACGCCTTCCTCGGCTACGAGCAAGTGACCAAGGCCACGAAACAGGCCGTGAAGACCGTGGAAGAGCAGATCGCCAAGGCCAGCGCGCAAGTGGCGCAGGCAACGGAAAAGGCCACGAGCGGCGCAACGGCAACGGCTGAAAAGGCGGCGCCTGCCGCCAAGCCGAAGGCTGCCAAGAAGTAAATTCGCAACTATCGGGGCCTGAGTCCTCAGGTCCCGATAGGTATGATTCTGTACACGCAGCGCCTCCCCCCCTGCAGCAGATATTCGCTGCGCTCGACCGTGCAATCGTCCCCCAATACCCGCTGAAAGATGGCCAGCTCCGAGCGGCAGAAATTCTGGCATGCCGTGGCGGCTGCGCAGATCGGGCAATGGTTTTCCACCAGCAAGACACTGCCATCGTCCTGCGGCTCGGCATGGGCCATGTAACCTTCGCCATCGCGCGCCCGCGCCAGGCTGTCCACTCTTTGCGCCAGCGCAAGCCCAGGGTCAACCAGCCTGGCGTAGGCCGCTTCGCTGCTGCGTTCGCGCGCGCCGATCAGTTTATCCAGGCCCTCGTCGCCGAACAGGGTTTTCACTTGCGCGATCAATTCCAGGGTCAGGTCGGCATGGCGGTCGGGAAAGCGCGCGTGGCCCTGCTGCGTCAGCGCCCAGCGCCGCGACGGGCGGCCCACCTTGTCGGCTACGTCCCCGTACGCCACCAGACCCTTGTCCTGCGCCGCTTCCAGCTGGCGCCGCGCGCCCATGGAGGTGATATCGAGCAAGGCTGCCAGCTGCTGCGCCGTCTGCGGGCCGCGCATCTTCAGCAGGAACAGGGTCTGCTCCGACGTGTTCATGCTCATGCCACCGCCTTTGCATCTCCTACGCCAGCCAGCTGGCGGCGCCAGGCCGCCATGCGCCACGCAGCCCACGCAGCGGACAAGGCACCCGCGACAAGGATCAGGCGCGTATCGATCAGGGTCAGCACGGAGCCGCTGAGGGCGACGACGATGTTGGCGATGCAAAAAGTGGTGGCCAGCAAGCCCATCACAGCGCCCTGCCCGTGCGCGCTGAAGCGCTCCGCGCACCAGCCCTGGATCACCGTGTTGTACAGGGCGTTCGGAATGCCGAACAGCACGATGGCGGCGATGCCCACCCAGATATTGCCCAGTGCCAAGATTCCTACGGCCAGCGCCACGCCGCACGCATACCAGCTGGCCCGCAGCAAGGGCGCATGGCGGCTGGGACCGCCCGCCAGCAAGGACGTGACCGTCATCGTGCCGCACAGGCCCACATTCACCCAGGCAATCTCCTGTGCATGGTAATTGGCCGTTTCGACCAGCCACAGCGGATAGAACTCGTAAAAGCTGGCCACGCCGCAGGTCAGCGCCAGCTGCACGATGAACAGGGTGCGCAGCTCCTCATGGCGCAGCAAATTAAGCGAATGGCGGTCGCGCGCCACTTGCCACCACGACGTCGTCAAGAGCGAGGGCGTTTCGCGCGGCAAGCCCACGGCCACCAGCACGGCGACCAGCATTAAAGCGGCGGCGGCGATCCAGAACGGCACCGTCACGCCCCAATGCAAGGTCGCGCCCGCCAGGATCGGGCCGACCAGCCAGCCCAGGTAAAACGCGCCGTTCAGCCATGACATGGCGCGCAGGCGCAGCGGCCCCGTCAGCTGGTCGGCCAGCATGGCGCGCGCCACGGCGCCGTTGCCTTCCAGCAAACCCGTGATGAAACGGGCCACGATGAACAGCGGGTAGGACTGGATCACCAGCGCCCAGGCCGTGATGGCGTGGCCGATGGCGGCGCCCACGGCCGTGCGCATCAGCAAGGGACGGCGGCCATAACGGTCGGACAAGGGACCCAGCAGGGCCGAGCCGATCAGCAAGCCCAGCGGGTTGATGGTCAGCGCCAGTCCGAACAGCAATTTCGACGGCAAGCCGAGAAAATTATTAAAGGCATTCGGCGCCTCGGCCGCAAACAAAGGCGGCAGGATCGGGTATGGCAGCGAGGCGCCGATGGTCGACAGCAGCGCCAGCAGGCAAGCGGCGGAAATTAATATGATGTTTTTCATGCGGACTCGATGGATATAGTTTGGCAAGGCTACGTGAGCACGCCACATAAGTAAACTAAAATGTTTATTAATTATGTCCATCACTGCTGCCATGGCGCCAACCGTGCGCGCCATCGCCTCGACTATCATTTGCCCATCACTCACGTTTAACGGGGCAAACATGACATTGGCAGAAATAGAACAACAACACGGCTTCACCTATCCCGCATTGTATCGGCAGCTGGAGCGCGACGGCATGCTGGCCGTGGGCGAATATGGGCCCGACTGGTACAAGCTGGTCTATCCCACCTTGACGGACCGGCCCACCCTGCTGTTGCATGCGGACGATTTTGAATTGCTCAACATCGAGGCCGTTGCCGCGGAAGTGGACGCGCTGCTGGATACGGACGATTACCGGCAGATCGACCCCGCCTTCCAGTTCATCCCCTTCGCGCAAACGGGCGCGGGCGACCACTACTGCTTTTTCGCGTCAGGCGAGCAAGACGGCGAGATGCCCATCGTGCTGCTGTGGCATGACGACAATGAAGCCCAGTACCTGGCGAAAAACCTGCAAGATTTCATGGTTCACATGTTGTTGAACAGCATGGCCGACCAGGACACGTACAACGACGTCAGCGACGAGGCATTCAAGGATCAACTGACGAAAACCCTGGGCACGCATGCACGCTACCTGACGGCGCGGCAAGCCGACGTGCTGCAGGGCCTGCTGGCTCGGGACATCATCGATTACGACGTGGCGTTGCCGAAAGGACGCACGGAAACGCACAGGGGATTGCTGACCGACATCGAACTGGCCAGCCTGCGCGCCGAACTGATTCCCTACGAAAAGTTCGACAGCTGTTTTGCCTACAGCACGGCTGGCTGAACATAAAATCGCTGGGCAAGCGACGGCTGAAGGTTTAAACTGTATATAAACACAGTAAAACCCATCACTTTGCATCTTGCCCTATTGCCATCCCCATGTTGAGAGTCCTGGAAAATCCCCTGTACTATCTGGATAATTTCCAGGATGTGCTGAACTGGATCGGCGCGCGTTACGCCGATCTGCTGAGTCCTGAAGAGACGCAGTTCATCGCCGCATTCGGCGCCCTGCCGCAGCCGTCGCGCGCCCTGTTCGTGCGCCTCGTCATGCGCAAGGGCTGCCTGTTTCGCGCCAGCAAGCTCAATTACCCGGAAATCGGCGACACGCGCGCCGCCGCCCTGCCCTTGCTGGCAACTTGCTGGGTGGAAGCCGATCCTGCCATTTCGCTCGAAGAACTGTTCGAACTGCTGCCGAAAGCGGAAATCGCCCAGGCCTTCGACCTTACCGCGTCTTTGAAGGCGGCGCGCAAGGCGGAGCAATTGGACGCCTTGCGCGAGCAGCATGGGGAAAGTCAACCGTTCTCCGCGTGGCATCCGGCTAGCACCGACATACTGTACCGCATCGGCCTGCAAGCGCTGTGCGACCGCCTGCGCCTGATTTATTTTGGCAACTATCACCAGGACTGGTCGGAATTCGTGCTGTCCGACCTCGGCGTGTACCAATACGAAAAGGTGGAATTCTCGCCGCAGTCGCGCGGTTTTCGCACGCGCCAGGATATCGAGCACTATGAAGTGCTGCACCAGTGCCGCGAACGCTACAACGACAGCGCGCCGGCCGACGAAGTGCTGCAGGAACTGGCTGCGCTGCCATTGCCCGAGGACAATACCTGGCTGGCCAGCCGGCGCGACAAGCTGCGCTTCCAGATCGCCCAACACCTGGAAAAATGCCAGGACTGGCCGGCCGCCTACCGCGCCTACGCCGATTGCCGCTATCCGGGCGCGCGTGGTCGCGCCATCCGCGTGCTGGAGAAAGATGAACAGCCGCAGGCGGCCTACGAGCGTCTGACGATCGCCCTCGCGGCGCCGGAAAGCGAGGCGGAACAGCAATTGCTGCTGCGCATGGCGCCCCGTTTGCGGCGCAAGCTGGGCCATGCGAAGCAGGCGGCCAATGCAGCCGCCGCCGTGGAGCGCATCGACCTGCTGCTGCCCTGCCCGGAACACGCGTGCTATGTGGAAGCGGTGGTGCAGCAACACCTGATGCAGGACGACGCACCCGTGTATTACGTGGAAAACACCCTGATCAACTCGCTGTTCGGCCTGCTGTGCTGGCCCGCCATCTTCAAGGCCATGCCCGGCGCCTTCTTCCACCCGTTTCACAGGGGCCCGGCCGACTTGCACAGCGCCGATTTTTGCCAGCGCCGCAGCGGCGACTTCGCCGCTTGCCTGGCGCAACTGGACGACGGCAGCTATCACGCCGCCATCCGCGCCACGCTTGCCGCCAAACACGGTATCGTCTCGCCCTTCGTCAGTTGGGACGTACTGGACGACGGCTTGCTGGACCTGGCGCTGGCCTGCATCCCGGCCGCGCACCTGAAGAAGGCGTTCGAACGCATCTTGCTCGACATCAAAAGTAACCGCAGCGGCTTTCCCGACCTGATCCAGTTCTGGCCAGCGGAACGGCGCTATCGCATGATCGAAGTCAAGGGTCCGGGCGACCGCCTGCAAGACAACCAGCTGCGCTGGATCGCGTATTGCGCCGAGCACGCCATGCCCGTCAGCGTGTGCTACCTGCAATGGCAGGCGGCAGCATGAGCCGCAACACTTACACCATCGCCGTGCGCGCCCTGTGCGAATTCACGGCCAAGGTGGGCGACCTGGACCTGCGTTTCACGCCGTCCCCCACGGCGCAGGAAGGCATGGCCGGGCACGCCACCGTCACTAGCCGGCGCGATGACGATTACCAGCGTGAAATCAGTCTTTCCGGCGACTTCGGCCCCCTGCACGTGCGCGGGCGCGCCGATGGCTACGACCCGGCGCGGCGCCAGCTGGAAGAGATCAAGACCTACCGGGGCGAGCTGGACACCATGCCCGCCAACCACCGCCAGCTGCACTGGGCGCAGGCGCGCATCTACGGCCATTTGCTGTGCCAGCAACTGAACTTGCCCATGCTGCGCGTGGCGCTCGTGTATTTCGATATCGTGAGCCAGAAGGAAACCGTCATGCACGAGGAATGCACGGCCGAGGCGCTGCGTCTGTTCTTCGAACAGCATTGCACGCTGTTTCTCGACTGGGCCGAGCAGGAAATGGCGCACCGGGCCAGCCGCGACGCGCAACTCACGGCCATGGCCTTTCCCCACGCGGACTTTCGTCCGGGCCAGCGCCAGCTGGCCGAAGCCATGTACAAGGCCAGCAGCCGGGGCTGCGGCTTGCTGGCGCAGGCGCCAACGGGGATCGGCAAGACGGTGGGCAGCCTGTTTCCCATGTTGAAAGCCACGGCCGCGCATGGTCTCGATAAACTGTTTTTCCTGGCCGCCAAGGTGCCGGGGCGGCAAATGGCGCTCGACGCCTGCGCCATCCTCAAGGACAGTGCCCCGCTGCTGCCGTTGCGCGTGCTGGAACTGAGCGCCAAGAGCAGCGCCTGCGAACATCCTGACAAAGCCTGTCACGGCGAATCGTGTCCGCTGGCCAAGGGTTTTTACGACCGCTTGCCGCTGGCGCGCGAGGTGGCGCTGGCCAGCGGTTTGATTTTGGACAAGGAAGCCGTGCGCGCCATCGCCTTGCAGCAGGGTATTTGCCCGTATTACCTGGGCATGGAGTTGGCGCGCTGGAACGACGTCGTCATCGGCGACTACAATTATTATTTCGACCTCAGCGCCATGCTGTACGGTATGACCCTGGCACACGACTGGAAAGTCAATGTGCTGGTCGACGAAGCGCACAATATGGTGTCGCGCGCGCGCAGCATGTATTCGGCCGAGTTGGCACAGATCGACCTGAAAATGCTGCGCAAGTTCGCGCCCGACGCCATGAAAAAGCCGCTCGACCGCCTCTCGCGCCAGTGGACGGCTTTGCTGAAAGAACAGGATGGCGATTACCACGTGCATCCCGCCTTGCCCGACAAATTCTTTGGCGCCCTGCAAGGGGTGGCCACGGCCATCGGCGACTACATGGCCGAACACGCGACCACGCTCGATGACGACTTGCAGCGCTTCTATTTCGATGTGCTGCTGATCAACCGCCTGGCGGAAAGCTTCGGCGCGCATTCGCTGTTCGACGTCAGCAAAACGGAGACGGGTTCCACCGTCTGCATCCGCAACATCGTCCCGGCACCGTTTCTCAAGGAACGCTTCGCGGCCAGCCACAGCACGGCCCTGTTTTCCGCCACCCTGAGCCCGTGGAATTACTACAGCGACACCCTGGGCATGCCAGCCAACACGGCCTGGGTCGATGTGGAATCGCCGTTCCAGGCGGAACAATTGTCCGTGCGCGTGGCCGACACCATTTCCACGCGCTACCAGCACCGCGCGGCCTCGCTGCTGCCCATCGCCCAGCTGATGGCGAAGCAATACGCGGAAACGCCGGGCAACTACCTGGCCTTCTTCAGCAGCTTCGATTACATGGAAAAGACGGCCCACTTGTTTGCCCAGCATTACCCTGACGTGCCCATCTGGCAGCAGCCGCGCCGCATGGACGATGCTGCCCGCGCGCAATTTTTGGGCCGCTTCGGCCTGGACACGCGCGGCATCGGCTTTGCCGTGCTCGGTGGCGCCTTCGGCGAAGGTATCGACTTGCCCGGCGCGCGCCTGATCGGCGCCTTCATCGCCACCCTCGGTTTGCCGCAGATCAACCCCGTCAACGAGCAGATCCGCCAGCGCATGGGCGATATCTTCGGCGCCGGCTACGACTACACCTATTTATATCCGGGCATGCAAAAGGTGGTGCAGGCGGCCGGCAGGGTCATCCGCACGCAGTCGGACAAGGGTGTCGTCTACCTGATCGACGACCGCTTTTCGCGCCTGGAAATCCGCCAGCTCTTGCCCACCTGGTGGGATGTGCAGCTAGCCAACTAATATCTTAAGCTTCTGGTAGCCCGCCTTGCTGACGGGTATCCTCGTGTCATCGCGCAGGATGGCCACGTGGCTGTCTTTCGTCGCCGCCTCGATGCGGCGGATACCGTCGATATTGAGCAGATACGACCTGTGCACGCGCAGGAACTTGGCGGGGTCGAGCTGGGTCTCCAGTTCCGCCAAGGTCTGGCTTTTCAGGTAGGACTTGCCCTCGGAACGGATGCTGATGTAGTCATCTTGCGCCTCGATGTAGTCGATGCGCGCGCTGGCGATCACGTGGACCTTGGCGCCGTCGCGTATCAGCACGCGGTCCAGCGGCGCGCTGCGCGTGGCCGCCTCGCGTGCCAGCGTCAGCACAGTCTCGGGCAAGCTGCGGTGGGCGCGCGCATGGGCCAACGCCTGGTCGAAGCGCTGTTCGCTGAACGGTTTCAGCAGATAGTCCAGGGCATGGCATTCGAACGCCTTCAAGGCGTACTGGTCGTAGGCCGTGACAAAGATCAAACGCGTCTTGGCGCCGATCAGCTCCGCCACTTCAAAACCATCGAGGCGCGGCATCTGGATGTCGAGAAACACCAGTTCCGGTTCCATATCCGCGATGGCCTTGACGGCTTCGAAGCCGTTGGCGCACTCGGCCACGATGTCGATATCGTCATGGCGCGCCAGGTATTCACGCAACACGCTGCGCGCCAGCAATTCGTCATCGACGATGGCGACCCGCATTCTTGCCTGCATCATGCATCCTCCGTGTCGCCGGTCTGCGCCGGCATGGAAATCATCACTTCGAAATGGCCGTCGCGCCGGCCCCAGTGCACGCCGGCCTCGTGGCCATACGCGCCGGCCAGGCGCTGGCGCACGTTCTCCAGGCCGACGCCATTGCCGCGCTGTGGCCCTTGATCCGCATCAACCGGGTTGCGCACGGCGATCTGCAGCAGGCTGCCCACGCGCCGGGCCTCGATGGCGATCTGGCCGCCCTCCGTCAAGCCGCAGATACCATGCTTGACGGCATTTTCCACCAGCGGCTGTATCAGCATGGGTGGCAGCAGACACGCCAGCGCGGCGGCGTCGATGGCTTCCGCCACTTGCAGGCGTTCGCCGAAACGCACTTGCTCGATGGCGAGAAAGTGGCGGATCAGCACCAGTTCCTGCTCCACGGTAATGTGCTTGTGCGCCTCCAGGCTCAGGCTCTGACGAAAAAAGCTGGCCAGCTGCACCGTCATCTGGCGCGCACCCGCCGCATTGATAGACGTCAAGGCGCTGATGGAGTTCAGGCTGTTGAACAGGAAATGCGGATCAATTTGCGTGCGCAGCATGCGCAATTGCGCTTCCTGCGCCGCCAGCTGCGCTTCCAGCCCCCGCTGCTCGGCCATCCTGGCGCGCACGAATTCCAGCAACAGATAATGCACGGCGGCAGCCAGGCAATACAGCAGCGCACCCAGGCCGAAGAACAGGGCCAGCAGCGATTGCGTCAGGTTCACGCCCAGCCAGCGCAGCTCCAGCAACAGGCTGACGCTGTTCAAAAATTGCAGCAGGGTGGCCCACAGCAAGCCCGCGAACAGGGCCGCCACGCCCATCACGCCGGCGATGGCGAGCGGATGGCGGACGTGCAAGGGGTAGGCGCGGCACAGGTAAAACGCGGAAAAGCCGGAACCGATCGCATACACGAGCGTGGCGGGCACCACCAGCACGACGGCATTGAGCCAGGGTGCGTGCGCCACCCTGGCCAGGATAAAGGCCAGGGCCAGGCCCAGCGCGATGCAGACCAGGAACACCACCACGGCGCTGCGCCGCTTCGACAAGGGCCCCGACATGCGCGCCTAGTTGCGGATTTCCAGGCCGCCCATGATGGCGTAGCCCGTCACGTACAGGCGCTTGGCCTGGTTCGGCGGCACGATGGTCTTTTCCTCGAAGCCGCCGAGGATGGGCGTGCCCTGCAGCACGACGCTCCAGTCGGGCGGAATCTTGATGGTGACGCCGCCGCACAGGGCAAATACGTTGAGCACGGCTTCGCCTTCGATCGACGCCTGACGCAAGTCGATTTCGCAGCCGGCCATGATGACATTGATATCGCCGCCCTTGAAGCGCTGCGACGACACGCGCCGCACGTAACCGCCGAGGATGGCCGTCACTTCGATGATGCTGTCATCGTCCGCCTGCCCGCTGGCGCCGGGCGCTGCCGTGGCAGCGGCGGCATCCTTGTCGAGCGACACGGCGCCATTCCTGGCCTGGCCGAACGAGTCAGGCGCTGCCATGCCATCCTGCTGCGCGCCAAAGCGCCGGCGACGCTGGCGCTGCTGCGCGCCGGGCAGGGATTTCGACACCACGGCCACGCCCAGGCCGATGATCAGCAAGGGCCACAGCAAGTCCCAGTTCATGTAGAAGATGCCCATGTGCTTGAGGGTCCAGGCCACGCCCAGCAGCACCAGCATGCCGCCCAATAAATAACCGTTCGCGCTGCGGCTTTGCGACAGTTTCAGCAGACCGAACACGATCAGCGCCGTGGGCCAGAAGCGGAAGGTATAGCGCACATCGATGAAACCGAGGTTATCGAGCAGGAACAGCAGTCCCAGGCCGATGACGATGATGCCCAGCACGATCTGCGATGGCGAGTGCAGCGGCGGTTTATTTTTCATGCTCGGACTCCCGGTAGGCAATAAAATGTTTGTTCAGCAGCGGTTCCAGCACCAAACCCACGCCCCAGGCGATCAGCAAGGCGGGCCAGCTATTGTAGAAATGCAAGTTCCACAGTTCTTCATACGATACATACCACCAGGCGGCGAAAAAGATCAGCCACAGGCCGCTCAATACCTGCTTGGCGGACACGGGTGTGAGCAGCTTGTTCAGGCCGAAGACGACCAGTATCACCGGCCAATAATGCCATAGTGAATAGTAATCGTGGAGATAGATCACATCGAGCCGGTCCAGCAGGACGATGGCGCCGATGGCGATCAGCAGCACGCCCCACAGCAGCTGGGTACGGCGGCAATAGGCTGGTTCAGGTTTCACGGTCACCCCTTGAAGTTGGTTGATCGTAAAGATACGCGGATTTCGGGAAGGAGAAAACAACGCTTCGGCGAATGGCGGAAAGACAGCGGTGAATGGCGCAACGGCGGAAATGACGGGCAAAAAACAGGCAAAAAAAAAGACCGGCTAGGCCGGCCTTGAAGGGGTTCGCAGTCCACACCGCGACCTGGAGTTGCAGTGCACAGCCGCGTGGCGCAGGGCGCAAACGCGAACAGAAATCTGGTGCCGATCCTTGAGGCGACCGGCTGACCTGCTGGAAGATCGAACATGCCGCCAACTTCACGGCAGTGCGTCTCAACCAAGCAAAGCCATCATACTCCCGATCGCCATACAGCACCGTTCGCTAGCGCACACTGATGGGGTTTTGCTGAGCTGCATCAAGCGGCGACGGCATGCGGCGGGTTGAGCATGTCATTCTTGATCCATGTCAGCACGGACGGCCCTTGCGGCTGCCAGCCCAGCAGCTTGCGCGCCCGTTCACCGCGCACGCGGCTGTTGGAGCCAAGGCCATACGACGCCATCTCATAACCCCATTCGGCAATCGCCTCGGGCAGCGGCCAGTCCTGCGCGGGGCCCAGGTCCAGTGCGGTGGCGATGGCGGCCGTCATGTCGCGGAAAGCCGCTTCGCCCGACTCGACAAAGTAAAAGGTGCCGGCCGGCGACTTTTCCAGCGCCAGCAAATACAGGCTGACGACATCGTCGATATGCACATTGGACCAGATATTGCGACCCGGCCCCACGTGGCGCACGATGCCGCTCTTGCGCGCCTGTTTCAGCAGGCGTGGCAACTGCACGCTGTCGCGCGGCAAGACGCCATGACCGTAGATCAGGGTATTGCACAGCACGCTCGCGCGCACGCCCTGGCTTGCGCTGGCCAGGACCAGGTCATCGATGGCCACGCGGGCTGCCTTGTCGGCCGTGGGTGCCGGCAACTTGTCTTCGTAATAGATCTGTTCCGTGCCCTCGCCGCCCGACGCGTCGCCCACGATGGACGAGCCGCTCGTATGCAGGAACGGCTTGTTCGTGCCGGCCAGCGCTTCGATGATGGCTTCGACGGCGCCCCGGTGGTCGCTGCTGGCCGCATTGATGACGGCATCGGCCGCCTTCGCCTGCTCGATGAGCAATTCGCGGTCGTTCAAGGTGCCGACGATACCATGTACGCCGATGGTGGCCAGCTCGGCCACCTGTTCCGGTTTGCGCACGAGGCCCGTCAGCTGGTGGCCGGCCCGCACGAGGCCCGCCGCGATGGAACTGCCAATAAATCCTGCTGCGCCCGTCAAGAATACTTTCATGCTTTACTCCCTGTCTGGTTAGATTGCTGTCAATCACACCAACAAAGTATGCCCGCTTTCGTCTTTCGCAAAAAGCAGCTGCGCAGCAAAAGATCTATGACTTCGGCGCAACAGTCTTCTGTTTGAGCTGCAGGGCGGCGATGTAGTGGCTCCGGTAGGCGGGGTCTTGCGGCGTCAGCAAGGTGAGCCTGTCGCGCGCGCGGGTGGCGGCCACATAGAAACGGTTTTCTTCTTCCAGCGGGTCCGTCTTACTGCGAGGGAATTCATCGACGGCCAGGTAGGGCAAGATGACGTGGTTGTATTCAAGGCCCTTGATCTGGTCGATGCAGGCGATGACCAGCCTGGCCTTGCCAGTCGAGACCGTCACGGCTTCCTCCATCTCGCCCAGCCAGCCGGCAAAGCCGCCCAGCGCCACGCCCGCCTCGCGGCACACGGCAATAAAGCCGTGCAGGGAACGGGCAACGACCCGCGCCTGGGCCGGGTCGACATAGATGCGGCGCGCCGTCTGTTCCAGCTGCATCAGGCCAAAGATGTGCTGCAGCGCGTCGCCCGCCGGGGCGTCAGGAGGCAGCGCGCGCAGGTAATCGACGGCGGCCAGGGTCAGCGCCGCCTTGTCCTGGTTGTGCGACTTGGCCAGCTGGTTCGTCAAGAAGCCTTCCAGCAAGTCGGGATAGTTGGCCACGTCGGCCTTGGCTTGCTGCAACTCCGTGCGCGTAAAAGGGATTTCCGCGAACGCCACCAGGGCTTCGAGGATTTCGCCGCGGCGCGGGCCGCTCTTGATCGCATGTAAATCCTTGCGGGCGATGGCGACCATGCCGCGCAGCATCAGCACTTCCAGGCTCAGCAGATAACTGTTCATGTCCACCAGGCCATACGCGATGCCGCTCTGGAACAGTGCCGTTTCCACGCGGATGGCCTGGTCGCGGTCGCGCAGCAAGATCGCCGTCGTGCCCGCATGCGCATGTTCGAGCGCCGCGATCAGCTGGGCGCTGCATGCCTGCGGTTGCGCATGGTCATACTCCAGCAGTTCGATGTGGGTGGCGCGCGACAGGGCCGACACGCTGGCCTTGTTTTTCAGCACGCCGACAGCCTGCGCCAGCTGCGGACCGTAGCGATAGGAAGCCGTCAGCGGCAAGCGCTGCAAGGCGGGGAATTCCTGCTCGAAGCGCTGGCGCAGGAAGCGGTGGTCGGCGCCCGACCACGTGTAGATGACTTGATCCTTGTCGCCGGCGCCGCAGAAAAACGCGTTGCCGCGGCGTATCAGCATGGTCAGCAGGCGGAACGACGCTTCGTTCAAATCGTGCAATTCATCGGCGACGATGATCTGGAAGGCTGGCAATTGCTGGCGCAGCGGCTCGTCGCCGTCGAGCATGCGCACGAGGTCGTAGGTGGCGTCGAACGATGCGCGGAACTGGATCTCGCCCGTGTCGGCGCCGCGCAAGCCTTCGTATTCGCGCAGCCACAGATAATGCGTGCGCGACATGCCCAGCAGCTCCAGGTTATCGTCCAGGGAATTGCTCTCGAAGTCAGGATTTTGAAAGTCCAGGCGCGCCTTGGTGCGCAACTGCAATTTCAAGAATTCGGCAATCGCCCCGTTGGTCGTATTAATTTCCAGCGGGTAACGGTGCGCGTATTTCTCCGATACGACTTCCAGCGCTTCCCAGGCTACCGGGCGCAGCTCTTCATCGCTGCGCATGGATGCCACCTGCATATTTTCCAGCTGCAACAGCACCTTGGCGGCAAAGGCGTCGAAGGTATCGACCGTGAGGCGCTTGACGACACCGAGCGGCACGCCCACCTCCAGCAGGCGCTGGCGCAGGGCCACGCGCGCCGCTTCCGTGAAGACCAGGGCCAACATGCGCTCGGGCGCGCGGCCCCGGTGCAGCGCCTCGGCCAGGCGCAGGGCCAGGGTCGTCGTCTTGGCGGCGCCGGCATTGGCGTCGATCAAGACCACTTTCTTTTGCGCCGTCTGGATGGCGACCTGCTCCGGCGTGGGCGTGATGCGTTTGGGAATGAACTGCGGGGCGTTATCTGTACTCAAGGGTATCCTGAAATAATGTCTGTTCTCGGCGCGCTACCAGGCGCAAGTGCGCAGGCCGGCAAAGATGTCACCCCGTTCGGGCGCATGGAAGGCGCGCATGCGGGCCGAATGCAGGCGCGGCGGCGTGGCGAAGGCGGCGCCGCGCAGCACCTGGTGCTGCATGAAATATGGCGCGGAATATTCGCGCCAGGCATCCACCGCAAAGCCCGGATACGGTTCGAACGGCGTCGCCGTCCACTCCCACACCTGGCCCCAGTGAAAGCGCGGATGGCCGGACAGCGCAGCATACTCCCATTCCGCCTCGGTCGCCAGGCGGCGCCCCACCCAGGCGCAGTACGCTTGCGCTTCATACAGGTTGATGTGACGCACGGCTTCGTTCGGCGGCAAGGTCGTGCGCTGGCCGAAACGCATGGTGCGCCACTGTGTTGCTTCGCGCAGCCAGTACAGGGGCGACGAGCGCTCCTGCTGCATCAGCCAGGCGCTGCCGGCCGCGCTCCAGAACTGGCGGTTCTGGTAGCCGCCGTCGGCGATAAAATCGGCAAACTGGGCGTTTGATACGGCGCAAGCATCGATGGAAAACGGCGGCACATAAACGGCATGGGGCGGTGATTCATTGTCGAAGGCAAACCCGGCCCCGCGCGGCGAGCCCAGTTCGATGCTGCCCCCAGGAAAAGCGATCTCGCCCGCGCCTGGCGGCAAGGCCGGGCTGGCTGCCAGGGATTCCGGCGCTTCCAGGCCCAGCCATTGCAAGCCTGCCAGCATTTCTTCGCCACACAAGTCTTCATGTGCCAAGGCCAACCGGTATGGCGCCAGGGCGCTGTCGACATTGGCTTCGCGCGAGAGTTTATCGAGCACCCGGTCGAGTACTTCGCGGCAATACGTTTTCACGGCGCCCGGACTGGGCAGTTCCAGCTTCCAGCGCGCGCGGTGCTCGACCATGTTGGCGTCGAACAAGTCGTCGCCGCGCGTCAGCAGGGAGTTATAAATGGCGTCGGCCGGATGGCTGGTAGCGGCTTCGCGCAGGATGAACCACTCGGCAAACCAGGCGATCTGCGCGAGTTGCCACAAGGGCGGAACGAGGCGCGGATGGCGGGGCAAGCCGGCCACCACGTCCAGGCCGGCGCTGACATAACAGTCGAACAGGGAAAGCGTATCCTGGCGCGCGGCCTGCAGCGAGTGGGCCAGTTGCTGCGCGCCGGCGTGGCGAAAAGAGGCGTTGATTAAAGTCATGGCCTGATTGTAACGACTTATGCCAACCTTGCACTAGTCGCACAGGAAACATTGGGGGGCCAAGCCCCCCAGCCTACTTGACCAGCAGCTCGCCCTGTAGCGGCGTGACGACGGATTTTGGCATGCTGACAATAAAGCTGCTGCCCTTGTCGGCCACGGACTGGATGGCCAGGGTGCCGCCGTGGCGCAGCAGCACGTGCTTGACGATGGCCAGGCCCAGGCCCGTGCCCTGGGTTTCGCGCGAACGGCTCTTGTCGACGCGGTAAAAACGTTCCGTCAGGCGCGAAATATGTTCCTGGCTGATGCCGATGCCCGTATCTTGCGCGATGAATTGCGGTCCGGCCGGGCCATCCTGCCAGCGCAAAGTGATGGTGCCGCCGGCCGGCGTGTAGCGCACGGCGTTCGATGCCAGGTTGCCAAACGCGCTGTACAGCTCATCGTAGCTGCCCAATACGTCGGGACCGTTGCATTCCATGGTCACTTCATGCTTGCCGGCCGACAGCCCCTTGGCGTCGCGCAAGACTTGCTGCATGAGCTTTTTGGTATCCACGGGCTCGGGACGCAGCGGATAGTCGACCGATTCCAGGCGCGACAGGGTCAGCATGTCCTCGATCAGATGCTGCATGCGGTGGCCCTGCTCCGTCATCAGCTTGAGGTGGGCGGCGCGCGTGGCGGCGTCCAGGTCCAGCTCGGCGGAAGCAATTTCCAGGAAGCCGACGATGACCGTCAGCGGCGTGCGCAGTTCGTGCGAGGCGTTGGCGATGAAGTCGCGGCGCATCATTTCGATGCGTTCCGTCTCCGTCACATCGTGCGTGACGAGGATCTGGCGGCGGTTCTCGAACGGGATGATCTGCACGATCAGCTTGCGGTTGCGGAAAGTGATCGTCAGCGGCTGGTCGTAGCGGCCCAGGATGATGTAATCCATGAACTCGGGGCTGCGGATCAGGTTGGTCACGCGCATGCCCTTGTCGCGCTCGTGCGTGAGGCCCAGGTGTTTCTCGGCGGCCGGGTTGCACCATTCGAGGAACAGCACATCGTCCATGATGACGACGCCGTCCGGCAACAGGTGCATGGCCTGGCGGAAACGCGCCAGCCATTCCGTCAGCTCGGCCTGGTTTTTCTCGTCATCGCGGCGCATGCGGTACAGACGCGCGAAAATGCTGGTCCAGGCGCCCCAGCCGTCGGGCAGCTTGGCGCTTTGCGGATTGTCCAGCCAATTACTCAGCTGGAACAGATACGACAGCTGCACGAACACCATCATGGCCATCAGCACGAAGGCGATGCCCAGCGCATACGTGGCGCCAAACAGATACCAGACGACGGCCACGCCCAGCAGCGCCAGCACCATGCGCAAGGCGGCCGGTACCCAGAACAGCAATTTCGGATTCATAGAGTCAAACTTTACTTTTCAGACAACATGTAGCCGACGCTGCGCACCGTCTTGATCAGGCTTTCCGCCTCTTTCAAGGCTTTGCGCAAGCGCAATACGTGGACATCGACCGTGCGTTCTTCGATCACCACATGGTCGCCCCACACCTTGTCGAGCAGCTGGCTGCGCGAAAATACGCGTTCCGGATGGGCCAGCAGGAATTTCAGCAGCTTGTATTCGGCGTGGCCGATATCGATCTTCTGTTCATCCATCATCACCGTGCAGCTGACGGGATCCAGGGCCACGTTGCCGGCGCGCATGGGTGCCTGCGCGTGTTCCGGGCTCTTGCGTCGCAGCAAGGCTTTGGCGCGGGCCAGCAGCTCGCGCGGCGAGAACGGCTTGGTGACGTAATCGTCGGCCCCGCTGTTCAGGCCGGCCAGCTTGTCTTCTTCCATGCTCTTGGCGGTGAGCATGATGACGGGGATGGCGGCGAAATTGCGGTCGGCGCGGATGCGCGACAGCAGGCGCAGGCCCGTCTGGTCCGGCAGCATCCAGTCCAGCAGGATCAGATGCGGCGTGCGGTGCTGGATGAACTCCCAGGCATCGGCAACGTTTTGTACGGAACAGCAATTCCAGCCGGATTCGCGCAACGAATAGGTGACCAGTTCAACGATGGCCGGCTCATCTTCAACAATCAATACCGTGGTTTTATCAGATGCCATAAAGCTTACTCAGGGAGCTCCTCGGAAATGGCGGGAGCAGCCACCTTGGTGTGGCGGATGTCCTTGCCTTCAACCACGTAAATCACGTATTCGGCGATGTTCTTCGCATGGTCGCCGATCCGTTCGATGGCCTTGGCCACCCACAGGGTATCGAGCGCCGCCGAAATCGTGCGCGGGTCTTCCATCATAAAGGTTATCAAGTTGCGCATGATAGACCGAAACTCATGGTCGATGATGGCATCTTGTGCAATTAATTGTAAGGCCTGCTTGCCATCGTTGCGCGCGAATGCGTCAAGCGCGTCGTGCAGCATGTCGGTGGCCGTGTTGGCAATGCCGCGCACCATCTCGTAATGGTTGACCACGCCGTTGCCGCGCTTGTGCAGATTCTTCGCCACGCGGGCGATTTTCGTCGCCTCGTCGCCTACGCGCTCGAGGTCGGTAATCACCTTGATGGTGGCCATGATGGTGCGCAAGTCGTTGGCGGCCGGCTGGCGGCGCACGATCAGATGGCTGCACGCGTCGTCCAGCGACACTTCCAGCTGGTTGACGACGTCGTCTTCGCGCATCACGCGGTCGGCGCGTTCCGGGTTGCCGATGCGAAAGCACGTCATCGCATCGAGGAACTGGGTTTCAACGATGCCGCCCATCAGGAGCACTTTCGAGCGGATCGCTTCGAGTTCGTTGTCGTATTGCTTGGATGAATGTTCGCCTATCATGCTGTCTCTCCGTATTCAGTTGTCTTGTAGTCGCTATGCGGGATGGATCAGCCGAAGCGGCCCGTGATGTAATCCTGCGTTTCCTTGCGGGCCGGATTCATGAAGATCTGGTCCGTTTCGCCGAATTCCACCAGCTCGCCCAGGTACATATAGGCCGTGTAGTCGGAGCAGCGCGCCGCCTGTTGCATATTGTGCGTCACGATGGCGATCGTGTAATCCTGTTTCAGTTCGCTGATCAGCTCTTCCACTTTCGAGGTGGAGATCGGGTCCAGCGCCGAGGTCGGCTCATCGAGCAGCAAGACATCCGGTTTCACGGCCACGCCGCGCGCGATGCACAAACGCTGCTGCTGGCCGCCCGACAGCGACAGGCCGCTCTTGGTCAGCTTGTCCTTGACCTCGCCCCACAGCGCAGCCTTTTTCAAGGCCCACTCGACGCGCTCGTCCATCTCGCCTTTCGACAGGTCTTCATACAGGCGCACGCCGAAGGCGATATTGTCGTAGACGGACATGGGGAACGGCGTCGGCTTCTGGAACACCATGCCGACCTTGGCGCGCAGCATGTTGACGTCCTGGTCCGCGTCAAGCACGTTGCGGCCGCGGTACAGGATCGAGCCTTCCGCGCGCTGGCCCGGATACAGGTCATACATGCGGTTCAGGGTGCGCAGCAGGGTTGACTTGCCGCAACCGGACGGCCCGATGAAGGCGGTAACCTTCTTCTCGTGAATGTCCAGGTTGACGTTATGCAAGCTTTGCGTTTTGCCGTAAAAAAAGTTCAGGCCCGAAATCTCGATGGTTTTTTTCTTTGGTGCCAGGTCTTGGGCTGGATTCATTTGCGTATTCATATGGGTTCGCTTCGCTCGGTATCTGTTTAATTAGGGACTTTTTGGCTGAACACGGTGCGCGACAGGATATTCAAGGCCAGCACGCTGAAGGTGATCAGCAGTGCGCCGCCCCAGGCCAGCGAGCGCCAGTTGTCGTACGGGCTCATCGCGAACGATGCGATGACGGACGGCAAGTTGGCCATCGGCGCATTCATGTTGAAGCTTTGGAACTGGTTATTCAGGGCCGTGAACAGCAGCGGCGCCGTTTCGCCGGCGATGCGGGCCAGGGCCAGCAGGACACCCGTGATGACGCCAGCCTTGACGGCACGCAAGCGCACCAGGGTGGCGACTTTCCAGCGTGGCGCGCCGAGAGCAAATGCGGCTTCCAGCAGGCTGTTCGGTACCAAACGCAGCATATTGTCCGTCGTGCGCACCACTACCGGCACGGCGATCAGCGACAGGGCGATGGCGCCCGCATAACCGGAAAAGTGTTTGACGTGCGCCACATACAGCGCATACACGAACAGGCCGATGACGATCGATGGCGCCGACAGCATGATGTCGGTCACAAAACGCGTCACTTGCGCCAGCTTGTTTTCTTCGCCGTATTCGGCAAGGTAGATGCCGGCCAGGATGCCGATCGGGGTGCTGACGACAGTCGCCAGGCCCACCATCAGGGCGCTGCCGACGATCGCATTGATCAAGCCGCCGCCTTCGCTGCCGGGAGCCGGCGTCGTTTGCGTGAACAGGTCGACGGACAAGGCGCCGAAACCCTTGATCACCAGGGTGAACAGTATCCACACGAGCACGGCCAGGCCCAGGGCCATGGCGGCCACCGACAGGGCGATGCCGACGCGGTGCATCAGCAGGCGCTTGCGGTAGACGGGATTCATGGCCGGCTTGGCCGGAGCGTCGTGGGTGCTAACTTGGCTGAGCTGGCTCATTTCGTGCCTTCCTTGCGGGACATGCCAGCCAGCATCAGCTTGGCGGCGGATAAGACGATAAAGGTGATGACAAACAGGATCAGTGCCAGCGAGAACAGCGATGCCACGTGCAACTCGGATTGCGCTTCGCCAAACTCGTTCGCCAGCAGGGAGGTGATGCTGTTACCGGCGGCAAACAGCGACCACGACAGTTTATTCGCGTTACCGATGACGAAGGTCACGGCCATGGTTTCGCCCAGCGCGCGGCCCAGGCCCAGCATGACGCCGCCGACGACGCCGGTCTTGGTGTACGGCAAGACGATCTTGCGCACCACTTCCCAGCGTGTGCAGCCCAGGCCGTATGCGGATTCCTTCAGCACGGCAGGAACGATCTCGAACACGTCGCGCATCACGGAAGCGATGAAGGGGATGATCATGATGGCCAGCACCAGGCCGGCCGTCAGCAGGCCGATGCCCATCATGGGGCCGCTGAACAACTGGCCGATGACGGGTACGTTGCCCAGGGTGGCTTTCAGCAGGGGCTGGACGTGGTCGGCAAACAGGGGCGCAAACACGAACAGACCCCAGATGCCGTAGATGATCGATGGCACGCCGGCCAGCAGCTCGACAGCCGTGCCCAACGGACGGCGCAACCAGGCCGGGCAGATTTCCGTGAGGAACAGGGCGATGCCGAAGCTGACGGGAAAGGCGATCAGCAAGGCGATAACGGAGGTCACCAGGGTGCCGATGATGGGGATCAGGGCGCCGTACTGGTCATTGACGGGATCCCATTCCGCGGACACGATGAAATGCAGGCCGAAGGTCTTGAAGGCCGGTATCGATTCCATGATCAGCGAAATAATGATGCCGACCAGGACGATCAGCACCGACAGGGCGAACAGCATCGTCACCTTGTGGAACATGAAATCCTGGAAGCGCTGCTTGCGCATGGTGGAAAGCATTTGCGCGTGACTGATGGAATCGGTCATGGTGCCGCCTGGCATGGGGATCGTGGAGGAGGTAGATTGTGCGCTCATAGTGTGCCATATGGGTGGTACTGCAGGTACTGCTATTTTTATCGTGCTCTTTTAGCCGGGAACGCCTGCAAGGGCTTGCGGGCGGTCCTGGCTAACTCCCTGCCCCGCCGTGCTGCTGGCGGGGACAAGGACATTCTTGCTTGAATAAACCGTAGCGAGCGGCAACTAGTTGTGGCTGAGAAGCGGAGCTGTGCTTTAGCACAGTGAGCATCGCAGGCCGCAAATAGCGCCGCGCAGTAGGTTTATTAGTAGATCGACTTGCCCGATGCATCTTTCAGGTTGGCTTTCCACGATTCTTGCACCAGTTTGATGACCGATGCCGGCATCGGCACGTAGTCCAGTTCAACGGCAGCGGCGCCACCGTTCTTGTAGGCCCAGTCGAAGAATTTCAGGACTTCTTTGGCCTTGGCTGCGTCAGCCTGGACTTTGTGCATCAGGATGAACGACACGCCGGTGATCGGCCAGCTGTTCTTGCCAGCCTGGTCGGTCAGGACCACGCCGAAGCCTGGGGTTTGCGTCCAAGGTGCCGAAGCGGCTGCTGCCTTGAAGTTTTCGTCGTCAGGTTGCAGGAAGTTGCCGTCCTTGTTTTGCAGCTGGGTGTGCGACATCTTGTTTTTCTTGGCGTAAGCCCACTCGACGTAGCCGATCGAACCCTTGATACGCTGAACGTTGGCGGCGACGCCTTCGTTACCCTTGCCACCCACGCCCACGGCCCATTTCACAGCCGAGCCAGCACCGATTTTCGATTTGAATTCCGGGTTGGTTTTCGACAGGAAGTCGGTGAACAGGAACGACGTGCCCGAACCGTCGGCACGGTGCACCACGGTGATTTCCGTATCCGGCAGCTTGACGCCACTGTTCAGTGCGGCGATTTCAGGCGCGCTCCACTTGGTGATCTTGCCCAGGTAGATGTCGCCAACGACTTTACCCGTCATTTTCAGCTGGCCTGGGGTTACGCCGTCCAGGTTGACGATGGTGACCACGCCGCCCATGATGGCCGGGAACTGCATCAGGCCCGCTTCTTCCAGCTCTTCTGCCTTCAAAGGCATGTCCGAGGCGCCGAATTCAACAGTCTTGGCCTTGATTTGCTTGATGCCAGCGCCGGAACCGACGGACTGGTAGTTCAGGCCGTTGCCGGTGTTGGCTTTGTACGTCTCAGCCCATTTGGCGTAGATCGGGTACGGGAAAGTTGCGCCAGCACCTGTCATATCTGCCGCCATGACGGAAGCGGAAGAAAATGCCATCGCTGCCGAAGCACCCACGACGATAAATTTGAACATTTGCTTCATTTGCATATCAAGTCCTCAGGGTTGTTAGGGCTCAAAGTCCCGGTTGAATGCTGCGCAGTCTAGCAAGCGAATATGACAGCTTTATGACATGGGTAAAAAATCCTGAAATAATTGGCTACGCCCCGAGGATGGCCATTTTCGGCGTGAAAAATGACAGGGCCGGCGACGCTTTATGACAGCTTATGTCACGCTTACGTCATATTTCATGATTACACTCACAACGCGTCATACATGATGAAATACGGCTAGAATTAACTATCTGCAAAGACAAAAGAATATGAAACCTGAACTGCACACGGAAGTGACCAAATCGGGCATCCTGCTTGACCGCGAGCTGTCGCAACTGACTTTCAACCGGCGCGTGATGGCCCAGGCGGAAGACCCGAACATTCCGCTGCTCGAGCGCCTGCGCTACCTGTGCATCGTCAGCAGTAACATGGATGAGTTTTTCGAGGTGCGCGTGGCCAGCCTCCTGGCGGCCGGCAGCATCGGCGGTTCGCTGGCGGGCCACCCTGCCCTGGCGGCCAACCTGGAGCGCATTGGCAAGGAGTGCCATGCGCTGGTGGAACGCCAGTACGAGATATTAAATAACGACGTCTTGCCGGCCCTGCGCGAAGCGGGCGTGCATTTGCTGCGCGACAGCGACCGCAACGAAGCGCAGCGCGCGTGGGTCAAGCAATACTTCGACCGCGAAGTGCGGCCCCTGCTGACGCCGATCGGCCTCGATCCGGCCCACCCGTTCCCGCAAGTGGTGAATAAAAGTCTCAATTTCATCGTCTCGCTGAGCGGCAAGGATGCGTTTGGCCGCGGCACGGCGATCGCCATCGTCAAGGCGCCCCGCGTCTTGCCGCGGGTTATCAAGCTGCCGGACGAGATTTCCGGCGACGGCGTGTCCTTCTGTTTATTGTCGTCCGTTATCCATGCGCACATTTCCGACCTGTTCGCCGGGCGCGAAGTCATCGCCTATTCGCAATTCCGGGTCACGCGCGACAGCGACCTGTGGGTGGACGAGGACGAAGTCAAGAATCTGCGCCAGGCCCTGAAGGGCGAGCTGGTCGGTCGCCAGTTCGGCACCTCCGTGCGCCTGGAAGTGGCGCGCAATTGCCCGCCAGAATTGTCGCAATTCCTGCTCGACCAGTTCAGCCTGGATCAAAGCCGCTTGTACCGCGTCAACGGCCCCGTCAATCTCGTGCGCCTGTCGGAAATGATCGACCACGTCAAGCAGCCTGAGCTGCGCTTCCCGCCCTTCTTCCCCGGCCTCGCGCACAAAGCCATCGGCAACGACATCTTTGCCGCGCTGACCAGGCACGACATCCTGCTGCACCACCCGTATCAGTCGTTCCAGACGGTGATCGACTTCATCCGCAGCGCCGCCTACGATCCGTCCGTCGTGGCCATCAAGCAGACGATCTACCGCACGGGCATGAACTCGGACCTGATGGAGTCGCTGATCACGGCGGCGAAAATGGGCAAGGAAGTGACCGTCATCGTGGAATTGATGGCGCGTTTCGACGAAGAAGCCAATATCAACTGGGCCGACAAGCTGGAGCAAGCGGGCGCGCAAGTCGTGTACGGCGTCGTGGGATTGAAAACCCATGCCAAGGTGGCGCTCGTCATCCGCCGCGAAGAAGGCAGCTTGCGCTTCTACGCCCACTTGGGCACCGGCAATTACCACCCCACGACAACCAAGCTGTACACGGATTTTGGCTTGCTGACGGCCAACCAGGACCTGGCCGTGGAAGTCAATGAAGTCTTCATCCACCTGACCAGCCTGACCAAGCCGCACAACCTGAACCATTTGTGGCTGGCGCCGTTCGGCCTGCAAAGCGAAATCATCAAGGCCATCCGCAACGAGGCGAAGATCGCCCGCTCGGGCCGGCGCGGGCGCATCATCGTGAAAGTCAATGCGCTGGTCGACGAATCCGTGATCCGCGCCCTGTATGCGGCCTCGACCGATGGCGTGAAGATCGACCTGATCGTGCGCGGCGCATGCACCCTGAAGCCGGGCGTGCCGGGATTGTCGGAAAATATCAAGGTGCGCTCCGTGATCGGCCGTTTCCTCGAACACAGCCGCATCTACTACTTCCGCAACGACCTGGCGCACGATGTCTACCTGGCCAGCGCCGACTGGATGAGCCGCAACCTGTTCCGCCGGGTGGAAGTGGCCTTCCCCGTGCTGGACCGGGCGCTGAAACGGCGCGTGATCGCCGAGGGCCTGAATCCGTATTTGAAGGATAATACCAATGCATGGGAACTGGAGCCGACGGGCCACTACGCGCGCCGCAAGCCGCGCGGCAAGCAAACGCCGTTCAGCGCCCAGCAATATTTGATGCATACACTGGGCACGCCGGGCGCGGAGGTCGGCGAATAGGCAATTCTACACAGAGGAGTACAGCATGGATCTCATCTTGTGGCGACACGCAGAAGCGGAGCCGGGCGTTCCCGACCTCGAACGCGCCCTGACCGTCAAAGGCCAGAAACAGGCGCGCCGCATGGGCGAATGGCTGGCCTCGCAACTACCGGAAAATTGCCGTATCCTCGTCAGCCCCGCCCTGCGCACCCTGCAAACGGCGGAAGCGCTGGGGCGCAAGTTCAAGCTGATGCCGGAACTGGCGCCCGGCGCCGAGGCGGAAGACATCCTCAAGGCGGCCAACTGGCCCGGCGGCAAGGAAACCGTGCTCATCGTCGGCCACCAGCCCACGCTGGGCCAGGCGGCCGCCCTGCTGCTGACGGGAGAGGAGCAGGAATGGGAAATGCGCAAGGCCAGCGCATGGTGGTTTTCCCAACGTGAGCCAGGCGACCCGATCAGCGTTTATTTAAAAGCCGTGATGGCGCATGATTTGGTTGTGAAATAAGGGTGGCGAAATCAGGCAGCGCAGCAGGAAATGCGCAAAAAGTGCGCTGGGACAAATACTAGCAGGAATTACAACACGGTAGCCTTGTAAAGCGCTGCCGATCTGCTAGAGTTTAATTGCATCAACTACGTGCTGGAGCGCCGCTCTGGTACATTGAGCAACCCAGCGGACAGCCGTCCAACGGCGGCTGAAAGACCATGTTAACCTTCCTCGTTTTTCTCTTCATCGCCATCTTCGCCGCCATCATCGGCTTCGTCGCCTTTGAACTGATCGAAGAAATGCGCGGCAGTCACCACAAGCTGATGGACCGCTACCACGAGTAGTGTTCACCTCGGCAATATCGAATGGCGCCAGCGACGGCCTACAGGCCCGTCCCTCGCGCCATCCTTGTTTTTACACTCCCGTTTTGAACTTCGTATAGATGCGCGTCATCAAGCGGCGAATATCGGCTGTGGTCGCTTCCGGCGCCGCCATGCGCTGCTTTTCCGCGTCCGACAGGAAGATGGCCTTGTTCTCGCCGATATCCTTGCGCACATATTTGATGCTGGCCGGATTCGGATTCGCATAGAATACCTTGTTGCTCAGGCTGGCATGCACTTGCGGGCGCAAAATGTAGTTGATGAACAGGTGCGCATTGGTCGGGTGCGGCGCGTCGGCCGGGATGGCCATGGTATCGAACATCAGGGCGGCCGTCTTCGGCACCAGCACCTGGATCACATTGCCGTTCTTCGCATCGATGGCGCGCTGGCGCGCGATATTGATGTCGCCCGACCAGCCCAGCGCTACGCAGACGGAACCGTTGGCCATGTCATTGATGTAGCCGGACGAACTGAACAGGGTCACGTAGGGGCGGATCGCCTGCAGCACCTTGCCTGCTTCCTGATAGTCGGCGGCCGTTTTCGAGTAGGCGGGCTTGCCCAGGTATTGCAGAGCGGCCGGCAGCACTTCCGACGGCGAGTCAAGGAAGGACACGCCGCACGATTTCAGCTTCGCCGCGTATTTCGGGTCGAAGATCAGGTCCCACGCATTGTCGGGCATGGCCATGCCGCCCAGCGCGGCCTTGACCTTGTTGACGTTGATGCCCACCGTCGTGTAGCCCCACAGCCAGTCGACCAGGTAATCGTTGTTCGGGTCGATCTTCGACAGCTTGGCCTGCAGGTTCTGGTCCAGGTTGCCCAAATTCGTCAGCTTGCTCTTGTCGAGTTTGCGCAGCAAGCCCGCATCGATCTGCAGGCGCGCCCACTGGGCCGTCGGCACGACGATGTCGTAGCCGGACTTGCCCGCCACCAGTTTCGCATTGAGGATTTCGTTATTGTCGAAAACGTCGTAACGTACCTTGATGCCCGTTTCCTTCTCAAAATTCTTGATCGTATCGTCGCCGATATAGTCGGACCAGTTATAGATGTTCAGGACTTTCTCTTCCTGAGCCTGAGCTTGCGCAGACAAGGCCAGTGCGGCCGCCGCCAAGGCCAGTCCCACTCCAATGCGCCGCCCTGCTTGCCATGTGTTTGCCATCGTACCGCCTCCGGAATTAGTCAGAAAATAGTGACGATGATAGCAAGAAGGGCGCGATCAGGTCTACCCTGATCGCGCCCTTGCCTATCGCGCAGTATTACCGTGGCAGCTTACACCTTGTCCAGCCCCACCTGCGCCCCCGTAAACACCAGGTTGCCGTTCTGGGCGTCGATGCGGATCTCGTCTTTCGGGCCAAACTTGCCTTCCAGGATCAGCTTCGACAGCGGATTTTCGATCTGCTGCTGGATCGCCCGTTTCAAAGGACGGGCGCCATACACCGGGTCGTAGCCCGCTTCGGCGATTTGCTGCAGTGCCGCGTCCGTCAAGCTCAGCTGCATGTCCATGCGCGCCAGGCGTTCTTCGAGGATCTTCAGCTGGATCTTCGCGATCGCGCCGATGTTCTTCTCGTCGAGGCCGTGGAACACGACGATTTCGTCGATGCGGTTGACGAACTCGGGACGGAAGTGCGAGCGCACCTCGGCCATCACGGCCAGCTTCACGACACCGGGATCATCGCTTTCCATCGCCTGGATCTTGTGCGAACCCAGGTTCGAGGTCATGATGATGACGGTATTCTTGAAGTCCACCGTGCGGCCCTGGCCGTCCGTCATGCGTCCATCGTCGAGCACTTGCAGCAGCACGTTGAAGACGTCGGCATGCGCCTTTTCCACTTCGTCGAGCAGGATCACGCTGTACGGCTTGCGGCGCACGGCTTCCGTCAGGTAGCCGCCCTCGTCGTAGCCCACGTAGCCGGGCGGCGCGCCGATCAATCGGGCCACGGAATGCTTCTCCATGAACTCGCTCATGTCGATGCGGATCATTGATTCTTCCGTATCGAACAGGAAGGTCGCCAGCGCCTTGCTCAATTCCGTCTTGCCGACGCCCGTTGGTCCCAGGAACATGAAGGAACCATATGGACGGTTCGGATCGGAGAGGCCGGCGCGCGAGCGGCGGATGGCGTCGGCCACGGCCGTGATCGCTTCATCCTGGCCCACGACGCGCTCATGCAGCTTCTCTTCGATGTGCAGCAGTTTGTCGCGCTCGCCCTGCATCATGCGCGACACGGGAATACCCGTCGCGCGCGACACCACTTCGGCGATCTCCTCGGCGCCCACTTCCGTGCGCAGCAGTTTCGGCTGATCCGGGTCGAGTTTCGGGATGCCGCTGTCAGCCTGCTTGAGCTGGGCTTCCAGCTGCGGCAGCTTGCCGTACTGCAGCTCCGACACTTTCTGCCAGTTGCTCTCGCGCGTGGCCTGCTCCATCTGCAGCTTGACTTGCTCGATCTCTTCCTTGATGTGCGTACTGCCTTGCACCACGGCTTTTTCCGCCTTCAGGATTTCCTCGAAGTCATTGTATTCGCGCTGCAGCTTGACGATCTCTTCCTCGATCAAGGCCAGGCGGCGCAACGACGCTTCGTCCTTTTCCTTCTTGACGGCTTCGCGCTCGATCTTGAGCTGGATCAAACGGCGTTCCAGCTTGTCCATCACTTCCGGCTTCGAGTCGATCTCGATCTTGATCTTCGCCGCCGCTTCATCGATCAGGTCGATTGCCTTGTCGGGCAGGAAGCGGTCCGTGATATAGCGGTGCGACAGCTCGGCGGCGGCGATGATGGCCGCGTCCGTGATTTCCACCTTGTGGTGCAGCGCGTACTTGTCCTGCAAGCCGCGCAGGATGGCGATCGTCGCTTCCACGGTCGGCTCGTCGACGAGCACTTTCTGGAAGCGGCGCTCCAGCGCGGCATCCTTCTCGATGTACTTGCGATACTCGTCGAGCGTGGTGGCGCCCACGCAGTGCAGCTCGCCGCGCGCCAGCGCAGGTTTGAGCATATTGCCCGCGTCCATCGCGCCCTCGGCCTTGCCCGCGCCCACCATGGTGTGCATTTCGTCGATGAAGACGATGGTTTGGCCTTCATCCATGGCCAGTTCCTTCAGCACGGATTTCAGACGCTCCTCGAATTCGCCACGGAATTTCGCGCCAGCCAGCAAGGCGGCCATGTCCAACGAGAGTACGCGCTTGCCTTTCAAGGACTCGGGCACTTCGCCATTGACGATGCGCTGCGCCAGGCCTTCGACGATGGCCGTCTTGCCCACGCCCGGTTCGCCGATCAGCACGGGATTGTTCTTGCTGCGGCGCTGCAGGATCTGGATGGTGCGGCGGATTTCATCGTCGCGGCCGATGACAGGGTCGAGCTTGCCCTTGCGCGCCCGCTCCGTCAGGTCCAAGGTGTATTTTTTCAGGGCTTCGCGCTGGCCTTCGGCTTCTTGCGAATCGACCTTGTTGCCACCGCGCACAGCCTCGATGGCCGCTTCCAGGGCCTTGCGGGTCAGGCCGTTTTCGCGCGCCAGCTTGCCGCAATCGGACTTGTCGTCCGTCATGGCCAGCAAGACCATCTCGCTGGACACGAACTGGTCGCCCGCCTTTTGCGATTCCTTGTCGGCCAGGTTCAGCAGGGCCACGAATTCGCGGCTGACCTGCACGTCGCCGCCCGTGCCCGACACTTTCGGCAAGCGTTCGAGGGACGCGCCCAGGGCCTTCGACAGGCCGCCCACATTGACGCCGGCCCGCTGCAAGAGCGAGCGGGCGCCGCCGTCGTCCTGGTTCAACAGGGCCGTCAGCAGGTGGACTGGTTCGATATAGGGGTTGTCGTTGCCCACGGCCAAGCTTTGCGCATCGGCCAGGGCTTCCTGTAATTTGGTAGTGAGTTTGTCTTGTCGCATGAAAAGCGCTCCCGGTTAATTAGTTGTTAACCAAATTGGGGTGAGGCAGTACTTTTCAAGCATACACAAAGCAGAAATCCGCTGCACTTGGGCAAATGCTAGCGTGCGCGGCAACTACACTTCAGACGGGGCCGGCTTTCGACGCCCATTTGTCCAGCGCCGTCTCGTCGCTGTCGCGCGCATCGACCCAGCGCGCGCCTTCCGGCGTGTCTTCCTTCTTCCAGAACGGTGCTTCCGTCTTCAGGTAATCGATGATGAACTCGCAGGCGGCAAAGGCCTCGCCCCGGTGGGCGGACGAGACCGCCACCAGCACGATCTGCTCCTGCGGCAGCAAGGGTCCCACGCGGTGGATCACCAGTGCGCCAGACAGGGGCCAGCGGCCCCGCGCCTGCTCGACGATCGCTTCGATGGACTTTTCCGTCATGCCCGGATAGTGCTCGAGCTCCATGGCGGCCACGTCCAGCCCCTCGTTCATGTCGCGCACCGTGCCGACAAAGCCGACGATGGCGCCCACCTTGGGGTTGCCTGCACGCAATTGTGCGATTTCTTGACTCAAGTCAAAATCAGCTTGCTGGACGCGGACGCTGGTACTCATTTGGCATGCCCTCCGATACGGCGCAGCAAGGTTTCGATGCGGCTGGCCGTGCGCGCATCGGTGGCCGCGGCAATCGCGCACAGCTGCATCAGCTGCGACACTTGCGTAAGCGGCTTCTGGCCCGATTTCAGCGACGATTGCAGCACTTCCACCTGCATTTTCAGGCGGTCGCGGGCAAATTCGGCGCCGCTGTCGACACCGGCGACGATTTCCAGGCGCAAGACTTCCTCGAGCAAGCGTGCCTGGTTACCTTGCAATTGCTGCACGTAGGCGGCAGCGCCCTCGCCCAGCGCGGCCTGGGCGACGGCAAAGCGCTGCTGCAGGCTGCGTTCGTACTGGACGTCGAGCGGCGGCAAGGCGCTCCAGCGTTCGGACCAGGTGACCGCATCGGCGCTGGCGTCGCCCTCGGCCAGTGCGGCTTCCAGCGATTGCACCAGGCGCAGCTTGTCGCGCAGGGCGTTGGCCTGGGCCGCGCCGGCCCGTTCGGCGATGGCATCCGCTTGCGCTTGCACGCCGGCCACGGCCGCCTGGTAGCGCTGCTCGATCTTCGCTTCGCTGGCGCGCGGCACGGGACCGGTGGCGTTCCAGGCGGCGCGCGTGTCGCGCAGCAAGTGGTTGATGAAGGATGTGCGGGTTTTGTCGTCGCCCTCGGGCACGACGGCCGTTTCCAGCGCGGCGCACAGCGCTTCGCGCGCATGCAAGTGTTCGCGGCGCTCGTGGTCTGCCGCGTGGGCCGTTTCCTTGCGCCTGGCGAAGATATCGTCGCAGGCGGCGCGGAAACGCTGCCACAGCGCCTGTTCCGCGCGGCGCTCCAGCGGCAGGGCTTTCGCCAGTTCCTGCCATTTATCCTGCAAGGCTTTCAGCATGTCGACGGTGTTGCGCTCGGACGGCTTGAGCAAGCCCACTTCGACGATCAATTGTTCGCGGCGCGCCGTCTCGATCTGGCGCTGCGTGTCAAGCGGCTTCGACAGGGCGTCCAGCGCGGCGCCGAATTCCGCATCCAGGCGTTTCTTTTCCTTGCGGTCGATGGTGCCCAGGCGCGTCCACGCCTGGCGCAAGCGCTGCGAGCTTGAAGCGACGTGTTTCCAGTCGGTGCTCTCTTCGGCCGCCAGGGCCGCCGTTTCCGCGATCAGTTCCTGGGCCTTGGCCGCATTGCCGTGGCGCTCTTCGGCCAATTGCTTGAAATGCTGGGCCGCTGGCGCATACGCCACGCTGCAGGCCGCATCAAAACGTTCCCACAGGGATTTCGGTGCCGGACCGGACAGGGTGTCGAGCGACTTCCAGCGCTCGCGCAGACTGCCCACTTTCTTGGCCAGCTCGGCCATTGGCAATTCTTGCGCCGGCAATTCCTCGCCCGCCTTGACCAGTTCCTCGCGCGACACGTTGCCGCCCCAGCGCGCCCAGTCGGCCAGGCGCTTGAACTCTCCGCGCACATGGGCCAGGCGATCCGCTTGCGCAGGCGTCAATCGGCCGTGCTTGCTATCACGCAAGGTCTTGTCATGCTCGGAAGCCACGTGCAACAAGCCATCCTGCAGGGCCGCTTCCATGGCGTCAAGCACCTTGAAGAATTGCTCCGTCGCTTCTTTCGACACGGGCGCGTGCTCCTGGCGCGGCTTGCGCAGTACAGGTACAGGCTCGGCATGGGCCGCTGCGGCCTCTGGCGCCGCCGACTGCACGGGCGCCGGCGCGCTGGCCAGCAGGGCCGCAAATTGCTGCTGCAGGCTGTCGGACAACGGCGACTCGGGCAGGCGCGGCAGGGCTTGCCAAGTGCGTTTCAAGGTATCCGCATCGAGGGTAGCGGCGTCCTGCGCCTGCCATTCCGCCAGCGCGGCCTGGCGCGCGTCGAACACAGCCTGGTGTTGCTGCAGCGCTTGCAGGGCGGACTGTGCCTGCTCGCGCGCCTGCGTGAAATCGCTTTCCAGGTGTTTCGGCAAGGAGCCGCGCTCGGGCGATTGCGCATGCTGCGCATGTTCCGCGTCCAGGCGGGCCAGCGCCTGCGCCAGCTCGCCGGCGGACTGGCCATTGCTGGCCAGCGCGCGCGCTGCGCCGACGGCGTCGATCACGGCGCGCTGCAGCACCACTTGCGCTTCCAGGCGGGCGGCCAGCGCAGCGCGTGCGGCGGCAAACGCCGTTGCCAGCTCGGGCGTGGCCTTGATGACTTGCCATTGGCGGTCCAATTCGGCTACCTGGTTGGGGCTCAGCTTGTCATCGCTCAACAGGCGCTCAGCCGTGGCGATGCTGGACTGGGCGCGTTGCGTCTCGGCAGCCTGGTGGCGGATCAGGTCGATGCGGCCCTGCACCAGCTTGGCAACGCGGCGGTCCGTGTTGCGCATGGCGTGGTGGACTTTTTCCAGCAGGGGCAAGGCATGGACGTGTTCAGCCGCAATCAGGCGGGCATCGGCAAATTCGCTGGACACGATGAATTCAAAGGCGGCGGCTTCGTCACCGGCCACGGCATGGGCACGCGCAACCTGTTCGGCGCGGCGCGATGCGCTCTGCGCCGAGGCGGCGGCCTGTTCTGCCACGACAGGATCGGGTACGGCAGTCTTGCTGGCAGAACGCTTGAAGAGAAATTCGAACATGACGGGTTTCGCGTGGATCAAAACCACCATCATAACAAAGCCCGGGGTATTGCATCGGACAGGGCTGAACAAGTTATCAAATGAATAAAGCCAATCTTTTCCCTATATTTTCCCCCTATGACGGCGCGCCAGTCAGCATCACAAAAACACCCCCGGCAGATACTGCCTGGCGGGGTGTGCGCTCGCTACCCGTTCAAGCCTGCGCGCGCAGCGGCTGCCGCGGCACGGGCGGCGCGGACGCGGCGCCATCCGCTGCCGTTTCAGCGCTGCCGCCGGCTGCCTGCAAGGGCGTTGACAAAGGCGCTGGCAAGGGTGCTGGCAAAAAAAAGGGTAACACTTGCGCCCTGCCACGACGCGCTTCCCGCGCGCGCGCATCGTGGGCGAGGAACTGGTAGGCGATGGCAAACCACGCTTCGCCCACGATGACCTTGCGCGCCAGCGCGAACAGCTCGCGCTCTTCTTTTTCCAGGCGCTGCAGCAAGACCGCGCAAAAGGCGTCGATGGCGGCGCACAGCTGTTCGGCCTGCAATTCGGAATGGTCGATGGCGGCACCGGCGCGCTGCTGCACGACATTGATGCTTTCCAGTGCTGCATGGTTCAAGCCATTGATTTCATTCAACAGACCATCGGCATCGGGCGCGGCCTGGCGGATGGCAGGAATCAGGTACATCTCCAGCTTGCGCCAGTAGCCCCCCTGGTACAGCCGGTTCAGCCAGTCGCCCGCGTACTGCAGTTGCGCCAGGCTGAGCTGGCTCTGGTGGCGCAGCTGCACATGCATGTACTTCTGAAAAGCCAGCAGGCTCATGCGAATGCTGGCCTGTTCCACCGACAGGGAAACCAATATATATGTTGCCGTAAGCATGCACTCACTCCCGAAAACGCGCTGGATATGTCATCCTGGAAGTGAAAGTGTAAAGACTACCGACAGGGGGCGGTTTGATCCTGCACAAACCCGCGGCGGGACCCCTGCGCTTTTTTCAGGACTCGCGCAGGCCGATATGCAGGTTGACGACGCCAGGCTCTTCCGACGGCGTGACTTCGCCGCCAAAGCTTTTCACCAGCCGCTGCATGCCCTTGTTGCGCGCCATCGCCTCGCCCACCAGCGCTTCCGTGCCGCGGCTGCGGAAGTAATCGACCAGCTTCTCGAACAGGATGTGGCCCAGCCCCTTGCCCTTCAGGGCCGAGCGCACGGCGATGGCGAAATCGGCGTGGATATTGTCCGGGTCGGCCACGGCGCGCACCACGCCCAGGGTTTCCGGCTTGCCGTCCGGCCCCGTGTGCGTGGCGATGAAAGCCATGGCGCGGTCGTAATCGATCTGCGTCAGGCGCGCCAGCTGCGACACGGGCAACTCGCGCATGGACGTGAAGAAGCGCAGGCGCACGTCGTCCGGGTCCAGCGCGTGGAACAGGTCCATGTGCTGCGGCGCGTCCTCGGGGCGGATGGGGCGCAGCAGGATCGACTGGTCCATCCACGTCACCTGCTCTTCCAGCTCCTGCGGGTACGGGCGGATGGCCAGGCGGTCGCGCTGCTGGCCCGGCTGCAGGCGGATGCGCGCGTCGAGGGCGATCACGCCGTCTGCGTCGGCCACCAGCGGGTTGATGTCGAGTTCGGCCAGCTCGCCGATGTCGGCCACCAGTTCGGCCACCTGGATCAGGGTGTAGCAGATGGCGTCGATGTCGGCCGGCGGCTGGTTGCGGTAGCCGGCCAGCAGTTTCGACACGCGCGTGCGCGCCAGCATGTCGCGCGCCAGCACCATGTTCAGCGGCGGCAGGCCGATGGCGTGATCGGCCGTCACTTCCACGGCGATGCCGCCCTGCCCCACCAGGATGACGGGGCCGAAGGCGGCGTCCGTGGTGACGCCGACGATCAATTCATGCGATTGCGGCCGGCGCGCCATCTGCTGCACGGTAAAACCGTCGATCAGCGCGTCGGGACGCATGCGGCGCACGCGCTTGAGCATGGCGGCGGCGGCCGTGCGCAGGATGTCGGGCGTATCGAGGTCGAGTGCCACGCCGCCCACGTCGGATTTGTGGGCGATGTCGGGCGAATGGATTTTCAGCGCCACCGGGTAGCCGATGTCCGCCGCCACGGCCAGCGCCTCTTCCACGTCGGCCGCCATGCGCGTGGTGGCGACGGGAATGCCGTAGGCGGCCAAAATCTCTTTCGAGCGACATTCGCCGAGCACCGTCTGGCCAGCGGCCAGCGCGGCGGCAACGATTTCGCGCACCCTGGCGCGGCGCGGCGTGGCCGACATGGGCAGCTGCGCCGGCACCTGCATCAGGGTTTCCTGGTTGCGCCGGTATTGCACGATCTGCATGAAGCCATGCACGGCCTTTTCCGGCGTGTCGTAGGTGGGAATCCCGGCCCGGTTGAAGACCTGGCGCGCGGGCGCCACGGTGGTCCCGCCCAAGAGGCACGACAGCACCGTGCGCGAGGTGGCCTTGATCAGCGGCGTGACGGCTTCGGCGATGTCGATCGACGAGACCATGGCCGTGGGCGCGTGCAGCAGCAGCAAGGCGTCCGCCTGCGGCTCGTCGAGCAGCGGCTTGATGGCATCGGCATAGCGCTGCACGGCCGCGTCGCCGGGCAAGCCCACGGGGTTGTCGTGCGACCAGCCCCGTGGCAGCGCCTTTTCCAGCGCAATGACGGTATCGGGCGAGAGTTCGGCCAGTTTGCCGCCGCTGCTCACCAGCGCATCGGTGGCCATCACGCCCAGGCCGCCGCCGTTGCACAGGATCGCCAGGCGCTCGCCGCGCTGCGAACGGATATGCGTGAGGGTTTCCACGGCATCGAACAGCTCCTCGGCCGAATACACGCGCAGCATGCCGGCGCGGCGGATGGCCGCGTCGTACACGGCGTCGGAACCGGCCAGCGCGCCCGTATGCCAGGCCGCCATGGCCGCGCCTTCCGCTTCGCGCCCCGCTTTCAACACGATGACGGGTTTGCTGCGCGCGGCCGCCCGCGCCGCCGACATGAATTTGCGCGCCGCCTGGATGTCCTCCATGTACAGCAGGATGGCGGCCGTGTCGATGTCGCCGGCCAGGTAATCGAGCAAGTCGCCGAAATCGATATCGTAGCTGGCACCCAGCGAAATGAACTTGGAAAAGCCCACGCCATGCGCATTGGCCCAATCGAGCACGCCCGACACCAGCGCCCCCGATTGCGAGACGAAGGCGATCTTTCCGCTCGTCGCGCCGACATGGGCAAAGCTGGCGTTCAAGCCCAGTTTAGGCACCAGCAACCCCATGCTGTTGGGGCCGAGGATGCGCAGCAAATGCGGTTTTGCCGCCTTCAGCATGGCCAGGCGCAGCGACTGCTCGCGCACGGGGTCGAGGCCCGACGTCATGACGATGGCCGCGCGCGTGCCCAGCGCGCCCAGTTCGCGGATCATGGCCGCGATGGTGGCCGGCGGCGTGCAGATGATGGCCAGGTCCGGCGCCTTCGGCAAGTGCGCCAGCTTGCGGTAGCATTTCAGGCCCATCAGCTCGTCGTACTTGGGATTGACGGGCCAAATCTCTCCCTGGTAACCGCCGCCCAGCAGGTTGTACAGGGCGATGGCGCCCAGCTTGCGTTCGCGCGCCGTGGCGCCGATCAGGGCCACCGAGGCCGGCTTGAACAGCTTGTCGAGATTACGGATACTCATGTTCTGGCCTCATGGATTGCCGGAGCGGCTACGCGCCAGTGTAAAGGATGCATTGCCAAAAAAACTTGACCTTGTCACGCGTTTCGCAAAAAACAATGCGCCTACCAGCGCGAGCGGTGGCTTTCCGTCACCCCGGCCAGCTGCGCCACGATGCGCTTGGGCGACTCCGCGCTGGTGCGCACCCAGCCGCTGAAAGTGCCGATGGGCTGGATGTAGCGGCTGGCGGCGATCCACAGGTTTTTATCCTCGCGGCGCGCGCCTTCCGGCTTGAAGTGCAGGTCCAGCAAATCGTCGTCCGTCCACACATGCCACGGCGCCAGCGGGTTGTCGGGATTGAAGTCGAAATGCGCGCGGCCCAGCGGATACAGCTGGCCATCGAGCCACAGCGCGTTTTCATGCGCGCCGAAATAGCCGGCCTGCAGGTTGAAACCCAGGTCCAGGCTGTGCGCCGAGGCCCAGCGCCATTCCGTTTCGCGCGCCAGCAAGCCATTCGAATAATCGAAGCTGGCCACGCCATCGTCCAGGCTGTAGCCCATGGCGCCGCAGCGCACAGTGCCCCACAAGGGCAAGCCGCCCGACTTTTGCGTCGCATGCACGCTGCCGCCCTCGCCCACGGGCCCCACGGCCAGCAAGGTGGGTGCCACGGGCGGGCCGAATTCCGCATCGATACCGAAATGGCCGCAATCGAGCAGCAAACGGTAGCGCTGCTGGGGCTGGGCTTCGATGCTGATTTTTTGCGAGAAAAACCGGAAATGGCTGCAGCCAGCAGCATGCGGCGCCACGGTAGCGCTCAAGCCCGGCACGCCATCCTGCGAAAAGCTGGCCACGATCTTGCCCTTGTGGCGGTCGAAGGCATACGCGAACGCCGTGCTGGTCCAGCCCAGGTCGACGATGGCCACGCCGCAAAACAGGGTGGGCGTGGACAGGGCCACGTAGTGCCAGCGCTTATGGTGAAACAGCCGCCAGAAGGCGCCGCGCGCGTGCGGTGGCGCCAGCGCGGCCCAGTCGAAGGCGTTCAATTGCCCCGTGTAGCGGCCAAAACGGGGCTGACCGTCGGCGTCGAGCAGCGCGGGCGGAGCCGGTGGCAGCATCATGCGGCCCGCCTTGCGGCAGCATCGCCGTCGTGCAGGGCCTCAGCCAGCTGCTGGCCAAATAGCGCCGGCTGCGCCTGCGCAATATCAATATCGGGACAGACATGCCAGAGCGCCAGCCGCTGCACGGCGCCTGCCACGTCCTGCACCAGGCGGGCACTGACGCGCACACCCACTTCCAGCACCAGCGACTTGATCTCGAAACGCCCCTGCGCGCGGTGCGCCTTGGCGTCCAGCCGCCCCACGAGCGCGCCGCGCCGCAGGATCGGCAAGGTGAAATAACCATACCGGCGTTTTTCAGCGGGCGTGTAGCATTCGAGCCGGTAGTCAAAGCCGAACAATTCCAGCGCGCGGCGCCGGTCCCACACGACGGGATCGAACGGCGACAAAATCGTCGTCAGGGTGGGCGCCAGCTTGCCTGCGGCCGCGTCGCGCGCCAATTGCGCATGGTCCGCATGCACGTACACGGCGTCAATCCAGCCATCGACCGTGCAGCGCAGCAGCGCGCCCTCGTCCACCAGCGCCTGCAAGTCGTGCGCCAGGCTGACGCGCGACTGTTTCGTGCGAAAGTAGTCGCTGATCCAGCTGGCCCGCGCCAGCCCCAGCGCCTTCACGCTGGCCAGCAGCAGGCGCCGGCGCACCTGTTCTTCCGGCGGCAGCAAGCCGTCGTGCCAGCCTGGCAGCACCCTTTCGGCCAAGTCGTAATAGCGCTGGAACTGATGGCGCTTGGCGATCATCAGCACGCCCGAGGTAAACAGCACTTCGAGCGAGCGCTTTTCCGGCTTCCAGCTCCACCAGCCGCCCGCCTGGCCATCCGTGCGCTCGAAGTCGGCCGAGCGCACGGCGCCGTTGACGCGGATATGTTCCAGCACCGACGCGACGGCATCACCCTGCTCGGCCATCCATTTGACCGAGTATTTCCAGCCCATGGCGGCCGGGTCCAGCATGCGGTGGCGGTACAAGCCATAGTCTTCGATCGGCACGAAGCACGCTTCATGCGCCCAGTACTCGAACAGCGCGCCCTCGGCCAGCAGCTGCTCCAGCCACGGCTGCGGATAGTCGCCCAGGCGGCTCCACAGCACCAGGTACGGGCTGCGCGCCACCACGTGGATGGTGTCGATCTGCAGCACGCCCATCTGCCGCACGGCGGCCAGCACGTCAGCCTTGACGGCCTTCTTGCGGCGCGCCTGCAGCAAGCCCTGCGCGGCCAGGTGCAAGGCGCGCGCGGCGGGCAGCGAGAGCGGCGGGAGTATCGGTGTGGCGGGTGGAATCGGCAAGGTCAGTTCTTCCTCAAAAAAGGGGACGCGCAGTCGGCAGGCATTTCAGGAAGATACCGCATTCCCGTCGCGCGCCACGCATTTCTTCCTGAATTTTATTCATGCTATCACCCATTCTTATTCATCTTGCGCACCAGCATAGTGCAAAAAACCCGGACTACATGAACAGTTGACGACAAGTCCACGAGACCTCTTGACATGCCTCATGCGCTTCTATAACTTAAGAAAATTATTGCCATACGGCAATTAAAACTGCTCCCCCATCTTTGCCCGCCATGCCCCTCCTTGCCGCCCCTGGCCGCAAGGCGCTGCGGTGACGCTGCAGCATGCGCAACACCATTGACGGGGATGCGGAGACGGCCACTCTGACCAATCTTGCATAATCAATAAAAACAAGGAAGATAGCATGCACACATCCCTGCTTCGGCCCCGGCGGCACCAAGCCGGCTGTATCCACTTTTCCATGCGACGCTTGCCGCTGGCCCTGGCCCTGCTGCTGGCCGCATGCGGCGGTGGCGGTGGCGGCGGTGGCAGCGACAACCCGGCCACGCCCGCCATGGCGCAGCGCCTGCTGGCGCAAACGTCGGCGGAAACGACGCTGACGCCCGTCGCCGCCACGGCCAGTTCGGCGGAACGGGGCGATCTGTCAGCCAGCGCCGCGATCGACCGCAACGACAGCACGCGCTGGGGCAGCGGCTTTAGCGACAACGAATATCTGACCCTCGATTTCGGCACTTCGCAGCGCATCACCCGCGTGCATATCGCTTGGGAAAACGCGCACGCCAGCGCCTACCTGCTGCAGGTATCGGATGACAATACGCACTGGAGCACCATCCAGAACGTCAGCGACAGCAAGGGCGGCATCGAGGACATCACGGGGTTCGACGCGCAAGGCCGCTACCTGCGCATGCAGGGCGTCAAGCGCGCGGGCCAGTACGGTTACTCCATCTTTGAAATCCAGGCATTTTCGGGTACGCCCGTCCTGCCGCCTGTGACGCCGCCCGTCACCGAACCGCCTCCGGTCACCATCGATCCGGGCCAGCCCGGCGTGGATATCCGCCCCGTGGCCGCCACTTCCTCGCCCGTGGAAAACAACGGCATGTCGGCCGCCATGGCGATCGACGGCAAGACGGGCACGCGCTGGGCCAGCAAGTTCGAGGACGGCGCCTGGATCCAGTTCGACTTCGGCGCGAAGACGCCCGTCGGCTACATGAAACTGCTGTGGGAAAACGCATACGGCAAGCAGTACGCGCTGCAGGTGTCAGACGACGGCCAGAAATGGTCGCAAATCCGCTACGTGAGCAATGGCCACGGCGGCACCGAGGAATTCTTCAATCTGGGCGTGAACGCCCGCTACACCCGCCTGCAGGGCGTGGCGCGCGCCACGCAGTATGGCTACTCGCTGCTGGAAGTAAGCTTCAAGACGCCGGGCAGCGACAACAGCCTGCCGTCGACTGCGACGTCGGCCTTGAAATTCCCCGCCAACGGCACCGGCTGGACACCGCTGCCGGCCGCCGCCCAGCCGCTGGAAAGCCTGCAATTCACCCTGGCCGACGGCACCCTGGTGACGCGCTTCGGCGCGCGCGGCCTGGCGCGCCACGGCCGCGAACGGGGCGAGGAATGGAATGAAATCGGCTACGGCCCGAATGAAACGGTCGATCCCGTCACGGGCCTGCCGCAAGACAAGGGGCCGGGCAACTACCTGACTTTCGTGCCGCAGTACTTCAAGAACCGCACCTGGGGTGTGGAAATCATCGACAACAGCCGTGTACGCGGCGTCACCAAGCCCACCTTGATCGTCAACCAGTACACCACCGTCGACTTCCTTTCCGGCGGCGTGGCCTTCTTCCGCGGCTTCGACCGCCCTGGCGTAACGGGCTACGGCTGGATGTCGCCCGGCGAACTGGTGGACCGCAATGTCCCCGTCTGCAAGCCGATGGCCTACCCGGCCAATGATCGCCTGACGAACGCCAACGGCATCAACGGCGCCTGCACCCTGCTGATCAAGGAATACCCGGGCCATGGCGGCCTCGATGTGGGCGGCATGCCGAATGGCACGGACGTCAAGGCGCGCGCGCTGACGGCGGGCGACATCATCGAAGTGTCGCCATCGATGTTTTCCACCGCCGCCTCGATGGCATCGAAAGGCGACGACGGCGGCATCCGCTACTACTCGTACGAATGGACGTATGTGGTGGGCGCAGGATTGCGGCCGTGGTATGGCGTGCAGCCGCGCCTCAATTCCGTGCCGCTGCCGGAAGAAACGCTGTCGGGCGGCCTCGGTTCCGTGTCATATAACTACTCGGACAACGCCCTGTTCATGTTCCAGCAGCCGCACAACAATATCGGCATGCAGAACATGCAGCGCTTCGTCGAAGGCCGCCGCCTGGTGCACACGAACTTTGCCACCGGCGAGCATAACGAAGGCGGCAACGACCGCTACGCGCCCGCCGTCGGCCTGCAGGGACAGCGCTACGGGCAGTCGGCGTGCATCGCCTGCCACGTCAACAATGGCCGCAGCCCCGCGCCGATGGCCCTGAACCAGCGCCTCGACACGATGGCCGTGCGCGTCGCCAGCATCAATGCGGCGGGCCAGCAGGTGCCGCACCCGCAATACGGCACGGCGATCCAGATGAATGCCGTCTCGCCGTCCGGCGTGCCGCAAAACTGGGGCAACAGCGTCAGCGTGGGCGGCTTTACGGTACGCAAGACGACCCTGGCCGATGGCACGCAGGTCGAACTGCGCAAACCAACCTTGGCCTTCGAAGGCCCCGTGCCGCAAGTGGTCTCGCTGCGCGCGGCGCCGCCGATGATCGGCACGGGCTTGCTGGAAGCCGTGCCGGAAGCCGATATCCTGGCGCGCGCCCGCAGCACGCCGGATGCCGACGGCGTCAAGGGCGTGCCCAACTATGTGTATGAACCAGAGACGGGCGCCGTGCGCCTGGGCCGCTTCGGCTGGAAGGCATCGAAAGCCACCTTGCGCCACCAGGCCGCCGACGCGCTGCTGCTGGACATGGCCGTCACTTCTCCCGTCTACCGCAACCGCGCCTGCATGGCCGGACCGGTGGCTTGCGCGGCGGGCGGCGCCCAGCCCGGCATCTCGGAAGCGGACCTGCAGTCGATCACGCAATACCTGGCCCTGGTGGCCGTGCCGGCGCAGCGCAGCATCGCCAGCGGTTTCCCGAAAGGCGTGGCACCGATCGAGGAACTCAAGGTCGACCCGCAGCAGGTTGCCGCCGGCTCGAAGCTGTTCCAGGGCATGCGCTGCGCTGCCTGCCACACGGTGGAAATGAAGACGGGCGCGGGCCACCTGTTTGCAGAGTTACGCAACCAGACCATCCGTCCCTACACCGACCTGCTGCTGCACGACATGGGCCCCGAACTGGCCGACACCTTCACGGAAGGCCAGGCGCAAGGCAGCATGTGGCGCACGGCGCCCCTGTGGGGTATCGGCTACACGGAAAAAGTCATGGGCAATGGCGGCAAGGCTGGCTACCTGCACGACGGCCGCGCGCGCAGCCTGACGGAAGCGATCCTGTGGCATGGCGGCGAAGGGACTAAAGCGCGCCAGCGTTTCGAGAACCTGTCGAAGACGGACCGCGATGCGCTGCTGGCTTTCCTGAAGTCGCTATAAGCGTTTGAAGGGCGGCTGGTGCTGCTGTCATGGAAACATGACCGTCACCGCCAGCCCCCGGTTTTGCACGCCGGCGCCGAGGATGATGTCGGCGCCATGCCGCTCGGCGATGCGGCGCACGATGGACAGGCCCAGGCCGCTGCCAGGCAGCTGCCCGCCGCCCAGGCGCACAAAACGCTCGAACGCGCGCGCGTGCAGTTCCTCGGCGATGCCCGGACCGGAATCGGCCACGCGCAGGTAGCTGCGCCCCGCTTCCACGCCGCAACTGATCACGACACAGCCTGGCGCCGGCGTATAGCGCAGCGCATTGTCGACCAGGTTACGCAGCAGCATCTGCAGGCTGTCCGCATGCAGCGCGCACGGCGCCGGCGCCATGATCACGCTCAGCGACAGCTGATACTGCCGGCTCGATTGCTGCCACTGCGCAGCCTGCCCAGCCAGCAGGTCGGCCAGGTCCCCCGCGCACAAGTCCGCCGCCGCGCCCGATTGCGGATCGAGCTGCGCCAGCGCCAGCAACTGGTTGACGAGGCGCGTGGCGCGCTCCACGCTGGCGCCCAGGGCGGCAATGAATTCCTCGTGTTCAGCCTCGCTGCGGGCCCGCTGCAGCACTTGCAGATTGGTCTTGATGGCGGCCAGCGGCGTGCGCAGCTCGTGCGCCGCATCGGCCGTGAAGCGCTGCTCATTGTCGCGGCTTTGCCGCACCCTGCCGAACAGGCGGTTTATTTCCAGCAGCAGCGGATGCAGCTCGGTGGGCGCGCCAGCCAGCCTGACGTCGGCCAGTTCATCGGGCGTGCGCGCCGACACTTCCCCGGCGGACGCCTGCAGCACGCGAAACACGCGGTGGATGCTCCACCAGATGGCGATGGTGGCCAGCGCCACCAGCAGCAGGCCGAACAGCGCGATGCGGTAAAAGAAGCCGCGGCTGATGTCGTCGCGGTGGCTGGTCGGCTCGGCCACCAGCAGTTGCAGGGTACGCTGCGGGTCCCACAGCGAAAACAATCGCCAGCGCTGGCCGCCGATGCTGGTCCACGACAGGCCGTCCGGCGCGCTGCGCGACAGGGCGATGTCGGTCGCCGCGTCATTGCGGTACAGCACGCGCTGCTGCGCGTCGCGCACCTTGAACAGCAAATACTGGTGGGGATTCGGGTGGCCGCGCAGCGGCAGGTCGATGGGCCCCGTCAAGCCGTGTTGGCGCGCATCCTTTTCCACCAGCGACAGCAGCAAATGGCCCGTCTCGATCAGCGACTGGTCGAACAATTCCTGGCTTTCACGGCGCGCTTCCACGTACACGATGGCGGCGCTGCCCACCCACAGGGCCAGGGTCAGTCCCAGCAGCACGGCCAGCAAGGTGCGCCGCAGCGACCAGGTTTTCACGCCGCCGCCAGCCGTTAAGAATCTCTTAAGAACTTCTGCGCAAGATCCGGAGCGAAATATTTTTTGGGTAGCCATGGCCGCAATTGTAAATGATTCTTATTGCGTCAATGATTCCCATTAGCTTGCGCCAGCAACATCAACCAATAACTCATCCACCATCAGGAGTTTGCATGTCCAACAGCACCCGCCGCGCGCGCCTGCCGCGTCCCACCACCCTGGCCCTGGCCTTGGCCGCCCTGTCCTGCCTGCCAGCGCACGCCCAGACGGGCACGCCGGCCAGCATGCCCGAAGTGGTGGTGTCCGCCTCCGGTTTCGAGCAGGATATCAAGCAGGCGCCGGCCTCGATCACGGTACTGACGCGCCAGGAGCTGTCGAAGGAGCGCTTCGGCAACCTGACGCAGGCACTGGAAAGCGTGGAAGGCATCGACGTGGGTGCGGCGGGCGACAAGACGGGCGGCATGAACATCAGCATCCGCGGCATGCCCAGCGACTACACCCTGGTGCTGATCGACGGACGCCGCCAGAACGCGGCCGGCAATGTCACGCCGAACGGCTTCGGCGGCACGCAGACGAGCTTCATGCCGCCGCTGGCCGCCATCGAGCGCATCGAAATCATCCGCGGCCCCATGTCGACCCTGTACGGCTCGGACGCCATGGGCGGCGTGATCAACATCATCACGCGCAAGGTGGGCAAGCAGTGGATGGGCTCTATCTCGGCTGACTACACCGTGCAGGAAGAATCCGATTTCGGCGACGTGAAAAACGGCCGCTTCTACCTGAGCGGTCCCATCGCCACCGACCTGCTGGGCCTGTCCCTGCGCGGCAGCAAGCAGCGCCGCGATGCGGCCAACATCCGCTACAACGACGCGGCCGGTGGGGAAAATGTGCCGAACATGGGCGCCAACCCCGTGCGCGCAGACATTGAAAACTTTGGCGCGCGCCTGGCCTTCACGCCAAACCGCTACCACACCGTCATCCTCGACGCGGACGCAGGCCGCCAGACCTACGACAATTCGAAGAAGCAGCTGGGCACCCTGGGCTTGCAGGGCGGCTACGGTCCCGAGCAGAAATACAACCGCGACCAGTGGACCCTGTCGCACACGGGCCGCTTCGGCTTCGGCACCCTGGACAGCAGCTACATGGTGAACAAGACGGAAACCCTGGGCCGCACGATTCCGCCAGGCACGCCGGGCGCCGTGGCCGGCAGTGCGCGCACCCTGGAAGTGGAAAGCCAGGTGTTCGACACCAAATTGGTCATGCCATTAGGTAAGCACATGGCGACCGTCGGCGCGCAATGGTGGAAAGCGGAAATGACGGATGGCGTGGCGCCGAAGAAATTCGAATTCACGCAAAAAGCCCTGTTCGTGGAAGACGAATGGCAGGTGCTGGAGAACGTCGCCCTGACCTTCGGCGCCCGTTATGACGATCACAGCATCTTCGGCGGCCAGACCAGCCCCCGCGCCTATGCCGTATGGAACGCGACGCCACGCTGGACCGTCAAGGGCGGCGTCAGCAAGGGCTACAAGACGCCGCGCGTGGAGCAACTGTCGCCAGGCATCAACGGTTTCGGCGGCCAGGGCACGATTCCCCTCGTCGGCAGCCCGAACCTGAAGCCGGAAACGAGCACGACCACGGAAATCGGCGCCTACTTCGACAACCTTGCCGGCTGGACGGCCAGCGGTTCCCTGTTCAACAATGAGTTCAAGGACAAGATCACGACGGGCACCGGCCTCGTCAATTGCGATTATCGCCCTTCGCCGAACCGTCCCGGCTGCGTCAGCTTCGGCAACTGGCCCAACGTCGATGCGTTTGGCCAATCCGTCAACGTGGATGAGGCCGTCACACGCGGCGTCGAGCTGAACACGCGCTTCCCACTGGGCAAGACCTTGTCGGCCAGCGCCAACTATACGTACACGGAAAGCGAACAGAAGAGCGGCAGCAACGCCGGCAAGCCGCTGAGCGACACGCCCAAGCACGCCGTCAACGCGCGCCTGAGCTGGGATATTTCGCGCGAATGGAACGGCTGGCTGCGCGCCGAGTACCGCAGCGAGCGCTTCCGCGATCCGGGCACCTCGGCTTCCACGCGCGCCGCCAAGGCCGCGCTGGGCGACTACAAGGGCTACACCATGCTGCACCTGGGCAGCAGCTACCAGTTGAACAAGCGCGTCACCCTGAACGCGGCCGTGTACAACCTGCTCAACAAGGACTTCATCGACTACCAGCCATACCGTGGTTCATCGGCGCCGACCTTGACCTACGCCAACCGCTATGTCAACAGCCTGGACGGCCGCCGCCTGTGGCTGTCGGCGACTGTCGATTTCTGATGATATGACGCATCATTAGCGTTAACATCGAACGGGCTGCCTCAGGGCGGCCCGTTTTTTTATCCAGCCACTTTAGGCTTGTCGATGCAATAACCGATCGCGTGCACGGTGCGTATCAAGTCCCGCCCCAGCTTCTTGCGCAGGTGGTGGATGTGCACTTGCACGGCATTGCTTTCCACTTCGTCACCCCAGCTGTACAGGTTTTTCTCCAGCTGTTCCCGGCTCAGCACCCGGTCGCCGTGTTCCAGCAGCAGTTGCAGGATGCGAAATTCCTTCACCGTCAGCAGCACGGGCAATCCCCTTTGCGTCACCTGCCGGTCCGCAATATCGAGCACCAGGTCGCCGTGCACGAGGTTTTCGCGCAGGCGGCCCGCGGCGCGGCGGCAGGCGCTGCGGATGCGCGCGGCCAGTTCGTCGAGGTCGAACGGTTTCACGATGAAGTCGTCGGCGCCCGCGTCGAGCCCGGCGATGCGCTCGCCCACCTGGTCGCGCGCCGTGACAACCAGCACGGCGCCGCTGTAGCCATTGTCGCGCAGCACGCCCAGCGCCTGCATGCCATCCTGTCCCGGCAAGCCCAGGTCGAGCAAAATGCAGCCATAGTCGTGCAGGCGCACGGCCGTGTGCGCGTGTTCGGCGCTCGTAACCCAGTCGACGGCATAGCCGCCCTGTTCCAGGCCGATCTGCGTGGCGCGGCCCAGCTGCGGGTCGTCTTCGGTCAGCAAGATGCGCATGGGGTGAGAAGCGGACGGACCGCTCAGTCCTTTTTCTTGATCAGGCCAGCCAGCGCGGCGAACGGATTGTGCGTGGCGGGCGCCACCTCGGCCGACAGCAGGCCGGCGCCACGGTCCGCTTCCAGGTAGCGCGAGTGCTCATTGTCGTGGCAATACAGGCACAGCAGTTCCCAGTTGCTGCCATCGGGCGGATTGTTGTCGTGGTTGTGGTCGCGGTGATGCACGGTCAGCTGCTGCACGTTGGCGCGCGTAAATTCGCGCATGCAACGGCCGCAGATCCACGGGTACATCTTCAGCGAACGCTCGCGGTAGCCGCTCTCGCGCTGGTCGGCCGCGCGGCGTGCTTCGGCCACGATCTTGTCCAGTCTTGCCGCGTCGGGCTTTTTACTCTGCATGACAACTTTCGATATGGGAGGTAGAAGTGCTCATTTTAATGAGGATGGGGGCGCAATTGTACTTTTTCTGCCACGGCGCCAGCCCGTGTCGCCGCCGGCGTGCTTTTTTTAGCGTGCGCGGCACCACAATTACTTGATTTAACGCAGAATAAGCCCAGCGACAGACCGCGAACAGACGATGGGCGTGGCGGCGACGGGCTTATGCGCAAGGCAGCCGATTTCGGCTATCATGCGCGCCACGCCGCCCCTCCCCTTTTCCATGACCCTAGCCTGCAAGCGCCCGTGATAGCGATAACAAGACCTCTGCAACGCTTTGCCCGCCGCCTGTACCGTCTCAGCCTGGTGCCCCTGTTCGCGCTCATTCTGCTGCTGGCGCTGTGGGCGGCCGTCTTTTACCAGGTGGGCCAGGAGCGGGCCAGCGCCGTGCGCGACGCCGTGGCCGTCAGCCAGTCGCTGGCGCGGACCCTGGCCGACCATACCAGTTTCACCCTGCGCCAGACGGACCACGCCACGCAATTGTTCAAACTCAAATACGAGGAAACGGACGGCGGCCTGCGCCTGAATGAATTCACGCGCCGCCAGGGCCTGCTCGACAGCGTGCTGCCGTCGAAGCTGGCGTTGCCGATCGCCCTCGTCGACGCGCACGGCAATGTGCTCGACAGCGCCAACGCCTACCTGCCGGAAAACCTGGCAGGCCAGGCGTTTTTCAGGGCGCTGGCCGCGAATGCGTCCGACACGGCCCTGGTCGACACGCCCATGCTCGACGCGGGCAGCAAGCACTGGTCCATCCGCCTGGCGCGCCGCCTGAACGACGCGCAAGGCCGTTTTGCCGGCGCCATCGTCATCCTCGTCGACCCCACGTATTTTGTCGACGACTACGACCGCCTGAACCTCGATGAACAGGGCGCGCTGATGCTGGTGGCGCGCGACAGCGGCCTGACGGCGGGACGCATCGGCGAGCAGCTGATCGTCAGCGACCGCATCGACTTCCGCATGCCGGGAGCGCCGCAGCACGCCGCCGAAGAATTGCTGATCGTGCCGCCCGTCGATGCGACCTCGCGCATCTATAGCTACCACGAGCTGCCGCGCTATCCGCTGCTGGCCGTGGTGGGTGTGAGCCGCGCCGTCGCCCTGGCGCGCTTCGAGCACCGCCGTCTGGTGTATGTCGGCGCGCTGCTCGCCGCCAGCGTACTCATTGCCGGCTTTACGGCCCTGCTGATGCGCCAGAGCGCGCGCCTGCGCCGCAGCATCCGCCAGGCCACGGAAACGCAAGCCTTGCTGCGCGCGGCGCACCAGGGCAGCCTCGATGCCGTGCTGCTGCTGAAAGCCTGGCGCCCCGCGCCGGGCAAGCCGGTGGAAGACTTCACCTTTGCCGACATCAACGAGCGGGCCGCCGACATGCTGGGCAAGCCACGCTCCGAGCTGCTGGGCCAGCGCGTGCTGCCGCTGATGCCGCTGCTGCGCGGCGAGCGTTTCTTCAAGCGCTTCGTGCTGGTGATGGAAACGGGCCAGCCGCTGGAAGATGAATTCGAGCTGCCGCTGGCCTCGGGCGGCACGCGCTGGCTGCGCCACCAGGTGGTGCCGATCGCCGACGGCGTGGCCGTCACCTCGCGCGACATCAGCGCGCGCAAGCACGACGAACTGGCGCTGCAGGATAACCGCAGCTTCCTGCAGTCGCTGATCGACCATTTGCCCGTGCTGGTCTACGTGAAAAGCGCGCGCCCGGAAAATTTCGGCCAGATGGAAGTGTGGAACAAGGCGGCCGAGGACATCACAGGCCACCTGGCCGCCGACGTCATCGGCAAGACCGATTGCCTGGCATTCCCGCCCGACTTCGGCCTGCACGATGCCGAGGACGACCGCGCCATCCTGGCCGAGCGCGGCGTCATCGACCATACGGAAAAGCCGCTGCGCCTGTTCGATGGCAGCCTGCGCTACCTGCGCGCCGTCTCCGTGCCCGTATTCGACGAGCGCCAGCAGATCGAACATATCCTGTGCATCGCCGAAGACATCTCGCAGCGCCGCCAGCAGGAGCTGGAACTGCGCCAGAAACAGGCCGAGCTGGCCGCCGTCAACGACGCCTCGCCGCTCGGGCTGGTGCGCCTGGACCGCCAGCGCCGCTGCACCTATGTCAACCGCACCTTTGAATCGATCACGGGCTTGCCGCGCGCGGCCGCCTTGGGCGCCGGCTGGACCAGCGCCCTGCACCCGGACGACTATCCGCTGATGCACGTGGCGCTGGAACAGCTCACGCGCAGCCATGCGCCGTTCCAGTCCACCCTGCGCTGCCTGCAGCGCGACGGCAGGCTGGTGTGGGTTTCCGTCAAAATCGCCCCCATCCTCATCGACGGCCAGATCGAAGGCTACGTGGGAACGCTGGACGACATCACCACCTTGCGCGAATCGGAAGTGGCGCTGCTGGAAAGCGAAGCGCGCCTGCGCACCATCGCCGACACCTTGCCGGCCATGATCGCCTACATCGACGCCGACCAGGTCTACCGCTTCCTGAACATCGCCTACGAACGCGAATTCGGCCTGACGGGCAAGCTGGTGCTGGGCAAGAGCGTGCGCGACACGGTGGGCGAGGCGCGCTACGGCACCGTGGCGCCGTATATCGAGCGCGTGCTGGCCGGCGAAACTTTGAGCTTCGAGGAAGAAGACGACAAGGAAGGCATCGAGCGCTGCATGGAAGTGATCTACATTCCGCAGATCGGCGAAGACAAGCTGCAGGTGGTGGGTTTTCACGTGATGCGCCAGGATATCACCGTGCAAAAGCGCGAAAAACAGCGCCTGCTGAAGCTGGCCCAGGTCGATGCGCTGACCGGCTTGTCGAACCGCGCCGGATTCCAGCAAAAACTCAGCGACGCCATGCACGCGAGCCGCCAGCAGCAGCACCTGATGGCCGTCATGTACATGGATATCGACCGATTCAAGCCCGTCAACGACACGCACGGCCACGGCACCGGCGACGCGCTGCTGCGCGCCTTCGCCCAGCGCCTGACGCAGACCATGCGCGCCACCGACATCGTCGCCCGCCTGGGCGGCGACGAATTCACCATCATCATGGAACAGATCACCCGGCCCGACGACGCGGCAGTGCTGGCGGAAAAAATCGTCGCCGCCATGCAGCAGCCGTTCGAACTCGATGGCATCACCGTGCGCATTTCCGCCAGCATCGGCCTGGCCTTCTACCGCGACGAAGACATTTCCCCCGCCGTGCTGCTGCAGCGGGCCGACGTGCTGCTGTACAAGGCCAAGCAGGATGGCCGCAATACATACAGAGCCGGCGCCTTGACGGCTTGATTTAGCCGCTGGCGCCTGGCGCGAGTATGCCCCCTATCATTCCTGCTATATTGGCGCCTGTCTTCCCTACCCTTGGCCCACCATGCGCCTGCTGCACACTTCCGACTGGCATCTGGGCCAGACCCTGCACAATTTTGAAAGGGGCTACGAACACCAGCGCTTCCTCGACTGGCTGCTCGACACGCTCGTCGCCGAACAGGTCGACGCGCTGCTCGTCGCCGGCGACGTGTTCGACAATGCCAATCCTTCCGCCGCCTCGCAAAAGCAGTTGTATGTATTCCTGCAGCAGGCGCGCGCGCGCCTGCCCGCGCTGCAGCTGGTCGTCGTCGCCGGCAACCACGATTCGGCCGGCAGGCTGGAAGCGCCCGGCCCCCTGCTGGCCGCGCATGGCACGCACGTCATCGGCCATGTGCTGCGTGGCGACGATGGCCAGATCGACCTGGAGCGCCTGCTGCTTCCGCTTACCGGCAGCGATGGGCAAGTGCAAGCCTGGTGCCTGGCCGTGCCCTTCTTGCGCCCCGGCGACGTGCCGAAACTGCCGGCCGGCGACAGCCAGGACACCTACCTGGGCGGCATCGCCCTGCTGTACCGCCAATTGACGGACCTGGCGCTGGCGCGCCGCCAGCCCGGACAAGCCATCATCGCCTTGGGCCACTGCCACATGGTGGGCGGCGAAATGTCGAACGATTCCGAGCGCCGCATCGTCATCGGCGGCACGGAGATGCTGCCCTCGGGGATTTTCGATACCGCCATCGCGTATGCAGCGCTGGGCCATTTGCACAAGGCGCAGGCCGTGGGCGGCCAGGAGCACATCCGCTACTGCGGCAGCCCGATTCCCCTGTCCTTCGCGGAAGTACACTACCGCCACCAGGTGCTGTGCCTCGATATCGACGGCGACACCTTGCAGTCCGTGCGCGCCATCGAGGTGCCGCGCGCCGTCCCCCTCTTGCGCGTGCCCGCCACGCCGGCGCCGATTACAGAAGTGCTAGCGCAGCTGGTCGCCCTCGACGTCGCCGATTCCCCCGCCGAAGCGCAACCCTTCCTGGAAGTGCGCGTGCGCCTCGATGCGCCGGAACCGGGCCTGCGCACGCGCATCGAAACGGCGCTCGACGGCAAGCCGGTGCGCCTGGCGAAGATCGAAACGTCGAGCGCCGCGCGCAGCAGCGCACCCGAGAACATGACGCTCGACCAATTGGGCCAGCTGCAGCCCGACGACATCTTCCGCCGCCTGTACCTGCAAAAATACGGCAAGGAAGCACCACCCGAACAACTGTCGGCCCTGGCCGAACTGCTGCTGCCCGGCGCGTGAGCGCAACTGAAGAACCATGAAAATCCTGAAAATCAGCGGTAAGAACCTGGCCTCGCTGGCCGGCGAATTTGAAGTCGACTTCCAGCAGGAACCGCTGGCGTCATCCGGCCTGTTCGCCATCAGCGGTCCCACGGGCGCGGGCAAGAGCACCTTGCTCGACGCCCTGTGCCTGGCCCTGTACGACGCCACGCCGCGTTTGCTGAAAGTGCTGGGACGGGGCAGCGCGCTGCCCGACGTGGGCAAGGAAACCGTCAACGCCCAGGATACGCGCACCCTGCTGCGGCGCGGCACGCCGGACGGCTACGCGCAAGTCGATTTCGTCGGCAACGACGGCGCAAGCTACCGCGCGCGCTGGAGCGTGCGCCGTTCGCGCACCAAGGCGGAAGGCGCGCTGCAGGCGACCGCCATGAGCTTGCACCAGCTGCCCGCGCTGCAGCCCATCGGCGGCACCAAGACGGAAGTCAAGGAAGAAATCGAAAAGCGCATCGGCCTGTCGTTCGAGCAGTTTACGCGCGCCGTGCTGCTAGCGCAGAACGAATTCTCAACATTCCTCAAGACGGAAGACAATGAGCGGGGAGAATTGCTGGAAACCCTGACGGGCAGCAGCATCTATACCGACATTTCCATGCGCGCCTTCGAGCGGGCGAAAAAGGAAAAACAGGTCCTCGAACGCCTGGGCGAAAAGCTGGCCGACCAGCGGCCCCTGTCGCCGGAAGAACGGGCAGAAACGGCAACCTTGGGCGAAGCGGCCGAAGCGGCCCTGCAACACATCGACTTGCGCAAGGCCGTACTGGAACTGCAGCAGCGCTGGCACCAGGAGACGCACAAGCTGCAAAGCCAGGCAGCGGAGGCGCAAGCGACGCTCGATGGCGCGGATGCCGACCGCGCCGCTGTCGAAGAGCGCCGCGCGGCGCTGGCGCAGTGGGAATTGCTGCAGCCGGCACGGCCCCTGATCGACGACGTAGAGCGCCTGGCCGGCGAGATCGCCAGCACCGGCGCGGCGCTGGAAGCGTCGCGCCTGCAGGCCGCGCAAGCCGTGGCCAGCGAGACGCAACTGGCGCAGGCCGTGCAGCTGGCGGCAGCGGCCTTGCAGGCCAGGGAAGCGGCGCAGCGCGACGCGGCCCCCCTGCTCGACCAGGCAAAGGCGCTCGATGCCAGCATTGCAGCCCACTTGCCCGCGCACCGCCAGGCCAGGGAAGCGGCCCTGACGGCCGACCAGGCCAACGAGGCTGCGCGCGCCACCTTGCACGATCTGCAGCAGGGCCAGCAGGCCATGCAGGCGGAGCAGGAAACGGGCCGCCTGTGGCTGGCGTCGCACCAGCACTGGCAAGCGCTGGCCACGTCGTGGCAATTGTCGGACCAGTTGTTCGCCCAGGCCGGGCAAGCGGCCGCGCAAGCAGATGCGGCCGACGCCAGTATGGCAGCATCGGCGCGCCAGGTGCGCCTGGCCCTTGACGCCACCCAGGCGGCGCAGGCGGCGCAGGCCAGCGCCGCGGCCGTCCTGACGCTGCGCGATACCGAGCGACGCGAGGCGCTGGCGGCCATGCAAGCCATCGATGGCCAGGGGCTACAGGAACAGCGCGGCCAGCTGGAGACGCACGCGCGCATGTTGAGCAGCGCGGAAAAAACCTGGAGCGAACTGGCGCGCCAGCAGCAGGCGCTGGCGCACTGGCAAGCGAGGGCAGCCCAGCTGACGCAGGCCGCGCAAACGGAAAGCACGGCACTGGCGGCGGAAGCGGCGCAAACGGCGCTGCTGGAAGCGCGCCTGGCGCAGGCGGAAAAATCCTTGAAGGGCGCCGAAGCGGCATGCGCGGTCAGCGTCGAGCAGCTGCGGGCCAATTTGCAGGACGAGCAGCCCTGCCCTGTCTGCGGTGCGCTGGAACACCCGTACAGCCACGCCGATCACGCCTTGCAGGCGATGCTGGCCAGCTTGCAGGATGAGGTGCTGGATTGCCGCACGCAGGCGCGCGGCAATCTGGAACGGCTGGCCACGCACAAGGCGGCACTGGCCGCCCATATGCACGAACAGGCGCAGACGGCGGAAGAACTATCTGCACTGCCGTCCATCATCGACAGCCTGAATGCACAGTGGCAGCCGCATGCCAACACCCTGCAACTGCCGCAGGAAGAGCAGCGCGCGGACTGGTTCACACAGCAGCTGGCGGCCAATGCGGCAGGCTTGCAGGCGCTGGCGCAGCAGGAAACGGCGCTGCGCCAGGCCAGTACACTGCGCGAGCAGGCGCAGGCCGCGCATGAACTGGCGTCCAGCGACCACGCGCGCTGCACAAGCACCGTCGCCGAGGCGCAAGCGCGGCTGGCCCAGCTTCAGGCGCAGCAAGCGGGCAACGCCGACAAGGGCGAGACGGCGCGCGCCGCGCTTGATGCCTTGCTGGCACAGCTCGATGCCGCGTTTGCCGACGTGGAAGGCGCCGAAGGGTGGAAAGACAACTGGCGCGCCGGTCCCGCCGCCTTCCGCGCGGCGCGCGAAACAGAAAGCCGGCAATGGCTGAAACAGCAGGCGGACCAGGACCAGCGCAGCCACGCGCTGGCGACCCTGGCCGCGCAGCTGGAAGCGGCGCTGCTGGCCGCCGGCAAGGCGCAACACACGGCGCAGGAAGCCCACGCCGCCTTTGCGGCCGCCGATAAACAGCGCACGGCACTGCAAACGCAGCGCAGCGCGCTATGGCAGGGCCAGGCCGTGACCGAAGTGGAGCGCAGCCTGACAGACGCCATCGCGCAGGCCAAAGAACAGCTGGCGCAGCAGCAAACGGCGGCGCAGTCGGCCAGCCAGCAGCGCACGCGCCTCGATGAAGCGTGCGCGCAGCTGTCGCAGCGCCTTGCCACCCTGCGTGAACTGGAACACGGCGCCACCGTCACCCTGCACGACTGGCTGCAGCAGTTCCGGCAGCTTCACGCCGGCCACGCGCCCGCCACGCTCGACGCGCTGCGCGCGCGCCTGGCCGTCGCACCGGACGCCATGCGCGCCGAACGCGACGCCCTGCAAGTGATCGCCGACCGCCACACGACGGCGCTGTCCGTGCTGGCCGAACGCCGGCAGCGGCATGCGGACCATCTGGAGCGGCCACCGGAAGCGCTGGAAACGGACGAGGCCGTGCTGCAGGCAGCGCTCGACGCGCTTGGCGCCGAACGCCAGACAGCCAACCAGGAAGCGACGCGCTTGCGCCTGGCCATCGCGCAGGACGATGCGCGGCGCCACAGCGCGCAAGCGATGCTGGCGCAGATCGAGGCGCAAGCCGTCATCGAGCGGCGCTGGGCCAGCCTGAATGAATTGATCGGCTCGGCCGACGGCAAGAAATTCCGCAACTACGCGCAGCAATTCACCTTGGAAGTGCTGCTCGGTTATGCCAACGCGCACCTGAACCACCTGGCGCGCCGCTATCAACTGGAACGCATCGACAACCCGAACAATCCGTCGCTTGGCCTGATGGTGCGGGACCAGGACATGGGCGGCGAACTGCGCTCCGTGCATTCGCTGTCGGGCGGCGAATCGTTCCTCGTCTCGCTGGCCCTGGCGCTGGGCCTGGCCTCGCTGTCCTCGAACCGCGTGCGCGTGGAATCGCTGTTCATCGACGAGGGCTTCGGCAGCCTGGATACGGAAACCCTGCGCGTGGCCATGGATGCGCTCGACGGTCTGCAAGCGATGGGCCGCAAGGTGGGCGTCATCTCGCATGTACAGGAAATGACGGAGCGCATCGCCACCCGCATCCTCGTGCAGCCGGGCTCCGGCGGCAAGAGCGTAGTGACGGTGCGCTGAGTCGCTAGCGGCTGGCCGGCTCCCGGCACAACTTGAGCATATCCCAGCCCAGTTCACGGCGGATCTGCTCGGGGTCGGGCGGGGGCCGGCGTTGTGCCAGCTCCGCTTTCAGCCACTTCCTGACCAGCTCTTTGGCGGGCTGTACAGGCTTTTCCTTGTCATGCTTGTCCATGGTGCTACCTCTTCAATGGCGGTCAGACGACCTCCTATATACGCTCAACGTCACGGCGCGGATTCAGTTGACGCGCGCGTGGCGCAGATGCAACAACGTGTAACGATGGCCGGAGTGCGTTAAAATCGCCGCCTTCGCGTAGAGGAACTCTACGCCCCGCAACAGTTCAAGGAAACCCATGAAAGCCGCCCGCAGCCTCACCTTCAAGTGCGTAAAATGTCACAAATCCATGCAGGTCTACCTGCAAAAAGTCTCCGCCTGCTCGCATATCCAGCCGTACCAGGGCATTTGCGCATGCGGCGAACTCAAGCGCCACGCCACGGGCCAGGCAGATGCCGTCAAATCCTACCTGGAGTCGGCAGACGGTAGCTGGTCGCACCACCACTAATGGTTAAAGAATGGGCGTAGAACGCCGTTAATAACGGTACTTCGCTCATTGAGAAACCGCCATGTCCCAGCTTCCCGCACTTGCCAGCCGTCAACCCGCCTCGAATACGCTGGCTGGCCAGCAGCCGTCCCGCACGGGCAGCGGCGCCACGGGCCTAGCCGCTTTGCCCCTGATGCAGCGCACGGCGCAAGACGTGGTGGCCCTGTCGAAGAATGGCCTGGACCTGTCGGCCAAAGGGCTGGAGCAACGCACGGACGCGCTGGGCAACGCCACTGTCGACGTGGCGCAGGATTTTCTCTCCACCATGACGCGCAAGATGTTCGGCGACGGCGCCAGCGTCGCCTTCGATTCGGTCGACCTGCAGGCCGGAGCCAGCTTCAGCAGCGGCAGCGCCAGCGTCTCGGGCGCGGGCGGCAGCAGCCGCGCGGCCGCCTTCAGCCTCGATGAAAACGCGCACTTCATCGGCAAGGGCAAGATCACGACGGCCGATGGCCAGACCTTCGACTTCGAAGTGGAAGTGCAATATCAATCGAACATCAGCGCGGGCATGCTTGAGCAAAACCAGGACGTAACGCCGGAAGCCACAGCATCCGATGACGGCGCCCTGCCCGCCAAAGAATTGCCCGACACGCATTTCGCCGGCAATCTGCACGACCTGTTCAAGCTGCTGGGCCAACAATTGCAAAGCAATCTCTATCAGGGCACGTCCGATGGCGCCAGCGCCAAGGATGGCGACCTGGCGGGCAGCCTGAGCTTGCGTTTGCTCAAGCTGGTGCAGCCGGACGCAGCGGTCGAAGCCCACAAGGAAGAGCAGGCGCGCGCCCGTGCGCTGGCACTCGCCTATGGCACCGACACCGCTAGCAGCACGGCCAGCAACGTATAATGGAAGACGGCCTGCGCAGGCGACCATGCCGCGCGCCCACCTTCTATCGATTGAATCCCATGTCCGACACTTCTTCACCTACCGTTCATCCGCAGATCCACTGGAGCGAAAACGGCGCCGAGCATTCGGCCCGCTGGCGCTCGGAAAGCGGCATGCCGCCGCCCAAGCGCGTCGTCATCGCCGATGACCGCACGACGGCCGACCAGGCTTACCGCCTGGCCTGCGAAGGCACGGCCATGCTGTGGCGCGGCGACTTCCAGAATGCGCGCCAGCTGCTGCAGGCGCTGGCGCGGCGCGCCGACCACAAGAACGACAAACCGAGCAAGAAGGCCAAGGCCGCCAAGCTCGTAAAACCGGAACCGTCCGCTACGGAAGCCTTCCACTTGCACCGCCAGGCGCAGTCGCAGCGCGCCCGTACCCTGGCCATGCTGCTGCTGCCTTTCGATGCCGATTACACGATCCCGTTGCGCCGCGCGCCGGACGTGAAACTGGCGTGCAATGAAGCGTATGGCCGCGGTGAAGAGCCGTTTATCGCATCGCTGCGCGAACTGCTGGGCCTGATCGGCGCGCACGAATGGCGCCGCACGGGCGTGGAACTGCCAGCCCTGGGCCAGCGCATCCACCCGCATTACGGCGTCTTCGCGCCCATCCGCGGCGAATACGTGGGCCTGGTAGCCGATGCGCCGCTGCCTGCGCGCGCCAAGCTGGCCTTCGATATCGGTACGGGCACGGGCGTGCTGGCCGCCGTGCTGGCGCAGCGCGGCATCCAACGCATCGTCGCCACCGACCAGGACCCGCGCGCCCTGTCCTGCGCACGCGAAAACCTGGCGCGCCTCGATTTGATCGACAAGGTCGACGTGGTGCAGGCGGACCTGTTCCCCGCCGGCCGCGCCCCGCTCGTCGTGTGCAATCCGCCATGGCTGCCGGCCCGCCCCAGTTCGCCGATCGAATACGCCGTCTACGATCCGGACAGCCGCATGCTGCGCGGCTTCCTCGCCGGCCTGGCCGACCACCTGGAGCCAGGCGGCGAAGGCTGGCTGATTTTATCGGACCTGGCCGAGCACCTGGACCTGCGCCCGCGCGCGCAATTGCTCGAATGGATACAACAGGCGGGCTTGAAGGTCATCGACCGCCTGGACGTGAAACCCACGCACCCGCGCGCGCAGGATGCGACGGACAGCCTGCACGCGGCCCGCTCGCAGGAAATCACGTCGCTGTGGCGCCTGGCGGCAGCGTAATCCAGCCAGCCATTGCGCATTGCAGCAAACCCCGCTATAATTCGCCTGCGGGGTGGAGCAGTCTGGCAGCTCGTCGGGCTCATAACCCGAAGGTCACAGGTTCAAATCCTGTCCCCGCAACCAATATATGAAAGCCGCTGATTCTTGCAAAGGGATCGGCGGCTTTTTCCATTGCGGCGCAGTATGTCCATGCCCCACATGCACACCAAATGCATTGCGCGCTTTCGCAATGCAACAAACTCGGTTATAATTCGCCTGCGGGGTGGAGCAGTCTGGCAGCTCGTCGGGCTCATAACCCGAAGGTCACAGGTTCAAATCCTGTCCCCGCAACCAATACATAAAAACCGCTGACTCCTGCAAAGGAATCAGCGGTTTTTTCATTCCAGGCCTGGTCCGCTCACGCGGTGATGGTAACGCTGGCCCTGATCTGCCTGGCCGCCGCATGCAGGCTGGCCGCCACCCGTTCCAGCTTGTCGGCGCCCGCCGTTTCGGCCAGCGCGGCAAAGGCGCTGATATGAAACGTAGCCACCATCGCCGGCGACACTTCCAGCTCCAGCGCCGTCTTGCTCAATTCCGTCGACGCCTCGAGGTAAGGCTCGCTGCCCGCCTCGAACGCCTGCTTCGTTTCCAGCAATTCCTGGCCGCCCTCCGCCTTGGCCAGGCAAGCGTCGACCTTTTGCTGGAAGGCCGGCAAGGTATCGCGCACGGGGCCGGGTTCAGGCGCTGCTTCGGGTTCCGCTGGCGCAGGAGCGGCTGCGGCCGGCTTGTCCGCCACCGGTATGTCGCGCAAGGTCAGCCAGCGCTCGACGGCGAGGAAATCGGCAAACGGCTCGGCCACCTTGGGATTCATCAGCCAGACCTCGCCCGTGCGCCAGTCGATCCGGGCACCGCGCTCATTTCGCGCCAACAGGATATCCTTGCCGCCATCGGCATTCGACACGCGGCCGATGTCGAGCCAGTTCATCAGTTCCGCCTGGCGCGACATCGCGTTGACCCGGTGAAAAAAGGCCAACCATAAGAATCTGGCGACCAGGAGAACCAGGGCACCGCCAACCATCCACATCATTTTTCGCTCCGCACCACATCGACAAGCCGCATTTTCTCACATGAAAGCTTGCGCCAAGGAAACTTTTACATCTGCCGTGCGCGGACGCAAATCCGGCGCCGTGCGCAGCCTGGACACGCAGTCGCATTTCAGCAACGCCGCGTTTTCCTGATTGCCGGGTGCGCGCCGCTAGGCTATTATGAGAACAATTCTCATTTAGATTAAACCAGACTGTACGCATGCTGTCCGCCCCTTCCCCGCCATCCGATTTCCAGGCCCTGTATGCCGAGCACCACTCCTGGCTGCTGCACTGGCTGAAACGCCGCCTGCACGATGCGGGGCTGGCGGGCGACCTGGCGCAGGATACCTTCATCAAGATCTTCGTTGCGCGCAGCAGTGCCGGGATCGCGCAGCCGCGCCCCTTCCTCGCCACCATCGCCAAGCGCCTGCTGGCCAATCACTGCCGGCGCGAAGCGCTCGAACGGGCCTACCTCGACGCCCTGCTGCACCAGCCGCAAGCCTGCACGCCTTCGCCGGAAGCGATGTCCCTCCTGCTCGAATCGCTGCAACTGATCGACCGCGCGCTGGACCAGCTGTCCGCCAGGGCCAGGGCCGCCTTCCTTCTGGCCCACCTGGATGGCATGACCTATGCCGAGATCGCCGCCGAACTGGGCACCAGCACGCATTCCGTCAAAAAATACCTGAGCAAGGCCAACCTGCTGTGCTTTTTTGCCGTGCCCGATTTTGCCTCGCCCTGACATGCGCGGCGCCACCGTCTACGCCCAGGGCCAGCCCATCGACCTGGCCATCGCCATGCAGGCGGCCGAATGGCTGGCCACCCTGATGAGCGGCGCAACAACGCCGGCGGAAAAAGCGGCCTGGCACGAGTGGCGCCAGGCGCACCCCGACCATGAACGGGCCTGGCAACACATCGAAAGCGTCAGCGGCGGCTTGCGCGAACTCGATGCGCAGGCCAGCCGCAAGGCGCTGCTGCAAGGTCCCGGTTCGCGCTCGCGCCCTGCCTCGACTATCTCGCGCCGCGGCAGCCTGCAACTGCTGGCGTGGGTATCGGCCATCGGCCTCACGGGCTGGTTCGGCGCGCGCTCGGACTCTGCGCCCGACATGGCCCGCGCCGCGCTGGCCGACCTGTCCACGGGCGTGGGTGAGCGCCGCGAGCTGACCCTGCCCGACGGCAGCCGTCTGCACCTGAACAGCGGCAGCGCCGTGAATATCCGCTTTAGCGGCACGCAGCGCCTGCTGCAACTGGTGCAGGGCGAAGTCTTCATCGCCACAGCCCGCGAAACGGGCCGCCCTTACCGCCCCTTCCTCGTCGACACCGCGCAAGGCCAGGCGCAGGCGCTGGGCACGCGCTACTCGGTGCGCCAGGCGGATGGCAGCACCCTGGTCGCCGTCGAGGAAGGCGCCGTCCGGCTGATGCCGCGCCATGGCGACGCCAGTCCGGTGCTCCGCGCGGGCCGGGGCGGCGGCATGACGGCGCAGGGCACCCTGCCCGCGCACGCCATCTCGCCCGACATCTGGGCCTGGCGCCAGGGCTTGCTGCTGGCCGACGCCATGCCGCTGCGCGACTTCCTGCATGAACTGAGCCGGTACCGCCACGGCTTGCTGGGCTGCGACGATGCCGTCGCCGGCCTGCGCATTTCCGGCGTCTTCCCGCTGGCCGACCTGGACGCCGTGCTGCTGTCGCTGCCCGATTCGCTGCCGGTGGACGTGCGCCTGCGCACGCGCTACTGGGTGCAGGTGGAAGCGCGCCAGCCGCGCTGAAAATATATTTTGACGCTGGCGCAAAAAAAAGTACCCGCTTTCGATTCTCGCGTGACCTGTGTAGGCAACGTTCTTTTTGACGACTACACCACAAGGTAACCATGTCTCTTGCCATTCATTCCAAGCCGCGTATCAAACCCATGGCGTATGCCATCGAGCTCCTCTTCATCGGTTCGGCCCTGCTGCTGAACGCCCAGGCGCCAGCCCTGGCGCAGGAAAGCGCCGCAGCGCCAGCCACCAGTCAGGATTTCCAGGTGCCGGCCGGCGACCTGGCGGCGGCGCTGCGCCAGGTCGCCAGCCAGTCGCGGGTCATTCTCAGCTTCACGCCGGAACAGACGCGCGGCAAAACGTCCGCAGGCTTGAGCGGCCGCCACGACGTGCTGGCCGCCCTGAACGGCGTGCTGCGCGGCACGGGCCTGAAGGCCGAGCGCAGCGCCAACGGCAGTTATGTGCTGCGCCCGGCCGATGCCGCGGCGGGCGGCGAAGCGCTGTCGATGATGCCGGAAGTGTCGGTCAAGGCGAAGCAAGATGCGACGGAAGGCTCGGGCGCGTATGTCTCCACCCTGCCGATCGCCACGGCCACGCCGCTGGGCCTGTCCGTGAAGGAAACGCCGCAATCGGTCAGCGTCATCACGCAGCAGCGCATGCAAGACCAGGGCTTGAGCACCATCGCGCAAGTGATGGCGCAAACGCCGGGCATCACGCTGTATTCGCTGGGCAGCGAACGCACGGGCTTTACTTCGCGCGGCTATTCGATCACCAATTACCAGCTCGATGGCGTCAGCACGCACTCGGAAACCATGGGGCTCAATGCGATACCGTCGCAAAGCCTGGCCGACATGGCGCTGTACGACCGCATCGAAGTGCTGCGCGGCGCCTCGGGCCTGATGACGGGCGCGGGCGATGCCTCGGGCACCATCAACATGGTGCGCAAAAAGCCGACGGCGCAGTTCCAGGCGTCCGTCGAAGGCGAGCTCGGTTCCTACGATGAGCGGCGCGGCATGGCCGACATCGCGGGTCCGCTGAACGAGGCGGGCACCGTGCGCGGCCGCCTGGTGACGGTGTACGAGGAAGGCGACAGCATCGTCGACGGCTACAACCGCGACAAGAAAGTGGTCTACGGCGTGGTCGAGGCGGACCTGTCCGCCGACACGAAGCTGACGGCCGGCGTCACGCACCAGCGCAAGCGCACGAATGGATCTTTGTCCTACCTGGGCTTTCCTCTGTTCTACAGCAACGGCGCCATGACGGATCTGCCGCGCTCCTTCAGCCCGGCGGCCAAATCGAACCGCTTCGACACCAATTCGACCGACCTCTTCGCCACTGTGGAACACGCGCTGGCAAACGACTGGAAGCTGAAAATATCGGCCAACCGCGTGCAGTCGTCGCAGGAAGAGCGCGCCGTCTACCTGAACGTCAGTGGCGGCTTGCCCGACCAGGCCACGGGCGATGGCCTGCGCTTGAACGCCGACTACCGCGACTACCAGCTCCAGATCAACAGCGTGGATGTGAATGTGCGCGGACCGTTCAGCGCATTCGGCCGCCAGCACGAACTGGTGCTGGGCATGGACTACAGCGAATTTCAAAGCACGACGGATGCCCGTTTCGACAAAAACATCGAGCGCACGCCCGCCAACCTGTACCGCTGGAATCGCACGGCGACGCCCGTGTTTGGCGGCACCTATGGCACCAACGACAGCACGCGCCGCCAGGCCAGCGTGTATGCCGCCACGCGCCTCCACCTCTCCGAGCGCCTGAAATTGATCGCCGGAGCAAAAGTGCTGCGCTACGACGAAAACTACATCTCGGACACGCCTGCCGAGTCCTATTACAACGCGGCGCCAGCCTCGGAAAGCCGCGTCGTCACGCCGTATGGCGGCCTGGTGTTCGACATCGACGGCACGCACAGCGCCTACGCCAGCTACTCCACCATCCATCAGCCGCAAGCATCGCAAGACCGCTACGGCAAGCTGCTGGCGCCGCGCGAAGGCAAGACCCTGGAAGCGGGCGTCAAGAGCGGCTGGTTCGATGGCCGCCTGAACACGGCCGCCGCGCTGTACCAGATCCGCCAGAACAATCTGGCCGAGTCGGATCCCGGCTACACCGTACCCGGCACGAACAATCCCGCCAACCGCACCATCCAGGGCGCCGAAACCCAGGGCGTGGACCTGGAAGCGACGGGCGCACTGACGCCGGACTGGAACATCTCGGCCTCGTGGTCGTACAGCCAGACGGAAAACAATGAAGGCAAGGCCATCCTGAGCACCTTTCCGCGCCACCTGGTGAAACTGTGGACAACTTACCGCCTGCCCGGCGAGCTGCATCGCCTGACGGTGGGCGGCGGCATGAACTGGCAGAGCCGCGTGTATTCCGACATCGACGCATGGCAGATCAAGAGTACCCTGCACTGGGAACAGAAGGCGTACTCGGTGGCCAGCCTGATGGCGCGCTACGACGTCAACGACAAGCTGTCGGCCACCGTCAACGTGTCCAACCTGTTCGACAAGCAGTACACGGCCTCGATCTCGGACTGGTGGTACTCGGCCATGTATGGCCCGGCGCGCAAGGTGGCATTAAGCGTGCGCTATCAATTCTAGGCCGGGCTGAATATTTCACATTGGCGCAGGGCCGGTGATACAATTTTCCCGCTTCACGGGCGTTGCCGGCGATTGCCGTCAACGCCCGTGCCCATAGAGACACCCAAGGAGAATGTGTGAAGGACCTCGCCCCCGCCCTGCCAGCCGATCCGGCCGACCAACCCGCCAATCCCTCGCGCCGGCGCATCTTCCAGGCTGCTTCCGCAGTCGGCCTGGCCGCCAGCCTGCCAGCGCTGGCCGACGCCGCGCCAGCCCAAAAGACCATCGCCAAAGGTTCGCTCGACGCGAAACTCAAGGCGCACGTCAAGAACGTGGTCGTGATCTACCTGGAAAACCGCAGCTTCAACAACCTGTTCGCCAACTTCCCCGGCACCAGCGCCCCCCTGTCCGCCGTCACGGCCGAACAGGCGCAGCAGCTGGACCGCGACGGCAAGCCGCTGGCTACCCTGCCGAAAATCTGGGGCGGCCTGGTGCCGAACCAGCAAAATATCGGCGGCATCGATTACCTGATCAAGGAAGACCAGATTTCCGGCCTGCCGAACGCACCCTACAAATTGAGCGATGCGGCCGGCAAGCCCCTGCCCGAGAGCATCATCACGCGCGACCTCGTACACCGCTTCTATAACAACCAGATGCAGATCAACGGCGGCAAGAACGACGGCTTTGCCGCGTGGGCCGACAGCGGCGGCCTGGTGATGGGCCACTACGGCGAAACGTCGAAAAACCTGAACCTGTGGCAGATCGCCGAGCAGTACACCCTGTGCGACAACTTCTTCATGGCGGCCTTCGGCGGCTCCTACATGAACCACCAGTTCCTGGTGACGGGCCGCGCCAACGAATACTTCAATGCTTCCGAGACGGCAGCGAAGAAAAAGATCGCCGTGCTGTCCGACGGCCCGCAAGGCGTGCGCCTGGCGATCTCGCCCGACTGCCCCGCCTCGGCACTGGACGGCAAACCGAAATACGTCAATGACGGCGCCCTCACGCCGGACGGCTACGCCGTCAACACCATGGCGCCGCCCTACCAGCCAAGCTACATCCGGCCCGCGTTTGACGGCGACCCGCTGCATGCCGACCCGGCCGACGCGAATACCCTGCCGCCGCAAACCTACGACACCATCGGCGACCTGCTGTCGCGCAAGGGCGTCAGCTGGGCGTGGTATGGCGGCGGCTGGCAAGCTGCGCTCGACCACAAGGGCGGCGGCAGCAAGCCGAACTTCCAGTTCCACCACCAGCCGCTGAACTACTTCAAGCAGTTCGCGCCAGGCACGGCGGCGCGCGCCGAGCACCTGCGCGACGGCGGCACAGGCGACAGCCCCATCTCGAACAAATTCCTCGCCGCCGCCGTGGCGGGCAAGCTGCCGGCCGTGACCTTCTACAAGCCGCAGGGTAATCTGAACCTGCACGCCGGGTACTCGGATATCGAATCGGGCGACCAGCACGTGGCCAACGTCATCCAGCATCTGAAGGAATCGCCGCAGTGGAAAGACATGATCGTGGTGATCACGTTCGATGAAAACGGCGGCTGGTGGGATCACGTGGCGCCGCCAAAAGGCGACCGCTGGGGTCCGGGTACGCGCATTCCCGCCATCGTCATCTCGCCGTACGCGAAGAAAGGCGCCGTCGACCACAGTTTTTACGACACGACGTCGATCCTGCGCCTGATCACGCGCCTGCACGACCTGCCGCTGCTCGAAGGCCTGAAAGTGCGCAATGACGCCTTCGCGTCCCGTGGCGCGCTGCCGCCGGGCGACCTTACTGGCGCTCTGAGCTTCCGCTAAGCCACCCACAATGCGGCACGCCTGTGATACACTGCGTGCCGCACTTAAATCCGCAGGACAAGTTTTCCTGCAGCTTGTCCCAACAATGAGCCCGACTCCAGTAGCCGGGCTTTTGTTTTGTGGATGAAGTTAAAGCGTATAGACATAGGCAGGCAGCACCTTGCCCGCCCCCTGGCTTTCGCAGGCCAGGGACTGAGGTTAGCAAATGAGAGACAAAAAAGACAACGCCACCATCGACTTGCCCGGCTTCGGCCCGCCGCCAGCGCACGATGCGCCAGAGCCGGCGCCGGAGCCGCAGCGCCGCGCGCGCGCGCGCAAGGTGGCTTTGAAGCAGGTGCAGCTCGAATTGCTGGAGCCGACCGACGCCACGGGCTTGCCCGTATGGACGCGCGACGCCGGACTCGATCTCACCGGTTTGCCCATCTGGGCTCCCGATACCTGATTTCCCAACGCGGGCGGCCGTTTGCCGCCGGCTTCATCACCATCCGCACAAGGGCGTAGAACGCCTGTAGACTGTGCCCATCCACCCGCTTTTTACCGGCTCCGCCCCTATGAACACCACCACTGCCACTACCACTTCTTTTTCCAGCCTGCCGCTGACGCCCGCCTTTTTGGCCAATCTGGACTCGCTCGGCTACCACGAGATGACCACCATCCAGGCGCAAAGCCTGCCGGCGGTGCTCGATGGCCGCGACCTGATCGCCCAGGCGAAAACGGGCAGCGGCAAGACCGCCGCCTTCGGCATCGGCATCCTGCACAAGCTCAATCCGGCCTGGTTTGCCGTGCAAGGCCTGGTGCTGTGCCCCACGCGCGAACTGGCCGACCAGGTGGCCAATGAGCTGCGCCGCCTGGCCCGCGCGGCCGGCAACATCAAGATCCTGACCCTGACGGGCGGCGCGCCGATGCGTCCGCAAATCGCCTCGCTGGAACACGGCGCCCACATCGTCGTCGGCACGCCGGGCCGTTTGCGCGACCACCTGGGCCGCGGCACCATCAACCTGAATCACGTGCAAACGCTGGTGCTCGATGAAGCGGACCGCATGACGGACATGGGCTTTTACGAAGAAATCGCCGGCATCGTCAGCGCCTGCCCGGCACGCCGCCAGACCTTGCTGTTCTCGGCCACGTATCCGGAAGACATCCGCCGCGCCACGGCATCGTTCCTCGTCAATCCGCTGGAAGTGACGGTCGAGGCGCAGCACGACAACGAAAAGATCGAACAGCGCTTCTATGAAATCGGCTTCGACGAGCGCAATGGCGCCGTCGGCAAGCTGCTCAAGCACTTCAAGCCGGAATCGACCCTGGCCTTCTGCAACACCAAGGTGCATTGCCGCGAACTGGCCGAAGAACTGCGCCAGCAAGGCTTTTCCGCGCTGGCCCTGTACGGCGAGCTGGAACAGCGCGAGCGCGATGAAATCCTCGTGCTGTTCGCCAACCGCAGCTGCTCCGTGCTGGTGGCCACCGACGTGGCCGCGCGCGGCCTCGATATCTCCGACCTGGGCGCCGTGATCAACGTCGACGTGTCGAAGGACACGGAAGTGCACATCCACCGCATCGGCCGCACGGGCCGCGGCAGCAAGAAGGGCCTGGCCCTGTCGCTGTGTGCGCCGAACGAAAAAAAATGGGTCAAGCTGATCGAGCAATACCAGAACAGCGCCGCCGAATGGCACGACCTGAAGGAACTGGCCGAAGATGACGGCATGGAAGCGCTGCCGGCGCCAATGGTCACCCTGTGCATCATGGGCGGCAAGAAGGACAAGCTGCGTCCAGGCGACTTGCTGGGCGCGCTGACGGGCGACGCCGGTCTCACCAAGGAGCAAGTGGGCAAGATCAACGTGTTCGAGTTCATGACCTACGTGGCGCTGGACCGCAAGGTGGCAGAGGCTGCCTTCAAGCGCCTCAACGCAGGCAATACCCTGGGCCGCGACTTCGGCAACATCAAGGGCCGCAGCTTCAAGATGCGCTTTATCGAAGCGTAAGCACCGGCAAGGCACGCAGGGCCGCCATGGCCCTGCGTCCCGGATAATCTTCCCACACGGGATACTCCCGGCGGTAGTAGCAGTTCCAGTAGCTGATGGCGCGCCGCTCCAGGGTGGCCACATACGCGGGATTTTCCCGCAGGTAGCGCACCAGCGCCTGCGCATTCCAGGCCGGCAGCGCCGACCCGATTCTCTCGACAATCTCCAGCACGTACTCACCGCACAGGTGCACGACGAAGGGCACCGTCCATGCCCGCTCCTGCAGCAACAGCTGTTTTAAGCACGCTTCGCGCACGTGACCATCATGGTGGCGCGTGCCCAGGCACAGGGCGATCACGCCCGCGTCGCCGGGCAGCCGCGTGCAGGCCAGCAACCGCTCGCGGTCGTAATACGTGCGCGTCGGGATCCGCAAGGCCTGTCCATCCTGGCGCACGGCAAATGGCGGGTGCGCGTGGCTGCTCCCCAGCGCGGGCAGCAGCTGCGCCACCGTGCCGGCCAATGCGGCCGGAAAGGCATCCGCTTCAGCCATCGCCAGCTTCCTTGCACACCTTGCGCACGCCCAGCGCGGGTTTATCCACCTTTTCAAAGATCACATTCGAATACCATTCGGCAGGATCGCCTTCGGTGGGCTTGCCCAACGAGATATAAAAGCCGCCGTGGGTGAACAGGGCCGTGGTTTCCTTGCCGGGCTTGGCCGCCTGCAGGAAGATCGGCCAGGCCGCCCTGTCGACTGGCGTAAACCGCGCGGCCAGCAGCGCCAGCAGGCGCGCATGCGTGGCCGGCGCATACGGGAACAGGTACAGGTACTCGACCAGTTCACCGCCGTCCGCCAGGCGCGTAACGGCCGATGTCGCCGTATCCACTTCACTGCCAAAACGACAGAGCACCCCGCCGCTGTAGGCGAAATCGATGACGGTCGCCGGCGCGCACGCCTGCCGTTCGCGATCGATGCCGACGGGCGGCAGCGCGCGCACTTGCGCCAGCAGCGCCTCGCCGGAGGTGGCCAGCGCGGGAAAGCCGGGGCAGGCGCTGGCCGCCTGGACGGAGTTCGACAAGGCAAGGCAAAAACTCAATAGCAGCAAACGACGCTTCACGGCATCTCCAGTTTCATCAGGCGGCCATTATGCATGGCCGCCACAGATACGGCCACACGCTCACAGGGGACGCGCCTGCTGCCCCTGCGGCGTATCGTCGATGTCATAACCGGTCGCGCGCGCCAGGTCGCGCAAGCGGTCCGCCTCGGCCCACTGGCGCTGCGCGCGGGCGATGGCCCGTTCCGCCATCCACGCCTGCACCTTCTGCGGCACTGCCATCTGCGCCGGCTGCCAGGCCAGCAGATCGAGCCCCAGGGCAGCATCGAAGCGCGCCATGGTGGTCTTTTTGACGGCGTCCGGCAGCTCGCTTTTCAACAGTTCCCAGGCCACGGCCAGCGCGCGCGGGAAGTTCAGGTCATCGTTGATCTGCGCCGCGAAACGCGCCAGCCATGCAGGATCAGGAGCGGCCTCCCCCTGCGCTTCGCCAAGGCCATGTACGCTGACCCGCAGGCGCGCCAGGCCGCTGCTGGCGGCACGCAGGGCGTCGTCCGTGAAATTGAGGCTGCTGCGGTAGTGGGCGCCCAGGCACAGGTAGCGGTAGGCCAGCGGATCGACGCCCTGCTCCACCAGGCTTTGCAAGCGTAAAAAGTCGCCCGAGGATTTCGACATCTTCGCGTCCTGTGTTTTCAGGAAGGCACCGTGCAGCCAGAAGTTGGCCAGGCGCGTGCCGTGGCGCGCTTCCGTTTGCGCGATCTCGTTGCTGTGGTGGACGGCCACGTGGTCTTCGCCGCCGCAATGGATGTCGAAATACGCACCCAGGTGCTTTTCCGCCATGGCCGAGCATTCGATATGCCAGCCCGGAAAACCCAGGCCCCACGGGCTGTCCCATTCCATCTGCCGCTGTCCCGGCACGCCGCTGAACTTCCACAGCGCAAAGTCGCAGATGTCGCGCTTCTCGCCCAGGTCCACGCGCTTGCCCGCCTGCAGGCCGTCGCGGTTCAGGCGCGCCAGTTTTCCGTAACTGTCCTGGCGCGTCGTGTCGAAATAGATGCCGTCGTCCGTGCGGTAAGTGTAGCCCTTCGCTTCCAGGTCGAGAATAAATTCAATCTGCTCCGCGATGTGGTCCGTGGCGCGGCACCAGACTGTGGGCGGCAGGATATTCAGCGCGCGCAGATCGCCCTCGAACGCGCGAGTGAATTCGGCGGCGATATCCCAGGCCGACTTGCCGCTGCGGGCGCTGCGTGCCTCGATCTTGTCGTCGCCGCTGTCCGCATCCGATGTCAAATGGCCCACGTCCGTGATGTTCATCACGTGGCGCACCTGCAAGCCGTTGAACTCGAGCGCGCGGCGCAAGCCGTCGACGAACAGATAGGTGCGCAGGTTGCCGATGTGCGCATAGTCGTAGACGGTGGGGCCGCAGGCATACACGCCAGCCTTGCCGGGGGCGATGGTCTCGAAGGGCCGCAGGCTGCGGCTATACGTGTCGTACAAATGAAGTGTCATGCGGGACTTTCATGCGCGTTGCGGAAAAAGAAAATGGCCACAGGTTTTTCAACACTGTGGCCATCGGGATGAGGAGTAAAAGTTTAACGGCGCAGGGCCGCATCCTCGCGAAGCCAGGTACACGGACACAGCGCAGCGGCGGCGCGGTATGCAAGGACTGGATGGAGGATGGAAGAGATCATGGTGAGAATATCGCATGCGCACGGGCGGGCAGTCAAGCCCTCCCGCGACGCGGGCCTACTTTTTCGCCTGCTCGATATGCGGCAGCAGTACCGTCAGGATGCCCAGCAGCGGCAGGTAGGAGCAGATTTTATACACATAGGCGATGCCCGACACGTCGGCCAGGTGGCCCATCGCGGCGGCCGCGATGCCCGAGACGCCGAACATCAGGCCAAAGAAGATGCCCGCGATCATGCCCACCTTGCCCGGCACCAGTTCCTGCGCAAAGACGACGATAGCGGAAAAGGCGGACGAAATCACGAAACCGATGATCACCGTCAAGACGGCCGTCCAGAACAGGTCGACGTACGGCAGTAGCAGGGTAAATGGCGCGGCGCCCAGGATGGAAATCCAGATCACGCGCTTGCGGCCGATGCGGTCGCCGATGGGGCCGCCCATGAAGGTGCCGGCCGCCACCGCGGCGAGGAAGAGGAACAGATACAACTGGGCATCGCCGAGCGACAGGTGAAATTTGTCGATCAAATAAAACGTGTAATAGCTCGACAGGCTGGCCATGTAGATGTACTTCGAGAACACCAGCAGAGCCAGCACACCCAGCGCGCCAATCACCTTGTTGCGCGACAAGTTAGGGCCATGGCCGCCCGTCTTCGGCTTGAAGCTGGCCAGGTGGCCGCTATACCAGTGGCTGACCTTGTACAGCACGCCGATGGCCAGCACGGCCAGCAGGCTGAACCAGGCGACATTGCCGTGGCCACGGTTCACGATGACGGCCGCCGCCAGCAGGGGGCCCAGGGCGGAGCCGACATTGCCGCCCACCTGGAACAGCGACTGGGCAAAGCCGTAGCGTCCGCCGGACGCCATGCGCGCCACGCGCGACGCCTCCGGGTGAAAGGTCGAGGAACCGACGCCGATCAGGCCAGCGGCGATCAGCAGGGTCGGGAAGGTCGAGACGATGGACAACATCAGCACGCCGGCCAGGGTAAAGCACATGCCGACTGGCAACAGGAATGGCAGCGGACGGCGGTCCGTGTACAAGCCGATCCACGGCTGCAGCAACGATGCCGTGCACTGGAACGTCAGGGTAATGAGGCCGACCTGGGTAAAACTGAGTGAAAACTCGGCTTTCAGCATCGGATAAATCGACGGCAATAATGCCTGGATCAAGTCATTGAGCAAATGCACGAAGGCGACAGCGCCCAGGATGTGCATGGCCAGACCGGATTGTTGTTGGGAACTTTGAAGCGAGGGAGCCGCCGGCACGGGCGTGGCCAATGCTGGGGCAGGTGTAGTTGTGTGCATGTGTCATCCGCAATAATCGGGCACGGCGGCGGCCCGGCAAAGAAGCCAGTATAGTATGGTCGCTGAACTGATAACTTCCAATAATCGTCGCCCAAGTGACAACCAAGAGACAAGCCAACGCCCCACATGTACACCCAGCAACCCGCCCAGACCCATCCCGATGGCGTGCCGTTCAGCCGCAGCACCAGCTCGCACGATTACCAGCACGTGCCGCGCCCCGTGACGGCCATGTCCAGACAATATGCGGCGGGCGACTACACGGCGCCGCACAGCCATGTGCGGGCGCAACTGCTGTATGCGACGGAAGGCGTGATGCGCGTCTCCACCGGGCACGGCGTGTGGATCCTGCCGCCGCGGCGCGCCCTGCTGATCCCCGTGGGCGTCGTGCACGAAGTCCACATCTTGAGCGAACTGAGCATGCGCACCGTGTACATCGATGCGCAGGTGGCGGCCCAATATGGCCCCGATTGCAAGGTACTGGAAGTGAGCCGGCTATTGCGCGAGCTGATCCTGGCCTTGCTGGCCGAACCGATCGAATATGCGCTGGCGGGACGCGGCGACTGGCTGGCGCACCTGATCCTGTCGGAACTGGCGGTGGCCGATACCGTGCCCCTCGCCATCCCCTGGCCGCGCGACCGGCGCCTGGTGGCCGTCTGCTCTGCCATCATGGAAGCGCCCGGCAGCCGGCGCAGCATCGAGGAGTGGGCGCAGGATGCGGGCGCCAGCGCGCGCACCTTGATCCGTTTATTCCCCAAGGAAACGGGCTTGCATTACCGCCAATGGCTGCAGCAAGTCCACCTGGCCGAGGCCTTCTGCCGCCTGGACCGGGGCGAAGGCGTGGCGGCCATCGCCTATGCGCTGGGTTACGCCAGCCCCAGCGCCTTCAGCGCCATGTTCCGCCGTATCCTGGGCCGCACGCCGCAACACTACCTGAGCGAGTGGCGCGCCGCCGATTAAACGGAAAAAGCAGCCCGCAGGCTGCTTTTTACATATTAAAACTTACTCTTTTTCGCCCGCAATCAAGCGGTAGGCCAGCGCGCCCAGCAAGGCACCGATGATCGGTGCCAGCCAGAACAGCCACAACTGGCTCGTGGCCCAGTCGCCCACGTACAGGGCCACGCCCGTGCTGCGGGCCGGGTTGACGGAAGTATTCGTGACGGGAATGCTGATCAGGTGGATCAGGGTCAGCGCCAGGCCGATCGGCAGCGGGGCAAAGCCGGCCGGCGCGCGCTTGTCGGTGGCGCCCAGGATGACGATCAGGAAGAACATCGTCAGCACGATTTCAATGACCAGGGCCGACAGCATCGAATAACCGCCCGGCGAGTGGGCGCCGAAGCCGTTCGAGGCAAAGCCCTTGCTGACATCGAAACCGGCCTGGCCGCTGGCGATCACGTACAGCACGCCGCCGGCCACGATGGCGCCCAGCACTTGCGCGATGATGTATGGCAACAGTTGATTGGCGGGGAAGCGGCCGCCGGCCCACAGGCCGATCGACACGGCTGGGTTCAGGTGGCAGCCCGAGATGTGGCCGATGGCGTAGGCCATGGTCAGCACCGTCAGGCCAAATGCCAGCGCCACGCCGGCAAAGCCGATACCGAGGCCGGGAAAAGCGGCGGCCAGCACGGCGCTGCCGCAACCGCCCAGAACCAGCCAGAACGTGCCGAGAAACTCGGCGCCATATTGTTTCATGATGTATTCCTTTAAATAGTCGAGAAAACGTACCAGGGGACGACCAGTCAGACCGCTCATTGAGCTCGCCCTCACCGCATGGTGATGGCAAGGCAAACACCAGCAAAGTACGGCTACGCAATCGCAGCACAGCGCGCATAATGACATATTGTCATTATCAAGGCAACATTAATCTCATGCAACAATATTAATGGTTTTCTTGGAATCAACTATTATTTTATCAATCATTAAGGCGCAGGGCGGCGCATGTATTTGTGTGGCGCCTCCAATGGCGCAAAACCAAAGCCCGCATATAGGCCATGCGCATCATCGGTCCCCAGCATCCAGGTGACCTCGCGCAAGCGATCATCGCCGAGCACGGCGGCCACCATCTGCTTGCCATAGCCGTGTCCCTGGTATGGCGGCAGGACAAACACGTCGCGCAGGTAGGCAAAATCCGTGTAATCGGTGATGACCCTGGCGAACGCCACTTGTTGGCCATCGACATAACCACCGAAACACAGCGCGTTGGCAATCCCCTTGCGCACCGTTTCCAGCGCCACACCGCGCTTCCAGTACGACTGCTCGCTCAGGTAGCGGTGGATCAGGGGCACGTCCAGCTCGTCGCGCACGCTGGAAATACGCAGTGGCGCGTGCATCAGTTCTTGAACAGCAGGTCGGCTTCGGCGATGCTGGGCTCGCCGAAGTACACGGTGCGCAAGCCGCCCTTGCCATCGCTGCCCATGTACACGCCCGTCATGCTGCGCTCGGCCGGATCGTACAAAATGGTGTAGTGGTGGCCGCAATTGTGCGGCTCGCAGACACTGCTCAGCAGGCGCGCCTTGCCGTCGATCTCGACGGGCTTGAGCGGGCTGGCCACGCCATCGGGCACCCAGCGCTGCCGCTTCAGGCCAGCCTTTTTCAGGCCGATATTGAAAGCCTTGCGAAAGGCATAGTCCGCCTTGTAGACGTCGGGGAAATACGGGCAGGTATGGCCGCCGTCGCAGCTTTGCGCCTGCTCGATCAGCGACAGTTTGGGCGTACGCGCTTGCGCCGGCATGGCGGCCAGCGCCACGGCGGCGCCCAGGAACAGGGGTAAGAGCAAACGTGCGGACATGCAATCTCCTAAAAGCATCCAATAATGGCTGCAGCATAGCAGAATGGCATGCTTGCGCAGCGGCCTCAGGGAGAGCAACGGATGCCGACTACTCCGTTGACCTTGCCTTCCGGCCATCCCGTCTCGCGCCAGCGGTACACGCCGGGCGCGACGATGATCAATTGCCATTCCACCAGTTTGCCAGCGGCATTGAGGCGGGTTTCATTGTCATAGCGCAAAGTCAGGCTACGCTCCGTTTCCGCCACCACGGTCGCGGCAAAGCGGTTGGTTTCACCCAGCTTGCTTTTCCACGTCCGGTCACTGAAGATCGCCAGCCGCTGATGATCGTCAGACAGTTGCATGCGCGTAAAGTGCCGCGCTTCTTCGCAAACACTATTCGTATTCACGCTGTCGGACCAGCTGCCAGACAATTGCGCGGCATCAAAAGGAGTCGGGATGGCGGTCAAGGCCACAGTCAGCAGCAAGGTTGCAAGCATAGTTTATCGAAAGAAAACGAAAAGAATCATCATGGCAGGCGCAGCGCCAGGGTAATGCTCGACGGCAGCGCGGGCGTGCGCCGGTGCAAGGTCGCCTGCTCATAGGCATACGCCATTGCAATAAGTTGCATGTCGCCGTGGGCCGGGCCGATGAAGGACAAGCCGACCGGCAAGCCCCCTGCCACGCCGGCCGGCACCGTGATATGCGGCAAGGCCGACGGCGCCTGCGCCCCGCCATGGCAGGTGGGTCCCACCAGCGCGTCGAGTCCGTGCGAGCCCAGCAACGCTTCGATACCGCCAGGTTCGGGTGCGGGCGGCATCTCGATCAATTCCGCGCCCTGTTCGCGCAACGCCAGCAACGCCTGCCCGATCACGGCGTCGGTGCCGGCGCACAGGCCGAACAGGCTGCGCGCCACGCCGATGCGGCGCCCATGCAAGCCGGCCGTATCGAGCACCACGCCATCGGCCAGGCGCTCGCCGCTCAAGGCTGCGAGCAGCCAGGCCGCCTCGCGCACGCTGGGCGCCATCGGTCCGGCCGTGGCTGGCTCACCGCCCTGCCCCGCGGCAGTCCTGCCCGTGGGCTTGATGGCGACCAGGCCGCAGTTTGAAGCAGGCGCGACGATGGAGCCGTCCGCCGCGCTGTCGACGGCCAGGATGGTCAGCCCGGCCCAGTTGGCACTGGCATGCGGCACGCTGACGGCGGCCCACTGGCGCAAATTGCTTTTGCCGATGATGACGGCGCCGGCCGCGCGCAGGCGCGCCGCCACAAAGGAATCGCAGCTGGCATGCGTGGCCAGCGGCGACTGCGTGCGCGTCTTCATGCGGTCGCCCGTGGCGATATTGTCGCGCAAGACGACGGGAATGCCGTGCAAGGGGCCGCGCACCTTGTGCACCTGGCGCTCGCGGTCCATCTCCAGGGCAATTTTCAACGCATCGGGATTGATTTCAATGCCAGGATAGGCGCGCGCGCCGATGCTGCACAGGGAGCGGATGCGCCCCAGGTACTGCGACGTCAGCGCATGGGAACTGAGTTTGCCTGCCTGCATCATCTGCTGTTGCGGCAAGACGCCCGCATCGAGCAGATGGGCCATGGGGCTGGCGGGCGCCGTGGCACGGGCCAATACGGGACGCGACGCGCCACCGCGTAACATCTGACTGCGCTGCATGGTATCTCCAGGAAACTTCAATGTTTCTGCCGCAATAATGTTCTAGCCATAGCATAGCAGTCCTTGCAACACAATTGTTGTTGAAGGGAATTATTTTTTAAGCAAAAAAAACGCTGCCCGAAGGCAGCGTTTTTTGATGATTCGGCACTGGGGCAAATCAGTTGCGTACGACACGCTTGTATTCGTTGGTACGGGTGTCGATTTCGATGACGTCGTCCTGTGCCACGAACAGCGGCACTTGCACGGTGTGGCGATGTGCGTCGATGGCGTTTTCGATCTTGGCTTCTTTCAGGACGTTGCCCGACGTGTTGCCCTTGACCGCTGGCTCCGAGTACACCACTTGACGGGCGATGGTCGTAGGCAGTTCAACGGAGATAGCTTTGCCGTCGTAGAAAATGGCTTCGCATTCCATGCCATCTTTCAGGTAGTTCAGCGCTTCGCCCAGGTTTTCTTCTTCGATTTCGTACTGGTTGTACTCGGTGTCCATGAACACGAACAGCGGGTCGGCGAAGTACGAGTACGTCACTGGCTTTTTATCCAGAACAACAACGTCGAACTTGTCGTCGCCGCGGAACACGTTTTCCATCGGGGTGTTCGTCAGAAGATTTTTCATCTTCCATTTGTAGGTGAAGCCCGTGCGGCTCGAACCGTTGACATCAGAACGCAACACGATCATTGGCTTGCTGTCGACCATGATGATATTGCCAACACGAATTTCTTTTGCGGGTTTCATAGGAATGTACGTAAAAAGTGGGTTGCATGAAGACCATCTGCCGCCTGTGCGCCATCGGCGCCGCAAGCTTGCGTTTGATCGGTTAAAAATACGTTAGAAATAACCGGGCATTTTACCTTAATTTTTGGCAAGCGCCTATCTCGTCGCGCCAGCGAACGCCAGCAGCTTACTTGCCAGATCGCCATTAGCCTGCATCTGCCGCTGCCAGGCCTGCGCGCGCGCCCGGATGCGCGGCAGATCGGCCTGCAATGCGGGCCACAGCTGCGCCCATGGCGAGACATCCGCGCTGGCGCCATTCCAGGCCAGCGCCGCTTGCACCAGACTGTCGATGGCACCGTCGGCATCCATCGCATAGCGCTGCAGGAAGGCGCGCAATTTCACGTGATGCAAGTTTTCATCCTGCACGTAGATATGCCAGAGAAACGGCTGGCCGGCCCATTGCGCGCGCACGAAGGAATCTTCGCCGCGCACGAGATTGACGTCGCAAGCCCACAGCAGACGGTCGTAATCGTCTTGCGGCACGAACGGCAGCACGCGCACGGTGAGCGCGCCGCGCGTGCGCGCCGCGCCGGCCTTCGCCGCATCGTCGCCGATAAACGCCTGAACGGCATCGAACGCGACGCCTTCCGGCACCAGGCACGTGATGGGTTCGCTGCCAGCCTGCCAGGCCGCAAACAGCTCGGCGACGGGAGCGGACGGGTAGCAGAACAGCGAAACTTTCAAGGCGCGCATTTCCGCCTCCGTGATGCCGAATCGGCCGAGGAATGCCGCCATGGCATCCCCATCGGCCTGGAACGCCAGCCTTTGCTCCTCCAGCGCCGCTTCGCGCAGCAGTCCGCCCGTTTTATCCGTAAAGCCAGGGAAGAAGAAATGCTTGATCATGCCGTGGCGCGGCGACGTCAGCGCATGGCAGCCCTCGACCCACTCTTCCGCCGTCAAGCCTTCCAGGTTCAGCCACACGGGATGCGGGGCGCACTGCGCCATGGCGCTGATATAGCCGGGCGGGATGTCGCAGGCGAAAAACTCGATGACGATGTCGGCGATATCGGCGGGCGCAAACACGCCATCCTGGCCGCGCCAGTGACGCACCGTGACGCCGGAGACGTGCTGCGCTTCGGCCGCCGCATCGACTTCAGGACAGATGCGCTGGAAACTGGATAAATCATCGACCCACAGGGTAACGACCACGCCGTGCTCGCCGTTCAACTGCCGCGCAAGGCGCCAGCAAATACCGATATCGCCGTAGTTGTCGACGACTTTGCAGAAGATGGCCAGAGATGCTGCACGATCGGTGGGTAATGGCATATGCAAGGGAAAGAGAAAAACGTTGGCATGGCGACCCATAACAAAAAAGCCGCACTGTTACCAGGCGGCTTTTTGTTGGCTGATTCAGCCGGTCTGGCGTCCCCAAGGGGATTCGAACCCCTGTACTCACCGTGAAAGGGTGATGTCCTAGGCCTCTAGACGATGGGGACAGAAAATCTGTCCAAGATGCATTATTCCGCACCCCGACCTGTTACTGCTTGCGAATCTGGCGTCCCCAAGGGGATTCGAACCCCTGTACTCACCGTGAAAGGGTGATGTCCTAGGCCTCTAGACGATGGGGACAGAAATCTGTCCTGAATGCACTACTTTGCATCCTGACCCGGTACTGCAGCAATATGGCAGAAACAAAAAAAGCCTGACTTGTCAGGCCCATTCAGCACTGCGCTCTTACTTTACAACTAAATCCTGGCGTCCCCAAGGGGATTCGAACCCCTGTACTCACCGTGAAAGGGTGATGTCCTAGGCCTCTAGACGATGGGGACCTGTGCTGGCTTTACTCCCAGCGGACTCTTCGTTGGAGGCTTTGCTTAGCCCCTCAAAAAAGCGTGCGCGAAGTTTAACACGAAGCGATTCACGAAATCAACTGCTGGCCTTCTTATTTTCCACCTTTTTGCATCCCCTTCCCTATGGAAACAAGATGATGGCCGGAAGATATGCAAAGCAACAGCACGCCAGGCATGCAGGAAAAACCGCGCCAACCTTCCGGCGCGGCAAAAGCATTCCTTAACGCAAGATATCGTCCGCACTGACGATGCGCACGTCATGCATCTGATTCAGATACGCTTCCAGGTAGCCCTTGTGGGATGCGCCGACGATAACCAGCGTGCGCATGCCCGGGCGCGCCATCATGATCTCGCGGATGTTCGATGCCATGCGCAAGTTGCGCACCTCCCAGGAGGCGACGTAGTTGCGGCCATACCGCTGCGGCGAAGGCTCTTCGAGCGCCGCGCCAAAATCGCCGCGGAAGGCCAGGTCCGCCTCTACCCGTCCGTTATAGGCGCGATACATCGCCAGCACACCGGCCGGCGTATTGAATTGCCCCTCGAACCCGGCGTGGATGCGCTTGCGCTCCGCCGAAAAGGGATTACCCCAGGCCGCCCTGATCGCCTTGGCATAAGCCTTCACATCACCAACAGGCATATCAGACGTATGGTCATCCATACCATGCACCCGCTCGTGCCCGCCCTTCGCCGCCAGCACGGCAGCAATCTGATAGCTCTCGTTGCGCTGCCCCAGCAGGGAATTGAGGTCTGCAGCCAAGGGCTCGCTAATGCCGTCACCGGCGCGCCGCTCCTCGACGGGCAGGCGCAGCCATTGCACCAGCGCCGATGCACGCTCGCCACCCGCCAGGAACAGGGAAGCCAATGTTCGCCGCTGCGCGGCGGACGGCGCCGCCGGCCAGGCGGCCAGCAAGCGCTCCGCCTGGGCCGTGGCTGCGATTACATCCAGCCCCGTGGCAGCCCGCGCGACGGAAGTGTCATAGCAATAGGTTTTCACCGTATCGTCATAGCGCTGCGGATAAGCACGCAAGAAAGCGCACTGCAAGCCGGAAAGTGCCTCGATCGCGATCGCGTCCGGCCGCCAGCCCGCCAGGCGCTCGTTAAGCAAGCTCAATTGAGACAGATCAAACGATTTCGGCAACTGCGATAAATGGGGCGAGCCGAGCACCAGCACGTCATTGGACGGGCCCTTTTGCAACTTCAGCGCACCGGGGTCAAATCTCGCCTCAGGCGGCGCATCCGCGTGCACGGGAACGTGAATAACGGCGGCAAGAAAAAAACTGGCAAGTACGCGATGCATCCTGTCTCCTCAATGTAATGGTCCATGTTTTATTCGCAGGCCTGATGAAATCAAGCCGCCAGCTAAATGTAACCACTCCGCAAATCACTGTCAGTTATATCCATGCAACCAATAGGCACAAAAAAATCTATGGTCACCCTCCTTTTTGCAAGCTGATTTTGTATGATGTGAGTAGGCTTGCTTAAATCTATCCGGCGTCTGGTTGGAGATGGATCTCCGCGCCACGATGAGAGTCGCGCCTGTCGC
>NZ_PDZL01000001.1 GCF_002735705.1 Janthinobacterium sp. BJB426
CTGATGACCATAGCAAGTTGGTCCCACCCCTTCCCATCCCGAACAGGACCGTGAAACAACTTTGCGCCGATGATAGTGCTGCAACCAGTGTGAAAGTAGGTTATCGTCAGGCTTGTTATTCGCAGTAAGAGAAAAACCCGATCAGCAATGGTCGGGTTTTTTTTCGTCTGGTGGTTTTGCAGGTTTTACGGCGTACAGGCGTAAAAAAAGCAGCGCTGCGCGCTGCCTTTGTCATTTATCACGCTCATTAAAAGTGATAAGCGACTTTGACGTTCATGTAATTGACGCCGCTATTCGGTTTCTTGTAGCCACCGTTCGAGAAATGCTGGATCTTCGCAGCGACTTCCCATTTATTATTGAAAATATAGCCAACGCCGATATGGTCGCCGAACTGGAAGTGGGTCGACAGGCGGTTATCGTCGTTATCGTACAGCTTGGACAGCATGTGCACGCCAATGCCGCCTTCCGCATAGAAGCCCAGCTTGTTCGTGTTTTCAAAGCGGAACACGGGGGTAAAGCCCAGGTCCCACAGTTTTTGATGCTGGCCAGGGACATTGCGATAGCTCTTGCCATCCCAGCCGCCGATGCTGGCATCCCAGTAACCGCTCAGCTGTGTGCCATTCGATACGAACCAGGCCTTATCCCAGTTCGAGGTCACGCCGGCGCGTACCATTTGTACCTTCACGCCCTTGGCATATTCGCCGTAGACGGAGTCGATCAGTTTGTCGTCGGCGGCAAAGCCGGCGTTGGCCGCCATCAGCGCGGCAACAGCGGCGATGGATTTGAGGAGATTCTTCTTGAAGAACATAGAGGCTTTCATCGTAAAATTGGCCGATAGGCTATTGTTGTACAGGCACCTTGCTTTGATGCCGCTCTCGCCACTTGTTGATCTCAGGGGTTCAATTGACATTCTCTACAAAAATCGCATTTCTCGGTATCGGTCTGATGGGGGATCCGATGGTCCGGTGCCTGCTACGCGCTGGATATTCTGTCACAATTTGGAATCGCACGCACAGCAAGGCCCAAGTCCTGCGTGCAGCAGGGGCGCAACCCGCCGTTTCCATCACTGAGGCGGTCAATGGCGCGGATGTGGTCATCTCGATGCTGGAAGCCGGTCCCATCGTGGCAACAGTGCTGCAACAGGCGTTGCCGGCCCTGGCAGGCGGCGCGATCTGGATCGACATGAGTTCCACCAAGCAGGCAGAAGCCCAGCAATTTCATGCCACCTTGCACGCTGCAGGCCATGGTTTCATCGATGCGCCCGTCTCGGGCGGCGTCGGCGGGGCACAAGCGGGCACCCTGGCCATCATGGCTGGCGCCAGCACCGGCGATTACGCGCGGGTTGAAGTGATTCTATCGGCCATGGGACGCCCGACGCTGGTGGGGCCGGCCGGCAGCGGGCAGGTCGCCAAGTTGTGCAACCAGCTGATCGTCGGCGCGACATTGAATATCGTGGCGGAAGCCTTGCTGCTGGCCCAGGCGGCCGGCGCCGATGCGAGCGCCGTACGGGCAGCCATCCGCGGCGGCTTTGCCGAAAGCAGGATTTTGGAGGTGCATGGCCAGCGCATGCTGGAACGTAATTTTGTTGCCGGTGGCCAGGTGAAAAGCCAGATCAAGGATATGCACAATATCCTCGCGGCAGCCGAGGCGGCCCACGTCACCTTGCCGGTGACACAACTGGTGACGCAGCGCTATGAAAGCCTCGCTACCACGCACCCGACAGCCGATCACGCGGCGGCCTTGCTGGCTCTGGAAGCGTTGAATCCGGGCCAGCGCCTGGGCACCGGTCCGGATCAACTGAGCTGATTCAAGCGATGGGCAGGCTTGCTTCGGCCAACTTGACCCAGAAACTGGCGCCGATGGGCAGCAGATTGTCGTTGAAGTCGTAGCTGCCATTGTGCAAGACGCACGGACCCAGGCCGTGGCCGCCATCGCGATGCTCGCCATCGCCATTGCCGATGAAGATGTAGCAGCCAGCCTTTTCTTGCAGGAAGAAGGCAAAATCTTCCGCGCCCATGGTCGGCTCGACATTCGCGTTGACCTTGTCGGCGCCCACCACGCTTTTCATGACTTCGACGGCAAACGCCGTTTCTTTCGCGTGGTTGACCAGCGGCGGATAGTTGCGCTTGAAGTGGAAATCGACCTCGGCACCAAAGGCGGCGGCCGTATGCACGGCGATGTCGCGCATGCGCTCTTCGATCAAGTCCAGCACGGGCGTGGTGAAGGTGCGCACGGTGCCGACCAGGCTGGCGTCATCGGGAATCACATTGGTGGCGCTGCCCGCGTGGATTTGCGTGATCGACAGCACGGCCGTGTCGAGCGGACTCTTGTTGCGCGTGATGACGGTTTGCCAGCTTTGCGCGATTTGCACGGCCACCATGACGGGATCGATGCCCTTGTGGGGCTGGGCCGCGTGCGCGCCCTTGCCCTTGACGGTGACGTGGAATTCATTGCTGGATGCCATCATTGGCCCTTCCACCACGCTCAGGGTACCTGTTTCCGCGCCTGGCCAGTTGTGCATGCCGTAGATGGCATCCATGGGAAAGCGGGTAAACAAGCCGTCTTCGATCATTTCACGCGCCCCCGCGCCGCCTTCCTCGGCCGGCTGGAAGACGAGGTAGACCGTGCCGTCGAAGTTGCGGTGCTGCGCCAGGTAATGAGCGGCACCCAGCAGCATGGCCGTGTGGCCGTCGTGGCCGCAGGCGTGCATCTTGCCTGGGTGACGTGAAGCGTGCTCGAAGGTATTCATTTCCTGCATCGGCAAGGCATCCATATCGGCGCGCAGGCCGATGGCACGCTTGGAGGTGCCATGCTGGATGATGCCGACCACGCCAGTGCGGCCCAGGCCGCGTACCACGGGAATGCCCCATTCTGTCAGTTTGGCGGCGACCACGTCCGAAGTGCGCTGTTCTTCGTAGCACAGCTCGGGATGCGCGTGCAGGTCGCGGCGTATACCTTGCAGCTCGGATTGAAACGCCAAGATCGGATCAACTAGTTTCATGGGACTCTCCTGTGAATGCTGGCACGCAGCAATGTATGGCGCGCCGGACCGTGCTTGTTTGATCAAAAACAGGCGCGGCTAATAGTGCATTGTAGCCCTTGTTTGCCGGGTAAATCCAGCGCACGGACGTGCTTGCCACGGCGCCAACAGCAAGCGCGCGGAATGGTTTACAGTATCGCCTTCCCCCAACGTTTTTGGATTGCCCCATGACCACCACCCAAGTGCGCGCCGCCTGCCCGCTCGACTGCCCCGATACCTGCGCCTTGCTGGTCACCGTGACCGATGGTGTGGCAACAGCCGTCAAGGGCGATCCCGACCACCCGACCACGGCTGGCGTGCTGTGCACCAAGGTGTCGCGCTTCACGGAACGCACCTATCATGCGGACCGGCTGCTGCATCCGCTGCGCCGCGTGGGCAAGAAGGGGGAAGGCAAGTTCGAACGCATCAGCTGGGAAGAGGCGCTGCAGACCATCGCGGCCCGCCTGAAACCGATCGCCGCGCGCGATCCGCAGGCGATCTTGCCGTACAGCTACTGCGGCACCATGGGCCTGGTGCAGGGTGAATCGATGTCCTCGCGCTTCTTCAACCAGCTCGGTGCTTCCCTGCTGGACCGCACCATTTGCGCGTCGGCCGGCGCCACCGGTTACCGCTACACGGTGGGCGCCAGCATCGGCACGGACCTGGAGCAATTCCAGAACGCGAAATTGATCATCATCTGGGGCGGCAACCCGATCGCCTCGAACCTGCACTTCTGGATGCGCGCGCAAGAGGCCAAGCGCAATGGCGCCACCTTGATCGCCATCGACCCCTACCGTTCGCTGACGGCCGAAAAGTGCCACCAGCACATCGCCTTGCTGCCGGGTACCGATGCGGCCCTGGCGCTGGGTTTGATGCATGTCTTGATTGTGGAAGATTTGCTCGATCATGACTACATCGATCGCTACACTGTAGGCTACGATGCCTTGAAACAGCGCGCGCTGGAATGGCCGCCTGGGCGCGTGGCCGAGGTATGCGGCATCACGACCACGGAAGTGGTGGAACTGGCGCGCCTGTACGGCCAGGCGTGCCGCTCTGGCGAAGGCGCCGCCATCCGCACCAACTACGGCGTGCAGCGCGTGCATGGCGGTGGCATGGCAGTGCGCAATATTGCCTGCCTGCCGGCCCTGACGGGCGCCTGGCGCCATCCGGCGGGCGGCATGCAGCTGTCGAGCTCGGGTTCCTTTCCCGTCAACCGCAAGGCCCTGCAGCGCCCGGATCTATTGAAAGGCACGCCGCGCACCATCAACATGAGCACTATCGGCGACGATCTGCTGAAAACCGCGTCGCCCGAGTTCGGCCCGCAAGTCGAGGCCGTGATCGTCTACAACTCGAATCCCCTGGCGGTAGCGCCCGATTCGTCGAAAGTGGCACAGGGTTTTGCCCGCGAGGATTTGTTTACGGTCGTGCTCGAACACTTCCAGACCGATACCGTCGATTACGCCGACATCGTGCTGCCCGCCACCACGCAGCTGGAACATGTCGATGCGCATTCCACCTACGGTCACCTGTACATGATGGCGAACAACGCGGCCGTGGCGCCGCTGGGCGAAGCGAAGGCGAATACGGAAATCTTCCGCCTGCTGGCGCAGCACATGGGCTTTGATGACCCGTGCTTCCAGGAAAGCGACGATGCGCTGGCGGCCAAGGCCTTCGATACGACGGATGCGCGCGCCGTACATTTCGACTGGGAATCGCTGAAACGCACGGGCTGGCAAAAGCTGGCCATGGCCGAAGCGCCATTTGCCGAAGGTGGTTTCCCCACGCCATCGGGCAAGTGCGAGTTGTATTCCAGCGCCATGGCGCTGGCGGGACTCGATCCCTTGCCGACGTATATCGCGCCGCACGAATCGCAAGCCAGCAATCCTGCCCTGGCAGCCCGTTATCCGCTGGCCATGATTTCGCCGCCGGCGCGCAATTTCCTCAACTCCACTTTCGTGAACGTGAAAAGCTTGCGCGCGGCCGAGGGCGAGCCGCACCTCGATATCCATCCCGACGATGGCGCCGCGCGTGGCATCGCGGCCGGCGACATGGTGCGCATTTTTAATGATCGCGGCAGCTTTGTGGCCAAGGCCAGGGTGACGGACAAGGCCAGACGCGGCCTGGTGGTGGGCTTGTCCGTGTGGTGGAAGAAACTCGCCAGCGATGGCAAGAACGCCAATGAAGTGACGAGCCAGCGCCTGACGGACATGGGCCGCGCGCCGACCTTCTACGATACGCTGGTTGAAGTGGAAAAGGCAGTCTGACCATGACCCTGGCGCGCTGGCCGGCCCGCTTGCTTGTCGGCACGCTGTGCATGTTGCTGGGTGGCTGTACGCAGCTGCGCTACTACACGCAGGCGGCGCAAGGGCAATATGCGCTGTGGTCGGGCGCGCGCCCCATCGGTGACTGGCTCGATGACCCGGCCACGGAGCCGCGCCTGAAAGTGCGCCTGGCCAAGGCACAGCAAATCCGTCGCTTTGCCGTCAGCGAACTGGACTTGCCCGACAATGGCAGCTACAAGAACTATGCCTCCCTGCGGCGCCCGTTTGTGCTGTGGAACGTGGTGGCCACGCCGGAACTGTCGCTGCAGCCGCTGCAATGGTGTTTCCCCATCGCCGGCTGCGTGAATTACCGCGGCTATTACAGCAAGGAAGAGGCGCTGGCGTATGCCGATGAGTTGCGGGCCCAGCATTACGACGTGCAGGTGGGCGGCGTGCCCGCGTATTCCACCTTGGGCTGGTTCGACGATCCCCTGCTGTCGACCTTTATCAATTACAACGATGCGGAACTGGCGCGCCTGATTTTTCATGAACTGGCGCACCAGGTGGTGTACGTGCCTGGCGATTCGGCCTTCAACGAGTCGTTTGCCAGCGCCGTGGAAGAGGCGGGCGTGCAGCGCTGGCTGGCGCGCGAGGGCAATGACGCCATGCGCGCCGCGTACGCCCAGTATGCGGCGCGGCGCCAGGATTTTCTCGCCTTGCTGCTGACATATCGGGGCGAACTGGACGCCGTGTATGCGAGCGGCGCCAGCGATGCGGACAAGCGCGCGCGCAAGGCGCAGGTATTTGCGGCATTGCAAGATGCCTACCAGGTACTGAAGCAAAACTGGGGTGGTTTTGCCGGTTACGACCGCTGGTTCGAGCAGCCATTGAGCAATGCGCACCTGGCTTCCGTGTCTACCTACAATGAATTTTTGCCTGCCTTCAAAAAATTGCTGGAAGAAAAAAAGAACTTTCGTGCTTTTTATGCTGCAGTGCACACAATGGCCCAGATCAAGAAGCCTGAGCGCAGGCGTGCGCTGGAACAATTGTCCAGCCCCTGACCCGTAAAGATTGTCTCGCACGTCAGGGCGAACGATCCTGCAACAGTGTATTTATCATGTTGCGCTGCAGCACAAAAAGCCCCTAGAGTTGCCGCTCGAATACTGTTGAAAGCGCTTGCATGGAAGCCCGGCGCCCGATAGCATCGCATTAGTAGCATAGAGCAATTGCTCGTCAGAATGCTCAAACTGACTGCAGGACGACAGAATCCGCAGCAATGATCCGCGCCGGCAGGGTGCGCCGGCTCCCCCACGATTATTTGAGACAAGAGGCACAGGATGGAAAAAATTTGGCTGAAGTCGTACCCTCCCGGCGTACCTGCCGACATCGATCCTGATCAATATCGTTCGCTGGTGCATTTGCTGGAAGAAGCGTTTCAAAAATATGCGGATCGCAATGCCTATGTCTGCATGGACAAATTTCTCACCTATGCCGAACTCGACACCTATTCGCGCCAGCTGGGTGCCTGGCTGCAAAGCCGTGGCCTGAAGAAGGGCGCCCGGGTCGCCCTGATGATGCCGAACGTGCTGCAGTATCCGGTGGCGATCGCCGCCGTCCTGCGCGCCGGCTACACCGTGGTCAACGTCAACCCGCTATATACGCCGCGCGAACTCGAGCATCAGCTCAACGATTCGGGCAGCGAAGCCATCATCGTGCTGGAAAACTTTGCCCATACGCTCGAACAAGTGCTGGGCAAGACAGCTGTCAAGCACATCGTCGTCGCCAGCATGGGCGAAATGCTGGGCGGCTTGAAGGGCATGATCGTCAATTTTGTCGTGCGCAACGTCAAGAAGATGGTGCCCGCGTATTCCTTGCCGAACGCCATGCGTTTCAAGCAGGCGCTGGCGCTGGGCAGCCGCATGAAACTCACGCCTGTCGAGCTGGGCATCAATGACCCTGCCTTCCTGCAATACACGGGCGGCACGACGGGCGTATCGAAAGGCGCGACCTTGAGCCACCGCAATGTGATCGCCAATGTGCTGCAAAGCGAAGCGTGGTCGGGCGCGGCGCTCGACCAGAATAGCAAGGAACAGATGATCATCGTCTGCGCCTTGCCGCTGTACCATATCTTTGCCCTGACGGCGTGCGCCATGTGGGGCACGCGCGTGGGCGCCCTGAATATCCTGATCCCGAATCCGCGCGATATCCCGGGCCTGATCAAGGAGCTGGGCAAGTACAAATTCAACCTGCTGCCAGCGGTCAATACCCTGTATAACGCGCTGGTGAATCACCCCGATTTCGCCAAGCTCGACTTCTCGGGCCTGAAGATCGCCAATGGCGGCGGCATGGCAGTGCAGCAAGCCGTCAACGACAAGTGGCTGCAAGTGACGGGCGTGTCCATCATTGAAGGCTATGGCTTGTCGGAAACGTCGCCTGTCGCCACCTGCAACCGCGCCGACAGCACGGCGTTTTCCGGCACCATCGGCTTGCCGATTCCGTCGACCGAGATCGCCATCCTCGACGATGACGGCAAGGAAGTGCCGCTGGGCCAGACGGGCGAAATCGCCATCCGTGGCCCGCAAGTGATGAGCGGCTACTGGAACCGTCCCGATGAAACGGCCAAGGTCATGACACCTGATGGATACTTTAAATCCGGTGATGTGGGCATCATGGACGAGCGCGGCTACGTGAAGATTGTCGACCGCAAGAAAGACATGATTCTCGTCTCCGGTTTCAATGTGTATCCGAACGAAGTGGAAGCCGTCATCGCGGCCCATCCTGGCGTGCTCGAGTGCGCCTGCGTGGGCGTGCCGGATGAGCACTCGGGCGAGGCCGTGAAAGTGTTTGTCGTGCGCAAGGATCCGAACCTGACCCAGGCAGTGCTGGCCGCGTACTGCAAGGAGCAATTCACCGGTTACAAGCGGCCGAAATACATCGAGTTCCGCGATGAGCTGCCGAAGACCAACGTCGGCAAGATTTTGCGTCGCGCCCTGCGTGACGAAACGAAGACAGCAGCATAAACAGTGTGGGATGCGCCAGGAGGCGCATCCCTTTTACAGATAAAGATGAGGCGAGATGGACAAGATTTGGTTGAAGTCGTACCCGGACAGCGTTCCTGCAGAGATTGACTGCACGCAATACCGTTCCGTCACGCATTTGCTGGAAGAGTCGTTCCAGAAATATGCGGACCGCAATGCTTTCGTGTGCATGGATAAATTCCTCACCTACCGCGAACTGGACCAGTTGTCGCAGCAGATGGGCGCCTGGCTGCAAAGCAAGGGCCTGCAAGCGGGCGCGCGCGTGGCGATCATGCTGCCAAACGTGCTGCAGTATCCGGTGGCCATGGCGGCAATTTTGCGCGCCGGCTATACGGTGGTAAACGTGAACCCGCTGTACACGCCGCGTGAATTGCAGCATCAGCTGACCGATTCGGGCAGCGAAGCGATCATCGTGCTGGAAAACTTTGCCACCACGGTGGAGCAGGTATTGCCACATACCCAGGTCAAGCATGTGATCGTCGCCACCATGGGCGACTTGCTGGGCGGACTGAAAGGCACGATCGTCAACTTCGTCGTGCGCAAGATCAAGAAAATGGTACCCGCGTTTTCCTTGCCGGGCGCCATCAGCTTCAACAAGATGCTGGCCGAAGGCGCACGCCTGAGCCTGACGCCGGTGCAGCAGGGGCATGACGATATCGTCTTCCTGCAATACACGGGCGGCACGACGGGCGTCTCGAAGGGCGCGATGTTGCTGCATCGCAACGTGATCGCCAACGTACTGCAAAACGAGGCGTGGATGTCGCCCGTGATGACGCCTGAAATGCGGGCCACCTCGATGGGATTCATGTGCGCCCTGCCCCTGTATCACATCTATTCTCTGACCGTCAGCGCCCTGATGGGCATGCGCCTGGGCGGTATGAGCGTGCTGATACCCAACCCGCGCGACATCCCCGGTTTCGTCAAGGAATTGTCCAAACACAAGATCGTCGTCTTCCCTGCCGTCAATACCTTGTATAACGCGCTGCTGAACAATGCCGACTTCGCCAAGCTCGATTTTTCCAGCTACAAAGTGTGCAATGGCGGCGGCATGGCCTTGCAGCGCAACGTGGCCGAGCGCTGGCTGAAACTGACGGGTTGCCCGCTGATCGAAGGCTATGGCATGTCGGAAACGTCGCCCGTGGTGACGGGCAACCGCGTCGACATCACGGAATTTACGGGTACCATCGGCTTGCCTTTCCCTTCGACGGAAGTGGCGATCTTGAACGACGACGGCGTGGAAGTGCCGCTGGGCGAGCCGGGCGAGATCGCCGTGCGCGGCCCGCAAGTGATGGCCGGCTACTGGCAGCGTCCGGACGAGACGGCCAAGTCGATGACGGTCGACGGTTACTTCAAGACGGGCGATGTGGGTGTCATGGATGAGCGCGGCTACGTAAAAATCGTGGACCGCAAGAAAGACATGATCATCGTGTCCGGCTTCAATGTGTATCCGAATGAAGTGGAAGACGTGGTCGCTTCCTGCCCTGGCGTGCTGGAATGCGCCTGCATCGGCGTGCCGGATGCCAACGCGGGCGAAGCCGTGAAAGTGTTTGTTGTGCGCAAGGATCCGAACCTGACGGTGGAACAGATCCGCGAGCATTGCAAGCATGAGCTGACGGCTTACAAGAAACCGAAGTACATCGAGTTTCGTGATGAATTGCCGAAAACCAATGTCGGCAAGATCTTGCGCCGTCAATTACGCGACGAAAAGAAGGTTGCCTAATTCGCAGCCAGGGCCGTGTCCGCCGCCAGGTTCCGCCCTGGGCGGGCGGGCAAGCCGAAGCAGGGGCGCAGCCAGTTCACCTTGCTGATCAGCAGCGACGTCCCCAGCCAGCAGGTCGCCACCGTGCCGGCCAGTACCAGCAGCGGTTCCACCACTGGCCCAAGCTTCAGGGGCACAAGCCAATAGGCCAGCAGCACGATGGCGCTCTGGTGCAATATGTACCAGGGGAAGACGGCCTGGCGCGCCCATGGCAGCCAGGCAAACGGTTTATTCAGCAAGGTGTGCGACCAGCCAAGGATGGCGCAGATGGCCAGCCACATATACAGGTTGCGCATGGGCCAGGAGCCGAACGAGGCCCAGGTCAGCAGGTTTTCCGAATACACCAGGTCAAAGCCCAGATACACGGCAAACGCGCAGGGCGCCAGCAGCAGCGCATGCCAGCGCAAGCGCGCCAGTTCCTGCCACGCTCCCTTGTCATTGCCCAGCCACCAGCCATACAGGTACATGGTGAAATAGATGGCGTGTGCGTACCAGTCCTTCACCAGCGCATGGTTTTCCGGATAGCGCAGTTTCAGGAAGGCCGTCGCCGCCAGCGCCGGCAGGGCGGGCAGGATCAACAGGCGCCAGTCGCGCAACCCCGTGAACAGCGGCCTTGCCCTGGCCAGCAGTGGCTGCAGCGCCACCAGCACAATGGTGTACAGCAACAAATACACGAGATACCACAGATGATTCCAGGTAAAACTGGTCTTCCAGCCCGTAAATGCGCCGGCCGGCCAGGCATGGCCGCCAAAGTAATGCAGCAGAAATTGTCCATAGCCAGGCTCGACCAGGCCATTCGTGACGCCTTCGCAATACGGCTGCACGGGTATCACCACCAGCACGCCAAACAGCAGGGGCAGCAACAGGCGCTTGACTCTGCGCCGCAGGAAAGCCTGCCTGGACGTTTGCGTCATCATGGCGCAGGACACGCCGGAAATGAGGAACACGATTTCCATGCGCCAACGGTTGATAAAGACCATGGGAAAGTTCAATGTTTCCGTCAAGTAACTGCTCTTCATGTGGAAGGCGGCGCCGTCCAGGTACAGCATGGCCGTGTGGTAGGCGATCAGCAGGCTGAAGACAAGAAAGCGCAGGGCATCGATATCGTAACGGCGAGAATTGGTGGTCATGGTCGCGGGATCCGTTGGTAAGGGAAGGTCCCAGCATAGGCAGGCCGCGCGGGGCGAACCAGCGAAAAGTGACCAATTGCGGGCTGTTTGTGACGAGCGGTGATGCTGGGACGGCTTTGGGACCTTACAATCATGCAACTAATTCATCGTCCGACACCATGCGCCTGTCTTCCACCGATTTGTTGCAACGATACCGACGCTGGCGCCAGATCGCCGAACCAGCTTTCTGGATCATCCTGTATCTGCTGCAAACGTCGCTCAACTGCTGGATCAGCTGGACCGACCGTCAGCGTGCCGGGCTCGCTACGCCCTTCTGGGAAGTGGCTGTGTGGGAGTGGAGCAGCAACCTGGTGTTGCTGGCGCTGGTACCGCTGGTGATCTTGGCCAACCAGTTGCGGCCGCTGCACCTGGTGTTCCAGCGCCAGAACCTGCGCTGGCACCTGGTCGTCTCGCTGGTCTACAGCCTCGTGCATGTGCTGGCCATGGTGGCCTTGCGCAAACTGGCTTACTGGAGTGCCGGCAGCGATTACGATTTCGGTAACTGGTGGCGTGAATTGCCATACGAATATGTCAAGGATGTGCGTACTTACTTCTCCATCTTATTGTTCACGGGCTTTTACCAGTTGCTGCTGATGCGCTGGCAAGGCGAGGCGACCCTGCTGGGCGAACCCGATGAAGGCCCGGCAATGGAGCCGGTACAGCAGCCAGAACGGTTTCTGGTGCGCAAGCTGGGCAAGGACTTTTTGCTGCCCGCCAGCGACATCGAATGGATACAGGCCTGGGGCAACTATGTGAATTTGCATGTGCGCGGACACGATTACCCGCTGCGCTCGACCATGGCCGCCATCGAGCGCCGCCTGGACGGCAAGCGCTTCGTGCGCGTGCACCGCAGCTACATCGTCAACCTTGCATTTGTGCAGAGCATCGTGCCGCTGGAATCGGGTGATGCGCGCGCCGTGCTATCCACGGGCGGTGAAGTGCCCGTCAGCCGGCGCTACCGCGATGCCTTGAAAAGCATGGGCTAGATGCGTTGCGCGCCAGCCTTGCCGTCCAGGACGGTAAAACTGGCCACTGTCGCGATGCTCGATGCGCCGTCGCGCACATTCTCCAGGCCCTGGAACAGGGTCGTGGTTTTCTCTGGCGTGATCTCCATCAGCATATAGCCGCGCTTGTCGCTGCGGCCGTAACGGATGTGCGGGTTCATCGCCACGTACTGCTCCGTGCGCGCTTGCGGGCGGGAACTCGAGGTGATTGAGGTACCGCAAAATTCGGTCGCCAGCACGGGATTATCCTTGCCGGTGGGGCGCATGGCATTGCGGCTCAGTTCGGTGGCATAAAAGGTGTGCACGTCGCCTGACAGTACCAGTGGATTGCTGGCCTTGCTCCTGCGCAAAGCGTCGAGCAGGTGCTGGCGCGCCATCGGGTAGCCATCCCAGCCATCGGTCCAGATGCGCTCGTCGCCGGGCCGCAAAATCGGCACCTGGCTCGATTGTGCCATCAGGGTTTGCTGGGCGAGGATATTCCAGCGGGCCGGGGAGTCGTCGAGGCCGGCTTGCAGCCAGCGCTGCTGTTCCTCGCCCAGCATCGTGCGCTGCGGTTTCAGCAAATCGGGGCAGTTGCGCGTGGTGACGGAATTCGAACCGCCGCGGCCCGGTTTGGCGCACGCGTGGTGGGCGCGGTATTGCCGGTCATCCAGCACGTGGAAGCGTGCCAGGCGGCCCCAGTCATAGCGCTGGTAGATGCGCATGTCGACAAAGCCGCGCCGTCCCAGCGGTAGCAACCGCAGCGGCATGTGTTCATAAAACACCTGGTAGGCGGCCGCGCGGCGCTCAAGAAACGACGGCGTGAGCAACTCGTCGCGGTCATTCCCGTAATCATTGGCCACTTCATGGTCGTCCCAGGTGACGATCCACGGCGCGGCCAGGTGCGCGCCCTGCAAGTCGCGGTCGCTCTTGTATTGCGCGTAGCGGGCGCGGTAGTCGGCCAGGCTAAAGCTTTCGTGCGTGCGCACGGCCCGGCTCGGGTGCTGCAACTGGTACGGTCCCCATTCGTAGATATAGTCGCCGAGGAAGGCCACCAGGTCGGGCGCGGCCGCGGCGATGTGCCGGTGCGCCGCATACGCGCCGAATTCCCAGTGCTGGCATGAGGCGACGGCCAGTTTCAGCGAGGCAGGCATGGCGCCGGGCTCGGGCGCCGTGCGCGTGCGGCCCACGGGGCTGACGGCGTCGCCCAGCATGAAGCGGTACCAGTACCAGCGCCCGGGTGTCAGGCCGCCCACGTCGACGTGCACGCTATGCGCGAGGGCGGGCGTGGCCGTTGCCTGGCCCTTGGCGGCGATGCGCCGAAAACCTTCATCGTGGGCCACTTCCCAGCGCACGCTCAAGGCGATGGCGGGCGTGGCGGCTGCGTGCAGCGGGTCGTAGCAGATGCGCGTCCACAGCACGACGGAGTCCGGCAAGGGTGAACCGGACGCGACACCGAGCGCAAATGGATAGCCGGCGCTGTTCAGGCGCGTGGCGGCGCTGGCGCTGGAACCGGACAGCACGCCGCCGGCCGCGGCAAGCGCACCGATGCGGGCGGCGCTCCGCAGGAAGATGCGGCGCTGGCTATCCATGCCGTCTGAAAATAAAACGTGGGATTATTGCGACAATCAAGACGACAACAAGGTCTCGATCGGCGGCACCTTGCGCGGCTTGCGGTCGGAGTCCGTCGCCACATAGATCAGGGTCGCTTCCGTGACTTTCACGATGCATGCCTGCAGGCGGTTGCGCTCGGCATACACCTCGACATTGACGGTGATCGAGGTATTGCCAACCTTGACGATGTCGGCGTAGAAGGAGAGCAGATCGCCGACGAAGACGGGATTTTTGAAGACGAAGGAGTTGACGGCGATGGTGGCGACGCGGCCGTTGGCGCGCCGCGTGGCCGGCAGGGAACCGGCGATATCGACCTGCGCCATGATCCAGCCGCCGAAGACGTCGCCGTACACATTGGCGTCGGACGGTGCGGGCATCATGCGCAATTCCGGCATTTTTCCGGCGGGAAGGCCGGAGGCGAGGCAGTTGTCGGGACGGTCGGGGGAGGTGCTCATCTTTTATTCTCATGAAAGGCTACAATTGCCCCGATTGAACCATAAAAAGCCGACCTTCGCCATGCGCCGTTCCCAGACTCCCCCTCCGCCCCGCTCGCCAGCCTCCGCCAGCCACAGCGATTTCGCCACCATCAAGACCTTGCTGCCATACCTGTGGGTTTACAAATGGAGAGTATTGCTGGCGCTGCTATGCCTGGTGGGCGCCAAGCTGGCCAACGTGGGCGTGCCCCTGATCTTGAAAAAACTCGTCGACGCCATGACTATCACGGCGGCCCATCCGCAAGCACTGCTGGTGTTGCCCGTCGGCTTGCTGGTGGCGTACGGCTTGCTGCGCCTGTCGACCACCTTGTTTACGGAATTGCGCGAATTCCTGTTTGCGCGGGTCACGCAGCGGGCCGTGCGCACCATTGCCCTGCAAGTGTTCCGCCACCTGCATGCTTTGTCGCTGCGTTTCCATTTGAACCGCCAGACGGGCGGCATGACGCGCGATATCGAACGGGGCACGCGCAGCGTCGGCTCGCTCATTTCCTACACCCTGTTCAACATCTTGCCGACCCTGGTGGAAATCACCCTCGTGCTCGGCTACCTGGTCTTGCATTACGACATCTGGTTCACCGTGATCACGGCGGTGGCGCTCGTGTCGTATATCGCGTTTACCGTGCTGGTGACGAACTGGCGCACGCATTTCCGCCGCACCATGAACGACCTCGATTCAAAAGCCAATACCAAGGCCATCGATTCGCTGATCAACTATGAAACCGTGAAATACTTCGGCAACGAGGATTACGAGGCGAAGCGCTACGACGAAGGCTTGCAGCGCTATGAATCGGCGGCCGTGAAATCGCAGACTTCCTTGTCCCTGCTCAATACGGGCCAGTCCCTGATCATCGCCACGGCCGTCACCCTGATCCTGTGGCGCGCCACGGTGGGCGTGATCGCCGGCACGATGACCCTGGGCGACCTGGTGCTGGTGAACGCCTTCATGATCCAGCTGTATATTCCCCTCAATTTCCTGGGCGTCATCTACCGCGAAATCAAGCAAAGCCTGGCCGACATGGAACGCCTGTTTTCCTTGCTGAACGAGAACCGCGAAATCGCCGATACGTCAGAAGCCAAGCCGCTCGTCACGCGGGGCGCGGCCGTGCGTTTCGACCACGTGAATTTCAGCTACGAAGCCAAGCGGCAAATCCTGTTCGACGTGGATTTCCAGATACCCGCCGGCACCACGACGGCTGTAGTGGGCCACAGCGGCTCGGGCAAGTCGACCCTGTCGCGCTTGCTGTTCCGCTTCTATGAAGTCGATGGCGGCGGCATCACCATCGATGGCCAGGACTTGCGCGGCATCACGCAGGATTCCCTGCGCGCGGCCATCGGCATCGTGCCGCAAGACACGGTGCTGTTCAACGACACCATCGAATACAACATCGCCTATGGCAAGCCGGGCGCCACCAAGGAGGCCATCGTGGCGGCCGCCAAAGCGGCATCGATCCATGATTTTATTGAAAGCTTGCCAGATGGCTACAACTCCATGGTGGGCGAGCGGGGTTTGAAACTGTCGGGTGGCGAAAAGCAGCGCGTGGCCATCGCCCGCACCTTGCTGAAAGACCCTGCCATCCTGATCTTCGACGAAGCCACCTCGGCGCTCGATTCGAAGGCCGAGCAGGCGATCCAGTCGCAGCTGAAGGACATTGCCAAAAACCGCACCACCCTGGTGATTGCGCACCGTTTGTCGACGGTGGCCGACGCCCAGCAAATCCTGGTGCTCGACCATGGCCGCATCGTCGAACGGGGCACGCATCCGCAATTACTGGCGCTCGATGGCCTGTACGCGCAGATGTGGCAACGCCAGCAGGCAAATATGGACGACGAGGCGCAAGAGGACGAGTTGGCGGGGCTGGCACCGGCAAAATAAATCGGGAATGTGAAATCAGTAGGAAAAATGCTACAGCCGCGCCGGTTCAGGCGCGCGTATAGCGCCTATTTGCGGGCAATCGCAGAAAACGGCTGGTCCGGCGCTGAAAATGAAATAAAATTAATTCCATTGGTGGCGTCTGCACCACAGTTGTTTCGTTCGGAGTCCATCCGGTTTGTCCGCCCAGGAGAATTTATGAAATTGACCAAAATCTTCGCCACGCTGCTCAGCGTCGGTGTCATCAGCAGCATGTCGCCAGTCCAGGCTCAGGAATTGACCGGCACCTTGGCCAAGATCAAGAAAGCCGGTTCCGTCACCCTCGGTGTGCGCGACGGCTCCGTGCCCTTCTCCTATCTCGATGACAAGCAGCAATACCAGGGTTATTCGATCGACCTGTGCATGAAAGTCGTCACGGCCCTGCAAAAGCACCTGGGCCTGAGCGAACTGAAAGTGGTGATGAGCCCCGTCACCTCGGCCAACCGCATCCCGCTGATGGCCAACGGTACCATCGATCTCGAATGCGGTTCGACGACGAACAACCTGGAGCGCCAGCAGCAGGTGGCATTCGCCCCGACCATGTTCGTTATCGGCAACCGCGTGCTGTCGAAAAAATCCTCGAATATCAAGACCCTGGAAGACTTGCGCGGCAAGACCCTGGTCGCCACGGCCGGCACGTCGACCATCAAGCAGATGACCATCCTGAACAAGGAAAAAAACCTGGGCATGACGATTGCCGTCGGCAAGGATCATCCCGAATCGTTCCTGATGCTGGAAACGGGCCGCGCGGTGGCCGAAGCCAACGACGATATCCTGCTGGCCTCGCAAGTGGCCAACTCGAAGAACCCGAACGACTACGAAATCACCAAGGAAGCGCTGTCCGTCGAGCCATACGGCATCATGCTGCGCAAGGGCGATCCAGCCTTCAAGAAAGTGGTCGATGACGCCCTGATCCGCCTGTACAAGAGCGACGACATCAACCGCATCTACGCGAAATGGTTTACCTCGCCGATCCCGCCGAAAAACATCAACCTGAAATTCCCCATGCCGCCGCAATTGAAGGCCGTCTTCACGAATCCGACCGATTCGGGCGACCCGGCTGCGTATGCGGCCGTACCGGAAGCGCAGAAGACCTCGGACAAACGGAAAAAGTAACAAGAGTGCGTAACAAATCGGGGGGCGCAAGCCTCCCGTTTTAATTTACGGGATGGGTGGCCGGCTGGCCGCCATCCTCGGGCTGCATGCGAAGGATGATCATGAATTACAACTGGAATTGGCGCATTTTCTGGGAGATTTCTCCCGATGGCGTGGGCACGTATATGGACACCCTGTGGTCCGGCCTGATCTGGACCCTGGCCACGGCCGGTGCGGCGTGGATCATGGCGCTGATATTGGGCCTGGTGATCGGCACCATCCGCACCTTGCCGAACAAATGGCTGGTGGGCGTGGCCAATGCCTACGTCGAATTGTTCCGCAACGTGCCGCTGCTGGTGCAGATGTTCCTCTGGTATTTCGTCATGCCGGAACTGCTGCCGCCTGACCTGGGCGCCTGGGTCAAGTCGCTGCCGAATGCGCCGTTCGTCACGGCCGTGCTATGCCTGGGATTCTTTACTTCCTCGCGCGTGGCGGTGCAGGTCACGACGGGTATCGAGGCACTGCCGCGCGGGCAGAAACTGGCCGGCACGGCGCTGGGCCTGACCCTGCCGCAAACCTACCGCTTCATTTTGCTGCCGATGGCCGCGCGCGTCATCATGCCGCCGCTGACCAGCGAATTTTTGAACATCATCAAGAACAGTTCCGTGGCGCTGACCATTGGCCTGATCGAACTGACGGCCAGCGCGCGCGCCATCCAGGAATTCTCGTTTCAGGTATTCGAGGCGTTTTCGGCCGCCACCATCATCTACGTCGTCGTCAACCTGCTGGTGGTGGTGCTGATGCACCTGATCGAGAAAAAGGTCGCCATCCCTGGCTTCATCGTCGCCGGCGCCAAGACGGGAGGACATTGATATGTTCGGTAATTTCGACTTCGATGTCATCTCCCGCTCGTGGGTCTATCTGTTCCAGACCGGCATGGTGTTTACCCTGAAACTGACGGCGCTGGCCATGGTCGGCGGCATCGTGCTGGGCACCCTGCTGGCGCTGATGCGCCTGTCCGGCAACCGCATCGTTTCGGGCGTGGCGTCGAGCTACGTCAACCTGATACGCTCGATCCCGCTGGTGCTGGTGATCTTCTGGTTCTACTTCCTGGTACCGTACATCGCCGCCTGGATCATCGGCGCCGACGAACCCGTGAAAGTGGGCGCGTTTTCTTCCGCGCTGATCACCTTCATCATGTTCGAGGCGGCCTACTATTGCGAGATCATGCGCAGCGGCATACAGTCGATCCCGCGTGGCCAGGTGTGGGCGGGCCAGGCGCTGGGCATGAACTACCGGCAAACCATGGGCAGCATCGTGCTGCCGCAAGCGTTCCGCAACATGATTCCCGTGCTGCTGACGCAAACCATCGTGCTGTTCCAGGACGTGTCGCTCGTGTACGTGCTGTCGATCCCCGATTTCGTCGGCGCCGCCTCGAAGATCGCCCAGCGCGACGGCCGCCTGGTGGAGATGTACGTGTTTGTCGCCGTCGTGTATTTCGTGCTGTGCTATGCCTTGTCGTTCCTGGTAAAACGCCTGCAGAAACGCGTCGCCATCATTCGCTAACCGTAAAAGAAAGAACAAGATGATTGAACTCAATAACGTCAGCAAATGGTATGGCCAGTTCCAGGTACTGACCGACTGCACCACCAAGGTCGCCAAGGGTGACGTGATGGTCATTTGTGGCCCGTCCGGCTCCGGCAAGTCAACCCTGATCAAGACCGTCAACGGCCTCGAGCCGATCCAGCAGGGGCAGATCATCGTCGACGGCATCAGCGTCAACGATCCGAAAACGAATTTGTCGAAACTGCGTGCGCGCATCGGCATGGTGTTCCAGAATTTCGAGCTGTTTCCGCATCTGTCGATCCGCGAAAACCTGACCATCGGCCAGATCAAGGTGCTGGGCCGCAGCGCCGACGAAGCCAATGCCAAGGGCTTGAAGTACCTTGACCGAGTGGGCTTGCTGTCGCAGCAGGACAAGTTCCCGGGCCAGCTGTCGGGCGGCCAGCAGCAGCGTGTGGCGATCGCCCGCGCGCTGTCGATGGATCCGATCGCCATGCTGTTCGACGAGCCGACATCGGCGCTCGATCCGGAAATGATCAACGAAGTGCTCGACGTGATGGTGGGCCTGGCGCAGGAAGGCATGACGATGATGGTCGTCACCCACGAAATGGGCTTTGCCAAGCGCGTGGCCAACCGCATCGTCTTCATGGACCAGGGCAAGATCATCGAAGATTGCAGCAAGGATGACTTCTTCAACACGACGCGCTCGGACCGCGCGCGCGATTTCCTGGCGAAGATCATTCACTGATCCCAGGTTTTCTCGATAAAAGCGGCCGGCCTTCACCGGCCGTTTTTGCGTTCACAGTACGCTTGCGCCCGGTTTTCCTCAGGCACCCTGGCCGCTAAGGCAGCCCCGCGGCTGGTAAAATGGGGCTATTCGCAATGACCGCCTGAGAGCAGCCGCCATGTCCACACTCGATCACACCCCAGCCTCCATCACCATCACCCGTCCGGATGACTGGCATTTGCACCTGCGCGACGGCGCCGTCATGGCCAGCGTGCTGCCACACAGCGCGCGCCAGTTCGGCCGCGCCATCGTCATGCCGAACCTGAAGCCGCCCGTCACCACCACGGCCGATGCCAGCGCCTACCGCGAGCGCATCCTGGCCGCCGTGCCGCAAGGCGTGAACTTCGATCCGCTGATGGTGCTGTACCTGACGAACAACACTTCGCCCGACGAAATCCGCCGCGCGCAGGATAGCGGCATCGTGCAAGCCGTCAAATTGTATCCGGCCGGCGCCACGACGAATTCCGACCTGGGCGTGACGGATTTGAAGAATTGCTACAAGGTGCTCGAAGTGATGCAGGAAGTGGGCATGCCCTTTCTCGTGCACGGCGAAGTGACGGACCCGGAAATCGACATTTTCGACCGCGAAGCCGTCTTCATCGAGCGCGTGATGCGTCCGCTGCGCAGCGCCTTCCCGGCCCTGTCTGTCGTGTTCGAACACATCACCACCAAGGATGCGGCGCAGTACGTGGCCGAAGCGGAGGGCCCGATCGCCGCCACCATCACGGCGCATCATCTGCTGTACAACCGCAACGAGATTTTCAAGGGCGGCATCCGCCCCCATTACTACTGCCTGCCCATCCTGAAGCGTGAAGAGCACCGCCTGGCACTGATGACGGCCGCCGCCAGCGGTGACGAGCGTTTCTTCCTCGGCACCGATTCTGCGCCGCACGCGCAGGGCGCCAAGGAAATGGCCTGCGGCTGCGCCGGTTGCTACACGGCCCTGCACGCGATGGAAATGTATGCGGAAGCGTTCGAACGGGCCGGCGCGCTCGATAAACTGGAGGCGTTCGCCAGCTTCCACGGCCCGGCCTTCTACGGCGTGCCGCGCAACACGGACACCATCACCTTGAAGCGCGAAAGCTGGACCTTGCCGGCCTCGCTGCCGCTGGGCGACAGCCATGTGATTCCGCTCAACGCGGGCGAGCAGATCAACTGGAAAATGGTGTAATTACTCCATGCTGCCATCGATAGACTGGACCCGCCCCTGGTTTGCCACGGTGCTGCCGGCGCGACGGCAGCTGGACCTGCAGCGCGACACGGTGATTGCCGCGCTGAACGGACGGGCGCGGGCGCTGGACTTGCGCAATCCCACCGGCTTGCCGCTGGCCTTCGTGCCGCAAGCGGACCTGCCCGAAGGCGTGGCGTACGAGGAGTTCATCGGTGCGACGGGCGGCGTGCCCACGCGCGACAATCTGCACGATTTTTTCAATGCACTCGTGTGGCTCACCTTCCCGCGGATCAAGCGTCAATTGAACGCGCTGCAGGCGGCGCAGATCGCCCTGTCCGGCGTCGGTAAATCGCGCGGTCCCGCGCGCGATGGCGCGACGATTTTTGACGAAAATTCCGCCTTGCTGGTGCTGCGCGACAGCGACGCGGGGCGCGCACTGGAAACGGCCTTGCGCGGGCACGACTGGCGCAGCGTGTTCATTGCGCAGCGCGATAAATTTGGCGCGGACGGTGACGCCGAGGTCTGGTTGTTCGGCCACGCGCTGATGGAAAAACTGGTAGCGCCGCGCAAGGCCATCACGGCGCATACGCGCGTGATCTTCGCCGGCGACGCCTATTTCACCCTGGACGATGCGGCACGCCGCGCCTGGCTCGACGAGAGGGTGGCGCAAGACCTGGCGCAGCAAGGTCTCACTACGGCGGACTTCACGCCGCTGCCCGTGCTGGGTTTGCCCGGCTGGTGCGAAGGCCAGGACGACGATTTTTACAATGACGCGGCGGTGTTTCGCCCGAAGCGCAAAGTGGCTGGCGCAGAAAGAGATCAATAGCATGGAAAATACCGTCCGCTGGGGCATCCTCGGCACCGGCAAGATCGCCCGCGCGATGGCCAATGGCTTGCGCGATGCGCCCGGTGCGCAACTGGTGGCAGTCGCTTCGCGCAGCGAGGCTGGCGCACAGGCTTTCGGCGCCGAATTCGACATCGGGCGTTGCCACGGTTCCTACCAGGCGCTGGCCATGGACCCGGACGTGGACGTGATCTACATCGCCACGCCGCACACCCTGCATGCCGAAAATGCCTTGCTGTGCATGGCCGCCGGCAAGCACGTCGTGTGCGAAAAACCGTTCACCATGAATGCGCGCGAAGCGCAGGCCGTGGTCGATCTGGCACGCGACAAAAAACTGTTTTTGATGGAAGCCATGTGGAGCCGTTTCCTGCCCGCCGTGCAGGAGGCCAAACGCATCATCGCCAGCGGCGAGATCGGCGTGCCGCAGCAGGTGCAGGCCGATATCGGCTTTGTCGCCAATTTTCCGCCCGAGCACCGCATGTTCAATCCCGCACTCGGCGGCGGCGCGCTGCTCGACGTGGGCATTTATCCGCTGTCGATGGCGACCTTCTTCCTCGGCCCTGTAACGCAGGTGCAGGCGCTGGCCGAGATGGGCGCCACCGGTGTCGATGAGCAGGTCGTGTTTTCGCTGCTGCACGCCGGCGGCGGCACCTCGTCCTGCGCCTGCAGCCTGCGCGCGCAGACGCCGACGGAAATGACCATTTCCGGCAGCCTGGGACGCATCCGCCTGCCCAGCCGTTTCTACAAGCCCGACCACCTGATCGTCGAAACGATGGATGGTGCACGGCGCGTCGTCTCCGTGCCGCACCTGGGCAATGGCTACGCGCACGAGGCCATCGAAGCGATGCGCTGCATCCGCGCCGGGCTGCTGGAAAGTCCCGTCATGCCGCACGCAGACAGCGTGGCGCTGATGCACAACCTTGACACCATGCGCGGCCAGATCGGCCTCGTCTACCAAGCCGACCAGGCGTGAACAGGAACTCCATGACATTGTCCTCATCCCGCCCCAGCCTGAAAACCGTCCTCATCGCCAGCGGCGTCGTGCTGACCCTGGCGATGGGTGTGCGCCACGGCCTGGGCTTCTGGATGCAGCCGATCTCGCAAGCCAATGGCTGGACGCGCGAAACGTATTCGCTGGCGCTGGCCATGCAAAACCTGATGTGGGGCGTTTTCGGCCCGTTCGCCGGCATGGCGGCCGACCGTTTCGGCACCATGCGCGTCGTCATCGTCGGCGCCATCAGCTACATGGCGGGCCTCGTGTGGATGGCGCTCGTGACGCAGCCCACCCTGTTCATCGTCGGCTCGGGCATCTTCATCGGCCTGGCGCTGGCCTGCACGGCCTTTGGCGCCATCAGCGGCATCATCGGCCGCAGTGCGCCGCCCGAGCAGCGCTCGTGGGCTTTCGGCATTTCGTCGGCGGCCGGCTCGTTCGGCCAGTTCCTGATGATGCCGGTGGAGCAGCAGCTGATTTCCGCCGTGGGCTGGCAAAACGCCTTTTATGTGCTGGCCGCGCTGGTGCTGCTGGCCATGATCCCGATGGCCTTCTACCTGCGCGAACCGCCCGTCTCGCACGCCAGCGGCCCGCAGCAAAGTGTGGGCGCGGCCTTCAGCGAAGCCATCGCCAGCCGCTCGTTCTGGCTGCTCCTGGCCGGGTATTTTGTCTGCGGTTTCCAGCTCGTCTTCATTGGCGTGCACTTGCCGGCCTACCTGAAGGACCAGGGCCTGATGAATCCGAACGTCGCCGTCACGGCGCTGGCGCTGATCGGCCTGTTCAACATCGTCGGCTCCTACTATGCGGGCAAACTCGGTGGCAAGATCGCCAAACGCTACCTGCTGTCGGCCATCTACGTGACGCGCGCCGTGGTCATCACCGCGTTCCTGCTGGCGCCCTTGTCGGCGTGGTCCGTGTACCTGTTCGCCGCCGGCATGGGCGTGCTGTGGCTGTCGACCGTGCCGCTGACGAACGGCATCATCGCCGGCATCTTCGGCGTCAAGCACCTGTCGATGCTGGCCGGGATGGTGTTCTTCTCGCACCAGGTGGGCAGTTTCCTCGGTGCCTGGCTGGGGGGCTATCTGTACGAGCACCAGGGCAGTTACCACATCGTGTGGATGATCACCATCGGCCTGGGTTTGCTGGCCGCGCTGATCAACCTGCCCATCGACGAGCGCGCCGTCAAGCGCGTGGCGGTGGCCGCGTAATGGGCAGCTGGCGCACATGGCTGTGGCGCCTGGCCGGCGCCGTGCTGCTGGCCAGTGTCTTCCTGGCCTATCTGCGCCCCGACTTCATGCTCGACCTGGCGAACCGCTTCTGGATGTGCATGTAGCAGGCATCCGGTCCTACACTTTTAAAAATTCCTCTTTCCCACCGAGCCAGCGCGCCAGGTGCGCTTCCACGGTGGCCGCTGCGGCCGTCGTGGTGGCGTGCAGCAAATCGTGCGCCACGTCGCGGGCCTGGTCTACTAACCATTGATCCGTTTCCAGGTCGGCGAAGCGCAGCATGGCCTGGCCGGACTGGCGCGCGCCGAGAAATTCCCCGGGGCCGCGGATTTCCAGGTCGCGGCGCGCGATTTCAAAACCGTCCGTCGTCTCGCGCATGGTCATCAAACGCTGGCGCGCCACGCCGCCCAAGGGACCCTGGTACAGCAGCAGGCAGACGCTGGCCGCCGTGCCGCGGCCCACGCGGCCGCGCAGCTGGTGCAGCTGGGACAAGCCAAAACGCTCGGCGTGTTCGATCACCATCAGCGAGGCGTTTGGCACGTCGACGCCCACCTCGATCACGGTGGTGGCCACCAGCACGTGGATATGGCCGGCGATGAAGGCATCCATCACTTCCTGCTTTTCCGCCGGTTTCAAGCGGCCGTGCACGAGGCCGACCTGCAGCGCGGGCAAAGCCTCGGCCAGCATCATGTAGGTGTCGGTGGCCGTCTGCAGCTGCAGTGCTTCCGATTCCTCGATCAGCGGGCAGACCCAGTAGACCTGCCGGCCTTCCAGCGCGGCAGCATACACGCGGGCGATGACTTCATCGCGGCGGTTCTGGTCGATGGCGCGCGTGACGATGGGACTGCGGCCGGGCGGCAGCTCGTCGATCACCGACACTTCCAGGTCGGCGTAATATGTCATGGCGAGGGTGCGCGGGATCGGCGTGGCGGACATCATCAGCTGGTGCGGCACGGCCGCGCTGTCGCCCTTGTTGCGCAAGGTCAGGCGCTGGCCCACGCCGAAGCGGTGCTGCTCGTCGACGATGACCAGGCCCAGTTTCGCGAACAGCACATTATCCTGGATCAGTGCATGCGTGCCGATCACCAGCTGCGCTTCACCTGATTCGATCAGGGCCAGCGCCGCCGTCTTTTCCTTTTTCTTCAGACTGCCCGTCAGCCAGGCCACCTTCACGCCCAGCGGCTCCATCCAGGCGGCGATCTTGCGGAAGTGCTGCTCCGCCAGAATCTCCGTGGGCGCCATCAACGCTGCCTGGTAGCCGCTGTCGATGGCCTGCGTGGCCGACAGGGCGGCGACGACCGTCTTGCCGCTGCCGACGTCGCCTTGCAGCAGGCGCTGCATCGGATACGGCTGGTGCAGGTCGGCGCGGATTTCCTCGAGCACGCGCGCCTGCGCGCCCGTCAGCTTGAAGGGCAGGGCGGCACCGAAGGCATTCGATAAAGTCCCGACGATGGGCAGCGATGCGGCACCTTTCGAGCGGCGCGCGCGCTGGGCGCGTTTCAGCGACAGTTGCTGCGCCAGCAGCTCATCGAACTTCATGCGCACCCAGGCCGGGTGCGAGCGGTCCATCAGCGCGCTTTCATCGATGTCCTGCGGCGGATAGTGCAGCAGGTGCACGGCGGCGCGGAAAGGCGACAGCTGCATCTCGCGCAGCAGCTCGTCCGGCAAAGTGTCCTGCCAGTCGGTGCGGCGCATGGCGTCGGCGATCTCGCGCCGCAGCACGTGCTGCGACAGGCCTTCGCCCGATGGATATACGGGCGTGAGGGCCGTGGGCAGCGGCGCGCCTTCGTTGACCACCTTATACGTCGGGTGCACCATCTCGGCGCCGAAAAAGCCGTGTTTGAGTTCGGCGCGCGCACGCACGCGCGTGCCTTCGGCCAGCTGCTTGACCTGGCTGCCATAAAAATTCATGAAGCGCAGCAGCAAATTGCCCGTTTCGTCGGCGATCGTCACCAGCAATTGCTTGCGCGGCTTGAAATTGACTTCGCATTTGGTGACGATGCCCTCGACTTGCCACGATTCGCCGCCGCGCAGGCAGGCGTCGCGTATCGTGTAGACCTTGGTTTCGTCCTCGTAGCGCATCGGCAGGTGCAGCACCAGGTCCATATCCGTGCGCAAGCCGAGTTTGGCCAGCCGGCTTTCCGTGCTGACCACTTTTTTGACGGCTTTCGGCTTCGCGGCCGGCCTGGCTACGGGTGGAAGATCGGGCGTTGGATCGGGCATATGCAAGGTTTTAGTGCCATTAGCGCAGGTTTTTATGCCGCTAGCGTAAAATAGAGGGTTGTCCGGCACACCCTGTGCGTACCGCAGTTGTAAATTGTTGCGGCGGATTATTGTAATGCCTGTATAGGCGCACAGTATAGTGCCAGATGTTCCATTGCGCACTCCTAATCATTTTTGACGTACTTTTGAAGCAAAACGCATGTATTCGCTTTCCGATTTCGATTTTAATTTGCCGCAAGAAAACATTGCGCAAACTCCGTTGGCCGAGCGCAGCGCCTCGCGCCTGTTGCATCTGGACGGCGACGCCCTGGTTGACCGCAGCTTTGCCGACATCGTCGGGCTGTTGCAGGCGGGGGACCTGCTGGTGATGAACGATACCCGCGTACTGAAAGCGCGTTTCTTCGGCGTCAAGGAAAGCGGCGGCAAGATCGAGGCGCTCGTCGAGCGCGTACTCGATGAGCGCACCGTGCTGGCCCAGGTGCGCGCGTCGAAGTCGCCGCCGCCCGGCTGCCGCATCCGCCTGGCCGATGCCTTCGATGTGACGGTGGGCCAGCGCGCCGGCGAATTCTTTACCTTGCACTTCGAGGCCGACGTGTTCGAGCTGATCGAGGCGCATGGCCGCTTGCCGCTGCCGCCGTACATCGAGCACGATGCGGACGAATTCGACGAGACGCGCTACCAGACCGTGTTCAACAAGGTGCCCGGCGCCGTCGCCGCGCCGACGGCCGGCCTGCATTTCGACCAGGCCCTGCTCGATCAATTGAAGGCCAAGGGCGTCAACTTTGCCTATGTGACCCTGCACGTGGGCGCGGGCACCTTTCAGCCCGTGCGCACGGAAGTGCTGGCCGAACACAAGATGCACACCGAGTGGTACACCATGCCGCAGGAAACCGTCGACGCCGTGCGCGCCGCCCAACTTGCCGGGCGCGACGTGGTCGCCGTCGGCACGACCAGCTTGCGCGCGCTGGAATCGGCCTCGCAAAGCGGCCAGCTGGTGGCGGGCAGCGCCGATACGGCCCTGTTCATCACGCCCGGCTATGCGTTTAAAACGGTGACGCGTTTGATCACCAACTTCCATTTGCCGAAGTCGACCCTGCTGATGCTGGTGTCGGCCTTTGCCGGTTATGAGCCGATCCGCAGTGCCTACGCGCATGCGATCGCGCAGAACTACCGTTTCTTCAGCTATGGCGACGCGATGCTGCTCACCACGCAATCGCGCGCTCCGTTGAACCTTGATACTCCCGTGAAAGACTGACATGCTGGAATTTACATTACTCAAGACCGACACGAGCGGCCTGACCAAGGCACGCCGCGGCACCTTGAAACTCAACCATGGTGTCGTGCAGACGCCGATCTTCATGCCAGTGGGCACTTACGGCTCCGTAAAAGCCATGTCGCCGCTGGAACTCAACGAGATCGACGCGCAGATCATTTTGGGCAACACGTTTCACCTGTGGTTGCGTCCTGGCAACACCGTCATGGAAAAATTCGGCGGCTTGCATGGCTTCATGGGCTGGAACAAGCCGATTCTGACGGATTCGGGTGGCTTCCAGGTGTTTTCGCTGGGCGCCATGCGCAAGATCACGGAAGAGGGCGTGCATTTCAATTCGCCGATCAACGGCGATAAATTGTTTCTCTCGCCGGAAGTGTCGATGCAGGTGCAGCGCGTCTTGAATTCGGACATCGTCATGCAGTTCGACGAATGCACGCCGTACGAAATCCAGGGCCGTCCAGCCACCATCGAGGAAGCGGCCAAGTCCATGCGCATGTCCTTGCGCTGGGCGCAGCGCTCGAAGGACGAGTTCCACCGTGGCGAAAACCCGAATGCGCTGTTCGGCATCGTGCAGGGCGGCATGTTCGAAATGCTGCGCGACGAGTCGCTGGCCAAGCTGGAAGAGATCGATTTCCCCGGCATCGCCATCGGCGGCCTGTCCGTCGGCGAACCGAAGGAAGACATGATGCGCATGCTGGCCCACGTTGGCCCGCGCCTGCCGGCCAACAAGCCCCATTACCTGATGGGCGTGGGCACGCCGGAAGACCTGGTGGCGGGCGTGTCGAATGGCATCGACATGTTCGATTGCGTGATGCCGACGCGTAACGCCCGCAATGGCTGGCTGTTTACCCGTTTTGGCGACATCAAGATCAAGAACGCCAAGTACAAGGAAGACCAGGCGCCGCTGGACGAGACGTGCAGCTGCTACGCCTGCCGCAATTTCTCGCGCGCCTACCTGCACCATCTGCACCGCTCCAAGGAAATCCTTGGCGCGCGCCTGAACACCATCCATAACCTGCATTACTACCTGGACTTGATGCGCCAGATGCGCGAGGCGCTGGACGAAGACCGTTTCCATGCATTTACCTTGCAATTCCACGCGGAACGCGCACGCGGAACTTAAGAAAACCTTAGCTTGAGCCCTGGCGGCAGCATGGCCGGAAGTTTTGTGTATTGGTGCTTGGACTGGGGCGATAAAGCATTGCATAATGCTTTTTTAGCCCCATTTAAAGTTGCCATGGCTGCAATTCGGGTTATGACGTATAGCCAATGCTAGAATACAGCGCTATTTTTTCAAACTGATTAGAACTGGAGTCACCGTGTTTTTCATTTCCAACGCTTATGCGCAAGCCCCAACCGAAGCCCTGGGCCTCGGCGGCAACCTGACCAGCTTCCTGCCGCTGGTATTGATGTTCGTGGTCATGTATTTCCTGATGATCCGCCCACAGCAAAAACGCGCCAAAGAACAACGGGCGATGATGGACGCGCTGGCCAAGGGTGACGAAGTCGTCACCGCCGGCGGCATGCTGGGCCGTGTTGTCAAGGTAGTGGACGCTTACGTCACCATCGAAGTGGCGACCGGCACCGAAGTCACGGTGCAAAAGAGCTCCATTACCACCTTGCTGCCTAAAGGCACCCTGAAGGCACTGTAATTCCTCGCTGTCATTGCCTCGGCAATGATAGACCCGGGGCGGCTATCCGCCGCCCCTCGGGACGCCTCCGACGCTCAACACTGAACGCTGAATCACTATGAATCGCTATCCTGCCTGGAAATACATCATCATCGTCGTCGCCTTATTGCTGGGCGCACTTTATACGGCGCCCAATTATTTCGGTGAATCACCGGCGCTGCAAGTAACCAGCGGCAAGTCGACCGTCAAAGTGACGGGCGATCTGATGACGCAAGTCGAGCAAATATTGACGAAAGAAAACGTCAAGTCGGAAGGTGTCACCATGGATGGCGCCGGCAACCTCGCCTCCGTGCGCGTGCGTTTCGCCGATCCCGATACCCAGTTCAAGGCGAAACTGGTGCTGGAAAAGGACCTCAATCCCGATTCCACCGATCCCGCGTACATCGTGACGGTCAACCTGCAAGCCAATACCCCGATGTGGATGCAAAAGCTGCATGCCTTGCCCATGTTCCTGGGCCTGGACTTGCGCGGTGGCGTGCACTTCCTGATGCAGGTCGATGCGAAAGCAGTACTGAACAAGAAAGTCCAGGGCGTCCAGTCCGCCGCGCGTAGCGTGTTGCGCGACAAGAATATCCGCCACGCCGGTATCGAGCGCGTGGGCGACAGCGTGCAGATCAACTTCCGTGACGCGGAAACGCGCCTGAAGGCAAAGAATGTCCTGTCCGACCAGATGACGGAGCTGGCGTTTGCCGATGCGGGCGAAGGCAGCGATTTGAAACTGAACATCACCCTGAAACCGGCGGCCCTGAAAGCCACCATCGATGAAGGCGTGAAACAGAATATTTCAACCCTGTCCAAGCGCGTCAACGAGCTGGGCGTGGCCGAGCCGCTGATCCAGCAGCAAGGCCCTGACCGCATCGTGGTGCAATTGCCTGGCGTGCAGGACGTGGCTCGCGCGAAAGCCATCATCGGCCGCACGGCGACCCTGGAAGTGCGCCTGGTCGATGAAACCATCGTGCCTGGCACGGAACTGTCGAGCGCCATCCCATTCAACTCGGAACTGTTCACCGTCGGCAAGGGCGTTCCTGTCGTGCTGGCGAAAGACGTGATCCTGACGGGCGACTATATCTCCAGCGCCACGGCCAGCTTCGACCAGAACCAGCAAGCGGCCGTGTCGATCGACCTGAACGGCGACGGCGGACGCAAGATGCGCGAAGCGACGCGCGAACGCGTGGGCAAGCGCATGGCCATCGTGCTGTTTGAAAAGGGCAAGCCGGAAGTGCTGTCGGTTGCCACCATCCAGCAGGAGCTCGGTTCGCGCTTCCAGATCACCGGCATGGGCGGCGCGGAAAACGCGAATGAACTGGCGCTTCTGCTGCGCTCGGGCGCCCTGTCCGCACCGATGACTGTCATCGAAGAACGCACGATCGGACCGCAGCTGGGCGCGGAAAACATCGCCAAGGGCTTCCACTCGACCCTGTATGGCTTCATCGCCATCGCCATCTTCATGATCGCCTACTACATGCTGTTCGGCGCCTTCAGCGTGCTGGCCCTGGCCGCCAACTTGCTGTTGCTGATCGCCTTGCTGTCGATGATCCAGGTGACGCTGACACTGCCAGGTATCGCCGCTATCGCGCTGGCGCTGGGCATGGCGATTGACGCAAACGTGCTGATCAATGAACGTATCCGTGAAGAGCTGCGCGCTGGCAATACGCCGCAAGCGGCGATCGCCGCCGGCTTCGACCGCGCCTGGGCCACGATTCTCGACTCGAACGTGACCACCCTGATCGTCGGCCTGGCACTGCTGGCCTTCGGCAGCGGTCCCGTGCGCGGCTTCGCTGTCGTGCATTGCCTGGGTATCCTGACCTCGATGTTCTCCTCCGTGTTCGTGTCGCGCGGCGTGGTCAACCTCTGGTATGGCCGCAAGAAAAAGCTGACGACCTTGTCGATCGGTACGGTGTGGGTGCCGGGCACCAGCAAATAAGCGACGCCCCGACTCACCCAATAGCGTCAACAGCGATAGCGTCCGGTGGCACAGCCGCCGGACGCACAGAATAGAACTCAGAGGATTTCATGGAATTTTTCCGGATCAAAAAAGATATTCCCTTCATGCGCCATGCGTTGATTTTCAACGTCATTTCGGCCGTGACCTTCCTTGCCGCCGTCTTCTTCCTGTTCCACAAGGGCTTGCACCTGTCCGTGGAATTCAAGGGCGGCACCGTGATGGAGGTGAAGTACCCGAAAGCGGCCAACCTTGAAGGCATACGCGGCACCTTGATCGGCCTGGGTTATGAAGAGCCGGGCGTGACCAGCTTCGATACGGCGCGCGACGTCATGATCCGCCTGCCGGTGGAAAAGGGCGTCAGCGCCGCGAACACCTCGCAACGCGTGTTTGAAGCCTTGTGCAAGGCCGAGCAAGGCACGACCAAGGGCGTCGATACCGTCACCGAAAAGGGCGAGCACGTCATCAAGAGCGCCTGCATGGACGCGGCCGGTAGCGAATCGGTCGTCTTGCAGAAAGTCGAATTCGTCGGCCCGCAAGTGGGCGAGGAACTGAAGCAGAACGGCTTGAACGCGCTGGTGATGGTGATTCTGGGCGTGATGATCTACCTGGCCATCCGCTTCGAGTGGAAATACGCTGTCTCGGCCATTATCGCCAACTTGCATGACGTGGTGATCATCCTGGGCTTCTTCGCCTTCTTCCAGTGGGAATTCTCGCTGACGGTGCTGGCGGCGATCCTGGCGGTGCTCGGCTACTCGGTCAACGAATCGGTGGTGATCTTTGACCGTATCCGCGAAAACTTCCGCAAGCAGCGCAAGGCGACCGTGCATGAAGTGATCGACAGCGCGATCACCAGCACCATTTCGCGTACCATCATCACCCACGGTTCCACCCAGATGATGGTGCTGTCGATGCTGGTCTTCGGCGGCCAGACCCTGCACCATTTCGCACTGGCGCTGACCATCGGTATCTGCTTCGGTATTTACTCGTCCGTGTTCGTCGCGGCCTCGATCGCCATGTGGCTGGGCGTCAAGCGCGAAGACTTGATCAAGCCGGTCAAGGAAAAAGACGAAACCGACGGCGCCGTGGTGTAAGCGCAGGTTTTTTTGCAGGTCGAATGAAGAACGATCACCGTTTGCGGTGGTCGTTTTTTTTATGGCGGATGATGATGAAGCGTTTTTTATGGGCAGGTGTGATGGCGGGCGTGACGGCGTTGGCCGGCGCCGCCGATTTCAGCCGCACTGGCAGTGACAGCATCGCCATGCGCGGCCCGATTGCCGAGGGCGACGTGGACAAGCTGCGGCGGCTGGCCACGCCGGGCACCAGGCTGTTGCGCGTGAATAGCGACGGCGGCGATGCGCAGGCTGCGATGCAGCTGGGCCGCCTGGTGCGCCAGCTGCGGCTCGATATCGCCGTCGACACCGTGTGCGCGGGCAGCTGCGCCCTGTATGTCTTCCCGGCCGCGCGCCGCAAGCACATTGCGGCCGATGCCGTGCTGGCGCTGCAGGAGTCGGCTTTCCTGCGCACGCAGGCGAACCAGGAGCAGATGCGCCGCAGCCTGCGTGAGGCGGGCGTGGCGGCCGAGGACCTGGACAGTGAAACGCAAGCGCTGGCAGCTCAATTGGCAGAGACGGCGGCGCTGGAAGCGGCGTTTGCCGCGCAGCTGGGCTTTTCTCCCGCCTTTTACCGCGATTTCCTGCAAGTGGCGGCGCAGGCCGAGAGCGTGCGCCAGCGCTTTCCCGACCAGGAGGCGGCCATTTACTGGTGGCCCGCCGCCGCCCGGTTGCAGCGCTGCTACGGCATCGGCGGCGTGGAAGAGGGGACGCGCGCGGCGCGCATACTGCCCGATGGCTACGTGTACGTGCCGGCCCTGTCGGCTCTCGTCATGGGTGACCAAGCTTTGCAGGCCTGTCCATGAGCCGCAGCGGCCGTTTGTTCCTGTTGATGGACGCCATGCGCGCAAGGCGCGTGCCCGTCACGGCGGCCCAGCTGGCGCAGCAGCTGGGCGTCTCCGAACGCACGATTTACCGCGATATCCAGACCCTGGCCGAACTGGGTGCGCCCCTGCAGGGCGAAGCGGGCATCGGCTATGTGCTGCGCCGTGGCGCCTTCTTGCCGCCGCTGATGTTTGGCGCCGATGAACTGGAAGCGCTGGTGCTGGGCGCGCGCTGGGTGCGCCGGCAAGGTGATGCGGGCCTGGCGCAGGCGGCCAGCAATGCCCTGGCCAAGATCGCGGCCGCCTCGCCGCGCGACCTGCGCGACAGCATGGCCGAGACCAGCTTGTGGGTGCCGCTGGGGCGCCCCGCCGATGGCACGCAGGCGGCCGACCGCTACGTGCAGCCCGTGCGCGAGGCGATCCGCTACGAACAGAAAATCACGCTCGCCTATCAGGATGAGCATGGCAGCGCCACCTCGCGCACGGTGTGGCCGTTTGCCCTGGCCTTTTTCGAAGGCAAGCGCCTGCTGGCCGCCTGGTGCGAGCTGCGCGGCGATTACCGGCATTTCCGCATCGACCGCATCGCCAGCGTGCAGCAGCATGAGGAGCGCTATCCCACGCGGCGCCATGTGCTGCTCGATGCCTGGCGCAAGGCGCACGAGATTGATCCGGAATCCTGATATTCGCTCCTGACAAAAACTGTCAGTAACGGCGACTACGATGGTGGCTTCTTCACTCACCGGAGCCATCCATCATGCGCCTGTACCACCACCCCATGTCCTCGAATGCCCGCCGTGCCCTGATGACGGCGATCCACCTCGGCCTGCCGCTGGAACTGGCGGAAGTCGACCTGATGAATGCGGATGACCGCCGCCGCCTGTCCGAGCTGAACCCGAACGGCAAGGTTCCCGTGCTGGCCGATGGCGCTTTCCTGCTGTGGGAATCGTGCGCCATCATGCAATACCTGGCCGAACAGGTACCGGGCCAGACGCTTTATCCGCAGGCGCCGCAAGCCCGCGCCGACGTCAATCGCTGGCTGTTCTGGGCCGCGCAGCACTTCGCGCCCGCCATCAGCGTGCTGGCCTGGGAGCGCGCCTGGAAGGGCATGACGGGCAATGGTCCGGCGGATCCGCTGGAAGAGGCGCGCGGCGAGCGCGACCTGCATGAGTGCGCCGTGGTGCTGGACGCGCATCTGGCTGGGCGCCGCTGGATCCACGCAGATGATGTGACCCTGGCCGACTTCGCCGTGGCCGCGCCGCTGATGTACAGCGAAGCCGTGCGGTTGCCGCTGGCGCAGTACCAGCATATCCAGGCGTGGTTTGCCCGCGTGCGGCAGCTGCGTGCCTGGCAGGAAACGGATGTGCAGCTATTGCCGGGATAATGTGCGCGCTAAGTGTGCCAGCGCACGGAGCTGGCGCGGCGCACCGCATAAGATAGGGCTGTCTCTTTCAGGACATCCCTAGCTTTGGACTTTACCCGCTTTCGAGCGGGTTTTTTTTGAATAGCGGCTTGATAAATTGATAATCGCTGCGCAGATGGGACGCACCCCACTTCCCGCAGGTACGCCATGTTCATGCCACGCCATCCGAAACCCCTGTTGAGTACCAAGGCGGTCGCCACGCAAGTCGTCCAGCAAAAGCAGGGAACACAGGCCATGGACAAGCATGTGCTGATCGTCGACACGCTCAAGCCGGCGGCGCCGCCGCCGGTCATCAAGAACCCTGCGGTTTAGTGCACGAGCACCTTCAGCAGCGACTGCACTTCATCGTCCGATTCTTCCATGATGCTCGACAGGGTCGCATCGTCGCCGATCAGGCAATCGATGCTGCGTGCGGCGCGGGCGGCGCGCACGGCGATGGCGGCTGGGCTTTCGTTGAGGGGCGACGAGACGGGCGCCAGGTCATTCGCCAGCAGCAGGGTGTCGCCCAGCGATTCGGGCGGAATGGCGCGCAAGCCTTCCCACAGCGCACCGATGGCGCCCATTACCGCTTCCGGCACCTTCAGTTTGGCCAGTACGCCGTGGCCGATGGCCTGTTCGCCATGTTCGACCCAGTCTTCCGGTTCGCCGTCGAGGATGCCGGGGAATTCGGCCGCGCGCGACAACAGATAAAAGCCGCCCACTTCATGCATGATGCCGGCAAACAGGGCCGTATCGGGATCCACCTTGGTGACGCGGCGGGCCAGAACCTGCGACAGGGCCGCCACGTGGGCCGTATGTTCCCACAGCTGGTTGGCCTTCGCTTGCAGCACGGGATCGGTGATGGTGCTGCCCAGCTGGCGCACGATCAGCGATGCCACCACCGATTGCAGGGTGCGCACGCCGAGCCGCTGCACGGCGTTGCGCACGCTGGTGATTTCATTGCCGGAACGGTTGAACGCCACGGAATTGGCGATGGCCACCGTGCGCGCGGCCAGCAGCGGGTCAGCCTGCACCAGCTTGGCGGCGGCCTCGATATGGCAGTCGGGATCGGCCAGCGCCTCTTGCAGCTTGAGCGAAGCGTCCACATTGGCAGGAAAGGTCAGCTCGCCACGAGCGGCTTGTGCGGCGATGCTTTTAAAGGCGTCGAGTCTGTTCATTGAAAAAATTATACTCGCAATATTTCCGTACGGAACTTTTTAACCATGATCTTTTCGCAAACAGCTTAGTAAAAGGCAAGCAAAGCCCCGTAAACGGAAAAAGGCATGCCGCAGATATAGCGGCATGCCTTTTTAACGAGAGCGATCGTCAAGCGTTACTACAGCGATTCACTAAATATCGCGTCGCAACCTTCAACCAGTTCGTCGCTGTCTTCCAGCTCATCCGTCAAGCCCAGGTCGAAGAGTTCCTCGACGGCGTTCATGAAGCTGTTGTGCTTGGTGGCGCCGATCAGGCGGTAGATTTCGCCGTCTTCGTTGCGCACGCCGATGATCAGTTTTTCCTGGCGTACCAGTTCCGGCGTGCTGGCGTTGAGCAGCAGGTTGCCGATGATGTGTTTATCGAAATGAGCAGGCTTTTTGCCTTCGAGCAGTGAGGTTTTCAACTTGGTTTCCTTTGTCTTGTTTGAATGTCTTTGCTTGGTGAATGGTCAGCCGTGGCCGCTGGCAATGGCGTGTTTCAAGCCTGCCAGGGTGCTTTCCAGGCGCATGAAATCGTCTTCGGTGTAGCCGTCGAACAGGCGCTGGCCCTGTTTTGTCAGCTTGGGGAACACGTCATGGAACACCTGTTCGCCCTCGCAGCTCAGGCGCACGTAATAGGAACGTTTGTCGCGTGGACAACGTTCGCGGATCACCAGCCCCTTTTGTTCCAGCCGGTCCACCACGCCCGTCAAGGTACCCTTGGTAATGAGGGTTTTCTGGCCAAGTTCCTTGTAGGACATGCCACAGGTGTTGCCGAGCGTGGCGATGATGTCGAATTGCGCATGCGTCAAGCCGTACTGGCGCACGAAGTCGCCAGAAAACCGCTCGAAGCCTTGCATGCATTCGGCCAGCAGCCGGATACTTTTTAAATATCGTTCACCCATGGGGGTGATTATATCCTTCCGCCCCGCTTTTTTCCGCCGCGCCAGGATGGACCCTTGCACGGAGGGCTGGAGAGGGCGGAAGTCCGGTATCATGTGGGCAACTCAGCCCTTGCCCCAGGCCCGCCTCGCCGATGTCCTTCGCTAATCTTTCCCGTATCGGCCTCGACAAACCGCTGCGTTTGCTGCTGGTCCATGCCGGCGATGCCGAGTCGATCACCTGGGCCGGACTGGTGCAGCCGCTGCGCTTGTGCGCGCGGGCGCTGGGATCCGGTGCCCTGCAACTGGACGTGCGCACGCCGGAACAGGTGGCTGCGCAGGGTGGCAACTGGCATATCGCGCTGCTGGTGGCCGATGAAACGGAAGCGCCGTTGCGCGCCGAGCTGTGCCGGGCTGTGATCGAACGCTGCCGTTCGGCGCCATTCTGGGGCGGCGTGGGCGCGGCCGTGCTATGGCTGGCCGACGCAGGCGTCATGGATGGCGTGCGCATCGCCTTGCCGTGGGCCCTGTACGCGGATGCGGAAGCGAAGGCGGAACGGGCCATCCTGACGCCGCACCTGTTCGATATCGACGGCCCGCACATCACGTGTTGCGGCGGCGCGGCCAGCATCGACTTTTCGCTGACCCTGATCGAGACCATCTTTGGCGCCGACGTGCAGGCACTCGTCAAGGAAGCGCTGTGCGTGGACAAGGTACGCGGCAAGGAAGAGCGCCAGCGCGTGGCCTTGCAGGCGCGTTTCGGCGTGCTGCAGCCGAAATTGTCCGAAGCGGTGACCTTGATGGAAGCCAATATCGAGGAACCGCTGTCGACGGACGACATCGCCAGCCTGGTGGGTCTGTCGCGGCGCCAGCTCGAGCGGTTGTTCAAGCAATACCTGGGCAGTCTGCCGTCGCGCTACTACCTGGAGTTGCGCCTGCAGCGCTCACGGCAACTGTTGCTCGATACACATTATTCCATCGTGCAAGTGGGCCTGATGTGCGGCTTTTCCTCCGGTTCGCACTTTTCCACGGCCTTTGGCACCCTGTTTGGCAATACTCCGCGCGAAGAGCGGCAAAGAAAGCTGATGCCGCCAGCCTAGCAGCGGCAAGGCAGCTGTGATGAATTGTGAAAATCCTTGTCGCAGATTCAAAAGAGTTTTAGCATCCCGCTTTTTATAATGCAGTACACACGTAGCTGTCGTAGCTGCGGAGTACCTAACATATTGATGGGGAAATGCTATGAATGCCAAGCTTGATTCGACCGTAACGGCTCGTCCAGTCACCCGGGAAACCTTTGACCAGGTCCTCGTTCCTACCTACGCCCCTGCCGCCATGGTGCCCGTGCGCGGTTCCGGCCTGGATCTGTGGGACCAGTCAGGCAAGCATTACCTCGATTTCACCTCCGGCATCGCCGTCAACAGCCTGGGCCACTGCCATCCGGCCCTGGTCGACGTGCTGACCAAGCAAATCAATAATTTGTGGCATTTGGGCAACGGCTACACCAATGAGCCTGTCCTGCGCCTGGCGCTGGCCCTGACGGAAGCGACCTTCGCCGACCGCGCCTTCTTCTGCAACTCGGGCGCGGAAGCCAACGAAGCGGCCCTGAAACTGGCGCGCAAGTACGCGCACACCAAGTTCGGCGCGCACAAGTCGCGCATCATCTCGTGCTTCAGCTCTTTCCACGGCCGCACCCTGTTTACGGTCTCCGTCGGCGGTCAGGCCAAGTACACGGAAGGCTTCGAGCCGCTGCCGCCATCGATCGACCACATCGCCTACAACGACATCGAAGCGGCGCGCGCCGCCATCGGCGATGACGTGTGCGCCGTGATCGTCGAGCCGGTACAAGGCGAAGGCGGCGTGGTGCCGGGCAACCCTGAGTTCCTCAAGGAGCTGCGCGCCCTGTGCGACAAGACGGGCGCTCTCTTGATTTTCGACGAAGTCCAGAGCGGCATGGGCCGCACTGGCGCGTTGTTCGCCTACATGGGCTACGGCGTCACGCCGGACATCCTGACGGCCGCCAAGGCGCTGGGCAACGGCTACCCGATCGGCGCCATGCTGACCACGAATGAACTGGCGCAGACCCTGGCCGTCGGCACCCACGGCACCACCTACGGCGGCAACCCGCTGGCCGCCACCGTGGCCCTGACCGTGCTGGAGACGATCAACACGCCGGCGTTCCTGGCGCGCGTGAAAGAAGCGAGCGTCAACACCATCGCCATGCTGCAAAGCTTGATCACGGATTACCCGCAAGTGTTCTCCATCGTGCGCGGCAGCGGTTTGCTGCTGGGCCTGGTAGTCAGCGATGCCTGGAAAGGCCGCGCGAAAGACATCCAGAAGGCGGCCGAAGCGCAAGGCTTGATGGTGCTGATCGCCGGCATGGACGTGGTGCGCCTGGCGCCGGCCCTGATCGTCTCGGACGAACAGATCGCCGAAGCGGGCCGTCTGCTGCGCGTGGCCATCGACGGCATGCTGAAAGCCTGAGGCTAGCCGCACTCCCTGTTTGATCACCGGCCCGCCGCTTTGCTGCGGGCCGGCTTGGTTCTACCCCCAGCATCGTCAGCATTGAAGGAGTACCCATGTATGTTGTCCGTCCGGTAGAAATTGCGGATATCGCAGCCCTCGAAGCGCTGGCCGCGGTAACCATGCCGGGTGTCCATACCCTGCCGAAGACGCGCGAAAAAATCGCCGCCTCCGTCGAGCGCTCCATCGCCTCGTTTGCCGCCCATGTCGACATCCCCAGCGAAGAGTCGTATCTCTTCGTGCTTGAATCCCTGCTCGACAAGAGCATTGCCGGCACGGCTGCCATCTTCGCCTCGGCCGGCTCGAACGGCACCTATTTTTCTTTTCGCAATGACGTCATCCAGCAAGTCTCGCGTGACCTGAACATCAGCCACAGCGTGCATGCGCTGACCCTGTGCTCGGAGTTGACGGCATACTCGCAGCTGTCCGGTTTCTATGTGCGCAACATGGAGCAGGCGGGCCTGGAAGCGGCCCTGTTGTCGCGCGCGCGGCTGCTGTTCGCCGTACTGGCGCCTCACCGCTTCGGCGACCGCTTCTTCGTGCCGCTGGCCGGCATCACGGACGCCAACGGCCAGTCGCCGTTCTGGGATGCGCTGGGCCGCAAGTTCTTCCAGATGGATTTCCTCGATGCCGAAAAAGTCATCGGCGGCGCGCGCAACCGCACCCTGATCGTCGAACTGATGCCGCATTACCCCGTGTACGTGCCGCTGCTGCCCGGCGACGCGCAGGCGGCCATGGGCCAGATCCATCCGAGCGGCGAACTGGCATTCAATTTGCTGACGGAAGAAGGCTTTGAAGCCGACGATTACATCGACATCTTCGATGGCGGTCCGATCCTGCAGGCGCACAAGCATGCGCTGCGCTCGTTTACGGGCTCGCTCACGCGCCGCGTCGTCGCAGGCGTCACGCCCAGCCGCACGGGCCTGAAAGTGCATTACGCGGTCGCATCGGGCGCGGAACGCAACTTCCGCGCCGTCACCTTTACCTGCGATGCGCTCGAAGCGCAGGACACCGTCGGCTTGCCGCCCGAGCTGCTTGAAGCGCTGGCCGTGGCCGAAGGCGACAGCGTCATTTGCGTGCGCATTTAACCGAGAGAACATTATGCTAGTAGTACGCGCCATCAACGCTTCTGACCTGGACGCCCTGTACGGCTTGGCCAGCCAGGTCGGCACCGGCATGACCACCCTCAAGCCGGACATGAAAATGCTGGGCGACCGCCTGGCCATCGCCTGCGCGTCGTTCGCCGAAACCATCCCGCCCGAAAAGCGCGACTACATGTTCGTCATGGAGGATACGGATACGGGCCGCCTGGCCGGCGTGTGCGCCATCAAGGGCGCCGTGGGCCTGGAAGAGCCGTTCTATAACTACCGCATCGGCACCCTGGTCCATTCCAGCCGCGAACTCGATGTGTTTACGCGCATGGAAACGCTGTACCTGTCGAACGATCTGACGGGCAGCACGGAACTGTGCTCGCTGTTTCTGCACCCTGATTACCGCAGCGGCAACAACGGCAAGCTGCTGTCGAAAAGCCGCTTCCTGTTCATCGCCCAGTTCCCGCACCTGTTCACGGAAAAGCTGATCGCCGAAATGCGCGGCTACCAGGCGCCGGACGGCAGCTCGCCGTTCTATGAAGGCCTGGGGCGCCACTTCTTCAAGATGGATTTCCACCACGTCGACGACTTGACGAGCCTGGGCAAGAAATCCTTCATCGCCGAACTGATGCCGCGCCAACCGATGTACGTGGCCTACCTGCCCGACGAGGCGCAGGAAGTCATTGGCAAGGTGCATCTGAGCACGGCGCCCGCGCGCCGCCTGCTGGAACAGGAAGGCTTGCACTTCGAAGGCTATGTCGATATTTTCGACGCCGGTCCCGTGCTGCAGGCGCGCGTGTCCGAGTTGCGCGCCATGCGCGACAGCATGCCGGCCGTGCTCGACGCCGCGACTGTGCCAGTGCCTGTGCCGGAAGTGTGCGGCGACACGGCCCTGGCCGAACCTTACCTGGTGTCGAACACCGACCTGAAAGATTTCCGCATGATCGTCACCGGCGCCAATCCGCACAGCGGCAAGATCGCGCTGGACGACGATGAACTGCATCTGCTGCGCTGCCATCACGGCGACACCGTGCGCACCTTGTCACTCAACCCGAGGAAGCATCCCCATGTCTAAATCGTCCAACCTTAATTCATCTACCGCAGCATCGAACTTCATCAACGGCGCCTGGCTGCCGGGCACGGGCCGCGAACTGCTCACCATCGACCCGTCAACCGGCAAGCAGACCTGGGCCAGCCTGGAAGCGACAGAGAATGAAGTCGAACAGGCTTGTCAGGCCGCCCGCGCCGCCTTTGAAGCGTGGGCAGAGACGCCCGTCGAAGAGCGTATCGCCATCTGCGTGCGTTTTCGCGAACTGCTGAAGGAACATGCGGAAGCGCTGGCGCTGCTGATCTCGGAAGAAGTGGGTAAACCCTTGTGGGAGTCGCGCACGGAAGTGGCCACCATGGCCAACAAGATCGATATCTCGGTGCAGTCGTACAACGCGCGCACGGGCATCACGCAAAGCAAGATCGCCGATGGCGACGCCGTGCTGCGCCACCGTCCGCATGGCGTGTTCGGCGTGTTCGGCCCGTATAACTTCCCTGGCCACCTGCCGAACGGCCATATCGTGCCGGCCCTGATCGCCGGTAACACCATCGTTTTCAAACCCAGCGAATATGCGCCGCGCACGGCCATCAAGACCGTGCAGTTGTGGCAGCAGGCCGGCTTGCCGGATGGCGTCGTCAACCTCGTCAACGGCGGGCGCGACACAGGTGTCGCCCTGGGCGCCAATGCGCACCTCGACGGCGTTCTGTTTACGGGTTCCTGCCAGACGGGCATCAGCCTGCACCGCCAATTCGGCGGCCAGCCGGGCAAGATGCTGGCGCTGGAAATGGGCGGCAACAACGCTTTAGTGGTGTGGGACGTGAAGGATGTCGACGCGGCCGTGCACCACGCGATCTTCTCCGCCTTTGTCTCCGCCGGCCAGCGCTGCACGTGCGCGCGCCGCCTGGTGGTGCAGGACAATGCTGCGGGGGCTGCCTTCGTTGCGCGACTGGTCGACGTGGCGGCGAAACTGGGCATCGGCGCGTCCGACGCGCAGCCGCAACCGTTCATGGGCCCTGTGGTCTCAAGCGCCGTGGCCGCGCGCCTGGTGCAGGCGCAGGCCGACATGGTCGCCAAGGGCGGCACCACTCTGCTGCAGATGCGCCAGCTCAATCCCGAGGCGGGCTTTGTCACGGCCGGTATCGTCGACGTGACCGCTGCCACCGGGATACCTGACGAAGAATGGTTCGGCCCGTTGCTGCAAGTGATCCGCGTGGCCGATTTCAACACCGCCCTGAAGGTCGCCAACGCCACGGAATTCGGTCTGGCCGCGGCGCTGTTGTCCGATGATCCGGCCCTGTGGCAAACCTTCCAGGTACGCGCGCGCGCCGGCATCATTAACTGGAACCGTCCTACCACGGGCGCGGCCAGCACGGCGCCATTCGGTGGCATCGGTAAATCGGGCAATCACCGTCCAAGCGCGTATTACGCGGCTGACTATTGCGCCTACCCGGTCGCTTCGATCGAGAATGGCGTATTGGAACTGCCGGCCAAGCTGTCGCCCGGCCTGAATTTTTAAGGAAACTCTATGCACAGCACGCGCGAATACAATTTTGACGGCCTGGTCGGGCCATCGCATAACTATGCCGGACTCTCGTTCGGCAACGTGGCCTCGTTCAGCAATGTGAAAAGCGCTTCCAATCCGAAGCAGGCTGCCTTGCAGGGCCTGGCCAAGATGCGTGCCCTGGCCGCGCGCGGCTTTGCGCAAGCCTTGCTGCCGCCGCAGGACCGGCCGAATTTCCGCCTGCTGCGCTCCATCGGCTTCACGGGCACGGATGCCGACGTGCTGGCGCGCGCCTACCAGGAGTCGCCCGTCATCCTGGCCTGCGCGTACTCCGCCTCGCCCATGTGGACGGCGAACGCCGCCACGGTCAGCCCGTCGGCCGATACGCAGGATGGCCGCGTGCATTTCACGGCCGCCAACCTGAATAACAAGCTGCACCGCGCCTTCGAACACGCGCAGTCGGCGCGCAGCCTACGCGCCATTTTCAGCGACGACAAGCACTTTGCCGTGCATGACGCGTTGCCGTCCACGCCCGCCTTTGGCGACGAGGGTGCGGCCAACCACACGCGTCTGGGCGCAAGCCACGGCGCGCCATCCATTGAATTGTTCGTGTATGGTCGCGTGGAGTTCGATCCTTCCGCGCCCTCGCCGAAGCGCTACCCGGCGCGCCAGACCCTGGAAGCGTCGCAAGCCGTGGCACGATTGCATGGCCTGGACGCGAAGCGCACCGTGTACGTGCAGCAGAACCCGGACGTGATCGACCAGGGCGTGTTCCATAACGACGTCATCGCCGTCGGCAATGGCAATGTGCTGTTCTACCATGAGCAGGCGTTTGCCGATGAAGAAGCGAGCCTGTCGCAGCTGCGCCGCGCCGTCGCCGCCACGGGCGCGCAACTGGACGCGCTGCGCGTGGACACGGGCCAGGTGCCGATCCAGGATGCGGTGACCAGCTATCTGTTCAACAGCCAGTTGCTGACGAAAGAGGGCGGCAAGATGGCGCTGGTGATCCCGCAGGAGTGCCAGGAAAACCGCGCCGTGTCGCGCTACCTGGAAGGCCTGGTGGCCAGCGGTGGTCCCATCGATGAACTGATTCATTTCGATCTGCGCCAGAGCATGCGCAACGGCGGCGGGCCTGCCTGCCTGCGTTTGCGCGTGGCGTTGACGGAAACCGAGGCACGCGCCATGCATCAGGGCGTGATCATGACGGAAACGCTGTACCATCGGCTGGTGCAGTGGGTGGAAAAACACTACCGCGACCATCTGGAGCCGGGCGACCTGGCCGATCCGCAGCTGGCGCTGGAAGTGCATGCGGCGCTTGAAGAATTGACGATCATCCTCAACTTACCGGGATTGTACGACTTGTAGGCGATAGAAAAACACACAGAAAATCCGAGACAACTATCCGTAGCACAGACAGAATTGGACGGGCGACCCCCGTCTCTTGACACCGCTGCCGCCCAGCCACAAGCCCGAACGACAGCGTTGGACATTCACATTACCGTAATGGAGATGCAAGATGAATCACACGCCACAAGATTTGCGTACACAAACGCTGGAGTTGATTAACGCGGCTGGCAATGCAGGCAAGGCGGCAGCGCCTGTCGTGCAGCTGGTGCAGGCATGGCTCGATTCGCTCGACGCCGAAGACCTGGCCGACATCGCGCCCGACAGCCTGGCCCCCGTGCTGGTGGACGGCTTCACGCAAGCGGCCAAGCGCACCGGCAACGGCTGCCAGATTGCCACCCTGCGTTATGCGGATGGCCGTGGCGGCATGGCGAGCGCCTTGCTGATCCTGAACGAAGACATGCCTTACCTGGTCGACTCCATCGTCATGACCATGCGCCGCCAGCACCTGGCCGTGCGCGGCGTGATGAACACCGTGCTGCCCGTGCGCCGTGCCGCTGACGGTAGCGTCGAAGCGGTGCGCCAGCCGGGCGACCCGCTCGAATCGTATGTGCTGGTGCTGCTCGACGAAGAGCTGGCGCCGGAAGCCCTGGCCGCGCTGGTCGCTGCCATCGACATGGTGGCGCGTGACGCCGCCATCGTGCGCCGCGATGCCGCCGCCATGAGCGAGCGCCTGGCCACCGTCGCCACGGCCGCAGCGCAGCATGGCGAAGAGGGCGCGGAAGTGGCCGCCTTCCTGGAGTGGGCCCGCAGCGGCGGCTTTGAAGTATTTGGTTACGCCTACTACCGCGTCAAGCCGGGCGTGCGCGAACTCGAACGCGACATTCCCAGCCGTGTCGGCGTGCTGCAGGATACGGCGCACCCGGTCTACGGCACCTGCCTGGCGAATATCCCGGGCGACTTCGACACCCTGGCCAAGCGCGACTCGGCGCTGTCCATCGTCAAGGCCGACGTGGCGGGCACTTTGCACCGCGACCAGCAGCTGGACTTCATCGGCGTGCGCGACATGGATGCGCAAGGCGCGATCCTGGGCGAGCATTGCTTCGTCGGTCTGTTTACCCGCGCCGGCAACTCCACCCCGCTGGCCGCGCTGCCGTTTGCGCGCGGCCGCGTGGCCAAGGTTTTGAGCCTGGCCGGCGTGCGCCAGCAAGGCTTCCGCGCCGAGAAATTCCGCGAAATCCTCGAATCGCTGCCGCGTACGGAAGCGCTGGAAGCGGACCTCGACTGGCTGGCGCAAGTGTGCGGTTCCGTCGTCTCGCTGTACAAGCAGCCGCGCACCAAGGTCTTTGCGCGTCGCGACGTGTATGCGCGCCACCTGAACGTGCTGGTCTACCTGCCGCGCGAGCGCTACAGCGCCAGCGTCGCATCGAGCCTGGCAAAAGCCCTGCAAGCCAGTTCCGGCGCCACGCATGTGAGCACGCAGACCCTGGTGGCAGACGGTCCCCTGGCGCGCGTCTACCTGATCGCCCACGCCGCGCGCTACCCGCTGGACCTGGAAACGGATATCGAACAGCCGCTGCTGAGCGTGCTCGATGGCTGGCATAACGGCTTTGCCGCCGTGGCCGACGCCGTGCCCGACGTGGCCCTGCGCACCAGCCTGCGCAAACTGTGCGCGACTTTGCCGCTCGATTACGTGGCCGCCACCGCGCCGGCCATCGCCTTCCGCGACCTCGACACCATCCTGCGCAACACCGATCCGGCGCACGTGGCCGTGCGCATCGAGACGGGTGCCGTTACCACCATCCGTTTGTACTCGGCCAACAAGGTGCCGCCGCTGTCGACCATCCTGCCGGCCCTGCACAATGCGGGCGTGGCCATCGACCGCGAACAGGCGTATTCGGTTTCGCTGTCCGACGGCACGCGCTATTTCGTCACCAGCCTGACGGTCGATGCCGCCAGCGCGGCGAAACTGGCGCAACCATCTGTTGTCGCCGTGGCGCAGGAATTGTTTGCTTCCCTGTTCAACGACACGGCCGAAGATGGTCGCCTGAATGGCCTGGTCATTGAAGGCGGCTTGTCGACGCGCGAAGTGCAGCTGGTGCGCGCCTATACCAGCTACTGGCGCCAGACGGGCAGCCGCTTCTCGGTACGCTATATCGCCGAAAGCCTGCGCAAACAACCGGCCCAGGTCAAAGCCCTGGTCGAAGCCTTCCTGCAGCGCTTCGATCCTTCGCTGTCCGACGCGCAGCATGCGGCAGCCCTGGAAAGCATCGCCGCCATCAAGGCCGGCCTGCCGTCCGTGAACCATGCCGATACCGAGGAAATCCTCGGCGCGCTGGCCGACCTGATGGCCGCCACCCTGCGCACCAGCTACTTCCAGAACAATCAAGCCGGTGACAAGATCATCTTCAAGTTCGACACCAGCAGCCTGGCGCTGGTGCCGGAACCGCGTCCTTACCGCGAGATTTTCGTCTTCTCGCGCCGCTTCGAAGGCGTGCATCTGCGCGGCGGCCCGGTCGCCCGTGGCGGCTTGCGCTGGTCGGATCGCATGGAAGACTACCGCACCGAAGTCCTGGGCTTGGTGAAAGCGCAGATGGTGAAAAACGCCGTCATCGTGCCGGCTGGCGCGAAGGGTGGTTTTGTCTGCAAGATGATGCCGAAGGATGCCGTGCGTGAAACCATCGCGGCAGAAGGCGAAGCCGTCTACCGCCTGTTCATTTCCAGCCTGCTGGAAGTGACGGACAACCGTTCGCTGGGCAATATCGTCCCGCCAGTCGACACCGTGTGCTTCGATGAGGCCGATCCTTACCTGGTGGTCGCTGCCGACAAGGGCACGGCCACGTTCTCGGACATCGCCAACGGCATCGCCGTGCAGCGCGGTTTCTGGCTCGGCGACGCGTTTGCCTCGGGCGGCTCGAACGGTTACGACCACAAGAAACTGGGCATCACCGCCAAGGGTGCGTTCGAAGCCGTGAAGCGCCACTTCTATGAAATGGACCACGACCTCAATACCACCCCGATCACGATGGTCGGCGTGGGCGACATGTCGGGCGACGTGTTCGGCAATGGCGTATTGCTGTCGCGCCAGCTGAAACTGGTGGCCGCATTCGACCACCGTCACATCTTCCTCGACCCGACACCGGACGTCGCCGTCTCGTTCGACGAGCGCGCGCGCCTGTTTGCCTTGCCGCGTTCCTCGTGGGACGACTACAACAAGGACTTGATCTCGGCAGGCGGCGGCGTGTATCCGCGCTCCGCACGCACCATCGAACTGTCGCCGCAGATCCGCGCCGCGCTCGATATCGCGGAAACTTCGCTGGCGCCGGAAGAACTGATGCATCGCATCCTGAAGTCGCCCGTGGACCTGTTCTACAACGGCGGTATCGGCACTTACATCAAGGCGTCGACGGAAACGCACGCACAGGTGAAGGACCGCGCGAATGACCATATCCGCGTCAGCGGCAATGAGCTGCGCGTGAAAGTCGTGGCCGAAGGGGGGAATCTGGGTGCGACGCAGGCCGGTCGTATCGAATTCGCGCTGGCGGGCGGACGCATCTTCACCGATGCGATCGACAATTCGGCCGGCGTGGATTGCTCGGACCATGAAGTGAACGTAAAAATCTGGCTGGACGTGGAAGTCAATGCGGGCAAGCTGACGGAAGCCGAACGCAATCGCGAGCTGTATGCGATGACGGACGACGTCGAGCGCCTGGTCTTGCGCGACAACACGCAGCAGACGCATTTGCTGGTGCGCGAATTGCAGGCACAAAGCGAAAGCGCCGTGCAGGATGGCTATGCCGCGCTGATCGCCAGCCTGGAAGAAGAGGGCGCCCTGTCGCGCGAGCTGGAACAATTGCCGTCGGTGGCCGAACTGGCGCGTCGCAAGCTCGATAACCGTGGCCTGACCACGCCGGAACTGGCCGTGGTGATCGCCAACGTGAAGAACCGCTTCAAGCGCATCCTGTCCGCCTTGCCGTTGACGGGCGAAACATGGGCCGAGCCGGTGCTGAAACCGTACTTCCCGTCCTTGCTGGTGGAAACCCGCTCGGCGCTCGACCACCCGCTGGCCAACGCCATCCTGGCGACCGTGCTGGCCAATGAAGTGATCAACCGCTGCGGCCCCCTGATGATCCGCAACCTGGCGGCGGAGCACGGCGTGGACGAATCGGCCGTGATCCTGGCCTGGGGCCAGGCATGGGTGGCGCTGAACCTGGCGCCCGTGTTCGACGCGCTCGATGCCGATGCCTTGACGATTCCACGCGAGGTGTCGATCAAGGTCGACGCGCAAACGCGCGTGCTGCAGCAAACCATGATCGCCGGCGTGCTGTCCGTGCCGGTCGAGCAATTACGCGGCGCCGGTCTGGCCGAACTCACGCGCCTGTTTGGCGCGGAATCGAAGCGCGACCTGCTGAAAGCTGTCGGCATCAAGTCGGAAGCGGCGCTGGTGCCGGGGCTGACGCCCGCCTTCGTGCAGGCGTGGGATGCGGTCGATGCGCTGGAAGTCGTGGCCGGCTTCCTGTTCCCGGCCCTGTCCGTGCCGCGTCCTGCCTCGATGGACCTGGCCGCCTTCCTGCAAGTGGGTCTGGCCCTGCGCAGCCAGGCGGGCATCGGCACCCTGGAGCGTGGCCTGAAGCTGGCCGCGCAAGGCAAGTCGCAGGAACAGTTGCGCAACTATGCACAGCAAGCGCTGCGCCGCACGCAACAGCGTCTGCTGACGCAGGTGCTGGCGCGCGCCGAGCAAGGCAATGCGGGCCAGGCCGTCGATGCCGTGACGGGCGCGCTGGGCCTGTCGGCCTATGTGGCGGCGACGGAACTGGAGCAAGCCATGCTGGACGTGTGGACCTTGTCGGAAGCCGTGAATAAAATCACGACGAAACCCACAGCGGAAGCGGCGGTGTAATGACGCAAGAAGCAACGCAAGCAATATCCCGGGTAGTACCGGGCGCTGGCGGCTTGCCGCCAGCCGTGCAGGCGCTGGCGCAGGCCGATTTCAGCGGCGTGGCGCAGTTGTTCGTCAACGCCGGTTTCACGGTGGCCTTGCCGGCGCCCGGCATGCTGCAAGTCGTCAAGCCGGGAGAGGCGCGCGCCAGCGTGGCCGTCTCGGTGGGCGTGCATGGCGACGAAACGGGACCGATCGAAGTGCTGGCGCATCTGCTCGACGCGCTGTCGCGCGATGCGTCGAAGCTGGCCGTCGACCTGCTCGTTTGCGTGGGCAATGTCGATGCGATCCGGGCCGGCAAGCGTTTCATCGACGCCGACCTGAATCGCATGTTCCGCCCCGTGCGGGGGAGCCTGGCGCAAGCGGCGGAAAGCGCACGCGCCGATGAAATGATCGTTGCAACAAAGGCGTTCTTTGCAGCGGCCGGTCCCGTGCGCTGGCACCTGGATTTGCACACGGCCATCCGGCCCTCCGTGTATCCCACGTTTGCCATCGTGCCGGACCTGGTGGCTGACGACGCCAAGGCGCAGCTGATCGATTGGCTGGGCCAGGCGGCCATCGGCGCCATCATCATGAACCCGCAGTCGGCCGGCACCTACAGCTATTATTCGGCCGAGCATTTCGGCGCGGCCGCCAGCACGGTGGAGCTGGGCCGCGTGGGCACCCTGGGGCAGAACGATTTGTCCCTGTTCGACGACGTGTCGCGGGCGCTGGACGGCTTGCTGCGCGGCTTGCCTGGGCAGCCCGTCAAGGAGCAACCGCACGTGTTCAAGGTGGCGCAGGAAATCATCAAGCACAGCGATGAGTTCCGCATGGCTTTTGATCGCAGCACGCAGAATTTCACGTCCCTGCCGCAGCACGCCGTGATCGCCAGCGATGGCGACCATGTCTACACGGTGCAGCACGCGGAAGAGCTGGTGGTGTTTCCGAACCCGGACGTGCGCGTGGGCTTGCGTGCGGGCTTGATGGTGGTGCGTACCTCCTGATCGCCCAGCCGTCACACAGCATCAGGCGCCAGCCGGGGAAACCCGCCTGGCGCTTTTTTCATGAAAAAGATGCCGCACAGAAATAATTATCCATTAAGCAATCAATTGATTTAAAATATTTACCCTTTGCAATTTTTTGGACCGATCATGTTGAAACGCCTGCTGACAGCCCTGCTGTGTCTGACCCTCTCCGGCCTGACGGCTGCCGCCCCTGCCGAAGACAAGGCCGCCGCACCGGAAATGACGGCCGAGCAATTCCTCGCCCAGTTGCACCTGCAGCGCGGCAAGATCACTTTGCCCGGTGGCATCGCCACCCTGGATTTGCCCGCCAACTTCCGTTATTTGTCGCCGACGGACGCCGAGCGCGTGCTGGTCGATGCCTGGGGCAACCCACCGGGGATGGAATCGCTGGGCATGATCGTGCCCGCCAAGACCAGCGTGCTTGAGCGCGACAGCTGGGGTGTCATCGTCACGTATGAAAAGGAAGGGCATATCAAGGATGACGATGCGGACAGCATCAAGTACGACGAATTGCTCAAGGATATGCAGGCGTCCGTGCTGGAAAACAATGCGGAGCGCAAGAAGCAGGGCTATCCCGGCATCCATTTGATGGGCTGGGCGGAAAAACCCAGCTATGCCAAGGATACGCACAAGCTGTACTGGGCCAAGGACCTGATGGTCGATGGCGGCGAGCACTCGCTGAACTACAACGTGCGCGTGCTGGGCCGCGAAGGCGTGCTGAACCTGAACGCGATCGCCAGCATGCAGCAGATCGAGGCGATCAAGAAAGAGATGCAGCAAGTAACGGCGTTCACGGAATTTACCGAGGGTAACCGCTACACGGATTTCGACAGCAAGACGGACAAGGTGGCCGAATATGGCCTGGCGGCGCTGGTGGCCGGTGGCGTGGCCAGCAAGCTGGGCCTGTTTGGCAAATTGCTGGCGCTGCTGCTGGCCTTCAAGAAAGTGCTGCTGCTGGCCGTGGTGGGCGGCGGCGCGGCCATCGTTAAGTTTTTCAGCGGCAAGCGCAAGGAAAAGCAGGCGCCGCAGGCCGCACCTCCTGAACAGCCCTCCCATGCGCCCGATGGCAAGGTGAATCTGGACAAGTAAGCCTGTGTGCGCACCCGCAGGCGGCGCCTCGGGTACACTGGCTCATCGTTCACTATCAGGAGTCCGCCATGTCCGTGTCCATGTATCAGGCAACCATTCCCGTCTTCATCCGCGGCTTGCGGGTCGTTTCCGCCCTGCTGGAAAAAGTGCAAGCCCATGTGGAAGAAGATGGCATCGTGCCCGAGATTTTACTGGGCGCGCAGCTGGCGCCCGACATGCTGGATTTGACGGCGCAGGTGCAGCGTGCCAGCGATACGTCGAAGATGTCGGTCGAGCGCCTGAGCGGCGTGCCGGCGCCGAAATTCGAGGATAACGAAGCGTCGTTCGAGCAGCTGCAAGAGCGCATCGCCAACACCATCGCCTACATCGACAGCGTGAATGCGGGCCAGATGGCGGGCAGCGCGCAGAAAGAAGTCGTGCTGAACTGGACTGACGAGGGGACGACATTCTCGGGCGACAATTACCTGCTCAGCTTTGCCTTGCCGAACTTCTATTTCCACGTCTCCATGGTCCACGCCATCCTGAGAAACAATGGCGTGGCCGTGGGCAAGCTCGATTATCTTGGTCCTTACGATTAACGTTGCGGTTGCTGCTCGACCTGGTTCTGCACCGCATTGCCCAGCATGCCGCCGCCGATGACGCCGGCCACCGTCGCCAGCGCCTTGCCGCGGCCGCCACCGACCTGATTGCCGATCAAGCCGCCGATGACGGCACCTGTGCCGATGCCCACGTAGTTGGGTTGTGCCGGTGCCGGGGCAGGTACTGGCTGCTGGCGCACGGGTTCGCGGTAGGCGGTGTCGCGGTAGCCATCATTGCTGTCATTGTAGGCAGGGCGCGATTGCGCCACTTGCGTGTGGTGCACGACGCGTTTGTGCACGACGGGCGCCGGGGCTGGTGCCGGGGCCGCTTGCGCGACGACAGGCGCGGCCACCGGTGCAGTCACGGGAGCGGCCAGGGCAGCGGCGCCGGCTGGCGTCATGGCGGCTACGTCGGCCGGCACGGTTGGCACGTTCGCCCGCGAATTGGGCAGGATGCCGGCGATGGACGCTGCGCCCACCAGGCACAGGACCGTCACGGAAATGGCGGCGCCTGCCATCAAAGGGTGGATGCGGCTGGCGGTAGTCGTCGTGTTCATGTGCTCTCCTGGGTGGCAAGATATTGCCGTGTTGTTGATGTGTCCAGATTAACGGTGTGCTGCCCGCAAGGCTAGATGGTGCGCTGTATCAAACGTAAGCAGGTGTAAGCCGCGTTTTCCAAAGCACAGTAGAATCGGTGCTTCCCCTTTTCCGGAGTCCGCCATGAGCCAGCTATTCACGCCATATGCCCTTGGCCCCTTGCAGGTGGCCAACCGCATCGCCATCGCGCCCATGTGCCAGTATTCGGCCGACAACGGCAACGCCACCGACTGGCACATGATCCACCTGGGTCACCTGGCCCTGTCCGGCGCGGGCTTGCTGATGACGGAAGCGACGGCCGTCTCGCCCGAGGGACGCATCTCGGCCGATGACCTGGGCCTGTGGTCGGACGCGAATCAAGCTGCGCTGGCCAAGGTGATGCAGGCGATCCGCCGCCACTCTCCGATTCCCTTGGTGGTGCAGCTGGGCCATGCGGGACGCAAGGCGTCGAGCCGCGCGCCCTGGCAGGGCGGCGCCTGCGTGCACCTGGCCGACGGTGGCTGGCAAACGGTGGCGCCATCGGCCATCGCCCATGCGCCTGGCGAAACCGTGCCGATCGCCCTCGATGAAATGGGTTTGCTGCAGATCAAGGGCGCCTTTGTGGCGGCTGCGCAGCGCGTGCATGCGCTCGGTATCGAGGGCATCGAATTGCACGCGGCGCACGGTTATCTGCTGCACCAGTTCCTGTCGCCACTGTCCAATCACCGCACGGATACGTATGGCGGCAGCCTGGAAAACCGCATGCGTTTCCCGCTGGAAGTCTATGAAGCCGTGCGCGCGGCCGTGCCAGCCAGCGTGGCCGTGGGTGTGCGCATTTCCGCCACCGACTGGGTCGAAGGTGGCTGGGAAATCGAACAAAGCGTGCGTTTCGCGCAGGAACTCAAGCAGCTGGGCGCCGACTTCATCCATGTTTCCAGTGGCGGAATTTCTCCGCAGCAGCAAATCCCTGTAGGCCCAGGCTACCAGGTGGCGTTTGCCGAACGCATCAAGCGCGACAGCGGCTTGCCCACCATCAGCGTGGGCTTGATCACGGAGGCGCAGCAGGCGGAAGACATCATCGTCAATGGTCAGTCCGACATGGTGGCGCTGGCGCGCGCCATCCTGTTCGATCCGCGCTGGCCCTGGCATGCGGCGGCCGAGCTGGGCGCGCAAGTGCAGGCGCCACCGCAGTACTGGCGCTCGCAGCCGCGCGAATACAAGAACCTGTTCGGCGACACGACCCTGGGGCAGCGTTAAGGCTTACTCTGCTACACTGACGCTTCTTTCCCCATTTCTCCAGGACGCTTCGACATGCGCCATTGATACTGCCGTGCTGTGCACGGCCTCGCCCATCCCGCCACAGCGCCTTGCGCCGCGCGGGTTCGCCAGCCTTGCTCAAGGAGTATCCATGCCCGCATTACTACAACTCGACCGTCTTTCCTTTGTGCTGCCCGGTGGCCGGGTATTATTTTCCGATTTGCAATTTAGCTTTGCTCCGCAACGTATCGGCCTCGTCGGCGATAACGGCGTGGGCAAGAGCGTGCTGGCGCGCCTGCTGGCGGGCCAGGCGCAGCCGTCTTCTGGCGCCGTACGCTGCGACGGCAGCGTGCATTACGTGGCGCAGGAACTCGATCCGCAGCACTATCCCACCGTGGCGGCCCTCGCTGGCGTGACCAGCTTGCTGGCCGCGCTAGCGCGCATCGCCGAAGGCAGCATCGATGAAGCCGATTACGCTCTCGTGGGAGATCGCTGGGATGCCCACGCCCGTCTGCGCCAGGCGCTCGATGCGCTCGATTTGCGCCACGTCAATGCCGACACGCCAACGGCCAGCCTGAGCGGCGGCGAACGCCAGCGCATCGCCCTGCAGGGCGCCTGGTTGTCGCAGGCCGACTGGCTGGTGCTCGATGAGCCGAACAACCATCTCGATGCACAGCAGCGCGCTCGTCTGGTGGCGCAGATGGCGCGCTGGCCGGGCGGCTTGCTGCTGATCAGCCATGACCGCGGCTTGCTCGAGCACGTCGATGACATCGCCGAGCTGTCGCCGCAGGGCTTGCGCAGCTATGGCGGCAATTACGCGATGTATGCGCAGCAGCGCGCGCTGGAACAGGCCGGCTACGCCGCTGTCCTGCAAGCGGAAAAGGCGGGCGCCAGACGCGAACAGCGCGAGGCGCAGCAGCAGGCCGAACGCCAGCAGAAACGGGTGACACGCGGTGAGCGCGAGGCGCGCGAAGGCAATCAAAGCAAGCTGCTGCTGGACGCGAAAAAGGAGAAAAGCCAGGATAGCCAGGGCAAGCTGCGCCTGCGCGCGCAAGAGGCGCAGCAGGCGCGCCAGCAAAGGGTGATGGAGGCCAGCGCCCGCTGCGCGCCCGAGGCGGAACGGCTGCTGCTGGCGCCCGAGAGTGCCGTGCCGAACGGCAAGCTGATCCTGGAGCTGCGCGACGTGGTCTTGCCGCATGGCCAGGCGCACGCCATCAACCTGGTCATCAGTGGCCCGCGCCGCCTGGCCGTGACGGGCGACAATGGCAGCGGCAAGTCGACCCTGCTGCGCGTGATCGCCGGACAGCTGGCGCCCGCCAGCGGCGCGCTGCGCTGCCATGCGCGGGTGGCCTGGCTGGACCAGCATGCGGGGCTGCAAGATGGCGAGTGGAGCGCCGTGCAGCGCTTGCAGGCACGCAACAGCATTCTGCCTGAAGGCGAGTTGCGCACGCGGCTGGCGCTGCTGGGCATTGCCGGCGCGCGCGCTACCATGCCCAGCCGTTTGCTCAGCGGCGGCGAGCGCATGAAGGTGGCGCTGGCGGCCGAACTGTATGCGCTGGCGCCGCCGCAACTGCTGCTGCTCGATGAACCCGACAATCATCTGGACCTGGCCAGCCTGCAGGCGCTGGAGCAGATGCTGCTGCAATATCGGGGCGCGCTACTTGTGGTTTCGCACGACCAGGTATTTCTGGAAGCGATAAACCTTGACCCGGAGGGCTTGACATTGCACAAGTGACAATTTAATGAAAAAAGTCACGCTCGATGCCTGTAGAGCATGCTTCATGAACCGATGCTGAATTTTGTTTGATTGTCGGTATAATCCACTGAATAACCGGGCCTATTTGTGAACTAAAACTGCTGGTTCACCAATATGATGACGTTTAATCTGGCGCTGTTGTCGGTCACTGCCGCGCTGCCAGGGCGTCATCCTCCGTGCCCTGCCGTGCATGAATTTTGGTTTCGCTTATATTGTTTTCTTGGAGAAATAGCATGTCGTTTTACGAAAAACTCAAAGCCCTCAACATCGAACTGCCAGTCGTTGCCGCGCCAGCTGCCGCCTACGTGATGCATGCCCGCACGGGCAACACCGTCTTCCTGTCCGGCCACCTGGCCAAGAAGGATGGCAAGGTCTGGGTTGGTCAGCTGGGCAAGGACGTCACCACGGAAGAAGGCAAGATCGCTGCGCGCGGCATCGCCATCGAACTGATCGCCACCCTGCAAGACGCGTGCGGCGGCGACTTGAACAAGGTCAAGCGCATTGTCAAGGTCATGAGCCTGATCAATTCCACCTCCGAATTCACGGAACAGCACCTGGTGACCAATGGCGCCTCGGAACTGTTCGTCGAAGTCTTCGGCGACAGCGGCAAGCACGCCCGCTCCGCCTTCGGCGTGGCGCAAATCCCGCTGGGCGCTTGCGTCGAGATCGAGCTGATCGCCGAACTGGCCTGACACAGTAGCCTGACCACATGAGCATGCCGGCGCTCAGCCGCCGGCCAGCCTTTTCCTCCTTTCCAGCAAGAGCGGAACCGCCATTGGGGTGGAGGGATCGGTGTATTCAAGAAAAAAACGGAGACACGTAATGAAAACGAGTGAACAAGGCTTGCACCGCGGCCTGGGTGAGCGGCAGATCCGCCTGATGGCGCTGGGCGCCGCGATTGGCGTGGGCCTGTTTTTGGGTTCCGGCAACGCGATCAAGATGGCCGGTCCCGGCATCATGCTGTCGTACATCATCGGTGGCGCGGTCATCTTCATGATCATGCGCGCGCTGGGCGAAATGGCCGTGCACAATCCCGTGGCCGGCTCCTTCAGCCGCTATGCCCAGGATTACCTGGGCCCCCTGCAAGGCTATCTGACGGGCTGGAACTACTGGTTCCTGTGGCTGGTCACGTGCGTGGCGGAAATTACCGCCGTCGCCATCTACATGGGCATCTGGTTCCCCGACGTGCCGCGCTGGATCTGGGCCCTGGCGGCCCTCGGTTCCATGGGCGCCATCAACCTGCTGGCCGTGAAAGCCTACGGCGAGTTCGAATTCTGGTTTGCCCTGATCAAGGTGGTCACCATCATCCTGATGATCATCGGCGGCACGGGTATGATCATCTTCGGCCTCGGCAACGACGGCGTGGCCATCGGTATCTCGAACCTGTGGACGCATGGCGGCTTCTTCCCTAACGGCGCGCAGGGCGTGCTGATGTCGCTGCAGATGGTGATGTTTGCCTATCTGGGCGTGGAAATGATCGGCCTGACGGCGGGCGAAGCGGCGAACCCGAAGAAATCGATTCCTGACGCCATCAATTCCGTGTTCTGGCGCATCCTGATTTTCTATGTCGGCGCATTGTTCGTCATCCTGTCGATCTACCCATGGAATGAAATCGGCACCACCGGCAGCCCCTTCGTCATGACGTTCGAACGCCTGGGCATCAAGACGGCCGCCGGCATCATCAACTTCGTCGTGCTGACGGCAGCCTTGTCGTCGTGCAATGGCGGCATCTTCAGCACGGGCCGCATGCTGTACAACCTGGCGCTGCAAGGCCAGGCGCCAAAGGCATTCGCGGAAACCACGGCCGCCGGCGTGCCGCGTCGCGCCATCCTCGTGTCCGTCTTCGCGCTGCTGCTGGGCGTGCTGCTGAACTATCTGGTGCCGGAAAAAGTGTTTATCTGGGTCACCTCGATTTCCACCTTCGGCGCCGTCTGGACCTGGGGCGTGATCCTGGTCACGCAGATCCAGTTCCGCAAGACCTTGACGCCGCTGGAAATCAAGAACCTGGCCTTCCGCATGCCGTTCGCACCGTACGGTTCCTGGATTTCGCTGGCGTTCCTGGCGCTGGTGATCGGCCTGATGGCGTATTTCCCCGATACGCGCATCGCCCTGATGGTGGGACCTGCCTGGCTGATCCTGCTGACGGTGCTGTACTACGCGTTGGGCCTGGCGCCGAAAGAGCGCCGCGACGATGTGCCGCAAGGCTACGAAGCGGGCTGGCCACCGGCTGACGCGCCGCAGGGCAAGAAGTAATCCGGCTCGGCTGAGCTGAACCGAAAGCGCGCCCCTGCTCCTGCAGCGGCGCGCTTTTTGTTTCATATTGGCAATTCCATGTTCCCCTAGCGCCAGTGCGCGTTTTGCGGCGCACGCCTGGCGTTGTTTCCTTGCATCAAACTTCTGTTTAGCTGGGCCGATGAAAGCCCTATAATCGCTTAGTTTTGAAAATGGACGCGATCTTTCCGGTTTTTTGCCAGGTAGGGCCGGAGCGCTATTTGTTTTTACCCGTCATGTTCCGAACAACACCTGACAAAACCGTAGCGAGCGGATGCGAGTCGTGGCTAAGAAGCGCAGCTGTGCGAATGCACAGTGAGCATCGCAGGCCGCGAATCGCGACGCGCAGTAGGTTTTTGCAGGTGTTCAAGTGCATGCCTCATAAAGGAATGTTAGTGAGCCAAACCCTGGTCCAGAAACTTTGCCGCACCAAGCCGATCGATACCACGGTCGAATATGGTGAAGGCCTCAGCAGCAGTGGCTTGAGCCGGTCCATCGGCCTGTTTTCCCTCACCATGATCGGCGTCGGCGCCACCATCGGCACGGGCATTTTCTTTACCATGGTCGAAGCCGTCCCCAAGGCGGGCCCATCGGTCGTTCTGTCTTTCCTGATCGCCGCCATCACGGCCGGCCTGACGGCCTTGTGCTATGCGGAATTGTCGTTCCGCATACCCGCCTCCGGCTCCTCGTATTCGTTTGCCTACGCCACCGTGGGCGAGTTTCTTGCCTTCATCATGGCCGCCTGCTTGCTGCTCGAATACGGCTTGGCGGGCAGTGCCGTGGCCATCGGCTGGTCGTCCTACCTGAATAATTTCCTGGAAAATGCCTTCGGCTGGCACATCCCCGAGATGCTGCGCACGCCGATGATCGTTTCCGGCCCGCATGGGATGGAGTTTCATGCCGGCCACATCAACCTGCCGCCGATCTTTTTGATCTGCATGTGCGGCTTCCTGCTGTTGCGCGGCGCCAAGGAATCGGCCCTGATGAATGCCATCATGGTCATCATCAAGCTGGCGATTCTCGTGTTTTTCATCGTCATCGCGTTTTCCGGTTTCAATGCCGAAAATTTCTTCCCCTTCTTCAATACCGACAATAGCAAGGGCTTTGCCGGCATGACGGGCGTCACGGCCGCGGCCGGCACCGTCTTCTTCTCCTTCATCGGCCTCGATACGGTGGCGACGGCGGGTGACGAAGTGAAAAATCCCACGCGCAATGTGCCGCGCGGCATCCTCGGCGCCTTGCTCATCGTTACCGTGTTTTATCTGCTGGTGGCCGTGGCGGCCCTCGGCGCGCAGCAAGCGAAATTGTTTGAAGGCCAGGAAGCGGGCCTGGCGGTGATCCTGCAAAACGTCACAGGCAAGACCTGGCCCGCACTGGTGCTGTCGGCCGGCGCCGTCATTTCCGTCTTCAGCGTGACCCTGGTGACGATCTACGGCCAGACGCGCATCCTGTTTGCCGTCAGCCGCGACGGCCTGATCCCGAAATCGTTCCAGAAGATCCACCCGCGCACTCTGGTGCCGGTCAGCAATACCATCATCGTCTGCCTCGTCGTGGCCGTGGTGGCCGGTTCCGTCGATGCGACTTACCTGTGGGATATGGTCAGCATCGGTACCCTGACGGCCTTCATGGTGGTTTCGATCGCCGTGCCCGTGCTGCGCCACAAGCAGGGCGCGAACCGCATCGAAGGCTTCAGTGTGCCGTTCGGTCCGTACGTGATTCCGGGCCTGAGCATCCTGGCTTGCCTGTACATCATGCGCGATTTGCCGCATACGACGTTTGTCGTGTTCAGCGTGTGGATGGCGGTGACGGTGGCTATTTACTTCCTGTACAGCATGCGGCATTCGCATCTGGGCAAGAAGGCCCGCTAATGCAGTCTGTTCCATCCGAAACCGCCGCGCTTGCCGGCGGTTTTTTTTATTTCTAACCGGAATTTACATGATGAAAATAACTGATCTGGCCGCTTGCGGCTTGCTGGCAAGCAGCCTTCTGGGCACCCTGGCACACGCCGCCCCTGCAACCGAGCCGGCCTTGCGCGATTACCGCGCCGTGGCCCTGTCGGCCAACGGCCAGCGCATCGCCGCCATCGAGTCGAGCCGAGCGGGTGAACAGACGCAGCGCCCGCATGCGGCCATCGTCGTGCGCGACGCCGCCAACGGCGCCATCGTGCAGCAATTCGATCCGTGTGCCGTGTGTTCCTACGACAAGCCCAGCTGGTCGCCGGACGGCAAACAGCTGGCCTTTGTCGGCTACGACGCCAAGGCGGGCACGGCGCAGCTGTACCTGGTCACCCTGTCGCAGGCGCCGGTGCGGATGTTGACCAGTATCAAGGGCGTGGCCAGCACGGCGCGCTGGTCGCCGGACGGCAAGCAGCTGGCCCTGCTGGCGACGGTGGGCGCACGCAAGCTGGCCGGCGCCGTCGAAGCGGGCGCGCGCCAGGTGGGCGAAGTGGGTAGCGAAGACGATGCCCAGCGCATCGCCGTCGTGCCGGCCAGCGGCGGCGAGCCGCGTCTGCTGTCACCAGGCGACACCTATGTGTATGAATACAGCTGGACGCCCGATGGCCGCGGCTTTGTTGCCACCAGCGCGCAAGGCAATGGCGACAGCAACTGGTGGGTCGCCAAGCTCAGCCATATCGATGCTGCCACTGGCACCCTGCGCGTGATCGCCTCACCGGCCATGCAGCTGAACCTTCCATCGGTTTCGCCGGACGGCAAGACAGTGGTCTTCATCGGCGGTCTGATGAGCGATTTCGGCTCCATCGGCGGCGATATCTACACGGTGCCCTTGGCCGGCGGCACGCCGCGCAACCTCACACAAGACTATCGCGGCACGTTCAATGGCGTCGTCTGGCGCGGCGCCGGCTTGCTGGCAACGGCTCTGATCGATTCGCAGCTGGCGCTGGTGCCCGTCGATGCGCAAAGCGGCCCGGCCCAGCCGCTGCTGCTCGGTGAACTCAGCAGCAGCGGCAGCGATGGCCGCTTGTCGTTCAGCGCCGATGGCCGTCACGCCGCTGCCGCGCAGGAAGATTTTACGCACGCCAGCTACCTGGTGGCGGGCCCGGTGGGCCAGCTGAAAAAGATCACGCGCGACAATGACGGCTTTACGCCGCAACTGGCGGTGCAGAACGTGGGCTGGAACAACGAGCAATACAAGGTGCAAGGCTGGTTGCTGGGGCCGTTGAAGACGGACGCCGGCAAGCGCTACCCGATGGTCGTCAACGTGCATGGCGGCCCCGGCGCGGCTGCCTCGCCCCGTTACATGGGAGCGAGCACCCTGATCCACGAATTGACGCAAAAAGGTTATTTTGTCTTCCTGCCCAATCCGCGCGGCAGCTTTGGCCAGGGCCAGGCATTTACGCGCGCCAACATGGCCGACTTTGGCGGCGGCGACTGGCGCGACATCCTGGCCGGCATCGATGCGGTGGAAAAAGTGGCGCCCGTCGATGGCCAGCGCCTGGGCCTGATCGGCCATTCATATGGCGGCTTCATGACCATGTGGGGCGTCACGCACAGCGACCGCTTCAAGGCGGCCGTGGCGGGCGCGGGCGTGTCGAACTGGATCAGTTATTACGGCCAGAACGGCATCAACCAGTGGATGATCCCGTTCTTTGGCGCCTCCGCCTATGACAATCCGGCTGTCTACCGCAAGGCGTCGCCCATCGAATCGATCAAGGCGGCCAAGACGCCAACCCTGATCTACGTGGGCGAGCGCGACGTGGAAACGCCTGCCGCCCAGTCGCTGGAATTCTGGCACGGCCTGCGCGCCATGGGCGTGCCGTCCAGCCTGTTCATCTACGATGGCGAAGGCCATTCCTTCCGCAAGCCCGAGCACCAGCGCGACTTGCAGAAGCGCACTATCGGCTGGTTTGAACAATACCTGAAGTAAGCTGAGCAGGCTTAGCGCGGTGCCACAATATGCACGATCGCCGCGCTATGTATCACAATCTTGTCCGCATCTGCCTGTAACAGGCGGATGCGCCGCTGCACCAGCGGCCATCCCGACCAGGCCACGTCGCTGACGGGCGGCGCGGGCAGGGTAGCCAGCGGGGCGCTGATGGCAGCCTTGTCGTCGAGCTGTTCCAGCGCGCGTGACAGGGTCAGACACACTTGCGTATGGCTGTGGCCAAGCAAGGCATTGACGGGGGCGACGGGAAGCTGGCTGGCATGGCGCCCGAGGATGGAGCGCAGCGCCGCCACGTGGGCGACCAATAAATAATTTTGCACGATGAACAGGTTGATGTCTTCCACGGCCCGCTGCTTGCTGGCCGGTTCGTCGAGCATGCGCACCAGCGCCGAGCTGAGCGCGGCCAGGCTGTCCATCAAGCGCTTGCGCTCGATACGGTAGGCGAAATCATCAAAACATTTGCCTTGCAGCAGCGCGAAGCTGGCCTGCATATAACTCACATTCACATTCAACACCTGGCGCACGAGGCGTGGCAGGCTCTGGTATTCCCAGTTGGCCAGTACAAAGCTGAACACGGTGGCCACCGCCGCGCCGATCAGGGTGTCGATCAGGCGCTCGCTGACGAGGTTCGGGTTGCTGGGCGCCACCAAATGCATTTGCAGCAAGATCATCAGGCTGACGGCGATGGCCGTGTAGCGGTAGCGCAAATAGATGAAGGTGGGCGTGGCCACGATGGAGAGGAACAGGATGGCCATCAGCACGATATTGCTGTGCACGTAGCGGATCACGATGGCCGTGATGACGCAGCCGATGATGGTGCCGATGATGCGGTCGGCGCGGCGCTGGCGCGTCATGCTGAACGTGGGGCGCAGGATGATGACGATAGTCAAGACGATCCAATAGCTGTGGGCCGCATACGGCAGCCAGTGGCCGATCAGCAATCCCACCGAGATGGCCATCGAGACGCGCAGGGCGAAGCGGAACACAGGCGAGTCCAGGCGCAGATTCGACAGCAGGGTTGTCAGCTCATATTTCTGCTGCGACAAGAAGGGTGCCATGTCCGCGCCACTCCAGAATGGCACGTCGGCATAGACTTTTTGCGTGGCCAGGTGCAGCTCGGCGATCATTTTCAAAATGGCGCGGATCTTGTTGCGCTGCGCGCGCAGGGTGGCCAGCGCTTCCTGCGCGTTGTCTCCCTTGGCCTGCAGGCGGACGATTTCCGCTTCGATATCGGCCCATTCCTTGTCATAGCTGATCTGCGCATACGAGGCGCGCTTGCGCGTGACGGCATAGGCGACGGCTTCGATGTCGCGTGCCGCCTTGTAGGCCAGGTCGTGCAAGGATTTCAGGACGTCGGAGTCGGCCAGGTGCTGGCGCAGCAGCGCGTAGTCCGTGTGGGTCGAGAGTATCAGTTCATACAGATCGAGCATGCATACGTGCACTTGCACGACGATGGCATCCTTGCTGTTCTTGTGGCTGCGCAAAATCAGGTCGCGCGACGCTTGCTGGCGGTCGGCCAAAATGCTTTGATGGCGCACCAGCTTGTTGAACTGCTCCGTCAAATTAAAACGCGTGTCGTAGAAATCGGCCTTGATATCGATGTAGGCGGCCAGTTCGAACAGGGCTTCGGCCAGCACTTGTTGCTTGATGCGGTGGCGCAAGACCCAGGCGATGGCCATGGCGTAAGCCAGATAGATCAGGCCACCGAGCATGAACAGGCCCGCGTGGTGGAACGATTGCTGCCACGTCATCTGGTGCTCCATCGACATGGTCATGATGAACAGGGCGGCCAATTGCAAGGGCATGGATTTCTTGCCGTACACCACCATCATGCTGGCGAGGAAACTGACCAGCACGAGCACCGTCATCAACAGCCACTGCACGGGCCCGCACAGGCTGATCAGGAGTGTCACGGCGCTGCACAGCAGCACGGAAGCGAGCATTTCGTTGAACTTGTGGCGCAGCGGGCTGGGCATGTCCATCAGGGTCGTGCACAGGGCGCCGATGCACACCGTCATGGCGGTGGCGCTGTCACTGATTTCCTGGGTCAGCAAGGCCAGGCCGACGAGACCGATGGCCACGCGCAAGCCCAGATAAAAATAATGGCTGTAAATAAAGGTGCGCAGGTTCAGTGCGTAGTGCATGGGATTACCTTGTGGGCAGGGCACAGAAAGAGGCGCCGCACCGGGGTCTCCGATGCGGCGCCAGGATGTTGCAGTCGCTACAGCCCGGATTTACATCAGGGCGATCACTGGGTAGCGCCGCCATTCCGGCTCGGCAAAGCGCTGGCAGTGTGCAAAGATGAAGTTCAGCACGGCTTCCTGATTGCTCAGCAAGGCGGGATTGGCCGCTTTCCACTCAGCAAACTTGGCCGCCAGCGCCGGTTCATCGCGCAGCAGTTCGGATGCCATGTCTTCGAAGACGTAATCGGAAAACGCTTCCTTCTTCTCCAGCACGCTATTGAAGAAACCCCAGCGGAAGAAGCTGTCGTGCGCCTGCGGTTCCAGGGTTTCCACGGCGTAGCGGGCGTTGTCCTGGTCCAGGCTGATCACATAATCACCCGCTTGCACGGTGAACTGGCCCGTGCGCGCTTCGAGTTCTACATGGTCGTGGAACATGTGGCCTTCGTAGGCCGTGGCGCGCGTGCCGACGGAGGCGATGTGGTAGTAGCGGGCCGTTAAGGTCTGTTCGGCGGTGATGCGGCTCATTTCGACGCCGTTCCAGCGCAGCCGTTCGATCACTTCGCGCCACGCTTGCGGTACCACATAGGCTTTCGGCGCGGCCACGGTGACGTCCGCATCGAAGCGGTTGTAATACTTGATATCGCGTTCCCACGGCTGCGAGCGATCGTAGGACAGGCGCTGGTAGTCACCCAGCAGACTCGGCGTGTATTGCGCCGCATAGCCCTTAAAGGGGAAGGTCGACGGCTGCTCTTCGTTCATGGCCCAGTGGATCGGCCACTCGGCTTGCGTGCGGCCCGCCGCCTTGGCTTGCGCGCGCAATTGGCGGATTTTCTCGCCGTGTTCCACCGTGAACGCCATCGTGATGTCGAGCAGGGCGCGCATGGAGGCGTAGCGGTCGGCAAACGGTTTCAGCATGTGCGTTTCCGGCATGAAACCGATGACGTGATGCAGGGCCGCAAAACCGGTCGAGAAACGGGGCACTTCGAGGAATTCGGCGATGCCGTGGTCGGGGCTATCCTTGACGGGATTCACATACGGGCACGTGGGCCAGCCAGCGCTTTCCATGTGCGCAAAGATGTGCGGCAGCATGGTGTCTTGCAGGAAGGGCCCCAGGCCATTGCCCAGCTTATCCGTCTGCGTGTGGATCAGGGTCATCGTGTACGGGTAGTCGGCGCCGTTCGATGTATGCGTGTCGACCATCACATCCGGATCCCAATTCGTCAGCAGGCGGTTGAACACTTGCGCGTTCAGGCTGTCGCACTTGATAAAGTCGCGGTTCAAGTCCAAGTGGCGACTATTGCCGCGGAAACCGAATTGCTCCGGACCATCCTGGTTCACGCGCGACGTGTTGGCGCGGTTCAGGCTGCCATCGACGTTGTAGATGGGAATGAACAGCAGCACGGTGCTGCCCAGCGCGGCCAGGCGCTCCGGCTGCGTGCAGAGGTCGCGCACGATGGCCATGCAGGCGTCGATGCCTTCCGGTTCACCCGGATGGATGCCGTTGTTGTTGAAGAACACGGTGCGGCCTGCGCGCTTGATTTGCTCGCGGTCAAACACGCCGTCCGCGCTGACGACGCCAGCGTGGATGGGCACGCCCGAGTCGGACAGGCCGATCTGTTCGAAGTGCAGCACCTGCGGATAGCATGCGGCGAGATATTGATAGAAGGTGATGCATTCCAGCCAGGTCGTGGTCTGGTTGTGGTTACCGAGTTCGTAGGTCGTGCGCAAGTCTGGTGGCATAGCGGTCTGAGTCTGGGAGGGGGAAGGCGCGCTGGGTAAGTACGCCCACTAAGGGCCAATTGTAGCACCGGCGCTGCCGCCTTGAGGCGCCGCAGGGGCTTGTCGCGGTACTTGTGTTATGAATACGTTTCACGCACGAGGGAGGCGGCATGGTGAAGATGGCGACTGCGATGGCGATGGCGGTGCTGGTGTGGTGGGCTTGCCTGGCGGCGCAGGCGGCGCCGTTGCGCTTGCCGGCGGGCAAGGGAGCGGTGGCGCAGGGCGGGTCTGTCACGGCTAGCGCGCAGGGCGCGCTGATACGCTACCGGGGTTGGCTGCTGGCCATCGATGGCGCCGTGCCGGAAGAGCGGCCTGACATCGTGTTGACGTCGGCGGATGCGGGCCACGCGCCACAGTTGCAGATTGGCCCCATGCGGCGCGGCTTGCCCCTGTGGTCAGCCTTCGAGCTCGTCAAGGGAAGCGCGCGCTTGCGCATCACGGCGCTGCCGGGCTCCGATGCGCTTCCCGCGCTGCTGCTGGACTTTGGCGATAGCGACTACCGCATCGTGATTCCCGCCGCCCCTATCGAACGGCAAGCCTATCCGCTGCTGGCGCAGCGCTTTCCCGGCGCCGACCTGGCCTTGCTGCTGCACGAGGGGCGGCGAGTCATGCTGCCGCTGGGCCATGGCAGCGCGCAAGTGTTTGGCGCGGAGCAAGCCGTGCCTTACCGCTTTAGCAAGATAAAACGCTAGGCGAAAAAAAGCCACTCCCGCAGGAGTGGCTCAGGCTAAAGCGCCCGTTGCCGGGTTATTGCTTTTTGTTACTCAGCGCCCATTTCTTTCAGCAGGTTGTCTGCGTGGTCGATGTGTTTCATGTTCCACAGCATGTAGCGCAGGTCGACCTGGATCGAACGGGTGTTGGCCTTGTTGTAGTCCCAATCGGAAATGATCGAGTCCAGCGTACCGTCGAAGGCCAGGCCGATGAACTCGCCTTTGGAGTTCAGGGCAGCCGAACCGGAGTTGCCGCCGGTGATGTCCAGGGTGGCCAGGTAGTCGACCGGCACGGTTTTCAGCTTCGGATCGACGAATTTACCGAAGTCCTTGGCTTTGATCGCGGCCAGTTGATTGGCTGGTGCATTGAACTCGCCCTGGCCCGTGGCTTTGGCAACGACGCCATTGACGGTGGTGAAAGCAGTCCAGGTGGTGCCATCGGCGCCATGGTCGCGGCCGGCCACTTTGCCGAACGTGACGCGCAGGGTGCTGTTGGCGTCAGGATAGACCGCTTGGCCTTTGCTCTTCATGAAGGCAATTTTTGCTTTCATGTAGTTGGCATAGGCTTGCTGGATCTTGCCTGCCAATTCTTCGTCTTCCGCTTCGTTTTTCAGCGAATCCGGATACATGGCGACGGCTGCCTGGATGAAGCTGTCCTTGCTGGCCTGGAATTCGGCTGGCGTGCGTTTCAGCCACGCTGCGCGTTCTTCCTTGTCGGCCAGCTTGCTGCCTGCATACAGCTTGTCCAGGGCGGCGGACAGGTCGGCTGGCGACATGCCGTCCTTGATGCCGATGGCGGCGTCGAAGCTGGCGCGGCGTTGTGCTGCCGGTTGCGCGGCGTACTTGGTCAGGCTGTTCAGTACCAGCGCCTTGTCGACTTTTTCATCGTAGGTGCGTTCGACCGATGTGATGCCCGACGTCAGGCGCGGCAAATCGCGCGTCTGGTAGCCGGACTTGCGTTCCGTGTCGGCCTTGGTGCCTTCGTTCGACAGGCGGTACAGGCTGCGTGCCGTGTTCAGCAGGCGTGGCTGTGCGTAGCTGAGGAAGAAATCGCGCTTGGTGTCGGCATCGCGCTCGGCGATCAGCTTTTCCACTTGCTCGATATCGCCGGCAAATTCAGCCTTGCGTGCTGGCGTGGCGTTGACCCACGCTTTCAGGGCGTCGTGTTCCGTTGTCTTGCGTGCCAGGAAGTCGCTGCCGGCGTAGGAATCGAGCATGCCTTGGCGGTTCTTGTAGTAATTGTTCACGCCAGCAACTTGACCCGCATATTTCAGGGCAACATCCTTGTTGTCCTTGGTTTCGCGCGCGATGATGGCCAGGGTTTCGCCTGACGCTTTCACGAAGGCCGGATAGTTCCAGTCAAACGTGTACGCCACTTCCGATGGCAGGCGGTGACGGTTGGTGCGGCCAGGGTAACCCAGGACCATCACGAAATCGCCTTCTTTCAAGCCATCCTTGGCCAGTTTCAGCACGTGTTTTGGCTGGTAAGGCACGTTGTCCTTGCTGAAGTCGGCAGCTTTGCCGTCTTTGCTGACATAGGCGCGGTAGAAACCGTAGTCGCCCGTGTGGCGTGGCCACATCCAGTTGTCGGTATCGCCGCCGAACTTGCCCACGCCTGCCGGAGGCGCGTGCACCAGGCGCACGTCGCGGATTTCCAGTTGCTTGATCAGGTAGAACTCCAGGCCGCCGTAGTAGGCGGACACGGTGCAGCGGAAACCGGCTTCTTTTTCGCATTCGGCGACCAGTTTTTTCTGGTTTTTCTCGATCGCGTCGATGCGTGCCTTGCCTTGCAGCTTGGCCACGTCGGCGGTGATGATCTTGTCGCTGACATTGGTCACGGCCGAGGTGACGAAGATGCGGCTGCCTGGGGCGGCCGGCAATTCTTCAGCGAACGTCTTGGCCAGGAAACCGTTGGCCAGCAAATCGCGCTCTTTGGTCGAATTGACCGCCACGCTGTTGTAGACGCAATGGTGGTTGGTGGCAACCAGGCCTTGCGGCGAGACGAACGAGGCCGAGCAGCCGCCCAGGCTGACGATGGCGCCCATCGGGAATTCCGTCAGTTTGGTCAGGGTGGTCGGATCGAGTTTCAGTCCGGCCGCTTTCAGTTCCTTGGCTACTTGTGGCAGCTGTTGGGGCATCCACATGCCTTCGTCGGCGTGTGCGAAGTTGCTCAGGATAGCGAGCGCGATTAAAGATTTTTTCATTCGAGTTCTAGTCTTTTACATGAAGGGAAGTCGGAACCAACGTGTACCCAGTGTTTTTTCTCAGCGGGCGACCTAGAGTATCCGTATCGAACTCGCACTAGTCAATCACATTTTCCCGACGGCATGTTTGTAGTTGCTTATGAAAATTACACTATTTTTGATATTGCAGGGGCAGAAGCGGGCTGTGAACGGGCATTTTCTCGTGCCGCGGCTGTGGTATTGTCCATACAATTGTCTTGCCGGCAATAAAAAGTGGCCGGGCGCTTGCGCGGCCCGGCCACTTGCTGATGCGCTGCGATGTGTCTGCTTAGCGTATTTTGCCGCGGCGCAAAAGATTCACGATGCCCAGCAGGATCACGGCGCCCAGGAACGAAACGAGCAGCGAAGACAGGCTGAAATTGTCGCTATTGATGGTGCCCGTGCCGAACAGGGGCGCCAGCAGCCAGCCGCCCAGGAAGGCGCCGACGATACCGACGACGATATTGAGGAAGATGCCCTGTTGCGCATCCGTTTTCATGACCATGCTGGCCAGCCAGCCGATGACACCGCCAATAACGATCCAGATAATGAAATTCATGTAATCCTCCGCGCGATGGATGAGTGGTTGTGCCAGAGCGGTGCAGCCTGCACGTCATGGCAAATTGATACTGATGCCGCACGATAGAAAAGTCCAGCGGATTCGCATGGCACATGCAAAAGCCCGCCTGGCTGCGGGCAGCGAGGCGGGCTTGTCATGCGACAAGGTCGTGTTTAATCGGCCTTGATGGCTTCCACCTGGATGGCCAGCTTGACTTCCGGCGAAAACGCCGGCATGCCGTAGTTCAGGCCAAAGTCGCTGCGCTTGAAGTCCGCCGTGGCATCGGCGCCGCAGACTTCACGCTTGTAGCGCGGGTGCATGATGCACTTGAACTTGCTCACGTTCAGCTTGACGGGCTTGGTCACGCCCAGCAGCGTCAGTTCGCCATCGACTTCCACCAGCTGCTCGCCGTTGAACTTGAGCGATGTGCTCTTGTAGGTGATCTGCGGGAATTTCTCGACATTGAACATGTCCGCTTTTTTCGCGTGCGTGTTCATGGCGTCCAGGCCGAAGTCGATCGAATCGGCATCGATGACGAGGTCCAGGCTGCCCGTCTTGGCGGCGCGGTCCAGGGTCACGGTTCCCTTGGTCTTGTTGAACTTGCCGCGCCACACGGACATGCCCATGTGATCGGCTTCAAAGCTGGGGAAAGTGTGCGTCGGGTCGAGGTTGTAGGTGTCGGTCGCGGCCATGGCCGAACCCGCGCCGGCCGCTGCCAGCACGGCGATCATCAAGTGCGAAAATTTCATTGAGTTCCTAGAGTTAAACAACGAGAAATAAAACGATTATTGGGCTGCGACGTGGAATTTAATTGTGACTTCGTCGGCGACCATGCTCGTGTCTTTCCACTCGCCTTCGCCGATGTTATAGGTCAGGCGCTTGATCGGCAGGGCGCCGTCGAACGCATATTTGCCACCATCGGCTTTGACCGTCAGGGGGAAGGTCACGTCGGTAGTCTTGCCTTTGATGCTCAGCTTGCCGCTGACCGTCAGCTTGCCCGCGCCGGCGGCTTTGATGCTGCTCGAGACGAAGGTGGCTTTCGGGAACTGGGCCGCGTTAAACCATTCTTTCTTGGCCACTTCCTTGTTGTATTCCGGATCGCCGATATCGATGCTGGCCGTCTCGATTTCCACCGATGCTTTCGACGCGTCCGGCGTGGCCGGGTTGTAATCGATGGCGATATTGAATTTCTTGAACTTCGCTTCCACAGGCACGTTCATTTGCTTGAACACGGCCGACACGCTGGTCTTGGCGGGATCGACTTTCAGCAAGGTGGCGGCGGTGGCGGCCACGGACAGGCCCAGCAGGGAAGCGAGGACGATGCGTTGGGTGGTTTTCATCTTGTTTTTTCCTGTAGTTTCAGTGAGCAAGGGAAGTCGGTGTTACGGCAACATACGCTTGAGGACGCCATCGCGGTCGATGAACTGGTGCTTCAGTGCCGCCAGCACATGGGCGGCCACGGCGGCGGCCATCGTCATGTTCAGAACATAATGAATCTCTTTTAAAAGCGGCTTAAGTTCCGGGTTCGGCGCCATGATGACGGGCAGCTGGAACAGGCCCAGGTAAACCACGGGCACGCCGGCGGCCAGCGTGTACAGGTAGCCGGAGACGGGCACGGCGAAGATCAGGATATACAGCAGCACATGCATGGCGTCGGCCGCCTTCTTTTGCCAGGCCACCATGCTGGCAGGGTGCGGCGGCGGCACGTTGGCCTTACGCCACAGCAGGCGGATGGCGGCGATGGCCAGCACGGTCACACCCAGCCATTTATGCCAGGAGAAATATTTGAGCTTGGTGGGCGTCAGGCCGGGAATGTCGACCATGACCAGGCCCATGATGAAGGCGCTGATGATCAGCAGGGCGGTCAGCCAGTGCAGGATGATGGCGGTGGTGGTGTAGCGTTGCATCGACGGCTTTCTTGAAAGTAGTACGTATTAGGACTAATTCGGCCTAATATACCAAAGAAAAGCAAATTGCGCTGCGTGCTGCAGATTCTACAAGAAAGATTGCTGGAAAAACTGCGGGGCGGGCAGCATTTGTGTGCTGGCCGCCCCGCAGGAGTGGGATAGCAGGATCCCCATGTGGAAACTGCTTAGATGGCTTTGGCCAATTGCGCGGCGATACCGATGTAGTTGCCCGGCGTCATGGTCAACAGCACGTCCTTGGCATCCTGCGGAATGGCCAGGCCATTGACGAAGGTTTGCAGCGCTTCTTTCGAGATGCCCTTGCCGCGCGTCAGCTCTTTCAGCTGTTCGTACGGGTTTTCGATGCCATAGCGGCGCATCACGGTTTGTACGGGCTCGGCCAGAACTTCCCACGTCGCGTCCAGGTCTTGCGCCAGGCGCGCGTGGTTCACTTCCAGCTTGTTCAGGCCGCGCAGGCAGCTGTCATAGGCCAGCAGGGTGTAGCCCAGGCCCACGCCGATATTGCGCAGCACGGTCGAATCGGTCAGGTCGCGCTGCATGCGCGAGACGGGCAGTTTTTCCGACAGGTGTTTCAGGACAGCATTGGCCAGGCCCAGGTTGCCTTCCGAGTTCTCGAAGTCGATCGGGTTGACCTTGTGCGGCATGGTCGAGGAACCGATTTCGCCCGCTTTCAGTTTTTGCTTGAAGTAGCCCAGCGACACGTAGGTCCAGATGTCGCGGTTCAGGTCCAGCAGGATCGTGTTGGCGCGCGCGAAGGCGTCGAACAGTTCAGCCATGTAGTCGTGCGGCTCGATCTGGATGGTGTACGGGTTGAAGACCAGGCCCAGGCGCTGTTCGATGACGGCCTGCGAGAATGCCGGCCAGTCGAAGCCGGGGTAGGCGGACAGGTGGGCGTTGTAGTTGCCGACGGCGCCATTCATCTTGCCGAGGATTTCCACTTGCTCGATGCGTTTCACTGCGCGCTGCAGACGGGCCACGACGTTGGCGAACTCCTTGCCCAGGGTGGTCGGGCTGGCCGTCTGGCCGTGCGTGCGCGACAGCATCGGCACGTCGGCGTTGTCGTGCGCGATCTGCGTCAGCTTGGCCACCAGGCCGTTCAATGCGGGCAGCATCACGCCATCGCGCGCGGCTTTCAGCATCATGCCGTGCGAGGTGTTGTTGATGTCTTCCGAGGTGCAGGCGAAATGGATGAATTCCGACGCCGCCACCAGTTCCGGCACGTCCGCCACTTGTTCCTTCAGCCAGTACTCGACAGCCTTGACGTCATGGTTGGTGACCGCTTCGATGGCCTTGATGCGGGCCGCGTCGGCTTCCGAGAAATCGGACGCCATCTTGTCAAGCAGGGCGCTCGCTTCTGCCGAGAAAGGCTTGATCTCGGCGAAACCGGCTTGCGACAGCGCTTGCAGCCAGGAGATTTCCACTTTCACGCGGTGGTGCATGAAACCGGCTTCGGACAGGATCGGGCGCAGCAGATCGGTCTTGCTGGCGTAGCGGCCATCGAGCGGAGACAGGGCCGACAGCGTGGAATACGGAGTAGTAGAAGTCATGAGAGCGGACGCAAGTTAAAGAAACGGTTGGCGTGTGGCGCGCGGGGAGGGCAGGGCTATTGCAATACAGCAACACTGACGGCGCCACAGTAAAGGGCGATTTTACCACCGCTGGCCGCTGGCCAGCCGTCCGTTGGCCGCCGGCGCACCGCAATTTGGCCGAATTTGGCCCCGATGCGGCGTGCCTGCCACACCCGAGCGACCGTCGGGCGCGTGCTGCCAAACACCGCTGCCGCCGATGCTATACTGCTTGCTGCTCCCTTACCTCAAAGTACCTATGAAACTGATCGGTTCCCTCGCCAGCCCGTATGTCCGCAAAGCCCGTATCGTGCTGGCGGAAAAAAAGCTCGACTATGTCTTCGAGCTGGAAAACGTGTGGGTGCCGGAAACCCGCATCGCCCAGGCCAATCCCCTCGGTAAAGTGCCTTGCCTGGTGATGGAGGATGGCAGCACGCTGATCGATTCGAAAGTCATCGTCGAATACCTCGACACGCTCACGCCCGTGTGCAAGCTGCTGCCGGCCGGCGGCAATGGCCGCGAGCGGGCCGATATCAAGAACTGGGAAGCGCTGGCCGACGGCATCCTCGACGCGGGCGTGCTGGTGCGCCTGGAGCGCACGCAGCGCCCGCCCGAGCAGCAAAGCGCGGCCTGGATCGCGCGCCAGCTGGACAAAGTCACGCTGGGTCTGGCGGCGCTGGAAGCACGCCTGGGCGAGAGCGCCTATTGCGCCGGCAAGAACTACACCCTGGCCGACGTGGCCGTGGGCTGCACCCTGGGCTGGCTCAGCTTCCGCTTCCCGGAAATCGACTGGCGCGCTGATCACCCGGCGCTGGCGCGCCTGTTCGACAAACTGTCCGAGCGGCAGTCGTTCAAGGACACCGTGCCGCAGTGAGCGCACGATGACCGGTTCCGATACGAAGGCACAGCAACGCCTGCAGATGGCCGATATCGCGCGCCTGGCCGGCGTGTCCACGTCCACCGTGTCGCGCGCCCTGAGCGGCAGCTCGCTGGTCAATGAAGAGACGCGCGCGCGCGTCATCGCGCTGGCCCGTTCGCTCAAGTATTCCATCAATATCGGCGCGCAAAACCTGCGCCTGAAACAGAACCGCACGGTCGGCGTGGTGGTGCCGTACGACGCGGCCACGCGCCAGCACCTGTCCGATCCTTTCTTTTTGAGCATGCTGGGCAGCCTGGCCGATGCGCTGACGGAGCAGGGTTTCGACATGCTCATCTCGCGCGTGGATGCCGAAACGCTCGATGCGGCCGCCCAGTCCTTCGATAGCGGCCGCGTGATCGGCATCATCCTGATTGGCCAGTGGCGCCACCATGAACAACTGAACCAGCTGGCCGCGCGCCAGGTGCCCATTGTCGTGTGGGGCGCGCAATTGCCGCAGCAGCTGTATTGCACCGTCGGCGGCGACAACATCGCCGGCGGCCGGCTGGCCACGGAACACTTGCTGGCGGCGGGGCGCAGGCGCATCGCCTTCTTTGGCGACGCCAAGCTGCCCGAAGTGGCGCAGCGCCACCAGGGCTATGCGCAGGCGCTGGCCGCGCAGGGACTGACGCCCGACCCGCAACTGTACGTGGCCGGCTCCTTCCTGCCGCAGGGCGGCGCGACGGATGTGCAGGAACTGCTGGACCGCCAGTTGCCGTTCGACGCCATCTTTGCCTGCAGCGACTTGCTGGCCATGAGCGCCATCAGCGCCCTGCGCGCGCGTGGCGTGGCCGTGCCGGAACAGGTGGCCGTGGTCGGCTACGACGATATCGAACTGGCCGCGTACTTCCACCCACCGCTGACCACCGTGCGCCAGCCGATCCGCGCCGCCGGGCGGGCGCTGGTGGCTTCGTTGCTGGCGCTGGTCGACGGCGCGCCTGCGCCATCGCAGCAATTGCCAACCGAGCTAATAGTACGCGCCTCGGGCCGCTGAAGAGCGTGTTGCTTCTCTGCTGCAACCGATTGCAATAAATTCCAATTTATCCGTATATTTTCATGCTGCGCCGCAGCATGAAAACCCTCATATTCGCCTCAGATCCCGCATATCTGGCTCTGTGACACCCGTAAAATTCTCTTGAAAACAACATAAAATCCATGTTGCAGTGCTCGATTGCAATCGATTGCAATAAATTCTTATTCGTTGAATAATGACGTACCGGCTCAGCCAGCGCGCCACGGCATGCGGCGGCCAGGACTCATAACAAGCGGATACCTCGATGTATCGGCATACAACACTGGAGACAAGATGAAGACACGTACTGCTCAACGCGGCTGCATGGCCGCCGCCGTCGCCCTGGCCCTGCTGCAATGGGGCGCCGCCCAGGCGCAAACGACCGCCAATACCGCCAGCGCCGCCCCCGCCGATGGCCTGAACCTGGAACGCATTGTCGTCACGGGCACCACCGGCGGCACATCCAAAATGAAGTCGAGCAATTCCGTCAGCAGCATGGAACTCGACACCATCCTGCACAATGCGCCGACCAGCGCCGCCGAAGTCCTGCGCTCGGTACCGGGCTTGCGGGCCGAATCCTCGGGCGGCGAAGGCAATGCCAACATCACCGTGCGCGGCTTGCCCATTTCCGCCGGCGGCGCGCGTTATGTGCAGATCCAGGAAGACGGCTTGCCGGTGCTGCAGTTCGGTGATTTCAACTTCACCACGCCCGACAGCTTCGTCAAGATCGATTCCACGCTCGACCACCTGGAAGTGGTGCGCGGCGGTTCGGCTTCCACCCTGGCCACCAATTCGCCGGGCGGCATCATCAATTTCATCAGCAAGAATGGCAAGGAGAAGGGCGGCAGCGTGGCCCTCAGCCGTGGCCTGGGGTATGACCAGACGCGCGTTGATTTTGATTATGGCGCGCCGGTGTCGGAGCGCACGCGCTTCTTCATCGGCGGCTCCTGGCGCACGGGCGAAGGCATCCGCCACAGTGGCGTCAACAGCGAAAAGGGGGGCCAGATCCGCGGCAATGTCACGCATGAATTCGACAGCGGCTTCGTGCGCCTGTCGTTCAAGCACCTCGACGACCAGTCGCCCACGGCCCTGCCGGTGCCGGTCAGCGTGCGCAATGGCCGCATCACGGAAATCGCCGGCATCGACCCGCGCAAGGCCAGTTTCTATTCGCCGTACTGGGTGCCCGACATGGTGCTGAACAAGGATAACCAGCGCGTGGCCACCCGCGTCAACGACGGTTTGCACGTCAAGAGCGATACCGTGGGTCTGGAAGCGTCGTTCAAGCTGGGGCAGGGTTGGAGCGTGAGCGAAAACTTCCGCTACGCCGACAATTCGGGCCGCTTCATCGGCGTGTTCCCATCGAATAACGGCAGCGACGGCAGCTACGTGTTTGCCAGCGGCCCGAATCGGGGCCAGCCCTACACGGGCCGCGCGTTTTCCGCCGTGGTGTTCAACACGTCCATCGACGACGCCAGCAATACCCTGAGCGACACCAAGCTGGCCAAGACGTTTGTGCTCGACAGCGGCAAGCTGACCACCACGGCCGGCTTGTACCTGTCGCAGCAAAAGCTGGGCCTGACCTGGAACTTCAATGAATACCTGATGCAGGCCACGGGCGACCAGCCCGCGCTGCTGCAAACGGCCAGCGGCACACCCGGCTACATCGGCCCGGCCTTCGGCGCCTGCTGCTCGCGCGCCGTCGACATGGAATACCGCACGACCTCGCCCTATCTGAACCTGGCCTGGGAAAGCGGCGCGCTGAACCTCGACGGCGGCCTGCGGCGCGACCGCCAGCATGCCAGCGGCACGGCCAACCAGGCCACGGGAGCGCAAGCGTATCTGCCGTCGACGGTGCAGCAGGTCGACTACACCCTGGGCCATACCTCGTACTCGCTGGGCGCGAACTACAAGCTGCAGGCGAATCTGGCCGTGTTTGCCCGCGTCAGCGAAGGCGTGGCCTTCAATGCGGACCGCATCCTGTTCGGCACGCCGCTCGATGGCAGCGTGCCCGTGGCGATCAACACCGTGCGCCAGCTCGAAGGCGGCGTGAAATGGCGGCGGGGACCCCTGAGCACTTTTGTGACCGTGTTCCAGGCCAAGACCAAGGAAAGCAATTACGAAGCGACCACGCAGCTGCGCACGGCCAACAGCTATGAAGCGAAGGGCGTGGAACTGGAAGCGGCCTACAGCGCCGGCGACTTCCGCATCAATGGCGGATTGACATTCACGGATGCCGAGATCACGGGCACGGCGGCGGCCGACGTGGCGCTGATCGGCAATACGCCGCGGCGCCAGGCGCGCGTCGTGTACCAGATCGCGCCGACCTATGAGTGGGGGCAGGCCACCCTGGGCGCGAGTCTGGTCGGCACGGGCAAGTCCTGGGGCGACGATGCGCACACGATCACCTTGCCCGCCTACCAGGTGCTCAATGCCTTCGTCAATTACCAGCTCACGCCGCAGATGCAGGTGGCGCTGACGGCGAACAATCTGTTCAACAAGATCGGCTATACGGAAGTCGAGGGCGATGGCCATGCGGCCCGCTCGATCACGGGGCGCGCCGTCAAGGTCAGCCTGAAATACGCATTTTAAGCAAGGATAGATTCATGATGTCGATACGCAGCCCCCTGGCGCGCCTGCTGGCGCCGCTCCCCACGCACTTGCGCGACGATGCGGCGCGCCGCTATGCGCGCCAGGAGGCGGTCTTGCTTGACCGCCTGGGCAGCCTGTATGGCCAGCGGCCGGACTTCCTGCCCTGGCTGGGCGACCTGATGGAAAGCGTGGGGCGGCTGTATGCGGCACGTGCCCCCGAGCTGCTGCGCCAGGATGCGCAGCGCGCAGCGCAGCCGGACTGGTTTGCCAGCCAGTCCATGCTCGGCTACAGCGCCTATGTGCAGCGCTTCGGCGGCAACCTGCAGGGCGTGGCGGCGCGCATTGCCCACCTGCGCGAACTGGGCGTGACGTATCTGCACCTGCTGCCGTTCCTGCGTGCACGCGCCGGTGAAAGCGATGGCGGCTTTGCCGTCGCCAGCTTCGAGGAAGTCGACCCTGCGCTGGGCAGCAATGCCGACTTGCTGGCGTTGACGGCGCAGCTGCGCGCGGCGGGCATCAGCCTGTGCTCGGACCTCATCCTCAACCATGTGGCCGACGACCATGCGTGGGCGCTGGGCGCCAAGGCGGGCGATCCGCTGCTGCGCGATTTTTTCCATACCTATCCCGACCGTGTGCAGCCGGACCGCTACGAGCAGACCGTGGGCCAGGTCTTCCCGCAGGCGGCGCCCGGTAATTTCACCTTCGTGCCGGAGCTCGAGCGCTGGGTCTGGACCACGTTCTATCCCTACCAGTGGGATTTGAACTACGCCAATCCAGCCGTCTTCGCGGCCATGGCCGGCGCCATGCTGGGACTGGCCAACAAGGGCGTCGAGGTGTTCCGCCTCGATTCGACGGCCTTCCTGTGGAAGCGCGAAGGCACGGACTGCATGAACCAGCCCGAAGCCCACAGCCTGCTGCAGGCGTTGCGCGCGATTGCCGCCATCGTCGCGCCGGGCGTGCTGCTCAAGGCCGAAGCCATCGTGCCCACGCCCAAGCTGCCCGCCTACTTTGGCAGCGATGCGGCGCCCGAATGCCATATCGCCTATCACAGCAGCCTGATGGCCGCCGGCTGGGGCGCGCTGGCCGAGGAAAGCACAGACTTACTGCAGCAGGTGATCGCCGCCACGCCGCCGCTGCCGCCGGCCGCAAGCTGGCTCAGTTATGTGCGCTGCCACGACGACATCGGCTGGAACGTGCTGCTCAATGAAGCGGGCACGGACGGGCCGGCGCGCCTGGCGCGCATCGCGCGATTCTTTGCGGGGGCACCGGGCAGCTATGCGCGCGGCGCCGCCTTCCAGAGCAGCAGCGCCGACAAGGCGCATGGCAGCAACGGCATGGCCGCCTCGCTGGCCGGCCTGCAAAGCGCCACTACGGTGCAGGAGCAGGAATACGCGTTGCGGCGCCTGCTGCTGCTGCATGGCCTGGCCTTGAGCTTTGGCGCCTTGCCGGTGCTGTACATGGGCGATGAACTGGGCATGACCAACGACGACAGCTACACGCAGCACGCCGACCGGGCCATGGACAGCCGCTGGCTGCAGCGTCCCGCGTTCGACGACAGCCTGCTGGCATGGCGCCACGATGGCGTGAGCGCCAGCGGCCGGCTGTACCTGGCGCTGCGCCAGCTGGTCGATGCGCGCAGGCGCTTGCCGGCCCTGGCCGCCGCTGCGCCGCGCAGCGTGCTGCCCGCCGACACGCCGGCCGTGCTGGCGCTGCTGCGCGGCGACGCGTTTCTCAACCTGAGCAACTTCAGCGGCGCCAGCCAGCGTTTCACCTTGCCCGCAGGCGAATGGCGCAACAGCCTCGATGGCAGCGTGCTGGCCGGCACGGTGGGCTTGCAGCCATGGCATATGCTGTGGCTGGAAAGGGAACAGTCATGAGCGACGCGACCGCGCACCGTCCGCATCTGTCGTTCTGGCAGATCGTCAATATGAATGTCGGCTTTTTCGGCATTCAGTTCAGCTTTGGGCTGCAGCAAAGCAGCATGAGCCCCATCTACACATACCTGGGCGCCGACGAAGCGAGCCTGCCGTACCTGTGGCTGGCCGGTCCCATGACGGGGCTGCTCGTGCAACCGCTGATCGGCGCCATGAGCGACCGCACGGTAACGCGCTGGGGCCGCCGCACGCCGTATTTTCTGATCGGCGCCATCCTGTGCAGCCTGGGCCTGCTGGCCATGCCCTTCAGTCCCACCCTGTGGATGGCCGCCAGCCTGCTGTGGATACTCGACGCGGCCAACAATGTGACGATGGAACCGTACCGCGCCTTTGTCAGCGACAAGCTCGACAAGAAGCAGCACTCGCTGGGTTTTCTCACGCAGAGCGCGTTTACGGGGCTGGGACAAACGCTGGCCTATCTGACGCCATCGCTGCTCGTCATGCTGGGCATGAACAAGGATGCCGTCAATGGCAGCCATATCCCGCACATCGTCATCGCCGCCTTCCTGATCGGCGCCGTGTTCTCGCTCGCCTCGGTGCTGTGGACCCTGAAGACGACGCCAGAAAACCCGCTCACGGCGGCCGAGCTGGCGGCGATCCGCAGCCGGCCGCCCGGCTGGCGCCACACGCTGACCGATATCGGCGCGGCCATGCGCGACATGCCGCCGACGATGAAACAGCTGGCCATCGTCAACCTGTTCCAGTGGTACGCGCTGTTCTGCTACTGGCAGTATATTGCGCTGTCGCTGGCGGCCACCCTGTTTCACACGACGGACCCCGCGTCGCAAGGCTTTCGCGACGCGGGCCTGCTGAACGGGCAGGTGGGCGCCTTCTACAATTTCGTCGCCTTTGTCGCCGCCTTTGCGCTGGTGCCGTTCACGCGCCGTTTCGGCCCCAAGCGCATGCACAGCGTGTGCCTGTGCGCGGCAGGTGTCGGCATGCTGAGCATCCCGCTGATCCACAGCCCGGCACTGCTGTTGCTGCCCATGCTGGGTATCGGCCTGGCCTGGGCCAGCATCATGGGCAATCCCTACATCATGCTGGCCGGCTGCATCCCGCCCGAGCGCACGGGTGTCTACATGGGTATTTTTAATATGTTCATCGTCATCCCGATGATCATCCAGATATTTACTCTGCCGCTGTATTACCGCAGCTGGCTGGGCGGCAATCCGGAGAACGTCATCCGGCTGGCCGGCGCTCTGCTGCTGTGCGCGGCGGTGGCGGTGCTGTTCGTCAAATTGAACGGGCGCCAGGGCGCTGGACGGCTCTAAGTACAGGCGTAAAAAAACCGGCAATTGCCGGTTTTTCTTGTTCCACCAACGATGTTACGACACCTGACAAAACCGTAGCGAGCGGAAGGAAGAGGTGGCCGAGAAGCGCAACCGTACTCTAGTACGGTGAGCATCGCAGGCCGCCTATGCCGACGCGCAGTAGGTTTTGGCAGGTGTCCTCATTACTCTTCGATCGCCATCTGGCTTTGCAGGTAGTTCTGGATGCCGACTTTGGCGATCAGGTCGATCTGCGTTTCCAGCCAGTCGATATGTTCTTCCGTGTCTTCCAGGATCATCAGGAACAGGTCGCGCGACACATAATCGCCCGCTTTTTCGCTGATGGCGATGCCTTCCTTGACGGTGGCATGCGCGGCGCGTTCCAGCTTCAAGTCGCATTCCAGCATTTCCGGCGTGTTCTCGCCGATCAGCAGCTTGTGCAGCGCTTGCAGGTTAGGCAGGCCGTCGAGCATCAGGATGCGGTCGATCAGCTTGTCGGCGTGTTTCATTTCGCCGATCGATTCTTCGTATTCCTTCTTGCCCAGCTTTTCCAGGCCCCAGTGCTTGTACATGCGCGCATGCAGGAAGTACTGGTTGATGGCCGACAGTTCGTTGGTGAGCTGTGCGTTGAGCATGCGGATGACTTCTTTATCGCCCTTCATGGGATTTCCTTTGTTCTGTATTGCGTTCGATGATGAAACCGGAGGCTGCTGGCGTTCACTGCCGGGTGGCGCTGGCTGCCTGGTGGCGCGCAGGTTGCCGGTTTCGCTATGCCCGCATGATAGCGCAAAATATGGGCGATTTCGGGCGCTAAACGGCATTTTTCCGTCTTTTTAACGTAAATATCGTGCGAATAAAACCCATTCTCAAATGGATTGCCACATTTTTCCGTTTTTTATTTGTTAAGGAAAATGAAGGCCATTCTCATTCGCGTTCCCGCCGCTATTTGGCCGCCGCTGGCGCGCCTGCATGGTCGCGCTGAAAAGGCGGGAAATGTTATTCCGTTCTTGCTTTTGTGTCTTCTTGGCCGCTGCAGGCGATGCGATAATCAGGCAGCGATATTTATTGAAAAAGGATAGCAAGATGATGCTGCATATACCCGGCGTGCTGACGCCGGAACAGGTCACGCATTTTCGCCAGCGCCTGGCGCAGACGGACTGGGTCGACGGGCGCGCCAGCGTCGGGGCGCAAGGCGCGCAAGTCAAGCGCAATCGCCAGCTGGCCGAGGGTTCGCCGCTGGCGCTGGAGCTGGGCGAGATCGTTAGCCGCGCGCTGATGGCCAATCCGCTGTTCTTCTCGGCCGTGCTGCCGCTGCGCATCCTGCCGCCCTTCTTCAACAGCTATGCGGGCGGCGAGCACTATGGCCTGCATATCGACGGCGCCATCCGCACACCGAAAAACGGCATGCAGTCGATGCGCGCCGACGTCTCGTCGACCGTCTTCCTGAACGAGCCGGACGAGTACGAAGGCGGCGAGCTGGTGGTGGTCGATTCTTACGGCACGCATGAAGTGAAACTGCCGGCCGGCGACGTGATTGTGTATCCGTCGAGCAGCGTGCATCAGGTGCTGCCCGTCACCAGCGGCGAGCGTATCTGCTCCTTCCTGTGGACGCAAAGCATGGTGCGCGAAGACTGGAAACGCAGCATGCTGTTCGAGCTCGATCAGAACATCCAGAGCGTGCGCGGCGAGCACGGCGATTCACCGGCGACCGTGGGCTTGACGGGGCATTATCACAACCTGCTCAGGATGTGGGCGGAGATGTGATCGTGGCGGTGTCGGATTACGTGTGGCCTGTGGCCGCGCTAATCCGACCTACGATACTGCGTGAAGCACCGGCAAAAAAAAGTCTGCCGGGCCCGGGGATGTAGGCTGGCAGACTGAAACAAGCAAATCGCTTGACTAAAAAAAACAGGGCGCAAAAAAGCAAGCAGGGCACATGGTGCGATGCTTGCGGGCTGGCAGCGGCGCCGTGGCCGCCGGAAGGCTAGCTCAGTTGGAAGGTCAGGGGCACGAGCACGTACACGGGGACGGGCTTGCCGTTTTCGATCATCGGCTTGAACAGCGCGCGCTGGGCGGCCTGGCGGCCCGCTTCATCGAGGTTGCCGTAGCCGGTCGATTTATGGATCAGGATTTGCTCGGGCAAGCCCTTTTCATTGATCAGGATGCGCAACACCACGGTGCCGCTTTCGCCCAGACGGCGCGACAGGTTCGGGTAGATCAGTTGCGGCGCCTTGATGTATTCGACGCTGCTGACGGTGCGCGGCGTCGACGGCGCAGGCGGCGTCGGCGACGGTGTCGATGGTGCTGTCGGCGCGGCGGTGGCAACCGGTGCCGCTTCGGCGCGCGTCGGCTGCGGCGGCGTGATCGTCGGTTCGCTTGGCGCCACGGCAATCAGCGGCAGCGGCGGGATCACGGCGCGCGGCACGGGGGCACTCAATTCCACGGTTTTCGGTACGGAGGGTGCCGGCGGCTTGGGCGGCGCTGGCGGGGCAATGATGCTGATGGTGGTGATGGTCGGCATGGCCGCCGTGACCACGCGGCTCAGCAGGCCGCTCTGGATGGCGTAAAAGCCGGCGATATGCAGGACGACGATGGCCATCAGCGGCGCGAATTTGTTGCGCTTCTTGTCGAAGTCGGCAAATTGCTGCACGGCCTGCACCGTTACGGGCGGGGGCATCATCGTCATGGCGTTCATCGCTTTCTTTAGTTTGTCAGTACAGCTCGCATCAATACGGTTTCTTGCAGCGCCACGGTGGCGTTCAGGTGATCGTTCAGCACTTCCCGTGCGCAGGTGTGGCATTTGCCGCAGCAGGTGGCCACGCCCAGGTCGCGGCGCAGTTCGGCCATGCTGGACAGGCCAAGATCGACGGCTTGACGGATTTCACGATCAGATATGTTGTTGCAGACACATACAATCATTGATACACCTTCTGGCTGGAGGATGAACAGACACTAGTGCTGGAAAGCATTGTTGCTAGTGTTTTAATGAGAATCATTATCATTACGTTTCATTGTCGCGCAAAGTGCAGGACAATGCAAGCGATTTTGATCAAGTGTGCGGCAGTTGGCGGCCTGGCGCCGTAGCTTGACAGGCCATGTTCCCGTATGACGCAGCCCTTGATGGGGGCGGCTCTCCGGGCTAAATAAAAACTATTCGCATTCATGTTTATAATGCTGGTATTGTCTCGGACGGTCGCCGTCTGGACAGATTGAATGGCCGCTTGTCGGTAATGCGCAACAGTTGCGTTTTACCTCACAAACCTCGAACCGGTGCAAGGCGCCTTGCGCCGTCGCCGGTATCAGGTGTTCTTAATTTGAACGGAATTTGCTCATGACTCTAGTTCCACCCATGATGACGCTCGATGCGCTGGCAGTCGGCCAGAGCGGCACGGTGTTGCATATCACGCCCCACACGGCAGGACAGACGGAGGACGGCGTCGACCTGGCCCGCCGTTTGATGGAGCTGGGATTCGTTCCCGGCGAACGTATCCGCATGCTCAAGCGCGGCATTCCCGGTGGCGATCCGCTGGCCATCAAGGTCGGCAATGCCACGTTCGCGCTGCGCCGCTTCGAAGCGGCGCTGATCACGATTCAACCGCTGCTTCAACCGGAATGACCATGGGTGCTGTCGAAACTATCGTCGATGCGGGCGTGCACAAGCCGCCGCATCAGCCACAAATTGCCTTGCTGGGCAATCCCAACTGCGGCAAGACCGCCCTGTTCAACCGTTTGACGGGCGCGCGCCAGAAAGTGGCGAACTACGCCGGCGTGACCATCGAGCGCAAGGAAGGCCATTTCACTTCGCCCGCCGGCAAGCCCGTGCGCCTGCTCGACCTGCCGGGCGCCTACAGCCTGTCGGCCACCACGCCCGATGAAGCCATCACGCGCGACGTGGTGGGCGGCCTGCGCCGCGGCGACCCGCGTCCGGACGCCATCATCTGCGTCGTCGACGCCACCAATCTGCGCCTGAATCTGCGTCTGGTGCTGGAAGTCAAGCGCCTGGGCCTGCCGATGCTGCTGGCCCTGAACATGACGGACGTGGCGCGCAAGCGCGGCATGCTCATTGACACGGCCAGACTGTCGGCTGAACTGGGCATGCCCGTGGTGGAAACCGTCGCAGTGCAGCACGACGGCGAAAAAGCCTTGCTGAACGCCATCGACGCCATGCTGCCGCTGCCGGTCGTGGAAGCGAAACCGCTGGCGGCCATCGATGCCGTCACCGTCGAGGAAACCCAGCGCGAAGTGCGCCGCATCCTGGCCGCCGTCAGCAATGACACGAGCGACAAGGGCAACCTGACGGAAAAGATCGACGACGTGGTGCTACACCCCGTGTTCGGCCCCATCATCCTGGCCGTGCTGATGTTCCTGATCTTCCAGGCCGTGTTTGCCTGGGCCGCCACGCCGATGGAAATGATCACCGATGGCGTGGGCCACCTGGGCGCCGTGCTGACGGCGAACATGCCTGACGGTCACCTGAAAAGCCTGCTGGTGGAAGGCATCATCGGCGGCGTCGGCAGCGTGCTGGTCTTCCTGCCGCAGATCCTGATTTTGTTCTTCTTCATCCTGAGCCTGGAAGACTGCGGCTACCTGCCGCGCGCGGCATTTTTGCTGGACCGCCTGATGGGCGGCGTGGGCCTGTCCGGCCGCGCCTTCATTCCGCTGCTGTCGAGCTTTGCCTGCGCCATTCCCGGCGTGATGGCGGCGCGCACCATCCAGAACCCGCGCGACCGCCTGGTCACCATCATGATCGCGCCGCTGATGACGTGTTCGGCGCGTTTGCCCGTGTATGCGCTGATCATCGCCGCCTTCATCCCGGAACGCCAGGTATGGGGCTATCTGAGCCTGCAAGGCCTGGTGCTGTTCGTGCTGTACTTCGCCGGCATCATCTCGGCCATGGCCGTGGCCTGGGTCATGAAGCGCGGCATGGGCGTGCGCGGCAACCAGCCGCTGATGCTGGAACTGCCGGCGTATCACTGGCCGCATCTGCGCAACCTGGCCGTCAGCCTGTGGGAGCGCGCGAAGATCTTCCTCACGCGCGTCGGTACCATCATCCTGAGCCTGATGATCATCCTGTGGTTCCTCAGCACCTTCCCCGGCCCGCCGGACAATGCGATCCATCCGCCGATCTACTACAGCCTGGCCGGCATCCTGGGCCGCGGCCTGGAAGTGATCTTCGCGCCGATCGGCTTCAACTGGCAGATCTGCATCGCGCTGGTGCCGGGCATGGCGGCGCGCGAAGTGGCCGTCGGCGCCCTGGGCACCGTGTACGCGCTGTCGCAAACGGGCGATGCGCTGGCCACCACGCTGGAGCCGCTGATCGCCCATTCGTGGTCGATGGCCACCGCGCTGTCCCTGCTGGCCTGGTATGTGTTTGCGCCGCAGTGCCTGTCGACCCTCTCCGTGGTGAAGCGCGAGACGGGAGGCTGGCGCTATCCGCTGCTGATGGCCGGCTACATGTTCGCCCTGGCCTACGCCGCCTCGTTCATCACGTACCGCGTCGCCCTGATGCTGGGCGCTTAGGAGAAAAGCATGTGGCAAACCCTGATCGTCGCCCTGATCGTCGCAGCCGCGCTGCTGCATTTTTCGACCAAGTACCTGCCGGCGGGCGTGCGCCGCGCCATCGTACGCGGCCTCGTGCGCTGCGGCCTCGATGAGGCGAAGATGTCGGCCTTCTTCAAGGTGGCGCCGGGCTGCGGCAGCGGTTGCGGTTCCTGCGGCTCCTGCGACAGTCCGCCGCCGCCGTCCGCCACGCCGCCGGCCGACGGCAGCAGCAAGCGCGTGATCCTGATGCAGGTACAGCGTTAGGGCTTGATGTAGGTCTGGTCATGGGCGCGCCAGTGGGCTACACTGGGATTTCCGCATGGCAAGGAGTGGCAATGGCGATACCGTTGATCTTCATGTTTCTGTTTGCGGTCGCCACCTGGCTGCTGGCCAGCCGGCGCGGCCGCCACGGGGGACTCTGGTTCGGCATCGGCCTGTTCCTCGGACCGTTTGCCTTGCTGGCGGTGGCGGCTCTGCCGCCCGTCGCAGCAACCTGAATGAAAAAAACCCGCGCATGCGGGTTTTTTTACGTCTGCAGTACGGCGCTTACGCTTTGCCGGCCAGCTTGTCGACGACCGGCACCAGCGCGGCCGGGCGGCAGCCGAAGGCGGCCAGGCGGCCTTGCGCGTTGGGCGCCAGGTCCAGGTCATACGGTAAACGGCCCGCCACCAGCCACAGTTTATCGTGCGGCAGGGCTTCGACGAGGCGGCGCTGGCCGTCGACGAACATGGCGTTATACGTTTGCAGCACGATCTGCTGCGCGCCTTGCGCAAAGGCGATGGCTTCGTTGACCTCGTCGTCCAGCGCTTCGGCCGACAAGGCATACTCGCGCACGTCCAGGCCCGCTTCGAGCAGCGCCGGCAGCATCGAGCTGCGCGCTTCCTTGTTGCGGCCCAGCGCCACTTCGTCGATTTCGCTGCGCGAACGCACTTCCACCGTCAGCAGGGTCACGGGCAGGCTGGCGTCGAGCGGGCGGTAGTCTCCCTGCACGCGCAAGGCGGCTTTTTGCAGCAGCTGCGACAGGGCCATGGCGGCCGGCTGCATCAGCGCCGGTGGCGTGACGGGGCGCGCACGCCAGTCGCGCACGGCGCGTTTGCGCTTGAGTTCAGCCACGCGCGCACAAGCCGCGTCGATGCGGGAGATCGCAATGTCACCGTGCTCCACGGCGGCGATGACGGCATCGATGGCGGCCGTCTGCTGCGCTTCGCGGTGCGAGATGAGGACGATGTCGGCGCCTGCCTGCAGGGTGGCGATGGCGCCCTGGGCGATGCCGATGCCGTCGGCAATGGCCGCCATTTCCAGGCAGTCGGTGATGATGACGCCCTTGTAGCCCATTTCACCGCGCAGCAGGTCCGTCAGCACGCCTTTCGACAGGGTGGCCGGCACGCTGGTGTCGGCCTCGAAGGCGGGGAAGACCACGTGCGCCGTCATGATGGCGTCCACGCCGCCGGCAATCGCGGCGCGGAAGGGTGCCAGTTCCACGGCGCGCAGGCGTTCCTTGTCGTGCGGGACCAGCGCCATGGCGTAATGCGTATCGATGGCCGTGTCGCCGTGGCCGGGGAAATGCTTGGCTGTCACGGCCACGCCGCTGGCGCGCTGGCCGCGCATGGCCGCCATGCCGTAGTCGATGACGGTGGCGGCATCTTCGCCATACGCGCGCACGCCGATGACGGGATTGTTGCGGTTGTTGTTCACGTCCAGCACGGGCGCGAGCAGCAGGTTGATGCCCACCTGGCGCATTTCATCGCCGCAGATCTGGTTCATGCGTTCGCAGTCCTCGATGGAGCCGGCCGCCTGGAAAGCCATCGCGGCGGGAATTGGCGTCACGCCCTGCTCGATGCGCATCACCATGCCGCCTTCCTGGTCGATGGAAATCAAGAGCGGGGTGTCGGACACTTCCGCGTTGATCTCCTGCAGCTCGCGGCACAGGGCCGACACTTGCGCGGGCGTGTGCACGTTGCGGCGGAACAGGATCACGCCGCCCACCTTTTTTTCGCGTATCAAGGTCTTGATATGCTCGTCCGCCTGCAGGGCATCGAAGCCCACCATGAATAGCTGTCCTACTTTCTCGCGCAAACCCTGCTCCATGCTGCAACTCCTCCGGTATTCATTCTGATGACGACAAGTCCGTATTCTGGCCCCTGGTGACGCATCTGGACAATCACCGGAAAAGCTGCCTTTTTTTGGTATTGTATTGGATTCAGATAATTGCGCAAGTGGTTATTAAGTGGTATTGCTCCGCTTGCGCAAAGGCCGTATCAATCGAGGCGCTGGAACGATGCCGATTGTGCCTTGGGCCAGTACAGGCCGAACACGGGCGGCAGTTGCGGCAGCTGGCTCGGGTCGAGCAGCTGGCCCGCCTCCAGGAAGGGCAGCAGGGCCGAGGCCAGTTTCACCTGATTCGGCGAGATGCGGCGCACCAGGTGGTGTGGACGCAGTTCCTGCGGGTGCGCCAGGCCGGCGGCGGCGATCAGTTCGGCCAGCGCCTTCATGGTGTTCTGATGGAAGTGCGCCACGCGGGCGATTTTGTCGGATACCACCAGCGCGCGCTGGCGCTGCGGGTCTTGCGTGGCCACGCCGGTCGGGCAGCGGTCCGTGTGGCAGCTTTGCGACTGGATGCAACCCAGCGCGAACATGAAGCCGCGCGCCGAATTGCACCAGTCGGCGCCCAGCGCCAGCAGGCGGGCGATGTCGAAGGCCGTGATGATCTTGCCCGAGCAGCCGATCTTGATGCGTTCGCGCAGATTGGCGCCCACCAGGGTGTTATGCACGAGCACCAGCGCTTCCTGCAGCGGCGTGCCCACGTGGTCCGTGAATTCCAGGGGCGCGGCGCCCGTGCCGCCTTCGCTGCCGTCGACAACGATGAAGTCGGGCGTGATGCCCGTTTCCAGCATGGCTTTGACGATGGCGAAAAACTCCCACGGATGGCCGATGGCCAGCTTGAAGCCCGTCGGCTTGCCGCCGGAGAGCGTGCGCAGGCGGTCGATAAAGTGCAGCATTTCCAGCGGCGTGGAAAAGGCGCTGTGCGCGGCCGGCGAGACGCAATCCTCGCCCACCATCACGCCGCGCGTGGTGGCGATCTCGATGGTCACTTTCGGGCCGGGCAGCACGCCGCCGTGGCCCGGCTTGGCGCCCTGCGACATTTTCAGCTCGATCATTTTGACCTGCTCGGAGCTGGCGTTGGCGATGAAGCGCTCTTCCGAAAACGTGCCGTCCTGGTTGCGGCAGCCGAAATAGCCGGAGCCGATTTCCCATACCAGGTCGCCGCCGTTTTCGCGATGATAAGGACTGATGCTGCCTTCGCCCGTATCGTGCATGAAGCCGCCGCTGCGCGCGCCGCCGTTCAGGGCCAGGATGGCGTTGGCCGACAGGGCGCCAAAGCTCATTGCCGAGATATTGAAGACGCTGGCCGAATACGGCTTTTCACGCGGGCAGTCCGGATGGTTGCCGATCTCGATGCGGAAATCGTGGCCCGTCACCTTGGCGGGAGCGATGGAATGGTTAATCCATTCGTAGCCCGCTTCATACACGTCGAGCTGGGTGCCGAACGGACGCTTGTCCGTCTGCTCCTTGGCGCGCTGGTAGACGATGCTGCGCTGGCTGCGCGAGAACGGCGTCGCTTCGCTGTCGCTTTCCAGGAAATACTGGCGGATTTCGGGGCGGATGCTCTCGAAGAAGAAACGGAAATGCGCGAGGATGGGGTAGTTGCGGCGCAGGGCGCGCTTCGTTTGCAGCAGATCGCTGATGCCGACCAGGGTCAGCGCGCCGGCCAGCACGGGCAGCCAGTAATGATCGTAGTAAAACAGGGACAGGACAAAGATGGCTGCCGTCGCAATGAAGGTCAGGTAGCGAAATGGTACTAGGTGCATGGGCACTCCGGTGAAGTCAGACTGATATTGCCGAGTCTACCTTCGATTCGCGGAACGTGCTGGTGGGAAAGAACGCAGCGCCCCGTGGACGCCGCGCAGGATCACCGTTGTGCGGCGCGGATGCGTTCGATGCGTTCAGTGCTGGCCGGATGGCTCGACAGGTAGGGCGTGCCCTCGTCCAGCTTGCCCAGGGCGACAAACACTTGCGCCAGGTGTTCCAGCGGGATGCCGTTCTGGCGCAGCATGGCGATGGCGTAGTCGTCCGCGTCGCGTTCGACGTCGCGCGAATACTTCAAGTCCAGCAGCAGCGGCGGCAGGGTCGCCACCACCGTCGACACGTCGCCGAATAGCAGCGCGGCGCCGGCGCCGACGGCCGAAGTCTGGATGATGCGCCGCGTCAGGTGGCGCTGCTGCAAATGTCCCAGCTCATGCGCCAGCACGCCCATGATGGCCAGGTCGTCCGGCAGCAGTTCGATCATTTCGTCCGTCAGCACGATGTCGCCGGATGGCAGGGCGAACGCGTTCGGGCCGATCTTGCTCTTGCGGAAAACGATGCGGTGCACGGGCGTGCTGTCGCCTGGCGTGGCCAGGCGCGCGAACTGGGCGCGCAAGGCTTGCTGGCGCGCGCCATCGAGCTGGCTCGGCGCGAACACATGGCGGTCCAGCATGTCGAGCACGCCCTGGCCCAGCTGCCGTTCGACGGACTGCGGCAGGGTGTACGCGATGCCCTTGGCCGCCAGCGGCAGCAGGTACTGGTAGCTGAGCCACAGGGCCAGCACGGTGGCGACCGTGGCCAGCAGGGCGCCGCGCCAGCTTTGCTGCAGCCGCACCACCCAGCCGTCGCGGTGGCCCGTGTCGTGCAGCAGGCTGTTGAAGGCAAGCTGGTCGGCGATTTCCAGGTAGGCGCCATCGGCAAAACTGACCTTGCGCACGGCGTGGCTGCTGCGTTCGGATACGTGCAGCTCGCCCAAGGGGCAGCTGCGCTCGATGTCGCCGGCCAGCACGGCCTGACCATCGCGCACGCTGAGCGTGACGTGGTACAGGCGTGAGGTCTGGCCGTCGAAATAGCGCGCTGGCACGGGGGCCGCGCCCGGCGCGTCGTGATCGGGCGTCATGCTACAGCGACAGGTCGAAGTCCAGCAGGTCGACCATGCCTTCGCCCGTGGCCGACACTTGCTGGCCCGTGGCGGCGACAAATTCGTCCAGGCTGCCGTGCACCAGCATGGACGTCGCTTCCAGGCGGTACTTCAGCCAGCGCACATGGGCGAATGGCGTAAACAGGCCCAGGGTGACGACGATGCCCAGCAGGTTGCTCAGCATGACGAAGGTGGTGCGGCCCCAGGTCAGCTGCGACTGGAACTGGTGTTGCTGCAGGCGCGTATGGTTCCAGATCAGGTTCTGGATCATGGTCAGGAACAGCGGCAGCACGGTGAACGCCCACAGGTACAAGGCGCCGATGGCAAACAGCAGGCTGCCCACCTTGGTCTTGTCATTCGCATTGGCCGCAAACGAGGCGAACACGCTGCCGAAGACGACGAAAATCAGGACCAGCAAGCCGCCCAGCAGCAGCGCGAAGAACAGCAGGTAGGTCTTGTAGAAGCTGCCGACCGTGGCGTCAAAGCTGAAATGGGTGGCGCCGAAACGGCTTTGCGTGTGCTGGAAGCGCTTCAGGCGCTGGTGCAGGAAAGGCGTCATCAGGCCGCCCGTGAAGGTATTCAGGATGGGCAGCCACAGGAAATATTTGTAGGCTTCCTTGGCGCTGCCGCCAAAGCCGAAGCGGATGCCGCGATAGCTGGTGTTGTACAGCTTGAATTGCAGGCTTTTCCAGACCAGCCAGGGCAGGATGGCGGCCAGCAGCACGAACATCAGCAAGCCGACGACGGGCGAGACCTGGAAGGCGATGTTGTAGCCGGCGATCAGCACCACGGCCGCGATGCGGCCTTTCAGGATGGCGATGGCGTTGCCATGGTATTCGAAGCTGCCGCCCGCCAGGTGGGTGCTCGAATAGAAGTAGCGGTTGCGGCGCACCTTGGCCCAGGCGGAATAAATGCCCAGGGTGACGATGCTCAGCAGCAGGTTGACGATCCAGATACGGAAGTATTCGCTGCCGGTGGCGCTGAAGGTGATGGCTTCTTGCCGGGGAGTAGTGTTGTTTGCGTCGAAATCCACAGGGGTTTCCTTACTGATTGGAAACAAAACAAGATAAGGGATTATTGAAAAGTTATCAATTGAAAATACTGTTTTTCGCAATTTTTTCGTCGATTCGCTTGCGCCGACCCGATCCGGCCGTCCCCGGCTATACTGGAACTCAACCATCGTTACCGGGAAAACCATGATCGTCGTCCACCATCTGAACAACTCGCGCTCGCAGCGCGTGCTCTGGCTGCTCGAGGAACTGGGCCTCGACTACGAGGTCAAGCGCTACCAGCGCGACCAGAAAACCATGCTGGCGCCCGCTTCCTTGAAAGCCGTGCATCCGCTGGGCAAGTCGCCCGTGATCACGGATGGCGCCAACACCATCGCCGAATCGGGCGCCATCATCGACTACCTGGTCGAGCGCTACGGCAATGGCCGCCTGGTCCCGGCGGCGGGCACGCCGGACAAGCTGCGCTGGACTTACTGGCTGCATTTCGCGGAAGGCTCGGCCATGCCGCCGCTGCTGATGAAGCTGGTGTTCGACAAGGTCGAATCGTCGCCGATGCCGTTTTTCGTCAAGCCGATCGCGCGCGGCATCGCCAGCAAGGTCAAGAGCAGCTTCGTCCTGCCCAATATTAATAGCCAGCTGGCCTACATGGAAGCGGAGCTGGAGAACACCAAATGGTTTGCCGGCAATGAATTCACGGCGGCCGACATCCAGATGAGTTTTCCGCTGGAAGCGGCCGCCATGCGCGGCGGACTCGACGAGCGCTTGCCGAAGCTGACGGCGTTCCTGCAGCGCATCCACGCGCGGCCCGCCTACCAGCGCGCGCTGGAGCGTGGCGGGCCCTACGATTTCGCCAAATAAGCGGCATTCAAGCCCGATGTGCGGCGAACCATACGGTAAAATGCCCGATTCAATCAGTATCCACTTACCGCATGGCCCGACTCCTCGCTATCGACGGCTTGAATATCGTACGCCGCGTCTACGAAGCCAGTCCTGAACCCGATTCCGACCTGAAGGCGGAGATCGCGCTGCGCCATGCGCTGTCGTCATTCCGCACCCTCATCAACGACCACGAGCCGACGCACATCCTGCCGGCCTTCGACTTTGGCGGCCCGACCTGGCGCCACGCCCTGTATGCCGGTTACCGCGAGGGGCGCCAGCCCATGCCGCAGGTGCTGCGCGACGCCTTGCCCGGCTTTTACGCCACCCTGGCCAGCTTCGGCATGCATGTGGTCAGCATTCCCGAGGTCGAGGCCGACGACGTGATCGGCACGGCTGTCATGCGCTGGCTGCACGAGGGGCGCGGCGCGGCCGTCATCGCCACCACCGACAAAGACTTGCATGGCCTGATCGCCCACGGCGCGCTCGTCTGGGATCACTTCAAGGGCATCTGGCACGACCACGCCTGGGTCGAGAAAAAGTTCGGCGTGCCGCCGGAACTGCTGCCCGACCTGCTGGCGCTGATGGGCGACGTCACCGACAGCATTCCCGGCGTGTCGAAGATCGGCCTGAAAACGGGCGCGAAACTGTTGCGTGCCTACGGCAATATCGACGCCGTGATGGCCGGCGCGGGCATTTTGCCGGGCACGCTGGGCGAAAGCCTGCGAAAAGAGCGGGAAATACTGTATCTTTCAAGAAAGTTAGTTGCGCTCAAAACGGATGTGACCTTGGGTGTCACCTGGAACAAGCTGGCGTGGGAAAAGTAGAGCGCCAGGCAAGAACAATCAAGCAAGGGAAGTAAATCATGATGTTAAAGACAGTCCTGATCGATAGCAGCGCCGTGGCGCGCGGCCTGCTGAACACGGTCCTGACCGATGGCGGCTACGATGTCTGCGGGCAGACGCATACGAGCGCGCTGGGGCTGGCGCTGCTGGTCAAGCACCATCCGCATTTCGTGTGCATCGCGCGCGAACAGGTGGAAGATGGGACGAATGTGGTGCAGACCATCCGCGCCCAGTATCCGAAGACGCTCATTTTCATGGTCTCGGGCGGCATCGATGCCGCCTCGCTGCAGGCGGCCCACGCCATGGGCGTGTCGGGCTTCATCGTGAAACCGTTCATGGCCGACACGGTCCTGAAAACCGTGCGGAATACGGTCATTGCCATGGTGCGCAAGCAGCAGGCGCTTGCCGCCGCTGCGCAAGGCAATAGTTAGACGCCAGCCAGGCCGCTCGCGCTGGCGATAATGCCGCCGCCCAGGCACACGTCGCCGTCGTACAGCACGGCCGACTGGCCCGGCGTGACGGCCCATTGCGCCTGGTCGAAGGCCAGGCTGAAGTGTTCATTCCCCTCCGGCAGCAAGTGGCAAGCCACGTCGGCCTGGCGGTAGCGCGTCTTGGCGCTCAAGGCGCCCGCCTGCGGCGCCACTCCCGCCACCCAGCTGGCCTGGTCGGCCGTCAAGGCCGGTGACAGCAGCCACGGGTGGTCATGACCCTGCACCACCCACAAGGTATTGTTGGCGATATCCTTGCGCGCCACATACCAGGCGTCGCTGCTGCCGTCGGCGTTCTGGTACGACTTCACGCCGCCGATGCCGATGCCCTTGCGCTGGCCCAGGGTATAAAAACTCAGTCCCACGTGTTCGCCCACGGTCTTGCCGTCGGCCGTTTTCATCGGGCCTGGCTTGTAGGACAGGTAGCGGTTCAAAAATTCGCGGAACGGACGTTCGCCGATAAAGCAGATGCCCGTCGAATCCTTCTTTTGCGCGTTCGGCAGGGCCAGTTTCTCGGCGATCTGGCGCACTTGCGTCTTCGGGATTTCACCGAGCGGGAACAAGGTCTTGGACAACTGCGCCTGGTTCAAACGGTGCAGGAAGTAGCTTTGATCCTTGCTGGCGTCGACGGCTTTCAGCAGCTCATAACGGCCCGCATCGGTGGGCGCCTGGCGCACGCGCGCATAGTGGCCGGTGGCGATCAGGTCGGCGCCCAGCGTCATGGCGTGGTCGAGGAAGGCCTTGAACTTGATTTCGGCGTTGCACAGCACGTCCGGGTTCGGCGTGCGGCCAGCCTGGTATTCGCGCAAGAAATCGGCGAACACGCGGTCCTTGTATTCGGAGGCGAAATTGACGGCTTCGATATCGACGCCGATGACGTCGGCCACGCTGGCCGCATCGATCCAGTCCTGGCGCGTGGAGCAGTATTCCGAATCGTCGTCATCTTCCCAGTTTTTCATGAACAGGCCGATGACTTCATAGCCTTGTTCCTTCAGCATCCATGCCGCGACCGAGGAATCGACCCCGCCCGACATGCCGATAACGACTTTCTTCTTGCTCATCTTGCTTTCCAGTTACTTTAATAATATGGCAATGCGTATTGCTATGCGCTATTGAAAACGGACGCATGCGTGTGCAGCAGGGCCAGCGGCGCGCGCCGGCCGGCCAGGTATTCGTCCACACACTGCAGCACCAGCGGGCTGCGGTGGCGTTCCTGGCACGCCGCCAGCTCGTCGCGCGTCATCCACAGGGTGCGGATGATGCCTTCGTCCAGCGGACGGTCATGCTCGGCGCCGGCCGTGCCGCAAAAGGTGAAGCGCAAATAGGTCACGTCCTCGCCCGTGCGCAGTGACTGATAGCGCGACATGTACATGCCGACCAGTGCCGTGGGGATGAAATCGTAGGCCGCTTCTTCCAGCGTTTCGCGGATCACCGCCTGTTCCAGCGACTCGAACGGGTCGAGGTGACCGGCCGGTTGATTGATCTTGATGCCTTCGCTGGTCTCTTCTTCAATCAGTAAAAACAGGCCGTCGCGCTCGACGATGGCGGCAACGGTGACAGAGGGTTTCCAGATTCTCGGCATGATTCCATCCTTGAAAGAGCCGACATTTTATCTTGTTCTGCGCGCGCGGTTTGAACCCGGCCTTCTGTTGCGCGGACATATTGATAAATGACAACGTTTTAGCAAATAGCGGTGGGAGGTACTTACGTCTTTCCCGGGGAGCGCACTAGCATGGGGGCTTAGGCGGCAAGATGGCAGGAAACGCCCGCTAATATAGGCTTTACCGGTGGTCAAAACAAGCGCGCACACGTGCTCGACTGTGGTGAGATTGACACACCTTTCCCACAATACGGGCGCCATACCGCATGGCGGAACGAGGATTGGTATTAGGGGCAAATTAGTGTCGTACGACTAAAAGTTGCTGGTTCACAAACGTTTAACGCGCTGCTTTCCGTGTTAGATTCTAGTCAGTTTATCAATTAGCGGAGGCATCATGAGGATAGGCATACCGGCCGAAACACGGCCTGGTGAAACGCGGGTGGCAGCCACGCCCGAGACAGTCAAGAAGCTGGCAGCCAAGCATCAGATCGTCGTGCAGTCGGGAGCGGGCCTGCAAGCCTCGATTCCTGACGACGCGTATGCCGCCGCCGGCGCGCAGATCGGCACCGCCCAGGAAGCCTATGGCTGCGCCATCGTGCTCAAGGTGCGCGCGCCCGATGCCGGTGAACGGGCCCTGATGGCCAGCGGCACGGTGCTGATCGGCATGTTGAACCCGTTTGATGCGGACAATATCGCCGCCATGGCCACGGCCGGCCTGTCCGCCTTCGCGCTGGAAGCCGTGCCGCGCATCACGCGCGCGCAGTCGATGGACGTGCTGTCGTCGCAGGCGAACATCGCCGGCTACAAGGCCGTGCTGGTGGCGGCGAATACCTATCAACGCTTCATGCCGATGCTGATGACGGCGGCCGGCACCGTCAAGGCGGCCCGCGTGCTGATCATGGGCGTGGGCGTGGCAGGTTTGCAGGCGATCGCCACGGCCAAGCGCCTGGGCGCCGTCATCGAGGCGTCCGACGTGCGTCCGCCCGTCAAGGAACAAGTGGAGTCGCTGGGCGCCAAGTTCCTCGACGTGCCTTTCCTCACGGATGAAGAAAAAGAGATTGCCAAGGGTGCGGGCGGCTATGCGCGCGCCATGCCGGCCGACTGGATGCGCCGCCAGGCCGAACTGGTGCATGAACGGGCGAAACTGGCCGACATCATCATCACCACCGCGCTGATCCCCGGCCGCGCCGCGCCCGTGCTCATTTCCGAAGAAACGGTGAAAGCCATGAAACCCGGCTCCGTCATCGTCGATCTGGCCGTGGAGCAGGGCGGCAACTGCCCGCTCTCGGAACTGGGCAAGACGGTGCTGAAGCACGGCGTCTACATCGTGGGCGAACCGAACCTGGCGACCCTGGTGGCGGCCGATGCGTCGGCCCTGTATGCGCGCAACGTGCTGGACTTTTTAAAGCTCATCATCGACAAGGACGACCAATTGCTGATCGACCGCGAGGATGAAATCATCAAGGCCAGCCTGGTTTGCGCGGGCAATGACATCCTCAGAAAATAACGCGGCGCCCGGAGAGAACAACATCATGGAAATCAGTCACACCATCATTAACCTGATCATCTTCGTGCTGGCCATTTATGTCGGCTACCACGTCGTCTGGACCGTCACACCGGCGCTGCATACGCCGCTGATGGCCGTCACCAATGCCATTTCCGCCATCATCATCGTCGGCGCCATGCTGGCGGCCGGCCTGACGCAAGGCCCGCTGGCGCAGGCGGCCGGCACCCTGGCCGTGGCGCTGGCCGCCGTCAACGTGTTTGGCGGCTTCCTCGTCACGCAGCGCATGCTCGAGATGTTCCGTAAAAAAGAACCGAAAGCCAAGCAAGGAGCAAAAGAATGAGTCACGCCATGAGCTTCGTCACCATGAACCTGGTGACGATGATGTACCTGATCGCCTCGGTGTGCTTCATCCAGGCCTTGAAAGGCCTGTCGTCGCCCTCGACGGCGCGCCGCGGCAATGCCTTCGGCATGAGCGGCATGGCCATTGCCGCCGTCACCACCGTGGCGCTGATCCTGAAACTGAAGGAACAGCAGACGGGCGGCATGGGCCTGACCCTCGTCATCATCGGCATCGTCACGGGCGGCGCCATCGGCGCCTACCTGGCGAAAACCGTGGAAATGACGAAGATGCCGGAACTGGTGGCGGCCATGCATTCGCTGATCGGTCTGGCGGCCGTGTGCATCGCCGTGGCGGCCGTGTCGGAACCGTGGGCCTTCAATATTGCCAAGAACGGCGAGGCGCTGCCCATCGGTAATCGCTTCGAGCTGTTCATCGGCACCTTTGTCGGCGCCATCACGTTCTCCGGTTCCGTGATTGCCTTCGGCAAGCTGTCGGGCAAATACAAGTTCCGCCTGTTCCAGGGTGCACCCGTCAGCTTCAAGGGCCAGCACATGCTCAACCTGGTGCTGGCGCTGGTGATGATCGCGCTGGGCCTGGTGTTCTGCTTCGCCGACGGCGTCGAACCGGCGTGGACGCCGTTCATCGTCATGGCCGTCATCGCCTTTGCGCTGGGCGTGCTGATCATCATTCCCATCGGCGGCGCCGACATGCCGGTGGTGGTGTCGATGCTCAACAGTTACTCGGGCTGGGCCGCGGCCGGCATCGGTTTTTCGCTGAATAATTCGATGCTGATCATCGCCGGTTCGCTCGTTGGTTCGTCCGGCGCGATCCTGTCGTACATCATGTGCAAGGCCATGAACCGTTCGTTCTTCAACGTCATCCTGGGCGGCTTCGGTGGCGATGCGCCGGCCGCAGGCGCGGCGGGCGCGCAGGAACAGCGTCCCGTGAAATCGGGTTCGGCCGACGACGCCGCCTTCATCATGGGCAATGCGGAAACCGTCATCATCGTGCCCGGCTACGGCCTGGCCGTGGCGCGCGCGCAGCATTCGTTGAAAGAACTGGTGGAAAAGCTCACGCACAAGGGCATCACCGTCAAGTATGCGATCCATCCGGTGGCAGGGCGCATGCCGGGCCACATGAACGTGCTGCTGGCCGAGGCGGAAGTGCCGTACGACCAGGTCTTCGAGATGGAAGACATCAACGGCGAATTCGGCCAGACGGACGTGGTGCTGGTGCTGGGTGCGAACGACGTGGTCAACCCGGCGGCGAAAGACCCGAAATCGCCGATCGCCGGCATGCCGATCCTGGAAGCGTATAAAGCCAAGAGTATCATCGTCAACAAGCGTTCAATGGCGTCCGGCTATGCGGGCCTGGACAACGACCTGTTCTACCAGCCGAACACGATGATGGTGTTTGGCGACGCCAAGAAGGTGATCGAGGATATGGTCAAGGCAATCGAGTAAAGTCTCTCGGTGCAAGACGAGCGGCCCGCCTTGCGCGGGCCGTTTTTATTGGCCGGCCGCTGCCGCGACGACCTGGTTGCGTCCCTGGTGCTTGGCGACATACAGCGCCTTGTCGGCATCCGAGATGGCCGCGTCCAGGCTGGCGCCTTGTACCAGCGGCGCCACGCCGATGCTGATGGTGACGTGCAGCGAACCGCCGTCGGGCAGCACGGTGACCGCCGCTGCCACGGCCGCGCGGATGCGCTCGGCCACCTGGTGTGCCTGCTGCAGGCTGGCGTCGGGGAAGAGCAGGCCGAACTCCTCGCCACCGAGGCGCGCCGCCACGTCGGTGATGCGCCCCGTGTCGCGCAGCGCCTGCGCCACCGTGCGCAGCACGGCGTCGCCCACGGCATGACCATAGCGGTCGTTGATTTTTTTGAAATGGTCGAGATCGGCCACGCCCACGCTCAGGGCGGCGCCGCTGCGCGCCGCGCGCGCCATCGCCTGCTCGGCCTGCGCTTCATAGGCGCGCCGGTTGGGCAGCGACGTCAGCGCATCGTGCAGCGCCTGCTGTTCCAACTGCGCCAGCAGGCTGGCGTTTTTTGCCGCCAGTTCGCGCCGTTCGCGCACGTCGAGCAAGAAGGCGCCGAAATAGCGCATGCCGTCGACCACGCCCAGGTCCAGCGCCTTCATTTCGATGGGGATCATTTGCGTGTCGCGGTGGCGGATGGCGAATTCGCGTATCTTGCCCAGCACGCTGGAGGTGCGCGAGCTGCGGATGTAGTTGATCACGTGGTTGTCGTGCTGGGCGCCGACGGCGTCGGGCAGCAGGCCGTTCAGGGTCTGCCCCAGCAATTCTCCGCTGGCATAGCCCGACAGCGCCTGCATGGCGCCATTGATATAGCGGATGCGGCACCGCTCGTCGATGATGATGACGGCGTCGAGGGCGTCTTCCAGCAGGCGGGAAAAGAGGACTTCGGGAAGGGCGGCAGGCGGTGCTGCGGGCAATGCATCTGTCATGGAACGGTCGCCAAAAGCCAGGTGACAGCCATTGTCGCATCCGCGGGCCGTTTACTCCATGCCGGATCGCCCGCCTGTTTCTTTTTCGCCCCAGCTATTTCCTTATTGTCAAGATTCAGCGGCGACCGTACATCATCAATCCGGCCAGTGCCTTGCGTACCGGCGGGAATGCGTCCAGCAAGCCCAGCGACAGGCCCAGCAAGCCTTGCGTGGGCGCGCTGCCCGTGAAGATGCGCGCCATGGTGTCGGTCACGCGCACGGTCAGCCCCCGGTCTGCCTGGCGCAGGCTGGCGTAGCGTTCCAGCCCGGCCGGGCTGCTGTCCTGCGCCAGCACGCGGGCCAGCACGGCGGCGTCGCGCAAGCCCAGGTTCAGGCCCTGTCCCGCCACCGGATGCAGGGTTTGCGCCGCATTGCCGATGGCGACCGTGCGCGCCGTGCCACCCGTCTGCGCGTTCAGGCCCAGCGGATAGGCCAGGCGCGCCGTCGTGTGGCTAAAGCGTCCCAGGCGGCTGCCGAAGGCGGCGCCCAGGCGCGCCAGGAAGGCCGCGTCGTCGAGGGCCAGCAATTGTTCGGCGCGCGTGGGCGGCACGCACCACACCAGCGCGTAGCCGTCGTCCTGCGGCAGCAGGGCCAGCGGGCCTTCATCGGTGAAGCGCTCGTACGCGCGGTGGGCGGCGGGATCGCTGGTGCGCACATGGGCAATGATGGCGCTTTGGCCATAATCGCGGCTGACGGCGCGTTCCTGCTGCTGGCCGAACAGGCCTCCCTCGGCTTGCACCAGCAGGCTGGCGCGCAAGCTCGACGCGGCGCCATCCTGTTCCAGCTGCACGCAGACGCCGTCGGCGTCTTCCACGCTGCCCGTCACCAGGGCCGGGCGCAGGCTGGCCACGCCCAGGCGTTCGCACACGTCGGCCAGCGCGCTGACGACGGCGCCGTAACGGGCTACATAGCCGAGGGCCTCGACGCCATGCTCGCTGCGGTCCATCAGGCTGCGCCCGAACTGGCCGCGGCGCGAGACGTGAATCTGGTGGATAGGTGTCGCCTCCACGGGCCAGGCGCCCGCTTCCTCGAGAATCTGGCGGCTGCCGTGCGACAGGGCGATGGTGCGCGGGTCGCGCCTGGCTTGCTCGAGCGATTTGGCGTCGAGCAGGGCGATGCCGGCGGCGCGGCTGCCCCGCTGCACCAGCAGGGCGGCCAGCGCCATGCCGACGGGGCCGGCGCCGCAGACGGCGAGATCGAAAGTGGACGGTGTATGCATGCGACGGCGTTAATCCTGTGACATCAGTTGTTCGATTTCAGCGACGCTTTTGGGCGCCGTGCTGAAGACTTCATGGCCTTGCGGCGTGACCAGCACGTCGTCTTCGATGCGGATGCCGGTATGCCAGAACTGCTCCGGCACGCCCGCGCCGGGGCGCACATAGATGCCCGGTTCCACCGTCAGCACCATGCCAACTTCCAGCGCGCGCCACGGCTTGCCTGGCGCACCCGTGTCTCGGTAGGCGCCCACGTCGTGCACGTCCATGCCCAGCCAGTGGCTGGTGCCGTGCATGTAGAAGGGCATATAGGCCTTGTCGGCGATGACGTCCTGCACGCCGCCGCTTTTTTGCCGGTCCAGCAAACCCAGGTCCAGCATGCCCTGCGCCAGCACCTGCACGGCCGCCTCGTGGATGGCGCTGTGCGGCAAGCCGGGGCGCAGCATGTCCAGCGCTGCCTGTTGCGCGGCCAGCACCAGCTCATACAGCGCCCGCTGCGGGCCGCTGAAGCGGCCGTTGACGGGCCAGGTGCGCGTGATGTCGGAGGCGTAGCCATCGAGTTCGCAGCCGGCGTCGATCAGCACCAGCTCGCCGTCCTGCAGCACGGCGTTGTTGGCGCTGTAATGCAGGATGCAGGCGTTGCCGCCGCCGGCCACGATGGAGGAATACGCGGGGAATTGCGCGCCGCTGCGGCGAAATTCGTACAGCAGCTCCGCTTCGAGCGCGTATTCGTGCATGCCGGGCCGCGTGGCGCGCATGGCGCGCACGTGGGCGGCGCTGGAAATGGCGGCCGCGCGGCGCATCAGGCCTTGTTCTTCCGTATCTTTCAGCAGGCGCATGGCGTCGAGCATGCCGTTGATGTCATGCGCGATGGCGGGCGCCGTGACGCCGCTGCGGGCCTTTTGCCGCACGTTGTGCAGCCAGACCTTGACCTGCGCATCGAGGCTGCCGCCCAGCGCATAGTAAATGGCGGGGGCGTCGGCCAGCAGGCGCGTCATTTCCACGTCGAGTTCCTCGATGGGGAAGGCGCCGTCGAAGCCGAACGTCGTGCGCGCCGCCTCGGGGCCGTGGCGGAAACCGTCCCAGATTTCGCGCTCCGTGTTCTTGGCGCGGCAAAACAGGATGGCGCGCGCGGGCGCCGTGGCGCTGGCGGCCACGAGGGCCACGGCGCTGTCGGGTTCCGTAAAGCCGCTCAGGTAATAGAAATAGCTGTCGTGGCGGTATGGATAATCGCAATCGCTGTTGCGCGGCACTTCGGGCGCCGTGGCGAGGATGGCCACGCTGCCCGGCAGCATCTGCGCCAGCAGCGCCGCGCGCCGGGCCGCGTAGTTGGCCATCATGTTGCGCTGGCCTTGGCCGTGACGCCGTTGAGTACGTCGAGCTGCGCTGGCGTGCCGACATTCGTCCACTCGCCGGGATAGACTTCGCCGCCCACGCGGCCCTGGTCCGCGTACCGGCGCAGCAAATCGCCCAGCTTGGCGTGGCTGCCTGGCGTAATGCCGTCGAACATCTCGGGACGGTACACGCCGATGTTGGCGAAGGTCCACTTGGTATCGTCCGTATTGTTGATCGCGAACAAGGTCAGGCCGAAGTCGCCCTGTGGGTGGAAGTCGGGATTGGGCACCAGGTAAGTCCAGGCGATGTCGCGCTGGTCGGCCGGATACGGCGTGCCCAGCACGTCCTTGTCGGCCAGCACGTCGAGTACCTGCTTGAAGTCGAAATACGGGCAATAGATGTCGCCGGAAATGGCGAGAAAGGGTTCATCGCCCAGCAGGTGGCGCGCCTGGGCGATGCCGCCTGCCGTTTCCAGCGGCGTGGTCTCGGGCGAATACGCGATGCGCGCGCCGTACGCGCTGCCATCGCCCAGGGTTGCCTCGATCTGGTGGCCCAGGTGCGAATGGTTGATGACGATGTCCGTGATGCCGGCGCGCACCAGGTTCAGCACGTGCCAGACGATCAGCGGACGGCCGCGCACTTTCAGCAGCGGTTTGGGACAGGTATCGGTAAGCGGACGCATCCGTTCACCGCGGCCTGCGGCAAAGATCATGGCTTTCATGGAATACTCGTTTTCTGATTCATTGTAAATTGCTCTGAAGTGATCAGAAGGTGTAGCCAACTTGCGGCGTTTTATTCTCCAGGGCATCGAGCAAACGCACCAGCGGCTTGAGTTCCGTGTAGCGGTTGGCCGTCTTGCGCACGTAGTCGAGCACGGTTGGCAGGTCGCCCATGTACAGATCCTTGCCGTCGCGGTAATTCAGGCGCGCGAACAGGCCGAGAATTTTCAAATGGCGTTGCAGGGCCGTGAATTCGAAATCGCGGTAGAAGGCGTCGATGTCGGGATTGACGGGCAAGCCCAGTTGCTTGGCGCGCTGCCAGTAGCGGATCACCCAGTCGAGCACCAGTTCTTCATCCCACTGGATATACGCGTCGCGCAGCAGCGAGGCGATGTCGTAGGTGACGGGGCCGAAGACGGCGTCCTGGAAGTCGAGGATGCCGGGATTGGGGAGTGAACCATCGTTGATGTGCATCAAATTGCGAGAATGGTAGTCGCGGTGCATGAAAACTTGCTGCTGCGACAAGATATTCGCCGTGATGGCTTCGAAGACCTTGTCCAGCTGGGTTTGTTGCACATCCGTCAAGGTGGCGCCCAGGTGCTTGCCGATAAACCATTCCGGGAACAGATTCATTTCGCGCAGGATGAAGGCGCGGTCGAATTCGGGCAAGACGTCCGGCTGGCTGGCCAGCTGGATTTTCATCAGCGACTCGAGCGCTTCGGCGTACAGCACGCTGGCGTTGTCGTGGTTCAGGGCATCGAGGTAGGTGGTCGTGCCCAGGTCGGAGAGCAGCAGGAAGCCCTGCTCCAGGTCTTGCGCGATGATCTCGGGCACGGACACGCCGGCGCCTTTCAGCAAGCCGGCCACCTTGACAAAGGCGGGCACGTTTTCGCGCTCGGGCGGCGCATCCATGGCGATCAGTGTCTTTCCTGGCAAGGTTGTATTGCCGGGCAAGACATCGAGGCGGTAGTAGCGGCGGAAGCTCGCATCGCTGGAAGCGGGGCGGGCGGAATCGGGCGCGACGAGGTTCAGGGGGGCCAACCAGGCTTTCAACAGGGTCAGGCGAGCGTCGGCGGAGGCCGGCGCGGCAGGGGAATTGGGGGAGAATGACATTAAGCGGCCTGTGGAATCGGGTTGATGGTGCAGATTCCCATATAATAAGGGATTCAAATCAAAAAATCGCCTGTCAATGGTGCTTGCCCCTTCCAATTCATGAGCTGGTTTTCGGCCTCCCCCCCTTCGCAGCGCTGGGCTTTCGCCATCAGCGCGCTCGTCGCCGCCACGACGGTGCCTGTCCACGCCCAGAAAGCGCCGCGTCCGGTTCATGTGGAAGATCCCGACGCGCCCACCGTCATGACGGCAAACAGCATGAAGGGACGCCCCGAAAGGGAGCTCAATCTCGATCAAAATGTCGTGATCGAGCGCGGAAAAACCACAAAAATGACGGCCGATACAGCTTGTTACAAACAAGTTGAAGATGAGTTCGACGCCGAGGGCCATATCAAGATGTGGCGTTTCGGCGATTACTACACGGGCGACGTCCTGAAGCTGAACATGGAGACCGGCAAGGGTTTCCTGCTCAACCCGACGTACCGCTTCGAAGTGGGCGGCGGCCAGGGCAAGGCCGAGCGCGTCGACTTCATCAACCCCGATGAAGCCAATGTCATCGATGGTACTTACAGTACCTGCGAAGGGCCGAATCCGGACTGGTACCTGAAATCGAGCACCTTGAACCTCGATACGGGCCGCGACGTGGGTACCGGCAGCAAGACCATCATCTATTTCAAGGACGTGCCGATCCTGGGCACGCCGGGCATCTCGTTTTCGCTGTCCGGTGCGCGCCGCTCGGGCTGGCTGGCGCCCACGCCGGGCTTTGCCTCGAAGAACGGTTTCGAGCTGCTGATGCCGTATTACCTGAACATCGCGCCGAACCGCGACCTGACCCTGTACCCGCGCTACATCCAGCGGCGCGGCATCCAGCTCGGTGCGACGGGCCGCTACATGGGCGAGACGGATGCCGGCCTGTACCAGGGCGAGACGTCGTTCGAGTTCTTGCCTAACGACAAGCAGACCAAGACCAACCGCTACATGATCAAGTCCAAGCATGAGCAGGCGCTGGCCAAGGGCTGGAGTTACAGCTGGGATTTGCGCGAGGCGTCCGACAATAATTACCCGAACGATTTCTCGAAAACCGTTGCCACCGCCACCGAGCGCCAGTTGCTGCGCGAATTGCGCACCGATTACCGCACCGAGGACTGGAGCCTGACGGCGCGCGTGCAGAATTACCAGGTGCTGCAGGATCCCGATCCCACGGTGACCGTGCCGCGCCCGTATGACCGCTTGCCGGCGGTGAACTTCCACGCTGGCAAATATGACGTCTGGGGCGGTTTCGACTGGACCTTCGACGCGGAAGCGACGCGCTTTGCGCACCCGACCCTGGTGCAAGGGTCGCGCCTGGTGGCCGTGCCGCAAGTGAGTTTCCCCATCATGCGCCCTGGCTACTTCATCACGCCCAAGCTGATGCTCAATGCCAGTGCGTATCAGCTCGACAATGACGCCAGGACCAAGGCGCTGTTTCCGGATACCTCGTTTACGCGCGCCGTGCCGACTTTCTCGGTCGACAGCGGCCTGGTGTTTGAGCGCGACACGAATCTGTTTGGCGCCAAGGGCGGCACGCAAACGCTGGAGCCGCGCCTGTTCTATGTCTACACGCCGTACCGCGACCAGTCGCAGTTTCCGAAATTCGATACGGCCGACGGCACCTTCAACCTGACGCAGATCTTCACGGAAAACCGTTTTGTCGGCAGCGACCGCATCGGCGATGCCAACCAGGTCACGGCCGCCGTCGTCTCGCGCTTCCTGCAGACGGACGGCACGGAGCGCATGCGCCTGACCTTCGGCCAGCGTTTCTATTTTGCCGACCAGCGCGTGCAGCTCAATTCGACCACGCCCGTCAACCAGTCGCGTTCGGATATCCTGCTGGCGGCAACGGGCCGCGTGTCCGAGACTTGGACCGTCGACAGCCTGGTACAGTACAATCCCAGCGATCGCCAGTTGATGAGCTACAACTACACCTTGCAATATCAGCCCGGTGTCAAGAAAGTATTGAATTTCAGTAATCGTTTCCAGCGTGGCAGTTTGCGCAATGCGGAAGTGTCGACGCAATGGCCGTTGACGGACCGCCTGTATGGCGTGGGACGCATCAGTTACTCCCTGAAGGATCGCAGCATGCTGGAAAGCCTGGTCGGCCTGGAATACAAGGGCGATTGCTGGGTGTTTCGCATGGGAGCGCAGCGTTTCGTGACGACGGCCAATACTGTTTCGACGCCGATCTTCTTCCAGCTGGAATTGACGGGCTTGTCGAATGGCCTGGGCCTGGGCGCCAATGGCCTGGAAACTTTTACAAAAACCATCCCTGGTTACCAGACACTGAGCCAGCCACTCCGTTAAGATAGGCACCGTTGCCGCCGCCGGTGTTCCCGGCGCTGGCACAAACCGGTTTTTTTATTCACCTGAACTCATGAGCGCTCTACACATTATGCGTAATGCCAGTATGCACCAACTCAAAATTGCAACGGTTTTGTTGTGCGCCATTTCCGGCGCCACGACCAGTAGTGTCTGGGCGCAACAGGCTGCGCCAGCGCCTGTCGCCACGCCCGCTGCCGCGGCACCGGCCAAGGGGTTCACGCCACCTGCCTCGAGCAGTGGCCAGACCATCGACTCCATCGCCGTCGTCGTCAATGACGAGGTGATTACGCGCAATGAAGTGGCGGCCCGCATCAAGAGCGTGGAGCAGCGCATGAAGTCGCAGAACGTGCCCTTGCCCGATCCTGCCGACCTGCGTCGTCAATTGCTGGAGCGCATGATTGTTGAACGCGCCCAAATGCAGCTGGCCAAGGAAATGGGCGTGCGCGTGGACGACCTGACGCTGGACCGCGCGATTGGCCGTATTGCTGAACAGCAAAAAATGACGGTGCAGGAACTGCGCAACCAGATGGAAAAGGAAGGCACGCCGTTTGCGACTTTCCGCGAAGAAATCCGCGATGAAATCATCATGCAGCGCCTGCGCGAGCATGAAGTCGACGCCAAGATCCAGATTTCCGATTCCGAAGTGGATAACTTCCTGGAAGCGGAAAAAGCGGCCGCCAGCGAACAGGTGGAACTGAACCTGGCGCAGATTCTCGTGCGCATTCCGGAAAACTCCAGCCCTGAACAGATCGCCGCGCGCCGCGCGCGCGCCGAAGAAGTCAGCCGCCAGCTGCGCACGGGCGCCGATTTCGCCAAGATGGCCGCCACCTATTCCGACGCCAGCGATGCGCTGAGCGGCGGCGATATCGGCTGGCGCCATAGCGACCGCGTGCCGCCCCTGTTCACGGAGCAACTGCTGAAACTGAAGCCTGGCCAGATCACGCCTATCATCAAGAGCAACACGGGTTTCCACATCCTCAAGCTGGTGGACCGCCGCAGCGCTGCCGAGGCGCAAGCCGTTGCTGCCGTGCAGCAAACGCATGCCCGCCATATCTTGCTGAAAATAACGCCGACCTTGTCGGCTGCCGAAGCCAAGCGCAAATTGCTGGAATTGAAAGAGCGCCTCGATAACAAGGCTGCCAAGTTCGAAGACCTGGCCCGCTTGTTCTCGAACGACGGTTCCGCTGCCAAGGGCGGCGACCTGGGCTGGCTGTATCCAGGCGACACCGTGCCGGAATTTGAAACGGCGATGAATGCGCTGAAACCGGGCGAAGTGAGCGAGCCGATCGAATCGAGCTTCGGCTTCCACCTGATCGAAGTGCTGGAACGCAAGAGCGACGACGTCTCGAAAGAGAAACAGCGCGCCGCTGCACGCAATGCCTTGCGCGAACGCAAGCTGGAAGAAGCGACGGAAAACTGGGCGCGCGAAGTGCGCGACCGTGCCTACGTCGAATTCCGCGCGGACGACCAGTAATGCCGTTGATTCATTGCGCATGAGTAACTTGCCCCCTGCACGCCGCCCGGCCATCGCCATCACTTGTGGCGAACCGGCTGGTGTCGGCCCGGAAATCTCCATACGCGCGGCCTGGGCCATGCGCAATGACGTCAACTGCATCCTGCTGGGCGACGCCGCCTTCCTGGCGCTGACGGCCAGCCTGATCGATCCGGATATCCGCCTGGCGGCGCTGTCGCTGCAAGCCGTGCGCAACAGTGGCCTGCCCCAGTTCGGACCGGGCCGCCTGGCCGTGATCGATATTCCCACGGTGAACAATGTCATTCCTGGCGTGCTCGACAAGGAAAACGGGCGTTCCGTGCTCGCGACCCTGGACGCGGCCGTGGAAGGTATAGCCGCCGGCTGGTTTGGTGCCATGGTCACGGCGCCCTTGCAAAAGAGCACGATCAACGACGCCGGCGTGGCCTTTTCAGGCCATACGGAATACCTGGCAGAAAAAACCAATACACCGCAAGTGGTGATGATGCTGGCCGGTGAACCCGGCCATGGCGAACCGACCCTGCGCGTGGCGCTGGCCACCACGCATCTGCCCTTGAAGGACGTGTCTGCCGCCATCACGATGGACAGCCTGGCCGTCACCCTGGATATTCTCCAGACGGACTTGCAACAGAAATTCGGCATCGCCGCACCGCGCATCCTCGTTACCGGCCTGAACCCGCACGCGGGCGAGGGAGGGTATCTGGGACGCGAGGAAATCGACGTCATCGCACCGGCGATTGCTGCGGCGCAAGCGCGCGGCATCGATGCGCGCGGCCCGTATCCGGCCGACACCCTGTTCCAGCACAAGTACCTGGCCGATGCCGATTGCGTGCTGGCCATGTACCACGACCAGGGCTTGCCCGTGCTGAAATACGCGACATTCGGGCGCGGCATCAATATCACCCTGGGCTTGCCGCTGATCCGCACCTCGGTCGACCACGGTACGGCGCTGGACCTGGCCGCGCAGGGCCTCGGCCTGGCCGATTGCCACAGCATGGAGCAAGCCCTGCAAACGGCGCTCGACATGCTGCGCGCCAGCACCCGCGCCTGACTGCCCACCGGTTTTACCCCGCTACACCGCCTCTAGAATAGAAAAACAGAATATGAAACACGTTGCCCGCAAACGCTTTGGCCAGAATTTCCTGCATGACCGCTTCGTCCTTGACGACATCACGGCCGCCATCGCACCGCAGCCGGACGATGCCATGGTCGAGATCGGTCCCGGCCTGGGTGCCATGACGGAGCAGTTGCTGCGTCATTTGAAACAGATGCATGTGGTCGAACTGGACCGCGACCTGATCGTGCGCCTGGAAAAGACCTTCAATCCGGCCAAGCTGACGATTCATTCGGGCGACGCGCTGAAGTTTGATTTCGCGAAAATCCCCGTGCCGGCCGGCCAGAAGCTGCGCATCGTGGGCAACTTGCCGTACAACATTTCCAGCCCGTTGCTGTTCCACCTGGCGGATTTCGCGCCGCTGGTGCTGGACCAGCATTTCATGCTGCAAAAGGAAGTCGTCGAACGCATGGTAGCCGAGCCGGGCAGCAAGGCGTATGGCCGCCTGTCCGTGATGCTGCAATGGCGCTATGACATGTCCTTGCTGTTCATCGTGCCGCCGACAGCATTTGACCCACCGCCGAAAGTGGAATCGGCCATCGTGCGCATGATCCCCGTGGCCGAGCGCCTGGCGTGCGACCAGGCTACCCTGGAAGCGGTGGTCATGAAGGCCTTCTCGCAACGCCGCAAGGTGATCCGCAACTGCCTGGCCGGCATGTTTACGGAAGAGCAGATCAAGGCGGCCGGCATCGATCCGACCCTGCGCCCGGAAACTGTCGGGCTGGAGCAGTATGTTGCTTTGGCGAATCTGCTCAAAGCACCGCAGTAATGGCAAGGGCTGGGGTCAGACCCTCTCCACCACCGGCGTCTGAGCAGGCGCCGACGTGAGCGGGGGTCTGACCCCGGCAGTGCTGGCTTAATTTAAAACCATTGGTCGACTTGCTGCAAATCTTGCCGCAGGGCTGAAAAACAGTCGTCCACATGGTGGTTGCGGCTGATTTCATTGCGCCGCATCAAGGCGATCTTGCGCTTGCAGGTGGGCTGGCGCAGCGGCGCCACATGCAAATCCTCGTCGTTGAGGAAGGTCGTGTACAGGCTGGGCATGATGCCCACGGCGATGCCGGCGCGCACCACGCCGTACAGCGATTCGCTGTGGATCATCTGGTACAGGCTCGACGGGCTCAAGCCATGCTGGCGCAGCGCGCTCGAGGCGAACTCCCAGATACTGCCCTTGGTGAACACGACGATTTCCTGGCCCGCCAATTGCTCCCAGCGCACTTCCTTGAGCGGCGCCAGCGTATGGCGTCCCGCTGTCACCAGCACCAGCTCGTCTTCGAACAGGCCCACGCTCTCCAGCGACACGGAGCCGGGCACCTCGATGCCCACGCAAAAGTCCAGCTGGCCTGAATGCAGCGCGTGCAGCAAGCCGTCGTTGGGCATGTCCGACAGGACGATTTCCACCTCATCGCCATGCTGCTCGCAGTAGCGCGCCACCACCACGGCCGTCATCGCCATGGCGGACGGTATCGCGCCGATACGGATGCGGTGGCGGCCGCTGCCGATGGCACGCTGGATATCGGCAAACGTGTTGCTCGCCGTATTCAATAAATGCGTGGCGTAATCGAGCGCCAGCTTGCCTTCGCGCGTCAGTTCCAGCTGGTGGGTTGTGCGGTTAAACAACTTTTTTCCCAGTTGATTTTCCAGCAGCTTGATCGACGCGCTGAGGGCCGGCTGGGTCACGCACAATTCCTGTGCAGCCTTGCTGAAGCTGTTTACCCGGGCTAGGGTGGCAAACGCTTGCAAATGTCGTAAGGAAATCTTCTTGCTCAACTCATGCATGGGTTTGCTTATTAGAAAAAGTAATGGATTTATAAAAATAAACAAATTTTCTTATCCCGCAATTTACCATATTCTGGACTGGTCTTTACTTGTCTTGAAGGCAACAATCTTCAGAGAAGCGCTTGCCAGGCGGCACCGGTACTCGCGGTGGCACGCCATGCAAGGGACGCATCAATACAATAATTCCAAAAAAACTCAGGGTTTATTCTTTTTAGGGTGGCGGCGATGAACAAATGGATGACGGGAACGATGGTAGTGGGTGGCTTGCTGGCGGCGCAGGGCGCGGCGCAGGCGCAAAGCAGCGTGCAAGTGTATGGCTTGCTGTCGGCCGGTATCGGCTATGTGTCGGATGAGGGTAATGGCAGCCGCACGCATGCGCTGAGCGGCACGAATCAGAATCCCCGCATCGGTTTCCGCGGCCAGGAAGACCTGGGCAACGGCACCAAGGCTCTCTTCGTGCTGGAAAACGGTTTTAACGTGATGACGGGCACGGCCTCGCAAAGCGGTCGCCTGTTCGGCCGCCAGTCGTATGTGGGTTTGTCCAGCAACGACAAGGGTACCCTGACTCTGGGCCGTCAGTACGAAGCTGTCAAGGATCTGCTGGGTCCGGTGGTCATCGCCAGTAACGGCGTGCATATCGGCGACAACGACAATGGCTACAACAACTTGCGCGTGCAAAACGCCGTCAAGTACGTCAGCCCGAACATCAGCAACCTGTCGTTTACGGGCTTGTACGGTTTCAGCGAGAACCCGGAAGACTCCAACCGCAACCGCGTCTACAGCATGGGCGCCGGCTACAAGGTCGATGCCTTCAGCTGGGCCGTCGCCTATACCAAGATGGATCGCCCGAACAGCCCGGACGCACCGAATGGCGCCATCGGCAATGACTATGGCAGCTCCCTGTTGATTTTCAACAAGAGCGCCGTCAAGGGGGCGGGCGTGGACAGCCAGGCCATCGCTGGCACGGGAGGCTTTTATAATGTGGGCAAGACCAAGTTTGGTGCGCTGTACACCAACGTGCGCTACCACTACCTGGACCAAAGCAACCTGACCCTGCAAAACGTGGACTTGAACGTGAACCACAAGCTGACGGAAGCGTTGAACCTGGGCGCGTCGTATTTCTTTACCACGGGTAAATATGACGTGATCAACAAGACGCCGAAATGGCATCAGGTCAACTTCCAGGCCGATTACTTCCTGTCCAAGCGCACCGATGTCGCCATCACCTGGAGCTACCAGAAAGCGGCCGGCGATGCGACATTCGCGCGCGTGTTCGGCTTTGGCGCCTCGGGCGGCAAGACGCAAAGCGTCCTGATCGTCGGCATGCGACATTATTTCTGACACTGATTCATCTTTACAGGCGCTGTCCCGCAGCGCCGTCCCCTGAAAGGAAGCATCTTGAAAAAGCACCTCATGTTGGCGTTGAGCCTAGGCTTGCTGGCTAACGCCGCCCACGCGGAAAAACGCGAGCTGGTCATTTCGGCCTATCCGATTGCCCAGCCCTTGTTCATGAAGTATGTGTACGAGCCGTTCAAGGCCAAATGCGGGTGCGATATCAAGGTGGAAACGGGGAATAACGCGGACCGCATCGCCAAGCTGGTGGTGCACGCCAAGAATCCGGTGATCGATCTGGTGCTGCTGTCCGATTCCGGCATGCTGGAAGCGGCGCAAAAGGGCGTCATCCAGCCCATGGATTACTCCAAGCTGAGCAATTACAAAGCCCTGTACGACGTGGCGAAAAACCCCATCGGCGGCAATTTCGCCGTCGGCTACACCTTGTACTCGGTCGGCCTGGTGTACCGCAGCGACAAGATCGCCCCGCTGACGTCCTGGAAGGACCTGTGGCGCCCTGAACTGAAGGGCCGCGTGGCCTTCCCTGACGTGAGCACCACGCAGGGCCCGTTGATGCTGCGCATGGCCGATGCGGCCTGGGGTGGCAAGACGGACGACTACGCCACCGGTTTTGCGAAGATCGTCGGCATGAAGGGCAACGTCGTCACGTTCTCGAAGAACAGCGCGCAGCTGGCCGCCCTGTTTGCGCAAGATGAAATCTGGGCCGCGCCCGTGGCGCGCTTTACCTGGTCGCAAATGCTCAAGACGGGCCTGCCCCTGAAGTGGAGCATCCCGGCAGAAGGCCAGGCGGCCGGCATGAATGTGATGGGCATCGTTGCCGGCTCGAAGAATGCGGACCTGGCGTACCAGTTGATGGATTTCTGGCTGTCCAAGGAAGTGCAGACGCAGCTGGCGACCAACCTGGTCGACTCGCCCGTCAACAAGGACGTGCGCCTGTCCGTGGCGGCTGCGCAATTCAATACCTATGGCGCCGACCAGATCAGCTCGCTGAAATTCGTCAAGCCGGAAACCATCCTCAAGCAGCGCAGCAACTGGATGACGCAGTGGAACAAGGCCATGAGCAAATAGTGGTGACGAGGAGAAAACACCATGTTTGCTGATCCAAAAAAGCGCCTGGGACTGCTGCTGGTCCTGCCGGCGCTGATCTTTATCGTTGTCTGCTTCCTGCTGCCCGTGCTGGCCTTGCTGGTCGATGCCTTCCGCGTCGGCGACGGCATGCAGTGGGGCGTCGACCGCTTCATTGAATTCTTCTCGCAGGAATTCAACCGCACCATCTTCTGGCGCACCCTGCGCATTGCCGCGCTGGTGACCCTGGCGTCCATCATCCTCGGCTACCCGGCCGCGCAAGCCGTGGCGCGCGTGTCGCCGAAGTGGCGCGGCCTGGTGGTGGGCATGATGATCCTGCCGCTGATGGTCTCGCCGATCGCGCGGACCTACGCCTGGATCGTGCTGCTGGGCCGCAATGGCGCCGTCAACGCGGCGCTCGTCAACATGGGCTTGACGGAAGAGCCGCTGCGTTTGCTGTTCAGCGAGTTCGCCGTGTTTGTCGGCCTGCTGCAACTGCTGCTGCCGCTGATGCTGATGTCGCTGGCGGGCGCGCTGGAAAACCTGCCGCGCGACGTGGAACCGGCCGCCGCTACCCTGGGCGCCAATCCATGGCAAGTGTTTTGCAAGGTCACCCTGCCGCTGACGCAGGAAGGCCTGGTGGTCGGCGGCACCCTGGTGTTTACGGGCTGCGTGACGGCCTATGTGACGCCGGCCCTGCTGGGCGGCACCAAGGTGCTGATGCTGGAAACCCTGCTGTACCAGAAGGTCAGCGTGGAGAGCGACTTCGGCGCGGCGAATGTCATCGCCGTCATCCTCGTCTGCATGACCCTGCTGGTGAATGCCGGCCTTAAACGTATTTCATCGAGCCGGAGTTCCGTATGAAAGAAAGCTTGTTTTCGCGCGCCGTCCTTTGGCTGGTGTTTTTGTTCCTGCTGGGGCCTTTCGCCATCGTCGTGCTGGCAGGTTTTTCCGGCGGCGAAACCCTGGCGTTCCCGCCCGAGTCGTATTCGCTGCGCTGGATTCTCGAAGTGTGGTCGGCGCCCGAGTTCCGCCGCGCCTTCCAGACCAGCCTGGAAATCGGCTTGATCGCCACCGTTATCGCGCTGTTGCTGGGCATACCCGTCGCGTATGCGTTTTCGCGCATGCCGCCGCCCGGCATCGGCGCCATCCGCCAGATCCTGACGTCGCCGCTGATCATTCCCGCCATCCTCGTCGGCCTGGGCTTGCTGCACCACCTGGTATTGACCATCAACGCGCCCGTGTATGTGGGCCTGCTGATCGGCCATATCGCGCTGCTGATTCCGTATTCGGTGCGCGTGGTGTACGCCAGCCTGGTGAATTTGCGCGTGGATATCGAGGATGCGGCCATCACGCTGGGCGCATCGCGTTTGCGCGCGTTCTTCATGATCGTGCTGCCGAATATCCGCAACGCCGTGATCGCCGCCTTCTTCCTCGCCTTCGTCACCTCGTTCAACCAGGTGCCCGTCTCGCTGTTCCTGACAGGACCCGGCATCAGCACCTTGCCGATCGAGATGCTGGGGCATATGGAAAACAGCTTCGACCCGTCGATCGCTGCCCTGTCGACCTTGCTGGTCTTGTTCACCATGGCCTTCGTGATGGTGACCGAGAAGGTGCTGGGCATTTCTAAATACATGTAAGAGGCAACACACCATGAGTTATCTGGAACTGCACAAGCTGAACCTCGGCTACGCCAAGAACACGACGTCCGTGAAAGACCTGGACCTGCACGTCGAGCAGGGCGAATTGATTTCCCTGCTGGGCCCCAGCGGCTGCGGCAAGACCACCACCATGCGCGCCATCGCCGGCCTGATGCCGCTGCAGTCGGGCCGCATCATTTTGGATGGCCGCGAAATCGGCAAGCTGGCGCCGAACAAACGCAATATCGGCATGGTGTTCCAGTCGTATGCGCTGTTCCCGCACTTGAATGTATACGACAACATCGCTTTTGGTTTGCGTCTGCGCAAGGTCGCGCCAGCTTTGCTGAAAACCAAAGTGGAAGCCGTGATCGCGGCCGTCGGCCTGACGGGTTTTGAAACGCGCCTGCCGGCGCAAATGTCCGGCGGCCAGCAGCAGCGCGTGGCGCTGGCGCGCGCCATCGTCGTCGAGCCGGCCCTGCTGCTGCTCGATGAACCGCTGTCGAACCTGGACGCCAAGCTGCGCGTGCAGATGCGCGCGGAACTGCGCCGCATCCAGCGCGAGCTGGGCATCACCATGCTGTACGTGACGCATGACCAGGAAGAAGCGCTGGCCCTGTCCGATCGCATCGTCGTCATGAACGGCGGGCGCATCGAGCAGCTGGCCGCGCCGGAAGCCGTCTTCAATACGCCGTCGACGCGTTTTGTCGCCAACTTCATGGGTTTTGAAAACCTGTTCGACTACCGCGACGGCGCGCTGCACCACGCGGGCGCCAGCCTGCCGTACACGTCGCCCGTCGCTGCCGGCACCACGGTGCTGGGCTGGCGTCCGGACAAGGTGCGCGTGTGCGCGGCCGACGACGCGGCGGGGCAATATCCAGGCACCGTGCTGGCGCGTGGCTTCCTGGGAGACACCGTCGAATACCTGCTGCAAACGCCGCTGGGCCAGGTCAAGGGCATTTGCGCAGCCGGCGGCGCCACCTGGCGCGAAGGCACGGCCGTGTCGTTCGTGCTGCCGTCCGACAGCGCCCTGTGGCTGAGCGCGTAATTTCTTAATGGAAAGCATCATGACCCAAGCCTTGAAAAAGATCTGGCTCGACACCGATCCCGGTTTCGACGACTGGCTGACGATGTTGCTGTTGGGCAGTAATCCCGACATCGAGTGGCTGGGCGTGAGCGTGGTGGCGGGCAATGCGCCCGTCGACATCACCTACGACAATGCCTTGCGCATCAAGGCGCATGATGGCTTGACGGTGCCGATCTACCGGGGCTGCGAAGAACCGCTGGCCGGCGTCATCGAAACGGCGCAGCGCATCCTCGGCGACAGCGGCATGCCCACCACGGGCGAGATCCTGCCGCGGGGCGCCGCCACGGATGCTCCCGGCCACGCCGTCGACGCGCTGATCGCCGCCGTGCGCAAGTATCCTGGCCAGATCACCATCATGGCGATTGCGCCGATGACCAATATCGCAACCGCGCTGGCCAAGGCGCCCGATATCGCGGAAAAAATCGTCGAAATCATTTTGATGGGCGGCTCGACCGACCAGGGCAACCATACGGCGGCGGCCGAATTCAATATCTATGCGGATCCGGAAGCGGCCGCCCAGGTTTTCCAGGCCGGCATCCCGCTGCGCATGTTCGGCTTGAACCTGTGCCGTCAGCTGCTGGTCACTAAACTGGAAGTGGAACGCCTGCGCGCCATCGGCACGCCGCGCGCGCAGCGTCTGGCCGGCTACCTGGAAGCGTATGTGCGCATCCGCAGCAGCGACGGTTCCGTGCCGATGCCCATGTACGACCCGGTGGTGGCCTTGTACCTGGAAGCGCCGCAGCTGTTCCAGTTCCAGCCGGCTCACGTGGCCATCGAATTGACGGGCGAACTGACGCGCGGCATGACGGTGTGCGAATTCCGCGTGCCGCGCCGCGCTGCCATCAACACGCAAGTGGCGATGCTGGCCGATGGCCCGGCCGCCATCGAGTGCCTGATGCGCCGCCTGGCCGCCATTCTCGTCTGACCCACTTCACTACGAAACGAGCTTCATGTCTAATTCACCCCTGAGCATCGAACAGTTTTTACGTGCCATGCCGAAAGTGGAGCTGCATTGCCACCTGTTTGGCACGGTGCGCCAGGCTACTTTCCGCGCGCTGGCCGCCAAGACGGGCAATGTCGTCACCCCAGAGGAAATCGACGCGTTTTACACGCGCGGCGACAAGCCCGTCGGTGTGCTGCGCGTGCTGCGCGCGCTCGACGCGCATCTGATCGTCTCGCCGACGGACCTGTACTGCCTCGCCTACGAATACCTGGAAGACGTGCATGGCCACGGCGTGCGCTACGCGGAGTTCTTCTGGAACCCCACCGGCACCGTGCGCGTGTCGGGCATCCGCTATGACGCAGCGCAAGACGCCATCGTGGCCGCCATCCGCGACGCGCAGCGCGATTTTGGCGTGATCGGCCGTTTGATCCCCAGCATCGACCGCGAAGCGGCCCCCGCGGAAGCCGTGCAGATGGTGGAATGGATGAAGGCTTACCGCGCGCCGGAAGTCATCGGCATCGGCATCGATTACCGCGAAAACGACCGCCCGCCAGAGCTGTTCATCGAAGCCTACCGCGCCGCGCGCGAGGCGGGTTTCAAGTGCACGGCGCACGCGGGCGAATTCGGCATGCCGTGGATGAATGTGGCGACGGCCATCGAGCAATTGCAGGTGGACCGGGTCGACCATGGCTACACCATCGTCGACAACCCGGAACTGGCGCAGCGCTGCGTGGAGCGCGGTCTCGTATTTACGGTCGTGCCGACCAATTCGTATTACTTGCGCACCCTGGCGCCCGAGCGCTGGGCGCTCGACCACCCGATCCGCGCCATGGCCAAGCTGGGCCTGAAACTGCATCCGAACACGGACGATCCGACCCTGCACCACGTGACGCCGACGGGCGCCTGGATGATGATGCGCGAATTTGGTTTCGGCCTCGATGACATGCGCGGCTTCATGTTGAATGGCCTCGACGCGGCCTGGATAGACGACAGCACGCGGCGCGACTGGCGCGCGCAATTTACGCGCGAGTTCGACCTACTGCGCGCCAGGGTCGTCGAGTAAATCAGGCCGACGCCGGTGGTGGGGCCAGCAGCGACGGAAACGCCCGCTGCGGGCAGCTTTGGCGCTCGCACACCTTGCAGCCCGTGCCGATGGGCGTGGCGCTGCTCGGGTCGTGCAAGTCGAGTCCTTTCGAATAAATCAATCGGTGCGCCTGCGAGATGTCGCAGCCCAGCGCCACGGCAAAGGTTTTGCCCGGCGCCCTGAAACCCGGTGACGCCGTGCTGACCTGGCGCGCGATCCACAGATAGGTGCAGCCGTCCGGCATGCTGGCCACTTGCGTGAGTACTTGCCCCGGATGGCTGAAGGCGTCGTAGACGATCCACAGCGGGCACGTGCCGCCCACCCTTGAAAAGTGAAAATCCGTGGCCGACTGGCGCTTCGAGACATTGCCCGCGCGGTCGACGCGCACGAAGAAGAAGGGCAGTCCCGCTGCCTCGGGGCGCTGCATGGTGCTCAGGCGGTGGCAGACGGCTTCGAAACCCACGCCGAACTGGTGCGCCAGGCGCTCGATATCGTAGGCGCGCGTTTCCGCCGCCTGCAAAAAGCGCTGGTAGGGCATCAGCAGGGCGCCGGCAAAGTAATTCGAGAATGCCAGGCGCGCGCTCGTTTGCGCCGCCGCGCCGGAGAGTCCCGCCGCCAGCACCAGCGCGTCGATCAGCTCGCTGTGTTCGAGCAGGCTGATTTGCGCCGCCATCTGGAAGGCGCGCTGGCCGCCCGTCAAGGTGTCGGGCAGCCACAGGATGTGTTGCTGGGCGTCAAAGCGGTGTTTGCGCACCATGCCCGCGTCGCCATCGGACAGTTGCACCTGGATGCCGTGGCGCTCCAGCAGCCGGCCTTGCAGCGCGTCGAGCGCGCGCAGTTGCGGATCGAGTTCGCCCGCCACCAGCTCCGCCGCCCGGTCCAGTTCATCGATATAGTTTTGCCGCCGGTTCAGGTATTCGCGCACTTCCTCGTCCGTGGAGGGCGCCGCCGAACTGGCGCCGCGGCTGCCGTGATCGAGGCGCGCGGCCAACGTGTCAGCCCGCTCCGCCATCACGCGGTAGCGCCGTTGTAGCAGCAAGATCGAGCGCGCCAGTTCCGGCATGTTTTCCACCAGCATTTTGAGCTCGGCCATCGAGGTGGGCGACGCGTCGGGCAATTCGCCGAACACGTCGCGCACGTCGGCCACGAGGCTGGCGCTGTCGTGTTCGGAAAAGATTTGCGGATCGACCCCCAGCACGGTGCCGATGCGCAGCAAAATCGGCACCGTCAGCGGGCGCTGGTTGCGCTCCATCTGGTTCAGGTAGCTGGGTGAAATGCCCAGGGACTTGGCCAGCGCCACCTGCGTCATGCGCCGTTCCTCGCGCAGCCGCTGCAGGCGCACGCCCATGAAAACCTTTGCCATTGCGTTTCCTCTTCCCCGGTTTGTGGAATCTGCAAATTTACAACATTTGCAGATTAACAGATTCAGCTTTGCATTATCTCGCATTTTCACGCCTTGTTTGCGGCCCGTATTATGCGAATAATGCAAACAGACCACTACCCATACAAGGAGACACCGAGTGACCACGCAGACTACAATTCCGACCGTTCCTTTATTGATTAATGGCGAATGGGTTGAATCCCGCACCACCGTCTGGCGCGACGTCGTCAACCCGGCCACGCAGGAAGTATTGGCCAAGGTACCGTTCGCCACGCCGGATGAAGTCAACGCGGCCATCGCCTCGGCCCAGCGCGCCTTCAAGACATGGCGCAAGACGCCGATTGGCGCGCGCGCCCGCATCTTCCTCAAACTCCAGCAGCTGATCCGCGAAAACATGGCCGACCTGGCCGCGACGCTCACCATGGAACAGGGCAAGACCCTGCTCGACGCGGAAGGCGACGTCTTCCGTGGCCTGGAAGTGGTGGAGCATGCGGCCAATATCGGCACCCTGCAAATGGGTGAATATGCGCAAAACGTGGCCGGCGGCGTCGATACCTACAGCGTGATGCAGCCGCTGGGTGTGTGCGCCGGCATTACCCCGTTCAATTTCCCTGCCATGATCCCCCTGTGGATGTTCCCGATGGCGATTGCCTGTGGCAACACTTTCGTGCTGAAACCATCGGAGCAAGACCCGCTCGTGACGGAAAAACTCGTGCGCCTGGCCTTGCAGGCGGGTATTCCGGCCGGCGTGCTGAACGTGATTCACGGCGGCGAAGACGTCGTCAACGCCCTGTGCGACCACCCGGACATCAAGGCGATCTCGTTCGTTGGTTCCAGCAAGGTGGGCACGCATGTGTACCAGCGCGCCAGCCTGAACGGCAAGCGCGCGCAATGCATGATGGGCGCCAAGAACCACGCCGTCGTCTTGCCGGACGCTAATAAAGAACAGACTCTGAATCAGCTGCTGGGCGCAGGCTTCGGCGCCGCCGGCCAGCGCTGCATGGCAGCCTCCGTCGCCGTGCTGGTGGGCGAAGCACGCGACTGGCTGCCGGAATTGTCCGCCAAGGCGCAAACCTTGACGGTCGGCGCGGGCAAGGACAATCCTGACCTGGGTCCCGTGATTTCCTGCGCGGCAAAAGAGCGCGTGCACAGCCTGGTCGCCAAGGGCATCGAACAGGGCGCCGTGCTGACCCTCGATGGCCGCGACGTGAAGGTCGATGGCTATCCGAACGGCAACTTTGTCGGACCGACGATTCTGTCTGGCGTGAAACCTGGCATGGCAGTGTATGACCAGGAAATCTTTGGGCCCGTGCTGATCGTCGTCGAAGTCGATACCCTCGATGAAGCGATTGCGCTGGTCAACGCGAATCCGAATGGCAATGGCACGGCCCTGTTCACGCAAAGCGGCGCGGCCGCGCGCTATTTCCAGGAAGAAATCGACGTGGGACAAGTCGGCATCAACGTGCCCATTCCCGTGCCCGTTCCCCTGTTCAGCTTTACGGGTTCGCGCGGCTCCAAGCTGGGCGATTTGGGTCCGTTCGGCAAGCAAGTCGTGCTGTTCTACACGCAGACGCAGACGATTACCCAGCGCTGGTTCACGGACGCGGCCTCGGTGGGCAAGGTCAACACCACCATCAGCCTCAAGTAAGGAGCCGGACCATGGACTTTGAACTGAGCGACGAGCAGCGCGAGTTCCAGCAGGCGGCGCGCGCGTTTGCCGAAGGCGAACTGGCGCCGCACGCGGCGCATTGGGATGCGGAATCGATTTTCCCAGTGGAAACGATTGCCAAGGCGGGTGAGATGGGCTTTTGCGGCCTGTACACGCCGCAACGCTGGGGCGGCCTGGGCTTGAGCCGCCAGGACGCGGCCATCATCTTCGAGGAGCTGGCCGGTGGCTGCACCTCGACTACGGCCTACATCACGATCCACAACATGGCCACCTGGATGCTGTCGCGCTGGGGGCAGGAAGCCCTGTGCGACGAATGGGTGCCGGCCCTGGCCGCCGGCCAGAAGCTGGCCAGCTATTGCCTGACAGAACCGCAATCCGGTTCCGACGCGGCATCGCTGCGCACCAAGGCCGTCAGGGATGGCGACTTTTATGTACTCGACGGTACGAAAGCCTTCATTTCCGGCGCGGGCCAGACGGACATGCTGATCGTCATGGCACGCACGGGCGGCGAGGGCGCGGCCGGTATTTCCGCGTTTGCCGTGCCGGCCAACTTGCCTGGCATCGTGTATGGCAAGAAAGAAGAAAAGATGGGCTGGAACAGCCAGCCCACGCGCATCATCAGCTTTGACCAGGTGAAAGTGCCGGTTGGCAACTTGCTGGGCGCGGAAGGCGAAGGTTTTGCCATTGCCATGAAGGGCATCGATGGCGGGCGCATCAATATCGCCGTGTGCTCGGTGGGCACGGCGCAGGCTGCCCTCACGCGGGCACAGGTGTACATGAAGGAGCGCACGCAGTTCGGCCGCGAACTGGCGCAGTTCCAGGCCCTGCAATTCAAGCTGGCCGACATGCTGACGGAACTGGTGGCGGCGCGCCAGATGGTGCGCCTGGCCGCCTGGAAACTGGACCAGGAAAGCCCGGACGCCACGGCGTATTGCGCCATGGCAAAACGTTTCGCCACGGATGTGGGTTTTAATGTGGCCAACGATGCGCTGCAATTGCACGGCGGCTATGGCTACATCCGCGAGTATCCGCTCGAGCGCCACGTGCGCGACACGCGGGTGCACCAGATCCTGGAAGGAACGAATGAAATCATGCGCCTGATCGTCGCGCGAGCGATTTTGAAAGATGGCGCCACGGAGAACTTGCGATGACCAAAGTGTATACAAATCTGCTGCTGGAACGCCATGGCCACACGGCCCTGGTGACTCTCGACAACCCGCCCGCCCACACGTGGACCCTGGCCAGCCTGAACGCGCTGACGCAGCTGGTGGCCGACCTGAATGCCGACCCGGACGTGTACGCACTGGTGATCACGGGCGGCGGCGCCAAGTTCTTCTCGGCTGGCGCTGATCTGAAAGTGTTTGCCGATGGCGACAAGGACATGGCTTTCAATATGGCCGCCGCCTTTGGCGAAGCGTTCGAGGCGCTGTCCGCGTTTCGCGGCGTCAGCATCGCCGCCATCAATGGCTATGCCATGGGCGGCGGGCTCGAATGCGCACTGGCTTGCGATATCCGTATTGCCGAGGAACATGCGCAGATGGCCTTGCCGGAAGCGTCCGTCGGCTTGCTGCCGTGCGCGGGCGGCACGCAGCACCTGCCGTGGCTCGTGGGCGAAGGCTGGGCCAAGCGCATGATTTTATGTGGCGAACGCGTCGATGCGGCCAAGGCGCTGGCTATCGGCCTGGTCGAGGAAGTCGTGCCAACCGGCAAGGCTGCCGCCACGGCGCTGGCCCTGGCCGCCAAGGTGGCCCGTCAAAGCCCCAGCAGCGTGACGGCGTGCAAGACCCTGATCCAGGGCGCGCGCAGCCATCCGCTGGTCAATTCCTTGCCCGATGAGCGCACCTTGTTCCTCGGCTTGTTCGATACGCAAGACCAGAAAGAGGGCGTGCAAGCGTTCCTGGAAAAACGTCCGGCGGAGTGGAAGAATGGGTGAAATCGTGGCTGAAACCTTGGTTGAGACCGTCAGTATTGAAACTGTGAAGATCGAGGAACGCGACTGTCCTGGCGGCATGAAGCTGGGCGTCATCACCCTGGACGCGCCAAAGTCCTTGCATGCCCTGACCCTGGAGATGATCCGCGCCATCGATGGCGCCCTCGTGCGCTGGGCCAGTGACTCTGCCATCGCCTGCGTGGTGCTGCAATCGTCAACCGACAAGGCTTTCTGCGCGGGCGGCGACGTGCGCAGCCTGCGCACGGCCATCGTCGAGCAGCCGGGCGTCGTGCCTAACCCGCAGGCGCTGGCTTTCTTTACCGAGGAATACCGGCTCGACCACCGCATCCATACGTACGTGAAACCGCTGCTGGTGTGGGGCGGCGGCATCGTCATGGGCGGCGGCCTGGGCCTGATGGCGGGCGCCAGCCACCGCGTGGTGACGGAAAGCACGCGCATCGCCATGCCGGAAATCACGATCGGCCTGTTTCCCGACGTGGGCGGCAGCTGGTTCCTGGGCCGCATGCCGGGACGCAGCGGCCTGTTCCTGGGGCTGACGGGGGCGCCGATGAACGCGGCCGATGCCCTGTTTGCGGGTCTCGGCGACTATTTCCTGCGCCAGGAAGAGCGTGCCATGGTGCTCGACGCGCTGGCGCTGGCGCAATGGCAAGCCAGTCCGCAGGCGAACAGCGAGCAGCTGGACCGCCTGCTGCGCGGCTTCTCGGCCCCGGTGTCCATGCTGCCCGCCTCCGAAGTGCGCGCCAACTTCGACGCCATCGCCGCCTTGACGCAAGCGCCTACCTTGCCCGAGGTGGTGGCCGCCATTGCCGCGTATGACGGCGAGTCGGCCTGGCTGCAAAAGGCGGCCCACTCGCTCGACAAGGGTGCGCCCACTTCGGCCGTCTTGGTGTGGGCCATGCGCGTACGCACACGCCACATGAGTCTGGCGCAAGTGTTCCAGCTGGAATTGATCGTGGCCGTGCAATGCTGTGCCCATGCCGATTTCCGCGAAGGCGTGCGCGCCTTGCTGATCGACAAGGACAACGCGCCGCAGTGGCAGCCGGCCAGCCTGGCCGAGGTCAGCGATGCGTATCTTAATGAATATTTCGCGGCGCCATGGGATAGCCATCCTTTGCGCGACCTGCATTAAAAGAACAACAGGAGATTTTTACCATGCAACATATCGCTTTCATCGGCTTGGGCAACATGGGTGCGCCGATGGCCCGCAACTTGGTGGCCGCAGGCTTCCACGTGTCCGTGTTCGACCTGGCGCCGGCGGCAGTGGCGTCCCTGGTCGAGGCGGGCGCCACGGCGGCGGCGTCCGCCAGCGCTGCCGTGCAGACGGCCGACGCCGTCATCACCATGTTGCCAGCCAACAAGCACGTACAGGAACTGTACCTGGCGGCAGGCGGCGTGCTGGACTCGGCCAAGCCTGGCGCCTTGTTCATCGATTGCAGCACCATCGCCGCCGATGTGGCGCGGCAAGTGGCGCAGGCGGCCAGCGAGCGCGGCTTTGCCATGATCGATGCGCCCGTCTCGGGCGGCACGGCGGGCGCGGCGGCCGGCACCCTGACTTTCATCGTTGGCGGTAGTGTAGCGGCCTTGCAGCAGGCGCGGCCTTTGCTGGAAAAGATGGGCAAGAACATCTTCCATGCGGGCGAGGCGGGCGCGGGCCAGGTGGCGAAGATTTGCAACAACATGCTGCTGGGTATCTTGATGGCAGGTACCGCAGAAGCGCTGAACCTGGGCGTGGCGCATGGCCTGGACCCGAAAGTGCTGTCCGACATCATGGCCAAGAGTTCGGGCCGCAACTGGACCCTGGAAGTGTACAACCCGTGGCCCGGTGTCATGGACGGCACGCCCGCGTCGCGCAATTACACGGGCGGCTTCGGCACGGCGCTGATGTTGAAAGACCTGGGCCTGGCGCAACAGTCGGCCCTGTCGGCGAACGCGCCCACGCCCTTGGGCGGCTTGGTGCGCCAGTTGTACCAGATGCATGCGCAAGCCGGTTATGCGCAGCAGGATTTCTCCAGCATCGTGCAGATGCTGCAGCCGGGCTTGAATAAGCCCGCGTGAGGAATTTTGGGCAAAAAAAAGCCCGCTGGTAAAAGCGGGCTAAATCCAATTCTTGGAAGAGTTGGAGGAGACAGATGCATTATGCTGCGTCGCCACATATAACTCCAATTTATCTTTGGAATATCAACTATAGATTTCCGTGATATCTCTTCCCGGTAGCCGCGCAGCGGCTACCGTTGCCGCCACTCAGGCCGGATTGCAAACGATCTTCACCGTCGTCACGTTCGCTTCGCCCATGGTGCCTTTTTCGGTCCCTGGCTGTACGACGCACTGCAGACCCTTAGGCTGAACGGAGACGCTGACGCCATAGGTGTCGCCATAGGCGACAGAGCCCATGGTAAAGGTCGTGGCGTCCTTGGCCACCGTTGTTGTTGCACTACCGTTAATCAGTACCAGGCCGTCCACCGTCAGGCCGGAAACCGTGCCGCCCAAGGTATACGTGTTTTGAAAACAAGAAACAGCGGCGCTGATATTGATGTAATGGCCTGCCGAACCGGAACCACCACTGATGCTGCAAGTCATGTGGGCAGGCTGGGTTTGCACAGTGATGTTGTAGTCGGTACCATAGTCGATGCGCTTGGCAAAGGTAAACGCTGTTTTCCCCGCAGGAACCGGTAGGGGATCGCCGCCATTGACCAGGATCAGCCCTTCATTGTTCAAACCGGAGATCGTGCCGCTGACCTCATACGAGGCCTTGCCGCCGCAAGCGGCCAGTCCCAAGGTCAGCAGCAGTGCGGCGAGTGGGCGCAAGCAGGATAACTTCATGTATATTTCTCCAAAAATAGGTGACGGATCGCAAGGATTACTGCGGCTTGCAGTCGAGTGTGGCTGCGGTCGTGGCGGCAGATCCCATCGTGCCGACCGTATCGCTGCCGTCGGCGCTGCTGGAACCCTGGAAGCGGCACTTCTGGCCCGTTGGCTGCGTCAGTATGGAAATGCCGTACGCGGCGCCGTCAGCAACGCTGAATTCGTAGCCGGTTGCGCCAAGCAGCAGGGAGGTGTTGATGGAGCCCATCACCAGGCGCAAGCCATCCGCGGCCAGGCCCGTAACCGTGCCGCTCAGCGGATAGGTGTTGGTCTTGCAGGTCACGGATGCCATGTTCACGGAGTAGCTCGATGCCTTGCCGACGCCATTGGTCAGTGTGCAAACGGCGCCCTTGGGCTGTTGCGCGATGGTGATGTCGTAGCGGTCATCGGTCTTGACCAGCTTGGTGAAAACAACGTTGGTCTGGCCCACCGTAACGGGCAAGCGTTCCCCGTCATTCAAGAGAATCAGGCCATCCTTGGCCAGGCCGCCGACTTGGACTTGCAGATACAGGTTGCCGCCGCTGCCGCCGCAGGCTGCCAGTGTGGCGGCGCAAGCCGCCGCCAGCATCGAGCGCAGGTACAAATTTTTCATACAGTCTCCAAAACGAATTAGGTTGGGTAGCGCAACGCGGACGCTGGCGCCGCATTGGAATGGCGCCTATTTTAGTCTATCTGGCAAGCTGGATGATCTTGCCTTGTATCACCCTGTAACAATTTTTCGCCGGGAAGCGCTGGCCCGGCCCCATTTCACGGGGGCGCAGCCATGCCGGCGGCGGCGATCGGTGCGACAATAGCTACACTCTGCGCAGCGTGACGCAGCATCCCATTGTGAGTCCCATGTCCCTTGCTCCTGTAAAACCCGCCGTGCCGCCCAAGGCCATCCTGTTTGACCTCGACGATACCTTGTGGCCCATCGCGCCCGTGATTGCCGCCGCCGAAACCCTGCTGCACGACTGGCTGGCCACGCACGCGCCCAAGGTGGCGCAGCAGTTTTCCATCGAGGTGCTGCGCCAGCACCGTCTGGCCATGCTCAATGAACAACCGCATTTCCATGGCAACCTGATCGAGTTGCGCCGCGCAGGCCTGCTGGCCGCCTTCGAGGCGGCCGGCGAGGATCCCGCCCTGGTCGACGGGGCTATCCTGCAATTCCTGGCCGCGCGCAACCGCGTCCAGCCGTATGACGATGTCTTGCCTGGCCTGGTCTGGATGCGCCAGCGCATGCTGGTCGGCTCAATCTCGAACGGCAATGCGGACCTTGACATTATCGGCCTGGCGCAGCATTTCAAGGTATCGATCGCCGCCAGCGACTTTGGCGTGGCCAAGCCCGACGCCAGCATCTTCCTGGCCGCTTGCGCCGCGCTGGACGTGGCGCCTCATGAAGCCGTGTATGTCGGCGACGATCTATATTTCGACGTGACGGGAGCGCAGGGGGCGGGCATGCGTGCCGTCTGGATGAACCGCAAGGGCAGCGATGCCCATCTGGCCGCCGGCGTGCAGCCCGACGCCATCTGCGCCAACTTTGACGAGTTGCTGCGATGGCTGCAGCAGCAATTGGAAGATTGATCGCCGCGGGCCGGGCGAACGTGCATAATAGGCGCTGTTGCTGCACGTTCGGCCGCTTTCGTTGCCGCTTGCTTAAAAAATACTTGCTAAGAAATACTTGCCTAAATAAAACACCATGCAACTCGATACACGTGCCCAAACACTGCTGAAAGCCCTGGTCGAGCGATATATCGCCGACGGCCTGCCGGTCGGTTCGCGCGCTTTGTCGAAAATTTCCGGCCTCGACCTGTCGCCGGCCACGATCCGCAATATCATGGCCGACCTGGAAGAGCTCGGTTATGTGTCCAGTCCGCACACCTCGGCCGGACGCATCCCCACGCCGCGGGGCTACCGCATCTTTGTCGACACCTTGCTGACGGTCCGGCACCTGGACGAGCATATGGTGGAATCGCGCATGCGCCTGCAGACGCCGCAACCGCAAAAAACCATCGCCAACGCGGCGCAGATGCTGTCGTCGCTGTCGCAGTTTGCCGGCGTCGTGCTCAGTCCGCGCCGCGAATCCGTATTCCAGCAAATCGAATTCCTGCGCCTGTCCGAAAAGCGCATCCTGCTCGTCATCGTCGCTCCGGGCGGCGACGTGCAGAACCGTTTATTGCTGACGGAAGCCGACTATACGCCGGCGCAACTTGTGCAATCGGCCAATTACATCAATCAGAATTATGGCGGCCTGTCCTTCGATGCCGTGCGCGTGCGCCTGCAGGGCGAATTGCGCCAGTTGCGCGACGACATGGGCAGCCTGATGCAGGCGGCCGTGGAGGCGGGCAGTGAAGCGATGGCCGACCATAGCGACGACATGGTGATTTCCGGCGAGCGTAACTTGCTCAGCGTGAGCGATCTGTCATCGAATATGCATTCGCTGCGTCAGATGTTCGACATGTTCGAGCAAAAGACGGGCTTGATGCAGCTGCTCGACGTATCGAGCAAGGCGACGGGTGTGCAGATTTTTATCGGCGGCGAATCGAACCTGGTGCCGATGGATGAGATGAGCGTGGTGACGGCGCCGTATGAAGTCAACGGCAAGATCGTGGGAACGTTGGGAGTGATCGGACCGACGCGCATGGCTTACGAGCGCGTCATCCCGATCGTCGATATTACGGCCAAATTACTGTCCAGTGCGCTCAGCCATCACTGATCGTTAGCCGTACAGCGCCGGCCGCCCCCTTGCGGGAACGGCCGGCGGAATGTGTCAGACGTCAGGCTGTTTTGTGCGGGCAGGCTACCTTGATGCAGTTGCCGTAGATGGCCAAAGCGTGTTCGGCGATCTTGAAGCCGCGCTCTTCGGCCACTTTTTGCTGGCGGATTTCGATGTCTTCGTCGAAGAATTCTTCGACCCGGCCACAGTCGAGGCACACCAGGTGGTCGTGGTGGGAGCCTTCGTTGAGCTCGAAAATTGCCTTGCCGGTTTCAAAATGGTTGCGATTGAGCAAGCCGGCCTGTTCGAATTGCGTCAGGACGCGGTAGACAGTTGCTAAACCGACATCCATATTGTCGGCCAGCAGAATCTTGTAGACGTCTTCCGCGGTCAGGTGGCGTACCGGGCTACTCTGGAAGATATCGAGTATCTTCAGCCGTGGCAGGGTGGCTTTCAGGCCGCTTGCCTTGAGATCACTAGGATTGTTACTCATGTTTGTTGCTCGTATGTGGGTCAGGTGCTTTATCATATAGCGTTTTAGCGGGGAGTGCCAAAATATGCATTTTTTGGCAGGCCGGCCACTCCTGGCGTTTTGTTCATCAAATTGAGGTCATTTATGCGCGTAACACCGGCTGTATTGCCATCTCTCTGGCACCGTATTTCATTTCGAGCACCAGTCGTGGCAGGCATGGTCTGTGTCGCGTTGACGCTGTCTGGCTGTGCCAGCCGCGGCATCCTGGGTGAAAAGCCGGCCATCACGTTGAAAGAAGGCAAGGAGGTCGTGCCCGAGCAGGGCGCGCAGACGACGACCGTCACGCCGCTGCAAAAATTCATGTGGTTTTTCTCGCCGTATCGTCCTGACATTCAGCAAGGCAACTTTGTCTCCGAAGAGATGCTGGCCCAGTTGAAAGTGGGCATGACGCGCGACCAGGTGCGTTTCGTCCTCGGCACCTCGTTGCTGACCGACATCTTCCATGCCGACCGCTGGGATTATCCATTCCGCCTGGCCCGGGGCAGTGGCGAAACCACTACCAGCCGCGTAGTTGTGTATTTCGGCAAGGATGGCAAGGTTGAACGTTTCGAAGGCGGCAACTTGCCGACAGAGAAAGAATACATCGACCGCATCGCCGGCCCGTCGCCATTCGCCAAGGTCGCCAAGGCCGACGTGCCTGCCGCCGCCGTGCCATCGCCCGTGGCGCCAAGCGCCGTGCCGGTACCAGCCGATGCCGCTCCTGCCATTCCTGTGAGCAAGCCTGACGTTGCGCCAGCACCTGCAACGGTGCCTGCCGCTGAGCCTGCACCTGCACCTGCTGCCGAACCCACCAAATAAGTTGTTGTAAGAGAATAAAATGACTGAACTGAAAATTGCCATCGCTGGCGCCAGCGGCCGCATGGGCCATATCCTGATCGAAGCCGTCAGCAATGCACCCGACGCCGTGCTGGCCGGCGCGCTCGACCGCGCTGGTTCGCCTTCCGTCGGCCAGGATGCCGCCGCCTTCCTCGGCAAGCCTGCCGGCGTGCTGATCGAATCCGACTTGGCCAGCGGCCTGGCTGGCGCCGATTACCTGATCGACTTCACGCGTCCAGAAGGCACTTTGCAGCACCTCGCGTATTGCGCCGAGCACGGCATCAAGATGATCATCGGCACCACCGGTTTCGATGACGCGGGCAAGACTGCGATTGCCGCCGCCGCCGAAAAGACGGCCATCATGTTCGCACCGAACATGAGCGTGGGCGTGAATGTCACCATGAAGCTGCTGGAACTGGCCGCGAAAAGCCTGTCCGAAGGCTACGATATCGAGATCATCGAAGCCCATCACCGCCACAAGGTCGATGCGCCATCGGGCACGGCCCTGCAAATGGGTGAAGTGGTGGCCGGCGCCCTGGGCCGCGACTTGAAGGAATGCGCCGTGTACGGCCGCGAAGGCGTGACGGGCGAACGCGACCCGTCGACCATCGGCTTTGCCACCATCCGCGGTGGCGATATCGTCGGCGACCATACGGTGTTGTTTGCCGGCATCGGCGAGCGTATCGAGATCAGCCACAAGTCGAGCAGTCGCGTCACCTACGCCCACGGCGCCCTGCGCGCCGCGCGTTTCCTGGCCGACAAGCCTACCGGCCTGTTCGACATGCAGGATGTGCTGTCGCTGAAGAACTGAGGAAGATCATGGCCACTGCCATCCTGAATGGAAAAGATATCACCGACGCAGCGAGCTTTCACGCGCAATGCGTGCAAGCCTTCGGTTTCCCCGAGTTCTACGGCAACAGCATGGATGCCTGGGTCGATTGCCTCAGCTATCTGCGCGACGAGGACGGCATGAGCAAGTTCCGTCTGAAGCCAAATGAAGTGCTGGACATCGTCGTGCAAGACGCGGAGGCAATGAAAGCGCAAGTGCCTGATTTACTGGAAGAAATCACGTTCTGTATCGCCGGCATCAATGAACGCTATGAAGATTATGGCGAAAAACCGGCGCTGAAATTGACGCTGAAGTAACGCTGAAGATAAAAAAACGCCGGACAGTTTTACAACTGGCCGGCGTTTTTCTTTAGACGATCTTGCGCTCGCGCAAGCCGTCAATCTCTCCACTGTCCAACCCCAGCCATTGCTGCAGCACTTCCTGCGTATGCTGGCCCAGCAGCGGCGGCGGTAGCCGGTATTGCACTGGCGAGCTTGAGAGGCGCACGGGATTGGCCACCAGCGCCACCGTGCCCGCCGTCGGATGCGGCATCTCCACTTTCAAGCCACGCGCCACCACTTGCGGGTCGGCAAAGACCTGGTCGATGCGGTTGACGGGGCCGCACGGCACGGCTTGCGCCTCGAAGGCGCTGATCCACTCGGCCGTCGTGCGCATGACCGTGGTCTGGCGCATCAAGGGGATCAAGATTGCCCGGTGCGCCACGCGCTGCGGATTGGTGGCGAAGCGTTCATCCTGCGCCCATTCCGGATGGCCGGCGACGGCGCAAAAGCGGGAGAACTGCCCATCGTTGCCGATCGCCAGAATCATGTCGCCATCGGCCGTGGGAAAGTCTTGATATGGGACAATGTTCGGATGCGCATTGCCCATGCGCTGCGGCACTTTTCCCCCGCACAGGTAGTTGGCTGCCTGGTTGCCCAGCGCCGCTACTTGCACGTCGAGCAAGGCCAGGTCGATATGCTGACCCAGTCCCGAGCGTTCCCGTTCGGCCAGCGCGGCCTGCACGGCGATGGTGGCATACAGGCCCGTCAGGATATCCGTCTGCGCCACACCCACTTTTTGCGGCCCGGCGCCCGGCTGGCCATCGGGCACGCCCGTGATGCTCATCAAGCCGCCCATGCCCTGGATCAGGAAGTCATAGCCGGCGCGCGCCGCGTACGGTCCATCCTGGCCAAAGCCGGTGATCGAGCAATACACGAGGCGCGGGTTGAGTGCCAGCAAGCTGGCCGCATCGAGGCCGTATTGCTTCAAGCCATCGAGCTTGAAATTTTCCAGCAAGACATCTGATTCGGCCGCCAGCTGGCGCACCAGCGCCTGGCCTTCGGGAGCAGCCAGGTCGATGCATAGCGAGCGCTTGTTGCGGTTGGCGCACTGGAAATAGGCGGCCTCGGCAGTATCATGGCCGTCCTCGTCTTTCAGGTAGGGCGGGCCCCAGGAGCGCGTGTCGTCGCCGCGGCCCGGCTGTTCAACCTTGACCACGTCGGCGCCCAGGTCGGCCAGCATTTGCCCGGCCCAGGGGCCAGCCAGCACGCGCGACAGGTCGAGCACGCGCAAGCCGACCAGCGGCGCGGGCCGCAGGGTGGAAGCCAAGGCGTCCATTAGTTGAAGGCGGCGATGCCGGTGATGGCGCGGCCGATGATCAGCGCGTGCACATCGTGCGTGCCTTCATAGGTATTGACCACTTCCAGGTTGACCAGGTGGCGGATGACGCCGAACTCGTCGGAAATGCCGTTGCCGCCCATCATGTCGCGCGCCACGCGGGCAATATCGAGGGCCTTGCCGCAGCTGTTGCGTTTCATGATCGAGGTGATTTCCACGGCGGGCGAACCTTCATCCTTCATGCGGCCCAGGCGCAAGCAGCCTTGCAAGCCCATGGTGATTTCCGTCAGCATGTCGGCCAGTTTCTTTTGCACCAGCTGGTTCGCGGCCAATGGGCGGCCGAATTGCTGGCGGTCCATCGTGTACTGGCGAGCCTTCAGGTAGCAGTCTTCGGCCGCGCCCAGCGCGCCCCAGGCGATGCCGTAACGGGCGCTGTTCAGGCAAGTGAACGGGCCTTTCAGGCCGCGCACGTCGGGGAAGGCGTTTTCTTCCGGGCAAAATACTTCATCCATGACGATTTCACCGGTGATGCTGGTGCGCAAGCCGACCTTGCCGTGGATTTCCGGCGCCGACAGGCCTTTCCAGCCTTTTTCCAGCACGAAGCCGCGGATCGCACCTTCATCGTCCTTGGCCCAGACGACGAACACGTCGGCAATCGGGCTGTTGGTGATCCACATCTTCGCGCCGGACAAGCTATAGCCGCCCGGCACTTTGCGCGCGCGCGTGACCATGCTGCCCGGGTCGGAGCCGTGGTTCGGTTCCGTCAGGCCGAAGCAGCCGATGAATTCGCCCGTCGCCAGTTTCGGCAGGTATTTTTGCTTGGTTTCTTCGTTGCCGAAAGCGTTGATCGGCACCATCACCAAGGAGGATTGCACGCTCATCATCGAGCGGTAGCCCGAATCGACGCGCTCGACTTCGCGTGCGGCCAGGCCGTAGCAAACATAGTTCAGCCCGGCGCCGCCGTATTCTTCGGGTATGGTGGTGCCCAGCAAGCCCAGTTCGCCCATTTCGCGGAAGATGGCCGCGTCGGTGCGGCCATGGCGGAACGATTCGAGTACGCGTGGCACCAGGCTGCCCTGGCAATAGTCGCGGGCCGCTTCCAGCACGGCGCGTTCGTCGCCCGTCAGTTGTTCTTCCAGCAGCAGGGGGGAATTCCAGTCGAATACGGTTTTGCTCATCACAGGCCTCGCAGGTGAGCGCCGGTGATCGGCGCAAGATTGAATATTGCTCATGGTAGATTTTTGCCTAGCCTTGCGCAAACGATTTTTTCGCACCCAGACATGCGTGCTGCGCATATCTTGCGGCATACTAGGGGTCTTTTACCGGCCGGATACCCCCATGTCACGCAAAATCCCCATGCTGCAAGCCTTGAACTGCTTCGAGGCGGCGGCGCGGCACCAGAGCTACACGCATGCGGCGCGCGAACTGTCGCTGACGCAAAGCGCCGTGTCGCGCCAGATTTCATCCCTGGAAAGCTTTCTTGGCGTGCAACTGTTCCAGCGCACGCGCCATGGCGTGCTGCTGACCAGCGCCGGCGCCGCGTATGCGCGGCAGATCGCCGCCCGCCTCGATGGCCTGGAGCGCGACACGCTCGACACCATGGCGCGCCAGGGCGGCGGCGGCGCCTTGCAGCTCGCTTCCGTTCCCACGTTTGCCACGCGCTGGCTGATGCCGCGGCTGTCGTCGCTGGCGGGTTTGCACCCGGACATCGTCGTGCATATCGACGCCTACACAAAACCGTTCATGTTTGCCGATACGGAATACGACGGCGCGCTGTATGCGGGCACGCCCGAGCAGCTGGCGCGCTGGCCCGGCACGCGCGCCACCTTGCTCATGCATGAGGAAATCGTGCCCGTCGCCAGCCCGCGCCTGCTGGCGGCGCGCAGCGAGTGGCAGCCGCAGGATTTGCTGGAACTGACCTTGTTGCAGCAAAGTACGCGCCCAGGCGCCTGGCGCCAGTGGTTTGACGCCATGCAGGTCGAGGGAGAAGGACGCGATGGGGCGCACTATGGCGCCCGCTATGAACTGTTTTCCATGCTGGCCATGGCGGCCGTGCAAGGGCAGGGCGTGGTCTTGCTGCCACGCATGCTGGTCGAAGCGGAACTGGCGCGTGGCGAATTGCAGATCGCATGCGAGCGCCCACTGCGCGGCCAGCGCGCGTATTACCTGATCACGCCCGAAACGGCGCATGAAAAGACGGCCTTGCAGCAATTTCGCGCATGGCTGCAGGGCGAAGCCGCCTAAACGACTTTGCTGGTATCGAAATGGGGATTGTCGATCAGGCCGATCTGGTTGCCGAACGGGTCGAGCAATTCCACCGTGCGGATGCCGTCGCCCACGTCCGTGATCGGATGGTGCAAGGTGCCGCCCAGGGCCACGATGCGCTCGACTTCCTGCTCGATGCCGTCCACGCCCCAGTACGTCACACTGCCCTGCGCGCCAGGCTGGCCATCTGGCAGCAAGCCCAGCTCGAAGCCGCCGATATTAAAACCGACATAGAACGGCTGGTCGAAATAGGGCGACGTGCCAAATACCTGGCTGTACCAGGCTTTGGCCTTGTCCAGGTCGGGGACGGGATAAGTGACGGTGCGTAAACCCTTGATCATGTTCTGCTCCTGGTGAATGAAGAATGGCGCCATCATGCCATCGGCGTGCGGCGCGCGATTGTAAAAATGGAAGGTCTCAATGCTGGCGGCACATGAACCACGCCTCGGGCGAACTGCGGGCGAAATCCTGGAAGTCGTGGATCAGGTGCGACTGGTCGAAATAACCATATTGCAAGGCCACTTGCGCCCAGTCCGGCTGTCCCGCGAGGCTTGTCAACCCCTGGCTGGCCGCGCGAAAGCGGCAGATGCGGGCAAACAGCTTCGGGCTGATGCCGACTTGCTGGCGAAATTGCAGCGCAAGGTGCTGGCGTGACACGCCCAGTTGCCGCGCCAGGCCGTCCACGCGCACTTGCCCCGCTGCCGCCTCGATGGCGGCGATGGCATGCTCGGCCGCGCCCGCCTGACGCCGTGGCGGCGCGGTGCGCAGGCGCAGCAATAGATACTCTTGCAAAATAGAAACTCTTTGCGCGTTGGACAAGGGTTCGCTCCACAGGGCGTCACCGAGGCGCGCCGCCAGTTCGCGGCCCCACAGCTGCTGCAAGCCCGTGCGGCCATCGCTGAGTTCGCACAAGGGCAGCTGGAAGAAGCGGGCGGCCGCGCCTGGCTTGAAGCGGGCCGCCACCGTTTGCACGAGACCGTGGCTGACGACGGCAATCGGCGCCGTCATCATGCCCACGGCAAAGCTGGCGTCCTGCTGGTCCTGGCACAGGATGTCGATGCAATTGTCGGGCAAGACCTGATGCGTCTGGGGCATGGCGCCCGTTTGCACGCGGCACGTCCAGACGCAATCGAGCCAGGGCCGCAGGGCGGGGATGGGCGGATATTCCTGGTAGACGATCATGGCCGGCTTTGATGCAAAGAACAAGATTGTGTATATATTACACAGCATAATTGCGCGCCGGCCAAAATATGCGAACCCGGGCCGCCAGCGCGCCGCGCTATCGGGCGGCGACAACCAGTATAATGCTCGGTTCATATCCACTATTGGCCGGGCCACGCTGGTCGCACATCATCATGCAAGATAAATATAGTCCCGCCGACGTCGAACAAGCCGCCCAATCGCACTGGAAGGCGATCGACGCCTATAAAGCCGTCGAACACGACCCGCGTTTCCCAAAAGGCAAGTATTTTGCCTGCTCGATGCTGCCTTACCCTTCGGGCAAGCTGCACATGGGTCACGTGCGCAACTATACGATCAATGACGTGATGTACCGCTACCTGCGCATGAACGGCTACAACGTGCTCATGCCGATGGGCTGGGATGCGTTCGGCATGCCGGCGGAAAACGCGGCCATGGCCAACAACGTGCCGCCCGCGCAATGGACGTATTCGAACATCGCCCACATGAAGCAGCAGATGGAATCGATGGGCCTGGCCATCGACTGGTCGCGCGAAATGACCGCCTGCAAGCCCGAATACTACAAATGGAACCAGTGGATGTTCCTCAAGATGCTGGAAAAAGGCATCATCTACAAGAAAACCGGTACCGTGAACTGGGATCCGATCGACCAGACCGTGCTGGCCAACGAACAAGTCGTCGATGGCCGCGGCTGGCGTTCGGGCGCGCTGATCGAAAAGCGCGAAATCCCCATGTACTACGCGCGCATCACCGACTATGCGGAAGAATTGCTGGCGTATGTGGATGACAAGCTGCCGGGCTGGCCCGAGCGCGTGCGCATCATGCAGACCAACTGGATCGGCAAGTCGACGGGCGTGCGCTTCGCCTTCCCGCACCAGATCAAGGATGCCGAAGGCAGCCTGATCGGCGACGGCAAGCTGTATGTGTTTACCACCCGTCCGGACACCGTCATGGGCGTGACCTTCTGCGCCGTGGCCGCCGAGCACCCGCTGGCCATCCACGCCGCGCAAACGAATCCTGCGCTGGCCGCCTTCAACGCCGAATGCAAGCTCGGTTCCGTGATCGAAGCGGACATGGCAACGATGGAGAAGAAGGGCATGCCGACGGGCCTGTTCGTCACCCATCCGCTGACGGGCGCGCAAGTGGAAGTGTGGGTCGGCAACTACGTGCTGATCACCTACGGCGATGGTGCCGTGATGGGCGTGCCGGCGCATGACGAACGCGATTTCGGCTTTGCCAAGAAATATGACCTGCCGATCAAGCAAGTCATCGAAGTCAAGGGCCACGAATTCTCCACCGATGCGTGGCAAGAATCGTATGGCAGCAAGGATGGCGTCTGCGTCGCTTCCGGCAAATACGACGGCCTGCATTTCGCGTCCGCCGTCGACGCGGTGGCCGCCGACCTGGCTGAACTGGGTCTGGGCGAAAAGAAAACCACGTTCCGCCTGCGCGACTGGGGCATTTCGCGTCAGCGCTACTGGGGCACGCCGATCCCGATGATCCATTGCCTTGACTGCGGCGTGGTGCCGGTGCCGGAAAAAGATCTGCCGGTGGTGCTGCCGGAAGACTGCGTGCCGGACGGCACGGGCAATCCGCTGAATAAATATGAAGCCTTCCTGCAGTGCGACTGCCCGCAGTGCGGCAAGCCGGCGCGCCGCGAGACGGACACCATGGATACTTTCGTCGATTCGTCGTGGTACTACATGCGCTATACCTCGCCAGGTTCGAACGACGCCATGGTCGACGCGCGCAACGATTACTGGATGCCGATGGACCAGTACATCGGCGGCATTGAACACGCCGTCATGCACTTGCTGTACGCGCGCTTCTGGACCAAGATCATGCGCGACTTCGGCCTGGTCAAGTTCGACGAGCCGTTCGTCAACCTGCTGACGCAAGGCATGGTGCTCAACGAAACGTATTTCCGCAAGGACGCGGTGGGCAAGACCACCTGGTTCAACCCGGACGACGTGCGCCTGTCGCTCGATGACAAGGGCCGTCCGCAAAGCGCCGTCCTGGTGGCCGACGGCCAGCCGGTGGAAATCGGCGGCACGGAAAAAATGTCGAAGTCGAAGAACAACGGCATCGACCCGCAAGCGCAGATCGAGCAGTACGGCGCCGACACGGCCCGCCTGTTCACCATGTTCGCCTCGCCGCCGGAACAGACGCTGGAATGGTCGGGCAGCGGCGTCGAAGGCGCGAACCGCTTCCTGCGCCGCGTGTGGAACTTCGGCTACGCCCAGTCGGCGACGATCCAGGCCGCACTGGCTGGCGGCGCCGCACCGGCCACGGGCGACGCGCAGAAAAACCTGCGCCGCGAATTGCACAAGCTGCTGCAGCAAGCCGATTACGACTTGAAGCGCATCCAGTACAACACCGTGGTGTCGGCCTGCATGAAGATGCTCAACACGCTGGAATCGGCCAAGCTGGACGACAGCGCGCAGTCGAAGGCGCTGATCGCCGAAGGCTTCTCCATCTTCCTGCGTCTGTTGAACCCTGTCGCGCCGCACATCACCCACGTGCTGTGGCAGGAACTGGGCTACGCTGGCGTGCACGGCGACCTGCTCAACGTCGCCTGGCCGCAAGTCGACCCGCAAGCATTGGAACAGTCCGAGATCGAGATGATGATCCAGGTGAACGGCAAGCTGCGCGGCTCGATCACGGTGTCCAAGGATGCGGACAAGGCCAGCATCGAAGCGGCTGCGCTGGCGTGCGAAAGTGTGCAGAAGTACGTCGAGACCACGCCGAAGAAGATCATCGTCGTGCCAGGCAAGTTAATCAGCATCGTGGTGTAATCATGACGACTTCCTCTCAAGTATCGCTGTTGGGCCGCCGTGCCGTGCTGGCGTTGGGCCTGACTGTTTTGCTGTCGGCCTGCGGCTTTCATTTGCGCGGTTCGAACGGCAGTTTCATGCTGCCGTTCGCGACGATGTACATCGGCTTGCCCGACACGTCGCCGCTGGCGATCGGCCTGAAGCGCTATATCCGCGCCATTGGCAGCACGGAGGTGGTGAGTACCAAGGATGGCGCCGACGCCGTCCTTGAAGTGCTCAACGACCCGGAGAGGAATCGTACCAAGACCATTTTGTCGCTGAACAAAAATGGCCGCGTGCAAGAGTACCAACTTGGCTATTCGATCAATTTCCGCGTGGTGGACAAGGCCGGCAACCAGTTGCTGGCACCGACGACCATCAGCCTGGTGCGTCCGATTACCTTCGACGAATCGCAGGTACTGGCCAAGGAAACGGAAGAAGCGGCGCTGTACCGCGACATGCGCAACGACCTGGTGCAGCAGATCATGCGCCGTCTGGCCGCCATCAAGCCGGTGCTGCCGGCCATGTCGGTGGCGCCCGTGACGCCGGTCGCGCCGGCAGCCCCGCAGCAGTAACGGGGACGCCATGCAATTGCGGATAGACGCGCTCGATGGGCATGTGGCCAAGCCGCTGGCGCAGCTGTATGTGATCACCAGCGACGAACACTTGCTGGCGCTGGAAGCGGCCGACAAGATCCGCCGCGCGGCGCGCGCGCAGGGTTACTCCGAGCGCGACGTGCTGACGGTGGAGCGCAGCTTCAAGTGGGGCGAACTGCTGGCGGCGAACCAGGAGCTGTCGCTGTTCGGCGATAAAAAACTGATCGAGCTGCGCATCCCCACCGGCAAGCCGGGCAAGGATGGCGGTGCGGCGCTGCAAAGCTACGCGAAAAACCTCAGCCCCGACAACCTGACCCTGATCACCTTGCCCAAGCTGGACTGGGCCACGCAGAAGGCGGCCTGGGTCGCCAGCCTGCAGCAGGCGGCCGTGTATATCGACATTCCGAATGTGGAACGGGCGCAGTTGCCGGCCTGGATATCCCAGCGCCTGGCCGCGCAGGGGCAAAGCGCCGAACGGGCCAGCATCGACTTCATCGCCGAACGGGTGGAAGGCAATTTGCTGGCGGCGCACCAGGAAATCCAGAAACTGGGCCTGCTGCATGCCGCGGGCAAGCTGACGTACGAACAAGTGCAGGACGCGGTGCTGAACGTGGCCCGCTATGATGTCTTCAAACTGTCCGAAGCCATGCTGGCTGGCGACCCGGCGCGCCTGGTGCGCATGCTCGAAGGCTTGAAGGGCGAGGGCGAGGCGCTGCCGCTGGTCTTGTGGGCCGTCTCCGAAGAAATCCGCACGCTGTTAAAATTGAAGGCCGGCATGGCGCAAGGGCGTCCATTGGGCGCGCTGCTGAAGGAACACCGCATCTGGGGTCCGCGCGAGCGGATGATGGAACCGGCCCTGCGGCGCATTTCGCTGCCCGTGCTGGAGGCGGCGCTGCAGCAGGCGGCGCAGGTGGACAAGATGATCAAGGGCTTGCGCGCCAAGGGCTACGCGGGCGACGCCTGGGACGCCATGCTGCAGCTGGGCCTGAAGATCGCCAAGGGTTAACTTTTATGGATACGAGCATGGACATCACAGAATATATGCAGGACGTGGGCACGCGCGCGCGCGCCGCCTCGCGCGCCATGGCGCGTGCCGACAGCGCCACGCGCAACCGCGCCTTGAGCCTGATCGCCGCCGCCATCGTGCGCGATGCCGACCTGCTGCGCGCGGCGAACCAGCGCGATCTCGATGCGGCTGCTGCCGCCGGTCTGGCGCCGGCCATGCTCGACCGCCTGACCCTGTCCGACGCCGCCATTGCCACCATGGTCGAAGGCTTGACGCAGATCGTCTCACTGGCCGATCCGATCGGCGAAATCTCGAACATGAAGTTCCGTCCGACGGGCATCCAGGTGGGCCAGATGCGAGTGCCGCTGGGTGTCATCGGCATCATCTATGAAGCGCGTCCGAACGTGACAGTGGACGCGGCCGGCCTGTGCATCAAGAGCGGCAACGCGACGATCTTGCGCGGCGGTTCGGAAGCGATACACTGCAACCGCGCGCTGGCCAAGCTGGTGGCGGAGGGTTTGCAGGGAGCAGGCCTGCCGGCCGATGCCGTGCAAGTCATCGACACCACCGACCGTGCCGCCGTCGGCGCCCTGATCACCATGCCGCAATTCGTCGACGTCATCGTGCCGCGCGGCGGCAAGGGCCTGATCGCACGCCTGATGGCCGAGGCCACCGTGCCGATGATCAAGCACCTCGATGGCATCTGCCATGTGTATATCGACGCCAAGGCCGATATCAAAAAGGCGATCGATATCGGCTTCAACGCGAAGTGCCACCGCTACGGCACCTGCAACACCATGGAAACCCTGCTGGTGTCGCGCGCCGTCGCCGCTATCGTGCTGCCGCAACTGGCCGAACTGTATTTGACCAAGCAGGTGGAACTGCGCGCCGATCCGGAAAGCCATGCGATCCTGGCCGCCGCTGCTTATCCGCACCTGGTGCCCGCCACCGAGGAAGACTGGTCCACCGAATACCTGGCGGCCATCCTGTCGGTGAAAGTGGTCGACGGCATCGACGAAGCGATGGACCACATCAACCGGTATTCATCGAAGCATACGGAATCGATCATCACGGAAGACTACAGCGATGCGCTGCGCTTCCTGCGCGAAGTCGATTCCGCCTCGGTGATGGTGAACGCGTCGACGCGTTTCGCCGACGGTTTCGAATATGGCCTGGGCGCCGAAATCGGCATCTCGAACGACAAGCTGCATGCGCGCGGACCGGTGGGACTGGAAGGCCTGACCTCGCTCAAGTACGTGGTCTTTGGCCACGGCGAAGTACGTAAATAGTTTCTTTCGCGGGCTGCCCACGAGGCGGCCCGTGCTCTCGTTTTTCTCCACCTCCGACACTGGAAACCCCATGCTCTTTCTCTGGACCAAAGCCTTCCACATCATCTTCGTCATGTCCTGGTTCGCCGGCCTGTTTTACTTGCCGCGCATCTTCGTGAACCTGGCGATGGAGACGGAAACGGTCGCCACCGAGCGCCTGCTGCTGATGGCGCGCAAGCTGTACCGCTTCATGTCGCTGCTGGCGCTGCCGGCCATGGTGCTGGGGCTGGCGTTGATGTGGATGCTGTATGGCGGGGGCGAAGGCCGCATGAAGATGCCGGGCTGGATGCACGCCAAGCTGACATTCGTGGTGCTGCTGCTCGGCTATCACCACGCCTGCGGTTCCATCCTGCGCAAGTTTGAAAAAGGCCTGAATAAACGCAGCCACAAGTGGTTCCGCTATTTTAACGAAGTGCCGGTGGTGATGCTGCTGGCCGTCGTCGTGCTGGTCGTGGTCAAGCCTTTCTAAGGGAGTCGAGATGAGTGCAAGTCAAAACAAAGTCGTGCAGTATTTCTTCGCGCCCCACTCGCCATGGACTTACCTGGGCCACGCGCGCCTGATGGCCATCGCCGCGAAGACGGGCGCCCAGATCGACGTGCGTCCCTTCGACCTGGGCAAGGTCTTCAGCGTGTCGGGCGGGCTGCCGCTGGCCAAGCGCGCACCGCAGCGCCAGGCATATCGCCTGGCCGAACTGGCGCGCTGGTCGGCCTTTTTGCAAGTGCCATTGACCCTGCAGCCGAAGTTCTTCCCCGTGTCGCCGGAAGCCTCGGCCAAGCTGATCATCGCCACGCGCCTGGCGCACGGCGTGGAGGCATCGCTGAACCTGGCGCACGCCATCATGCGCGGGCTGTGGGCCGAAGAGCGCAACATCGGCGACGAGGAAACGCTGGTGCAGATCGCCTTTGACGCCGGTTTCGATGGCCGCCAGTTGCTGAAAACGTCGGAAACGGCCAGCGTGCAGGCCGAGTACGATGCCAACACGGAAGCGGCTACCGCCGCCAGCGTTTTCGGCTCGCCGTGGTACATCGTCGATGGCGACGGGTACTGGGGCCAGGACCGCCTCGATTTTGTCGAGCGGGCGCTGGCAGGGTAGTCAGGCAAAAGCAGTTTTTTAAACGTAGTATTTTTTAACGTAGTAAGCAGCGCCTGTAATTTAGCGGGCGTTCAACACAATGGAATAAGGGTACACCAACCATGGCTTCATATTTTTGCCCATGCCCGCGCGGCATGGAAGCGGCGCTGGCCGAGGAACTGGGCGAGATCGCCCAGGATAGTTCGACCATGAAGGTCCACAACCAGGTGCCGGGCGGCGTACACTGCTCGGGCGACCTGCTGGACTCCTACCGTATCAACCTGCATTCGCGCATCGCTTCGCGCGTGCTGATGCGCATGGCCCATTCCGGCTACAAGACGGAAAACGATATCTATGACCTGACCCTGGCGCAATCCTGGGAAGACTGGTTCGGCGTGCACCACACGATCCGCGTCGACGTCACGGCCGTCAAATCGCCGCTGCGCAGCCTGGAATTCACGACCCTGAAAATCAAGGATGCGATCTGCGACCGCTTCCGCGACCAGTTCAACGAGCGTCCATCGGTCAACACCAAGACGCCGGACATGCGCATCGTCGGCTTCCTCGATGCGCACACGTTTACCGTCTACCTCGATACGTCGGGTGAAGCCCTGTTCAAGCGCGGCTGGCGCGAAGAGACGGGCGACGCGCCGCTGCGCGAAAACCTGGCCGCCGGCCTGCTGCGCGTGTCGGGCTGGAAGCCTGGCATGGTGCTGTTCGACCCGATGTGCGGTTCCGGCACCATCCTGGCCGAAGCGGCGCAGATGCTGCAGGGAATTCCGCCAGGTGCCTCGCGCCAGTTCGCGTTTGAAAACTTCCACGACTTTGATCCGGCACCGTGGAATGCCATGAAAAACGCCATCAAGGTCAATCCGTTGCCGGCCGAACCGACCATTTTCGGCAGCGACATCTCGGGTGACATGGTCGCCATGACGCGCCATAACCTGCGCTGCGCCGGCGTGCGTTTCGACGTGCCCCTGAAACAGATCGAGGCGCAGGAAGTCAAGCCGCCAAGCGACGTGCCGGGCATCATGCTGACCAACCCGCCGTACGGCGAGCGTATCGGCGTGCGCGGCGACAGCACCATCCCGGAAGATGAACTGTCGACGTCCTTCTATTCGGCCATGGGCACGACCCTGAAGCAGCGTTTCGCCGGCTGGACCGTGTTCCTGTTCACGGCCGACCTGGGCTTGCCCAAGCTGCTGCGTTTGAAAGAAGCGCGCAAGACGCCATTCTTCAACGGCGCGCTGGAATGCCGCTTGTTCCGCTTCGATATGGTGGCCGGATACAACCGCCGTGAAGAGGCGAAGCCGAAACCACAGCAGTAAGCGTTCACCGCAAGACCCCCGCAGTAACCCCGCGCGCGGACCGATGTCGGTCCGCGCGCCACTTTGGATCCGCCATGTTTCCCACCCCTCCGGCCGATGTGCCGCCCGACCCGGTCACGCCCGTTCCGCCCCCCACACCGAGCCACATGGCGCCGCTGAGCCGCGGTGCGCTGGCCATGATGCTGGCCGGGCTGTCGATGCTGGGTCCCCTGTCGATCGACACCTATCTGCCCGCGTTTGGCGCGATCCAGGGTTCGCTGCAGGCGTCGCCGCTGGAAGTGCAGCAGTCGCTGACGTTCTACATGCTGGCCTTTGCCGGCATGGTGCTGTGGCATGGCGCGATCTCGGATACCTTCGGCCGGCGCAACGTCATTCTCGTGTCCTTGCTGATGTTTGCCATCGGCTCGCTCGGCTGCGCATCGGCGCACACGGTGCACTACCTGTGGTTCTTCCGCATCATGCAGGGCGTGTCGGCCGGCGCCGGCGTGGTGATCAGCCGCGCCATCATCCGCGACCTGTACGCCGATGCGGCGGCGGCGCGGCTGCTGTCGCTGGTGACGATGATCTTTTCCATCGCCCCGGCCGTGGCGCCGATTCTCGGTGGCTGGATCGTCATCTGGTTTGACTGGCGCTCGATCTTCCTGTTCCTCGCCTTTTACACAGTGGTGTTGCTGGCGTTCTGCTACTGGCGCCTGCCAGAAACCCTGCCGATGGAAAAGCGCCAGCCGTTCAATCCCCGCTTCCTCGCGTCGAGCTATGGCCAGATCCTGCGCTCGCCCCTGTTCCACATCAAGGCTGGCATCGTCGCCCTCAATTTCGCGGGCCTGTTCCTGTTCATCACGGCCGCGCCGGAAATGCTGCCCAAGCAGCTGGGCCTGGGGCCATCGCAATTCGCCTGGCTGTTCATTCCCTGCGTGAGCGGCATCTTCATGGGCGCCGCAGCGGCCAACCGCATCGCCGGCAGAATCACGTTCGCGCGCCAGATTGGCATCGGCTTTGCCTTCCTGCTGTGCGCCGCCAGCGTCAATGTCGTGTATCACCTGTTCCTGCCGCCATCGTTGCCCTGGTCGGTGCTACCCCTGTTCTTCTACACCTTCGGCATGTCGCTGGTGGGGCCGGGCGCGACCCTGTTGGCGCTCGACCTGTTCCCGCATATCCGCGGCACGGTCGCTTCCTGCCAGTCGTTTGCCAGCACCTTGCTGGGCGCCGTGGTGGCCGGCGTGATTTCGCCGCTGCTGTCCGGCTCCGTGCTGTGGCTGGCATCGGGCCAGCTGGCGTTTACGGGCCTGGCGCTGGCCCTGTGGCTGATATCGCGGCGCTTCCGCCACCGTTTGCTGGGTTCCTTCAAGGCATAAGTTTCCACTGCAGAACGCTAGATTTATTTCAACTTAATTTTCTATATTGCAAGTAATATCCGGCGCTTATGATAAGATGACTTCTTTCCCGGCATCCTCTCAGGCAATAGTTTTTTTGGTTACAGGAGTGGAGGATTCCTCTGAACGTGGCCGCGCTTCGCTGCTAAGCGCTCATCCTTTTCGAACCGGCAATGCCTGATACGATGCATCAATCTGATCAAGATATTCGCAATCGCCTGCTGATTGCCCGCCTGCCGGCCATGCCGCAGATCCTCATCAAGCTGATCGCCCACCTGCAGGCCGACGATGCCGGCATGCCGGAGCTGGCCGCGCTGATCGCCAAGGATGCGGGCATGACCAGCAAGATCCTCGGCGTGGCCAACAGCTCGGCCTACCATCGCCAGAGCAAGGTCGTCAGCCTGGAGCAATCGCTCGTGTCGCTGGGCACGGACATGATCAAGACCCTGGTCATCAGCGAATCCGTCTTCCAGACCTTCAACAGCTTCCCCCATTCCGGCAGCACGGATTTGCGCGCCTTCTGGAAAAGTTCGCTGTCGGCCGCCGTCATGGCGCGCGCGCTGGCCAAGGCCATGGCGTATCCGCACGTCGAGGAAGCGTATCTGGCCGGCTTGCTGCACAATGTGGGCCGTCTGGCCTTGCTGGCCACGGCGCCGAAGGAATACGCATTCAATTTCACGGCGCGCGACGATGCCGCCCTGTGCGCGGTGGAGCAGCGCACCTTGCAGATCACGCATGCCGAAGCGGGCGCCTGGCTGATCGAGCGCTGGCATCTCGATTCCTTCCTGGCCGACAGCGTGCTGTATCACCATGAACCGCTGGCTCGCCTGGAAGCGAGCCATCCCCTGATCCGCATCGTGCGCCTGGCGCACCTGCTGTGCTGCCATGCCGACGATGCGGACGAGGCCGAGTCCATTGCGCAGGCGGCAAGCCTGTGCGCGCTGGACGCCGAGGTACTGCAAGACCTGGCCGGCAGCGTCGCGCGCCAGGTGGCGCAGGCCGCGCAGCACCTGGGCATCGACCTGGCCGGCGCGGACGATATCGCCACGCCGCCCGCGTATGCGCCGCCAGCCGTCGATCCGGTGCAGCAGCGCCTGTCCGATGAAGTGCGCAACATGGTGCTGGTGTCCGAAGTGGGCCAGACCTTCGCCCGGCAACAGGGCGAGAGCAGCCTGCTCGAAGCCATCACGCGCTCGGCGCGCATCCTGTTCGATTTCGACACCGCCGTCATCCTGCTGCAAAACCCGACCGGCCATGCGCTGGTGGGCGTGGCGGCGGGCGAACATCAGCATCGCCTGGCCGGCTTCTCGATCCCGCTGGCCAAGGGTGGCCCCCTGGCCGCCTCGGCGCTGGAGTGCCAGCTGGCGTTCCTGAAACGCGACATGCCGGCGCTGGGCATCGTCGAGGAGCAGCTGTTCCGCATTCTCGGCACCGACAGCCTGGTCTGCGTGCCGCTGGTGGCGGGCCAGCGCAGCCTTGGCGTGCTGATTGGCGGCGTGGCCGCGTGGCAGATTCCTTCTTGCCAGAAGCGCGAGGGTTTCCTGCGCGCCTATGCCAACCAGGCCGCCACGGCGCTGGAAACGGCCCTCAGCGCGCGCGGCCTGGCACGGCGCCAGCTCGATCACGTGGCCGAGGAGTACCGCGCCGCGTCGCGCCGCGTCGTGCATGAGGTGAATAACCCGCTGTCCATCATCAAGAATTACCTGAGCGTGCTCGATCACAAGCTGGAGAAGCAGGAGCCGGTCATCGGCGAGATGGCTATCCTGAACGAGGAAATCGATCGCGTCGGCCAGTTGATCAGCGGCCTGGCCGATCTGCAGCCGGTGCCGGCCAGCGGCGTGACCGATTGCGCGCGCGTGGTCGACGACGTGCTGCGATTGTTCCGCGCCACCGACTTCCTGCCGTCGAAGATCGAAGTGGTCACGCGCATGCAGGATGCGCCATGCGAGGTGGAGGCCGATGCCGACATGCTCAAGCAAATCCTGCTCAACCTGCTGAAAAACGCCGTCGAAGCCTTGCCCGATGGCGGACGCATCGAAGTGGCGAACCGTGGCCACGTCAACCGCGACCGCCGCCTGTACCTGGAACTGTGCGTCAGCGACAATGGCGCCGGCCTGGCGCCGGAAGTGCTGGCCAATCTGTTTTCCCCTGTGCGCAGCAGCAAGCAAGGGGCGCATCACGGCCTGGGCTTGTCCATCGTGCATGACCTGGTCACGCGCCTGCATGGCGTGATCGGCTGCCGCAGCAGCAAGTCCGGCACCTCGTTTGAAATTCTACTGCCCATTCCCGTGCCGGCGAGCGCTGCAACCGCGCTGCCCGCGCCCGGCAATACAGCCTTGTCTTCGTAACGTCCATGAACTCCTCCGCCATTCCGTTTGACCTGGAAAACAGCCCGCGCATCCTGCTGGTCGACGACGAGCCCCGTTTGCTCGCCTCCCTCCACGAATTGCTGAAGGACCGCGGTTACCAGCTGTACACGGCGACCTGCGGCAGCGAGGCGCTGGCGCAGTTGTCGAAATTGCGCTTCGACCTGATCCTGCTGGACTTGCGCCTGCCCGACATGAGCGGCCATGAAATCATGGACCACATCAACCGGCGTGGCATCGAGGGCGACGTGATCGTCATGAGCGGCGACGTCGGCATCGAGGCGGCCATCGGCGCCCTGAAGCGCGGTGCCTACGATTACCTGCGCAAGCCGTACAGCCGCGAGGAGCTGCTCAAGACGGTGGAGAACGCGCTGCAAAAGCGCAAACTGGCGCTGGAAAACGAGCGCATCGCGCTGCAGCTGGAAAACTCGGAAAAGATGTACCGCTATCTGGTCGACAGCTCGCCCGACATCATCTACACCCTGAACCATGAAGGCCGCATCACCTTCATCAACGACCGTGTGCACCAGTTGCTGGGCTTTAGCCGCGAAGAGCTGATCGGCAGCCATTATTCCATCCTCGTGCACGATGAAGACCAGGAGCGGGCGCGCTATGCCTTCAATGAGCGCCGCATCGACGAGCGTGCCTCGCGCAATGTGGAATTACGCCTGAAGTGCCATAGCGGCAGCGGCAGCGACCGTACCTTCAACAACACCTTGATGACGGTTCCGCTCAATTCGATCGGCATGCACGATCACGAAGCCCGGAAGCAGGAATACTTCGGCACCTACGGCGTGGCGCGCGACATCACCGACCGCAAGCGCGCCGAGGAAGTCATCTCGTACCAGGCCTATCACGACATTCTGACGGACCTGCCGAATCGCATGCTGTTCAAGGACCGCCTGGGGCTGGCCGTGATTCAGGCGCGGCGCAAGCTGACGGAACTGGCCGTGATGTTCATCGATCTCGATCGCTTCAAGCTGGTCAACGATACCCTGGGCCACGTGAAGGGCGACGAGTTGCTGCAGCAGGTGGCGCTGCGCCTGAAGGATTGCCTGCGCCGCGGCGATACGCTGGCGCGCCAGGGCGGCGATGAATTCACCATCGTGCTGCCGGAGCTGCGCGACCGCCAGGATGCGCGTCTGATCGCCGACAAGTTCCTCGAATGCCTGCACCAGCCCTTCGATCTCGATGGCAACCAGGTGCATATTTCCGCCTCCATCGGCATCGCCATCTATCCGGGCGACGGCGAGACCATCGACGAGCTGCTGCGCCACGCCGACATTGCCATGTACCAGGTCAAGGCGCTGGGCAAGAATGGCCACAGTTTTTATCATGAGTCCATGCTCGACGTGTCGCACCAGAAGATCGCGCTCGAACAAAGCCTGCGCAAGGCGCTGGAACTGAACCAGCTGGAGATGTATTACCAGCCGCAGGTGGATGTCATGACGGGCCGCATCGTCGGCGCCGAAGGCCTGATGCGCTGGAACCACCCGCAGCGGGGCTTGCTGACGGCCGGCGAATTTTTGCCGTTCGCCGAGGAAAACGGCTTGATGCTGCCGATCTCGGACTGGATGCTGGGTGCCCTGTGCCGCGACCTGGTGCAGTGGAATGCGGCCGGCGGCGAAGCCGTGCGCCTGTCGCTCAATCTGTCGCCGCAATACCTGGACCGGGGCGACTTTTTCGAGAAGATGCGCGGCGCGCTGACGCGCTATGGCATCGCGCCGGAAAAGATCGAAGTGGAGATCACGGAAAACATCTGCATCCGCAATCCGCAGTATGCGATCGAGCAGTTGAACAAGCTGTGCCAGCTGGGCGTGTCGGTGGCCATCGACGATTTCGGCACCGGCTATTCCTCGCTGTCGTATTTGCACCGCTTCCCCATCCACACGATCAAGATCGACCAGTCGTTTGTGAAGGAAATCCACGACGAGCACGGACACTATCCCGTCATCCTGGCCATCATCTCGATCGCGCGCGGACTGGGCCTGCACCTGATCGCCGAGGGTGTGGAAACGGAAGGCCAGGCGCGCTACCTGCAGGACAAGGGCTGCACCACGATGCAGGGCTATCTGTACCACCGGCCCATTTCGCTGGGCAGTTTCATCGGCGTGCTGCAGGAGCAGAACCGCCTGATCGCCGATGCCGCCCCCGCGGTGCCCCAGACGCTGGCCATCGAGGCTTGACCGTGCCGCTTGCCGATCCCCGCTCCACGGCTGCTCATTCCACGGCGGCTCATTACACAGCTGATTATCTGCGCCTGAAAGGCCTGGCCGAAAAGGGTAATGCGAACGCCCAGCACAGCCTGGGCTTCATGCATTTCAATGGCCAGGGTATCGAGCAAAGCTATGCGCTGGCGCTGCACTGGTATGGCCTGGCCGCCGCGCAGGGGCTCGAACATGCGCAATACAACCTGGGCGTGATGTGCCAGAAGGGGCAGGGCGTGGCGCAGGATTTTGCGCAGGCGGCGCACTGGTACCAGCAGGCGGCCGAGCAGGGTTACGCGGCGGCGCAATACAACCTGGGCTGGCTGTATGCCAAGGGCCAGGGGCTCGCGCAAGATAGCGGACAAGCCATGCTGTGGTTCAGCCGCGCGGCGGAACAGGGCGACGCCGGTGCACAAAACAACCTGGGCATGATGTATGACAATGGCAAGGGCGTGCCGCAGGACTTCGTGCAAGCCATCGCCTGGTACCGCAAGGCCGCAGAGCAGGGTTATGCGCGCGCGCAGTTCAACCTGGGCCTGCGCTACGACAATGGCCAGGGCGTGCGCCAGGACCGCCAGCAGGCGACTGCCTGGATGCGCAAGGCGGCCGAGCAGGGCTATGCACCGGCCCAGTTCAATCTGGCGCTGCGCCATGAAAATGGCGACGTGCTGCCGCAGGACAGCAGGCAGGCGATCACCTGGTACCGGCGCGCGGCCGAGCAGGGGCATGCCAGTTCGCAGTTCAACCTTGGCCTGATCTATGACAACGGCCAGGGCGTGCCCTGCGATAAACAGGCGGCGCTCGAGTGGTACGTGAAGGCGGCCGGCCAGGGGCATGCGGCGGCCCAGCACAACCTGGGCCTGCACCATGAACATGGCGCCCACGATTACGCGCAGGCGCAAGCGTTTTACCGTCAGGCCGCCGAGCAGGGCTTTCCCGCCGCGCAGTACCAGCTGGGACTGTTGCATGAGCATGGGCAGGGCATGCCGGCCGATGCGCAGGAAGCCATCTTCTGGTACCGCAAGGCGGCCGACCAGGGACATGTGCGGGCCCAGTTCGACCTGGGCCTGCGCTACGAAAACGGCCAGGGCGTGCCGCAGGATCTGTCGCTGGCGCTGGAGTGGTACCGCCGCGCTGCCGAACAGGATTACGCGCCGGCGCAATACATGCAGGGTATCTTGCACGATCGCGACGATGGTCCAGCGCCCGACAGCCAGCAGGCCTGCGCCTGTTATTGCCGCGCCGCCGCGCAGGGCCACAGCCTGGCCCAGTTTGCGCTGGGCTTGCGGCATGACAATGGCCAGGACGTGCCGCAGGATTATGCCGCCGCCTGGGACTGGTATGCGCTGGCCGCGCGTCAGGGCCATGCGCGGGCGCAAATGAATCTGGGCTTGATGGCGGCCAGCGGCCAGGGCGGTCCGCTCGATTTGCAGCAGGCATACATCTGGCTGTCGATGGCGGCGGCCGCCGGCGTGGCCGGCGCTGAAAAATCCCTGCGCCAGACAGCGGCGCGCATGCGCGAGACGGATCTGGCGCGGGTGCGCGAACAGCTGGCGGCGATAGCCGGCTGAGCTGCGTTGCCCGCGTTAGCGTGCGCGGATACAACAGCCGCTGCTGTATAGTCCTTTCCCTTCGCCATCTGTGGCACCCCTTGTTTCCCCCAAGACGCAAAAAATTACTGCCGTATTTGCGGTTTTGATGTGCTAAGGTTCCAGCAGAAGGTGGTCTGTCTATTCTTTAGAAAAGGAAAACTATGCGCCTGAACCCTTCCACTGGCCGTTCGGCCGCCCTCCTGTGTGCGCTGGTGTTGCTGTCGTCCGGCGCCGGCGCCGGTCCCCTGGATGCCCTCAGCAACCAGGATGCGAGCAATGGCTTGAAAGCGGCGCTGGAAGCCGGATCGGCCGCCGCCGTTGCCAAGTTGGGCATCGAAAATGGTTTTCTGAACAATGACAAGGTCAAGATCAAGTTGCCCGGCATTCTGGAGCAAGCCAAGCCCTTGCTGAAAATGACGGGCCGCGGCCAGCAACTGGACGACCTGGTGGTGTCGATGAACCGTGCCGCGGAGTCGGCCGTGCCGATGGCCAAGCCCTTGCTGCTCGACGCCGTCAAATCGATGAGCGTGAGCGATGCGAAAAATATCCTGTCCGGTGGCGATACCTCCGTCACGGATTTCTTCCGCCAGAAGACCTCGGCGCCCCTGGCCGTCAAATTCCTGCCCATCGTGAAATCCGTGACCGACCGTTCCGGCCTGGCCAGCAAGTACAACAGCACCATGAGCCAGATCGGCAAGACGGGGCTGGTGCCGCAGCAGCAATCGACGGTGGAAGGCTATGTCACGGACCGTGCGCTTGACGGCCTGTACCTGATGATCGGCGAGGAAGAAAAAGCCATCCGCAGCAATCCGCTCGCCTACGGCAGCAAGATTATCGGCAAAGTATTTGGCAGTTTGAAGTGACTGTTCCCGCCTGCTGCAGGGCCGCAGGCGGTGTTTGCGCTGCATGGATAAGTGTGGCGCAAGGGAAACAAGTTAAGCATTTGCTACAAGAAAACAATGTTAAAATTCCGCGACATACATTCCTGAGGCATGGTTAAGCAACGATCAATTGCCCGGGAGTGCCCAGTTTTAGTGGCGAACTGATGCGTGGCATTGCAAAATGCCCGTCGGTTGGCCTTTTTTCGTTTTATTCACGTTTCCCCAAGCTCATTGATTTTCTGAATACATTCTCAGGAATTCCAGGTGCAGGATATTTTAGGTAGCCGGATTTGTTAAGCGTACTCAGAAAATCAATCAAATATACCTGGTGTGGCTGTCTGGTGCTTGGCGCGCCTTCGGTGATGGCCGCGACCCCGAATCATGGTGGTCAATCCGGCTATATCAATATGCCCAGCGCCGTGGTGGAAACGGATGGCACCTTCAGCGTCGGCTACAGCTACGACAGCCCGTATGGCCAGTTGTGGGCGACGGCGAATATCCTGCCCTTTCTGCAAATGACGGGGCGCTATGTGTCGATCACGGGCATTCCTGGCTTTACCAATGCGCCCGGCGAATATGGCAGTGGCTATGGCCGCTACAAGGATAAGGTCGTCGACGGTAAATTGCGCCTGTGGACGGAAACGGAGTGGATGCCGTCCGTTGCCGTCGGCATGACGGATTTGTTCGGTACCGAGCTGTTCAAGGGCCAATATGTCGTTGCCACCAAGACATTTGGTGCCAGCAAGAATATCGAAGCGAGCCTGGGCTACGCCCATAAACGCCCGGACGGCGTGTTTGCCGGCGCGCGCTGGACGCCGACTGCGCTGCCGCGCTGGTCGGTAGTGGCAGAGTACGATACAACGAATTACTTGCGCGACTTCCGTGCCAGTGAAACAAATGCCGGCAAGCGCCGCAAGGGCGCTTCGGTTGGCCTGGAGTACCGCTGGGGCTGGCTTGCCTTGCAAGCGGCACGTAGCCGCGACCAGTTCAGCCTGAACGCCTATGTCAGCATTCCGTTTGGCGAGCGCGAGTTCGTCCCCAAGGTGTATGAACCAGCGTATTTCGTCGACGACAAGAATCCACCACCGCTGCCGAGCAAGGAAGAATGGCACCGCGACCCCGTGTATGGCGCCGACCTGGTCAATGCTCTGGTAAAACAGGACTATAAAAATATCCGTGTCGAGCAAGAAGGCAATGTCCTGAGCCTGAGCCTGACCAACAGCCGGATTTCAAACATGGGCCGCGCCGTTGGCCGCGCCGCGCGCACGGCTGTCGCCTTCGCGCCGAAGGGCGTGACGACCTTGCGCATCACGTATACCAAGCTGGACCAACCGATCGCCACCTACGAATTCTTTGATTTGCCAAAACTGAACGACTATTTGGCAGGCAAGATCGACCGCAAGGCCTTCCTCGACGTCGTGCTGCTGCGCTATCCGGAGAAAAGCGATGTCATCCGGGATGACCAGCAAGGCTGGCTGCAGGAATTCCTCGACAAGCCGGCGCCCGTCGTTGCCTCAGCACCTGCACCTGCGCCCGCACCGGTAATTGCCGCGGCGCCCGCGCTTGCCGCCGCACCGGCTCCCGTCAAGGCCGCCAGCGTCATCAAGGACGATGGCAAGCTGGCCGTCGGCGTCGGTGTTGATGGCGACGTGGTACAGATCAAATCGCTGGATCGCGAGGCGAACCGCTTCAAGGTCGCTCCCAAGGTGGGCTTCTTCTTCAATGACCCGAGCGGCGCCTTCCGTTATTCGATTTCGGCCGTGGCCAACTACGACCGCCGCCTCGGTGACGGCCTGTACCTGAACAGCGCCGCCAGCCTGCAGTTGCTGGAAACGGTATCGGGCGTCAAGCAGCCATCGAACAGCAACTTGCCGCACGTGCGTACCGATATCGCGGAATATCTGCGCGGCGGGCGTTTTTCGCTGAGCCGCGTCTTGCTGAACAAATACAACAATCCTGCCGAGCGCGTGTATACCCGCATGTCGGCCGGGCTGTATGAAGACATGTTCCGCGGTGTGGGCGGCCAGGTGCTGTACCTGCCGAAGGATAGCCGCTGGGCGGCCGATGTGGCCGTCGATGCCTTGCAGCAGCGTGGCTACAAGGGCTTGCTCGACTCGCGCGACTACAAGACGGTGACGGCGATCGGTTCCCTGCATTACCGCTTGCCGCACGATATTACCGTGACGGCGCGTGCCGGCCGCTTCCTGGCCAAAGACACGGGCGTGCGCGTGGAATTCAAGCGCCGCTTCCAGTCCGGTATCGAAGTCGGCGCCTGGTACACGCATACGAACGGCAACGACATCACCAGCCCTGGCACCCCATCGAAGCCGTACCAGGACCGTGGCATCTTCCTGTCTGTGCCGTTGAACAGCATGTTGCCGATGGACACGCAATCGACGGCCGGTTTTGCCATTGCGCCATGGACGCGCGATGTGGGGCAGATGGTGGCCTCGCCTGGCGACCTGTACGACATGTTCGAGCGTCCGCGTGCCGACATGCACAGCTACGATGGCCTGGGTAACTTTGCCGAGCGGCAGGACGAACAGCACCTGCCTGCCGTCAATCCGCCAGACCGGCCGTTTGTCAGCCCATGGCCCGCCATGCGCGCGCGCCTGGAGCAATCCGCATCTGCTACGCCTAGCGTCCCTGAATGGCTCAAGGCGACGGCGGTGGTCGGCGGTGTGGTGGTGGCTTCCGCGCTGGCTGACAAACCGGTCGACCGTTTCGTCAAGAAACATGAAGACTCCAAGGTTTACCGCAACTGGGACAAGCTGGGCAAGGCCATGCCCTATGCCGCAGTTGGCGCCGCTGCCGCCGCTTTTGCCCTGGGCGATGAGCGCATGCAAAATACGGGACTCATTTCCCTGCAATCGGTTGCCGCGGCAACGGGTTTGGCGGTGGCCGGCAAATATGCGTTTGGCCGCGCCCGTCCAGAGGAAGACCTCGGAACGTGGAGCCGCGTCGGCAGCGGCAATTCCCGCTCGAATTCCTCATTCCCTTCCGCGCATGCCGCGATCGGCTTCGCCGCCGTGACGCCGTTTGCCAAGGAATACGATGCGCCATGGCTGTACAGCGTGGCCGCCGTCGGTTCCGCCGGCCGCGTGTTTGGCCGCAAGCACTGGGTCTCCGACACGGTCGCTGGCGGCATCGTGGGCTACGCCATGGGCAGCTGGCTGTGGCACGCGCAGCGCGACCAGAGCAAATCGGGCCTGTCGATCAATCCCGGACCGAAAGAAATCAGCGTGACCTGGCAGGGCAAATATTAAACGCGCATGGCGTCCCTTTACTCATACAACATCATTTATCCAGAAAAAGACCAGCATGAAAAAGCAACTTCGTATTCCCCCGCCTTTCGTGAAACACGCGATTTTCTCGGCTCTTCTGCTGGGTGCAACTTCTGCCTATGCTGTAGAACAGGAGCTTGGTGCGACGGACATGCCTCGCACGGATCTTTCCCGTGCACAGGGGAATGAAATGGGTGGCAGCAGCTTGCCCAGTATTCGCAGTGGCCGCGGTGAGCAGCGGCCAGTCAAAGCTTTGCCAGCCAACCCGACCGTCAAACGCAGCGTTGCAGATGCCGAGGCGCCAGTCGGTGCTTTCGAAGAGTATGTCGATGGCGTGACGGGCAAGAAACTGAGCATCTTCGGCAAGGATCTGTTCATCGACGTGCCATCCACCTTCGCGCCGCTCGACGGTGTCCAGGTGAACCAGGAATATGTGATTGGCACGGGTGACGAGTTGCAGGTGCGCGGCTGGGGCATGGTCGACATCGACGTCAGCGCCACGGTCGACCGCAGCGGTGCGATTTTCATTCCGCGCGTCGGCTCCATCAAGGTCAGCGGCGTGCAGTACAAGGATCTGCAGGGCTACCTGAAGAAAGCCATCAGCAAGATTTACACCAATTTCGACCTGACAGCGAGCATCGCGCAAACGCGTGCCGTGCAAGTGTACGTGGTTGGCCATGCCGTCCGTCCTGGCACGTATACCTTGAATTCCATGAGCACCTTGCTCAACGCCCTGTTTACCTCGGGCGGTCCAGACGCCACCGGCAGCATGCGCAATATCCAGCTCAAGCGCGGCAAGGACACCATCAGCACCTTTGACCTGTATGACATGCTGGTCAAAGGCGACAAGAGTCGCGACGTCACCTTGCGTGACGGCGACGTGATCTATATTCCTGAAGTCGGCCCGTTGGTGGCTTTGACGGGTAGCGTGAAGCAAGCGGCCATTTTTGAGTTGAAGGGCAATGCCAGCCTGGCCGATGTCTTGAGCTGGGCCGGCGGCTTTGATTCGGCTGCGGAAACGAAGCAGGTGATCGTCGAGAAAAACGTCGATAACCAATACAAGACCGTGGTGGAACTGGTAGCTGACAAAGGTGTCTCCAGTAGCCAGTTGGCCGGTATTGCTGTCAAACCGACCGATATTCTGCGCGTATTCGCGCCAGGCGCCGTACCTGTGCAGGCACAAATTCAGAATGAATATGTGCGCGTGGCCGGCGAAGCAAAGCAGAGCGGAATCTTCCTTTTGAAAAAAGGCGAAACCCTGCGCGAGCTGATCGCCCGTGTCGGCGGCGCCAATGAAAACGGCTACCTGTACGCGACACAACTGAACCGTGAATCCGTCCGCCGCGCCCAGCAAATCAAATTGAACCAGGTGGCCGACCGTTTCGAACGCGACCTGGAATCGAACGCCACCCAGCGCATGTCTGCCTCAGGCGACAAGGAAAATGCAGCGAAGACCGCGGCCGAAGTGGAGCAGCAGCGCCGCATCGTGCAAAAACTGCGTACCGTCAAGGCGGAAGGACGCATTGTCCTCGATCTGCCAGGCGTCGATACGCAAGTGAAAAACCTGCCCGACCTGCCGTTGCAGGATGGCGACTCGATCCTGATCCCGCGCCGCCCTGGCACCGTGGATGTGCTGGGTTCTGTGTTCCAGCAAAACGCGTTTGTCTATCGTTCACAGCGTACGGTTAATGACTATGTACAGCAAGCTGGAGGCATTACCGCCAACGCGGATAAATCGGAGATGTACGTGATCCGTGCTGATGGTACGGCGAAAAGTAGCCAAGGCACTGGCTGGTTCGGTGGCCTCGGCGGCACGGCGTTGAATCCTGGCGATACCGTGGTGGTGCCGGAGAAGATTGAACGCAGCACGTTCATGCAGAGCTTGAAGGACTGGACGTCTATCTTTTATCAGTTTGGGTTAGGAGCTGCTGGTTTAAAAGTACTTAAAGATTAAGGGCATTGACTTGATAAATTACATAGCCATTTTTTGGTTATATTTATTGGCGATAATTTTATTGGATTGCATTTTCATTGATGAATATTCGATATGAATTTTATTTTTAGAATGAAATTATGATATGGCAATTGAAAATATGGATAAAGAAGCAACGATGACTGATAAAAATAATTTACAAGATAATCAGATGAAAGTTGATGGCCGTAGTGATCAAATTGACTTTCTTGATATGGCAATTGTCATTGTCAAAAATAAGAAAAATATTATTTTTTCAGTATTTTTCGTTATGTTTGTGGCGGCTGGAATGAGTCTCTTAATTGCCAATAAATATACCGCCAGGACTCAACTATTGCCGCCGCAGTCCCAGTCTAGCTCGAATGCATTGTTAGGGCAACTCGGTGCCTTAAGTGGATTGACTGGCGGGGCATCAGCTCTGAAAAATCCTAACGATATTTATATTGGAATGTTGAATAGTAGAACAGTGTCAGATAAGCTGATTGAACGTTTTAAACTTCAATCTATATATGATGTAAAATTAAAAAGTGATGCTCGGAATAGTCTTCAACAAGCTACTAATATTGTCAATGGAAAAGATGGTTTGATCTTTATTGAAGTGACGGATGAAGATCCCAAGTTGGCTGCGAATTTGGCCAATGCGTATGTAGAGGAATTGCAGAATTTGACTAAAATTCTGGCGGTGACCGAGGCGTCGCAACGTAGACTATTTTTTGAACGCCAGTTGCAGCAGGTAAAAGTAGCACTTGGTGATGCAGAAGTCGCATTGAAACAGGTTCAGGAAAAGACTGGTTTAATCAAGCTTAATGAGCAAGCTGAAGCGACTATTCAAGCTGCCGCTGCAATTAAGGCACAAATGGCCTCCAAAGAGGTTGCACTTGGTGCTATGCGAATTTTTTCTACTAGCAATAATCCAGATTATATAAAAATACAACAAGAGTTGTTCGGATTACGGTCCCAGTTAAATAAGCTGGAAACTGGATTAAATATGGGTAAGGGTGACATCTCCATTTCAACTAGTTCGGTTCCTGAGCTGGGATTGGAATATACCCGACGAGTTCGTGATGTAAAGTATCAAGAAACAATTTTTGAGATGCTTGCCAAACAACTGGAAATTTCGAAAGTTGATGAGGCAAAAGAGGGTTCAATATTGCAAGTGTTGGATGGTGCAATAGCACCAGATAAAAAATCAAAGCCAGCACGCAGCATAATTGTTATTTTCTCAGGATTTTTAGCAGCAATTTTCTCTATTTTCTGGGCATTTTTAGCGGACGCCTTCAGGAATTCAACGAGGGATCCAAGAAATTTGAAAAAATTTCAACAGTTTAAAATGTTTTGCAAATGGGGAAGCAATAAGGTTAAATAGATTTAAAATTTAATTTATTATTTGCAATTATCTATTTTTTAGATTATGTGAAATTATAAGGTTCTCTGAAATGAAGGCAGTAATTTTAGCTGGTGGTTTGGGTACGAGAATAAGTGAGGAAACGTCGACCAAGCCGAAACCAATGGTGGAAATTGGCGGAAAACCAATTTTATGGCATATCATGAAATCTTACTCTGCTCATGGCGTGAATGATTTCATCATTTGCTGCGGTTATAAAGGCTATGTCATCAAGGAATACTTCGCCAATTACTTCTTGCACACATCGGATGTCACTTTCGATATGCAGAATAATCAGATGGAAGTTCACGCGCGCAATGCGGAACCTTGGAAAGTCACGCTGGTCGATACCGGTGATGAAACCATGACCGGCGGCCGCCTGAAGCGCGTCAAGCAGTACTTGGAAGGCGAGGAAGCGTTCTGTTTCACGTATGGCGACGGCGTCAGTGATGTCAACATCACCGAATCGATCACTTTTCACAAAGCGCACGGCAAGCTGGCAACGCTAACTGCGACTCAGCCTCCGGGCCGTTTCGGTGCGCTGATTTTGGATGGCCAGAAGATTAATAGCTTCCAGGAAAAGCCGCAAGGTGATGGTGCCTGGATCAACGGTGGCTATTTCGTGCTGTCGCCGAAAGTCATCGATTACATCGCGGACGACAGCACCACGTGGGAAAAGCAGCCGCTGGAACACCTGGCGGCCGAAGGTCAGCTGGACGCCTTTTTCCATCGCGGGTTCTGGCAACCTATGGATACCCTGCGCGACAAGGTGCACTTGGAAGAGCTGTGGCAATCGGGTAAAGCACCTTGGAAGGCTTGCTAATGAACGCAGCATTCTGGCAAGGCAGGCGGGTCTTCCTGACCGGCCATACCGGTTTCAAGGGCGGCTGGCTGAGCCTGTGGCTGCAGCAACTGGGTGCCGAAGTGACCGGCTATGCGCTGGAAGCACCCACCACCCCCAGCCTGTTTGAAGTGGCGGGCGTGGCGCGCGGCATGGTTTCGATTATCGGCGACGTGCGCGATGGTGACGCGCTCAAGCGCGCCATGTCGCAAGCGCGGCCTGAAATCGTGATCCACATGGCGGCCCAGCCGCTGGTGCGTTATTCGTACGTGAATCCGGTGGAAACCTACGCCACCAACGTGATGGGTGTGGTCAATCTGCTCGAAGCCGTGCGCGCTACGCCTGGCGTACGTTCGGTGGTGAACGTCACCAGCGACAAATGCTATGAAAACCGCGAATGGCCATGGGGCTACCGCGAAAACGAAGCCATGGGTGGTTACGACCCCTATAGCAACAGCAAGGGCTGCGCCGAACTTGTGACGGCCGGCTACCGCAGCTCATTTTTTAATGCCGAGAAGTATGCGGAACATGGCATTGCGCTAGGCAGCGGCCGCGCCGGCAATGTCATCGGTGGCGGCGATTGGGCCATGGATAGACTGATTCCCGACATGCTGCGCGCCATAGGCGCTGGCCAGCCGGTGATGATACGCAATCCGCACTCGATCCGACCGTGGCAGCACGTGTTAGAACCGTTGAGCGGCTATTTAACCCTGGCGGAAAAGCTGTACACCGAAGGTCCTGTGCATGCCGAAGGCTGGAATTTCGGTCCGCATGACACCGATGCAAAACCGGTGGAATGGATCATCGAACGCATGACGCAAGAGTGGGGCGCCGGTGCGTCCTGGTCGCTCGATGGACAGAACCATCCGCATGAGGCGACTTATCTGAAGCTTGATTGCTCCAAGGCCCGTGGCCAGCTGGGCTGGCATCCGCGCTGGGACATCGGCCAGACCATCGCCAAAATTGTCGAATGGCATAAAGCCTGCGACCAGGGCGCGGACATGCGTGCAATGACATTGGCACAAATCACTACATATCAAAATACCTAACAAATTGAAGGCTGTATCATGAGCGAACAACTGACCCAACAACAACTCCGCGAACAGATCGCCGCCCTGGTGGCGCAATACGGCGCACTGGCCAGCGTGCCAAAACCATTCGAACCGGGCGTGACGGTGATTCCACCGGCCGGCAAAGTCGTTGGCGCGCCTGAAATGGGTCTGATGGTCGAAGCGTCGCTCGACGCTTGGCTGACCACCGGTCGCTTCAACGATGAATTCGAAAAGCGCCTGGCCAAGTTCATCGGCGTCGAATTCCTGATCACCGTCAACTCCGGCTCGTCGGCCAACCTGGTGGCCTTTTCGGCGCTGACATCGCCAAAACTGGGCGCGCGCGCCATCCAGCCCGGTGACGAAGTCATCGGCGTCGCGGCCGGTTTTCCGACTACCGTCAATCCGATCCTGCAATTTGGCGCCGTACCCGTCTTCGTCGACGTCGAGCTGGGCACCTACAATATCGACGCCAGCAAGATCGAGGCGGCCATCACCGATAAAACCAAGGCCATCATGCTGGCCCATACCCTGGGCAATCCGTTCAATCTGGAAGTCATCGTCGCGTTGTGTAAAAAGTACAATCTGTGGCTGGTGGAAGATTGCTGTGACGCCCTGGGCGCCACCTACAACGGCCAGATGTGCGGCACCTTCGGCGATATCGGCACTATGAGTTTCTACCCTGCACATCACATCACAATGGGCGAAGGCGGCGCGGTGTTTACCAATAATCCGGAACTGAAAGCGATTGCCGAATCGTTCCGCGACTGGGGCCGTGATTGCTATTGCGCGCCGGGCAAGGACAACACCTGCGGCCAGCGTTTCTGCTGCAAGCTGGGATCGCTGCCGGAAGGCTATGATCACAAGTACACGTACAGCCACCTAGGCTACAACCTGAAGATCACGGATATGCAGGCGGCGTGCGGCCTAGCACAGATGGATCGCGCAGCCGGTTTTGTGCAGGCGCGCAAGGACAACTTCGCCTACATGAAGGACGGCCTGAAAAGCTGCGAGGAGTTCCTGATCTTGCCAGAGGCGACACCGAATTCAGATCCATCTTGGTTCGGTTTCCCGATCACCATCCGCCCGGAAGCAAATGTTGACCGCGTCAGCCTGCTGACGTTCCTGGATCAGCACAAGATCGGTACCCGTCTACTGTTTGCCGGCAATTTGACGCGCCAGCCTTACATGATCGGCCGTAACTATCGGGTATCTGGCGAACTGACCAATACCGATCGCATCATGCACGATACGCTGTGGATTGGTGTCTTCCCTGGATTGACCAAGGAAATGATGGACTTCTCGATCAGAAAGATCGAAGAGTTCTTTGGCGTTAACTTCTAAGAAAGTACCTGCATGTCTACACCCGCAAAGCCATCCGCCGCCATCAATGTGCTTAAAGCCAAGCTGGCTGCCGGTCAGGCGGTGCTAGGTGTGTGGTCCATCATACCATCACCGGTGGTGGTGGAAATCTTTGCCCTCGGTGGCATGGACTTCGCCATCCTCGATATGGAGCACGGGATTTTCGATGTGAGCGGTCTCGATGGTTGCATCCGCGCTGTCGAGGCGGCTGGTGGCGTGCCACTGGTTCGCGTGCCGGGCGTCAATCCGTCGGCTGCACAATGGGCGCTGGACTTGGGCGCACATGGCATTGTCGCGCCGCAGGTGAATAATGCGGGCGAAGCCGAGACCGTCGTCAGAATGGCAAAATATGCGCCGCGCGGCACGCGCGGCTACAATCCGTTTACCCGCGCGGCGCAGTATGCGAATCCGCCGGACAACTGCTCTGGGAAGTTGAGTAATGATTTCTCACTGACTTGCGTCATTATCGAAAGCGAAAGCGCGCTGGCTGATATGGATGCCATCTGCGCCACGCCAGGACTGGACGTGGTCTACATGGGCATTTACGACTTGGCGGTGGCGCTTGGCTGTGATGGCAATACGCGCCATCCGCGCGTTACCGCCATAGTCGATAGCTCGATCCAGCGTATCCGCGCCGCAGGCAAGGCCGCTGGCATGATGGTGCGCAGCCAGCAAGACATTGCCGCCGCTTTGGCGCTGGGCGCGAACTTCCTGGTCTACGCGGTTGATACCTCGATCATCCGCGATGCCGTGGTGCGTGCGGTCACTTCTTTTGACCAGGAACACAGTATATTCCTGGCGCTTAACAATACTCCCGACATGATGGACCCGAAATGAAAATTCGAGTAGCTGACTATATTGCCTCGCGCCTGCTGGAGCAAGGCGTCAAACACGTTTTCCTGCTCAATGGTGGCATGATGATGCACCTGGTCGATACTCTCGGTCGCGAAGGCGGCCTCGGCTATATCCACCATCACCACGAGCAAGCCAGCGCGATGGCGGCCGACGGCTACGCGCGCCGAAGCGGCGAACTGGGCGTGTGCTATGCGACCAGCGGCCCTGGCGCGACAAATATTCTGACCGGTCTGGCTGGCGCGTGGCAGGATAGCACCCCGCTGCTGTTCCTGACCGGCCAAAGCAAAAGTACCCAGACCATCCAGGGTTCCGGCATCGCCGGCCTGCGCCAGTTCGGCACGTTTGAAGTCGATATTGTGCCTATCGTTGCCTCGGTGACCAAGTACGCACAGATTGTCATGGATCCTTTGACCATCCGCTACCACTTGGAAAAAGCGCTGTACCTGGCGCAATCGGGCCGTCCTGGACCTGTTTTGCTGGACTTGCCGCTGGACGTGCAGGGTGCGTTGATTGACCCTGAGGAATTGCCAGGTTATGTGCCTGAGCCCCTGGCTCTGGCGCCATCAAATGCCAACGTGGCGGAAGTGTTAGCCTTGCTGCAGGGGGCGCGCCGGCCGTTGATTCTAGCCGGCTACGGCGTCCGCTGTGCCAATGCCGTATCACAACTGCAACAATTGGCTGGTCAACTCGGCATTCCTGTCGCCACTAGCCAGCTGGGCAAAGATGTGATGTATTTCGACCACCCCCTGTTTGTCGGCCATCCGGGACCGAAAGGTGATCGCGCCGGCAATTTCGCAGTGCAGAGCGCTGATGTCATCCTCAGTATAGGCTGCAGTCTGCATGGCCAGACCACCGGCTGGGAAAGCGAGCTGTTTGCACCGTCCGCTGTCAAGATCCAGGTCGAACTCGATGCGGCCGTGATCGCCCGTGGGCAAGTTGGCGTCAGTCACGCGATCCAGGCGGGCAGCCTGGAATTCATCGACGCCTTGCTGGCCGCTTCGGCCGGCACGACTGCGCCCGACTGGAGTGCATGGCGTGCTTGTACCCAGTCATGGAAAGAACGCTACCCGGTCAGCGCTGAAGCGCATGTGCACAATGATGCCGTCAATTTCTACCATTTCGCCGAAGAACTGAGCCGCATGCTGGCCGACGATGCTTGTGTAGTCGCCGATGCGGGCTCGGCATTCTATGTGATGGGCCAGGCCTTGCGCGTCAAAAATGGCCAACGCTTCATCTCTTCCGGCTCGATGGGCGCTATGGGCTTCGCATTGCCGGTGGCCAATGGCGCCGCCACCACGGGCGCCGCCGGTCCGACCGTTTGCGTCACCGGCGATGGTTCCCTCATGACCAACGTACACGAACTGTCGACGATGAGCCATTTCGGGCTGAACGTGAAACTGTTCGTCATCAATAACGATGGCTATGTATCGATGCGCAATACCCAGCGCGATTTCCTCGGCGCCCACTATGTCGGCGCTGACAGCCGCAGTGGTGTATTTATACCGAGCATGGAATCGATGGCGGCCAGCTATGCGCTGCCGTTCGTGCGCTGCGACCGCGAGGAAGACCTGGCGGCCACACTGGCACAGGTGATGGCGATGGACGGTCCGGTATTGTGCGAGATCGTCGCTCCGCGCGACCAAAAAATCATCCCGGCCGTGGTGTCGGTCAGGCTGCCGGACGGACGCATGCGTTCGAGCAGCATCGACAGCATGTTTCCGCACCTGCCGGCCGAAATCCAGGCACGGGAAATGGAACAGGCAGTCGCTCTATGAAGCACGTAGCCATCCTTGGTGCCAGCAGCCAGATCGCCAAAGACCTGATACGCTTGATGAGTCGGCAGGAGGATACTTGCTTGCAATTATACGTGCGTGACCTGGCTCCGGCGCAACGGTGGTTGGATCAACTCGGCCTGGCCGAGCGCTGCGCGCTGTATCTCTATGCAGCGTACGGCCAGCACGAGCATGACGCCGTGATCAATTTCGTCGGCGTTGGCGATCCGCAGCGCGCCGCCAAGATGGGGGCATCAATCTTCAGCATTACTCAGCAGTACGACGACATGGTGATGGCGGGCCTGGCAAAGCATCCGCAGCGACGCTATATCTTCCTGTCCAGTGGTGCAGCGTATGGCAGCACCTTTCTGGAGCCGGCGGGACCGGCGACTCAGGCTTCCATTTCGATCAATGCGCTGACACCGCAAGAGTATTATTCGGTCGCCAAACTGCATGCAGAATGTCGTCACCGGGCGCAGCCCGAACTGGCAATCACCGATATCCGCGTGTTCAACTGCTTCAGCCGCACGCAGGACATGGAGGCACGGTTTTTCATCACTGACATCGTGCGCGCGATCCGAGAGAATACCGTGCTGCAGACCTCGCCTGACTACATGGTGCGCGACTTCATGCACCCTGAAGATTTTCACCAACTGGTGAACTGTATCCTGAAAGGCCCGCCGCGCAACGGCCCGATCGACTGTTATACTCGCGCCCCTGTCGACAAGCCAGCTCTGCTTGATGCGATGAAGCGGCAATTTGGACTGCAATACGAATTTGTCGGCGCCGCCTCCGCCATGGTGAATGCCACAGGTACCAAGCCGTACTACTATTCGTTGAACCGGCAAGCCGCCGAGTTGGGTTACCTGCCAGCGTATTCCTCACTCGACTGTATTACGAAGGAAACTGCCAGCATTCTCGGACGAGATCCACATTAGAGACTAACGGCCCCCATACAGGGACAGGGCCTGCGATTTAAAAAATAAATCATGAAGATCAAATTGAACGGAAAGAAATGACACAGAAAAGCAAAGTGAAGGTCGGTATTATCGGCACCGGCAATATTGGCACCGACCTGATGGTCAAGATCATGCGCTCCGAGTGGCTCGAATGTACCTTGTTTGCCGGCCGTAACTTCAACTCGGCAGGCATGCAAAAAGCCAACGAGCTTGGCGTGCATATTTCTGACCGCGGTATCGATGCGATCGTGCAAAACCCGGACATTTGCGACATCGTGTTCGACGCCACTTCCGCGCACGCGCACCATGAGCATTGGGCAATTCTCGAGAAGCTGGGCAAGACGGTCATCGACATGACTCCGGCAAAACTTGGCGCCTTGTGCATCCCTGCCATCAATGCCAAGGAAACCCTCGACAGCGGCGCACGCAATATCAACATGATCACTTGCGGCGGCCAGGCGTCGATTCCTATCGCTAACGCGATTGCCCAAGTACATCCGAATATCGCTTACATCGAAGTTGCCTCCAGCATTTCTTCGCGCAGCGCGGGACCCGCCACACGCCATAATCTTGATGAATATATCGATGCGACCGAGCAGGCGCTGCAAAAGTTTTCGGGTGCTACTCGCTGCAAGGCGATTCTGATTCTGAACCCTGCTCGGCCGCCAATCGACATGCAGACTACAATTTATGCGCAGATCGAAAATCCGGATATCGAAAAAATTCGCATTTCAGTCGAAGTGATGGTCAAGAAAATCAATGCCTATGTACCCGGCTATAAAATGATCGTCAATCCGACAGTTGATGGCAATCGTGTCATCGTTACCATCAAGGTGGTAGGAGCCGGCGATTACCTGCCGCCATACGCCGGAAATCTGGATATCATCAATTGCGCTGCCATTGCCATTGCGGAACAGGTAGCCGAAATTTTATTGCGCAAGGAGCAAAACAATGACTAAGAAAGTACTCATCACTGATCCGACCTTGCGTGACGGTAATCACGCAGTACGTCACCAACTGACGGCAGAGAATGTCGCCAATTACTGCCGTGCTGCTGAAGCCGCCGGTATCCCTATCGTTGAAGTCGGTCATGGCAACGGTCTTGGTGCATCGTCGATGTTGATTGGCGAAGCCAAATTGAGTGACATCGACATGCTGACCGTGGCGCGTGAAAACCTGAAGGACTCGAAGCTGGGCATCCATTCGATTCCAGGTTTTTGTACTATCAAGAAAGATTTGGTCAAAGCCATTGACGCCGGTGTTGACGTGTTCCGCATCGCCTCGCACTGCACCGAAGCCGACACCACCGACCGTCATATCGGCTACGTTCGCCAAGCCGGCAAACAAGTATTCGGCGTACTGATGATGAGTCATATGGCCACGCCTGAAGTATTGGTGGAAGAAGCCAAGAAAATGGAATCATATGGAGCAGAAGGCTTGATTATCATGGACTCGGCGGGAGCATATTTTCCATCCGACGTGACCGAGCGTATCTCGCGCTTGGTCGATGCACTATCCATCCCAGTTGGCTTTCATGCCCATAACAATCTAGGTATGGGCGTGATTAATTCGGTGACGGCAGTCAATGCTGGTGCCTCGATGATTGACGCTAGCATCTATGGTTTTGGTGCTGGCGCCGGCAATGCACAACTGGAAGTGTTGATCGCCGTATTCCAGCGTCTAGGCATCGATACCGGTATCGACTTGTACAAGATTCTCGACGCCGCCGGACTGGCCGCCAGGGAATTCGTGACGACAATTCCGACGATTTCGTCGCTGAGTATCGTCAGTGGCCTGGCCGGCGTGTTCTCCGGTTTCGCCAAGCCGGTAGACCGTGCAGCCAAAGAATACGGTGTCGATCCGCGCGATATCTTCTTTGCGCTGGGCAAGCGCAATGCCGTGGCTGGACAGGAAAGCCTGATTTTTGAAGTGGCGCAAGAGCTGGCGAATCAAAAGAAAGCGGTGGCACAATGAATGGACAATTTAAAGAGTTGCGCGGTGATTGTCTTTTAGCTGCATCCCTGCGCGGTGATTTGCGTGACCTACTGAAAAACCAGCATATCGCGATTACCGGTGGGACTGGCTTTCTGGGCTCCTGGATCGCTGAAACCGTTGCTGCGTTGAATGATGAGTATGGCTTGGAAATTTCCTTAGATATATACGCCCGCAATGTCGCTGACTGGTCAAAAAAATATCCTCACCTGGCGCTGAGAAACGATATTCACACGATTTCCCAAGATGTGCGTTCTCCCTTTTTATTCGATGCCAGGACCAGTTATGTGGTGCATGCCGCCGGTATCCCGGATAACAGAGTGCATGCCTCGGATCCCTTACGTGTGCACCAAACTATTATCTACGGCATGGACCACGCCTTAGAGGCGGCATCCAAGTTGCCAGGTCTGAAGCGTCTGATCAACGTCAGCTCCTGCTTGGTAAACGGTACTCCAAATCGCGCTGGTGCCCTGGTGGAATCGGACTGTTTTCCCATGCAGGCTGGTGAGCTGCATACTGTATATCGTGAAGCCAAACGTGCGGCGGAAAGTCTTTGTTCCGTGTATCGCAGTCAGTTCCGCATGCCTGTCAGCACCGTACGTCCCTTTACCTTTGTCGGCCCATACCAGGAACTAGATCGCCCTTGGGCGATTAACAATTTTATGCTCGATGCCATACGCGGCACCGACATCCGTATCCTCGGTGATGGTTCAGCCCGACGTAGCTACTTGTATGGCAGCGACGCAGCTTGGTGGACAATGGTCGCGCTTGTAACCGGCGGCGATGGGCAGATATATAATCTCGGCAGCGATCAACCGATAGCACATGTCGAGTTGGCCAAGATTATTTCCGATCTGATGTCGATCAAGGTCGAAAGTGCTATAAGAAAATCTGAGACGAAGCAGCGGGTGCTGGACGACTTGTATCCGGACATGTCCAATACGCAGAAAATACTGGGTATAGTGCAAACTTGCTCATTGGAACAGGCGATTAGCAAGACGTATCGTTGGTACTCTTGCAAAAAACAGAATAATCATAATTATTTCTCGAGACATAATAATGTCTGAAAAATCGGTATTTTCCGAAATTAAAAAGATTTGGTTGTAAGCGCGGATATTTTCTGGCATATCCGGAGAGATTTCTAGCTGGAACTATACGTATGTCAGTTGATGATTAAATAATCAGGCTGATTGTAATATGGAGTAGAAGAAAAAATTCCGGTTCTGCGGCAGGGAAATTGTAAATTTTTATATCAGGTTCCGCCGGCTGTTATCGCTGCCGTCTGCATTTTCGCAGGGATGACGTCGAGTATGTTGTCAATCACTCCAATTCTGTGGGTTTGAACATGCTAATATCCTTAAATCCAGATATTTGAAATATCTATTTTTTCGAGCCATCTAACGGGGAGCACAGTTGTATCATGTTTATTTCCCGGCAGAGAATATTTCTATGGCCGCTTGCCTTCCCCTACTAAGTGAAGGAGGCAGATTTTTGTATGTTAAATCGATAGATATTTATTTGTCTTATGTCAGAATGACTTTCATAATTTTTTTATGAATTACTCCCTAATGAATTCGAGTGCGCTCTTAGAAAAAATAGCGGCTGTGATGGGGGGCCTCAGAAGTTAATTTCATCGCCCATGCGCTACGATTGCCAAAATAAAAGAACAAGGAAAGTATTCATGGTTCGAGATGCAAGAAAAATTTAAGATGTACATTTCTTTCGGTAGCTGAATGCAATTGAACTAAGCCGTCTTTTGTTTTTAAATGCTTTTTTTGCTAATTTGTACTTGGTTGGGGAGTAGTAAGTGTCTAGAATTCGGGAGTGGTTCGGAATCGATAGAGCAATTTTATTTACATTGATGGGGCGTGGATGGTCAGTGGGAGCGGGACTGGTCACCATATTTATGGTGACGCATTTCCTTAGCCCTGAACTACAGGGCTATTACTATACCTTCAATAGCCTCATCGCGCTTCAGATATTTGTCGAATTGGGGCTCACTTACGTCATTATTCAATTCGCAAGCCATGAGATGACACATTTAAAATGGGCAGATGGGGGAGTGGTCACAGGAGATGCTCGGGCCAAGCGTCGACTACAGTCGCTGATATATTTCGCGCTGACTTGGTTTGGTATAGCCGCAGTCTTAATGATATTGGTGTTATTGCCTGTAGGGATATATTTTTTTAGTTCCAAAACATCCATCTCGGTTATCTATGAAACAAGCAAGCCATGGTCTATGCTTGTTGTATTTTCTTCTATTAATTTAATTATCACCGCGTCCGGCGCAGTCTTGGAAGGCTGTGGGAGGGTAGCTGATATAGCGATATTTCGTTTTTGGCAATCTTTTGCATCAGTTACAGCGACATGGCTCGTACTGTGGAGTGGTGGTGGTATTTATGCGCTAGTGGCTAACAGTGCAGTTCTGGCTTCAGTCGGAGCTATCTGGCTCTGGCTTAAATACCGAAATTTTTTCCTTGATCTATTCAATGGCAGTAAAAAACTTCCCGGTATGGATTGGAAAAATGAAGTTTGGCCGTTTCAATGGAGAATAGCGCTGAGCTGGATGAGCGGATTCCTGATTTTTCAGCTATTTAATCCGCTTCTTTTTGCGACACATGGACCAATAGTTGCCGGAAAAATGGGGATGAGTCTGCAGATAATCGCAGCAATGAATGGCGCAGCTATGGCTTGGATTTCGACTAAGGTACCTTTGTATGGAAATCTAGTCGCATCCGGACAACAGGAGAAATTGGATCGGATCGCACTGAAAGGTTTTATTCAATCTTTTGCATTTTTATTTTTTGGCATTGTAGCCGTAGGATCGATATTTTATTACCTTTTCCATATCGGGTCTCCTTATGCCGAACGTGTCCTTTCCTTGCGTCTTTTGTTAATGCTGGGCTTGGTATGTCTAGCTAACCACGTTGTCTTTGCACAGGCTGCGTATCTTAGAGCTCACAAACAGGAACCGTTCATGGGAATATCAATCCTGACGGGTCTTATTACAGCCTCGTTGGCTTTTCTTCTAGTTCCCAAGATGGGGGCTGCCGGTGCCGTATTTGCATATTCTTTTTCTTCATTGACGATAAGCTTACTCGGTGGAACCATGATTTTTTTTAGGAAGAGAAAAAAATGGTCACATTGACTGCCATATTTTTAAAATATTTTATTTATTTTTTATGAATGTGAATTTGAGATTTTCTTGTAAAACCCTGAAAAGTGCGCAATTAAAATTGCCTAAATGATATTATTGGTTAATTATGAAATTAGCAATTGCAATACCTACATACAACCGTAATGAGCAATTAATTAAGACTATTGCGGCGTTGTTACCTCAAATCACTAGTGATTGTTGTGTATTTATATTAGATAACAATTCTTTGGTTTCTCCATTGGATAGCAGTGTATTTTTGAGAAAAATTGTCGATGATGGGCTAGTGACTTATATTAAGAATAAAAATAATATTGGAGGCGATGCGAATATTATTAAATGCATGGAAATAAGTGAAGCTGAGTATACCTGGGTACTGGGTGATGATGATATGCCGGCCGAAGATTCAATAGAGATAATTTTCCGGGCAATTAGGAGCAAGCCGCAATCTGTTTTCTTTAATTTTTCCAGCGATATGTTTTTTCGAAGAGTAAATATAAATGGGAATGGATTGAATGAATTTATCAGGGCGATTGATTCATTTGAAAATCTTCTTTTCATTTCAGCTTCTGTGTACAAAACGGAATACATGCAAAAAAATATACGTCATGCGTATCAAAATTGTAGCTCCAGTATGCAAAATTTGGCCTGCCTATTGAGTAGTTTACATGACGGCTCAGAATTTTCATTGAGGACAGAGAAACTAGTATGCTGGGAGTCTATTCAGAATGGTTGGGATCCATTAATTATAACGATGCGATTCTTCCTGATACTTGATAATTTGAATACTGATGCACGGCATATAAAGTTACTTTCTAAAAAAATTATTTGCGGTAGCGCGTCCAACAAGATCATAGCTGTTAATATAATAAAGAAGATAGTTGCCGGTCAGGATAAAAATAGGTTAAAGCAGCTATATCTAAATTACATAACTCGCGTATATCAGTATGATTACTTCAGAAAGTTATTTTCTTTTCTTTACATCCCAATTATATTCTCTCCAACTTTCTTTTTGAAATTTTTATTGCGGATCAAAAAAAAGTAATAACGGCATAAAAATTACTATTTTATACATCCCTATTCTGATTTTTTCCTTGAGATTTTTTCACTATGAAAATTATTCCATATTTATTTTATTTTATTTTTCGTGATGTTGGGAAATATTTTTTTAATGTGAGTGTTCGTGCAAACTTTAGGGCGATAGGTGTAAATATAGGTTCAGGGGTTACTATATTTTATGATAAGTCGGAAAATTTAGTAATCGGAGATTTAGTTTCAATAGGGAAAGGTACTCTAGTTTTTGTTACTGATGAAAAAAATAAAGGAAAGCCTTCTTCCTTGACAATAGGTTCCAATACTACGATAAATGAATATAATAATATCCGTGCATCTGGTGGCACGGTTAAAATCGGAAAAAATTGTCTTATTGCTCAGTTTGTGACTATCATTGCGAGTAATTACGATATTGACTGCACCGAAGAATTATCTGAAATTCCTTGGGATGATAAAAACGCCTTTGTAACCATTGGTGATAATGTTTGGATAGGTGCGGGAGCCACTATACTTCCCGGTGTAACCATTGGGGATGGCGCAGTTGTTGCTGCAGGCGCTGTTGTTACAAAGGATTTACCTGAAAACTATATTGGCGGCGGTGTTCCCATGAAGATACTCCGGGAACGTAGGCGAGGTATTTAATATTGTTATTCACTTCAAATAATTATCCTTTATGTATTAAGGTTGTTTTTCTTTTATTAATTGGATAAGCACATGCTGGTTTTTTATGATGATAGTGAAGATTTTGGCGGCCATGAAGCGATGACATTAGCTGCTGTTAGGCATCTCGCGGTGGTGGAAAAAAAAGATGTAGCCTTTATTTTCTTCAGTGGTAATTTGAAAATTGCTGCCGAATTAAATTTTATTAAAAAACAAGGTGGAGAAATAAATCTAATTCCAATAGATTATCATTCGCGCCGTTTACAATCTGTTCGTACTTTGTTTTCGTTTGCGACGATTTTTAAAATTTTTCGCATATTAAAAAAAATTAGAGCAAATGTCGTTATAGTTGCGCAAGGACGAATTGAATCATGTACCGTAGGATTGGTCGCTGCAAAACTAGCGGGGTGTCGCACGGTCAGTTATATTCCTATGGCGCATCAAGTTGATGGGAATTATTTTTCAAAAATTGTCAAGATTCTCATTAATTCCATTTATTATAATTTGGCAGATAAGTTTATAACGATCAGCGAATTAATGAAAAATGAACTACTGATGCGCGCACCTGGACAGGATGTTTCAATCGTAAGAAATGGTCTGGATTTAAACAATCTGGTTCATCAAGAAAAAGTCAAATCTCGTACAAAATTGGGAATATCAGAACATGATTATGTAATTGCAATCATTGGCAGAGTTTCTTTCAAGCAAAAAGCACATGATTTTTTGGTGGAGACTTTAAGTCGTTTCAAAGAAGATCTTGGCCTGCTCCGATTGATGGTGGTAGGTGATGGACCGGATCTGTCAAAATTAAAGGAGTTAGTTATATCCTACGGTCTTGAGGATCGGATAATATTTTGTTCTTGGTCAAATGATTTGTCCCCGGTATATGCTGCCGTTGACGCATTGGTTATTCCCTCATGGTATGAGGGAGTACCGTTAGTAATGTTGGAGGGGATGTACTATGAACTTCCTATTGTTGCGACGCGACTGGATGGTATGTTGGAAATTTTACCAGAAAAATGGTTATTTAGTGCAGGTAATAGCGAAGAACTTTTTTCCTTATTAAGGAATGCGTCGAATGAGAATATTTTTGATAAAAATACCCTTACTGAAAATAGAAATTTAATTCTTCGTGATTACTCGTTACCTGTATTTGGGGCTAGTTTTACTGATGCAATTTATTATAGTTAATAAAATCTCAGAATTTTTTACTGCTTATAAAAAAATATTTCATTGGAAATATTTTCTAGTATTTTTAATAATATAGTATCGCCATTTAATTCAAAATCCATTCCTGCATAATTTATTATAAATATAATCTTTTTGCGCGCATACCATATTTTCTTTTGTAAGATAGAATTTTCTATATTCAATAATTTAGAGCATGTATGTGGTGATGTATTTAACAGCTTAAAAGTTACCCCCAATCTATGATAATCTTGAATTTAAGATTTGAATTAATCTATTGAAAAGTAATAAATTGATTAATATAAATACTTACGTCGTATACGCCGTGATATTTTTTTCGGCGCTTTCGTATATTTTCTCTTATATTATGATTGTGAAATATGAGAAATCCTATTTTAATGTTTTGGTGCCTTTGGCATTTTTTCAGGTACCCATTTATTTTGTTTTGGAACCACTTAATATTGCTATCAATGGACTGCAAGGTAGTTTATTTGCATACACATACATATATTCATGTTATGTAGTTAAAGTGGTAATATTTGCATTGGTGTATCGTTATGTCAGGCCGATTAACTCTCGCTTCATCAATACCATTGCAGATAGAAGAGAAAATGTGGATTTAAAGTATCTTCATATAATACTTATTTTCATTTCCTATTTATTTATGTTCCCTATCATGTATGAATATAGAGATTTATTGGCTACGCCAAGAAATATTTATGAGAGTACACGAACTGGTTACGGGATTTTCCTTTTCACATCTGCACTCCTGAATAATCTTTCTTTTATTGCTTTCATTTTCTCGAAAAAGAAAACTTTTACTGGATCAGTTTTATTTATTTCAATTTTATTTTTTAATATATATATTCATGGCAGCAAGGGGCAATTTGTTACTATTTTGATGATTTATTTTGCATATGTTGCTTATGTACTTAACCGAAAAATGAGTGGAGGAAAGTTTTTAATTAATTTTGGTATATCCGCGAGTTTACTTATTTCATTGTTTGTGATTTTCGCATCACAGCAGCGAAATATGGTAGAGGTTGTTGTTAATATATCAAACTACTCAGATTATACAAGAAATGCTAATATGGTAATTGATAGCGATTTCCCGACCCAGTACGGTAAACTTCTTATAGAATCGAATTTGTACTCGAGGTTGCCAAGGGTGGTCTATCCAGATAAGCCAAAAGATTTCGGCTATTTTTTACTTGCAAAAACATTTTATCCTGAATGGTTTGAAAACGACTCTGGTTCTCCGTCTTTCGGAATTGGTGGGATTTGGGCAGATTTTGGAATTTTTTCCATATTTTATTTTCTATTTTGGGCTATTCTTCTAGGTGTATTATTTAAAACTTTAGCGGTTAAATTAAAAGAAAATTCAAATATGGGACTATTTATTCTGGTGCTATTTTTTATGGGGATTGATCTGATTCCATTGGGGACGGGATATCTGGTTGTGGAGCATTTGTTTTTGGCAATAATTATTTCATTAATTTCTTCGAGAAGAAAACAAGTATTCTAAAAAAGTAATATTGGTTCATGAAAGAAGGAAAATAATGATTGATTTGTGTTATGACGCACGTTGGTTAGGAGCAACTGGGATCGGCTCTGTCGCTGCAGCTATGATCAAGAGAAAACCTAACGATATTTCTCTGCGTCCACTTACTTATTCTGGAAGAATTTCTGATCCGCTTTCACCATTTAAACTTGGTTCGGAATTAAGGAAGTTGAGAGCGGATGTATTTTGGTCGCCAGGGTTTATTCCGCCATTTAGTCCGAAAACTCCTGATGTGATTACCGTTCACGATCTAACGCATCTACATTATTATAGCGCTGCACATAAAATTTATTATGATTTGCTATTGAGAAATATTTATAAAAAGTCCTCTAAAATAGTTACTGTTTCCGAATTTACAAAAAATGAATTAATGGAGTGGGGTGGATTTTCGTCTGAAAAAATTGATGTGGTTTATAATAGTGTTGAATCAGGTTTTAACTTCAATGTTGAGAAAATTAATTTAGGATGGCCTTATATTTTTTATGCTGGAAATCGTCGTGAATATAAAAATATAGATCGTATGATCGAGGCTTATTCGCTATCTGAACTGCCTGGTGCTGGTGTGAAATTACTTCTCACAGGAAAATTAGAGTCAAAAATTGGGGCACTTCTTGATAAATTGAATATTCAGACCATGGTCGAATTTTCTGGCTTCATTCCCGATAATGACTTGCCGCGATATTTTAAGGGGGCTCTGGCTGTAGTTTATATTTCTTTGTATGAAGGGTTTGGTTTACCGATACTTGAAGGTATGGCAACAGGTGTGCCAGTGATCACTTCCAATTTGAGTTGTATGCCTGAAATTGCTGGAAATGCGGCGTTTCTGGTTGATCCATTAAATTTGGAAGAAATTTCTAGCGCAATGAATAAAATTGCCTCTGATGGATATTTCAGGAATAGTTTGATCGTAGCGGGACTAAATCGCGCAAAAGACTTTAGTTGGGATGTTTCATCGAGAAAGTTTTGGGATATTATTCGGGAAGTTGGTGAAAATAGATGAATAGAATCGGCATAATCATCCCAACCTATAATCCAGGTTCTATGTGGTCTGAATGGATGGCGCGTTTCAAGATGCAATCACTGATGCCGGACGTCCGGCTAATAGTGGACTCGAGTTCGACAGATGGTGTTTTGGATTTGAAAACTCGTGATGTATTTGAAGTACATACTATCTGCAAGGGTGACTTCAACCATGGCGGCACGCGGCATATGGCGATGGAAAGAATTGCCAAGGATGTCGATATTGTTGTTTTCATGACTCAGGACGCACTATTGTTCGATTCATGCGCATTACAGAATCTTGTACGAGTATTCGCTGAAAACGGCAATGTGGCTGCAGCGTATGGACGTCAGTTGCCACATATAGGAAGCCGGCCAAGTGAGGCACACGCTAGGATATTCAACTACACCGACCGCGACATGTTAAAATCGATTGCATCTAAGGATGAGATGGGAATAAAATCCATCTTCATTTCAAATTCATTTTCAGCGTATCGCGTAAAGGATTTGATGGATGTTGGCGGATTTCCGTCGAACGTTATTCTTGGAGAAGATACAATGGTGGCCGCTAAGCTTTTATTAGCTGGCAGAAGTATTTCTTACCAGGCAAGTGCTTGTGTGTATCACTCACATCATTACAACTATGCTCAGGAGTTCAGGAGGTATTTCGATATCGGCGTTCTACATGCGCGTGAGTCCTGGTTATTAAAAAAATTTGGTAAGGTTGACGGCGAAGGCATGCGCTATTTATGTTCTGAAATGCGTTTTCTAATGGGATCAGCTTGGTACCTGATTCCATCCGCACTGATTCGAACAGGGTGTAAATATGCGGGCTACAAGATAGGCCGATATGAAAGATTGTTGCCTACCAAGCTGAAGAAAGCACTTAGCATGTATAAAGTATATTGGTTGAAAAACAGCTAATTTCCAATAGTTAGCTGTTAGTTTCGTATGATCAAATTTCTCGTCGCAGCATGACTCTGTTCCGCGCCAGAGCCATGCTTGACGAGTTGATCGGCGGTTTGCCACCGAAATCGTCCCACCGGTTGTAGCATATCGCATAAACTTCAGTTCATGAGCTCAGGCATTCATCCCCAAGCCCGCACGACCCCGAAAATCCGGTAGGAAATCAAGGAGTCTGGGTTGTCCGACCGCGAGGCCGGCATCGGGCTCATACGCTGCATACTACGCTGAGCGCGACGCAGGAGGCTATCGTGCTGTCACTGCGCCAGTCGCTCTATCTGCCGCTCGACCACCTGCTGTACATTACCCGGCAATATATCAATCCCGACGTCTCGCGCTCGGGCACTGCCCGTTTGCTCAAACGTGAAGGCATGGCCCGCCTAGAACATGTCATTCCCAAGGCCGAGGGAGAAACGATCTAGGCCAAGAAGACTTTCAAGGACTACGAACCCGGCTTCGTTCACGTCGACATCAAATACTTGCCGCAAATTCCGGACGAAAGTGCGCGCCGCTATTTGTTCGTGGCCATTGACCCCGCCGCGCGCTGGGTGCTCCTGCACATCTACTGTCACATGAGCGATAGAAGCAGCCTCGACTTCTTGCGCAGCCTTAAGCTACGCTCGCCGATCTGTATCATCAAACTACTGACCGACAACGGTTCGCAATTCACCGACAGCTTCACAACAAAAGATAGGAAGCACTGTTGCCAGCACGCTGTCGATAAAGTCTGAACCGCCATGGGCATCGAACACCTCCTGGCACCGCCCCGGCATCCGAAAACGAATGGCATGGTCTAACGATTCAATGGTCGTATCAGCAAACTATTGCACCAGACTCGATTCGACATCCGGGCCGATCTGGAGACGACCTTGATCAACTATTTAAAGCTTTACAACCACCACATTCCACAATGGGCCATCGGTGCTAAAACATTCATCCAGATCCTCAAGGAATGGCAGCAAAAGAAGCCGGACCTATTCGTGAAGTGCGTTTATGATCAAGCGGAACTGGGCACTTAGCAACTGCAAGTAACGGCTACTTAAAATAATAGAGCAGGGATTCCTTTTGATATTTTTCACTCTTAGTATCTGCATTATTTATGGCACGAAGCCAGTGTTGTACCAACACCTTCTTCCCAAAGTCATTGACGTTACACGGATCAGAACGATCTGCAGTGCTAAGCGCACCGATATCCGGTCCCGGAAATCGGTTAAGAAGTGGTGCCCATTGAATTTCAGGCACCTGCTTTCCGATTATTCGGTCGCAACTTGCGCTTAGGCCAATAAGCCACTTATTGATCTTTGTGCTGAGACTCATCGACTTGATTACCTGCCGGACATCATTCACGTAGTTCGAGCGCGTAAATTTGTCACTGATAAGCCGTCCTTGCCACAATGCGTAATCAAACTTAATATTGTGAAAACTTGCTGTATCAAGAGCCAATTTCAGCTTCTTATAACCACGGCCACCTTCCAACCAGTCACGTACATTCGTTCCGGTTATGCCAATCGGCAAAAAAACAACGCGATCCGCCATACCTGACTTGATAATTTCCTGCCCTAGCGGCAGCAAAACGCCGTCACTCATGCAATCAGTCCAGGGAAAGGGCAAGTGAGCAAATATTTCTCCTCCATCTAAACCCATTTGATACAAGCCTTGGGTCTCGCTTAAACTCGTCAAGGAACACTTCGCTGGAATGCCCTCTTGTAGAATTAATATGTAAACATCTCGAGCGTTTGCCGAACAAAATGATAATAACAATGTTACTGTGAAAAAAAACTTAGCAACCAATAACATAGCGGCTCCATTTCTTTAATATTCTTTTCGCTAAAAATACAATTGCCACAGAAACAAAAATAACTATAATAATTTCCGCAACCAACTTTATAATCGAGTTGAAATAATTTATATTTTTCCACATTTTGTTAAATATGACTTCCATAAAACCATGAATAAAAAATAGGCCGAAACTTATTTTTGCAAAAAATCCAAGGGTTTTGTTTTCATGCTCAAAGAACTGCTCAAAGAGGAAAAAAATAGCTATCAACAAAAATAGTTTTCCCGCTAGAATATAATTAAGCATCCCCAGCCCGCTTAAAAAACCATTTGGCATACTTTCAAGACCTGGGAATAAAAAGCAAAAAAATACAAAAAAAGAAAAGGAGATAAATATAATTGTTATCTTTGTTGTTGTTCTTAGTTCTTCCAAAAATATAGAATTTTTTGCAGCAAGAATTCCAAGTAAATAGAATCCAAAGAAATGAAGAAAAGATAATATTGCATTTGTATTGTATACTGGGCGTGCGGAAAAAATACTGAAGGCCAGACTTATAGCGGTGAGAGTGCAGAGCAATTTCGACTTGGACAGAATTATAAAAATTGGAGTGAAAAGGAAAAAAATTGTGATCATCGGAATGAACCACATAGGACCTACGGCAATCCCTCCAGAAGTCAAAGACCAGAGGATGAAGGTCAAGGGAGTCAAACCATAAAGACGATACTGATAGGTCATTACCAAAAATAATATGGCTGGAAACGAAAGAATTAGATACGGCATAATAACGTATCGTGCCTTTTTTGAAATGTAGGCTCTATATTCAAATTTATTTACTTCAAGGTAATAAAAAAGATAACCCGAAATAAATACAAACCAGGCTGTCGCGTCGCCGACAATATAGTACAAATAGCCACCAATCTGCTCTATCTCTTGAAATGATCTAATATGGGAAAGCATAACAAAAATTATTGCGATTCCGCGAAAATTTTCCAGAGAATATCTAAACTTCGATTTCATATTTAACTCAACTAAAATTACTTAAGTACTGCTTTTATTGATTCAAGCCACATTGATGCCATTTTCTCTTGGCCACTTTGATTAAGATGGCAATTGTCAAATCTGTATTCATTTCCTAGTGAGTTATTGTTCGGCCCCGGATAACGTTTTAATTCAGACATGCCACCTAAAGCCAACTGTGCCGATTCAATATTTTGATCATAAATAGTACCGCAGCGTGAATGTACGGCGATTATCCAGCGTTCAATTGCAACCTTGCTGCTGACATAGTCAAGCACTGATCCAACTCGATTAACATATGCCGTCTGGTTCATCCCTAAATTCGAAGAACCTTGATGCCAAAAAGCGAGATTAAAGGTAATTCCTTGTTTCTGGATTAGCGCAATCGCATTGTTTAGCTTACTAAATGCTGCTCCACCAGTCTGCCAGTCTTCCACTTTACTACTACCTACACCAATTGGCATAAATACCACTTTATGCGCAATACCTGCCTCGATAATTTTTTTCCCAAGCGGCATCCACATTGAACCTTTATTACAGTCAGCCCATTCAAATGGATCGCTGGCAGCCTTCATCGAGCCATCTTTAGCTATTTGAAATACGTTATTGACAGCGCCGTAAACATGTTCATTACAATTTGACGATATTGACTGTCCGACGACCAAAATTCGAAGTTCTGGTAATGGATCGGTAATGCCCGGGGAAATAGGCTTATCGGGGATACTGCTTACATCTCCGCCGCATGCTGCAACTGTCAGACTGAAAAACAACAGAACAAGAAATTTAATCAGACGAAAATTTTCTATAATAGTAGTTATTTGCATATAATGTAAAAATATCACTGCCTCACACATACGAAATTATGTGGAAACTTGATGTTATTTGGTTTTGTGAAAACAATAGTTTAACCTATCGCTACTCAAAGGCTGCTCGAAAAATCAATTTTTTGGCGTCTTCATTTTGTTATACTTTCGATTTTTTAGAAGGTCGATTTTTTAGGTCGTGGTTACTTGAAATCGCTTTAAGTTCTATCCGGATTCAGTATTGGCACAGCCTCAAGGCTTCATGCCACTGAGGCAGACCGCAAAAAGTATCTATCAGGCGTTGTGAGGACAGCGCCGAATTGGTGGGACGTTCCGCCGGCACCGGATATTTTTTGGCCTCTATCGCATTCTAACGCGGTTTCTTATCCACTGACGCATGGGCCATGATCGCTTCGGTAAAACCAAACTAAGTAGTCAGACGAAATTTATTGTGAATGCAGTTCCGAAACCTTTCATCAAGGATTCCACCTCGCTCAGCAACTCGCTTCCGTTCAGTCCGGCGAAACGGCGCCAGAAGTACTTGGCCTGTTTCCACAGAATCTCGATGCGATTCAGTTCCAGGCTGTAAGGGGGCAAGTAATACAGAAACAGCCCCTGTGCCATCCATTTCCGTCGGCATTTCTCGATCTGCGGCCCCTTGTGAAATGACGCATTGTCCAGTACGACAATGCGCGGCACGGTATGTTTTTGTGCCGCGAGCTCGTCGAAGAAAGAGATCACGTCGTCGCGTACTGTCGGCCGACGTTGCGTTCGCCGTACAGCTTGTGGTCATGGCGCAGCGCTCCCAGGACATTGACGCGCTCGCCATGCGACAGCGGTTCCACGCCACGCGTCTGTCCAATCGGCGACCAACCCGACTGAATCGGCGGATTCGGGCTGAAACCGGACTCGTCATAAAACAGCAATTTGCACTGCCCGGCACGTGCCTGTTGATCCAACTCGCGGATTATTCGTGCGGCCTTGCCGCAAGGTTCCAGCGGATGCTTTTTTTTAAACTGTAGCGGTAGCGCTTGTAGCTGAACTGCATCTCGTGCAGATATCGTCTTGCCGTTTCCTGGCTGATGGCTGGCAAACCTTCCGTTTGCGCCAAGGTTCGCAGCAGGCTGTTGGCGCTGCCCCCATCGGCTTGCGCCAATGCTCGTAGTGCCTCTTGTTGTTGATCTGTCCACTTGCGTTTGTGCCCGGTATGATGGCCTTCATATAGACCCATCAGCCCTTGCTTGTTCCAGCGTTGCCGCCATGCTTCAATGCTGTTCAGATGGACCTGGAATTCATTGGCCGTTTGCTGCAAAGTCAGTCCCTGGCTCAATCGAACTATCGCTTGGGCACGTATGCGTACACGTGGATGCGGATGAAAAACACCCATGTCGCGCAATGTTTGCTGTTCAGCCTGTTGCAGTACCAGTAATTTCATCAAATCAACCCCTGCGTCGTTGCCTATCAGGCTTTGACAGGAAAAATTGACGAATTACTTAGCGCGATGATTTCTCCCAAACCTTGCAGGCTGCGTTCCAGTTCGTAGCCGACCTGGCCGGTTTTTCCTGTAATTAAGATACGGCTCATATTTGTTCTCGTAAATCGTGGCGTGGTTGTATTACAGTGTTCAGGCGAAAACGTCGGCATTGGCCAGCAGTGTGCCGGCCTTGTCCTTGCCAGACAGTAACGGTTCGCCGTCCAGCGGCCAGTCGATACCGATCGCCGGGTCATTCCACAGGATGCTACGCTCGAACTCCGGTGCCCAATAGTCGGTGGTCTTGTACAGGAACTCTGCGCTGTCGCTGGTCACCACGAAACCGTGCGCAAAGCCTTCCGGTATCCATAGCTGGCGTTTGTTGGCCGCGGATAAGGTCACACCTACCCAGTGGCCAAACGTCGGCGAGCTCTTGCGCAGGTCGACGGCAACGTCGAAGACTTCGCCGGCCGTCACGCGTACCAGCTTGCCTTGTGGCTGCTGTATCTGGTAGTGCAAGCCGCGCAACACGCCCTTGGCCGACTTGGAGTGATTGTCCTGTACGAAATCGCGCGTGACGCCGGTCAGTTCGGCAAAGCGCTTCTGGTTAAAGCTTTCGTAGAAAAAGCCGCGATCATCGCCAAATACGGTTGGCTCGAGGATCAGGACATCAGGTATGGCGGTGATTTGAATCTGCATGGTGTGAAATGAGCCGTTCAGGCGTTAGTATATTTTTTCTTCGAGCAAGCGCAGCAGGTATTGGCCGTAAGCGTTCTTTTTCAAGGGTTGTGCCAATGCCTCGAGTTTGGCCGCGTCGATGTAGCCGCGACGGTAGGCGATTTCCTCTGGGCAGGCAACCTTCAAGCCCTGGCGGTTCTCGATGGTGGCGATGAATTGGCCCGCTTCGAGCAGGGATTCATGCGTGCCGGTATCGAGCCAGGCCATGCCACGGCCCATCAGTTCGACGTTCAACTGTCCGCGCTCCAGATAGGTGCGGTTGACATCCGTAATTTCCAGCTCGCCACGTGGTGACGGAGCGATGCCGGCGGCGATATCGCACACCTGGCTGTCGTAGAAATACAGGCCGGTGACGGCATAGTTTGATTTTGGTTTGAGCGGTTTTTCTTCGATGCTGACGGCGCGCCGCTGTGCGTCGAAGTCGACGACGCCATAGCGTTCCGGATCGTGCACGTGATAGGCGAACACGGTCGAGCCGCTGGTGCGTGCCGAAGCTTCGCGCAACTGTGTTTCAAAGTCATGACCGTAATAGATGTTGTCACCCAGAATCAGTGCCGATGGTGCATCGCCGACAAACTCTTTGCCAATGATGAATGCCTGTGCCAGGCCATCCGGGCTGGGCTGCACGGCATAAGTCAGGCTGATACCCCACTGGCTGCCGTCACCCAGCAATTCCTGGAAGCGTGGCGTATCTTGTGGCGTGGAAATGATCAGGATGTCGCGTATGCCGGCCAGCATCAGGGTGGTCAGCGGATAGTAGATCATCGGCTTGTCATATATGGGTAGCAACTGCTTCGATACGGCCATGGTGACGGGGTACAGGCGCGTGCCGGAGCCACCAGCGAGGATGATGCCCTTGCGTTCGATGGTGGTTCCCATTATTGCTGCTCCTGGGCCGTATCGCGTGCCGCGTAGTTTTTCTCTACCCACTTCAGGTAGTCGCCCGACTGGACATCGCGTACCCATGCCTGGTTGTCCAGGTACCACTGGACCGTCTTGCGGATGCCGGTGGCGAAGGTTTCGGCCGGTTTCCAGCCCAGTTCACGCTCGATCTTGCGCGCGTCGATGGCATAGCGGCGGTCGTGACCAGGGCGATCCTGCACATAGGTGATTTGGTCGCGATAGCTGCCGGACACTTTCGGGTCCAGCGTGTCGAGGATATCGCACAGGGTGTGGACGACTTCCAGGTTGGCCATTTCATTCCAGCCGCCCACGTTGTAGACCTCGCCCAGACGTCCCGCTTCCAGGACGCGGCGAATCGCCGAGCAATGGTCGCCTACGTACAGCCAGTCGCGCACTTGCATGCCATCGCCATAGATAGGCAGGGCTTTGCCGGCACGGGCATTGCTGATGATGAGCGGAATCAGTTTTTCAGGGAAATGGAAGGAGCCATAGTTGTTCGAGCAGTTGGTCGTCAGCACCGGCATGCCGTAGGTATGGAAATACGCGCGCACCAGATGATCGGACGCCGCTTTCGATGCCGAGTAGGGGCTGTTTGGCGCATACGGTGTTGTTTCCGTGAATGGCGGGTCATTCGGTTTCAGGGTGCCATATACCTCGTCGGTCGAGACGTGCAGGAAGCGGAAGCCGTCCTTGGCTTCGCCTGTCAGGCCGGACCAGTAAGCGCGCGCCGCTTCGAGCAGGCTGAAGGTGCCGTTGACGTTGGTCGAAATGAATTCGCCGGGGCTATGGATCGAACGATCGACATGGCTCTCTGCGGCAAAATGCACGATGGCGCGTGGCTGGTATTCTGCCAGCAGGCGGGAGATATGGGCGGTGTCACAAATATCGCCGCGTACAAAGATATGCCGAGGGTCTTGCTCCAGGCTTGCCAGATTGCTGAGATTGCCAGCATAGGTCAGTTTGTCAAAATTGATCACAGGCTCATCGTTGAGCGCCAGCCAGTCGCGTACAAAATTGGAACCGATGAAGCCGGCGCCGCCAGTCACTAAAATCATGCTGTTATCCTTTTTCTGGAATATTGCCACAATGCCCCCTCGACAAATTGTCTTGAGCGCGAGGGAAATTAAATATTCTTAAATGCAACTATTAACTTAATAACGTTACTAATATGCGCCATCTTTCTTGAAAATGACTTTAACCGTTTTCAGTAGAATAACAATGTCATTGAATAAAGACCAGTTCTTGACATACCATGCATCCAGATAAACGCGCGTATCATAGCTGACGTCGTTCCTGCCGCTGACTTGCCATAGGCCCGTGACACCGGGTTTCGCTTCCAGGTAATAGTCTACCTGGGGGCCGTAGCGCTCCAGTTCCGCATCAACAACCGGGCGCGGCCCGACGAGGCTCATTTCACCTTTCAGTACGTTCCATAGTTGCGGCAATTCATCGAGGCTGGTCCGGCGCAAGAACTGGCCGATCGAGGTGATGCGCGGATCGTTCTTCAGTTTGAAATCACGGTCCCATTCGGCACGGGCTTCAGGATTGCGCTCCAGTAACTCCTTAAGCAAGACATCGGCGTTCACGGCCATGGTGCGGAACTTGTAGCAGAGAAAATGCTTGCCATTCTGACCCACGCGTTTGTGGCCGTAGAAGATGGGACGGCCCGATGCCATGACCTTGGCCGCGATCCACAGCAAGATAGGGGCGCCGACGATCAGCACGCAGATCGAAGCCGCCAGATCAAAGCAGCGCTTAATCAGTTGCAAGCCTGGTCGCGCCAAGTTGTTGCGCATGGTTAGCAGTAAGACTTCATGTGCAAAGAAATGATTGACCTCCATACCGTACAAGGGTAGCCCGCGTACGGCTGGTACAACTTGCATATTGGCAACGCAACGGCTGACTTGCTGGATCATGCCCTGATAAGTGTCGATGCCGCCTTGCTCCAGGGCGACAACCGTATGCGGGTCGCCCAGCAACTTGAGCGTTTGTTCCGGGTTCTCACCTAGCTGAATGCAGGGCACGGCTTGCTTGCTGCGGTTCACATAATGTTGTTCGAGGCGGTCTTGGCCATCCGGTATCAGGAACGCAATCAGGCGATAGCCCATCAACGCTTCCTCATCGAAGGCGCGCGCTGTTTGCAAGGCATTGTCACCGCAACCGATGATGACCATGGGGCGTATCCAGCCACCCGCTTTCATCAGCAGGTATTTGACCATCCCACGCAGCAGCAAGACACAGCACGGCACCAGTAGCCAGGTCGCCAACAGTGCCTCGCGCGAGGAGTCGCGCTTGTCGAGGAAGACCAGGGCAGCATCGATCAGACCCATGACCATGGAAACCTTCAGCAGTTCCTTGATTTCATTCGAGTAAGGACGGCGTTTGGCATGATGCCCCTTCAGCTTGAAGACCGCCAGAGTGACCACGGATAGCAGGCTGTAACTGAGCAGGCGCGAACTATCCAGCCCGAAGCTGTTCAAATCGCTGGCATCGAGCGTCCATTTGCCCGCAAACCAGAATGCCATGAACAGGGCAAGCGCGTCGGCAAAGGCGAGAAAATATTTTTCTGCCCTGCTGCTGCAATACCATTTTACTTCTTGTACAAAGATGCCTTCGATTGGTTTCATGATACTTGCTAAACCTTATAAACTTCAGTGTGAATTTTTGCGGTGCCGCATGCGTGGTGAGGACATATTTGCTTGGTCAAACGCGGCCGTAGCGGTCTTCAAAGCGGACAATATCGTCTTCCCCAAGGTAGCTGCCCGATTGAATCTCAATCAATTCCAGCGGTAGCTTGCCCGGGTTGGCCAAGGAGTGGACGACGCCGAGGGGAATATACGTGGACTGGTTCTCGGTCAGCAAATATTCCTTGTCGCCATTGGTGATCTGCGCCGTGCCGGAGACCACGATCCAGTGCTCGGCGCGGTGGTGATGCATTTGCAATGACAGCTTGGCGCCTGGCTTGACAGTGATCCGCTTGACCTGGAAACGTTCGCCATTGCCGATGGAATCATATGAACCCCACGGACGGAAGACTTCGCGGTGCATGGTGGCCTCGGGACGCTCCCTGGCGATCAACTGCGCAACCAAGGTTTTTGTTTGTTGTGCCTGATCCGCATCCATGACCAGCACGGCATCGGCCGTTTCCACGATCACGGTATTGCGCATGCCGATGGCGGTAACCAGGCGGCTGGTACTGTGCACCAGGCAATCGTTGCAATCCTGAATCAGCACATCGCCATGGGCGCTATTGCTATCGGCATCCTTTTCCGCCACCTCAAGTACGGCTTTCCAGGAGCCGATATCATTCCAGCCCGCATCGAGGGCGATGGTAGCGGCATGGCTGGTGCGTTCCATGACCGCATAGTCGATGGCGATGTCGGGACTGGCGGCGTAGGCATCCTTGTCCAGGCGAATGAAGTCGAGGTCGCTCTTTGCGGCAATGATGGCAGCGCGGCACGCTGCCAGGACGGCGGGCTGAAAGCGTTCCAGCTCTTCCAGGTAGCGGCTGGCGCGGAACAGGAACATGCCGCTGTTCCAGAAGTAATCTCCGTTGGCGATATATTGTTCTGCAAGCTCCAGGGCCGGCTTTTCCACGAATTCAAGTACGCGTCGGACTTGCCCGTTTGCAGCGCCCTCGGCGCGAATATAGCCGTATCCTGTTTCTGGACCCGTTGGCGTGATGCCGAACGTCAGCAAATTCCCTGCCTCTGCAGCAGTACGCGCCAGCGCGACGGTCCGATGGAACGCCGGGGTATCCAGAATGACGTGGTCCGATGGCAGCACCAGCAGGAGCGGATCTTCGCCGTTCTCCATCGCATGCAAGGCGGCTGAGGCGATCGCCGGCGCCGTATTGCGGCGCATGGGTTCGAGTAACAGGCGGCTATGTTCCAGGCCGATCTCACGCACTTGCTCCGCGACAATGAAGCGCGAGGATTCGTTGCATACCAGCAGTGCTGGCGACGCGCTGTCGATATCTGCCAGGCGTTGCAGCGTTTGTTGCAGCATGCTGCCCTGAGTGGACAATCGCAGAAACTGCTTTGGGAACGCCTCGCGCGAAAGTGGCCATAAACGTGTGCCGGAACCACCGCAAAGAATCACTGGTACGAGGGGAATAGTCATTTCTGCATCAAGGTAATTTGGATGGTATTGAATAATTGCTTAGTTGGCATATTTTGAAACTCGTCCGGCTTGCATACATACATGCTAGTAAAAAATCAATGTTGCAAGCAGGGGCAGTATTTTAATAAATTACAAGAATCTTTGTACTTTCTTTTGACACTATAGAATCTGAGAGACATGCACGTTTTAGCGCGTCCCGTATTGTAGTTTGCTACCCTTGTGTTCTTATTGATGTACAACGTTTTCAAGCAAAAAAGCAACAAACACGCCCACCGCCGTCAAACTGAGGAGCAACACTGCTCCGGCTGCGCAATCCTTGGCAATCTTGATGTTCGGATGTAGGGATGGATGGAGGTGATCGATCAGGTGCTCCAGCGCGGTGTTAAACAATTCGGCAGCCAGGACCATACCGCAATTGAGCAATAGCAAGGCCCACCATATCAAGGGCGGTCGGGACCAACAAAGTACGATGATCACCATCAGAGCAGCCAGGCATTGCAGGCGAATGCTCGATTCCAGGCGGAGGGCAGCGCTTATGCCTTGCAGGGCAAATCCCAAGCGCTTGAAGAAAGGCTGGTTCTTCATGGCAACTGAAGTGACGGCGCGGGATATTTTACTGACATGAAGGCGGATCTCTCATGAATAGATGAGAATCGCAGGCGTTGCCTTACGATATGACATCATTCGTTCATAGCAGAAAGATTGATGCCAATCTTTTTGATGTTTGATAAAAAGTAAAAAAAGCCCATTTTCAAATGAAAAGGGCTTTTATTGCAATAGTTAAAATATTTGAGTACGTCAACTATTGCGGCACCAGGCCTTCACCTTTCGGCTTGACATCAAGCTGCAGATGGGCCACCTGTCGCTGCCTGGGCAGCCAGATATTAATGGTGGGTTGGGGTCGTGTGCGCGGTGGTCGAGTCCGAGCTAGCAGCACCAGCCACAACGGCAACTGCTGCGCCGATTGCGATCAGGGTGCTGACGCTCAGGCCGGCAACGGTGGTGCCGGCAGCTGCGCCAGCTGCTGGTGCAGCTGCTGCTGGGGCAGGAGCTGGTGCCGATTGAGCCATGGCTTGTGCGGAAGCGAAGCACAGGATTGCCGAAGCGATCAGAATTTTCTTCATGGGATATCCTTTTAGGTTGAACAGCGGGAATGCTAAACTGTCACGCGATTGTAGCAACATTTCTCCAGCTAGTCTGCGCTACACAGTTCACGGTAACAATAATTTATTCTATTTTAGCGGTATACCAAACTATTCATTGTGTCGGGCCGCCCGCATTGTTGTGCTATATCAACAAAAACGACATCGTACCGATGTGACTTTATTTGTCTTTTTTATAAAGTATCGCGAGAATTGGAGGAAAATTCGAAAGCGACCCTCAAGTTTGCCAAGTCCTTGCCATCCCGCGTAAAATGCAGGCTTCGCGGGTGTAGCTCAATGGTAGAGCAGAAGCTTCCCAAGCTTACGACGAGGGTTCGATTCCCTTCACCCGCTCCATTTTTCGCTGGCGCCTGGCTTGATGCGGCGCGGCCACTTATTTCTCCATTCCCATGTCTTCTGATACCCCAGCAAACGGCCCGGCGCGGCCGATGATGTACGATCCGACCGAACACCGCATCCGCAGTTTCGTGACCCGCGCGGGACGGCTTTCCGTGGCGCAGGCGCGAGCGCTCGAGACCCTGGGGCCGCAGTTCCTGCTGCCTTTCGCCAAGGAATCGATGGATTTCGAGCAGGTGTTTGGCCGCAAGGCGCCCGTGATCCTGGAAATCGGCTTTGGCATGGGCGCGACGACCGCGCATATCGCCAAGGCCATGCCGGAGAAGGATTTCATCGGCGTCGAAGTGCATACGCCCGGTGTCGGCAGCCTGTTGAAGCTGATCGGCGAAGAGTCGCTGACGAATCTGCGCCTGCTGCAGCACGATGCCGTGGAAGTGCTGACGCACATGATTCCCGCCAATTCGCTGGCCGGTATCCACGTTTTCTTCCCCGATCCATGGCACAAGGCGCGCCACAACAAACGCCGCCTGATCCAGTCGCCGTTCGTCAAGCAATTGACCGATCGCCTGGCGCCAGGCGGCTACCTGCATTGCGCCACCGATTGGGAAGATTACGCGGTGCAAATGCTGGAAGTGCTGGGCGCCGAGCCGCAACTGCACAATAGCGCCGATGGCTATGCGCCGCAGCCGGCATATCGTCCGCTGACCAAGTTTGAAAACCGTGGCTTGAAGCTGGGCCATGGCGTGTGGGATCTGGTGTTCATCAAGAAATAAATTTCTTTGGCGGTTTGCCCACCTGTGCCGTTTGCACGAGAACAAGCCTGCCGCGGCGACGCCGCAGGCTTTTTTAATGCGTGCGCTAGCGTGCGCTGGCTAGGCAGGGCGGGTGAATTGCGGTAGTCTTATCTTTTTTGCATTGGTTGATATTATGTCCAAGAAAATACTCGTGACGGGCGCATCCGGTTTCATCGGTTCGCATACCTGTGTGGAATTGCTCGCTGCCGGCTTTGATGTGGTCGCAGTGGATAATTTGTGCAACAGCGCGCGCGAAGCGATGGCGCGCGTGGAGCGCATTGCCGGCAAAAGCGTACCCTTCTATGAAGCGGACGTGCGCGACCGCGCTGCCATGGCCGCCGTCTTGCGCGAGCACGCCATCGATGCCGTGATCCATTTCGCCGGATTGAAGGCGGTGGGCGAATCTGTGGCGCAGCCGCTGATGTATATGGATAACAATGTGTCGGGTACCGTGGCGCTGCTGGAAGTGCTGGCGGCGGCGAACGTGCAGCGTTTTGTCTTCAGCTCGTCGGCCACCGTGTATGGCGATCCGGAAGCCTTGCCGATCCTGGAATCGTCGCGCCTGTCCGTGACCAACCCGTATGGACGCTCGAAGCTGATGGTCGAGCAGATACTGGCCGATCTCGTGCATGCCGATGTGCAATGGCAAGTCGGCGTGCTGCGCTACTTTAATCCCGTCGGCGCGCATGCCAGCGGCTTGATCGGCGAAGATCCGGCGGGCATCCCGAACAACCTGATGCCCTTCATCGCCCAGGTGGCCGTGGGTCGCCGCGAACGCCTGGCCGTCTTCGGCGATGACTACGCTACGCCGGATGGCACGGGGGTGCGCGACTACATCCACGTGGTCGACCTGGCGCTGGGTCATGTGGCCGCGCTGAACCGCCTGTTTGCCACCGAGGGCGGTTTTACCGTCAACCTGGGCACGGGCCACGGCTACAGCGTGCTCGACACTGTACGCGCCTTCGAAGCGGCCAGCGGCCGCAAGGTGCCGTATGACATCGTGCCGCGCCGCCCCGGCGACATCGCCAGCTGCTATGCCTCGGCCGACAAGGCGAAGCAATTGCTGGGCTGGCAAGCACAGAAAAACATCGACGACATGTGCCGCGATCACTGGCGCTGGCAGCACCAGAATCCGCAAGGTTATTTAGCTTAAGGATGTGCTAACGCTACTGCCATGAATGGGGGCGCGCTGCACAATCCTGGTTATTCATGGCATAGGTCGATGCCATTGCTATGATTCAAGCTTGGATCCCTCAGCTTTGGCAAAGCGCCAATGCGTCTTGCCAGTGTGGCAAGCCGCAGAAGGTATTCAGCAATCGCTGCGAGGACAGTAGCGAATTGGTGGGGCGCTGCGCCGGTACCGGATAGTCGCGCGCTGGTATTGCTGTCAGTTGCGGTTTCTTGATGACCGACGGATGCGCCATGATGGCTTCCGCAAAACCGAACCACGAGGTTTTTCCTTGAGCCGTCAAATGGTACAGGCCGGATTTTTCCTCCCACCATGCTTTAGAATCTTCTGCCGTGAGGCTTTGCGCCACGATATGCGCGGTGGTATCGGCGATGGTACGGCTCCAGGTCGGCGCGCCATACTGGTCCGATACAACGTTCAGTGAATCGCGTTCTGCCGCCAGGCGGCGCATGGTCAGCAGGAAGTTTTTCCCATGTGTGCTGTAGACCCAGCTGGTGCGCAAAATGAGGTGCGTAACGCCGGTAGCTTGAATGGCTTGCTCGCCCGCCAGCTTGCTGCTGCCGTAAACATTCAATGGGCAAGTCGGATCTGTTTCTGTGTACGGCTCATCTTTTTTACCGTCAAACACGTAATCGGTGCTGTAATGTATGAGTACAGCACCAAGTTTCTTTGCTTCTTCAGCGATAACGCCCGGTGCCTCGCCATTGATGCGCAGCGCAAGTTCCGGTTCGCGCTCTGCCTGGTCGACCGCGGTGTAGGCGGCAGGATTGATGATCAGGGTCGGTTTTATGCTACGAATGACGTCACGCACTTGCTGGAGATTACTTAAGTCCATTTGACTACGGTCCAATGCGATGACCTCGCCCAAGCCTTGCAGGCTGCGTTCGAGTTCATAGCCTACCTGTCCAGTTCTTCCGGAGATTAAAATACGGCTCATGAGTGTTCCTATTTATATTGGTGTCAATAGTATGCCTGAAGGTGGCTGGATTCATTGAAGGAGCCCACTCGTTTTAATGGTGTTATTTTGTAAATTTAACATGTTTCACCCATAAAAAATCCCGCTGCACATCGCTGTGCAGCGGGATTTTTTCAGGCAAAGGACAACTGCCTGCGATTATGGATACAAGCCGCGTACTTCGCGAGCCTGGAGAACACGCGTGCACGCCAGGATGAAGGTAGCCGTACGCATCGACACTTTCTTCTCTTGTGACACTTGCCATACCGAATCGAACGCTTCGCGCATGATGCGGGTCAGGCGGCTGTTGATTTCTTCTTCCGTCCAGAAGAAGCTCGAGAAGTTCTGCGCCCACTCGAAGTAGCTGACGGTCACGCCGCCGGCATTGGCCAGCACGTCCGGCACGATCAGCACGCCGCGGTCGGTCAGGATGTCGTCCGCTGCCGGCAGGGTCGGGCCATTGGCGCCTTCCAGGATGATCTTGGCGCGGATGACTTGTGCGCGTTCAGCCGTGATTTGCTGTTCCAGCGCGGCCGGGATCAGGATGTCGCAATCGATGCCCCAGAAATCTTCGCGTGGCACGAATGCCTCGGCGCCAGGGAAACCTTCGACGCTGCCCACTTCGGCCACGTGTGCCAGCAATTGCGGGATGTTCAGGCCGCCGGCGTGCACGACGGTGGTCTTGTGGTCTTGTACCGCGACCACTTTCGAGCCGGCTTCAGCGAACATGCGGGCAGCGACGCCGCCCACGTTGCCGAAACCTTGCACGATGACTTTCGCGCCTTCGAGCGACATGCCGACCTTGGCGGCCGCATCGCAACCGACGACGAACACGCCGCGGCCCGTCGCATCGCGGCGACCCAGGCTGCCGCCCAGCGAGATTGGCTTGCCCGTTACCACGCCGGTCGACATATTGCCGCCGATCATGGCGTAGCTGTCCATCATCCACGCCATGACTTGTTCATTCGTGTTGACGTCCGGCGCCGGAATATCCTTGTTCGGTCCGATGATCATGCTGATCTCGCTCGTGTAGCGGCGGGTCAGGCGTTGCAGTTCGTTGCGCGACAGGGTTTTCGGATCGACACGGATACCGCCCTTGGCGCCGCCGTATGGCACGTTGACGGCTGCATTCTTGACCGTCATCCAGGCCGACAGGGCCATCACTTCCGACAAGGTCACGTCCTGGTGGAAGCGCACGCCGCCTTTGCCCGGGCCGCGCGACAGATTGTGCTGCACGCGGTAGCCTTCGTAGTGGGCAATGGTGCCGTCATCGCGCTCGATAGGCACGTCGACCGTCAGGATGCGCTTTGGACGCTTCAGCGTTTCCACCCAGCGCGACAGGTTGCCCAGGTACGGCGTAACGCGGTCGATCTGCTCGAGGTAGACGCCCCATGGGCCCAGGTCTTCAGGATTGAGGTAGGAAGGAAGTGCGTGCTTGCTGGTCATGCTTGATAAGCTCCTGACAATACGAATACGTTAGAGGCACAGCCGAGATGCAGCTGCGCGCAGCGGAACCGCATCGTAGGCGATAGCCTCATGCCCCGGCCAATGCTTTGTGCGCATCCGGTTATGCATTTATTGCATAGTTAGAGGTCAGGAGGGACTTGTGGTGACAGCCGCGCTCCGGCGTTTTTTTCCGCTGCGCGCGGCGCTTTCCTGCGCCTGCACCAGGTACTGCCACAGGCTTTCGACGATCTGCTTGCCAGGGCGCAGGCTGGACGGGCGCTCGCGGTACAAACGGATTTCCAGCTCGATTTCCCAACCTGGTGCACCGCCGTCGGCGCGTGCCAGATGCTTGTATTTGACGTCGCGCATGACGGCCGATTCGGGCAGGAAGGCAATGCCGCGTCCCTCCAGCGCCATCATTTTGAGGCCTTCGGCCATGTCCGTTTCGTAGCAGGTTTCCAGGAACAGGGGCGCCTTGGCGTCGGCCACCAGCAGTTCCACCATGCGCCCCAGGTAGGCATTGCTGGTGTAGGAGAGGAAGGGCAGCGGCTCCTTGGCGCTGCCCGGCAGGACGAAGTCGGGCACCTTGTCCTGGCCGCAGCGCGCATACGCGCGCAGGGTTTCGCGGCCCATCACCAGCATGTCGTAGCGGCCCGGATCGAGCTGCACCGGCTGGCGCGGATGGTGATAGCACAGCAGCAGGTCGCAGCCGCCGTCGACCAGCTGCAGCACGGCGTCGTGCACGTTCAGCGCCATCAGGCGGCTGTTGATCGGCGCAAAACCTTCTTCCAGCGCCGTCAGCCATTTCGGCATGAAGGTCAGCGACAGGGTATGCGGCACGGCGAAATCGACGCTTGTTTGCGTGGCCGCCCGCTTGCCGCGCAACAGGGCGCGCACGCCGTTGATCTGCCCCAGCATTTCCAGTGCCTGCTCGTAGAACACGGCGCCGGCCGGCGTCAAGCGCGTGGGGTATGAGGTGCGGTCGACCAGGTCGATGCCGAGCCAGTTTTCCAGCGACTGGATGCGCCGCGAGAAGGCCGGCTGGGTGACGTGGCGCAGGGCCGCGGAACGGCTGAAATTATGCGTTTCAGCGAGCGAGATGAAGTCTTCCAGCCATTTGGTTTCCATCGCGGCAGCGTTCTCTTATCAAGGGCAGGGGCAAGGTGAAGTGGTCAGGGTGTCTCGGGCGATGCCGCCGGCTGGTACAGCGCAGCGGGCAGGCCGAAGAAGGATGGCGGGCCCAGGGTCGTGCCATCGAGCGAGCCGCCCGCGTTCAGGGCCTTGTTGATGGCCGCCAGCAGGGAGCTGCGGTCGGCCAGGTTTTGTATCAGCGCGCGCGGGCCGTTGTGGAAAGTGTGCTGGGCGATGTCCGCGGCGACGACAAAGATCGGCTCGCGGCGCAGGGGGAACTCCACCCATTCGCCGTCGTCGTCCTGCGCGCAGAAAGTATCGGGCAAGGTCATGTTTTCGGCGCCGGGAAGGTGCGACGCCAGTACCAGGCCGAAGGCTTCCGGCACCACGTCGGCCAGGCGGCGCACGGTGAGGTCGTCCTGCACCAGGGCGCGTACTTGCGCTTCCACCGCATCTTCGGCGTCAGGCTGGGCGCCGAGGATTTTCACAGCCTGATAAATCAGGTCGGACGAGAGTGCTTCCATCAAATCTTCCATCAAATCATCTCCAGGATCATGGCGACGATTTCGTCGCCGTACGAGGCCAGTTTTTTCTCGCCCACGCCGCTCACGCCGCGCATCTGCTCCAGCGAGGTAGGCTTGGCCTTGGCGATTTCGCGCAGGGTGGCGTCGACAAAAATCACGTAGGCGGGCACGTTGTGCGTGCGCGCCGTCTCCACGCGCCACCAGCGCAGCTTGTCGAAGATCGCCTGCTCGCTGGTGGACAGATCCGTCTCGACATAGCCCTTCGCCACGCTGGTGCTGCGCTTGCTGGTTTTCACCGGTTTCTGGTACTGGCGCAGCTGCACCTTCTGGCCGCCCTTGAGCACGGGGCGCGAGGCGTCCGTCAGTTTCAGCGAGCTGTATTGTTCATGGTCGACCGAGACGAGGCCCAGGGCGATGGCCTGGCGCAGGATAGCTTTCCATTCCGCCTCTCCCAGGTCCGAGCCGATGCCGAAGACGGACAGGGAATCGTGGTGCCACGTCTTGATGCGTTCCGATTCCACGCCACGCAGCACGTCGATCACGTGGCCGCCGGCGAAGCGCTGGTCCACGCGGTAGATGGCCGACAGCAGTTTTTGCACCGGCACCGTGCCGTCGAACGATACAGGCGGCACCAGACAGGTGTCGCAATTGCCGCACGGCGAAGCCGGTTCGCCGAAGTATTCGAGCAGGCGCATGCGGCGGCAGCTGAGCGTTTCGCACAGGCCCAGCATGGCGTCGAGTTTGACACCCAGCACGCGCTTGAAGGTGTCGTCCGCTTCCGATTCATCGATCATGCGCCGCTGCAGCACCACGTCCTGCAAGCCGTAGGCCATCCAGGCGTTGGCGGCCATGCCGTCGCGGCCCGCGCGCCCCGTTTCCTGGTAATAGCCCTCGATGCTTTTCGGCAGATCCAGGTGGGCGACGAAGCGCACGTCGGGCTTGTCGATACCCATGCCGAAGGCGATGGTGGCGACCATGACGATGTTTTCTTCGCGCAGGAAGCGCGCCTGGTTGGCGCTGCGCTTGGCGTACTCCATGCCGGCGTGATACGGCAGGGCGCGGATGCCGCTCTGGTTCAGAAATTCCGCCGTCTCTTCGACCTTTTTGCGCGACAGGCAGTAGACGATGCCGCAGTCGCCCGTGTGTTCCGTGTTGATGAAGTCGAGCAGCTGCTTGCGGCCATTTGCCTTTTCCACGATCTGGTAGCGGATGTTCGGGCGGTCGAAGGACGAGACGAACTGGCGCGCGTCTTCCAGCTGCAGACGCAGGGCGATTTCGGCGCGTGTCTGCGGGTCGGCCGTGGCCGTGAGCGCGATGCGTGGCACGTCGGGAAACTGCTCGTGCAGCACCGACAGCTTGATGTATTCGGGACGGAAGTCGTGACCCCATTGGGCCACGCAATGCGCCTCGTCGATGGCGAACAGGGAGATCTTCGAGGCCTGGAACAGGTCCAGGCAACGCTGCGTCATCAGGCGCTCGGGCGCCACGTAGACGACGTCGATGCCGCCCGTGCGCACCAGGCGTTCGATGCGGCTCGCTTCTTCGTAGGTTTGCGTGGAATTGAGGAAGGCGGCGCGCACGCCGACTTCCTCCAGCGCGTCCACCTGGTCCTGCATCAGCGCGATCAATGGCGAGACGACGACGCCGACGCCATCGCGCAGCAGCGCGGGAATCTGGTAGCACAGCGACTTGCCGCCGCCCGTGGGCATCAGCACCAGCGCGTCGCCGCCATGGCTGACGTGGTCGACGATATCGGCTTGCTGGCCGCGGAAGGCCGGGTAGCCGAAGACGGTTTGCAGCAGGTGCAGCGCGCGCTGGTTAAGATCTTGATTCATAGTGCCTTATTCTGCCCAAACAACCCAGCCGTAGTGGGCGCTGGCCAACACCAGCAAGCCGAACACAATGCGGTACCAGGCAAAAAACGTGAAGTCGTGCGAGCTGATATAGCGCAGCAGCCAGCGCACGCACAGGAAGGCGGAGATGAAGGCGGCCACGGTGCCCAGGCCGAACAGGGGCACGTCGGTGGCCGACAGGATGTCGCGCGCTTTGTACAGCGAGTAGAAGGTGGCCGCCAGCAGGGTCGGGATGGCCAGGAAGAACGAGAATTCGGTGGCCGTCTTGCGCGACAGGCCCAGCAGCATGCCGCCGATGATGGTCGAGCCGGAGCGGCTGGTGCCGGGGATCAGCGCGAACGCCTGCGCGCAGCCCACTTTCAGGGCGTCGAACGGCGTCATTTCATCGACCGAGTTGACGCGCACGGTGACGGGATTGGTGCGCGCGCGGCGCTCCACCAGCAAGATCACGATGCCGCCGATGATGAAGGCCATGGCCACCGGTACTGGCTTGAACAGCGCATGCTTGATCATCTTGCCGATGGCCAGGCCGATGATGGCCAGGGGCAGGAAGGCGATGGCCACGTTCAGCACGAATTTGCGCGATTTGGCTTCGCTGCCGAAGGTGGTCAGCACGCTGCCGATGCGCTGGCGGTATTCCCAGCACACGGCCAGGATGGCGCCGGCCTGGATGGCGATCTCGAAGACATCCATGACCTCTTTCGAGACATCCTTGGTAAAGTCGAGCAGGCTGCCGGCCAGGATCAGGTGACCCGTGGAAGAAATCGGCAAGAATTCGGTAAAACCTTCGACCAGCCCCATGATGATGGCTTTTAACGCAAGAATGAGATCCATAGATGTATAAAAGGGTATAAGTACGGGTATAAGTGACAGGATGGGGTGACCGCGTGGCGCCAGCAATGTGCGCGGGGTCGAAGCTTACCATGCCGCAGGCCCGGCTAGCCGATTTGGGCGCTGGCGGACAGCGGTTTTTTGCCGCTGGCCGCCAGGCGAGGGGAGGCTTCAGGAAGCCTGTTTTGCTGGCGCCACCAGGCGCGCGCTGGCCGCCACCAGTAGCAAGGCGGCGCCCAGCATGGCGAAAGCGATATTCAGGCTGGTGGCGTGGGCCACGAAACCTATCACGGCCGGGCCCGCCAGGATGCCCGCGTAGCCGATGGTGGTGATGGCCGCCACCGCCAGGCTGGCTGGCATGGCATGCTGGTTGCCCGCCGCCGTGAACAGGATGGGCACGATGTTCGCCGCGCCCAGGCCGATCAGCACGAAGCCGAGCATGGCCAGGCTGGCGTGCGGCGCCAGGACGGCCAGGAAGAAGCCTGCGGCGGCGCACAAGCCGCCGAAAGTAAGCACGCGCTTGCCGCCAAAGCGGCTGACCACCTTGTCACCCGTAAAACGGCCCAAGGTCATCGCGATGGCGAAGGCGGCGTAGCCGAGGCCGCCCTTGGCTTCTTCCACGCCGCGCGTGGTGGTGAGGAACAGGGCGCTCCAGTCGAGGATGGCGCCTTCGGCCAGGAAGACGATAAAGCACAACAGGCCAATGAAAATGACGGCGCCGTGCGGCATGACGAACAGCGGTGTCTTTTCGCCGGAGGCGGAGGCCGTCGGCAGCAGATGGCCTTGCGCTGCGCCCAGCACGCCGCACAGCAGCAGCATCACCACCACGCAGGACCAGGCCGGCGTCAGGCCCAGCCACAGCAGCAGGGCCATGCAGGCCGCGCCGGCGAAGCCGCCCACGCTGAACAGCGCATGAAAGCCCGACATCATGGCGCCGCCGTTGGCTTTTTCGATGATCACGGCCTGGATATTGATGGCCACGTCGAAGGTGCCCATGGCCGCGCCGAACACCAGCAGCACCAGGCCCAGTTGCAGCGGCGTGGCGGCCAGCGCCAGGCCGGGCAGGATGGCGGTCAGCAGCAGGCCGGCGCCGGCAATGACCTTGCGGCAGCCGAAGCGTGCCGTGAGCATGCCCGTAAACGGCATCGCGCACAGCGAGCCGGCGCCCAGGCACAGCAGCAAAATGCCGAGAGTCGCTTCATCGAGGCCCAGGCGCGACTTGGCGTAGGGGACCAGAGGTGCCCAGGCGGCCATGCCGAGGCCGGCGGCGAAGAAGACCAGGCGCGTGGCGCGTTGTTGCAGGGTGCCGGTGAGATGCATGATGGAACTTTTCAAAGGTCGGGGTGGATAAAATCAGGCGCGGGCGCGCAGCACTTGCACGCCCAGCCGTTCAAAGGCGGCGATGTGGACAGCGTCGGCATCGGCTTCCAGCACCAGGTGCTGCAGCAAGCCCGTGGCCAGCACGCCGAACGGTGCGGCCGTGCCCAGCTTGTCGCTGGTGACGGCCACTACCACCGCCTTGCTGGCGCCGGCAATGCTGCGCTTGAACTCGGCTTCATCGTAGTTGAACGCCGTCACGCCCGCGTCCGCATCGGCGCCGCAAGCGCCGAGGAAACACAGGTCGGGATGCATGCGCTCGACGGTGCGCAGCGCCTGCGGCCCCAGGCTGGCGCCGGCGCGGCGGTCGACCCGGCCGCCAGCCATGATCAGTTCGATTTCCGGACGTTCCATCATGGCCATGGCAATGGCCGGCGCATTGGTGATGACAGTGAGCGCCAACTCTGGCAAGGCGCTGGCGATGGCCAGGTTGGTCGAACCCGCATCGAGAAACAGCACCTGACCCGCGCGCACGAGGGACGCGGCCGCCTGCGCCAGGCGCGCCTTGCGTTCCGGCGCCTCCTGTTTGCGCTGGCTCAAGGTGCCGCCGTCCGGCGCCAGCGGCAGGGCACCGCCATACACGCGCTGGCACAGGCCGGCAGCCGCCATTTCGCGCAAATCGCGCCGTATCGTATCTTCGGAAACATCAAGCTGGCGTGCCAGGTCCAGCGCCAGCACGCGTCCATCGGCATGCAATTGTTGCTGGATCAGCGCGTGGCGTTGTTTGAGGAGCAGGGTGGCGGACATGGTGAGCTTATAAACGTGCAGGAATGTGCATAAATATACGCAAACGTGCAAATGCGGTCAACAGTTATCTGTCAGCCGTCATCGCGCCGTTCAGGGCGCCGTCAGCCGTTCCAGCTCGGCCAGCCAGTGCACCGCGTGTTCGCGGCTGTCGCCGCACATCTCTGCCGATGGCTGCAAGCCGCCGCAAAACGCGGGCCGTGCCGGCTGGCCAAAGATCTTGCAACGGTTGTCATCGGCCAGTTGCACGCAGCGCACGCCCGCCGGTTTTCCCTCCGGCATGCCGGGGATCGGGCTGGTGATGGACGGTGCGGTGCAGCAGGCGCCGCACGAGGGACGGCATGCCAGGGTGGCAGATGGTGACATGGGATTTCAGGCGAACGGGTGAGGAGCCGACAGTATAGCAAGCCGGCTCCCATGCGTCGCCAGGGCGCGTTTAGCGCACGATGCTGACGCGCTTGCCCGACAAAGTGCGGCGGGCCGGGTCGCCATGCACGGTGATGCGGCCGGAACCGCTGGCGCGGGCGTTGACTTCATTCTCGACGGTGACGTCGATGTCGCCGGAACCGTTGCTCGCCAGATAGGCAACATCGCTGCGCAGGGCCGCCAGGTTGACATCGCCCGAGCCATTCACGTTGGCGTCGAGGCGCTGCACGACGCCGTTGGCGCTGATGCTGCCCGAGCCGTTGACGGCCACGTTGATGCGCTCGCCGCGCACGCTGCCCAACTGGATGTTGCCTGAACCGTTCTGCACCGCGTCCGTGTTGCCGCTGGAGAGGGCCGCCGCATTGATGCTGCCCGAGCCATTGTTGGCCACGTCGAAGCGTCCCACCGTGCCTGACAGTTCGCTCTTCATCGATCCGCGCTGCTCCAGGCTGAAATCGTCGCCATTGAGGCCGCTGACCACCAGGCGGCCCGAGCCGGAGATATTGATTTTCTTCAATTGCGGCGTCGTATAGATGACGTGGATGCCATTGCTGCTGCGAATGTTCGTATCGCTCCAGAGGCGCAGGGTATTGCCGCTCACGTCGCTGTGGATCTGCGGCTGCAGATTGCTGTCCGCTTCGATCACCAGTGATGCCGTCGGGCCGACGCGCACGTCGATCTTGATGTCGATGCGCTTCATGTTGTCGATGTCGAGCGCGCTGATGTTGCTGACCTGGCGCACGTCGCGGCTCACTTGCCCGTTGCCCTGTATGGCATTGCCGCTTGAATCGGCATAGCGCACTTCGCCATCGTTGGGGTTGATGACGATGGCGCAACCGCCAAGAGCAACGGCACAGCACAGGGCCAGCAAGGTACGCATGGTGTTTCCTTTATGATTGTTTTAAGTAAGTACCAAGAATTTATGCGTACTTGCTTAGTTCAGGACAAGAAAAAAGCCGGCTGCCGCGCTGCGGCTGCCGTGCTGTCGATAGCAAGGTAGCAAATCCGACACGCTTGCTGAGTGGAAATGCGATGAACTGCGCAAAACGGGGCCTGAAACGCATTCTGGTTCACCCGGCGCCACAGGTCCGGTGCCAGAGGAGCTGTCGCCAGCGCCCGCACGGAGCGTACAATACCCCTGCTCGGCGTGCCGAGCGGTGCCCCGCGTCGCGCCAGTGGCCCGCGCTTGACCTTGACGGCAGACCGGTCTACCATTAATGACTCAAAAGTAAGTTACTTGGAAAGACACATGCAAGCCCCGATTGATACCAAGCCCCGCTGGGAGCGGCGCAAGGATGCCCGCCCGCAGGAATTGCTCGCCGCCGCCCTCGACCTGTTTGTCGAACGGGGCTTCGCATCGACGCGCCTGGAGGATGTGGCCAAGCGGGCCGGCGTGTCGAAAGGCACGCTGTACCTGTACTTTGAGAACAAGCAAGAGCTGTTCAAGGCCGTGGTGCGCGACAATATCGTGCAGTCGATCGGCGAGGCGGAAGACAGCATGGCCGCCTCGGACAGCAGCAGCGCCGAGTTGTTGCGCAAGGTGATGATGCAATGGTGGGAAGAGTTCGGCGCCACCAAGCTGGCCGGTTTGACCAAGCTGATGCTGGCCGAAGCGAACAATTTCCCGGAGCTGGCGCAGTTTTACAACGAAGAAGTCGTCACGCGCGGCAATGGGCTGATCGTCAGCCTGCTCGAGCGGGGCATGCAGCGCGGCGAATTCCGCCAGGTTGATCCCGTGCTGGTCAGCACCATTCTCAGCGCCCCCGTCACCATGCTGATGATGTGGACGCACTCCTTCCTGCCGTGCGAGGTCAAGAACATCGATCCGATCGCCTACATGGATGCCTTTATCGACATGAGTTTGCGCAGCCTGCAGGTGGAGGCGCCCGGGAAAAGTTGACATGCGGAGCTTGCCTCTACCGTTCAGTTGCCCCTTTCCAAGGTTCGCCCCCCCAAATCTGCAGATCGTCGCAAATTTCCTCCATTCCCCGCCTTTATGGTTAACATGTGCTTTCAGCCAGTTCAACGATAAAATGGCGGATTATTACTTCACTTACCGAGTCCAAAGATGAATATCGAACAAGCCCGCTTCAATATGATCGAACAGCAGATCCGTCCATGGGACGTACTGGATATCGACGTATTGGAGCTGTTGAACGTGGTCAAGCGTGAAGATTTCGTGCCGGCCGCCTATAAAAACCTGGCCTTCGTCGATACCGAAATTCCACTGGGCGGCGGCGAATGCATGTTGACGCCGAAGCTGGAAGCGCGCATTTTGCAAGACGTAGCCGTCAAAAAGCATGAAAATGTGCTGGAAATCGGCACCGGCAGCGGCTACATGGCCGCTTTGCTGGCGCACAAGGCACGTCATGTGACGAGCGTGGAAATCGTTCCCCAATTGAAAACCCTGGCCGAGCAGACCCTGGCCGCCAACGGCGTGACGAACGTCACCGTGGAACTGGGCGACGGCGCGCAAGGCTGGAGCAAGGGCGCACCGTACGACGTGATCGTCGTGTCCGGCGCCCTGGCCGTGTTGCCGGAAGCACTGTTGCAACAAGTGAAAGTCGGCGGCCGCATCCTGGCCATCATCGGCGAAGCGCCGATCATGTCGGCGCATTTGATCACGCGCAGCTCGGACAAGGCTTACGACACGCGCAAGCTGTTTGAAACCAATGTCACGCCGCTGCAAGCCGTGGCACCGTCGCATTTCCAGTTCTGAGGCGACCGATTCGATGGAGCATTTGAGTGCACCGCAGCTGGCCGCCTGGCTGGCTGACCCTTCCCGCCCGCGTCCGCTGTTGCTGGATGTGCGGGAACAGTGGGAGTTCGACCTGTGCCACCTCGACGGGGCCACCCTGATGCAGATGAATTCGATTCCTGCGCGCATCGATGACCTCGATGAAGACGCCGAGATCGTTTGCATTTGCCATCACGGCATGCGCAGCATGCAAGTGGCGGCCTTCCTGGAGCGCAATGGTTTTGGCAAGATCAGTAATTTGACGGGCGGCGTGCATGCCTGGGCGCTGCAAGTCGACAGCGCAATGCCTAAATACTAAGTTATTTTGCAGTAGATGCACCCAGGCATGTTTTCCTGCATGCCTGCGGAGGCCTGTACCCCGCTCACCCGGCGGGCGCAGGGCAAGCGGTAGCAGATTTTTGATTCCATCAACTTTTGACGACTCCAACGGAGAAATGCAATGCGGAAACCCCTTATCGCCGTGCTGATGACCAGCGCCTTTGTCTCGATGACATACTCGCTGCAAGCGCAGGCGGCCGATCTCATCCAGGTGTACCAGCAGGCGCTGGCCAATGACGCGCAGTATGCCAGCGCGCGTGCGGCCCTGTCGGCCGGGATGGAGCGGGTTCCGCAGGGGCTGGCCGGCTTGCTGCCGCAAGTTGCCGCGTCGGGAACGAACACGCGCGGCAATACCGAGCAGATCGTCCAGAACAATGGCGGCAACAAGATCACCTCGCCGTCCGTGAACATGCGTACGAATAGCTACAACCTGACCCTGACGCAGCCGCTGTTCCGCTGGGACCGTTGGGAAACCTATCAGCAAAGCAAGCTGGCGCAAGCGATTGCGGAAGCGCAATTTGCACAAGTCCAGCAAGATCTGATCACCCGCGTGGCGCAGGCGTATTTCGACGTGCTGAGCGCGCAGGACAACCTGGGCGCCACGCAGGCGCAAAAGGTCGCCACGACGGAGCAGCTGGCATCGGCCAAGCGCAACTTCGAAGTCGGCACGCAAACGATTACCGACACGCACGAAGCGCAGGCGGCCTACGATCTGGTGGTGGCGCAGGAATTTGCCGCCATCAATGACCTGGCCAACAAGCGCAGCGCCTTGCAAACCATCATCGGCGAAGCGCCGACCACCCTGGCGCCGATGCGCGCGGGCGTCGTCATCAGCGCGCCGGAACCGGCCGCCGTCGAGCCGTGGGTGTCATCCGCCGAAGAGCAGAATTACAGCGTCGTCACGGCCCAGTTCAATGTGGAATCGGCCAAGCGCGACATCGGCCGCAACCGCGCCGGCCACTACCCGACCCTGGACCTGATCGCCAACACGGGCCATACCTATTCCTCGGGTGGCGGCAACGGCAACGGCAATAACAACAATGCCATCGGCGTGCAGTGGAGCATCCCGATCTTCAGCGGCTTTGCCGTCACCAGCAAGGTGCGCGAATCGATCGCGCTGGAAAACAAGGCCCGCAATGACCTGGAAACGGCACGCCGCACGGCCTCGCAAGGCGCGCGCCAGGCTTTCCTCGGCGTCAACAGCGGGCTGGCGCAAGTCAAGGCGCTGGAAGCGGCGGAAGTGTCGAGCAAGTCGGCACTGGAGTCGAACCAGCTCGGCTATCAAGTGGGCGTACGTATCAATATCGACGTGTTGAATGCGCAGAAACAATTGTTCTCGACGCAAAAAGACCTGTCGAAAGCCCGCTACGACACCATCATGAACGGCTTGCGCCTGAAGGCGGCCGCTGGCACCCTGAAGGAAACGGATTTGATGCCTGTCAACGCCTTGCTCGACAAGTAAGCGCGGTCTTGCCCTGAATGAAAACCAGCCCCGGCAACGGCGCTGGTTTTTTTTCGTCTTGACGTGTTTTCACACGGTGCGTGTATTGGCCAATTGCGTCAGAATCACGCCCGCCACCACCAGTCCCGCACCGGCCCAATGCAGCGGAGAAATATGTTTGACGGCAAAGCCCAGCAAGCCGTAGCGGTCGATGGCCAGCGCGGCCAGCATTTGCCCGCCGATGACGGCCGCCATGAAGGGGCCGGAACCCATGCGCGGCGCCAGCATCAGCGCGGCCGTAATGTAAAACACGCCGGCCGCGCCACCCAGCCAGGACCAGCCCGGTCCCCGCATGGCGAGACCGACATCGGGCGCCGGTACCCGCCAGACCAGCATCACCAGTGAGGCGAGCACGGCGCTGACGGCCAGCGAGGCGAGCGTGGCCCACAGCGGGTGGCCCAGATTGCGGCCCAGCGCGGCATTCGCGCCCGCCTGGAAGGGGACGACGGCGCCGGCCAGCATGGCCAGCGGGGCAAATACGGTGATCCATCCATGCATGTGTGACTCCATCACTTTGAGTTGATGGAATCATCGTATTATGCTGTCATGATTAAATCCAATTCGTAGTTTGTCATCCAACTATGCACCAAATGAATAATCTGCGCGCTGTTGATTTGAACTTGCTGGTGATCCTGGAAGCGCTGCTCAGCGAGCGCCATTTGTCGCGCGCGGCGGAGCGCTTGCATATGAGCCAGCCTGCCGTCAGCCATGCGCTGGCCCGCTTGCGCCATCTGCTCGACGATCCGTTGCTGCTGCGCGGCAAGGGCGGTTTCCAGCCGACGGCGCGCGCCCTGGAGCTGGCACGGCCGCTGGCCGAAGCGCTGCAAAGCGTGCGTTCCGTGCTGGGCGGCGCCGTCTTCGAGGCGGCCACGGCGCAGCGCGTGTTTCGCCTGGCCATGTCGGATTACGGCGCGGCGCTGATCTTGCCCCGTTTGTTGCGCCGCTTGCGCGTGGAAGCGCCCGGCATCGACCTGGCCATCAGCTATGCCAGCCGCCCGGCCGTGATCGCTGGCGTGCAGGATGGCGAGATCGACCTGGCGCTGGGCGTGTTCCCGCAATTGCCCGAGCAGTTACATAGGGAAACCTTATTCGAGGAAACGTTCGTGTGTGCGCTCGACCCGGCCAGCCTGGCGTACGGTGAAACGTTGAGCCTGGAAACCTATCTGGCGCGCCCGCATGTGCTGGTGGCGTCCAGCGAGGGCGGCATGGCGGCCGAAGTCGATGCGGCCCTGGCCCAGCTGGGCCAGGCGCGCCGCATCGCCGTGCGTGTGCCGTACTGGACGGTGGCACCGGATGTCGTGAGGGGGACGGGCTTGATCCTGACGGTGGCGCGGCGCGCCTTGCAGGGCAGTGCCGCGCAGGGGCTGGCGCAGTACGCTGCGCCGTTTGCCATCGCGCCGTTTGCGTTTGAAGCGATACGGCATCGCCGCACGGACGGCGATGCGGGGATTGCCTGGCTGCGCGCGGCCATTGCACAGGCCGCCGAACCAGGCTGAGGTATTACAGGCCGCCGCCCTGGCCGTCGAACTTGCGCTCGATCAATTCGATCTTGTAGCCGTCGGGATCGGTGATGAAGGCGATGACCGTGTTGCCGCCTTTCACGGGACCCGGTTCGCGCGTGACGTTGCCGCCATTCGCGCGCGCCGCGTCGCATGCGGCGACGATGTCGTCGGCCGAAATGGCGATGTGGCCATACGCCGTGCCCAGCTCGTAGCTGGTGGCGCCATAGTTATACGTCAGTTCCAGTTCCGCGTGGTCGGGATTCGAGCCATAGCCGACGAAGGCCAGGGTGTACTGGTATTCCGGATTGTCGCTGGTGCGCAGCAGCGTCATGCCCAGGACCTTGGTGTAAAAATCGATGGAGCGCTGCAGGTCGCCGACCCGTAACATGGTGTGCAAAATACGCATCGTAAATCCTTGATGATGATAGGGGAATGGCAGGATTTTATGCGTTTTACGGCTTTCTTGCCGAGACCGCCCCTGCCGCCCGCTGCAACAGGGGCGGCGGACGGTGACATGATTACTCCAGATGGGCATCCAGAGTGATTTCCGTGGCCAGCAATTTGGACACGGGGCAACCGAGCTTGGCGCGCAGGGCCGCGTCCTGGAAGGCTTCTTCCGTGGCGCCGGGAATGGTGGCCACGAGGGTCAGGTGCACGGCCGTGATGGCATAGCTGCCATCGATTTTCTCCAGGCTGACGTCGGCCGTGGTTTTCAGGGCCGTGGCGCGCAGGCCGACCTCGCCCAGTTGGCCGGACAGGGCCATGGTGAAGCAGGCCGCATGGGCCGCGCCGATCAGTTCTTCCGGATTGCTGCCGGGACCGTCCTCGAAACGCGTGTTGAAACCATAGGCTACATTGTCGAGCGCGCCGCTTTGGGTGGAAATAAACCCTTTGCCATCTTTAAGGCCGCCACTCCAGACGGCTGATCCTGTTTTTTTCATGATGTACTCCTTGCGTGGTTCGAGCGTCCATCATGCGCGTGCCACCCTTGCCCTTCCGTTCGTTGTGTCACACAGGGGGCGCATGCGTGGTGCAGGGCTTGGCTGCGCCCGGCGCGTCGCCGGCAAAGTCGCGGTGCCTGACAGTTCGATTCAGCGCGCCTTCTTTGGTTCCAGCTGCGCGTCAGGGCGCGCCTGTTGCGGCGCGGCCGGCTTGACCTTTTCCACGCCGGGCTGGGCGCGGCGGTCCGTGTCGACCAGGCCCTGTTCCAGGTCGCTGGCCGCCTGTTGCATGATCTTGCGCGGGCGCACGTTTTGCGCGTCGGGCGATTCGTCGCGCTCGTGCGGCAGGCGGTCGACGCCGTCATTTTTGACTTTTTCCTCGGTATTGATCTTGCGCTCGCTATGCGGGGTAACCATATGGCCTCCTGACAGTAAAGTGAAACCAGTGTCCCGCCGCGGCAGGCCGCCTGCAAGCGGATTTGTCCAGGCAGGGAGCGCTGGCGCACGCATGGACGATTCTTTTTCTGCGCTACACTGCGTGCAACACCAAGAACGCCCCTTGCGGGCACACGGCAGCCGCACTATACTGTGCATATATACAGTGTCATGCGAAGCCGGCGTGCGATGCGACAGCCTGGGGCGGTTTGCCACCGAATTCACTATCGAGACTCTTATGCCCGTCGATACACCTGCCGAACAGCGCGCCGAACAGCCAGCCCCGGGCGAGCGCTTCAACCTGGGCGCCAAGACCATCGCCCTGGTCGTGCGCCAGAATACGGATGGCATTGCCGAGCCCGTCAAAAGCATCGTCGATTTCCTGCAAGTGCTGGGCCACACGGTGGTCTTCGAGGCCGAGACGGCCGCGCATCTGAACCTGGCGTTTCCCGGCGTGCGCGCCATGTCGCCGGCCGAGATCGGCGGCGCCGCCGATTGCGCCATCGTCATGGGCGGCGACGGTACCATGCTGGGCATTGCGCGCCAGCTGGCGCCATTCGACGTACCCTTGATCGGTATCAATCAAGGGCGATTAGGTTTCATGACCGATATCCCGCTCGAGCGCATGCTGCCCGTGCTGGCGCAAATTCTCGGCGGCCGCTTCAAGGCCGAGCGCCGCACCTTGCTCGAAGGCAGCGTGCTGCGTGACGGTGTATCGATTCATGTCGGCATGGCCGTCAACGATGTCGTCGTTTCGCGCGGCGGCGGCGCCGGCATGGCTGAATTGCGCGTCGAGGTCGATGGCCACTTCATGTACAACCAGCGTTCCGATGGCTTGATCATTTCCACGCCGACGGGCTCGACCGCGTATTCGCTGTCGGCCGGCGGCCCCTTGCTGCATCCGACCCTGGGCGGCATCGTGCTCGTGCCGATCGCCCCGCACGCGCTGTCGAACCGCCCCATCGTCTTGCCCGACTCGAGCCAGATCGTCGTGGAAATCGTGCGCGGGCGCGATATCAGCGTCAATTTCGACATGCAGACCTTTGCCAGCCTGGTGCAGCAAGACCGCATCCTCATCCGCCGTTCGCCACATACGATTACCTTCCTGCATCCGGAAGGGTGGAGTTACTACAACACCCTGCGTGAAAAATTGCACTGGAATGAGTACCCGTCGGGCGAGGGCAAGCTCAGCTAACATTTTTTTCCACGCTAACCCGCGGTGCGCCGCCCAACCACAGAAGCCATGCTCCATACACTGTCCATTCGCGATTTTGTCATTGTCGATACCATTGAACTGGAATTTTCCGCCGGCTTCAGCGTGCTGACGGGCGAGACGGGCGCCGGCAAGTCCATCCTCATCGATGCGCTGACCCTGGCGCTGGGCGGGCGCGGCGACGCCAGCGTGGTGCGCGAAGGCGCGGCCAAGGCCGATATCACGGCCGATTTTTCCGTCAGCGAAGTGGCGCAAGCCTGGCTGGTGGCCAATGAATTCGCCAACGACGATGGCGGCGCCCTGCTGCGCCGCGTGATCGACAATGCGGGCCGCTCGAAAGCGTACATCAACGGCATCCCCGCCACGGCCGCGCAGCTGCGCGAACTGGGCGACATGCTGGTCGATATCCACGGCCAGCATGCACACCAGTCCTTGCTGAAAAGCGAGGCGCAGCGCGCCTTGCTCGACGGCCAGGCGACGGCGCGCGAAGCGGGCGCGGAACAGGATGCGCGGCAAGTGGCGGCCCTGCACAAGCGCTGGCGCGCCCTCGTGCGCCAGAGAGAAGAATTCGAAACCAACGCCGCCAACGTGCTGTACGAGCGCGAACGCCTGGAATGGCAAGTGGGCGAACTGGAAAAACTGGCCGCCAAACCCGGTGAATGGACGGACATCACGAACGAGCACAGCCGCCTGTCGCACGCGGCCAGCCTGCTGGAAGGGGCACAGGAAGCCCTGTCCCTCATTTCCGAATCAGAAGACCACCCGATCGTCTCGCAACTGTCTGCCCTGAACCAGAAGCTGGGCAAGCTGGTTTCCGTCGATGCGGAATTGCAGCCCATCGTCGACTTGATCGAATCGTCGCGCATTCAATTGCAGGAATCCGTGTACGCGCTGAACAATTATCTGGACCGGGTGGAACTTGATCCGGAGCGCCTGCACCAACTCGACGCGCGCATGGAAGCCATGCACAGCACGGCCCGCAAATTCCGCGTCACGCCCGAAGAATTGCCGGAGGAACACGCGAAGCTGTCGGAAAAGCTGCAGCACCTGGCGGACGCTTCCGACATCGAAGGCTTGCTGCGCCAGGAAGCGAAGATCGAGGCGGAATACCGCGCCGTGGCCGAGCGGTTATCAGACACGCGCCGTGCCTCCGCCCTGGAGCTGGGGCAAGCCGTCACGCGCGCCATGCAGGAGCTGAGCATGACGGGAGGCAGTTTTGAAATCGCCCTGCACCCGTGTGAGCCGGCCGCCCACGGCCTGGAACAAGTGGAATTCCTCGTCGCCGGTCACGCGGGCACGGCGCCCCGCTCCCTGGCCAAGGTGGCGTCCGGCGGCGAACTGGCGCGCATCGCGCTGGCCATTTCCGTCATCACCTCGCATGCCACCACCACGCCGACCCTGATCTTCGACGAGGTCGACAGCGGCATCGGCGGCGCCGTCGCGGAAGTGGTGGGGCGCTTGCTGAAACGCCTGGGGCAGGGACGGCAAGTGCTGTGCGTGACCCATTTGCCGCAAGTGGCCAGCCAGGCGAATCAACATTTCCAGGTGGCAAAAAGCACCCTGGACAATGGCAAGACGGCCTCGCGCATCGACATGCTCGATGCCAAGGCCAGGGTGGAAGAAGTGGCGCGCATGCTGGGCGGCCTGGAAATCACGGCCACCACGCGCAAGCATGCGCGTGAACTGCTGGCAATTTAAACGCAGGCTTAAATCCGGGGTCAGACCCCGGATGCGTTAGCGCTGAGCTTGACGTTAGCGGCATTGAGGGTCTGACCCCAGCACTTCGCTGTTAACTCAATGCAACTATAATAACTGGCTAATCCATCCAACGCCTTCGAAGAGCCTTCATGTCATTTCAAACAGAACCTCCGTACACGCATGGCAGTATCGACCGCAGCGCCGTGGTGCTGGTTAACCTGGGCACGCCCGATGCGCCGACGTCGTCGGCCGTGCGGCGCTATCTGAAGCAATTTTTGTCGGATCCGCGCGTGGTGGAGATTCCCCGCATCGTCTGGTGGTTCATCTTGAACCTGATCATTTTGCCCTTCCGTTCCGGCCAGTCGGCCAAGAAATACGCGTCGATCTGGACACGCGAAGGCTCGCCCTTGAAAGTGCACACGCAAAAGCAGGCCAAGTTGCTGGCCGGCGCGCTGGCCGAGCGGGGCCACGACGGCGTGACCGTGGCCATGGCCATGCGCTACGGTTCGCCTTCCTTGCCCGACGTGCTGGCCAAGCTGAAAAGCGAAGGCTGCGAGCGCATCGCCATCCTGCCTGCCTATCCGCAATACTCGGGCACGACGACGGGTTCCATCTACGATGCCGTGTTTGCCCATTACGCCACCGTGCGCAATGTGCCGGAATTGCGTTTCATTAAGCAATATCACGAGCACGACACGTATATCGACGCCTTGCGCGACTCCGTGCTGAACCATTGGGAAGCGCATGGCCGTCCCGAAAAACTGGTGATGAGCTTTCATGGCGTCCCCAAGCGTACCTTGCTGCTCGGCGACCCCTATCATTGCCAATGCCTGAAAACGGCGCGCCTGCTGGCGGAAAGGTTGAAATTAACTAAAGAGCAATACGTGGTGACCTTCCAGTCGCGCTTTGGCAAGGCCGAATGGCTGCAGCCGTACACGGCGCCCACTCTGGTGGCGCTGGCGCAACAGGGCGTCAAGCGCGTCGACCTGCTGTGTCCTGGCTTTACCAGCGATTGCCTGGAAACGCTGGAGGAGATCGCCATGGAAGCCAAGCATGATTTCGAGACGGCCGGCGGCCAGCAGTTTCACTACATCGCTTGTCTTAACGAAACGCCAGCCTGGATCGCGGGCCTGGCAGAAATTGCGGAGCAGCACATGATTGGCTGGCCGACGATGAAGACGGCGGCGCAGCGTGAGGCGGACAAGAAGGCGGGCGAACAGGCGCGCACGGCGGCCCTGGCCCTGGGCGCGCCGCATTAAAGATAATGATTTTTGACAATTAAAAGCCGCGCTTGCGCGGCTTTGTCACGTCTGGCGCGGTCAAGGAGTTTTCCAAATAGCAACACCGCCAGTGGCGATGGCCGTGGCGGGGCTGGTAGAATGCCCGCTTTGTCGTGGGAAGCCAGGAAATCAAGGGATGTGCGCACGGATCGCTGGTCAAAATGGATAGCGTTTTGTAATACGCTGTAACATGGACCGATGTAATTCTGGTTTTGCCATGCATACCCCTTGAAACAATAGGATATAGCCCCATCTGCCCGTTAGTGTTGTAAAGATAGTTAGACTAACTCATTTAAGTCATTGATTGTAGGAGCTTTTCAGATGCAAGATCAGGAAAACCAAGCTGTACCTAATCCGCAAGCGGACGCCGCGGCGACTGCCCCATCTACTCCCGCAGAGCCTACTTTGGAAGAGCAGCTGGCGAGTACCGAAGCGCGTCTTGCAGAGATGCACGATGCCTTCATGCGCGCCAAGGCTGATGGCGAAAATATCCGCCGCCGCGCGCAGGAAGATGTTGCTAAAGCGCACAAATTCGCAGTGGAAAGCTTTGCCGAAGCCATGGTGCCGGTGAAAGACAGCCTGGAAACGGCGCTGACGGTGGAAGCACCGACCATCGAATCGCTGAAAGAAGGCGTCGAGATGACCTTGAAGCAACTGAACGCCGCGTTCGAGCGCAACCGCCTGGTGGAAGTGCTGCCAGTGCAGGGTGAAAAGCTCGATCCGATGAAACACCAGGCCGTTGCCGTGGTGCCAGCGGAGCAGGAAGCCAATACCATCGTGTCAGTCCTGCAAAAGGGCTATATGATTGCGGACCGCCTGCTGCGCCCAGCCATTGTAACGACCGCGCAAGCAAAATAATCAGAGTGCGGCATCAAGCAAGCCTTGAAACCATGCCGCTTTGCCACATATAAGAACCATCTGAAATCTAGCAAATAAAAGGAAATAAATCATGGGTAGAATTATCGGTATCGATCTGGGAACCACGAATTCCTGCGTTTCCATCATGGAAAACGGTCAACCAAAGGTAATCGAAAACGCTGAAGGCGCACGCACGACGCCGTCGATTATTGCTTATCAAGAAGATGGCGAAATTCTCGTCGGCGCGCCAGCGAAACGCCAGGCCGTGACCAATCCGAAAAACACGCTGTACGCAGTCAAGCGTCTGATCGGTCGCAAGTTCGACGAAAAAGAAGTCCAAAAAGACATCGCACTGATGCCGTACCAGATCATGAAAGCCGACAACGGCGATGCATGGATCGGCGTACGCGACAAAAAACTGGCGCCGCCGCAAATCTCGGCTGAAGTCCTGCGCAAGATGAAGAAAACGGCAGAAGACTACCTCGGTGAAGAAGTCACCGAAGCCGTCATCACCGTGCCTGCGTACTTCAACGACTCGCAGCGTCAAGCTACCAAGGATGCCGGCCGTATCGCTGGCCTGGACGTCAAGCGCATCATCAACGAGCCAACCGCGGCAGCGCTGGCGTTCGGTCTGGACAAGACCGAAAAAGGCGACCGTAAAATCGCCGTGTATGACTTGGGTGGCGGTACGTTCGACGTGTCGATCATCGAAATCGCGGATGTTGATGGCGAGAAACAATTTGAAGTGCTGTCGACCAATGGCGACACCTTCCTGGGCGGCGAAGACTTCGACCAGCGCGTCATCGATTACATCATCGACGAGTTCAAGAAGATCAACGGCATCGACCTGAAAAAAGATCCGATCGCCCTGCAGCGCATCAAGGCTTCGGCCGAGCGCGCGAAGATCGAATTGTCGTCGTCGCAACAAACCGAGATCAACGAGCCGTACATCGCCATGGCGAATGGCGCACCGGTCCACTTGAACCTGAAGATGACCCGCGCCAAGCTGGAATCCCTGGTGGAAGAGCTGATCACGGCCACGATGGAACCATGCCGCATCGCTATCAAAGATGCTGGCGTGAAAGTGTCGGACATCGATGACATCATCCTGGTCGGCGGCATGACGCGTATGCCGAAGGTGCAGGAAAAAGTGAAGGAATTCTTCGGCAAGGATCCACGCAAGGACGTGAACCCGGACGAAGCCGTCGCCGTGGGCGCAGCGATTCAAGGTTCGGTCCTGTCGGGCGAACGCAAGGACTTGCTGTTGCTGGACGTCACTCCTCTGTCCCTGGGTATCGAAACCCTGGGCGGCGTGATGACCAAGATGATCCACAAAAACACGACGATTCCGACCAAGTTCAGCCAGGTCTTCTCGACGGCCGACGACAACCAGCCTGCGGTGACCATCAAGGTCTTCCAGGGTGAGCGTGAAATCGCCGCCGGCAACAAGGGTCTGGGCGAATTCAATCTGGAAGGCATCCCGCCAGCATCGCGCGGTACGCCACAGATCGAAGTGACCTTCGACATCGACGCCAACGGCATCTTGCATGTCGGCGCGAAAGACAAGGCCACCGGCAAGGAAAACAAGATCACGATCAAGGCCAATTCCGGCTTGACCGAGGCTGAAATCCAGAAGATGGTGAAAGACGCCGAGTTGAACGCGGAAGAAGACAAGAAGGTCAAAGAATTGGCCGAGTCGCGCAACCAGGCCGATGCTCTGGTACACTCGACCCGGAAATCCTTGACCGAATACGGCGACAAGCTGGATGCGGGCGAGAAAGAGAAGATCGAAGCGGCGATTACCGACCTGGAAGCAAGCATCAAGGCGGGCGACAAGGCTGAGATCGACGCCAAGGTGGAAGCACTGTCGAGCGCATCGCAGAAATTGGGCGAAAAAATGTATGCCGACATGCAAGCGCAGCAAGCTGCCGGCGGCGCGGAAGGTGCACAGCAAGCTGCTGGCGCATCGGACGCAGGCGCCAAGCAAGACGACGTTGTTGACGCTGACTTCAAAGAAGTCAAAGACAGCAAGTAATTGTCTTGCGCTCCCATGAACTGGGGGTAGCCGGGCTGAACGCTACATCGCGGGATTAGCCGCGAAGACCGGCCGAGCCGAGTCGCTGCGCCTAGCGCAGCACTCGACTCGGCTTTTTCGTGTAATTTTTACATCAGTAGATAGACTGCAAGGTGCCGACAACATGGCAAAGCGTGATTTTTACGAGACACTCGGTGTCGCAAAAAATGCTTCGGAAGAAGAGATCAAAAAGTCTTACCGTAAACTGGCGATGAAATACCATCCGGACCGTAATCCGGATAGCAAGGAATCGGAAGAAAAGTTTAAGGAAGTCAAAGAAGCCTACGAGATGCTGACCAATCCGGAAAAGCGCGATGCGTATGACCGTTATGGTCACGCTGGCGTGGACCCGAACATGGGCGGCGGTGGCGGCTTCGGCGGCGGTGCTGGCGGCTTTGCCGACAGCTTCGGCGATATCTTCGGCGACATCTTTGGCGGTGGCGGTGGACGCAGCCGCAATGCGGGGCCACAGGTGTACCGTGGCGCCGACTTGCGCTACAACCTGGAAATTACACTGGAGCAAGCTGCTCACGGCTTCGACACGACCATCCGCGTGCCGAGCTGGGACAAGTGCGACACTTGCCACGGCAGCGGCGCCAAGCCAGGCACCTCGCCAACCACCTGCGGTACCTGCGGTGGTCACGGTCAGGTGCGCATGCAGCAAGGTTTCTTCAGCATCCAGCAAACCTGCCCGAAATGCCATGGCAGCGGCAAGGTCATCACCGACCCGTGCACGCCGTGCGGCGGCGCCGGTCGCATCAAGCGCAACAAGACCCTGGAAGTAAAAATTCCAGTCGGTATCGACAACGGCATGCGTATCCGTTCGTCCGGCAACGGCGAACCGGGCACGAATGGCGGTCCGTCGGGCGACCTGTATGTGGAAATCCACATCAAGCCGCACGCCGTGTTCCAGCGCGAAGGCGACGACCTGCATTGCGAAATGCCGATCTCGTTCACCAAGGCGGCCCTGGGCGGCGAAATCGAAGTACCTACCCTGAACGGCAAAGTGTCGTTCACGATCCCGGAAGGCACCCAGTCGGGTAAAACCTTCCGCCTGAAAGGCAAGGGCATCAAGGGCGTGCGCTCCGGTTACGCGGGCGACCTGTTCTGCCACGTGGCCATCGAAACGCCCGTGAAACTGACGGAAAAACAGAAAGACCTGCTGCGCGACTTTGAAAAGTCGACGACCGAGGGCGGTGCCAAGCACAGTCCGCAAAGCAAGACCTGGAAAGACAAGGTCAAGGATTTTTTTGAGTAAGCACACGTAATACCATGCGCCGGGATGCTTCAACATCCCGGCGTTTTTTTCATCACGACTGAACAATGTGCGCGCATCGCCGGCCTATGGGCGCGATCTGCCGCCAATTCAGTCGTACGTACACAATGGGAGCGATATGACCGAACAGAAAAATGGCCCGGCCCTGGCGGAACTGCTGCAGCGTAACCGTCGCTGGGCCGACTCGATGGTGGCGAAAGACCCGAACTTCTTCAAGAACCTGGAAGCGCAAACGTCGCCCGAATACCTGTGGATCGGCTGCTCCGACAGCCGCGTGCCCGCCAACGAACTGCTGGGCATGGCGCCTGGCGACGTGTTTGTGCACCGTAACATCGCCAATGTGGTCGTGCATTCCGACCTCAATTGCCTGTCCGTCCTGCAATTTGCCGTGGACGTGCTGAAAGTCAAACATGTCATCATCGTCGGCCATTACGGCTGCAAGGGCGTGCATGCGGCCATGACGGGCACACGCATCGGCCTGGTCGACAACTGGCTGCGCCACGTGCAGGACGTGGGCCAGAAGCACGAACGCTACCTGGGCGACGTGCTGACCAGCCGCCAGCGCGGCGACCGCCTGTGCGAACTGAACGTCGTCGAACAAGTTTTGAACGTGTGCCAGACCACCGTCGTGCAAGATGCGTGGGAACGGGGCCAGGAACTCAGCGTCCATGGCTGGGTCTATGGCTTGAAAGATGGCTTGCTGAACGACCTGGAAGTGACCGTCACGGCCGGCCACGAGCTGGCGCCGCGCATGGCGACCCGCCTGGCCCGCTACGAAGCAATAGCGTAAACGATGCTGGCGCCGTGCTTACGGCGCCGCATTGTCCAGGCGGCCCAGGTAATCGGCCGCCTCCCGCACGCCCTCCTGCGCCGCCTGGCGCAGCCAGGTTCTGGCCTGGGGAATGTCCTGCGGCGTGCCCCGGCCTTCGGCCAGCGCCACGCCATAGTGGTAGCGCGCCAGCCGCGCATAGGCCGCGTCGTCATTCGTATGCGCACCGCGCCGCATCAGCGCCGTCGCCTGCTCCAGGTCTTTAGGCACGCCGATGCCCGTTTCATACAGCTGGGCCAACCAAATCATCGAATACACATCGTTCCAGCGCCGGATGCAATCTTCAAAGATGGCGACGGCGGCCGCATGGTCGCCCGTCTTGTCGGCCGCGTAGCCGTACAAACACTTGATGCGCTTGTCGCTGTGCACATAGGCTTTGTAGCTGAGATCACTTTCACCTTCGCTATTTTGCGCGTGGACGACAGCAGGGAACAGCAAGGCGAGCAGCAGGGCATAGGTGGGCATGGCTTTCCTGGACGATGGTTGAAAATTGGTAGATAAGCAAGTTTCGTGCTAGCTCCGTTCCCCGGCAAAGCCGGCGCAGTTGCGCCATTGCGTGGCAGCCTGTGTGGCAACCTGGCGCAACGCGCCGCGCATATCCATATAGTAAATGCTTCGTTTGCAAGCAAGGCTGGCCGACATACAGTGGACTTCCCCTGACTCTAGTCGAATTCCCATGTCGGCCGTCCTGAAACCCGTGCAGTCCACCAGCCATTTTCGTATCGAGACATTCGATGCGCCCTTGGGCGCGCAAGTGCTGGGGCTGGACCTGGCGCAGCCGCTCTCACTGGGCGACTTCCAGCGCCTGCACCATGCCCACCTCGACCATCACGTGCTGGTGTTCCGCGACCAGCGCATCACGCCGCGGCAGCAAGTTGATTTCAGCCGCCGCTTCGGCCCGCTGCAAATCCACGTGCTGCGCCAGTTTCAGCTGCCTACGCAGCCGGAAGTGCTGATCATCTCGAACATCGTCGAGGATGGCCAGCCCATCGGCCTGGGCGACGCCGGCCATTTCTGGCATTCTGACCTGTCGTACAAGGAAGTGCCCAGCCTCGGTTCCATGCTGCATGCGCAAGAGTTGCCGCAGGACGGTGGCGATACCGTGTTTGCGAATATGCACCTGGCGTGGGAAAGCTTGCCGGCCGCGCTGCGCCATGCCGTACGCGGCGCCCGTGCCGAGCACAGCTATCTGAGCCAGTATGAGGAATTGCGCCGCCGCAACCCATGGCGTCCTGCCCTGACGCAGGCGCAGATCGATGAAGTCACACCCGTCAGCCATCCGGTGGTGCGCGTGCACCCGGAAACGGGACGCCGCGCCCTGTTTGTCAGCGAACATTTCACCACGCGTATCGTCGGCTTGCCCGACGACGAAAGCCGCGCCCTGCTCGACGAACTGTTTGCCCACAGCGTGCGCCCGGAGCACCTGTATGTGCACCGCTGGCAGCCATACGACCTGGTGTTCTGGGACAACCGTTCCCTGATGCATCTGGCGACGGGGTGCCCGCCCGAGCAGCGCCGCAAACTCTACCGCACTACCATCGAAGGCGATGCGCCCTACTGATTTTTTCCTGTAAGCCTGACCCAAGGAGTGTCCATGTTGCCGATCGTTAGTTTTTCCCGCCGCCTGCTTGCCGCCATCGCCGTGCTGTGTATGGCCATGCCCATGGCCCGGGCAGAAGGTCAGATCCGCATCGCGGGCCAGCATGGCATCACCTTCTTGCTGCTCAATATTGCGCAGGAACAAAAGCTGATTGAAAAGCATGGCAAGCAGCAGGGCGTCGATGTCAAAGTCAAGTGGATCACCCTGTCCGGCGGGCCGGCCATCAATGACGCTTTGTTATCGGGCAATATCGATATCGCGGGGGCTGGGCTGGGGCCGTTGCTGACCATCTGGGATCGCACCAAAGGCCGGCAGAACGTGCGCGGCGTGGCCTCGCTGGGCAACTTCCCCTACTATTTGGTCAGCAATAATCCCAAGGTGAAAACCCTGGCGGACCTGACGGACAAGGATCGCATCGCCTTGCCTGCCGTTTCCGTTTCCGTGCAGGCGCGCATCCTGCAAATGGCCGTGGCGAAACAGTGGGGCGACAAGGAATTCGCCCGCCTCGATAAAATCACGCAAACCTTGCCGCACCCGGACGCGGCGGCCGCCATCATCGCCGGCGGCACGGAGTTGACAGGCCACTTCGGCAATTCGCCGTTCCAGGAACAGGAACTGGCGCAAAACCCGAACGCCCACATCATCCTGAACTCGTACGACGTGCAGGGCGGACCCAGCTCGTCGACTCTGCTGTATGCGACGGAAAAGTATCGCAAGGACAATCCGAAAACCTACCGTGCCTTCATCGCCGCCCTGGCGGAAGCGGCGCAGTATGCGAGCAGCAATCCGCAAGGCGCGGCCGACATCTACATCAAGGTGAATAAAAGCAAGGTGGACCGCAATCTGCTGTTGAAAATCTTTGCCAACCCGCAAGTGCAATTCAAGATCGCACCGCAAAACACCTATGGCCTGGCGCAATTCCTGCACCGCGTGAGCGCCATCCGTAACTTGCCAGACAGCTGGCGCGACTACTTCTTTGACGATCCTGCCATCACGCAAGGAGGCTGACATGAACGCACCCGCTTTTCACCTGGTACGTCCTCCGGTTGCCTTGCAGCCCTTGCTCAGCGTCAAACATGTCAGCCTGGAATACCGCACCGAGCAGCGTACCGTGCGCGCCACGCACGACGTCAGTTTCGACGTGTTCCGGGGCGATCGTTTCGTGCTGCTGGGGCCATCCGGCTGCGGCAAGTCGTCCTTGCTGAAGGCCGTGGCCGGTTTCATCGCGCCGCGCGCGGGCAGCATCGCCATGCAGGGCCAGCCCATCCATAAACCGGGGCCGGACCGTGTCGTCGTGTTCCAGGAATTCGATCAGTTGCCGCCATGGAAGACTGTTCTGGAAAACGTCATGTTCCCCTTGCTGGCCAGCAAGCGGCTGGACAAGCAGGCGGCTCGCGAGCGCGCCCATCACTGGATCGCCAAGGTGGGCCTGGCCGGCTTTGAAGATGCCCATCCGCATACCTTGTCGGGCGGCATGAAGCAGCGGGTAGCCATCGCCCGTGCCTTGGCCATGCAGCCGGAAGTGCTGCTGATGGACGAGCCGTTTGCCGCCCTCGATGCACTGACGCGGCGCAAGATGCAGGAAGAGCTGAGCCGTCTGTGGGAAGAGCTGCGCTTTACCCTTGTGTTCGTTACGCATTCGATCGAGGAAGCTTTGGTCGTGGGCAACCGCATCCTGCTGCTGTCGCCCCATCCGGGCCGGGTACGGGCCGAACTCAACAGTCATCAATTCGGCTTGCACAGCGCGGGCAGCGCGGAATTCCAGGCCGCCAGCAGCCGCATCCATGGTTTGCTGTTCGATGAGGAAGTCGCTCCCGTCGCGCAAGCAGAGCCTGTCCACCGGGAGGCCGTATGAGCGCGCTGCTGGAGCCGTCTATCCGCCAGGAATTCGTCTACGCGGCGCCGCCGCCGGCCGGCGTCACCGTCGAGCAGCCGCTGTCGCGTTGGCAGCGTCTGAGTCAGCACGCGCTGTGGCGCAAGGCTTTCATTTTGCTCAGCCTGGCCTTGCTGTGGGAAGGGGCGGCGCGCTGGACGCAGAACGATTTATTGTTGCCCAGTTTTCTGCAGACGGCGCAGGCATTTATCGGCGGCATCGCCAGCGGGGAATTGCTCACGCGCACGGCTGCGTCCCTGGTGGTGTTGCTGCAAGGCTATGCGGTGGGCGTGCTGGCCGCCTTCGTGCTGACCCTGCTGGCCGTGTCCAGCCGCATCGGGCGCGACCTGCTGGAAACCCTGACGGCCATGTTGAATCCCTTGCCGGCCATCGCCTTGCTCCCGCTGGCCCTGCTGTGGTTCGGCCTGGGACGCGCCAGCCTGATCTTTGTCATCGTCCATTCCGTGATGTGGCCGCTGGCCTTGAATACGTATGCGGGCTTCCAGGGCGTGCCCGAGACCCTGCGCATGGCGGGCCGCAATTACGGCTTGAACGGCTTGCGCCTGGTGCTGCACATTCTCGTGCCGGGCGCCTTGCCCTCCATCGTCTCGGGCTTGAAGATAGGCTGGGCATTCGCCTGGCGCACCCTGATCGCGGCCGAGCTGGTGTTCGGCACGACGTCGGGGCAGGGCGGCCTGGGCTGGTACATCTTCCAGAACCGCAACGAGCTGTACACGGACAAGGTGTTCGCCGGCCTGGCGGCCGTCATCGTCATCGGTTTAATCGTGGAAAACCTTGGCTTTCGCAGCCTGGAGCGTGTCACGCTGAAACGCTGGGGCATGCAGCGCTAGTTCTCACGACAACTATTTCAGCATGCTGCGCGCCGCCGCGATGATTTGCCGCGACAGCTGCTCCATGCGCGGCGATTGCACCTTCCACGTGTGCCAGTACAGGGCCACGTCGGCCGGGGTCTTGGGCGTGAGCATTTCCACCAGTTCACCATCCGTGTTCGCCTTCAATAACAGTTCGGGCACCATGCCGTAGCCGAGGCCATAGCGGATGGCATTGAAGTGCGAGGTGGCGCCCGGCACGTAATGGCAGGGGTAAGCCCCTTCGGGCAGCCCCAGTGCTTCCTGCAGGAACGACGATTGCAAGGTGTCCTTGCGCGTGTAGGCGACGACGGGCGCCGTGCGCGCCGCCTTGCGCGTCAGGCCGTGCGCAAACCACTGCTGGCGGAACGCGGGCGTGGCCACCAGCCAGTAGCGCATCACGCCCAGCGGTTCGGCCGTGCAGCCGCGCATGGGCTTGGCTTCCGTGCTGATGCAGCCGATGGCCATGCCCGTCTCCAGCAAGGTATACGTGTGGTCCTGGTCTTCCACGGTCAGGTCCAGCAGCACGCGCTCGCGTATCAGCACTTCCGACAGGGCCGGGAAGAACCAGGTGCCCATCGAGTCCGCATTCAGCGCGAGCACCAGGGTCAGCGGGGCATCCTGCTGCACCGCCAGTTCCGCCTGCAAGTCCGCTTCCAGCAGCTTGGCCCGCTTCAGATACTGCATCAGCCGCTGGCCCATGCGCGTGGCGCGCGCGGGACGGCTGCGCACGATCAGCGCATTGCCCAACTGGCTTTCCAGCGCCCGCACCCGCTGTGAAATGGCGGGCGACGTCAGGTGCAGCCGCAGCGCCGCCTGCTCGAAGCTGCCCGTTTCGACGACGGCGCGAAACGCTTCCGTATGCTTGGGATTGAGATCCATGGCCACTGCCTAACATAAGAAAAATTTATCAATACTAAATAATACTTACTTTTCATAAGGATGGGTGTGTTGCAGTGCACAATGCCTCTTTGATGGAGTGCCGCGCGCCAGCGCGCGGCCCCCTGGCAGCAAGGAATACCACCATGGAAGCACAAGCGAACGACAGCACCACCCGCAAGCCCCAGTCCAAGCTGGCGCGCAATCTGAAATTCGGCCTGGGATTGACTCTGGGCCTGGGCGTGGCCGCCGCCCTGGCGGGCGGCTGGTGGCTGCGCCAGGCGTGGCAGGATTTGCCCGCCGTCGAGCACCTGGCCCAGTACAAGCCCGCGCTGCCGTTGCGCATTTTCTCCAGCGAAGGCGAGCTGCTGGCCGAATACGGCGAAGAGCGCCGCGAATTCCTGCCTTTGAAAGACATCCCGCTGCGCATGCGCCAGGCCTTGCTGGCCATCGAGGATGCGCGTTTCTACGAACACGGCGCCGTCGATTTCTATGGTCTGACGCGCGCCACGCTTGCCAACGTCGTCACGGGCCACCATGCGCAGGGCGCCAGCACCATCACCATGCAGGTGGCGCGCGACTTCTTCCTGTCGCGCGAAAAAACCGTGCAGCGCAAGCTGACGGAGATGCTGCTCGCCTACAAGCTGGAACAGCACTACGGCAAGGACAAGCTGCTGGAACTGTACATGAACCAGATTTACCTGGGCGAGCGCTCCTACGGTTTTTCCGCCGCCTCGAACATTTATTTCGACAAGCCGCTGGCGGACGTCAGCATCGCCGAAGCGGCCATGCTGGCCGGCTTGCCGAAGGCGCCGTCGGCCTACAACCCGGTCGCCAATCCGCAGCGCGCCACCGTGCGCCAGCATTACATCCTGCAGCGCATGCGCGAACTCGGCTACATCACGCCGGCCGAATACACGGCCGCCGTGGCGGAAAAACTGGCGCTGAACAAGGACCGCAACAGCTCCGTGCACGCGGCCGCGTATGCGGTCGAGGAAGCGCGTCAACTGATCCTGCAAAGCTATCCCGAAGGCGCTTACAGCATGGGCCTGGACGTGACGACCACCATCCGCATGGCGCCGCAAATCGCGGCCGACAAGTCGCTGCGCGATGGGCTCTTGAATGCGCAGGCACGGCGTGGCTACCGTGGCCCGGAAGCGCGCCTGGCCGCCTCCGAAGACAGCGTGGCGCGCCAGCTGGCCCCCTATCCGGATAGCGGAGAATTGCGCGCCGCGCTGGTGCGCAAGGTCGATACCGCCGGCAAGCGCCAGCTGACGGCGCAGCTGCGCAATGGCGACGAGATCGTGCTGACGGCCTCGGATGCGCGCCTGGGCGGCAAGCTGCAGTGGGATGGCAAGCGCGCCATCGTCGCGGGCAGCGTGATCCGCGTGGTGCGCGACGCGGCGAAAAAGGGCTGGCTGGTGAGCCAGCTGCCCGAGATGGAAGGCGCGCTCATTTCCGTCGAGGCGCACAGCGGCGAAATCGTCGCCATGGCGGGCGGCTTCGATTTTTACCGCAACCACTACAACCATGCCATGCAGGCCTACCGCCAGCCCGGTTCCAGCTTCAAGCCTTTCGTGTATTCGGCAGCACTGGAAAAGGGATATTTTCCCGGCACGGCCGTGGACGACACGCAGCGCTTGCTGCTGCCGCAGGAAACGGGTGCGCAGCCGTGGCGTCCGCGCAATTACGGCAACAATTATGAAGGCTTCATCAGCGTGCGGCGGGGCCTCGTGCGCTCGAAAAACCTCGTGGCCGTCAGCCTGATGCAGGCGGCCGGTCCCGGCTACGTGCAGCACTACGCCACGCGCTTCGGTTTTGAGGGCGCGCGCAATCCTGTCTCCCTGCCGCTGGCGCTGGGCGCGGGCGCCGTCACGCCGCTGCAACTGGCGCAATCGTATGCCGTGTTTGCCAATGGCGGCATGCAGATGCCGCCAAAACTGATCAAGGAAGTGCGCAGCCGCAGCGGAGAAGTGCTGTTCAGCGATGCGGCGCCACACGCCAAGGGCGAGCCGGCACGGGGCACGCAAGTTATCTCCACGCGCAACGCCTATGTCATGGACAGCATGCTGCGCGACGTCGTCAAGAGTGGCACGGGCCGCGGCGCGCTGGCGCTGGGACGCGGCGACGCGGCCGGCAAGACGGGCACGTCGAACAACGCGTATGACGCCTGGTTCGCCGGCTATTCCTCGGGCCTCGTCTCCGTCGTGTGGCTCGGCTACGACCAGCCGAAAAGCCTGGGTAACGCCACCGGGGGGACGTTGGCGCTGCCCGTCTGGCGCGACTACATGCAGGTGGCCGTGCAGGGCCGCCGCGAACAGGTGCTGGCGGAACCGCCTGGCCTGGCCCTGCTCGATGGCGACTACGTGTATGCCGAATACCTGGCCGGCGACTGCCTGCAGGATAACTTTGCCTTTATCCACAGCAGCGTCAGTTGCGGCAGCGGCGGTGCGGACACGCGCATGGCGCACGGTGACGCTGGCGATGGCGGCTCCAGCACGGGCACGAACGAAGCGCGCACCTTGAACGAAGCGCGCGAACGCGAACAAATTCTCAAATCATTTTCGGAAGAGTAAGAGCATGCTGTTATATACGATTTACCTGGTGGCGATTGTCGCCGAAGCGATGTCCGGCGCCATCATGGGCATGCGGCGCGGCATGGACTTGTTCGGCATTTGCATGATCGGCACCGTCACGGCGCTCGGCGGCGGCACCGTGCGCGACGTGCTGCTGGGGCACTACCCGCTGGGCTGGATCGCGCATCCCGAGTACCTGCTGTTTACTATCGGCGCGGCCGTCGTCACGGCTTTTGTCGCGCGCTATCTGCACCATCTGCGCGCCGTCTTCCTGCTGGTCGATGGTCTGGGCCTGGTGGCGTTTTGCGTGATCGGCTGCGACATCGCCATGTCGGCCAAGATGCATCCGGCCATCGTCGTGCTGGCGGGGATGATCACGGGCGTCTTCGGCGGCCTGCTGCGCGATATCCTGTGCAACCAGATTCCGCTCGTGCTGCAGCGTGAAGTATATGCCACCGTGGCCCTGTTTACGGGCAGCCTGTACGTGGGCCTGCTGTACTTCAAGGTCGACAGCTCGGTGGCGCAGCTGGCATCCATCGGCGCCGGCTTCCTGTTCCGTTTCCTGGCTTTGCACTTCGAGTGGCGCCTGCCGAATTTCAATGGCGACCGCATACGCGGGTTCGAGTAAGACGGCAGCTTCCTGAATATTTTTATGCGCATTTAACCCCTTTCTCCGCGCCGCTGCGTTTCATGTTGGACAACCCAGCCAAACCGGAGAAGAAGCGATGTCCAGCGCCCTCAAGATCACATTGATACTGTCCCTGCTGCTGTCGGCAGGCAGCCACGCCGCCGGCACGGCACCGCGCAAGACCCTGGCGCCGTTCGCCAGCGAGCAGGCCTTGAGCAGCTATCTGCAGCAGTTGCAGGCGCGCCAGGCGGTACTGCAAAGGGAACAGCAGAAACTGCAGCGCGCCACGGCGCAGTCCATGTCGGCGCCGCCGGCACCTCCCGCGCCGATGGTGGCGAAGGCCGCGCCGGCAGCATCGGCAGAAGCGGCGGAATCCGTCACCAATGTGCAGACGGCGGGCGTGGACGAAGGCGGCATCGTCAAGCTGCATGGCAAGCACCTGGTGATGCTCCGGCGCGGCAAGCTGTTTACCGTGCAGGTGGGGGGCAATGCCCTGCAGCCCGTGTCCTCGCTCGACGCGTTCGCGCCGGGCAGCGACCCGTCGGGCAGCTGGTATGACGAAATGCTGATCGATGGCGACACGGTCGTGGTGATCGGCTACAGTTACAGCCGCGGCGGCACGGAGATCGGCCTGTTCGACGTCAACGCCGACGGCAAGCTGGCCTACCGCTCCACGTATCACTTGCGCTCCAACGATTATTATTCGTCGCGCAATTACGCGAGCCGCCTGGTCGGCAGCAAACTGGTGTTCTATTCGCCCCTGTCGCTGAACTTGCGCCGGGGCGACCCGTTCGGCGGCTTTCCCGCGCTGCGCCGCTGGCGTCCTGACGCCGTACCATCCGACTTCAAGCGCATTGCCCCTGCCACGCGCATCTACCGCACCGATGAAGAACCGGAAACGGGCTTCGGCCTGACCCTGCACACGGTCACCGTGTGCGACCTGGCGCAGCGCGACATGCGCTGCGAAGCGACCGCCGTGATGGGGCCCCAAGGCCGCGTGTTTTATGTGTCGGGCGAATCCGTTTTCGTGTGGACGACGCGCCGCGGCAGCGACTCGGGCGTGTTCCGCATTCCCCTCGACGGCAGCGCGCCCAGCGCACTGAAGGTGGCCGGCGCCCCCGTCGATCAGTTCTCATTCCTCGAAAGCCCTGACGGCCACCTGAACGTGCTGCTGCGCGCCGAAGGCCAGGGCGACGCCATGTGGGATGGCGCGCGTGGGCGGGGCGACATGGCCTTGCTGCGCGTGCCATTGGCCACATTTTCCGATGGCCGCGACAGTGCGCCGGCCAGCAGCTACAAGGCGCTGCCCGGTGGTGGCGGCTACGGCTTGCAGAACCGCTATGTGGGTGCGTACCTGTTGTACGGCAATCCGGGAAATGCCGGACGTCGCAAGGCCGACCAGGCCTGGCCACGCCAGCCGCTGTATGCCATGCGCTGGGCCGATGCGGGCAGCGTGCAAGCCTTGTCCCTGCCGCATGGCGTGGAGCGCATCGAAGCGCTGGGCGATGACGCCGTGGTGATCGGCGCGCAAGGCAAGGATCTGCACTTCAGCAGCATCCGCCTGGGCGCGCAGGCGACGATCGCCACGCGCTATATCCGCGCCGACGCGGCGCAGGGAGAGTCGCGCAGCCACGGCTTTTTCTACAAGCCGCAAGCGGCCAGCGAGGGCATGATCGGCCTGCCCATCTTGAGTGCGGACGAGCGGCCTGGCCTCAACAAGTCAGCCGCCTCCGTCCTGTATCTGCGTAACAGCGGTTTGCAGTTGACGGAGCTGGGCGCGCTGGCGGCGCGGCCGGGCCAGGCGCCGGACGACGGCTGCCGCGCTTCCTGCGTGGACTGGTATGGCAATGCGCGGCCCCTGTTCCTGCATGGCCGGGTCTTCGCCCTGCTTGGCTATGAATTGGTGGAAGGGGCGCTCAGGGATGGACAGATCCGCGAAGTACGCCGCGTCAGTTATGCGCCTGCCGCACGCTGAAGGAGCAGGGAAATTGTCGCTGCCGCGTAGTTCGGCTACACTGGTCCGCATGCCCGACACTTTACTGACCGCGACGGATGAAGACCTGATGCTGCGCTACAGCGCCGGCGACCTGCCGTCGTTTCGCGAATTGTACCGGCGCCATAGCCAGGGCCTGTACCGCTTCGTGGCCTGGCGTGCGCCGCGCCGCGCGTGGGTCGACGAGATCGTGCAGGATGCGTGGGCCAGCCTGCATGTGGCGCGTGCCGGTTACCAGCCGCAGGCGGCGTTCCGCACCTATCTGTACCAGATCGCGCGCAACCGCCTGATCGACCTACTGCGTCAGCGGGAAGGACAGGAACACGATGACGTGGGCGAACTGGCGGACGGGGGCGCATCGCCGCCGCAATCGCTGGAGCAGAAGCAGCAGCATGCGCTGCTGCATGCGGCTATCGCCGCGCTGCCGGCCGAGCAAAAGGAAGCGCTGGTGCTGCAGCAGTTCAGTGGCATGAGCATCCTCGAGATCGCCGTGGTGACGGGGGCGGAAGCGGAAACCGTCAAGAGCCGGCTGCGCTACGCCATGAAGAAATTGCGCGCGGGCTTGGACAGCGCCGCTGGCGCGGGAGGACAGGCATGAATACGCACGATCAAGATAATGAGGAACCGAACGACGCACCGAATGACGAGGAATTGAACGCGCTGCTGGCCAGCCTGCCGCAGCCGGCGCCATCCAGTGTGCTCGATGCGGCCATTCTGGCCGACGCCGAAAAGGTCTTGGCAAAACCCGTTGCCGCCAACGACAGCGCCGATGGCGTGCTGCGCACCTTACCGACCAAAAAATCACCGGACTACCTGCAGCGCTGGCGCGTTCCGCTGGGACTGGCGGCGGCCGTGCTGTTGACGGTGAACCTGATCGGCGTGGACTGGTTCGGCTCGAAGCCGGCGCAATTTCCCGTGGTAGGGGAGCCGGTCACGCAGGAGGTGATGCAGGAAGCCGCACCGGCCGCTGCATCCGGGACTGTGTCTGTGCCGCCACCGCCGGCACCGCGTGCCATGGCCAAGGCGGCACCGAGGCCGCCGGCGCCAGCCGAGCCGGCGCCAGCACCCGTGTCAGTACCCGTACCTGCGCCAGCGCCACCGGCCCCGCCACCGCCTCCGGCAATGCGGGAGGCGATGGAGCAGCAAGCTGCCATGCAGGCCGAGGCCAGCATGAAGCGCCAGGCACCGGTGCAGCGCGCGCTGGCCATGCCCGCGCCCGTCGCGGCCCGTTCCGCCCCGTTGCCGCCGCCGGCCAGGCTCGACGCTTCCGTGTGGCTGGTGAAGATCGACGCGTTGCTGAAGGCCGGCGAAGGCAGCTTGGCGCACGAGGAGTGGACGGCGTTCCGGCAGGCGTATCCAGATTACCCGGTGGCCGAGGAACTGCGGCTGCGGCTGGAGAGTAAGTAAAAAACGCTAGACGATCCCCTTCCTGCGTTCCCACACGGCGCTGCCCACGAAAATGGCGGCGCATACCCACATCACGGCCGGCAGGGCGTTCACGCCCACCGATTGCATCAGAACGCCCGTCAGCAGTGGTCCGCCGCCGCTGGTGACGCCCCAGGTGGCGTTGACGATGGCGCTGGCGCTGGTCAGCGACAGCCCCGTGAAACGTTCGCCGCAGGCCACCAGCGCCAGCATGTAGATGCCGCCCGCCGCCGCGCCCAGCAACAGCAGCAAGGTCCACCACAGCCACGGCGTGCCGACGGCAAACGGCAGCAGCGGCAGCAGCAGGCAGACGGCCACGCCGCATGCCGCGTGGACTTTGGCGCGGCCGAAGCGGTCGGCCATCCATCCCAGCGCGAATTGCAGGCCCGTGTCGCCCACCAGCACCACGGTGGCCGACAGCAGGGCCAGGTCCGTGCCGATGCCGTGCTCCATCGCGTACAGGGGCAGCAAGCTCAATGCCAGGGTGTCGAACAGGGCGAAGAAGGCGGCACCGAGCAGTATCATCGGCATGCGCGGCAGGATCAAGGTCCACTTCACGCCATGTTCTTCCGGTTCCTTTTCCGGGCCGCTGTTCGAGATCAGCATCAATCCCGGCACGGCCAGCAAGAACAGCAGGCCGCAGGCGGCGAAGCTCCAGCTGATCTTGTCATTGAACAGCGCCACGAGGGCGGGGCCGATCAGCTGGAAAAACGTAAAACTGGTGGTGTACATGGCCACCACGCGTCCCCGCGAATTATCGGGCGCCAGGCGGTTCACCCACGCTTCGCCGATGGTAAACAGCACGCCCATGGCGCCGCCGAACAGGAAACGCAGCACGCTCCACGCCAGCAGGTGGTCGGTGAACTGCATGGCAATCGTCGCCAGCGAGGCTACCCACACGGCGCCCAGCATGGTGGCGCGCGCGCCGAAGCGCCCCACCCAGCGCGAGACGAACGGCGAGGCGGCCAGGATGCCGAGGGCGCTGACGGCCGTGATCATGCCGATGATGTCCGTGCCCACCCCGCGCTGGTGCAAGGTCAATGCGGTGAGCGGCATGGTGGCACCCAGACCCAGGCCGACCACGCCGATGCTCACCACGAGGGCGAAGAAGTCGCGCCACGGCATGTGCTTCATGGCTGCCCCCACAGAGTGAAAAAGGTACTTGAAAAGGCTGTAAAACGGTGTGGATGCATGGGAAAGTAAGGAGACTTTGCCGGTGGCGCTGGTGTTTGGCGGCGGACCGGCATATGATGATTTCAATAGAGGCAATATTGCAAAGCCGTAGTGTAGGCGATGTGTACCGCCGCTGGCCACGTCCATCGGTGTGGCCGCCCCTGCCGGCTCTGCTGTACAGTGAAGCGAGCGGCAGCGCTGTCATGGCGCTGTCATTGGATCGTCACGCCAGCGAGGTAGCTCCATGCGCCGTCCCATCGTTCTCGTTCCCGCCTGCCAGCGCCAGCTTGGCAGCCACGCCTGGCACATGGCGCAGGACAAATACCTGCATGCCGTGCTGCGCGGCGCCGGCTGCATGCCGCTGCTGCTGCCCGCACTGGGCGCGGATGCGGACCTGGAAGCGGCGCTGCACGTCGCCGACGGCGTCATGCTGACCGGTTCCGCCTCGAACGTCGACGCGCGCCTGTATGGCGAAGATATCCTGCATCCCGACTTGCCGCAAGACCCCGCGCGCGACGCTACCACCTTACCCCTGATCCGCGCCGCGCTGGCGCGCCAACTGCCCTTGCTGGCCATCTGCCGCGGCTTCCAGGAAGTCAATGTGGCGCTGGGCGGCAGCCTGCACCAGGCCGTGCACGCGGTGCCGGAGATGCAGGATCACCGGGAGAATGTGCTCGACCCGCTGGCGCGCCAGTATGCGCCCGCGCACCGTATCAAGCTGATGCCCGATGGCCGGCTGTCACGATTGCTGGGCGGCGAGAGCGAGATGATGGTCAATTCCCTGCATGGCCAGGGCGTGGCGCGGCTGGCCGATGGCTTGCTGGTGGAAGCCCTGGCCGACGACGGCCTGGTGGAAGCGTACACAGTATCCAGCGCCGCCGGTTTTACGCTGGCCGTTCAATGGCACCCGGAATGGCAGGTGGAAGACAATCCGCAGTCGATGCGGCTGTTCGATGCCTTTGGCCAGGCTTGCCGCGATTACCAGGAACAGCAGCACAAAAAGAAAGAATAAATGACAGGCGCGCCGCCCGCAGTACATGGCGTTTGATCAAGACCAGCGAGAGGGAAACATGGCAATACGCGAAAATTTCACCTATACGGATATGGATTTGTGGCTCAATGAAAAGCGCGTCACGGAAATCGAATGCCTGGTCCCCGACTTGACGGGCGTGGCACGGGGGAAGATCCTGCCGCGCGGGAAATTCACCCAGGAGCGCGGCATGCGCATCCCGGAAGCGGTACTGGGCATGACGGTGACGGGCAATTACCCGGTCGACGATGGCGGCTACGACCGCGCCATTTCCAGTACCGACCGCGACATGATCTTGAAGGCCGATCCCACCACCATCACCATGGTGCCGTGGGCCACGGACCCCACCGCGCAAGTCATCCACGACTGTTATTTTTCCGACGGCGCGCTGGTCGATTTCGCTCCAAGATCCGTGCTGCGGCGCGTGCTGAAACTGTATGCGGACAAGGGCTGGAAACCCGTGGTGGCGCCGGAACTGGAGTTCTACCTGACGGCGAAAAACACGGACCCGGACTTGCCCTTGAAGCCGCCCATCGGCCGCAGCGGCCGGGCCGAGACGAGCCGCCAGGTGTACAGCATCGACGCCGTCAACGAGTTCGATCCCCTGTTCGAGGATATCTACGATTACTGCGAATTGATGAACCTTGACGTCGACACGCTGATCCATGAAATCGGCGCAGGGCAGATGGAAATCAACTTCCTGCACGGCGATCCGCTGGGCCTGGCCGACAAGGTGTTTTTCTTCAAGCGCACCCTGCGCGAAGCGGCCCTGAAACACGATATGTACGCCACCTTCATGGCCAAGCCGATGGCGGGCGAACCGGGTTCCGCCATGCACGTGCACCAGAGCGTCGTCGATGCGAAGACGGGCCTGAACATCTTCAGCAACGAGGACGGTTCGGCCGCGCCCATCTTCAAGCATTACATCGCGGGCTTGCAGCGCTACATGCCGTCGGCCATGGCCATCGTCGCGCCCTACGTGAATTCCTACCGCCGCATCGTGCGCCACACGGCGGCGCCCATCAACATCCAGTGGGGCCTGGACAACCGCACGGTGGGATTCCGCGTGCCCGAATCGGGCGTGCAGGACCGGCGCGTGGAAAACCGCATCATCGGCGCCGACGCCAATCCCTACCTGGCCCTGGCCGTCACCCTGGCCTGCGGCTACCTGGGCATGACGGAGCAGCTGGAAGCGACGCCGATGATGGTGGGCAGCGCCTATGACATGAAGTTCGAACTGCCGCAAGGCTTGCCCGAGGCCCTGCAGCTGCTGCGCGCGGAAGACAAGCTGCGCACGGTGCTGGGCGAGCGCTTCATCGACGTGTATGCGGCCATCAAGGATCTGGAACATCAGGAGTTCATGACCGTCATCAGTCCGTGGGAGCGCGAACATCTTCTGCTCCATGTTTAAGAAAGGATCTCAATGAGCACATCCAACAATCCGCTGGTGCCAAGCGCCGCTTTTGTCTCTTCCGTGGCGCAGAAAAACGCGGCGCCGCAGGTGTATGACACGGCCGCCGTCCAGCAGATGGACTCGGCCCACTACCTGCATCCGTTCACCGATTTTAAGGATCTGGCAAGCAAGGGCGCGCGCGTGATCGTGCGCGGCGATGGCGTCTATCTGTGGGATAGCCAGGGCAAGAAGATCGTCGATGGCATGTCGGGCCTATGGTGCGTCAACGTGGGCTATGGCCGCACGTCGATATCGCAAGCCGTGTACCGGCAGATGGAAACGCTGCCGTTCTATAACAGCTTCTTTGGCACGACGAACGTGCCGGCCGCGCAGCTGGCCGCCAAGCTGGCGCAAATCTCGCCGCCGCAGTTCCAGCACGTCTTCTTCACCAGTTCCGGCTCCGAAGGCAACGACACGAATTTGCGCATGGTGCGTCGCTACTGGGACATCCTTGGCTACAAGGAGCGCCACACCATCATCAGCCGCCACAATGCCTATCACGGCAGCACGGTAGCGGGAGCGTCCTTGGGCGGCATGGATGGCATGCATGCGCAGGGCGGCATGCCGATACCGGGCATCGCGCATATCGGCCAGCCCAATTACCTGGAGTCGGGCCATGGCTTGACACCCGATGCCTTCGGCTTGAAGGCGGCTGGCTGGCTGGAAGAGAAAATCCTGGAAATCGGCGCCGACAAGGTGGCTGCCTTCATCGGCGAACCGGTGCAGGGCGCCGGTGGCGTCATCATCCCGCCATCGACGTATTGGCCCGAAATCCAGCGCATCTGCGACAAGTACGGCATTTTGCTCATCGCCGATGAAGTCATCTGCGGCTTCGGCCGCCTGGGGCGCTGGTTCGGTTCCGAACTGTTCGGCATCAAGCCCGACCTGATCACCTTTGCCAAGGGTGTCACGTCCGGCTATGTGCCGCTGGGCGGCGTGCTGGTGGGCGACAGGGTGGCCAAAGTGCTGATCGAGCAGGGCGGCGAATTCACGCACGGCTTCACCTATTCGGGCCACCCCGTTGCCTGCGCGGCGGCGCTGGAAAACATCCGCATCATCGAGGACGAGCAACTGGTGGCGAAGGTGGCCGACGATACGGGACCGTACCTGCATCAGTGCTTCGCCAGCCTGGGCGAACATCCGCTGGTCGGCTATGCGGACAGCTGCGGCCTGGTCGCGGGCCTGAACCTCGTGCGCAAGAAGGGCGCCACCGTGCATGACAACGAGCTGTTCGACGAGGACCAGGGCGTGGGCATGATCTGCCGCGGCCACATGTTCGACAATGGCGTCATCATGCGCGCCGTGGGCGAACGCATGATCGTCGCCCCGCCGCTGGTGATGACGCGCGCGCAGATCGATGAAATGGTGGGCTTGATACGGCTGTGCCTGGACAAGACGTACGCGGACGTGAAAGCGAAGGGCTGGGTGTAGGTTTTTTCCCCATTTTGCCGCCATCCGCGCATTTTTTGGACCGCAATGGCGGCAGTTCCGCTAAACTTCCATCCTGGCCGCTCTTTGTAGCGGCCAGTTTTTCATTTTGACACCCACTTACCCAAAGCACCCACATGACGATAGCAACTCCAGCCGCGTCGGCCAGCGACGCCCCAGCGCCTTTCTTGCTGATTGATCAACTGGTCAAGGAATTCGATGGCGTGCGCGCCGTCAATGATATTTCCGTGACGATCAACAAGGGCGAGATATTCGCGCTGCTGGGCAGTTCAGGTTGCGGCAAGTCGACACTGCTGCGCATGCTGGCCGGTTTCGAGACGCCGACGTCGGGGCGCATCGCCCTGGCGGGCAACAGCATCGTCGATGTGTCGCCGCACCAGCGCCCCATCAACATGATGTTCCAGTCGTATGCGCTGTTCCCCCATTTGTCCGTGTGGGACAACATCGCCTTCGGCCTGCGCCGCGATGGCTTGCCAAAAGCGGAAGTGGCGTCAAGGGTCGAGCAGATGCTGGCGCTGGTGCAGCTGGGCCAATACGCGAAGCGCAAGCCGCACCAGTTGTCGGGCGGGCAGCAGCAGCGCGTGGCGCTGGCGCGCAGCCTGGCCAAGCGGCCGCAATTGCTGCTGCTCGACGAGCCGCTGGGCGCGCTGGATAAAAAACTGCGCGAGCGCACGCAGATGGAACTGGTGAATATCATCGAACAGGTGGGCGTGACCTGCGTGATGGTCACGCACGACCAGGACGAGGCCATGAGCATGGCCACGCGCATCGCCGTCATGAGCGAAGGGCGCATCCTGCAGGTGGGGGCTCCCGGCGAAATCTACGAGACGCCGAACTGCCGTTTCGTGGCCGACTTCATCGGCAGCGTCAACCTGTTCGATGGCCGCATCACGGAAGATGAACCCGATCACGTGGTCATCGCCACCGCCGATGGCGAGCACTATGTTTCGCACGGCATCACGGGCAACCTGGGCATGGATGTCTCGGTGGCCGTGCGCCCCGAAAAAATCGGCATCCAGATCGAGCCACCCGCCTTGCACGAGCGCGCGTCACCAAAGGAGCACGGCTACAACTGCGCCCAGGGCGTGATCGTCGCCATGGCATATTTTGGCAATGAAACCAGCTACCACGTGCGCCTCGACAGCGGCACGGTGGTGAAAGTCTCGCGCACCAACGCGGCCCGCCACGACGCCGCGCGCCTCGAGCGCGAACAGCGCGTGTGGGTGTGGTGGGATGGTGCCGACATCGTCGTGCTGACCAGCTGAGGCCACCATGACGTCCATTCTGCAAATGCTGCGCAACCTGGTGACCTTACGCTGGCTCACTGGCCGCAACGCCGTCATCGCCGTGCCGTCGCTGTTCCTCACGGCCGCCTTTTTGGTACCGTTTCTGATCGTGCTGCGTATCAGCCTGTCCGACATGGACACGGCGGGCAGCCCCTTCGGCGGCTTGCTGTCGTATGTCGACGGCATCGTCGTGCTGAAGGTGAAAATCGCCAATTACCTGTTCATCGCCGCCGATGAATTGTATCTGCTCACCTATCTCAGTTCATTGAAATACGCGGCCATCACCACGGCCATCTGCCTGTTTATCGGCTACCCGTTCGCCTACTTCATGGCGCGCGCCAAACCGTCCATCCGGCCCGTGCTGATGATGCTGGTGATGCTGCCGTTCTGGACCTCGTTCCTGCTGCGCGTGTATGCGTGGAAGGGCATCCTGGCCAACCACGGCTTGCTCAACGACCTGCTGATCGCGCTGGGCGTCGTGAGCGAACCGCTGCACATGATGAACACTTCGTTTTCTCTGGTAGTGGGCATGGTGTACGCCTATCTGCCGTTCATGATTTTGCCCCTGTACGCGAACCTGGTGAAAATGGACATGCGCTACCTGGAAGCGGCGGCCGACCTGGGCGCCACGCCCCTGCAGGCGTTCTGGCGCATCACCGTGCCCCTGTCGAAGTCGGGCATCATCGCCGGCGCCATGCTGGTGTTCATTCCGTCCGTGGGCGAATACGTGATTCCCGAGCTGCTGGGCGGTCCGGAAACCCTGATGATCGGCCGCGTGCTGTGGGATGAATACTTCACCAATAACGACTGGGCCATGGCGTCGTCGGTGACGGTGCTGGTGGTCTTGCTGATCCTCGTGCCGATGGCTATTTTTAACAAATACAAAACGGACCAGGACGCGGAGGAGCGCACATGAACGGACGTAATTTCCTGCAGCGCTGGTTCGGCCGCGGCTGGCTTTCGTTCGGCTATCTGTTCCTCTATCTGCCTATCATCGTGCTGATCGTTTTCTCGTTCAACAGCTCGCGCCAGGACATGGTGTGGAGCGGTTTTTCGCTGCGCTGGTACAGCGAGTTGATGAGCGATACGGAGATCATCTCGGGTTTTGGCTTGTCGCTGAAGATCGCCTTCATGTCGGCCACCTCGTCCGTCATCCTCGGCACCTTCGCTGCCTTTGCCTTGACCAGCTACCAGCGCTTCCGTGGCCGCACCGTGTTTTCCGCCATGGTCAGCGCGCCTTTGGTGATGCCGGAAGTGATCATCGGCCTGTCTCTGCTGCTGATGCTCGTGTCCATGCAAAAGGTCTTCGGTTTTCCCGAGCGTGGCGTGCTGACGATCTGGCTCGGCCACACCTTGCTGGGCATGGCGTATGCGGCCGTGGTGGTGCAGTCGCGCCTGCAGGAAATGAGCAAGTCCCTGGTCGAAGCGGCGATGGACCTGGGCTGCCGCGCGCACCAGGTGTTCTTCCTCGTGACTCTGCCGAATATCACGCAGGCGCTGGCGTCCGCCTGGCTGCTGACATTTACTTTGTCGCTCGATGACGTGGTGCTCTCGGCTTTCCTGTCCGGCCCCGGCTCGACGACCATGCCGCTGGTGATCTTTTCGCGCGCGCGCCTGGGACTCGACCCGCGCGTGAATGCGATTGCCGCGCTGACGATCCTCGTCGTGACGCTCGCCGTGATCGCGTATGCGGTGATGCTGGCGCGCGCCGACCGCAGACGCCGCAAGCAACTGTCCGCGGCGTATTTGGCGGACTAGGAGTAAGCTGGCGTTTTCATCTTGCAGGAGACGACCATGACGGAAAACACCAGCTGGCATGCACGGGCCGCAGCGCTGACGATCGATGGACGCGCCTTCATCAATGGCGAACGGGTAGGGGCCAGGTCAGGCCAGACCTTCGACAATCTGTCGCCCATCGACGGACGCTTGCTGGGGCAAGTGGCGCGCTGCGATGGCGCCGACGTGGATGCGGCCGTGCAAGCCGCCCGCGCCGCCTTTGACGACCGCCGCTGGGCAGGCAAGTCGCCCGCGCAGCGCAAGCGGATATTGATCAAGTTTGCCGACCTGGTGCAGAAATACGGTCCCGAGCTGGCCCTGCTGGAAACGCTGGACATGGGCAAGCCGATCAAGTACAGCCAGAGCGTGGACGTGGGCGCCACGGCCAACTGCCTGCGCTGGTATGGCGAGGCGATCGACAAGGTCTACGATGAAATCGCACCGACGCCCGCCAACAGTTTGGCCCTGATCACGCGCGAACCGGTGGGCGTCGTCGCCGCCATCGTGCCGTGGAACTACCCGATGATCATGGCCGCCTGGAAGATCGCGCCGGCCCTCGCGGCCGGCAACAGCGTGATCCTCAAACCCTCCGAAAAATCCCCGCTGACGGCCTTGCGGCTGGCCGACATCGCGCTGGAAGCGGGTGTGCCGGCGGGCGTCTTCAACGTGCTGCCCGGTTACGGCAACGAGGCGGGCGCCGCGCTGGCGCTGCACATGGATGTCGATTGCATCGGCTTTACGGGTTCCACGCGCACGGGCAAATTAATCGTGCAGATGGCGGGCCAGTCGAACCTGAAGCGGGCGTGGACGGAACTGGGCGGCAAGTCCGCCAACATCGTCTGCGCCGATTGCCCGGACCTGGACAAGGCCGTGGCGGCCGCCGTCGGCTCCATCTTCTTCAACCAGGGTGAAAGCTGCAACGCGCCCTCGCGTCTGTTCGTGGAAGCATCGATCAAGGAAGAGTTTTTGGCCAAGGCGCTGGCCATGCTGCCCCGTTTCCAGCCCGGCGACCCGCTCGACGAAGCCACCGTCATGGGCGCCATTGTCGACGCCACGCAGATGCAAACGGTGATGGGCTATATCGCGTCCGGCAAGAGCGAAGGCGCGCAGCTGCTGGGCGGCGGCGAGGCCGTGCGCCTTGATACGGGCGGCTATTACGTGCAGCCGACCATCTTTGGCGTGGATGCGAGCATGACGATCGCGCGCGAAGAGATTTTCGGGCCCGTCTTGTCGGTGCTGGGCTTTACGGATATCGCCCAAGCGATCCAGCAGGCCAACGCCACGCCGTACGGCTTGCAGGCGGCCGTATGGACATCGGACATCACCAAGGCCATCCAGACGGCGCGCGCCCTGCGCGCGGGCACCGTGCACGTCAACCAGTACGACGGCGACGATATCACCGTGCCGTTCGGCGGCTACAAGCAGTCGGGCAACGGGCGTGACAAGTCGCTGCACGCACTGGACAAGTACACGGAGCTGAAGACGACTTGGATACAGGTGGGCTAGTGTGCGTCGATTATCGCGATAATTAGCTCCTATATGATCTAATTATTGGAAAAAATATGCTAAATTAGGCGTTATAGGGACTATTTTGGGGGCGGTATGGAGTGTCATTTTCAAATCTTTCATGAGGAAGTATGGAAAGATTGTGCATTGCTTACCCTGCTCGAACCCGCCGGCGGCAACCCCCGTACTGCCACGCTGTTTGAATACGACCTCGATTATGCCTTCGAGAAAAAAGTCGAACCCGTATCGCTGCGCTTTCCCGTCACGGCAGATATGCAGAAGCTGGCGCAATGGCCAGCCTTTGTGTTTGACCTGATCCCCCAGGGGAGCGGGCGTGCGTATCTGCTGGGGCAGCTGCAACTGACGGATGGTCCTGCCGCCGATTTTCCGTTGATGTGCGCCGGCGCCTTCAATCCCATCGGGTGTGTCCGCGTTGCCGAGGCAGTGCAATACTATGAACAGCATCTTGCCCGCCACGAGACCGACACACCCATGCACGGGTTGTCATTGGAAGACATCATTGGCCGCGGCGAGGTATTTCACGAACGCATGCTGGTACACAGCATGCTGGCAGCAGGTAGCCTCGGTGTCCAGGGCGCGGCGCCGAAATATTTGCTGACGACGGACCATGACGGAATGTGGCATGCGGATGGCGCATTGGCCGACGAGCTCGCGGCAGCGCATTTTATCGTCAAGCGGGCGCGGGGCAAGACCCCGAGCGATGACAAGGTGCTGAGAAATGAAGCGGCCTACATGCGCGTGGCGAGCGCGATGGGCTTGCGCACGGCTGGCGAGCTTCGCTACCAGGAAGATACCCTGTTCATTCCACGCTTTGACCGGATAGTCCGGGATGGCAAGGTACTTCGCCTGCATCAGGAAAGTGCGGCTTCGTTGGCCGGCATCGTGGGATTTGAAGCTTCGCCCAGCCAGTTCGAGCTGTTGCAGGCATTGCGAGCCGTCGTCAGCGACAAGACCACCGAGACCGTTGAATTCCTCAAGCGCGACATATTGAACCTGGCCATGCGCAATACCGATAACCACGCACGCAATACCGCCGTTCAAAAGATCGGTGCCAATGTGCGTCTCACGCCCTTGTTTGATTTCGCGCCCATGTATCTGGACCCGGCAGGCATTGCGCGGGCAGCGCGCTGGTACCATCCGATCGGTAAAAAAGAGCTGCATGCATGGCCTGCCATTCTGGCCGCCATGGATATTGCCGACGTGGAGCGCAATCACATCCAGCTTGAACTTTACCGCTTCGGCCAACGACTCGTCGAGCTGGAGCGGCACATGCTGCAGGCAGGCGTGGATGACGATATCGTCGCCTTTCTCAGGCCTCACATCGCCACACAGATCGAACAATTGAGCGCGCTGGGGGAGCACTGAGATGGCGCGCACCCATATCGACAAGGAACAGCTCAGGCAGCGCAGGGCGGTGCTCTACGACGCCATCGCGCGCGGTGAAGTCACGCTCCAGTATGCGGTGAAGGAGATGCGCGCCATCTCGCGCCTGACGCAGGCGCAATTTGCGGAACACCGAGGGGTCAGCCTGAAAACCATCAAGGAAATCGAGAGCGGCAAGGGTAATCCGACCATCCAGTCACTGAACCGGATAGGGCAGTTTTTTGGACTGGAGGTGGCGTTTGTACGGACAGAAACGCTACGCGCCAAGAAAATCGTCCCGGCAGTTACCGAGGCGATATCATCTGAATAGCAGCAATCAGAAGCCGTGTGTCAGAAGCAGTGTTCCAGCGCCGGGAAGCTGCCATCCTTGACGGCTTTGACGTAGCCGGTGACGGCGTCGTCGATGCTGGCCGCGCCTTCCATGAAGTTGCGCACGAAGCGCGCTTTGCGGCCTGGGAAGACGCCCAGCATGTCGTGCATGACGAGGACCTGGCCCGAGCAGTCGGGACCTGCGCCGATGCCGATGGTCGGAATCGTCAGCATGTCGGTCACTTCCTTGCCCAGTTGCGTCGGCATGGCTTCCATCAGCACGATGGCGGCGCCTGCGTTTTGCAGCACCAGCGCGTCGTTCTTCAGTTCCGCCGCGCTTTCCGTGCTCTTGCCCTGGACTTTATAGCCGCCCAGCTGGTGCACGAATTGCGGCGTCAGGCCGATGTGGGCGCATATGGGAATGCCGCGCTCGGAGAGGAAACGCACGGTCTCGGCCAGCCAGGCGCCGCCTTCGATCTTGATCATGTGCGCGCCAGCCTGCATCAGGATGACGGCGTTGGCATAGGCTGTCTCGGGCGTGCCGTACGCGCCAAACGGCAGGTCGGCAACGATCATGGCCGACTTGCTGCCGCGCGCCACGGAAGCCGTGTGGTAAGCCAGTTCGGCCACGGTGACGGGCAGGGTGGAGCTATGGCCATTGCAGACCATGCCGAGCGAATCGCCGATCAGCAGGATCTCCACGCCGCAGCGGTCCATCAGCGACGCAAAGCTGGCGTCATAGCAGGTCAGCATGGTGATCTTTTCGCCGGCGGCGCGCAGCGTGGCCAGCGTGTGGATGGTCACGGCCTTGTTGGCGACAGGCTTGGATGGCGCCGGCGCCGGTGTGGCGGCCTTGTCTTTTGCGGCCAGATCTGTTCCTTGCAAATAAGCGGACATAGGTATTCTCTAGAGTGAAAGGGGGTGATGCGATTGCGACGCCGCTAGTGTAGTACTTTATGCGGCGTGCTGCAGGGACGGCATTGTAGTGTATGTCTGGCGCAGCGGCTCAGAGCTGGCTGATGGCCTGGTCGGCCACCGTTGCCAGGTAGGCCTGCGCCGGCCCGAGTCCGGGCACGACGATGGCGGGCGCCAGTGCCAGCAGCGGCACCAGCACGAAGGCGCGTTCGGTGAGGCGCGGATGCGGCACCGTCAGTGTGGCGCTGGCGATCTGTTCATCGCCGTACAGCAGCAAGTCCAGGTCCAGGGTGCGCGGGGCGTTGCGGTAGGGCCGTTCGCGCCCGTGCGCCGCCTCGATGGCGTGCAAGGCCAGCAGCAGTTCCTCTGCCGGCAGGGTGGTGCTGATGCGCGCCACGGCGTTGATGTAGTCGTCACCGCTGGAATCGATGGGCGCCGTGCGGTAGCTGGCCGAGGCGTCCAGCAAGCTGGCGCCGGGCAAGCGCGCCAGGCGCGCGATGGCATCTTGCACATTCGCGCGCGCGTCGCCCAGGTTGGCACCGATACCGATGTAAGCAATGACTACCATCATTCGCCGCTGCTGCTGCCGGTGGTCGAGCCGCCCCCCGTGCTGGTCTTGCTGCGTGTGCTGCGGCGTGGCGGACGCTTTTTCTTGACGGCGCCCGGTGCGGCATTGGCGCTGACGAGCAGCGCTTCGCGCGTTTCCTCGTCGCCTTCATAAAAGGCCGTCCACCATTCGCCGATGTCCATGTCGATCTCGCCCGAGGCGCAGCGCAGCAGCAGGAAGTCGTAGCCGGCGCGGAAGCGCAGGTGCTCGAGCAGTTTGTACGGCGCCTTGCCGACCCGGCGCTCGAAGCGCGGCTGCATCGACCAGATGTCGCGCATGTCGGAACCGATCTTGCGCTGCAAGGCCAGTTTTTCCGTCTGCGAATCGAGCACGTCGTCGGCCGCCAGGTGCAGCGCGGGAATCGTCGATTCGCCGGCGGCGCGGTAGGCCGTCCATTTTTCCAGCACCTGGTGCCACAGCAGCGAGGCAAACAAAAAGCCCGGCGAGACGGTCTTGCCGGCGGCGATGCGCTGGTCCGTGGCGTCCAGCGCCAGGGTGACGAATTTCGCGCCCAGCGGTTGTTCCAGCACCACGTCGAGCAGCGGCAGCAGGCCGTGATGCAAGCCTTCCTTGCGCAACTGCTGCAGGCAAGCCAGCGCATGACCGCTCATCAGGAGTTTCAGCATCTCGTCGAACACGCGCGGCGCCGGCACGTTGTTGATCAGCGGCGCCATGATGGGGATCGGCGCGGCCGTGTGCGGCTCGATGGTGAATTTCAGCTTGGCGGCGAAGCGCACCACGCGCAGCATGCGCACGGGGTCTTCGCGGTAGCGCTCTTCCGGTTTGCCGATCATGCGCAAGGTCTTGGCGCGGATGTCTTCCACCCCGCCGTGGTAATCGAGCACTTCCTGCGTGGCCGGGTTGTAGTACATGGCGTTGATGGTGAAGTCGCGGCGCAGTGCGTCTTCGTGCTGCAGGCCGAAGGTGTTGTCGCGCAGGACGCGGCCATGTTCATCCTTGGGCGCGGAGTCGGCGCCGGCCCCGCGGAAGGTCGTCACTTCCAGCAAATCCTGGCCGAACATCACGTGCACGATCTGGAAGCGCTTGCCGATGATGAAGGCGCGGCGGAACAGGCGTTTGACCTGTTCCGGCGTGGCGTTGGTGGCGATGTCGAAGTCTTTCGGTTTCACGCCCAGCAGCAGGTCGCGCACGGCGCCGCCGACGACAAAGGCCTCGAAGCCCGCTTCCTGCAGGCTGCTGGTGACGCGGATGGCATTCGACGACACCAGTTTCGGGTCGATTCCGTGTTGCGCAGGACCGAGCACGATGGGTGCCGTGGTGTCGCGCGCTGCCTCTTTTTTAACGCCGAGGATCTTGCGGATGAATTTTTTAATCATTGAATAAGTGAAGTGATGGCCAGCCGTGGAGGGATGCGTGTGCGCTCAAAGCGGTGTTGGGGTTGGTCGCGACCGGGTGGGTCACGACCGACAACAGGGGAATATCGTTGTGCGAATCGCTGTAAAAATAGCTGCGCTCGAACTGCCCCAGTTCCTTGCCCATCTTTTCCAGCCAGGCGTGGGTGTGGGTCAGCTTGCCCGCGCCCAGGGTCGGCGTACCAACCAGCTTGCCCGTGACATTGCCTGCGTCGTCATACTCGGGCATGGCGGCCAGCAAGTGCTCGACGCCCAGCGCATCGGCGATGGGTTTGGTGATGAAATGGTTGGTGGCCGTGACGATGGCCAGCAGGTCGCCCGCGTCCTGGTGCTGTTTCAGCAGGGCCACGACTTCCGGGCGGATGGCCGGCATGACCACTTCGGCCATGAATTGCCGGTGCAGCGCTTCGAGGCGTTCGCGCGGGAATTGCGCCAGAGTGCCGAGGGAAAATTCCAGGTATTCCACCGGATCGAGCGTGCCGGCCTGGTATTGCGCGAAAAATTCGTCGTTGCGGCGGGTGAATTCGGCGGCGTCCACGGCACCGATGCGTACCAGGAATTCGCCCCACTCGTGATCCGAGTCGATGGGCAGCAGGGTGTGGTCGAGGTCAAACAGGGCCAGATTCATCATTCTTTCGCTTCCGCCTGCAGCAACTCGCGCAACAATGGCAAGGTGATCGGGCGTTGGGTTTCCAGGGAGTAGAGGTCGAGAGAGTCCAGCATCGTCGACAGCGAACGCATGTCGCGCCGGAAATGGGACAGCAGATAGGGTAACACGCCGGGCGACAAGGTCAAGCCGCGGGTGGTGGCCGCCTGGGTCAGGGCGGCGATTTTTTCATCGTCGGTCAAGCCGTGGATCTGATAGATCAGGCCCCAGCCCATGCGCGTGCGCAAGTCTTCGCGCACGGGCAGCACGGCGGGCGGCACGGCGCCGCTGCACACCATATAGGCCTTGTTGGCGCGGATTTCATTGAACAGGGCAAAGGCGTCGATCTGCGCCAGCGGCGACAGTTTTTCGCAGTCGTCGAGCAGGTACAGGTCGACGTCGGGCGAATACACGAATTCGGACTCGATCGAGAATGGCGAAATGTAGCGCGCGCGCTCGGTGCTGGCCAGGGCCTTGAGCAGGTGGCTCTTGCCGGCGGCCAGTTCGCCCCACAAGTAGGCAAAATGTTCGCGCGACGTGCGCGCGGCGAACTGGCGCATCAGCTGCGCCACTTCGGCATTCTGTCCCACCTCGAAGGTATCGAGGCTGTGCGCCTGGTCTGTGCCTAAATCGAGCACCAGTTGTTTCATGGCGTACGCCTTGTCCTGTTTTTCATTACTGCATGTGCATCGTGGTATTGCTAGGTTGATATGATATCCGCTTTTACTAGGTATTATAGAAGCTGCTGGAGAGGTAGTGGCGTCTTAGATGCTTAAAAGCGACCATCAGCACGGCAGAAGCGGGTAAAGCGAGCAAAACGCCGACGAAACCGAACAATTGTCCGAAAGCCAATAAGGCGAAGATCACGGCCAGCGGGTTCAGGCCGATGCGCTCGCCCACCAGGCGGGGCGTGAGGAAAAAGCCTTCGATGACCTGGCCGCAGCCGTAGATGACGGCCACGGCGATCACGCCGCTCCAGTCGGCAAACTGCAGCAGGGCGGCGATCAGCGCCAGCATCAGCCCCAGGCCGAAGCCCAGGTAGGGAATGAACACCAGCAAGCCCGTGATGATGCCCACAGGCAATGCGACTTCAAAACCGGCGATGGCCAGCGCCGCCGAGTAATAGGTGGCCAGCACCAGCATGACGAGCAACTGGCCGCGCAGGTATTGCGCCAGCAGGGTGTCGACTTCCTGCGCCATGCCCACCGTGCGGCCGACCCAGCGGCGCGGTACGGCGCCGGCGATGCGCGCCAGCATCGGATGCCAGTCCAGCAACAGATAGAACAGCACCACGGGAATCAGCACCACGGTGGCCAGCCAGCCCAGCACGGCCGTGCCGCCGATGCGGGCCGAGGCGAGTACCGTGCTCCAGATTTCATCGCCGCTGGTGGCCATCTGCTGGCTCAACATGCGTTTGATGCCCATGCCATCGAGGCGCACGCGGATGCCCAGATCGCGCAGTTTCGGCGCCAGGAACTCGTTCGCCTTGCTGAGAAATTGGGGGATTTGCGCCTGCAGCAAGGGGATTTCCTTCTGCAACACGGGCACGACGATCAGCACGAGCGCCGTAATGGCGAGGAAAAACAACACTACGACGACCAGCACGGCCAGCGGACGGGGTACATAAAAACGCTTGTAATGCAGGCGCTGCAATCGGTCCACGCCGGGATTGAGCACGTAGGCGAGGATGGCGGCGGCCAGGAAGGGCGTCAGGATGGGACCGAGGCTGACGAGCAGCAGCAAGAATGCCAGCCAGACCGCGATCCAAAATGCTGTTTGCTTCTGTTCGGCGGTGATGGCGAATGGCATGTAGTTTGTGCTGTTGCGTTAAAAAAAGGCAGTTAATTACGAAATGGCGGGGCAGTTTGATAAAATAGCGACTTGATCGACCGAATTCACCCGCTGGCGTCCTGCCGCACGATGTTGAAAAACATGCTTGCGCGCGCGTGCCGGCGGGTATCCGCCTTCTATTTTACCGCCTCCGCTGCCACCACACCATGAACCAGACTTCTAATGTTTCCCTTTCCTACCGTGACGCTGGCGTCGATATCGACGCAGGCGACGCTTTAGTCGAAGCAATCAAGCCGTTTGCCAAGCGCACCCTGCGCGAAGGCGTGATGGGCGGCCTGGGCGGTTTTGGCGCCATGTTTGAAATCAGCAAGAAGTACAAGGAACCGGTGCTGGTCTCGGGCACCGACGGCGTCGGTACCAAATTGCGCCTGGCGTTCGAACTGAACCGCCATGACACGGTCGGCATCGACCTGGTCGCCATGAGCGTCAACGACATCCTGGTGCAAGGCGCCGAGCCCCTGTTCTTCCTCGACTACTTCGCTTGCGGCAAGCTGGACGTGGCCATCGCCACCGACGTCATCAAGGGCATCGCCCAGGGTTGCGAACAAGCCGGTTGCGCGCTGATCGGCGGCGAAACGGCGGAAATGCCGAGCATGTACCCGGCCGGCGAATACGATCTGGCAGGTTTTGCCGTCGGCGCCGTGGAAAAATCGAAAATCATCGACGGCACCAAGATCGCCCCGGGCGACGTGGTGCTGGGCCTGGCCTCGTCGGGCGTGCACTCGAACGGTTACTCGCTGGTGCGCAAGATCATCGAAGTGGCAAAACCAGACCTGGAAGGCGACTTCCACGGCCGTAAACTCGCCGACGTGCTGATGCAGCCGACGCGCATCTACGTCAAGCCGCTGCTGGCGCTGATGGATGCGATGGAAGTCAAAGGCATGGTGCACATCACCGGTGGCGGCCTGGTGGAAAACATCCCGCGCGTGCTGCAGCCTGGCCTGGTGGCCGAGCTGGACTCGAAATCGTGGACTATGCCGCCACTGTTCACGTGGCTGCAACAGCACGGCGGCGTGGCTGACGCCGAAATGCACCGCGTCTTCAACTGCGGCATCGGCATGACCGTCATCGTCTCGCAAGAAAACGCGGATGCCGCCATCGCCCAGCTGCAAGCGGCTGGCGAAACCGTCTCGCGCATCGGCACCATCCGCGCCCGCGTGGGTGATGAGCATCAGACCATCGTGATCTAAGTTATCACACGCATAGAAAAGGCAGGCACTCGCGAGAGGCCTGCCTTTTTTACGTCCGCAGGTCTTACCTTGCGTGCGCCGTCTTCATGCGGCCATCCGGTTGCGAGCCTCCTTTCCCGATCATGGCCACGCTGACGGCCGAGACGAGGGAGGCGAACAGGATGTAGCCGACGATGTGCCACGGCTCGCCATTGCCCGTTTTCAGCAGGTAGGTGGCGATGATGGGCGTCAGGCCGCTGGCGAAGATGCCGGAGAACTGGTACACGAAGGAGATGCCCGTGTAGCGTACCTTGGCGTCGAACAGGTCGCAGAACAGGGCCGCTTCCGGGCCATACACGGCTGAATACAGCACGCCCAGCGGTATGATCACGGAACACCACAGCAGCAAGGGATTGTCGGCGTGGTGGAGCATGATCCAGAAGGCGGGAATCGACGACACGCCCGTGATCAGCGAGCCCCAGAAAAACACCTTGGTACGGCCGATGCGGTCCGACAGGCGGCCGAAAAACGGAATGCAGAAGCACATCACGACGGCCGACGCCATCACGCCCATCAGCGCTTCCGTGCGGGCGATCTTGATGGTATTGGTCAGATAGGTGATGGAAAACACGCCGAAGATATTGAAGAACACGCCGTCGATATAGCGCGCGCCCATGCCCTTCAAGACATTGCCCGGATAACGTTTCAGCAGGTCGAAGAATGGAATTTGCGTCTCCGCATTCTTCTCCTTGACGGCCTGGAATTCCGGCGTTTCCATCACGTTCAGGCGTATCCACATGCCGATGAAGACGAGGGCGGCCGACAGGATGAAGGCCACGCGCCAGCCCCAGGACAGGAATTGAGTATCCGTCAATGTATACGACAGGATCGCCACCACGCCGGAAGCGAGGCACAAGCCGATGGCCAGGCCGATCTGCGGCAGGCTGGCGTAGAAGCCGCGCTCCTTCGGCGGTGCATATTCATACGCCATCAGCACGGCGCCGCCCCATTCGCCACCGAGGCCGATGCCCTGCAGCACGCGCAGGAACAGCAGCAGGCCGGGCGCCCAGTAGCCGATGTGGTCATACGTCGGCAGCACGCCGATCAGGAAGGTGGAGACGCCCATGATCATCAGGGTCATCACCAGCATGCTCTTGCGGCCGATCTTGTCGCCGAAGTGGCCGAAGATCACGCCGCCGATGGGGCGCGACAGAAAGCCCACGGCAAAGGTGCCGTAGGCCAGCATGGTCGAGACGAGCGGATCGCCGCCCGGGAAATACAGCTTGCTGAACACGATGCCGGCCACCACGCCGTACAGGAAGAAGTCATACCACTCGATGGTGGCGCCGATCACGCTGGCCATCACGACTTTCCGTAGCTCTTTGGCCTTTTTCGGATTGTTCGTATTGTTATCCATAATATCTAGTCTCCAATCGATATCGATTATGTGTTTTTTTCTGATGCTTGGCTTGTCGCCGAGTCATTGGAGGCGGGGCCGTCTGCCCGCCGCTGGCATCCTCCTTGCAGGGAATGGGATGAAAAGGGGCGGGTCAGGCTGCCTTGGGCAGGCGCACGGCGTCCGCCAGGATCATGTCGGCCGCTTTTTCGGCGATCATGATGGTGGGCGCGTTCGTATTGCCCGAGACGATTTCCGGCATGATCGACGCGTCGACCACGCGCAGGTGCTGCAGGCCGTGCACGCGCAGGCGGTCGTCGACGACCGCCATGGCGTCATGCCCCATCTTGCAGGTGCCGCTCGGGTGGTAGATCGACTGGCTGAAGCGGCGCGCCGCGTCCAGCAGCTGCGCATCCGTCTCGAACTGCGGGCCGGGCACGAACTCGGCAATGATGTGCGGCGCCAGCGAGGGGGCGGCGGCGATTTTTCTCGCCACGCGCAGGGCGGCGATTGCCGTCTGCTGGTCGCGCGGGTCGGACAGGTAGTTCGGGTAGATGCCCGGATACGCAAACGGATCGGCGGACTTGATCGACACGTGGCCACGGCTGTGCGGGCGCAGCTGGCACACGGACGACGTAAAGGCGGAAAACGGATGCGCGCCTTCGCCCGGCTTGTCGGCGCTCAGCGGCTGCATGTGGAACTGGATGTCGGGCCGCTCCACCTCGGGCGAGGAGCGGGTAAACACCGTCACCTGGCTGGCCGCCAAGGTCAAGGGCCCCGAGCGGGAAAACACATATTGCATGCCCACCCACAGCTTGCCCCACAGGCTGTTGACTTCATCGTTCAGGGTTTTCAATCGCGTCTTGAAGACGAGGCGGATTTGCAGATGGTCTTGCAGGTTCTGTCCCACGCCGGGCAAGTCGTGCACCAGCGGCACGCCCACTTCCTCGAGCAGGGCGCGCGGGCCCACGCCCGAACATTGCAGGATTTGCGGCGAGCCGATGGCGCCCGCGCAGAGTATCACTTCACCGCTGGCGCGCGCCTGGCGCAGCTGGCCATCCTGCCGGAATTCGATGCCGACGGCGCGCTTGCCCTCGAACAGCACGCGAGTGATTTGCGCGCGCACTTCCACGCGCAGGTTGACGCGCTTGCGGGCCGGCCGAAGGAAGGCTTTCGCCGTGCTCCAGCGCAAGCCCTTGCTGGCCGTCTGCTGGAAGTAGCCGACGCCCTCCTGCGTGGCGCCGTTGTAATCGGCATTGAAGGGGATGCCGCTTTCCGTGGCGCCGGCAATAAAGTGTTCGGCGATGGGACGGCGCAGGCGCAGGTCCGACACTTTCAATGGACCGCCGACGCCGTGGTAATCGCTGGCGCCGCGTTCCTGGTCTTCCGATTTCTTGAAATAGGGCAGCACTTCGGCATAGCTCCAGCCTGCATTGCCCAGTTCGGCCCAGCGGTCGTAGTCTTCCTTCTGGCCACGTACGTACAGCAAGCCGTTGAGCGAGCTGGAGCCGCCCAGCACCTTGCCACGCGGCCATTGCAGCTGGCGCCCCGCGATGCCGGCGTCCGCTTCCGTGCGGTAGCACCAGTCCAGCTTGGGGTCGTGCATGGTCTTGAAATAGCCGACCGGCACGTGTATCCAGGGATTGTTGTCCTTGCCGCCCGCTTCCAGCAGCAATACCTGGTTGTTGCTGTCATGCGACAGGCGGTTGGCCAGCACGCAGCCGGCGGAACCGGCGCCGACAACGATGTAATCGTAGTGTGTTTGCAACATTGCTCTTGTCTCCTGCGTTGCGGTATCGCGCCGCCTCGGCGGGCATTTTTTGCGATACACTGGTCTTTATTGGTTATTTTTGGAACGTCTGGTTCCATTTATAAAAGACGTGCAGCACCGGGACAAGCGGAAACAGCCGCATACGCGAGAGGTGAAACAGAACATGCATGATGCGTTTCAAAAACGGCCGGCCGAGGCCGAAGAAGGCAACCAAGCGGGGGCTGGCACGGCGGCCAGCCATGGCGACGAGGCGCGTGGCTTGCGCGTGCTGCGCCTGATCGAGCACCTGGCTAGCGCCAGCCAGCCCTTGACCCTGTCGCAGCTGGCCGCGCGCATGCAGGTGCCCAAGGCCAGCATGATGCGCTTGCTCGATACCCTGGAGCAGCATGGCTATGTGCTGCGCACGCCCGTGGGACGCGGCTATGTGCCCGGCGCGGCGTCCACCAACCTGGCGCTGGCGACCCTGCGCAACAATGCCCTGATCCGCGTGAGCCGCAGTATCCTGGGCAGCCTGGTGGCGGCCACGGGCGAGACGTGCAATCTGGCCATTCCCGAGGGCAATGCGATCGTCTACGTGGACCGGGTGGAAACGCAGGAACCGCTGCGCCTGCACCTGGTGCTGGGCACGCGCGCGCCCATGCATTGCACGGCGAGTGGAAAATTATTTCTGGCGCACATGACCCTGCTGGAGCGGCGCGAGCTGCTGGCCATGCTGACCTTGGAAGCGCGCACGCCGAAAAGCATCACCGACCCCGTGCTGCTGGAACGCGAGATCGTGCGCATCGCCCGCCTGGGCATCGGCATCGACGACGAGGAATTTGTGCACGGCATGGTGGCCGTGGCCGTGCCCATCTGCGCGGCGGACGGGCGCATCGTGGCGGCTGTCGCCTGCCACGCGCCCGTGGCGAGAAAGTCCGTGGAGCAGCTGCTGCAGCACGTGCCGCAGCTCAAGGAGGCGGCCGTGAAACTGCGGCCGCTATTGCTGGCGGAAAACAGCTAAGGTTTCAAGACCTTCGCTACTTTTGCGGCGCGCAGGCGGAACGCATCGGGCATGCCCGAACCCAGCAGCGGGCGCAGATATAACCTGAAAGCATCGGTCACGTCCGTGCCGCTGGCGCTGATGAATTCGTCTTCCATGGTGCGCGTCTTGCCCGCCACTTCCGTCAGGGGCAGCAACTCGTAATCGACGGAATAAAAGCCCGTGCGCTTGATGGCGACGGAACCGTCACGGTCGCCCCACATGGCGAACTGCACCGCCTTCTCTCCCACTTCGCGCGCCTCGCGCTGGTCGACGTCGGAGACGCAACCGATGAAGGAGCGCTGCAGATAGCCAAAGGTATCGCCGCGCACGCGCTTGATGCCCAGCTTGGCCTTGATTTCGTCGCACAGCAGGTCGGCCAGCGCGCCCGTGCCGGACAATTGCACGTTACCGTGTGCATCGCGCTCCACTTCGTTGCCCACCTGTTTGGCCAACAAGCTGGCGATCGGTTCGCCCGAAGCGTCGTGGATGCCTTCCGAGACGGCGATCACGCAGCGACCGTATTTTTCATAGGTTGCCTTCACGTCGGCAAGAAAATTCTCCAGCACGAAGACGCGCTCGGGCAGGTAGATCAGGTGCGGGCCATCGTCGGGGAACTTCTTGCCCAGCGCCGAGGCCGCCGTCAAAAAGCCCGCGTGGCGGCCCATTACGACGCCCACGTAGACGCCGGGCAAGGCCGCGTTATCGAGGTTGGCGCCGGCGAATGCTTGCGCGACGAAACGCGCGGCAGAGGGAAAGCCGGGCGTGTGGTCGCTGCCCACCAGGTCGTTGTCGATGGTCTTCGGGATGTGGATGCAGCGCAGCGGATAGCCGGCCTTGTGCGCTTCCTCGCTGACGATGCGCACCGTGTCGGACGAGTCATTGCCGCCGATATAAAAGAAATGTTCGATCTCGTGCGCGCGCAGCACTTCGAAGATTTGCTGGCAGTAGGCAATGTCGGGCTTGTCGCGCGTGGAACCGAGGGCCGAAGACGGCGTGGCGGCCACCAGTTCCAGGTTGTGGCTGGTTTCCTGCGTCAGATCGACGAATTCTTCATTGACGATGCCGCGCACGCCGTGCAGCGCGCCATACACGCGCGTGACATGCTGAAAGCGCCGCGATTCGAGCACCACGCCCACCAGCGACTGGTTGATGACGGCGGTCGGGCCGCCTCCCTGGGCAACAAGAATTTTTCCAGACGGCATGGGATTTCCTCGTAAATGGAACGGCCCTCCAGCCTACTCCTTTTTTGCCGCGGCGCTGTCTTTTTACCCCAGGTCATGATGCGCTGTTATTCCGGCGCCCGGATATGCTCGACCAGTCCCGTGCTGCGGCGTCCCGGCGCCGGTGTCAGCCAGCTGACGAGGATGGCGGCGGCCAGGCCGGCTGGCACGCCGAAGATGCCGGCGGAAATAGGCGCGATATGCATCCATTGACCGCTGGCATTACCGCCCAGCATGGTACTTGTGTGCAGCATGTAATACAGGCATACGCCAAAGCCCGTCAGCATGCCGGCCAGCGCGCCCTGATAGTTGGCGCGTTGCCAGAACACGCCCAGCACCAGCGGCGGGAACAGGGTCGATGCGGCCAGGGAAAAGGCCACGCCCACCAGCGACAAAATGTCCGCCGGCTTTTGCGAGGCCGCATAGGCGGCGATGAAGGCCACGGCCAGCAGCAGCAATTTTGAAATCGTCACGCGCTTTTGCGTCGAGGCGGTCGGGTCGACCACCTTGTAATACACGTCGTGCGACAGGGCGTTGGAGATGGCCAGCAGCAAGCCGTCGGCCGTCGACAGGGCGGCGGCCAGGCCGCCGGCCGCCACCAGGCCGGAAATCACGTAGGGCAGGCCGGCGATCTCGGGCGTGGCCAGCACCAGCACGTCGGCGTCGATGGAAATTTCCGCCAGTTGCACGATGCCGTCGCGGTTCACGTCGACGATGCTGATCAGGGGACTGAGCTTGTCCACATTGGCCCAGTACGACACCCAGGTGGGCAGGTTCGCATATTGCGTGCCCACGAGCGCCGAGTAAATGTCGTATTTGACCAGTACGGCCAGCGCGGGAATCGTGAGGTAGATCAACAAGATGAAGAACAGGGTCCAGAAGACGGAGACGCGCGTCTCGTGCACGGAGGGCGTGGTGTACGATCGCATGAGGATATGCGGCAGGGCGGCCGTGCCCAGCATCATGCAGAACACGAGAGCCAGGAAATTGTTGCGCTTGATATCAGACTGCTCCCGGTCGGCGGCGGGAAACGGTTGCGCATGCGGAATGATCGGCTCGGCGCGTTTCTGGTTCTGCGCCTGCGCCGTCTGCCACAGCACGCGTGCCTCGTCCGGACTCTTCGGATAGGCAATCAGATAGCGTTCCGCGTTGCGGATGTCGAACAGTGAGGCATTGCGCTGGCGCAAACTATCGAGCTGGCGCTGGGCCGTCAGATGGCCCTGTTCCCAGGAAGCGGGCAAGCCGGCTATGCGCGCCTGGTAGCTGATGGCGCGCTGGTGGAAGATGGCGCGTACCTCGTTTTCTTTCGGATCCGTTTCCAGCACGTGTTCGCGCGCGCTCAGTTGCGGCAGCACCTTGCCGTAGGCGATCTGCGGCACGGGATTGTCCGCATGCTTGACCGATAGCCATATGGCGGGAATCAGGAAGGCGACGAGGATGATGATGTACTGCGCCACCTGCGTCCAGGTGATGGCGCGCATTCCGCCCAGAAAGGAGCAGACGAGGATGCTGGCCAGGCCCAGGAAGATGCCGACGGAAAAATCCACGCCCGTGAAGCGCGAGGCGATCAGGCCGACGGCGTAGATCTGCGCCACCACATACGTAAACGACACGATGATGGTGGCGGCCACGGCCACCACGCGCACGCTGGCGCCCCGTTTGTCGGTGCCGCTGCCATAGCGGGCGGCGAGGAAATCGGGAATCGTGTACTGGCTGAACTTGCGCAGGTAGGGCGCGATCAGCAGTGCGACCAGGCAATAGCCGCCCGTCCAGCCCATGATGAAGGCCAGGCCGTCGAAGCCGTTCAGGTACAGGCCGCCGGCGAGGCTGATGAAGCTGGCTGCCGAAATCCAGTCGGCGGCCGTGGCCATGCCGTTGAACATGGCCGGCACCCTGCGCCCCGCCACATAGTATTCGGTGACGTTCGAGGTGCGGCTGATGACGCCGATGGTGGCGTACAGGGTGATGGTGACGAGCATGAACAGGTAGCCGATCCACGCGCGCGGCATGCCTTCCTGTTCCAGCACCGACAAAGCCAGCAGGAAGGCGGCGAAACCGGCCGTAAACAGCAGGTAGTAGCGGCACAGGCGGGCAAAGAAGCTGCGCTGGGTGCTCATGCCTGCTCCTCGGCATGAAAAGCCCGGTCGAGGCGCCGCATGCGCCAGGCATAGAAGGCGATGATGGCCAGGTACACCAGCGAGGCGCCCTGGGCCGCCATATAAAAGGGCAGCGGCCAGCCGAACAGGTTCAGATGCAACAGCTCGCGCGCATAAAACACGGTCAGGAAGCCCGTCAGCAGCCAGACCAGCAGCAGGATGGCCGTCAGGCGCCGCGTCTTGCGCCAGTGCACATCGCGGCGCGCCTGTAGCTCGGGGCCGGGCGTGCGTACCGACCGTGTTGGCGGAACGGGTGGGCTCGGCTTATCCATACGTGATCTCATCCTCTTCTGGCGCATCCGGCAACAGCAGGGCGATGCTCAGGCGCAGCAGGGTGCCCGGCAGCTTCGGCGACTGCGCGCGCGGATTGTTAAAAATATCGACTTCGGCGCCATGCTGCTGGGCAATTTCGCGCACGATGGCCAGGCCCAGGCCGCTACCGTCGACATTGCTGCCGAGAATGCGGTAAAAGCGTTCGAACACGTGGGTCCGCTCGGCCGGCGCAATGCCGGGGCCCGTATCTTCCACTTCCAGGATGGCCAGTTCCAGGGTGCTGCGCACGCGCACCGTGACGCTGCCGCCGGCCGGCGTGTAGCGCAGGGCATTGTCGATCAGGTTGCTCAGCAGTTCGCGCAGCATCATGGCATTGCCTGAAATCATGATCGAATACGCGGGCTGCTCGAAGCCCAGGTCGATATGCTGGGCAAACGAGGCTTGCACCCAGTCCTGCACCACGCCGCGCGCCAGCTCGCTCAGCTCGATCGGCTCGAATGCCGTGCCCGCCTGCGGCTGGTTTTCCGCGCGCGCCAGGGCCAGCAGCTGGTTGACCAGGCGCGTGGCCGCTTCCGAACTTTTCGCCAGTTGCAGCAGCGAGCGGTGGATTTCGTCGTGGTCGGTCTGGCGCAGGGCCAGTTCGGATTGCATGCGCATGCCGGCCAGCGGCGTTTTCATCTGGTGCGCGGCATCGGCGATGAAGCGTTTCTGCATGTCGATCGACAGCGACAGCCGCGCCAGCATCTCGTTGAGCGATCCGACCAGCGGCGTGATTTCCTCGGGCACCTGGCCCGATTCGATGGGCGATAAATCGTCGGGCGGCCGGGCGCGTATGCGTTCCTGCAATTGCGCCAGCGGCGACAGGCCGCGCGCCAGGGCAAACCAGACCAGGGCCAGGATCACGGGCAGGATGATGAACTGCGGCAAAATCACGCCCTTGATGATTTCATTGGCCAGCTGGGCGCGTTTTTCCAGGGTTTCCGCCACTTGTACCAGCGCGCGGCTGGGCTCATCGTCGTTGCCGGAAGGGATATCGAGATAGCTGAACGCCACGCGCACGGGCGTGCCATGGATGGTGTCGTTGCGAAACAGCACCATGCCGCTGCGGTATTTGTCGGCGTCCTGTGGCGGGGGCAAATCGCGGTCGCCGTCCAGATATTCGCCGCGCGGACCCACTACCAGGTAATACAGGGTGTCGATATCGTCGCCGCGGAGGAAGTCGCGGCCGCTATTACTGCTGTTCTTTTCCGGCACGCGGCGCAGCATGGCGCCGTCGGCCTGCTTGACCTGCTGCGTCAGCACCGTCACGCTGTCTTCCAGCGCATGGTCGAACGGCTGATTGGCGATGCCCTTGGCCACCAGGTAGGTGATGGCAATGCTCATCGGCCACAGCAGCAGCAAGGGCGCCAGCATCCAGTCGAGGATTTCGCCGAACAGCGAATGCTCGATGGTGTCATCCTGTTCCGTGGTGGGCGGCTCGAACCAGTCGTCGTCTTCTGGCTCGTCCGCTGGCGCCTCGCGCGCCTTCACTTGCTGGCGGGTCCGCTGGCCGGGCTTGCCGACTCGCCCGCTTCAGCGTTCAGGCGCGCCGTTTCCGAGTATTTTTCCAGGCAATAGCCGAGGCCGCGCACGGTGGCGATGCGCACGCCGCCCACTTCGATCTTCTTGCGCAAGCGGTGGACATACACTTCGATGGCGTTGTTCGACACTTCTTCGCCCCATTCGCACAGGTGGTCGACCAGCTGCTCTTTCGAGACGAGGCGGCCGGTGCGGCCAAGCAAGATTTCCAGCAAGCCCAGTTCGCGCGCCGACAGGTCGAGCATCTGGTCGTTGATGTAGGCGCTGCGCCCCACCTGGTCGTAGCTGAGGGGGCCATGCTTGATGATGGTGGCGCCGCCGCCAGCGCCGCGGCGCGTCAGGGCGCGCACTCTTGCCTCCAGTTCCGACAGGGCGAACGGCTTGGCCATATAATCATCGGCACCGAGGTCGAGGCCATTCACGCGTTGCTCGATGGAATCGGCGGCCGTCAGTATCAGCACGGGCAACAGCGAGGCGCGCGCGCGCAGGCGGCGCAGCACTTCCAGGCCGGACATCTTCGGCAGGCCCAGGTCGAGGATCAGCAAGTCGAATTCCTGGGTGGACAGGGCCGTATCGGCCTCCTGGCCCGTCTTGACGTAGTCGATCGCATAACCGGACTGGCGCAGCGAGCGGGTCAGGCCATCGGCCAGCACGCTGTCATCTTCGGCAAGTAAAATACGCATGGTGCACTTCCTATGCTTGCGGCGGTAGAAGTTTGTATTGTGTTTCATTTTCCGCAAGGTGGCGAGTTTTTGTGAGAAACCAGGCTTGTATTGATCTGTTTCAAAACAAATCCACGTTCCGCTTGCATTGATCACTGTTTTTTTATACAGTACTGTCTGTGTAAAGAATTTAACCCACTGGCGCTATCGCAGGCTGCACGGTTCACGTAGATGCGTCTCGTGAATCCGCACCTGTAGAACGGCTGAAAGAACATATGGACGATAAAAAAGCTGTAGTACCCGCATCGGAAAAAGCCAAGGCGCTCGCCGCCGCACTGGCGCAGATCGAGAAGCAGTTTGGCAAAGGTTCGGTCATGCGCATGGATGCCAGCGCAGCGATCGAAGAAGTGCAAGTCGTGTCGACCGGTTCGCTCGGCCTCGATATCGCGCTGGGCGTGGGCGGCTTGCCGCGCGGCCGCGTGGTGGAGATCTACGGTCCGGAATCGTCGGGTAAAACTACCCTGACCCTGCAAACCATTGCTGAAATGCAAAAACTGGGCGGCACTTGCGCCTTTATCGATGCCGAGCACGCGCTGGACGTCGGTTACGCGCAAAAGCTGGGCGTGAATCTGCATGAATTGCTGATCTCGCAACCGGACACGGGCGAGCAGGCGCTGGAAATCTGCGACGCCCTCGTGCGTTCCGGCAGCGTCGACCTCGTCGTCATCGACTCCGTGGCCGCACTGACGCCACGCGCCGAGATCGAAGGCGATATGGGCGACTCCCTGCCAGGCCTGCAAGCACGCCTGATGTCGCAAGCCCTGCGCAAGCTGACCGGTTCGATCAACCGCACGAATACCCTGGTCATCTTCATCAACCAGATCCGTATGAAGATCGGCGTGATGTTCGGCAGCCCGGAAACGACCACCGGCGGCAATGCGCTGAAATTCTACGCCTCCGTGCGCCTGGATATCCGCCGCACCGGCTCGATCAAGTCCGGCGATGAAGTGATCGGCAATGAAACCAAGGTCAAGGTCGTCAAGAACAAGATCGCGCCACCATTCAAGGAAGCGCACTTCGACATCCTGTACGGCGCCGGCACCTCGCGCGAAGGCGAAATCCTGGACCTGGGTTCGGATGCCAAGATCGTGGAAAAATCCGGTTCGTGGTATAGCTACAACGGCGAACGCATCGGCCAGGGCAAGGACAATGCCCGCGCCTTCCTGCAAGAGCGTCCGGCGCTGGCCCGCGAAATCGAAAACAAGGTCCGCGCTTCGCTGGGCGTGCGCGAACTGCCGCCGCTGGCTGCTGAAAAGCCGGAAAAAGCCGATAAAGCCGCTGACAAGGCTGCCAAGGCAGAAGCCAAGGCTGCCGAGTAAGCTGCCGTCAGCCACCATTCGCACTGGCGGATGGTGTCTGGCAAGGTGTGACCATGATCGCCGTCCCGCGCTGTTGCGCCGGGCGGCGATTGTGTTTGGGTGCTGTGATCGTGGAATGAAAGACAAGGTGGGTGTATGGCCGCAGTACAACTAAGCCTGAAGGGCAGGGCGCTCCGCTTTCTGTCGATGCGCGAGCATAGCCGCATGGAATTGCGGCGCAAGCTGCAGCGCCATGCGCAGGAGGGTGATGACGTGGAAGCCTTGCTCGACAGCCTGGAGCAAGCCAACTGGCTGTCGCAGGAGCGCTTTTCCGAGTCGCTGATCCACCGCCGCTCGGCCCGCTTCGGGAATAGCCGCATCATGGCCGAATTGCAAAGCCATGGCATAGCCGGCGAGGCGCTGCAGGAACTCAAGGCGGGCCTGGCCGAAGGCGAGACCGCGCGCGCCTGCGAAGTGTGGCGCCGCAAATTTGGTGAAGTAGCGCAAGATGCCGAGCAACGCAACAAGCAGATGCGTTTTTTGATGCAGCGCGGCTTTTCGCAGCGCGCCGTGCAGGTGGCCTTGAAGGGGCTGGACCCCGACGAGGAATAAGGCTGGCCATGGCGGCCCCGCCGTGTCGCCATGAACTGCGCTCTCAAACGCCATCTGTTTCCCGTATGGCGACGCCGCGCGATCGGGTATGCTGGCGCTCGAACGCTGTGCGATGCGCGCGGCACCACTGATCGTGACAGGATGCAAGATGAGCAACTGGAATGCCGGCTATATGGCCGAAATCGCCTATACCTATGGCTATTACGAAGAATTGAATCCGTTGCGCCTGCGGCTGCCCCTGCTGGCCGCCGGCCTTGCCTTGCCGGCCAGCGGCACGGCTTGCGAGTTGGGCTTTGGCCAGGGCATCAGCGCCAACATCCATGCGGCGGCGTCCGCCACGCGCTGGCATGGCAATGATTTCAATCCTTCCCAGGCCGCCTTCGCGCAGGAGCTGGCCAGCGCGGCCGGCGCCGGAGCGCAGTTCACGGACGAATCGTTCGCGCAGTTTTGCTGCCGCGACGACTTGCCCGATTTCGACTTTATCTGCCTGCACGGGATCTGGAGCTGGGTCTCGGCGGACAATCGCGCGCTGATCGTCGACTTCCTGCGGCGCAAGCTGAAAGTCGGCGGCGTCGTCTTCATCAGTTACAACACGCAGCCAGGCTGGGCCGCCATGATGCCGATGCGCGACCTGATGGCCGAACATAGCCGCGTCATGAGTGCGCCGGGCCAGGGCGTGCTGGCCAGAGTCGCTGGCGCCATCGATTTCGTCGACAGGATGATCGCCGCGCAACCGCGCTTCCTGGAGGCCAACCCGCTCCTGGCGGACCGCATCGACAAGCTCAAGGCGATGGATGGACATTATCTTGCCCATGAGTATTTCAATGCCGACTGGCAGCCGATGGCCTTTTCCAGCGTCGCGGCCATGCTGGGCGAGGCCAAGCTCGAGTTTGCCGCGTCCGCCACCTATACCGCTCTGGTCGACATGCTGAACTTGACGGCCGAGCACCAGCAATTCCTGGCCGAGATACCCGATCCCATCTTCCGCGAGACGACACGCGCTTTCCTCGTCAACGAGCAGTTCCGCAAGGATTACTGGGTCAAGGGCGCGCGCAGGCTGACGCCGCTCGCCCAGGCCAGCGCCTTGCGGGCCGTGCGCGTGATGCTGGCCGTGCCGCGCGACGAAGTGGTGTTGAGCGTGCATGGCGTGCTGGGCGACGCCGATATGGATGAGCGCGTGTATGCGCCTGTGCTCGATGCCATGGCCGACCATCGCGTCTACACGATAGGCGAGCTGGAGCAGCAACTGGCGGGCAGCGAAGCCAACCTGGCTGCCTTGCTGCAGATCATGCTGGTGCTGGTCAGCAAGGGTAGCGTGCTGGCTGTCCAGGACGAGGCCGACATCGCCGTGGCGCGGCCGCAGTCGGCGCGCCTGAATGCGCACCTGCTGGAACAGGCGCTGGCAAGAACCGATTTGAACATTCTCGCCAGTCCCCTGACGGGCAGCGGCGTGGCTGTACCGCATTTACAACAGCTATTCCTGTGGGCGAAACTGCAAGGTTGTTCAACGCCGCAAGAATGGGTGCGCGCGACATGGCCGGTGTTGCTGCGCTTGAACCAGTTGGTGACGAAGGACGGGCAGCCCTTGTTGACGGAAGAGGAAAACCTGGCCGAACTGCTGGCGCACGCACAGCATTTCTCTGCGCGGAACTTGCCCATTTTGCGCATACTGGGCGTGACAGACTGAGGCGCGGCGCCGGCCAGGTTGTCGGTGCCAGCCTACCTGCTTCCGGGTTATTTGCATTGTGAATGTTTGTCATTCATTTTGCGATTTTCATTGATAATTTGCGGCGGGCGGCCAGACCAATAAATAATTATGTTGCGGCGCAACTAGCGCCCTGTGTGCTACACTTTTAGGGTTTTTGCGGCGCCGCAGGTGCGGTTGCTGTTCGTAGAAGCTGCGAACAGAGTGCTTTAGGCACATGGCTGCTTACTAATTATGGCCGCGCAAGCGGCATCGGTCTTATGCCCCTGTCAACTCCCGTATCCCGGCGCGCCCTACGGCACTCCCGCGTTATCGACGTCCAAGCGTATGTGCGCGACGACGGCCTGTGGGATATTGACGCCCGTATCACCGATATCAAAAGCTATGACGCGACCCTGGCTTCCGGCCCCCGTCCCGCCGGCGCCCCTCTGCATGACCTCCATTTACGCATTACCGTCGATCGCGAACTGACCATTGTCGAGGCCGAAGCTGCCTCCGATGCCGTGCCCTATCCCGGTTTTTGCGATACCGTCGGCCCCGCTTACAGGGCGCTGATCGGTCTGAATCTATTGAAGAATTTCCGCCGCGACTTGAAACAGCGCCTGGCGGGAATCGCTGGCTGTACCCATTTGACCGAACTGGCGCAAGTCTTGCCGACTGCGACGGTTCAGGCATTTGCCGGCGATGTCTGGTCGACCCGCGACGGTGCGAATGCTGACTTATCGCATGAAAAGCCGTTTCAACTCGACAAATGCCACGCCCTGCGCACCGATGGCGGGGCGGTGGCACAGTATTACCCGCGCTGGGTAGCCAAGCCGTGACCCCGGCGCTTTCCTGTTTTTTTTGCACCACTAACCGTATTTTTACACATCAGTATCAGAAGGGAAGCCAGCATGAAAATCCATGAGTATCAAGCCAAAGAAATCCTCCGGCAGCACGGAGTGACGGTACCACGCGGTATCCCGTGCATGTCCGTCGAAGAGGCAGTCAAGGCTGCGGAAACCCTGGGCGGCCCGGTGTGGGTCGTCAAGGCACAGATCCACGCAGGTGGCCGCGGCAAGGGCGGCGGCGTGAAAGTGGCAAAATCGATCGAACAGGTCAAGGAATACGCTGACCAGATCATGGGCATGCAGCTGATCACGCATCAGACCAGCGCCGAAGGCCAGAAAGTCAACCGCCTGCTGGTGGAAGAAGGCGCCGACATCAAACAAGAACTGTACGTTTCGCTGGTCACCGACCGCGTTACCCAGAAAATCGTCCTGATGGCGTCGTCCGAAGGCGGCATGGACATCGAAGAAGTGGCCGAGAGCCACCCAGAGAAGATCCACCACGTCACCATCGATCCAGGCACCGGCCTGACCGATGCCCAGGCAGACGACATCGCCGCCAAAATCGGCGTGCCTGCCGGCTCCATCGCCGACGCGCGCGTCAACCTGCAAGGCCTGTACAAAGCGTACTGGGAAACCGACTGCTCGCTGGCCGAGATCAACCCGCTGATCGTTACCGGCAGCGGCAAAGTCATCGCCCTGGACGCCAAGTTCAACTTTGACCCGAACGCCCTGTTCCGTCATCCGGAAATCGTCGCCCTGCGCGATCTGGACGAAGAAGATCCAGCTGAAATCGAAGCGTCGAAATTCGACCTGGCCTACATCTCGCTCGACGGCAACATCGGTTGCCTAGTGAACGGTGCCGGCCTGGCCATGGCTACCATGGACACGATTAAACTGTTCGGCGGCGAGCCAGCCAACTTCCTGGACGTCGGCGGCGGCGCCACGGCAGAAAAAGTGACCGAAGCGTTCAAGATCATGCTGAAAAACCCAGGCCTGAAAGCCATCCTGGTGAACATTTTCGGCGGCATCATGCGTTGCGACGTGATCGCTGAAGGCGTGATCGCCGCAGTGAAAGCCGTCTCGCTGAACGTGCCACTGGTCGTGCGCATGAAGGGCACCAACGAAGACCTGGGCAAAAAGATGCTGGCCGATTCCGGTCTGCCTATCATCGCAGCCGACACCATGGAAGATGCAGCCAAGAGCGTCGTTGCCGCTGCTGCCGGTCAAGCTTAATTAAGGAATCAACATGTCCATTCTGATCAATAAAGATACCAAAGTCGTTACCCAAGGGATCACCGGCAAGACCGGCCAGTTCCACACCCGCGGTTGCCGCGACTACGCGAACGGCAAAGCTGCCTTCGTGGCAGGCGTGAACCCGAAGAAAGCCGGCGAAGATTTCGAAGGCATTCCTATTTTCGCTAACGTTACCGAAGCGAAAAAAGAAACCGGCGCCAACGTTTCCGTGATCTACGTGCCGCCAGCAGGCGCGGCAGCTGCGATCTGGGAAGCTGTCGAAGCTGAAATGGATCTGGCCATTTGCATCACCGAAGGCATTCCTGTGCGTGACATGATGGCTCTGAAAGACCGCATGGCTAAAGCCAACAGCAAAACCTTGCTGCTGGGCCCTAACTGCCCAGGCCTGATCACGCCAGACGAAATCAAGATCGGCATCATGCCAGGTCACATCCACAAGAAGGGCCGTATCGGCGTGGTGTCGCGTTCGGGTACCCTGACCTATGAAGCAGTGGGTCAGCTGACCGCACTGGGCCTGGGCCAATCGTCGGCAGTCGGCATCGGCGGCGACCCGATCAACGGCCTGAAGCACATCGACATCATGAAGATGTTCAATGATGATCCAGATACCGACGCGGTCATCATGATCGGCGAAATCGGTGGTCCAGACGAAGCCAACGCGGCTTATTGGATCAAAGACAACATGAAAAAACCGGTCGTTGGCTTCATCGCTGGCGTGACGGCTCCTCCAGGCAAGCGCATGGGCCACGCCGGCGCGCTGATCTCGGGCGGTGCCGATACGGCACAAGCCAAGCTGGAAATCATGGAAGCTTGCGGCATCACCGTGACCAAAAACCCGTCGGAAATGGCGCGTCTGCTGAAAGCCATGCTGTAATTTCAGCCTGGTCACCGCAGTACAAAAAAGGAGCTTCGGCTCCTTTTTTTTATTCGCAAGACAGGCCGATTCCCGGCCTGGGGCGACGGCGCTGGTCCGAACCTGCCCAAAAGTGTCGCTTTTCTTTCCACGTGTGCCGCCGTTGCCCGGGCGCGCCGCTGGCATGGCGCTTGCACCATACCTGGCGTGAGCAATGCACCATGGGAGGATACGATGCGCGCGCAAAGCGGATTTACCCTGATAGAACTGATGATCGTGGTGGCTATCGCCGGCATCCTGGCGGCCGTGGCCATTCCCCAGTATGGCGACTACACGATGCGGGCCAAGGTCAGCAATGTGCTGGCGGCCGCTGCCCCCTTGAAAACGGCCGTGGCCCTGTGCGTGCAGGAAAACGGCGGGCTGGCTACCGCCTGCAGCACGTCCACCCAGGCCGTACCCAGCGCTATCCCCGTGTTCAGTGCCACGCGCGAAGTGGCCAGTGCCACAGTGAATAAGGGCGATATCGTGCTGACCCTGGCGGCCGACCTGGGCACGGGTATCGGTGGACAAACCGTGACGATGACCATGAAGTCGGGCACGAGCAGTCTGACCTGGTTCAATAGCACCACCGTGACGAATCCGGCAGCGAAGGAAGCGATTACCAAAAACAACATTCCCGACGTGACTCCGACGCTGTAGGTGACGCTTGTCAGCCCGGTGTCAGACGATTTTTTGCCGGTCCGCGATCAGCGCTTCATAGGTGAGGTTTTGCAGCAGGGTGTAGTGGGTCGGTTCCAGGTCGATGAATTGCACGCCATACGTATAGATTTCCGCCACCTCGGCGGCATTGCCATTCGACGGCTTGCCCACGCTGACGTTCTGGATGCGGGCGCGCGTATTGACGCGCATCTGATGCTTGTTCGGCTGCACCAGCAGGGTAAAGCTCAGGGCCACACCTTCGTCGTCCGGCGTGAGCATGCCGGGCGCTTCGATCAGCGCGCCCGAAACGCTGAGGTTGATGATGAACACGGGCACGGCTGCCACGTCGCGGTAGCTCAGCTGCGCCGGAATGTCCACTTTCACGCGCATGGCCGTGCGCAGGCTGGTGCCCTGGATGGCGTCGGGAAAGCTCAGGTGGACATAATTGAGCGGGCGGCCGAAGATACGCAGCACGCTGCAGGAAAACGAGCAGACGGTGACGCCGGAAAACACGCGGATGGTCAGCTTATCGCCCTCGTTGAGCACGATGGACGCGCCGTTTTCCATGGGAATCTTGACGATCAAATACTCGTCTTTGACATAGCCGATCAGGGTCGAGAAATGCTGGATGGGTTTGATGGTGCGATGCGTGATGAACTGGATGCGTCCACCCACCTGCAGATTCATGGCCTCGAAGTCGAAGTCCTGGAGCTTGTTTTCCGCGGCGGGCTTGTTGCTTGTCATGCGATGCTCATCTGGATATGGTCGACTCGCAGTATGCATGATTTCTTGATGAAAAAGCATTTATATCAATGAAATTCATATTGGCATCGAAAAATGCCAGGTGCACGTGGCGCCGCGCGGTGCAGGCTTTACAATTGCATCAATATTGACGAATGTAAATTTTATGCCGCGCAGCTACTTCTGGACCATGTTGTTCCTGATCCTGCATCAAATCGATGCTGCCTACTGGAAAGAGTGGGAAATGTTCCATCTGCCGGGCGGCGTCCAGGGTTTCCTGGTGTTTAACCTGGCGGCCATTGCCGTGGTGCTGGTGGGCTACAAGCACGTGTTGCTGTCCACCGCGCGGGCATCTTTTTATGCGAGCTGCTGCGCGGGCCTGGGCGTGGCCACCTTCCTGATCCATACCTGCTTTGCGCTGGCAGGACAGGAGCAATTCCACTTGCCGCTGTCCAAGGCCATCATCGCGCTGTGCCTGTCCGGCGGCGCCTGGCTAGTGTACGATTTGCGCCGCTTCCAGGAGCGGCTGGCGCGCCAGGCACAATAATTACACTTCGGCGTGCCAATCGCCCGACTTGCCGCCATGCTTTTCCAGCACGCGCACGTTGGTCATGACCATGCCCCGGTCGACGGCCTTGCACATGTCGTAGATCGTCAGCAAGCCGATCTGCACGGAGGTGAGCGCTTCCATTTCCACGCCCGTCTTGCCCGTCGTGTCGACCTGGGCGCGGCAGTGCACGCTATTGGCCGCCTCGTCCACTTCAAAATCGACCGTGACGCGCGTGAGGGCCAGCGGGTGGCACAGGGGAATCAGGTCGCTGGTGCGCTTGGCGCCCATGATGGCGGCGATGCGGGCGATGCCCAGCACGTCGCCCTTTTTTGCATTGCCGGAAATGATCAATGCCAGGGTAGCGGGTTGCATGCGGATGGTGCCGGCGGCCACGGCGCTGCGGCGCGTGTCTTCCTTGCTGCCTACGTCCACCATATGGGCCTGGCCCGTCGCGTCGAAATGGGTCAGTTCCCCGGCGGGGGCTTGCTTGTCTGCTGTTGTCATGGCGTCAAAAATAGGTGAGGAGTGGGGCGCGGCACGCGTGGGAATGGGTGCCGCTAACAAGGTATGATAGCACCCGTGAATTCAAAAACTCCCCTCCAGACCGTACTTGAAAACGCCGCTGCCGCATGGCTGCGCCAGCCATGGCGTGCGTCCCTGCTGGCCGCGCTGTGCTGCGCTGCCCCTTCTGCGCTGGCGCAAACCTATACGTCCGCGCCAGCGGCGCCGGCCGCCAGCGTGGCGGCCAAGCCGGCCGGCGGCTGGACGCCGCTGGCCGTGCCGCCGGCGCCCAACCTGCCGAACCTGGGCGATACGTCGCGCGAAGACCTGTCGCCGGCGATGGAGCGCAAGATCGGCGAGGAAATCATGCGCGGCATCCGTGGCGACCGCGATTATCTCGACGACGCGCCCTTGCTCGAATACCTGAATACCTTCGGCAACGCCCTCGTGGCCGCGCGTCCCAGCGTGCGCGGCGAAACGAATTACGACTATTTCTTCTTTGCCGTGCGCGATCCCCAGTTGAACGCGTTTGCCTTGCCTGGCGGCTTCATCGGCGTGCACTCGGCCCTGGTGCTGGCAGCGCAAACGGAGGCGGAACTGGCTTCCGTGCTGTCGCACGAGATCGGCCACGTGGCGCAGCGCCATATCGCCCGCATGCTGGGCCAGCAGCGCCAGGATGCCCTGATGCCGCTGGCCGCCATGCTGCTGGCGGCGCTCGCTTCCCGGGCGGGTGGTGACGTGGCCATGGGCGTGTTTGCCGCCGGCCAGGGCCTGGCCATCCAGCGTCAGCTCAATTTCGGCCGCGACGCCGAACGCGAGGCCGACCGCATCGGTTTCCAGATCATGGGCGAAGCCGGTTTTGATACCACCGGCATGGTGGCCTTCTTCGGCCGCATGCAGGCGGCCAGCCGTTCGTACAGCGACCTGATGCCCGCCTACCTGCAGACCCACCCGCTGACGACGGAACGCATCGCCGACATCCAGGCGCGCATCCGCGAGCAGCCCTACAAGCAGCGTGCGGACAGCCTGAGTTTCCACCTGGCCCGTGCCCGTGCCCGCGTGCTGCAGGATGAAAGCGTGCAAGGCCTGTTGAATGCCAAGGCCATCTTCAAGACTCAGCTGGAACAGCAAAGCCGTTTCCAGGTGACGGCCGCCCACTATGGCTTGTCCTTTGTCGCCGTCAAGCAGGGCAAGCCGGCGGAGGCGCAAAAGGAACTCGATGCGGCCAATGCGGCCCTGCACCAGCCGGTCGGGCCGAATGTGTTGACGTCGGGTGGCACGCAGGGTCCCAATTCCCTGCTGGCGGCGATGGGGCTGGAAGTGCTGTTGATGCCGGGGCAGAAGCCGGAAGTGGCGCAACAGGCCCTGAAGGCGGCGGACGCTGCGCGCCAGCAGTTTCCCCTCTCGCGCGGCATTGCCCACCAGTATGCGGAAGCGCTGATGGCTGCCGGCAAGCTGGAGCAATCGACCCTGTATTTGCGCGAGCAGGTGCAGCTCTACAAGGAAGAGCCGGAACTCTACGATTTACTGGCGAAAGCCTATGCGGACCAGGGCAAGATGACCTTGCAGCACATGGCGCTGGCCGAATCCTATGTGTTGCAGGGCGCCACCATGGCCGCGCTGGACCAGCTGACGATCGCCCGCAAATCGACAGACGCGACCTTTTATGACCAGGCCGTGATCGATGCGCGCGAGCGAGAATTGCAGGAAAAACGCCGCGAACAGATCAAGGACCAGAAGGGCTGACTTTTATTCGGCTTGCGGCGCCTGCTGGAAGCCGAAGGTCTGCGCTACGCTGGCATAGGCCAGCGGTTGCACGGCAATCTCTTTGCCGGCATGCAATAACATCAAGTTGCCTTGAGCATGTTCCAGCCACGCCAGCAGGGCCTCGTCGCTCAAGGCTAGCCCATCGAGGCGCAGCGACGCCAGCACCTGGGCCATGTCGCGGTCATCCACCTGCGCCACGATGTCGCCATGGCGCAGGATCAGCGTGCCGTTGTCGCACAGATACGCTGCTTCGATGACCGCAAGCGGCGCGCCCGTCTGCAAGACAAAACCGTGCTGCGGGTCGCTGCGGGCGATATACGGCGTCGCTTCCAGGTTCAGGTAGACGCGTTGCGGGCCATTCTGGAAAAACCAGCAGCCCTGTTCGTCATGGTCGTAATTGCGGTTGATAAAGCTCAACAGGGCCACATGGGCGATCTTGTCGCCCGGCAGTTGTTGCTGTTGCGCATGCTGGTCGCGCATGCGCCAGTGGCCGCGCGCGTCCAGGCCCAGCCAGCCGTAGCAGTGGGGCACGTTCGGCCATTTGGCCAGGGCCTGTTTGACGAGTTCATCCATGTGTAGCGTTTTCCGTGTGAGTGCGCGCATCGCCAGCGTGACAGTTTTGCGGTGCCGATGGCGCCATGTTGCCGTTTTCAAAAAAAGAGAGCAGCCGTTGCGGCAGCCAGCGTGTGCTTCCCGGCAACTTGCCGGTGGCAAAGCCGACGTGGCCGCCGTGGCGCGGATACTCGAGCGTGACCGTCGGCGCGGCGCTGGACGGCAGGAAGCGCCCGGGCAGGAAAGGATCATTTTGCGCATTCAGTACCAGGGTCGGCACGGTGATGTCGTGCAAGACGTGCTTGGCGCTGGCGCGGTGCCAGTAATCGTCGGCGTCGCGGTAGCCGTGCAGCGGCGCCGTGACAACATTGTCGAAGGCGTGCAAGTCGCGCGCGGCCAGCATGGCGTCGCGCGCGAACAGGCCGGGAAATTGCTCGAGCTTGGCCAGGCACTTCGGTTTCAAGGTGTTCAGAAACATGCGCGTGTAGAGCCGGTTGGCGCCGGAAGACAGGGCCTTGCCTCCCTGTGCCAGGTCCAGCGGCGCGGACACGGCCGCTGCCGCATCGACGAAATCGGCCTGGTGCTGCGACTGGCCCAGCCAGCACAGCAGGGCATTGCCGCCCAGCGAGACGCCGGCCGCGTAAAACTTGCCCGTGGCGCGCGGGCGCAGTGTGCGCATCACCCAGTCCACTTCCTGCGCATCACCCGAATGGTAAAAGCGGGGCGCCAGGTTGGCCTCGCCCGAGCAGCCGCGAAAATGCGGCACGGCGCCCGACCAGCCGCGCGCGGCCACCTCGGCCATCAGGGCGCGCGCGTAATGGCTATTCGACGAGCCTTCCAGGCCGTGGAACAGCACCACGAAGGGCTGGCCCGGTTGGCCATCGACCAGGTCGACGTCGACGAAGTCGCCATCGGGCGCTTGCCAGCGTTCGCGGCGGAAGGCCACGGCCGGCTTGGCAAGGCACACGGCCGGATAAATCGTCTGCGCGTGGCCGCCAGGCAGCCAGAGCGGGGCGGTATAGGGGGCGTTGTAGATAAGAGGCAAAGACATCAGTGCAGGATCTGCGCCCCGGTGGCATCGGCCGGTGCGCCGCCCGGCGCGATGGAGGCGTGGTGCAGCACGATGCGCCAGCCGCGCGGCGTTTTCACGTACACGTTCGTGGCCAGCAGGTGCGCCGGGCCGCCTTCTTCCTGGGTCACGCCTTCGATCACCGTGTGCACTGAACTCATCAGATTGTGCGTTTCGTGCAGCTGCGCCGGCACGATATGCAGGCCGCCGCCGGCCAGAATGGTTTCCCACGAGGCGCGGATGGCGGCATGGCCGATCAGGCGCGCGCCGCCCGGGTGGATGCAGACGATCTCTTCATCGTCGGCCCACAGCGCCATCAGCGCTTCGAGGTCGGCGCGGTGCAAGGCATCGTAGAACGCCGCTTCGACTTCCGCGGCGCTGCCATTGAGTTCTTTCAGACGTTTCATGACGACTCCGGGCTGGTCGGTATAACTTGATACAAATAAAAACGGCGCGCTGGTGGCGCGCCGCTGGGCAGTTTAATGGTGGCCGGCGCTGGCGCCTTCCTTCAGGGTGTAGGCCGTGCCGCAGTACGGGCACTTGGCGATACCGTCCTTGTTGAATTCCAGGAACACGCGCGGATGCGACGACCACAGCGGCATGGCCGGGTTAGGGCAGTGGGCTGGCAAGTCTTTACTGTCGAGTTCGACCGCTGGCTGGGTGGTTTTTGTCATCTTGTCATGCTCCGTGAGGCTGTATGGAAGGAAGTCGGCTGCTGCCAAAAGCACGATTTTAACGGATTCAGGCAGACAGCAAAAATCATGGCTAAAATGTCGGCTCGATCATCTTCGGCTGCGGCGCGGTTTTTTGCCGAAACATGGCAGCTGCAGCGCCACACTGACTGGATTTGCCTTGCCGGTATTACCGTTGCGCCCATGCGCCCCGTGCACCATTGTTGTGCAGTTACCACAGTACGCCTGGCGAGGGGACGCATGAACTCCCGCGTGAACGCCGTCCAGGCCGCCAAGGACGATGCCCTGCTGAAAGACGCCTGGCGCGCCGGCCTGAACCTGGGTGCGCCCACCCTGCTGGGCATCGCCGCCTGGGGTATGGTGGTGGGCGTGGCCATGGTGAAAAGCGGCCTGACGGTAGCGCAGGCCGGCGCCATGACCCTGTTTGTCTTTGCCGGCTCGGCCCAGCTCGCGTCCTTGCCCTTGCTGGCCGCGCAGGCGCCCGTATGGGTGATCTTTGCCACGGCCCTCGTCGTCAATTTGCGTTTTGTTATCTTTTCCGTACTGCTGGCCCCGCATTTTTCCCATCTGCCCTGGCGCCAGCGCTTTGCGCTCGGTTATGTAGCCGGCGACATCACGGTGGGCCTGTTCCTGCAGCGCTACCCGCACGAAACGCCGGATCCGGCCAAGCTGCCTTTCCTGAAAGGCTTGATTTACCCCAACTGGCTGGCCTGGCAAATCGGTTCCTTCATCGGCATCGTGCTGGGCGCCGTCGTGCCGGCCGAGTGGGGACTGGGTTTTGCGGGTACCCTGGCGATCCTGTGCGTGACGGTGCCGCTGATCCTCAGCCGCGCCGCCCTGTGCGGTGTGCTGGTGGCCGGTACGGTGGCCGTGCTGGCCTTCAGCCTGCCGTATAAGCTGGGTTTGCTGGTGGCCGTCGTAGTGGGCATGGTCAGCGCCATGGCCGTGGAAGAATTGACAGAAAAATGGACAAAACGCCATGTTTGACGGCATAGACTGGGGCAGGGCCGATGTGTGGATCGCCATCGCCGTGCTGGTGGTGGCGACAGCCGCCACGCGCAGCACCTTCTGGCTGATCGGCCATCACATCACCATTCCGCGCCGCGTGGGCGAGATGCTGCGCTATGCGCCGGCCTGCGCGCTGGCCGCCATCATCGCGCCCGACATGCTGATGGAGGGCCAGCAAGTGCACTTGGAATTGTCCAATTTGAAACTGTTATCCGGTATTGCCGCCACGCTCTTTTTTGTGATCCGCCGCAATATGCTGCAAACCATCGTGTTTGGCATGCTGGTTTTCACGGGCTTGCGACTGTTGCACGTTTTTCAGTAAAGCAGGACAAATCGGGGATTTGGTCTGGTCATTGCGGTAAAATAGCGCACTTCCTTCCACTCGTCATCTGGATCGCCATGTCAGCTGTTCTCAACTTCATCCGTCTGCAAGATTTGATCGCCCAAAATGCACTGCAAGGCAAGCGCGTGTTTATCCGCGCCGACCTGAATGTCCCGCAAGATGACAGTGGCAAGATCACCGAAGATACGCGCATCCGCGCCTCGGTGCCGGCCATCCGCGCCGCCCTCGACGCTGGCGCTGCCGTCATGGTGACGTCGCACCTGGGCCGTCCGACGGAAGGCGAGTTCAAGCCAGCCGACAGCCTGGCGCCCGTGGCGGCCCGTTTGTCCGAGCTGCTGGGCCAGGAAGTTGCACTGAAACAAAACTGGGTCGATGGCGCCGGCCTGGAATCCCTGGCTGCCGGCCAGATCGTCCTGCTGGAAAACGTGCGCGTGAACAAGGGCGAAAAGAAAAACAGCGATGAGCTGGCGCAAAAAATGGCCAAATTGTGCGATATCTACGTCAATGACGCGTTCGGCACGGCCCACCGCGCGGAAGCGTCCACGCACGGCATCGCCAAGTTCGCCCCCGTCGCCTGCGCCGGCCCGCTGCTGGCTGCCGAACTCGATGCACTGGGCAAAGCTTTGCACGCCCCAGCCCGCCCATTGCTGGCAATCGTTGCCGGTTCGAAAGTATCGAGCAAGCTGACCATTTTGAAAGCCCTGTCCGACAAGGTCGATAATCTGATCGTCGGCGGCGGCATCGCCAACACCTTCATGAAGGCCGTCGGCTTGAACGTCGGCAAGTCGCTGGTGGAAGCGGAACTCGTCGAGGAAGCCAAGGCCATCATCGAGATCATGGCCAAGCGCGGCGCGCAAGTGCCGATTCCCGTTGACGTCGTGTGCGCCAAGGAGTTTTCGCCGACGGCCGCCGCCACCGTCAAGGACGTGGCCGACGTGGCGGACGACGACATGATCCTCGATATCGGCCCGAAAACGGCTGCCCTGCTGGCGCAGCAGATCGCCGCCGCCGGCACCATCGTGTGGAACGGTCCGGTTGGCGTGTTCGAATTCGACCAGTTCGGCAACGGCACCAAGACCCTGGCGCTGGCCATTGCCGAGTCGAAAGCCTTCTCGATTGCCGGCGGTGGCGACACCCTGGCGGCGATTGCCAAATACGACATTACCGATAAAATCAGCTATATCTCGACCGGTGGCGGCGCTTTCCTGGAATTCCTGGAAGGCAAGACCCTGCCGGCAGTGGAAATCCTGATGCAACGCGCCGCTTAAGGCGCTGCAGTCAGCAGTTTAGTACCAAGCGCAGCCTGATCGCTGCGCTTTTACCTTGCCGGGCGGTTCAGCCGCCAGGTCTTGCTCACCTTCGCTCGCGCACAAGGACTCCTATGCCACGCGGTACAAAAATCGTAGCAACAATCGGCCCCGCTTCCACCGACTTCGATATCCTGGTGAAAATGATACGTGCGGGTGTCGACGTGGTGCGCTTGAATTTTTCCCACGGCAAGGCGCAAGACCATATCGACCGCGCGGCGCTGGTGCGCCTGGCGGCCGCCGAGTGCGGGCGCGAAGTGGCCATCATGGCCGACATGCAAGGGCCGAAGATTCGTGTCGGCAAGTTTGAAAACACGCGCATCGAGCTGGAAGCGGGCGAGCACTTCATTCTCGACGCCAAGTGGGGTGAAAACGGCGAACTGGGCAACCAGGAGCGCGTCGGCCTCGACTACAAGGCCTTGCCGCGCGATTTGCACAAGGGCGACGTGCTGCTGCTGAATGACGGCCTCATCGTGCTGATCGTCGAGCGCATCCACGGCAGCGAAATCCACACCACCGTCAAGATCGGCGGCGAGTTGTCGAACAACAAGGGCATCAACCGCCAGGGCGGCGGCCTGTCCGCGCCCGCGCTGACGGCCAAGGATATGGAAGATATCAAGACGGCCATGAGTTTCCAGGCCGACTATCTGGCCATTTCCTTCCCGAAATGCGCGACCGACATGGAAATGGCGCGCCAGCTGGCCAATATCGCCGGCGAACCGTACCACCACAAGCCGATGATGATCGCCAAGATCGAGCGCGCGGAAGCCATTCCTGCGCTGCAGGAAATTCTCGACGCCTCCGACGGCATCATGGTGGCGCGCGGCGACCTGGCCGTGGAAGTGGGTAATGCGGCCGTGCCGGCCTTGCAGAAACGCATGATCAAGATGGCGCGCGCGTCGAACAAGCTTGCCATTACGGCAACTCAGATGATGGAATCGATGATTGTCAACGCCGTGCCGACCCGCGCGGAAGTGTCCGACGTGGCCAATGCCGTGCTCGATGGCACGGATGCCGTCATGACGTCGGCCGAGACGGCCTCGGGCAAGTACCCGATCGAGACGGTGGAAATGATGGCCGCCATCTGCGTCGAAGCGGAACAGTCCGAATACAACAAGCTCGATGCCGATTTCCTCAACGTCACGTTTACCCGCATCGACCAGTCGATCGCCTACGGCGCGCTGTTTACCGCCCATCACCTGCGCGTCAAAGCCATCGTGGCGCTGACGGAATCCGGTTCCACCGCCTTGTGGATGAGCCGCCACAGTATCGACACGCCGATCTACGCGCTCACGCCCAGCGTGACGACTTTGCGCAAAGCCGCGCTGTACCGCAATGTTCGGGCGTATCATCTGATGCAGAACGCCCCCAGCGCGCAAGTGCTGAAGCAGGCGGAAGACTTGCTGGTGGAACAAGGTATCGTCCGCAAGGGCGATATGATCGTCGTTACCTGGGGTGAACCGATGGGTCAGGTGGGCGGCACGAATGCCCTGAAAATTGTCAAGGTAGGCGACCTCGAAGCAGTGCTGATCTGATGTAAAGAATTCAGGCGCCGCCGCGGTTATTGACCGCGAAGCGCCGCAACGGTTTCTATTGTTATCTGGAGTATTACCATGTCTCTCGTATCCATGCGTCAACTGCTGGACCATGCTGCCGAAAACGGTTATGGCATTCCTGCTTTCAACGTCAACAACCTGGAGCAAGTGCAAGCCATCATGGCCGCCGCCGATGCGCTGAACTCGCCGGTGATCATGCAAGCGTCCGCTGGCGCGCGCAAGTACGCCGGTGAAGCATTCCTGCGCCACCTGATCGACGCGGCCGTCGAAGCGTATCCGCACATCCCTGTCGTCATGCACCAGGATCACGGCCAGTCGCCGGCCGTCTGCATGGCCGCCATCCGCTCGGGTTTTACTTCCGTGATGATGGACGGTTCGCTGGAAGCGGACGGCAAGTCGGTCGCATCGTACGAATACAACGTGGAAGTGTCGCGTGAAGTGGTGAAATTCTCGCACGCCATCGGCGTGACGGTGGAAGCGGAACTGGGCGTGCTCGGTTCGCTGGAAACCATGAAGGGCGACAAGGAAGACGGCCACGGCGCCGATGGCACCATGACCCGCGAGCAACTGTTGACGGACGTGGCGCAAGCGGCCGATTTCGTGCAGCGCACCCAGTGCGACGCCCTGGCGATCGCCATCGGCACCTCGCATGGCGCGTATAAATTCACGCGCAAGCCAACGGGCGACATCCTGGCCATCGACCGCATCAAGGAAATCCACGCGCGCATCCCGAACACCCATCTGGTGATGCACGGTTCCTCGTCGGTGCCGCAGGAATTGCTGGCCATCATCCGCGAATTCGGCGGCGACATGAAGGAAACCTACGGCGTGCCAGTCGAGGAAATCCAGGAAGGCATCCGTCACGGCGTGCGCAAGATCAACATCGACACCGACATCCGCCTGGCGATGACGGCCGCGATCCGCAAATACCTGTTCGAGAACCCGTCGAAATTCGACCCGCGCGACTTCCTGAAGCCAGCCCGCACCGCCGCCGAGCAAATCGTGCGCGCGCGCATGCAGGCTTTCGGCTGCGAAGGCCAGGCGTCGAAAATCAAGGTCATCACGATGGAAAAGATGGCCGAGCGCTACAAGGCCGGCGAGCTGTCGCAAATTGTGAAGTAAAATTCTGTCTGGAACGGGCCGGAAGCAATGCTCCGTGCCCGATTTTCTCGACCGGCGGGCACCCCCTGCCTGCCGGTTTCGTTTCATCCAACTATTCCCCCGCTATGAACAGCCTCTATCAGACTTCCATCCACTCCCTGCCATTGCTGGGCCACGGCAAGGTCCGCGACAACTACGCCGTTGGCGACGACAAGATTTTGATCGTCACCACGGACCGCCTGTCGGCCTTCGATGTCGTCATGAACGAGCCTATCCCCGGCAAGGGCAAGGTCCTCAACCAGATGAGTGACTTCTGGTTCGAGAAACTGGGCCATATCGTGCCGAACCACCTGACCGGCGTGGCGCCGGAATCCGTGGTGGCGCCCGAGGAAGTGGAGCAAGTCAAGGGCCGCGCCGTCGTGGCCAAGCGTTTGAAACCGATCATGGTCGAGGCGGTCGTGCGCGGCTACATCATCGGTTCGGGCTGGAAAGATTACCAGGACACGGGCAGCATCTGCGGCATCGCGCTGCCAGCGGGCTTGCAACAGGCGGAAAAATTGCCGCAACCGATCTTCACCCCGGCCGCCAAGGCCGAGTTGGGCGAGCATGACGAAAACATCAGCTTTGCTGAAATGGAAGAACGCATCGGTGCCGACCTGGCCGCCAAGATGCGCGACGTGGCCATTCAACTCTACAAGACGGCAGCCGAATACGCGGCCACGCGCGGCATCATCATCGCCGACACCAAGTTCGAATTCGGCCTGGACGACAATGGCGTCATGCATCTGATGGATGAAGTGCTGACGGCCGACTCGTCGCGCTTCTGGCCTGCCGATTCCTACCAGCCAGGCATCTCGCCGCCATCGTTCGACAAGCAATTCGTGCGCGACTACCTGGAAACATTGACCTGGGGCAAGACCGCACCGGCGCCAGCGCTGCCAGCCGATGTCATCGAAAAAACCCAGGCCAAGTACTTTGAAGCCATCGAACGCCTGACGGGCGAGAAGCTGAAGGCCTGAGATGAGCGAGCAGAATAAGCCGCTGGTCGGCGTCATCATGGGTTCGTCCTCGGACTGGGACGTGATGCAGAATGCGGTTGCCATCCTGAAACAGTTTGGCGTGCCATACGAAGCGCAAGTCATTTCCGCGCACCGCATGCCCGACGAGATGTATGCGTACGCGAAAAGCGCGCGCGCGCGCGGCTTGCGCGCCATCATCGCCGGCGCTGGCGGCGCGGCCCACCTGCCTGGCATGGTGGCGGCGATGACCATCGTGCCCGTGCTGGGCGTGCCCGTGCCGTCGAAATACTTGCGTGGCGAAGATTCCATGCTGTCCATCCTGCAAATGCCCAAGGGCGTGCCGGTAGCCACCTTCGCCATCGGTGAAGCGGGCGCGGCGAATGCGGCGCTGACGGCGGTGGCGCTGCTGGCCGCCAATGACGACGCGCTGGCCGACCGCCTGGAAGCCTTCCGTACCACGCAAACGGCCGCCGCCAAGGCCATGGTCTTGCCTGACTAATGTGTTTGAAAAATAATGAATAGTAAATTGACTTCCCCATTGCTGCCCGCCGCCAATCCACCGGCGTGGCTGGGCGTGATGGGTGGCGGCCAGCTCGGCCGCATGTTTGCCCAGGCCGCTCAGGGCATGGGTTATCAGGTGGCTGTACTGGAACCTTCCGATGCCTGCCCTGCGGGGCAGGTGGCGCAGCGCCTGGTCAATGCCGGTTACAGCGATGTGGCCGGCCTCGACGCCCTGGCGGCGCAATGCCTGGCCGTCACCACGGAATTCGAAAACGTGCCGGCCGACAGCCTGTCGCGCCTGGCCGAACGCGTGTTTGTTGCCCCCAACGCCCACGGCGTGTCGGTGGCGCAGGACCGCATCGCGGAAAAACGGTTCTTTGTCGACTGTGCAAGCAAATCCGGCGTGCTGCCGGCGCCGCACATGGTCATCGCCACGCAGGACGATATCGACAGCATCGCCGACGACTTGCTGCCGGGTATTTTGAAAACCGTGCGCATGGGCTATGACGGCAAGGGCCAGTTCCGCGTGCGTACGCGCGACGACGTGCGCGCCGCTTTCGCGGAAATGGGCGAAGTAACTTGCCTGCTGGAAAAAATGCTGCCGCTGGCGTATGAAGTGTCCGTGCTGACGGCGCGCGGCGTGGACGGCGAATCCGTCGTGTATCCGATCGCCGAAAACGTGCACCGCGACGGCGTGCTGTTTACCACCACCGTGCCGGGTCCGAACGTGTCGGACGACTGCGCCGCCAAGGCGCAGCGCGCGGCGCAAGCGATGGTCGCCGAGCTTGGTTACGTCGGCGTGCTGTGCATCGAATTTTTCGTGCTGGAAGATGGCAGCCTGGTGGTCAATGAAATGGCGCCGCGTCCGCACAACAGCGGCCATTACACGATGGATGCCTGCGTCACCAGCCAGTTCGCGCAGCAGGTGCGGGCCATGGCGCGCTTGCCGTTGGGCGACGTGCGCCAGCATTCGCCGGCCGTGATGCTCAATATCCTCGGCGACGCCTGGTTTGCCGACGACAGCGACGTGGCCTGCGAACCGGCGTGGGACCAGGTGCTGGCACTGCCGGGCGCCTGCCTGCACCTGTATGGCAAGGATGATCCGCGCCGTGGCCGCAAGATGGGCCACCTGACCTTCATCGCGGCCACCTTGCCGCAGGCGCAGCAGCGCCTGCGCGACGCTTGCCTGATCCTGGGAATCGCGCCGTGAGCGTACTTGCACAAGATCTGGCGGCGGCTGCAGCCGTGCTGGAAGCGGGCGGCCTCGTCGCTTTCCCGACGGAAACGGTGTATGGCCTGGGCGCCGATGCGGAAAACCCGGCTGCCGTGGCGCGCATCTATGAAGCCAAGGGCCGCCCTTCCGACCATCCCGTGATCGTGCATGTGGCGCCCGGCGCCGACCTGGCGCACTGGTCCGACGACATTCCAGTCGAGGCCGAACAGCTGGTGGCCGCCTTCTGGCCCGGTCCGCTGACTCTGATCGTCAAGCGCGCCGCGCATATTCCCGACGCCGTCTCCGGCGGCCAGGATACGGTGGGCTTGCGCTGCCCATCGCATCCGGTGGCTATCGCATTGCTACGCACCTTCAAAGGCGGCAAGGGCGGCCTGGCGGCGCCGTCGGCGAACAAATTTGGTAACGTCAGCCCTACCACGGCGCAGCACGTGCGTGATGAATTCGCGGCGGAACTCGCCAGCGGCTTGCTGGGCCAGGTCCTCGATGGCGGGCAGAGCGACGTGGGTATCGAGTCGACCATCGTCGACCTGTCGCGCCTGGCCACACACGGTCCAGTACTCTTGCGCCCCGGCCATATCAGCAGCGAACAGATCGCCGCCGTCATCGGTCGCGCGCCAGCCGTGGCGGACGCGGCCGCGCCGCGCGCCTCGGGCACCCTGGAATCGCATTACGCACCGCACACGCCTGTTGCGATGCAGCACAGCGACGACGTGAGCGCCACCTTGAACCGCCTGCTCAATGACGGGCGCCGCGTGGCCCTGATCCATTACTCGGACCTGCCACCGGCCAGCGCCAGCGTGCGCCTGGCGGCGACTCCGGAAAATTACGCACATGCGCTGTATGCCTCGCTGCGCACGATGGACCAGGTCGGCGCCGAGCTGATACTCGTCGAAGCACCGCCCACCGGCCCCGCGTGGCTGGGCGTCAACGACCGTTTGCGGCGCGCCGCCTTCGGCTCAAGTGGTATCTTGCAGCAGTTTCTGTCCGCATCATAAAAAGCCCCGCAAGGGGCTTTTTCTTGATGCAGCGCAATAGAGATGCTTGCCACGAAACATCTTATATCCTCCATAATTCAGCTGATCGCCCGGTCGTGACAGGGCGCTGGCAGTGTTGTTATTTCGTTGATTTTTAAAACATATTTTCTATACAAGCCTGAGGAACGATGGCATATTAGTTGGGTAGCGAATAGCACGCCCGTTCGTTTAGAAACCAGAAAAAAGACCGAGGAGACAAAATGCATCAAACCAAATTCGCGCTGGCCGTGCTGGCAGCGGCTGTCCTGGCAGGTTGCGGCGGCGCCAGTGGCGGTGATCAAGCCTTGAAAGTCAAATACACGGCGCAGGTGTCGTTCGGCGACAGCCTGTCCGATGTCGGTTCGTATGCCGTCGCCGGCGTGGCGGCGAGCGGTGGCGGCAAATTCACCATCAATGGTGACAATACCAAGATCAATCCTGAACTGACGGGCAAGAACTGGACCGAGCACCTGGCCGCGCAATTCGGCTTGCCGGCGCCATGCGCCGCCGAAACGGGCCTGGAAGGCAGCATACCGAGCCTGGTTGCCCCGCGCGTCAAGCATGCCGGCTGTTTCGGCTACGCCATGGGCGGTTCGCGCGTCACCAACCCCGTCGGTCCGAACAACAAATTGGCGGGCGGTGTGCTGGGCGCCCTGACCGTGCCCGTGGTGACGCAGATCGCGAACCACCTGGCAGTGTCAGGTGGCAAGTTCAGCGGCACGGAAGCCGTTTTCGTGATGGCAGGCGGTAACGACGTGCTGTTCCTGCTGGGCCAATTGCAAACGGGCGCGACGGATGCCGGCAAGAAGGCGGGCGCTGCTGCGGGTGCGCAAGCTTTCGCGACCAACCTGGCGGTGGCCCTGGCGGCCGGCGCCACCAATCCCAACACGGCAGTGGTTGCCATTGGCGCCGCCATCAAGACAGCCAGTGCGGCGCCTGGCGCCACGTCGACGACCATCGTCGGTGCCGCCGTGCAAGCTGCCATGATTGCCGGTAATGCGAATGCCCAGACGCAGGCCCCGGCCCTGGCCGCCAAGGCACAAGCCGACGCGACGGTGACAGGCAATGCCGCCGGCGCCAAGGCCGGTGCCGATTTCGCTGCGGCCCAAGGGCCGCTGCTGGTCACCGCCATGGGACAAGCCGGCAAAGAGCTGGTAGTGCTGATCAAGGACCAGATCATCGCCAAGGGTGCCAATTATGTGGTGGTCAACAACCTGCCGGACGTGGCCGGTACGCCATCGGGCTTGAGCAAGGATGCCAATACCAAGGCACTCATCAATGCCATGGTCAGCGCCTTCAACGGCGAACTGAGCGCCGGCTTGAACGGTAATGCGAAAGTCTTGCTGGTCGACGTGTTTGCCGTCAGCCATGACCAGGGCGTCAATCCTGGCCCGTATGGCTTGACCAACGTCAGCGAGACGGCGTGCGACCTGACGCCGGCGAAAAACATACTGGGCAGCTCGCTCGTGTGCAATGGTACGAATCTGAAAGCGGGCGACGTCAGCCATTACTCGTATGCCGACGATGTGCACCCTACGCCGTTCAATAACCTGTTGCTGGCCCGCTACGTGGCCAAGGACATGGTCGTGCGGGGCTGGCTGTAAGGGATGGCCGCACCGGCTGTGCCTGGGAGGCGCGGCCGGTGCCGGCAGCGACAGGACTCGAAAGCGGAACACTCCGCACATACTGAATCAGGAGACAAGATGAAGAATCGTTTGAATACCGCTGTACGCGTGCTGGCTGCAGCCGCCGCGATGGCCATGGCGACGGGCGCTTCGGCGCAAAGCGCTGGCACCTGGATGGTCAAAGCCGGCCTCAACAAGATCACGCCGCACGTGGACAGTGGCGACATTTCCGCGCCGGCACTGCCGGGCACGAAAGCCGACGTCAAGTCGGATACCAAGCCCATCCTTACCTTTGCCTACATGATCACGGACAATGTTTCCGCTGAAATGATCCTGGGCGTGCCGTACAAGCATGACCTGATCGGCGACGGTTCCATCAAGGGCACGGGCAAGCTGGGGACGGCGGAAGCCTTGCCGCCGACGGCCTTCATCCAGTACCGTTTCTTCCAGCCCAATGCGATGATCCGCCCCTACGTGGGCGCGGGCTTGACGTATGCCTATTTCCAAAAGGAAAAAGGTTCGGGCCAGATGACGGCCTTGCTGGATCCGGGTGGAAAACCAGTGACCTACCGCATGGACAACAAGCTGACCGGCAGCCTGGTGGTCGGCAGTACCCTGGCCTTCAACGAGCGTTGGTTTGCCGATGTGGCCGTGGTCAAGACCTACCTGAAAACCAAGGCGAAATTCTCGACGGGGCAGACGCAGGACATCAAGCTCGACCCGGTTGCCGTGAGTATCAGCATCGGATATAACTTTACCCTGTAAAACAAAAAATCCGCCTCGGCGGATTTTTTTTTGTCCCGTTCACGCTCAGGCTGGCGGGGTATTGAACTTTCCATTGTGGAAGATCAAGGGCGGCTGCGCGGCAAACGCGCATTGTTCCACTTCGCCCACGAAAATGACGTGGTCGCCTTCCGGATAGCGGCTGCGGTTGTGGCATTCGAACCAGGCCGATGCGCCTTTCAGGATGGGCTGGCCCGTGCGCGATAGTTCGTACTCGACATCGTCGAAGGGATTCGGCGTGCGGCGTGAAAAACGCGTCGCCAGTTCCGCCTGGTCGGCGCCCAGCACATTGATGACGTAATGCGAGTTGCCGCTGAAAATGGGCATGCTGTTCGCCACGGAACCGAGGCTCCACAGCACCAGGGGCGGCGACAGCGAGACGGAATTGAAGGAACTGGCCGTCAAGCCACGGAAACTGCCGTCCGCCAGGCGCGTCGTGATGACCGTCACGCCGGTGGCAAACTGTGATAGTGCCTGGCGGAAATGTGTCGTATCGAATTCTTGCGCTGGCGCGCGGGGAGAGCGTGTGTTCATGGGTGACCTGTCTATTTGCTGACATTATGCCAAAAATCGGCCGCACCAGCGCAATCGTGGCCGGCATGTCCCTATGTGCGGTGCCTAACGCGCCATTTTAAGCGGCGCTGCAGGCCGTTGCGCTTTACGTTACAGTGGTGAAATGATACGTCGCAGAGGCGTTGCGGGAGGACATCATGAATCAACAGACGGAAGTGGCGGTACTGGGCGGTGGCTGTTTCTGGTGCCTCGCTGCCGTGTACGCCGAAGTGCGCGGCGTGACGCGCGTCGAGTCCGGCTACACGGGCGGCAAGGTGCCCGCCCCCACCTATGAACAGGTTTGCACGGGCGACACGGGCCACGCGGAAGTGGTGCGCCTGGAATTCGATCCCGCCGTCATCGCTTACCACGACTTGCTGGAAATCTTTTTTACGCTGCATGACCCCACCACCTTGAATCGCCAGGGAAATGATGTCGGCACGCAATACCGTTCCGTCATCTATTACCAGTCGGCCGCGCAGGAAAGCGTGGCGCGCAAGGTCGTGGCCGAGATGGCCGGCGTGTGGGATGCGCCCATCGTCACGCAGCTGGCGCCGGCCGCCACCTTTTATCCGGCCGAGGATTACCATCAGAATTATGCCGAGCAGCATCCCTTGCAGGGCTATTGCGCGCTGATCGTCGCGCCCAAGGTGGAGAAATTCCGCGCCATGTACGCGGGACGCCTGAAGTGAACGCCCCGCGCGCCTGTCAGGGCGTGAGCACGGGCGCCGGCCTTGTCTCCTGCGTATTCTCCTGCGCATACATGTAGTTGCGCGACCAGGGCAGGGTGGAAGAGCGCCGGCCCGCCTTCACGCAGACGATCTGGTACAGGCTGATCAAATCTTGCTCGAAGGCATAGGCGCAGCCGGCCAGGTAGACGTGCCAGATGCGGAAGCGCCGTTCGCCCGCCAGCGGACGGATCTGCTCGGCATGGGCTTCGAAATTTTCCGTCCACAGGGCGCAGGTGCGCGCATAGTGGCGGCGCAGGTTTTCCACGTCCAGCACTTCCAGTCCCCCCTGCTGCATGGTTTTCAGGACATTGCCGATGTGCGCCAGCTCGCCGTGCGGAAACACATATTTTTCGATGAATTCGCCGCCGCCATACGGCGTTTCGCCATTCTCCGGGTCGGTCGAGGTGATGCCGTGGTTCATCGCCATGCCGTCCGGCGCCAGCAGCTTGTGGATGATGGAAAAGTAGTCGGGCAAGTGTTTCAGGCCCACGTGCTCGAACATGCCCACGCTGGTGATGCGGTCGAACTGGCCCGTGACGTCGCGGTAATCTTGCAGGCGAATATCGATCAAGTGTGACAGGCCGGCCGCCGCCACGCGCTCGCGCGCCAGCGCATACTGGTTTTCCGACAAGGTCACGCCCACGCAGCGGGCGCCATATTGCTGCGCGGCACGGATGACGAGCGCACCCCAGCCGCAACCGATGTCGAGCAGGGTCTGGCCCGGCTGCAGCTGGATTTTCTTCAGGATATGGTCGATCTTCTTGACTTGCGCCTGTGCCAGGGTTTCATCGCCGTGTTCGAAATAGGCGCAGGAATACACGAGGGCGGGGTCGAGAAACTGTTCATAGAACGCGTTCGACACGTCGTAGTGGTAGCGGATGGCTTCGGCATCCTTGCTCTTGTCGTGCGTAAAGCTGCGCACGATGCGGGCCAGCTTGCCTTCCGGCTTCAAGGTATTGCGCGCCAGGGCATTGCAGATGGCAATCATGTCCATCGCCGTGCCCTTGACCTCGATATTGCCTTCCACATAGGCCGAACCCAGGTTGGCCAGCGACGGGTTCAGCAGATAGCGGGCCGAGGCGACGGTCGGCAGGCGGATGGTGACTCTGGGCGCTTCGCTGGACAGGTCGACATGCTGGCCGTTCCACAATTCTATGCGTAGCGGCAAGGCGGTCTTGCTGCGAATGCTGGCGATCCACGACTTGAGTTGGTTTTGTACAAACAAAATGGCCTCCAATGCAGCGATTGCCGTAGCAACCGCAAATTGAGAAACAATGTCATTTAGTAACTTCTACCCTCATAGCCTACACCTATATTGACCAGCTTGCTTTGCGCCGCCTTGACTGGCTTGCTCAGGGTTGCAAGCGTTGCATGCTCCATTGCCCGTCAGCATCGCGGGTAAACACGATGCGGTCGTGGAAACGCGAACGGCGTCCCTGCCAGAACTCGATGCGTTCCGCTTGCAAGCGGTAGCCGCCCCAGTGGGCCGGGCGCGGTGGCTGCGCGTCGCCGACGGCGGCGGCCACGGCCGCGTAATTGCTTTCCAGTGCGGCCCGGCTGTCGATGGGCGCACTTTGCTGCGAGGCAATCGCCGACAGGCGGCTTTGCACGGGGCGCACATTGAAATACTCGTCGCTCTCGGCCGCCGTGGTTTTCACCACCGTGCCCTCGATGCGCACTTGCCGTTCCAGCTCGCGCCAGAAGAACAGCAGGGCGGCGTTTGGATTGTGTTCGAGTTGCTGGCCCTTGTCGCTATGGTAATTCGTGTACCAGGTAAAACCCCGTTCATCGAACTGCTTGATCAGCACGATGCGCGAGCTGGGCTTGCCTTCGACGCTGACGGTGGACAGGTCCATGGCGTTCGGCTCCATCACCTGCGCGTTGACGGCCTCGGCAAACCATTTCTGGAACTGGGCGATGGGATCGGCCAGCACGTCCGTCTCGTTCAGGCTCGATTGCACGTAGTCGGTGCGCATGGCCGCCAGCACGGCGGCCGCGTCCGGTGCTGCGGGCACTTCCGGTGCATCGGGCGCGATGCCGCGGCGGCGCTGCATGGCCGTGCCCAGCCGCTCCATCTGTTGCGCGCTGAACAGGCGCTTGGCCATCGGCGCCAAGTGCCCCTCTTCCTTGCTCATGTGGGCCTGGTAGGCGGCGACATAGGCGGCCACGCCCTCGGCGGCCAGTTGCGTGCCCGTGCCGGCCGCAATGGCGTCCAGTTCCGGGCGCAGGGTCAGCCAGGCCTGGTCCATGCGCTGGTGGTCGGCCAGAATTTCCGGCACCAGCGTGGACAGCAGAGCGGCATCGTCGCCCGTGGCGGTCGCCTGCAGCATGGGCATCAAGTCCTGCTCTTCATCGTCATGGTGCAAATGGGCGGCTTTATTGAAATATTGCAACACCGCCTTGGCCGCCTGCTGCGCGTCCGCCGTGTTGCCGTGCTGCGCCAGGTGGCCCAGCAGGTTTTGCAAGGTCGTCAGCTGCTTGCGGATCTTGTCGTGGCAATGCTTGAGCACGGCGATGGGCTGGTCAAAGCCGGGAACGGAGTCGAACAGGGGAGAGGTCATGGCGAGTTCTCGTGGTGGGCGGTGTGGGGGCGTGGCGACAGTGCGGCTTGTCGCTGTGTCAATTCGGCTATTTTAGAATATCCGCCAGCGCAGTGTCCGTTAAAATGGCGCCATGCATACCTCCACCAATGAACAAATTTCCATGGACTTGACCGAGATCGATTTTGAGCGGCGGTTTGGCGGCATTGCCCGCCTGTACGGCGCCCCCGCGTTGGCACGCTTCCGCGCCGCGCATGTGTGTGTGATCGGCGTGGGCGGCGTCGGTTCCTGGATCGTCGAAGCGCTGGCGCGCAGCGCCATCGGCCGCCTGACCCTGATCGACCTCGACAATGTTGCCGAATCGAACATCAATCGCCAGATCCAGGCCATGAGCGACACCATCGGCCAGGCGAAGATCACGGCCCTGGCCGAACGCATCGAACTGATCAACCCGTTTTGCCAGGTCACGCAGATCGAGGATTTTATTACTCCCGATAATCTGGAGCAGTTGCTGGGCGGGCGCGATTTCGACTACCTGGTCGACGCCATCGACAATGCCAAGGCGAAAGCGGCCGTGATCGCATATTGCCGCGCGCGCAACATTCCCATGCTGACCATCGGCAGCGCGGGCGGCCAGACGGACCCGACCCTGATCGCCGTGCGCGACCTGTCGAAAACGGAACAGGAACCGCTGCTCAAGCGGGTACGAAAACTGTTGCGTACTGAATATGGTTTCCCGCGTGGCGTGAAAAACAAATTCAATGTCGATGCCGTGTTTTCCATGGAACCGTTGAGCACGCCAGAGAGCGCGGAAGCGTGCGCCATCGATGGCAGCACGCCGGCCGGCGTCACGGGCCTCAATTGCGCCGGCTTCGGTTCCAGCGTGGTGGTGACGGCCAGTTTCGGCATGGTGGCGGCCGCCCATGCGCTGAAAAGCTTGCGCCAGGACAAATTAGCCGCCGTGCCGGACGCCGCCTAGCTTAATTTCCTACTGGCCAAGATGCGGTAGTCACCGCTGCTTTTGATCGATTCCACCAGCACCAGCTCGTCCGCCTGCCAGGCGATGGGCGCGAAGTCCCCGATGGCCGGTGGCGGCGCCTGGCGTGCCAGGGTGATGTGCGGCGTGAAGCGGTCGTGTTCGAAGCGCGGCGCCAGTCCCTGTTCCGCCAGGCTCTGCATGCAGGCCGTGCGCAAGTTGAGCAAGGCCGGCGGGGGCTGCGCCAGGGCGGCCCAGGCCAGCGCCAGCTGCGCAAAATGGCTGGCGTGGTCGAACAGCAGGGGCATGGCGCGCGCCGGCATGTGTTCCAGGATACCCAGCAGGGCCGGCAGATCGCTGACCCGGCGCTGGCCCAGGAAGGCCAGGGTCAGGTGCAGCTTGTCCGCGCGCACAGGTTTGCCGTCCAGACGCGCCTGCCAGGCGGCCAGGGCCGCGCGCGTGGCCGCATCGGGCCACAGCGCGTAAAACAGGCGGGGGTAATGGGTATCGGGCGACAAGTTTTTCCTATCGTTGCGGCGGTTTGCTATTATTGGCGTTCCCTGCCGGTTTGCTGGCGCAGGGATCTCACCGAAACTCACTGAAAGAATACATCATGACGCGTAGCTCCGTTTTGTTTGCCCTGATCTGCTCCGTCGCCGCGTCGCTGGCGCAGGCACAGGCGCCAGCGCCTGTTCCCGCCTCCGCCGTCTCGCTGAGCCCCGGCCCTGTCGCCGATAAACTGATCCTGATCGACAACAAGGTCGGCACGGGCAAGGAAGCGTCCGCCGGCAATGCTGTCACCGTGCACTACACGGGCTGGCTGTACCGTCCGCTGGCGAAAGATTCGCGCGGCAAGAAGTTCGACAGCTCCGTGGGCCGTGGCCCGTTTGACTTCCCGCTCGGCAAGGGCATGGTCATCAAGGGTTGGGATCAGGGCGTGGCCGGCATGAAAGTGGGCGGCAAGCGCACCCTGATCATTCCAGGTGAACTGGCCTATGGTCCGCGCGGCGCAGGCAATGGCGACATTCCGCCGAACTCGGCATTGATCTTCGACGTGGAATTGCTGGACGTTAAGTAATTGTTCAGTTTCGGCAGCGCACCACGTGCGCTGCCGTGAAAAAGCGGTAGACTGGGATTTTCTGATATAGCTGTGGAGACTCCCATGAACATCGCCAACGACGTCACTGAACTGATCGGCAACACGCCCCTGGTGCGCATCAACCGCATCGCCGCCGGCAGTGTGGCCACCATCCTGGCCAAACTCGAATTCTACAATCCCGCGCACAGTGTCAAGGACCGCATCGGCCTGTCCATGATCGTTGCGGCCGAGGCCGCCGGCAAGATCCATCCCGATACCGTCATCGTCGAGCCCACCAGCGGCAACACGGGCATCGCGCTGGCCATGGTGTGCGCCGCGCGCGGCTACCGCTGCACCCTCGTCATGCCCGACACCATGAGCCGCGAGCGGCGCATCCTGCTGCGCGCCTATGGCGCCGAGCTGGTGCTCACGCCGGGCAGCGAAGGCATGCTGGGCGCCATCCGCAAGGCCGAGGAACTGGTGGCGGCCGACCCGCGCTACCTGATGCTGCAGCAATTCAATAATCCCGCCAATCCCGCCATCCACCGCGCCACGACGGCCGAGGAAATCTGGCGCGATACGGATGGGCAAGTGGACATCGTCGTCGCCGGCGTGGGCACGGGGGGCACGATTACCGGCATCGGCGAAGTGCTGAAGGAGCGCAAGCCCGGCGTGCAAGTGATTGCCGTGGAACCGGAAGCGTCGCCGATGCTGTCGAAAGGCACCAAGGGACCGCACCCGATCCAGGGCATCGGCGCCGGTTTCGTGCCGCAGATCCTCAACACGACTATCTACGACGAAATCATCTGCGTCAAGAACGACGATGCGTTCGCCACGGCGCGCCTGGCCGCCAGCGACGAAGGCTTGTTGGTCGGCATCTCGTCGGGTGCCGCCCTGTGGGCCGCCCTGCAAGTGGCGCGCCGTCCGGAAAACGCGGGCAAGACCATCGTCACCATCATTCCGTCGTTTGGCGAACGCTACTTGAGCACGGCTTTGTACGCGGGCCTGGGCGACTGATCTTTACTGTTAAACAGTAGCGACAGGTCTATCCCTTCCGCCAGCGCCAGGTTGCCCGCGTCGCCCGGATGCAGGTGGTCGCCCGAGTCGTAATCGGGCAGCAGGCGCAGCGGGTGGGCCGGGTCGCGCGCCCAGGCGTCGAAGTCGAGTACGGCGTCAAACAGGCTGCTGGCGCGTATCCACGCGTTCAACTGCTGGCGCAGCGCATCTTTATCAAGCTGATAATAGTCGCTCAGGGGCGTGCCGGGCAGGGCGCCTTCGAACGGCGTCAGGGTGGCAGCGATCACGCGCACGCCGCGGCTGCGGGCCTGGGCCACCAGCTGGGCGTAGCCGTTTGTTAACTTCTCCAATGTCGGCCGTTTTTCCCGTGGCGCAAACGCCGTGCCGGGCCAGCTGATGTCATTGATCCCCAACAAGACGATCACCGTGCGTACGCCAGGCTGCGCCAGCACGTCGCGCTCGAAACGCGCCAGGGCGTTGTCTCCCATGCCGTCGGACAACAGTCGCCCACCGGAAATGCCCGCATTGATCACGGCCACGCCGTGCGGCGCCAGGCGTTCGGCCAGGAAATCGGGCCAGCGCGCATCCATCCCCAGGCTGGCGCTGGCGCCATCGGTGATCGAGTCGCCGAGGATGGCCACTGCTTGTCCCGCCGCCGTCGCCTCCACCTGGATGGCCGTCAGTAAAAGGCGCGCCGTGGTGGTCTGCACGCCGGGCCCGTCATCAATGCGCGCGGCCTGCGTCTGGTCATGCGCCGCGATCCACGCCGTCTCGCGGCCATCCCAGTGAAACGTGGAGACGGGACTGGCCTGTGGCAAATGGATGCTCACCGTCAGCCGCGCCAGGTCCGGCACGGACAGGTCGACGGGGTCGCTGACGAGCGGCGCGCCCGGCGCGACGCTGGCCGAGGGCTGGCCGGCAAAGGTCAGCGTGCGCAGGCTGCCGGGTTTGATGGTTGAACTGGACGCGGCCAGGGCCACGCTGGCCGCGCCGATGTGCAGCGGCACCTTGCCATACGCGTTCGACAGCACGATGCGCACGCGCGGGCCGCCCACGCTGAGGCGCGCCACCTGGCGCACGGTGTGCCCGTGCAGCACGGCGGGCACGTTGGATGGGAAGAGGAAATCGCTGCCCCACACGGTTTGGGGGCTGGCCGTCCAGCTGGCCAGCCAGGCTTGAGGAGGTTCGGCCGCATGGGCGGGGGAAATACTCAGTGCTAGGCTCAGCAGGGCGGCGGGGAGGAGGGGAAATCGTTGCATGGCGGCTCGCTGCATCAAGGGGAATGTGTGCATGATGAAAGCAAAGCCATTTATGTACTAGACTATCTCATCGAAGAACATTTATGAGTTGAATTCACAATGGCCAGACTGGAAGTGAACCGTTCCGGCGAGCTGGAAGTGTTTGTGCGCGTGGTCGAGCTGGGCGGTTTTTCCGCCGCCGCGCGCGCCTGCGGCATGACGCCATCGGCCGTCAGCAAGCTCGTTGCGCGGCTGGAAGAGCGCCTGGGCGCACGCCTGTTGAACCGTTCCACGCGCCAGCTGCAGCTGACGGCCGAAGGCTGCGGCCTGTACGAACGGGGCAGGCATGTGCTGGCGGCGCTGGACGAGGCCGAGCGCTGCGCCGGCATGCAGGATGTGTCGCGCGGCAAAATACGGGTCAATGCGAACGTGCCGTTCGGCCAGCATTTTTTGCTGCCGCTGGCGCCCCTGTTCCTGGAACGCTATCCCGAGGTGACGCTCGACATCGTGCTCACGGATGAAGTGGTCGATATCCTCGAGCAGCGCACGGACGTGGCCGTGCGGGCCGGTCCCCTGAAAAGCTCCAGCCTGCTGGCGCGCAAGCTGGGCCAGACGCGCATGGCGATCGTGGCGGCGCCAGCCTACCTGGCGCGGCGCGGCACGCCGCTGACGCCCGCCGAGCTGGCATCGCACAATCTGCTCGACGCCAATTACGCGCGCGCCCGCTCGGGCTGGCCGCTGCGCCTGCCTGACGGCGACGTTGTCGTGCCGGTTATTGGCAATGCGCAGGCCAGCGATGGCGAAGCCTTGCGGCAACTGGCGCTGGCGGGACTGGGGCTGGCGCGCCTGGCCGCCTTCCAGGTGCGCGCCGATATCGCGGCCGGCCGTTTGCAGACCGTGCTGGAAGAGTTCAACCCCGGTGACAGCGAGGAAGTGCATGCCGTCTTCGTGGGCCAAGGCGGGCATGTGCCGTTGCGCGTGCGCGTCTTTCTCGATTTCCTGGCGCAGAACGTCAAGTTGAACTGATGCATTAGGCTACAGGCGGACACGGCTGCGCAGTACAATATCGGACGGGCCGCAATGGTTCGGCCCGTATTGTGCCTTTGAATGGAAATATGTTCCTGGTAAAACCTGAACGCCGCCGCCTGCTGCAGGTGGGCGCAACCGTGGCTGTCATCGCGCTGGGCCTGGCTTCGCGCGCCTATCCCCAATTCGTCCCCGCCGCGCTCGGCAAGTATCCGGGCGACGCCCTGTGGGCCATGATGATCGTCTTTGCGCTGGGCATCGTTGCCACGCGCATGCGCACGTGGCAACTGGCCTTGTGGTCTCTGCTGATCTGCTTTGCCGTGGAATTCGGCCAGCTGATCCAGGCGCCGTGGCTCGTCGCGCTGCGCGCGCATCCGCTGGGACACCTGGTGCTGGGCTCTGCCTTCGGCTGGGTCGACTTGCTCGCCTACACGGCGGGCGTGACGATCGCGGCGCTGGTGGATAAAGCGGCGCTGTTCAAGCGCCGCTAATCCTGATCACTTCACGTTGCCTTCAGCATCGCGCAATTCCACGGGCGCCAGTTTGAGCTTGCTCAATTGCGGGGCGATCTTCGCCTTGTCGCCCACGCCGATAACGATCAGCTTTTCCGGCTGCAGGTATTTTTTCGCCACCTGCTGCACTTGCTTGTCCGTCACGCTGGCAAAACGCTGCGGCAAGGTCGTGTAATAGTCGAGGCCCAGGCCGTAGATGTACGCGTTCGCCATGCTGGCGCTGATGCTGGCGTTCGTGTCGAACTGGCCGGGCAAGGACAGCACTTGCGAGTTGCGTGCATTCGCCAATTCCTTGTTGCTCAAGGGCTTGGCGATCATGGCGCGGATTTCCCTGACGGTTTCCGACACGGCCGGGCCTGTCACATCGGTGCGCACGCTGGCGGCAATCGAGAACGGTCCAGGCTGGTTGCGGTACTGGAATTGCGAGCGCACGCCATACGTATACCCCTTTTCTTCGCGCAAGTTGGTGTTCAGGCGGCTGGTAAACAAGCCGCCCAGCGCCGCGTTCATCACTTGCAGCGGCGCGTAGTCGGGCGTGGCGCGCGGCACGGCGATGGTCGACAGGCGCACGGCCGTTTGCGGCGCGCCCGGCTTGTCGACCAGGATCAATTTTGCTTTCGTCGTCTGCGGCGCGGCGGCCACGGCCGGCGCCACCGTGCCTGGCTTCCAGCTGCCGAACTTCGCTTCGGCCAGCGCCTTCAGTTCCGCTTCGCCGATATCGCCCGAGACGATCAGCGCCGCATTATTCGGCAGATAATGCTGCTGCCAGAAACCTTGCAGATCGGCGCGGCTGGCCGCTTTCAGTGCCGCTTCCGTGCCCAGCTGGATGTAGCCATACGGATGCTGCGGGCCATACAGGGCTGCCGCTTCCACGCGGGCCGCCACCGCGCCCGCGTTTTCGCGCTGCTGTGCCAGCTGTCCGATGCGGCTGGCACGCTGGCGCTCGACTTCTTCTTGCGGGAATTGCGGGTGCAGCACCACGTCGGCCAGCACGTCCAGCGCTTGCGGGAAGGTGGTTTTGAGCGACGTCAGCTGGGCGAACGAGGCATCCGTGCCGGAGCCTGTGCTCAGCAGGGCGCCCAGCTGCGCCACATCGTCGGCGATCTGCGGCGCCGTGCGCGTGGCCGTGCCTTCCTGCAGCAATTGCGCCGTAAAGCTCGACAAGCCCGGCTGCGCCAGCGGATTGGCGCCCGAGCCGCTCTTGATCACCAGCTGGCTGGAAACGAGCGGCACGGCCCCGTTGTAGTGGTGGATCACGGTCAAACCGTTCGCCAGGGTGAACGATTTTCCTTGCGGTAAAACAATCTTCGGTGCGGGACCGGCCTTCGGCACGGCATTGCGCCATGGCTCGTCCGCATTGATGGCCGTGCCTGGCGCAGGCTTGACTTTGCCAGGCGCCGGCGTCGGCACTTCCGCGCCCAGGTCCGGCTTGCCCGGCACGCCGTAGACGACGACGCGCGACTGGTTTTTCAGGTACGTGTCCACGGCGCGCTGCACGCCGGCTGCCGTCACCTGGCGGTAGCGCTCGATATCCTTGGCCAGGTAGCCGGGGTCGCCCACGTATTGGTTGTATTCGTTGAGCAAGTTGGCCACGCCGCGCCCGCCCATTTTTTCCACCTGGCTCAGCATGGTGGTCTCGATGCTGTTGCGCGCCCGTTCCAGTTCCTTCTCGGTGGGACCCTTGGCACGCAATTGTTCCAGCTCCGCCTGCAAGGCTTGCTCGATTTCCTCGGGCTGGTGGCCCGGGCGCGCCGTCGCGTCGATGGTGAAGATGGAGGTGAGGGCGTTCGATCCCTGGCTGGCGCCCACGTCCTGGGCGATCTGCTTGTCGTACACGAGCGATTTGTATAAACGGCTGGACTTGCCGCCGGCCAGGATGTGCGCGGCCATCGACAGTTCCGCGTCATCCCTGGTGTAGGCGGACGGCGTCAGCCAGGCCATGAAGACGCGCGGCAACTCGACCCGGTCCTGCACCACGATGCGGCGTTCCTGCGTGATGGGCGGCGTCACGACATCGGGTTTCGGCACGGCCGGGCCGCTCTTGAAGCTGCCGAAATATTTATTCACCAGCTCCTTGGTTTTCGCCTTGTCGATATCGCCCGCGATCACGAGGCTGGCGTTGTTGGGGCCATAGTATTTGCTGAAGAATTCCTTGATGTCGGCCAGTTTCGCGTTCTGGATATCCGCGTGCGAACCGATGACGCTGGCGTAATACGGGTGGGTCTTGGGAAACAGCTGGTGGTACAGCGCTTCCTGCACGATGCCGTAGGGCGCATTTTCCACGCTCTGGCGGCGCTCGTTGCGCACCACGTCCTGCTGGTTCGTCAGCGCCGTCTGGTCGAGCACGTCCAGCAGGTAGCCCATGCGGTCGGAATGCGTCCACAGGGCCAGTTCCAGCTGGTTCGACGGCACCGTGTCGAAATAATTGGTGCGGTCGAAATCCGTGCTGCCGTTCGAATCCGTGGCGCCCGCGCCTTCGAGCAACTGGTCGGCCATGCCGCGCGGCACGTGCTTGGTGGCGGCAAACATCATGTGCTCGAACAAATGCGCAAAGCCCGTCAGGCCCGGCGCTTCATTCGCGGGACCCACGTGGTACCAGATATTGACGGCCGTGACGGGCAATTTATGGTCTTCCACGAGAATCACGTCGAGGCCGTTCGGCAAGGTGTATTTTTCGTAGGCGATATGCGGCACGGACGTCGCGCCCGTCGCGAGGGCCGCATCGGCGGCGTGGCTCAGGCTCAAGGGGGCGCCGTACAGCGACAGCAGCAGGGCGGGGAGGGCCAGCAGTTTGATCGGTTTCATGCATGCTTCCAGGGTAGGTGGAGAAGACGCTGCGGCTCGCTCGTGGCTGGCGCAGCGCGACGATACTACGGTCGGTGCTACAGTTTATACAGCAGGGCCGCGCCGCCCAGCACCAGCAGCGCGCAGGCGACAGAGACGATGGCCGCGGCGCCCAGCAAGCGCCATTCGCGCGGAGAAAACCAAGGGGTGGACAGGGGCGCTTCCGGCGCAGGCTGGGGCATGGCCGCAGGCAAGCCGCCCGCCGCGCGCGCCTGGGCCGCCAGCGCCTGCGTGGCAGCATCGAGCACGGCCAGCTGGCGCTCGACTGTTTCCGCCAGCACGGCTTCGTTCAGCGCCACGAGGGCGAATATCGGGTCATCGACGTCGATCTTGATGCCCGTCTTGTCGAACACGTGGCTGCGCAGTTTGTGCTGGTCCATCTACCACTGCACCTTGTCGAGCTGTTCGAAGATGTCGCGGTAGACGACCTTGATGCGCTGCTTTTCCATGATGTTGAACTTGTCGTTCTGCAGCACTTCCTGCATCGTCAGGCGCGCCGTGTTCATTTTCTTGACGTCCGCGCCAAAGGTGTCGGGATTGCGCTGGCTCAAGGTGATGCTGCCTTTGACGCGCGCGCGGTTGTCGGCATACGACTGCGATTCGACGAACTGCTTGCCCGACGCCGATTGCAGCAGGCCGAAATGTTCGTTTTGCCACAGCACCAGCGGCACGGTCGTCGATTGGGCTGTCGCCACAAAACCCGTGGCCGTGTCGTGCAGGGTATCTCCGCCGCCGACGATGGTGTGGATGTAGACCTTGCGGCCCGATTCTTCCAGCAGCGAGAAGCAGTCGTTTTCCAGCAAGTAGCCCATCAGCGGCGAAAACGTGTTCGCGCCATTGTCGACCACGCAGTTGCCGTCTTCTTCGAGGATATCGATCATCAGCGCGTCGAAGCGTTTCGGGTCGATGTTGCGCGCATCCGTCATCACGGGCACATGCTTGACGTCCATCGCCTTGTAGCGCGAGAACGTGGCGTTTTCCTGATCGGTGTCATAGCAGCGCAAAGGCGCGCCATCCTTGCCGCCTATCCACTGGGCCAGCAGGGTCGAGACGAGGGTCTTGCCGATGCCGCCCTTGCCCTGCAGGATGAAATGTACCGTGTTTTGCATTGCGACTACTCCAAGTTGTTGCGTCAGTGACAATCAAAGATCCGTGACAGCGGCGCAGGCGCCCGGCCAGGCCACGACTGGCATTTTTACCACAATCCTTTGCAAATATGCCATGCGGAACAGCGAATCTGGTTATGATGTTAATCAGGATACCATTGATACAGAGCAAGTTTTGTGTGAAAAATCCACCCCAGAGTGTGAACGAGGACGCAGTGCCGATCTCCAGTCTCGATAAAGCCGACATTGACCGTCTGAATCAGCAAGCCCTGTCTTGCCTGGTCGGTAACCGCCGCCAGGCACGCCGGCTGGCGCAGATGGCGCTGGCGGCGGCGCAACGGCAACAGTATGCGCGCGGCGGCGCGTATGCGGAACTCAATCATTGCTGGCTGGCGTATTACGCGGGCGAGGCCGAACCGTCGTGCGAACGCCTGGGCGCGTATTTCCAGCACAGCGGCGACCTGGAAGGGGGCATGGAAGTGGCTGCCCTGCAGGGCGCGTATGCGAGCCGGCGCGGCGATTTTGCCGATGCCGAGCAGCATTTCCTGCAGGCGCGCAGCCAGGCCGCGCAGATACCCGATTCCTTGCACAAATTCATGCTGTACGCGCGCCTGGGCGTCGATGCCCTGAACCGTGGCGATACGCAGGACGGCCCGCGCAACTTTTTGCTGGCGCTCGACATTGCCGAGCGTTTCGGCAGCCCCGCGCACCGGGTCAACAGCCTGTCGAACCTGGCCTCGTCGCAGCATGACCTGGGCAACGATGAGGACGCGATTCCCCTGCTGGTCGAGGCGCTCGAAATCATCGGCACGCAAAAACTCAAATACCAGCAAACCATCGTCTCGGCCAACCTGGCCATGTGTTTATTAGCCACCGGCAAGCCGGCCGAGGCGCTGGCGCTGGTGGAGCCGTTTTACGAGTGGCCGGAAGAAGACCTGGCCGTGCGCGCCTTCCTGTTCTGCATCGCCGCCCACGCGGCCATCCTGCTGCGCCAGCCCGAGAGCGCCCTGCAACTGCTGTTGCGCGCAGAAGAATATGCGCGCCGGGGCCAGGACCTGGAAGAGCAGATGCATGCGTGGCTGGTGCGCGGCAAGCTGGACTTGCATGCGGGCCAGACGGCGCAGGCGCTGGCCTCGCTGACGCAGGCGCACAGCCTGCTGAGCTGGACGCGCAATCCTTTTCACCAGCAGCAGATTTTGCGCGGCTTGTCCGATATCAATGCCCAGCTGGGCGAATGGCAGGCCGCATATGGTTTCCTGCAGCAATACCAGGCCGCCTATGAGGCCAGCAGCAAGTCGGCGCGCGCCTCGCGCAGCCTGATGCGCAACCTGGAAAAGGAAATGCACAGCTTGAAGGCCGAGCGCGACAAGGCGCTGGAACTGCAGGCGGCGCGCGAGACGGAAAACGCCAAGCTCGAGCACCTGAACCGCGAGCTGGCGCACCAGATACTGCACGTCAATTCCCTGCAGGACAGCCTGAAGGAACAGGCCATGCGCGACCACCTGACGGGCCTGTACAACCGCCGCCATTTTGAAACGTGTCTCAATGCCATCCTGCACGAGGCCGATGCGGATGCGCCCGTGGCCATCGCCATCATCGACCTGGATTTTTTCAAGCGCGTCAACGACACCTACGGACACAACTTTGGCGATGAAGTGCTGATCCAGTTCGCGCGCCTGGTGGAAGGCCAGTTGCGCGGCAGCGACATGCTGTGCCGCTATGGCGGCGAGGAATTCTGCCTGCTGTTGCGCGAAGCCGACAGCCTCATCGCGGCGCACAAGATCGACGATATCGCCGCGCGCTACCGCCAGTTGCTGATCCAGCAGGCGCCGCACAGCTTGACGGGCTGCACCTTTTCGGCCGGCATCGCGGAATACCCGCGCCACGGCGCCGGCCGCCACGAATTGCTGATGCGCGCCGACAGCGCCCTGTATGCGGCCAAGCAGGCGGGCCGCGACCGCGCCTGCATCGCCGATGCTACCGGATAAAGCGCAGCAGTTCGCGCAGGGCGTGCGCCACGGCCTGCTCGCGCACGGCTTGCCGGTCGCCCGCAAACACCAGCCGCTGCGTCTGCACGCGCCCGTCCATGGCCCAGCCGAAACAGATGGTGCCGACGGGCTTGCCCGGTACGCCGCCCGTGGGGCCGGCGATGCCCGTGGTCGAGACGGCCACTTGGGCTTCGCTGTGGGCCAGGGTGCCTTGCGCCATCGCGGCGGCCACTTCCTCGCTGACGGCGCCGTGTGCGGCGATCAGCGTGGCGGGCACGCCCAGCATGCCGCTCTTGGCCCCGTTGGAATAGGTGACGAAGCCCCGTTCGAACCAGGCGCTTGAGCCTGAAATATCCGTGACGGCTTGCGCCACGCCGCCGCCCGTGCACGATTCCGCCGTGGCCAGCAGCCAGCCCTTCGCCTGCAAGGCCAGGCCGACGGCGGTGGAGAGAGAGGCGAGTTCGTTGCTCATGGATGACTCCTGCATGCGGTGAAAATGGTGGCAAGACTGTAGCATGGTCAACGGTAAAAGAAACTTTCCCCGGTCACAGCGAAAATGCGTACACTCTTTTATACATTTGCTACCACTTCGGGCCGGCAGGCGCTCTGTCGCTGCGCCACCCAGGTGCGCATCGCTCGAACAGGCAAGCGGCATGGTGCCGCGCCTTCGGATTGCAATATCTTTACTCGGTTGTCATGGTAATTCTGAACTGGACCTGGTGGCGTCATCCTGGCCCCCTGCGCCGCCCCGCGCGCGGCGCTGGCCGCCGCTCTCTCCGCTTGGGCTGGTTATTGCTGCTTCTTGGCGTGCTGTGCGCCGATGCGCGGGCACAGGTGCCGGGGGAGCTGGAACGCCAGGTCAAGGCCGCGTATCTGTACAAGTTTGCCGGCTTTGTCGAATGGCCCGACGGCAGCTTTGCCCGGCCCGAATCTCCGCTGGTGATCGGCGTGGCGGGCGCCGATGCGCTGGCCGAGCAGCTCGAACAGAGCGTGGCCGGGCATAGCGTCAACGGCCGCGCCGTGCAGGTGAAAAAAGTGCGCCGTGGCGAAACGCTGGCCGGGCTGCACGTGCTGTACCTGGGCGCGCTGGAGAAACCGGCGCTGCAGGAGATGCTGGCCGCCAGCCGTGGCCTGGCGTTGTTGACGGTGTCCGATTCGGATGAGGTCTACGCGATGGGCAGCATGATCAATTTTGTAATGGCCGAAGACAAGGTCCGCTTCGACGTGGCCTTGAAACCCGTGGCGCAGGCGCATATCCGCATCAGCGCGCGCATGCTGCTGGCCGCCTACCGCGTGCAGACGGGAGGCGCCTAGATGATCAGACTGCGTTCCATCCGCCACAAGCTGATGTCGGTGGTCTTGCTGACGACCCTGGTGGCCCTCGTCATTTCGCTGGGCACCATCGTCGTCTATGACTTGCGCGCCTACCACCGCAACCTGGTGGCCGACATCAGTACCCAGGCCGAGCTGCTGGGGCACATGAGTTCGGCCGCGCTGGCCTTCGACGACGAGCGTCTGGCGCTGGAAAACCTCAACCTGATGCGCATCCGCCCGCGCGTGACGGCCGGCGCCCTGTACAAGGCCGATGGCAGCCTGTTCGCCAGCTACCGCGCGAATGAGCGTGTGGGCGAGCTGCCGGCGAAGGTGGGCAAGGAAGGCGAAAACATCGCCGGCAGTTCGGTGGAGCTGTTCAAGCCCATCGTCGACAATGGCGAACTGCTGGGCACCGTGTATTTGCGCGCCGACTACGAGCTGGCCGGCCGCACGGCCGACTACCTGGCCATCGCCCTGGGCGTGACGGTACTGGCGCTGCTGGTGGCCTTGCTGCTGCTGCGCCGGCTTGATTTCGTCATCACGCAACCGATCCTCGATATCGCCGACGTGGCGCGCGAAGTGATTGAAACGGGCGACTATTCGCGCCGCGCGCGCAAGCTCAGCGTCGACGAAGTGGCGCAACTGGTCGATTCCTTCAACAAGATGCTGGCCGAGATCGAGCTGCGCACGCAGGCGCTGGAGCGCTCGAACGGCGAACTGGCGCGCGAAGGCGAGCAGCGCACCCAGGCGCAGCAGGAAGTCATGCGCCTGAACCAGGAGCTGGAAGTGCGCGTGCACGAGCGCACGGTGCAGCTGGAAATGACGAATGGCGAACTGGCCATGGCAATGGAAGAGGCGCGCAGCGCCAACTATGCCAAGTCGGCCTTCTTGTCTTCGATGAGCCATGAATTGCGCACGCCGCTCAACGCCATCCTGGGCTTCGCGCAAATCCTCAGTTCCGACCGCCTGCCGTCGACCCTGGAGCAAAAGAAGGAGTTCGCCGGGCATATCCTGAAATCGGGGCGCCATTTGTTGACATTGATCAATGAAATCCTCGACCTGGCCAAGGTGGAATCGGGCACCGTCAGCCTGTCGCTGGAACCCGTGGGCCTGGACGCCATCTTGCAGGAATGCCGCGACATGATCGCGCCGCTGGCCAGCCAGCGCGGCATCGGCATGGCCTTCCCCGATGCCTGCCCCCTGAACGTGCTGGCCGACCGCACGCGCCTCAAGCAAATCCTGTTGAACCTGCTGTCGAATGCGCTCAAGTACAACCGCGAGCGGGGGCAGGTGGCCATCGATTGCGTGCCGCAAGCGGGCGGGCGGGTGCGCATCAGCGTGCGGGACACGGGCGTGGGCCTCGACGGCGAACAGGTGGCGCTGCTGTTCCAGCCTTTCAACCGGCTGGGGCAGGAAGGCGGCACGGAAGAAGGCAGCGGCATCGGCCTGGTGGTCACCAAGCGCCTGGTGGAGCTGATGGATGGCAGCATCGGCGTCTCCAGCGCGCCCGGCGAGGGCAGCACCTTCTGGATCGAGCTGCGCGTGGTCGATGCCTTGCCCGCACCCGCCACGCTGGCCTTGCCGCGGCCGGACCTGGCCGGCGCGCTGCTCGAGCACAGCGCGCCTGTGACCTTGCTGTACGTGGAAGACAATCCCGCCAACCTGACCCTGGTCGAGGAAATCGTGCGCTACTGCCCGCAATTACAGCTGCTGACGGCCACGGATGGCCGCCTGGGCGTGGATATGGCGCGTACACATTTGCCGCAGCTGATCCTGATGGACATCAACCTGCCGCACGTGAACGGCACGGATGCGCTGAAACTGCTGCGCGCCGATCCGCGCACGGCGCACATCCCCGTCATCGCCCTGACGGCCAACGCCATGCCGGGCGACGTGGAGCGCAGCCTGGCACTGGGCTTTTACCGCTATCTGACCAAGCCGATCAACCTCGATGAATTTACCGAGGCGATCAACAGCACCCTGGCCTACGTGGCGCAGCAGCGCCGGCAGAAGGGAACAGGCGCGCCATGATCAGCCAGGCCGATATCTATGCGGCGAAAATTCTCATCGTCGACGACCAGGAAGTCAATTTGCGCCTGCTCGAGCATTTGCTGCAAAGCGGCGGCTACACGGCCATCAGCAGCACCCTCGACGCGCACGCCGTGGCCGGCCTGCACCAGCGCCAGCAGTTCGACCTGATCATCCTCGACCTGGTGATGCCTGGCATGAGCGGCTACGACGTGATGGATGCCTTGCGCCCGCTGGAACTGGAAGGCTATCTGCCCGTGCTGGTGATCGCCGCCGATCCGGACGCCAAGCTGGCGGCGCTGGAAGCGGGCGCGCGCGACTTCATCAGCAAGCCGTTTGATGCGCTCGAAGTGCTCACGCGCATCCGCAACATGCTCGAAGTGCGGTTGCTGCACCGCGCCGCGCGCCACTACAACACCTTGCTCGAACGCACGGTGGGCCAGCGCACGGCGGAACTGCAGCGCTTTCGCGGCGCCATGGACGCCACCACCGACGCCATCTTCCTCGTCGACGTGCTGGGCATGACCCTGGTCGACGTCAATGACGGCGCGTGCCGTTTGCTCGGCTATGCGCGCGCCGAATTGCTGGCGCTGGCGCCCGGCACCCTGCTGCCGTCACCGCCGGCCCCGCCCCTGGCCGCGCTGCCAGGCGGCCCGGCCCACCTGGCCACGGAAGTGACGGAGTGCGAACTGGTGCGGCGCGACCTGAGCCTGGTGCCCGTGGAACTGAGCTGGCACTGGTATGCGCAGGCGCCCGTGGCGGGCGGCTATCCTGGCACCCCTGGCGCGGGCGGCCTGCTGCTGATCGCCGTGGCGCGCGACATCAGCGAACGGCGCCAGGCGCAGGAGCGCCTGAAGCACCTGGCCCATTACGATGGTTTGACAGGGCTGCCGAACCGCAGCCTGTTTTACCAGACGCTGGCCCAGGCCGTCGAACTGGCGCAAGAGAAAAGCTGGCGCATCGTGGTGCTGTTCATCGCGCTCGACCGTTTTAAAAGCATCAATGACACCTTGGGCGCGGCGCTGGGCGACGAATTGCTGCGCCAGTTCAGCAACCGCCTGGTCGAATGCGTGCGCCTGCGTGACACGGTGGGGCGCCTGGGCAACGACGAATTCGCGTTGATTCTGACCATGAGCCGCAACCAGCAGGAAGCCGTGGCGGTCGCCAACCAGGTGCGCGAAGCCTTGCGCGCGCCGTTCGATTTGCGCGGCCATGCGGCCACCCTGACGGCCAGCATCGGTATCGCCATGTATCCGGACGACGCCACCGACCCGGAAACCCTGATCAAATACGCGAATACGGCCATGGGCGGCGCCAAGCAGGCGGGCCGCGACGGCTACCGCTTTTTCACGGCCGGCATGAACGTGCAGGTGCTGGCGCGCCTGGACCTGGAACTGGCGCTGCGCCATGCGCTCGAACACGATCAGTTCATCCTGTACTACCAGCCGAAGGTGGATTTGCGCACGGGGCGCATCAGCGGCGTGGAAGCGCTGCTGCGCTGGCGCCGTCCCGGCTACGGCCTGGTGGCGCCGGCCGAATTCGTGCCCGTGCTGGAAGACACGGGCCTGATCGTGCGCGTGGGCGCCTGGGTGATCCAGGCTGCCTGCCGCCAGATCGCCGAGTGGCGCGACAGCGAAGTGGGACCAGTGCACGTGGCCGTGAACGTGTCGAGCCGCCAGTTTGCCGAAGGCGACCTGGAAGGCGAAGTGACGCGCGCGCTGGCGCAGTATGGCGTGGCGCCGGAATTGCTGGAACTGGAACTGACGGAAACGGCGCTGATGTCGAATGCCGAGCGCACCATCGTCGTACTGGGCAAACTGAAGAAAATCGGCGTGAAGGTGGCCATCGACGATTTCGGCACCGGCTACTCGAGCCTCGCGTATCTGCAGCGCTTCCCCATCGACAAGCTGAAAATCGACATCGCCTTCGTGCGCAACATCACCAGCAACCCGAACGACGCGGCCATCGCGCTGGCCATCGTCAGCATGGCGCACAGTCTGAAACTGAGCGTGGTGGCCGAGGGCGTGGAGTCGCGCCCGCAGCTGGAATACCTGCGGCGCAACCGCTGCGACGAGATCCAGGGCTTCTATTTCAGCCGCGCCCTGCCGGCGCTGGAACTGGGGCAGATGATCGTCGCCGGCGCCGGCCTGCCGCCCGGCCACGACCCGGCCGCCCAGCCCGCGCAAACCCTGCTCATCGTCGACGACGACGTCAACGTGCTGTCGTCATTGCACCGGCTGTTCCGTCCCGAGGGCTACCAGATCCTCACGGCCAGCACGCCGGCCGAAGGGTTTGAAATGCTGGCCCTGCACCGGGTCCACGTGATCGTCTGCGACCAGCGCATGCCCAGCATGAGCGGCACGGAATTTCTCAGTAAAGTAAAAGAGCTGTACCCGGAAACCATCCGCATCATCCTGTCCGGCTACACGGGCCTCGAAGCCGTGCTCGACTCGATCAACCGGGGCGCCATCTACCGTTTTTATACGAAGCCGTGGGATGATACCCAGCTGCGCGACAACATCCGCCTGGCCTTCCAGCACTACTGGATGGTGAACCAGCCGGGGCTGGCGCGGGTGGCGGTGCGCTAGCTCAATCGCTGAAGTGGTCGAAAGAGCTCAAGGCCAGATCGAGCGGCACTCCCTTCGCATCCACCAGCCGCAAGCCGCTTTCCGCCTCTATGCGGCCCACGCGCGTGGCGGGCGTGCCGCAGCTGGCCGCCAGGGCGGCGATGGCGTCGCGCGAGGACGCTGGCGCCGTGAAGCACAGTTCATAGTCGTCGCCGCCGGCGGCCGTGTAGCGGCGGCGCAGGGCGGTGTCTTGCCGTGCCAGCACGGGGCCGGCCGGCAGGGCGTCGACGTCGAGGGTGGCGCCCACCTGCGACGCTTTCAATATGTGGCCGAGGTCGCCCACCAGGCCGTCCGATATGTCGATGGCCGCATGCGCGAGGCCTTGCTCCGCCAATGCGCAACCGAGCGCCACGCGCGGCGTCGGCGTGTGCATGCGCGCGCTTGCCGTCAGCAGGTCGGCGGGTGCCAGCTCTTGTTCCATGCGGTAGCCGGCCAGCGCCAGGCGCGCGTCGCCCAGGGTGCCGCTGACCCAGATATCGTCGTCCGCCACGGCCGCGCTGCGGCGCAAGGCCTGGCCCGGCGCCAGTTCGCCAAACACCGTGATGCAGATATTCAAAGGCCCCTTGGTGGTGTCGCCGCCGATGAGTTCGCAATTAAACGCGTCGGCCAGCGCAAACAGGCCGTCGGCAAAGCCGGCCAGCCAGGCACGTTCGGCTTGCGGCAGCGCCAGGGCCAACGTGAATGCCACGGGGCGCGCGCCCATGGCGGCCAGGTCGGACAGGTTCACGGCCAGGCTTTTGTGACCCAGCATGCGGGCGTCGGCGCCGGCAAAGAAGTGCCGGTCCTCGACCAGCATGTCCGAGGAGATGGCGATCTGCTTGCCGGCACCGGGTGTAATCAGCGCGCAATCGTCGCCGATGCCCAGGGTGGCGCGGCCGGGGCGCTGGCGCACGAAATAGTGTTTGATCAGGTCGAATTCGGAAAGCGCGTCGTGTGGGGCCATGGCGTAGTCTGTGCGTTGAATGAGGGTGTGGCCCGGCTATTATAGGCTGGCCTACAATAGGCGCCTTTGCCACTGCCGATCCGCTTGCAATGCCCATCTCCGATATTCACATCCTGTTGCAATCCTGGCTCGATCATGGCTGGTTGCGCGACCCGCAAGCCGTCGGCCTGAGCACTTTCGAGGCGCAGGAGCTGGTGGCGCACGGCTTCTATCCCGTCAGCGACGTCGACCAGCTGTGCCTGTACGAGGACGAGCGCCTGTTCCGTCGCGCCGGCCGGCCCGTGCACGCATTGTTCAAGGCGTTTCTGCAGCGCGGCCAGCTGGTCGCGAATGGCCTGGGCCTCGGTGATCAGGTGCACCTGGCCGGCTTCCTGCGCGCGGCGCGGCAGCCTTTGCCGGCGTTTCGCGTGCTGCTCGAGCAGGGGGGCCGCAGCGGCGCCCTGCTGTTCGAGAATGGCCTGGTGCTGCAGTTTTCCGCCAACTTGCGCGGCAAGCCCCGTCATTACTATCTGACCCTGGTCGAGGGGAACGTGGCCGACGCCCATGTTCCAGACCGCCGCGACAGTGATATCGACTTGCGCGCGGCCGCCGCGCGCCATGTCCAGGCCCTGTACGACAGCCGTGACACTGCCGAACTGCAGCGCCTGGCCCGGCGCGGCAATGCGGCGCTGCGCGAGCTGGCGCGCCTGCTTTCCTAGCCTTTCTTCGCCTGCGCCATGCCGTGCAGCAGCTTGGCCAGCAACTGGTCGAGCTGGCGCTGCTCGTCCGCGCTGAGCGCCGACAGCATGGCGCGCTCGTTCTCCACGTGCAGCAGCACCAGCTTTTCTATCAGTTCCAATCCCCTTTGTGTCAGGGCCACCAGCACGCCGCGCCGGTCCGTCGGGTGCTTCTGGCGTTCGATCAGGCCGGCCACTTCCAGCCGGTCGATGCGATTGGTCATGCCGCCCGAGGACAGCATGGCCGCTTCGTACAGGGCCGTCGGCATCAGGCTGTAGGGCGCGCCCGAGCGGCGCAAGGTCGCCAGCACGTCGAATTCGCCAGGTTGCAAGCCGTGTTCGGCAAACAGCGGGTTGAGCCAGTCGCGCGCCATCAGCTGCGCCACCGTGCCTAGCTGGCCCACCAGCTGCATGGCACGGGTATCCATCTGCGGCAGTTCGCGCTGCCATTGTGCGGCGGCAAATTGCGCGCGCGTGTGTTCTTGCAGGGTCGTTGTCATCGGGGTTCCATTTATCTTGACATCAAGATAGATTTCTATCTTTATGTTAAGATACTTTTCATCGAGTCATATTTGATGACGCATTAAACCATGTGCCTCCCAGCGAGGCAAGGACTATCCCATGCCTTCCGCACGACCTGCCGCTACCCCTTCTTCTTCCGCTTCCTCGGCCCTGCTGGTGGCCGCCATCATCCTGCTGGGGCTGAACCTGCGGCCCATCCTGGCCGCCATCGGCCCCTTGCTCGACAGTATCCAGGCCAGCACGGGCCTCAGCAATGCCGACGCGGGCTTGCTGACCACGGTGCCCGTCTTTGCCATGGGCGTGTGCGCGCTGGCGGGCGCGCAGCTGCAGCGCCGGCTGGGCGTGGCGCGTGGCATCAGTATCGGCATCGCCATCATCGCCGCCGCCTGCGCGCTGCGCTGGCCCTTGCATGGCAGCGGCGGCCTGATCGCCACGGCGGCCCTGGGCGGCCTGGGCATCGCGCTGGTGCAGGCGCTGCTGCCTGCCTTCATCAAGCGCCATTTCCCCGCGCGGGCCGGCCAGCTGATGGGTTTTTATACGACGGGCATCATGGGCGGCGCGGCCATTGCCGCCGCCTCCGCTTCACCGCTGGCGCAAAGCTGGGGCTGGCAAGCGCTGCTGGCCCTGTGGGCGCTGCCCGCCGTGGCGGCCGGGCTGCTGTGGCGCCGCGCGGCCGCTTCGCGCGTGGATGTGGCTAGCGGCGCGGGCGCCAGCCTACCCGTGGGCAGTGGCCGTGCCTGGCTGCTGATGGTGTTCTTTGGCATCGGCACGGGTGCGTACACCCTGGTGCTGGCCTGGCTACCGCCGTTTTATACGGAACTGGGCTGGAGCGCGGCCGACAGCGGCTTGCTGCTCGGTGGCCTGACGCTGGTGGAAGTGCTGGCGGGACTGGTGATTTCCAGCGTCATCCACCGCTTTCCCGACCGCCGCATCCTGTTATTGTCGGTATTGCTGGCCGTGCTGGGCGGCTTGGCTTGCCTGATCGTGGCGCCCGTGCAACTGGCCATTCCTGCCGTGATATTGCTGGGCTGCGGTATCGGTTCGCTGTTCCCCTTGTCGCTGATCGTCACCATGGACCACGTGCGTGACCCGGCCGGCGCCGGCGCGCTGCTGGGCTTTGTGCAAGGCGGCGGCTACATCATCGCCAGCAGCATGCCGTTCATCGCCGGCCTGATCCGCCAGCACTCGTCCAGCCTGGCCCAGGCGTGGATGGTGATGGCGGGCGGCGTGGTGCTGTTATTGCTGATCGCCGTGCGCTTCGCGCCGGGAGCGCGGCTGGCGTCGCCGGCGGCAAAAATCGCGTAGGCTGTCGGCTTGTCCTTGATAGAAAGATGCCGCCATGGCTGACCATCCCGCCACGCCACCGTCCCTGCTGCCCGCCAACCGCCGCATCGTGCTGTCCGGCGAGGATGCGCTGCGCATCCTGCGCGAGATCGAATTCCTGCTGCAGTCGCTGCATCACATCGGCCGCCATTATTATCCCGACGGCGACGATGACGGCGCCGATGCCCTGCGTCGGGCGCAGTATTGCGCGGAGACGACGCGCTTCATCGATGCGCAGCAAGCGACGACGCGTCTGGCGCTGATGCGCAGCATCCTGTCCGCACCGTTCGACGACACCCTGGGCGCGGACGACATGGACGATATCGAGCGCGCCGTCGAAGCGCTGCCGCTATGGCGCGCCTCCGATGATCCATCACAAAAACTAATTGAAATCTAAAATTTGATAGTTTTTCCTGTTCAGGACGTTTGTGTCGCCGGACGGCCTTACAATGCTAGGTTATGCGTTTTCGTGATATCAGACTGTGGCTAGCGGAAAATACCTAGCTAATTGAAAGAATCGGTCTGATAAAATCCGGAACACCCGATCGACCAAACAGGAAGGCAGCACAGCATGGATTCGTCATCTGATAAAAAAGAAGAATTGCGTCAACAATTGCGCTTGGCCGCACTCGAGTATCACGAGTGCCCGCGCCCCGGCAAAATCAGCGTGACGCCGACCAAACAACTGACCAACCAGCGCGACCTGGCACTGGCCTACTCGCCAGGCGTGGCGGCACCGTGCGAAGAAATCGTCATCGATCCGGCGAATGCCTATAAATATACGGCGCGCGGCAACCTGGTGGCCGTCATCACCAACGGCACGGCCGTGCTGGGACTGGGCAACATCGGTCCGCTGGCCGCCAAGCCGGTGATGGAAGGCAAGGGCGTGCTGTTCAAGAAATTCGCCGGCATCGACGTCTTCGACATCGAAATCAACGAGATGGACCCGGACAAGCTGGTCGACATCATCGCTTCGCTGGAACCGACCTTCGGCGGCGTGAACCTGGAAGACATCAAGGCGCCCGAGTGCTTCTACATTGAACGCCAGCTGCGCGACCGCATGAAGATTCCCGTCTTCCATGACGACCAGCACGGCACCGCCATCATCGTCGGCGCGGCCATCCTGAACGGCCTGAAAGCCGTCGGCAAGAAAATCGAGGACTGCAAGCTGGTCGTGTCGGGCGCGGGCGCCGCGGCGCTGGCCTGCCTGGACCTGATCGTCGACCTGGGCTTCCCGCTGAAAAATATCTACGTCACCGACCTGGCCGGCGTCGTCTACAAGGGCCGCACGGAACTGATGGACCCGGACAAGGAACGCTTCGCGCAAGACACGCCGCTGCGCACCCTGGCCGAGATCATCCCGGACGCCGACATTTTCCTCGGCGTCTCCGCCGGCGGCGTGCTGAAACAGGACATGGTGCGCAAGATGGCGCCGAACCCATTGATCCTGGCGCTGGCCAATCCGAATCCGGAAATCCTGCCGGAAGAAGTCAAGGCCGTGCGCAGCGACGCCATCATCGCCACGGGCCGTTCGGACTATCCGAACCAGGTCAACAACGTGCTGTGCTTCCCGTACATCTTCCGCGGCGCCCTCGATTGCGGCGCCACGACGATCACGCGCGAAATGGAAATCGCCGTCGTACACGCGATCGCCGACCTGGCGCATGCCGAGCAGTCGGATATCGTGGCCACCACGTATGGCATCAGCAACCTGTCGTTCGGTCCTGAATACCTGATCCCGATGCCGTTCGATCCGCGCTTGCTGATCAAGATCGCGCCGGCAGTCGCCAAGGCGGCCGAGGATTCCGGCGTCGCCACGCGTCCGATCAAGGATCTGCAAGCGTACGCGGACAGCCTGCAGCAATTCGTCTACCGCAGCGGCACCTTCATGAAGCCGCTGTTCCTGATGGCCAAATCCACGCCGGCCGAACTCAAACGCATCGTCTATGCCGAAGGCGAAGAAGAGCGCGTGCTGCGCGCCGTGCAAGTGGTGGTCGATGAAAAACTGGCGCGTCCCATCCTGGTCGGCCGTCCACCCGTGCTCGAAGCGCGCATCCAGAAGTTCGGCCTGCGCCTCAAGCAAGGCGTCGACTTCGACGTCATCAACCCGGACTTCGACGAGCGCTATCGCGATTACTGGAATACGTACTACGCCATGACCAGCCGCAAGGGCGTCACCGAGGAATACGCGAAGCTGGAAATGCGCCGCCGTCACACCCTGATCGGCTCGATGATGATCCACAAGGGCGACGCCGACGGCATGATCTGCGGCACCTTCGGCACCACCCAGCTGCACCTGAAATACATCGACCAGGTACTGGGCAAGCGCGCCGGCAGCAATGTGTATGCGGCCATGAACGTGCTGATCATGCCGGAGCGCCAGCTGGTGATGGTCGACACGCACGTCAATGAAAACCCGGACGCCGACCAGTTGGCCGAGATCACCATCATGGCTGCCGAAGAGATGACCCGTTTCGGCCTGTCGCCGCGCGCGGCCCTGCTGTCGCACTCGAACTTTGGTTCCAGCGACAGCGCCTCGGCGCAAAAGATGCGCGCCGCCCTGGCCATCGTCAAGGAACGCGCGCCGGACCTGGAAATCGACGGCGAAATGCACGGCGATACGGCCCTCGACAGCAAGCTGCGTCAAAAACTGATGCCCAATTCGGCACTGAAGAACGACGCCAACCTGCTCGTCATGCCGAATATCGAGTCGGCCAACATCGCCTACAACCTGGTGAAGACGGCTGCCGGCAACGGCATCGCCGTGGGCCCGATCCTGCTCGGCTGTGCCAAGCCCGTGCACATTCTGACGCCATCGGCCACCGTGCGCCGTATCGTCAACATGACGGCGCTGTGCGTCGTGGATGCTGTCGCCCAGCGTAAAGTCTAAGCCTTAGCTGCACATGAAAAGCCGCCCCGTCCGCAAGGAGGGGCGGTTTTTTTATATTGGCGCCACGGGCAGGGTCGTGGTGGCCGGATGGCGGCGCAGGTAATAGTGGCGGTACAACATGATCTCGCCCCACACCAGCAGCAGCGCCGCCAGCGCGAACAGGCTCAGCGTGATCTTGAGCGAATTGAAATAGGCGCCGGCCTGGCGTTTGACGGCGTCGATGAAAATCATCGGCACTGATTTGTCGAGTTTGCTGAAGTCGGCCTGGCGCGCCACATCGGTGGTCAGGCGCACGGCCAGGTCGGTACCCAGACTGGCCAGTTCGCCCGTCGCCTGGCCACGGAAGCCGGCGCCCTTGAGCGCTTCGCCCAGCACAGTTGCCCTGGCGATCAATTGTTCCTGCAGCACCTGCGTCAGCAGCACGCTGCCGCGGCGCAGGATGAATTCATTGATCCAGCGCGCCTTGCTGCGTTCCCAGTAACTGCCTGATGTAGGCCGGTAATACATATCTTGCACGAAGGGTTCGATCAGGCTGCGCATGCTGATAGCCTGGCCCGGGGCGATCAGCCTGAGCTGCTGTTCCAGGTAGACGCGCAGCGCCGGCATTTGCGCTTCGACCACCGGCTGCAGGTCGCGCTCGAGGGCCTGGTTGACCACGCGGTGCACGCTGTGCACGGCGCCAAACCCGCCACCGAGCAGCGGCAGCGCGACCAGGATCAGCACATAGCTGAGCTTGGCGGCCACATGCCAGGCGGGCGGACGGCGCACCAGCAGGCATTTTCTGGCCAGCTGGTAGCAGATGCCGACCGCCAGCACAAAGCCGATCACGCCATACAGCAGCATCCACGGCAGGACTGTCCACAGCAGGTCGCTGCCGAACGGCGCCAGGGTGCTACTCCAATTGAGCAGTTGTTGCTTCATGTACATTGCCTTGAGGTAAGTAATCAGGCAATTATAGCTATTTAGCAAATAAACATGGCGCGCTTGCCGTCAATGCGCCATCAGCACCGGTACCGTCATCTGGCGCAGCACCGTTTCCGTCACGCCGCCCAATAAAATTTCGCGGAAGCGCGCGTGGCCGTAGCCGCCCATCACCAGCAAGTCCGCATGCACTTCGGCGGCCATGGCCAGCAGCGCCGCGCCGATGTCGCCCGTGGTGATGGCCGAACGCACTTCGACGGGCACGCCATGGCGGCTCAGGTAGGCGGCGATGTCGGCACCCGGGTGGCGCGCCGGTTGCGCGTGGCCGGCCGGCGGGTGCAGCAGGGCCAGCACCACCAGGCGCGCCGCGCGCAAGAGGGGCAGGGCGTGGCCGATGGCGCGCGTCGCTTCCATGCTGCCATCCCAGGCCACCACGACGGTGTTGTCCACTTGCGTGAATTGGCCGCTGCGCGGCAGGATCAGCACGGGACGGGCCGCGTTCAGCATCACGTAGGGCACCAGGTCGCTCATGGCGCCGGGCAGGGCTTCGCTGTCGTCGTGCTGGCTGAGCACCGTCAAGTCGCTGTAGCGGGCGCTGACGGCCATGCCGCCATCTTCATCGTCTTCGATCAGGCGCCGCTCCAGCGAGGCGGCGCCAGCCTGGCGCGCCAGCGTTTCAAACTGGTCGAGCGCCTGATCCGCCTGCCCATGCAAGGCTGAAATCTGCGCCGCCACGGCGCCGCCGCGCATGCCGCGGTTGTTTTCCAGGTAAAAGCGCGACAGGCCCGTCATGGCCGCGCCGATCAGGTGCGCCTGGTGCGCGTGTGCCAGCCGTGCCGCGATGGCGATGCGCTGCGGCGCATGGCGCGACAGGTCGGCGTGGACGAGGATGGATTTGTAAGCCATGGTGTCGCTCGATAGTCAGGATGGCAACAAGGCTAGAACGGCAACAGGAGCAAGTCCAGCATTGCCGTGCTGACCAGGGCTTTTCTTTTGCTGGGCTTGATATGGGTCAAAAAAATCCCGGGCATGGCCATCTGCAAGGCCACAGCCCGGAAATTGCGAGCTGTTTGATGTGCATCAAAATGTCTGCCCCGCCGCCAGCCATAATGGCATTGAACTCCTTGCCCTTCCAGTGGTCTGCATCGGCGCCGGCGCCATCTGTCCGGCACTTGCTTGTGTGACGCAACAACGCTGGCCGTGGCGGGAGTTCACTCTTCAAGCCGGCGCGTGGTGTTCCTCTTTCTCTGCCCAGCGCAGCCGGATGGCGTCGATGGCGGGCAGTTCCTCGACAAACAGGTCGACCAGGCGCGCATCGAAATGGCTGTTTTTTTGCGCTTGCAGATAGCCCACGGCGTCCAGTACTGACCAGGCGCGCTTGTACGGGCGCACCGAGGTCAGCGCGTCGAAGACGTCGGCCACGGCGATGATGCGCCCGGCCAGGGGGATCGCTTCGCCTGCCAAGCCGTTCGGGTAACCGCTGCCATCCCATTTTTCATGGTGCGACAGGGCGATTGCGCGCGCCAGCGCCAGCATGCCGCCTTCGGCATGTTCGCCGATGATGTCGCCGCCGATGCGCGCGTGCGTCTGCATGATGGCCCATTCGTCGGCGTCGAGCTTGCCCGGCTTTTGCAGGATGCGGTCGGGAATGCCGATCTTGCCCACGTCGTGCATGGGCGCCGCGTGCAGCAGGTCGTCCGCGGCGGCCTCGTCCATGCCGGCGGCCACGCCCAGCAGGCGCGCGTAATGGCTCATGCGGATCACGTGCAAGCCTGTTTCATTGTCCTTGTATTCGGCTGCCAGCCCCAGGCGCTGGACGATCTGCAGACGCGTTTCCTTCAGCTCGTCGATGCGCACCAGCGACAGGTGCGTGCGCACGCGGGCGCGCACGATGGCGGGGCTGAGCGGTTTGGTGATGTAATCGACGGCGCCCGCTTCGAAACCGCTGAGTTCATCGCGCATGTCGTTCAGGGCCGTGACGAAAATGACGGGGATGGCGGCCGTCCGCGGCGCCGCTTTCAGCTGGCGGCAGGCGTCGTGGCCGCTCATGCCGGGCATCATCACGTCGAGCAGGATCAGCGCCGGGCGCTCCTGTTGCGCCAGTGCCAACGCCCGCGCGCCATCCTTGGCGAACAGCAGCGCGTAGTCGTTCTGCAAGATCTGGCGCAGCAACTGCAAATTGGCCGCCTCATCGTCGACGACGAGAATCACGGGCCGGGCTGATGCATTCATGGGGACTCCGGGGCGTAGGTGTGCAGCAAGTCGTGCAGCAGCGACTGTGCCAGGGGGAAATCAAAGTCGTCGATGGCGTGCAGCAGCGGTACCAGGTCGTCCGCTTGCGCGCCCATGGCATGCTGCAACTGTGTTTGCGCTGTGTCATCGAGTTCGCCGCGCCGCAAGGCGCTTAATAGTGCACTGGCCGCTTGCCGGGCGGCGGGCGCGTCGATGGCAGTCACCGTTGCCGCCGGCAAGGCAGGCGGCGCCAGCCGGGCGATGGCGGCCAGGGCCGCCGGCCATTGCGTCAGCAGGGCGCCCAGCGTCTCGTCGAGCTGCTGTGCCGTGGCGGGACCGGGGCTGGCGCAGCATTGCTCCAGCGCCGCCAGGCTGGCGGCCAGTTGCTCCAGGCCGAGGTTGGCCGCCACGCCGCGCAGTTTGTGACTCTGAGGCAAGAGCGTTGCATGGTCGCGCGCCTCGATGGCGGCCAGCAGGGCAGGCGGCAGGCGGGGATGCTCGCCTCCGAAACGGGCCAGCGCCGCGCGGTAGGCGCTGTCGTTGCCGGCCCAGCGCTGCAGGGCGCCCGCATGGTGCAGCACCCGTCCGCCAGCGGGCGCCGGCGCGTGGCTATCGTCGGCGGGTTCCGCCGCCAGGCCCAGCACGCGGGCGATTTCCTGCGACAGCGCCTGCCATTCGACGGGCTTGGTGGCGAAACCGTCCATGCCGGCCGCCCGCGCCGCCTTGCGGTGCGCATCGAGCACGCTGGCCGTCATGGCGATCACGGGCACGCGCGGGCGGCCATCGCGCAGGGCGGCGGCGCGGATGGCTTGCGTGGCGGCCAGGCCATCCATGCGCGGCATTTGCAAGTCCAGCAGCAGCACGTCGAAGTCGTCCTGTTGCGCCAGCTGCAAGGCTTGCGCGCCATCGCCGGCCGTGATTACCGTGTGGCCGCGCTTGCCCAATAACAAGCTCAGCAGTTCCAGGTTTTGCGGCACGTCGTCGGCGGCCAGCACGCGCAGGGGCGGCAGGCGCACGCTGCGGCGTTCGCTGGCCGGCAGCGCCGCCTGGCGTGCCGGCAACAAGGGCAGCATGACGTGGAACACGCTGCCGTGCGGCAAGGCGGCGTCGGCCCAGATGCGCCCCTGCATCAGGGTCACCAACTGCCGGCTGATGGTGGTGCCCAGGCCCGTGCCGCCAAAGCGCCGCGTGGTCGAGGCGTCGGCCTGCACGAACGGATCAAAAATGGCGTCGCGCCGTTCCGCGGGGATGCCGATGCCGCTGTCCTGCACCAGCAGGTGCAACTGGCCATCGTCGCGGCGCGCCGTCAGGCTGACGGCGCCGCCGGGCGTGAACTTGATGGCGTTGTCGAGCAGGTTGCCCAGCACTTGCCGCATGCGCAATTCGTCGCCATGCAGCATGGCCGGCAGTTGCGGGTCGTACTGCACCTCCATGCGCAAACCTTTGGCGCGTGCATGGATGCCATACGTGGAGGCCAGCTCATCGACCAGGGCCAGCAGGCCGTAGTCGCGCAATTCCAGCGCCACGGCTCCCTTGTCCAGCTTGGCCGTGTCGAGCACTTCGTTGAGCAGGCGCAATAGCGAGCGGCCGGACTGGCGCACGGTATCGAGGTGGCGCCGCTGTTCCGGCGCCAGCGGCGAGTCGAGCAGCACATCGGTAAAGCCGAGGATGGAATTCATCGGCGTGCGGATTTCATGGCTCATGTTGGCGACAAAGCTGGCCCGCGTGGCGGCCGCCAGCTCCGCTTTTTCCTTGGCCATGCGCAAGTCTTCCTCCATCTGCCGCCGCTCGCTGATGTCGAGGATGACGCCGTCGACCCAGCGCACGGCGCCTGCCGCATCGTGCACCACGGTGCCCCGCTCCCACAGCCAGCGCGCCATGCCGTCGGCATGCAGCAAGCGGTATTCGAGCAGGTAGGGCTCGCCGCTGGCGACGCTGCGCTTGAAGACGTCGATGACGTAGGCGCGCTCTTCGCTGGCGATCAGGCCCGTGATGCTGCGGCGCGGCGCCGCGCCGAGAAAATCGGCGGGCGGATAGCCGGTGACGGCTTCCACGCCATCGCTGATGAACAGCATGGGCTGGTTTTCCGCCGTGGTGCAGCGAAAGGCGATGCCGGGAATATTGCCGATCAGCGAGCGCAACTGCTGCTCGCTTTCGCGCAGGGCGGCCAGCATGGCGCGCCGTTCGCTGATGTCCGTAATGAACAGCACATATAAATCCTGGTCGGCCAGGCGAGCGCTAGCCATCGAGCGCTGCACGGCGACCGGGGCGCCATCCTTGCGCAGGTAGATGATTTCCTCGCTGGTGTGGACCATCTCGCCTTCGCCCGTGCGCAGGTAGTGCAGCAGGCCGTGCTGTTCCGACTGGCGCACGTCGCTGACCAGCACGCTGACATGGCGGCCGACAATTTCCGCCGACCGCCAGCCGAGGATGCGCTCGGCAGCGCCGTTGAAGTCGACGATGTTGCCGTGCCGGTCGATGGTGATGACGCCGTCGACCGTGCTCGTCAGCAGCGAACGGGTCCAGTGTTCGCTCTGGTTCAGGTGGCGAAACAGTTCGCGGTAACGCAAGATGCCCACGGCCGAGGCGACGAGGATCGTCAGGGCGATGGTCAGCAGGGTCACGCTGACCACCAGCATGGGCCGGTTGGCATCGGCATCATTGCCTGGGGGAATCGTCCCCACGAAGCGGGCCGCCTGCATGCCCATGTAATGCATCCCGGCAATCGCAGAGCCCATGACGCAGGCGCTGATCAGCGTGCGCTGCGACGAGGGCACGCGGCTGCTCCAGCCGCGCAGGCCGAAACGTATCCACAGGGCCAGGGTGGCCAGCGCTACGGCAACGACGAGCGACAGCGCGAACAGCAGCGGATCGTAGCGCAGTGACAGGCCCATGCGCATGGCGTGCATGCCCGTGTAATGCATGGCGCCAATGCCCAGGCCCACCAGCAAGCCGCTGCGCAGCAGCAGCGGCGCCGTGACGGCGCGCCGGCTGATGGTGGCCAGGGCCACGAATGAGGCCGCCACGCTGGGCACGATGGACAGCAAGGTCAGGCCGGGATCGTAGGCGACGCTGGTGCCCAGCTCGAAGGCCAGCATGCCGATGAAATGCATGGCCCACACGCCGCAGCCCAGCGCCAGGCTGCCGGCGAGCAGGCACAGCAAGTGCAAGCGGCGGCTGATGCTCGCCTGCGCGCGGCTGTAAGCCGTCATCTGGAAAGCCATCCACGACGTGAAAATGGCGATCACGAGCGACAGCAGCACGAGTCCCGGCGCATGCTGGCCATGCTGCAACTGGGCCGGGTCGGCGGGAAGATGGAACAGGTGCTGGACGCTGGCAGGTATCATCGTAGGAAACAGGTGACGCGTTTGGCGCTGGCGTGGGCGCCTGCCGCCACGGCGGGTGATCGATGCGGATTACCTTACCAGATTTCCGGAAACAAATATCTTAATTGTAATTATTTTCCCTGTCGTGCATGGAGCAAGAGGGGTGGGAAATGCTGCGCGAGGCTTGCCTTCCCCCTAGAAACAGCTATTCCAGGAAAGAAGTTGCAGCTAGGAATTGTGTGGTTTTTTTGAAAAGAGCATCGTCCGCAATGTAAGACGGGCGGTGTCATCGGCGCGCGCCGGCCAACTTAATTGTAGGGCTGCAAGTCCAGCCACACGGCATATGACAGGCGCTTGCCATTCCACAGTCCGCCGCCGCGGATGACGGCGTCGCACGAGGTCAGCTGGCCCACCAGGTCCATGCGGCCCAGGTTGCGGCGCAGGCGCAGGGCGTCGTTGTGCGACAGGTAGCCGACCAGCTGGCCATCGATGAAGACGGCGATGGCCTTGTCCTGGAATGGATTGGCATCGTCGCAGACGAGCAGGGCCAGGCATTTTTCTTCCGCATTGCCGGGACCGTGCTCGCCGGCCAGTTTGGCGATGGCGGGCTGGTACATCGCTTCGTTTTCCACTTCCGATGCAAAGCGTCCCTCGTCGCGCCAGTGATGCGCGGGTGCGCCCGCAGGGATCGCCGGCACGTACTGGCGCACCGAGACGAGCGGCTTGTGCAGCGGTTTGACGGGCGTGCGGCCGCTGAAGACGTAGTACAGCAGGGCGATGACGATCACGATGGCAAGCAGGTAAAGCATGGTATCTCTCTGATTTCGAAGGGGGGAGCCAGGAGCGCGGGCTTGCCGCGCGGCGTTGCCGCTACTATAGCAAGTTCGCCGCCCGGTTCCGCGTAAATCTGGCCATCAGATGGCGGCGCCGGCGCAGTGCGCGTGGGTCGCTCAGCACGATGGGCGAGGCGCCCGTCAGGCCCGAATAATACTGGCCGTGTTGGCGCAGGACGATGGCATAGTCGCGCGGCGCGTGGCCCTGCGCCAGTATGCGCGCGTCGCAATCGACCTCGATGGCAAAGCGCAGACGGTGCAATTGCCACCACAGGGGCAGGTTCCACGGCATGAGAATAATCAAGGCGTACGCCAGGGCCAGCAGCAGCGGATCGCGCGCGGCCAGCCGGCATTGCGCGTGCGCCAGCAGCAGCGCCTGTTGCTGGGGCGAAATCAGTTGTAGCCAGACGGGCATCACGATGCGCGGTCGCAGCAGCCCCGCCACGCAGGGGCCGATGCCGCCGCTCAAGTACACGGGCGTGCCCAGCAACGATGTTTTCTGCCAGCGGCGCTGGTGCGACAGCAGCCAGACGCTGCGCAGGGCCAACAGCAGCAGCATGCCGCTGGATAAGACAAACCAGCCCAGCTTCAGCTGCGCCTGTTCCGCCGGCATGGCGGCCAGCACGCCGGGCAGCCATGCCAGCGGCAAGATGGCGGACGCGGCGATGGCCGCCAGCCACAGCCAGCGCGTCGTGCGTCCGCGCCGCTGCAGCAGGCGCTCGGCGCGCCAGGCAGCAGCGCTCAACAGTAGCGCGAATGCCATGCTGCATGCCAGCCAGGCAGGCATCGGGCGCCTAGCGCTTCAGCGCCATGCCGACGGAGGCGGGCGCCGTGTGCTTGAAACCGAATTGCGCGTACAGCGCTTGCGCCTGGCCATCGGCGATCAGGCTGACATATGCGCTCTCCGGCACCTCCGTCTCGATGAATTGCGTAATTTCGCGCATGATCAGCTTGCCCAGGCCCTTGCCCTGGTGAGCGGGCAGCACGGCGATATCGACTACCTGGAAGAAGCAGCCGCCATCGCCGATGATGCGGCCCATGCCCACCACCTCGTCGCCATGCAGCACTTGCACGGCAAACAGGGAGTTCGGCAAACCCTTGGCCGCCGCATCCGTGGTTTTCGCGCTCAGGCCGGCGGCCACGCGCAGGTGCTGGTAGGTGGCGCTGGAAGGGATGGCCAGGCGGGTGGTGTAGGGCGATGCTGCGGTCAAGGCGGTCTCCTGTGAAAAATAGTTTGGAGCGGTAATTATAGGCGGCGACGGGCTTGCGGGGCGGCACGCTTTATTCGCCGCGCGCTATGTTGTCCGGGGCGCTTTTGCGCTATGGTGGCGTCATCCATCCATTTGTTGAAAGCACGCCATGTCCGCAGGATTTACCGCCACCGAGTTGTCCGTCATCAATGAAGACGACGCCCTGATCACCACCCTGGCCGCACCAGCCGGAAAAGGCGAGCCCGTCTACCTGATGCTGCAGCGCGCCGAGGAATACGACGAGCAGGACGTGGCCATGGGCATGGACGAGCCCTACATCGAATACTGCGGCCAGGAATTTGCCTGGTACGGCCACATGCACGCCGTGATCCTGCACCCGAACCGTTTATCCGTGCAGATGGATGCCGAGGCCGCCATGCAGATGGATGACGACGGCCAGATCGACGTGCGCTTCAACTTGACGCCCGAGCGCTACGCCCAGCTGCAGCAGGCGCTGCGCACCACGTTCGAAGGCTGCGATTATTATCGCGAGGAACGCTAATCTGCGCGCAGCTTTCGGCCTAGCGCATAAAGCTGGATCAAGCGGTGCTTCGTGGCTTGCTGCCCGGTTCCCATGCCATAGCGCGCCGCCGCCTTGCGCCTGGACGCTGTCCGGCAAGGCGTAGAGCACTACGACGGCATGCCTGGCGGGCGTAAGCAATTGCGTGCGTTCAGGCTGGCTGGAGAGGCTGCGTGCGTGCCAGGCGTCATCACTGGATAGGGGAGATGCTGGAAAAATGGCCAGTGTCTCGCATGTTGTTCAATATGTGATCGCCTAAACGGTTGGAGAAATGCGTTTCATCCCAAAACGTCGGCATGGCGTCGTTGCTGTTTTCAGCGAGGGAAATCAAATCGCCAGGTTGTTCATAATCGAGCACGGTTACGTGGAATTGCGATGCGACCGAGGTCATGTCCTTTTTCCATTTTGCAGCTTGTGGCGATAACCCCCCCTCCTGCATACGAATTTGCCATCGGGGGCTGACAGGTAAAGCCAGCAAAATGACTTCGGTTTGTCTGGCTTGCGCCAGCCTGAAGATATCCGACAGGTCCTTGATATCGGCGGCATTTTCTACGTTGCGTTCACAAGGGCTGGTCATCACCTGAAACATACGGTTGTAGCGTGATTCATATGTTTCCATTCTTCCGGCACGCGTCGCCCCCTTGCTAGGGTCATCATGGTAGCGTCCTTGTGCATCAAAGTAAGCATCGAAGGAACGGCGGGGAAGCAGATTGATTTTCAGGGTTGTGTAGCTTTGCAGGAGGGTGTCCTTGGGCGAAAAATATTGCAGCGGGGATGCGAGTGTATACCTCGTCATATTGTCATTTTTTGCGTTGCAAGCATTCGAAGTCAGGAAGTTAATTTCCAAATAGAATCTTTTAATATGTGTTTGCTGGCTGATGGTGAAAATCAGCTCCTTGGCGCTCGATAGTGGCAATGCATCGATACCCGCCACCTGGACTTTACCTCCGTATAAGTGAGAGGCGAATGCCTCGTTGAATCCGCGCCTGACTCTCGAAGAGCCGAGAATCAGCACGTCTGGGGTGTGCAGCCTGCTGCGTAAAACGGCCGCGCCTGGCTGACTGGCGGGGGAGATCTCCGGCCTGATCGCAATGAGCTTGTCGTCCACCTGCTGGCGCCAAATGGCATAAGGATCCATCATGAAAATGAATCCTGCAAGGAGTAGTGTCAATCCGCTGGCAATGAAAAAAATGCAGGCGAAAAAGTGCCTGAGTGGTATTTCATGATTAAAAGCCCGCATATTTGAATTCCTTCAGGCCTGACAAATTGATAAGGGCAAGGCAAAGTGCAATGGCCACCGCCGCTGCCCACGCCAGGCTCGGTCTCCAAGCCAGCGTGCTTGTGGTGGATTTTTTCAGTTGCACGCTCCATGCGGGTAATTCCTTGGTCATCAGGTCAATTAACGAAGGGGCAAACCAGTTGAAGATAATGGCGGCGAGGATAAGGATTGGGCTGAGGAAACTAATTGGCCAGACGGAACCGTTTCCGGTACCCAGTAAACCGAGCATGATGCTGCTGGCTTGATGCCAGTCCCGCGTGGCCCACAGGCTGACGGAAAATCCGATGGCCGCCAGCGTAAACGCCCTGCCGGCCCAGTGCTGTAGCTTGCCACCTTTGCGCGAGACGATATTCCAGCGCCGCAATGCATGGTTCCCGGTGACCAGCAGCCCTTGATAAATACCAAAGATGAGCAACGGAACCGTGGCGCCGTGCCAGATGGCGACGGCCATCATGACCACGAACAGGGCCGCATAGTGGCGCCACACCTGGCGTTTTTTGGTCAGCGGGCGGTACAGGTAGTCGCGCATGAAGGCGCCCAATGTTACATGCCAGCGGGTCCAGAACTCGACTGGGCTGGAAGACTTGAACGGTGCATGGAAATTGACGGGCAGGTGGATGCCGAACATCCTGCTGATGCCCATGGCCATTTCCGAATAGCCGCAAAAGTCGTAATACGTTTCAAACAGGAAGCCCAGGCAGGCGATCCAAGTCTCGATGAGGCCGATTGGGTCGCCTTGCCCCGCGCGCAGGAAGACGTCGCTTTGCGCGTGCAGGAAGAGGGGAGAAATGCAGGACTTCTTGAATAGCCCCATGGCGAATAGTGTGAGGCCGACAGCGTAGTCGCGCGGTGCAGGACGCAGGGCCGAGGTCGCGCCCGGCGTGGCCATGAATTGCGGCAGCATGTCCTTGTGCGATAGCAGTGGCCCGGCAGGCAGGTGGGGAAACCAGGCCACGAAGAGCGCGTATTCGAGCGGATTGGTGCTACGGGCTTGCCCTCGCGCCGTATCGACCAGGAAGGCGATTTGCGTAAATGTGAAATACGAAATACCCAGCGGGAGGGCCGGAATTGCCGTCCCGGGCACGACAAAGAACTTCGCATACTTATACAAGGCGAGAAAGCATAAGTTCCCCGCGATGGCCAGCGCCAGGTAGCTGGTCTTCTTGCGGTTTTTTGCGATGACGCCGGCGAGCACCCAGTTGCCCCCCATGGATGCACAAAACAGCAGCAGGTTGTGCGCATCGTTGAGATAATAAAAAACCAGGGAAATCAGCAGCGGCAGCAGCAGATGAAGCTGGTTTTTTGAGATCAGACGCTGGTAGGCATACGCGGAGACAGGTAGGAAGGCCAGGGTAAACCAGTACGAGGTAAAACTCATCGCATTACAGGCGTGCCGTGGCCGATTGGTCGGCGTTCAAAAACAGCTTGGCCCAGATTTCCCTGACTTCCAGCCATTTGGCGAGTTCGTCCGGTTTTCTGACGGCCTCGCGGATGCGTGACAGATAGGTCGATTGTCCCATGGCATAAGCGCGGCAGTTGCTGCAATCGATATTCGAACTGCAGCACTTGCCCTTGCCCGGTTGATGGTCGACATGGACATGTACTTGCTTGGTGACGCGGAAACCGCAGTTTTTGGCGATCTTGGTGACGGGATCGATGTCATAGAGCTTGTCGCCCGTGACCCAGTCGTCATAGTGGAGTGAATACTGCACCGTTTCCGGATAGGCCAGCATGGCGCGCACAATTTCCGCGCGCGCCTGGGAAAAATCCGCCTGCGTCAGGGCCAGGCTTTGCGTGGCACTGCTGATGCGGAAGTACGCCTTGTCGTTATCGACCTTGTTTTCCAACTTGTCGAGATAGCGGGTCGTCGGGCTGAAATAGCTGAAGGTGAGCGGCAATCCATGACTGTTGGCAAGCTCTGCCATGACCATGATCTGCTTGATATTTAGTGACGTGATGGTAAACACGCAGACGGCACGCGGGTCGTCGCGGTAATTGTTCATGGCCTTGGTCAGCACGTCGCCGGCGCGCAATGAACTACCGATTTCATCGACACCCCAGGATGAGATATGAATGCGATAAAAGATATCGTCCGGCAAGCGTATCGTGCCATTGGTAAATACGATGCCATGCGGGATGTATTTTTGCGCCGCGCGCAGCCGGTCGGGCACCAGGCTCGGCTCCGCGCCTGCCATGTAGGCCAACGTGACACCACGCGCCGCATCGGCGGCAAACAGGGCATCCCATTCGGCAAGCGAACGGCTATCTTCGTGTCCTTCGTTTTCCTCGCCCTCGAAGAACAGGCAGCCCTCGCAGCGCAAATTGCATTTGGACGCCACGTCATAGTTGGCCGCCTTGATGTTACCCAGTCGTGCATTGAGCTCACGAAAATAGGCAAAGTCATTTTGCTTCGTGTAGGACGCAAGTTCAGATAGGGAATTCATAAGCACCGGAAGGTAAGATCGAAAAATTTATGGACATTCAACAATGCATCCTGTGCGGCGAGGCATGGCGGCGGCTTGCGTGCCCAAGCGGGAGCCGTAAAGTGGGCGACTGCCTGAGGCGCTAGTATGCCGCTTGCACAAGTAAAATGAAATATTATCTTTAAAGTAATTTACTTTCCCACCACATATTTTTATTGCAATGCAAGATTTTCTTGACAGCATGAAATATCCCATTTCTGTCGTTTGCAGGGCCTGCGCGGCCGGTGGTGCAGCGCGTGACTAGCAAGTCGGGTGCATACGGTGCGCATTTGACACGGAGGGGGCAGCGAAAGTGCGGAAAATCAGGCGAAAAAAAACCACCCGATCCTGAGGATGAGTGGTTGTTTTCCAGTACTGCGATGTCTGGTGGTGCCGGGAGCCGGAATCGAACCGGCACGCTGTTTCCAGCGCGGGATTTTGAGTCCCGTGCGTCTACCTATTCCGCCATCCCGGCAACGCGAGACGCATTATCACTGATTTATCGTGATCCGGCAAGTTTTTCGCTTTACATACTGTTTAGCGCATTTGCCGGGCGTCGTGCGATTCAGTTATGCACGGAGTTCAGCTGACGCGCGATGATATCGTGGTTGAGCCAGACGACCGGTGCTTGCGGTTCCGACATGGCGTGGAACATCAGCGGGCCCGTGCCTTCCAGTACCAAGGAACTCAGGTGGTCGGTGATCAGTTCCTTGCGATCCTTGTGCAGCTTGGTGATGTCGTCCGAGGTGCCGATCATGACGTCGGCCAGCTCTGGCGTGTTGTCCATCGGCCAGGCGGCGAAGTTGCGGAACTGTACGCTGGTGGCGTCGCCGTTGTAGGCGGCGATACGGTCGAGCAAGTCTTGCAACGAGACGCCGTCTTCCAGCAAGCCCTGGCAGGTTTTCCATTGCTCTTCGGCCCAGGCTGCGCCGCCTTCTTTTTTCAGCGCGTCGAGCAGGGGGAACAGCGACAGTTCCACGCCGACGAAAATGTCGGACGAGTTCGTGCGGATTTCCGGGCAATTGAAGACGGTGGCCTTGATGCCTCTGTCCCACGCGGCCTTGGCCACGTTTTCCAGGCGCATCTTGGCCAGGCCCTGGGTGTAGTTGCTGTAGGTTTGCCACTGGTACTTGCCGTCGATCAAGATCTCGGTGCCGTGGTAGCCGTAGGCGCTGTAGCGCACCTGGCCGCCCGTTTGCTCGATGCGGGCGCGGATGGCGGCGCTGCCTTCGATCAGGTGCTGCAGGGTGTTGGCCGTGACTTCGTCGAAGTTCATCAGGATCAGCTTGCCCAGGTCGCTGTCGAGCAGGGCGCGCGAGGACATGAAGCGCTCGCCGCGGCCTTTATAGATGCGGTTGGCGATGGCCAGGAAGACTTTGACTTTCGGAATGCCACCAGCCATGGTGTGGGCGAAATACACGTTGCTGCCGTCAGGAATCAGGCTGTCCAGCTCGGCCATGGCTTTTGCCACGGAAGCGCTGAAGCGGGCGATGCCGGCTTCGCGGCAGCGTTCGATCTGCGCCCAGTCCAGCTTGTCTTCCTGCCAGCTTTTCAGGGTCATGTCGGCCAGCAGGGCCGTCGGCGTCGGTTCGCCGGCTGGCGCGTCGAGGTCGAAACCGGCCATCAGCGGCACATTGATGATGCGGCCGCCCAGGTTGGCTTCGGCTTCGGCCAGCTCTTCCGCGTTCAGCGGGCGCAGCGCCATGTTTTCATCGCGGCGGCCGACCGTCATGCCGACGATATTCATGCCCGCCTTGCGCGCTTCGTCCAGCAAGCCATTCACATAGCCGCGGCCGAACAGCTCGCCGAACAGCACAAAGGTGTCGCCCTTGCGGAAGATATTTTTTTGCGGGATGTCTCTTAAGGACGTGATCTCGGTCATGGTATCAATTCATTCAAAAAATAGCAGGGGAGGCGCATACCGCACAGCCTGCTGGTTCAACATAGTGATAAATTATGCGCCCTTTCAGTGGCGACAATCATCTTGCGAACGATTCTCGTCTGGAGCGGCATCTTCTTCTTTGGAACAGCTCTTATTCTTTCGCCATGGCGTATTTTACGCTGCCACGGCGCACAGCGCCCGTGGACAGGGTCAGATAAGCCCGGCAGGCGCCGATATTACCCCAGCTTGGCCATGCCGGTCAGCAAAATTGATCTAAAACAAATCCTGCTGGCCGGACACAAGCCGTGAAAAATCATCGCCCAGGAAGGGCAGGATCGCGTCGGCCACCGGTTGCAGCTGGCGCGTCAGGTAGTGGTGGTAGTCGATGGGCGAGCGCTGCGTTTCCAGCGGCTCCGGCCCCGCCACCGTGATGACATAGCTGATCCAGCCGCCATTCTGGTATTGCAGCGGACGGCCTTGCACCAGGTTGTAGGCGTCGGCCGTGCGCGCCGCGCGCACATGGGGCGGCACGTTGCGCTGGTAATCGTCGAGCGGACGGCGCAAGCGCTTGCGGTAGACCAACAAGGCATCGAATTCGCCGTGCACGGTGCGCGCCACATAGTCGCGCACATAGTCCTGGTAGGCGGCGCGCTGGAAGATGCGCAGATACAAGGCTTGCTGGAATTGCTGCGCCAGCGGCGTCCAGTCACTGCGTACGGTTTCCAGGCCCTTGTAGACCATCTGTTCGCTGCCGTCGGGCTTGCCCACGAGGCCCGCGTAGCGTTTCTTGCTGCCTTCCTCCGAGCCGCGGATGGTGGGCATCAGGAAGCGCCGGTAATGCGTCTCGAATTCCAGCTCCAGCGCATTTTCCAGGCCGAACTCCTCGCGCAGATGCTGGTTCCACCAGGCGTTCACGTGCGCCACCAGGGCGCGGCCGATCTTGCCCGCCTCTTCGTCCGTATGCGCCGTTTTTAGCCATACGAAGGTGGAATCCGTGTCGCCATAGATCACCTGGTAGCCCTGCTCGGTGATCAGTTCGCGCGTGCGGTGCATGATGTCGTGGCCGCGCAAGGTGATCGACGAGGCCAGGCGCGGGTCGAAGAAGCGGCAGCCGCTGGAGCCCAGCACGCCGTAGAACGCGTTCATGATGATCTTTAACGCTTGCGACAGCGGCGCGTTGCGCTCGCGCTTGGCCGTCTCGCGCCCCTGCCACACCTGTTCCACGATGGCCGGCAGGCAATGTTTCACACGCGAAAACTGCGCGCCCCGGTAGCCGGGCACGGTATCGGCTTCGTCGCCGCTGGTGCCCACCACAAGCCCCACGGGGTCGATGAGGAAAGTGCGGATGATGGATGGATACAGGCTTTTGTAGTCGAGCACGAGCACGGAATCGTACAAGCCCGACTGCGAATCCATGACGAAGCCGCCCGGGCTGTTTTCGCCGGAAATATCGCCCAGGTTGGGCGCCACGTAACCCTGCCGGTGCATCAGCGGCAAGTACAGGTGTTCGAACGCGGCCACGGACCCGCCGCTGCGGTCGGCCGCCAGACCCGTCACGCTGGCCCGTTCCAGCAAGAAGGTCAGCAGCTCGGTCTTGGCAAAGATGCGCGTGACCAGTTCGCAATCCTTGAGGTTGTAGCGGGCCAGCGCGGGTTTGTCTTCGCGGAAACGCCGGTCGATCTCGGCCATGCGCTGGTAGGGATTGTCGATGGACTTGCCTTCGCCCAGCAAGGTCTGCGCCACGTTTTCCAGGCTGAACGAGGAAAAATTCCACGTCGCCGATTTCAAGGCTTCGATGCCGTCGATGATCAGACGGCCCGCCGCGGCCGCAAAATAGTGTTCTTGCTTGCCGCCATGTTCGCGCCATTCCATCACGGCGCCGCCGCGTCCCAGCTTCAACGGTACTTGATAGCGTTCGGCATGTTCCTTGAGCACGCGCAAGTCGAACTGCACTAGGTTCCAGCCGATGATGGCATCCGGATCGTGGCGCTCCATCCACGTATTCAGGCGTTCGAGGATCTGTGCGCGGCTGTCGCAGTATTCGAGGTCGAAATCCAAGGCGTCATCGCCACCGTTTGGCGGCCCCAGCATGTACACCTGGCGCTGGCCGCAGCCTTCCAGCGCCAGCGAATACAGCTCGCCATGCGCCGTCGTCTCGATATCGAGCGACACCAGTTGTAATGTGGGGCGATAGCCGGGTGCAGGTTTCAGCTGCACTTCCTGCAGTGTTTCTCCGCTGAACGTCACCGGCGCCGTGATGAAACGCTCCATCAGGTAGCGCTCGGGCGGGCGGATGTCGGCTTCGTAGACGTCGACGCCGTGGGCGCGCAGTTGCTTTTCCAGCTTCAGCAAATGCCGGTATTGCTTGCAGTACAGCCCCAGCACGGGGCGATGGTGGAAATCGCACAGCGACAGGGGACGCAGCTCCGCATGGCGCTCGCCGCGCAGCAGCTGTTGCGCCTGTTCCTGTTGCTCCATGGGAAGGAAGGCGACGGCCGTCTGCACGGGCAGGCGCACGTGGCGGGGGCCGGCATCCGTTGCCAGCCAGAAATCGACTTCCGTGCCGTCGCGCGTGTCGCGCCAGTGGCGGGTCAGGATGAAGCCCTGTTCGAGCGGGTGCTGCGTGGTGCCTGTCATGGTGCCGTGAGTGTCTGGTGTACTGGCCTGCACATTACAGCAAGCTGACCCAGGGCGGGGGCGGTTGCGGCTATAATTTTCTGCATCGAAGACGATAACAAGAGCGCGTCGCGCCACACACCCTGGAGACAGCATGCAAGCAATGAGTTATGTACATGGCGCCCACGAGACGCCGTTGATCGGCGAAACGATAGGCGCCTACCTGGACGGCATCGCCGCCCGCTACGGCCAGCACGACGCCCTGATCGTCGCGCACCAGAACGTGCGCTGGACGTATCGTGAATTCCAGCAACGCGTGCACCGCCTGGCCGCCGGCTTGCTGAAACTGGGCTTGCAGCCGGGCGACCGGGTCGGCATCTGGTCGCAAAACTGCGCCGAATGGGTGCTGACGCAGTTCGCCACGGCGAAAGCCGGTTTGATCATGGTCAACATCAACCCCGCCTACCGGCGCTCCGAACTCGAATACGTGCTCGACAAGGTGCAATGCAGCGCGCTGATCCTGTCGCCCAGCTTCAAGTCCAGCGATTACCTGGCCATCGTGCAAGACGTGGTGCCGGAAATCGCCCGTTCGCGCGCGGGCGCCCTGCAGTCGCCGCGCCTGCCGCAATTGCGCCACGTCATCCGCCTGGGTGCGGCCGCCACGCCAGGCATGCACCACTTCGACGCCCTGATGGATGGCATTGCCGATACCGACCTGGCGCATCTGGCCGAAGTGAGCGCTACCTTGCAGTTTGACGACGCCGTCAACATTCAGTTCACGTCCGGCACCACGGGCGCGCCGAAAGGCGCCACCTTGACGCATCACAATATCCTGAATAACGGTTTCTTCATCGGCGAAGCCATGCGCCTCACCGAACAGGACCGCTTGTGCATCCCCGTGCCCCTGTACCACTGCTTCGGCATGGTGCTGGGCAACCTGGCCTGCGTCACGCATGGTGCGGCCATGGTGTTTCCCGGCGAAGGCTTCGATCCGAAAGCCGTGCTGGAAACCGTGCAGGCCGAACGCTGCACGGGGCTGCACGGCGTGCCGACCATGTTCATCGCCATCCTCGACCATCCTGACTTCAAGCAATACGATCTGTCCCAGTTGCGCACCGGTATCATGGCCGGTTCGCCATGCCCGATGGAAGTCATGACGCGGGTCATCGAATTGATGCACATGGCGGAAATCACGATTGCGTATGGCATGACGGAAACGTCGCCCGTCAGCTTCCAGACGGCGATCGAGGATCCGCGCGAAATGCGCGTGTCGTCCATCGGCCGTGTCCACCCGCACCTGGAAGTGAAAGTCATCGATGCGGAAGGGCGCATCGTGCCGCGCGGCGAGAAGGGCGAATTGCTCACGCGCGGCTATTCCGTGATGCAGGGCTACTGGGGCGACCCGGAAAAGACCAGCGAAGCCATCGATGCGGCGCGCTGGATGCACACGGGCGACCTGGCCGTCATCGACGCCAACGGTTTTTGCAGCATCGTCGGCCGCTCGAAAGACATGGTGATACGCGGCGGCGAAAACATCTATCCGCGCGAAGTCGAGGAATTCCTGTACCGCCACCCGAGCGTGCTCGACGTGCAATGCGTGGGCGTGCCCGATGCCAAATATGGCGAAGAGTTGTGCGCCTGTATCATCCTGCGTCCTGGCACGCAGGCCACCAGCGACGACATCCGCGCCTTTTGCGATGGGCAGATCGCCTATTACAAGATTCCCCGCTATGTGCGTTTCGTCGAAGAATTCCCCATGACGGTGACGGGCAAGATCCAGAAATACCTGTTGCGCAAGCAGGTGGCGACGGATCTGGGCTTGAGCGTGGAATAAATTTTTCGTCAGCCCATAAAAAAACACCGGGACGCTCGCGCGGCCCGGTGTCTTGCATTAATTCAGCGTAAAGCTTAAGCCATCGCGACTTGTGGTGCGCGCGCTGGCGTGCGGCGGCGCACGAAGGCGAGCAGGCCCAGGCCGGCCAGCAGCATGGCGTAGGTACCTGGTTCCGGCACGGCCGAGACGCTGACCGTGTTGAAGCCTGCGCCGTTCATCGAGACATGGCCATAATTGACCGAGCTGACCGAATTGGCGATCAACGTGCCGTTCATGCTGCCCGAACCGGAAAACGCGCTGTTCGGTGCCAGGATGCTGCCGTTGATGCCGACGTTGTTCAGGTTGGTGGTGGTGGCATTGGCGAAGTTGAGCAGCGTACGGTCGGCGAAGCTGCCAAAATTGTCGAAGCCGCCGCTCATGGTGATGTTGGTGGCCGTGCCATTGATGATGATGCTGGCCGTGCTTTTCAGCGACGATACGTCCAGGGTCAGGTTATGCAGGTCGTTCGCCGCGATGGTGAAGACGTTGACGTCGGCGTTGACATCGCCGACCAGCTTGAAGCCGCCGTATTGCGAGATCACGGTGCCGTTCGATTGCAGCTTGGCCACATCGCCCGACAGTGTCGTCAGTTGCTGCTGGGCAGCTGCGAAGTCCAGGGTGGAAGCATTGCCCTTGCTGAAGGTGCCCGTTGGGTACCACGATGGCGCCGTTACGCTGCCGTTGGCATTGCTCACGCCATACACGCCCGTACCGTTGATGGTGCCGCTACCGATGTTCAGGTTGTTACCTGCGACCAAGGTGTTGACGGCGCTGCCCGGCTTCTTGTTCGAGCCGACGCTGTAGCTGTCCAGGTAGATATTGCCGCCAGCAGCCAGGCTGCCGCCGACGCTGGTGAAGCCACTGGCGTTGCTGCTGCCGATGTTGCCGAAGATAAAGGCCGAGTAGCCGTTGGCGACGCCGAGGTCAATCACGGTCGCCTGGGCCGAGGCGCTGAAGGAGAAGGCGAACAGGGCGGCGCTGATGAGCGGCAAGGTGCGGGCAGTAAATAATTTCATGGACAATCTCATGGTGAATGGGGGGACGAATAGGGCGGGAAAGCAAGACACCGCCATCGCGCAAGCCATCATTATAATCTAAAAAACAATTCTAGTTCAATTTATATAATTAACTATATTTAAAAGCAACACTTTTGCCGCTTTCGAAGTTTGCTTTGCGGGTAAGAAAAAACCGGGACAGGCCCGGTTTTTCGTGTGTTACCTGACGCGCTGGTACAGGCGGAAGCGTTCCACGTCATCCGTGGGACGGCGCCCTTCCCACAGCTTGATCCAGTCCGCCCCGTGGTGCTCGGGCAGCTGCTCCTTGCTGTCAGGCACCTTGATGCTGTCTTGCAACAGGAACACATCGCATTGCTGCTGCCCCACCTTGGCAAACGGCAAGTGGCCGAAGTAGGCGAACGAGGCGCGCTGAGCGGCGCCGACGTTGCTGTTGATGCACTTGCTGCCTGGCGGCAGGTGGATGGAAATCTGGTGCGCCACGCTGGCGTAGCTCTTGCTGTAGTTCAGCGGCGGCAGGAACAAGGTCATGATCAGCACCCAGATCAGGATCAGGCCGCCGGACGACAGCACCACGGCGCGCCACAGCACGGCCGGCTGGCGCGAGATGCGCCAGTGCACCAGCGCCACCCAGCCTGCGCTGGCGCAGGCGGCCACGAAAAAGGCCAGCAAGTCCAGCTCGGGCTTGAAGCCTGGCATCAGTTTCAGGGCATTGTGCGACAGTTTTGGCGGCCAGCCCGTCAGGATGGCGAACCAGAACAGCCACAGCGCGAGGGCGCAGATGGTCAGCACCATCACGGAGAACCAGTCGATGGCGTTGATGGCGCCCCGTTTCATCGTCAGCAGGCCGAACGCGGCCATCACGGCCAGCGGCGGCAGCAGCGGCAGCAGCTGGCTCGGGTCGGGATCGGGATGGCACAGGCCCAGGATGGCCAGCATGGCAACAAAGGTCAGCGGCACGACGATGTGCAGCACGTGGTGCTGACGGCGCCAGGCATACACGGCCCAGGCGGCGAACGGCCACGCGGGCCAGAAGAACCAGATGCCGACACGCAAGAAATACTGCACGCTTTTCAGGCTTGGGGCGCTGAACTGGCGGCAATTCCATTCCATCCACGCTTGCAGCGGCGAGTGGCCGTACGGCCGCAGCCATTCGCCCGGCAGCAGCCAGACGAGGGTCAGCGCGACGCCGATCAATATGGCCAGCGCCAGGTGGCGTATGCTGCGCAGCAAGGGCAGGCGCAGGAAGATGGTGCACAGCAGCAAGGCGATGCTCAGTGCCGCCGGCGTGATCCAGCCGCGCGCCAGGGTCAGGCCGCCCATCGCCAGGCCCAGCAGGGCCGCATTGCGCACGGACGGGCCTTCCATGTAGCGCACGGCGCGGTACAGCAGATAGGCCATCAGGGACACGTACAGCGCTTCGGCCGTGATGTCGTGGCTGTGCTGCAGCAGGCCCAGGCAACCCAGGTAGATGAGCACGGCGGCATCGGCCAGGGTGCGGCCGAAGTCGTCCGGCTCGGGCTGGCCGCCGAAGGCCAGGCGCAAAGGCTGGGCATCGTTGCGGCGGCCCAGGTTGAAGGCGGTGTACCAGACGGACAGGGTGCTGACGACGAAGATGCCGATGGTCGACATGCGCGCGCCAAACACGTCGCCGTCAATCCAGCCGAACAGCTTGATGAAAATGGCGCCCAGCCAGAAGGCCAGCGGGCCTTCATCGGGCAGCGACAGGCCGGCCACGTTGGGCCACAGCCAGTCGTTCAGGCCGCCATGCGCCATGGTCCACATGATGCCGAAACTGGCGGCATCATCGTTCTTCCACGGTTCGCGGCCGATCAGGCCAGGCAGGATGTACAGCAGGCCAAGCGCAAACAAGGCCCATCGTGGCAGCGCGAGTGTGGCAGCGGCAGGAAGGCGGACTGGCTTCATCGATAATCGGTATCAGAATAGTGGCAAGACGCGACGAATGGCGTCGGGTATGCGCGAGTATAAAGTAAAGCGGCCAAAGACAAAAAAGGCAGCCGTAGCTGCCTTTTCTCTGGTAGCCGAAGCTGCCCTTTTTTGCCGCAAAGCGGCAAAAATCAGCCTGCTGCGACTGCGGTTTTCGAACCAACCGAACCGAACTTCTGACGGAACTTCTCGACGCGACCAGCGGTATCGACGATTTTGTGCTTGCCCGTGAAGAATGGGTGCGATTCAGCCGAAACCTCGATCTTCACCAGTGGGTATTCTTTACCGTCGTGGGTGATTTTTTCGCGGGTTTGGATGGTCGAGCGGGTGACGAATTTGAAATCGCACGACAGATCGTGGAAAACAACTTCGCGGTATTCTGGATGGGTATCGACTTTCATGGTCTTCTCTCTAGTTTGGTAGCCAAACAGCACTTCGTCGGTCGTCCTGCTTCTTGACCCGATTGCCGATCACTTGCCAGGGTTTAAAATAATGCAACCGTCGATTATATAGCGCTTTCGGGCAGACGGCAATAAAAAAGCCGCTCAATGAGCGGCTTTGCGGGATGATCCGCGGACGGCTGGGGTCAGACGGGGTCGCCTAGACCCGTCGGGTCTGACCCCAAAAATCAGCCGCCGCGTCTCATCATATCGAAAAACTCTGCGTTGTTCTTCGTTGCCTTCATCTTGTCCAGAATGAACTCCATCGCCTCGATCTCGTCCATCGAATACAGCAACTTGCGCAAAATCCAGATTTTTTGCAGCTCGTTCGGCTTGATCAGCAGTTCTTCGCGGCGCGTACCCGATTTGTTCAGGTTGATTGCCGGGTAGACACGTTTTTCAGCCAGGCGGCGTTCCAGATGCACTTCCATGTTGCCGGTACCCTTGAATTCTTCAAAGATCACGTCATCCATGCGCGAACCCGTTTCGATCAGCGCCGTGGCGATGATGGTCAGCGAGCCGCCTTCTTCGATATTGCGCGCGGCGCCGAAGAAGCGTTTTGGACGTTGCAGCGCGTTCGCGTCGACACCACCGGTCAGGACCTTGCCAGAGGCAGGGATAACGGTGTTGTAGGCGCGTGCCAGACGGGTGATTGAGTCGAGCAGGATGACCACGTCTTTTTTCATTTCGACCAGGCGCTTGGCTTTTTCCAGCACCATCTCGGCCACTTGCACGTGGCGCGTGGCCGGTTCGTCGAAGGTCGAGGCGACGACTTCGCCGCGCACGGAGCGTTGCATTTCGGTAACTTCTTCCGGACGTTCGTCGATCAGCAGCACGATCAGGGTGATGTCCGGGTGGTTGGCCGTGATCGCATGCGCGATGTGCTGCAGGATCACGGATTTACCGGATTTCGGCGATGCCACCAGCAAGCCGCGCTGGCCTTTGCCGATCGGGGCGATCAGGTCGATGATGCGGCCGGTGATGTTTTCCTGGCCATTCATTTCACGTTCCAGGCGCAGCGGCTCGTTCGGGTGCAGCGGCGTCAGGTTTTCAAACAGGATGCGGTGTTTCGACATCTCCGGCGATTCGCCGTTGACCTTGTCGACTTTGACCAATGCGAAATAGCGTTCGCCATCTTTCGGGGTCCGTACCTCGCCTTCGATCGAATCGCCGGTGTGCAGATTGAAGCGGCGGATTTGCGAAGGGGAGATGTAAATGTCGTCGGTGGACGCCATGTAGCTGGCGTCGGGCGAGCGCAGGAAGCCGAAGCCGTCAGGCAGCACTTCCAGGGCGCCGTCGCCAAAAATCTGTTCGCCGGACTTGGCGCGTTTTTTCAGGATAGCGAACATCAGCTCCTGTTTGCGCAAGCGGGCTGCGTTGTCAATGTCAAGACCGATCGCCATCTCAAGCAGGGCGGATACGTGTAGGGCCTTTAGTTCGGATAAATGCATATGTGTTGAGTGTCCCGAGACGGGATGTAAAGGTAGGGGAGGGGACTGCGTGGCGTTGATTAATTATTGGGGAAGGCTGTGCACGAATGAGGCAAAGCCGCTTCCCGGTCGTTCCAGTCAGGCGGCGCTGCGGGCGCAGCGCTGCCTATCATACATTAAATGTTGCTGTCGACGAAAGCGGTCAACTGGCCCTTGGCCATGGCGCCCACTTTTTGAGCAGCCGCAACACCATCCTTGAACAGGATCAGGGTCGGGATGCCGCGGATGCCGAACTTGGCAGGCACTGCCTGGTTGGCGTCCACGTCCATCTTGGCGATCTGGATGCGGCCGGCGTATTCCTTGGCCACTTCTTCCAGGATCGGGGCGATGGCCTTGCAGGGACCGCACCATTCTGCCCAGAAGTCGACCAGTACTGGCAACTCGGATTTCAGGACGTCTGCTTCAAAAGATGCATCGCTAATGTGTTTGATATTTTCGCTCATATTTTCCTCAAATGAGGGTGGGATCAATAATGCCTGGAATTAACCATACGCTGGTTCGCCATCCATGCTTCCTGGAATGCAGTGAGAAGATGGGGACAATGGGCACGACTTCAATGTCTTGGAAGGTGCGACCAGAGGTATGCAGGCGGGGATGGCTGAAATAATAACCCATTTTTTCAAAGCGTGGCGATTATTGCAGAAAAACTTGAGGCATATCGTCCCCATGCGTGCCGGCAGGGCGGCAAAGCCGCATGCCTGCTGGCCTGCAGCGCCGTGTCCGCCCTCCCGTCCGGCCTGCGCGCTCAGGCTTGTACGCTGGCCTGACGCGCCGTGTGCTGCAGTTGCAAGTTCACCATCAGCTGCAATTCCGCGCTTTCCATCGGCTTGCGGAAGGTGCCCAATATATGCAGGCCGTTGGCCATGGCCAGACGTTCGGCCGCCAGGCGCACGGCCGAATGCAGGCCCGACAACAGGACCACGCCGCCGCGGAAGCCGTTTTCCGCCGCCATGCGCAAAAATTCGATGCCGTCGATGTCAGGCATGGACAGGTCGCAGATCAGCAGGTCGGGCTGGTGTTGCTTCAGGGTCGACAGCGCCTGTTCGCTGTGCGATTCGCAGCGGATGTCGAACTGGCCCATCTGTTCGAGCATGTCGCTGAGCACGTCGAGCATGAAAACGTCGTCGTCCAGCAGCAGCACGCGCAATGGCGCCAGGCCTGCTTCGTTGTGTTCCCGGCTTGCTTGGTTTGATACAGTGTTCATCGTCATGTCTTTCTGTTGATATGCATCGCTGTCGATGCCGATACCTTGCCGCAACCCAATTTGGCGATAGCTAATCGTCATTGGCAAAGCTGGTGTTATTCATGATTTGTTCGGTAATCTGTTCCAGCAGGGGCCACAGGCGCGTGACGATGTGCCGTGCCCGCTCTGCTTCGTCGTCCGGTTCGCCCGGCGCCAGGGTTTCCAGGTTGTGGCACAGCTCGGCCAGCCCCAGGGCGCCCACGGTGCGCGCCGACGACTTGATGCGGTGCCCCAGTTCGCGCACCTGGTGCACGTCGCCGCGCGCCAGGGCCGCATCGATGTCGCCAAAGCCATCCTGCGTGGTCTGCAGGAACTTGAAGGCGAACTTGCGCACTTTTTCCGGGTTGTAGCCCAGCAATTTGGCCAGGATGGACAGGTCGATCACTTGCGGGTCGCCTGCCAAGGTGGTCTTGAAGGCGGGCGCGGCGCGGCTGCGCGCCGGTGGCGGCGGCGTTTCGTGCGCCGGCAGCCAGCTGGCGATGGTCTGGTACATCATGGCTGGCTGGATGGGCTTGGAAATGAAATCGTCCATGCCCGCCTCCAGGCAGCGCACGCGGTCTTCGCTGGTGGCCGTGGCCGTCATGGCCAGCACGCGCAGGTGCGCCAGCTGCGGGTCGGCGCGGATGTGGCGCGTTGCCTGCAAGCCATCCATCAGCGGCATCTGCACGTCCATCAGCACGCAGTCGAACTGGGTCTGGCGCAGCAGGTCGAGCGCTTCTTCGCCATTGTTGGCCAGGCAGACGGAGGCGCCCGCTTCCTCCAGCAATTCCAGCGCCACTTGCTGGTTGAACGTATTGTCTTCCACCAGCAGGATGCGCGCATGCTTGAGCGTGCGCATCACCAGGGCCGCGTCGGCGCTGGCGCGCATGGCGGCCGCCGTCTGCACCATGCTGTCGAGCATGGCGGGCGCGGCCTGGTCGGAAATGCCCAGGTTGGCCGTGAACCAGAAGGTGCTGCCGGCGCCGGGACGGCTGTCGACGCCCACGTCGCCGCCCATCAGCTGCGCCAGCTGCTTGCAGATGGCCAGGCCCAGGCCCGTGCCGCCATATTCGCGCGTGGTGGAGGTGTCGGCTTGCTGGAAGGACTGGAAGAGTTTGCTCATTTCATCCTGCGACAGGCCGATGCCGTGGTCGCACACTTCAAAGCGCACCAGGCAGTGTTTCGCGTCCGCCACCACCCTGCGCACTTTCACGGTAATGCTGCCCTGTTCGCTGAACTTGATGGCGTTATTGGCGTAGTTGATCAGCACTTGCCCCAGGCGCAGCGGGTCGCCCACCAGCACGGCGGGCAATTGCGGGTCGATCTCGAACAGCAGTTCCAGGTTCTTGCCGGCGGCGCGCGGCGCCACCACCGTCATCAGGGTTTGCACGACGTGGTCGAAACTGAAGTTGACGTGCTCGATTTCCAGCTTGCCCGCCTCGATTTTCGAGATGTCGAGAATATCGTCGATGATGCCCAGCAAGTGCTCGCCGGCAAAGCGGATTTTTTCCAGGTAGTCGCGCTGGCGCGGCTCCAGGTCCGTCTTCAGGGCCAGATAGGCCATGCCGATCACGCCATTCATCGGCGTGCGGATTTCATGGCTCATGTTGGCCAGGAATTGTCCCTTCGCCAGGCTCGCTTCTTCGGCCACCTGCTTGGCCTGGTCCAGCTGCTCCGTGCGCTGCGCCACGCGCTCTTCCAAATGTTCATTGAGCTCGCGCAAGGCGCTCTCGCTGCGCTTGTGATACGTGATGTCCGTCAGGCTGGCCACCACCATGCCCACCTTGCCATATTCATCGCGGATGGCCTCGGTATTCACGGATAGCCACGACAGGCTGCCGTCGGGCTGCTGCACACCCATCAGCACGTCGCGCATGGCTTCGCCCGTCGACAGGGTGATATGCACGGGATGGCTGCGCTGGTCGAAGGCGGAGCCGTCTTCGCGGATGGCTTGCCACAGGCTGTTGCCGGCCGGACTGGCCGCCAGCATGCGCTCGGCGGCGGCATTGCTTTCCAGGATGTGGCCGTGGCTGTCCTGCACCACCAGGCCATTCGTCACGGCGCCGAACACGGAGGCCATGCGCTGGCTCGAGTTCGACAGCGCGATCGACGCCTGGCGCCGTTCGGTGATGTCGGTGATCATCGCCAGGGTGCCGCCCGGTTCGCCATTGTCCGACTGGATGCTGGTGCTCGACAGCAAGCCCCACAGGCTGGACTGATCCTTGCGGAAGAAGCGGAAATCGACCTGGTCCGGCTGGCTGGCGAAGCTGCCGTGGCTGGCCAGGCGGCGCTGCATCAGCAGCTGGCTGTCGCGGTCCATGAAGTCGAGCAGGGGACGGCCCAGCATTTCCTGCACCGTGTAGCCCAGCATGTGCGCCATCTTCGGGTTGACGAACGTGGTCTTGCCGCTCGCATCCGTCATCCAGATGCCTTCGGCGGCCGTCTGCACGATCAGGCGGTAGCGTTCCGAACTGGCGTGCAGCGCTTCCTCGGCGCGTTGCCGTTGCGTCATGTCGCGCAGCGAGACGATGGAAAACACTTGCCCTGCCATGCGCAGCGGCGACAGGCTGACCTTGGCGGGGAAGTGCGTGCCGTCGCGGCGGCGCGCCATCATTACCCGGCCTGGCAGGCTGTGCCGCCCTTGCGGATCGCTCACGGAGTGGCTGGTCGTGCTTTCCGGTACCAATTGCTCCAGCGACATGCCAATCAATTCGGCCAGCGGATAGCCGAAACAGCGCGCGCCGATCTGGTTGGCGTAATGCACCTTGCCCTCGACATCGGCCACCAGCATGGCTTCGGGCGCCGCTTCCAGCATCGAGCGCATGCGCGATTGCTCGTCCTGCTTGCGTTCGCTGATATCGCAGACGATGCCGCTGGCCTGCGTGGCGGCGCCATCCGAGGCGCGCGACAGGACGGCACCGCGCGCCAGCAGCCAGCGCCAGTGGCCGTCGCTGTGGCGCAAACGGAATTCGCAATTGAAGGTGCCGGGTGTCTGGCCCTCCAGATGCTGGCGAAAGGCAAGGCTCAGGCGCGCGCGGTCGTCGCGGTGGACTTCGGCCAGCCAGTCGGCCAGTGCATGGTCGAGCCTGGCATGCTTGTCGCCCAGGACGTCCTGGTACTGGGGCGCGAACTGCAGCCGGTCGGACTGGCGCCGCCAGGTCCAGCCGGCCATGGTGGCGCCGCGCAAGGCTTGCACGGCATCCTGTTCGGCCTGGGCCTGCGCGGGTTGGGGTTGGCGGTGCAACTGCTGGCGCAAGCGCCAGGCTTGCCAGCAAGCCAGTCCCGCCAGGGCGGTGGCGCTGGCGGCAGCATACGGCCACAGCAATGCCGGCGCCATGCCGTGCGCCGCCGCCTGCACCGGTAGCGAAAGCACCATGCCTGCCGCCAGCATCGTACGCGCGAGCCGGCGCAGCGCAGGGCGCCGTGGGCGTGGTGCGCCGAAACTCGTATGGCTGCAATACGACAAATGCATCCCTTTCTGGGGCGTGATTGGACTAGGCTGGCAGTACATGAGGCGCGCTCAAATAAACGCCTGCGGCGCTTTCTGGCGGCAACTATAGCATCGAATATTTACTCGGAGTATTTAAGTTCAGAAACGGCCAAAACGGGATTTTTTTCGCCCAGAAATGGCTGTTTTTTTCGCGATTTGGTGAGAATTCGTGAGAAAGTTTGCGCGAAATCGTGCTACGGAATCCAGCGATCTGTAGAACACCTGATAAAACCGTAGCGAGTGGCAGCGATTTGTGGCCGAGACGCGCAGCTGTGCTGAAGCACAGCGAGCATCACAGGCCGCAAAGCGCGACGCGCAGTAGGTTTTTCCAGGTGTTCTTAGGTAAAGCTGCCGGCGAACTGATAGCGGTGTCCGGGATGCCACATGGTGGCGATCGAGGCGATCTTGCCGCCCGAGCGCGTCTGGCGGCGCAGCACCAGGCAAGGCTGTTTGGTGTCGATGGCCAGCATTTCGGCGATGTCGCGCGGCGCCGATAGCGCTTCGATGCTGTAGGTGGCGCCTTGCAGGGGCGCGGCGGCCATCAGGTATTCGTTCGGCGTAATGCTGGAAAAATCCTGCGTCATGTAGTCGGGCGCGCATTCGGGATTGACCCAGCGGTCTTCCACCTGGATCGGCACGCCGTTTTCAAAATGCACGATCAGCGAATGAAACAGCGGGTGTTCCGGCGGCAGGCCGAATTGCTTGGCCAGCAGGTCGGACGCCTTGGTACGTTCCAGCAATTGCAAGCTGCTGCGGTGGATATGTCCGCGCGCCCGCACTTCATCGGCGATACTCTTGATTTCCAACAAGGTCGCCTGGTATTTTTGCTGCGCCACGTAGGTGCCGGAACCCTGGCGTCGCGTCAACACTTGCTCGCTGGTCAGTTCGCGCACGGCACGGTTGACCGTCATGCGCGAGACGCCGAATTGCTTTACCAATGCTTGCTCGGAGGGAATCACGTCGCCTTCCTTCCAGCGTCCGGCGGCGATGCCGGCCAGCAGAAAATCCTTGATGCGCTGGAAAATGGGCGTATTTTCTTGTGTAGTGTGGTCGTCCAATGCGGTTTCTCCGGGGCACGGGCAGGGCGCGCCGCCGGCTGGAGGCGCGATGGCCGATTTTAGCACCGAGCACGATGCCTGCCGCCAGCCTTTTTGAATTCAAAAGCAAGCGCCGGAGTGTGGCGCGCATGGGCGCTGGTTATGCTGGTGACTTGTTATGGACTTGTACGGAGTTTGCCATGGAACACGCTTACCTGACCGACGATGAACGCTGGGATGCCCTGCAGCGGCGCGCGCCCGACGCTGACGGCGTCTTTTACTATTCGGTGCGCACGACGGGCGTGTATTGCCGGCCATCCTGCGCCGCGCGTCCCGCCTTGCGCCGCAACGTGGCTTTCCACGCCAGTTGCGAGCAGGCGGAAGCGGCCGGCTTTCGCCCCTGCCTGCGTTGCAAGCCGAACCTGCCGCCGCTGGCCCAGCGCCAGGCGGCCATCGTGGCCGATATCTGCCGTTTGATCGACGCCAGCGACGAGCTGCCTGACCTGGACAGCCTTGCCAGGGCCGCCGGCATGAGCCGCTTTCACTTTCACCGCGTCTTCAAGGCGCACACGGGCATCACGCCGAAAGCGTACGCGGCGGCGCGGCGCGGCGAGCGCCTGAAGGCTGGCTTGCAGGGCGCGGGCAACGTCACGGAAACGCTATATGCGTCCGGCTTCAATTCCAGCGGCCGCCTGTATGCCGCCACGCCGGGCTTGCTGGGCATGACGCCGGGCGCCTTTCGCGCCGGCGGCAGCGGCGCCGTGATCCGCTTTGCCATCGGCGCCTGCTCGCTGGGTGCCATCCTCGTGGCCAGCACGGACAAGGGCATTTGCGCGATTCTGATCGATGACGACCCGGAAGTGCTGCTGCGCGACTTGCAGGACCGTTTTCCGCAAGCCGAGCTGCGCGGTGCCGAGCCCGAGTATGAACAGACGGTGGCGCAAGTGGTGGGCCTGGTCGAGGCGCCCGCTATCGGCCTGGACTTGCCGCTCGACGTGCGTGGCACGGTGTTCCAGCAGCGCGTGTGGCAAGCCTTGCGCGAGATTCCCGCCGGCAGCACGGTCAGCTATGCCGAGCTGGCGCGGCGCATCGGCGCCCCGCAAGGCGCGCGCGCCGTGGCCGGCGCCTGCGCGGCGAACGCGCTGGCCGTCGCCATTCCCTGCCACCGCGTGGTGCGCAACGATGGCGCGCTGTCCGGCTACCGCTGGGGCGTGGAACGCAAGCAGGCGCTGCTGGAACGCGAGGGCGAACGGTGAGGGCGCTGGACTGGCGGCAGATCGAGGATGATCTCAATCAATACGGCTGCGCCGTCATGCCGGGCTTGCTGGATGCGGACGCCTGCGTGGCGCTGGCGGCGCAGTATGACGATGCGTCGCGCTTTCGCAGCAAGGTAGTGATGCAGCGCCATGGTTTTGGACAGGGCGAATACCAGTATTTCGCCCATCCGCTGCCTGACCTGGTGGCGGCCTTGCGCACGGGCTTGTATTCCCCCTTGGCGGTCATCGCCAACCGCTGGCACGCCGCCATGGGCATCGAGACGCGCTTTCCGTCCAGCCACGCCGATTTCCTCGCGCGCTGCCATGCTGCCGGGCAAAACCGGCCCACGCCCCTGCTGTTGCGCTACCGCGAGGGTGACTACAACTGCCTGCATCAGGACCTGTATGGCGAGCACGTGTTTCCGCTGCAACTGGCCGTGCTGCTGTCGCGCCCGCAAGACGATTTCACGGGCGGCGAGTTCGTGCTGACGGAGCAGCGCCCGCGCATGCAGTCGCGCGCCGAGGTCGTGCCGCTGGCGCAGGGCGACGCCGTCCTCTTTCCCGTCGCGCAGCGTCCCGTCAACGGCACGCGCGGCAGTTACCGCGTGAACATGCGCCACGGCGTGTCGCGTTTGCGTTCGGGCTTGCGCCATACCCTGGGCATCATTTTTCATGATGCGAGCTGAACGGTAGTTGCGGCGCTTGAGTTTCCAGGATTACATGGCATGATGGCTGCTCCTTGTCACTCTTTCTTTTCTGCCATGTCCGCGTTGCTCCGCCTGTTATGCCTGTTGACCATGTTTTTGCTGCCCGCAGCCCATGCGGACGAGGGCGTGCCCGCGCTCGTTGCGGAGGCCGCGTCCGCCGTGGCGCCGTTGCAGCTTGCGGCCAGGACGGCGCCGCTGATGTTTGCCAACCGCAAGGTATTTGTCTTCCGCGCCGCGCTGGCCGGCTATCCGCCCGATGAACGCGCCGTTGGCGCGCAGCGCCGCCTGGAAGGCGTGCTGGCGAAGAATGGCCCCCTGCAGACGAGCACGCGCATGATTCCCGAAGGCACGCAAGTGCTGCTCGATGGCGTGCAACTGTTCGTCGTCGTGCCCGGCGACGTCAACCAGTTGGCCGGCGACACGACAGAAAGCGTGGCGAAAACGGCGGCCGGCGAGTTGAGCAAGGCCGTACTCGACTATCGCGAGCAGAGCAGCTGGCGCTACCTGGCGATCGCCGCCGCCGTGTGCGCTGCCGCCACCCTCGTGTTCTGGCTGGTGTGGCTGGGCTTGACGCGCTTTTACCGCTGGGCCAAGCGCCGCAGCGGCATCCTGCTGGCCTCGCGCCTGCGCGACGTGCGCCTGAAAAACGTGCGTGTGCTCGACGCGGAGCACTACATCGCCTTCGCCTATCAACTGCTGAGCGCCGTGCTGTGGGGCTTGCGTCTGATGGCCACTTATCTGTGGGCCGCCTTCGTGCTGGGCCGCCTGCCCTACACGCGTTCCTGGGGCGAAAGCCTGAGCGGTTATCTGTTCGACGTGGCCGCCGATGTCTTCCACGCCATCATCGGCGCCTTGCCGGGACTGGTGCTGGTCTGCGTCATCTTCGCCATCGCGCGCCTGATCGCCGCCACGGCCGCCTCGCTGTTCAAGCGCGTGGAAAGCGGAGAATTGCAAATCGGCTGGCTGGACAAGGACACGGCCCTGCCCACGCGCCGCATCGCCAGCGTGGTGATCTGGCTGTTCGCGCTGGCCATGGCGTACCCGTATCTGCCCGGCTCGCACACGGCCGCCTTCCAGGGCCTGTCCGTGCTGGTGGGGCTGATGGTGTCGATCGGCGCGTCGAGCATCGTGGGCCAGGGCGCCAGCGGCCTGATCCTGATGTACACGCGCGCCCTGCGCAAGGGCGAATATGTGCGCGTGGGCGACAGCGAGGGTACCGTGGTCGACGTGGGCATGTTCGAGACGCGCCTGCGCACGGGCCTGGGCGAAGAGGTCGCCTTGCCGAACGCGTGGGTGATGTCGCAAACGACAAAGAACTATTCGCGCGCCCAGCCCGGCGGCGGTTTCGTGCTCGACGCCACCGTCACCATCGGCTACGCCACGCCATGGCGGCAAGTGCACGCCATGCTGGAACTGGCCGCCTCGCGCACGCCGGAACTGTCGACCACGCCAAAACCGTACGTGATGCAGCTGGCCCTGCAGGATTATTATGTGCAATACCGCCTCGTCGCCTACGCCAGCGCCGAAGTCCCCCGCCAGCGTGCCGAAGTACTGAACCGCTTGCACCAGAACATCATCGACGTCTTCAACGAATTCGACGTGCAGATCACCTCGCCGCACTACATCGATGACCCGAAAGAGTCGCATGTGGTACCGCCGGAGCAGTGGTTCAGGGCGCCGGCGAAGCGGGGGGAGGAAGATAAATAACGTCGAATTATGGGTGTGATAGATGGGATGGACAGATTTCAGTGCGCCACTCCTGCATGTCGCTGCTAATAGGAATGACTTGCTGACCGCCAGCAGCCGTAGCTTTCACGCAGAATTTTCCTTGATAGCCATAGGTTGGATCGGATGGATCTTTGGGGCGGCCATTCAGGAATACGCTATAGAAATGTCCGGGTATCAGCTTTCCAGCGCGTATGCCCGTCGCACCGGTAGGCACGTTTCCGTAGCGGATGCATGTGCTGGCACGGATGGATAAGGGCATGTCTGGCGGTAGGGAGAACCCCCATACTTCCTTTACCGGTTGCACGGACATGTCAGAAACCATGAGTGCGCCAAGAAATGGCAGGCCATTGCGTGCCTCTTCTTTTTTTGTAATGGAGAAGCAGGGCATGCCGTTGACAGAGTGAATGAGGGCATCAGCGATGCGCGACCACGCCGAGGCATCGATAGCCGTCAGGGTGGCAAGCAGGAATAGCAGCGTGTGACGATATGGCATGGCGACCCTCGCACTATCTGATGAGCGAATGTTCTGGACAGATTTCATCTATCCAGGCTTGGCTATCGCTGTCGATACGGAGAATTTTTCGCTCCCCGGAGATGCCGGTGATTAAGCAAAATTTCCCCACGTAACCGCGAGTAGGGTCCGATGGATCGGCTGGCCCACCGTTCAGAAAGACGTCATACATGCGCCCCGTTTTCAGTGGCGGGGCTTTGGGTGGTTTGACCTCTGCTGTTGCTGGTGCAACTCCATACAGAAGACAGGACTTGGCATGCACAGGAATAGTCGCTGCGCCCGGTAAAAGAAAAGACCATACTTTGACTGCTGGCTTGACGGATACATCTGTCAGTACGACCGCACTAATCTGCGGAACCCCGTTACGCGCTTCTTCCTTTTCAGAAATAGAGAAACAGGGAGTGCCATTTTTTAGCTGTACTTTCGCGTATGCCATGCGGGACATGCCGAAAGCGTCATGGTATGTCAAACAAAGGCTCATGCTCAGCATTACGGCCAGGCAGATTTGCCTTGCTTCTCCTATCTTTAAAAAACTCATGTAGTACCTCTTCATAAAGTTTTAGTGAGTGTTGATATTTAGGTTGACGCATTGCGTCTGGATCTTTTAAGTACTTCAATGTGTGATAGTCGGCGAGCAGATCACCCTGGGCTTCCATGTTGTAGTCTGATAATTTTTTCTTCGGAAGTAGCACATACTTGTAATCCAAACCTAGCCTGACAAGTCCCCGTATCGCTACTGGATAATTCAATTGATGCTGCCAAACATGCACCATTTCATGCATGAACCAGTTTTTTGGCCTTGGTTTCTCCTTTGAGAAGTCCTTTCGGAATTCCGACTCATGAAAATACATCTCCCCATCCGGTGTCATGGCCACATTTTTGGGCTGCAAGCCAAACCATAGATACGGCTCCCCATGCACCTTGACCTTGTCGTAGTCGATCGCATCCTGGAACAGCATCCACGCCATGTCGATCTCGCCCTTGGTCAGCGGGCGAACCTTGTCCTTCACTTTGACCTGTTTCACGGACGAACCGACATCCTTGTCGGTCGTCTTGATGCCTTCCAGCTGAATGACCTTGACCGCAGGCGCAGCGTGTTTTGGCGCGGCGGCGCAGCATGGTGATTTATCCGCGTGCGGCAGGAATTCGGCCTGGATGATTTGCGCCTCAAGCTTGCTGGTGACGCGCCCCGTGCGCCCCTTCGCATCCGTCGTGCCCGTCCACGTTTCGCCATTGCTCAAGGTGAGCCGGTAGTCGGCGTGCGCCAGCGGCACGTCGGCTTGCGAGACGAATTCCAGCTGCTCGTCATAACCGCAGCACCAGCATTCGTCGGGCTGGCCGGCCAGGCGGTGCAGTTCGCAGCCGCTTGTCGCGTTGCGCAGGGTGGCGCCCAGCACGGGCTGGCCACCGGCGCTGAAGGTGACGATCATGCTGTCGAAGCGCGCGCCCAGGCTTTTCTTCTGGTGGGCCATGAGCTTGAAGAACACGTCGCACGCGGTGGTGCTGATGACATGGTGCCTGGCCATGGGAGCTCCGCGACAAAACGCCAGCGTAGGACAGCGGCGGCGGGAAGGTATTGACTGGGCGCAAGGCATGCGCGCCTGTGTCTGCCTGATTGACCATTTTGCCAATTTCTATACACTCGTCTTTTCATTCATTCACTAAAAGACCTGGAGATGGAAATGCCGACCCTGCCCTTGCGCCGTACCCTGCTCACGCTCGCCTGCCTGGGCGCCCTGACCCACGTCTACGCCCATGCCGATACCGTCATCGACAACGCCAACGGCTACACGCTCAACGCAGCCGGCAAGGTGGTGCGCTTCAAGGCGCTGGCCTTTGACGACGCTGGCAAACTGCTCGCCGTCGGCAGCGCCGCGCAAGTGAAACGCAAGGCGGCCAAGGGCGCGACCCACGTCGACGTACAGGGAAAAACCGTGCTGCCTGGCCTGATCGACGCGCACGGCCACGTGTTCGGCCTGGGGACGATCGCCAGCGGCGTGATGTTGTACGGTTCGTCCTCGCTGCCGGCCGCCGTGCAAGCCGTGGGCGACTTCGCGCGCGCGCATCCGGATCGCAGCTGGGTCGTCGGCAATGGCTGGAACCAGGAAATCTGGAAGCTGGGGCGTTTTCCCACGGCTTTGGAACTCGATGCGGCGGAAAGCGCGCGGCCTGTGTGGCTGCGCCGGGTCGACGGCCACGCGGGCTGGGCCAACAGCCGCGCGCTGGCGCTGGCCGGCATCACGCGCGCCACGCCAGATCCGGCGGGCGGCAAGATCGAACGCGATGCGGACGGCAATGCCACCGGCGTGCTGGTCGACAATGCCATGGACTTGATGGACGCCGTGCTGCCCAAGCCCGGCGACGTGGAAAACCGCGCCGCCCTCGATGGCGCGCTGGCGCAGCTGTCGCAGGTGGGCCTGACCAGCGTGCACGATGCGGGCATCGGCCAGATGCAGGACCGGCTGTTCCGCGACTACGCGGACCATGGCAAGCTGACGGTGCGCGTGTACGGCATGATTGCCGACACGACGGAAGACTTTGACGCGCTGTCGAAAAACGGCCCCTTAAATAGTTATGCGCGCGACCTGTACGCCCTGCGCGCCGTGAAACTGCTGTCCGACGGCGCCCTGGGCAGCCGCGGCGCGGCCCTGCTGGCGCCGTACAGTGACGATCCGTCCACCAGCGGCCTGCTGTTCTTCAAAGATGACGCCATGCGCGCGAAGATGGAAAAAGCCATGCGCGCCGGCTACCAGGTGAATGTGCACGCCATCGGCGACGCGGGCAACCACCAGATTCTCGACGGCTATGCCGCCTTGACCGCGCAATACCGCAGCGTGGGCCTGCGCCACCGCATGGAGCATGCGCAGGTGGTGCAATTGAGCGACATCCCCCGTTTCAAGAGCCTTGGCATCGTGCCATCGATGCAGCCTACGCACGCGACGTCCGACCAGAACATGGCGGAGCAGCGCGTGGGCCACGAGCGCATCAAGGGCGCGTATGCGTGGCGCACCTTCCTCCAGCAAGGTTCTCGCATCGCCTGCGGATCGGACTTCCCCATCGAGTCGCCGAACCCGTTCGAAGGCATCCACGCGGCCGTCACGCGGCAAAACAGCGAGGGGTTCCCGGCCGGCGGCTGGTACCCGCAGCAAGCGATGACGGTGACGGAGGCGCTGCGCTGTTTCACCCTCGACGCGGCGTGGGCGGCGCACCAGGAAAAGGTCATCGGCACCCTGGAAGCGGGAAAATGGGCGGACTTCATCGTCGTCGACCAGGACCTGTTTACCGTCGCGCCAGCAGCCATCGGCAAGACGCAGGTGCTGCAGACGTGGGTGGCGGGCAAGCGCGTGTTCGAGAAAAAGTAGACTGTTTTCGCTTGCAAAAATCTGTTGACTTGGTTGTATAGACAACCTATGCTGGGAGCACCAGAGCGGGCCACGTAGTGGGCCAAGTACGCCCGCTCGCACCCTACGAGGAGACAGCATGAACAGCAGAATGGACACCGATCCACGCTTTGATGCCAGCCGTACCATCCGCGCCCCGCGCGGTACGGTCATGGCTTGCAAGAGTTGGCAGGCCGAGGCGGCCTACCGCATGTTGCAAAATAACCTGGACCCGGAAGTGGCGGAAAATCCGCAGCACCTGGTCGTCTACGGCGGCATCGGCCGCGCGGCCCGCAACTGGGCCTGTTTCGACCAGATCCTCGCCTCGCTGCGCGAACTGGAAGACGACCAGACCTTGCTGATCCAGTCCGGCAAGCCGGTGGGCGTGTTCCAGACCCACGCGGACGCGCCGCGCGTACTGATCGCGAACTCCAACCTGGTGCCGAAATGGGCCAACTGGGAACACTTCAACGAACTCGATCGCCAGGGCCTGTTCATGTACGGCCAGATGACGGCCGGCAGCTGGATCTATATCGGCACGCAGGGTATCGTGCAGGGCACGTATGAAACCTTCGCCGAAGCGGGCCGCCAGCATTTCGGCGGCGACTGGGGCGGGCGCTGGATATTGACGGCGGGCCTGGGCGGCATGGGCGGCGCGCAGCCGCTGGCCGCCACCATGGCGGGCGCCGTCTCGCTCAATATCGAATGCCAGCAAAGCAGTATCGACTTCCGACTGCGCACGCGCTACCTGGACAAGCAGGCGGCCAGCCTGGATGAAGCCCTGGAACTGGTCAAATATCACACCGAACGCAAGGAAGCCATTTCCATTGGCTTGCTGGGCAACGCGGCCGAAGTGCTGCCGGAACTGGTGCGCCGCGCGAAAGCGGGCGGCCTGGTGCCCGACCTGGTGACGGACCAGACGTCCGCGCATGACCTGGTCAACGGCTACCTGCCGCGCGGCTGGAGCGTGTCGGACTGGAAGGCGGCGCAGCAAGACCCGCAGCGCCATGCGCGCTTGACGGTGGCGGCCGCCGACTCCTGCGCCGCCCACGTGCAGGCCATGCTCGATTTCCACGCCATGGGCGTGCACACCGTCGATTACGGCAACAACATCCGCCAGGTGGCGTTCGACCAGGGCGTGCAGAATGCCTTCGATTTCCCCGGTTTCGTGCCCGCCTACATCCGCCCGCAGTTCTGCGAGGGCCGTGGCCCGTTCCGCTGGGTGGCCCTGTCGGGGGATCCGGAAGACATCTATAAAACGGATGCGAAGATCAAGGAGCTGTTCCCGCACCACACGCAGGTGCACCACTGGCTGGACATGGCGCGCGAGCGCATCGCCTTCCAGGGCCTGCCGGCGCGCATCTGCTGGCTGGGACTGGGCGAGCGCCACATCGCCGGCCTGGCCTTCAACGAGATGGTGCGCACGGGCGAACTGAAGGCGCCCATCGTCATCGGCCGCGACCACCTGGACACGGGTTCCGTCGCCAGCCCGAACCGCGAGACGGAAAGCATGAAGGATGGCACGGACGCCGTTTCCGACTGGCCGCTGCTGAATGCCATGCTGAACACGGCCGGCGGCGCCACCTGGGTCTCGCTGCACCATGGCGGCGGCGTGGGAATGGGGTATTCTCAGCATGCGGGCATGGTCATCGTGGCCGACGGCACGGAAAGCGCGGCGAAACGCCTGGCCAGGGTGCTGGTCAACGACAGCGGTTCGGGCGTGATGCGTCATGCCGATGCCGGCTACGAAACAGCGGCCGCCTGCGCCAAGCGCAACGGCCTGATTCTTCCCATGCTTCCTTGAGACTTAGACGCGAATGACTATGACACAGCACTCCAAAAGTTGGACCCTGAAACCGGGCGCGATGACCCTGGGCGACCTGCGCGCCGTCTGGGCCGCACCGGCCAAACTGATCCTCGCCGCCGAAGCCTATCCCGTCATCGAGGCGTCGGCCGCCGCCGTGCAAGCCATCGTCGCCAAGGGCGATGCGGCGTATGGCATCAACACGGGTTTCGGCCTGCTCGCCAAGACGCGCATCCCCGATGAAAAACTCGAGCAATTGCAGCGCAACCTGATCCTGTCGCACTCCGTCGGCACGGGCGAGCTGCTGTCCGACGCCGTCGTGCGCCTGATCATGCTGATGAAGATCGGCAGCCTGGCGCGCGGCTATTCCGGCGTGCGCCCGCTGATCGTCGACACCCTGATCGCCCTGTACAACGCGGGCATCATGCCGGCCATTCCCGCCAAGGGTTCCGTCGGCGCTTCGGGCGATCTGGCGCCCCTGTCGCACATGACCCTGGCCATGCTGGGCGTGGGCGACGTGCGCGTCAACGGCGAACTGATGCCGGCGCCCGAAGCGCTGGCGCAGGCGGGCATCGCCCCCGTGGTGCTGGCAGCGAAAGAGGGCCTGGCGCTGATCAACGGCACGCAAGTGTCGAACGCGCTGGCGCTGCATGGCTTGTTCATGGCCGAGCGCCTGCTGGAAGCGGCCATGGTCACGGGCGCGCTGTCGCTCGACGCGGCCAAGGGCAGCGACTCGCCGTTCGACGCGCGCGTGCATGCCGTGCGCGGGCAGCCGGGACAGATTCTGGCCGCGCAGATGTACCGCCAGCTGGTGGCGCACAGCGCGATCCGCGCCTCGCACCTGGAAGGCGACGAGCGCGTGCAAGACCCGTACAGCCTGCGCTGCCAGCCGCAAGTCATGGGCGCCTGCCTCGATTTGATCGGCAATGTGGGCCGCACCCTGCTGATCGAAGCCAACGCCGTCACGGACAATCCGCTGATCTTCCAGGACGGTCCCAACGGCCACGCGGAAATCGTCTCGGGAGGGAACTTCCACGCCGAGCCGGTGGCCTTTGCGGCCGACACGCTGGCGCTGGCGATCGCCGAAATCGGCGCGCTGGCCGAGCGCCGCATCGCGCTGCTGATCGACGCGACCCTGTCCGGCCTGCCGCCCTTCCTCGTGCGCGATCCGGGCGTCAATTCCGGCTTCATGATCGCCCACGTGACGGCGGCCGCGCTGGCGTCGGAAAACAAGTCGCTCGCGCATCCGGCCAGCGTCGACAGCCTGCCGACATCGGCCAACCAGGAAGACCATGTGAGCATGGCCACGTTTGCCGGGCGCCGCCTGGACGATATGGCGCACAACACGGCCGTCATCGTCGGCATCGAACTGCTGGCCGCCGCGCAGGGCATCGATTTCCACCGTCCGCTGAAAACCTCGCCGCACCTCGAACATGTACACCAGCAGTTGCGCCAGAAGGTGCCGTTCTTCGACGCCGACCGCTTCTTCGCGCCGGATATCGAAGCGGCCAAGCAGATGGTGTTGCACGGTGAGTTGAGCAGCACGTGCAAGAATTTGTTCGCCCCGCTGTACGCTTGAGCGGGAGCAAGGAGACAGGCATGGATTTCCGCTTCAACGAAGGCAGCATCCCGCTGCTGGTGTCGATGCCCCACGTGGGCACCGACATACCCGACGATATCGCCGCGCGCATGACGCCGCAGGCCTTGATCAAGGCCGACACGGACTGGCATTTGCGCGAGCTGTATGGCTTCTTGCAGGAGATGGATGCGTCCGTGCTGTCGGCGCGCTGGTCGCGCTACACCATCGACTTGAACCGCCCGCAGGAAGACACGAATCTGTATCCGGGCCAGGATACGACGGGCTTGCTGCCCAACGATACCTTTCACCGCGAGCCGCTGTACCTGGCCGGCCGCGAACCCGATGCGCAGGACGTGCAACAGCGCTTGCAGCGCTACTGGGCGCCGTATCATGCGCAGCTGCGCGCGGAGCTGGACCGCATGCTGCGCGTGCATGGCGCCGTGGTGCTGTGGGATGCCCATTCCATCGCCTCGCGCGTGCCGCGCTTCTTTGACGGCAAGCTGCCCGACCTGAATTTCGGCACGGCCGATGGCGTCAGTTGCGATGCGGGCCTGACGTCCGCCGTGGTCGATATCGCGCGCGCGCAGGATGCCTTTACCGTGGCCTTGAATGGCCGCTTCAAGGGCGGGCATATCACGCGCCATTACGGCCAGCCGGCCAACCGCGTGCATGCGATCCAGCTGGAGATGTGCCAGTGCCTGTACATGAATGAACCTGGCATGGATGAAGCGGCGCCATTTGGCTACCGGCCCGACCTGGCGGCAAAGGTGCAGCCGCTGCTGCGCCAGATGATGGAAGCGGCCGTGGCATGGGTGGCGCGTTGAGCGGCTGGCTGTTCGCGCGCCACGCGCTGCTGCCGCAAGGCTGGCGCCGCGACGTGCTGCTGGAGTGGGACGCGGCTGGCGATTTGATGGCGGTGACCGACAATGCTGCACCGCCGAACGGCGTGGAAGTGGCCGAATATGTCTTGCCCGGCATGGTCAACCTGCATTCGCACGCGTTCCAGCGGGCGCTGGGCGGCATGACGGAAGTCGCCGGTGATGGGCCGGACAGCTTCTGGACCTGGCGCGATCTGATGTACCGTTTCGCGCGCCATATCACGCCGGAGCAGATGGAGGCAATCGCCGCGCAGCTGTTTGCGGAATGCCTGCGCCATGGCTATACGGCCGTGTGCGAATTCCACTACCTGCAGCGCGATGCGGCCGGTGCGCTGTATGCGCGTCCCGCCGAAACGGCGGAACGGGTGCTGGCCGCGGCCCGTAGCAGCGGCATCGGCCTGACCATGCTGCCTGTGCTGTACAGCCATGCGGGTTTCGGCGCACAGCCCCTCAAACCCGAGCAGGCGCGCTTCCGCACCGATGCGGATGATGTGCTGCGCATCGTCGAGGCGCTGGCGCCGCAGCGCGGCGGGCAGGTGGAGGTGGGCTTTGCGCCGCACTCGCTGCGTGCGGCCGGCGTGGCGCAGATCCGCGAAGTGGCGCAAGCGCTGCCCGCGGGCCGCCCCATCCACATCCACATCGCCGAGCAGCAGGGCGAAGTGCGCCAGTGCCTGGACTACTGCGGCCGGCGCCCGGTGCAGTACTTGTACGACCAGGTCGGCGTCGATGCGCGCTGGTGCCTCGTGCATGCGACGCATGTGCAGCCCGATGAAGTGGCGCTGATGGCGGCCAGCGGCGCCGTGGCGGGCCTGTGTCCGACGACGGAAGCAAACCTGGGCGACGGCTTGTTCCCGCTGGCCGAATTCATCGCCGCCGGCGGGCATTTTGGCGTTGGCAGCGACAGCCACGTGTCGCAGTCGCCGGTGGAAGAATTGCGCTGGCTCGAATATGGCCAGCGCCTGCAACGGCAGCAACGCAATGTGGCCGCCACGGCAGATGAACGCCGCGTGGGAGATTACCTGTGGCAGGCGGCCCTGCAGGGCGGCGCGCAGGCGGCCGGGCGCAAGCTAGGTGCCCTGGCGCCGGGCTGCCGCGCCGACTTGCTGGTGCTCGACGACGCGCATGTGAACCTGTGCGGCGTGGCCATCGCCGATGTGCTGGGCAGCGTACTTTTCTGCGGCAACGATAACCTGGTGCGCGACGTGCTGTGTGGCGGCCAGTGGCAGGTGCGCGATGGGCGCCACGTGGCGCAGGACGCCATCGCCACCGCCTACAAGCGCACCCTGGCGCAATTGAGGGCACTCTGATGGCGACCTTCATCCCGCAGGAATGCCTGCGCGCCGCGCCGTGGAAAAACGGCGGCGGCAGCACGATGGAAATCGCCATTTCTCCGCCCGGTGCCGGCCTGACGGAATTCGACTGGCGTATCAGCCTGGCGACGATCACGGCCAGCGGGCCGTTTTCCAGCTTTCCCGGCATCGACCGCAGCCTGATGCTGGTCGATGGCGACAGCGTGCAGCTGACGCTTGATGGCGCGCGCAAGGTGACGTTGAGCGCGGCACAACCGATGCTGTGGTTTCCCGGCGAGGCGATCGTGGAGGCGCAAGTCAAGGGGACAACGACGGATTTCAATGTGATGACGCGGCGCGACCGCTGCCGCCACCAGCTGGAAAAAATCACGGCCCCGTGCCGGCTGGTGCGGCGCAGCGCGGCGACCTTGCTGTTTGTCGCCGGAGAAGGCCACGTGCTGGCCCGCGGTGGCGACCAGCAGTTCGCGCTGGCCCGCCATGACGCGCTGTTGCTGGACGCTGACGATGCGCAGGAATGGCGGCTCGACGCCTTGCAGCGTTCGACCGTATTGTGCGTCGACCTGTTCATCTAGGAAGGAAACACCATGCAAGACTGGGATCTGGTCATCCACAACGTCCACCTGGCCACCATGGAACACGGTTATGGCGAACTGCTGGACGCGGCCATCGCCGTCAAGGATGGCCGCATCGCCTGGTTCGGCCCTGGCGACGAGCTGCCGGCCAGCGGCGCGGTGCTGCAGGACGGCCAGGGTTGCTGGCTCACGCCCGGCCTGATCGACTGCCACACGCATATCGTCCACGCGGGCAACCGCAGCGACGAATTCGAGGCGCGCCTGAATGGCGCCAGCTATGAAGACATCAGCCGCGCCGGCGGCGGCATCATGTCCACCGTGCGCGCCACGCGCGCGGCCAGCGACGACGAATTGCTGCGGCAAAGCCTGCCCCGCGTGCTGGCGCTGCTGGCCGAGGGCGTGACCACCCTGGAGATCAAGTCCGGCTATGGTCTCGACGCGGACAGCGAAGCGAAGATGCTGCGCGTGGCGCGCCGCATCGGGCAAGAGCTGCCCGTGTCCGTGCGCACCACCTTTCTTGGCGCGCACGCGCTGCCGCCCGAATATGCGGGCCAGGCCGACGCGTATATCGACCTGCTGTGCGCGCAGATGCTGCCCCAGCTGGCCAGTGACGGCCTGGTCGACGCCGTCGACGCGTTTTGTGAGCGCATCGGTTTTACGCCGGCGCAGACCGAAAGGGTGTTTGCGGCGGCGCGCGCCTTGAACCTGCCCGTCAAATTGCATGCGGAGCAGCTGTCGGACCTGGGTGGCGCGGCGCTGGTGGCGCGCTACGGGGGCCTGTCAGCCGACCATCTGGAATTCCTGTCGGAAGAGGGTGTCGCCGCCATGGCGCAACACGGCACGGTGGCCGTGCTGCTGCCGGGCGCGTATTACTTTTTGCGCGAGACGCAGCCGCCGCCTGTCGCGGCCTTGCGCGCGGCCGGCGTGCCGATGGCCGTGTCCACCGATTGCAATCCGGGTACGTCGCCGATGACGTCCCTGCTGCTGGCGATGAACATGGCGTGCACCTTGTGGCGCTTGACGCCGCAGGAAGCGCTGGCCGGTGCTACCTGCCATGCGGCGCGCGCGCTGGGCTTGCAGCATGAAACGGGCAGCCTGGTGGTGGGCAAGCGCGCCGATTTTGCCCTGTGGCGCATCGCGCGCCCGGCCGACCTGGCGTATGCGCTGGGCCTGAACCCGTGCGCGGGCGTGGTGCATGGCGGTGTCTGGCGCGCGCCGGTGGTAAGCTTGCCGGATTGATCATCCGTCCTGGAGCGCCGCGTGCGTGTTGTTTACCTGTTGTTGTTGCTGGTCTTCACCGCCGCGCCCATGTCCTCCCTTGCCATGGATGGGGGCACCCTGAAGGTGGGCTCGAAGCGTTTCACGGAATCGTATATTCTCGGCGAAATCCTCCAGCAGAGCGCCGCGCCGCACGTCAAGGCGCAGCACCGCCAGGGCCTGGGCAACACGGCCATCGTGCTGGCCGCGCTGCAGGCGGGCAGCATCGACGTGTATGCCGAATACATGGGCACCATCGGCAGCGAAATCCTCAAGCATGACAAAGCCATTGACCTGGAACAGATGCGGCGCGAACTGGCGGCGCTGGGCCTGGGCGTGGCCGTGCCGCTGGGCTTCAACAATACGTATGCGCTGGCCATGCGCAGCGACGAAAAATCGATTGCCAGCCTGGCGCAGCTGGCGCAACACCCCGCCCTGACATTCGGCCTGTCGCATGAGTTCATCGGCAGGGTCGATGGCTGGCCGGGCCTGGCCGCGCGCTATGGCTTGCCGCAGCGCCCGCGCGGGCTCGATCACGGCATCGCCTATGAAGCGCTGGCGCAGCGGCAGGTGGACGTGATCGACATCTATTCGACGGACGCGAAAATACGCCAGTACGGCTTGCGCGTGCTGGCCGACACGCAGCAGTATTTTCCCCGCTACGACGCCATGCTCCTGTACCGGCTCGACGTGCCGCAGCGTTTTCCCGCCGCCTGGCTGGCGCTGCAAGGCTTGCAGGGGCGTATCAGCGAGAGCGACATGATCGCCATGAATGCGGCCGTGGAAATCGATGGCAAGACTTTTTCTGACGTGGCGCGCCAGTGGCTGGCGTCCGGCACGCAGGCGAACAAACCGGCCGGCGCGCGCAGCAAGCTGCTCGATAAAATCATCGGCGACGATTTGTGGACACTGACGCGCCAGCATCTGACCCTGGTGCTGCTGTCGGTGGCATTGGCGTGCGTGATAGGCATTCCGCTGGGCGTGCTGGCGGCATTTTCGGCGCCGCTGCGGCAAACGGTGCTGGCCTTCGTCGGCGTGCTGCAGACGGTGCCGTCGCTGGCCCTGCTGGCGATATTGATCCCCGTGCTGGGCATGATCGGCACGGTGCCAGCCTTGGTGGCCCTATTCGTGTATGCCTTGCTGCCCATCGTGCGCAACACGTGCACGGGCATCTTGCAGGTACCGCAAGGCTTGCGCATGGCGGCGCTGGCGCTGGGTTTGAACAAGCGCGACCGCCTGCTGCACGTGGACTTGCCGCTGGCCTTGCCCGTCATGCTGGCGGGCGTGAAAACGGCGGCCGTGATGAGCGTGGGCACGGCCACCATCGCCGCCTTCATCGGCGCGGGCGGTTACGGCGAACGCATCACCATCGGCCTGGCGCTGAACGACAACGACATGCTGCTGGCCGGCGCGATCCCCGCAGCCGTGCTGGCCCTGCTGACGCAAGGCTTGTTTGAACTGGTGGAGCGCTGGGCCGTGGCCGGCCGGCAGCACTGACGGCATCACGGTTACAGCGAGTGCAGTTTGGAGCGCACCGAGACGACGGCCTGGTGCAGGATGCGTTCAGCCTGGAAGTCGTTCTCGCGCTGTTCGGCGATGGCTTGCAAGTCGCGCGTGTAACGCTCCAGGCGGGAGCGCAGGTAGGCGCGGTAGATTTTCATGACGAGCGGTTTGGCAGAAACATTCATGATGTGGCTCCCAGGTGCGTAATGATGCGTTCATTTTGTGTGAGCGGAATGCCGCCACTTTGCGCCATATCAAATGCCATGACCCCGTCAAATTGGCGTGTTTGACATTGCACAATGCCCGCCAGGGCGAAGATGCCACACTGAATCTTCCCTGCTCGCCTGGTCATCATCAGGTGCTGCGGACCCTGATTCCTTCAAGCATATTCAAGGAGCGTCGCATGGTCATTTTTGCCGTGGTTGCTGGCTGCACCGCCTGCCTGACAGTGTACCAAATCTATAGAAAATCGCAGGGTGGCAGTGGGGTTACGCAACAACATATCGGCTTGCACGGCACATTGATTGAACCACGGAAATAATCAGTGTCTTTCGAGCGACACTCGGTGACACTTGGTTAGCGGATTTAAGTCAAATGTAAGGCCCGGTAAGCAAATGTAAAGGTCGGCGCCGTGGCAAGCGGCAGCGTTTATATTGATAACCGTTGATTGCATTCTCCCCCTCCCACTTGACAATGGGTTCACCCCGCGGTGCCGCTAGCCCGCGGGGATTTTTTTTGGAACTTACGCTTACAGTTCCCCTCCAATCAGGCAAGCTTTGGCGTACCCGCCGACAATTGCGTCAAGGCATCGCCAGCGACCCGGCAGATGCGCCAGTCCGGCATCACGTCCGCGCCCATGCCCTTGTAGAAGTTGATCGCGTTTTCATTCCAGTCCAGCACCGACCATTCGAAGCGGCCGCAATCGCGTTCGACGGCCAGTTGCGCCAGCGCCACGAGCATCTGCTTGCCATAACCCTTGCCGCGCACCGACTGTTTCACGTACAGGTCTTCCAGGTACAAGCCCTTGCGGCACAGGAAGGTGGAAAAATTATGGAAGAACAGGGCGAACGTCACCACTTCGCCATTTTCCTCGCCCACCAGCGCTTCGCATGCGGGATGGGCGCCGAACAGGCTGTCGTGCAGCATGGATTCCCTGGCGATCATCATGTGTTCGAGTTTTTCAAACACGGCCAGTTCGTGGATCATGCCAAAGATGGCGGCCACGTCGGATGCGGTGGCGGGACGGATGGCGAGGGAGGAAGAGGTGCTCATGTTGCCTTTGTGGATGAAGTGGTGGAAAGGGAAGCGATGGGATTCGTCTTGCGCGCCCCCGACGTCAGGGCCCAGGCCACGCTGGACAGGCACAGCACCATGCCCACCCATTCGATGGCGGCGGGCCGGTAGTGTTCGAACTGCACCGACAGCAGCACGGAAATGACGGGCGTGACGACACCGATGTACACGGTCTTTTGCGTGCCGATGCGGGCGATTAAGGTGAAATAGGCGCTGAAGGCGATCACCGAGCCGAAGATGGCCAGGTACACCAATCCCATCCAGTAACTGGGGCGCGTGGGCAATTGCCAGGACTGTCCCGTGGCGATGGCCCAGACGGCCACCATCAAGGTGCCCCACAGCATGGTCCAGGCCATGGTCAGCATCACGTTGCCGGAGTGTGCGCGCACTTTCATGACGAGGGCATTGCCCACCGTGCTCGACACGGTGGCTACCAGGGCCAGCATGAAGCCGAGCAGAAAATGACCATTGCCGCCACCGAGAATATCGTGCAGCGCCGCGCCGATGGACTGGTAAAACAGCAGCACGATGCCGCAGATGGCGACGAACGCCGCGCAACACGTGCTCCAGGTGATCGGTGTGCCGAAAGCGATGCGGTTAAGCAACGGCGTCCAGAACACCATCAGCGCGAACAGCACGCTGACGAGGGCCGACACCAGGTATTGCTCCGAACTGTAGGTGCACACATAGCTGAGGGCAAACGAGGCCAGGCCCTGCAGCAGCATCCATTTTTGCGCGCGCCAGGGCAGGCGCAAGCGGTCGCCGCGCACGGCGCACCAGGCAAACAGGGTGGCGGACGCGAGGCCGAAGCGGTAGACCACGGAAACGGCGGGGGCGACATCGCCCAGCTGCAAGGTGATGGCCCAGAAGGTGGAGCCCCAGATCAGGCAGGCAATGATGAACAGGAGAGGAGATGACATCGCGCAAGTATACGGGCATCGCGCGGGGATGGCGAGTCTTGGTCGAGCTTGCTCACAGAGCGGTCAGGAGACAGCCGGGCATTGAGCCAGCGCAGTGCTTCTGGAAAATGTTGAATTTATGAAAATATTTACTTTATTATCAAGTAAATATTTTCTGCATTGCATCTTTGAAAGGGAACCGCCATGCCAGCCTCACTGCAGATCAAAGTCTGGAGCCTGCTTGTGTATGTCGTCGTGACGGCTGTGATTGCCATCTGGCTGCACCCTTCCGCCTTGCTCGCTGCCGGCGCCTTCGGCTGAGCGCATGCGCCGGCAAACGGATCAGTGCGTGACGCGGGTCTTGCGGCCATCGGACAGCAGGCGCACGCGCTCGCCCGGACGGAACAGCTCGTCCGCGTCTTGCACGATGGCGCGCATGTCGCCATTGTCCAGGCGCACGGTGATTTCCAGGCCGGGCTTGTTCGAGGCATTCGCTTCGATGCTCTTGCCGGCCATGCCGCCGGCGACGGCGCCGAGGATGCTGGCCGCGATGGCGCCCTTGCCACCGCCGACAGTCGAGCCGGCCACGCCGCCCAGCGCCGCGCCTGCCAGTACGCCCGTGCCCGTTTCACCCTTGTCGATGGTTACCTGGCGCACGGATTCAACCGTACCCATGCGAACCGATTGTTCATTCTGCGCCTGGCGCGCATTGTAGACATTTGCCGAGTTCGGTTGTACGGCGCAGCCGGCCAGGGTGGCGAGCAATGCCAATGCAATAATTGGTGCTTTCATGTAGGACTCCCTTGGACAAAAGTTGGTTGCCGATTGCGTCGACCGGCAGTTGATGACTTATCATAAGGACACTTGCCTCAGATAACTAGTTGTGAATAGTAAAAATCTGTTACCGCTCCTGTGTGACCACGGGGCCACCTGCCGCTCAATACGCCAGCCGCAGGCGCCGGTACAAAAATCCCAGCACGAACAGCGGCCCCACCAGTAAAAAGCGCACATCGTCGAGGAACGACGGTTTCTTGCCTTCGATCTGGTGGCCGATGAACTGGCCTATCCAGGCCAGCACGAACAGCGCCAGCGACACGGGCAGGATGGTCAGCGGCGGCATGAGCAACAGCAGGCCCAGCATGGCGGCCAGCATGACCAGCATGCCCGCCGCAAACGGGCGCGACAGCTTGTAATAATAGTATAAGGCCAGAATACTGCCGAGCAGCGCCACGCTGGGATGCACGCTCCACAGCAGCCCCAGCAAGCTGAAAACAATCAGCGGCACGCACACGATGTGCACCCATTCATTGACATGGTTGCGGTGGCTTTCGCCATACTGGGCCAGCAGGGTGTCGATGGTGCGCATGGGTGGTCTCTGGTGTAGGGATAGTTGTCCGGGAATTCTACACCGTCGCGTGGCCGGGTAAAATGATCCTTCATTTTCCCTTTCGGACCGCTCATTTGAATAGCCCAGCCTTCCTGCCAGAGCATGCCGCCGACCCGCGCAAGCGCTGTTTCGATCCCGTTGTCGATGCCGATACGCGCCTGCTGATACTGGGCAGCCTGCCCGGCGAAAAATCGCTGGCGCACAGCCAGTACTATGCGCACCCGCAAAACAAGTTCTGGATGTTGCTGAGCGAAGTGCTGGGCGTGGAGTTGACCAGCCTGCCTTATGCGACCCGCTTGAGCACTTTGCTGGCGCACGGCGTGGGCCTGTGGGACGTGGTGGCGCAGGCGCAGCGCACGGGCAGCCTGGACAGCAATATCCGCGAACGCGACGACAACGACCTGGTGGCACTGGCCGCCAGCCTGCCGCAACTGCAAACGATCGCCTTCAATGGCGGCACGGCCGCGAAGCTGGGCATCAAGGTGCTGGGTGAACATGCGCAGCGCTACCGTATCGTCAGCCTGCCGTCGAGCAGCCCCGCCTACACGCTCGCGTATGGCGCCAAGTTGCTGCAATGGAAAACATTGCAGCCGTTGTAATAAGGTGAGTCAGTTGCTTATGCTGGGGCGTACGGCTGCGCTTCCAGCGGCTGTCCCTTGGCGTCGAATTTCAGCGCCACGGACAGTTGCGTCACGCCGATGGTGGCCAGCGCATCGCAGATGTCGTCGACTTCGTCCTGCAGGTCGGCGGCCAGGTCCAGCGGCTTGTCGGCGCTGTGCAGCAGCTCGCCGCCCGCCGTGCTGACGTTGACGCGCAACAGCATTTCACCGTGTTCATCGGCCGGGCCGACGACGACTGATACATCGCCGGCGTCCACTTTGTTTTCCTCCAAGGCATGGTTGATGCCAGACATCATCTGCAGCATCGCATACTCGCTCATGCCTTGTTCCTTGCCGCCGTGGAACAGATCCTGATAGAGGAAACTCACTTCCAGGGCGTTGCCGGCGGGCGCCAGGCAGCGTTTCACCAGATCGCCGACTTCCGTCGTCCATTGCTGGTAGCGGGCCATGCGCGCGTCGAACCAGGCGTCGAGCGCCGCTTCGTCCTTCGGTTCCACATAGAACGGGTCGTCCACGCGTTTCAAGGCAAAGCCCAGCAGGAAGAGCAGTTCGACCGCCGTGTCCTTCGGGCCGAAGGCCGTTTCGCTCCAGCCGACGATGCTGCTTTCCAGGCCCGGCGTGGCAACGATTTTCTTGTCCGTCATGGACGCGTAGGCATCGCGCACCATTTCATGCAAATGGCTATACGTGATGCGGTCGATTTCATCGAGGTCGTAGGCATGGCTCATCAGCACCACCTTGGCCTTGGCGCTTTCCAGTTCTGCCTGCTGGAAACTTTTCACCAGCGCTTCGAAAGCGTCCTGGTCCTGGAAACTGTCCGCTTCCTTCAGGCCACCCGTGCTTTGCACGAGCAGGGGGACGACGAAGGCGTTGATTTCCATGGCCGGGGCATTCTCGCGGCGGATCACGGAAATGGAGGCCGCTTCCTCGATATGGCTGCGCAAATACTGGTAGGCGCCAACGTCTTCGTATTTGGAACGCTCGATGGCGTCGTACAGGATTTCATCCTTCTTTTGATTCAAGGCTTTGCGGATCAGGCGGCCGAATTCGACGGCTTGCTCGGCCAGCACCGTGCCCTGCGATTCGCTGTCTTCCTGCTCCGCCAGGTTCAGGGCCATCGTGCACAGCATGCGCGTGACGGATTCATCCTTGTCTTCAGGCGTGTTGGCGGATTTACGGGGGACAGGACGCTTATTTTTGGGCATGGCGATCAACAGGTTAAGAAAGACGGGTCAGGCAAACGGAAACAGGCGCCAGGGCTTTGCCGGGCGCCGGGACAGATCATACAGGCGGACGCGGCCGCCTGATACCTCAATGGTCGGTATCGAACATCTCGTGCAATTCGTCGAGCAGGTCGGCGGCTTCTTCCTGCGACAGGCCAAGATGCTGGCAGGCAAGTTCGCCGCCCTTGTCCCACTCGAGCGAGGTACTGTTGCCATGGTAGCGCTGAATGCCCTTTTCGGCCAGCAGGGACAGGGCGACGAGCGAGCGGATGGCGTCGTCCGTGGACGGGTCGGCCAGCACCGTGTAGTCGTGGTGGTGCAAGATCGCCCACGAGACGTCCGAGGACAAGCCCCAGTTGCGTGCCAGCAAGCAGCCGATGGCCGCGTGGTTGGTCTGGTGGCGCGCGTCTTCCAGGGTCGTAAAACAATTGTGCGCATCGTTGGCCGCCGCCGCGTAGGTGTTGACGTAGTCGGGAAAGCGGTTCATCAGCAAGGGCACGCCGATATCGCAGAACAGGCCGAAGGTGTGGGCGATGTCGGGTGGGGCGATGCGCAGCTTGCGCGAAGTAAATACCAGGGCGCGTGCGCGCTTGGCCGACACATCCCAGAAGTTGGTCAGTTCCACGCCTTCCGCTTCCAGCGCCTGGCGTGCCAGCAAGCCCGTCATCATGGCGCTGCATTGGTTGATGCCGAGAAAATTGATGCCTTGCTCGACGGACTTGGCCTTGCGCGCGGCGCCATAGAACGGCGAATTCGCCAATTTCAGCAGGGCGCCCGACATGCCGACATCGTCGGCGATGATGCGCGCGATGCGGCGCGGCGACGGGTCTTGTTCCGCCAGTTCGCGCTGCAAGTCGACCAGCAGGCTGGGACGCGGCGGGATACGGATGGAACGCATCAAGGCGTCAACCGGATCTTCCTGCACTACCTGCTTTTGCGCTGCCGCTCTCATCATCACGCTTTCATCATCATTTTTGTGCCCGGTGCTTATTCTGTCGCGCGCTGCCGCTGCCCGCTTCATGAGCGTCTGGCGCAGTGCCCGACGATTATCGCTGTTTATGCATGGCAATAGTTCATATCTGCAATATATTCTGGAAAAATCCCCGTTTTGGCCCGGTCCGGCCGTGATTTTCGTCATTTTACGACGCCGTCCATTCCGACATTCATGATGAAAATATCAATTTTTATTTGTTTTTAAGGTGGGGCAAGGCGTGCGGCGGGATGCGCGGCAGTACAATTGCCGGATGAAAAAAATCCTTGCGGGTATCGATTTTGCGGACGATTCCAGCAGCGTGGCGCACCAGCTGATCGGCGTGACGGTGCTGGTCGACGGTGTGGGCGGGCGCATCGTGGAAACGGAAGCGTATGACCGGCTGGATCCGGCCTCGCACACGTATGGGGGCATGACGCCGCGCAATGTGGCCATGTTCGGCCCGCCCGGGCACGCCTATGTCTACCGCTCGTACGGCATCCACTGGTGCCTGAACTTTGTGTGCCGGGAAGCAGGGCATGGCGCAGGCGTGCTGATCCGCGCCATCGAACCCGTGGAGGGACTCGACATCATGCGCGAGCGGCGCGGTGTCGAGGATGCGCGGCTGCTGTGCTCTGGGCCGGGCAAGGTGTGTCAGGCGCTCGGTGTGAGCCATCTGCAGAACCGGCTGGCGCTCGATGCGCCGCCGTTCATGCTGTTGCCCCGCGAGGAAGAAGTGACGGTGCGCACTGGCCCGCGCATCGGCATTTCCAAGGCGATGGATACGCCTTGGCGTTTCGTGCTGGCCGGCTCGCGCTACCTCAGTAAACCGATGCGCGCGCCAGCCGCCTAGCTACGGCGGCGCTGCGGCGTCGTGTTTGCGCCGGGCAAGGCGGACTTGCCGCGCAACGGGCTGTGCAGTGCGCGCCGCTCCGGCTGCGTACTCGCCGGATGCTGGAATGCTTCTTCTTCGGTGTGGCCGCTCGGCGCGGCGGGGCGCTGGTCCAGGGTAAAGACGCTGACTGCCGCCGACAATTTGACGGCCTGGTCCTGCAAACTGGCCGCCGCTGCCGCCGCCTGCTCCACCAGGGCCGCATTTTGCTGGGTGACATCATCCATTTGCGTGACGGCCTGATTCACTTCCGTGATGCCGGACGCCTGCTCCGCGCTGGCCTGTTTCACGCGCTGGATGATTTCATTGACTTGCTGCACCGAAGCCACGATGGCGCCCATGCTGTCGCCCGCTTGCTGCACGGCCACGCTGCCGCCATCGATGGTGGTCACCGAGGTGGCGATCAGGGTCTTGATTTCCTTGGCCGCCTGCGCCGAGCGCTGCGCCAGGGTGCGCACTTCGGATGCCACCACGGCAAAGCCGCGGCCTTGTTCGCCCGCGCGCGCCGCTTCCACCGCCGCGTTTAGCGCGAGGATATTGGTCTGGAAGGAAATGCCGTCGATCACGCCGATAATATCCACGATCTGACGCGAATTGGCGCGTATTGTCGCCATCGTCGTCACCGCCTGCTGCATCGACGCGCCCCCTTGCACGGCCAGGGTGGAGGCTTGCCCCGCCAGCTCGCAGGCCAGCTGGGCATTGTCGGCGTTGTCATTGACGGCTTGCGTCAGCGCTTCCATGGCGCTTGACGTTTCTTCCAGTGAACTGGCCTGCATTTCCGTGCGCGCCGATAAATCCAGGTTGCCGGTGGCAATTTCGTGCGAGGCCGTGTCGATCGATTGCACGGCGCCCATGATGGTGCGCAAGGTCTGGTTCAGGTGGGCAATGGTCTGGTCCAGCACGCGCGAGGTGGCGGCGATTTCGTCATTGCCCTGTTTGGGCGCGCCGGCCGTCAGCTTGCCCGCCGCCAGGTCTTGCACGGCGTCGGCGATGCTGCGGATTTCCACCAGCATGGCGCGGCGCACCAGCATGGTCACCACGATGGAGACGAGGATAGACAGCAGGACCGTCAGCAGCATGCTCCAGCCCAGGGTGCGAAACTCGGCGCTGGCCGTCGCATGGGCCTGGCTGCTGAGCGTTGTTTCCAGGGCCGACAGTTGCGCCAGCTGCGTATTGAACTGGCCGAATTGGGTTTCCGCCTTGAGCATGGAATTGGTGGCGATCGACTGGTCCATCTGCGCCATTTCCATGGTTTCCAGCACGGCCTTGCGATAGCCGGCCAGCGCCGCGATGGCCGCATCGACCAAAGTGCGCTCGGCGCCCGTGGCTGTGGCGCGCAGCGTGGTCAGCTGGGTGCCGATGGCCGCGTGGCGCTCCTTGATCTGTTGTTCAAGTGCATCGAGGCGGGCCTTGGCGAAGCTGCCATTCGTCCACGACAGCAACTGGTACATATTGCCATGCACCTGCCTGGCCTCGCCGAGTACGTCGGCGGCCGCCTTCAAATGCGTGATGCGCACCCGCACCATGTTTTCCAGCGAGGCATTTTGCCGCACCATGCCATACCAGGCGCCGGTCGAGCTGAGTATCAGCAGCAGCAAGACCAGGGTGGGCGCCAGCAATAATTTTGGTCCGATGCGTAAGTGATTGAGCATGCTTGACTCCCGGCTATGGCTGTTCCAGGCGCAGGCGGCGCACGGCGTGCGTGCGCCGCCCCTGCCTTATTTTTTATAGATCCCCGCTTCCAGCACTACATCGTTGACGCGCAGGATGTACGTGGTCTTCGGCTCGATCTTGCCGCTGGTGGGATTCTTGTACTGGTAATCGACCCAGCCCTTGCCCTGCTTTTGCGCCAGCTCAATGATTTCACGGCGATATTTCTTGCCATTCGCGTCGGGCACATCCGTCAAATCCTTGCCCACGATGGAAGGATTGATGGGGTGGGCCAGCACGATACCCGTCTTGATGTCGCGCATGTCCACGTATAGCGAGCCCTGCACGAAGTCCGGGTCTTTCGCCGTGATTTTCTTCATCATTTCTTCCTTGCCATGCGCCTTCATGAAGGCGGCGCCCCGTTCGGCCATGGCGATGGCGTCTTTTTCCGTTGGTTCGACGGCGGCGCTGACGTTGCCACCGGCAAATGCCAGGCACAGCAGGCTACCCGTGAATAAGCGTTTCATGAAAGCTCCTTGTGATATCGAGGGATGTGTTGCCAAGCCGTAATTTACGTCGCAGACGCTTTCCTCAAATTGCGATGGAACAAACTAAGGTGTTGCTTGTAGGCAGCATGCAACGTATCGACGGCTTGTTGATATGTAGCAATTTGGTTCCAAACAGCAAGAACTATGATGACTTTCACAGCATGCCGAGGTGACGTGGCATGGGAGGAAGAGGCTGGAATTGGCCGATATGGGGCTGGTTTCATGCAAGTTATCGTTATTTCCAGGCAAGGAGCCGACCGTGTCCGCACTCATTACCGAGCCGTTTCCACCCAAGTTCAAGCCGTATACGCGGCAAACCATACAACAGGCGCGGCAGTGGGAATGGCTGCCGGAAGAGCAGCGCGAAGCCGTGCAAGTGGTGTCGCACGTCTTGCCGTTCCGCACCAATGCCTATGTGCTCGATCAGCTGATCGACTGGAACAATATTCCTGACGACCCCATCTACCGCCTCGTCTTTCCCCACCGCGACATGCTGCCGCCCGAGCAGTACGCGCACTTGCGCGACCTGGTGCTGGTGCAGCGGGACAAGGCCGCTATTGATGCCTATGTGCATGGCTTGCGCCTGGGCATGAATCCCCACCCGGCCGGCCAGATGACGCATAACGTGCCGAAGGTTAACGATGCGCCCGTGCGCGGCTTGCAGCATAAATATGCGCAGACGGTGCTGTTTTTTCCCAGCGCGGGACAGACGTGCCACGCGTATTGCACCTTCTGCTTCCGCTGGCCCCAGTTCGTCGGCATGGACGACATGAAGTTCGATGCGCGCGAGTCGCATGAGCTGGCCGCCTACCTGAAACTGCATCCGGAAGTGACGGACGTGCTGATCACGGGCGGCGACCCGATGATCATGAATACGCGGCAACTGGCTGCCTACCTGGAACCGCTGCTGGCGCCGGGCCTGGAGCACATCCAGAACATTCGTATCGGCACCAAGGCGGTGGCGTATTGGCCGCAGCGTTTTGTCTCCGACCGCGATGCGGATGACCTGATGCGCCTGTTCGAGCGCATCGTCAAGGCGGGCAAGAACCTGGCCGTGATGGGCCATTACAGCCATACCGTCGAGCTGCGCCAGGACATAGCCCAGCAAGCCGTGAAACGCATCGTTTCCACGGGCGCCACCCTGCGCATGCAGGGGCCGCTGATCCGCCACATCAATGAAGACCCGGCAAGCTGGGCCGAGCTGTGGCAGACGGGCACGCGCCTGGGAGCGGTTCCGTATTACATGTTTGTCGAGCGCGACACGGGGCCGCGCGGTTATTTCGAGTTGCCTCTGGCGAAGGCGCACGAGATTTTCCAGGCCGCCTACCAGATGGTGTCCGGCCTGTCGCGCACGGTGCGCGGGCCTTCCATGAGCGCCTTTCCCGGCAAGATCGTGATCGACGGTATCGTCACCATCCACGGTGAAAAACTGTTTGCCCTACAATTTTTGCAGGCGCGCAATCCGGACTGGGTGCGCCGGCCGTTTTATGCCAAGTTCGATGCGGAAGCGACGTGGATGGATGATTTGAAGCCGGCCTTTGGGCAGGAGAAATTCTTTTTTGAAACGGATGATCCCGTGCCGCAGGTGCCGCATAAAATCATCCGCCTGGCACAGGCCGCCTGAGCATGTACGGCCACGGTGCGCCTGCCCGCTCCGGCGTGGCCGTGTTTTGCCTCGTGTTCCTGCCGTTTGCGCTCGGGCATTATCTGTCGTGCCTGCTGCGCGGTGTGAATGCCGTGCTGACGGCCGAGTTGCTGGGCGCCATCGCTCTGACGCCAGCCCAGCTGGGCCTGCTGACCAGCGCCTTTTTTCTCGCCTTTGCACTGGTGCAACTGCCGGTCGGCATGGCGCTCGACCGCTACGGTCCCCGCACGGTGCAACTGTGGCTGCTGGCGCTGGCGGCGCTGGGCGTGTGGCTGTTCAGCCGGGGCCACAGCTTTGCCGAGCTGATGTGGGCGCGCGCCTTGATGGGAGCGGGCCTGGGCGGCTGTTTCATGGCTGCCGTGAAAGCGGTCTCGTGCGCCATCGCGCCAGCTCGCCTGCCTTCCGTGCATGGCTACCTGATCGCCGTGGGCGGCCTGGGTGCGGCGACGGCCACCATGCCCGTCAAGCTGGCCCTGCACTACACGGACTGGCGCGGCGTGTTCCTGGCGCTGGCGCTGGCGGCGCTGTTCATCGGCTTGCTGATCCGCCTGCTGTCGCCGGCCATGCCCGCGCCCGCCGTAACCATGAGCAAGGTCAGCGTGTGGAGTGTCTATCGTGACCCGGCCTTTCGCCGCACCATCGCGCTGATCCTGCTGCCGCACACGGTGTTCTTTGGCGTGCAGGGTTTATGGATAGGGCGCTGGCTGGCCGACGTGGGCGGCATGTCCGATGACAACGTGGCGTATTTGTTGTACCTGGGTATGGCGGCCGTCATCTTCGGCGCCATCGGCATGGGCATGCTGACGGAGTGGGCGGGGCGACGTGCGATTGAACCCATGCAAGTGGCGGGCGTGGGCATCGTCCTGTTTGTCGCCGTGCAAGTGGCGATGGCGTGCAACGTGGCGCTCAGCCTGCCGTTGCTGTCCGTGCTGTTTACCTTGCTGGGCACGGTGACGGGGCTCGAGTATGCGATCGTTGCGCAAAGCATGCCGGCCAGCTTGACGGGCAGGGCGGCCACCTGCCTCAATCTGCTCATTTTCACGGGCGCCTTCCTGGTGCAGGCGGGTTTTGGCCTGATCCTCGGCTGCTGGCCCCTGAACAGCCAGCAGCAGTATCCGCCGCAGGCGTATCAGGCGGCGTTTGGCGTGCTGGCGGCCTTGCAATTGCCGGGACTTGCGATGTTTTTCATTCACAGCTACAGGCGTGCCGGGCCATCCGGTAAAATGGCAGCCTGCACAGCGGCAATGATCAACTCCAAGGAAGACTATGAAACTCGTTCGTTATGGACGTCCAGGCAAGGAAAAACCGGGCCTGATCGATGAAGAAGGCAAACTGCGCGACCTGTCTGGCGTGGTCCAGGATATTGACGGTGCGCAACTGTCCGACAAGGCCCTGCGCAAGCTGGCCAAGCTCGACGAAAAGACCTTGCCTTTGGTGCGCGGCAATCCACGCTTCGGCGTGCCGCTGGCGAAAGTCGGCAAGTTCATCGGCATCGGCCTCAATTACGCGGATCACGCGGCCGAGTCCGGCATGCCGATCCCGGCCGAACCGATCGTGTTCATGAAGGCCATTACTTGCCTGAATGGCCCGGACGACAATGTCGTGTTGCCAAAAGGCTCGAAAAAGACGGATTGGGAAGTGGAGCTGGGCGTGATCATCGGCACGCGTGCGCAATACGTGAGCGAAGAGGACGCCCTGAAATACGTAGCCGGTTACTGCGTGGTCAACGATATCTCCGAGCGCTCGTTCCAGCTGGAGCGGGGCGGTCAATGGGATAAAGGCAAGGGCTGCGACACCTTCGGCCCCATCGGCCCGTGGCTGGTGACGCGCGATGAAGTCATCGATGAGCAGGATCTGGACCTGTACCTGGAAGTCAATGGCAAGCGCATGCAGACTGGCAATACGCAAACCATGATCTTCACGGTGGCGCAGATCGTCAGCTACCTGTCGAAATTCATGACCCTGGAACCGGGCGACGTCATCGCCACGGGCACGCCGCCGGGCGTAGGCCAGGGCCGCAAGCCGCAGCGTTTCCTCAAAAAAGGCGACAGCATGCGCCTGGGCATCCCCGGCCTGGGCGAACAGCAGCAGGACGTGGTCGCCTGGACTGCCTGATGGCCGGTAGCGATATCGACCGTTTGCCGCCGCTGCCTTTGGCGCAGCTCGACGCCCAGCAGCGCGCAGCTGCGCAAGCCATCATCGACGGTCCGCGCGGGGCGCTGTACGGCCCCTTCGTGCCGCTGATCCGCAGCCCCGAACTGATGGAAACGGCGCAGCGCATGGGCGAGTATTTGCGCTACCGCAGCGCCATCGGCACGCGGTTGTCGGAACTGGCGATCCTCGTGACGGCGCGCCAGTGGGACCAGCAAGTCGAGTGGGCCATACACGCGCCGCTGGCCGTGCAGAACGGCATCGCGCAAGCGGCCATGGACGCCATTGCTGAACGGCGCTTGCCGCCTGCCCTGAAGGAAGATGAGCAAGCCGTGCACGACTTTTGCATCGAGTTGCAGCAGAACAAGCGCGTCAGCGATGCCACGTATGCGCGGGCGCTGGCGCTGTTTGGCGAGCACGGCGTGGTCGACTTGATGGGCATCAATGGCTATTACACCTTCCTGGCCATGGTGATGAATGGCGCGCAGACGGCCGTGCCGGCCTTGGGTGTGCCGCCCATGCCCGCCTGATTCGAGGGCTTATTCGGCAAAGATGGACAAAGTGTAATGAAGTTGCAATTATTCAATATATAATTTTACTTCCCTTCCATTGCCAACAAGCTCAATGAAAACTCGTCCGTGCTTCACCCTGATGGGCCGCGCCTTGCTAGTGTTGGTCCTTGGTCCCTTGATGACGGTGCGTGCGCTGGCCGCCGAGACGGCCGCCAGCGCCAGTGCTTCCGCCCTGGAAAACTCCGTCGTCAAGGTGTTTTCCACCCTGCGCGGGCCGGACCCGTACAAGCCGTGGAGCAAGGCGGCGCCGCAAGAGGTGACGGGTTCCGGCGTCGTCATCGAAGGCCGCCGCATCCTCACCAATGCGCACGTGGTCGGCTATGCCAGTCAGGTGCAGATCCAGGCCAATGGCGCCGGCGACAAGATCCCTGCGACCGTGCTGGCCATCTCGCGTGGCATGGACCTGGCCTTGCTGAAAATCGACGACGACAGTTTTTTTTCCAGCCACAAAGCCGTGCCGCGCGCCAATGTCTTGCCGGACGTGCGCGATGCCGTGCTGGCATATGGCTATCCGACGGGCGGCACGTCCTTGTCGATCACCAAGGGCATCGTTTCGCGCATCGAATTCGTGCGCTACAACTTTCCTGTCTCCGGCCTGCGCATCCAGATCGATGCGGCCATCAACCCGGGCAATAGCGGCGGCCCCGTGATTGCCGGCGACAAGATGATCGGCCTGGCCTTTGCCGGCATGCTCAATGCGCAAAACATTGGCTACATCATCCCCAACGAGGAAATCGAGCTGTTCCTGCGCGACCAAGACAGTGGCGCGCCCAAGGGCAAGCCGGCCATGCGCGACGTGACGCAAACGCTGGAAAACCCCGCGCTGCGCACCTATCTGAAGCTGGCCAAGGGCGTCGAGGGCGCCGTCGTGATGTCGCCGGCCAGCAAGGATGCGGCCTATCCGCTCAAGGAGTGGGATGTCATCACGCATATCGGCGAATTTCCCATTGACAATCAGGGCATGGTCAAGCTGAACGCCAACAGCCGCGTGAGCTTCCAGTACCGGGTGCAGCAGCTGGCGAAAGATGGCGAATTGCCGCTGACGGTGGTGCGCCAGGGCGCGCCCCTGAAAATCAAGGTGCCCGTCTCGGCCGCGCATCCGATGCTGATCGCCGGCCTGCAGGGCAATTACCCATCCTATTTCATCTTCGGCCCCATGGTGTTTTCACGCGCCACCACGGAATTCATGGCGGCGCCAAATGGCAATCCAGCAATCTTGGGCGGCATGGCGTTTGCCGGCAATCCGCTGGCCACGCGGCGCGGCGATGCGCCCGACAGCGAACGCGAAGAGCTGGTGGTGATCGCCGCGCCGTTCTTCCCGCACAAGCTGATGAATGGCTACAGCACCCGTTTCTTCTCGGTCGTCGATTCCGTCAATGGCGTGCGCGTGCGCAGCCTGGCGCACCTGGTGGCCTTGCTGCGCGACCAGACGGATGAATTGCTGACGTTCCGCTTCCAGCAGCGCGATGCGGAAATGGTCGTCGTGCCCCGCAAGGACATGCTGGCAGCGACGGAATCGGTGCTGACGGACAATGGCATCCGCTCGGAAGCGTCGCCCGACATGCTGAAAATCTGGAATGAAAAAACGCCGGTAAACTGATCGTTCCCGGCGTTCCGCAAGACAACAGGCGCGGCGCACACTGCGCCTGTTTTACTTTATGCCAATACTTTTTTCAGCCACGCGCCGATGGCGTCGATCTCTTCCTGGCACAGCGAGTGCTGCATCATGTACTCGTGCCACTCCACCTTGTAACCCATGCCGGTGAGCAAGTCGCGCGACTGTTGTGCGCGGCCGATCTGCACCACGGGGTCGGCCGTGCCGTGCGCCATGAAGATCGGCGTCTGCAGGCTTGCCGGCGTGCGTTCCGCCGCCGTCTTGTCGGCCAGGGGCAGGTAGCCGGACAGGCACATCAGGCCGGCCAGCGGCTCCGCGTGGCGCAAGCCCGTCTGCAAGGTCATGGCGCAACCTTGCGAGAAACCGGCCAGGATGATGCGGCTGGCGGGAATGCCGCGCGCCTTTTCGCGCGCGATCAGCGCTTCGACCTGAGCCTGCGAGGCGCGCAAGCCGTTCTCATCTTCGCGGCGCACGAGGTCGCTCACGAGGATGTCGTACCAGGCGCGCATCACATAGCCGTTATTGATGGTGACGGGCATGGTGCCGGCGCTGGGGAAGATGAAGCGGATGGCGGGGCAGCCGCGCAGGTCGAGTTCTTTCACCAGGGGAACGAAGTCGTTGCCGTCGGCGCCCAAGCCATGCATCCAGATGATGGAGACGGTGGGGTTCGGTGCGCTGTCGAGTTCTATGGTTTCCAGCAAAGTGCTCATGTATTTTCCTCAGGTAAAGGTTGCGCCGGACGCAGCGCCGATTTGGGACGGAAGGCCTTGCAGATGGCCGGGTCGGTTTCCATGTAAGGGCCTCCGATGAGGTCGATGCAATACGGCACGGCGGCAAAGATGCCGTTCACCAATTGATTTCCATCAACATCCTTCAAGCCTTCCAGGGTTTCCTTGATGGCTTTTGGCTGGCCCGGCAAGTTCATGATCAGGGCGGCGCGCTCCGGCGTCTCGCGGATCACGGCCACCTGGCGCGACAAAATCGCCGTCGGCACGAATTGCAGGCTGATCTGGCGCATCTGTTCGCCGAAACCGGGCATTTCCTTGGTTCCGACGCTGAGCGTGGCGTCTGGCGTCACATCGCGCCGCGCCGGTCCCGTGCCGCCCGTCGTCAGTATCAAATGGCAGTGGCTCAGGTCGACCATGTCGATCAGGGTGTTTTCAATCTGCGAGCGCTCGTCCGGGATCAAACGTTTTTCCAGGCGGAATGGCGTGCGGATGGCGGCGGACAGCCAGCTTTCCAGGGCGGGGATGCCCAGGTCTTCATACACGCCGCCGCTGGCGCGGTCCGAGATCGACACGAGGCCGATAATCAATTCGTCTTCTATCGTGGTCATGGGGCACCTGTCTATGTCGTAAAAAAACCGGGCAGATCCCGGTTTTTCGTAAATTTTGGGGGCAGACCCCAGCTGTTTACTCGTCTTCTTCTGGCTCGACGCCATCTTCGTCGGCATCTTTCTTGCCGCCGTTTTTCTTCTTGGCGATCTCTTTCAAGATCTGGAAGATTTCGCGGTAGGCTTTGGGCGGCTTGTTCTCGGCTTGCTCCTTGCGGGCATTGCGGATCAAGGTGCGCAGGTGCTGCACGTCCAGTTCCGGGTTTTCCGACAGCAAGACGGTCAACGCCTTGTCATCCGTCAAGAGTTTGTCGCGGCGGCGTTCCATCGCGTGCATATTGGCCGTGTCGGCTTTCGACAAGCCTTTCCAGCTATCGATGGTGCGTTGGATGGCGGCAACTTCTTCCTCATCCAGGGTGCGCATCTTCTTGCCCACGTATTGTAGCTGGCGGCGGCGGCCTTCGTGATCCTTGATTTGCTGGCATTCGAGAATGGCGTCGCGCACGTCTTCCGGCATCGGGACGCGCTTGACGCGGTCACGGGCCTCATTGACGAGTTCTTCGCCCAGCTTTTGCAGGACGGTCATCTGGCGCTTGAGTTCCGACTTCGATGGACGTTCATATTCCTGTTCGAATTCGGTCGATTGGAAGCCGCAAGCTCCCCGGTTTGGATTTGGCATGATAAGGCGGGATTGGCCGCGTAGGCCGCACCTGTAAACTGTAAACGACTGCTATGATAACCTTTTTAGCGGCTTTCCGAAGAAAACAGCGCATGAACGACTCCGTATTTACCCATAGTCAAGAGCAATTGCAGCAACTGGCCCGTGATGTGTTGTCTTTTGCGCGGGAAGCGGGCGGCACCGACGCAGCCGTCGAAGTCAGCGAAGGCGGTGGCCTGTCCGTTTCTGTTAGAAAAGGCAAGATCGAGACGATCGAGCAAAACAAGGACAAGGGCATGGGCGTGACCGTGTTTGTCGGCAAGAAGCGCGGCAATGCCAGCACCTCCGATTTCTCTCCGGCCGCCTTGCGCGCCACGGTGGACGCCGCCTACAACATCGCCCGCTTCACGGCCGAGGACGATTGCGCCGGCCTGGCCGATGCCGACATGCTGGAAATGTCTCCCCGCGACTTGCAATTGTTCTATCCCTGGCGCATTTCCACCGAGGAAGCCGTCGCACTGGCCCAGCGGGCCGAAGCGGCCGCGTTTGCCGTTGATCCGCGCATCACCAACAGCGAGGGCGCCAGCGTGCACGTGCAGCAATCGCACTTTGTATCCGCCAATTCGCGCGGCTTCATCGGCGGCTACCCGTTTTCGCGCCATACCCTGTCCGTAGCGCCCATCGCCGGCAAGGGCGCCAAGATGCAGCGCGACGACTGGTATTCATCCGTGCGCGACGCCGCCAAGATGTCGAGCCCGGAAGCCATCGGCCGATACGCCGCCGAGCGTGCGCTGTCGCGCCTGAACGCGCGCAAACTGGGCACGCGTACTTGCCCCGTGCTGTTCGAGGCGCCGCTGGCGGCCGGTTTGCTGGGTACCTATGTGCAAGCGACCTCGGGCGGAGCCCTGTACCGCAAGTCCACGTTTCTGAACGATTCCCTGGGCACGCAAGTGTTGCCCTCGCACGTGCAGATCTTTGAAGACCCGCACGTGATCGGCGGCGTCGGTTCCGCGCCGTTCGACGAAGAGGGCGTCAAGACGGTCAGCCGCGACGTCGTCAAGGATGGCGTGGTGCAAGGCTATTTCCTGTCGACTTACACGGCCCGCAAGCTGGGCATGCAGACGACGGGCAACGCGGGCGGTTCGCACAATCTGTACCTGACCTCGAAGCTGACGGCCGCCAGCGACGATTTTAGTGCCATGCTGAAAAAGCTGGGCACGGGCTTGCTGGTGACGGAACTGATGGGACAGGGAACCAATTACGTGACGGGCGACTATTCGCGCGGCGCCTCCGGTTTCTGGGTGGAAAACGGCGTGATCCAGTATCCGGTGGAAGAAATCACCATCGCCGGCAATATGAAGGACATGCTGCGCAATATCGTGGCCGTGGGCGCGGACGCCTTGCGCCGCGGCACCAAAGAGACGGGTTCCATCCTCATCGAGAGCATGGTGGTGGCGGGCGGTTGAGTGCTGTGACTGCTTTCTGCAAAGGCGCCGCTGGCGCCTTTTTTCATGGGCGTGTGGTTTTTTGAACGGGGCTTCCATCGTCATACGGATGAAATATTGCCTTCGTATGATGTCGCCATCTGACGTTATCTGCGCTATTTAGATGCTTTTAATGTAAGTAAGCCGAACTTCGTGATATTTCATGCAAGATGCGAGTCTTGCCGTGACGCGTTGTTGTTGATTCAACCTGCATAGTGACCCTCTCCATGACCTACTCCCGTACCCGCATCGCCCGCGCGGTGGCCCTGTTGTGTGCCATGAACGCCCTGTTCGCCCATCCGGCCCAAGCCCATGGCGCCGCGCCCGCCGCGCCAGCTTCCGCCAGCGACGCCAGTGAAGCCCCGCAAGCCGTGATCGTCACGGGCACGCGCGGCAGCAACCGCACGCAGTTCGACACCATGGCGCCCGTCGATGTGTTCAACCGCGAAGATATCGGCGCCGTTGAATCGTCGGACTTGAACGATGTGCTGGCGCAACTCGTGCCTTCATATGTGGTACAGCGTCTGCCGATGGCTGACGGGCAAGTGTTCGTGCGTCCCGCCACCCTGCGCGGCCTGTCGCCGGACCAGACCCTGGTGCTGGTCAATGGCAAGCGTTTCCACCGCAGCGCCTTGCTGGGCGCGCGCGGCGCGCAGGCGCCGGACCTGGCGCAGATTCCCGTCTCCGCCATCAAGCGCATCGAGGTGCTGCGCGACGGCGCTTCCGCCCAGTACGGTTCCGATGCGATTGCCGGCGTGATCAACATCATTCTCGACGATACGCTCGGCACGGAGGTCTCCGTGCACCATTCGCAATATTCGGAAGGCGACGGCAAGGGCAATGAAGTGAACCTGAAGACGGGCTTTGCCTTTGGCGAGACGGGCAAGGCGACGATTTTCGGCGCGCTGGCCAAGTCCGACCCCACGTCGCGCACGCGCCAGCGGGCCGACGCGATTGCTTTCCAGAATGCGCATCCGGAACTGAAGGTACCGAATCCCGTGCAGCGCTGGGGCCAGCCTGAACTCGACAGCAAGCGCATCGGCTTCAACGCCAGCATGGCCCTGTCCGACACGACGGAACTGTACGGTTTTGGCCTGTTCAGCCGCAGTGACGGCACCTCGGATTTCAACTGGCGCAACCCGGACACGAGCACGGGCGCATATAAAACCAGCAGCCTGTTCCCAGGCTGGGACTTGCGCAGCATCTATCCGCTGGGCTTCAGCCCCAGCTATTCGAACGAGCAGGATGATGTACAGGTGGTGGCCGGCGTCCGCGGCCATTTCAACGACCGCTTCGGCTGGGACGTGAGCGCTTCCTGGGGGCGCAACCGCATCGATTACAAGCTGGCCAATTCCATCAACGCCTCGATGGGACCGGGCAGCCCGACATCGTTTTACCTGGGCCAGTTGTCGCAGGTGGAAAAGATTCTCAACGCCAACTTCAACTATGAATTGCCCGTGGCGTCCCTGCCGCAACCGGTCAACATCGCCTTCGGCGCGGAGGCGCGCAATGAAACCTATGGCGTGAAGGCGGGCGACGTGGCGTCCTGGACGGTGGGGCCGGGCGCGACCATCGGCCTCGACGCGAATGCGAATGGCGCGCCAGGCTTCAGCGACCGCCAGGCGGGCAGCTGGGGCCAGGACAGCTATGCGGCCTACCTGGACGTGGAAGTACCCGTCACGAAGGCCCTGAGCCTGGGGGGCGCGGCCCGCTATGAACATTTCTCGGAATTCGGCAGCACCGTCAACGGCAAGTTGTCGGCCCGCTATGCCTTGAGCGAAGACATGGCCTTGCGCGGTTCCTACTCGACGGGTTTCCGTGCGCCGACGCCGGGCCAGTCGAACACCAACAGCACGAATCAAGGCCTCGACACCAAGACCCTGCTGCTGTTTACCAGCGGCCGCCTGGCCAACAACGATCCGCTGGCCATCCTGCTGGGCGCCAAGGCATTGAAGCCGGAAAAATCGAAGAACCTGTCGCTGGGCTTTACGTGGAAGACATCGGCGGGCTTCTCCGGTTCCGTCGACGTGTATGACATCAAGGTCAGCGACCGCTTCAGCACGTCCGCCGCGTTTGCCGTGCCGGCCGGCGTGGCCAATCCGCTGCGCTATACCTCGGTCAGCTATTTCACGAACGACTTCGACACCACCACGCGCGGCATCGATATCGTCGGCAGCCACCTGAGCCGTATCGGCGACGGCAAGCTGAACCTGACCCTGGCCTACAACTACAACACGACGAAAGTCGACGACGGCAAGTCCAGCCTGGTGACGAATGCGGCCCAGCGCCAGGTCTTCGAGGAGCGCTTGCCGCGCCAGAAAGCCACCATCAGCGGCAACTATGACCTGGGCAACTGGAATACCCTGGCCCGCGTGCGCTATTACGGCGCGTGGACGGACAATTCCGGCAATGCCACGGGCGATATCTTCCAGCGTTTTGGCGCCATGCAATTCCTCGACCTGGCGGCCAGCTACAAGATCAGCGACAAGCAGTCCGTGCGCGTGGGTATCGACAACGTGCTGGACAAGTATCCTGACGAAGCAACCTTCCAGGCCAGCCGCGGTCTGATCTATTCGCGCAATGCGCCGTACGACACGGACGGGCGTAATCTGTACGTCGAGTACAAAGTGAAATTTTAAGGGAGATGACGATGAATCCACAACGCCGCGCCCTGTTGCGCGCGGGTTCGCTGGCGGCAGCGCTGCCCATGGCGGCGGGCGCAGGATCGGCTGCGGCAGCATCTGCCGCCCTGCCTCCGTCCTTGCCATCGGTGCCGGCCGGCACCGCGCCGGAAGTCCTGGCCAGCAACCAGGCTTACTGGCAGGCCGTGGCCGCGCAGTACGACACGACCGATGCCATCGTGCAACTCGACAATGCTTTCTGGGGTTCGATGGCCAGGCCCGTGCTGCGCCACTACGAGCAGCAGCTGGCCATGGTCAACCGCGACAACGCCTGGTATGCGCGCATGCGCTTTCCGGCCGACTTCGAGGCGGCGCGCGCGGCGGCGGCCAGGGCGCTGGGCGTGGCCATCGATGAAATCGTGCTGACGCGCGGTGCGACGGAAGCGCTGCAAGTCCTGATCGCCGGCTATAACCGCTTGCGGCCGGGCGATACGGTGCTGTACGCGGATATCGATTATGACAATATGATCACCGTCACGCGCTGGCTGCAGCAGCGGCGCGGCGCCCAGGTCGTGTCGATTGCCATGCCGGAACCGTTTACGCATGACGGCGTCATCGCCGCCTATGTTGCTGCCATGGAACGGCATCCGGCATTGAAACTGATGCTGCTCACGCACGTCAATCACCGCAACGGCATGGTCTTGCCCGTGGCCGAGATCAGCCGCCTGGCACGCGCACGGGGCATCGACGTGATCGTCGATACGGCGCACGGCTTCGGCCAGCTGGACATGACGATTCCTGACCTGCAAGCGGATTTTGCCGGCATCAACCTGCATAAATGGATAGGCGCGCCTGTCGGCGTGGGTGCTGCGTATATCAAGCGGGGCAGGGTGGCCGATATCGACCCGTACATGGGGGAACTGCGGGGAGAAAAGGCGGGCGATGATATCCGCACGCGCGTGCACACGGGCACGGTCAATTTCGCCGCTTATCTGAGCTTGCCGACGGCGCTGGACTTGCATGCGCAGATCGGCGTGGCCAACAAGCAGGCGCGGCTGCGGCTGCTGCGCAACCGCTGGGTGGAAGCGGCGCGCGCCATCGAAGGCATCGAGGTGCTGGCGTCAGCCGATCCGCGCCTGACGAGCGCCATCGCTTCGTTCCGCCTGAAGGGCAAGACGAGCGTGGCCGACAGCTATGCGCTGTCGAAAAAGCTGGTACAGGAACACGGCATCTTTGCCGTGCCGCGCGACGGCCTTGCCAGTGGCGCGTGCGTGCGCGTCACGCCAGGCATCTTTACGCCCGAGTCGCATCTGGACCGGTTGGTGGAAGCCTTGCGCAAGGTAGCCAAGGGCTGAGAGAAAAGCGCGGCCCGCCTGCGAGGTCGGGCCGCGTGACTGCGGTAAGGCTTAAGCGCGCAAGGTGGCCAGGATCGGTTGCAATACGGCAGCACCCAGGGCGGCGCTGCGGGCGCCGCTCCAGCCCGTTTGCGGGTCGGGATCGTTGGCATTGTCCTTGAACGGCAATTCCAGGGTCAACGACAGGCAGCCGAAGGCGTGCGTGATGTGGGGCGAACCCATGGTCAGCACTTCCGGCGTGAACGGGCCGTCTTCGTAGCCGTGCTCATCCTGGAAGTCGGGGCTGGCCACCTTGAAGTCGGCGATGAAGCGGTCTTGCTCGGCTTTTTGTGCTGGCGTGAAATTTTCCAGCGCATCGCTGCCGGCCACGAAGACGTACGGCAAGCCTTCGTCGCCATGCACGTCGAGGAACAGGTCGCAGCCGATTTCATGCATTTTCTGTTTCACCAGGAACACTTCCGGGCTGCGCTCCATGGTCGGCGTCATCCATTCGCGGTTCAGGTTGGCGCCGGCCGCATTGGTGCGCAGGTTGCCATGCACGGAACCGTCCGGGTTCATGTTCGGCACGACGTAGAAGACGGCGTCTTGCAGGCACTGGCGGGCAAACGGATTGGCCTGGTCCAGCAAGGCTTCGAGCATGCCTTCGACAAACCATTCCGCCATCGTTTCACCGGGATGCTGGCGCGCGATGACCCAGACTTTTTTCTCGGCATCGGCGTCGCCGACCACCAGCAGGTTCATGTCGCGGCCTTCGACGGTGCTGCCCAGGTCGATCAAGCGTACCAGCGGCGACGCTTGCGCGCTGTCGATCAGGGCCAGGTGACGATCCCATGGATACGGTTCGAAGTAGGCGTAGTACACGCTTTCTTCCTCCGGCGTGTGTGCTATGGTCATCACGGTGCCATCAAAGCTGGTCGGCACGCGGAACCAGGTTTCGCGGTCATAGCTGGCGACAGCCTGGTAATCTTTCCAGCCGTCCGGGTAGGCTGACTTGCCTGCATTCATGAAGCGGATCGTGCACGCCTCGCCTTGCGCGCCTTGCAGGCGGAAGTAAAACCACTGCGTGATGTCGGCGTGGGAATCCTTGCGGATGTTCAGCTCGATGGATAGTGCATCGTCGGCGCGCAGCACCTCGATCGCGCCGGCGTCGAATTGCTGGCTGATTTTAATGGTCATGTGTGTTCCTGATAAAAACGTATGGGTTTTGCATCGTGTGCAATGGCGCGATGATACCCGTTTTAGCGGCGTCTTTGTGCTGGCGCAAACGACGCGGGACATGCTTTGCTAACGTGATAGCTCCAACATGAGGAGAGCATCATGGACGACAACGGCAAACACATACGCGAACTGGAAAAGAAAGTCAGCGCCCTCAGCGATGCGCTGGCGCACCTGGGCAAGGGCACGACCTTGCAGGAATTGCTGCGCATCATACGTTTCCCCGGCTATACGACGCCAGCCGAATTCACTTTCAACGTCGCCATCCTCGACACCATGCTGGTGCAGGCCAATGCGCTGGAAAAGCTGGGGCAGGATTTGCTGGCGGGAGCGAAGCAAGTAGTGGTGAAACAGTGAGCAGACAGTAACTTATTCCTGAACGCCTGAAAAATGTTCAGGGCAAGGCGCAGGGTCGCAGGCAGTACGAACGTACGCCCAGGCCCTGCAACGCCGCCATGGACGTTTTGTCAGGTGTTCAGACCGCCAAATCGTTCGTAGAACCACGGCTCGACATTCGGCGCCTGCTCATCCTCGCGCCGCAGGGTGGCCAGGATATGTTCCTCGGCGGCCGCATACGTGATGCGGTACAGGTCGCGCGCCAATGCGTAGGCTTGCGTGCCGGGCCACGGTTCGGGCAGCAGTTCGACGGGCAGTTGAGGGTCATGCAATTGCACGCGTCGGTAGGCGTGCGTCAGCAGCGAGCGGATGACGAAGGCTTGCTCGGCATCGAACACGGGCGCCTCTTGCAGCAGGGTCAGCAGGGGCTGGAAGCTGGCGATGAATTTTTCGTAACCGGCCATCACTTCCGACAAGTCCCAGCAGTCGCCCACCATGTCGCGCAGGGGGCGCGTGCTGACACCCGGCAACTCTGTTGTGTGGCAGACATACAACTTGCCCTGCACCTCGTTGCGCACGAGGATATCTTCCAGCGCCTCCGTATTGCTGGCCGGATGGCCAAAGATGCCGGGAGAGATCAAACCATAGCCGGCCCACAATAATTCCTTGCGCAGCGCCCCCCGCTCGGCGGCGCCGATGCTGCCGGCCGGCCCGATCACCAGGGTCCAGCTGCCATCCCAGTGCACGACCAGCGGCGCATAGATGCGGCGATAGGCGCGTTCGAAGCGGGCCAGCGCCTCCGGGCGTATCGTATAGGCGCTGCGGCGGCCATCGCGCTGCGAGCTGAGCCAGCCTTCCTGCGCCAGGCGGAACACGCTGGTACGCAATAAACGGTCGTTGACGCCGAATGGCGCCAGCAGTTCGATCAGGCTGCCCAGCCAGATGGCGCCGCCGCGCGGCACGATGGCGTCGCCAAAGATGGTCATCACCAGGGACTTCGAGCGCGGTGGGTCGCTTTCCAGGAAATCGGCTATCCATGCCGTGCAGCGGGTGTTCTTCATGTGGTTCCGGTCTGGCCGTGTTGCGGTCGAATCAATAAAAGCAGCAGTTTACTTGGCTGCGCGGGTAGCGCGGCAATAATTTGCCGGAAGCGCTGGTGGCGCTCTGTAGTGTTTTCTCATCAGCAATATCATACGCACAAAAAAGCTGCACAAGATACGAATTTTTAAAATGATTCATATCAAGTGTATGCAAATCGTTTTTTGTATCGTATTATCTGTTCATCGCACCGCGTTGCTGCGCAAAATCAAAGACATGGGAGACAGATCATGTACGCACAAATGGTTGAAACCGGCCTCAAGAACGTCCGTTCCCTCGACGACATGGGTCAAGAAGAGCGCGCTTTCCAGGCACGCATCGACGAAGGCATCAAGATCGAGGCCAAGGACTGGATGCCGGATGCCTACCGCAAGACCCTGATCCGCCAGATTTCGCAGCACGCGCACTCGGAAATCGTCGGCCAATTGCCCGAAGGTAACTGGGTCACGCGCGCGCCTACCCTGAAACGCAAGTCCATCCTGCTGGCCAAGATCCAGGACGAAGCGGGCCATGGCCTGTACCTGTACAGCGCCGCGGAAACCCTGGGCGTGTCGCGCGACGACTTGCTGGCCGCCTTGCACTCGGGCAAAGCCAAGTATTCCAGCATCTTTAATTATCCGACCCTGTCGTGGGCGGACATGGGCGCCATCGGCTGGTTGGTCGACGGTTCCGCCATCATCAACCAGATTCCCCTGTGCCGTTGTTCCTACGGTCCGTATGCGCGCGCCATGATCCGCGTCTGCAAGGAAGAATCGTTCCATGCGCGCCAGGGCTACGACATCATGATGTCGCTCTGCAAGGGCACGCCCGCGCAAAAAGCCATGGCGCAGGATGCCTTGAACCGCTGGTGGTGGCCTTCGCTGATGATGTTCGGCCCGTCCGACGCCGCTTCCGTCAACAGCGCCCAGTCGGCGCAATGGCGCATCAAGCTGTTCTCGAACGACGAATTGCGCCAGCGCATGGTCGACCAGACCGTGCCGCAGATTGAATACCTGGGCCTGACCGTGCCCGATCCCGACCTGAAGTTCAATGCGGAAACGGGCCACTATGAATTCGGCGAGATCGACTGGTCCGAGTTCAACAACGTCTTGAAGGGCAATGGCCCGTGCAACCGCGAACGCCTGCAAACGCGCGTGAAAGCGTATGAAGACGGTGAATGGTTCCGCGATGCCTTGGTCGCGTATGCAGACAAGCAAGCTGCTAACAAAGCGGCAGCGTAAATACATAAGACAGATAGGGGATAGCAACATGAGCAAAGAATGGCCATTGTGGGAAGTTTTCATCCGCAGCCAGCACGGCCTGGCGCACAAGCATGTGGGCAGCCTGCACGCTTCCGACGCCACCATGGCGGTCAACCATGCGCGCGACGTCTACACGCGCCGCAATGAAGGCGTGAGCATCTGGGTGGTGCGCGCGGCCGATATCGTCGCCAGCAGCCCCGGCGACAAGGGCGCCCTGTTCGAACCGTCGAACAGCAAGGTGTACCGCCATCCCACCTTCTTCCCGATGCCGGAAGAAGTCAAGAACCTGTGATGGGAGCGCTTGCAATGGATGATAAGGTCAACTACCTTTTGCGCCTGGGCGACAATGCCCTGATCCTCAGCCAGCAGCTGTCGCAGCTGTGCGGCAAGGGCCCTGCGCTGGAAGAAGACATGGCGCTGACCAACGTGGCGCTGGATCTGCTGGGCCAGACGCGTTTGTGGTTCAGCTACGCGGCCGAACTGGAAAACGCGGGCCGCGACGAGGACGACATCGCTTTTTTACGCGACGCCCACGATTTCAAGAACTGCCTGCTGGTCGAACAGCCGAACGGCAATTACGCCGACACGATGATGCGCCAGTTCTTCTTCGACAGCTGGCACTATTTCCAGCTGCTGGAACTGACGAAATCGACGGATGCGCGCATCGTCGAGGTGGCGCAAAAGTCGATCAAGGAAGTGACCTATCACTTGCGCCGCAGCGGCGACCTGATCGTGCGCCTCGGCGACGGCACGGCGGACAGCCACGCCAAGACGCAGGCTGCCGCCGACAAGCTGTGGATGTACACGGGCGAGATGTTCAAGTACGACGCCGTCGACCAGGCCATGGTCGCCGTCGGCATCGCGCCGCCATCGGACGTGCTGCGCCGGGCTTTCCTCGAACACGTGGCCGAGATCTTCGCCGAAGCGACGCTTGTCATGCCGGCGCCCGACGCCTGGATGCAAAAGGGCGGCAAGCAGGGCGCGCACACGGAGCACCTGGGTTTTATCCTGGCCGAGATGCAGTTTCTGCAGCGCGCCTATCCCGGGGCGGAGTGGTAATGAACATGGTCGCTGGCGCCGCGGCGCTGGACGCCGCCCAGGTCTGGACCTGGCTCGGTGACGTGCCGGACCCGGAAATCCCCGTCATTTCGGTGGTGGACCTGGGCATCGTGCGCGCCGTCGAAGTCACGGATAGTGATGCCTGCATCGTGACGATCACGCCCACGTATTCGGGCTGCCCGGCCATGCAGGTGATCGCCGATGCCGTCACGGATGCCTTGCGCAGCCATGGCGTGGCCAAGGTGACGCTGGTGAACCAGCTGGCGCCCGCCTGGACCACGGACTGGATGAGCGAAGCGGGCAAGGCCAAGCTGAAAGGCTATGGCATCGCCCCGCCGCAGCAGCAGGTGATCGACATCAGCGGTTTGAAAGGCGGTGTCAAGCGCCAGGCGATGCCGAAGCTGGACGTGATCTGCCCGAACTGCGGCTCGACGCATACGCAGCTGACCAGCCAGTTCGGCTCCACGCCGTGCAAGGCCCTGTACAAATGCCTGGCTTGCCGTGAACCGTTTGACTACTTCAAGTGCCACTAAAAAAATCAGGCACACGTTCCGAAGAAACTGGAGATGAAGCATGAGTAAATTTTATCCGCTGTGCGTAGCGAACGTGCGCAACGAAACGCGCGACACCATCGCCGTCACGTTCGACGTGCCAGCCGAGCTGCAGCAGCAGTTCCGCTTCCAGCAGGGCCAGCACCTGACCTTGCGCGCCCATATCAATGCAGAAGACGTGCGCCGCTCGTATTCCATCTGTTCCGCGGTGCAGGACGGCACCCTGCGCGTGGCCATCAAGCGCACGCCGGGTGGCGCCTTTTCGACCTGGGCGAACGACACCTTGAAGGCCGGCGCCACGATCGAGGTGATGCCGCCCATGGGCCACTTCAATGTGCCGCTCGACTGCGTCAACCGCAAGCACTACCTGGCGTTCGCGGCCGGCAGCGGCATCACACCCATCCTCTCCATCATCAAGACGACCTTGCTGACGGAACCCCTGAGCCGCTTCACCCTGTTCTACGGTAACCGCGCCTCGTCGTCCGTCATCTTCAAGGAAGAATTGACGGACCTGAAGGATGTGTACCTGGAGCGTTTGAACCTCGTCTATGTGATGAGCCGCGAGCAGCAGGACATCGAACTGTTCAACGGCCGCATCACGCAGGAAAAATGCGAGCAGTTCCTGCAGCACTGGATCCGTGTGGAAGACTACGACAACGCCTTTATCTGCGGGCCGGAAGACATGATGCTGGGCGTCTCCGCCGCCCTGCAGGCAGCCGGCATGCCCAAGCAAAATATCAAGATCGAACTGTTCGCCGCCAGCATCCCGAAAAACGCCCACAAGCCGCGCGCCCAGCTCGATGCTGGCGTGGTGCAGGAAACGGAAGTGACTGTCATCATGGATGGCAATCACACCACTTTCACGATGGACAAGGACAAGGAATCCATCCTCGACGCGGGCCTGCGCCAAGGCATCGATATGCGCTACTCGTGCAAGGGCGGCGTGTGCTCTACCTGCCGCTGCAAGATCCTCGACGGCAAGGTTGAAATGGACGTCAACTACGCGCTGGAAGACTATGAGGTGGCGCGCGGCTTCGTCCTCAGTTGCCAGAGTTTTCCGCTCACCGACAAGGTCGTGGTCGACTTCGATCAGGCTGAATAAAGCCGGCGCAGGGCTGGTGCCCTGCCGTACCCATTAAAAAGCGAGACGCCATGAGCTACCAAAACATCCTCTTTACCATCGAGCAGGGCATCGCCACCCTGACCCTGAACCGCCCCGACAAGCTCAATAGCTTTACACAAGCCATGCACGAGGAAGTGCGCGACGCGATTGCCAAGGTCAATGCCGACAGCGCCGTGCGCGTCTTCGTGCTGACGGGTGCGGGCCGCGGCTTTTGCGCGGGCCAGGATCTGTCCGACCGCGCCGTGGAACCGGGTTCGAAGGGTGTGGACCTGGGCGAATCCGTGGAAAAGAACTATGCGCCGCTGGTGCTGGCCTTGAAAGCCTTGCCGATGCCCGTGATCTGCGCCGTCAACGGCGTGGCCGCCGGCGCGGGCGCCAACCTGGCGCTGGCCTGCGACATCGTCATCGCCGGCAAGTCGGCCAGTTTTGTCGAAGTGTTCTGCAAACTGGGCCTGATCCCGGACACGGGCGGCACCTTCTTCCTGCCGCGCCTGATCGGTTCGGCGCGCGCCATGGGCCTGGCCATGCTCGGCGAAAAACTGACGGCGGAAAAGGCGGAAGACTGGGGCCTGATCTGGAAATGCGTCGAGGATGCGGAACTGGCGCAGGAAACGCGCAAGCTGGCCGTGCATTTTTCCACGGCGCCGACCAAGGGCCTGGCCTACACCAAGCAGGCGCTGGCCGCCAGCGGCGCCAATACCCTTCCGCAGCAGCTTGCGCTGGAAGCGCGCATGATGAGCGATCTCGGTAACAGCGACGATTACCGCGAAGGCGTGGCCGCCTTCATGGAAAAGCGCGCACCGCAATTCAAGGGACATTGATATGACCGCATTGGCAAATAACAGTATCGTCGCTGTCATCGGTAGCGGCGCCATGGGCGCCGGTATCGCGCAGGTGGCCGCGGCCGCCGGCTACAGAGTCAAACTGTATGACACGCGGGCGGAAGCGGTGAGCAAGGCCTTGCTTGACATCGGCAAGATGTATGCGAAGCTGGCCGACAAGGGCCGCATGACGCTTGACGAAGCCACTGCCGCCACGGCGCGCCTGCAGGCGGCCGGCAGCCTGGCCGATGTGAGCGATGCTGCCCTGGTGGTGGAAGCCATCGTGGAAAATCTCGATGTCAAGCGCGGCCTGTTCGCCGAACTGGAATCACTGGTGGCCGACGACTGCATCCTGGCGACGAACACTTCTTCGATTTCCGTCACGGCGATTGCCGCCAAGCTGCGCCGCCCTGAACGCCTGGTCGGCATGCATTTCTTTAATCCCGTGCCCTTGATGGCGCTGGTGGAAGTGATCAGTGGCCTGGCCACCAGCGAGCAGGTTGCCGCCACCGTCTACGACACCTCGATTGCCTGGGGCAAGAACCCCGTGCATGCGAAATCGACGCCGGGCTTCATCGTCAACCGCGTCGCCCGTCCGTTTTACGCGGAAGGCTGGCGCTTGCTGAACGAACAGGCGGGCGATGCCGCCACCATCGATGCCGTGCTGCGCGAGGCGGGCGGATTCCGCATGGGCCCATTCGAATTGATGGACCTGATCGGCCACGATGTGAATTTCTCCGTCACGCAATCCGTGTTCGGCGCTTATTTCAACGACCCGCGCTTCACGCCGTCCGTGCTGCAGCAGGAAATGGTCAACGCCGGTTTCCTGGGCCGCAAATCGGGCCGTGGCTTTTACCCGTATGGCGAAGGTGCCGTTGCCCCCGTGGCGCAGGCGGAAAGCGCGCAAGCGACCCCGGAATTCGTCGCCCTGTCGGCAGCCATCGGCGGCGATGGCCGTGGCCACAGCGGCATCATCCACAGCCTGGTGCAGCGCCTGGAGCACGCGGGCATCACCGTCAGCCGCCGCGTGACGCAGGAAGGCCAGACACACGATGAAGCGCCTGCCCTGCATTGCCATGGCGCCGCGATCTATCTGACAGATGGCCGCAGCGCCACCCAGCGCGCGCACGACAACCAGCATCCGGATACGGTGCTGTTCGACCTGGCGCTCGATTACGCCGGTGCCAAGCGCATCGCCGTGGCCCGTGCGGACCAGTGCAGCGATACCGCCTACGCGGCCGTCGTCGGCCTGTTCCAGGCGGCCGGTTTCATCGTCACGCGCCTGGATGACGTGCCGGGCCTGGCCGTCATGCGCACCGTCGCCATGCTGGCCAATGAAGCGGCAGACGCCGTCAACCAGGGCGTGTGCACGGTGGCTGCCGTCGATATCGCCATGCAGAAGGGCGTCAACTATCCACGCGGACCGCTGGCCTGGGCCGATGCCGTCGGCGTCCAGCACATCGTCACCGTACTGCAGCACCTGGCGCTGGGCTATGGCGAAGACCGCTACAGGGTCTCGCCGCTGCTGCGCCGCAAACTTGCCAATGGAGATCGCTTTCATGCCGAATGAAGACCTTAACATGAGCGCGCAAGCACTGGCCGAAGCGGCCGCCGCATCGATGCTGTCGCGCGATAACGCCACCGCCGCCATGGGCATCGCCCTGGCCGACGTGGGCCCCGGTCATGCGCGCATGACGATGACGGTGCGCGCCGACATGCTCAATGGCCACCAGACCTGCCACGGCGGTTTTATCTTTGCCCTGGCCGACAGCGCCTTCGCGTTTGCCTGCAACAGCTACAACCTGAACACCGTGGGCGCCGGCTGCACCATCGATTACCTGGCGCCTGGCCGCGAAGGCGACGTGCTGACGGCGCATGCCGTCGAACAGGCGCTGGCCGGCAAGAGCGGCGTGTATGACGTCAAGGTCAGCAACCAGGACGGGCGCGCCATCGCGCTCTTCCGTGGCAAGTCGATACGCGTGGCGGGTGAAGTCATCAGCAATTGAAGTGACAAGAGCAGGCTTGAACTGCCGGAACGAATTACACAGTTATAGAACCGAATCAGGAGACAGAGATGGTCCAGAGAACCCCAGCACCGAATGACCTCGAACCGATCGAGCGCGCCAGCAAGGATGAACTGCAGGCGCTGCAGCTCGAACGCATGAAGTGGACGCTCAAGCACGCGTATGACAACGTGCCCCATTACCGCGCCGCTTTTGACGAAGCGGGCGTGCATCCCGACGACCTGAAATCGCTGTCCGATCTGGCCAAATTCCCGTTCACCGATAAAAAAGTCTTGCGCGACAATTACCCGTTCGGCCTGTTCGCCGTACCGCGCGAGCAAGTGGTGCGCATCCATGCGTCCAGCGGCACGACGGGCAAGGCCACGGTGGTCGGCTACACGCAGAACGACATCGATACCTGGGCCAACGTGGTGGCGCGCTCGATCCGCGCCGGCGGCGGCCGCGCGGGCGACATGGTGCACATCTCCTACGGCTACGGCCTGTTCACGGGTGGCCTGGGCGCGCATTACGGCGCCGAGCGCCTCGGTTGCACGGTCATTCCGATGTCCGGCGGGCAGACGGAAAAGCAGGTGCAACTGATCCAGGATTTCAAGCCGTCTATCATCATGGTCACGCCATCGTACATGCTCAACATCATCGAGGAATTCACGCGCCAGGGCCTGGACCCGGCTGAATCGTCGCTGAAGGTGGGCATCTTCGGCGCCGAGCCGTGGACGGACGCCATGCGTTCGGAAATCGAAGCGCGCGCCGGCATCGACGCCGTCGATATCTATGGCCTGTCCGAAGTGATGGGCCCTGGCGTGGCGTCCGAATGCATCGAAAGCAAGGACGGTCCGGTCATCTGGGAAGACCATTTCTACCCCGAGATCATCGATCCGGAAACGGGCGAAGTGCTGCCGGATGGCGAAGAGGGTGAGCTGGTGTTTACCTCGCTGTCGAAAGAAGCGCTGCCCATCATCCGCTATCGCACGCGCGACCTGACCCGCTTGCTGCCGCCGACTTCGCGCTCGATGCGCCGCATCGGCAAGATCACGGGCCGCTCGGACGACATGCTGATCATTCGCGGCGTGAACGTCTTCCCCACGCAGATCGAAGAGCTGATTCTCAAAATGCCGAAGCTGGCGCCGCAATACCAGCTGGTGGTGACGCGCGACGGCCACCTCGACAAGCTGGAAGTGGTGGCCGAGCTGCGCATCGACCTGACCGCCACCATCTCGGCCAGCGAAACGGATGCACTGGCGCGCGAGCTGGAACACCGCATCAAGACGCACGTGGGCGTGAGCACGCGCGTGCGCCTGGTGGCCGCCGCCGGCATCGAACGCACCCTGACGGGCAAGGCCCGCCGCGTGGTCGACCAGCGCCCGAAGATTTTCTCCTGATAGCCCGAACAAGGAAGCAAACATGAACGAAGCCTTTATCTGCGACGCCGTACGCACACCCTTCGGCCGTTATGGCGGTGCGCTGTCCAGCGTGCGCGCGGACGACCTGGGCGCGCTGCCGATTGCCGCGTTGATCGCCCGCAATCCATCCGTCGACTGGGCTGCCATCGACGACGTGTTCTACGGCTGCGCCAATCAGGCGGGCGAGGACAACCGCAACGTGGGCCGCATGGCCGCGCTGCTGGCTGGCTTGCCGGCGGCCGTGCCGGCCAATACCATCAACCGCCTGTGCGGCTCAAGCCTGGATGCAGTCGGCATGGCCGCCCGCTCCATCAAGGCGGGCGAGGCGGAACTGATCATCGCCGGTGGCGTGGAAAGCATGACGCGCGCGCCGTTCGTGATGGGCAAGGCCGACAGCGCGTTTTCGCGCGCGGCGAAAATCGAAGACACCACCCTGGGCTGGCGTTTTGTGAACGGCAAGATGAAGGCGCAGCACGGCATCGATACGATGCCGGAAACGGCGGAAAACGTAGCCGTGGAATTTAGCATCAGCCGCGCCGACCAGGATGCGTTGGCACTGCGCAGCCAGCAGCGCTGGGCGGCCGCCAACGCGGCTGGCGTCTTTGATCGTGAAATCGTGCCCGTCGCCGTGCCGCAGAAAAAAGGCGAGCCGAAGATGGTGACGATGGATGAACATCCGCGCCCGGACACTTCGATCGAGATGCTGGCAAAGCTCAAGGGTGTCGTCAAGCCGGACGGCACAGTTACGGCCGGCAATGCCTCGGGCTTGAACGATGGTGCCTGCGCCATCCTGCTGGCGTCCGCGGCTGCCGTGGACAAATACAAATTGACGCCGCGCGCAAAAGTGCTGGGCATGGCCACGGCCGGCCTGGCGCCGCGCATCATGGGTTTTGGCCCTTCGCCGGCGTCGCGCAAGGTGCTGGCGCAAACGGGATTGAGCATTGGGAAGATGGACGTCATCGAACTCAATGAAGCGTTTGCCGCGCAGGCGCTGGCTGTCACGCGCGACCTGGGCCTGGCGGACGATGCGGCCCACGTCAATCCGAATGGCGGCGCGATCGCCATCGGCCACCCGCTGGGCGCGTCGGGCGCGCGCCTGGTGATGGCCGCATTGAACCAGCTGGAGCGCACTGGCGGGCGCTATGCGCTGTGCACCATGTGCATCGGCGTGGGGCAGGGTATTGCTGTAGTGATTGAACGCGTATAAAAAGTAAAAAAGGCGCAGGCTTGTAAAAAAGCGCCAACCATACATTGACCGTAGTGCCAACCTGGTGGAGACCACAATGATTGCCAATATCTTCAAGAAAACCCTGATCGCCGGCGTGCTGGCCATGTCCGCCGCAGGCGCGTATGCGGCCGATAACATCAAGATCGGTTCCGTGCTGTCCGTCACGGGACCGGCCGCCTTCCTGGGCGACCCTGAATTGAAAACCCTGCAGCTGTACATCGAGAAGATCAACGCGGCCGGCGGCGTCCTGGGGCGCAAGCTGGAACTGGTGCACTACGATGACGGCAGCGACGCGGCCAAGGCCAACGGTTTTACCAAGCGTTTGATCGAGTCGGACAAGGTCGACGTGCTGATCGGCGGCACCACCACAGGCGCGACGATGGCGATGGCGCCGCTGGTAGACCGTGCCAGCATGCCGTTCATTTCGCTGGCGGGCGCCGTGGTCATCATCGATCCGGTCAAGAAATGGGTCTTCAAGACGCCGCACACGGATCGCATGGCGGCCGAGAAGGTGTTCGAGGATATGAAGAAGCGCGGCATCAGCAAGGTGGGCCTGCTGTCGGAAACGAGCGGCTTTGGCGCCTCGGGCCGCAAGGAATCGCAGATTGTCGCCTCCAAATACGGCATCACCCTGGTGGCCGATGAAACCTATGGCCCGAAAGACACGGACATCACGGCACAGCTCACGCGCATCAAGAACACCGCCGGCGTGCAAGCCGTCTTCGTCTTCGGCCTGGGCCAGGGCCCGGCGGTCGTGACCAAGAACTACGGCCAGTTGGGCATGGCTGCGTTGCCGCTGTACCAGTCGCATGGCGTGGCGTCGGACGAATACCTGAAGCTGTCGGGCAAGGCCGCAGAAGGCGTGCGCCTGCCGACGCCGGCCTTGCTGATCGGCGCCATGCTGCCGGATGCCGATGCGCAGAAAGCCATCGTGGTCGGCTACGACAAGACGTATAAGGAGCGCTACAAGATCGATCCGTCGACTTTCGGCGGCTATGCGCTCGACGCGCTGAACCTGTCGGTGGACGCCATCAAGCGCGCCGGCGGAACGGATCGCGAAAAAGTGCGGGCGGCGCTGGAATCGACCAAGGGTTTTGTGGGGACGACGGGGGTGTTCAACATGTCGGCCAAAGACCACATGGGCCTGGACCTGTCGGCGTTCCGCATGGTGGAAGTGAAGAACGGCGAATGGCAATTGTCGAAGTGATGTAAGCCAGAAGTACCTGCGCGGGCTGCCCTTGAAGGCGGCCCGCGCATAGCCGAACATAATGGAGACACCATGGAAGTCGCTCAATTTCTACAATTTCTGTATTCCGGGATGACGGTCGGTTCCGCCTATGCGCTGGCGGCGCTGGGCTTTACCATCATCTACAACACCAGCGGCGTGATCAACTTCGCCCAGGGCGAGTTCATCATGCTGGGCGGGATGCTGGCCGCCGTGATGTCCGCCGCTGGCGTGCCGCTGCCGCTGGCCATCATCCTGGCCGTCATCGCCACTGGTATCGTTGGCCTGCTGATGGAAAAGACCGTGATCGAACCGGCGCAAAATGCGCAGGTCATCACGCTGTTGATCATTACCATCGGTGCCTCGCTGGTGCTGCGCGGCCTGGTGCAAATCTGGCTGGGCAAGGATACGCACTCGCTGCCGGCCTTTTCCGGCGACGCGCCGATCGAATTTTTGGGCGCCAGCCTGCTGCCGCAAAGCCTGTGGGTGCTGGGCGTGACCGTCGTCATCGTGCTGGTTTTGGGCTGGTTCTTTGGCCGCACCCTGATGGGCAAGGCCATGCTGGCCACTTCGCACAACAAGCTGGCCGCGCAACTGGTGGGCATCAACACGCGCAAGGTGCTGCTGTTCTCGTTCGGCCTGTCGGCCCTGCTGGGCGCTGCGGGCGGCATCCTTGTTGCGCCGATCACGTATACCTCGTACGACGCGGGCATCATGCTGGGCCTGAAAGGCTTTGTCGCCGCCGTCCTCGGTGGCCTGGGCGGTGGCGCGGGCGCGATTGCCGGTGGCCTGATCCTGGGCATCGCCGAAGCCATGACGGCCGGCTACATCTCGTCGGCTTATAAAGATGCTGTCCCCTTCGTGCTGATTTTATTGATCCTGTTCTTCCTGCCGCAAGGCTTGTTTGGCGCTAAAAATTCGGAGCGTGTATGAAGAATTTCTTGACCCGCTCACGCCACGGTGGCTTGCTGGTGCTCGCCCTGGTGCTGGCCATCCTGCCCCTGTTCCTCACCAATGCGTTCTATTATGACGTGGCGATCCGCATCGCCCTGAACGCCATCGTCGTCATCGGCCTGAACCTGTTGATGGGCTACACGGGCCAGATCAGCCTCGGTCACGCGGGTTTCTATGGCCTGGGCGCGTATGCGTCGGCCGTGCTGACCACGCACTACTACTGGCCGCCGCTGGCTGCCTTGGCCGCCGGCGCTGTCGCCACCGGTCTGCTGGCCCTGCTGCTGGCCCGTCCCGTGCTGAAACTCAAGGGCCATACCCTGGCCATGGCGACCCTGGGACTGGGCATCATCATTTCCATCGTCATCAACAACGAGACGCAGTGGACGGGTGGCCCGGACGGTATCGGCGTCTCGGCCTTCAGTGTCGCCGGCCTGGAAATCGCCGGTGAAAAATCGTGGTATCTGGTGTGCGCCGTGCTGCTGTTGCTGGTGACGTGGCTGGCCCTGAACTTGATCGATTCGCCTGTCGGCCGCGCGCTGCAAGCGATTCACGGTTCGGAAGTGGCGGCCCGCGTGGTCGGCGTCGATACGACCCGTTTCAAGGTGCGCGTGTTCGTGCTGTCGGCCGTCATTGCCAGCATCGCGGGCAGCATCAGCGCCCATTACATCGGTTTTATTACCCCGAACCTGGCCGGCTTCTTCCACTCGATCGAGCTGGTGACGATGGTGGTGGTGGGCGGCATGGCATCGATCTTCGGCTCCATCATCGGCGCGGCGCTGCTGACGATCCTGCCGCAACTGCTGTCCAGTTTTGAAGGCTGGGAAACGGTGGTGTTTGGCGTGATCCTGATGGCGACCATGATCTTCATGCCGAAAGGCCTGGTACCGAGCCTGGCCAGCCGTTCGCGCAAGCGTTCTGCTACGCCGAAAGCACCGCCTAAATCTGCACAGGAGGTCTGAGATGCTGACGATTAATAACCTGAGCAAGAGCTTTGGCGGCGTGCATGCGGTGCAGGATGTCAGTTTTACCGTCAAGGAGGGCAATATCCATTCCGTGATCGGACCGAACGGCGCCGGCAAGACGACCCTGTTCAACCTGATCACCGGCGTCTACACGCCGACCAAAGGCGAGATACTGCTCAATGGCGAGAACGTGGCCGCCATGTCGCCGGACGCGCTGGCGCGGCGCGGCATGAGTCGCACCTTCCAGAACCTGCAAGTGTGCATGAACATGACGGCAATCGACAATGTGATGGTGGGCGCGCACCTGCGCCTGAACCAGAACCTGTTCGCGTCCATGCTGCGTTTACCGTCCGTGCGTCGCGCGGATGCGGCCTGCCGCGACGAGGCGGCGGGCTTGATGGAGTTTGTCGGCGTGGGCCGGCATATCGATGACGAGGCGGGACAGATGTCGTATGGCGCCTTGAAACGCCTTGAAATCGCCCGCGCGCTGGCGGCCAAGCCGAAAGTGCTGCTGCTCGATGAGCCGGCCGCGGGCTTGAACCACACGGAGACGGGCGAGATCGAAGCCCTGATCCGCAAGGTGGCGCAATCGGGCGTGACGGTGGTGCTGGTCGAGCATGACATGAAACTGGTGATGAATCTGTCGGACCATATCCTGGTGCTCGACTATGGCAAGAAGCTGGCCGAAGGGACTGCCGCCGAAGTGCGCGCCAATCCCGACGTGGTGGCGGCCTATCTGGGAGTGGCGGCATGATGAAGATGGAAAAACCTCAGACTCCGCTGGTGCTCGATATCGCCGGCCTGACCAGCCACTATGGCCGTATCCAGGCCTTGCATGGCATCGACCTGCAGGTGCGCCAGGGCCAGCTGGTGGCGCTGGTGGGTGCGAATGGCGCCGGCAAGACGACCCTGCTGCGCGCCATCTCCGGCGTGCAGCCGATCAGCGCGGGCAGCATCGCCTTCGCCGGCCAGGACGTCAGCCGCATGAGCGCCGACAAGCGCGTGCGCAGCGGCATCTGCCAGGTGCCGGAAGGGCGCCAGGTGTTCGGCCCCATGACGGTGGAAGACAATCTGCGCCTGGGCGCGTTTACACGTCCCGCACAGGACGTGGCGGGCGACATGGAACGCATGTATGGCCTGTTCCCGATCCTGAAGGAAAAGCGCCTGCTGCTGGCCGGGACCTTATCTGGCGGACAGCAGCAGATGCTGGCCATGGCGCGCGCGCTGATGGGCCGTCCGCAACTGCTGCTGCTCGATGAGCCGAGCATGGGCCTGGCGCCCCTGCTGATCGCGGAGATCTTCCGCATCGTGGCCGAACTGCGCGACCAGGGCATCACCATTTTCCTCGTCGAACAGAACGCGCATGCCGCCCTGTCGATTGCCGACGTGGGCTATGTGATCGAGACGGGCGCCATCACGCTGTCCGGCCCCGGTCCAGAATTGCTGCATAACGAGCAGGTACAAAGCGCCTATCTGGGCATGTAAGGAGTCAGTATGGTCAAAGTCTACGAAATCAACGGCGTTACCCCCGTCGTCCACCCCAGCGCCTATGTGCACCCGTCGGCCGTGCTGATTGGCGACGTGATCGTCGGCCCGCGCTGCTATATCGGTCCGCTGGCCTCGATCCGCGGCGACTTCGGCCGATTGATCCTGGAAGAGGGCGCGAACCTGCAGGATACCTGCGTCATGCATGGCTTCCCCGGCTGCGACACGGTGGTCGAAGTCGACGGCCATATCGGCCATGGCGCCGTGCTGCATGGCTGCCGCATCGGCCGCAATGCGCTCGTCGGCATGAACGCCGTGGTGATGGATAACGCCGTGATCGGCGAGGAATCCATCGTCGCGGCCATGAGTTTCGTCAAGGCGGGCATGATCGTCGCGCCGCGCAGCATGGTGGTGGGCACACCGGCCAAGATCATCCGCGCGCTGACCGACGATGAAATCAAATGGAAAAGCTCGGGCACGGGCCAGTACCACGAACTGGCCGTGCGCTCCATGCAGACGATGCGCGAAGTGGAAGCCCTGACGGAAGTCGAGGCGAACCGCCAGCGCCTGAATTTCGAATCGGCCTTGCCGCTGCATTTGCACAAGAACGCTGCGGCGCAGTAAAAACCAACATAGGAGTAAACCACATGGCTCAAATATCCACCCTGCAAAGCCTGATCGCCGGCCGCTGGCTGGGCGAAAGTGCCGCCGTGCCCCTGCACAGCGCCTTGAACAACCGCGTCATCTATCACACGCATGCGGAAAAGATCGACTTCGACGAAGCCGTCACGTATGCGCGCAAGACGGGCGTGCCGGGTCTGATGGCGCTCGATTTCCAGCAGCGCGCCGCGCGCCTGAAGGCGCTGGCCCTGTACCTGGTCGAGCGCAAGGAAGAGCTGTATACGATTTCGCATTTGTCGGGCGCCACGCGCGCCGACAGCTGGGTCGACATCGAAGGCGGCACGGGCACCCTGTTCGCCTACGCCAGCATGGGCAGCAACGAGCTGCCATCGTCGAACGTGCTGCACGAAGGCCCGGCCATCGCGCTGGGCAAGAAGGGCGGTTTCGCCGGCACGCACATCCTGGTGCCGCGCGGCGGCCTGGCCGTGCATATCAACGCTTTCAACTTCCCCATCTGGGGCTTGCTGGAAAAATTCGCGCCCAGCTTCCTGGCGGCCATGCCCTGCATCGCCAAGCCGGCCACGGCGACGAGCTATCTGACGCAGGCCGTCGTGCGCATGATGCATGAATCGGGCTTGCTGCCGGCCGGCAGCCTGCAGCTGGTGATCGGCTCCACGGGCGACTTGCTGGACCGCCTGAATGGCCAGGATTTCGTGACATTCACAGGATCGGCCGCCACGGCCGCCAAGCTGCGCACGAACCCGAACCTGATCGCCCAGTCCGTGCCCTTCAACGGCGAAGCCGATTCCCTCAATTGCGCCATCCTGGCGCCGGACGTCACGCCAGACGACGTGGAATTCGACCTCTTCGTCAAGGAAGTCGTGCGCGAAATGACGGGCAAGTCGGGCCAGAAGTGTACGGCGATTCGCCGCATCATCGTGCCCGAGCACCTGATGGACGCCGTCGGCACGCGCTTGCGCGAGCGCCTGGCCAAGGTGGTGGTGGGCGATCCGTCCATCGAAGGCGTGCGCATGGGCGCGCTGGCATCGAAAGAACAGCAGAACGACGTGGCCGAACGGGTCGCCACCCTGTCGCAGGGTAACGAGGTGGTGTTCGGCGCGGCCGACGGTTTTAGTCCCCTCGGTGATGGCGCCCTGGAGGGCAGCTTCTTCTCGCCGACCTTGCTGCTGTGCCGCGACGCCTTCGGCAACGACGCCGTGCATGACGTGGAAGCGTTTGGCCCCGTCAGCACCATGATGGGCTACCACGATATCGATGAAGCGCTGGCCCTGGCCGCGCGCGGCAAGGGTAGCCTGGTGAGCACCCTGGTGACGCGCGATCCGAAGATCGCCGCGCGCGTGGTGCCGCAAGTGGCGGCCACGCATGGCCGCGTGCACGTGCTCGAGCGCGTGGCGTCCGTCGATTCGACGGGCCATGGCTCGCCCCTGCCGCAACTGAAGCACGGCGGCCCTGGCCGCGCGGGCGGCGGCGAGGAACTGGGTGGCGTGCGCGCCGTGCGCCACTACCTGCAACGGGCGGCCGTGCAAGGCTCGCCCACCATGCTGGCGGCCATCACCGGCGAATACGTGCGCGGCGCGGACGTCAACGAAAGCCCGATCCACCCGTTCCGCAAGCACTTCGAAGACTTGAAGACGGGCGACTCGCTGCTGACGCACCGCCGTACCGTCAGCGAAGCGGACATCGTCGCCTTTGGCGGCATCTCGGGCGACTTCTTCTACATGCACTTCGATGAAATCGCGGCCAAGGAATCGCAGTTCGGCAAGCGCATCGCCCATGGCTACTTCGTGCTGTCGGCCGCTGCCGGCCTGTTCGTCTCGCCTGGCGTCGGTCCCGTGCTGGCCAACTATGGCCTGGACAACCTGCGCTTCGTCGCCCCCGTCGCCATCGGCGACACCATCCGTGCGCGCCTGACGTGCAAGCGCAAGGTCGACCGCAACCGCAAGGATGTCTTTGGCGTGGGCCAGGGCGTGGTCGCGTGGGACGTGCAGGTGACGAACCAGAACGAGGAACTGGTGGCCAGCTACGACATTCTGACCCTGGTGTCGAAGCGCGAGTAAGCGTTTCCGGCAGGACTGGTTTGAACGGCGCCACCCGCGATCTTCGCGTGGGTGGCGCTTTTTTTATTCCGCTTCTTTTCGTCTTGAATTATCTATAAGTGTATGAAAAATATAGGCTAAGTGTGGTTTTGCACGGCGTGCTATTTAGATAAACCCCTCTAGAACGCGTGCTTTTTTCGTAAAAATGGGCAAATTTGCTCATTGCCTCAAGAAAACTTTCCAACGTAAAACCTTTTCTCTGTAGCATGGTTTTACTCACTGGTCACGCCGCCAAGCACGCTCCTCGACGCGATGGTGGCGAGAAAAAACGGACCCGGCCTTTTACGGCCGGTGAGCCATCGACCGCGAGTCCCATTCCACGATTAACGTTCACCGCTACGGGTATTTAATTACTATGAATAAACACGTCCTGATTTTCCTGCTGGCCATGCCCCTGGCCATCAGCCATGCCTATGCCGAAGAGGCCACTGGTCCCGCGGTCAAGATCAGCGGTTACGGCACGGCCGCCCTGACCATGGCCGATACCGATAACGCGCAGTTCGCGCGCCCGAACCAGGCGGCTGGCGCCAGCAAGACAGCCCGGACGGGCGTCGATTCCAACCTGGGACTGCAAGCCAATGTCACCGTCAATCCCTGGCTGTCGGCCACCGTGCAGGGCCTGGCGCGCAAGGATGGCGAGGACGATTTCGGCGCCGAACTGGCCTGGGCCTTTGCCAAGGCCAAGGTGTCGGACAGCTTCAGCGTGCGCGTCGGCCGCATGGGCCTGCCCGTCTTCATGATTTCCGATTACCGTAACGTGGGCTATGCCAACACCATGCTGCGCCCTCCTGGTGAAATGTATTCGCAGGTACCCCTGAACAGCATCGATGGCATCGACGGCACCTACCAGTTCAGCGCGGGCGATACCAGCATCACCACGCAGCTGGCGCTGGGCCGGACCAAGGCCACCCTGGCCACGGGGCCCGCGTCGACCGTGCAGGTGGAAGGCAAGTCCATCGTCGCCCTCAACGTGGTGGCCGAGCATGGCCCCGTCACCGTGCGCTTCGGCCGTGCCGAGACCAGGCTGACGATCAACGATTCGCCCAGCCTGAATACCTTGATGGGCAGCTTGCGCGCGGCCGGCAGCGGCTACAGGATCGCCCAGCTGGGCGCTCTGGCCGATGCGCTGGAAGTCAAGGGCAAGAAGGCGTCGTTCACGTCCGTGGGCCTGGGCCTGGACTGGAACAATGTGCTGCTGCAGTCGGAATATGCGAAGCGCAAGACGGACAGCTATGTCAGCGACAGCACCTCGTGGTACGTGATGGGCGGCTACCGCATCGGCGCCTTTTTGCCCTACTACAGCCACGCCAGCCTGAAGGCCGATGGCCGCGTGAACAACACCGTGCCCGCATCCTGCCCTGCCGGCTATCCTGCCGCCTGCACGCCGACCCTGCGCGCCCTGTCGGCCGGCGTCGACACCCTGGCTTATACGCGCAACCAGCTCGAGCAATCGACGGACAGCATCGGCGTGCGCTGGGATTTCCACCGTTCGGCCGCGCTGAAAGTGCAGATCGATCGCATCAAGCCGAAGAATGGTCCTGGCCTGTTCGTGCAAGCCAAGCCAGGTTTCCATGGCCCCGTCACGGTGGCTGCCGCCGCCATCGATTTCGTTTTCTAAGGAGCGCCGCATGAAACCATTGATCTTGAATGTGGCTGCCTTGCTGGCGCTGTCGACCGCCGTTCCCGCCATGGCCGAAGTGGTCGTGGTGGTCAATCCGAAGAGTGCCGCGGGCGCCATGACGAATGAACAGGTGGCGCAGTTTTTCCTCGGTAAATCGACGGCCATGACGCCGATCGACCAGCCGGAAAGCGCGCCCGTGCGCGCCGAGTTCTACAAGAAGGTGACGGACAAGGAACCGTCGCAGGCGAAGGCCTTGTGGTCCAAGCTGGTCTTCACGGGCAAGGCGACCTTGCCGAAGGAAGTGGCCAATAGCGCCGACGTGAAGAAGGCCGTGGCCGCCGATCCGAAAGCCATCGGCTATATCGAAAAGAGTGCCGTCGACGCCAGCGTCAAAGTGGTGCTGACGGCGCCATAAAGCCGGCCCGGGCCGCGCGCCATGCGGCGGCCCGGTACACATACATCAGGAGACAGCAATGAGCATCAAACGCAAGATATGGGCGCTGCCTGTCGTCTCGGCCGTGATTTTCGGGCTGGGGCTGGCCGTCAGCGCCTATCTGTCCACGGCCACGCTCAATTCCATCCACGCCACCGAAAGTGCCGACTATCCCGTGCTCGACATGGCCAAGTCACTGACCCTGGACGTGGCCGCCGTCGGCGATGCCCTGCGCGACGCCGTCAGCGAAGGCGACAAGGAGCGCATCGGACAAGTCGGCGGCCAGGCAGTCAAGCTGCGCGAAAAACTGACCGCCTTTGCGGCGATCCCCGGCCAGCGCGAGCAGGGCCAGCGGCTGGCCAGGGAATTCGATGCCTACTATGCGCCGGCGCTGAGCGCGGCGCGCATCATGCTGGAAATGGAAGAGGGCGACCCGCAAGCGACCGTGGCACGCATGCAGGGCGCGCTGGCGGTGCTCAACACGGACCTGGCCAGGACCAACGAACAGGCGCAATTGCAATTCAAGCAGGGCATCGAACGCAGCGCGGCCAATGTGCGCAATGCGCTCAATACCAGCATCGTCGTGGCGCTGGCCGTCATCGTCTGCCTGGTGGCCGTGTCGCATTTCGTCGTGCGCGCCATCTGGCAGCAGCTGGGCGGCGAGCCCGAATACGCGCGCCAGATCGCGCGCGCCGTGGCCGATGGCGACCTCTCGATGGAGATCGCCACCGAGGCAGGCGACCAGGCCAGCCTGCTGGCGGCATTGAAAGAGATGCGCGGCCGGCTGGCCGGCATGGTGTCCGGTATCAAGGCGTCGGCCGAAACCATCCAGGTGGCCAGCGCCGAAATCGCGCAGGGCAATGCGGACCTGGCGGCACGCACGGAATCGCAGGCGGGCAGCCTGGATCAGACGGCGCGCAGCATGGACAGCTTGACTTCCACCGTGCGCGACAACGCCGCCAACGCGGGCCAGGCGCACGAACTGGTGGTGTCGGCATCGTCCGTGGCAGTCAAAGGCGGGCAAGTGGTCAGCCAGGTGGTCACCACCATGGGCGAGATCAACGACTCGTCCAAACGCATCGTCGACATCATCGGCGTGATCGACGGCATCGCTTTCCAGACCAATATCCTGGCCTTGAATGCCGCCGTGGAAGCGGCGCGCGCGGGTGAACAGGGACGCGGCTTTGCCGTGGTGGCGTCCGAAGTGCGCAACCTGGCGCAGCGCAGCGCGGCAGCGGCGCGTGAAATCAAGCAATTGATCGGCGATTCGGTGGCCAAGGTGAATGTCGGCTCGAAGCTGGTTGACGAGGCGGGTCTGACCATGGGCCAGATCGTCGACTCCGTGAAAAAGGTGGCCGACATCATGGCCGAGATCAGCGCCGCGAGCCAGGCGCAAAGCGCCGGCATCGGGGACATCGGCGTGGCCATCGGCAGCATGGACCAGATGACGCAGCAAAATTCCGCACTGGTGGAAGAAGCATCTGCTGCGGCAGAATCGCTGCAGGAACAGGCCGTGCAGCTGGGCACGGCGCTGGCCGTGTTCAAGCTGGCGCAGGGTGGTTTGGCGCCGATTGCCACCGTGCCGGCGGCACGGCGGCTGGCGTTGACGAAGGCTTAAGCGCGCAAGCCGAACGGATCGTCGATGCTGTGCGCTGGTTCGGTGAACCAGCGTGCGCCGTTTTCCGTCATGTAAAAATGGTCTTCGTGGCGGATACCGAATTCGCCGGGGATGCAGATCATCGGCTCGTTCGAGAAGCACATGCCCACGTCGAGCGGCGTCGTGTCATTGCCCACCAGGTAAGGCCACTCGTGGATATCGAGACCGATGCCGTGTCCCGTGCGGTGCGGCAGGCCGGGCAGCTTGTAGCCGGGGCCGAAGCCGTCTGCCTCCAGCGAAACGCGCGCGGCGCGGTCCACGTCGCCGCAGGGCACGCCCAGCCGGGCGGCCGCGAATGCGGCGGCTTGCGCCGCCTTTTCGCTGTTCCATACGCTGCGCTGGCGTTCGCTGATGTCGCCAAACACATAGGTGCGCGTGATGTCGGAGATGTAGTTCATCACCTGGCAGCCCGTGTCGATCAGCACCGTGTCGCCCGCCTTCAGGGTTTGCACGTAATTGACGCCATGCGGATACGCGGTCGCTTCGCCGAACAGCACGATGCAGAAATACGAGCGGGGTGCCCCCACCTTGCGGTGCGCACGCTGGATGAATTCTTCCACTTCCACCGTCGTGATGCCTTCGACCAGCATGCTGGCCGTGGCCACGTGTACGGCCAGGGTCATGTCCATCACGCGCTGCATCAGGGCGATTTCCGCCGCTGACTTGCGGCTGCGGCAGTACGCCGTGACGGCGCGGGCGTTTTCCAGCGCATAGCCGGGCGCCAGCGGTTTGATGCCGTCGTAGATGAAGAAGGCGGCGCTTTCGCAGATGCCCACGCGCGGGGCCGTAGCCGCATCCTGGGCGATCCCCATGCGCGCCAATACGTCAACGAACAGCTGGTATGGGCTTTCATGCTCTTCCCAGCAATTGACCTTGCCTTCAATGAGCATGAAGCCCGTCAAGGTGCTTTCCTCGAAGGCGGGGGCGATGTATTCGATGTCGCCGCTGGCTGGCAGGATGGCGCCCACCACGCGTTCGCTGGCATACCATTTGGTGCCCGTGAAATAGGTGAGATTGGCGCCCGCGTTCAGGTAGACCGCAGCGATGCCCTGTTTGCGCATGAACGCTTGCGCCTTGGCGATGCGTTGCGCATGTTCGTCCTTGCCGATGGCGACCATGCCGCCCGTCATGTCCGACAGCGATGCCAATGCCTGTTCGATGGAAGTGCCACCTATGCTCATGCCTGCTCCTTTGCTCAATGCGGAATATGGAATGCGGGCATGATATCAGTTCGCGCCTTTCGGCTTGAGTCCGGGCGCGCCGCCGGCGGCATCGGGCGGCGCCAGCACCAGGTCGTGCGGATAGGTGAAGTGCCAGTCTGCGTAGCGCTGCTTGCGGCGCAGGCTGGCGTCTTCGTCGAGAAAATTGTCCTGCTTGATGGGCAGTTGCGGCGACAGCGAATGGATGCCGACAATGCGTCCCTCCTGCCGCAGCAGCCCCCATTCCGCCTTGCCCGTGACGGGGTCCGCATACAGGCGGCGCAAGTGCCGCCGGGCGTTGGCGAAACGCGGGTCGCGCAGCAATTCCTGCAGTGTCAATGGATAGCGGGGCCGCCCGTCGCCCGGCGTGCTGTCGTAGTAGCGGCCCAGCGCATTGCGGAACTCATGGCCGATGAACAGCAGCTCGCGTTCCTTGTCGCGCCGCGCGGCCGTGGCATGCAATTCGCTGGCCAGCACCAGGCCGACGCCCATGAAGGCCACCAGCATCAGGGTCCAGATATACGCGAAGCCCCGTGCGCGGCGTCGAAAATCAGAGCTGCTCAAAGGGGATGCCCTCGCGCGTCTTGCCCTTGGCGCCGCTGCGCACGTCGGCCACGCCGCCGATCTCGCCATTCGGCGAAGGAATCAGCTGCCAGGTGGCGGCGGACTCCGTGACGGGATCGAGCGGCACGCTGCGGAAGTAATGGTGGGTCACCAGGTCGGCCAGCGCGGCCGGATATTCGCCCTTGTCGGCATAGTATTTATCCAGGCCACTCCTGAGCACCTGCAGGTTTTCCTTCAGCGCGACTTCCTTCGATTTTTCTACGGAGCCGAAATAGCGGGGAATGGCGATCGTCAGCAGCAGCGAGATGATGGCCAGCACCACCAGCAGTTCGACCAGCGTAAAACCGCGGCGAGGAGAAGAGACTGGCATCGGGTTCACCATTGATTGAGCGGCATGCCGTTCAGGCCCACCTTGGTCGAGCGCGAGGCGACGTCGAACACGTCTTCGCCTTCGCTGGGATTGTCGGGCGGCGAGGCATAGGCGCGCTTGCTCCAGCTATCGGCCGCGCTGCCTTCTTCCCTGGGCTGGAACGGGTCGCGCGGCAGGCGGCGAAGGAAATAGATGTTCTGCTTGGACGGGCTGCGCTGGTCGGGCACGCCCTCGACCAGTTCCTCGAGTTTTTTCGGATAGCCGGAAGCGCCCAGCGACAGTTTGATGCGGCCATTGTCCGAGGCGCGCTTGTAGGTATCGATCGCCTCGCGCATCTCGATCAGGGCGCTGCGCAATTGCTGTTCCTTCGCCCGTTGCTGCGCCACCTGCGCCATCGGCACGGCCACCGTGGCCAGGGTCGCCATGATGGCCAAGGTGATCATCAGTTCGATGAAGGTAAAGCCCCGCTCTTTCACTGGCCACCCTTGCCTGATTTTTCGCCGGCGGCCGGAGCCTCGTCGCCGCCCGTCATGGGCGAGCCGGTGCGCGCCGGGGCTTGCTCCGGCGCGGCGATAGCCTCTGGGGAGCCGCCCACGCTGGCGCGGCCTCCCACGGAGGCCTCGGTGCCGGAGTTGAATTCGGCTGTCGTCAGGTCCGGACGGCGTATGCTGCGCAGCAGGCGCGGTGTGATCGACAGCACGATCTCGCTGCGCATGGCGTCGTCCTTCTGGCTGCCGAACAGGCGGTTCAGCACGGGCAGTTCGCCCACGCCAGGCACCTTGTTGGCTGTGCCCCGGTCTTCATCGCTGATCAGGCCCGCCAGCACCTGCGTCTCGCCATCCTTCAGGCGCAGGACCGTGGAGGCGCTGCGCGTGCCGATCTGGTAAGCCTGCGTGCCCGTCTTGCTGATGACTTCCTTGACCACGTTCGACACTTCCAGGTTGATCTTGATGGCCACTTCGTCGTCCAGGTAGACGTTCGGTTCCACGTCGAGTTTCAGGCCCACATCGATGTAGTTGACACTGTCGGAACTGACGCCGTTATTCGTCGTCACGGTAATGACGGGCACGCGGTCGCCGATCAGGATCTTGGCTTTTTCCTTGTTGCGCACGCGGATGCGCGGGTTGGCCAGGATATTGCTGTCGCTGTCCGTCTTGTTGGCGTTCAGGGTGACGCCGCCGATGCCCAGATTGATATTGTCGCCATTGATGCGGTGCAGGTCCGCCACCTTCAGGCCGCCCAGGCCTCCCGTAATACCTGCAGCACCGGCCAGTGTCAGGCTGGCCTGGTCCGGCCAGCGCACGCCCAGTTCCATCAGGCGCGTGCGCTTGACTTCCAGCACCTCGACTTCCAGCATCACTTCCGGATCGGCCAGGTCTTGCACATTGATGATGCGCTCGGCCATGCGCACCATTTCCGGCGTATCGCGCAGCATGATGATGCCCAGGCGTTCATCCGTGACGACATCCTTGGCCTTGAGCAGGGTCTTGATGGAAAACGCCACGGTCTTGACGTCCGCATTGGCGAGAAAGAAGGTGCGCACCACCAGCTGCTGGTAATCCTTCACCTTTTGCGGCGTGTTCGGGTAAATCGTGATCGACTTGTCGCTGGTGACGCTTTGTTCCAGCTGGTTGGCGCCCAGCAGCATGGCGATCGCCTCTTCGATGCTGGTGTCGCGCACGGAAATGGTGGCGCGCAGGGCCGGGTCGACTTCCTTGTCGAAGACGAAGTTCAGGCCCGAGACTTTGCTGATGAAGTCGAACACGGAACGCAGCGGCGCGTCGCGAAATTCGAGGGTCACGGGTTTGCGGTAGGCGGCCGCCAGTTTGCCGCCGGCCGGCAGGCTTTTGGATTGCGCCTCGCCGATGCGGTTTTTCAGGGCCAGCGCCTCGCGCTGTGCGGGGCGCTCCTGCAGCACCTGGCGCAACGCTTCCTGCGCTTGCGCGATATTCGCCTCGCCGCCGCGCTGGTAGCTGGCCTGCGCTTCCTGCACCAGCTTGCGGTGCCGTTCATCCTGTGCCACGCCGGCCAGGCCCCGCTGTGCCACGTCGTTGCTGGCATCCAGCGCCAAGGCCTGCTGGTACAGCGCTTGCGCTTCGGGCAGCTTGCCTTGCTGGCGCAGCGCTTCCGCAGCGCCATTCAGCTTGTTCAGCGCACGCATCCTGCCATTTGTGACGGCGATGCGGTACTTGGCGTTGGTCGGCTCGGCCTGCGCCGCCTGTTCCAGCAGGGCCAGGCCCTGTTCCGTGCGCCCCGCACCGAGCATGGCCTGGCCATCGTTATACGCCTGGTTGCCGGCACAGGCGGCCAGCAGGAACAGCATCGGCAGCAGGGTGATGCCAGTACGTGGTATGCGTTGTTTCAATTGAGATCCCCTACGGCGAGTGTCTGTTTCAGGTTGAGCGGCAGATAGGTAAATTGCAGAGAACCCTGCACCACGCCATCGAAGCGGTAGCGCTCTTCGAGCGTATCGCCGGGACGCGCCACCACGTTGCGTTCGCCCGCCTGCAGGAAGTAGGCCGCCTTGCCTTCATCGACAAAGCGGCCCAGAAATTGAAAGGGCAGCGGTGGCGGCGCGTTCGCATCCACGCGGGCAGCGGGCAGCGCGGCCTGGGCCACCTGCTGGTCGAGCATGATCTTTTTCGGCGTCTCTGGCTGCCAGCTTTGCTTGGCGAACAGGGTGGCGGCTTCTTCTTCGTCGTCGAGTCCCCGGCGCGGTGCGATGACCAGTGCGCGATTGGCCTGCGGAACGGTGGCTGCAGCGAGGGGGGCTGGCGCCACCCGCTCCACCTGGCGCGTGGTGGCCGTGGCCGGTCCCACGATGCTGCCTTCATCCTCGGGCGCGAAGAGGGCGGCAAGCAAGGTCGCCACGGCGGCGCCTCCCAATACGGCTTTTTTCATCTGCGCACCTCCGCCTTTTTCACCAGCAGGATGAACTGGATGCGCGCGTCGATCTCGCCCGCTTCGATCTGCTCGCGCTTGAAGAGCACGGAGTCCAAGGTCAGGGTGGGCAGCGCCTGCAGGGCGTCGACGATAAAGGTTTGCAGCTGCGCGTATTCCGCCTTTACGGGCAGGGTGATCTGGTAGCGCAGGAAGGCCGTGTTACCGTCTTCCTGCGGCTTGTAGTCGGCCTTGGCCAGGGTGACGCCGCTTTTTTGCGCCACTTCCAGCAAGGCCTTCAATTGTTCGGGAATGCTGTCATGCGCGGGCAGGTAGGCGTGAAAGGCGGCCAGGCTGTCTGCATCCACATCGAGCGTGATGGGTGCCGGCGGCAGCGCCGCCTGTTTCGCCATTATGGCCAGCTGGGCGCGCAATTGCTGCTGGTGTCGGGCCAGCGCATCGCCCTGCTGCACGGCGAAAGCGGTCAGCGCCAGGCCGGCGGCGCCGAGGGCGCAAGGCCAGCCCAGGGTGCGCCACAGACGCGAAGCCTCCCACGCCAGGCGCGGGGGCATGCGCAGCTGCAGGCGCGCGCGGGCCACGGGCGTGCCGGCTTTGAATACGGGTTTTATTGCCGCCATTGCGCCTCCAGCTGAAAACGGTAAGGGTGTTCGGGGGCGTTCGCATTCATCTCGTGTTTGAGCAGATACACGGAGCTGAACATGGGCTGCTGGTTCAGGAAGGTCAGGTAGTTGAGCATGTCCTGCGGTGTTTCCGCCTCGGCGGCGATCTTCAGGACGCTGGCGCCATCCTGTCCCTGCTGCGCGTTCAGGTCCAGCCCCAGCAAGGCCACGCGCACATCGCGCGGCGCCTGCACCGTCCTGACCAGGCGCGTGACGGGCAGGTTGAGCTGGCGCACGGCGGCGGCCACCTGTTTCAGTTCGAGGTCGCGTTCGCGTTGCTGGCTTGCCGAGAGGGGCGTGCGCACGGGACGCGCGGGTTGTAGCTGCGCCAGTTGCGCTTCCAGGCGCCGCGTTTCCTGTGCCTGCACCAGCCAGTACACGGCGGCCGGCAGCAGCATCAAGCCGCCCGCCAGGCACAGGGCCAGGCGCCAGCCCTTGAAGGTCTGCACCGTGCCGGGCGCCAGCAATTCCAGGCGGCTCAGGCCCATGCGGCCTCCCGCATCAGGTGGGCGGCGCCGGCCACGGGGAGGGGCTGAAAGCGCGCCGGCAACTCGTCCTGCGGCACGCCGCTCAGGTCGAGCAGCGCCACGTGTTCGATGGCGTCCAGTTGCGGCGCGCGCAAGTTCCAGCGCCGCCATGCCCGATCCAGTTCGTCGCCCCAGGCAGCGCCGCAGGATTGGCTGTGCAGGGCCGTGATGCGCCCGCCACTCGTCGTTGCCAGCAGCAGCCGTCCCGCTTCCACCAGGGCGAAGGCGGCAGGTTTTCCGCCGGCGATGCTGCGCCAGGCCGGCCCGACGATGGGTTCGAGGGACAGGCAGCGCCGTCCATGCGCGGCCGCCGCATCCTGCACGCCTTGCAGCAGGGCCGCATCGATGCCGCAGGCCAGGCGTGGCTTGCCATAGGGTGCATCGTCGGCAGCCAGGCGCCAGGCGCGCGCGCCATCGCCGTAGACGGCAGCGAACTGGCTATGCAGGAAACGCTGCGCGCTGGTTCGGTCGAGCAGGGCGCCGCTCCACGGCACCATCAGCATGGCGCACCAGCGGCTGGCCAGGCTGATGGCCAACGGCAGTTTTTTTTCATTGTGCTGTTCGAGCCAGCCACGCAGGGCGGCCAGCGCCACTTCCCAGCTGGCGTCGGGGTTCAGGATCGGCAAATGGAATGCGCTGTCTGCCACGGGACGGCCAGCGCGGCGCTGCACGCCGTGCAATCCGTGCGGCGCCAGGTGCAGGCACAGGGTGGCGCGGGTAAGGCGTTCAATAAGTGACACGATTGAGCTCCGCTAAAGTGGTTTCGCCGCGCCGCACCAGGTCCAGGCCCGCTTCGCGCGCCAGGCGAAAGCCGTTGCGCGCCGCTTCTTCCTTCATCTGGCTCAAGGGCGCCCGCGTGCAGATCATTTCGCGCATCGCGTCGCTGAGCATCAGCACTTCGGCGACGGCCTTGCGGCCCTTGTAACCGGTGCCGCGGCAATGGCCGCAGCCTTTGCCGGCCATGAATTGCCAGTCCTGTACCTGGTGCAGGGCCAGGCCGCTGTCGCGCAATTGCTGCGCATCGGCCAGCACCTCGGCGCTGGCGTCGATGGCGCAATGGGCGCAATTGAGGCGCAGCAGGCGCTGCGCCACGATGCCGTTCAGGGCCGCCGCAAAGCTGTAGGCATCGACGCCCATGTGCAGGAAGCGCCCCACCACGTCGAAGACGTTATTCGCATGCACGGTGGTAAACACCAGGTGGCCCGTGAGCGCCGCCTGCACGGCGATCTGCGCAGTTTCGTCATCGCGGATTTCGCCGATCATGATCTTGTCGGGATCGTGGCGCAGGATGGAGCGCAGGCCGCGCGCGAAGGTCAGTCCCTTTTTTTCGTTGACGGGGATCTGCAGCACGCGCGGCAAGCGGTATTCGACAGGGTCTTCGATGGTGACGATCTTGTCGCGCCCCGTATTGATTTCCGTGATGGCCGCGTACAGGGTGGTGGTCTTGCCGGAACCCGTGGGCCCCGTCACCAGCAGCATGCCGTGCGGCTTGGCGGCCAGGCGGCGGATCTGCTCGATGGCGTCCTCGTTCAGGCCCAGGCTTTCCAGGCGCAGCGCCTGCGCCGCCTCCGTCAGCGCGCGCCGGTCCAGCAGGCGCAGCACGCCGTCTTCGCCAAAGATATTGGGCATGATGGAAACGCGAAAGTCGATCTCCGCCCCTTTCACGCGCACCTTGAAGCGACCATCCTGCGGGATGCGCCGCTCGGCGATGTCGAGGTCGGCCATCACCTTGATGCGCGAGATGATCTGTTCGGCCATCGCCAGTCCCTGCACCTGGCCTGCCTGCACCAGCACGCCGTCGACGCGGTACTTGATGACCAGGCTGGCCACGTCGCATTCGAGGTGGATGTCGCTGGCCTGGAATTTCAGGGCATCGTAGATGGTGGAGTTCACCAGTTTGACCACCGGGCTGCTGTCTTCGCTGATGCGGATCAATGAAATGTCCTCGATGCTCTGGTCGAGGCCCGGCACATCATCACCGTGCTGCATTTCCTGCATCGCCTGTTGCACGCTTTCCTGCTGCAGCAGATAGGCGGCAAGGTCGTCCGGGTGCGCCAGCGCCACCGTGAAGGGTGTGGACAGGGCGAAGTCGGCCCATTGCAGCAAGTCTTCGGCAAACGGGTTGCCGATGACGAGCACGGGCGGCGCGCCGGGAACGCCCGGTTGCAGCAGCACGCAGTCGCGCTGGGCGCAATCCGTGTAGGGCAGCAGGGCAAAGGCGGGCAAGGCGGCCTGCAGTTCGGCCATCGTCCAGGCCGGGTAGCGGAACAGGGCGGCCAGCTGGCGCAAGAAGACTTCGGGCGGCAGGGCTGCCGTTTCCTGCAGCACGGCCATCTGCGGGCGGCCCTGTTCCAGTGCGCTGGCGTGGGCCCGGCGCAGCATGGCCGCATCGAGCACGGCCCGTTCTTCGTCGCGTGCGTTCATGTCATGACTCTCACGATAAGCTCCCGGCCAGTTCAAAGATCGGCATGTACATCAGCACTACCACGCCGCCAATCACCACGCCGATGATGGTCATCAAGAGCGGTTCGAGCAGGCGCGACGCCCAGTCCACCCAGCGGGCGAATTCCTCGTCATGGAACTTGGCCGAGCGTTCCAGCATGTCGCCCAGGCGGCCCGTGTTCTCGCCCACTTTCAGCAGCGATTGCGCCACCGGCGTGGCCATGCCGGCGTGTTCCAGCGCGGTGGAAAACGGCATGCCTTCCTGTACCGCGCGGCGCGCCTGCGCCAGTTGCTCCTGCTGCGCCGGCAGCAGCATGGGCGCGACCATGGCCAGCGCCTTGTGCAGCGGGATGCCCGCATGCAGCAGCAGGCTGAGGGCACGGTAGAAGCGGGCCAGGCGAAATTCCGCTGCCTTGTCGGCCAGCACGGGCAGGCGCAGCAGGCGCAGGACGAGGGCCTGGCGCGCACCGGCATTGGCGATGCCAAAGACTACGGCGGCCACCACGGCGGCCAGCGCGCTGGCGCACAGCAGCGGATGCGCGGCCAGGGTCTGGCCAAAGCCCAGCAGCATTTGCGACATCCACGGGATGTCGCGCCCCGAACTTTCGTAGACGACGCTGAATTTGGGTACCACGTAGCCGAGCAGGAACAGCGTCACCAGGCCGCCGACGACGAGCAGCATGCACGGGTAGATGGCGGCGGAAATGAGTTTTTTACGGATGGCGTCGAATTGCAGCTGGTAGCCGACGAAGCGCGCCAGCGCCTCGGGCAGGTTGCCCGAGCGTTCGGCCGCATGCACGGTGGCGATGTAAATGTCGGGGAAGATGTCGGGGAAACCGGCCAGGGTGTCGGAAAAGCTTTGCCCTTGCTGCAGGGTGAGCACGATGGCGGCCAGGGTGGCCTTGGCGCCTGGGCGCGTTTCCTTGTTGTGCAGGGTCGCCATGGCCTCGCCCAGGTTCAGGCCCGCTTCGAGCAGGGCCAGCAGCTCCTGGCTGAATTGCAGCAGGGGCAGGCCCTGTTTGCCCGGACGCGCCGGCGCGCTGCCTTCCCCGCTGCTGCTGTCGTCCACGGCCAGCACGCGCCAGCCGCCGCGCACGGCCGCGCGGATCGCTTCGGCCTCGCTGGCGGCGTCGATGGCCAGCGCCTGGCTGCCCGCCGGGCCCTGCACCTGGAGGTGGAACTGCATGACCGCGTCAGGCGAACATGACGAGGGCCTGGGGCGTGAAAATGGGGTGATGTGAAAAGGGGAATGCGCGTGCGGACAAGGTCGAAGTAGGCATCGGTCAGGAACAATCCAAAAAAAGTTCAATTCGTCGCGGGTACCGGCAGCAGGCAAGATGCAATCACTGCCTCAGGGTAGACTGAAATTGCCAGGAAATCAATCGTGCTGTGCGGGCAAGCCTTGCATCGATGGCTTGCCCGCATGTTTAGCCGCTTACTGGGTAACCAGGCTGACCTTGTCGATCACGAACGAGGTTTGCAGCGATGCGTCCTCGGTCGCGGCAAACGAGATCTGCACGGTCTGGCCCTTGTAGGCGATCAGGTCAAACGTGCGGATCTGGTAGCCGGCCGCCTTGTTCACGTTCGAGTACGAGGCCAGGGTGCCCAGCACCGTGCCGGCGCTGTTCTTCACGGTGACGACCAGCTTGTCGTACACGGTATTGCCCGTTTCAGCCGTGTCGATATGCAGCGCGAAGGTCAAGCTGGCCGAAGTGGCGGCAGCCGGAATGGCCACGCTTTGCGTCAGCGATTCGCTGGCCGTGGCGCCATTGCCGCCCAGCCAGGCGTACTTCGTGCCTTCGTATGCGGTTTGGCCCGTGAAGGTGCCGATGGCGCCCGTGGTGCCGCTCCAGCCCGTGGCGCCGGACTCGAAGCCGCCGTTCGTCACGCGTTCGGTGGCGCTGCTCGTGCCCACCGTCAGCGTGGCGTTGTTCGACGTGGCCGTCACGGCAGGCGACGAGGAATCCGTCACCGTGGCCTTGAACACGGCACCGCTGTCGGCCGCTACGGTCGTGAAGCTGTAGGCAGGCGACGTGGCGCCGCTGATCACGGCGCCGTTTCGGAACCACTTGTAGGTGTACGGTGCCGTACCGCCGCCCGCGCCCACGGCGAACGAGGCGGTGGCGCCCGGTGCGACGGTGATGCTGGCCGGCTGGCTGGTGATGGTCACCGCGCCGCCCGTGGTCGATTCATCGACGTCGGCGCCCACGTTGATGGCCGCGTACGCGCGCTTGACGGCGGTCGCTTCGGCGCTGCCCACGCCATATAGTTCCTCGGCTGCCAGCAGCACCTTGTTGCGCGCGTCGGCGTAGTTGGTCGACGAGGTGAACTTGGTGGTGGCGGCCTTGAACCAGATGCGGTAAGCCTTGTCGCTGCCGATACCGGTCATGGCCAGCGGGCTTTTGTTCAGGTAAGAGCTGTAGTAGTCGCTGCTGGACGTGGAGTTCGAACCTTGCGACAGGAAGTAGAACATGCGGTTGTTCGGGCCGCTGCTGTAGTGGACGTCGAGGTTCTTGATGGTGCTGCTCCATGCATTCGGGCTACTGCCATCCTTGCTTGGCTTGTACAGCCAACGCAGCGGCTGGCCATTCTTGGCGATTTCCTTGCCGGTCATCCAATCGTTGCCCGTGTTGGGGATGCTGGTGCCTGTGCCACCGGCGCGCGCATACGCTTCCACCATTTCACCGGCGATGTCCGAGCTCGATTCATTCAAGCCGCCCGACTCTTGCGAGTAGATCAGGCCCGAGGTGGCGTCCGTGATGCCGTGACCCATTTCGTGGCCGATCACGTCGATGGAGCCGAGGTTGTTGAACGAGCTGCCGCCGTCGCCGATGTACATGCACTTGCAGCTGCTGTCGTAATAGGCGTTGTCGTAGGCCGTGTTGACGTGGGCGGCGATGTGGGTGGCCGTGTTGTTGCCGTCCAGGCTGGACCAGCCCAGTACATTCTTGTGCGTGTCGTAGGTGTTCATCAGGCCCCACATCGCGTTCACTGCCGCCGTCTGGCCGTTGGCGTTGGTGGTGCTGCCGCCGTTGATGTATTGCTGGCCGTCTCCCCAAGTGTTGCTGGTGCTGCTGTACACGCTGCCCGAACTGGTGCCGTGGTTGGCATTCGTGATGGCCATGCCGCCGAAGCTGCCGCCCGTGCCGCGGCTCGGGTCTTTCATGGTGTAGGTGCTGCCCGTGAGCGTCGTGTTCAGCGGTACCTGGCCGTTGTACTGGCTGTTGCCGATGCCGGCCACGGTTTTCAGGGCTTTCCATTGACGCAGGATGCGGCCATCCTTGGCGCTGACGATGGTGTCGTAGTAGACCGGCTTGTTACCGCTGATCATGCGCGTTTGCACCAGGTAGGCCAGCTCGTAGTGGTCGACCACGTCCTGCACGTCGAGCGCGTTCAGCGCCGCTTCCGACTTGTTCTCGGCGCCGGCCACGCGCACCGTTTTCATCACGGGGTAGATCAGCAGTTGCGCATGCGGCGGCACGTGGTCGACGGCCTGCACGCCGATGCTTTTCACGGCGGCGGCGATGGCGGCGGCGGCGCTGACGGCCGGCGTGGTGTCGATATCGGTGGTGGCGCTGCGGGTGACGGAATTGACGCCGCCGCTACCGAGGCCGGAAGCGCGGTCCGACACGGATTCGCTGACGATGTCGCCGGCGTTGTTGCTGACCACGACCGTCTCGGAACCGAAGACGGGCAAGCCCTTGTAGGTGTGCTGTACGCGGCTCACGCGCGTGCCGCTGACGCCCGGATGCTGGGCGCCGACGGCAAAGCCATGCTCGGTATTCAAGCCGCGGCTGCGTGCCTGTGCGGCCAGCTTGTTGACCAGGCCGGCGTTCTCTTGTGGAGAGGCCAGGGTCACCGGGGCAGCCATCAGGGTCTGTGGCAGCGGCGTGGCGGCGTCCGCCGTGGTGGCCATCAGCGGCAGGGCGGCGATGGATGCGGCAACTATCGTCAAACGTAAATTCATTTCTGCTCCATGGTATCGGTTAAGGAAATGGTGAATGAGCTGGCCGCGATGCCTGATGGCCACCCCGGCGTGCCTGGCAGGCGGATAGCCTGCCGTTTTGTGGTGGCATGACACCGGGTAGGGGGACACTAAACTTGTCGAGATCGCCATGTCAAAAAATTCAAGAAATGGGTCACCAGGCGAATTTTTGTTAAGAATTGAACATTTATCGGCGCTGCATGAGCGCAAAGTTTGATCTACCACAAGCTGCAACTTTTGTTTTGGACTACTTCCCCTAATGGCGCGCTCTGTTGGAAAAACACTGTTGCATTTTCTAAATGTTGCGATCTACACTAGGTCTTCGCGTAGCCCCCAGCGGACCACGCGAAGACAAAAAAAGCGCACGCGGCAATGACCGCGTCCAGATACAGCGCATCGGGAAAAAAAATCGGGAGTTTCACATGACGTCAGTTCTGTTTTCTGCTGTTGGTTTCAGCCATTTCCCCTCTGGAGCGGCATTCATGCTGCATCCGCCTTCCTAGCCGCCGCCAACCGGCTCTTCCCCCGCGAGGGGGTTCTTTTCCGCGAGTCCGACCGCGCCGCCCGGCGCGGCCGCTGGCGCAGTGCATCCTTTTTTCAGGAAGGGTTGCCGGCTCCTGGTGCGTGCACCGGAATCCCCGGCCCGACGAACTATGCTTTCGATAGCGACCAAAGTGGAACAGATCGTGATGGAATCGGCCTTTCTCAGCGAGGGATTGGGCCGGGGCTTGCTGAACTTGTCGGAACTGGCGCGCCAGCTGCAGCCGCAATTGCAGAGCGACCTATGGAAACCGGTGGGGCAGGCTGCCGTGGTGATGGCCCTGCGCCGTCTGGCGGAACGGATGCCGCAGCAGAAAAGCGGCGAGATCGTGCTGGCGCACCGGGCGGGAGAGCTGTCCACGCGCAGTGAATTGATGATTTTTACCTACCGCTATTCCGACCAGACCTATGACTGCCAGCGCCAGTTGCTGGCGCTGGCCGCGCCCCAGCGGGGCACCTTCATCACGGTCACGCGTGGCGTCAACGAGGTGATGGTGATCTGCAGCCGCAGTCTGCATGCGCTGGTGGACGAGGTTTTTGGCGGCGAGCAGGAACTTGCGCGCCTCGAGCGCGTGACGGCCGTGACCCTGCACCTGGCACCCGAAACCTGCTACACGCCAGGCGTGTATCACGCCATCCTCAAGCGCCTGGCCTGGGAACGCATCAACCTGATCAACATTATCTGCACCTACACGGAGCTGACCTTGCTGCTGGAAGCATCGCAGACGGGGGCCGCCTTTTCCGTGCTGTCGAAAATCGTCGCCCAATGAAAAACGCCCCGCTGCAGCGATGCAGCGGGGCGCTTGGGTGCGCAAGCGCGGTTTATTTTTCCAGCTGCGTGCGCACGCGGGCGATCGCGGCGCGGACCTGGCGTGGCGCGGTGCCGCCCACGTGGTCGCGCGCGGCGACGGAGCCTTCCAGTGTCAGCACGGCAAACACGTCTTCGTCCGTCAACGGGGAAAACGCGCGCAACTGCTCCAGCGACAGGTCGGCCAGGTCGCAGCCGGCGTCGACGCAGGCGCGCACGGCCAGGGCCACCGCTTCATGGGCGTCGCGGAACGGCAAGCCCTTCTTGACCAGGTAGTCGGCCAGGTCGGTCGCCGTGGCGTAGCCCTGCAGGGCTGCTGCGCGCATGGCTTCCGGTTTCACCGTGATGCCGCCAGCCATGTCGGCGAAGATGCGCAGGGTGTCGATAACGGTGTCGACGGTGTCGAACAGCGGTTCCTTGTCTTCCTGGTTGTCCTTGTTGTAGGCCAGCGGCTGGCCTTTCATCAGGGTCAACAGGCCGGTCAGGTGGCCGTAGACGCGGCCCGTCTTGCCACGCGCCAGTTCAGGCACGTCCGGGTTTTTCTTTTGCGGCATGATCGACGAGCCGGTGCAGAAGCGGTCGGCGATGTCGATGAAGCCGATGCGTGGGCTCATCCAGATCACCAGTTCTTCGGCCATGCGCGACACGTGCATCATCAGCACGGCGGAGGCGGCGCAAAATTCGATGGCGAAATCGCGGTCCGAGACGGCGTCGAGCGAGTTGTGACAGACGTCGTCAAAGCCCAGCGTTTTTGCCACGCGCAGGCGGTCGATGGGGAAGGTGGTGCCGGCCAGGGCGGCGGCGCCCAGCGGAAGGCGGTTGACGCGCTTGCGGCAGTCGGCCATGCGCTCGGCGTCGCGGCCGAACATTTCAACATACGCCAGCATGTGGTGGCCGAAGGTGATCGGCTGGGCCACCTGCATGTGCGTAAAGCCGGGCATGATGGTGTCGGCATGCTGCTCGGCCAGGTCCGTCAGCGCGCTGCGGAACGTCGCCAGCAGGGCGGTGATGTCGTCGATGGCGGAACGCACGTACAGGCGGATGTCGGTCGCCACCTGGTCGTTGCGCGAACGGCCCGTGTGCAGGCGCTTGCCCGCATCGCCTACCAGTTCGGTCAGGCGCTTTTCAATATTCAGGTGGACATCTTCCAGGTCCAGCAGCCATTCGAACTGGCCGGCGGCGATTTCCTGCGAGATTTGCGCCATGCCGCGCTGGATTTCCGCGTAGTCGGCCGGGCTGATGATGGCTTGCGCATGCAGCATTTCCGCATGGGCCAGCGAACCTTCGATGTCGAACAGCGCCAGGCGCTTGTCAAAAAATACAGAAGCTGTGTAGCGCTTGACGAGGTCCGAGACCGGTTCGGAAAACCGGGCCGACCAGGCTTCGCCCTTTTTGGAGAATTGATCAGTCATGAAAGAAGTCCTTTAGTGTAGGGCGATTATAAACAAGGTTGGCCGGCGGTAGGGCTTTTAGGGGCTTGCAGGGCGCTGAAATGGCCAGGAATGGAGCTGGCAAGCCTCAAATGCCACGGCGCGGGCAGGTTGTGCGTTCCATCCCGGCTTTTTGTATTCTGTCCCGCGAATCGTGCGTTTGGTCGCAATCCGATGGCAGTTCAGGGGGGATCGGCCTACAGTTCAATCATCGCAGCACACAACCAGCCACTCAAAGGACATCATCATGAACATCGCTAAAAACATGGAAGCCATCTTCGTCGCCATCATCGCCATCGCCGCTGCCACCAGCCTGGCCACCGCCGCCGTGCCGAAGTTCCGCGCCGCGCCGGCACCGATCACCGCCAGTGCCGAGCAAGTCACCATGCATACCGTGTACGTCAGCGCCAAGCGCCTGAGCGCCGAAGAAAAAGCCGCCCTGTAAGCGTGGCAATGCCATGCAGGCAGTATCAGTAACAGCAGTAGCCGCACCGCATCTTGCAGCACCTTGCAGTATCCCATCATGGGCAATCGGAACGGGCGGCGCCCCCGGTTCTTTCCAGCCCAGGTGACAGCAGCAATACCCAACACACAGTAGCCGCAGGCAGAACGCGCGCTTCCAGCCAGGCAGCCTATTTTCACCAGACAGCCCTCAGTGACCATCGGCATCGCGCCGGCGGCAGTGGACAGCCACGCCCTGGCGCATTTCGTTCAATGCCCAGCGCAGCGGCAGCCTCGGCGCGCACCGAGGCGTCGTGATCGGCCAGCAGCGCCGCCACGGCGGGAGCCATTTCGGGAAAACGCATTTCACTGAAGGCCCAGACGGCAGGCTGGCGCACGACAGGCTGCGGGTCGAGCAAGGCCAGCAGCAGCGCGGCCAGCGCGGCTTCCTGCCTTTCATCGGGTCACTTGGTATTCTGTCCCTTCTTTTGGGCGGTTTGTCGCAATCCGGTGGAGATGGTGGGCCGATGCGCCTACAGTTCCATCATCGCAGCAGACAACCAGCCATCCAAAGGACACCATCATGAACATCGCTAAAAACATGGAAGCCATCTTCGTCGCCGTCATCGCCATCGCCGCTGCCACCAGCCTGGCTACCGCCGCCGTGCCGAAGTTCCGCGCAGCGCCAGCCGCTTCCGCCGCCCTCGTTGCCAGCGCCGATCAAGCCACCATGCATACCGTGTATGTCAGCGCCAAGCGTCTGAACGCCGAAGAAAAAGCCGCGCTGTAAGCATGGCGGCAGCGTGCCAGTCGCAGCTACGGCAGCAGCAGGCAGAGTACCCCCGTCATCAGCAGTCAGAAGGGGAGGCAGCCCGATTCTTTCCTGCCCAGGTGACAGCAGCGCGCAAATCGCCGATGATCAGGTTTTACCACGACAGGCGGACAGCGTGATGCCACACTTGAAGATCAGTAGCGACAAGGCGGAACTTGACGTTCCGGCCATTCACCATTTTCTCAGTACGCAATCGACATGGGCCATCGGCATCGCGCAGGCCACCGTACAGCGTGCCATTGACCATTCGCTATGCTTCGGCGGCACGCTGGACGGTCGTCAAGTGGCGTTCGCCCGCGTGGTCAGCGACTACGCCACGTTTGCCTATCTGGTCGACGTGTATGTGCTGGAAGAGTGCCGCGGCCGCGGCTACAGCAAGCGCCTGATGGAGGCCGTGATGGCGCATCCCGACTTGCAGGGTTTGCGCCGTTTCATGCTGGCCACCAGCACGGCGCATGGCTTGTATGCGCGTCACGGCTTTACGGCGCCACTCAGGCCGGAGACGCTGATGGAGCGGTATTTTCCCGATATTTATCGGCGTTGAACAGCTGACGCGGTTTGTGCGCGCCCCCAGTCTTGGCCTGATATCGCCATTTTCCTGATCAACAACGCGACAGCTCCCTAGCGGATACTGACTCCATGACTTCTTATTTTCTCTGGCCTCTCCTTGTCGCATCGCTTACGGCGACTGCCGCACCGATGCCGGAGGCATTCAGTCCGGCGCCTTGCGAGACGGGTATTTTTCGCCAGGACCAGACGGGCTTCGTCGCCCTCACCCAAGGGGGAAAAGGGTACGCCTATACCTTCAGCGACGGGACCGTCGGCAACACGCAGGATGCCGGCGCGTTGCTCGCGTGCGGAAAGGACGCCGTGCTTGTCAACGGCAAGGAACGCTGGCCGAAAGTGGCATTGGCCGAAGCGGATACGCGTTTTGAATCGCATGGCATCATGCTCGCGGGCCGTTTGCTGGAAGCGCCGGGCGCCGGCAAGGATACGCCGCTGGTCGTGTATGCCCATGGTTCCGAAAGCAGCGGTTGGATAGACCGCGCGCGCGACCCTTACCAGATGGTTGGACGGGGCGTGTCCGTTTTCGTGTATGACAAGCGCGGTACGGGGCTGTCCGAAGGCGAATATACGCAGAATTTCCCACGCCTGGCCGATGACCTGGTGGCTGCGTCGCGTGAAGCAAAACGGCTGGCGCAAGGGCGCTACGGCCGCTTCGGCCTGATGGGCGTGAGCCAGGGTGGCTGGATCGCCCCGCTGGCGCAGGCGCGCGCCAAGGCGCAATTTCTCGGCATTGGCTATGGCCTGGCAGTCGATATCACGGAACAGGATGCGGCGCAGGTCGCCAGGGAATTGCAGGATAAAGGCTATGGCGACGACGTCATCGCCAAGGCCAGGACGGTGACGGATATCACGGCCAGAATCGTCAAATCCAGCTACCAGGATGGACTGGACGACCTGTCGGCATTCCAGCAGCAGTTTGGCAAGGAAGCGTGGTTTGGCCTCATCAAGGGAGGCTACACGGGGGTGTTGCTGGGCATGCCGGCCGAGGAGTTGCGCAAGCATGGCATACCGCGGTTCGACAAGCTCGATATCGACTGGTCGCTCGATCCCGTGCAGGTTGTCAGTCAAGTCACGGCGCCGCAGTTATGGGCCCTGGCGGAGGACGACCGCCAGGCACCGCCGGCTGTCACCGTGGAGCGCCTGACGGCGTTACGTGGCCAGGGCCAGGCCATCTCTGTCTACGTTTTCCCGCAGGCCGATCACGGCATGCGCGGCTACGTTCAGGCGCCGGATGGAACGCGCAAGTCCACCGTCATCACGCCCGGGTTTTACGACCTGATGGCCGACTGGGCAAAGGGCGGCATCCATGGCGCCTACGGACAGGCGTACCGCAAATAAGAAAGCCACGGCGATGGTGCCGCCGTGCTTACTGCCAGTGCATCAGGCACGGCGGAATCAGCAGCAGCAGCGCCAGCACCAGGTAAATCAGCTGCAGCGGAATCATCCACTTGGCCCACGTAATCCAGGGCACGCGCGCCAGTGCCAGCACGCCGACGGTGATGCCGGACGTGGGGATCATCGGCGTGGTGAATTCGCCGAACTGGAAGGCCAGGATGGCGGTCTGGCGCGTCACGCCCACCAGGTCGGCCAGCGGCGCCATGATCGGCATGGTCAGCGCCGCCTGGCCGCTGCCGGAATGGATGAAGAAGTTGATCACCGACTGCATGAAGAACATCTTTTGCGCGGCGAAGACGGGGCTCGACGACGCCACCAGTGGCGTCAAGGCATGCAGCATGGTGTCGATGATCTGCGCGTCGCGCGCCAGGATCATGGTGCCGCGCGCCAGCGCGATGACGAGCGCCACGCTGACCATGTCGCGCGCGCCCTGCACGAACGACGCCACCAGGCTGTCCATGTCGAGCCGGCCGACCAGGCCGACGATGATGGCCATCACCAGGAAAAGGGCGGCGATTTCATCGATGAACCAGTCGTACTTGACGACGCCGATGACCATCGTCAGCAGGGTCGCCATGAAAATCCACAGCACGGCGCGGTGCGTACGCGTCATGCCGGCAAAGCTGTTCAGGTCCAGTGTGTGCTCGCTGCGCTTTTCGATGTCGAGCAGGTAGGTCGGGCTTTTTTCCGGGTGGCGCTTGATGCGCGCCGCGTACCACATCAAGAACACGATGCTGACCGCCGTGGCGATGGCCCACACGATCAGGCGGTAGCCGATGCCGGAAAAGATCGGCACGCCGGCGATGCCTTGCGCGATGCCGACATTGAACGGGTTCAAAAAGGCGGCGGAAAAGCCTACCTGCGAGCCGATGAAGGGAATCGACACGCCCGTGATGGTGTCATAGCCCAGGGCCAGGGCCAGCGGCACGAAGATCAGGATGAAGGGGATGGCTTCCTCGTTCATGCCGAAGGTGGCGCCGCCCAGCGAAAACATGGTGAAGAACACGGGGATGATGGCGGCGCGCACGAAGCGCGAACTGGTGTGCGCCTTGGCGATGGCCTTGATCAGCGAATCGAAGGCTTCCGTTTTTTGCAGCACGGCGAAGGCGCCGCCGACGATCAGCACGAAGCCGATGATCAGGCTGGCGTCGACAAAGCCCTTGATGGGCGCCATCATCAGGGCGGCGAGTCCCTGCGGCTTGTTGTCGACATAGTGGAAGGTGCCGGGGATGATCAACTGCTTGCCGTTCACCAGCTGGGTGTCGAATTTCCCGCCCGGCACCAGCCACGTCGCCAGGGCGATCATGGCCAGGATGCCGCACAGCAGGACGAAGGTATTGGGGAGCTTGAATTTTCTCATGGGTGTCATTTATTGGCTCAACAGGCTGCCGCCGCGGAAGGCGATGCTGCCCGCGACCTTGCCGACGTTCATGCCGCGCAGGACATGGCGGTGGGCGCTGCGCGCAAAAAAGACGCCGGCGACGGTGCAGCGCAAGGTCGTCGTCTCGCCGCTGACGGGGTCGATCAGGTCGGCCACGGCGTCGCCGGCGGCCAGCACCTCGCCCATTTCGCGCAGGTAGACCAGCACGCCGTGATGCGGCGCGAGGATCGGTTCCACGCCGGCCAGCGGCGTCGGTTCGCACTGCGGCGCGGGCAGGTCGTCGCCGGCGCCGGCTATCTCCAGCACGCCCTCGATGGCGAGAAAGCGCAGCAGGGCGGTGGCGTCACGTTCGGCCAGGGCGTAGCTCACTTCCACTTCGCCGCGCAGTTCGACCGTGGTCGACAGGCAGGCGGCGGGAATCGGATAGCGTCCGCCGAAGTGCGCGTCGAGATCCCACCACAAGCGGCTGCAGGCTTCGTCGAACGGCTCTTCGCCGGCCGCCAGTTCCAGCAGCACGGCGCGCGCGCCCAGGAGCGCGGACAGGGGCGCGATCTGCGCCGCCAGCGGCGTGCCCGTGTAGATGTGCAGGGCCGCCTCGTTATCGCAATGCAGATCGAGCACGATGTCGGCGTCGATCGCCATGCCCAGCAGGGTTTTCTTCAAGGTCTCCGCATCGGTGCCCGGCCGCCAGGCGGCGACGGCGGCGCGCGCATGCTCGCGTATCAGGGCCACGTTGGCCTGCGCATCCTGTCCCAGCAGGCCGTCGAGCGTGGTTTTCAGTTCATCGGCCACGTGGCGGTAGGCACGGTTGAAGTTGATGCCGGTGGTCAGGTCGAAGCGGCCGAACGGCGCGCCATGGATAGCTTGCGCCAGGCCGATCGGGTTGGCGGCCGGCACCAGGATGATTTCGCCGTGGATCTTGCCCGCCGCTTCCAGCGCCAGCAGTTCGCGGCGCAGGAATTGCGACACCAGCATGCCCGGCACTTCATCCGCATGCAGCGCCGCCTGGATGTACACCTTCTTGCCGCTGCGGCTACCGGCGGCCGGACCGCCGAAGTGGAAGCTGCTCAATTGGCACGCTACGCTGGCGTGCGCGGTGGAGATGGGGTGCTGTTGTACTTGCATGGTGAATTCGCCCCAAAACGGGGCGCGGTTGATGGATTTCGGTCGATTATGTAGCAATATTTTCACGAAGTAAATCAATGAAAATCCTTTTACAAATATTTGTTGAGTTTTCTTTTTGATATGAGTACAGTAAGTTCCAGCGACCCGATTTCGCCTTCCGCCAGTGATCCACAGTACCCCAGAATACAGGCCGCCAGTGATATGAGAGCATCCGCCAGTCCTGCACGCAGCAGTCCCCACACGCCACGGGTTGGCACGCTGTCGGCACCCGATGCCGCCTTCGCGCAGTCTCCGCTGGGGCAGGCGCTGATGCACGTGCTGGCCAGCGGCTCGGCTTCGCAGCGGCAGATCGCCGATTACCTGCTGCGCAACCAGATGCGGGTGACGGCGCTGGGTATCGAGGAACTGGCCGACAGCTGCCAGGTATCGACGGCCACCATCAGCCGCTTCGCACGCGATATCGGCCAGAAGAATTATTCGGCCATGCGCGGCGCCATGGCCGAAACCCTGCAATCGCTGTTGCAGCCAGTCGACAAACTGCGCCGCACGATAGAGCGGCGCGCGCGAGCCACCTCGCCCATCACGGAAAGCCTGGAATATGCGGCCGCGAACATTGCAGCCACGTCCGATGCCCTGTCGCCGCCCGCCATGCAGGCCGTGGTGCGTCGCCTGACGCGCGCCAAGGTCGTGTATGTGATGGGGTTTGGCCTGTCGGCCAACCTGGCCGGCATGCTGGTGCAGCATCTGCAGCCGTTTTGCCCGCATGTGGTGGAAGTGGTGGGCATCGGCGGCTCGGAAGTGGCGGCCGGCCATCTGGTCAACCTGACGGCGCACGACGTGCTGGTGGTGATCTCGTTCCCCCGTTACACGCTCGACTGCATCGGCCTGGCCAGCTTCGCGCGCGACCGCGGCGCCTGCATCGTGGCGCTCACCGACTCGCCCGCCTCGCCCCTGGCCGAACTGGCCGATCATGCGCTGTATGCGCAAAGCACGCATCCCGTCCTGCCCAGCAGCGCCAGCACGGCACTGGCCATGATCGAGGCGCTTGCCGTGGCGCTGATGGTATCGAACAAGAAGAACGTTGAAAAAGCGGCCCGCCTGAGCGAAGTCATCGCCGCCTATCTGTACGGCGGCGAGCATGGCGTGTCGGGCACCCGGAAAACAGCAGCAAAGCAGCGCAAGGCAGTGCCGCAGTCATTATAAAAATCAGGGTTAACACCATCTGGGAGAGTTTGCATGCAAGCAGAAAAACAAGACGGCAGTTGCGTACTGCCACGCGAATCGGCGCTGGCGCAAGGCGTGCGCCTGGCGCTGGGCGCCTTGAGCGTGTCGGCTGCGCTGGGCATGCTGGCCGGCGGCGCGCAGGCGCAGGAGCAGACGCAGGATGAAGAGCCTGCACCGAAAAAAATGCAGCGCGTGGAGATCACCGGGTCGGCCATCAAGCGGCTCGAATCGGAGACGGCACTGCCGGTGCAGATCATCACGCGCGCAGAGATCGAAAAGGCGGGCGTGACGACGGCGGCCGAACTGATGGCGCGCGTCTCGGCCAACGTGGGCGGCCTGACCGATGGCGCCAGCATCAATATCGGCGGCGACCAGCGCGGCTTCAACAGCGCCAACCTGCGCGGCGTGGGCACATCGTCGACCCTGGTGCTGCTCAATGGCCGGCGCATGGCCAATTTTGCCTCGCCCGGCGACGATGCGGGCGTGGACCTGAATAACATTCCCGCCGCCGCCCTGCAACGCGTGGAAGTGCTGCTCGACGGCGCCTCGGCCCTGTACGGCACGGACGCCATCGGCGGCGTCATCAATTTCATTACGCGCAAGGATTACCAGGGCGTGGAGCTGAACGTCTACGGCAGCCGCACCGATGAAGGCGGCGCGGGCAAGCGCACGGCCAGCATCACGGCCGGCACGGGCGACCTGGGCACGGATGGCTACAATATCTTTGCCGTGGTCGACCTGCAAAAAACCGACCGCCTCAGTTCCTCGCAGCGCAAGTTCATTCCGAACCTGCAGGTTCCGCAGCGCCTGGGGCATTTGCTGTCGAGTTTTACCAGCCCGGCGAATATCCGCCTGTCGGGGGAGCAGCGCGACTATTTGCAGGAGAATGGCTTCCTGCTCAATGGCCAGCCGATCAGCAACCGCCAGATCAATCCGTCGATCCCGAACTGTTCGCCGCCGGCCAACCTGTACCTGCGGGCGGGAACGGGCGGTGTCGATGCCTGTACCTATGACTACATGGGCGACACGGAACTGTATCCGAAGACGGACAAACAGAACCTGCTCACGCGCGGCGTGCTGAAACTGAGTAACGACCACCAGCTGTACGCGGAAGTGGCGCTGAGTCGCTCGCGCAGCTATTACGTGGGCTCGTCGGCGCGTGTGATCGGCTATCTCGATTACAGCAAGGTGCCGCAGCTGGCCAATACCGGCCTCGATAGCATTGTCGACGAAGAAGGCAATCAGACTGCGCGCGAACTGGAGCTGCGCATGCGGCTGAACGAGGCGGGCATGCGCACCAGCCAGTTGACCAGCGAGAGCCAGCGCTTCGTGGTGGGCGCCAGCGGCACGCTCGCTGGCTGGGATTATGACGTGGGCTTCAATCACAGCGTCAATGTCGTGAAGGACCGCGATACGCATGGCTATGTCCTGTACGACAAGCTGTTGGAAGGCATCGCCTCCGGCGACATCAACCCGTTTGGCCCATCGAGCGCGAAGGGCAAGGCGCTGCTCGACAGCATCCAGGTCAATGACGAAGTACGGCATGCGCGCGGCACCATGGATGCGCTGGACTTCAAGGCATCGCGCGCGCTGATGGCCTTGGGGGGCGGCGACATGGCACTGGCCGTGGGGGGCGAAGTGCGCCGCGAGCGCACCGAATTCCGTCCTTCGGCGTTGCTGATGAGCGATAACATCAACAACGACGCGGCGCCTGAAGGCGGCGTGGCCACCAGCGACAGCCGCAAGGTGCAAGCCATCTACAGCGAATTGCTGCTGCCGTTTACCAAGCAGTGGCAGGCGCAGTTATCGGGCCGTTACGACCATTACCAGCAGGTAGGCGGCGCCCTCAGCCCGAAGATCGGACTGACCTACATGCCCAGCAAGCAGGTGCTGCTGCGCGCTTCGGCCGGCAAGGGCTTCCGCGCGCCATCGATGTCCGACCTGCACCGGCCCACTGCCTACAGCAGCACGGCGACCTTGCCCGATCCCGTGTATTGCGCGAGCGAGAACAATGATTACTCCGTCTGCGCGGATAACTGGGATACGCGCCGCTACAGCAACGACAAGCTGAAACCGGAGCGCAGCCGCCAGTTCACGGCCGGTCTGGTGCTCGAGCCGAGCCAGCACTGGACCTTCAGTGCCGACTACTGGAACATCAAGCGCACGGACCTGATCAGCGAAATCGGCGACGACATCATCCTCGGCAACCTGGCCAAGTACGGCGACCTGGTACACCGCAACAAGGACAATGAGATCGACTACATAGAGCTGCGCAAGGAAAACCGCGGCGCGCAAAAAGCGACGGGCATCGATATCACGGCCGACCTGCATGGCGTGAAGACGGCCTGGGGACGTTTTGGCGCGCACCTGAGCGGCACGTACGTACTCGATTCGAAAATCCAGACCAGCCCTGGCGAGGTCTTTATCAGCAACCTCAATAAATTCGTCACGGACGGCGTGGTGCAGCGCTGGCGCCATACGATCACCCTCGACTGGGACAATGGTCCGTATTCGGCCAGCCTGTCGAACACCTATTCGAGCGGCTACGATGACCAGAATTCGGCCATCAATATCGACGATGGCAGCGTCGTCAAAGCAAACCGGGTGAAGGCCTACACGCTGTGGGACATGTCGGGCGCGTACGCCGTCAGCAAGCAGTTCAAGCTGCGCGCGGGCATACAGAATCTGTTCAATACCAGCCCGCCTTACTCGAACCAGGCCTACTTTTTCCTCTCCGGCTATGACCCGACCTACACGGACCCGCGCGGCCGGCGCTTTTATGCGAGCGCCAATTACAGCTTCAAGTAAACAACTGGAGATACCGCAACAACGCTGTCATATGCAGCAAGTAGTATTGCAGTTTGATGCAGTTGGGTTGCAAGCAGCAGTATTGGCAGCAAGGGCGCGTTCCTGTATCAACAAGCGTGCGCCACTTTCCTTGTATTTGAAAGGCACCATGAAATCATCCGCAAGCCTGTATCACACCATCCGCGCCGCGCTGCTGTTCGCGCTCGCATTGTGCAGCGTCCATGCCGTGGCGGCGCCGGGCGGCAGCGCCATCGGCAGCGCGCCGCAGGGCACGCTCGTCATCATCGGTGGCGGCCTGCGCGCCGACAATGCCGAAGTCTGGCAGCGCATCGTCAAGTTGTCGGGCGGGCCAGGCGCGCGCATCGCCGTGCTGGCCTCGGCCGCGATGAACCCGGAAAAATCGGGCGAAAGCATCATCAAGAAGCTGAACCAGTATGGCGCCGACGCCTTTTTCGTGCCGCTTGCCGTCAAGCTGGCCAATCGTGATTACCGCAAGGCCGCCGAAGACCCGGCCATCGTCACGCAGATCAAGTCGGCCAGCGGCATTTATTTTGCCGGCGGCGACCAGGGACGTATCACGCAAGCCTTGCTGCGCCCGGACGGCAGCCGCACGGCCGCGCTGGAAGCCATCTGGTCGGTCTACCGCAATGGCGGCGTGATCGCCGGTTCCAGCGCCGGCGCGGCCATCATGAGCACCACCATGTTCTACGATGCCAAGCCCGTGCTCGACATGCTCAAGATGGGCGTGACGGACGGCCGTGAAATCGCGCCTGGCCTGGGCTTCATCGGCAGCGATGTTTTCGTGGATCAGCATCTGCTGGTGCGCGGACGCTTTGCCCGCATGATTCCCGTGATGCTGAAAAAGGGCTATCACCTGGGACTGGGCATCGATGAAAACAGCGCCATGGTGGTCGACGCCATGCGCGACGTGGAAGTCATCGGCTACAGCGGTGCCTTGCTGATCGATCTGTCGGGCGCCATCAGCGACCGTGGCGTGAAAAATTTCAATATCAGCAATGCGGCCATCAGCTACCTGGACCGGGGCGACAAATTCAACCTCGTCACGCGCGTGTTTACGCCCTCGCCGGACAAGGCCGACAATAAGCTCGATCCGAACCAGCCCGACATGCGCGAGCCCGTGTTCACCAACGATATCCTCGGCAATAACGCCGTGCTCGACCTGATGGGCAACCTGATCGACAATGCCCAGCAGGAGGCGATCGGCATCGCCTTCGGCAACCCGCGTGACCCGTACCCGGACCTGGGCTTCGAGTTCCGCTTCAGTAAAACAGTCAACAGCGTCGGCTACAGCTCGACCGAGGCGGAAGCGTATTCGGTGCTGAAGCTGCGCCTCGATATCCGTCCGATCCAGCTGCGCCAGCCCCTGTACCGCTACAAGTAAGCCGCGCGCTGGCGCCGCCAGCGCGGCCACGCGGCGATCGTCATGGCCCGCAGCAGCCACTCGACGGGGCCATATGCATGGCCGCGCAACCACCAGCGGCTTAATGGCAGCTGCGCGCAAAAGATGATGGCGGCCAGCGCTAGCGCCCCCAGCGGCGACACACTCCCCATCAGCCGGGCGCCATATGCGAGGAACAGCACGGCGCAGATGGCTGACTGCAGCAGGTAGTTCGACAGGGCCATGCGGCCCGTGTCGGCCAGCAGGGAAAACAGCATGCCGTCGCGCAGACGCTCGAACAGGGCCAGCGCCAATGCCAGGTAGGCGCCCGCCAGCAGCGGCGCACTTGCCAGTCCCACGGCCAGTCCCGCCACCTGCCATGCCTGGCTATCCCCATATACGGAGGTCCACGCATAGAAGACGGCGCCAGGCAATCCTGCCAGCGCACCGGCCCACAGCAGGCGGTGGCGCAGCGGCAGATAATCGCTGGCGTGCAGCAGCATCTCGCGCTTGCCGGCGGCCAGGCCGCACAGGAACATGGCCAGCGCGCACGGTGCCTGCACCAGCAGCAGGACGATCCAGATTTCGCTCAGTTCGCGCAGGTGCTGATGGACGACGGCGGCCGGCGTGGCGTGGTAGGCGGCCAGCGCGCTTGCCGCCTTTTGCGCCATCGCCACGGCGTTGTCGGCAGTGTCGCCCGCCGGCTGCAGGCTTTGCAGCCAGGCCATGCCCGCCCAGAATGCCACGCAGACGGCAACGAGCATCAGCGCCAGGGACAGTGCCTGGCGTTCGCCGCAGCGGTGTAGCGCCAGCAGCACGATGCCCAGCAGGGCGTAGGTCGTGAGTATGTCGCCATGGAACAGGAACACGGCATGCAGGGCGCCGATCAGCCACAGGCCCGCTTGCCGGCGCAGCATGCGCGGCACGAACGGCGCCTCGGCGCGCGCGGCCGCCTGCATCTGCAAGGTGAAGCTGTAGCCGAACAGGAAGGAAAACAGCAGGTAGAACTTGGTCTCGAACAGCAGGGCGACGATAAAGTGCGTGGCGCGGTCCACGCCGCCGTGAAAGGCGGGATCGGTCAAGCCCAGGCCGAACCAGGGCGTGGCGAAGGCGCCGATATTGACGACCAAAATGCCGAACAGGGCGCAGCCGCGCAGGGCGTCGACGTCGGCGATGCGCGGGGGCCGGGTTTGTATGGCGGCGTTCATGCCAGGGCAGGGCGCAGGAAGCGCGCCAACAGCAGGTGCAGGCTGGCGCGTTGCGCAAGCGGTGCATAATCGGGATCGACGGCGACCCGGTTGAAGATGCCGTCGATCAGCGCGGCGATCCAGCTGGCAGTTTGCGCCGCGTCCAGCGCGGCGTCGACCTGGCCTCCTGCGGCCGCCTCTTCCAGCAAGGCTTGCAGGCCGCCGCGCAGGCTGGCGTCGTTGCGCGCCACCCTGGCCGCGATATCCGTGTCGCGCATCGCCTCGGCGGCAATGTCCAGCGCCAGCCCCGCAAAGTCTGCGTCGGCCGCCAGCGCCAGCACCAGATCCATGAAGTCGAGCAGGGCGCCGTAGGCATCGGCGCTGCCTTGCACGCCGGCGAAGTAGGCGGCCGTCTCGCTGCCTTCCTGGTCGACGATGGCGGCGATGATCGCTTGCTTGGTGGGGAAGTAATGAAACAGGTTACCGGGACTCATGCCTGCTTGCGCGCAGATGGCGGCGGTGCTGGTCTGGTGAAAGCCCTTGCGCGCAAAGCAATGGCGCGCGGCGGCGAGAATGGCGTCGCGGCGGGCCGCGTGTTTATCGGGATCGATGGTGCGCATGGACTTACCTTTAATTAATTGACTAGTCAGTCTAATATATGCCGATTGGCTCGCCTGGTCAAGCGAATCGGCTGAAAAGGGCGCTTTGCACGCTCGCTTCCTGTCGCTACAATGTGCCGCAGCGGTTTTTCCCGCGCCTGCCGGCAGGCCCGCCGATTGTTTGGAAAACCGTTCCCTTCACCTGTTTTTCTACCGTTTTAGGAATAACATGCAGCAGACTCCGATTCGATCCTTCCTCTGCGCGCTGGCGCTGGCCGCCGGCATCGTCCCTGCCGCGTACGCTGCCAGTGCCGCCCAGCCGGCCACCATGCGCCTCGATTACCAGCATAGCGGCAATGCGCTGGGCGAACACTATGCGGTCGAGCGCGTGCTGGTCGAGCCCCTGCCATGGCCGGGCAACCTGGCGCGTCCCATCGATGACAGCAATCGCGGCAACAACCTGCTGGAAGTGGTCGACATCAAGTCGGGCAAGGTGCTGTACTCGCGCGGCTTTTCCACCATCTTCGGCGAGTGGGCCAGCACCGATGAGGCGAAAACCACCACGCGTGCCTTCCAGGAATCCGTGCGCTTCCCGCAGCCCGAGCACCCCGTGCGCGTGCGCATCCTGAAACGCGATGAGCGCGGCCTGTTTTCCGTGGTGTGGAGCACCGATGTCGATCCGGCCGCGCAGGACGTGATCCGCAAGCAGCCGCCGGCGCCCGTCAAGCCGATCCCGATCCGCATCAGTGGTCCCTCCAGCGACAAGGTCGACCTCCTGATCATGGGCGATGGCTACACGGCGGCCGAAATGGGCAAGTTCGAAGCGACGGCACGCAAGCTGGCTGACCATCTTTTCACCGTCTCGCCATTCCGCGAGCGGGCCAAGGACTTCAATGTCTGGGCCATGGCCGCACCGACGCAGGAGTCGGGCGTGTCGCGCCCTTCGACGGGCGTGCATCACGCGTCACCCTTGGGCACGCGCTACGACATCTTCGGCAGCGAGCGTTATGTGCTGACGACGGACAACCGCGCGCTGCGCGACCTGGCGCAGTACGCGCCGTATGAGTTCATTGAAATCCTCGTCAATAATGATACCTATGGCGGCGGCGGCATCTTCGGCCAGTTCAGCACGGCGGCGGCGAACAACGACTGGGCCAATTACCTGTTCGTGCACGAATTCGGTCACCATTTCGCCGGCCTGGCCGACGAGTACTACACCTCGCCCGTGGCCTATCAGTCGAATGGCGAACGCCAGGAACCGTGGGAGCCGAACGCCACGGCGCTGCGCGATCCGGCCAGGCTGAAATGGAAGAACCACGTCAAGGCGGGCACGCCGCTGCCGACGCCATGGCCGAAGGAAGCGTACGACAGCCATGCGCGCGAATACCAGCAGCAGCGCGCGGCCCTGCGCGCGGCCAACCGTCCTGAAAGCGAAATGAGCGACTTGTTCAAGGCCGACCTGGCGTACACGCAGCAGCTGTTCTCGAAGGCGCCGCAGCGCCATGCGGTGGGCGCCTTCGAAGGCGCGAACTACGAGTCGTCCGGCTACTACCGGCCCGAGATGCAGTGCATCATGTTCGACCGCAGCGAGACGTTCTGCTCCGTGTGCCAGGATGGCATCAGCACCATCATCGACCTGTATTCGCGTCCCGCCCCGGCGCCGGGAAAATAAGACCGTCCAAGTCTGTCCTGTAATGCATGGTGGGTCATGTTGCAACGCAATAGCATGGCCCCCTTTTCTCCTCTCTCCTAGCGCCTGTCTTCCGCCACTGCCCAGCGCCGCTTGTTTTCCAGGCAATACCAATTGTCGCTCGCAGGCGCGCCTTTCTTTCTGCCAGCCCAGTGATATTATCAAATCAATATGTCCACACGCTTGCCTGAAAAATATTTCATTTAGATAATATTGAGGTAAAATTTGATTTACATCAATGTTGCATTGCCGCAATCGCACTTATAGTTGACCTAGCTCAAAGCGTCATGGAATGCGGATCGGACTCATCACGAATCACGCGTCTAAATGCTGTAGAGTAATTTCGCCCCGTACCAGTTCCTCGAGAATGCACTGGTGCTGGCCTCGAATTTCAGTGACGGAAGCCAGATTCATGAAGATGCAGATCCCCGCGCCTGACGCGTGCAATACCTTACATCCCCACACTCCCATTGCCTTGCCGTATGCGCGCGCCGGTGGCGTTACGCTGGCCGCTTGCGCCGCCGCCATGCGCGCCGGCGGGGTGCGCTGCGTGCATGCGGCCACGCCGTGGCCCGCCCTGCGTCCAGTCCCGGCATGACGGCCGACTTGCGGCACTTGCCTTTGCAGGGCAAGCGGGGCTTGGTGGTGGGCATCGCCAACACGCAAAGCATCGCCTGGGGCTGCGCCAGCGCCCTGCGCGCGGCAGGCGCCGAACTGGCCGTGACCTGGCTCAATGACAAGGCCAGGCCGCACGTGGAGCCGCTGGCGCAGCAAGTGCAGGCGGCCATCATGGCGCCGCTCGACGTGGGCATGCCGGGTCAATTGGAGGCGCTGTTCGCGCAGATCGAACGGCAGTGGGGGCGGCTCGATTTCGTCGTCCATTCCATCGCCTATGCGCCGAAGCAGGACTTGCATGGCCGCGTGACGGACAGTTCGGCCGACGGCTTTGCGCAGGCGATGGATATCTCCTGCCACTCTTTCATGCGCATGGCGAAGCTGGCCGAACCGCTGATGCTGGACGGCGGCAGCTTGATGACCATGAGTTATCTGGGTGCGGAGGAAGTCATCGCCGATTACGGCCTGATGGGTCCCGTGAAGGCGGCGCTGGAAGCGTCGGTGCGCTACCTGGCGTCCGAACTGGGCCCGCAAGGCATCCGCGTCAACGCCATTTCGCCGGGACCACTGGAGACGCGCGCCGCTTCCGGCATCGCCCATTTCGACCGGCTGATGGCCGACGCCATCGAACGCTCGCCCATGCGGCGCCTGGCCACCATCGAGGACGTGGGCGCGCTGTGCGCCTTCCTCGCCGGCGACGGCGCGCGCGCCATCACGGGCGGCACCCTGTATGTCGATGGCGGCTACAACATTCTGAATTGACTGGAAGAAGATGACCATGGCTGTTTCTACTTTGCCCAACCGCGCCATGATGGCTGCGCTGGCCGCCACGCTGGCCCTGGCCGGCTGCGCCTCGATGGCGCCGCCGTATGCGCCACCGCCGCTGCCCGTGGCTATGCAGTATCCGGAGGCCGATACGGCCGGCGCAAGCGCGCCCGACGTCGCCTGGCAAGCCTACTTTGCCGACCCGCGCCTGCAGGCGCTGATTGCGCAGGCGCTGGCCAGCAACCGCGACATCCGCATCGCCGCCCTGCGCGTGGAAGAGGCGCGCGCCGCGTATGGCATCCAGCGCGCCGAACAATTTCCCACCATCGCGCTTGGCGCCTCCGGCAGCCGCGCGCGCGTACCGGCTGACCTGAGTCCGACGGGCCGCGCCATGACGAGCGCGCAGTACCAGGCGGGCTTGAACGTGAGCGCCTGGGAACTCGATTTCTGGGGCCGGGTGCGCAGCCTGAAGGACAGCGCCCTGCAAACCCTGCTGGCCAGCGACGAGGCGCGTCGCGCCGTCGGCGTGGCCCTGGTGGCGCAGGTGGCCAATGGCTACCTGGGCTTGCGCGAACTCGATGAGCGGGTGGCGCTGGCGCGTGCCACGGTCGACAGCCGCGCCGAATCGCTGCGCATCTTCACGCGCCGCTTTGAAGTCGGGTCGATTTCCAAGCTGGACCTGACGCAGGTGGAAACCCTGCTCAGCCAGGCCTTGTCGCTGTCGGCCCAGCTGGAACAGGTGCGCGCCGTGCAGGCGCATGCGCTGGCCCAGCTGGTGGGCGGTCCCGTCGACCTGACGCCGGTGGCTGGTGAGGTGCACCGCTTCGACGACGCCAGCGTGCTGCAGCCGCTGCATGCGGGCTTGCCCTCGGCTTTGCTCACGCAGCGCCCCGACCTGATCGCGTCTGAGCACCAGCTACGCGCCGCGCAAGCGAATATCGGCGCCGCGCGCGCCGCCTTCTTCCCGACGATATCCCTGACGGCGGCCTACGGCACGGCCAGCGCGGAATTGAACGGCCTGTTCGATTCCGGCAGCGGCGCCTGGAATCTCGCGCCGCGCCTGGTGCTGCCGATCTTTGACGCGGGCCGCCTGCGCGCCAACATGGACCTGGCCGAGGTGCGCCGTGACGTGGCTGTGGCCAATTATGAAAAGAGCGTGCAGGGCGCGTTTCGCGAAGTGGCCGATGCGCTGTCGAACCGGCGCTGGCTGGCGCTGCAGGTCGACATCGGCAAGACGACGCTGGCCGCGCAGAGCGAACGGGCGCGCCTGGCCAAGCTGCGCTACGACAATGGCGCCGCGCCCTACCTGGAAGTGCTCGATGCGCAGCGCGACTTGCTGACGGTGGAGCAGCAACTGGTGCAGACGCGCCGCGCGCTGCTATCGAGCCAGGTCAGCCTGTATGCCGCCCTGGGCGGCGGCGCACCCGTCGCCTCCGCCGCCGCTTCCACCCACTAATTTGATCGCCCCGATACCATGAATGCTCAATTGAAGAAAAAACTCATCCCCGCGGCGCTGGTCGTGGCCGTTCTCGTGCTGGGCTATGTGGCCTGGCAAAAAATGCGTCCCACGGGCCCCGGTGAAGGTTTTGTCAGCGGCAATGGCCGCATCGAAGCGACGGAAGTCGACGTCGCCACCAAGCTGGCGGGCCGGGTCAAGGAGATCCTCGTGCGCGAGGGCGACTTCGTCAAGGCGGGCCAGCCGCTGGCCAGCATGCAGGTCGATTCGCTGACGGCCCAGCGCGACGAGGCGCGAGCGCGCCAGCAGCAGGCGCTGGACGCCGTGGTCGGCGTGCAGGCGCAGGTGGCCGTGCGCGAAAGCGACAAAGCGGCCGCGCTGGCCATGGTGGCGCAGCGTGAAAGCGAACTCGATGCGGCCAAGCGCCGCCTGGCCCGCTCGGAAACCTTGTCGAAAGAGGGCGCTTCCTCGGTGCAGGAACTCGACGACGACCGCGCCCGCGTGCGCAGCGTGGCCGCCGCCCTGAATGCGGCCAAGGCGCAAGTGACGGCGGCGCAAGCGGCCATCGACGCGGCAAAAGCGCAGGTGGTCGGCTCGCGCTCCGCCGTCGTGGCGGCCGAGGCGACGACGGCGCGCATCGATGCCGACCTGGCCGATGGCCAGCTGGCGGCGCCGCGCGACGGCCGAGTGCAATACCTGGTGGCGCAGCAGGGCGAAGTGCTGGCCGGCGGCGGCAAGGTGCTCAACCTGGTCGACCTGTCGGACGTCTACATGACCTTCTTCTTGCCCGAGACGGCGGCCGGCAAGGTGGCGCTGGGCGGCGAAGTGCGCATCATCCTCGACGCGGCGCCGAACTATGTGATTCCCGCGACGATCTCGTTTGTCGCCGCCAGCGCGCAGTTCACGCCAAAAACCGTGGAAACGGCCAGCGAACGCCAGAAATTGATGTTCCGCGTGAAAGCGCAGATCAGCCGCGAGCTGCTGCAAAAGCATCTGGCGCTGGTGAAAGTGGGCTTGCCCGGCGTGGCCTGGGTGCGTCTCGATGCCAAGCAGGCCTGGCCCGCTGAATTGACGGCCAAGGTCCCGCAGTGACCGTGGCTTCCACTTCTCCAGTCGTCAGCATCAAGGGCGTCAGCCAGCATTTCGGCAAGACGGTGGCGCTAGCCGCCATCGATCTCGATGTGCCGGCCGGCCGCATGGTGGGCTTGATCGGGCCCGATGGCGTGGGCAAATCGAGCCTGCTGTCGCTGGTGGCCGGCGCGCGCGCCGTGCAGCAGGGCACAGTGATGGCGCTGGGCGGAGACATGCGCGATGCGCGCCACCGCGACGATGTTTGCCCGCGTATCGCCTACATGCCGCAAGGGCTGGGCAAGAATCTGTATCCGACCCTGTCGGTCGAGGAAAACCTGCAGTTTTTCGCGCGCCTGTTCGGCCACGACGCGGCCGAGCGCCGCCGCCGCATCGACCAGCTGACCCGCAGCACGGGCTTGCAGCCTTTCCTTGCACGTCCGGCCGGCAAGCTGTCGGGCGGCATGAAGCAGAAGCTGGGCCTGTGCTGCGCGCTGATCCACGATCCCGACCTGCTGATTCTCGACGAGCCGACCACCGGCGTCGATCCGCTGGCGCGCGCCCAGTTCTGGGACCTGATCGCCGGCATCCGCGTGCAGCGCCCGCAAATGAGCGTGATGGTGGCCACCGCCTACATGGACGAGGCGCAGCGCTTCGATTGGCTCGTGGCCATGGATGACGGCAAGGTGCTCGATACGGGCACGCCGGCCGAACTGCTGGCGCGCACGCAAAGCGATACCCTGGAATCGGCCTTCATCAAGCTGCTGCCCGAAGCCAAGCGCGCCGGCCACCAGCCCGTCGTCATCACGCCGCTGGACGCCGCCAGCGCGCAGGACGTCGCCATCGAGGCGCAGGACCTGACCATGCGCTTCGGTGACTTCACGGCCGTCGACCATGTGAATTTCCGCATCGGCCGTGGCGAGATCTTCGGCTTTCTCGGTTCGAACGGCTGCGGCAAGTCGACCACCATGAAGATGCTCACGGGCCTGTTGCCGGCCACGGAAGGCAAGGCCTGGCTGTTCGGCAAGGAGGTCGACTCCAGCGATATCGACACGCGCCGCAGGGTCGGCTACATGTCGCAGGCATTCTCTCTGTACAGCGAGCTGACGGTGCGCCAGAACCTGATGCTGCACGCGCGCCTGTTCCACGTGCCAGAGGGCGAGATACCTGCGCGCATCGACGAGATGGCGCAGCGCTTCGATTTGCGCGCGGTGATGGACGACTTGCCTGACAGCCTGCCGCTGGGGATCCGCCAGCGGCTGTCGCTGGCCGTGGCCATGGTACACAAGCCGGAAATGCTGATCCTCGACGAGCCGACGTCCGGCGTCGACCCCATCGCGCGCGACAATTTCTGGCGCCTGATGATCGAGCTGGCGCGGCGCGACCACGTCACCATTTTCATTTCCACCCACTTCATGAACGAGGCCGAGCGCTGCGACCGCATCTCGCTGATGCATGCGGGGAAAGTGCTGGTCAGCGATGCGCCGGCCGAACTGGTGCGCAAGAAGGGCGCGCCATCGCTGGAAGCGGCCTTCATCGCCTACCTGGAAGAGGCGGGCGGCGGCACGGCAGCGGCGACGCAGGAAAGCGAGGCGCCGGGCCAAAAGGCGGCAGTCCAGGCGCCACAGCAGAAGCACCAGCGCAGCCGCTTCAGCCTGGGCCGCATGCTCAGCTACATGTGGCGAGAGACGCTGGAGCTGCGCCGCGATCCCGTGCGCCTGACCCTGGCGCTGGGCGGCTCCGTGCTGCTGCTGTTCGTCATCGGCTTCGGCATCAGTCTCGACGTCGAAGACCTCAGTTATGCGGTGCTTGACCACGACCAGACGACGTTGAGCCAGAATTACACGAACAACCTGGCCGGTTCTCGCTACTTCATCGAACGCCCGCCCCTGCGCGATTATGCCGATATCGACAAGCGCATGCGCAGCGGCGAACTGTCGCTGGCCATTGAAATCCCCCCCGGCTTCGCGCGCGACGTGCAGCGCGGCGCGCCGGCCCAGGTGGGCGCGTGGATCGATGGCGCCATGCCGATGCGCGCGGAAACCGTGCAGGGCTACGTGCAGGGCATGCACCAGCTATGGCTGGCCGACCAGGCCTTGCACCGTTACGGTATCAAGATGAACAATCCGGTCGCCATCCAGACCCGCTACCGCTACAACCCGGACGTGAAAAGCCTGCCGGCCATGGTGCCGGCTGTGATTCCCTTATTGCTGCTGATGCTGCCGGCCATGCTGGCGGCGCTGTCCGTGGTGCGCGAAAAGGAACTCGGTTCCATCATCAACCTGTACGTGACGCCTGTCACGCGCCTGGAATTCTTGCTTGGCAAGCAGGTGCCGTATGTGGCGCTGGCCATGTTCAACTTCCTCCTCATGGCGCTGCTGGCGGTGACCGCCTTCGGCGTGCCGGTCAAGGGCAGCTTGCTGACCTTGATCGGCGCCACCTTCATCTTCAATGTCTGCGCCACCGGCATCGGCTTGTTCGCCTCGACGTTTACGCGCAGCCAGATCGCGGCCCTGTTCGTGACCATGATTGGCACCATGATCCCGGCCATCCAGTTTTCCGGCCTGCTCAATCCCGTCTCGTCGATGGAAGGCGTGGGCAAGGCCATCGGCCTGATGTACCCGGCCACGCACATGCTCAATATCAGCCGGGGCGTGTTCAACAAGGCGCTGGGCTTTGGCGACTTGCACGCCTCGTTCTGGCCATTGATCATCGCCATTCCCGTGATCCTCGGCGTGACGGTGGCGCTGCTGAAGAAACAGGAGAGCTGATATGCGGCATCTTGAAAATATCTACCGCCTGGGCGTGAAGGAAATCTGGAGCCTGATCCGCGATCCCATGATGCTGATCCTGATCCTCTACACGTTTACTTTGGCCATCTACGTGGCCGCCACGGCCAAGCCGGAAACCCTGCACATGGCCTCGATCGCCATCGTCGACGAGGATGGCTCGCCCCTGTCCGGGCGCATCGCCTCGGCCTTCTTCCCGCCGCAATTCACGCCGCCGGCCATGATCAACCAGGGCCAGGTCGATGCGGGCCTGGACGCGGGCCAGTACACCTTCGTGCTGACGATACCGCCCAAGCTGCAGGCGGACGTGCTGGGCGGGCGCCACGCGGAGCTGCAGCTGAACGTGGACGCCACGCGCATGAGCCAGGCTTTCAGCGGCAGCGGCTACATCCAGCAGATCGTCGCCGGCGAGATATCGGAATTCGCCAAGCGCTATCGGGGCGCGACCGTCTCGCCGGTGGAGCTGGTGATGCGCGCGCGCTTCAATCCGTCGCTGAGCCAGGCGTGGTTTGGCTCGTTGATGGAGCTCATCAACCAGGTGACGATGCTGTCGATCATTTTGACGGGGGCAGCGCTGATACGCGAGCGCGAACATGGCACCATCGAGCACTTGCTGGTGATGCCCGTGACGCCGGCCGAGATCATGCTGGGCAAGGTCTGGTCGATGGGTCTCGTGGTGCTGCTGGCCGCCGCCCTGTCGCTGAACCTGGTGGTGCGCGGCATGCTGCACGTGCCCATCGAAGGCTCGATCGCGCTGTTCCTGTGCGGCGCGGCACTGCACTTGTTTGCCACCACCTCGATGGGCATTTTCCTCGCCACCGTGGCGCGCAGCATGCCGCAGTTCGGCATGCTGTTGATCCTCGTGCTGCTGCCGCTGCAGATGCTGTCGGGCGGCAGCACGCCGCGCGAAAGCATGCCCCAGCTTGTGCAGAACATCATGCTGATTGCGCCGACCACGCATTTCGTCGAATTGAGCCAGGCGATCCTGTACCGGGGCGCCGGCATTGACGTGGTGTGGAAACCGTTCCTGTCCTTGCTGGCCATCGGCACGGCCCTGTTCACGTTTGCCCTTGCCCGTTTTCGCAAGACCATCAGCCAGATGGCATAGCTCCCGCGCCGGAATGGTCCGGCGTTTTTTGCATGAAAAGGATAGCCATGAAGATCGAAGCTGCACCATTTTTCTCCACCGGCGGCTTGCCGCCGCTGGGCGTGCTGGGCGACTATGCGCGCGACTCGTGGCAGCGCATCGTGCTGTACGCGGACGTGATGCGCCGGCGCGGCAACCAGTACCAGGAGCACATGGCCGAGGAAGTGCCGAACGTGCTGGACTTCCCCGCCGAGCTGGTGATGTCGGGCCTGGAACTGGCGCGCCCCGTCAACTACGGCCTCGCGCGCATATTGACACCCGATGCGCCCGAACCCGATCCATCGAAGCGCCCTTTCGTCGTCGTCGACCCGCGCGCCGGGCACGGCCCCGGCATCGGCGGCTTCAAGGCCGAGAGCGAAATCGGCGTGGCCCTGCGCGCCGGCCACCCGTGCTACTTCATCGGCTTCCTGCCCGATCCCGTGCCGGGACAGACGGTGGAAGACGTGATGCATGCCGAAGCGGCCTTCCTGGAAAAAGTCATCGCCCTGCATCCGCTCAGCGAGGGTAAACCCGTCGTCATCGGCAATTGCCAGGCGGGCTGGCAAATCCTCATGACGGCGGCCATGCGCCCGGAATTGTTCGGCCCCATCATCGTGGCCGGCGCGCCCGTGTCGTACTGGGCCGGCTGGCATGGCCGCAATCCGATGCGCTACGCGGGTGGCTTGATGGGCGGCAGCTGGGCCACGGCGCTGGCGGGCGACCTGGGCAAGGGCCGCTTCGATGGCGCCAGTCTGGTGCAGAATTTCGAGAAGCTCAACCCGGCCAACACCCTGTGGAGCAAGCAGTACAACCTGTATGCGAACATCGATACGGAAGCACCGCGTTACCTGGAATTTGAAAAATACTGGGGCGGCCACGTCTTCCTCAACGACGTCGAGATGCAATACATCGTCGACAATCTGTTCATCGGCAACCGCCTGGCCACGGCCGAATTGATCACCTCGGACGGCGTGCGCCTGGACTTGCGCAACATCCGCTCACCCATCGTCGTGTTCTGCTCGAACGGCGACAACATCACGCCGCCGCCGCAGGCCCTGGGCTGGATCACGGACCTGTACCGGGACGACAAGGACGTGCTGCTGCACGACCAGACCATCGTGTATGCCGTGCATGACAGCATCGGCCACCTGGGCATTTTTGTGTCGGCCAAAGTGGGGCACAAAGAGCACCAGAAATTCGCCAGCAATATCGATCTGATCAACCTGCTGCCGGCCGGCATCTACGAAGCGAGGATCGTCGACAAGACGCCCGATACGCCGAACGCGGACCTGGCCAGCGGCGATTATGTGCTGCAGGTCGAGCATCGCGGCATCGACGACGTGCGCGCCATCGTGCAGCCAAGCGTGGAAAACGACCGCAAGTTCGCCGCCGCCGCGCGCGTGTCCGAAGTGAACCTGGCCTTGTACCGCACGTTTGCGCAGCCGTGGGTGCGCGCCATGGTCACGCCGCAGACGGCGCGCTTTTTGCAGCTCGCGCATCCGCTGCGCGTGTCGTACGAGCGCTGGACGGATCACAATCCGCTGGCCAGGCTGGTGGCCAAAGAGGCCGACAAAGTGCGCGCCCAGCGCCAGCCGGTATCGCCCGACAATCCGCTGCTGGCCATGCAGGAAGCCATCTCCGGCGCCATCACGGCCGGCTTGAACGGCTGGCGCGACTGGCGCGACAGCGTGCAGGAAACCACCTTCGACCTGGTGTACGGCTCGCCCCTGGTGCAGGCGCTGACGGGACAAGCCATCGGCGACACGACGCCGCCGCGCCCCCATCCCGGCATCTCGCCCGAGCATTGCGAATACGTGCGCTGCGAAACGCGCAAGATGGACGAGGACATGCAGCGGGGCGGCCTGGTGGAAGCGGCCGTGCGCGCGCTGTTCTACATCTACCGCTTCCGCATGATCGCCGACGAGCGCAGGGTCAACCTGGCCCTCAAACTGATCAAGCCGCAATACCGGCAGGATGTCGGCATGGAGGAGTTCCGCGGTATCGTGCGCCAGCAGGCGCGCTTGATGCTGCATGATTTCGATGCGGCCATCGCCGCCTTGCCGGCCTTGCTGTCGCGCGCCGACCCGGACGACATCGGCGCGCTGGCCGAATGGCTGCAGCAAGTGCTGCAAGTGCCCGAGGCGCCGACGCCGGACGAGGAAGCGAGCCTGCAGCAGATGCTGGACGTCTTTGACCGGGCGGTCAAGGAGCAGCAATCGGTTGTGCGCACATCCAGGACTGAACCGAAAGCCAAACCGGCCAAACACATTACCCCTGCCTAGAAGACCACGATGACTACTCCCCAAGACGATGATCTGAATATCGTACGCAACCGCACCTTCGACCAGATCGCCATCGGCGACACCGCCAGCATCACGCGCACCCTGAGCATGGACGACATCGCCCTGTTCGCGGTGATGTCGGGCGACGACAACCCGCAGCACCTCGATACGGAATTTGCCGCCGCCACCCGTTACGAGGGCGTGATCGCGCACGGCATGTGGGGTGCGGCCCTCATTTCCGCCGTGCTGGGCACGCGCCTGCCCGGTGCAGGCACCGTCTACACGGGCCAGACCCTGCGCTTTTTGCAGCCAGTGCGGGTGGGCGATACCCTGGCCATCAGCGTCACCGTGACGGCGCTCGAGCCGCGCAGCCGCCACGTGACCCTGGTTTGCCGCTGCGTCAACCAGCACGGCGCCGTGGTGCTCGATGGCGAGGCGCAGGTGATCGCGCCCGCCGAGCAGATCGAACGCAAGCGCGCCACCCTCCCCGAAGTACGCCTGCATAACGGCGACGGCACGCGGCGCCTGCTGGAACACGCGCGCACCCTGGGTCCGATCAGGGTGGCCGTGATCCACCCTTGCGATGAACTGAGCCTGTCGGGCGCGCTCGACGCGCATGCGGCCGGCCTGATCACGCCCGTGCTGGTGGCGCCGCGCGCGCGCCTGGAAGCCGTGGCGCTGGAAGCGGGCCTGAGCCTGGAAGGCATCGCCATCGAGGACGTCGAGCATAGCCATGCCGCCGCCGCGCGCGGCGCCGAACTGGCGGGCAAGGGTGAAGTGGAAGCCTTGATGAAGGGCAGCCTGCACACGGATGAACTGATGTCGGCCGTGCTGGCCGCCAGCGCCGGCCTGCGCACCAAGCGCCGCATCAGCCACTGCTTCCTGATGCAGACGCCGGCGTATCCGCGCCCCTTCATCATTACGGACGCGGCCATCAATATCGCGCCCAACCTGGCCATGAAGGCCGACATCGTGCGCAACGCCATCGACCTGGCGCACGTGATCGGCGTGGCCTGCCCGCGCGTGGCCATCCTGGCCGCCGTGGAAACGGTGAACGCCGACATGCCGGCCACGCTGGACGCGGCCGCCCTGTGCAAGATGGCCGACCGCGGCCAGATCACGGGGGCGATTCTCGACGGTCCGCTGGCTTTTGACAATGCCGTGTCGATCGCCGCCGCCACCGTCAAGGGCATCGTCTCGGAAGTGGCGGGCCGCGCCGACATCTTGCTCGTGCCCGATCTGGAAAGCGGCAACATGCTGGCCAAGCAGCTCGAATACATGGGCGACGCGGACAGCGCCGGCATCGTGCTGGGCGCGAAAATCCCCGTCATCCTCACCAGCCGCGCGGACTCGCGCGCCAGCCGCATCGCCTCGTGCGCCATCGCCGTGATGCTGGCCAACCATTACCGGAGCACGCCGCCATGAACGCAGCAGTCCAACATGCCGATGGCACCCTGATCCTGGTGCTCAATTGCGGCTCGTCGAGCATCAAGTTCGCCCTGTTTGAGCAGGCGGGCGGCGTGCTGCCGCAGCAGGCGCAATGGAGCGGCAAGGTCGAAGGCATCGGCCGCGAAAACGCCACCTACCGCGCCGGTGGCCTGCCGGCAATCGCCTTGCAGCTCGATCCGGCGCAACCCCATCATGCGGCGCTCGAATACATCCGCGCGCAAGTGGTGGTGCAGCTGGCCGGGCGTCCGCTGCGCGCCGTGGCGCACCGCGTGGTGCATGGCGGCAGCAAGTATTTCGCCCCCGTACGCATCGATTTCAAGGTGCTGGCCGACCTGAAAAGTTATGTGCCGCTGGCGCCCCTGCACCAGCCGTTCGCGCTGGAAGCGATCGAGGTGCTGCTCGAATCGCGGCCCGACATCGCCCAGGTGGCGTGCTTCGACACGGCCTTCCACCACACGGTGCCGCAGGTCGAGCAGATGCTGGCCCTGCCTTACGATGCGTGGGAGCGGGGCTTGCGCCGCTACGGCTTCCACGGCCTGTCGTATGAATACCAGTCGCTGGTGCTGGAGCAGCGTTTTGGCGCGGTCGCGCGCGGCAAGGTCATCGTGGCTCACCTGGGTAGCGGCGCCAGCCTGTGCGCCATGGAGAATTTGCACAGCGTGGCCACCACCATGGGCTTTTCCGCGCTCGATGGCCTGATGATGGGCACGCGCTGCGGTTCGCTCGATCCGGGCGCCGTCATCTACCTGATGGAAATCGAAAAGCTGTCGCTGGAAAAAGTGGCGCATGTGCTGTACCACGAGTCGGGCTTACTGGGCGTGTCGGGCGTGTCGGCCGACCCACCCGTCTTGCTGGCGCAGCAGGACCGGCAGGACGCCACGGGTGAGCGCATCCGCGCCGCGCTGGCTTTATATATCCGCCGCATTGTGCGCGAGATCGGCGCCCTGACGGCCGTGCTGGGTGGACTGGACATGCTGGTGTTTACGGCCGGTATCGGCGAGCACAGCGCTGAGCTGCGCCAGCGCATCTGCGCCGAGCTGGGATTCATCGGCCCCGCGCTCGACGGGGAGGCGAATGCGCGCAATGCCAGCCGTATTTCCAGCGACAGCAGCCGTATCGTGGTGGGCGTGGAGCCGGCCAACGAGGAGTGGGTGGCTGCCCGCCATGCGGCGCTGGCCGTGGGTGCATGAGGTCCTGACGCTTACGGCAGCGCTCGATGGGAAGTTTGCCGAAATGCATATATTTCCCGTTGAGTGCGCTAACGCACTGTGTGGTTTGCCCGTTATCTTTACTATGAAGTCATGCCATTGCGCTACATCAAGAAACAGCGCGATGCCTGGCAAATTTTGAACATTTTGCCCGCCTTTAGTAAGAATAAAATTAAACCATATTGAAAGGTCTCATCATGAACAAATTACTCGCCGCCCTGATCGCTACCCTGTTTGCCACCGCTGCCATCGCGCAAACGCCAGTTACCCCAGCCGTTGCCAGCGCCCAGGCGTCTGCGCAGCATGACATCAACAAGGCTGCCAACAAGGAAGCCAAAGTCGATGCCAAGGCTGACGCCAATGTCGCCAAGGCTGAAATGAAGGCTGACGAAAAGAAAGCCGATGCCCAGCACAAGGCGAATAAAACCAAGGCCAAGGCCCACGACAAAGTGGTCGATGCCGATCCGGAAGACAAGATGAAGGCACAAGCAAAGGCTGACAAGGCTGCCGCCAAGGCCGATGCGAAAGCGGGCAAAACCGCCGTGAAAGCGGACGCCAAGGTCGCCAAGGAAAAAGTGGAAGCGAACGCCGATAAAGCCATCGCCGCCACCAAGACGGAAGAAGCCAAGGCCAAGGCCGACGCTGAAGTCAAGGCCGCCGCCGCCAAGTAATTCCCTGTTTGCGGGCCACGGCCTGCAAGCCCAAAAGACAGCTTCGGCTGTCTTTTTTTTCGTCCAGTACTTTTCCCTGGCGACGCTTGCCAGTCTTGATCTGGCGCAAATGCTCCTCTTTTCGCCGTGCCATAGTGAACTGGCAAACAGACGAAGGAGACATCATGAGCACCGCTAAAACGAAAAAAACACCGGCCACCGGTTCGGCGGAAGGCGCGCCAGCCATGTCCGCCACGCAGTCCATGCCGGTCGAGGGCGACATGCAGGCTGGCGCCGATGCGGCGGGCGGCGACGCGATGCCGGGACTGCGCCTGGGCGTGTCATATGCCGACCAGGCGGCGCTCACCCAGGGCGTGGCCGCCGCGGATACCGGCGCCATGCCGGGTGGTGGCGGCATGCAGCAGACGCCGCAAGGCATGGCGGGCGCCAGTTGCATGCAGATCGGTGGTGGCGGCATGGGCGGCGATGGTAGCGGAGGCAATGGCGGTGATGGGGGGCAGGGCGGCGGCACGCCGCGGACGCGCACCTGCGCCACGATGGACGTGCATCGGCGCCTGCTGACCGAAGACCCATCGTATGCGAACGTGCGCGCCGATATCGAAAACCTGGCCGGGTTGTACGAGGGCGATGCCAGCAGTGCCGGCCGTGCCGGCGTGACGCACATCCCGGTGGTCGTGCACGTGGTGTGGAATACGGCTGCGCAGAATATTTCGGATGCGCAGATCGCCAGCCAGATCGATGTGCTGAACCGTGACTTCCGCCGCGTCAACCCGGACGTCAACAGCACGCCGGCGCCGTTCCTGCCGCTGACGGCCGATGCGCGCGTGGAGTTCGCGCTGGCCACGACCGATCCGCATGGCGCGGCCACCAGCGGCGTCGAGCGACGCCAGACGACGGTGACGTCCTTTGGTGCGGACGATGCCGTCAAGTCGCAGGCGACGGGCGGCATGGATGCCTGGCCGGCCGACAGCTACCTGAATATCTGGGTCTGCCAGCTCGGTGGCGGCTTGTTGGGTTATGCGCAGTTTCCCGGCGGCCCGGCCGCGACCGACGGCGTGGTGATCCTGCAATCGGCCTTTGGCACGACAGGCACGGCGGCGCCGCCGTTTCACCTGGGGCGCACGGCCACGCATGAAATTGGCCACTGGCTGAATCTGAACCATATCTGGGGCGACGACGGCACCGGGTGCTCGGGCACGGACAACGTGGCCGACACGCCGAACCAGGGCGGGCCGAACACGGGCCAGCCCTCGTTTCCCCAGGTGTCGTGCAATAACGGGCCGAATGGCGACATGTTCATGAACTACATGGATTACGTCGACGATCCCGCCATGTTCATGTTCACGGCCGGCCAGGTGGCGCGCATGCAGGCTTGCCTCGATGGCCCGCGCGCCAGCATCGGCACGGGAGGCACGGGCGCAGGCGCCACGCCGCGCCAGAGCTCCTCTCCCGTCGTGGCCTGGGGCGCGAACCGCCTCGACGTCTTCGTGGTGGGCACGGATCGCGCGCTGTACCACAAGGCATGGAATGGCACGGCCTGGGCGCCATCCGTCACCGGCTACGAGGGGCAGGGCGGCATCTGTACCAGCGCGCCACAAGTCGTGTCGTGGGCGCCGAACCGGCTCGACGTATTCGTCACGGGCACCGACAGCGGCTTGTTCCACAAATGGTGGAACGGCACGGCCTGGGGACCGTCCCTGACCGGTTACGAAGCCATGGGCGGCTTGTGCGTGGGCGACCCGCGCGCTGTGGCCTGGGGACCGAACCGCCTCGACGTGTTTGTCGTCGGCACGGACCGCGGCCTGTATCACAAGTGGTGGAACGGGGCCGCCTGGGGGCCGTCGCTGACGGGGTATGAAGCCATGGGCGGTATTTGCCTGGGCCAGCCGGAAGCCGTGGCGTGGGGACCGAACCGCCTCGATGTCTTCGTCGTCGGCACGGACCGGGCCCTGTACCACAAGTGGTGGAACGGCACGGCCTGGGGACCGTCGCTGACGGGCTACGAGCGTTTGGGCGGCATCTGCACCTCGTCTCCGAAAGCCGTGGCGTGGGGACCGAACCGGCTCGACGTCTTCGTCACGGGCACCGATGGCGCGCTGTACCACAAGTGGTGGGATGGCACGAAATGGGGGCCGTCCATCGACGGCTTCGAGCGTCTGGGCGGCGTTTGCGTGGGCGAGGTGGAAGCCGTGTCGTGGGGACCGAACCGGCTCGACCTGTTCGTCATTGGCACGGACAGCGCCCTGTACCATAAGGCGTGGAATGGATCTGCCTGGTCGCCCTCCGTGACGGGCTTTGAAAACCTGGGCGGTATCTGCACCTCGCGTCCGCGCGCCACGGCCTGGGCGCCGAACCGCCTCGACGTGTTTGTCACAGGCACGAATGGCGCCCTGTTCCACAAGGCGTGGAACGGCACGGCCTGGTCACCGTCCGTGACTGGCTATGAAAACCTGGGCGGCGTGGTATCGTGTTTCTGACGTCAATGGTTCAACGGGAGGCGGCATGCACGGCATGACAACGGCACTGCCCAGCGGCAGCTGGACGCACTCGTTCGAGGAGGATGCGGACGGTATCGAGGTGTACCGGCCCACGGCCACGTTCACCTTCCCGCCCAGCCGCAAGGGGCGCAAGGTGCTGGAGTTCGGCGCGCCCGCCGGCGCCACGGCGCAAGGGGAGGCGACCTTGACGTCCATGGCGCCCGGCCCCGACGACCGTCCCCGTGCCGGCCCCGTCACCCGGCTGCGGCCCCTGGGCATGGGCCGCTATGCGCTCGGTGATGGCGCAGGAGCGCAGGACGTGATCGATATCGTCGAAGCGACGCCCGACGTGCTGCGCCTGTCGCGGCATCAAGGGTGACCGCGCAGTTTGTATGCGAGCGCCGTGCGGTTGCCCACGCCCAGTTTCTGGTAAATCGCATGCAGCTGATTGCGTACGGTGGCCGGCGACTTGCCCAGTTCCCTGGCGATGCTTTTATACGGCAAGCCTTCGGCCGCCATGGCCGCCACCAGCCGCTCGGCCGGGGTCAGGCGCTGCATGGCAGCCTGCCTGAAACCTTGTTTGTCATCGTTGCTCTCCTGTCTGTGGGCGGCACGCCGGTGGCATGCCTGCAGGGATAACGAAAACGCGGCGCGTATCTGCAAAACTATCTGTAAAACTATTTTGTCCGCTGCGACAGGCGAAAAAAAAGACAGGCGAACCTGTCTTTTCGTGTGGCGCGATGCCGGTCAGCCAATGGCCGCCATCGACACCGGTTTCAGCTTGGCCGCCAGCGCCTTGCCCTTTTTCGCGCGCTTGCCGAAGTGCTCGGCCAGGGCCGTGGCGCCCAGCGACGCATCCTGCGGTTTCGAGGCCCGGCCGATGCCCGAGACCACCACGCCGCGCTGGGTGATCGGCTGCACGGCCAGCAGCTTGTCTTTCGCATCGAGGTCGATCAGCTTGACGCCGGTGCCGCCCTTGGACAGGGTTTTCATTTCATCGAGACCGAACACCAGCAGGCGCGCGCCTTCCGTCAGGCAGGCCAGGGCGCTGGCCGCCTCGGGGATGACTTTCGGCGCCAAAGGCACGTCGCCATCGTCCAGGGTGATGAAGGCCTTGCCGCCTTTCAGACGGCTCGTCATGTCGCCCGCCTTGGCGATGAAGCCGTAGCCTGCGCTCGACGCCAGCAGCAAATTGGTGGCGCCATTGCCCGCAAAGTAATGCAGGATGCGTACGGCGTTGCCGGGCGTACCGCCGCTCAGGTCGCACAAGGTCGTGATCGGCACGCCGTCGCCGCGCGCGTTGGGCAGCGCGGAGACGGGAACCGAGTAAATCTTGCCGTTGTTGCCAAAGCCCAGCAGGGTGTCGACCGTGCGGCACTCGAAGGCGCCATGCAGGGAGTCGCCCGCCTTGAACGTGAACTGCGCCGCATCGTGGCCGATGCCGGTACGTGCGCGCACCCAGCCTTTTTCCGAAATGATGACGGTGACCGGTTCATCGACCACCTTCTGTTCCGCCACGGCTTTTTGCGCTTCTTCGATCAGGGTGCGTCGCGCGTCGCCGAACTGCTTGGCATCCGCTTCGATTTCGCGGATGACGGCGCGCTTCATCGAGCCCGGGTTGTCGAGCAGGTCTTGCAAGGACTTTTCTTCCTTGCGCAGTTCGGCCAGCTCTTGCTGGATCTTGATCGTTTCCAGGCGCGCCAGCTGACGCAAGCGGATTTCCAGGATGTCGTCGGCCTGGCGTTCGGACAGTTTGAACGCTTCGATCAGGGCCGCTTTCGGCTCATCCGAATTGCGGATGATCTGGATCACCTTGTCGATATTGAGCAGGATCGCTTCGCGCCCTTCCAGGATATGGATGCGGTCCTTGACCTTGCCCAGTTTGTAGCCGGTGCGGCGCGTGACGGTCTCGAAGCGGAAGTCGATCCACTCGCGCAGGATGTCGCCTAGCCCTTTTTGGCGCGGACGGCCATCGCCGCCGATCATCACCAGGTTGATCGAGGTCGATGATTCCAGCGATGTATGCGCCAGCAGCATCAGCATGAATTCCGTCTGGTCCTGGTTCTTCGACTTCGGTTCGAATACGAGACGCACGGGTGCTGCACGGCCCGATTCGTCACGGATGGTGTCGAGCGAATTGAGGATCAGCGCCTTCAGGGCCACCTGGTCCGGCGACAGCGCCTTCTTGCCCAGCTTGATCTTCGGATTCGTCAGTTCCTCGATTTCTTCCAGCACTTTTTGCGATGAGGTGCCCGGCGGCAGTTCCGTCACGACGGCTTGCCACTGGCCGCGCGCCAGTTCCTCGATCTTCCAGCGTGCGCGTACCTTCATGCTGCCACGACCGCTCGCATACATGTCCTGGATTTGCGACGATGGGGTGATGATCTGGCCGCCGCCGGGGAAGTCGGGGCCGGGAATGATGGCCATCAGCTCCGCGTGCGTCATCTTCGGATCGCGGATCATGGCGACAGCCGCTTTTGCCACTTCCGCCAGGTTGTGCGACGGGATTTCCGTTGCCAGGCCCACGGCGATGCCGGAGGCGCCATTGAGCAGCACCATCGGCAGGCGCGCCGGCAGCAGCTTCGGTTCTTCCGTCGAACCGTCGTAGTTGGGCTGGAAGTCCACCGTGCCCATGCCGATTTCGTCCATCAGCAGCTTGGCGATCGGGGTTAGGCGCGCTTCCGTGTAACGCATGGCCGCCGCGCCATCGCCGTCGCGCGAGCCGAAGTTGCCCTGGCCATCGATCAGCGGGTAGCGCAGCGAGAAATCCTGCGCCATGCGCACCAGCGCGTCGTACACGGACTGGTCGCCGTGCGGATGCAATTTACCGAGCACGTCGCCGACCACGGCCGCCGATTTGCGGGGCTTCGCCGTGGAGTTGAGTCCCAGCTCGTTCATCGCATACAGGATGCGGCGCTGCACGGGTTTCTGGCCGTCGCACACGTCGGGCAGGGCGCGGCCCTTGACGACGGAGATGGCGTAATCGAGATAGGCGCGCTCGGCAAAGGTGGACAGGGTCAGCGCTTCGCCGTCGAATACCGGTTCATCCGGCTCGATCGGCTCAGGCTGGGCATCGTCAAATAAATTGGTTTGTGTGGACATGGCGCTTGTTTCGGTGTTAAGTGGTTGCGGTTGAATTCGTGGGGCTGATTATGACAGCCGTGATTTGGAAAAGGACTTGCCGTATGTCAGATACATATAGCGCAGGGTGAAATACAGCACAGCCAGGGCCAGCTCGACGCTGTGATGCATCATCGGCATGGCGCGGATGGCCGGGGCGTGGCCGGCCAGCACGACGCTGGCAAGGGACGGCACCAGCACCACCGGCCAGATCGTCTTCCATTTGAAATCGGTGGGGGAAAACAGCAAGCCGGCGCACGACCAGGCATACAGCGCGGCGCCGATGAGGGCGGCCGGCAGCTGCTGCACATACAGTAGCGACAGCAAGCCCGCGCAGCCGATCAGCCATGCCGCGCGCAGGCGGGGCAAGAGCGCCTCGGGGAAGCCGCCATCTCCATACAGGCCGGTGGCGCAGCGCAGAGCCAGCGCCGCCAGGCAAAATATCAATGGCATGGCCTCGCCGATGGCCAGCGCCGACGGGCCTTTGCCGCTCATGAACATGGCGGCGAACAGCGACAGGCCCAGACACAGGAGCAGCAGCATGCCATGCAGCAGCTGGCGGTTCATCGCATACGCGAGCAGGGCCGACGCGCACAAGCCGGCGGCGGTGACGAGGCGCATGGTCTCGCTGCGCTCGGGCAGGAACAGCAGCAGTGCCAGCACGAGGTAGGGTGCGATCCAGCCCAGTTGCCGCAAGCCGGGCCGCTGCCACAGAATGGGCAGGCGGTCCTGCAGCGCTTCTTGCAGCGATTCCAGGCGCGCGAACAGCGGCATTGGCCAGCGCAAGGCATGCATGGCCAGCAGGGAAAAGGCGAGGGCCTGAAAGCCCAGCAGGCTGGCATAGGCCGCTGTGTCGCCGAGCTTGAAGCCGGCAGCATCGAGCACGCCCGCGAGCATGAAGTGCAGCACGAAACCGAGGCCGCCCGAGGCCAGCGCCGTTTGCTTGAAGTAGCGCTTGGCATGGACGGCCTGTTCCCATCGTTCGAACAGGTCCGTATCGAGCTTCCAGGCCAGCATCTCGCCGTGCTGCCAGCGTATCGCGTGCAGCAGCTCGCGCAACTGCAGCGTGAATTTTTGGTCGAACAGCTGGCGCGCATAGGCCGATGGCGGTTGCTGCGACATGATGCAGTCCAGGCCCGGGTAGCTGTCGCGGTTGTCGCTGAAATGGGCGAACGAACGGTCGGCCCGGTAGCGCTGCACGGCAGTGCGCACCAGGTCCCCATGGCTGCGCGCCAGGTAGGAAAAATCACGGTCCCAGCCCAGCTGCTCGAACAGGGCCTGGCGCAGCACCAGGTCATACCCGGCGCTGGCACAGTAGCGCAGCGCGCACAAGTCGAATTCCTCGCGCACATCGAGGTTGAGCATGGCGTCGTCCTGCAGTATGCGGGCCAGCACGTCGCCGGCATCCGCGTGCCGCGTCAGCGCCAGGCAGCCTTGCCACAGGTTGGCCGCTTCCTGCGCCGGATCGATGGCGACCACGCCCCATAGTTCCGGTGGCGGTGCGGGTTCCCGGGCAATGATGCCCCACAGTTCCGCAGGCGGTTCCTGCGGTTCCTGCGCCTCCCGCGCGGGTTCGTCAATGACGCCCCACAGCTCGGCCGTTTCCATGGGCGGCGTTTCTACCGCTGCCGCTTGCGGTTCCGGAAATTCGGCGGCAAACAGGTGCGCATGGCGCAGCGCGTATTCATACGCTTCGCGCAGCTCCTGGAAGGCGGCCGGATCGTCTTCTGGACGCGTCACCTTCAGGCGCTTCGCGTACGCGCGCTTGAGGGCGCGCTCGTCGCCCGTCGGCTCCGTGCCCAGGATTGCCCACAGGCTGCGCTGTCCGTTGTCCATGCCGCCGTCCATCTACAGGAAGCTCTCGCTCTCGACCTGGCGCAGCACGTCATCCAATGCCTGGCGCGCCTTGCGGATGGTATTCGGGTCCTGCGTTTCCAGCGCGGCCTGGAAATTGGCCGTGTGCGCGGCCAGGTACTGGCGCACGTCGCCCAGCGACTGTTCGTACAGCCGGTCGGCGCGGGTGACCAGGGTACGATTTTCCATCTGCTCGCGCGGATGGATCTTCAGGTCGGCCAGTTCCGCAAAGCGCTGCTCGATCTGTTCCGGCGTCATCACGCCCGCGTTGTCGCTGATAATCATCTTGTGGCGTTCCTGCGTGGCCAGCACCGTCACTTCCGCTTCCAGCACGCCGCTGACGTCGTAGGTGAAGCGCACGTCGATGCCGATCTCGCCCGCCTTTTTCGCGGGGATCGGGAAGCTGATCTTGCCGAGGAAGACATTGTCGGCCACCAGGCGCGACTCGCCCTGGAAGATCGCCACGTTGATTTCCTTCTGGTTGTCGTGGATGGTGGTGATGTTTTCCGTGCGCGAGACGGGTACCACGGAATTGCGCTCGATGATGGGCAGGTAATGCCCGCCTTCATACTGGTTCGCGCCAACCTGGCGCGAAATCGAAATACCCAGCGAGTACGGCGCCACGTCCGTCATGACCACTTCGTCGAGGGCCGCGTCGCGCATCTTGAGGCCCGCCTGCACGGCGGCGCCCAGCGCCACGGCTTCATCCGGGTCGAGGTGGATGGCGGGGAAGCGGCCGAACATGCGCGAGACGAGTTTGCGCACCAGCGGCATGCGCGTGGCGCCGCCGGCCAGCACTACTTCATTGAGTTCCGCAGCGCGGATGGTGGCGTCGCGCAGTGCCCGCTCCACGGGCAGGCGCAAGCGGGCCAGCAGGGGCTCGCACAGCTGCGCCAGTTTGTCTTCGCTGATCTCCCAGCTGTATTCCTTGTCCTGGTAGCGCGTGGCCATGCGCACGGACGGCTGGTCCGACAGCAAGCGCTTGACGCGTTCGGCTTCATCGCGCAGCAACTGCTGCTGGCGTGGGTCGAACAGGCGGCTGCCGGCCGCATCGCGCAAGCCGCTGCCTTCCAGGAAGGCGTCGACCAGCACGGTGACGAAGTCTTCGCCGCCCAAAAAATTGTCGCCGGCCGAGGCGCGCACTTCCATCACGCCTTCGAACAATTCCAGGATCGACACGTCGAACGTGCCACCGCCCAGGTCGAAGACGAGGAATTTGCTTTCCTGTTCCTTGTCGCGGATGCCGTAGGCCAGCGCGGCGGCCGTCGGCTCGTTGAGCAGGCGCTCCACGCGCAAGCCCGCCAGCTGGCCGGCGATGCGCGTGGCCTTGCGCTGCGCATCGCTGAAATACGCGGGCACGGTGATGATGGCTTCCTCGACCTTGTGTCCGAGGAAGGCTTCGGCATCTTCCTTCAGCGCGCGCAGCACCATCGACGACAGCTCTTCCGGACGGAATTGCTGCGTGCCGAGGGTGATCTTCTTCTCGCTGCCCATGTAGCGTTTGAAGACGGCGGCCGTCAGCTGCGGGTGCGTCTGCAGGCGCTCGCGCGCGGCGCGGCCCACCAGCACGGTGCCGTCGTCATCGATGCTGACGCACGATGGCGTCAGGTGTTCACCGAGCGCATTCGGGATGATGGAAGCCTTGCCGTCGCGCCAGATGGCGACCAGGCTGTTGGTGGTGCCCAGGTCGATGCCGATGATCATCAGATATCCGCCTCCGCCTCATTGCCGTGTTCTTCGATCCAGGCGCGGCGTCCGGCCGCTTCGCCCTTGCCCATCAACATATTGAAGCGCGAGGCCGAGGCCATGTGGTCGATTTCCCCGAGCGTGACGGGCAGCAAACGGCGCGTGTCCGGGTTCATCGTCGTTTCCCACAGCTGCTCGGCGTTCATCTCGCCCAGACCCTTGAAGCGCGAGATCGACCAGGCGCCCTGTTTCACGCCTTCCTTGCGCAGCTTGTCCTCGATGGCGACCAGTTCGCCGTCGTCGAGCGCATAGATTTTCTGCATCGGCTTCTTGCCGCGCGCCGGTGCATCCACGCGGTACAAGGGCGGGCGGGCGATGCAGATGTGGCCCTTGTTGATCAGGACCGGGAAGTGCTTGAAGAATAAGGTCAGCAGCAGTACCTGGATGTGCGAGCCGTCCACGTCTGCATCGGACAGGATGCAGATTTTGCCGTAGCGTAGGCCCGACAGGTCGGGTGTATCGCCCACGCTGTGCGGATCGACGCCGATGGCCACTGCGATGTCGTGGATCTCGTTGTTGGCGAACAGGCGGTCGCGGTCCGTTTCCCACGAATTCAAGACCTTGCCGCGCAGGGGCAGGATCGCCTGGAATTCCTTGTCGCGGCCCATCTTGGCCGAACCGCCCGCCGAGTCACCCTCGACGAGGAACAGTTCATTGCGGGTAATGTCCGACGATTCGCAGTCGGTCAGCTTGCCGGGAAGGACGGCGACGCCCGAGGATTTTTTCTTTTCCACTTTTTGCAGCGAACGCTGGCGCGACTGCGCCTGCTTGATCACGAGATCGGCCAGCTTCTTGCCGTAATCGACGTGCTGGTTCAGCCACAGTTCCAGCGGCGGCTTGGTGAAGGTCGAAACGAGGCGCACGGCGTCGCGTGAGTTCAGGCGTTCCTTGATCTGGCCCTGGAATTGCGGGTCCAGCACCTTGGCCGACAGCACGAACGAGGCGCGCGCGAACACGTCTTCCGGCAGCAGCTTCACGCCTTTCGGCAGCAGCGAGTGCATTTCGACGAAGTTTTTCACGGCGCCGAACAGGCCGTCGCGCAAGCCCGATTCGTGCGTGCCGCCATTCGAGGTGGGGATCAGGTTGACATACGATTCGCGCACGATGGCGCCTTCTTCCGTCCACGCGACCACCCAGGCCGCGCCTTCGCCTTCGGCAAAGCCTTCCGAATCCGGGCCAGCGTACTGCGCGCCTTCGAACAGGGGAATCAGGGTTTCGCCATTCGATACCTGCGCCAGCGTTTCGGTCAGGTAGCCGCGCAAGCCTTCCGCATACTGCCACGTTTGCGTGTCGCCGGTTTTCGCGTTGGTGAGGGTGACGGTGACGCCTGGCAGCAGCACGGCTTTCGAGCGCAGCAGGCGTTGCAGCTCCGTTTGCGAGATATTCGGCGAATCAAAATATTTCGCATCGGGCCAGGCGGTGACGCGTGTGCCCGATTTCTTGCCGTCGCGCGGGGCAGGGCGGGAAGTCAAGGGCTCGATCACATCGCCATTCGCAAACACCATGTGGTGCAGGCCATTGCCGTCGCTTTCCTTGCGCCAGACGGTGATTTCCAGGCGCGTCGACAGCGCATTGGTGACGGATACGCCGACGCCATGCAAGCCGCCCGAGAATGCATAGGCGCCGCCAGAACCCTTGTCGAACTTGCCGCCCGCGTGCAGCCGTGTAAACACGATTTCCACCGTCGGCACGCCTTCTTCCGGGTGCAGGCCGACGGGAATGCCGCGGCCATTGTCTTCGACGGTGATGCTGCCATCCGTGTTTTGCGTGACGGCGATATGCGTGCAATGACCGCCCAGCGCCTCGTCGGAGGCATTGTCGATCACTTCCTGAATGATGTGCAGCGGATTTTCAGTGCGGGTATACATCCCCGGGCGCTGCTTGACGGGTTCCAGTCCTTTCAGGACACGGATGGATGATTCGCTGTAGTCGGATGCTGGTTTTTTAGTGGCCATACGTGTTCAAGCTAAGTAAAGACAGTGGTTGGAACGCCAGGCCAGGGCACTGCGGGGCGCAATGACAGCGGCGGCGATAACTGTATGAATATACAGTATATCCCGTCCAGCGTCACTGTGGGAGGGCAGTGCGGCAGGCTTGGCGTCCTTGTGCGGACGCTCGCGCATTCTATCTTGTCCCGCGAGCAATAGCGCTACTCCAAGGCAACAACAGTGCGCCGCGCGCGTAGTTTGGCGCCCATTGTGAAGGATTTTATGCGGTAAAGCGCCCGTTTTTACATCTTGTTTACAGCTGCCTCCCCAGTCTTTACGAATTTTTTAGACCCTTTTGGCTAATCTGCTCACTATCAAAACAAACCTGAATGAGGGTGGGAATGGATCTCGTGTATCTCGGCTTGATTGCCGTGTTTTTCGTCCTGGCGGCCGGCTTTGCCGTCGCCTGCGACAAATTAGGGAGCGTCAAATGAACGCGTTTTATGTGCTGGGCGCCGTCGTTTCGGCTGGCCTGCTCGTGTACCTGCTGGTGGCGCTGCTGAAGGCGGAGGAACTGTGATGACGACGCAATCGATACTGTTGTTGGTGGCCTTCCTGGCCGTGCTGCTGGCCGCCGGCTATCCGCTGGGCCTGTACATGGCCAAAGTGGCCGGCGATGCCCCCGTGCGCGGCCTGGGCTGGCTGCAAAAGCTGGAAAACCTGCTGTACCGCTGGTCCGGCCTGCCCGCCGACAAGGCCATGGGCTGGAAAAGCTATGCCATCGCCCTGATCGTCTTCAATACCGTGGGCGCCGTCTTCGTCTACGGCCTGCAGCGCCTGCAGGGCTTTTTACCGTTGAATCCACAGGGCCTGGGCGCCGTCAGCCCCGATTCCTCGTTCAATACCACCGTCAGCTTCGTCGCCAATACCAACTGGCAAGGCTATGGCGGCGAACAGACCATGAGCTATCTGACCCAGATGCTGGGCATGGCGTGCCAGAACTTCTTCTCGGCTGCCACCGGCATCGCCGTGATCTTCGCGCTGGTGCGCGGCTTTGCCTCGCGCTCGGGCAAATCGATCGGCAATTTCTGGGTCGACCTGGTGCGCTCCACCCTGTACATCCTGTTGCCGCTGTCCCTGGCCCTGTCCGTCGTCTTCATGGGCGAAGGCATGATCCAGAATTTTTCCGCCTACAAGGAAGTGACCCTGCTCGACCACGTGGCCTATGAAACGCCGAAGGTGACGGCCGACGGCCAGCCCGTGCTCGATACGGCCGGCAAGCCCGTGATGGAAGCGCAAGTGGCGACCACGCAGACGATCGCCATGGGTCCCGTCGCGTCGCAGGAATCGATCAAGCTGCTGGGCACGAATGGCGGCGGCTTCTTCAATGCCAATTCCTCGCACCCGTATGAAAATCCGACCGTGCTGTCGAACTTCCTGCAGATGCTGGCCATTTTCATCATTCCCGCCGGCCTGTGCTTCACGTTTGGCCGCATGGTGGGCGACCTGCGCCAGGGCTGGGCCGTACTGGCCGCCATGACCCTGATCTTCGTCGTCATGACGGCCGGCGTGATGAGCGCCGAGCAGCAAGCCAATCCCGCTTTGCAAGCACTGGGCGTGGACCAGCAGGCCAGCAGCCTGCAATCGGGCGGCAATATGGAAGGCAAGGAAACGCGTTTCGGCATCAGCTCCTCGACCCTGTTCGCGGCGGTGACGACGGCGGCATCGTGCGGCGCCGTCAATTCCATGCACGATTCCTACATGCCCCTGGGCGGCATGGTGCCGCTGCTGCTGATGCAGTTCGGCGAAGTGATCTTCGGCGGCGTGGGCACGGGTCTGTACGGCATGCTGATGTTCGCCATCCTGGCCGTCTTCATCGCCGGCCTGATGATAGGCCGCACACCCGAGTACCTGGGCAAGAAAATCCAGGCGTATGAAATGAAGATGGTCTCGCTGGCCATCCTGATTACGCCAGCCCTCGTATTGACGGGTACGGCGATCGCCGTGATGGTCGAACCGGGCAAGATCGGCGTGGCCAATCCGGGCGCGCACGGCTTCTCGGAAATCCTCTACGCCTTCACGTCGGCAGCCAACAACAACGGCAGCGCGTTTGCCGGCTTGTCCGCCAACACACCGTTCTACAACGTGATGCTGGCGATCGCCATGTGGTTCGGCCGCTTCGGCGTGATCGTGCCCGTGCTGGCGGTGGCCGGGTCGCTGGCGGCCAAGCAGCGCCTGTCGGCCAATGCCGGCACCATGCCCACGCACGGCCCCATGTTCATCGGCTTGCTGATCGGCGTTGTCGTGCTGGTCGGCGTATTGAATTACGTTCCCGCGCTGGCCCTGGGCCCGATCGTCGAACACCTGCAACTTTTCATCAAATAAGAGGCTACCATGTCACGCACAAGCCTGACTTTGTTCGATTCCGCACTGATCGGCCCCGCTGTCGTCGATGCGTTTAAAAAACTCGACCCCCGCACGCAGTGGCGCAGCCCCGTGATGTTCGTCGTCTATGTAGGCAGCATCATCACGACCCTGCTGGCCATTCAGGCCCTGAATGGCCAGGGTGAAGCGCCATTCGGCTTCATCGTCGCCGTCTCCGTGTGGCTGTGGTTTACCGTGCTGTTCGCGAACTTCGCCGAAGCGCTGGCCGAAGGCCGCAGCAAGGCGCAGGCGGCCTCGCTGCGCGCCCTCAAGCAAACGGTGATGGCAAAGAAAATGCAGACGCCGAAATACGGCACTTCCTGGTTGCCCACGCCGGCCACCGACCTGCGCAAGGGCATGACGGTGCTGGTCGAGGCGGGTGACGTGATTCCCGCCGATGGCGAAGTGACGGCCGGCGTGGCCTCCGTCGACGAAAGCGCCATCACGGGCGAATCGGCGCCCGTCATCCGCGAATCGGGCGGCGACTTTTCCGCCGTCACGGGCGGCACCCGCGTGCTGTCGGACTGGCTGCTGGTGCGCGTCTCCGTCAACCCCGGTGAAGCCTTCATCGACCGCATGATCGCCATGGTGGAAGGCGCCAAGCGCCAGAAGACGCCGAATGAGATCGCCCTGACGATTTTACTGGTGGCCCTGTCGATCGTGTTCCTGATCGTCACCGTGACCCTGCTGCCGTATTCGCTGTTTTCCGTGGCGGCGGCCGGCACTGGCACGCCGGTGACGATCACCGTGCTGATCGCGCTGCTCGTGTGTTTGATCCCGACCACCATCGGCGGTTTGTTGTCCGCCATCGGCGTGGCCGGCATGAGCCGCATGATGCAGGCGAATGTGATCGCCACGTCGGGCCGCGCCGTGGAAGCGGCAGGCGACGTGGACGTGCTGCTGCTCGATAAAACGGGCACCATTACCCTGGGCAATCGCCAGGCGTCGAGCTTCGTGCCGGCGCCCGGTGTGACGGAGCAGCAGTTGGCCGATGCGGCGCAGCTGGCCTCGCTGGCCGATGAAACGCCGGAAGGGCGCAGCATCGTCGTGCTGGCCAAGCAGAAGTTCAATATCCGCGAACGCGAAATGGCCAGCCTGCACGCCACCTTCGTGCCCTTCACGGCGCAAACGCGCATGAGCGGCGTGGATATCCCGGGCGAGCAGCAAGTGCGCCAGCTGCGCAAGGGCGCGGCCGACTCCATGAAAAAGTATGTGGAAGCGCTGGGCCAGCCGTATCCGGCCGAGGTGGGGCGCGCCGTCGACGACATCGCGCGCCGCGGCAGCACGCCGCTGGTGGTGGTCGACGATGGCCGCGTGATGGGCGCCGTGGAGCTGAAGGATATCGTCAAGGGCGGCATCAAGGAGCGCTTCGCGGAATTGCGCCGCATGGGCATCAAGACCGTCATGATCACGGGCGACAACAAGCTGACGGCTGCGGCGATTGCCGCCGAAGCGGGCGTGGACGATTTCCTCGCCGAAGCGACGCCGGAAGACAAGCTGAAACTGATCCGCAGCTACCAGGCCGAAGGCCGCCTGGTGGCGATGACGGGCGACGGCACCAACGATGCGCCGGCGCTGGCGCAGGCCGACGTAGCCGTGGCCATGAACTCGGGCACGCAGGCGGCAAAGGAGGCAGGCAACATGGTCGACCTGGATTCGAACCCGACCAAGCTGCTGGAGATCGTTGAAATCGGCAAGCAGATGCTGATGACGCGCGGCTCGCTGACGACGTTCTCGATTTCGAACGATATCGCCAAGTACTTTGCCATCATCCCGGCCGCCTTCGTGGGCACCTATCCGCAATTGAAGGCGCTCGACATCATGCACCTGGCCAGCCCTGCGTCGGCCATCATGTCGGCCGTGATCTTCAATGCCTTGATCATCGTCGTGCTGATTCCATTGGCGCTGAAAGGTGTGCAATACCGGGCCATCGGCGCGGCCAGCCTGTTGCGCCGCAACCTGCTGATCTACGGCCTGGGCGGCATCGTCCTGCCCTTCATCGGGATCAAGCTGATCGATATGCTGCTGTCCGCACTCAATTTAGTCTAAAGGAACCATCATGAGCACTATCGTACGTCCCGCCCTGGTCCTGTTTGCCGCGCTGACCGTGATCTGCGGCGTCGTCTATCCATTTGCCACGGCCGGCATCGGGCAGCTGGCTTTCAACGATGAAGTCAACGGCAGCATCGTCGAGCGTGGTGGAAAGCCCGTCGGCTCGACCCTGATCGGCCAGTCATTCACCTCGCCCAAGTATTTCTGGGGCCGGCCATCGGCCACCGCGCCGATGGCCAATAACGGTGCCGGCTCGGGCGGCTCGAACCAGGGACCGACCAATCCAGCCCTGGTGGACGCCGTCAAGGCGCGCATCGCCGCCCTGAAGGAGGTTGACCCTGGCAATACGCGCGCCATCCCCGTTGACTTGGTGACGGCGTCGAGCAGCGGCCTGGATCCGGAAATCAGCCTGGCGGGTGCCCTGTACCAGGCGCCGCGCGTGGCCCGCGTGCGCGCCGTGCCGCTGGCGCAGGTGGAAAACGCCATCGCCAAGGTGCAGAAGACCGCCTATATCGGCTTTTTCGGCGAACCACGCGTGAATGTGCTGGAACTGAATCTGGCGCTCGATGCGGCCGCGAAGTAAGATGATGCAGGGGCGGAGCCGCCGGTTTTGCCCCTGGTTTTGACATTAAAAGATGCCCATGCTCCCCAACGACAGCCAACGCCCCGACCCTGATGCCCTGCTGGCGCAAGTGCAGGCGCAGGAAAAGAAAGCCGCGCGCGGCCGGCTGCGTATTTACTTTGGCGCCTCGGCCGGCGTCGGCAAGACTTATGCGATGCTGGCCGCCGCGCGCAAATTGCTGGCCGATGGACAGGACTTGCTGGTGGGCGTGGTGGAGACGCATGGGCGCCAGGATACGGCGGCCCAGCTGGACGGCTTGCCCGTGCTTCCGCTAAAAGCGATCGAGTACCGGGGCAAGACCCTGTTCGAGTTCGACCTTGACGAAGCGCTGCGGCGCGCGCCGCCGCTGATACTGATGGATGAACTGGCCCACTCGAACGTGGCCGGTTCGCGCCATCCGAAGCGCTGGCAGGATGTCGAGGAATTGCTGGCGGCCGGCATCGACGTGCTTTCCACCGTCAACGTGCAGCACCTGGAAAGCCTCAACGACGTGGTGGGGGGGATTACAGGCGTGCGCGTGGCCGAAACTCTGCCCGATACGGTGTTCGACCGCGCCGATGAAGTGGTGCTGGTCGATATTCCTGCCGATGAACTGCTGCGCCGCCTGAAGCAGGGCAAGGTGTATCAGCCGCTGCAGGCCGAGCGGGCGTCCCAGCATTTTTTCCGCAAGGGTAATTTGATCGCCCTGCGCGAACTGGCCTTGCGCCGCACGGCGGACCGGGTGCAGGATGACGTGCAAGCCTACCGCGTCGAGAAGTCCATCAATCCCGTGTGGAAGACGGGCGCCGCGCTGCTGGCCTGCGTGGGGCCGCATGCGGGTGGCGAACACGTGATCCGCAGCACGGCGCGCCTGGCCAGCCAGCTGAATGCGGAATGGCATGCGCTGTACGTGGAAACGCCGCGTTTGCAGCGCCTGCCGGCGAGCCAGCGCGAGCGCATTTTGAAAACCCTGAAACTGGCGCAGGACCTGGGCGCGCGCACGGCTGTTATGCCGTCCGCCGACATCGCCGGCGCCGTGGTCGAGTATGCGCGCAGCGCGAATATCTCGAAAGTCATCGTTGGCCGTGGTCGCGCCAATGCGCTGGCGCGCCTGTGGCAGGCACCGCCGGCGGCGCGCATGGCCAGCCTGGCGCCCGATATCGATTTGATCGAGGTGGGCTTGCCGCCAGCCGATGCGGCGCCGCGGCGCGCAGTCGGCGACGATGCGGAGGTGCCGCGCCGGACCTCGCGCCACTGGCGTTACATCCTGGCTGCCGGCGCCAGCCTGGCCACGGCCCTCGCCTCGGTACCGCTGCAGCCTTATCTTGACCTGGCCAATATCGCCATGCTGTCCTTGCTGACGGTGGTGCTGGTGGCCGTGCGCCTGGGACGCGGACCGGCGGCGCTGGCCAGCCTGGTGGGCGTGGCCTGCTTCGATTTCGTCTTCGTGCCGCCCCGCTTCTCGTTTGCCGTGGGCGATTTCCAGTATGTGATTACCTTTGGCGTGATGCTGGCCGTGGGTCTGATCACGGGCCACCTGACGGCCGGCCTGCGTTTCCAGGCGCGCGTGGCCTCGCACCGCGAAGCGCGCGCCCGCGCCCTGTATGAATTCTCGCGCGAGCTGTCCGGCGTGCTGCAGACGGAGCAGATTTTCGACATCACGAAAAGCGCCATCGAACGGGCTTTCCGCGCGCGCGCCACCCTGCTGCTGCCCGATGACGAGGGCAGCTTGCAGGCCCCGAATGGCGGCGAGCCGCTCGATATCGGCATCGCGCAGTGGGCCTTCGACCATGCGCAGGCGGCGGGAACGGGCACCGACACCTTGCCGGCGTCGCCCATTTTCTACCTGCCGCTGATCGCGCCGATGCGCACGCGCGGCGTGCTGGCGCTGCTGCCGCTCGAGGGCGCGCAGCGGGGGCGCTGGCTGCTGGTGCCGGAACAGCGCCAGCACCTCGATACCTTTGCCGCGCTGGCGGCCATCGCCCTCGAACGCGTGCATTACATCGACGTGGCCCAGGGCGCGCTGCTGCAGATGGAGTCAGAGCGGCTGCGCAATTCGCTGCTGGCGGCCCTGTCGCACGACTTGCGCACGCCCTTGACGTCGCTGGTGGGCCTGGCCGAATCGCTGGCCTTGTCCCGGCCTGCGCTGTCGCCCGCGCAGCTGGATATGGCGCGCTCGCTGCAGTCCGAAACCGTGCGTATGAGCGCCCTGGTGGCGAACTTGCTGGACATGGCGCGCATTGAAAGCGGCCAGGTGCGCCTGAACCTGCAATGGCAGGCGCTGGAAGAGGTGGTGGGCAGCGCGCTGCGCGCCAGCGGCCCGCAATTGCAGCAGCATGCCGTGCAGACGCAGCTGGCGCCGGACTTGCCGCTGGTGCGCTACGACGCCGTGCTGATCGAGCGGGTGCTGTGCAACCTGCTGGAAAACGCGGCCAAGTACACGCCGGCCGGCAGCACCATCACGGTCGCGGCCGGGGTGCACGGCCAGTTCCTGCAGGTGACGGTGTTTGATGATGGCCCAGGCTTGCCGCCCGGCCGCGAAGAAGCCATCTTTGAAAAATTTACGCGCGGCGAGCGCGAATCGAACAAGCCGGGCGTCGGGTTGGGGCTGGCCATTTGCCGCGCCATCGTCGAAGCGCACGGCGGCACCATCCACGCGCAGCCGCACACGCCGGGACAGGGCGCCGCCATCGTCTTCAGCCTGCCGCTGGGCACGCCCCCGGCGCCGCCGGAGATCGAGCTCGATGACGCCAACGACCATGAAACAGGAAAACCAACATGAACGAACCTTCCGCCACCGCCTTGCTGGTCGAGGATGAACCGCAAATCCGCCGCTTCGTACGCGCCGCGTTGGAAGATGAGGGCTGGCAGATTTTCGAATCCGCCACCATGCAGCGGGGCCTGATCGATGCCGGCACGCGCCGGCCCGACCTGATCGTGCTGGACCTGGGGCTGCCCGATGGTGATGGCATCGATTTCATCGCCGACATCCGCAAATGGTCGGCCGTGCCCATCATCGTGCTGTCGGCGCGGGTTGACGAGCAGGACAAGATCCGTGCGCTCGACGCGGGCGCCGACGACTATCTGACCAAGCCGTTTGGCGTGGGAGAACTGCTGGCCCGGGTGCGCGCCACCCTGCGCCGCCAGCGCCAGCCCGCCGCCAGCGACGATGGCGTGGTGCAGTTTGGCGATGTGCGCGTCGACCTGAAGGACCGCCTGGTGACGCGCAACAAGCAGCTGGTGCACATGACGCCGACGGAATTCCGCTTGTTGTCGGTGCTGGTAAAAAATGCGGGCAGGGTGGTCACCAATCCGCAACTGCTGCGTGAAGTGTGGGGGCCGTCGAACAGTGAAAACGGCCATTACCTGCGCATCTACATGGGCCATCTGCGCCAGAAGCTGGAAGCCGATCCGGCCCAGCCGCAGTACCTGTTGACGGAAACGGCCGTCGGCTACCGCTTGCTCTTGCCCCTTTAAATAGCTTTCTTTCCCCTGTTTGAAAATAGGCGCCGCGCGCGCCAGGGGGGCGCTTTACCTAAAATTTTTGCAGCGAATTTTTGCAGCGGCGGGCCAGCTGCGCCATGTTGGCAAAGGCCCATACCACCCATGAAGAAGAAAAAACCATGAATAAAATGCTACTTGCACTTGCCGTCGCCACAGCCTTTACGGGCAGCCTGGCCCACGCGGACGAGGCCAAGCCGGACAATGAAGTCAGTTTCAACGTGGCCGGCGTATCCGACTACCGCTACCGCGGCATTTCGCAGACGCGCTTGAAACCGGCGCTGCAGGGCGGCGCCGATTATGTCAATAATCCGACGGGCCTGTATGCGGGCGCCTGGGCCTCCACCATCAAGTGGACCAAGGATGCGGGCGGCAGCGGCGACGTGGAAGTGGACCTGTATGCGGGCAAGCGCGGCCAGTTGACCAGCGACGTTGGCTATGACGTCGGCGTGCTCGCCTATGTGTACGCGGACAATGGCTTGAAGCACATCGCCGGCCTGGCCGATGCGGATACGCAGGAAGTCTACGGCCAGCTGTCGTATGGTCCCGCCTACATCAAATATTCGCACGCTGTCTCGAACCTGTTCGGCATCGTCAACAGCAAGAACAGCGGCTACCTGGACATCGGCGCGACGATCGACCTGACGAGCGGCTGGACCGGCAACCTGCACGCGGGCCACCAGAAGGTCAAGAACAATGATGCATCGAGCTACACGGACTGGAAAGTGGGCGTCACGCGCGACTTCGGCTTTGTTTCGGGCGCGCTGGCCGTGATCGGCACGAACGCGGGCAAGTCGGCCTATGCCTCGCCCGTGAATGGCAAATTCATGGGCAAGACGGCGCTGCAGCTGACGGTCAGCAAGACGTTTTAATGGATTGAATTGACTGAAAGGAGAGGCGGCGCATGCGCCGCCTTTTTTTTTGCGTACTTACGCTGGCAGGTTGAAAACGGCGCAGTACAGCTGGCCCAGGCTGACCACGCGGGCGGCCGGAATCTGCGCGGCCAGGGCATGGGCGGGCGCCGTTTGCGCGTCCGCTGTCAGCAGCACGCGCAAGCCCGGATTGACGCTGCGCGCGTGTGCGATGCGGCGTGCCAGGCCTGCCTGCGCTGCGTCGTTGACGACACCGTCGAGCGGTACTACCAGCACGCGCGCGGCGATCAGGGCCGAACGGCTGCCCATGGAGTCGCGGCCTTCGCTGTCGATGACGATGTCGTGGTAACAGTGCACCAGGTGCTCAAGCTCCGGTTGCAAGCCCTTCGCGCTGATGGCGCGCGCCATCAGGCGCGGCCGCGTCAGGCTGCCGTGCATGGCGCCGTCGTGCATGTTCCGGGCCTGCGCCATGGCGCCCTGGCGCGGATCGGCATCAAGCAGCAATACCTTGCGTCCGGCCAGCGCGCGGGAGGCGGCCAGCCGCCCGGCCAGGATGGATTTCTCCATCCCCCCGCGTTCATCCGTGATAGCGATGATCATCTTGGCGCACGGCTGGCATGATGTTGGCAGGGGAGACCAGCTGCAGCAGACAGCCTTCGCGTGGGGCGTCCCTGTCGCTGGCTGTCCATACGGGCAGTGCCATCAGGGGCTCGAGTGCCGCGGCCAGGGCGGCATGGCCGGCGCAAGACATCGACGTCATCGGCAGGCGCAATATGTCGCGCACCTTGCCCTGCATGGCCAGCGCCGCCTTGACGGGAGCGGGATTCGGTTCCGCAAACAGCAGGCGAATGACGGGCAGCATGGTCTTGAACAGGGCGCCGGCAGCGCCGTGGCGACCCTGTTTGACCAGATGATATAGCTGCGCATACAGGTCAGGACGCACCTGGGCGGCGGCCGACATGGCGCCGTGGCCGCCCATGGACAGGCTGGCCAGCAGCAGGGCATCGTCGCCGCACAGCACGTCCAGGCGCGTGTCGAGCAGCAGTTCGCCCAGCTGCTGCAGCTTGCCGCCCGCTTCCTTGATGGCGACGAAGTGCGAGTCGCGCGCCAGCAGGGCGGCCGTCTGCGGTTCGATATTGACTCCCGTGCGGGCCGGCACGTTGTACAGCACGATGGACTGGTCGGTGGCGGCGGCGATGGCCTGGAAGTGGCGCACGATGCCGTCCTGCGAAGGGCGCACATACGCGGGGGCCGAGACCAGCAGGCCGGCCAGCGGATGGTCGTTGTAGCGCTGCACGGTGGCGACGACGCTGCGCGTATCGCTGCCGCCTATTCCCATCACGACGGGAAAGCGGGGGCCGACGGCTTCGAGCACGCTGTCGAGCAGCATGGTCTGTTCGGCGGCGCTCAGCATGGCCGCTTCGCCCGTGGTGCCGCACACCACCAGGCCATCGATGCCGCTGGCGGCCAGTTCGCACGCCAGTTGCTGGGCGGCGTCGAAGTCGATGTCGTCATCGCCATCAAGGAAGGGCGTGACCATCGGCACCCAGATGCCCTGGAAGTGCGCGGTGATGCGCGAGGAAGACATCGCGTGGTCGCAGGCATACTGGTTCATAGCGATTTCCCCTGGCTGATGCGGCCAAATTCCGCGGCCGGCAGCAGGCGCATGACGGCATCCATGGTCAGGCGCAGGGCCGGTTCCGTCACGCACAGCCAGACTTTCATGCGTTCGGCATGGTCGACCGCCTCGACGCGCATGAACGACAGCATGCCGCCGCATGTCCTGACGACCAGTTGGCGCAGCTCGGCCAGGCAGGCTTTGTCGACCGTAATATGCATGAGGAAGGTGGGCAGACGGGGATGGCGATGGGGCAGTGCTTGATGCGCTTGATGCGTTTGCAGGCGTGAATGGGGTTCCATGGTGGCTTTGCAGCGGTGGTTGAGGTACGTTCAAGATTAGCAGCGGGGGCGTAAAGATTCTCTAAAAAGCGGGGCCGCCGGCGTAAACGGGCCGTATGCGTCGGGTGCCCGCCTGTTGCGTGGACGCCCCGCGGGTATGCTTTTGTTACAAAATTGAATCGTGCTTTCGGAAGCAGGGGTTTATATTGAAACCGTTCTCCGCTTTCAGTCAGCCCCGCCATGTCAGACGAAAAAGATCCCCAGCTTCCCCCTTCCACCGATGCCGCAGCGTCGGCGCCGTCGCGGCCCGACCGGGTGGGGCGCCGGGCACCCGATGAGGAGCACCGTGCGCGCGACGCCGCTCCCCGCTACCTGAAGGATAACGACACGCCCCTGGCGCTGGCCTGGCGGGTGATCTCGTCGCGCTACCGCTCCATGCGCGACAAGGCCAGCCGCGATTTCATGCGGCGCACCCTGCGCATCGGCATCTCGGCGCGTATTTTCCACCCGGAGCCGGGCGCCACTGGCCTGCGCAGCAAGAACCTGCAATACCTGGAAGAGTCGATCGCCCAATGGGTCATGTCGCGCGACGTGCTGGTGTTCATGATCCCGACCGTCAATACCAGTGGCCAGCTACATCCGAGTAACATCACCCTGCGCCACTATGCGCGCCACCTCGATGGCCTGGTGCTGCAGGGCGGCGCCGACGTCTCGCCGCAGACGTATTCCGAGGCGGCCACGCGGCCGGAATGGAACGGCGACCGCGCGCGCGACCTGTACGAGCTGGAATTGCTGCACGAATTCGTCGATGCGGGGAAACCCGTGCTGGGTATATGCCGCGGCTGCCAACTGATCAACGTGGGCTTTGGCGGCACGCTGTATCAGGACATCGCCTCGGACGTGGAAGGGGCCACCTCGCACGTCAACGACCTGTATGACCGCCACCGCCACACCATCGTCTTCCCGAAAGGCTCGTCCTTGGCGGGCATGTTTCCGAAGACGGGCGAGGCGCTCGTCAATTCCATCCACCACCAGTCGGTCAAGGACCTGGGACGCGACGTCACCGTGGAAGCATATTCGCAAGGCGACAATATCGTCGAAGCCATCCGCTACCAGCGGGCGCGCTTCGTCATGGGCTTGCAGTGGCACCCGGAATTCCATTCGGCGGGCGGCGTCGAACTGCTCGATTGCACGCCCATCCTCGATAACTTTTTGCGCGCGGCGCGGGAGACGCGGTTTTGAGTACGCATCTGATCCGCCGGCGCGCTGTGCTGGCCAGCCTGCTGGCGCTGCCCCTGGCGGGCTTGCGCGCGGCGCCGCGCCCGCATGAAGGCGCGCTGCCGTTTGCGCTGAGCTCCGCCGCGCGCGCCCGCACGCTCAAGGCGCGGGTGGCGCCGGCCATTGCGGAACAGGTGGTCAAGGCGGCGCGCAAGGATGCGGCGCGGCCCGTGCATCTGATGGCCGAAGTGCGCACCGGTGGCTTGCTGAAGGGAGAGGGCGGACGCGAGACCAGCCAGCAGGCGCAGGAAGACTGGCGCCAGGCACGCTTGCAGGCGCTGGCCTGGCGGCTGTCGGGCGAGATGGGGCATTTCGAGGCGGTGCGCCAGCTGCTGCTGGCCTGGAGCGGCAGCTACCAGCCGTCGTTCAGTCCCGTCGACGAGACGGAGCTGGCCAGCCTGCTGATGGGTTTTGACCTGGTGCAGGAACGTTTGACCGGCGTCGAGCGCGAGCAGGTGCAGGCGTTTTGCCGCACCCTGGCGCACGGGTATCTGAGTGATCCCATCAAGATGGGCGGCCCGTCCACGGCGCGCAACAACTGGCACAGCCACCGCATCAAGATCGGCACGGCCGCCGCGTATGTCACGGGCGAGACCTTGCTGATCGCGAGGGCGAAAGAGCGTTTCCTGGCGCACGTGCCGCGCAATATCGGCGCCGGCGGCGTGCCCTTCGACTTCGAGCAGCGCGACGCCCTGCATTACACCACCTACAGTCTGGAGCCACTGCTGACGACGGCCCTGATGGCGCAGGCGCATGGCGACGACTGGTATGGCGCGCCGGAAGCGAAGCGCCTGGCCGAGGCGCTGGCCTGGCTGGCGCCGTATGCGCAGGGCAAAAAGACGCACGAGGAATTCGCCAAAAGCGCCGTGCCCTTCGACCGCAAGCGCGTGGCGGCCGGCGAAAAGGGTTTTACGGGTAATTGGGAGCCGAAGGGCGCCGCCAATGTGTACCTGCTGGCGGCGCGCTTCGATCCCGCTTACCTGTCGCTGGCGCTGGATTTACGCCCGCCAGCGTGGGCGCTGGCGCTGTACTGCGCTTAGCTGGAACTTCGCGTTAAAACTTCGTGCGCACGGTGAACATCACATTGCGCGGTTCGCCATAAAAACCTGTTCCGAACAGGCCCAGACCCGTCAGGTATTTTTTGTTCATCAGGTTGTTGACGTTCAGGCTGGCCGTGACGTTCTTGCTGATGTCATAGCGGCCCAGCAGGTTGACCAATGCATAGCTGCCCTGCTTCAGGCGCGCATTGTCGTTGACGGCAGGATTCCAGACCTCGCCGTGGAAACTGCTTTGCCAGGTCAGGCCGCCGCCCACCGTCACTTTGTCCAGGCTGGCCGGCAGGCGCCAGCTGCCTTGCATTCTTGCCAGGTGGGCCGGCTGCGTGGTTTTCATCGTTTCTGCGAACACTGCCTTGCCATCCTTGTCGCGCACATGTGCATACGTGTAGCCGGCGCTCAGTTTCACATCCTTCAGCACCTCGCCCGTCACTTCCATTTCCACGCCGCGGCTGGTGACGCCATCGATGGCTGTATACGCTACTTCGCCGTTGACTTCACCCACGGAACTGGCCACATTGCTTTGACGGATATGGAACAGGGACGCGCTGGCATTGACCTTGCCATCGAGATACTCTGCCTTCACACCCGCTTCCACACCCTTGCCGCGCACGGGTGCGAGGAAGTTGCGCTTCACGTCGCGGCTGCTTTGCGGCGCAAAGATGCTCGTGTAGCTGCCGAACACGGAATAGGTCTTGTCGAGGTCATACACGATGCCCGCATACGGCGTGATGACGCCGCTTTCGTCCATGCGCGTATGGCTGGGCGTGGCATTGTCGAATAAGCTGCGCTTCTGGTCCATCTTGTAGTTGCTGATCCGCGTGCCGACGATTACCGATAGTGCATCGCTCGGGCGCAGGCGCACGGCGCCATACAGGCCGCTCTGGCGCGTGCTGTCGTTGTCGTTGCCCTGGTGTTCGAACGCCGGCTCCGCATACTGGCCGCGCCAGTCGAAGTAGCTGCCGTCCAGGGGCGGATAGACCGATTTGTAGACGGGGCCGTCCTGCTTGGCCGTCGATGAAGAATAACCCAGCATGGCTTCATGCTGGCGACCGAACAGGGTAAACGGGCCGCTGGCGTCCACGTTGAAGGTAGTCTGGCGGCGGTCGCCCGCGTATTTGCCCATGTAGAAGCTGGCGCCTTCCCCTGTGACGGGGTCAGGATAGCCGCCGCTGACCGAGCTCAACACGCTGTCATGCTTGCTGCGCAACTGGTTGGCGCTCAATTTCACTTTCCACGCGTTGGCGAAGCTGTGTTCCAGCGACGTGAATAGGGTGGTGTTCTGCATGTCGCGGCGGCTCCAGTCGGTGGCAGGATTCCACGAGGTGGGAAAGTTCGTGCGCGTGCCGTCGGAAAACATCAGGGGAAAGCCCGTCCAGGTGGAGCCGCGCGGTTTGTAATCCTGGTGCGTGAAGCCGGCCGTCAGCAGAGTGACGGGTGTCAGGTCCGCCTCGATGATGCCGTAGGCGACCGATTTCTGCTGCTTGTAGCGGTCCAGGTAGGAGTGTTTGTCCTGGTAGGCGCCCACCAGGCGGCCGCGCACCGAGCGGTTTTCATTGAGGGGGCCGGAGACATCGGCTTCGCCGCGGTAGTTATCCCACGATCCCGCGCCCAGGGTGGCCGAACCTTCGAAGCTGGCGGTGGGGCGCTTGCGCACCATGTTGACGGTGGCCGACGGGTCGCCCGAACCGCTCATCAGGCCCGTCGCGCCTTTCAGCACTTCGATGCGGTCGTAGATGGCCATGTCACTGTTCGTCGTGCCCCAGTCGTAGACGCCGTCATAGATGGCCGACACGCCGTCGTACTGGAAATTGGTGACGGCAAAGCCGCGCGCCTGGAAGCTCCAGCGATCGCTGTCGTAGTTTTGCACGCTCACGCCATTGACGTTTTTCATGACGTCGGAGACGGCGCTGCTGTTCTGGTCATCCATCTGCTGGCGCGTGACGATGGTCAGCGACTGCGGCGTTTCACGCTGCGTCAAGGCCAGGCCCGTGGCGCCGTTGGCGGGGCCGCCCGTATAGCTGCCCGTGCCGCTGGTGGCGGCGCTGCGCTCGGCCGTCGCCACCACGGTGACGCCGCCCATGACGGCCACGCCGCGGCTGTCCGCCGAAGGTGTGCCGCCGCTGGCGGGAATTTTTTGCAGCAGGTAGCCGCCGTTCGATTGCGGCACGGCTTGCAGGCCGCTGCCGGCCAGCAGCACGCGGAAACCATCGTGCACGCCATAGCGGCCTTGCAGGCCGGCGCTGCGCAAGCCCTGCGTGGTGTCGCTGGAGAACGACAATAAAATGGCGCTGTCGCTGCCGAAGCGCGTCAGCACGTCGCCCAGCGCGCCGGCCGGAATGCTGTAGACGCGCACTTGCTGGCTTTGCGCCTGGGCGAATGCCGGCAGGGCCAGGACCATGCCGATCTGCGACAGGGCGCAGGCCAGGACGGTGCGGGTGAGGAGGGAACGCGAAGCGTGGTGCATGGAATAAAACCTTTCGTGGATGCGCAAGATGGAGACTGCCTATCTTCCAAGTCACGCGAGCACGGCGAAACAGCTCACTTTGCAGAAAATATTTTTCAGTGGGCCGCCAGTTCGATGCGCACCACCTGATGGCCCCAGAAGCGCGTGACGGTATTGCGCCGCAGTTGCAGGCTGGCGCTGACGGCATCGAGGATGGCGCCGACATCGGCCAGCGGGTAGGAACCGGACACGCGCAAGCCGGCGATGGCGGGCGCGCAGCCCAGCGGATGGTCGCTGTAGCGCGACAGCTCGGCGAGGAAATCGGCCAGGCGCATGTCGCGCGCCACCAGCATGCCATTGAGCCACGCGCCGCCATACGGCGCCAGCGCCTGGCGGTGCAAGCCGGTGCCGTCGAAATGGGCGCCTTCGCCGGGACGCAGCACCAGGCGCTGGGCGCCATCATCGGCCAGCACGGCGACGGCGCCTTCGAGCACGCCGGCGCTGGCATAGCCTTCGTGCAGGCGCACGGTGAAGCGCGTACCCAGCGCCTGCAGGCTGCCGTGCGGCGTGCCGACGAAGAAGGGGCGCTGCTCACCATCCTTGCCGGTGGCGATGAAGATTTCCCCGGCCAGCAGTTCGATGCGGCGCTGCGCGCCGTCGTAAACGATATTCACGGCGCTGCTGGTGTTGAGCGTGAGTTGCGTGCCGTCGGCCAGGGTGACCACGCGGCGCTGGTTGACAGCCGTGCGATAGTCGGCCATCCAGCCGCGCCATGGGCTGCGGCGCTCAAACGCATACAGCGAGGCGCCGCAGGCCAGCAGCAGTGCCAGCGTCTTGACGGCGTGGCGGCGCGGCGCATTCGCCTGCACGCAGGCGCGCAGCAGGGTCGCGTGCATGGCGGGCGGCAGGTGTTCATGCTGCGTTTGCAGCTGCTGCCACGCCTGCGTGGCGCTGCCGGCCCGCTGCAAATGGCGTTTGACTGTCGCCAGCGAGATGCCGAGCTGGCGCGCGATGTCTTCCTGCGGCAGTTCGTCGAGCTGGCGTAGCAAAAAAGCCCGTTTCACGGGAGGCGGCAAGCCGTCGAGCATGCGGTCGAGTTCAAACACGGTGGCCAGCAGCAGCGCCCGTTCCTCGGGCGATGGCGCATGCCGGGGCGGCAGTTGCGCCAGCACGTCGAGGTAAGCCTGTTCCAGTTTCTGACGGCGGTAATGGTTGAACAGCACACGCTGCGCGACGGTGGCGAGCAAGGCACGCGGCTCGCGCGCGGCGACGGCGTCTTCGCGGTCGAGCAGGCGCACGAAGGTGTCATGCGCCACATCGGCCGCGCACGCCGTGCTGCCCAGCTTCTTGCGCAGCCAGCCCTGCAGCCAGCCATGGTGGTCGGCATACAGTGTCGCGATGTCCTGGCGTTGTAGCGGCTCTGCCAGCGGCATCGCGTTCCCCTTGCATGGCCGGTCCGGGTGGACTGGTATTTTTAAACAATAATAAGAATCATTCTCACTTATTGTAACAAGCGGGGGAGGTGGATGTAAATGACGGGGAGATGGGGTGTGGTTTTTTTGGGTTTGCGTTGTTGGGGTAAAAGTCACGATGACTGGCAAAACCGTCGCGAGCGAAAGGGCGAGGCGGTCGAGAAGCGCAACCGTACTATAAGTACGGTGAGCATCGCAGGCCGCCTATGCCGACGCGCAGTAGGTTTGGCCAGGCATCCTCAATAGTTCATGGGTTCACCACGAAAACATCTGATGGCCGAATCGACCATCCCCTCGGCGCTGCCCTGCACATTGCGCTGCTTGCGCAGGTATTGTGCGTCGCTCCATTGCTTGGCCACGTCCGACAGGTGTTTCAGGGCCGGCGTGCTGCCCAGCGCCTCGGCGTGCGGTTCCATCTTGCGCAGGGTGGTCATGATGTCTTCGCGCAGCGACATCGTCTCGTAGGTTTTCGGATGCGTGATGGCGCCGTCGAGGCCGAAGCGGCAAGCCTGGAAGCGGTTGTAGTTATACACGAGATAATCGTCTTCCACCGGCGGGGTTTCGCGGCGTTCGAGCAGGTAGCGGCACAGGGCCTGCAGGTAGGCGGCCAGCGCGGCGGCCCGTTCCACCGTCAGCGGCGTGTCGCACACGCGCAGTTCGATGGTGCCGAATTCCGGCTTGGGACGGATATCCCAGTAAAAATCCTTCATGCTCTTGATGATGCCCGTGTTCTCCATCTTGGCGAAATACTCGTTGGAGAACTGGTCCCAGCTCAAGGTGAACGGCGCGCGCCCGCTCATGGGAAACGCGAACACGGAGTTCAGGCGCGCCGAGTCGAACAGGGTGTCGCGTCCCTGCACGTAGGGCGAGGACGCCGACAGGGCGATGAAGTGGGGGATGTAGCGGTTCAGCGAATGCAGCAGGAACATGGCGTCGTCGCCCGAGGCGCAGCCGATGTGCACGTGCTGGCCGAAGATGGTGAACTGCTTGGCCAGGTAGCCGTACAGTTCCGAAATCTCCTGGAAGCGGGGCTTGGAAAAGATCTTTTGCGACGACCATTGCTGGAACGGGTGCGTGCCGCCGCCCGCGATGCCGATATTGAGCTTGTCGCCGGCCGTGATCAAGGTGTCGCGGATTTCCTGCAACTGCGCCAGCAGCGGGCCGTGATGCGTGTGCACGCTCGAGTTAATCTCGATCATGCTCTCGGTGATTTCCGGCGTGACGTTGCCGGGGAACGGTTTCTTGTTCAGCAGATGCAGCAGGTCGGGGCTGGCGGCCGTCAAATCATAGTCCGACAGGTTTACCAGCTGCAGTTCGAGTTCGACGCCGAAGGTCAGCGCGGCCGATTGGCCAAAGGGTTCCAGCGGCATTTAGCGCTCCTTGATTTCGTGGGTTTCTTTGGCCAGCATCAGCACGCGCTGCACCAGCACGGGGCCGACCAGTTCCAGGCCCAGGGTGATGGCGGCCAGGGCGTTCAATTCATCGCCGAAGTTCACGCCATGCTGGCGCGCGTGTTCCAGCAGCAGGATGATGAAGACGGAGACGGGCGTCAGCGCCACGCCCGTCAGCACGCCCTTGCGCCAGGAAATGCCGCTCACATGCGAAAACGCGGCCACGCCGACGACCTTCGTCAGCAATCGTCCGCCGACGACGGCCAGGGCCAGGCCCGCGCCGGCCGCCACGCTGGCCCATTCCAGGGTCGAGGCGGCATACACGAACAGCAGCACCGTCAGCAGCTCGCCCAGCGCGCCGAAATTGCGCTGCGCCTGGCTGAAGGCGACCCTGCGGTGGCGCGCGACCAGGCCGAAGGTGAGCGTGGCCAGGAGCGGCGACAGGCTGGTGGTGTAGGTCAGGGCGACGAGCAGCATCACAGACAGCGCGAAGGCCACGGTGGCATCCTGCGCCATGTTGCCCAGTCGGCGCAGCATGGCCGGCACGACGATGCCGAAGACGGTGCCGGCGGCCACGGAAGCGGCCAGCACGGCGGCGCTGCTGCTGCTTGCCTCAATCAGGTCGGTGGAACTCTGGAACATCCAGAAGCCGACGATGATGTTGAACGTGAAGACGGCCAGCACGCAATTCAATGCGGTGAGGTGGACGATGCGTTCCGTGACCTGGCCCGAGCTGCGTTCCTCGTTGATGACGCGCATGATGGTGGCCGGCGAAGTGGACATGGCGAGCGATGCCAGCAGCAGCGCCGTCATCGAGGTGCTGCCGAATTCGATGCCGATGAAGTAGACGACGGCAAAGGTCAGCAAGGATTCGACCAAGCCTGTGACGGCGATCCACGGATTGTTCTTCAGCCAGCGCAGGTTGATGCGGTAGCCGACTTCGAACAGGATCAGGCCGAAGGCCACGTCGGCCAGCACCAGCATGGGGCCGGCGTCCGTCTGCGGCAGGATGCCCACCTGCGTCTGCGCGAGGACGAAACCGATCACGCCGTAAAAACTGATGCGCGGCAGGCCAGTCCAGCGGTGGCCGAATTCGCCCACCACCCAGGCCAGGGTGATGGCGAACGGCCAGGACAGGTCGGCGGCGATCGAGATCAGACTTTGCATGCTCATTCCTTTGAAAATGGCGCTGGCACCGGCCGGCAGCACGGGGGCTGGCGCGGCAATGTCGTGGTGCAGCGGTGGTGCATGGTTTGCGCAGAGCGATGCGCCGATTCTACCGGAGCAGAAGGCGCGCACGATGTGCGCAATCGAACAGTGTCGCGGCCATGGCGGCCGCGCACAGGATGCAGCAGGTTGGGCAGGGCTGGTATCAGCGTATGGTACCCGCCCGCAGCGGAGATGCTCCGCACGGTAGTGCCGTGTCGCAGTGTACGGCATGGCGGCCCCCTGCCGCCATGGACTTTTTGTTGCGCGTTTTTATTTACTGAGCAGACGCATGCCCCGTTCCAGCCCGTCGATCGACAGGGGGAACATACGGTTGTTCATCAACTGCCGCATCACGCCGATCGACTGGCGGTACTGCCACAAGCCTTCCGATTCGGGATTGAGCCAGATGAATTTCGGGAACGCCTGGGTAAAGCGCGCCAGCCACGTCGATCCCGCTTCCTCGTTGTTGTATTCGACGCTGCCGCCCGGCTGCAGGATTTCGTAGGGACTCATGGTGGCGTCACCGACAAAAATCAGCTTGGTGTCGGGCGGGTATTTGCGCAGCACGTCCCAGGTGGGAAAACGCTCGGCGTTGCGGCGCCGGTTGTTCTTCCACAGGTAGTCGTAGACGCAGTTATGGAAGTAAAAGAACTCCATGTTCTTGAATTCCGTCTTCGCCGCCGAAAACAGTTCTTCGGTGCGCTCGATATGGTCGTCCATGCTGCCGCCCACGTCAAACAACATCAGCACCTTGATGCGGTTCTTGCGTTCGGGCCGCATCCTGATGTCGAGGTAGCCCGCATTGTTCGCTGTCGCGGCGATGGTGGCGTCCAGCGCCAGTTCGTCTTCCGCGCCTTCGCGCGCGAACTTGCGCAGGCGGCGCAAGGCCACCTTGATATTACGCGTGCCCAGTTCGCGCTCGCCGTCATAATCCTTGTAGCTGCGCGCTTCCCATACCTTGACGGCCGTGCGGTTGCCGCCCTTGCCGCCGATGCGGATGCCTTCCGGGTTCGTACCGCCATTGCCGAATGGCGAGGTGCCGCCCGTGCCGATCCACTTGCTGCCGCCTTCGTGGCGCTCCTTCTGTTCCTTCAGCAGTTCATTGAGGCGGTCCATCAGCTTGTCGTAGCCGAACTTTTCCAGTTGCGCCTTCTGTTCCTCGGACAGCTCGCGCTGCATGCGTTTCAACAGCCAGTCGAGGGGAATCGCCGCGTTCGTGTCGAAGGCCGCGTTGACGCCCTTGAAGTACTGCGCAAACGCGCGGTCGAACTTGTCGAAATGGGCTTCATCCTTGACCAGGGTCAGGCGCGCCAGATAGTAAAAATCGTCCATCGAGGCGCCGATGACGTTCTTTTGCAGCGCTTCAAGCAAGGTCAGAAATTCCTTGATCGAGACGGGAATCTTCGCATCCTTGAGCGTGAAGAAGAAGTCGATCAGCATGGCGCGGACTCTCCCGCGCGGGGCAGTGCGGCGATGGGGCGCTGCGCCAGCTTGTAGCGCAGATGGGCGGCAATCTCCGGCCACTCGCCGCGCGCGATGCTGTACATGACGGTGTCGCGCACGGTGCCGTCGCGGCGCAGCGCATGGTGACGCAGCACGCCGTCCTTTTTTGCGCCCAGACGTTCGATGGCCGCCTGCGAGGCGTGATTGAAATTATCGGTGCGCAGGCCCACCAGCGCGCAGCCGAGCGTGTCGAAGGCGTGCGCCAAAAGCAGCAATTTGCAGGTGGTGTTGACGTGGCTGCGCTGGCAGCGCTTGGCGTACCAGGTGTAGCCGATTTCCAGGCGTTTGATCTCCGGCACCACGTCGTGGTAGCTGGTGGTGCCGAGCACCTCGCCGCTGGCTACATCGATGACGGCAAAGGCGAAGCGCGAAGGGCGCATCTCGATGCCCTTGAAAATGTACTGATCCACCTGGTCCGGCTCGGGCACGGAGGTGACGCGCAGGTTCCACAGTTCGCCATCCATGGCCGCCGCGCGCAAGCCAGCCGCATGGTGCGGCGCCAGCGCTTCGAGGCGGATGCCGTGCAATTCCAGGGGGACGAAGACCTTGTCGGGGCTGATGTCGTTCACCGGCGCTCCTTAACGGTTGGTGCGCGACATGAACATCAGGCGCTCGAACAGGTGCACGTCCTGCTCGTTTTTCAGCAGCGCGCCGTGCAGCGGCGGCACGACGGCCTTGTTGTCCTTGCTGCGCAGCGCTTCGACCGGGATGTCTTCGGCCAGCAGGAGCTTGAGCCAGTCGAGGAATTCCGACGTCGACGGTTTTTTCTTCAGGCCCGGCACGTCGCGCACTTCATAGAAGGTTTGCAGCGCCTGCGCCAGCAATTCCTGTTTCAGGTGCGGGTAGTGGACGGCGACGATCTGCTCCATCGTGTCCTTGTCCGGGAATTTGATGTAGTGGAAGAAGCAGCGGCGCAAAAAGGCGTCCGGCAATTCCTTTTCGTTGTTCGAGGTGATGATGACGAGCGGACGGTGGCGCGCCGTGACCATTTCGCGCGTTTCGTAGACATAGAATTCCATGCGGTCCAGTTCGCGCAGCAGGTCGTTCGGGAATTCGATGTCGGCCTTGTCGATTTCATCGATCAGCAGCACCACCGGTTCGGGCGCCGTGAAGGCCTGCCACAGCACGCCCTTGACGATGTAGTTCTGGATGTCGCGCACGCGCTCGTCGCCCAGCTGCGAATCGCGCAGGCGTGAGACGGCATCATATTCGTACAGGCCCTGCTGCGCCTTGGTGGTCGATTTGATATGCCATTGCATCAGCGGCATGTTCAGCGCGGCGGCTACTTCCTCGGCCAGCATGGTCTTGCCCGTGCCCGGTTCGCCCTTGATCAGCAGCGGGCGTTGCAGGGTCAGCGCCGCATTCACGGCCAGTTTCAGGTCGGCGGTGGCGACATAGCTGTCGGAACCTTCGAAGCGTTGGCCTTGCTGGGTGTGCTGTGCTTGCATGAGCGGTCTGCCAAAGTAGGGAAATGGTGAGTATAAACAGAATTGTGGCGCACCGCCACGCAGACGGCCTGTGCCTGCCTGCCTACAATGCGGGTTTTATAGGTGGACTTGCAAGAATATCTTGGCTAGAATCGGCAAGCAGCAGATTAATTGTCAACCTTAATTGTCAATACATAAAATCAATAAAAACCAGCTCTGGCGTTTCTCCGATTACCTTTGTTCACATTGCCACTATGAAAAAAATATTTGCACTTCTCGTGCTTGCCGGCATAGCAAATGCCGTCACAGCGGCTGACATTGTAGGAAACGCCAAGGCAGCCCCTGCCAAGGTGGAAATGTGTATCGGCTGCCACGGCATCCCCGGTTACAAGGCGACCTTCCCCGAAGTATTCCAGGTGCCGATGATCGGCGGCCAGCCGGCAAAATATATCGAGAATGCGCTGCAAGCCTACAAGAAAGGCGACCGCAAGCACCCCAGCATGAAGGGTATCGCCAGCAGCCTGTCGGACCAGGATATCGCCGATGTCGCCGCGTATTATGCGCAACAAGCCAAGCCGAACTGAGGACCAGCCAGATGAAAAAATTACTCGCCGCCCTCGTTTGCGCCACCGTCTCGTTTGGCGCCAGCGCCGCCGGCAATATCAATACAGGTAAAGCCCTGGCCGAAAAATACAGCTGCGCCACCTGCCACGGCAAGGATTACGGTTCACCCATCGACCCGTCGTACCCGAAGCTGGCGGGCCAGCACAAGGATTATCTGGAACACGCCCTGACCGCGTATAAACGGGGCGACAAGCCCAACGGCCGCAACAACGCCATCATGACGGGCCAGGTAAAACCGCTGAGCAACCAGGACATCAAGGACCTGGCCGCCTACCTGCACAGCCTGCCGACCACCCTGGTGATCCACCGCTGAGTTCGGCTCAGGCCTTCAGCCCCACCCGGCGCGCCAGCTTATGCAGATTGCTGGCGTCGAGTCCCAATTGCCGTGCCGCGGCGGCCCAGTTATCTTGATGTAGCACCAGCGCTTGGCGGATGGCCTGGCGCTGGCTCGCTTCCACGATCTGATGCATCGATAGCAGCGGCGCCGCCGGCGCTCCACATGCGGCTGCCATTGGTGGCAGCGCGTCCGCGCCGGCCGGCGCTTCCAGCGCATCGAGGTCGAGCATATCCGTTTCCAGCGTTACTATCTCTTTGCGGTCCGCGCCGCGGATCACCGCTTTCAGCGCGGCCCGGCTGATCACATGTTCCAGTTCGCGCACATTGCCGGGCCAGCGGTAATGGCACAAGGCGTTTTCCGCCGCAGCGGACAGGCGCAGGCTGCGCAAGCCCAGGCGCGCGCGGTTCAGTTCCAGGAAGCCACCGGCAAGCAGCAGCACGTCATTGCCCCGCTCGCGCAGCGGCGGAATTGGCACGGGATACACGGATAGACGGTGATACAGGTCGGCGCGGAACGAACCGTCGCGCACATGCTCGCGCAGGCTGCGGTTGGTGGCGGCGATCACGCGCACGTTGACCCTGCGCGGCCGGTCCGCGCCCAGGCGCTGGATTTCGCCATTTTGCAAGGTGCGCAGCAGCTTGGCCTGTATCGACAATGGCAATTCCCCCACTTCATCGAGAAACAGGGTGCCCCCTTCGGCCGCCTCGAAGCGTCCGGGCCGGTCGCTGACGGCGCCGGAAAACGCGCCGCGTACATGGCCGAACAATTCGCTTTCGGCCAGGGACTCGGGCAAGGCCGCGCAATTGACGTGGATCAGGGGCTTGCCGGCGCGGCGCGACAGCCGGTGCAGGCGGTGCGCGCACAGTTCCTTGCCCACGCCCGTTTCTCCCAGCAGCAGCACGGGCAGTTCCGAATCGGCCACCACCTGCAATTCGTGCAGCAAGTGCGTGATGGCGCTGCTCTGGCCGACGAAGTCATGTTCCTCGCGCGGCGCCTGTGCATCGGCCAGCATGGCGCCGCCCGACAGGCGCAGGGCGCGGATTTCCGTCTCCAGGCGCGTCACGCGCACGGCCGCCTCGATGGCGCAGGCCAGTTCGCCCAGGTCGCGCTGCGCCTGCGTATCGAAGGTACCGACCTGCAGCGCGTCGAGCGTGATCACGCCCCAGCGTTCGCCTTCCAGGTCCAGCGCCATGCCCATGCAGTCGTGCACGGGCAGCGGCTCGCCGGCCCGCTCGGCGATCAGGCCATCGTAGGGATCGGGCAGGGAGCTGTCGTGATGGAAGCACAGCACGCCGCGCCGCTGCAGGATGGCGGCCAGGCGCGGGTGGTCGGCAACGGCGAAGCGGCGTCCCAGCGCGTCGCTGGCCAGGCCGGCCATTGCCACGGGGCGCAAGTGTTCGCCATCGAGCTTGAGCAAGGCCACGGCTTCGCAGCCGAAGTGCGCGCGCAGGCTGCCGACGAGGCGTTGCAGGCGCACGGCCACGGGCAGGTCGGCGACCAGGTCGGTCAGTAACAGCAGGTGGATGGCAGTGGTGGTCATAAGTACCATGCAGGGTACAACGGACCACGTCCAAAGAGGGTCATACCGACCCTGCATTTTTCAAATCGTTGATTTAAAACAAGTTTTTCCTGGCACACGGATTGCCTAGGTAAGGGGGCCGAACCGGCATACAAGACCAAGGAAAGCTTGATGAAAACGACTCCCTCCCTCCGCGCCATCGCCGCCGCCGTCTGCGTACTGGCCGTGCCCCTGTCCGTGCAAGCCCAGGCGAGCCTGCCTGCCAGCGCCGCCGCCACTGCGGCCAAACCTGTAGCCGCAACGCTCAAGCGCTATGAACTGCAAACCAATATCGTCGACGGCAAGATGGTGTTCATCGACGCCAAGGGCCAGGTCAACCCCGTGCTGGCGGCCAAGGTGGGCGACACGGTGGAACTCGTGCTGAAAAGCGGCGAAGGCGCCGAGCACGACCTGCTGATCCCGGAACTGAACGTGGCATCGGCCAAGTTCAGCGCCAATAGCGGCAGCACCACCGTGCGCTTCAAGGTCACGCGCGCCGGCACGTTCACCTATTACTGCTCGATTCCCGGCCACCGCCAGATCGGCATGGAAGGCAAGCTGGAAGTAAGCGGCACGTCGCTGGCCGAGACGGCGGCACCGAAGGCTGCCAGCGAATCGAGCCAGGCCGCCGCGCTGGCCCTGTACACGCCCGCACCGTCGCCGATGCGCGGTCCCGATCCTTCGGCCGTCAACGTGGCGGCCAATCCGGCCTCCGTACCGTCCGCCATCGGCGCGCGCGCGCCGCAAACCCTGAAATACCGGATGGAGACGGTGGAGTTGCCGGGCAAGCTCGATGACGGTACCAGTTTTACGTACTGGACTTTCAATCGCCAGGTGCCCGGCCCCATGCTGCGCGCGAAGGTGGGCGACACGGTGGAACTGACCCTGTTCAACGCCAAGGACAGCAAGATGATCCACTCGATCGACCTGCATGCGGTGACGGGCGGCCATGGCGGCGGACAGCACACGCAGGTGGCGCCGGGGCAGGAAAAAACCGTCACCTTCAAGGCGCTCAATCCGGGCCTGTTCGTGTACCACTGCGCCACGCCGCTGGTGCCGCAGCATATCGCGGCCGGCATGTACGGCATGATCCTGGTCGAACCGGAAGGCGGCCTGTCGAAAGTCGACCGCGAGTACTACGTGATGCAGGGCGAGATGTACACGGGCCGTCCGCACGGCGCCCCCGTGCACCAGGAGCCGAACCTGGAAAAAATGGCGAATGAGCTGCCCGACTACTACGTCTTCAATGGCGAAGTGGGCGCCCTGAGCAAGACGCACAAACTGCAGGCGAAAGTCGGCGAGACGGTGCGCATCTATTTCGGCGTCGGCGGCCCGAACAAGATTTCATCGTTCCACATCATCGGCGAGATCTTCGACAAGGTGTACAGCGAAGGCTCGATCAGCAGCCCGAAACACGACGTGCAAACGACGCTCGTGGCGCCGGGCGGCGCGACCATCGTCGAACTCAAGGTACAGCACCCTGGCAGCTATCTGCTGGTCGACCATGCGCTGTCGCGCGCAGGCAAGGGCGCCGTGGGCGTGCTGGAAGTGACTGGCGAAGCCGTGCCCGGCGTCTACCACGCGGGCGCCGTTCAATAACACCACCACATTCATCATCAAGGAGTATCTATGGAACTGATCGAACAATCCCTGGGCCAGCTGGCCCGCCGCATCCCCGGCGCCACGCGCCTGTTCGATGCGCACCGCCTGGATTTCTGCTGCGGCGGCAACAAGACATTGCGCGCGGCGGCCGAAGCGGCCGGCGTGGACACGGCGCCCATCGTCGAGGAACTGAAACTGCTGGCAGGACGGACTGACGCCAGCGGCGAGCTTGACTGGCAGGAGGCCTCGGCCACCGAACTGGTGGAGCACATCCTGGCGCGCTACCACGCCGTGCACCGCGAGCAGCTGCCCGAGCTGATACGCCTGGCACGCAAGGTCGAGCAGGTGCATGGCGACCGCGCCGACTGTCCGCACGGGTTGGCGGAACACCTGTCGGCCATGGCGCAGGAGCTGGAAAGCCACATGCGCAAGGAAGAAGACGTGCTGTTTCCGATGATCGTGCGCGGCCAGGGGCCCCGGGCCGGCGCACCGATCAACGTGATGCGCATGGAGCATGACGACCATGGCGTGGCCTTGCGCGCCATGGAGGCAATGACGAACGATATCACCGCGCCGGCCGGCGCCTGCACCACCTGGCGCGCGCTGTACACGGGCTTGCGCACCTTCCGTGCAGACCTGATGGCGCACATCCATACCGAAAACAATATCCTGTTCGAGCGCTTTGCGCCGGCCGTGGTGCACTGACAAAGGAAAGACCCATGGGTCCCTACAAAAAACTCTGGTTCACCCTGATCGGTGTGCTGATCGTGACGTTTTCGCTGCTCGGCTACTACGGCACGGAAGTCTACCGGCAGGCGCCGCCCATTCCCGCGCAAGTGCTGGCGCAGGATGGCCGGCAGCTGTTCGACCGCGAGGGCATCCTCGATGGCCAGACGGCCTGGCAATCGGTGGGCGGCATGCAGCTCGGTTCCATCTGGGGCCACGGCGCCTACCAGGCGCCCGACTGGACGGCCGACTGGCTGCACCGCGAATTGACGGCCTGGCTGGAACTGGCCGCGCAAGAACAGCATGGCAAGGCGTACGCGGCGCTCGACGGCCCCGCGCAGGCGGCGCTACGCGAAGCGCTCAAGCTCGAATACCGCGGCAACCGCACCGATGATGCGCAAGTGCTGCGTCTGTCGCCGCGCCGCGTGCAAGCGATCGCCAACACGGCGCACTACTACGACCAGCTGTTCTCCGACGCGCCGGCGCTGCACGCCAGCCGCGAGCATTTCGCCATGAAGGAAAACACCCTGCCCAGCGCCGAGCGGCGCGCGCAGATGTCGCAGTTCTTCTTCTGGACGGCGTGGGCCGCCGCCACCGAGCGCCCTGGCCAGAAAGTGACCTATACGAACAACTGGCCGCATGAACCGCTGATCGGGAACCAGCCCAGCGGCGAAAACCTCGTCTGGTCGGTTGCCAGCGTGGTGGTGCTGCTGGCCGGCGTGGGCTTCCTCGTCTGGGGCTGGGCCTTCTTGCGCGACCACGACGAAGCGCTGCCGGCCGCCGGTCCGCGCGATCCGCTCACCACGTTCGCCCTGACGCCTTCGCAGCGGGGACTGGGAAAATACCTGTTCCTGGTGGTGGCGCTGTTTACCTTCCAGGTCTTCATCGGCGGCTTTACGGCGCACTACACGGTGGAAGGGCAGCAGTTCTACGGCGTCGACGTGTCGCGCTGGTTCCCGTATGCGCTCACGCGCACCTGGCATATCCAGGCCGCGCTGTTCTGGATCGCCACGGGCTTCCTGGCCGCCGGCCTGTTCCTCGCGCCCCTGATCAATGGCGGCAAGGACCCCAAGTGGCAGCGCCTTGGTGTCGACGTGCTGTTCTGGGCCCTCGTCGCGGTCGTCGTCGGTTCGTTCATCGGCAACTACCTGGCCATTGCGCAAGTGATGCCGCCCGAGTGGAATTTCTGGCTGGGTCACCAGGGTTATGAATATGTGGACCTGGGACGCTTGTGGCAAATCGGTAAATATATCGGCATCCTGCTGTGGCTTGTGCTGATGCTGCGCGGCGTCGTGCCGGCCCTGCGCAAGCCGGGCGGCGACAAGAACCTGCTGGCGCTGCTGACCGCATCCGTCGGCGCCATCGGCCTGTTTTACGGCGCCGGCCTGTTCTACGGCGAGCGCACGCACCTGTCCGTGATGGAATACTGGCGCTGGTGGGTGGTGCACCTGTGGGTGGAAGGCTTCTTCGAAGTGTTCGCCACGACGGCGCTGGCCTTCATCTTTTCGACCCTGGGCTTGGTGTCGGTGCGCATGGCCACGACGGCCAGCCTGGCGTCGGCCTCGCTGTTCATGTTGGGCGGGATACCCGGCACCTTCCACCACCTGTACTTCGCCGGCACCACCACGCCCGTGATGGCCATCGGCGCGAGCTTCAGTGCGCTGGAAGTGGTGCCGCTGATCGTGCTGGGGCATGAAGCGTGGGAAAACTGGCGCTTGAAGGAGCGCGCGCCGTGGATGGAGCAGTTGCGCTGGCCCATGATGTGCTTTGTCGCCGTCGCCTTCTGGAACATGCTGGGCGCCGGCGTGCTGGGTTTCATGATCAATCCGCCCGTGGCCTTGTACTATATCCAGGGCCTGAACACGACTCCTGTGCATGCGCATGCGGCGCTGTTCGGCGTGTACGGCTTCCTGGCGCTGGGCTTTACCTTGCTGGTGCTGCGCTATTTGCGGCCCGACTACCGCTTCAGCCCTGCCTTGATGAAGACGGCGTTCTGGGGCTTGAATGCGGGCCTGGTGCTGATGATCTTTACCAGCTTGCTGCCGATAGGCATCATCCAGTTCTACGCCAGCGTGACGGAAGGCCTGTGGTATGCGCGTAGCGAAGCGTTCATGCAGCAGCCGCTGTTGCAGAACCTGCGCTGGATACGCACCTTCGGCGACGTGGTCTTCATCGTTGGCGCCATCGCCATGGCATTGCAGGTGGTGCTGGGATTGATGGACAAGGTGAAGGCACCCGCGCTGCCACAGGCGGTACGGCCAGCCTGATCGGTTGCTGCGCCGTCGAGTGTTGTTGATCGATCTCCCGAAGCCGTGCTAGCCACGGCTTTTTTCATATAGGGCCAGGAAGACGAGACCAGCGACCAGCGGGATATTTTTCGTCAGCGGGCCGAAAGGGTGTATCAGGAATTCCGGCAGGAAGACGGCGATCACCAGTGTATAGCCGGCCACCAGCGCGCACTGCGTCCACCATAGCAACGGCCTGGCATGGAGCAGTGAGGCGATGCCCATGGCCAGGTCGGCCAGGCAGGAGGCGGCAAACACGTGTTCCGTATGCAGCGTGATGCCGCTACGGCGCAGCCATGCGAGCGATTCGGCATGCGGATACAGATACCAGGACACAAACGCCGTCCATAGCCAGATAAAGGCCATGCCGAGGCGCATGGCCCAGTACAGCCCTTGCAGCTTTGCTGGCGTCATGGCGCGGGCTTGGCAACCATCAGCCAGTAGACCAGCATGAGCGCGGCAAATGCGGGCACGCCGAGCCAGAACCAGCAGCGCGCATAGAACCAGTACAGGCGCGGCAGCGGTGTTCCCATGTCGTCAGCCAGGCGGGCCAGGCTGCGCATGCGGATCTGCAGCCATACCACGGGTAGCCAGCAGGCGCCGGCCAGCGCATACAGCAGCATCGAGGCGAGGACCCAGCCGGACAGGATCGGATAGCCGGCCAGGTGCGCCAGGGCCAGTCCGGACAGCGGCTGGACAATGACGGCCGGCGTGGTGAACAGCCAGTCGGCCAGCACGGTCTTTTCGGCCGATAGGCGGATCGCACGCACCTCGCCGCCCCTGTCGTTGATCCACTTGAAGAAAGCGATGCCGATGCCGGTGCCAAACAGGATGGTGGCGCTGAGGATGTGCAGCCATTTGACGAACAGGTACCAGCTCATGCCGGTACCTCGGTCACATCATGGCCTTGCAGCGCGGCCAGGTAATTTTCCACCGTGAGCAGGCCGATGCAGGGCATCGCGCCGCGCGGTAGCGGCGCGCCACCGCTGTTGGCGCTGGCCAACCGGTTCGCCAGCGCGATCGACGCGCCGCACGGGATATGCGGGCCGTGGTTTTGCGCCGCCAGCAATTGCCAGGTCAGCGTCAGTGGCAGGCCATCGAGTCCCGTGCCTTGCAGCGTCACGAACATCGCGCCTTTGTCGCTGACCAGCGGTTCCACCCATTGGCTAATGGCGTGCAATGGCCTGACCAGCGGCAGCAGGCTGCGCAACAGGCCCAGGCGCACCAGTTGCGCGGCGGCCCAGACGAACAGATGGCCGGGCACACCGGCAAAACCGGCGTGAAAAGTGACGGTGTCGAGGCCCGGATAGCGTTGCGGGAACAGCGCCAGGTCGGGCACGTCGCAGCTGCCCAGCAAGCGCCGTCCCACGGGCGCGGCAAAGCGGTGGCGCTTCAGGTCGAGCCAGCCGTGTGTGGTCTGCTGGCTGCCGGCAACCAGGCGCTGGAACGGTTTGCCACAGTACGAGAAGATGCCGGCCATGGTGGCGATGCCCGGCGCGCGGGCGCCGGAGGCGATGCCGTGGCGGATCGATGTGAGCTGGCGAAAGCGCGGCAGGTAGCGGTCCACCACGGCCGAGGACAGCGCTGGCAGCGAGCTGGCGCCGCTGGTGATGAACACGCCGCGCTGGCGTGCCAGGTCGTCGAGGCTGGCGATACCGGCGACAAAATCGCGACCGTCGGCCAGGTCGATATAGTTGGCACCGGCCTCGATCGCCGCACGGGCGACACGGTAATCCTGGCCCTGGAACGGGCCGGCGGTATGGATCAGCGTATCGACGCCCAGTTCGGTCAGGCGCCGCGCCAGATCAGGTGCAACGGCATCGAGCGCCAGTGCTTGCCGCGGCGGCAAGCCCAATTGCGCCACCAGTGCCCTGGCCCTGGCGGCGTCGCGCCCGGCCACCAGCAGATGGATATCCCGTTTGCCGGCTAGCGCCTGGCAAATGCGCGTGCCGAAAAAACCGTAACCGCCGAGTACGAGAATGGTGTGATGGGCCAAGATATCCTTCAGTGGCTGAGTTTCTTGGCAACATGATACTACCTGATCAGCGGCGCCGCACGCAGTCGATATACGCATCCGTATCGGGCGGCAAACCCGAGCGTTGCGAAGCCCAGATCATCTGGCCCAGGCATTCCATCACTTCGTGCTGGGCGGCATGGGCCGAATCGAGGCGCTGGGTCAGCTGCTGGACGGCCGGGCGGATGCCGCGCGGCTGGTCCACTTGCACTTGTTCCGTGATCGACAGATGCATGGACAGGTGCAAGAACGGATTGGCTTGTCCCCCTTCGACGGAATAGTCGCGCGCCAGCGCCGCTTCGACGTCGCTCAGCTCGTTTTCATACTCGGGGTGTTCGAGGATCCAGTCGAGCGCGATGGCTTCCATCGGCGTGAGGATGTCATGGGCGCGGTGCTTGCGCAAAGTGTCGCAAAAGAAACGGCGCACATCGTCGGAAGAGGGGTTGAACATGGCTGAAGGACTATGGCTAAAGGGCAGCCGGCATTGTACCGCGTACATAAATAAAGGGCATCGAGGATGCCCTTTTTGCCGTCTGGCGACCGCTGGCATGACCCGAGAGTCACTGTCATTTAATACCCTGCAGTAAGTATTATCCACTACCGCCACGGCCCGGCGGCGCCAAATAACGGTGATAAAATCGCCGCTCTTGATATTTGCACTGGACATGACGGCGATTTTATTGCCATTCCCCTGTTTCCATTGCCCGCACCTTTGCCACCAGATATTGCTCCAGGGATATCCCGGAGCGCGGCAGCATGCCTATCACCATCGACTTGACCTGTCCGGCCGCCCTGGCGTTCCGGCTGGCTGTTTGCATTTCATACAGCGATGGTGCCGCCACGGTGGCGCGCAAGAATCATCCTTCAGTATTCATAAACGGAGTTACGTATGCGTAAATCGCTATTACTTTTGATGTCGTGCCTGATCCTGGCGGCATGTGACAAGACCCCGCCGGCCTCGTCCGAAAAACCGGTCGACGTGCTGCTGATCGGCGCTGGCACCATGAGCGCCACCCTGGGCAGCATGCTCAAGGAACTCGATCCGTCGCTGACGATGGAAATGGTCGAGCGCCTCGATTCCGTGGCCGCCGAAAGTTCGGACGCGATGAATAACGCAGGCACGGGCCACTCGGCGTTTGCCGAGCTGAACTACACGCCGGAAGCGGCCGATGGCAGCATCGAGACCAAGAAAGCCGTTGCCATCAACGAGCAATTCGAAATTTCCAAGCAATTCTGGGCTTATCAGGTAGCCAACAAGCATCTGGGCGCACCGCAAACCTTCATCAACAATGTGCCGCACATGGCCTTTGTGTGGGGCGACGACAATATTGCCTTTTTGAAGAAGCGCTATGCTGCGCTGCAAAAGGAAAACCTGTTCAAGGGCATGCTGTTCTCGGAAGACCAGGCGCAGATCGAGCAATGGGCGCCGCTCGTCATGCAAGGCCGTGACAAGGGCCAGAAAGTGGCCGCGACGCGCATGGAAATCGGTACCGACGTCAATTTCGGCAACCTCACGCGCGGTCTCGTGAAATACCTGACGGACAGCCATGGCATGGTCCTGCACCTGCGCCATCAAGTGGAAGACATCCAGCGCGGCGCCGATGGCGTGTGGAACGTGACGGTGAAAGACTTGAACGCCGGCAAGGAAAAGACCATGCGCGCCAAGTTCGTCTTCATCGGCGCCGGCGGCGGTTCGCTGCCGCTGCTGGAAAAATCGGGCATTCCTGAAGCCAAGGGTTACGGCGGCGTGCCGGTCGGTGGCCAATGGCTGGTGACCACGAATCCGGAACTGGTGGCGGCGCATGCAGCCAAGGTCTACGGCAAGGCATCCGTCGGTTCGCCGCCGATGTCCGTGCCGCATCTTGATACGCGCATCATCGATGGCAAGAAAGCCCTGCTGTTTGGCCCGTTTGCCACCTTCTCGACCAAGTTCCTGAAAAACGGTTCGTGGATCGATTTGCCTGCCTCGATCGGCACGGGCAATGTGAAACCCATGCTGCAAGCCGGCTATGACAATATTCCGCTGACGAAATACCTGGTCGAACAGGTCATGAACACGCCGGAAGACCGTTTGAAAACCCTGCGCGAATACTTGCCGAACGCCAAGATGGAAGACTGGACCCTGCAAAACGCGGGCCAGCGCGTGCAGATCGTCAAGGATGACCCTGTCAAAGGCGGCTTGCTGCAGTTCGGCACGGAAGTCGTCGGCGCCGCCGATGGCAGCATCGTTGCCTTGCTGGGCGCATCGCCAGGCGCTTCGACCGCGCCGCCGATCATGATCAAGGTGCTGCAAACGGCATTCAAGAGCCGTCTGGCGACGCCGGAATGGCAAGCGAAGATGGTGGAAATGGTGCCGTCGTACGGTCAAAAGCTGAATAACGATCCAGCCCTGGCCAACAAGATCCGCCACTACAGCAGCAATATCCTGGGCTTGAAAGCCATCACCCTGGATGTTCCCGCCGCTGCGCCAGCGTCGGCAGCAAACTAAGTCAGCCTGACCGGCAGGGGAATTTCCTGCCGGCATGAAAAAAGGGGCAGCCTGTTCAGGCTGCCCCTTTTGCGTGGGAGAGTGCGTTCATGGTGCGGCGGACTACTCCTTGCCTGGCAGAATCAGCTCCGGCGTACACCCTTCGGCGGCGATGCCGTCGCAAGGCTTGGCCAGTGCCGTACCATCCTGCGCCCGTGGCGCATGGGGCTGGCGCAGGTAGCGCGACGTGTGGCGGTGCGCTTGCTGTGCGTTGCCATGCACGGGCCAGGTCAGGAAGCGGGACAGCTCCTGCAAGGCGCGCTGGTAAACATCGCGTTTAAATTCAATGACGACATCGAGCGGGACCCAGTATTCATGCCAGCGCCAGGCGTCGAACTCGGGATGGTCGGTCAGGCGCAGATTGACGTCGTTATCGCGCGCGCACATTCTCAGCAGAAACCAAATCTGCTTCTGGCCACGGTAATGGCCGCGAATCTCGCGCTTGATGAAGTGGTCTGGCACTTCATAGCGCAGCCAGTCGCGGGTGCGGCCGACAATTTTGACGTGTTCCTGTCTGAGTCCGATTTCCTCTTCAAGTTCGCGAAACATGGCTTGTTCCGGTGTTTCGCCATATTTGATACCGCCTTGCGGAAACTGCCATGAGTGCTCGCGCACCCGCTTGCCCCACCACACCTCGTTCTGGGCGTTTAGCAGGATGATGCCGACGTTGGGCCGAAACCCTTCACGGTCGAGCATAATGCACCTCAAACTTTCTGCGACAGTGCGTCTTTTTTTACATAATTACCCACAACTTCGCAAGCCGGTGACCTTTTCGGGGTGCGAAAAGCGCCGGAATCGCACCAATTGAGCGCATTTGTGTAAAGTATGGACGCATCAGCCAGCTAATCCTTTAAAATTAGGTTGATTATAACCCTCTCTTTTTAAAAAGAATTCACCGTTATGCGCGCCTCCCGTTTTTTTATTTCCACACTTAAAGATGCACCTTCTGACGCGGAAATCGTCAGCCACCAGTTGATGATGCGTGCAGGCATGATCAAACGCCTCGGTTCCGGCATCTATACCTACATGCCGATGGGCTTGCGCGTGATCCGCAAGGTGGAAGCCATCATCCGTGACGAGATGAACAAAGCCGCCGGCATCGAACTGCTGATGCCGCTCGTGCAGCCAGCCGAACTGTGGCAAGAGACGGGCCGCTGGACCAAGATGGGCGACGAACTGATGCGCGTGAAAGACCGCCACGGCCGCGAATACGCGATCCAGCCGACATCGGAAGAAGTCATCACCGACGTCGTGCGCACGGAAATCAAGTCCTACCGCCAGTTGCCGTTGAACTTTTATCACATCCAGACCAAGTTCCGCGACGAGCGCCGTCCCCGCTTCGGCCTGATGCGCGGCCGCGAATTCACCATGAAGGACGCCTACTCGTTCGACCGCGACCTGGCCGGCATGCAAGCGTCGTACAAGGTCATGTTTGACGCCTACACGCGCATCTTCACGCGCTTCGGCCTGAAATTCCGCGCCGTGGCCGCCGACAACGGCGCCATCGGCGGTTCCGGTTCGCATGAATTCCACGTCATCGCCCACACGGGTGAAGACGCGCTCGTGTACTGCCCGACGTCCGACTACGCGGCCAACATGGAAGCGGCCGAAGCGCTGCCGCCAGCCGGTGAGCGCCCGGCCGCCGCCCAGGCGCTGACGAAAACGGCTACGCCGGACACCGTCAAGTGCGAAACCGTGGCCACCTTGCTGGGCCTGGAACTGTCGCGCACCGTGAAAACCATCGCCCTGACGGTGGAAACGACGGGCAAGGATGAAAAAGTCACGAAACAGCACTTCATGCTGCTGCTGCGCGGCGACCATGAATTGAACGAGATCAAGGTGGGCAAGGTTGCCGGCCTGGCCGGTCACCGTTTCTCCACGGAAGCGGAAATCCTGGAAGTCTACGGCACGATTCCTGGCTACCTGGGCCCGATCGGCACGAAGGCACCCGTCACCGTGGTGGCGGACCGCACGGTCGCCCACATGAGCGACTTCGTGTGCGGCGCGAATGAGGCCGGTTTCCACTACACGGGCGCCAATTGGGGCCGTGACGTGGCCGAGCCTGCCATCGTGGCCGATTTGCGCAATGTCGTCGCCGGTGACGCTTCGCCGGACGGCCAGGGCGCACTCGCCATCGAGCGCGGCATCGAAGTGGGCCACGTGTTCCAGCTGGGTACGGCGTACTCGGAAAGCATGAAAGCCACCTTCCTCGACGAAAACGGCAAGCCTGCGCCGTTGCAGATGGGTTGCTATGGCATCGGCGTGACGCGCATCCTGGGCGCCGCCATCGAGCAGAACTTCGACGACAAGGGCATCATCTGGCCGGCGTCGATCGCGCCATTCGAGGTCGTGCTGTGCCCGATGGGCATGGACCGTAGCGAACTGGTCAAGGAAGAGACGGAGAAGCTGTACGCGGCCCTGCAAGGCGCTGGCGTGGACGTCATCGTCGACGACCGCGGTTTGCGCCCTGGCGCCATGTTTGCTGACTGGGAACTGATTGGCGTGCCGCACCGCATCGTCATCGGCGAGCGCGGCCTGAAAGAAGGCAAGCTGGAATACCAGGGCCGCCGCGACGCGGAAGCAACTGGCGTGGCACCGGACGAGATCGTCGCTTTCATCCAGGGCAAAATGGCGCAGTGAAGCGTCTATCAGTAAGCAAGACGGCTGGCGCGCTCGCGCTGGCCGCCTGCCTGGCCTGCGTCGCTCCGGCGCAGGCTGGCAACCAGAAGGAGGAGGCGCTGGCCGACTCCGTCCGCCTGGCCCTGTCGCACGCGATCCGCGACGAACGCCCGCCGCAGCCCAAATTTGCCACGCCCGCCGACTTGCAGCGCTACCAGCAATGGCTGGCGCAGATGTCGTCGCGCCTGCAGCGCAAGCTGCCGGACGCCCAGCTGCGCACGGAATTTCTGGAAACCGTCTGGTACGAAGCGCGCCGCGCGGGTCTGGAACCGGCCCTCGTGCTGGGCCTGATCCAGGTGGAATCCGCCTACCGCAAATATGCCGTCTCGCTGGCAGGCGCGCGTGGCTACATGCAGGTGATGCCGTTCTGGACGGGCGTCATCGGCGACAGCGACCGCAGCAAGTTGTTCCACATGCAGACGAATCTGCGCTACGGCTGCGCGATCTTGCGCATGTACCTGGATATGGAAAAGGGCGATTTGTACCTGGCGCTGGGGCGGTATAACGGCAGCCGGGGACGGGCCGAGTATCCGAATGCCGTGCGGGCGGCGTGGCGGCAGTGGGAATTCAAGCCGGCCGCTTGAACGGCAGGCAAAAAAATGCCCCGCTCGCAGTAAAGCGGCGGGGCACTCACACGGCGCGAAACGCCCTGTGCGTATCTGATTATTTCAAATGATCGGAGATCAGTTTCGTCATTTCAAACATGGAGACTTGGGCTTTGCCGCCGAAAACTGCTTTCAGCTTGTCGTCCGCATTGATCATGCGGCGGTTGGCCGGATCTTGCAGATCGAGTTTTTTGATGTAATCCCATACCTTTTTGGTCACTTCCGTGCGCGGCAGTGGTGCTGCGCCAACAACGGCGGCCAGCTCTTTCGATGGCGTCATTGCTTTCATGAATGCTGCGTTTGGCTTGCGTGGTGTTGCCGGTGCTGCCGCTTTCTTCGCCGCTGCTGGTTTAGCTGCTGCTTTGGCTGCGGGTGCTGCTTTCTTGGCGGCTGCAGGCTTGGCTGCTGCTGCTGCTTTGGCTGGCGCTGCTACTGGGGTTTTTTTGGCTGTTGCCATCTTCGAGCCTCCTTAACAAACACATGGGAAATTGCGCAATTAATCGCACGGCTAATATTGGTGTGGATTTACCTTGTATGCAAGTGTTTTTCACGTTTTCACGAGGAAAAAGCAGGGAAATGGCAATGCTGTCGCCCGGGCGCACCGCTTGGGAGCGCAGAACGGCGTTTTTGCCCGTAAATGGCATGGTTGCTGGCTATGCGGGGAGGGGCGCTGCTGGGGGAGGGAAGAGTGATGCCGGACACATGAAAATGCAATCCGGCATTATTTAGAACGGTGTTTTTTGATCTATCGACTTTCGATACGCGGCGTAAAAAAGGCCTTCACACTCGCCGCCAGCGGCGAGTGTGAAACCTTTCATTACCTCATCCCAGGCATCATGCCTTTCATGGAGCGCATCATCTTCATCATGCCGCCGCCCGACAATTTCTTCATCATCGTCTGCATTTGCTCGAATTGCGTCAGCATGCGGTTCACTTCCTGCACTTGCACGCCGGCGCCGGCGGCGATGCGGCGCTTGCGCGTGGCCTTGATCAGTTCAGGCTTGGCGCGTTCCTGCGGCGTCATCGAGTCGATGATGCCGCACATGCGGCGCACCTGCTTGTCGGCTTGATCCATGTTCTTGCCGCCTGCCGCCTGCTGGAACTGGGCCGGCAGCTTGTCCATCAGGTTGGCCATGCCGCCCATTTTCTTCATTTGGCCCAATTGCGCCTTGAAGTCGTTCATGTCGAACTTGCCGCCGACCTTGATTTTTTGCGCCAGGTCGGCCGCCGCCTTGCTGTCGACGCCCTTGCGCGCTTCTTCCACCAGGGCGAGGATGTCGCCCATGCCCAGGATACGGTTGGCCATGCGGGTCGGGTCGAACGCTTCCAGGCCGTCGAGTTTTTCCGAGACACCGGCAAACTTGATCGGCTTGCCCGTGATGTGGCGCACGGACAGGGCCGCACCGCCGCGCGCGTCACCGTCAAGCTTGGTCAGCACGATACCCGTCAGCGGCAGCGCATCATTGAAGGCCTTGGCCGTGTTAATGGCGTCCTGGCCCAGCATGGCGTCAACGACAAACAGGGTTTCGATCGGTTTCACGGCGCCGTGGACGGCGGCGATTTCGCGCATCATCTCTTCGTCGATACCGAGGCGACCGGCCGTATCGATGATCAGCACGTCGTGGTAATGCTTTTTCGCCCAGTCCAGCGCGGCCAGGGCGATATCGACCGGCTTGTCCGTGCTGCTGGACGGGAAGAAGTCGGCGCCCACCTGGGCGGTGACCGATTGCAGCTGGGCGATCGCGGCGGGACGGTACACGTCGGCCGAGACGGTCAGCACTTTCTTCTTCTTTTCTTCCTTCAGGTACTTCGCCAGCTTGCCGACGGTGGTGGTTTTACCCACACCCTGCAAACCGGCCATCAGGATGATGGCGGGCGGCTGTTGCGCAAAGCTGATCTGCGACGCTTCCGGGCCCAGGTCGGCGCCCATCAGGGCGGCCAGTTCGCGCTGCACCACGCCAACCAGGGCCTGGCCTGGCGTCAGCGAGGAAATGACATCCTCGCCCATGGCTTTTTCTTTGACTTTGGCGATGAATTCGCGCACGGCGGGCAGGGCGACGTCGGCTTCGAGCAGCGCCAGGCGCACTTCGCGCAGCATGTCGGCGGTGTTCGCTTCGGTCAGGCGCGCCTCGCCGCGCATGGTCTTGACGACTTTGGCAAGCCGTTGGGTGAGATTATCTAGCATGATGAACCTGCAATGAAAAGCTTGGGAGTGGGCGGCGAAAGCCGGACGATGGCCGTCATTTTACCTTATCGCGGTTGGCTGGCGGTCCTGCGCTGCATCGCCTGGCGGTTGGCCTGCTTTTGAATTAGTTGGTATTTCTGGCAATGCCGCGATTGCATGAAAGTCAAAAACACGGTTAAAATGAGAATAATTCTTATTTACATTCTCGGGTGCCGCACGCCTGAGCGGAAAGGGATGCCATGTCGGCCGCCGATTTTGCACAGCAACAAGACCTGCACGCGCTCTACAGCAGCCATCACGGCTGGCTGCAGGGCTGGCTGCGGCATAAGCTGGGCAATGCGGGCGATGCGGCGGACCTGGCGCAAGACACCTTCATCAGCGTGCTGACGGCCGATTCCGCACCGCAGATCCGCGAAGCGCGGCCGTTTCTCGCTACCATCGCGCGCCGTCTGGTGGCGCACCGCTACCGCCGGCAAGTGCTGGAAGACGCGTATCTGGAGGCGCTCGCTTGCCTGCCGCCCGAGGTGGCGCCCGCGCCCGAAGAACGGCTGTTGGCGCTGGAAGCCTTGCAGGAAATCGACCAGGCCCTCGACGGCTTGCCGGCGCCCGTGCGCACGGCGTTTTTGCTGGCGCAACTGGAGGGCCTCAGCTATGCCGAGATCGCCGCGCGCCTGAACGTGTCGGCCAGCTCGGTCAAGCAATACCTGACGCGTGCCAACCGCCAGGTGTTTTTCTCCCTGCCGGCATGAGCACGGTGGCAGAACCCGCAGCCCCGGCAGCCATCCGCGAGGACGTGCAGCAGCAGGCGGCCGAGTGGCTGACCGTGCTGATGTCGAGCGAGGCCAGCAAAGCGGAACACGCCGCCTGGCAGCGCTGGTGCGAGGCCGACCCGGAACACGAACGGGCCTGGCAGCATATCGACGCTGTCACGCAACGGATCAACGGCTTGCACCGCGGTGCGGCCGCGCAGGCGCTGGCCGGCACGCAGCAGCAAGCCGTCAACGGCAAGCGGCGCCAGTTGCTGGCGTGGCTGGGCGTGGCGGCCGGCGGCGGCATGCTGGCCGCGCAGACGGATGCCTGGGATGGCGTGCGCGCCCTGCGCGCCGACTATCGCACGGCCAAGGGCGAGCGGCGCGAGGTGGTGCTGGACGATGGCAGTGTGCTCAGCCTGAATACAGGATCGGCCGTGAACGTGCGTTTCGACGCCAGCCGCCGCCTGATCGAGCTGCTGGCCGGCGAAATCCTCGTCACCAGCGGCCATGGCGCCGGCAGCGGCGCGCCTTTGGTGGTGGCCACGCGCGAAGGCCTGGTGCGCGCGCTGGGCACGCGCTTTGCCGTGCGCCAGCAGGATGGCTACAGCACCGTGGACGTGTTGGAAAGCGCCGTTGAAATCCTGCCCCGCGACGGCAGCGGCGCGCCCTTGCTGCTGGCGGCCGGCCACGGAGTGGCGTTTTCCCGTCAGGCGCCAGACGCGCCGCACGCCATCGATGCGTATGCGCACGCCTGGTCGCGTGGCCAGCTGATCGTCGACGACGTGACCCTCGGCGATTTCCTGGCCGACCTGGCCCGCTACCGCCCCGGTGTGATTCATTGCGCGCCGGAAGTGGCCCAGCTGCGCCTGTCGGGCGTGTTCCCGCTGGCCGACACCCAGCGCATCCTGAACATGCTGCCCAATTCCTTGCCGGTGCAGGTGCGCAGCCGCACGCGGTATTGGGTCAGCGTCGAACCGGCGCCGTAGTACCCACAAAATATATTTGCAGCCGGACTGCCCGTTTTTTGTTTTCGCGGCACCTACAGAGTAGGCGCCTGTTTTTTACCGTCTGATGACGCCACCACTATCAGGAACTTGCATGTCGCACGCTTTACCTTTTGTCAGTTTGCCATCGTCTCACTCCGCACTGCGTCCGCTGGCGCAGGCCGCGGCGGCCTTGTGCCTGGCCGCCAGCCTGCCGGCGCTGGCGCAGCAGGCCGCGCCTGCCATCCCTGCTGCCGAACAGACCATGCTTGGCGTGTCCGTCACGGCAGGGCGCGATGCGACGACGGAAGGCAGCGGCTCCTATACGACGGGCGTGAGCAATACGGCAACCAAGCTGAACCTGTCGCTGCGAGAAACGCCGCAGTCGGTCAGCGTGCTGACGCGCCAGCAGATCGACGACCTGGGCATCACCACCCTGGATGACGCTGTCCAATCGATCACGGGCCTTGTCATGCAAAAAGGCAACTTTACAGGCGATTCTGGCAGTTTCAGCGCACGTGGCTTTCCAATCGATAACATCCTGTTCGATGGCTTGCCCACCAGCCTGGGCGCGAACGGCACCTTCAATGGCGACAATGACGACCTGGCCATCTATGACCGCATCGAAGTGGTGCGCGGCGCCACGGGCTTGATGACGGGCAGCGGCACGCCCAGCGCGGCCATCAACCTGGTGCGCAAGCGCCCGACGGCCACGCCGCAAGCGTCATTCTCGGCCAGCGTGGGCAGCTGGAGCAACTACCGGCTGGAAGCGGATGCGGCCAACGCGCTCAACGAAGCGAAGACCCTGCGCGGGCGCATCGTCGCGACGGTGCAGGACAAGAAGGATTTTGTCGACGTGCTGCATGGCCGCAATCACCAGCTGTACGGCATCATCGAAGCCGACCTGCGGCCCGACACCACGGTCACCTTGGGCGCACACTACCGCAAGACGGATAACGACGGCGTCACGACGGGCGTGGTGACGGCCGCCGACGGCCGCTTTTTGAATTTGCCCCGCTCGACCTACCTGGGCACCGACTTCGATGGCTGGCGCCAGACGGATAAAACCATTTTCGCCGAGCTGGAACACCGCTTCGCCAATGGCTGGAAGGCCAAGCTGGCGGCCACGCGCAAGACGCCCGAGATCGACACGACGTTTTCCGGCGTCAGCCGCCGCGGCGACACCCTGCGCTTCAACTCGCAAAGCTACCGCGCCGAACTGGCCAACACCAGCTATGACGCGTATGCCACTGGCAGCTACAGCCTGTTCGGCCGCGAGCACGAGCTCACGGTCGGCGCCAGCCACCGCCGTTCGTCGAAAAACAGCTATGGCGGCTGGGCCCCGTACAGCTGGGGCGCGGCGGCGCCGGTGCTCGACCCGTTCAACTGGGATGCGGGCAGCGTGGCGCGTCCCGTCATCAATTACGCGCAGTGGCGCACGGCCAGCATCACCGAGCAAAGCGGCGTGTATGCGGGCACGCGCATGCGCCTGGCCGAGCCGCTGTCACTGGTGCTGGGCGGGCGCGTGAGCTGGTACAAGGACGATGCCGGCTACTCGGTGGCGCGCGAATTCACGTCGTACGCCGGTGTCGTGTATGACCTCGACAAGCAGCATTCCGTGTACGCCAGCTGGACCGAAATCTTCCAGCCGCAAGCGGCCACCGACGCCAATGCGCAGCCATTGAAGCCGATCAGCGGCACCAACTATGAAGCGGGCGTAAAAGGCGAATACTTCGGCGGCGTCCTCAATGCCAGCGCGGCCGTGTTCCAGATCCGCCAGCAAAACCGCGGCGTGGACGACCTGGCCGGCCCGGATCCCTGCCCCGGCAGCACCTGGGGCTATTGCCAGCGCGCGTCGGGCGAAGTGCGCAGCGAAGGCGTGGAGCTGGACGTGGCGGGCGCGCTGACGCCCGACTGGCAGCTGTCGGCCGGTTTTACGTATGTGAAGGCGCAATTTACGCGCGACAGCGATCCGGCCAATATCGGCAAGGACTTCAACAGCCGCTATCCGCGCCAGCAGCTCAAGCTGGCCACCAGCTACCGCCTGTCCGGCGCGGCGCAGGGCTGGCGCATCGGCGCTTCGGTGTACGGGCAGGGCGCGACCGAGTCGAAGGAAGGCGCCTACCATCTGCGCCAGGGCCGCTACGCGATCGTGGGTCTGAACGCCGCGTGGCAGATCGACAGCCGCGCCGAGCTGCGCCTGAACGTGAACAATGCGCTCGACAAGCGCTACTACCAGAGCATCTATTCCGATGTCTTCGGCAACCTGGTGGGCACGCCGCGCAACCTGATGCTGACTTTGAACTACAAACTGTAAATAATCACTTTTGAATGATCTATCTTGATGAAGGATGCATGGCTTATGAATGTGCAGTTGAATCTGGCCCACGCCAGCAATGGCGTGAGCCAGCGTGTGCCACAGGGAGCGCCGCGATGATGAAATCGGCCAACATGATGTTGTTCTCGCGCGTGCTCGCCGCCATCTTTGGCGGCTATGCACTGACGTCCGGCGTAGCCGTGCTGCTGTCGGCCGTGCTGCCGCTGTCGCGCGCCGAAGCCGTGCTGACGGCGACCCTGAGCGCCTTTGTCGTGTACACCTGCGCCGTGATCTGGGTCTTTGCCGTGCAGGACCTGCGCCGTGCCTGGCTCGGCATGCTGCTGCCGGCGATTCTATGCGGCGGCATCGGCATGCTGCTGTCGCGAGGTGCCGCATGAACGCCGTCAAGGTAGACAAAGTGGTGAAAACGCCGCAGCAGGGCGGCTTGCGCCAGGCCATGGCCTGGCTGCATACATGGAGCGGCCTGTGGATTTCCTGGCTACTGTTCGCCATTTTCCTGACCGGCACCCTGGCCGTCTTCGACGACCCGATCGGCCACTGGATGACGCCCGAACACGCGCTGGAAGAGGCGGCGCACGCGAACGATCCGCCGCTGCCGAAGGTCACGGACCGCGCGCACCGCCTGGAACTGGCGCTCGACTTCATGGCGAAGGAACACCCGAAGGCGGACATGTGGGAGATATGGCCCGTGCAGCGTCCCGGCCACGGCCTGTCCGCCTACTGGTTCCAGCCCAGCGGCGGCTATGGTTCGGCGGACCTCGATCCGCTGACGGGCGCCGTCATCGAGCATGCGCGCGAGGCAACGGAGCGCGACACCATCGGCGGCCACCATTTCGTCGATTTCCACTACGAGCTGCACGCGGGACGCATCGGCGTATGGATCGTCGCCATCACCACCATGATCATGCTGGTGGCGCTGGTGAGCGGCGTCATCACGCACAAGCGCATCTTCAAGGATTTCTTCACCTTCCGCCCGGCCAAGGGCCAGCGCTCGTGGCTCGACGCGCACAACGCGGTGGCCGTGCTGACGTTGCCGTTCCAGTTCATGATCGCCTACACGGGCCTGGCCTTCTTCAGCGATGACTATGTGCCGGCCCCCGTGATGGCGCAATACGGCATGGATAATCCCAAGAAGGCCTTTTTGAGCGACTGGAACGATGCGGGCAAGCCTGCGCGCTCGGGCCAGCCGCTGGCCATTCCCGCGCTGGAATCGTTCGCGCTGCGCGCCGAGCAGGCCATCGGCCAGGAAATCCGCGCCGTGGTGCTGGACAATCCGAACGATGCCTCCATGCGCGTCTGCATGTATGGCTGGAATGAAGAGACGGACACGATGGAACGCCTCAGCGCCAACACGGGCAGGGCCTGCTATGCGCTGGCCACGGGCGAGCAGGTTGCCTTGCGCCTGCCGGGCGAGTCGGACACGGGCGGCGCGGGCCTGACGCGCTCCGTCATGTCGAACCTGCACATGGTCGGTTTCGGCGGCACGCCGATGCGCTGGCTGTACTTTTTCTGCGGCCTGGCCGGTACGGCCATGATGGGCACGGGGGCGATCCTGTTCATGGTCAAGCGCCGCCAGAAGTCCGGCGGCGAGTTCGGCGCCTACACGCAGCGCGTGTACCGGGTCATCACATGCCTGAACGTGGCGGCGATCGCCGGCCTGTCCATCGCCTGCGTGGGCTTCCTGTGGGCGAACCGTTTGATCCCCGTCGGCCTCGAGCACCGCGCCGGCTGGGAAGTGCGCGCCTTCTTCGGCGTGTGGTTTGTGATGCTGGTGCACGCCTGCCTGCGCGCGGAAAAGCGCGCGTGGATCGAGCAATTGGGCTTGCTGGCCGCCCTGTGCCTGCTGCTGCCGGTGCTCAATGTCTTGAGCACGGGCGACAACCTGGCGGCGCAGATCGCGCGCGGCGATTGGGAAAGCGCCGGCGTGGAACTGGGCAGCATGGCTTTCGGCCTGCTGGCCGCCTGGGGCGCGTGGAAAGTCCACAAGCGCAAGGAAAAACCGGCCAGGAAGGCTGCACCCAAGGAAAACGCTGCGCCCACGGCCAGCCTGCAAGTCAATACGGAAGGACAGTCATGATCACTACCATCCTTTGCGCGCTGGGCCTGTCGTATGCGGGCATGGCCAGCCTGTCGCTGGCGATGGACCGCCACCATGGCCAGGTCTGGGGCAGGGACGCGGCGCCGAACGTGCGGCGCGCGCTGCAACTGGCCGGTACCGTCCTGCTGGCGCTGGCCATCTGGCCCTGCGTGGCTGGCTGGAGCGCCACCGTCGGCGTGGTTGCCTGGCTGGGATTCATCGGCGCGGGAGCGCTGCTGGTGGCCCTGCTGCTGCCATATGCCCCCCGCTTGCTGTTTCGTAGTTCCCTGCTGGCAGCCGTCGCCGCGCTGGCAGGTCTTGTGACGTTCCTGCGGTGATGTTCACCGCCATTTTCAAGGATAGACCGATGCACTTTTCACGCCTGGCGACACCGATTGATGTTTTGAATGTATTGAAAGTGGCTGCCTGATGGCGACCCGTCTGCCTTCCCGCCGCGCCCGCATCCTGGGTGGCGTGGTCTTGCTGGTGCTGTTTGGCGCCGGCGCCCTGTGGGCCACGCGCGGCCCGGCCACCGTATTCGACACGGCGCCCGTCAAGCGCGGCAATATCGAAGCCAGTGTCACGGCCATCGGCACCTTGCAGCCGCAAACCTATGTCGACGTGGGCGCGCAAGTGTCGGGCCAGATCACGCGCCTGCACGTGCAGCCCGGCAGCGCCGTGGAAAAAGGCCAGTTGCTGGCCGAGATCGACCCCAGCGTGCAGCAAGCCACGGTCGATGCGGGTCGCGCCGCGCTGGCGGGCTTGCGTGCGCAGCTGGCCGACCAGCAGGCGCAGCACCGCCTGGCCGGCCAGCAGCATGGCCGCCAGAAGCAGATGGCCAAGTTCGACTCCACGCCCTTGGCTGACCTGGAAACGGCCGAAGCCACGCTGGCCTCGGCCGGCGCCAAGATCGACCACCTGAAGGCGCAGATCGACCAGACCCAGGCCAGCCTGAAGGCGGACGAGGCGCGCCTCGGCTATACGCGCATCTACGCGCCCATGGCCGGCAAGGTGGTGGGCCTGGATGCGAAGGAAGGGCAAACCCTGAACGCCACGTACCAGACGCCGAACATCCTGCGCATCGCCGATCTGTCGGCCATGACGGTATGGACGGAAGTATCGGAAGCGGACGTGCGCCGCGTGCGCCCGGACATGCCCGTGTACTTCACCACCCTGGGCGGCGACCAGCGGCGCTGGAGCGGCAAGGTGCGGCAAGTGCTGCCGGCCCCGCCGGTGCCAGGCGGTTCTGCCGCCGGCACGGCCCTGGCGCCGTCGACCAGCAAGGTGATTTTATATACCGTGTTGTTCGACGTGGATAACGCCGATGGTGAACTGATGCCGCAGATGACGGCGCAAGTGGTGTTTGTCACGGCCGCGGCGAACAATGTGCTGGCCGTGCCCTTGCCGGCCCTGAAACCCTCGACGGAAGAAGGCGCCAAGCCGGGGCAGTTCACGGCCCGCGTGATGGATGCGGACGGCAAGGTCGATACGCGCGCCGTCACCGTGGGCGTGCGCAACCGCCTCAGCGCGGAAGTGCTGCAAGGCTTGCGCGAAGGCGAGTTGCTGGTCACGGGCGAGCAGCCGGCCGGCAACGGCAGCAGCAGGTTCCAGCTGTGAGCGCGATGAGCGAGGCCGCGTCGCTGGGGCAGGCCGGGGAACCTGGCCAGCCGGCGCCATTGATTGAGCTTGCCGGCATCCGCAAGCGCTACGGCGGCCATGACGGCGCGCCGGCCGTGGAAGTGCTGCGCGGCCTGACCCTGTCGATTGGCGCCGGCGAATTCGTCGCCATCGTCGGCGCCTCCGGTTCCGGCAAGTCGACCCTGATGCATTTGCTTGGCTGTCTTGACCGGCCCAGCGACGGCATTTACCGCTTCGCCGGCCAGGATGTGGCCAGCCTGAATCCCGATGAACTGGCGTGGCTGCGGCGCGAAGCGTTCGGCTTCGTCTTCCAGGGGTATCACCTGATCGCCACGGAATCGGCGCGCGAAAACGTGGAAGTGCCGGCCTTGTATGCGGGCATGCCGGCGGCCGCCCGCCACGCCCGTTCGGAAGCGCTGCTCAAGCGCCTGGGCCTGGGAGAGCGGCTCGACCACCGGCCGAACCAGTTGTCCGGCGGGCAGCAGCAGCGCGTGTCGATCGCGCGCGCGTTGATGAATGGCGGGCGCATCATCCTCGCCGATGAACCGACTGGGGCGTTAGACAGCAGCAGCGGCGCCGAAGTCATGGCCCTGCTGGGCGAACTGGCCGACGCGGGCCACACCATCATCCTCATTACGCATGACCGCAAGGTGGCGGCACAGGCGCGCCGCGTGATCGAGATCAGCGATGGCGAAATCATCGCAGACTCGGGCGCCATCGCCATTCCCGCTACGTCGACGGCCTTGCCGCCGCTGGACATGTCGCGCGCCGCGCATGACACAGGGGCCTCGCTGGGCACGGAATTGCTCGACGCGGCGCGCGCGGCCTGGCGCGTGCTGTGGATCAACCGCTTCCGCACGGGCTTGACCTTGCTCGGCATCGTCATCGGCGTCGCCTCCGTCATCGTCATGCTGGCCATCGGCCTGGGCACGCGCCAGCAAGTGATGGCGCAACTGGGCGCCTTCGGCTCGAATCTGCTGTACATGGCGTCGCGCGGCGAAAGTTCGCGCATCCCGGGGCGCAGCATCACCCTGGCCGATCTCGATGCACTGAAAGACGTGCCGGGCATTACCCACGTGCTGCCGAATGTCACGGGCAACAAGGTGATCCGCCATGGCAACCTCGACGTGCAGACCTATGTGCGCGGCACGGGGCCGGCCCTGCCGCAGATCCAGACCTGGCCCGTGGCCAAGGGCGGCTTCTTTACCGAGGAAGACGAGCGCGAGATGGCCACCGTGGCCGTACTGGGTGCGCACCTGGCGGAAAAGCTGATGCCCGACGTGCCCAATCCCGTGGGGCAGAGCATCCTGATCGGCAATGTGCCGTTCCAGGTGATCGGCGTGATGAGCGCGAAGGGCGCACTGACGGGCGAGAAGGATGAAGACGACGTGCTGCTGCTGCCGTTTTCTACGGCCGGCATTCGTGTCTTCGGTCAGCGCGAGCCGACGTACACCGTCATGGCGGTGGCCGACGTCAAGCGCGTGACGGAGGTGGAGGCGGCGGTCGACGCCACCATGTTCGAGCGCCACCGCATCCGCGACTACGGCATCAGCAACGCGGCCGCGTCGATCGCCGCCGAAGCCAAGACGCAGGACAACATGACCATGATGCTCAGCCTGATCGCCGCCGTCTCGCTGGTGGTGGGCGGTATCGGCGTCATGAACGTGATGCTGATGACGGTGCGCGAGCGCACGCGCGAAATCGGCATCCGCATGGCGACGGGCGCGCGCCGGCGCGACATCCTGCGCCAGTTCCTCACCGAAGCCGTGCTGGTGTCGGTGGTGGGCGGCGTGGCCGGCATCGTGGTCGGCGTGACGGTGGCCGGCTTGCTGCTGGTATGGGACGTGCCGGTGATCTTTTCCCTGAGCGCCATCGCCGGCGCGTTTGCCTGCGCCGTGGTGACGGGGCTGGTGTTTGGCTTCATGCCGGCGCGCAAGGCGTCGGGCCTCGACCCCGTCGTGGCGCTCGCTGGCCAGTAAGGCCGGCTGTTGTAAAAACGCCAGCGCAATGCCTGCCATCGCGGCCAGGCATTGCGCCGGCGTTGTTGTTTCGGCTAGAATGAGAATAATTCTTATTTGCATTGGTGCCAGGCGCCTGACAGGAAAGGATGCCCATGTCGGCCGCCGACTTCGCCCTACAGCAAGACCACTCTTCTCCCACGCATGCCGCCCAGGCGCTGTACCAGCAGCACCACGGCTGGCTGCATGGCTGGTTGCGCTACAAGCTGGGCAATGCCGCCGACGCGGCCGACCTGGCGCACGACACCTTCATCCGCATCCTGGCGCGGCGCGACCTCGGCGCCATCAGCCAGCCGCGCGCCTACCTGACGACGGTGGCGCGCGGCATCCTGATCAACTGGTACCAGCGCCAGGCGCTCGAACGCGCTTATCTTGACGCCATCGCCCTGCTGCCCGAAGCGCAAGCGCCTTCATGCGAAGAGCAATTGCTGATCCTGGAAACCCTGCACCAGGTCGACGCCATGCTCGATTCCCTGCCGGCCGCCGTGCGGCGCGCCTTTCTGCTGTCGCAGCTGGAAGGGCTGACGTATGACGCCATCGCCGCGCGGCTGGACGTGTCGCTGGCCAGCGTGAAGCGCTATATGAAGCAGGCGTTCCTGGCGTGCCTGCGGCTCGATGGCGACTAGCTTGGGCGCCCGCGTTCCCATCGATCCGCGCGTGCTCGAACAGGCGGCTGACTGGCTGATGCAACTGCACTCGGGCGCGGCCAGCGCGCAGCAGCGGCGCGAATGCGAACGCTGGCGCGCAAGCGACCCGGAACATGCGCGCGCCTGGCAGCGTGCCGAAGCGCTGCTGGGCAAGCTGGGTGGCCTGCCGCCGGAGCTGGCCATGCCGGCGCTGGACCGGTCCCGCGCATCGCGAACCTCGGCGCGCCGCGCCGCGCTGCTGAAACTGGCGGCCCTGCTGGCCGTGGTGCCCGGCGCCTGGCTGCTGCTGGAACAGCAGGGCTGGCGCCACGATTACCGGACAGCGACGGGCGAGCGGCGCAACATCGTGCTGGCCGATGGCAGCCGCATCAGCCTCAATACGGCCACTACCCTGGACGTGCAATTCGATGGCGCGCAGCGTCTGCTGACCCTGCGGCGCGGTGAAATCGCCGTGCACACCGCCCCCGATGCGCAGCGCCGGCCCTTCTTTGTTGCCACGGCCGAAGGCCGGCTCGAAGCGCTGGGCACGGTGTTTTCCGTGCGCCAGGAAGAGGGCCGGACGATGCTGGCCGTGCGGGAAAGCCGCGTGCGCGTGCTGGCGCACAGCGGTGCGCAGCACATCATTGCGGCGGGTTCGCAGGTGGCCTTCACAGCGGCGGCTATCGGCGAACCGCGAGCGCTGGACGCCGGAGAGCTGGCGTGGCAGCGCGGCATGCTGCTGGCCGACGCCATGCGCCTGCACGATTTTGCGCTGGAACTGGGCCGCTACCGGCCCGGTATCGTGCGCTGCGATCCCCGCGTGGCCAATGTGCGCGTCTCGGGGGCGTTTCCCATCACGGATACGGATGCGGCGCTGGTGATGCTGGTGTCGACCTATCCCGTGGCGGCGCGCACGCGCCTTGGCGGCTACTGGGTCACCCTGGATGCGCCTGAATAAATAGTTTTCAAAACCTGACACTTTTTTCGCGCCGGGCTGGCAAGGGGAAGAAGATCCCATTGCCATGTAAAGGAAACGTCATGCCCGCAGCTCCCTTCCGTTCCATCGTTTTTCTCTCCGTCCACCTTGCCATGCTGGCCATGGCGGCACCCGCCCATGCGGCGTCGCTCGACGCGCCCGTCGCGCGCAGCATCGAACTTCCGGCCGGTCCTTTGGGCCGCAACCTGTCCACCGTGGCCGTCGAAGCGGGCATCGCCCTGTCCTTCGATCCGGCCCTGACGGCGGGTTTGAACAGTCCCGCGCTGAGCGGCAGCTATACCCCGCGCGCAGCGCTTGCGCGCCTGCTGGCCGGCAGCGGCCTGGAAATCACCGGCCGCAGCGACGGCAGCTATACTTTGCAAAAAGTGGCGCCCGCGACACCTGCAGCCGCTGCTGCGGCTACCACCGCCAGCGCCGCCGGCGAGCAAACCCTGGCCGCGATCCGCGTGCGCGCGCGCCGCTCCAGCGATGGCAGCACGGAAGGGACGGGTTCCTACACGAGCCGCGTCACCAGCATCGCTTCCAAGGGCGACCAGTCGTTCCGCGAAATTCCCCAGTCGGTGTCCGTGGTGACGCGCCAGCAGCTCGATGACCAGGACGTCAAGGATATCGGCGGCGCCATGGCGCTGACGCCGGGCATCACCTCCAAGCGCGTGAACGGCCACGCCTACAATTTCTATTCGCGCGGCTTCCAGATCGACAGCATGCAGATCGATGGCGGCGCCCCCTTCAATATCGGCAGCTATACCGCGACGGCAATCCAGGATATGGCGATGTATGACAGGGTCGAGGTGATGCGCGGCGCGTCCGGCCTGCTGGCCGGTGCCGGTGATCCGGGCGGCATCATCAACCTAGCGCGCAAGAAGCCGCTCGAGCACCGGCAACTGACGGCTGCCTTGTCGGCGGGCAGCTGGAGCAATTATCGCGCCGACATCGACGCCACCGGGCCGCTCGCGTATGACGGCCGGCTGCGCGGCAGGGTGGTGGCCATGTATGAAAATGATGGCTCCTTCATGCGCCACTTCCGCACGGAAAAGGCGCTCGTGTACGGCGTGCTGGAAGCGGATCTGCCCGCGGGATCGCTGTTGACCGTGGGCGCTTCGCAGGCCAAGCGTGATACGACTGGCAGTGGTTCCGGCTTGCCCCGCTATGCGGATGGCGCCGATGTGCAGTTGCCGCGCTCGACCAACCTGAGCCAGCCCTGGGGTTATGTTGACAACGAGGTCACGGAACTGTTTGCCCAGCTCGAACACCGTTTTGCCGCTGGCTGGAAGCTGAAAATCAATGCCAGCCATGTCGAGCAGAGCTCCAAGGGGCGCGGCACGTTTACCACTGGCGCCGTGGAACCTGGCGGCAGTGATGGCGTCGTGTGGGCCGGCACGCGCAACAATGCCTGGAATCACCAGAATGTGCTGGACCTGAACCTGACGGGCAATTTCGGGCTGCTGGGACGCACGCATGAGTTGCTGCTGGGGGCAGACCGGCAGAAGGTCACGAGCTACTGGGATTCGGCCCGGCAGACGGGGGCCGGCACTACCCCGGCCAATCCCTTCGATCCCGATGCCACGCCCTGGACGGGCGGCGATAATGGCCCTGTCTGGTACCGTTTCCATCCATGGGAGCAGGAACAATATGGCGCTTACGGCACCGTGCGCCTGCATCCCAGCGACCAGCTGCACGTGGTGCTGGGCGCCCGCCTGGCCCGCTACAAGTTCAAGCAATACGTGGCATCGCTGGATGGCGACACGGGAAGCTGGTCGCCCGATTCGGACAGCCGCTTCAGCGAGCCGACCAAGCTGACGCCGTATGGCGGCATCATTTACGACCTCAATCCACAGTGGTCGGCGTATGCCAGCTATTCCGCCATCTTCAAGCCGCAGGCGCTGTACAAGGCGGGGCCCCTGCCGGGCACCTCGCTCAAGCCCATCACGGGCAAGAGCTATGAAGGCGGCCTCAAGGGCGAATTGCTTGAAGGTCGCCTGAATGCCACTTTCAGCCTGTTCCATGTCGAACGCAGTGGTGAGGCCGTGCTGGATCCTGGCTATCCGGAAGAAACCGACTTGTATGCGGGTAATTGCTGCTACTTGCCGCAGGGCAAGGTGACCAGCCGCGGCGTGGATATGGAAGTGGGCGGCGAACTCTTACCCGGCTTGCAGGCCGCCGCCGGCTATACGTTTAACCATAGCAAGAATGACAGCACGGGCTTGCCTTTCAGCAGCATCACGCCCAAGCATCTGTTCAAGCTGTCGACGGCGTATACCTTGCCTGGCGCCTGGTCGGCCTGGAAGGTGGGCGGCAATGTCGCCATCCAAAGCGCCAACTACACGAGTGGCACGGTGGTCACGCGCGATGGCGGCGAGCGGGACTTCCAGTTTACGCAGGGCGGCTATGCCGTCTGGAGCGCACTGGCGCAATACCGCATCGATCCCCGCTGGTCGCTGGCCCTGAACGTCAATAATGTCTTTGACAAGCGCTACTATGAAAAGACGGGCTACACGGGGGGCGGCAACTGGTACGGTGCGCCACGCAATGCGAGCCTGACCCTGCGCGCCACGTTTTAAGCAGGACGGGACGGCCAGGGCAAAAAAATGTTGCCCTGGCTCCAACACGCGGTACTATCTCCTCATAATAAAAAAGCAGTGTTTCGCGTGCCCTTGCGGGCACACACCAACCACCACAGGAGAACCCGATGCAGAAAAAATCAACTTTGAAGACCGGTATCGCAGCCGCCCTCGTGCTGGCCTTCGGCATGGGCGCCGTGCAGGCCCAGGCGCAGGAAGTCGTGCGCCTGGGCAATCTGAAATTCGCCCATTACGGCGCCGTGTCGTACATCAAGGAAATCGCGCCCAAATGCGGCATCAAGGTCGAAGAGCATATCTTCGCCAAGGGCCTCGACGTGATGCAGGCGATTATCGCGGGCGAGCTGGACGTGGGGGCGACGGCGTCCGAAGCTGCCATTTCCGGCCGCGCCGGCGGTGCGCCGATCTATGTGGTGGCCGGTTTTGCCAAGGGCGGCGCGCGCCTGGTTGCGGGCGCCGGGCAAAAGATCGCCAGCGTCAAGGAACTCAAGGGCAAGCGCGTGGGCGTGACGCGCGGCGGCATACAGGAAGTGCTGTTGCTGGCCGAGCTGTCGCAGGCGGGCCTGACGTATTCCGAAACCAAGGGCAAGGATGTGCAGCTGGTATTCCTGGCCTACGCCGACTTGAACCAGGCGCTGATGGGCAAGAATATCGACGCCATGATGCAGTCGGAGCCGCAATCGTCGCAGGCCATCAACAAGGGTTTCGGCAGCGAAGTCATCAAACCGTACGACACGCCGATCGGCGAGCCCGTGCGCACCATGGTGATGACGGAAAAGTTCTACAAGGAACGCCGTCCCGTGGCGGAAAAATTCATGCGCTGCTTCGTCGAAGCCACCAAGACCTTTATCGACAACAAGGCGACGGCGGAAAAGTACGTGCGCGAAGTGGTGTTCCGCGGCCAGATCACGAAGGATGACTTCGACGACGCGATCAGCAATTCGCCGTATTCGTATGACATCTCGCCCGAGCATATCCAGATCACCACGGACGTGATGGTGAAAACGGGCGTGGGCCGCATGACGAAGCCGCCTGTGGCCAAGGACTGGGTCAAGACGGACTTGCTGGAACAGGCGAAAAAGAGCCTGAACGTGAAGTAAGCCGGATATTGGCAATACCCGATGGCCCGCTTAAGCGGGCCATCATTTTTTTGCGGCATACTAATATATATAAGCAGGCGGTGCGAAAGATTGCCGAAATCTTGAGGGTGCGCCACCCCGTCATGCCTCAGGCGCGATATCATGGCAGGCTTGCGGCATTGGTTGGCGGCGTCGTGCCTGTCACCGGGCTGTCGCCTGAATCGCGCTTGTCGGCTATGGTGTAAACTTAAACTATGCAGATCTATTTCTTTTTCATCGCCGCCCTGTTGTACGCGGTGTGCGCGGTGCTTCCCTCGTCTCGTGCCCGGCTCATTGCCGGCCTGACCGGCGTCGCCTGGCTGGCGCACGCCGCCACCCTGTGGTTCGACCTGATGGCGCCGGGCACTTTGCGCTTCGGTTTTTCCGCCATGCTGTCGGCCGCGCTGTGGGTCTCGGTGGGCGCCTACTGGATAGAGAACCGCAACTTCAGCCTGGACGGACTGCGCCGCATGGTCATGCCCAGCGCCGTTCTCGCCATCGGCCTGGCCTGGGCCTTTCCCGGCAGCCAGGTCAGCATGGAAGGCAAGTCGGCCGTCTTCGGCTGGCATATTGCCGTCGCCGTGCTCGCCTACAGCACTTTGACGATTGCCGCCTTTCACGCCGTGCTGATGGCGCTGCAGGAATCGCGTCTGCATACGCGCAGCGAAAGCCGTGGCTTCATCGGCACGGCGCTGGACCAGTTGCCAGCCCTGCTGACGATGGAAAAGCTGCTGTTCCGTATGATCGGTCTGGGTTTTATTTTGCTCAGCCTGACCGTGCTGTCGGGCATCGTGTTTTCCGAGCAATTATTTGGCAAGGCCCTGAACTGGGATCATAAATCCGTGTTTACCATGCTGTCGTGGCTGTTGTTTGCCTCGCTGCTGGCAGGCCGCCGCTTTCGCGGCTGGCGCGGCAAGACGGCCCTGAGTTTTACCCTGGCCGGTTTCGCCACCTTGCTGCTGGCCTATGTCGGCAGCCGTTTTGTACTGGAAGTGGTTTTACACCGAGGATTCGCATGACACGTGTTTTATTCTGGCTGGCGCTGGTGTTTCTGGTGCTGTTTGCTATCCGCAGCAAGATTCGTGGCATGCAGCAACGGGCCCGTGCGCAACAGCAACAGCGGCCGAATCCGTTTACGCCACCGGTGCGGCCGCAGGAATTGCCGGATGCCGAGCTGATGCTGTGCTGCGCCCATTGCGGCGTGTACTACCCGGCCTCGGAAAACGTGCAGGCCAAGGGCCACGACTACTGCAGCCACGCGCACGCCACGGTGTAAGGGCGGGCCCGCAGGTTCGCGCGCGTTGCTCATCCGTATCGTAACGTCCTCCGGCATCCGTCCGGCGTAGCATCTGCAACAGGCGGTTCGCCGCCGCCATTGCAGAAAGGCGCGCCTCATGTCCCGTCCCAACCCCAGTCCGCATACCGCTGCCGGCATGCCGCCGGCGCCACAATTGAGCGGCAACTCGCTGCCCATGCAGGCGCTGCGCGCGCAGATCGGCCGCATCGCCCGCTGTGGCGCGCCGGTGGCCATCCGCGGCGAATCGGGCACGGGCAAGGAACTGGCGGCGCGCGCCATCCATGCGCAGGGCGCGCGCGCCAGCTTCCCGTTTATCGCCGTCAACTGCGGTGCCATTCCCGAAGCGCTGATGGAAGCGGAATTCTTCGGCTGCCGCCCGGGCGCCTATACGGGCGCGCTGCACGAACGCCAGGGCTTGTTCCAGGCGGCCCATGGCGGCAGCCTGCTGCTCGACGAAGTCGATGACCTGCCGCTGACCATGCAGGTAAAACTGTTGCGCGTGCTGCAAGAGCGCCGCGTGCGCAAGCTGGGCGGCAGCAGGGACGAGGCCGTCGACGTGCGCATCCTGTGCGCCAGCCAGCATGGCCTGGCGCGCGGCGTGGCCGCCGGCACGTTTCGCCAGGACCTGTTTTACCGCCTGCATGTGATCGAGCTGGCGCTGCCGCCGCTGCGCGAGCGGCGCGGCGATCTGCAGGTATTATGTGAGGTGATCCTCGCGCGCCTGTCGCCGCACCGGACCGTGAGCCTGGCGCCACCGGTGCTGGCGGCCCTGTCCGCGTACGCGTTTCCCGGTAATGTGCGCGAACTGGAAAACCTGCTGGAGCGGGCGCTGGCCTTTGCCGACGGCGGCGTGATCGCGCTCGACGGGCTGGCCTTGCCCTCCGCGGCGGGCAGCATGCCCTTGCGGGCGGCACCAGCAATGCCAGCCTTGCCGGAACGGCAACTGTGCCTGCCCGGCATGGCGGCGCATGGCGTGGCCCCCGTCCTGCCGCTGGACGTGTATTTGCGCCAGGCCGAGCGCGACATGATCGTGCTGGCGCTGGTGCAGGCGCGCTACCACCGCGCGCGGGCGGCGCGCCAGCTGGGCCTGAGCGTGCGCCAGTTGCGTTACCGCATGCAGAAATTGACGATACAGGAAGCCCTATTTGATGAGCGCATGGATGATAGATGAAGACGGCTGGTGCGACGGCGCGTTGCGCTATGACTCGCCGTACCACGATGCGCGCCCGGACGGGGTGCAAGTCGACTTGCTGGTGATCCATAACATCAGTTTGCCGGGTGGCCACTTTGGCGGACCGCATGTGTCGGACTTGTTTACGGGCCGGGTAGATTATAATGCCGATCCTTCTTTCGCCGACCTGCGTGGCTTGCAGGTGTCGGCGCACTTTTTTGTGCGGCGCGATGGTGCGCTGTTGCAATATGTTTCTACTGATCAACGTGCCTGGCATGCGGGCGCGTCCACCTTCGAGGGACGCCCGCAGTGCAATGGCTATTCCATCGGTATCGAAATGGAAGGCGCGGACGATGTGCCCTTCCAGAGGCGGCAATATCATGTGCTGGCGGCGCTGACGGTGGCGCTGGTGGCGCGCTACGGGCTGTCCCAGGTGCGCGGCCACGAGCATATCGCGCCGGGAAGAAAGACGGATCCGGGGCCGTTTTTTGACTGGTATTTTTACCAAGAGTGCTGGCTGGAAACCTTGCGCGGGCAAGCTGCGTTAGCGCTTACTTCGCGGGGATTGGGCTTTCCATCCATGCCCTGAAAAGTCAACCGAAATCGTATATGAAAATACAAAAAATTACGCCCGCGGATGCCGGAAAACTATTGCATCCCCCTCCGATGGGCACTACAATTAGTGCAGAAGTTGGATGTAAAGACTATATGTAGTGCCATCACAGACGTTTTCAGAATTATTGTCAAAGCTACCCGGATTGCTGATAAAGCACTGGAACTGGCGGTTTATCACCCTTGATCGTGTTTTGCGCCAGCCGGGCAGTGCGGTGTGGCGAGATGGATACTGACCTGTTTTATGCATTATAAATTTACTATTTAGCAACAAATACCTGAAGAAACCCTGACCATCGGGCGTTCTATTCAACAACACACGCGGCAGCAAAACTGCAGGCTGACTTTAGCTGACAACGGGAGCTTCAATGCAATCACCACAAGATATTTCCATCCATCCAACGCCAGTATCGCCAGCGCCAGGCGCGGCCAACAGCGTAGCGAGCACGGGCGCGGCATTGGGCGACTATCGCATCATCCGCCGCAACGGCGCGGTGGTGGCATTTGAGCCTTCGAAGATCGCCATCGCCATGACCAAGGCGTTTTTGGCCGTTAACGGCGGCCAGGGCGCAGCCTCGGCACGCATCCGCGAACTGGTGGAACAACTGACCGACGGCGTGGTCGCCGCGCTGGTGCGCCGCCATCCGGGCGGCGGCACCTTCCATATCGAAGATGTGCAAGACCAGGTGGAACTGTCGCTGATGCGTTCGGGTGAGCACGACGTGGCGCGTGCCTACGTGCTGTACCGCGCCAAGCACATGGAAGAGCGTCGGCTGCAGAAGGAAGCGCAGGGCGCTTCCGCGCAAGTTTCCGCACCACAATTGAACGTGCTGGATAACGGCGTGCGCCGCCTGCTGGACATGCAGGAAGTGCGCGACCTGATCAACGCCGCCTGCGCCGGCCTGGAAAAGCACGTCGATGCCGACGCCATCCTCGCTGAAACCGTGAAAAACCTGTACGACGGCGTGCCTGTCGAAGAGCTGCACAAGTCGGCCATCCTGGCGGCGCGCGCGCTGATGGAAAAAGACCCGGCCTACAGCCAGGTCACGGCCCGCATCCTGCTGCACACGGTGCGCAAGGAAGTGTTCGGCAAGGAAGTGCCGCAAGCGGCCGCTGCCGCCGAATACCTGACGTATTTCCCGCAATACATCGCCAAGGGCATCGCCGCCGAGCTGCTGAACCCGGTACTCGCCAGTTTCGACCTGGAGCGTCTGGCAAAAGCCATCGTCGCCGACCGCGACTTGCAGTTCGGCTACATCGGCCTGCAAACCCTGTATGACCGCTACTTCCTGCACATCCAGGACGTGCGCATCGAAATGCCGCAGGCGTTCTACATGCGCGTGGCCATGGGCCTGGCGCTGAATGAAGCGGACCGCGAAGCGCGCGCCATCGAGTTCTACAGCCTGCTGTCCTCGTTCGACTTCATGAGCTCGACCCCGACCCTGTTCAACTCGGGCACCCTGCGTTCGCAGCTGTCGTCGTGCTACCTGAGCACCGTCTCGGATGACCTGGAAGGCATCTACGACGCCATCAAGGACAACGCGCTGCTGGCCAAGTTCGCCGGCGGCCTGGGTAACGACTGGACGCCAGTGCGCGCCCTGGGCGCCCACATCAAGGGTACCAACGGCAAGTCGCAAGGCGTGGTGCCGTTCCTGAAAGTAGTCAATGACACGGCCGTGGCGGTCAACCAGGGCGGCAAGCGCAAGGGCGCCGTCTGCGCCTACCTGGAAACCTGGCACATGGATATCGAGGAATTCCTCGACCTGCGCAAGAACACGGGCGACGACCGCCGCCGCACGCACGACATGAACACGGCGAACTGGATTCCCGACATGTTCATGAAGCGCGTCATGGAAAAAGGCGATTGGACCCTGTTCTCGCCGTCGGACACGCCAGACCTGCACGACAAGGTCGGCAAGGCCTTCGAACAGGCTTACCTGGGCTACGAAGCCAAGGCTGCCGCCGGCGAAATCCGCGTCTTCAAGAAGATCGCCGCGCTGGACCTGTGGCGCAAGATGCTGTCGATGCTGTTTGAAACGGGCCACCCATGGATCACGTTCAAGGATCCTTGCAACATCCGCAGCCCGCAGTCGCACGTCGGCGTCGTTCACAGCTCGAACCTGTGCACGGAAATCACGCTGAACACGGGACCTGACGAAATCGCCGTCTGCAACCTCGGCTCCGTCAACATGCCGGCGCACATGAAGGAAGGCAAGCTCGATCACGTCAAGCTGGCCAAGACCGTGCGCACCGCCATGCGCATGCTCGACAACGTCATCGACATCAATTACTACGCCGTCGAGAAGGCGCGCAATTCGAACATGCGCCACCGTCCGGTCGGCATGGGCGTGATGGGCTTCCAGGACTGTCTGCACATGATGCGCATCCCGTTCGCCTCGGACGCCGCCGTGTCGTTCGCAGACACCTCGATGGAAGCCGTCTGCTACTACGCCTACCTGGCGTCGACGGAACTGGCCGAAGAACGCGGCCGCTATGAATCGTATGCCGGTTCGCTGTGGGACCGTGGCATCCTGCCACAGGACTCGGTGAAACTGCTGGCCGAAGAGCGCGGCGGCTACCTGGAAGTCGATTCCTCGTCGGCCATGGACTGGACCCCGGTGCGCGAACGCATCGCCAAGTTCGGCATGCGCAACTCGAACTGCGTGGCGATCGCCCCGACGGCGACGATTTCGAACATCATCGGCGTCTCGGCCTGTATCGAGCCGACGTTCCAGAACCTGTACGTGAAATCGAACCTGTCGGGCGAATTCACCGAGATCAACGGCTACCTGGTGCGCGACCTGAAGGCACGCGACCTGTGGGATGAAGTCATGATCTCCGACCTGAAGTACTTCGACGGCTCGCTGGTGAAGATCGACCGCATCCCGCAAGACCTGCGCGATATCTACGCCACCGCCTTCGAAGTGTCGCCAAGCTGGCTGGTGGAGGCGGCTTCGCGTCGCCAGAAGTGGATCGATCAGGCCCAGTCGCTGAACATCTACATGGCCGGCGCCTCGGGCAAGAAACTGGACGAGACCTACAAGCTGGCATGGCTGCGTGGCCTGAAAACCACCTACTACCTGCGTACCATCGCCGCTACCCACATGGAGAAATCGACCTCCAAGACGGGCGCCCTGAACGCCGTGGCAGTCGACGGCGGCATGTCGGCCAGCGCGCAAAGCGCCCAGGCAGCCGTCGTGGCGGCAGCAGCGGTGGCCGTGGCGCCGGTAGTGGCAGCGGCAGCGGACGACGCCGATGGCGAAGCTTGCTACCTGCGTCCGGGTGATGACGGCTTTGAAGAGTGCGAAGCCTGCCAGTAAGATTTTAGTTGTCAGCCCGGCACGGTCGGGCTGATTCAATGTTGTCAATGTCCGCATTGTCCGATACAACGGGCCTGTTGCGGATCGCCGGCTCGCCGGCATGGAAAGGAAGAAGAATATGTCGTTGTCATGGGATGATGAAACCACGTCGGCAGCTGTGCCGCGTCCGGCGCAGCAAGCGCCACTGGGTAATACCGAATTGAACCTGCCGGCAGGTGCCGAGCCGTCCGAAGCGAACGCCGAGCAAGTGGCGCGCCGCGTGAATGCCGACGACAAGCGCATCATCAACGGCAAGACGGACGTCAACCAGCTGGTGCCGTTCAAGTACAAATGGGCCTGGGACAAATACCTGGCCGGCTGCGCCAACCACTGGATGCCGCAGGAAGTGAACATGCAGCGCGACATCGAGCTGTGGAAGAACCCGAACGGCCTGACGGACGACGAGCGTCGCCTGGTCAAGCGCAACCTGGGCTTCTTCGTGACGGCCGACTCGCTGGCCGCCAACAACATCGTGCTGGGCACCTACCGCCACATCACGGCGCCCGAGTGCCGCCAGTACCTGCTGCGCCAGGCGTTCGAGGAAGCGATCCACACGCACGCCTACCAGTACATCGTCGAATCGCTGGGCCTGGACGAAGGCGAGATATTCAACGCCTACAACGAAGTCAAGTCGATCCGCGACAAGGATGAATTCCTGATCCCGTTCATCAACACCCTGACCGACCCTGCGTTCGTCACCGGCACGGTGGAAAACGACCAGAAGCTGTTGAAATCCCTGATCGTGTTTGCCTGCCTGATGGAAGGCCTGTTCTTCTACGTGGGCTTCACGCAGATCCTGGCGCTGGGCCGCCAGAACAAGATGATGGGTGCTGCCGAGCAGTACCAGTACATCCTGCGCGACGAATCGATGCACTGCAACTTCGGCATCGACTTGATCAACACGATCAAGATGGAAAACCCGCAGCTGTGGACGGCCGAATTCCGCGAAGAGATTAAAGTGTTGTTCATGCAGGCCGTGGAACTGGAATACGCATACGCGGAAGACACCATGCCGCGCGGCGTGCTGGGTTTGAACGCGCCGATGTTCAAGGGTTACCTGCGCTTCATCGCCAACCGCCGCGCGCAGCAGATCGGCATCGAGCCGCTGTTCGCCCAGGAAGAAAATCCATTCCCGTGGATGAGCGAAATGATCGACATGAAGAAGGAGCGTAACTTCTTCGAGACGCGCGTGACCGAGTACCAGACAGGTGGTGCGCTGAACTGGGAATAAGCCTTTTTCAGTCAACGCCAAAAAGCGCCGTCATCGTGACGGCGCTTTTTTTTCGCGTGCATGGCGGCGGCAAAATTCGTCCATCATCGGGCCATGCGACGCGGCTTGCGCCAGGATTTTCGGCTGCCGCAACTGGCCGCATCGCGGGCTCAAAAAATCATTTCCGGAGACGCTGGCGGCGGCATTTGCCACGCGATTGTGCGATAGCACGCGTAACGTGCAAAAAAGCGGGCGAAAACGTGTCGTGCCGGTTGCGCATTGACAAGGTTTTCGTGTACTTTATGAGATTGCAAATGCGAGCGTTAGAATGCGGGGTTTTTTAACCAGCGCGGTAGCGAAAAAACCTCGCAAAACAGGGATACAGATTTACACGGATATGCACAAAACCACACCGTTTTCGTCTGCCGCCGTGCCCGAATTTTTTCAGGCATGGCGGTTTTTTATTTGACGCATGGGTGTTGTGGCGAGCGCGATGCGAGGAGCGAAAAAACGCACGGCATCGAAAACGAATGACCGAATTCAGACTTTGCCACCAGCTGCGAGATAAAGCAGGGTGGCACCGACGATGGCTGAAGTGCTGCAAACGTGAGGAGTTGCAGCAGTTCAGCTGGTGCCGAATTCATTAGCGCAAACGACCGTTTGTGCCGATGAATAATTCGCCTGGCCTATCCCTGTGGTGGGTCGGACGGGTTTAAATCTTGTAGCTTAAATTTCTCATCTCAGATGAAGGAGAGACAAATGGCAACAGCCGCTAAGAAATCAGAAGTAAAGAAACCAGCCGCCAAGGCTGCTCCTGCCGCGAAGAAGCCGGCAGCCGCAGCAAAGACGGTTGCCGCTAAACCAGCTGCTAAAGCCGCAGCGAAACCAGCCGCAAAACCAGCCGCCAAAGCCGCAGTCAAGCCTGCAGCAAAAGTGGCTGCCAAACCAGTAGCGAAAGCCGCAGCGAAACCAGCGGCCAAGGTAGCAGCAAAACCGGCAGCCAAGCCGGCAGTGAAAAAAGCTGCAGCGAAACCTGCAGCCAAGGCAGCAGCCAAGCCAGCAGCGAAAAAAGTCGTCGCCAAGGCAGCAGCGAAGCCAGCAGCAAAAGCCGCAGCAAAACCAGCGGCCAAGGCAGCAGCCAAGCCAGCAGTGAAAAAAGCTGCAGCGAAACCTGCAACGAAGGCAGCAGCCAAGCCAGCAGCGAAAAAAGTCGTCGCCAAGGCAGCAGCGAAGCCAGCAGCAAAAGCAGCAGCCAAGCCAGCAGCAAAAGCAGCAGCGAAGCCAGCAGCCAAAGCGGCAGCCAAGCCAGCAGTGAAAAAAGCCGCAGCGAAACCTGCAGCCAAGGCAGCAGCGAAACCGGCCGCCAAAGCGGCAGCCAAGCCAGCAGCGAAAAAAGTCGTCGCCAAGGCAGCAGCAAAGCCGGCCGCCAAGGCAGCAGCCAAGCCAGCAACTAAGGCTGCAGCGAAGCCTGCCGCCAAGGTAGCAGCGAAGCCAGCAGCAAAAGCGGCAGCCAAGCCAGCGGCCAAGGCAGCAGCGAAGCCGGCAGCAAAAGCGGCAGCCAAGCCAGCGGTCAAGGTAGCAGCGAAGCCGGCAGCAAAAGCGGCAGCCAAGCCAGCGGCCAAGGTAGCAGCGAAGCCAGCAGCGAAACCTGCCGCCAAGGTTGCAGCAAAACCTGCAGCAAAACCTGCAGCCAAGCCAGCGGCCAAAGTAGCAGCGAAGCCGGCAGCAAAAGTTGCAGCCAAGCCAGCTACCAAGGTAGCAGCGAAGCCGGCAGCGAAAGCAGCAGCGAAACCTGCCGCCAAGCCAGCCGCAGCGCCAGTTGTGGCAGCCGCACCAGCAGCAGCGCCGGCAGCAGCTCCAGCGGCACCAGCCGTCGTGGCAGCCAAGCCAGCCGCCAAGAAGGCCGCGCCTAAAAAGGCCGCACCGAAGAAGGCAGCTCCTGTCGCCAAGCCGTCGGCGCCTATCGCACCTGTAGCAAAAACCGTGTTGGCACCGGCTGCAGCCTGGCCATTCCCAACCAGCACCCGCCCATCGTAATTCCTGCGATACGGGTGCCTGGATGAGGCAACACGCCGCTGTGTGACTCAATCACACAGCGGTTTTTTTTTGGAGAATTAGTCGTGCTGATCGTTATCCTTACATTGATCGTTGATACCATCGCTACCTTGCTGGGCGGCGTGTTGCTGCTGCGCTTCTGGATGCAGGCGGTGCGCGTGCGACCGCCCTCGTCGGTGGCGCAATTCACGTTTCAATTGTCCGACTGGCTGGTGCGCCCCCTGCGACGCGTGGTGCCGGGCGTGGGCGGGTATGACTGGGCCAGCCTGATCGGCGCCTTCCTGATCGTGCTGCTGGCCAGCTCGGTGCTGTTTATTGCCGGCCATCCCGTCGAAGTGGTGCTGCTCAAGTCGCTGCAACGCTTCCTGCAATGGATACTCTACGGTTTTATGGCCTTGCTGATCATCGAAGCCATCTTCAGCTGGGTCAACCCGCATGCGCCGCTGGCGCCGTTTGTACGGGCCCTGAACGAGCCGCTGCTGCGTCCGATACGCAAGGTCGTGCCGCTGGTCGGCAGCCTGGACCTGTCTTTGCTGGTGGCTTTGATCTTGCTGCAGATTGCGCAAGTGCTGGTGGGGATGATTATTGTACTGAGGTAAAGCGAGAAGGTCGGCTTGGCGCTTGGGCGCAAGCCGACCGGGTTACATATTAATAGCGGTAACCAAACGCCGCTTCAAACTGGTCGGCGATGCTCTCTGGCGTAAACACATGGTTTTGCGCGCCCTGGGTGGCGATCTTGATGGCGCCCAGCAGGCTGGCCAGGCGGCCGCTGGTTTCCCAGCCCAGGTCGTTGGTGATGCCGAACAGCAAGCCGGCACGGTAGGCGTCGCCGCAACCGGTCGGGTCCAGCACTTCCTTGGCGGTCACGACAGGAATGTCGATGCGCTTGCCGTCCGTATAGATTTCCGATCCTTTTTCGCCGCGTGTGACGATCAGCGCTTCCAGGCGGCTGGCGATGTCCGGCAGGGTCAAGCCCGTGCGTTCCATCAACATTTCCATCTCATAATCGTTGGCCGACACATACGTGGCTTTGTTGATGAAGTCGATCAACTGTTCGCCATTGAAACGTGGCAACTGCTGGCCCGGATCGAACATGAAGGGGATGCCCAGTTCGGCCAGGTCGGCGGCGTGCTTGAGCATGCCCTGATCGCCGTCCGGCGAAATGATGGCGACCTTGGCCGGGCCGGCATTGGCGATCGGGTTTTCATGCGCAAACGACATGGCGCCCGGGTGGAAGGCATTGATCTGGTTATTGTCCGCGTCGGCCGTAACGAAGCACTGCGCGTTGTAGCTGTCGGCCTTGATCATGATGTTGGCGGTGGAAATGCCCAGCTTTTGCAGGCGCTCCAGGTAGGCGGCGCTATCCTGGCCCATGACGCCGACGATGCGCGGGTCGCCGCCCAGCATTTTCAGGCTGTAGGCGATGTTGCCCGAGCAGCCGCCGAACTCCGTGCGCATGGTGGGCACGAGGAAGGAGACGTTCACCTTGTGCAACTGGTCGGCCAGCAGGGATTCGCCGAAGCGGCCAGGGAATTGCATGATGGTGTCGGTGGCAAGCGAGCCGCAGATCAGCGATGTTTTGGTCATGATAGTGTCTGTTAAGGGTAAAAGATGGCGATATGGTAGCCAGACGCCGTGAGCTGGTCTAATGCAAAATACAGTTTGATGGTTTGTTCCGAGCGCGGCGCAAACCCCGCACTCACGTCGATCGTGGCCGGCAGGTAGTCGCGCGGCGCGATCACGCGGCGCAAGACCGGCTTGTCGTTGGCGTCGTTGAGTATCAGTTCGATGCTGGGCCAGGCTTGCACGCTGCGGCCCTGGTTGCGCAGCAGCGAGACGTACGAGAAGGTTTGGTCCTTCAAGGTCTGCAACTCGCCTTGCTCGATGGCCAGCGCCTCGATCTGTGCCGGCAAGTCGACCTGGCAGCCACTGAGCTTGCACAGCGCGACCAGGGTTGGCTTCCACTGCGGAAATTGCGCCGCCAGCGGATTGCGGAAGGTGGTCATTACTTGCAGGAATAGCAGCAAAAGCAGTGCTGTCGAGCCGAGGGCCATGGCGACGCGCAAGGCCTTGCCGCTCTGTTCGCGGCGCCGGCCCAGGGTCACAAAGGCCGGCTCGTCGTCGGCTGGCGGCTGGACGGGGTCTTGCTGCTGCTCTGCCGCCTCCGGCGCAACGGGAGCGGCGGGCAGCGGCGTGAAGGAATGGTCGGCCAGCGTGGGTTCCTGGCGCGCGGGCACGGGCTTGTCCAGACTGATCTTTTCGGCCGCAGGCAGCACCGGTGCGGCGCCAGCTTCCAGATTCGGTTCGCGGCGGCTGTCGCGCAAATACGTGGCGAAGGCGGGCGCCTCATCGACCTGGCGGCGCTTGAAGGGCGCCATCGGCCGGGGTAACGGTGGTTCGGGCAGTGCTGCCGGTGCTTCTACCGGTGTTGCTTCAGGTTCAGGTATGTCGAGCGGTATGTCGAGTGGTGCGGCGGCCGGCGCCTCGTCGGGCAGGGCCACGTCGAGGTCCAGCTCGATGTGTTCGCCATCGTCTGCGTCGTCCTTGAGCTGCGCCGTTTCCGGCAGGATGCCGAACGGGTCGAACGAGGTGTCGAAGTCGAGGGAATAGATGGGTTCGTCGTCCGTGGCGGACGGCAGGCTGTTGTCGGCAGGGTAACTGGTCGACAGCGGGGTGGCAGTGCCGGGAGCGGAGGTTAAAAACGGCGATGCTGCGGCTGGATCGACCAGCGCGGCATTGCCGTCAAACACTTCCCTGCACGTGCCACAGCGCACGATGCCCCCACGTAACTTCAACTGGTCAGCAGCGACCCGAAATATCGTGTTGCAATGGGGGCATTTGGTGGCGAGGGCCATTGCTGTGCTTATGCACCTTCCGCGCGGGGCGCAGGCGCTTGCGTGGTGCCCAGGCGGCCATGCAGGGCCACCCAGCCGTCTTGCTCGGCCCACACACCCAGCTGGATGAATGGTGCATAGGCAGCGGCCACTTCTTCCGCCTGGCGTGCCAGCACGCCGGACAGGATCAGGGCGCCGCCGTCGGCGACGCGGCCCGACAGCATCGGCGCCATCAGCTTCAATGGGCTCGACAGGATGTTGGCGACGACGATGTCAAACTTGGCCGTGGCGTGTGCCGAGGTGGCAAACGTGTCTGGCAAGAAATATTCGATGTCGCACTGGTTGCGTTCGGCATTGTCGCGCGCCGATTCGATCGCCTGCGGGTCGATGTCGACGCCGGCTACCGTTTGCGCACCGAGTTTCTTGGCCACCATGGCCAGGATGCCGGAACCGCAACCGTAGTCGAGCACGGTCTTGCCTGGAGCGGGGTTGGCTTCCAGCCATTCCATGCACAAACGCGTGGTCGGATGGCTGCCCGTGCCGAAGGCCAGGCCCGGATCCAGCTCCAGGATCAGACCGTCAGGATCCGGTGCCTCGTGCCAGCTGGGTACGACCCAGATATTCTTGCCGATGTGAATCGGTGCGAATTGCGACTGGGTCAGGCGCACCCAGTCCTGCTCTTCCACGGGGCGCATGGTAAAGGCGGGAACTTCCGCCATGCCGACCGCTTGGGCGGCGGCGGCCACGATGGCGGCCTGGTCGGCGTCGACGTCCGTCAGCGCCACCACGCGGCTGCGTTCCCACGCCGCTTCCTTCGGTTCCATGCCGGGCTCGCCAAACAGGGGCTGTTCGGCATCCGTGCCTTCATCGGCGTCTTCCACCGACACCGACAGGGCGCCCGCTTCCATCAACGCGTCGGACATGGCCTCGGCGTTGTCACGGGCGATTTCGATGACGATTTCCGTCCAGCTCATGCGCCCGCCTTGATTTCGGATTTCTTGGCGATGCTGGGGCTGCCGCCATTCAGGTTCTTGCCCAGGTCCGGCATGTCGGCCAGTTTCTGTTCCAGATAGTGAATATTGGTGCCGCCTTCGATGAAGCGCGCGTCGATCATCAGTTCGCGGTGCAGGGCGATATTCGTGTTGATGCCTTCGACCACCATTTCGGACAGGGCGATCTGCATGCGGCGGATCGCTTGCTCGCGCGTGGCGCCGTAAGCGATCACTTTGCCGATCATCGAGTCGTAGTGCGGCGGCACATAGTAGCCGGCGTAAGCGTGCGAATCGACGCGGATGCCAGGGCCGCCCGGTGCATGCCACGACACGATCTTGCCTGGCGATGGCGTGAACTTGAATGGATCTTCGGCGTTGATGCGGCACTCGATGGCGTGGCCCGACAGCAAGACGTCGCGCTGGCGGAAACGCAGTTTTTCGCCGGCGGCGATGCGGATCTGCTCTTGCACGATGTCGATGCCGGTGATCATCTCGGTGACGGGATGTTCCACTTGCACGCGGGTATTCATTTCAATGAAATAGAACTCACCGTTTTCGTACAGGAATTCAAACGTACCGGCGCCGCGATAGCCGATCTTGCGGCAAGCTTCGGCGCAACGGTCGCCAATTTTCTCGATCAGTTTGCGCGGGATGCCCGGCGCTGGTGCTTCTTCGATCACTTTCTGGTGGCGGCGCTGCATGGAGCAGTCGCGCTCGCCAAGCCAGACGGCGTTCTTGTGTTCGTCGGCGAGGATCTGGATTTCCACGTGGCGCGGATTTTCCAGGTACTTCTCCATATACACTTCAGGGTTGCCGAAGGCCGTGCCGGCTTCCGTCTTGGTCATCGCCACGGCGTTGATCAGGGCTGCTTCCGTGTGCACCACGCGCATGCCGCGTCCGCCACCGCCACCGGCGGCCTTGATGATGACCGGGTAGCCGATCTTGCGGGCAATTTGCACGATCGCTTTCGGATCGTCCGGCAACGCGCCTTCCGAGCCGGGTACGCACGGTACGCCAGCCTTGATCATGGTTTGCTTGGCCGACACTTTGTCGCCCATCAAACGGATCGATTCGGAGCGGGGGCCGATGAAGACGAAGCCCGATTTCTCGACGCGTTCGGCAAAGTCGGCATTTTCCGACAGGAAGCCATAGCCTGGGTGAATCGCTTGCGCATCCGTCACTTCAGCGGCGCTGATGATGGCGGGCATGTTCAGGTAGCTCAGGGACGACTGTGCCGGGCCAATACAAACGGATTCGTCGGCCAGCTTGACGTATTTTGCGTCCTTGTCGGCTTCGGAGTGGACTACAACCGTTTTAATGCCCATTTCGCGGCAGGCGCGCTGAATACGGAGGGCAATTTCACCACGGTTGGCAATCAGGATTTTTTCAAACATGGTAGGTTCGCGTATGTCTGTGAGAGCCGGCGAGCCGGCGAAACAACAAGTGTGAGGGGCTAAAACTGCAAACGGCCGTTGCCGGCCGTGTGGACTGGGTTTTAGCCGATCACAAACAAGGGTTGACCGAATTCGACCGGTTGGCCGTTTTCGACCAGAATCTGGGTCACGACACCGGCTTTATCGGAGTCGATTTCATTCAGGAGCTTCATCGCTTCGATGATGCACAGGGTATCACCTTCCTTGACAGTCGAGCCCACTTCAACATAGGCGGCGGTGCCAGGAGCGGAGGAGCGGTAGAAGGTACCGACCATCGGCGACTTGACCACATAGCCCGTTGGCTCGGCGGCGACCACGACGGCAGCTGCCGCAGCGGGGGCGGCGGCTGGCGCGGCTGGCTGGTATTGGGCTTGCATGCCTTGCGGCTGCATCATGACCATCTGGTTTTGCGGCATGGCCGACGATTTGACGATGCGAACCTTGCTTTCGCCTTCGGTAACTTCCAGCTCTGCGATATCCGATTCGGCGACCAGGTCGATCAAGGTCTTGAGTTTTCGTAGATCCATGTAAAACCCCTAGGAATGTAGTTTGTTTTATGAGTGATGCGGTGATGTCCAGAACCTATCGCCGCGCTAAATGCGTGCAGATCGCGTAGATTAACGTTTTTTAAGCGCAAAGTCGATGGCAAACCGATATCCATCGATACCCAGGCCGCAGATCGTCCCCTGCGCGATCGCGCTGAGAAATGAGTGATGTCGAAACGTTTCGCGTTGATAAATATTCGAGATATGGACTTCCACGAACGGGATGGCGACCCCGGCCAGCGCATCGCGCAAGGCAACGCTGGTATGGGTCAGGCCGCCCGGATTGATGACAATGGCATCGATCCCTTCCGCTCGCGCGGCATGGATGCGGTCGATCAGCGCGCCTTCATGGTTGCTTTGAAAGCAAACCAGGTCGGCACCGGCCGCCATGGCTTGCGCCATTGCTGCCTGCTCGATATCGGCCAAGGTGCTGGCGCCGTAGACCTCAGGCTCGCGCGTTCCCAGCAAATTCAGGTTGGGACCGTTGAGCAGAAGGAGGTTTTTTGCCATGTATGGAAGACCGTTTTAGCGAAAGTTCCGCATTTTGCCGCCAAAGATACGCATTGGCAAGAGAAAAAAGCACGCTCCGAATTTACAATTTATCCAGATCGGCGCGCAACTGATCAAATTTCAAGCGACCCAGATAGGTCTTTTTGACTTCGCCATCGGCGCCGATCAGCACCGTAAAGGGCAAACCGCCCGTGGCATTGCCAAAATGACGCGACAGGTCGGTGCCGCTCATGCCGGACACATACACGGGATAGGCGATCTTGAACTTGCTGGCAAAGGTGGCAATATTGCTGGCCGAATCAATACCGATGCCGATGACCTGCAGGTTTTTCGCCGCATAGTGGCCTTGTACTTCGGATAACTCTGGCATTTCTTCCACGCAAGGTGGGCACCACGGCGCCCAGAAATTGACCAGCACATTCTTGCCTTTCCATTGCGATAAGGCTTGCGTGGCGCCGGCCGCGTCCGGCAGGGACAGTGCATACAGCTCGTTGACGGGACCCGTCGCGCCTGGCGCGATGGTGGTCGTCAGCGGTCCCGCTTCTTTCGCTTTTTCCTTGCTCAAACCGACGTAAGCGCCCATGCCGCCAAACATCAGCGCCACGATGGCGCAGGCGATCCAATTCTTTTTTGTCATAACTTTATCTATATCAATGTTAGTCGGCAGCCGGCACGCCATCGGCGAGGCTGGCGGCCAGCAGGCTGCGCAGCCCGGCGATGTCGGTGCGCAGCACTTTTCCGTCCGCCTTGGCTTTCAGCGCGCCGCGCATATCATCGAGCTCATACATGGCCGCGTGCACGCCTTCGTTTTTCCACAAGAAACTGGCTGTCTCGACCGCATCATAACGCGCTCCCTTGAAATGCGGGCTTTCCGACATGTCGAGCACGACATTTTTATTCAGCAGGAAGACGTGGATTTCCTTGGCGCTCTCGGCAAACAGCTGCAAATAGATCTCGTCATGGGGGCCGGCCGTACCATTGAGCACGGGGCCGCTGAGCAGGGGATGAAATTGTTGCAACGCTTCCATCACCTGCAGCGCGATCGTGCGCAGCTGGAACAGCCGTGCCGGCTGGCTGTCGGCCAGGAACAGGGCATTGTATTGCCGCACCTGTTCTTCGATCATCTCGTTGTCAGGCAGTATATTGGGCCGATTCGTGGGCCGGTTCGGCGCGTCACCGAGGACTTGCCGCGCCGCCTTGCGCTTGGCGCTGCCATAGTCGGCGCCATCCTGCGCCACGAGGCGCGCGGCAGCGGCGGCGATTTCCAGGCGCAACTGCGCGCTATCGTCAAATGCATCGTTCGTCATGAGCGAGATGATACTCCGAAGCGGAAAAAGTCATGGCGTCAGGTAAAATCCTGCACTTGCTGTTTTTTATCTCACCGTCTTACTTACTAACCGAGCACCTTTCGCACTGATCACATGCATATTCATATTCTCGGCATTTGCGGTACCTTCATGGGCGGCCTGGCTGTCCTGGCCAAGGAAGCCGGCCATAAAGTCACTGGTTGCGATGCCAACGTGTATCCGCCGATGAGCACCCAGCTGGAATCGCAGGGAATCGAACTGATCCAGGGCTTTGATCCGGAACAAACCAAGCTGAACCCGGATTTGTATGTGATTGGCAATGTGGTCTCGCGCGGCAACCCGCTGGTGGAAGAAATCCTCAACCGCAGCCTGCCGTATGTATCCGGCCCGCAGTGGATCGGCGAACACATCTTGCGCGATAAGTGGGTACTGGCCGTGGCTGGCACGCATGGCAAGACGACAACATCGGCCATGCTGGCCTGGATCCTCGAAGACGCGGGCTACGCGCCGGGCTTCCTGATCGGTGGTGTGCCGATGAACTTTGGCATTTCCGCCCGCCTCAGCGGCAAGATTGACGGCAAGAGCGCCGAGTCGGACTTCTTCGTCATCGAAGCCGATGAGTACGACACGGCCTTCTTTGACAAGCGCAGCAAGTTCGTGCATTACCACGCGAAGACGGCCATCATGAATAACCTGGAATATGATCACGCCGACATCTTCCCCGATCTGCACGCGATCGAGACGCAATTCCATCACCTGGTGCGCACGGTGCCCGGCATTGGCCGTCTCGTCTTCAACGGCGACGAAGCGTCGTTGCAGCGCGTGCTGGCGCGCGGTTGCTGGAGTGAAAAGGAAAGTTTTGGTCAAGATGCTAATTGGCAACTGCAAGAGCAGGCCGATGGCAGCTTCGACGTGTTCTTCAATGGCAAGCAGGAAGGCCAGGTGGCGTGGGCCCTGACGGGCAAGCACAACCGCAGCAATGCGCTGGCAGCCATCGCCGCCGCGCGTCACGTGGGGGTGCCGATTGGCCAGGCGTGCGCTTCGCTGGCCACGTTCGAGAGCGTCAAGCGCCGCATGGAAGTGCGTGGCGTGGTCAACGGCATGACCGTGTACGACGATTTCGCGCATCACCCGACGGCCATTGCCACCACCGTGGGCGGCCTGCGCCAGAAGATAGGCAACACCGGCCGCATCCTGGCCGTGCTGGAACCGCGGTCGAACACCATGAAGCTGGGCGCCATGAAAGATGCGCTGCCGGGCAGCCTGAAGGATGCGGACCTAGTCTTCGGTTTCGGCAGCCATGCCGCGCTGGGCTGGAGCCTGGGCGACGCGCTGGCGCCGCTGGGCAAGATTGCCAGCGCTTATGAAGACATCGATACCCTGGTGGCGGCCGTGGCGGCAAGCGCCCGTCCCGGCGACCAGATCGTGGTCATGAGCAACGGCGGCTTTGGCGGCGTGCATCAGAAGTTGCTGGAGGCGCTGGGCCGATGATTCTGTACCTGCATGGATTTCGCTCGTCGCCCCTGTCGATGAAGTCGCGCTTGCTGGCCGCGCAGATGCAGGCGCTGGGCCGCGAAGCACAGTGGCTGTGCCCGCAATTGCCGGCCTCGCCCAAGCTGGCCATTGAGTTGGCCTTGTCATTGGTCAAGGACGTGGCGCCGACCGAGCTGACGATTATCGGCTCCTCGCTGGGCGGCTATTACGCCACCTGGCTGGCCGAGCAGCTCGGTTGCCGCGCCGTATTGCTCAACCCCGCCATCGTGCCCTTGATCGACCTGGAACAGCATGTGGGCGTGACGACGGAGTTCCATTCGGACAAGCCATTCGAGTTCAAGCGTGAATACATCGATGAGCTGCGCGCGTTTTCCGTAGAGAAAATTACTGAGCCGCAACGCTATTTCCTGATTGCCGCCACGGGCGATGAAGTGCTCGACTACCGCGACATGGTGGCGCATTATCAGGGGGCGCGGCAGTTGGTCATCGATGGCAGCGACCATGGCATCAGCGAATTTGCCGACTACCTGGCGCCCGTGCTGGCCTTTTGCGGCATCGATGCGGACGCGGCCAAGTGAGGCCGGGTTCGCTGCGGCAGGCGCAATGGCATGCGCACGTGAATGCCGTCAATGCGCCGCCGGCCTTGCGTCACTGGCTCACGGGTGGCGGCTCGCTGACGGCCAAGCTGAAAGCGCACAGCAGCGCGTTTCGCGTGCAATGTTTGCATCAGGAAACATCGCGCTGCTTGACCGATGAGGCTGCCATCATCGGTTTGCACCGCGCAGGCCGGGTGTGGGAACGCGAAGTGCTGTTGCGCTGCGATAACAAACCGGCCGTGTTTGGCCATACCGTCGTGCCCATGCAGGCGACGGCCACGGACTGGCCCTTGTTTTCCGCGCTGGGCGAGCGTTCGCTGGGCACGACCTTGTTTGGCGACCGCATGGTACGGCGCGGGGAACTGGAATTTGCCCGCTTGCGTGCCGGGCACCCGCTGGTGCAGCGGGCGCAGGCGGCGCTGGCAGAGGAGGGGCGCCGCGCCGACGAGCAGGCGCTGTTTTTTGCCCGCCGCTGCCTGTATCAGCGTCACCAGGGATTGCTGCTGGTAACCGAAGTATTTTTGCCGGCGGTGCTGGAGTTGACGTCCGTCACTCGCACTGTTGCAACCGACACATTAATAAACAAAGCATAACAATGAATCTATTTTTTGAAGAATCCGGCGATTTCAAGGTCGGCACGGTCCTGTCGCAAGCGGGTGAAGCGTACCAGGTCGAAATGGCCAGCGGCAAGCGCACCAAAGTCAAGGTCAAGGATGTGCTGCTGCAGTATGAAAAGCCGGCCCCGGCCGAGCTGCTGGAGCAAGCGAAGGCGGTTGCTGCCGAGATCGATCTCGATTTCCTGTGGGAAGTGGCGGGCGAAGACGAGTTCGGCTTTGCCGAGCTGGGCGCCGAATATTTCGGCCACGCCCCGTTGCCGCCGGAAGCGGCCGGCCTGATCCTGGCCCTGCATTCGGCACCCGTGTATTTCTACAAGAAGGGCCGTGGCCGCTACAAGGCGGCGCCGGAAGCGTCGCTGAAGGCGGCATTGGCCGGCATTGAAAAGAAAAAGCAGCAGGCGCTGGTGCAAGCCGCCTATGTGGAAGAGCTGAAACAGAACCGCTTGCCCGCCTCGATGCAGCCCATGGTGCTGCAACTGCTGTTCAAGCCCGACAAGAACACGATCGAATACAAGGCGCTGGAAGCGGCGTGCACGGAATTGCACACGACGCCGCCGCGTTTGATGCTGGCTGTCGGCGGTATTGCTTCACCGAAAGACTTGCACTTGTCGAAATTCCTCTTCGAGAATTTCCCGAAAGGCGCCGGTTTCCCGAACGTGCCCGTGCCCGCCGTGACGGCCAAGCTGCCGCTGGCCGACGTGGCCGCCTTCTCGATCGACGACGTGACCACCACCGAGATCGACGATGCCTTCTCCGTGCAGCCTTTGCCGGACGGCACCGTGAAAGTGGGTATTCACATCGCCGCGCCCGGCCTGGGCATTCGCCCGGAAGACGTGATCGACAAGATGGCGCGCCAGCGCATGTCGACCGTCTACATGCCGGGCGACAAGATCACCATGCTGCCGGACGAAATCGTGAATGCCTTCACCCTCGCGGAAGGCACGACGTGCCCGGCCCTGTCGCTGTACGCCACGCTGGACCCGAAAGCGGACTGGGCCGTGGTCAGCACGCAGACGCGCGCCGAGCTGGTGCCGATCGCCAGCAATTTGCGCCATAACCAGCTCGACGACCTGGTCAACGAGGAAACCCTGGCCAGCGGTGAAGGCGAGTATCCTCACAAGGCCGATTTTGCCGTGCTGTGGCAATGGGCGCAGCAGCTGGAACAGGGCCGCATGAAGAAACGCGAAGCGTTTGGCCTGAAGCCGGAACAGAATAACCGTGTCGATTTCAATTTCTATGTGGAAAATGACATCGTCACCGTGGCGCGCCGCAAGCGTGGCGCGCCGCTCGACAAGATCGTCGCCGAACTGATGATTTTTGCAAACAGCACGTGGGGCAAGATGCTGCACGACCATGGCGTGCCGGGCATTTACCGTAGCCAGGGCGGCGGCAGTGGCAATAGCTGGGCGGCAAAGATGCAGGTGCGCATGGTTACCCATGCGGCGCCGCACCAGGGCCTGGGCGTGGATCAATACGCGTGGAGCACCTCGCCCTTGCGCCGCTATACCGATCTGGTCAATCAGTGGCAAATCATCGCCTGCGCCGAGCATGGCGTGACGGCGCCGCTGGTGGCCCCGTTCAAGCCGCGCGACGCGAATTTGTTCGCCATCGTCTCGGCCTTCGATGCTGCATATGCCGCGTATGGCGATTTCCAGTCGAACATGGAACGCTACTGGTGCTTGCGCTGGCTGCACCAGGAAAACGCGCGCCAGGTCGATGCCGTCGTGCTGAAAGACGAGATTTTGCGCCTGGTCGACATTCCGCTGGTCATCAAGCTGCCGGGCATGCCATCGGTGGCGCGCGGTGCGCAAGTGAAACTGGACTTGCTGCGCTGGGATGAAGTCGACCTGAGCATCGAAGCGCGCCTGCTGGAAATCGCTGCCGTGCCCGATGCGGCGGCCGATGCCGAGCTGGACTATGAGGAAGAGTCGGGCGACGAAGGCGCGGAAGAGGGTGACATGGCGCCGGAAGCAGCAAACCAGGTCGGCGACGCCGAGGCGGAAGTGGCGGAGCTGGCCAGCGAAGACGTGGTCAGCGAACCCGAGGTCAAGTAAGGTCGTCGTCACGCCATCAAGGCGGTGCTGAAAACTGTTGCCGGCACCGCCCTTTGACGTAGAATTCAGCCATCTTGTATCTTGTGCTTGTTGCGAACTGGGTTGCGCGTGAAGTCTTTCCGAGAGAATCGTTTTCTGATGATAGCCGTGGCGGTATCGCTGCTGGCGCACGGCGCCTTACTGGCGATGCATTTTGTCGCCCCGGCCCCGCAGCGGGCCGTGGCTACCGATCCCGGCCTGGAAGTGATACTGGTCAATACCAAGCATGCCAACAAGCCGCTGAAGGCCGAGGCCCTGGCGCAAGCTAACCTCGACGGTGGTGGACAGGCCGACAAGGGCCGCGCCAAGTCGCCCTTGCCCGACATGCGCAAGGTGGAAGAGGGCGACAGCGTCAAGGCCAGCGCCCGGCGCATTGCCGAACTGGAACAAAGACAGCAGGAATTGCTGACGCAGGCGGCCAAGCCTACGCCTTACAGCGCCGCGCCCGTCACTGAAAAAGACAAGCCCAATCCCCTGGCCAGCGGCTCAGACTTGATGGAAAGCAGCAAGGCCATCGCGCGTATGGCGGCCGAGATCAGCCAGACCGTGGAAGACCAAAATAAACGTCCGCGCAAGACTTTCATTACGCCCAGCACGCAGGAAGTCGGCTACGCCATGTATTACAAGACCCTGCAAAAGCGCATCGAGGAAATCGGCACCCTGAATTTCCCGCAAAAGAATGGCCGCAAGATGTATGGCGAACTGGTCGTCTACATCCCCATCTTCCAGGACGGCACGATTTACCAGAAAGAGGGCGGCGCCCGCGTGGAGAAAAGCTCGGGCAATCCGGCACTGGATGCGGCGGCCCTGGCCATCGTGCGCCGCGCGGCGCCGTTTGGCCGTTTCCCACCGAACATGTTGTCGAGTGACAAGGATGACCTGTGGGTCGTCATCACCCGCTTCAAATTTACGCGCGAAGAAAAAATGGAAGCTAACCTGACTGGCGGCAGCAATTGAACAAGCAAGAAATGAATCCTGATCAATATTGTGTCTTCGGCAATCCCATCGCCCACAGCAAGTCCCCCCTGATCCACGCCGCCTTTGCCCTGCAGACAGGCCAGGCCATGGTCTATGATCACCGGCTGGCGCCGCTGGACGGCTTTGCCCTGGCGGCCCGTACGTTTGCCGCCGAGGGCGGCAAGGGTGCAAACGTGACGGTGCCCTTTAAACTGGACGCGTGCGCGCTGGCCACCGAGCTGACGCCGCGGGCTAGGGCCGCCGGCGCCGTCAATACCCTGCGTTTCGATGGCGACACCATTCTTGGCGACAATACCGATGGCGCGGGCCTGGTGGCGGACATCGTGCGCAACGCGGGCGTGAGCGTCGCCGGCAAGCGCGTCCTGCTGCTGGGCGCGGGCGGCGCGGCGCGCGGCGTCGTGCTGCCCTTGCTGGAACAGGGACCGCAGGAAATCTTCATTGCCAACCGCACTGTGGCCACGGCCGAGGCGCTGGTGGCGCAGTTTGCGGATGCGGCGAGTCACGCTGCTCAGCTGCGCGCCGGCGGCTACACGCAGCCCGCGGGCGTTTTTGATATCGTCATCAATGCCACCTCGGCCAGCCTGGCGGGCGATTTGCCGCCCGTGCCGCCGGGTATCTTCGGCGATCACACGCTGGCGCTGGACATGATGTATGGTGCCCAGCCCACCGTCTTCATGGACTTTGCCGCGCAGCATGGCGCGCAGGTGCGCGACGGCCTGGGCATGCTGGTGGAGCAGGCGGCCGAAGCGTTTTACGTGTGGCGCGGCGTGCGGCCGCAGACGCAGGATTTGCTGGCGCAATTGCGCGGTGCCCTGTGAGCGGCGGCAAGAAGGGCGCGCGCAAGGGCGCCAGCCGCTACGGCTGGATCAAGTGGCTGTTCATCGTGCCCGTGCTGGCCTTTATCGTCGTGCAACTGTATTTCTTCCTGCAAATCTGGTGGTGGGTCGATCATAACCCGTCCAGCACGGCGTTCATGCGCGAACAATTGTCTGTCTTGCAGGACAAGAATCCCAACGCCACCATCAAGCAGACGTGGGTGCCGTACAACCGCATCTCGAACAATCTGAAACGGGCCATCATCGCCTCGGAAGACGCGAATTTTTCCGAGCACGAAGGCGTGGACTGGGAAGCCTTGCAAAAAGCATATGAAAAAAACAGCAAGAAGCAGAAGGTCGTGGCGGGCGGCTCCACCATCACGCAGCAGTTGGCGAAGAATCTGTTCCTGTCCGGTTCGCGCAGCTATGTGCGCAAGGGCCAGGAACTGATCATCACGTATATGCTGGAAAACCTGATGGAAAAGCAGCGCATTTTCGAGATTTATCTGAACGTGGTGGAGTTTGGCACGGGCATCTTTGGCGCCGAAGCGGCGGGGCGCCACTATTACCGGGTCAGCGCAGCGGGCCTGAGCGCGGGACAGGCGGCGAAACTGGCCGTGATGCTGCCGAATCCCCGCTTTTATGACCGTCACCGTGATACGGGCTACCTGAACCGGCGTACCAGTGTCATCCTGCGCCGCATGGGGGCGGCGGAGCTGCCTTGAGGGCAGCGGGCTTTCTTTGCATAAAATCAAAGCTGCTTGATTGGCACTATTGCGGGGGCAGCATCTTAATCGGCCCCGCTTGGTGCAACGCCGCACTTTTTCCGTGAAAAAGCGGTGCCGGGGGTGGTCGTGAAAAGGCCTTTGCGGGTACACTTGCGCTGTTTTCATTTTTGGCGCCAGCGCCAGCACATCACGATAACCCCACATCCGGCTGAGAGCGCGCATGATCAATGTCTTTGTATTACAGAATGGCCGGCTCAACCAGGTGCCGATCGACAGCCGCGCAGACCTCGAAAATGCCGAACCGGTGTGGGTCGACCTGACCGACCCTACCGATGATGAGCGGGCCTGGGTCAAGGCCATCTACAACGTCACCCTGCCGGGCGAAGACGAAGTCAAGGATATTGAAGCGTCGGCCCGCTATTACGAAGCGGAAAACGGCGACTTGCACCTGCGCACGGACTTCCTGCGTGAAGAGGACGACGGTCCCTCGCGCGTCATTACGGTAGCCTTCATTCTTGCCCGCAAGATTTTGTTTTCCATGCATACGGACGACCTGCCCGTGTTCCGCCTGGTGCGCATGCGCGCCCGCTCGCGGCCAGGTTCGATTGCCGACTACATGGACGTGCTGCTCGACCTGTACGCCACCGATGCCGAATATTCGGCTGACGTGCTCGAAGGCATCTACCAGAACCTGGAAGAAGTCAGCACGCGCGTATTGCAAAAGGAATTTACCGATGCGCACGCGGCCGAAGCACTGAATGCCATTGCCCACGAGGAAGATTTGAATGGCCGTATCCGTCGCAACATGATGGATACGCGCCGCGCCGTGAGTTTCCTGATGCGCGGCCGCTTATTGAATTCGGAGCAGTTCGAGGAAGCGCGGCAGATTTTGCGCGACATCGAATCGCTGGACGGCCATACGTCTTTCCTGTTTGATAAGATCAACTTTCTGATGGATGCCACCGTCGGTTTCATTAACATCAACCAGAACAAGATCATCAAGATCTTCTCGGTGGCCAGCGTGGCCTTCCTGCCGCCGACCCTGATCGCCAGCGTGTACGGCATGAACTTCAAGTTGATGCCGGAACTGGAATGGTCGTTCGGCTATCCATGGGCCTGGGGCTTGATGATCACCAGCGCCATCGCGCCCTTCCTGTATTTCCGCCACCGTGGCTGGCTGAAATAAGCCGCAGCGCAGCATCGCCGGGGCGCTTCCGCGTCCCGGTTTCAAGACGAACGCAGCAATTTCAAAAATCAGCGATAATCACTGGTATTGCGTGGTATTGAATTGGTATTCGTTCGTCGCCGCCTGCCTGGCGCCCGATTCTTTCCCCCGCTGGCTGCCTGTGGCAGAAAAGTATCGTCATTCAGACGTTTTCTGCGTGGTAGCGTCCGCCTGTTCCACCTATGATCGTTGCGATGCCAGCCTTGGCTGGCTGGCCGCCGCATTTCCCGTCACTGTTGCCTTCTGGAGAGTCCATGCCTGATACCGCCACTACCCCACCGCGCTTCACCCACCTGATCAGCGACTGCGATGGCGTGCTGATCGACAGCGAAGCCGTGGCCCTGCAAGCGCTGCTGGAATTGCTGGGGCCGCGCCTGCAGAACCTGCCTGAGGGCATCACCCTGCAAGGTTTGATCGAGCCGCGCCTGGGTCAGCGCCTGGTGCCGCTGATGCAGGATATCTACAAGGAGCTGGGCTTGCCGCAATTGCCGGCCGATGACATCATGGCCATCGGCAACGCGGTCGATGCGGCTTGCGACGCGCAATTGCGCGCCGTGCCCGGCGTGGCGCAAGCGCTGGCCGCCATTCCCCTGCCCAAGGCCGTGGCCTCGAACAGCGTCAGCGCGCGCGTGCTGTCGGCGCTCGAGCGGACTAGCATGGCGCCGTTGTTCGATCAGCGTGTATTCACGCCGGACCTGGTGGGCCATGCCAAGCCGCATCCGGGCCTGTACCTGGCAGCGGCGGCCGCTTTCGGCGTGTCACCGGGCCAGTGCCTGGTGCTGGAAGACAGCGTCACGGGCGTGACGGCTGCCGTGGCGGCGGGCATGACGGTCTTGGGCTTTATCGGCGGCGGGCATATTGCCGCCGGCCAGGAAGCGCGCCTGAAGGCGGCTGGCGCGCATGTCGTGTTCAGCGACATGGCCAGCCTGCCGGCGCTGGTGGCGGCCCTGCTGCAGCCGGCCACCGAGCCGCAAGTTGCTTAATTGCAAGTGATTTAGCGGCAGGTATAGCCGCCATCGATCGGCAGGCTGACGCCGCTGATCATGGCGGCGGCGTCGCTGAGCAGGAACAAAATGGGGCTCGCTACCTCTTCCGGGGTGGCGAAACGGCGCAGCGGAATGGCCGCCAGCATGGGAGCGCTTTTTACCGGGTCGCTCCAGTCCCGTTCCGCCATCGGCGTCAGGGTCACGGTGGGATTGACGCTGTTGACGCGGATGCCGTGCGGCCCCAGTTCCAGACACAGGCTGCGGGTGATCGCATCCATGGCCGCCTTCGAAGCGCAATACGCCAGATGATGCTCGAGCGCCACCAGCGCCGCCTGGCTCGAAACGTTCACGATGCTGCCCTTGTGTCCTTCGCGCAGCATGCCCTGCGCCACATGGCGCGCCATCATGGCCGCGCTGCGCGCATTGACCACCATCACGCGGTCAAAGCTGGCCGCATCGACTTCCAAACTGGGCCCCAGTTGCGAGATGCCGGAGCAATTGACGAGACCATCGATGTTGCGCAGCGGCGCCAGCGCGGCCGCCATGGCGTCGCTGTCGCTGATGTCGAGCTGCAGCGGCTCGCAACCGGTTTCGTCGGCCAGTGCGGCCAGCCGTTCGGCGTTTTGTCCGATGGCAATGACGCGCGCGCCGGCCGCGCTGAGCATGCGCGCCGTGACGAGGCCGATGCCGCTGGAAGCGCCCGTGACGATGAATTTCTTGTGGCGGAAATCGAATAGCATGGTATTCCTCAGGTCTGGTTGTCGTTATTGATGCGGTGCATCAGGGGCCGCAAGGCGGGATAGGCATCGCGGTACAGGGCAAAGGTGCGGCGGTACACCTCGCTGGCCTCCGCTTGTGGCTTGCTGCGCGGCACCAGGGTGACCCAGCCCAGCTGGGCCGCTTCCTTGGTGACGAGGCCGGTACCGAGCGCCGCCAGCAAGGCTGCGCCCAGCGCCGCCTCGACGTTTTCCGCGATGGTGTAGACGGGATAGCCCGTGATGTCGGCAATGATCTGCATCCACAGGGGCGAGTGCGCGGCGCCGCCGACGACGATCAGCTTGTCGTCGAGCGCCACCGTGCCGGTACCTTTGGCGCCCGCCTCGATATTGTGTTTCAGGGCAAAGCTCACGCCTTCGAGCACGGCGCGATACAGATGGGCGCGGCTGTGGTACAGGCTCAGGCCCAGGAAGGCGCCGCTGGCCCTGGCATCCCAGATGGGGCTGCGCTCCCCCATCAGATAGGGCAGGAACAGCACGCCTTCCGCGCCGGGCGGTACCGCTTGCGCCTGCTCTTCCATCAACTGGTGCGCATCGGCATGGCCCAGCCGTCTGGCCGCCTCCACGTCGGCCTGGCAAAACTCGTCGCGGAACCAGCTGACGGACGCGCCGGCCGTGATGGCGCCGCCAAACACATACAGGTCGGACTGGCTGTTGAACACGTGCGGCATGCTGATCAGGCCGTGGCGCGCATCGACTTGCTGGTGGATATAGCCCCAGCACATGCTGGTTCCGATCATCGCCACGTGCTGGCCCGCGCGGCTGGCGCCGGCGGCGAAGGTGGCCACGGCCGCATCGACGCCGCCGGCGATGACGGGCGTGCCTTCCAGCAAGCCCAACTGCTGGGCCGCCAGCGGCAGCAGCGTGCCCACCACGTCGGACGAGTCGACCAGGCGCTCCGGCATCATGCGCGCCGGGATGCCGAGTTCCTCCAGCATAGGGGCCGACCAGCTGCGCGCGGCCAGGTCGTACACGCCGCCGATATTGCCGGCCGAACTATGGTCGACGGCCACTTCCCCCGTCAGCAGATAGTTGATGTAGCTGTTCGGCGGCAGGAAGTAGCGCGTGCGGTCCCACACTTCGGGACGGTGGCGCTTGAGCCACAGCATCTTGGTATAGCCGTAATAGCTGTCGACGCCGTTGCCGGTTACGGCGTACAGCCGTTCCAGGTCGACGTGCTGATTGACCCATTCCACCTCGTCGGTGGCGCGCCGATCCATCCAGATCAGGCACGGGTGCAGCGGCTGCATGGCGGCATCGACGGGAATGCCGGAGCCGCCATACAGGCTGCTCACGCAGAGGGCCTTGACGCTCGCGGCCGGCACGCCGCTGGCATGCAGCACTTGCCGCACGCACGCCACCACGGCGTCGTACCACACGGCCGGCCATTGCTCGGCCCACAGGGGCCGGGGCGTGTCGACCTGGTAGCCGTGCGCATGCTGGGCCACGAGGGTGCCGCCGCTGGTGACGAGCAGGGCCTTGGTGCTTTGCGTGCCGATATCGACACCGATGACGTAATCCATGCCGGTTTCCCCGTTAATGTTGTGCCGGTTTCAGCAAGACCTTGATGGAATCGAGCGAGTTGGCCAGTGCGAACGCCTGTTCCCAGTCTTCCAGCGGAAAGTCGTGCGTGACGATGCCTTTCGAGGTGACCAGGCCCCGTTCCAGCAGGTCGATGGCGACCGGGTAGCAATACGGTCCCAGGTGGGCGCCGCGCACGTCGAGTTCCTTGCGGTCGCCGATGATGGACCAGTCGGCGCTGGTTTCCTTGCCAAACACGCTGAATTCGACGAAGCGGCCCAGCTTGCGGATCAGGTTCAAGCCCTGCGTCACGCCGGCCGGCACGCCCGTCGTCTCGATATACACATCGCAGCCGTAGCCGTCCGTCAAGCCGTGGATGATGGCCAGCGCATCGTCGGTGGCGGGATTGATGGTGACGTGGGCGCCATACTCGCGCGCCAGCGCCAGGCGTTCCGGCACCATGTCGATCACCACCAGTTTTTTGGGCGTCTTCAGGGCGGCGATCTGCGCCATCATCAGGCCCAGCGGCCCGGCCCCGGCGATCACCACCACGTCGTCGAGCTGCACTTCGGCGCGGTTGACCGTATGGATGGCGCACGCCATCGGCTCGATGATGGCGGCGTCTTCCAGCGAAATGCTCTCGGGAATTTTATGCACGAGGGCCGTGGGCGGAATGCGCATGTATTCGGCCATGCCGCCATCGGCCACTTCGCGCTGGAAGCCGAAGATATTGTGCACTTCGCACATCCAATATTTGCCCGATTTGCAAAAACGGCACTTGCCGCAAGGCACGATCTGCTCGGCAATGATGCGGTCGCCCACCTTCACGCCGAAGTGTTCCTCGCCGTGCTCTCCCGCCTCGACCACGTAGCCGAAGAATTCGTGGCCGGGGATCACGGGCGGCTTGACCCACGATGGCTGGCCGTCGCCGCCCCAGAACATGGCGGCGCCTGAGTGGCATTTGCAGTCGCTGGCGCAGATGCCGCAGGCGGCGATGCGGATCAGCAACTCGTTCAGGCGTGGCTTGGGGCGGGTGATCTTTTGCAGGCGGTAATCTTTCGGACCGTGGCAAACGACGGCTTGCATCTCGACTTCGGTGTACTTCATGGGAGGCTCCAGGTGATAAAGGTGGTGGTCAGGCGCGCTTGCTGCTGTTGCGGCTGATGTAAATGGCGAGCAGGATGATCACGCCCTTGATGATGTTTTGCAGGTAGGGCGAGACGCCCATCATGTTCAGGCCGTTATTCAGTACGCCGAGCATGACGGCGCCGATCAGCGTGCCGACGATGGAACCGCGCCCGCCCGTGATGGCCGTGCCACCCATGACGACGGCGGCGATGGCGTCCAGTTCGAAGCCGATGCCGGCGTTCGGCTGGCCGCTCATCAGGCGCGACGTCAGCACCAGGCCCGCGATGGCGGCCGTGCCGCCGCTGATGGCATATACCAGCAGCTTGTAGCGCGCCACGCGCACGCCGCTCAGGCGCGTCGCTTCCTCGTTGCCGCCGATGGCGTAGATATAGCGGCCCAGCGGCGTGTGGTCGAGCAGCACATAGGCGACGAGGAAGACCAGCAGCATGGCCAGGATCGGCGTCTGCACCCCCAGCACCGTGCCGCGGCCAAAGAATTCGAACCAGTCCGGCAAGTCGTTGATCGGGTAGCCGCCCGTGTACAGCAGGGCCAGCCCGCGCGCGATGCCCATGGTGGCCAGGGTGACGATAATTGGCGGCATCCTGGCGTAGGCGACAAAGAAACCATTGCCCACGCCAAAGGCGATGCCCACGGCCAGGCCGGCCGCGATGGCCAGCCCGGGCGGCAGGCCCGCCACCATCAGGCCCGCCGTCAAGGTACCCGTCAGCGCCATCACGGAGCCGACGGACAGGTCGATGCCGCCGCTGAGGATGGCGCACGTCATGCCGACGGCGATGATGGCGTTGATCGACACTTGCCGGGCGATATTGACCAGGTTATCGCTGGAAAAGAAATGGTCGGTGGTGGCCGCCATCGCCGCCGACACCAGCAGCAGGCCCAGCAGCGGCAGGAAGGCGGGCGACTGTTTCAGCATGGCCCACAGCCGCCTGGCTGACAGGGGAGGGGCGGCGCGGCGCGGCGCCGCGAGGGGTTCAGTGTTGACCGGCTGTTGCATGGCGCATTACCTCGCTGGAGTGAATGGACGTGCCTTCCAGCATGGCCACGATGGCGCCCTGCTTGAACACGGCGACCCGGTCGCACATGCCGGTGATTTCCGGCAGTTCCGATGAAATCAGAATGATGGAATAGCCATCGCTGGTGAGGGCGCGCATCAGGCGGTAGATCTCCGCCTTGGCGCCCACGTCGATGCCGCGCGTGGGCTCGTCAAAGATGAGGATCTTGCAGTGATGGTTGAGCCATCGGGCGATCACCACTTTCTGCTGGTTGCCGCCGCTCAGGGTGCCCACGCGCGTGCCGGGACCGGGCGCCTTGACGCCCACCTTGGCCATCATGGCCCGCGTGGCGGCCAGCTCGGCCGGGCGGCGTATCAGGCCCGCACCCGTGTATTTCCCCAGGTTATTGATGGACATGTTTTCCCTGATGTCGAAATCGAGGATCAGTCCTTCGGTCTTGCGGCTTTCCGGCAACAGGCCTATGCCGTGCCGCAAGGCATCGGCCGGATCGCGCAGGCTGGCGCGCTTGCCGTGGATGCGGATGTCCTTGTGCCAGGCCGGGTGGGCGCCCATCACGGCCAGCGCCAGTTCCGTGCGGCCGGAACCGACGAGGCCGGCAAAGCCGAGGATTTCGCCCTGCCGCAGCTCGAAGCTGTTGACGGGGCCATCCCTGGACAGGCGCACGTCGCGGGCCTCGAGCACGATGGCGGGCGAGGCGGGAGGCGCCGGCTTGGCGGGGAAGTTGGCTTCCAGCTTGCGCCCCACCATCATTTCCACCAACTGGCCGATATCGGTGGCGGCCACGTCCGTCATGCCCACGTACTGGCCATCGCGCAGGACGGTGATGCGATCGCACACGTCGAAGATCTCTTCCATGTGATGCGAAATGAAGATCATCGCCACGCCTTGCTGGCGCAGTTCGCGCATGATGGCAAACAGGTGCCCCGCTTCGCTGGGCGTCAGGGGGGCCGTCGGTTCGTCGAGGATCAGGATGCGGGCATTGAGCGAGAGGGCCTTGCCGATTTCCACGAACTGTTGCTGGGCAATGCTGAGCTGGCTGACCTCGGCCGACAGGTCGATCTCGATGTTCAGGCGCGCGAAGATGGCTGCCGCTTCCTGCCGCATGGCTTTTTTCGACAGCAGGCCCAGGGCATTCGCCCGCTCGCGTCCCAGGAAGATGTTTTCCACCGCATTCAGGTAGGGAACCAGGGAAAACTCCTGGAAGATGATGGCGATGCCGGCGGCGATGGCATCGTTGTAGCTGTGAAAATAGCAGGGCTGGCCATCGACCACGATGCTGCCCGCATCGGGCCGGTAGATGCCGCTGAGAATTTTCATCAGTGTCGACTTGCCGGCGCCATTTTCACCCAGCAAGGCGTGGATTTCGCCCTGGCGGATGCTCAGGTTAATGTCGTTCAAGGCCTTCACGCCGGGGAAACCCTTGGTGATGTTTTGTAGCTGCAAGATCGTCTGCATGATGGGATCCGGAATAACGGTGAAGCTCCCGCAGCCAGGCCGCGGGAGTGGGCAAGCACGGTGGCTGCGACGCTTACCAGCTGAAGGACTTGGCGCCGGCCTTGTCCACCAGCTTGACGTCGACCGGCACCTGCGCCGGCACGTTGGCGCCCCATTTCTTTGCCATGGCGATGGCCAGCGCCAGGCGCACCTGGTCGCGCGGGTACTGGGCGGCCGTGGCGATGAACCTGGAATTGGGCTTGAGCATCGCCTTGATGGCTTCCGGCGCGCCGTCGACGCTGGTCAGTTTCACGTCCTTGCCGCTCGCCTCGATGGCTGACAGCGCGCCCATGGCGCCGCCATCGTTGACGCTGAAAATGCCTTTCAGTTTGGGCTGCGCCTGCAGGATGTTTTCCGTGACCGTCAAGGCCTGGTCGCGTTCCTGCTTGCCGTTCTGGGTGCTGACGATCTTGATGCCAGGAAATGCTGCCAGCGCATCCTTGCAGCCGCGCACCCGTTCCAGGATGGGCACGACAGGGATGCCGTCGAGGATCGCCACGTCGCCCTTGCCGTCCAGGCTCTTGGCCAGGTAGGTGCAGGCCAGCTGGCCCGCATTGAAATTTTTCGAGCCGACAAAAGAATCGACGGGGCCGTTGGCATTCGCATCGACGGCGATGACGATCACGCCAGCCGCCTTGGCCGCCTTGACGGCCGACTGGATGCCCACCGAATCGGTGGGGTTGAGCAGCAGGATGTCGATCTTTTTCTGGATCATGTCTTCCACGTCGCTCGTCTGCTTTGCCACATCATGGCGCGCATCGGTGATCACCACCGTGGCGCCGATGCTGGCGGCTGCCTCTTCCAGCGCCTTTTTCATGGTGATGAAATACGGATTATTCAGTTCCTGGAAGGACATGCCGATCTTCAGCGGCGCGGCGCTGGCGGGCATGGCCAGGCCGGCGGCGCACAGGGCGGTCGTGGACAGGGCAAGCAATTTTCTTTTCAACATCATCGTCTCCTGATTTTTAGTATGCATTTTGGGTGTCGTGGCAGCCTTGCCTTGCCTGCTGCCGGGGCATGAAGCGGGAAGAAGCGAACTCAATTGCCTGGCGCCGCCGTTTTGAGGCCGTCGTAGCGGCGGAATTTCGACGGGGAAATACCCTTGTGCGCGAGGAACTGGCGGTTGAAATTGGACAGATTGTTAAAGCCGACCTGGTAGCAGATGTCCGTGATGCTCAAGGCGCTGTTGCTGAGCATTTCGCAGGACAGTTTGATGCGCAGCAAGTTCACGTATTGCACAAAGGAAATTCCCGTGTGCTTGCTGAACGAGCGCGAGAAGGAGCTGACGTTTTGTCCGATCAGTTCGGCCAGTTCCGATTCGCGCAGGTCGGTCGACAGGTTCTTGCCGATATAGGCCAGCGCCAGGTTGATCTTCGACGCCATATAGCTGTGCGGATCGGGCAGGTAGCTGGGGCTGGACAGTTTGCGGCGCTCGCTGTCGTGCAGCAGCAGTTCCAGCAGCGACAGGAACAGCATGACCCGGCGGCAGCCGCGCGCTTCCAGCAAGGCCTGCATCAGGGGCAGCGCGGCGGCGCCTGCCTCCGGCGTAAACAACAGGCCGCTGCGCGATTCGTCCAGCAGGGTCACGACCGGCTGCAATTCCGGGAAGGCGGCGATGGCCTTGGCCATGAATTCGGCCGTGAATTGCAGGATCAGGCAACGCTGCGGCACCGGCTGGTTATCGGGCAGTTCGCTGACCCAGTTATGCGGCAGGTTGGGGCCGGACATGACCAGGTTGCCCGGCTCGAAATCGCCGATATAGTCGCCGACGAAGTACTTGCCGCTGGTGTCGGTGATCAGCTGGATTTCATATTCGGGATGAAAGTGCCAGCGCACGGTACGGTAGGGGTAGCCGTGCGACCAGGCTGTAAACGATTCATCGGCGGGCACGCAGACGACTTCGAGATCGGGATGCATGGCGGGCTCCGCGCGGGTCAGGCGAGGCGGGGAACAGGACGGCAGGAACGGGGCGTGGCGGCAAGGCGGATGCGTGTCATGGCGTGTCTCCTGCTGGGTTACCGTGCGCTCCAGCCATGTTGCCGGCTGGGCGGGTTATTGGTTTATGTCCCCATTCTATGCAGGCGAGCGCGGCAGGGCTACCGATTACATGTGCTGAAACCGATACTTTTTTTGCATTTGCATGGCCGGAGGCGGCCCAGGGTCAAATTTTGTGCATTGCGTCAAATGATTATGAGCAATAACGCGGCAGGGGGATGGCAGGGCGGGGAGGCGCGCAGCGGCCAGGCGGGCCGCTGCGTGGTCAGGCAGACAGGTGCAGCTTAATGATGCAGCTTAGGCCAGCGTGGCAAACACCTTGCGCGCGGCAGCGATGGTGGCGTCGATGACGGCATCGTCGTGCTGCGCCGAGACGAAGCCCGCCTCGAAGGCGGCTGGCGCGAAGTACACGCCTTCGTCCAGCATGGCGTGGAAGAAGGCGTTGAACTTGCTGCGGTCGCCCGCCATCATTTCCGCGTAGCTGGTCGGTGGCGTGGCGCTGAAATAAATGCCGAACATGCCGCCGATGTAGTCGGCGCAGAAAACCACGCCCGCTTCCCTGGCGGCGGCGGTCAGGCCTTCGGCCAGACGCTTGGCCGTGGCGCCCAGCTGCTCGTAGAAGCCGGGCTGCTGAATCAGTTTCAATGTCGCCATGCCGGCCGCCACGGCGACCGGGTTGCCCGACAAGGTGCCGGCCTGGTAGACGGCGCCCAGCGGCGCCATGTGGTGCATCAGCGCCGCGCTGCCGCCGAAGGCCGCCACCGGCATGCCGCCGCCGATCACCTTGCCCAACGCCGTGAGATCGGGCTTGATGCCGTACAGCGCCTGCGCGCCGCCCAAGGCCACGCGCAAGCCGCACATGACTTCATCGAAAATGAGCAGGGCACCGTGCTGCGTGCACAGTTCGCGCATCGCCTGCAGGAATGCCGGCGTGGCTTTCACCAGGTTCATGTTGCCGGCCACCGGTTCGACGATGACGCAGGCGATTTCCGCGCCGAAGCTGTCGAAGGCGTCTTTCAGCTGTTCCACATTGTTATAGTCGAGCACCAGGGTGTGCTTCACGAAATCTTCCGGCACGCCGGCCGACGTCGGGTTGCCGAAGGTGAGCAGGCCGCTGCCTGCTTTCACCAGCAGCGAATCGGCGTGGCCGTGGTAGCAGCCTTCGAACTTGACGATCTTGTCGCGCCCCGTGGCGCCGCGCGCCAGGCGCAGGGCGCTCATGGTCGCTTCCGTGCCCGACGAGACCAGGCGCACCTGTTCGATCGACGGCACCAGGCGCGTGATTTCCTCGGCCATCAGCACTTCGCCTTCCGTCGGCGCGCCGAACGACAGGCCCAGCGCGGCCGCATCCTGCACCGCTTTCACCACTTCCGGGTGGGCATGGCCGACGATGGCCGGACCCCAGGAACCGATGTAGTCGATATAGCGCTTGCCGTCCGCATCCCAGAAGTACGGGCCTTCGGCGCGCGTGATGAAGCGCGGCGTGCCGCCCACGGAGCGGAAGGCGCGCACGGGCGAATTGACGCCGCCTGGCGTGGTTTTTTGTGCGCGGGCAAACAGGATGTCGTTCTGTGAAGTCGTCGTCATGATAATCGTGCCTTGAAAGTGGATCGTTGTCTGTGTCGTGATTACTGTGCGCCCGCCAGGCGCCGGAACAGCCGGTTCGGCACCAGCTTGCCCATGCCGTGGCGCTGCGCGTGGGCCAGCGCGCCGGCCGTGAATTCCTGCGCCGCCACGACTATCTGCGGCACATCGTCTTCGTTTTCCGCCAGGGCTAGCAGAGCGGTGGCCGCGGCCGACAGGGTGCTGCCGGCGCCGTTGAAGATACCGGGCAGGTGCTGCCATTCGTCGTGGCGCACCACGCCGTCTTCGCCGAACAGGGTATTGGCGCGCAGCTTTCCTTCGGCCGTGCCGGACTTGCTGGCGTCGGCCGGCATGCCGGTGACGAGCACGTATTCGCAGCCCAGCGCCACCAGGTAGTCGACGTCGTTTTGTAATGTGTCGTCCGGGTCGGCGTCGCGCCAGGTCTCGGCCAGGCGTTCCAGCTCCACCGGCGAGAGCACCAGCAGGGTCGTTTGCGGGATCAGCAGCTGGCGCACGGCCGTGAGGATGTCTTCGTCGTCCATGCCCTGTTCCGGCAGCGCCGAAATGAAGGGATCGAGGATCAGCGGCACGTTCGGATAGTCGGAGACGATTTCGGCGATGGCCGTGACGTTTTCCACGCTGCCCAGCGCGCCGATCTTGATGGCGGCCACGGACATGTCTTCCAGCAGCACGCGCGCCTGGTCGGAAACCCAGTCCGGGTCGACCGCCTGCACGTCTTCCACGCGCGCCGTATCGCTGATCAACAGGCCCGTGGTGACGGACAGTCCATGGCAGCCGAAGGCTGAAAAGGTGGCCAGATCGGCCTGGATGCCGATCGCGCCGACCGGATCGGACACGCCGAAGCTTAATATGAGGGGAGAAGTTTGGTTTTGCACGGCGGGTAGATTAAGATACCTAATTCAGCATTTTACTTGATTGAAGGGTGGCAGAACGTGAGTAGCAACGAAACAACGCAGCAATTCCAAACGTGGATGTGTCTTATTTGCGGCTGGGTTTATGATGAAGCGGCCGGCTTGCCCGACGAAGACATCGCTCCCGGCACGCGTTGGGCCGATGTTCCGATGAACTGGACCTGTCCTGAATGCGGCGCGCGCAAGGATGATTTCGAGATGGTGGCGCTGTAATTAATCGAAGGCCATGGGATGCCGCTGCCGCACGCAGGTATCGCGGCTGCCTGTGCTATGGTATGAAAGATTGTCGAATAATCACATGACGCGTCCCTTTTTGCCCGAGGCGCCGTCCGATGCCGTGACGATACTCGTCATCGACGACAGCGCGACGATACGCAGCGCCGCCGCGAAGATCCTCGGCGAGGCCGGTTATCGCGTGGTGGTGGCGGAAAACGGCTTCGAGGCCCTGGCCAAGATCGCCGACTGCCAGCCAGCGCTGATCGTGTGCGACATTGTGATGCCGCGCCTGGACGGCTACCGCACCTGCGCGCTGATCAAGGCCAGTGCGGCTTTCCACGCCACGCCGGTGCTGATGCTGTCGTCGAAGGAGGGCCTGTTCGACCGCGCGCGCGGCGCCATGGCAGGCGCCAGCGCCTGCCTGGCCAAGCCGCTGGCGCGCGAGGCGCTGCTGGAGGCCGTGCGGCGGCACCTGGCCGGGCATTTTGACTAAGTGGTTTTATTGATTGACAACGCAGCAAGGAAGCAGATGGCCATACACACAATTCTGATCGTCGATGACTCGCCGACAGAACGCTATTACCTGAGCGAGATCCTGGTGCGTGCCGGTTACGCTGTCCTCACGGCGCAGGACGGCGCCGACGCGCTGGCGCAACTGAAGCAGGCCAGGCCCGACCTGATCCTGATGGACGTGGTGATGCCCGGTGCGAATGGCTTCCAGATCACGCGGGCGATCGCGCGCGATCCCGAACTGCAGGACGTGCCGGTGATTATCTGTTCCAGCAAGAGCCAGGAAACGGACCGCATCTGGGGCTTGCGCCAGGGCGCGCGCGATTACCTGGTCAAGCCGGTGGTCGAAGCCGATCTTCTGGCCAAGATCGCCGCGATTTCCTGAGCATGCACACGATGCCAGGTCACGGCGTGTCCACTGCGGCCTTTTCGCCTGCCGCCGCCATGCCATCCTTCGAGACGGGCGCGCGGCAGGGCCGCTTGCGCCAGTATCAGCTGCAATTGATCGAGCGGATACAGGCCGCGCGCAGTGGCGCGCTGGCCGCGCGCAAGGAACTGGGCGTGATGCTCGGTGGCCGGCCGTGCCTGCTCGACCTGACGCAGCTCGGTGAAATCGTCATTGCCGCCGGTGTGCAGATCCAGGGCGTGCCGCTGGCGCAGGACTGGTACCTGGGCCTGGCGGCCATGCGCGGACGCCTGACGGGGGTCGTCGACCTGGCCCGCTACATGGGCGAACCGGCTTGCGCGCCGGGCAATCACTGCCGCATCATCACCTTTTCTCCCCGCCTTGGCCTCAATTGCGCCTTGCTGGTCGAGCGCGTGCTGGGCTTGCGCCAGTTGCGCGCGATGCAATCCGTGCCCGTTCACGAGGCGGCGCCGGGCGTGCTCCCATCGTGGGCCGCGCAGGCGCTGCGCGACAGCGAAGGGCAGCAGTGGCTGCGCCTGGACTTGGCGCAGCTGGCGCAAGCGGAACGCTTCCTCGATGCCGGCTTTGGCGGCTTCCCCATGCACAAGGACATTTGCTGATGGGTGCCCATTCCCCTATTCTGGCGGCCGGCATGCCCGAAGCGCAGCACGCGCCCGGGGACCCGGCATCGGCGGCCGACCTGCCGCTGCGCCTGCGCGACGCGCTGGGACGGCGCAAGTCGCTGGCCAGCGCGCCTGCCGGGGACTGGAAGCTGCCACTGATCGGCCACTTTCCGTTGCAAAAACAATTGAGCATCCTGTCGACGGTGATGGCCCTGAGCCTGGCCGCCAGCCTGCTGTTCGTCGGGCTGAACACGCGCAGCGGCAATATCGCCTCGGCACAGACGCAGCTGGCCAGCGATGCGCTGATGCATTCGCAGCGCATCGGCAAGGCCGCGCCGAACGCCGTGCAAGGCAATCCGGAAGCCTTCCGCCAGCTCGAGGAAAGCCGCAATGAACTGAATCAGGATTTTCGACTGATGCTGCGCGGCGGGACGTATCACGGACGCGATATCGGCGAGTCGCGTTCCGCCCTGCTGGCGGCGGTGGCCGATGCGCGTAAAAAATGGGCCAGCAGCGACCGCGCGGCCAGCACGATCTTGCGCCTGAAGCCGGAGCTGGGCGAATTCGACAAGACCTTGCAGCAATTGAACGCGCTGTCGCCGGCGCTGCTGGCGCAGGCCGAGGAAATCGCGGCCCTGAAGGTGCAGCGTGGCGGCAATGCGCGCGACCTGGCCGTCATCGGCCGCCTGATGATGCTGAGCCAGCGCATGAGCCGCAGCGCCAGCGAGTTCCTGTCGTCTGGCAGCATCAGCTCGGAAACGGCGTTTTCGCTGGGGCGCGACACGACGTATTTCCGCACCGCCGTCGAAGGCTTGCTCAATGGCAGCGTGTCGCTGCAACTGGCACCCACGCGCGACGCCGAACTGCGCGACCGGCTGGTGGCGCTGAAAGCCAGTTTCGACACTTACCAGAAGCTGGTGTCGTCGATACTCGACCGGCTCGATAAATTCAGTTCGGCGAAAAGCGCGGAACAGCTGATCTTCAACGAGAACGAAGACCTGCGCCAGCGTTTGACCTTGCTGCAGAAGATGTACCACGTGAACCAGGAAACCCTCGGCATCGCCTTCTGGATGATGGTCGGCGGCGTGTTGCTGACCCTGATCGCGGCGGCCGGCATCGGCAGGGTGCTGCTGCAGGACTCCGTCAACCGCACGCGCGATGCCGAGCGGCGGCGCCAGGAAGCGGAAATCCTGCGCCTCCAATCGCAGGGAAAAGAGGAAGAGGCGAAGGCCAGGAATGAGCAGAACCAGGCGGCCATCCTGCGCCTGATGAATGAATTGCAGAAGGTCGCCGACGGCGACCTGACGGTGCAGGCCACCGTATCGGAAGACATCACGGGCGCCATCGCCGATTCCGTCAACTACACGGTCGAGGAATTGCGCGGCCTGGTGGGGCGAGTGACGGCGACGGCAGAACAGGTCAACCGGGCCTCGACGCAGGCGCAAAGCATTTCCAGCAAGCTGCTTATCGCGTCGCAGCAGCAGTCGCGCGAGATCCAGGGCGTCAGCGCCACCGTGGTCAAGATGGCCAATGCGATTACCGACGTGTCGAAGTCGGCCAGCGTCTCGGCCGACGTGGCACGCCAGTCGGTGGCGGCCGCGCAGCAGGGTTCGACGGCGGTGGAAAACGCCATCAAGGGCATGCATGAAATCCGCGAGCAGATCCAGGATACGTCCAAGCGCATCAAGCGCCTGGGCGAATCGTCGCAGGAAATCGGCGAGATCACCGAGCTTATTTCCGACATCACCGAGCAGACCAACGTGCTGGCGCTGAACGCCGCCATCCAGGCCGCCTCGGCCGGCGAGGCGGGGCGCGGCTTCTCGGTCGTCGCCGAGGAAGTGCAGCGCCTGGCCGAGCGCTCGGCCGCCGCCGCCAAGCAGATCGGCGCGCTGGTGCGCACCATCCAGGCCGATACCCAGGATGCGACGCGGGCGATGGAAACGTCCACGCAGGGCGTGGTCGAGGGCGCACGCCTGTCCGACGCGGCCGGCGCGGCCTTGAACGACATCAGCCAGGTGTCGAAACACCTGGCTGAACTGATCCAGGGCATCTCGTTCGCCACCGGCACGCAGGCCGGTTCGGCCAGCGGCGTGGCCTTGAATATCCAGCATATCCTGAGCGTGACGGAGCAGACGCAGGATGGCACGCAGCAAACGGCGCAGTCGATCCATAAATTGTCGATGCTGGCGCAGGAACTGAAAAATTCGGTGTCGCGCTTCCGCGTCGCCGCCTGAACGCCGCGCCAGTCCAGGCGATTTCCTTACCGAGGCATGCATGAGCACACCAGATAGTCCACAGCAGTCCAAGCCGTTCGACAGCGAACCTTTGTCGTGGGTGATGGTGGAAATCCGCGAAGCGCTGGGCCGCTCGAAAACAGCCCTGTTCGAGGCGGGTGGCCGCGAGCGCGAGGAACGCGCCACGGCCCTGCAGCATGCGCGCTCGCATCTGCACCAGGCGCATGGCGCACTGGTGATGGTGGACGTGGCCGGCGCCAGCTTGCTGACGGACGGCGCGGAACAGGCGCTGGCGCGTTTTCGCGACGGCAGCCTCGAATACACGCTGGACCATGCGCAAGTTGTCGCCGAACTGTATCAGGCCCTGACCGAATACCTGGAAGACCTGGTGGCCGGCACGCCGCCGCAGCCGACGCGTTTGTTTCCCTATTACCGCGATCTGCAAACCATGCTGGGCGCCGGGCGCATCCACCCGGCCGACCTGTTTTTCCCGCCCGCGTCGACGCTGGAAGGGCATGCCATCGCGCTGGCCGACGCGCCGCCGGCGGCTGACTATCCGGCCTGGCGCGGGCGCTTCGAAAAGTCTTTGTTGCCCTTCCTGAAGGCGCAGGATGACGCAACGCGGCGCCAGCATGCGGGCGACTTGCACGCCACCTTGACCCTGGTGGCCGATGCGCAGCAGGAAGCGCCTGCGCGCACCTTCTGGTTCGCCATGCAGGCGTTTTCCGGGCTGGAGGCCAGCGGCGAAGGCATGGGCACGCTTAACGTCAAACAGTTGTTCGGCCTGATCAACCTGCAATTGCGCCGCCTGGCGCAGGGCACGGCCAGCCTGCCCGAAGCGATGCTGCGCGACGCCCTGTTTTTCATCGCTGCGGCACACGAGCCCACATCTGAGGCGCGCCAGCTGCGTGCCGCTTTCGCGCTGGAGGGGCAGGTGCCCGCCGACGTGGAAACGCGGCGCTACGGCCAGGTCGACCAGGATGCCTTGCAAGGCGCCCGCACGGCCCTGGCGCAGGCGCGCGCCTGCTGGAATCGCCTGGCGCAAGCCGACCTCGATCCTGCCCTGGGTACGGAGTTTGAAGCGTCGCTGCAACAGGTGGCGACACATGTCGATACCTTGAAACAGCCGGCCCTGGCCAGCCTGCTGCGCGAATGCGCGGCCGTGGCGCGGCAAGCCGTGGCCAGCGGACGCAGTGCGGCCCTGGAAAATGAAATCGGCATGGCGCTGCTGTTTGCCGACACGGGCCTGGAGCAGCTGCGCCGCCTGCCAGACGATTTCGCCGGCAATGCGGAAACCATCGCCGCGCGCCTGCAGGCGCTGCTGGCTGGCGAAGCGCCGCCGCCCGTCACGGCGGGGGAGCTGTCGCGTCAGATCGAACAGGGCCAGACGGTGGCCACGCTGGCCGAGGAAATGAAGACGGGCCTGCGCCAGGTGGAAAAGGTGCTCAACGCGTATTACGCGGATGCAGCGGGGACGGGGACGGGAACCCTCGACGGCGTCGCACCCGTCCTGGAACAGTTGCAGCAGCAGCTGGCCGGGTTGGGACAGGAAGACGCGCGCGCCGCCGTGCTGCACGTCGATGCGGCCGTGCGGCAGCTGGCCGGTGGCGACGCCAAGGCGGAAGCCAATGCGGATGCGCGCGCCGGGGCGCTCGACGAGATCGCGCAAAATGTCAGCGCGCTGGGCTTTTTTGTCGATATGCTGGGCCGCAACGCGCAGGCGGCCAGCGGGCGTTTCCATTTCGATGCCGCCGCCGGCACCTTCCGCGCCCTGCCATTTGAAAAAGTCGCCGCCGCCGGCGCCGTGCCCGTGCCCTTGCTTGACCAGGCCCTGGCGCCCGCCGCGCCAGCCGGCATGGATGCCGCGCCGGCCGTGACCGATGTCGATGCGGAGATGCTCGACATTTTCATTGCCGAAGCGCGCGAAGTGCTGGCCTTTATCGACACCACCCTGGCCCTGCCGCGCGAGCAGGCCGCCAGCGGCGACCACCTGGCCATGCTGCGCCGCTCGTTCCACACCCTGAAAGGCAGCAGCCGCATGATCGGCCTGGCGCAGTTTGCCGAAGCGGCCGGCGCCATCGAGCGCGTCATGAATACATGGCTGGCCGAGGCGCGCCCCGTCAGCGACGATCTGTTTACCCTGCTCAATTACGGTTGGTACCAGCTCAGTGAATGGTTGGCGGAACTGGAAGGCGGCGCAGGACGCGAGCGTGAAGCCGGCATGCTGCTGGCGGCGGCCGAGCGCGTGCGCGAAGGCGGACCGTTCGAACTGCGCAAGCCTCGCTCGGCATCGGCCGCACCCGTGGTCAGCAATGGCAATGTGATCGGACTTCCCTTGGCCACGGCACCCGCGCTCCACGAAGCGCCGGACGATCACCTCAAGCACGTGGGCGAACTGCGCATCAGCCTTCCCTTGTACAACATCTACCTGGCCGAGACGGATGAATTGCTGCGCGTGCTCACGCGCGACTTCGGCGAATGGCGCCATGAACAGCGTGCCGTCAGCGCGGAAGCGCTGCAAGCCGTGCATACCCTGGCGGGGACGTCGGGCACGGTCGGCTTCCAGTCCCTGCGCGACCTGGCGCACGCGCTGGAAACGGTGATTGAAACGGTGGTGCCGCCGCTGGCCGGCCTGCGCGCCGAGCAGCACGACGTGCTGGAACAGGCCACGCAGCGCATCGGACAAATGCTGCAGGCGTTCGCGCTGGGCGACCTGGCGCCCACGCAGCCGGACATGATCGAAGCGCTCAATACCCTGTGGCGCGCCCTGACGACGCCGCCTGGCGAGAGCCAGGAAGAGCGGCTCGACGCCCTGTTTGCAGCCGCTTACGCCAGCATCGTCGGCGCGCCGGCGCAGCCTGCGGAAGCGCTACCCGACGTGGTGGCCGAGGTTCCTGTGCCGCAGCTCGAGACCCTGTTCGAATCGACATATGCAAGCATCGTCGCCGACGCGCTGCAGCCTGCTGCTGCCGAAGTACCTGTGCCGGCGCCGGTGCAGGATAGCGGCGTAAGCGATGACCTGTTCGACGCCGGTTTCGAACATGCGCCGCCATTGGAGCACGCGGCGCCGGAAGCGCCGGCGCCCGCCATCATGCCGGCCGATGCAGCCGCGCTGCTGGCGGCCAGCGCCGGCATCAGCGATGAACTCGACCTCGATTTGTTGTCCGTCTTCCTGGAAGAGGGGGCCGACCTGCTGCCGCAGATCGGCGAGGCGCTGCGCAGCTGGCAGCAGCAGCCGCACGACAGCGGCCAGGCGCAGATGCTGTTGCGCACCCTGCATACGGTCAAGGGCAGCGCGCGCATGGCCGGCGCCATGCGCCTGGGCCAGCATGCGCATGAAATCGAGACGCATATCGAAAACATGCTGCACGCGGGCACCGCCACGCCGCAGGCCTTCGAGGAATTGCTGGCCCATTACGACCATGCGCTGCACCTGTTCGAACAGCTGCAGCAACCCTTGCTGCCCTTGCCGGGCATGGAAGACACGCCGGCCGCCGAACCGAAGGCGGCACTGGTGCGTGTGCGCGCCGATATCCTCGACCGCCTGGTGAACCAGGCCGGCGAAGTATCGATCACGCGCTCTAAAATGGAAAATGAAGTGGGCGTGCTGGGCGCTTCGCTGTCCGAGTTTTCCGACAACCTGGCGCGCTTGCGGCGCCAGCTGCGCGAAGTGGAAATGCAGGCCGAATCGCAGATCGCCTCGCGCATGGCCGTCGGCAGCGAGCGCGATTTCGATCCGCTCGAATTCGACCGCTTTACGCGCCTGCAGGAACTGACGCGCATGATGGCCGAAAGCGTCAACGACGTGGCCTCGTTCCATGAAAACCTCAGCCACAGCGTCGACGCGGTGACGGACGACCTGGTGCTGCAGGCGCGGCTGACGCGCGAGCTGCAGCGCGACCTGATGCAGATCCGCATGGTGCCGTTTGCCAGCATCGCCGAACGGCTGTTCCGCGTGGCGCGGCAAAGCGCCAAGGAAGTCGACAAGCGCGTCAACCTCGACATCCGCGGTGGTGGCGTGGAAATCGACCGCAGCGTACTGGAACGCATGGCGGCGCCATTCGAGCACCTGCTGCGCAACGCCATCGTGCATGGCGTCGAGCCGCGCGACGCGCGCCTGGCCGCCGGCAAGAGCGAGACGGGCGAACTGCTGGTGCAGGTCAGCCAGCAGGGCAATGAAGTGGCGATCGCCTTTTCCGATGATGGCGCAGGGCTGGACCTGGAACGCATCCGCGCCAAGGCGCACGGCGCCGGTCTGGTGGCGACGGATGCACCATTGACCGACGCACAGGCGGCCGAGCTGATTTTCACGCCTGGCTTTTCCACCGCCGACAGCCTGACGGAATTGGCCGGGCGCGGTTTTGGCATGGACATCGTGCGCTCCGAAGCGCTGGCCCTGGGCGGGCGCGTGGAAACGCTGACGCAGGCCGGCCTGGGCATGCGCTTCACCATCCACCTGCCGCTGACCCTGGCCGTCACCCAGGTGGTGCTGCTGGCGGCCAGCGGCAAGACGTATGCCTTGCCATCGGTGCTGGTGGAGCAGGTGCTGCACCTGAAAGGCGAACAGCTGGAGCAGGTGCGGGCGGCCGGGCGCATCGAGTCGCACGGGCAGTCGCTGGCGCTGCACCACCTGTCGGCCATGCTGGGCGAGACGCCGTCGGCGCAGGCCACGCAGCGCTATGCGCCCGTGCTCCTGCTGCGAAATGGCAATGACAGGCTGGCCTTGCAGGTCGATGACGTGGTGGGCAACCGCGAAGTCGTGGTCAAGCACGTGGGCCCGCAGCTGGCGCGCATGCCCGGCATCGCCGGCGCCACGGTACTGGGCACGGGCGGCATCGTGCTGATCCTGAACCCGGTGGCGCTGGCGCAGCACCTCGAGCATCATCCGGAACTGCTGTCGCAGTATGCGCTGGCCAGCAGCGAGCAGCATGCCGCTTCCAGCGCGCTGGCCGTGCCTGCCGTGCGCGTGATGGTGGTCGACGATTCGCTGACGGTGCGCCGTGTGATGCAGCGCCTGTTCGAGCGCGAAGGCTACCAGGTGCTGCTGGCCAAGGATGGCGTCGATGCGCTGGAACAGCTGCATGCGCTGGAACCGGCTGCCATGCCGGCCCTGCTGCTGGTCGACGTGGAAATGCCGCGCATGGATGGTTTTGATTTGACGCGCAATGTGCGCAGCGACGACAAGACGCGCGCCATCCCCGTCATCATGATCACCTCGCGCAGCGCCGACAAGCACCGCCAGCATGCGCTGGAACTGGGCGTGAATGCGTATTTCGGCAAGCCGTTCCAGGAAGAGGAATTGCTGGCGGAAGTGCAGCGCTTGCAAACGGAGGCTGGTGCCGAAACACCTCGGCAACCATAACAGGCGTGCATCGCCAAACCAGGAAAACTATGAGCCTTCACGCCAAACTGAAAAAACTCGAAGACAAAGCCATGGCCAAAGGCGAGCATGCGGTCGCCGCGGCCGCAGCCCATCTGGTGCAGGATATTGACTCCATGGACAGGCAAATCAACCTTGTCGGGGCGCTGCACGAAGTGGGCTACCTGCAGAACTCGCTGAAGCCCTACTGGAATGCGTTCAGGGCCGATGAGCCGGCATGGATAGAACGCTGCCTGACCAGGCTGCTCACTGCCGATCATGACTATTGGGCACTCGCCGCGCTGCTGGGGTGCGATGGTCCGGCCACCATCGGTATCGCCATGGGCAAGGGGTTCAAATCCGCCGCGACGAGGCAGTATGAACGTTTTGATAAGCCCGATGTCCATGTCGATACCCTGTATTTTTCAGGCATGGGCAAGGTGTTGCACCCCATATTGGAAGTCGGCCATGACACCAGGGAAATGATCAATATCGACGTGGGAAGGGCGCGGGCACTGAGTTTAGAAAACCAGCAATGGCAGCCAGGTGAGCCGTTGGGAACGGGCGGACTGTCCCTTTCCATGCAGGCGAAACTTCCGCACGGCGCCTGGCGGTCGGTGTGGACGCCGTTCACCACACAGGAAGCCGGCGGCCTTACGTGACCACTTTGACCACTGCATAGCGCTCCAGGGTCTCCTTGCGCGCCTCGTCGTGCTGCACCAGCGGTTCCGGATAATCGCGCCCCAGCACGATGTTTTTTTGTTCGAGCAGCATGCGCGGCACCAGCCAGGGGGCGTGGATTTCCTTGTCGCCCAGCGCCTTCAGTTGCGGCAGGTAGCGGCGGATGAAGCGCCCGCTGGCATCGAATTTTTCCGACTGCGTGATGGGGTTGAAGATGCGGAAGTAGGGTTGCGCATCGCAGCCGGACGACGAAGCCCATTGCCAGCCGCCGTTGTTCGAGGCCAGGTCGAAGTCATTCAGGTGCAGCGCGAAATACGCTTCACCGCGGCGCCAGTCGATGCCCAGATCCTTGATCAAAAAGCAGGCTGTGACCATGCGCAGGCGATTGTGCATATAGCCCGTCTGGTTCAGCTGCGCCATCGCCGCGTCCACCAGCGGATAGCCGGTACGCCCCTCGCACCAGGCGGCAAACGCGGCATCGGCCTCGGGTCCCGTTTCCCATGCGATGGCGTCGTAGGCGGGTTTGAAGGCGCCGCCTTCCACATGCGGGTTCTGGTACAAAATCATGGCGTAAAAATCGCGCCAGATCAGTTCCGCCAGCCACACGGGCGCGCCATCGCCGCCGCCGCCCCGGTCCATCAGGTCGACGATGGTGCGCACCAGGTAGCGCAGCGACACGGTGCCGAAGCGCAGATGCATGGACAGATACGACGGTCCCTTCAGGGCGGGAAAATCGCGCGCCACGTCATAGCGGGCCACGCGCGGCAGAAAATCCTCGAACAGTTGACTGGCGCCCGACATGCCGGTGGGAATGGCCAGTTCGGCCAGGTTGCTGGCCTCGAAACCCAGTTCGCCCAAGGTAGGCAACGGCGCTGGCGTGCCGGCGCGCGGCGGCGCCAGGCTGGCCGCATGCGGCTCGATAGCGAACGGCGCCAGGCAACCGGGTTCGGCGCGCATTTTCTTCAGCCAGGCATTTTTATACGGCGTGTAGACGGTATACGGCTTGGCGGAAAGCGTCAGCACCTCGTCCTTTTCAAAGATCACCTGGTCCTTGAAGCTGAACCACAGGCGCGCGTCGCGCGTGAGCGCGGCGGCTACCGTGGCGTCGCGCGCGATCGCTTGCGGCTCGTAGTCGTGGTTGGCAAAGACGGCGTCGGCGTTCAATTCGGCGGCCAGGCGCGGGATGGCCTCGGCCGCGTCCGCGTGCAGCACGATCAGGTCGCCACCGAGCTGGCGCAGCTCGGCGGCCAGCTCGGCCACGCTGGCATGGATGAAGTCGACGCGCCGGTCGCGGCGCGGCAGGGCGGCCAGGATGGCCGTGTCGTAGACGAAGACGCAATGCACGGCCTGGCTCTGGCGCAGGGCGTGATGCAGTGCAGCATGGTCAAACGCGCGCAGATCGCGCCGGAACCACACCAGGGAAGTCTTGATTGTCATTATTTCGCGTGTTCAGGGTCAAAGATAGGCCATTTTTTGCCGCCAACTGGGCTTTATGGCCGCTCGCGTCGCGCCTTTGGCGTCGCTGCGGCGGCAATTCAGTGTAAACTACCGGGTATGTTCATGGTGCTTTATGTGCGACAGCGATTTTGCAATCAATTTTACAATTGGCATGGAAATGCGCCTGCAGGCAAAGCGAATGGATCATTAATTTATAACATAACAAGAATAGCGCCTGGCAACACGGTTCTCGCCGCCCAACGTTCGCGGCAGGATGCGCCAGGCGTACGATAGCGGGGTAAGCGAGACTTGCCAGCAAGCCCACAGAGAGAGCATCGCGTATGAAAAAGAGTAAAATCGACCAGACTCTACCAGGACATCGTCTGATGCAGGGTGTGGGAGAGCCGGCCGCGACCGGTTCCTCCACCCTGAATCTGGCCAACCACTTCCTGATTGCGATGCCGGCCATGCAAGATCCGATCTTCGGCGGCACGGTCGTGTACGTGTGTGAACATAATGAAAACGGCGTCCTGGGTGTCGTCATCAACAAGCCCACCGACATGACCATGGAAGTGCTGTTCGACCGCATCGACCTGAAACTGGCGGCCGGCAGCGACACGCCCATCATCAACGAACCGATCATGTTCGGCGGCCCCGTACAGGACGACCGCGGCTTCGTGCTGCATACGCCGGGCGCGCGCTACTCCTCGTCGCTGACGGTGACCGATGAAGTGGCGTTTACCACCTCGATCGACGTGCTTGAAGCCGTCGCCAAGGGCGATGGTCCCGAGCGCATGCTGGTCTCGATCGGTTATTCGGGCTGGAGTCCGGGCCAGCTGGAAGACGAAATCGGCCGCAATGGCTGGCTGACGGTAGGCGCCTCGGCCGACATCCTGTTCGATTTCCCCATCGAGCAGCGCTACGTGGCGGCCATCAAGTTGCTCGGCATCGATCCCCTCATGCTGGCGAGCGAGGCTGGCCACGCATGAGCGGAGACGCCATCGACACCATCCTCGCCTTCGATTTCGGCTTGAAACGCATCGGCGTGGCCATCGGCAATACCATGATTTGCCAGGCCAAGCCGCTCAGCGTAATCACGGCCACGGCGAACGAACCGAAGTTTTCCGCCATCGATAGCCTGATCAAGGAGTGGGGCGCGAGCCGCATCGTGGTGGGCTTGCCCAGCCATCCCGATGGCACCGAACACGAGATGAGCGCGCGCTGCCGCCGTTTCGCCAACCAGGTGCACGGCCGCTTCAACCTGCCCGTGGAACTGGTCGACGAGCGCTATTCCTCGGCCGTCATCGCCGCCAAGCGCGGTGAAGTCATCGACGACCGCGCCGCCGCCATCATCCTGCAACAGTATTTCGACGCGAATTATTAATCCGACCTTAGACCCATTCCTGAATGATCAAGAACTCTATGCCGCATCCTACGAATCCTTCCCAACTCGACGCCGAGGCCCTGTACGCGGTCTTGCTGCAACAGGTGCAGAGCGGCCTGGCGGGCATCCCCAACGTGGCCATCGTCGGCATCCATTCGGGCGGCGCCTGGCTGGCGGAACGCCTGGCGCGCGACCTGAACCTGCTCGACCGCCTGGGCGTGCTCGATGTCTCGTTCTACCGCGACGACTTCGCCCAGAAAGGCCTGCATGCGGACGTCAAGCCGACGCAAATCAGCTTTGACGTGGCCGGCGCCACTATCCTGCTGGTCGACGACGTGCTGTACACGGGCCGCACCACGCGCGCGGCCATCAATGAATTGTTCGACTATGGCCGCCCGGCCAAGATCATGCTGGCCGCCCTGGTCGACCGCGGCGAACGACAGTTGCCGGTAGCCGCCGATTTCGTGGCCGCCTTCACTGCCGTGCCGGCGGGCCAGGCCCTGGTCCTGAAGCAAGCCGACGATGGAAAATTCACGCTCACCATAGATACCAACCATGCTTAATCCGCAACTGAATAAACACGGCGAACTGCAACACCTGCTGACGATTGAAGGCTTGCCGAAGTCTATCGTCAACCACATCCTCGATACCGCTTCCTCGTTCGTCGGTATCTCCGACCGCGATGTGAAAAAGGTCCCGCTGATGCGCGGCAAGAGCGTTTTCAACCTGTTCTTTGAAAACTCCACGCGCACCCGCACCACCTTCGAAATCGCGTCAAAAAGGCTGTCGGCCGACGTCATCAACCTGAACATCCAGGCCTCGTCGGCCAGCAAGGGAGAGTCCCTGCTCGACACCATCGACAACCTGTCGGCCATGCATGCCGACATGTTCGTCGTGCGCCACGCGCAGTCGGGCGCGCCCTACCTGATTGCCAAGCACCTGATCGACACCAAGCAGCCGCATGTCCACGTGGTCAACGCGGGCGACGGTCGCCATGCGCACCCGACCCAGGGCTTGCTCGACATGTACACGATCCGCCACTACAAGAAGGATTTCACCAACCTGACGGTGGCCATCGTGGGCGACATCCTGCACAGCCGCGTGGCCCGTTCCGACATCCACGCGCTGACCACCCTGGGCGTGCCGGAAGTGCGCGCCATCGGCCCGCACACCCTGCTGCCGGGTGGCCTGGAGCAGATGGGCGTGCGCACCTTCACGAACATGGATGAAGGCCTCAAGGGTGTGGACGTGATCATCATGCTGCGCCTGCAGAATGAACGCATGAGCGGCGCGCTGCTGCCGTCGGCGCAGGAATATTTCAAGAGCTACGGCTTGACGCCCGAGCGCCTGGCGCTGGCGAAACCGGACGCCATCGTGATGCATCCGGGCCCGATGAACCGCGGCGTGGAGATCGATTCGGCTGTGGCCGACGGTCCGCAGGCGGTGATCCTGCCGCAGGTGACCTTCGGTATCGCCGTACGCATGGCGGTGATGAGTATTTTGGCTGGTAATCAGGGCTGATAGCCCAAGGACGAGTAAGCGAGCATGACGACACTACATATCAAGAACGGCCACCTGATCGACCCTGCCAACGGCATCGATGGCTTGCAAGACCTGTTTATCGCCGATGGCAAGGTGCTGGCCGTGGGCAGCGCCCCGGCCGGCTTCAAGGCTGACACCACGTTTGACGCGGCCGGCCTGGTGGTTTCCCCCGGCCTGGTCGACCTGTCCGCGCGGCTGCGCGAGCCGGGTTACGAATACAAGGCGACCCTGGAATCGGAATTGCAGGCGGCGCTGCAAGGCGGCGTCACGAGCCTGGTCTGCCCGCCCGACACCGACCCCGTGTTGGACGAGCCGGGCCTGGTGGAAATGCTGAAGTACCGCGCCAAGACGCAGAACAAGGCCCACGTGCACCCGCTGGGCGCACTGACCATGGGCTTGAAAGGCAAGTCGCTGACGGAGATGGCCGAACTGACGGAAGCGGGCTGCATCGGCTTTGCGCAGGCGGAAGAGCCGATCGAAGACACCACCGTGCTGCTGCGCGCCATGCAGTACGCGAACACCTTCGGCTACACCGTCTGGCTGCGCCCGCAAGACCCGCACATTGGCCGCGGCGGCATCGCCCATAGCGGCCCGCTGGCCTCGCGCCTGGGCCTGTCCGGCGTGCCCGTGATGTCCGAAACCATCGCGCTGCACACGATTTTCGAATTGATGCGCGCCAGCCGCGCGCGCGTGCACCTGTGCCGCATCTCGTCGGCGGCGGGCCTGGAACTGATCCGCGCGGCCAAGGCCGAAGGCTTGCCCGTCACCTGCGACGTGGGCGTGCACCATGTGCACCTGACGGATGCCGATATCGGCTTCTTCGACCCGAATGCGCGCGTCACGCCGCCATTCCGCAGCCAGCGCGACCGCGATGCGATCCGAGCCGGCCTGTTTGATGGCACGGTGGACGCCATGTGCTCGGACCACACGCCCGTCGACGACGATGAAAAACTGCTGCCGTTCGGCGAAGCGTCGCCCGGTGCCACGGGCCTGGAACTGCTGCTGTCGCTGGCCCTGAAATGGGCCGACGACTATGCGCTGGCGCAGCCGCAAGCTGGCGCCCGTCCGCTGGCACGCGCCGTGGCCAAGGTTACGTCCGACGCGGCCCGTGTCGCCGGCATCCCGGCCGGCAGCCTGGCCGTGGGTGAAGCGGCTGACATCTGCGTCTTCGATGCCGCCGCGCGCTGGACCGTGTCGTCGGCATCGCTGGCCAGCCAGGGCAAGCACACGCCTTTCCTCGGCTATGAGTTGAGCGGCATCGTCAAGGCGACCATCGTTGCCGGACAGGTGGCGTTTCAGCGTTAAAAATCAGATCCATGGACCGGGGGCACGCTGCCCCGGCACCCCTTGTCTGCTCCCGGATTTCGGTTCTGGTTTATTTGTTGGTGTGATTTGAAACTTCTGCTTACCTACCGCCTCGCGCGCATCGCCATTCACCTGGGCTGCGGCATGGCCAAGAGCGCCGTGCTCTTTCCCTGGCTGGACCTGGAGGGGCGCAACCGGCGCATCCGCCGCTGGTCGACACAGCTGCTCGACATCTGCGGCGTGCACGTGGCGCAGCCGGCAGACAGCGTGCCGGCGCTCGACCATGCGATGGTGGTGGCGAACCACGTTTCGTGGCTCGATATTTTCGTCATCAACGCCGTCCACCCCTGCCGTTTCGTCGCCAAGGCGGAAATCCGTGCCTGGCCGATCCTGGGCTGGCTGGCGGGACGCGCCGGCACCATCTTCATTTCGCGCGGCAGCAAGCGCGATTTGCGCCTGATTTTCCAGGGCCTGGTGGATAAGTTGACGGCGGGCGAACGCATCGCGTTCTTCCCCGAAGGCACGACCGCCGCGCAAGGACAGATCCTGCCGTTTCACGCCAACCTGTTTGAGGCGGCCATCGACGCGCAAGTGCCGGTGCAGCCGTTCGCGCTCGTGTATGTGGATGACAAGGGGGTCTTGCATCACGCCGTCGATTTCATCGGCGACATGAGCTTTGCGCAAAGCATGGTGGCGATCCTGAGCGGCCCGCCCATTACGGCGCGCCTGACCTGTCTGGCACCGGTGGCGACGGTTGACGCGCACCGCCGCGAACTGGCAGCGGCAACGCAGGCGACTATCGCCGCTACGCTGCCGCTGGAGAAGGTAGCTTAATTCTTCACGTGCAGCCAGCGCGCATGCGCGGCGCGGGCCAGGTAGTCGAGGATGAAACCGAGTATGCCGATCAGCACGATGGCGGCCATCAGTTCCGAATACGCGAGTCGGTCGCGCGTGTCGAGGATGAAGTAGCCAAGACCTGCTGACACGCCCAGCATTTCCGCCGGTACCAGCACGATCCAGATGATGCCGATGGCCAGGCGCACGCCCGTCAGGATATCGGCCGTGATGCCCGGCAAAATCACCTTGAAGACGATTTCGCTGCGCGTGGCCGACAGGCTGCGGGCCAGCAGCAGCCAGTTCGGATCGAGCCGCGCCACGCCGGCCGCCGTATTGAGCAAAATCGGCCAGACGGCCGCAAACGCCAGCAGGAAGTACACGGGCGCGTCACCGACACCGAGCACCATCACGGCGATCGGCATCCACGACAGCGGCGAAATCATGCGCAGCAGCTGGAATAGCGGCATGGCGGCGCCGGAAAAGCTTTTCGACATGGCCACCAGCACGCCCAGCGGTACGCCGATGACGATCGCCAGTCCCAGGCCGACCGCCACCCGCTGCAGGCTCAATACCACGTGCAGCCAGATATCCGAGCCGCCGACCATCTCCTGGAACGCCAGCGCCGTAGGCAGCGGCGCAAAGGCGGTGGCGATGGGCGTGGATTTCTCCAGCGCCGTCACGCCCATGGACCACAATAGCAAGGCACAGGCCAGCCCCACCAGGGGCAGGCCGAACTTCGTGAACAACTTGCTTGCCATCGTCAGACCGCCACGGTTTCGCTGCGCAGCAGGTTGGCCGGCAAGCCGAATGCGGCCGGGCCGCCGACTGCCGTGATGGCCTTGCGCACGAAGCGGTCATCGACCAGGTCGCGCGCGGCGAACTTCGGATCGAGGTTGGCCAGGAAGCGCGTATCGCCCTCGACCTTGGTGCGGCCGATGGCGCGCACCAGTTCTTCCGTGTACGAAGCAAATGGATACGGCTGGAAGTCGATGCGGCGCTGCTGCCAGTTCTTGTGCACGATCAGGCCCTGCTTTTCATAGCCGGCGTAATCGGTGGTGGCCAGCACCTTGGTCAGCACCTGCAGTGGATGCGGCGTGTAGCGGTGCTCGCCCACGTTCGACAGCAACTTGGCCGTATCGACCTGGTTCGAGCGCGTCCACAGCTGCGCCTTGACGATGGCATTGGTGACTTTCTGTGCCCATTCGGGACGCGTGTTGATGTCGCGCTCGGACAGGAACGTGACGCAGCACGCATGGTTTTTCCACACGTCGCCCGAGAAGCGCAGGATCTTGCCGATGCCGGCGTTTTCCGCCGCCGCATTGAACGGCTCGGCCACGATGTAGCCGGCAATCGACTTGCTGGCCAGGGCCGAGACCATTTCGGCCGGCGCCAGCACGATCAGGTTGACTTCATTCGGCTTGATGGCCGCGTTGCGCGCGCGCGTGACCGGGGTCAAGCCGTTCGAGGACAGAATTTGCTGCAACAGGATGTTGTGGATCGAGTACCAGAAGGGGATCGCGACCGTGCGTCCGCCCAGGTCGGAGACCTTGTTGATCTCGTTGGCCACCGTCAGTGCGGAGCCGTTGACGTGGTTCCAGGCGACGACTTTCGCGGGGAACTTGGCGCCGTAGCGCACCCACAGGGTGGCGGGCGACAGCAGGTGGATGACGTTGACCTGGCCGGCGACGAACGCTTCGATGATCTGTGCCCAGCTGCGGAACAAACGTGGCGTTTCCGCCTGCAAGCCTTCCGCCTCGAACAGCTTGCGCGCGTGGGCGACGAGCAGCGGGGTGGCGTCGGTGATCGGCAGATAGCCGATTTTCACGGGCTGGTCGTCGCCTTTCGGGCCTTGCTGGGCCATGGCGTCGCCGGCGAACAGCAGGGGTGAGGCGACGCTGGCCGTGGCCAGGGCCGACATGCGCAGGAAGTCGCGCCGCGTCAGGCCGCAGTCGCAATCGGACGAGGCGCAGATGTGCAGGGGGTTGTTATTTTCTGGGAAGGACATGAAGTGCTCCGATTGGTTATAGGGGGGCGAAGGCAGGCGTTTGATCCTGCTTTTGCAGCGCCTGCAGGGCGTCGAGGATGTCCATCTTGAGGGCGATCACTTCGGCGCTGTGGCCGATGCGTGGCTGGTCGATGGCGACGGGCCATTCGCGCACGATGTTGCCCGGCTTGCCGCCCATCAGCAAGATGCGGTCGGCCACGAGGATGGCTTCATCGATATCGTGCGTGACGAGCAGCACGGCCGTATGCCAGCGGTGCACCACGTCCACCAGCAAGGATTGCATCTCGGCGCGCGTGATGGCGTCGAGGGCGGAAAACGGTTCGTCGGCGAACAGCAGTTCCGGTTCGCGCGCCAGCGCGCGGGCCAGGGCCACGCGCTGCGCCATGCCGCCCGACAGGGCGGATGGATACAATTTTTCGCGGCCCTTCAAGCCCACCGCTTCGATGGCTTGCGCCACGCGCGCCTCGTGCGCTGCGCGCGTGAGCTGCGGCTGGTGCTTGAAGTCCAGGCCGAAGCCGGCGTTGCCCGTGACGTTCAGCCAGGGTAGCAAACTGGCTTGCTGGAACACGAGGGCGCTGCGCGGGTCCGGTTCGCGCATGGGCGCGTCGAGGAACTGGATCTCGCCCGTCGACGGCTGCTGCAAGCCGGCCAGCACGCGCAGCAGGCTCGATTTGCCGCAGCCGCTGCCGCCCAGCAGGCAGACGATTTCGCGCTTGCGCACGCCCAGCGAGACGTGCTGGAACACGGGCGCGTTGCCCGCATAGGCATAGCTCAGATCCTGCGCCTGCAAGGCCCAATCAGCAACGCTCATGCCGATGCTCCCGCCTTGGCCGCCTGCTGGCTGTCGAACAGCTGCAAGGCCGCCTGCAATTGCGTCAGGCTGGGGGTGACGATGGGGATGAACGACGATTCGCGCCAGCGGCGGGCAAAGCCCTGCTGCTCGGCGTTCAGGTAGGCGCGCCCACCCATCGCTTGCAGTTCCAGCATCAGCGCCTGCTGCAGCACGTCCGCCAGTTGTATGCGCAGGCGGAACATGGCTGGTGCCTGCGTCTGGAAGCGGCCATCGTGCACGCCGGCCAGCAGGGTCGCGACGGCACTTTCCAGGGTCGCTTGCAGCGCTTCGATGCGCGGCGTGAGCTGGTTGCGCGAGCCGGCGGAAATTTGCGCCGCTTTGGCCAGGCTGGCGCGCGCCAGGCCGATCGACAGGCCGCACTGCATGCCGAGGAACGAGGGGCGTACCTGCGGCAGCCAGGCCGGCGCGTTGTCGCTGATGATGTCCGCGGCGGGGATGTGCACCTGCGCCAGCTTGACGGAAGCCGTATTGCTGCCGCGCAGGGCGATCAGGTCCAGGTCGTCGCTGCGCTTGACGCCTGCCGTGCCGCTGTCGAAGGCGACGATGACGGGTGGCGCGCCGTCGTCCGGCGCCACGGCGGCGGCCGCGACGAAGCCCGCCTTGCGCAAGTTCGTCACCCAGGCCAGGCCGCCGTCGACGAGCAAGCCGTCATCATGGCGCGCGCCCGTGATTTGCAGCTGTTCGATGCCGGACAAGAATTTCATGGCGTTCGACAGGCCGCTGGCGCCTGCCTGCGTGCCTGCCAGCAGGCCTGGCAAGCGGCGCTCGGCCAGCGCGCGGTTCCCGCTTTGCAGCAGGAATTCGATGAAGCAGCGCTGGCCCCAGAAAACAAAGGCCGCCGTTACCGATTGCTCGGCGACTTTGGCGATGGCGTCGATGGCATCGCGCACGTCGCCGCCAGCGCCGCCGTGTTCCTGCGGCACGCCGATGGCCAGCAGCTGGTCGCCAGCGAGTGCCGGCAGGACGGTTTCAGCCAGTTCCGACGATTGGTCGAGCTGGTCGGCATGCATGTGCAGCCAGTGATTGAGTTGGCCCATGTCAGACGGCGCCAGGCAGGTAGGGCGTCAATTGCGGATTGACGGGCGTGCCGGCCAGGCTGTTGGAGAAATTGCACAGGGTCGCCAGGCTGATGCCCAGCACGACTTCCAGCGCCTGCTGTTCGTTGTAGCCGGCGGCCAGGAAGGTTTGATACTCGGCGTCGCTGACGGCGCCGCGCGTGGCGATGACGGCCGTGGCGAAGGCGGCGACGGCGTCGAGCTTGGCGTCGTTCGTCGGCTGGCCGTGCTGCAGGGCGCGCACCGTGTCCGGCGTCTGGCCCGCTTTTTTCAGCGAGATGGCGCTATGGCCGGCGATGCAGAAATCGCAGCCATGGATGCGCGCGGCCGTGATTTGCACCACTTCGCGTTCCATTAACGTCAGGCTGGCGCGCGCATTGATGCCGGAGACGGTCAGATAGGTTTCCAGGGCCAGCGGGGCATTGGCCAGCACGCCGATCAGGTTGGGCAGGAAGCCATTGTTGGCGATGGCCTTTTCCACGAAGGGGCGGCTATCGGCCGGGGCGGTATCGAGAGTGTGCAGCGTCAGACGGGACATGGGGTACCTTGCTAAGTTGGTAAGTCACCCGGCCATTATATCGGCCATGCCGTGCACGCAACAGACGTCAGCGTCGTCCTTTTGTGCTCGTTCGTCTGCGATTGCGTGATCCTTGATTTCAGCTGGCCAGTTGGCGCTGGCGCTGGTCGCGCCGGTAGGCGCCCGGCTGCTCGCCCGTGACCCGTTTGAAGGCGCGCGTAAAGGCGGCGTGCGAGCGGTAGCCCACCAGTTCGGCCGCGCGTTCGACGGAGACGCCATCGTGCAGGCGCCGCGCGGCGATCTTCATGCGCAGCAGGAGCAGGAACTGGGCCGGCGAGTGGCCGCTGGCGCTGGCAAAATGCTTGCAGAAGCTGGCGCGCGACATGCACGCGGCCTTGGCCATGTTCTCGATCGACCAGTCGTCGGCGGGCGCGTCGAGCATGCGTTCGAGCAGCGGCGAAAACGCGGGCTGGTGCAGCAGCGACAGCAAGCCGGCCGCCACCTGCTCGCCCTGCGCCACATGGCGGATCAGGTAAAAGAACAGCAGTTCGACCAGGCGCGCGATGAGGGGTGACGGCTGCTCCGGATCGCCGCCCGCTTCCGCCAGGATCAGGTCGAACAGGGCGGCAGCGGCGCTGAAGGCGGGCGCGTCGCCGCGTATCAGCAGGTACGGCGGGAAGGAGTCGACGATCAGCGCGGAGAGGGCGCCGCGAAATTGAAAGAAGCCACAGGCCAGCGCCGTCGCCGGCTGGTCCGTGGACGCTTGCAGCGGCAGCATCGCTTGCGCGCTCACCGCCTGCAGCGGGTCGCTGTGGGGGCTGAGGAAGTGCGGCAAGTCGCGCAGCAGGAAGACGCCGTCGCGCGGGCCGAGCGCAATCGGCGCCGCCCCATCGAGGTGCAAATAGCAGTGGCCATCGAGCACCAGGTGAAAGCTGCCCAGTTCCCGGCCCGCCGTGGAAGCGCGCCAGCGGCCGCAGTACTGGCCCACATGCAGGACGGCGGTGTCGAGTTCCAGGCTGCCGAGCAGCCAGCGCGCCAGTCTGTCGGTATCAGGATGCATGGGATAGCAAAGGCAAAAGCTGCATCATACGGGCTGCGCGCGGCAAGGCCAACGACCGATTTCGACTAAGCATATGCGCGCCATGCTTGCCATTTAGCGCTTGCCGCTGTGCTGCTGGAAGGCGGGGCAATCGACTTGCAGCAAGGAGCGGTCTTCCAGGCACACGGCCGACAGTTTTCCACCCCAGACGCAGCCGCTATCGAGGCCGATCAGGTGTTCCCGCAACTGCAGTCCCAGCGCCGACCAGTGGCCGAAGACGATGGTGTCGCCGGCGCTGCGCCGTCCCGGCACGTCGAACCACGGCAGCAGGCCGGAGCCCGGTGGCGGGCTGCCGCTCTCCTTCATCTTGAAGTCCATCACGCCGTCCGGCGTGCAAAAACGCAGCCGCGTCATGGCGTTGACGATGCAGCGCAGCCGGTCGGCGCCCTGCAGGTCGTCGCACCAGGCGGCCGGCTCGTTGCCGTACATGGTGCGCAGGAAGGCCGCCCACTCGTCGCTGCGCAGCATGGCGGACACTTCCCCGCTCAGGGACAGGGCCTGGGTCGCGCTCCATTGCGGCAGCAAGCCCGCATGCACGAGCACGTGGCCATCGTGTTCCAGCGCCAATGGTCGCTGGCGCAGCCAGTTGATCAACTCGTCGCGGTCGGGCGCGTCGAGGATCTCGGCCAGCGTATCGGACGCATGCTCGGGGCGGATGCCGTTGGCCACGGCCAGCAGGTGCAAGTCATGGTTGCCCAGGACACTGTCGGCCAGGCCCTGCTGCGCCAGCGCGTGCACGTGGCGCAGGGTGGCCAGCGAAGCCGGGCCGCGGTTGATCAGGTCGCCCGCGAACAGCAGGCGGTACGGGCCATCCGCTGCCGCCTGGATCCGTTCGATCAGTTCGACGGTTTGTGCATGGCAGCCTTGCAGATCGCCGATAAAGTAAGTTTTCATATGTGCCGGGGTGAAGTGAACTATGCGCCTGCATTATAAGCATGCCTGCCGTTTGGCGTTGGGTGCATTCCTGGCCAGTACCCGATTGCACGCATGGCCGGCGGGAAGAAAAAACGGATGCGGATTATGCCGCTTGGTGATTTAATCGGGCTGCATTTCCCGCTGGCGTATAGCGATAATAATGCGCCAGCGCGTTTATCGGAATGGATCGCCGCGCCACGCCAGCCTTGCAAGCGGCCTGCACAGGAAAGCTGGAATGCCACTCATCCATGTTTATTTATGTTTCACGCGCACTTTCGGCATATTCCTCATTGAATCTTAATGTTGAGCAGATAAATAAGTCGATGGCCGTGATTCAATAGAGGATCGATTATGCAACGCTGCGCAAATATTTATACAATGTAGTATATTTCACGCTTATTTTATTATTTAAATTAATGTAAAGGATGTACGGGATGGATCTGTCGACGATGACGATGCTGGAATTGCGCAAGCTGGAAGATAATGTCAAGCAGGAATTGAGCGGCCGCGAACGTGAAGATTTGAACAAGGCGCGCGAACAGATCATGGCCATCGCGCAGCAGGCGGGCATTCCGCTGAAACAGCTGATACTCGACGGTTTGCACCCGCGCACGGGCAAAGTCGCCGTGCGTTACCGCCATCCTGACAATGCAGCCGAGCAATGGACAGGCCGTGGCCGCCAGCCGCTGTGGGTCAGGCAGTGGGTGGAATCGGGCAAGTCGATCGATCTGCTGCGCGTATAATTCGGTATACTCTTGGCGCAGTAGCAAGCTGTCAGCCCCGCGCTGCACCTCGCCAGGCACCCTATTGACCCTCTTATACCGCCCACACCATGCTTCCATTGTCCAGAACGATCTTCAAGGCCTACGATATTCGCGGCATCATCGCTAAAACCCTCGATGCCAGCGTGGCCCACAAGATCGGTCAGGCATTTGGCCAGGCTGCCCTGGCCAAGGGCGAGCAGCGAGTCGTGATCGGCCGCGATGGCCGCCTGTCGGGACCGGAATTGACGGCGGCGCTGGCGCAGGGCTTGCAAGCGGCAGGCGTCGATGTGATCGACCTGGGCGTGGTGGCCACGCCGATGGTGTACTTCGGCACGAATGTGCTCGACACGCGCTCCGGCATCATGGTCACGGGCAGCCACAATCCACCCGACTACAACGGCTTCAAGATGGTGCTGGCCGGTGAAGCGATCCACGGCGAAGCGATCCAGGCCCTGTATCACAGCATCGTCGCGCATGACGGTAGCGCCAGCGCCACGCCGGGTAGTTATGCCACGCATGATATCCGCGCCGCCTACCTGCAGCGCATCCTGGGCGACGTCAAGCTGGTGCGTCCGATCAAGATCGCCGTCGACTGCGGCAATGGCGTGGCCGGCGCGTTCGCGGGCGACCTGTTCCGCGGCATGGGTTGCGACGTCATCGAACTGTTCTGCGACGTCGATGGCAATTTCCCGAACCACCATCCGGACCCGGCGCATCCGGAAAACCTGCAAGACCTGATCCGCTGCCTGGCCGAGACGGATGCCGAAATCGGCATCGCCTTCGACGGCGACGGCGACCGCCTGGGCGTGGTCACCAAGGATGGCCAGATCATCTACCCTGACCGCCAGATGATGCTGTTCGCCGCCGACGTGCTGACCCGCCACCCTGGCGCGCAGATTTTGTACGACGTCAAATGCACGCGCCACCTGGCGCCGTACATCACCAAGCATGGCGGCGTGCCGCTGATGTACAAGACGGGCCACTCGCTGGTGAAAGCCAAGCTGCGCGAAACGGGTGCGCCGCTGGGCGGCGAAATGAGCGGCCATATCTTCTTCAAGGACCGCTGGTACGGTTTCGACGACGGCCTGTATTCGGCCGCGCGCCTGCTGGAAATCCTCACGCGCGAAGCCGATCCGTCAAGCCTGCTGAACTCCCTGCCGCAGTCCGACAGCACGCCTGAACTGCACCTGGAACTGAAGGAAGGCGAGAACGTCGCGCTGATGGACATGCTGCGCCGCGACGCCGTCTTCCCCGGCAATGAACAGATCATCACCATCGACGGCCTGCGCGTGGAATACGCGGACGGCTTCGGCCTGGCCCGCTCGTCGAACACCACGCCGGTGATCGTCATGCGCTTCGAAGCGGAAACGCCGGAAGCCCTGGCGCGCATCCAGGGACAGTTCAAGAGCGTGATCCTGGCCGCCAAGCCAGACGCCGTGCTGCCGTTCTGACAGCATGGCGGCTCAACCTGGCGCACAGGCGCCCTTGAAAATCCTGCTGGTGCGGGTGTCTTCGCTGGGCGACGTGCTGCATAACCTGCCGATGGTGGCGGACATCGCCCGCCATTTCCCGAACGCGACCATCGACTGGGTGGTCGAGGAGGGCTACACGAGCCTGGTGCGCCTGAATCCGCGCGTGGCTACCATTTTCCCGTTCGCGCTGCGGCGCTGGCGCAAGAGCCTGGGCAAGAAAGAGACGCGCGCGGAAATCGCCGCCTTCTTCCGCAGCCTGCGCCAGACGCAGTACGATTATGTGTTCGATACCCAGGGCTTGCTGAAGACGGGCATCATCATGGGCGCGGCGCGCCTGGCACCGGGCGGACAGAAAGTCGGCCTGGCCAATGGCAGCGAAGGCTCCGGCTACGAGGGCATCTCGCGCCTGTTCCACACGAAAAGCATTCCGCTCGATCCGCGCACGCATGCGGTGGCGCGCGGCCGCCTGGTGGCGGGCGCGGCACTCGGTTACACGGTCGACACGCCGGCCGATTTCGGCTTGCCGGAAGTATCCGGCAGCGAACCGCGTCCGGACTGGATGGGAGAGGCGCCCTACTGCGTGTATTTCCACGGCACGGCGCGCGACGCCAAGAAATGGGCGCCGGAACACTGGATCGCCCTGGGCCAGGCGCTGGCACCGATGCCGATTCTGCTGCCCTGGGGTTCGCCCAAGGAAAAGGCGGAAGCCGAACAAGTGGCGGCCGGCTTGCCGAATGCGCGCGTGCTGCCGAAGCTGTCGATGGGCGACGCCACCCTGCTGGCGCGCTACGCGGCGCTGGTGGTCGGCGTCGACACGGGCCTGACGCATATCGCCGCCGCCTTCGTGCGTCCGACGGTGGAAATCTATGCCGATTCGCCGCTGTGGAAAACGGAAGGCAACTGGTCGCCGAAAATCATCAACCTGGGCGACAAGGGCGCGCCGCCAGGCGTGCCGGACGTGCTGGCCGCGGCGCAGCGCCTGCTGGCCGACTATCCTCCCGCCTGACTTCAACATTAAACAAACATGCGACTTCTTTATACCCTTGCCTGGTGGCTGGCCTTGCCCCTGGTGCTGGCGCGGCTGTGGCTGCGCGGACGCCAGGAACCCGGCTATCGCCAGCACTGGGGCGAGCGCCTGGGCTTTTACGGCCGCCAGGCCACACCGCTTCCTGACACCATCTGGCTGCACGCCGTCTCCGTCGGAGAGACGCGCGCGGCCGAGCCGCTGATCGATGCGCTGCTGGCCGCATGGCCGGCGTGCCGCATCGTGCTCACGCACATGACACCGACGGGACGCGCCACGGGCAAGTCCCTGTTCGCCAAACACGGCGCGCGCCTCGTGCAAAGCTACCTGCCATATGACACGGGCGTCATGCCGGCCCGTTTCATCCGCCATTTCGCGCCGCGCATCTGCATCCTGATGGAGACGGAAGTGTGGCCGAACCTGATCCACCAATGCAATCGCTACAAAGTGCCCGTGGTGCTGGCCAATGCGCGCCTGTCGCAGCGCTCGCTGGGCAAGGCGCAGCGCCTGGGCAAGCTGATTGCCGATGCGGCGCGCGGCATCACCCTGGTGGCGGCGCAGACGCAGGACGACGCCGATCGCGTGCGCCAGCTGGGCGTGCAGGAAGTCGTCGTCACGGGCAGCATCAAGTTCGACGTCGTCGTGCCCGAGGCGGCCCTGGCGACGGGCGCCTGGCTGCGCGGCGCCATCGGCCAGCGTCCCGTGCTGCTATGCGCCAGCACGCGCGAAGGGGAAGAGCAGCTGATTCTCGATACCTATACCCGTGCCAGCTTGCCTGCGAATGCGCTGCTGCTGGTCGTGCCGCGCCATCCGCAGCGTTTCGACGAGGTGGAAAAACTGGTCGTGGCGCAGGGCCTGGCCGTGCAGCGCAGGTCCGGCCTGGCGCAGGACGATACCGTTTCTGCGGGCACGCAGGTGTTGCTGGGCGATTCGATGGGCGAGATGTTTGCGTATTACGCAGCCTGCGATTGCGCTTTCGTCGGCGGCAGCCTGCTGCCGCTGGGCGGGCAAAACCTGATCGAGCCGGCAGCCCTGGGCAAGCCCGTGCTGATCGGCCCGCACACCTTCAATTTCGCGCTGGTCACCGAGCAGGCGATTGCCGCAGGCGGCGCCGCGCTGGTGGCGGATGCCGATGCGCTGATGGCGCAGGCATCGGCGCTGCTGCAAGATCCTGCGCGTCTATCGTCAATGGGAGAAAAAGCGCTGGCGTTTGCGAACCAGCACCGGGGCGCCACGCCGCGGACCGTCGCGGCCATCCGGCCTTTGCTGCCAGCTTAATTGAACAGGACTGGCAGCTCCTGCGAGCGTTTTCTGAGTGCCTGCTTGGCGCCATCGTAATCGGGATAAATCGATTCCACGGTGGCCCAGAAGCGGGGGCTGTGGTTCATTTCCAGCAGGTGCGACAGTTCATGCGCCACCACGTAGTCGATCAGCGGCAGGGCGAAGTGGATCAGGCGCCAGTTCAGGCGGATCTTGCGCTCGATGGTGCAGCTGCCCCAGCGCGTGCCGGCCGACGACAGCGACAGCGAGTCATAGCTTACGCCCAGCTTGTCCGCATACACGTCCAGGCGCGCCTCGAACAGCTGGCGCGCTTCATGCTGGAACCAGCCCTTCACTTTTTCCTTCAATTGCTGCTCGCTGCCCGTGGGCGTGACCCATACGTGCAGCTCATTCGTCTCGCGCTGGAAGCTGGCGCGGTGGCGCGGCGCCTGGTGCAATCTTAAGGTGATGTCGCCGCCGAGGTAGGGCAGCACGGCGCCGTCGACCCAGGCCACGGGCGGGCGCTGCTGGCGCTGCACCTTGCGCTCGCCCCGTTCCAGCAGTTTCGAGACGATCCAGCCTTGCTTGGCGCGGATGGCGTTGTCGATTTCGGCCAGGGTGACGCGCTTGGGTGCCGTCACGCGCAAGCCGTTATCGTCGATCATGAAGCCGATGGAACGGCGCGTGGAACGGCGCAGGGCGAATTCGACGAGGTGGCTGCCCAGCTGCAGCTGGCGCAGCGGCGGGCCATCGGCGGTGCGTGGCGGGGAGGGAAGGACAGGGCGCGCGGGAGGCGTGGCAGGCGCCGGTGGCGGCGCCAGGGGAACTACAGGCTTCGCCTCCACGGGCGGCGCTGGCGGTGCCGTGGGGCGCACCGCCGGGGGCGTGCTGGTCGAGACGTCATGCGCGAACAAATCCAGTTGCTGGTCGCCGACCTTGATGGTCTTCATCTGCTGGCGCAGTGTCGGCTCCTGGATGACCGCGCTGATGCCGTCTAGCCAGCGTTGTAGGCGTGAGGCGAAATGACGCGCATTTCTGATTCTATCCAATTTTCCACCTGTTGCATCATGCTGTCCGGGGTTTGCCCTTCCGGCGAAATCGGTTTGCCTATCGAGACGGTGATCAGTCCCGGGCGTTTGAGGAATGACTGCTTGGGCCAGCACTCGCCTGAATTGTGCGCAATCGGCACCACCACGGCACCCGTGGCAATCGCCAGACGCGTGCCGCCGCTCTTGTACTTGCCCGCCTGGCCGACGGGAATGCGGGTCCCTTCAGGGAACATGATAATCCATTGGCCATCGGCCAGGCGGCGCTTGCCATGGGCCACGACGCTCTTGAACGCATGCTTGCCCTGCTTGCGGTCGATGGGGATCATGCGCAGCAGCGCCATGGCCCAGCCGAAGAACGGGATGTACAAAATCTCCTTCTTGAACACATACACGAGCGGGCGTGGCAAGCTTGGCAGCAAGAAGATGGTTTCCCAGGCCGACTGGTGCTTCGACAGCACGATGGCCGGCGCATCGGGGAAGTTCTCGGCGCCCTTGACTTCGTAGCGGATGCCGCAAATGACCTTGGCACACCACAGGATAAACACGTTCCAGCGCGAGGTGACCCAATAGCGCTTGTTGTAGCTCAATGGCGCGGCGAAAAAGCACACGCAGGCCCAGACGATGGTGGCCACGATCATGATGATCATGAACAGCAGGGATCGCAGGAACAGGGAAATATTACGCAATGCGGTTCTCCGAAGATTAGATGCTGAATGCCACGGCGGGCGCCGATGCTGCGGGCGCCTTGAGCAGGTGGCTGACGACGGCGGCCAGGTCGGGGAAGACCTGGGTGCCAGGCGGCAGGCCACCCGTTTCGTTGGTCTTTTCGCCCTTGCCCGTCAACACCAGGTAGGGCACGCAACCGCTGATGAAACCGGCCTGCAGGTCGCGCAGCGAATCGCCGACCGTGGGCACGCCTTTCAGGCCGGTGTTGTAGCGCTGCGAAATTTCATGAAACATGCCCGGTTTCGGCTTGCGGCAGTCGCAATTGTCCGCGCCCGCGTGCGGGCAAAAGAAGATGGCGTCGATATCGGCGCCCACCTGCTGCGCCAAGGTATGCATCTTCTGATGGATCGCGTTCAAGACCGTCATGTCGAAGTACTCGCGCGCGATGCCAGACTGGTTCGAGGCGATGACCACGCGATAGCCAGCCTGGTTCAGGCGGGCGATCGCTTCGAGCGAACCGGGTATCGGCAGCCATTCGGCAGGCGACTTGATGAAGTCCGGCGAGTCATGATTAATGACACCGTCGCGGTCGAGAATAATCAGTTTCAGCGCCGGCGTGCCCATTATGCCGCCAGCTTGGAAATGTCGGCCACGCGGTTCATCATGCCGTGCAAGGACGACAGCAAGGCCAGGCGGTTGTTGCGCAGGGCGACATCCTCGGCCATCACCATCACGTCATTGAAGAAGCCATCGACATCGTCGCGCAGCTGCGCCAGCGTTTGCAGGGTGCTGGTGAAGTCGCCCTTGGCAAAGGCCGCGTCGACTTCCGGCTGCACGCGCGAGACGGCGGCGGCGAGTTTTTTCTCCGCTTCGTCCTGCAGCAGCGCCACGTTGACGCCGCCGGCGGCGACCTGGCTCACGGCTTCCTCGTTCTTTTTCAGGATGTTCGTGATGCGCTTGTTGGCGGCTGCCAGCGAGGCGCTTTCCGGCAGGGCGGCAAACGCCTGCACGGCTTCCAGGCGTTGCACGATGTCATCCAGGCGGTCCGGGTTTTGCGCCACGACGGCTTCGATTTCATTCGGCGAGAAACCGCGTTCGCGCAGGATGCCGCGCAGGCGATCCAGCATGAAGGTGGTGACATCCGCGACCGGATCCTTGAAGCCTGGTACGGCTGCGAACTGCGCAGCGGCATCCGCCAGCAAGCCCTGGATCGACAAAGGCAAACGTTTTTCCAGCAGCATGCGTAGCACGCCCAGCGCATGGCGGCGCAGCGCGAACGGATCCTTGTCGCCCGTCGGCGCCAGGCCGATGGCCCAGATGCCGACCAGGGTTTCGAGCTTGTCAGCCAGGGCCACGGCGGTGCCGGTGGCGGTGGCTGGCAGGCTGTCGCCGGCAAAGCGCGGCTGGTAGTGTTCGGAGGCGGCCAGCGCCACTTCTTCGGGCTCGCCGTCATGGCGCGCGTAGTAGGTGCCCATGATGCCTTGCAGCTCGGGGAATTCGCCCACCATGTCGGTCAGCAGATCGGCCTTGGCCAGCAGGGCGCCACGTTCGGCCAGGGCCACGTCATATTGCAGCTTGGCGGCGATGGCGCCGGCCAGCGACTTGACGCGCTCTGTGCGGGCCGCTTGCGTGCCCAGCTTGTTGTGATAGACGACGTTGGCCAGCAGCGGCAGACGCGATGCCAGGGTCTTCTTCTTGTCTTGCTCGAAGAAGAACTTGGCGTCGGACAGGCGCGGGCGCACGACGCGCTCGTTGCCGCCGATGATGTGCTCGGGCGTGTCCGTCTCGATGTTCGAGACGATCAGGAAGCGCGAACGCAGCTTGCCTTCGCTGTCCGTCAGCGCGAAATATTTCTGGTTGGTCTGCATGGTGAGGATCAGGCATTCCTGCGGCACGGCCAGGAATTCTTCCTCGAAGTGGCATTCATACACGACCGGCCATTCGACCAGGGCGGTCACTTCATCGAGCAGCGCTTCGGGCATCAAGACCTGGTCGGCGCCCGCCTTGTCCAGCAACTGGGCGCGGATGCGTTCCTTGCGTTCCTCGTTGCTGGCGATGACGCTGGCGTTGAGGATCAGGGACGGCGCATAGTTTTCCGCGTGCGCGATGGTGATCGGTTTGCCGTCGGTGAGGAAGCGGTGGCCCAGGGTGGTGCGGCCGGCCGTCAGTCCCAGCAGTGTCAGGGGCAGGATATTGATGCCATGCAGGGCGATCAGGCTGTGGGCAGGACGCACGAATTGCACGGTGCTGCCGTCCGGGCGCTGATAGCTCATCAGCTTTGGAATCGGCAGCTTGGCGGCCGACTCGGTCAATGCTGCCTGCGCGCCGGTGGCGAGCTGGCTGCCCGGCGCCGTGTAGGTGTAGAAGAAGCTTTCGGCCTTGCCGTCGGCGGCGCGTTCCAGCTCGGCCACCGTCAGGTCGGGGAAGCCCAGCGCGGCCAGTTTCTTGGCCAGCGGCGGCGTGCCGTTGCCGTTCGCGTCCAGCGCCACGGAGACGGGCAAGACTTTTTCACGGATCGATTTGTCGGGCGAGACTTCGCGCACGTTGGTGATGGAGACGGCCAGGCGGCGCGGCGAGGCATAGCTGGTGGCGACGCTGTCGGCTTCCAGGAAGTCGCGTGCCTTCAGGCCGTTGACGATGCCGGCTGTGAAGGCGGCGCCCAGTTTGGCCAGCGCTTTCGGCGGCAGTTCTTCGGTCAGCAGTTCGATGAGCAGTGTTTGGTTCATGGTGTTCTTGTCTGGTACGGCGGTGTATGAGCTAGGCGATCAGGCGGCGGCGGGTTGGTCTGCGGCGGGCAGCATCGGGAAACCGAGGCGCTCGCGCGAGTCGTAATACGCTTGCGCCACCAGGCGCGACAGGGTGCGCACGCGGCCGATGTAGGCGGCGCGTTCCGTCACCGAGATGGCGCCACGTGCGTCCAGCATATTGAAGCTGTGCGAAGCCTTCATGATCTTTTCGTAGGCGGGCAGGGTCAGTTGCAGCTCGATCAAACGCTTCGCTTCCGCTTCGTAGTTGCCGAACTGTTCAAACAGCAGGTCCGTATTCGCGTGCTCGAAGTTGTAGGTCGATTGCTCCACCTCGTTCTGGTGGAAGACGTCGCCGTAGGTCAGCTTCTTGGTAATCCCGTTTTCTTCCCACTCGGTCCACACCAGGTCATACACGTTTTCCACGCCTTGCAGATACATGGCCAGGCGTTCGATGCCGTAGGTGATTTCGCCCAACACGGGCTTGCAATCGAGGCCGCCCACTTGCTGGAAGTAGGTAAATTGGGTCACTTCCATGCCGTTCAGCCAGACTTCCCAGCCCAGGCCCCAGGCGCCCAGGGTCGGGCTTTCCCAGTCGTCTTCGACGAAGCGCACGTCATTCTGCTTCAAGTCCAGGCCCAGCGCGGCCAAGGAACCCAGATACAGGTCGAGGATGTTTTCCGGCGCCGGCTTCAAGACCACCTGGTACTGGTAGTAGTGCTGCATGCGGTTCGGGTTTTCGCCATAGCGGCCATCTTTCGGGCGGCGCGACGGCTGCACATACGCGGCGCGCCACGGTTCCGGGCCGATCGCACGCAGGAAGGTGCCGGTGTGGAAGGTGCCGGCGCCGACTTCCATGTCGTAAGGCTGGAGCAGGGCGCAACCTTGCTTGTCCCAATAGGTTTGCAAGGTCAGGATAATTTGTTGAAATGTGAGCATCGTATGAGTTCGCCGCGCGGGAGACTGCGCGCTGTTAAGGTTTGCTTGAAGCCCGGACGCTGTTGGGCTAGCGTCCGGGCCGGGGTTTTGCTAATTTTAGCGGTTTTTACGGACCCACTGTGACTCTTCGGGCAATATCGGCCGCTTATTGCTGCGCGGCGCGGCCACGACGGGCGGCGCGCGACAGCAGGAAGGCCGCCAACAGGGCCAGCGCGACCATGGCCAGCACCAGTTTATTGCCGTAGAGAATGTATGGCGTCATGCCGCCCATGCCTTGCACCTTGGCCGCCAAGGTGGCTTGCTGTTCCGGTGGCAGCAGGCTTTGCACCACGCCCTTGCCGTCGATGACGGCCGTGGCGCCCGTGTTCGTCGAGCGCAGCATGGGGCGGCCCGTTTCCAGGCTGCGCATCTGCGAAATCTGCAGATGCTGCGGGATGGCGATCGAATCGCCAAACCAGGCCAGGTTCGAAATATTCAGCAGTACGGACGCCGACTGCTTGCCATGGCGGTGGGCGCTGGCCAGCTGGCCGGCGATTTCCTCGCCAAACAAGTCTTCGTAGCAGATATTCGGCAGCACCAGCTGGTCGCGCACGGGCAAGGGCGCTTGCACCTCGGCGCCGCGGCCCATGTCGCCCAGCGGGATGGCCATCATGGCAACGAACCAGTGCAGGCCAGGCGGCACGAATTCGCCGAACGGCACCAGATGGTGCTTGCGGTACTGGTAATACGGTCCCGGCGTGCCGTTGGGTGTGATCCCCAATGCCGCATTGTAGAAGCGCTGCTGCTCGTCGAGTACGGGCATGCCGACCAGAATCGTGCTGCCCGTCTGCTGTGAATACGTCGCCAGATTGTCCAGATAGCCGGGTGGCAGTTGGTGCGGCAGCACGGTGACGGCCGTTTCCGGCGTGGCGATCAGGTCGGCCGGCGCGCTGGTGATGGCGCTCTGGTACATCTGCAGGGCGCCCAGCACGAAGCCGGGATCGAATTTCTGCTGTTGCGGCACGTTGCCCTGCAACAGGCGCACCGTGATCGGGCGCCCGACCGGGTGCGTCCACGCCACGTACTGCAAGCCGATGCCGGCCGCGTACAGGGCGATGACGCCGCCCAGCGCAAACCAGCGCGTGCGGTGTGTGAGCAGCAGCAGAGCGCCGGCGGACAGCGCCGCCAGCCAGCCCAGGCCATACGCGCCGACGACGGGGGCAAAGCCGGCCAGCGGGCTGGCATTGTGGGCGTAACCGGTGGCCAGCCACGGGAAACCTGTAAACAGCCAGCCGCGCGTCCATTCGAACAGCGTCCAGGTAGCGGGCAGAACCAGCAGGGTCATGGCGGGCAGGGACAGCACCCAGCGCTGGCGCAGCCAGGCGGCAGCGCCCATGGCCAGGGCCACGTAAATGGCCATCAGGAGTGCCAGCAGGGCCACGGCTATCACCGCGATCGGCGCGGCCATGTCGCCATAACGGTGCATGGAAATGTACAGCCAGTGCGTGCCGGCCGCGCACCAGCCGAAGCCATAGGCCCAGCCGATCAGCGCGCCGCCCTTGACGCTGGACGACCGCAGCACCTGGTAGAACAGCACGCCCAGGCTGAGGATTTGCAGGGGCCAGTAGCCGAAAGGGGCGAACGCCAGCACCGCGACGGCGCCGGCGACGGCAGCAGTCAGCATGCGCGCCCACGTGCTGCGGGGCGGTTTGGCGGGGGCGTTGGGATCGACGCGTCTGAAACGCATTTACAGCACGCGCATGTCAGAGTTCCAGTTCCGGCACGTTGGGCAGGCGCTCGACGAGCAGCACGTGCACCTGGCGCGCATCGGCGCGCAGCACCTCGAAGCGCAGATTGCCCAGGTCGAAAATATCGCCCTTGTGCGCCATGCGGCCCAGGTACTTCGAGACGAGGCCGCCGATGGTGTCAACGTCGTCGTCCACCAGGTGGCTGCCCACTTCCTCGTTGAACTGTTCGATCTCGGTCAGCGCCTTGACGCGCCAGCGGGGGCCGAACTGGCCTTCCTTGAGCGAGAGGATATTGTCCTCGGCTTCGTCAAAGTCGTATTCGTCCTCGATGTCACCGACGATCTGCTCCAGCACGTCTTCGATGGTGATCAGGCCGGCGACGCCGCTGTATTCATCGACGACGATGGCCATGTGATTGTGGTTGGCGCGGAAATCGCGCAGCAGCACATTCAGGCGTTTCGATTCGGGGATGAAGATGGCGGGGCGCAGCATGTCGCGTACGTCGAAAGTTTCTTCTGCGTAATAACGCAGCAAGTCTTTCGCCAGCAGGATGCCGATGACCTTGTCGCGCTCGCCTTCGATCGCGGGGAAGCGCGAGTGGGCGGTGGACAGGACTTCCGGCATCCATTCCTCGATCGGCTTGCTGATGTCGATGACATCCATTTGCGAACGGGGAATCATGATGTCGCGCGCACAGAGATCCGATACCTGGAACACGCCTTCGATCATCGACAGGGCGTCGGCGTCAATCAGCTTGCGTTCATGCGCATCGTGTAGAACTTCGAGCAATTCTGCACGGTTCTCTGGCTCGGGGGAAATGAGTGCGGTCAGGCGTTCAAACAGTGACCGGTGGGGCTTGACGTCAGTTCTGACGCCACTAGGGTGCTCGGGCATAGGAGGCGTGAGCCGTTGTTGCGAAGGGATATAGGATACACCAAAAGTGGGGGAATACCGGATTTCCCCGCTTTTGATGCAAATTTAATACGTTGAAGTGCGCCGTTGCCCGACGTTTCAGGCGTCCGGGCCCAGCACACGGGCGCGCAGGGCCGCCACGTCGGCCTGCCAGTCGGCGAAATGCTCGCTGTCCTGCCACAGCTGGCGCAGTTCCGACGACTCCGCCATGATGCGCTCGAAGGCCAGGCGCGCTTTTTCCAGCAGCGGCGGCGTGACTTTCTTCTTGCAGGCGGCCACCCATTCGTCCACTTCCGCGGTGGCCGGGTCATCCTCGCCCGGCTTGCCTTGCAGGCGCGCGATCACGTCCAGCGCGGCCAGCGCTTCGGCGGCGAACGGTGCTTCGAGTGCCGCTTCCTGGCTGTCGATGACGTTGTCGAGCGTCGTCTCGATCAGTTCCAGGGTTTTATATTCGTGCAAGTCCTGCGCCCAATCCATGGCGTAGTCGTTGCCGAAGGCGTCAAGTGCCCAGGTTCCCATGCGCTTATTCCTTGTACGGGTCGGTGATGCCGAGCTTTGCGAGGATGTCCGTTTCCAGGCCCTCCATCTCGGTGGCTTCCTCGTCATCCATGTGGTCGTAGCCCTGCGCATGCAGCACGCCATGCACGATCAAATGGGCCGTGTGCTCTTCCACGCTCTTCTTTTGTTCCGCCGCTTCCTTTTCCAGCACGTCCGTGCACAGGATGATGTCGGCGCGTGTCGGCTCGTCGTCATGCAATTCTTCGCCTTCGTTGTAGGCGAACGTCAGCACGTTGGTGGCGTAGTCCTTTTCGCGGTAGTCGCGGTTCAGGCTGCGGCCTTCTTCCGCGTCGACGAAGCGGATGGTGAATTCGGCCGGCGCGAACATGGCCGCCTTGACCCAGCGGCGCACTTTCGAGCGCGTGATCAGGGTTTCCAGGCGGGCATCCGGGTATTGCACGGACAAGGACAGTTTATTTTTTTCGGACATTTTTGGCGGCAGCTGGTTTTAATAAGGGAAGTAACTGGGCGGCGTCGGCACTGGCCGCCTGCGCCGTTTCATAGGCGTCGACGATGCGCGCGACGAGCGGATGGCGCACCACGTCAGTGCTGTTAAATTGCGTGAAGCCGATGCCGCGCACGTCTTTCAAGACGTGCACGGCGTCGATCAGGCCGCTCGTCTGGCTCTTGTGCAGGTCGACTTGCGTCACGTCGCCCGTCACCACGGCCTTGCTGCCAAAGCCGATGCGCGTCAAGAACATCTTCATCTGTTCGACGGTGGTGTTTTGTGCCTCATCGAGGATGACGAACGCGTGGTTCAGGGTGCGCCCGCGCATGTAGGCCAGCGGGGCGATCTCGATCACCTGTTTTTCAAACAGTTTTTGCGTGCGGTCAAAGCCCAGCAAATCATACAGCGCATCGTAGAGGGGACGCAGGTACGGGTCGACCTTTTGCGCCAGGTCGCCCGGCAGGAAGCCCAGGCGCTCGCCCGCTTCGACGGCCGGGCGCGTCAGGATGATGCGCTTGACGGCGTCCCTTTCGAGCGCATCGACGGCGCAGGCGACGGCCAGATACGTCTTGCCCGTGCCGGCCGGGCCGACGCCAAAGCTGATGTCGTGTTCGAGGATGTCGCGCAGGTAGGCGATCTGGTGCGGCGTGCGTCCGCGCAAGTCGGAGCGTCGCGTTTTCAGCACGGGGCTGGCGATGTCCGGCTCGACGAAGGTACTGGCGGGCGCGTTGGCGTGGTGTTCCGAGGCGGCGGACAGGCCCGCGCGCTGTTCCACCAGGGCCAGCTGCACTTCTTCCAGCGGCACGACCTTGTTGGCGATGGCGTAGAACTGTTCGAGGATTTCCATGGCGCGCGCGGCATTGCTGCCGCCGACGATGAACTTCTCGCCGCGGCGGAAGATCGTCACGTCGAGAGCGGCGGAAATCTGGCGCAGGTTTTCATCGAGGGGGCCGCACAGATGCGCCAGGCGCGTGTTGTCGAGCGGCTCGGGGATGAAGTAATGCGGCTGTATCGGGGCTTTGGTTTTCAACTGGCTCTTTTCAATGCGGGTGCGCTGGCGACGAGTTCGCCGCGCAGGGTGTAGGAATGGCTTTCGGTGATGCGCACGTCGACCAGCTGGCCGATCAATTGCAAACCGTCGGGGCCGGCGTCGAAATTGACCACGCGGTTGTTCTCCGTGCGGCCTTGCAGTTCACTGTCATCGGTGTCCTTCTTCGAACGGCCTTCGACGAGGATGGTTTGCACCGTGCCCACCATGGCCAGGCTGTACTTGCGCGTGTTGGCGTCGATGGCCGCCTGCAATTGTTGCAGCCGGGCCAGCTTGACTTCATGCGGCGTGTCGTCTTCCAGGCTGGCGGCCGGCGTGCCGGGGCGCTTGCTGAAGATGAAGCTATAGCTGTTGTCGAATCCCACGTCGGCGATCAGCTTCATCATGGCGTCGAAGTCGGCCTGGGTTTCTCCAGGGAAACCGACGATGAAGTCCGACGAAATGGCCATGTTCGGGCGCACGGCGCGGATGCGGCGGATGATGGACTTGTATTCGAGGCCCGTGTAGCCGCGCTTCATGGCGCCGAGGATCTTGTCGGAACCGTGCTGCGCCGGCAGGTATAAATGGTCGACCAGTTGCGGGATCTTCGCGTAGGCGTCGATCAGGCGCTGCGTGAATTCCTTCGGGTGGCTGGTGACGAAGCGCATGCGTTCGATGCCGGGGATATCGGCCACGTATTCGAGCAGCAGGGCGAAGTCGGCGATGTCTCCGCCTTCCATCGCACCGCGGTAGGCGTTCACGTTTTGCCCCAGCAGCGTGATTTCCTTGACACCCTGGGCGGCCAGGCCCGCCACTTCCGTCAGCACGTCCTCGAAGCGGCGCGACACTTCCTCGCCGCGCGTGTAGGGCACGACGCAGTAGCTGCAATATTTGCTGCAGCCTTCCATGATGGAAACGAACGCCGAAGCGCCTTCCACCTTGGCTGGCGGCATGTGATCGAACTTTTCAATCTCCGGGAAGCTGATGTCCACTTGCGAGGCGCCGCTGGAGCGGCGCAGTTCGATCATCTGCGGCAGGCGGTGCAGGGTCTGCGGGCCGAAGACCATGTCGACATACGGCGCGCGCTTGACGATGGCGTCGCCTTCCTGCGACGCCACGCAGCCGCCTACGCCGATCAAGAGGTGCGGCTTGGCCAGTTTCAGCTCGCGCAGACGGCCCAGGTCGGAAAACACTTTTTCCTGCGCCTTTTCGCGCACTGAGCAGGTGTTGAGCAGGATCACATCGGCGTCTTCCGGCGTGTCGGTGCGCACCAGGCCATCGGAGGCGCCCAGCACGTCGGCCATCTTGTCCGAGTCGTACTCGTTCATCTGGCAGCCGAAGGTTTTAATGAATACTTTTTTCTGCATGGCGTCGGGCGCTTATCGGTAAGTGTGGCGGCAAACAAGATGGTTGGGCAGGATGCTGCAGCGCAGGGGGCCGCTCAGGGTGGGGCGCGGTGGATGACCGGCCGGGCGCCTCTGGCTGCCCGGTGGCAGGCTCGCTGCAAGTTCAGGCCATAGTTTAGCGTAAATCGCCGGGGCGGGCCATGTTGTGCTTACCTTGCCGACAAGGTTGCCGCCTGTATATGCCGCCCTGGGTCGTGATGCCTAAAAGCATTTATTGCCGTGCGACACCATTGATTTGTAACAAGTTGCTGCAAAGCCTTGTGTGCGCCCGCTGGCATCCTAATGTGTTGAAATAGCATCGTTGCCAAGCCAACCAGCAGCTTGATTGATATTTAACAATCAGGAAGTTTGCGCGAGGCGCAGATGCCGCGTGTTTGGGCTAGTATATTGTCTTATATGCAATTCATTTCAGTGAATTGCACGTGCTTTTACTCACGCGGCAAGTTGCGTACGTTGGCTGGGCGTGGCAGTGCGAGTCCTGGCAGGCAGTGCGATAAGGAGGGAGGGTTGAATTCGATGGAGGACGTTTATTTGAACACTCTAAGCCAGCCTTAAGTTCGTATCGGCATTATTTTCTACATTCACCAGACGAGGAAAAATCATGGCACATCATGCATTAGCATCGCAAGAGAGTTACAACCCGAACCACCTGCTGGACATTCTGCTGAGCAAGATGCAGCTGAAAAACGATGCAGCCCTGTCGCGTCTGCTCGAGGTGGCGCCACCTGTCATCAGCAAGATCCGCCACCACCGCTTGCCGGTCGGCGCCTCGCTGCTGATCCGCATGCACGAAGTGACGGGCATGAGCATCCGTGACCTGCGCGACTTGATGGGCGACCGCCGCACCAAGTATCGTCTGTCCGACGCCCAGGGCCGTCCAAAAGCGGAAGACCGCGGCGATGCGCAAGAATCGAATTACGCGCACTGATGTGGCGGTTGCGCGCTGACTGTGCCGCTTGCGTAGCTGCTGGCGGCAACAGGCTGGCGTGGACCGGGCAGCATGGACTGGGCAACATGAACGTATTGCAGTACCCCTAACGGCTTTCGCCTCGCAGCGAGAGCCGTTTGCGTTTGCACCAGTGTTTAGCTCAGCAGTGCAGAGGTGATTTCGTCGTAGCGCAGCTCCGTTTCGCGGAACAGTTGCAGATACGTGTCTTCGCCCAGGCACAGCGCATCCCAGGCCACCGGCGAGACGCGCGGCACCATGTCGTCGCCCGCCTGCGCCAGGTCCAGCGCGCAGACGACGGCATTGGCCACGTGGATCAGCGACGCGAGGAAGCCTGCACCCGGCGTTTCCGGCTGCAGGTAGTTGCCCAGCGCCAGGCGCATCGTGTCGGAAAAGTTCCAGTGTTCGGCCAGCGCCACGCCAGCCTGCACGTGGTCCACGCCCAGCACGGTTTGTTCCGCTTCGAGCAGGCTGCAATCGTGCGCTGCCTGGTACGCGATGACTTGCGCATAGTGCGCGGGAAAACTGCTGACCAGCACCAGGCGGCCGATGTTGTGCAGCAAGCCGGCCGTGAAGGCGTAATCCTGGTTGAAGCGGATCTGCCGCGCCAGCACCTTGGCGCAGGCGGCCGTCGCCACCGAATGGCGCCAGAAGGCCTTGTCGTCGAAGCCGGGGCAGCGTCCTTCCGGGAAGCAGCCCGTGATGGCGGCCGACGTGATGAGGCTGCGCGTGGTCTGGAAGCCCAGGTACGTGATCGCCTGCTGGATGGTGGTGGCCTTCACTTGCAAGCCATATTGGGACGAGTTGGCCAGGCGCAGGGTTTTTGCCGTCAGCGCCTGGTCGTACGACACTTTTTTGGCCAGCACGGAAATATCCACGTCTTCCTGGTCGATGCTGTTGAGCAGTTCCATCACGACGGCGGGCAGCGAGGGTAAATCATCGAGGTGGGCGACGATGTCGTCGAGCGTCAGCTGGGTGCTCATGCGGCCTCTCCCGTGCCCAGACGGTAAGCCGTGACATAGGCGCGCAGCAAGGTGGTGGCCGCGTCTTCGGGATTATCCGGGTCGTGCTTGCGGAACAGGTAAGCCAGCCGTTCGCTGTCGGCAGCCTGTTGCGCGGCGATTTCTTCGGGCGAGGGCGGCGGCGCCTGGATCGGCAGCATGTCGATATTGTGTCGGGGCATCAGGGCCAGCATGTTTTCCGTCAATACCGCGCCTTGCGGCAACAGCACTTGTCCATGCGCATCGAGCAAGACATCCGACAAGACCATGCCAGGACGAACTTGTTCCAGGGGTAGATGTTGATGCATGACCGCCATGACGACTCCTTAGATGATTGCGGGATATTACCATTGCCATGACGCAATGTCTCAACCTGTATCAAGGCCTGGTGGAAAACGGCATTGCTGTAAATCTTGCCAATAAGCATGTCATACCGTACATTTGATTCAGGCTGTTGTCCGCTGACGTCTGTGCGCCCGCGCCGCGGGCCGGCGGCCTGGCCCGGGGAGTATTGATCGATGGTGAGTATCCAAGTCCGGCTGACCCTGCTTTTTGTCGTGATCGTCACCCTGGTGCTGGGCATTTCGGGTAGCTATACCCAATATACCTTGAGCAAGGAACTCGAATCGGGCAGCGCGCGCCTGCGCAGCGGCGTGCTGACGCGCTTGCAGACCAGCTTGCCTTCCGCCCTGTGGGACCTCGACAAATCCAAGGTCGACAGCATCGTCGCGGCCGAAATGCTGCCGCCGGAACTGGTCGGTATCCGCGTCTACGACGCCTCCGTCGGTCTGTTCGCGGGCGAAGTGCGCGACGCGGCCGGCACCCTGGTGCCGTTGACCGCCGACGTGGCCATGGGCGGCACGCCCGTCGAGGCGCCGCTGGTGTTCCGCGACGCCGTGGCCGCAGCCACGGGCGGCAAGCCGGTGATCGTCGGCAAGGTCATCGTCAATTTCAGCCGCGCCCAGATCGATGCGGCCCTGCGCGGCGAAGTGCGGCGCAAGGTGCTGGAAGTGTTGCTACTTGACATCATTTTGGTGGGCGCCCTGGCGCTGAGCCTGCGCATCGTCTTCGGACCCTTGAAACAGTTGCGCGACGGCTTGTTCGACCTGGCGACGCGCGGCAGCGACGAGGTCGAAGAGCTGCCGGAAAACCGGCGCGACGAGCTGGGCGACGTGATCCGCGGCTTCAATGCGGTGCAGCGCAAGCTCAAGTCCATCATCGAGGGCAGTCGCGAGGCGGAAGACATGGCGCGCCGCTCGCAGCAGGCAACGGCGCAGGCCATGGACGAGCTGCGCCGCGCGCAGGAATCGTTGCTGCAGTCGGAACGCCTGGCCTCGCTGGGCAGCCTGGTGGCCGGCGTGGCGCATGAAATCAACACCCCGGTCGGCATCGCGCTGACCAGCGCCTCGGTGCTGAAGGAAGCCACTGATGAGATCAGCGCGGCGGTGGCCGGCGGCAGCGTGAAAAAGACCGATATCGTGCGCTACCTGGAAACGGCCGGTGAGAGCGCGCGCCTGATCATGAACAATGCCTACCGCGCCGCGCACCTGATCCACAGCTTCAAGCAGATCGCCGTCGACCAGGTCAGCGAGGCGCGCCGTTTATTTGAATTGCGCGACTATATCGGCGAGGTAATCTCGAGCCTGCAGCCGACCCTGAAAAAGACGCGCATCCGCATCGATATCGATTGCCCGCCCGGCATCATGCTCGACAGCTATCCGGGCGCGCTGGCGCAGGTGCTGACCAACCTCGTCCTGAACTGCGTCGAGCACGCCTTTGATGCGGACACGGACGGCCATATCCATATTGGCGTGCACGGCGACAACGACTGGATCGCCATGCAGGTGCGCGACAATGGCCGCGGCATCGCGCCCGATATGCTCGACCGCGTGTTTGACCCGTTTGTCACCACGCGGCGCGGACAGGGCGGCACGGGCCTGGGCTTGAATATCGTATTCAACTTGATTGCCAAGCAGTTTGGCGGCACCATCACGGTCAGCAGCACCTTGGGGCAGGGCGCGACGTTCCTGCTGCGCCTGCCCAAGGTGACGCCATTGCCGGAAGGCGCCGCCAGCGTTCCTGCCGGCCAGGCATAGGCAAGGAGGCAAGATATGGCACAGATGGAAAATAGTCAGCAAGTGGCGCTTTTGCGCGGGATCAATGTGGGCCGCGCCAAGCGCGTGGCCATGGCCGACTTGCGCAAGCTGCTGGGCGACCTGGGTTTTGCGCAGGTGCGCACCGTGCTCAACAGCGGCAATGTCGTGTATGACGGCGGCAAGGTCGCGCCGGCCGACGCCGCTGCCCGCATCGAGGAAGCGCTGGTGCTGAAGCTCGGTGTGGCGGCCAGGGTGACGGTGCTGTCGGCCAGCCAGTTTGCCGAACTGATCGAACAAAACACGCTGGCGCCGGCGGCCGACGCGGCGCGTCTGCTGACCTTGGTGCTGAACAATCCGGCCGACATGCAGCGCCTGGCGCCCTTGCTGCAGCGGCCGTGGCAGCCGGAAGTGCTGGCGCTGGGCCAATGGGCCGCGTATGCCTGGTGTCCCGATGGCGTGTTGGCCAGCAAGGTGGTGGCGGCGCTGGGCGTGCTGCTGGGCGATGGCGTCACCTCGCGCAACTGGGCCACCATGCAAAAATTACATGCGCTGCTGAACGGGCCGGAGGCGGCCGCTACCTCTTCATTTGCAAAGGAGCACTGATGCCTACCATTACAGGCGAATTCAATGTCACCATCACGCCGGAAACCTTGTCGGATACGGCCGCGCAATCGGGGCTGGGACGCTTGTCGCTCGACAAGCGCTACCACGGCGCCCTCGACGCCAGCGCACAGGGCGAGATGCTCAGCGTGCGCGCCAGCGTGGCCGGCTCGGCAGGCTATGTGGCGCTGGAGCGGGTGGAAGGCAGCCTGGACGGGCGTCATGGCAGTTTTTATTTGCAGCATAGCGGCACGATGACGCGCGGTGCGCCCGCCTTGTCGGTGACGGTGGTGCCCGATACGGGGACGGAGCAGTTGCAAGGACTGTCGGGCAGCCTGGCCATCCGCATCGAGGGCGGCAAGCATTATTATGATTTCACGTACGAGATCGCTGAAGCGCCATGAACTGGGATATCGTCAAGGGCGTGCTGATCTTGCTGGTTGCCGTCAGTGCTCTGGGCACGGCCTTCGTGCTCATTTCCGCCTCGGGCACGGACAAGGCGGCCTGCATCGCGCGCGCCCTGAAATCAGGCATTCCTGTGGGTAATATCGAACGGGTGTGCCGCTTGCTGGACAAGTGAGACCTGACGAATGACGTGGCCAAAAAAATTCCGCGCAAGGCGGAATTTTTTTACTGAGGCAGCATCGGCCGCCGAATTGGGGTCAGCTATCGAATTTTTCCTGTTTTTCACCGTGCATGCTAAAGGCCAGCAAGCCCAGTCCCACCAACAACATCGAGACCATGCTCGCTTCCGGCACGGGCGGCGGCACGTTCGCCTGCTGTACCGCAGGGATGGCGGCCGTGGGCGGCGGCAGTGCGCCCTGGCGCGCACCGGCGCTGCGCCAGCGCGGGGTGGCATTGAGCGTCGTGCCCTGCGCCAGCAGGCGCGCATACGGCAAGTCCTGTGTATCCCAGCCGGGATTGTTCGCAGTATTAGTGAAACCGAGACTTTCGTCGCTCACGACATGCGCGCGTGCTGTGGGCGGGGGACTGGCGCTGGCCGCCACATTGCCGGCACATGCCGACAGCGCCAGCATGGCCATGCCTAGCGGCTGAAGTATCTTCATCTTTGACTCCCTGGTTCACCGTGCGGTGCGGCCGAAACCGGCCTGCGCCTGGACGGACAATGCGCCTGTACGGGGGCGTATCACGATTTTTCTGATGAGGCCTTATTACAGCACAAATCGTGTCAATTTTGCTACGTATATTTGCTTTAAATTACGAATATTTATCATTTTGATAGCGCGAAGGCTATCGCTGCCGCACACTTGGCATGAGCACGCTATCGTCGAAAAACACTGTTGTTTTTTGTGCGAATCGCCAGCAGGAAAACAGTATATTGATTAGTATATTGTTTATCGCATGATGATCAATATGACCGCCTGTGGGAGGGCAAGATGGAGACAGTTGCAACACAACACGCCGAATACAACCTCGACGCCATGCGTGGCTCGGCCTACAAGGCCAGCTCGCTGCTCAAGGCCATGGGCAATGCCGACCGTTTGATGCTGCTGTGCCAGCTATCGCAGGGCGAGCATTGCGTCAGCGACCTGGAACAGAAAGTGGGCATCGGCCAGCCGACCCTGTCGCAGCAGCTGGGCGTACTGCGCGAAGAGATGCTGGTGGCCACGCGGCGCGACGGCAAGCAGATCTATTACCGCGTCGCCAGCGCGCCCGTGCTGGCCGTGCTGCAAGTGCTGTACGCGCAATTTTGCGCCCCGCGCGCCACCTTCAACGACGAAGCGGATTGATACTGCCATGAGCATAGCCTGGCAGCACTTCACGCCATGGGCCTCGCTGGCCGGCGGCATGCTGATCGGCCTGGCCGCTGCCTTGCTGATGCTGTTCAATGGCCGCATCGCCGGCATCAGCGGCATTGTCGCCGGGATGCTGCGCCCGCGCAGTGGCGACCTGGGCTGGCGCATCGCCTTTCTTGCCGGCCTGGTCGGCACGCCCCTGCTGTATCAGCTGTGGCATGCCTTGCCGCCCGTGCAGATCGACGCGGGTACGCCCGCCCTGATCGTCGCGGGCCTGCTGGTGGGTGTGGGCGTGCGCTACGGCGCCGGCTGCACCAGCGGCCACGGCGTATGCGGCCTGTCGCGCCTGTCGCCCCGTTCGCTGGCGGCCACGTGTGCCTTCATGGCGGCCGGTTTCTTCACCGTCTATCTGTTGCGCCACCTATGAGTAGACTACTCCTTTCCCTGTTGAGCGGCCTCGTCTTTGGCTTGGGCCTGATCGTCTCCGGCATGAGCAACCCGGCCAAGGTGCTTGGTTTCCTCGACTTGGCGGGCGCCTGGGACCCGTCGCTGGCGCTGGTGATGGGCGGCGCCATCGGCGTGGCCCTGCCGGCCTTCTGGCTGGCGCGGCGGCGCACCAGGTCGCTGCTGGGTGAAACCATGCAATTGCCGGCATCGCGGCGCATCGACCGGCGCTTGCTGCTGGGCAGCCTGGCCTTTGGCGCGGGCTGGGGCATCGCCGGTTTCTGTCCCGGCCCCGCCCTCGTGTCCCTGCTGGCGGGCCAGCCGAAGGCGTGGCTGTTTGTGAGCGCGATGCTGGCCGGCATGGCCCTGTTTGAAGTGCTGGAGCGCCGCAAGCTGCCCGCGCCGGCCTGAGACGGTACAATCTGGCGCATCGCCACTTTGGATACCGCTTACATGACAACCGTGATTTTCCGCGCCGGCGCGCGCGCCGCCCTGCTGTGCAGCGTGCTGGCGCTGGCCGCCTGCGGCAGCTTGCTGAAGAAAGATGCTCCGCCCGCTCCTGTGCCCGTGGCTGACACCTTGCCCAATCCGCAAGTGTTGCTGCTGGGCGAAGTCCATGACAATGCGCAAGGCCAGCGCCTGCGCGTGGAGGAATTGCGCCGCCGCCTGGCGACCGGCTGGCGTCCCGTAATTGTCATGGAACAGTTCGACCGCGAAAACCAGGCCTTGCTGACGCGCGCCGCGCGCGATTGCGCCGACCCCGATTGCATCATCCGCGTGATGGAACAGCCGCGCTGGGACTGGAGCTTGTACCGCCCCGTGCTGGACCTCGTCATCAGCTACCAGCTGACCCTGGTCGCCGGCAATCTGTCGCCCGCCGATGCCTCGCGCATCGTACGCGACGGCATCCAGTGGTCGATGCCGCCCGCCATGGTGGCCACCTACCTGGCCGCGCCCGTGCCGGCCGATATCCTCGACGGGCAACAGAAGGAAGTCCAGGCGGCCCGTTGCAACATGCTGCCCGACATGATGATCAAAGGCGTCGTCAACGCCCAGGTGGCGCGCGATATCTGGATGGCCAAGCTGATCCGCGACCAGGCGCCGCGCGACGTGGTGCTGATCGCCGGCAATGCGCATGTGCGCAAGGATATCGGCGTGCCCCGCTGGCTGAAACTGGCCGACCCGCAACTGAACCTGCGCAGCATCGGCTACCTGGAGCAGGGTAGCACTGGTTTCAAGGGCACGTTTGACCTGACGCAAACGATGCCGGCGCAACCGCGCCCGGACCCGTGCGCCAAATTCAAGAAATAAGGTTCAAGCAATAAACGCTACTGCTGCACCCGCACCAGGGCGCTGACCCGGCTGGCCGTATCGAGCAGTTTCGGCAGGCTGTGTTCCAGCAGATGCGCCACGGACGGCCCCGCCGTCTGGCCGCTGACGTTGATCGCTGCCACCACCTTGCCGGCCCGGTCGAACACGGGCGCGGCCAGGGCGATCAAGCCCTGTTCCAGTTCTTCCTGCACCAGGCACCAGCCCTGGCGTCGCACTTGTGCAATCTCTTCCATCAAGACGTCGATATCGACCTTGGTCGCCGGCGTGATTTTCAGCAGCGCCATCTTCGATAGCCGTTCGCGCAGCACGTCGGGCGCCAGGCCCGACAGTAAAACCCGTCCCATCGAGGTGCAATAGGCGGGTAGCCTGCTGCCGATGCCCAGGTTGATCGACATGGTGCGGTGCGCGGACAGGCGCACCACATACACGATGTCGTCGCCGTCGAGCACGGTGGCTGAGCACGACTGGCGCAAGGTCTGCATCAATTCTTCCAGCAGCGGCTGCGCCTGCGTCCACACGGGCAGGGATGACAGGTAGGCGTAACCGAGGTCGAGCACCTTGGGCGTCAAACTGAACAGCCGCCCGTCCGCTTCCACGTAGCCAAGATGCAACAAGGTGTGCAGGATGCGCCGCGCGCCCGCGCGCGTCAGCTGCGCCCGTTCCGCCACTTCACTCAGGGTCTGTTGCGGCGCATCCGCGCCAAAGCTGCGCAGCACGGCCAGGCCCCGCGCGAACGATTGCACATAGCTGTCGCCTGGGCGCGGTGCGCCATCGGCATCAACGGTGTCTTCGGCGGAGAGGGAGGTGCTGCTGCGTGCGGTCATGGCAATTCCAATTGATCAAGGTGGCAATTATAGCCATGGCGCTGGCGAAAACGGCAAATTGACAAGCGCCCCGATCAGGCATATTCTCACGAATAAGTTCTAAATGCGAATATTTGTTCGATATGCGAACAAATGGCTGATGGGTTTGACTTGGAGGAGACAGCAATGATCGACAAACTGCGTTCCAGCGTGCTTGATGCGCTGGCCGATATCCACGATGGCGCCACCGTCATGATTGGCGGCTTCGGCGGCGCGGGCCAGCCGGCCGAGCTGATCGACGGCTTGATCGCCCAGGGCGCGCGCGACCTCGTCATCGTCAACAACAATGCGGGCAATGGCGACACGGGCCTGGCCGCCCTGCTGAAAAACGGGCAAGTGCGCAAGATCATCTGCTCCTTCCCGCGCCAGGCCGATTCCCACGTCTTCGACGCCTTGTACCGCGCGGGCAAGCTGGAGCTGGAACTGGTGCCGCAGGGCAATCTGGCCGAGCGCATCCGCGCCGCCGGCGCCGGCATCGGCGGCTTTTTCACGCCCACGGGCTATGGCACGGACTTGGCCAAGGGCAAGGAAACGCGCGAGATCGATGGCCGCATGTATGTGTTCGAGTCACCGATCCACGCCGATTTCGCGCTGATCAAGGCGGAGCAGGGCGACCGCTGGGGCAATCTGACTTACCGCAAGACGGCGCGCAACTTCGGTCCCATCATGGCCATGGCCGCCAAGGTCAGCATTGCCTCCGTGCATGAAGTTGCCGAGCTGGGCAGCATCGATCCTGAACATGTCATCACGCCGGGCCTGTTCGTGCAGCGCCTCGTGCAAGTGCCGCGCACGGCCACCGGCCCCGCCGGCTTCAAAGCTGCCTGAGGAGTATCAAGTGAATAAATGGAATCGAGATCAAATGGCAGCCCGCGTGGCGGCCGACATCCATGAAGGCAGTGTCGTCAACCTGGGCATCGGCTTGCCGACCCTGGTGGCGAACCACTTGCCGGCTGGCGCCGACATCATCCTGCACAGCGAAAACGGCGTCATCGGCATGGGCCCCGCGCCCGCGCCGGGCGAGGAAGACTATGACCTGATCAATGCAGGCAAGCAGCCCGTCACCCTGCTGCCCGGCGGCAGCTATTTCCACCATGCCGACAGCTTCGCCATGATGCGCGGCGGCCACCTGGACATTTGCGTGCTGGGCGCGTTTCAAGTGTCCGCCACGGGCGACCTGGCCAACTGGCACACGGGCGCGCCGGACGCCATTCCCGCCGTGGGCGGGGCCATGGACCTGGCCATCGGCGCGAAAAAAACCTGGGTCATGATGGAGTTGCTGACCAAGACGGGTGAAAGCAAGCTGGTGCAGGCGTGCAGCTACCCGCTCACGGGCATTGCTTGCGTCAGCCGCATCTACAGCGACCTGGCCGTGCTTGACCTGTCGCCCGCCGGCGCCACAGTCGTCGAACTGGTCGATGGCTTGAGTTTTGAACAGCTGCAAGCGTTGACGGCCGTGCCGCTGACGGACGGACGTTAATTCAACACTTTCTTGGAGGAGAGAACATGACTCACGCATACATTTGCGACGCGCAGCGTACGCCGTTTGGCCGCTACGGCGGCGGCCTGTCCGGCGTGCGCGCCGACGACCTGGGCGCCGTGCCCATCCGTGCCTTGATGGCGCGCAATCCCGAGGTGGACTGGACTTTTGTTACCGACGTGCTGTACGGCTGCGCCAACCAGGCGGGCGAGGACAACCGCAACGTGGCGCGCATGGCGGCCTTGCTGGCCGGCTTGCCCGACAGCGTGCCGGGCGCCACCCTGAACCGCCTGTGCGGCTCGGGCCTGGACGCCATCGGCAGCGCCGCCCGTTTCATCAAGAGCGGCGAAGCGGGATTGATGATCGCCGGCGGCGTGGAAAGCATGAGCCGCGCACCGTTTGTCATGGGCAAGGCCGACGGCGCTTTTTCACGCGGCATGAAAATGGAAGACACGACCATCGGCTGGCGTTTCATCAACCCGCTGATGAAGGCCCGGTACGGCGTCGACTCGATGCCGGAAACGGCGGAAAACGTGGCGTCCGACTTTGGTATCAGCCGCGCGGACCAGGACGCGTTCGCCCTGGCCAGCCAGGTCAAGGCCCTGGCGGCGCAGCAGGCGGGCGTGTTCGACAGTGAAATCTGTCCTGTCAGCATCGCGCACAAGAAGGGCGACCCCGTCGTTGTCAGCCGCGACGAGCATCCGCGCGCCACCACCCTGGAGATCCTGGCCAAATTGAAACCCGTCGTGCGCGCGGACGGCACGATTACCGCCGGCAACGCTTCCGGCGTCAACGATGGTGCGGCGGCGCTGCTGCTGGCCGACGAGGCGAACGCGGCCCGCTTTGGCCTGACGCCGCGCGCCCGTGTCGTGGCCATGGCCACCGCCGGCGTGGCGCCCCGCATCATGGGCATCGGCCCCGCGCCCGCCACCCTGAAAGTGCTGGCCATGACGGGTTTGACCCTGGCCGACTTCGACGTCATCGAACTGAACGAAGCGTTTGCCGCGCAAGGCCTGGCCGTGCTGCGCCAGCTGGGCTTGCCCGACGACGACCCGCGCGTCAACCCGAACGGCGGCGCGATCGCCCTGGGCCACCCGCTGGGCGCCTCGGGCGCGCGCCTGGCCATGACGGCCGTCAACCAGCTGCACCGCACGGGCGGGCGCTATGCCTTATGTACCATGTGCATCGGCGTGGGCCAGGGCATCGCGCTGGTGCTGGAACGGGTCTGATCGACAGCGCCTGAAAGCAAAAAAAAAGTTGCCCGTCATACGTATTAACCCGTATGCCGGGCGGCTTTTTGACCCTGATCAAGGGCGTATGATGCAAAACCAGCCCGGGCAACCGGGCTGGCGTTGGCTTTTTCACACGAACAAGAAGACTGATATGACATCCCACGATACTCCGCATGACGTTGCGCAGCTGACTTCCCAGCAGCGCATCAAGGCCATCATTGGCGCTTCCTCCGGTAACCTGGTCGAATGGTTCGACTTCTACATTTACTCGTTCTGCGCGCTGTATTTCTCGCACGCTTTCTTCCCTTCCGGTAACCCGACGACGCAGCTGCTGCAGACGGCCGGCATTTTCGCCGCCGGCTTCCTCATGCGTCCGGTGGGCGGCTGGTTGTTTGGCCGCATCGCCGATAAATACGGCCGCCGCCAGTCGATGATGATTTCCGTGCTGATGATGTGCGGCGGTTCCCTGATGATCGCCGTGCTGCCCACGTATGAAACCATCGGCGCCTTCGCCCCGTTCCTGCTGCTGGTGGCGCGTCTGTTCCAGGGCCTGTCCGTGGGCGGCGAATACGGCACCAGCGCCACCTACATGAGTGAAGTGTCGGAATCGGGCAAGCGCGGTTTCTTTGCCTCGTTCCAGTACGTGACCCTGATCGGCGGCCAATTGCTGGCCTTGCTGGTGCTGGTGGTCTTGCAGCAACTCTTGACCCTGGAAGAATTGCGTGCCTGGGGCTGGCGCATCCCGTTCGTGTTTGGCGCCCTGGCGGCCCTCGTGTCGCTGAACCTGCGTAAATCCCTGACGGAAACGACCACCGCCAGCGAGCGCAAGGACAAGGATGCGGGCAGCCTGCGCGGCTTGCTCAAACACAAGCGCGCCTTCATCACGGTACTGGGCTTTACTGCCGGCGGCTCGCTCGTGTTCTACACGTTTACCACCTACATGCAGAAATACCTGGTCAATACGGCCGGCATGGATACCAAGACGGCCAGCGCCGTCATGACCTGCGCCTTGCTGGTGTACATGATTTTGCAACCGGTGTTCGGCGCCCTGTCCGACCGCATCGGCCGCCGCACGTCGATGCTGTTCTTTGGCGGCCTGGCTACCCTGTGCGTGTTGCCAATCATGCATGCCTTGAAGGACGTCACCAGCCCGTACGCGGCGTTTGGCCTGATCATCATCGCGCTGGCCGTGATCAGTTTCTACACGTCGATCAGCGGCTTGATCAAGGCCGAAATGTTCCCCGTCGAAGTGCGCGCGCTGGGCGTGGGCCTGTCGTATGCGGTCGCCAACGCCATGTTCGGCGGTTCGGCCGAATACGTGGCGCTGCAGTTCAAGGCCTGGCACGTGGAAGAATATTTCTATTGGTACGTGACCGTCATGTGCCTGATTTCCTTCATCGTCGCCATCCGCATGCCGGACCCGAGCCGCTCGGGGCTGTTGAAGTAACGTTGTCGTAAAATGGGGGCACTGCGGTGTCCCTTTTTCATCACCGTCTTTTTATCGTGCCGATCAGGAGTTTTCATGTCGTATGTCATTCCCGCAGCCATCCAGCCCAGCGTTCCCGTCACCGGCAGCGTTGATACGTTCCCTGTCCACCGCATCTATTGCGTGGGCCGCAACTATGTCGACCACGCCAAGGAAATGGGCCACACGGGCCGCGAGGCGCCGTTTTTCTTCATGAAACCAAACGACGCCGTGCTGCCCGTGCCTGCCGGCACGACGGGCGAACTGCCATATCCGGCGCAGACGCAGGATTTCCAGCACGAGATGGAGCTGGTGGTGGCCATCGGCAAGGGCGGCAGCGACATCGGCGCCGAAGAGGCGTTGAGCCACGTGTGGGGCTATGCCGTGGGCCTGGACATGACGCGACGCGACGTGCAGGGCGCAGCGAAAAAACTGGGCCGTCCATGGGACACGGGCAAGGCCTTCGAGCATTCGGCGCCCATCGGTCCCATCACCCCGGCCGTGCAGGCGGGGAATATTGGCAGCGCCGCCATTACCCTGCACGTGAACGGTGAGCTGCGCCAGGCCAGCAGCATCGACATGCTGATCTGGAACGTGGCGGAAACTATCGCCGACCTGTCGACCTACTTTACCTTGCAGCCGGGCGATCTGATCTACACGGGCACGCCGGCCGGCGTGGCGGCCGTGCAGCGCGGCGACGAGCTGGTGGGGGCCATCGATGGCCTGGAGACCTTGCGCGTGAAAGTGGTCTAAGTTCTCAAGGAGACGGGCATGATGCACGACACATATTCCGTAGCACAACCGACGCGGGCCGAGATCGACGCCTTGACGGGGCCGGCCCTGCTGGAATTTGGCACGGGGTGGTGCGGCCATTGCCGCGCCACCCAGGCGCCGCTGGCCGCCGCGTTTGCGCAGCACCCCGCGGTACCACACCTGCGCGTGGAAGACGGCCCCGGCCGCGCCCTGGGGCGCGCGTTCCGGGTGAAGCTGTGGCCGACCTTGATTTTCCTCAAGGATGGCCAGGAAGTGGCGCGCCTCGTGCGCCCGCTCGACAGCGCGGAAATCGGCAAGGCGTTCGCCCTGATCGAGGCCTAGGTGATTTCCATCATTTCTTGCCGCACTGCACCACTGCGCGTATCATAAGCCGCTTACAGCAAGATTAACCGCATCCTTCGTGATGCAGCGCGATGATCGCCGGCCCGCTCCACCCGGAGGGGCCGCAGGCAAGGATTCACCACAAATGACCGATGCCGCGATGCCGACGCGCGGGTCTGGTACGGAATGCCTGGCGATACGCCGGGCCTGATACACGTCGCCCATCCCCTGACGCCTTTCCTGCCGTGCCCCGGGTAACCGGATGGCGCACGACCGTTGTTTCTCTAAATCAGCACTGATCACGGCGCGATAGCGCGCGTTGGTACACCGTTGTCTGCCGTTAACAACGGCGTGTTGCGGCATGGAATTTGTTTGCGAATTTAATAGCAAATTCGCAGCAATTACGCCCGCGCACAGCTATGATATGTGAACCGCGCGCCTAGACACCGTGCTGTGCTGCTGCCTGAAAAAACATCCAGAGAATGGCCTTTAGACACCCTCCCCAAGGAGCGCAGTAAATGAGCACCCCCCCCAAGAAAAATTCCCCCGGCACGGTGCTGTTCGCCAGCCTGATCGGCACCACCATCGAGTTCTTTGACTTTTATATCTACGCCACCGCCGCCGTGCTGGTGTTCCCGAAACTGTTCTTCCCCGCCGGCGACCCGTCGGCCGCCGTGCTGCAGTCGCTGGCCACGTTCGCCATCGCCTTCTTCGCCCGCCCCATCGGTTCGGCCGTGTTCGGCCATTTCGGCGACCGCATCGGCCGCAAGGCGACCCTGGTCGCCGCCTTGCTGACGATGGGTATCTCGACCGTCATCATCGGCTTGCTGCCGACGTATGCCGCCATCGGCACCCTGGCGCCGCTGCTGCTGGCGCTGTGCCGTTTCGGTCAGGGCCTGGGTCTGGGCGGCGAGTGGGGCGGCGCGGTGCTGCTGGCCACGGAAAACGCGCCACCCGGCAAACGCGCCTGGTACGGCATGTTCCCGCAGCTGGGCGCGCCGATCGGCTTCTTCCTGTCGGGCGGCATCTTCCTGCTGCTGAGCGAAACCATGACCGATGAGCAATTCTTCAGCTACGGCTGGCGCATCCCGTTCCTGGCCAGCGCGCTGCTGGTCATCGTCGGCCTGTATGTGCGTCTGAAGATCACGGAAACGCCGGACTTCCAGAAAGTCATCGACAAGAACGAGGTCGTCAAACTGCCCGTCGCCACCGTGTTCCGCCAGCATGGCCGCATGCTGTTCCTGGGCACCATCATCGCCCTGGCCACCTTCGTGCTGTTCTACCTGATGACGGTGTTCGCGCTGAGCTGGGGCACGACCAAGCTGGGCTTCACGCGCAAGGAATTCCTCGTCGTGCAGCTGTTTGCCGTGCTGTTCTTTGCCCTGACGATTCCATTCTCGGCCGTGCTGGCCGACCGCCGCGGCCGCCGCGCCACCCTGATCTGGGTCTCCGTCGCCATCGCCATCTTCGGCCTGGTGCTCGCGCCCATGTTCGGCTCCGGCGTGACGTGGGAAGTGACGGTCTTCATGGCCGTCGGCCTGGGCCTGATGGGCATGACCTACGGACCGCTGGGCACGATGTTGTCCGAGCTGTTCCCGCCCGAAGTGCGCTACACGGGCGCTTCGCTGACGTTCAACCTGGCCGGCATTCTGGGTGCCTCGCTGGCGCCGTACATCGCCACCTGGCTGGCGACGAATTACGGCTTGCAATACGTGGGTTACTACCTGTCGCTGGCCGCCGTGCTGACCCTGGGCGCCTTGCTGATGGTGGGCAAGCCACGCGAGGGCAAGGAAGCCTGGCAGTAACTGCTTTCTGCTCGAAGTTCGAAAGCCGCCAGTTGCCCAGCTGGCGGCTTTTTTATTGCGCCGCCACGTGGCCGTAGCAGGCTTTCAGTCCCGCGTAATCATAGAAGACGCTGCCCGGCGCGATGCGGGCACTGTCGCACGATGGCTGGAACGGCGTTTCCTTTTCGTTGTACAGCAGGCGCACGATCAGCTGGCCCTCGCCATTGCGGTATACGTCCCACTGCATGTTGGCCGCCAGCGGCGCGACGGTCTGGCCGCGCCAGGGATTCGCGTCATAACTGTAACTGGCCGAAGCCGGCAGCGGCTGCTGCAAGCCCATGGCCGATGCCAGCGGGATGATCATCTCGGCATGTGTGAAGCGCAGCTTGGCCGCGTGGCGCAAATCTCCTTTGGCCAGCGCATCGACTTCCTTGAAAAAATCCTCACGCAGGGCCAGCGCGAAGCGCCAGGTCACGCCGGCGCTTTCCGTGGTGGCCGGTCCTTTTTCGTAGAAATCCTCGTGGTCGGCGACAGCGGCGTAGTAGCGCGCATCCTCGGCGGGCATGTAGCGGTTGAAATCGGCCGGCGCTTCATGGCGCATGCCGGCGGCGATCGCGTACAGCGCATACAGCTGCGTGGCGGCCGCACTCAGGCTGCGGATGAAGGTCTTGCCGCTGCCCTTCATGCTGCGCGTGAGTTTGCCGTCGTCGCTGGTGAAGGTGTAGTTGCCCGTGTCGGCATAGCTGGCGCCGCCGCGCTCAAGCTGGTCGAGGAAGGCGGGCGCAAACAGCCGTTCGAGCACATGGCGCGCGTGCATCGCCGCTGCCGGCAGCCGGGCGGGCGAGTCCATCAGCGCGTGCAGGCCCTTGGTGCGGATATAGCGCTGGTACGCCTGGCTGGCATGGTAGGTGGCGTAATAAGGATGGCCCGGATCGGTGACCCGGTCCGTCTGCGGCGCCAGCTTGTGCGCGTACAGCAGGAAGCGGTTGACGCCATCCGCTTGTAATATCGGCTGTACCGCGGGCGCGTGTTCGAGCAGCGACTGCGTGAAGAAGCGCGCACTGTCGCGCGCGCGGTCCACGCCGGAATGGATGGTGACGAGCTGGCGCGGCGCCGTCGCGGCATCTTGCCCGATTTGCGCAAACAGGGTGGGCAGGCGCGCCAGCATGCGCGCGGCCAGCTGCCGGTGTTCCTCGATGCCCGTTTGCGACAGGTTGCCGTAGCCGGGCTGCTCGATGCCGGCCACGCCATAACCGAGCAAGGCGTTCGCCCGCATCAGGGCCAGGATGTCGGGACCCAGTGCGCGCCCCAGCGGCGTCAGGGCATCCTGCGCGGCCGCCTGCTGCCACATCGCGTACAGGGCCGCGTCGCCCTTCATGCTCGTCAATCCGCGCGCACCGTGGCGCGCCACCAGCTGCGTGAAAATTGGCTGGAAGCCGGCCGGCGGCGCGGCATAGGTGGCCGGATCCTGCTGCGGCGCGTACGGTGTCTTGGTCTGGTAATGGCCGTCGAAGGCGAGGGCGGAACTGGCGTGCAGGGCCAGGGCCAGCGCAATGCTGGACAGGGTAAGCTGTTGGGACATGTTTTTTTTGCGGATGGTTTCTTGAATGCAAGCCTAGCACTGAACGAAAAAAAGGCGGGCACGGCTGAATGCCGTGCCCGCCTGTGCTGTCAGCGCAGTGCGTCAGCCTACCATTTCGGCGTGTACTTCAAGGTGAACTGCACGTTGCGCGGGTCGCCATAGTAGTTGTTCGACCCGGTGGTGTTGTAGGCCGGGATGATGTAGCGCTTGTCGAGCACATTGTTGACGTTCAGCGACAGGGCTACTTGCGGCGTGGCTTGCCAGGCCAGGCGCGCGTTCCAGATCGAGAAGCCGGCAACCTTGAATGTGTACGCGGTATCGAGCGTATGGCTTTGCGTGTTGACGCCGGCGCCCACGCTGAATTTGTCCCAGGCGCCAGGCAGGGTATAGGAAGACCAGACACGCAGCATGTGTTTCGGCGTCCAGGTGGAAAAGATCTTGCCCTGATTGTCCGGGTCGTTCAGATAGGTTGTCGTCGTATAGGCGTAACCGGCCGACAGCTGCAAGCCGCGCGCCACTTCGCCCGATACTTCCGCTTCCATGCCCTGGCTGCGCACCTTGCCCGAGGCGCGCGAGCAGTACTGCCCGTCGCACGCGAGGTCGGCAGCATAGTCGGTGACGGAGCGGTTCTTGTGGTCATAGCGGAATACGGCCAGCGAGGTGTTGACCTTGCCATCCATCAGTTCCCCCTTGATGCCCGCCTCGTAGTTGCTGCCCGTGATGGGCTTGAGGACCTTGCCTTGCACGTCGCGGATGCTTTGCGGCGTGAAGATGTCGGCATAGCTGGCGTAAGCCGACCATTGCGGATCGAGCGCGTAGATCAGTCCCGCCGATGGCGTGAACTTGGCGGTGGCGTTGAGTTGTTCTTCGGAACCTTTCGGCGTCGCATACAGGAAGTCATACCAGCTGAAGCGTCCGCCCAGCACGGTTTTCAGCTTGCCGGTCAACTGGCCATTCCAGCTGCCATACAGGCCTTTCTGGCGTATTTCGTAGGTGCTGTTGCTGGTCACGCCCATTGGGCGCGCGGCGATGCTGTCGATATCTTGCCATGGGCGGTGGTGCTTGATGTTGAAGACGTTCGCCCCGGATTCCCAGGCGCGCGCGTAGCGGTCGTCCGACGCCAGCGTGACATAGCTGGCGCCCACGAGCACTTCCTGCGCCATGCCCAGGCCGTCGAATTTGCCGCGTACGTAGGTATCGATGCCGCGCTTGCGGTTGTCGAAATCCATGCCAAAGTCGCCATAGCTCGCGCCGCTGCCGTCGGGCTGGATGGCGGAAGCCAGGCGCTGGTGCACGGAGCCGGTGTTTTCCTTCATGTTCACGGCCGATGCCTTCAGGCTCCACTGGCTGTTGAAGTGGTGCTCCAGGTCGAGATACACGTTGGTTTGCCGGGCTTCGCTGCGGTTCCAGTCGGCGCCCGTGAAGGTGGAGCGGGGCAGATTCAGTGCGCTGCCGTCCACGTAGCGGGGCAGGCCGATGAAGGTGGGGCGGCCGTGGTCATTGACGTTGCTGATGGCCAGGCCCAGGGTGGTGGCCGGACCCAGGTCATAGTCGAGCGCCGCGTACAGGGTGCGGTTCTTGCTCCACACCTGGTCGATGAAGGAGTGGGTATCGTCTTCATCGACAATGACGCGTCCGCGCAGGCTGCCGTCCGCAGTCAGGGGGCTGCTGACGTCGAGCTGCGCGCCATAATGGTCCCAGGATCCCGCGCGCGCCGTCATGCTGACACTGCGCGTGGCGCCCGGGCGCTTGCGCACCAGGCTGACGGAGCCGCCGGGGCTGCCCGTGCCAACGAGCATGCCCGAGGCGCCGCGCAGCACTTCCAGTCGATCGTAGATGACCATGTTTTCCTGGCCCCAGTTACCCAGCGCATAGGTATTGCGGTCGATCGGCACGCCATCGTACTGCCATTGATCGATCTGGAAGCCGCGCGCCGTGATCACCACGCCCGGCCCCACGCCATGCACGCCCACCACGCCGGTGACGTTATTGACGGCTTCGCGCAAGTCCGTGATGCCTTGGTCGTCCAGGCGCTGGCGCGTCAGCACGCTGACCGATTGCGGGATGTCCTTCATCGCTTGCTCGCCCTTGCCGATGCTGATCTTGCGCGCCGTGTAGGAGCCGCTGCCTTCCGTGGTGGCGCCTTGCTCGGCCTGGCCGACGATGGTAATCGAGGGCATGGTGCGTTCGGCCGCCGAGGCGCTACTGGCCGCCGCCGTGGGAGCGGCGACTGCAGGCGCGGCCACCAGCACATAGCCGGTGGGCGTCTTGCCGATCGCATAGCCGCTGCCGCGCAGCAGCACGGCGAAACCGTCATTGATGGCGTAGCTGCCTTGCAGGCCGGCGCTGGTCAAACCCTGTACTTTGGAGGCGTCGATGACGATGGACACGCCCGCCTGCTGCGCATAGCGGTTCAGGGCGCCAGCCAGCGGGCCGGCGGGGATGGCGTAGCTGGCGACAGCCGGCACGGCCTGGGCGATTGCCTGGGCATGCAGGCCTGCGCCAGTGAGCAGCATGGCCGCCAGGGCCAGCGGACGCAAACGCGTGCGCAAGGGATTCGGGGACGAAACGGGAACGGCAGGAGCGTACATGGTGACAGCCTTTTTTGAATGATCTCAGCTGCCTTGACGCACGAGATGCGCCAACACGAACCTGCGTGGCACATTATTTTTTTGCGGTTCCAGTGTTTGGTGCGTCCACCATCACCAGGTAGCGCGTCAACATGCGGATGCGCAGCTGGGGGAAATTGTCGATGAGTAGCTGCAGCGCCTTGTCCGTGTCGTCCAGCGGCAGCACGGCGGCCACGCGGATGCCGGCGATCTGCGCGCGGTCGTAATGCAGCTGGCCGGGGCGGTGGCGCGCCAGCTCGTCGAGCACCTCGGCCAGCGGCAAGTCGTCGACCACCAGCCGGCGTGCGCGCCACGCGTCCTGCACGCTGGCCGCATCGATGGCCGTGATGGGGCCCACGCCATCGTCCGTGATGCGCGTGCGCTGGCCCGCCTGCACCACGACGGCCGGATGTTGCGGCACCTGCGCCAGCACCCTGGATTCCAGCATGCTGAGGATGGTGGCGCCGTCTTCCCTGCGCACGCTGAAACGCGTGCCCAGCGCGCGGATCGCCGCCTGGCCGCTGTCGACGATGAAGGGGCGCTGCGCATCCTTGGCCACGTCGACGAGGATATCGCCGCGCACCAGTTCCACATGCCGCTCGCCCCCATTGAAGTGCACGTTGACGGCGCTGTTGCTGCCCAGGGTCAGGCGGCTGCCATCGGCCAGGGTGTGCGTCTGCCATTGTCCCGTGGGGCTGCGCAGGTCGGCCAGCAGGTAGGCGGGGCGCTCGCTGATGACCAGCGCCCCGGTCAGCGCGAGCACGGCCACGGCGCTGGCCGCGGCCAGCTGGCGCAGACGCTGGCGGGGACGCTTTGGGGCGATGGCGGCCAGGGCGGCGCGCGCGGGCCTATGGTCGCCGCCGGCCGGCTCGCGCACGGTGTTCAATTGACGCAGCAGGTTTTCCATGCCGGCGGCCGCGCTCGCGTGCAGCGGGTCGGCCGCCTTCCATGCGGCAAAGCCGGCCTGCGCGGTGTCGCGTTCGGCCGGGTCGTCGGCGCTGAGCTGCACGATCCAGCGGGCAGCCTGTTCAGCGGCGATATCCGTGCGGGGGCTATTCATGCGGCCATGGCCGGGCAGGCGTGGCGGCAGGCCAGCAAGGCTTGCACCAGGTATTTTTGCACCATACGCGTGGAAACGTTCAGCTGCGCGGCGACGGCGGCCTGCGATTGCTCTTCCAGGTAGTGCAACAGAAAGGCGTCGCGCGCCTTGGCGGACAAGCCGGCCAGCGCCGTGGCGATCTGTTCGAGCGCCTGCACGGCCATCAGGATCTCGTCGGGCGAGGGCGCGCCGGGCAGGCTGTCGGCCAGCAGGGCCAGTTCCGCCAGGTAGCTGCGTTCGAGTATCTGGCGGCGCGCGCGGTCAAGCAGCAGGCGCTTCGCCGTCGTCGACAGGTAGGCGCGCGGTTCGCGCATGCCGAACAGGGCGTCGCGCGAAGCGATGATGCGCACGAAGGTATCTTGCGCCACGTCGGCCGCGCCATGCGGGCAGCTGAGTTTTTTGCGCAGCCAGCCGACCAGCCAGCCGTGATGCTCGCTGTAGAGCGACTGCACTTGCTGTTGCAGGCTGGGCTGGATGGTGGACATGGGTGATGAATAACATAAATGAGAATTATTCTCATTGTAAGCGCCAGTGGCGGCTCGCCACAATCCCCGATTGCATGTGGAGGGGGCAGGTGTTGCGCGCAGGCCGCACGCGCGGCGGTGCCGGAAATGAAAAAACCCGCCGCTGCACGGTGCAGGGGCGGGTTCTTCATACTGCTAATTCTTGGTGGTGATAGGTGGACTTGAACCACCGACCCCAGCATTATGAATGCTGTGCTCTAACCAACTGAGCTATATCACCAAACAGACCGGTCAGACCGGATGCTGGTTTTGACCAGTAAAAAACCTGATCGATGTTCTTTGGTGGTGATAGGTGGACTTGAACCACCGACCCCAGCATTATGAATGCTGTGCTCTAACCAACTGAGCTATATCACCCAACAGCCGAGCATTATCCAGTCTTCCCATTTCCTTGTCAATGCCGGCGCAAAAAAATGTGCGGTTTTTTCACGCGCCGGCGCCGGCATGATTATTTTTGTAACGGCATCAGCAAGGGCTGGATCTGCGCCAGCATGGCCGTGGCCGGATCAGCTCCCAGGCAATCGATGACGATGCGTTCCGGCATGGAGCGCAGCCAGGTCAGCTGCCGTTTGGCCAGCTGGCGCGTGGCGATGATGCCCGTCTCGCGCAGGGCGGCGCGGTCGATGCGGCCATCGAGATAGTCCCAGGCCTGGCGGTAACCGACGCAGCGCATAGAGGGCAAACCCGGGTGCAGGTCGCCGCGCCGGCGCAACCCATCCACTTCATCGAGCAGGGCATCGTTTTTCAGCATGAGGTCGAAGCGCGTGGCGATGCGCGCGTGCAGCACGGCGCGATCCGACGGTTCCAGCGCGAACGATTGCAACTGGAATGGCAGCACCGTCTTTTCGCGCCGGTCCAGCAGGGCCGACATGGGCTGGCCGGATAGGGCGATGATTTCCAGCGCGCGGCCGATGCGCTGCGCATCCTGTGGCGCCAGGCGCGCGGCCGTGACGGGATCCTGTTCGGCCAGGCGCGCATGCATGGCGGGCCAGCCGATGGCGGCCGCGTCTTCTTCCAGCTGGGCGCGCAGCACGGGATCGGCGCCGGGCAAATCGTCGAGGCCATCGGCCAGGCCTTTAAAATACAGCATGGTGCCGCCGACCAGCAGTGGCAGCTTGCCGCGCGCTGTGATCTCCGCTACCAGGCGCAGGGTGTCGTTGCGGAACTGCGCCACGGAATAGGCGTCGAGCGGGTCGATGATGTCGATCAAATGATGCGGCACCTGGGCCAGTTCTTCCTTTGACGGCTTGGCCGTGCCGATATCCATGCCCCGGTAAACGAGGGCGGAATCGACGGAAATGATCTCGGATGGGATGGCTTGCGCGATGGCCAGCGCACTGGCCGTCTTGCCGCTGGCCGTGGGGCCCATGATGGCGACGGCCAGGGGGAGGTGTGGGGTGTTTTGCATGTTGACTTTTGTAATCCGACCTACTGTCTACTGGCCGCGCAGGAACAGTTTATCGAGCGCGTTGATCTCGACCTGCACCCACGTGGGCCGGCCATGGTTGCACTGGTCGGCGCGTTCCGTGCTTTCCATCTGGCGCAGCAGGGCGTTCATTTCCTGCACCGATAATATCCGGTTGGCGCGCACGGCCGTGTGGCAGGCCAGAGTGCCCAGCAATTCGTTCTGGCGCTCGATCAGCACGCGCGAGCCGCCGTATTCGCGTACGTCGCGGAGCACGTCGCGCGCCAGGGTTTGCGCATCGGCGTTTTTCAGCAGGGTCGGCACGCTGCGCACGGCCAGCGTCGTGGGCGACAGGGCGGCGATGTCAAAACCCAGCGCTTTTAACGTGTCCTGGTTTTCATTCGCCGTCGACACTTCGATGGCGTCCGCGTAGAACGTCACGGGGATCAGCAAGGACTGCACCTGCATGTCCTGGCCCGAGACCTGCGCCTGCAGTGCGTTTTTCAGTTGCTCGTACAGGATGCGCTCGTGCGCCGCGTGCATGTCGACCAGCACCAGACCCTTGGTGTTTTGCGCCAGGATGTAGATGCCGTGCAGCTGGGCCAGGGCAAAGCCCAGCGGATATTCTTCGCGCGCCATCGCTTCGGGCGAAGCGATATACGGTTCCACCTGCGTGATCGGCGAGGATGCAGCAGCGCCGCCGAACAGGGCGCCGTAGGCCGCTGTGTCTTGCCCCACGCCTGGTGCATCGGCAAAGAAGGGGCGGGCCGCGCCGGGCGAGGCGGGCGCGAAGGTATTCGTGAATTGCGCGCCGAACGACGTCTGCGTCTGCTCGCGGCGCCAGATTCCGGGGCCACCCAAACCCGCGCCAGCGGTATCGCCGCCCAGGGTGGAGGCGGCCGGCAGGGGCGCCGGCACGCTGCCGAATGCCGTGGCCGACGTCTGCGCCAGCGCGCGCTGCACCGCGTGGAAGACAAACTGGTGCACGGAGCGGCTGTCGCGGAAGCGTACTTCGATCTTCGACGGGTGCACGTTGACGTCGACCAGCGCCGGGTCGAGGTCGAGCGCCAGCACGTACGAGGGAAAACGGTCGCCGTGCAGCACGTCCTGGTAGGCCATGCGCACGGCGTGCACCAGCAGCTTGTCGCGTACGAAGCGCCCGTTGACATAAAAGAACTGGCCATCGGCGCGCGCCTTGGACGCTGTCGGCAAGCCGGCAAAGCCGTGAATGCGCAAGGTGCCGGCCGATTCGTCCAGCGCCAGGCGCGCTTCGGCGAAGTCATTGCCTAGGATGTGGGCGCTGCGCTTGGCCAGTTCGCTGATATTCCACTGGTCGATGGTGCGGCCATTGTGCGACAGCGAGAACGACACGTCCGGCCGCGCCAGCGCGATGCGGCGCACGACTTCGGCGCAATGGCCGTATTCCGTCTGCTCCGATTTGAGGAATTTGCGCCGCGCGGGCGTGTTGAAATACAGGTCTTGCACGTCGACCGTGGTGCCGTGCGCGCCCGACGAGGGCGAGACGCTGCCATTGTGCGAGCCGACGATTTCCCACGCATGCGCCGCGTCCGCCGTGCGCGAGGTCACGGTGACGGCGGCCACCGAGGCGATCGAGGCCAGCGCCTCGCCGCGAAAACCCAGGGTGCCCACGTTTTCCAGGTCGTGCAGCGAAGCGATCTTCGAGGTGGCGTGGCGCGCCAGGGCCAGCGGCAGCTGGTCCTTGTCGATGCCGCGGCCGTTATCGGTAATGGCGATGCGTTTCACGCCCCCTTCTTCCAGCCGCACGGTGATCTGCGTGGCGCCCGAGTCGAGCGCGTTTTCCAGCAGCTCTTTGACGACGGCCGATGGCCGCTCGACCACCTCGCCGGCGGCGATTTGCGAAATCAACTGGTCAGGCAGGGCCTGGATCGGGCGGTGGGGCGTGATGGGAGCGTTCATGCCCTGATTATAACGGTTTGCGAATTGCCGGGCATCGGCTACTTCGCCACCTCCCGCACCGGTATCGGCGCATTGCACAGGTCGACATGGCCGGCCGTGACCTTGCTCCATGGGCCGCCGCGGTGGCGCTGGGCTTCCAGCACGGCCTGATAGGCGGCGCTGTCGGTGCGCATCACTTCCAGGTTGCTGCGTTGCCCGGCCGGTACGCTGGCGGCCAGGCGGATGGCCTTGATCGGCACGTTTTTCTCGGGGCTGTCATAAAAACCCATGGGGCCCGTGCCGCGTGGCAGGGTGGACAGCAATGGCATGCCGGAGACGACCCTGCCGACGACCGTGATGTCGCGGTCCAGGTGGCGCGGCGACTGGCCGATGACGGCGTACAGCTCCGTGCCACCGCCGCTGTCACTGGCGCTGTCGCGCCCCACGCCCACGGTGGCATAGCAATGCGTGAGCCAGGCCGTGCCGGTTTTCGGATCGCGCGCGGACGGGAAGCCGTTCGAATGGCCCACTTGCGGCGCATAGCCGTCGACGTCCGGCAGGCGTGTGAAGCTCTTGACGTTTTTCAAGGGCACCGTAAATTCGCCGGGCAGGGTGCGCTGCGCATGCTGGATCGGTTTTGGATTTTTCTCGTTCGGATCGCCCCACTGTGCCACCCAGTTGTCCTGCGCACGGGTGATGGCCAGGCCGTCGTAATACTGCTCGGCCACCAGGGCCTTGATGTTGGCCACGTGTTTCGGCGCGAAGTCCGGCGCCAGTTCGATCACCACGCGGCCGGCGGGAATGTCCAGGTACAGGGTGTTGTCCGGATCCAGCGCACGCCAGTCGGACGGTTTCGAAGCCTTGATCACGTCGGCCAAGGTCGCCTTGGCGGGCAGTTCGGTGGGCGCCTTGATCCGGACGGGCGCCGCGTGGGCGGTCAGATGTGCAAGGCCCAGTACGGTGGCCATGGTCAGGCCGCTCAGTGGGTGTCGATACATGTTTTCTCCTGGTCGACGCGGGTTGCGCCGTGCAGAAAGTGTATACCGGAATGCCAATATTTCGTTGGAAAAACATTGCAGACAGCAATCCTGACAGTTGCCTGCCGATAAGGCGATTCCTTAACCTTTACTTAAATTGCCACGCCGCCAAGGGCGCCGCATAATTAATCCAGAAATATCGGCCCGGGGACTGCCGTTGCGCCGGTCCGGTGGTGTATGATTCCGCCGCTACCTTTAGGGAAAAATATATGGATTTTGTGCAATTCCTCGACATGATCGTGCATGTCGACAAGACGCTGGGTCTCTTGATCGAGCAGTACGGCACCCTCGTGTATGCGGTGCTGTTCGCCATTATTTTTTGCGAGACAGGCCTCGTGGTGCTGTTTTTCTTCCCTGGAGATACCTTGCTGTTTATCGCCGGCGCGTTTTGCGCGACGGGACAGATGCACCTGGGCTTGCTGATTTTCCTGCTCGTCACGGCGGCCGTCACGGGCAACACGCTCAATTACTGGATAGGCGAGGCCATCGGGCAAAGGGTGTTTACCCACGATTACCGCTGGATCAACAAGGATGCCATGCGCCGCACGCATGAATTCTTTGAAAAGCACGGCGGCAAGACCATCATCCTGGCCCGCTTCGTGCCCGTGGTGCGCACCTTCGCGCCGTTCGTGGCCGGCATTTCCGACATGACGCATGCGCGCTTCCAGATGTACAACGTGACGGGCGCCCTGCTGTGGGTGGTCGGTCTGGTGACGGCGGGCTACTTCTTCGGCAATATCCCGTGGATCCGCGACCACCTGACCTTGATCGTGCTGATCGGTGTCGGCGCCGCCGTCGTGCCGGTGGTACTGGGCGGCATGTGGAAACTCTACAAGCGCATGGTCGGCAAGTCGGCGTAAGGCCGCATGGATACGGGGCAAGCGCGCTGCGGCACAGTCCGCAGCCGGCCCCGGATCCCGTTTTTCCCTGCCTCGTTTCTGTTTTACTCCCGCGTTGATTCAAGTTTTGTTGCTTTCCAGCCGTAAACCAGAGGGTATTCTCACTTTCTGGATTTCCATGCGACATTTGAGCGCCCTGTTAGCTTGCAGCCTTGCCGCGATGACGGCCATGGCAAGCGCCAAAGATGCCCCCGCCTCCGCGAGCGCCACCGCATCCGCGCCGATGTCGGCGTCGGCGCGTGCGGCCGCCATGAAAACCCTGACCGAATCGGTGAAGGGCAAGGAGGCCAAGGCGCCAGTCGTCGTTGCGCCCACGGCGCGCGAAAAGGAAGAAGCGGCCGAAGTCGACCTGTCCGAACGCATCGCCGCGCGCCTGGCGGAAATGCGCGCCACCCAGGCGGCCCGCGCCGCCGCCCGTGCCAAGCGCGCCGCCGTGGTGAAGGCCGCGCCGCCGCCACCGCCGCCTGTGCCGCGCGGCACGCACTGGTCGTACGAAGGCGACAGCGGCCCGGCCCACTGGAGCAAGATCAATGTCGACTGGGCCAAGTGCGGCAATGGCAGCCGCCAGTCGCCGATCGATATCCGCGACGGCATGAAGGTGGAGCTCGAGCAGATCAGCTTTGACTACCATCCGTCGTCGTTCAACGTGGTTGACAATGGCCACACGGTGCAGGTGGGCGTGAGCGGCGGCAATTACATCACGGTGCAGAACCGCATGTTCGAGCTGCAGCAATTCCATTTCCACCGTCCGTCCGAAGAGCGCATCAATGGCAAGGCGTTCGAGATGGTGGTGCACCTGGTGCACCGCGACGCGGAAGGCCGGCAAGCCGTGCTGGCGCTGCTGCTGGAGCGGGGGGCGCCGCAGGCGACCATCCAGACCGTGTGGAACAATTTGCCGCTGGAAAAATTCGAGACCATGCAGCCGACCATCCTGCTCGACCCGGCCGAGATGCTGCCGACGCGGCGCGATTACTACACCTACATGGGATCGATGACGGAGCCGCCTTGCAGCGAAGGCGTGCTGTGGATGGTGATGAAGCAGCCGGTGCAAGCCTCGCCGGCGCAGATGGCGCTGTTCAGCCGCTTGTATCCCTTGAATGCGCGCCCGATTCAGCCTACGAACGGCCGCATCATCAAAGAGTCCAATTAAACGAATGCGAGGCGCTGGCGGCCGGTCCATTCGGCGCCGGCGGCCAGCAGGTCGGGCTGGATCAGGGCAGGCTCGATGCAGATGAAGCGCGGCTGCTCGTCGTCGGCCAGGTCGGGCAGGGCGGCCGCGTCTTGCGCGCCCGGGTTCCACACGACGGCGTCCGTAAAGCCCTGCTGCTCCAGGCGCAGCGTATGGCTGCCAGACTGCAGGCTCAAGGTGCCCGGCAGCTGGTAGTAGATGCGGTCCAGTTTGTCCGAAAATTGCAGTACTTCTTCCGCCTGCAAGGCGTCTTGCGGCGTCTCGTCCGAGTAGCGCACGCGCTGCAAGCCGCCAATGCGCGCTTCGCTCAATTGATCAATCGCAAAATAACTGTGCAGGGCGGCCGAGAATGGAAACGCCTGCTCGCCCGTGTTGTGCACGGACAGGTGCAGCTCCAGTGATTGGGCCGTGACGGCAACGCGCAGGCGCAGGGTGAAGTTGTATGCCCAGCTGGCGGCGATCGCTTCCGGCAAGTCAGCCTGGGTCAGGACAAATTGCGCCCATGCGGCACCATCAGCCTCACCGCTCGATTCCAGCTGCCAGGTCGCCACGCGCGCAAAGCCGTGGCGCATGCCCGTGCCGCGCGCGCCGAACTGGGGAAAGATCACGGGCACGCCGCCCCGGATGGCGCGGCTGCCGTCGAGCGCGGAATCTCGGCTGCAGAACAGGCGCTCCTGGCCATCGCTGGTCTGCCACGAGACCAAGTGGCCGCCGTACAGGGTGACGGTCGCTTGCGCGCCATCGGCGGCGCGGATGGTCACGGCCGGCAGCTCGCCAAAGATACTCTCGCTCATGCTAGGCTTTCATGTCAGGTCAGGCGGCTTTTCGCCAGCGGCGGATTCTTGGCAAAATAATTCTTGATGCCCGTGACGATGGCGTCGGCCATCTGGTCCTGGTAGCCGTTGTCGGTCAGCTTGGCTTCTTCTTCCGGATTCGAGATGAACGCCGTCTCGATCAGGATGGAAGGGATGTCCGGCGCTTTGAGCACGGCGAAGCCGGCTTGCTCGACGGAGCCCTTGTGCAGGCGGTTGATGCCGCCGATTTCGCGCAGCACGGCCTTGCCCAGCTTCATGCTGTCATTGATCTGCGCCGTCGTCGACAGATCGAGCAGCACGCTGGCCAGCTGCTTGTCGTGGTTCTTCACGTTCACGCCGCCGATCAGGTCGGCCTGGTTTTCCTTGTTGGCCAGCCAGCGCGCGGCCGTCGAGGTGGCGCCCTTTTCGGACAGCACGAAGACGGACGAGCCGCGCGCCGTCGGCTGGATGAAGGCGTCGGCGTGGATCGAGACGAGCAGGTCGGCCTGCACCTTGCGCGCCTTTTCCACGCGCATGCCCAGCGGGACGAAGAAATCGGCGTCGCGCGTGAGCATGACGCGCATGTTCGGCTGCAGTTCCAGCTTGGTCTTGAGGCGCTTGGCAATGGCCAGCACCACGTCTTTTTCGCGGCTGCCCCGGCTGCCCATGGCGCCAGGGTCTTCGCCGCCGTGACCGGGATCGAGCGCGATGGTAATCATGCGCACCACTTTCTGGCCCGGCAGCGGGCGCGCTTCGGGGCGCTGTTCCGGACGCACGTCGGGAACGAGCGGCACGATGGGCGCTGCCGGCGGCGCCACGGCGGCCACGGGCGGCTTGCCGCTCTCGGGCAGGGGCAGCGCGGGCGGCGGCGTATGCGTGCCGGCCATGGGCGGCTTGGCGGGGTCGCTCGACCAGTCGCCCTTTTCGATCATCTGCGCGATCAAATCCGGCTCGCGCACGGGATACAGGTCGAAGATCAAACGGTGGTTGTAGGAGCCGGCGGGCGGCAGGGTAAACAGCTGCGGCGTGACTTCCTCTTTCAGGTCGAACACCAGGCGCACGACATTGGGCCGGTTCTGGCCCACGCGCACCTGCTTGATATACGGGTCGTTCGACTGAATCTTCGCCACCAGGCCCTTGAGCGTGGGATTGAGTTCCAGGCCTTCGATGTCGACCACCAGGCGTTCCGGGTCCTTGACGATGAAGTGGGTCGCCTTGAGGATGCTGTCGTTTTCCAGGGTGACGCGGGTGTAGTCCTCGGCCGGCCAGACGCGCACGGCGAGAATTTGCGCCGCCATCGCCGACATGGGCGCGAACACGGACAACAGCAGGGTGCCGCCGGCCTTGAGGACCGTGCGCCGGGTGATGGGCGAGGAGATCAAAGGTTCGGGGCGAATTTGAGACGGTGAAGGCATGACAGACCCAATTCAGAAGACGCTTGCAATTCTACATCACGTCCTGTACCCGCAACGTTCAAATAAATATTCAGGTCGGCCGGCGGCAGCACCGGTTCGGCTTTCTCTGGCCATTCGACGATGCAGATATTGCGACCGTCGAAGTCTTCGCGAAAGCCGGCGTCGAGGAATTCCTCGGCACTGCCCATGCGGTACAGGTCGAAGTGGATGACGTTGACGCGCTGGCCATCGAGTTGCACCGTGTACGGTTCGGACAGCGTATAGGTGGGGCTTTTCACGTGGCCAGCATGGCCGGCCGCGTGCAACAGGGCGCGCGTGAGGGCCGTCTTGCCGGCGCCCAGGTCGCCGTGCAGGTAGATCGCCAGGCCCGGCGCCAGCGCGCGCGCCAGCGCGGCGCCCAGCGCGGCGGTGCCGGCTTCGTCGTGGAGGTGGGCTTTGAAGTGTTCGGTCATGATCTTCGGTATCGCATAAAATGGAGGCTGCTGTCATTGTAACCGCCCGCGCGCCTGCCGTTTTCCGTAAAGTCCCCTATGTCCGCCACCATCACCGATCTCGCCGTCCTGGCGCGCACCATCAAAGAATGGGGGCGCGAGCTGGGTTTTGCCGAGGTGCGCATCGCCGACGTGGACTTGTCGCACATGGAAGCGCCCTTGCAAGCCTGGCTCGATGCAGGGTACCACGGCGAAATGGACTACATGGCCAGCCACGGCATGAAGCGCGCTCGCCCGGCCGAACTGGTGCCGGGCACGGTGCGCGCCATCAGCGCGCGCATGAATTATCTGCCGCCGGCGCTGGGTCCCGACTGGCGCGCGCACGAGGCGGCGCGCGATGCCGACCCTGCCGCGGCCGTGATCTCCGTGTATGCGCGGGGCCGCGACTATCACAAGGTCATGCGTTCGCGCCTGCAGCAGCTGGCAGAGCGCATCAAGGGCGAAATCGGCGACTTCGGCTACCGCGTCTTCAGCGATTCGGCGCCCGTGATGGAAGTCGAGCTGGCGCAAAAGGGGGGGCTGGGCTGGCGCGGCAAGCACACCTTGCTGATCAACCGCCAGGGCGGTTCCTTCTTTTTCCTCGGCGAGATCCTCATCGACGTGCCTTTGCCCGTCGACCCGCCGGAGACCCCGCGCTGCGGCCAGTGCTCGGCGTGCATCACGGTGTGTCCGACGCAAGCCATCCTGGGGCCGTACAAGCTTGACGCGCGCCGCTGCATCTCTTACCTGACGATCGAATTGAAGGGCGCCATTCCCGTCGAGATGCGCCCTCTGATCGGCAACAAGGTGTACGGCTGCGACGATTGCCAGACTGTCTGCCCGTGGAACAAGTTCGCCCAGCGCGCCGTCGTGCCCGATTTCGACGAGCGCCACAGCCTGGGCAGCGCCGGCATGGTGGAGCTGTTCGCCTGGACGGAAGAAGAATTCAACCGCCGCATGGAAGGCAGCGCGATCCGCCGCATCGGCCACGAACGCTGGCTGCGCAACCTGGCCGTCGGCATGGGCAACGCGGCCGCCAAGGCCCGGGGCCAGGCCGACATCGTCGCGGCCCTGCTGTCGCGCCGCGAGCATCCATCGGCCATCGTGCGTGAACACGTCGAATGGGCGCTGGCCTTGCACGGCATCGCCTAGACCCTTTTTAAGCCTGCTTCAGGCGCAGTGCCGACCACTCACTATCGATGGCGACCATGGCCACGCTGTCGAGGCCTACGGTGTGCGCAAAGTCGCGGATATCGTCGCGGTGGATGTCGCTGCCCGCTTTGATTCCGCCCTTGCGGTATGCCACCCAGACGGCGCCGCCGGGCGCCAGGCGCGCCTGCGCCATCGGCAGGAACTGTTCCAGTTCCGCGCGGCTGCGCGCGTACAGCAGTACCCAGTCGGCCCTTTCTCCTTTACTCACCCGCCGTTCCGCCGGCAACTGCGCCAGCAATTCTCCATGTTCGCCGCCGTCATTGAGCACGGCCAGGGAGCTGGCATTTTTCACATACATTTTCTCAAAGGCGGATTTGTCAGGCATGGCATCGGCGTGTGGATGGTGAAAAGACGAGCATAACAAATTTCTCCTTGACTTATCGATATATCGTTATAAAATGGCGATACCTACTAACGATATATCTTTAAAGAGAAAACATGAGAAACTCACACCACACAGAACACGGCCAGCATGGCCATCACCATCATCACGGCCATTGCGGCCAGCATCACCAGCATGGCGAACACCGCCACGAACATCGCCATGAGCACCGCGGTGACTACTTCATGCATGGCCGCGGCCCGCGCGGCTTCGACGAGCGCGGTGATGGCATGGGCGGCATGGGCGGTGGTCCTGGTGGACGCGGCGGGCGCGGTGAACGGGCCGAGCGCGTCTTCGGCCGCGGCGACCTGCCCCTGATCGTGCTGGCGCTGATCGAAATCAGCCCCCGTCACGGCTATGAAATCATCAAGGCCATCGAAGAGCGTTGCGGCGGCGCCTACGCCCCCAGTCCGGGCGCCGTGTATCCGACCCTGACCTTGCTGGAAGAGCAGGACCATGTCACGTCCTCCGAAAGCGCCAGCGGCAAGAAGCTCTACACGATCACGGACCTGGGCCGCGCGTATCTGGACGAGAACCGTGCCCAGGTGGACGGCATCCTGGCCCGCCTCGACATGTTTGCCCGCGTCCAGGCGCGCAACGCCTTGCCCGAGCGCGTGCGCCAGGCCATGCACACGCTCAAGCATGCGCTGTTGCTGAACAAGACCAGCTGGAGCGACGCGGAAGCCGAGCGCGTATCCGCCGTGCTGGAACAGGCGGCGAACGCCATCGTCGACGGCCACTGAGCCCACTTTACAAGGATAAGCCATGACTACTGCATCACCAGCAACACCACGTCCGCATGCCATCGAGCGCGTGCGGCATGACTTGAAACTGCGCGTGCTCACCGTCGTGCGCACCGAGCAGATCACGCCGCACATGCGCCGCATCACCCTGGCCGGCGACGACCTGGACGGCTTTGTCTCGCCGGCGCACGACGACCACGTGAAACTGTTCTTCCCCGCCCGGGGGCAGGCTACGCCCGTGTTTCCCGTGCTGGGCAATGGCCCGAATCCCATCCAGTATGCGGAAGGCGCGCGCCCGATTGCCCGCAATTACACGCCGCGCCGCTACGACGCCGCGCGGCGCGAGCTGGAAATCGACTTCGTGCTGCATGGCGACGGCCCTGCGGCCAGCTGGGCGGCGCAAGCCGCGCCTGGCCAGACCCTGGGCGTGGGTGGACCGCGCGGCTCGATGCTGGTGCCGCTCGATTTCGACTGGTATGTGCTGGTGGGCGACCAGACGGCCTTGCCGGCCATCGCCCGCCGCCTGGAGCAGTTGCCGGCCACGGCGCGCGCGATGGCCGTGATCGAGATCGTCGAAGATGGCGAACAGATTGCGCTCGAGTGTGCGGCGCAGCTGGACGTGCGCTGGGTGGCGCGCAATGGCCGCAGGGGATCGCTGCTGCTGGAAGCTCTGGCGCAAGTGGCCTTGCCGCAGGATGGCGACGGCTATGTATGGGTGGCGTGCGAGCATGCGCAGGTGCAGGGCTTGCGTGGGCACTTTATTGACGCCGGGGTGCCGAAGCAGCATCTGCATGTGGCCAGCTACTGGAAGCATGGGGCGGCCGAGCATCATGAGCATCACGATGAGTGATGGTGGTGGTGTCGGCTTACGCGCGTTGCGCTAAGCCGACCTACTGCATTTACTTCAACAACCCCGCCAGCTCCACCGCCGTCTTGACCTGCATCTTGTCGAAGATATGCGCGCGGTGGACTTCCACGGTGCGCATGCTGATGCCCAGCTTGTCGGCCACCACCTTGTTCATCTTGCCCGCCAAAATCAGGTCCAGCACTTCGCGTTCGCGCGTCGACAGGGTGGCCAGGCGCGCATGCACGGCGGCCAGTTCGCCCGCCTGGCGCGAGTTGGCCAGGCCTTGCTGCACGCGGTCCATCAGGTCGTTGTCGTTGAACGGCTTTTCAAAGAAATCGAAGGCGCCCCGTTTCAGGCTGTCGACGGCCATCGGCACGTCGCCGTGGCCGGTGAGGAAGATCACGGGCAGGCGCGCCGTCAGGTCGCGCTTGACCAACTGGTCAAACAGGGCGATGCCGTTCATGTCGGGCATGCGCACGTCGAGCAGCACGCAGTCGCCGGCGGCGTCGAAGCTGCCATCGAGGCTATCGAGGAATTGCTGGGCGCTGGCGTAGTTGCGCGCCTCGATGCTGCGCGAGGCGGCCAGCCAGGACAGGGAGTCGCGTACGACCTCTTCGTCGTCAATGATGTGCAGCATGGTGTCTCCGGATTGTCGTTATGCGTTATTCGTTATTGCTTGGTGCGGCGCGCGGCGCGGCCGGTACGCTGAATGTAAAGATCGTACCGCCTGCGGGGTTGGCGCCGAAGGTCAGCGCGCCGCCGTGAAATTCGATGGCGGTGCGGCAGATGTTCAGGCCCATGCCCATGCCTTCGGACTTGGTCGAGAAAAACGGCGAAAACAGCCGCTCGGCCACATCCTGCGGGATGCCATGTCCATGATCGATCACGTCCACCGTCACCATGCCTTGCTGCGCGTCGTGGCTGGCCCGCAGGCGCATGATACGCCGTCCCGGCGCCGCGTCCTGCATGGCCTCGATGGCGTTGCGCGTCAGGTTCAGCAGCACTTGCTCGATCATCACGGGGTCGGCGCGCAGCAGCGGCAGGTCCGGCGGCAGCTCTTCCTGGATGGTGACATAGTATTTGCGCGCCTGCAGGTCGATCAGTGCGCGGATGCCGTCGATCAGGGTGCGGATGGCGATATCCTGGCGCTGCGGCTCGCTCTTGCGCACGAAATCGTGCACGCTGCGGATGATCTGGCCGGCCCGCTGCGCCTGCGCGCTGGCCTGTTCCAGCGCCGGCTTCAATGTATTCGGCTCGACGGGGACACCGCTGTCGATGGCGCGGCGGATCAAATTCAAGGCGCCCGTCGTGTAGCTGGAAATGGCCGCCAGCGGCTGATTCAGTTCGTGCGCCAGCATCGACGCCAGCTCGCCCATGGTGGCCAGGCGCGAACTCGTTTGCAGTTTTTCCTGCTGCTGGCGATTCAGTTCCTCGACCCGCTTGCGGTCCGAGATATCGAGCACGGAACCCATCCAGCCCGTCTGCTGGCCATTCTTGTCCACCAAGGGCGCCTCGAAGATCAGCACGGCCACGCGCGTGCCATCGGGACGCTGGAAATAGGTTTCGAACTGCGGCGTGGGATTGCCGGCCAGGGCCTTGACGAAGCGCTGCTGGTATTCCTCCAGCGCCTCGGGCACCCAGTAGGGCATCGGCGGCAAACGGCCCAGGATTTCCTCGGGCGGATAGCCGACGATCTGGCAAAACGCGGGATTCACGTAGGTGACTCTGCCTTCCAGGTCGCGCGCGCGCATGCCCGTCACCAGCGAGTTTTCCATCGCCGTGCGAAACAGCATCTGCTGGCGCAGCGCGCCTTCGGCCACCAGGCGGCGCGAAATGTGGCGCCACAGGGCCAGCAAGCTCCACAGCAGCCCCAGCGACAGGGCGATGACGGAGCCGACCAGCAAATTGGGCAGCAGCTTGGGCTGGCTTTTCACGCTGTCGGTAAACAGGGTGATGGTGGCGCCGGGCACGTCGAGCGCACGCTTGTGCGTGTACACGCCGTGGCCGGGACCGGCGGCGGCGCGCCGCGCCAGCACCTTGTCGTCGCGGTCGATCAGCGAAATCTGGTTATCCTGCGCAAACCACCACGGCACCATTTCATCGAGCAGGCTGCTGATCTGGTAGGTGGCCACCAGGCTGCCCACGTAGCGCTGGCCATCGAACAGGGGCTGGTGGTAATCCATCAGCATGGCGCCCGGCGGCGCGTCGGGAAAGCCGCTCTGCTGCGAAGGCTGGGCGTACTGGCCCCGGTGCAAACGGCGCGCATTGTCGGCCGCCGTCAGCGAGGCGGGCGAAAACGACAGGGCATGCGGCAGGTTGTTGTCGCTGGTGGCCAGCACCTTGCCGCTGGTGTCGAGCCACAGCACGCGCTGCAATTCACGGCCATTGCGCAACATCTGCTGCAGCCGTTCGTGCACTTTTTCCGCCGACAGGGAGCTGCTGGCGATGTCCACGCCCAGGTTGAACAGGCTTTCCTCGTTGCGCGCCAACTGGAAGCGGATGGTCTGCTCCACCCACAGCGTATCGGCGATCAGCTGCTCCTGGCGCTCGTTGCTTTCCATCTGACGCGCCTGCCAGGGCAGCCAGAACAGGATGGACAGGAACAGCAGCAGCAGGATGACGGGCAGCAGCCAGCGCATCGGGCTCGATAGCTTGAAGCGGCGTGCAAGAGTGGGGGGAGTCGGCATGGCTGGCAGGGTAGCGGCTTATCGGGAGCCGGCTATTGTGGTTAACCACAATAGCGAAGGCAGTTTCTTTGGCACAATATCCAAGTAGACAAATAATAAAGTTTTTCAAAAACCACTCAGGAGACAATAATGCAGATGAAAACCATGTTCGTCGCGCTGTGCGCGGCCATAGGCGCCACCGCCGGCGTGCACGCTTACGCGCAAGCCCCCATCGTTATCAAGTTCAGCCACGTCGTGGCCACCGACACGCCGAAAGGCCAGGCCGCCGAACGTTTCAAGCAGCTGGCCGAAAAAGCCACGAATGGCAAGGTCAAGGTCGAACTGTACCCGAACAGCCAGCTGTACAAGGACAAGGAAGAACTCGAAGCCCTGCAGCTGGGTGCCGTGCAGATGCTGGCACCGTCGCTGGCCAAGTTCGGCCCGCTGGGCGTGAAGGAATTCGAAGCCTTCGACCTGCCCTACATCTTCCCCACCAAGACGGCGCTGTACAACGTCACCGAAGGCGAAATCGGCAAGAGCCTGCTGAAAAAACTGGAACCCAAGGGTATCACGGGCCTGGCTTACTGGGACAATGGCTTCAAGGTGATGTCGGCCAACAAGCCGCTGCACAGCCCGGCCGACTTCAAGGGCCTGAAAATGCGCATCCAGTCGTCGAAGGTACTCGACGCGCAAATGCGCGCGCTGGGCGCCAATCCGCAGGTGCTGGCCTTCTCGGAAGTGTATCAGGCGCTGCAGACGGGCGTGGTCGACGGCACGGAAAATCCGCCATCGAACATGTACACGCAAAAGATGCATGAAGTGCAAAAGCACGTGACCGTGTCGAACCACGGCTACCTGGGCTATGCCGTCATCGTCAACAAGAAATTCTGGGATGGCTTGCCGCCCGATATCCGCGGCCAGCTGGAAAAAGCCATGCGCGAGGCAACCACGTTTGAAAAAGCCATCGCCCAGCGCGACAACGATCAGGCCCTCGACGCCATCAAGAAAGCGGGCAAGACGCAGATCTACACCTTGACGGTGCAGGAACAGGCCGAGTGGCGCAAGGCGCTGGCGCCCGTGCAGAAGACCATGGAAGCGCGCATCGGCAAGGATCTGATCTCGGCCATCAACAAGGAAAGCGCGAAGTAATCGCGCTGGCCGCGCCACCCGGCGCGGCTGTCAGGGGCATCCCTGTCTTTCTGCAGCAACGGCACCTGCGCGTCCTGCGTGGGTGCCAGCGTACCCGCATTCTTTGAAAGTCCACCATGAAATTTCTGGATCACCTGGAAGAGTGGCTGATCGCGACCCTGATGGGCGCGGCCACCCTCATCATCTTCGTCGCGGTCGTGCACCGCTACCTGGCAGGCTTGCCGATACCGGTCGTGCAAGACTTCCTGATACAAATCAATACCAGCTGGGCCCAGGAACTGTGCATCTACATGTTCGTCTGGATGGCCAAGTTCGGCGCCGCGTACGGCGTGCGCACGGGCATCCACGTGGGCGTCGATGTCTTGATCAACCGCATGAACCCGCGCTGGCGCGACCGTTTCATCGTCTTCGGCCTCGGTGCCGGCGCCCTGTTTACGGGCATCGTCGGTACTTTGGGCGCCAGCTTCGTGTGGTCGATCGGCCACACGGACCAGACTTCGGCCGACATGGAAGTGCCGATGTGGCTGGTCTACCTGGCCGTGCCGCTCGGCTCCTACCTGATGTGCTTCCGCTTCCTGCAAGTGATGGTGCATTTCATCAAGACGGGCGCCTTGCCAAAACACGACCATTCGCACGTCGAGGGCCTGGAAGACGAACTGACGGCTGAAGAAAAAGGAGCCAAGGCATGAACGCGCTGATCATTTTTGTATTGCTGCTGGCGTTGATGCTGACCGGCATGCCGATCTCCATTTCGCTGGGCCTGACGGTACTGACGTTCCTGTTTACCATGACCAGCGTGCCCATCGAATCGGTGGCCCTGAAGATTTTCACGGGCATCGAGAAATTCGAGATCATGGCCATCCCGTTCTTCATTTTGGCGGGCAACTTCCTCACGCATGGCGGGGTGGCGCGGCGCATGATCAACTTCGCCAGCTCCATGGTGGGCCACTGGCATGGCGGCCTGGCGCTGGCCGGCGTGATGGCGTGCGCGCTGTTTGCCGCCGTCTCCGGTTCCAGCCCGGCCACCGTGGTGGCGATCGGCTCCATCATCCTGCCGGCCATGGTCAAGCAGGGCTACCCGCGCGGTTTCGGCGCCGGTGTCATCACCACCTCGGGCGCGCTGGGCATTTTGATACCGCCATCGATCGTGATGGTGATGTATTCCGTCAGCACGAACACGTCCGTTGGTAAACTGTTCATGGCGGGCGTGATTCCCGGCATGATGCTGGCCATGTTGCTGGGCCTGACCACGTGGTTTTTGGCGCGCAAGCACAATTATCCGCGCATGAAAAAGGCCAGCTGGGGCGAGCGCTTCGTCACGTTCAAGAAGAGCGCCTGGGGCTTGCTGCTGATCGTCATCGTCATGGGCGGCATCTATTCGGGTGCCTTCACGCCGACGGAAGCGGCCGCCATGGCTGCCGTGTACGCCTTCATCATCGCCGTCTTCGTCTACAAGGACTTGAAGATCAAGCAAGTGGGCAAGGTCTTGCTCGATTCGGCCGCCATGTCGGCGATGCTGTTGTACATCATCACCAATGCCGTGCTGTTCTCGTTCCTGATGACCAGTGAAAACATTCCGCAAGCGATGGCCGAGTGGATTACGGGCAAGGGCCTGGGCGTGATCAGCTTCTTGCTGGTGGTCAACGTGCTGCTGTTGTTGGCTGGTAACGTCATGGAGCCGTCGTCCATCGTGCTGATCATGGCGCCGATCCTGTTCCCGGTCGCCATGAAGCTGGGCATTGACCCTGTGCACTTCGGCATCTTGATCGTGGTCAATATGGAGGTCGGCATGTGCCATCCGCCCGTGGGCCTGAACCTGTACGTGGCGTCCGGCATTACGAAGATGGGCATCTCGGAGCTGACCGTGGCCGTGATGCCATGGCTGCTGACGATGCTGGCCTTCCTGGGCCTGATTACCTACGTACCACAAATCTCGCTGTGGCTGCCAAATTTAATTTACAACTAAAACAGTTGTCCCCGTCATGGTGCAAAAAAAGTCGATCCGGCCGAATAAATGCGCTATGATGGGCAGCCTTAAGGGGAAACACGTATATGCATATGCGCCCCGGTAGCAAGGCTGAAATACAGAATTGGCAACAAGGTTAGTGGGGGAGTGGTCTATAAAAACGGTATTGATACCGGGGATATATTGAGGAGACACACGTTTCACAGAAGTTGTTGAGTCATAGCTGTCTGCGGCCACAAGCCGGCACCGGCGGACCCAAACGACCGGGAACGTGAAGCAATATTTGAAGCGCACCGACTGGTGCGCTTTTTTTTCGTGCGCGGGAAACGTCCGCCGGCACGCCCAAAGTCGGTGCATAATCGCCAGGGCGCAGCCAGATGCGCCGGCAGGTTGTATATTTGCCACACTTGAACAATGATCAGCAGATGAAAAAACAACAGGGCAGTGAACTGTTCAGCGCCATCGTGGCCGCGCCGTTCGGCGCCATGGGCGTGCGCGCGCAGGATGGCCAGTTATGCGAACTGGTCTACCTGCCGCCGCACTTCGCGGAAAAAGACGCGCAGGATGCCGTTTCCGAGCGGGCGTGCCAGCAGCTGGCGCGCTATTTCCGCGATCCCGATTATGTCTTCGACCTGCCACTGGCCGCTTCGGGCAGCGCTTACCAGCAACGGGTCTGGACGGCGATTCGGGGCATTGCGCGCGGCCAGGTGCGCACCTATGGAGACGTGGCGCGCCTGATCGGCTCGGCCCCGCGCGCCGTGGGCCAGGCTTGCGGCGCCAACTGGTTTCCCGTGGTCATACCCTGCCACCGCGTGACGGCCGCTGGCGGCCTGGGTGGCTTTGCCCACCACGACGATGCGACGGGCTTCCACCTGGGCGTCAAGCGCTGGCTGCTGGCGCATGAAGGCGTGGCGGGCATGGGGTGGTCAACACGATGATGAACAGCCTGCTGGCGCCCGACAACGCTACCCTGATCGATGAATTCTGCGACAGCCTGTGGCTGGAAGACGGCCTGTCGAAAAACTCGCTCGATGCCTACCGGCGCGACATGCGGCTGTTTGCGCGCTGGCTGGAAGTGGCGCGGCCCGGGCGTGAGGGCCTGTACGACGTGTCCACGGCCGACATCGAAGCGTATTTCGCCGCCCGCCACGACGAGAGCAAGGCCACGTCGTCGAACCGGCGCCTGTCCGTGCTCAAGCGGTTTTACCAGCTGGCCTTGCGGCACAAGCATATCGCGGCCGACCCGTGCCTGAAGATGGTCTCGGCCAAGCAGCCCGCGCGCTTCGTGCATACCCTGAGCGAAGCGCAGGTGGAAGCCTTGCTGGCGGCGCCCGACGTGAGCACGCCGCTGGGCCTGCGCGAGCGCACGATGTTGGAACTCATGTATGCGAGCGGCTTGCGCGTGTCGGAACTGGTGGACTTGAAATCCGTGGAGCTGAGCCTGAACGATGGCGTGCTGCGCATCACGGGCAAGGGCAGCAAGACGCGCCTGGTGCCGTTCGGCGAACAGGCGCGGCTGTGGATAGAGCGCTACCTGAAGGAAGCGCGCGGCGTCATCCTCGACGGGCAAATGGACGACGCGTTGTTCGTCACGCGGCGCGGGGGCGCCATGACGCGGCAAATGTTCTGGGTCATCATCAAGAAACACGCGCTGAGCGCCGGCATCACGGCGCCGCTGTCGCCGCACACCCTGCGCCATGCGTTCGCCACGCATTTGCTCAACCATGGCGCGGACTTGCGTGTTGTGCAATTGTTACTGGGACACTCCGATATTTCCACCACGCAGATTTACACGCATGTGGCCCGCGAACGGCTGAAACTGCTGCATGCGCAGCATCATCCGCGCGGCTAAAAATTTTGTATTTGCTCCAACTGCGTCATAATGTGCCCTATGTGCTTATCTGTAACAATAAAAAACTAAAGAGGTAGTAAATGGCCAAGACAAATTTCCAATACGAAAAACGGCAAAAAGAGCTGGAAAAGAAGAAGAAAGCCGAGGAAAAAGCCAGACGCAAGCTGGAAGCGAAGAATAATCCGAAGCCGGCCGATGGCAGCGAGGGCGATGAGCCGGAAGCGGACGACGCCGACGACGCCGATGATGCAGATCCGGCCGCCGAAGGCGACGCTCCCGTCCAGCCGCAGTAACTCTCCGTTCTTGACGACCGGTGCGGCACCATCGCCGCGCCGGTATCCCCTCGTTTTACTTTCTCCCCGCTACAAGCGCGGCCGCTGGCCAAGCGCCAGTTGCAGCTGTGTGCTGGCGATGGCCGCATCGGCGCGCGCCTGCACATAGCCCTGGTACGCTTCATCGGCCGAACGCTGCGCCGCCAGCCATTCCAGCAGCGAGGCATTGCCTTTGACGTAAGACAGGCGCATGCCATCGATCACCTTTTGCGCATCGACCAGCACGCCATCGCGGTAGCGTGCCAGCCTGTCTTGCGCCGCACGCAGTTGCCGCTGCGCCGTGCGCACTTGCGTCTCCGCTGCCAGTTCCGCCTGGCGCAGGGCCAGCATCGCCTGCGTCACACTTGATTCCGCCTGCACCACATCGCCCTTGTCGCGCCGCGACAGGGGAATGGGGATGGCCAGCGAGATGGACAGCGCGCGGGAGCGGGACGCGCCATCGACGGGATTGCCGTTGGCATCGATGCCGTCATGGTAGCCGCGCGCGGCGGCCAGGCCCACGGTGACGGTCGGGTCGACGGCGCGATTGGCGCGCACCAGCGCCGCGCCATCGCGCAGATTGTCCAGGGTGGCGCGAGCGATGCGCACATCGCTGCGGGCGTTGAGCGCCTGCGGCACCAGCACCCTGGCATCCTGGTCGGCATACGCGGCGAGGTCGCACGCCAGTTGCGCGTCCGGAAACAGAATCTCGAACTGGCGCCCCAAGGGCGGCGACAAATTCAACATGGCGCTGTCCGCCTCGCTGCGCGCCTGCGCCAGCTCGGCCTGGAACTGGTCGCGTTCCACGCGTGACTGCAGCAGCTCGATACCGCCCACGTCGCCCGCCTTGCGCCGCACTTCGTTCGCTTCCACCACTGTCGACAGGGCCGCCATGGTCTGCTCCTTGCGCGCGACGACTTCGCGCGTGCGGCACGCTTCCGTGAACGCGGCTGCGGCCGTGCCATACAGTTCGCTCTTGAAGCCGGCCACCGTTTCCTCGGCCAGCGCGACATTGCTGTGCGCCGCCTTGATGCGCGCGGCGCGTTTGCCGCCCGTCTCGATGGCCATGCTGATGGCCGGATTCCACGTGACGGGACGGTGTTCGACGCTGCGCACGGTTTCGCGCGTGGCGCCCAGGGTAAACTCGGGATCGGGACGCAAGCCGGCGATGCCGATGCCGGCCTTGGCCGTAACGATGCCTTCCTGCTGCGCTTGCAGTTCCAGGCTGTGGCTTTCCACGGCGGACAGGTAGGTGTCAAAGCTCAAGGGCGTAGCAAGGGCGCATGGCGCGATCAGCCAAGCCGCCAGCAATACATTAAAACGTGTCATGGGGTTCTCCTTCGGTGTGCGTCTGGCGTTTTTGCAGGTGCGCCTCGATCAGGTAATACAGGGCCGGCAACAGCAGCAAGGTCAGTGCGGTCGCCGTCACCAGGCCGCCCACCACGACGGTAGCCAGCGGACGCTGCACGTCGCTGCCCAGGCCTGTCGCCAGCATGGCCGGTGTCAGCCCCAGGGCGGCCACGGTGGCTGTCATCAGCACGGGGCGCATGCGGTCGCGCGCGCCTTCCAGCACGGCGTCGCGCAAGTTTTTTCCCTCGTCGCTGCGCAGGCGGTTGATCTGCGCCAGCATCAGCACGGCATTCAGGACGGCCACGCCGAACAGGGCGATGAAACCGACGGCGCTCGACACGTTCAAGGTCATGCCGCGCAGGTGCAGCGCGGCCAGGCCGCCCAGCATGGCCAGCGGCACAGCCAGCAAGACCAGTGCGGGCTGGCGCAGGTTGCGGAACTGGCCAAACAGCAGCAGGAACATGGCGCCCAGAGTCATCGGCAGGATCAGCGCCAAACGGCTTTGCGCGCGCTGCAGGTTTTCAAACTGGCCGCCCCATTCGACGCTGATGCGCTGGTGCTCGTTTGCCACGGCCTGCGCCACCAGCGGGCGCGCTTCGGCCAGAAAGCCGGCCAGGTCGCGTCCGCGGGCATTCAGGCGCACGATGATGTGGCGCCGTCCCATTTCGCGCACGATCACGCTTTCGCCCGAGGTGGTGCTGATTGTCGCCACCTGCGCCAGCGGAATCCTCGCGCCATTGGCGGCCGTCAGTTTCAGGCTGGCGATGGCGTCCGGGCTGGAACGCGTGGCGGGCGGGAAGCGCACGGCGATGTCGTAGCTTTTCTCCCCGACATACACCTGGCCGATGGGGGCGCCGCCGATGCCGGTGGCAATCAGGTCAGCCACGTCGGCCGCATTGATGCCGTAGCGAGCTGCCTTGGCGCGGTCCAGTTCCACTTTCAGGTTGGGCAGGGGCGGCTCGACGTCCACGGCCACGTCGGAGGCGCCGTCGACGGTCTTGAGCACATTGGCCACCTTGCCGGCGATGGCGCGCACTTCATCGAGGTCGTTGCCGAAAATTTTCACCGTCAGGTCGCTGTGCGCGCCCGACAATTTATCCTGCACGCCGTCGATCATCGGCTGCATGAAGGCCACGGTAAAACCGGGCATGCGCGCGAAGCGCGCGTTCATTTTGGCGATCAGCTGCTGCTTGCTCATGCCGGACTTCCAGCTTTTGTACGGATGCAGTCCCACGCTCGCCTCGATGTGCGACGGCGTCCAGTAATCGGTGCCGTCGTCGTTGCGCCCCGTCTGTGTGACGATGGTCGACACTTCCGGAAATTCCAGCGCGGCGCGGCGCAATTCGCTGGCCATCTCGGACGCCTTGTCCAGGGTGATCCCGGGTGGCATCTGCACCTGCAGCCACAAGGAGCCTTCATCGAGGTAGGGCAGGAAGTCGCGCCCGATACTGCCGCCCAGGATGGCAAGCGCTGCGAGCGATCCTGCGCACACCATCGCCACCCAGCGCTTCTTGCCCACCATGCGCTCGAGGAAGCGGCCGTACGCGCCCGCCAGCTTGTCCAGCGCGCGGTTATGGAAGGTGCGGCGCGGCTTGCGCAAGGCCAGCCAGGCCAGGCCGGGGATCAGCACCAAGGCCACCACCAGCGCGCCCACGAGCGCCGCGCCGACCGCATACGCCATCGGCGAGAACAGCTTGTATTCGATGCGCTGGAAGGCGAACAGGGGCAGGTAGGCGGCGATGATGACGGCCATGCCGAACATGATGGGGCGCGCCACCTGCAGGGTGGCGTCGATGGCGTCCTGCAGGGTCAGGGGCCGCTCCTGTTCCCGTTCGCGGCGGCGCAGCATATTTTCCAGCACCACTACGGAACCGTCGACGAGGATGCCGAAGTCGATCGCCCCCAGCGACAGCAGGTTGGCGGGAATCTTAAAGTGGTGCATGAAGATAAAGGCGATCAGCAGGGCCAGCGGGATCGTCAGCGCGACGATGGCGGCGGCGCGCGGGCTACCCAGATACAGCAGCAGCACGAGGGCGACGAGCAGCATGCCTTCGCCCAGGGTGAATCCGACTGTGTGCAGGGTGGCGTCGATCAGCGAGCTGCGGTCCAGGTAGGGCACCACCTTGACGTCCTTCGGCAGCAGGTTGGCATTCAAGTCATCCACGGCCGCATGGATGCCGGCCAGCGCTTCGGACGGATTGAAGTCCTTGAGCAGCAGGGTGATGCCTTCAATGGTGTCGGGATTGTCGTCCTTGCCGAGGATGCCGCGCCGCTCCACGTTGCCGTAAGCGAGCTTGCCCAGGTCCTTCACCAGCACGGGCACGCCGTCCTTGCTGCTGACGACGACGTTGCCCATGTCGTCGAGGGTATGCAGCAAGCCCACGCCGCGCACCACGTACGACTGCTGGCCGCGGTCGATGACGCTGCCGCCGCCGCTGATGTTGTTGGCGTTGATGGCGTCCTTGACCTGGGCCAGCGAGAAGCCGTAGCTGTCGAGTTTTGCGGGGTCGAGCTCCAGCATGAACTGCGTCGTCAGGCCGCCGAAATTGCTCACGTCGGCCACGCCGCGCACCTGCTGCAGGCGCGGGATCACCGTCCAGAACTGCAGTTCGGACAGTTCGCGCAGGGTGCGTTTTTTCGATTCCAGGGTGTAGCGGTAGATCTCGCCCGTGGGCGAGGTATAGGGATCGAGCCCCGGCTTGGCGTCGTACGGCAGATTGACGCTGGCCAGGCGCTCCTGCAGCCGTTCTCGCGTGAAGTAACCGTCGCTGCCATCTTCGAACACCACGGTGATCAGCGACAGGGCGAACAGGCTGCGCGTGCGCAGCACGTGCATGCCCGGTGTGCCCAACAGGGCGCGTTCGAGCGGAATGGTGATCTGCTGCTCGATTTCCTCGGCGCCCAGGCCCGGCACCTGCGTGACGATCTGCGAGGTGACGTCGGCGATGTCGGGATAGGCTTCGATGGGCAGCTGCTTCCAGCAATAGACGCCGTAGGCGGCGACAAACAGCAGTACCAGCCAGACGATGCCGCGCCGCTGGCAGCAGGTGGCGATGAAACGGTCAATCATTGAGCAGCACTCCTTCCTTGACGACGATGCGTTCGCCGGCCTTCAGGCCTGAGACGATTTCCACCTGTTCTCCATGGCTGGCGCCCACTTCCACCGTGCGCGGTGCGAATACCAGCGCGCTGCGCTCGACCATCACGCGCGTCGATGGCCCGCTTTGCAGCACGGCGGCCGCGGGCACGAGGAGGGCGCGGCGGGAAGCGCCGGCGAATCCCGCGTGGGCGAACATGCCGGGCTTGAAGGCGCCGGCGCGGTTGTCGATGGCTACACGCACCTTCACCGTGCGCGTCTCGGGATCGAGCACGGCGCCCACATACGCGACCTTGCCCTCGAAAGCCTTGCCGGGCCAGGCGTCGACGGTGATGCTGGTCTTTTGTCCCACGGCCACCTGCGCCAGGTCCCGCTCGGCCACGTTGGCCGACAGCCATACGGTGGACAGGTCGGCCACCGTCATGACGGGCGCGTTGATATCGTTCCAGTAGCCGCCCTGGGCGCCTTCCATGGCGATCACGGTGCCAGCGATCGGCGAACGCAAGACATAGTCGCGGCGTGTGCCGCGTGTGTCGCGCGCGCCGGCACCGTACTGGGCCAGCTTGTCGGCGCTGGCCTGCGCATCGCTGCCGGCCTGCGCAAAGGCCGCCTGCGCCGCTTCGTATTCCTTGCGAGCGGCGATCTCCGCGTCGAACAGGGTTTTCTGGCGCTCGAGTTCCTGGCGCGCCTGCAGCAGGGCGGACTTCGCCTTGCTGTCGTCCGCGTAGGCGGCGCTCAGCTCCGCCGAATCGAGCGTGAACAGCGGGTCGCCCGCTTTCACGCTGTCGCCAAGGGCGCGCTGCAAGCGCGTGATGCGCCCGGCCAGCGGCGGCGTGATCTTCACCAGTTTTTCCGGCATGGCTTCGATGCTGCCCGGCGCCTCCGTCTGCGTGGCGATCTCCTGTTCCTGCACGGCGGCGATCTGCAGGCGCTGGCGCAGCGGCGACATCTTGTCGACGGCGATGCTGCCATCGTCCAGGTGCATCGACTGGGCGGGCGGCGCGGCTGCCGCCGTCGGCTTGGCGCAGCCGGCCAGGGCCGAGCAGGCGAGAGCGAGGGCGCAGCTGGCGCCCAGGGCGTTGCGGGTGGTCGTGTTCATCCCGTGTTTCCTTGTTATTGATGGTGATGGGGCATGCGTGGATGCCGTGCCCGGGCGGGCAATGAGAGGGACGCAGTGGCGCAGGCAGCGTCACTACAGCGCCGGGAAAGCATAGCAATGTGCTCCTGAAGAAGCGCCCAAGAACGCCTGAATCATTCTTCAGGTTCGGTGCGCGCACGGTGGGGCGCGGTAAAATGCAAAGCATGGAAAACAAGGCGCGACGCGAAAGGCAGGCATGAGAATCCTCCTGGTGGAAGACGACCGCAAGGCGGCGCGCCTGCTGGCGCGGGGCTTGCAGGAAGAAGGCTTTGTCGTCGACGTGGCGCACAGCGCGGAAGAGGGCGAGGATGAAAGCTACGCCGTCGACTATGACGCCATCGTGCTGGACTGGATGTTGCCGGGCAAGCAGGGCATCGACTTTTGCCGCGACTTGCGCGCGCGTGGCATCCAGACGCCCGTGCTGATGCTCACTGCGCGCGACGCCACGGCCGACCGGGTGGCGGGCCTGAACACGGGCGCCGACGATTACCTGACCAAACCGTTTGAATTCGAGGAACTGCTGGCGCGCATCCGCGCCTTGCTGCGCCGCTCCGACATCAGCCGCCCGCTGGTGCTGGCGCTAGCCGACCTTACGCTCGACCCCGTCAGCCACCAGGCCACGCGGGCCGGCATGCCGCTGGTGCTGACGCCCAAGGAGTACGCAATTTTATTGATCCTGCTGCGCCAGGCGGGCGAAGTGGTCAGCCGCGCGCGTCTGGCCGAGCAGATATGGCAGGCGGACCTGATCGGCATCGATAACCTGATCGACGTCCACGTGCGCAACCTGCGGGGGAAAGTGGATGCGCCAGGCTTGCCGCCCTTGATCCATACGGTGCGCGGACGCGGCTTTCGCCTGGCGGAAAACAACGGTGGCTAGCTTTCGCAAACGCCTGCTGCTGGTGCACCTTGCCGTCATCCTCGCCATCGTCGCCTGCACGGCGCTGGCCGGCTACTGGGGCCTGTCGCGCGCCGTGCATGGCCAGCTCGATGCGGCCCTGCTGGCGCTGGCCGAGACGGAAATGGCCATGCTGCCGGCCGCGCCGCGCCAGCCCGTGCAGGTGCACGAGGTGGCGCCGGGCCTGGCGCAGCCCTCATTGACGCGCCTCGACCGCCTGGTGCAGATCATCGATGGCGAAGGCCGCGTGCTGGCGCGCAGCCGCAACCTGGAGGCGGCGCAGCTGCCGGCGCCGACCGCCCTGCTGGCGCGCCTGGCGGCCGGCGAGACTGTTTTCGAGACGCTGCCCAAGTTCGGCGAAGAGCCGCTGCGCATGGTGTCGATTCCCGTGCCCACGTCCGGCGCGGGCCTGGCCGTGCAGGTGGCCGGTTCGCTCGACGACACCAATCACGTGCTGGCTGCGGCCACCGTGCTGTTTGGCGCCATGGCGCTGGCCTTGCTGGCGGCCGTGGGGCTGGCTGGCGAAATGCTCACGCGCCGCGTGCTGGGCGCCATCGACGACGTGGTGGACCAGGCGCATTCGATCGGCGAAGCCAGCCTGCACCAGCGCCTGCCCCATCCCGGCACGCAGGACGAAATCGGCCGCCTGGTCGATACCCTGAACGCCATGCTGGACCGCCTGGAACACGGCTACGATGCGCAGCGCCGCTTCACGGCCGACGCCTCGCACGAATTGCGCTCGCCCCTGTCGCGCCTGCGCACGGAAATTGAAATCACCCTGCGCCGCCCGCGCGAGTCGCCCGAGTATGTCGACGCGCTGGCGTCCTGCCTCGATGAAGTGCAGCGCCTGACGACCCTGGTGGAAGAATTGCTGATGCTCACGCGCCTGGACGTGGGCCAGGAGCGCAATGCCGTGGAAACCATCGCACTCAATCCGCTCGTGCAGGCGGCCGCGCAGCGCCTGGAAAAGGCAGCAGCGCAGCGCGGCATCCGCATTGTCTTCGATGGCAGTGTGCCCGTGCAGGCGCGGGTGGCGGCCGGCCCCGTGGATCTGGTGCTGGCCAACTTGCTCGATAACGCCGTGAAGTTTTCGCCGCCCGACAGCATCATCACTGTGCACGTGGCGCGCGAGGGCGAACAGGCGATCGTCGGCGTGGCGGATGCAGGACCGGGCATCGGTGTGGAAGACTTGCCGCATCTGTTCGAACGCTTTTACCGGGGCGCCCAGGCGCGCGCAGGCGAGGCGCCCGGCTTTGGCCTGGGCCTGGCCCTGTCGCAAGCCATCGTGCATGCGTATGGCGGCAGCATCGAGGCGCAGAACCGCCCGCAAGGCGGCGCCCTGTTCCTCATGCGCCTGCCGGCCTCAGATTGACGGCGCGACGCCTTCCCAGCGCACTTGCCGTACTTGCGGCCAGGCGCCCGCGCGGTTGACGAAGCGCACCAGCACGGCGCGCTGCACGGCCTGGCACAGCACCGTGGCGATCAGCTGCACCACTTGCCGGGCTTCGTCCCAGCTGCGCAGCATTTGCGACGGGGCCAGGCCCGCGCCTTTCAATTCGGCCAGCAGCAGGCGCACCACGTGGTCGGCTTGCGCGGCAGGGCAGGTGACGGTCAGGCGGTAGGTGGCCACGACAGGCGCTTGCCTGGCAAACCAGTGAAAGAATTTTTTCATCATCAGACTCCCCGTTCGGCGACAAATTCCGCGTTGTTGACCAGCGCCCAGCGCACGGCCGAGACGCTGCCTTCCAGGCTGACCTGGCTGACGATCTGCTCCAGCAATCCCAGGCTGGACAGGGGCGTGAGCAGGTCGGCGCGCACTTCGATGCGTCCCGCGTGCGCCGCGTCTTCGCTGTGCAAGGATTGCAGCATCAGCGCCGGCATGCCGCTGATCATGCGCAGCATGAGGTTGCGCACCTGGACTTCCTGCTCCGCCTCGCACACGGCCGTGACGCGGTAGATGCTTTCCGTCTCTATGCCCGCTTCGCTGCCGTGCGCGTTGATGCGTTGCGCCAGGTGGCGCAGCACCAGGTTGGCGATCAGCACGAAGCCCGTGCCGATGGCCGCTTCCAGCGCGAAGCCCAGGCCGCACAGGATGCCGATGGCGGCCGAGCACCACAGGGTGGCGGCCGTGTTCAGGCCCCGCACCGTCATGCCTTCGCGCATGATGACGCCGGCGCCAAGGAATCCAATGCCCGACACCACCTGCGCGGCGATGCGCATATGGCCGGCGCGATCGCCTTCAAGCACGGAAACCATCACGAACAGCGAGGCGCCAACGGACACCAGCGCGTTGGTGCGCAGGCCCGCCATGCGCTGGCGCAGCTGGCGTTCGGCGCCGATCATGGCGCCCAGGGTCAAGGCTGCGGCAACGCGCAGCGCAAAGTCAAATACCACCATCAGTTTCTCCCGGCTGGGGAGGAACAGGCGAGTGCAAGGGCGAAGACAATTCGTCCCGAAAGGGGGCAGCAGACGATAACGGTGGAACGATGAGGAGGGAAGTGGCGACGAGAGAGTACTGTCGCTGGTAAAACCACACCTTGCCATGGGCCAGGCGGGCGGAATGCGCGCGTCTTGCCTAAGGCCGATCGCCGATGGTCAATCGACTACTGTCACTGGAACAAGCACCCACGAGTCACTCCATATCATTGATAACGGGGACAGTCTAGCCAGCGGGGCAGCTTTGGTCAACTGAAGCTCTCTTCAGGAAGCCGCCGCGTCGTCCCCGCCAATGCGGGGACGGTGAAGGCGACCGGTAGTTCAGTGGGTGTGTGCCTTGCCGTCGTCGTCGGATTCGGCGTGCGCATGCTCGCCGCCGCCAAAGAAGCGCGCGGCGCGCTTGCCCAGGCTATCTAAATAGGTGTAGGCGACGGGCACCACCACCAGTGTCAATAGCGTCGAGGTGATCACGCCGCCGATGACGGCGCGGCCCATCGGCGCCTGCGATTCGCCGCCGTCGCCCATGCCGATGGCCATCGGCAGCATGCCGAAGACCATCGCCAGGGTCGTCATCAGGATGGGGCGCAAGCGCACTTGCCCCGCTTCCATCAGCGCCTCGAACTGGCCCAGCCCTTCGCGCTGGCGCTGGTTGGTGAAGTCGACCAGCAAAATCGCATTCTTGGTGACCAGGCCCATGAGCATGATGAAGCCGATCACGGAGAAGATGTTCAGGGTGCTGCCCGTGATCAGCAGGGCGGCCAGCACGCCGATCAGCGACAGCGGCAAGGACACCATGATGGCGATCGGCTGCAGGAAGCTGCCGAACTGCGATGCCAGCACCAGGTAGATGAAGATCACGGCGATCCCCAGCGCCATCATGGCGCCGCCCATGGTTTCGGCCATCTGCTGCGCATTGCCGGCCACGTCGAAGCGCACGCCCGGCGGCAGGTCGATGGACTTGATGGCTTTCTGCACGTCGGCGTCGACGTCGCCGGCAGGGCGGCCCTGCGTGCCCGCATAGATGGCGACCCGGCGCTGCAAGGCCTGGCGTTTCAGCACTTGCGGGCTCGATGACGGCACGAAGTCGACCACCTGGCGCAACGGAATCATGACGGGCTTGCCGTTCGCATCGAGTTTGCTCGACGCCAGCGACAGGTCGGCCAGGTCGGCCACTTTCTGACGGCCCGACTTGGGCAACTGCACGTTGACGTCGTAGTTTTGTCCGTCGGACGCCAGCCAGTGGCTGACCGTGTCGCCCGCAACAAAAGGACGCAAGGCATTGCCGATCTGCTGCACCGACAAACCCAGGTCGCTGGCCAGTTCGTTATTGATCTTCACGGTGGTCGATGGATTGGCGCCTTCCTGGCTGTATTCCATGTCGGCCAGGCCCTTGATGTTGCGCATCTTGTCCATCAGGGTATGTGCCACCGCATCGAGCTTGCCTTCATCCGTGCCCAGGATGGCGATGAAGATGGGGCGCTGTCCGACGGACAGGGTGATGCCGGCAATCGGCGCCAGGCGTTCGCGGATCAGCTTTTCCAGTTCCTGCTGCGAGCGGCGCTTGTGCGTCTTGATGTCCGTCAGCTTCAGGTTCACCTCGGCCGCGTTGCGCCCATCGGGCGTGCCGATATTGGCCACCAGGCTGTCGATTTCGGGAAATTCCTTCAGCGCCGTTTCGATCTGGCGCACCTTGGAATCCGTGTATTCAAGGCTGGAGCCGACGGGCGTCTTGAAGCGCAGGTTGACCCAGCCCTGGTCCGTTTCCGGGAACATCTCGCCGCCGATCATGGGCACGAGCATCAGGCTGCCCGCGAACAGGGCCAGGGCGGTAGCCAGGGTCGTCTTACGCCAGCGCAGGGCCACCTTCAACACCTTGCCGTACCAGACGTGCAGGCGGTCGATGCCTGTCTCGATCCAGGCCATGAAGCGGCCCAGCCACGGAGCGTACTTGAAGCGGTCCTTGACGGGGTCGCGCCAGACGGACGACAGCATGGGGTCGAGGGTAAAACTGACGAACAGCGATACCAGCACGGCGACGGCCACGGTGATGCCGAATTGCAGGAAGAAGCGGCCGATGATGCCGTCCATGAAGGCGACGGGCACGAACACGGCGACGATGGCGAACGTGGTGGCCATCACGGCCAGGCCGATTTCATTGGTGCCGTCGTTGGCCGCCTTGTAGTGGTTCTTGCCCATGCCCAGGTGGCGCACGATGTTTTCGCGCACGACGATGGCGTCATCGATCAACAGGCCAATGCACAGCGACAGCGCCATCAGGGTCAAAAAATTCAGGGTAAAGCCGAAGGCCTTCATGGCGATGAAGCTGGCCAGCACGGAGATCGGCAGTGTCAGTCCCGTGATGATGGTCGAGCGCCACGAGTGCAGGAACAGGAAGACGATCACCATGGTCAGCACGGCGCCTTCGATGATGGTGCGCTTGACGTTATTGAGCTGGCTTTGCACGCGTTCCGATTCGTCATCCAGCACGCGCAGCTTGATATCGGGCGGCAGCGTCTTTTGCAGGTCCGCCGCCACTTTCAGGATGCCGGTGCCCACTTCGACCACGTTGGCGTCCTGCACTTTAGTGATTTCCATCGTCACGGCTTGCTGGCCGTTCATGCGCGAGATCGACAGTTCTTCCTGCTCACCGTCGACGACGGTGGCCACCTGGTCCAGGTAGACGGGGCCGATGGCGCGGCGCGCGACGATGATCTTGCCGAATTCGCGCGCATCCTTGATCTTGCCTTCCACGCGCACCAGTTGTTCGGCCGCGCCATGGCTGATCGAGCCGGCCGGCAAATTGGTGTTCGTGGCCTGGATGGCGCGAATCACTTCATCGACGCCGATGCCCTGGGCATTGAGTTCGATCGGCTTCATGCTGATGAGGATCTGGCGCGCGCGCAGGCCGCGCAGCTTGACTTGCCCCACGCCGGCCACGCCCTGGAAGCGCTTGCTGATGATTTGCTCCGTCATGGTCGACAGCGAGCGCAGGTCATGTCCGGTGGAGGTCAGCACGATGGTGGCGATGGGGCGTTCGTTGTCGCCCTCGGCGCGCGCGATGAACGGGTCCTTGGCTTCCTTAGGGAAGCGGGGGCGCACCAGGGCCACCTTGTCGCGCAAGTCCTGCATGGCCTTGTCCATATTCGTCGACAGCTCGAATTCCAGGTAGACGCCGGCCCGTCCTTCCCACGAGTTGGCGCGGATGGTCTTGATGCCGCTGACGGTGTTGACGGCGTCCTCGATGGGGCGCGTGATATCGTTTTCCACGGCTTCGGGCGAGGCGCCCGGGTAGTTCACTTCAATGGCGGCGAACGGGAACTGCACGCTGGGCATGCTTTCCACGCCCAGACCCCGGTAGGAGAAGATGCCCAGCACCACCAGCGCCACCATGACCATGGTGGCGAAGACGGGGTTTTGAATACTGACTTTGGTCATCCACATGGCTTAATCCTTCCGTGCCAGCACGGCTGCCGGCGCGGCGGGCACGCCTGGCTGTGCGGCGAAGGTCACGCTGTGGCCCGGCTTGACGCCATCGAGCTTGGCGATGATGACTTTCGCGCCCGGCACCAGGCCCGATGTGACTTCCGCATAGCCTTCATCCTCGTTGCGCAAGCCCAAAGTGACGGGCTGGGCGACGACCTTGTTGTTCACCAGCGCATACACGACGGGCCCCTGCTTTTCATTGCGCACGGCCGTCAGGGGCACCAGCGGCGCCACGCTTGATCGCTCGGTGACGATGCTGCCCTTGGCGAACATGCCGCCGCGCAGCGCGCCATCGCCATTGTCGACGGCGATGTAGACGAGCATGGCGCGCGAGCCGCTCTCGGTGGTGGGGTTGATGCGCGTGACCTTGCCGGCGAAGTCGCGCGCGCCGAAGCCGTCGACCTTGAAGTGCACGTCCTGGCCCAGCTTGATGCGGGGGATTTCCGCGCTGGGCACGGGTGCTTCCAGGGTCAGCTGCGCCAGGTTGACGATGGTGTAGACGGGCATGTCGGGCGAGACTTTTTCGCCAGCCTGCAGGTGGCGCTTGCTGACGATGCCGGCCATCGGCGCGCGGATCACCGTGTCGGCCAGCGCGATGCGGGCGATGTCGACCATCGCGGCGGCGGACTTGACGTTGGCGCGCGCCAGGTCGACGGAGTTCTGCGTCGTGTCGTAGGCCGTTTGCGAAATGTATTTTTGCTTGAGCAAGGCCTGGCTGTTCGCTTCATTCTTGCCGGCCATCGACAATCGCGCCTGCGCTTCGTCGAGCATGGCTTGCTGCTGCGTCAGGCGGGCGCGCAGGTCGGCCGCGTCCAGGCGCACGAGGATTTGCCCATTGGCCACTTGCTGGCCTTCCTGCAAGGTGGTTGCCTCGATCACGCCGGAAACCTTGGCCTTGATGGTGGCCTGGGTCACGGGCGCCAGCGAACCGGACAGGGGCAGGCTGATGGACAGCGCGCGCGCGGCGATGGCGGCCACGTCGCCCTGCGCCAGTTCGTGCACAGGCGTCTTGGCCTGCTCCTTCTTCTTGCTCGCTTGCAGTTCGGCAGCCTTGGCGGCTTGCTGCTTCGATTGCATCACCATCCAGCCGCCGCCGGCCAGGCCCAGCACGACCAGGATCAGCACGGGGGTGCGCCAGCGCCGGCGGCGCGTGGCTGCAAGGGGGGAGGCGGGGGGCAGGGTCTCGTTTTTCATAGGTATTCTTGGTCAGGAGCGGCGCAGGGGTTCGGCGCCAGGTCTCGGTGCGGACCCGGCCTGTCTCTGGCCGGGGGAATTCGGGTAGCGCATCACCGTGGCGGCCGCAGACAACACGCCTGCCGCTGCGGCCGTTCACGGCGATGCGCATGTTGCCACTTTAGGAAGATTCAAGTCCGGCCGCCATCGCCGTGCGACAGATTGCACAAAATCGGGGCTGGAATGCAAAAAACGGCGACCGAAGACAGTGCCGGCATCGAGGCCGTGCACGTCACGATGCTTGCGCATCCTCAAGAAGCCGATTCGCCGGCGCGCAAGAATGGGTGGGATGGTTGCGCTACCGGACAGGCCATACGCCTGCCGGTTGCCGTGCGGCCGCGCCACGGGGGGCTGATGTCTGATCGGATTGCCGGAGCCGCCCCGTCGCCGGGCCGTTTGCTGGCTGCTGCCGAACCGCAGGCGGGAGCGGCCGTCAAGGCGCTGGACTTGCTGTCCATCATCGTTGCCGCCGTCGAGCAGGCACCGGGCCTGGCCGTGCGCGGCATCGACCGCGATGGCATCGTGCGCTACTGGAGTCTTGGTGCGGCGCGCCTGTATGGCGTGACGGCCGAGCTGGCGCTGGGCCAGCCGTGGGCCAGGGTGGCCGCCGCGCTGCCGGATGCCGCCACTGTGGCCGGGGAGCTTGCCGGCGAATTGGCGGCCGTGTGGGACAGCGGCAAGGCGCGCAGCACGCGCCTGTGGAAGCTGGGTGCCGACGGGGCCGCACCGCGCTGCATCTGTTCCACCGTGTTTCCTGTCATACAGTCCGGAAGAGTGCGGCAAGTGGTCTGCATCGATGTCGACATCACGGCCAGCGGCCAGGATGGCGCCGCGCAGGGCGCCTTGTTGCTGATGGGCGACAATTTCCGCCAGTTGTACGAGAAATCCGCCGATGCCATCCTGCTGCTGCGCGACGAGCATATCGCCGACGCGAATCCCGCCGCTATTGCTCTGTTTCAATGCGAAGACCGACAACGGCTGCTGGGACGCCGCCTCAGCGACTTTTCGCCCTTGCGCCAGCCCGATGGCGCATTGTCCTCGTTGCACGGCACGCAGCTGGCGGCGCAAGCCCACGCGGACGGCAACTGCCGCTATGACTGGCGCTATCAGACGTGCACGGGCGAACTGTTCTGGGGCGAAGTGCTGCTCACTTCCGTCACGCTCGACCATACCTATCTGTTTTATGCCGTGATCCGTGATATTTCCTCGCGTAAACTGGCTGAGCGGGCTCTGTACCTGTCGGCACAGGTGGTCGAGCATGCGCGCGAGGCCATCGTCGTGCTGGACCCGCAGCAGCGGGTCGTCAGCATGAATCCCGCGTATAGCGAGATCAGCGGCTACAGCCTGGACGACATGCTGGGCAAACCCTTCGTCCAGCACGGCGTGGAGCCGGACGCGCCGGCGTTTTTCGACCACGTATGGGACGAGGTCGAGGCCAACGGTTATTGGCAAGGCGATATCGTCGGCCAGCGCAAGGCGGGGGGGCGCTACCCGGCCTGGCTGTCGCTGACGGCCATCCGCGACCCGCAGGGGCAATTGAGCAATTACCTGGCCATCCTCAGCGATATCAGCGAGCGCAAGAAAAACGAGGAGCACACGCGCCACCTGGCCGAGCACGATTTCCTCACGGACCTGCCGAACCGGGTGCTGCTGCTGGACCGCCTGTCGCTGGCCTTGGCGGCCGCGCGGCGCAAGCTGAGCATGCTGGCCATCCTGTACCTGGACCTCGACCATTTCAAGCACATCAACGACAGCATGGGCCACCACGTGGGCGATTTGCTGCTCAAGGAAGTGGCGCGGCGCCTGGTGCGCTGCGTGCGCGGCGTCGACACGGTCAGCCGCCATGGCGGCGACGAGTTCGTCATCATCCTGGCCGAGGTGGGCGGCATCGACCAGGTGGCCCATGTGGCGTTCAGCCTGCTGCATGCCGTCACGCAGCCCTATCAATTGGGCGAATACGAATTGCATGTGTCCACCTCGATCGGCGTGGCCATCTTTCCCAGCGATGGCGACAACATCGATAGCCTCGTGCACAACGCCGACATCGCCATGTACCACGCGAAGGAAAGCGGGCGCAACAATTTCCAGTTTTTCAATGCGGAGATGAATGCGCAAATCGTCGAGCGGGCCAGCCTGGAGCAGGGCTTGCGCGAAGCGCTGGGCAAGGATGAATTCGTGCTGGAATTCCAGCCCGCGCTCGATGTCGCCAGCGGGCAGATCCTCGGCGCCGAAGCGCTGTTGCGCTGGCGCCACCCGCAACTGGGCGTGCTGCCGCCCGAGCGCTTCATCGCCGTGGCCGAGGAATGCGGCTTGATGGTGTCGATTGGCAATTGGGTGCTGCGCCACGCCTGCCTGCGCGCGCGCGCCTGGCACGATGCGGGCCATGCCTGGCGCGTGGCCGTGAACCTGTCGCCGGCGCAATGTCTGCACAATAATTTATTGCTCAGCGTACAAGAGGCGCTGGCCGTGTCGGGTTTGCCCGCCGCCTGCCTGGAACTGGAAGTGACGGAATCCTTGCTGATGAAGGGGGGCGCGCGCCTGGCCGGCGTGCTGGCGCAACTGCGCGCGCTGGGCGCCAGGCTGGCCATCGACGACTTCGGCACCGGCTATTCGCGCCTGGCCAATCTGCGCCATTACCCGGTGGATAAACTCAAGATCGACCCATCGTTCCTGCCCGCGGCCGCGGACGGCGCGGTCGGCGAGTCCGACACGGCCGTGGCCGCCACCATCATCGCCATGGCGCGCGAGCTGCAATTGACGGTGATCGCCGAAGGCGTGGAAACGGCGCAGCAGCTCGCGTATCTGCGGGGACAGGGCTGCCAGCAATACCAGGGGCGCTATGCCAGCGCGCAAGTGGAGGGCAGCGCGCTGGCGAAGTTGCTGCATTAGTGACTGAGTTAGTTAATGTTTCCCAGCAGCCTGATGCGCGCCAGCACCTGGCCATGGTCGGACGCATATGGCAAGCACAGCAGCAAATGGTCGTTGAGATAAGTCACTTCCTGCAGCACGCCGATGGCGCGCGGCGAGGCGTGATGAAAATGCTCGGACACGAGGATGTGGTCGATCGTCATGTAGGCACTGTCGTGGATATTCGTGTAGCCCACGTGGCGCAGCGCGTCCTGGCGTTGCTGGATGGCGTTGGCGTCGTACAGGCGCGCGCGCATTTCCATGCCTGGTTCGCACGGCGCGCCCGCGCCCATGACGATGGCCGTGGTGACGGCATTGGCGATGTCGTTGAAGTCGCCCAGCACGATGCGGGGACGGCCGCTGTGGCCCAGTTCGCTTGCCAGCATGCGCAGGGCCACGGCTTCCGCGCCGCGTCGCTGCAGCGAGCGCAGGTTGGCCAGCGCGTAGGCGGCCGCATCGTTGCCGTCGCCATGGCGGTAGTCGGGGCGGCGCGATTTCAAATGCACCACCACCACATCCGTGAGTTGTCCACCAGGCAAGATAACCTGGACATGCAGCGGTGCGCGGGCGAAGCGGCAGGGATTGTCCTCGGCAGGCACGCTCACGCCGGTGGGGAAATCCGCCCAGGCAACACCGGCGCCGGCCAGCGGCAGGCGTGAGACGAGCGCCACCGTGGGCAGCATGCGTCCGGCGGCATCGATCGCATCGTAGCCGGCCAGGGTGGCTGCGCGGTAATGGCGCGTGCGCGACAGCACGTCGCGCAGGGCCGCTTGCGAGAAAATTTCCTGGAAACCGATCACGTCGGCGTCGAGCAGGTCGATTTGCCGCGCCGTCCATTCCGCCTTGGCTTCGTATTGCGCCGGGCTCAACGGTTCCAGGTTGTCATACAATTTCGCCCCGGCGGGGGCCAGATTGCAGACATTGAATGTGGCAAAGCGGATTTCTTCCTGCATAATTAGCACTCCTCACTGAACGATCAGCGTATCACGCATGGCTAAAAAAGAGCATATTTCCGAAACCCAGGCGACGCAGTTGCTGCGCAAGCATCAAGTTTCCTTCGAAGAACACCCGTATCCGTATGAGGAGCATGGCGGCACCAGCGTTTCGGCGCGCGAGCTGAACGTGCCCGAGCATGCGGTGATCAAGACCCTGGTGATGCAGGACGAGGCGGCCAAGCCGATGATCGTGCTCATGCATGGCGATTGCAAGGTGTCGACCAAGAATTTGGCGCGTGGCATCGGCTGCAAGTCCGTCGAGCCGTGCAAGCCCGAAGTGGCGCAGCGTCATTCCGGCTACATGATCGGTGGCACCTCGCCGTTCGGCACGAAGAAGGCCATGCCCGTGTACGTCGAGCAATCGATCCTGGAATTGCCGCGTATCTACATCAATGGCGGGCGGCGCGGTTTCCTCGTCTCGCTGGCGCCGCAGGTGCTTGTTGATTTGTTGCAAGCCAAGCCGGTGCAGTGCGCCCTGCAGGATTAAGAAAACTGGATGCCGCCCTGTCCGTTGACTGGGCGCTGGTGTATATTCTGCTGCGCCAGCCTCGATGCTGGTGTAATAAACACAATAAAGGGAAGAAATGAATCCAGTAATCACAACCGTGGCAATGACAGTGGCCGCTTACTTGCTCGGCTCGATATCGTTTGCCGTGGTGATGAGCAAGGTCTACGGCATTGCCGATCCGCGCACCTATGGCTCGAAAAATCCGGGCGCGACCAACGTGCTGCGCAGCGGCAACAAGGGCGCCGCCATCATGACCCTGCTGGGCGATGGCGCCAAGGGCTGGCTGGCCGTGTTCCTGGCCGACCATTTTTCCACCGCGCTCGGTGTGGGCGACACGGCCGTGGCCCTGGTGGCCATCGCCGTTTTCCTTGGCCATTTGTGGCCCGTGTTCTTCCGCTTCGTCGGCGGCAAGGGCGTGGCCACGGCCCTCGGTGTGCTGCTGGGCATCAATCCCTGGCTGGGCCTGGCGACCCTGGCCACCTGGCTGATCATTGCCTACGCGTTTCGCTACTCCTCGCTGGCAGCCCTGGTGGCGGCCCTGTTCGCGCCGTTTTACTATGGCTTGCTGTTCGGCGTCGATCCCATCTTGCTGTCTGTGATTGTCATGAGCGTGCTGCTGGCTTACCGCCATAGCCAGAACATCGCGAACTTGCTCTCTGGCAAGGAAAGCAAGATCGGCGGCAAGAAGGATGCGGCCAAGGCCGCTGGCAAGAAGAAGTAAGCGCTTGATTTCCCGCGCGCCGCACGCATATGCTGTGCTTGCGGCGCCGCGCGGTGCGGCCGCCCCCGACTCGCGCAAAGGCTGCCCACCATGACTGTTTCCACCACCTCCGCCACACCCGTCCCCGTCCGTATCGATTTCGTCTCCGACGTTTCCTGCCCCTGGTGCGTGGTCGGCCTGAAATCGCTGGAGCAGGCGCTGGACAAGCTGCAAGACACCGTCCAGGCCGATATTCACTTCCAGCCCTTCGAACTGAACGCCAACATGCCGCCCGAAGGCGAGGATATCGGCGAACACATCGCCCGCAAATACGGCTCCACCCCGGAACAGATGGCGCAGTCGCGCGAAGCGATCCGCGCGCGCGGCGAGCAGCTGGGCTTTACCTTTGCCATGGACAAGCGCGGCCGCATCTACAACACGTTTGACGCGCACCGTCTGCTGCACTGGGCCGCTCTGGAAGGGCGCCAGAAAGAACTCAAGATGGCGCTGTTCGATGCCTACTTCACTCAGGGACAGGATCCGTCTTCGCACGAAGTGCTGCTGGCCGTGGCCGGCAAGGTGGGTCTGGACGCCGTCAAAGCGGCCGCCGTGCTGGCCTCGAACGCTTATGCGGACGAGGTGCGCGCGCAGGAACAGTTCTACCAGCAGAATGGCATCAACTCGGTGCCCGCCGTCATCATCAACGAGCGCCACCTGATTTCCGGCGGCCAACCACCGGAAGTGTTCGAGCAAGCCTTGCGCCAGATCATCGCCGGCGCTTGAGCAGGGCGCCAATGGCGCGCGCCATGGCGGACTTTTTGCGCTACACTCGGCGCAGGAGGAGGATAGTCAAATGCCAACAGCCAGCTGGAATGGCGCCGTCATCGCGCAAGCGACCGATGCGCAGGTGCAAGTCGTTGAAAACAATGTATATTTTCCTTTGTCAAAGGTGACGCAGGACTACCTGCGTCCCAGCAGCCATACGAGCATCTGCCCTTGGAAGGGCACGGCCAGCTATTACGACGTCGTTGTCGATGGCGCCGTCAATGCCAACGCGGCATGGTATTACCCTGAGCCCAAGGACGCCGCCAGGCAAATTGCCGGCCACGTCGCCTTCTGGCGCGGCGTGAGCGTCGAGCGCTGACCTGACTCCCCCAATTTCCTGACAAAGAAAGCAGACGATGGATTTACGCCTCGCCGTGTACCAACTCGCCTCGGACCATGCGCTCGATGCCCAACAAACCCGGCAGTTGCAGGAAGTGGCCGGTTTCCAGCGCGAACCGGCGCGCCTGGCCTACTGGCTGCCGCGCGGCGTGGCCGTGCTGGGCGCTGCGCTGCTGGGCATGGGCTTGATCTGCTGGGTCGCCGCCAACTGGGAAGACCTGGGTCGCATGGGCCGCTTTGCCCTGCTGCAAGGCATGCTGGCCGCCGCCTGCCTGGGCGCGTTTGCCGTACCCAGGGCGCGCGTCCCTTTGCTGCTGCTGGCTTTGCTGACCATCGGCGGCCTGTTTGCGTATTTCGGCCAGACGTACCAGACGGGCGCCGATCCGTGGCAACTGTTCGCCCTGTGGGTCGTGCTGGCCTTGCCCCTGTGCCTGGTCGCGCGCAGCGACGTGCTGTGGACGCCGTGGATGCTGATTTTTTCGACGGCCGCCGCCCTGTGGATGCAGGCCCATGCGCACCACAGCTGGCGCATCGATTCCAGCGATCTGCCCATTTTCGTCAGCGGCTGGCTGGCCGTGCTGCTTGCCTGTGCGTTTGTCTCGCCCCTGCTGGCGCGCTGGACGGGCGCGGGCAGCTGGGCCCTGCGCCTGGGCCTGGTGCTGGCCACTATCCTTATCACGGGCACGGCCGTCAGCGCCCTGTTCGGCAACGATATCGCATCGCCGTACTGGGCCGGACTGGGCTTGCTGGCCGTCGCCGGCGTCCTGCTGGCCATGCGCAAGTTTTTTGACGTGTTCGGCCTGAGCGCCGTCGCACTGGGCCTGAACACCTTGCTGGTGGGTGGCCTGACGCATGTGCTGTTCAACGGCCATGGCGATGGCGTCGGCGCGCTGACCGTGCTGGGATTGCTGGCCGCCGTGCTGCTGGCGTTGACCGTGCAAGGCATACTGTGGCGCACGCGCCAGGAGGCGGCATGAACACTATTCATAGTCAACGAGCCGATGCGCTCGCCACCCTGATCGACGACGCCACGCGCGCGGGCCTGTTGCCGCCGAATGCCCCCCGTCCCGTGCAGGATGTGCGGCCGTGGCCGCTGGTGCTGATGACGGCTTTCGGCGCCTGGCTGGCCGCCATTCCCCTGATGATTGCGCTGGGCGCGGGTCTGGAAAGCGTTGTGCGCCACGGTCCCGGTGCGTATGTCGTGGCCGCCATCGTGCTGGTGGTGGCCGTGCTGCTGATACGCACGCGCGGCGTGGCGCTGTTTGTCGAGCAACTGGCCGTGCCCTGCCTGCTGGTGGGCGGCGGCTTGCTCGGTTATGCCCTGTACCGCGACTATTCCACGCAGACGGCATCGCTGCTGCTGTGCATGGCATGCCTGGTGGTGGCCGCCGCCTTGCCGCGCGACTGGCTGCGCGTGCTGCTGGGACTGGTCGCCTGTGGCTTGCTGGGACTGGGCATCATCGATAGCACGCGCGACTGGATTTTCGAGAACGATCCCACGCAACTGTATCTGGCCTGGATGCTGGCCCTGGCATGCTGGCTGGCCGCCCACTGGCTGCAGAAGCAAGCGTTCAACGACGGGCGCGGCGCGCCTGTCGCCGCCTTCCTGGAGTCGCTGTCGACGGGATGGGTCCTGGCAATCTTGCTGGGGCTGGTCTTCTGGTCCGGCATGACCTTCATGCTCGGTGGCGCCTTGGGCGGTGGGTTTGCCGGCGACGTGGCGCGCGAAGTGACGCGGCATCAGGGTATTGCCTGGTATGCGCAGGCCTTGAATGGGGTCTCGCTCGTGCTGGCCACGGCGGCCGCCGCCTGGACGGGATGGCGCTGGCCGGCATTGCGCCAGTTGCCCGCTATCGGCGTGGCGCTGGTGCTGATCGTGCTGGCGTGGTTCATGCCGGCGCTCGGTCCCGTGCTGCTGATCCTCGCGTATTGCCTGACGAGCGGGCGTTCGCGCGTGGCCGTGGCGGCCGCGCTGGCGGCGGCGTGGATACTCGGCAGCTTTTATTACCAGCTGGCCTGGCCGCTGGCCAGCAAGGCGGCGCTGCTGGCCGTGGCCGGTGCCGTGCTGTGCGCCCTGTCGTGGCTGGCCATGCGCGGCGCCGTGTTGCACCTGGTGGAAAGCAAGCCGGCGGATGTGGTCCTGGAGCGCCGCGCCGCGCGCCTGGGCGTGCTGGGCGGCTTGCTGCTGGTGTTGCTGGTCGCCAATGGCGGCATCTGGCAAAAAGAGCAGCTGATTGCCAAAGGACAAGCGATCTTCGTGGCGCTGGAACCGGTCGATCCCCGTTCGCTGATGCAGGGCGACTACATGCGCCTCAATTTCGTCAACCTGGGCGTGCTGTCCACCCTGGCCAGCGTGGAGCGGGCGCCCGGCCGGCCCCTCGTGGTGGCGACGCGCGATGCACGCGGCGTGGCGGAACTGCTGCGCCCGTACACCAAGGAGGCGCTGGCGCCTGGCGAATTCCTGCTCGAACTGACGCCGAAGGATGGCAACTGGGTGCTGGTCAGCGATGCCTGGTTTTTCAAGGAAGGCGAGGCGGCGCGCTGGGAAAAGGCCCGCTATGGCGAGTTCCGCGTGCTGCCCGACGGCCGCGCCTTGCTGGTGGGCATGCGCGGTCCGGAGCTGGAGAAGCTGTAGCGCAAGTAGCAACGCAAGAGCGCGCCGGGGCGGGCATCCTGTAAAATTGCCCGATGGATAATATTACGCATTCGGTCATCGGCCTCGGGGTCGGCGAACTGGTACACCGCAGCCTGCCGCCCGAGCCGCAGGCACCCGCACAGCGCACCCGGCGCGCGCTGTTTCTGTTTACTGCCTGGTTTGCCAGCAACGCGCCCGACCTGGACCTGGTGCTGACAAAACTGTTGCCGCGCCCCTTCGGCTACATGCTGCACCACCGTGGTCACACGCACACCTTGCTGCTGGCCTTGCCGCAGGCGCTGCTGTTGCTGGCGCTGCTGTGGCTGTTGTGGCCCGGCGCGCGCCGCTTGCTGAAAAGCAGCGTGCCCGCCCGCATCGGCCTGGCGGCCTGTCTGCTGCTGGGATTCTGCTTGCACATGGGCATGGATTTCCTCAATTCCTATGGCTTGCACCCGTTTTATCCATTTGACAGCCGCTGGCTGTATGGCGACATGGTCTTCATCGTCGAGCCGATGTTCTGGGTGCTGCTGGGCGTGCCCGTGATCATGTCCTTACATTACGGCATCGTCAAAAGCGTGCTGCTGGCGGGACTGGCGGCGGCCCTGTGTTTCTTTACCTATAAAACCTATCTGGCGCCCGCTTCGCTGGTCGTTCTGCTGGGGCTGGGCGTGATCCTGGCCGTGCTGCAAGGGAGAGCCGGCGAGCGGGGGCGGGGGCCGCTGCTGCTGGCCTTCGCGCTGGCCGCCACCTTTATCGGCACGCAGGGCGTGGCGTCGGCCCTCGGCCGTGCGCGCATCGAGGCGGCCGTGCAGCGCGTGGATCCCGGCACGCGCGTATGGGACGTGGCGATGACGGCGTTTCCCAGCAACCCCCTGTGCTGGATCTATGTCTCGCTCGACAGCAAGACGGACGTGTACACCTTGCGGCGCGGCACCCTGAGCCTGCTGCCCGCATCGCTGGCGCCCGCCGCCTGCCCGGCGGGGCTGGCAGAAACCAGCAAGCAGGGCCGGCAACTGGCGCCCGGCATTGCCGTCTCAGCCCAGGCGGCAGGCAGCTTGGCCGCCTTGCGCGCCTTGCAGGAAGACAATTGCTATGTCGACGCCTGGTTCCGCTTTGCCCGCATGCCCAGATTGAATGCGGACAAGCTGACTGACGTGCGCTTCAACCCCGGCATGTTGCCCAATTTCACAACCGTCGAATTGCAGCAGTTCCGCAACCGGCCGTGTCCGGCCTATGTGCCGGGCTGGGATCGTCCCCGCGCGGACATGCTGGCGCCGCCGCCAGCCGTGCGTCCGTAGCGGATTTGTTGCCTTGTGGAAAAATATTGCATGTGCGCCTGCTTTGCCATGGCCGCGCATGCGACACTGTCAATTCAGCAAGAATGATATTTAGTTAGGATTATTTTGGAAGAGCAACACGCCTTACCTTATCTACGGGAAACCCTGCTGTTTCTCGCCCTGGCCGGGATTTTTATTCCGCTATTGCAACGCCTGAAAGTCAACCAGGTGCTCGGCTTCCTGGCCGTGGGCGCCCTGTTCGGCCCGTTCGGCTTCGGCCTGTGGGCCGGCGACTTCACGTGGCTGACGTATTTCTCGTTCGTGCGTGCCGAGCAGGTCAGCGGCCTGGCCGAGCTGGGCGTGATGTTTTTGATGTTCATGATCGGCCTGGAACTGTCGACGGAACGGCTGTGGGCGCTGCGGCGCTGGGTATTCGGCGCGGGCGTGGGACAGGTGGCCGTCAGCGCCTGCCTGATCGGCGGCGTCGCGTATTACTTCGGTCTGTCGCTGGAAGCGTCCATCGTGCTGGGCCTGGTGCTGTCGCTGTCGTCCACGGCCGTGGTGATGCAATTGCTCACGGACCAGCGCTCCCTGCAGACGCCGGCCGGCCAGGCAGGCTTTTCCATCCTGATGTTCCAGGATTTGATGGTGGTGCCGCTGTTCATCCTGATCGACGTGTTCGCCAGCGGGCGCAGCGACGACCTGGCATATCTGCTCAGCTTTGCGGCCGTGAAGTCGGCCGGCGCCATCCTGCTGATCTATCTGCTGGGGCGCCGCGTGATTCGCCCGCTGTTCCAGTTTTTCGTCAAGAAACGCCAGCCCGACGTCTTCATGGCATTGACCCTGCTCAGCACCCTGGGCATCGCGGGGCTGACGTACCTGGCGGGCCTGTCGATGGCGCTGGGCGCCTTGCTGGCCGGCTTGCTGCTGGCGGAAACGGAATTTCGCCATGAAGTGGAAGTGACGATCGAGCCCTTCAAGGGCTTGTTGATGGGCCTGTTCTTCATGTCGGTGGGCATGCAGATCGACGTGCGCGAAATCCTCAAGTCGCCGGTCTTGATTCCCCTGGCCGTGCTGAGCCTGTTTGCCTTGAAAACCCTCGTCATCAGCGTGATTTTCCGCCTCGGCGGCTTTCACTGGGGGCGCGCCGTGGAAACGGGCGTGCTGCTGGGGCAGGGCGGCGAGTTCGCCTTCATCGTTGTCGCGTATGCGCTCGGTACCAAGCTGATCGGCCCGCAGGTGGCGCAGTTCGTCATGCTGGTGGTGGGCCTGAGCCTGTTTGCCACGCCGGCGCTGGCCAAGGCGGCGCGCGCGTTCGGCAACTGGTGGGAGCGGCGCCACCACCATCAGCTGGCCGACCTGGCGCACGGCGCGCCGCCGCCGCAGGGCAGCACCGTCATCATTGCCGGATTCGGCCGGGTGGGGCAGTTGCTGGCCAAGGTGCTGACGGAGCAGGACATCGCGTATGTGGCCATCGAAAACGATGCGCGCCTGGTGACGACCCTGCATCCGCGTGGTTTCCCCGTGTATTTCGGCGATGCGTCGCGTGCGGAATTGTTGCAAAAGGTCAATGCTGACCGGGCCGCCGCCGTGGTGCTGACCATGGACCATGCGGCCTCCGTGCTGCATGCCGTCAAATCGATCCGCCGCGAATATCCGCAGTTGCCCGTGTATGCGCGGGCGCGCGACGAGGCGCATGCCGTGGCCCTGATACAGGCGGGCGCCACTCTCGTCGTGCCCGAGGCGCTGGAATCGGCGCTGCAGCTGACAGCCACCGTGCTGCACACGGTGGGCCTGTCGGAAGCGCGCACGACGGACATCGTGCAAGCCGAGCGCGACCGGCGCAATGCCGTGTTGCTGGCGAAGAAGCTGTCGTAGTGCAATCGTGCGTGTCGCCGTGCTTTGTAAATTATCTATACAATAATAGTATATGAGCACACTACCCACATGAAAGCCGCGACGAAGAGCGGCGCGGCGCCCTTGACGCCGCAGCAACTGGCGGCGCAGGAAACGCAGCAAAAATATGGCAAGCCCGAGCGGGGCTGGCGCGAGCAGGTGTACACCGTCATTTTCGAGGCGGAAACGCGCACGGGCCGCGCCTTCGATTTGCTGCTGATCGCCGCCATCCTGATCAGCGTGACGGTGGTCGTGCTCAGCAGTGTCGCTTCCGTGGCCGAGCGCTATGGCACCTGGCTGACGGCGCTGGAATGGTTTTTCACCATTTTATTTACCGTCGAATATTTCGCCCGCCTGGCGTGCCTGCAGCATCCGGTGCGCTACGCCAAGAGTTTTTTCGGCATCATCGACTTGCTGGCCATCGTGCCGACCTACATCGGCTTGCTGCTGCCGGGCGCCCACGTGCTGATCGACGTGCGCATTTTGCGCCTGCTGCGCATGTTCCGTATCCTCAAGCTCACGTCGTATGTGCATGAATACACGGTGCTGGGGCGTGCCTTGCTCGCCAGCCGGCGCAAGATCCTCATTTTCTTGTCTTTTGTCATGATGGTGGTCTTTCTGTTGGGTACTGTGATGTACGTGGTGGAAGGGCCGGAGAACGGTTACAGCAGTATTCCCACGTCGATATACTGGGCCATCAGCACCATGACCACGGTCGGTTTCGGCGATATCACGCCGCGCACCGACATCGGGCGCACCATCGCATCGCTGATGATGCTGCTCGGCTGGGGCATCCTGGCAGTGCCTACCGGCATTATCAGCGCGGAAATGACGGTGCAGCGCAGTTCCAAGCTGGTCACCACGCGTACCTGCCCCACGTGCCTGAAAGAAGGGCTCGATGACGATGCCAGTTTTTGCAAGAGCTGCGGCGTTGCATTGCCGCCATTGGCGCGCGATTAGCGCATAGATCCTTCATCAACCGTAATTACTTTACTTTTTTAAGGCCAACATGATTCCAGTTCGCCTGATCTCGACGGGCAAAGCCGTGCCGTCGCACAGCGTTACCTCCGCCAGCCTGGACCTGACATTGGGCCATCCGGCCGGCTATACCCTGCGCAAGAGCGGCGTGCTGTCGCGCTTTGTCGCCGCGCCCGATGAATCGCAAAGCCAGCTGGGCGCCGCCGCCCTGCTCGACGCGCTGAAGAATGCGAGCCTGCGTCCGGCCGACATCGATTTGTTGATCTGCGCCAACGGCGTGCCCGAGCAGGCATTGCCGAACACGGCCTGCTTCGTTGCCGAACATGCGGGCTTGCCGCCAGGCACGCAAAGCTTTGACGTCAACGCCAGTTGTCTCAGTTTCATGGCCGCCTTCCGCGTGGCCGCGTCCATGCTGGCCGGCGGCGCCTACCGGCGCATCGCCATCGTCTCGTCCGACCTCGCCTCGCGCGGCGTCGACTGGAGCGAGCCGGAAGCATCGATGATCTTTGGCGACGGCGCCGCCGCCGTCATCGTCGAGCAGGGCGACGGCAGCGCCGGCATCCGCGCCTACAAGATGGGCACGTATCCGGAAGGGCGGCGTTACTGCGAAATCCGCGGCGGCGGCACCGAGCGCAATCCGCGCAACGGCTGCGAACCGGGCGATTATCTGTTCCGCATGGATGGCAAGGCCGTGTTCCGCCTGGCCGTCAAGGTGATGCCGGATTTCCTCGCGGAACTAATGCGGGAATCGGGCGCGGGACTGGAAAAAGTCGACGTGGTCGTGCCGCACCAGGCCAGTCCGCTGGGACTCGCGCATGCGGCGCGCATCCTCGACGTTCCCGATGCTAAAATCATCAAGATCTTTGAAACGCACGGCAACCAGGTGGCCGCGTCCCTGCCCACCGCCCTGCACGAGGCGGTGATGACGGGGCGGGCCGTGGCAGGCCAGCGTTTGCTGATGATGGGCACGGCCGCTGGCCTGACCATCGGCGGCATGATACTTGACCTGTGAAGGTGGTGTGATGAGGCGGATACTGGTCACGGGAGCGACGGGCGGCTTGGGGCGCAATGCCGTGCGCACCCTGCTGGCGCAGGGCGTGGAAGTGCGCGCCACCGGCCGCAACGCCGCCGTGGGCCGCGAACTGGAGCGCATGGGCGCGCAATTCGTGGCGCTTGATCTGGCACAGGCATCGCCGCGCCAGGTCGATGAGCTGGTGCGCGGCATGGACACCGTCTGGCACTGCGCCGCGCTGTCGTCGCCCTGGGGCGCGGAGCGCGACTTCATCGCCGCCAACGTCACGGCCACGGCGCAGCTGCTGCGCGCGGCCGCCAGCCTGCACGTGGCGCGCTTCGTGCACATCTCCACGCCAGCCATCTATTTCGATTACCGCAACCACCTCGACGTGCCGGAAACCTTCCGCCCCGACGCCTTCGTCAACGCGTATGCGCGCAGCAAGGCGATGGCGGAAAAACTGGTGCAGGATTGCGTCGACCGCCATCGCGGCATGACGTGCGTGATCCTGCGCCCGCGCGCCATCTTCGGCCCGCATGACCAGGTGCTGATTCCGCGCCTGGCGCGGGTGCTGGAACAGCGCGGTGGCAAGCTGCCGCTGCCCAACGGCGGCGCGGCCAGCATCGACATCACCTATGTCGACAATGTCGTGCATGCGATGTGGCTGGCCACCGTGCACAAGACCATCGCGTCCGGCGCCGCCTTCAACATCACGAATGGCGAACCGGCGCGCCTGTGCGACATCTTGCGCAGCCTGTTCTGCGAGCATCTGCAGCAGTCGTTCGAAATCGTCAGTGTGCCGTACCGCGTGCTGGCGGTGGTGGCGCGCCTGATGCAGTTCGCTTCGCGTTTTACGGGGCGCGAACCATCGCTGACGCCCTACAGCATCGGCGCGCTCAGTTTCGACATGACGCTCGATAATGCCAAGGCGCGCAAGGTGCTCGGCTACCGTCCCATCGTCAGCCTGCAGGAAGGCATCGCGCTGACGGCGCAGTGGATGCGCCAGGAAGCGGCGGCGCACAAGGTGGGCAAGGAGCGCAATGGCTAGCATCACCGCGTTTCGCGTCGGCCACTGCACCCATCCTTCGTGCATGGTCTTGAAAGGCAGCGGGCTGGCCAGCCGCTGCTTCCCCTCGCGCGCCTACCTGATCGAGACGCGCGCGGGCCTGTACCTGTGGGACACCGGCTACGCCGAACACTTCCGCGCCGCCACGTCGAAGGGCGTGTACCGGATGTACGCGTGGGTGACGCCGATTTTCTTCGACGAAAACGAGTCGCTGCAGGGCCAGCTGCGCGCGCATGGCGTGTCGCCCGGCGACATCCACACCTTGCTGCTGTCGCACTTCCACGCCGACCATATCGCCGGTCTGCGCGACTTTCCCGGCGCGCGGCTGATGGCTTCCAAAACGGGCTGGGACGCCGTGCGGGGATTGTCCGGCGTGGCCGCCGTGCGCCAGGCCTTCGTGCCCGAACTGCTGCCGAACGATATTGCGGATCGATTGAGCTTTGTCGACAGCGTGCCCGAGACGGCCTTGCCTGCGGCCCTGCTGCCATTCACGCACGGGCGCGACGTCAGCGGCACGGGCGAGATCTACATCGTCGACTTGCCCGGCCACGCCATCGGCCATCTGGGCGCCTTCGTGCTGCAGGATGGCGGCTGGACCTTGCTGGCGTCGGACGCGGCCTGGGTGCCGGAAAGCTTCCAGCAGCTGCGCGGGCCGTCGGAACTGTCGTTCATCATCCAGCACAAGCGCGCGCCGTATTACGCCACTCTGAGCCGGCTGCACCAGTTGCACCAGTCCGGCAATGCGCAGATCCGCATCACGCATGAAGATACTGTCGATTATTTGCCTGTGGCGGGCCGCCCGTGAAGCGTCTTGTCTGGCTCTTGCTGTCGTACTGGCGCACGCGCCGCCTGCGCTTCACAAGCCGCGCGCAGCTCGACGCCTACCAGCAACAGCAGCTGGCCCGTTTCATCGATACCCTGTGCCAGCGCAGCGCTTACTTCGCCCCATACCGCAAGCTGCCCCTGGCGCAGTGGCCGACGATGAACAAGGCGCTGATGCTCGAGCATTTCGACGCCATGAACACCGAAGGGGTGACTTTGGCGCAGGCGATGGACGCGGCCATGGCGGCCGAGCATAGCCGCGACTTCACGCCGTCCGTGGGCGAGATCACCGTGGGGCTGTCGTCGGGCACCTCGTCGCGGCGTGCCGTGTTTACCGTCAGCCCCCGCGAAAAGGCCCAGTGGGCGGGCGTGATGCTGGCCAAGGCGCTGCCCGACGGCCTGTTTTCCGGCGAGCGGGTCGCGCTGTTCCTGCGCGCAAACAGCAATCTGTACACGGCCGTGCGTTCGCCGTGGCTGACCTTTGCGTTTTACGATCTGTTCCAGCCCTTCGGCGCCTTGTGCGCGCAACTGGCGCAATATCAACCTTCCGTGATCGTCGCACCCGCGCAAGTGCTGCGCCAGCTGGCCTTGCGCGTCATCGATGGCAGCCTGGCGCTGGCGCCGAAAAAAGTCATCTCGGTGGCCGAAGTGCTGGAAGCCCAGGACCGGGCGCTGATCGTGCAGGCGTTTGGCGCCGTGCATGAAATCTACCAGGCCACCGAGGGTTTCCTTGCCAGCAGCTGCGAACACGGCGTGCTGCATTTGAACGAGGAATACGTGCACATCGAGCCGCAGTGGCTCGACGCTGAACAACGTCGCTTCGTGCCCGTGATTACGGACTTCACGCGCATTACGCAGCCCATCGTGCGCTACCGCCTGGACGACATCCTGATCGCGCGCGCCACGCCATGCCCGTGTGGCCGCGCCACGCGCGCCATCGACGGCATCGAAGGGCGCTGCGACGACATGCTGCTGCTTCCCTCCGCGCGCGGCGTCGCCCCCGTCGCCGTGTTTGCCGATGTGCTGACGCGGGCCTTCGCGCAAGCCTTGCCGCCGGACGCCGACTACCGCCTGGCGCAAGCGGGCGAAGCGGCCTTGCAGCTGCATGCGGCCCTGGACGATGCCGGCCTGGCCGCCCTGCGCGCGCACCTGGCAATGGTGCTGCAGGGCCTGGGCGTGGCCGTCGATGGCCTGGCCTGGACGACGAGCGCCGAACTGCCTCCCTTTGACCCCACCATGAAACGGCGCCGCATCCGGCGCCTTGCCACCGCATGAACCCTTCTTCCATGACCGTACGCGGCCGCCTGCTGCATTTGCTGGCCGGCTGGGGCAGCGTCGGCCTCGTGTATTTTTCCAGCGACTTGCTGCAAGGACAGGGGGTACTGCTGCCGGAAACGGCGCTGGATCGCGCCATTCCCTACACGGATGCCGCCATCTGGCTATACCTGTCGTTCTTTATCCTGATCCCCTACGCCTACCTGGCGGCCGATGCGGCCCGCGTGCGCTGGCTGGCGCGCGCCATGGCGCTTTCCGCCGTCATGTGCGGCGTGGTCTTCCTGCTGTATCCGACCACGCTCGCCTACCCGCCCGTGGGCGACGGCAGCGCCTGGAGCACGCAGGCGCTGCGCATGCTGCAGGCGGCGGACTCCACGCAAAACTGCCTGCCGTCGCTGCATGGCGCCCTGACCTTGCTGTGCGTGTGGGCCTTGTGCGACAAACGCCAGCTGCTGCGCTCCACGCTGGCCGTGGTGCTGGGCGTGGCCATCTGCTACGCCATCATCGCGCTGCGCCGGCACGTGAGCATCGACCTGGCCGCCGGCCTGGCTGTCGGCATCGCCGGCGGCATGCTGGCGAAAATGCAGGTATCCTTGGCTGCCCGCCGCGCCGTTTCCATCAAAACCGCACCATGATGAATCCATTTGCCCTGTCGTTCCTGATCATGCTGGCCTTCGTGCTGGCCGAACTGCTGATCCTGAAATGGGTGCGCAAGACACCCGTGCCGTGGAAGGACGTGATCTTCAACCTCAATTCCGGCCATATCCTGATGTGGGTATTTCGCGGCGTGGAAGTGGCCGCGTTTGCCCTGCTGCTGCGCCATGTGAACCTGCACCTCGTCGATCAGTGGCCCGTGGTGGCGCAATGGGTGTTCGCTTTTTTTGCCTGGGACCTGTGCTTTTACTGGATGCACCGGCTGCACCATAAAATCCCCTTGCTGTGGGCCGTGCATGTGGTGCACCACCAGGGCGAGCATTTCAACCTGTCGCTGGGCGTGCGCAATTCCTGGTATTCGTCGCTGACGAATTTCCCCTTCATCGCCATCCTGGCCGTGCTGGGCGTGCCGCTGGAAATCTTCCTTGTCGTCTCGTCCCTGCATTACACGGTGCAGCTCTACAACCACAATGCATTGGTCAAAAAATCCGGCATCCTCGATAGCTTCATGGTGACGCCGTCGCATCACCGCGTGCACCACGGCACGGACAAGCGCTATATCAACCGCAATTTCGGCGGTACCTTGTTGATCTGGGACAAACTCTTCGGCAGCTTTCAGCCCGAACTCGAGGGCGTGGAAATGCGCTATGGCGTGAAGGGCATGACGCCAACGCACAACCCGCTGTTGGCCAGCAACGGCAAACTATTTACCTGGCTGCGCGCGCGCTTTCCCCACTGGCAGTCGCGCGGCACTTTCGAGGTGCCCGAGCTGTTCATCGGCATCGGCGGCGTGATCCTGTTTGGCCTGGTGATCCATTACGTCAACCACGAAGCGGTACTGGCGGGCGCGCAGCAAGTCATCCTGTTCGCGCTGATCTTCGGTGGCACCCTGGCGCTGGGCGGCTTGTCCGATGCGCGGCGCTGGGGCGCCATCGCCTGGGTGGCCATCGCGCTGGCCATGCCTGCCCTGTATCTGGGCTGGTATGGCGCGCGCGATGCGTGGGGGATGGTGTTTTTGACCGCACTGCTGGCGCATGGCCTCGACGGCGCGCGCCGCCTGTGGTGGCCGGCGGCAGCGGGGACGCGCGCGTGACGCAGCCTGTACCTTCGTTGCCGCCGCTGCGCTTCCGGCCCGCACGCGATTCCGCCTTCCGCCGCGAATTGCGCGCACGCGCCGACGCCTACCTCGCCAGCGAAGGACGGCACCGCTTCGGCGACTGGCGCCTGCATGCGAAAACCGCCTTCCTGGCCGCCCTGACGGTGGGGCTGTATGCGCTGGCCTTGAACGCTGGCAGCACCTGGCCGTTTGTCGCCAGCTATGTGGCTTGCCTGGTCGCGGCCATGGCGCTGGCCATGAATACCCTGCACGATGCGGCCCACAGCGCCATCTTCCGCCAGGGAGCCTGGAACCGCGTGCTGATCCGCCTGGTGGGTTTGCCCGTGGGCGTGGATACGGATTTCTGGACCATCCGCCACGTGCATTTCCATCACACGTATGCCAACGTGGAAGGCTATGACCTCGACACGGAACCGAACCCCTTCCTGCGCCAGACGCCTTTTCAACGCTGGTCGCCGCAATACCGCTACCAGTACCTGTATTGGCCCGTGGTGGCGGCGCTGTCGCTGCCGTATCTGAACTGGTATGGCGACTGGCTGGACCGCTTCGGCAAGACGCCCGTGGCCGCGCACAGCCGTTTGCAGGGCTGGCGCGGCTGGCTGTCGTTCCTGGGCTGGAAGCTGGGCCATGTGGCGCTGGTGCTGGCGCTGCCCATGTGGGTGCTGCAGCAGCACGGCATCGGCTGGGGCGTGGTGCTGGGTGCGTATTTTGTGGGCCAGATGATCGCCTCGTGCGCGCTGGTGGCGCTGATCCTGGGCACGCACTGGGCCGAAGTCGAGTTTTTCCAGCCTGGCGCGGACGGTACGCTGCCGCACGACTGGTATCAGCACACGTTTTACACGTCTTGCGACTGGACGCCGCAGCCGCGCCGCCTGCGCTGGCTCGGTTACTGGCTCGGCGGCTTGAATCTGCACCTGACGCACCACCTGTTCCCCACCTGGAATCACCGCCACTACCCGGCGCTGGCGCGCATCCTGGCCGAACTGGCGCCATGCCACGGTCTCGTGTACCGCGAACTCGGTTACGGCCAGCTGCACGCTTCGCAGCAGCAATTCCTGCGCGCCATGGGCCGCCCGCCCGCACAGTCTTGACGAATCGCGCTTGACTCGGTTTCCGTTCCGTCTTACATTTCTGTAGCGACAGAAATAAGAGAAAATCATGGAATTGAGTCCCACCACGCAAAAATATATTCTCCACTGGGGCGAAATGGGCACCCGCTGGGGCGTCAACCGCACGGTGGCGCAAATCCACGCGCTGCTGTTCCTGGCGAACGAACCGCTGACGGCGGAAGACATCGCGGCCAGCCTGAACGTGGCCCGCTCGAATGTCAGCAACAGCCTGAAGGAATTGCAAAGCTGGGGCCTGGCGCGCATCACGCACGTGATGGGGGACCGGCGCGACCACTTCGTCGCCCTGCAGGATGTGTGGGAAATCTTCCGCGTCATCATGGAAGAGCGCAAGCGGCGCGAGATCGATCCCACGCTGACGGTGCTGCGTGAATGCGCGATCGAGGGCGAACACGATGCGGCCATTCCACCGGCGACGCTCGAGCGCATGGGCGAGGTGCTGGCCTTCCTGGAAATGCTCAGCTCCACCTACAGCGACTACAAAAACCTGCCGCCGGCGACCCTGCAGCGCATGTTGTCGATGGGCGGCAAGGTGGCCAAGTTCCTCAGCCCGGAAGACAAGCCTGGCAAGCGCGCAAAATCATGAACGGCCCGTCCGAAGGAGAGCTGTTCAGGAAGGTGATGGGCAAGCAGTGGCTGACCCTGCACCCGGACATCCGCCGCCGCTTCGAGAAAAATCCCGCGCCGGGCCAGCCTTTGTACTACCGGGGCGAACTGCGTGAACTTACCAGCTCGCGCTTGGGGAAGTTCCTCGGCTGGCTGACGCGCCCCTTCATCGATGGCGCCCTGATCCCGTATGACGACGCGGATTTCCCCGTCGATATCGAAGTCTATTCGCGCCCCGGCTGCCCCTTCATCTTCAAGCAGCGCACCTACCGCCTGCATGGCCGCGCGCCGATCCGCTTCACCTCCTACATGGCGGAAAGCGCGAAGGGCGAAGTGCTCGAATACGTGGGCATGGGCCTGGGCATGAAGCTGGTGCTGCACGTGGAAGACGGCAATCTGTACTTCACCAGCGATGGCTATTTTTGGGATCTTTTTGGCTGGCGCATGCCGCTGCCCGGCGTACTCACGCCCGGCAAGACCTATCTGTGCCACCGCAATGAGACGCCGCAGCAGTTCAATATCCGCATCGAGATTCGCCACGTCCTGTTCGGCACCACGTTCACCCAGGCGGGCGTGTTCCGCGAATCGGCCGCGCCGGAAATCAAGGAGACACCATGAATACGCATTTGCTGGCCCTGCAACTGATGGCGGCGCAAGGCTGCCTGGGCGCCTTCGATACCATCTACCACCATGAAATCACGGAGGCGCTGCCGCAAAAGGCGTCGGCGCGCCTCGAATTGACGATCCATGCCACGCGCGCCCTGATCTACAGCCTGCTGTTCGTCGGCCTGGCAGCCTGGGAGTGGCATGGCGCCTGGGCCTGGGTGCTGGTGATTGTGTTTGGCGTGGAAATCGTGCTGACCCTGTGGGATTTTGTTGTGGAAGATCAAACCCGCCTCCTGCCCGCCACGGAGCGGGTCACGCATACGGTGCTGGCGATTAACGCGGGCGCCTTCATCGCCCTGTTGGCCCTGAACAGCAGCCAGTGGGCCAGCTTGCCGATGGCCCTCGTGTGGCAGCCGTATGGCTGGCTCAGCGTCTTCCTCGCCCTGTGCGGCGTGGGCGTGGGCTTGTCCGGCCTGCGCGACGCGTATGCCGTGTGGCAGCTGGGACGGCGCAAGGTGCAGGAGACGGCAGAGCAAGAGGAGCACCTGCGCTTTGCCGCCGCGCCGCAGTCCGTGCTGGTGACGGGTGCCACGGGTTTCATCGGCCAGCAGTTAGTCAGCGCCTTGCTGGCCGACGGCCATGCGGTGACGGTGCTGACGCGCCAGCCGAAACAGGCCGCGTGGACCTTTAATGGCCAGGTGCGCTGCATCCAGTCGTTCGACGAATTGGCGGATGCGCAGCGCATCGACATGGTGGTCAACCTGGCCGGTGCGCGCATCGTCGGCAAGCGCTGGACGGACGCGCGCAAGGCGGCCCTGCGCCGCAGCAGAGTGGCGCTGACGCAGGACCTGGTGGCGTGGATCGCCCGCGCGCAGCACAAGCCACGGGTGCTGCTGTCGGCATCGGCCATCGGTTACTACGGCGTGCAGCCGCAGGGCGATCCGACGGAATTGACGGAGGAGAGCGCGCCGCAAGCCATCTTCATGTCGCAGCTGTGCCAGGAGTGGGAAGCGGCCGCGCGCCAGGCGGAGCAATTTGGCGTGCAGGTGGGCTGCATGCGCTTTGGCCTCGTCTTCGGCCACCAGGGTTCGCTGCCGCAGATGCTGCTGCCGATACGCTTCGGCGTGGGCGGCCCGCTGGGCAGCGGCAAGCAGTGGGTCACGTGGGTGCATGTGCGCGACGTGATCCGCGGCATCGCCCACCTGGCGCGCCGCAGCGAAGCACAGGCAGTGGGCGGCGCGTATAACTTCTGCGCGCCGGAAGCCATCGCGCAGCGTCGCTTCGCCCAGGTGGCGGGCGCCGTGCTGCACCGCCCCAGCGTCATGCCCACGCCGGCCTTCCTCATGCGCGCCTTGCTGGGCGAGCAGGCGGACTTGCTGGTGGAAGGCCAAAGGGTCGCGCCGCGCCGTTTGCTGGCCGACGGCTTTGTCTTCCGCTATCCGCAGCTGGAAGGAGCGCTGCGCAGCCTGTAGCCTGGCGTAGAATGGGCCATTGGGATGCCTTGGAGCACAATCTATGCCCCGCTTCAGCCATACGATAGACAGCCATGTTTACCAGTTCGCCAGCCTGAAAGAGCTGCTGGCGAAGGCCACGCCGCCCCGTTCGGGCGATGTGCTGGCCGGTATGGCGGCATCGAACGCGCGCGAGCGGGTGGCGGCGCAGCTGGCGCTGGCCGACGTACCGCTGTCATTGTTCCTCAACGAGGCGCTGGTACCATACGAAGACGATGAAGTCACGCGCCTGATCATCGATAGCCATGATCGCGCCGCGTTTTCCCCCATCGCCCACCTGTGCGTGGGCGACTTTCGCGACTGGCTGCTCGATGACGCAACGGATACGCAAACGCTGGCGCGCGTCGCCGCCGGCATCACGCCGGAAATGGCGGCCGCCGTCTCAAAAATCATGCGCCTGCAGGATCTGGTGCTGGTGGCCCGCAAGTGCCAGGTCGTCACGGCCTTTCGCAATACCCAGGGCCTGGCGAGCCGTCTGTCCACGCGACTGCAGCCGAATCATCCGACGGACGACGCCACGGGGATTGCCGCCTCCATCCTCGATGGCCTGCTGCTGGGCAGCGGCGACGCCGTGATCGGCATCAATCCGGCCACCGACAATGTGGCGCAGGTGGTCTCGCTGCTGCACCTGCTCGACGCCGTCATTGATCAATATCAGATTCCCACCCAGTCATGCGTGCTCACGCACATCACCAATACCATCGAGGCGATACGCCGCGGCGCGCCCGTCGACCTGGTGTTCCAGTCGGTGGCGGGCACGCAGGCGGCCAACCGCAGCTTCGGCATCGACCTGGCGCTGCTGGCTGAGGGCCAGGCGGCGGCGCTGTCGCTGGGGCGCGGCACGGTGGGCAACAACGTCATGTATTTCGAGACGGGCCAGGGCAGCGCGCTGTCGGCCGGCGCCCACCACGGCATGGACCAGCAGACGTGCGAGGCGCGCGCGTATGCGGTGGCGCGCGCGTATCAACCGCTGCTGGTCAATTCCGTCGTCGGTTTCATCGGCCCCGAGTACCTGTATGACGGCAAGCAGATCATGCGCGCGGGGCTGGAAGACCATTTCTGCGCCAAGCTGATTGGGCTGCCCATGGGCTGCGACGTGTGCTACACCAACCATGCGGAAGCGGACCAGGACGACATGGATGCCTTGCTGACCATGCTGGGCGTGGCCGGATGCAATTTCATCATGGGCGTGCCGGGCGCGGACGACATCATGCTTGGCTACCAGAGCACTTCGTTTCACGACGCGCTGTATGCGCGCCGCGTGCTGGGCCTGCGCCCGGCGCCCGAATTCGAAGCCTGGCTGGCGCGCATGCGGATCACGGATGCGCAGGGCCGCTTGAGCGAAGCGCTGGCGCCGGCCTTCCAGGCGGCCCTGCTGCGCCTGGACGACTAGGAGGACGCATGGACGGGAACCATCCTTGGCAGGCGCTGCGCGCGCATACGGCAGCGCGCATCGCGCTCGGGCGCCGCGGCGTCAGCGTGCCGACCAGCGCGCAACTGGCGTTCCAGCTGGCCCACGCGCAGGCGCGCGACGCCGTGCACCTGGAACTCGATGGCGAGGTCCTGGCGCGCGCCTTGGCCGCGCAGGGGCAAGGCTGCGTGCCGCTGCACAGCGAGGCCGCCACGCGCGCCGAGTATCTGCAACGGCCCGACCTTGGGCGCCGGCTGGACGACGCTTCACGCGCGCGGCTGGCCGGAGGTAGCAAGGGAGTCGACCTGGCGCTGGTGGCGGCCGATGGCCTGTCGGCGCTGGCGATACAACGCCACGCGGCGCCGTTCCTGGTCGCCTTGCGCGAGCGACTGGCGCGGGAAGCGTGGACGCTGTCGCCGCTGCACATCGTGGCGCAGGGACGGGTGGCCATCGGTGACGAGGTGGGGCAATTGCTGCAGGCGAAGGCCGTGCTGGTGCTGATCGGCGAGCGGCCGGGCCTCAGTTCCCCGGACAGCCTGGGCCTGTACCTGACGTGGGCGCCCAAAGTGGGCTTGCTGGACGAACGCCGCAACTGCATTTCGAACGTGCGCCCCGAGGGGCTGGCGTATGCGCCGGCCGCGTACCGGCTGCATTATTTGCTGTCGCAGGCGTTCAGCCGGCAGTTGTCGGGCGTGGAATTGAAGGATGAAACGGTGGAAGAGGGCGCGGCCCTGGCGGGGGCGCGCAACTTCCTGCTGGAATGATCAGACTTCGCGGATTTCGTCCAGCGGCCAGCGCGGGCGCACATTGAACGAGTAATCGTGCTTGGCGGTGTCGGGATTGATCTGCAGGCGCATGGCGCCGGCAAAGGCGATCATGGCGCCGTTATCGGTACAGAATTCCAGCTCCGGGTAATACACTTTAAAACGCTTCTTGGCGGCGGCCGCGTTGAGCGAGGCGCGCAGTTGCGCGTTGGCGCCCACGCCGCCAGCGATCACCAGGCGTTTCAGGCCCGTGTGCTTGAGGGCAGCCACGCATTTGGCCGTCAGCACGTCGACGATGGCGTCGACGAAGCCGCGCGCGATGTTCGCCTTGTCCTGTTCGCAGATGTTCGCGATGACTTTTTCTTCATGGTTCTTGACCACCGTCAGCACGGCCGTTTTCAAACCGGAGAAACTGAAATTGAAATCCTTCGAGTGCAGCATCGGGCGTGGCAGTTTATACGCGAGCGGGTCGCCGAATTCGGCCAGGCGCGAAATGGCGGGGCCGCCAGGATAACCGAGTCCCAGCAGCTTGGCCGACTTGTCGAACGCTTCGCCGGCCGCATCATCAAGCGTTTCGCCCAGCATCGTGTACTGGCCCACGCCATCGACGCGCATCAGCTGCGTATGGCCGCCCGACACCAGCAGGGCGATGAAGGGGAATTCCGGCGGCTCGGACGCCAGCAATGGCGACAGCAGATGGCCTTCCAGGTGATGGATGCCCAGCACCGGCTTGTTGATGGCCAAGCCCAGGCTGCAGGCGACCGAGGAACCGACCAGCAGCGCGCCGGCCAGGCCCGGGCCTTGCGTGTAGGCGATGGCGTCGATTTCGGGCAGGGTGATGCCGGCCTTGGTCAGCGTTTCTTCCAGCAGCGGGATGGCGCGGCGGATATGGTCGCGCGACGCCAGTTCCGGCACCACGCCGCCATATTGTTCGTGCATGGCGACTTGCGAATAGAGGGCGTGCGACAGCAGGCCGCGTTGCGTGTCGTACAAGGCCAGGCCGGTTTCGTCACAGGAGGATTCGACGCCAAGAACAATCATGAAGGTGATAAATAGGGAGGAGTAATCCGCCATTGTAAAGGAAAGCCGGCCAGTCCACCGTGCGGCCGGCGCACCATTTCGGCGGCAGTGTGCACTTGCGCAGTGCGCCGCGGTGCCGTTTTTCCCGGATGTCGGCCATTTTTCGCCTGCATCGGCACTGGCACCGCTCTTGCTTAGAGGTGCGTGTGCCTTTCTCAAGGGAGCTAGCGATGTCGGAACAATGGAAAATGATTTGCCGCCTGAAGGATATGCCGCTGGCGGGCGCGCGCATGGTGCAGCGGGGACTGGCGTGGCAGGACTTGCCGGGCGTGGCGCTGTTCCGCGCGACGGACGATACGGTGTACGCGCTGCTCGACACGGTGCCTTGCCTGGGCGGCCCGCTGGCGCAAGGGGTGCTGATGGAGAAAAACCTGATGGGGCCGAAGAACAGCTGGATCATCGAGCTCGATTCGGGCCGTCTGGTGGCGCCCGTGCAGGGCATGGCGCGCACGTACGCCGTGCGCATCCTGGACGGGCGCATCTACCTGGACGTCAATGAACTCAATATCCCGGCCAGCAAGGCGGAACAGGCGCTGGCGGGATCGTACGCCGTGCTGCCGCATGTGCAGATGGCATAGGTGTTTGGGGTCAGACCCTCAATGCCGCTAACGCCAGGTTCAGCGCCAACGCAAGAGGGGGTCTGACTCCAGCTGTTTACTTCGGGCGGTTCAGCAGGTGCGCATGCGCGTCGCGCAGCATGGTGGCCGTCGTGTCCCAGTCGATGCAGCCGTCGGTGACGGAGCAGCCGTAGGTCAGTTGCGACAGGTCTTGCGGGATCTTCTGGTTGCCGCTGACGATGTTCGATTCGATCATCACGCCCACCAGCGAGCGGTTGCCCTGGCGGATCTGGTTGACCACGTCGGCCATCACCAGCGGCTGCAGTTCCGGCTTCTTGTAGCTGTTCGCGTGCGAGCAGTCGACCACAAGGTTGGCGGGCAGCTTGGCCTTGGCCAGCGCCTGTTCGGCGATGGCGATCGAGACCGAATCGTAGTTCGGGCGGCCGTCGCCGCCGCGCAGCACGACGTGGCCATACGCGTTGCCGCGCGTGCGCACGATGGCGACGTTGCCTTCGCCGTTGATGCCCAGGAAAGAGTGCGGGTGCGCCGACGACAGGATGGCGTTGACGGCGATGCTGATGTCGCCATCGGTGCCGTTCTTGAAGCCGACTGGCGTCGACAGGCCCGACGACATTTCGCGGTGCGTCTGCGATTCCGTCGTGCGTGCGCCGATGGCGGTCCAGGCGATCAGGTCGCCCAGGTACTGCGGCGAGATCGGGTCCAGCGCTTCGGTGGCGGTGGGCAGGCCCAGTTCGCACACGTCGAGCAGGAACTGGCGCGCCTTTTCCATGCCTTCGTTGACCTTGAACGAGTCGTCCATGTACGGGTCGTTGATATAGCCCTTCCAGCCCGTGGTGGTACGCGGTTTTTCGAAATACACGCGCATCACCAGCAGCATCGTGTCCTTGACTTCCTCTTGCAGCGCTTTCAGGCGGCGCGCGTAATCGAGGCCGGCGACGGGGTCGTGGATCGAGCACGGACCGACGACGACGAACAGGCGCTGGTCCTTGCGGTCGATGATGTTGCGCAGCGCTTCGCGGCCGCGGCTGACGGTGTCGAAGGCGCTTTCCGACAGGGGCAGCTTGGCGTGCAGTTCGGCCGGTGTCGGCATGGGCGCGAAGGAGGTGACGTTGATATTTTCGATGTCTGGCGTATTCATGATTCTGGCTCGGCTTTCGCTATTGCGTTCTTTAAGAGGCAATAGTGTAGCGGAAATGCGGCCTGGCGGCGGGGATGGGGCCAAAACGGGAATGCATCAGTTGTTTTTATGGCAGTGCCGGCGCGCCACCGGCCCCTTGCTGCCGGACGCTCAATGACCGCCGCCCAGGCTGGCGCCAACGCCGTAGCGGGCGATGCGCTGGTCGTTGCCAGCCAGCTCGGGCGGCCGGGGGAGGCCGGGATGGCGCCGCACGTGCGCGAGGATGGCGCTTTCGTGCTGGCGTATCTGTGCGTCCAGGCAGGCGATTTGCCGGCCCAGCAGGGCGTGCAGCGCCTGCTGGCCAGCCCGCAAGTGCGCATCGAGGCGCGCCGATTCCTGCTGGCGCACGCCTTGCATGGCGTGCAGGCGGCGCAGCCACAGGCGCAGTTCCACGTAGGCGGAGGAGGGCGGCGTCCACCGTGCGGGGCGCCTGTGCTGGCAGTAGTTGGCCAGCACCACGGCGCTGTGCGCCGCGTCTCCGGGCAAGCCATGGTCACGCAGATAGTCTTCCAGCTGCGCGGGCTGGGCGTCGCAGATCAGCATGCCCATCTCGGCCAGCATGCGGGCTGGCGCTTCGCTGTACGGCATATCGAGGCGCATGCAGACGCGCAAGCCCATGACGGGCACGTCGTTCCTTTGCAGCCAGCTGCGCAGCCAGCGGTAGCCGGCCACGTCGTTTTCCAGCACCTTGCACAGCATTTCGCCGCCCGAAAGCAGCACGGCTTTCAGCTGCAGCTTGCTCGTTTCGATGCCGACGAAGGCAGTTTCCTGTTTGACCGCGTGTTCCATGATGAGTTCCCCCTGTGCAGTCTTATACGCAGCGGTGGCGCCTTTGGATGCAGGCGCGCAGCAAATTCGTGAAAATAGCTGGAAAGACTGTTGCATCGGCGCCTATGGCATCCGCCAGCCCCTCTGCAAGGGGAAAATTCCGTGTAAGCTGGCGCCATGACGACTGTATCCATCCCCCATACCGATGTGGCCGGTGAGCCATTCCCCGCAGCACGTTTCATCAAAGAAATAGGACGCGGCAAGAACGGCGCGCGCAGCATGACGCGTGATGATGCCCGCGCCCTGTACCGCGCCATGCTTGAGGGCCGCGTGTCGGACTTGGAACTGGGCGGTATTTTGTTGTCGATGCGCATCAAGGGCGAATCGGTCGACGAAATCGCCGGCTTCCTCGACGCCGCCGAAGCATCGTTCGCCCCGCTGGCCGCGCCGGCCGGCGAATTTGCCCCGATCATCATTCCCAGCTACAACGGCGCCCGCAAGATGGCCAACCTGACGGCCTTGCTGGCGCTGCTGCTGGCGCGCGCCGGGGCACCCGTGCTCGTGCATGGCGTGACCAGCGATCCGGGCCGCATCACGACGGCCGAAGTGCTGGCCGCGCTGGATGTGCCCGCTTCGCTCGACCATGCGCAAGCCGAGGCCGCCATGGCGCGCGGGCAAGCGGCCTTCCTGCCTATCGAAGCGCTGGCGCCGCGCCTGGCGCACATGCTGTCGTTGCGGCGCGTGCTGGGCGTGCGCAATTCCACGCATACCCTGGTGAAAATCATGCAGCCGTTTGAGGGGCCCGCCCTGCGCCTGGTGTCGTATACGCATCCGGAATATCTGGAAATGCTTGGTGAATATTTCCTGACGTCATCTCCGGCAGGGCGCGGCGACGCTTTCCTGATGCGCGGCACGGAGGGCGAAACGGTGGCCAACGCCAACAAGGCGCAGCAGATCGACTGGTTCCACGGGAGCGAACGCACGGTGCTGGTGGAAAAGCAGTTGCTGGTGGAAGAGTTGCCGCATTTGCCGACCGAGCGCGATGCCACCACCACGGCCGCCTGGATCGCCGCCGTGCTGCGCGGCGAGGTGCCCGTGCCGCCATCGATCGCCGAACAGGTGGCGCAATGCCTGATGGCATCGCGGCAGATTGCAGCACGGCCGCGCTAGCCGCGTCGCCGCAGTTTACAATGGCGTCTTTGTAATCAGCGGTGACCGGAATTCTTATGGCAAAACAATTTGATGTGGCAGTGATCGGCGCGGGCGCGGCCGGCATGATGTGTGCGGCTGTTGCCGCCCAGCAAGGCAAGCGCGTGGTGTTGATCGATCACGCGGCCAAGCTGGCCGAAAAGATCCGCATCTCCGGTGGTGGGCGGTGTAATTTCACCAATATTAACGCCACCCCGCAAAATTTTCTCTCGGAAAACCCGCATTTCTGCAAGAGTGCACTGTCGCGCTACACGCCGCAGGATTTCCTCGCGCTGGTGAAAAAATACCGGATCGGCTACCACGAGAAGCACAAGGGCCAGCAATTCTGCAATGAATCGGCCGAGCTGATCATCGACATGCTCAAGGATGAGTGCGCCGCTGGCGGCGTGCATTGGCGCATGCCGTGCAAGATCGACAATGTTGTCCAGCAAGATGACGGTGGCTTCGTGCTGCAGACCGATAGCGGCGACATCGAGACGGCCAGCATCGTCATCGCCACGGGCGGCCTGTCGATCCCGAAGATCGGCGCCACGGATTTTGCCTACCGCATCGCCAAACAATTCGACTTGACGATGGTCGAACCGCGTCCGGCCCTGGTGCCGCTGACGTTCGATGCGACCAGCTGGGCGCCGTTCGCGGAATTGTCCGGCATCGCGCTGGAAGTGGATGTGGAAACGGGCAGCCTGAAAGGCCGCAAGGCAACGGGCGCGCGTTTCCGCGAAGATTTGCTGTTCACGCATCGCGGCCTGTCGGGTCCGGCAATTTTGCAGATTTCCAGCTACTGGCTGCCGGGCGAACCCATCGTCATCAATCTGCTGCCGGAAGTGGACGTGGCGCAGACCTTGATTGAAGGCAAGGGCACCCTGAAGAAGCAGCTGGGCAATATCGTCGCGCAATGGCTGCCGCAGCGCCTGGCCGACTGCCTGCTGGCCGTCAACGGCCTGGCGCCGGACGCGCGCATCGCCGATATGCCGGACGCGCAGCTGCGCAAGCTGGGGCTGGCCATCAATGCCTGGTCCATCGTGCCGAACGGTTCCGAAGGATACCGCAAGGCCGAAGTGACGCGCGGCGGCATCGACACGCGCGAGCTGTCGCAGCAGACCATGATGGCCAACAAGGTGCCTGGCCTGTATTTCATCGGCGAAGCGGTCGACGTGACGGGCTGGCTGGGCGGCTACAACTTCCAGTGGGCCTGGGCTTCCGGCGTGGCGGCAGGTATTGCCTTGCAGTAAGCAAGTCTGTAGGATGGGGTTCTGGCGCCCGGTGCGCTGGTCCCGGTGCGTGGTTTACGCCACATTCCGGCAGCGACCGCAGGCTGCATGCCGCACGCAAGTGGGGGAGGGGCTTCCCTTTCCGAATAAAAGCTGCTACTATCTATCTCTTCCTATACACCACCTCAACGGTTTGAATTTTACATGACCACTATTCGCCTTAAAGAAAACGAGCCGTTCGAAGTCGCAATGCGTCGCTTCAAACGCACCATCGAAAAAACGGGTCTGCTGACCGAATTGCGCGCACGCGAATTCTACGAAAAGCCAACAGCTGAGCGCAAGCGCAAGCTGGCAGCTGCTGTAAAGCGTCATTACAAACGCATCCGCAGCCAACAACTGCCGAAAAAATTATTCTAAGACTGTTCAGTCAGAACCAACCCGGGTAGTTCGGCGCATTGTTCGCCACGGGTTTTGTTTTGATTCGCCTGGAGTGATACTTCAGATGAGTCGCATACCCGCTCCGGTTCGCCGCAGCGGGTTTTCGCTTTTGTGGCCCGCTGATGCTAGCCGCGCACGAGCACCCACCTACTGACCAACGAGGATTGCCATGAGCTTGAAAGAACAAATTACCGAAGACATGAAAAACGCCATGCGCGCCAAGGAAGCGGGCAAGCTGGGTACGATTCGCCTGTTGCTGGCGGAAATCAAGCGCAAGGAAGTCGACGAGCGCATCGAATTGACGGATGCCCACGTGACGGCCATCGTGGAAAAGATGATCAAGCAGCGCAAGGATTCGATCACCCAGTTCGAAGCCGGTGGCCGTGCCGACCTGGCCGACATCGAAAAAGCCGAACTGGTGCACCTGGCGGGCTACATGCCTGCCGGCCTGTCGGACGAAGAAGTGGCGGCCGAAGTGGCTGCCGCCGTGGCCGCCTCGGGCGCCGCCGGTCCGCAAGACATGGGCAAGGTCATGGCCATCGTCAAGCCGAAGCTGGCTGGCCGCGCCGACATGACGGTGGTGTCCGCTCTGGTCAAGAAAGCCTTGACGCCGGCAGCGTAAGCATACAATAGTAGCAAGGGCTGCCCGCCGTCGCGCTGGCAGCCTGTTAACAGCCCACACGTTGACCTGGCTCAACCTCAGGCCACGTGCGGTAGTATAGTCTGACCTATAACAAGACCCGCCCTAGCCAGTGATACCTCAATCCTTCATTTCCGATTTGCTCAACCGCGTCGATATCGTCGATGTCGTGGGCCGCTATGTGCAACTGAAAAAAGGTGGCGCCAATTTCATGGGCTTGTGCCCGTTCCACAGTGAAAAATCGCCCAGCTTTACCGTCAGCCCCACCAAGCAGTTCTATCACTGCTTCGGCTGTGGCGCGCATGGCACCTCGATCGGCTTCCTGATCGAGTACTCGGGCATGGGTTTTGTCGACGCCGTCAAGGACCTGGCGCAGAACGTGGGCATGGTCGTGCCGGAAGCGGACGACAAGATCCCGCCGGCCCAGCGCGCGCAGATCCAGGCGCAAAGCATGGCCTTGTCCGACGCCATGACGCAGGCCTGCGATTATTACCGTGGGCAATTGCGCCACGCGCCGGAAGCCATAGCCTACCTGAAGAACCGGGGCTTGACGGGCGAAGTGGCCGCTCGCTTCGGCATGGGTTTCGCGCCCGGCGGCTGGGACAATCTGCGTTCCGTCTTCCCCGATTACGACGTGGTGGCCCTGGCCGAAGCTGGCCTCGTGATCGACAAGGTCGATGAAGAGGGCAATAACCGCAAGCGCTACGACCGTTTCCGCGAACGCATCATGTTCCCGATCCGCAATACCAAGGGGCAAGTGATCGCTTTTGGTGGCCGCGTGCTCGACCATGGCGAACCGAAATACCTGAACTCGCCGGAAACCCCCTTGTTTTCCAAGGGATTCGAACTATATGGGCTGTTCGAGGCGCGCCAGGCTATCCGTGACGCCGGCTACGTGCTGGTGACGGAAGGCTATATGGATGTGGTGGCGCTGGCGCAAATGGGTTTCCCGCAAGCGGTGGCCACCTTGGGCACGGCGTGCACGCCCACCCATGTGCAAAAACTGTTGCGCCAGACGGATAACGTGATTTTCAGCTTCGACGGCGACAAGGCCGGCCGCCGCGCCGCGCGCCGCGCGCTGGAAGCGAGCCTGGCCCACGTGTCGGACAATAAAACCATCAAATTCCTGTTCTTGCCGTCGGAACACGATCCGGATAGCTATATCCGCGAATTCGGTGCCGAAGGGTTTGAGCAGCAAGTGCATGAAGCCATGCCGCTGTCGCAGTTCTTGCTGAAGGAAGTGTCGGGCGAGCATGATCTGTCGGAACCGGAAGGGCGCGCCCGCGTGCAGTTCGACGCCAAGCCGCTGCTGCAACTGATGGCGCCGTCGTCTTTGCGTCTGCAGATCGTGCGCGGCCTGGCGCAGCTGACGCAGTCCACGCCGGCCGAGATCGAAGCCCTGTTCGAGCTGGCGAAACCCGTTGCCGTGGCGCGCCGCGCGCCGCCGAAATCGGGCCGCCCCGTGCCTGTCGGTCTGGAATTGAAGATCATGCGCATGCTGGTAGCGCATCCGCCGCTGACGATGCGCATCGACGAGGCCGCCCTGGCCGCCTTCCAGCACCTGGGGCCGGATGCGGCGCATAGCCTGGGGCAGCTGGTGGCCGTGGGCCAGGCCTTGGGCGAGCACGGCAGTTTCGCCGCGCTGGCGCAGCAGTTGAAGGAGCTGGGCAGCGAATACGACGAGATCATCGGCGAGATAGCGGCCGGCACGGAATCCGATTACGACAGCGAATTGTCTTGGCTGGTGAGCACCATCCGCGAGATCAAATTGAATGCCTTGAAGGCGGAATTGCAGCAATTGTTTGCCTCGGGTTTGCCATCCGAGAAAATTGGTGTACGCTACCGCGAAATCATGCAGGAGCAGGGGGCGCTGGAACGCGAGCGCGATGCCGAGTTGGTTAATCGCTAACCTTGTCTTGAGGGTATGGCGCGCACTGGAAAAACATTTTTCGCGTGCTATAATTAAATGCTAAGTATTGTGTGCTTTGGCAAGCTAGTTCTGTTTCGTAAATAGTATTTGTTTTCAGTAAGTTAGGCTCTTGATCGGCGCGGTGGATCGTGTCGGCAGCCAGGGCCAACTGGCGTTTTCGGCGTTGCGGGCAAGGCTCGCAGACGCTGGCAAGCCGCGCCAGGCTCTCGCTCCCAACGCGGTCGATGCAGGAATTTTTGCCGAGACGGCTGGCAACAGCCGGTGGACAGGAATTGCTGCGCTTCCCGCGGATCGTGGCCGATGAGGTGTAAGTAACGTAACAGTGTCGAATTTGCGTAGTCGGCAGGTTCGAAGATGGTGGTTCCCGCAGGTAGACAGGGAACTGGCAGCAAACTTTATCCTAATCCACCGTAAAGCAAGTCGTTGTGTAATCGAAAGCGCCTGTGCCAATCAAGAAACCCGAATCCAAAGCGGCTGTAAAGCCCACTAAAGTTACCACGAAAGCCGAAAAGGCGCTCGACCGGCCAGAAGCGCGCGTCACCAGCGCGCCCGTGGTCAGCCAGACCACCGACGCCGCCACCCTGGCCGCGATCGATACGTCCGGTTATGTCTTGCCGTCGGTAAAAGTGCCAGGCCGCCGTGGCCGCAAGCCAAAAGAATTCCAGCCAGAAAATGATGAAGTCGCCGCCCTGAACGCCGTCGAGCGGGCCGAACTGAAGGCCGTTGACAAGGCCAAGGCGAAGGACCGCAAGGCGAAAGAGCGTGCGCTGCTGAAGGACGCGTTCTCGTCCGACACGGAAGCGAGCGAGGAAGAACTCGAGCGCCGGCGCCAGAAACTCAAGACACTGATCAAGTTCGGCAAGGAACGCGGTTTCCTGACCTACGCGGAAATCAACGATCACTTGCCCGAAAACATCGTCGATCCGGAAGCCATCGAAGGCATCATCGGTACCTTCAATGACATGGGTATCGCCGTCTACGAGCACGCGCCCGATGCGGAAACGTTGTTGCTGTCCGATAACGTTGCCGTCGTCACCAGCGATGACGAGGCGGAAGCGGCAGCCGAGGCGGCATTGTCGACCGTCGACTCCGATTTCGGCCGCACCACCGATCCCGTGCGCATGTACATGCGTGAAATGGGCTCGGTCGAACTGCTGACGCGCGAAGGCGAGATCGAGATTGCCAAGCGCATCGAAGATGGCTTGAAAGACATGATCCAGGCCATTTCTGCCTGTCCCGTGACGATCGCCGAGATCATCGCCGCCGCCGACCGCATCGCCAACGAAGAGATCAAGATCGACGAAATCGTCGACGGCCTCGTCGATGAAAACGAGCCGGTCGCCGCAGCCCCTGTCGTGGCCGCACCCGTCGAGGAAGACGAGGAAGAAGGCGAAGCGGAAGAGGAGGAAGTCGAAGAAGAGGAAGAGGCGAGCGCTTCCGGTGCGGCCGGTTTCTCGGCTGAACAGCTGGAAACCCTGAAACGCACGGCGCTGGAAAAATTCGCCATCATTTCGCAGCAATTCGACAAGATGCGCCGCGCCTTCGAGAAAGAAGGCTACAACTCGAAACCCTATGCCAAGGCGCAGGAAGCCATTTCGCAAGAGTTGCTGGGCATCCGCTTCACGGCCAAGGTCGTGGAAAAGCTGTGCGACACCCTGCGCGGCCAGGTCGACGAAGTGCGCCATATCGAGAAGCAGATCCTCGACGTGGCCGTGAACCGCTGCGGCATGCCGCGCGCCCACTTCATCAAGGTCTTCCCGGGCAATGAAACCAACCTCGACTGGGTCGATGGCGAAGTCAACGCAGGACACGCGTACAGTGCCATCCTGGGCCGCAACATTCCGACCGTCAAGGAACTGCAGCAGCGCCTGATCGACCTGCAGGCGAGGGTCGTCTTGCCGCTGCCGGACTTGCGCAACATCAACCGCCAAATGGCGGCCGGTGAAATGAAGGCGCGCAAGGCCAAGCGTGAAATGACGGAGGCCAACTTGCGCCTGGTCATTTCGATCGCCAAGAAATACACGAACCGCGGCCTGCAATTCCTCGATTTGATCCAGGAAGGCAATATCGGCCTGATGAAGGCCGTCGACAAGTTTGAGTACCGCCGCGGCTACAAGTTCTCGACGTATGCCACCTGGTGGATACGCCAGGCCATCACGCGCTCGATCGCCGACCAGGCGCGCACGATCCGCATTCCCGTGCACATGATCGAGACGATCAACAAGATGAACCGCATCTCTCGCCAGATCCTGCAGGAAACGGGCGCGGAACCCGATCCGGCCACCCTGGCGATCAAGATGGAGATGCCCGAGGACAAGATCCGCAAGATCATGAAAATCGCCAAGGAACCGATCTCGATGGAAACGCCGATCGGCGACGACGACGATTCCCACCTGGGCGACTTCATCGAGGACAACAACACCCTGGCGCCGGCCGACGCGGCCCTGCACGCCTCCATGCGCGGCGTCGTCAAGGACGTGCTCGATTCCCTGACGCCACGCGAAGCCAAGGTGCTGCGCATGCGTTTCGGCATCGAGATGTCCACCGACCACACTTTGGAAGAAGTGGGCAAGCAATTTGACGTGACGCGCGAGCGCATCCGCCAGATCGAAGCCAAGGCGCTGCGCAAGCTACGCCACCCATCGCGCTCCGACAAGCTGAAAAGCTTCTTGGAAGGCAACTAGAAGCCAATAGGGCTTGACGTGCGCCCGTGATACCCCTATCCTCGCGTGTCCGTTTCCAAAACGGCCGCGCGAGGCGGGTTTTCAACAGCGCCGCCACGCCGCAGCCCCCTGGGCCTCTAGCTCATGCTTGGTTAGAGCAGCGGACTCATAATCCGTTGGTGCCGTGTTCGACTCACGGGAGGCCCACCAGAATTTGCAGCAATAGAATTAGCCCCGGCGGGTGACTGCCGGGGCTAATGAGATGGTCACCCTCCACCCTATAAGTTACTAAACTTATAGGGTGTTTTCATTTCTGAAGGAGGCCATCATGGAAAACGTTACGCTCATCGGCATCGATCTCGGCAAACACAGCTTTCATGTCCACGGACAGGATCGCCAAGGTAAA
>NZ_PDZL01000020.1 GCF_002735705.1 Janthinobacterium sp. BJB426
GCCTGCGCATTGGCCAACAAACTGGCGCGCACGGCATGGGCCATCGCGGCCCACCATACCGAATTTGAAATAAAAGAGGCGCCCATGACAACATGAGGGCCTCCCAAGACTCACTGCTTTACAGCACTCCTACCTGGTTTTGCGACTGCTGACATTGGATGACGTGAACGGCACACCGGCCTGACGGATAACCTAGCTAAAAAATCGGCTGTCAAAGGCCGAGCGGCTTTTAAGGACCGACAGGCGCGACTCTCATCGTGGCGCGGAGATCCATCTCCAACCAAACGCCGGATAGATTTAAGCAAGCCTACTCACATCATACAAAATCAGCTTGCAAAAAGGAGGGTGACCATAGATTTTTTATGTGCGAAACGTATTGATTTGACTATATTGCCTTTCGATTTAACAATGCTGGCGCCGCAGTCGCCTATACAAGGTAGACCCGACTCACCCTCACCGCCCACCGGAGCCGCCACGTGCTGAGCATTCACACCAATATCGCCGCAATGTACGCCCAAAGCGCCGCCGCCAGTGCGCAAAGCCGGCTGACGATGTCGATGATGCGCCTCTCCACCGGCTTTCGCATCAACTCGGCCATGGACGACGCTGCGGGCCTGCAGATCGCCACGCGCCTCAGTGCCCAGGTCAGCGGCATGACGGTGGCCATGCGCAATACGCAGAACAGCACCTCGATGCTGCAGACGGCCGAAGGCGCGTTTGGCGAAGTCACGGACATGCTGGTACGCATGAAAGACCTGGCCACGCAGGCGGCCGACGCTTCGTCCAACCAGACCGACCGCGACGCCATGCAGTCCGAGTACGATGCGCTGGGGCTCGAGCTGTACAACGTCATGACCAACACCTCCTACGGCGGCGGCCTGTTGCTGGGCAACGGCAGTGCCGGCAAGGGCACCCTGTCGGAGGCGATGACCTTCCAGATCGGCGCCAGCAGCAGCGAAACCATGAAGTTCGACGTGTCAGGCAAGATGGGCAGCCTGGATACATTATTGAAAGCCATTTCGGCCAACTTTTCCGCCACCGGCACGGCCGGCAGCGAAATCGGCACGAATGGCGCCGCCAACAGCATGATCGATCAGCTGGCGGCGGCGCTCGACCAGGTCGGCGGCGTACGCTCGGCTCTGGGGGCGGCGGCCAACCGCCTCGACCACGTGCACAACAATCTGGCCAACATGGTCACCAATACCAAGGCCGCCATCGGCCGCATCATGGATGTCGATTACGCGGCGGAAAGCGCCAACATGGTGTCAGCACAAATGTTGCTGCAGGCCAGCACGGCGATGCTCAAGCAAAGCCAGAGCATGCAGAAAATGATACTGTCACTGTTGCAGCCATGATGGCTGATACAGCCTGATTCACCGGCTTTTATAGACTTTCATCTGGACACAGTGGCATGGCGATAGACCGCATTTCATCGGGCAACCCGGTTCCCCTGATTACCCAGCGCTTCGACGTCAGCCCCGCTACGCCGATGGTGCCGGGCGTGGTGCAGCCGCTGGTGCCCATCGGTCCCTACATGGCGCCCGCGCCCGACGCCGGCACCCTGCCCGCCCAGCTGCAGCAGAAGGGACAGGACAGCCTGGCGTCCCTCATCAAGCCAAATGCCGACGGCACGGGCGGCGCCATGCCGCGCGACAGCAGCGCCATGCAGGTCAATCAGCTTTTCTTCACACGCCAGCTGGTCTGGCAACCGCCTGACGCGGCACAGCTGGCCGCCTCGTGGCGCGTGATGGTCAAGACGTATGGCGAGCAATACGCGGCCCTGCAGGAACAGGCACGCGGCCAGCACGTGCCGGGCAACCTGTTCATGGCCGAGCAGCAACCGGCCCTGCTGCGCGAAGGCGCCCGTCCGCCGTTGACGGTCGACAGCGAAGCGTGGCGCTTTGCCGTGTATGGCTGGGGCGGCCAGCGCCTGCTGCTGCGCGTGCTGGCCAGCGACGAGGATGAGGATGCAACGCCCAGACGGCGCGGCAAGGTGGCGCTGCGCGTCGAACTGATCATCATCGGCATCGGCCGGGTCGTGATCCAGATGGAACCGTCCGGCGACGGTGTGCTGCTGGAACTGGCTGCCGACGAGGAAGCCGCATTGCGCCATTTGCGCCTGGCCCTGCCCGAGATCGCCGACGCCGTGCGGCGCGCCGGTCTGCGCGTGGTGCGCTGCCGCCTGAACCGCCAGCTGCACGCGCAGCGCGTGCACGGCAATTACCCGATGCAGGCAGGCGCCGCCTCGCTGTCGCTGGCCCTGTTCCGCGCCATGGCCGAAGTGGCGCTGCTGCTGACGCAGCCGGAAGCGGAAGCGGCGGCCGATCCCGATGCGCCTGCAGCCAGCACTGCCGCGGCCGCAGCCGAAGAGGAGGCCATCATTGTCTCGAAGGAAGTGGCGGCGCCGCTCGGGTATGACTATGGCGATGCGGCGGCGGGCGAGCAGGAAGAGGAAGTGCTGTTGCTGGCCGGGCCGGCCGAAGCTACGCAGGATTTGCTGCCGCCCATCGACGAGCAGGATTGACGCAGCACAAAAAAAACGGCGCCCGAAGCGCCGTTTTTGTTTATGCCATCGTTTACCCCACCGTGCCGATGATGCTCACTTCGCGGTTTTCCGGGATTTCGTTGTACGACAGCACATGCAGGCCCGGCGCGAACAGGCGCGCATAGCGGGCCAGCAGCGGACGGATCTGCGGCAGCACCAGCAGCAGCGGCGGCGTGGCCTGCTGCTTCATCTGCTCGCGCGCCACCGGCATGTTCACCTGCAGCTGCGACAGCAGGTGCGGGTCGATCGGGTAATTATCCAAGGTCACCTTGCCCGACTGGCGCGCCTGGTTCAGCGAGCCGAGCAACATGTTTTCCAGCTCGCCGCCCAGGTTAAACGCCTGCATTTCCATCTTCTGGCCAAACAGGCCGCTGACGATCTGGCGCCGCAGCGCGCAGCGTACTTCGGCCGCCAGCAGGATCGGGTCCTTGGTCGTTTCCGAACTGTCGAGCAAGGTGGTGGCGATGGGCACGATATCCTTCAGCGACACATTTTCCGCCAGCAAGACGCGGAACACGCGCAGCAGCTGGGTGTGCGTCAGCGCCTTGTCCAGCGCGCCAGCGAGCTTGGGCGACAGGGCCGTCAGGCGCTCCATCATGTTCGAGACGTCTTCGTGGCGGAACAGTTCCGGCAGGTATTCGCGCACCATTTTCGACAAGTGCGTGGCAATCACGCTGGGCGCCTCGATGACCTGGTAACCGAGGCCCAGCGCATGCGCCTTCTCGCTCGGTTCGATCCACGTGACGGGCATGCCGTAGGCCGGCTCGATGCCGGGAATGCCATCGAGCTGGCCATACACGTTCGGCGACGGGATCGCCATCAGGCGGTCGGCCTGCACTTCCGCCTGCGCGACCACCGTGCCCGACAGCACGATGGCGTATTGCGACGGCTTCAGGGCCAGGTCGTCGCGCACGCCGATATTCGGCAGCAGCAAGCCCATCGCTTCGGACAGGCTCTGGCGCACGCCCTTGACGCGCTTGTTCAGCGGTTCGCCTTGCGTTTTATCCACCATGCCAACCAGTTTATAGCCGAGCATCACCATCAGCGGTTGCACGGCAGGCAGTTGCTGCCACTCCAGTTCGGCCGGGCGCTCGTCGCGCAAGGCCGCCTCGATGGCCGCCATGCCGGCCGCATCGGGCCCCTTCACGCGCTTGGTCAATCGCCAGGCCACGAAGGCCAGCACGCCCGCGAAGGTCATGAACATGAACCACGGCATGCCCGGAATCAAGGCCAGCGCCACCATCATGCCGGCCGCGCTGAAGATCACCGTTGGCGACGTCAGCACCTGGCCTGCCACTTGCTGTTCGAAGTCGCCCGAATCGCTGATGCGGGTCACCAGGATGGCGGCCGCGGCCGACAGCAGCAGCGCCGGAATCTGCGCCACCAGGCCATCACCGATGGTCAGCAGTGCATATTGACGGAAGGCATCGCCGAACGACAGGTCGTGCATCAGCGAGCCGATGGCCACGCCGCCGACCATGTTGATGATCAAAATCAGGATACTGGCGACGGCGTCGCCGCGCACGAACTTCGACGCACCGTCCATGGCGCCATAGAAATCCGCTTCGGCGGCCACGTCCTTGCGACGGATCTGGGCTTTTTCCTGATTGATCAGGCCGGCATTCAGGTCGGCATCGATGGCCATCTGCTTGCCCGGCAAGGCATCGAGGGTAAAGCGCGCCGACACTTCGGATATACGCTCGGCGCCCTTGGTGACGACGGCGAAGTTGATAATCATCAAGATCACGAAGACCACGATACCGACGACGAAGTTGCCGCCGATCACGACGTTACCAAACGCCTCGATCACCTTACCGGCCGCATCTGCACCCGTATGGCCGTGCAACAGCACCACGCGCGTGGACGCCACGTTGAGGGTCAGCCTGAGCATGGTGGTGGCCAGGATCACCGTCGGAAAGACGGAGAAATCGAGCGGCCGCTTGGCCGACACGCTGACGAGGATGACGATCAGTGCCAGCACGATATTGAAAGTGAACAAGATATCGAGCAGCACCGGCGGCAGCGGCAGGATGATCATTGCCAGGATCACCAGCAGGAACAGCGGCGTGGCGAACTTGTGGCGGCGCATTTCAGCAACCACGCGGTTCAGGAAATTCATGGCGGTACGACCTCGCTCAGATGAGATGGCACGGCCATCTCGGTGGGTAATACGGGCTGGGCAGCACGCTGCCCGGACCGGAATGCTTTCAATTGCAGGATGTAGTTCAGCACCTGCGATACGGCCTGGTAGAGCTGCACGGGAATCTGCTGCTGCACCTGGCTGGTGTTGTAGATGGCGCGCGCCAGCGGCGGCAACTCCAGCGTTTCAATATGGTGTTCCTTCGCCACTTGCCGGATATACAGCGCCATCTCGTCGACGCCCTTGGCAACGACAAACGGCGCCTCGGCGCGGTCCTGGTCATACTTCAATGCGACGGCGTAATGTTCTGGATTGACAATCACCACGTCGGCGTCGGGCACGGTCTTGCGCACGCTGCGCCGGCCGATCTGCTGCTGCAACTGGCGGATGCGCTGGCGCACTTCGGGCCGCCCTTCGCTGCTTTTATGTTCTTCCTTGACATCCTGCTTGCTCATGCGCTGGTTGCGGGCAAAGAAAAACGCCTGCGCTGGCACGTCGATGATGGCAAACAGCACGAAGACGGAAATGAGCGCCATCAAGCCGTCGAGCATCAGCGCCGAGCCATCGAGCATGGCCTGCTGCAGGGGCCGGTGTTGCAAATCCACGTACTGCGTCAGGCTGGAGCGGCTCACATGCACGAGCACCATGCCCAGCACGGTGGCCTTGGCGATGGACAAGCCGAATTCAAAAGCATGCTTGGGCGCAAACAGACGGCCCAGGTTCTTGGCCGGGCTCAGGCGCTCCATCTTCGGCATCCAGTTCTTCGTGCTGATGACCCAGCCGCCGGGGATCAGGGAGCCGAGCACGACAAACAGGGGCACGCAGAACAGCGGCACGATCATCTTGATCAGCAAGCCCACCGACGTCGTAAACGCCATCGACATGGCATTTTCCAGCGCGCCCTTGCTGTCGAGCGGCATGAAGGCCATGGCGAACAGCTCGCGAAAGCTCACCAGATAGCCTGGCAGCAGGTAAATGAAGACCTTCATGCTGATCAGGATGCCCAGCGCCGTCGACAGGTCGCGCGAACGCACCACCTGCCCTTCCTGGCGCGACTTCTTCAGCTTTTGCTGTGACGCCTTTTCTGTCTTGTCGCCCGTGCTGCTATCCGCCATGGGCCACCCGCATCTGTTCGGCGATCATGTCGAGCACCCGATTCGTCATGGCGATGTAGTGCTCAGGGATAAAGCGCACGATCTGCCCCAGCATCAGCAGGCCGAACACGGTGATCATGGAAAAACCCAGCGAAAACAGGTTCAGCGACGGCGCCACCCGGTTCAGGAAGCCGAAACCCAGTTGCACCACCATGGTGGAAAAGACGATGGGCAAGGCCAGCAGCATGGCGGCGGCAAAAATCCACGCCACGTTATACGCCACCGTCTGCAGCAGCAGCGGTCCGTAACCCTGCCCCACGGGCCAGGCCGTGAAACTGGCGCCGATCACGCCCGTCAGCACGAGGTGGCCGTCGATGGCGAAAAATACGATCATGCACATGATGGTGAGCATCCCCGTGATCACGTCCGACGAGGTGCCATTGAGCGGGTCGTTCATGACGGCCATGGAAAAGCCCACCTGGCTCGACACGAGGTAGCCGAGCACCGACATGACGGACATGGCGAAGTGGAAGGCCAGGCCCAGGACGAAGCCGATGATGGCCTGCTCCAGGGTGGCGACGAGGGCGTGCAGGGAAAACGGATCGATCTTCAGCAAGTCCTGCGACACGCCCGACGCCTGCATCACGGGCAGCATCAGGATCGCCAGCACCAGCGACAGCAGCACCCGCACGGGGACGGGCACCATGGCGTCGCCGATCACGGGCGAGGCGCTGAGCATGGCCAGGATGCGGCAGAACGGCCACCACACGGCCAGCAGAAACGGCAGCACCTGATTGAAAATCTGATCCATGGCGCGCGGCGCTATCCGACCAGGGTGGCGGCGCGCTGAAAAATGGATACGCAATAATCCATCAGGTAACCGGCCATCCAGCGTCCGGCCAGGATCAGGGCCAGCAGGGTGACCAGCAGGCGCGGCAGGAAACTCATGGTCTGTTCATTGATCGAGGTGGCCGCCTGCACCAGCGCGACCAGCAAGCCCATGAGCAAACCGGGCACGACCAGGATCACCACCAGCAGCATGACGACATGCAGCGCTTCGATGATCAGGTCGACGGCGACTTCAGGCGTAAACATCGGTCAATAGCCCTGTATGCTGGTAACCAACGTATTGACGGTCAGGGTCCAGCCGTCGACCAGCACGAACAGCAGCAGCTTGAACGGCAGCGAAATGACGAGCGGCGAGAGCATCATCATGCCCATGGCCATCAGCACGGACGCCACCACCAGATCGATGATGAGGAACGGTATGAACAGCATGCAGCCGATCTGGAACGCCGTCTTGAGTTCGGACAAGACAAACGCGGCCAGCTTGACCGTGAAACTGTGGTCTTGCGGGCGCATGCTCGACGGCTCCCCGGCCAGGTGCGCGATCTGCGCCAGCGCGGCCTTGCTCGTCTGCGCCAGCATGAAGCGCGAAATCGGCACTTCGGCGATCTTCAGGGCTTCCTGCATGCCGATCTGGTCGCGGTCGTAAGGCACGAACGCTTCCTTCCACACCTGGTCGCCGATGGGGCGCATGACCAGCAAGGTGAGGATCAGGGCGATGCCGGTGACGATACGGTTTGGCAAGCCCTGCTGCAGGCCCAGGGCCTGGCGCAGCAGGGACAGCACGATGACGAAGCGGGTAAAGCTGGTCATCATCATGACCATCACGGGCAGCAGCCCGAGCAGGGTCATGACGACCAGGATCTGCATCTTGACCGACAAGTCGGTCTTCGCGCCCGGCACCACGCCGGACAGCAGGTCCTGCGCGCCAGCGGCGTTGCAACACAGCATCAGAACGGGAACAGCCAGCGCGGCAGCCAGCGCGCCGCGGCGCCGGCTCAAACCGGGTACCGCCAGCTTCATGCTGTCATCAGGTCGAGATTGAGGCCGTCGAGGTCGATGACTTTCAGGCCATAGTTCTCGCCGGCCACCACCACTTCGGCGCGGCCGATCGGCGTGCCGTTGACCTTGATCACCAGCGGTTCGCCGGCCAGCATGTCGAGTTCGATCACGCTTTCCGGGCCGATGGCCATCAATTCCTCCAGCGAAATGCGGGCCGAGCCCACTTCCAGGGTCAGGGTGACGGGGATCTTGCGCATCATCTGCGGAATGTCGCGTCGCGCGCGGCCGCTGGCCACGTCGGACACATCGCCCTGCTCGATGATCATGTCATCGCCCAGGTCTTCCAGCAGGGTTTCGCTCTGGTTGGTATCGGTCATATTCATATTATTCGACATCTTCAAAGGAGGTTAAACAGAGCTTGCCCTTGTGTTCGGAAACAGCAGCTGTAAAGAGACGGGAGTCGTCGAGCATGACGTCGGTACGGCTGAGGCTGACGGGAATCACGTCACCCACGCGCAGGTCGAACAAGGCGCCCAGTTGCACCTGTTTGCTGACGAGCCGGCCTTCCAGCGTCACTTGCAGGCGCGACGCGAGCGGACGCACGCTGCCACGCAGGGCTTTCTTCGCTTGCGCGCGCTCGGGCAGCAAGCCGCGCAGCACGTCGGCCATCAGGTGCTTGTCCAGCGAGAACCAGAACTGGCCGCTCTGCCCCGCCTCGACGTCGCTGAGCGCCACGGTGACGATCCAGCTGCCGCGCACCGGATGCACGCCCGACTGCACGGCGACCTCGGCACTGGTGTCGATGTCGCTGCTTTTGCCCAGGGTTTGCAGGTTCTTGTGGACGCGGGCGAACAAACTGCTCACCAACTGTTGTCCAAGCACCACAGCGAGGCGCTCCTCCGTGGCCGTCACGCGCACCTGTGCCGGATCGGGCAACGCCCCCTTGGCACCGGCACTACCATAGCGATAGTTCAGCACGCTCAAGAGTATCTGCCGTTCGAGGGCAAAGCCCGTCTGGCTGGCCGGCGTGGAAAAACTCAGCCAGCGGTTCACGCTGTCCTCGTTCTCCACGCGCGACAAGGTCACGGCGTCGATCTGGAAATTACCCCAGTAGCGACGGCTCATCGGCTGGCGCAGGGCCATGGCCAGGTCGTCGCGTAGCTGGGCGCCGAATACATGCAGCAAATGGACAGGACGTCCAAGCAGACAGGAATCGAGGACTTGATGGCGCACAGTTTGATCTGTCTTGGTAAGGATTGTCATGTAGTGGTCATGTCGGTATTGCGGTGGCAGAACAAATTATACGGATCGCCCGAAATTAAATACAGCATCATCTTGACCTAGGGTAACGGTCCGCAAGCAAACGATTGCGCATCGTATCGCATGCTAGATGACTACGGTGCTGAACAATACATGAAAAAGCTAAATATTGCCATGTATCAATATTCCTTGAGGCAATCCTCTCTTTACTTTATAGTTGCCGCGAGGTAAGCTTATAGCGACAAAATAGTGATTTGCAGTGCGCCATTCCGCTTACCTGATTCCGGTTTTTATGGCAGTTTCCAGTCCCGCTTATTGCCACCAGAAGAAACTTTTATCAGATAATTATTAGTTATCATGGCCATGTAAATCATGTCGGCGCAGGTCTGCCGGGTTTGTTTGAATCTGCTTGAGCGGATGGTGTGGCAACTGATAAAACTGATGGCCCCCGCAAAACGGGCCGGGCAAGATGGCATGGGATGTCATGCCTGCCGGAATGGCAACACCAGTAATTTCTGATTGATACGTCACCGCATATTGAAAGTAGAGGGCACGATGAGCAACGAACTCGCAGGTCTGATCAAGGCCGATCTGGCAGCACTGAGCAATGACGCGCGCGCCTTGGGCGCCAGCATCGCGCCCGCCGCGCAGTTCGGCGCGCCGGAACAAGCCGGCTTCTCCTTTGCGCAAAGCATGAAAGACGCCATCGGCAAGGTCAACGGCGATGACCGCATGGCTGCGCAGAAAATGAGCGACGTCGACAGCGGCAAGAGCGACGACATGGTCGGCGCCATGCTGGCCAGCCAGGAAGCGAGCCTGTCCTTCTCCATGTTGATGCAAGTGCGCAACAAGGTCATGGGCGCCGTCGACGAACTCATCAAACTGCCTCTGTAATCTTCACGTCCTGAACCACGCCCAGCCTCCCAGCGAAAGTTACCCCAAGTGATTACCCCCATGAAGTCCGCATTTGCGCGCTGGCGCCTTGGCGCCCAGCCCGCCATCCCGCCCGCCCTGCTGAAAAACCTGGTTCCCATCGTCGTGCTGGCCATCGGCATCACCGCCATGGTGACCATGTATGCCTGGCGCGACCAGGCCAACTACAAGCCGGTGTTCGGCGCGCGCGAAAAAGTGGCCGTGACGGACATGATGGCCACCCTGGACGCCGAACACATCCCCTACCGCCTGCATCCGGACAGCGGCCAGGTGCTGGTGCCCGACGCCATGCTGGGCAAGGTGCGCATGCTGCTGGCATCGAAAGGCGTGACGGCGCAACTGCCGGCCGGCCTGGAACTGATGGACAAGAATGACCCGCTGGGCGTTTCCCAATTCGTGCAGGACGTGCGCTTCCGCCGCGGCCTGGAAGGCGAACTGGCGCAAAGCATCATGACGATGGACGCGATCGCTTCGGCGCGCGTCCATCTGTCGATTGCGAAATCGACATCGTTTGTCGCCAGCGACGGCGACAAGTCGTCCGCCTCGATCGTCGTGGCGCTGAAACCGGGCCGCACCCTGGCGCCGGAACAGATCGCCGCCGTCATCAACATGGTGGCCGGCAGCGTCGCCAGCCTGGCGCCCACGCGCGTGAGCCTGGTCGACCAGGGCGGCAACCTGCTGTCCGCGCACATCGACCTGACGGACGGCTTCGACGCCTCGGCCGCCGGCAATGAAGGCGCGAAACGTTTCCAGGATGAAATTCGCCGCAACGTCACGGGCTTGCTCGGCCCCGTCATCGGCGAAGACAACTTCAAGCTCAGCGTGACGGCCGCCGTGAACAATGACCGCGTGGACGAAACGCTGGAAAAATACGGCGAAGCCCCGAAAGTGACGAGCGAAGCGATGCGCGAAGAGCAGGAACGCAACCGCACCGTGGCCGGCATTCCCGGCAGCTTGTCGAACCGTCCGCCAGCGGCCGCCGTGCCGGCACCGGCCGATGCCGCCGGCGCCGCACCCGCCGATGGCGCACCGAAGCCATCCGACGATGGCACGGCCCGCAAGAACGCCACCACGCGCCAGTACGCCTACGACCGCAGCATCACGCAGATCAAGCGCAGCCGTGGCCGCCTGGAAAAACTCAGCGTCGCCGTGGTCCTCAACAGCGCCGCCGCACCGAATCCGAAAACGGGCTGGACCCCTGCCGAACTGGGCAATATTGAAAAAATGCTCAACAGCGGCCTCGGCATCAACGCCCAGCGCGGCGACAGCCTGAGCCTGACGGCGCTGGCCTTCCCGGCCAAGCCGCCCGTGGCGCAGTGGTGGGAAGAGCGCGACACCGTCGTCGATTTCAGCAGCTGGCTGCTGTACGCCCTAGGCGCCGTGCTCGGCTACTTCCTGATCCTGCGTCCGCTGCTGCGCCTGCTGACCACGCGCCTGGCGCCGCCAACACTGAAACAGCTCGATCCCGCCATGGCACTGGGCGGCAGCGCCGCCGGCACGAATGGCGCGGCCGTTGCCGGCGCGCCAGCCCTGGGCGTGAATGGCAGCCCGCTGGCGCTCGAAGGCGAGTCCGCCGGCGGCAACATGCCGGTTGTACCGCTGCTGGAAAACTATGACTTGCCGCCACCTGGCTCGGCGGTCGACGTGATGGTCGACCACCTGAAAGTGCTGGCTGAAAAAGAACCCGAGCGTGTCGCCGAAGTCGTCAAACAATGGATGCAGAAAAATGGCCGAACTCAACAACAATAATCCCTCCGACGGCGCCGAATACGAAAGCGTCAGCCTGAATCCCGTGGAACAGGCAGCCATCGTGCTGCTGAGCATCGGCGAAGAACAGGCCGCCAACGTGCTGCGCTGCCTGTCGCGTGAAGAATTGCTGGAAGTCACGCAAGTGATGTCGCGCATGAGCGGCATCAAGGTCGAATCCGTGAAAACGGCGATGCAGACCTTCTTCGACGACTACCGCCAGCAAAGCGGCGTGCATGGCGCCTCGCGCAGCTACCTGAAGCGTTCGCTGGACATGGCGCTGGGCAGCGATATCGCAAATAGCGTGCTGAACAATATTTACGGCGACGCCATCCGCCCCAAAATGGCGCGCCTGCAGTGGGCTTCGCCGAAATGGCTGGCCGAATACATCGTCAACGAACACGTGCAGATGCAGGCCGTGTTCCTGGCCTTCCTGCCGCCCGCGCTGGCCGGCCAGATCCTCGATGCCCTGCCCGTCGAAGGCCGCGACCTGGTCTTGCTGAACCTGGCGCGCCTGGACGAGATCGACCGCGACCTGCTGGTCGAGCTCGACGAACTGGTGGGCCGCTGTCTGGGCACGCTCGACACGCAAAGCACCAGCGTGGAAGGCATCCGCCAGGCGGCAGAGATTCTCAACCGCATGCCGGGCAACCGCGCCGCGCTGGTCGAACTGCTGCGCGCGCACGATCCGGACGTCGTTTCGGAAATCGAACTGAGCATGTACGACTTCCTGATCCTGGCCACGCAGAGCGATGTCACGCTCACGCGCATCCTGGAAGACGTGCCGATGGAACAGTGGGCGATTGCACTGAAAGGCGCGGAACCGTCGATCCGCGACGCCGTGCTGAAAACCATGCCGCGCCGCCAGGCACAGAGCTTCGAAGACATGATGCGCCGTTCCGGCCCCGTGCCACTCTCCCGTATCGAACAGACACGCCAGGAAATCATGGCCACCGTCAAGGGCCTCGCCGATGCAGGCGAGATCGAAGTGCAACTGTTTGCCGAAGCGGTGATCGAATGAAACACTTCCGCTCGTATCGCTTCCCTCCCCTGTCGCAATTCATCGCCGCCGGCCAGCGTTCCTCCAACGAGGACACGGATGGCCAGTGGCAGGCGTCCGTCTCGGAAGGCTTCGAGCAGGGCCAGCGCGACGGCTACGAAGTGGGCCTGGTGCAAGGCCAGCAGGACGGCTACGACACCGGGCGCAACGACGGCATGGCGCAGGGCCGCGAAGAAGGCCGCAATGAAACCCTGGTGGCGCTGGACCGCCTGGCGCGCCCCGTCGACGCGATTTTGCGCGACCTGAAAAAAGTACGCGCCGATTACCGCGAAGCGCAGCGCAAGGAAGTGGTCGACCTGGTGGCCAAGGTGGCGCGCCAGGTGATCCGCGCGGAACTGGCGCTGCAGCCGGTGCAATTGCTGGCCCTGGTCGACGAGACCCTGGCCTCGATGCCGCCCACGCGCGAGGAAATCGACGTTTTCCTCAATCCGGAAGAATTGAAACGCATCAGCGAACTCGATCCGAAGCGCGCCAAGCGCTGGAACCTGATCGCCGACGCGCGCCTCGACGCGGGCGAATGCCGCATCAAGGCGGGCGACAATGAAGTCGACGCGGGCTGCCATCAGCGCCTGTCAGCCTGCATGGAACAGGTCAGCAGCCACCTGGCGCTGGCCGCCGAACACGCAGACCAGGGCGCGCCTGCATGATCGCCGACACGCTGCGCAGCTTCGAGATCGGCGATATCCCGGTCGCGACACCGACCGGCCGCCTGGTCGGCGCTTCCGGCCTGCTGCTGGAAAGCGCCGGCTGCCGCCTGCACACGGGCCAGCGTTGTCAAATTGAAACTGTGAGCGGCGAATGGCTCGACGCGCAAGTCGTCGGCTTTCGCGAAAAACTGTCTTATCTGATGCCGTTCAAGAAAGCCACCGGCCTGACCACGGGCGCCAGGGTCCTGCCCCTGCCCGACAAGGCCAGCCTGCAGATCGGCCCGTCGTGGCTGGGCCGCATGGTCAATGGCCTGGGCGAGCCGATCGACGACCTGGGCCGCCTCGGCGGCGAACACATCCTGGAAGTGACGCCGCCAAAAATCAATCCCCTGAAGAAACAACCGGTGGTCGAACCGCTGGATGTGGGCGTGCGTGCCATTAACAGCATGCTGACCCTGGGCAAGGGCCAGCGCGTGGGGCTGATGGCCGGTTCCGGCGTCGGCAAGAGCGTGCTGCTGGGCCTGATCACGCGCCAGACGGTAGCCGATGTCGTCGTCGTCGGCCTGATCGGCGAGCGCGGCCGCGAAGTACGCGAATTCGTGGAAAAGTCGCTCGGCGCCGAAGGCTTGAAAAAGGCCGTGCTGGTGATCGCGCCGGCCGATGAATCGCCCTTGATGCGCATCATGGCCACCGAACTGTGCCATTCGATCGCCGCCCATTACCGCGACCAGGGCAAGCACGTGCTGCTGCTGGTCGACTCGCTGACGCGCTATGCCATGGCCCTGCGCGAAGTGGCGCTGGCCCTGGGCGAGCCGCCGGCCACGCGCGGCTATCCGCCGTCCGTCTTTTCGAACTTGCCGCAACTGGTGGAAAGCGCCGGCAATGGCGCCCACCCGGAAGGCAGCATGAGCGCCATCTACACGGTGCTGGCCGAGGGCGACGACCAACAGGACCCGGTTGTCGACACGGCGCGCGCGATTCTCGACGGCCACATCGTGCTCACGCGCGAACTGGCCGAGCGGGGCCACTACCCCGCCATCGACATCGCCGCCTCGATCAGCCGCTGCATGGCGCAGGTGATCACGCCGCCCCACATGCAGGCGGCGCGCGCGCTGAAAGCATCGATGGCGCGCCATGCGCGCGTGCGCGACCTGATTCCGCTGGGCGCCTATGTGCCCGGCGCCGATCCGATCACCGACCGCGCCGTCCAGTTGCACGCGCCCATCGAAGCCTTCCTGTGCCAGGGCACCAAGGAAGAGGCGCCGATGGGGCCTTGCATCGAACAACTTGAACAGATCATGGCCTAGGAGCATACGTGAGCGACGCGCATACCATCCGCAACCTGACCACCCTGGTCGGCCTGCGCAGCACCGAAGTGGAACGCCTGCAAGGTGAAATGGCGGCGCAGACGGCCGTGCGCGAGCGCTACCAGAAAAACCTGGAACGCCTGACGGGCCTGTACACGGATAGCGGCCCCAGCGGCGCTCTGCCCCTGGCCCTGTCCGTCAACTGCGGCAACTTCAAGCAAGCCGTGATGCAGATGGCCGACCAGCACCGTACCGATTTGCACCTGCACGAAGCCAACATGGCCGTTTCGCAACGCGCACTCAATACGGCCTGGGCCAAGCGCGAAGTGCTGGACCAGGTGCTGACGCAAAAACAAAAGCATGTTGCAAATGAGCAACAACGAGTTGATGCCAAGCGGCAAGACGAGCTGGCGACCCAATTCTGGTTCCGCGGACAGGTAAAATGAGGTTTGTGTAAGTTTCTTTCAGGAAAACTTCACAAAACGGGAATGGGGGTCGCCTTGTACCGGTATATCCCTTTATTCAGGAGTCTGGCATGGCAAGCGTAATTACTGCACCGCAATACGATCCGATCCCAACGGCCGAAAAACTGGCTACCAAGGCTGTCGCTGCGCAAAAGGCAGCCCTGCAGGCGCAGAACACGCTGGCCAGCAACACCAGCACGGCGCTGGGCAACCTGAAGTCGGCCATCTCGACCTTCCAGAGCGCCATGTCGAGCATGACCAGCAGCAAATCGGTGCTGAGCCAGTCCGCCACCTTCCCGGCCGCCGGCTACGGTTCTGCCACGGCCGGCATCAATGCGACGCCGGGCACCTATTCCTTTTTCGTTGAAAAACTGGCCACGGCCAGCCAGATGTCGTATGGCGGCCTGAGCAGCGTAAATACCGCCGATGGCACGGGTACGCTGAAAGTGAAAATTGGCGATGGCGTGGGCGACAACACGCTCGACATCGACCTGGCCGCCGCCGACAAGGATGGCAACGGCACACTGACACCCCAGGAAATCGCTGCCGCCATCAATGGCAACAGCAAGAACAATTCGCGCGTCACCGCGTCCATCGTGACCATCAACAACCAGGCGCAACTGGTACTGACGTCGAATGCGACGGGCATTGCAAACGCCGCCACGCTCGACGCCAGCGGCGTCAACAATATCGCGCTGAAAGGCGCGCTGATCGCGCCGGCCAACATCAAGGAAGTCGTCAAGGCTGACGACGCCACCGTCTGGCTGGGCGGCAAACCCGGTGGCACGGCCATCACGCAAGCATCGAATACCTTCACCAACGTGCAGGACGTGAAAATCACGTTCACCCGCGCCATGAGTGCCGCCGAAGCGCCCGTGACCTTGACTGTCGCCACGGACAGCAGCGGCACCGCCGCCAACGTGCAGGCATTCGTCGATGCCTATAACAAGCTGAAAAGCCTGATGGATGGCCTGGCCAGTCCCGGCAACCCGGAAAAGGGAATTGCCGCGGGCATCTTCGCCCATGATTCCGGCCTGAATGCCCTGCGCAGCAGCATGGGCGATGCCCTGCGCCTGAACGTCAATGGCGTATCGCTCGTCTCCTACGGCATTACGGCCCAGCGCGACGGCACGATCAGCCTCAACGCCGCCAAGCTGACGGCCAAGCTGGCCGACAACCCGACGGGCCTCGACAAGCTTTTTGGCAACAACAGCCTGTCCGCCCCTGCCGGCGTGCTCGGCAGCATGGACAAGGTACTGGGCCAGTGGAGCAATATCACCAAGGGCCAGATCACCCAGCGCCAGGCCGCCACGGAGAAGCTGCAAAAAAGCCTGGTCAAGAGCGGCGAGCGCCTCACGGCCCAATATGACACGGCATACAAACGTTTCCTCGATCAATTTACGCGCCTGCAAGTCATGCAGGAGCAAATGAGCAAGACGTCCGATATGTTCGATGCCATGTTCAGCAACAATAAATCCTAAGGCGGATGCGCCTGCCGCGCCGCCACAGTTAACATAGCGAGAATACAATAATGTTAAACAATGAAGCTTACGGCAACTACCACGCCGTCAACCTGGATGCCCAGACCGCCCGCGCCACACCGGTCGAGCTGGTACTGGTGCTGACGGACGGCCTGCTGGAAGAACTGGCGCGCGCGCGCGGGCATATCGTGGGCAAACGCTACGAACAAAAGGCCGTCAGCCTGGATAAATGCACGCAGATCATCAACGGTCTGTCGAGCTCGCTCGATTTCGACAATGGCGGCGAAGTGGTCGTCAACCTGGCGCGCCTGTACGATTATTGCGTGGCGCGACTGTACACGGCCGGCATCAAGCTCGACCCGACCCTGATCGACGAAGTGACGACCTTGATGACCACCATCAAGCGCGGCTGGGTGGGCGTCCAGGCCAACAATGCCTAGGCGCGCTGCGCTGCAGCAGCTGAGCCGGCAATTGAGCGCGGCCATCGCGCAGCCGGACTGGGAGGCGATGGAAAAACTCTCGGCCAGCCTGGCGAAAAACATCCCGTTGCTGGCCGAACGGGGCGCATGGAATGCGCTGGAACAAACAGAATTGTTGCAATTGCGCAAAATTCACGCGCAAGCGGTTAAAATTTGCTCTGAGGAAAAAGAACGCCTGGGTCAACACCTGGGTGCATTACAGGCAAATAAGGAAGGTTGGGTCGCCTACGCCGCGCTCGGCGAATACGACTCGGACGGGAATCAAGCATGATCATGAACTTCAATACGGCGCCGGCCGCTCCGGCACCGGCAGCCACGGCGGCATCCGCCCCTGCACCAGCGCCGGCACAGGCCGCTGCCTTGCCAGGCACGCCAGGCTATGGCAGCACTGGCGCCGCGCCCTCCGCCCTGCCCCTGTTTGCGCAGGTGCTCGATGTGACAGCCGTGGAAACGGCCGACGCGGACACGCCCGCGCCCGCGCCCACCAAGGATGGCGACAGCGACAGCCAGACCGACAGCAGCCTGCCAGCCATGGCCGCGCCCGTCATCGGCTTGCCGGTGACGATACTGCCGCCAACGGACGCGGCCGCAGCAGAGGCACGCGCCGCCGCCCAGGCGCAGGCACAGACACCGGTGCAATCGAATGTGGCGCAAGCCAACCCGGCACTCAACATCAGCCTGCATCCGACGGCAATCACCCTCACCGCACAGGGAACGGCACAGCCGGCAGGCCGCGATACGCGTGAACCGCTGGCCGCCGCCAACCCGGCGACCGCTGCAAAAGGCAACGCGACGGCACAGCCGTTCGAAGCGCTGCTGCAGCAAGCCGCTCCGGTGACGGCCGCCGCCCCTGCCGCGCGCGAGGGCGAACGTGGCGCCGCGACACCAGCCCCCGTCACGCCCAACCTGGGCCTGACAGGCGCGGTCGGCAATACGGCTGCAGCGGCCCCGACCGGCGATACCATCAAGCTCAGCGGCCCTGCCCAGCAATGGCAGGAACCGCTGCGCGAAGCGCTGGGCGAACGCCTGCAGACGCAGATCGGCCGCAACAGCGAACACGCGACGATCCGCCTCGACCCGCCCATGCTGGGCCGCATTGAAATTTCCATCCGCCACACGGCTGGCGCGCTGCAGGTGAACGTCACGGCGTCGAACTCGGAAGTGTTGCGCCAGCTGCAAGGCATCGGCGAAAACATGCGCAGCGACCTGGCGCAGCGCCAGTACACCGAGGTGGCCGTGAATATCAGCGCCACCCCGCGCAGCCCCGCCGCCCAGGCCTTTGCCGAAGGCGATGCGCGCGGCCAGCGTCAACCTGGCCGCCAGAACGACGACGCGGAACCGGGACGCGCCCTGTCCGACGGCAGCCCTGCCGGTACCACTTACGCCATGCATGAGCGAGAGACTGCCTGATGAATATGAAAATGAAACTGATCGGCGGCTTTGTCGCCGTGGCCGTGCTGGCCGCCGGTGCGGCTGGCGGCGCCATGTGGTACCTGGCCAAGCCGGTTGCCGGCCATGCCGAGGTGGCCGACGCAAAAGCCCCGCCACCGCCCGCCACGGGCAAGAAGGCGCGCAAGTTCCTCACGCTTGACAAGGTCATCGTGATGCTGCGCCGCGGCCCGGGCGAAGGTGAAACGCATTACCTGTCGGCCGACCTGGTGATCGCCACCACCGAGGAAAAGGAAAAGCTGACCAAGGACCACTTGCCGCTGATGCGCTCGATCGCCGTCAGCACCCTGTCGAGCTTCCCGATGGACAAGGCGCAGACGATGACGGTGGAGCAATTTGCCGAACAGATCAACAAGGCCTTCAATGTCAGCTATGAACGCGAGCAGATGGAAAAACCGTTCACGGAAGTCATGGTCGGCAAGCTGATCATTGAATAAGTCAACACGCCAGCCGACCTAGTGGGAGATCCCTTGGCCTATGTAGAGCAATACCAGGAAGCGTATGGCGCCGGCGAATATGCCGCCGCCAGCGCTTGCGCGGCCGTGCTCAGCGTTGCTGAGGAGCAACAACATCTGGTGGCGTACTCCCCTTTGGTGAAACGCATCGTGCGCCAGCTCAATTCGCAGGTGTCGGGCGCCATCGACCGCGACGACATGGAACAGATTGGCCTGATGGGCTTGCTCGAAGCCTTGCGCCGCTACGGCGTGCCGGACCAGTCGTTCGGCAGCTATGCCAGCCTGCGCATCCGCGGCGCCATCCTCGATGAACTGCGGCGCCAGGACTGGCGTCCGCGCGCCGTGCGCCAGGAAAGCCACCGCCTGCGCGACAGCGTGCGCGCCCTGACCCGGCGCCTGGGGCGCGAGCCGCTGGAAGCGGAAATCATGGCGGCCCTGAAACTGACGCCGGAAGCCTTCCAGGAATACCAGTTGGCGGAAAACGCCGAACTGATCGCCAGTTTCGACGAAGTGCTGCAGGAAAGCCTGGGGCAAGCCGACAGCGCACCGAGCCCGGAAGAGCAATTGATGGTGCGGCGCAGCCTGGAACAGGCGCTGCGCACGCTGGACGAGCGGGAACAGCGCGTGATCCAGATGTATTACGAATTCGAACTGAGCTACAAAGAAATTGCCGCCGTGCTGGACCTGAGCGACGCCCGCGTCTGCCAGTTGAACAAGACGGCGCTGGGCAAGATGAAAACCATGCTGCAAGACGCATAAGTTTCAGCACTATCCATCAAATTGACGCAGCACAATGACGCAGAAAGGCAGTTGACATGGTAATTATCGGTATCTTAATCGTGATGGGGTGTGTATTCGGAGGCTTCGCCCTGATGGGCGGCACCGTCCATGCGATCTGGCAACCGGTCGAGTTGATCATCATCATCGGCGCCGCCGTCGGCGCCCTGGTGCTGGGCAACCCCAAGCATGTACTCGGTGAAATGCTGCATCAGATGCGCAAGATCGTCACGCACAAGAAGCAAGGCTCGGAATTCCAGCGCCAGTTGCTGCTGCTGATGTATGAACTGCTGCAAACGGCCGCCGGCGGCCTGAAGGCGCTCGACGCCCACGTCGAGGCACCGCGCGAAAGCGCCCTGTTCCAGCGCTATCCGCTGGTGCTGGAAGAGCCGAAGCTGCTGGCCTTCATCGTCGACAACTTCCGTTTGATGGCGATGGGCAAGATCAACGCGCATGAGCTCGAAGGCGTGCTGGAGCAGGAACTGGAAGCCATCCACGACGAATTGCTGCAACCGTCGAAATCCTTGCACAAGATCGCCGAAGCCATGCCCGGTTTCGGTATCCTGGCCGCCGTTCTCGGCATCGTGATGGCCATGAATTCCGTGGCCGACGGCGCCGATGCGGCGGAAATTTCGGAAAAAGTGGGCGCCGCCATGGTCGGTACCTTCATCGGTATCTTCTTTTGCTACGGCGTGCTCGATCCGATGTGCAACATGATGAAACAGCTGGTGGGCGAGGAAGGCTCGACCATGGAATGCGTGAAGGTCGTGCTGGTCACGCACGTGGCGGGCAAACCGCCGCTGCTGGCCATCGATGCGGGCCGCCGTCTGGTGCAGCTGAACATCAAGCCAAGCTTCGCCCAGCTGGAAAGCTGGATCAATGCGCTGGAAGATGGCGGCGCCGAACAAGAGCAAGGCCAAGGCCGGGGAGGCCGCCGTGCTAAAGCCGCATGAGAAACATGAACAGGCCATCATCAAGCGTGCCGGTCGCAAGCATGATGACGATGGCCATGGCGGCGCCTGGAAAGTAGCGTTTGCCGACTTTTGCCTGGCCCTGCTGTCGCTCTTCCTCGTACTGTGGCTGATGGCCGCGCGCGAGCAGCAGGCGATGAAGGAAATCATGATGGATGCGTCGGCAGGCAGCCGCCAGGGCGAAGGCCAGGGCGTCATGCCGGAACAGAAAGGCGGCCCGCGCGGCAGCCTGATCGAGCGTTTCCCGATGCCCCGCAAAGGCACGGGCGACACGCGCACGGAAGGCAAGCAGATGCAGGACGGCAAGGCCGGTACCGCACCGCAAAACCAGACCAAGGTCAGCTACCAGTCGCCGGAAGACTTGCTGTCGCTGTCGCGCGCGCTCGACAAGCTCAGCGATGAAGCGGGACTGAAGAGCAATCTGCAATCCGTGATCACGCCGTACGGCTTGCGCGTCATGCTGCACGATACGGACAAGCAAGGCATGTTCGTGCGCGGCAGCGCCGTGCCGACCGACCGTTTCCGCAAGCTGCTGCGCCAGATGGGCCCCGTGTTTGCGCAAATGGATAACCAGATGCTGATCGTCGGCCACACCGACTCGATGCAATACGCCAATACCGGCTACGAAGGCTTTTCCAACTGGACCCTGTCGGCCAACCGCGCCATGTCGGCGCGCGCGCAATTGTTGATCGGCAGCATGAGTCCGGACAGCGTGCTGCAAGTGGTGGGCATGGCCGACCGCGCACCGCTGGACGTGAAAAATGCCAGCGCCGGCATCAACCGCCGCATCGAACTGTTAATATTGACGCGTGGCCAGGCCGACAGCATCGCCGCCATGTTCGGCATGGCCGGACAAAAGCCGCAAGGCGAAGAGCTGCAAGTGGGTGAACCGGATGCGGGCACCTTGCAGCGCCTGCGCGAGAAACTGGGCCTGCCCGCCAAGAAGGAGCGGGATGAGCATGCAAATTAAGGGCAAGGGACAACGTATGAAAATCTCCTCCGGCAATACCGGCGCTGCCGTACGCAGCAGCGCCGTCGCGCCGGCCGAGGCGATCGCCGAGAATGCGGGCGCCGCCGGCGCCATGGGCGGCTCCTCGGCCGGGGCGGAACTGCAATCGGCCGTGCTGCAACCGGCCATGGCCGCCCTGCGCGCCATGCCCGAGATCGATCACGAGCGCGTGGCCATGCTGCGCGATGCGCTGGCCAAGGGTGAATTGCCGTTCGATCCTTCGAAACTGGCAGGCTTGATCCAGCGTTTCCACGGCGGCGAATCATGACCGCACCGCGCAAGGGCATCACGCGTCAGGAAGCCATGCGCCGCGTACTGCAAGGCATGGCGGATGACCGCGCCGGCTATGCCGCCCTGCACACCTTGTTGGAAGAGCAATTCCAGGCCACCCTGCACCACCAGAGCGCGCAGCTGACGGCACTGGCCGACCAGGTCATCGCCGCCGTCGAGCCACTCGATGCGCGCCGCCGCCAGCGGGTCAGCCTCGTCACTGCCCTGCTGGGCCCGCAAGGCGATATGCCACAATTGTTTGCGCTATTGCAAGAAGATGCGCGCGCCACCGCCGAGCGCGACTGGGCAGCGCTCGAGCAGATGGTGCTTGAATGCAAGCGCCTGAATGCCCGCAACAGCGATTTATTAACAGAGCAGTACAGCATCATGCAGCGCGTGCTGCATGGCGAGGAAGATACGTATGCGCCAGGCTGATTTCCTGACCACCCGCGCCACGGCGGCAACGCCATCGACGGCAGCCACATCCGCCGTACAGAGCAATATGCGCGCCACCGACGCCACCAGTTCCAGCGGCAACTTCAGCAGCGTATTCCGGCAAGTACAGGGCGAAGTGGCCCGCTTCATCGAACAGGGCGGCGGCAACGCCACCAACCTGAATCCGCAAGGCCGCGCCTACCTGGAACAGAGCCAGCCCGTGAATGTGCTGGGCAGCATCAACCAGGGCGGCGAGATCGGCGAAACGCAGCAGCAATTCCTTGCCTCGATCAAGCCATGGACGCAAGAAACGGGCGCGCGCCTGGGCGTGGCGCCAGAAATCGTCGCCGCCCACGCGGCGCTGGAATCGGGCTGGGGCCAGCGTCCGCTGCGCCAGGGCACGGGCGCGGACACGCATAATCTGTTCGGCATCAAGGCCGGCGGGAAATGGCAGGGCGATGTGGCCAGCAATGTCACCACCGAATACGAGGCCGGCAGCGGCACGGCCCTGAAGAAAACGGAGCGCTTCCGCAGTTATCCGGACCAGGCCAGCGCCTTCCGCGACTATGCGCAAGTCTTGCTCGATAACCCGCGCTACCGCGCCGCCCTGAATACGGGGGCCGACGCCGGCGCTTTCGCGCAAGGCCTGGCGCGCGGCGGCTACGCCACCGACCCCAACTACGCCGCCAAGCTGACGCAGCTGGCGACGCGTCTGCAGCGCACGGCCGCCGCAGACTGATCTTTCCTTAACGGCCGGGAAGTTCGGCCGGCTCCACCACGCCCGCATCGACCACCCTGGCACGTATCACCGTGCCGCTGGTGGCGTTGCGCACGCGAATCACCTCGCCCAGCGCGCCCGGATCCAGCGCTTCGCCGGCCATGCTCACTTCCACCTGCTCCTTGCGCGCCACGATATTCACCGCGCTGCCCCGCTTGATCAACACGGGCGACGCCAGTTGCCCTTGCCGCAGCACTTCGCCGGCGCGCAAGCTGCGCCGGCTCGACAGGCCAACGGCGCCGGGCAAGGAGGCAATACTGTCGGGCACCATCGTCACGTCGCGCCGCGCCAGGGTCACGTCGCCCGCCTGCAGCGGCGTATTCGCCGTGACGGGGGCGCTGGTGACGGCCACCTGGGCCGTGATGCTGCCGCGCGCCAGCATTTCATAGCGCCAACCGTTGCTTCCAGGACACACTGCCACAAAGCGCATGCGCTGCGCCGAACGGCTGTCCGCCGTTTCCAGCGCGACGGGCGCCGCGCACGCCGGCACGGGGCGCGTGCTTTTCACCACGGTCACTTGAAACTGCGGTTCCAGCAATCCCGCCGAGGCTGCTTGCTGCACCAATTGCTCGCGCGCCAATTGTTCCACACGCGAAAATATATTGTCGGCTGGCAATTCTGCCCGTCCTGCACTACTATATAGGCTGGTCAGTAAAAAGAGGCCCGGAAGCAGTATGTGACGACATTGCGCCTTGTTCCACATCACGGAATAGTTCTCAAAGTAAATCATTGCTAACCTTAATCAAAGATACTGAAGCGGCATGACCTTACCATGCGTCAACATGACCAGGCTGGGATTTTACCTCTGCACCACCTATTTTCTAGCCCGAACCGCAAAAAGCACGATCGAATTCAACACAAAGGATGACCATGGGGATTAATTTCAAGGATGCGCTGGGCGTGCACGCCGATGCACTCGCGCTGCGTGCCGACCGCACACGCGTACTGGCCGCCAATATCGCCAATGAAAACACGCCCGGCTTCCAGGCCATGGACATGGATTTCGGCAGCGCCCTGCAACAGTTGCAGGACAACGAGGCCGGCCTGCTGTCGACCGATGACGATGCCAGCGCCCTGTACCGCGTCCCCTACCACCCTAGCCGCGACGGCAATACCGTCGAAATCGGCGTCGAGCAGGCGGCGTTCTCGCAGAACGCCACCGACTTCCAGACCAGCCTCACTTTCGTCAACATGAAACTGAAGGGTCTGTCCAAGGCCATTTCCGGACAATAAGGATCAGCATGAGCTTCCAGGATATTTCCAAGATCGCCGGTTCGGCAATGGCGGCGCAAACCGTGCGCCTCAATACCATCGCCAGCAACCTGGCCAATGCCGATTCCGTTGCCGGTTCCGAAGGCGAAACCTACCGCGCGCGTAAACCCGTGTTTGCGGCCGTGATGGATGGCCCTGGCGCCAGCGGCGCCGGCGGACGGGTACAGGTACTCGACGTGGTGCAAAGCGATGAGCCGCTGCGCAAGGTGTATGAACCGGGCCACCCGATGGCCAATGCCGATGGCATGGTGTTCTACCCCAACGTCAATCAGGTGGCCGAGATGACCGACATGATGTCGGCGTCGCGCGCGTTTGAAACAAATGTCGAAGTTCTGGGCCGCATCAAGTCGATGCAGCAATCGCTCCTCAAATTAGGTGAAGCATAATCCATGGAAACCAATCTCTTTACAAACAACACCAGCGGCAGCAACAGCAACAGCAATGCCGTCAAGTCGCAAAGCAATGCCACCCAGGATATGTTCACCAAGTTGCTGGTCGCGCAGATCAAGAACCAGGATCCCCTCGCGCCGACCGATCCGAGCCAGTTCGTCAATCAATTGACGCAGCAGGCACAAACGGAAGCGATGCAAAACCTGTCGGCGCTGACCAGCGCCAATGCCAGCGTGCTGCAATCGATGCAGGTGCTGGCCCTGGGCGCGCAAGTGGGCTCCGAAGTGATGGTCAACAGCGAAACCGTCCAGCTCGACAAGAGCAAGGTCAGCGGTACCATCGCGCTGGCCGCCGGCACCACCAAGACCACCGTCACCCTGAAAGGGCAGGACGACAAGGAATACAAGATCGAACTGGGCGCCAAGTCGCCCGGCACGGTGCCGTTCACCATCGATCCCGTGGCCTTGGGCTTGCCTGCCGGCACCTACAGCATGAAGGTCAGCACCAGCGGCGCCGAAAAACCAACGGTCGACATTGCAGGCAAGCTTAACAGCGTGCGCCTGTCGTCCAGCGGCAGCATGATTCTGAGCGTGTCGAACCTGGGCGAAGTCAACCCTGGCGCGATCACCGGCTTTAATGGCAAGACGGCCTGATCCGGCCCTTGGTTCCCCAAACACACTAATCTCGTCCTTCACTAAAGGAAGTCAACATGAGTTTCGACATCGCCCTGTCCGGTATCCAGTCCATCAACCAACAGTTGAACAGCACCAGTAACAATATCGCCAATGCCGGCACCTACGGTTTCAAGAGCAGCCGCGCCAACTTTTCGGCCATGTACGCCGGTTCGCGCGCCACGGGTACGGAAATCGGTTCGGTCACGCAAAGCATGTCGCTCAATGGCGGCGTGCTGAACACGGGCCGCGCGCTCGACGCGGCCATCGATGGCCGCGGCTACTTCGTCGCGCGCGATGCGCAAAACACCATGAGCTACAGCCGCGTCGGCATCTTTTCGGCCAGCAATGACGGCAAGCTGATCGACTCGAACGGTCGCCTGGTGCAAGGTTATGCCGCCGTCAAAGGCAGCACCACCCTGGGCACCATGGGCGACATGCTCATTCCGACGGGCCAGATTCCCGCCGTGGCGTCGACCAAGCTGGCGTATGCCGCCAACATGTCGTCCGAATGGACCATCAAGACCGTGCCCTTCGACAAGACTAGCGAACTGAGCTACAACAGCGCCAAGTCCTCGATCATCTACGATTCGCTGGGCGCCAAGCACTCGCTGGGCCAGTACTTCGTCAAGACGGCAGCGGGCGTGGACGTGCACTACACTCTGGACAACGTCGATGTAACATTGCCAGGACCGGCGCCGCTGGTGACAAGCATGGCCTTCAACACGTCCGGCAAGCTGACGATGACCGCGCCGGTCACGCTGGCGCTGGGCACGCCGCCAGGCGCCGCGCCGCTGTCGATCGCCATCGATTACACGGGCACGACCCAGTTCGCCGGCGAATCGACCACCTCGACCGACCGTTCCGACGGCTATGCCTCGGGCACCTACACGGGCGTGGAACTGGCCGATGACGGCTCCGTCGTGGCGAAATACACGAACGGCCAGAAGCAAAGCATCGGCGTGATCGCCCTGGCCACCTTCCCAGACGAAGGCGCCTTGACGGCCGTCAACGATACCAGCTGGGTCGCGTCGACCACGTCCGGCACCGCCATCTATGACCGTCCAGGCGTCGGCATGGCCGGCAAACTGGTGACGAGCTCGCTGGAGCAGTCGAACGTCGACATCACCTCCGAACTGGTGGGCCTGATGACGTCGCAGCGTAACTACCAGGCGAACTCGAAAGTCATCTCGACCGAGAACGCCATGCTGCAATCGCTGATGCAAGCGCTGTAATCCACGATACGCAAAGGTAAAGAGCAATGGATGCGCTGATTTATACCGCCATGAGCGGGGCCGACCGTGCCCTGCGGGCACAGCAGGTACACGCCAACAACCTGGCCAACATCGAGACGGGTGGCTTTCGCGCCAACCTGGAAGTGTCCACTGCCCAGCCGTTGCAAAACGGCTATGGCTACGACGACCGCCACATGACGCAGACGCAGTCGAGCGCCATCGGCACGCGCACGGGCGCCATCAAGGAAACGGGACGCGAACTCGACGTGGCCGTCACGGGCCCCGGCTTTCTCGCGGTGCAGTGGCAAAACGGCGAAGCCTACACGCGCGCCGGCGCCATGGACCTCGATGAAACGGGCGCCCTGACCATCAATGGCCGGCCCGTGCTGGGCGAAGGCGGTCCGATCACGATTCCCGAGCACACCAGCCTGTCAATCGGCGCCGATGGCACGATTTCCATCCAGGTGCCGGGCACCGCGCAAATGCAGACGGTCGACAAGCTCAAGCTGGTCAACGCCGAAGCGGGCGAGCTGACCAAGAACGAGGCGGGCCTGATCGTGGCGCGCGGCGGCGAAGACTTGCAAGCCGATCCGACGGTACGCATCCGCGACCGCCACCTGGAAGGCAGCAACGTCTCGGCCGTCGAGGAAATGGTCGCCACCATGAGCCTGAACCGCAGTTTCGAGATGCAGATGAAAATTTTCAAGGCCAGCGATTCCATGACGGAGTCGGGCAACCGCCTGCTGGGCGCCTAAGCCCAACGCCAACCAATTACCAGGAGTAAACCATGAATCCAGCAATGTGGATCAGCAAGACCGGCGTGCAGGCACAAGATGCCAAACTGCAAGCCATCGCGAATAACCTGGCCAACGTCAATACCGTCGGCTTCAAGCGCGACCGCGTCGTCTTCGAAGACCTGTTTTACCAGGTCGAGCAGCAGCCGGGCACGCAGCGCGCCGACAATACCCTGTCGCCATCGGGCGTGCAGTTGGGTAACGGTACCCACATGGTCGGCACGCAAAAGGTGTTTACCACCGGCAGCCTGCAAACGACGAGCCGCGAATTCGACGTCGCCATCACCGGCAACGGCTTCCTGCAAGTGCTGCGCCCGAACGGCGAAGCGGCCTACACGCGCGCCGGCCAGCTGGGCATCAATGAAAACGGCGTAATGGTCAACGCCCAGGGCTTGCCCCTGGTGCCGCAAATCACCGTGCCGAACAATGCCACGGCGATCACCATCGGCGAAAACGGCATGGTCACGGCCACCGTGCCGGGCAATGTCAACGGCACCCAACTGGGCCAGCTGAACCTCTCCAGCTTCATCAACCCGACGGGCCTGCTGGCACTCGGTGAAAACCTGTTCCAGGAAACGGCATCGAGCGGCACGCCAACGGAAGGCCGTCCTGGCGAAGGCGCACTGGGCAAGCTGAAACAATTCGCGCTGGAAGGCTCGAACGTGCAGGTGGTCGAAGAGATGGTCGACATGATCGCAGCCCAACGCACCTATGAAATGAACACCAAGGTGCTGTCGGCCGCCGACAATATGCTGCAATACCTGGCGCAAGCGGCACGCTGATGACAGTCGCCATGAAAACCACGGCAGCCATGCTGCTGGTGTTGATGGCCGGTTGCGCCAGCCGGCCGGCGGCGCCGGTGGCGCCCAGCTTTTCCGATACGCCGCTGCCCGTGGCGCCGCGCAGCGCTGCGCGCGGCGGCGTGGGTGGCGGCGTTTTCAATCCCGACGCGGGCCTGGACCTGATCTCGGACAGCCGCGCCTTCCGCGTCGGCGACGTCGTCACGGTGGCCTTGCAGGAAACCACGCAGGCCAGCAAGAAGGCGGGCACCTCGTTCAACAAGGGTTCGTCCGTCGGCGTGAATGCGGCCAATATTCTCGGCAAGACCTTCCCCAAGACCGGTATCGACCTGTCGGCCGACCGCAACTTCGCCGGCGACTCGACCAGCACGCAGCAAAATGCGCTGTCCGGCGCCATCACCGTGATCGTGCAGGAAGTGCTGCCGAACGGCTTGCTGCGCGTGCAGGGCGAGAAAACCCTGACCCTGAACCAGGGCGAGGAATTCGTGCGCCTGCGCGGCTACCTGCGCGCCGCCGATATCGATTCGAACAACCAGGTGTCATCGTTGCGCATCGCCAATGCACAGATCGCCTACTCCGGCCAGGGCACCCTGGCCGAAGCCAATACACCAGGCTGGCTGACGCGCTTCTTCGTCGGCCCATGGATGCCGTTTTAAGGTGACCTCATGAAATTTCGTTCCGCCCTGCCCCTGGCAGCCATGCTGGCCGTACTCTCCGGCCTTGCCCTGCCCGCCAGCGCCGCGCAAGTGCTGCGCAACCTGGTCAGTATCGAGGGCGTGCGCGACAACCCGCTGGTCGGCTACGGCCTCGTCGTGGGCCTGAACGGCAGCGGTGACACCACCCAGGTGAAGTTTTCCAGCCAGTCCGTGGTCAACATGCTCAAGCAGTTCGGCGTCAAGATGCCGGACGGCGCCGAAGCGAAAAGCAAGAACGTCGCCACCGTCATGGTCAGCGCCGTGTTTCCACCAGGATACCGCCGTGGCCAGGCCATCGACGTCACCGTGTCGTCCTTGGGCGATGCGAAAAGCTTGCGCGGCGGCACCTTGTTGCTGACGCAATTGCGCGCGGCCGACAATGAAACGTATGCGCTGGCGCAAGGCAACGTCGTCGTCGGCGGCTTGAACGCCACCGGCAAGAGCGGCTCTTCCGTCACCGTCAACACGCCCACCTCGGGCCGCATTCCCAACGGCGCCAACATCGAGCGCGAGATTCTCAGCGATTTCTCGACCAAGCCGACCGTCACCCTGAACTTGCGCCACCCGCATTTCGAGACGGCCATCAATATCGTCGAAGCCGTCAACCGCCGCTTTGGCGCCGTCGCCACCACGCGCGACGCCACCAGCGTGGAAGTGCTGGCGCCGGAAAACCCGACCCAGCGCGTGGCCTTCATGGCCAAGCTCGAAGCGCTGTCCGTCGATGTCGGCGTCGATACGCCGAAAGTGGTCTTCAATTCGCGCACGGGCACCGTCGTCATCGCCGAAGGCTTGCGCGTGAAGGCGGCCGCCGTCACGCACGGCTCGCTCAAGGTCGTCATCTCCGAAAGCTCGGCAGTGAGCCAGCCGGCACCGTTCGGCCGCGGCCAGACCACCGTCACGCCGCAATCCAAAGTGTCGGTCGACCAGGGCAACGGCAATATGTTCAAATGGCCGGCCGGCGCCAAGCTGCAATCGATCATCGACGTGGTCAACAGCCTGGGCGCTTCGCCTGATGACATCATGGCAATTTTACAAGCCCTCGACCAGGCTGGTGCCATCGAAGGCGAATTGGTGGTCATATGATCAACATCAACGACAGCAGCAGCGCCCTGCCCTCGGCGCTCGACGACAAATCCCCTGCGGCCGCCGCGCCGGCCGATCCCCGCTATGCGGCCAAGGCCACCGAGGCGGCCGTCAAGTTCGAAGCCTTCTTCATCTCGCACATGCTGCGCCAGATGCGTTCTGGTACGCGCGAGATGGCGGGCGAGGACAGCGTCTTCAAGGACCCCGTCAACAGCGACATGCTGGAAATGGCCGACAACCTGGTGGCCGACAAGATGGCTGGCCAGCGCGCCTTCGGCATCGCCGACGCCATCCTGCGCCAGCTGCTGCCGGCAGCCGGCGCCCCCGTGGCCGCCAAAAGCACTGTCAAGACCGACAATATTGCGGCCCCGCTTAATAAATCCGTCTGAAGCGTCGCCTGTACAAGGTAACAACGATTCAATGCCTGCCCACCCGCATGCGCCACACTCTTCACGAAAGAAACTTGCCCAATGAGCATCATCAGCAATGCATTGTCAGGCAGCATCGCCGCCCAGGCCGCACTGAATGCGGCCAGCCAGAACATCGCCAACCTGCAAACGGCGGGCTATACCCGTCAAGGCGTGCTGTTGTCCTCGCTTGGCGCCACCGCCGGCGTACGCTCGGCCGGCAATGGCGTGGAAGTGTCCGCCCTGCTGCGCTTTGCCGATGCTTATAAAAGCCAGCAAATGTGGCGCGCCGCGTCCGACCAGGGCGCCCGTTCGCAGACCCAGCCTTACCTGACCCAGCTCGAGCGCGTGATGGGCGACGATGCCTCCAGCATCAGCAACGGCATCGACGGCTTTTTCGCCGCACTCAACGCCTCGGCCGTCGACCCGACCTCGACACCGCTGCGCCAGCAGATCATCACCTCCGCCGACGCCATGTCGCAGCGCTTCAACAGCATCAGCACCGTCATGGGCAACCAGTTGCTGTCGCTGCAGCAACAACGCGCAGCGATCGTGCCGCAAGCCAATACGACGCTGGCCAATATCGCCGCGCTGAACCAGCGCATCAGCGCCTCCACGGCCTCGGGTACGAACGTGTCGTCGCTGATGGATGCGCGCGACCAGCTGATCGACGGCCTGGCCTCGCAAATGGGCATCGACGTCCTCGACCAGCCGGACGGCTCGCGCAATATTTCGCTGAAGTCGGGTCAGCCGCTGGTGATCGGCAGCCTGGCCGGCACCTTGACCAGCAACATGACGAACACGGGCGAGCAAACCCTGAGCCTCGATTTCGCCAAGTCGTCGTATACCCTCGATCTGGTCGCCATCGGCGGCCAGATGGGCGGCCTGGGCGAATTCGAGAGAAATACCCTGAAACCGCTGCAACAGTCGCTGCAAGACATGGCCACCCAGTTGACCAGCAAGGTCAACGCACAGCTGGCCTTGGGCAAGACCATGGCCGGCACATCCGGCGCCCCCCTGCTGGCCTACGCGAATGGCAAGTTGAGCATTACTCCCGGCTTCAACGCCAAGGACCTGGCCCTGTCGCTGACGGGTGCGGCCGGCGACAGCGGCAACTTGCAAAAATTGATCGATATCAAGAATCAATCGATCAACGTCAGCTGGGTGGGTACGGTCCTGATGAGCGATGCGGATACGCAGCTGGTCGGCAAGCTGGCTATCTACAGCCAGCAGAACCAGGCCCTGCTGAAGACGTCCAACACGGTGCGCGCGCAAGCGATCGATGACTGGAAGTCCACCAGCGGCGTGAACAAGGACGAGGAAGCGATGAACCTGGTCGAATTCCAGAATATGTATCAGGCAAACATGAAAGTCATTTCCGTGGCGAATACCTTGTTTGATGCCACTTTGCAAATGATGGGTTAAGGAGAAGATCATGCGTGTCGCCAGCAGCCAGTACCAATCGCTGATTAATATTTCGCTTCAGCAAAATCAAGAACGCATCAATTACCTGACCCAGCAAATGTCGTCGGGCTTGCGCATCCAGCTGCCATCGGACGATCCGATCGGCAACGTGCGCATTTCGCGCCTGACGCGCGAGCAAGCCATGGTCACGCAATACCAGGACAATATCGCCACGGTGAAAGTGCGCCTGCTGAAGAACGAAAACTACCTGTCGAGCATGGTCACCGACATGGGCCAGGCACGTGATCTGCTGGTGTGGGCCGCCGACGGCGGCAATGCGCCGGACGACCTGAATGCGATGACGCAATCGCTGATCGCCATGCGCGACAGCGTGCTGTACACGGCCAACCTGAAGGATCAGGAAGGCCGCTACATGTTTTCCGGCACCGCTACCGACCAACCCGCCATCAAATACGATCCGGCGGCAACTGCAGGTTCGCGCTATACCTACATCGGCAATACCGACACGCAGACCGTGGTGGTGGGCAATGGCGTGACGCAGGCGGCCAACGTCGACGTGAAGAACCTGGAAGTATGGCTGAACAAGATCGACCAGGCCATCACCACGCTGGGCGTGCCTGGCGTCAGCCCGAACGATCCGGCCGTGCGCAGCGTGGTGGGTGCGGCGCTCGATGGCACCGATGACGGCATGGATTTACTCTCCGGCAAGATCGCCATCTTCGGCGGCGCGCAAAACATCCTCACCACGCTCTCCGGCAACCTGGCCAATGTGTCGCTGTCGAACAATTCGGCCCTGCTGGACCTGAAAAAGACCGACATGGGCGCGGCCGCCATTGAACTGACCGGCTACCAGACGGCCTTGCAGGCAACCTATAAAGCCTACGCCAAGGTTGGCACCATTTCCCTGTTTGATCTTCTCTGACCATCATGCAAATCGTTCAGACCTCCTCCTCTTCCGGCGTCAATGCCAAAGGCGCCGGCACAGCGCGCGTCGTCGATGACGCGTCCGCCGCGGTCAAAGGCAGCGCCAGCGCGCGCAGCGAAGCGCCGGCAGCGAGGAGTTCGACGGCGAGCCTGCAGCGTGGCCTGAGCAACTGGGATCACCAGTTGCAGGGAGAAATTTCTAACGCGCAACAAACCCTCGACTACCTGGAACGCAGCAGCAGTCAGTTGCAAGCGCTGAAAAGCGAGCTGGCGGCCAAGCTGGCCGCGCGCCAGGGCCGCGAAGGGCAAGTCGAGGCCAGAGTACGCCAGTTCAGCAATACCTGGCGCCAGCGCGCCAGCGCCTCGGGCGGCACGCTCGATGCGCAACTCAGCTATACCAGCCCGCAGGCGGCACAGCAGAACTTCAGCATCCGCGGCCTGACCATGGCCAGCCTGCAGGAAGGCCCGCAGGAAGTGCTGGCCTTTTCCGTCGGCGGCGCGAACCAGGCCTTGCGCTCGGTGAATATCGAACCTGGCCTGAGCGCGAACGAAATCGTCTCGCGCTTCGACCGCGCACTGATGCCGTCCGGCATCGGCGTCAAGCTGGGCGAGAATGGCGAACTGGTGTTCAGCACCTCGGAAGCGGCCTGGACCAACGTGCGCGACAGCCTGTCCGTGCGCGGCAGCGGCATCCGCTACCCGACCGGCCAGATGAGCCGCGTGCGCACGGATGCGGAACCGGCCGCCATCTCCCCGGAAGAATGGCATACCGGCGATACGGAAGCGCTGCGCGCCACCTTGCAGCAAGTGGTGCAGGCGCTGGCGCAGTTGCAGGCGGCGCGCAGCTCCGTCAGCCTGGCCCTGGCGCAAGCCACGGGACGGGTGGCCCGCGCGCAACCGGTGCAAGTGCACGTCAGCATGGATACCCTGGCGGAAAACTTCACGGAAAAGGCCAGCCAGCCCGGCTATGAATCGCTGCTGGCGATCAGCTCGGCGCTGGTCGGCATCAGCCGCGAGCGCGTCGTCGCGCTGCTGGGCCTGGAATAAATCCCCCTAGCTCAGGACGCTGGAAATCCGTAAGATGCTGCTGTCGCTGGCGCGTTGACCCACACGCCAGCGCATCCCGTCATCCACCTCCGGAGTTCCCTTGATAAAGACCGCCGCCCGGCTGATCAGTTACGCCCTGTTGGGCAAATCCGGCAAGCAAACCCTCGATATCGCCAAGGTGCGCAAGGTATTGATTTTGCGCAACGACAAGATCGGCGACATGATCGTCACCACGGCCCTGCTGCGCGAGCTGAAGAAGAACTATCCGCACTGGCAGATCGACGTGGCCGCCAGCAGCGCCAACCGGGCAGTGATCGCCGACAATCCGCATGTGAGCGAGATCCTCATCTGGGACAAGCAGCCGCTGCTACGCGACTTGCGCACCAGCATCGCCAAACTGCGCCAGCGCCGCTATGACGTCATCTTCAACCCCTACAACCGTTTTTCGATTCCCTTGCTGCTGCGCATCAAATGGCTGGGTGCGCGCTATTTGACGGGCTTTGCCATTCCCAAATACGGCACCTCGACGGCCAAGCTGGGCATGTTTGACCATACGGTGCCCTGCGACCGCAGCCGGCACATCCTGCACAGTTTTTTCGCCACGTTCGGGCAATTCGGCTTGCGCGACATCGATATGCGCTATGAACTGTTCGGCGTGGACGCGCACGCGGCGCAGGTGGACACCGCCTGCGACACCCTGCTGCGCAGCCATGAGGGTTTGTTTTGCCTCAATTTCCAGGGCAGCAATGCGCAACGCACGGTCAGCGTGGCCGATGCCCAGCGCTGCTGCGCCGCCCTGGCCGCACGCTATCCGCGCCATGCGCTGTTGGTGATCGCCGCGCCAGGCACCGAGGCGCGCGCCGCCGAGATCGTGCGCGGCGCCGGCCATGCCAACGTGATGGCCGCGCCGCCCACCGGCCACATCCTGGAGCTGGCGGCCCTGATCCGCCGCTGCGAACTGGTGCTCTCACCCGACACCTCGGTGATCCACATCGCCTCGGCATATGACAGGAAAATCGTCGGCTACTACATCCGTACCGACAATTACCGCTGGTTTTATCCGGCCAGCCGCCATTACCGCGTGATCCTGGCGCCTGGCCTGACCCTGGTCAGCGTCAACGCCGCCGAGACCCTGGCCGCCGTGGAACAGTTGATGGAAGGCGACGGGCAGGCGCAAGCGACGATTCAAGCCGCCGGCTGAGCCGCCAGCAGGCAATTCATCTGCCCTGCCGCCAGCGCGCGGGAAAAGAAATACCCCTGTGCATAGTCGCAGCCGGCGGCGCGCAGCAGGTCGCGCTGCGTCGCCGTCTCCACGCCTTCGGCCACGACTTTCACTCCCAGCCGCTGCGCCAGCGCAATGATTGCCTCGCACAGGCCCAATCCAGCATCATCGCGTCCCAGTTCGCCAACCAGCGAACGGTCGATCTTGAGAAAGTCGATACCGGCCTTCCGGATGCATCCGAGCGACACTTGGCCGCTGCCGAAATCGTCGAGCGCCAGCGCCAGGCCCATGGTGCGGAACTGGCGCAGGCGGTCGGCCACCTGGCGCGCCTCGTCGAGCAGCACGGCTTCCGTTGTTTCAATGACGATGGCGCCCGGCGCCAGGCCCGCCCGCGCCAGGGCATGGCCCCAGTCCTGGTACAGCGCGGCGTCGCAGCGAAATTCCGCGGGCGACTTGTTGATACAGACCTGGAACCCGGCGCCATGCTCATCCCGCCACTGGCGCGCCTGACGCACGACCTGCTGAAAGACCCACTCGCCGATATCGATGATCAAGCCGTTTGCCTCGGCAAAGGCGATGAAATCGGCGGGCACGAGCAAGCCGCGCAGCGGATGGCGCCAGCGCAGCAGCGCCTCGGCCCGCTCGATCGTGCCATCGCACAGGCGGATGATGGGCTGGTAATACACCTCGAACTGTTCCTGCGCCAGCGCCAGGCGCATCTCGCGCACCGTGCTGCGGCGCAGGTCGGCAGCCTGCTGCAGGGCCGGCGTGAAATAGCTGTAGCCATTGCGCCCCGCGCTCTTGGCCGCATACATGGCCTGGTCGGCATGCCGCAGCAAGGTGTCCGTTGCCTCGGCGTCGGCCGGATACAGCGCCACGCCCACGCTGGCCGACACTTGCGCCGTGTCGCCGTCGAGCACGAAAGGCAGGGCCAGCGCCGTCGTCAATTCCTGCAGCACGCGCTCGATGCCGCCCAGCTGCCCCACGCCGGCCAGGATGACGGTGAACTCGTCGCCGCCCAGGCGCGACACCGTATCCGTGGAACGCACGCGCTCGCTGATGCGCAGCGCCGCCTGGCGCAGCAGCATGTCGCCCTTCTCGTGGCCGAGGCGGTCATTCACCTGCTTGAAATGGTCGAGATCGATGAACAGCAGGGCCAGGCAACCGCCTTCGCGGCTGGCGTGGCGCGCCTCGTGCTGCAAGCGGTCGAGGAACATATGGCGGTTCGGCAATCCCGTCAACGGGTCGAAATTGGCTTGCCGCCAGATGCGCTCGGACGCGGCGCGCTGTGCCGTGATGTCGCTGACCAGCGCCAGCGCACCCAGGTAGGTGCCGCCGGAATCGAAGATGGGATTGGTGGCCAGGGTGGCCCACAAGGTGCTGCCGTCACGCCGCTGGAACTTGAATTCATGGCGCTCGACGATGCCATCCTGGCGCCGCGCGATGTTGCGCTCCAGGATGGCGCGCCCCTCGTCATCCATGAAGGCGGCCAGCGGCTGGCCCAGCATGTCCTCGATCTGGCAAGCGAGCATGTGCGCCATCTTCGGATTGACAAAGCTGGTCAGCGCCTGCGCATCGATTTCCCAGATGCCCTCCTCGGCGCTGTGCACGATGCGCCGGAAGCGCTCTTCGCTGCGTTCCAGCGCGGCCAGCTTGCCCTCGGCCTGCTCCAGCACCAGGCGCAGCGCCTGGCCGTTCGGATCGGCGCTGCCCAGCAGGCTGACGGGCAAGCCTGCCTCGCGCGCGCCGGGGCGCAGCCGCACCTGCAGCTGGATGCGCTCGGGTTCACTGCTATTGAGCACGCGCTGCACGAACTGCTCGAAATCGTGGAGGAACGCCTCGTGCACATAGGAGCGGAACAGCACGTGGCCAAGGCGTTCGCGCACCAGGCCGAACAATTCGGCCGCCACCAGGTTGACCTGCACGATCACGCCATCGAGGCCAAGCACGAAATAGGCGACGGGCGCCAGCAGGTATAAATCGTTGAAATACGCTTGCTCGCGCTCGGCCTTCACCCGTTCCGGGCTGAAGACGCCATCGTCAAGCAGGGGCGCGGCATGCCGCGGCACGCCGTGAAGGCTGTGCGAGGAGGAATCCGGCGCAGGTACCGCTAGCGGTGGTGTGTCCATGGCTATCCTTTGCACCGCCGCCCTGGCAACCAGGTGGGTGCAGTTGCGAGACTAGCACGCGCCACGCGCAGTGTCGAGCCAAGCCTGCCATGGATGTCATCTCTACAACAAGGCGCTTCAGCGGCCCATGCCGCGCCGGCGCCAGCCGAAATCATGGCCCACCACCAGCAAGGTGCTGGCCACCAGGCTCGATAGCCCCACGATCAGCTGGATCAATTTGTCGTCAGGCAAGATCCACAGCGACGAGTCCGGCGTCTCGCAGCCCGTGGCCGCGCTGATCAGGGGAGAGACCCAGGCCGCGTCCGGCGTCACGTCCAGCACGACGGCGCCGTCGGCGCTTGTCTGCATATAGATATCGCCGCCCTCGGCCAGGGTAAAGCAGATGCCCACACCCGTTTCCGTGGCGCGGATATTGTCCTGCATGCTGCGGTTATGTTCTTCGATCCACACCTCCACGTCGTATGGCGTTTCCAGGTGCTCCCACGGACGGGGGCGGAAACGGGGACGTTCGTCCGCGCTGGCGGGAGTGTCGGGAACGTCGGGGATGTTGCTGTCTGCTGCGCCTTGCATGCTGGTTGACCTTTTCTGCGGTGATGCGGCGGGACCGGTTGCCTGCCAGCCGCCATTATCCACCGATCACGGCACGCATGGTATTCCCACGGCGAATCCATCAGAAAAACTGACAGCTATCGACTTCAAACATCAGAACACCTGACTTAAAATACGCGCCATCTCTTCTTTACAGGCTTTACATGCAAGGCATCAAACGCAAAATCGTCTACGTCACCGCCTTTGAAATCATCGGCATGGCCATTTCCACGGCTTGGCTGACTCTGCTTTCGGGCGAGTCGCCCACCAGCACGGGGCCGCTGGCCATCATGATCACCACCATTGCCGTGATCTGGAACCTGCTCTACAACACGGCCTTCGAATACTGGGAAATCCGCCAAGTGTCGCGCACGCGCACCGTCTGGCGCCGCATCCTGCATGCAATCGGCTTCCAGATCACCTTGGTGATTTACCTGATCCCATTGATCGCTTGGTGGCTCGACATCAGCTTGTGGCAGGCGTTCGTGCTGGACTTCGCCCTGATGCTGATCATCCCGTGCTACAGCTTCATTTTTAATTATTTCTTCGACGGCCTGTTCGGTGTGCCCCTGTCGGCGCAGCAGCCGAAGGAAGAGCCAGCGGACGTTCAGGCCGCTTCGCTGAGTAACTGAAGAAAGGACCGCGCCGCCATGCCCAGCGGCCGGTCCTTCATCCACACCAGGTGGATGGGCACGACCAGACCATTGCCCGTATTCTTGAACGCCACGCAGCGCACCCGCCCCGCCGCCAGAGAATGCTGGATGGCCGAGGCGGCAAAGTTGCCCCATCCCAAGCCCGCTTCCACCATCGCCAGCGCCATCGGCAAGCTGTCCGTGCGCCAATAGGACAGCCCCACCACGGGACGCGCATCGGCCAGGTCGAGTTCGCGGCTGGCGACGATGATCTGACGCAAATTCACCAATTCCTCGATATACAAGGGCTGGCCCGCCGCGCTGGGCGGATGCTGGGTGGAAATAATCGCCAGCAAGGCATCGCTGCCCACCAGCTGGAACTGTTCCTCGTGATTGATGCGTCCGCCTGCGAAAGCCATGCAGGCGCTGATGCGCCCCCGGTGCAGCATGTCGAGCACATCGTCCTGCGGCGCCGTCAGCACTTCGATGTCGAGCAGCGGATGGCGCTGCGACAGCGCGCGCACGGCAGCCAGGAAGGGCGTATGGTCAAGCTCGGCCGCAATGCCCAGCGAAATGCGGCTCTCCAGTCCCTGCGACAATTCCTGCACGTGCAGGTGCAACTGCTTCAACTGCTCGGCGATCAGGCGCGCGTGCGGTATCAGGGCCATCGCGGCCGGCGTGGGCACGGCTTCGCGCGCGCCCCGGTCGAACAGGGTGATGCCCAGTTCCGCCTCGATGTTGGCCATCGCCATGCTGACCGCCGACGGCGCCCGCCGCAAGGCGCGCGCGGCGGCCGAGAACGAGCCGCCGTCGACGACGGCCAGGAACAGTTCGATGTTATGGCTGGACAGTTTCATGGAATCGGAAAGTGGGAAGCGGAAAGCGGGCGGCACGTTTGCGCCGCCGGCGATAGAATGAAAGAAATCCCGATAGCAGGAGGAGCCATGACTCATCCACTTCCCTACCGCCGCGGCGGCTATGTCTCGGAATTCACGCGCTTTATCGACGGCTACCTGCGCGACCATCCCGAAGCGCAAACCAGCCAGCGCCTGGGCTGGCGCATTTACTGGGAACGCCCCGTGAATTTCGATGAATGGCGGCGCACCGAACGCGATAGCGTGCCGGAGCCGCCCTACCATTACGACTAAAAAGTCTTAGCCTTTCCAGGTGCGCTGCAAGCCCGTATCGGCATGGATCCAGCCGCCACGGGGGCCGGAGCGGTAATAAAAGCCCACGCCTCCCTGTTTGAAGCTGCGCACGAGCGAACCGAGCACTTCCGCGTTCAGATTTGCCACGCGGATGTCGGCAGCGCGGCCGGAAATGTGCAGCGACTGGCGCGCGGCCGGTACGCCCGCCTCGCGCAGGCGGCTATTCGACTCGGCCGTGCGGTAGCCCGACAGGATCTCCAGCGGCTGCTCGATGCCGTAACGGGCCACGAACGCTTGCGTACCCCACAGGGTTTCCAGCAGTTTCGGGTCGATGGGCGCCGTCTTCTTGCCGTTCACGTCGCGCAGCAAGTGGCACAGTTCCTGGTAGGCCGAATCGATGACTTCGCCATCTTTCCAGTACAGCAGCTTGGCTTTTTCATTGCTGGCCGGGCGCACCACTTCCAGGGTGCGGGGCTTGAGCCAGAATTCCAGGTCCAGCGCCTGCGCGTCGAAGATGTCGGGAGGCGGTTCCATCTCGGTGATGACCTGGCGCGACTGCGAGGTGACCGAGCGGTCAATGCTGGCAAGTTGCGTCGGCTGGGGTGGCACGCCCGTGCGCGGCGCGCGCGGCTTGGCGCTGGCCGAAGCCGAGGCGGGAGCGGCCGTGCGCGAGGCGCAGCCTATGAGCGGGGTGGCAACCAGGCCCAGCGCGGCCAAGCCCATACCGTGGTGTAGAAAATTTCTGCGCGATGCCATAGTCAGTCCAATATAACGATGGGAATACTATAGCGTATTGTGCCGCGAAGAAAAACCCTCAATGCCTATCGTGTCGCCCTCATTTCACCTTCGTGCGCCTTACGCGGCGGCGGCGCTGGCCACGCTGTCCCGATTTGCCTGCGCCAATGCCGTCAAAGGCTTGTCGAGCAGATAACCCTGGGTGACGATGGGCAATCCCGTGGCGGCGGCGATGCGCTGTAGCGCGGCCAGCGCGGCCGGCGTGTCGAGGCGTTTGAAAATGACGCGGATTTTCGCCGCATGGCACACGGTGACGAAGCTGGCGACGGCCTGCTCGTCGCTGAGGTTGCCCGCGTCAAGCTTGAATGCATGCGGATGCAGGCGCTCCAGCATGCCCGTGGCCTCCTGCACGCTGGCCACGTTGATGGCCAGGCGGAAGCCGTTGCGGCGGTAATTGTCGGCCACATAGTTGAGCAGCCAGCCCTGGTTCGGCGTCACCGTCGGCAATTGCAGCACGATGCGCTCGATGGGCAAGCCCAGCGCGTCGAGGATGCGCTGGAAGGCGTGGCCGTGATTGCTGCTGACGGCGCTCAGCAGGCGGTCATGCACGTTCAGATACAGGTCGGATTCCTCCGCTTCGCTCTGGCGGAAAAAATTAATGGCGTGCAGCATGCGGCACAGCCGGTCCAGCTCCACGGATTCATCGTCGCTGGCCGCGTGATCGAGCAAGCGCCACAGCGACAAGCCTTCGTCCGCCTTCGACACGCTGCGCGCCAGCCCCTCGAACGCCACCAGCTTGCCGCTTTCCAATTCGCGCAGCGGCTGGAAAGCGCTGGTCATGGTGCAATTGAAAAAGCGCCCCAGCGCCCTGCCCTCCCCGTCGAGCCAGACGCTGGTGCCGGCCTGGGTTTGGTGCGACAGGCGGGCCAGGTAATTTTTCAGGACGGGAAATGGCATACGTGCTCCTTCATCGGGCTGCGCCAGCTGCCCTCATGGGGAAGACGGCGCCAAAGTGTGCAGAGTAAGGCAGCGCCAACCAAAGGAGAACGAATGGTTTCGCCATTTGATATGCGCCCAGCACATATGGGATGCGGCGACCAGCGCATAACGATACTCGGAAACATTCCTTCCAGCCACCTGCCCCGGCCTTTACTGTGTTCATGTACCGATACCATCAGGAAGGGCCGCCATGTGCCAGTTACTCGCAATGAACAGCAGCAAGCCCGCGGCGCTGGGTTTTTCCTTTGCCGGCTTTGCCGAACGGGGCGGACGCACGGACGAGCACCGCGACGGCTGGGGCATCGCCTATCATTCCAGTAGCGGCTGCACCCTGCTGACGGATCACCTGGCTGCCATCGATTCGCCGCTGGCAGCCCAGGTGCAGCAGCATCCCGTGAAGGCGAAAAACATCGTCGCGCACATCCGCAAGGCCACGCAGGGCCGCATCGCGCCGGAAAACACGCATCCGTTCGCTCGCGACCTGTGGGGCAAGACCTGGTCGTTCGCCCACAATGGCGACTTGAAAACGTGGCGCGCGCCCGCCAATGCGCACTACCGCGCCAGCGGCGACACGGACAGCGAGCAGGCCTTTTGCCACTTGCTGGCCCATTTGCGCACGCGCTTCCCCTTGGGCGAACCCGCGCGCGCCGACTTGCGCGCCGCCATCGCCGAGGTCGCCACGGAAATCGCCGCGCACGGCACATTCAATTTCATTCTGTCGGACGGCGAGCTGCTGTTTGCCCACTGTTCCACGCATTTGCACTTCGTGATACGCGAATACCCGTTTTCCGTCGCGCAACTGATCGACTGCGAGCGCAGCATCGACTTTCGCCAGCATAATCACCTGGACGACCGCATCGCCGTCATCGCCACGCATCCGCTGACGCAAAACGAGGACTGGCTGGCGTTCGCGCCCGGCGAACTGAAACTGTTTGCTGGCGGCACTTTGCTGCCGGCAAACGAGAGCGTGCCGCAAGGCGTGTATATCCAGATCAGTTACTGAAGGGAAATATTCAAACGGAGGAAATGGCCCGCCGCCGGATGGGCGGGCTGAAGTGCAGAAAAGCCGTCAGGCCGAATTGCAGTTGCAAAAGCGCTTGCGCTTGGGGTCGCCGCTAGCGATACCCGCGGGGTCAATCTGTTTCCAGCAAAAAATCGTTTCCACGCCATACGGCGACCGTACATTGCCCGCCTCGACATACCCCTGCTTGACGAAAAATGCCTGGCTGCTGGCCGTGCTGTGCAGTTGCAAGGCCTTGATGCCCCACTCGCGCGCCTGCGTTTCCAGTTGCTCCACCAACGCCTTGCCCGCGCCGCGGCCTTGCGCCTCGGGCAACAGGTAGCACAGGGCCAGCTTGCCGGCGCGCGTCAGCAAGCCGACGCCGACAACGGCGCCCGCCTCGACTGCGACCAGCGAAAAATTGGTAGGCGACGCAAACCAGCACGCCACCATCTGCGGTGTTTTATTGCCCAGCCAGGCTTCCAGAATGGCCGGATCGTCCCGATGATCGAGGCTGCAGCATTCGACGATGGAGCGTCGTAATACGTTGCACGCCTCGAAAGCGTCGGTCGATGTTGCAATACGAATTTCAAGACTCATGTACGCTCACAAAATATTCCAGTTGCCGATGCAGACGGTTTTACCCCTGTATCGTGCGATTCGACTATACACCAAGCGGCGCTTTCGGGTTTTTTGCCGCGCGCCACGGACCGGTTTTGCCTATGGTGCGATGCCTGCAGACTAAGTGCTGATGCACATCTTGCCCACGAATGTTTCCAGAAATCGATATCTGTTTTTTAGCGCAAACGGGAATCGAATCTAAGCATATTACGAAAAATTCGTTTCTTTTCCGGCCGGAATTTTAGACTATGTCTATCTATTCTCACAACAAGAGTTCAACATGCCCCATTCCAACGCCGTATCGACTGCCGCAGCAACGCTCACCCAACGCTCGCGCCGCTGGTTCCTGGCCAGCGCCCTGGCCGCTTCCGCTGCCGCCATGAGCCTGCCGATGGCCGCCAGCGCCGCCGAACCCGTGGTCTTGCTGAACGCGTCCTACGACGTGATGCGCGAACTGTTCAAGGACGTGAATCCCGCATTTATTGCTGATTGGAAAGCCAAAACAGGCGAAACCATCACCATCAAGCAATCGCACGGCGGCTCCAGCAAACAGGCGCGCTCCGTCGCCGATGGCCTGGAAGCGTCCGTCGTGACCATGAACCAGGCGAATGACATCGATATCCTCGTCGACCGCGGCCTCGTGGTGGCCGACTGGGCCAAGAAATTCCCGAACAATGCGGCGCCGTTTTACTCGACCATGGTGTACCTGGTACGCAAAGGCAACCCGAAACACATCAAGGATTGGGATGACCTGGCCAAGCCCGGCATCAAGGTCATCGTGCCGAACCCGAAAACCTCGGGCAATGGCCGCTACACCTACCTGGCGGCGTGGGGTTATGCCGTGAAAAAAGGCGGCAGCGAAGCGCAGGCGCGCGACCTCGTCACCAAGCTGTTCAAGAACGTGCCCGTGCTGGACGGCGGCGGCCGCGGCGCCACCACCACCTTCACCCAGCGTGAAATCGGCGACGTGCTGGTGACGTTTGAAAACGAAGTGCAACTGGTGCGCGCCGAATTCGGCGACAACTTTGAAGTGGTGTATCCAAGCATCTCCATTTTGGCCGAGTCGCCGGTGGCCGTCGTCGACAAGGTCGTCGACCGCCGCGGCATCCGCAAGGAAGCCACGGCCTACCTGCAATACCTGTACTCGGAACCAGGCCAGGAACTGGTCGCCAAGCATTATTTGCGCCCCCGTTCGGCTGCAGTGGCCAAGAAATACGCGGCCAGCTTCAAGCCGATCACCCTGTTTACCATCGATGACGTCTTTGGCGGCTGGAAACAGGCGCAAAAGAAACACTTTGACGATGGCGGCGAGTTCGACAAGATTTATCAGAAGTAAGTTTGCGCCATATCAACAAAAAACCGGGACTTGTCCCGGTTTTTTCATGTCCGCGCCTGTTTGCGCATATCGATATGCGCATCGATTCGTGGTCAAAACTCCGCGCGCGCCGTACTCTGGCCTTGTCGCGCCGCATGGCGTATTACGGGCACAAAGGAAATATCATGGCTATCTCGGAAGTAAATGTACGCAACCAGTTTCGCGGCAAGATCAAGGAAATCATCTTTGGCCCCGTGGTGTCGGAAGTGGACGTGGAAACGCCGCACGGCATCGTCACCTCGGTCATCACCTCGCGCTCGATCAAGGATCTGGACTTGAAAGTGGGCAGCGAAGTCATCGCTCTGGTGAAATCGACGGAAGTGTCGATCGCCAAGATCCAGTAAGCGTTATCTGCCCACTGACGCCGCGCCCCTTGCCATCCGGCAGCGGCGCGGCGTTTGCATCAGGGCTTGATATACGCATACCCTTCCTGCCACTGCAAGCGGCTCAACTCGGCCACGCCCGAGGGCACGATGATGGCTTCGGGCAGCACACGCTGGCGGTCGATGTTGCGTCCTTGCAAGGTGTTATTGCAAACGCGAAAGCTCACGCCACGCTTGGCCAGCTCGCGCACCACTGCGTCATACGGATTGCCATTCTTGTCGATGGCGCCATCGAGCAGAAAATCGATGCCGGGGCCATGCGCGACGAGCACGATGGTGGCTTGGGGGCTGGCGTCCAGGTGATTGCGGATGTTTTTCAGCGCAGCCGTGGCATTGCTGGCGTCATTGACGTGATACACCACCTTTTCCTCCTTCTGCGCTGCCGTGGCGGCGGTGCAAGCGAGCAAGGAAAGAAGGATGGCGGAGAACCAGCGGCGCAAGATTGTCATGAGATGTCCATTTCAGTGGCAGATTAAAAACATTGCCATCATATCAATCTCTGAACAAATACGTAAACGTGCGGCTGACGGGCAGCTTTTCCGTGCTGCCGCGCAGCAGCACCTGCATGCGTTCGGCATCGATGCGCTCGGCCGCCTCGATGGCTTTCACGTTGACCATGGTGCCACGGTGGATTTGCCAGAACTGTTCCGGATCGAGGCCGCCCAGCAAATCCTTCAACGGCGTGCGCACCAGCGCCTCCGAGCCGGCCAGCACCACACGCGTGTATTTTGTGTCGGCCTGGAAGAACAGCACGTCATTGATGTCGATCAAACGGATCTGCTTGCCCACGCTGGCCCTGATCCATTTCAATTTTTCGCGCGGCGGCGCCGGCAGCGCCGCGCGCAGCGATTGCAATAAATTCGCCATGTCGGCCGGCTGGGCGCCGAGCTTGTCGCGCAGCCGGGCCAGCGCCCGCTGCAGCCGCTCGGCCTGTACGGGTTTCAACAGGTAGTCGACGGCGCCCGCGTCGAAGGCATCGACAGCGTACTGGTCGTAGGCCGTGACGAACACGACGTGGGCGCGCTTGCCGATGCGCTCGGCCACTTCCAGGCCCGACAGGCCAGGCATGCGGATGTCGAGGAAGACCACGTCCGGCTCATGTTCGAGAAAACCGTCCCAGGCATCGTTGCCGTTTTCCGCCACCAGCACGATGCGCGCCTCGGGCCAGGCCAGCGCCAGCATCGTTTGCAGGCGTTCGCGCATCAGGGGTTCGTCCTCGGCGATCAGGATGGTGGCATTCATGCGGCAAGTTCCTTGGTATTCATCGGCAATACGATCTCGGCGAGCACGCCCTCGTCCTCGCCATTTTGCACGTGCAGGCTGGCAGCGGCTGCGGCCAGCTGCAGCCGGCGGCGCACATTCTCCAGGCCCAGGCCGCCTCCGGGCGCACTCGCGGCGCCCAGGCCCACACCGCTATCCTGCACGCGCAAGCGCATGGCGCCGTCCGCGTCCAGCAGGGCCGAGACGGCGATCTCGCCGCCCCGCAGCGATGGCTCGATGCCATGCTTGATGGCGTTTTCCACCAGGGTCAGCAAGATCATGCTGGGCACTTGCATCTGCGCCAGGCCGGGCGGCAAATCGAGGCGGAAGGACAGGCGCGTGCCCATGCGTACCTGCATCACTTGCAGATACGCTTGCACCACGTCGAATTCCGTTTGCAGGGGCACCTGGTCGGCGCGCATCTCGGCCAGGCTGGCGCGCAAGAAGGCGATCAGGTTGGCCGTCAGCGCGGCCGCCTGCACCGCCCCGCTGGCGCCCTGCTCGGCCAGCTGCTGCACGGCGCCCAGGGTGTTGAACAGGAAATGCGGTTCGATCTGCGCGCGCAGCAAACGCAGCTGCGATTCGCTCAGCTCGCGCGCCAGACGGTCGCGCTCGGCATCCTGCTGCAGCTGCAGGGCCAGCGCCTCGTACTGGCGGTTGCGCCACAGAACGACGATGGTCATCGGTATCATGTAGACCAGCCCGGCCGTCAGCGCGGCCCAGCCGCCCACGCGCGCACCGCGCTCGATGGCCACGCCGATGGAACTATTACCTTCCAGTATGGCGCGCAGCACGCCAATCGCCACACCGCCCAAGGCCGGCACCAGCAGTAGCAGCAGCAGCGTCTTGAACTTCTTTTGCGCCAGCTTGCGGTAATTGAACCAGACCCCCAGCACGCCCCAGGCCATCGCCAGGCCGAGCACATTGCTGAGCACCACGGCCTTGGTCCAGCCCACCTTGTCGGGCAGCAGCAGGTGCAGCACAACGCCGATGATACTGAACAACAGCACCAGCCTGGCTGCCGCCAGGTAAAAGCCGGCGCCTCGGTACTTGAGCATGAAGGCGTGGAATTGCTGGCGCTCGATCGGCGTCAGGGTGACGAGGCGCAACGCCACCCAGCGCCGCCAGCCATGCGGCAACTGGGCCGCCGTGTCCGGATGCGCGAGCACCCTGAGGGTTTCATCGTCGTAACAGCGATACCATCCCGCAAATTTTTTCCACATGCTGCGTTCTCCTTGTCGTCTCAATCAGGCATGAACGCAGTCTACGGCGCCCTTGTTGCAGGGCATAGCGTGGGGCGACGAAGCACGAAGCGACAGGCATCAGCGACGAAACGCGCGGCGCCTGCCGGACCATGGCTGCCAATATTGCTGAAATAATACGAAGTTTCCAAGACGAAATCAATAATCGCGCAACAATTTTCACTACGGCAAGATTAGCCCCATTTATTTGCCAAATTGGCCGCAACGCCGCTTGTCACGGGCTTATACCGTAGACATCGCTTGATCTTTAATGGTATTGTTTAAGCTTGGCAAATATTGCCTCCGAGATACACGCCGCGTCCCCGCGCGGCCCGTTTCCGGATTTGCGCGCAGCGCCCACGATGGCGCCCCAAAACTGCTTTCCCACATACAATCCCATGCTCAAAAAAATGTTCGCCGCGGTGCTGATGACGCTTTCGACAGCGGCCATCGCCGTGCCCTTCGGTTCCCAGTCGATACTGGTGGTCGAAGACGGCACAGGCAAAGTCTTGCTTGAAAAAAATTCCAACGTGGTGGTACCCATCGCCTCGCTGACCAAACTCATGACGGCCATGGTCGTGCTCGACTCCAAGGCGAATATGCAGGAAGAGATCAGCATCGACCGCGAGGATGTCGACACCCTGAAACACAGCACCTCGCGCGTGCCCGTGGGCGCCACCCTGAGCCGCCACGACGTGCTGCAACTGGCGCTGATGTCATCCGACAACCGCGCCGCCGCCTCGCTGGCGCGCACCTTCCCCGGCGGCCCGACCGCGTTTGCCGTGGCCGTCAACGCCAAGATCAAGGCCCTGGGCATGCGCCAGACCGTGATCGAAGAGCCGACGGGCCTGTCGCCGAACAATCAGTCGACGGCGGCGGATCTCGTCAAAATGGCCGTGGCCGCCTCGCGCTACCCGGAAATCAGCCGCATCACGACGGACTCGAAGGACATCATCCAGATCAAGGGCCGCGACGTGGAATACCACAACACGAACCGCCTGGTGGGCGCCAAGGGCTGGGATATCGGCCTGTCGAAAACGGGCTATACGAATGAAGCGGGCCGCTGCCTGATCATGCGCATCAAGTCGGCCGGCAAGTTCGCCACCATGATCCTGCTCAACGCGCGCGCCAATTCCGTGCGCGCCATGGACGCCGTCAACATCCGCCGCATGCTTGCGGCCGAGAACGGCATCGAAGAACCGAAAGTGATGCGCGCCTCGGTCAGCCGGCACAAGAAGGCGCCGGCGAAACCTGGTAAACGCCGCCGCGCCCGCTGATTATTTCGCTTGCCGGTTGGTCATCACCACGCCGGCAATCGTCACCGCGCCGCCCACCAGCATCGAAACCAGCACGGGTTCGCCCAACAGCACTGCCGCCAGCACGATGCCGAATACGGGCACGAGGTTGTTGAACACGGCCGTGCGCGACGGACCCAGCGCTTTCACGCCCTCGTAATACCAGACAAAGCCGATTACCGTGCCGAACACGCCCAGGTAGCCGATGGCGGCCCACACTTGCCAGCCAAAGCTGTGCCATGGCACGTTCGGGAATTCCACCACCGCGCCCACCAGCAAAAAGGCCAGGCCCCACATCGACGCATACGTGGTGGCGGCAATCGGGCTCAAGCCCTTCAGCGCGACCCGGCCGATCAGGGTGTAGGCGGCCCAGCTGGAAATACCGCAAAACATGAACACTTCGCCCATGCCGATGCCGCCGCCCGTGCCATGCAGCACGCCGGCCAAGTCGCCGCGCGTGATGACGATGGCCGTGCCGCAAAACGCCAGCATGATGCCCAGCCACTTGAAGGAACCGAGCCGTTCGCGGAACAGGAAGGCCGAGGCCAGCGCCGTGACGATCGGGTTCAGGGCCACGAACAGAGCCGTGCGCCCCGCCGGCATGCGCGACAGGGCCGCCAGGAAGCACAGGTTGTACAGAAAGATGCCCGTCAGGCCAAGCGCGGCCGTCGTCATCAGCTGCTTGCGGTCCAGGCGCGGCAAGCCGCCTTCGAGTTTCCACGCCAGCACGAGCAGCAACAGCACGGCCACGCCGAAGCGTCCGCTGGCCGCCGTCATCGGAGGCATCTGCTGCGCCAGCACGCGGCCGGCGATAAAGGTACCGCCCCAGAACAGGGCGACGAAAATCAGTTTGAGATAGACGAGCGGCGATTGCACGGAAGGCAAGGCGGCGGAAGGTATGGCGGTAGTGCGCATGGAAAGTCCTATGATATCGCTTGTACAGCGGACGCTGTACATATATATTAATACTAATATTAACTCATGAAATAATGAGCAAATACTCATATCTCAAAGAAACCACACCATGACCTTCACGCAACTGGAAATCTTTACCCTGGTAGCCGAACTGCACGGTTTTTCCGCCGCCGCCGCGCAGCTGGGCATCAGCCAGTCAGCCGTCTCGCATGCCTTGAAAGCGCTGGAAAAGGAGATGGGCGTTGACCTCATCGTGCGCCACCAGGCCTCGGCCGAACTGACCGATGTGGGCCGCCAACTGCTCGTGCGTGCGCGCGAAATCCTCGGTTTGTCGGAAGCCATGCGCCAGGAAGCGGCCGACGTGCTGGGCCAGCGCCAGGGCACCCTGCGCATCGGCTCCTTCGGCCCGACGTCGTCGTTGAATCTGCTGCCGGCCATCACGGCGCAATTTCGCCTGCGCTATCCGGGCATCGACCTGCGCATCGACGAGGGCGCAGACCATGAAGTGGTGCAGTGGATACGCGAACGCAGGGTCGACGTCGGCTTCGTCGTGCTGCCCGACGAGCGTTTCGATACGGCGCCGCTGGTGGAAGACCAGATGATGGCGCTGGTGCCGCGCAGCCATGCGCTGGCCAGCGAAACGTCCATCACCCTGGCGCAGTTGTGCGAAGGTCCGTTCATCATGTCCGAAGCGGGATGCGCCTGCCTGATCGAACCGCTGTTCGCCAACGCGGGCTTGCAGCCGAACGTGCCCTACCGCATCAGCCAGGTGATCACCATCCTCGACATGGTCAGCCGCGGCGACGGCCTGTCCATCGTGGCCGAACTGGCCCTGCCGCAGCGCCTGCGCGAACAGTATCCGGAGCTGGTCGCCCTGCCGTTAAACCCGCCCGTCAGCCGCAAGGTGGGCCTGGCCGTGCGCGACCGGCGCCAGAACACGCCCGCCACCAACGCTTTTTTCGAGGTGGCGAAACAGATGGCGCCGACCCTGGCGCCCCGCCGCGCTTGAAAGTCCAAAAGAGCTTAAAACGTCTCCCACTCTTCGCTGCGCTCCGGCCTGGCGACGGGCACCGTTGCGGGACGGCTGGCGATGCGCGGCGCAATCGATGCGCGCGCCGCGGGCCTTGCCGGCGGTTGCTGCGGCGCCTGCCCGTCATCGAGCTTGAACACGCCCACCACCTGCGCCAGGGTGCTGGCCTGGTCTTGCAGGCTTTCCGCCGCGGCGGCCGCCTCTTCCACCAGGGCCGCGTTCTGCTGCGTCACCTGGTCCATCTGCGCAATCGCCTGGTTCACCTGCTCGATGCCCGAGCTTTGCTCTGCGCTGGCCGCCGTGATCTCACCCATGATGTCCGTTACACGGCGCACGCTGTCGACGATTTCCTGCATCGTCGCGCCAGCCTCGTCGACCAGGCGCGCGCCCGAGTCCACCTTGCCCACCGAATCGTCGATCAGCAGCTTGATTTCCTTCGCTGCGCCAGCGGATCTTTGAGCCAGATTACGCACCTCCGTCGCCACCACGGCAAAGCCGCGTCCCTGCTCGCCCGCGCGTGCCGCTTCCACGGCCGCATTCAAGGCCAGGATATTCGTCTGGAAGGCGATGCCGTCGATGACGCTGATGATGTCGACGATCTTCTTCGACGAGTCGTTGATCGAGGCCATGGTATCGACCACCTGTGCCACCACTTGCCCGCCCTTGCTGGCCACGCCGGACGCCGATTGCGCCATCTGATTGGCCTGGCGCGCATTGTCGGCATTCTGTTTCACCGTGCTGGTCAGCTCTTCCATCGAGGCTGCCGTCTCTTCCAGCGAACTGGCTTGCTGTTCCGTGCGCGATGACAGGTCCTGGTTGCCGGCGGCGATTTCCGATGACGAGACTTTCACCGATTCGCTGGCCGTGCGGATTTTTACGAGCACGGCGGCGATCTTGTCGATGAAGCGGTTGAAGGCGCCGGCGATCTGCGCCAGTTCATCCACGCCGGAAGCGTCGAGGCGGCGCGTCAGGTCGCCCTCGCCCGAGGCGATGTCGTCGAGCGCGTCGCGCACCAGTTCCAGGCGCTTGAGCATCCTGAACACCAGCAGCGACAGCAGCAGCGCCGCCAGCCCGGTCAGCAACGCGGCCGTGACGGTGGCCGTCGTCAGCATCGTCTGCAAGGCTTGCATGGCTTCCTGCTGGTCCAGCACCACGGCCAGCAGCCAGTCGGTGCCCGCCACGCGCGTGACATACAGCTTGCCGTCACGCTCATCGAGGCGCACGGCATCGCTCGTGCGCGTGCTTTCCAGGCGGTTGACCTGCGCGGCCGACAGCGACGCATCGAGTTTCGTCACCGGCTGCAGGCTCAGGTCCTTGTTCGCGTGGGCGATGATGGTGCCGCTCTGGTCGACGAGGAAGGCAAAGCTGTGCGGCGTCGGCTTGATCGCCACCACGTTGGCGATCACCGTATCGAGCAGCACGTCCGCGCCCGCCACGCCCAGCAGCGCCTCTTTCGGGCCGACGGGCGCCGTGAACGACACCACCAGCTTGTGGCTGGCCGCGTCCACGTACGGCGGCGTGAGCATCGGCACGCCCGCCTTGACGGTGTCCGTGTACCAGGCGCGCGCCGTGGGATCGAAATCGGCCGGACGGCCCGGATGGGTAAACACGGAGCGTTTGTCCGCGTAGCCGATGAACACTTCCGCGAAATCGCCGGCCTTTTCCGCGATCTGGAAAGCGCGCAGCGGGTCCGGCGTCTCTGCCGACATGACGACGGACGCCATGACCTTTTTCTTGCCATCGACCCATTGCGCCAGCACGGCCGACTGGCTGTGCAACAACTGCTGCATCTGCTGGTCCGACGACGCCAGCATGCTGCTGCGCGTGGTGATGTAATTGGCGACCGAGAGGGCCAGCATGGACAGCACGACGATGGCCACGCAAATGAGCACCAGCCGCGTGCGAAGGGAAGACAACATGATGGACTCCTCGTTTCAATTTTAATGGCGTGAAACAGTGCTTTTGCACTACTTTCTCTACGAAAGCATTTTCACACAAAAATCGGAACAATTTCCATCAATATTCGGAATACAACACATATATTTCCATATGGAAACTCATCAAACCCAGTCCAGCCATCAGCCGATCAGCCCCCTCAAGCCGCTGGCCCGCTGCGTACGGCGCAGAATCGCATCGAACAGCACGGCCTGCGTAGGCGAGACGAGGGTAAAGAAGTCGCGCGCACGCGTGATGCCTGTATAGACCAGTTCGCGCGCCAGCATGGCGCCGCCTTCCTGCGGCAGCACCAGCACCGTATGGCGAAATTCCGAGCCCTGCGATTTGTGCACCGTCATGGCGAACGCCGTTTCCACATGGCGCAAACGCGTGGCCAGCACGCTGCGCACGTTCTCGCCTTCCAAAAAGTACACGCGCAGGGAGCCGGGCCGCGCAGGGTCGCGCAGGGTCAGGCCGATGTCGCCATTGAACACGCCAGTGCCGTAGTCGTTGCGCGTGACCATCACGGGACGACCCACATACCACTCGCTGCGGCGTATCAAGCCTTCCTTTTCCAGCCGCAGTTCGATGGCCGTGTTCAAGCCGGCCACGCCCCACTCGCCTTCGCGCACGGCGCACAAAATGCGGAACGATTCAAAACTGTGCAGCACGGCGCGCACCCAGTCGTCATGCTGCGCGTACGCATCGCCGCCCGCATTGACCAGTTCCAGGTAGGGCTGGTAGCCGCCCGGCGCGTCAAACCGCCCGCGCAAGGCCAGGCGCAGCACCTCGTCCGGCTGCGCGGTCACGCTCCACGCCAACTGGCCGCCGCTGTCGCCGGCGAAGCAAGCCTTGGCCAGTTCGGGCCTGCCGCCGTTCACGGCCAGCGCCAGCTCGCCGATCGGACCGCTGAAACGGTGGCTGTGACGCAGCATCACGGTCTGCTGCGCCAGCGCACCCGCCGCACCGGCAAAGGCGGCGGGAATAGCCACGCCGCTGGCCGCCTGCGCATACGCGATGGTGGCGTCCGTATAGCCGCCCGCTTGCGCGTCGTGGCACAAGTCACCCAGCACGGCGCCCGCTTCCACGGACGCCAGTTGGTCCTTGTCGCCGAGCAGGATCAGGATCGCCGTGGGCGGCAAGGCGTCGAGCACGGAGGCCATCATCTCCAGGTGCACCATCGACGCCTCATCGACGATCAGCACGTCGACGTCGAGCGGATTGCCCGCGTGGTGGGCAAAGGCGCGCGTATCGGGCCGCGCACCCAGCAAGCTATGCAGGGTACGGGCCGCGCCCATGCGCCGCGCCAGTTCCAGCAGGGGCAAGGCTTCCCCGACCTTTTCCGCCAGGCCGCTCAAGGCCTTGTCGATCGACTGCTTCAGGCGCGCGGCCGCCTTGCCCGTGGGCGCGGCCAGCGCGATGCGCAGCTGCTCCGGCTGCGGCGAGACGGCAAACAGCAAGGTCAGCAAACTGGCCACCGTGTACGTCTTGCCCGTCCCCGGCCCGCCCGTGATGATGGCCACCTTGCCGCGCAAGGCGATGGCGCACGCCACCTTTTGCCAGTCCGGGCCACCATCCTGCGTGGGCTGGTCGAACAGGGTGTCGAGCCATTGCCGCACCTGCGCCAGCGGCGGATTGGTCAAATCCTGCGCGCGCAGCGCGATTTTCTCGCCCACCAGGGTCTCGTCGCGCCAGTAGCGGCGCAGGTACAGGCGGTCGCCGTCGAGCACCAGCGGCTGGCGCATGTCGTGGGCATCCACCTGCCACACCTGCGGCGCGCCAGCCAACAGCGCGCGCCAGCCATCGACGCTGTCCGGCAGCGGGCCGGAAACGGCCAGCACGCCATGCCACAGCTCCTCGCTCCAGCCCAGCAACTGCGACGGTTCGCCGGCCAGCTCGGCCAGCATCAAACAACTGTGGCCCCGCCCTTCCAGCTCGGACAGCACCACGCACGCCACGGCCACGGCGGGCGCATTTGGCGCCTGCTCGTCCAGGCTGGCGATGAAGCGGGCAAAGGCGGCGCTCAGGCGGCGCAGATGGCCATCCCCGGCGACGCCGTCGACATGGGCAAACAGGGCGTCCAGAGCCACGTCATGGTTCATGCTATTTCCACTTCTTCTGACAATAATTGATCGAGGCCGTCCAGCAGTTCCAGCTGCGGCGCCAGCCAGTAGCAGCCATGCGTATCCGCATTCGCGATACCGCGCAGGAACAGGAAGATGGCGCCGCCCAGGTGCTCGGCCGGGTCATACGCGTCACCAAGGCGGCTTTTCAGCAGCCGGTGCAGGGCCAGCATGTAGATGGCGCCCTGGATATCGTAGCGGTGCTGCGCCATGCCAGCCGCCAGCGCGGCCGTGTGATAGGCCGCGTCGTTGGCGCCCAGTGCATTCGACTTGTAGTCGAGCACCCAGTAGCGGCCATCCTGTTCGATGACCAGGTCGGCAAAGCCTTTCAGCATGCCGTGCAGCTGGCGCCGCGGCAGCACGGGACGCGGCGCGCCGTCGAGCAGCAAACGCGTGCACAGCTGATCGAGCGCCCCGGTGGACAAATGCTCGCTGGGGAACCAGAACTCCATCTCGGACAGGGTGCTATTAAGCTGCGACAGCGACGCATCGAGCAGCGGCAGCGGCGTGACGGCGACTTCCCTGAGCCAGGCGATGGCGTCTTCCTGGCGATGGGCCCAGCCAGCCCGCTCGCAGCGCGCGGCCAGGCGCGTGTCGAAGTGCGCCTCGTGGACGCTGTCAAAACCTTCGCCGCCCATCCACTCGAGCTGCTCGTGCAGGAAGTTGCCGGGCACGGAGCCGCGCGGGAAGCGGTGCCACGGGGCGTCGCCCGTCTGCAGCGGCGAGGCGGCTGGCACGCCAGTGCCATCTTCCAGCAGGGTTTCTTCCAGCGCCCGCTGCGGTACGTGCGCGGCCGCCACGGCGCCGATCTGGCGCGTCAGCGAGGTAAAGCTGCCCACCGACCAGTCGCGTTCGAATTCGCCCGCGAACACGGGGGCGGGACGCAGCTCGGGGCGCCGCTCGACCCGGTCCAGCACCGTGCAGGCGTCGGGCTGCGCCAGCGCGCTGACATAGATGGCGTCGCAGCTGCCCGCCACCTGCTGCCAGCGCAGCAGCAGTTGCTCCGCCGGCAGCTTGTCGCCGCCCGTCAGCAGGTAGCCGAGCGCCGATTCGTGCAAGGTGTTCTCGCCCGCCTTGCGCGCCGCCTGGGCGGCCACGCCCAGCCACAGGAAGTGGCGCGCGCGCGTCAGGGCCACATACAGCAAGCGCAAGTCTTCCTCGATGCGCGCCTCTTCGACCGCCGCCATGGCCTCGTCGGACAGGGACAGGTCGAGGCGGCGTTCGCCATCCTCGCCCGCATACTCGAAGAAGCTGCGGTTGCGTTTGTCCACCTTGCGCGCCGTGACGGCAAACGGCAGGTACACGAGCGGGTATTCGAGCCCCTTCGACTTGTGCACGGTGATGACTTTCACCAGCTCCGCATCGCTTTCCAGGCGCAGCACGCGCTCGTCACCGCCCTCGCCTTCGCCGGCGATCTGCTCGGCCAGCCAGCGTATCAGCGCCTGCTCGCCATCGAGCTGGCGGCTGGCCGATTGCAGCAATTCGGCCAGGTGCAGCAGATTCGTCAGACGCCGCTCGCCGCCCGTCTGCTGCAGCAGCATGGCCGGCAGCTGCAATTCGTGGATGAAGCGGCGCAGCATGGCCAGCACGCCCTGGCGCTGCCAGATCAGGTGCAGGGCCTTCAGTTGCTCGACCCGGCGTTCCCATTCCAGTTCATCGCTCGACAGCCGCGCCAGTTCGCCTAGCGACAGGCCGATGGTGCGCGTGGCAAACGCGGCGCGCGCCAGCCCCCCGTCGAGCGGGTTGGCCAGCGCTGCCAGCCAGCGCAGCACGTCTTGCGCTTCCTCGCTGTCGACGACGGAATCCTTGTCGGACAGGTAGACGCTGGCAACCCTGCGGCGCGCCAGCGCGCGGCGGATGGCCGCCGCCTCCTTGCGGTCGCGCACGAGGATGGCCACATCGGCCGGCTGCAGGCGCGTGAAACCGTCCGGGCCATCGAAACCTGCTTGCGCATCGCCCAGCATGGCGACGATGTGCTCGGCGCAGTGCTGCGCGAAATACTCGCGGTAGCTGTCGCCGCGCAGCCCTTCATCGCTGGCGCAGGCGGCCATCAGCGCCGGCATGGCGCCATCCTTTGTTACCAAAAATTCGGCGCGGCCCTTGGCATCGACGGCTTCGAACGGCAGCGGGTTCTCGCCGTTTTTCCGGTAGCGGAAGGCGCCGGCCGGCACCTCGTCGCGCTCGGCATGCAGGAACAGCTGGTTGACGGCCGCCACCAGCGGCGCCGTCGAACGGTAGTTGGTGCCCAGCTGGTAATGGCGCCCGTTTGTTGCGCGCCGCGCCGCCAGGTAGCTCTGGATGTCGGCGCCGCGAAAGCCGTAGATCGACTGTTTCGGGTCGCCGATCAAAAACAGGCCCAGGGCCGGGTCGTTGTCGGCGATGCGGTACAGCAGATTGAAAATCTGGTACTGGGCGGGCGCCGTATCCTGGAATTCATCGACCATCGCCAGCGGATACTGGTCGACGATGCGCTGGCGCAGGGCCGCGCCGTTTTCGCCAGCCAGCGCGTCGTGCAGGCGCTGCAGCATGTCGGCAAAGCCGAACTGGCGCGACTGGCGTTTCAATTGATCCATGCGCCGCGCGATGGCCGCCGCCGCATGCAGGTGCAGCTTGTGCGCCAGCGGCGTGAGGGCCGCCAGGGCGATCCCCAGCGCCTCGGTATGGTCGAAGCACTCGGGTACCTGCGCCGTGAAACTCTTGGCAAACGCATCCTCGATGCCGAACGGCGTCAAGCGCTCCCACGCCTTGGCCGTGATGGCCGGCTGCAGCAAGAGCGGATCCTGCGCCCAGCGGCGCAAGCCGTCGAACCACTTCGCCAGGTTTTCCGGCTTCATCTTGACGCCATTAAAACACTTGGGATTGGCGGCGCGGTGGTCATTGATCCAGGCGGCCATCCGGTCCACGCGCTCGACCCAGCCCGCCTTCAGGGTGGCCAGCTGCGCGGCCAGCGCCCGCTGTTCGCGCGCGATCAGCACGGACAACGGTTCCTCGTCCGCCATGCGCATGATGTCCGCGCGGCGCGCCAGCTCGCGCGCGCCCTTCTTCAGCGCCCCCACGTCGGGCCAGCAGGCCAGCAGCACGTCGAGCGCCTGCGGCGGCAAGGGATAGACTTGCTGGCGCCAGTAATCGTGGGCCGCATCCTCGAACAGGGCTTGCTCGTCGCTGACCAGTTCTTCGTCGAACAGGCTGCCACTGTCGAACGCGTGCTCGCGCAACATGCGCTGGCACCAGGCGTCGATGGTGAAAATGGCCGCTTCATCCATCGTCTCGGCGGCCAGCATCAGCCGGTGCGCGGCCTTTTGCCGTTCGCTCTCGTCCGGATAGGATTCGAGCAAGGCATCGAGAAACGGATCGCTGCCGCCAGACTCGTGGCGGAAATATGCGGCCGCCTCGATCAGGCGCTCGCGCACGCGGTTCGACAATTCGCGCGTGGCGGCGCGGGTAAACGTCATCACCAAAATGTCGGCCGGCAGCAGCGGACGCGTAAAACGGCTGTCGTCGTCGCCATGCCCCAGCACGAGCCGCACGTACAGCGCGGCGATGGTCCAGGTTTTACCGGTGCCGGCCGAGGCTTCGATCAGGCGCGAGCCATGCAGCGGGAACGCCAGGGGGTTGAGCAAATGGCTCGTCATTGTTCTTCTCCCGCACCGTCTGCGGGCGCGCTGATCGGGTCTATCGTAATGTGCTGCTGCAGCCAGTCGGCCAGCGGGCCATACAGCTCACGCGTGCAGTCTTCCCAGGCTTCTTCCGCGGCCAGCGCGGAAAACTCGGGCCACAGGCGCGCCAGGCACAGTTCGTCGCGCTCGCCAGACAGTTCAAAGCCGCCATCGTAGACGGCGCGCGGGTCACCCTGCTGCACCAGCGCCAGGCCCGTCTTGCAGGCCGTCGGCAGCGGATGGTTCATGCCTTCGCGCCACAGCGCCAGCAAGGTGGCCAGCGCGTCGCGCGAGCTGGCCGGATCGAGCGGCGCCATGCTGACGATGGCGTCGCGCGCCACCAGGTAGCCGGTGACGGGGAAACCGAGGGCGGCGGCGGCCAGCTGGCGCAGCCACATCAGCATCAGCTTGTCGCCGCGCGCCAGGCCGCCCTTGTCCGTCACTTTCGAGGATATCTGCATCAGCCAGGCCGTCTCCTGCCCGTTGCTGCACAATTTGTCGAGCCAGTCGTCGATCTGTAGCTCGCCAAACGGCAAGTTGATGGCGCGCTTGTCGGCCGCGTACGGGAACGAGGCGCGCAAGGACAGCCACGCGCTGCGCACGGGCACCAGCGCCTCGACCAATTGCGCCTGCACTTGCCGGCCAATCAGGCCGATGGGCAGCACGCCTTCGCGCGCCAGCTTCGCTGCGCGCGCTTCCAGGCTGGCGCGCACGTCATCAAGCGCTTCGACGGCGCCGCCGTCGTCCAGCATGGTGTCTTCCAGCAGATAGCGCTCGAGCGCATTCAGGCCGAACGGCTCTTCATCCTCGCCCAGCATGGCCGCATCGGCGAAATATACGCTCAAGCGGCGGCGGAAAAAGTATTTGACGGGCTGGCGCAAAAAGCTGGCAAGCTCGCCCAGTTTCAAACGCGTGCCGGGATCGAGCTCGTAAAGGCCCAGCGGCAGCACGGCGGCCTGCGCATCGGCATCGGCATGCGCGACGCGCCATTCGCGCGCGTAGGTCAGCAAGCCATCGGCCTCGAAATAGCGGCGGCTGAACGGCTGCAGCGCGTGCTCGGTCGTCAGGCTTGCCAAATACCGGTCCAGCGACCAGCCGGCGGCCAGGTAATCGCGCAACTGCGACACGAGGACGGACGGCGGCTGCTCGGAATTGTCGCGCACATTGCGCCCCACCCAGCTCACGTACAGTTTGTCGCGCGCGGCCAGCAAGGCTTCGAGCATCAGGTAGCGGTCATCGTCGCGGCGCGAGCGGTCGCCCGGGCGCGCCATGCCGGGCAGCGCCAGCAAGTCGAAATCGGCCTTCGGCGCGCGGCGCGGGAAGTCGCCATCGTTCATGCCCAGCAGGCATACGACACGGAATGGCACGGCGCGCATCGGCATCAGGGTGCAGAAGGTCACGCCGCCGGAGACGAATTGATGGTTCAGGGTCGGCTCGTCCAGCGCGCCCAGCCACGCCACGCGCAGCACGGACAGCGGCACCTGCTCGACAAAGCCCGCGTGTTCGCAGGTTTCCAGCCAACCCTGCAAGGCGCCTTCCAGCTGCGCCAGGGTCAAACGGTCGCCTTCGTCGTCGGCGTCAAAGAAGGCGGCCAGCAGCGCGCGCGCCTGCACGCCCCATTCGGCCGGCGTGCAGGCGCCGGCCAGCACGCTGCGCCAGTGCAGCAGCGCCTCGACCAGCTGCGCCAGCGAGCCCGCCAGCGCCGCATCGAGGCCGCCCACTTCCGCATACGGCTCGATGCCGCCAAAACTGGCACCACTGCCGCTGGCATAGCCGAGCAACATGCGCCGCACGCCGAAGATCCACGCATTCTGTTCGCCGGCCGCACCGAGCCCCAGGCCGGCACGGTGTGCCTGGTCCAGGCCCCAGCGCACGCCCGCCCCTTCGATCCAGGCGCCCAGAGTGGCCAGGTCGTCCGGCTGCAGACCAAAGCGGGCCGCCAGCGCCGGTACGTCGAGCAGGTCGCGCACTTCGCTCTGGCGGCAGCGCTGTTGCGGCAACTGCAGCAGCCATTCGAGCGCAACGAGCAGCGGGTTGACGCTGCGGTCCTTCACGTCGCCGATCTCGAACGGAATGAAACGCTCGTCATTGCGCCGGTACTGGCCGAAGACGGCGTGGATGGCGGCCGTGAACGTGTCGATGTCGGGCACCATCACCACCACGTCGCGCGGGCGCAAGCCCGTCTCGGCGCTGTGCGCGAACATGGCCAGCAGCTGGTCGTGCAGCACTTCCACTTCGCGCTGCACGCTGTGCGCCACATGAAATTCGATCGAGCGGTCGCCTGCCTCGGGCGGTGTCTGCTCGTGTTCGGCCAGCGGGCGCAGTTCGCGGATGGCCACCTGCACCTGCTGCAGCAGGGTCTCGCCCGTTTCCTCGCCAAACAGGTCGATGCGCAGGCTGTCGTCGCGCCCTTCGGCTTGCGCGTGTTCGTCGAATTCGTCGAGCATGCGGATGAAGTCGCGCCCTTGCCTGCCCCAGCTGGCCAGCAGCGGGTGGCTGTGCGCATGCAGTTCTTCGAGCGGAATTTGCGCCAGGTCGGTGCCGTTGCGCTGCCGCTGGCGTTTGTTTTGCGCGCGCAGCAAGTCGCGCCCGTCGATGATGTCGCCCCAGTAAAACTGGCATGGATTCGGCACGGCCAGCACCACCTGCGTGTGGCGCGCCAGCGCGGCCAGCGCCTGCAAGGTCTGGTACGGCAAGGCAGACACGCCAAACAGCACCACCCTGCGCGGCAGCTTGCCGGCAGGCGCATCGCCGGCGGCGATCGCCGCCAGGAAGGCGTCATGGATGTCGGCGCGGCCCGTGTCGCGCTCGAAAGCCTCGACGTCGGCCGCCACGGCGCGCCACAACTGCGCCTGCCAGCGCTGGTCCGCCTTCAATGGGATAGCTTCGCCGCGCGCCGTGCGCAACTGGTCACGCCCTGCGGCCCAGTCGGCCAGCCAGTCGGCGCGGTAGACCTGGTACTGGTCGAACAGGTCGGCCAGGCGCTCGGCCAGCTGCAGCCGGCGTTCGCTATCGCCATCGGCAAGGAAGTAGCGCAGCGGCTCAAACACCGGGTCGGCCAGCAGCGAGGGCAATAGACGCATCAAGCGCCACGTCAGCGGGGATTTGTCGAACGGCGACACGCGCGGGACGCGCTCGCGCCCCAGCATGCCGCGGTAGCTCTCCCACAGCAGGCGCGCCGGCAGCGCGATGCGCGTGGCGGCGCATACGCCCATCTCCTCGGCCAGGGCGATCTTCAGCCATTCGGCCACGCCGTTCGACTGCACCAGGAAGATATCCGTTTCCAGCGGTGCCAGCGGATGCTGGCGCAGCCACTGGAAGACGGCGGCGCGCAGCTGTTCCAGCTGGTTGCCATGCAGGATGAGGAGGCCGGGCGTGACGGGAGTATGCATGCTGATCCGATGGGTTGCCGCGCCTCCGGCCGGGTGGCCGGAGACGTCAAAGGCATATTATCGCCGCTGCCTGCGTCAGGGGGCGTCGCTGGCGGCAAATTCCACAGAAATTTGTTCCGCCACCTGCGCCAGCGCCGGTCCGAGGGCTGTCAACAGGGCGCGCGCCTGCTGCAGGTCGCCGCCCACGCGCAAACCTTCGATCGACGCGCACAGGCCGGCAAAGGCATGCGCGCCCACGGCCAGTGCCGACGATTTGCTGCGGTGGCCCAGGTCGGCCAGGCGCCCCAGGTCTTCCAGCGCCATGGCTTGCTCCATTTCGGCGATGCCGTCGCGCGCCGTGTCGAGAAACAGCTGGGTGTATTTGCGCATCTTCACGGGGTCATTGCTGAACGTGAGCGCCAGCGTGGCCAGGTCGAGGATGGCCGTGTCGCGCAACTCCGGCGAGGCTCCCGATGGCGGCGCCTTCGGCACTGCCACCAGCCTGTCACCCACGCGCGCATGGCCGATGCCGCCGATGCCTCCACGCAGCCGGAACCATTTCGCCAGCAGGTGAAACAGCAGATTCGGGGCGATCGGCTTGGTCACGAATTCGTCCATGCCCGCCTCCAGGCAGCGGGCGCGGTCTTCGCTGCCCGCATTGGCCGTCATGGCGATCACCAGCAGACCGGCAAGCTGCGGATCGGCGCGGATGCGGCGCGTCGCCTCGAAGCCGTCCATCTCCGGCATCTGCACGTCCATCAGCACGCAGTCATAGCGCTGGTGCGCCAGCAATTCCAGCGCTTCGCGGCCATTGCAGGCGACGCAGACGGTGGCGCCGGCGTCTTCCAGCAGTTCGCAGCCCACCTGCTGGCTGAAGACGTTGTCTTCCACCAGCAGGATGGAGGCGCCGCGGATCACGCCCAGTACTTCCGGCTCGACTTCGGCGACGCGCTCGTCGGCCGCCTGCGCGCTTTTCTCCAGGCGCGCCGTGAACCAGAAGGTGCTGCCCAGGCCAGGCTGGCTGTACACGCCCACCTTGCCGCCCATGAGCTCCACCAGCTGCTTGCTGATCACCAGCCCCAGGCCGCTGCCGCCATACTTGCGCGTGGTCGACGGGTCGGCCTGGTGGAAGGAGCGGAACAGCTGCGCCACCTCTTCCTGATTCATGCCGATGCCGCGATCCTGCACCTCGAAGCGCAGCATGCCGTGGCTGCCCCGCTCCTCGGACTGGCGCACGCGCACGAAGATGCTGCCATTGTCGGAAAACTTGATGGCGTTGCTGGTCAGGTTCAGCAAGACCTGCTCCAGGCGCAGCGGGTCGCCACGCCAGCGCTGCGGCAGTTCCGGCGCGATATCGAACTGCAGTGCCAGGCCCTTGACGGCGGCCGCGTCGCCCAGCTGGCTGGCGATATTCGCCAGCAGGGTGTCGAGACGGAAGTCCAGCACTTCCAGTTCCAGCTTGCCCGCCTCGATCTTGGAAAAATCGAGAATATCGTTGATCAGGCCCAGCAAATGCTGGCCCGAATGGAAGATTTTCTGCAGATAGTCGCGCTGGCGCGCGTCGGCCACCGATTTCAGCGCCAGGTGCGCCATGCCGATGATGCTGTTCATCGGCGTGCGGATCTCATGGCTCATGTTCGACAGGAAGTCGCTCTTGGCCTGGCTGGCCGCGTCGGCCTGCTCCTTCAGGCGGTGCAGTTCCGTCACGTCCGTGGACAGGCCGATCAGGCCCGTGACGGGCCCGGGCAAGCCCAGCGGCACCTTCACGCTCCACAGGTGATGCACCTGGCCCTGCGCATCGACGAAACGCTCCTCGCCGACAAACTTGGCGCCGCTGTCGAACACCTGGCGCTCCGTCAGCTGCACCGACGCCGCCGCATCGCCGAGCATCAACTCGCCATCCTGGCGACCGATCAGCTGCTCCGCCGAACGGCCCAGTATCTTCGCCGTGCGCGCATTCACGTAGCGGTAGCGCAGGTCGGCATCCTTCATGTAGACGTAGGCGTCGACGCTGTCGAGCACCGTATCGAGCAGGGTGCGCTGCGCCACCGCGTTGCGGCGCGAACGGTACAAGGTAAAGATGTAGCCATAAATGAGCAGGGTGCCGGCCACGCCGACGGCCAGCGCCAGCCAGGGAAAATAGCGGTCGAAGGGGCTGTACAGTTCCGCCTTGCGCACGCGGAAATGGGCTTTCCACAGGCCGCCCTGGTATGCCACGGGCAGCACCTGGTCGAAATAGTCGGCATCGCTGCCCGGTTGCGGCGGCGGTGCAGCCAGATCGTCGTCGTCATTGAACAGCAGGCGGTCCTGCGGCGTGATGCGCCAGACGCCATCGGCAGGCCGCGCTTCGGCGGCGCTGTACAGGGTCAGGTGCAGCGGCTCCAGGGCGCTGCGTTCGAGCGCGCTGTGCACCAGCTGCGCCACGCCAAAGCCGATGCCGACGGAGCCCTGGTAGGCGGCGCGGCGCTCGGCCACGCTGCCTTGCGGCATGCCGTTGCGGTACACGGGCAGGCGCATGCCCAGGCCAATGTGCGCGGGCGGCCCCTTGATCATGATCACCTGGCCTGACGCGCTGACCTCGCCGCTGTCGCGCGCCTGCGCCAGGGATTGCGCCACCAGCGGGTTGGCGCCGATATCGACGCCCATGCGTTCGGCCAGCAGGGAATCGGGTTCCAGGTAAGTGAGTACCGTGTATTCCGGCCGCTCCCCCGCCGGACGAATGGTGAAGGCGGGATAGCCGCGTGGCGCCAGGCTGGTGTCACCGCGCACGCCGGAGACATAGGCCGCGCGCTGCGCCTGCGTCAGCGCCACCGCGTAGTTGACCGACTCGATGGCCGGGAACTGGCGCGCGATATCGAGGCCGGCCACGTAATCGTGGAACTGCCGGCGCGTCAGCTGCTCGCTGGTGCGGAACAGGGCTTCGAGGCCCCGCAACAGGTCGGAATAGCTTTTTACGCGCGTGATCAGGCTATGCTGGGCGCCATGCGTGAGGTTGTCGAAACGCTGTTCGGCGTCGTCATTGACCGTGCGCGCCGCACCCGCGTACAGGGCGCCGCCCACCGCCAATGCCAGCAGCAAGCCACCCGCCCAGATCCTGATGCCTGATCCCGTCCCGCCCTTGCTCAAAGTGTGCATTGTCGATCGCTTATTCCGGTTTCCTTGAATGTGCGGCGCCCCGCCGCCCAGCAAGTACGAGGATACTATCAAAGCCCCTGCCCCACGCGCTTGTGAAAGAAAAAAAGCGCGTCCGATGGTTGCCCTGGAAAACACCGGGCGCCTAGATCCCCGGCAACGCCCCGGCCAGGAAGTCGCAAAAGGCGCGCACCTTTTCCTGCACGTGGCGTCCGTCGGGCGTCAAGGCATACACGCCGCGCCTGGCCATGCCGTACGACGGCAGGACGCGCACCAGGGCGCCGCTGGCCAGCAGCGGGGCGGCGACGAATGACGGCAGCGCCCCCACGCCGATGCCCGCCACCAGCATGTCGGCCAGCAGCAGGCTGCTGTCAGCGGAAAAGCGCACGGGCAGGACAATGCTGCTGCTCCCTTCCGGGCCGGCCAGCTGCCAGACGCCGGGGCTGTCGGCCAGCCGGTAGGCCAGGCAATCGTGGCCGTGCAAGTCCTGCGCCAGCCGGGGCGTGCCGCGCAGCGCCAGATAGGCGGGCGATGCGCAAATCATTTGCTCGATGTCGCCCAGGCGGCGCGCCACCAGGGATGAATCGGCCAGCGCGGCGCGGATGCGCAGCGACACGTCATAGCCCTCGCCCACCACGTCGCGCAGGCGGTCGTCCAGGGTCATCTCGATTTTGACGTCCGGATAGCGGGCCATGAACACCGGCAGCAGCGGCGACAGCACTTTCAAGCCAAACGACAGCGGCGCATTCACGCGCAGCCGCCCCGCCACCTTGCCGGTACAGCCGCGCGTGGCCAGTTCCAGCGCATCGATTTCATCGAGCAGGCGGCAGCATTCAGCATAGTAGGCGCGCCCGCCGTCCGACAAGCTCATGCGCCGCGTCGTGCGCACCAGCAGCACCGTGCCCAGATGCGCCTCCAGCTGGCGCACCTGCTTGCTGATGGCCGCCGCCGACTGATTCAGGTCCAGCGCCGCCTTGCTGAAGCTGTCGCGCTCGACCACCTTGCGAAACACGCGCATGTGCGCCAGGACATCCATGATTATTTCCATCCAGTTGAATATCTTATTATTTTATCGCTGATTATCATTGAAATGGAAAACAATATGATGGCGGCTTCTTCATTCATGTCACGCAAGGAGTACCCCATGTTCAAACCATCCGCCGCCCTGGCCGCCCTGCTGCTGGCCCTGCTGGCCGCCACAGTGCATGCTGCCCCGGCCGCCGCCCTGCCCGAAGTGGGCATCAGTCCCTGGGGGCCGAAAGACGAAATCGGCCGCCTGAACCTGATGACGCCGACATCGCGCGCCGCCATCCTGGCGCGCATCGACGGCGGCAAGAGCTACGACCTGGCCGTCGATTTTTATGTCGGCATGCCCAGCTGGCAGGCGGCCGGCGATCCGCCCTACCAGATGTAGATGACGCACACGCCGAAGGGCAACGTGGTGGCTGACTCGATGCATGTGGGCGAACAGATGAACCGCCACGTCAGTTACACGGGTTCGGCCGTGTCCATGTATGCGCACATGGGCACGCATATCGACGCGCTCAACCATTTCGGCTTGAACGGCAAGATCTGGAACGGTTTTACGGAAGAGCAATACCTGGGCGACCGGGGCTGGACCGTGACGGGCGCGGAAAAACTGCCGCCCATCATCGCGCGCGGCGTGCTGATCGACGTGGCCATGGCCAAAGGATTGCAACAGTTGCCCGACAATTACCGCGTCACGCGGCAAGACTTGCGCGCCGCGCTGGCCAAACAGAAGGTCACGCTGGAAAAGGGCGATGTGGTGCTGATACGCACGGGCCGCATGCAGCACTATGAGCAGGCGCAAGCGTACATGGCGAATCCGCCCGGCCTGTCGCTCGATGCAGCGAAATTCCTTGTGGAAGATGGCGGCGCCATGGTGGTGGGCGCGGACAACCTCAGTTTCGAAGCGTTTCCGTCCGAAGTGGCCGGCAACTACCTGCCCGTGCACACGTATCTGCTGGCGCAGCAGGGCACGCCCATCCTGAAACTGGTCGACCTGGAAGGCTTGTCACGCGACAAGGTCTACCAGTTTGCCTTCATCGGCGCCTCGCTGAAATTCCGCGGCGGCGATGCGGCCCCCATCCGTCCCGTGGCCCTGCCGATCCGCTGAGTTCAAACCGAGGCAGCCTGCAATGTGCTTGTACCATGGTCATCCCAGGCATCGGCGCAGCGCACCACGTCGCCCACGACGATGATGCTGGGGCTGCCCAGGCCGCTGACCTGCAAGTCGGCGGGCAAATCCCGCAGAGTGCTCAGCAATTCGCGCTGGGCTGCCAGGCTGGCCGATTGCACCACGGCCACGGGCGTGCCCGGCGCCATGCCGCCGGCCAGCAAGCCCGCCTGGATGGCGGCCACCCTGGCCACGCCCATGTAGATGACGAGGGTGAGGCCGCTTTGCGCCAGCGCAAGCCAGTTCGGTTCCGACGCGCTATCCTTGCCGTGACCCGTGACGAAAATCGCGCCCTGGCTCCAGCTGCGGTGCGTCAGCGGCACGCCGATGGACGATGGCGCGGCCAGGCCGCTGCTGATGCCGGGGATCACCTCGACGGCCACGCCGTGGCTGCGCAGATAGGCGCGCTCTTCGCCGCCGCGCCCGAACAAATACGGGTCGCCCCCTTTCAGGCGCACCACGTGCAGGCCGGCACGGGCTTCGGCCAGCATCAGGCGTTCGATGAAGGCTTGCGGCGTGGACGCGCAGCCGCCCCGCTTGCCCACCTCGACCACGCGCACGCCTTGTGCCGCATGCGCGAGGATGGCCGGGTTGACGAGGTCATCGATCAGCACCACGTCGGCCCGCGCGATGGCCTTCACCGCCTTGAGGGTCAACAGGTCCGGTTCGCCGGGACCGGCGCCGACCAGGGTCACGCTTCCAAATTGCGCCATGATGCACTCTCCAATCAGAAAAAATGGCCGATGGCAAACGATGCCGCGTAGGCTTCCGGCGCGCTGCCGTCCCATACGACGCCGTCGCACAGGGTCGAGCTGCGCATGGCGGCCTTTGGTACTGGCGTGGCCGTCATTTCCGCCGCCTGGCGGTACAGGTCGATGCGGTTGACTTGCCTTGCCACCGCCAGGTAATCGGGCTCGTCGCGCAGCAAGCCCCAGCGCCGGTGCTGGGTCATGAACCACATGCCGTCCGACAAATACGGGAAATTCACGGCGCCGTCGCCGTAAAACTTCAAGCCGTGCGCCTCGTCCCAGGTCTTGCCCAGGCCATCCTGGTAGTGACCGAGGATGCGTGGCGCCAGCATTTCCTGCGGCGTATGCAGATAAGCGGGCTCGGCCAGAGTGGCCGCCATGGCCAGCCGGTTGGCGTCGCTGGCGTCGATCCAGCGGCCCGCCTCGAGCACGGCGGCAATCAGGGCGCGGCAGCTGTTCGGATGCTGCTGGGCAAACGCTGCGCTGGTCCCCAGCACCTTGCCCGGATGATCGGGCCAGATGGCCCCGCTGGTGATGGCCGTCACGCCCACGCCATCGACGATGGCCTTGTAGCCCCATGGTTCGCCGGCGCAAAAACCATCCATCTGTCCCGCGCGCAAGGCGGCCACCATCTGCGACGGCGGCACGGTCATCACGCGCGCGTCGCGCAGCGGATCGATGCCCTGCGCGGCCAGCCAGTATTGCAGCAGCATCGCGTGGTTACCGGTCGGGAAAGTATGCGCAAACGCAAACGGCCGCGCGGCCCCGCGCATGTGCCGCGCCAAGGTGGGACCATCGTGGGCGCCCTCGCGCGCCAGCGCCGCCGACAGGGTGACGGCCTGGCCGCTGTGATTGAGATTCATCAATACGGCCATGTCGTGCTGCTGCCCGCCTATGCCCATCTGCACGCCATACACGAGACCGTACAACACGTGGGCAGCGTCGAGTTCGCCGCTATTCAATTTGTCGCGCACGCCGGCCCACGACATCTCCCGGCTCAGTTCGATCTTGATGCCGTACTTTTCATCGAGGCCCAGTTTTGAGGCCATCACCAGCGAGGCGCAATCGGTCAGCGGCAGGTAGCCGATGCGTATCGTCTGTTTTTCCGGTTGCAGGGATCGCCTCACCTGGGTGCCATGTCCCGCCTCTTTGCCCGCTTGCTCTGTCATACCATTCCTTGCTGATAAGTACTGTTTTGCCGCGCCACCGTGGGCAAGGCTCTCCCCGACCAGCAGCAAGGACCGTGCCTGTGCATATCCAGTCCGAGGCAGCTGGAAACGCACCGCAATGGTGCACTGCACCAGCATGTATCAGAAAGTGGACGATTCATCCCAGCAAGTCCTCCACGTCGAGGATACGCTGGGCGATCTCTGCCAGTTTGAGTTTCTTGTTCATGGCCATGCTGCGCAAGCGCTGATAAGCCTGGTCTTCCGTCAAGCCGTGATGCGTCATCAGCAAGCCCTTGGCCCGTTCGATCACCTTGCGTTCGAGCAGCTTGTGCCGCGTGTCGAGCAATTCGGCGCGCAATTTTTCTTCCTGGCGAAAGCGCGCGAGGGCCACGTTCAGCACGGGTTGAATGCGCTCGGCCTGCAAGCCGGCCACGATATAGGCGGATACGCCGGCCGCCATGGCCGCGTCGATGCTGGCCGTGGCGCCGTCTTCGGTAAACAATACGATGGGGCGGCGCTCGTCACGCGTGGCGATGACAATGTGCTCGAGCACGTCACGCGCGTCCGATTCGGCGTCGATGATGATGAGGTCAGGCTGCAGCTGCGCAATGCGCTCGGGAAGGTAGAGGTCGGCAGGCAGCGAGGCGACGATGTCGTAGCCCGATTCCAGCAAGCCAATGCGCAAGGCATTGCCGCGCTGCACCTGGGCCGCCAAAGCCGCATTCTCGTGCACGCCGTGCTCGACGATGGTGTTGACGACAACGATGCGCAAAGGCTGGGTACGGCTGGACGTCATGGGAGCGATCTGCAATGGCTAAACACAACCATTGCAGTAAGCAAGAAGCGAACCAGATGTTTTTACTTCAGGGTCGGCATGGCAAACTCGGCGCCGGCGGCCGTGGAAGCGGGCCAGCGCTGCGTGACGGCCTTCTGTTTCGTATAGAAGCGCACGGATTCCGGGCCATGCGCGTGATGGTCGCCAAACAGGCTGCGCTTCCAGCCGCCGAAGCTGTGGAAAGCCATCGGCACGGGAATCGGCACGTTGACGCCCACCATGCCCACCTGCACCCGGTGCGTGTACTCGCGCGCCGTGTTGCCATCGCGCGTGTAGATGGCCGTGCCGTTGCCGTACTCATGCGCGTTGACGAGATCCAGCGCCGTGGCAAAATCGGGCACGCGCACGATGCACAGGACGGGCCCGAAAATTTCTTCCTTGTAGATCGTCATTTCCGGCGTCACATGGTCGAACAGGCTGCCGCCAAGGAAAAAGCCGTTTTCGTGGCCGGGCAGCACAAAACCGCGTCCGTCACTGACCAGTTTCGCGCCTTCTTTCACGCCTGTGGCGATGTAGCCGGCAATTTTATCCTTGTGCACTTGCGTGACGACAGGCCCCATCTCGGCCGACAAATCCATGCCCTGCGTGATTTTCAAGGCGGCGATGCGCGGCACCAGCGCCTCGACCAGCTGGTCCGCCACATTGCCGACCGCCACGACGACGGAAATGGCCATGCAGCGCTCGCCGGCCGAGCCAAACGCCGCGCCCATCAGGGCGTCCACCGTCTGCGGGATATCCGCATCCGGCATGACGACCATGTGATTTTTCGCGCCACCGAGCGCCTGCACGCGCTTGCCCTGCGCGCAGCCGGTGGCATAGATGTATTCGGCAATCGGCGTGGAACCGACAAAGCTGACGGCGCGCACATCCGGGTGGTGCAACAAGCCATCCACGGCTTCCTTGTCGCCCTGCACCACGTTGAAGACGCCGTCGGGCAAGCCCGCATCCGTCAACAGTTGTGCCAGCAGCAGGCTGGCCGACGGGTCGCGCTCCGATGGTTTCAAGACGAAAGTATTGCCGCAGGCAATCGCCATCGGGAACATCCACATTGGCACCATCACGGGAAAGTTGAAGGGCGTGATACCGACGCAGACACCGAGCGCCTGGCGGATCGACCAGGCATCGATGCCGCCGGCCACTTGTTCCGAATATTCCCCCTTCATCATTTGCGGGATGCCGCAGGCAAATTCCACTACTTCGATGCCGCGCGTCACTTCCCCTTTGGCATCCGTAAACACCTTGCCGTGCTCTGCCGTGATCAGCGCGGCCAATTGATCCGAGTGTTCTTCCAGCAATTCCTTAAACTTGAACATGACGCGGGCGCGGCGCAACGGCGACGTTTGCGACCAGGCGGGAAACGCTGCGTGGGCGGCGGCCACAGCCGCGTTCAGTTCGGAAGGCGTGGCCAGCGCCACCTTCGCCGTCACGGCGCCCGTGGCGGGATTGAAGACGTCGCTCGTGCGCTCGGAGCGCGAAGCCATGGGGTTGCCACCAATAAAGTGGCCGATCTGTTGCGTTGTCATTGCAGTTCCTTTATTTGGTATTCATCAGCCATTCATGGGCCGGGTCGTTCTTGAAATGCCAGACCCGCTTGGGGCCGGCCATCACGTTCAGGTAATAGCCATCGTAGCCATACGGCACGGTCACGGGGTGGTAGCCCCTGGGCACCATCACCACGTCGTGGTTTTCCACGGCCATGGCTTCATCGATGGAACGGTCGTCCGTGTAGACTCTTTGGTAGGCAAAGCCCTGCTCCGGATTGAGGCGGTGGTAATACGTTTCTTCCAGCGAACTTTCCAGCGGCACATTGTCGCTGTCGTGCTTGTGCGGCGGATAGCTCGATGAATGGCCGGACGGCGTAACCACCTCGACCACCAGCAAGCCGTCCGCCTCGGCCGTCTGCGGCAGGATGTCGCACACATAGCGCGTGTTGGCGCCCTTGCCGCGCACAGAGCGCGTCATGGTCGATGGCTCGATCAAGCGCGCCGGACGCTGGGTCATGGCCGGCGCGCTGCACAGCGCCACTTCCGCAGCGCTCACCGCCGTGATGCTGACCTTGGTTTCCAATGGGACATACACGGCGTAGGGTGAGATGTCTTCAAAAACACTGGCGCGATTGCCGATGGCTTCCCAGCTCTGTTCGCCAGCCTGCACGGTGACCGTGCCCGTCAACACGACGATGCACAGTTCGCGGCTGCCCGTCTCCAGGTTCAGCGACTCGCCGGCGGCCAGCCGATGCGCGGCGAAACCGACATGCGTCCAGCCGGCCGACTCGGGCGTCACCTCGACGATGGCCTGGCCTTGGCCCGCTTTCACCAGCAGCGGGCTCATGCCGCCTCCCGGCCCAGGCGCGGGATGGCATCGACGAGGCGTGCCAGGTAATCGTGGCCCATCTTCGCGTATTCGTAGCTGGGCGCGACGGCCGGGTCCTGCTCCGCCTCCACCACCAGCCAGCCCTCGTAGCCGTGCAGATACAGACGCGTGAGGATGGCCGGGAAGTCGATGCTGCCGTCGCCCGGCACGCTGAAGGCTCCGTTGATGACTGCTTGCAGGAAGCTCCAGTGGCCATTGCGGGCCAGTTTCACCACGTTGGGGCGCACATCCTTGCAATGCACGTGGCAAATCCGTTCGATGTGTTTGTTCAGCACCGCCAGCGCGTCGCCGCCGGCAAACGTGATGTGGCCCGTGTCGAACAGCAAGCCGACCTCGGCTCCCGTCAAGGCCATCAGCTGATCCACGTCAGCCGGGGTTTCCACATAGGCCCCCATATGATGGTGATAGGCAAGCCGCACGCCGTTGTCGAGCAAGTGCTTCGCAAACGCCGTCAATTTGTCGGCGTAGTCCTGCCACTGCTGCTGCGACTGGAAACGGGGGCGTTTATACAAAGGGCGCGCTTCGCCCTGGATGGCGTCAGCCACTTCGCCATAGACCATCACTGTGGCGCCGCTGTCGGCCAGCAAGCGCAAGTGCGATGCCACGGCGGCGATTTCCTCTTCCACCGAGCGATGGGCCAACCGACCCGAATACCAGCCGGAAACGCAGGCAAGATTGTATTTTCCCAGCACGGCGTTCAGGGCCGCGGCATCTTTCGGAAACTTGTTGCCCAGTTCAAAGCCCACGTAGCCGATCTCGGCGCCTTCCTTGAGGGCCGTTTCCAGCGGGGTTTCTCCCCCCAGCGACGGCAAATCGTCGTTCATCCACGAGATCGGGTTGATGCCGATCTTCACATTCCATGTCGGTGCGTTCATTTTTGTTGTCCTTGGCGGTCAAGTTCATAACGGGCGCGCGCAGCTTGCACGCCGGCTTGCGTGGAGACCTCGGGCACGGCAACTTCCCACCAGCAACCGCCCTCTTCGGTCGTGCGCGTGTCGTCCGTATCGATGCAGATCAGATAGGTACGCGTAGCGGCGCGGGCGCGCAGCATCGCCTGTTCCAGCTCGGCAATGTTGGCCACGTGTTCGGACAGCGCCCCCAGCGATTGGGCATGCAGGGCGAAGTCAATACGAGGTGCGCTATCGGGCAACATATTGTTGAACGAAGGATTGCCGCACGCCTGCTGCAGGCGGTTGATGCAGCCATAGCCCCGGTTGTCGAGCACGACGATGATGAGTTTTTTGTCCAGCATGACGGAGGTGGCGATTTCCGAATTCATCATCAGATAACTGCCATCGCCCACCATGACGATCACTTCGCGCTCGGGCTTGGCCATCTTGACGCCGAGGCCGCCGGCGATTTCATAGCCCATGCACGAGTAGCCGTATTCCATGTGGTAGCCGCCCGGCGTCGACGTTCTCCACAGTTTATGGAGTTCGGCCGGCAGAGTCCCTGCCGCGCAGACGACGATATCGTTGCTGGTCGAGTCCGCTGAAGAGCGCTGCACGGCGCCGATGACTTCACCGTCGTACGGCAAGCCAGCCACGTCACGCTTGCCGGTGATGCTTGCAACCGTCGCGCGCCAGGCATGGCCCGCCTGCTGCGCCCGGTCCAGCCATAGTCCCGCGCTGTTCCAGCTGCCCAGCAGCCGCGACAGGCCTTGCAAGCCCAGCGTCGCATCCGCCTGCACACCGAGGCCACGGCGTTTCAGGGCGTCAAAATGGTTGACGTTCAGGCTCACCAGTTGTGCTTGCGCAAACAGGGAATTCGAGCCCGTCGTGAAATCCTGCAAGCGCGTGCCGACGGCCAGCACCACGTCGGCCTCCGCCGCCAGCGCGTTCGCTGCAGGCGAGCCCGTCACGCCGATGGCGCCCAGCTGCAAGGGATGGTCCCATGGCAAAGAACTTTTACCGGCCTGGGTTTCCGCCACGGGAATGCCATGGCGCTCGGCAAAGGCCTGCAAGGCGGCGCTGGCCTGGCCATACAGCACGCCGCCACCGGCCAATATCAGCGGTTGCTTCGCGTTCCTCAACAACGCTGCCGCTTCTTCCAGTTCCTGCTCGACGGGCGGCACGGCGCGGAAACGCACGATGCGCGGCGAAAAGAATTCTTCCGGATAGTCATACGCCATCGTCTGCACGTCTTGCGGCAGAGATAAAGTGACGGGACCGCAGGCGGCCGGGTCCGTCAAGGCGGCAATCGCCCGTGGCAAGGCCGTCAGCAACTGCTCCGGATAGACGATGCGGTCGAAATAGCGCGATAAAGGTTTAAACGCGTCATTCACCGACACGCTGCCATCCGTGGCATCTTCCAGCTGCTGCAGCACCGGGTCCGGCGCGCGCGAGACGAACACGTCGCCCGGCAACAGCAATACTGGCAGGCGGTTCACGTGGGCCAGCGCGGCGGCCGTCAGCAAGTTGGTCGCGCCAGGACCGATGGAGCTGGTGACAGCCATCATGCGCCGGCGCATGTGGGCTTTCGCATAGGCAATGGCCGAGTGCGCCATCGCCTGTTCATTATGGGCGCGGTAAGTCGGGAAGCTGTCACGGTATTGATACAGCGCCTCGCCCAGCCCCGCCACGTTGCCGTGGCCAAAGATGGCGAAAGCGCCGCCGAACAGCGGCTGTCCATCGTCCGTGCGCAAGGCGGCCAGGTAGCGCACCAGGGCCTGCGCCATGGTCAGGCGGATGGTGGCGCTCATGCTGCACGCTCCAGGCGGTTGCGCGTACGCTGCCACAGGGCAATGAGCTGCTCGAAGTTGGCGCGTACTGCGGCGATCAGGCCCGCATCGTCGAGTTCGCCCGCCAGCCAACGGCGGCTCGGTTCCTGGAAGATGGTGCGGCCCACCATGAAGCCGCGGCACGTCGTGCTGGCACTGGCTTGCTCAAAACTGTCGGCCAGGGCGGCAATCGGCGCGTTCAAACCCAGCAGGACGACGCCACGGCAATACGGATCGCGCTCATGCACGAGGGCATCGATGGCTTGCCATTGTTGGGCAGACATGCTTTCCAGCTTCCACCATTCCGGGTAAATGCCCAGGTTGTACAGGCGCTTGACGGCACGCAAGACCGTGTCGTCGCCGTGCGGCAAGGCTTCCGACGGTATGACTTCCAGCAACAGTTCGTGACCGCTCACTTGCGCCGCATCGTACAGGGCCTTGATCTGCGCTTCCTGTTCCAGGCGGTTTTCCACGGCATCGTCCGGATGCAGTTGCACCAGGCACTTGATCACATGTTCCTTCGGCCAGCTGAGCAGGTGCGAGCCGATGGAACGGCCCCAGTCGAATTGCAGCGGGTTTGATCCCGGCAACTCCACGGGGCGGCCTATCCACCAACCCCGCCCCGTCGCATCGTTGAGCGCATCGACGCCATAGCGGCCATCGATCAGCACGCCCGTCTTGCCGGCCAGCTGCAAGGCCGTTTCCGTTTGCGCCACGGCTTGCACCATCAATTGTTTCAGGGCCGCAATGGCCGACTCGGGCGCACCCGTCTGTTGCGCCAGCTCAAAGAATTGCGTACGGTGATCAAAGGCAAATACGCACAACTCATCCCATTGCTTGCGCGCCACTGTCGTGCGGTGCAGGCGCGACAAAGTCGCGTCCTGGTCCGGCTGCGTCAGTTTCACCGCATTGGCGAGGAAATAGTCGAGTTCGACAGGCGACGGCATGGCCGGTGCACAGCCGTGGCGCGACACGACCAGGGCGCCGCAACCGTTCGCGTAGCGGCAGCACGCTTCGTAATCCTCGCCGCGCAGCCAGCCTTTCAGGAAGCCTGACAGAAAAGCGTCGCCTGCGCCCAGCACATTCAGCACTTCCACGCGCACGCCGCGGTAGTTATACGCGTCATCAAGACTGGCCGGCACCACATTGTCGATGACGGCGCTGCCCAGCGGGCCCCGCTTGACGACCAGGGTGGCCAGGGTGGCGGCCCGCACGGCGCGCAAGCTGGCCATGATGTCGGCGCCGCCGCCGGCGATCATGAATTCCTCTTCCGTGCCGACGATCAGGTCGAACTGCGGCAAGATGCTTTGCAGATGTTTGGTCACGCCGTCGTTCGAGACGAAACGCGTTTCGCCATCGGCCTTGCCCGACAAGCCCCACAGCACGGGCCGGTAATCGATGTCGAGCACGGTGCGCACATTGTTCGCGCGGGCCAGTTTCAAGGCTTGCGTGCTGACGGCATGCATGGCAGACGTGGAGAAATGCGTGCCGGTGATCAACAACGCCTTGCTGGAGGCAATGAAGTCCGCATCCACCGAAGAGGCTTCGATGGCCATGTCGGCGCAATTTTCACGGTAAAAAATCAGGGGAAAGGTGTTTTTATCCTTGATACCCAGCATGACTAAAGCCGTCAGGCGGTCGCGGTCGATGCCCACGTGGCTGACGTCGCAACCCTCCTTCGACAAGGTGTCAGTGAGGAAACGCCCCATGTGGTCGTCGCCCACTTTCGACAGCATGGCTGACTTGAGGCCCAGGCGGGCCGTGCCGAAGGCGATATTCGCCGACGAACCGCCCAGGTATTTGGCGAAACTGGTGACATCTTCCAGGGTGCTGCCGATCTGCTGCGCGTACAGGTCCACCGCCAGGCGGCCCAGGCAGATCACGTCCAGCGCCCGCCCCAGGGCAAATTGTGTGGAATTATTCATGGCTATCCTTAAATCGTGACACCGTCGAGTTCACTCATCAGCGTTTGCATTTCCGCACCGCCCGCCATCATGTCGAGTACTTCATCCTTGGAAACGGTTTCCTTGGTGTAAGTGCCCAGCGACTTGCCCCGGTTCAAGAGAGTGAACGAGTCGCCCACAGGGTAGGCATGGTGCACATTGTGGGTAATAAAGATCACGGACAAGCCCCGTTCGCGCGCCTTGTAGATCAGTTTCAGGACGTTGAACGACTGTTTCACGCCCAGCGCCGCCGTCGGCTCGTCGAGAATCAGCACGCGCGCGCCGAAGTGGATGGCGCGGGCAATGGCCAGGCATTGCCGCTCGCCGCCCGACATCGTGCCCACGGCCTGATGCGGATCGCGCACCATGATGCCCATCTCGGCCAGCTTGTCGCGCGCCGTGGTGGCCGCGTATTCCATATCCATCACGGGCAGCACGCCGAACATTTTCCGCATCGGTTCGCGGCCCATGAAGAAATTGCGCGCCACGGACAGCAATGGTACCAGCGCCAGGTCCTGGTAGACGGTGGCCACGCCCAGGTCGAGCGCCTCTTTCGGCGAATTAAAGCTGACGGGCTTGCCGTCAACCAGATACTCACCGCTGGAGGGCCGGTGCACGCCGGCCAGGGTCTTGATCAGGGTCGACTTGCCGGCGCCGTTGTCACCGAGCAGGCAATGCACTTCGCCCGGTTTCAAGCGCAGGGTGACGTTTTGCAGGGCGATGACGGAGCCGAAACGTTTGCTGATGTTTTCCAGCGCAAGGATGTATTCGCTCATGGCTTATCTCGCTTCCGTGACACGGGCACGGACAAAGTTGTTGAACAGTACCGCGATCAGCAGCATGACGCCGAGGAAGACGCGGAACCAGTCCGAATTGATATTGGTATAAGTAATGCCGATCTGCACCACGCCGAAGATCAGCGCGCCGAAGCAGGCGCCGACGACGGAACCGTAGCCGCCCGTCAGCAAGGCGCCGCCGATGACAGCCGCGATGATGGCTTCGAATTCCTTTTGCATGCCGCGGTCGGCGGCGGCCGAACCCACGTCAAATACTTGCAGCGTGGCAAACAGGCAGGCGCAGAAGGCGGTGAAGACGAACAGCGATACCTTGATGGTTTTCACCGGTACGCCCACGTTCTTGGCCGCGTTGGCGTCGCCGCCGACGGCGAATATCCAGTTGCCGATGCGGGTGCGGGCCAGGACGAAGCCGGACACGAGCGCCAGGCCGGCCCACCAGACGATGACCTTGGGGATGCCCTTGACCAGCGGCGCGCCATTGTCGAGCGCCGTGATCCAGCCCGCCTTGGCCATCCAGGCGAACAGCGAAGTGCCCACTTCGCCATGGAACAGGGTCGTGGCCAGCCAGTCGTCGGCGGCCAGCGCGCCGATGCCGCTGACGATGGTGCGGTTGGCAAACATGATGGACAGTGCCAGGGTCAGGCCGCGCAGGATGAACAGGAACGCCAGGGTGACGATAAACGAAGGCAAGCGCGTCTTGATGACCAGGTAGCCGTTGAGCCAGCCCAGCGCCATGGAACCGGCAAAGGCGAACAGGATGGCGGCCCACACTGGCCAGTGGAAGTAGACGGAAGGAATGGCGATCATCATGCCGGCAAAGCCGATCATGGAACCGATCGACAGGTCGAATTCGCCGGCAATCATCAGCACGCAGGCGCCGATGGCGATGATGCCCAGGTAGGCGGCCACTTGCGCCCAGTTGATCACGCCGTCGAGGTTGAACATGCCAGAGTCGCCGGCCGTCAGGACGAAGAAGGCGAACACCAGGATGGCGCCCGAGATCGAGGCGAACTCCGGGCGACTGAACAGCCGCTTCAGCCAGCTGATCTGCCCCACGCGCTCATCAAAGCCCTGCTTTTGCGGCGGCGTGCCCGAGGCGGCCATGCCACCCTGCTCCACGCTTAATTTCACGGTACTCATGCTATGTCTCCCTTGTTTTATAGCAACCTGCCAGCCTCGACAACAATTCCAGGGCGGCAGGACCCGCGCGCCGGCAAGCTTGGCCTGCGCGCGGGGACTACAACTAAGTATTGATTGAATTGAAAAGCGGTTGCTTAACGGAACTGGCCGGCGTATTTCTCCACCTTGCCGATATTGTCCTTGGTGACATACCCGGGACCGGAACCGATATGGCGCGGGCCATACGATGGTGCCAGGCCGTACTCGGCCAGGCGCGCCTTGAACTTGGCGTTATTGATCAGCTTTTCGCGGATCTTGGCCAGGTCCGTGGTCTTGTCCTGCTTCATGATGGCCAGCACGGCAACGGGGATATAGCCTTGCAGGTACGGTTGCTGGTCGATCGCGAACTGGATGCTGCCATCCTTGATGCCTTTCGAGATGTCATCGGACAGGTCGAACGTGGCAAACCACATCTTGCCCTTCAAACCCATTTTTTCCAGCGCCTTCAACGAAGCGTGGGCCGAAGTGGGTCCCAACGCCAGCACGGCCTGGGTTTTCGGGTTGTTGCGCAGGTAGGCGCTCAGCTTGCTCTCGATGGTGGTCGGATCTTCGCCCGCATCCAGGGTAGCAGCCTTGAAATCGACGCCGATGGCCTCGGCAAAGCCGCGGCAGCGCTCGAACGACGACGGGTTTGTCGCGTAATGGTTGACGCAGACGAAGGACTTGATGCCGGCCGCCTTGGCTTTTTCACCGGCGCCCTTGCCTGCCTCGAATTCGGGTTGGCCCACGTGCATCACGGCGCCCAGCTGCTCGCTTTGCGTCAGAGTACCGGAATTGATCGTGACAAACGGAATCTTCTTGGCAGCAACGAGGCCCAGCGGTTTTTGCAGCACGCTGAAGTCGGCGATGCTGACGATCACGCCGTCGTAGTTGCGAGCTGCCGATTGCTCGACCAGGCGCGCCATGTCGGCCAGGTCGCCATTCGGCGGATTGCGGTAGTCGACGGTGACATTGAAGTCTTCGCCAGCTTGCTTGACGGAATTTTTGATCGTATTCCACCAGGAATCGGAATCAGGCGCATGGCTGATCAACACGAATTTCTCGCCCGCCGCGTGGCTGGCGCTCATGGCCAGACCCAGTCCCAGGCCGAGGCCCAGCACGGCCAGGCGCTTCAGAAATCCCTTACGCTTATTGCTTTGCATGAATGTCTCCTTGAAGGATTAATTTTTATAGTTGCCAGCTTTTGTCGCGTGTCAGCGGGGAGCCGGAAAACTGGCAAGACCCGATGCACTGCGCACAGCTTAGGCCACAAAAAAGACAAATGCAATAAAATTTTCAAAATAGATTTAAATAGAAAATCATTTCTATTTTCTGGATTCACTCCTATAATTCTCGCCAGAACCAGCCGCACGGAATTGATACACAGTCGCGGCCCAGCAAGCACACAGAGGAAAAAACCATGGCAGCCACCGCCCCCATCGAACAGCTGATGCAGCACATTGCCGCCGAGTACGACAATCTGTCGCGCCAGTTGAAAGTCATCGCCCAATACATCGAGAAGCACCGGGCCAGCCTGATGCTCGAACGCATCAGCGACATCGCTGCCGCCTGCGACGTTCAGCCGTCGGCCATCGTGCGCTTCGCGCAGCGCTTCGGCTACACGGGTTTCAGTGAAATGCAGGATGTCTTCCGCCAGGCTTATACGGACCAGGCAGGCGCCACGCCCGACTATCAGCAACGCATCCGCAAGCTCATTTCCACGCGCGACGCCGCCCTCAGTGCGGGCGACCTGACGCGCGAATTCGTTGGCGCCAGCCGCGCCGGCCTCGACGACCTGGCCGCAGGACTCGACGACGCGCAACTGGAAGCGGCCGTCAACCTGCTGCTGAAAGCGGAAAACATCTATGTGATCGGCGTGCGCCGGTCCTTTCCGATCGCCTCCTACATCGCCTACGCGCTGGAACACACGGACAAGCGCGTGCACCTGATCAGCGGACTGGGCGGCATGCACCGCGAACAGATGCGCAGCGTGCGCGAACGCGATGTGGCGATCGCCATCAGTTTCTCGCCTTACGGCAAGGAAACCCAGCAGTGCATCAAGGCGGCGCAAGACAAGGGCGCCAAGGTCCTGGTGATTACTGACAGCAAGCTGGCCCCGCTCGCGCGGGCCGCCGACGCGCTGCTCACCGTCACCGAGGGCAGCGCCTTCGCCTTCCGCTCGCTGACCAGCACCATCTGCCTGTGCCAGGCGCTGTTCATCGCGCTGGCATACAAATTAGAGCTCGACATCGAAGAAATCCACACCCCAGGAGAACATGATGATTGAAGTAGCGTTGTTCGGCGCCGGACGCATCGGCAAAATCCACGCGGCCAACCTGGCCGCCCAACCCGGCGTGCAGTTCAAGTATGTGGTCGACGTCAACCAGGAAGCGGCCGCCGCGCTGGCTGGCTTGCATGGCGGCAGCAGCGCGACGGTCGAGGCGGCACTGGCCGACCCGGCCGTCAAGGCCGTCGTCATCGCTTCCAGCACGGACACGCATGCGGACCTGATCCTGCGCTCGGCCGCCGCCGGCAAGGCCATCTTTTGCGAAAAACCCGTCGACCTGACCATCGACCGTGCGCGCGCCTGCGCCGCCGCCGTCAAGGAAGCCAAGGTGCTGTGCATGCTGGGCTTCCAGCGCCGCTACGACCCCACTTTCAATGCCGTCAAGACACGCATCGAAGCGGGCGAAATCGGCACGCCCGAATTGCTGGTCGTCACCAGCCGCGATCCTGGCCCGCCACCCGTCAGCTACATCAAGGTATCGGGCGGCATCTTCAAGGATATGCTGATCCACGATTTCGACATCTTCCGCTGGATACTCGACGATGAAGCCGTCAGCGTGCACGCCACGGGCAGTTGCCTGGTGGACCCCGCCATCGGCGAGGCGGGCGATTTGGACACGGCCGTCGTCACCATCCGCACGGCCAAGGGACGCTTGTGCCAGATCAATGCCTCACGCCGCGCCGCCTACGGCTACGACCAGCGCTTCGAAGTGCTGGGCAGCGCAGGCATGCTGCAGGCGGGCAATCACAAGCCGACGGAAGTGACGGCGTATGGCGCCGTGAACGTCAGCGTGGACAAGCCGGAAGACTTTTTCCTGGAACGTTATCGCGTGGCCTACGCCCAGGAAATGGCGCACTTTTTTGACGCCCTCAGCCACGGCACGCCGCTGCGCACGACCGTGCACGATGGCTTGAAGGCGCTGGAACTGGCCGAAGCGGCCACCTTGTCGTGGCGCGAACAGCGCGTGGTCACTTTATAAACCAATAATAAAAATACCTGGAGACACCATGTCATCCCCAACATTAAAAGTCGGCATCGTCGGCCTGGGCCGGCTGGGCCAGCGCCATGCCATCAACCTGGCTCAGCGCGTGCCGAATGCCGAAGTCGTGGCCGCCTGCAGCCCCGTGCAAGCCGAACTGGACTGGGCCGCCAGCCAGCTCGGCATCACCACCGGCTATGCCGATTACGACGCCCTGCTGGCCCATCCTGGCCTGGACGCCGTCTTCCTCGTCACGCCCACCTCGCTGCATGCGGACCAGATCATCGCCGCCCTGCGCGCCGGCAAGCACGTGTTTTGCGAAAAACCGTTGTCGCTGGACCTGGCCGACTGCCTGAAAGTGGAAGCGGAAGCGGCGCGCCACCCGCAGCTGACCATCATGATCGGCTTCGTGCGCCGCTTCGACGCCAGCTACCATGATGCGCAGCAAAAGATTGCCCAAGGCTTGATCGGCAAGCCGTATCTGGTGCGTTCGCAAACCTGCGACCAGAACGACCCCAGCGGCGCCTTCATGCGCTTCGCCCCCACCAGCGGCGGCATCTTCCTCGATTGCAGCGTGCACGATATCGACCTGGCGCGCTGGCTGCTGGGCAATCCCGTGCCCAAACGCGTGTATGCGAGCGGCACCAACGCCATCCACACGGGCTTGCAGGCGTTCGGCGACGTGGACAATGGCCTGGCGACGGTCGAATTTTCCGATGGCAGCATGGCCAGCTTCATGGCCTCGCGCACCATGGCGCATGGCCACGAAACCCTGACGGAAGTGTTCGGCACGGGCGGCCGCCTGGCCGTGGGCAGCAATCCACGCCTGAACAGGGTGGAAATTTCGGATGCGCATGGCGTACGCAATGAATGCACGCCGGACTTCTATGCCCGCTTCGCCGACGCCTTTTTGATCGAGGCGCAGGAATTCACGGATGCGGCACTGGGCCGGCGCACCCTGTCCCTGACCTTGCACGACGCGACGGAAGCGACGCGCATCGGCCTGGCCATGACGCAGGCGATGCGCGAGGCACGGGCCTTGGAGTTTTAAGCCGCCAGGGGATTCAGGCAGCCGGCGCGGGAAATGGACGCTCGGGCTGCCTGGGTTCCACGGCCAGGCGCAAGCCCATGGCATCGAGGATGGCCGTCAAGGTGCTCAAGGAGGGATTGCCATCGGGCGACAAGGTGCGGTACAGCTGGGTAGGATTGAGCTTGGCCGCCTGCGCCACGGCGGGCACGCCGCCAAAGGCGCGCGTCAGCTGGCGCAGCACGGCCAGCAGTTCGCCGTGGTCGCCATCGACGAGGATATTGTTGATGAGTTCCAGGGCGAAGGCGGGATCGTCGCGGTACAGCTCAGCCATCGCCTCGTCATGCGAGCGGTCTCTTGCTGGTTTGCTCATGACCTCTTTCACGTCCTCTTTCATCTTCCCTCTCCTTCCAGTCATGCCAGCAGGCACAGGCGTATTCGATATCTTTCGACTGCGTGCGCTTGTCTCCGCCACACAATAATAAAATGATCTGCCCGTTAGCGATGGCGTAATACACGCGGTAGCCAGGCCCCACATCGATGCGCAACTCCCACACACCGTCGCGGCAAAACTTGTGGTCGCCAAAATTGCCGGGAATCATACGCAGTACCCGGCGCACGATGGCTACCCTGGCCGTATTGTCGCCCTGGAGCTTCAGCCATTCCGTATACAAATCCCTGCCCGATGATGTCAGGTAGTGCCGTATCTCGTACATCATATTCGTCCATAAACGAAGAAAGATCAAGGGTAAAATCACGTGTACATGTAAAAAAAGTAGGCCGCCCATCTTGCTACCAAACCCGCGCACACAGGCCGCGAATGCCGGGTTCACTGAGCTACATCAAGATGCGTTTTTCTAATTGTTATAGGGAAATGATGTCGCGTGTGTACATCGCATCTGCATGCAGATGCGCTATACAATAAGCACCAGTTCAACCGCCAGGAAGCATGCCGCCATGACGCAGCACGACAGCCACTCTCTCCTCCTCACCAACGTGGCCGAACGCTACGTCAAACTGGTCCTGGCCATGGGCCAGCACGATGTCTCGTATGTCGACGCGTATTACGGCCCGCCCGCATGGCAACAAGAAGCGGTAGAACAGCAACTGAGTTTGAGCGGCATCAAGGATGGTGCAAACGCGGCGCTGGCCCTGCTGACCGACGCCGACTGCCTGCGCGCCCTCAACCTGCGCAAGCAGTTGCAGGCGGTGCTGGCCAAGGCGGACATGCTGCAGGGATCGCGCCTGGATTTCGATACGGAAAGCGCGCGCCTGTACGACGCCGTCTCGCCCCATCACAACCGCGCGTACTATGCAGAACTGGTGGCGCAGATCGATGCCCTGCTGCCTGGCGACGGCACGGTCAGCGACCGGGTCAATGCCTTGCGCGCGCAACTTGTCATTCCCGCCGACAAGCTGCGCGCCGTCATGGATGCGGCCATCCGCGCGGGCCGCGAACGCACCTTGCAATACATCGCCCTGCCCGACGGCGAAGATTTCGTGCTGGAATTCGTGACCGACAAACCCTGGAGCGGCTACAACTGGTACAAGGGCAACTACCAAAGCGTGATCCAGATCAATATCGACTTGCCCGTGTACATCGATCGCGCGGTCGACCTCGGCTGCCACGAAGCGTATCCGGGCCACCACGTCTACAACGTGCTACTGGAACGCGACCTGGTGCGCGGCAAGGGCTGGATGGAATACTGCATCTATCCGCTATATTCACCGCAATCCTTGATCGCAGAAGGCACGGCCAATTACGGCATCGAGCTGAGTTTTACGGAGGAAGAACGGCTGGCTTTCGAGCAGCAGGTGCTGTACCCGCTGGCGGGCCTGGACCCAGCGCTGGCGCCCCGCTATGCGCAGCTCAATGCGCTGCTGGCAAAGCTGAGCTATGCCGACAACGACATCGCGCGCCAGTACCTCGAAGGCAGCCTGAGCCGCGAAGAAGCGCTGGAATGGCTGGTCAACGTACGCCTGTACCCGGCCGAGAAATCCGCGCAGCGCCTGCAGTTCTACGATGCCATGGGCGCCTATGTCATCAATTACAACCTGGGCCAGGACATGGCGAAAGCCTATGTCGAACGCCAGGGCAGTTCGCGCACCGCGCACTGGGCCGCCTTCCGCGATTTGATGTCTTCACCGCGCGTGCCCAGCGCGCTGCTGGAATGAGGCGCTGGCGATAAAGGAGAAAAGCATGCCCCACCACACCACGCACGCCGCCAGCGCCCTGCTGCTGGCCCTGTCCTTCAGCCATGCGGCGTGGGCCAAGGATGCCGCCGTCGCAGCGGCACCGGCGCTCAGCGCGCGCCAGCAGGCGCTGATGGCGACAGTCGTGGGCAACGCCGCCCATCCGCGCATCCTGCAGGTACGCCTCGATGAACTGCACCCGACCCAGCCGGCCATCGGCTACGACCAGGTGTATTACAAACTGGGACGCTATGCGGCGGAAGAACAGCACATCGCCGACATCGCCAAGCCCAAGAAATTTGCCGACCTGTGTGAAGCCAATGGCCAGGGCGATGTCTTGCCCGGCACGGCCAATGCGGCCGGCGCCACCCTGGCCGCGCCACCAGCCGGCTACCGCTGCAAGGCGGCCGTGGGCAGCCGTCCGGACGACATGAAAAGCGTCGTCATCGGCCCGCAGGGCAAGCTGTACCTGACCGATGGCCACCACACGTTTTCCACCTTCTGGGATGCCGATGGCGGGCGCAATCATCAATTGCAGGTCTGGGTCAAGGTCAGCGACAATTTCAGTGCGCTGGGAGACGCGGCCTTCTGGGTCCGCATGCGCGCGGAAAACAAGGTATGGCTGAGAGATGGCCGCAACCAGGCCATCACGCCGCAGCAACTGCCGTCCGCCATCGGCCTCGCATCGCTGGGCGACGATCCATACCGCTCGCTCGTCTACTTTACGCGCGAGATCGGCTACCAACCGCCGGAGCACGCCACGGAATTTCTCGAATTCTACTGGGCCGACTGGCTGCGCCGCAAACCGACGCTGGACCTGGCGCGTGTCGACCTGCTTGATCCCGTCGCATATGCCAGCGCCATCCTGCTGGCCGCGCAAGCGATGGTGACGCTGCAAGCATCCGACATCGTCAGCGGTGACAAGCGCGCGGCGGACCTGGGCGCGCTGCGCGACATCGGCCACGAAGCATTCGACGCACTGACCGAAGACAAGGGCAAGCTGGGCTACGCCATCGCCTATAAGAAATCGCTGGCCAAATAATCGCGGCGGCGTCAACAACAACGAACAACGGCCCGCCTGTCATTCGACAAGCGGGCCGTTTTTATGGGCAGCGTCGCTTACGCGATGCGTTCACCATTCTCCGGATCGAACAGGGCCGCTTTCGACAGGTTGAACGACAGCTGCATCGTCTGCCCCGGCAGCACGGCTTCGCGCGGATGCGTGCGGCAGGTGACGGCGGCGCCGTTCAAGCGCGTCGTCAGCAGGGTGTCCGGGCCGGTTGGCTCGACCAGGTCGATCAGGCAACCGAGTTCCTGGCCCACGTCGCCGTGCGCGCTGCTCATGTCCGTGATCTGCTCCGGGCGCACGCCCAAAATCACGTCGCGGCCCGCATAGCTGCGCAGCTTGTCGGTGGCGAACGGCAAGGCCAGGCGCATGCTCTTGCCCGCGTTCTCGATGGCGACAAACACCTCGTTGCCCTCGATGACAGGCTTGACGGTGATGAAGTTCATCGATGGCGAGCCGATGAAGCCGGCCACGAACAGGTTGGCCGGATTGTCGTAGATTTCCTGCGGCGTGCCCAGTTGCTGCACTACCCCATCCTTCATGACGGCGATCAAATCGCCCATGGTCATCGCCTCGATCTGGTCATGCGTGACGTAGACGATGGTGGCTTTCAGGCGCTGGTGCAGCAACTTGATCTCGGCGCGCATTTCCACGCGCAGCTTGGCGTCCAGGTTCGACAGCGGTTCGTCGAACAGGAACAGCGACGGCTTGCGCGAAATGGCACGGCCCATGGCCACGCGCTGACGCTGGCCACCGGACAGCTGCGCCGGACGGCGGTCCAGCAAGTGCGTGATCTGCAGGGTTTCGGCAACGCGGGCGACGATTTCTTCCTGCTCCGCCTTTGGCACTTTTTTCACGTTCAAACCGAACGCGATGTTTTCGCGCACCGTCATCGACGGGTACAGCGCATACGACTGGAACACCATGGCGATGTCGCGGTCCTTCGGCGGCAGGTCGTTGACGACCTTGCCATCGATGAGGATTTCGCCCGAGGTGACGCTTTCCAGGCCGGCCACCATGTTGAGCAAGGTCGATTTGCCGGAGCCAGAGCCGCCGACGAGGATCAGGAACTGGCCATCCTTGATCTCGATGTCGATGCCCTTGAGGACTTCGACGCCATTCGTGTACACCTTGCGGATGCTGCGTATCGATAAACTGGACATATTCTTTCCTTAACCTTTGACTGCGCCTGCGGTCAGACCGCGCACAAAATAACGGCCTGCGACCAGATAGACCAGCAGGGTCGGCAGCGCGGCAATCACCGCGGCCGCCATGTTGACGTTGTATTCCTTCACGCCCGTGGACGTGTTGACCAGGTTGTTCAAGCCCACCGTGATCGGCTGCGAATCGCCGCTGGCGAAGACGATACCGAACAGGAAGTCGTTCCATATCTGCGTGAATTGCCAGATGATGCAGACGACGAAAATCGGACCCGAAATCGGCAGCACGATCTTGCGGAAGATCAGGAAGAAGCCGGCGCCGTCGATGCGGGCCGCCTTGATCAATTCTTCCGGCACGCCGATATAGTAATTGCGGAAGAACAGGGTCGTGAACGCCGTGCCATACACCACGTGCACGAAGACGAGGCCCGTGGTGGTATTGGCCAGGCCGAATTCGCCCAGCAAGCGCGCCATCGGCAGGATCACCACCTGGAACGGAATGAAGCAGCCCACCAGCAAGGCGGCAAACAGGATTTCCGAACCGCGGAAGCGCCAATGCGCGAACACATAGCCGTTGAAGGCGCCCAGGAAGGTCGAGATCAGCACGGCGGGAATCACCATCTTGATCGAGTTCCAGAAGAACGGCTGCATGCCGTCGCAGGTGACGCCCGTGCAGGCCGAAGACCAGGCCTTGGACCAGGAATCGAATTGCCACACGTGCGGCAAGGCCAGCAGGTTGCCGCTGCGGATCTCGTCGAGCGACTTGAACGACGTCGACAGGGTCACGTACAGAGGCACGATGTAGTACACCGCAAACAGAATCAGCAGCAGGTATACAACCACCCGTCCGAGGGTGAGGCGATTATTGCGTGTAGGTGTCATCTCATCGCCTTTGCGCTGCGCGTTTCCAGGTACATCAGCGGCACGAGCACGGCCACGATGGTGGCCAGCATCATCATTGCCGATGCCGAGCCCAGGCCCAGCTGGCCGCGGGTGAAGGAAAACTGGTACATGAAGATGGCCGGCACGGACGACGAATTGCCAGGGCCGCCAGCCGTCAATGCGATGACCAGGTCGAAGCTCTTGATGGCGATATGCGCGAGGATCAGCAGCACGCTGAAGAACACTGGACGCATGGCGGGAATCACGATGCGCCAGTAGATCGTCGGCAGCGACGCGCCATCAACTTGCGCCGCCTTGATGATTTCATCATCGATGCCGCGCAGGCCGGCCAGGAACAGGGCCATGACAAAGCCGGACGACTGCCACACGCCGGCGATCACCACCGTGTAGATGGCCATGTCTGAGTTCACCAGCCAGTCGAAGGTAAACGAGGTCCAGCCCCAGTCGTGCATGACCTTTTCCAGGCCCAGGCTGGGATTGAGCATCCATTTCCAGGCCGTGCCGGTGACGATGAAGGACAGCGCCATCGGATACAGGTAGATGGCGCGCAGCGCGCCTTCGGCGCGGATTTTCTGGTCCAGCAGGATGGCCAGGAACAGGCCGATGGCGATGCTGCAACCGATGAACAGGACACCAAAGATGCCGAGGTTCTTGAGCGAGGTCCACCAGCGCTCGTTGTCGAACAGCTCGTAATATTGCACCAGGCCGGCGAACTCGTAGTTCGGCATCAGCCGCGATTCGGTCAGCGACAGCCAACCGGTCAAAAAGATAAAACCATAGACGAATACCAAGCTGGCGATGAGCGTGGGGCCCAACACCATCTGCGGTATCCATCGGTCGAATTGCTTGCGTATGGACATAGGACAGCCGTAGAAGTAGAACTGCGTGTGGCGCCGGCCTGGTCGAACGCCAGGGCGGACGCCTGCGATGCATGCGATGCAGCGGGCGCCGGCGGGAGTGCCGGCGCCGTCGTGATTACTTCACTTTTGCCGCTTTGGCCAAGGCTGCAACCGCGTCTTTCGAGCTCATGTTGGTGTTCATGAACTTGGCGATGACGTCGGTCACGGCGCCTTGCGTGGCCGATGGCAGCGCCATGCCGTGGGCGAACGATGGCACCAGGCCGCCGGTCTTGTTGGTGGCGTCCATGTCTTCCATCGATTTCAGGGCGCAAGCGTCAAACTTGTCCTTGGAAACGCCGGAACGCACGGGGATGGAACCCTTGTTCAGGTTGAAGATCGACTGGAACTTCGGATTCATGATGGCGTTGGCCAGGGCGATCTGCCCTTTCTTCGCATTCGCATCCTTTTGCGTGAACATGGCAAACGAATCGATGTTGAAGGTATAGGCCTTGTCCGTCCCAGGCGCTGCCACGCACAGGTAGTCCTTGCCCGGCACCTTGCCGGCAGCCGTGAACTCGCCCTTCGCCCAGTCACCCATGAACTGGAAGCCGGCCTTGTTGTTGATGACCATGGCGGTCGCCAGGTTCCAGTCGCGGCCTGCCGCATCCTTGTCGATGTAGGTCTTCACCTTGCCCAGGGTGTCGAACACCTTGAGCATGGTCGGGCCGGTCAATTCCTTCTGGTCCAGCTTGAGGATGGCTTTCTTGTAGAACTCCGTGCCGCCCACGCCCAGCGCGACGGATTCAAACACGGTGGCGTCCTGCCAAGGCTGGCCGCCGTGGGCGATCGCGATGCCGCCCGATTTCTTGATTTTCTCGGCCGCGTCAAAGAACGCATCCCAGGTGGTCGGGGTGGTGGCCACGCCGACTTTTTTCAGCACTTCAGGATTGACCCACATCCAGTTGACGCGGTGGACGTTGACGGGAGCGGCAACGTAATGGCCCTTGTATTTCATGATGTCGGCGACGACTTTCGGCAGCACGGCATCCCATTTGCCTGGAATGGCGGCATCATCGATATTGGCCAGCACGCCTTCTGCACCCCATTCCTGAATCGATGGACCCTTGAGCTGGGCGGCCGTTGGCGGGTTGCCGGAAATGACGCGGGTTTTCAGCGCGGTCGCGGCGTTTTCGCCAGCGCCGCCAGCCACGGCGAAGTCTTTCCAGCCGAAGCCGCTTTCCTTCACGATTTGCTGCAACTGGCCCACGGACTTCGCTTCGCCGCCGGAGGTCCAGTAGTGCAACACTTCCACGTCGGTCGCAAAGGCGCTGCCGGCAAATGCCAGGGTGGTCAACGCGGCCAGTTGGGTAATCTTGAATTTCAGTTTCATCTCCACATTCCTTTTTTGATCAAGCTTTTAGGGGGCTTCGGCATACGGGGGCCGAAAAAGGTGAAATCTGCGCCTGTACCGGCGCTCTTGTGCTCAGACCCGCTTGCAAACGGGCATCATCTTCAGTGAAAAGACGGCGCCGTGATCCATGACATGACTACATTGCCTTTATATCACGGGACGGCGCCAAAAACGCATCCGCGAAGGATGCGCCAGGTTGATCTAGACTTACAACGCCTGCAAACTTAGAACCAAGTTTCCACCTGGAAACCATACGAGGTGCCGCTGGTATTGTTGTTGTAGATCGGGCCGCCGTTGTTCGACGCATTGACCGAAGCGGTAGCCGCATCGTTCCATTTGCCGTAGGTGACGAAAGCGCGCAGTTCAGGACGCGACCACAGGCCAGGGCCGGCCGAGATCGTCGGGGCGATGGTCAGCTTGGTCAAGCGCTTGGCCGGCAGGCCGCCCGCTTGCGTCACGCGGTCCGTGCCCAGTT
>NZ_PDZL01000021.1 GCF_002735705.1 Janthinobacterium sp. BJB426
GCGCCGCGCATGTGCAGAACGTCAATGCGTATCACAGCCGCTTGCGGCAATGGCTGCGTCCGTTTCACGGCGTGGCCACGCGCTACCTGCCAAATTACCTGGGCTGGCGCTGGATACTCGACGCCGGACGCATCCGTTCACCAGAAACGTTATTGAAAGCAACGCTGGGCGCATTCCCACATCTGACGGTGACATAGCCTAAAAAAAACCCCGGCGTATCGGGGCAGTCACAAGGTTTAAGCGCGGGCACTGCGGCCAGGCAGCGCCAGGCGCCGGCTGGCGGCGGCCGTTGCCGGGGCCGGCAAGCCGCCCGCCGCTTTCAACGCTTTCCCTTGGGCATCGCCGCGCAGGCGGAACACGGCCACCACATCGACCAGCTCGACGGCTCGGTCTTGCAGCGAGGATGCGGCGGCGGCGGCCTCTTCCACCAGGGCCGCGTTCTGCTGGGTGACCTGGTCCATTTGCGAAATGGCCTGGTTCACTTGCTCGATGCCGGCGCTTTGCTCGTGGCTGGCGTTGGCGATGTCGCCCATGATGTCCGTCACGCGGCGAATGCTGGCGACGATTTCTTCCATCGTCGCGCCGGCCTGGTCGACCAGCACACTGCCCGTGTTGACTTTATCCACGGAATCCTCAATCAAGCCCTTGATTTCCTTGGCCGCCGCCGCCGAGCGCTGCGCCAGGTTGCGCACCTCGGTGGCCACCACGGCGAAGCCACGGCCCTGCTCGCCCGCTCGGGCCGCTTCGACGGCCGCGTTCAACGCCAAAATGTTGGTTTGGAAGGCAATGCCGTCGATCACGCCGATAATGTCGGCGATCTTCTTCGCCGATTCGTTGATGGAACCCATCGTGCCCACCACTTGCGCCACCACGGCGCCGCCTTTGCGAGCCACGTCCGAGGCCGACACGGCCAGCGCGTTCGCTTGGCGCGCATTGTCCGTGTTCTGGCGCACGGCCGAGGTCAGCTCTTCCAGGCTCGATGCCGTTTCTTCCAGGGAAGACGCCTGCTGCTCCGTGCGCACGGACAAGTCCGCATTGCCAGCGGAAATCTGCGCGGCCGCCACGCTGACCGTATCGGCCGAGGTACGCACGGTGGCGATCACGCCGACGATGCGTTCCAGGAATTTATTGAAGGCCGTCGCCGTGCGGCCCACTTCATCCATGCGTTCGACGGGCATGGCGGCGGACAGGTCCAGCGAGGCGCTGACGCGCTCCAGCGTGTGTTCGATATTGCCCAGTCCGCCGCTGATGGTGCGGTAGATGTGCCAGGCCAGCGCACCCGTCAGCAGCACGGCCACGCCCAGCACGGCCAGCATGGTGTTGAACGCCGTGTCGTAGGCGGCCAAGCTTTCCGCTTTGACATCGTCGACCAGCTTGTTGTTGTAGGCGATGTGGTCATCCATGCTCTTTTTCGCGGCGGCGGCCGTGATGGCCAGCGGCGTGCCGGCCAACAAGGTGGCGCGCACGCCGTCCATGTCGCCCGCGTAGGCGGCGGCAAAGAATGGCGCCAGCGCGCGGCGGTAGGCTTCCATGGCGGCCTGGTCGGCGTCGAGCATCTTGCTGTCCGTCGCGTCGTACAGGCGCTCGGCGCGGTAGGTGGCGATGACCTTGTCGAAATTCGTGTTGGCGTCGGCCACTGCCTTGTCCAGCGCCGTCTTGTCGGCTAGGTTAGAGAACACGGACAGGCGGTAACCGGCCAGGCGCGAGTCGGCCAGGAAACCCTTGGCCGCATTCAAGCCCTGGATGCTGGGAATGATGCGGTTTTGCACGGTGTCAAAACGCTCCTGGGCGCGCTGCAGCTGGATGGCGCCACCGGCGCCCAGCAATAGCAGGGCAAGCAAGGCGATGGTGAGGGTCAGAATTAATTGCTTGGTGATATTCATGGTGTTTCACAGTAAAAAGTGTGGCCTGGCAAGGCCAGGCGGGATAAATAGCTGCCGATCAGGTGGCCGGGATCGCTTGCCAGCGGTACTAGGCCGCCAGCGGTGCGGCGTCAGGCGTGCGGCGCAGCAAGTCGCCATGCTGGCGGCAAAACGCCAGGCCCGCCTTGTGGCCCACGTCGAACAGCAGCTGCATGTTCGAGCTGGACCAGTCCAGGGTGTCGGGCCAGTGCAGCTCCGGGATGCCGCCCATCAGGTCGAGCTTGAGCAAGCGCCGCTTGGGCTGGCCCGTGCGCGCATCCGTGTTGTGCTCGAGTTCGAACAGGCGCAGCTCGCTTTTGGAAATTTTCACCAGCGGCGTGATGATGGAGCGCACCCACGCGTCGTACAGGTTGCGCGGCTTGCGCAGCAAGCGCTCGTCACCGAGGATGTCGAGGATGACCAGGGTGTCGGCATCAGCGTGTTCGCCCTTGCCTTCGATAAACGGGTCGAAATTGAGCGTGTCGAGCGCCGCGCCTTCGATGTAATCGTCGCCGGCGATGGTCGTGGGCGCATACAGGAAGGGAAACGACAGGGCAGCGCGCACGTGGATCGGCTCGATCTCATGCTTGCCCCAGATTTGCATGCGGTGCTCGCTGAGGTTGTAGGCATTGATGTAGAAATCGGGGCGCATGCGCGCCACGCCCGAAAAATCCACGGCTTTTTCCAGGAACGGCAAGTGCGCGCAGAGGCCCAGGCTTTTCGCCGACAAGTCCGATGGCGACAGCGACGACACCATCAATTTTCCCCAGTCCGACCAGGCCGTGGGCACGCCCGCAAACGTTTGCTGGAACGCCTGAAAAAAAGGATTGTTGGCTGGCGGCTGGAAGGCGTCGCGGAACGTGCTCGCATGCATGCCCGGCTTCTGGAATACCTTGTAGTTAATCGGAATCATCTTGTAGATGCTGTCAGCCACGCCCGTGTCGGCCCAGCTTTGCAAGGCCTGGCGCGGCGTGGCTTCATGCGGCGTCGTGTAAAGCAAACCCATCAACACACCGGCGCCCGAGGCGGAAATGACGTCGAACTCGATGCCTTCGTCGAGGAAAGCGGCCAGGGCACCAGCGATCAAGGTGGAATTTGGTGCGCCGCCACCCAGCAGCAGACCCGTTTTGCGGGCCGGTTTCGCTGGCGCGGCTGGCGCCGGATCCAGCGGTGTCGTCGTGACTGTCTTCATGCACACTCCCTGAACGGAACGGGGTGATTACCCCTAATTGTTGGTTACTACACGCGTATGGCGCCTCATCATGCACTTATTTCCACAACCATGAAGTTGATGCAATGTTGCGGAAACAGATATTAAATTAACATAAATAAATTCCTTATGGCAATTTAGTTAACGCATGATGGGTATTCAGAAAGGGTATAAGGTGACGGCGCGCGGCGTAGCGTGGTGCATTGCAGCAAATAAATGTTCCGCGATGCTAGGAAAAATCTCTGTAGGGTAGGAATATTCCTCAACCAGCCGCCATGGCGGCTGTCAGGCCATTCAGGGGATGGAAGGGAGCGAGGAAAAATGCAGGTGGGTACACAAATGGTCAACAAAGACGCGAATTTTGGGCGACAGGTGGCGGCTTGACGGCCACAGCACCCAGAACTTGCTCGAATGCAGTAAATAGCCGGCCAGCACGGCTTGCAATTCGCCCCGAGCGATGGCATCGCGCACGATAAAGTCAGGCAGGTAAGCGAGGCCGACGCCCTGCGTGGCGGCGCCGATCAAGGCTTCGATATTGTTGCAGGTCAAGGCGGTCGGCAAGCGCAACTCGCCGCCGCTGTCGCCCCCGGCGCGCTGCAACGCCCATTCCTGCAGTTTCCCAGTGGTGGGGAATTTATAGCGCACGCAAGCGTGCCCTTCCAGCGCGCGCGGCGTGGCCGGCACACCATGGCGGGTGAAATACGCGGGCGAACCGACGATGGCAAAGGCAAACGGTCCCAGTTCGCGCGCCATCAGCCGCGAATCTGTCAAGGTGCCGCTGCGCACGGCCACGTCGACTCCTTCGGCCACCACGTCGACCAGGCGGTCGTTGAAATCGAGGTCGAGCTCGATCTCCGGGTACAGCCGGGTAAACTCGGTCAGCAGGGGCAGGATGATGCGGTAGCCGATCACGGGCAGGCTGACCTTGAGCTTGCCGCGCGGCGCCTCGGCCAGGTGCGACAGTTCCGCCTCGGCATCACCGAGGTCGGCCAGGATGCGCTGACAGCGCTCGTAAAACAGCGCGCCCTCGTTGCTCAGGCTGATGCGCCGCGTGCTGCGGTTGAGCAGGCGCACGCCCAGCTTTTCTTCCAGCCGCGCCACGCTCTTGCCCACGGCCGAGGCCGACACCCCAAGCAGCCGCCCGGCCGCCACATAACTGGAAGTTTCCGCCGCGCGCACGAAGGCGGCAATGCCGTTCAGATTATCCATGCCATCTCGCTATCTTGATTAGAGAATATTTGTCCGTTATTAGTGGATTTTCAACCACTTTTTCATGGATTACGTCCATATTATCATCGGATTCCCTCTTTCTGGAATCATTCCCATGAATACGAATCACCGTATGAAGCCGGCCTCCCCCGCCAGGCGCGCCTTCGTGCTGGCCGCCGTCTGCCTGGCCGCGCTATGCATGCCGCTCAGTTTTACGGGGCCGGCCATCGCCATTCCCGCCATCGCCGCCGACCTGCACGGCACGCCGCTGGCGCTGGCGTGGATCACGAATGCCTTCATGCTCAGCTTTGGCGGTTGCCTGATGGTGGCCGGCGCGCTGGCCGACCGCTATGGCCGCAAGCGCGTGTTCTTGCTGGGCATGGGCGTGTTTTCCGCCGCCGCGCTGGCGCTGTCGGCTGCGCCCGGCATTGTGTGGCTCGACATGCTGCGCGCCGTCCAGGGCCTGGGCTGCGCCATGGCCCTGTCGAGCGGACTGGCGGCCCTGGCACAGGAATTCGACGGCCCTGCCCGCGCGCGCGCCTTCAGCCTGATCGGCACAGCCTTCGGCGTGGGGCTGGCCTTCGGCCCCTTCTTGGCAGGCACCTTGATCACCCGCACGGGCTGGCGCGCCATTTTTGTCGCCGCGGCCGCGGCCGGCCTGGCCGCCCTGCTGGCCGCCGCGCGCGCCATGCGCGAATCGCGCGACCCGCAAGCGCAAGGCGTCGATTGGCCCGGCGCGCTGACGTTTACCGGTGCGCTGTCCCTGTTTACCTATGGCTTGCTGCAGGCGCCCGACAGTGGCTGGGGCAGTGCCGCCAGCCTGGGGCTGCTCGGTGGCGCGGCCTTGCTGCTGGCTGCATTCGTCCGCGTGGAGCGGCGCGCGGTGCGGCCCATGCTGGATTTGTCGCTGTTCCGCCTGCCCGCCTTTGCCGGCGTGCAACTGCTGGCGGCCGCGCCCGCGTTTTCCTTCGTCGTGCTGCTGGTGCTGCTGCCGGCCCGCTTCATCGGCATCGAAGGCTACAGCGCGCTGGAGGCGGGACGCATGATGATTGCCCTGTCGGCGCCCATGCTGGTGCTGCCGGTTCTCGCCGGCCTGGCGGCGCAACGCATTGCCCCCGCGCACATTTGCGCCAGCGGCCTGCTGCTTGCGGCGGGCGGCTTGCTGTGGCTGTCGACGTGCGTGCCGGGCCAGTCGCCCTACACTTTGCTGGGGCCGCTGCTGCTGATCGGCTGCGGCATCAGCCTGCCCTGGGGTTTGATGGATGGCCTGGCCATCAGCGTCGTGCCCGTCGAGCGGGCCGGCATGGCGGCCGGCATCTTCAATACGACGCGCGTGGCGGGCGAAGGCCTGGCGCTGGCCATCGTCAGCGCGCTGCTGGGCACGCTTACTGTCGCGGCGCTGGGCGGCGCAGGCATGGCCGGCATCGGCGCACAACAGGCGGCGCACGCGGGCCCCTTCCTGGCCCTCGGCGAGCTGCGCCATGCAGCTACCCTGTTGCCGCAGGCCGGCGTCGCCGAACTGGCGCAAGCGTACGGCACGGCCTTCCGTCACTTGCTGTATGTGCTGGCCAGCATTACGACGGCCTCGGCACTGCTAATCCTGGCATTCCTGCGTCATCCGGCCCCTGCCGCAACGGACACGGCCGCCCTGCCCGCCTGCAAAGCACAGCAATAATTCACGACCATCATTCCGTCTGCCGTACACGGCGGCGCCCACGCGCCGCTGCCCTCCCTGATGTTTCTCCGCAACACCTAAAAAGTTTCAAGGATTAAAACTAGTTTACTGATCAAAGCGCTTTGAACTATACTCAAAGCGCTTTGAAACATAACTAAAGCGCTTTGGTTGTGCGAAGTTATGCGCACCGATCCCACACCTATAAAAACACTGGAGACGCAATGAACAAACATTTCTTGAAAACTTTGCCTGCCGCCGTGGCGTTGGCCTTGAGCGCTTCGGCCGCCCAGGCCGCCCTGCCGATCGATTTCGGCGGCTATATCCGCTCGGGCTTCGGCACCAGCAGCGAAGGCGGCAAGGAAGCGTGTTTCGGCCTGGCCGGCGCCTCGTCCAAGTATCGTCTGGGCAATGAGTGCGAAACCTACGGCGAGCTGAAATTCGGCGGTGAAGCCTTCAAGGCAGCCAACGGCACCACTTTCCGCATCAATACCCTGGTGGCGTTCTCCGTCAACCAGAACCAGGACTGGGAACAATCGGACCCGTCGTGGCGCGAAATGAACGTCGTTGCCGACAAGATCGGCACGGGCGCCTTCGCCGAAGCGCGCGCCTGGGTCGGCAAGCGCTACTACGACCGCCAGGACGTGCACATCACCGATTACTACTTCTGGAATAACAGCGGCCCTGGCGCCGGCCTGGAAAACATCGACCTGGGCGCCGCCAAACTGGCCTACGCCATCGTGCGCACGGCCGATGACGGCGACAGCAAGCGCATGGGCCTGTCCCACGACTTGCGCTTCTCCGGCATCAAGGTCAATCCGGACGGCGAACTGACCCTGGGCTTGCAATTCAATCAGAAACGCAACGCACAAGGCGCGGCCCCCATCGCCAGCGGCCACTTGCTGACCATCATGCATACGCAAGGCAATTTGCTGGGCGGCTTCAACAAGGTGGCATTGCAGTACGGCAAAGGCAGCGCCGCCAACACGGGCGGCTTCAGCCTGGGCGCAGACAAGGATGACAAGGTCGTGCGCCTGACGGAACAGATCATGATCCAGCCCAAAGGCGCCTGGTCGGGCATGGGCACCTTCGTCTACGAAGACAAGGAATCGGCAGGCGTGAGCAGCAAGTGGACGTCGATCGGCGCGCGTCCCGTCTACCACTTCACGGACAACTACAGCCTGGCCGTGGAACTGGGCCACGATATCGTCAAGCCGGAAGGTGGCGAAAGCCGCAACCTGACCAAGCTGACCTTCGCGCCGCAATTGTCGGCAGGCAACAGCTTCTGGTCGCGCCCCGTGCTGCGTGCCTTCTACACCTACGCCAAATGGAACAAGGCAGCCCAGTCGGCCGCCGCCGCGGAATCGGCGCTGTCGTCGACGGGCGTGTTCGGTGGCAAGACCAACGGCAGCTCGGTTGGTTTCCAGGTCGAGTCGTGGTGGTAATAGCATCTGAAAAACGTCCATGGCGGCGTTGCACGGTCTTGCCGTACTAGCGTACTGTCTGCGACCGTGCGCATTGCCCTGAACGTTTTATCAGACGCTCTTTATTAATCAGAGGCATCCAACATTGGCTGATGCCGCAAGGCGCCAGCCACTGGCAGCAGCACCGCCCGCTCATCCAGGGGCAGGTAGTACCCGGACCCACCATTTCGCCGCTGCACGCGATGGCCGGCAGCTTCAATGTAGTGATTCAGCAGTATCCTCTTTTAGCGCGGGCGCCCCTGGGTTTGCCCGCGTATTTTTTTGGGCGCCGCCGCCGTTTGCCATACCCCTGATCAATCCGGCATTTATCAGATAAACTACCCTTTATCGCGCCGCAACGCTCCCGACCCACCCTGGATAGACCCCGACTGCAGCATCCATGAACCTCAAAAATCTCGCCAAAACGCTAGGAATATCCGAAACCACCGTCAGCCGCGCCTTGAATGGCTATCCTGAAGTAAGCGAACGCACGCGCGAGCGGGTGCTGGCCGCCGCGCAGGCGGCCGGCTACCGTCCCAATCCCATGGCGCGCAGCCTGGCCGTCGGGCGCACGAATATCGTCGGCATCATCTACCCGCTGATGCCGAACGACCTGGCCGATCCCATGTTCATCGAGATCGTCGGCGGCATGTCGGAAGCGCTGGAAGCGCAGCAGATGGACATGATGATCGCGCCCGCCTCCGCCACCAATGAATTCCATACGTATGAACGCATGGTCAAGGGCCGCCGCATCGATGGCCTGATCGTCGGCCGTACAAAGCCGTTCGACGAGCGCATCGCCTACCTGGCGCAGCAGGGCATGCCGTTTGTCGCGCATGGCCGCACGCAGCTGAACCAGCCGCACGCATGGTTCGACTATGACAACGAGGCGGGCATGCGCCTGGCCGTCGAGCGCCTGGCGCAGCTGGGCCACCAGCGCATTGGCCTGATCAGCGCCACGCCGGACCTGAACTTCGTGCGCCAGCGCGTGGAAAGTTTCCAGCACGCCATGCAGGCGGGCGGACTGCCCGTCGACCCGGACAACCTGGTCGACAATGCGCACGACCGCCGCGCCGGCTACCAGGCCATGCAGCGCCTGCTGGCCCGCTCGCCCCGCCCCACGGCCGTCATCGTCGACAATCACATGTCGGGCGTGGGCGCCGTACGCGCCCTGCTTGACGCGGGCATCGCCATCGGCCGCGACATGTCGCTGATCGTCTGGGGCGTGATGGAAGATTCCCTGGCCGGCCACAACGTCACCACCGTCGTCCAGCCCGACCCGCGCGGTGCCGGCGCGAAGATGATCCATATGCTGCTGGCCCTGATGGACGGCACGCCCGTCACCGACCTGCAGGAACTGTGGCCGTGCGAACTGTTGCCGGGCGAGTCGGCCGGCCCCGTGCCGCACTAGGCGTTTTTCGCTGTCCCTACGCCGCCGGCCGCCTGGCCGGCGCGGCCGCATTGTTGTCCTGAATCACCCTCATAAAAAAATCGTATGTCTGGCGCGTGTATCGCTTTACTTTTCAAAGCGCTTTGAACTATACTCATTTCACACCCAAAGCGCTTTGAATTTTAAAATAAGACGTTCGCCTACCAACCAGCAGCGCCGCCCTGATAGCCAAGGCTACAGGCAACTTTTAAGAAATCATTCATGCCGACCATCCAGAACAATCTCGCCCACCTGCCCGCCGACTGGTGGCGCAGCGCCGTCATCTACCAGGTTTATCCACGCAGCTTCCTCGACAGCAATGGCGACGGCATCGGCGACTTGCCCGGCATTACCTCCAAGCTCGATTACATCGCCGCCTTGGGCGCCGACATCGTCTGGATCTCGCCCTTCTTCACGTCGCCGATGAAAGACTTCGGCTACGACGTGGCTGACTTCTGCGACGTCGACCCCATGTTTGGCACCCTGGCCGATTTCGACCGTCTGGTGGCGCGCGCCCATGAACTGGGCTTGAAAGTGATGATCGACCAGGTGCTGTCGCACTCGTCCGACAACCACCCGTGGTTCGTGGAAAGCCGCTCCAGCCGCGACAATGCCAAGGCCGACTGGTATGTATGGGCCGACCAGAAACCGGACGGCACGGCGCCGAATAACTGGCTGTCCGTGTTTGGCGGTTCCGCCTGGCAATGGGAGCCGCGCCGCGGCCAATACTTCCTGCACGATTTCCTCGCCAGCCAGCCTGACCTGAATTTCCACAACCCGGCCGTGCAGCAAGCGCAGCTGGACAACCTGCGCTTCTGGCTCGAGCGCGGCGTCGACGGTTTCCGCTTCGATTCCTGCAACTTCCCGTATCACGACCAATTGCTGCGCGACAATCCGCCAGCCGCGCAGCGCGATGCGAGCAGTGTGTCGGCCATCAACCCGTATGGCATGCAGGCGCACGTGTACGACAAGACGCAGCCGGAAAACATCGCCTACCTGCAGCGCGTGCGCGCCGTACTTGACGAGTATCAAGCCATTTCCATCGGCGAAGTGGGCGACGACAATGCGCTGGCCACCATGGCTGCCTACACGGGCGCCGACAAACTGCACATGGCCTACAGCTTCAACTTGCTGACGGCGGAGTTTTCCGCCGCGCACATCCGCACCCAGGTGGAAGAGTTCGAGGCGCAAGTGGCCGACGGCTGGGCTTCCTGGTCCGTGGGCAACCACGACAGCGTGCGCGTCATGACGCGCTGGGGCGGCGAGAATCCATCGCCGTCGCTGGCCAAGGTGGTGCTGGCCGTGCAGGCCGCGCTGAAAGGCACGCCGTGCCTGTACCAGGGCGACGAGCTGGCCCTGACGGAAGCGGACATTCCTTTCGAGGCGCTGCAAGACCCGTACGGCATCCCGTTCTGGCCACAGTTCAAGGGCCGCGACGGCTGCCGCACGCCAATGCCGTGGGTGGCCGATGCGCCGCATGGCGGTTTCAGCAATGCCAAACCTTGGCTGCCCGTGCCGCCCGAGCATCTGGCGCGCGCCGTTGATGTCGAAGAAAACGATTCCGCTTCACCATTGCGGTTTGCGCAGAACATCCTCGCCTGGCGCCGCACCCTGCCGCAATTGCTGCGCGGCGACATCGTCTTCTTCGATGCGCCGGAACCCGTGCTGGCCCTGCGCCGCGACTTGCCAGGCCAACCGTCCATCCTGGCGGCCTTCAACCTGGGCACGCAAGCCGTCACCTTCGCCTGGCCAGACGCGGCGCCGGCGGCCGACCTGGCCGGTCACGGCTTGCCAGGTAATAAAGATGGCCAGCAGATCACCCTGCCCCCGCATGGCGGCTGGTTCGGCACCCTGGCGTAGATCGCAGGCTTTGGCGGCCATGCCGCCAATTACAATAACGAGCCCCGCGCATCAGCGGGGCCAAATTGAGATGATGAGGACGACATGGCTGGACTGAAATTAGCAGGGCTGAAAAAGGCATATGGCGACGTGCAAACCCTGCACGGCATCGACCTGGAGATCGCCGACGGCGAATTCATGGTCTTCGTGGGCCCGTCGGGTTGCGGCAAATCCACCTTGCTGCGCAGCATCTGCGGCCTGGAAGAAATCAGCGGCGGCGACTTATATATCGGCAAGACACGCATGAACGATGTGCCGCCCGCCAAACGGGGCATCGCCATGGTATTCCAGAGCTACGCCCTGTACCCGCACATGAGCGTGGCACAAAACATGGCGTTTGGCCTGAAACTGGCTGGCATGAACAAGGTACAAATTGCCGATGCCGTGCAGCGCGCCGCGCAAATCCTGCGCATCGAACCGTTGCTGGAACGCAAACCAAAAGACTTGTCGGGCGGCCAGCGCCAGCGCGTGGCCATCGGCCGCGCCATCGTGCGCAAACCCGACGTTTTCCTGTTCGACGAACCGCTGTCGAATCTCGACGCCTCGCTGCGCGTGCAGATGCGCATCGAACTGGCGAACTTGCACCGCGAATTGCGCTCGACCATGATTTACGTCACGCATGACCAGGTCGAAGCGATGACCCTGGCCGACCGCATCGTCGTGCTCAACGCGGGCCGCATCGAGCAAGTGGGCGCACCGCTGGAGCTGTACCACCATCCGGCCAACCTGTTCGTGGCAGGCTTCCTCGGCTCGCCCCGCATGAACTTCCTCAAAGGCAAGATCCACAGCTATGCGGACGGCGTGGCCACCATCGCCACCAATGCGGGCGGCATGCTGCAGGCCGTCCTGACACAGCCGCTTGCCAGCGGCACCCCCGTCACCGTCGGCGCGCGTCCCGAACACGTGAAGGCGTGCGCGCCCGGCGCCACTGCCGCCATCACGGCCACCGTGCATGCGGTGGAAAAACTGGGTGACATCAGCTATCTGTATGTGCAGGTAGCGGGCGGCGACGAGCCGCTGGTGGTGCGCGCCGATGCGGAAACGGACTGGGCCATTGGCCAGTCCGTGGCGCTGCAGGTGGCGCCGGCCCGCGTCCACGTGTTCGACGAGCATGGCCAGACCCGTACCTGATTCCAGATTTAAGGGCCAGGCGCTACAGGCGCCGCCTGGCCTGGTTGCATCGTTTCAGCCTTGATACTCAACATAAACTTAACATAAAAAAAGATACTGGAGATTGACATGTCCTTCACGCACCCGAAACGCAGCTTCATCAAAACCACCCTGATCGCCGCCGCCCTGGCCGGCATCGGCAACCTGGCCGCCGTCAGCATGGCGAACGCGGCCGAAGCAGGCACCCTGCTGATCTGGATCAATGGCGACAAAGGCTACAAGGGCCTGGCCAAGGTCGGCGAAGAATTCACCAAGAAGACGGGCATCAAGGTCGTCGTCGAGCATCCGGAAGATGCACCAAACAAATTCCAGCAAGCAGCGGCCGCCGGCAAGGGCCCGGACATCTGGATCTGGCCGCATGACCGCATCGGCACCTGGATCGACGCCGGCTTGCTGCAACCATTGACGCCTAGCAAGGAAGCGCGCGCCGCCATCCTGCCGCTGGCCTGGAACGCCTTTACTGTTGGCGGCAAGACCTGGGGCTACCCGATCTCCATCGAAGCCGTCGCCCTCGTCTACAACAAGGACCTGGTGCCGACCCCGCCAAAAACCTTCGAGGAAATCGCCGCGCTGGACAAAAAGTTGTCCGCGCAAGGCAAGAAAGCCATCCTGTGGGATTACACGAATACCTATTTCACGTGGCCTTTGCTGGGCGCGGGCGGCGGCTTCCCGTTTGAAGTCAAGTCCGACGGCCGCTACGATGCGGCGAAGACGGGCGTGAACAATGCCGGTTCGCAGGCGGGCGTGAATGCGCTGATGACCCTGATCAACAGCGGCGCCATGCCGAAGGGTGCCGGCTATGCCGAGATGGAAGCCGGCTTCAACCAGGGCAAGATCGCCATGATGATCAACGGCCCATGGTCGTGGGACAATGCGCGCAAGTCGAAGATCAACTTCGGCGTGGCAACGATCCCTACCGTGGCAGGCAAGACGGCCACGCCATTCGTGGGCGTGCTGGGCGCGATGATTTCCAAGGCTAGCCCGAACAAGGACCTGGCGACGGAATTCCTGGAAAACCAGATGCTGCAGCTCAATGGCTTGAAAACCATCAACGCCGACGTCCCGCTGGGCACGCCAGCTAACAAGGTGCTGTTCGCGGAATTGAAAGCCAATCCGAACATCCAGGCAACGATGGAAAGCGCGCAAGCGGGCCGTCCAATGCCAAACAACCCGGAAATGGGCCGCTTCTGGTCGTCGATGCAATCGGCGCTGGAAAACATCACGCAAGGCCGCCAGACGACCAAGGATGGCCTGGACGCGGCGGCGAAGCGGATCACGACGGCGAATTAAGTCACTCAAGGGGCTTGCCCCTGCGGGATCGGCATGCGCGCCACTGGCACGCATGCCCCCCAAGTCTCTCACCATCTTCACAGGTATCCCATCGTGCGCAAGTTTATCGGCCCTACGGTATTGACCATCAGCATGGCGCTGGGTCTGTATCTGCTCTTCATGTTGTACATTTCCGGCCAGACCATGCTGGCCGCCGTTTTCCTCGGCTTGCTGACCCTGACGACGTTTGTCTTCACGTCGCCGCGCGCCTATGCCTATCGTTATCTGTTTCCCGGTATCACAGCGGTGATCGTCTTCGTGCTGCTACCCATGGTGTACACGGTGTCGATCGGCTTTACCAATTTCAGTTCGCGCAACCTGCTCACCTATGAACGGGCCACGCAATACCTGCTGGATGAGACGCAGCGCGTGGAAAGCACGGGCTACGCGCTGACCGTGCATCCTGACAACAAGGAATACCGCTTGCGCCTGGAAAGCCCGGATACGGGCGAAGTGCTCTTGACGCAGCCGCTGGCCCTGAAGCGCGCCGTGCCCCTGAACGTGGAAGTGGCGCCGCTCGATCCCGTGCAAGCGCCCGTGCTGGCCCCGCCGCTGCCCATCAAGGACATCATCGCCCTGCAAAAGGATTTGAAACTGCTCACCCTGATCCTGCCGAACAGGATCGAGTTGCGCATGGTGGGCTTGCGCGAATTCGGCCCCGTCGCGCATGTCTACAAGCAACTGCCCGACAAGACCCTGAAGAAAATCGCCACGGGCGAACTCGTGACACCGAACTTCAAGACAGGCTTTTATGAAATGCCGGATGGCACCAAGCTGGAACCGGGCTTCAAGGTCAATGTCGGTTTCGCCAACTTCGTCAAGATTTTCTCCGACGAAGCGTTCCGCGGTCCCTTCCTGCGCATTTTCGTGTGGACCATCGTTTTCGCCCTGATCAGCGTGGCCACCACGACGGGCCTGGGCATGGTGCTGGCCGTGCTCTTGAACTGGGATGCGCTGCGCTTCCGCGGCCTGTACCGCACCCTGCTGTTCCTGCCATACGCCGTGCCGGGCTTCATTTCCATCCTGGTCTTCAAGGGCTTGTTCAATAACAACTTTGGCGAAATCAACCTCGTGCTCGACGCCTTGTTCGGCATCAAGCCCGCCTGGTTCTCGGACACCACCCTGGCCAAGGCCATGATCCTGATCGTCAACACCTGGCTCGGCTACCCCTACATGATGGTGGTGTGCATGGGCTTGATCAAGGCGATCCCGTCGGACCTGTACGAAGCCTCGGCCCTGGCCGGTGCGGGACCGCTGACGAATTTCTTCAAGATCACCCTGCCGTTGATCATCAAGCCGCTGACGCCGCTGATGGTGGCCAGCCTGGGTTTCAACTTCAATAATTTCGTACTGATCAGCTTGCTGACGGGCGGACGTCCCGATTTTCTCGACACAACCTTGCCGGCCGGCACGACGGACTTGCTCGTCTCCTACACCTACCGCATCGCGTTCGAGGATTCCGGCCAGAACTTTGGCCTGGCCGCCGCCATCTCGACCCTGATCTTCTTCCTCGTGGCCGCGATTTCGCTGGTCAACATGCGCCTGACGCGCATGAACAAAGCATAAAGGACAGCATATGGCTATCGTTGTCGACCGTTCCAACCGCTGGCGCATCCTGGCGGCCCACGTCGCCGTGATCGCGCTGATCGCGCTGGTGATGTTCCCCTTCCTGATGATCTTGTCGATCTCGCTGCGGCCCGGCAACTTCGCCTCGGGCAGTTTGATCCCGCCCGAGATCAGCTTCGAGCACTGGCGATTGGCGCTGGGCATGTCTTACCAGGCGCCCAACGGCGCCCTGGTCGAACCGGACTTCCCCGTGCTGCTGTGGCTATGGAATTCCATCAAGGTGGCCAGCATCAGCGCCACCGTCACCGTACTGCTGTCGACCACCTGCGCATACGCGTTCGCGCGCATGCAGTTCCGCTTCAAGTCGCAGACCCTGTCCGCGCTGATGCTGCTGCAGATGTTCCCCGCCGTGCTGGCCCTGGTAGCCATCTACGCCATCTTCGATGTGCTGGGCAGTTACGTGCCATGGCTGGGCATTGACCACCACGGCAGCCTGGTGCTGGCTTACACGGGCGGCATCGCCCTGCACATCTGGACCATCAAGGGCTACTATCAAACCATTCCCATCGAAATCGAGGAAGCGGCCAAGGTCGACGGCGCCACGCAATGGCAGGCCTTCATCTACGTGCTGCTGCCGATGACGGTGCCCATCCTGATGGTGGTATTCCTGCTGTCGTTCATCGGCGCCATCATCGAATACCCGATCGCCTCCGTGCTGCTGCATGAACAGAACAACCTGACCCTGGCCGTCGGCTCGAAACTGTTCCTGTACGAGCAAAAATACCTGTGGGGCGACTTCGCCGCGGCAGCCATTCTGTCCGGCCTGCCCATCACGGCCGTGTTCCTGCTGGCGCAAAAATGGATGATCTCCGGTCTGACGGCTGGCGGCGTGAAAGGCTGACCATGCGGCGCACCCTGACTACGCTGGCCGCCCTGCTTCTGTGCGCTTCGGCGCAGGCAGGGAGCTTCGCAGATAACCCCATCGTCTACTTCGCCGTGACGGACCGTTTCGCCAACGGCAATCCCGGCAACGACCACAGTTATGGCCGCGCCGCCGACCCGCAAGGCGGCGATATCGGCAGCTTCCACGGCGGCGACCTCGCCGGCATCACGCAGCAGTTGAAGGCCGGCTATTTCCGCGAACTGGGCGTCAACGCCCTGTGGATCACGGCACCGTACGAGCAGATACACGGCTGGGTAGTGGGCGGCAAGCAGCAATTCCAGCACTACGCCTACCACGGCTACTGGGCGCTCGACTACACCACCATGGATGCCAACATGGGCACGCGCGAAGAATTGCGCGAGATGATCGACATCGCCCACGCGCAAGGCATCCGCGTCCTGTTCGACGTGGTGCTGAACCATCCCGGCTACGCGGACTTGCGCACCCTGGCTGAATACAAGGTGCCCGTGCTGTGGCCCGGCCATGAAAAGGCCGTGCTGCGCGACTATCACAGCTTCATCGACTACAACAACTTCGCATTCGCGCAGTGGTGGGGCCCGGACTGGGTGCGCGCGGGCTTGCCCGGCTACCCGGATGGCGGCAAGGATGATTTCACCATGCAGCTGGCCTACCTGCCCGACTTCCGCACGGAGAGCGGCAAGGCCGTGGGCTTGCCGCCCATCCTGCAACACAAAGCCGACACGCGCGCCGTGGCCCTGCCCGACACCACCGTGCGCGGCTACCTGGTGCAGTGGCTGGCCGACTGGGTGCGCGAATTCGGCGTCGACGGTTTCAGGGCCGACACCGTCAAGCACGTGGAGCCAGCCAGCTGGCTGGCCCTGCGCGCGGCGGCCACCGATGCCTTGAAAGATTGGAAAACGCGCCATCCGCAACAGAAAATCGACGATGCGCCGTTCTGGATGACGGGCGAAGCGTGGGGCCATGGCCCCGAGCGCAGCCGCTGGCATGACGCCGGCTTCGACTCGATGATCAATTTCGACTTTCAAAGCCGCGCGGGCGGCGACTGGACAAGCATCGATGGCGTGTACCGCCAGTACGCAGGCTTGCTGAATAAGAGTCCCCGCTACGACATCCTGTCGTATATCTCGTCGCACGACACCAGCCTGTTCCCGCGCGAGCAACTGAAGCATGGCTTGTCCGCCCTGCTGCTGGCGCCAGGCGGCGTGCAGCTGTTCTATGGCGATGAAAGCGCGCGCCAGCCTGGCGCGGCGCCCGTCGGCGACGAACAGCAGGCGACACGGTCAAGCATGAACTGGTCTGCGCTGGATGCGCCCACCCTGGCGCATGCGCGCAAGCTGGGTCAGTTCCGTCTGCGCCACCCTGCCCTGGCGCGCGGCGAGCACCGGTTCATCAACGACAAGCCGTATGTGTTCGCCCGCGTGATGGATGGCGACGCCGTCATCGCCGTGCCCGAGGCGCAAGGCACACTCGAACTGAAAGTTCACGGTGTTTTCGCCGACGGCACCCTGCTACGCGACGCCTATACCAATCAAACCTGTATCGTCAAAGATGGTGCCGTCGCGGTGAACGCGGCCGGCACCGTCCTGTTAGAAAAGGCTGCACCATGAGTACCTATGACATCTTAGTGGTCGGCGGCGCCGGCATCGACACCATCGTGCGCGTCCCCGACCTGCAATTGCCCGTCGCCGATTCGCTGCACGTGCCGCCCATCCGAGACTACGTGGCGCACACGGGCAATGGCGTGGCGCTCGGTTGCCACGCGCTGGGCTTGCGCTGCAAGTTCATCGACTTCATCGGCGACGATGCGCAAGGCGCAGCCATCCTGCAGCGCTATAAAGATGCCAAGCTCGATTTCTCGCACATCGTCGAACCCTCGGGCACGCGGCGCAGCGTCAACCTGGTCGACCCGCAAGGCCGCCGGCTGTCGCTGTACGATGGCCGTCATCCGGAAGACGTGCGCATGCCGGCCGCCTTCTATCTACCCTACCTGGGTCCGGCGCGCCACGCGCACTTTTCCATCATGGGCTGGGTGGCCGAACTGTTCGACGATGCGCTGGTGTGCGGCACGACGGTGTCGACCGATTTGCACGACTGGGATGGCGTCAACCCACACCACAAGGTCTTTGCGCTGCGCGCCGACCTGGTGTTTCTCAGTACGGCCGCGCTGGGCGAGCGCCGGGACGACGTCATGCGCGCGATTATCGCGGAAGGCCGCGCGCAAGCCGTCATCGCCATGGCGGGCGCGCACGGCGCCTACCTACTGGAACGGGACGGCGCGTCCGTGCGCCACACTCCGACGGCAGGCTTGACGCTGCCCGTGGTGGATACGAATGGCGCCGGCGATTCCTTCGTGGCGGCGTTTTTGCAGGCCTGGCTGGATGGCGCGGGCATCGACGCGGCCATGCGCCGTGGCGCCATCGGCGGCGCGTTTGCCTGCGCGCAGAACGGCACGCATGAACGCTTCATCGGGCTGGCAGAGCTGAATGACTTATATCAAGACCACACTAGCTTATGACTTAATATTCTATCAAGCGTAGCATCGAGCTAAGGTGCGCATGGCACAATGGCTGCGGATTTCACCACACAGACTATTGAAACCGGAGACCACATGAGAATCGAAACCCTGGCCGTGCACGCCGGCTACACCCCCGACCCGACCACCAAGGCCGCCGCCGTCCCCATCTACCAGACGGTGGCCTACGCCTTCGACAATGCCCAGCATGGCGCCGACCTGTTCGACCTCAAGGTGGCAGGCAATATCTACACGCGCATCATGAACCCCACGCAGGACGTGCTGGAAAAGCGCGTCGCAGCGCTGGAAGGCGGCGTGGCCGCGCTGGCCGTCGCTTCGGGCATGGCGGCCATCACCTATGCGATCCAGACGATTGCCGAAGCGGGTGACAATTTCATCTCCGCCAGCCAGCTGTATGGCGGCACCTACAACCTGTTTGCCCACACCCTGCCGCAGATCGGCATCGAAGTGCGCTTCGCCGACGCGCGCCAGCCCGAAACCTTCGCCGCCCTGATCGATGCGCGCACCAAGGCCATCTTCTGCGAATCGATCGGCAACCCGCTGGGCAATGTCACCGATGTAGCCAAACTGGCCGAGATCGCGCATGCGCACGGCATCCCGCTGATCGTCGATAACACGGTGCCCAGCCCCTATCTGTTCCGCCCCATCGAGCACGGCGCCGACATCGTCGTCCATTCGCTGACCAAATACCTGGGCGGCCACGGCACCACCGTGGGCGGTGCCATCGTCGACAGCGGCAAGTTTCCATGGGCCGAACACAAGGAACGCTTCAAGCGCCTGAACGAGCCGGACGTGTCGTATCACGGCGTCGTCTACACGGAAGCGTTCGGCCCCGCCGCCTTCATCGGCCGCGCGCGCGTCGTCCCGCTGCGTAACATGGGCGCGGCGATTTCGCCCCTCTCCGCCTTCCAGCTGATCCAGGGCATCGAGACCTTGGCCCTGCGCATGGACCGCATCTGCGACAACACGCTGGCCCTGGCCAGGCACCTGAAACAGCATCCGAAAGTTGCGTGGGTCAATTACGCAGGCCTGGAAGACCACCCGGACCACGCGCTGGTGAAGAAATACATGAATGGCCGCGCCTCGGGCATTTTATCGTTCGGTCTGAAACTGGCGACTGGTGAGGATCCACGCGCGGCCGGCGCCCGCGTGCTCGACGCCCTGCAGCTGTTCACGCGCCTGGTCAACATCGGCGACGCCAAGTCACTGGCCACGCACCCTGCCTCCACCACGCACCGCCAGCTCAATCCCGAGGAACTGGCCAAAGCGGGCGTGTCCGAAGACATGCTGCGCCTGTCCGTCGGCATCGAGCATATCGACGACTTGCGCGAAGACCTGGAACAGGCGCTGAACGCCGCTTAAACGCTGGCTTTGACCCCATAGCGCGATGCCGGCTTGCCGCGCATCGCGCCCGCGAACAGGGCCAGGCGGGCCGCATCAAACTGCTCCCACAATGCCTGGTCTTCCACGGAAGGCAGGGTCACCAGTTCGCCCAGGTCCAGGCCCGCCAGCGCCGCATCGACGCAGTCTTCCGCGCGCATGATGGTGGCCTGGTCCAGCTGCGCCAGCGGCACGCCGCTCAACTCCCAGATTTCCGTCGCCGTCGACGCGGGCAGCACCAGCTGCACCGTGATGCCCGTGCCAGCCAGTTCCTGCTGCAAGCCCCGCGTGAAATTCATCACATAGCCCTTGGTGGCACTGTAGACCGTGCTGACAGGCAGGATGTGGAAGGACAGCACGGAACCGATGTTGATGATGGTGCCGCTATTGCGTTGCTTGAATTGCGGCAGCACGGCGTAGGTCAGCTCGGCCAGCGCCGTCACGTTGACCTGGTCCATCGCGGAGATGCCCTCGGGGGCCGAGTCCAGCACGGGCGCCAGGGTCGAGACGCCTGCATTATTGACCAGCATGGTGATGGCGGCGTTCGACGACAGCTCGTTGGCCACGCGCCGCAAGTCGTCCACGTCGGACAGGTCGGCCGCCATGGCGCGCACGGCCACGCCATATTTTTCTGCCAGCGAGGCGGCCAGGGTGCCCAGGCGCTCGACCCGGCGCGCCACCAGGATCAAATCGAAGCCGCGCGCGGCCAGGCGGTCCGCATACACGGCGCCCAGGCCCGACGATGCACCGGTGATGAGGGCCGTGCCTTGGGTAGTAACTGCATTCATGATCATTCCTTCTTCAATATAGGGGTGGGTCGGCGCCATCAAACATGACAGCCATCATGCTTCAACACATTAAATATGACGATCATCATGTTTAATGTGTTGAAGCATGACGAATATCATGTATGATGTCAACCATTATTTTTACATCGCGATCAGGAGCCTGCCATGCGTTATCCCGCCGAAGAAACCGCCGAAAAGCACCAGCGCATCCTGACGCAAGCGGCGCGGCTGTTCCGTGAAAAGGGCTATGACGGCGTCAGCGTGGGACAGATCATGCAGGCGACGGGGCTGACCCACGGCCCCTTCTACAACCACTTCGCTTCGAAGGAAGCGCTGATGGCCGAAAGCACCCTGCATGGCTCGGAACATTCGCGCGTGGCACTCGATGCTGCAACGGCAAGCCCGGAAGCGATGCGCCAGTACGTGCGCGATTACGTGAGCACGGCCCACCGCGATGCGCCGGGCGATGGCTGTCTGCTGGCTGCACTGGCCGGCGACGCGCGCAAGCAGCCGGCCGTGCGCCCTGCCTTTACCGTCCACCTGAAAGCCATCATCGGCAAGCTGGCCACGCATTTCCCGTGGCGGAAAAAGCGCGACCCGCGGCAGGACGCCATCGTCATGCTGTCAGCCATGGTGGGCGCCGTGGCGCTGGCGCGCGCCGTCGACGACGCCGCGTTTTCCGATGAGATCCTGGCAGCGGTCAGCGCAACACTTGCGCCACCTGCCTGACCCTGTCGGCCACCGTGCCTGACACATCGATATAGGCAATCCCCCGCCGCGCCAGCTCGTCCCGGTACCACGCATGCTGGCGCGCGCGGAAATCCTCGTCGCGGCGCGTGCCATCCTGGATGAAGGGGAAGTCGGGGGCGCACAGCAGCACCAGGTCATAGCGGTGTTCGGCCAGCTGCGCCAGTTCCTGCTCGGCCTTGCCAAACATCTCGACGCAGTAGAAATACGTCGTCATGGGCGAGGTATCGCAAAACAGCCAGCGCCGCGCAGCCAATAGCGCCTGCGCTTCGCGGCGCAGCTGCTCCCGGCCGATCTTGAGCAGATCGTCATAAACCAAAATACCATCCTGGCTTTCCCACAGTTCGCGCCCATATTCAGCCACCCAGGCCGTCTCGAAATGCGCCGCCAACGCGGCCGCCAGGGTCGTCTTGCCGCTCGATTCGCCACCAAGCACGCACACGCGCGTGACAAAATCGGCGCGCACGATGGGCGACAGAAAGGCGCCGTGCGCATGCGGGTCTTGCCGCGCCAGTGTGCCCGATACGGGCACCGCGGTTCTCGCCTGGTCCACGCTCACATGCGCCACCGTGCCCCGCGCATAATGCCGTTCCAGCACCTGTGCAAAGCCAGGGCCGTAATCCTCGCTGGTGAAGACGGCGTCGACGGGCAGTTCCAGCACCATCCAGCACAGCCAGCCCATAAAGTGGCGATGCAGCTCGCCATCGTCATCGTTGTGCGGCAACGCGCGCGCTGGCACGCCGCGTGCGGCGCACAGGGCGGCCAGGCGCGCATCGTCCAGCACGACGATGTGCGCCTGCGGAAATTGCGCGCGCAGCCAGCGCTCCCTGCGCGCCGGCTCGTAGCCCGAAAATTCAGGCTTGGTGTAGCTGACCACCAGCAGTTCTTCGCTGGCGTCTTGCGCACGGTTGATCAACAGTTCGTGGCCCTGGTGCAGCGGGCAAAATTTGCCGACCGCGAGGCCGCGCTTGTAAAGGTTCATGCTACTGCTTCCTGCAAATCCGAGGTGTATTGAATGATCTTGTCTTTCGCCAGCAAAGTCTCGACCGTGATGGTGCCGAAAAAAGGCGCGAGCAAGGTGCGCGCCTGGTCGGCCTGCGGCATGGCGCCCGGCGCCAGGCGCAGCGCGATGGCGCCATCGCCATGCTGGTGCACGCCGAACAGGGCGATGGCCAGCGGTTTCAGGGCGTGCGTGATGTCGATATTGTTGATCCACTCGCCCTTGACCGTCCTGTAGCGCAAGGGACTGCGCCCGGCCAGCCCCACCAGCACGGGACCGTGCGGGCCATGCGCCAGCGAAGCATAATCGCCCGTGCGGTAGCGCACGAGGGGCAGGCAGAAATTGAAGCCGCCCGTCACCGTGATTTCGCCGCGCGTGCCATCGGGCACGGGCTGGCCCGCACTATCGAGGATTTCCACGTACAGCCGGTGCTGCAGCAGCACGTGGCCACCCGCCCGTTCATCGTAGACGGCGACCGGTCCCACTTCATTGAGCGAATAGATGTCGAGCACGGGACAGCCGAAGCGCGCTTCCAGGCGCGCGCGCATGCCGGGCAACAGCATCATCGACACGGACATCAATGCAGCCGGCTTGTGCGCCATGGACAGAGTCAGCAGCTCGGCAAACGAGATGGGGTCGCCCGCGATCAGCTCCGGCGCCATGGCGTCCAGGTAGCGCGCGCGGTCCTCCGGGTCGCGCCAGTCATCCGGGTGCAGGTTGATCTTCGCCAAGCCAGATTCATTCATCGTCGGCGTGACGGAGACATAGGTGAAGCAGCGGCGCTGGTGCCCCAGCAGCATCACGCCCACCTGCCCCGCGCCATGGCGCAGAATCACGCCGAAGCGGTGCAGCGCGCGCTTGTGAAAGGCCAGGTAGCGGCCCGCCACCAGCGGGTGGGAAGCGATCAGCAGCGGATGGCCCGTGGTGCCCGTCGTCTGGAAATTGATCATGCGCGAAAGATCCGCATCATCGGGCACGAAGGCGGCGATGTCGTGCGCCAGCTCGGCGCGGCTGATGGGCGCCACGTCTGCAAGGCGGGAAGGCGGCGAACCGCAAGCGCGGTAATGCGGCACCGTGACATAGACTGTCCTGAGAAAATCCGCCAGCCAGGGCGGCGGCGCGGCATCGTTCCAAGCGACGACAGCCTGCATGACTTCCTGCTCGTAGGCGCGCAAGGCTTCCACCTCCGCAGCGAGAAGCTTGTTGCCGCTGCGGTTGCGGTAGACGGGCGCCGCGGGATGGCTGCGCAGTTTTTCCAGCATGCGCGCACCCGCTGGCGTCAGGGTGGGACAGTAGTCGTGGTCCGATTTCCAGGCGCCGCCCGGCAGATTGACATCAGGTTTGCCAGCGAGCGTCATTCGCGCGACCACTTGTCGGCCGATTCCTCGGCCGCCTTTTTCGCCAGCGCTTCGCGGATTTCCCGCGCGCGCTGCTCGGCCAGCCGGCTCGCCTCGAGCAGGCGACGGCGCTCCGTACCGCTAATGGCGGACAATCGATCCGTGGCCTGCGCCACGCTTTCGTCGCAAGGTCGAAAACCCAGGCGCGCCAGCACGATGCGCGCCAGTTCCTCGCGCCGCTCGGGATCCTGCGTGAACTGGTGGGCCGGCGTGGCAGCGGCCAGTTCACGCGCCGCCTCGCCCAGTAACTGCAACAAATCGTGCTGCGGCAACTGCTGGCCGGTGAACCAGTCGTCGGCCAGCAGCCAGCACAGGATCATGGCCAGCGCCAGCCGGTTGCGGTCCGCCTTCACTTGCGCGCCGATAAAACCCTGCAGTGACGCGGCCGGCGCGCGGGTGCCATGCAGCAGCAAAATGTCGTTGACCAGCGCAGCAACGGCCACGGCCTGCACATTGGCGACGCCGGCGATGCGGGGCTCGGCCAGGAATTCGACGGGCGTGTCGGCCAGGCGGTGGGTCAGGGTTTCGAGGTGGGGACCGTGAGTATGCATATCATTGTTGTATATAGTGGCGCCGGCTGAACGCCCGCGCAAAGTCCAGCAAGTCCTCGTAGCGCTCGACGGCGTGGATATCCCAGCCCTGTTCGCGGCGCGCGCGCTTCAAATCGTCGTAGGTTTTCTGCAGCCACGTGTGGCTGGCAGCGCCCTCCCAGTCGCGCTCCAGGTTCAGCGCCATGGTGCCGCCCGCGCCGCCCTGCGCCAGCGCCTTGGCGGAAATATCCCAGCCGCTGTTACCCAATTCATCCTTGTCGAACATGGTGGTGATGCCATCGTCGGAAATCATCAAAATGTGCGCGGGCCGTTCGCGCCTGGCCGCATAGGTCTGCCGCAGGCGGTGGATCGGAAAACAGGTGCCACCGCCGAAAAATTCCGTCAGCACGCCGAGGATCATGTCTTCATCGCGCACGAAACCCGGCGTCTGCATCACCTCGTTCTTGCCGCTCCACAGGGTCACCTGCACTTTCGCGCCGGCGCGCAGAGCCGACAAGGCGATGACGGCGCCAGCCAGTGTCAAAAACGAGGTGTGCGCCTGCGGGTTCGGCATGGAGCCGGAACTGTCCACGTACATGTCCAGGTCGACGGGCACGGCATCGATGGCGCGCGCCGGTTCGCGGCCGTACACGCGGCGCACGGTGGTCACCCCGGGCACGGGGCGCGGCGACTGCATCACGGATTGCAGCCAGTCGATGTCTTCCAGCGGGTCGCCGATTTCCCATGGCTCCAGCCCTTCCATCTGCGGCTCCTGCGATTCGGGCGCGGGGCGGCTGGGAAACGCCACCAGGTGCGGCAAGGCCCGCTCGCGGTAGTAGCGGATGGCGATTTCATGGTCGCTCAGGTTCACGCCCGACGCCTTTAAGATATCGCCCAGCTCGAACGGTTCGCGCAGTTGCCCGCCGCCCGGCCTGGCGGGTGCCTCGGTCACAGGTTCCTCGCCATCAAGGCCAGAGATGCGCTTGTCGTGCACGGGGTGGATGGCGCCGTCCGCCTCGTCATCCTCGATCTGCTGTGCGCCATACGTCTGGCAGCCACGGGCCGCATCGCGCGTGTCGAGCAGATAGCGGCTCGGGCTCAACGCATCCGTGTCTTCCACCAGATAGGGCAGCAGCAAGGTGGCGAAGCGGCCCGCCGCCAGCATCCAGTCGTTCGCGTAGACGCGGATCAGGCGCGCGCCCAGCCAGGCGTCCGTGTCCAGCCGTTCGTCGGCCTGGCCGCCTCCCAATTCGCCCTTTTCCAGCTGCCACAGGTTTTCATAGATACGCATGTACAGGGTCCACACGCCGCCGCTGCCTTTGGCGTCAGCTTGCACCTCGCGTCCCTGCTGCAGCTTGCGGTAGATGTCGGCCATGCGCAGATTCGCCTGGCGCTGCAGGCGGTCGTTGATGAACAGGTCCGTGTACAGGTTGGCCACCATGGGCGCATGCTGCTCCAGCGTGGGCAAGGCGCGGCGCATGCGCGCCAGCAGGCGAAACTGGTCGCTGGCGCTGCCCGGCGCGAGGATGTGGTGGCCAATTTCATGGGCAAGCACTTCCAGCGCATAGTCTTGCAAGCCCAGCTCCGTCACGAGCGGCAAGTCCACCACCACGCTCTGGTCCAGCAAGCGGATCATGGCGAAGCTGCCGGACAAGCCCTGCTTGCTGGCCTCGACGCGGCTGGCGCACAGGTTCGGGTCGCGCAAGCGCGTAAATTTGCTCCACACGGCCAGGGCCTCGGGCCAGGCGGCGCGCCAGTTGTCGATCAGCGCGGTGTCGGCGGACGTCTTCATGCGAGCGGCAGCAGGCGGATCGCGTGCGTCCACGGCGACGTGATGGCCAAGGTGTGCGCATTCGCGGCAAGCGCGATGTCGCCGGCCGGCAGGTCGAGCGCGATGCTGCGCGCGCCGATATGCACGGTGGCCCCATCGAGCCGCACGGACGCTGGCGGGGCACTTGGCGCTTGCTCGAACTCCTGCGCCGTGGCGCTGTGCAGCACGGCGCCATAGGCGTCGGCCACCAGCAAGTAGTGGCGCTCGGCGCTGCGCACAGCAAAGCCGCAACCGTCCACCGTGGCGCGCACTTGCGGCGGCGTGCCGAAAGCGCCACCGAGGCCGCTGAAGCTGCCGAATTCCCTGCCCTCGGCATTGCCGCGCCATGGATTCGCCATGAGCTGCGCATGCACCTGCGGCCACTGCGCGCCCGGTTCGCCAAATGCGGCCAGCGCCAGCGCGGGCGGCAAGGTGTCGGCGGCGGCCAGCGCCCCCAGGCGGAAATGCGCGACGCCGGCGCGCCACGCCAGCACCTGGCCCACGGCGCGCAGCTGCGCCAGCGTGGCGATCTGCGGCGCCAGGGCGGCCAGCTCGCGCTGCCATTGCGCGGGACGCGCCCCCGCCACGGAGGCGATGTGGACGGCGGCGTTGCTGAGCATGCCCAGCACGGCGATGGGCGCCGTCGCCAGCAGCGTAGAAAGCTGCGGCGCCAGCTCGCGCCAGACGGTGTTCAGGAACGGGTTTTTCGCGGCAGGCCCGGCCAGGCCATGGCCCACCAGTTCCAGGGCCATGTCATAGGCGGCCAGGGTTACGCCGCCCACGCGCTCGGACGCGGCGGCTGCCACGGCCTGCACCAGCGGATCGACGCCGTCGTGCAAGAAGGCGCCAAATGCTGCCATGTCGAGCGAGGGAAAGCGCCGGCGCGCTTCCACAGCGCGCGCGTTGAACTGGGCACGGCCGCTGGCAAGTATCGATGCGAAGGCAGGAGAAATCATCGCAGCCTTTCAGTCGCTGTGCGAAAAGTGCAGCAGATAGCGTTCATCCCCCAGTTCGAACGCGATCTCGTCCCAGTGGATCGCGTACCACATTGGTGGCATCATCGTCACGGCGTGCAGGGAAAAATCACCGGGCACCTCGTCGAGCGATGCCAGGAAGGCGGCCACCAGGTGCGCGCGGAAACGCCCGGCAGGCGCCGCCTGCATGTGGCGCGACGAGAAAAACCAGCGCTGGCACACCTGCTCCAGGTGCGCGCGCCCGCACGGCACCGCCGCGATGTGCCACAGGGCTGCCGGCAAGTCGCGTGCGGGTACGATGACGTTCAAGGCATGATCTTCGACGCGCAAGCCCAGCGCCGTGGTCAAATCGGGCGCAGCGGGCAGGCGCTGCAACTCGTAGCTCGCGCACAGGTCGCTCGCTTCACTATTGAGTAGAGCCAGCGCTTCCAGGAAGCCTTGACAGCGAAGGACGCTCATTGCGAACGCAGCCAGCTGCGGTAATTCGTATAGCGCTGGTGCAGATACTTGAGTTTCAACAGGTCGTCGTACAGGGGACCATACAGCTTTCTCCCCTTGGTGCGTTCGCCGATCAGCTTTTCAATGCGGTTCAGGCGCGCCAGTGTCTCGCGCTCGCTGACGCCATCGAGGCCCAGGTCGAATTCGGCGGACAGCACGCCCACTGGATCATCGCGATCCAGATCCAGGCGGTTGAATTCATCGTTCGACAAATCGAACAGGCGGCGCAGCCAGCCCAGCCTGTCGCTGCGGTAGGCGGCGTTTTCCGGCAGCGCGAAAAATGGCGCGTCCGGGTCCGGCTGCAGCTTGTTATGCAGGACAAACGGCAGCACCTGGCGCAAGTCTTCCAGCTCCACTTCGCCATTGCCGCGGAAATACGCCATGGCCTTGGCGTAGATCATCAGTGCCATCAGGGTGCGCACGGAAATGCCATTGAGAGTCTGGCAGCCCAGGTCCTTCAGGCGGTCGCGCCCATTGTCAGCCGCCTGCGCGGCGCCACGGTCGGCGCCGGCCAGGCGGGCCGTATCCTTGGTCATGTATTCGAACTGGCCGCCGGCCGTCTCGAACAGCTCGAACTGGCTGGCAAAGAATTCCAGACGGCGGCGCACGGCGTCCGGTATGGCCACCTGGCGGATGGATGCGCCGATCTGATCGACCTCGCTTTCCGTGAAGATGATATCGGGCGGCACCAACTCTTCGGGCCGCACGTTTTCTTCCACGCGCAGCAGCAGTTCATTCAAAAAGCGCGGGTTGAAAGCCAGCGCCTGCACCGTCACATCGACCCGGTCGCGCAGCGCCTCGATCACCTGGTAGGTGCCGCCGCCGTGGTCATCGTTCGCCGTCAGATACCAGGCCGCTTCCGGGCATTCGTAAATGTGGTTCAGCACTTCCGCGTAATTGTCGCCCATGACGGTGAGCAGCGCGCTTTGCGTGCGCGTGGGGATGCGGTTGTATTCATCGACGATTTTCACGCGCATGCCCAGCCAGGCGCGCCAGGCGATGCGGATATCGTCCATGCTTTGCGCGTTGACCAAATCGGCCGGCAGCGGATTGCCGAGCAAGTCGGCCACCGTCATCTGCGGATGGCCGTGCTGCATGGCGCGCTTGACTTCCTTGACGGTGGAACCGGCCAGAACGCCCATCAGCAAGGCGCTGGCCGTCTTGCCCCTTCCCGGCCCGCCGACGAACAGGCATTTGCGGCGCGTGGCGAAGGTCAGCAGGGGTAGCAAAATAAAACTGGAATAGCTTTGCGCCGATGGCAAATTCAGGGTGCGCCGGCTGTCGCCCACGGAATATGTCTGCGATGGGCCGTCGTTGTACTCGATATCGTAATGGGGACTGATGATGGCGTGGTTGACGATCCAAAAATAGGCCTGGCGCAGCTTTTCATCGAAAGGCCGCGCTTGCGTCTCGCCTTCCGCTCCCAGCGCGATGGGCCCCTGGTACAAATCCGCCACGTCGAACTGCCGCGCGGCAGGCGCCGCCTTGGGCTTGGTAGGGGCTTGGGACAGGCGCTGGAACAAATTAAAAGCAGACATGATTGGCGAACGCATGTCAAAACCTACTGCGCGTCGGCATTCACGGCCTGCGATGCTCACTGTACATTCGTACAGTTGCGCTTCTCGGCCGCAACTCCCTTCCGCTCGCTACGATTTTGTCAGGCGTTGTTATTTAATGTGGAAACGAAATTATTGCATATCGGCCCAGTTACGCCTTGTTCAAATCAACACCGGTTTCCTCCATCCTGCGCCAACGCCACCAGCCCAGCACCACGCAGGCCAGCAACAAGGCCAGCAAGCCCGCCACCTCATGGCGGATTTCATACAATGAGGCGCCCATCTGGTTGAGCGCGACAAAACCCTGGATGCCGGCCGTCGATGGCAGCAGCCAGCGCAGCCATTGCAGCACGACGGGCATGGACGACACGGGCCAGGTCAGGCCCGCGAGGAACAGCACGGGCATCGAGGTGGCGATCATCAGCTGCGTGCCCCGTTCGCGCGTGCGGAACAGCATGCCCAGCAGCATGCCGAAGGCCGCTTCCGCCAGCGAAAACAGCACCAGCAGCAAGAGCATGCCGCCGAAGTTGCCGCCACGGGGGTAATCCTGGAACCAGAAGACGAAGCCGAAGAAATAGCAGCAGTTAAGGAAAGCCACGCAGGCAAACGCCAGCAGCATGCCGATATAACCACCCGTCGTGCGCTTGCCGGCCACGGGGAAACTCTTACGCTGGTACCAGGTGCCGAACAGCATGGTCATGCCGATCAGCAAGGTCTGCTGCACGATCAGGGTGGCCACGCCGGGCACGACATACGCGCCATAGCCTTCCTTGACGTTAAACAGGGGCACGGCGTCAAAGGCAATGGGCGAGCGCTGCTGGTTGGCCTGGATGGTCGATGGCGTACCCGCGCCCAAGCGTTTCAACTCGATGCCTGCCGAGACCGTGCCCACCACTTCGGCCAGCCCGTTCAAGGCCACCTTGTTCAGCATCAAATACAAGCCGTTGCCCGCCACTTGGGCATGGGCGGCGCGCCCAGCCAGCACGTCCGTCTGCAAGCCGTCGGGAATGATCAGCACGCCCATGACCTTGTCGCGCCACAGCAAATCTTGCGCGACGGGCAGGTCCGGCGTGACGGCGATCACCTGCAGCGAGGGATGGGCCATGGCAAAGCGCGTCAGCTGGCGCGACATGGCGCTTCGGTCCTGGTCGACGACCGCCACAGGCACGCGCTGGACGATTTCCGTCGAGTACGGCAGCGGATAAAAGAAGGAATAGATGATACCGCCGATGAACAGCAAGGTCAGCGCACCCTTGTCCGTCAGCATGGCGCGCCATGTGGCGAGGAAGGATTGCCACATCATGTGCGTCCCCAGGCGGCCGGCGCATTCGCGCGGCGCGCCAGCAGGAACACGCCCACGGCGCCGCAGCCGATGGCAAAGCCGGCCAGTATCAGCATTTCCTGCACACCATAACGCCACGGCGCGCCAGCCAGCCAATATTTCGTTTGCAACTGCAGATAATGCGTGAGCGGCAAGGCTTCCGCCCAGGCGCGCGCTGGCGCCGGCATGGCCATCAAGGGAAAGGCCTGGCCCGCAAACGCGAAGGCCGGCGCCGTGATGAAGGCGGCGCCGGACAGCGCCAGGCGCAGGGACAGGGTGGCGGCGATCAGCAAAGTGGCCAGGCCACAATAGGCGAGCACCAGCAGCAGCATGCTCAACAGCAAGGCCGGCAAGCTGCCCGCCACGGCCCAGCCCCGCGCCAGGCTGAAAAACAGCAGGTACAGCAGCGCTAGCGCAACATAAGCAAGCAAGGGAAACAGCAGCTTGGCGCCGATGGCGCGCAGCCAGCTGCCCTTCGCCGAGGCCAGCCATTGCGGCACCGTGCCATCGCGCAACTCGCGTCCGATGGAAGTGACGACGGCGACGACGATGAAAATCTGCAGCATGGCCGGCATCAGGGCCAGGGTCAGGAACGCTTCATAGCTGGTGTTTTCGTTGTATAAACTGTTCAAGGTCGTGCGTATCGGTTCGAACTGGGCGGCAGCCTGCACGCCCGACATGCCCTTTTTCACCCGCGCCGTCATCTCGATGCCGGCCGACAAGGTCGTGCTGACCGTGCGCACGTCGCGCAGCAAGGCGCCCGCGTGCGAGGAAAATTGCGCGTTGTACAGCCATTGCACGGTGGCTTGGCGTCCGCCCAGCAGTTTCTGCTCGAAATCGTCGGGAATGACCAGATAGCCAAACGCCGTGCGCTCACGCAAGCGGTGCAAGGCTGCGTCGCTGGACGCCACTTTCGCCGCCACGGCGATGCCTGGCGAGGCGTCGAGCCAGCGCGTCAGCTGGCGCGACAGGGTGGAGTTGTCGTTATCGATGACGACGATGGGCAAGTCGCGCGCAATGCCGGCGGAAAACACCAGCCACAACATGCCGCACAGCACAACCGGAATCCAGCTGAGCATGCCCAGATCCCAGAAGTCGCCGCGCAAGCGCCGCCACTCGCGTGCCAGCGCCGCCGGCTGCTCTTTGTCAATCTCGCTCATCTAGTATCAGAGCGGTGGAAACACGACCGACATGCCCGGACGCAAGCCCTCGACCTTGATGGCGGGACGCAAGCGGATTTCAAACGTGCGCAAATCCGTGCCACCCGGACGGGCCGCGCGCCACGTGGCGAAGTCCGGCAGCACGGCGACCGAACTGACCTTGAAGCTCAGCTGCTGTTTCAGCGCCGGCACATTCGCCGTATGCGTGCTGCCCATGGCAAACGCGGCCATTTCATCTTCGCGCACCTGCAGCACGGCCCAGGCATCATCGAGGTTCACCAGGGTAATCACGGGAAAGCCCTGCGGCGCCAGTTCGCCGGGCTGTATCTGGATCTTGCTGACCTGGCCCGCCACGGGCGCGGCGATCTTCGTTTCCGCCAGAGCGATCTGCGCTTCCGTCAGCACGGCCCCCACCTGGCGCGCCTGGGCGGCGGCGGCCGTCTTGTCTTCCGGACGAGCGCCCTTTTGCGCCATGTCATATTGCGCGCGGGCCGCCTGCGCCAGCTGGTCGGCGGCGCGCCATTGCGCTTGCGCCTCGTCGCGTTTCTGCTGGGCGATCACGCCTTGTTCGTACATATTGTTGACGCGGGTGTACGTCGTTTTGGCGATGGTGGCGCCCGTTTGCGCCCGCTCCCAGTTGGCTTTGGCGGCGGCGACTTCTTCCGGACGCGCTCCCGCTTGCGCCTTTTGCGCCACGGCCTCGGCCGCTTGCGTGGCGGCCGTCGCCTGCGCGATCTTCGCATCCACTTCCGGACTCGTCAGCTGGAACAGCAGCTCACCTTTCGGCACCGTCTGGCCCAGCTTTACGTACAGCTCGCCTACCCGGCCCGGCACTTTCGACGAGACATTGACTTCCTGCGCATCCATCTGCCCCTGCAAAGGCAGGCGCTGCGGCTGGAACGCCTGGTACAGGCCCCAGCCCACGAAGCCGAGGACGATGACGGCGGCGACTATGGCCAAGGGTTTTTTGGAGGTGCTCATTATTATTTGTCCACAGGTAATTGGATATCGGCCGCGGCGGCCAGGCTGCCCAGGCGCTGCGTCTCGCCCGTCGCTTCCAGCAATTGCGCCAGGCCCATCACATAGTTATAGGCCGTCTGCGCACGCTGGGTCTCGACCTTGGCCAGGTTCAGGCGCGCATCGACCACTTCCAGCGACGTCACTTGTCCTTGCTGGAAAGCCACCGTTTGCAAGCGGATATTTTCGCGCGCCAGCTCCACCGACGACGCCGTGGACAGATACTGGATGCGGGCGTTTTCCAGCGCGCGCCAGTTCTTTTCGATCAGGGTGGGAATGTCGCGCTCGGCCTGGCGCGCCACCACTTCCACCCGCTCCTGGTCCAGCTTGGCGGCGGCGATCATCTTGCCCGTATTGATGCGGTGCACGAGCGGTACGGACACGACCAGGCCGATGGCCCAGTTCGAGCGCACGAGTTTCTCATTGCCGCGATTTAAATTGTAATTACCGATGGCAAAGACAGTGGGCGCGTATTCCTTGCCATGCAGCTTCAAGGCTTGCTCGGCCTGCACGCGCTTGCTGTCGATCTTTTTCCAGTTCGCGTTTTCCCGCATGCCCGTGCTGATGAACGATTGCAAGGTGCCGACCGGCAAGCTGTTGACGAACAGCGGCGTGCTGGGCAGCACTTGCGTGCTGACGGCAAGCAAACGGTCAAGCGCCACCTGGGCGATTTCCTCGTCGCTGCGCGCCTGCGCTTCGTCGCTGCGGGCGCTGTCCAGGGCCACGTCGGCGCGCAGGCGTTCCGCGCGCGAAATCAGGCCGCCCTTTTCCAGCTTGGCCGCGTCGCGCTGGTGCTGCGTCACGCCAGCCGTCACTTCGGCCCGCACGGCTACCACTCTTTTGGCCAGCAGCAACTGGAAATAGCGCTGCGCCACCAGGGTGGCCAGCTGCTCTTCCGCCTCCGTGCGCTCCGCTTGCGCGGCCAGGGTCAGGCTCGATGCGAGTCCCTTGACGGCATCCAGGCGCCCGCCCGTGTAGATGGGCCACATGCCCAGCAAGCCGAACGAGGTCAGGTCCGTCACCACTTCGCGGTTCAGGGAATTGGGAATATGCGGCGTAGGCAAGCCGGGAATCGGCGGCAGCACGGATTCGATGCCGCCCACCACGCCGGACAAGCCGCTCGTATCGATATTCAAGTCCGTCGACAAACGGCCGCGAAACGCCGTCAAGTCCACGGAAGGACCATCGATATTCGACAAGGCTTCCGCCTTCAATGTTTTTGCGCGCACGTCGAGCGCGGCGCCCTGCACGGCGCCCGAAGCCTTGGCCGCTTGCTGCAGCGCCTCGTTGAATGTCAGCGGCTCCGCCAGGGCGGGCACTGCCACGCCCAGCGCGCTCGCCAGCAATAATGATAAGTGTCCTTGCAATCTGCCCATGTAGCGTCCAGTCAATGAATGAGGGGAAAGCACGGGGTTGCCATGTTTATACTTTCACAATAGCAATTATATCCACGGATGTCTATTCCAGCCTGCACTATTGGTTACCAGACTGGCATATAAAAACGGGCGCCTCTTGCGGGGCGCCCGTTGAGCTCAAGCATCCAGCAGCTTATCTGCTTTTGGCTTACTTCTTGGCCTTTTTACTCCCCTTCTCTTTTTCCTTTTCAAACACGGCAAAGAACTCGGACGCCATGTTGCGGATGGCGCGGCCGATGTTGGCGTAATCGTATTCGTTCAGGTTGGCCAGCGACACGCGGCCGGACGGGTGCGTGGTGCCGAAGCCGCGGCCCGGCAGCAGGATGACGCCCGTTTCCTCGGCCAGGCGGAACAGCGCTTCGTTCGGTTTGAGTTTTTTCAGCAGCCACTGCGAAAACTCCACGCCATGCATCTGCGCGGCCAGCGATTCCATGTCCAGCAGATGGTAGTAACGCACGGAATTGGCGTCGTGCACCATCGGCAAGCCCAGCTCGCGGTACAGCGCTTCCTTGCGGCGCAGCACGATGCGTTTCATCGACTGCTTGTACTTTTGCTCTTCATCCATCAGCGAGAACAGGGAGAACAAGGTCATCTGCGCCTGCACAGGCGTGGACAGGCCGGCCGTGTGGTTCAGCGCCACCGTGCGGCTGTCGGCCACCAGGCGGTCGATGAATTTCAGTTCGCGCGGCTCCGTGGTGATCGAGTGATAGCGCGCGTCGAGCTGCTTCTTGATGGTTTCCGGCAACTTGGCAATCTTGGCGTCGAGCACATTGTTCTCATGCGTGGCCACCACGCCCATGCGCCAGCCCGTCGCGCCGAAGTATTTCGAGAACGAATACACGAGGATGGTGTTGAACGGGCAAATGGCGAACAGCGAGACGAAATTGTCGGCAAAGGTGCCGTACACGTCATCGGTCAGGATGATCAGGTCCGGACGCTTCTTGATGATCTTGGCGATGTATTCCAAGGTTTCGTCATCGATCTTGACGGAGGGCGGATTGCTGGGATTGACGAGGAAGAAAGCTTTTACTTTCGGATCGAGCAGCTTGTCCAGTTCCTTCTTGGTGAATTGCCAGTTGTTCGATTGCGGCGCATCGATGTGTACGGTGTTCAGCTTGTAGTCGTTCAGCTGGGGAATTTCGATGTACGGCGTGAAGATCGGCATGCCCAGGGCGATCGTGTCGCCTTCCTGGATGATGTGGTTCGATTTCAGGCTGGCGAACAGATACGTCATGGCAGCCGTGCCGCCTTCGACGGCGTACATGTCGAAGTTGCCGACAAACGGATGGTCTCCGATCATTTCACGGTGGATATACTGGCCGACGATTTTCTCGGACAGGCGCAGCATGCGGTCCGGCACCGGATAGTTGCAACCGAGGATGGCTTCGCACATCTCATACAGGAAATCGCCGGCGCTCAAGCCCAGCTGGTCGCGCACGTACGACACGGCCGCCTCGATGAAATGCACGCCCGGGTTGCCTTCATGCTTGCGCACGAAGATTTCAAAGCGCGCCTCGATACCGTCGCGCGTGGGGAAGCCGCCCACATCGTCCATATAGACATAGGAACGTTCCGCTTCCGTCATGGCGAATTGGCCGAATTGGAAGAAACCGTGGCGCGGCGTGGTCGCCAGGAAATTCGGGTTGCCGCGGCCCGCATTGAGCATCAGGCGGTTGCTTTGCTTGGCCGTCTGGATCAGCGCATCCTTCAGTTCGAAGGGGCTCAACAGGGCGAGTTTGCTTGGGTTACTGAAATCCATTTTTACTACTCCTTATCAGACTGATAATTTTGAGGTTCTTGCCAACACATGCAGACTCAGACGAAGGCCACGATCAGCGGCCCCAGCAAGGTCAGGAAAACGTTGGCCAAGGCATACGTAATGGCAAACGGTACGGTGGGAATCGAGTTTTGCGCCGCGTTCAGCACTTCGCCGAACGCGGGATTGGCGCTGCGCGAGCCGGACAAGGCCCCAGCAAACACTGCCACGTTGTCATAACGCAAGATGTAGCGGCCGATCAGCATGGTCAAAATCATCGGCAGGATGGTGACCACCACGCCAACGCCAAACAGGGTCAGGCCGTGTTCGCGCACGGTTTGCACGGCTTGCAGTCCCGACGTGAGGCCGACGACGGCAACAAAGCCGGCCAGGCCCAGGTCCTTGAGGATTTGCACGGCGCCGCTGGGCATATAGCCGAACGTCTGGCGCTTGGCGCGGAACCAGCCAAATACCAGGCCCGACAGCAGCACGCCGCCGCCGCTGCCCAGGGTCAGCGGAATCGAACCGATGCGCGCCACCAGCAAGCCCACGAGCAGCCCGACGACGAGGCCGGCGCCCATGTAGACGAAGTCCGTCTTGGCACTCGGCACGATCATGTAGCCCACTTCGGCCGCCACACGCTTGACGTCCTGCTCGGCGCCATAGATGGTCACCACGTCGCCCGTCTGCACGACGGTTTCCGCTTGCATGGGCAGGATCTTGCCCATACGGCTCAGTTGCACGACAAAGATGCCGTGGCGCACGCCCGGCGCCGTCGCGCTGCGGATCTCGCCCACCGTCTTGTTGTGGTAAGCCTTGTTGGTCAGCACCATGTCGCGGCGCTGCATCACCAGTTCCATGCCTTCGACGGCCAGCAATTCCTTGCCCAACTGGGAAGAGACGCTGAGCATGGCTTCGCGACGTCCCACCAGCAGCACGATATCGTCGGCCGCCAGCACCAGGTCAGGGCTGACGTCGATGATCTGGCCATTGCGTTTCACGCGCTCGATAGTGATGGCCGTGTTCGGATTGGCGCTTTCGATGTCCGCCACGGAGCGGCCGGCACCGGGGCCCACGTCGTAGATGCGGCCGATCAAATCAGGCGCGGCCGGCGTCTGGCCTGGCCCCAGCACCTGCACGCCCGCCTGCAGCGCCGTTTCCGCCTTGATCGCATCTTCGCGGATGGTGCGGCCCATGAGCTTTGGCAAGATATTGACGCAGACGATGATGGCGCCAAACGAGCCGAACACATACGTGACGGCATAGCCGACGGCCACGTTGCCCTGCAGGCGCGCCACCTCGTCGGCCGCCAGTCCCAGCTTGGTGATCGCATCGCCAGCCGTGCCGATGATGGCCGACTGCGTCAAGCCGCCCGCCGCCACGCCGGCCGCCAGGCCCTTGTCCAGGCCAAAGACCCTGGCCAGGATGACCACCGTCAGCAACGCCGTCACGGCCAGCACGACGGCCAGGATGATTTCGCGCACGGACTGGCGCCCCAGCGAGTTGAAGAACTGTGGCCCGCTTTCATAGCCGACGGCATAAATGAACAGGGCAAACAGCACCGACTTGACGCCAGGATCGATGGCGACGCCTACCTGGCTGACGAGTACCGCCACCAGCAGTGAACCGGCGACCCCGCCCAGCTGAAACGAGCCGAACTTGATCTTGCCGATGTAATAACCCACTGCCAGGGAGAGAAACAAGGCAATTTCGGGCGACTTCTTGAATAACTCATGCAACCATTCCATGCGGACCGCCTTTCGTGTTGAAGGAATTCTTTACTGCGTGTGCCCTTGCTGATTACTTATGCGTGCACCGACCCCGCCAGTGCCACGATGAGCGGCCCCAGCAGCGGCAGCACCACGTTCGAGATCGCATACGTGATCGTGTAGCCCAGCAAGGGCGTGGAATTGCCGGCCGCGTTTTGCACGGCGGACAAGGCCGGCGTGCTGCACTGCTGCCCGGCGATGGCGCCCAGCAGCACGGGTGCTTCCAGCTTGAGGAAAAAGTGCCCCACCAGCAGGGACAGCGAGGCGGGGATGACGGCGATCAACACGCCCATCAGCGGCAGCGACAACCCGTACTGGCGGATCAGGTCGATCGCCTGCGGCCCCGACGCCAGGCCCACGCAGGCGATGAAGGTGGCCAGGCCGATATCCTTCATCATGTCGAGCGCGCTGGGATGGATGCCCGGCATGCCCGGCTTTCGCGCCTGGTACCAGCCGAACACGAGGCCCGTCAGCAAGGCGCCACCGCCCGTGCCCAGCGAAAACGGGATGCCGCCCAGCTTGGCGCTGAAGCCGCCGATGACCACGCCCAGCACGATGCCGATGCTGGCGTAGACGATATAGCTGCGGTCGCCCGTGGGCACGCGCTTGCCGATGGCGGCCAGCGCCGTGTTCAGCTCGCGCCCTTCCGTCGTGCCGTACAGGCGCAGCACGTCATCGCGCTGCAGGGCCAGATCAGGCAAGGGCGGCATGCTGTGCTCGCCACGGACGACGGCCGCCACGTGCACGCCGGTTGGCAAGGTCAGCTGGCGCAGGGACTGGCCCACCAGTGCGGCTTGCTGCAGCACCACTTCGACGGCGGAGACGGCCATGTTCAAGCCCGTCGTGTCGGCAAATTCCTCGCCCAGGATGGCTTCGGCCGCCACCAGCGCGGGACGGTGGCCGATCACCAGTACTTCGTCGTTATTACGCAGGCGCAATTCCGGCTCCAAAGGCAATACCTTGCCATGCCGGCGCACGCGCGTGATGCTGGCGCGGCCCGCAAAAATATGCTGCAAGGCGTCGAGACGGCGTCCCGCGCCACGGCTGATGCGGTAGGCGCGGCCCACCATTTCCGGCGTGGCCTGCACGCCATCGCCATCGGTCTGCGCGCCGCCCATCTTTTCCCACAATTTATCGGCTTCCTCGCGCAGGTTGACGCGCAACAACAGCGGAAAAATCTGGCTGGTGGCGATGACGATGGCGATCAGGCCGAAAATATATGTGATGGAATACGCGGTCACCACGTTGGCCTGCAGCTCGGCGATGCGGGCGGCCGGCAGCGCCAGCTTCGAGATGGCGTCCGTAGCCGTGCCGACGACGGCCGATTCCGTCGCCGCGCCCGCCATCATGCCGGCTGCCGTGCCCTGGTCCAGGCCAAGGAAACGCGTGGCCAGCAGCACCAGTCCCAGCACCACCACCACCTCGATCAGGCACAGCAAGCCCAGGCGCAAGCCCTTGGCATTCAGGTTGGCAAAGAACTGGGGCCCACCCGCATAGCCGAGGGCAAAGATGAACAGCATGAAAAAGACGTTCTTGACGCTGGCGTCCAGGGTGATGCCCAGCTGGCCGATCAGCAGCGCGGCGATCAGGGTGCCGCACACGCCGCCCAGCTGGATCGGGCCGAAACGTATCTGCCCTACCGCATAGCCCAGCGCCAGCGCCAGGAACAGGGCCAGTTCCGGCACCTGGTGCAATACGGACGTGATCGAATCGAGCATGGACAAACCTTCGAAAAGATAACGGATGGTTACAAGAGAACAGAGCGTTCGGCGGCTGACGGCAGCTGGCTGTTGAACGGGCGCACGGATCCTGCACGGCACCTGCGGTAAACGCTTGCGCCGGAGAAATGTTGTTACGAGGAATCATGTTCGGTGAAAAATTTACAAGTGTCAACAGGTGTTCTGTTGAACTCACCTTGCGTTTCATCAAACATCCTGCGCACGATTGAAGCGGTTGTTTGACACTGATCAATAAAACTACTAGTGATGTTTTGGACGATACCAGAGGGCCTTGCGCACCAAAGGCGTCTCCTCCGGCAAGTCGGGATTGGCCAGTTCCAGCACGTACCGGTGGGACAGTTGCAAAGCCTCCGCAAGGCGACCGAAATGGCGCTGGAACAGCTGTACAAAACTGCCATCGGCGAGCATGGTTTCCAGTCCCCTTTCAATGTGGCGCGCCAGTTCCGGCCGGTGCCGGCCGACAAAAAAGTACAGCGCGGCCGGGTAGCGGATGACCAGGTGCGTGTCGAGCGCCAGCGGCAAGTGCGCATGGCTGGCCAGCTCGCTTTGCGCCTCGATCACGGAACGGGGAAAGTAATCGATGCGCCCCGCCGCCAGTTGCTGGAACAGGCCCTCATAGGTACTCGAGGTATCGAGGCGCAAGCCATTCGCCTGCAGGATGGCGGAATCGGGCCAGTCGCGCATCTGACCGGCCGATAGCCGCGCCAGGGCGCCAATGCTGCGCACGCCGCGCAGCAGCTGCGGCTGGCGGGCCTGGATCAGGGCCACGCGCCAGCCGATCAAACCGCGGTCGATGGGGATGCGCACCGGCAACAATTGCGTTTCGCGCGCGCGGCTCGTCATGGCCCAGACGATGTCGACGCCGCCCGAGGCCGTGGCGATTTCCTGCATCGCGCGTGTCTGCACCATGCGCAATTCGGAGCGGCGCAAGGCATAGGCCTGGCCCGAACGGGCCAGCGCCTGTTGCAGCAAGGCCGTCACATAACCTTGCTGCGGATCATCGAGCGCCTGGTGACGCGGATACACGAGCGGCAGCGGCGGCGGCACCGCGCCGATGGCCGCGCCCAATGGCCACAGGGCAGCAAGCTTGAGCAGGGGGCGGCGCAGCATGGCCCCTCCTTTCCAGCGCTTTCATAGCGTTCTTATCAGAATGACAGTATCGCGCAGCAGAGCACGCTTGTCGACTGGAATACGGCAACTGTGTACAAAACAACAGCACTTTCAAGCTGACCAGGAGGGGTGAGTATTAATCCAGATCAATAAAACCGCAAATAGAAAATAAATCTTGCGTGCTACTCTGGACGGCATGCGCACCGCTCGCCTACGCTGTTTTTTTATTTGAAAAACAAGAGGACCCCCATGCAGACAGCACGCTTGAATATTATCGGGATGGATCACGAAGGCTGCGCCGACAGGCTGACGGGCGCGCTCGAAGCCGTCACGGGCGTGGCCACTGTGTGCGTCTCGCTGGCGCGCCACGGCGCCACGGTGCAATTCGACGAACGCCTGGCCACGCAGGAACGCCTGCTGGCCGCCGTCAATGACGCTGGCTTCATGGGCGAGGCCTCCAATGAAGAACAACTGCCGTCCTGCAGCGGCGCCTGCGGCCACTGCCGCCACTGAACGCCTGCTCCTTTCTCCGCTCAGCCTTCCCGCGCGCCCCGGTCGCGCAGATGCGCCAGCACGCGGCGCGGTCCCAGCGCCTGCAAGTCGAACGGCGGCAACTCGATGGCATCGAGCGTATTCTTGAACAGCAGACCCAGTTCCGTGTCGCCTTCCAGGCTCAGGCGACGGCTGAAGAACAGGGTGTCCGGATCTTCCTGGCGCCGCGCCAGCAGCATCAGATCATGCACGCTGGCGGCGATGCACAGGTCCGGCACGTCGACATAGCGCTCGGCCACGAACACCGTGCCCTGCCACTCGAAATCGAAGGCGATGCCCGCGTCCAGCAGCCGCAAACGCAGGCTGCGCCCTTCCAGGCTGCGCCGCACATCGTCGGGCAATTGCGGCGCCAGCAGGCGGTTCAAGCCTTGCACGAACAGCCAGGAGGCGGGATATGGCGGCAGCTTGGACAGCAATTCGGCCAGCGGTTCGGGCAGCCGGTACGACACGGCGGGCTTGCTCATACTCGGCTTGGCCGGGACGGGCAATCTTTCCAGTTGATCTTGCATGGTGCTTCCTTTCGAGGCGTTCAATGGGCGGCGTGCTGTTCCATGCCGGGCTGGCCGTGCCAGTAGCCGTCACAGGCGCCGGCCGGCTGGCAGGCCGCCAGCTGGGCCTGGGCGCCGATCCCGCTGACCTGGCCGCGGCGGGCGCGGTCAAAGATGGCGATCACCTGTTCCGTATGCATGGCCTGCGGGCTGATGCGCGCCACCGCCACGCCCATGTCGCGCATGGCGTCGAGTTCGCGCACCAGGTTGTAGACCAGCGCCGACTGCGTCTGCGTGCCGTTCAACACGAGGAACGGCACTTCATCGCGCGTGCGCAGCAGCAGGCCGTCCGGCTCTTCCAGGCAGCTGTAGCCGCAATCGTCCTTCGGCAGATTGCGGTTGCGCGCCGTGAAACAGCGCGCGGAAAACGCCAGCGGCATGCGGCCGTAGGCGAACACTTCCGTCTCCAGCCCTTCCGGTTTCTGGCGCTGCATCTCGGCCAGCGCCGTCTGCCCCATTTCCAGCGGCATCACCCAGCGCCGCGCGCCCAGGCGCGCCAGCAATTGCAGGCTGGGGCCATTGAACAGGTTCAAATGGGGACCGGCGACGAAGGACGCGCCCTTTTCCATGCAGTGCACGGCGCCCATGTCGTTGGCCTCGACGCCGTAGCGGCCATTGCCCGTGATGCGGCGCAGGGTCGCCAGTTCCGCGCCCGCCTCGATCAGCGCCTGCGTCGACAGCACCACTTCCTTGCCGGCGGCGGCCAGCATGTCGGCGATATCGAGCCAGTCGGCCAGGCGTACCTCATGCCGGCGCGAGCAGACGGTTTCGCCCAGGTACACGATATCGACGGCGGTGCCGGCGATCTGCTGGTAAAACTCGAAAACGGTGGCGCGCGGCCAGTAGTACAGCAAGGGGCCCAAAGAGAGTTTTAACATGTCTTTTCCATTTTTTTAGTTTACAAAACCGTAGCGAGCGGTTCGCGGCGAGGCCGAGAAGCGCAGCTGTGCTAGAGCACAGCGAGCATCGCAGGCCACGCCCCGGGACGCGCAGTAGGTTTTGCTATTTCCAAGAGCGGTGGTAGGCACCCAAGGTGTGCTGCTGGCCCTCGGCCAGCTTGTCCATGGCCGCCATCCAGCCCGGCTTGACAGCGTAGCGCGCATTGCCTTCGCGGCAGGCGTCGATCGCTTCGCGCCACACGCGCGTCACCTGCGCCACATAGGCGGGACTGCGCTGGCGTCCTTCGATTTTCACGGCGCGCACGCCCATGGCGATCAGCTGCGGCAGCAGCGCCAGCGTGTTCAGGCTGGCCGGTTCCTCGATGGCGTAATACTCTTCGTCATTGACTTCGAAACGCCCCTTGCACAGGGTGGGATAGCTGGCGTTTTCGCCGGGCGCATAGCGGTCGATCAACACGCCGTTCAGACGCGATTCCAGGCCCTTCGGCGTTTCCAGCCAGCGCACGGATTTCGCCGGCGAGCACACGCCGTGCGTGTTCGGTGCCTCGCCCGTCGCATACGACGACAGCGCGCAGCGCCCTTCGACCATCACGCACAGGCTGCCGAAGCCGAAGACCTCGATCTCGACTTCCGTCTTGGCGATCAATTGCTCGACCTGCGCCATCGACAGCACGCGCGGCAGCACGGCGCGGGCGATGCCGAAGTGTTCATGGTAAAAATTGATGGCTTCATAGTTGGTGGCCGAGCCCTGCACGGACAGGTGCAGGCGCAGCTGCGGGTGGTGCTGGGCCGCATACGCCATCAGGCCAGGATCGGCCACGATCATGGCGTCGATGCCGGCTTGCGCGGCGCGGTCGATGGCGCTGCGCCACACGGCCCAGTTGTGCGGCTGCGGATAGGTGTTCAGCGCCAGCAGCACCTTGCGTCCATATTGATGGGCGTAGCGCACGCCCTCGGCGATGGCCTTCTCGTCGAAATTGAGGCCGGCGAAATTGCGCGCATTGGTGGCATCGCGAAAGCCCAGGTAGACGGTGTCGGCGCCATTGTCGACGGCCGCTTTCAAGGCAGGCAGGCTGCCGGCGGGGCAGACCAGTTCCAGCGGTCCGGCCACGCGGGTGGCGGTGGTTGAATCAAGCATCATGATATTCACAGTCCTGTATCGGCTCAGGGTGCAGACTATAGCCCCGCCCATGCCGCCCAGTCCTTGACGCAGGTGAAGGAATGCATGCATGGCTGGCGCGCGTTCAACTTGCTTGACCTGGCTGTAAAATGCCCCACTTTTCTCCCTCTTCGATTGCCCGCCATGACCCGCAAACCGCTGCTGATTTTCCTGCTCACCCTGTTCCTCACCGCGCTGCAAGTGCAGTGGGCCGGCCCGGCCGATGGCTATGACGCAGAGACCATCTCCGTCCTGTCGCCGGAAGTACTGGGCGCGTATCCGGGCGTGCTGCTGCTGTTCCTGCTGGCCGTGTTCGCGCGCCGCCAACTGCCGCTGCTGCGTCAGGCCGCCATCTGCACGGGCCTGCTGGCCGTCTACTGGCTGCTGGCGAACTACGTGACGTTCGACGCACGCGTGGCCAGCTGGAGCACCTACTCGCCGCTGGAAATCTGGGCGCACGTGCTGCCCGCCTCCGTCGCCAGCATCGCCGCCTGCGGCGTCGCGTTCTTTTGCGCGAGCTGGCTGATCCTGCGCGAAACGCGCTGGAACAAAACCGGCTGAGGTGGTTTTTTCACCTGCATCAAGGATTCGTCACGCAACTGCACGCACCCTTTGACGCCACTATATTTAGTGATTAATCTCCATAAAAACACCGCATGTTGTGTTTATTGGAGGTTTCATGACGACAAATGCAGTTTCCCCCACACGCGGCCAGGTCGATGTCGCCGCGTCCATCAATGAATACCTGGACCGGCGCGACTGGCGTGTCAACGCCAATGCCAACCAGGGCTACTCGCTGGGTGGCCTGATACTCAACGTGTCGGGCAAGGTCATCGCCAACTACTGGCTGGACCAGGTGTATCCGCCGGAAGTGGGCGCGGCGCACCGCGAAGCGGCGCTGCACATCCACGACCTCGACATGCTGGCCGGCTATTGCGCCGGCTGGTCGCTGCGCACCCTACTGCATGAAGGCTTGAATGGCGTGCCAGGCAAGATCGAATCGGGCCCGCCCAAGCACATGTCGAGCGCCATCGGCCAGATCGTCAATTTTCTCGGCACCCTGCAAAACGAGTGGGCCGGCGCGCAGGCGTTCAGCTCCTTCGACACCTACATGGCGCCCTACATCCGCAAGGACAGCCTGCGCTACGAAGACGTGCGCCAGTACATGCAGGAGCTGATCTTCAACCTCAACGTGCCATCGCGCTGGGGCACGCAAACGCCATTCACCAACCTCACGTTCGACTGGGTCTGCCCGGACGACCTGCGCGAACAGATTCCCGTCATCGCCGGCCAGGAGATGGACTTCAGCTATGGCGAGCTGCAGGCGGAGATGGACATGATCAACCGCGCCTACATCGAGATCATGATGGCGGGCGACGCCAAGGGCCGGGTCTTCACCTTCCCCATCCCCACCTATAACATCACCGAGGATTTCGACTGGCATAGCGAAAACGCGGAACGCCTGTTCGAGATGACGGCCCGCTACGGCCTGCCCTACTTCCAGAACTTCATCAATTCGGAACTCAAGCCGAACATGATCCGCTCCATGTGCTGCCGCTTGCAGCTGGACTTGCGCGAACTGCTCAAAAGGGGCAATGGCCTGTTCGGTTCCGCCGAGCAGACCGGTTCCCTGGGCGTGGTGACGATCAACTGCGCGCGCCTGGGTCACTTGTGGCGCGGCGACGAGCCAGCGTTGCTGGCCGACCTGGACCGCCTGCTGGAACTGGGCAAGACCAGCCTGGAAATCAAACGCCGCACCATCGAGGAACTGATGCAGCAAGGCCTGTTCCCGTACACGAAACGCTACCTGGGCACCCTGCGCAATCACTTTTCCACCCTGGGCGTGAACGGCATCAACGAGATGATCCGCAATTTCAGCGGCGACGCTTACGACATCACGTCCGCCGAGGGCCATGCGCTGGCGATACGCCTGCTCGACCACGTGCGCGCCCGCATGGTGGCCTTCCAGGAAGAGACGGGCCATATGTACAACCTGGAAGCGACGCCGGCCGAAGGCACGACGTACCGCTTCGCCCGCGAAGACCGCAAGCGCTATCCCGCCATCCTGCAGGCGGGAACAAGCGACAACCCGTACTACACGAATTCGTCGCAGCTGCCCGTCGGCCACACGGACGACCCGTTCGAGGCGCTGGAATTACAGGACGTGCTGCAGCGCAAGTACACGGGCGGCACGGTGCTGCACCTGTACATGACGGAAGCGCTGTCGGATGCGAGCGCGTGCCGCGAACTGGTAAAACGCGCGCTGAGCCGCTTTTCGCTGCCCTACATTACCGTCACGCCCACGTTTTCCATCTGCCCGCGCCACGGCTACCTGGCCGGCAAACATGAATTCTGTCCCACCTGCGACGCGGAACTGATCGCCCGCAAGCAGTCCGATCTCGCTCACCCACTCAAGGAAACGCCATGAACGCACGTCCCGACTTCACTCCCGCCATCACCCTGCTCGACACCGAACGCCAGCGCTGCGAAATCTGGACGCGCGTGATGGGCTACCACCGCCCCGTCGCCTCGTTCAACATCGGCAAGCAGGGCGAATTCCACGAGCGCCAGTACTTTACGGAAGCGAGCGCCCGTGTTGGCCAGCCCGCGTGCCATGGCGGCTGAGTTGAAAGTGGGCGGCCTGACGCCCTTTTCCGCCACCGACTATCCGGGCAAGCTGGCGGCCGTGGTGTTCGTGCAGGGCTGTCCCTGGCGTTGCGGCTATTGCCACAATCCGCACTTGCAGCCCCGCACGCCGGAAGGCGCCATGCCCTGGCAGGACGTCCTGACCTGGCTGCGCCGCCGCGTGGGCCTGGTCGACGCCGTCGTCTTCAGCGGCGGCGAAGCATGCATGGACCCGGCGCTGGCGCGCGCCATGCAGGACGTCAGGGAACTGGGTTTCGGCATCGGCCTGCACACGGCCTGCATCTATCCGCAACGCCTGCAGGAAGTGCTGCCCCTGGTCGACTGGGTCGGTTTCGACATCAAGGCGCCGTTTGCCGACTATCGTCATGTGACCCGCGTGGCCGCCAGCGGCGACCCGGCGCGCGCCTGTCTGGACGCCATCCTCGCCAGCGGCGTCGCCTACGAGTGCCGCACCACCACCCATCCGGACCTGCTGCCGGACGAGCAGTTGCTGGCCCTGGCCACCACCCTGGCCGCCAAAGGCGTCGATAATTACGTGCTGCAGCAGTTCCGTGCCGAAGGCTGCGCGGATGCGGCGCTGGCCGGCCGCCCCCTGCACGGCTATCCGGCGCCGCGCACCGTGGCGCAAATCGGCGCCATGTTTCCGCGTTTTACATTCCGTAATCATGGCGGTTGATCCTGCAGCCACATAATTGTTGAAAGTCCCACAAAATTCCCCGTTCTGCAACGCTGAAATGTCTTGCGTACTGTAATGTATCAACTGTGCCGCGCACCATGCCCGGCATAGCAGATTCCTCACACCGCATTACAGATAAGCGTCATCCATGAACGATTTCACCGCAGTCAACCCAGGCATCCCTTCCACCCACGCCGACATCCTGTACGGCCCGCCGCGACCGGATCTGCTGCGCGAGGAAGTGCTGGCCGACCTGCTGGAGGCAACGGCCCGCCGCTGCCCCGAGCAAATCGCCCTGATCGATGGCGCGCGCCGCATCACGTATGCGCAGCTCGATGCGCAGGCCGGCCTGGCCGCATCGCGCCTGGTGGCGGCCGGCGTCAAGCCCGGCGACATCGTGGGACTGTGGCTGCCGCGTGGCGCCCATCTGCTGCTGATGCAGGCAGCGATTGCAAAGGCGGGCGCCGCCTGGCTGCCCGTCGATGAAGACACGCCCGTCGAGCGCCTGCAAGTGTGCCTTGATGACGCCAATGGCTTTGGTGTGGTCAGCTGCGCGCAGTTCGCGCCGCGCCTGGCCGATGCCGGACTTGGGCGTCCCGTGTGGACGGCGGAAAGCCTGCTGGCCCCCGCCGCGCCGGGCGAAGTGCTGCCGACGCGCGGAGCCGTGCTGCCCGAACACCCCGCGTACGTGATCTACACGTCCGGCTCCACGGGCAAGCCCAAGGGCATATTGATCAACCAGCGCAGCATCTGCCACTTCCTGCGCAGCGAAAACGCCGTGCTGGAAGTGACGCAATCCGACACCGTCTACCAGGGCTTTTCCGTCGCCTTCGACATGTCGTTCGAGGAAATCTGGATCGCCTACCTGGTAGGCGCCACCCTGTGGCTGGGACCCAAGGAGATTTCAGGCGACCCGGAAGCCTTGCCGCGCGCGCTGGCCGACAACAAGGTCACCGTTCTCCACGCCGTGCCGACCTTGCTGGCCCTGTTTGCCGAGGAAGTGCCGAGCCTGCGCCTGATCAACCTGGGCGGCGAGATGTGCCCGGAGTCCTTGGTCGAGCGCTGGTCGCGCCCGGGCCGCGCCATGTTCAACACCTATGGCCCGACGGAAGCGACCGTCTCGTGCAGCCTGGCGCGTTTGCGGCCCGGCGAGCCGGTGACCATCGGCACGCCGCTGCCCAACTATGGCTTGCTGGTGCTGCAGGTGGCCGAGCCGGGAGAAAACCGCCCGCTCGTCCTGCTGCCGCGCGGCGAGACGGGGGAACTGTGCATCATCGGCCCCGGCCTGGCCGAAGGTTACCTGGGCCGGCCCGACCTGACGCTGGAAAAATTCCTGCCCAATCCCTGGAGCACGGGTCCTGACGATGCGCGCCTGTACCGCACGGGCGACCTGGCGCGCATCGATCTTGATGGCCAGGTGCTGTGCCTGGGCCGCGCCGACGACCAGGTGAAAATTCGCGGCTTCCGCGTGGAGCTGGGCGAGATCGAAGCCGTGCTGGCGCAGCAGGCGGGCGTGGGTACGGTGGCTGTATTGTTGCGCAAGGATGACGGTATCGACCAGCTGGTGGCGTATATCGTCGGCAGCGACGAGGCGCCCGACGATGCCTTGGCGGCGAAAACCCTGCGTGCGGCATTGAACTTGCACTTGCCGCCGTATATGGTGCCGGGCCGTTTTGAATTGCTGCCGCTGATGCCGCGTCTGACCTCGGGCAAGATCGACAGGAAGGCCTTGAAAGCCATGCCATTGTCCGCACCGCCGGCTGGCGAAGCGGGTGAATCGGACGTGCCGGAAACGCCGGCCGAAGCGGCCCTGTTCGCGGCGCTGGCCAAGCTGTTCCCGGGCCAGGCGATCTTGCGCCAGCTGGACTTCTTCAGCGACCTCGGCGGCCATTCCTTCCTGGCCGCGCGCCTGGCGTCCGCACTGCGCGCCGATCCGGCCTACGCCCATATGACGGTGCGCGACATTTACCAGAACCGGCAAATCGGCAAGATCGCCGCCGTGCTCAATGAAGCGCCGGCGCTGGCCACGCCGGAAGCGGAATGGACGCCACCATCGACCCTGAAGCGCTGGATTTGCGGCGCGGCACAGGCGGCGGCCGTGCCTGGCCTCGTCACCCTGCGCATGGCGCAGTGGATGGCGCCGTTCTTCACTTACCACTTCTTCACGGGCGACACGGGCGATACCGTGCCTCGCGCCATCGCCGCCTCCATCGGCGTGTTCCTGCTGGCGACCCTGGCCGAATTTGCCATTGCAATCGCCGGCAAGTGGCTGATCGCCGGACGTTTGAAACCGGGCAGCTATCCGCTGTGGGGCGTCACCTACTACCGCTGGTGGCTGGCCGACCGCCTGGTCGAATCGGCGCCCGCCTACCTGCTCAGCGGCTCGTCCCTGAACAGCTGGTGGTTGCGCGCGCTGGGCGCGAAAGTCGGCAAGGAAGTCGTCATCGGCTCGATGACCCTGCGCGTGCCCGACCTGCTGTCCATCGGCGACAACGTCAGCGTGGGCAATGCCGTCAACTTTGAAAACGCCCGGGTCGAGCGGGGCCGTTTGCTGCTGGGCCGGATCAGCATCGGCGACGACGCCTGCATCAGTTCTTACGCCATCCTGGAAGGCAACACGCAAGTGGGCGCCTTCGGCCACCTGGAAGGACAATCGGCCCTGGCCGATGGCGCGGCGGTGCCGGCCGGACGCGTGTACACAGGTTCTCCCGCGCGCGACATTGGCGCGTTTGACCCTGCCAGCCAGCCGCCCCGCCCCGCCGTTTCGCGCCTGCGCCTGACGGGCGAAACCGTGTTCTTCTGCTTCGGCATGGTACTCATCGCCGTGCTGTTCTTCATGCCCGTCTTCCCCAGCTTCGTGCTGATCGACTGGTTCGACGAGCGCGAAATGATGCCGTGGCTGCAGGGACGCGACGTGACGACCCAGCTGGCCCGCTACTTCCTGCTGGCCTTCCCCGCCAGCGCCGTGCTGATCGTGCTCACGGCCCTGCTGTCGGCCGCCATCCGCTGGGGCGCGCTGCCGCGCCTGAAGCCGGGCAGCTCGCCCGTGCACAGCAATATCTATTGCGCCAAGTGGCTGGTCAGCCATATCCAGGAATCGAGCCTGAACGTCCTGCACGGCATTTACGCCACCGTGTACGCGCCGTACTGGTACCGCCTGCTGGGCGCCAAGGTCGGCAAGGGTGCCGAGATTTCCACGGCGCTGGGCGTGGTGCCTGACATGCTGACCCTGGGCGACGATACCTTCATCGCCGACGCCGTCATGCTGGGCGACGAACAGATCGACGGCGGCTGGATGACCATGCGTCCCACTGTCATCTCGCACCGCAGCTTTGTCGGCAACGGCAGCTATATCCCGGATGGCACCACGCTGCCCGAACACGTACTGATCGGCGTGCACACGCATGCGCCGCGCAATGAGCAGATGCACAGCGGCGACACGTGGCTGGGCTCCCCCCCCATGCATTTACCCGCGCGCGAACAGGTCAGCGGCTTTGCCGAACACCTGACATTCAAGCCATCGCTGTTGCGCCGCCTGGGTCGCAGCCTGATCGAAGCGTTCCGCATCGTCGCGCCGCACGCGGTGGTGATCGCCGTCGGCTACACCCTGGTACTGGACGTGATGCCGATCGCGGGCGCCGGACGCTGGGGCGAAGTGGTGGGCGACCTGGCCATCGCCGGCCTGGCCTACGGCATCGGCAATTTTTTGGTGGTGGTGCTGTTCAAATGGCTGCTGCTGGGACGCTACCGCAAGCACGCGGCCCCCATGTGGACGCCGTTCGTGTGGATTTCCGAAGGCGTGACCAATCTGTACGAAGGCATCGCCGTGCCCAACTTCATGCGCTACCTGCGCGGCACGCCGTGGCTGCCGCTGGCCTTCCGCCTGTTCGGCTGCAAGATCGGCCGCGGCGTCTACATGGACACGACCGACATCACGGAATTCGACTGCGTGCACATCGGCGACTACAGCGAATTGAATGCGCTCACCTGTCCGCAAACGCATCTGTTCGAGGACCGCGTGATGAAGATCGACCACGTGGAGATCGGCCAGCGCGTCTACATGGGCCCGCGCAGCTCCGTGCTGTACAGCGCCAAGGTGGGCGACAATGCGCGCCTGGGACCCTTGACCCTGGTGATGAAGGGCGAGCACATCCCCGCCGGCAGCAACTGGGCGGGCTGCCCGGCCGCGCCGCTGCGTAGCTGATCGCAGCTGATGGATGCCACGGTGTTCTGGTCGACGGATGGCGTGCTGGTGATCGGCATTGCCGCCGTGCTGCCGCGCTTGGAGGCCCGGTTGCGCCTCCGCGCCGCCGTGCGCGAGGCGATGGCGACATGGCTGAAGATGGATATCGAGGCGATCTCGGTGGAGTCAACACCGGGCGCCCCTCCCCGTTTGCTACTGGCCGGCCGCGTGGCGGGTTTGTCATTTACCCATGACGAAGGCATCTCGCTGGCCGCCATCGGCCTGCATGGCCCTGTCGGCATCGACGTGATGCGGGTGCAGGACATTGCCGGCTGGTTCAATCTGGCGCGCGACTATCTGGGGCCGCAGGTGGCCGAGGAACTGGCCGCCTGCCCCGATGCACAGCGCCCCTTGGCCCTGGCGCAGGCATGGACGGCGCGCGAGGCGGTGCTCAAGTGCGCAGGACTGCCGCTGGCGGAGTGGGATGGGACCACGCCGGCGTGCCGCCTGCAAGCGCTGGCTTTGCCGGCACCGTATGTCGCGACTCTGGCATATTAATCTTCCTTGCCTTTGCCAGCTCCGCCGATCTGGACGAAAATCAGTTTTACGATAATACTGACGAGCAATCCCAGCACCCCGATCAATTCCAGCATGGCCATTCCTTTGCAGTGACAGCAGACCAGGCCACTGTAACGCGAATGCCGGGGCCAGGCTAATATCAAATCAGGCAGTCTCCGATCTCGAAAAGGCATACGATTGATTTCCATCAGACAGTTCCGCTATTTTGTCGAAGTCGTCGATGCGGGCAGCTATTCGCGCGCGGCGGAAAAGTTATTTATCGCGCAGTCGGCCCTGAGCCGGCAGATCAAGGAGCTCGAGGGCGAGGTGCAAGCCCAGTTGCTGACGCGCGACGCGCGCCATATCGAACTGACACCCGCGGGACAGGTCTTTTATGAACGGGCAAAGCGCATCCTCGACGACATCGACGAAACCGTGCGGCAGGCGCGCCACGTGGGACAAGGGGCGCAAGGCATCATCCGCCTGCTGCATTCGAGTTCCGTCACCCTGACGCCCGCCATCGGCGCCGTGCTGAACCGGCTACTGGCGCAGTTTCCCGGCGTCTCGCTCGATGTGTCGAAAGGCTCGTCGGAAAACCAGGCTGCCGATATCGAGGAAGGCCGCGCCGACCTGGGCCTCGTGCGCCTACCCACCCTGCGCAAGCATGCCAATATCGTCGTGCGCGAACTGTTTGCGGAAAAACTGGTGGTGGCCGTGTCATCTGCCTCGCCGCTGGCCGCGCTGGAACGCACGACGATAGCCGCCCTGCGCGACGAAGCGTTCGTCTCGATCCCGCACAAGGACCGGGGAGGCCTCAGCTACCTGGTGGCGGGCCTGTGCCTGGCGCAGGGCTTCTTTCCGAAGGCGGCGCGCGCCCTGTCGCGCAAGACGTCGCAGCTGAACCTGATCGAGGCCAACATGGGCATCGCCATCGTCCCCGACAGCATGCGCCTGGTGGCGCCGCCAGGCGTGCGTTTTATTGCACTGCCGGACGAGGAATCGCATTCCATCGTCGGCCTGATTTCGCCGCGCGCGGCCAGCGGCATGGTGGCCGCGTTTACGGAAGCGTTCGTGCGCGAGATGAATGTGCTGCCGGCGGCTGATTAGCCCTCCGCATACAGCGCCGCGTCCACGTCGCGTACGGCCGCCATCAGCAAGGCCAGTTTCATGACATCGAGCTTGCCATCCGTGCGCACGCGCGAGCACAGGTCGATGCCGTAGGGACGCACCTGGCGCAGTGCATCGGCCACGTTGGTGTCATTCAGCCCGCCGGCCAGGAAAACGGGACGGGGACTGGCGCGCACGAAGCGCGCACTGATGGACCAGTCGTGCGTGCGGCCCGTGCCGCCCAGTTCGGGGACCAGCGCGCCGGGGCGGCCCGAATCGAGCAGGAAAGCGTGTACGTGGGGCGCGTAGGCGGGAATCAGCGCCAAAGCCTCGGGTCCTTCCACATGGATCACCTGCACGCGCCGCACATGGGGCAGCAGGCGCGCCAGTTCCTCGACTTCACGCGGGTCGATATGGCCGACGATCTGCACGGTGGACGGCTGCGTGGCGCGCACGTGTTCGGCGATGGCTTGCGCCGTCGTCTCGGACGTCAGCAAGAACGTGGCTACCGGGGGCGGCGTCCAGGCGGCGATCTGCGCGATGCGCGCGTCGGGAATCGGGCCGGGGCCGGACGGCATGGCCGCCACCAGGCCCAGCGCGTCGGCGCCGGCGGCTATGGCCAGTTGCGCTTCATCGATGGAAGCGATGCAGCAAATCTTGATGCGGGTTCTCATGGCCTTGCGTGTTCAAATGGAATGAGCAACATTACAACACAGGGCGGCGCGCGCGCCAAGACACGCGGTCAAGGCCGCGTCATGCCGCCGCAAAACCATCACCAGCACAGCAACGAGCAAGGGCAGACTCTTTGGCGTCTGATCGTCAGCCCGCGCTGATTGACATGCGCCAGGCGGCGGACGATACTTGATTTATCCCGGATCGCCATTGGAAGCCGCACATGCGTATCGTCGACTTTGAAGTCCGCAAGGAGTGTCCGCCGCAGTTGTGCGACTGCGGGCGCGAGCGCCTGCTCGACGATGCGCAGGCCGATCTGTCCATCCTGCGCCTGAACCTGACGGAAGAAAAGCGTTTGCTGGCGCACATCGAGGCCATCGCCACCCATGCGCAACTGCAAAAGCTGCAACTGCTGTTGCAGAAAAACCTGGGCGTGGAATTGCAGATTACACCGGGCAGCGGCGAAGTGCGCACTGTGCGCGGCTTCCAGATCCGCCTGATGGAACGGCCCGGCCTGTGCCGCAAGACGCGCGCCGCCATTCCCGCCGCCGTGCGCCGCTGCCTGGCCGCGCACCCCGAGATCGCGTTTGCGATATTGAATGAAAACGATTTGCTGGGAGGAGTTTAGACGCTGGCACGAATGGGAATGACCTTGCCCTTGGCCTCACGCGCACGCAACTGCCCGCAGCCGCCTTCCACGTCCTGCCCGGCCGAATCGCGCAATTTGGTCAGCACGCCGCGCGCGTGCAGGGCGGCGGCAATGGCGCGCGCCTTTTCCCAGCTGGGGCGCTTGAACGGCAAGTCGGCTATGGTGTTATACGGGATCATGTTGAGCACGGCGTACTTGCCCTGCAAGAGCGCGACGATGCCGTCCATCTCATCGTCACCGTCGTTGACGCCTTCCATCAGGGTCCACTGATACTGCACCGGATAGCCGGTCAGGCGCGCATATGCTTCGCCGAAGTCCACCAGTTCGCGCGGCGACAGCCTGGGCGCGCGCGGCAGCAGCTGTTCGCGCAACTCCGGCTTGGTGGTGTGCAGCGACAAGGCCAGCGCCGGCTTGACCCGCCCCTGCGGCAAGCGCTCGAAGGCGCGCGGGTCGCCCACCGTGGAAAACACGAGGTTCTTGTGGCCGATATTGCCCTCGGTACCCAGCAGCTCGATCGCTTCCATCACATTGTTCAGGTTATGCGCCGGCTCGCCCATGCCCATGAAGACGACTTTTTTCACGGGACGCATGGTGCGCGCCAGTACCACCTGGGCGACAATTTCTCCGCTGGTGACTTGCCGGATCAAGCCGTCACGGCCCGTCATGCAGAACTGGCATCCCACGGCGCAACCGACCTGGCTCGATACGCACAAGCCGTCGCGCGGCAGCAGCACACTTTCCACCGTCTGGCCGTCGTGCAGGCCCACCAGCAGGCGCGCGGAACCGTCCGCGCCCGGGTGTGTGCTGAGCAATTTCAGCATGCCTTGCAATTCGAGGTCGAGCGCGGGCAAGGCCTCGCGCACGGGCAGCGGCAAAAAGTCTGCGGCGCGGCGCCGGCCCTGGTCGTGCGGCTGGCCCTGGATCCAGTCGCGCAGCACGCGCTGTTCGTGCAGGGGCTTGGCGCCCAAGGCGCGCAGGCGCTGGCGGAGATGGTCGATTTGCATGGCGTCTGAATAAAAAAACGGCGCGCTGGTATCAAGCCAGGCGCGCCGTATGACAGGGAATAGCGTTAGACTTTCTTGACGAATTCCGTCTTCAGGCTCATGGAACCGAAGCCGTCGATCTTGCAGTCGATATCGTGGTCGCTGTCGACCAGGCGGATGTTCTTGACCTTGGTGCCCATCTTGACGACACCGCCGCCGCCCTTCAATTTCAAGTCCTTGATGACGCTGACCGTGTCGCCGTCCTGCAGGATATTGCCGGCCGAATCGCGGTACACCTTGGCGCCCTCTTCCACCGCTTCGCCGGCCGTGGCCGACCATTCATGCGCGCATTCAGGGCAGATCAACTGGCTGCCGTCTTCGTACGTGAATTCGGATTTGCATTGCGGGCATGGTGGTAATGTGCTCATTTTATTCTCTGTCTGGTGAACAGCGCGTGCTGTAAAAGCCGACATTATACTGCCTACGCCCCGCATCAGCATGCTTTTTCGCCATCATTGTCAAGGCCGGCGAATAATCTCGATGGTGCTGTGGACGATTTCCTCGTGGATGCCGATGCGCGCGCGCAGCTCGGCGGCCGTCAATGCGGCATCGCGGCTGACGACGGACAAGGCGCACGAGTACAGCTGCTTGCCGACTCGCCACACGTGCAGGTCGACGATGCGCGGCGTGTCGCCGGCGCTTTCCACCTCCATCGCCTCGCGGATTTCCTCCACCACGGGGTGGTCCATCTCGCGGTCCAGCAAGACCTTGCCCGTTTCCTGCATCAGCTTTTTCGCCCACAGGGCCACCAGCACGGCGCCCGCGATGCCCATCACGGGATCGAGCCATTGCCAGCCGTAAGCCCAAGCGCCGCCCAGCGCGATGATGGCCAGCACGGACGTGGCGGCGTCGGCCAGCACGTGGATGTAGGCGGCCTTCATGTTCAGGTCTTCGCCATGGTGGTCGTCGTGATGGTCGTGATGCTCATGGCCGTGACCATGGTGGTGATCGTGGTGTCCGCCGAGGATCAGCGCGCATACGAGATTGACAGCCAGGCCGAAAGTCGCCACCGCCATCGCCTGCGGATAGTGGATGGGCTGCGGCGACAACAGGCGCTCGACGGAGGCCACGACCATCAGCACGGCCACGCCCAGCAGCAGGATGGCGCTGGTGTAGCCGGCCAGCACCTCGATCTTCCACGTGCCGAAGGCAAAGCGGGGATCGCGCGCATAGCGGCGCGCGGCCGCATACGCAAACGCGGCCAGGCCGATGGCCAGCGCGTGCGAACTCATATGCCAGCCATCGGCCAGCAGGGCCATGGAGTTGTACCACCAGCCAGCGACAATTTCCAGCACCATGGTGGCCAGGGTGATCCACATGACGATGCGCGCGCGGCGCTCGGCCTTGTCGCTGGCTGCGCCAAAGACGTGTTCGTGCTGCCAGGCGGAGAGGTCTTCCTTGATAAATGGCGTTTGCATGGCGGTCTCCTTATTTGAGGTAGGTGCGCAGGATGCCCGCGATGTCGTCGGCGCCCCTGGCCCGCTCCTCGCCGGAGATATCGGGACTGGCCACGTGCTCGCGCAAGTGTTCTTCGATGACTTCGGCCATCAAGCCATTGACGGCGCCGCGCACGGCGGCGATCAGCTGCAGCACTTCGCCGCAGTCGCGTCCCTCTTCCAGGCCCCGCTCCAGGCTTTCCACCTGTCCCCGGATACGCTTCACGCGATTGAGCAGCTTGGTCTTGTGGTGCGCCGTGTGTCCCATGATCCCGCCTCCATAAATACTATAGGGGGGTATACTATCAGAAACGGCTGCGGCCGCGTCAGGGCGCTGGCGCGATCTTTTGCAGCTTGCTGGCCAGCGAGGCGTCGGACAATTCGCCCAGGTGCGTATCGACCAGGCGACCTTGTGCGTCATAAAACAGGGTGGTGGGCAGGGCCGAGGACCCGGCCGCCTTGCCCAGCGCCGCTACGCTGTCGAGCACCACATTGCGCAGGGTGACGCCGCTCCGGTCCAGGAAAGCGCTGGCCGCCGCCGCATCCTCGCGCTGGTTCGCATACACGAAGACGATATCGGCGCGCGCCTGCTGCGCGGCGGCCAGCACGGGCATCTCGCGCCGGCATGGCGGGCACCAGCTGGCCCACAGGTTGACTACCATGGGCTTGCCGCCGGCCAGCGCCGCCAGGGTCACTGGCGCGCCATCGAGCGCCTGCAACGCCACGGCCGGCAAGGCCGACGGCTTGTCGTAGGCCAGCGAGATCCCTGCGCTCAGCACGCCCCAGGCCAGCGCGCCGCACGCGACGCTGACGGCCAGCGGGCGGCGCATGGCCGCCATGGCGGGACGCCGGCAGCGCCACGCGGCGATGGCCAGCGCGGCCGCGATGCCGGCCGGCGCCAGGAAGCCGCCATCGCGGATATTGATGATGGACCAGGGCGCCACCAGATATTGTTCGTGCCAGCGCAGGACAAACGCCAGGCGCGCAGCCAGCAGGCCGGCGATCAGCATGTCGGAAACGAGAGGACCGGCATCCGGCAGTTGGCGATACCGCCTTAGCGACCACGCCACGCCATAGGCGACGCACAGGGAAACGAACAGCAGGACCAGACCCGTAGGCAAGGCCAGGGGGCCGATTTGCAGGGACAGCATGGGCGCTCTCTATAACGTCGAATGGATCGCCATTGTGGCCCATGCGGATTAAGCAGGCGTTAAGCGCTGCGAAGGTCAGGTGAGCAGCGCTTCCTTGCGCACGAAATGCATGGCTTGCGGCTGGTCCACCAGCACGCACTGCTTGCCCGTGCGCTTGCAGTGGTCGTGCACGCGCCAGTAGGCGTCGTGGCTGACGCAGCCCGTCTGGCAAATCACCAGGTCGGCCGCCACCAGGCCCGCTTCCAGCGCCGCCACGTCGTCGGCGCCATCGTCGCCGCCAGCATGGTGCAGGAAGCGCCCGCCGGCCTGCTCGATGGCTTGCTGCGCCACGTTGGCGCCGGCGGCCTGTTGGCCAGCATTCTGCTCCAGATAGCTGCCCACATACAGCACGGCTTTTTCGCGCACGTCGGCCTGCAAGGCTGGCGCAGGCAGCCACTGCAGGCGCAGCAGCTCGCGCATCAGGTCCTGCACCCGCTCACCGAGCCACTCGACCCGGCGCGCCAGCCTTGCACGCGTCGGCAAGCCCGGCACGCTGGCCGCCAGTTCGGCCAGTTCATCGCGCGCCAGCGCCAGTTTTGTATCGCGGATCACGACCTGCGCCCGCGCGCGCATCAAGTCCGACTCCAGCTGCGCGATGCGGGCCGCCTGCGCAGCCAGTTGCGCACTGCAGCGCGCCTGCGCGCGGCCATACTCCGCCATCAACACGCGATGCTCGCGCGCGATCATGTCCTCGTTGCCATACATACTGCCCATCATGCCCTCCTTCACCGACCGTGGCGCCATGGCGCCAGCCCATCGCTACCCCATGGATCCGCATTATAAATGAGAATCATTATTATTTGTCCATGCGCGTGCGCGCAGTAGGGGTATGCGGTGGCCGCCAGCGTCACGCAGCTGGCGGACAAGACAGCAGACGCTTCCATACGTCTTCCTGCACCTCCCGCACATGCCGCAGGCCATCGGGGCCACGATAGATCCCCAGCGTGTTCGGCCACGCCATATCGATGAACAACAGCCGCGCCGGATCGATCAGCAGGGACTGGCCCACATAATTACCCTTGATCTCGCCCTTGTTCACGGTCAGCAGGCGCGCACCACCGGCAAGCGCCCGCTCGTCCAGCGCCACGCCGCTGCGCTCGGCCACATCGCGCAGCCAGCGTTCGCGCCAACGCGCCTGCTCGCCAAACTGTCCTTTTGGCGGCCGGTCCAGCTTGACGATGGCCGCCACGGGCCCGTCTATCCCCGCCTGCAGCGAAAAGCCCAGGCGTTCCTGCAGTTCGACCGTGTAGGCCTCACCCTTGACATCGATCTGATAGCGCCCCACCCCGTCCTGTACCCGCAGGTCAGCCTGATGGTAGGAAGGTTTGACGCAATTGGCGTATTGATGGACGAGCACATCGAGAAACGGCGGCTCGACGGGGGATGTCGCCGCCATGGCGGGCGACAGGCTGGCACACAACATGGCGGCAGCCACGCATTGCATCGTATTCATTCTTGCTCCGGTTATTGCACAATTTTTTTCAATGGTGGAATTGGCAAGATCCACACTCTAGCAGAAGGGGAAAAAACGCCCCGCACGGCCCGCGCATGACAGGCCCCGGCGCACGATTCAATTGAATCGCGCTTGTTAAATCACTATTTCTAAGGTGTAATCTTATAAGCAAATCATTGAATTAAATGCAAGTACCCTCATTTCGCCACACGGAGTTCCAGTCAATGTCCGAATTGGTCCAAGCAAGCGCGTCGCCGTCACCCGGTACGTCACCCGTTGCCAACGGTTTCAGCCAGGCCACGCGCCTGCTGAAGCTGAGCACGCCCCTGGGCCCGGACAAGCTGCTGGCCGAATGCGTGCGCGGCGAGGAAGGCCTGGGACTGGGCTATGCCTTCCACATCGCCGCCCTGTCGCTCGACGCGGCCATTCCCCTCAAGTCACTGATCGGCCAGCCCATCCTGCTGGAATTGCTCATGGCCGATGGCGGCTGGCGCCCGTTCCACGGCCACGTCACCGCCGTCGAACTGGCGGGCGCGAACGGCGGCTTTGCCCGCTACAACCTGACCATGCAGCCGTGGACGGCCTTCCTGGCGCACGGCCGCGACAGCCGCGTCTTCCAGGACCTGGCGGTACCCGACATCCTCGAAGTCGTCTTTGCCCGCTACCAGGGCCAGGGCATGCTGGCGCCGGCCTGGCGCTTCGACCTGCTCGACCGCGCAATCTATCCGAAACGCAGCATCTGCAGCCAATACCAGGAAAGCGACTGGGCCTTTGCCGAGCGGCTGATGAGCGAGGAAGGCCTGTTTTATTATGCCGAACACACGGGCGACGCGGGCAGCGCCAGCCTGGGCAGCCACACCCTCGTCATCGCCGACCACAACGGCAGCTTCAAGCCCAACACCCAGGCCAGCATTGCCTACAGCCAGCCAGGCGCCGTCATGCCGCAAGACACGATGGACCGCTGGCGCATGCAGCTGCGCCAGCAAACCAACGGCATCGAACTGTCCAGCTGGGATTACCGCGCACTGGGCCTGCGCCCCATCAGCGCCGCCAGCGCCCATGACGGAACGATGGCGCTGGTCAGCCGCGACGCGCCCGGCGCCTATGCCTACCCGTCGCGCGAACACGGACAACGGCTTGCCGAGCGCCAGTTGCAGGCGCTGACGGCGGCCAGGGAAGTGTTTACGGGCGCCGGCACCGTGCGCACCCTGGCGCCCGGCACCACGTTTACCCTGAGCGGTCAGGCGCAAACGGATGCGGCGGGCGGTGGCGACGCTGCAAGCTTCCTCGTCACCCGCACGGTGCACCTGATGCATAACAACCTCGATGCGGAACTCGGCGGCGGCCTGCTGCAGCGCTTCGGCCAGGGCTTGCTCGACGCGCTGATCGGCGAAGAGGCGGCCGGCAGCCTGCATGCCGTCGGCGACACCATCAGCGAACGCCCGCCCTACCGCAACCGCATCGACGCCATCCGCAGCAAGGTCCCCTACCGCAGCACCTATGCCAACGACCACGGCCAGCTGCTGCATCCACGCCCCGTCATCATGGGCCAGCAGACCGCCATCGTCGTCGGCCCGGCCGGCGCCCAGCTGCATACGGACCGCGACCACCGCATCAAGGTGCAATTCCACTGGCAGCGGGGGGCGCAAAGCCATAGCCGGCTGGCGCATCCGGCGGCCGACGGCCACACGGGCGCGCCCGGCGACGACAGCGCCGGCACCTGGGTCAGGGTCGCCACGCCGCTGGCCCCCGTCGCCGGCGCCAACTGGGGCAGCAACGCCCTGCCCCGCGTGGGCCAGGAAGTGCTCGTCGATTTCCTGGAAGGCAATATCGACCGTCCCGTCGTCATCGGCACGCTGTACAACGGCCGCGGCCAGGCGGACGCGCAAAACAACCAGGTCAGCCAGGGCACGGGCGCGGCGACGGGCAACGCGCCGGCCTGGTTTCCCGGCCAGGCCGGCGCCCATGCCCACCCGGCGGCCTTGTCGGGCATCAAGACGCAGGCATTGCCAACGAGCCAGGGCGGCGGTGGCGCCTACAGCCAGCTGGTGTTCGACGACAGCCCGGGCCAGGGCCGCGTCGCCCTGCAGCGCCACGCCGGCCCCCATCAGGGAACGGCCGAACTGAACCTGGGCCATTTGCGGCACCAGAGCGACAACCAGCGGCTGGCGCCGGCCGGCTTTGGCGCCGAGCTGAAAACGGAACACAGCGCCGCCCTGCGCGCGGGAGCGGGCATGCTGCTGTCGGCGCATGGCCGCGATGCTGGCGGCAGCCAGATGGATGCGCAGGAAGCGCTGGAACAGCTCAGGCAAAGCTTGCAACTGCAGACCTCGCTGACTGAGCAGGCGCAGAAACATTTCGCGCTCGAAATGCCCAGCCCGGCCACAGCCGGTGCGGCCGCGCCAGCTTCCGCTGCCACGCCGGACCAGACGGAGACGCCTTCGCCAGCCGCGCAGCTCCCCGCCCTCGCCCAGATGCAGCACAGCATCGAGGTCCTGGGCGCGACGGCCGAGGGCGCCGCCACGACGGGCCAGGGCCAGGGCCAGCAGGCGGCGGGCGGCGAAGGCCAGGCCAGCGCGTATGGCGACCCGCAACTGCAATTATCCAGCCCGTCCGGCATCGCCGCCACCACGCCAGCCAGCGCCGTCCTGGTCGCGGGCGGCAATGGCAGCCTGACGGCGGGCGCCGATCTCAACTTTGCGGCGCAAGGCAACAGCCTGTACGCGCTGGGCAAGGGCATCAGCCTGTTCACCTACGGCAAGGCCAGCAGCAAGGACAAGCCCAACCAGGAAACCGGTATCCGCCTGCATGCGGCCAGCGGCAAGGTCAGCAGTCAAAGCCAGTCCGATGCGACACGGCTGACGGCAGACAAGGCCATCACCGTCAGCAGCACCGCCAAGAGCGTCACGGCGGCGGCCAAGCAGCACATCCTGATGACGGCCCAGGGCGCGTACATCCGCCTCGAAGGCGGCAACATCATGCTGCACGGCCCCGGAAAAATCGATTTCAACGCCAGCATGAAGGAATTGACGGGACCGGCAAGCAGCACCCCAAAATTACCTTTGTTGCCACAGGCTGGGGACGTAAGCAATTTCATGGAATTGAATTATCGCTGGGATGATTTACAGCCCATGGTGGGGGCGCCATACGCCTTGCTGTTCGACAATGGCACCCGCCTGGAAGGCAAGCTCGATGCAAACGGCTTTGCCCGTCTGGAAAACCTGCCTGATCGCAATGCCGTCGTGATCTACGGCGAAGACGAAAGGGAAGCGGTTCCCCGCCACAAGCAGAAACCGAACCAGCTGGCTGGCAGCAAGCCGAAAAGCGACGACGAGGCGCAATCGGTCCTCGAACGCTATCTGGCGCAAGAGGCCGCTTACTACAAAGACAATTTCTTTCCGGATGAGCTCGCTGAAATGGCTGAGGACTTTCCTGCAGGCGCCACCGTCAGCACACTTGAATATGATTTTCACTACGACGATTATCGCTACAAGGACGAGGACAGCATTGCTGACAAAGCCGCAAGCAAAAGCTACCGGGACTTGCACGATCAGGAAGGCGACGAGTCATGAGCGGCCTCACCCCTACCGTCCCGGCCAACGCGATCCGTGGCGCCTCGCCTGCCAGCCGGGCGCTCAGGCAGGCCGATGACGGCATCGGTACTTGGCTGAGTGACCTCGTCACTGGTTCGGGCTCATCTCCCGCGCACATCATCATCACCGGTATTCTCGGTGTCGTCCCTGGTGTGGGACAGGCCATGGATGCGCGCGACTTGATCCTTGGCATCATTGTCATCAGCAAATCGCCGTCCGCCATCGGCGCCTGGGTGGAACTGGCCATCACCCTGGTCGGTTGCGTACCCGCCGTGGGCGATACGCTCAAGGTCGGCTTCAAGCTGATGAACAAGGGACACAATTTTGGCCGTGTGCTGGAAGCCGTCTCGCCCAAGCTGCGCGGCAACGTCGAAAAATTCATGCGCAAGATCGACTGGAACGTACTGGCCCGTGAAAGCAAGAGCTTGTTCAAGGGTGTAATCGATACGTTTATCGACGGCATCGATAGCTGGATCGTCAAAGCCGTGGCGGGAAAGTCGGAAGTCAAGCTGTTGATCCAGGAAATGCAGGCAATCCAGAAGCGCGGACCCAAAATGATCGAGGACGCCTTCGCCGAACTGAAAAAACTGCATGGCAAGATGATGGGCCATGACCTGCCGCACAACACGGCTGCGGTCGGCAACGCGACAGGAAAAGGCGTGCAGCATGCAGCACAGGAGGCGGGAAAGGACATTGCCGGCAAGGAAGCAAAAGCCGCCAGCAAGGCCGAAAAGAGACTTGCAGCGAAAAAGAACAAGGACGTCACCGGCAATCAGGCCAAGCCCAATTCCAGCAAGGTCAATACCAAGAAAAAAGGCGAAAAGAAAAAGCAAGGCTGGCACACCGGCGTACCGGCCGAGCACATCACGGATTACTTCGTGAAGAAAAGACATGCGCTGTTCAAGAAGGCGAACAATGCCGGCAAGCTGACCGAAGAGCATAGCCTGCCGCACGCAGGACTCGATCATCTGTGGTTCAAAGGCGCTGCACTTAGCCAGCCTTTCGTTGTCGGCGAAACCAAGTCGAGCCTGTTCGATGCCTTCCGCCTGATGGCGGCGCTACCGGCCGATCTGCAGGAAAAATTCAGTTCCCTGAGGGCGGACGAAGCGGCGAATCCCACGAAAAACAATAACAAACCGAATATTTTCGAAAATGCGGACCGCGATGCCCATGCAAATCAAGACGTAAAAATAGGGAACCAGGAAGCGGATGAAAAAGAACTGAGAAAGGGCTTGAACAAGGAAAATAAAGAAACGAAGCTGCCGACGCAAATGAGCCACGAATGGATCGCCCGCTCGATAAAATCGGAGAAACTGACGGCTACCGGAGTCACCATCAAGCCCTTGATGAAAAAATACGCGGCAGGCCAGCTGCTCAATCCCAAAGCCAGCCCCCCCTATCTGCGCTGGATTTCACTGGTCACCGGTCGTCAATTGACCAAGCATCGGCAGTCAAAGGGGCGCAATCATGAAATCCAGTTGATGCTGGATATTCCAGAAAATATATTAAGGAAATAAGCATGCAGACACTGGATGAAAAGACTTTTCTCGCATCCCGTAGGGAGTTGCTGTTGTCATACGCCATCTATGTTGAAAGCAAAGACAGCCAGGACGAGTGCTTCGACATGGTGGAGGCAGGCTTGCAACAGCCCGCGGAAGTACTGCAGAATATCCCGCCAGAAAACTTCATGACGGCGACGCGCCAGCGGGCCTGGGAAGGTATCGACCAGCTCACCCTGGCCTACAGCGCCGGCCATACGACAGCCGATCTGCGCGCGCTGTATCCCACGATATTGGAATATTGGGAAGAGTTTGCCAGATATGACACGGCTTTTGACCTGCAGGCCAGCGCCGCGGAACGGGGCTTTCCCCACTTCGCCCTGCCCGATGTCGCATACGAACAAGTCAACCGGATGATCTGCCTTGGCATTCTCCTGGGTTGGGGTAATTTGCTGCCCCGCTTGGCGCCTGTCATCGATTTCAACAACCATGAAAAAGATGGGCTGGTTGAACGCCTGCTGGCATTTTCCATCGATGGCAGGGATACCGACTGGCCGGAATGCACGCGCCACCTGCCCTATTTCAAGACACTCAAGATATTCGCGGCAGAAGAAAAAGATCGTCCGGCGTTGATGCAGGACTACCTGGAAGAATGGTATTACGCCAGCCGCCGTGAACCCTACTATGACAGTCACGAGCGCGATACGTCATTTTTAGGCTACTGGTCATGGGAAGCGGCAGCCATCACCTGCCTGCTCGATATCGACGACAGCAGCTATCGCGATGCCACATTCTATCCGGCAGACCTGACGGCCTTTTTCCGGCAGGCACGCGTGGACTATGAACCGGACGGCGGCGGTCCTGTGCCGGCAAACGAGTTGCGCGCCAAGGCTGGCGACCCCTGCCCCAAGGCGGGAACGTGGGAATCGCTCGATATTCCTCCGCGTGCCATGTCGTATGAGCGGGAACAGCCCATGCTCGACCTCGAGTCAGGATATGGATTGACTGTCTGGCGATATCTGGAAAATTGAATATGCCCGCGGGGCGCCAGGCGCTCAAAAACATCCCGAGGCGGCAAGATGCCGGTTTTCGATGACTCCAACTATGGGGAAACAATTTGGTATTGGAGTACGGAACGGTATCCGGCCATGAAAATCATCCGCGCTGGTACGATGAGCATCTCAAAATCAGCGAGGAAGGCTATGCCGCCTTTTACGGCTACGTGACATTCGAAGCGGCTGCGACCGTCTTTATGCTCGACCTGGACGACAGCCAGATCGAGCATCTCGTCTACCCCAAAGACCTGGTCGATTATGCACGACAGTTATGGGAAGATGGCCGCTACACCAGTCAGGAAACAGAACCACTGATACGCAAGGGACGCGTCGAGGGCGGCCAGTCCTGCCCTCAAACAGGCTTCTGGGAAACCCCAGCAAAATTACACAGCCGCAGTCATTTTGAGCAGGGCCAAATCATGCCTGTTTTTGATGATGCGGCATACGGTGAAACCATCTGGCATTGGAGTGAAGACCAATAGCCAATTTCCCATCTGGCACAGCCAGCGACTGGCCCAGCGCCGGGCTGCGTCAGCGCATGAGCCTCTGGAATGGCGCGCCTACGCAGGCCGGTCAGCGGCAAGCACTGGACATTCGGCTGCCAACCCGCAGATTGGAACAGGGCGAGATCATGAGCAATCTGGATGCTGCCTGTGGCTTGACGGTATGGCATTTTCTGAAGGTATAAAAAACAACGACGTGAGAGGAGAAAAGATGAGCACAACGGAACGTTTTTTTACTGCCGAAGATGTAGAGGGAATGGTTGCGGACCTCAAGGAATGGCCAAACATGTCCTGTGACGATGGAAATCAAGATCTAGGTGTGTCTCCATTTACTACTTTCTATTTCCTCTACAACACTAAGCATCACCTTGATACGTCACTGCTGATGGTGGGTATTCATGAGGAATTTGAACGACTGACAAGGAATCCCTATCTTATTGGCACGCATCCCGATTCGGAACGTCCTCACCCTTACGGCTCAAAGCGTTTGCCAGATCTGCGTGAATTTGCTCGAAAAACAAGAAAAACAGACTATTTCGCCTTCAATTTTACCGATCAGAAAAAACATAACTCGTCTCCTTCTACTGCTGGATATTTCTGGAAAATGCGGGACTATATGAATGACAATCCCGAACCATCAAACAAGGTTTACTCATCCATTCAATTCTACTATCGCTGGTCATGGTGGAAGGACAACAAGAATGCGTGGCGGCAGTTTGTTCTGAAAACCATGGAAAAACTAAAACCTGATCAGGTTTACAGCGGCTTTTCGATGGCCAATCCGCTTGCCTTCGGTACCCGCTCAGAAGTGACCGTGTGGGAACGCTCTCTGGCGCCGCGATTTTTTGGTTTGGACATTGATTATCCTTTTTCCATGAACGGCTCGCTGGCAGACGGCATCCGCCCGCCAACCTGGGGCTTTTTGCTATCGGATACGTGGCGTGAAAAATTGGACCTGAGCCGCGACCAGATAAAACTCAGCCTGCAGCATCCGCAAATCCGGATCGACGAGCTCGATTCCGGCCTATGGATCGAACTAGGCGAGGAGCCCGCGCTCTACCCGGTAGAGGACGGCGTGCCGGAATTGCCGGCGCTGCTCAACAAGCTGCTCAAGCCGATCCGCAACGACCACATGGCCCTGCTGGGCTTTGGCCAATGGGACGGCGATCCCAACGAACGCTTCAACGACGCCGACTCGCTGCGCTGGATGCGGCGCTTCGATGCCGACAGCGACTGGCCCAGCGCCGAGCTGCGTCAGCGCCGCGATGACGGCGGCCCGGATGACGCCGCGCCAGCACAGGAGCCTTTGGAATTGCGCGCCTACGCCAGCGAGGCCTGCCCGCAGGCCGGACAATGGCAAGCGCTGGACATTCCGCCGCAACCCGGCGATTTGAACAGGGCGAGATCATGAGCAATCTGGATTCCGCCTACGGCTTGACAGTGTGGCGCTTCCTGAACGCATGAAGAAACAGCGACGGTACTGATGTTCGAGACCATCGACCTGATGCTCGATTGGAAAAGGCAATCATGCATTGCGGTTCGAGCATACGCATACCTTCTTTGACACGAATACAATTTACCCAAGAGAAAAGCACGTAGCCATGGAAGATTTACCCTTTCATCAACGACGTAGACAGCATTTTCTCCATGAAGAACTTTATCAAAAAACACGGACAAATCAGCTTTCCTTGATCCGGGGAGGAGAGGAAAACAGAAAGGATGCATATTCGATAGGCGAAAGTTCCTCCGTTCATCATTTTCTGTATCTGGAATTGCTCTGGATATGGATGCTTGACTACACGGCAGGCATAGCCCTCGATCAACTGGCGCCTCGAATCGCCGATATTGTGGACAAATTTGAAGTGTGGAACGAAGTGGATCAAAAGTATCAGCAGGAGTGTGCGCTGAAGCTGCCTGAATATGGTCCGTATACATATTCGGGGGCGCCCGATTTCTCGAAACTTTCCGACTACGAAGACACGCTGCAACTGCTGAGCATTGCCATCTTGGTACGCGATCAGCGTTCTGTCCAACGCATCATCCACGTACTACGTAGCCATCGCGGTCAAGATGGCCTGTTCGAGCAATTGATCAGTGCTTATGCCGACAACGTCGTCGAGCGCGATACCTGCGTACTTGGCGCCCCTTATGACACCTTGCTACATGTGTTTTATGAAGAAGATGAAACGGCCACACTCACCTTGCTCAAGAAATATCTGCAACAGTGGTATCCGGTAATGAAGGATCATCCACGCTGGCATGACGAGCATCTTAGAATCAGCGAAGAGGGCTATGCCGGCTATTATGGCTATTGGGCATTTGAAGCCGGAGCGGCGGTCTTTATTCTCGACCTGGACGACAGCGCTATTGATCATCTTGTCTACCCCAAAGACCTGGTCAATTATGGCCGCAAGTTACGCGCGGAACACCGTTACACCAGTATGGATACTGAATTAATAAATAAGGCCGGTCGTGTCGAGGGAGACCAACCCTGCCCGCAAACCGGCTTCTGGGAAACCCAAGCAAAGTTACACAGCCGTAGCCATTTTGAGCAAGGTGACAGAATGCCAGTTTTCGATGACTCTAGATATGGAGAAACCATTTGGTATTGGAGTACGGAACAGTAACCTCCATGACAGCATGGGAGATGCTTCCCTCGAAATTCGTCAGCGCTGATATATATTAACGTTCCACGGTGTTTAGCTTACAGGGAAACAATGAGTACCAGTTCATTCAATGCGCGGCGCCGGCAAAAATTTCTCCATGAAGACATTTACCATAACACGCGAAAAAACCAGCTCGAATTATTTGAAGGACAACTTCTCAACAAAAATATCGCTGAGTCGACACAAAGTCAAACTGTCATTTACCAGTTTTTGTATTTGGAAGCGTTCTGGATATGGATACTCGACTATACGGCAGGTGAACCGCTTGATGCACTGGCGCCGCGCATTGCAGACATCGTGGATAAATTTGAAGAATGGAACGAGGTGGATCAACTCTATCAGCAAGAATTGGCGCTCGATTTTCCAGAAGATGGGCCATATGAATATGAGGGTGCGCCGCAGTTTTCCATCCTTTCCGATTATGAAGACACGCTTCAACTGCTCAGCATCGCCATCCTGCTACGCGATCAGTGTTCGGTGCGACGCATCATCCACGTACTGCGCAGCCACCGTGGCCACGATGGGCTGTTCGAGCAATTGATTGGCGCATATGTCGAGGACAGTCAAGACCTGGACACCTGCATTATCAGCAAGCCCTACAACACTCTGCTGCAAGTATTCTATGAAGAAGACGACAACGCTGCCTTAGCCCTGCTCCAGAAGTATTTGAAACAGTGGTATCCGGCCATGAAAAATCATCCGCGCTGGTACGATGAGCATCTCAACATCAACGAGGAAGGCTATGCCGCGTATTACGGTTACTGGGCCTTTGAAGCGGGGGCGACCGTATTTATACTCGACCTGGACGACAGCCAGATCAACCATCTGGTCTATCCCAAAGACCTGGTCGACTATACGCGAACATTATGGGAAGAAGGCCGCTACACCAGTCAGGAAACAGAGCCACTGATACGCAAGGGGCGCGTCGAGGGCGGCCTGCCCTGCCCGCAAACAGGCTTCTGGGAAAACCCAGCAAAGTTGCACAGCCGTAGCCATTTTGAGCAAGGCAAAATCATGCCTGTTTTTGACGATGCGGTACATGGCGAAACCATCTGGTACTGGAGTGAAGAACAATAATGAGTACAAGGGACAGTTTTCTTGGCAATAACGATATCGAAGGATTTGTTTCCGATCTCAAGGAGTGGCCGAATTCATCTTATGGAAATGACCATATCACACATAATGTCAGCCCTTTCGTCAGCTTTTATTTTCTCTACGACAGCAAGCATTATCTTGATACGTCACTGCTAATGGTGGATATACATGAGCAATTTGAGCGTCTGACGGGAAACCCCTATCTTATTGGCACGCACCCTGATTCGGAACGTACTCACCCTTACGGCTCAAAGCGTTTGCCAGATTTGCGTGAATTTGCTCGAAAAACAAAAAAAGAAGACTATTTCGCCTTCAATTTTACCGATCAGAAAAATCATATTTCCTCTCCTGCCACGGCAGGATATTTTTGGAAAGTTCGGGATTATATGAACGACGACGCGGTCCCATCAAACAGAACCTATTCGTCGATTCAATTTTACTATCGTTGGTCATGGTGGCTCGAAAATAAAGACGCCTGGAGACAATTTGTCCTTCAAACGGCTGGAATCCTTGATGCTGCGCAGGTATACAGCGGCTTTGCCATGGCGACGCCATTGGCGTATGGCTCCCGATCGGAAGTCTCAGTCTGGGAACGTTCTCTGACAACCCATTTTTACGGACTTGATATCGATGATTATCTCGGCATGCACGGTGAATTGGCGGTAGGTATCCGTCCCCCCACGTGGGGCTTTCTGCCGTCGGACACCTGGCGCGAGAAACTGGATATCAGCCGCGAGCAGGTCAAGCTCAACCTCCATCATCCAAGCATCAAAATAGAAGAACTCAGCGTGGGGCTATGGATTGAATTGGGCGAAGAGCCGTCGCTTTACCCGGTTGAAGATGGTGTCCCGGCACTGCCGGTATTACTCAACAAATTGCTCAAGCCGATACGTCATGATCATATGGGCCTGCTAAGTGGCGCCCAATGGAATGGCGACCCCAACGAACGCTTCAACGACGCCGACTCGCTGCGCTGGATGCGGCGCTTCGACGCCGACAGCGACTGGCCCAGCGCCGAACTGCGCCAGCGAGCAGCAAAAACGACGGGGAAACAATGATCACCGCCCCGTTCGACGTGCGGCGCCGGCAGAAATTTCTCTACGAAGATCTTTACCATAAAACGCGGGGAAATCTGCTCGCATTAATTGAAGTCCGACTTGCAAATGAAAAGATAGTGGAATCAACGCTGGAAAACTCTGTGGCGCATCAGTTTCTGTATTTGGAAGCGTTCTGGATCTGGATGCTGGACTACACAGCGGGTGAACCGATCGATGCACTGGCGCCGCGTATCGCCGGCATCGTGGACAGGTTTGAAGAATGGAATGAGATCGATCAATTCTGTCAACAGGAAGCGGCGCTTGAGTTTCCGGATTATGGACCGTACGAATACAACGGAGCGCCGGACTTTTCCACCCTTGCAAATTACGAGAACACGCTACAACTACTCAGCATTGCGATATTATTGCGCGATCAACATTCGGTCTTACGCATCATCCATGTGCTACGCAGTCACCGTGGCCAGGATGGCTTATTTGAGCAATTGATAGGCGCATATGTCGAGGATAAGCAAGATCTCGATTCGTGCATTCTCGAAAAGCCCTATGATACTTTGCTTCAGGTTTTCTATGAAAATAATGAGAGAGAGACACTCAAACTGGTCCAGAAATACCTGAAACAGTGGTATCCAGCCATGAAAGGTCATCCCCGCTGGTACGACGGGCATCTGAGAATCAGGGACGAGGGATACGCTCCCTATTACGGTTACTGGGCATTTGAAGCGGGTGCGACGGTTTTTTTACTTGACCTGGACGACAGCCAGATCGACCATCTGGTCTACCCCAAAGACCTGGTCGATTATGCGCGCCAGCTACGGAAAGAGAGCCGCCACAGCAGCGTGGAGATGAAACCATCTGCAAAACGAGAACGCGGCGAATAAAATGAAAAATCCACCATTCGATGATCGCCGCCGCCAACAATTTCTTTGTCGGCAGTTATATGAAAAAACCCTGGAGAATTCACGTGCGCTGCTACAAGTTCAGCTAAGAAACAAGGAATCAGCTGAATGCGCTGGAGACACCAGTTTGGCTTGCCATTTCCTATATCTGGAAAATTTCTGGATCTGGATGCTGGATTACACCGCTGGCGTGCCAATCGAGGAACTTGCGCCACGGCTGTCCGATATCGTGGACAGGTTTTCGGAATGGAACGAAGCCGATCAACATCAACAAAAGAAAATGTTGTCGCAATACCCCGAGTATGGCCCATACAAATACAGGGCGGCGCCAAATTTCGGCGACCTTTCCGATTATGAAGATACGCTGCAATTACTAAGTGTCGCCATATTATTGCGCGATCAGCGCTCGGTCATGCACATCATCCGCATATTTCGCAGTCACCGAAGACAGGACGGCCTGTTTGAACAGCTGATTGGCGCATATGTGGACGATGAGATGCCCCTCGATAGCTGCGTACTGGGCCAGCCCTACGAGACGTTGCTGCAGACGGTATATGAAAGCGATGAAGGTGCGGCACAAACTCTCATTAAAAAATATTTGAAGCAGTGGTACCCTGCCATGAAGGATCATCCCCGCTGGTACAACGGCCATCTGCGCATTAGCGACGAGGGCTACGCTCCCTATTACGGTTACTGGGCATTTGAAGCGGGTGCAATGGCCTTTGTGTTTGACCTCGATGACAGCGGTATCGATCATTTCGCCTACCCGACAGCTCTCGTTGCGTATGGGCGTGCACTGCGCGAGGAAAACCGTTATACCAGCATAGATATGAATGCGGCGGACGATGTCGGACATGTCGAAGGCAAACAGCCCTGCCATGACACGGATTTTCGGGAGTAAGCATGCAGACTCTGGACGAACACACTTTTTTGGCTGGTCGAACGCCTGCTGGCCTTTTCCGTCGATGGCAGGGACACCGCCTGGCCAACATGCACGCGCCGCCAGCCCTATGTCAAGACGCTCAAGATATTTGCGGCAGAAAAACAAGAGCGTCCGGCATTGATGCAGGACTACCTGGCAAAATGGTATGACGCCAGCCGCCGCGAACCCTACCATGACAGCCACGCGCGCGACACGTCATTTTCGGGCTACTGGTCATGGGAAGCGGCAGCCATCACCTTCCTGCTCGATATCGACGACAGCAGCTATCGCGATGCCGCATTCTATCCCGCCGACCTGGTGGCATTCCAGCGTCAGCCACCCTCCATGCGATTGGATCCAGCATGAGCAACAAACCCGCCGTGATGGCAGCCTGTCTCATTTTCGCCATGCCCGCGCTTGCGCACGCCGCCGACGGCCCCTTCCCAGGGATTTACTCCGTCATCGATCCCGTCACGGGCATGACACAGGATGTGCTGAAGATCAAACCCTTCCTCGATGGCGAATTCAACGTCTTTCCCCGTTTCGCGGGCGAACGGGCATGGGCCGGCGTGCTCTCCGCCAAGGTCATGGGCGCCAGGGACGACTACCTGGCGGAAGCATTATTCCCTCAGGACGGCAAGGTGCGCGCCCTGGCGATAGAGGACATCGGCTACCTCTACTACACACCCGGCGGAAGTTATTCGCGCGACGGCCGCTCGGATACCGGCTACCTGAGCCATATCTTTGCCATCGGCATCAAGTCCATGCAGCGCCGTCCGCTGCTGGCAGGCCATGCAGAACGGGGCGAGCGCGGCCAGCATGACTACCGGCCCGGGGCCGATGAGGCAAAGATAGCGGTCAGCACCTTGAACTACAGCGCCCGCTCCATCCAGGTCGGCGTCAGCGATGCCGGCAATCCTGCCAACGCCGTCGATACCGATCCCCTGAACCCTTACATGAGCAGCGCCGCCAATTGCTGTTTCTACCTGCCAGCCGCCCCACAGAAGCCGGTACAGCTCAACATCGAGTACCGCTGGCTGCCGGACGGCAAGCCGGAAACGGGCACCTTGCCGCTGCCGGCCGGCACCGCCACCGAGGAACTGCTGGTCATCGTGCAAGCCGATGGCAAGCTGGCGCTGGAATTTCGCGCCCCGCACGCGTCGCTGTCGATGACGGCCGATGGCAGTGTCGAGGCTGGCAATGGCAGGCTGTATCCGGCCCTGCCCGCCGCCGAGCGCAAGGCCGTGCTGGCCGCGGAACTGGCGCGTCAAAAAAATTCGCTACAAGACATCACCAGAAAGCTGGAGAAAATGCCCGCGACGACACCGTTGCAGCTCACGCAGCAGGTGGCAGAACAGGTCGCAGAGCGGCAGAGCGCCGTGACCTATCTGGAAGCGTTTTCCGCATGCAAAGCGGCCGTACGCGAGTGCGACAAGCAAGCCAGGGCGGCGGTCCGCGCCAGATAGCGGCCAAGCCCGTTTCTGCTAGGCTATCGCCGTATTGCCACCTGCCGACGCTTCTTTCGGCACCAGCATCGCCTCTTTTACGCCGCCCAATTCCGGTTTTGAACCCTCATATCGCCAGTAAAGATATTTCTTGCCTCGTTTCCCCATGAAGTACTGCCGGTTTCGGGACCAGCGACTGGCTTCAACAAAGCCGATACTGGCGTCAGTCATCTGATTCTTGAATCCCGCAACAGAATCATGCACATAACGATCGAAGAATTTGTCAAATAAAGTCCGCTCCGCAACAGACATCGACTTTCGGAGCTTGCCTTTCCAGGCATCGTAGATCGCGTCTTCCAGCGGTTCCGTGGCACTACGAAAAAAGCCTGTTTTCTTTTCTGCGATATTCTGCACGTCGCGTTCCCATTCGCTGTCCGTCGTGGTCATGTATTTATCCGGCGTGGCATACATGACGGACTGCCCCTTTGCGATGATGGCTTCGCGTTCTTTGCGCGCCGCGCGCTGGCGTTCCGTGCGCCCCCAGCGCCAATGATAGTAATTGTTCATGTGGCTGATGACTTGTTTCTCGAGCCGCTTGTCTGCGCTGACGTGCTTCATGTAGGTGTCGAAGCATCCCTGCAATTCGCTGCTGATGTTAAACAGCGAGCCATAATCCTGAAGAACCTCTTCGGGAGACTTGAACGGCACCCCCGCCGCATATGCCGACAAATACATATTGCACAGCGGAATGCGCGACAATTCGTTTGAGCGTCCTTCCTGATTCATGTCGTCATAACCGCCGCCCACGTCGGAGTGTGCCCCGGGATAAAGGGTTTCCCGGCAGTTTGAGTCAGTGGCCTGATCGATTCGAATAGAATCGGATGGAAATTTCTCCCGCACTTCATGCGCTGCGACATAATGTTCGCAGAAGCGCACGTATGGTGGAATACGCAGATCGGCGGCCCATTCCGCATGGCCGCCCTCGTCTGCCAGATACATCACGCCCCCCCACACAGGTCCCAGGTAATATTTGAGATCGGACTCAAGGCGACTGCCGCCAAATCCCACCGAGGCCACGGTATCAAAAATGCCGAGGAAGTAAATCACCAGACGCGGCTGAATAAATCCGCCACTTTTGGTCCAGATCAGCCCATCTCCTTGCTGATAACATTGTCCTGCCAACTGACGCACAAAGGCCCGCGCCTGGGCTGCCCCCCGACTGAAGCCAAACACCGCAACATTGATTTGATTTACATGCGGCATGTGTTTGTCCACCCGCACCTTGAACTCCTTCAGCATCCAGCTGATCCGGGCCTGCCCTTTTGCAGCCGATGCCATGCCGAGCGCCCCATCGATTCCATCACCACTATCCTGAATCTCTGGAAACGGCGTGCCGACCCCTGGCGCATATATCGCGTAGGTCTTGTTCTTTTCATCGTCGGCCGTATGCGCAAATTTTCCCAATTTCGCAATATTGCTGTACTTTACCTTCGACGCAGCCAACGAGCCATTGCCATCTTTTTTGAAATTATTTCCAGTCCCGTCAAAAAAACAACTGATCCAGACGGGCTTTCGGCAATCCGACTCCTTCGCACATTTTTCCAGTTCCTTGCGATAAATTCCTCGCGCAAGCCGCTCACTCTTCGTGACGTCGCTAAGCCGGCGTATCGTTGGATTGCTCATGGTCTATTCCCTGTGCGGTGTCCGCGGTATGCCATAAAAAGGATTCTCGATTTCCTGCCTGCAGAACTGGCCTTGGGGAAGGCGCGCCGAATGCAGTTTTACCTGCTCGGCAGCAAGCGGCGCCTGCGTCTTGAATGTGCCCAGATGTGCCTGAACCGTACCATCGGCAAGAAAGTGCAAAACCACGGTGGTTGGGCGATCAGGCCCTTTGGCGGGCAGGATGTCCACAGTGGCCTGACACCAGCGGCTTCCAGGAGCACTCATCCGGGAAGTGCGTTCGTCATAGTCGACACCCGATTTTCCATCGTGGTAGGCCGTATCGAAAACCACGCTCCAGACCACGCGCACGCGCAGCGGTTTATCCACAGGACTATCCCAGATGAAACAGCAATTTCCACTGCTGAAACTGACTTTTTCACCATTGTCCATTTCCGCCTCGCTTGCGTCGCGAAAAAAAATGGAACCGCCGCTGGGCGCTTCATCGACATTGAATGGCAGTGAAATGCCCTTGAATGCGATCGAATAAATATCGTACGGCGTGTAGTTATATGACGTGGTAGTGAAGGTTTTCTCGCTTAATTCCTGTTGCAAGCGTTCTTCCTTCGCCCTGGAATCGCAAGCGGTCAAAATAAATAGGCACAACACGATGGAGGTCGGTTTTTTCATGTCGGGATCGCATTCATATTGGAAGCGGAAACTTCTTCGAGCGCAGCCCATTGCCCAGGAGTCCAGGCCAGGATCCGGTCACTGAAGGACTGCGGCGTTCCTTCGGCCTGCAAAGCGATGGCGGCGAGTGGGGCCAGATGAAAATCGGCACCTAACATGAGCGACAACATGCAGTAACTTTTCAAGTCTGTGGGCGAACTTAGTCCATATGCCTGCGCCCTGCCCAGTTGTTCAAAAAAAAAGTCGTAGCGCTGATCCGGAGGCAAACCATCGAGCGCCTGCGGATCATCGCTCTCCATTTGCTTCATCAGCATGTACGGCGATGCTCTATTCATCAGTTCGAGATATTGATGTTGTGTCAAAAGCATGCATTCACTGCCAGGCGGGGCAGGCGCCTCATTTTCCTCGCCAGGTACAATTTGTGGCACCCCACGCACGTCCTTGTACAACCAGCCCGTGATGCCTGCGAGTGCAGTCTTGCGCTGCGCCGTTTCCAGCACGTCCAGCCAGTGCGGCAGGATAAGCGGATCGTAGTAGCGCATGATCCACTCGGTACCGTCATCGTGCACCACCTCTGTCAACCAGGTCAGCCGTTCTAACAATTGCTGCAGGGGCTGGCCAGAAACAATCAGCGACATAAAATGGGCGCTGCCGGCAGTGCACAGCAATTTGGCGAGCAAGGGACATTTCTCGCGCTGCATATGCCGCAACAATATCGGGCCAGCGTACAGGGCGTCCGGCTCAGCCAATTCCCCCAACAGGGAATACAACTCAACGCTGTGATCGCCAGGCAAGCGGATACGGGCCACACCATCCAACTTGGCGCCATCAATCAAGCTGTAGAGGGTCTCCGACTTGTCGAGAGCAGGACTATCGAGCAGCGCAAGCAACTGCAAACCACACGCGGGGACCCCGCCATCGTTTTCGCGCATGATCATTCCCCCTTCGCGGCAAAGGGCGAGCCGCTCCTGGCCGCATTTAACAGACATTCCTTGCAAATACTGCGAGGCATTACCGGCAGTGGATAGCTTGCACGGGATGGCCCGTCAAAACTCTTCTTGCCCGCATGCACCGTAATCTTGCCGGGGCACTGGACGGTGATGTTGCCGCCCTCGATGGTGATGTTGGCGCCGCCCGCCGTCGACAGGCGGATGCTTTTCGCCGCCGCCCAGTCGATGTGCGCGGCGGCGCTGACGATATTGACTTCCTCGCGCGCCTGCA
>NZ_PDZL01000022.1 GCF_002735705.1 Janthinobacterium sp. BJB426
CGAACGTATCAACGGCATTCTGAAAGGCGAGTTCCTGCTGAATCGACCTGCGGACCTGAAACAGGCGAGCAAAATGGTGGCGCAATCGGTGCGGATCTATAACCAGGAACGGCCGCATACGGCCCTGCAATACAAAACGCCCGATGCGGTGCATCGGGCGTTTCTACAGCAATAAATACTGTCAACCTATTTTAGGACTGGACACGGAGTGTTGCGCATTAACGCATCGGCGCCTCTTCAAGCCGTAGCGAGCAAGCCCGATGTCGGGTTGAGTAACGCAGCTGTACTGGAGTACAGCGAGTAACGCCGACCCGAGAGCGGGCTGCGCAGTAGGTTGGAAGAACGCGCTACTACAGGCCGGCGATCTCGTTGTGGGGCAGCACTTTGATGGTGATGCCGCTTTCCGGCGCTGGCGCTTTGGCTGGCGCTGGCGTGTTCGATGCCATCACTGGCGTCGTGGTTGGCACGCGCTGGCCGGCGGACACTTGTTTCAGGCGGCGATATTCGGCCAGCACGCGCGAGCCGTAGCCCGAGTCGGTGGCGAAGTTGGCGGCGCCGACATAGGTTTTCAAGCCCGCTTCGACGGAACCGCCACGCGTGACGTAGTCTTTCAGGATCAGGGAACCGACGCGGATGTTGGCGACCGGATTCAAGGCTGCTTGCACGCCGCCCATTTCCTGGAAGCGCTCATGGTGCACTTTCGACATGACCTGCATCAAGCCTTGCGCGCCGACGGGGCTTTCCGCAAACGGATTCAAGCCCGATTCGATGGCCATCACGGCCAGGATCAGCAGTGGGTCCAGCTTGATTTCACGGGCCGTCAGGTAAGCCGTCGAGACGAGCATATTGGTCGCGTCGTTGGCCACGCGGTAGCGCTTGGAAAGCCAGTTGGTGACCCATTGCTGCTGCTTTTGCGTGCCCAGCAAGGCTTTTTCTTCCTTGCTCAGCGGCGCGTCGCTGGCGGCGGCCGTTTGCACGGAAGCGGGAGCTTCCATCAGTGCCGACAGGGCCGGCGCTTCAACGGCTTGTGCCTCTGCCATCGGCAGCGGGAACAGGCTGTGCGTCAGTTGCTTGCCCAGGTCGGGGCGGAACATCAGCAGGGCGATCAGTGCCAGGGCGGAAATGCCGAAGACTGTCAGTGTGTGTTGTGCCGTGGTCAAAACGCCACGTGCCGAAATGGCTTGTGCGCGGGCGCGCAAACGCGCCAACGCTGGCTGGCCAGCCACGGTTGAAGCAGGCAATGCTGCTTCAGTGCTACGATGAGTCATAGAGTTCCCCGAAATGTCGCGTCAACAGGCAGTCCCTCCGCGGTGTCGCGGTGTTGTGGGTACTGCCAATGCCGTGCATCAGAAATATCATCGTTTCCGCCGCGTATGGATGCGTGCGAGAAACGCCGTCATTGCTTGCTTGAGCTGATCGGTCCCGTTTTGGTATTGGATCAGTCGCAATACAACTTTTACCGGGGGTAAGGCAGACGCCTTTTGAAAACACTCCTTAAAATGTCATGTGGAGCCCCGACTCCGTGAATGAAAGAGAAACGCTAAAATCAAGCTCTGGGCCGGCGTGCTCTTTCAAGTTGGGCGAATTGTAGAAGCCGTTTTATATCAAGTCAATACTAACGAATCGTTTCTTTATTACTTTTATGTCTTACTTTTTGACTTGCATTGTGCCAAAAGCCAATAAAATCAATTACTTGGCATAGATCCTTCAGCAACGGCGTCCGACGTCAAAAAAAATTAAAAACACATGAAATATTCAGATTTGCGAGATTTTATTTCTCAACTGCAACAAATGGGTGAACTTAAGCCCATTTCGACCCCCATTTCACCGATTTTGGAGATGACGGAAGTTTGCGACCGTACCTTGCGCGCAGGCGGGCCGGCCTTGCTGTTCAACAATCCGACGGGATACGACATGCCAGTGCTGGGCAATCTGTTCGGCACCACGCGCCGCGTGGCGCTGGGCATGGGCGCGGAAGATGTCAGCGAGTTGCGCAAGATCGGCCATGTGCTGGCGCGGCTGAAGGAACCGGAGCCGCCGAAGGATTTCAAGGACTTGCTGGGACTCGGTTCCCTGGTGAAATCCGTGTGGGACATGTCGCCGAAGGAGTTGCGCGGCGCGAAATGCCAGGAAATCGTCTGGGAAGGCAATGACGTCGACCTGGCGCGCCTGCCGATCCAGCATTGCTGGCCCGGCGATATCGCCCCCCTGATCACCTGGGGCCTGGTGATCACCAAGGGCCCGAACAAGAAGCGGCAAAACCTGGGCATCTACCGCCAGCAAGTGCTGGGGCGTAATAAGGTCATCATGCGCTGGCTGGCGCACCGGGGCGGGGCGCTGGACTTCCGCGAACACGCGATCCAGAGCAAGGGCAAGCCGTATCCGATCGCCGTCGCGCTGGGCGCCGATCCCGCTACTATATTAGGGGCCGTCACACCGGTGCCGGACAGCCTGTCCGAATACCAGTTCGCCGGCTTGCTGCGCGGCAGCCGCACGGAGCTGGTGAAAGCCATCGGCAGCGAGCTGCGCGTGCCTGCGTCGGCCGAGATCGTGCTCGAGGGCCATATCTACCCGGATGAAAACCATCCGAGCGGCTATGAGCACGCGCTGGAAGGGCCGTATGGCGACCACACGGGCTACTATAATGAGCAGGACAGTTTCCCCGTGTTTACCATCGACCGCATCACCATGCGCCGCGACCCGATTTACCACTCCACGTATACAGGCAAACCGCCGGACGAGCCGGCCGTGCTGGGCCTGGCCCTGAATGAAGTGTTCGTGCCGCTGCTGCAAAAGCAGTTCAGCGAAATCACGGACTTCTATCTGCCGCCCGAAGGCTGCAGCTACCGCATGGCCGTGGTGCAGATCAAGAAACAGTACGCGGGCCACGCCAAGCGCGTGATGTTCGGCGTGTGGAGCTTCCTGCGCCAGTTCATGTATACCAAGTTCATCGTGGTGGTCGATGAAGACGTGAATATTCGCGACTGGAAAGAAGTCATCTGGGCCATCACGACGCGTGTCGACCCGATCCGCGATACGACCCTGGTCGACAACACGCCGATCGATTACCTGGACTTTGCCTCGCCGGTCAGCGGCCTGGGCAGCAAGATGGGTATCGATGCGACGAATAAGTGGCCGGGCGAAACGACGCGCGAGTGGGGCACGACGATTGCCATGACGCCGGAAGTGAAGGCCAAGGTGGATGGGATCTGGCAAGAGCTGGGCTTGTAGGGCAAACCAGGGGCTGGGGGAGTCCGGTTTTTGCGTGACTTCCCCAATCTTGCGCAGGTCGGTTATAATTGTCCCCGGCGGGCCCCTGCGCATCGTGGCATGGCTAACCTGGTCAGGTCGGGAACGAAGCAGCCACGGCTATTAACCATGAGTGCCGCAGATCAGGCTCGCCTCCTTCGGGAATGTTTTATCAGGATCAACAATCAAGCTGCCATGGGCAGCTTTTTTGCTTTTACGGCCCCGTTTTCTTTCCGATCCGCAGCATTGCCGGACTTGCCGTGTTTTCCCTGTTTCTGCCGGGCCATGTTATACAATTGCTGCTTTGCCGCGTTTGCCATATTGGAATGGCCCGGCCATGAGGCTTGCGCCCGCCGCGCAGGATCACCCGCAAAATCGCATGGTAAAATCTCAGCATGTCCTATCAAGTCCTCGCCCGTAAATACCGCCCCAAGAATTTCGAGACGCTCGTCGGCCAGGAGCACGTCGTGCGCGCGCTCACGCATGCCTTGCACAGCGGCCGATTGCATCACGCCTACCTGTTCACGGGCACGCGCGGCGTCGGCAAGACGACCCTGTCGCGCATCCTGGCCAAGTCGCTCAATTGCATCGGCCCCGACGGCACGGGCGGCATCACGGCCCAGCCTTGCGGCGTGTGCGAAGCGTGCACGGCGATCGATGCGGGACGCTTTGTCGACTATATAGAGATGGATGCGGCGTCGAACCGCGGCGTCGATGAAATGGCGCAGCTGCTCGAGCAAGCCGTGTATGCGCCAAGCAATGCGCGCTTCAAGGTCTATATGATCGATGAGGTGCACATGCTGACGAACCACGCGTTCAATTCCATGCTGAAAACCCTGGAAGAACCGCCCGAGCACGTCAAGTTCATCCTGGCCACGACGGACCCGCAAAAAATTCCCGTGACCGTGCTGTCGCGCTGCCTGCAGTTCAATCTCAAGCAGATGCCGCCCGGCCACATCATCAGCCACCTGGACAATATCCTGGGACAAGAGGGCATCGCCTTTGAACAGCCGGCCTTGCGCCTGCTGGCCCAGGGCGCCCACGGTTCCATGCGCGACGCGCTGTCGCTGACGGACCAGGCCATCGCGTATGCGGCCGGTGAAGTCACGCTCGACGCCGTGCAAGGCATGCTGGGTGCGCTCGACCAGTCCTACCTGGTGCGCCTGCTTGACGCGCTGGCGCAGCAGGATGGCGCCGATTTGCTGGCCGTGGCCGACGAAATGGCCTCGCGCAGCCTGTCCTACAATGGCGCCTTGCAAGACTTGGGCACATTGCTGCACCGTATTGCGCTGGCGCAAACCGTGCCCGCCGCCTTGCCGCAGGATTTGCCGGAATACGCGGATATCGTGCGTCTGGCCGCCGCGTTTGACGCGGAAGAAGTGCAGCTGTTTTATCAGATCGCCGTGCATGGCCGCAATGAACTGGGCCTGGCGCCCGACGAATATGCGGGCTTTACCATGACCTTGCTGCGCATGCTGGCCTTTCGGCCCGGCATAGGCGGCGCCGATGGCGTGCCAGCGGCACCAGCCTCCGTGTCGGGCAATCGTCCCGCTGCCGTGGCCGCCGCGCGCGCCGCGGCAGGGGCATCGGCACCGGCAGCCCGCGCCGCCACGAACAGCGTGGCTAGCCACGCCGCCGTGACCCCGCCCGCCGTGGTCGCTGCCGCAGCCGCCAGCATGGCGCGCAGCGAAGCGCCGCCGCCACGCGCGGCTGCTCCGGCACCCGCACCGGCACCTGTAGCCGCCCCGGCGCCAGCACCAGTGCCGCCGCCTGCCGCTGCTCCCGCTGCGGCTGCCCCGGCAGCCTCGGGCGCTCCGATCAGTTCCGCCCGCGCCGCCATCAATGCGGCGCTGGAAGCGGCCCGCGCCGCCTCGAAAGGCCGTCCGGGCAGCGCGCCATCGGCGCCATCGTCGGCGCCCAAGCCAGCTGCACCGGCAGCGGAACCTGTCGCCGCGGCGCCAGCCCCGGCTGCACCCGTCCAGGCCGCGCCGCCACCGCCACCGCCCGCCGCCGCGAAAGCACCTGCGCCGTGGGACGATGCGCCACCGGTCGCCGTGATGGAAGCTCCCGTGCAGCAGGCGCGTCCCGCCGCCGCGCCGCCACAGCAGGCGCCCGCCGACGACGACTTGCCGCCGTGGGTCACCGAATTTTCCGACGACAGCGCCTCGGCTGCCGTGTCGGTGCCCGCCGCGCAAAGCAGCGAGCAGCCGGCCGTCATCATGCCGCAGCGTGCCGCCAAGCAAGCCGCACCCAGCGGGCCGTACGTGATCACGCCCGTGCCGGGCCTGGACTGGGACGGCAACTGGCCGGCCGTCGCTGCCGTGCTGCCCCTGCGCGGCATAGCCCAGCAATTGGCCGTGCAGGCCGAGCTGATCGAATGCCTGCACGACGGCCACAGCACCACCTTCCGCCTGCGCGTGCCGATCGATACGTGGCGCAGTCCGGCCAACGTGGAAAAACTGGCGGCCGTGCTCAGCGAGCGTTTCGGCCGCAAGGTCAATGTCGACACGGAACTGGGCGCCGTCTGGTACACGGCCAGCGCGGAAGCGCAGGCGCACCGCGAGGCGTGCCAGCTGCAAGCGGAAGAAACCATTGCCAGCGATCCCTTCGTGCTCGACATGAAGCGTGCATTCGACGCTTTTGTTGTGCCGGGAACGATTACCCCTGCACCGGCGGGCTCCGCCGCGCCGACCCTGCATTAATGATTAACAAAACTCACAAACTGAATTGAACGGAGCATTCTCATGATGAAAAATCAACTGGCTGGCCTGATGAAGCAGGCGCAAGCAATGCAAGACAACATGAAAAAAGCCCAGGAACAACTGGCGCTGGTGGAAGTGGAAGGCCAGTCCGGCGCCGGCCTCGTGAAAATCGTCATGACGTGCAAGAACGACGTCAAGCGCGTGTCCATCGACCCGTCGCTGCTGGCCGACGACAAGGACATGCTGGAAGATCTGGTCGCCGCCGCCTTCAACGACGCCGTGCGCAAGGCGGAAGCGACGTCCGCTGAAAAAATGGCAGGCTTGACTGGCGGCATGAACTTGCCAGCCGGCTTCAAAATGCCATTCTGATGCACTACCGCATGCGCTCGATCTGTGGCACGGGGCAGGGTTGATCCATGTCCAAGTCGCTTGAATTTTTGACCGAGGCGCTGCGGCGCCTGCCCGGCGTCGGCCCCAAGTCGGCGCAGCGGATGGCGTTTCATTTGTTGCAGCACGATAGGGAAGGCGCGGCCATGCTGTCGCGCGCCCTGTTCCAGGCCGTCGATGCCGTGCATCACTGCGGCCTGTGCAATACCTTTACCGAACACGAAGTGTGCGAGACCTGTCTCGACGAAGAGCGCGACAAGCGCTTGCTGTGCGTGGTGGAAACGCCCGCCGACCAGCTGATGATCGAGCAGACGCTCACCTACAAGGGCCTGTATTTCGTCCTCATGGGACGACTCTCTCCGCTGGACGGCATCGGCCCGAAAGATATCCACCTCGAAAAATTACTGAACCGCGCTAATGATGGCGTGGTCGGTGAAGTGGTGCTGGCCACCAACTTTACGAATGAAGGCGAAGCGACGGCCCATTACATCAGCGAAATGCTGAAGGCGCGCGGCTTGCGCGTGAGCCGCCTGGCCCGCGGCGTGCCCGTGGGCGGCGAACTGGAATACGTCGACGCGGGCACGATTGCCCGCGCGATGCTCGACCGCAGGGCAACCTGAACTGATCTCTATGACAGAATCCTCCGCGAATACTGGTCCTTTAAAAGGTATCAAAGTCCTTGAACTGGGCACCCTGATCGCGGGGCCGTTCTGTGCCCGCATGCTGGCCGAATTCGGCGCCGACGTGATCAAGATCGAAGCGCCCGATGGCGGCGACCCCATCCGTACCTGGCGGGTGCTGAAGGATGGCACCTCTTTGTGGTGGTCGGTGCAGGCGCGCAACAAGAAAAGTTTAACCCTGAACCTGAAGTCGCCCGAGGGCAGGGCGATTGCCCGCCAGCTGGCCCTGGAAGCGGACATCATCATCGAGAACTACCGCCCCGGCGTGCTGGAAAAGTGGGATCTCGGCTATGAACAGCTCAAGCAAATCAAACCGTCCCTGATCATGGTGCGCCTGTCCGGCTTTGGCCAGACGGGGCCGATGAAGGACTTGCCCGGTTTCGGCGCCATCGGCGAATCGATGGGTGGCTTGCGCTATGTCTCCGGCTTTGCCGACCGTCCGCCCGTCAGGGTCGGTGTGTCGATCGGCGACTCCGTGGCGGCCCTGCACGGCGTGATCGGCGCCATGATGGCCTTGCGCCACCGCGACGTGACGGGTGGGCGCGAACATGGGGAAGGGCAGATGGTCGACGTGGCCCTGTATGAATCCGTGTTCAACCTGATGGAGTCGCTGGTGCCCGAATACGACCAGGCGGGCGTCGTGCGCGAGCGCACGGGCGGCTCGCTGCCCGGCATCGTGCCCTCGAATACCTACACGACGTGTGATGGCGAAAATATCGTGATTGCCGGCAACGGCGACGCCATCTTCAAGCGATTGATGCTGGCCATGGGCCGCATCGACTTGGCGGGCGACCCGCAACTGGCGCGCAACGATGGCCGGGTGGCGCGCACGCAGGAAATCGACGACGCCATCGGCGCCTGGTGCGCCACGCACACGATCGACAGCGCGCTGGCCGTGCTGAAAGCGGCCGACGTGCCATCCGGCAAAATCTACTCCGTGCGCGACATGCTGAGCGATCCGCAATTCCTTGCCCGCAATATGTTCGAACAACACCATTTCGCCGACGGCACGCCCGTCAAATTGCCCGCCATCAGCCCGAAACTGTCCGCCACGCCGGGCAAGACGCAGTGGCTGGGACCGACCCTGGGCCAGCATAACGACGAGGTGCTGGCATCGCTCGGCTATGACGCTGCGGCCATCGCGCGGCTGAAGGCCGGTGGGGTGGTGTAATTCGCTATTAACCCACAGAATTAAAGCTGGGGTCAGACCCGGCGGGTCTGACCCCTGAATTTGCTTCCCGACTTACTTGATACCGATCATGCCTCCATTGTTCCGCACCGCGCTTGCCCTGGCGTCCGCCGCCATCCTTCTTTCCGCCTGTGCCAGCTTCCCGCACGATGCGCCGGTCGCGGGCCTGCGCCTGATCGGCGAACAGCGCATCGCCTTGAAGCATCCGTTCCAGGGCACCACAGTGGGCGGCCTGTCCGGCATCGATTACGATGCGGCCAACAACAGCTGGGTGATGGAAAGCGATGACCGCTCGGAAATCAATCCGGCCCGCTTCTACCGCGCCACGCTCGATTACGACAGCCGAGTATTTTCCGCCGTGACATTAAAAAGCGTGCATTTCTTCACGCAGCCCGACGGCAGCCGCTACCCGAACCTGGCGCACGCCAAGCTGGATCGGGGCGACCAGGTGCCCGACATCGAAACCATCCGCGTCGATCCGCAGGATGGCAGCCTGTGGTACGGCAGCGAAGGCAACCGCAAGGTGGGTCTGGATCCGTTCGTGCGCCACGCTGATAGCGGCGGCCATTACCTGAGCACCTTGCCCACGCCCGTCATGTTCAAGGTCTCGCAGGAAGCAACGGGCTCGCGCAACAACATGAGTTTTGAGGCGCTGTCGTTCTCGTCGGATGGCAAGAGCTTGTGGCTGGGCATGGAAGCGGCGCTGTACCAGGATGGCCCGCTGGCCACGCCCGATAACGGCTCCATCGTGCGCATCACGCGCCTGGACCGCGCCGGCACCGTGCTGGGCCAGTACGCGTATCCGATTGAGCCGGTGGCGTCGCGGCCGGCGCCGGGGAAGGAAGCGGACAATGGCGTGTCGGAAATCCTCGCCGTCAACGGTCACCAGTTGCTGGTAGTGGAGCGGGCCGGCGTGGAACACGCCGATGGCGTGTATACGAACCATGTGCGCATCTACGCGATGGAAACGGATGGCGCCACCGATATCCAGGCCATGCCGGCGCTGGCGGGCGCGGCCTATGTGCCAGCGCGCAAGCGCCTGCTGCTGGACCTGGAAAAGATCGGCCTGGCCAGGATCGACAATATCGAAGGCATCAGCTGGGGCCCGCGCCTGGAAAATGGCCGCCGCAGCCTGGTGATGATTTCCGACGACAATTTTAATCCGCAGCAAGTCACGCAAATCCTTGCCTTCGAAGTGCTCTAGTTTCCAGGCTGGCCAGCTGGCCCCTCTGCCTGGCCAGCATGGCCGTGATCGTGTCGTGCGGCGACGGGTGGCCTAAAAAGTAGCCCTGCGCCATGTCGCAGCCGTATTCTTCCAGCATCAGCAGCTGCTCGTCCGTTTCCACCCCCTCGGCCACTACCACCATCTTCAAGCCATGCGCCATGGCGATGATGGCGCGCGTGATGGCCGCGTTTTCCGTATCCTGCGGCAAGCCGGCGATAAAGCTCTTGTCGATTTTCAAGGCCCGCACGTCGAAGCGTTTCAGGTAATTCATCGACGAATACCCCGTGCCGAAGTCGTCGATGGAGAGATACACGCCGATGCCGCGCAATTGCTCCAGGGTCACCATGGTGGCGCGCGCATCGTCCATCAAGGTGCCTTCCGTCAATTCCAGTTCCAGCAGGCGCGCATCGAGGCCCGTGTCGGCCAGGACCGACAGCACGATCTGCATCAGGTTTTCATCCTTGAATTGCTTTGCCGACAGGTTGACGGCCATGCGGATGGCCCGTCCGCCATCGCTTTGCCACGCCTTGGCCTGGTTGCATGCCGTGCGCAGCACCCATTCGCCGATGGGCACGATCAGCCCCGTCTCTTCGGCCAGCGGGATGAATTCCGTGGGCGAGATGATGCCCCGCTCGGGATGGCGCCAGCGCACCAGCGCTTCCACGCCGACGATCTGCGTGCTGGGCACGTCGATCTGCGGCTGGTACAGCAAGTACAGCTCGTTGTTCTGCAAGGCTTTCCTCAAGCCGACTTCCATCTTGACGTGGCTCATGATTTCCATCGTCAGCGAAGAGCTGTACAGCTTGGCGTTGTTCTTGCCGCAATTCTTCGCGTGGTACATGGCCGTGTCCGCATATTTCAAGAGCGAATTGCAGTCCTCGCCATCTTCCGGATACAGCGAGATGCCGATGCTGGCCGTGACGAAAATCTCGTGTCCTTCGATCATGAAGGGCCGGCGCATGGCTTCCTTGACGCGGTGCGCCACGTTCAGCGCGTCTTCCACCCGCTCCAGGTCGGGTATCAAGATCGTGAATTCGTCGCCGCCCAGGCGCGCCAGGTTGCTGCCGCCGAAGGTGGCTTCAAACTCGTGTTCGGCGCGCAGCACCAGGTCGCTGGGGCGGATGGTTTCGCGCAGGCGCTCGGACACCACCTTGAGCAAATGGTCGCCCACGTCGTGGCCCAGGGTGTCGTTGATGCGCTTGAAGGCGTCCAGGTCCATGAACAGCACGGCGAATTTCTTGTCGTGTTCTTTCGAACGCAGCAGTTCGCGTTCCAGCGTTTCCAGGAACGCTTGCCGGTTGGGGATGCCCGTCAGGCTGTCACAATAGGCGAGGCGGCGGATCTGCTCCTCGGTGCGCTTGCGTTCGCTGATGTCGCGCACCAGCCCCAGTACCTCGTCGGCCCCCGTCGCCACCAGGCGCGCCTCGAAATGGCGCGTGCTGTCCTCGTGCGTGAGCGTGTAGTCGACCGAGCCGATATGCTGCGTGGCCAGCACGGCGTGCGCCTTGTCCAGCAGGCGCGCGGCGATTTCGGGCGGCAGCACGTCGCGGATATGGCTGCCCACGCAGTCGCTGAGGGAAAAACCGGCGCTGGCGTCGTGCCCCTGTTCGTAGTCGAGATAAAAGCCTTCGCGGTTCAGGCGGAAGAAGGTGTCGGGGATGGCGGCCAGCACGGCGCGGTTGTGCGCGTCGGCGATGCGCAAACGGGCGATGGCGTCGCTGGCGCGCAGCACGTACAGCACGCGGTGGCCGAGGATGGGCCAGTTGATGGGCTTGGAAATGAAGTCGGTGGCGCCCACCTCGTAGGCGCGCGTGACGGCTTCCAGTTCGTCGCCGCCCGTGACCATGATGATGGGCACGGTGCTGCCCACTTCCTGGTGGCGGATTTCGCGGCACACGGCAAAGCCGTCCATGGCCGGCATGTCGACGTCGAGCATGACCAGGTCCGGCCCGCTGTGCTTGTAGCTGGCCAGCGCCTGCACGCCGTCTTCGGCCTCGATCACGTCCAGGCCCACCTGCGTGAGCATCTGCCGCATCAGCAGGCGCATCACGGGATCGTCGTCGGCCACCAGCACCAGGCCGCGGGGAGGGGAGAGGGGCGCTGTCATGTCAGTGTTCCTTCACGAGGATGGCGTTCAGCGAGTCGCGTACGGACAGGAAGGCTTGCTGCATCTGCTGCAACAGGGGCGCCGCGCCCTCGGTGCTGCCGGCACGGCCCAGTTTTTCCATCTCCTTGCACAGCTGCGCCAGGCCGTCGGCGCCCACGTTGGCGCTGCTTGACTTCAGGCTGTGCGCCACCTTGCGCAGCGCTTCCGCATCCGCGCCGGCAATGGCTGCGCGCATGGCGCTCAACTGGCGCGGAGTCTCGCCGACGAAGGCCTGGATGACCCTTTCGAGCAGCGCATCGCCATCCGTGCCGGACAGGGCGCGGATGTTTTCCAGCGCCTGCCGGTTCAGCGGCAGGCCCGCTGGCGTGGGCTGCGGCGCGGGAGGCGTCTCTGGCGGCGCTTGTTGCTCTGGCACTTCGCTGTGGTGCATGGTGGCCGCGCGCGGCAGGGTGATCCAGCGCGCGATCGTGTGGCCCAGGTCTTGCTGCGTGAACGGTTTGCTCAGGTAATCGTCCATGCCGGCCGCCAGGCATGCTTCGCGGTCGCCCTGCAGCGCATTGGCCGTGATGGCGACGATGGGCAGCACGCGCGCGTGGCCGCAGTGCTGTTCGTGGCGGCGGATTTCCGCCGTGGCGGCAAAGCCATCCATCACGGGCATCTGGCAATCCATCAGGATCAGATCGAAATCCTCGGCCTGTGCCGCCTGCAAGGCTTCTTCGCCATTGCGCGCGCAGACCACGTCCAGGCCCAGGCTATCGAGCATGGCCAGCGCCACTTCCACGTTGACGGGATTGTCCTCGGCCAGCAGCACGCGGCGGCGCTGGCGCCGGCCCACCTGACGGGGGGCGTGCGGCGGATGGATGCGCAGGCCCTCGCTGGCGCGCGGCGGCGTGACGATGCAGTCGAACAGGTCGCATTCGCGGGCCGGCTTGATCAGCTGGAAGGCCACGCCCGCCTCGCGCCGCTGCACGGGGTCGGCCGCCGCCTGTTCCGTACTCAGCAGCAATAATTTGAGGTCGGCCAGCAGCGGGTCGCTCTTGATGTTGGCGGCCAGGGCCAGGCCGCTGGTGCGCGGCAATTCCATGTCGAGCAGGGCCACGGCATATGGCGTGCCCGCCTGGGCGGCCGCGCGCAGCTTGCCCAGGCAGTCGCTGGCCGTGCCGGCGCTGTCGCTGACGATGTGCCAGCTGGCCAGTTGCCGCTCCAGCACGGCGCGCGTGGCCGGTGTGTGGTCGACGATCAAGGCGCGTAACCCTCGCGTGGTTTTCAGGTTGAAGGACGGGTCGTCGCTGTCGACCCGCCGCTTATCGAAATTTACTTCGAACCAGAAGATCGATCCTTGCGTTAAAGCATTATCAACGCCGATAGTGCCGCCCATCAGCTCCACCAGCTGTTTCGAGATCGTCAGCCCCAGGCCCGTGCCACCGTGCTTGCGCGTGGTCGAACCGTCCGCCTGCGAGAACGATTCGAAGATGCGCGTCTGCGCTTCGTTCGAGACGCCGATGCCCGTGTCGTGCACCTCGAAACGCAAGCCCACGCTGGGCGCGTCTTCGCTGCAGACGGTCACTTTCACGGTGACCTTGCCCGTTTCCGTGAACTTGATGGCATTGCCCAGCAGGTTGACGATGATCTGGCGCAAACGGTTCGGGTCGCCGCAGATGGCGATCGGGATGTCGTAGGCGACGTCGAATTCCAGGCTGATGTTTTTCGCTTCCGCCTGCGGCGCGAACACGTGTTCTATGTCGTCGAGCAATTCGCGGAAATTGAAGCGGATGTATTCCACGCTCAGCTTGCCCGCCTCGATCTTGGAAAAGTCGAGGATGTCGTTGATTATCACCAGCAAATTCTGTCCCGAACGCTGCACCATGCTCGTGTAGTGGCGCTGCTGCGGCGTCAGCTGGCTGGCCAGCAGCAGTTCCGTCATGCCCAGCACGCCATTCATCGGCGTGCGGATTTCATGGCTCATGGTGGCAAGAAACGCGCTTTTCGCCTGGCTGGCCGCCTCGGCCGCGTCCTTGGCCTTTTCCAGCTGTGCCGTGCGCACGCCCACCTGGCGCTCGAGCTGGTCGCGGTAGTTGGCCAGGGTGCTGTCGCGGCTGTCGATCTGCGCCAGCATGTCGTTGAAGCTGTCGATTAGCACGCCCAGTTCGTCGCTGCGCTGGTGCGCGATGCGGTGACTGTAGGTCTGGCTGCTCGACACTTTTTGCGCTGTATCGATCAGCTTGGTGATCGGTTCGGCGATCACGCTCTTGAAGCGCCGCGCCAGGAAGACGGCGATCAGGAAGGACAGCACGGTGGCGCCGCCGATGGCGCCCACGTGGCGGCCGATGTCGCGCCACATGTGGTTCAGGTCCGCCTCGATCAGCACGGCGCCGATGATCTGTTGCGGCTCGCCTGGCCGGTAGACGGGACGGTACAAGCGCATGGCCGGCGCCAGGGGCGTGCCCGAGCCTTGCGTGACGGGCTGCACGGCCATGTCTGCCAGCAAGGCGGGGTCCATGTCTTCCGGCGCCGCCAGGCCGTCCGCGTGCTGTGGCGCGCGGTACAGGGCGAACAAACGCCCGCCCTTGTCGAACAGGGCCGCCTGGGCCACCTCGTCGCGCGCGGCCAGCGCGGCCAGCACCTGTTCCGCCTGCGCCGATTTTCCCGCCAGCAAGGGCGCCGCGCTGGCCGCGCCGATCACGCCCGCCAGCGACAGCAGTTGCTTGTCTTCATCATTCTTGTGACTGAGCACGGACGTCAGCGCAAACGCCACGAACACCAGCAGCAGCGCGCAGCCCGACGACAGTACCGAAATCATGGTCAGCTTCTGGCTGATGCTGGAGCGTTGGAAATTGAACATGAATTCGCAGCTTCCCCGGTCGCCCGTTGACTGTTATTTAATTCCTATTGGAAAAATATAGACGCGAAGACACACCCTGATGTTGATGTGGGTCTAAGGGAAGAGAGGGGAGGGGAACTTACTGAAGATGAAACAACGAGGGCGCAACAATGGGGGCAGACCCGGCGGATCTGACCCCAGCACTTACATTAGCAACACCCTCCGCGTTTTCCTGCGCCACCGTAACGGGCTTCCTGCCGTTCGCGGAAGAACTCTTCATACGTCATCATCGGCTCGCCGGGATGGGTCACTTCCCGATGCGCCACATAGGTGTCGTACTCGGGCAAGCCGCACATGAGCCGCATGCTTTGCCCCAGATACCGTCCAGCCTTGATGATTTCGTCGATCATCATTGCACCGTGGGCATGGCCTGGAACGGCGTTTCCTTGGTGCTCGGCTTGCTGTCGGCGCGCGCCTTCAAAATCGTGCGGACGCCGAAGAACAGCACGCTGACGACGACGATGACGAAGAAGGCGGCCAGACCAGCGTCCAGGTAATCGTTGAAGATGATCTGCTGCATCTGCGCCACCGACTTGGCTGGCGCCAGCAGGGTGCCTTCATCGAGTGCCGCCGAGTATTTCTTGGCATGCGCGAGGAAGCCGACGCGCGGATTGGCGTCGAAAATCTTTTGCCAGCCCGCCGTCAGCGTGCACAGCAGCAGCCAGATGGTTGGCGTGATGGTGACCCATGCATACTGGCCACGCTTCATCTTGAACAGCACGCAGGTGCCGAGGATCAGCGCGATCGCGGCCAGCATCTGGTTGGCGATGCCGAACAACGGCCAGAGGGTGTTGATGCCGCCCAATGGATCGACCACGCCCTGGTACAGGAAGTAGCCCCAGGCCGCCACGCACAGGCCCGTGGCCAGCAGGTTGGCGATGACGTTTTCCGTTTTTTTCAGGCTAGGCACGAAGCTGCCCAGCAAGTCTTGCAGCATGAAGCGGCCGGCACGCGTGCCCGCATCGACGGCCGTCAGGATGAACAGCGCTTCGAACAGGATGGCGAAGTGGTACCAGAAAGCCATCATGGCCTTGCCGCCGATGGCGCCGGACAGGATCTGTGCCATGCCGACCGCCAGGGTCGGTGCGCCGCCGGCGCGCGAGATGATGCTGTGCTCGCCAACGTCCTTGGCCGTCTGCGTCAGCATTTCCGGCGTGACATAGAAGCCCCATTGCGAGATCGCCTGAGCGGCGGACTCGGCCGTGGTGCCGATCAGGGCGGCCGGGCTGTTCATGGCGAAATAGATGCCTGGCTCGATGGTCGAGGCGGCCACCAGGGCCATGATGGCAACAAACGATTCCATCAGCATGGCGCCATAGCCGATGAAGCGGGCGTGGCTTTCGTTTTCAATCATCTTCGGTGTGGTGCCCGAGGAAATCAGCGCGTGGAAGCCGGAGACGGCGCCGCAGGCGATCGTGATGAACAGGAAGGGGAACAGATTACCCGACCAGACAGGGCCGGAGCCGTCGATGAACTTGGTCATGGCCGGCATTTTCAGGTACGGCGCGACGACGATGATGCCGATGGCCAGGCCCAGGATGGTGCCGATTTTGAGAAAAGTAGACAGGTAATCGCGCGGCGCCAGCAGCAGCCACACGGGCAGCACGGACGCGATGAAGCCGTAGCCGATCAGCATCCACGTCAGTTCCGTGCCCGTGAACGTGAACATCGGACCGAGCACGGCGTGTTCCTGCACGTACTGGCCGCCGATGATGGCCAGCATCAGCAGCACGAAGCCGATGATGGAAATCTCGCCGATGCGGCCCACGCGGATGAAGCGCGAGTACACGCCCATGAACAGGGCGATGGGGATCGTCGCCATCACGGTGAAGCTGCCCCATGGGGAACCCGTCAGCGCCTTGACGACGATCAAGGCCAGCACGGCCAGGATGATGACCATGATCATGAAGCAGCCGAGCAAGGCGATCATGCCGGGAATTTCGCCCAGTTCAGCCTTGATCAGGTCGCCCAGCGAGCGGCCATCGCGGCGCATGGAAATGAACAGCACGATGAAATCCTGCACGGCGCCGGCAAACACGACGCCGGCGAGTATCCACAGCATGCCGGGCAGATAGCCCATCTGCGCGGCCAGCACGGGGCCGACCAGGGGGCCGGCGCCGGCAATCGCCGCGAAATGGTGGCCGAACAGCACATATTTGTTGGTCGGCACGTGGTCGAGGCCATCGTTGTGCTTGAAGGCAGGCGTCATGCGGCGGGCATCCAGGCCCAGCACCTTGTCGGCGATGAACAGGCTGTAGAAACGGTAGGCGATCAGGTAAACGCAGACGGCGGCGATGACGATCCAGATCGCGCTGATCGGTTCGCCACGTTGCAGGGCGACGACGCCCAGGGACCCGGCGCCTGCCAGCGCAAGCGCTGCCCAGCCGAGCTGTTTGAAAATGCGGTTCATGCTTCCTCCAGAGATTGACGGGCGCTGTGCCGTGCGATGATGTGTGCTGCCGAGCCTGGTCGTCGCCAGTTTGGGTGTGAATTGGTGTATCTGCAGCTTATGGCGAGTATTCAGGAATCGTATAATTGCCGCAAGCGCACGACTACGCAGTAACGCTCAGTATTACTACGCAGACTGATCGCCACGCCGCGACGTAAAATCACGCATTCCCACCAGCATCGACGCCGCCGGAGCGCCAGGACATGAAACTCAGACAGAAAGTCATCTTCCTGGCCCTCACGCCGCTGATCCTCGCCCTGTGCGCGATCGCGTTTGCCGTGCGGCACCAAGCCATCACCCTGGCCGAGCAGCAGCGCGCCACCATCCAGCAAGCGTACTTGGCCAGCAAGGAGGCCGAACTCAAGCATTACGTGACCCTGGCCAGCCATTCCATCGCTTCCCTGTACCAGTCGGGGCGCAAGGATGACGCCACGCAAGAGGAGGCCAAGCGCATCCTGTCCGCCCTCAGCTATGGCGACGATGGCTATTTCTTCATCTATGATTTGCAGGGCAAGTCGCTGATGCATCCGCGCCAGCCCGAGCTGGTGGGACAGAATCTGTGGCAATTGCGCGACGCCGAAGGCAATCTCACCATCCAGCGCCTGATGCAGCGGGCGCAGAGCGGCGGCGGCTTCGAGCGCTATAACTGGATCAAGCCGTCGACCAACAAGTCCGCACCCAAGCTCGGCTATGTGATCCTGATGCCGGAGTGGGGCTGGATGATGGGTACCGGCATCTACATGGATGACGTGGACCAGGCGCTGGCCAAGGTCGACGCCCAGCAATCGCGCAATATCCGCTCGACCATGGAACTGATCGCCGCCATCGCCATCCTCGGTTCCCTGCTGGTGGCCGCCTGCGGCCTCGTGCTGAACCTGCGCGAATTGCGCGTGGCCGACGCCAAGCTGAAAGTGCTGGCGCAACGCGTGGTCGAGTCGCAGGAAGAGGAGCGTGCGCGGCTGTCGCGCGACTTGCATGACGGCATTAGCCAGTGGCTGGTGTCGATCAAACTGCAGATCGAGGCGGGCATCGCGCGTCTGGCCGGCAATGCCGAGCAGAAAGACAAGGCGCCCGCCACCTTCGAACGGGCCGCCGAGCAGCTGAACAAGGTGCTGGGCGAAGTGCGGCGCATTTCGCACAACCTGCGCCCGGCCATTCTGGATGACCTGGGCCTGGCCGCCGCGCTCGACCACCTGGTGCATGAATTTAACGACAGCAGCAGCGCGCAAGCCAGTTTCACGGCCAGCCCGGCGGCGGCGGGCGAGGGCTTGCCCGACATGGTGAATACCGTGCTGTTCCGCATCGCCCAGGAAGCGCTGACCAATTGCGAGCGCCATGCCCACGCCCGCGGCGTGGAAGTGAGCCTGCACGAGGCAGGCAAGGCCGTCGAGTTGCGCATCCAGGATAATGGCGGCGGCTTCGATTTCGACGGCATCGCCCTGCATCCGCAGCGCGGCATCGGCCTGCGCAACATGACGGAACGGATGGAAGCCATCGGCGGCAGCCTGCACATCACTTCGTCTGCGGCCGGCACCCTGGTGCTGGCGCGGCTCGCCCTTCCACCGACACACTGATGAATAGATACCGAGAAGATACTGAGACATGAGCGAGAAGATCAACATCCTGCTGGTGGACGACCACCCCCTCGTGCGCGACGGCTTGCGCGCGCGCCTGGAAGCGGTGGCGCATTTTGACGTGGTGGCCGAGGCGGGCGGCGCCGATGAGGCGCTGTCACAGGCGCGCCTCCACCAGGTCGACCTCGTGTTGATGGATATCAATATGCGCGGCATCAACGGCATCGAAGCGACGGCGCTGTTCAAGCAGGCGTTTCCGCAGATTGCCGTGCTGATCCTGTCCATGCATGACAAGCTCGAATATGTGTCGCAAGCCATCGCCGCCGGCGCGCGCGGCTATGTGCTCAAAGATGCCCCTGGGAAAGATATCGTCTTCGCCATCGAGACGGTGATGTCCGGCGGCATTTATTACAGCGCGGCGCTGGCGCGGCAGCTATCGCGCCCGCAAGTCCACGATTCCTTCCTCACCACGCGCGAGCAGCAGGTGCTGCAGCACATCGCCGGGGGCCAGTCGAACAAGCAGATCGCCCGCGCGCTGGACCTGAGCGTGCGCACGGTGGAGACGCACCGGCTGAACATCAAGCGCAAGCTCGGCATCGAAGGGCAGGCTGAATTGATCAAATATGCGGTCGAGCACGCGCATGGCGGCAGCGCCTGAGCAGGCGCGCGCCGTGCCGGGTTTTTGTCACACCCGCATGACAGGCGGGTCTCGCGGGGGAATGTTCTTTTTGAATATTTATTGCCAAAATTAAACTGTTTCATGGGTGAGATTCGGATAGAATGATTCTCGCTGTCGAAATGGCATCCCTGACGGGCCAGGGTTGCCAATGCTGGTCAGTTTATTTACTATGGCGCCCTACCCACACTGAGATACCGATGTCAGCGTCTGAATCAAACCTGTTTCCGTTGGTGGGATTGCAAGCAGTGGCCAATGCTCATAACGAGTGGGTCGCTGTCACCTTGCATGTACCGCAGGCCTCGACGGCGCCGCTGCTGGCGGCGCTGGCCGCCGCCGATGCGTATGCCTTCCTGGCGCCGCTCGACTGCATCATTCCCCTGGCCGACCCGCATGACGTGGACGAGGCCGTGCTGGCGCAACTGGCGCCGCAACGCACCATCTTCCGTTTGCCGGCCCATCTAGCCGGCGATAAACATATCCAGAAAAAGTGCCAGCAATGGCGCGATGCCGGCTATCGCCTCATCCTCGATGGGGCCGAAGCCGGTCCCGTGACGGCGGCGCAAGTCGACGCGCGCGCGCTGAGCTTTGACGCGTCCGGCCCACGCCCGGCCCTGCACCAGTTGCTGCCCCTGGCGGGGCCGCACCTGGCCTACAACATCGCCGACGCGGGGCAGTTTGTTGCCTTGCAAGAACTTGGCATCAGCTGGTTTGCCGGCGACTACGCCCTGCACCATGCGCGCCAGCAAAGCGAGCCGGAAGACGCCACGTCGCGGCGCCGCCTGCTGGCGCTGCTGGGCTTGCTGGCCCGCGATGCCGACGCGCACGAGCTGGAAGTGCCGCTCAAGCAAGATCCATCGCTCAGCTATCATTTATTGAAACTGGTCAATTCAGCCGCCTTTGGTTTCACGGCGCCGATTACCAGTTTCAGCCAGGCCATCACTTTGCTGGGCCGGCGCCAGCTGCAGCGCTGGCTGCAGCTGCTGCTGTATGCGCGGCAACAGGACGACGGCAAGCTCCACGCGCTGCTGCCGCTGGCGGCCGTGCGCGCGGCGCAGATGGAAGCGCTGTGCCAGCTGCGCGGCGGCGACCGCGACGCGCAAGACCTGGCCTTCATGGCGGGTGTGTTCTCGCTGCTCGACGTCCTGCTGGGCATGCCGATGGAAGAGATCATCGCCACCCTGAACCTGGCGCCGGAAGTGAGCGTCGCCTTGCTCGAACGCAATGGCGAGCTGGGCACCTTGCTGGCGCTGGTCGAAAGCGCCACGCCGCCGCCCGAGGGCTTGCGCCGCGCCGGCATCGATGGAGAAACCTATTGGCGCAGCCTGCTGCAGGCCTACCAATGGGCGATCCAGGTCAGCCGGAACCTCTAGCATGACCCTGTTTCCGGTGTCGGATTTCCTTGGTGACAGTGCCGCCCTGTGCGACGCCGTCGTGCGTTTGCGCGGCCCCGCGCTGGTCGCTGAGCTGGGCCGTATCGCCAGCACCGTGATGGCCAGCCCGCACGGCCAGTTCCTGCCCGCGGCCAGCGCCGATGGCGGCGCTCCGCCCGCGCCTTTCCCCCGCGATACGCCTGCCTTGCTGCAGGAAATCAGTTTCGATGGCCATTGCTTCGGCCATTACAGCGTGGCGGGACGCAGTCTGTACAGCGACGCCGACCGCCGCCACCTGGCCAGCCTGGCATCGCTGACTGCCGGCGTCTTGCAAGTGCATTCGCTGGCGCAACGTTCCACGCATGCCTACGCGCAAGTGGAAGCCTTGCTGGCGCAGCAGACGCAAATCCTCGACCAGTTGCACGAATCCGTGCTGACGATGGACTTGACGGGCTACATCACCAGCTGGAACAAGGGCGCCGAGCGCCTGTTCGGCTACACCTCGGTGGAAGCCGTGGGGCGCAACATCCTGTTCCTGTACGACGATGAAGACACGGGTTTCCACGACGCCTTCCTGGAGCAGGGAGGGCGCCTGATGGAGGTGCGCCGCCGAAAGAAGTCAGGCGAGATATTCTGGGCCAGCCTGTCCCTGTCGCCGCTGCAAGACCTGGACGACAAGCCCATCGGACTCATCGCCTACCTGACGGACATCACCGAGCGCAAGCTGGCCGAAGAGCGCTTGCACCACCTGGCCTATTACGACCCGCTGACCAGCCTGCCCAACCGCACCCTGCTGGCCAAGCTGGTCGACCAGGCCCTCTCCGTGGCGCAGCGCAGCAAGATGCTCGGCTGCGTGCTGTTCATCGACCTGAACCGCTTTAAACTGATCAACGACACCCTGGGCCGGCGCATCGGCGACGAACTGCTGCGGCAAGTGTCGCTGCGTTTCCGCCATGCCTTGCGCGACCAAGACCTGGTGGCGCGCCTGGGCGGCGACGAGTTCGCCGTCGGCCTGTTCGATATCGGCCAGCACTTCGAGGCCAGCATGGTGGCGCAAAAGCTGCTCGCTTCCCTGGTGGAACCGTTTTTGATCGAAGGCCACGACTTGCGCGTGGGCGCCAGCATCGGCATCAGCGTGTATCCGCAAGACGGGCAGGATGCGGAAACCCTGCTGCGCCTGGCCGACATCGCCATGTACCGTGCCAAGCAGGACAGCGGCGGCGAAGCGGAAAGCGTGGCCTTCTACAGCCAGGACATGAACCTGGGCATGCAGGCGCGCATGCGCCTGGAAACCGGCTTGCGCCAGGCTTTGTCCGAGCAGCAACTGTTGCTGCACTACCAGCCGAAATACGCGCTGGGCAGCGGGCGCATCATCGGCGCCGAAGCGCTGGTGCGCTGGCACCACCCGCAGCACGGCATGATCCCGCCGGCCGAGTTCATCCCCCTGGCCGAATCGACGGGCCTGGTGGTGCAGGTGGGCGAATGGGTGCTGGAAGCGGCCTGCGCCCAGGCGCAGGCGTGGAAACTGGCCGGCCTGCCGCCGATCCGCCTGGCCGTGAACGTCTCCGCCCGCGAATTCACGGCAGCCTTGCCCGCCAGGGTGGCGGCGACCCTGTCCCGCTACGGCCTGGAAGCGGCCTGGCTGGAGCTGGAAATCACGGAAAGCACCCTGATGCACAACATCGAGCGCGTGATCGGCATCATGGACCGCATCACGGCGCTGGGCGTAGCCCTGTCCTTGGACGATTTCGGCACCGGCTACTCAAGCCTGTCCTATTTGAAACGCTTTCCCATCGACACGTTAAAAATCGACAGGTCCTTCACCACCGGCATCCCGACCGACGCCAGCGACTGCGCCATCGCCAGCACCATCATCAGCATCGCCCAGCAGCTGCACCATAAAGTGATCGCGGAAGGCGTGGAAACGGCCGAGCAACTGGCCTTCCTGAAGAGTTCTGGCTGCGACGAAGTGCAAGGCTATCTGTTCTCGCGCCCCTTGCCGGCAGGGGAGTTCGAGAAGGCGCTGCGGGAAAATTGGGGTCTGTAGGCTTAGCTTTGGTGTGTCAGCACAGATATTGAAGCTATAGGCGAAGAGCCGTGGGTGTTCTCCTGTCCGCTTCGCTGGGGGAAATAAGGCCACGGGAGTGCTAGCCATTGGTAAGCCACTGACCTTTATGTATAATGCTGCCATCTGGAAGCGTGGCCGAGTGGTTGAAGGCACTAGTCTTGAAAACTAGCGACGGGTTAAACTGTTCGTGAGTTCGAATCTCACCGCTTCCGCCAGAACTATGAAAATAAGCCCTTGATTATCAAGGGCTTATTTTTTTTGTGCCTTCGCCTAAAAAATCCCTGATGTAAAACTTCATTTTCAACTTAGCGCTAATTTGCGGAAATGGTTTCCGCAACTCGCCGCTAGCGGGTAGGGCGGACAGCCTGGCCAATGCGCCGATAGACCTTTTCCGTGATAACTTTTTCACTATGCCCCAGCAGAGAGCTGGCGGCGCCCAGGTCGGCAATGTCGCTGGCGGAGCGCGCCCGGATATCGCGGAACTGGAAGGCCTTGATGCGGCTGGCCAGCTCCTCGTCGCCAGCTTTTAGCGCCAGTTCCGCTGCAGCTTTCCGGGCGCCATCGAAGCGCAGGCGCAAATGCCACTTCTTGACCTGGCAACCATTCGGCAGCGCGACGATGAAGGTGGTGCGCGGCCGGTGCGGGCGCGCGTGGATGCGCTCGATGACCTTCGCCAGTTCGGACTTGATGCCCTCGTGCTCGAGCACGATGCGCAGCAGCTTGTTGCTCTTGCCCTGGCGCACCTGCAGCGCCCCGTCCTTCAAATCGCCGTCGCGCATCTTGAGCACGTCCGCAGGCCGCTGTCCGGTCAGGTAGTTCAGGTCCATGGCGTCCTGCAGCTCTTCACAGCCTGCGTTCCGTACCGCATCCCATACGGCCTTGTCGGCATAGAAGTCGCGCGGTATCTCCTTATTTTTGCGTACACCGCGGCATGGATTTTCGCGCTTCGTGTAGCCCCATTCCCTTGCCATATTGAACACATGCGACAGTAGCGCAATTTCGCGGTTGGCGCGTACCTTGGCGCTGCGCGCATCGCGGTAGCGGGCAATGTCCTGCGGCGTGATGGCATCGATGGGCGCACTGTCAAAGACCGGGCGCAGCTGGCTTAGTGAACTGGCGTTCTCTTTTTGCGTGCCTGGCGCCTTACCGGGCAGGACGTCTCGAATGTACTGCGCAAACACGTATTCCATAAGCGTGGCGTCGGTCGGAACTGGCTTGCACTCGTATTCCGCCCACAGGCGCTTGGCTTCGACCAAATCCGTGCCCAGCGGGTATTCCTTCCGGTTCCCGGCGTCGTCCCGGCCGTTGTAGTAGTAGCCAGTCCATGTTTCGCCCGATTTCAGCTTGCGCACGCGGCGCAGCATGCGCGGTGGAAGTTTGTAGCCAGTGCTCTTAGGTCGCATTGTTTTCTTTCTATTAACGTACTTTGGACAGGTCTGGCGCCCAGGCCGGCGTGCTCACCAGGCTGGCGGGATTGATGCCGCTCAAGCGCAACCTGGCGTACAGGCGCCCAATGATGGGTGCGCCGGCCCGGTTTTTGATGAAGGTCCAGCCGTTCTGCTGCAGCCATTTGATCTGATCCACCTTCCGGCAGCAGCCGGAAATGGTTTCCAGTTCTTCCGCAGTCAGGGTTTCGGACTGGATCGAATTGTCAAAAAGGTTATTCATTGGGGTGCCGCTTTCTTTATGGCCGGGCTGCATGCTTGGCATTTGTTCGTGGCCAAGGCGAACGCTTCTGCCTCCGTGTATTGAGGGACTTCGGCGCCAGGCTTGCGGTAATCGCGCAGCCGGCAGAATTCTTTGTACTGATCCATTTTTTTATGCCCCTTCTAGTCTGTGCAGCCGCAATCCGTCAGCGCATCATCGAACGGGAACAATTCACCGTGATTCATCGCCATGTCATACATCGCCTGATAGCTGGGCCTATCCTTGCGGAACCAGCCGCCAGCACCCGATCCGGCCGTTTGGGCGTTCTTTTCTTGCTGTATCCACCACAGCGCGCGGCTTGGCTTTTCGCGGATCAGGGATAGCACCTGGTTGCCGCCTTTCAGGAAGCACAGGTCGCAGTTGCCGTGCATCGTCTTGCCGCTCATATTCGGCAGGCCCAGGTCAAAATCTTGTCCCGCCCAAAACGCGCTGACATCGGCCACGGTCAGGCCGGCCGCCGCCAGCGGCGCCTCTTTCACTTCGTGCTTGCCATAATCCTGATTCGCCAGCCGCGCCACGCGCATGGGCTCGTCGGCGCGCATGCCGATAAACGTGGTCCACTCGACCAGGCCTATCGATTTCAAATAGCGCTGCATCGGGCGCACCTTGAGTTCCGCCGTGCAAAAACGCGCGACAGGGTTCGGCAGGAATTTCTTTTCGTCGTGCAGATCGGCGAACGGCTCGCCGCGGCGGCTGGCCGTTGCAAAGTCCACGACGGCAAATTCTTTGCCTCGCTCGGCATTGCGCGGCCGGTTTTCAATCCAGACGATGGGAACGCCCCAGCGCTCGCCGCAGTCGCGCACGAATTCAAGGGTTGCTTCCTCTTCTTTGCCGGTGTTGGCGAAGCACACCACGACGTCAGCCGGCAGCGTGCCGCCGTAGGCTTGAAGCGTCATCCACAGCATCATGCCGCTGGTACGGCCGCCGCTGAACGAAATGACGCCCGGGCCGTCGAACAGGAATGGACTGTTCATGCGGACACCATGCAGCGTCGCGCCAGGGCCACCAGCCAATGCGCCAGCTCGGGCGGCGTGTGCTCGCGTTCCGCCTTGCCGCATTCCGGCCGCCAGCCCGGATCGCCTTTTCGGCGCCGCTCGCCGGCGCGGTTGCGGCCGGACGGGGCGATCACATGCGAGGCGTCGCCCAGGACGATGGGCATGGCCGGTATTTGAGCCGGCGCACAGCCGACGATGTACAGCAAGGTGGCCTTTTCCGCGCGGTGGCCAAACGAGCTTTGGAAAATCGGCAGCGTCCAGCCGCCAAATTTGTCCCGCTCGCCGATCGCTGGCAAGCCGCAGTGTGGCCAGAGGGTAGAGCGCTTCGGGTGCTCGAGCACGCCGCCGAACTTGCGCACTTGGGCGACGGCCCACACCGCCAGTTCCTTTTCGTCCGGGCGCGGCTTGGCCAGATGGCGCAGCGTGCTCCAGGAGCGGCAAGGCGGATGCGCGACCACCGGCACGCCACCCGGCCAGGCGCGGGCGTCGCGCTCCGCGTCCCAGGCGTCCACCGCCGGCATGGCTTTGTAGATCGAATTGGCGCGCACGAACAGGGCCGCCACGGCCGGTAATGTGCGTTCCGCTGTCATGCTGGGCACCCGACAGGCGCGGCTGCTTTCTTGACCGCCTCGATGGCGGCCAGCGGTACGGCCCGGAACATGCCCGGCCACTGGTGGTCCAGTTCCACCCAAGCGTGCAGCTCGCCATTGCCCACGTCACGGCGCAGGTCGTTGACGGTGCCGGCCTGGTAGCCTTCATCGGTATCGAATGTCACGCGGTCGCCCAGGGCGATTTGCCGCGGCGAATTGGTCGAGGTGTTCAGCATTGCGGTGCTCCTTTCAGTTTGGCGGTAACGCCACACACGCCGAAGCGGTCGATGGCAGCGTCGATTACGTCGCCGCTGGACGCGGCATCATCAAAAAATTCAAAGCGTTCGGTTTGGGTGCGAACGATCACGGCAAAGGTTTTCATGTGGTAGCTCCTTCATGCGATGGGTTGTCGTGGACGATCAGCCGGGGATACGGGCAGGCGTTGACGGCCGCCCAGGCTGCAATCAGTGCTGTTTTTGCCTCGTCAGGCAGGTCAGGGATGGGCGCCGCCGGCGGCGTGGCCGGGGCAGGGCGGTCGGGGTGCGTACAGTTATTTACACGAGTCCGAGGAACGGCAACCCCGACAGCCACCCCGCGCCCGCCTGTGGCCTGTACCGGCGTCCACGTATGGCGCACGGACTTGAAGACCACGCCAATGAGGTCGCTGCAGCGCACGCCGTAGGGCATGTTGCGTTGCGTTTCGCCGTAGCGGCCGATGACGGTTTTTTCGTCCTTGGCCAAGGTGACGACCAGCTCCTTGCGCGGCACCAGTGCACCGCCCTGGGCGCGCAAGTATTCGGCCCAGCAGGCGCGCTTTTCGCCGTCGATCTTTTGCACGGCATCCCAGGCGCGGCGCATGGCGGCCGGCGCCTCATTGAGCATGTTTTCCTCGATGCGGCGCAGTTCGCGCCACACGGTAACGGGGGCGCCGCCCCATTGCTGGAATTGGCGGATGCCCCAGCACGCAGCCCAGGATTCGACGCGCGCCGACGGTGTCAGCTCGACATCGCCTTCGGTATCGGCCGTGACGACATAGCCTTCTTTCGTCTTGTGCTCGGCCACGCCGTCGATGTTCTTGGCCACGTACTTGGCGATATAGCCGGCGGCGCTGCCCTTGGCCCAGTCGATGCGTTTGACGTCCAGGCGGCGCGCGAAGGCGCCCGGTTCGCCACGGTCCACACGCCAGGCGTAGCGCTTCATGATGCGGATGGCGCGGCCCGCCACGTCCTGCAGGTGGGCCGTCTTGTATTTCGCGGTCGGGCGCACGAACAGCAGCAGATGCCAATGCGGACAGCCATCGTGATGCGGCTCGGCGATGCGGAAGCCATACAGGCCGATGCCACGGCGCGCCAGCGCGGAGCGGCACAGCGATGTCATCTTGCCCAGGTAAGCATTGGCCTCGCGCGGCGTGGAGCCGTCGAACTTGTCGTTCGGCTTGCCGCTGTGCTGCATGGCGTGGAAACGCGATGGGCACGTCCAAGTAATAAAAATGCCCTGGTCGCCGCACTCGCGGGCGATCTGTTCAAAGCCGTTGATGCGCAACATCAGCTCGCCGCGTCGGATGGCTTTATTCGCAGTGGTTTTCTCGGCCAGCTCGGCGATGCTGAATTGCTGGCCGTTCTCGTTTTGCACTAAGGTGGCGGCCAGTGCTGCCGCGTTGCGCCGATTTTGTGCCAGGCGCGACAGCACGGCGTCATTGCTGGCGTAAGGTTCGCCGCTGTATTTCACATAGCCCAGGTGGATATTGCCCGCTTCAAATGCGCGCTTGACGCGCTTGCGCAACTGGCGGCGCCACCAGCGGGCGTCCACCAGGCGAGCGATGGTGTCGGTCAGCGCTTCGAACTCGGGCAGCTCGATGCCATACGAAGCGCATTCGTCTTCCATGATCTGCAGGGCGTGCGTTTCAGATATGGCCATCCACAGCATTCTGGTGACGCCAGAGGCAGCGCGCTCAGCGGTGGCCACGATGTCGGCGTCGCTTTGCGACAGGTCGACGCCGGCCGGCACGTACTGCTCGGCGAACTCGCGCACAAAGCTTGTGGCGATGGATTCATAGACTCTGTACCAGGACGACCAGGCCATCTTGGCCATGGCGGCGGTGATGACGCGGTTGCGCCACTTGAACGGGATGCGGGCCAGCTCGGGTGCGAAGTACGGGGATCGCAAGAACGCCTCGTGGCGTTGGGCTGGCTTGAGAATTTCTTTAGATGGCATTCAACAGTCTTTCGTACACACGGATAGCGGCAGAGGTGGCGGCTCGTAGCTCGATGCGCTCTTCCTCGGTAAATGAATGAATGGGCGATTCCCAGCGGTCGGCGTCCAGGCCGGCGGCGATCAACACGGAACGGCGCGCGCCACGCGGCGACAATCCCCACGCCTGGGCCATGAAGGGCGCCAGATTGCGCGGCTTGATGCTGCGTAGCTGGGCCTTGGCTTCGGCGATGGCGGCCAGCGCATGCCCGGCGCCCGGTGGCGTCGGCATGTCCTTGTCGCGCGCGGCCAGAATCTCGGCGGCAGGCTGGAAGGACAGGTGATTGTCGATAAGGGACGCCGGCATGGTTCAGTCCTTGATGGCGCCGATGGCCCGCAGCACGTCAGGGGTAAGGACGATCAGGAGCGACAGCAGCCAGATGCCGCAGATTTTGGCCAGGCGCAGCATCAGCGTGCCCCACTCTTTGGGAAATACTTGGCCCAATCAGTCAGAGTTCTTGACGAGCTGATGTACGGCACGACGCCCGATTCGCTGGCAAACAAGTAGCGCAAATCGATTTCCAAGCCGCCGAGCAGAACACGTTGGTGCTCAGGAGTAAAAAAGCCCGCAACGCTCAAGGCTTGCGCATTGCTGACGATGAAGGTGAGATTGGTTGCACCATAGGCGTGATATGTCTTGGCAATTTCATGGATGTAGGCGGTCAGCCCCCCGATGTCGGCGTGGACGTGCAGCAGAAAGCAGGTCGGTGCCACAGGCTCGAAGCATTTTTGCAGGGCCTGTCGCGCGGTGTCGGTCGCAAGAGAGTTGTCGATATGACTAGTGGCGTGCAGCGTGTTTTCCATCGGTTTTCCTTATTTCAGGTTGAACGAATCCCGCACGCTCAAAAGGGAGCGCTGCAGGTCACAGCAAAAGAGGGGAGTTACAGCGGCCGGGTTACGGCGGCGCGAGGATCGGGATAGTCATCAGCAGCCCGCAGTCAGGTCCAGGGCCAGCTGGCTGGTGGCTGACGCGCGCGCATGCTGGGACATCGGGATGCGGATATCGGCCTTGGGCATGGCGGACAGCGAGAGGGTGCGCAGCACTTCCAGGCCTGCCACGAAGGAGTGCCCGCATTCGGGGTTCTGGCACATGTAGGTGATTTCCTTGAACATGGCGGACATCATGCGGCTCTTAACAGCGCGGACACGTTTATCGCAATGCGGGCAGGGCAGGCCGATGACTCTCATTTCAGCTTTCTTTCCACTTGGTACAGGGCGCGACCGCGACCTGTCATGTTTTTTGACTGCTTGCGTAAGCGCGACTTGACGAGCCATTCAGCCGCCTGATCGATACTTGCCAGCCCCTGGCGTTGGCGCACGAGTTCCAGCACCGCGCGCTCTTCGTCATTGAGGTGAATTTGATGGTCTGGCATTTTCTGTAACTTTAGAGTTGCTCAAAAGTGACTCGGTTTAAACGCTGCGACGCTGTACGCTGTCGATAGTGGCGTCATCCAAGGCGATCACGGCGAGGGCTTCACGCATCACGATCTGGCGCACCAGCACCGCAAGCTCTTCGCCTTGGTAATTGGCGATCGAGGAGACAAGCTGGTGCTCGTAATCGTCCAGGCGCAGCATGACGCGGTGGCTGCGGATACGTTTTGCATCGGGGTACATGACGTTGTCCTTAGTGGGTAGGTTTGGATGCGAGTTCGCGCTTGTAGTCGTTGAGGCCGCGCAGGATCAGGAAGCGGAGGAACCAGGCACGGGAGCGCTCGAGTTTCTTTGCATAGCCCTCGACCTCGTCTACCTCATTAGGCGTCAGGCGGACGCCGAGTGGCCGAGAAGTGATGCCCTTCGCAATACGTCCGACTTTTGACAAATTATTCATAATGTTATGATCTGTAATCGCTACGGAATGGCGTAAATATATCACTCATTTGAGTGATTTGGAAAGGTATTTGTACTCAAATGAAGTATTTTTTTGATCGTCTCAAGGAAGAACGAAAGCGCCTCGGCCTCAATCAGGATGAGTTTGCGGCTCTCGGTGGAGTAAAAAAGGGTGCCCAGTTCAACTATGAAAATGGCTCCCGCACGCCAGATTCAGACTATTTGGTGGCCGTTGCCGCGGCCGGGGTAGATGTGTTGTATTTGCTGACCGGGGAACATGCGCTCTCAGCGTTGCCTCCGGACGAGCATGAATTGTTGACTGGCTATCGCAAACTGGATATTCGTGCGAAAGCGCGGGTTCTTGGTGTAGTTGAGGGAAGTATTGAGCCTACAGCCGCCCCTGCATCCAGATCAGTCGAACGCAATACGCAAATGGTTTTCCACGGCAAGGTTGGCCAGCAAATCCATGGCGATGTTACGGCACCACAAACGATCAACGTTGGTCGCAAAAAAAAATCACCGTCGTAAAGCGGAGCGGAATGTGCTATTTTCGTTGCTAAAAAATGCCTGCAGATGGAAAGTTGCGGTTCTTGTTCCTTTGATTTTTGCTTGTTTCTGGTCGCAACAAAGATATGAAATGATGACCGCTATTGCGAACGGGTTCATTAGAAATTCCTGTTATTACGATGGGAAAGCTTATACCGTCGGTGTGGTTATCGAGTCGACACAAGGTGTCAAGTGCGAGTGTGCCACCGTAATTTCTGATGGTTTTCCTACATGGGTGAGGGGGAACTGGAGTTAACAACTTCCGCTACGGCCGATTACAGTTTCCTGTCCGACGGCAATGTCCGCCATCCGAGAGAAGCTTACTTCCGAAATGATTATATGTAATTATTTGGACGAAATATGAAATTCAAAGTTAGAGTTTTTATTTTCACCGAAAGCTGACCGAAGTTTGACACATAATCGTATTTATCAGAATGAATCGGGGCTTGGAGTAATTGGCGTGAAGTTACTAAGAATTAATAGACTCTGCTATCTTCGGGGCCTAGTTCCGTTGAAGGAAATTGCCAAGCGCTTCGACACCTCACGAAAAATATAATATCTCATAAATTCAGGTGAAACAGGAATAAGCTTATGAAACTTGAAGGTGCTAGTGTTTGGGAAGCCGTCGTTGGGGGAAGAATTTTTCGAGGAGGAAACAGCATTGTCTACGAAGTTCGTCGAGCGGGTGACGAGTCGCTATATGCTGCCAAGGTTTTTAACCGGGATGCCGATGAGCAATCACTTTCTCGGTTTAATAACGAAATAATACTTGTGAAGGGATTGGTTGATATAAAAGGATGCGTCAGTTATATAGATCATGGCATGATTGAGGAGAAACCTTTCTACATAATGCCGCTCATGGAAAATGGCACCTTCCGGACGAAATACATCACTAATACCAGTTCCATCGATATTGTTCAGATCATTGACGATTTTTCAGCTATTCTCGTGACCGTCGCTTCTATCCATGATTTGGGACTAGCAATCAGAGATATTAAACCTCAAAATATCCTCTTGGACGTTGAGGGACGCCCGGTGATCGCCGATTTTGGTCTCTCAATGTGGGCCGATACACCCGATGATGAGAGGCAAACAAGGATTGAGGAAGCTATCGGGTCACAGGGTTATAGACCACCTGAGTGGCATACAAAATATCCAAACCCGAATCACCGGTCCGGTGATATTTGGTCACTTGGTAGGACGCTATGGGCCATGGTGGCCAGAGAAAATGCTCCGAATAATTATGAGACCCTAGGTGGGGCAGGAAATCACCTGAAAAATTATCTTCCGAAAGAGCAGGCGTTAATCCTGCAAGGATTGATTACGTCATGTACTAGCCAGGAACCGGAAGGGCGGCCACCAATTGGCGAGTTGATTGATATGTGCGCAGATGTTAGAAAACAGATACTAGAGCTAAGCAATCCGCCAAGTCAGCGGCAAACACTTCAGGATATGCTCAAAAAGTTTTCTCAGAGTGTCGAAAACAGTGATGTATATATCGACATGGGACGGCGCGAATCAGAAAGAAACATTCTAGTACAAGAATTGGATGAGACCGTCGGTAGTCTCATTGAGATATTGCAGGAGAGGGCTAAATATATCAATGAACATACACCAAAAGGAATAGGAAATTGTCGTGTTTTGTCTCGGGGCGAAGGTGATCCATTTCTTGAAAAAAAGGATCTTAGATTCAAGCCGGTGGATAACGAAGCTCTAAAACGATATTTGGCGCTTCGATTTGATTATTCAGCAAGTATCATGCAGCACACTGGAGCCAGGTACGCACATTTGTATTTTTATATTGGTTTCACTCAATCGGGAAAATTTTTCTGGGTCGTACAGTTGAGTGACTATCCAGGCAAAAAGTCGGAAATTCTTGATTCTTTAGAGGTAAGAAGTTTGACGACAGTGGCTGGACAAAAAGTTATGCAGATTAATCAATTTATTCAGAGATTTCTCGAAACTATTCAAAGCCATTTTTAATTTTTCTAGAGTGCGCGCGAGTACCTGACGCCGGCTTGTTCCAAGAAGTAATCTATGCTGGCGACCAGGTTGGACTTTTATGGAAATATTTTTTTATGCAACATATTTTCTGCTAAACAGTCATTTGGAATATTTGAGCTGTTGTTAGTATGGCTTGAGGTAATCTTACCTACCATTTTGAGCGAACTCATAGGAAAATTCGACCAGTGTCTTACTCGTCATACTACTAGTTGCTGCATTTATCTTTACTATTTCACCGGTTCCAAATTCGCATGTAAATCCCGATGTTGGAGTAAGAAAGAAAGCGCTAAACGTCCCAAATAATTGAACACCCGTATAAATTTGTTTGCCTATATGAATGGAAAATATAAGATGTTCATGTTTCTCGACAGGTGTTTCGAAAGGAGGCGGAAGGTTGTTCAGGGAGCTGCCAATTATACCTGTTTCTATTATAGCCTCTGTATTGGGGGCAAGCATAGCAGCTCTAAAAATAGCTCCACTATCACTGTCAATGGCTACATCGCCAAAAACTCTTACTGACATCAGATATGCAGTTTTAATTAATTCTGCTCGTATTATGTGAAGATCACCAACGATGCTCATGTGGATCCAAGGACTTTGTTGGATCTGTACTTCTCCAATTTCTATAATTTTCCCTTTTTTTTCACTGTTCTTTTTAATTGTATTTGCTTGCTTTACCGCTTGTTCGCCGAATCCCCGAACTCCTTTTATTTCACCATTTTCAATATCTACTGGTTTAATAAATTTCAGATCGATTTTGTCACTACTGAATGATGCCTGAACTGATTCGCCGCTACCTTCAATCTTTCCATTTACCTCCGAACATACTGTTCCTGAGCGTCCCTTTACTCCAGCGGCCATAGCAATAAATCTTAAAAGTGGATCGTTTGATGCAGGGGAATCGATTAGCTCATTCATCCGAGAATTCTCTTCTTCGGTTGCCCGAACATAAAATGACTTTGGCGCTCCGAGGGCAACGGGTAAGATATGTTCATCATTGACGTTGTTGGTTTCTGTCAAGAGATTTGTAGTGTAAGGACATAATAATTGAATCATTCTTTCTCCTGTAATTTATTTGTCATTCTTGTTGGATTTTTATTGTTAATGTAGATTTTTTATGAATTTTTTTCTCAGAGATTGCAAATCTTTCTCTATTCGTGTTGGTGTAGTTGTTAATGTTAATACGTTTCTTACTTTCGGACCCCTTGGTTGAGTATATTATCTTAGATTTAATACTCCTCTCTATTTTCCCGGATGATTTCTCGCACCTCTTTGATATGTTGCCACGAATGCAGGGCCGCTCGCTTTGCGGCCTGCTTGCTGTTGTAAACATGGTCCAGCGTCTTGAGCGTGCCAGCGGCGCCAGCCTGTTCCTGCCCCGCCTTTTTCTTCTTCGCCGCCACATCCTTCCACTTGGCCACGACGCCCGTGATGCCTTCGTCCGGGTCTTTCTCGTCCTCGCGTTCTGCCTCGACAGCTTCCGTCTTCGTTTCAAACTCCACGCGCGTGGTAAAGCCGTTGCCGCCCAGGCTGTGCGTGACCTTGACCGATAGCCATTCGGTGGCGTCGATCTCGGGCTTGAAGCCTTGCACGGTCACGGGCGATTGCGGGAACACGGCCGGGTTGCCCAGGGCCAGGCTCATTTCGAAGGTGGCCAGGCCGCGCAGGATGCGCTGCCATTCGGCTACGGCCGCCGCGCGCGCGTCGGTTTCATTGGCGAAGGTGGTGCGCAGGCGCTTGCTGTTGCCCGGCACGCCGGCCACGACGCTGCGGCGGCGCGCATAGCGCTCGTCATGCCAGAAGGCGCGCACGCCTGTGTAGGCGTCGCTTTCGGCACTGTGGTAGCGGTGGCTGTCGCCCAGGGCGCGCGTGATGGGGGTGACGGGTAGCGCCTTGCCGCTGGCGGTGCGGCTCTGGTTGATGGGGATGAAGAGTAAGGTGTCGTTCTTGACGGTGGCCACCGCGTCGTATTTCCTGCCCAGCCGGCGCAGGAAGGCCGCATCGCTCTCGTGGGTCTGGTCGATGTGCTCGACGGCGGTGTCGCGCAGGCGCGCCGACACGCCCGACGCCAGCTCGTTGCGAAAGGCGATCGCCTCGATGATGGCGCCCAGGGTGGTCTTGTGAAAGCTGTGTTCCTGCTGCTGTTTAAACGTGTCGATCAGGTTGGCTGACCTGGCGCGCAGGGTGATGGTGTCGGGCGCGCCGCTGTGCTCCACCTCGTCGACGGTGAACTTGCCCATGTCCACCAGGCCGGACGATTGCCAGCCCAGCGCCAGGGCGATCTGCGCGCCGCGCGGCGGCATGGCCAGCTTGCCGTCGCTGTCATCGAGCGAAATGTCGAGCTGGTCGCTCTCGTCGCCACGGCACAGGGTCAACGTCAAATTGATCAGCCGCGGCGACACGATAGCCGTCAAATCCTTGTCCTCGATGCTGACCTTGAAGGCGGGGATATGCTCGCTCATTTGAACTTGTCCGCCGCGCTGCCGATGGCGCCGCTGATGCTGCCGCCGATCTTGTCTTTTATTTCGCTGACCACCCCGCCGTATTTCGAGGTGATGCCGCCGACCACATTGCCCACCACGGTGCCGACGGCATTCTTGGCTGCACCTGCAATGCTGCTGGTCATGCCATCGATGCTGAGCATGTTTTTCAGGTCGCCGATGTCGCCCAGGCCCACCATGGCCAGCACGCCGTCGTCGTCGCGCTTGAGCGCAATCGAGAACTCGACGCGGCGCGCACCGCCGCTGCCGCCCAGAATGCTGCGCCCCTCCGTCATGCTGGTGATGCGGTAGGAGCCGAGAATGCGGCCCGTGCCCTGGATCAGAATCCACGATTTACCGGTATCGGCCATCATGCGCAGCGCATCGAGCGAGTACAGGGAGCCGGTCAGTTCCGGCGCCACCCAGCCCGACAGGGTGATGGTGTCGTCGCCGGGCCCCACGTACTGGTGCGCGTCGCGCAGGCCCACGCGGGCCGTGCTGGCGTGCTTCCATTCCGTTTGTCGCTGCAGCTCGTGATAGGCCAGGGTGGGCAGGCTGAACACGAACATTCCTAAAATCATCATCATGGTGTGGTTCTTTCTTAATCGTGGTCGCGCAGGGACGAGCGGATGCGTGCCGCCTTTTCGCGGTCGCGCTGTTCTAACGCCACGCTTACCGCGCGCGCGATGGCCTGCGGATCGGTGCCGGCCTGCACGTGGAAGGTGATTTCAATCTTGTCGCCCTGAATCGTCATGCCGGCGCCGAACCCGCCTTGTGACAGTGACGCGCGCGTGTCGAAGGCGCTGGCGGGTAACGCCGTGGCCGTGCCGATGGCGATGCCGGCGCCCAACTGCGTCAGGCGCTGGGCCAGGCCCGATACCTTGGCAATCGGTGCGCCCTCGCTGCGGTTCAAGCCCACGGCCAGGCCTTGCATGGTGTAGTCGCCGAGCTGGGCAAACACGCGGCTGGGGCTGTGGATGCCCAGCTTTTCCTTGAACCAGGCAATAGTGCTGGAACCGGCATTGCTGATGGCGTCCTTGACGGCGCCCATGGAACCCGTGATGCCGTTGACCAGGCCGCGCAGGATGTTGGCGCCGAACTCCGTGAACTGGGCCGGCAGCTTGATGCCGAACCAGCTCATGACGCCCGCGAATGCCTGATAAAACACGCCGACCGGTGACCAGTTGATAATCAGGGCAGTGATACCGGCCATGCCGCCGCTGAAGGTGGTTCTCAGCTGCGACCACAGGCTGGCAATGAAGCCTGTCAACGGCGCCAGTCCCTCGACAATGCTGTGCCGGATAGTGGCGGCAAAGTCGGTGAACTTGGCCGGCAGCGCGATGCCGAACCAGCCCAGCACGCCCGCGAAGGCACGATAGAAGAGGCCCAGCGGCGACCAGTTGGCGATCAGGCTATTGATGCCGGTAAAGCCGCCGGAAAACGCCGTCTTGACGTCCGACCACAGGCCGCCAAAGAATGCCGTGATCGGCTCCCAGTATTTGTAGATCAGGAAGGCGGCGCCGGCGATGACCGTGACGGCGATGCCAATCGGGTTCATCAGAAGAGCGCGGCCCAGCCATAGTACGGCCCGGCCTGCCCACATGAAGGCGCGGCCCAGGTTGCGTAAGATGGGCGTGAGCACGCCGCCCGTCACGCCCATCTTTGCGAACATGACGTGCAGCATGGCATACGGGCCGATCACGGCGGCGATGCCCAGCATCAGGGGGCCGAGCACCAGCAGCAGGCCGGCCAGCACGGCAAAAGCTGTAATCATGACCTTGGCCACGGTCGGGTTGCGCTCCATGAAGCCATTCAGGCGCTGCACGGCGCTGATGGCCAGTTCCAGCCCCTGCGCGTACAGCGGCAGGATTTTTTCGCCCATGGTGAGTTTCAAGTTGGCCAGCTTGGACTGCGCCTCCAGTTCCTTGCCGGCGGCCGAGTCGCGCCCCAGTTTTTCCAGCTTGCCGATATCGGCGGCGCCACGGTTGAGCTTTTCATTCTTGTGGATCTGCACGCGCTGCAAATACATCTGCGAGTACAGGTTCGACGCCGTGCGGTTGGAAAAGATGCTGCCGATGGCGTCGAGCACCTGTTTCTTTTCCGTGATGCCCTTCTTGGCCAGTTGCGGCAACAGCACCTTTTCCAGCCATTCGAACTGGTTTTCGCGGAACAGTTCGGCGCCCAGCAGCGCACCGGGATCGAGGAATGAGACTTGCCCCGCCTTGTCGTGCTTGACCTTGCTCTTGTCGCCGATCAGGCCGAACTCTTCCAGTTTTCGGGCTGAACGCTTGGTGGTGCGGCCCTGGTACAAGTTCTGGTAGGCGCTCATCAGGGACGTGCCGACGCGGTTGCCGCTCATTTCCTGCACCAGCGGTTCCATCTGGTAGTAAAAGGCGTCATCTTTCAAACCCTTGGCCGCGATGCCGCCCGTCTTGATCATGTTCAGCCACTCATTCGGGCCGACGCGCCCGCCTGTGGCGGTGATGACTTGCTGCACGATATTGGCCTGGGCTTCAAACTTTTCCTTGCTCTCCAGACCGCCGCGCAGCTCGATCACCTTGAGCATGTCCATGAACTTGCGTTCGTTGTCGGCGCCTTCGGCCTCGCCAAAGAAGGCGTGATTGGCAAACTTCATCTTGGCCAGGGTAGGGGCGACCATTTCCGCGTGGTGGACGTCGGCAAAGGCGCTCATGCCGTCGCGCATGAGCTGCAGGTTGTCGAGCTGACTGGTGCCGTAGGTCTTCATGTTGCGCGCAAAGGCAACGGCCTCGGCTGACACTTTGTCGCCCAGGCCCAGGGCGTTGACGCGGCCCACTTCCGTTTGATAGTGCTTGGCCTCGTTCAGTCCCTTGACGACGGGCGCGCCGATGATGGCGCCCGTGGCGGTCGCCCCAGCGCCGGCCATGGCCATGTTGCCCGCCTTGTTGCGCAGCTTGTCGGCATGCTGGGTGGCGTTGGTGACGCGTTGCTGCTTGGCGGTTGACGCGGCCAGGCGCTTTTGTTGCGACGCCAGCTCAACGTTGGTCAACTGGATACTGTTCTTAAGCCACTCCTGGGCTTTGCCCAGTTGGCGCGTGTCAATGCCGGCTTCCTTGAGGCTGGTACGCAGGACGCGGAATTGCTGGCTCTGTTCTCGGCCTTTCAGTGTCAAGTCCTGCGTGACCTTCGTCGCCGCCTTCAAATCACGCGTCATGGCGCGTGTAGGAGACTCGGTCTGTTTTATGCTTGCGGCCAGCTCTTTTACTTTTTTTTGAGCTTCTTTCAGCTCAACCCCCGTTGTTCGAATACCGCTATGTAGTTCGCGGAATTTCCCAAGGTTCCTTTGCTGCGTGTTCAGGTCGCGCAAGCGGTCGCTGGTGGCCTTCAAGGCCTTGGCCGTGTCGCTGGAACCTCCCATGATTTTTTTCAGCGGGCCGGTGATCTTGTCCAGCGCTGCAAACACTACCTGTAACCTCAAATCCCGACCAGCCATCTATTCCGCTCCGCTTCGCTGCCGGGCGCGTTCGCGCCAGGCCATCAGTTCATCAATCGTAAAGCCGTCCATTGCTGCCGGCGTCCAGTGGAAGACGCCGGCGATGTCGGCCATGGCATCTTCTACTTCGCCGGGGATACCGAAAGGCGATCTGCTTTGCTCGCCAAAAAACCGGCGACCTCGGCGCCCACGGCCAGCAGGTCGGCCGGGTCCATGTTGGCGATGTCGTGCGAGGTCAAGGTCGGTTCGGTGATGCGCGGCAGCACGATCTGCAGGGCCGACACGTTCAGGTTGGCCAGCTCGATCAGGGAAATGCCGCGCAGCGCGCCCGCCTTGGGCTTGCGCACGGTCAGCGAGGTGATGAAGGTGTCGCCGCGCTTGATCGGCTCGTCCAGTTCGATGACGGCTTGATTGTTGTTTTCGGTGTTCATGGTGTTGTCCTTGTGTGTGGGTAGTGAATAAAAAAGGGATTACAGACCGCTGGCCTTGCGGATGGCGGCATTCGTGTCGACGCCGCCGATGTTCTCGATGCCGCTCATGAAGTCCAGTTCGATGACCGTGGCGCCGTCGATCATCAGCTTGTAATAGCTGCAGGCCATGGTGTATTTGTGCGTGGTGTCGTCGCCCATCTTGGCGCCGCCCATGTCGATTTCCTTGTAGCGGCCGCGCACGACAACCTCGACGGCAGCGACGTTGCCATCTTCGTCGTTCTGGTACGCGCCGGCGAAGCGCAGCATCACGGCACCGTGCGCATGCGCGCCGTATTGCTTCAAGGCTTCGGCGATCAGGCCGCCGCTGGTCCATTCCAGCGACAGTGCCTCGTTGCCGAAGTCGACGGACACGGGGCCGCTCATGCCGCCGGCGCGGTAATCTTCCATCTTGCGGCTCAGCTTGGGCAAGGTGATTTCGGGCACCATGCCCATGAACAGCACGCCGTTTTGAAATACGTTGAATTGCTTGAGTTTGTGGGGCATGCCCATAGCGTTCTCCAGTGGTCAGTTGCGCCCGCGCACGGCGGGCACGGGGTCGGTTAAGCGGCGATGCGTGAGGCGAAGTCGGCCAGATAGCGGTCGGTAATGCGTTGCTGGAAGCGCAGGTTTTCCAGCGGCGGCACGGGCGTGTAGTCGTAATCGATGGCCAGCTTGCCGTCTTTCAGCGCCGTCTTGTCGTTGTACTGCTCGTCATACCAGGCGTGGCCGTCGATGATGTAGCCCTGCAATTTCAGGTCGCGGAATTTGGCGTTGATGCTTTCCAGCAGGTCGCGGACCAGGGACGGGTGCAAGGGCACGTCGACATAGGCGAAGTGCGCCTCGGCGATGGTATCGGCCAGCACCTGGGCCGTGCGCGTGTAGCTTTCGAAATAGAAGAAGCCGCCCGGTTCCTCGCAGGTGCGCGAACCCCAGAAACGGTAACCGCCCATGTTAATCAGGGTGGTCACTTCCTTGGCGTTGAGCACGCCGGCATCGGTGGCCGGGTCTTGCAGGTCGAAAAATACATCCTTGGTGATGCCGGTCGGGCCGTTGACGACCACATTCGACAAAGTCTTGTGCCAGCCCGTTTCCTCGTCGATCTTGGCGCGCAGGCCCATGGCGTAAGCTACGGCGGAAATGCTGGCCTCTTCGTCGGTGGCGGTATTCCAGTTCACGAAGTCGGGCCAGATCATCATCACTTCCCGCTGGCCGAACTGGCCGCGATAGGTGGTGGCCGCCGGGACGGTGGCGCAGCCATAAGCGGACGCATACACGAAGCCGCGCAGGCGCTGTGCCACGCTGGCCAGGGCATTGGTGACGGCCTGGGTATCCAGTCCCGGCGCGCCCAGGATGCGCGGCTTCACGCCCAGCTTGCTTTGCGCGGCCAGCAGCGCCTGGGCACCCAGGTACTTGCCGTCCGGCGACACGCCGCCCACGGCATTGGTGGTGGTTTCCGCTTCTGTCTCACCCTCGGCCACGCGCACCACGACCGTCAGCGGTTTTGTCTGCGCCGCAATCGCCTCCAGCGCGCGGTACAAGGTGCCGGTCTTGCCGGCCTTGCCCATGGCGGCCAGCACGTTGGTAACGAGCACAGGTGTGTCGAGCGGGAAGGCGGCCGGGTCGGCATCGTCGGCCGTGGCGATCAGGCCCAGCACGGCGGTGGACACGGTGCGGATAGGGCGCGAACCCTCGTTGATTTCAATGACGCGCACGCCATGGTGGTAGTCGGTGGGCATTGCTGGCTCTCCTGGTAGGTAGTGAATGTCGGGGGTGTTACTGGGTGTTGCCTGCATCATCGAAGGCGCGCCGGGCCTCTTGCGGCAAGGCGTCGGCGATGCGCTGGAATTCGGCGCTGACGGCCGCTTGCAGGGCGTCCATATCCTGCGCGGCGACGACTGTCGGGCAGATGGTGATGTCGAGCAGGCAGGTGCGCGCCGTGGCGATGGCTTGCGCGGTTGCCGCATCGCCGCTGGCCATGGCAGCAAAGCCGATACCGGCTAGGCGGTTGAGGATGCCGTCACGGCGCGCGCGAACGGTATTGAGGTAGACGGCGCACACCTGGCCATAGGGAATGGCAGGGGCCGGCGTGATGCGCAGCGCCCCTTTGACAAACTTGAACGATCCGCCGGATGCGCGGGCGGTATGGGCGGCCAGGTGGTCCGCCTCGGATACCTCAAACACATCGGACGGGATGTCCTGGTACTCGATGTTGACGGGGTAAAAAAAACCTGTGCTCGGGGAATATCTGACGGGCATGATTAGTTTCCAATCGCAAAATAGGAGGGGGTGATGCCGGCCGAAAGCGCATTCCCGTTGTAGGTGTACAGGCGGAAGCCCGTTTTTGTCCTCATACCGGCGTTGATATTGCTGGGCAGACTGGACCCGCTTCCACCTTGCCCTTCATATCCAGTGAAGACGTGAAAACACGCGTTTGGAAACGGAATCGGAAAGATCACGTCGACATAGCCAGATTCCGGTGTCTGCGCTCCGCCGCCCCATTGCAGGATCATGCCGCCGGGTTGTTTCTGGTAGCCACTCGAAGACAACATTGCCGCAAAGTCGGCATTGCGCCACAGCTCGGCGGTCGATTCGATGACTTGCCAGACTTTTGGCCCGGTCGCCATGAGGGTCAGGAATTGCCCAGGCTTGATCGTGATGCTCGGCACACTGCCGACATCAAATCCAATGGTCACGCCTGGCGCGGCAAGAATGGTGCCGCTATTGAACAGCCCGAAGAACTTGACGCACTTGCCGGAATTGTTGGGAATGCCAAGCGATACCGGGTCGGGAATGGTGATGGCCTTGCCCGCAGTCGGGAAGTACAGGGCGCAGCCCATGTCTTCGGCGGTGAGTGAACGGCTTTCAGTGACGTCGGCATAGCGCACCATGTTTCCTTGCGCGCGCTGCACAAAGTCGGCATTGACCAGCTTGCTCGACGCGTCGAACTTCGGCAGTGTCGCCACTTCCTTCATGCTGTATTGCGGATGCGGATCTGCCGCCGCTGCGTGCTTGGCCAACTGCTGATCGCCATAGGTGCGTGTGCTGGTGTCCTGCTGATCGACGTAGGTGACTTTTGCCAGGAGCGGGTGCGGGTCGGCCGCCGCCTGGTGCTTGGCCAGTTGCTGATCGCCATAGGTGCGTGTACTGGTGTCCTGTTGATCGACGTAGGTGACCTTCGCCAGCAGTGGGTGCGGGTCAGCGGCGGCCTGGTGCTTGGCCAGTTGCTGATCGCCATAGGCGCGTGCGCTGGTGTCTTGCTGATCGACATAGGCGACCTTGGCCAGCAGCGGGTGCGGGTCAAGAGCCGCCAGGTGCTTGGCCAGTTGCGCATCGCTGTAGGCACGCACGGTAATGTCCTGGTCATCGACATACTTGCGCGTGGCCAGAACGATGGACGGGTCGATTTTCAGCTCGATAGCGGCCGTGCTGGCGACGATCAGCACGATGCGCACCACCTGCATGCGGCCGCTACCTTCCGCCATCAGTGGCTTGTAGCTGGGCGGGCAGTTGGCCACGGCGCACAGATCGCCAGCCTCGTCATAAATGCCGAGTTCGCGCATCCACCAGCCGCCCACGTTCTCTGGCAAGACTTGCTCGGCAATGATCTGGCTGGTGTTGTCCGGGTCTTTGTCCAACTTGTTCAGGTCGGCGCGGTGCACCTCGCGCACAAGCGCCCTTTGTCCTCGGTCGGGAACCGGTAAGGTGCCGTTACCGTCACCTACGCCCATTTTTTTGAGTTTCAGGGTTTGGCCCAGGGCGATGGCATTGGCCAGCTTGGCCTCTCCCACCTGCGTCAGAATTGCGAAATATGTGCTCATGGATAGATGGTCATGGTGTCGATGGTATGGGATGCGCCGGCCTGCAACAGCGTGCCGCGCACTTCGATGGTTTCCGCGATCCACGGATACACGGTCATGACGTCGCCGTGGTACGCGGCAACGCCGGTGTAAACCGTGCCGCGAGTTTCCAGATACAGCGCCAAGCCCGTCATGTGACGGCTAACGGGTTTGGCGTCGGCAATCAGGCGCTCCATTTCCTGAAACATGGCGTCCGTGATGCCCGTGTCCAGCACGCCCACGTCGAGGCGGAAAGTACCCGGCACGCCCGGTGGCGTGGTTTGCCACCATTCGGTAATGCGGATCAGATAGCCCAGGGACTCGACCACGCGGCGCACGGCGGCAATCGTGCCCTTGTGCTTGTGGATGAAGTAGGACGCCTTGATGGTGCCGCGCTTGGTCGATTCGGGCCAGACATCGTCCCAGCGGTCAACGGAACAGGCCCAGGCCAGAAACGGCAGCAGGGCAACCGGGCAGCGGTCGGCATTCCACAGGTCGCGCAGCGGCACGGGCACGTTGACCAGCTCGGCGCAGGCAACGGCAATGGCACGCTCCAGCGCCGTGGTGTTGGGCGGAAGGGTGGCCACGTGCTTATTCATCGAGCACCACCACATTCAACTTAATGGCCGTGCAGCGCGCGGCCTGGGTGGCGTTCAGTTCGATGTCCGCCGCCGGGCTGGTCAAGACGACCTTGCGCACGCCTTCAACGTGGACGGCGGCGCTGCAGGCGGATCGATAAATGCTGTGGCCCAGCGGGCGGCGCGGCTGCGAGACGCGCGCGGCGTTGGCGTGCGCGGCGTCCAGCAGAATCGGTACTTCCGGGCCGACGCCGATAAACAAGGTGGCCTCGATCTGGTAATCGATGACCTGGGCGGCCTGCACGCTCAAGCGGTCGCCCAGGGGGCGCACTTCCTCGGCATTGAGCGCGCGCGCCACAGTGGCCAGCAGCGCGGCGTCGGCGATGCCGGTGTCGTTGTTGGCCAGCACCGTGACGATGACATGCGCCGGCGCGGGGCTGGTGGCGCTGGCGTCCTTGACCTGGCCGTCCGCACTGCGGGCGTGAAATTCATACGACGCTTTCGGGCCGGCCACGGACAGTCCATCCGGCGCTTCCTGGATGCGCAGGCGGTAGGCGTCGTTGTCTTCCATGACGGCGGCCACGGGCGGCAGGGCGTTGGGATTTGCCGGCGTGATAACCAGGCGCGCCACGTTGACGTTGGCGCCCAGCTGGTCCAGGTCGCCATCGAGGGCAAACGCCAGCATGACGGCCTTGCCGGCCTCGTTGACGCGGTTGCGCAGGATGGTTTCCTGATACGCGTTTTCTTCCAGCAGCTTGGTGGCCGGTTCCGATTCCAGCTCCAGGAGGGCCGTGACAGCCGCGCGCTCGGCTTCCGGCAGCAGGCTGACCAGGTGCGCCTTGCGCTTGGCCAGAATGGCTTCGAAGTCGAGCACCTCGACCACGCTGGGCGCCGGCAATTGGGTCAGGTCGATGGGCGTGCTCATACGACGCCCCCTTGCTTGACGGGCACGGACAGGGTGATGCCCTGGCCGTTCGCCGTGCCATCGAGCAGCAGCGCGATGGCGCCGTCCGTGTCGCGCGTGAGCTGCACGCTGGACAGTTGCAAACGCGGCTCCCAGCGGCGCAGGGCAAAGGCGGTAGCCGCGTAGATGCGCAACTGCGTGGCGCTGTTCAGTGGCTGGTCGATCAGCTCGGGCACTTCGGAGCCATAGCGGCGGCGGCGGATGCGCGAACCCATGGGCGTGGTGAGAATGTCGGTCACGGACTGGCGCAGGTGGCCCAGGCCCGTCAGGCTGCGCCCGGTGGCGGCGTGCATGCCCATCATGCTTGCGGCCCGCCCGACTGGTCGCCGCCGGCCTTGACGCCGCCGTGCGGATGCTTGGCCAGGCTGATGGCGCCGGCCAGCACGTCGTCGCTGGCTTTGATCGTGCCTTGCACGGCCATGGCCACGCCGCCAGCGGCGCCGGCCTTGGCGTTCACGCCGCCGTTCAGGCCGGTGGCGCCGTTGACGATCAGGTTTTTCATCACGGTCAGGTCGCCCGTGCAAATGGTGCTGGGCGCGTTCGACGTCACCTTGTCGGCCGTGATGGTGGCGGTGCCGCCGGGGAGCGTCGCCGTCAGGGCATGGGCCGCGTGGTCGTACTGCACCACGGCGCCGTCAGGATAGTGCGTGGTGTGGATGCTGTCGCTGGTGTCGGGCGCGTCAAACGCCTGCGAGTACAGCGCCGGCACAATGATGCCGCGCGTCAGATCGCCGCCGGGGGAAAAGACGATCACTTGTTCGCCGACAGTCGGCGCCGACCAGGTGCGCGTGCTGCCGGCGCGTCGGGTGGCCCATTTCAGCCATTCGGTGGTGAGTGTCGGCCCCAGCCGCACGCGCGCCTTGGCCCCTTTGACCTCGGCGATGGTGCCAAGGCGGATCAGGTTTTGCAGCAAGCGGAGGAGGTCGGACAGGTCGGCGTTCATGCAGTGCATGTTGCCGAAGTCCGCGTGCGGATGCACGCGGGGGCGGGTTGATATAAAGCTTAGTGACTATGGAAGCCAGCGATACATAAATCCACATTTCCCAAGCAAGGTCAATCTGGCGCGTGACCGATTGAGTCCTCAGTCGACTTCAATTTCTTCCGTCTGACGCTCAATTCCATCGACGGGCTTTCATCCCTTGTATCTCTCAAATGCTGTATGTGGCTCGCCTAATTGTCTCAGCCGTCGATGGCATGCAGCCAGCTCGGTGGGGACTGTCCTGAAAATTGCGCAAAAAAACGGATGCCTGCCGCTTGAAGGATGTCAGGCAACTGCCCGGTTAACCTCAAGTTCTCACCAGTAGGGTTAATGCCCTGATTACCGCGGGGATCCGGATGTTGCCGCTGCATTAGATCGATCAATATGCCCTTTAATCCGTCCGGATGGTGCATTGGCTTACCAAATTTGCATTTCGAAAGGTTCCACAGCGCACTCCGGATTGAGGCTTTTTCGGGAAGTGGGATGACCGTATTTTCTGTCCATATACCATTTTCAGCAATGGTTGGACTAGCTACCGTGTAAGGCGGGTTGGGATAACCTGATGGCGTCACAAGGTTTCGGGCAAGTTCATGCAGAACGCATGTGCTGCCGTATTCGAGAAAGCCGTTAGCAGCAGTGAAGGGCGGTGCAGGCGGTCGCAAATCAATAAAGAACTCTATAATGGACAACTCATTGGCGACAGTCTTCCACCAGTGCTGTCGGCCTAATTGGTCGGCGAAGTGCGAGTGGGCTGGTGGTGGTGGGGTATTATATGACCAGATGGCCCTAGGTGTCGCTTTGGATTGTGCTCTATCCATTCCAATAGGTTTAAGAACTTTTGCCTCGAACAGCATCAGCTTGTACAAATCCAAAGAAGGATCATGTAGCGCGATCAAACCGTCGCAGCCAAACAAAGTTTCTTCGGATTTGTTCAGCGTTTGCAGGACGGTGAAAGCCGAACCTCCTAGCATTTGCCATTGGTTTTTTGTCGTAGTCAGCCAAGTACTGACGTAATCTTCTTCGCAGACTACTCGGCCATCAATTGCATCGAGGCGAGTAGCAACATCGGCTGCATATGCCATGTTCGGCAGCAGAAACAAAGGTAGTGTCATGCCCCTCCCTATATCGTTTATATTTCTTTTTGGATGACCGCAATTGGCCGGCTGCGATCGGTATCATGTGACTCTAACTCATTTGATAACTAATGTCAGGATAAGTTTGCATTGAAAAAAGTTAGCTTTTTTCTATAAAACGCAGCAGCGATTCGCGTATCAACGTCCGATCCGGCTCACTTAAGCCCAGTATCGGCCGTTCAGGGTACTTGTAGACGGTGCCTCTCTTGTTTATGCGATCTTCTTCCCCGAACTGGTGAACTCGCGCTATGCGGGCGACACGGCCAACGAAGCCAACTTCGATATGATTGCCGGTTGCCTTAATCTTCAAAAACTGTGCGGTGCGAATCTTGGCGAACATGGCGGCCTTCTGGCGCTTGATGCGTCCGTTCTTCCCCTTGAATTCCTTGCGTCGCTTGCGCGCCGGGTAGGCCGCGCCATCCGGCCCCTGCTGCGCCTTGATGCGCTGGGCCTGGCTGCGGCGCAGGTCGATGGCCACCTTGTGATTGATGGCGCGGCGCTGGGTTGGCTGTAGCTTGGCTAGCAGGGCTCCAGCCCATGCTTCCAGCGCGTGCAGGTCGTCGCTCATGCTGTGGCCTCTGGCGTGCGCCATTCCGCCAGCAGGGTCTCGCCTGCATACAGCTTCCAGAACTCGTCCGCGTAGGCTGGCATGTGCTGTATCTCGGCCAGATGCTTGATGTCCAGACGACCCGCCTCGCCGGTCTTGACGGCCACGCGTTCGGTCAGGTCCAGCTTGATGGAGATATCGACCGTTTCATGGTTATTAAAATCCACCTCGAAGGCGATACCGTGCTTGCGGGTTTCCTCATTGGCCATCAGGTCGAGCTGGTGGACTTTCAGCCAGGCGATCAGGGCCACCATGATGGCGTCGGCGTCGCCCGCGTAGTCGGTGACGATCAGGTTGAGCTTGAAGCGGTATTCGAAGGAGAGGGAGGCGGTGGCCGACGCCACTACGTTGCCTTCGTCGGCGAAGACTAGCAGGCGGTCGGGGTCGCGCTGCAGCTGGGGAATTGCGGCGGCCAGGTGCTGGCGCAGGCTATTCGGTTTGTACATGGTAGGTGTCTCGCACGGTGTTGTAGGCGTCGATGCAGGCGTTCAGCTGGCGGGTGGCGTCATCGCCGTCGCCGGCAATGGCGTCAAGAGCTGCCGCAGTCGCTGGGTCAAGTTCGGCGCGCGCCTCAATCCGATGGCCTGCGGCAGCGGAGGTATCTGCAGTGGCGGCGCACTGGCCGCTGGCGATGGGGATTGACAGGCGCACAGTGCCGCTGCGCACGTCATTGTTAAAACGGTCACGTTCAGTTTTCGCATGGGTTTGCTCCTGGGTGAGGTGGTCGGCACGCTGTGCCAGGGCGGCGCCGGCGGCGCGCTCCAGGGTGAGCACGCGGGCCGTGGCCTGGGCCAGTGCGGTGGCGGCCGTTGTCTTGTTGGTGGACGCCTGCCGCTGCAGTTCGGCGATGCTGGCGTCCTTGCGCCAGCCCTGCGTCGTCCAGCCTGCGATGGCGCCGCACAGCAGGCAGGCGGCCAGCGGGCGCCAGGTGGTTGTGGTCATATGGCCACCCGTTCCTTGATCCAGCCGAACAGAAACCGGCGCTGGCTCTTGTTAGCCTCGGTGATTTCCAGATAGCGCGCGGCCTGCAGGCCGTTCAAGGCACGCAGCAGCACGGCGGCGCCATCCTGGCCGCGCCATTTCAGGAAGGCGGCCAGCGCGCCCAGCGACTGCGTGCCCAGGCGGCCATCGACGAACAGGGCTGGGTAGCGCGCCCCCGTGTCGTTGAACCCGTTCAGCCAGCGCTGCAGGAACTCGGCCGCGCGATGCGGTCCCATGTTGACGCCCGTGTCGATCAGCTCGGCGCCGATGCCGGCATGCAGGGCCAGCACCTGGTCGAACTTGGGTTCCGTGATGTAGCGGGCCGTATAGATGGCGCGCGCCATCGTCACGGGCAGCTCGCGCATCTGCCCCGTGTAGCCGTTGGCGCGCGCCACGGCCACGGTGACGCCGTAATTGGTTTCGCCGCCTTTGTCGGCCAGGTCGTTCACATAGCCGCCTTCGGCGCGCAGGATGGCGTCGATGGTGCGCGCGATCAGTGGATTTTCTGTGGTGGCCATCAGTGTTCCTTTGCGTCTTTGACCAGCTCGGCGATGTCCTTGTCGCTGCGGCGCTGGAACCACAGGGCCACTGCGCGCGATACCCACCAGCCGGGGGCGCCGACGATCAAGTCGATGGCGGACGCGTTGACCATGGCGCCGATGGCCGGGAGCTGGGCGCACAGCAGCTGGTACACGGTGCCGCCCAGCAGGCACGAGAACACGCCCGCGCAGGCGAGGCGGGCGACGAATTCGCCTTTGTTGAAGGTGCCGTCGCTGTTCAGCGGGGGCAGCACGATGTACAGCATGGCCGCGCCGACCATGCCCAGCGCCGCCTTGAAGCCGTACAGTTTGACCAGGGTGGCGAAACCACCAAACGATTCTGCGGACATTGTTTGATACTCCGGGGTGAAGTTAGATAGATTTTTCATGAGGGTAAAAATGGTGGATTGCTGCATTAATCCCATAGCTGCACGATGTCCGCGGCCTGGCCCATGCTGGGCGCCGGCTCGGGCAGGGTGACGACCAGGCCGGCGGGCAGCACGGCGCCGTGGCGCGCCAGCGCGGGATTCATTTCCAGGGTTTGCTCGACGTATCCCGCACCGTCGCCCAGGTAGCGCCACACCAGGGCGTCTACCGTGTCGTGCTGCTGCGTGCGTACCTGCATCAGATCAGTTCCACGGTCAGGTGCGTGCGCCCGACCATATCGGCGATGGCCCATTGCGCATTGCGCCGCTGCGCGCCTGGCGCCTCGTCCAGCCATTCCATGCTTTTCTTGTCGCTGACGGACGTGGCCGTGCTGTCGTAGTCGCGGTAACGCTCGATCAGATCGGCTTTCGCCGTGCTGTAGACGGCGCGCCGGTACTGCGCCAGCAAGCGGGACTCGCGGTTGATGCGCGTGGCCGGCACGTCCACCAGGGAGGTGATGCCGGCAGCGGTATGCTGTCCCTGCCAGTCGGCCAGCTCGCGGTTGACCTGCAGGATGGCATCGACCACGGCTTGTACCAGGCGCGCGTCGGTGACGGTGCCATCCAGGCGCATGGCGTCGCGCATATCGGTGAGCAGGATGTCGGGAAACCAGCCGTCGTTTTCGATGATGCCAAGGACTTGTGCTGGCGGCGCCGGGGTGGTGCCGGGCGGGATTGACGGGGGCAGGGCCATGAAGGACATACGGGACGCTTTCAAAATGGGGCGGTGGACGGGGTTCATCAGGCCGAGATTGTTGCCAATGCGTTGGCCAGAATCCCCCCGTGCCGCCGTGCTGCGGGGGATGCTCTTACGCGGAACCGGCCGCGCGCTTGAGGCGCCGCTCCAGCCGTTCCATATCTTTCTTGACGCCGCAGGACTCCGACAGGGAGCGCGCGCGTTTCAGCTGGCCCATGGCCGTTTCCGCCTGCGCCACCAGCGCCGGGGCGATGTCGGTATCGTCGGCCTGATCGAGCACGGCGATCATGGCCAGGCCGATGGCCTTGTGCAGCTTGGCACGCGCCTGGTCGGGCGCGTCGCTGGCGGCCGTCAGTTGTTCCACCTGGCCCAGCACCTGAGCCGCGTGCTGCGGATCGGCGGCCAGCTTGCCGTGCAAATAGCCTTCGGCAAATTCGTCCAGCATCAGCGTGGCGATGTCGCGGCTGTACGTCTCGGGCAGGGTGAACTTGTGCGCCAGCGCGTATTTGGCCATGACCAGGGCGCGCGCATACTCGCCCGTGTCGATGTGCCACACCAGCAGGGTGGCAAACACGTCATCCTGGGCGCCCTTGCCGCCGGCCAGCACGCCGTCGATCCACTGCGCGTAATCCGGTAGCAAGGTGGCCTTGACCTCGATCTTGCGTTCCACGGATTGAATCGACTTCAAGCGCCGCCGGTCGTCGGCCAGCTTGTAGAGCATCATTTCGTAGGCCGTGCCGGTGGTCACGCCCTGCGGCGCGGCGGCGCCGGCCGTGCGCTCGGCCAGCATGCGTGCGCGGTGGCGCAGGGCGGGGGATTGGTTGGCCATTACTTGTCTTTCAGCTCGATGTTTTCCACCAGCGCGGCCAGGCCCAGGTCTTCGATCACGTAGGCGTCGTTGGACGACTCGTAGTTCTCGATGCGGTCGCGCTTGGGCACGTCCTCGACGCGGCGGCGGCGCGCGCCTTCCTGGAAATAGATCGACAGATTGTCGAAGCGGGTAATCAGGATCGCGTTGTCGGGGAAGAAGGGCACGCGCGCCGCTGGCAAGCCGCCAATGCGTTTCTGGCTGATGATGATGTCGGCCGCCAGGGTTTCCGTGGGCGCCTGCTTGGTGTTGACCAATGGGAAATACTTGTCGTTCAACAGCTTGCGCCCGACGATGGCCACCAGATTGGTGTCTTCCTGATACCAGGGATCGAGCAGGTTGACGGCATCGGTGACGGCTGCGTCCAGGTTGGCATAGTCGGCGCCGTCCACGTCGCCGATGATGACCTTGCCCGGCATGCCATTGGCCACCAGACCCAGCACGCGCTCGGGCGCCAGCTCGCGCAGGTGCTGCAGCCAGCCCTTGTTCACGTCCTGCAGCAGCGGGTTGGCGTCCAGATCGGTGTCGGCCATGGCTTTGACGCCATTAAAGCCGATGACGATGCGGTCGAGCGCCTGGCGAGTCAAAATGGCATTGGCCACGCGCGACTGGAAGTCCTGGAACTTGGCCCAGGCGTCCAGCTTGGCATAGTTCAGATGCGTATCGAAATTGGTTTGTTCGCAGCGGTACTTCGTGCCGTCCAGGGTGGACAGGTCGCGCGTCTTGCGTTCCTTGTCCTTGGTGTTGGTGCGGCCGGCAATCGGGCCGGAGACGCCCAGGCCCAGCTTTTCGCCTTCCTGCTCGGTGACGCCGATGATGTTCACTTTCGTCAGGAACTCGCTCGATTCCTGCATTTTCGTTTCCAGCTTTTGCTGCACGCTGGGCGTGACGCTGAAGGTCTTGGCCACGTTGTCCGTGTCGTTCAGTTGGCCCAGGCGGGTTTCATACTGGCCAAAGACCTGGCGCGTTTGCTTTTTCATAAATCAGTGCTCCGTTGTTGAATTGGGTAGGTGGATAGCGCGGGCGCTTAAAACTCGGTCTGCACGGCGCCGTCGTTGCCGGTGGCGGCCGGGCGGCGCGGGCCGTTGCCGGGCGCCTCATCCATCTGCGCCTTGAAGGCGGCCAGCTCGTCCTGTGTGGCCTTCAATGCCGTTTCGGTTTTTTCCAGGCGCGCCAATGTGCCCGCGTAGTTGTCGTTGGCGGTGACGACGTGGCCGGCCAGCGCCTCGACGGCTTCGCTGATGTCTGCGAACTGCGCGGCGTCGGTGCCGGATTTATTGGAGAAGCGCGACAGCAGGTTTTTCACGGCATCGGCCAGCTTGGTGCCTTGCGGTTCTTCGAATTCCAGCGTCACCTCGACGGCCGAGGTGAACAGGTTGTCGGTTTGCTGCTTGCGGCCGGCGGAGAATTTCAGCGCCTCGGTGCCCAGGCTGGCCGGGCTGTCGGTGACGCCCAGGCCGACCAGGTAGGGCTGCGACGAGTCGGCAAAGTCGGGCTGAATTTCCAGGCTGGTGTACAGCTTTTGCTTGGCCTTGTTGATGGCCACCAGTTCCGGCGTGGGTTCGATCTGCGCGAACAGCGCCAGTTTCTTGCCGCTGTCGGTGTCCACTTCCTCGGCTTTCACGGCGATCACGTCGCCGTAGGCCTTGAACTGGCTGTCGGGCAGGATGCCGCGAATGTGCTCCAGCCAGATGCGCGCGCCGTAGGTCTTCGGGTTGTAGGTGGCGGCGATCTGCTCGATGGTGGCGCGGTCGATGTTGCGGCCGTCCGTGGTCGCGCCTTCGGTGGCGACGCGGAAGAATTGGGATTTAGGCATGGTGGCGTGTCTCGGTTGATCGGATAACGCCATGGTCAACGTCTTGGCGCTGCGATTCAATGCGGTGCGGGTTGCTATGGGCTATAGCGACTTTTGCCTTTCCCCGCTCCGCGCGCGCGCGGCCTACGCTGGCGGCATGTTAGGAATCCATCAAACCCCTGAAGAAAAAATCGCCGAACTGGCCGTGCCCGAATCCGAGCCGCGCCGCGCCGCGCGCGCCCTGTACTGGAAGGGCTGGCGCATTTCGTCCATCGCCCGCCACCTGGGAATCAAGCGCAGCACCATCAATAGCTGGAAAGAGCGCGACGAATGGGACAAGGCGCAGGGCATCGAGCACGTCGAAAACGCGGTCGAGCTGCGCATCATCAAGCTGGTCGAAAAAGAGGTCAAGACTGGCAGCGACTACAAGGAAATCGACCTGCTGGCGCGCACCATCGTGCAGATGGCGCGCGTGCGCCGCTATGAGCAACCGGGCGGCAACGAGGTCGATCTCAACCCCAAGCTGGCGAACCGCAACGCCGGCCCGAAGAAGAAACCGACCCGCAACGATTTCAGCGACGAACAGCGCATTCAGTTGCTCGACGCCTTCCAGGATTCGCTGTTCGATTATCAAAAGGTCTGGTATCGCAACGGCGACCAGCGCACGCGCGCCATTCTCAAAAGCCGCCAGATCGGCGCCACCTGGTATTTCGCCCGCGAAGCGCTGGCCGACGCAATGGCAACGGGCCGCAATCAGATCTTCCTGTCCGCCTCTAAAAGCCAGGCGCACGTCTTCAAGCAATACATCGTGCAATTCGCGCGCGAGGCGGCCGGCATTGAGCTGACGGGCGACCCCATCGTGCTGCCGAACGGCGCACACATGTACTTCCTCGGCACCAATGCGCGCACAGCGCAGGGCTACCACGGCAATTTCTACTTCGATGAATTCTTCTGGACGCAGAATTTCCAGGAGTTGAACAAGGTGGCCTCGGGCATGGCCATCCACAAGAAGTGGCGCAAGACCTACTTTTCCACGCCATCCTCGACCACGCACCAGGCTTACCCGTTCTGGACGGGCGAGCTGTTCAACAAGCGCCGCGCCAAGGCCGACCAGGTCAACATCGACGTGAGCCATGGCCGCCTCTCGTCGGGTTTTACGGGCGAGGACAAGATCTGGCGCCAGATCGTCACCATCCTGGACGCCGAGCGCGGCGGCTGCAATCTGTTCGACATCGACGAACTGCGCAACTTCGAATACAGCCCCGACCAGTTCGACAACCTGCCGATGTGTAATTTTATTGACGACTCGGCCTCGGTGTTTCCGCTGGCCGAGCTGCAGCGCTGCATGGTCGATTCCTGGGTGGAGTGGGACGACTACAAGCCATTAATGGGGCTGCGTCCGTTCGGCAACCGGCCCGTGTGGATCGGCTACGACCCGGCCTTGAACGGAGACAGCGCCGGCTGCGTCGTGCTGGCGCCGCCCATGACGGCCGGCGGCAAGTTCCGCATCCTGGAGCGCCACCAGTGGCGCGGGCAGAGCTTCGAAGATCACGCCGACGCCATCCGCCAGATGACCCAGCGCTACAACGTCGAATACATCGGCATCGATACCACGGGCATGGGCATCGGCGTGCTGCCGATCGTGCGCGGCTTCTTCCCGGCCGTGACGGCCCTGAATTACTCGCCCGAAGTCAAAACGCGCATGGTCTTGAAGGCCAAAAACATCATCAGCAAGGGCCGGCTGGAATTTGACGCCGGCTGGACGGACATCGCGCAATCCTTCATGGCCATCCACAAGACCCTCACCCCTAGCGGGCGGCACGTGACCTATGTCGCCGGCCGCAGCGACGAAACCGGCCACGCCGATCTGGCGTGGGCCTGCATGCACGCCCTCGATCACGAGCCATTCGAAGGCACCACCGACAACCACCAATCTTTCATGGAGATTTATTCTTGAGCAAAGCACGACACATGCGCGCGCGTGGCCGCCAGGCCGAGAGCGCACCACCAGCGGCCACGGCGCCGGCCGCCGCCGGCATCGAGGCGTTTTCCTTCGGCGACCCGACGCCCGTGCTCGAGCACGCCGACATTCTCGACTGCTTCGAATGCTGGAAGAACGGCCACTGGTATGAGCCGCCCGTCAACCTGGCCGGCCTGGCCAAGTCCTTCAATGCCGGCGTGCACCACAGCAGCGCCATCCACTTCAAGGCCAATGTGCTGACGTCCACCCTGATGCCGACGAAATACCTGTCGCGCGATGGTTTCAAACGCATGGCCCTGGACTATCTGACCTTTGGCAATGCCTACCTGGAAGACCGGCCCAGCCGCAGCGGCAAGGCGCTGGCGTACCAGCACGCCCTGGCCAAGTACATGCGGCGCGGCGTCGATCTGGATACCTACTTTTTCGTGAACGGCTACCAGGCCGTGCACCAGTTCGACAAGGGCCGCGTGTTCCACCTGATGGAACCGGACGTGAACCAGGAGCTGTACGGCGTGCCGCAGTACCTGAGCGCGCTGCAATCGGCCTGGCTCAACGAGGCGGCCACCCTGTTCCGCCGCAAGTACTACAAGAACGGCTCGCACGCCGGTTTCGTGTTCTACATGACGGATGCGGCCGCCAACACGCAGGACGTGGACAACCTGCGCCAGGCCATGCGCGACAGCAAGGGGCCGGGCAACTTCCGTAACCTGTTCATGTACGCGCCGAACGGCAAGAAAGACGGTATCCAGATTCTGCCGGTGTCCGACGTGGCCGCCAAGGACGAGTTTTTCAACATCAAGAGCGTGACGCGCGACGACCAGCTGGCCGCGCACCGCGTGCCGCCGCAGCTGATGGGCATCCTGCCAAACAATGCGGGCGGCTTCGGCGCCGTCGAGCCGGCCGCGCGCGTCTTCGCCCGCAACGAGCTGGTGCCGCTGCAGGCGCAGTTCATGGCGATCAACGAGTGGGCTGGCGTGGAAGTGGTGAAGTTCGCCCCGTATGACCTGGGCCTGGGCAAGGAGACAGCGCAATGAGCGACCACATCGACAACACGGACAAGATCATCTTTGCCGAAGTGGCGCGCGGCCTGGCTGCCGTGCGCGGCCGTCCCGCCCTGGTGGCGCATGGCTGTTGTCACTACTGCGACGAGCTGCTGGCGCCCGCGCTGCTGTTCTGCGATGTGGACTGCCGCGACGATTACGAGAAGGAGCAAGCGGCCAAGGCCCGCGCCGGTCGCCCAGGATGAGCGACACGCCGCGATAGCTGGCAGCGCAGGGCCGCGATAGCCCAGCCGCGCCGGAGCGCCCCAGCCACCGCACAGGCCGCCCACGAGGCGGCTTTTTCACGTCCCGACGAATGATGTTGCATCAGAGGCAAGAAAAAAGCCCATTTCGGCCCGGCGCGCGCAGTTGTCCCCCCTCCACACCTGCCCGCTATATAGGGCTCTTTTGACTCAAATTTGCGCCGTGGCCGAAGGCGCATGAGGACTGGTGCGGCGGGGCGAAGAGGGTGCGCGAGTTTTGACGCATTTTGACGCACTTTGAGCGGTTTTTCGTGCGGGTGGTGTTGCGACGTGGGAACGGCGTTGTTTTCGCGCTATGCTGCACTTTGGCGCGTTCTTGGGTATGCCTCGATGTCTGTGTAGGTAACCAGGCTTCGGTTCGACGACAGTGGTCTGATATCAAAGGTGCGCTATTTAGCAGAGAGGACTTGCGGCAGCTTCTGGACACGAAATGCCTCGACAACAAAATCGACAAAGGCGCGCGTCTTCGCCGGCAACAGTTTCTGACTGGTGAAATACAACGAGATCGCCCCCACATCACCATACCAGTTCGGCAGCAATCGTACCAGCGCACCACTCTCCAGATGTGGAGCAGCGTGGGGAACTGGTATCAATCCGACGCCAAGGCCCAGCACCACGGCTCGGCTGAGTGCATCCGGATCGTTAACCAGCATAACCGCCTGCTGTTTTGCTGTGACTTCGACTCCTGCGTTATTGCGCATGACCTGAATCCGCACGCGGCCAGTCAATGGCGAGCGCATCACAACACTGGGTAATTCGGCAAGTCCGGCTGGATCTTTGGGACGACGCTTTCCCTGTAATAGCGCTGGCGATGCCACTGCAATCAAATGTATTCGCGCCAATTCGCGCGCCACCATACCGGGCGGTAGCTCAAAACCAGCGCCGACCGCCGCATCAAAGCCGCCTGCGATCAGGTCCAGCGGACGGCTATCGAAAACCCAATCGGGAGTTACTCCCGGATATCTTTCGAGAAACGCCGGCATGAGAGGTAACAGATAATCCATGCCAAATCCAGGTGCAGCGCTCAACTTCAACACGCCAGTCGGTTGCCCGGCATTGACCTTGATGTCGGCAATTGCGCCCTGGATGCTGTCGAGACCAATCTGTACTGATTGCCGAAAACGTTCACCCGCTTCACTTAGCGTCAGGCCACGGGTGCTACGCTGGAAAAGTCGTACGCCAAGGTTCCGTTCAAGAAGCGCGACGTTCCGACTCACTGCTGCTGGCGTCAGGCCCAGCCGACGTGCCGCAGCAGAAAAGCTACCGCTCTCGGCACTGCGGACGAATGACTCCAGATTGGCGAGAGTTTCCACGATTTCACCTTCAAGTAATAATTGAAACTGATTATAGTTTATTGATACTAACGCAATAAACGCCAAGGCCCTAAAATTCAACTCAGCAAACAGTTTATTCACTTAATTCAAAGGAAAAATCATGACTATCGGCATCATTGGCTCGGGCGCCCTCGGCTCCAACTTCGCTCGCATTCTTGCAAAAAAAGGGATATCGGCCACCATCTCCAACAGCCGTGGACCAGCCTCGCTGGCTGACTTGGTTGAAGAACTGGGGCCATCCATCAAGGCCGGCACAGTGGAAGAGGCCGCAAGCGCCGATATGGTGCTAGTTGCGGTCCGCTGGGTCGATGCAGAGAAAGTACTGGGTAGCCTGCCGGCGTGGAGCGGTCGCATCGTGATCGACGGCACTAACCCTGTGGAGTTCTTCGATCCAGCAACGTCGCCGGATGCGAACGACGTAAGCAATCCTCTCGCCGCATATGGGATCAAGGCGATCGATCTTGGCGGAAAGCATTCAAGCCAGATCATCCAACAATTCGTTCCTGGTGCACGGGTCGTCAAAGCATTCAATCATAACGACGTCAATGTGCTGAAGGAGCCGGTGACGGCAGGTGGCAAGCGCGTATTGTTTTACTCTGGCGATGACGCTGCCGCAAAGGCCGAGGTGCGCGGTATCATGGAAGTTGCCGGATTCTTCCCGATTGACCTCGGCGCGCTGGACGTCGGTGGACCGCTGGCCTCGCTGCCCTTCGGGCCGCTGTCGACGCATAATTTCATCAGTATCTAATCGAGATCGTTCGCTCGCCTGCATTAAGCCGCGCCCCCCCGCCGCCGGTTGGCGTGCATACCAAAACAAATGGTGATTGTTTAGCCGCTAAGCAGATCTAAGCAGATCTAAGCAGATAGGCGAAAAAAAGGCTGTCATTTTGTTGTCATTCCTAGGCTAAAACAGCCCAAAAACAACCCAAATAATGACAGCCTTCTTCTTGCTAACTACTTGATTCTAAACAATTCAGTGGTGGAGACGGCGGGAATCGAACCCGCCGCGCACGAAGTCCACTTTGGATCAGTCCAGGGCTACCGGTTCGTAAGTGCGCAAGCGGGTTCGGAATACCTGTTGCAACAGGTTGTGGCCTTTATCTGTTGTGTACGTGAAGATGGGTGCTCATGAAGAGTCAATTGTCGATTAGGGAACCCAGCATGGTGCACGCTTGCAGGTCACTACGGGCCGCCGCCTGTTCCTCGCCGCTTAAAATCCAGTGCGTCTTGCCGTCGTGCGTATTACTGCTGCCATATGCCTGCATCGCCTTACGCAACGCTTGTTGACGCTCTGGCGGCAGCGCGTCGAGCCTGGACTGGCTGAAAATACTGATGGGATATACGTCGCGTATGTGCTCATATTGCAGCCCTTTGCGCTTGATAGCACCCCAATTATTGCCAGGATCGGACCTGGCAGAAGCTATCCACGGATGAGCTGCATCGGGCGTCAGATATCCGCGTGCGTAACCCGTGCCATAGCCCAGCGTTTCGCTGTAGCCGTACACATAATCGCAATGATCGAGCAAGCCAGGTATACCCTCTGCGCTGTGAAATAGCTGCGCCAGCGGCAGCTTGCTGGCGTGGATGGCCAGCATCAGCGAAGAGCTATGTGAATACAGGGCAAGAGCGTCGCAGTTCGCCCACTCGTCTACATCGCCGGGTGGTACGATCCGCGGTGAAAACAATTCGATGCTGTCGGCATCAACTGCGAACAGGGTTTTCTCGTAGTTTTTTTGCGAAAACTTGACGACCTTGCCTGTCTTGCTGCCGTAGCGATCGACGCGCTCGCCCACCTGCTCGAACCAGGAAAACAGCTGTTCGCTGGCGGCGGCAGGGATAAATGGGCTATTCTTTTTGAATTCGCCTACCAGGAAATGAAATTGCTCCATGTGTCACCATAGTTAATGTTCTGCGCGCATGATGCCATGCGCGCGGCCATGCGGCTAGCGTGTGAGAGAGCATGCGGCTGCGCGCCATTTCAGCTTGCATTTGATTTGCATAGCAAAATCGCCAGGGGTGCGCGCTCACAAAGACTTTTTGTGGTGATTTTTACCGGTAGGTAGCGTGGTAGGTACGGTTGGTTTATAGCGGCTTGAAAGCCGCAAAAAACCTAGATATTTGCATTACACCGCTTCCGCCAAAATTGCATAAGTGTTTGATTTCTCTTATCTTACTGTTTCTAAAAGATTTTTTGGAGACAGGTGTGACAAAAAAGTGTGTCAAAGATAAGGAAATCGCCTTGCCAAAATACCTCTATCGTCGAGACGATGGACGTAGTGAAAATTACTACGTCCGTCTTACCGCCCCCACATCAGTCCAGCCCTTTCTTGCTAAAAAAGAGCATTCTTTCCGTTGCTCAACCGGAACTGCTGACCTGCGCGTTGCCAAAGTAATTGGCGCCGAAATCGTCGCGAAGAAGCGTCGTGAGTGGCACACTATGTGCGAACTATTAGTGGAGAAGCGGGAGACTGCTTTAGCGCCTTTAACTACCCAGCTAATTCAGCAAATCGTCGGTGCTCGACTGCAATCATGGCTCAATACAGATAATGACGAACGACATGGCGACATCGGTGTCGATGATGAACATTTGGCTGAAATTGAAGATTTTTGCATTCGCTCCGACTCTGTGATGCGGAGCGTCTTGGCGCAAGGACGTGCTTCGCGCCATTGGTCGGGAGTAGTCGAGGACGTGAATGACTGGTGTCAAACGCTTGGTTATGAAATCGCCTTGACCGACCCACAGTTTCCAGCCCTCATCCGTGCCTTTGCCGAAGCAGAGCGGACTGCGCAGAAGTTCATATCGGCTCGTAACCAGGGGGATGCTCCTGTGGACCCAATTGTTGTTCAAGTAGCCGGAACGCGCCTTTCCGATATGAATGATGAATTCATTGAGTACAAGTCAAAGACCGTGGGGCCGAAGCCCATAAGTATGGCAATTTCGATATGGAATAATTTCATTGCCTTCAATGGTGATGTTGCTTTAGACAAGGTTACATCAAACGATGTATTTCGGTTCTTTGAATTTCAGTTGTTTTCAGCTCCAAAAAAATGGTCGCAAGGATATGTTGATGGGCATGCAAAGCGGGCATTGAAAGAAATGTTCGCTCTCGCCCGCACGAAAGCTTTGATGACGTCAGATAACCCCGTCATTAAACTTGAGATGATGCCGCAGCTATCAGATGCGGAGCGGAAAAAACGGCAGAATCCACGCTTTGCGTTTTCTGGCGAGCAAATCAACACTTTGTTCTCATCAGATTGGTACGCGCCAAACACGACTCAATTTCGCGGTAAGCTGGGAGTGGACCTGGCCGCACGTTATTTTGGCCCACTTATCGGATTGCTTCATGGTGCCCGGGTACGCGAGTTCTTGCAATTAATGACTAGCGATATCTTTTTTGTCGATGGCGTGCTTTGCTTCAAATTTCAAATTGAAATGCCAAACGAAAATCGTCAGGTGGAGCATGATGGATTGGGAAAAAGTGTCTCCGGCATGGACGATACAAGGCTGCCCAAGCGAAGCTTAAAGAATCCGAGCGTCTTCCGGACTATACCAGTCCATCCAAAGCTAATTGAGCTTGGATTCTCCAAGTATGTTGAGGGCCGCCGTCAATCAAAAGGCATCGAAGTACCGTTGTTCGAGTCGTCAGTTCCGAGGCCCGGTGGCAAGAGTCCGATGTGGGGGAGAGCGTTTGAGCAGAGTTTCTTGCGGTTTGTGCGCGACAAGCTCGCCTTTGGAAGTGGCTTCGGGCCGCACAGTTTTCGACATCAGTTTGAAGACCGGATTCGAGACTCTCAAGCGCGCCGAGGCGTTTGGCCTGCAGGGCTTTCTCAATTACTGTCTGGTCGTCAACTTTTGCGCGATAGGGACCGAGACTTTTTCCGTGAAGTCGGCAGTGAGCAGGCTTATGGCAACGGATATCAACCGGCGGCTGCTCTGCCGTTCTTGGAAAAACTTATTTTCGATGACGTTAATTTTCCGGTGGACTTCTATCTCTGGAAAAAACAATGAGAGATTATCGGATGGTTGGACTGATAAATCATCGCTGTTCAGAAAGTTTGTATAAAAATCCGCGATTATTTTTTTAAAAATTACTCGTCATGGCCATTATTGATGGCCAATTAGTTTAGATTCTATATCGCTGAGCAGCACGCTAACGACTCAAGTTCATTGAATTGTTAGCGTTATATTTCAAGCGAAGAAATACGTTATTGAGATGACATATTGGCATTCAGCTTGCGGCGATTGCGCTTTACCGCGCCAAGCACGGCACGACGAACCTCTATTTGTGGCAAGCGGCGGAAACCCTCAAGCAACTCAATCATTGGCACCCGTGCACGGCCGATATCAATGCCGACAGAAGCACACCAAGAGTGAATGCCGTACTCGCAGCTTCCTGTCTTGCGTGCGTCATCTAGACTGACATAAATGTCGTATCTTGAGTATTTTGTGATGAAGGTATCGACTGCCGACGTCATGTCGGCAATGGTTGCTGCCCTTGTGGGTACGTTGCGACGTTTACGCTGCACACCCAAAATTGCTCCTTCTGTCGTGTCGCTATGAAAACTGTCGCTGCCGGCAACAGCGATGAACCCACGCTCTGTTCTGACAGCATAGCCACGGCTCTGGCAGGCCCAGACTGCTGCGTACAGTTCGATACCAGCAGGCGCTTCTATCTGAAGCGCATCCAGTGTCATCAAGCCACTGAGCAGTGCAAGACCTTTGCGCTCAACACGGAGGCGCCAGTCTGCGGGCAAGCAAATCTGATGCAAATCGATGTTCGCGCTCCATCCCTTATATGAACCTCGATAGAGGTCGTAGTTCCGGCCGAGGTCAGTTGTGTATCTGACCTCTGTCGTCTTTTCCGCGAAATGCACTTTGAATCTGGTACCACCTGACGCGCCATGGCGAAATGCTTGCTGAGCGTATTGCATCACGGTCCGCTTGCGTAGTTCTAGCAGACGTGTTGCCGGCGTTCCAAGAGGTAATCGGATGACCGGGCGGTCGGTAGGTGCAGGAAGTGCCGAAATCGCCTTGGTGGCCTTGGCATTGACTTGGTTGAGGCGGCGGTGGCGGCGTGGGGTATCAAAGTCATCACGGAGTTCCTGCACGCGGGCGACGTTCGTCGGATTACCTGGCAGTCCCATAGCGCGGATTACATACTAAATCAGTAGCACTCATTCAGAAACGCCCCGTCCTCGGGCATTTTGCTTTCAGCGCTTAATTTCCTCAGCGAGCCGGTCGCCATCAATATTGCCTTAGAGAAATATAGGTTGACGACCAAATCTATATAAACACTCTAGCTACAGGGTGTAACCGGGGAGCAATGGCGTAACCCCGCAACTGACGAGAGAGCCACCATGAACTTCCATCAATTCGTAGCCGCGGTCAACAGCACTTCCGTATTTTCCATCACGGCTAACCCCGGTCCACGGGGTGTAGTGTTCACCTTGCGGACTTCTAAAGTACTGAACACGACGCACTTCAAAACCCTCGCAAAGCTGAGCCCGGCAAACGGCTACGACTACAAGAACAAAGCATTTGTGTTCACTGCCAAGGTCGACAACTTCACCGGGGAGCTAGTCGGAGCTGAGAAGTTGCTCGCTGTCATTGAAGCGGCAGCTTCGTCACGCGAAACAACAAAAGTGGCACTTGCTGAACGCAAAAAAAAGCTGCAAGCAAAGCGCACCAAGGCGCCGACCGCGGACGAGGTGGAGCTGCTGGCACTGGACTTGTTCGGGCACCTGACGCCGGAAACGCTGCGCATGGCTCACGAGCGACTCAGCTAACCCCGACAGCTGAAGCTACTAACCCGCCCAAAGCCCCGCATGTCGGGGCTTTTTGTCGTCAGGCGGGATTAGCAAGAAATGGAAGGCTGTCTGACCTCCTTTTTTGCAGGTGTCTATAGGAAATGCAGGACATCTAAAATCACACAGGAAACAACATGGAAAAAACTTATATTGTGCACACCGAACACCCCGTCAGCGACTACCGAAACATGGTCATCGAAGCAATGTCACTTGAACGTGCAGTGGAGATGGGTGAGCGTATTTCTGGTGCAGAAGTATCAAACGCTTTTGAGTTCAACGGCGTCTACGCCGGCACCGTGTTCAGCGAACAATTTTTGACGTTTTTGGATAACAACGCCGATACTTGGCACTGATTGATTCGACCCCGCAGCTGCGGGGTCTTTTTTTGAATGGTAATCTTGACATAGTTCGACGTATAACTTGGACAGAAGTCTGAATCATATAAATCATATGAGTCGTATGAGTCGTATGAGCCTTATGAACCGTATGAACCGTATAAGCCGTATGCACCGTATGAACGATATTATTCATATAAATCTTATTGGCCATGTCGTGCGCTCGGAGGTGGTGGCGCTTCTTGATGAAGCGCTGCTCCGAAGTTGGTGGGAAATACATTATTGCAGATTTTAATAGGAATTTTGAGACTGGCAGATAGCGCGTGGAGGTAATCTATCGCCCTCGTTTTAGCCTCGTTTCAATAGAGAAACGGCAGAGTCCAGCCATGGGCTCCGCCGTAAGAAAAGTAATTGCTCAATGACAGGTATGAATATCTGATTTTGGATAGGAGAACGTCCAAGGGTTTTCCTCGCGGACAAGCCGTATCAGGTAAAAGCTGTGACTAATAATTAGCCAGGTTGTTAGCTCAGAAAACACTATTGGTTTCGTCAATGGCGTAACATTTTGGCATGCTGTATATGCTGTTTCAATGCGTTCAATTAAGTATGGCACTGGGTCATCGGGGAGCTCTTTTTCGTGCGCCATCCTTCGCGCTAAAGCTGGACGGCTTGTACGTAAGTCCAAGAGTTTTTCAATAATGTCTGCAATATCCAATAATTTCATAATTTTCTCCTTGTGTCATTGTTGGGACGTAATGCTAAGCGTATTGAGAATTAGGTATACTTAATGCAGTGTCCCTCTCTGCTTTTTCAAAGAGGTCATCCATTCGTTGAAGATGCTCTTCAAAAAATATAGCACCCTTGCCGACAATCGCCTTCTTGACAGCTCTTACTCTGCAATCAAACGGTATGTGAACAAGATGATTTACATGCCGAGTTCTCTGTCTTGCGTGTTTTTTGCTCGTGGCTGGTATGTATGCAAAGACAAGGCCCGATTTACTGAATTCAAATATATGGTTTGTACTATTCATACCGTATGTCCTTATTTTTTAGTTGGCAGTATTTTGTCTGCTTACCCATATAGCGATGCATTAAAAACAGATGCAGTAGATGCGAAACTTTTAAGATACTTAATCGATATCAAAGAACTTGTTCTTTAATGCTGCCTAAAAAATAAGCTATCTTTATCGTGTATCCAGTGTTAGAATTAATTTCCATATAATAAAAATAAAGGAGTTAAAATGAATTTTCTATCGAAACTCTTCGATTTGATGTTTCCGCCAACGGGTACCCCTGATTCCGATTCGGATGCGAGCTCAGGTTCATCAGTCGGTGGTATTGACGATAATTTTTTCAGGTATGAATTTATGGCAGTCAATCCGGCTAACGGGATGCCCATGATGGGCGGTATCGGTGGTGTTGACGTAACAGGAAATTTGTGGGGACAGTCCGACACGTTCGATGACCATGGTCACTACTCGTCAGTTGACCATTCTGCCGATTCATTTGGCACCAACTCAATGGTCGACAGCGGCTCAATGTTTGACTGAATTTCCATCAATGGGGATAGATTTCGGCAGCTGACAGCTTACAAATGGCGATGCCGGGTTGGCACGATTTGGCGACTCAGAATGTAACTGGCAGGGGAGGGTGTCCCATGTTCACGAATAGTCGCCGCGCGTACTACGCGTTGAGCAGTCAAAGGTCGACTGCAGTTCGCCGATTGCATCGCTACGGTTCTGCCCAACGCAAGCCTCCCCCTGCGCGCTGGTGGCGACCAATGGTGTCACGAACCCGCCGAAGTGAAGCAGGCTGCGGCCTTTGACGGTGCTGCATCACGAAAAAAACCGTTATAGCGAGTTAATCGTTATAACGGTATGAAATCAATCAGCTTTTTCTGCCTGGTACGAGTTTCTCAAGTCGGTCGAGAGCCTCGACCAATTGTTGGCCATTGAGCCTGCCTAACGCTTGTAAGCCAGCGCGTACGACCTCGCTCTTGCTCGTCGAAACACGGCCTTCTCTGGCTGCGGTAATGCGCAGTTCCTCGATTCTTGCATAGTCATCCGGCGGCATGGAAAACGTATCCCGCACAACGGATGATTTTTGCGGGGCTGGCCTCAATTCCGTGGTGGGTTCCGGAGCCTTCAGCAGGATAGAATCTGCTTTGTCGAATCGGTCGACCAGGGCTACATCTTGTTGCGCAACTGTTGAGCGCAGCTTGGCCTTATCAAACAACTTTTTTGTCATTTGTACTCTCCCAGTAGGGCTAACACCTCGTCGGCGAGTGCGTTGACCTCATCTGTCGCCACCTTCGCATCTCGGCCCAGCGCTGAAACCGACACTCCGCTTATAACCGCTTCTTGATAGGCAGTTCGATTAGATAACCTCGATGACAACAGCGGCATGCCGAATTCATTAAGCTCTCGCATGATTGCGTTAGAAAGCGACGTCCGAACTACCCGATTTGCCAAGATAACTGCTTTCAACGATGGGTTGAGCCCTAAACCCCGTTCAATCAGCAGTTTTACTCCACGTGCTGCCCAAAGGTCTGCAGGAGAGGGAGGCAAAGGCACGATGACTAAGTCGGCTACAAGAATCGCCGACTGCGGACTTAGCGAATCCAGTCCTGGTGGACAATCGATGACGACAAAATCGTAGTTATCGAGCTGCTTTTGAATCTCTCTATGCACTTTTCCTGCATATGCAGATAGGTTAACCACCGCAGCCGGAAATGGTCTTCCTTCCGGTGCCGCGTTAGCCCAGGCGGATGCCGACGCCTGCGCATCGCAGTCCGCCACTAAAACTCGATAGGCTCGCTCTGCAAGTGCGGCTGCGAGAACCATAGTGGTTGTAGTTTTTCCGACACCGCCCTTCGGATGACAAATTGCAATTATGCGTGCTTGTTCATGCATGTGATTATCCTTTAATAATGATTCAAATGATTGGAACGGTAATATCCGTTCTACTAATAGGTAGTGATGTGATTTATATTGGCTGTGAAATTTTTTGGTTGAGTTTCCGTTGCTGTAGGGTGCACTAGGAATTGGCAAGAGCTGTGCTGAAACATAAGTGCACACATAATGGCTTGTTGCTAAACAAGTTTTCATTGTGTCCTTATCCGTATAGCTAGCCTTGTGATTAGTTCAGCTTTAATTTTTGCCACATAAGTTTGAACGTTATGCCATCGAGCCACGGTTTGTCGTGTGCGGTCGAGGAGGTCAGGCAGGTCATCGCCGGGGGCTGAGGAGCAGCGGTCGCCGCGGTTGGGGCACGCCTTCTCTCTCAACTGGCGATTGGATAGGTATGTAGTTCTGCGCGGAAAGCGCAACATCTCCAGGCCGGGCATGGATTGGAAAAAAGAGAGGAGGGTTGGCTACATTTATATAAATCGCTAGCTATACGCATCCACCACAATCTCACTTCCGACGGAAAAATGAAAAATTATTTAAAACCTTACGCTTGCTTAAAAGACCATGCTCACAAGCTGGATATCGGATATCGACTGTGCATCGAAGCAGCGATTTCCGAGCCGACAAAAGCTGAAAAACAAAAAGAATGGTTTCAAAAACAGAAGGCCGCAATATACAAATCAGCGGAAGAACTCGTGCGAGTGCCGAAGACTAAAGCAGAGCTAAAAGCTGCTCGCAAAGCATCGATGATGAGCGCGCGCGAAAATCCAGGTTCAGTACTGCCAGAGCAGTACAGCGGTACGCTCGCGTTCACGCCCGAATTGCTGAAATCAAGGCTTTTCGGGCACCGCAGTGGCAAGCGCGAGGTGTTCGGGGACTTCACACCCGTTCCGGCATACGGCAAGACGAAGATTGAGTTCAAAGGAGAAGAGTTGCGCCAGGATGACTTGCGCGTCTTGCTTGCGCTGATTCGCATCAGGGCTGGAGGGACGTGCGGGACCGCAATTAAATTCAATCCCCGAGAATTTTCACACAAAACTCTGGGCTGGGGTGACAGTGGGGGCAGCGTCAAAAAGCTCGAGGATTCGGTACTGCGGCTACACGATGCGAAAAGCAGGCTGTACTACATACATGAGAAGAGCGAAAAAGAAGTATTCCAAGGCATTTCGTTCATCACTGAGTTCACGATGGAGAAAGGCGAGTGGTCAGTACAGCTGTCGCCGTCACTCGTAACGCTGCTGACGGGCTGGTATCGCTCGTTCATGAAGGCAAGCGAGCGCATGTCGATGAAAGATGGGCTGGGCTCTTGGCTGTATGGTGTAATCAAAGCTGATTCATGCGAATTGGGCTTTGACTTAGAGCAACTGCGCGCAGTGTCTGGGTCTCCTATGATTCTGAAAGAGTTCAACCGCGCGGTAAGAAAATCGTTGGCTGAATTTGAAAAAATGGGGGTGGTCACTGGATTCGCCCTCAAAATGGGCCATCTCAGCTTGCGTAAGACAGCGATAGCATCCTAGACAGCTAGCTAAAGACCCGCCGAGAGGGGGTCTTTTATTGTCGTAATGAAATTAATATGGTGCTAGGAGTTTGGCAATGTATTACACCCGAACGAGTTAATGAGGTCTGTAGGCGGCGTTAAGTAGCTGAAAATCTGGCAAAAGATTACACCTTAAACGGCAAAAAATTACACCGACTATCCAGAAAAACTGCATGGATGCTGACTCTCCGGGCCGTCTAATACCTTTAAATACTTTCGACGCTCGTTTTGTCGCTGCCAGCTCCACACTCACTCGCGCACTACTCACGCTGAGTTTGCTATCGAACAGCTCAATCTTGGAAAATCGGTTTTCTGTGGTTTCCTTAAGATAGAACTAATCCCATTGTCTTCGGTGAGCCACAACTACTAAAACGTTTTTTGGTGGTTGAGGTGTTACTCAATGATGTGGTTTTTATTTCACCGGAGAATCTAGCCTCCATAAATCTAGGGGACCCCAAGCACCTTCAAGGGCGATGTGCCAAGCCTGCCAGCTCGTGCTGGCTCAAATCGCAAAGCCGATTTGTCATGAAGAAGCTGCAAGGAGCAGCCGGCCAGCTGCTCACGCTTGCACTCCGGCTAGAGTGGCTCAAGCGTCATGCCCTTACAGAGTAACTTGTTGTGCACGGTAGGCCAGGCCGAAGACGGTCTGCTGTACCGCTCTAGGTACGCGTCGTCGCAATCGGTGGGAAACCGTAGAAGGCTTTCTGGTGACGCAGTCGCTCATCCACCTGCCCCAGCATCACGCAGTGGGGCCGCACGGCCTAGGCTCGCGTCTTCAACAGCCGGTACCCCCGCTGGCAATCTCGCGGTGTGCCAGCGGCAAAGGCGCATATATTTTCGTTTTGGGATACAGGACACGGCTGGTAAGGCGCTGGCCGTGCGAGTATTTCGGCCGTCGTGTGGAGTACGCCCACGTCAACCGAGGCAGGCGTTTACTGTTACAGCACGAAGTACTAATGGCCACCGATATTGACTTGGTATTCGACGTTAGCGCGGGTCAGAGTTTATTCTAAGGACTGTTTGTCGCAGTCCGAACCGCGATTTGCCAAGGGATGCTGGGAACGAAGTGTAGTCCCGTGCTTTGGTGCTGTTCGCTGGTGATTGGGAATCGGTTGCTGACACGCCGTTGGGCCTCGTGGACTCGTTTGGATGGAGCAGCGCTAAGTCTCGACACTTACTTTAAGGCAAGTCGTCTAACAGCACAGAAATCTCTATTTTCAAGCTCGATGCCAGCCGTTCTAGTCGAATGACGGTTGTACTTACCGATGCATTTTCGACCTTTGCAACGTACCCAACGGAACATCCCGCCATCTCAGAAAGGGCTTCTTGTGATAACCGTGGGGAAAAATTGAGCCTTGCGTTTTGAAGTCGGGTCCCTACTCGTTGCCGAAACGGAGGCTTGTCCGCTTCGCCAGTAATCAATGCAAGTCTGAACTGACCAATGGTATCGACCGATATCGCTCGCTTGCCACTTTCAATATGACTTACGAAAGACCTATGAACACCCATATTTTTTGCCAACGTCTGCTGTGTGTAACCCGCAGTTTCTCGCAGATTGCGTACCCAGTTTGCGTAGAAGTGCTGGGCATGGGAGATGGGGCCTTTGTTGTCGCTCATGCGCGGCATGATGTTCTGAATCAGCCATACCGCACCAGAGATGATATGTCACCATCTTTTATGTCAACATCATTTACATCAACATCTATTTTATCTACAATGTTTTCCTATGGGAAATTTTTAAAGCATGTCTCCGTTCGACAATGATTGTTTTCACCTATCCGAACGTTGATAACTACTGACTGGAACTCGGTTTGTGCGCTGATGGTTTTTTGAAACTAACGTGCTCAGTCCTGCACCAGCACAGCTGTTGAACCTAAATATGGGAACGTAATGAACAAGAAAAAAGTTATCAGTTTAGCCTTAATTGTAGGAGCTCTCAGCGGCTGCAACACAGTCAACCAAAGCCTGGCAAATCGACAAGAAGTAGTCGAGATTTACCACATCTTTGATTTCAAAACTCAGGCCGACGTCGCCACTGTCTCTCGCGCTGCTGCAAACGGTTTAGCTCAAAACACGAACAGTGTGCAGAGCTCGACGCCGCTGCATATTGGCAATGTCGTTCCTGCAGAGCCTGGGAAATTCGTCCTAATCGACATGGCCAGCGCGATGGGTGGCGGAATGGGCGCAATGATGCAACTTGCCGCGGCTCAAAACGGCAGCGCAGGCATCAAGGTAGCAAAGTGCGATGGTGCTGTTTGGACATCAAAAGCAGTCAGAAATATTTCTGGCTCGAGCAATTTGACCCTTTACAGCTGTCTCTACCGCTACCGCTCAGGCTACAACCTCGACATGTACGCGGTGTTCTCTAAAACCAGCGGTGGTCTGAACGGCTTGCTCCAAAGTGGTGCTGACGCTGTTGTCGGAACCCCGGAAGCTTGGGTCAACAAAACAATTCTCGATACTGTGCGCGCAATTGAAGGTGCAGCTGGCACATCGGGTGTGCATGTTGAGGGCCAGCCCGAACTGGGGCCATTGCCAGCCGTTGACAAGCTCGGCCGTGGCTAAATCGACTTGGCCGCAGTATTTCTGCGCCGGCTTGAAGTAGCGTGAATAAGGCAATACTGGAGTAAAAACTACGCTGCCGGCAGGGAATACCATTCACACTCACAGGATTTTTATTTCGCTCAAACGAAAGGAAAAGTGTTGAAAATAAAATTGATGGCATGGCTTGTCATCGCAATTCTAAGCGGTTGTTCTGCCACCGGTGATGACTATATCCGTGGCCAGACTCCTACTGTCATCAATCATCCAGTTCTTGGCAGCCTCACAGTTGCCGAACGCGAACTGCTTGGCCCTGATGTCAATCAAAACGGAATTCGTGATGATATTGATTTGGCTATTATTAAAATTTCGGATGAGCGAAAGTCCGATATTTCTAGTTATGTTAAAAATATAACGCGTGACATGATTAATGGTTCGCGCGGAGTATCTAGTGCATTGAGTGAGAAAACATCTACTGCGGTCGTATCCCCAACCATCTCAGCGGTTGAGAAAAAAATATACCTCGATTTGGTAATTAATACCGCTGCTCGAAGAGCAGTATTTTCGACCTGGTAAGGTATTTGAAAAAATAAGCTGTTAACGAATAAAATTAGAGGAGCTAGATGAAAAATGTGATTAGTCTTTTGTTCCCAGTCATTGCCCTGGCCCTGCTAGCCGGCTGCCAATCTTCAGCAATCGTTGCTATTAATAAGACGTTGAATATGGGCATGGAGTTGGAGCCCGCCATGAAGGGTCGTAACATTGCGGGTGGCGTCACGTTTGACGAAGAATGGGCTGGTGCGATGCCTTACGCAGCCAAAAACCAACTGGTTGCAATGGGTGTGAACAAGGGCGACCCTGAGTACTTCATGCGAATTGTTCGCATAAACACTCGCCACCCCGCCTACGCCGGGTGGATGGCCTCCGGTGACAAGATTTGGCCTACCTCTGCCATCGTGCCGGACCACCTGCCCAAACTGCACACGTTCGACATTGTTGAAATCCGTCAAACGGGCACCTGGGAAGTAAACAAGGATTTCGCTAAAACCGGTGAAGGCAATATCGTTGTTCGTATCTTGTGCAAGTACGGCGACCCAGGATATGACGAATGCCTGGACCGTCAACCTCGTATCGGAAAGCACCGTGGTTTTGGCGAAACAGGAACCTTATATCCAGTCAGTGCAAAGGAGTATGGCTTCAGGTACACCCCGATGTACGACCAAAAAGGAAAAGCACTTCGCTGAGTGAGCCTCAGTTAAGCTTGCCACCTATTTTGCACCTACTTTATTTGGTAAATAATTTTAAATATATCTATTGGAATATTTTATGAAAAAAATTATATTCGTGTTGGTTTTTATGTTTTCATCAGGTATTGTAAAAGCGGAGAAGTTACGTTACATGTTGGAGTTTGGGTATAAAGAAAAGGTATTTTTTCTTGATGAGGAAACTATAGAGAAAAAAGGAAAAGTTGTCAGTGTTTGGGTGAAAGAAGTATCGAATCAAAAATTCATTCGACCAGGAGAAGCTAGCTATAGAATGACATTATGGGAGGCAAATTGTTCTAAAAGAACGATTCAAGCATTAAGTAGTGCCTCTTTTAATTCTAACGGAGATGGTATTTCGGCAACGAACCAACCAGGGGATTTAATGAAGATTGTTCCTGAAACACGGGGAGCTGAGTATCACAAAATGTTTTGTAATCCTAAGTTTCCAGAGATTGCTTCGTTAACTAAGCCAGTTGATAATCCTACTGAGCTAGCAAAAACGGCTTTCAAAGTGTACGAAGAGCACGCTAAATGAGCAACATTTTGCGACCTGGCTTTCCTCATCGCCACAGCCGTGTATGAATAAAATGGCTACAGTCGGGAATGCTGGGCTTTGATACGCTTCATCGTGCGTTCCCGTAGGTTTCAGCAAGAACCTGCTCCCAGCAGGAATTATTTTCAGCGGCAAGCTCTGAAAGTGCCTCACTCTCACTTTTGATAACAGCTGCAGCATTCTCCTGCCGATGCTTCACCGCGAGCTTCTTTGCTTCTGCAATCAACAACCGACGCGCTCCGCTCAAAACCGACTGCGTCCAAGTTTCGCCGGCCTTCTGCACGCAGGTGAGGCTGGCGTAACGGGCCTGATGCGTAACTGCGCCGATATCATTGCCACAGATTGCCAGTGCTTTCTCCAGGTACGCTTTGCTAGCGAAGATAGTTGTCCATTTTGTTCTGTCTGCTTTGTAGACGCAGATACGGGTGCCGTTCGAGGTTTTCGGTAGGTTAGGGTTCATTTTTTTCATTGCTCACAAAAGAGGTTTTTTGCACGTAGATGTGCCGGCTGCCGTTTATCTACGTGGACAGAAGTTGTTCTGTTACCTCTTGTATAGCAACGTCTTTATATATGGAGACTGGAGGCAAAGGAGGGGTGCCCAGCCTGTTCGCGTGCTTGCGGAAATGCGCCAGAAGCCGCATGTGTATGCGATTTGGGTGTTGTCGGGCCTATTGTTGGCCTGTCAACAGGGTTGTATCGACCATTTGCTCATGGCAAAACAATCAGCCGTTAGCGCTTGATGCCATCTTCTATCTGTGCGGCGGCCCCTCGCGCTTGTACTGCCTTGCAAAAAAAGAAACCCGCCAGACCATAGTTCGGTCTGAGCGGGTTCTTGGAATAAACTAATACTGGGTTTTTAGGCCTGTGGTTCAACCAGCATAGCCAAAGTAATACCTTTTTCCGCCCATTTTTCCATTGACGGCCCAACACGGTCTTTATCTGTCGGTGTCATGTTATTCAGCTTCGCATCTACGGCCGCCATGATTGTTTCCAGCTTTTTCTCGGCTTTGAAATCACTGCCTGCTTCCAGCTTTTCTTCCAGGCCATCTAGAACCGAGCGCAAGATTTGCAGATACTCGATGACGCGCATTTCTTGACCTGAAAGCAAGTTTCCGGAGATGTCCTTGGTAAGACTGTTTGCAAGGCGCACGGCATTTGTGATTTGTTTGTTACTCATAATGACCTCAGTTAGTTATTTTTGGTCTTGTTGACCAAGTTGATTTTTTTCTGTATCGCAATATTGGTATTGCTGGGCGGATGAATGTTGATGTCCTGCAAAGTGTAGGTACACTTCGAAATTGCCTCAGTGCTTGATATTTATGCAACTGGCAGGAGTGATGCGAAGCAGCATCTTGATGAGCCACTGGCCAACTATAGGCGTAAAAAAATCTATGGTCACCCTCCTTTTTGCAAGCTGATTTTGTATGATGTGAGTAGGCTTGCTTAAATCTATCCGGCGTCTGGTTGGAGATGGATCTCCGCGCCACGATGAGAGTCGCGCCTGTCG
>NZ_PDZL01000023.1 GCF_002735705.1 Janthinobacterium sp. BJB426
GGCTGCGGCGCCACCGTCAGGCTGACCGTGGCGGGCGCGGACGTGCCGCCCGGACCCGTCGCCGTGTAGCTGAAGGCGTCAGGGCCGAAGTAGTTCGCATTCGGCACATACGTCACCTTGAAAGAGCGGCCGCTGCCGCCCCCCGCCGCGCCGCTCGCAACCACCGTGACGGTCCCGTGCTGCGGCGGCGTGACGATGGTCACGTCCGTGATCGGGCTGCCATCCGTGGACGCGATGGTCAGGCTCACTTCCTGGTTCGCCGAAGTGGTCGCCGTTTCATTCGGCACCGGCGGCGGCGCCTGGTTCACCTGCAAGGTCAGCGCCTGCTGCACCGTGAACTGGTGCGCGTCGCGCGCCTGCAAGGTGAAGTTGTAGCTGCCCGCCACAGTCGGCGTGCCGCTGACGATGCCCGTCGCCGCATTGAGCACCAGGCCGGTCGGCAAGCTACCGCTGCTCAAAGAGTAGACGTAGGGCGCAACGCCGCCGCCGGCCGTGAATGCCTGGCTATACGCGTCGCCGGCGCGGATCGCCGCCAGGCTGGCCGGCGTCAGGGTCAAGGTTGGCGCTGCGATGGCCAGGGTATAGCTGTTGGTCGCACTGAACGGCGCGCCCACGCCCGTGCTGTTGTCGGTGACCTTGATGCTGAACGGGAAGCTGCCCGCCACATTCGTCGTGCCGGACAGCACGCCCGTGGCTGCGTTCAGGCTCAGGCCAACGGGCAAGGTGCCCACCACGGCATAGCTGTACGGCGCTGTGCCGCCCGTCGCCGTCAGGGTCGTGCTGTAAGCCGCTTCAGCCGTCGGGTTGGACAAGCTGGCCGGAGCCAGGCTGACCGTCGGCGCGCCCACGGTGACCGTCACGGTGCCGGGAGCGGACGTGCCGCTGCCATTTGTGGCCGTGTAGGTAAAGCTGTCGCTGCCGCTGTAGCCTGGCGTCGGCGTGTAGGTGATGCTGGTGCCGCTGGCCGTCGCCGTGCCGTGCGCGGGTACCGCTGCCACGGCCACCGAGACCGCCGCGCCTCCGCCCAGGTTCAGGGTGATCGGATTGGCGCTGCTGCCGTAAGCCACCGTGGTGGTCACGGCGCCAGCGACGGGCACGGCGATCGCCACCGTGCCTGAATAGGCATGGACGCCTGCATACGGTCCGCTGCCGGTGCTGCTGTCCGTGGCGGTGATGCTGAAGGTGTACGCTCCCGCCGTCGTCGGCGTGCCCGACACGGTGCCGTTCGCCGCCAGGGTCAGCCCCGCCGGCAGGCTGCCGGTGGTGACGGCATAGCTGTACGCTGCCGTGCCGCCGGTGGCAGTGATGGCCTGGCTGAAAGCGACGCCTGCCGTCATTGTCGGCAGGGTCGACGGCGCAACACTGACCGTTGGCGACGCCACCGTCAGCGAATAAGCCCGCGCGCCAGCATAGGGACCGCTGCCCGTGGAACTGTCCGTGGCGCGCACGGTGAAGTTGAAGGTACCGCCGGCCGTCGGCGTGCCCGCCAGCAGACCGGCACTGGACAGGCTCACGCCGGACGGCAAGGCACCGGCGCTGATCGCATAGGTGTATGGTGCCAGACCATTTGCGGCCGTCAGGGTCTGGCTGTAGGCCGCGCCGACTGTTCCACCAGCTACGCTGGTTTGCACTATCGTCACCGTCGGCGTGCCCACGGTGATGGTCACGGTGGCCGCTGTCGAGGTACCGATCCCGTTCGTGGCCGTGTAGGTAAAGCTGTCCGGCCCGCCATAACCGGCCGTCGGCGTGTAGGTGATGCTGGTGCCGCTGGCCGTCGCCGTGCCGTGCGAGGCACCGGAAGCCACCGCCACCGAGCTTGCCGCGCCGCCGCTCAGGCTCAAGGTGATCGGGTTGGCGCTGCTGCCGTAGGCTACCGTGGCGCTGACATTGCCGGCAATGGGCGCACCCGGTGCCACGCTGCCGGAATAGGCGCGTGAGCCAGAGAAGGGAGCGCCTGCGCCGGTGCTGCTGTCGGTAGCGGTAATGGTGAAGCTGTAAGCGCCCGCTGCCGCCGGCGTGCCGGACAGGGTGCCGTCCGCCGCCAGGGTCAAGCCGGTGGGCAGGCTGCCGGCAGTAACGGCATAGTTATATGCTGGCGTGCCGCCCGTGGCGTTGACGCCCTGGCTGAAAGCGACGCCTGCCGTCATTGCCGGCAGGGTCGATGGTGCGATGCCGACCGCCGGTGCCGCCACCGTCAGCGAATAGGCACGCGCACCGGCATACGGGCCGCTGCCCGTCGAACTGTCCTCGGCGCGCACGGTGAAATTGAACGTGCCTGCCGCCGTCGGCGTGCCCGACAGCAAACCGGTGGACGTATTCAGGCTGAGTCCGGCTGGCAGGGAACCGGCGCTGATCGCATAGGTATAGGGCGCGGCGCCATTCGCTGCGCTCACGTTCTGGCTGTAGGCCGCCCCCACAGTTGCCGCGGGCACGGTGCTTGGCGTAATCGTGATGGTGGGCCCACCGACCGTGATCGTCACGGTGGCCGGTGCCGAGGTGCCTACGCCATTGCTGGCCGTGTAAGTAAAACTGTCAGGCCCGCCGTAACCTGCCGTCGGCGTATAGGTGATGCTGGTGCCGCTGGCCGTCGCCGTGCCGTGCAAGGCGCCGGAGGCCACGGCCACCGACGTTGCCGCACCGCCGCTCAGGTTCAGGGTGATCGGGTTGGCGCTGCTGCCGTAGGCCACCGAGGCGCTGCTGGCGCCAGCAACTGGCGCACCGGCCGCGACCGTGCCGGAATAGGCGCGCGCGCCGGTGTAGGGTCCGCTGCCGGTGCTGCTGTCGGTGGCGGTGACGGTAAAGCTGTACGCGCCTGTGGCCGTCGGCGTGCCGAACAGGGTGCCGTCCGCCGCCAGGGTCAAGCCGGTGGGCAGGCTGCCGGCAGTGACAGCATAGCTGTACGCTGCCGTCCCGCCGCCGCCGGTGATGGCCTGGCTGTAGGCGACGCCGGCCATCATTGCCGGCAGGGTCGTCGGCGCGATGGTGATGGTTGGTGCCGCCACCGTCAGCGAGTAGGCGCGCGCACCGGAATACGGGCCGCTGCCCGTCGAACTGTCCGTGGCCCGCAAGGTGAAGTTGAAGACGCCGCCTGCCGTCGGCGTGCCCGACAGCGTGCCGGTGGCGGTATTCAAGCTCAACCCGGCTGGCAAGGAACCGGCGCTGATCGCGTAGGTGTACGGCCCCGTGCCGTTCGCGGCCGTCACGGTCTGGCTGTAGGCCGTAGCGACGCTTCCCGCTGGTACGGTGGAGGGTGCAATCGTGATCGTGGGGCCACTGACCGTGATCGTCACGGTGGCCGGTGCCGAGGTGCCGATGCCGTTGCTGGCCGTGTAAGTAAAACTGTCAGGTCCGCCGTAACCTGCCGTCGGCGTGTAGGTGATGCTGGTGCCGCTGGCCGTCGCCGTGCCGTGCGAGGCGCCGGAGGCGATGGCCACCGATGTCGCCGCACCGCCGCTCAGGCTCAGTGTGAGCGGATTGGCGCTGCTGCCGTAAGCCACTATGGCGCTGCTGGCATTGGCGACTGGCGCACCGGCCGCCACCGTGCCGGAATAGGCGCGCGCGCCCGTGTACGGACCGCTCCCTGCGCTGCTGTCGGTGGCCGTGACGGTAAAACTGTATGCCCCGGCTACCGTCGGCGTGCCGGACAAGGTGCCGTTCGCCGCCAGGCTCAAGCCCGCAGGCACGCTGCCGGCAGTGACGGCATAGCTGTACGCTGCCGTCCCGCCGCCGCCGGTGATGGCCTGGCTGTAGGCGAGACCGACTGTCATTGCCGGCAAGGTCGTCGGCGCGATGGTGATGGTGGGCGCGGAGACCGTCAGCGTATACGGGCGCGTGCCATTGATGGCCAGCGAGTCGGTGGCGCGCACGGTGAAGTTGAAGGTGCCGCCCGCTGTCGGCGTACCCGACAGCACACCGCCAGCACTCAAGCTCATGCCAGCCGGCAAGGTGCCAGCGCTGATGGCATAGGTGTACGGTGCCGCGCCCCCCGTCGCCGTCATGGTCGTCGTCGGGTAAGTCAGGGCCACCGTGGCATTCGGCAGGGTAGCCGGCGACAGCACGATGGCGGAGGTGATCGTGACGTTGTACACGATGGGCTGCCCCACATCATCCCTGACGGTAAACGTGTCCGAGGTCGCGCTGAGATTGGTATTCCGGTAGCGCACGGCATTCGTGGCATTCGAATCTTCCAGCGTGCCATACAGCGGCGCCACCAGGGTTCCCGTCAGGCCGAACTGGGAACAAGGCGCATTGGTGTAATCCTCGTAATACTCTCCCCCCGCTACGATGCTGACGGCGCGCGGGCTCGGGCAGGTGCTGGCGGCGGAAGCCTGGCTGGAAAAAAGGGACAGCAAGACAAATAGCAAAGTTCCCGCCAGGTACATCAGCATTGACGGCGCCAGGCCTTGGGCAGGCGGCGCACCATGGACTCTGGCAATGCAGCCATCAACACCCCGGACGGGCGTGGATAGGCATCCAAATTTCGTGAAATTTAGAAACATTTGTCTTCCTTCATACATTTTTTAAGACTGAACCTTGCCCGAATAGCCGCACACCTTGACAAACATTCACACCGATTTCTCAGCCGCCAGTCAGCACGCAGAAAAGGTTTACCAGGATTATGAGACTTGCTTTTAATCAATGCATCCTACTATAAGTGATACAAAAAGCAACGATAAGGTATTGCTAAAGGCCACTGTCTTTAAGAAAAATCAAATTCCATTAAAAAATGTCTCATTTATGTCTCATTTGACAAGTGTTTTGAAAAAATAACACTGTTTCAAGCACTGCTTCCGAGCGGATCGTGTGGCTGGCAGCGATGCCCTGACGCGCTATTTGCGCGGCGCTGAAGGGTAAAGCGCCCCCCGCTCGGCACAGGCAAGCCTGCTTTCCCCTGCTGTGTGAGATATGTGACGACGCCGCCAACACACGACGTGAATTAGCGGATGCGCGCGGCGCGCGCCTATCGTTTCGGGAGCCGCTGCCGTTTCAAACGGACAGGGTGGACGGTGGATTCTACGTGTGGCCGGGGGCTCGGGAGGCTGTCATGTCGCTAGCCACCCGCCCAACATGCCCGGCCTCGCCATCGGTATGCGGGATTTTGTATGGCAAGCGGGACCGCGCATGGGCGGCCCCGCTTGTACAGCACCTTTACTGCAGCGCTTCCTTCAACCCCGGCGCAAACTCGGCGCCGTGCTTGACCTGCGCGGTGGACGCCTTCAGGGTGGCGCCGATCGGCTCGGCGCGGCCAGACAGGCATTGGCCCAGGAAGTTTTCCGTCACCGCATTGAAGGCGATGTTGTTGACGGGCCGGGCAAAGCCATGGCCCTCGTCCGGGAACAGCACATACGTGACGGGAATATTCTTCGCCGCCATGGCCGCCACGATCTGGTCCGATTCAGCCACGTTGACTCTCGGGTCGTTCGCGCCCTGGCCGATCAGCAGCGGGCGCTGGATGTTCTGCGCAAAGTTCAGCGGCGAACGTTCCTTGAGCAGCGCCTTGCCCTCTTCCGTCGTCGGGTCGCCCATGCGCTTGTAGAACTGCTGCTTGCCCGCTTCCCAGTACGGCGGGATGGTTTGCAGCAAGGTAAACAGATTCGACGGGCCGACGATGTCGACGCCGCAAGCAAACGTCGTCGGCGTAAACGCCATGCCGGCCAGGGTGGCGTAGCCGCCATACGAGCCGCCCATGATGGCCACCTTGTCGGCCGTGGTCACGCCGCTCTGCACCGCCCATTGCACGGCGTCGAGCAAGTCGTCATGCATCTTGCGGCCCCACTGCAGGTCGCCGGCCGAGATAAACTGCTTGCCGAAGCCCGTCGAGCCGCGGAAGTTCACGGACAGCACGGCGTAGCCGCGGTTGGCCAGCCACTGGTGATAACCATTGTAGCCATAGGTGTCGCGCGCCCACGGGCCGCCGTGCACCAGCAGCACCATCGGCACGGCCTGCGTGGCCTTGCCGCCGGCCGTCGCCTTCGACGCCTGCGGCAAGGTCAGATAGGACACCAGGGTAAGGCCGTCGCGCGCCTTGATTTGCTGCGCATGCATGGGCACCAGCGGCGCGCCTTCCAGTTCCGGACGCGTCACATACAACCGCGTGAGCTTTTTGGTCTTGCGCTCGTACAGCCAGCTCGATGGCGGCGCCGTGACGGCGTCGACTGCCACCAGCCACTTGTCGTCGGCATCCGTGCGCGACGTCACCGTGAACTGGCCCTTCGTATTTTTCTTCAGGAAAGCCAGGTCGGCTTTCAGCTCGTCCGTCAGCGGCAGATATTCCTGCTGCAGATAATTGACGGTATAGGCTTGCACCTTGCCCGTGCGCATGTCGTACAGCGCATCGGCGATATCCGTGCGCGGGTCTTGCGCCACCACCGTGGTCTTGCCGCTGGCCACGTCCTGCGCCAGCAGCGCCGAAGTATTGCGGCCGCGCGAATCGGTCCAGTACAGGGTCTTGCCGTCGACCGTAAAGCCCAGCGGCGACGTCGTCTGCGCATCTTCCAGGCCCACTTCAGCCAGCGGCGTGCTCTCGACCTTGCCATCGCTCAGGCGGAAATACTGCATGCCGCCATCGGTGCGCGCCTTGCTGGCGATGCGCAAGTTGAGCAGCTCATCGGCGACATAGCCGCCATAGCCATCGTTCTGCTGCACCAGGGTCAGCTTGCCGCTGGCCAGGTCCAGGCTGTGCACGTCGTGCCAGCGCGCATCGCGGTTGTTGATGCCGACGAGGATGCGGTCCTTCACCTTGCTGCTGATTTGCACGATCCGCACGCGCGTCTTCTCGAACGGCGTGTAATTGATCTGCTTGCCGCTCGCCACGTTCACGCCGTACAGCAGGAAGTTTTCATCGCCGCCCTTGTCCTGGATGAACAGCAGGGTTGTCGAATCGGGCGACCAGAAGCTGCTGCGGATGGGCCGCACCTTTTCTTCCGTCAGCGGGCGCGCCTGCGCCAGATCATTGGCCGGCGCCACCCACACATTGAGCACGCCATCGCGCGGCGCGATCCACGACAGCCACCGCCCGTCAGGACTGAGCTTGCCACCGGACTTGCTGGGATTGCCGAACAGCTTGGCCCGCTCGATCAGCGGCGTTTCCTTGACAGGGGCTTGGGCGTGCGCCGGCAGTGCGCCGGCGAACAACAGGACAGGCAGGACATAGCGAATCATGGACACCTCATGGTTGATGGATGAAGGGAAACGTCACACGTGCACGTGCCAGCAAATCATAGGCCAAACCCGTATTGCCAGGTTGACTACAGCGACAGGAGACGGAAATCCAGGGACAGGATGGCGGAAACGGGCGATGAAATGCACGGCCGGTGATGCATGCCGTGCATGTGCGTTCGCTGAAGCCGCGCTAGCCCGCGGCCACCTCGCGTTGCGGACCAGCAGATCCAACGAAGACCAGTGCCGCGAACGCGGCCAGGCCGGCGGCGACGCCAGCTCCCAGGAATGCCGCCTGGAAACCCGCCAGCATGCCTTCGGCAGTGTGCCCGGTGCCGTGGCCGATGCCGGAGGTCGAGAGCACAACCATGATGGCGAGACCGATGGCAGAGCCGATCTGGTAGCTCGTATTGATCAGGCCTGAAGCGAGACCTGTTTCCTCTGGCCTGGCGCCAGCCATGCCTGTCATCGTCGTCGGAATATACGCCAGGGCCATCCCCAGGGCGGCCAGCATGGAGGCCGGGAGAACGTGCGTCACATAGGAGCCGTTCAGCGGAAGCCTCGCAAACATGAGCAGCGCGCCAGCCATCAGGAACAAGCCAAGCACAAGGTTGGACTTGACGCCAAACCGTCCTATCAGCTTGCCGGAAAATCCCACCATCACGACCATGATCGTCATGGTCATGGGCAGGAGCGCCAAGCCGCTGGCGAGCGCCGACAGACCAAGAATTTGCTGCAGATACAGGTTCAGGAAGAACCAGAGCGGGATCCAGGCGGCGCCAAGCAGCGCCATCACAAAATTGCCTGCTGCCAAGTTCCGCGCCTTGAAGATGCCCAAGGGAAGCAGCGGTTCGCGGCGCACGAACTGGCTGATCAGGAAGACGGCGAGCAGTCCGGCCGATATCGGCAAAACCGGCACGGAGCCAGACCCGGCAGATTCGATGGTGACGATGGCATACACCAGGCTGACCAGCGCGCCAGTGACGCTGATCGCGCCAAACCAGTCGATGGCCCCGCTGCTGCGCGCAGACTTGCGGAGCACGGCTGGAATCAGGGCCAGCACGAGCAGGCCGAGCGGCACGTTAATCAGGAAAGTCCACTGCCACGCCATCCATTCGGTAATCACGCCGCCCAGAAACACGCCGGCTGAGCCGCCTGCGGCAGCGGCCGCCCCCCAGAAGCCGAATGCTTTGCCCAGTTCCGCGCCGTCATGCCCGAAAAGGCGCATGATGATCGTCAGTGCGGACGGTGCGATCAATGCGGCGCCCACTCCCTGCAGTGCGCGGCCGGCAAGCAGCATTTCCTGGCTGTGTGCCAGCCCGGCCAGCAGCGAAGCGGCGGTCAGTATGGCAAATCCACCCGTAAAAATGCGGCGGGCGCCAAGCCGGTCACCCAGCCGTCCTCCCAGCAGCAGCAGGCCGCCAAAGGCGATGACATAGGCATTGAAGATCCAACTCAGCCCGCTGGCGCTGAAGCCGAGGTCCCGCTGCATGGCGGGCAGTGCCACACCGATGATGGACGTATCGAGGATCACGATGAACTGCGCGGCGCACAGCAAGGCCAGAGCAGCCCATCTTTTCGGATCAGGTATAAATTGTTGCATTGACGTTCTCCAGATCAATTTCCCGCGTATTGCGATTGATATGGAGTATTTGGCTTACAACGCAGGGATGGTCAAGCAAAAGGCGCAAGACCCGGACCGCCGTGTATCAACAGGGTCGGCCCGGCATGCTGCTCGGACGCAGTCAGGTCACGGCCTGCCTGCGAGTTGCGTCGTCCGCGGAAGCGCCCGGGCGCCGTCACAGTCGTCGCTTGCCTGCGTGCAGATCTCCCAGCCGCCGCCCAGCGCCTTGTAGATGCTGACAACGGCAAGGCGCTGGTTGGTGCGCGCGATGGCCAGCGCACGACGGCTGGCAAAGTCGGCCCGTTCCGCTTCGAGCACCTCCAGGTAGAGGCCTGCGCCTGCGGAAAACTGTAGCCTGGCAAGATGCGCAGCCTCGCGATTTGCAGCAGCCTCCATCAGCCGCAGCCCAAGCGTGCTGCCTGCCGCGCCATGGGCTTTGAAGGCATCGTCCGTTTCCTGGAGTGCGCGCAAGACGGTCTGGTCATAGACGAGCAAGGCCTCCCGGGTGCGTGCCTCGCTGGCGGCGATGCGGGCGCGCACGCGCCCCGTATCGAGCAGATTCCAGCGAATCACGGGGCCAAGCAAGCTCGACTGCATGCCAGCGTCGCCCATGGCATCGAGGCTGCCCGCGACGAGTCCGATGGATCCCGTTACCTGGACCTCGGGATACAGGCCCGCCGTCTCCACCCCGATGCGCGCGGTCGCGGCAGCCAGATTGCGCTCGGCCGCCGCAATATCGGCGCGCCGCGCGAGCAGCCCGGCAGGGTCGCCCACGGCAATCGCCCGCAGCGTCAGCGCGTCACCTGCCGGCGGGGCGGCGGGAAGGCTGAACGTCTGCGGCACTTCACCAAGCAGGACGGCCAGCGCGTTGACGGAGGCCGCGCGGCGGCGCTCCAGTTCGGGCGCGGCCACCTCCACCGAGCGCAGCAAGGCCTCGGCGCGAAGGCGGTCGAACTCGCTGGCAGAGCCTGCGCTCAGCATGCGCTCGACCAGCGCCAGGCTGTCGCGCTGGCTTTGCACGATGCTGGCAACGACAGCGAGTTCAGCCTCGATGCCGCCCAGCTCGAACCAGGTGGCCGCCACCGCGGCGGCGACGCCCGCCTGCACGCCGCGCAGCAAGGCCTCGCGCGAGCCCGCCTGCGCCTGGCCCGCCTCCACGGACCGCCGCACGCGGCCGAACAGGTCGATCTCCCATGAGGCGTCGACGGCGCCGCGATAGCTTTCGCTCTGGCGCGGCTGGCCGGGCAGCGTCTCGGCCTTGCTCAAGCGGCGCTTCTCGTACCCGAGCGCGGCGCCACCTTGCGGCAGGAAGCCTTGCCGGTCTTCGCGCAGCAGGGCTTTTGCCTGCGCAAGCCGGGCGGCAGCGATGCCGACGTCATGGTTTGCCGCCAGCGCCCGCTGGATCAGGGTGACGAGCGCCGGGTCGTCAAAGCTGCGCCACCACTCCACCTCGACCGCTCCCGGCACGAGACCGGCGTGGCTCTGACCCAAGTTGCCGGAAAACTGCGATGCGGACAGCGGCGGCGGCAACGGCGGCGCATAATCGGGGCCGACCGCGCAGCCGGCCAGCAAGGTGAGCCCACTCAATGAAACTACAATTGTTTGATACGGGCGATTCATGTCGTGCTCCTGTTCATGCTTGTCTTGGGAGTTGGCGTGTGGCGCTCGAAGCGGGCCGCCAGGGCGCGCATCACCACATAAAACACGGGCGTGAGGAACAAGCCGAACAGCGTCACGCCCAGCATGCCGGCGAACACCGCGATGCCCATGGCCTGGCGCATCTCGGAGCCGGCGCCACTGGCGAACACCAGCGGCACGACGCCGGCGATGAAGGCAAGCGAGGTCATCAGGATGGGCCGCAGCCGCAACCGGCAAGCCTCGATGACGGCATCGAGCGCGCTGGCCCCTTCCATTTCCTGGCTACGTGCGAACTCGACAATGAGGATGGCGTTCTTGGCGGCCAATCCGACGAGCACGATGAGTCCGATCTGCACAAAGATGTTGTTGTCGCCTCCCGCCAGCCACACGCCGATGATCGCACTCAGCAGGCACATCGGCACGATCAGCAGGACGGCCAGCGGCAGCAGCCAGCTGTTGTACTGCGCGGCAAGAATGAGATAGGCGAGCAGCACGCATAGCGGGAAGATGAACAGCGCCGAATCGCCGGCCAGCTTTTGCTGGTAGGTAAGATCCGTCCATTCAAAGCTCATGCCTTCAGGCAGCACCTCCTTGGCCAGCCGTTCCATGACCGCCACCGCCTGCCCCGAACTGACGCCAGGCATCGCGCCACCCGAGATATCGGCCGAAGGATAGCCGTTGTAGTGAACCACGCGGTCCGGGCCGGAACTGGGCGTGACGGTGACAAACGACGACAAGGGCAGCATGTCGCCAGCCGCGTTACGCACCTGCAAGCGGCCGATGGCCTCGGCCTGCATGCGATGCTCGGCATCGGCCTGGGCCGTCACCTTGTAGGTCCGGCCAAAGCGGTTGAAGTCATTGACATAGAGGGAACCGAGATAGATCTGCAACGACTCGAACACGTCGGCCAGGCGCACGCCCTGGCTCTTGACCTGGGTACGGTCGATGGCGACCTCGAGCTGCGGGGCATTGACGTCCAGGCTGGTCATGAGGCCGGCCACCTGTCCCGACTCGCTTGCCTTGGTCATCAGGATATGCGTCTGCTGCACCAGGGCATCGAGCCCGGCGCTGCCGCGGTCCTCGACCAGCATCTTGAAGCCGCCCGTCGCGCCAAGGCCGGGCACTGGCGGCGGCGGGAACACGCCCAGGAAACCGTCGGGAATGCCGGCAAATTTCGCCTGCAGGCGCGCGGCGATCGCACTTGCCGTGAGATCGGGCGTCGTTCGGGCCTTGAACGGGTCGAGCATGACGAACATGACGGCCGCGTTCGGCACGTTGACGAAGCCGTTGATCGACAAGCCGGGGAAGGCAACGACGCTTTCAACGCCAGGCTCGGCCAGCGCAATCTTCGACATCTGCTTGGCGACCGCGTCGGTCCGGTCCAGCGATGACGAGTTGGGCAACTGCGCAATCGCGACCAGATAGTATTTGTCCTGCATCGGCACAAAGCCCGGTGGCACGGCCTTGAAGCCGAAGAAGGTCAGCGCGAGCAGGCCGCCGTACACGAGCAAGGCCACGCCGCTGATCCTGACGACTTTGCGCACCGTGTTGCCATACGCATCCGGCGCGCGCTGGAACGGCCGGCCCAGCATCTGCAACAGGCGCTCGGCGCGCCCACGCAGGCTGCGCGGATCATGCACGGCCTCGGCCTCGGCCCCGGCCTTGACCTTGCGTGGCTTGAGCAGAATACCGGCAAGCGCCGGACTGAGCGTGAGCGAATTGACGGCCGACAATATGGTCGAGATGGCGATCGTCAGCGCGAACTGGCGGTAGAACTCGCCCTGCAGGCCGCTCAGGAAGGCGGTCGGAATGAACACGGCGGCGAGCACCGAGGTGATCGCGATGATGGGACCAGTGACCTCGTCCATGGCGCGCCTTGCCGCTTGCCTGGGTTCCTCGCCATGTTCGATATGGCGTTCGACGTTCTCGACCACCACGATGGCGTCATCAACGACGATGCCGATCGACAGCACCAGGCCAAACAGGGACAGGGTATTGAGCGAAAAACCCATCAGGTGCATGACGGCGAAGGTGCCGATCAGCGACACCGGCACCGCCATGAGGGGGATCAGCGAGGCACGCCAGTTGCGCAGGAACAGCACCACCACGATGACGACGAGAATGATCGCCTCCAGCAAGGTCGTTGCCACCGACTCCAGCGAGGCACGCACAAAGACCGTCGGGTCATAGGCAATGCGCGAGCTCAGTCCGGCCGGGAAATTTTCCTCCAGCCGCTGCATGGTGTCGCGTACCGCCTGCGCAACGTCGAGCGCATTGGCGCCGGGGCTTTGAATGATTTGCAGAGCGACGGCGGGCTCGCCGTCGAGCAGGCTGCGCAACGCATACGCGTCGGCGCCCATCTCGATGCGGGCCACGTCGCGCAAACGCGTCACCTGGCCTTCGGCGCCCGTGCGGATGATGATGTCGCCGAACTGTTCCTCGTCGGTCAAGCGTCCGAGCGTGTTGACCGTCACCTGGAAGGCGGCGCTGGAATCGGGCGACTGGCCGACGGAACCGGCTGCCACCTGCACGTTCTGTTCGCGCACGGCGGCAATCACCTCGCCGGCCGTCAGGCCGCGTGCGGCGATCAGGTTCGGGTCGAGCCACAGCCGCATGCTGTATTCGCCCGCGCCCCAGACGAGGACGTCGCTGATGCCGGGGATGCGGGACAGCTCGTCGCGCACCTGCAGGTAGGCGTAGTTTGATATGTACAGGGGATCGTAGCGTTTGTCGGGCGACAGCAGGTGCACCACCATCAGGATGTCCGGCGAGGTTTTTTGCGTGACGACGCCCTGGCGCTGCACTTCTTCAGGCAAACGCGGCAGTGCGCGCGAGACCCGGTTCTGCACCTGGATCTGCGCCATGTCGGCATTCGTTCCCTGCGCGAAAGTGACGGTCAGGGTCATGCGGCCGTCGGTTGCCGATTGCGACGACATGTACTGCATGCCCTCGACCCCGGTGATGGCCTGCTCGAGCGGCGCCGCCACCGTTTCGGCGATCACCTTGGGATTGGCGCCAGGATAGGCGGCGCTGACCTGGACGGTCGGCGGCGTCACGGCAGGATATTCGCTGAGCGGCATCTGGAAAAAAGCAACGATGCCGGCGAGCACCATCAGGACCGAAAGGACGATGGCAAAGATCGGGCGGTCGATGAAAAAACGTGGGAAGGACATTACGCGGCTCCCGATGTTTTCGGCACGGCGATGGGCGTGCCGTCAATGCCGGCCGGCTGCGGCGTCACCTGCATGCCCGGGCGCACGAGGCCCTTGACGACGATGCGCTCGCCCGGCTGCAGCCCCTGCTCGATCACGCGCAAACCATCGACCATCGGGCCAAGCTCGACGGGCCGGAACTCGGTCTTGTCGCCTTTGCCGACCACCAGCACATAGCGGCGCCCCTGGTCCGTGCCTATCGATTGATCGGAAACGAGCACCCTGGCTTGCTGCGCCCCCGTCTCCAGCCTGACCTTGGCAAACAGGCCGGGCGTCAGTTTGCCATCGGGGTTGTCGACGACGGCGCGGACGCGCACCGTACCCGTCCCGCGATCGGCGGCGTTGGCAAGGAAATCGACACGGCCGGGACGTACATATGTCTTGTCCGTGGCCAGTGCCACCATGACTTTGGCCGCCTGCGCCCCACGCGCGGTGGGGCTGGCACGGCCGGCGGCGAGCGAGCGCAAATAGGTGCGTTCATCGACATCGAAATAGACGTGCAGGGGATCGACGGAAACGATCGTCGTCAGGGGCGTCACGCCGCTGGCGACGTAGTTGCCCTCGGTGACGAGGACTTGGCCGACTCGTCCGCTGATCGGCGCCGTGACGCGCGTAAAACCGAGCTCCAGCTGCGCAGCGTCAAGCGCGGCCCTGGCGGCGTCGACCTGTGCCTTGCCCGCATGCAGCGCTGCCGTCGCCACATCGAGACGGTCGCGCGCGACGATCTTCGTGGCGAACAGCTGTTCGACGCGTGCATGCTCGGCCTGCGCCAGCATCGACGCCGCCTCAGCCTCGCGCAGGCGCGCCGTGGCGGCATGCACCGCCGCCTGGAACACGCGTGGATCGATCACAAAGAGCTTGCTGCCCTTCTCGACAAAGCGGCCTTCCGGCACGCTCACGTCCTGCAGGTAGCCGGCCACCTGCGGGCGCAGTTCAACCCGCTTGACGGCGGTCAGCGAGCCGTTGAACTCGACGTACGGTGTTGCCTGGCGAACGACCACTTCGGCAACGGGAACGCCGGGCGGCTTGGCCGCAGCGGCAGGCGCTGCCGTCTGCTTGCATCCGCTGACGGCAAGCGCGGTGACCAGCACCGCGGGGATCAGGATTATTGGTGTGACTTTCATCATTGTGCCTTTCGCGACTGGAGTCGACATGGTTTTGTTGAGCTGAAACAACTCCCATGACCTTTATCCGACCTGACACACTTGGAAGGTCAAGCTTTTTTATGAATGTGAGGGTTGGGGGGGAGCGGTGCGTGATGTGCACCGTGTCGATATTTCCCTGGCGCGTATGGCCGCCGCCATCCTCGACCTGCAGCGCGGTCCTCCGACCGCCTGCTGGTCTTCGCCGACGAGGGCACGTGATGGCCCTGATCGCCTGGCTGAAAGTCCATCAGCTCGACCTGATGACCAACGAGGAAACCCGCAAGCACGGCATTGCCTTCGAAGTAGACTTCAACAACCACGAAACGGTCGATATTTCGATCAAGCTGGACCTGACCGAACGCGTGACAGTCAAGACCGGCGAGGCGGGCCGCCTGGATATCCAGCACCTGGCCGAGATACAGCACATGCCGGCCTACGCGGACGAGTTCTGGAAGCTGTACGACGGCGACACCCTGCTGGCCGAATGGCGCACCCCCGAGGCGACGCCATGAGCGACGACCTGCACGCGCTGGAAGCCTGGGCCGGTGCCCCGCTGGCCAAGCTGCAGCCGGCCCAGCGTCGCGCCATCAATCACAAGGTCGCCATCGACCTGCGCCGCAGCCAGGCGCAACGCATCAAGGCCAGCAGGGAATGGGCGGATCAAGCGGCAGAAGGCCCACCATGTTCGCCAAGATTCACACCGCCAAACACCTGAAAGTAAAGGCGACCACCGACCAGATCGAGGTCGGGTTCTTTGGCTGGGTGGCGCGCGTGGCGCATATGCATCAGTTTGGCCAGCAAGACCGCGTGGCAAAAAAGGACAGATGTACAAGTACCCGGAGCGGCCGCTGCTGGGCTTGAGTGATCCAGATCGAACGTTGATACGCGAATCTCTGCTGCGTCACATGGAGAAAAACCAATTTGCATCAATGCAAACTTCAACTGACATTAGTTATCAAATGAGTTAGAGTAGTGTACCACTGGTTATATCCCCCCATTTAATATAAAAATTAAATCCAAGAGCATCTAGATATGAAATTTTCCAAAGAAACCACTACATTTCGAGAATCCGCCCTTTGGTCTGGAATTATACTCTCCATAATTATCTCCACTCTCGTAGCTGCTGCCATTTTTGATATATATGAAATGCGTGCAAAAGTAAAAGAAATTCAAACATTTCTAGGCGGATTATCGGTACTCGCCGCAAGTTTATTTTCCTTTTACGCGAGTTCAGCAGCAGCCGCAGAAACTTTTCGAAGAAATTGTCAAGACGATGACACGAAAAATAGAAATATAAGAATCAATATGATTCTTATTGCAGAAACCTTAAGACAGCAAAGCCACGCCAGGCTTACTGACCTTGAAATTCATACAGAAAAATATAAATTAGATAAAATTCATTTTAAGTGCTACAGCGAATTAATCATTAGCATCCCAGAACATACGGAAAAAATATGGGAAAACATAGCAATTATCCCGCAAGACATACAGTTGCAATATTTAAACCTCATAAACTTTTCAAATATGGCCGAACAGGATCGCATTAGTGGAATAGCGTCGTGCACTTTTCTACGCGACGAATTTTCCAAGCAAACCATCAAAGCAGAAAAGATATTAAATAAAATAAGTGTCGGAAATGATATTTCAGATCAACTCAATAAATTAAACATTGAATGCAACTACATCGGATGGAATAGAATTGGCAGCCTTTTAGCAGAAATAAATAATTCATCAATTTCTTTCTTGAGAAAAATGGAAGAATCTTGTAACTGGAATCCAGACCTACCACCTTACCCACCGAACTTTAAAGCTCATGAGTATACAAAACCTAAAAATAAACCAGTATAAATTCCTACAGACATAAAGAAAATGTGAAGCAAGGACGTACACCCTGATCAAAATGAAAGAACCATAGTTACAAAGCAGCATATCAACCCGCCCCGCGTGCATCCGCACGCGGACTTCGGCAACATGCAATGCATGAACGCCGACCAGTCCGACCTCCTCCGCTTGCTGCAAAACCTGATCCGCCTGGGCACCATTGCCGAGATCAAAGGGGCCAAGGCGCGCGTGCGGCTCGGGCCAACACTCACCACGGAATGGCTGAAATGGGCCACGCGGCGCGCCGGCAGCACGCGCACCTGGTCGGCGCCCACCGTGGGAGAACAAGTGATCGTCCTTTCCCCTGGCGGCGACCTGACGCACGGCATCATTCTGCCCGCGCTATACTCCCAGGAATTTGATGCGCCCAACACCAGCGACAGCATCCACACCAAGCATTACCCCGACGGCGCCGTGGTGCAGTACGACCACGCGGCCCACGCCCTCACAGCAACGCTCCCCGGCGGCACCGCCACCATCACCGCCGACAAGGTCACGTCGAACGCACCGAGCACCATTTGCACGAGCGACCTGACCGTCATGAAAAACCTGATCGTCATGCAAGCGGCGACCATCCACGGCACCACCGCACTAAACGGCGGCGTGAACGCCAAGGCCGACGCCGCTGGCGGCGTGGCCATGGCCGTGCAAGGGACAATCAAGGCCAACGAGGACATGCTGGCCGGCACCATCAGTCGGGCGGTTCGCAATCATGATGGGCATGCACGCCGTCACCGGGCGCAGCCTGACGGGCCTGGGCCACCTGCGCCAGTCCGTGACCGACATTATCACCACGCCGATGGGTTCGCGCATCCGGCGCCGCCGTTACGGCTCCGAAGTACCCGAACTGATCGACCAGCCCTGAACAGCGCCACGCAGCTGCGCATCTATGCGGCTACACCTACTCCGGTCTCGGTTCGTTATGGAACCATGCAAAGTAGCGAATTGGAATGAAGGATGATGTGGTATTGCGTGATATCCGGGCCGTGGCGGCCAGGGGATACGCCATGGCGCGTTGAGAACCGCAGCGACATTAAAAGCGCATGCTGCCCACGTCAGGCAAGCTTCCGGGATTCCGATGGCATTGCCCTGGCTCGAATAAAGCCTGATTTTAGCCGCCATCATCTGTCAACGCTGGATGGCTGTTCCCGCACCGTCGCAGACGCTGGAGGCACTTGTTTTTAAGCCTGGATTAGATGCCAGCTGACTTAATTGGCAGCCTATAGGTGAACAACCGTTATGCGATTACTGAGTAACGAGCCTCAACAATCACGATTGACCGAGTTGCAGGCGCGCCGATTGCCACTCAGGCCAAACAGCCTCTGCAACGATGTCCGGGTAGCCACGTTTCGCCTCCGTTATTTCAGCTTGTGAAGCGCGCATCGCCATGCAAACCGCGTTGTCACGGATAGCGATGACTTCGGGCTCTGTTAATGGCCTGCCCAACGTTTTTTCAGCGTGGAGAAGAAGGGTCACAAGCGCAGGGATGAAAACCAAGCAGTGACGGTCTTCAGAATCGTGCGTAGGCGAGGACGGCGGCACTTGCCGCTTTTTGAACATTCCAAACATTTAAATGTAGAAAGGCATAAAAATAATAATCAATCAAACTCCGGCAATGACCGCTTCTGACAGCCGATCGCAGCCATCGGCATGTGGCGATGAACAAATCATACGTCGCGTAAACGGAAAAACCCGGCACCGATACCAGACCAATGGCCAATATACGGTACCGGGTTTCATACAGCTTGCGCCGTAAGTCCTTGAATCTAATGGTCGGGGCGAGAAGATTCGAACTTCCGACCCCATGCACCCCATGGCCGAGTTAACTCTTCCTTTAGCATCCAGGAACGTCCATCCATTGAGCAACATCATTAATAATCAATGGCTTGGCGCTACCATGCGTCTATACCCATCCGTACTCATCCAGTCCTAGCCGAGCGTCTTGTTGGGGTATTTGTTGGGGTATTTTTTGCTCCTCTTGCGACCCCTTGTAAAAACCTCCGGCCCATTGCAGGGCTGACGTTCTGGAATACAAGATGTCTAGGATCACACAGAAGGAATTGTTGGCGATTACGACGAAACAAGTCGGACTCGTCGTCCGGGATGATGGCGGACTATTCTGGCGCGTACGCGTGAAGGCCGACAACAAACTCACGATTCCGTTTTACTACCGCTACCGGCATGGCGACAAGCTGCACAACATTTCATGCGGCTCCTGGCCGCATGACAGCTTGGCGCAGATCAGGGAAGCCCGCGATGCCGCGCGCGACCGCGCGGCCACCGGAGCCGATCCTGCCACGGTAAAAAAGGTGCAGAAGATCGAGGTTCAGGAGGCGCTGGAAGCGAAGCTGGCCCAGGTCGAGGCGCAACGCGAGGCAGGCCTGACGGTGCGCGATATGTTCGACGTCTGGCTGCTGGACGGCGTGCGGCGCAGGAACGACAACGCAGAATTGAAACGACAGTTCAATGCCGACGTCTTGCCCAAGATCGGCAGCGTCGCCGTCCGCGCACTGACGGAGCACGATCTGCGTCACGTGCTGCGTACCATGGTGGCACGCGGCGCCAACCGCAGCGCCGTCTCGTTGCGGAACAACCTGAAGCAGATGCTGAACTGGGCACAGAAGCGTCAGCCGTGGCGCCGCCTGCTCGTCGAGGGCAACCCGATGGATCTGATCGAGATCAGCCGCATCGTCAGCCCGGACTTCGATCCGCGCGGCGTGCGTGAGCGGGTGCTCTCCCCTGCCGAGATTCACGAACTGCACTGTGTCCTCGACCGCGCGCGGAAGGAATATGCGCAAGCGGCAAACCGACGCATCGCCGTGCAACCTATCGAAATCACAACCGAATGCGCGATCTGGATCATGCTGTCGACCCTGTGCCGGGTCGGCGAGTTGACCATGGCGCGCTGGGAACACGTCAGCTTCGAGCGCGCGGAATGGTTTATACCAAAGGAGAACGTGAAGGACCGCATCAGCAGTCTGACGATCTCGCTATCCGATTTCGCGCTACGGTATTTTCGCCGCTTGTACGATTGCAGCGGAGATACCGACTGGTGCTTCCCGAGCTACATGGGCACGCTCCACATTTCGCCGCGTGCGATCACCAAACAAATCAGCGACCAACAGACCATGTTCAAGAATGGCCGCGACGGCGGTCCTCGCGCCAAGATGACGCATCGCCGCCAGGACGATCGTCTTGTGCTGCAAAGTGGGAAACACGGCGCGTGGACTGCGCATGACTTGCGCAGGACGGGTGCCACACTGATGCAAAGTCTCGGCGTCACGCTGGACGTCATCGACCGTTGTCAGAACCACGTACTGGCGGGAAGCAAGGTTCGCCGCCACTACCTGCACTACGACTATGCTCGCGAAAAACGGGACGCATGGAACAAGCTAGGACGGCAGTTAGAAGTAATCGTTAGTGCTGAAAATACGGTGGTTTTGCCCCATAAATGACGAACCGTTGAGCGTTCCCAATTAGTCGCCTCGCGAGCTGGACCGTTAAAAATCAAACGATCACGTTCATCAAAGAGGCGATATAGGGGGGTAAAGAGGTTGCCGGCTGAGCTCAGGAAAAACGGCTAACTTAGCGAAAGGCTGTGCCTGTTATAAGGGGCAAGATCAGACCGGAGCAAGTGAATCAAGGGGCTATCTCAACTTCAAACCTGCTGCGAGATTTTGTCACTATTCGCATTCAGCCTATCCATACGCCTCTTACCTTCAGGACAAACGAAGGCGCATGGCAATCCCATGGGTAGGAATTACCACGATCAGCGGCTTTGTAATACCAAATTGCTTCTTGCGCATCTAGATTTCCTGACTGACAGCGAAAGTGCGTTAAGATGTTACTAAAACACACAAGTTTGTGGCACTATCAAATAACGTAGCGTTTCTATCAAAACACACACTTGAGCTAAGACATGGCTAAACGAGATACGATTAAGAAAGAATTCATTGAGCTATATGAGACTGGCGCCAAGCTCGCTCAAGCTTTTCAAAAGGAAGAAGATAAGCGCTTTCATTACGATTATCAAACTTGGTATAGTAAATCATCTAGGGCTGTAGCGGCGCTCGCACCAGACCGTCATGAAGAGTTTCGTCGCTACTATGAAATTGACCCTAAAAGAAAGTCGTTGGGTTATGGAACCTATGTTATTCAAGACTTCATGAAGAATATAGTCCCTTCCGGCTACGGATTCGAGAAATTCAACAGTCGTCAGCAAGTATTGCAGTGCTTTTTGAATCAACTTGCAATCCTGCATTCTCTCGTAGCCATGATCGACTCAGTACTAGCCAATCTGGAAAATGAGCTGTTCGCCGATATCCAAGACAATGAAGTCGCAACTGCGCGCCAGCTACTCAAAGTAAGTCCAAGGGCCGCAGGTGCGCTGGTCGGAGTGGTTATAGAGGCCCATTTACAGAAAGTCGCTGATGCTCACAGCATAAAAATACCTAAGAAAAATCCAACCATCGCAGATTTAAATGATCCACTGAAAGTAGCGTCAGTGCTTGATACGGCAGGTTGGCGGAAGATCAGTTTTCTCGCCGATATTCGCAATCTCTGCTCCCATAAAAAAGACGTCGAGCCGACGAAAGAGCAGGTAGAGGAATTGATCGAAGGGGCCGCATGGGTGACGAAAAATATTTTTTAGTTTCTCCGTCCCGAATTGCAACCTCCAAAAAAAATAAAGTAATTCTTTCAAAGCGACGCTTTAAGGTACTCCGTAGCTTCCCGCGACGCAAAAAGAGCTCATTTTTAGAATAAAAGTAATTAATAAGGAATTAAAATGCAAAGCACTCAATCTATAGCGCTCATACAACGCTTCTCTGTTAAAGGCCTTCATGGATACAAAGACTTATCTATTGATTTCTCTGGCCACGTTACCATTATCGTGGCTGAGAACGGGATGGGTAAAACGACGTTACTCAATATATTGAATGCTTTTTTGACGCGCCGTTTTCACAGGCTTGCAGCATTTTCTTTCAATTCCATTGAATGTCAATTTTCAGGGCAACTTCTACCTTTAGTATTGGAACGATCAATGCTAGGTGATGGTTACAATGCTCAAGATGGCGCCTTACATGAATTAGCAGAATCGGCGTCAATTTCAGAAAATGAATTATCAGATTTCATTACAGGAATTTATCGCCCGGATCGTTTTCAATCTTTAAAGTCCCATCCGATTGTTCGACAACTTTATTACTCCACGGAGCTCGACTGGGAGCAAGTTGAAACAGCTTTGGATGATATTTATGCTGGCCTCGATAATTCCTTTAGCGATTCAGCAAAGCAGGTTAGCGCTGAGGTACTAAGGTGCGTAGGCGAAACAGAAATCGTATTTTTGCCAACTTACCGAAGAGTCGAGCGGCCACAGTTGCGCCCTCGTCAAAATCGTACGCCGAGACAAGCAGCTATGCAAGGTCACATTGACTCAGCGCGTACTAATCCGCTTGATGATATTGTATTTGGATTGTCGGATGTGGAAGACAAACTTATCGAATTGAGCGATGAAATTGAACGCAGGTCTAATCAGGGCTATCGTACGCTGAGCACACGGATTTTGGATGAAATGTTGAAAGGAAGTGCCCGTCAAGAAACAGTAACGACTTCAGACTTACCCGATGTCAAATCTCTGTCGCGTTTCCTTAATCGCGTGACCCGCCATGAACAACGTTTCGGAGGGGTCTTTGAAGATATTGAAAACCTCTATGCTACCGGTGCAATTGAAAATGCGGACAATTGGTTCCTGCGATACTTCCTAAGTAGGCTGGCTGGAGTTATTGAACAAACGCGCGAAATGGAACAAAAAGTCGAGCAATTTGTTAGTGTATGCAATAGCTACCTTACGCTCTCCAGTGATGAAAAAGTGTTGGCATTCGATCCGCAAACACTACGAGTTGTTGTTGAAGACTTATGGGCAAAACGCATCATTGGCCTTGAATCATTGTCGTCAGGCGAAAAACAAATCGTTTCCCTCATGGCTCGACTTTATTTAAGCTCTAAGAAAAAGATTGTTTTGATAGATGAGCCCGAATTATCGCTCTCCTTGGATTGGCAGCGTAAAGTTTTACCCGATATCGCCAGAAGCGGAAGCGTCGTACAGTTATTGGCAATCACGCATTCACCTTTTGTTTACGATAATGAGTTAGATGGTTGCGCAAGGGCATTGAAAATTACGCGTAACGAGGTAAAAAATGCCTGAAATTATCGAGAAGCATCGAGAAAGCAGGAAAAGTCCGTCCGTGCTACAGCATTCATTAATACTGGTTCGCAGCGCACGTCCGGATGATTTGGTCTTCATTTTTGAGGGCCCTGACGACATAGGCGTCTACGAAACATGGATAGGAAGAACAAGATTTGAATCGAATTACGAGCCGATCGCGGGAAAAGGCAAAGAACAATTAATCGGCCTTTACAAGAAAATCATCTCTGAGAACCCTGAACTACTGCGTAAAGTTTATTTTTTTATTGATTGCGATTTTGACGTCCCAGAACCTGCGGACAATATTTTTACACTCAATGGGTACTCCATCGAGAATTTCTTATGCACTTCCTCAACTCTTGAGAGTCTTCTGGCAGATGAATTCAAATGTGTTGCTTCACCTGTAGAAAGACAGAGAATTAAATGCGTATTTGAGGAATTTTTGAACAGCTTCCAAACCAGCACGGAAGAATTGCATTTCAAGTTTTTTTCAGCACGCCGCCAAGGAATAAAAATTATTAGCAAATCGGAGGACTCTAAACCGATTGTGGAAGTTTATCTCGATAAAGCTGTTCCTGCATTCCAGCACCTGGAGGATGTTATAGAAACTGAAAAAGATGTAGACGCTACAGCTCTAGCTGCGCTTCGTCAGGAATTCGCAGGGCTTCATCGTTTGCAAGCGCAGCGCGGCAAGTATGTGCTCTGTGTATTTCGGCGGTGGCTCCGACTTTTGACTGCTGATAGAAAGCAGCCTACACCACAGCTGTTTGAGCGCGGCATGCCGGCCCTTTCAGGCGAACCATGGTCAGCATCTCTCAGGAGACTTGCGGGGCAATCGCCTTTACCTGCGGGGTTGGCAGCATTTGTTGAAGAGGCAGGGAGGGCAGCTTAAGCGGTACAGCTAGTTCGCTGGGTGTACCGTAACTAACGTTTTAAATCGATTCCCGCTGCGGCTCCCAACATAGTCATACTTGTTTTTTAGGGGCAAGCATGCTTTTGAGGCGCGGGAATCGAGCCATGTCAACGGACTGTCCGTAGAACAAGAAAAGTACTATAGATCAGCGCCCAAGGTATACCGCAGTAATTTGTTCTCGACCATGGCCCATCTCTTCCGAAAACAACAAGCGCGCGGAGAGATCATGCTGGCTTTGCTCCCCTCCCAGCCGCGACGACCGGGGGCCGCCTCGCGCCGGGCATTGCCAGCCGGTGAGCTGGCGGTAGCGTTCCTGCGCGTAGTTGTGGCGCAGGCCATGGACGCCATGAATTCCCGCCTTATCGCACTGTGCTCGAAAGCGCTGAAGCTGATCGCGATATCGTAGATTAGACGGAATAAGGCTCCTGCCAGCGGTAAGCCGCTTGGCCTGATTGAGCACGGTACGTTGTTCCGGCGTACGAATGGCGATCTCACGATACTTGCCGCCCTTGGTCCACGTATCCCTGAGCTTAAGTCGATCGCCGCCATCGGCCCACGCTGGAACGATCTTGATGCTCTCCTCACGCCTCAAGCCAAACGCGGATTGCAACCGCAGGGACATGGCCGTGTACGCATCCGTGATCTTCGCCAGGCGCGCATCATCGAGCACCTTGGCCTTCGAGACATTGGTGACAAAGGTGCGCTTGTCGATGTCGTAGCTGCCGTTGTCGCGCGCGATGATGTTGTCCTTGCCGATCTTCTGCGCCCACCATCGCATGGCGCTCATGCGGTTCTTCATCGTGCCGGCGCTGACGCCATCGGCCTTCCACTGCTGCACCAGTGCGTCCACATGCTTGGGACGCAGACTGTCAGCGTTCATATGGCGATATCCGAGATCGTGCAACTGGTTCGCCACGTGCGAGAGTATCCGCGCGCGGTCGGACTGCGTGGCGTAGCTGCCATCACGATTGCGGTCACACAGCTGCTTGAGCTGATAGTTCAAGTCGCGCATCGCATGCTCCTAAAATCAAACTTGGTGTGATCGAGTCAGATGAGTGTTTCTGGCCACCGTGCTTGCCGCAGCAAGGACGGTTTGTAAAGGCCCCGGGACACCACTCCCGTGTATGCGGTATGTTCACTGCTTGCCCGCGCCGCATGCGCGTATGGCGCCGCGATCCGCTCCTTGTAGAAGCCTGATCGCGGTGGGACCAGTTACCCAGGGTCCATGGGGTGTGCCTCGCACACGTTGTCGGCCCACGAGGGGCAAAGTTGGCAAGCAGCGTTCTGCTGCGCTGATAGCGGTAGATCCGCTGTCACTGGCCGCCGTCACTGAGAAAACAGCAGCGCAGCCCATATAGCGCTTGGTTGCTAGCGCGTCGTCACTGGCAGCAGGCCGCCAGTAACGACGCGCGATTTGCGCCGCAGACTAGGGCGGCGTATCGACATGCACGCGGCGGCAGATCGCCGCGTGAGGTGGGGACGGTGCGTGAATGCGCACGATGTGACGCGCAGCTCCCTCGAGGGAAGGATGCGCAATATGGATGCAGCCTATCCAGGCTGATCGCGGGCTCGCTCAAAGGCGAAGCCAATCTAAAAACAAATGTGGAGATAAGGGCGCGTGACGAGCGCTACGCCTGGCGCGATGCCAAGTTGCGCGAAGGGCGATCCTTCGCGTCGAAAAGCATATTGTCCTCCACTTGGCATCGCGCCGGCATCACCGACTTAAAATTTTCGGCGATTTATTTGTTGACGAAGCTAGCGAAGAATCGACACCAAAAACGGGGCGCATTTCGGGTCGCACTTGCGCGGCAATCGGAGGACAGTACTGGCAGCACATGGACCACGGAGGAAGACATGAAACGATCACCCCTGCCCCGCACCACACGAATGATCCGCCTGCCGGAGGTGATGGCGATCTGCGGGCTGTCGCGCAGCACCGTCTACGCCTACACCAAGCGCGGCGAATTCCCGGCGCGGGTTAAGATAACCAGGCACGCTTCGGCATGGGTTCGGGAAGAGGTGCTGGCCTGGGTAGAAAGCCGTATCCACGCCAGTCGCAGTTGTACCCCAACACCGGCAGAAAATCGTAAGACTGGGGTTTGACCGCTAAAAGAAGTTTGTTGGGGTATTTGTTGGGATACAGACTTGTAAAAACAACAAAGGCCAGTCCGAAGACTGGCCTAAGCTGTTGATTCTAATGGTCGGGGCGAGAAGATTCGAACTTCCGACCCCATGCACCCCATGCATGTACGCTACCAGGCTGCGCTACGCCCCGACGAGGTGGGAATTATAGCAGAGGCTTTTAGGTTTTTGCCATGCTTTGCGCATGATTCATAGCGAACTGCGCAAACTTTTTTGCATGGCCCGTCCAGGCGCCCTATTCGTTCAGCAGCAGCGCCGTCAGGACGATGCGGAAACCGGCGATCAGGGGTTCGACCTTCATGTCGGGATTGTGCACCGCCCGCACGGGCAAGCCCTGGTACATGGCGATCATGGTATTGAGCCGCCCTTCCAGCATCTCTTCGTCCGCCGGCAAGCCGCGCTTGATGCGCGCATCCCGTATGATGGAGAGAAACAGTTTGCGCGAGCGCACATCCGCGCAATGCAGCATTTCAGCAATCACGGGATTGCGCGATGCTTCGGCAAAAATCTCCAGCGGCATCACCCACGTTTTCGGATCCAGACTTTCCAGCACATGCTCGCCAGCATTGTCGATCACGGCCTGCAGCGGATCTTCGCGCTGCGCCAGATCCTGCATCAGGTTGGTAACACGCTCCATATTCTTCAGGACGAAGGCGGCGATGATCGCATCCTTGCTGTCAAAATAATTATAGATGTGGCCCGCGCTCATGCCGGCCGCCTTCGAGATCTCGGCCATGCTGGCGCCGTGGAAGCCGCGGCGGCTGAAACAGCTTTCGGCCGCATCGAGCACCTGCTTGCGCCGCGTGTTGGCGCGCTCGGGATCCGGATGCTTCTTTTCAACTTGGTTCATGATTTTCCAGTAGCGCGCCGGCCTTGCCCCTGCGGACAAGGGCAAGGCCGGCGTCGGCGTTCCCGTGATTATTGGGCGCCGCCAGCCGCCGCGACGGCTGTCTGCTCAGGCTGCCAACCGCCGCCCAGCACCTTGTACAAGGTCACCAGGTTGGTCGACTTGGCCAGGCGCGCCGTGATCAGGCTTTGCTGCGCCGTGTACAGCGCACGCTGGGCCACCAGGGCGTTCAGGTAGGACTCGGCGCCCTGCTTGTAACGCGCGTCGTGGATGGTGTAGCTCTTCGTCGACGCCTCGACCAGCGAGACCTGCGACTGCAGGCGCTCGTCGATGGTGCCGCGCTGGGCCAGCGCATCGGACACTTCACGGAAGGCGATCTGGATCGCCTTTTCGTATTGCGCCACGGAGATTTCACGCTGCACCTTGGCGATATCGAGGTTGGCGCGGTTCACGCCGCCATCGAAGATCGGCAAGCTGATCTGCGGCAAGAAACTCCAGGTGCCGCTGCCCGCCTTGAACAGGCCGGACAGGTTGTCGCTGACCGAACCCGCCGTCGCCGTCAGCGAAATGCGCGGGAAGAAGGCCGCGCGCGCCGCGCCGATGTTGGCGTTGGCCGCGCGCAAGGTGCGCTCGGCCGCCAGCACGTCGGGACGGCGTTGCAGCACATCCGACGGCACGCCGGACGGAATGTCCGCCAGCGCCGTCACGGCGCCGAACTCGGCTGGCGGCAGCAGGTCGGCCGGCACGGGGCCGCCCACCAGCAAGACCAGCGCGTTTTGATCCAGCGCAACCTGGCTCGTGTAGACGGCCACGTCGGAACGGGCCGACTCGACGCTGGTCTGGGCATCGTACTTGTCCAGGCCCGAGGTGGCACCGGCACTGAAGCGGCGCACGGCCAGGTCATACGACGACTGCTGGCTCTTCAAGGTATCTTGCGCCACGCGCAGGCGCTGCTGGTCGGCCACCAGGTTCAGATAGGTGCTGGCCACTTCGGCCACCAGGCTGATCTGCTGTGCACGGCGTGCTTCTTCCGTCCCCAGGTATTGCTCCAGAGCGCTGTCGGACAGGCTGCGCACGCGGCCGAAGAAGTCCAGCTCATAGGCCGACACGCCCAGGTTCGCCGTGTACTGGCGATTGATGGACGCTTCGCCCGTGGCGCTCTGGTTTTTCGAGATGCGCGTGGCCGACTGGCCACCGGACGCCGACAGGGTCGGGATCAGCGCGGCGCGTTCAATGCCGTAGGTGGCGCGCGCCTTCTCGATGTTCAGGATCGAGACGCGCAGGTCGCGGTTGTTGGCCAGCGCCAGTTCCAGTACCTGGCGCAAACGCGCATCGGCAAAGAACTCGCGCCAGGCGACGTCCGCCACCGGCTTGGCGTCGGCGGCGGCCGTGTCGGCCTTGTAGGAAGGACCGGTCGGCCACGCCGTGGGCGCCGGCGCTGCCGGACGCTCGTACGTGGGAGCCAGGCTGCAACCGGCCAGCAAGGCCAGTGCCGCCATGGAGAGTAGCGTTTTTTTCATATTAATGCGCATCCTTAGAAAGCGTGACGGCTGGCGAGCCAGGCGTCGCCGGCGTGGCGGGCGCGTCCGGCTTCGAGAAGAAGCCGCGCACCAGCACGAAGAACACCGGCACGAAGAAGATACCGAGGAACGTGGCCGTCAACATGCCGCCCAGCACGCCGATACCGATGGCGTTCTGGCTGCCGGAACCGGCGCCGCTGGAAATGGCCAGTGGCAACACGCCCAGGCCGAAGGCAATCGAGGTCATCAGGATCGGACGCAGACGCAGACGCACCGCATGCAAGGTCGCGTCCAGCAGCGACATGCCCGATTCCTGCATTTCCTTGGCGAATTCGACGATCAGAATCGCATTCTTCGCCGACAGGCCCACCACCGTGAGCAAGCCCACCTGGAAGTACACGTCGTTCGACAGGCCGAAGAACCAGGTGCCCAGCACGGCGCCGATCACGCCCAGCGGTACCACCAGCAGCACGGAGAACGGAATCGACCAGCTTTCATACAGCGCGGCCAGGCACAGGAACACGATCAGCAGCGACAGCGCATACAGCTGCGGCGTCTGCGAACCGGATTCGCGCTCTTCCAGCGACACGCCGGTCCAGCTGAAGCCGATGCCAGGCGGCAGCTTGGCGACCATTTCTTCCATCGCGTTCATGGCGGCGCCCGTGCTCTGGCCCGGCGCCGGCGTACCCAGGATCTCTACCGACGGCAAGCCGTTGTAGCGTTCCAGGCGTGGCGAGGCGTAAATCCACTTGCCGGTGGCGAAGGCCGAGAACGGCACCATCTGGCCAGCGGTATTGCGCACGAACCACTTGTTCAAGTCTTCCGGCAGCATGCGCGAACTGGCATCGCCCTGGATGAACACTTTTTTCACGCGGCCACGGTCGAGGAAGTCGTTCACATACGAACTACCCCAGCCGACGCTCAGCACGCGGTTGATTTCCGAGATCTGCAAGCCCAGCGCGGTCGCTTTTTGCTGGTCGATGTCGATCTTGTACTGCGGCGTATCTTCCTGGCCGTTCGGGCGTACGCCGACCATGGCCGGATTCTGCGACGCCATGCCCAGCAACTGGTTACGCGCCGCCATCAGGGCGTCATGGCCGACACCGCCGATATCCTGCAGCTGCATGTCGAAACCGGTGGCGTTACCCAGTTCCAGCACGGCAGGCGGTGCAAACGTAAACACCATCGCATCCTTGATCTGCAACAACTTGCCCATGGCGCGACCGGCCACGGCCGGCGCTTTTTGCGCCACATCCTTGCGCAGCGACCAGTCTTTCAGGCGCACGAAGGCGATACCCGTATTCTGGCCGTTGCCGCCGAAGCTGAAACCTGCCACGGCAAACACGGAAGCGACGTTGTCTTTCTCGCTGTTCATGAAGTGGTCTTCGACCTGTTCGATCACTTTCAGGGTGCGCTCTTGCGTGGCGCCCGTCGGCAATTGAATCTGCGTAAACAGGATGCCCTGGTCTTCTTCCGGCAGGAAGGAGGTTGGCAGGCGCATGAAGACGAACACCAGGCCGGCCAGCAACAGCACGTACAACAGCATCGAACGGGCGCGGTGGCGGATCATGCTGCCGACCATGCCCTGGTATTTGTTGCTGCTGCTGTCGAAGCTGCGGTTGAACCAGCCGAAGAAACCCTTGTTGGTCGCGTGATGGCCTTTTTCGACCGGTTTGAGCAAGGTGGCGCACAGGGCTGGCGTAAACACCAGCGCGACGATGACGGACAACACCATTGACGAGACAATCGTGATCGAGAACTGGCGGTAAATCACGCCCGTCGAACCGCCGAAGAAGGCCATCGGCACGAACACGGCCGACAGCACCATGGCGATACCGACCAGCGCGCCCGTGATCTGCGTCATCGACTTGCGCGTCGCTTCCAGCGGCGACAAGCCCTCTTCGCTCATCACGCGCTCGACGTTTTCCACCACCACGATCGCATCATCGACCAGCAAGCCGATGGCCAGCACCATGGCGAACATGGTGAGCGTATTGATCGAGTAACCGAACGCGTTCAGGATGCCGAAGGTACCGAGCAGCACGACCGGCACGGCCATGGTCGGGATCAGGGTGGCGCGGAAGTTCTGCAGGAACAGATACATCACCAGGAACACCAGGATGACGGCTTCGACCAGGGTCTTGACCACTTCTTCGATGGACAGTTTCACGAACGGGGTCGTGTCGAACGCCACCTGGTAGCTCATGCCTTCAGGGAATTGCTTGCTCAGGTTGCCCAGCATGGCTTTCGCCGCGTTGGCCGTATCGAGCGCGTTGGCGCCCGTCGCCAGCTTGATCGCTACGCCGGTTGCCGCATGGCCGTTGTAGCGGGCCACGGTGTTGTAGTTCTCGCGGCCCAGTTCCATGCTGGCCACATCCTTCAGGTGCACCATGGCGCCGTCGGTCGTGGTTTTCAGCAAGATGGCGCCAAACTGTTCTACCGTTTGCAATCGGCTTTGCGCCGACACGGTGGCGTTCAGCTGCTGGCCCTTGATGGACGGCGTGCCGCCCAGTTCACCGGCCGACACTTCCGCATTCTGCGCCTGCACGGCCGTGATCACGTCCGCCGGGGTCAGGTTGAAACTTTGCAGCTTGGCCGGATTGAGCCAGATGCGCATGGCGTACTGCGAACCGAACAGTGTCACGTCGCCCACGCCCGGCACGCGGCTGAGCGGATCGACGACGTTGGCGGCCACATAGTCGCTCAAATCGGTCTGGTCCATCTTGCCGTTTTCGGAAATGAAGCCGAACACCATCAGGAAGTTCTTGGTCGCTTTCGACACGACGAGACCCTGTTGCGTGACAGCCGTCGGCAGCAGTGGCGTAGCCAGCTGCAGCTTGTTCTGTACCTGCACCTGGGCAATATCGGGATTGGTGCCGCTGGTAAACGTCAGCGTGATGCTGATGCCGCCAGTCGCATCGCTCGACGAGGACATGTAACGCAAGCCGTCGATGCCCTTCATCTTTTGTTCGATGACCTGGGTGACCGCGTCTTCCACGGTCTTGGCGGAGGCGCCAGGGTAGGAGCCGCTGATCGAAATCGACGGCGGGGCAATGCTCGGGTACTGCGCGATCGGCAGGCTGAGGATCGAAATCACGCCGGCAAGCATGATGACGATCGCGACCACCCAGGCAAAAATCGGGCGGTCAATGAAAAAACGGGCCATTAATATTCTCCTGAATTAGTGGGCGCTGGCAGCCGATGCTGCGGCAGAAGCGGCAGCGGCAGGCGCAGGAGCAGGAGCAGCTTCAGCCTTGGCCGGCACGGCAACGGCAGGGGCGCCTGGCTTGACTTTTTGCAAGCCTTCCACGATCACGCGGTCGCCTGCGGCCAGGCCGGACGTCACCAGCCAGTTGGTACCGACGGTGCCGCTGGTAGTCAGCACGCGTTGCTCGACCTTGTTTTCCTTGTTCAGGATCAGGGCAGTTGCCTGGCCCTTCTGGTTGCGCGTCACGCCCACTTGCGGCACGGTGATGGCTTTTTCATCGACGCCCGTTTCCAGCTGAGCACGTACGTACATGCCTGGCAGCAATTCGCCTTTCGGGTTCGGGAACAGCGCGCGCAAGACCACGTTGCCGGTGGTCGGATCGACGCTCACGCCAGAAAACTGCAGCTTGCCCGATTCGCTGTACTTGCTGCCGTCCGGCAGGAGCAAGTCAACCTTAGCCTGGCCTTCGCCGACTTTTTTCAGCGAGCCGTCGGCCATCTGGCGCTTCAGGCGCAGCAAATCCGTGCTCGACTGGGTCACGTCGACGTAGATCGGATCGAGTTGTTGCACCGTGGTCAGGGCTTCGGCCTGGCCCGCCGTGACCAGCGCGCCGGCCGTCACGGTCGAGCGGCTGGTGCGGCCGCTGATCGGCGCCGTTACGGTGCTGTAGCGCAGGTTGATGTTCGCCGATTCCAGCGCCGCAGTGGCGGACTCGACGTCTGCCTTGGCTTGCTCGAACGCGGCGACGGCATCATCGTATTCCTGGCGGCTCACGCCTTCGATGGCAACCAGTTCCTTGTAGCGCGACGCTTTCGGACCAGCCGTCAGCAAGTTGGCCTTGGCTTTCGACAGCGCGGCCTTGGCCGAATTGGCGGCCGCCTGGTACGTGGCGGAATCGATCTGATACAGGGCCGTGCCCGCTTTCACATCGCTGCCTTCGACGAACAGGCGCTTCTGGATCAAGCCACCGACTTGCGGGCGCACATCGGCGACCTGGTAGGCATTCGTACGGCCGGGCAATTCGGCGCTCATCGGCAACGCGGCCGGATTAACAGTAAACACGACCACCTGTGGCGCTTGCTGCGCGTGAGGTGCTTCCTGTTTTTTACTGCAGCCGGCCATGATTACAGTGGCGCACAGAACGGCAATAGCGCCGCTCGTACGCGGCGACGTCAAGGAAAATGTTGGTTGCATCTTGGACTTTCTGAAAAAGAAGCTGGCTAGTGTCGTTAGAAATGACTAAATTTATTAACGCAGATCAAAGAATGAACGATCATTCTAAAATCGTCAAGCATCGTTACAATTGAAACATAGTAACTATCAAGCGAATTAAATTATCAATGAGGCAATGAAATGAGGACAGCAACAGCGTCGGCACGCCAGCCAGGTCGAGCAGGAAGCGGGCGGGCGGCGGCAAAACGGCAAAGCGGGAAAGTTGGATTGAATGATTACTGTAGCAGGGTAATGCGTTTTTTGCTGAAGCCGTGATCGCGCGCGCAACACTGCCTGCGCACACACACCTCGCCACCATAAATATTTACCAATGGTATCGAAAAGACATGGTGCGGTGGACGCGCTAGTATAGTGGCCACAGCGTGGCAAAGCGGGGGCGCAACGATGACAGCACAGGCGCGAAATACCAGGCAGCAAGATGGCGCGAGCGGCCCGGACACGCCGCCACTGCTGTCGACGGGCGTCGCCGGCCTCGACGCCATACTCACGGGCGGCTTGCTGGCCGAGCGCCTGTATCTGGTCGAAGGCGTTCCCGGCACGGGCAAGACCACCCTGGCGCTGCAATTTCTGGCCGAGGGCGCGCGCAGCGGCGTGTCCGTGCTGTATATCGCCCTGGCGGAATCCGAGATCGAGCTGCGCGGCGCGGCCCTGTCGCATGGCTGGAACCTGGCCGGCATCGCCATCGAAGAGGTGGCGCCCAGCGACGACATCCTCGACCCCGAACGCCAGTACACCATCTTCCACCCGTCGGAAATCGAACTGGCCTCGACCAACCAGCGCATCCTCGCCGCCATCGAAAAGCACCGCCCTGCCCGCCTGGTGCTCGATTCGCTGTCCGAACTGCAATTGCTGGCGGAAAACCCCTTGCGCTACCGGCGCCAGGTCGTGGCGTTGAAACAATACCTGGCCAGCCGGCACTGCACCACCCTGCTGATCGATGACCGTTCCGCGCTGGACGACGGCTTGCAAGTGCGTAGCGTGGCCCATTGCGTGATCTCGCTGGAACTGCAAAACCAGGACTATGGCAATGACCGGCGCCGCGTGCGGGTGGTGAAATACCGGGGCGTGCCGTTTCGCAGCGGCACGCACGACTACAAGATCGCCCATGACGGCCTGATCGTCTATCCGCGCCTGGTGGCGGCCGACACGCGACGCGATGGCGACCATCGGCGCCTGTCGAGCGGCGTGCCCGAACTCGATACCATGATAGGCGGCGGCCTGGAAGAAGGCATGAGCACGCTCATTTCCGGCCCAGCCGGCAGCGGCAAGTCCACCCTGGCGGCGCAATTCGTGCACGCGGCCACAACGCGCGGCGAACCGTGCGCCATGTTCCTGTTCGAGGAGGCGCGCAGCAAGCTCCTGAACCGGGCCGGCAACGTGGGCATGCACCTGCAGGCGGCACTCGACTCCGGCCTGCTGAGCGCACAGCAAATCGATCCGGCCGAGCTGACACCGGGAGAATTCGCCCAGGCCGTGGTCGACGCGGCAGAACGGGGCGCCCGGGTCATCGTCATCGATAGCCTGAACGGCTACATGCATGCCGTGCCCAATGAACGCTTCCAGAGCACCTACCTGCACGAACTGCTCAATTACCTGAGCCAACGCGGCGTGGCCACCCTGCTCGTCGGCGTGCAGCAAAACATGCTGGGCACCTCGATGACGACGGCGGCCGACGCCAGCTATCTGGCCGACAGCGTCATCATGCTGCGCTACTACGAAACGGAAGGCGAGGTGCGGCAAGCCATTTCCGTCTTCAAGAAGCGCGGCAGCGCGCACGAGCGCAGCATCCGCCGCTTCGAGATCAGCCCGCAGGGCATCCGCATCGGCCCGGCCCTGGCCGGCTTTCACGGCATCCTGTCGGGCTTGCCCACCATCGGCGGCACGCCCTTCCCCTAGGAGTTGCCATGGAGCAGCGTATCCTGATCTATGCGCCTGGCGGCCAGGACGCCGCCCTGACCACCAGGGTGCTCGCCGGCGAGGCCATCGCCAGCCACGCCTGCCGTTCCGCCGGCGAACTGGCCGAGCAACTGGCGCTGGGCGCCGGCGGCGTGCTGACGGTGGACGAGGCCTTGCATGCAGGCGTGTACGCCGTGCTCGACGCCTACGCCCGCCAGCAACCGGACTGGTCCGATTTGCCCATCATTTTGCTGACGCACGCGGGACTCGATTCCCTGCCTTTGCGGCAAGCCGTTGCCACCCTGGGCAACCTGACCCTGCTGGAACGCCCCGTACACATATTGACCCTGATCACCTCGGCCCACGCCATGCTGCGCGCGCGCCGGCGCCAGTACCAGGTGCGCGAGACGCAGCGACGCAAGGACGAATTCCTTGCCAGCCTCGGGCATGAACTGCGCAATCCGCTGGCGCCCATCAAGACCTCGGTGGCCCTGCTCAAGCACCTGTATCCGGCATCCGAGCAGGTCAGCAAAGTGAGTGGCGTGATCGACCGCCAGGTGACGCACCTGACGCGGCTGGTGGATGACTTGCTCAACGTGGCGCGCATCACCAGCGGCAAGGTACTGCTGCAGCGCGAGAATATTAAATTGCAGCAAGTGCTCGAGCATGTAATCGAACTGTGCCAGCCCGCTGCCGACAGCCGGCACATCAGCATCACCCAGGCATTGCCGCCGCATGCCGTGACCTTGCACGCCGACTATGCCAGGGTGGTGCAGATCTTCGCCAATATCGTGTCGAATGCCGTGAAGTTCACGCCCGACGGCGGCCACATCCACCTCACGGCATGCCTGGCGCAGGGCCAGTTGCAGGTGACGGTCGAAGACAATGGTATCGGCATCGAGCCGGACGCCATCCCGCGCATCTTTTCCATGTTTGAACAGGGGCGCACGGTAGCCGGCCAGCTGGCCAGCGGCCTGGGCATCGGCCTCAGCCTGGCGCGCCAGTTTGCCGAGATGCATGGCGGCAGCATCGAAGCCTGCAGCGACGGCCCCGGTCGCGGTAGCCGCTTCATCGTCACCTTGCCGGCCAGCACCGGCGACGCCCCTGCCGTCATGCCGGCGGCGGCCGCCCAAGAGTCCCCCACCGGCGCGGTCCCGCCCGTACAAGTGCTGGTGGTCGACGACAACCTCGATGCGGCAGACTCCCTGCAAAGCCTGTTCCAGCTCGAGGGCTATGCCGCCAGGGTCGCGTATGGCGGTGCGCAAGCCCTGGCGGCCGTCGAGATGACGTGGCCGCAACTGGTCGTGATGGATCTGGGCATGCCGGACATGGATGGTTATGAAGCGGCGCGCCAGATACGCCAGCGTGCGCACGGGCGCGAGGTGCTGCTGATCGCCCTGACGGGCTGGGGTGAGGCGCGCTCACGCACGGAACAAGCCGGTTTCGACCATCATCTGACGAAACCGGTGGATTTCGCCGCCATCGCAGCCCTGCTGGAACAGCACCTGGCGCGGCGGGCGGGGGACACTACGCGGGCAACCTAGCGATTACTTCCACTTGCCGCGCAATTCCTGCACCTTTTGCTGCAACAGTTCCGGCGTGGCGGCCTCGGGCGCCACGGGCATGCCCACGGCCAGCGACAGGCGCGAGCGCAAGCCCGCCTTGAAGGCGCGCTCGAACAAATGGCCATTGCGATGGCTCAACAGATGCCCCCACAAGCCGCGCAGCGCCAGTGGAATCACGGGCACCTTGCTGCGCTCGACGATCTTCGCGATACCGCCCTTGAATTCGCTGATCTGGCCTGTGCGCGTCAACTTGCCTTCGGGGAAGATGCAGACGAGTTCGCCTTCGTGCAGCGCTTGCGCGATGTCAATGAAAGCCTTTTCCATCAGGAAAGGATCTTCCTTGGCCGGCGCGATGGGAATCGCCTTGGCCGTGCGGAAAATCCAGCCCATCAGCGGCATCTTGAAGATGCGGTGGTCCATGACGAAACGGATGGGGCGGGGGCTGGCCGCCATGATGACGATGGCATCCACATAGCTGACGTGGTTGCACACCAATACGGCGGCCCCTTCCGCGGGGATGCGCTCGCCATCGACGACTTTGACCCTGTGCACGGTCTGGATCAATATCCACGCCAGGAAGCGCATGAGGAATTCCGGCACCAGCGAGAAGATGTAGGCAGCCACCAGCGCATTCAAAATGGCCGTAACGAGAAACAACTGCGGGATGGTAAAGCCTTGCCCCAGCAGCACGATGGCCACGCCCGCGGCCGCCACCATGAACAGCGCGTTCAGGATATTCATGCCGGCGATCGTGCGCGAAATGTGTTTCGGGTCGCAGCGCGTCTGGATCAGGGCGAACAGGGGTACGATGAAAAAGCCGCCGAACACGCCGATCATGACGATGTCGAGCAAAATGCGCGGCACGCCCGCCTGGCTGACGAACGCCAGCGCGTCGACCACTTGCGTATTCGCATACGCATTGCTGGCGAAATACAGGTCGATGCCGAACAGCGACAGTCCGATGGAGCCGAACGGTACCAGGCCGATTTCGATCTTGTGACCGGACAACCTTTCGCACAGCAAGGACCCCGTGCCGATACCGACGGAAAACACGGTCAGCAGCAGCACGAACACGCTATGGTCGCCATGCAGGAAATCCTTCGAGTACACGGGGAACTGCGCCAGGATCAGGGCGCCGTAGAACCAGAACCAGGAGTTGCCCAGCATGGCCAGGAAGACGGGACGGTTCTTGCGCGAAAAATTCAGGTTGCGGAACGATTCGGCCACAAAATTCAAACTCACCTTCAAATCAGGCTCGGGCGCCGGCGTGCGCGGCACGCGGTAGCTGGCGAGCAGGCCGAAAATGGCCACGGCGATGGTCGCGCCAGCCACCAGTTCCACGCCCAGCGGCTTGTGCACGATCAAGACGGCGCCGAGGATTTCGCCCAATAGAATGCCGACAAAGGTGCCCATCTCGATCAGGCCATTGCCGCCGACCAACTCTTCGGGTTTCAGCTGCTGCGGCAGGTACGCATACTTGACGGGGCCGAACAGGGTCGAATGCACGCCCATGCCGACCACGGCCGCCACCAGCAGCCACAGGGTATGCGTCATCCAGCCGGCGGCGGCTACGGCCATGATGGCCAGTTCCATCCATTTCACGAAACGGGCCAGGCCCGCCTTTTCAAACTTGTCGGCCAGCTGGCCCGCCGTGGCTGAAAACACGACGTAGGGCAGGATGAACAGGCCGGGAATCAGATTGGTGATGGTGGACGGGTCGAGCGTGGTCCAGCTCAGCGCATCGTAGGCGAGGATCACCATCAAGGCCGTCTTGAACAGATTGTCGTTGAAGGCGCCGAAGAACTGGGTCCAGAAGAAGGGCCCGAAACGGCGCTGCGACAATAAGGAAAACTGGCTGCTTTGACTCATGGCATGGGGAACTGGCAATTAAGGAATTGCTAAAATACAGCACTATCTTGCGCACGACAATCTGAATGTCGTCATCTTGCTCGGCATCAATACGGAAAACAGCCTGCGCGTCATGCTCGCCTTGCCGCCCACGCGCTGCCTGGCTCTTACTCTGATACAACAGAAATCGCTTGTATCTTGATAATAAGGTAATGTGCGCATACCGCTGGCGCCCCTGCCCGCCCCTCCCGGAAAGCTGCCTCCATGTTTGGAATGACATCATTGACCATCCTGGCCTTGCTGGTCACCGCCTTCGTGCTGGTGCTGCAGCACCGCCGGAAAGTAGCGGATCTGGAATTGCTGACGGCGCGCTTGCGCAAGGAAGTCGACGCCATCCAGCAGCGCCTGCGAGCGCTGGAAGGCCAGGCCGACGCGCCGGCCGGCACGTCCGCCGTGCCCATCGCACCCGCCGCGCCCGCTAGCGTGGCGCCCGTGGCAGCGCCGGCGCCTTTGCCGACGCCCGCCCCCGTGCCGCAAGCGGCAGCGATCAAGGTGGCCGAGGTGGCGAAGGTCGCGCCGGCTGCAGCGCCCGCACCAGCTGCACCCGTGCCGCCGAAGCCAGCCCCGCCGGTTCCGGCCAGGCCCGCTCCCGCCGTCCCCAACACCCCGTCCTGGATCGCGCACCCGGATGGCCTCGTTGCCAAGGCCAAGAACTGGCTGTTTACCGGCAACCTGGTTGCCAAGCTGGGCTTGCTGATCCTCTTCCTCGGCGTCAGCTTCCTGCTCAAATACGTGTCGGCGCAGGTCACGCTGCCCATCGAGCTGCGCCTGGCCGGCATCGTGCTGGCCGACATCGCCCTGCTGGCCTGGGCCTGGCGCATCCGCCTCAGCCGTCCCGGCATCAGCTTGCCGCTGCAGGGCACGGCGCTGGCGATATTGATGCTGGTGACGTTTGGCGCCTTCCGCCTGTATGAACTGATCCCGGCCGGCCTGGCGTTTGCCGTGCTGTTCGTGCTGACGGCATTCACGTGTTTGCTGGCCGTGCTGCAAAACGCCGTCTGGCTGGCCGTCTTCGGCATCGTCGGCGGCTTTGCCGTGCCCCTGCTCGTGTCGACGGGCAGCGGCAACCATATCGGCCTGTTCAGCTATTACGCGCTGCTCAATGCAGGCGTCTTCGCCATCGCCCTGAAACGCGCCTGGCGCGTCCTGAATGTGCTGAGCTTTGGCTTTACCTTTGTCGTCGCCACCACCTGGGGCCTGCTGCGCTACACGCCCGAACACTACCTGTCGACGCAACTGTTTTTGATCCTGTTCGTGCTGTTCTATATCGGCATCGCGATTGCCTACTGCGCGCGCCAGGCGCCGCGCCTCAAGCATTACGTGGATGGCACCCTCGTCTTCGGCACGCCGCTGGCGGCCATGGGCCTGCAATACGGCCTGGTGCGGCACTTTGACTTCGGCCTGGCGTTTTCCGCGCTGCTCGCCGGCTTGACCTACACGGGACTGGCCGTGACCCTGTGGCGCAGGAACGGTTTCAAACTGCTGGCCGAAGCCTTCCTGGCGCTGGGCGTGGTGTTTGGCACGCTGGCCATCCCGTTTGCGTTAGATGGCCGCTGGACGTCCGCCGCCTGGGCGCTGGAAGGCGCGGGCATCGTCTGGGTCGGCTTGCGCCAGCGCCAGACGCTGGCCTGGGCCTTCGGCTTGCTGGTGCAGGCGGGTGCATGGATCTCCTTCCTGTTCATCCTGCAGGGGCTCGATGCGGCTAGGGCCATGCAGGCCAACCTCTGGCTCGGCTGCCTGCTGCTGGCTGCCGCCGCGCTGGTGATGGCCTTCAATTTCCGCCGTCACGGCAGCCACTTGCATCCGGAGTTCATGCGCAGTCTGTCCGTGCTGTTCCTGACGGCCGCCACGGTCTGGCTGCTGGGCGGCGTGTGGAATGAAATCCTGCTGCGCACGGATGCTGCCACGCAACTGAACCTGCTGACCGTCAGCGCGCTGGCAGTGGCAGCCTTGCTGGCGGCGCTGGCGCAACGCGAGCAATGGCATGCGCCGCGCGCGCTGCTGCTGGCCGTGCAGGTACTGGCCGGCATGATATTGCTCAGCCGCGCCAGCTGGGCCTGGGACCAGCATCCGGCCAGCCTGTTCGACGGTTCCTTCCTCAGCGCCCTGCTGCTGGGTACCGCAGCGTTTGCCAGCGCGCGTTTCCTTGCGCTGCGCGCGCGCGGCGGCGACGAGCTGCTGGCCCTGGTGGCGCGCCCCCTGCTGGTGTGGAGCGGCTTGCTGTGGTTTGCCGCCATCCTCGTGCCCTTCACCAGCTGGCTGCTGCGCCTGATCGACGGCGACCTGGGGCTGCAACCGCACGCGGGCGAACACTGGCTGGCGCTGTACCTGATCGCCGTCTGCGTCACGACGCCCGCGTTCGCCATCCTGGCGCGGCGCCTCGACTGGCCGCAACTGCGCTGGCTCAGCGTGGCCGCCTGGCTTGGCCTGGGCCTGTGGAGCGCCCACATGCTGCTGGCCTTGTACCTGCGCGATTACCTGCCGACCGGCTTGAGCTGGCTGGCCCTGGCCAGCGCCCTGGCGGCCGGCGAATACCTGCTGCGGGCCTGGCCGCAAGCGGGCTGGCAACTCGACGTGCGTGCCCTGCGCCTGTTGCATACGCTGCGCACGGCCGCGCCCTGGTTGATGCTGTGGCCCGTGGGCGCCATCCAGGTCAGCGCCTGGCTGGCACAGCATGAAGACAGCGTCAGCCCTGCCTGGGCCCGTTACTTGCCGGCCTGGGCCATGATGCTGGCACTGGCCCTGCTGATCCGCCGCTGCCGCGCGAACGCCTGGCCGGTGGCGCCGATTGCAGACTGGTACCAGCGTTATCTGATACCGCTGGCGGCGGCATGGTCGCTGCTGCTGATCGCCGCATGGAACATTTTCGACAACGGCGCCATGGCACCCCTGCCCTATTTGCCGCTGCTCAATCCGCTGGACCTGAGTACGGGCTTTGCCGTCCTGCTGGCCATTGCCAGCTACCGTTTATTCCCGGCCGGCCAGATCCCGCTGCCCGCCGTGTGGCAAACGCGCCTGCCTGTCGTGGCCGTGTGCTTGCTGTATGCCTGGTTCAACCTGATGCTGCTGCGCACCGTGTCGCATTACCTGGGCGTGCCGTATACCTTTGACGCCATGCTGGCCTCGCAGTTCGTGCAAGCGATGCTGTCGCTGGTGTGGAGCATCACGGCCCTGCTGCTGATGCGCCACGCGGCGCGCCAGCAGCGGCGCCAGCAATGGAGCCTGGGCGCCGTGCTGCTGGGCCTAGTCGTCTTGAAACTGTTCCTGATCGACCTGTCGAACGTGGGCGGCATCGAACGCATCGTCTCCTTCGTCGGTGTCGGTTTGCTGATGGTCTTGATCGGCTACCTGGCCCCCTTCCCCAAGGCTGCTGCGCCAGCGCCAGCCGAACCGCAACAAGGAGCCGCATGAAAGCCTCATTGATCTGCTGCGGCCTGCTGGTGGCAGGCACCGCGCTGGCCGCACCTGGCCAGGACCGGCCGCAGGACTATGCCTGGAGCATGCCCATCCAGTCGCCGGCAGGCGCCGGCATCGTGCAGCTAACATTGCCCAGGGACGTTTACCTGCACGCCAGCTCGGCCAACCTGGCCGACGTTCGGCTATTCGACGCCGACGGCAAGCGCCTGGCCTATGCCATCGGCGCGCCGCCCGCGCAATCGGCCACGCAGCGCAGCAGCGTTCCCGCCCGCATTTTCCCCGTGACGGGCGCGCCAGCAACTGGCGATGGCATGCAAGGCATCGATATCCGCACGGCCGACGATGGCCGCTTGCTGTCGGTCAGCACGCGCGCCGGCACGGCAGCGGCCACGGCGGCGCTGCAAGCGCTGATCCTCGACCTGGGCAAGCAAACGCAAGACAAGCGCATCGCCGCCTTGCGCTTCACGCCGCCGGCCCGCACGGACAATTACAGTGCGCAAGTGCTGCTGGAAGTGAGCGATGACCTGAAACAATGGGACGCCATCGGCACCACCACCCTGAATTGGCTCAGCAACAGCGACACGCAGACCCTGGCCAACGACAGCATCGCCTTTGCGCCGCGCGCGTTTCGCTATGCGCGCCTGAGTTGGCAAGCGGGCGAGCCGCTGGCCTTTGCGGCGATTACGGCGCAAGCCGTCAGCGAAACGGACATCGCCCCGCTGCGCGCCTCCATCGTGCTGCAAGGCTTGCCCGGCAAGCAGGCGAATGAATGGCGCTACGCCACTCCCCTCGCCATCCCCGCCGACAGCATCGCCCTGCAATTGACGCACAACAATGTGGTGCTGCCCGTGACCCTGGGCGTGTATCGCCAAAGCAGCTATATTCCCCGGCACCGGCTACACCTGCGCCACCAGGCGCGTCCCGCGCAAGGCGCCTATTTCGATCCCCTGCTGAGCACAACGTTTTACCGCATCGGCCTCGATGGCAAGGAGAGGGTCTCGGGCGACCTGACCATGCCCGTCACACAAACGGGCGAATGGGTGCTGCTGACGGCCACGGATCTCGCGCTCTCCGCCAGCGACGCGCCCGCCATGCGCCTGGGCTGGACACCGGCCACCGTGGTCTTCCTGGCCAGCGGCAAGCCGCCCTATCAGCTGGCGTTCGGCAACCGCAACGCCGCCGCCGTGGCGCAACCGCTGGCGCAAGTGGCGCCCGGCTTCAGGGCGGACGAATTGCTGGCGCTCAAGACGGCCAGCGCCGGTCCGCTCAAACCCAACGGGAGCGTGGCTGCGCCCGCACGCGTCACCAAGGACGGGACAACGTGGCGCCTGGCCGCGCTGTGGGGCGCACTGCTGCTGGGCGTGGGCGTGCTGGGCTTTTTTGCCTGGCGTTTGCTGACGCAGATGAAACAGGAACAAGGCAGTACCGACAAGCAGGAGCAATAGCCGCTTGCCCGCAATATGGCTGCCTCACTGCCGCAGCAACGCCTTGAACGTCTGCGGCATCCACGGCCGCGCCGCCAGCATGAAACTGATGGCCAGGCGCTCATCGCCGGGCAGGCGCGCGTCTTCCTGGTGCTGCTGCGAGAATTCCACCGCCACTTGTTTCAGGCGTTCCAGCAAGGCTGCCGTGGATTTTTTCGACAACATCACGTTCACCAGACGCAGCAATTCCGTCTCGCCATCGAATTGCGAATTCAAGTAGTCGCCATAAGCTTCCTTTTTGAAATACGTGTGAATGGGACCGTTCGGTATCCACGCAAACGTGCGTGCCACCAGCAGTTTGACCCGGTTATTCGGCAGCAGTTCCAAAAAACCGATCTTGTCGAGGCGCAGCAGGTATTTCACGGCTTGCGCCTCGCTGATGTCGTAGATGGCGACGATCTGTTCCAGCGGCAGCAGGTTCAGGGCAGAGACAGCTACCACGAACAGCCGGGTATCCTCGATGATTTCCTTTTCCTGCGCATACGTCAGTCCCGTGATCAGGGTGGGCGCGGCCTGGGCTGACTGCACGGCCAGCGCCAGTTGCTGGAAATCGCTGCCGATGGCCACCAGGATCTGGTCCAGGCGCTGCAGGGTAAATTGCTTTTGCGAAAACATCCGCTTGACGCTGGCTTCGGACACGCCGATGCGCTGGGCCAGCTCGGCATACGTGACGGAACGCGCTTTCAACAGGCGTTTCAAGGCTTCGATCAAGGCGTGGGTTTGCGGCATGCACTTCCTTTATATAAATAGCATCGGTTCCAGCGGCAAAAAAGTAGCGCTATACGCTACCTGCGGTATGCCTGCCCGCTACGAGTAGCGTTTTCATTGACCAATTGCCCACAGTCTACAATGATGGCGTTGCCACTTGGCACACTTGAAGGAGAAACACATGAAACGCCTGCTGCCCCTCTGCCTGTCCCTGTCGCTGTTGACGCTCTCCGTGGCCGCTCCCGGCCTGGTCCACGCCGCCGCCTCCGAGAATCTGTCGAATGGCTCGCAAAATCTCAGCCAGGGTTCCGCCATCGTCGTCGCAGGTTCCATGTCGATGCTGGTCGCCTCCGGCCAGGTGGTCGTCGCCAGCGTGGAAACAGTGGGCGAAGGCATCGTCATCGTGCTCAAGGGCGCTTCCGAAGCGGGCGGCGCATCCATCCAGATGAGTGGGCAAGCGGCCAAGGGCCTGTCGCTGGCGGCCGGCACCGTGGTCAACGTGGTGGCGATGTCCACCGGCCATATGCTGGTTCTTTCAGGCAAGGCCATCGCCTTCATCCCGAACGAACTGGGCAAGGCGCTGCTGCACCACTCCAAAGTGTAACCACCAATGAAGAACGGACATTCCATGAAACAGTTGCTCGCCACCGCCCTGCTGTGCGCCGCCACCCTGGGTCCACTGGCCCAGGCCGCCAACTCCGACACCACCAACGCGTCCGACAACGCCAGCATGGCGTCGGCCATCGTGCTCGTCGGCTCCATGTCGGTGCTGGCCGCCGCCGGTGAAATCATCATCGACAAGGTGGAAGACGTGGCCGACGGCAGCGTCCTCGTGCTGAAAAGCGCTGCCAAAGGCGCCTCGCAGGCGGCCACGGCCTCCGTCAAGCTGAGCCAGAAGGCCACGCAGGGCCTGTCGCTGGCGGCCGGCACGGCCATCCAGGTGGTGGCCGTCTCGACGGGCCACATGCTGGTGCTGTCGGGCAAGGCCATCGCCTATGTGCCGAATGCGGCCGGCAATGCCATCCTCCACCATTCGAAAGCGTAAACCCATGAAACGCCTGACTGCCATGATCATCAGCCTGGCCCTGGCCGGCGCCGCCCATGCGGGACGCTCGTGCGAGGAAAAGCAAACGGATGCGACCACCCTCGTCAAATCGATGGACCTGGCGCAAAAGACACTGCAAGCGCTCGATGGCTCGGGCGCGCAGGTGGCGCTGCTGGCGCGCGCCGGGCAAGACCTGTCGAAGTACAATTTGCGCTATTCGCACATGGCGCTGGCCTGGCGCGACCACCCGAAGGGCCGCTGGCTGGTAGTGCATGAACTCAATGAGTGCGGCACGGCGCAATCGTCGCTGTACAACGAAGGCCTGGGCAATTTCTTCATGGACGATGTGTTCATATATGAAAGCATGATCCTGATTCCGGGTCAGGATACGCAGCAGCAACTGGTGCGCCTGCTGACGTCGAACACGCCCAAGCGCCTGCATGAGGCGCACTACAATATGCTGGCCTACCCGTTTTCCACCAAGTACCAGAATTCGAACCAGTGGGTGCTGGAAACCCTGGCCGCCGCCAGCAACGAGCCCGGCAAGATAGAAACGCGCGCCGAAGCGCAAGGCTGGCTGCGCAGCGCCAGCTACGCGCCGCAAACGCTGAGCATACCCGCCGCCACGCGCCTGGGCGCGCGCATGTTCCGCGCAAATATCGCCTTCGACGACCACCCGTTCGAGCGCCGCATGACGCGCCAGATCGACGTCGTCACCGTCGACTCCATCGTGCGCTTCATGCGCCAGCGCGAACCGAAAGTGCAGGAAATCGTGGTGCGGGGGAATTAAGGACGTGGCAGCATGGGCGAGGTGGCCAGGATGGCCACCTCGTCACCGTTAAAACACCCAGAGCTTGTCTGCCGGCATGTGCAGCCAGTACTTGCCCGCTTCGAGCTTGTGGCGCGAATATGCGCGCAGGCTGATGTTCTCGGCGCCGCCGCGTTCGAACAGGCATTCCCAGCGGTCGCCCAGGTACATGCAGGTCAGCAGCGGCAGCTCGATGGCGTTGTCGACCTGCGTGGCGCTGATCTTCACTTCCTCGACGCGGATCATGGTGGTGACTTCCGTGCCCACGTTGGCGCCGCGCGCCACGCCCTCCATGGACGCACCATTGACCAGCAGGCGCACCTGATTGCCTTCGCGCTGCACCACCTTGCCTGGCAGGCGGTTGTTACTGCCCATGAATTCGGCCGTGAACAGGGTGTCCGGCGTTTCATACATGCTTTGCGGCGTGCCCTGCTGCTCGATCTTGCCGTTATTCAGCAGCAGAATGCGGTCGGAAATGGCCATCGCCTCGCCCTGGTCATGCGTCACCATCAGGGCCGACAGGCCCAGGCGCACGATCAGTTCGCGCAGGAAGGCGCGTGCTTCCTCGCGCAGCTTGGCGTCCAGGTTCGACAGCGGTTCGTCGAGCAGGATCACGGGCGGGTTGTATACCAGCGCGCGGGCGATCGCCACGCGCTGCTGCTGGCCGCCGGACAGCTGGTGCGGATAGCGCTCGCCCAGGTGGCCCAGGCCCAGTTGCGTCAGCACTTCCTTGATGCGCGCGGCGATCTCCGTGCTGCCCATCTTGCGCAATTTGAGGCCGTAGGCGACGTTGTCGAAGACGGTCTTGTGCGGCCACAGCGCATACGACTGGAACACCAGTCCCAGGTTGCGATGCTCGGCCGGCATCTCGAAGTGTTTCGCGCCATCGTAGACATTGCGCTCGCCGATCTGGATGGTGCCCGCCTTCGGGCTTTCCAGCCCGGCCACGGCACGCAGCAAGGTGGTCTTGCCGCTGCCCGAAGGCCCCAGCAAGGCGACCACTTCGCCTTTTTTCAGGTGCATCGAGACACCCTTCAGGATCTGGTTGGCGGAGGCGCCGGTGCCGTAGTCCAGGTACAGCTCATTGACAGTCAATTCATTCATGATGTGGTCTCAGTCTTTGTATTTAGTTATGCAACTTCACGCCGAAGCGCAGCGCGATGCCCAGGCCGATGGCCACCAGGGTGATATTGATGAAGGACAGCGCCGCCACCAGGTCGGTCGAGCCTCCCGCCCACAGCGACACCAGCATGGCGCCGATCACTTCCGTGCCCGGCGAGAGCAGGTACACGCCCGTCGAATATTCGCGCTCGAAGATCAGGAACACCATCAGCCAGGCGCCCAGCAAACCGTATTTGATCAGCGGCAGGGTCACGTCGCGCGTCACCTGGCCGCGGTTGGCGCCGACGGCGCGCGCCGCCTCTTCCAGTTCCGGCCCCACCTGCAGCAGCGCTGTCGAAATGAGTCGCATGCCGTAGGCCATCCACACCACCGAATACGCGAGCCACAGGGCGAAGATCGTCGAGCGCACTTCGCGCAGCACGGGGATCACATGGCCACTCAGCCACAGGGCCACGCCGTTGTCCATGCCCTTCAATATGCCGTCGAGCCAGGCCGGCACGAACAGGAATACCCACAGGAACGACAGGCCGGCCAGGAGGCCCGGCACGGCGCGCGGCACCAGCACGCTGTAGTCGAGCAGACGCGTGATGCCGTCCTGCTTGCGGTGCATGGCCAGCGCGATGAAGCTGTAGCAGCCCACGGCCAGCGCGCCGCCGACGACGCCGATCAGGATGGTGTTGACGATGCCGCGCACCAGCGATGGCTGGTCGAAAATATCGCGGAAATGCTGCAAGGTCAATACATCGGCCAGGTGCACGCCCTCGCCCCAGTACTGCACGAAAGAGCGCAGCACGATGCCCGTCAATGGCAGGATGATGGTGAAGATCAGCCAGCCTGCCAGCAAGGCAAACGCGAGCCACTTCCAGCGGCCCAGCGGCATGGCCTTGCTGCGCGCGCCCTTGCCCTTGATCGACACGTATTTGTTGGCCGATTTCAGCAGCCAGCGCTGTATCATCACCAGCGGCATCGTCACCATCACCAGGCAGACGGCGACGGCGGCCATCAGATGGTACGACGGCGTACCGAGCTTGTTCGTCAGCTTGTACAGATAGGTCGGCAGCACCAGGTGGCCTTCCGGATCACCGAGCACCAGCACCAGGCCGAACACTTCGAAGCCGAGGAAGAACACCAGCACGCCCGCATACGCCAGCGCCGGCATGATCATCGGCAGCGACACATTGAGCATCACCTGGATCGGCGAGGCGCCAGCCACGCGGGCCGCTTCTTCCACGTCCGAGCCCAGGCTTTTCAGAGCCGACGACGCATACAGGTAGACGTGCGGCACGTGCGTCAGGCCGGCGATGATGACGATGCTGGTGAAAGAATAAATATTCCAGGGCACGAAGCCGAGCAGCTCCTTGGCCCAGATCGAATAGAAGCCCACGGGCCCCATCGACACGACGTAGCCAAAGCCCATCACCATCGGCGAGACAAAGATCGGCACCAGCAGCATGGGCGCCACCCAGCCGCGGCCCGGCAAATCCGTGCGCACCATCAGGAAGGCCAGCATGCCGCCCAGCGGCACGGCGATGACGGTCAGGCCGAAGGCCAGCATCAGGCCATTCTTGAAGGCCATCGAAAAGTCGGGATCATCGAAGATGAAACGATAGGAATCAAAGCCGAATTCGCGCACCGGCATGAAAAAGGGCGCGTTCAAAAAGCTCTGGTAAAAAATCAGGAACAGCGGCAGGAAAATGGCGACCAGGGTGATCGCCACGACCACGCCGCGCGGCCAGTTCAGGCGCGACAAGGGAGAGCGCGACCGTGCAGGCAGCGGCAAGATAGCAGTTTGCATGATGAATCCAATGAATGAAGGGTACGGCATCCGTCCGCTGGCACGCGCCTGCGGACGGCCAGGACGGCGTTACTTCTTGCCGGCTGTCTCTTTCCATTGTTTGAGGAAAGCCATGCGCTTGGCTGGTCCCAAAAATTGCAGGATGATCGGATGCACCGGCACCGGCTTGACATTGGCCGCGCCGATTTCCTTGATCAGGTCCGCCGAGGTGGTCTCGCCCGTGACGTCGGCGCGGATGGCGAACAGCTTGGCGCCGTTCGCGATGATGGTCTGGCCGCGGTGCGACAGGATGTAATCGAGCCACAGCTTGCTGGCGTTGACGTTCTTCGCGTTCTTGTTGATGAACTGCACGCGCGACAGGATCAGGGTGTAATCCTTGGGCAGCACCACGCCGATCGACGGGTCGGTCTTGGCGCGCACCAGGGCGTAGGAGCCCAGCACGTTATAACCGATCAGGTTTTCGCCCGATGAAATGCGCTCCATCATGGTGCCCGTCGACGACTGCACGCGCACCTTGGCCGTGCCAAACGCGTTTTGCAGCGCCAGGAATTGCGGATATTCTTTCGCGTCCTGCGACATGAACATGAAGCCCACGCCCGATTTTTCGATGTCGTAGGTCGTGACCTTGTCCTTGAACTTCGGCGTGGCGATCAGCTTGACGAAGTCGTCATGGTTCTTCGGCACTTCCTTCGGGTCGAGCAAGCGCTTGTTGTAGACGATGGCGGCCGGCTCGAACGTGGTGCCATAGGCCTGGTCGTCCCACATGGCCCAGCCGGGGATCTTGGCCGCTTCGACCGACTTGTATTTCAGGGCGTAGCCATCGGAGGCCAGGCGCATCTGCAAGTCCATCGCCGAGGACCACATCACGTCGGCCGTGTTGCCGCCGGCGGCCACTTCGGAAATGAAGCGGTTATACACTTCAGTGGAATTCATGTCGTTGTATTCGACCGAGATGCCGGGATACAGGGCGCTGAAATCCTTGATCAGCGGCGCGGCGGCCTTGCTGTCGGTGGCGCTGTAGATCACCACCTTGCCTTCCTTCTTGGCAGCGTCGATGATCTTCTGGTAGTCGGCCGGATAGCCTGCCGGTACCTGGGCGAAAGCGGCACCGGCCAGGCTGGCAAACGCGGTGGCAAGGGCGACTTGAAGCAGGGTCTTGGTTTGCATGGGGTTGTCTCCGTCTATGAATAGGTTTTTTTAATATGAGGTCGTTCAGCGCATCAGGCCAAGCTCATTCGCCTGCCTGGCATACTCGTCGACCGCCTTCCTGACATACGCGGTCAGCTTCGGCCCCGTCAGGGCGAATGGATACAGGCCAGCCTGCGCGCGCCACTCGGCGAACTGCGGCGTGGCCATGGCGCGCTCGAACGTGGCTACCCAGCGCTGGTAATCCGCATCCGGCACCTGTGGGCCCATCCACAGGCCGCGGATGATCGGCCATACCACGTCGACGCCCTGCTCGCGCGCCGTCGGCACGCCGGCCAGCACGCCGGGCAGGCGCTTCTCCGACAGCACCGCCAGCACGCGCGCGTGGTTGGCACTGGCGTTCAGGGTGGCTTCGGACGTGTCGCCCGAGACCACCTGCACATAATCGGCCTGCATCGCCGTAAACACTTCGCCGCCGCCTTCGAGCGCGACAAAACGCAGCACTTTCGGATCGATGCCGGCCTGGCGCGCCACCAGCGCCATCTTCAGCCAGTCCTGGCTGCCGATGGTGCCGGAGACGCCGATCAGCACCTTGTCCGGATGCTGCCGCAATGCCGCGATCAGGTCGCCCAGCGTCTTGTAGGGCGAATCGCTGCGCACGGCGATCATGCCGTAGTCGGCGCCCAAGGCCGCCACCCAGCGCACGTCGCCCGCCTTGGCATTGCCGAACTTGCCCTGCGCCAGATTGAGCAGCGAACCGCCCGAAAAGGCCACCAGGGTGTTCGCTTCCGCGCGGCGGCGCTGCGAGCCCATCGAGTGCCAGGCCACGGCGCCGATGCCGCCGGGCAGATAACTGATGCGCATGGCTGTGCCCGCAGCCGCGGCGGCCACGCCCTCCTGCGCCAGGCCTTTTTTCGCCAGCTTGCAGGTCAGGTCCATGGCGCCGCCCGGTTTGGACGGCACCACGCACTCGGCCGGCGCGGACGCCTGCGCCCCCGCAACAGCGGGCAGCAGGCACAGCAGCGACAGGAACAGGGAGCGCAGCATCGTCAGGCCTTAGAAGCGGTGCTGGATGCCGGCGATCAGGCCGCGCTGCGTGTCGCCGAAACCGGCATCGTCACGCGACAGGCTGACCAGTTGGTTGTGCTTGGCCTTGGCGTAGGCGCCGGCCACGTACAGGTCGGTGCGCTTGGACAGGGCATAGCGCACGCGCGCCACGTACATGATCGGATCGGCATTGAGGTTGGCGGCCACGTTTTTCACGTCCTGGTAGTAGATCACGCCCGTCAGGGTGATGACCGGCGTGGTCTTGTAGCTGACGCCGCCCCAGTACAGGGTGCCGCGCACGTCGGCCTTGCCGGAAGCAGCCGGATCGAGCTTGTAGTCGCGCGCCGCCGCCTGCACTTTCCACGGGCCGTCGTCATACATGGCGCCCAGGTGGTACACGGTGGTCTTGTCGCGCGCGCCGCCGGCGATGGCATTGCCGTTGACCTGCTCATACGTGGCCAGCAGGCTGACAGGACCCGTCTTGTAGGTGACGGCCGTGGACAGCTTGGCGCTGTCCGAGTTGCCCGTCGACTGTTCGCCGAAACCGTACGATGCGCCGTAGCTGAAGTCGCCCGTCTTGCCCGAATACTTGACCATGTTGTCGAAGGCCGTCGTCATGCCGTATTTGCTCGGCCCCGTCGCGTTAGCCGAAGTGGCCCACGAGTAGAACGGCGCATACGCCATCGGATCGAACGGCAGCACGAAATCGTACACGGTGGTGAACGAGCGACCCAGCACGACGCGGCCAAACGCGCCTTCCAGGCCCACATTGGCCTGGCGCTTGAACAGCGCGCCGTCGGCCGCGCCCGTGTCGACCAGAATGCCGCCTTCCAGGTTGAAGACGGCTTTCAGGCCGCCGCCCAGGTCTTCGCTGCCCAGGATGCCCCAGCGCGAGGTATTCATGCCGCCGGAGCTCACTTGCGTCATCGAGCTTTTGTTCGGGCCGGCGTTGCTGGTGTTGCTGATGCCGGCGTCCAGGCGGCCGTACAGGGTGACGTTCGACTGGGCTTGGGCGCTGCCGGCGGCAGCGAGTACCGCCATGGCGGCCAGCGAGAATGCAGTTTTCTTCATGTAACGTGTCTCCCTTAGATATAGTTATTAGTGATATGCCTGATCAATTTCATGAATCAGGATCACACTATATGAGCGCGATCCTTTCAATTCGCTTTCAGACTGACAGGTGTCGTCCGCCAGCCACAAGGGGGACAAACATATTCATCGCCGCCCCTGTCGGCGCGGCGCCGGCAGGCTTACACTGCATCAATTCAAACGAATGGCGGAGACCATGCGCATATTATTAGTGGAAGACCATCTGGAGCTGTCGCACTGGCTGGCAAAGGCCCTGCGCGACGCGCACCTGACGGTGGAGACCGCCCACAACGGCGCCGATGCCGACGCCCTGCTGCACACGCAGGAATATTCACTGGTGCTGCTCGACCTGACCCTGCCCAAGATGGATGGCCTGGACGTGCTGCGCCGCCTGCGCGCGCGCGGCGGCACGCGCGGCAAGACTCCCGTCATGATACTCACGGCGCGCGGCGGCCTCGATGAAAAAGTGCAGGGCCTGAACCTGGGCGCGGACGACTACATGGCCAAGCCGTTCGAACTGGCCGAACTGGAAGCGCGCGTAAAGGCCCTGCTGCGCCGCAGCCAGGGCAACGAAGCCCTCGTGCACACCTGCGGCGCCCTCAGTTTCGACACCGTCACGCGCATGTTCAGCTATGCCGGCGCCCCCTTTCCCCTGACGCCGCGCGAACACGCCGTGCTCGAAGCGCTGATCACGCGCTCGGGGCGCGCCGTATCGAAGGAAAAGCTGTTCGACGAAGTCTTCGCGCTGGCCGACGACGCCAACCTGGATGCCATCGAACTGTATATCCACCGCGTGCGCAAAAAACTCGAAAGCGGCGTCGAAAGCGGTTCGCCCGACGGCGCCGTCATCACCACCCTGCGCGGCATCGGCTACCTGCTGCAGCCGCGCAGCGCCATGGCGCCGGCCGCGCCGAAATGACCGTGCGTGCCCCACACCTGCCCGTGTTCGAGCGCCTGCGCCGGCGCTGGGCGCAGGGGCGGCCGCTGGGCAGCCTGCGCAGCCAGCTGTTGCGCTGGCTGCTCATCCCGCTGGTGATGCTGGTGCTGCTCGATGCCGTTTTTGTGTACCGCAACGCGCTCGACGCGGCCGACATGGCCTACGACCGCTCCCTGCTGGCGTCGACGCGGGCGCTGGCCGAGCGCGTTTCCATCGTGGGCGGCAAGGTGGTGGCCGAAGTGCCCTACGTGGCGCTCGACAGCTTCGAGACCGACACCCTGGGCCGCATCTACTACAAGGTGACGGGCATCAATGGCGAGCTGGTGTCGGGCTATGGCGACTTGCCGCCCGTGCCAAAAAACGTGCCCCGCTCACAGAATTATCCGGCCCTGGTGCGCTTCTACCACGCCGACTACCATGGCAAGCCGATCCGCATCGCCGCCCTGCTGCAACCCGTGTATGACGACTCGATGCGCGGCATCGCCCTGATCCAGGTGGCCGAAACGCTGGACGCGCGACGCGGCCTGTCGAACCAGATCCTGTTCGACACCCTGAGCTGGCAGGCGGCGATGATACTGGTGATGGGCGCCCTCGTGTGGTTTGCCGTGCGCCTGGTGCTGCGCCCGCTGATGCGCCTGAAAACGGAAGTCGAGACGCGCACCCTGTCCGACCTGTCAGACGTCGACCCCACGCTGGTGCACAAGGAAATGCGCCCGCTGGTGAGCGCCATGAACGGCTCCATGTCGCGCCTACAGCAGCTGATCGCCAGCCAGCGCCGCTTCATCGCCGACGCTTCGCACCAGTTGCGCACGCCGTTGACAGTGCTGAAAACCCAGGCCGAACTGGCCATGCGCGAGTGCGACCGGCAAGGCGCCGCGCCGCAGGACATGGCCGCCCTGCGCGACATCGTGCGCTCGATCGCCGCCACCACGGATTCGACCGTGCTGCTGGCCAACCGCCTGCTGACCCTGGCGCGCATCGAGCATGGCGGCGAGAACCTGGCGATGGACACCGTACCCTTGCGCGACGTGGCGCAGCAGGTGGGACTGGAAATGGCCATGGCCGCCGTCGGCAAGCATATCGACCTGTCGCTGGAAGCGCCCGACGAAGCGCCCGTGCATGGCCAGGCCCTGCTGCTGCATGAACTGGTCGCCAACCTGGTCGACAACGCCCTGCGCTACACGCCGCAGGGCGGCAGCGTGATCCTGCGCGTGCGCGCCGCGCAGGCAGGGAACGGACACGGCGCCGTGCTGGAGGTGGAAGACAGCGGCAAGGGCATCCCGCCGGCCGAGCGCGAACGCGTGTTCACGCCGTTCTACCGGGTCGGCACGGCGCTCGAGAGCAACCCTGGCGGCGCCGGCCTGGGCCTGGCCATCGTGCGCGACATCGCGGCCCTGCACGGCGCCCGCCTGGAACTGACGACAGCGGCGAATGGACATGGACTGAAAGTCGGCGTGTATTTCGCCCCGACGCCAGTCGATGCTAAGATCGCGTCCTGAGATTTTAAGGAAGGCACCGCCATGATGACCAAAGAAGATGTGACCGAACTGTTTGCCAATATCGCCGAGAACGCGCCGTGGGATCTGTCCCAGCCGCTGCTGTGGGGCTATTACTTCACCAACCCGGCGTCCGAGCCGCTGGAGCAAGCCGCCACCCTGCTGGCGCTGCAGGGCTACCGCCCGGTGGAACTGTACCAGCCCGAACTCGACGACCCTGCCGCACCGCCCGTGTGGGTACTGCACGTGGAAAAGGCCGAAGTGCATGGCGTCGACAGCCTCCACGCGCGCAATGGCGAGCTGATGGCGTTTGCGCAGGACAACCAGCTGGCCAGCTATGACGGCATGGATGTGGGTCCGGTCGGCGCGCCCGGCGTGCCGCAACTGTAAGACAGTCATCGGATGAAAAAACGGCGCCCGCGGGCGCCGTTTTGCATGCAACCTTGTGAAAATCAGCTCAGGTTTTCCAGGCGGATCTTGGTGACCGTGCCCACCACGCTATTGAGGGCTTCCATCTTCTCGATGGCGGCCGTGACATTCTTTTCCTGCGTCTGGTGCGTCAGCATGATGATGTCCGTGTGCGTCTCGCCCTCGGCCGGCTCTTTTTGCAGCATGGCGTCGATCGAGATGCCGCGTTCGGCCAGGATGCGCGTCAGGTCGGCCAGCACGCCCGGCTGGTCGGCCACGTGCATGCGCAGGTAGTAGCTGGTGGTGATTTCCGACATCGGCAAGATGGCGATGTCGGTCATCGCGTTCGGCTGGAACGCCAGGTGCGGCACGCGGTGTTCCGGGTCGGCCGTGGCCAGGCGCGTGATGTCGACCAGGTCGGCGATCACCGACGAGGCGGTCGGCTCGGCGCCCGCGCCGCGGCCCGAGTACAGGCTGGCGCCGACGGCGTCGCCATGCACCAGCACCGCGTTCATGGCGCCTTCCACGTTGGCGATCAGGCGCTTGGCCGGAATCAGGGTCGGATGCACGCGCAGCTCGATGCCTTCCACGCCGTTGACGGTGGCGCGCTTGGTGATGCCCAGCAGCTTGATGCGGTAGCCCAGTTGCTCGGCGTAGCGTATATCGACGGCATTGAGGTTGCTGATGCCTTCCACGTAGGCCTTGTCGAACTGCACCGGGATGCCGAAGGCGATGGCCGACATGATGGTGGCCTTGTGCGCGGCGTCGACGCCCTCGATGTCGAAGGTGGGGTCGGCTTCCGCGTAACCAAGTTCCTGCGCCTGTTTCAGCACGGTGGCAAAATCGAGGCCCTTGTCGCGCATCTCGGACAGGATGAAATTGGTGGTGCCGTTGATGATGCCGGCGATCCATTCGATGCGGTTGGCCGTCAAGCCTTCGCGCAGCGCCTTGATGATGGGGATGCCGCCGGCGACAGCCGCCTCGAAGGCCACCATCACGCCCTTGTCCTGGGCGGCGGCGAAGATTTCGTTGCCGTGCACGGCCAGCAGGGCCTTGTTGGCCGTGACCACGTGCTTGCCGTTGGCAATGGCCTGCATCACCAGGGTTTTCGACAGGTCGTAGCCGCCGATAAGTTCGACGACGATGTCGATCTCGGGATCGTTGACGATCAGCATCGGGTCATTGACGACCTTGCAGCCGCCGGCGACGAGCGCTTCGGCGCGCGCCACGTCGCGCACGGCGACGGCGACGACTTCAATGCCGCGGCCCGCGCGGCGCTTGATTTCTTCCTGGTTGCGTTTCAGGACGCTGAACGTGCCGTAACCGACATTGCCCAGGCCCAGCAGGCCGATCTTGATGGATTTCATAGTTGTGCTTGACTGCTCATAAGTGGCGCCCCCTTGGGCGGCGCCAGGTTGATCGGTATGGTTGATCGAGATTGCTGCTGCTGGCTGGTTCAGCCCCGGCCGTGACGCTTGCGGTAACCTTCGAGGAAGCGCGCAATGCGCCCCATGGCCTCGGTCAGGTCATCGGAGTTGGGCAGGAAGACGACGCGGAAATGGTCGGGCGCGATCCAGTTGAAGCCCGTGCCCTGCACGATCAGGACCTTCGCTTCGGCCAGTAATTCATAGGCAAACTGCTGGTCGTCGGCGATCGGGTAGATCTCCGGGTCCAGGCGCGGGAACATGTACAGCGCGGCCTTCGGCTTGACACAGGTGACGCCCGGAATATCGGTCAGCAGCTTGTGCGCCAGGTCGCGCTGTTTCAACAGGCGCCCGCCGGGCCCCACCAGGTCTTGTATGCTCTGGTAGCCGCCAAGCGCCGTCTGGATGGCAAACTGCCCCGGCGCGTTGGCGCATAGCCGCATCGAGGCCAACATGTTGAGGCCTTCGATGTAATCTTTTGCGTGACGCTTTTCACCCGAAACCACCATCCAGCCGGAACGGTAGCCGCAGGAGCGGTAATTCTTCGACAGGCCGTTCATGGTGATGAACAGCACGTCGTCGGCCAGCGAGGCGATCGACACGTGCTCGGCTTCGTCGTACAGGACCTTGTCGTAGATCTCGTCGGCGAAAATGATCAATTGGTGCTGGCGCGCCAGTTCGACGATCTGCAGCAGCACTTCCACCGGGTACAGCGCGCCGGTGGGATTGTTCGGGTTGATGACGACGATAGCCTTGGTCTGCGGCGTGATCTTGCGGCGCATGTCCTCGATGTCGGGATACCACTCGTTCTGCTCGTCACACACATAGTGCACGGGATTGCCGCCCGACAGGCTGACGGCGGCCGTCCACAACGGGTAGTCGGGTGCCGGCACCAGCACTTCGTCGCCACTGTTGAGCAGGGCGTTCATCGACATGACGATCAGCTCGGAAGCGCCATTGCCCAGGTAGATGTCATCGATGGTCACGCCGGCGATATTCTTGCCCTGCGTGTAGTGCATGACGGCCTTGCGCGGCGCGAACATGCCTTTCGAATCCGTATAGCCGGCCGCGTTCTGCAGATTGAGCATCATGTCGCGCACGATCTCGTCCGGCGGATCGAAGCCGAAGACGGCCAGGTTGCCGATATTGAGCTTCGTGATCTTGTGGCCTTCTTCTTCCATTTGCCTGGATTTTTCCAGGACCGGGCCGCGGATGTCATAGCAGACGTCCGCCAATTTATTCGATTTCTGAATCGGTCGCAAAATAAATCCCTGTCGTGATGCGGCGCGGAGACCTAAGCTTGCAGCATGATAGCCGCGCCAGAACTATGAACCCGTGAAACTGCGATGCGAAAGACTGCAAGGCGAAAACAACCATTCTCGCCGAAAACAGGCCATTTTATCAAATTAAACATGGCCAACCCCAGCATTTGACGCCGATTCTGCCACGCCGGCGCCTCCGGATGAGAATCGGGCGGGTGCCATCTTCATCTTCCCTTAATCTTGCAGCACTACCATGGCGCAAGCAGGCATCGCCACTGTGGCGCCGAACATTGCAATTTGGAAAGGATGTTGCTTTTCAGTCGCTCTTTTCTGTCATTTATGGCATGCTTACGCCCTTGGCCGCGGCACGCAGTTTGGCCGCGCGCGCACCGATCAACCGACACGACCAGCCCCGATATCGCCATGAAACTCCATGCCAGCAGCACCCAACAATACCAGACTGTCACCGGCTATGACGAAAACGGCGTCGAGATCAATGCCCAGCCCTACAACTACAGCCTGATCGTCATGCCGGAAATGCCGCCACGGGCGTGGGAGGTGGACAGTTTCGAGCAATTGAACGAGGCGCATTTCGCGCAAATCCTGGCCGACGCGCCCGACGTGGTCATCCTCGGCACGGGCGAGCGCCAGCGCTTCGTGCATCCGAAGCTGACGGCCGCGCTGACCATGCGCCGCATCGGCGTCGAATGCATGGATAGCCAGGCTGCCTGCCGCACCTACAATATCCTCATGGGCGAAGGCCGCAAAGTCACCCTGGCACTGATCCTGGCCCCGGCCGCAGGCAAGGCCGCATGAAAATCAATGTCAACGAGCTGCACTCGTCGCGGGTGCTGATGTGGTCCCTGCTGGGCATCTTCATCGTTGTCACCCTGTATGCGCTGGGCGTGCGCACGCTGGTGCCGCCCGACGAGGGCCGCTACGCCGAGATGGCGCGCGAAATGTTCGTCACGGGCGACTGGATCACCACGCGCCTGAACGGCATCAAGTACTTTGAAAAGCCGCCGCTGCAAACCTGGATGAATGCGCTGACCTTCGCCGCCTTCGGCCTGGGCGAATGGCAGGCGCGCCTGTGGACTGGCCTGTGCGGCATCATCGGCGTGTGCATGACGGCCTACGCGGGCAAGAAAGTGTTCGGCCCGCGCGTCGGCCTGTATGCGGCCCTGGTGCTGGCGTCGAGCCTGTTCTGGCTCGCTTCCGGCCAGATCAATTCGCTGGACATGGGCCTGTCGGGCATGATGACCCTCACCCTGGGCAGCCTGCTGATCGCCCAGCGCGATGACGCCACGGCGAACGAGCGACGCAACTGGATGCTGGCCTGCTGGGCCGCCATGGCGCTGGCCGTGCTGGCCAAGGGCCTGATCGGCATCGTGCTGCCGGGCGCCGTGCTGGTGCTGTATTCGCTGTGCGCGCGCGACTGGCGCATCTGGACGCGTTTGCACCTGGTCAAGGGCTTGCTGGTGTTCTTTGCCATCGCCACGCCATGGTTCGTGCTGGTCGCCCTGCGCAATCCGGAACAGCCGCATTTCTTCTTCATCCACGAACATTTCCAGCGCTTCCTGATGAAGGGCCACAAGCGCGAAGGCGCCTGGTATTACTTCCTCGTGCTGCTCATCCCCGGCATCCTGCCATGGATAGGCGTGCTGCCGCAAAGCCTGGCCGCCGCCTTCCAGCGCCAGGAAGGCGCGTTCCAGCCCCGCTTGATGCTGCTGGTCTGGGCCGTCTTCATTTTCTTCTTCTTCAGCTATTCGACGTCGAAGCTGCCCGGCTATATCGTGCCCGTCTTCCCGGCCCTGGCCCTGCTGGTGGCGCTGTACCTGGAATCGGCTTCGCGCCGCCAGCGCCTGTTCGCCGCCGGCCTGCTGTGCGTGCTGGGCGCGGCCATCCTGATCGGCGGACCGATCGCCTTCAGCAAAGCCAGCGCACGCGACGCGGAAGCCCTGGTCGCGCTCAAGGGCTACCAGCCATGGCTGATGGCGGCCGGCTTCTTCGCCCTGGCCGGCGGCGCCCTGGCCTTGCTGCATGCGCGCCAGCTGCGCCGCGACATGACGGTGCTGACCATCGCCGGCGCCGGCTTCCTGGCCACGCACTGCATCCTGGCCGGCTCCGAGCTGTATGGCCAGAACCGCGCTGGCACGGACATGCTGCCGCAGATCCAGGCCGAACTGACGGCCGATACCAAGCTCTATTCCGTCGGCATCTATGAACAGTCGCTGACGTATTATCTGCAGCGGCCCGTGATCCTCGTCGATTACTGGGATGAGTTTACGTTTGGCCTGAAACAGCAGCCCGAACTGTCCATCCCCAGCATCGAGACTTTCATCACGCAGTGGACGAACGATGCCAATGCCGGCGTGCGCGACATGGCGATTATCAGCCTGAACCGTTACAAGGAATTGCAAGCGCGTGGCGTGCCCATGCGTGTGATTGCCGAAGATGCGCGCCGCATGGTCATTGCCAACAAATAAATGTTTAAAGGGGCGCGAGGCAGCACGGATTGCGCCCCCGGCCAGCTTGCGCCGTCCCCGCATCAGCAGGATTTTTCACCGCTGAAGGGGCTGCGCCGCCATACTGACGATATAAAATAGCCATGCCTGCCGGCCCCTGTTGACGGCACTGGCAGCCTCGGCGATGCCGATACCCTGACACAATACAGATCCAAGAACTGCGCCCCATGACCTCTACCCTGCCCTTTTTGCCCTTTTCCAAACCCACCATCGACGAAGCGACCATCGCCGCCGTCGGCGACGTGCTGCGCTCGGGCTGGATCACCAGCGGCCCGAAAGTGCAGGCCTTCGAAGCCCAGCTGTCCGAGTATTTTGGCGGGCGTCCCGTGCGCACCTTCAATTCGGGCACGTGCACCATGGAAATCGCCCTGCGCATCGCCGGCATCGGCCCCGGCGACGAAGTCATCACCACGCCCGTGTCGTGGGTAGCGACGGCCAACGTCATCATCGAAGTGGGCGCCACGCCTGTTTTCGCCGATATCGACCCCGTCACCCGGAATATCGACCTCGACAAGCTGGAAGCGGCCATCACCCCGCGTACTAAGGCCATCATCCCCGTCTACCTGTCCGGCCTGCCCGTCGACATGGACCGCCTGTACGCGATCGCTGACAAGTACAATTTGCGGGTCGTGGAAGACGCGGCGCAAGCGTTCGGTTCCACCTGGAAAGGCAAGCGCATCGGCGCGTTTGGCGACTTCGTCTCATTCAGCTTCCAGGCCAACAAGAACATCACCACGGGCGAAGGCGGCTGCCTCGTCCTGAACAACCTGGAGGAAGCGAAGCTGGCCGAGAAATACCGGCTGCAGGGCGTCACGCGCAGCGGCGTCGACGGCATCGACGTCGATGTGCTGGGCGGCAAGTACAACATGAGCGACATCATGGCCGCCATCGGCCTGGGCCAGTTCGCCAATATCGATGCGATCACGACCCACCGCCGCGCGCTGGCGCGCCATTACTTTGAGCAATTCGGCAGCGACTTCGAAGCCCTGAGCGGCGCCCAGTTGCCGGTGCAGGATTTTGAAAACAGCAACTGGCATTTGTTCCAGATCATCCTGCCCGACAATGGCCCCGGCACGCGCGCCGCCTTCATGCAGCAAATGGCGCAGCAAAACGTGGGAACGGGCTATCATTACGCACCGATCCACCTGTTTACCATGTACCGCGAACGCGGCTTTACCGAGGGCATGTTCCCCGTCTCGGAAAAGATCGGCCGCCTGACCGTGACCTTGCCGATGTTCTACGCCATGACGACACAGGACGTGGAACGCGCCGTCGCCACGGTCAAATCCATTCTCATCAAATGAGCAGCGCGCCGATGAAACCTGAACTGTCCATTATCATTCCGATCTACAACGAACAGGATGGCCTGGCCAGCCTGTTCGCCCGCCTGTATCCGGCCCTCGACGCCCTGCAGACAAGCTACGAGATCATCTTCATCAACGACGGCAGCCGCGACAATTCGGTAGCCATCCTGGCGGAACAGTTCCGCCAGCGCCCCGACGTCACGCGCGTGGTCTTGTTCAACGGCAATTATGGCCAGCACATGGCCATCCTGGCCGGTTTTGAAGCGTCGCGCGGGCAGATCATGGTCACGCTCGACGCCGACCTGCAGAATCCCCCCGAGGAAATCGGCAACCTGGTGGCGAAGATGCGTGAAGGCTACGATTACGTGGGCTCGATCCGGCGCAAGCGGCAAGATTCCGCCTGGCGCACCCTGGCATCGAAGATGATGAACCGCTTGCGCGAACGCATCACCAACATCAAGATCACGGACCAGGGCAACATGCTGCGCGCGTATGGCCGCAATGTGATCGACCTGGTCAACCAGTGCGCCGAAGTCAACACCTTCGTGCCCGCCCTGGCCTACACGTTTGCCCGCAAGCCCACGGAAATTACCGTCGAGCACGAGGAACGCTCGGCCGGCGAATCGAAATACTCACTGTACAGCCTGATCCGCCTCAATTTCGACCTGGTCACGGGCTTTTCGCTGATTCCCCTACAAATCTTTTCCATGCTGGGCATGCTACTGTCCTTCAGTTCGGCCGTGCTGGTGATCTATTTGCTGGCGCGCCGCTTCCTGTTCGGCGCCGAGGCGCAGGGCGTGTTCACCCTGTTCGCCATCGCCTTCTTCCTGATGGGCGTGATCCTGTTCGGCATCGGTCTGGTGGGCGAATACGTGGGACGCATCTTCCAGCAAGTTCGTGCCCGCCCCCGCTACGTGGTGCAAACCATCTTGCAGGACGGCATGATCCAGGCGGAAGCCGAGGCGCCATCGTACGTGCGCCTGGAAAAGCGCCAGGTGGGCCGCTGATGGGCGCGCCACGCGCCGTCGTCTTCGGCTACCACAATGTAGGCGTGCGCTGCATCAAGGTGCTGCTGGCCGGTGGCGTCGACATCGCCCTGGTCGTCACGCACGAAGACAGCCCCACGGAAAACCTGTGGTTCGAATCCGTCGCCAGTCTGTGCCAGGCCGAAGGCATCCCGTACATCACGCCTTCGGACGCGCGCGCGCCCGAACTGCTGGCGCAGGTGCAGGCGGCAACGCCGGACATGCTGTTCAGCTTTTACTACCGCCACATGTTGCCGGCTAGCATCTTGGAAGTCGCGCCCGCCTACAATATGCACGGCTCGCTGCTGCCGCAGTTCCGCGGTCGCGCACCCGTCAACTGGGCCGTGCTGCATGGCGCCCCCCAAACGGGCGCGACCCTGCATGAAATGACGGTCAAGCCCGATGCCGGCGCCATCGTCGCGCAAACGGCCGTGCCCATCCTGCCCGACGATACGGCCTTCGAAGTCTTCGGCAAGGTCACCGTGGCGGCGGAACAAACCTTGTGGAATGTGCTGCCGGCCTTGCTGGACGGCACGGCGCCGCGACAGCTCAACGATTTGCGCCAGGGCGGCTACTTCGGCGGCCGCAAGCCCGAAGACGGCAGGATCGACTGGAAGTTACCGGCGCAGCAGGTATACAACCTGCACCGGGCTGTCGCGCCGCCCTATCCCGGCGCCTTCACCGAAGTCAACGATGTCATTTACACCATCGAAAAAGCCCGTTTGAGCAAGCATTCCGCAGGAAGTTTGCCACCGGGCTTGGCGGTAGTGGATAATTGCATCTTTGGCGTCTGCGGAGACGGCCGCATGCTGGCCATTTCCGCGCTGAGGGCTGCCGGGGAGCCGATTTCGGCTCAGCAATTGCAAGCAAGTCTGACCACCCGCGTCAGCACACACTGATATCACTCAAGAGAATCTCACATGAAAAAAGTCCTCATCTTAGGCGTCAACGGCTTCATCGGCCACCACCTGTCCAAGCGCATCCTGGAAACCACCGACTGGCATGTCTACGGCATGGACATGAACACGGACCGCATCACGGAATTGCTGGAAGATGACAACTACAAGTCGCGCATGCACTTCTTCGAAGGCGACATCACGATCAACAAGGAATGGGTCGAGTACCACGTCAAGAAATGCGACGTGATCCTGCCCCTGGTCGCCATCGCCACGCCATCGACCTACGTCAAGCAGCCGCTGCGCGTGTTCGAACTGGACTTCGAAGCCAACCTGCCCATCGTCCGCTCGGCCGCCAAGTACGGCAAACACCTGGTCTTCCCGTCGACCTCGGAAGTGTATGGCATGTGCCATGACGAGGAATTCGACCCGGAAAACTCGGAACTGATCTGCGGCCCGATCAACAAGCCGCGCTGGATCTATTCGAACGCCAAGCAGCTGATGGACCGCGTGATCTGGGGCTACGGCATGGAAGGCTTGAACTTTACCCTGTTCCGTCCGTTCAACTGGATCGGCGCCGGCCTCGATTCGATCCACACGCCGAAAGAAGGTTCCTCGCGCGTGGTGACGCAATTCTTTGGCCACATCGTGCGCGGCGAGAACATCTCGCTGGTCGACGGCGGCGCGCAGAAACGCGCGTTCACCTATATCGACGACGGCATCGATGCACTGATCCGTATCATCGCCAACAAGAACGGCATCGCCAGCGGCAAGATCTACAACATTGGCAATCCGACCAATAACTATTCGATCCGCGACCTGGCCGGCATGATGCTGACCCTGGCCGCCGAATACCCGGAATATGCCGAAGGCGCGAAACACGTGAAAATCGTGGAAACGACGTCGGGCGCCTACTATGGCGCCGGCTACCAGGACGTGCAAAACCGCGTGCCGAAAATCACGAATACCTGCGAAGAGCTGGGCTGGGCGCCGACCACCACCATGGCCGATTCCCTGCGCAATATTTTCGACGCCTACCGCAGCCAGGTAGCCCAAGCCAAAGCACTGATGGATTAATGTTGAGCAAGCCGTTCCTGACCCTGAAAATCGACGTCGATACCTATCGCGGCACCCGTGAAGGCATGGGCAATCTGGTGCGCATGCTGGCCGCGCACCGGGCCAAGGCCACTTTTCTGTTCTCGCTGGGCCCCGACCACACGGGTTGGGCCCTGCGGCGCGCCTTGAAGCCCGGCTTTTTCAGCAAGGTCTCGCGCACCTCGGTGGTCGAGCACTACGGCTTGAAAACATTGATGTACGGCACTTTGCTGCCAGGACCCGATATCGGCAAGCAATGCGCGGCGCAATTGCGCGCCGTGCGCGATGCCGGTTTCGAGTGCGGCATCCACACCTGGGATCACACCCTGTGGCAAGACAACGTGGCCAAGCGCAACGCCGCCTGGACCATCAACATGATGCGCAAGGCCGCCAACCGCTACGAGCAAGTGTTTGGCACCAAGGCCCACACGCACGGCGCGGCCGGCTGGCAAATGAATGTCAGCGCCTTTGTCGAACACGACACGGCCGGCTATCGCTTTGCCTCCGATGGCCGCGCCATGCTCGACGCGCGCGGCGCCATGGTCCATCCTAGCAATGGCCCGCACCGCGTGCGCAATGGCAACACCATCCTGCAATGCGTGCAACTGCCCACCACCCTGCCCACCCTGGATGAATTGCTGGGCTGCGAAATCGACGGCAAACTGATCACGACCGGCAATGTTGCCGCGCATATATTGTCGCTGACGGCGGATAATCCCCGCGATCACGTGTATACCTTGCATGCGGAACTTGAAGGACAGAAACTCGCCCCCATTTTCGAACAATTGCTGGCTGGCTGGAAAGCCCAGGGCTACCAGTTTGCAGCGATGGGCGATTATTATGAAAAGATAAAAAATACGGACTTGCCCGTTTGTCCCGTCACCTGGGATGAGTTGCCAGGCCGTTCGGGACGCCTGATTGTGCAGGGCAAAGCGGCCTGAATGCTGTATTGTTGCACCTGGATGCGTTGCCAGATTAAAAACAGCGCTGATGATCACCGTTCAGGAGAGAACCTGTGGCTGATAGCCAATCCCTCGTAAGCATACCCGACTTTAGCGCCGCTATGACCAGCGGCAAGACCTTTCAGTTGCTGGGCCGTCCGGCCAAGGCCACCGTGCTGTTTTTCTATCCGAAGGACAACACCCCTGGCTGCACCACGGAAAACATCGCCTTCCGCGATGCGTATTCACCATTCGTCGCCGCCGGCGTGGAAATCTACGGCATCAGCCGCGATTCCCTGCGCTCGCACGAAAGTTTCAAAGCCAAGCTGGAGCTGCCATTCGAGCTCATTTCCGACCCGGACGAAGCCGTTTGCCTGCTGTTTAACGTCATGAAGATGAAACAGATGTATGGCAAGACGGTCCGTGGCGTCGAGCGCAGTACGTTTGTGATTGACGCCCAGGGCCGATTGGTGAAAGAATGGAGAGGCGTGAAGGTCGCAACTCACGTGGAAGAAGTGCTGGAATTCGTAGCGCATCTGAATTGATCGTCCATTTTGATCCAATGCGCGTTGTCGGCTTCCAGCGAGCCTGGTTCAACCGCAGTTCAGTTCACGGTACCTATCGCCATTTTGAGTCAACGAAGCGCCTCCACCCACTCCGCCAGGCGGGCCTGCAGCCCGCCGATGGCGTCCATGACCGGCCATGCTGCCGGCCTTCCGGCAGTTACTCGTCTTGTAGCATTGTTGTTCCCCCGCATCCACCCCATGAGAAGTGCCGCCAGAAGCTGGCTGCCCATGGGCGATTCATTCCAGAAATTTTTTGATTGAGATCCTGATGCCACTGCCAAAATTACCGAGCAAGCCAGCCACCATCCTGGCCACCCAAGATTACCCAACCGCAGGCGCAGCGCGCCCGGCCACCAAAACCCCGGCAGCCAAGAAAGTGGCTGCACCGATCATTGAAGCGGCGATCGCCGAAGTTGCCAAGCCGGTCCGCAATGCGGCCACGAAGATCAAGCAAGTGGCGGCCCTGATGGTCGCCAAGCCGGCACCTGCACCTGCGCCGGTTGCGGCCGCACCTGCCGTCGTTGCCGCGCCTGCGGCGAAAGCCAAGCCGGCGGCAAAAGGCAAGGTCACGCCGATCAAGCCAGTCAAGCAAGCCGAGCAGCCACATCCGGCCAAGCACAAGGCGGTCGAAGTACAGCTCAAGTCGTCCGCCAGCCGCGCCGCCGACCAGCGCGGCATCAGCAAACTGTTCGTGCTCGACACGAACGTGCTGATGCACGATCCATCGTCGCTGTTCCGCTTCGAGGAACACGATGTGTACCTGCCGATGATGACCCTGGAAGAGCTGGACAACCACAAGAAGGGCATGACGGAAGTGGCGCGCAATGCACGCCAGGTCTCGCGCACCCTGGACGCCCTGATCAGCAACACGGATGACGACGCCATCGAACACGGCATCCTGCTGTCCAAGCTGGGCAACAAGGATGCCAAGGGCCGTCTGTTCTTCCAGACGCGTCTGCAAAGCGCCGACCTGCCGGCTGGCTTGCCAGTGGGCAAGGCCGACAACCAGATCCTCGCCGTCGTGCGTTCGCTGGAATCGGAACAGGAAGGCCGCCCCGTCGTGCTGGTGTCGAAAGATATCAACATGCGCATCAAGGCGCGCGCCCTGGGCTTGCCGGCCGAAGATTACTTCAACGACCATGTGCTGGAAGACACAGACTTGCTGTACTCGGGCATCGTGCAATTGCCGGACGACTTCTGGAACAAGCACGGCAAGGATATGGAATCCTGGCAGGAAAGCAAGAACGGCTACAGCTCGACGTTCTACCGCGTGACGGGCCCGTTCATTCCATCCTTGCTGGTCAACCAGTTCATCTACCTGGAACCGAAAAACGGCGAAACGCCATTCTACGGCCAGGTAAAACAGATCAACGGCAAGACGGCCGTGCTGCAAACCCTGCGCGACTTCAGCCACACGAAGAACAATGTGTGGGGCGTAACGGCGCGCAACCGCGAGCAGAACTTCGCCCTGAACTTGCTGATGAATCCGGAATGCGACTTCGTCACCCTGCTGGGCCAGGCCGGTACCGGCAAGACCTTGCTGGCCCTGGCCGCCGGCCTGGCGCAAGTGCTGGAAACCAAGCTCTACAATGAAATCATCGTCACCCGCGTGACGGTACCGGTGGGCGAAGACATCGGCTTCCTGCCAGGCACGGAAGAAGAAAAGATGTCGCCATGGATGGGCGCCTTCGACGACAACCTGGAAGTGCTGAACAAGTCCGACTCGGATGGCGGCGAATGGGGCCGTGCGGCAACGCAAGACCTGATCCGTTCGCGCATCAAGATCAAGTCGCTCAACTTCATGCGCGGCCGCACATTTGTGAACAAGTTCCTCATCATCGATGAAGCGCAAAACTTGACGCCGAAACAAGTCAAAACCCTCGTCACACGCGCCGGTCCCGGCACGAAGATCCTGTGCCTGGGCAACATCGCGCAGATCGACACACCGTACCTGACGGAAGGCTCGAGCGGCCTGACCTACGTGGTCGACCGCTTCAAGGGCTGGACCCACAGCGGCCACGTCACCCTGGCCCGCGGCGAGCGTTCACGCCTGGCCGACCACGCCAGCGAAGTGCTGTAACGTGCTGTAAGTTATAGCGGGCGGCGCAAGCTGCCCAGTCATTCGAAGCCCCGGCTGCAGCGATGCAGGCGGGGCTTTTTTCTTGTGCGCGACTTTTCGTGGAGGCATGTTCTAATACCGCTCCTTTCTTTCAGGACACCATATCCGATGCACCCCGCTTTCCAGTTGTTGCTCTGCCTTATCCTCTTCATGCTGATCCACATTTCCGTCATGGCCCTGTGCGCTCGCGCATTCGGCATCACCGTGCGCAGCATCAGCTATGGCGTGGGACCGACCTTGCTGACTTTAGGAAAAGTCCATGTCAAGCTGCTGCCCCTGGCCGGCAACGTGGTGCTGAAGGATACGCGCGAGGAAACCTTGTATGACGACGATCCCTGTCTTGATGCCTATAACTTCCAGCCGCTGTGGAAGCAGGTGCTGCTGCCATTGAGCGGCGTGGGGGTACTGCTGGCCTTATCGCTGGGCATCATGGGAGCGTCGGGCTGGGAGTGCTTTGTCGCTGCCTTCGGGCAGATCATCCACGGCGCACTGGCGCCGCTGTCCGTGGCGCAGGAATTGCTGGGTGATGGAGAAACCTTTGCCCGCACGCACGGCTTTGCGCTGCTGTTCGCCCTGTTCTCATTGAAACTGTGCGCCTTCAACCTGCTGCCGTTCGCCGGCTTGAACGGCGGACAGGCGCTGCTGGCCATCGCGCGCGGCGGACGCGCTTTTGTGGCGTGGGAAGAAACGGTGACGAAATGGGTGCTGTTGCCGGGGCTGGCGGTCTTGCTGGCGTGGGTGGCGGCGCTGGCCGTATATGGCTGGCGCGCGCCGGGGCTGTAATCGCACGGCCCCGGCTGGCTACAGCCTGGTACAGCCCGGTCATGGCTACAAATTCACCTTCAAGCTCAACAGGGCTTCACGTTCCGCGCCACGGAAGATGCCGCCAAAGTATTTTTTATCGAAGACATTGCCGATATTCAGGGCTAGGCGGTAACGCGCCGTTTCATAGGCCACGGCGATATCGGCCAAGGTGTACGGATCATTCAGGTACAGCGCATTGGCCGCGCCATTGTAGGGCGAACTGCCACGGTAGCGCAGGCCGCCGGCGAGCATCAGGCCAGGCACGGCCAGGGGCCGGTAGTCGAGCCACACGCTGGCCGCATGGCGTGTCGTTTGCAGGCTCTGGCGGCCGATTTCGTAGTCGTGGTTGCTCTTCGTCGTGCGCGGGTCAAGATAGGTGTAGCCAGCCAGCACACCCAGCTCGGGCACGGGTTTGAACGTGCCTTCCAGTTCCACGCCCGTAGCGCGCACTTCGCCCGTCTGTATTGACGAACGCGGATGCAGTGGGTCCGGAGTCGTGACATTCGTTTGCGTCAGATCAAACAATGATGCCGTCAGCATGGTGGAGGTGCCAGCAGGCTGGTACTTGATACCCAGCTCCACCTGCTTGCCTTTGCGTGGCTGGAAAGCCTTGCCGTCAAAGTCGCGGCCCGTGGCCGGATCGAACGAGGTGGCATAGCTGGCATACGACGCCACGCCATTGTCGAACAGGTACAGCAGGCCTGCGCTGCCCGTGGTGGCATTGTCGCCGATGCGCGTGGTCGCCGAATTGCGCTGCGTGCTGCGCGCGCGGTCGTGGCGCAGGCTGGCGTTCGCCACCCATGCGCCCAGCTTGAACTGGTTCAAGGTGTAGAGGCCAGTCTGCTTGAGGTCAGTATCCGTATAGTCGAGTTCAGGCGCAGCGACCGCCTGATGGTACACCGGCAAATAAATATCCAGGTCCGGCACGTCCCAGCCAAAGCCCAGGCCGTCATTTTCCTTGTATCTCAGGTAATCGATGCCCGCCACAAAACGGTGTTCGATCTCGCCCCAGCGAAATTCCTTTTGTGCGCGGCTGTCCACCGTCCAGGTCTTGCCGTCCACTTTTTCCGCCAGGCTGCCGCGAGTGGCCGTGCGTCCGTCCGCCAGCAAACCCTCGGCATAAATATGCTGATAATCGACCTTGATGGTGGCATAGCGCAAGTTTTGCGTCAGCTTCCAGCCACTCCCTGTTGCATGCTCGAACATATAGCCGAGGGCGCGCGTATCGCGGTTGAAATAATCGAAGGACGGGTCGCCCGCCGTGCGGCTTACGGGCAAGTCCTTGATTTGCGGATGGACAAACAGGCTGGGCCACCATGGTTTCGGCGTACCCCGCTCTTGCGAATATGTGCCCAGCACGGTCAGACTGGTGCGCGCCGAGATGTCCCAGCGCAGCGACGGCGAGATGGAAACGCGGTTGTTCTTCGACTCGATGGGACGGTCGTTGGCATCACGACCCGTCAGCGTGACGCGGTACAACAAGCCATCGTTGCCCGCGACGGCTCCGCCCAGGTCGGCATTGACCTGATAGCGCTGGTAGCGCCCTGCGGAAACGCCCACGCTATTGACGTGGTCGGCGCTCGGCAGCTTGGACGTGACATTGATCATGCCACCTGGGCGACCCTGGCCGTAGAAGACGGACGCGGGCCCCTTGATGACTTCTACGCTGTCGAGGTCTTCCATTTCGCTATTCCAGGAACCATAACTGCCCGCCGACAACAGCCTCAAGCCATCCTGGTAGTACGAGCTGCCATCGCTGAAGCCGCGGATGGTGGCGCCCGACATGCGCACGTCGGCGCCCGTCACGTCCGTCAGCACTCCCGCCGTATACGCCAGCGCCTGTTCGATGCTTTTCGGCGCCTGCGTCTTGATCTGTTCACGCGTGACGACAGAAATGGCGCGTGGCGTCTCGATCAATGGCGTGCGCATCTTGGTGGCGGCCACGCTGATCGGTACATAGCCGCGCGATACCGTACCCTCGCCTGCGTCAGCCGCTGCCATGACGGAAATCAACGGCATGACGGCGTCCGGCGCCGTGCCTGCGCTGGCCACGGCAGGCGCGGCGCGCAGCACATAGCTGCCCGCTTCCAGTTCGACCGCCTGCAAGCCCGTGCCTGCAAGCAAGGCCGCCAGGGCAGCCTGCGGCGTATACTGTCCCTGCAAGCCGGCCGTGCTCTTGCCGCTGGCCTGTTCGGGCGTGTAGCTGAGCAAGACATTCGCGGCGCTGGCCAAGCTGCGCAGCGCAGGCGCCAGCGGACCGGCAGGGATGTTATAGGCCAGGCGCGTGGCGCCAGCCTGCTGGGCCTGGGAAGTTTGCGCCTGCGCGAGGGCTGGCATGGCCGCATACAGTGCCAGGCTGCACACGGCCAGCGACACGGCACGGGCGATGGGAAGGATTTGCGGTGTGGAAATATAGCAATGCTGCTTGCGACTGACGGACATGGTGTAAAGCCTCTCGAATGGACTGCTGAAATGATTCCCCTACTTAGCAGGTGCCTTGAGAAGACGAATCGGGCAGGCTCGACGCGAAAAGTCCTGCCCTGCAGGCGCACCTGATACAGGCGAACTTTTGCGACTGGTCCAGACGAAAGATCGTAATTTCAGCGCTTACATGGATTTAAATTACAAATGAAATATTCATTCATGAAATGAATAACACCTATCGCCACTGTGAATTGGCCGGAAGCGAAACGGCGGCCTATACTCAAGCCGTCTCCCCTACTCTGCTTCCCATGTACACCCTGCTCAGCCCGCATACCTCGCGGGCTTTTTGTTCCCGGCCATTGCCACTCCGTCTTTCCCCTTTTAACGATCACCGGGCGCGCTGTTCCCCGCCAGCCCAGCTCCCCACAGGGAGCACAGCATGATCGTGCGCGAGCGTCCCTCGGCGCTGCGCTTGTTCCTCGTGGTGCGCGGCTCCGTCCTGCCGCGCATCCGCACCACGCTGATCGTCAATACCCTGATCGCCACCCTCGTCACCTGGTGCCACGGCACCTTGTTCGACCACAAGGTGATCCTCACGACCATCCCATTCACCCTGATCGGCTTGCCGCTGGCCATCTTCCTGGGCTTTCGCAACACTGCCGCCTACGACCGCTACTGGGAAGCGCGCAAGCTGTGGGGCGAACTGGTCTTGCGCAGCCGGAATTTCTCGCGCCAGTGCCAGACGATGATACGCAGCGACACGCCGACCCACGCCAGGCTGGGCCTGGAAGACGTGCGCGTGCGCATGATTTACCGCACCATCGCCTTTTGCCACGCCCTGCGCCACCAGCTGCGCGACACGCGCGGACCCGCCGACCTGCAGCCGCTGCTGCGCCCGGCCGAATGGGACGCGGCCTGCAAGGCATCGAATCCGTCCGACTACCTGATGCTGCAGATGGGCCACGACCTGGCCGACTGCGTCCGGCAAGGTCGCATCGACAGCATCCTGGCCACGCAGATCGATAATACGGTCTCGGCCATGGTGGGCGCAGGCGCTTCGTGCGAACGCATCCGCAGCACGCCGATTCCCTTCTCGTATTCGCTGCTGCTGCACCGCACGGCCTATCTGTACTGTTTCCTGCTGCCCTTCGGCCTCGTCGATTCGCTGGGCTTCATGACGCCGTTTGTCGTCGCCATCGTCGCCTACACCTTCTTTGGCCTCGATGCCCTGGGGGACGAGATCGAGGAACCGTTCGGCGAAGACGCCAACGATCTGCCGCTGTCGGCCATGTGCCGCGCCATCGAAATCAGCTTGCGCGAATCCGTGCAGGACGAGAACGTGCCGCCGCCCATGCAAGCTGACGATTATTTGCTGCATTAAAATCAGCGATCACGCTGCCGCTTGACCTTCCCACCGGGGCAAGGATTACAGTGGCAGCACTTAATCATTCAAGGAGTGCTTGCCATGTATCAGTTACAAGTTGAAAACATGAGCTGCGGCCATTGCGTCGGCTCGGTCACGAAAGCGGTGCAAGGCGTCGACCCGCAAGCCCAGGTGCAGATCGACCTGGCCAGCAAGCGTGTCACGGTGGAATCACCCGCCGAACTGGGCGCCATCAGCGCGGCCATCGTGGAGGCGGGCTACCCCGTCACCAGCGCGCAATAAGCGACACCTGCCCAGAACAGCCGGCCCTTGCGCCGGCTGTTTTTTTATGGCTATGTCACCGTCAGATGTGGGAATACTCCCAGGGTTGCTTTCAATAACGTTTCTGGCGAACGGATGCGCCCGGCGTCGAGTATCCAGCGCCAGCCCAGGTAATTTGGCAGGTAGCGCGTCGCCACGCCGTGAAACGGACGCAGCCATTGCCGCAAGCGGCTGTGATACGCATTGACGTTCTGCACATGCGCGGCGCCC
>NZ_PDZL01000024.1 GCF_002735705.1 Janthinobacterium sp. BJB426
GGCGCAATCGGTGCGGATCTATAACCAGGAACGGCCGCATACGGCCCTGCAATACAAAACGCCCGATGCGGTGCATCGGGCGTTTCTACAGCAATAAATACTGTCAACCTATTTTAGGACTGGACACCGTACCGCCCGCGCTCAGTCCGTGACGCCGTACGACGCCGTCGTCAGGATGCCGTTAGGCGTGCGCACCGTCACCGTCAACAGGCCGTTGCGCACGCTGTTCGTCTGGCAGGTGGTGCCGTTCTGGGTCACGTCGCTGATCATCTGCACGGGATAGATCCAGCTGGCGGAACTGGCGCTGTCGATGCTGGGCACGACAAAGCTGTTGCCGCTGACGATGCTGCCATTGCTGGACGCGAAACTGATCGTCGTGCCGGCCGGCAGCGGATTGCCGGGCAAGTCGAACACCCGCTTGGTGACATCCTTGCCATTGACGACAAACACGGTGTCATTGTTGTCGCGGATGGCCAGCTGGAAAGTATGCACCGTGTTCTCGAACAGCGTGCCATCGACGCATTTGTCCAGGTCGATGCTGGCTGCGTCCAGGGGCGTGAAACGCGCCGTGCTGCCGGACAGCACCTGCACCAGCGCCTGGCGTATGTGCACGGTGTTGGCGACCGTCGTATTGACGCTGGAGGCCGCGCGCAGCACGCCGTTGTACTGCCCATCGCCGGCCGGGTCCCAGAGGCCGTTACCATTCGAATCAATTTTCATTTCGCCAGTGGCACGCACGGCATTGCCCGTGCTGTAGGCATCGTCCTTCAAATTGGCATTGCTGCCAACGATGGCGCGGTCGTTGCGGAACGGTTCGCCCAGGTCGACATACGTCTCGCCGCTCTCGAACAGGTTGTTGCCGTTCGCATCGGCAAAGCTTTCCTCGCCCAGCGCATAGGCCAGGATGGTCACGCGGCCGTCAGCGGGACGGGGATTGCCGGGGCAGAAACGCACGCTGCACGAACCCGGCACGCCTTTCTGCGTAATCACGGTACCGTCCGTCAAGGTCGTGTTGACCAGGCCCGTCAGGCAGGACGCATCGATGGTGCCGCCCTCGACCGAGAAGCTGACGGCCGTGCCATCGGGTACGGGATTGTGGAAATGGTCGCCCAGGCGCGCCGTGATGGTGGCGCCCGTCGGTGCGGTACAGCCGGCAAAGTCCCCCCCTTCCGTATTGAACATGGACGTGCTCAGGGTAAAGCTGTCCTGCTCGGGGATACCGGTGGATACGACCAGCTGGTCCGACACCGTCGACAGGCCCGTGCCCTGCAGGCTGGCCGTGATGCGGATCGGCGTATTCACGGTGCCCGAAGCCACCGTGGTGCTGACGCTGCCGTCCGCGCCGGTGGTCGATTGCGCCGGGTTCAGGCTCAAGCCGCCCACCGTCGTGTTGAGCGCGAAATTGACCACATAGCCGCTGACGGGATTGCCGTTCCGGTCGAGCACCTTGAAGGTGACGATGGACGATTCTTGCCGCCCCGCCCCGCCCGTGCCCTTCAGGGCAATATTTTGCGGCAGGGCCGAGACAAAGCCGATCTGGCCTGCGCTGGCCGTCTGTACCGTCAGGGTGCCCGTCTGGCTCAGGGTGGTGGCATTGAAGACGGTGCTGGCCGTGATCACGTCGGGCGCGCCGCAGCCCTTGTCGATATAGGAAGTGCTGGCTACGCCATTCACTGTATTGACGGGGCTGCTTATGGCTGCCTTGCCGGCCGTCGCGCAAGGCGAGCTGAAGACGACCGACTGCACCGGCGCATATACGGCCGGGCCATTCATCACCGTCACGCTCAGGCCGGCCGTGCCGCCCGCCGACAGGCTTGCCGGAACGACACCCACGCCACCGAGAGTCAGGGTCGGGAAGACCACCGTGTAATTGATACTCGACGTCAACACGCTGCCATTTACCGTGGCGCTGCCCGTCAGCGCAAAAGCGCCGCTCTGGCTGCCCGCCGCGATCACGATCGTGGCCACGCCATTCGCGTCCGTCAGGGCGCTGGCCGCCCCCGGGGTGAAGATGGCGCTCTTGTCGCTGCTGTTCAAGGTCAGCAGGACGCCCGGCAACACGGCACCACTGCCATCCTTCACGACGGCTTGCACAGTGGCGCTGTTGCCGGGACCGACCGAGGTAGTCGCCTTGCCGGCGCCGTCTTTCAGGCTCAGCGCCAGGGTCGCAGGCACGGGCACGACAGGCGTCACGGGCAGCACCGGCGTGACGGGCGGCACCACGCAACCGGGCAGGTTCGGATTGCGGCCCGGGTCCAGGGTGCTGCAATCGCTGCCGCCGGAACCGCCACCACCACAGCCGGCCAGCAACGTCACTGCCGTGCCGGCAGCCAGACACAGCGCCCAGCGCGCCGGCAAACTGTTACTCATCAATCCTGACATGCACTTCTCCCTGTTATTTTGATGCTGATCATGTGTTGCTGCTATTGTGTTCAAGCCTGGTCGCGCCCCAGGATCAGGCGGATGCCGGCGCCGCGCCCCAGGCTGGCGACGGCCACCAGTGGCACGGCCTCCCCTCGCTGCGCCAGAATTTGCCGCAAGGCATCGGCCTGGCGAGCGTTGCCGGGCGCATACAGGATCTGGCTGCGCGCCTGGCGGAAACCGGGAAGATTCGCCAACCGGCTGACCGCCATGCCATGCTCCCGCACGCGCTGGCGCATGTGCGCCGCCATGCCGCGGATGCCATTGCCGTTGATGATTTCGATCTCGGCCGGCACCTCCGGCGCGGCGGCCACGACTAGGGCGGCTGGTGCCAATGCAGCCTGTGCCGCTTGCACCAGCTGCAAGTTGTTGCGCGCCAGCGCCGTGCCGCCGGCGCGCGCCGCGGCCTGCCCGAGCATGGCGGACGCTTGCGCCAGCTCCCCTTGCAGGTAGTACACATAACCGAGGTTGTTCCTGGGCTGGGCAGCGTCCGGGTAGTCGCGCACCAGCGCCTGCAGCGCCGTGGCAGCCTGTTCCAGCCGGCCCTGGCGCGCGTCGAGCACGGCTTGCGCATTGCGCGCGCCCAGCTGCCGCGGGTCGAGGGCGAGCGAAGCGGCATACGCGCCGGCGGCCAGTTCCAGCTGACCCCGCGCCTGGTAAAACTTGCCCAGTTCCAAATACGTGGCGGCACTCTGGCCGGCGGAATGGCCGATGCGCTGCACGCCCTGTACCTGCCAGTGCGGCGCGGCGGGCGTGGCCGCACAGCCCTGCAGCAGGCATGCCAAGAGCCACCACACAGGTATCCAGTACCAGCGCAGCGTCATAGCCCGCCCATCGCCGGCAGCAGGGCGCGGCGGATCTGCAGCAGGGCCGGCCCCATGAGCACGACCAGCAAGGAGGGAAAAATGAAAAAAATCAGGGGAAACAGCAGCTTGAGCGCAATCTTGGCCGCCGTTTCCTCGGCGCGCTGGCGCCGCTTGGTGCGCAGCTCGTCCGACTGCACGCGCAGGGAAGCGGCGATACTGGTGCCGAAACGCTCCGCCTGTATCAGCAAGGTGACCAGCGCATCGACATCTTCCACGCCCGTGCGCAGGGCCAGGTTGCGCAAGGCCTTGTCCTTGGCGCTGCCGGCACGCAATTCCAGTGTCACGAGTTGCAATTCCTCGGCCAGGATCAGGCTTTTCATGCCGATTTCCTGTGCCACGCGCGCCAGCGCCGCATCCATCGCCAGGCCCGCCTCCACGCAGACGGTCATCAAGTCCAGTGCGTCGGGAAAGGTTTCGAAGATTTCACGCTGGCGCTCCTTCAGGCAATGCTTGAGCCAGAAATCGGGCAGGTAATAACCGAGGGCCGCCGCCAGCACCAGCCACAGGAACAGGTTGTAGTCGCCGTGCCGCAGCAGCAGATAGGCCAGCAGGGGGAACAGCAATGCCAGCCCCGTCTTGGCCGCATAAAACAGCGCCGGTGCGGCGCTCTTGCGCCAGCCCGCATTGATGAAGCGGATGCGGATGGGCGACACTTCCCAGCCCTCTTCGGGCAAGGACAGCTTGGCCAGCGGACGGGTCAGGCTGACCAGGTGTGCCAGCCAGCGCTGGTTCATGCGGCGCGCCCTGCCCGTATCGATCTTCTGCACCTCGAGGGTATCGAGGCGCAGTTGCACCGCGTTGCCCGCAAACAAGCGCGCCAGCACCAGGACGATGCCGAACACGATCAGGAACAGCACCACCAACAGACCCATCTGCATGCCGCTCATCGTGCCACCCTCTGTCTGGTCAATTGCTTCATTTCATGGCCTCACACGCGAATCCGGACAATCTTGCGGATGACAACGATGCCAATCAGCAGCATGCCGAAGGCCATCGACACCATCTTGCGGCCGCCGCTATCGAGGTACAGCACGGAGAGGAACTCGGGGTTCGTCACCTGCATCATCAGGGCGGCGGCAAAGGGCAGCGATCCGAGCACCCAGGCCGACATGCGCCCTTCGGCCGACAGCACGCGCACCTGGCCCATCAATTTAAGGCGGTCGCGGATGATGGCGCTGATGCTGCCAAGCAATTCCGTCAGATTGCCGCCCGTCTCGCGCTGGATCAGCACGGCGATGACGAAATAGCGCAAGTCCGTGCTCGGCACGCGCGCCGCCAGGCCCGACAGGGCGTCAGCCATCGACACGCCAAAATTGACTTCGTCAAACACGGCGCGGAATTCATCGGCCAGGGGGCCCGTCATCTCGTCGCCGACCATTTTCAGGGCCGTGGGGAAAGCATGGCCGGCACGCATGGCGCGGCTCATCATGTCGAGCGCATCGGGCAATTGCAGTTCGATGCGCGCCTGCCGCCTGGCCTTGGTGCGCAGCACCAGCAGGAATGGCAGCGCCGCGCAGGCAAGGCTGAGCAGCAGGCGCAGATACCAGGGCAAGGGGCTGAGACTGCCCAACAGCAAACCCAGCAGCCAGGCCAGCAAGCTGTAGCCGAGCAGCTTGCCCACATTCCAGTCTTTGCCCGACTGCAACAGCAAACGGTCCAGCGCGGCCACGCCGGGCAGCCATTCCAGCACGCCCTGGATGCCCGCATGCGAGCTGAGCAGCCGGTCCTTGGTGATCGACACGGTTTTCTGCGCGTCGTCGCTGGCCGTATTCATCGCGCGCAAGCGGCGCGCCACGCGCCCGGCGCCGGCGCCGCGCGACTGCCAGTTGAAATACACGGCGCCCACCAGCAGCATGACCGCCAGGAAGATCAGCAAATACACCAGATACGAGAGATAGCCCATGCCGCGTCAGCGCCCGCTGCCGGTCGGCTCGAAGACGGCGCTGGAAATGCCGATGCCAAAACTCTTCAGGCGTTCCAGGAAATGCGGACGGATGCCGCTGGCCGAGAAATACCCGACGACGGCCCCGCTCTCCCCCACCCCCGTCTGCTTGAAGCTGAAGATTTCCTGCATCGTGATGACATCGCCCTCCATGCCCGTGATTTCCTGGATCGACGTGACCTTGCGCTTGCCGTCGATCAGGCGCGACACTTGCACCACCACCGATATGGCCGAGCTGATCTGCTGGCGGATGGCCTTGCTGGGCAAGTTGGCGGCCGCCATGCTGATCATGTTTTCCAGCCGCGTGATGGCGTCGCGCGGGGTGTTGGCGTGGATGGTAGCCATCGAGCCTTCATGGCCCGTGTTCATGGCGCCCAGCATGTCGAGCGCCTCGGCGCCGCGCACCTCGCCCAGGATGATGCGGTCGGGACGCATGCGCAAGGCATTGCGCACCAGCGCGCGCTGGCTCACTTCGCCCTTGCCTTCGATATTCGCGGGCCGCGTTTCCAGCCGTACCACGTGCGGCTGCTGCAATTGCAGCTCGGCCGCGTCTTCCACCGTGACGATGCGTTCCGTATGGCCGATAAAGCCGGAAATGACGTTCAGCATGGTGGTCTTGCCGCTGCCCGTGCCGCCGGAAATGAGGATATTCATCTTCGCCTTGCCCAGGCCCTGCAGCACTTCGGCCATCTCGGCCGTCATGCTGGTGTAGGCGACCAGGTCGGCCAGGCGCAGCGGATCGACGGAAAAACGCCGGATCGACATCACGGGCCCGTCGATGGCCAGCGGCGGGATGATGGCGTTGACGCGCGAACCGTCGGGCAGGCGCGCATCGACCATGGGGCTCGATTCATCGATGCGGCGGCCCACGCGCGAGACGATCTTGTCGATGATCTTCATCAAATGGGCATCGTCATTGAACACGACATCGGTCAATTCCAGCTTGCCGCGCCGCTCGACATACACTTGCTGGTGGCCATTGACGAGGATATCCGACACGGTCGGGTCCGACAGCAAGGTTTCCAGCGGGCCAAAGCCCAGCATCTCGTTGCGGATGTCGCGCGTCAGGTTCTTGCGCTCGAGATCGTTGATCACGACGGCTTCCTCGTCGAGCAGGCGCTCGACCAGGCTGCGCAACTCGTCGCGGATCTGCTCCTGCGTCAGCCGCTGCATGCTTTCCAGGTCGACGCGCTCGAGCAGCAGCGCATGGATGCGCTGTTTCAGCTCGCGGTAGCTGCGGTTGTCGATCGACGGTGCGCGCTGCGGCGTCAGGGTGGCGATCTTGCCATTGCCGAGGCGCTCGCGGATCGACAGGCTGGAGACGGGAGAAGTGGCCATGAGGGTTCCTGTTCGAATGAAGTTAGGCGCGCTGCAGCACCCGGCTCAGCCAGCCTTGCCGCACGGGTTCGGCGCTGACGCCCGTCAGGCTGGCGGCAAACTCCTGCAGCGAGCGCGTGATGGGGCTGTTCTTGTCCAGCTGCAAGATCGGCATGCCCTGGTTGACCGAAGCGGCGGCCGATGCATAGTGATTCGGCACCGTGCGGTCGATCGTGGTGCCATACGCCGCCTCCAGGTCCTGAAGGCGGATTTCGCCGCCCTTGTCGTGCCGGTTGACGATCAGGCGCACCTTGTCCTTGTCGTATTCCAGCGAGCGGAACATGCCCAGCAGGCGCTTGCCGTCGCGGATATACGGCAAGGTCGTTTGCAGGATGGGGAAGATCAGGTCCGCGTGGTCGAGCGCGCGCACGCTGACCGCATCGAGGTTGCGCCCCACGTCGAGCACCACGAAGTCGTACTGGCGCCGCGCCAGCTTGATGATGGCGTCGATATGCTCGGGCTGCACTTCGCTGGCATGGGCCGGGTCTTCCGGCGCCGCCAGGACGCTGAAATTGGGCAACACATTAAGCATGCTCGAGGCGAGGAAGGACGGATCGAGGCGGTGGATGTCGCGCGTCACGTCGGCCAGGGTGGCCAGCGGCTTGTTCTCGGAGACAAACAGCGAGGCATCGCCGAAGTGCAGGTTCAGGTCCAGCAGGGCAACACGCTTGTGTCCGCTTTCCGCCAGGGCATAGCCGAGGTTGGTGGCGATGAAGGTGGCGCCGCTGCCGCCCTTGCAGGAAATGAAGGCCAGCACCTTGCCATTGCCATTGTCGCGCCGCTCGAGTTTTTCCTCGATGCGCTCGAGCGCCGGGTAGACGCTGGCGGCCGCCGCCGGCGACGGCAGCACTTCGCGCACGCCTGCACGCATGGCTTGCAGCAGGAAATCAGGCGAATGCTGCGGGCACAGCAGGATGACGGCCAGGCGCGGAAACTGATTGCTCAGGCGCTCGATGGCGGCCAGGTCGGCGCCATCGTTGCCGGGCCGGTCGAACATCAGCACATCGGGCAGCTCTTGCGCCGAGTACAGCTGCTCCAGCGGTCCGCTGCGGGTATCGACGTCGTCGGCCGGATTGCGGTTGCCGACCAGGCGGCCCAGCTCGGCCAATGCTTTTTCATCGCGGGATATGATGGCGATTTTCACAATATGCCTTGCCTGTTCTGTGATAACGGTGACATCTTCATTGGCGACCACCCACGCCGATGGTCAGGGTGCTCGATTGCGGCACGGGCGCGCTGAAGGTTTTCTCGTACGCGGTGTAGCCTGCCACCGCGGACTTGCCGTCGAGGCCGGCGACGGGGTCGCGGTTCAGTCCCGCCTGCGGGTTGATCACCTGCTGTGCCCGCAGCAAATCGACGCTGCGGCCAAACTGGCGGTCCAGGTGCGGCGTGGTGGTGCAGCCGCTGGCGGCGAACGACGCCAGCAGCACGCACAGCACGGAAAGGAATGGCGGACGCTGCATGCTCACTCTCCTATTGAAGGTCGAAGCCGGTTGCCGCGGCGGCGCCCGGTTGTTTGTCGGCGGCGGGCGGCGGCGTGGCATCGCCTTCCATCTTCCCTTGCAGGAAGAATTGCGCGCGGCTGGGCGCCACGTAGGCATCCGTCGGCAACACGTAATCGCCGGCCAGCGGCTTGACCAGGTGCGGCGTGATGATGAACACGAGTTCGGTGCGGTCCGTCTGGAAATCGCTGCTGCGGAACAAGGCGCCCAGCACGGGTATCTCGCCCAGCATCGGCAGCGCCTTGATATTCGTCGTCACGTTGTTCTTGATCAAGCCGCCGATGGCAAAGCTCTGTCCATCGAACAATTGCACGGTGGTGGTGGCGCGCCGCGTGGTAAACGCGGGCAGGATGGCGCTGCCGGCCGTGCCGCCCGTGGTGATGCCGATGCCGTCCTTGTTGAGCTCCGACACTTCCGGCGCCACCTTCAAATTGATGCGTCCGCCATCGAGCACGGTGGGCGTGAACTTGACGGCAATGCCGAATTCCTTTTCTTCCAGCGTGATCTTGTTGGTGGCGCTGTCTTGCGAGACGGGAATGTAGATCTTGCCGCCGGCCAGGAAGCTGGCCTCCTGGCCGCTGATGGCCATGATGTTCGGTTCGGCCAGCACTTTCACGAGGCCGTCGCGCTTTTGCGCATCGAGCGTGAGGAAATTGCCGTTTTTGCTATTAAAACCGTCGATCATGCTGGGATTGCCGCTCAACAAGTTCGACAGGAAGCTGTAGGTCCAGTTGCCGCTGCTGGCGCGCGCGCCGATGCTGGCGCCCAGCTGGTCGACGAGGGTTTTCGACACTTCGGCGATCTTGACTTCCAGCATCACCTGCTGCGGCGCGGCGATGGTCAGCATATTGATCACGCTCACGCCCGGCGTGGCGGCACCGGGGGCACCAGCCACTGGCGCAACGCCGGTCGCGGCAGCCGGCGCCGCCGCCTCGCCGGCACCGCGCTGCGCGAACGCCGTGGCCATGGCCATGATCTGGCTGGCCTTGACGGCGTCCGACACCATGCCCGTCAGCACGATGGCACCGCCGGCCGAGCTGGCCTTGAGATCGGTTTCGCGCGGAAACACGTGTGACAGCTGGGCCTGCAAGCCGTCGGCATCGACGCCGACTTCGATATCGACAATCACGGGCCGGTGATCCTTGTCCCACAGGATCAGATTGGTGCTGCCCGGTGCCAGGCCCCAGATATACAGCTCGCTGGAACTGCCCAGCAGCCTGGCGCCCGCCACCTTCGGATCATTGACGGCGATCTGCGAAACGGCGCGCGTCAGGCTGCGCAAGGTCGACTTGCCAACGGACAGGCGAATCGGCGGCCCCAGCCGGGCGATATCGGCGCCCAGCGACAGGGGCGCCGCCTGGCTGGCGGCATCCACCTTGCGCACGGCGGGCGCGGCACTGGCGCCAGCCGGCCACAGCAAGCTCGCCGTCAAGCCGCTCAGGGCCAGGGCCAGGCGCACGTGCGGCCTGGCGATACGGGTACGAAATGAGGTCATCGACTATCCCTGCTACTGGTATGGTTAAAATTGCTGGACGCGGGTATCCATGCCCGTGATCACTTTGACGCTCTCGGCCGGTGGCGCGGCGGCACGCGGCGCCTGGCGCGCCGGGGCGGCCGCGCGCGGTGCCGCGACGGGCGCCAGCGGCTTGAGTCCCAGCAGCGACTCCTTGGTGGCGCCGCCCGTGTTGACGGGCGCCGGATCGACCTGGTTGCGCAGCACCAGCGACAAGGCGCCCACGCTGCGCGCCAGGTCGAGCTTTTCCACCTGGTCCGGCGTCAATTCCAGGGTCACGGCATTGACCACCTTGGGCTTGTTGTCGTCGCGGTTCGATTCCTGCGCCACGGCCAGCACCAGGATGCGCTCGAGCACGATCTTGGAAATGGCCAGCTCGGCGCCGCCGCTGGCCTTGGCGCGGTCGTCCTGGGTATTGACGAGGATGTCGACAAAGTTGCCCGGCAAGGCAAAGCCCGCCACCCCGACCACATCGTTGACGCGCACGGTCATGGCGCGCTTGCCGTCGGCCACGATGGAGGACAGGCCGCCGCTCGTGCCCGGCGGCGCAAGCTTGCTTTCCAGTACCGGTTCGCCGAGGCTGACGGCCGAGCGCGTGATGCGTCCGTCCAGCGCCTTGCCGTCGGTAAAGGCGCCGGGCGGCTGCGCCCCTGCGGGCCAGTCCATGCTGCGCAGCATCAACGGACTGATCTTCGTGCCCACGCCGATATCGACCAGGGCCACGACGATCTTCTGGCTGGCGGGCGTGCTCTGGCCGCCCATCCAGATCGCCGCCGTCAGCACGGCGGCACCGGCCAGCACCAGGGCCAGCAGCAACATCAGTAAAGCACGGGTATTTCGCATCGTTTTTCCTCTGACTTCAACTTGATTTCGGTTCGCGGCGTTCCTGCACGGCCAGGTCGTCCGCGCCCTGGCGCTGATTCGCGCCGGCAAAATAATTGTTCCAGGCCCAGTCCAGCACCGTTTCACTCAACTGCACCGCCGTGCCTTCGTAGCGGGCCAGGTCGCGCACCTGGCGCAGCAGGTCGCGCGGGTAGCAGGCCAGCAAGGGCGTCGCGCTGCGCGCATGGCGCTGCAGCAAAAAGGCAAAGGCGGCCGCGTCGAATGCCACGCCGTAGGTGGCGCACGTCTGGCGGAACACGGTTTCGTAATGGGCGGCGCTGAGCGCCGGCACTTCGATCTTGTAGCCGAGACGGCGCAGGAAGGCCGCGTCCGACAGGCGCTCGGGCAGGAAATTCGAGGAAAACACCACCACCACGTCGAACGGCACCTGGAAGGTATGGCCGTTGTGCAGCGACAGGTAATCGATGGCGCGGTCCATCGGCACGATCCAGCGGTTCATCAGTTCCAGCGGCGAGCAGCGCTGGCGCCCCAGGTCGTCGATGATGAAAATGCCATTGTTGGCTTTCAGGTGCGGCGGCGCGCGGTACAGGCGCGTCACGCTGTCGAAGCGCAGGTCCAGCATTTCCAGGGTCAGTTCGCCGCCTGTCAGCACGGCCGGGCGGCGCACGCCGCGCACCCAGCGCGCGTCCAGCTGCACGGCCCGCTCGATGCCGGCCGGCGCTTCCTGCTGCTGCGCCGCCGGCAGATGCAGCACCGGATCATAAAAGGGCACGACTTCGCCATCGACCATGATGGCGTAAGGCAAGGCAATGGCGCCTTGCAGCAAATCTTGCAGGCGTTCGGCCAGGTAAGTCTTGCCGCTGCCGGCGGCGCCGTAAATGAAAATGGCACGCCCGGAATTCATGGCCGCGCCCAGCTGGTCGAGCACGGCCTGGTTGACCACCACGCCATCGAAGCTGGCTTGCACCTGCGGACGCGTGACGTGCATGTTGGCCACGCTCTGTGCCGCCACCTGCGCGTTATAGGCAGCCAGCGGCACGGGGCACGGGCCAGCGTAGGCATTGCGCGCCAGGCATTCGAGGGCGCGCTGGCGGCCGCTGTCCGTCAACTGGTAATGGATGTCGGCATCCGTGCCGCTGGCGCCGCGGCGCATGACCTCGCACATTTTTTCCTGCCGCATGAAGACGATGACGGGGTCGATCACGCCCAGGCCCAGCTTGACGTAGCTGGCCAGCTCGGGCAGGTGCAGCTGGCCCCGCTGGAACAGCACCTTGACCAGCAGTTCGACGAGGAAAAAAAAGGGCAAGCCCGTCTCTTCGACGGTGCGCGGGGCACGCTGGGACGCCGGTGCGGCAAGCAGGTCAGCAGGCATGGGAACAGCGACAGAAGATGCCAGCGATCATGCGAACATGTCCAGCTGGCCGGCGGCGGCCAGCAGCAGATACAGCGCGGTGCCGCTGGCGATGGCTATGGCATACGGCAACTTTCCGCTGGGCACGACAGGCGCGTCGATATCGGGCCGCTGCGCCGCGATGGCCCGCATGAAGCTGTTCAAGGCCATGTGATAGCTATTGCTGCCGACCTGGCGCAAGGTGCCGTGACAGGCGGCCACGGCCAGTGACAGCACGCCGCCGGCAAGCAGGCTGGCCAGCAGGCAACAGAAGACGGTGAGCGGGCCGACAAAGGCGCCCACCATCGCCATCAGTTTCACATCGCCGGCGCCCAGCGCCTTGAGCGCATACATCGGCAGCAGCAACACCAGGCCCAGGGCCAGGCCGCCCAAGGCCGGCCAGAAGCCGAGCGCGCCCGGCGTGGCCGTCAACAGGCCTGCACCAGCCGGCAACACGGCATTGAGCAACAGCCCGGCCAGCGCGCCAGTCAACACCAGGCGGTTCGGAATGCGGCGGCTGCGCACGTCGTGGTACACGGCCAGCAGCAGCAAGCCGGCCAGCAGGACCGCCGGCGACCAGGTCAGGAAAAGATCGGTGTACATGGATTATCTGGCACGCGAAGGACGATGGCTGGGCCACAAACGACGATGGCCCGGCGCCATGCGGCTGATCCGGGCCACCATCGGCGCGTGCCCGGAAAGGGGCGCGCCGCCATTGCACGTGTGCTGATTACTTGCCCGTCAACGTGGTCGAGACGCCTGTAAATACGGTCGACAGATTAGTGCCCAGCAATTTGACCGCGCCAACGATTGCAACAGCGATCAGTGCGGCGATCAGGCCGTATTCGATTGCGGTAACGCCATCTTCTTCAGCGATAAAGTTTTTGATGAAATTCATGATTAATCCATTCAGAGTGAGTTTTACAACGTCATGTGCAACTGCGGATGCGGCCAGCCAATAGATCGATATCACGCATCCTTGCATATAGACAGAAGTGCAATCAGACACACCAAGGCCATCGGCGACAATAACTGTACGTCCCCGGAAAATGAATTTCCGGGCCCGGCGCGCAATACATGCGCGCTGCCTGGAAAATCATCTTTATTCCGGATTTTTTCCGCTTTTGTCCCTATTCGCAATATCAGCCTGGCTAATTCAGCGGTATTTACCGATTGCTGATGCAGATATTATAATTAAATAAATATTGATATTAAACAGACAAAAGTAATTTTATTGCCGGTACAAAAGAGCTTTTTTTCTGCGTGACATCAGTACATTTGTACCGGCTTCAATATTCATGCGCCGCCGCAAGGCCATTCTTCAAGGCGTACACATACAGCTCGAGGCGGTTGGCCACATCGAGTTTGCTGTAAATCGACGTCAAATGGTTGCGCAGGGTTTGCTCGGAAATGAAGGCGCGCTGCGCGATGGTTTTGTTGAGTGCGCCATTGCCTTCCACCATCATGGCGACAATCTTGCGCTCCTTGAGGGTCAGCAAGGCGATGCGCGCCGCCTCGGGATCGGGCGCCGCCGGCGTCGGTGCCGGCTTGATCAGCGCGCCCAGCAGACTGCCCAGCAAGGCCTGGTCCAGGCACAGTTCGCCGCGATGCACGCGCGCGATGGCGTCGATAACCTGTGCCGCCGCCACCTCCTTGCCGATCACGCCGCGCGCCCCGTTACGCACGGCGCTGGCCAGTACTTCCTGGTCGCGCGTGCCGCTGAACATCAGCGCCCGCGTGACGCCATTGGCCACCAGCGCCGGCACGAAATCGACGGAACATACGCCATCGAGATCGACATCGAGCACGACGATATCGGGCTGCAAGCTGCAGCTCAGGGCCACGGCATCGCCAATATTGCTGACGCTGGCGACCACTTCCATCGACGGGCACGCTTCCTCCAGCATTTTTTCCAGACCCCACAACATGGTCTTATGGTCGTCGACCAGCATGACGCGAATCGGATGCGGATTTAACATGGATGTATACCTTTTATGTGCCACGGCGCGCAGGGCCAGGCCCTTACACGGGAATTTCAATGCGCACCGCCGTCGCGCCGCCAGCCGCCTGGCCCACCTGCACGGTGCCGCCCAGCGCCAGCGCCCGTTCGGCGATGGAAGCGGGCATGAACGGGGCGCGCCGGGACGCTTCGGACTCGGCGGTATTCTCGATCGAGATCGACACGGCATGCGTGCCGCAGGCCAGGCGCACGCACCCCTCGCGGGCCGTCGTATGCCTGCGGATATTGCTCATGCCTTCGTTAACGATCTGAAATACTTCCGCCGCCAGCCTGTCGCTGAGGACGAACGCCCGCTCCGAGACGATCTCGATGTCGATGCCAAAGAATTTCTTCAACTGTTGCGCCTGCCGCCGCAACGCCGCCAGCAGCTCGGGCTCGTCATGCCGCTCCTGGCCGCCGCGCACCGTCTGCGCCATCTGGCGCAAGTCGCCAATGACCTGGCCGCTCATCTCGATCAGCTTGTCGAGGTCGCCCAGCAAGGGATTGCCGGCGGCCACCTTGGCCCGCAAGGCGCTCAAGCCATGGCGCAAGCCGATGTAGGGCTGGATGGTCGAATCATGCAAATCGCGGGCAATCTTCTGCCGTTCGCGGTAAGCGGCGCCGGAGGCGAGCTTGTCGAGAATGGCGATGTTCTCTATCTGGGGAAATACCTGCTCGACGATCTGCGCCAGGAACGTGGCGTCGGCCTTCGACAGCCGGTCCGTGGCCGCCAGCACATACAGGCGGCCCTGCCCCTTATGCAAAGGCAAGGGAACGCTGATGAAGGATTGCGCATCGAAGAGTTCCGTCAGGGCCGTGCCCTGCGTGGCGTCGAGGTCGAGCCGCTGCCAGGTGGCGCTGGCGCGCGCCTTGCCCTGCCACGCAGGGCCGAGCCCGAGTCGCGAACGCAGCGATGATGCGTACAGCACGCTCTGGCTGGCCTCGAACACCATCAGCGGCGCCACGGCTGCCTCGCTCATCTGGCTGACGCGCCCGCCATTGCCCCGGCTGTCATCGAGCGCCGTGCGCAACTGCCAATGCGCCGCGCCGCCCTCGCGCATGACCAGGATGCAGCTGCTGGCGCCAAAGAAGACGCGCGCCTTCTCCAGCATCGACGCCACCGTATGATCGACGCCGAAACGGGGATTCGATTGCTGGCTCACTTCGCGCAGCAAGGCCAGGCGGCGCTTGTGCTGCACGCTCAAGCCGCCCCAGCAAGCGATCATGGTGCCCAGCGCCATGACAAACGCCGTGCGCAACAGCAGCAGCGGCAAGTTCGGTTCCTGCTCCGACAGCACCGACGCCAGCACCAGCAAGGCGCAGGACGCGAGCGTTATCCGGGTGCCTTCATCGCGCCCCCGCTGGAACGACGAGGCCAGGATCGCAAAGAAAAAATAGGGAAAAAAATAACTCTCGCCACCGCCGGTGCACCACACGATCAGGCCGCACCAGCCTGCATCAAGCCAATACACCCGTTTGCCATTGCCGCGATGAAAATGCAGCAACACCAGCAATGCCGCGCCATACAGCAGATACAGGGACAACATCACCGGGGCGAATTGCCCAGCCATACCTTGATGGCCGGAATCGATCATCAGCGTCAGCAATGCCATCACGGCCAACAATAAACGCATGCCAAAGATCATTTGCAAGTCAGCATGATCCTCCGGCGGCAAGGCCGCCACGGTATTCTTTCCCCATTGCAATTGTTTCTGTTGCAGCATACTGATTTCATCTTTACAAAAATTACCATTTTCCCGGCATGCCGGAGAATGGTTAATTATTTTTTAATTTTCGTACGCCCCGCATATTACTCCCAGGATTAGAAATTAGGAATGAAAAGCCTGTCATTTACTATGTAAATTATAATAAACTTGATTTCCGTGCATTTTAATGCGACCCTCACTCGCGCAAAGCGCGCTAAAATGAGCCGAGGCAAATTGATTTGAATACATAGCCTAAATACGCAGGCGCGAGCCTTTACCTGGATACCTGAAATGATGCTCAGCAAGGCTACGCCCCGCTTTTCCCGCCCCCCGCCCGCCGGCATCGGGCAAGCTGGCGCCTCCCTTGTCGAGTTTGCCATCATCGCTCCCGTCTTCCTGCTGCTGATGATCGGCGTGATCGAATTGAGCATGGCGTATTTCGCCAATCTCACCATGCAGCATGCGGTGCGCGAAGGCGCGCGCTATGCGGTGACGGGCAACAGCGATCTCGACCCGGCCAGCAGCAACCAGCAACGCTACCAGGCCGTCATTCAAAAGATGAAAGCCAGTTCCATGGGTATCTACGACAAGGTCAATCCCGTCATCACGGTGAACGGCAGCAGCGGCACCAGCGCCGGCATGTTTGGCAACAGCGGCGATATCGTCGTCATCTCCGTCGCATACAACTGGACATTCGCCACGCCGATGATGGCCGCCTTCTACAAGGACGGCAAATCGGCCAACGTAGTGGCCGCCACCATGCGCAATGAAAGCTTTGGCGGCCTATGATGCGTTCACGCCCTGCGGCAAGACGCGCCGCGCGCGGCATAGCCGCCGTGGAATTTGCCATCGTGCTGCCGCTGCTGGCACTGCTGCTATTCATGGTGGTCGACCTGTCGCGCGCCATCCAGGCCAAGATCATCCTGCTCAATATCAGCCGTGAAGGCGCCAACCTGGCTTCGCGCTCGACGTCCGACCTGAGCGGCTCGAGCCAGACCATCATGAATGCGCTGGCCGCCAGCACGCCGCCGCTGGACATGAACAAGCGTGGCATGATCTACGTCACCAAGATCATGGGCTACACGGCGAAGAGCGGCTTGCGCAATATCGTGCTGGAACAATACCGCTGGGATGCCGGCGCGAAGTCCAGCGGCTACCTGCCAGCCAGCCAGGTGTGGCGGTGCGGCAGCTGGAGCAATGGCACGTGCACCAATATCGCCAAGGACAACGATGCCCCCACGGTGTCCTTGATGCAGAACCAGCTGGCCGACGGCGAACTGATCTACGCCGTGGAAACTTTCTACAATTTCGACATGCTGTTCGGCACCTTGAAATTTGGCAACAGCACGACGCCCATCCTGGGCCCCGACCTGACTTCGATGACGATATTCTGATGCGCATTTCCTACAAACGGCAAGGCGGACAAGTGCTGATCATGGTGGCGCTGTCGGCCGTCGTCCTGATCGCCTCGGTAGGCCTGGCCGTCGATTCGGCCCTCGGTTACCTCGTCAAGGCCAAGCTCAATGCGGCCGTCGACTCGGCCAGCCTGGCGGCGGCGCGTGGCGTTACCACGGGCAACTCGGAAACGGAGCAGCGGGCCAGTGCGCGCCAGTCGGCCAAGGAGTTTTTTGACATCAATTATCCGGATCAGTTCCTGCTGTCGACGCCGACCCTGAATCCGGTAGACGTCACGTTCAACAAGGGCACCGTCACCATCGACGTCTCGGCCACCGCCACCCTGCCCGTCTCGCTGATGGGCATACTCGGTTTCAAGACCCTGAACGTGGCCGCCAGTGCGCAAACTATCCGCAAGGACCTGGACATGGTGCTGGTGATGGATACGTCGGGGTCGCTGGAATCCAATGCCGACGCCGTGCGGGCGGCGGGCAAGTCCTTTCTGAACAAATTCAACTCCACCGTGGACCGGGTCGGCTTGCTGCACTTCGCGTCGGAAGCGCAAATCGATGTCCCGATCAAGCAGGTCAACCGCGGTTTCGACCGCAGCAGCATGACCATGAAAGATGGAAAGATCGATAAATTCTCCTTTGTCGGCGGTACTAATTCTTCCGCAGGCATGTTCCAGGCGCGCAAACAGCTGAACGACATCCAGCCACTCAACCGCTCCAGCCTGCGCGTCATCGTATTTTTTTCCGACGGCTCGCCAGCCGCATTTTCCTCGTTTTTCCCCAACACGGACGGCAATTGCAAGACGGCAGGCGGGCTCGCCACCTATACCCCTTTGCAAAGCCCCGCGCTGGTCGGCTTGTACGCAATGAAAGAGACTAACAACGTGCAGGCCGGGAACTGCGCTGCCAGCAAAATCACCGCGATTCCCCCATGGTATAACGCGAATAACGCGTTCGCCCAAGCCGACGACGTGGCGCTGCGCGAGTTTCCCATCGTGACCAACACGCCCCGCGTCGTGACCGCTTCCATCTCCTCGGCGCAGGTGCAATGGACGAATGTGCACCGCGCCTCGCGCAACCTGGTCGAAGCGATGGCCGCAAAGGCCCGCCAGGAAGGTATTTTCGTCTTTACCCTGGGCATGGGCGCCTCGCTGAAAACCAAGGAAGGGCCGGACAACGAGCTGGGCGAAGACTTGCTGCGCTGCCTGGCCAATACCACCGATGCGAAAGCCAGCTGCCGCAAACCGGCCGAACCCGTGGGCCTGTACTGCTATGCGGCCACCGACAGCGACCTGAGCCCCTGTTTTACGCGGCTCGCCTCGGCCATTTTGCGCATTTCCAAATAAGGCCTGATCACCGGTTAGAAGGCAAAGCAGCTGCAGCCCAAGGTGCCCCAGAAGCCGGAAAAATCGCTGATCGGCACGGCCGACTTGCGCGCCCGGTCATGGGCGTGGGCATGCACGCCGCAGGCGCCCGCGCACTGGTGCGGCAGTATGGATTGCGCTTGCGCCGGCCTGGCCGCAGGCCGGTAATGGCCGGGCACCGCGCGCACGGGCGACCACTCGGGCAGCACGGGAATCAAAGGCGGCGCCAGTGCCGAAAATTGTCCCTGGCCGTAGACGACCTTGCCGCCCACCATGGTCAGCACGGACTCGATGGACTTGATCGCTTCTTCCGGCACCGTAAAATAATCGGCCGACAGCACGGACAGGTCGGCCAGCATGCCCTCGCGGATGCGCCCCTTCTTGCCTTGCTCGCTCGAGAACCAGGCGCTGCCCGCCGTCCACAGCTCCAGCGCCGTGTCGCGCGACAATCTGCCCGCCGCATCCGTCAGGGCCAGGCCGCCCACGGTGCGCCCCGATACCAGCCAGTACAGCGCCGTCCACGGGTTGTAGCTGGCGACCCTGGTCGCATCCGTGCCGCCGCCGACGGGCACGCCCGCGTCGAGCATGCGCTGCACGGGCGGCGTGGCCTTGGCGGCATCCGCGCCATAGCGCTCGACGAAATACTCGCCCTGGAAGGCCATGCGGTGCTGGATGGCCAGGCCGCCACCGAGCGCCTTGACCCGGTCGATATTCTTCGGGCTGATGGTTTCCGCGTGGTCGAACAGCCAGTGCAAGCCGCCGAACGGCGTGTCGCGGTTGACCTTTTCAAACACGTCGAGCATGCGGCTGATCGATTCGTCATAGGTGGCGTGCAGGCGGAACGGCCAGCGCTGCTCGACCAGGTGGCGCACGACCTTTTCCAGCTCATCTTCCATGCCGGCCGCCAGCTCGGGGCGCGGCTCGAGGAAATCCTCGAAGTCGGCGGCGGAAAACACCAGCATTTCGCCGGCGCCATTGTGGCGGTAAAAGTCCGTGCCGTCGCCGGGTTTCACCATGCCGGTCCACTTCTGGAAGTCCTGCAGTTCCGCGCCCTTGTTTTGTGTGAACAGGTTGTAGGCGATGCGGATGGTCAGCTGCTCTTTTTGCGCCAGCTCGTCGACGACGGCGTAATCCTCGGGATAATTCTGGAAGCCGCCGCCCGCGTCAATGGCGCTGGTGACGCCAAGGCGGTTCAATTCGCGCATGAACTGGCGCGTGGAGTTCACTTGCAGCTCGCGCGGCAGGCTCGGGCCTTTCGCCAGGGTCGCATACAGGATCATGGCGTTCGGCCGGGCGATCAGCAAGCCGGTCGGATTGCCGGCCGCATCGCGCACGATTTCGCCGCCGGGCGGGTTCGGCGTGTTCTTGTCATAGCCGACGGCGCGCAGGGCGGCGCGGTTCAGCAGGGCGCGGTCGTACAGGTGCAGAATGAAAACGGGCGTGTCGGGCGCGGCCGCGTTGATTTCATCGAGGGTCGGCATGCGCTTTTCCGCGAACTGGAATTCCGTCCAGCCGCCCACCACGCGCACCCATTGCGGGTTCGGCGTGCGCAGCGCCTGTTCTTTCAGCATGCGCAAGGCGTCGGCCAGCGACGGCACGCCCTCCCAGCGCAATTCCAGGTTGTAGTTCAAGCCGCCGCGGATCAGGTGCAGGTGCGAATCGTTCAAGCCGGGAATCACCGTGCGGCCAGCCAGGTCGATCAGCTGCGTGGCCGGACCGCGGTGGCGCATCACGTCTTCCACGTCGCCGACGGCGAGGAATTTGCCATCGGCGATGGCGACGGCGGACGCCAGCGGCTGCGTCCTGTCGACCGTGTGGAAACGGCCGTTGAGCATGATCGTGTGTGCGTGCATGGAAACTCCCCAATCAAATGAAAACACGGCCCCGCCGGCGGGCGGCGGAGCCACAATCAGCGAAAAATCAATGGCCTTCGCTGGCGTTGAACATCGATTTGGCGTAGGTCAGGCCCAGGCCATAGCCGCCGCCGTGCGCCACGGCCGTCGCCACCGTTTCATTGTAGGTCTCGCCGCGGGCCCAGTCGCGCTGCAGTTCCAGCAAGTATTGCACGGACGTCATCGGCTGCGCGCCCGCCTGTATCATGCGCTGCATCGCCATCGCATGGGCTTCGTCGGAGACGTCGCCGCTGGCGTCGGCGATCACGTAGACGTCAAAACCCTGCTCCAGCGCCGACAGCGCGGGACCGACGATGCACACCGACGTCCACAAGCCGGCCAGCACGATCTTGCCCTTGCCGTAGCCATTCACCTTGTCGGCGATGCGCGCATCTTCCCAGGTGTTCATGCTGGTGCGGTCGATCGGCGCCTGATCCGGGAAGACGGACTGGATCTCGTCGAAGATCGGGCCGGAGAATGATTTCGCCGCCACCGTCGTCAAAATCGTCGGCACCTTGAATTCCGCTGCCGCCTTGGCCACCAGGGCCGCGTTGTTACGCAGCAGGGCCAGGTCAATGGAGCGGGTAGCGAAGGCCATCTGCGACTGGTGGTCGATCATGATCAGGGTATGATCGTTCGGGGTCAGCAGTTTTTGGGCGGCTTGGGCGGTGGCGATAGGCATGATGTTTTCCTTAGTGAAAATAATTGAATATGAAAAAGAGAGGTCGTTATACGGTGCTTCTGCTCCTGCCCTTGCGTCACGCTGTGTGTGCCGGGCCAGTGCTATGCAGTATGGACGAGATGATTTGAAAACAAAAACGGAAAGAATGCCAAGCCATGTGCAATTTTTTCGATAATGAAAAATGACCGCAACAACAAGCGACACATCAAGGAGAACACATGGGATTTGAATTCAGGATCACGGCCAGCCTGACGCAGGAACAGCGCCAGCACATCGAGCAGCAACTGGCGGCGCTGCCGCAAGCGTCAGGCGCCATGCCGGACACGGACGCCAGGCTGACGGATGCCGGCCTGTATATATGCCAGCACCTGCGCCCGGACCCGTGGCACGGCCTGGAGACCGTGCGCGCCTGGCTCGATGCGCAGGGCGTACGGTATGCCGTCGACGAGATCGACGACTAGGCGCTGCTTTTCTTTACTTGCGGCATTGCAAAGCTGAAACAAAACAGGCGCGTTTTTGCCATGCTGTTATACTTCGCGTGTGCGGCACATATGACCAGTCCCCTTGCCGCTGTCTTTCGACCCCTAATCTGATTGCCTGCGACTGGCGCCTCACGATGGCGACAGGCCGATCTCACAATAAAGTTACCATGTCCTTTTCCTCCCTCGGATTGTCCGACGCTATCGTACGTGCCGTTACCGAACACGGCTACACCGTGCCGACCCCGATTCAGTCGCAGGCGATTCCCGCCGTGCTGGCTGGCGGCGACTTGCTGGCCGGTGCACAAACCGGTACCGGCAAGACGGCCGGCTTCACCCTGCCCGTGCTGCACCGCCTGTCGACAGACGCCAACGGCGCGTCCATCACCAGCAACACTTCGACGCGCCCGATCCGCGCCCTGATCCTGGCCCCGACGCGCGAACTCGCCGCGCAGGTCGAGGAAAGCGTGCGCGCCTACAGCAAGTACACCAAATTGAACTCGACCGTGATCTTTGGCGGCGTCGGCATCAACCCGCAAATCAAGCAGCTCAAGCATGGCGTCGACATCCTCGTCGCCACGCCGGGCCGCTTGCTGGACCACATGGGCCAGGGCACGGTTGACCTGTCGAAAGTGGAAATCCTGATTCTCGACGAAGCCGACCGCATGCTCGACATGGGTTTCATCCGCGACATCAAGAAAGTGCTGGCCGTGCTGCCGCCAAAACGCCAGAACCTGCTGTTCTCGGCCACCTTCTCGGAAGAGATCAAGGCCCTGGCCGACGGCTTGCTGAACAAGCCAGCCATGATCGAAGTGGCACGCCGCAATTCGACCGTGGAAGTGATCAAGCAAAAGATCCATCCGGTCGACCGCGACAAGAAGCACCCGATGCTGTCCTACCTGATCAAGTCGAACAACTGGACGCAAGTGCTGGTATTTACGCGCACCAAGCATGGCGCAAATAAACTGGTCGAGCAGCTGGGCGCGGACGGCATCGGCGCCCTGGCCATCCACGGCAACAAGAGCCAGTCGGCACGCACGCGCGCGCTGTCCGAGTTCAAGGATGGCACCTTGCAAGTACTGGTCGCCACCGACATCGCCGCGCGCGGTATCGATATCGACCAGTTGCCGCACGTCGTCAACTACGACTTGCCGAACATTCCGGAAGACTATGTGCACCGTATCGGCCGCACGGGCCGTGCCGGCGCCAAGGGCGAAGCCGTGTCGCTGGTCTGCGTGGATGAGCACGAAATGTTGAAAGACATCGAAAAGCTGATCAAGCAAACCCTGCCGCGCGAAGTCATCGAAGGCTTCGAGCCCGACCTGAACGCCCGCGCCCAGCCTGTGCAATTGCGCAGCGGCACCGGCGGCCACCGCAACAACAGCCGCGCGCCAGCCGGCGCCGTGGTGCGCGTGAAAACCGGCGGCAGCGGCGCCAAGCCACGCAGCGCCGGCCCAGCGGGCGGCGGTGGCGGCGGCAACCGTTCGGGCAATGCGCCGCGTTCGGCGGCAAACCACAGATCTGGTGGCCGCGGCCGCTAATACCCGCGGGTAAGCGTATCGCAGCAATAAAAACCGTTCCAGGACTTGCTTCTGGAACGGTTTTTTTATGCACGCCACCGATTGCCGATTTGGGCTAGGATAGTGTCCATCCTATTGACCTGCGTGCCGCCATGCCGAACTTCGCTGCCAACCTCAGCATGATGTTTACCGAACTGCCGTTCCTCGACCGCTTTGCCGCCGCCAGGGAAGCGGGCTTCGATGCCGTCGAATTTCTGTTTCCCTATGCCGTCGAGGCGCGGCAGATCGCCATGCGGCTGGAACGCCACCATCTGCAGCTGGCCGTCTTCAACTTCCCGCCCGGCGACTGGGAGCACGGCGAGCGGGGCATTTCCTGCGATCCGCGCCGGGGCGAGGAATTTCGCGGCAACGTGCAACTGGCGCTCAATTACGCGCTGGCGCTCGGGGCGAAACAGTTGCACTGCATGTCCGGCATCGTGCCTCCCGGCATGAGCCTGGAGCGGGCACGGCAAAGCCTGATCGGCAACCTGCAATTTGCGGCCGACGCCTGCCGTCCGCATGGCATCAACGTGCTGATCGAGCCGATCAACCGCTACGACATGCCCGGTTACTTTCTGAACCATAGCCAGCAGGCGGCCGACATCATCGCCGACTGCCAGCGCAACAACATCTTCCTGCAATACGACATTTATCACATGCAGCGCATGGAGGGCGAGCTGAGCAACACCATCCGCGCCCTGCTGCCCCTGATCCGCCACATCCAGATCGCCGATACGCCGGGTCGCCACGAGCCGGGCACGGGCGAGATCAACTACCGCCACGTGTTCAAACTGCTCGACCAGGTCGGCTACGCAGGCTGGGTCGGCTGCGAATACCGTCCCGCCAGCGACACCGTTGCCGGACTGGGCTGGCGCGAGCAATTGACGGCGAGCGCGGGCAGCTGATCGCAGCGCGCTTGCGCCCGCACAAGGCGGGCGGCGCAGGCCGGCACGACAATACCTTTCCATACAGTATTTCCTGTCGAGAGGTCACGTGTCCGCCCTGCCCGCCCGCCATTGCCGCGCCCTTGGCCTGAACCTCTGCCAGCACCTTTGCCTGGCGATTCTGCTGTGCGGCTGCGCCACCGCGCGCCCCGAGCTGGCGCAGGTGCGCGCCCTGGCCGCCGGCAGCAATGCCCTGACCACCTTCGGCGAACTGTCGCAGCGCCACGTCGACAGCTATCAGCGCGCCCGCCCCTATCTGTCACCGGCCGAAGACGCGCGCGAACGCCTGCTCGACGCGCAGCGCCGCGCCGCGCAGGCGGACGTGGCGCGCCTGGCGCAGGCCGTGCGCCTGTACCTGCAGGCGCTGGGCCGGCTGGCCGATGCCGATGCATATGACGTGCAGCCGGAACTGGCCGGCGCCGGCGCCGCCATCCGCGCCTGGCCGGGCAGCGGCATCGACGACCGCCATGTCAGCGCCTACACCTTGCTGCTGCAGCAATTGTCGCGCCTGGGCGGCGCAGCCAGCCAGCAGGCGCAGCTGGCGCAAGTGCTGCACGACGGCGATGCGCCGCTGCAAGCCCTGCTGGCCGCGCTCGACAGCTTGCTGGCGCTGTACGACAAGAGCGGCGATAACGAGCGCGACATGGTGCTCGGCTTGCTCGACGTGGAAATCGCGTATGCGGACACGCCGCAGCAGCGCCTGCTGGCCGTGCTGGCGAAAAACATGCAACAAAGCAAAACCGAGGAATACCGCCTTTATGGCCTGCGTCATACCCTGGCGCGCCGGCAACTGGCGGCACTGGGGCGCGAACACGCCCAGCTCGCCGCCGCCCTCACCACCACGGAGGCAAGATGGATGGATCGGTAGGCAGCGGCAACGAACGCCGCGAAGCAGCTCTCAGCAGCGCCATGCGCGTGGAGCAACTGGCCGACAGCCTGTCGCAGGCAGCCGTCACCCTGCACGGCGCCGTCATGCGCGCCATCCGCAGGCGCGCCAGCCAGGGAGACAGTGGCATCAGCCACAGCCAGGCGCAAGCCGTCTTCGCCCTGGAAGTGGCCTTGCGCCAGTAAGCCAACCAGCTGTATGCCGATGCGGCCGGGCACACGGTGGCCGGCCTGGACACGGCGCAGCGCCAGCTCAGCGGCCTGCTCGACACGGTGCGCCTGCGCATCGCTCGCAACGACGAGGTGCGGCACTGGATCAGCCTGGCGACGAGTTTGTTGCACCTGGGCAGCGCCGTCCTCGCCGGCAATCCCGAGCGCATCCTCGGCACCCTGGGCAAGGTGCGTGAGCGGCTGCAAGAGATGGCGCCAGACTGATTGAAATCGGCCAGCAAGCGCCTATACTGGGACGTCCCCGCCTGGCAATCGTGCCTGCGGGGCGACCAGAGGAGACCAACATGCGTATCGAACCGTATTTGCAATTCGATGGAAACTGCGCGCAAGCGCTGGAATACTACCGCCAGCACCTGCATGGCACCGACCTGTGCCTGATGCCGTATCGCGGCACGCCGATGCAGGAGCAAGTCAAGGAAGACTGGTATGACAAGATCATGCACGGCTCCGTGCAGCTGGGGCCGACCATGCTGATGGGCTCGGACGGCGGCTGCAGCGAAGATGGCGCCAAGGGCATGCACGGCAGCTCGATCTGCCTGACCGTCGATACGCCGGAAGAGGCGGAACGGGTGTTCGACGCGCTGGCGCGTGACGGCAACATCCAGATGCCCCTGGAGGAAACGTTCTGGGCCAAGCGTTTCGGCATGCTGAAAGACCAGTTCGGCGTCGCCTGGATGGTCAACTGCCTGAAAGAACCAGCATAGAACGGCCCCTGCCCGCCTGCGCCGCGTCAAACGCGGCGCGGGTAGTAGCGCAAGCAGAGTCGCCCATCCTGGACTACCATATAGGACAGACGCCTATCGGGGACAGCCATGAATGGATTGCCGCAAGACCAGCTGCAGCGCCTGCAGGGCGTGCTGGAGCAACGCAAGCTGGCGTTGCTGGAACAGATCGAGAACGAAGCGGCCGAAGCGGACGCGCGCGCCTCCCTGCTCAATGAAATCGAAGCCTCGCCGGCCGACAACGCCAGCGTGCGCACCTTGAACGCCCTCGTCAGCGAAGCGGCCGAGCACAACCAGGCGCAGCTGGCCATCATCAAGCATGCGCTGGCCAAGTTTGCCGATGGCAGCTACGGCCTGTGCGACAACTGCGGCGAGGCCATCGGCCTGTCGCGCCTGAACGCGCGCCCGGAAGCGCGTCTGTGCATCGATTGCCAGACGCGGCTGGAAAAAGCCCAGCGCTGAGTCACTGACCGGAGCATGACGGCGGCGCAACAACAAAGGGCAAGGCATCGCTGCCCTGCCCCGTGTTTTCCAGCGTGACTGCCATTGCCTTCCGTCCTGCGCCAGCGTCTGTGCGCCGGCTGGGTGGACGGGTCTCCTCTACTGCCATTGCCTCTGTGCAAGCTACACGCTTGCTTAACTCATGTGCTGTCCGCCATTGATGGCGATGTTCGCGCCCGTGACGAATGCCGCCTCGTCGGACGCCAGGTAAGCGACCAGGGCAGCCACCTCGTCCGGCTCGCCCAGGCGGCCCAGGGGAATCTGCGGCAGGATCTTCGTTTCCAGGATATCGGCCGGCACGGCCGTCACCATCTGCGTGCGCAGGTAACCGGGCGAGACCGTGTTGACGGTGATGCCATGGCGCGCCACTTCCAGCGCCAGCGCCTTGCTGAAGCCATGCACGCCCGCCTTCGCGGCCGCATAGTTGCACTGGCCAAACGCACCCTTCTGCCCGTTGACGGACGAGATATTGATGATGCGGCCCCATTTTTTTTCCAGCATGGGTTCCAGCACCTGCTTGCTCATGTTGAACAGGCTGTCGAGATTGGTGCGCATGACCTCGGCCCAGTGCGGCAACTCCATCTTGCGCATGCTCTGGTCGCGCGTGATGCCGGCGTTGTTGACCAGCACGTCGATGCGGCCAAACTGCGCCAGCACGCTTGCCACGGCCTCGCTGCAAGCATCGAAATCGCCCACGTCGATGGCCAGGGGATGAAAATAATACTGCTGTGACTGCTGCGTGTCGAGCCAGCTTGCCACCCGTGCATTGCCCGTCGTATGCGCCGCCACGACGGCAAAGCCCGCCGCATGCAGGCGGCGGCACAGGGCCGTGCCCAGTCCGCCCATGCCACCCGTGACCAGCGCTACCTTTTGCTCTTTCATGACTGTCTCTCTCCGCTTGTTATGGTTGTTCTGCGTGGCATCAAGTGTAGGAGCAGTTTTTATCGTCAGCTTTGCGCCAGATCAAGTGCCCAGCCTGTCAAGCATGGCGCATGCGTGCGCGGCCGCCTCCCCGTCTGTGCCAGAATGGCCACTACTGCACAGCGAGAGGCCAGGCCATGACATATAAAACCGTATTGCTCCACATCGACGACGGCGCCGGGCGCAATGCCCGCATCGAAGCGGCGGCCAGCATCGCCCAGGCGTGCGGCGGCCACCTGACGGGTGTGGCGCTGACGGGCGTGTCGCGGCTGCTGTACCAGAACCAGCCCGACCTCGATGCGGATCCGAACCTGAGCTTGCATCTGAATTTCCTGCGGGAACGGGCGACGCGCGCCCTCGACGGTTTCGAGGCGCAGGTGCGCGCGGCCGGCGTCGCCTCGTTCGAGCAGCGCGTGCTCGACGACGAGGCGGCGGGCGGCATCAGCCTGCTGGCCCGCTATGCGGACCTGGTCGTCATCAGTCAATACAATGCCAAGGATAAGTCGCCGTCCGTGATGCGCGACTTTCCCGCCTATGTGCTGCTGCATTCTGGCCGTCCCGTGCTGATCGTGCCGTATGCGCCGCCGCTGCCCCTGCTGGCGCCGCCGGCGGCCGCGCGCAATGTGCTCATTTCCTGGAACGCCAGCAAGGAAGCGAGCCGCGCCGTGAGCGCTGCCCTGCCGCTGTTGCAGCGGGCCGGGCAAGTCCACGTGGCCATCTTCGACGCCCAGGTGCATGCCGCCGAGCACGGCGAACATCCAGGTGCCGAGCTGACGCACTACCTGGCGCGCCACGGCGTGGAAGCGCGGCTGCATTTGCTCGATGGTGGTGGCGTGCGGCGCGGCGATATCGGCGAAGCACTGCTGTCGCAGGCGGCCGACCTGTCGGTCGACTTGCTGGTGATGGGAGCGTATGGCCATTCGCGCCTGCGCGAAACCATCCTGGGCGGCGTCACGCGCACGATTCTGCAAAGCATGACGATCCCCGTGCTGATGGCGCACTGAGCCAGTTGAAAGCGACGGGCTAGCCGCCCTGCCAGGGCTGGCTGCGGATCTTCGCCACCTGGCGCTGCGCCAGCCATTGCCACAGCTGCAGCGCGTCGCCCTGCGGCAGGGCCGACATGTGGCGCGGCGTGGCCAGGGCGATTTCACAATCGCGGTCCGACCATTCCTCGAAAGTGACTTCGCCTCCGCTAGCGACTTCGACCTGATACATCAAGCCATCGTCGTAGCCGAAGCGCAACAGGACGGCGGCCGGGCTGCCGTCCTGCGTGACGCCGCCGCGGTAAACCTCGGCCAGCGCATCGGCCAGCTGTGCCGGAGAGGGCGCGCAGATGTCGCGCCCATCGGCCCGTGTCAGAATGAACCATGCCTGTGTCATGACGCGCCCTCCTATTCATACTCGTTAGCATGCGAGGCAAGTACTACGGGCAGTCACCTTGGTCCAGTGTCACTTCGGGCGCGCGGAAACTATCCCTGTCGGCATTGTTTACCAATAATTAGCAATACTAACAAGGATCATACCTAAATTTCATGCGGTGCGGAATTTATGGATTCACGCCACCAGCACGGGAATGCTGAGCGGGTCGAAATCATGCCAGTCGCCATTCGCGATCGTGCCTTCCGCTTCCTCGATATGCTCGGCGCCCAGCCGGTGCAGCGCTTCGAGCGCCCGTTCGCGCTCGTCGAGGCCGCCCAACGCCACGGCGATCAGCATGCCCGGATGGCGTGGCTGGCGGCGGTTTTCACCATTCTTTTCGCCATTTTTCTCGGGCTCGCCCGCCTCCTTCATCTTGTTGAAACTGTAGAGCGAGCCTACGTGGGCGCCCACCAGCGCACCCACCACGGGACCCAGCGGCCCCGTCGCCAGGGTAGTGGCCGCGCCGATGCCCGCGCCCAAAGCGGCCCCGACGGCCACGCCTTCCACCACGCCCTCCGGCGTCTCTTTCGCGCCCGGCGACATGTCGCGGTCGCCGCCGAGCGCGTGCAAGTCGTGCTGGCCCGGCTGGTTGACAAAGAAGGCGCTGATGCGGCTGTCGGGAAAGCCCGCCTGGTTCAGCGCGGCGCGCGCGGCGTCGATCTGTTCCTGCAACTGAAAATGACCTGCGATGATGCGTGACATGATACGGTCCTCCTCGTCGGCTGCTGGCGCACCATGCGCCACTCCTCTAGCGTGCGCTCACCGACCGCGAAATACCGTTCGCTTACGCACACAGCCGCTCACTCATGTATTTACTCATGTGCTCACGCCAAACGGGCTGCGGATATCGGAAATGAATTGTTGTGCGCGCGCATGTTGCGGCCGCGCAAAGAAATCTTCGGGCGTGGCCCGTTCCAGCACTTGCCCGTGATCCATGAACCAGACGCGGTCCGCTACCTCGCGCGCAAAGCCCATCTCGTGCGTCACGCACACCATCGTCATGCCGCCCTGCGCCAGGTCGCGCATCACCTGCAGCACTTCGCCCACCATTTCCGGATCCAGCGCGCTGGTCGGTTCATCAAACAGCATCAGCGGCGGCTGCATGGCCAGCGCGCGGGCAATGGCCACGCGCTGCTGCTGCCCGCCCGACAGGGCCGCCGGCATGGCATGCGCCTTGTGCGCCAGGCCCACCCGCTCCAGCAGGGCCAGCGCCCGCTCCTCCGCCTCGCGCCGGGACAGGCCGCGCAAGCGCTGCGGCGCCAGCGCGCAATTATCGAGTACCGATAAATGGGGAAACAGGTTGAATTGCTGGAAGACAAAACCGATGTGCGAGCGGAAGGCATTCACATCCAGCCCCGACGCGTAAATGTCCTGGCCGGCCACCGTGATGCGGCCTGAAGCGATCGCCTCCAGGCGGTTGATGGTGCGGATCAGGGTCGACTTGCCGGAACCGGACGGCCCGCACACGACCAGCACCTCGCCCTTGGCCACGTGTTCATTGATGCCGCTCAAGGCGTGATAGTCGCCATAGTATTTGTTGACGTTGTCAAAGGTAATCATGCAGCCGCTTTCAAGAGTCGCGCCTGGCGCCGCTCGAGCCAGAAGGCAGCGCGCGACAGGCTGAAACATAAAACAAAGTACGTCATGCCCAGCAAAAAATACACTTGCACGGGTTTCGTCAGCACCAGGCCGTTGACTTGTGTAGCGATGAACGACACTTCGGCCAGGCCGATGATGGTTCCCAGCGAGGTTTCCTTGATGGTGGAGACGAACTGGTTGACCAGCGAGGGCAGCATGTGGCGCAGCGCCTGCGGCAGCACGACCTGGCGCATGCTGTCCAGGTAGTTCAAGCCCAGGGAACGGGCCGCCTCCACCTGTCCCTTGGGCACGGCTTGCACGCCGGCACGCACGATTTCAGCCAGATAAATGCCGTCGAAGATGACGAGAGCCGCCAGCATGGTGCCGAATTGCCCGCTTTCATGGCCCGTGATGCTGGGCAGGAAGAAATACGCCCAGAAAATGACGAGCAGCAAGGGGATGCCCCGCACCACGTGGATCAGCGCGGCGACGGGCCAGCGCAGCAGCCGCCACGGACTGATGCGCGCCAGTCCCAGCAGCAAGCCAACGGGCAGGCTCAGCACCAGCGCCAGGCTGGCCAGCAGCACCGTCAGCGCCAGGCCGCCCAGCGGCCCCTCGGGATAGCGGCCCACAAGAAAATACAGCCAGTAGTCATGGATCAGTTCCAGCATCAGGACACCTTCCTTTGCAGCAAGGCCGCCAGGCCCGCGATCACCAGCGAAACGGCCAGATACGCAATGCTGGCAAAGACAAAGGCCTCCACGCTGCGGAACGAGGCCGCTTCCACGCGCTGCGTCTGGTACATCAGCTCGGCCACGCCGATGACGGTGGCGATGCTGGTGTTTTGCCACAAATTCAGGGTTTGCGACAGCAGCGGCGGCGCGGCCAGCCGCAGCGCCTGCGGCACGATGCACAGGCGCATGGTGGCGAGAAAGCTGAAACCCAGCGCCCTGCCCGCCTCGAATTGCTGGGCAGGAATGGCGCGGATGCCGCTGCGGATGTCTTCCGCCATGTAGGCGGCTGTATATAAGGTCAGGGCCGTGATGGCGCTGACGGCTTCAATATTGCCGGCATACAAGCGCTCCTTCCACGTGTCGGGCAGCAATTCGGGCGCACCGAAATACCAGAACAGGAAGTGGGCCAGCAAGGGCACGTTGCGGATCAGCTCGACATACGCGGCGCCCAGGGCATTGAGCAGACGCGACGGCGCCATGCGCAGCATGGCCACGCCGCACGCCAGCGGCAAGGACAAGAGCAAGGTGATGCCCATCAGTTGCAATGACAGCAGCAGGCCGGACAGCAACCAGTCGCGATAGTCGCCGGCCAGCAGAAAGTTCAGATCAAATTGGAACATGATAATGAAATATCATTGATGCCTAAGAAAACCGTAGCGAGCGGCAGTGATTTGTGGCCGAGAAGCGCAACCGTGCTTGAGCACGGTGAGCATCGCAGGCCGCAAAGCGCGCCGCGCAGTCGGTTTGCTTAGGCAGCAATCTTGTCCGATTCAATTTTGAATGTACGTTTCTGGAACTTCACATTGCTCGTGGGGCCATACCATTTGAAAAACAGTTTTTCCGCTTCGCCCGACTTTTCCAGTTCTCGCAGCACCTGGTCGACGGCTGTTTTCACGCCCGTCTCGCCCTTGCGGATGCCGAAGGCAAACACTTCCTGGCTGATGTTTTGCGGCAGCAAAATATAGTCTTTTTGCGCAGCGCCCAGCTTGGCGTAATTGTTGAGCAGCGAGACTTCATCGTCGACATAGCCGACGCCCTTGCCTTGCTGCAAGCCCAGATAGGCCTGACCCGCCGTCTCGAACGTCACCACGTCCACGCCAGGCACGGCCTTGCGGATATTCGGTTCCTGCGTGCCGCCCTTGACGGTCAGTACTTTCTTGCCGGCCAGGCCAGCGACCGTCGTGATATTGCTGCTTTTTTTCACCAGCACGCGCTGGCCCGTGTAAAACGTGGACAGGGAAAAATCGATCAGCGCTTCGCGTTCCTTGTTATGCGTCAAGGACGCCGTCAGGATATCGATGCGGCCCTGCTGCAATTCGGGAATGCGGGCGGCCACGGCCAACTGCTTGATCACCGGCTTGACGCCCAGCCCCTGGGCGATGGCGCGGCACAGGTCCACTTCATAGCCGACCAGCTGGCGCGACCTGGCGTCGATGAAGCTGTTCGGCTCGTCCGTGCCCAGGGTCCCACAGACCAGCTCGCCCTTTGCCTTGATGGCGGCCAGTTGGTCCGCTTGCGCCACCTGCGTGAAGGCGATGGAAGTGAAAAGAAGCGCGGCGAAGTGAAGGCGGGTCTGCATGGAATTCCTCTGGTGGACAATGAATGCCGCCATTAGACCGCAACGCTCTTATTTCCAAAAAGGAATCTTTTCACCCATGTTTATGCAGATTTCATCTAAGGCGCCAGCGCCTTCGTCTCGCCACCGAGGCGGATGATCGCTGCCTTGGCCCCCACGGCGCCCGGATAGCGGGGGTCGAGCTGCAGTGCCTGGCGATAGGCCTCGACGGCCTGCGGGCGCAAGCCTTGCTCCACATAAAACTCGGCCAGGCTGTCCTGCAGGTTCGCGTCCTGCGGATGCAGGCTGACGGCCGCCTGCAGCACGGCCATGCCTTGCGCCACGGCGCCGCTGCCTTTCAAACGATACGCTTCCAGGTTCAGCGCCGCGGGGCTGGCCGCACCCAGCGGGTCGCGGGCCAGCGCCAGGCGCAGGGCGGCGAGGGCCGGTTCCGTCTTGCCTGCGCGCAGCAAGGTCAGGCCTTGCAGCGCATGCGCGCGGTCGCTGAGCGGATACAGTTCCACGGCCAGGCGGCTGGCCGCCAGCGCCGCGTCTGTCTCGCCGCGCGCGGCCGATGCTTGCGCCAGATCAAGTAACTCGGGCACGAAATCGGGATAGGCGCGCTGGCCGCGGAAGGCCGCGCGCAGCTGGCTATCGCGTGCGGCGATGGGGACGGACGCTGCCGGCCAGGCGATGGCGGCCGTGCGGTCCCAGCTGGCGGCCAGGGTCACGATGGCTTGCTCGAAGGAGGGGGCGAAGCGGGGCAAGTCGCCGGCCTTTATGCCTTGCGACAACTGGATATAGTCGCGCGCAAATGCCAGCGCGCCGCCGCGCGCATATTGATTCAGGTCGACGCCCACGTCGCGCAACTGTCTGGCCATGCTGGCGCCGGCCGTGAGAAACACGCGCCCCCCTGCGGGATGGCGGGCCGCTTCGATGTAGGCGCGCGCCGCCCTGGCGTCGGGCGCCAGCGCTTGCTGGTTGATTTGCGTAAATGCCTCGCGCGTGGCGGCCGCATCGGCGTACGCTTCATTCGTGCGCTCGGCATACGCCCGGCCTTCCTCGAACAGGCCTTGCGCCACCTGGTACGCGCGCTGCGCGCCCGCATCGACGATATACGTGTTCAGCTGCCACGGTTCGCCCGTGACCACTTCGAACAGGCGCTGCACGAAGGCTTCCGGATTGACGCGCTCGAGATTGGACGCAACGGCAAGGGTGAGTTTGCGCGAGGGAAAGCTGTACAGATAGGTGACGGTTTCCGGCTGCTGGCCGCTGTGGGCAATGGCGTAGCGCCCGCCCGTGGGGAAGATTTCCCAGCCCATGCCATAGTTCGTCAAGCGGCCGGCGCGCGTGGCCATCGGCTGCACCATGGCGGCCACGCTGGCCGCCGACAGTATCTTGCCCGCATGGACGCCCCTGCCGAACGCCAGCATGTCGGGCACGCTGGCGCGCGTGCCGCCGGCCGAAAAGCGGCTGCTGATGTCGACGAATTCGGAATTCTTCCACTCCTTGCCGGCCAGCCGGTAGCCGCGCACGCGGTGGGCAATCACGGCGTCCGGGTCATCCAGCACGGTGGCGTCCATGCCCAGCGGCCCCCACACGTGGCGCCGCATGTAGCCGCCATAGCTTTCGCCCGAGGCGCCCTCGATGACGGCGCCCAGCAAGTTGTAGCCATAGCTGGTGTAGCGGAAGCGCGTGCCCGGTTCGGCGATCAGGTCGAACTGCTCGAAGACGGCGATGGACTGGCGCGTATCCTTGTGCTCCTTGAAATGCTGTTCCACCTGGCTGTTGCGGTAGGCATCGATGCCGCCCAGGTGACCCAGCAGCTGGCGCACCGTCACGGGGAACGGCTTGACGGGGAAGTACGGCACATAGGTTTGCACGGGCGCATCCAGGTCGATCTTGCCCTGTTCCACTAGTTGCAAAATGGCCACTGCCGTCATGGGCTTGGTGACGGACGCCAGCCGGTAGCTGGAGCGGGCCGTGGCCGGCACGCGGTTTTCCAGGTCCGCATAGCCATAGCCTTTTACCCATTCCACGTCGCCCTGGCTGAAACCGACGGTCACGCCTGGAATGCGTTCCGCACCCATGCGCTGGGCGACCCAGCCGTCGAACTCCGCCAGGCGCGCGGCCAGCGCAGGAGCGGGAACAGCAGCGGGCGCGGAGGCGGCCTGCGCCACGCCGCAGAACAGCGCCAGCGCGCCGGCGAAACCGTAGTATTTGCTGCTTTGCATAGTCATGATTCCATGGTGAGGGCCGTGTCCACAGCACGGCGCTGATGCATGGTAAGTGTCTTTCACACACTATTGGCGGGCCGTGCACGAAATGCACGCAGCCCGCACGAACGGCACCGAAATGGATGAAAATGTTGCAAAGGGGTAGCACATGAGCAGCTACAATGCCCGCCATGCCCTCCTTCTTCCGCTTCCTTCTGCTGTGCTGCCTGGCCTTGCCCTCTTTCGCCTGCGCCATGACTCCGCTCTGGCTGGACGAAGGCTGGCGCGCCTGCGGCAACCCGCCGTCTGTGCCCGCCGCCACGCTGCAGCAACTGGTGCGGCCGGGCCAGCTGCTGTGCGTGGAACGCGATGTCACTCTGGCCGCCTCGCCCTCGTCGACGCAGCTGCTGGTGCTGTCGGCGCTGGCCGCCAGCGAGCTGTGGCTCGATGGTGTCTTGATCGGCAGCAATGGCCAGCCGGCCCGCCAGGCCAGCGGGGAACGCGCGGGCGACATCGATTTCGCCATCCACCTGACGCCACAGCAGTTGGCCAAGGGCAAGCACCACCTGCGCCTGCTGCTGTCGACGCAGCAGGTGCCGGCGCACCTGGCGTCGCCCTTTTATGCGCTGTACCTGGTCGACCGGCACGACTACCGCACGGGGCTGGCCTGGTACCGGCTGCCGCCGCTGCTGCTGGCCGGGGCGCTGGGCGCCGTGTCCCTGCTGTTCCTCGGCTTGACGGCGCTGTATCAGCGGCAACGGCACTGGGCCATGTTTGCCGCGCTGTGCCTGCTGGCGGCGCTGCTGCTGGTGGCGGAACTCTGGCGCAGCGTTACCGGCTATGCCTACCCCATGCACATGCCGCGCCTGTACGCCGTCAGCGCCCTGACCTGGCTGTTTTCCGCCTTGCTGCCCCTGTATTTTTATACGGCCTACCGCCTGCCGCGCTGGCCACTGGCGGCGGCGGTGCTGCTGGCGTGCATCGCGCTGGCCGGCGCGCTGCCCACGCATTTCGACGCGCGCTGCTGCTGGATGTTTCTGACGGGCCTGGCAGCGAGCCTGGCGCTCAGCCTGATCGCCGTGTGGCGCCGCCTGCCGGGCAGCCGCGGCGGCACCTTGATCGCGCTGGCCTCGTGCGCCCTGTTCCTGCTGACGGGCAGCCAGTTTGCCGAAGGCGGCTTCGCCCTCGTCGTGTGCTTCCTGCTGCTGCCTTTATGCGCGCAATTGCTGGCGCAGTTGCTGCGCGAACGCAGCAAGGCAGCGCGCGCCCAGCAGCTGGAAAACCAGCTCTTGCGCAAAAGCATGCAGCCGCACTTCCTGATGAATTCCCTCAGCCTGATCAGCGAACTCAACGCGCAATCGCCGCAGGCGGCCGAAACCTTCATCGAGGCGCTGGGCGCCGAGTTGCGCATGCTCAACGAATTTGCCCAGCAGCCCAGCATCGCCCTGACGCAGGAACTGGCCCTGTGCGAGAATTACCTGAGCATCATGGGCACGCGGCTGCAGCAGCCGTGCAGCCTGCAACTCGATGGCGAGGCAGCGGGCATCACCGTGCCGCCCGCCCTGTTGCTAACGGCGCTGGAAAACGCGTTCAGCCATAACCGCTACCGCCACGGCGCGGCCTTTGTCCTGCGCATCGCACAACATGCGCAAACGCAATTACTTACCCTGCTCCTGCCCGAAGGCGAGGCGCGCCCGCATGCGGGCGGCGGCGTGGGCGAACAGTACATCCGCGCCAGCCTGCACGCCGTGTTCGGCGATGCGGCCCACTATGCCTGCGAACAGCAGCAGGCAGGCTGGCGCCTCACCTTTACCTTGCCGGCGGCGCCATGAATGTATTGATACTGGAAGATGAACCGCTGATCGCGCAAGGCCTCGAACGCGAGGTACGCGCGCATTTCGGCGCGCGACTTCGCAATCTCGTGCTGCATGACAATGTGCCGCAGGCACTGGCCACCCTGGCACAGGAGCAGGGGCAAGAGCGGGTCGACTTGCTGCTGCTGGATTTGAACCTCCATGGCGGGGACGGCTATGACCTGCTGCGCCTGGCCGCCGATGCACGCTTCCAGACCATCATCGTCTCGGCCCACGCGGAACGCTCGATCACGGCGTTCGAGTTTGGCGTGCTCGACTTCGTTGCCAAGCCTTTCAGCCGCGAACGCCTGCACAAGGCGCTGCAGCGCTATACGGGACGGCACACGGACGCCGCTTCGCTGGCCGTCAAGAAACGGGGCGCGCTGGAATGGATCGTCATGGCCGACATCGACCACGTGCAAGCCGATGGCCACTACAGCAATATCGTGCTGCGCAGCGGCGAGCAGTGCTTTCACGACTTGCCTATCGACAAGCTCATGGCCCTGCTGCCGCCCCACTTCCTGCGCGTACACCGCTCCTACATCGTCAACAGCCTCGGTTTCAAGCGGCTGCAGATCGCGGCAGGCGGCAAATACGCGCTCGACACGCAGACGAGCACGGGCATTCCCGTCTCGCGCAGCAGCTATCCCGCGCTGAAACAGCGGCTGCTGGGTTAAAGTTAAAGTTCCCGCTTACCAGTGCTGGGCAAAGTTGGGGAATGGCGAAGCCATGTGCTCGGGTTCCACGGGCGGCGCCATCCAGTCGCGCGGGTCGACCTTGTAGTATTGCAAGAATTGCGCGTACAGCTCCTCGTGGTGCTCGGCCATCTGGTACGGCTTTTCAAAGAAGGTTTCCGTGGCCACGGCAAAGAATTCGGCGGGATTCGTAGCGCCGTAATGGTCCATCACGCTTTGCTGCTGGTACATGGCGTCGTAGCGCAAGTTGTCGAAGTCGCGCGACAGCACCGTGGCCCAGCTGCGGTAGCTCGACACGCTGGGCAGGTACGGCGCGCCATTCGCGGCGCCCGATTCGCTGTCGAGCTGGTGGGCAAATTCATGCAGCACGACATTGTGGCCATCGCTCCAGTCGGCCGCTCCCCGCTGCACGTGGTCCCAGGCCAGCACCACTCTGCCATCGCCCCAGGATTCGCCCAGCAGACCATTCGCCGATGGCGTCACCACGCCGCCCGGCCCCACTTCATCGCGCGTGACGATGAATTCGTTGGGATACACGAGGATGGTGTCGAGTTCCGGATACACCTGGGTCTGGCGGTTCAGCAACAGCAAACAGGCCTGGCCGGCGATGGTGTAGCGCATCTCGTCCGTGATCGCCAGGCCGCCGCAACCGACGAATTTCTTTTGATACAGGAATTGCACGACGAGACGGCGCAACTGCTCCTGCAGCGGCGCCGGCATATGCTTGTAGACAGGAATATTCTTTTCCAGCACGGCCAAGCCTTCAGCCGGCAGGGGCTTGTCCAGGGCCCGCTTCAAGCGCCAGCGGGGAAACCACAGCGACAAGACGATGGCGACCGTGACGAGGGCGATCCACAACAGCGGATTCATGCGGAATCCCGTTTCAGGCAAGGCAGTGGCGGACACGATAACAAGGCGGCGTAGGCAGACAAGGACAAGCTCCTTCGAATGAACCCGCATCGGAACGGGCGGGCAGTCCAGCCCACATGGGGGTGATTAATATCTTTTCAATCCGCCAAGATCAAAGGGCTGGCTCCAACGCCAAAAGCCGGGGCGTAACCCGGCTTTCATTACAACGTTCCAACGCCTGACAAAACCGTAGCGAGCGGCGATGATTTGTGGCTAAGAAGCGCAACCGTACTCTAGTACGGTGAGCATCGCACGCCGCACGCCGAGCGAGGTTTGGTCAGGCGTTATTCTGCAGCTTTCTGCTGTGGCGCACCAAACAAGGCAGCTACCAGCGGGTCGCGCGTCACGGGACCGCGGTTGACGCGGATGGCGTAATGCGTGTCATCGGCCAGGATGTGGAAGTGGCGTCCACTGCCTGCCATGCTTTGCTCGCGCAAGCCTGGACGGTCCTTGCGCGGTGGCGCGCCTTCGCGTTTTGGCTGGACGATGGCGGCCAGGAAGGCACGCACGCGCTCAGGGTCTGGCGTCAACTGGTACACTGCCTTGCCCAGATAGGTGGCGGTGCCTTCGATGTAGCGGGCCAGTTCGATCACGCCCGCTTCGCGCAGGTCGCGGATGTATTTGCGGGCGCCCGATGGCGAAAACTTGAGGAACCAGGCAATTTCGTCGGCCAGCATCTCGTGCAGCGACAATTCGCCGATCAGCTTTTGCATGTTTTCGATGCGGCGCAGGGTGGCCGACGTCGAACGCACGCGCTCGATCGGGGCCATGGAAATGGGATTCATGCGTTCCGGGGGAATGGGTGCTGCGCGTTCTACCATTTGCGAGCCTTTTTCGGGGCTACGAAGTTCCTGGTGCGCTGCCTTTAATTCGCTCTTCACGTGAGACTGAGTCATTGCATGCATTTGAATACTCCTTTTAAACGATTGCCGGTAGCCCGGATTGTTAAGTTCTTGGCAATTTTTATACCAGAACACCACGAATCCTGAGCGTCTGGACACAGAATGCCCGTGTCGGCGGCTACGGTCTGTGCGTTAACGAACATTAGAAGCAAGAAAGTGAAAAATATTGCCCTACCGAATCATTTCTCGCATGGCATCTAAAAATGACATCTAAAATCCCTGTATGACTATCGTGTGCTTCGATTCGTGGCGCAAAGTGAAATAGCGAACAGAAGCGGAAGCGCCATTGCAATAAATTCAAGCTTCGCGCGCGGCGCCTGCCGCCCGCATCGCGATCCTTCGACTCTTGCAAAGGAAACATCATGAAAATACCTGCCCTGTTGGCCGCCGCCTTGCTCGTCACCCTGTCCGCCTGTAAAAAACCGGCCGAGGCGCCCCTGCCCGAAACGGCGCCCAACCCCGCCTCCACCCCACAAGTGATGCCTGCCCCCGTCACACCAGCCATGCCGGAAGCGGGTCCCGGCAGCACGACGCCGCCTGCGCCGCTGACCGATCCCGCCACCGCGCCCGCCCTGCCGCCCGCCACGGCGCCAAAGTAAGGCCGGCGCACGGCATCAATACCGGCGCCCGCGCGGCGCCATCCCTACTCCACGGGGGAGTTACGCGTTGCCAGCCTGTTTGCAACGCGTTTTTTTACGATTGGAGTCGGCCACACCCTGAAGGTTCACCGGCATGCTGCCCCGCCAACCCACCTCGAAGCGGCCACCCGGAAATGCGGCTATCCGCACAGCCTTTCCCCTCGCCGTGCGGAAAGACGGAATCTCGCCATTTCCCATTTTCAATAGATTCAAATTAAACCTTTATAAACAATCACTTGCAATAAACGCCAAAATGCGCTCCACTGGCACGGAAGATGCTTTTATATTTTCATAACCGCCATCAGAGCGGCAGCCTGACCCACTATATAAAACCATCTACCTTTTGGAGACAACAGCATGGCACGCACCTTCCGCATCTCGTCCTTCCTGAACACCAAGGCACTGACCGTGGCCGTCGCACTGGCCGCGCAATTCCCGCTGGCCGTCCATGCCGCCGACCTGGTTCGCCTGGGCAACCTGAAATTCGCCCATTACGGCGCCGTCGCCTACATGAAGGAAATCGCACCGAAATACGACTTGAAAATTGAAGAGCGCATCTTCGCCAAGGGCCTCGACATCGTGCCAGCCATGATCGCCGGCGAAATCGACGTGTCCGCCAGCGCGCTGGAAGCGGCCATCACGGGCCGCGCCACGGGTTTGCCCGTGTACCTGGTGGGCGGCTTCGCCAAGGGCGGCGTGCAGATCGTCGGCCGCCCTGACCTGAACATCAAGGGGATTGCCGACCTGAAAGGCAAGAAAGTCGGCGTCACGCGCGGCGGCCCGCAGGAAATCCTGCTGTTTGCCGAACTGACCAAGGCCAAGCTGACCTGGTCCGACAAGCCGGGCAAGGACGTGCAGATCCTGTACATGGGCTACCCGGACTTGAACCAGGCCCTGCTGACCAAGGACATCGACGTCATGAGCCAGTCCGAGCCATACTCGACCCAGGCGATCCACAAGAAATACGGCGCGGCCATCATCAAGCCTTACGACACGCCGCTGGGCGAGCCGGTGCGCGCCCTCGTGATGACCGAAAAAATGTACAAGGAAAAGCCGGCCGTGGCCCAGCGCTTCATGGATTGCTTCGTCGCTGCCACGCGCGCCTTCCTGGCCGACCCGAAACTGGCGGAAAAATACGTGCGTGAATCGATGTTCAAGAACCAGATCACGACCGACGATTACCGCGACGCCATCGACAACGCCATCTTCACGGAAGACATCACGCAAAGCCACGTGCAGCTGACCACCGACTACATGGTGAAATTCGGCGTGGGCCGCATGGCCAAACCGCCTGCCGCCAAGGATTGGGTCAAGCTGGATCTGCTGGAAAAAGCCAAAAAGTCCTACGCACCTCGCTAATCTGAAAGTATCACAATGAATATTCAAATGATGAAACGCTTCGCGCACGGTGCCGCCGTGCCCGTCGCCGTGCTGCTGCTGTGGCAAGCCATGTCGACATTCGGCTGGATCAACCCGCAAATCCTGCCCTCGCCCGTGGCCGTGCTGGTGAAGTGGTATGAATACCTGGTGCCAATGGAAGCCTACACGCCCGAAACGGGCAATTACCTGGTGTGGATGTTCTCCGGCGAATTGCCGCATGACGCCTGGGCCAGCTTGTCGCGCGTGCTGGGCGGCTTTGCCATCGGCGCCGGCCTGGCCTTGCCATTGGGCTTGCTGATGGGCACCAACAAGACCATCTATAAACTGTTCGACCCGCTGGTGCAGGTGCTGCGCCCGATTCCGCCGATCGCCTACATTCCGCTGGCAATCCTGTGGTTCGGCCTGGGCAATCCGCCCGCCTTCTTCCTGATCAGCATCGGCTCCTTCTTCCCCGTGCTGATGAATACCATCGCCGGCGTACGCCAGGTTGACGGCATCTACATCCGCGCCGCGCGTAACCTGGGCGCCAGCCAGATGACCATGTTCCGCCGCGTCATCCTGCCGGCCGCCACGCCGTACATCCTGGCCGGTGCGCGCATCGGCATGGGCACGGCCTTCATCGTCGTGATCGTGGCGGAAATGATCGCTGTCAACAGCGGCCTCGGCTTCCGCATCCTGGAAGCGCGCGAGTACTTCTGGTCCGACAAGATTATCGCTGGCATGTTTACCATCGGTCTGTTCGGCCTGGCCATCGATATGGCCATGAATGCCCTGAATAATCATTTGCTGCAGTGGCACCGCGGCCTGGAACACTAAGAGGAACGGCCATGACCACGATCAATATCAATGCAGTCAATAAAATCTTCACCACGGGCGGCGCGGACGTCATCGCCCTGAAGGATATCAACCTGGAAATCGCCAGCGGCGAGTTCATCTGCCTGCTGGGACCATCCGGCTGCGGCAAGTCGACCCTGCTCAACGCCATCGCCGGCTTTTCGCAGCCGACGTCGGGCCAGATCCTGGCCGGCGGCAAGCTGATCACCGAACCCGGTCCCGACCGCGGCATGGTGTTCCAGGAATACGCGCTGTTCCCCTGGATGACCATCGAGAGCAATATCGCTTTCGGCCTGGAAATCGCCGGCAAGACGCCGGCCGAGATCAAGGAACGGGTCGACATGCTGCTGAGCATGCTGGGCTTGACGGAATTCCGCGCCCGCTACCCGAAAGACTTGTCGGGCGGCATGCGCCAGCGCGTGGCGATTGCCCGCGTGCTGGCCCTCGATTCGCCGATCATGCTGATGGATGAGCCGTTCGGCGCGCTGGACGCCTTGACGCGGCGCAACCTGCAAGATGAATTGCTGAAAATCTGGAAAGTCTTCGGCACCACCATCGTTTTTGTGACGCACTCGATCGAGGAATCGATCTACCTGGCCGACCGCACCATCGTCATGACCTACCGTCCCGGCACCATCAAGCGCGACGTGGCCATCGACCTGCCCCGCCCGCGCGACCCGAGCGACCCCGAGTTCAACCGCTTGAAACGCATGCTGGGCGAGATGGTGATGGAAGAGCAGCAGCGTCATCACAACGCGGAAACGATGGCAAGTACCGCCGACTAGTGGCTGGTAGCGTCTGACCAAACCTACTGCGCGGCGCGCTTTGCGGCCGGCGATGCTCACCGTACTAGAGTACGGTTGCGCTTCTCGGCCACAAATCATCGCCGCTCGCTACGGTTTTGTCAGACGCCGAATATTTGCATGTCATATATAGATCAGGATTCGCCGATTCAAGGCGAATCCCACCGTACACTACAATACCGCCTTGGCGGCCCTCGCGCGCTTAACCCGACACACGGAGCACCATGGCATTCGGCAAACGGACCCTGAGACCCGCGCTCGGCCCCCTGCTGGCCGTGGGGTCGCTGGTCGTGCTGACGTGGGCGTCGTATGCCTGGGTCAAGCAGCGCCAGCTCGATGAATTGCACCGCACGCTCGATTCGCGCGCGGAACTGTATGCGGCATCCATCGGCGGCGCCCTCAACAAGTACGAATTCCTGCCCCTGGCCGTGGCCCAGAGCGATGCCGTGGCGCAATTACTGGAACAGCCCAGCGCCGACAAGGTCACGCAGATCAACGCCTACCTGGTCGACATGAACCGCCGCGCGGGCGCCTTTGCCGTCTACGTGCTCGATGACAAGGGCACGACCCTGGCGTCGAGCAACTGGCAAGACCGCAGCTCGTATGTCGGCGTCAACTACGGTTTCCGGCCCTATTTCAAGGATGCGTTCGCGGGCGGCATCGGCCGCTTCTACGGCATCGGCGCCTCGACCTTCGAGGCCGGCTATTTCATTTCGCAACCCGTGCAGCGCAACGGGCGCATCATCGGCATCGTCGCCGCCAAGGTCAACCTGGACTGGATCGAGCAATCGTGGCGCACACCGGGCGCGGGCGAACAGATCTGGGTCAAGGACGCGAATGGCGTGCTAATCCTGGCCACCACACCCGCCTTCAAGTTCAAGACACTGGCCCCGCTGTCGGCGGACGCCAAGAACAACATCAGCGAACAGCGCCAGTTCCTGCAAGAAAACCTGCCCATCTTGCCGCACCGGCTGCGGCGCCAGTTCGCCGATGGCGCCAGCGTGATGACCCTGGAACGTCCGCAGACGGGCGATACGCCCGCCCTGTCCGGCAGCGCAGACTATCTGGCCGTGAACCGCGCCCTGGGCCCGCTGCAATGGCAAATCACCGTGCTGGCCGAACTCGACCAGGTCGACGAAGCGGCGCGCAACGCGGCCATCGCCGCCGCGCTGGGCTGGGCCTTGCTGCTGCTGGCCCTGATGTATGCGCGCCAGCGCCGACGCCGCATCGCCGACAAGCTCAATGCGCAGCAAACCCTGGCGCGCGCCTATGAACAGCTGGAAATCAAGGTCGAGCAGCGCACGGCCGACCTGGTGCACGCGAATGGCCGCCTGCAAGCCGAGGTGGCCGAGCGCGAGCGGGCCGAACAGACCCTGCGCTATGCCCAGGCGGAACTGGTGCAAAGCGGCAAGCTGGCCGCCATCGGCCAGATGGCGGCCGGCGTGACGCACGAACTGAACCAGCCGCTGGCCGCCCTGCAAACGTTTTCCGACAATGCCAAGGTGTTTCTGGCAAGGGGCCGCATCGACGATGCGCTCGATAACCTGTCGACCATTTCCGACCTCGTCAAGCGGCTCGGCTATGTGACGTCGCAATTGAAGGGCTTTGCGCGGCGCAGCGACGATGCGCGCAAGCCCGTCAGCGTGCGCCAGGCATTTGCGCAAACCATGCTGCAAATCCGCACGCGCAAGCATTCGCAGCGCCTGACCCTGCATGAAAGCTGGCTTGAGGACGACATCATCGTGCTGTGCAACGCCATCGGCCTGGAACAGGTGTTTACCAACCTGATCACCAATGCCATGGATGCCGTGCCGGAAAGCGAGCCCGTGCAGATCTGGTTCCAGGTGCGCCGCGAAGGCGACCTCGCCGTGCTGCATATCACCGATAATGGCCCCGGCATCCCGCTGGCCTCGCTCGACAAGATCTTCGACCCCTTCTATACCACCAAGGAACACGGGCTGGGCTTGGGATTGTCGATCAGCGCAGGCATACTGCGCGCGGCCGGCAGCGCCCTGGCCGTGCGCAACCGCAGCGCGCAGGAAGGGGGCGGCGCGCAATTTACCATCACCCTGAGCTGCGACCCGGGGGAAAAGAATAGAGAGACAGGGGAAACACCAAATGCACGAGAATAATTTTGAAGGCATGCAAGTGCTGCTGGTGGAAGACGATGCCGTCGTGCGCAAGGGCGCCCGGCAATCGCTGGAACTGGCCGGCCTGCAAGTGACGGCCGTCGCCACGGCCGAAGAAGCGCTGCCCTACCTAGTGCCCGAATTTGCGGGCATCTTATTGAGCGACATCAAGCTGCCCGGCATGGATGGCTTGAAACTGCTCGATATCGCCGTGGCGCAGGATGCCAGCCTGCCCGTCATCCTCGTCACGGGCCACGGCGACGTGTCGATGGCCGTGGGCGCCATGCGCCGTGGCGCCTACGATTTCATCGAAAAACCATTTTCCGCCGACTTGCTGGTGGAAGTGTGCCGCCGCGCCCTCGATAAACGCCACCTGGTGCTGGAAAACATGAACTTGCGCCGCCAGCTCGAGCAGCGGGTCGGCATCGAAGCGCGCATCGTGGGCCGCAGCGCGGCCATGGCCAAGGTGCGCCAGCTGGTGCTGAACCTGGCGCCCAAGTCTGCCGACATCATCATCCTGGGCGAAACGGGGACAGGAAAAGAACTCATCGCCCGCTGCCTGCACGACTTCAGCGAGCGGCGCGACCACCCTTTCGTGGCGATCAACTGCGGTGCGCTGCCCGAATCGATTTTCGAGTCGGAACTGTTCGGCCACGAGGAAGGCGCGTTTACGGGCGCGCAGCGCCAGCGCATCGGCAAGATCGAATACGCGAACGGCGGCACCCTGTTTTTGGACGAAATCGAAAGCATGCCGCTGGCCCTGCAAGTCAAGCTGCTGCGCGTGCTGCAGGAACGGCAGGTGGAGCGGCTCGGCTCCAATAAATTGATTTCCGTCAATTTCCGCGTCATCGCCGCCGCCAAGGAAGACTTGAATGTGCTGGCGGAACTGGGCAAATTCCGGCCCGACCTGTATTACCGCCTGAACGTGGCCAGCCTGACCCTGCCTGCCCTGCGCAACCGGCGCGAGGATATCCCCTTGCTGTTCGAATTTTTCGTGCTGCAGGCGGCGCTGCGCTATGGCCAGCCGGCCGCCCTCGTCAGCGGCGAACTGATCTCCTCGCTGATGGCGCAGCGCTGGGCCGGCAATGTGCGCGAGCTGCACAATGTGGCCGACCGCTTCGTGCTGGGCTTGCTCGACGATACCCTCAGCCCGGCCGGCTGCCGCGAAGCCTCGCTGGCCGAGCAAGTCGACACTTTCGAGATTTCCATCATCGAGGAAGCCTTGCGCCGCCACAATGGCAACGTCATCGACGCGGCCGCCAGCCTGAATATTCCGAAGAAAACCCTGTACGACAAGCTCAAGCGATTTGATATCTCGACGGAGCAATTCCGATAATCAGTAGCAACCAGCCGACACAAGCATGAGGCCGCGTCCTACCCGTGCCGGCGGTATCCTGTGTGAGAATGCAAGCTCTTACTCATTTCTGCACAGGACACTGCCATGAAAACCGCCGCTCTCTTGCTGGCCGCCACCCTGATGACCGTCGGCGGCGCCTGGGTGCAAGCCCAATCGACGACGAATCTGAACCAGACGGGCAACCACACCAACAATCCGAATGATTCTGGCCAGAAATCGGACCAGTCCGACAAACTGGACAACAAGGGCAAGCTGGTCCACGACGCCAAGCCCGCCAAGGCGCGCACGGACAAGCGCACGCGGCGCGGGAAGCCCACAGCGCCGCCAGCGTCCACACCGGCTGTGCCCAGCATCCCCGTCGCTCCCACGAAATAGCGTCAGCGCTGCGCCACGTTGCTTCCAGGCACGCTATCATCGCGCCTTTGCAAGATAGCCAGGAAAACAATGAAAGCAGCATGGTGTGGAATGATAGCGGCAGGCGTATTGTCCGCCGCGAGCGTACAGGCAGCGCCCACGGTGGGCGAGTGCATGGAACTGACGACGGGTGTCAAGTTCAGCAAGAACAATGGCGACGCGCAAGTCAACGTCGAAGAAACCTTCGAGGGCAAGAAACTCAAGGGCACGCAGCTGATCCTCAACGGCGGCGTGCTGCTGGCCACGTCCTACCAGGACATCCGCGATGGCCAGGTATTCCTCACGGGCAACGTCCACTACAATGAAGACGGCACGGTGCGCAGCAAGAACGTCTACACGCCGCAGTCCGCCATCCCCGCCACCATGCGCCCCGGCCAGGAAGTGCGCGTGCAATTCACGGACACGCAAACGAGCACGCACTACCCGCTGGCGGGCCTGTCCGACAAGATCACCACCTCCACGCGCACGGACGAGCGCAACTTTTCCATCACCTTCCTCGGCTGGGAACGCCTGGAACTGGGCGGCCGCCGCTTCCCCGATGCCTGCAAGTTCGAACTGCGCGACGTCGGTGGCAAGAGCAAAGGCAAGAGCGGCGAATACGTGTGGTACGCGCAAGGCTACGGCGTGATCATGACGGACAAGCTGGACAAGGATGGCGATGTGCAGCCCGCGTATCGCATCGCGCTGACGAAGATCATCAGTGCGCCGTAAGGCCCCCTTCTTTTCCGCAATACTTGCGTAAACGCAATTAATCCGCCATCCCGCCCCTCTACACTGACCTGTCTGGTCAGCATGGAGCGGCGATGGCGTATCCCAAACTTCCCTACACCAGCGGCAAGAGTAGCGCCCTGCTCCATGGCGGCCGCCTCAACGACGCCATCGTGCGCATCCGCCCTGAGCTGCCGGGCAACATCATCGTCATCCATGGCGTCAACGACGTGGGTACGAGTTTCAGTGCCGTGGAACAAGGACTCTGCCAGGGACTCGATGCGCGCATGTATGGCGGCGGGCACGTGTTCACCCCAGCCACCTACCGCCTGCCACAGGAGGCCGACAAGCGTGAAGTGATCGCCGATCCGGACGCGGTCTACTTCAAGCGCAAGCATGATGACACGACGTACAGTCCCGTCATCCCGTTTTACTGGGGCTTTCGCGAACGCAGCAACGCCAGCAAGGTGCTCAACGGCCAGAACACGGACCGCTACGGCAACCGCCTGGACAAGGATATGTCGAAGAACGGCGGCCCGTTCGGCAATGCCACCAATACCCTGCTCGACATGTGGAACAAGGGCTTGTTTTCGCCGTACGACGTGGGCGGCGACCCCGTGCGCCCTTTGAAGACGGCGCCTGGACGCATGTACATGGTGCTGGCCGCCAAGCGCCTGGCGGCGCTCATCGCCATGATCCGCGACTACGACAGCAACGATGTCGTCTCCATCGTGGCGCACAGCCAGGGCTGTCTGATCTCGCTTCTGGCACAGGCCTTCCTGCTCGACGAAGGCAAGCGGCCGGCCGACACGCTGATCCTTACGCATCCGCCCTACAGCCTGGTGGAAGACACGACCATGTTTTTCGGCGCGGCGGAAACGAGCCGCATCTTTGGTGGCGGCCGGGATGCGGCGATGGAAAACCAGTACGACGCCATCAGCAACCGCCAGACCCTGCATGCGCGCCTGCAAACCCTGGTGCAGATCGTGCAAGGCGTGGTGACCAAAAAGCACGCCACGCCCGCCTTTGCGCAGATCAAGGATCATGCCGTCTGCCACGGCATGGCAGGCGCGGCATGGCGCGCGGAAGCGGACCGAGACAACCGGGGCAAGGTCTACCTGTACTTCTGCCCCGAAGACATGACTGTAGCGCTGGATAATATGCAGGGCATCGGCTGGCAAGGCATACCCGACCACATCGACGGTCATGGCCTGTCCAAAACCAAGGGCAAGACGGACAAAAGCATCTGGGGTGACGGTCCCACCTACTGGGACAAGGAATCCCAGCATCGCCAGCCGCTGGCGGAACTGGGCAAGGGATTTTACCAGCGCGTCTTCACCAACAAGCAACGCCTTGACGCCGCTGGCAAAAACAATGGGCCGGTGCTGGTGGGCCAACCGCCGCACGACTTCGCCCTGCGCCTGGATGGCGAGGACGACCATGCCCACGTGGCCGGCGCCAACCGGGGCCACCGCGGCAACCATGCCGAGTCACAGTGGCCGCCCGTCAAACCAAGTAAATGGAATATCTTTTCCACGGAAACGGGACGGCGCGAAGGCTTGCGTACGATCAATGGCGAAGCCTTGCGCGTACCCGGGAAAGCCGTGCTCGACGGCGGCGAGATCCGCCCTGGTAAGTTCCCGAGGGATTCCGACCAGGCCAGGCTGCCGCGCGACCAGCAAGGACCGTGCGAGGAAGTCGACCCGATCGATGCGGCCATCGCGGTAACCAGCAAGCAAGGTTTGCGCATGCGCAGGCAGGAAGTCATCGCCGATCCGCGTCCGAAGCAGCATCGCATTCCCGAATACGGCGTCGGCAGGTTCGGCGCGGGCGAGCACGAGCAAGTGGAAAAGGCCCTGAACGTGGGCAAGGAAGCGGGCGACCAATGCAAACTCGACCGCGTCTCGCGCCATCCGGGCGGCGGCGACATGCTGCTTGTGAATCGCGAAGAAACCCCGAACGAGGCGCGCAAGCGCTGGCAGAACGAGGTCAGTCCCAAATCCTTCCACGGCGCCATCATCGGCAATGCGGAAAACCACCGCAACGTGACGGCGTATGACGTGGCAATCGGCGGTGGCAAGGCGAGCAGCGATCCGAGGTTTTACCAGTATTTGTGTGCGGTGGCGGATTGGCGGCTGAAAACCGATGAAAAAATATCACGCCTATCGATATTGAAGTGGGATACCTTTGCAAAAAATTTCGCGGTTTACTTGTCTGCCGAGCCTGCGGCGCGTAAGGCAATTATCGTAGGTAATGCGCGCTATTACAGTTCGGGAGAACTTCCCGCTTGTATTCCCGCCCTACATGAGGGCCTGCCTTCCACCGTTGTATGTGAAATAGTCAACGGCAGGCGTACTGATTCAGTCGTCACGCCGGTCGTCCATAAAGCCAGCGACGAAATACCAAGATGAAAAGCTTATTCCTCCGCTTGCAATATCCGCTGTATGCAGTCGCCAGCGTACTGGCACTGCTATTGCTTTGGTCATTACTGATCAGCCCATCACCTTTCTTGCTGGAGTCCACGATGAGCAGCAAAGTCTTGAAGTACCTGCATGGGCTGTTGCTGATCCCGCCTCTCGTGGCAGCCACATTGCTAGGCTCACGCTGGCTGCACTCGTCCAAGCCTATGGTCGTCGCAAAGCCGCAAGTGCAGCAGATGGTGCCCAGCGAACAGGAAAAGCGGGAATATGTGCTGGAGGTTATCGGTCTCGGCGTCACCCTGGACAAATACCGACAAGGGAAATTGTGGGAAGCCCTGCAAAAGGGAAATGCCTATGCCAGCATCCGCGAACAAGACAAGAAGAAATATCCATGGAGCAGCCTGGACAAAGCAGGCACCAGTGGGGGACGCGCAGGCGACTCGCTCGAAAATGGCGCGCTGAACACCCCTATGTATTTTGCCGTGCCCATCTTTAACGCCGAAGGTCCCATTGCAGATCCTGCGCTGCAAGATACACCACACTCGCCCATTATGGGTCTGGCAGGTAGCACCGCCTCTTCCGGCATGCACTGGCATCTGTTTGTGGCGGGGCCACGACGCTTCGAGGAACATCCCGAGCATATTCTAGAAGATGTTTTCGCATTTTTTGACGCCCATCCTGACGTGCCATACATCATCTTGAATTCGCATGATGGCATGGAATCGCGCGATATCAATCGCAGTCCCAACACTCCCGAATTGCTCAAAGATGGCTACTACATCCCCGAAATGCCCGACACCTCCGCCCTCTTCGTGCTGGCCCGGCGTGAACGCATCGATGCCGTGCGCAAGTTCGCCTACGATGACGCGCCGCCCGAGGACAGCGTCGATGACTTGAATACCTACGGCGTGGCGCGGCGCTTGTATCTGGCGTATGACGAATTGATGCGGGCCGTGCCGCATCCGCGCAAGAAGGAAGACCCGAATGCCTTCACCCAGCGCCAACCATCAATCGCCGAATGGCTGCCCGTCGCCGCGCAATTCGCGCAGCGCTCCGATATCCGCGGCACGGGCAGCGTCAGCATGCTCGACAGGCTTCAGCACAAGACCTACCAGCCGCCCAAAGACTGGCAACCCACGCCGTGGTTTCCCTTGCCCTTCAACAAGGAACAGCTGGCGCAGCTGGACCGCCTGCCTACCTTCGGCTTCATCCACAGGCCCACGTTTGTCAAGATGACGGACAAGGATGGCAAGCCGCTCACGCGGCGCGATCAGCGCGAACAAGCCTTGCAGGCGGGCGGGCAGCAAACCTTGCGCAGCTTGCCGGAAGCCGAGCGCCCCGCCGCCCCGGCGCGCCTGGTCGCCGCCACCGGTGGCAATCAGGCGCAGCTGGTGGCGCTGCACAAGACCTTGCTGAGCCATGCGGAAGATGGTGGCACGGAACTCGACAGTGGCAAGCCGCAGCAGTGGATAGATACGGACCAGCGCCTGGGCAACACGGGCGCGGCCACCCTGTTCGTGCAAATGGCCATCGCCGTGATGGGCAGCTACCGCGATGGCGGCGTCAGCGCCGTGGTGAACCTGCGCAACCCGGACGAAGCGACCATCGTGCTGGTCAGCCCGCCGTCGGACGAAAAACGCCGCACGCAAAAGCATCCGCACGGCGGCGATGTGCTGCGGCACTACGTCACGCCAGCCATCGACCCGGTGAATTATCCATCAAACTGATTATTTACCCTGCACGGCAAGCTGTGCCAGCGCATTGCCCCGCACCTGGAACGCCACCTGCGCCACCGTCTTGCCTGCGTCATCGACAAGCGCCAGCGCATGCTTGCCGGGCACGGGGCGCCAGCTGATGCTGTCAAGAGCCGCGCCCATATCCTTGCCGTCGAGCACCCAACGCAAGGCGTGGCTGCCCTGGGCCTGGAAAAACACGCGCTGCAGGGCGGGCGGGATGTCGGGGTCGATGGCGAGGATGCTGTCTTCGGCCGGATACACGATGGCGGGCGGCTTCACGGTGTCGCCCAGCACGGCGATGACGGGGCTTTCCGTACCAAAGATAAACCATTCGCGGCGCGGCGCTTCCAGCGCGGGCTGGTACGTCACCATCTGCTGCAATACGCCTGACGGCGCTTTCGGCGCATGGCTGGGCACGTTCCTGTGCAGATAATCCATCACGTCGCGCCACACGGGCGCGGCGCCCGTCACGCCCGACACGTCCCACATGGGCTTGCCGTCGAAGTTGCCCACCCAGACGCCCACCGTGTAGCGCGCCGAGTAGCCCATGCACCAGTTGTCGCGCATGTCCTTGCTCGTGCCCGTCTTGACGGCGCTCCAGAAATTTGTCCCCAGCTCGTTGCGCAAGCCAAACGTCATGCTGCGCGCGGCGCGGTCGGCCAGGATGTCGCCCACGATGAAGGCGGCGCCTGCCTCCATCACGCGGCGCCTGTCCTTGCCCGCCTGCCCCGGCTGCAGGCTGGCGGTGCTGTACAGCCCGCCGTTGGCCAGCGCGCGGTAGGCGTTTGCCAGTTCCAGCAGGGTCACTTCGGACGAGCCCAGCGCCAGCGAGGGGCCGTAGTATTCGGCCGCTTCCGTCAGGCTGGACAGGCCCACGTCCTTCAGGCGATTGTAAAAGCCGTCCTGCCCCGTCAGCAGCACTGTACGCACGGCGGGAATGTTGAGCGAGCTGGCCAGGCTGGTGCGAGCGCTGACATAGCCCTTGAAGTTGCGGTCGTAGTTTTGCGGCGCGTACATGCCCGATGCCGTGGCGACATCGAGCGGCGAGTCGTCCATGACGGACGCGGCCGTCATCAAGCGGCGCTCGATGGCCAGCTCATACAAGAATGGTTTCAAGGTGGAACCGGCCTGGCGCAGGGCCGTCACGCCATCGACGTGGCTGCCGCCCGCATTGCCCACATAAGCGAGGATTTCTCCGCTACGGTTATCTAACACGATGATGGCGCCATCGTTGACATTGCGCTCGCGCAAGGACGCCAGTTGCTGGCGCAGATTTTCCTGTGCGAAGCGCTGCAAGGGGCCATCGAGCGTGCTGGCGACTTGCGCGCCCGGCTGCTTCAGCAACTGCTGCGCCACTTGCGGCGCCGGCGCCAGTTCAGCATACAACGCGTTACGCTGCAGGGCCGTCTGCACGCGCTGGCCGATCAGCTGGCAGCTGCTGTCCATGCGCCACTCTTTCGCCAGCGCGCAGGCGCGGCGCGTGACGGTGGCCGGCGGCGCGTTCGGCGCCCGCACGAGGCTGGCCAGGATGATGGCGTCCGTCTGGTTCAGTCCCGACGGCGCCTTGCCGAACAGGCTGTACGAGGCGGACGCGATGCCTTGCAGCTCGCCGCGGAACGAGACCAGATTCAAATACGCTTCAAAAATCTGCGCCTTGCTCCAGCTGTCTTCGATAGCCTGGGCGGCACGCATCTGGTCCCATTTCTGGCGCAGGCTGCGTCCGCCCGAGGACGCCTGCAAATCCGCGTCCAGCTGGCCCGCCAGCTGCATGGTGATGGTCGAGGCCCCCCGGGGCTTTTTTGAAAACAGGTTGTCCCAGGCGGCCGTGGCCAGCGCGGACACATCCACGCCGCCATGACGCATGAAGCGCTGGTCTTCCGCCAGCAGCACGGCCTGCTGCACGGCCGGTGAAATATCGGACAGCGGAACCCACGGCAAGCGCCGTACCTTCATATCCACGCGCAACGATTGCAGGGGCACGCCGCTGCGGTCCAGCAATTGCGCTTCCGAACTGCGGTACGCGGCCTGCACCTGAGCCGGTGTCAATATCGCTTCAGCGAAGACCGGGCCGGCCAGCAAACAGCCCGTCAGTAAAACAAACCGTTTCACTGCGCCACCTTCACATTCGCGTTCGGCGACTCGCCAAACATTTCGGGCGAATACATGGCCTCGATGCGCGTGGCTGGCAGGCTGAAATCCCCGGCATTGTTCAGGCGCACCGTGTATTCCACGCTCCAGTTACCCTTCGGCACGAAGGCGTAATAGGCGCGGAAGGCGTCGAACGCCCGTTCCTCGAACGTGGGCCAGACCCAGCCCGTGGATTTTTCGCCGGCCGTCAGCAGTTGCGAATCGCGGCCCAGGCCATTGCCCAGCACCGTGGCGCTGGCGGGGATCGGGTCGTCGACCACCACCCAGCTCATGTCCGCCTGCGCCGACAGGTCCAGGCGCACGCGGTAGACATCGCCGCGCGACCATTGGCCCGTCGTTTTCTGTTCCACAGGCGTAATGGTTTTCTTGATCGTATAACCGCTGGAGACGGGCGCCTTGAGCGGGATGGCCGCCAGGCTTTGCACGGTGGCCCAAGGTTTGCCGGTGCCGCTGTGCGCCAGGCCCAGGGTATCCGTGCCTTTCGGCCACGCTTGCAGCACGGGGCCGACCTTCGCCGCACCATTCCACACGAGGGCTTGCGTATCGCCGCCCAATTTGACGGCGCTGGCGCCCGTCACGGGCGTGGACTCGAATTTGGCCGAGAATTTATTGATGGCCAGGGTGCCCCATGCGTTGGCTACAGTCGTATCCCAGCGGCCCTTCTTCTGGCGGCCCATGCTGCCGCGCACCAGGCGGCCGATGTCATCCTTCCACGCCGGGTCGTCCATCACGGCCAGCAGCAGGCGGTTGGCGTTGACGTCGCCGGAGACCATCAGCCACCACCAGTTATCCTTGCGCTCGGTGGAGAAGCCCATGGTCGTGCCCTGGAAATTCAGGCGCGAACGCAATATCTGCTGCGCCTCGGCCAGCAGCGCATCGCGGCGCGCCAGGCTTGGCGTGCGTTGCAGCAACAAGCTCCAGTCGATGACAGCCGAGGTAGGCCACAGGTTCGGGTTGATGCTGATACTCTCCAGGGCATCGGGCGGCACCTTGTTCGAACGCGACAGCGCTTCCAGCGCAGCAAGTTTGCGCACGGCCAAGTCAGTCGTGTCCAGCGCGGAACGGCGCACGATGCGGCCCTGCACGAAGGCCGTCAAGGCTGCTTCCATGCGGTTTTTCGTCTGTTCCGGAATCGCGTAGCCCGCTTCCCTCGTTGCCGACAACACGTACGCCGTCAGGCTGTCGCTGCCCTGTTCCATGATGGGGAAATATTTCAGCATGCCATCGCTGTCCAGGTAGGCGGGCAGGCTGGCAGCCAGCTTGTTCCACGCCTCCTGGTCTTGCAGGGCGATGGCTTTCGACGTGTTTTGTTCGAAGCACGTGTAGGGATAGGCGGCCATGTACTCGCGCACGCCGGGCAGCTCGCCACCGAGCTTGGCGACAAAGCTGGTCTGGATACCGCCCCGGCCCGGCAAGGCGCCGGCCGGCATTTGCACGGACATATTGACGGGTTTGTCGATCTGCTGCAAGGTTGCCTGATACGTGCGCACGGGCGTCGCCTGGCCCACTTTTTGCGTGATTTTCAGTTTATCCGTGTGGCTTCCCGCTTTCGCGCTGATATCCCACACGACCGTTTGCGCACCGAGCGGTACCTGGTAATCCCAGCCCGTTTCACGCGCTTCGCCGGCCGCCAGGGTCAAGCTCTGGCGCGGCAAGGCCTTGCCAGCCGCCGTGGCGTTGAGTTCCACGTTCAAGGAGGCGGCCGAGGTGTTACGTACCGTAAATCCTGCGCGCAACTGGTCGCCTTCGCGCACGAGGGTCGGCAAGCCCGACATCAAAATCAAGTCCTGCGAACTGCGGATGTCCGTGCTGCCCGTACCGAACAATTCCTTGCCCGCGCTGGCGATGGCCACGATGCGGAATGCCGTCAGCGAGTCGTTCAGCGGCACTTGCACGGTCGCTTCGCCCTTCGCGTCGAGCTTGACGGTGCCCTTCCAGAACAGCAGGGTGTCGAACAATTCGCGGCTGGCGCCCTTGCCGCCGCCACCGCCGGCCGGGAAGGCCTTGCGGCCGAAGTGGCGCTTGCCGATCACCTGCATCTGCGCCGTCGCCGTTTCCACCTGGAGGCTGCGCTGCGCCATCATGGTATCGAGCAATTTCCAGCTATCGTTGGGCATCAGTTCCAGCAAGCCCGTGTCGACGGCCGCCAGCGCCACTTCGGCGCCTGCCGGCAACGGCTTGCCATCGGCGCGGCGCACGCGCACGGATACTTCCGCCTTGTCGCGCGTTTTATACACTTCCTTGTCGGACACGACCATGACGTTCAGCTCATGCGCCTGCCACCCCACGTTCAGCGGTGCAATGCCCATCTTGTAGGCCGGCTTGCCCAGGTCGACCAGGGCAGTCGGCTGCACGCCATCGACACGCCCGCGCACGACAAACACGGACACATACACATTCGGCGCGTAATTCGGTTTGACCGGGATATTCACCACCGGTTCCCGGCCATTGAGCTGGCGCACATAGGTGTCGAGGATGCCTTCGCGCTCGACCGTGATCAGGGCCGTGCCCGCCCGGAACGGCATGCGCACCTGCAAGCTTGCTTCCTGGCCCGGTTCATAGCGTTTCTTTTCCGGCAGCACATCGATGCGGTCATTGTCGCTGGCGTTGAACCACCAGTCGCCGCTGCCGGCCACCCAGGTTTCGCGGTTGGCGACGGCCGCATTGCCGGCGGCATCCTGCGTGCGGGCGCGCAAGACCAGATTGCCGCTGGCGGGCGCTTTCACGTCGCAAATCAACAGGCCCTTGTTGTCCGTCTTGCCCGAACACGCAGGGCCCAGCTTGACCACTTCGCTGCTGTTTTCATACGCATAGAAGCCGCCGATCAGCCGCCGGCGGTGCGAATAGCTGTTGCGCTGGAAGAAATCGACAGCGACCGGGGCATTCGCCACGGGCTTGCCATTGGTGCCGAGCACGGCCACCGTGAACTTGAAGGCATCCTTGCTCAAGGCCCAGGCATCGGGCTTGATGCCGATCACATAGTTTGACGGCCACAGCGATACGCGCGTGGCGACCGAGGCCGTCTCGCCATTCGCATCCTGGAACGCCATTTCCGCCACCAGGTCGCGCGGCGTGGACAGTTGCGGCAACTGGTCAATGACGATGCGCGCGCCACCCGCCTTGTCCAGGGTCAAGCTTTGCGTACCCGCGGCAGCTGCGCCGGCGCCGGCTCGCCCGCCATGGCCTTCGTCCTGCCACTCGCCCTCATCGTCGTCGTAGCCCGTGCCCTGTTTCACAAGACCTTCCTTCACGTCGCCATTGCTGAAGCTATAGTCGGGATAGTCGGCAAACGTCACGCTCTTGTCTTGCAGCACCGTGCGCAGCTTGACGGGCGCATTCGTGGCGGCGCCGCCGGCCAGATACGTGATTTGTGCATCGAGGGCCAGCTGATTCGCCTGCACGGCGGGCGCTTTCGGTCCCTGCAGCACGGCTTTCATGGTGGGCACGCGGAACGCTTCCACGCGGAAACTGCCGGACGGGCGTCCCGCCATGGTGACGCTGTATTCTCCCTGCTTGGCGTCGGCGGGGATGACCCAGTCGCTTTCCGCCGTGCCGCTGGCGGACCAGCGCAGGGGCAATTGATAGTTCTGGTCGCTGCCCTGGTGCATGATGACGACGGAGGTGGCGCTGCCGGGGCCGTTATTCTTGTCAACCAGGCTCATGCCCTCGCCCGTGTGCTTGCGGATGAAATGCTTCATGTGCACGGTTTCGCCGGCGCGCAGCAAGGTGCGGTCGAATACCGTCGCCAGCAGGGTGTTGTCGGCGCGCGTGTCGTCCGTGGGCAAATTGAAACGCCAGGCTTCGATGCCGCCGACCCAGTCCGACAGCGTGAACGTCATGTCGCCGCCGCTGCGCGCACTGATAAAGTAGCGGCCATTATTCTTGCAACTGGAATTGGCCAGCTCGCCGGGGATGTGCGCCACGCCGTCCGCGCCCGTGGCGCCTTGCCACAGCAGCTTGCCGGCGCAGTCGCGCACGGCCACTTGCGCTTTCGCAACTGGCGCGCCCTTGTCGAGCGACGTCACCCACACGAGCGACGATTGCGCGCCATGCTTGAAGTGGGCCGCCAGGTTGGTCACCAGCGCGGCCGTGCGGATGTAGGCCGTCGTCGGTTTGCCCAGCAACGCCTTGCCGAGGATGGGGCTGGCCAGCTCGACCACATAAAAGCCCGGTTTTTGCAAAGGAATGCCGATCACTTCAAAGGTTTTCTTGCCATCGGGACGCGGCAGGCTGATGGGACGCGTGCCGGCCGCGCCCGCCAGCACGGATTTGCTCATGTTGCCCGCATATTGCGCGTACGGCTGCCAGTATTCGCCGCCGTCGCCATTGCCGGCCAGGCGCTGCATCCACTCGATGATGAATTTGTCGTCATTGTCGGGCACGCGCAAGGTGGCGCCCGTGGCGGCAGCGGATGGCTGCGCGACCTCCTTGCCCGACAGCACGGGCTCGATATTGCGCACGGTGACGGGCAGCAAGCCGTCGCCCTTGGCTTCGATGATGCCGAACGGGGCCGGGAATTTGAGCAGCGGCGGCTGTTCGCCCGTGCGCACCGTCATGGGGAAGCGCGCGCGGTTGAGCAAGGCGCGGCCAGCGTCATCCGTCAGCTTTGGCGGCAAGTTCAGCACGAAACTGGCTTGCACGGGGAAGGGGCCATTGAACGTGGCGCCGTACAGGAATTCCGCCTTTTCTTCGTCTTTTGAAATCGTCGGCGCATACGTCTTGCCGCCGCCCTTCAGGGTCATGGCGCGCACCTGCGCCGCGCTCACGGGGGCGGAAAACTGTACGCGCATGGGCAGGAAGGGTATGCACTGTTCCTTCGGATTGCTGCGCTCGCAGCTGAACTTGGCCGTGAAATCGGGCCGCGTCTTGAACTGCAGGGTTTGCGCCTTGTCCGTGGCGATGCCGCTGGCGCTGGCGATGCCCTCGCCCCACACGAGCGACACCTTGGCGTTGGCGGGGAAGCTGCGCTTGCATTGCAGCACGGTCACGGGCAGCGGCGGCGCGCCCTTGCTGGCGACGGGCATGCCCACTTTCCATAGCGTGCCCCGCTTCTTGAAATATACGGTCAGGTAGCGGTCGAGAAAACTCTTGCGCAGGGTCAATACCTGCTCCAGTTCCTTGCCTTTGAGCAGACGCACGGGAATTTTTTCATTGATGCCATCGGCGCGGCAATACGCGTTCGCGGCCACGCTGGCGTCGTTCGGCGCGGCATCGAGGCCCAGCACGAAGATCTGGTTTTCATCGATGTACGGCTGGCCGTCATACGGTACGGCCTCGACGATGGCCGGGCCGCCCGTGGTGAAACGGTAGGATGTGCTTCCCTGCAAGGGCTTGCCGGCCAGGTCCTTCAGCCCTGCTTTCAAGCTAAAACTGCACGCCACGCCGGCCGGCAAGTCGCGCTCGAAATCGTAGTTCCAGTTGCGCTCGTCGGCCCAGCGCCCCGCGCCCGCCACGACGGCCGGCTCGGCCTTGCCGCAATCGATGGCGAACGGCGCGGGCAAGCCCATGTCGCCGAAAGGCACCATCGGCGTGGCGAACTGGGCACGCACCTGGCGCACGGCCTTGACCGTGCCGCTCGGTGAAAACAGGGACACGCCGCTATCGGCCCAGGCTGGCATGGCCAGGCCCAGCGACAGCAGCAGACCCAGCGGGCCCAGTTTGCCGGACAGCGGGGAAGAAACAACATGGGGCAGGTCAGACACGGGTGACTCCTTGATGAAAAGTGGCGGAGCTGGCTGCGGCGCGCAAAAGTTGCCCGGAAGAAGCCCGGCAAGGCAACAGAACGCGGCAGGAATACAACATCAATGTAATATTAGTTATCAAGCTCATCATTGTTGCTAATATACAGTGGCACGCTGGTAACAAGTCGTACGATTGCCTCTGGACGCGGCGCCAGGAAGTGGCCGTGATTGCAAAAATTTCCCGAGACCAATTAGTTTTTTTCAACACGGAAGTCTTTGTCGTGAATCTGCAACACCATTGATATACAACAATGCTTTGTGCGCCAACGCACCGACCGCTTGAACCTGCAACCGTATTCTCTAGTCCAACAGCAGTGCATTTATCGCAAGAAAGCGCACCTGGAATTGTTGTCTACCTCTAGCAATAGCATGTCTGGCAGTTGTCGCATTGATGCAGTAGAGAAAATCTCTTATCAACGTTGGGAGTTACTTGTGAATAATCTAAAAAAAATCGCCGTTGCCGCCGCAGTTCTGTGCTCCGCCCTCGGCGCACAGGCCCAGGAAATCAATCCGTCCTGGTACATTCAACCTAGCCTCAACGCACTCAAGCCAGATTCCGACTTCGCCACGGATAAAACCGGCTATGGCGCAGGCTTGCGTTTCGGTAAACCCGTTTCGCCGGACTGGGATATCCAGCTGGGCACCACGTATGCCCGTTCCAAGGATGGCGGTCAGCGCTACCAGCAAAATACGCTGGGTGTAGACGGCTTGTACATGTTCTCGCGCAAAGCCTTCCGCCCCTTCCTGCTGGTTGGTGCCGGCATGCAGCGCGACAAGGACACCAGCTTCGCTTTTGGCGAACGCAGCAAGAGCTCGCCTTACGCCAGCGTGGGTCTGGGCTTCCAGTCCACGATCAACGATCAATTGTCGTTCCAGGCTGACGTGCGCAATGTGCACGGCTTCCTGCGCGGCAATACCTTCGATCCGAGCAGCAAGTCCAACAACTACTATGTCACCGTGGGCCTGAACTTCGCGTTCGACAAACCACCTGCACCGCCGCCACCACCGCCACCGCCGCCAGTGCGTGAAGAAGTCGTCGTGGTCGTGCCGCCACCACCGCCACCACCGCCGCCACGCTTTGAAAAAGTGACGATGGCGGCTACGGAACTGTTCGCGTTCGACAGCGCCAAGCTGGGTCCGACACAGACCAAGCTCGACGAGATCGCCCGCGTGCTGAACGCGTCGCCGGACGTCAACAACGTCGTCATCAGTGGTTATGCCGACCGCATCGGTTCGCCCAAGTACAACCTGAAACTGTCGCAGCAGCGCGCTGATGCAGTCAAGGAATACCTGGTCGGTCACGGTGTCGCCGCCAACCGCCTGACGGCCGAAGGCAAGGGCTCCACCAATCCTGTCGTCACCTGCGATAACAAGAAGCGTGCCGACCTGATCAAGTGCCTGGAACCAAACCGCCGCGTTGAAGTGGAACAGATCACCATCGAACGCCGCGTGCAGTAAGCTCGACAGTGGTACGCCACTTATGAATAGAAAAAGGGGCTCGCGCCCCTTTTTTGCATTGAAAGCCATCATGAATATTTCTACCCGCTATCCCAAGCTGGCCAGCCTGGCGCCGTTCAGCAAGCAGATGCGCAGTGTCCTCGTCTGTTCCGTCACCGAATGGCTGGAACACCGCGCCTCGAGCAAGGGCGCGGCCCTCGCCTATTACACCCTGTTTTCCATCGCCCCCATCCTCGTGCTGGTGATCGCCATCGCCGGTTTTTTCTATGGCCCGGCCGCCGCGCGCGGCGAGCTGATGGGACAACTGCAGGGCTTGCTGGGCACACAGGGCGCCGAAGCCATCCAGCTGGTGCTGGCCGGGGCGAAAAACCATGAACAGGGGCGCATCGCCACCCTCATCGCCAGCGCCCTGCTGCTGTTTGGCGCCACCAGCGTGTTTGCCGAGCTGAAAGCCAGTCTCGATGAAATCTGGCAAGTGCCGCCGCTGAAGGAAGCGGGCGCCTGGGACATGCTGCGCACGCGCCTGCTGTCCTTCGGCCTGGTGCTGGTACTGGCCTTCCTGCTGATGGTGTCGCTGGTGGTGAACGCGGCCATGGCGATCCTCGCCAACTTCTGGGAAGGCGTGTGGAAAGACACGGCCGTGCTGTTTACCATCCTGTCGAACCTGATCGGCTTTGCCGTCATCGCCAGCCTGTTTGCCGTCATCTATAAAATGCTGCCGCGCGTGCGGCTGTCCTGGCGCGACGTGCTGATCGGCGCCATCGGCACGGCCTTCATGTTTTCATTGGGAAAATACGCGATTGGCGTGTACATCGGTAATAGCGGCGTGGCCAGCAGCTATGGCGCGGCCGGGTCCCTGGTGGCCCTGCTGCTGTGGGTATACTACTCGGCGCAAATTTTCTTTCTCGGTGCCGAGTTTACGCGCCAGTTCGCCCTGCAACTGGGCAGCATGAAGGATATGCCGAAGACGGACGATGGCGATGTGCAAGTCAAGATATTGAAGCGCCACCAGTCCTGATTCCCTCGCTCCACATGCGGAAACGGCACCCGCGGGTGCCGTTTTTCTTGCGTTGTAGCAAACTACTCGCCCAGCAATTCCGCCACCACTTCCATGCCCTGCACGCGCTCGGCCACGACCTTCACGATGACGATGATGGGCACGCCCAGCAGCAAGCCCCAGACGCCCCACAGCCAGCCCCAGAACAGCAGGCTGATGAACACGGCCGTGGGATTCATGCGCGCGATGCGCCCCGTCATCCAGGTGGTGACAAAGGTGCCCACCAGGGTGGCGATGGCCATCGACGTGCCCGTCACCAGCAAGACCATTTCCAGCGATTCGAACTGCAAAAAGGCGACCAGGCCCGTGGCGATGGTGATAAGCAAGGGGCCGAAATACGGCATGATGTGCAGCAAGCCGGCCACGATGGCCCAGGCGCCCGCATTTTCCAGGCCGATCACGCGCAGGGCGATCCACATCAGGACGGCCAGCAAGCCATTCGTGACGAGCAGCATGAACATATAGTTCTGGATCGACGTATTGATGTCTTCCAGGATGTGCACGGTGACCTTCTTGCGGCTCAGTGACGGCCCCGTCAGCTTGACGAGCTTGCGCTTGAAGGTGTCGCCCGACAGCAGCAGGAAAAACACGAGGAAGATGACCATGGTGGCCTGGCTGAGGAAGCCCACCAGGCCCAGCGAACCGGCCCAGACCCAGTCCATGATCTTGAAGTTGGGCGCCTCGGCCGCGGCGGCGCGGCGGTTGTTGCGGCGCGCTTCGGCGCCGGCGGCCACTTGCTCGATTTCATTGGCCACGGCCTGCATCTTCTGGAAGGTGCTGTTCTTGCCGCCCGTACTGGCGGCGATCAGGCGCGACAGTTTATGCGTGGCGGCCGGCAACTCTTCCACGATGGATTCGAATTCGCCCTGCACGCGCTCGACCACGACGAGGGAGCCGAACAGGATCAGGGCCGTCACGGCCGTGGCGCCGATGGCGCGCGGCAGGCGCAGCTTTTCCAGCCAGGCGACGACGGGATTGAGGGTATAGGCAATGAAAATGCCGAAAATGACGGGAATGAGGAATTTCTGTGCCCACTGCAGCGCATAAATGAAGCTGACGGTGGCGATGATGCCCAGCGCCATGCCGCGCGCATTGACATGCAGCGGCAAACGCAGGGATGCGTCTGGCTGCTCCACGGGTGCGCCGGGAGGTGGCCCGGCAGGCTCGGTGGAGGCAGCCGCCACCGGCTCGGGCGGGGTATCTGTAGGCTGGATATGCATGCGATTCCCGCGACGGTCGGTGGAGGCCGCAGGGCCAGCCATGGGGCTGGCCGCTGCGGCAGGTCAGGCAATTACTTGACGCGGATGTCGTTTTTCACCGACTTCACGCCCTTGACGCCACGGGCGACTTCGCCTGCCTTGGCGGCATCCGAAGGCTGGGCCACGAAGCCGCTCAGCTGAACCACGCCCTTGAAGGTCTCAACGTTGATTTCCGTCGATTTCAGGGTAGGCTCATTGAAGATGCTGGCTTTCACTTTGGTGGTGATGGCCGCGTCGTCGATGTACTCGCCCGTGCCTTCCTTGGTTGGGGTCGAAGCGCAACCTGCAACAGCGAACAGGGAAGCGACGAAAAGGCCAGTAGCGATAGATTTAGTGAATTTCATGGTTTTTTCCTTAGGAGTGGTCAATCAATGTGCTCACAATGAGCTTCTTATACCAGTGTGGTGACTGCGCGCCGGAGGGAGCTCAGTAGCCAAACTGGGTTTTTGCAGCCTTGATACAGTCATCCTTGGCTGCGCCGGCTAATGCATCGCATTTTTCTGTCGCGACCTTGTACTCGGCTTTTCTTTTTGCTTCACGCGCATCGCTGCGCGCTTCGATGACTTTCTTGTCCGCCTTGGCGTCGGCTAGGGCCGCCACCTTGGTGGACTTGGCCAGCTTGACGCAGACATCCTTGTCGTTGCCCGTCAGCGCATTGCAGCGCGTCAGGTCGACGTCGTAGTTGGCATCGGCAATCTTGATGCGCGCCTTGGTGTAGGCACGCAGGGTATTCGTGTATTGCGCCCGAGCAACTTCTTCATCGTAGGTGCGCACGGCCTTCGCTTCGGCGATGCAGACATCCTTCGGGTTGCCCGTGATTTTTTCGCATTCGGCATGTGCCAGTTTGTAATTCAGGCCCGCCTGCTCATTGGCCGCCTTGTAGGCTGCTTTTGCTTCCGGCGTGGCAGCCACTGCCTGGCCGCCCCAGGCGGCGCACGCCAGGCTGACGACGATGGCGGTGAAGAGCTTATTCTTGTTCATGTATTTCTCCCTGGTGGTAGCAAGCATGTCTGCTTGGCATGACTACCGTTTTACGTGGATCGCCGCCGCTCTTCTGTACGCTGCCGTACACAAGTAATTTATTTTGAAAACGGGAGGCAGACAGGGAGAAATAACAACGTTTTGCCGGATCACCGTGAAGAAAAATATCATTTCGACACGAAATAAGTACGTGCGGCAGCGTACAGACTGGCGACAGGGGCATGACTAAGATGGCACTACACCCTCACCTCGTCAGGAGAATAAAATGAAAACCAACGCCACCTTGGCTGCACTGATGCTCGCCGCCACCGCCGTACTGAGCGGTTGCGCAACAGGCCCGTCCCAGTCACAACAGTATTACCCGGCCAACCAGCCTGAATCGGCCATGTACGGCACCGTCGACTCCATCCAGATCGTGCAGGGCGGCGGACAAACCAGCGGCGCCGGCGCCGTGGTCGGCGGCATCGCCGGCGCCCTGCTGGGCAATACCATCGGTTCGGGCGGCGGACGCACGGCCGCCACCGTGGCGGGCGCCGTCGCCGGCGGCGTCGTGGGCAACCAGGTGGAAGGCCGCAGGCAGCAGGCGCAGGCTTACCAGATCAGCGTACGCCTCGACAACGGCGAATACCGCACCGTGGTGCAGGACAACGCGAATGATTTGCGCCCGGGCAACCGCGTGCGCGTCGTTGACGGCCGCGTCTACCGCTATTAATCCCCTGGCCGGGCTTGTCCGCAAGCCTGCGCCGGACCATGCACCAACAAGGAGATACCATGGGCACCATCATTCTGATCATCTTGATCCTGGCCCTGGTCGGCGTCCTGCCCACCTGGCCGCATAGCCGCAACTGGGGTTACGGCCCCAGCGGCATCGCCGGCCTGGTCGTAGTGATACTGATCCTGCTATTACTGACGGGCAGGTTGTAAAAAAAGGCGCTACGGCGCCTTTTTTATTTCAAGGAGGAAATATCATGACTATCCACAACACACTCTTGGCCACCCTGCTCGCCTGCAGCCTGGCGCCATTCGCGCTGGCGCAGACGGCCACGCCGCAGCCGGGCGACCCGCAACGCTGGTACCAGGAAGACAGCACGGCGCAAGCCCAGCTGCGCACCCTGCGCAAGGAAATCGCCGCCGCCCTGGCGGAAGCCAAGAAAGCCTGCCGCTCGGAACCATCCACCGCGCGCGCCAGTTGCCTGAAGGACGCGCAAGACACGTATCGGCAAGACATGGCGAACGCGGAAAAACTGCGCGAGGCAGCCCATCCGCAGTGATAAGCCGCTCCCGGCAACACCTGATAAAACCGTCGCGAGCGGAAGGGAGAGGTGGCTAAGAAGCGCAACCGTACGAAGGTACGGGGGCGCCGAGCCGGTGAGCATCGCAGGCCGCCTATACCGACGCGCAGCAGGTTTTGACAGGCGTCACTAAGCGGCGTCGCGCTCGTAAGGCGGCAACTCGTGCACAACCAGCGGTGTGTCTTCCGTCACAAAAGCCAGCCAGCCAGCCGCCTTGATCGCGCGCAATCCATCCTGGTAGCCCTGCTCCCAGCGCCATTCGATGGAGCCCCTGGAAAAATTGATGTCCTTGGCCGCCATATGCCAGTCGCGCCCCGCGTATGGCAGGCGCACGATGTGCATGGTGCTGTCGCAGCCCAGCGCAACGAGCTCTTCTGTCTGCTGCCGGTTATGCTTTGTGTCGGGCAGGCCGGCGTACAGTTCGCGCAATTTGCGCTGCAAGGTGTGCGTATTGACGTAATCGGCGATATGCCGCTTCGAGCGCGACGCGAAGGTGACGTCCTTTTGCCGCGTCTGCACTTCGTCGAGGGTGCTCGGTTCCGGCCCTTCCGAGCTCCACAGGTCCACCATGAAGACCAGGGTGTCGACGTGGGGCGTATCGTCGAGCACGGTTTCCAGCGGGGTGTTCGAGTACAAACCGCCATCCCAGTATAAATCGCCATCGACGCGCACGCCGGCAAAACCGGGCGGCAAGGCACCGCTGGCGCGGATGTGATCCGCCGTCAGGGACTGCTGCTGGCTGTCGAAACTGGTGAGGCTGCCGCATTTGACGCGCAGGGCATTGACCGTCAGGCGCATGCCGCCAGGCTGGTTCAGGTAATCGAAATCGACCAGTTCCTCGAGGGTACTGGCCAGCTCGCTGGTGTCATAAAAACTGGCCTCTTCCGGCTTGACGGCGATTCCGGCGGAAAACAGGCTGAAGGTGCGCGGCTTGAAGAAGCCAGGCACGCCGCGCAGCACCGTATCGAGCGTGGCCAGCCAGATGTTCGAGCGGCGCTGCTGGTCGGAAATCATATTCATGTCGACGCTGTCGCGGTGCGCCACGCGCTGCCAGAACTGTTTCAGCCGCACGAGCCGGTCTTCGTGCTTGTTGCCCGCCAGAATGGCGGCATTGATGGCGCCAATCGAGGTACCCACCACCCAATCGGGCGCCAGGCCATGTTCGTGCAGCGCTTGGTAGACGCCCGCCTGATAGGCGCCCAGTGCGCCGCCGCCTTGCAGCACCAGCACGATGCGCAGGCGCGAGGGATTTAACTGATTGATCGGTGTCTTCGAATTCGTCATCAAGATGGCCCTCTGTCCGCCGCGCGGATGCGGCGTGAATCATTGTAAGGGATTGCGTCGGTCTGCGCCGGACGTTGGGTACGGGCAAAAAAAACGCTCTGTCATCGACAAATAGGGGAAATGCCGGAATCTTCCTATGGCATTGCTGTCTGACTCTGCATACTTACCACACAGGGAGCAGATCATGCAGCCAGCCGAATGGATCCGTTTTATCGCCCAGTTTGCTCACCTGAACCGACGCCAGCGGCAGACAGGCATGGCCCT
>NZ_PDZL01000025.1 GCF_002735705.1 Janthinobacterium sp. BJB426
TTGCGCGCGATGACCTGCCCAAAGGCTTTTTTACCGGCACCCCGTACTCGTCACGCAGGACGTCGAGAACCGCTTCGAACAGCGCCGATTTCTGTCTTTCTTCCTTGAGTTGACGCTCCAACTCCTTAATGCGTTGCTCTGGCGTCAGTGGCTTGGTCGGCTTGTCTGTCATCATCGCGCTCCCTTGGCTTCGGCCCCGTGGATGCGTCCAATCCTGCAGGCCGTGTTTGCGACACCATACCAAAACTGTCGACCGACCCTGTATTCCGTAGCGTAGTTGCGCCTGCCTGTACGTCATCTCGCCTTTTTCCACCTGCTCGACAACGCTCAATTTAAAAGCCAGACTGTAATCGCGCTGGCTGCGCCTAAACCCTTGTTCCATTTGACACTCCATCTCTGCATCGAAAAAGTGTCAACTTATTCCAGGACGGGTCACCGACAGCAAAAAGGGCAGACTTTTCAGTCTGCCCTTTTTGCATCCATTGCGGCCTTCGCCGCTGGATCCATACCTATATTACTTGCGCTTGTTGGCGTTAACTTCTTCCTCGCGGAATTTCACTGCCAGTTTATCCAGCACGCCGTTCACATACTTGTGGCCGTCGATACCGCCAAACGACTTGGCCAGCTCGACCGCTTCGTTGATGACGACGCGGTACGGGATTTCCATGTTGTTCTTCAGCTCGAACGCGCCGATCAGCAGGATGCCGTGTTCGATGGGCGACAGTTCCGCGATATTGCGGTCGATCAATGGTGCCATGCTTTCGCGCAGCGCCAGCGAATCCTTGATGGCGCCGTACAGCAGCACCGTGAAATGATCGCCATCGGCCTTGTCGAAACCATGCGCGGCGCGAATATTGTTCACGACGGTGGTCGCGTCTTCATTGTTCAGCAGCCACTGGTACAAGCCCTGCAGCGCAAACTCGCGCGCGCGGTGACGCGGCGTGCGGTTTTTGCTGGGATTGGCGAGCAAATTTTTCTCAGTCATGATTGTTACCTGTTTTTAAGTACTTGTTCATTACAAATTCCGACGAGACACTGCGGCACGCTTTTAGGCAGCGCAGCCGCAATTCAAGCGTGCGTGAGAAGGATGTCAGGGCAAGGCGCGAGGCCGAAGACAGTACGAAAGTACGGCGAGGCCTTGCAACGCAGCCATGGCATTCTTATCACACGCGCTTAATCTTCGTCGGTGTCCTGCAACTCTTCTAGCGCTTGCGCCAGATTGGCCATTTCCACTGCCACGCGTGCCGCTTCGGCTCCCTTGACCAGCATGCGCACTTCCGCCTGCTCGTCGTTTTCGGTCGTCAACACTGCGTTGGCGATCGGGATGCCGTAATCGAGACCGACGCGCGTGATGCCTGCGCCCGATTCGTTCGATACCAGCTCGAAGTGGTAGGTTTCACCGCGAATCACGGCGCCCAGTGCGATCAGGGCGTCGAATTGCTCGGTTTCCGCCATTTTTTGCAGAATCAGTGGGATTTCCAGGGCGCCCGGCACGGTCACGTGCAGGATATCTTCATCGGCCACGCCCAGCTTGCTCAACTCTTCCAGGCATGCCGACAGCAAGCCACCACCGACGATTTCATTGAATCGTGCCTGGACGATACCGACGCGCAAACCTTCGCCGGCAAAATTGGTTTCATATGCTCCTACTGTCATCATAAGCCTCTTTAATCTGGTGGTTCAGGGCGACACACACATGCCGCCATCGTTTACTCTCACATCGACGTCTGGCCAGGATGGCACTGAAAACCTGTTACTTCCAGGTCGAAACCGGCCATCGACGGCATCTTGCGGGGGCTGGCCAGCAATTGCATCTTGCTCACGCCCAGGTCGCGCAGGATTTGTGCGCCGATGCCGTAGCTGCGCAAGTCCATGCTGGCGGCGCGGCCTTTCGGCTTGGCTTGCGGCGTATCGAGCGCGGCGAACTGGGCAAACAGCTCGCTCGACGTCTCGCCGCAGTTCAGCAAGACCATCACACCCCGCTCAGCCTGCTTGATGGCGGCCATCGAGGCGGCCACCGTCCACGAGTGGGTGGTCGCTTCGCTTTCCAGCACGTCCAGCAGGGAAACGGGCTGATGCACGCGCACCAGCGCTTCCAGGCCGGGGGCCAGGTCGCCGTGCACGAGGGCCAGGTGGGCCGACGCGCTAGGCTTGTCGCGGAAGGCGATCAGGCGGAATTCGCCGTGCGCCGTATGCAGGGTACGCTCGGCAACGCGCTCGACCAGGGATTCCGTCTGGCTGCGGTAATGGATCAGGTCGGCAATCGTGCCGATTTTCAGGCCATGCTGCTCGGCAAATACCAGCAAGTCCGGCAGGCGCGCCATGGTGCCGTCATCCTTCATGATTTCGCAAATCACGGACGCGGGCGTCAGGCCGGCCATGGCCGTCAGGTCGCAACCGGCTTCCGTATGGCCTGCGCGCATCAGCACGCCGCCTTTTTGCGCTTTCAGCGGGAAGATATGGCCAGGCTGGACAATATCGCTGGGCTGCGTGCCCTTGGCAACCGCGACCTGGATGGTCTTGGCGCGGTCGGCGGCGGAAATGCCTGTCGTCACGCCTTCGGCCGCTTCGATGGAAACAGTAAAGTTGGTGCCGTAGGCGGTGCCGTTGCGCGACGTCATCATCGACAGGTTCAGCTCGTCGCAACGCTCTTCCGTCAGGGTCAGGCAGACCAGGCCACGCGCATGCGTGATCATGAAATTGATGGCTTCAGGTGTCACGAAATCGGCGGCAAGCACCAGATCGCCTTCATTTTCCCGGTCTTCTTCATCGACCAGTATCACCATGCGGCCGGCGCGTAATTCAGCGACGATCTCTTCGGTGCTTGATATTGACATTATTCATCCTCTGAAGACGCCTGGCAAAACCTGCTGCGCGTCGGTATAGGCGGCTTGCGATGCTCACCGTACCTTCGTACGGTTGCGCTTCTCAGCCACCTCTCCCTTCCGCTCGCGACGGTTTTGCCGGGCGTTGTTAATGAAACTAAAAACTGAAACTAAATATCGAGCGCGAATACTCCGCGGATTTCCGGGAATTTTCTTATAACCTGCTATTTTAAAGGATTTAGCGCTTGCAGACCTGAAATAAGACAGCTTTGCGGCACGGATGCCGCAGCTAGTCCCGCAAAACGCCCATTCCCTGATCCAGCGCACACGGCGGCGGCAAGGCGCGCGCCGCCGGCCTTGCAAAGAGCATAAGATCGGCCAGTCACCGTCACGGCGCTGACACCCCTCTCGCAGCGACACCCCACACAGGAGCGGCAACATGAAAACCAACGGATCGGCCATCTGGTCAGGCGGCATCAAGGACGGCAAGGGCGCCATCAGCACGCGCAGCGGCGCCCTGCAGGAATATCCCTACGGCTTTGCCAGCCGCTTCGAAGGCAAGCCCGGCACCAATCCCGAGGAATTGATCGGCGCCGCGCACGCGGGCTGCTTCACCATGGCCCTGTCGCTGATCCTCGGCGAAGCGGGCCTGACGGCGGAAAAGATGGACACGACGGCCGAAGTGACCCTCGACAAGGTCGACGACGGCTTTGCCATCACGGCCGTCCATCTGATCCTGAAAGCAAAGATACCGGGCGCCGACCAGGCCAGATTCGAGGAGTTGACAGGCAAGGCCAAGGCCGGCTGCCCCGTGTCGAAGCTGCTTAAAGCCAACATTACCCTGGACGCCACCCTGCTGCCCTAGATTTTAGGCACGGGCTTGACGGGCGCCACGGCAGCGACGGGTGCCACCAGCGGCAGGCGCGAGTCGCTGGCCGGCAATGGCCGGTTCATCAACCCCGGATTCAGGGCTGCATTGTTCAGGTTATAGGCGGCAATGGCTGCCGCCACGGACGGGTCTTGCGATGACGGCGGCGGCACGGCCATGCCCGCGTTTTGCGCAGCCAGCTCTTGCGCCTGCGTATTTTGCCGGGCCAACTGGGCTTGCGCCGTCGCCAGGCCCGCATCGGCTTGCCCCTGCGCCGCACGCGCCAGCGACTGCGCCCGGTCACTGGCCGCCTGAGCCGCCATTTGCGCATCGCTGGCGGCCAGTTGCGCCCGCGCCGCATCATCCGCCGCCGCTTGCGCCTGCTGCTGCAATCCCTGCTGCTGCACCTGCCCCTGGCGCAGTTCGTCCACGCGTGCCGCTTCCTGCTGCTTCGCCTGCTGATCGGTATTGATGCGTTCGCTGTCGATGCGTTGGGTATCGACGCGCTGCTTGTCCGCGCGCTGCGCCTGCAGTAGTTCCGCTGCATCGGCGGCGGCTTGCGCCGACGGCTGCGGCCGCAGCTCCTGCAAGTCCAGGTTCAGTTCTTCCGCTTCCAGCTGCTGCTGCAGTTCCAGTTGCCGCTGCGCAATGGCGATCGTCTGCGGCGGCGCCTCGTCGACGACCTGCGGCGGCGCGTCCTGTAAGGTTTGCGCGGCACTGGACGGCAGTGTTTCGCCTGTCAAATCCGCTTCGACATTGCTCGCCAGCGGCGCGCCCTGCTGCCGGGCCAGCACGGCACCCACCTGCGCCAGCACGTCCGTTCCCTGTTGCAAGGCGTCCAGAGTGGCATTGCTGTCGGCCGCATACGCGGCCTGCAACGTTGCAGCATCGACATCTTCATTGCGCAGATCGATGCCGATGCGGGCCAGCTGCGCTTGCGTAAGCAAGTTGCCGTCCTGCGCCAGCGCGGCCGCCGCATCCGTCGTGCCATCGCCCGACAGCAAATCGTAGCGCTGCGCCAGGCTGCCCGGCGTATCGCCGGCCGTCGCCAGTTGGCTGGCATCGATGCCGCTCGTTTGCAGCTGGGCGAACGATTCCGTCAACTGCCGCGCCACCGCCAGCAAGTCGTCATTGACATTCACGGGGGTATTCGCCGCCCTGCCCTCTTCCGTGGCGCCCTGCAAGGCCAGTAGTTGCCGGCGCGACAAGGCCACACCGGACAGAAACTGGCCCAGTGGGGAGATGTCGACCTGGGTCGAGGACAGGATGGTATTGAGAGCCGCCGCGCCGGAAGGCAGCACGGGCAGCGCAGGCGCCAGAGGTGCCGTTGCGCCCACGCGGGACGTGGCCGGGATGGTGTTGGGCACGGTTGCGCGCGAAATCAGGTCCATGGCTAGCCTCCACTGCGGAAAGCTTCATAGTATGCGCGTCTGCAAGAAAAGCAACACACGCCTGGCAAGGCGGCAGGTGTGTTGCCTTACGCTGTGGTGTTAAGCGGCAGCCTTGTCCAGCGACAACATGCGCTCGACATAGCGGGCGATCAGGTCGATTTCAAGGTTGACCTTGCCATCAACCGTCAAGTGTTTCAAGGTCGTCATGGCGATCGTGTGCGGGATCAGGTTGATCGAGAAGCGGCAGCCATTGACGGCGCCCGCGCCCAGGTCTTCCACGCGGTTGACGGTCAGGGACACGCCATTGACGACGATGGAACCTTTGAAGGCCAGGTATTTCGCCAGTTCATGCGGCGCTTCGATCACCAGTTCCCACGATTCGCCCACGGCTTCGAACTTGCGCACGATGCCCAAGCCATCGACGTGGCCGGAAACCAGGTGGCCGCCCAGGCGCTCGGCCAAGGTCAGGGCTTTTTCCAGGTTGACTTCCGTGGTGGTATCGAGACCCACGGTGCAATTGAGGCTTTCGCGCGAGACATCGACGGCAAAGCCCGTGTCCGACTTTTCCACCACCGTCATGCAGGCGCCATTGATGGCGATGGAGTCGCCCAGGGCCACATCGGCCAGCGGCAAGCCGCCCGCGTGGATGTTCAGACGCACGCCTGCATCGAGGCCGCCGTCGAGTGCTTGCACGGTTTCAATCTTGCCGATGGCGGCAACAATTCCTGTAAACATGGAGCTAACCTTATAAAAATGATGAAAGTTTTAATTGCGCTGGGCGAATCTTGCAAGGATACGCACATCTTCGCCCACTTGCTGAACCTGGTGAAATTGCAAAGTGCGCTGCTGCTTGATATCCGTCAAGGCGGGCAAGGCAAACATGCCTTGCGCATCGCCCAGCAAGGTGGGCGCCAGGTAGACCAGCAACTCGTCGACGCAGCCTTCGCGTATCAGCGAACCGTTCAGTTTGGAGCCGGCCTCGACGTGGACTTCATTGATTTGCCGGCGTCCCAGTTCCAGCATCAGCGCGGCCAGATCGACCTTGCCGTCCCCGTTCGGCAGCATGATGACTTCCGCGCCCAGGGCGCGCAGCTGCGCTTCTTTCTCGGGATTGGCCACGGCCGCCACGATCCACGTGCCACCGCCAGCAAGGATGCGCGCATCGAGGCTGATGTCGAGCCGGCTGTCGACGACGATGCGGCGCGGCTGGCGCGGCGTTTCGACGGCGCGCACGTTCAGTTGCGGGTCGTCCGCCTTGACGGTGCCGATGCCCGTCAGGATGGCGCAGGCGCGCGCGCGCCAGGCGTGGCCATCGGCGCGCGCTGCGGGACCTGTGATCCACTGGCTTTGGCCATTGTGCAAGGCCGTCATGCCATCCAGGCTGGCTGCCGTTTTCAGGCGCACCCACGGCTTGCCGTGCTGCATGCGCGAAAAGAAGCCGATATTCATTTCATACGCCTCATCGGCCAGCACATCCGTGGTGACGGCGATGCCGGCCGCTTCCAGCTTGGCCAGTCCCTGCCCCGCCACCAGCGGGTTCGGATCCGTCATGGCGGCCACGACGCGGCCCAGCCCCGCGCGCACGAGCGCATCGGAGCATGGCGGCGTGCGGCCGTGGTGGTTGCACGGTTCGAGGGTGACATAGGCCGTGGCGCCGCGCACGTCGTTGCCGCGCGCCGCCGCATTGGCCAGCGCTTGCACCTCGGCATGATCCTGCCCGGCCGCCTGCGTCACGCCGGCGCCGATCACCTGGCCATCCCTGACGATCACGCAGCCGATGCGGGGATTGGGCGAGGTCGTGTACAAACCGCGCGCAGCCCATTCCAGCGCCAGGCGCATGCCATCGATATCATTGAGTATTTCCACGGGCTTCTTTGCTTGAAGGTGATTAATTGGCAAATCTTGCTACGAACTGTCGGCCACGCCGCTGCAATTGGCCGCCTGCTGCTGCGGATCGCACACGCGCACCCTGCCCAGCATATTGATTTTAATATGGCGCACCTGCTTTCCCAAAGCCAGGGACAAGGTACCCCAGCGTGCCGCCAGGCTATTGGTCGCGCTGCAACTGCGTCCTGCGCCATTGTAGGCGATATAAAACGGCGCCGTGGCCGACGAGAATGCGAACTGGGCCGTGATGCCCTCCGGCAGCGGTCCCTGGCGGAACAGCAATTCGTCATCGCCATCGAACACGAGGTTGGCATTGCGGTCGACGAAGATCATCCAGCCCGTGCGCCAGTCCGTGCCCCCGGGTCCGGCCGGCATCAGCAGCACGCGCTGTCCCCGCGCCATCGCCTGCGCCCGCGTCAATTCGATGGCCGAGAACAAGTCCGTGGCGGCCGCGCGCACTTGCTGGCGCGCCAGCACCTGCTGCAAGCTGGGCATGGAAGCGGCCGCCAGCAGCGCGGCAATCGCCAGCACGGCCAGCAATTCGAGCATGGTGTGCCCGACGGTGTGCCCCAAGGTTTGCCAGCTCCGCGGTAGCCACTTGCGCATGGCCATGGCCTAGCGCCAGCAATGGCTGGCCGGGCCGCTGCTGCCGCGCTGGCCCGTGCTGTTCAGGGACAGGACACCGCAATCGGCATCCTGGAACTGCGCGTCAACCTTGGTCGTGCCTGGCATGGCGCGCAACAGCACGCATTGCCCGATCGCCAGGCCGGGACAGGCCAGCGCCTCGATTTCATACGCGCTGTCGGCCGCGCCCCCTTCGCCGGACCACCATGGAAACTGCTGCGCCTGAGACGCCGGCGACGCCGAGGAAAAGGCCAGATAGCGGTTGTTTTGCGAGTAATAGCGCTCCTGCTGCTGCATCAGCCGCAGCAGCGCCGCCTGCCCCTGCACCCGTTTGGCGCGCACGACATGGCTGTGATAAGCGGGCGCGGCCAGTGCCAGCAGCAGGCTCATGATCGCCAGCGCGGACAGCAATTCGATCAGGCTGAAGCCCGCCGGATTGGCAGCAGGAGCGCCACCGTTCGCATCGAACCCGTTCCGCCTTGCCAGCGTCCCCATGCGACTTCCCCTTTCCAAAAAGCGCCAGCCACTACGCTGCGCCGGCCTTGCCGGGGCCTATTTTTTCTTGGCCGCCTCGTGCAATTCGCGCCAGTTCGCCACTTCGCGCCAGCTGAGGCGCCGGGCCGGCAGCGGCGCGCTGACGACCTTGAGCACTGCCCCGCTGGCCGCGCCGGGCAAGCCAGGCTGCAGCACGGCCAGTTCCTTGCGCCCCTCGGCCCGCCCTGCCGCCGTCGCGGCACCCACCGTGCTGTTCAGTTCCAGCGCCAGCGGCGGCGCGCGCGCCAGGCCGTCGAACAAGCGTCCCGTCTGCTCGCCCGCCTGCACGACACCTGCACCGTCCGCAGCAAAGCCGCTCAGCACATCGAGCACGTACAGGCGCGTGGCCGGCCTGGCGCAAGGGTCGCGCCCCGGCAGGACAGTGTTGAACAGCACCTTGCCGGCGGCCAATACGGGACTGCTGATGCTGCGCTCGCCCGTCTGCGCGGTATCAAGAAAATCGAGGTACCAGCCGCGCATGGCGTCGCTGCCCGTATAGCGCAGCTCGGCGCCGTCGACGCGCACGCCACCGGCCGCCGCGCTCAGGCTGCGCGGTTCCAGGTCGGCCCGGCCGCGCGTGGGCGAACTTGCCCGCACATCGTCGTGCACGGCGTAAAACGACTGCGGCAGAAAGGCGGCGGGCCAGGTATCGGCCGCTTCGACCAACTTGCCCGTGCCGAACAGCAGCACATAGCCGCCACCGGGCGCGTACGCCACGCTCGGCTGCTGCGTCACCGGCTGGCGCCGGCCCTGGGCGTCGCGCGCAACAAAGACGAGCTTGCGTCCCTGCCCGTCCTTCCACTGCGGCCCGCCAGCCATGTCGAGGCGCCAGATATTTCCCTGCATATCGCCTGCATACAGATAAGCCAGCGCGCCGTCGCTGCCCGGCACCACGGCGGGCGGGCCCAGCGCGTGGGGCTCGGCATCGGTGCCCGCATCAGTGTCATGGCCGCCATCACCGCCGCCGCTGGCCACGGGCACCTTGAGGCGGAAGTAATTACTTCCCAACACCCAGGACATGCCGGGCGCCTTGTCCAGCGCCAGCAGGAAGAGGGCGGCGGCCGCTGCGGGCGCCGTCGTGTCCTTGCCGTCATTCACATGGTTGTTGTAGCCGCTGGCGACGATGGCAAAATCGCGGTAGGCAGGCGCGCCCTCCTTGCCTCCCATGTTGATGCGGGCGAAGGCGGGCGGCGCGCGCACGTTGCCCATCAGCTTGTCGTCACGGTCCGTGAATTCCCACAGCGCCCCCTCCTGCGCGAAGCGGGCCGGATCGGTGATGTCGAGCGCAAACACGCCCTGCGCCCCGCCGCCCATGCCCGACACCAGCACCGTCTTCCAATGTCCCAGCGCCAGCACTTCCGCCGTAGCTGCCGCGCCGTCGAGCAGCGGGCCGGGGCTGTAGTGAGTGCTCGCAGCGGCTGGCACATCGTGCAGCAGCGCTTGCGGCAGATAGGCAAACAATTCGCTGCCCGTGCGCGCATCGAAGGCGTGCAGCAAGCCGTCGTTGGCGCCCAGGTAGAGCATTTTGCGCCGCTGCAGCAGCGCCTGGCGGTGCAAGCCATAGCCGGCACCCGGCATGCCCAGCCCCGGTGCGCCCACATACAGCAGATTGCCGTAGGGCGCCGCACCCAGGCTGCCTGACCTGCGCCGCAGGAAGCCGCCCGGCTGGCCCACCTCGTGCGTGCGCTGGCCCAGCAAGTACGCCAGGCGCGCCTCCGCTCGTCCATCGCCGCCATCGAATGCACTGCGCTGCTCCGCATCGAGCCGCGTCCAGGCCAGCGGCATCAGGGCGCCCTTGGCGTCGAGTGTGTAGACGGGACGCAAGGCCGCTGGCGTGCCATCCGGCACGGGCTTCTCCTGTCCGCCGGCGGTCCACGATGGTTTGCCGGGAAGCAGTGCCCCATCGGCGCCCACGGCAAATGCGGTGCGCGACAAGGTCATGCTGCCATCGGCCAGGCGCATCTGCGTCTGGAACCAGTATGCCTCTTCCGTACCGCTGGCCAGCGCCATCAGGGCCGGCCCGGCGAGCGTCGCCGGCAAGGTAGCCTTGTCGGCGACAGCAAAGGCCGCGCGCAGTCCCGCGATCAAGGCGGCCGGATCGCTGCCGGGCAGGTAATGGGCGGGCCAGCGGCCGTCCACGCTCCACTCGCTCAGCGCGCTGCCAGTCGCGCTCTTGAAGGGGTTGGCGTCGCCGTTCCCATCGAGAAAGCCGCCATATTTGGCCGCCAATAACATGGGCGTAGCGGCGGGAGTGGTGGCAGACTCGCCGGCCGGGTCGCCCTGGCGCAAGTCACCCGCATAGTGCTCGACCTTGGCAACGCCGTCGTTCTTGGCGCCGGGACGCAGGGCCTGCACGTGCGACCAGTAGGCCAGGCCCGCCGCATGGTAGCTGGCGCCGCCCACCCCGTCGGCCAGCCATTCCAGCGCAGCCAGGTCTGGCCGTGGCGCGGGATTGCCAGGTGTGCCGCCGCTTTCCAGGCTGCCCACCGCATGCGTCCACGCCATCGCATCGAACGGCGGCGGCGGCGCAAAACTGTCCGGCGCGCGGGCGCGGTCGCCGCTTGATGCGGGAGTGTGCGGGACATTGCCAGGCACATAACGGTCGCCCGCCATGCCCGCATCGCCGAGGCTGACGGCGATGTGGCGCTGGCAACTGGCCGTTTGCGGGTCGCTCCATTGGGTCACGACCGGCAAACCGTCGTCGATGGCAGGCGGGGCCGTGGTGGACGGCACCGTGCCAGACGCGGCGCTCGCTTGCCTTCCCTGCAAATAGCGCAACGATTCGTACAGCAATTCCGCCAGCGGCGCCGCGCTGGCGTACGCGCCGGAATGCCCGGCGTTGCTGCGGCCCAGACCATTGATGTAAGCGGTCACCCCGCCGCCAGAGCCCGCGCCTTGTGCCGCAGCCTGAGCCGCATACACGCCAGTGGCGGGATTCCACTCGGCGTCGGCATTGTCTTGTGGCATAAAATCGGGCGCCGCCCAACGCTGCCTGCCCACGTAAGCCAATGGCGCGCGCAGCACGCCGCCATACACGGGGCCGGCGCCGGAGCTCACGCCGTTCAAGTGGCCAAACACGCCCACGCGCACCCTGCCGCCATGGCGTTGCACGGCGCCGACCGGCTTGTAGTTCTTGCCATACGCGAGGCACAAGTCGTCGCGCAGCGGTCCTTCTTCCGTGTCGCACACGCGCACGCGCGCGAGGAACACGCCGTGCGTGGCGGCAACGCCGGGCGCATCGCAACTGCCGCCCGGGGGCAAGCTGGCGTCGCCGAACAGCAGTCGATTACGGCAGGAAACGATGGCCAGTTGCACCAGCGCAAACGGTGTCGCCGCCGACACCCCAGCCTGCAAGACCTTGCGCGGGAAAAAGACGGAGTGGGCAAAGAAGTCGATGGGACCATCGGCATCGGGCAGGTAGGCGCGCTGCAGCACCGTCTTGCGCACCTCGTCTATGACGCGGTCGCCGCCCGTCAGCGCATAGCGGACGAGGTCGAGCATGCTGGTACTGGCCCAGTTGAGAAAGTTGCCGCTGAAACTATCGCCGCCGCAGCCGTGCAGTGCATCGGCCGGTTTCAACACGGAGAAGTAAGCGGTCGCTACGCGCAAGTCCGGCAGCATGATGCCATCCTTGTTGCGATACGGGTAGCTGTAGCACATGCGCGCATGGAAGTACCCTGCGTACTCGCGCTGCGGAGCATACTCGCCGCCATGCGCGGCCGCGGCGGCCGCATGCGTCAAAGACAGGTTGAGCAGCAGGTTCGGCGGCACGCGGGCGCCGTACAAACCTGCGTCGGCCCGTGCCAGCGCCACCGGGGGAGTGGCGGCGGCAAAGGCGCCGCCGCAAGCCAGGCCAGCCAGGCCAGCCAGCAGCAGCCGGGCGGACGACAAAGCGACTGACCAAGCCTTCATGGCCCCGCTCCCACCGTCTGTTTTCGGTAATAAATTTGCAACACGACTTGCGTGCTTTCCTGCGCGCCAAAACCGATGGCCGTGATGCGATACACATAGCTTTCCGTCGCCAGGCCGCCAGCCACCGCCGTGGCCTGCGCGCCGGGCGGGTGAAACGGCAGCAACTCGACCAGGTAGCGGGGCCGGCGCGACGGCAGGAAACCCTGCCCCGTCTGCATGACGGCGCCCGTAAACTGGCCGTATGGCACGGCGCGGCTGGCACTTCCCCCTTCGGCGCCATCGAGGTCCGTACTCAACCAGAGCGCCGGCGCGTCCGGGCCTGCTGGCAGGCACAGGCCCAGCGCCCCTCCCTCGCCGCAGCCGTCCGCGAACCCGGCCGCGCTGCCTGGCGCGAAGAGGCTGCTGCGTCCCGGCGCGTCGGGCAAGCCTTCGATATCATTTTGCGCATCCATCAATGCTTCCTCCGCCGCCTGAAAGGCGATCTGCCGGTCGCGCTCACCGCGTGCCGACTTTTCGCCCTGCAAGGCCATCTGCGCCGCCGATATGCCCAGCAGCAAGATGATCACCAGCAGGCACAGCACATACACGAGAGTGGCGCCACGCCCTTGTCCGCCAGAAACGCAGCAGCCTGAACAACGGCGGACGCCCGCGCCGGCCATCGCGCCGCCCACCTAGGCCGGTCCATTGCGCAGCATAATGCTCGTCTGCACCAGCTGCCGCAGCCTGGAGCGCGTCGCGGCGGGCAAGGACGCGCGCGCGATGCGCACGCCCGTGTCGCCGGCGCCGTGCGCCTCGGCATATGCCTGGCCAAACAGGTCGAACTGCGCCGGTCCCAGTTCCGCCATCTTGTCCGCCTGGCCCGCCTCGCCATGCAACAGCAAGGCCACGCGCACGCTGGCCACGCGCTTCCAGTGCGTGCGCCGTTGAAAATCGCGCTGGCGCGCGGCCGCATCCGCACCCGCCAGCACCAGCGCCGCATCGTCAGCGTCGAGCGCGCTGGCGTTGACATAGCGGTTCGCCACGCCATCGGGCGGCGTATCCGTGTCGAGGCCATACAGCACCTGGAAGCTGTCGACGCCTCGGATGATGGCGTCCGCGCCCCAGCCGTTCGCGCCACGGTATTTGCAGCGCAGCTCGCCCTCGCCATCGGCGCCCTGCGCTACATAGAAAATGCTCCAGCCCCGCTGCGCCTGCGTTTGCGCGGCGCCCACGCCAAAGCCGGCGCAATTGAGGACGGATCCGTCTCCGCCCTCAATTGCGCCGGCGCCGTAATAGCGCAAGGCCAGCACGTCGCTGCCATGCAGGACATCGGGCAGCGCGCCGCTGATGCCTTCGCTGTTCTTGCCCAGGCTGCGCGCGTCGAGCCCGGCGACATTGGCGCTGTCATCATCGGCATGGGCGACGGGCGCGGCGCTGCTGTCCCAGTTCACGTACGCCGTCTGGCGCACGGCGCGGGCGATGGCGTCGAGCGCATAGCGGCCGTTGTCGTCCAAGCGCGCGCTGGCGGACTGGTCGCCATAACTGCCGCTGGCCGCCAGCAACACGCTACTGGCAGCCAGCATCAGCAGCGCACCGAGCGACAGGGCCACCAGCAATTCGACCAGGCTCATGCCGCGACGCCGGCTCCACGCTGCAAACACGCCGTTCATACGCCGCCTCCGCCCAGCTGGAATGCCAGCCTGGGCAGCGACTCGCCCGACGCATTCTCGGCGGGCGAGCCATCGGGCAAGCGGGCGCGCCAGCCAAGCTTGATGACGATGGGCGCACCCTTGCCGCCGCTGCACACCCAGTGCAAGCCTTGGGCGGCGGCATCCCACGCGGAAGTGTCGCGGCAGATGCGCAGGCGCGCGCCGGGCAAGGCCGCATGCAGCCCTTGCTTCCATTCGGCGATGTCGAATTGCGCCAGCTCGGCCGCGCTGCAGGCGGTGGCGCCAAAGCAGTCCGGCGCACCGCCGGCCGCTTCGGCGTCGTCTGCCGCCGCGTAGGCCACGTTCAGATAGGGATTGGCCGTATCCGGACCATGCATGAGCACGCTGTTCGCACGCATGCGCTCGGCCATGCCGGCGGCCAGTTGCACGCCCGCCGACAACAGCGCCGACTCATGGCGCGCGCGCAGGGAGTTCAGTTGCAGGATGCTGGCACCGAGCAGGCCCAGCGCCAACAGCAGCAGCGACACCAGCACCTCGATGAGGCTGCTGCCACCGGCAGGAAACATAGTGCGACCGCCCTTGCCCATGCGCTACTCCCTTCCGCAGACAGAGTCGCAAGAACAGGCGGCCCAGATACAAGATAGGCGCGCGCAAAAAGCTGGATCTGCGCTAGCGCAAACAGTACGGTGATAAGGTGAGAAGAACAGCGTTGGTATTGATCAGGCCGCTTGCCAGGCGCGCGCTGGCGTGGTGAAAACGGGGCGCATGAGCGGCCCCGTTGTCGGCAAAGTGAACGTCAGAGTGCGTCAGGGCTTGCGCGCCTGCCCCACTTCGGCAATCGCATCCTGGAATTCGGCCAGGTCTTCGAAATTTTTATACACGGAGGCGAAGCGGATGTAGGCGATCTTGTCGAGGCGCTTCAGTTCCTGCATGACGAGTTCGCCGATATAGCCGGAATCGACTTCGCGCAAGCCGCTGGTCAGCAGTTTTTCCTGGATGGATGCGATGGCCGTATCCACAGAGGCGGCCGCGACGGGACGCTTGCGCAAGGCCAGCATTAAACTGCCGCGCAACTTATCCGCAGCGAACTCCGTCCGGCTGCCATTCTTTTTGACGACGGACGGCATGATAAGTTCAATGCGCTCGTACGTGGTAAACCGCTTGTCGCATTTGCCGCAGCGGCGGCGGCGCCGAATGGCATCCCCTTCCTCCGATACGCGCGTATCGAGAACCTGGGTGTCGCCGTGCTGGCAAAATGGACATTTCATGGGCTGGCTACAACTTTATAGTAATAATTACGGGAAATTGCCGCCCTTGTACAAAGGGCGCCCGAATCACTCCGGGCGCCCTTGGGCACGAAGGAATGTGTCATACAGAATCTTACTCCGTATGACACATTCTGGACAAATAATTAGCGACTATTCCGGTAAGGAGCGTCTGCAGCAGATTGCTCATCGGTCGCGCGGACAAGGCGCGAGGAGGACGCATGGCTAGCCATGCTACGACGAGCAACGCAGTACCCGCTTCCGAGGGGCTGTCTGCTGTAGATGTATTCCTTCACCGGAACAGGCTCTTAAGCTGCGTACACAGGGTGCGCGTCGGCCAGGACTTTCACGGCCGCTTTGACGCGCTCGATGGTGGCGGCGTCATGCGGATTGTCCAGCACGTCGGCGATCAGGTTGCCCACTTCTTCCGCTTGCGCTTCCTTGAAACCGCGCGTCGTCATCGCCGGGCTGCCCAGGCGGATGCCCGAGGTGACGAAAGGTTTTTGCGGGTCGTTCGGGATGCCGTTCTTGTTGCAGGTGATGTGCGCGGAACCGAGGATGGCTTCGGCTTCCTTGCCCGTCAGGTTCTTGGCGCGCAGGTCGACCAGCATGACGTGCGATTCGGTGCCGCCGGAAACAATGCGCAGGCCGCGCTTGATCAGGGTTTTCGCCAGCACGTCGGCGTTCTTGATCACTTGCTTCTGGTATTCGACGAACTCAGGACTCAGCGCTTCCTTGAAGGCGACAGCCTTGCCGGCGATCACGTGCATCAGCGGGCCGCCCTGGATGCCAGGGAAGATGGCCGAGTTGATGGCTTTTTCGTGTTCGGCCTTCATCAGGATGATGCCGCCGCGCGGGCCGCGCAACGATTTGTGCGTGGTCGAGGTGACGAAGTCGGCGAACGGCACCGGGTTCGGGTACAGGCCGGCGGCGATCAGGCCGGCGTAGTGGGCCATGTCGACCATGAAGTAGGCGCCAACTTCCTTGGCAATCTTGCCGAAGCGTTCAAAGTCGATCTTTTTCGAGAACGCCGATGCGCCGGCGATGATCAGTTTTGGCTTGCGTTCGCGGGCCAGGCGTTCCATCGCCTCGTAGTCGATGTCTTCTTCCGCCGTCAAACCGTAGGAGACGACGTCAAACCATTTGCCGGACATGTTCAGCGGCATGCCGTGGGTCAGGTGGCCGCCTTCGGCCAGCGACATACCCATGATCAGGTCGCCTGGTTTCAACATGGCGAAGAACACGCCCTGGTTCGCCTGCGAGCCGGAGTTCGGCTGCACGTTCGCGCATTCGGCGCCGAACAGCTGTTTCACGCGGTCGATGGCCAGTTGCTCGGCCACGTCGACGTATTCGCAGCCACCGTAGTAGCGCTTGCCTGGGTAGCCTTCGGCATATTTATTCGTCAGCTGCGAGCCTTGCGCTTCCATTACGGCTGGCGACGTGTAGTTCTCCGACGCGATCAGTTCGATATGGTCGTGCTGGCGCGTATTCTCTTTTTGAATGACGGCGAACAATTCAGGATCGACGTTGGCGAGGTTGTGATCTTTTGCAAACATGTAAAAACTCCAAGTATGAGGGTGCTTGTACTGGCAGGTTGGATCGAATGAGGGGAGCCGGCGTTAAGTGAATAACAACATTGGACAGGCAGCCTCTTCGTGCTTTTCCATAGTGGCTACCCAGGCGAACGGCTGATGAAAAATCTCACGTTTCCCGGTGGATGCCCACCTTTCGCCGGTTTGCCGATCGCCATTCATGGAGATCGCCCGACTTTTCGCCAGTCACGTGAGACGTAATGGAAGCCAAATTGTAAGTTAAGTGCCCAAATTGAGCAAGGAATGCAACCGTGCGGCTATAATCGCCGCGCGCCACCGCAGACCGGGCGCGGCCACAGGCCGCCCCAGGGGATGACTGCGGCTTTTAAGCTGGGCTTAAACCTGGCCATGGCATGTAAGCGTATGTTACGAAGCTTGCCATTGCACACGCCGGATTTACAATGCTGCGGTGCAACTTATATGCAGCTTTTGCATGGCTTTCCAGCAAGCGCCCACAGTCACAAGAAGAAAAATCGCGTAAAATGTTGCTCAATCTCACTACTGGCGCAATAAACATGCCTTCAGTCTTTACCTGGAACGTACGTGTCTACTATGAAGACACCGACGCCGGCGGCATCGTCTATTACGCTAACTACCTGAAATTCTTCGAACGCGCGCGTACCGAATGGCTGCGCGCCATCGACGTGGGCCAGCAGGAATTGCTGGAGCAGCACGACGCGATGTTCGTTGTCAAAAGCGTCAACGCCGACTATCATGCGCCAGCCAGGCTCGATGACACGGTAAGATTAACCTTAAGCATAGAAAAAATGGGGCGCGCCTCCATCGTTTTCCTGCAACAAGCCTGGTGCGGCGACCGCCTGCTCAACACGGCCCGCGTCAAGATCGGCTGCGTCGATTCGGCACTGCGCCCGCGCGCCGTGCCTGATGCAGTCGCGGTCCGCATGCGCGCCGCCTGAGCCCTACCCGCCACCCCCGGACAATTCACCCAACAGACTGCCAGCCAATGAACGTTACACAAGATCTTTCTTTCCTCGCGCTCATCTCCAATGCCCATTTGATCGTGCAACTGATCATGGCCCTGCTGCTGCTGATTTCCCTGACCAGCTGGACCTACATTTTCCGCAAGATGTTTGCCGTGCGCCAGGCGCGCAAGCAAACCATCGAGTTCGAACGCAGCTTCTGGGCCGGTGGCAACCTGCATGCGCTGCACCAGAACGCCAGCGGCAACCGCGACCAGAGCGGCGCGCTGGCCCGCATCTTCGACGCCGGCATGGGCGAATTCATCAAAGGCAAGGCTTCCTACGGTTCGCGTGAAGCGCTGGACGTCGGCGCCGTGCTCGACGGCGCACGCCGCGCCATGCGCGCCGCCTTCCAGCGCGAAATGGACGTGCTCGAATCGCACCTGGCCTTCCTCGCTTCCGTCGGCTCCGTCTCGCCGTACATCGGCCTGCTCGGCACCGTCTGGGGCATCATGAACGCCTTCCGCGGCCTGGCCAACGTGCAGCAAGCCACCCTGGCCGCCGTCGCGCCCGGCATTGCCGAAGCGCTGATCGCCACCGCCATCGGCCTGTTCGCGGCCATTCCCGCCGTCGTCGCCTACAACCGTTTTTCGCATGACATCGACCGCCTGGCGATCCGCTTCGAGAGCTTCGTCGAGGAATTCTCCAACATCTTGCAGCGCCAGTCGCGCTAAGAGGGAGCAGCGTCCATGGGTTCCTCCTTCAATAGTGGCGGCATGCGCGGCGGTCGTGGCCGCAAGTTCAAGTCCGAAATCAACGTCGTGCCGTATATCGACGTGATGCTGGTGCTGCTGATCATTTTCATGGTGATGCCGTCGTCGAACAATCCCAGCGTGGTGAATTTGCCCAACGCGGAAAAGTCGGCCAAACCGCCCGATGACTATATTCAGATCGTGCTGAAGCCGAATGGTTCGCTGTCGATCGGCGTCATCGGCAAGGAACAGTTGTCGCCGGAAACGGAACCGAACCGCGACGCCCTGCTGCGCAAGCTGCGCGGTTTGCATGAAAGCAATCCTGACTATCCTGTGATGATCGCGGGCGACAAGGAAAGCAAGTACGACGACGTGATCCAGCTCATTTCGGAAGCGAAAAAGATGGGGATTACCAGAGTCGGCCTGGCCACCAAGTAAGCGCCGCATCCTGTTTCCAGACTTGACCGTTTTTAGATAGACTAGACTTTGCAGAACAAACAAATCGACCATGTACTCGGCAAGCCCTACAGCGTGCCGCGCGAACGCAGCCGCTGGCCCTCGCTGGGCCTGGCGCTGGCGATGCACCTTGGGCTGCTGTTTTTCCTGTGGGTGGGCGTACACTGGCAAAATACGGAACCTGTCGCCGTCGAAGCGGAAGTGTGGGATATGAAGGTGCAGACGGCCGCGCCGCCGCCCGACGTGGCGACGGAACCGGAGCCGACACCAACGCCGCCGCAACCGCAAGTGGAACAGCCGGCCCCGCCGCCACCGCCACCCGTGGCCGCGCCCGAGCCGAAGGTCGACCTGCGCGAGGCGGAGATCGCACTCGAGCGCAAGAAGGCAAAGCTGAAGGAAGAGAAAGACAAAGCGGCAGCGGAAGAACGCCGCAAGCAGGAATTGAAGGAACGCGAGGAAGAAAAGCGCGAACTGGAAAAACAGAAGCAGAAAGAAAAAGACAAGGCTGACAAGCTGGAGAAAGAAAAGGCCGACAAGCTGGAGAAAGCCAAGGAAGCCAAAGAAAAAGCGGCGGAAGAAAAAGCCGAGAAAGAACTGTCCGATAAAAAAGCGGCGGCCGAAAAAGCGGCCAAGGCGAAAAAAGCGGCGGCGGAAAAAGCCGCAGCCGACAAAATGCGCGCCGATGACATGAAGCGGATGATGGCGCAGGCAGGCAATGGCACAACGGGCACGGCCGCGAAAGCGACCGCGCCACGCAAGGACAGCGGCTATGTCGCTGCCCTGACGAGCAAGATCAAGAGCAATATCGCGTACAGCGGTAGCACGGACGTGCCGGGCAACCCGCGCGCCGTGTTCAAGATCGAGCAACTGCCAACTGGGGAAATTATTTCGGTCCGAAAGATTAAAAGTAGCGGCCTGCCGGCGTATGACAGCTCGGTGGAAAACGCCATTAATAAATCGTCGCCACTGCCGAAGAAAAAAGACGGCACCGTGGAACGCGAGATTGAACTCATATTCGAGATGAAGGATTTGCCTAAATGATGACCATGAAAAAAATGAGCTATGTCGTGCTCTGCGCCGGCCTGGTGCTGGGAGCGTCAAGCGCCCAGGCGCAGCTGCGCGTGGAGATTACGGGGATCGGCAGCAACCAGATCCCGGTGGCTGTCGCCAGCTTCGTCAATGAATCGGCCGCGCCGCAATCGCTGTCCGGCATTATCAAGGCCGACCTGGCGCGCAGCGGCGTATTCAAGCTGATCGATGCCGATGCGCCCGTATCGGAAACGGCGCCCGTCAGCTACGAGCAATGGAAGTCGCGCGGCGCCGACGCGCTGGCGGCAGGCACCGTGCAAAGCATGGCCGATGGCCGCCTGGACGTGCGCTACAAGCTGTTCGACACCATCAAGGGCGCCCAGATCTCGAGCATGAACAATGCGGCCGCGCCGCAGTTCAACCGCTTGCTGGCACACAAGATCGCCGATGACATCTATGAGAAGCTGACGGGCGTCAAAGGCGCGTTCGCCACACGCATCGCCTACGTCACGCAATCGGGCCGCGAATACCGCCTGGAAATCGCCGACGCCGATGGCGAAGGCATCCAGGTCGCCCTGCGCTCGAACGAGCCGATCATTTCGCCATCGTGGTCGCCGGACGGCACCAAGGTCGCGTATGTGTCGTTTGAAAAGAAAAAGCCGATCGTCTACGTGCAAAACCTGGTGACGCGCCAGCGCACCATCGTATCGAATGAAAAAGGCAGCAATTCGGCGCCGAGCTGGAGCCCGGACGGTTCGCGCCTGGCCGTGGCCCTGTCGCGCGACGGTCATACCCAGGTCTACACCGTCAATGCCGACGGCAGCGGCTTGCGCCGCGTCAGCACCAGCAGCGGCATCGATACGGAACCCCAATTCTCGGCCGATGGCCAAAGTATTTACTTCACCAGCGATCGCAGCGGCGGACCACAAATCTACCGCATGTCGAGCAGCGGTGGCGAAGCCAAGCGCGTGACGTTTGGCGGCTCCTACAACATCAGCCCGCGGATTTCGTCCGACGGGAAGACACTCGCTTATATTTCCCGTCGCGACGGCAATTTCCAGCTCTACGCGCTCGACCTGGCTAGTGGCCAGGAACTGCGCCTGTCGGACACCGCCAACGACGAATCACCGAGCTTTTCGCCCAACGGGAAATATATCATGTACGCGACCGAATCCGGACGACGCAAGTCGCTGGCAGTGGTATCGGTGGATGGCCGCGTCAAACAGCGTTTGACTACGCAAGCTGGCAATATCAAGGAGCCCACCTGGGGTCCTTTTATGAAGTAAATGCTGTACAGTTTCACCTTTAACCATGACCCGGAGAATAAAAATGAGTAACTTTAAAAGTTTGGCTTTCATCGCCGCTACCGCAGCCCTGCTGTCCGCCTGCAGCACCCCAGTCAAAGTAGCAGAGACCCCAGTGGTTGAGCGCGCTCCTGAAAAAGTCGTTGCACCAGTTGACACCCGTCAAGTTCAGCCAGTGACGACCGCATCGGTCGATCCACTGGACGATCCAAAAGGCGTGCTGGCTAACCGCAGCATCTACTTCGACTTCGACAAGTACGTCGTGCGCGAAGCGGACACCCCAGTCGTGCAAAACCACGCTGGCTACCTGGTGAAAACGCCTAGCCGCAAGATCCTGATCCAAGGTAACACCGATGAACGCGGTGGCGCTGAGTACAACCTGGCCCTGGGCCAGAAACGTGCTGAAGCCGTGCGCAAGTCGATGGCAGCCCTGGGCGTGCCAGAAGGCCAAATGGAAGCCGTGTCGCTGGGCAAAGAAAAGCCTAAAGCTCAAGGCAGCAACGAAGCAGCATGGGCAGAAAACCGCCGCGCTGACATCGTTTATTGATGTTTACGGGTGAGCGCGGCAGCATTGACGCTTACCTAACTGGCCAGTCATAGGCATAATAATGGGGCGCAGCGCGGTGATTCACCGCCCGGCGCCCCGTTTGCATGTTTGCGTAACCTTAGAAAGCCCGACTCATGATGACATTCTCGAAAGCCGGCGTCGCCGCCGCCTTGATGGCCGCGTTTGCCTACCTGCCCCTGCACGCCAACGCCGCCCTGTTCGATGACGACGAAGCGCGCAAGGCCATCCTCGAGCTGCGCGCCAAGGTCGACGCCATGGCGCGCGACCTGAACAGCCGCATCGACGCCAAGGCGGACAAGACCAGCACCTTGAGCCTGATCAACCAGCACGACCAAACCATGCAGGAGATCGCCCGCCTGCGCGGCCAGATCGAAGTGCTGGGCAACGATCTGGCGAACACGCAAAAGCGCCAGAAGGATTTCTACACCGATATCGATGCGCGCCTGCGCAAGCTCGAACCGCGCCAGGTCACCATCGACGGCCAGGAAGCGGCCGTGGGCGTATCCGAGCAAAGCGCATACGAATCCGCGTTCGGCCTGTTCAAGTCGGGCGACTACAAGGGCGCCGTGACGGCCCTGGACGGCTTCGTCAAGCGCTATCCGGAATCAGCCTACGCGGCCAACGCGCAATACTGGCTGGGTAACGCCTATTACGCCCAGCGCGACTGCAAGAGCGCCATCACGGCCCAGCAGGCAGTGCTGAAACACTACCCGGACAGCCCTAAAGCGCCCGACGCCATGCTCAACATCGCCAGCTGCTACACGGAGCTGAAAGACAAGCCGAACGCGACCAAGACGCTAAACGCCCTGATCTCGCGCTACCCGGACTCCAGCGCGGCCCAGGCCGCCAAGGAACGGGGCGGCAAAAAGTAAAAGCGGGGAAAAAGTTGCCCGTTAGGTTTGACAGAATCCCGGGCACCCCCTATAATCTTTCTTCTTCGGGTCGTTAGCTCAGCTGGTAGAGCAGCGGACTTTTAATCCGTTGGTCGCAGGTTCGAATCCCGCACGGCCTACCACGAATACGCAGTACTGATCTGCTTGCGAGTTGTTATAGCAAGCATTTTTTTACGGCACAGTGTTACCGAAGTTGTTGTAAAAAGTTTTTGGGTCGTTAGCTCAGCTGGTAGAGCAGCGGACTTTTAATCCGTTGGTCGCAGGTTCGAATCCCGCACGGCCTACCAAATACGTCAGAGAAGCCAACCGTTCGCGGTTGGCTTTTTTGTTTTCAGCAGCATCACTTGCACGCGATGCCACCCCTGACACAAATCAAACGCCTTGTCACCCGCGCTACATCTCTGTCGGACTGTCGTATAATCAGACCATCATGAACGCCAGCCCATCCTCGACCACGTCCGAATTTGCGACAACGGAAGCCGCCGAAACCTATAAACAATGGTTTCGCACAAAGGTGCTGGCGTCGCTCAATGATGACCGCCCTACCGCCTCGCACGAGACAGTCATGGCGCAACTGAGGAAAATCGTCACGCCACAGACTGACGGCCATGCTGCCGATTCAATGGAAGGTTGAAGCGCAGGAAGACTTGACCGCGATCCTCACTTACATCGCGCAGCGCAACCCGCCAGCAGCACTGCAGCTTTACAACGACATCGACAACGCCATCTCCCAACTTCCACGTCATCCTCATTTGTACCGAACCGGAAGAGTTGCCGGCACGCGGGAACTGGCAGTCCACCCAAACTATGTCGTCGTATATCGCGTTGAAGCAAGCGCGATAGAAATTCTTGCCGTCATGCATACACGGCAACTATATCCCTGAGCAACAATACTCTCTGCCATACGGAACACCGCTTTTAATGCGGGACCTCAGCCTTGCGAGTACCAAAGTAAGCCACTACACCCGCCGCGCCCGCAGCCACTCCTTCAGCGCATCATTCATGCGCGTTTGCCAACCGTCGCCGGTGGCCTTGAAGGCCTCGATAATTTCAGCGTCGAAGCGTATGGTCGTGCTGACCTTGCCGCCGCCACCCGCAGGCCTGCCGCGACGACGCGCCATTTCTTGCTGCGCCTCGGGACGGGAAACGGGCTTGTCGCCCACTTGCCAGACGCCTTGCTCAAAAAAACCGTCCGTCAATTCAGGCGCATCGTCGTGATCAACCCAGGCCTTGCTTGTATTTGTCGATTTCGCGTTCATTTGCCTTCCTCATGCTGATGATTCTGCGCGCCAGGCCACGCGGCGTCCAGACCAATACAATCAGACGCTCGTCGAGCCAGCCTGCAGTGATGAAGCGGGATTCGCCATAGTCTTGGCGCTGGTCCGGCAGCGTAATGGTGAGCCCGTCAAACACTACACGCGCACGCGCAAAGTCGAGACCACGCTCCCTGAGCGTCTTTTCACGCTTGGCAGCATCAAAAGTGATTCTCATTATTTATTGTAGTAACAAATAATAGAAACAGCCAGCCCTGTTTCGCGAGCAAGGGCGCCATCGGGACTGCTACATCGCCGCCCTTAACGCGACGCCAACGCCGGCCGCCCGGCCAGATGCGCCACCACGCCACCCATCACCCGCCCCAGCGGCACCTCCACCCAGCGGTAAAACGCGGCGCCGGCCGCCAGGCTGGCGCCCCAGGCCGTCAGCATGCCCAGCGCCTGCCACTCGGGCTCGAGCGGGACATAGCTGATAAACAGAGCATTCACCAGCAGGCTGACGGGGAAGTGCACGAGGAAGACAGCATATGAAATACGCCCGAGGGCGTTGATGACGTTCCAGGCGCCGCCCTGGGACGGCGTGCGGGCGCGGCCGAACAGGAACAGGGCGCAGGCGACGATCAGGGCCAGGGCGATGCGGCTGCGGTAGTCGACGGCCAGGGCCAGCAGGACGGGCACGGCGGCCATCGCCATGAGCACGGTCATGGCGCCGGGTTTGCGGGCCGGATCGCTGGCCCACCAGGCCAGCATGCCAAGGCCATAGCTGCCGAAGAAATACGGCGCCCAGTTGTCCCAGTCCGCGTCGAGATTGAAATACAGCAGGGAAAAGGTGATGCCGACGGTGACGGCCAGCGGCATGAGCCAGTGCCGGCGCTGATGGCCCGCCACGCGGCTACCTAGCCACAGCAGCGATACCGTCAGCAGGTAGAGCTGGAAATCGATGGCCACGTACCAGGCGCCAGCCGACAGCGATTCATAGCCCAGCACGCCATGCAGCAGCAAGGCATGGGCGCTCAGCTGGCCCAGGGTGACGGCGGCCGACATGGAGTCGTGCATCATCCAGATACCGGCCACGGGCGTGATGATGGCGGCGAGCAAGGTGGCGGCAAGGAAAGGCGGCGCCAGCTTGGCATAGCGGCGCCAGATCGCCTGCAGCGGGGTGGCAATGCCGGGATGGCCGGCGGGAGAGAGCGATTTGGCGACCAGAAAGCCGCCGATGACGAGAAACACTTGCACGGCGATGCGCGCGCTGCCGCCCAGCCAGTCCAGCAACGCAGGCCACAGGGGTTGCACGTAGTCGGACATGGGGCCGTAAAACGCCAGGTGGTGCAACACGATCAACTGCGCCGCGCCTGCCTTCAAACCATTGATCCAGCCAAACTGCGGACGATGTGCCAGGTCCGCCTGTGATACCACTGCTGCTGCCGTCATTCCCTATCCTTGCCGTGCCAGGTAGTGTCGCCAGCCCATCGCGCAACAGGCGCGCGGCTGAGGATTTACCGAAAGGCCGACATCATAGCCGAGCCTGGCAAATGGCGGGGCACGGCAGGCGGCTAGACTGCCTGTCCGCCCGCGTCCGACACCTCGGGCGCCACTGGCTGCTGCGCCAGGATGACGTCGAGCAAACCGGGAAAACGGCTCTCGATATCGGCGCGGCGCAGGGTGTTCATGTGCGTCGTGCCCGCGTTTTCCGTGTAGACGAGGCCCGCTTCGCGCAAGACCTTGAAATGGTGGGAAACGGTCGACTTCGGCCGCCCACCGTCGAGGTCGCCACAAGCGGCCGCGTCGACTCTGGCCAGGTGGCGCACGATGTCGAGGCGAATGGAATCGCTCAAAGCGTACAGCACTCTTTCAAGGACGAATTCGCTGGCGGGAGGATGTTTGTGTGGGCGCATGAGCAGAATCATACAGCATGCGCTATACTAATTCCATTCTTCGAATATTTACGAACTACCGAATCAGCATTTCCATACACCTTCATCAACAAACACAAAGGCCACCATGTCCGCCCTCTTCCAGCCCTACACCCTCAAAGATATCACGCTGCGCAACCGCATCGCCGTGCCGCCGATGTGCCAGTACATGGCCGTCGATGGTGCCGTCAACGACTGGCATCTGTCGCATTATGCGGGCATGGCGCGTGGCGGCGCCGGCCTGGTGATCGTCGAAGCGACGGCCGTGGCGCCGGAAGGCCGCATCACGCCCGGTTGCACGGGCATCTGGAACGATGACCTGGCGCAAGCCTTCGTGCCTGTCGTCAAAGCCATCAAGGCGGCCGGCTCCGTGCCCGGCATCCAGATCGCCCACGCGGGCCGCAAGGCCAGCGCCAACCGCCCATGGGAAGGCGACGACCATATTCCTGAAGGCGACGCGCGCGGCTGGCAAACCATCGCCCCGTCCGCCATCGCCTTTGGCGGCGGCCTGCCGAAAGTACCGCGCGCCATGGACCTCGACGATATCGCCCGCGTGAAACAGAACTTCGTCGACGCGGCCGTGCGCGCCCGCGAAGTGGGCTTCGAATGGTTGGAACTGCACTTCGCCCACGGCTACCTGGCGCAAAGCTTCTTTTCCGCCCACTCGAACCAGCGCGACGATATCTATGGCGGTAGCCTGGAAAACCGTAGCCGCTTCCTGCTGGAAACCTTGAAAGCCGTGCGCGAAGTGTGGCCTGAACACCTGCCGCTGACGATCCGCTTTGGCGTGCTGGAATTTGACGGCCGCGACGAGCAAACCCTGCTCGAATCGATCGGCCTCGTGCGCCAGTTCAAGGATGCGGGCATGGATATGCTCAGCGTCAGCATGGGTTTTACCATTCCCGACGTATCGATTCCATGGGGCCCGGCCTTCATGGGCCCGATTGCCGAGCGCGTGCGCCGCGAAGCGGGCGTTCCCGTCTCGTCCGCCTGGGGCTTCGGCACGCCAGCCATTGCCGAGCGTGTCGTCAAGGAAGAACAACTGGACGTGGTGATGGTCGGCAAGGCGCACCTGGCCAACCCGCACTGGGCATACTTTGCCGCCAAGGAACTCGGCGTGGAACGCGCCTCGTGGACCCTGCCGGCACCGTACGCCCACTGGCTGGAACGCTACTGATCGTCCCTGACCGTCGCCGGATGCCCCTCCAGGGGCAGTTCCGGCAGGAACAGCAGGAAGACCAGCCCCAATAGCAGCAACACGGCGCCGGCGCCAAACACGCTGGCGATCGCATGGCGGTACACTTCCACCGTCTGCGTCGCCGCGTGCGCACCCAGCGCCGAGACGGCTTCCACGCCATGCTTGTGCAACTGGTGCGCAAGGATGGCGCCCGACGCCGTCACGCCTAGCAAGCCGCCCAGCGAACGGAAAAAGGCCAGCATCGCCGTGCCCACGCCGCGGCGCGCCAGCGGCAAGGCATTTTGCACGGCAATCGTCATGTTCGGCATCACCAGTCCCAGCCCCGTGCCGAGGAAAAAGATGGCCGGCTCGATGATCCAGTAGCCACGCGACGTTTCCATGGCCCAGGCCAGCACGGCAAACGCCACGACCGCCACGCCCAGCCCCATCACCTGCACCATCTTGTACTTGCCCGAGCGCGACAGCACCCGGCCATTGAACATCGACGACGCCACCAGCCCCACCATCATCGCCACCGTCATCACGCCCGATTCGGCGGGACTGGTGCCCATCACCAGCTGGAAGAACAGGGGAAAGAAGACGCTGGCACCCATCAGGCCCATGAAGGTCATGGCCATCACCAGGCTGGCGATATTGAAGGTGCGGTTTTCGAACAGCTCGGGCGGCAGCACGGGTTCATCCACCCTGCCCACGTGAAACGCCAGCCAGAGACCCAGCAACACGGCGATGCCGCCGCACACCTTGATGGCCAGCGCATCCCACGGCCACTCGGTACCGCCCAGCGCCAGCACCAGCAGGGCCGCCGTGACAGCGCCCGTCAGCAAGGCAGACCCCAGATAGTCGATCTTGTGCGCGTGCATGCGCACGGGCTTGCGCATGGCGCGCGCGATGATGACAAAGGCAGCCGCGCCAATGGGCAGGTTGACGTAGAAAATCCAGTGCCACGACCAGGCATCCGTGATGACGCCGCCCAGCACGGGGCCCAGCACGCTGGTGACGGCAAACACGATGGGCACCATGCCCTGCCGCTTGCCCCGCTCGGCCGGCGGCACGATGTCGCCGATGATGATTTGCGCCAGCGGCATGAAGCCGCCCGCACCCAAGCCCTGGATAGCGCGAAAGATAATGAGTTCCGTCATGTTCTGCGCCAGCCCGCACAACACGGAACCGAGCAAAAAGGTCAGCAGGGCCGTAAAGATCATGGGACGGCGGCCGTACTGGTCGGCCAACTTGCCGTACAAGGGCATGGTAGCCGTCGAGGCCAGCACATACGCCGTGACCACCCACGACAGGTGCGCCATGCCGCCCAGGTCATCGACGATGCGCGGCAACGCCGTGGCGACGATACTCTGGTCCAGCGCGCCGAGGCCCAGCACGGCCATCAGGCCAAGGTAGATGGCGCGCACTTCGCGTTCGGTAACGGGTTTGGCAGCGCCTTTTTCTACGCCTGTGGCTTGATCGTGGCGGCTCATGCTTGTCCGATCTCAAGCAGCGGCTGCATGGCGGCTTCCAGTGCATCGATCTGCTGCGGCGTCAGGCGGGCGATGCGCCGCGCCAGCGCATCGCGGCGGCGCGCGCGCAGGGTTTCGAGTATCGCCAGGCCTTGCGCGGAGACCTGCAGGCCCGAGCGCCGCCGGTCTTGCGGATCGGGCGCGCTGCGCTCGACCAGCCCCGCTTCTTCCAGCGACTTGACCTGCGCGCTGACGGTAGGCCCGCGCACATTTTGCAGGCGCGCCAGCGCGGCCACGCCGATGCCAGGCTGCTCGTGGATCAGCGCCAGCAGCATGTATTGCATCATCGATACGCTACCCTCCAGCTCGCCCCCTTCGCGCTGCATGGAGCGCAGCAGGCGCTTGAACGCCGTGCGCAATTCATCGGACAGCGCCAGCGCGCGTTCGGGGATGGGAAGGTCTTCGGTAGTGGACATGGAAATATATAAGTAGGTAGGCTATCTACCCATATTATGCCGCCCCCGGACACCATGCAAGGCTTTTTTCCATCCCCGCCCTTCCCAAAACCGCCGCTGGCCGTCATAATAGCCGCCCTTGGGTCGTTAGCTCAGCTGGTAGAGCAGCGGACTTTTAATCCGTTGGTCGCAGGTTCGAATCCCGCACGGCCTACCAAGATTCAGCCGTCATCATGCAAGCATGCTGATACGACACAGTGTTACCGCAGTTCAGTTGTAAAAGTTTTTGGGTCGTTAGCTCAGCTGGTAGAGCAGCGGACTTTTAATCCGTTGGTCGCAGGTTCGAATCCCGCACGGCCTACCAAATACTTTAGGAAAGCCAACCGTTCGCGGTTGGCTTTTTTGTTTTGCGCACCAGCTTATTCTTCCCCATACCTCCCCGGCGTCACGCCCATCACGCGCTTGAACATGGCGATGAAGGCGCTGATGTTGTCGTAGCCCAGGTCCAGCGCAATCGTCGTGACGGTGTTGCCCGCAGCCAATAGTTCCAGGGCGCGCAGGATGCGGGCGCGCTGGCGCCAGGCGGAGGGCGTAAAGCCCGTCTCGATCGTGAAGCGACGGGCCAGGGTACGCGGCGACACGCCGGCCCAGGCGGCCAGCGCTTCCACGCCACGCTCGTCGGCGAGGTTATCGAGGATGGCGCGCGCCACGCGCAGCAGGCGCGGGTCCGTGGGCAAGGGCAAGCCGAAGGGTTCGTGCGGCGAAGCAGCGATTTCGTCGAGAATCACGGCCGCCACCCGGGCTTGCCGCGCGTCCAGCGCGCCGTCGTCCCAGGCGCTGGCGCGGCCCACCGCTTCGCGCAGCAAGCCCGAGACACGCATCACGCAAGGCGCGGCGGGCAAGCTGGCGCTACTGGCTTCGTCCACATACACGCTCCAGCCCGCAAACGGGCCATGCGAACGCAGCGCATGGACGTGATGGGGCGGCATCCACACGCAGTGGCTGGCCGGCACCACCCATTGCCCGCTGTCGGCGGCAACGGAAAGCAAGCCCCGCATGGCGCCGAACAACTGGCCGCTGGCGTGGTGGTGGGCCGCCGTCACCCTTTCCTGCGGCTGGGAAATATGCATGGCGCGCAGCGGCAGCGATGGCGACAAGATTGGCGGATTTGACGTATTGAATGACATAAACAACGCAGGCAAGACAATCCAGCCATCATACAGTGAAGTCTTTCCAACATTCAGGAGTTCACCATGCGCGCAGAAGACGTATTACCGGATCAACAAAACCAGGGTCAGTTCAATGGCGTGACCGTTCGCAAGGGCACGGTGGGCGCCTTCCTGGCCAATGCCAGGCTATGGCTGGACGAGAACAGCAGCATCGCCGAACGGACCATGGCCGAGTGCGACATTGTTGATGCCCTGCCCGCCCTGCACGCACTGGGACTGTTCGACATTGTGCAAGTGCGCGATGCGGCGCTGCGCGAACTGGTTGCTGCCCCCACAGCGCGAGCGGGCTGACTCGTCGACGGCGCGCATTTCCTCTATCATGCTGCTTTGCCCGCCTTCGCACCCGCCATGCCGTTTACCATTGCCACTCCCGTCCACAGCGAACTGATCATCAAGAAAAGCCGTTTCATCGGTTGCGTGCAGCCAATGACGGACCGCGCCAGCGCGCAGCAGGTGGTCAATGACTTGAAGGCGCAGCATCCGGGCGCCTGCCATGTGTGCTGGGCGCTGCTGGCGGGCGGGCAATCGGCGGCCGTCGATGATGGCGAACCGAGCGGCACGGCCGGGCGGCCCATGCTCGACGTGCTGCGCCATCAGGACCTGGAAGGCGTGCTGGCGACCGTCGTGCGCTACTTTGGCGGGATCAAGCTGGGTGCGGGCGGCCTCGTGCGTGCCTACACGGATAGCGTGGCGCAAGCGTTGTTGCAGGCGGAAAAGACGGCCATCGTGCGCCAGCGCACCCTGCGTTGCACGGTGCCGTATGCAATGGAAGGCATGCTGCGCCGCGAACTCGATGGCGCCGGCGCCACCTTGCTGAGCGTGGAACACGGCGAGCACGTGCTGTTCGACTTCAGCCTGGCGGAAGCGGCGGCCACCGCCCTGCTGGCCCACTTGCATGAGGCGGGCAATGGGCGGATAGCCTGGCTGGATGCACAAGACTGAGTGGCGGGCAAACGATGCCTGCCACTAACTTTGCAATAAAGAAGACTATCGCGGCGAAACTTCTAGCATTCCAAGATGAGACATACCGTCATCCGCAACGGTTTAAAAATCACATAAGCGCTTGCTGCATTGATATTGCACAATACAACGATTTTAATTCTTGCAATGCTGGATAAAACAACATTACTTCCTTCTCCCATCATCAATATTCTTCTTTTTACCCATCATAATGCCATAATGCAACTTTAATCACCATTAGAGGCAATATGTCACTTATTCAGAAATTGGAATCTGGTTACCTACAATTCCTGCGCGTCGTCTTTTTACTCTTTGCCACAATCGCCATCATTATTGCCTTCATTCTTGGGGGACGCTATCTGATGGAACACGATGCGCAGGCCATACCCGTGAAGGATGAGATAAAAATCAGCCTCGCTGATTACAAGCCATCGGACGACCTCACAACAAAGAGCGACTCTACCGGCAAAAGCAATACTGCCGCCGCAAAAACAAAAGATCCCCTGTTTGAAGAGTTTTCCGGCGCACTCAAGAAATTAGGTACGGCAGCCATCCCTGACTTCGTATTGAATCTTGAAGCGGTTAACAATATTTTTCGCGGAATCGAAAAGAATCCAGAACTTGGCCGCCCGTTCCTCACGCAATTTGTCGGCATATTAAATACGGCCAGCACCAACCCTGCAATTGTCGTGCGTTTGAAAAAAGATGTGGGCGATGAGTTCAATGCTATCCTGGAACATAGCCAGCGTGAATATAAGGCACAAGCAAACCGCATTGCCAACCAGCGCCAACAAGCAGAAAGCGACGCATTATCGAAGCAGCAACAGGCAATGTGGTCGCTCTATGCCGCAGGCGTTCTATTTCTCGGCTTCGTCGGCCTGATTCTTTTAATCGTCTTGTTGAAAATCGAACGGAATCTGCGCCATCACACCATTGTTCCTGCCCCACAAGGTAGTACGAACTGAGAGTATCCAGCACTGAAATTTTCCAGTCGGGCAAAATAGCATTGCATCAAGGTTCGGACGAGCCGTTGAATAGTCGTCCGAACCTGTTGAATCATGCAAACGCATCAAAGAGTGGCTGGCCGCTTGATCTGCAGCAAGATGAAATGCGTCCACGCCAGCGCCGGCAGCACCATCAATAGCAGCATCAGTCCGGCCGGCATGTCCGGCACGAAACGCACGAAGCAGGCGAGAAAACTGGCGATGGCCAGCCAGAAACGCCAGTTGAACGCGTATGCCTTGCGCGCCACGGTGGCCAGGGCGATGCGCCAAAATTCCAGCAAGGCCCACAAGCCGCCCGTCAACAGCAGCGCGGCCAGGGCATTGGCGCCGGGGGCGTCAGCCCAGGTGCGCACCAGGTTGTACAACAGCACGGGATAGCCGGCCGTGATGGCCAGAGTGGCAGGGCCGGCGGCGATGACAGCTTCAAACAGCTGCCCTTTGGAACGATGATCCACTAAATGATGCTCCTCAAGCCACGACGCCGGAATGGGCGGCGATCACTTGCAGCGCGCCGGCCGCATCCTGCGTCCAGACGCGCGTAAAACGGAAGTCGCCATGCGTTTCCACATCGTGATAGCTGCCCGTCAGCTGCATGCGCACGGAGACGACGGCCACGTTGCCATTGATGCGCACATGGCGCTCGGACGCGCGCAAGTCCGTGATTGTCAGCAGGCGCTGCTCGTGCGCGGCCAGGTCCGCATGCTTGCTCAGCAAGTGGCCCAAGTGATTGGTAAACAATAAGTCATCAGCCAGCAACTGATTCAGTACAGCCACGTCGGAGGCCATCATGGCCAGGCGCAAGCGTTCTTCCGCATCGAGTACCTGTACTTCCGTTAAAGCATTCATCTTTTTCCTTCAAATATATGCACGACATTGATAAATAGGCAAAACATGCTGGCATGAAATCGGGTTTTTCACAATCCGCCGGAAGACTTATGCCTGTGGAGCATATTTATATAGCGTAATATTCGCAGCGGTATTGCGCAAAACGCCACCATAGTACTGTACAGTGCTTGCCCTTCCGCCCCGGGCTGGGGCAGCTGTCAGTTGTAGTACTGTTTTATGTGCTCCGTGCAGTCTCGAATAAAACCAAGATAAGGCCCCTTCATGGCAATTAACATCATCCTGAACCTGCTCGTTGCGTTGCTCGTCTTCGCTTTCATGTTCCACCAGCAACGCAAACATGCGACGTTTACCGTGCGCGTCTTCACGGGCCTTGGCCTGGGCGTGCTGCTCGGTGCGGCCGTGCAGTGGCTGTACGGCGCCGGCTCGCCCGTCATCGCGGGCACCAATGAATACATCGACATCGTCGGCAGCGGCTACGTAAAACTGCTGCAAATGATCATCATGCCGCTGATCATGGTCTCGATCATTTCCGCCATTTTAAAGCTCAAGGATGCGAGTTCCCTGGGCAAGATCAGCGCGCTGACGATCGGCACCCTACTCATCACCACGACCATCGCCGCCGCGCTGGGCATTTTGATGGCCAAGCTGTTCGGCCTGACGGCTGTCGGCCTGACCTCGAGCGCTGCAGAAGTGGCGCGCGGCGTGCAGCTGCAAGGCTCGCTGGAAACGGCGAAGGCCCTGTCGCTGCCGAAACTGCTGGTCAGCTTCGTGCCGACCAACCCCTTCCTCGACATGACGGGCGCGCGCAAGACGTCGACCATCGCCGTGGTCGTGTTCTCGATTTTCATCGGCATCTCGGCCACGGGTATCGCGGTGAAGAAGCCGGAAATCTTCGCTTCTTTCGAAAACTTCATGAAAGTGGCGCACGCCATCGTCATGCGCATGGTCACCCTGGTGCTGCGCCTGACGCCGTACGGCGTGTTCGCGCTGATGTTTGAAGTGGTGGCGTCGTCGAGCTACACGGACATCTTGAAACTGATCAACTTCGTCGTCGCCTCGTACAGCGCGCTGATATTGATGTTCCTCGTGCACCTGGCCATCATCGCCGGCGTGGGTCTCAATCCGCTGCGCTTCGTGAAAAAAGTCTTCCCCGTGCTGGCCTTCGCGTTTACGTCGCGCACCAGCGCCGGTTCCATCCCGATGAGCGTGCAGACGCAAACCCAGCGCCTGGGCACGCCGGAAGGCATCGCCAACTTTGCCGCCTCGTTCGGTTCGACCATCGGCCAGAACGGCTGCGCCGGCATCTATCCGGCCATGCTGGCCGTCATGATCGCCCCCACCGTCGGCGTCGACCCGTTCACGATCAGCTTCCTGCTGCCCTTGCTGGCCATCATCACCATCGGTTCCGTCGGCGTGGCCGGCGTGGGCGGCGGCGCCACGTTTGCCGCGCTGATCGTGCTGTCGGCGATGGACTTGCCCGTCGCACTGGCCGGCTTGCTGATTTCCGTCGAACCGCTGATCGACATGGGCCGCACGGCCCTGAACGTGAGCGGCTCGATCACGGCCGGTACCGTCACCAGCCGGGTCATGGGACAAACCGACCTGGCCGTCTACAACAGCGACGACGCGCCCGACTTGGATGAAGCGGAGCACGCCGCCTAAAAATCTGTCCAGCGGCGCGCCGTACCTTGCCGCTTTCGTCTATATTTATTAACAATAAATACAGAGGAAGGCGCAAGGCGATGGAACAGAAATGGCCGCAGCAAATCTGGATCGTGCGTCACGGCCAAAGTGCCGGCAACGTGGCGCGCGATGCCGCCGAAGCGGAAAAACAGTTATTGATCGCCATCGCCGAGCGCGATGTCGACGTCCCCCTCTCCGAACTGGGCGCGCGCCAGGCGCAAGCCCTGGGCGACTGGTTCGCCACCCTTCCCCCTGAACAACAACCGACCGTCGTGCTGTATTCCCCGTACGTACGGGCGCAGCAGACGACACAAGCCGTGCTGACGCGCCTCGATGCAGACAGCCTGAGCGCCGTGGTGGCCGACGAGCGCCTGCGCGAAAAGGAATTCGGCATCCTCGACCGCCTGACCGTGCACGGCATCGCCAGCAAGTACCCGGAACTGTACGAACAGCGCCAGCACGTGGGCAAATTTTACTTCCGTCCACCGGGCGGCGAAAGTTGGTGCGACGTCATCCTGCGCCTGCGCAGCGTGCTCGACACCATCACCCGCGAATACCGGGGCGAACGGGTGCTGATCGTCGGCCACCAGGTCATCGTCAATTGCTTCCGCTACCTGCTGGAACGCTGCGACGAGCAAGCCATCCTGGCCATCGACAAGGCAGCCGACGTGCCCAACTGCGGCGTCACCTCGTATGCCTTCAACCCCGCCGTGGGCAAGCACGGCAGGCTGCAGCTGAACCTGTGCAACTTCGTCGCGCCGCTGGAAGCGGCCGGCACACCCGTCACGGCCCAGCCCGACATGCCGGCCGCGCCCAAATCCTGATCCTTCGGAGGCATGCATGGACACCACCGACATCACCCCATCCCTGCTGCGCTCCTGGCCCCTGCCCATGCCCCAGCCAGACGGCGACAAGGAAGTGCGCGGCCACCTGCTGATCATTGCCGGCTCGGCGGAAATGCCGGGCGCCATTGTGCTGGCCGCCACGGCCGCCCTGCGCGCGGGCGCCGGCAAGCTGACCCTGGCGACGGGCGCGTCGGTGGCGGCGCAAGTGGCCATCGCCATGCCCGAGGCGCGGGTCATCGGCCTGGATGAAACGGCGCTGGGCGGCTTCCGGCACGAAGCGCAACATCAGCTGGCGCCGCTGGCCGGCAAGGTGGACGCCGTGCTCGTCGGGCCAGGCATGTGCGACACGGCCGCAAGTTGCGAGCTGATGCGTCACCTGCTGCCCCTGTTTGCCGCCAGTCGCTTGATTCTTGACGCGTGCGCCATGCAAGTCGTGCGCAAGCCCGCGCACTTCCGCTTTGACCAACCGGTTCTGCTGACGCCGCACGCGGGCGAACTGGCCCAACTGATGGGCCTGTCAAAAGACGCCGTGCTGGCCGACCCGCATGCCTGCGCCGTGGACGCGGCGCGGCGCTGGAATGCCATCGTCGCCCTGAAAGGCGCACTGACCGTCATCGCCATGCCCGACGGCACCAGCTGGACACATGCGGGCGGCAACATCGGCCTGGCCATTTCCGGTTCCGGCGACACCCTGGCCGGCATCATCACGGGTCTGGCCGCGCGCGGCGCTCCGTTGGAGCAAGCGTGCGCCTGGGGCATCGCCCTGCATGCGCAGGCGGGCGAACAGCTGGCCCTGCGCTTCGGCATCCTCGGCTACTTGGCGCGCGAAATCCCGGCCGAGATTCCCGCCCTGCTGCGTCACCTGGCGGCATAAAAACAACAGCATAAGCATATCCAGAAAGAATCGTTAGCGCCGGCGGGCGCCTCCCTTAAGCTCATGGCAACTGTTTCCACACCGACACTAATCGAGCCCAAAGGACACCGCCTTGTATCCGCGCCATTCAACCACCACGCCTTCCCTTCCCGCCACGCCGCTGCGCGCCATCGTGCTGGCCTGCGCCATGCTGGGCACCGCGCCCGCCTGGGCACAGGACGCGCAGACCAGCACCAGCACAGGCAACACCGCTGAAACGGCCGGCGCCAGCATCGACCAGGTCACCGTCGTCGGCTCGCGCGCGCGCAATCGCACGGTGTTCGACAGCAGCGTGCCCATCGACCGCTTCGGCGCGCGCGAAGTGAGCAATGCGCTGGCGACAGGCGATGTGGGCGCGGCCCTGCAAAACCTGTCGCCGTCGATCAACTTCCCCCGCATCGAGTCGAGCGGCGCGTCGGACTCCGTGCGCGGCATCCAGTTGCGGGGACTGGCACCGGACCAGGTGCTGGTGCTGATCAACGGCAAGCGCCGCCACACGAGCGCCGTGCTCGATACTGAAAGCAGCTTCGCCGGCACCGTGCCGGTCGACATCAATGCCATTCCGCCCAACGCCATCGACCACATCGAAATCCTGCGCGACGGCGCCGGCGCCCAGTACGGCAGCGACGCCGTGGCGGGTGTCATCAACATCGTGCTGAAAAAGGCGCGCACGGGCGGTGCCGCTTCCATCAGCTATGGCGCCAACCATACGCATTTCGCCCCCACCGATCAAACCCTGACGGATGGCCAGACCGTCATCGTCAACGCCGACTATGGCGTGCCGCTGGGCGAAGCGGGTTTCTTCCGCTTCGGCGCCGAAACGCGCCGCCGCTCGCCGACGGAACGGGCCGGCCCCAGCGACGCGGGCTGGACTTCCTACAACCTCACGCCAGCGGACCAGGCCCTCGACGGCAAGGTGGTGTTCAAATCTGGCGACTCGCGCCAGCGCAACAACTATTTGTTCTACAACACCCAACTCACCCTGGCCAACGGCCTGGATCTGTACTCGTTTGCCACCCTCAACGAACGCAAATCGGACGGCAGCGCCTACTTCCGCTATCCGGGCGACCCGTCGAACGTATTGGCCCTGTATCCGAACGGCTACCGCCCCGTCACCAATGGCGACAAGCGCGACCTCAGCATCGTGGCCGGCGTGCGCGGCGGCGCGGGCGAGTGGAACTGGGACGCCAGCGCGCGCCACGGCAGCGACCGCTTTGACTACGGCGTGAGCCACTCCGTCAACGCCTCGCTGGGCGCGGCCAGCCCCACGCGTTTCAAGCTGGCCGGTTTCGACTTCCGCCAGAACGCCTTGAACATCGATGCCACGCGCAGCATCGACATCGGCTTGCCCGCCCCCTTGAGCGTGGCGGTGGGCGCCGAATGGATGCGCGAAACCTACACCAGCTCGGCCGGCGACCCTGCCTCGTACGCGGCCGGCAGCTTCACGGATGCGCCGCCGGGCGCCCAGGCGGGACCTGGCCTGCGTCCATCGGATGCCTATGACGGCAGTCGGCAAATCCGCTCCGTGTATGCGGACGTTGAAAGCGATCTCACGCCGCGCCTGCTGGTGGGCGCCGCCGCCCGCTATTCCGACTACAGCGACTTCGGCAGTGCCAGCACGGGCAAGCTGTCCACGCGCTATAAAGTGACGGAGAATTTTCTTGTGCGCGGTTCGCTGTCGAACAGCTTCCGCGCGCCGGCCCTCGTGCAGACGGGCTTCCGCTTCGCCACACTGAACTTCAACGCCGATGGCACGGCCCTGCAAACGGCGGCCCTGCTGCCGGCCAGCGACCCGCTGGCGCGCAGCTTCGGCGCGCAACAGCTGAAACCGGAAAAATCGACCAACGTCTCGCTGGGCCTGGCCTGGAAACCGGCCGCCGCCACCAGCGTGACGGTAGATGCCTACGTGATCCGCATCCGCGACCGCATCACGCGCTCGAGCGACTTGCAAAGCGACACCGTCACGTCCTACCTGGCCGCCAATAACCGCAGCGACATCCAGTCCGTGGCCTACCTGGCCAATTTGCTCGACACGCGGACCAAAGGCCTGGACGTGGTGCTGAACCACGACCTGACGTTCACCTCAGGCAAGCTGAACCTGAATGCGGCGCTGAACCTGAACAAGACCAGCCTCGACAAGGTGCACCAGAGTTCCGCCGCGCTATCCAATATCGATCCAAGTCTGACCCTGCTGACGGAGACGAGTTTGTTCCGCATCAAACATGCGTCACCCGCCAGCAAATTGATCCTCGGTGCCGACTGGCAAGCGGCCGGCTGGGGTGTGCAGGCGCGCGCCACGCGCTTTGGCGAGCTGAAAGATTTTTCCTACGACAGCGATGCCCCCCTGATCGATGGCATCCCCGCGCAACGCTTCGGCGCCGTCTGGTCGCTGGACCTGGAGGGTCAGTTAAAACTGAGCAAGCAGCTGACCCTGAGCGTGGGCGGCAACAACATCCTCGACCGCTATCCGCAGCGCGTACGGGAAACGAATAACGCCACGTATGGCGGCGCCCTGCCCTACAATTTCATCAACCCCATCGGCGTGAACGGCGCGTACTTTTACGCCAAGCTGAACTACACCTTCTAACGCCACGGAAAGAACCCATGATCCTCAAGAAAATCTCCCACCTCGTCGCCGGCGCCTGCCTGAGCGCCCTCCTGCTGTCCAGCGCCCAGGCTGCCGCGCCGCTGGTACTGATGACGGACTTCGGCACGGCCGACGGCGCCGTGTCAGCCATGCATGGCGTCGCCTATGGCGTCGATCCCCACCTTACGATTTCGGATCTGACGCACCAGATTCCCGACTACGACATCTGGCTGGGCGCCTACCGCTTGTACCAGACGGCCAATTACTGGCCTCAAGGCACGGTGTTTGTTTCCGTCATCGATCCGGGCGTGGGCACGGCGCGCAAGTCGGTGGTGCTGAAAACCAAGGGCGGGCGCTACTTCGTGGGGCCGGACAATGGCCTGTTCACCCTGATCGCCGAACGCGACGGCGTGGCCGAACTGCGCGAAATCGATGAAAAGGTCAACCGCCTGGCGGGCTCCGCCGAGTCGTACACCTTCCATGGCCGCGACGTGTACGCGTATGTGGGCGCGCGCCTGGCATCGGGCGCCATCACGTATGAACAGGTAGGCCCGCAATTGCCGAGCGAATCAGTAGTCAAGATTGCGTATCAAAAGCCTGTGCGCGACGGCAATACCATCCGCGGCATCGTGCCCGTGCTTGACGTCAAGTATGGCAATGTGTGGACGAATATCCCGAAATCGCTGCTCGACGAATTGCAGGTGAAACTGCATGATCCGCTGCAAGTGCGCATCTTGCACAAGGGCAAGCAAGTGGCCAAGGTCACGGCGCCATTCGAACACACATTTGGCGGCGTCGCCAAGGGCAAGCCGCTGGTCTATCTGAACAGCCTGCTCGACGTGGCTGTTGCCATCAGCCAGGGTGACTTTGCTGCCAAGCACCACGTCGAGTCGGGCGTGGATTGGGAAGTGGAAGTCAGCAAGGTCCCTGCCGCCAAATAAACCACCCGAACACGGCCAGGGCATCCTGTCCTGGCCCATCTCGTATCCCATGCGGGTTTGCGCTACGTCAAACGCAGCGCTCTCCCCGCCTCCGCCAGCACCACACCTGTGCAAGTCCGGTGAACCTGTACCGGCCCACCTACTCTAATCCTTGCAAGCGATGCCAGCCTTGTTCCAGATACGCAATCTGGCGAGGCATGCGTTTCCACGACAGTCTTACACTGAAAAGGAACAATCATGACGGCTCCACTCCTGACCACCAGCAAGCTCGTCCTTGGTAGCGCCATCGTCTGCGCGTTGCTGGGCGGTTGCAACAAACGCAATGACACCAGCACCACCGCCACGCCCGCCGCCACCGCGCCGGCAACGCCGCCCGCCACCAGCGGCACGTCCGGCACCACGGGCACCACCAACCCGGACACGCCAGCCGCCACGCCTGGCATGGCACCAGGCACCACCACCAATCCCGATGGCACTACCACGCCACCCTCGACCACGCCGCCTCAAAATGGCACGACACCAGGAACAGGCATAGGGACAAGCACTACGTCGCCACCACGCAACAGCTAGCCCCCTTGCCAGACGAGCAGGCAAAAAAAGAGCCTTCCGAGGAAGGCTCTTGAAATACCACTGCGCAGCGTGAGCTGCACCTTGGCCCGGTATTACTTTTGCAGGCTGACCGACGCTGCTTTCGGCGTGCGGCGTCCCATCAGGAACAGCACGGCCTTTTTCAGCATGCGGTAGACGAAACGCACCAGCAGCAAGGTCAGTACGCACTCGACCAGGGTCAGGATCATGGCCACGGCGACGGGCATGCGCGCGGCGCGGCGGTGGAACTTGGCCACGGCGCCATCGCGGGCGATTTCGATGCTGTCATAGAAGGTCGGCACGACCAGCAAGGTCAAAATCGTCGAGGTGATGGTGCCGCCGATGATGGCGATCGCCAATGGACGGTAGAACTCGCCGCCCTCGCCCAGGCCCAGTGCCACGGGGAACATGCCGGCGATCAGCGCAAACGTCGTCATCAGGATGGGGCGCAGACGCATGCGGCCTGCATACATCAGCGCGTCTTCGCGGCCATGGCCCTCTTCCTCGCGCTTGCGCGCCGCGTCCAGCAGCAGGATGGCGTTCTTGGCGACCAGGCCCATCAGCATGATGATACCGATAAAGCTCATCAGGTTGAGGGTGTTGTTCGTGATCACCAGCGCCACCACCACGCCGATCAAACTGAGCGGCAAGGACATCATCACGGCCACGGGCGCCGTGAAGGAACCGAATTGCATGACCAGGATCAAATACATCAGGCCGATACCCATCACCAGCGCGATCAGCATTTCCGTGAACAACTCTTGCTGGTCCTGGCCGGCGCCACCGAGCGCCAGGCCGTAGCCGGGCGGGAAATCGATGGAGTTGGCCAGCTTCATGGCGTCGCTCGTCACTTCGCCATTCGAGCGGCCTTGCGCATTGGCCGATACGGTAATCGTGCGCTTGCCATTCTTGTGCTCGATGCCGGACGGGCCCTTGCCCATGGTAATGGTGGCGATCTGGTCGAGCGGCACCATTTGCGACGTGCCCGTCACGCTGATCGGCAGGCGCTCGATGTTTTCCGATGCCACGCGGTCGTCAGGGTGCAGACGGACGGCCACGTCGCGCGTTTCGCCCGTCGGATCGACCCAGTCGCCCACTTCCACGCCGGCGAATGCCACGCGCAACGATTGCGCCGCGTCATTGACGGAAATGCCCATCGAGTTGGCCAGGCCACGGTTGAGCTCGATCTGCAGCTCATTCTTCGGGTCTTGCTCGGACAAGCCCACATCGACGGCGCCAGGAATGGCGCGCAGCTTGTCCATATAGGCATTCGTGATTTCCATGAGCTTGCGCGAATCGGGACCCGTGAACTCCACCTGGATCGGCTTTTGCGAACCATTGCTCAAATCATCCTGCACCACGTATTCGGCACCCACCAGGCGCGACATCTTCTCGCGCAGCTCGACCGCGATTTCCTTGGCCGAACGCTTGCGGGTGTTGCGCTTGCCGATATCGACATACACGCGTCCGCCGCCCGCATTGATGGAGCTGTTGGTGTCCTTGGTTTCAGGCAAGGAACGCGCCAGCACGGCCGCCGCTTCCAGTTTCAGGCGCGAATACTCGATGCTGCTTGACGATGGCGTGCGCACATTGATCATCAAGTTGCCCGAATCGGATGCCGGCAAGAAACTCGTGCCGCCATGCGTAGCGTGCAGAACAATAGCGCCCACCAGGCTGCCGAAGGCGATGACGGCCATCCAGCGGCGGTGATGCAGGGCCCAGGCGATCACGCGGCCATAGCGGTCGGCCTGATGGTCGAACCAGTGGTTGAATTTTTCCAGCACGCGGCCGATACCTTTTTTCGGCGCCGAGTGTTCCTCGACCGGGTCGCCCCAGTAGGCCGACAGCATCGGGTCGAGCGTAAACGAGATGCCCAGGCTGACGAGCACCGAACACGTCACCGTCAAGGCAAACGGACGGAACCATTCGCCGGAGATACCGGGCATGAAGGCCACGGGGATGAAGACGGCGATGATGGAGAAGGTCGTGGCGGCCACGGCCATACCGATCTCGGCCGTGCCTTCCAGCGCGGCCGTGCGGCGATCCTTGCCCATCTGCATGTGGCGCACGATGTTTTCACGCACCACGATGGCGTCATCGATCAGCACGCCAATGGCCAGCGACAGGCCCAGCAAGGTCATGAAGTTCAGGGTAAAGCCGCACAGCCACACGGCAATGAAGGCGGCAATCACGGACGTCGGCAGGCTCAGTGCCGTAATCAAGGTGGAACGCCACGAGTTCAGGAAGGCGTAGACGACGAAGATCGTCAGCACGGCGCCCAGCACCAGCGATTCGATCACGTTGTTCAAGCTATGCTGGGCGTTTTCGCCGCCGTCGCGCGTCACTTGCAGGATCGTGCCTTTCGGCAAGGTCTTGTTGATTTCCGCCACCATGTCGCGGATCTTGTTGGCCACACTGACGGTGGAGGCGTCGCGCACGCGGGTGATCGAAATGCCCACGTTAGGCTTGCCGCTGCGCATGCTCAGGCTGTTGACTTCGGCAAAGCCATCTTCGATGGTGGCCACTTGCGCCAGGCGCACGATTTCCTCGCCGCGGCGCTTGATCACCACTTTCTCGAAGTCGCTTGGCGACTCGATGCGGCCCACGAGGCGGATGCTTTTCTCGTCCAGGGTGCCGCGCACCTTGCCCACCGGGGCATTCGTGTTCTGGTTGCGCAAGGCGGTGACGACATCGCTGACGGAAACATTGTATTCGCGCAACTTTTCCGCCCGCAGCAGCACGGACAGTTCGCGCTTGAGCGATCCGCCCACGTTGACCAGTGCCACGCCATCGACGGTGCGGAAGCGGTCCGACAGCACGTCTTCGGCCAGGCGCGAAATTTCCGCATGGCTTTGCGTATTCGACGACAGCGCCAGCTGCATGATCGGCTCGGCGGCAGGGTCGATGCGCTGCAAGATGGGCTCGCGCATTTCCGTCGGCAACTTGTAGCGCACGGCGGCAATCGCATTGCGGATATTGTCGGACGCTTCGATCAAATTGGTATTGAAGGAAAACTTCAGGAAGATGCTGGCTGAACCTTCATTCGAATCGCTGTTGACTTCGGTCACGCCGGAAATGCTTTGCAGCGACTTTTCCAGGCGGTTCACCACTTCGCGCTCGACCGTATCGGGCGAGGCGCCAGGGTAAGGAATGCTGACGACGATGAAGGGCACTTCGACGTCCGGGTTCTGGTTGACGCGCAATTTCTTGAGCGCCAGCAAGCCGACGCACATCATGGCCAGGATCAGGACGATAGTGGCGGTGGGCCGCTTGATACTGAAATCGGAAAGGAACATGGCTTAGTTTCCTTTACCGGCAACGGCGGTGCTGCTGCTGGCCACGGCGGCGGCTGGCACGGCCTTGGCGGCCGTCAATTCCACTTTCTGACCATCCTTGAAGGTGGAGCCCGGCGTGCGCAGCACGGTGTCGCCACTGGCCAGGCCGCTTTGCACTTCCCACTGGCCCGTGCGCACGTCGCGCGCACCGATGTGCAGTGTGACTTTATGCAAAGCCTTGTCCTTGACTTTCCACGTGTACGTGACGTCGCCCGCCTTTACCAGGGCCGAGTCGGGGATCATCAGCGCGCTGACGGTTTCCGTCTCGATGCGCCCTTCCGCATACAGGCCGGCCACGCGCGGCTGTTCCTTGTCGTTGAAATCGACCAGCACGGCCACCTGGCGCGTGACGGCATTGGCGGCCGGATCGACGCGGCGCACCTTGCCCGCAAAATCCTGGCCTGGATAACCATTGATGCGGAACAGCACGGGCTGGCCCACCTTGACGACGCCGATCTTGTCGGCCGACACCAGGCCTTCGAGGCGCATGCTGGTTGGATCGATGACCTTGATCAATTCCTTGCCGATTTGCGCCGTATCGCCATTCGATACCTTGCGCTCGCTCACGATGCCATCGAACGGCGCACGCACGAGGGTGCGCTGCAACTGCTGGCGGGCTTGCACGGCGCGGCTTTTCGCGGCGGACAAATCGCTTTGCGCATTATTGCGGCGAATTTCCGCGTCTTCCAGCGCCTGCGTCGACGTCATGCCCGAAGCGCGCAGGGTTTTCATGCGCTGGAACATGCGTTCGGACTGCTCCAGCACCTGGCTGGCGGCACGGCTGGCTTCCTCGGCCGAATTGAGGCTGTCGCGGATGGACGTTTCATCCAGGCGCACCAGCACGTCGCCCCGCTTGACGACTTCACCGTTTTCCTTCAGTACCTGGAGCACTACGGCCGATACTTCGGCGCGCAAGTCCGCGTTGCGCTCAGGCTGCACGGAACCGGTGATGACAGGCCCCGACGCCAGCGCATTGCTCTGGATGGTCAACAGGTCTTCCGGGGATACCAGCAAATTGACGGCAGCGCCCGCCTGTTCCTTGGCATTCTTGCCGCCCTTGCCGGGATCTTTGGACTCTTTGCCGCAGGCGGCCAGGGCAGAAGCGATTGCCAGAACAAACAGGGTTTTGCGCAACATGGGTAATTCTCCGGATAGATAGCACCACTACCGTTCCTGCTGCCCGGATAGGGCTGCAAGCGATAGCAAGCATAATATTTTTATTAAAACCACAAGCGCCAAAGTATCCATGAGCGCGTCCGGGCATGTCAATCGGCGGCTTCCTGTAATGCTTTAATGAATGGATGAAACGTAGTTTTTACGCCCTGAAACGCAAAACCCCGCCTTGAAGCGGGGTTTTGCGTTTCAGGGGAAGCGAACTTAGCGGGCAAACACGGTGTTGATCAGGAAACCGATGGCCACGCCCGTGCACAGGCCGCCGGCGATTTCCACCAGGGTATGACCCATACGCTCGCGCAAGGTCTTGTGCGCGGGGCTGGCAGCTTCCCCGGCCAGGCGGTTGATGGCCGCCGCCTGCTTGCCCACGTGCTGGCGCAGGCTGTTGGCGTCGATGATGACGATGAAGGCCAAGGTCACGGCCACGCCAAAGGCGGGATGGCCTATGCCTTCGCGCAAGGCGATCAGGGTTGCCATGCTGGAAACAACGGCACTATGGTTGCTGGGAAAGCCGCCATTGCCGACCAGGCCGAACGCCCATTGCCGCGTGCGGACACTGTTGATCAGGAATTTGATCGGTCCGACCAGGATCCAGGCGATCAGGGGCGTGACGAGGTAAGCGATATCCACGGGGTATTCCTTCTTATATATATGTAGAGAATGTGTCAGGGGCTGCGGCAGCCAGACAAGCGCGCCGCAATTATCGCAGATCAGCCGCGCCAGCAGAACTGTCTATCGCCGACCTATAAAACGCCGCCCCAGGCGGCAACTAATATAAAATCATGGCATATACAACAATTGACGTATATCAACACTGAGTGCGGCGCGCACAGCGGCGCGGATAATCAAACGTCTTTCACACTTGCAACGGGGTACTCATGCGGCATTTCAGAATTTCCTTTTTAGTCACTTTTATCCTGATGGCGGTGTCAGGCTGGTGGGGTTACAGCCATGGCGGCATGCCAGGCATGATCCAGGCGCTGTGGATCACGGGCGTGCTGGGCATCATGGAAGTATCGCTGTCGTTCGACAATGCCGTGGTAAATGCCTCGGTCTTGCGTCACTGGAATGAATTCTGGCAAAAACTGTTCTTGACGGTCGGTATCCTCGTGGCCGTCTTCGGCATGCGGTTGCTGTTTCCACTGGTCATCGTTTCCGTCGCTACGGGCCTGGGCCTGGTCGACGTGTGGACCATGGCCACCACGACGCCCGATGTGTACGCCAAGCACCTGACGGACAACCATGCGCAAGTGGCGGCCTTCGGTGGCGCCTTCCTGCTGCTGGTGTTCCTGAACTTCCTGTTCGACGATGAAAAAGAGTTGCACTGGCTGGGCTGGGCCGAGGAAAAAGTCAATGCGCTGGGCACCGAAAGCCTGGCCGTTCTGATCACCATGGGTGCCGTGGCCGCCTGCGTGGCAATGGGTCCCGTGGACGAAAAGTACAGCGTGCTCGCGTCTGGCATCGTCGGCATCGCCGTCTACATCGGCGTGAACTGGATCAGCGGCTTGCTGGAAGAAGGCGAACCGGACTTGCAGGATGACGACGAGGAAGGCGCCGCGCCAGCCAGGAACGGCAATGGCGACCTCGTGAAAACGGTGGCGCGCGGCAGCATCGGCGGCTTCCTGTACCTGGAAGTGCTGGATGCCTCGTTCAGCTTTGACGGCGTGATCGGCGCGTTCGCCATCACCAACGACGTGGTCATCATCATGCTGGGCCTGGCCATCGGCGCCATGTTCGTGCGCTCGATGACGGTGTACCTGGTGCACAAGGGCACCCTGGACGAATTCGTCTACCTCGAGCACGGCGCCCATTATGCGATCGGCATCCTCGCCTTGATCATGCTGGCGTCCGTCAAGTACCATATTCCGGAGTGGTTCACGGGCCTGTCGGGCGTGGCCTTCATCCTGGTCTCGCTGTGGTCATCCTTGCGTTATCGCAAACGGCACGCGGCACAAGCTTGAAATCGGGGGTTCCGCCCCCAATTGAGAGAGTAATGGCACGAGCGCCTGGCGCTCATCCCATGAAGGAATGTTTGCACTTAATTACTAAAGGAGCACCACATGGCAATCAGTTTGCAAAAAGGCGGCAACGTCAACCTGAGCAAGGAAGCACCAAACCTGAAGAAGATCATCGTCGGCCTCGGCTGGGATCCTCGTTCGACGGACGGCGCCACCTTCGACCTTGACGGTAGCGCGTTTCTCCTGAAAAGCGACGGCAAAGTCCGTGGCGACTCTGACTTCATCTTCTACAACAACCTGAAGTCGACCGACGGTTCCGTCGTGCACACGGGTGACAACACCACGGGCGAAGGCGAAGGCGACGATGAGCGCATCGAAATCGACCTGACCCGCGTGCCAGCCGACATCGACCGCATCAGCATCACCGTCACCATTCACGACGCCGACGCGCGCCGCCAGAACTTCGGCATGGTGTCGAAAGCCTTCATCCGCTGCCTGAACGCGGAAGGCGAAAAAGAAATCGCCCGCTACGACCTGTCCGAAGACAGCTCGACGGAAACGGCGATGATCTTTGGCGAAATCTACCGCTACAACGGCGAATGGAAGTTCAAGGCCATCGGCCAGGGCTTCAACGGCGGCCTGGGCCCTCTGGCCCGCTCGTTCGGCGTGAACGCCTAATTCACGCTCGTTAAACCTACTGCGCCGCTCACTTTCGGGCCTGCGTTGCTCGCTGTACCTCCGTACAGCTGCGCTACTCGGCCCGAAATCGAGCTTGCTCGCTGCGGTTTTCCGAGGTGAATTGCACTTTTGTCATATCATTACTGCCGCCTGCACAGATCAGGCGGCTTTTTTTTGGAGATTTATCATGCCAGTATTTAGTGTCACGGGCGACGTCGATCCTTTCCTCCACGTCAGCATGAAACAGGGCGAAACCATCTATTGCGAATCCGATGCGATGGTGATGATGGAAACGGCGCTGGACTTGAAAGGCAAGATGACGGGCGGCCTGGGCAGCGCCATCATGCGCCGCTTTGCCAATGGCGAGTCGTTCTTCCAGCAGCATATCGAAGCGGTGCGCGGCAGCGGCGATTGCCTGCTTTCGCCCACCCTGCCGGGCGCCATCGAAGTGGTCGACGTGGGCGCGCGCCAGTACCTGCTCAACGACGGCGCCTTTGTCGCCGCCACTGCGGGCACGGAAATGAAGGTGCGCACGCAAAGCATCGGCAACGCGCTGTTCGCCCAGTCGGGCGGCTTCTTCGTCATGGAGACGGCCGGCACGGGGCAGGTGGTGGTGTCGGGCTTCGGCTCCATGTTCCAGCTCGACGTCGAGCCGGGCAAGGACGTCGTGATCGACAATTCCCACGTGGTCTGCTGGGACAATAGCCTGAAATACGAGATTTCCGTGACCACGGGCGGCGGCGCCAGCGGCGGCGGCATCGGCGGTTTCCTCGGCAATATCGTCAACAGCGTCACCAGCGGCGAAGGCATCGTGCTGCGCTTTTCCGGCTCGGGCAAGGTGTTCATCTGCTCGCGCAACCGCGACGCATTCTTAAAATGGACAGCCAGCGGCAAAGCTAGTTAGAGGCACCTGACCAAACCTACTGCGCGTCGGCATAGGCGGCCTGCGATGCTCACCGTACTTGAGTACGGTTGCGCTTCTCGGCCACCTCTTCCTTCCGCTCGCTACGGTTTTGTCAGGCGCTGTTAGTTTGCTGCTCAACGTTGTAGTTCAAAAAAATCTAAGGCCAGGTTAAGTCTGGCCGTTTAGAATCCCCGCGCGCGCACCTGCGCGCGGCTTCCCCTATTTCCACCCGGTCCCCGTACATGCAAAGAGTCTGGTTCAACAAAACATTTTCCTCGGTCGGCACGGCCATGCGCCTGATCCGCGAGGCCGATATGGCCGCGACAAGCGGTGCGCCCCGCTATCACCTCGTGAGCAGCAATACGAACGCGCACGCGGCCGCCTTCCTGTCGGCCCACGAATACGCGGTCGAACCGTCGGGCCTGACGGGCCTCAATTATGTCGAGTGGTGCCTGGAATTTTGCCGCGAGCGCAACATCACGATTTTCTGGCCCGGCAAGGAAGCGGGCCTGATCGGCAGCGCCAGCGCGCGCTTCGCCGCCATCGGCACGCGCGTGCTCAGCGTGGCCAGCGAAGAGACGCTGACCCTGATGCACGACAAGGCGCGCTTCTGCGACGGCCTCGATCTGCCCATGGCGCGCCCGGCAGACTACCGCGCCGTGACGACCATCACGGAATACGACGCCGCCTACGCCGAACTGCGCCCGCTGCATCGCAAGCTGTGCATCAAGCCGTCCGAATCCGTGTATGCCCTGGGCTTTGCCATTCTCGATGAAGAGCGTTCGAGCGCCCAGCTGTTGCTGGCCGGCGCCGCCTACCAGATCAATGCGCAGGAGCTGCGCAATGGCCTCGCGCAGATGGCATCGTTCAAGACCCTGCTGCTGATGGAATACCTTGACGGCCACGAATACAGCGCCGACTGCGTCGCCGACCAGGGCAAGCTCATTTGCGCCGTGCCGCGCAAGAAGCTGCACGGGGGCGGCAGCGGTCAGCTGATCGAGCTGCGCGCCGACTTGCTGGCGGCCTGCGACAAACTGGCGCGCGACTACCGCCTGAATGGCGTCTTCAACGTCCAGTTCCGCGAAGGCGCGAACGGCCTGGCTTTGTTGGAAATCAACCCGCGCATGTCGGGAGGCATCGGCATGGCTTGCGCGGCCGGCCCCAACCTGCCCTACCTGGCGCTGGCCGGCTTCGACCAGGGCTTTGACAAGCTCACCGTGCCCGCCATCCACGAAGGCATGCGCGTGGGCGAAGCCGCCTACGCCGTGGAGCTGCCATGAACGTCGTCAAGCAGCAGATGCCCACGGGCGAGCTGACCCTCAAAGTGGACGAGGCGCGCTTTCCGCTGGACTGGCTGATCGGCTTTGCCGCGCGCGCCAACGCCAAACGGGGCTTCCTGTTCCTGTCCAAGGTGCTGGGCAAGCACTGGCCCGTCACGCCGCGCGCCATGCAAACCATCCACGACGACCTGGCCGCGCAGATCCCCCCCAGCCTGCCCGGTCCCGTCGTCTTCATCGCCATGGCGGAAACGGCCGTCGGCCTGGGCCAGGGCGTGTTCGAGGCGTGGCTGCGCGCCAATCCGAACGGCAAGGCCCTGTTTTTGCACAGCTCGCGCTACCGCGTGGGCAGCGTGCCCTTCTTCGAATTCGAGGAATCGCACAGCCACGCGCCGCGCCAGTTTCTGCATTTGTCGGACGCTGCCAGCGCGCTGTTTTCCACCGCCCGCAGCCTGGTGCTGATCGACGATGAAGCGTCGACCGGCAACACCTTCGCCAACCTGGTGCAAGTGTGCCGCGCGCGCTATCCGCAGCTGGAAAAGCTGCACCTGGGCGTGATCACCAATTTCATGGGCCAGGCCGCCAACGCGGGCTTGAGTGAGCGTTTCGGCCTGCCCACCAGCATAGGCGCAGCCTTGTCCGGCCACTACGCCTTCCAGGCCGGCGCTGCGCCTGCTCCCGTGGCGGCCAGCGCGCAGCGTTTCGAGGCGAATGCGGAACGGGGCGCCAGCCCGGCGTTCGGCCGCATCGGCGTGGGACGCGCCTTGACGCCGCCGCAAGGCCTGGCGGTGCAGCTGGCGCAGGAAATCGGCGCCGGCGACTCTGTGCTGGTGCTGGGCACGGGCGAATTCATGCACCCGTCGTTCCTGCTGGCGCGCGAACTCGAAGCGCTGGGCAAGAACGTCGTGGTGCAGTCGACCACGCGCTCGCCGATCCTGTCATGGGGCTCCGTCAGCCACATCGTCAACTGCGACGACAACTACGGCGAAGGCATCGCCAATTACCTGTACAACGTGGCGCCTGGCCAGTACCAGCACGTTTTCATCTGCCATGAAACCCCGGCCAGCCCGGCCCTCATGCAACTCGCCGGCCAGTTGAATGGCCGCCTGTTCCACTTTCAGTCAGAGACCAAAATTGAAGAAATTCCTGTTTGTTGATCTGGACGACACACTGTTCCAGACCCCTAAGAAATGCCCCGGCGAGACCGATTTGCAAGCGGCCGCGTATTTGAAAAATGGCGATGCCTGCTCGTTTACGACGGCGCGCCAGCGCGCCTTCTTTGAGTTTGCGCAAAGCGGCATGACCCTGATCCCCGCCACGGCGAGAAATGGCGACGCCTTCCGCCGCGTCGACCTGCCGTTCACCAGCTACAGCGTGCTCGATTACGGCGGCATCGTGCTGCAGCCGGGCGGCGCGCTCGACGCGGGCTGGCTGTCCCTGATGCAGAACGACATGCAGACGGCCTTGCCCGGTCTGCGGGACGCCATGCGCATCATCGACGATTTCCAGGTCAAGACGGGCATGCCCTCGCGCGCGCGCCTGATCGAGGACTACAACACGCCGTTCTACATCGTCGTCAAGGACCATGAAGCGCGCGGCGAACGCCTGGCCGACATCGAAGAACAAGTGCTGCAGCAGTGGATCGCAACCGAAGGCGCCGACTACTTCATCCACCGCAATGGCAACAACCTGGCCGTGCTGCCGAAGACCTTGAACAAGGCGCGCGCCGTCGCCTACCTGCGCGCGGAACTGGAAGCCGAACATGGCCCCATCGTCAGCTTCGGCATGGGCGACAGCCGCTCGGACGCGCGCTTCATGGCCGCCTGCGACTACGCCATCATCCCCAACGGCACCCAGCTGGCGGCACTCACGGTGGCGGCGCTATGACCGACGGCAAGCAGCACTTCAGCGGCAGTTACCGCCAGGAAGACGTGGAGTTTCTGCTGACGCCCATGGCGCTTGAACCGATCCTCGACCTGGCCGAAAAAGAGCGCCTGATCCAGTCGGGCCAGCGCCACTACAGCGAAATGCTGTCGCCAGAGTCCTTGCCTTCGCCCGCCTACCTGGCGCTGTTCCAGAGCGCGTTCGCGGCCAACCGGCTGCAAATGGCGCGCGACTGCCTGCGCCTGGCGGCCCTGATCGCGGCGCGCCGCACGGGCCCCATCACGCTGGTGTCGCTGGCGCGCGCCGGCACGCCCGTGGGCGTCATCCTGGGTCACCTGCTGCGCCAGGTGTTCCAGCGCGAGTGCAGCCATTATTCCGTCTCCATCATCCGCGACCGCGGCATCGACGCGAATGCCCTGCACCACATCCTGGCGCACGGCCATGCGGCCGACTCCATCGTCTTCGTCGACGGCTGGACGGGCAAGGGCGTGATTTCGCGCGAACTGCGCCAGACGGTCAACGACTTCAATGCGGCGCATGGCACGGCGATCGACGGCGGCCTGTTCGTGCTGTCCGACCTGGCCGGCACGGCCGCCTGCGCCGCCTCGGCCAGCGACTACCTGATCCCGTCGAGCATCTTGAATGCCACCGTCTCGGGCCTGGTCAGCCGCTCCGTGCTCAATGATGCCATCGGCCCGGACGACTTCCATGGCTGCGTGTACTACGCGCAGTTCGAAGCGCACGACCAGTCGCGCGCTTTCGCCGACGGCCTGGTGGCAGACGCCGTGGCGATTGCCGCCAGCAGCGGCATCCCGCTGGCCGAAGCGAGCGATGCGCCAGCCATGGCGGCCCGCTCGCAAGCCTACATGGCCGCCGCGCAGCAGGAATACGGCATCAGCGACATCAATCTGATCAAGCCAGGCATCGGCGAAGCGACGCGCGTACTGCTGCGCCGCGTGCCCGAGCGCCTGATCGTGCGCGACACGAATGCGCCGGACGTGGCACATTTGCTGCTTCTGGCGCAGGAAAAAGCCATACCCGTCACAGTAGAACCGGCGCTGCCTTACCAGGCGGTCGCCCTTATCAGGAGCGCAGTCGATGGATAACAACTCCCTACACCCACAAAGTGAGCATAAGGCGGCGCTGGGCGCCTCCATGTACGTGCCGACCACGCACAAGGATTTGCTGGCGATCGCCAATGGCGACAAATTCAGCCATTTGCGTTCGGTCATACTTTGCACCGAAGACGCCATCGCGGAACGCGACCTCAGTTACGCGCTGTTCAATTTGTCGCTGGCGCTGCAAAACATGTGCGACGAATCGGATACCTTGCGCTTCGTGCGCGTGCGTAATCTCGAGGTGCTGGCGCGCGTGCTGGGCATGCCCGGTGCCGACAAATTGAGCGGCTTCGTGCTGCCGAAATCCACGCGCCACAACTTCGCCGCGTATTTCGAGCTGGTGCGCCACACGCACCATTTGCTGATGCCGACGCTGGAAACGGCGGAAGTGTTCGACGACGAAGAAATGAAGCAGTTCCGCATCATGCTGTCCGCGCCGGAAGTGCGGCGCCGCATCCTGGCCCTGCGCATTGGCGGCAACGATCTATTGGCCCTGCTGGGACTGCGCCGCCCTACCAGCGGCACCATCTATCAAACGCCGCTGGGCCAGGTCATCGGCCGCCTGGTGACGATCTTCAAGCCGCACGGCTTCCAGCTGACGGCGCCCGTCTTCGAGCACCTGTCGCAGGGCAGCTGGCTCGATGCCGAAGTGGCGCAGGACATGGCGCACGGCATGATCGCCAAGACAGCCATCCACCCGGACCAGGTGCCGCAGATCGAGCGCCACTACCAGGTTGCGCAGTCGGACATCGAACTGGCGCTGCGCATCATCGACCCGGACAGCCCGGCCGTGTTCCGCATGCAGGAATCGATGTGCGAAGTGGCGACCCATTCCAGCTGGGCGCAGCGCATCATCGAGCAGGCGCGCCTGTTCGGCATCCGCCATGCGGCCGACACGGCTCCGGCGCACGTACCGACTACCTCATTGACTCAACTCTCAAGCGACGAAGGGATTGCACGACCATGACCAATTTCACACGCGGACAAAAAGGCAAACTGGCGGACCTGGGCTTGAATGGCCCGTTTGCCGTCACGCTCGATATCGTTTCGGGTTCGATGGAAGTGGATGTCAGTTGCTTCGGCGTCGATGCGGCCGGCAAGCTGTCGGACGACCGCTACATGGTCTTCTTCAACCAGAAAAGCGCGCCGGACAACGCCATCACGGTGGACTTGAACGGTCCCCGCTCCACCTTCCAGGTCGACCTGGCCCGCCTGCCCGCCTCGATCGACAAGCTGGTGTTCACGGCGGCGACGGAACAGGGCAGCATGCGCGCACTGGGCAACTCCAGCATGGCGCTGGGCCAGGCAGCCACGTTCGCCTTCACGGGCAACGACTTCCAGGACGAAAAAGCCGTCATCATCGGCGAACTGTATCGCCGCGACGGCAGCTGGCGCTTCGGCGCCGTGGGCCAGGGCTTCGCCGGCGGCCTGGCGGCGCTGCTGAAGCACTTCGGCGGCAGCGAGGCGGCGCAATCGGCTCCTGCCCCTGCACCAATTCCCGTCCCCACGCCAGCGGCCCCGCCGCCGGCGAATAAAATCTCGCTGTCGAAAATTCGCCTGGAAAAACGGGGCGACAAGATTTCGCTCGACAAGCGCGACAGCGGCGGCTATGGCCGCATCCGGGTCAACCTGAACTGGAATCAGAACGCGTCGCAAGGCCAGGCGCCCGCCTCGAAGCTGGACACGGGCTTCCTCGGCAAGCTGTTCAACAAACCGGCCGGCCGTTCGGGCGGCATCGACCTCGATATCGGCTGCCTGTTCGAAATGAGCGGCGGGGCCAAGAGCGCCGTGCAGGCGCTGGGCAACAGTTGGGGCGCCTACGACCGTCCGCCGTATATCCACCTGGAAGGCGACGACCGCACGGGCAGCATCAGCAGCGGCGAAAACATCTTCATCAACGGCACCCATTTCGACCAGATCAAGCGCGTGCTCGTCTACGCCTTCATCTACGAAGGCGTGCCGAACTGGGCCGCCACGGATGGCGTCGTGACGATCGAAATTCCCGGCCAGCCGACCGTCGAAGTGCGCCTCGACAGCGATAGCCAGCACGCCATGTGCGCCATCGCCATGCTGGAAAACCACGGCGGCAACCTGCAGGTGACAAAATTGGTGGAATACTTCGGCGGCCAAGGTAAAATCACGGCGCACCAGGCCATGGACGAAAGATATAACTTTGGTCTGAACTGGAAAGCCGGCCGCAAGGACTGATCCTTTTACCTAAACAACCCTACCATGACCCCTACGACCAAAAAAGTCACCTTCGCCTTCGCCATCTTCCTCGTGGCCGGCTTCCTGCTGCTGGCAGCCTACACGTGGATGGCCCTCAGCTTCTCGTACTCGGAAGGCGAACGGGCGGGCTACCTGCAAAAGTTCTCCAAGCGGGGCTGGATTTGCAAGACATGGGAGGGTGAATTGCTGCTCACCGCGCTGCCGGGCACCATCCCGGAAAAATTCCAGTTCAGCGTGCGCGATGAAGAGGTGGCCAAGCAACTGTCGGCCGCCGCCGGCAAGCGCATCCTCGTCACCTACAGCCAGCACAAGGGCGTGCCCACGCAATGCTTCGGCGAGACGGAATATTTTGCCGATAAGGTCGTATTGAGCCAGTAATACCTCCATTCCAGCAGTCCCGCGCCGGCCAGCCATTCCAGGCCGGCGCCTCACACATTCTCACTTTTCTTATACACTAGTGACGAGTTCTGGCCAATACAGCTTACAAATATAGCCAATGTGCAAGATTCTTGCACAATCGCATGATCCCCGCCAGACGACCTTTAGCGTGTATTCACCTGTCACTGGAACCGTCATGCGCCTGCCATTCACCATCCTGGCCCTGCTGGCCGCCTCGCTCCCCCTTTCCGCCCAGGCACAGGACTTGTCCGGCATGGCCGGCGCCCTGAAAGTCAATTCGACCAATGAGCGCACCTTTGTGGCCGCCGTCAGCTACACCCAGCCGGTGGGCAACTACAGCGCCGTCAGCCTGTCGTATATCAACGAAGGGCACCCGGAAGACCACCACCGCGACGGCATGGCGGGCCAGGTCTGGCTGCGCACGAAAAAAGTGGAGCAAGGCCTGATGCTGGGCGCCGGCGTGGGCCGCTACTTCTTCTTCGACACGGCCAGGACGGACGACGGCCTCCACAACTTCGACAATGACCATGGCTGGGGTTCCATCGTCAGCCTGCAGGCGCGCTGGCAGTTCGACAACCGCTGGTATGTGCAAGCGCAGCTCAACCGTATCAAGCCCGATGGCAAGGACAACACCACGCACCTGTTGATCGGCGCCGGCTACCGCTATGATGGGGTGCCGGGCGCCAAGCTGCACTTGCAGAACTGGGCGTACGACGACACCTTGACCTTATCGACCGGCCACACCATCGTCAACAGCTTGCGCTCCGAGTCCTCGCGCCCGTTCACCCTCGAATACCGGCGCGCGGCGGGAAAATACGTGGACTGGACGGTCAGCGCGCTCGATGAAGGCAGCACGGTGCTGGCGCACCGGCGCGGCGCGGCGGCCCAGCTGTGGCTGATCCGCTCGCTCAATGAAAAGGTGGAATTCGGCATGGGCGCCGGCCCGTACGTGGCCTGGGACGGCCGCGACACCCAGGGCCACGACACGCGCCTGACAGGCTTGCTGTCAGCCGTGGCCCGCTACCACGTCAACCGCCGCTGGGTGGCGCAAGTGGCGTGGAACCGGGTTATCACCGATTATCACCGCGATGCGGATGTGTTGCTGGTGGGCGTGGGCAGGAAGTTTTGAGGGAAACGTAAAGGCTTGCTCTTCCGCTAAAGTAACGATACCGGACAAAACCGTAGCGAGCGGCAGTGATTTGTGGCCGAGAAGCGCAACCGTACTCTAGTACGTTGAGCATCGCCGGGCGCAAAGCGCGCCGCGCAGTAGGTTTGGTTCGGTATCCAGCTCAGCGCGAACGCCAGACGGCGCCAGCGTCATTCGGCTGCGTCAATCTCTCGATCACTTCGCGCGTCAAACTGGCCGAGCTGACCTGTTCTGCTTTCGCCCGGGCGGCGGTCAGGGAACTGGAAAACGCGCTTTGCGGCTGCTCCAGGCTGGCGCGCAAGGCGGCCAGTTCACGTTCCTGCTGCTGCGCGCGCGCCGTTTCCAGGTCCAGCAATTGTTGCTTGGCGATGGCCATCGCGCGCGTCGTCTCGGCTGCCTTGCGCTGCAGCGCCGCATGGGCCTGCGCACTGGCCAGCAAGACTTGCTGCGCGGCGAGCTTTTCGCTGGCGGCCTGCTGAGCGGCCAGTTCCAGCTGCTCGCGCTGGCGCATGGCTTCCAGCGCCTGCTGCTCCATGGCGGCGCGCGCTTCGGCTGCCGCCGTCGCCTGCTTTTCGACTTCCAGGCGGCCGGCGATGGCTTGCGAGGCGCGTTCTTCGGCGCTGCTGGTCTGGCGCTGCTGCACCAGTTTTTGCGCGATCAGGGCCAGCGACTCGCGTTCGGCCGCGACGAAATCGCGCTCGGACGCCAGCAGCGCATCGGCCGCTTGCGCCTTGTCTTCTTCCACTCGGGCGCGCTCGCTATGCACCTGTCCCAGCTCCACGGCCAGGCGCGCCTGCGCCTGGACGGCTTGCGCTGCAGCCGCTTTCTGTTCGCCTTCGACCAGCGCCTGGTCCATCAAAATACGGATGGCGTCCGCTTCCTTTTGCGCAGCTTCCCGCAAGGCCTGTTCGGCCGCCTGCTGGCCGCGCAGCAGTTCCGCTTGCGCGCCTTCGGCGGCGATCCGTTCCTGCGCCGCGTTGCACGCCAGCGCTTCCGCTTCCAGTTTTTCTTTCAAGGCGGTGATGGCGGCTTGTTCCGCGGCCAGGCGCTCCTGCTCCGCCTGCAGCAACTGCTCTGCCTGCCGGGCTTTTTCCTGCGCCAGTTGCGATGCCTGTTCCTGCGCGGCGAAGGTCGCCTTGCCGGCATCGACTTCGGCCTGCTCGGCCGCATTCTGGCTGGCGGCCAGTTCCGCCGCCTGGCGCGCCAGTTCGGCCCGTTCATGCGCCAGGCTGGCGGCGCGCTGCTGCTCTTCCAGTTCGCGGGCTGCCGCCACGGCGGCGGCCTGCTCGGCCGCTTCGCGTGCCTTGGTCTGTTCCAGTGCGGCCGTTTCCGCTTCCAGCTTGGCGTGGCCGGCGATTTCCGCATCCTGTTCAGCCGTCACACGGGCCAGCGCCACGGCGCGCAACTGGCGGTCCACCTCGATGCGCGCCTCGGTGGCGGCCAGGATGCGCACGTCGGCATCGCGGCGCGCCTGCGCGCTGGCCACGGCAACCATTTCCAGGCGCTCGCGGTGGATGGCCGCGTCGCGCAATTCCTTTTCCGTCTGCAGGCGCAAACGCAGCGACTGCGCCGCATGGCGTTCCGATTCCGCCTGCGCCAGGGCGATAGCTTCGCGTTCCTGTTCCAGGTGCGCCAGCGCGCGCGCTTCTTCCAGGGCGCGCACTTCGGCGGCGGCGCGGTTGAAGGCCGATTCCAGCGCGATCTGGTCGGCGCGCTCGCGCTGCACTGTCAAGTCCAGCGCTTCGCTTTCCGCTTCGGCCAGCATCTGCGCCGTCTGGCGCGCACCGTGGGCATGGCGCTCGCGTTCACGCGCCAGCACAGCGACTCGTGCGTCAGCCGAGGCGATGCCCACCATTTCTTCCTTGGCCGCCTGCACGGCGGCGACGCGCTCGACGGCCTGCAGGCGCGCCTGCTCCGTCTGCACCTGCAATTCCTCGGCGGCGCGGGCGGCCTGCTCGGCCAGTTCCGACTGCACGGCCACTTGCTCGCTGGCGCGCAAGCGGCTTTCCTGTTCCGCGCGCGAACGCTGTTCGGCGGCCAGGCGGATTTCATTGTCGGACTCCACGCGGGCGCGCAGTTCGGCCGTCTCCTGCTTGACGGCTTCCAGGCGGGCCACGCTGGCTTGCGCGGCGGCGCGCATGGTGTCGAGACGTTCGCGGTTGGCGGCGATCGCTTCTTCGGCTGCCTGCGCATTTTGCTGTGCGGCGGCGGCGGCGGCCGCGTCGATGGCGGCGCGGTCCTCGGCCAGCGAGCGCACGCGCGCCTCGGCCAGCGCGCGGCTTTCGGCGGCGCAGGTGGCCTTCGCCTCCGCTTCCACGCGGGCAATCGCCTCGTGGATGGCTTTCAATTCCATTTTCTGGCGTTCGACGGCGGGCGCCCTGGCATCGGCTTCGGCTGCCGGCTCGGCTTGCGGTTCGGCGTGCAATTCAGGCGTGATGGTGACAGCTGGCGCCTCGGCCTTGCGCTCCAGGTCCTTGAAATCATGCAGCGAGACCATGCTGTCCTGGTCGAACTCATCGTCGGCGGAATACGCGACGGTGAGGGAGGCGGCCTGGCGCTGATTTTGCTGTGCTTGCATGATTTCTCGCTTATTCGGGTGAATTCCGTTGCTTATAGGAATTTATTACCACCATTATCGAACAGGCATGCACAAATCAGCACGGCAAGAAGAGCGCCTTTTACCACGCTTTTCGGACGTTTAGGTCAAATGGGCCACAATGGAGCTTCATCCATCAGCGCCACCTGCTCCCTGAGTTCAAGGATGCGGTCCTGCCAGTAGCGCTGCGTATTGAACCACGGGAAGGCGACGGGGAAAGCGGGGTCGTCCCAGCGGCGCGCCAGCCAGGCTGAATAATGGATCAGGCGCAGGGTGCGCAGCGCTTCGACCAGGTACAGCTGGCGCGGGTCGAAATCGCAAAAATCCTCATAGCCGGCCAGGATGTCGCTCATCTGGCGCACCATGTCGCTGCGCTCGCCCGACAGCATCATCCACAGGTCCTGGATGGCCGGTCCCATGCGGCTGTCGTCGAAATCGACGAAATGGGGGCCGGCATCCGTCCACAGCACGTTGCCGCCATGGCAATCGCCATGCGTGCGCAGCATGGCCACGTCGCCCGCGCGGTCATAGCAGCGCTTGACGCCGTCGAGCGCCTGCTGCGCCACGCTGGAATAGGCGGCCAGCAGTTCGGGCGGCAGGAAATTGCCTTCCAATAGAAACTCGCGCGGTTCGACGCCAAACGTCTGGTGGTCGAGCGCCGGCCGCTCCTTGTAGGTGGACAGCGCGCCGACGGCGTGGATGCGGCCGATGAAGCGCCCTATCCATTCCAGGGTCGCCGGGTCGTCCAGCTCGGGCGCGCGGCCGCCGTGGCGGGGGAAGACGGCAAAGCGGAAGCCCTGGTATTGGTGCAGGGTGCTGCCATGGATTTCCAGCGCCGGCACCACCTGGATTTCGCGCTCGACCAGCTCGGACACGAACGCGTGTTCTTCCAGGATGGCCGTATCGCTCCAGCGCGCGGGACGGTAAAACTTGGCCACCAGGGGCGCGCTGTCTTCGATGCCCACCTGGTAGACGCGGTTTTCATAGCTGTTCAGGGCCAGCAGACGGCCATCGCCGCGCAGTCCCACGCTGTCGAGCGCGTCGAGCACGCAATCGGGGCTCAGGGCGGAAAAGGGATGGACGGGCCGGTCGTCCTCATGCGGCTGGTTTTCATTGTGCATAAGCGACATTGTAAGGCGCGCGCGGGCCGCCGGTGCAAACACTTCGGCGGCAAGCCGCAGCAAAGCGTATACTGGCGCCTTACATTCAAGAAAAGAGCAAGCCATGCAACTCGAACAACCACTATCAGAAAAAGAATTCGACGAATTAGACCAATTCCTGTTGTCGGAGCGCTGCTCCGAGGACGCGATGACCATGGATATGCTGCACGGCTATCTGACGGCCGTCGCCATCGGCCCGGAACCGATCATGCCGGCCGAATGGTTGCCGCGCGTGTGGGGCGAAGATGCCGAAGATGCGCCAAAATTCAAGAACAGCAAGGAAGAAGAACGCATCGTCAACCTGATCATGCGCTTCATGAATGAAGTGCTGGTGACGTTTGAAGTAGCACCGAAAGAATTCGAAGCCCTGTTCGTCGAGCACGACTACGAAGGCCAGACCCTGATCGACGCCGAAGCCTGGTGCTGGGGCTTCTGGGACGGCATGGAACTGCGTCCCGGCTCGTGGAATGAAATCTGGGATTCCGAAGTGGCCGAGCTGATGCAGCCAATCTACCTGCTGGGTGCCGACGAAATCAAGGAAGAAGAACTGAAACTGGTGGAAGACCCGGTCAAGGCGCACAAGCTGGCGCAGGAACTGGAAGCGAACCTGCCGGCCATCCACCGTTTCTGGGTACCGCGCCGCAAGGCACCGGTGCAAACCATGAAGCGCGAAGAGCCAAAAGTGGGCCGCAACGACGACTGCCCTTGCGGCAGCGGCAAGAAGTTCAAGAAATGCTGCGGCGCCGAGCCGGCAGCAGAGTAATACGCGAATAGGTAACTAGTCACGAGAACGCCGGGCACCGTCCCGGCGTTTTGCATTTGCGCGTCCCCGATTGCATCCGCCCCGGCACTTCGCCTATAATTGCGAATAATTCTTATTTGCATTACTGCCGCATGGCAGCCGAACTCCTGGAGGCATCCATGCCGCTGGCCCATCCCCTATCCACTGCAGACACCCCGGTGCAGACGCTGTATGGCGAGCACCACGGCTGGCTGCTGGGCTGGTTGCGCAAAAAGCTGAACAACCAGCACCAGGCTGCCGACCTCACGCACGACACCTTCGCACGCCTGCTGGGCGCACCCGTACCAGCCAGCCCCGGCGCGCTGGCGCTGCGCTCGCCGCGCGCCTACCTGACCACCATCGCGCGCGGTCTGATGATCGACAGCTTCCGCCGCGCCGACCTGGAGCAAGCCTACCTGGCGGACCTGGCTGCCCTGCCGCCGGCACTGCATCCTTCGCCCGAAGAACGGCTGCTGGCGCTGCAGACGCTCGAAGCGGTGGGTCGCATGCTCGACGCCATGACGCCCAAAACCCGCCAGGCCTGGCTGCTGAGCCGTCTCGATGGACTGGCGCATGCCGACATCGCCGCGCAAATGAAAATCTCGGTGCCGCGCGTGCGGCAATACCTGGCCAATGCCGCGCGCCTGGCCTATCAGCTGCAATTTGGCGAGGCGCGCTGACATGCATGCCCATGCTCCCGTACCAGCCAGTGTGCTGGACCAGGCGATCGCCTGGCAGTTGTTGCTCGGTTCAGGCACGGCCAGCGCAGCGGACCGGCAGGGCTTGCAAGCCTGGCTGGAACAGGCGGCGGAGCATGCGCGGGCCTGGCGGCAGCTGGGGCAAATCGACCAGCAACTGGCGCCGGCCACCGGCCCGGCCACCCGCACGCTGTTGCTCAAGCGCGGCAAACGGCGCCTGGCGCAGCCCGCGCGCGTGGCAGCAGCGACAGCGCTCGCGGTCATGCTGACGATCATGCTGGCCGCCGGCATCGGCAGCATCCATCACGTGCAGCCGCTGGACCTGCTGGCCGACTACCACACCGGCACGGGCGAGCGCCGCAGCGTGCTGCTGCCCGACGGGAGCGTGCTGCACCTCAATACCGGCAGCGCCGTGGACCTGGCATTCGACAGCCACGAACGCGGCGTGATGCTGCGCAGCGGCGAGATCGCCATCGATACGAGCCATGGCGGCAACGACAGCGGGCGTCCCTTTATCGTGCATACGCCGGATGGCAGTTTGCGCGCGCTGGGCACCAGCTTCATCGTGCGCCGCCTCGACGAGGGCGGCACGCGCCTGACGGTGACGCGCTTTTCCGTCGCCGCCCGTCCGACCAGCTGCGCGCCGCAGCCGCAAGTGCCGTGCGCCCAGGAGCGCATCGTGCGCCAGGGCGAAACCGTGCGCCTGCACGACGGCGTGGTCGGCCTGCCCGCCCCGGCCGACGGCAATGCCGACGCCTGGAAAGACGGCATGCTGGTGGTGGAGAACCAGCCGCTGGGCGCCGTGGTGGCCGAAATCGCCCGCTATCACCACGGCTACCTGCACGTGACGCCCGAGGCGGCGCGCCTGCGCGTGAGCGGCGCCCTGCCCCTGGGCGACAGCGGCGCCGCGCTGCTGGCCTTGAGCGCGGCCGTGCCGGTGGAAGTGTCGACCACTGCCCGCTGGTGGAGCACGGTGCGCATGCGGCGTGAAGACAAATAAAAGTCATCTTGCCCCTCTCACTTTCGCGGTCTGGCACGGCAAGGAAGGGAAGCCCCATCTTTTTTCCCTTTTTCAGGAGTCGCGCCGTGTCCTTGCCTTTCCCATACCATCCCCTGTTTGCCGCCGTCCTCGTGGCGAGCGGCGCCGCACTGGCGCCCCTGTCCGCCCTGGCGCAACACCGTGACGCCGCCCAAGCCGTGCAGGAGTACGACATCCCCGCCGGTGCGCTGGCCGCCAGCCTGAATACAATCGCGCGCCAGGCCGGCGTGGTGCTGACCATGGACGCCACCCTGGCGGCCAACCGCAGCGCCGCCGCCGTGCGCGGCCGCTACGATGCGGCGCAAGCGCTGCGGCTGGCATTGTCCGGCAGCGGCCTGGAACTGCTGCGTACCGAGGCGGGTGGCTATACGCTGCGCGCCGCCCCGGCCACGCCTGCCGGTGCGCGCGACGCCGTCATGCCCGAAGTGAGCGTCAGCGGCGTGCAGGATGACGCCCTGCCCGGCGCCTATGCGGGCGGGCAGATAGCGCGCGGTAGCCGCCTGGGCGTGCTGGGCACGCGCGACGTGATGGACACGCCGTTTGCCGCCACCAGCTACACGGAAGAACTGCTGCGCAACCAGCAGGCGCGCAGCCTGGGCGACGTGCTGGCCAACGACCCGTCGATCGCCAGCGGCTGGCCGCGCGACAGCTATATCGACCAGCCCCACGTGCGCGGCTTCAATGTGCTGGCCGAGGACATCAGCTACGGCGGCCTGTTCGGCGTGGCGCCAGCCACCAAGATCCCCATGGAAACGCTGGAAAGAGTGGAGGTGCTGAAGGGCACCTCGGCCTTCCTGGCCGGCATCGCGCCCGGCGGCAGCATCGGCGCCATCATCAACCTGGTGCCCAAGCGCGCGGGCGACGCGCCGCTCACGCGCCTGACGGGCAGCTACGATTCGCGCGCGCAGTTCGGCGCCCATCTGGACGTGGGCCGCCGCTTCGGCGACAACAGGCAGTTCGGCGTGCGCGCCAATGCCGTGTACCGCGACGGCGAAACGGCGCTGAAGGGCAGCGACAAGACCATGGGCACGGCCAGCCTGGGACTCGACTACCGGGGCGGCGCCCTGCGCGCCTCGCTCGATCTCGGCTACGACCACCTCGACATGCGGCGTGGCGGCTGGTGGTACTTCCTCGATTCGAACGGCTTCGACATCCCCAAGCCACCGACGCGCAACACCACGCAACGATGGAACTACGCCAAATCGACCACCGAATTCGGCATGGCCAGGATCGAATACGATCTCGCGCCCGGATTGACGGCCTACGCCGCGCTGGGCGCCCAGCATGCGCAGCAGGACAAACTGTCGCCCGAACCCATCATCGGCAACAGCGCAGGCGACTTTACCGAATACTTTTCATCGCGCCCTTCGCTGACCAAGTCGCGCTCCGGTGAAGCGGGTTTGCGCGGCGTGCTCAGGACGGGCGCCCTGACGCATGAACTGCACGCGGGCGCCAGCGGCACGTGGCAGAAAATCTACAGCGCGCGCGAATACAACGGAGAACTCAACTCCAATCTGTATGCGCCCGTGTTTGTCGATGCACCGGTATTTACCAGCCGCCTGGGCGCGCTGCCGCTGACGTCGCAGAGCACGCTGACCAGCTTTGCCATCGCCGACACCATCACCATGCTGGACGGCCGCTTGCAACTGATGGGCGGCGCGCGCCACCAGCGCGTCGATGTGGCCAGCTACCGCAACGGCGTAAAAACGGCCTACGACAAGAGCGCGCTGACGCCAGGCGTGGGCATCGTCTTCAAGCCCGTCGCCAACGTGTCGCTGTACGCCAACAGCATGCAGGCGCTGAACAAGGGCCCGGTGGCGCCCGACATGGCAAGGAACGCCGGCGAAATCTTCTCTCCCTATAAAAGCCGCCAGTACGAGGCGGGGGTGAAGATCGACACGGGCGACTACCTGACCACCGTCAGCGTCTTTCAGGTCAAGCAGCCGAATGGCCAGCTCGACACCGCCAGCATGGTGTACGGCCTGTTTGGCGAACAGCGCAACCGGGGCCTGGAAGCGTCCATCGTCGGCGAACCCGTCAAGGGCTGGCGCGTGATGGCCGGCGCCATGCTGCTCGACGCCGTGCTGACGGCCACCCCGCAAGGCAAGTCTGACGGTGACAAGGCGCCCGGCATCTCCAGGCTGAATGTCAATCTCGGTTCGGAGTGGGATGCGCCGTTTGCGCCCGGCCTGACGCTGACGGGCAGAATCACGCATGCCGGCTCGCAGTATGCCGGCTCGGGCAACCTGCAGCAGATCCCCGCCTGGTCCATCCTCGACCTGGGCGCGCGCTACACGCTGCGGCTGCAAGACATGCGTCCGGTGGTGCTGCGGGCTAACCTGGACAATGTGTTCGACCGCCGCTACTGGGCCTCGGCAGCGGGCGTGGGCGGCGGCTGGCTGAACGTGGGCAGCCCGCGCAGCGCGCGTTTCTCGGCGCAGGTGGATTTCTGAAGGAGAGATCCGGCGCTATAATCGGCGCATGAAACTTCCCGACCTGAACCTGCTCGTCGCCCTCGACATCCTGCTCGAGGAAGGCAGCGCCGTCGCTGCCGCGCGGCGCATGCATTTGAGCGCGCCGGCCATGAGCCGCACCCTGGCGCGCATCCGCGACGCCATCGGCGACCCCGTCTTCGTGCGCTCCGGGCGCGGCCTGGCGCCCACGCCGCGCGCGCTGGAATTGCGCGAGCAGGTGCGTGGCGTGGTGGAGCAGGCGCACGCCATCTTCACCTCGGGCCGCGAAGTGGACCTGCGCACCCTGGAACGCACCTTCAGCCTGTGCGCCAACGACGTGTTTGTCGGCGCCTACGGCGGCAAGCTGCGCGACCTGCTGGCCGTGCACGCGCCGCACACGGTGCTGCGCTTCGTGCCCGAAGGCGATGGCGCCACGGAAAACGACGCCCTGCACGCGGGCCGCGTCGACCTGTACATCAGCGCGCGGCGCGCCTTTGCGCCCGACATCAAGCTGCAGCAGCTGTTTACCAGCGGCTTTGTCGGCATCGCCCGCAGCGACCACCCGATCTTCGACGGCCCCATCAACCTCGACAGCTTTACCGAGTACGAACATATCAGCGTCTCGCGGCGCGGCCTGGCGCGCGGCCCCTTCGACACCATCCTGGCCGAGCGGGGCTACACGCGCCGGGTTTCGCTGATCAGCCCCAACTTCCAGTCCGCCATCTTCGCCGTGGCCGATTCGCGCCTGCTGCTGCCGCTGATGCCCACGCCGCTGCTGGCCATCGTCGAGCGCCTGGGCTTGAGGCTGCGCACCTTCCAGCTGCCGATTCCCGTCGACAGCGTGGAAGTCTTCCAGGCCTGGCACCCACGCCTCGACCACGACCATGCGCACCGCTGGCTGCGCCGCATGATCAAGGAGCTGTGCGGCAGCGCGCTGCCAGAGGAATAAATCATTGCGCCAGACGCAATTCAAACTTCATCAATGATCAATTTTCATAATATTTAGCGCTACCTATACTGCGTGGACTGATCCTCATCCACGGAGTTCCCTGTGTCCGCTGTCCCCCTTCCCGGCGCCGCCCCCGCGGCCGCCC
>NZ_PDZL01000026.1 GCF_002735705.1 Janthinobacterium sp. BJB426
CGCCGAATTTCTTCGACAGAACCGTTGCGATTGCAGCGGTCAGCGTGGTTTTACCGTGGTCGACGTGGCCGATGGTGCCGACGTTGACGTGCGGCTTGGTCCGTTCGAATTTACCTTTTGCCATTTTATTCTTCCTTAGAACAATGATTTAAATGTAGGGACCGGCATTCTCGTGAAAGCCGGCCCGGAACTTCTATTACTTAGCTTTCGAGCTTACGATTGCTTCAGTCACATGCTTAGGTGCTTCAGCATAGTGCTTGAATTCCATCGTGTAAGTCGCACGACCTTGGGTCGACGAACGCAACGACGTGGCGTAACCGAACATTTCCGACAGAGGTACTTCGGCCTTGATGATCTTGCCGCCACCGCCAGCAATTTCATCCATACCTTGCACCATGCCGCGACGCGACGACAGATCGCCCATCACGGTACCGGCGTAGTCTTCCGGCGTTTCCACTTCCACGGCCATCATCGGCTCCAGGATGACTGGCGATGCTTTGCGGCAGCCATCTTTGAATGCCATCGAAGCGGCCATGCGGAATGCATTTTCGTTCGAGTCAACATCATGGTACGAACCGAAGAACAGCGTGACTTTCACGTCGACGACTGGGTAACCAGCCATCACGCCCGAAGTCAGCGTGTCGCGCACACCTTTTTCAACTGCAGGGATGTATTCGCGAGGAACGGTACCGCCCTTGATCGCGTCAACGAATTCGAAGCCCTTGCCCGGTTCTTGCGGTTCGATCTTCAGAACCACGTGACCGTATTGACCACGACCACCCGATTGCTTGACGAATTTGCCTTCCGACTCTTCGCACACTTTACGGATCGTTTCGCGGTAAGCCACTTGTGGCTTGCCGACGGTCGCTTCAACGTTGAATTCACGCTTCATACGGTCAACGATGATGTCCAGATGCAACTCGCCCATACCGGCGATGATGGTCTGGCCCGATTCTTCATCGGTACGCACGCGGAACGATGGATCTTCTGCTGCCAGGCGGTTCAGCGCCAGGCCCATTTTTTCCTGGTCGGCCTTGGTTTTTGGCTCGACTGCCTGCGAAATCACTGGCTCAGGGAAGACCATGCGCTCCAGAACGACGCTTGCCTTCTCGTCGCAAAGCGTATCGCCAGTGGTGGTGTCTTTCAGACCCACGACAGCGGCGATGTCGCCAGCGCGCATTTCCTTGATTTCTTCGCGTTCGTTCGCTTGCATCTGCACGATACGGCCGATACGCTCTTTCTTCTGCTTCACGGAGTTCAACACCGAGTCGCCCGAATTCAGGGTACCCGAGTAGCAACGGATGAAGCACAGCTGACCGACGAACGGATCGGTTGCGATCTTGAACGCCAATGCCGAGAATTTCTCATTGTCGTCAGCGGCGCGCTCGACTGGCTGCTCGTCCTCGTCCAGACCTGGGACAGGTGGAATGTCGATTGGCGATGGCAGGTACTCGATGACCGCGTCCAACATGGCTTGTACGCCCTTGTTTTTAAAGGCGGTACCGCACAACATTGGAACGATTTCGCTGGCGATGGTACGCTGACGCAGGGCAGCCTTGATCTCTTCTTCCGAGAGGTCGCCTTCTTCCAGGTACTTGTTCATCAGGTCTTCCGACGCTTCAGCAGCGGCTTCAACCATGTTCTCGCGCCACTTGGCAGCATCAGCAGCCAGGTGTGCAGGAATCTCGCCGTATTCAAACTTCATGCCTTGCGAAGCGTCGTCCCAGATAACCGCTTTCATCTTGACCAGATCGATAACACCGGTGAAGACATCTTCAGCGCCGATAGGCATCTGAATAGGTACTGGGTTGGCTTTCAGACGCGAACGCATCTGATCGTAGACCTTGAAGAAGTTGGCGCCGGTACGGTCCATCTTGTTCACGAAGGCCAGACGTGGCACTTTGTACTTGTTAGCCTGACGCCATACCGTTTCCGATTGTGGCTGCACGCCGCCGACTGCACAGTAAACCATGCAGGCGCCATCCAACACGCGCATCGAACGTTCCACTTCAATGGTGAAGTCAACGTGGCCTGGGGTGTCGATGATGTTGATGTGGTGAGCTGGGAAGTTGTTTGCCATGCCTTTCCAGAAGCACGTAACAGCAGCCGAGGTAATCGTGATACCGCGCTCTTGCTCCTGTGCCATCCAGTCGGTGGTGGCAGCGCCATCATGGACTTCGCCCAGCTTGTGGTTCACGCCTGTGTAGAACAGGACGCGCTCGGTCGTGGTCGTCTTACCTGCATCGATGTGAGCGGAGATACCGATATTACGATAGCGCTCAATGGGGGTCTTGCGGGCCATAATTAATCCTAAATGAATGGACAAAACCGAGCAGCATTTTTTTGCAAAAATGAGCCCGGCCTCGAACAACAGATGCTTGACAGCCGCCTTGCGGTAGCTGGCTTTATATTAGAAGCGGAAATGCGAGAACGCTTTGTTCGCTTCAGCCATACGATGGACTTCGTCGCGTTTTTTCATCGCGCCGCCGCGGCTTTCAGCCGCTTCCATCAGCTCACCGCCGAGGCGTTGTGGCATCGATTTTTCGCTGCGCTTGTTAGCAGCTTCACGCAACCAACGCATGGACAGAGCCATACGACGGACTGGGCGAACTTCGACCGGCACCTGGTAGTTTGCACCACCGACGCGACGGGATTTCACCTCAACCAACGGCTTGGCGTTGTTGATTGCGGTAGCAAAAACTTCGAGTGGATCTTTACCCGATTTTGCTGCGATGTGCTCGAAAGCACCGTAGATGATGTTTTCTGCAACCGATTTCTTACCGGACAGCATCAGCACGTTTACAAATTTAGCGACATCAGTGTTGCCGAATTTTGGATCTGGCAAAATTTCGCGCTTGGGTACTTCACGACGACGTGGCATATCAATTCCTTTCAATCTTCAGTTGAGCGCGCGTTCTTCGCACACTCGCGGACGACCATCATAGTCTTCCACTTACTCGACCAGATGCGGTCGACTACATTCACTTAGCTAGTTGCCACTGAGCGAAACTTGGGTTTGCTGCGTACAACTTATTACTTCTTGCCTGCTTTAGCGCGCTTGGTACCGTACTTCGAACGCGATTGCTTACGGTCTTTAACGCCTTGGGTATCCAGGGCACCGCGAACCATGTGGTAACGCACACCCGGCAAATCCTTGACGCGGCCGCCGCGCAACAGCACAACACTATGCTCTTGCAGGTTATGGCCTTCACCGCCAATGTACGAAATGACTTCGAAACCATTGGTCAGACGAACTTTAGCGACTTTACGCAGAGCCGAGTTAGGCTTCTTTGGAGTCGTGGTGTAAACACGTGTGCAGACGCCACGTTTTTGCGGGCTGTTTTCCAGCGCCGGCGATTTGCTCTTCACGGTCAAAGCGACGCGTGGATTGCGAATCAATTGATTGATGGTTGGCATCGTTATAAATCCAACAAAAAACTACGATTAATAACCCGGGCAAGATGCCCGGCGACTAAAACCTCGTCCCGCTTTCATCTACTGCGCACCGGAGGCGCCCGCAGCCACTCGATAAGGAGCGGCCATGAAATGCCAAGCAATACGTAAACGATGAGCAGAATAAAATCGAGAACTCGCTAGTTTAGACCTTGTGTTACAGGGGGTCAATCGGTTTACCGCTTTTTGCTATAAAAAAAGGCAAAAAAGCGCGACTTTTGTGGCATTTTGACTAATCTTTGACCGCAGCACGCGGACGCCGGCACCTCGCGGCGCTTGATGATTTGGCATTCTTTCCCTGCAACCAAGCATCGGGCGCGCGCATTCTTGTATGACCGCAAGACAACAAAAGGATTGATAATAGCGGACATTTTTCGCCGCCCTCCCCTTATGCGCTCCTTGCTTCGCCCCGCCAATCTGTTCCTGCTCCTGACGTATGCCTTGCTGACGGCCGTGCCTTTCGTCCCCGCGCTGCTGGGGCGTGCGCCCGAGCATCCCTGGCAGATGCTCACCTTCGAGCTGCTGGCCTGGCTGGCCGTCTGGAGCGTGTTCAAGCGTCCCGCCTACTTCCACTGGCTGCTGGTGCCGGCCTTCCTCGCCCTGCCGACAGAAATCTACCTGTTCATCTTCTATGGCCAGGGCATTTCCACGCACCACCTGGGCATCATCTTCGAAACCAGCCCCAAGGAAGCAATGGAATTCCTCGGACAAAAGGTCTGGCTGATGGGCGCAGTCATGCTGGGCGTGATCGCCTGGTGCGCGCTCAGCTGGTATGCGGCCACCCGCACGCGCAACCTCGACTGGCGCGGCAAGACGCGCCCGGCCGCCTTCGTGCTGCTGCTCCTGCTGGGCGGCTTCTGGTGGTATGGCTACGAATTCGGTTTCGACGCCAAAGTCCTGCACAGCGCCCCAGCATCAGCCAAGGCCAGTCAACCGGCGGCCAGCGGCAAGGCGGGCGCCTCCGGCTTCGGCGACGCCAGTTCGGCCGACGACGACACGGCCGAGGAAGACGAGGAAAGCAGCAAGCCGGAGAACGCCAGCATCGCCGGCGCCGACGAGACGGGCCTGGGCTGGCCCAGCCTGCCTCATTGGGCTCGCCTGCCCTACGCCTTCGACACCGTCAGCAATTCCTGGCCCTTCGGCCTGGCCGCGCGCGGCTTCGACTTCTATAAAGAACGCCGGTACCTGGCCGAACTGGGACAGAAAAGCAGCAGCTTCCGTTTCGGCGCGCACCAGCAACAGCCCGATCCCCATCCGGAAGTGGTGGTCATGGTGATCGGCGAATCGTCGCGCTACGACCGCTGGAGCCTGAACGGTTACGAGCGCGACACCAATCCCCTGCTGAAACAGGAAAGCAACCTGGTGCCGCTGGCCGACGTCATCACGGCCGTTTCCGCCACGCGGCTGTCCGTGCCCGTCATCATCTCGCGCAAACCGGCCACGCAAAGCCTCAAGGATGGTTTCTCGGAAAAATCCTTCCTCACCGCCTACAAGGAAGCGGGCTTCAAGACCTACTGGCTGTCGAACCAGATCTCGTTCGGCCAGTTCGACACGCCCGTGTCCGTGTTTGCCAAGGAAGCGGACGTGGTGCAATTCCTGAACCTGGGCGGCTTTACCAACAATTCGAACTTCGACCAGATCCTGTTCGACCCGTTCAAGAACGCGCTGGCCGACCCGGCACCGAAAAAACTCATCGTGCTGCACACCCTGGGCAGCCACTGGAACTACAGCCAGCGCTATCCGAAGGCGTTCGACAAGTGGCAGCCGTCGCTGTTCGGCGTCGACAAGCCCGTCTACACGGACACGGCCATCAAGCCGCAGCTGAACAACAGCTACGACAGCTCCATCCTGTACACGGACTGGTTCCTGTCGAACGTGATCGGCATGCTGAAGGACGACGGCCAGCGCACCGCCCTGCGCAGCTCGCTCGTCTACGTGGCCGATCACGGCCAGACGCTGTACGACGGCACCTGCCGCCTGGCCTTCCACGGCCACAACACGCAGTTCGAATTCCACGTGCCCGCCTTCGTCTGGTATTCGCCGCAATTCCAGCAGCACTATCCGGACAAGGTCACGCAGTTGCGGCGCCATCAAAAGGCCCGCCTGTCGACGGAAAACATGTTCCACACCCTGCTTGACCTGGGCGACATCCGCTTTGCCGGCGAACAGCCCGAATGGAGCATCGCCAGCCCCCGCTTCAAGCAGCACAAGCGCTACGTCGACAGCTATGGCTGGACCAACTACGACAACGCCATCATCCGCGGCGATTGCCGCGAAGTGATCGACAAGAGCACGCCCGAAAAGCAGGAAAAGTAAGCCCGGCCCTCAGGCCCGTTCGAGCACGCCGCCGCAATCGGCCGGTTGCGCCATATGCGTGCTGAGCCAGTCGAAGACGCGCCCCGCCTTGTCCGCGATGCCGGCGTCAAAACCGCGCTGTGCCAGCAAGGCGATGCCATTCGTCGCTTGCAGCACGCCGGGCGCCAGTAGCAGCGCACCGGCGTCATCGCGGCGCACGCACCACGGCGCCAGGCAGTCTTCCAGCAAGGGTCCCAGCACCAGGTTATGCGACGAGACGATCACCAGGTGGCCCGCGGCCAGGCTGTGCAACACGGCGGCCGCGGCCGCCACGGATTCAAGGTGGTTCGTGCCGCGGAAGATTTCATCGATCAGGAACAGCGCCGGCGCGCCCTTCTCGGCCAGCGCCAGCAATTCGCGCGCGCGCCGCAATTCGGCGATATACAAACTTTCGCCGCCATCGAGCGAGTCTTCATTCTGCATGCTCGAATACAAGGGCAGCATGGGCACCAGGGCCGCCTGCGCATAACAAAAGCCGAAAGCCCGCGCACTGATCAGATTGAGCCCCACGCCGCGCAACAGGGTACTTTTGCCCACCGCATTCTGCCCCGAAATGAACGCGCCACGGCCATCGAGCCGCAGCGACAGGGGCTTGGCACCTGCCAGCAACGGATGGACCATGGCATCGAGCGACAACTGCCGCGCATCGCTTTCCTGCGCCCAGCAAAACTCTTCGCGACCGCGCAGATGGCGCGCCAGGGCCAAGTCCGCCTCCAGGTCGGCCAACAGCAGGAAACTCTGGCGCAGGAAGGCGCGTTCGCGCCGCACCACGCGCAGGCTGTGAAAATAGCGCCGGATATTGCCCAACATGAGCCAGTCGTCATATTCGCTCAGCAAGGGAACCATCTTGATCCAGCGCACTGGCGTAATCTGCCGACTGATCACGCCGGCAGCCCGTCCGCCTTCTCGCAGCTCCGCCGTGAATGCCGTATCGAGCGCCCCCAGACGGCCGTGCACCAGCAGTATCTGCTGCAAGGTAAAGACGCTGCGCTCCCACGGCTTGCAACGCTCGTAAAAACGCATCTGCAACGCCATCAGCGAGAACCAGACGGCCACCGCGACGGCCCATGCCAGCGGCGCAAACAGCCACGCAGTCAGCAGCGATGCCAACAGCGCCAACGGCGGTAGCAGCAGCCAGCGGCTCCACCACGGCGACGCGGGCGGCGCGGCACCACACAGCAGCGCAGCCACTTCCACGTCTGCCGTGCGCAGCGGCAGCATGGCTTGCTCGATCACCGCCTGCTGTGCCGGCGCGGCCAGCAAGGCCGCGATGCGCGCACACGATGCGGCGTCCGCCGTGCCGCTGGCCAGGCGCTGATGCAAGCGCTGCTGGCCAAGAATGCTGGTCTGCGTGGCCAGTTGCGCATGGTAGGCATCCAGCAGCATTTCATTCCACGTCTGGCTATCGAGCTGGGGCACACCACCGTCGATGCGCTGCAGCATGGCGATGTCGCTGGCGGCAAATGGATAATCGAGTTCCGGCGGTTCGGGCAGGCTGGCAAACTGGCGCAACCAGGGACGCAGGCGGGCAAAAAGAGAGGGCGAAGGCGACATCATGCTCCAAAAAATGGCCAGCATGGCGCCGCGCGCCATCACTGCCTGTGCCGCAGATCAGGTCGATTGCCAGAATATCAAGATCCATGCGCAAACGCCGCGACAATGCGGCGCCCGCGGACACGCTGGACAGCGCGGACACGGCGGACAACCGGACGCAAAATTTTTTTACCATTCAAATCAATGACTTAACAACTGGCATGGATCGTGCTTTGGAAACGACATCCTTCACGAGACATGACCATGATCCGCGATACTTCCTCCCAAGACGCCGTACTGTCCGCCCCGCCGGGCCAGCGCCACAAGCAACGCGCCCTGCTGCTGGCTGGCGCCGTCATCGTCATCGGCGGCGCCATCGCTGTCGTTGCCGGCTGGCGCAGCAGCGAGCATTCCGTCAACAGCAACCGCCTGCGCATCGCCGAGGTCACGCGCGGCACCCTGATCCGCGACGCGGCCGTCACTGGCCGCGTGGTCGCCTCGATCAGCCCGACCCTGTATTCGACCACCGTGGCCACCGTCACGCTGAAAGCCAAGGCGGGTGACACGGTGGAAAAGGGCGACATCCTGGCCGTGCTGGAATCGCCGGACCTGTCCGACGCCCTCAAGCGCGAACAATCGAGCGTGCAGCAGCTGGAGGCGGAAGTGGCGCGCCAGCAGATCCTGGCCAAGAAGCAGAAACTGCTGGCGCGCCGGGAAGCCGATATGGCCGAAATCGAGCGCCTGTCCGCGCAGCGCACGCTGGAACGCTATGAAAGCGTGGCGCAGGTGGGCATCATCGCCAAGATCGATTACCAGAAGGCCAAGGATGCCTTGAATTCGGCCGATATCCGCAGCAAGCACGCTTCGCAGGCGGCAGGACTGGAAAGCGAAGACGTGACCCTGGCCCTGAAAACAAAAAGCAATGAACTCGAACGCCAGCGCCTGAGCCGCGACAACGCTCAGCGCCGGGTCGACGAGCTGACCGTGCGCGCGCCCGTCAACGGCTTTATCGGTACCCTGTCGGTGGCCAACCGCAGCGTGGTGCAAGCCAATACGGCTTTGATGACCCTGGTCGACCTGTCGCAGCTGGAAGTCGAACTCGAGGTGCCTGAAACCTATGTGGCCGACATCGGCCTGGGTATGCGCGCCGAGATCGAAACGGGCGTCATCAAGGCGACCGGCAAGCTGTCGGCGCTGTCGCCCGAAGTGGTCAAAAACCAGGTGCTGGCGCGCGTGCGTTTCGATGGCGCGCAACCGGCCGGCCTGCGCCAGAACCAGCGCGTGGCGGCGCGCCTGCTGATCGATGAAAAACCGAATGTGCTGATGCTGGCGCGCGGCTCCTTCGTCGAAGCCGAAGGCGGCCGTTTCGCCTACGTCGTGCGCGATGGCGTGGCGACGCGCACACCGATCAAACTGGGTGCGACCAGCGTGTCGGCAGTGGAAATCCTCGACGGCTTGAAGCTGGGCGATAAGGTGGTCGTCGCCGGCACGGAAAACTTCGAGAACGCTGCCCGCATCTCGCTCAACTGACACATCATTCAACTTATATCCTGAGAGGCCCTCCATGTTGCGCATGCAAAACCTGAGCAAAGTCTACCGCACCCACATGATCGAAACCCACGCCCTGCGCGGCTTCGACATCCATGTGCGACAAGGTGAATTCGTCACCGTCACGGGGCCGTCCGGCTCAGGCAAGACAAGCTTCCTGAACATCGCCGGCCTGCTCGAGGAATTCACGGACGGCGAATACATCCTCGACGGCGTCAACGTCAGGGGCATGGACGACAATGCCCGCTCGCGCCTGCGCAATGAAAAGCTGGGCTTCATCTTCCAGGGTTTTAACTTGATTCCCGACCTGTCCCTGTTCGACAATGTCGACGTGCCGCTGCGCTACCGGGGCTTCAACCGCGCCGAGCGCAAGGAGCGCATCGAGGAAGCACTGGCCAAGGTCGGCCTGGCGTCGCGCATGAAACATTATCCGGCCGAATTGTCGGGCGGACAGCAGCAGCGCGTGGCGATCGCGCGCGCGCTGGCCGGCTCGCCCAAGCTGCTGCTGGCCGATGAACCGACGGGCAACCTCGATACGCAGATGGCGCGCGGCGTGATGGAACTGCTGGAAGAAATCAACGCGCAAGGCACCACCATCCTGATGGTCACGCACGATCCGGAACTGGCGCTGCGCAGCCAGCGCAATGTGCACATCATCGACGGCCAGGTGTCGGACCTGGTGCAGCACCGCGCCACGCTGTCGGCCAAGCCGCAGCACCCCGTGACAGCGTAAGGAGAGACCATGTTCCGCTACTATTTCACGCTGGGCCTGCGCAGCCTGCGCCGCAACCGCGCCCTGACGGCGCTGATGGTGCTGACCCTGGCCGTCGGCGTGGCCGCCAGCGTGTCCACCGTCACCATCCTGCACGCCATGTCGGGCGATCCGCTGCCGCACAAGAGCGACCGCCTGTTCGTGCCGATGATCGACATCCTGCCCGTCAAGGGCTACGTACCCGGCGACAAACCCAGCTTCGCGCAATCCCAGATGAGCTATATCGACGCGCGCAATTTCATGGCCAGCAAAGTGGGCGTGCGCCGCACCGTGATGTACGGCGTGGCCGGCCCGGTCGAGCCCTTGCGCAAGGATATCGGCGTCTTCAATGCGCAGGGCATGGCGCCCACGCGCGACTTCTTTGCCATGTTCGAGCCGACGTTCCTGTACGGCCAGCCATGGAGCGAAGCCGACGACGCCAGCGGCGCCGATGTGATCGTGCTGAGCCGCGCGCTGTCCGAAAAGCTGGTCGGCAGCAGCAATCCGGTCGGCCAGCGTGTCACGGTGCTGGGCCGGCCCTACATGGTGACGGGCGTGCTGGCCACCTGGGATGTAGTGCCACGCGCCCATCACATTATCGGCAGCAAGGGCGCATTCGGCCCGGAGGATGAATTCTTCATTCCGTTTGCCAGCGCCATCCGCCACGAAACCGAGCACGATGGCGGCATGAGCTGCAACGGCGACAATAACGCACCCGGCTACCAGGGCAGGCTCGCGTCGGGCTGCACCTGGCTGCAGTTCTGGTTCGAAATGGCCAGCAGCGGCGAGCGCGGCCAGCTGCAGCAGTACCTGGACGCCTATGCGGGCGAGCAGCGCAAGCTGGGACGCATGAAGCGCAACGCGCCGAACAGCCTGTACGACCTGAACGAGTGGATGAGCTTTTTGCAGGTAGTCGACAACGACAACAAGCTGGCGGCCTGGCTGGCCTTCGGCTTTCTGCTGCTATGCCTGGTCAATACCATCGGCCTGCTGCTGGCGAAGTTTTCCGTGCGCGCCAGCGAGGTGGGCATCCGCCGCGCGCTGGGCGCCACGCGGCGCGACATCTTCCGCCAGTTCCTGATCGAAAGCGGCGTGATCGGCCTGGCCGGCGGCGTACTGGGCTTGCTGCTGGCGCTTGGCGCGCTGGCCGTGGTCAGCCGGCAGTCCGAGGACCTGGGCACCGTCGCGCACATGGATGTACCGATGCTGTTGCTGACGTTTGCCATGTCGGTGCTGGCGGCCCTGATGGCCGGCCTGTTGCCCACCTGGCGCGCCTGCCAGGTGACGCCGGCTATCCAGCTCAAATCCCAATGAACATCCTTTACCCTACATGAGGTCCAGCATGGAAATCCGTCCCATCCTGTCGGCGCTGATGCGCAGCAAAACCGGCGCCGTCCTGGTGGCCGTGCAGGTCGCGATCAGCCTGGCCATCCTGGCCAACGCCCTGTATATCGTCAACGTACGCCAGGCCGTCGCCGCGCGGCCCAGCGGCGTGGCCGCTGAAAACGACGTTTTTTACGTCAATATCCAGAACCTCAACCGAGGCAGCCATGAGCGCCAGCTCGCCGAACAGAAGCGCCAGGCGGCACTGCTGCGCGCACTGCCGGGCGTGATGTCGGTGGCGCAAACGTCACAGGCGGTGCTGTCGCGCTCAGGCCACTCCACCAGCGTGTCGGCCAAGCGCGGCCAGGCCTCGGCCAGCGCCGAAGTATCCACCTATGTCAGTCCCGATTCGCTGATTAGAACGTATGGTTTGCAATTGGTCGAAGGGCGCGATTTCCAGCCCGACGAGGTGCCCGAAATCAACGAAGATGTCGACGAGAGCTCGCCCAAGGTGCTGATACTGACGCGGGCGGCGGCGCAAAAGATCTGGCCCGGCGAGGCCAGCTTTGTCGGCAAGACCTTGTACCAGGGCACCGGCTCGGACGACCCGGAACTGCGCGTGGTGGGCGTCGTCGAGCGGCTGCAGACCCAGGGAGCGCAAACCAAGCCCCGTGGCGAATACTCGGCGCTGCTGCCGGCGCGCCTGACGGGCGGGCGTGGACTGCTGCTGTACGCCGTGCGGGCAGAACCTGGCCAGCGTGACCGCCTGATGCAGGAGGCGGAACAGGCCATCCGCACCTCCAGCACGGACCGACTGCTGGTCACCACCGACACCCTGGAACAGCATCGCAAGGCGCGCTACCGGGCCGACCAGGGCTTGTCATGGATGCTGATCTCCGTATCGACCCTGCTGCTGCTGGTGACGGCCAGCGGCATCGTCGGCATCGCCAGCCTGTGGGTGACGCAGCGGCGCAAGCAGATCGGGGTACGCCGTGCACTCGGTGCGCGCCGCATCGACATCCTGCGCTACTTCCTGACCGAGAATTTCATGATCACCAGCGTCGGCGTGGCGTGCGGCGTGCTGCTGGGATTGGGCTTGAACCAGCTGCTGGTGAGCCAGCTGGAAATGGCGCGCCTGCCACCCGGCTATCTGCTGGCCGGCGCGCTCGTGTTCTGGCTGCTGGGCGTGGGCGCGGTGTACGGTCCAGCCTGGCGCGCAGCCAGCATTTCGCCGGCCACTGCCACCCGCAGTACCTGAGCCGGCACCTGAGTGATATGCTGCGCGCATGCCTACCGTACTGATTATTGACGACAATGCCGCCGTGGCCATCGCGCTGGACGTGCTGTTCTCCTTGCACGAGATCGACGCCGTGCGCGCCGCCTCGCCCGAGGAAGGCCTGCAACTGCTCGAACGCCACGCCATCGACCTGGTGGTGCAGGACATGAACTTCACGGCCGACACCACCTCAGGCGAGGAAGGCAGCGCGCTGTTCCACGCCATCCGCGCGCGCCACCCGGACCTGCCCGTGATCCTGCTGACGGCATGGACCCAGCTCGATGCGGCCGTCGACCTGATCAAGTCCGGTGCGGCCGATTACCTGGCCAAACCGTGGGATGACCGGCGCCTGATCGCTTCCGTGCAGAACCTGCTGGAACTGGGACAGGCCAACCGCGCGCTGCGCCAGCGCGTGGTGGCCGAGCAGCGCCAGCGCCACACCCTGGAGCACGACTTCGACTTGCGCGGCATGGTGTGGCAAGACCCGGCCACGGAAAGAGTCGTGCACCTGGCGTGCCAGGTGGCGCGGGCCGACGTGCCCGTGCTCATTTCGGGGCCGAACGGCAGCGGCAAGGAACGCATCGCCGCCATCGTGCAAGCCAATTCCCACGTTGCCAGCGGCCCCTTCGTCGTGCTCAATTGCGGCGCCGTGCCGGTCGAGCTGATCGAGGCGGAACTGTTCGGCGCCGAAGCGGGCGCCTACACGGGCATCACGCGCGCGCGAGACGGCAAGTTCGACGCGGCCGACGGCGGCACCTTGTTCCTCGACGAGATCGGCAACCTGCCGCTGGCCGGTCAAATGAAACTGCTGCGCGTGCTGGAAACGGGACGCTTCGAGCGCCTCGGCTCGAACCGCGAGCGGCAGGTGAAAGTACGCGTCATCAGCGCCAGCAACGCCGACCTGCCGGCGATGATCAAGGCCGGCACGTTTCGCGAAGACCTGTTCTACCGCCTGAACGTGATCGAACTGCGCCTGCCGCCGCTGGCCCAGCGCCCGCTTGACATCCTGGTGCTGGCGCGGCATTTCCTGGGCTGTGAAAAAACCCTGGACGCCCAGGCCGAGGCCACCCTGCTGGCGCATGGCTGGCCGGGCAATGTGCGCGAACTGAAAAACGTCATGCAGCGCGCCAGCCTGCTGACGGCCGGTCCGGTGATCGGCGCGCAGGAGACGGGCTTGCCGCTGGCCGGTATGCCGTCGCTGCGCGCGCCGCAGGATGCTGCCGTGACGGAGCCGGACCGCGACAGCGTCGCCGCGGCGCTCGCGCGCGCGCACGGCGTGGTGGCGCAGGCGGCGCAGGAACTGGGGCTGTCGCGCCAGGCGCTGTACCGGCGCATGGAACGCCTGGGCATCGCGCGCGGCTGATGGCCTACCGCCCCATGCGTCTCTCCCTGCTCACGCGCTGGACGGCGCTGATCATCACCCTGCTGGTGCTGGGCATCGTCATCGCCCTGCTGCTCGCGCATTTTTTACCCGGCCAGCCGCTGCTGGTGCTGGCGGGTACCCTGCTGTGCGTGCTGCCGGTGGCCATCATTACCATCCGCGCGCAGCTGCAATCGATGCTGTCGCTGTTTCGCGCCTTGAGCGGAACGGTCGCCAGCTACCAGGACGGCGACTTCGGCTTCAGCTTGCGCTGGCAGCAGAACGATGAACTGGCCGACCTGGTGGCGGCCCACAACGCGCTCGGCGACGTGCTGCGCAAACAGCGCCTGGACCTGGTGCAGCGCGAACTGCTGCTCGACACCATGGTGCAAAACACGCCGGTGGCCATGCTGCTGGTGGCCGAGGGCAGCGCCATCGTCTACGCCAACCTGGCCGCGCGCCAGTTGCTGCATCAGGGGCGCCGGCTCGAAGGGCATCACCTGGCCGACATCGTGCAGCAGGCGGCACCGGCCCTGGCCGAAGCGCTGGCGCGCCGCAACGACGGCCTGTTTACCAGCGGCGAGGGGGAACAGGAAGAGGTGTATCACCTGGCGCGGCGCAGCTTCAGCCTGAACGGGCGCAAGCACGAACTGCTGCTGTTGCGCCAGCTGACCCTGGAACTGCGCCGCCAGGAAGTGCAGACCTGGAAAAAAGTCATCCGCGTCATCAGCCATGAACTCAACAACTCGCTGGCGCCTCTGGCCTCGTTGGCCCATTCCGGCGCCGAGCTGGTACGCCGCGGCCAGACGGAACGCCTGCCGCAAATCCTCGCCACCATCGAGGAGCGCACGCGCCACCTGGAAACCTTCATCCTCGGCTATGCGCGCTTTGCCAAGCTGCCCGCGCCGCGCCTGGCGCCGTGCGAGTGGCAGCCTTTCCTCGACAGCCTGGCCTCGCAGGCGGCCTTCACGCTCGACGGCCCGCCGCCCGCGCAGGCGGCCGTGTTCGATGCGGCGCAAATGCAGCAGGCACTGCTGAACCTGCTCAAGAACGCGCTGGAGTCCGGCTCCAAGCTCCAGCATATCGGCCTGCACGTCAGCCAGGCGCAAGGGCAGCTGCGCATCGAAGTGCGCGACCGCGGCCCGGGCATGAGCGGCGCCGTGCTGGAAAACGCGCTGGTGCCGTTCTATTCCACCAAGCGCAGCGGCACGGGACTGGGCCTGGCCCTGGCGCGCGAAATCGCCGAAGCCCATGGCGGGCGCATCACGCTGGCCAACCGCGAGGACGGCGGCCTGGCGGTGACCTTGATTCTTCCCTTGCTGGACAGAAATTAGTTACTGGTGTAACGATTTTTTCATCACACGCTGGGCAATTATTTTTCAGTATTATATTGATAATTAGAGTTTTTAATATTGCAACATCGCGAGCGCCATGCCCGTGTGTTAGAAATAAGCTATTTAAGTTTGCATAATGATATAAAAATAGCTCATTGACAATGAAATGTCCTGGCGATAATTTATCTGAGCGGCACGGTTTTTTTGAAACATCAATCGTTTTTTCGCGGGGATAAAAATGAAACTGAAATCACTCATCGCAGTAGCACTCTTGAGCGCGGCTTCCATCGGCGTAGCCCAGGCAACAGCGTACAACGTGGACCTGACCAACACCACTGGCGACCTGTGGACGGGCGGCTTCAACGCCACGCCCACTCCGCTCGGCGGCTTTACCGATACGTTCACCTTCACTCCCGACGCCACTTTCGGCTCGACCGCGCAAGCCTTCCTGGCCAACCTGTCGGTCACGGGAAGCGATGCGGCCTCCATCAACTTCAGCGGCGCCAACCTGAACGGCATCGCGCTGACGGGCTTTGGCGGACCCACCGTCTTCGGCTATGCCCAGGGCGAGGTGCTGGCGCAAACCAGCCTGCTATTCAACGGTCCGATGGTTCTCACCGTCATGGGCAACAGCAATGGCGGCAGCTATGGCGGCACCTTCAACCTGAACCTGGCCCCCGTTCCTGAACCGGAAACGTATGGCATGCTGCTGGCCGGGCTGGGCGTACTGGGCTTCCTGGCGCGCCGCCGCAAGCAATCTTGAGCTCTCCCCCAAAAAGACGCTGCGGCGTCTTTTTTTCGGCCGGCTGCTAAACTGGCGCCATGACGACCGACTTTACCTCCACCACCCATACCGCTTTCAGCCACCCGGGCCACCCGCCTGCCACCACCACAGAACACCGCGGCATCCGCTACCTGCACCTGGGGACCAAATGGGTACAGGGCGCCATGCGCCTGGACAAGCCCGACGCCATCGAGCTCGAATACGTGCAGATGATGATGATGTGGATGCTGTTCAAGACGCAGCCCAAACGCATCGTGCAGCTGGGTCTGGGCAGCGCCGCGCTGACCAAATTCAGCTACCGCCGCTTCCCCGATGCCACGGTCACGGCCATCGAACTCAATCCGAACGTGATCGCCATCTGCGGCGCCCAGTTCGCACTGCCGCCGAACGACGCGCGCCTCGACGTGCGTGAAATGAATGCGCTCGACTTCGTGCTCGATCCGGCCAACCACGGCACGGTCGACGCGCTGCAAGTGGACCTGTATGACGAAGACGCGCGCGGCCCCGTGCTCGACACCCCCGAGTTCTACCAGGCTTGCCACGACTGCCTGACGGACGACGGCATCATGTGCACGAATGTCTTCGGCGACTTCCCCAACTACGACAAGAATTTGCAGGCGATGGGACTGGTCTTCGACGCCGTCGTCTGGGTGCCGGAAATGGAAGATGAAAACATCGTCGTTCTCGCTTTCAAAAAATCGCCATCGCTCGACTTCAGCGAGCTATACGAGCGCGCCGCCACCATCAGGAAGCAGTTCAACCTGCCGGCCAAGAACTGGGTCAACGGCTTGAAGCAGTGGATGCAGGACCAGCAATAAGGTAGTTGCATCACGCCGGCAGCAGCGCGCCCAGGCGGCGCGCCAGGCCATCCATGTTCTCGGCCGGCACCTGGGCATAACCGAGCAGGAAACCGTTCCAGCCCGCCCCCTCGCCCGTGCCATGCGCAGACAGCGCCAGCGCCACGATGCCGTCCTGCGCGGCGCTGCGGCTCAGCGCCAGGTCATCCCATGCGCGATCGTGAAAACGCAGCGCCAGGTGCATGCCAGCCGTGCCGCCATGAATGGCCGCGCCGCCGCACGCATGGCGCTGCAGCGCCTCACCCAAGGCGTCGCGGCGCTGGCAATACAGCCTGCGCATGCGGCGCACGTGGCGCGCAAACAGGCCGCTGCGCAGGAAGTCGGCCAGCGCCAGCTGCTCGGCCACGCGGCCACGCGCGGCGCCCTGCGCCTGCATCTGCGCGAAGGCGCCGGCCAACGCGGCCGGCACGACGATAAAGGCGATGCGCAAGGCGGGAAACATGGTCTTGCTGAAGGTCCCAAGGTACACGACGGGCGCGTCGGCCACCAGTCCCTGCATCGCGGCCAGGGGTGGACCGCCATGGCGAAATTCGCTGTCGTAATCGTCTTCGATGATCAGGGCGCCAGCCGCGCGCGCGCGTTCGAGCAGCGCCATGCGGCGCGCTGGACTGAGCACGCTGCCCGTCGGATACTGGTGCGACGGTGTCGTGTAGATCAGGCGCGGCGGCGTGTCGCGCCAGTCGTCATCCGTCGGCGCGATACCATCCATGTCAACGGCGATGCCAACCACCTGCAAGCCGGCGCCACGGCCCGCCGCCAGCGCGCCGCCATAGCCGGGATGCTCGATCCACAAGGTGTCGCCCTGGTCGGCAAAGGCGCGCAGGCAAACATCGAGGCTACTTTGCGTGCCGTCCGTGATGAACACCTGGCCCGCATCGCAGACGACGCCGCGCGCGGCGCGCAAATGCTCGGCGATGGCCATGCGCAGCTGCGGCTCGCCGGCCGGATCGCCGTAATTGAGCTGGCGCGGCGTCAGCGCGCGCCACGCGCGGTCCAGCATGCGCCGCCACTGCGCCAGCGGAAATTCATCGAGCGCCGGCACGCCAGGCGCGAATGCGCCCATGGCATCGGCGGGAAACACCAGCGCCGCATTCACATCCTGTCCCGCCACGCCGCGCAAATGCCGGGCGCGGCGCGACAAGCCATCATGGCCACCGCTCACTGACGATACCACCGGCACCCCGGCGCTGCCAGCGACGACGGTGCCGCGCCGGTCCGGCAAGACAAACCCTTCGCTGGCCAATTGCTCATAGGCGTACAGCACGGTATTGCGCGCCAGTCCCAATTCGGCGGCCAGCACGCGCGTGGCGGCCAGCCGCGTGCCGGGCGCCAGCTGGCCGCCGCGGATCGCCGCGCGCAGGCATTCATGCAGCAGGCGCTGGCGCGGCCAGCCCCGCTCGCGGTGCGTGCGCTCGAATGCACTGAGCAGCAAAGCAAAATCCATATATGTCCTTCAAGCGTGGCTCTATATTATTTATCGGCTCTGGATCTTTTTTCAGGGCCAGATGCCGATTATAGTGCGGCCTGCTTCTTCAACCAACGGGATTTCCGCCATGACCTCTACCGCCCTGCCCCCCAGCCCCCGTACCCGCGTGCGCCGCGTCGCCGAACTGGCCAGCTACGAGCAAGCCAGCCTGTACGACATCCTCGACGCCGCCTACCTGTGCCATATCGCTTTCCAGGACGAGCACGGAAACCATTGCATCCCGACCGCCTGCTGGCGCATCGGTGGCCACCTGTACATCCATGGCTCGAACGGCAGCCGCATGCTCAAGCAGCTGCTGCGCGATACGGGCGTCTGCGTGACGGTGACCCATCTCGACGGCCTGGTGCTGGCGCGCTCCGCCTTCAATCATACGATGAACTACCGCTCGGCGATGGTGTACGGGCAGTTTGAAAAAGTCAGCGACATCGGCCAGCAGCATGCGGCGATGGATGCGTTGATGGAGAAGCTGGCGCCGGGACGCCTGGCGCACGTGCGCGGCGGCAGCGCCAAGGAATACGCGGCCACCACCGTGCTGCGCATCGCGCTCGACGAATGCGCCATCAAGCAGCGCAAGGGCGGCCCGCTCGACGACGCGGACGACATGGCGCATGCCGTCTGGACGGGCGAGCTGCCGTTTACACACGGCCGTGGCGCGGCCGTCGCCGATGCGCTCAACACCAGCGAGATGCCCGCGTATGCCGCCGCATGGGGGACGGAATCCGCTTGACCGGCCTGCGTGCTTGACCGATGATCGGCGTTGATGGCGATCGCCACCAATTGACCAACCGATCCAATCACGCATGGAGCATATGATGATGAAGCGAGTATCCCTGGCCACGGCCCTGACGGTCATGCTGGCCTGTGGCGGCAGCGGTGCGGCCCTGGCCGCCGAGGCGGGCGACGCGGCCCTGAAGGCAGCCATCGCCGGCAGCGCGCGCACGCCGGCCAACGCGCTGCGCGACAGCGCCCGCCACCCGTATGAAACGCTGACGTTTTTCGGCATCAAACCGACCATGACGGTGGTGGAACTGGCGCCTGGCGGCGGCTGGTACACGGAAATCCTGGCGCCCTACCTGCGCGACAGCGGCAAGCTGATCGCCGCCGGCAACGATCCTCAATCCGCCAGCGAAGGCGCGCGCCGCGGCGCGGCGCGCTTCCAGCAAAAACTCGACGCCAATTCCGCCGCTTTCGGCAGGGTGGAGATCGGCGCCTTCGCGCCACCCACCACCTACCGCATCGCGCCCAAGGGCACGGCCGACATGGTGCTCACCTTCCGCAATATCCACAACTGGATACCGATCGGCGAAGCGGGCATGCAGACCCTGTTCAAGGAAGTGTATGACAGCCTGAAACCGGGCGGCGTATTTGGCGTCGTCGAGCACCGCCTGCCGGCGAACAAGGCGCAAGATGCCACGGCCAGCAGCGGCTACATGCACGAAGCGTATGTGATCAAGCTGGCCGAAGGTGCAGGTTTCAAACTGGCGGGCAAATCGGACATCAACGCCAATCCGAAAGACACGGCAGACCATCAGGGCGGCGTGTGGGCGCTGCCGCCCACCTACGCCAACAAGGATGTGGACCGTGCCAAATACACGGCCATCGGCGAGAGCGACCGCATGACCCTGAAGTTCGTCAAGCCATAATGTGAAAAAGGCCACCTCGCGGTGGCCTTCTGCTGCCTGCTCTACTTCTTGCCTTCTTTCGGCTTCACCGGCGCCAGGCTCAGATCCTGGAAGTCGTAGCTGAAATCCGTCTCGGCCGACACTGGCGCCATCTTTACCCGGTCGATGCTGCCGTCGGGATTGAGCGAGAACGTCACGTAGGCATCGGCGTTGAAATTGCGCTCCTTCCAGCGCACGATGAAGGTGTCGTGCTGCCAGTGTTCCAGCTCGCCCGTCAGGTCCGGCGTGCGCGTGAAGCTGAGAATGTGTTTTTTCCCTTCCGGCTTGATCACGACTTTGCCATACCAGGCATCTTCATACTCGCCATCGTACGCCGCCAGCGGCAACGATGGCTGCGATTTCGCCGCGCGCGCGCTCGACGCCTTGCCCTGCTTTTTCACTTCCTCCGCATGCTGATCCTGTTCCACCTTGGCCACCAGGGCCAGCCAGTCCGACGGTGCCGCCTGCAGGTAATGGTCGAGGATGCGCCATTGCAGCGCCGTCATGGAACCGCCATTTTCCGCATTGGTCAGAATGGCCACGCCCAGTTTCGCTTCCGGCACCATCACCACGCGCGAATAAAATCCCTGCAGCGCGCCGCCGTGCATGGCCACTTTCATGCCCTTGTAGTCGCGCAACTGGAAACCCAGGCCATACGCGCTGAAGTTCGGTTTCGTCGCGGCCAGCGCCGGCTTCGGCTCGGAAATCTTGATCGGCGTTTGCGCCGTCCACATCTCGCGGCCCTGCTTTTCGCTGAACAGGCGCGCGTCCTTGCCATCCTTGTCCTTCACACCGGCGATCTTGCCGCCATCGAGCAGCACCATCATCCACTTGGCGATATCTTCCGCATTCGTGTTGATACCGACGGCGCCCACGGCGTTCGGCACGGGCATCGATTTGACGGCGGCGATCTTGCCGTCGATCTTGCTATGCGCACTGGCGACGTCGGACTTGCCCGCATTTTCAGCCAGGCTGGTGGTGGTGCCTGTCATGCCCAGCGGCGCCAGGATGCGTTCATGCATGGCCTCGCCCCAGCTTTTCCCCGCCTTGTCGGCGATGATCTTGCCGGCCACGATGTACAGCAGGTTATCGTAGGCATAGCTGTTGCGAAAACTCGTGGCCGGACGGATGTAGCGCAGCTTCTCGATGATCTCGTCGGTGCTGAAGGTGGTGGTCGGCCACCACAACAAGTCGCCGGCGCCCAAGCCCAGGCCGCTGCGATGCGTCAGCAGATCGCGCACGGTCATGGCGCCCGTCACGTAGGAATCGTGCATCTGGAAGCCGGGCAGGTGCTTGGTGACGGGATCGTCCCAGGCCAGCTTGCCATCGTCGACCAGCATGGCCAGCGCGGCGGCCGTGAAGCCTTTCGAGTTCGAGGCCACTTCGAACAGGGTCTGCGCGTCGACGGCCGCCGGTTCGCCCAGCTTACGCACGCCAAAGCCCCTGGCGGTGACGACTTTACCGTCCTTGACGATGGCGATCGCCATGCCGGGCACGTCGAACACTTTCAGGGCGGTGGCGACGTCGCGCTCAAGATCGAAGGCGGGCGCAGGTGCCGGTGCGGCGGCAACGACGGGGGCAGCGTCAAAAGCCAGCGCCGGCACGGTGATGCTGGAAAACGCCAGCACGATGGCGGCGGCAAGACGGTTCATGGTATGCATGGTCAGGAGTTCCAAGGAAGGTTCAATGCGCTTGCGCGGCCATCAATTTATCGACGCTTTCCTGCGTCACCGGGTGGTAGCGTTCACGCGCCTTCACATACACGTCCTTGGCCCAGGCATGGCCTTGCGGCGTCTTCATCAAGGCGCTGTACAGGGGCACGACGAACTTCTGGCGGCCCACGCTCATCAGGAATGCCTGCAAGGGCTGACGCACATCGTAGCCGGCGTTCACGGAGGCCAGATAGAAGCGGTAAGCGACTTCATTGTTGCCGCTCTTGCCCACGCCGTAGACCTGGTCCAGTTCACGCAATTGCGCCGCGCTAGCCTTGTTGTTGATGTCGTTCAGGAAGTGCATCGATTCGATGGCAATCCACTTGTCCATGCCCAGGTCCTTGGTCGCCAGCTCGCCCTTGAGCCAGGCGTCGCGGTGCTGGTCGAGCAGTGCCAGGCGCGGCGAGACGACGCGCTGCGCGCTGGCCGGCACGCCCGTGCCATACAGCCATTCATCGAGTTCCGCTGCCGGCATGACGTCCGGATGCTGCGCCAGCAAATTCTTGCGCAGGTAGGTAATGAACTGCTCCGTCGTCACGCTCTGGAACGCGTGCTGGTCGAACCAGCCGCGCAGGAAGGGATCGAACACGGCACGGCCTGCGCGGCGCTCCATGGTGGCCAGGAACCAGGCGCCTTTCGGGTAGATGATGCCGTCGTCCGTGTACGTTTCCGCGGGATTGGCATCCGCATCGCGCGTGATCAGCGCCGTTTTCGCCGCCGGCAATTCGCGGATCGAAGCGGCCAGTTCTTCCTGGTCGACCTGCACGCCCATCTGCGCCACTTCGCTGCCATACAGCTGCTCGACGATGCGCGTGGTGACGTAGGTGGTGAAACCTTCGTTGAGCCACATGTGCTTCCACGAGGCGTTGGTGACCAGGTTGCCCGACCACGAGTGGGCCAGTTCATGCGCGATCAGGTCGACCAGGCTGCGGTCGCCCGCGATCATGGTCGGCGTGAGGAAGGTCAGGCGCGGGTTTTCCATGCCGCCGTAAGGGAACGATGGCGGCAGCACGATCATGTCATAGCGTCCCCATCCATACGGACCATACAGCGCTTCAGCTGCCTGTATCATTTTTTCCGTGTCGGCCAGCTCGTATTCGGCCGCCTTGATGCGCGGCGGTTCCGCATACACGGCGGAGCGGGGACCGAGTTTGCGCACTTCCAGTTCGCCGATGGCGATCGCCAGCAGGTACGAGGGAATCGGCTGCGGCATCCGGAATTTCCAGCCGCCCTTGCCCGTCGCCTTTTCATCGTTCTCGGCGCTCATCACGACGCGCATGCCCGCTGGCGCATCGATGCGCGCGCTGTACGTAAAGCGCACGGCCGGCGTATCCTGCGACGGCACCCACGAACGGGCGTTGATGCTTTGCGACTGGCTGAACATGAAAGGCAGCTTGCCCGACATGGTTTGCTGCGGCGTGAGCCACTGCAGCGCGATGGCGTTCGGCGCCGTGTGATAGTAGACGCGCACCTTGCCCGGCTGGCCCGTGGTGGTGATGCGCAGCGCCTGGCCCTTTTCCGGGTCGGCCTTGTCCAGCTGGTACGGCGCCATCTGCCAGGCGCCGCGCTTGTCCTGCACCTGCACTTTCGCAATCGACAGATCGCGCGTATCGAGCACCAGGGTGCGCGCCGCCGGGTCGATCCAGTTCAAGGACAGCTCGGCATAGCCGGACAGCGTCTTTTGCTTGAAGTCCGCTTTCAGGTCCAGCTGCAGGTCGCGCGTGCGCACCTGGTCGTAGCGCGCATAGCTGAGGGGGTCGGCGTGCGCGGCCAGGGTTACCTGGCAAAGTAGCGCACAGCCCAGCGCGCGCAGGAAGGTCAAAGTTTGCATGGTCGTCTTTTGAATGATTTGCGAAAGCCCCGGTCCGTGTGCGCCGAGGCGTCGCGCAGAATAGCACTTCCGGCGCAGGCCTGGCAGAAAAAAGCGCCGGACTGGCCGGCGCTTTTTCCTTATTTTGTCTCGGCCTTGGCCTCGGGCGCCTTCAGCGGCGTATTAACATCCTTCATCAGGTTGTTCTTGTCGCGATCGAGCTTGAACAGCTCCAGGCGCGATGGCGTGATTTTTCTCGGCCATGCGTTGTTGCTGGTGTCGATGTCGGCCGTCTCCCAGTACGGGTCCTGCACCAGGCCCAGCATCGGTTCATCCGTGATGATCACCTTGCTGATCTTGTGCGGCGCATAGCGCCATACTTCTGCCGGCACGCGCTCGATGATCTTCTTGCCGCTTTTCAGTTCGATTTCCAGGATCAACGGCATCACCAGTCCGCCGAGATTCGAAAAGTCGACCAGGTACAGATGCTTGCCCATGTTGCGCTGTTCCAGCAGCTTGCGCTCCCACGGCTCCAGCGTTTCCTGTTCTTCCGCATAGCTGTTGCGGTCCTTGTTGGTGACCGTGAAGTCATCGTGCTGGTTGTAGAAATCCTTCAGCGCGGGATCGATGTCGACCTTCTTCGGCAGCGCCTTGTTGCGCTGGTCCGAGATCGAGATGGGCTGGGCCGCCTTCTGCGCCTTCTTCCACGCCTTCTCGACTTCCGGGTTCTTCGTGCTCACGCCATATTCGCTGATGCCGTCGATACTGATGTCGACCGCGTCGGTGGTATAGAACCAGCCGCGCCAGAACCAGTCCAGGTCCGTGCCGGAAGCGTCTTCCATGGTGCGGAAAAAGTCGGCGGGCGTCGGACGCTTGAACTTCCAACGCAAGGCGTACTGCTTGAAGGCGAAATCGAACAGTTCGCGCCCGAGGATGGTTTCGCGCAGGATGTTGAGGGCCGTGGCCGGCTTGTCGTAGGCGTTCGCCGTGAACTGCAGCAAGGACTCGGAATTGGTCATGATCGGTACCTGGTTCTGGCTGCGCATGTAGTCAACGATCTTGCGCGGCTCGCCATTCCAGGACGGAAAATGCTCTTCCCACGCCTGCTCGGCCAGGTACTGCAGGAAGGAATTGAGGCCCTCGTCCATCCACGTCCACTGGCGCTCGTCCGAGTTGACGATCATGGGGAAATAATTGTGGCCCACTTCGTGGATGATCACGCCGATCAGGTCATATTTGGCCGTCTTCGAGTACGTGAGCTCCCCCGTCTTCTTGTCCTTCACGGGGCGCCCGCCATTGAACGCAATCATCGGATACTCCATGCCGCCCACGGCGCCGTTGACGGAGATCGCGTTCGGATACGGATAATCGAAACTGTACTTGTTGTACTGCTCGATCGCGTGCACGACGGCGCGCGTGCTGTACTGCTGCCACAGCGGGTTGCCCTCGTTCGGGTAATACGACATGGCCATCACGCGCTTGCCGCCGCTGTCCAGGCCCTGCGCATCCCAGATGAACTTGCGGCTCGACGCCCACGCCACGTCGCGCACATTGGCCGCCTTGAAGTGCCAGGTTTGCATGCCCGCCGCCTTGCCCTTTTCCGCCGCCAGCGCCTCGGCGGGCGTGATCACCAACAGCGGCGTATCGCTGTTTTTTGCGCGCGCCAGGCGTTCGCGCTGCACGGAGCTCAGCACGGCGGCAGGATTTTGCAGCTCGCCCGTGGCAGCCACCACGTGGTCGCCCGGCACCGTCAGATACAGCTCGTAATCGCCAAACTCCAGCGTGAATTCCCCGGAGCCGAGGAACTGCTTGTGCTGCCAGCCGACGGCGTCGTAGTAGGCGGCCATGCGCGGGAACCACTGCGCAATCTGGAAAATCGCGTTCTTGTCGTCTTCGAAATATTCGTAGCCAGAGCGCTCGACCAGCACCTTCTGGTCATTGATCTGATACGACCAGTCGATGTTGAACGTGATGCTCTGGCCAGGCGCCAGCGCCACCGGCAAATCGATGCGCAGCATGGTCTGGTTGACCACATACGGCAGCGGCTTGCCGCCGGCCGCTTTCACGGCGGCAAGCTTGAAGCCGCCGTCGAATTCGCGGCCCGCATGGATGGCGCGCAAATCCTCGAATTTCAGCGCTTCGTCTTCGCTACCGCTCAGCCAGGCCTGGCGCGACGGCGCACTCAGTACGCGGCGCTGGTCGGCATCCTGGCGCAAGCCATTCTGGTCCAGCTGCAGCCACAGATACGCGAGGCTGTCGGGCGAACGGTTGTGATAGGTGATCTGTTCGCTGGCCGTGATGGCGCGCCGTGCCTCATCGAGCGTGGCGCGGATCACGTAATCGGCGCGCTGCTGCCAGTAGGCGTGGCCCGGCGCGCCGGACGCGGTGCGATAGGCATTCGGCGTGGGCAGCAGTTCTTCGAGCTGGCGGAACTTGTCGTCGAAGGGCGCGGCGGCGCACAGGCCGGGCAAGGGAGCAAACAAGGTCAAACACAAGGCAAGCAAGCGGATAAGGACCGGCATGGCGCATTCCATCTGGGAGTCGTGGACAGACTGCATTCTAAGACGAGTCTGTTTGCAAATCGATCATTGTTGTCGAAGTCCCACACACCAGGCCATGCTGTGCCCCGGCAGTACTGGCGCCGGCGCGGGCATTGGCGTATGATGCGCCTCGAACATTGGGGAGTAGTCGTCCCGCGGTCCTGCCGCGGGAACCTGTATCAACATAATTGGCCCGCAGGCCATGGTGCAGGTGGTTGCAGAACTTGACGAGACCATTGATCCAGGGCGGCCGCATGGGCCGGAGTCGCCCGTGGATCATTGGTTAATTCGTCCGGCCCACGTACCTCTTGCAATCTCATGGAAGCATTCCTCATCTCCACCGGCATCGTCGGTCTCGCTGAAATCGGCGACAAAACCCAACTCCTGGCCTTTCTGCTGGCCGCCAAATTCCGCAAGCCCTTGCCCATCGTGCTGGCGATTTTCGTCGCCACCATCGCCAATCACGCGTTTGCCGCCGCCGTCGGCGCCTGGATCACCAGCATGCTGGGGCCCGACGTGCTGCGCTGGGTGCTCGGCGTATCGTTCCTCGCCATGGCCGCCTGGACCCTCATCCCCGACAAGCTCGATGAAGACGAGACGAAGCTGGCAAAATATGGCGTCTTCCTGACCACCCTGATCGCCTTCTTCATGGCGGAAATGGGAGACAAGACGCAGGTCGCCACGGTGGCGCTGGCGGCCCGCTACCACGACATTGTTTCCGTCGTGCTGGGCACCACCTTCGGCATGATGCTGGCCAACGTGCCAGCCGTCTACCTGGGTGACAGGATCGCCAACCGCGTGTCGCTGCGCGTAGTGCACGGCATCGCGGCGCTGGTCTTTGCCGTGCTGGGCGTGGCTACCCTGCTCGGTGCGGGTGCGGCCCTGGGGTTTTGACATAACATGAAATAATTTCTCATTTACAATGTTCATGTCTATAATTACAATGTCGCCGACATGAACACTGGCGCGCCTGTCCCGAGCGGCCAGCGCGCTTTCTTGAGGAATATATGTATTTGAATGGAAAGATCGCGGCGCTGTGCCTGGCCGCCTGCGCCAGCCAGTTCCCCGCCGCCATGGCGGCACCCTTGAACGCCCTCCCTCAGACGACAACGCAATCCGAGCCCGAAGTCCGCACGCGCGACCTGCTGTTGCTGGGCGCCGGCCTGATCCTGCTGCTTGGCCGGCGCCGTCCCGATTACGACACCTGGCAAGACTAGAGCAGCAATAGCACCGCATACTCGCGGCCCTCGTCGCGCAGGGCGATGCTGTTGCCACCCTGCGCCACGCCATCGAGCGACAATCCCGCAGGCCGCCCCTGCGCCTGCTCCACCGTGATGGCATAGCTGCTGGCGCCGAAGCGGTAATGCAGCTTGAAGCGGTCCCACTCGGCCGGCATGACCGGCGCCACGCGCAGCACGTCCGCTTCGCGCGTCAGGCCAAGCAGGGATTCGACGATCAGCCGGTACAGCCAGCCCGACGATCCCGTGTACCAGCTCCAGCCGCCGCGTCCCACGTGCGGCGCCACGGCATACACGTCGGCCGTCACCACATACGGCTCGACCTTGTAGCGTTGCACCGCCTGCGCATCCACGCCATGGCGCACGGGATTGATCATGCGCAGCAGTTCCCACGCTTTTTCGCCATCGCCCAGGCGCGCAAACGCCATCGCCGTCCAGATGGCCGCATGTGTGTACTGGCCGCCGTTCTCGCGCACGCCCGGCACGTAGCCGCGGATGTAGCCCGGATTCAGGCTGGATTTATCGAATGGCGGATCGAGCAGCTGGATCACGCCGGAATCACGGCGCACCAGGCGCGCATCGACCTGGCGCATGGCGCCGGCCACCCGTTCCTGGTTGGCCGCGCCCGACAGCACGCCCCAGCTTTGCGAAATCGAATCGATCTGGCATTCCTCGTTCGTGTGCGAACCCAATGGCGTGCCGTCGTCGAAGTAGGCGCGCCGGTACCACTGGCCATCCCACGCATGTTCCTCGACGTTGGCCGCCAGTGTCACGGCTTCGTCGCGGCAGAACCGGGCAAACGCCGCGTCGCCGCGCAGCACGGCCACTTCGGCGAAACGCTGCAGCACTTCGTACAGGAAGAAGGCCAGCCACACGCTCTCGCCCTTGCCATGTTCGCCCACCTTGTCCATGCCGTCGTTCCAGTCGCAGGAACCCATCAACGGCAAGCCGTGCACGCCCAGGCGCAGGCCATGGCGGATGGCGCGCACGCAGTGCTCGTACAGGTCGGCCGACTCGCCTGAACGCACGGGCAAGTCATAGTAGGAATCTTCTTCCGGCTTGACGGCCCGTCCCTCGATGAAGGGCGCCACTTCCGACAGCACGTTGACGTCGCCCGTGGCGATCACATAGCGGCAGGCGGCCAGCGGCAGCCACAGGTAATCGTCGGAGCAATGCGTGCGCACGCCCCGGTCCGATGGCGGATGCCACCAGTGCTGCACGTCGCCTTCGACAAACTGGTGCGCCGCGCACAGCAGCAGGTGGCCACGCAGCAGTTGCGGCGCCGTGTGGATCATCGCCATCGCGTCTTGCAGCTGGTCGCGGAAGCCGTAGGCGCCACCCGACTGGTAATAGCCGCTGCGCGCCCACAAACGGCAGGCGATAGTCTGGTACATCAGCCAGCCATTGGCGATCACATCGAGCGATGGATCGGGCGTCTCGATGCGCACGGCGCCCAGGGTGCTGTCCCAGTGCGCGCGCACGGCATCGAGCGCACCGCGGGCCGCTTCCTTGCCCGCATGGCGCTGCACCATGGTGCTGGCGTCGGCATTGCGGCGCCCGCCCACGCCGAGGATGAAGACGATTTCGCGCTCCTGCCCCGGTTGCAGTTCGAACGGCACCTGGATGGCCGCGCACGGATCCAGCCCCGTGCCCGCCTTGCCGGACAGGCGCACGCGGCGCAAGGCAGCCGGCTGCGCCAGGCTGCCGTTGCGGCCGATGAATTCATTGCGGTCGCAGGTGATGGAACGGATGCTGGCGTCCGTATTGAAAAAGCCGACCCGGCCCGAAAACTCCGTGTTGTAGTTATTGCGCGCAAACAGGGCCCCGCTGATCGTGTCGACCTCGGTGGCCACGTGCATGCCGGACTTGGCGCGCAAGTCGGCCATCACCCATTCCACGTAACCGGTGACGGACAGGCGGCGCGGCACGCCGCTGTCGTTGCGCACCTTGATCACCGAGTATTTGACGGCCGCATCGAGCGCCACATAGGTGCACAATTCCGTGGCGATGCCGCCCTCGCTGTGTTCAAACACGCTGTAGCCGAAGCCGTGGCGCGTCACGTAGTCGCCGCTGCCGCGCGCGGGCAGGGATGAGGGCGACCAGAACTGGCCGGTTTGCTCGTCGCGCACATAAAACGCTTCGCCGGACAGGTCGGACACGGGGTCGTTCTGCCATGGCGTGAGGCGGAATTCATGCGCATTCTCGCTCCAGGTATACGCCTGGCCGGCTTCGGACACCACCGTGCCGAATTGCGCATTGGCCAGCACGTTCGACCACGGCGCCGGCGTCTGTTTTTCTTCACCCGTGGTGATCACATATTCGCGGCCGTCGGGCGTGAAACCGCCGAAGCCATTTTCCAGGATCAGCTCGCGCCTTGGCGCCCGGTGCGGCACGCCGCCATGCTCGCGGGCCGGATCCTGCAGCAGCGGCGGCATGCGCAGGACGGGACTCGGTGGACGCTTGACCTGCTCGGCCAGGGTGCCGCGCAGGTCGCTGATAATGGCGCGCGCCACCGACTGCAGCAAGATGCGGTCTTCATTGGCGATCTGCTCGGCCAGGCGCACGAAGATGCCGCCCGGGCGGTCGATCGCCTGCGCATCGATGCCCGAGGCGATCAAGCCCATGATCTGGTCGTGCAGCAGCTGGCGGTAGCCCGATTGCTCTTCATACCAGATCACCAGGTCGACGATCAGCCCCTTCAGTCGCCAGTAGGCATGTGCCTGCACCATCTGGCGCGCCAGCTCGATATTGGCCGCGTCGCGTATCTGCAGCAGCACGATGGGCAGGTCGCCGGAAATGGCATACGCCCACAGGCCGGACTGGCCGCGCTGGTTCTTGATCAGGATGCTGGCCTCGGCGCGCAGGGCCGCATTCGGGTAGATCACGGCATTTGCCAGGCGCGCATACAGCTGCGCGTCCGCTTCGCTCGCGTTCAGCTGGCGCAGCACCACCTGGCTGTGCGTCCAGGCCAGTTCGAACACGCGGTCGGCCAGGTGGCGGTCCTGGTATTTGTCGATCAGGTGCAGCGCCGCCTCGCGCTGCTCGACCATGCCGGTGACGCTGTCGACAGTGATGGCCTGGTCGGGTTCGAGCGTGATGACGTAACGGATGGCCACGATGGGGTCGAGCACGGAACCGTGGCCGCCACTGAGCGGCCCACTATCCTGCAGCGCCTGCGGCAGCTGCGCCGTGTTGCCGCGGCCGATGAAGCGCGCGCGGTCCGTCTCAAACGATACCTCGTAGCGCTCGATATCGTGCACGGTCATCACATGCAGCAACCACGGCATCTGCTCGTCTTTCGAGCGGGGCCGGCGCGTGCATAAAATCGCGTTTTCATGCGCGAGGATTTCCGTCTGCACGAACAGCTTGCTGAACGCGGGATGGGCCGCATCGGCCGCCGCCGGCGCCATCACCACTTCGGCAAAACTGGTGATCTCGATGCGCCGCTGGCGGTTCGAATTATTGCTGATGCGCGTGCGGCGGATTTCAATGTCGTCTTCGGGCGAGACGACGATTTCCGTGTACAGGTCGAGGCCATGGTCGGCACGGCGGAACTCGGCCCTGCCCTCGGAAAAGATCACTTCGTATTTCTTCGGTTCGGCCAAGGTCGGCTGGTACATGGTGGACCAGACCGCACCATCGTCAAGGTCGCGCAGATAGCAGAAATTGCCCCAGTTGTCGCGCGTGCAGTCTTCGCGCCAGCGCGTCACGGACAGGTCTTTCCAGCGGCTGTAGCTGCCGCCCGCATTGCTCACCATGACGTGGTAGCGGCCATTCGACAGCAACTGCGTTTCCGGCACGGCGCTGTTGGCTTGCGTGAGGATGCGCATCGGCATGGCCTGTTCGGGCGCGCCGCTGCGCAGCACCGCCAGTTCGGCCGTGTTCGAGTAAAACGCGCCAGCCTGCGGCGTGCGTTCCTGCAGCACCAGCAAGGCCGATTGCAGCAGCGGATCGGACTCGAAACGGCGCTGCATCGGGCGGTCGTGCAGCAGATAGCTGAGGGCCAGAAAACCCATGCCCTGGTGGTGCACCATGAAGGAGCGGATGATGGCGCTGCCCTGCCCGCGCGGCAGGCGCGCCGTGGTGAAATCGATCGCTTCAAAAAAGCCGTAACGGCCCATGTAGCCAGCCGCCTGCATGCGCTGCAAATTCTGGCACGACGCCTCCGGCTGGACCATCAGGCCCATCATGCTGGCATACGGCGCCACCACTAGGTCGTCGGCCAGACCCCGCTTCAGGCCCAGCCCCGGCACGCCAAACGCGCGGTACTGGTAATTCAGGCTGGCGTCGACCGTGTTGTAGCCGGACTCGGAAATCCCCCATGGCACGTCGCGCTGGCGTCCGTAATCGATCTGCGCCTCGATGACGGAGTGGTAGGTCTGGTCAAGTAACGTGTTCGGATAATTCGGCATCACCAGCAGTGGCATCAGGTACTCGAACATCGAGCCGCTCCACGACAGCAGCACGGGCTGGCCAGCCACCATGCACAGCTGGCGGCCCAGGGCGAACCAGTGCTCCTGCGGCAGCTGGCCCTGGGCGATGGCGATAAAGCTGGCCAGGCGTACTTCCGACGCCAATAAATCGTAGTAGCTGGGATCCAGGCGCCGTTCGCTGACGTTATAGCCGATGGCCAGCAGTTTTGTCGATGGGTTGTACAGGAAACCGTATTCGATCTGCGCAAAGTCGCGCGCCTGGCCCGCCGCGTGGGCGATGTCGCGCATGTGGCGGCCCGCCTGGTCGCGGCCCTGCGCCAGCAAGGCGACCAGCTCGGAAGGCAGGCCTTCCGGCGTTTCCAGGTTGGCCAGTTCGCGCAAGGTCGGCACGCGCAGCCACGCCGCATCGACACCCGTTTGCGCCGCCCACGGCGCCAGTTGCAGCAATTCGGCCAGCGCCGCGCGGCACTGGCGCGCCAGGGCGCCCGTCCACATCGACAATTCGCCATCCTCGCTTTGCAAGGTCAGCGACAGCAGCGCTTCGGCCGCGCCATTCACGGCGGCGAGATAAGCATGCCATTCGGCCAGGCTGGCGGGTGCCGCCTGCGCCTGCAGCAAGTGCATGCTCTCGCGCATGGCCTTGCCTTCGCCTTCGGCGGCGATAAATTCCTGCAGCACCTGCGCCGTCGTGCGTATGCCCTGCACCACCTGCGCGCCGATGATGGGAGTGTCGTACAGTTCCACCAGTCCCGGTTGCAAGGTCAACAGATGGCCCGCCAGGTTGCCACTGTCGACGGTCGAGATGTACATCGGCTGCAGCGCCTTGAGCGTTTGCGTGTCATACCAGTTATAGAAGTGGCCCTGAAAGCGCTCCAGCTCGCCCATGCTGTGCAGGGTGGCGCGGCTGCGCTCGATCAACTGGCCCAGGGTGAGGTAACCGAAATCGTAAGCCGTCAAATTGGCCAGCAGGGCCAGGCCGATATTCGTCGGCGAGGTTCGGTGCGCCACCACCAGGTTCGGATGCTCCTGCATGTTATCGGGTGGCAGCCAGTGGTCATCCGGGCCGACGAAGGTATCGAAGTACGCCCAGGTCTTGCGCGCCACGCCATGCAGGAACCGTCCCTGCTCCATCGACAGGCGCGCCACGGCCCGCTCGATGGGGCGGCTGATCCACCAGGCGATGGCAGGTGCGGCTAGCCACAGCAGCAGCACCACGGCGGCGGCAGGCAAGGCTGCCGGGCGCCAGGCCAGCAAGACGCCAAAGGTGGCCAGCGCCAGCGCGGGCGAGCACCACATGGCGCGCCAGCTATCGGTCTGCGAGCCTGACGATGTGTGCAGGTTCGAGGCGCGCCAGTCGAGCAAATGCTTGTGCGAGACGCCCAGGCGCCACAGGGTGCGCACGATGGCGTCCAGGCTGAGCCACGCTTCGTACGGCAGGAAGACGAGGGTCAGCATGGCGTGCGAAAACTGCACGCCGCAGCGCCGCTCGAAGGCGGCCAGGTGCTGGCGCCACAGGGTGTCGCGCGGTTTGCGCAGCAAATCGTAGAGGGCCGAAAAGACGGGCGGCAGGAAGATGATGGCCAGCACGGCCGCGCTCCAGAAGGCCACGTGCGGCAGGAAGCCCCACACCAGCAGCAGGGATAAAGTGGTGGCGGGCGCCACGATGCTGCGTCGCAGGTTGTCGAACAGCTTCCAGCGCGACAGCATCGACAGGGGATTGCGTTCGCGCTTGCCGGCGCGGCCCGGCACCCGGCCCAGCAGCCAGCCGACCAGTTGCCAGTCGCCGCGTATCCAGCGCTGGCGGCGGCTCACGTCGGCGTCGTAGCGGGCCGGGTATTCCTCGTACAGCTGCGAGTCGCTCAAGAGGCCCGCGCGCAGATAACAGCCTTCCAGCAGATCGTGGCTGAGGATTTTATTGTCGGGCAGGCGCTGGCCCAGCACGCGCTCGAACATGTCGAGATCGTAGATGCCCTTGCCGATGAAGGAGCCCTCGTAAAATACGTCCTGATACAGGTCAGAGACCGTGCGCGTGTAGGGGTCGATGCCCGGCTCGCCGCCGCACAGCAGTTCGTAGCGCGAGGCGTTCGCGCTGGGCAGCGCCACGGCCACGCGCGGCTGCAGGATGCCGTAGCCGGCCACCACGCGCGTGCCGGCCGCATCCAGCACGGGACGGTTCAGCGGGTGCATCATGGTGGCGATGAATTCGCGCGCCGCGTCGCGCGGCAACTGCGTATCCGTGTCGAGCGTGATCACGTATTTGACCGTGCGCAGACCGCGCAACTCGCCTTCCACCAGCGAGAATTTGTCGCGCGCGCCGCCGCGCAAAAACGCGTGCAGGTCGGACAATTTGCCGCGCTTGCGCTCCTGTCCCATCCACGCATTCTGCTGCGAATTCCACAGGCGCGGACGGTGCAACAGCAGGAACGGCCCCACATGGCCCAGCTCTTCGCGATCGGCCGGGTCGCCGTTTTCCTTGAACGCGACGCCCTCCACGCGGTACTTCTCGTTCAGGCTGCGGATAGTCTCCTGCGCCTGGCGCAGCAAGGCGTCGTCGCCTGGCATCGTTTGCGCCTCGGCGTCGACGAAGTCCGTCAGCAGGCAAAAGCGCAGGTTCGGATCGCGGTTGGCGAGATAGCGCACTTCCAGCGCCTCGCACAGGGCCGCCACGTTGTCCTCACTGTAGATCAGGGTCGGCACCACGACGATGCCGCGCGCATCCGACGGAATGCCGGCCTGGTAATCCATGCGCGGCAGCGGGTGCGGCGACGTCATCAGGGTCGCCAGCCAGTTCACCACGGCCACGGCCAGCTGGCTGCTGCCCAGCAGCGCCAGCGCGCCCAGCGCCGCCAGGGGCCAGCCCTGCACGTCATGGCGCACGGCGCGTTCGAGCAGCAGCGCGCTCGTCGCCAGGGTCAGGAACGAGATCGCGCCCAGGTAGACGGCCAGCGGCGCGGCGCGCGCCGTATGCTGCAGCGCCTCGATGAAGGGTAGCCTGGCGCCGGCCTGCTTTTCCAGTACCAGCACGCCGCGCCCCACCAGGTAAAAGCCGATGTGGCCGCGCCGCGCATCATTGCCGTTGCCGTGCGTGTGCGCCAGCTGCACCACCATCTCAGCCACTTCCACTTCGCTGCGCGCGCTGCGCCTGGCGATGCGTTCGATGGCGTGGCGGTAGCTGTCGCGCGTGGCGAAATCCATCAGGCTATAGGTACCGGCCGGGTCCAGGCGCAAGGTCTGTTCGACCACGCTCATGGTCTCGACGAATTCCTGCCAATCCATGGTGCCGAGAAAGCGCAGGCTGCCGATGCTGTTGGCGATCGATACCTGGTCGGCCGCCTGCTGCCCGATTTCAGACTGGATCTGCTGCTCGATGGTGAGGCCCGACTCGGCCAGCTTGTGCGTCAGCCACGACAGCGCCAGGGTCAGCGAGGAACTTTGTCCCTGCAGGCGGCGCGACAATTCGGCCACGAAGGCGCTGGTCATGGGCGGGTTCGAACGGGCCATGTCGGCCACCAGCAGGATCAAGCCGCTGGGATTGCGCTCGGCGATGTCCGTCATCTGGTCGGCCCAGGTATTGGCCAGGTCGCGCTGCATGCGGTCGTCGGCCACGCGCACGGCCACGCGGCGCAGGTTTTCAATCAGAGCCAGGCGCAGCATGATGGGCACGGCCCACAGTTCACCCAGGGTCAAGGTGGCCACGTCCTGGTAAGCCTCGACGAAGTGGCACAGGTTTTCCAGGTCGACGCGGCCATCGCCGTGCGAGATGATTTCCAGCGCAATTTTATACACGCGCGGGCAGCCCGCGTCCGCGCCGGAGGTCAGGCGTGGCAGCTCCTTGCTGTAGTTCTTCGGCAAGTGGCGCCGCGTGGTGCGGATCTGCTCTTCGATCAGGTAGAAATTATCGAGCAGCCATTCCGAGGCGGGCGTGACCTGGCGCCCGCTTTTGACGGTCGCCGTCAGCTCGTTGACGGTGGCCGTGATCAGGGCCGCATTGTCGGCCAGGCGCGCCAGCAGGCGGTCGCGGCCGTGATGCCGCCCTACCGCATGGCCGGCGGCCACGTGCTTGCCGTGGGCGGCCATCTGCATGGCGCTGAATAATTCGGAACGCAGGGGCAAGGCATCGTCGCGCGCGGCGTCGAAGGTGTCCGGTGCAAGGGAATGGTCGCGGAAGATTTCCTTGACTTTGGAAATCTGTTCCTTGATCTGCTGCGTGACGACTGCGGTGTACTCTTTCAACTTGGCCTCGCTAGGTGCGTGCAGGCAGCCAGCGGCCGCCGTCACGCTGGCCCAGTCTGGAAGAACACGATCGGACACTGGCGAAGACGGAAAGCGAAGCGCCGGAGCGTTGCGACGAATCTCAGGGTATAGGGAGATTTTCTGAACTTCATCGTAGGGGCGCCCTGCGCGCAAGACCGTGCGCTAGCGTACATACCCGGCGCTTTAGGGGCGTACCGGCAAAGAAATCAGCGCGTCAAGCGGGAGAAAAATGCCTGGAGGAAATGAACGGAGGGAAAGGCGTAGCAGCACCGTGCCAATGATGGCACGGTGCAATATTTCAAGGAAGAAAATTCAAGCAGCTCATGCAGCGATGGCCAGCGGGTGACGCGTCGCCTCCGCCATTGCCATGCCGCCGTTGAGTTGCCATGCCGCGCCATGACCGAGACGGCGCAGGCAGGCGGCGGCGCGCGCGCTGCGGTTGCCGCTACGGCAGAAAAAGACCAGCGGACGCTGCGGCTGCTGCAACCATGCGGCCACCTGTCCCGCCAGACGGCTCAGCGGTACGCTGCGCACCTCGCAGCCCTCGAATACCGTGCCGGCGCAAGCCGCGTGTTCATACGCTTCGCGCACGTCGACAAGGATGGCATCGGGATGCTGGCGCAGGAAGGCGGGCAAGGCGGCCGCATCGAGCTGCAATTCGGCGGCCGGCACGATGCCGTCCCGCACGGTGCGCACGGTAGCGCAAATGCTGCCGTCGTCGCATGCGGCGCACAGCACGGTATCTTGCGTCACCAGCGCCGCATCCAGCAAGGGCGTCAGCGCCTCGGGCGCCAGGGTACCGATAAAAGCGAAGCGCTGCCCCAGCACATACACATGGTTTTCGCCACACTCGACGCGGAGCAGGCGCTGCTGGCCCAGTGACAGCTCACCGTCGATATCGATGCGGCCCACCTGTTCGATGGCGAGTTCCTGCAGCAGCGACAGGCGCGCCACGCCATGGTCGGCTGGCGCCGTCGTGTGCACGATGGCACGCAAGGTCAAATGCTGGCAGCGGATGAAGGCCGCCAGGCGCGGCACGAGCGCGGCGACGGGATCGATGACGACGCAGCTGGCGCTGGCAGCGTCGCTGAGCAACCAGGTGCACTGGCCATCGACGCTCAGCTGGATTACGCCGTCCTGCGCGCCGTCCTGCGGCGATGACGCCAGCACTGACGGCAGCAAACAACTGCTGCGCAAGGCCTCGCCGCAACGCTCGATGCGCGCGCAGGCAGCGGTAATGGTCGCCGCATCGATCAGGGGGCCGAACGACAAACGAATGGCCGAGCTGGCGCGCCATTGCGGCACGTGCATCGCTTCCAGGACATAACTGGGGAGAGCTTTGGCGGCGGAACAGGCGCTGCCCGAGCTGACGCGCACGCGCGCCGCGTCGAACAGGTCGAGCAGTTCTTTCGACGACAGTCCCGGCACGGAAAAATTGAGCGTCGTCGGCAAGGACAAGTCAAACGGCATATTGAAAACGATGCCGGGGAAAGCGCGTTCCAGGCTGGCCACCAGCTGCTCGCGGAACGCGGCCAGGTCGGCGTGGCTGCGGAAGGTCTTGCCATCGTCGAGCGCGGCCAGCACGGCGCCCAGGGCGGCGATGCCGGCCATGTTTTCCGTGCCCGAGCGCAGGCCCGCTTCCTGGCCGCCGCCCATCATCAGGGGCGTAAAAGGCGCGCCGGCGCGCACGTACAGCATGCCGATGCCCTTGGGCGCATACAGCTTGTGGCCGGAAAACGGCGCGTAATCGATGCGCGTGGCGGCCAGGTTCAGTTTCAGCTTGCCCAGCGCCTGCACGCAATCGACCATCCAGTAGGCATCGGCGCCGCGCTCCTGCAGCAGTTGTGCGATGGCGGACAAATCGCTGACGACGCCCGTTTCATTATTCGCCGCCATCGTGCACAGCATGGCCGCGTCGCCGATCAGCGCACCGAGCGCCTGCAGATCGTGGCGCCCCTGCGCATCGACGGGCAGCTTGCGCACTTCCAGGTTCAAGCCCAAGAGCCGGTTCCAGTGCGCCAGACTTTCCGGCACGGCCTTGTGCTCGGTCGCGCCATACAGCAGCAGGCTGCCGATGCGCTTGCCGGCATCGCGCCGTTCGCGCAGCGCGCACAGGGCCGACAGCACGGCCGTCTGGATGCCTTCGGTGGCGCCGCTGTTGAACATCAAGCGGCCGTCGCCCACGCCCAGCAGGTCGCTGGCGCGCCGGCGCACGCCATCCATCATGGCCTTGGCCTGCAACCCCGTCGCGTGGGTGCTGCTGGGATTGCCATAGCCCTGCTCCATCGCTTGCCGGGCGGCGGCAACGGCGGCGGGCAGCACGCAAGTGGTGGCATTGCTGTCGAGGTAGATTTCTTTCATGATGGCAGTCTGAGTATTCTATAAAAAGGGCACAGCGCAGGCGGCTGGTACGTATGGATAGTCTACCGGCCTGCTCCCGTGAAGATATGCCAAAAAATGCTGCAAACAAGGTACCATGCAGCATGCTCATGCCACAAAAGCCGGAATAACAAAATGAATTCACCAAGTACTCAGCTCGACAAATTCGACTGCGCCATCCTGGCCGCCCTGCAGCAGGACGGCACCTTGTCGATCGCCGCCCTCAGCGAGAAGATCGGCCTGTCGAGCACGCCGTGCTGGAAGCGGGTCAAGCGCCTGGAGGAAGAGGGCTATATCGAAAGCCGCGTGGCCATCGTCAACCGGCAAAAAGTGGGCTTGCCCGTGACCGTGTTCGTCAGCGTGCGCACGGGCCAGCACGATGAAAAATGGCTACGCCGCTTCGCCGCCGCCGTCATCGTCTTGCCCGAGGTACAGGAATTTCACCGCATGAGCGGCGACATCGATTACCTGCTGAAAGTCGTCACCACCGATATCAAGGGTTATGACACGTTTTATAAAAAGCTCATCAAAGCGGTGCAATTGACGGGCGTGTCGTCCGCTTTTTCCATGGAGCAAATCAAGTGCAGCACGGAATTACCGTTGGAATTGATCGCCCACGGCTTGCCTGCCTGAGGCGTTTTCCGGCCATGCCAGGCGGAGGTGAAAAATCGCGTTGCTGCAATGCAACATAAATGAACGAAAAGCAGCAATGGTGAGGCGGGACGCGCTGCGCGGCCGGTATACTGTCCCCTTGCCTGCCCGCTTTTCTTCCTCTTGCGCAGGCCATCGCACAAGGTCTTCCATGTCTCTGCTCCGCCGCCTCTCCATCCAGAAAAAACTCCTGTTCAGCATGGGCTTGTGCCTGCTGCTCTTCATGACGATCTCGTCTTTCCTTAGCGTACGCATGAGCAGCGATTACGTGCGCGAACGCGTCGTCAGCCAGGAATTGCCGGCCCAGGTGGGCGAGATCCGTAACGACGTGCTGCGCCAGATCAGCCAGCCCCTGTCCGTGGTGCAGACCATGGCCAACGATATCTATCTGCAAGACTGGGAAGATGCTGGCTTGCCCGACAGCGGGATCGCCACCTTCCAGCGCTACGCCAGCGTGCTCAAGGAAAAGAACAAAGCCGCCTCGATCAACTGGGCCTCGGCCAGCACGGGCAAGTATTTCACCACCGAAGGCTTGTTGCGCACCCTGGACAAGAACCAGGCCGCGGACCAGTGGTTTTATGGCTTGCTGGCCGGCGACAAGGCTTATACGCTCGACATCGACAAGGCGGAAAACTCCAGCGACCTGATGCTGTATCTGAATGCGCGTGGCCAGACGGCGGGCGGCAAACAGATCGCGGCCGGCCTGGGCCTGTCCATCAATGCGCTGGCCGACACCATCCGCAGCTACAAGATCGGCCAGACGGGCCATGTCTATCTGGCACGCGCGAATGGCGTGCTGCTGGTGCACCGCGACACGGCCCTGGCCGATGGCAAGCATCAACTCAAGGATTTGCCGGGCTTTAGCGATACCCTGAGCAAGAGCCTGCTGACAGGCAACAAATACGCGTACGCCATCTATGCAGCGCCCGCGGGACGCCAGTTCGTCGCCGCCTCCTTCGTGCCGGAACTGAATCTGTATGTGATGGCGGAAGTGCCGGAAGCGGAAGTGCTGGGCAATGTCACGCGCTCGGCCCTGATCGCCGCGCTGATCGCCGGCCTGGTCGGTGGCGGCATCGCCCTGCTCATCATTTATGTCATCAGCCGCGCCATCGCCGCCCCCGTCGCAAGGGCTGCCGACATGCTCAGCGAGATCGCCAGCGGGAATGGCGACCTGAGCCGCCGCATGCCCGTGGAATCGGAAGACGAGGTCGGTGCGCTGGCCGCCGCCTTCAACCGCTTCGTCGCGTCGCTGAACGTGACGATACGCGAAGTTCGCGACAGTACCGGGGCGATTGCGAGCGCATCGAGCCAGATCGCGTCGGGCAACCTGGACCTGTCGGCGCGCACGGAAGCCCAGGCGTCGAGCCTGGAAGAGACGGCGGCCGCCATGGAAGAACTGACATCGACCGTAAAACAGAACGCGGACAACGCGCGTCAGGCAAACCAGTTGGTGGTGTCGGCCTCGAGTCACGCCGTCAAAGGCGGAGAAGTGGTCGGACAAGTCGTGCAGACGATGGGCGCGATTACGGAAAGTTCACGCAAGATCGCCGACATTATCGGCGTGATCGACGGGATTGCCTTTCAAACCAATATCCTCGCGCTGAATGCGGCGGTCGAGGCGGCGCGCGCGGGCGAACAGGGACGCGGCTTTGCCGTGGTGGCCACCGAGGTGCGCAACCTGGCGCAACGCTCGGCAGCGGCGGCCAAGGAAATCAAGGATTTGATCGTCGATTCGGGCAGCAAGGTGGAAGCGGGCAGCAAGCTGGTCGACTCGGCCGGCGCCACCATGCAGGACATCGTCGTCTCCGTGCAACGCGTCGCCGACCTGATGGGAGAAATCGCTTCGGCCAGCCAGGAACAAAGCCAGGGCATCGCGCAAATCAATGCCACGGTCACGCAGATGGATGACGCCACCCAGCAAAACGCGGCCCTGGTGGAAGAAGCGGCGGCGGCAGCCCAGTCCTTGCAGGATCAGGCCGGCCGCCTGGCGCAGGTGGTCAGCGTCTTCAAGCTCGAAGAGATTACATCGCCGGCGCTTTCACGCTTGCCGCTTGCTTGAAGAAGTCATAAATACCGCTCTCGCTCATGCGACGGGCATTCGCCAGTTCGCCGCCCTTGGTGGCGTACAGCACCTGGTTGCTGTCGCTCGATACGAGCACGGCAGCCGGGATGCCTTTCTTGAGCGGATTGCCATAGGCTTGCGCCACGTCAAGGTTATGGTCGAAGTTACCCACGTCGACCTTGACGACCTTGAACTGCTGTTGCATCAACTCGGCGTTCTTGCCTTCCTTCAATGCCTTGTCCAGCGCGCGGCAATCCTCGCACCAGTTGGCGCCAAAGATCAGCAAGACTGGCACGTGCGCCGCCTTGGCTTCGGCCAGCGCGCGGGCCACGTCGGCCTTGGCGTCCGCCGCCGCGTTGTACGGCAAGTGCGGCGTGGCGACAGGGTTAGCCGGTGTGGGGGCGGCGGCAACGGCGGTGCCGGCAAGCAGCAGGCTGGCAAGGAAAATAGAAAGGCGCATGCGGGACTCCTGAGAGAAATCGTGAGGCCAGCTGAACAGCTGCCAGCGGGCGTGATTGTCTAGAATATGCGTACCTGTAGGAAATATCCACCATTTAATTACACTGTGCTTATGCGAAAAACGTATAAGCACGCCAAGGAGAAGCTGCTTGAGCATGCCAGATACCCTGCCCCCGACATTGTCCGGCGCCGCGCGCATGCTATGCAGTGCCTATCCCGGCGGCATGCCAGACACGGCGTATTTCGCCGTACTGGCCCTGCTGTATGAACACTTTTCCGACCGCAACCTGGCCGAGCTGATGGCCGCCGTCACGGGCAAGGATGCGGCGCGGGTCCTCAATGACATCTATGCCTGCGCCAGCAGCAAACCGGCGCCGTCCGCCATCGCGGCCGTCAGGAACTTGCTGGCGCGGCACGGCTTGCAAGCCGTCTGCGCCGAGGATTAATGCCCGCAGGCAGCGAAATGGAACGCATGGGATAATATCGGGCTCACACAGAGCAACGCGGCCCGAACGCGCCCTCCCCATGACGACTTCTTTCCTGGCACGCTGGCTGCCGCAACCGAACAACGGCAGCCGCCGCGAACAATTGCGCGCCTGCGCGGGCGCCATCTGCGGCCTGCTGCTGACCGGACTCATCTGCCATTTCCTGCTAGCCCCCGACAGCGCCAGCGTCTACCTGATCGCGCCCATGGGCGCCTCGGCCGTATTGCTGTTCTGCCTGCCGGCCAGCCCGCTGGCGCAACCGTGGTCCGTGGTGGGCGGCAATGTCGTCTCCGGCCTGGTCGGCATGGCTTGCGTCAAATGGCTGGGATCGAGCGTGGGCGTGGCGGCGCTGGCCGCCTGCCTGGCCATCGGCGCCATGTTTGCCCTGCGCTGTTTGCATCCGCCGGGCGGGGCCGTGGCGCTCACTACCGTGGTCGGCGGCGCCAGCGTGCATGCGGCCGGCTTTGAATTCGTCTTCATCACAGTGCTGTTCAATTCCGCCGTGCTGGTCGCCTGCGCCGTGCTGTACAACAACCTGACGGGGCGCCGCTACCCGCACATCCAGCAACTGGTCGCGCCGCATCCGCACGCCACCAAAGATGACATACCCAGCAATCGCCTGGGCTTTTCGCCGGACGACCTCGATGCCGTCTTGCGCCAGCACAGCGAAGTGCTCGACATCAGCCGCGACGATTTGCAAGCGATCTTCCTGCAGACGGAAATGCGCGCCTACCAGCGCCGCTTCGGCGTCGTCACCTGCGCCGACATCATGTCGAAGGACGTGCTCAGCGTGGAATTCGGCACGCCGCTCGATGTGGCCTGGCGCACCATGCGCGAGCACCAGGTGGGCGCCCTGCCCGTGCTGAACCGGGCGCGCCGCGTCATCGGCATCATCACGCAGACGGATTTCCTGCGCCATGGCGGCCTCGACGATTATCAGGGCATGCGCCAGCGCCTGCGCGGCTTGCTGCAGCGCAGCGGCCTGTCCCACAGCGACAAGCCGGAAGTGGCGGGCCAGCTGATGACGCCGTCACCGCACACGGCCCGCCTGGGCACGCCCATCATCGACCTGGTCCCCCTGATGGCCGATGCCGGCTACCACCATATTCCCATCCTCGACGATGAAGAGCGCCTGGCCGGCATCATCAGCCAGTCCGACCTGATGGCGGCCCTGTACGAAAGCCGCTTTGCCGAGGCGGCGGCATGACACCCTTCCAGGCACTGCTGACCGGCCCCGACGGCGGCCCGGCCGGCACGGCCGTCAGCGCGCATTTTTTCGGTGCGCAGCTGGCCATCGATGCGCCCGGCCATGGCGTCGATGTGGCGCAGCTGGTTGTCAGCGTGGGCGGTGTCGATGGACCGGAACTGTTCCTGAACTGGCTCGATGGCCAAGGCCGGCAAGCGTCGTTGCAACCGCTGACGGCGAGCGACATCGCCATCGTGTTAAAAGAAGCGCCGGCGGCGCTGCAGCCGCAATTGCAGCGCTTGTGGGGCGAACGCCAGCGCAACCGGCGGCAAGTGTCGGGCTGGCTGGCCGGTTTGACGGGCGCGGCCGTCGTCGCGGCCGCCCTGCTGTGGTGGCAAGGCGGCCATGCCGTCGGCGCGCTGGCGGGATGGATACCCCTGTCGACGGAAAAGCAGTTGGGCGAGCTGGCCCTCGCGCAAGTGCGCGCGCAGGGCGGCATCAGCGAGAGCGGCGTGGCGCAGCAGACGGTGCAGGAAATTGGCCGCAAGCTGACGGCCGGTTCGCGCTACCAGTACCGCTGGCTGGTCAAGCAGGACGATACGGTCAACGCGTTTGCCATGCCAGGCGGCATCATCGTCGTGCATACGGGCTTGCTGCGCCAGGCAGCCGATCCGGGCGAACTGGCTGGCGTGCTGGCGCATGAAGTGCAGCATGTGGAGCAGCGCCATTCGCTGCGGCAAATGATCAGCAGCCTGGGCTGGGGCGCCTTGGTGGGCGTGACTATCGGCGACATCAGCGCCGTGGCCGCCATGCTGGCGCACCAGGCCGGCACCCTGTATTTCAGCCGCGACATGGAAGAGGAAGCTGACCGCCTCGGTTTGCTGGCCTTGCAGCGCGCGCAGATCCGCCCCGACGGCATGCTGCGCTTTTTCCAGAAGCTCGATGACAAGGACAAGGCCAAGGTGCCGGGCTGGATTTCCTCGCACCCGCAAACGGCGGCGCGCGCGCAGCAGATCCGCAGCCTGATCGCCGCCACGCCCTGCCCCGCCTGCGTCCCGTTGGCCAGCCAGCACTGGCAGGCGATGAAAGCCTTGCTCGCGCCGGCAGACAAATAGCAACATTCCTCCCGCACAATTTATCCAAACGTACTGGGCAATGGCGTATGCTTACGCCCCGGCTGTTCCTCACGACCGGCCACCCCGACCTCGCTAAGCCTCCGTTCATACCCTCCTTACAAAGGACATCGCGCATGAAGCATCGTTTTGCCGCCGGCACCCTCGGCACCCTGGCCATCTCCCTGTTGCTTGCTTACGCGCCCATGGCGCAAGCTGCCCAGCCCGCAGCCAAAAGCGTGGCCGTCAGCGCGCCGCAAGCCAAGCAGCGGTTGCAGGTCGTGGCCGATCAGTACTACGATGCGCTGGCCCGTTTCGAGCCGATCAACGCCACAGAGAGCGGCGACAACCGTTTTGACGACCAGCTCGGTTCAGCCATCGTCCCTGCCGCGCGGGCAAAGCAGTTCGCGCTGTACCGCCAGTACCAGAAGACCCTGCGCAGCATTGCCCGCGCACAGCTGTCGCACCAGGACCAGATCAACTACGATATCCTCGACTATGAACTGGCCACGGCGCTGAGCTTCGAGCGCTTCCCCGAATACCTGCTGCCCTTGAACCAGATGGACAGCATGCCCGTCACCCTGGCCAATTATGCGGGTGGCGAGGCATCGCAGCCTTTGACCACCGTCAAGGAGTATGACGCTTACCTGAGCCGTATCGGCCAGTTGCCGGGCTGGATAGACCAGGCCATCGCCAATATGCGCGTCGGCATGCAAAAAGGCATCGTGCTGCCGAAGGCGCTGACGGAATCGGCCTTGCCGCAATTTAAAAAGCTCGTCAGCGCCACGCCGCAGGACAGCGTCTATTACACGCCCGTCAAGAACCTGCCGGCCAGCTTTTCCGACGCGGACAAGGCGCGCCTGACGCAAACCTACACCGTCATCATCGAAGCCAAGCTGATGCCTGCGCTGCAGCGCCTGTCCACCTTCATGGAACGCGATTACCTGCCAGCCAGCCGCGCGAGCAGCGGCTGGAGCGCCCTGCCCGATGGGGCTGCCTGGTACCAGGCGCGCGTGGCCAGCAGCACCACCACGGATCTGAAACCGGAGCAGATCCACGCCATCGGCTTGAAGGAAGTGGCGCGCATCCAGGAACAATATGCGATCGTGGGCCCGAAGATGGGCTACAACGGCCCGGCCGCCGGCTTGCCCGTGTGGGTGTCGCAGCAGGAAAAATTCCGCCCGTTCAAGACGGAGCAGGAAGTGCTCGACGTCTATCGCAAGCTGAACGTGCTGCTAGACAGCAAATTGCCCGCCCTGTTTACCCTGGTGCCGAAGGCGCCGCTGGACTTGCGCCTGGAACCTGAACTGAGCCGCGACACGGCCGCCGACCACTACACGGCGCCGGCCGCCGATGGTTCGCGCCCTGGCGTGTTCTGGTCCGTCGTCACGGATCCGAAACTGTATGGCGACACGGGCATGACCACGCTGTTCCTGCACGAAGGCAAGCCTGGCCACCATTTCCACCTGGCGCTGGTGCAAGAGATGGATTTGCCGAACTTCCGCCGCTTCGGCGGCAACAATGCCTTCACGGAAGGCTGGGCCCTATATGCGGAAACCCTGGGCAAGGAAATGGGCCTGTTCGACGATCCGGCCCAGTATTTCGGCCACTTGAACGACGAGATGCTGCGCGCCGTGCGCCTGGTGGTCGACACGGGCTTGCACACCAAGGGCTGGACGCGCGAGCAAACGATCAAGTACATGCGCGACACCCTCGGCTATGACGCCGTGGCGAAAAGCGAAACGGAACGCTACATGGCCTGGCCGGGCCAGGCGCTGGGTTACAAGATCGGCTCGCTGAAAATCGTCGAACTGCGCCAGCGCGCGCAACTGGCGCTGGGCGACAAGTTCAGCCTGCCGAAGTTCCACGAAGTCGTGCTGAGCGACGGCACCCTGCCCCTGAAACTGCTGGAAGCGAAGGTCGACCGGTGGATCGCGCAGCAGAAATAAGCGGCGGCGCCTGAAAACAAAACGGCAGCACCTCGATGGCGCTGCCGTTTTTTTGCCGCTGGCGTTTCCAGCTACACCAGCAACGCCGCACTCATCGAGCGCACTTCCTCGGCCGATTCGGCCAGGATGCTTTGCAAGGTCTCGTTGTCGATAATGAAATCGATGACGGAATCGGAGGGTGTGAGCATTTCCACGTACGTCACCTGCAAGGGCGACGGTACGGGCGACAGTTGCTTAGCCAACAACAAGGTATCGAGCAGGGAGTCGGGCGGGATGGACAGCAAGCCATCGCGCAAGCCTTCGATGGCTTCGCTCACGGCCAGCGGGATCAGCAGTTTCTTCATGACTTCGCGGGAAATGATCTCTTCGGCGGACTCCATCCAGTGATCCGTATCGTCGTCGAGCAGGCCGGGAAATTCATCGGCACGTGACAGCAGGTAAAAACCGCCCACCTCATGCACGATACCGGCGAACAGCGCCGTGTCGGCATCGACGTGCGTCACGCGGCGGGCCAACACGTGCGCCAGCGCCGCCACATGCGCCGTGTGCTCCCACAGCTGGGTCGCCTTCTGGCGCAGGATGGGGTCGATGATCTTGCTGCCGAACTGGCGCACCACCATGGCCGCCACCAGCGCATACAGATTGCGGTAACCCATGCGCATGACAGCGGCGCGCACGCTGGTCACGGGTGCCGCATCGCCGCGGCTGTACACGGCCGAGTTGGCCAGCGCGACCGTGCGCGCGGCCAGCAAGGGCTCGGCCAATACCAGTTTGATCGCATGGTCGATATGGCAGTCCGGTTCAGCCAGGGCCAATTGCAATTGCAATGCGGAATTAACACTCGTGGGAAACGTTAATTCTCCGCGCACCGCCTGAGAAACAATCAAACCGAAAGCCTGCAGTTTATTCATCATACGATCAATCCGCCTCAGATATTATTCTGGCCAACAATTTCATGCATCAGAAATTGAATGCCAGGCCCGGCCTTTAGAATACAGATGGCGTGCCAATCGCTTGCATTGAGGAATCTGGCAATGCCAGCGCATGCAATTGCGATTCATCGCCGATGACAAACAACTTCGGCTGCTGTAATACCTGCAGCAGGAATGGCTGGCCTTCACGCAGACGCCGGCGATAATCGGCCAGCGTATATAAGTTGGGATTGATTTTACGCCTTAAGGTTCGCTCGGCCGGCGCCAATCCCGTCAACAGATCGCCATAATTGGCTTCTTCGCCCACCAGCAGCAAATCGATGGCGCTGCCAGGCATATCCTGTCCCTTCGCCGTGGCACCCGACACGAATGCCAGGTGCAACTGGTCGCGCAAGGGCGCCAGAGTCATGCTGAGGACGCCAACGATGCCGAAAGTTTTCTGCACCAGTCCGCTCAATTCCGGATACACGAGGCTTTCCTTGTTGGGCCAGAAGCGCCGCACATTGCCGATCCGCTCCGACGTGATCAGGCCTGACTCATGCAGGCGACGCAGTTCCCGTTGCGCCGACGCGCTGCCAAGGCCGGTCAGGCGCATGATCTCGTTCAAGTGAAAGCCTTCATTCACGCGAACAAACAACAATCCCAGCAGTTTCTGCTGGGCGGGGGTAAACAGGGCTTGGGCAATCATGCGCCAAATCTTAGCATGAATAAACTGACAATTGGCGTGGCCCGGCCATGAGCGGGCATTTGCGCAACACGTGTTCCGGCCGCGACCAGTGCCGGCCGTGCTGGCGACACTCGGCATCGCCGGACAGGCCACGGCACGATCCACAATGGTGCCGACGAGGGAAATCAATGTGAGTGCTCACTATAAAGCTAACAAGGCAACAATAAAATACGCGGCAAAAGAAGGAAAATGATCGAATATACCCGACAATAAAAATACACAGCTGTCAGACAGATTAACTCTATATACCCTGATTTGTTTTAATTTTTTCCTGCAAGCCGATCATAATCAAATCGAGGCCCGCATCAAAACGATCATCGATATCCGCATTAAAAATAGCATCCATAGAAGCGAGCACGTGCGGATAATTATCGGCCGCCATGGCCGTGAAATCGGCGCGCCGGCTCGATAATGCATTCATGGCGGCGCTCCCCGGTCCCGCGCCTTGCGCTTCCATGACAAAACCGAGCACATAATATAGCAGCGTAAATGCGCTCCAGCTGGCCAGTTTCTCCGATGCCCCAGCTGCACGCATCGGGCCGATTAACGCTTCGGCGACGCGAAACACATTTTCCGATATCACATAGGTACCGCCAAAGACGCGCACGCCATCGCGGCGGGCCGATAACGCCGCGCGCATTTGCGCCGCCACCTGGCGCAGCCGCGCATCCCAGCCCGCCCCCTCATCGACGTTCCTTGCCACATCTTCGATCAACACGTCGGCCATGCCATCGAGCAAAGCCTGCTTGTTCGCAAAATGCCAGTACAACGAAGCGGCCTTGATGCCCATCGCATCGGCCAGGCGACGCATGGTCAAGCCCTCGATACCCACTTCGTCCAGCAGCTCGAGCGCCCTGGCCACCACGGCTTCGCGTTGAATTTTCATTTTCCTGTCATTTCCCTTGAAACTCTAACGTCGTTAGTTTACCATTTTGCGTAGACTAACAACGTTAGATTGAGAGTGACATGCACAATAGCGATATCGAAGTCATCATCGTGGGCGCCGGTCCCGTCGGCCTGACCCTGGCCTGCGAATTGCGCCTGGCCGGCATCCGCGTGGCCATCCTCGAGCGGCGGCCGCAACGCAACGCGCATTCGCGCGCGCTGACCATCCATGGCCGCACCCTGGAAATGCTGGGCTTGCGGGGTCTGGACCAGCGCTTTGTTGCGCTGGGCACGTCCTTTTCCAGCGGCCATTACGCGGGCCTCGATACCCGGCTCGACTTTTCCGGCTTCGACACGCCCCATCCCTACACCTTGTTTCTGCCGCAAAGCACGACAGAACGCCTGCTGGAAGAGCAATTGCTGGAAGACGGCGTGGCGATTGTTCGCGGCGCGCTCGTGGAACAGACACAGCAGGATGACGATGGCGTCACGGTGGCCGGCACGCATGACGGCGTCCCCTTCTGCCTGCGTGCCCGTTACCTGGTCGGCACCGATGGCGGTCGCAGCCTCGTGCGCCAGCAGGCGGGCATCGCCTTCGACGGCGTGGCGGCCACTTGCAGCATGCTCATGGGAGATGTACAGCTGCGCCATCCGCCCGCGTCACCCATGCTGTCCCTGACGAACGCAGCAGGTAGCCTGATGATCCTGCCGCTGGGGCAAGGCCGCCACCGCGTCATCACCATGAATGCGCGTCGTCCCAAGCCCGCGGCAGCGGAAGCGGCCAGCGTGGAGGAATTGTCGCAAGCCAGCACGGACATCGCGGACTACGATTTCGGCCTGCATGACGCCAGTTGGCTATCGCGCTTCAGCGATGAAACACGGCTGGCCGGGCGCTACCGCCAGGGGCGCGTCTTCCTGGCCGGCGATGCCGCCCACATCCACATGCCGGCAGGCGGCCAGGGCATGAACGTGGGCATGCAGGATGCCATGAACCTGGGCTGGAAGCTGGCCGGCGTGCTCAAGGGCTATGCACCGGACAGCCTGCTCGACAGCTACCATGCGGAGCGCCATCCCGTTGGCCTGTCTGTGCAGCACAATACCCTCGCGCAAACGGCCATGCTGACGCGTTTTGACGCGCGTACCCTGGCCCTGCGCGCCACCATCAGCGACATGCTGGCGCAGCCGGACGTCAACCGCGCGCTGGCCAGCGAGTTATCGGGCTTTGGCGTGCGCTATCCCATCTCGCTGGGCGCTGACGCGAGCACCGGCAGCGCAGACTGGACCGGCCGGCGCGTGCCCGACTGGCTGCTGCGTCTGGCCGACGGCACGGCCGTGGGCATCCATGAACTGCTGCATGCGGGAAAATGGCTACAACTGGCCGTTGGCGATGCCACCCACGCGACACCAGCGTATCGTTTCGACGCGGCCTGGCTCACTTCGCGGACCATCAAACCCGGCTGCCCGCAACTGGCCGGCATCAAGAGCCTGCTGATCCGTCCCGACGGCTATGCGGACCACGCGGTCTGATTGACTTATCTCAAGACGAAAAAAAACGGCACCCGAAGGTGCCGTTCTTGTCAGCTAGCAGCGCAAATTACGCTTCGTCGCCGTGGTGTTGCTGGGTTTCGATGTCCTGCAACGCTTCGGCAGCTTCGCCAGCCATCGAGGCTTTCTCGGCCAGCAGCAGCGCTTGACGCTCTTCCACTTCCCACGCTTCTTTCTCTTTGCGTGCGCGGTGGAAGGCCAGGCCCGTACCGCCAGGAATCAAGCGGCCGACGATGACGTTCTCTTTCAGGCCGCGCAAACCATCGCGCTTGCCCATGATCGCCGCTTCGGTCAGCACGCGGGTGGTTTCCTGGAACGATGCCGCCGAGATGAACGAATCGGTCGACAGCGATGCCTTGGTAATACCCAACAAGACGTTTTCGTAGGTCGCTGGAATCTTGTTCTCAACGGCCATGCGATCGTTCTCGTCCAGCAGTTCCGAACGCTCTACCTGCTCGCCAACGATGTAGTTGGTGTCGCCGGCATTGACGATCTGAACACGGCGCAGCATCTGACGCACGATCACTTCGATGTGCTTGTCATTGATCTTCACGCCTTGCAGACGGTACACGTCCTGCACTTCGTCAACGATGTAACGTGCCAGCGCTTCGATACCCAGCAGGCGCAGGATGTCTTGCGGATCGGCCGGGCCGTCCACGATCATCTCGCCCTTGTTCACGACTTGGCCGTCATGCACCAGCACTTGTTTGTCCTTGGTGATCAAGAACTCATGCTTGTTGCCGTCCATGTCCGTGATTTCCAGACGCTGCTTGCCCTTGGTTTCTTTACCGAACGCAACCGTACCCGTGACTTCCGCCAGCATACCGGCATCTTTCGGCGAGCGTGCTTCGAACAGTTCCGCAACGCGTGGCAGACCACCGGTAATATCGCGCGTTTTTTGCGATTCGGTAGGAATACGTGCCAGCACTTCACCAACCGATACCTGTTGACCGTCCTTGACCATGATCAGCGCGCCGACCTGGAAGCCGATCGCCACCGAGTGTTCGGTGCCGGCGATCTTGACTTCTTCGTTCGCGTCGTTGATCAGCTTGACTTGCGGACGCAACGTTTTCGTCAACGAACCGCGACGTTTCGCATCGATCGCCACCAGGGTGGACAGACCGGTCACTTCGTCGACCTGACGGGCTACGGTGACGCCTTCTTCGACGTTCTCGAAACGCACTTGACCGGCGTATTCGGTAATGATCGGACGGGTCAGCGGATCCCACGTTGCCAGGGCCGTACCGGCCTTGATGACCATGCCGTCCTTGACGATCAGGGTCGCACCGTACGGTACTTTATGACGCTCACGCTCACGGCCATGGTCGTCGGTAATCAGCACTTCGCCGGAACGGGAAATGACGATTTGCGCGCCCTTGCCGTTCGTCACGTAACGCATGGTTGCCGTGAAGCGGATGGTACCGTTCGACTTGGCTTCCACCGACGATGCCACTGCTGCACGCGATGCCGCACCACCAATGTGGAAGGTACGCATGGTCAGCTGGGTACCAGGCTCACCAATCGACTGCGCTGCCACCACACCGACGGCTTCGCCGGCGTTGACCAGCATGCCGCGGCCCAGATCGCGGCCATAGCACTTGGCGCACAGGCCGAAGCGCGTGTCGCAAGTCAGTGGCGTGCGGACCTTGACTTCATCGATGGACAGACGCTCGATCTCTTCGACCATGTCTTCGTCCATCAGGGTGCCGGCTTCGTACAGCGTTTCCTGGGTTTCAGGATTGACGACGTCATGCACCACCACGCGGCCGAGGATACGGTCACGCAACGGTTCGATGACTTCACCACCTTCGACCAGTGCCTTCATGACGGCGCCGTTCATGGTGCCGCAATCGTCCTCGATCACCACCAAGTCTTGCGTCACGTCAACCAGACGACGCGTCAGGTAACCGGAGTTAGCCGTTTTCAGCGCCGTATCGGCCAGACCTTTACGAGCGCCGTGGGTCGAAATGAAGTACTGCAAAACGTTCAGACCTTCGCGGAAGTTCGCGGTAATCGGCGTTTCGATAATCGAGCCATCCGGTTTGGCCATCAGACCACGCATACCGGCCAACTGGCGAATCTGGGCTGCGGAACCGCGCGCGCCGGAGTCGGCCATCATGTAAATGGCGTTGAACGATTCTTGCGTCGACTTGGTGCCGTCGCGGCGGATCACGTCTTCGACTTTGAGCTGGTCCATCATGGCCTTGCCGACTTCATCGGAGGTCTTGCCCCAGATATCGACTACCTTGTTGTAACGCTCGCCGGCGGTCACGAGACCCGAGGCGTATTGCTGTTCGATCTGCTTGACTTCCGATTCGGCCGTCGCGATCAGGGTAACTTTTTGAGGCGGTACCAGCATGTCGTCGACGCAGATCGAGATACCGGCACGTGTCGCCAGGCGGAAACCCGATTGCATCAGTTTGTCTGCGAACACCACGGTGGCGCGCAGGCCGCACTTGCGGAACGACGTGTTGATCAGCTTGGAAATTTCTTTCTTTTTCAGCGCGCGGTTCAGGACGGAGAACGGCAAGCCTTTAGGCAGAATTTCCGACAGGATCGCACGGCCGATCGTCGTTTCGTAGCGGGTTACCGTTTTCTCGAATTCGCCCGTTTCGGCGTTTTTCGGGTATTCGGTAATACGCACGGTAACGCGGGTCGTCAGTTCGACTTCCTTGTTGTCGTAGGCGCGGATCACTTCCGACACGTCAGGGAACATCATCCCTTCGTTCTTCGCATTGATCGCTTCGCGGGTCGCGTAGTACAGACCCAGCACGATATCCTGGGAAGGAACGATCGATGGTTCGCCGTTCGATGGGAACAGGATGTTGTTCGATGCCAGCATCAACGTGCGTGCTTCCATCTGCGCTTCGATCGACAGAGGAACGTGGACCGCCATTTGGTCACCGTCAAAGTCGGCGTTGAATGCGGCGCAGACGAGCGGGTGCAGCTGGATGGCCTTGCCTTCAATCAGGACTGGCTCGAAGGCCTGGATACCCAGACGGTGCAGCGTAGGTGCGCGGTTCAACATGATCGGATGTTCACGGATCACGTCTTCCAGGATGTCCCACACGACCGGCTCTTGAATCTCGACCAGCTTTTTCGCGGCCTTGATCGTGGTAGCCAGACCCATCAGTTCCAGTTTATTGAAAATGAATGGTTTGAACAGTTCCAGCGCCATCAGTTTCGGCAAGCCGCACTGATGCAGTTTCAATTGCGGGCCCACGACGATGACCGAACGACCGGAGTAATCGACGCGTTTGCCCAGCAAGTTTTGACGGAAACGACCGCCTTTACCTTTGATCATCTCTGCCAAGGACTTCAGCGGACGCTTGTTGGCGCCGGTCATCGCTTTGCCGCGACGGCCGTTGTCCAGCAGCGAATCGACCGCTTCTTGCAGCATGCGCTTTTCGTTGCGCGTGATGATCTCTGGAGCGCGCAGCTCCATCAGGCGTTTCAGACGGTTGTTACGGTTGATGACGCGGCGATACAGATCGTTCAGATCCGAGGTCGCGAAACGGCCACCGTCCAGCGGTACCAGCGGACGCAATTCCGGCGGCAGCACTGGCAGCACTTCCATGATCATCCAGTCAGGCTTGATGCCCGAACGCTGGAACGCCTCCAACACCTTAAGGCGTTTGGCGTATTTCTTGATCTTGGCTTCGGATTTCGATTCCTTCAGTTCCACGCGCAGGGTTTCGGCATCGCGGTGGATGTCGATCGAGCGCAGCAGTTCACGGATACCTTCGGCGCCCATGAAGGCGGTGAAGTCGTCGCCGTACTCTTCGTACTTGGCGGCGTAGTCGTCTTCCGACATGATCTGGCACTTCTTCAGCGGGGTCATGCCTGGATCGGTCACGACGTATGCTTCAAAGTACAGCACGCGTTCGATGTCCCGCAGGGTCATGTCCAGGACCATGCCCAGACGCGACGGCAGCGACTTCAGGAACCAGATGTGCGCGGTCGGCGAGGCCAGCTCGATGTGGCCCATGCGCTCGCGGCGCACTTTGGCCAAGGTGACTTCGACGCCGCACTTTTCGCAGATCACGCCGCGGTGTTTCAGGCGCTTGTACTTGCCGCACAGGCATTCGTAATCCTTGATCGGGCCAAAGATCTTGGCGCAGAACAGGCCGTCGCGCTCAGGCTTGAAGGTACGGTAGTTGATGGTTTCCGGCTTCTTGACTTCGCCGTAGGACCACGAACGGATTTTCTCAGGCGAAGCGAGACCGATCTTGATTGCATCGAAGGTCTCGTTGGTCTGTACTTGCTTGAATAGATCGAGCAGTGCTTTCATGTATCACTCCAGAGGTGATTAAATTTCTATATTCCTGAGACTACATTGCCCGGCGTGGTTTCCCAGCCGGGCTTTGTGTTTCCCAAACCAAATGACAGGGTGCTGTCGTTTAGTTGCGTTCGAGGTCGATATCGATACCCAGCGAACGGATTTCCTTGACCAGCACGTTGAACGATTCCGGCATGCCGGCGTCGATCACGTGGTCGCCCTTGACGAGGTTCTCGTACACTTTGGTACGGCCATTCACGTCATCGGACTTGACGGTCAACATCTCTTGCAAGACATACGACGCGCCATACGCTTCCAGTGCCCAGACTTCCATCTCACCGAAACGCTGACCACCGAACTGGGCTTTACCGCCCAGTGGCTGTTGCGTCACCAGCGAGTAAGGACCGGTCGAACGCGCATGCATCTTGTCATCGACCAAGTGATGCAGTTTCAGCATGTGCATGACGCCGACAGTGACCTTGCGCTCGAACGCTTCACCGGTGCGACCGTCATACATGGTCACCTGGTTTTTCGAAGCGGTCATGCCCAGGTTCTTGGCGATGTCGTCCGGATACGCCAGGTCCAGCATGCGGCGGATCTCTTCTTCATTGGCGCCGTCGAACACTGGCGTGGCGAATGGAACACCTTTTTTCAGGTTTTCCGCCAGCTTCATGATCTCTTCGTCGTCGAAGTTATCCAGATCTTCCGCGCGGCCATTGTCGTTGTAGATCGTCGTCAGGTACTTGCGCACTTGTTCGACCTTGGTTTGCGCCTTCAGCATTTCGCCGATACGGATACCCAGACCCTTGGCAGCCCAGCCCAAGTGAGTCTCGAGAATCTGACCAACGTTCATCCGCGAAGGAACGCCCAGCGGGTTCAGCACAACGTCGGCTGGCGTGCCGTCGGCCATGTATGGCATGTCTTCCACAGGAACAATACGGGAAACCACACCCTTGTTACCGTGGCGACCTGCCATCTTGTCGCCCGACTGCAGGCGGCGTTTCACGGCCAGGTACACCTTGACCATTTTTTGCACGCCTGGTTGCAGCTCATCGCCTTGCGTCAGTTTCTTGCGCTTCTCTTCGAAGGCCAGATCGAACTGGTGACGCTTCTCGTTGATCGATTCCTTGATCGCTTCCAGCGCTACCGCTGCATCGTCGTCCGCAGGGCGGATGTCGAACCAGTGGTATTTGTCCAGATCGGCCAGGTAATCCTTGGTGATCTTGGCGCCTTTGGCCAGCTTTTTAGGGCCGCCATTGACAACTTTGCCGATCAGCATTTTTTCCAGACGCTGGAAGGCATCGCCTTCAACGATACGCATCTGGTCGTTCAGATCCAGACGGAAGCGTTTCAGTTCGTCATCGATAATTTGCTGGGCACGCTTGTCGCGCACGATGCCTTCACGGGTGAAGACTTGCACGTCGATCACGGTACCGATCATGCCCGAAGGCACGCGCAGCGACGTGTCTTTCACGTCCGAAGCTTTTTCGCCGAAAATCGCGCGCAGCAGCTTCTCTTCCGGGGTCAGCTGGGTTTCGCCTTTAGGCGTCACTTTACCAACCAGGGTGTCGCCGGCTTGTACTTCAGCGCCGATGTAGACGATACCGGATTCATCCAGACGTGCCAGCTGGTTTTCAGCCAGGTTCGAGATGTCGCGCGTAATTTCTTCCGCGCCCAGTTTCGTGTCACGGGCCACCACCGACAACTCTTCGATGTGAATCGAGGTGTAGCGGTCGTCCTTGACGACGTTTTCCGAGATCAGGATCGAATCTTCGAAGTTCAGACCATTCCATGGCATGAAGGCCACGGTCATGTTCTGGCCCAGCGCCAATTCACCCAGGTCGGTCGATGCGCCATCGGCGATCACGTCGCGCTTGGCAACACGGTCGCCCACTTGCACGATAGGACGCTGGTTGATGTTGGTGTTCTGGTTCGAACGGGTGTACTTGATCAGGTTGTAGATGTCGACGCCCACTTCACCAGCGGTTGCTTCGTCATCGTTCACGCGAATCACGACACGGCCCGCATCGATGTAATCGACGATACCGCCACGCAAGGCTTGCACGGTGGTGCCCGAGTCGACCGCAACGGTGCGTTCGATACCGGTACCGACCAGCGCTTTTTCAGGACGCAAGCAAGGCACAGCCTGGCGTTGCATGTTGGCGCCCATCAATGCACGGTTCGCATCATCGTGTTCGAGGAACGGAATCAGCGAGGCAGCGACGGAAACGATCTGGCCAGGTGCCACGTCCATGTACTGGATGCGCTCCGGGGAGACCAGGATGGTTTCGCCGGCTTCACGGGCCGAGACCAGTTCATCGGACAGCGTACCTTCATCGCTGATGGTCGCATTCGCCTGAGCGATGATGTAGCGACCTTCTTCGATGGCGGACAGGTAGTCGATCTGATCGGTAATCTTGGAGCCTTCGACCTTGCGGTACGGGGTTTCCAGGAAGCCATATTCATTCAGGCGGGCATACAGAGCCAGCGAGTTGATCAGACCAATGTTCGGACCTTCCGGTGTCTCGATCGGGCAGACGCGGCCGTAGTGGGTCGGATGCACGTCGCGCACTTCAAAGCCGGCGCGTTCGCGTGTCAGACCGCCGGGTCCCAGAGCCGATACGCGGCGCTTGTGGGTAATTTCCGACAGAGGATTGGTTTGGTCCATAAACTGCGACAACTGGGACGAACCGAAGAACTCGCGAATCGCGGCCGAAATCGGCTTCGAGTTGATCAGGTCGTGCGGCATCAGGTTGTCCGCTTCGGCTTGGCCGAGGCGTTCCTTGACGGCGCGTTCAACACGCACCAGACCGGCGCGGAATTGATTCTCGGCCAGTTCGCCTACGCAACGTACGCGACGGTTACCCAGGTGATCGATATCGTCGACTTCGCCGCGGCCATTGCGCAGTTCCACCAGGATCTTGATCACGGCCAGCACGTCTTCGTTCGACAGGGTCATGGCGCCGGTCAGTTCATCGCGGCCAATGCGGCGGTTGAACTTCATGCGGCCCACGGCCGACAGGTCGTAGCGGTCCGAGTTGTAGAACAGGCCATTGAACAGCGCTTCAACGGAGTCTTCCGTTGGCGGTTCGCCTGGACGCATCATGCGGTAGATCGCCACTTTCGCAGCCATCTGATCGGCGGTGTCGTCGATACGCAGGGTTTGCGAGATGTAGGCGCCCTGGTCCAGGTCGTTGGTGTACAAGGTCTGGATTTCGGAAATGTTGGCATCGCGCAGGCGGCCCAACAAGTCTTCGGTCAGCTCATCGTTCGCGGACGCGACGACTTCGCCGGTGTCGCCATCGACGATGTTCTTCGCCAATACGCGGCCCAGCAGGTAGTCTTCCGGTACGGAAATGTGCTTGATGCCGGCAGCTTCGATATCACGCACGTGTTTCGCGTTGATACGCTTGTCTTTCAGCACCAGGGTCTTGCCCGACTTGTCGACGATGTCGAAACGCGCCACTTCGCCGCGCAGACGCTCGGAGACGAATTCCATTTCCGCGCCTTCGGAGCGCAGGTTGAAATTGTCGAAGACGAAGAAGTTCGCCAGGATTTGCTCATGCGACATGCCGATAGCTTTGAGCAGGATCGTCACTGGCATCTTGCGGCGGCGGTCGACGCGGAAGAACAGGATGTCTTTCGGGTCGAACTCGAAGTCCAGCCACGAACCGCGGTAAGGAATGATACGCGCGGAGAACAGCAGTTTACCGGACGAGTGAGTCTTGCCGCGGTCGTGCTCGAAGAACACGCCAGGCGAACGGTGCAACTGGGAAACGATAACCCGCTCCGTGCCGTTGATGACGAACGAACCGGTGGTCGTCATGAGCGGCAATTCGCCCATGTAGACTTCCTGTTCCTTCATCTCTTTGACGACGGGCTTGGTTGGCGATTCCTTGTCCAGGATCACCAGGCGCACTTTCGCGCGCAGCGGCGACGCGAACGTCAGGCCACGTTGTTGACATTCTTTGACGTCAAAGGCAGGATCGCCCAGAACGTACGACAAGAATTCGAGACGCGCAAAACCATTGTGCGACACGATAGGGAAAATCGAAGTGAAAGCCGACTGCAGGCCATCATTCTTGCGGCCGGACGGTGCTATGTCCTCTTGCAAGAAGCTATGATAAGACTCGAGCTGGGTCGCCAGCAGGAACGGAACGTGGTGAACGTTGGCGCGCTTCGCGAATGATTTGCGAATGCGTTTCTTCTCAGTAAATGAGTAGTGCATGGACACTCCGTGAGTGACAGAAAGGATAGAAAATTCAGGTTTTGCAAGTGTTCGTTTGCACCGCTGCGTGTGACACAGACGAAACCTCAAGGCTCTGCTTTCCGGCTTGAATCGAATAAAAACTGCTGCTACAACTACATGACAAATACGATGCAGACGACAAAGGAGCCAAAGTCGGATTTCCCCCCTTGCGAGGGGAAACCTCAGACTTTGACTCGGGCGCTAACTGCCGCCGGTACAGATATTACTTGATCGAAGCGGTTGCGCCGGCTTCTACCAGTTTCTTCTGTGCTGCTTCAGCGTCAGCTTTCGACACTGCTTCTTTCACAGTTTTTGGTGCGCCATCGACCAGGTCTTTAGCTTCTTTCAAGCCCAGGCCGGTGATTTCGCGAACTGCTTTAATAACGCCAACTTTGTTTGCGCCGAAGGTGTCAAGGATGACGTTGAATTCGGTTTGTTCTTCAGCAGCTGCTGCTGGGCCTGCTGCAGGACCGGCCGAAGCCATTGCTGCTGCGGACACGCCGAATTTTTCTTCGAATGCTTTAACCAGGTCGTTCAGGTCCATTACGGACATGGCGCTAACTGCTTCCAGGATATCGTCTTTGCTAATTGCCATTTTGAAACTCCTAAATTTATTACGTTAGTTACATCAGATTGGTACTGAGAGAAAAAAGCGCGCGCAATTAAGCGGCTGCTGGGGCTTCTTCTGCTGCTGCTTCTGCAGGAGCTTCGGCGCCTTCGCCTTTTTTCGCTGCCAGGGCAGCCAGACCACGTGCAAAGCCCGAAACCGGAGCCAGCATAACGCCCAACAACTGCGAAATGAGGACTTCACGGCTAGGAATGCTCGCCAACGCGGTGACAGCAGCTGTATCCAGCGGCTTGCCTGCGTAGTTACCTGCTTTGATGACCAGTTTGTCGTTGGTTTTAGCGAAGTCAGCGATGACTTTAGCTGCTGCAACGGCATCGGCCGAGATCGAGTAGATCAACGGGCCGGTCATGGCATCTGCCAGGCTGGCGAATGCGGTACCTTCAACGGAGCGACGAGCCAGAGTGTTTTTCAACACACGCAGGTACACGCCTTGGGCACGCGCTTTAGCACGCAGTTGCGTCAAGTGACCAACCTGGATGCCACGATATTCGGCCACGACGATCGTTTGCGCATTTGCTACTTGTGCGGAAACTTCGGCGACGACGGCCTTTTTGTCATTCAGATTGAGACTCACGGTCAACCTCCTTAAATGATGTTCGGCAATCACAACCGAGTGGTTGAGCGCCTTGCATCGGTTCGAACACGGCGTCCGAAGTCAAGAAGTACTAAACTGAGCGGATGGATTCACGCAGCATGAGGACTACAAAACTTGTTCGGGTACACCATCTGCGTTGGGCACCTGCCGTTGCCGGCAAGCCTATTAACCTTCTGCATGTGCCATCGCAGTCGGCCCAACGGTCTTTGATTGTCTGCCTGCCTGGTGCGAACACCAGGCAGACAGCCCAAAGATGCGCCCACAGCGCCCGAAGGCGCGTGGGACTTGATTCTGTTACTTAAGCTGCCAGGCTAGCCTGGTCAACACGGACGCCAGCGCCCATGGTCGACGACAGCGAAACTTTGCGCAGGTACACGCCTTTGCTCGATGCTGGCTTGGCTTTGTTCAGTGCGTCGATCAGTGCGACCAGATTCGACTTCAGATCTGCGTCAGCGAACGATTTACGGCCGATGGTAGCGTGGATGATACCGGATTTGTCGGTACGGTACTGAACTTGACCGGCTTTCGCGTTTTTCACGGCGGTAGCGACGTCAGGAGTAACAGTGCCAACTTTCGGGTTAGGCATCATGCCGCGTGGGCCCAGGATCTGACCCAGGGTACCAACGATACGCATGGTATCTGGCGAAGCGATAACGATGTCGAAAGGCATGTCGCCGGCTTTGATCTGCTCAGCCAGGTCTTCCATACCAACGATGTCGGCGCCAGCTGCTTTGGCAGCTTCCGCTTTTTCGCCCGACGCGAATACAGCCACGCGTACGGTTTTGCCGGTACCAGCTGGCAGCACGACGGAGCCGCGCACCACTTGGTCGGATTTCTTAGGATCAACACCCAGTTGTACCGATACGTCGATCGATTCATTGAACTTGGCCGTTGCGCACTCTTTGATCAGAGCGACAGCGTTGTCGAAAGCGTACACTTTGGTACGGTCGACTTTGGCTTTCAAAGCCTTGATACGTTTGGATAACTTAGCCATTATACAACACCTTCCACCGTGATACCAATCGAACGAGCGGAACCAGCGATGGTGCGTACAGCAGCATCCATGTCGGCAGCGGTCAGATCAGGGGTTTTCAATTTAGCGATTTCTTCAGCTTGTGCGCGGGTCAGCGTACCGACTTTGTCGGTATGTGGCTTCGGCGAACCTTTGGTGATCGCAGCAGCTTTTTTGATCAGGTAGGTTGCTGGAGGCGTCTTCATCACGAAGGTGAAGGACTTGTCAGCGAACGCGGTGATCACGACTGGAATCGGCATGCCTGGCTCCAGACCTTGGGTCTGTGCATTGAAGGCCTTGCAGAATTCCATGATGTTCAGACCACGTTGACCCAGAGCTGGACCGATTGGTGGGGATGGGTTTGCTTTACCAGCTGGCACTTGCAGCTTGATAAAACCAATGATTTTCTTTGCCATGATGGCTCCTATCTTGGATTGAGTAGTAGCGCCCCGCCGATCCTACCCTGGCGGGGCTCCTCTGACCGGATTTTGCTGAGACTGCCGCAACGCTCCTGGTGGCGCTTGCTAATGCTTAAACTTTTTCGACCTGGCCGAATTCGAGCTCTACCGGGGTAGCGCGGCCGAAAATGGTGACCGAAACGCGTACTTTGGATTTCTCGTAGTTGACTTCTTCGACATTGCCGTTGAAATCGGTGAACGGGCCATCCTTGATACGGACTTGCTCGCCCACTTCGTACAAGGTTTTTGGACGGGGCTTTTCAACACCTTCCTGCATCTGCTTCATGATGCCGTCGATTTCGCGCGCGGAGATCGGCGTCGGCTTGTTCGACTTGCCACCAATGAAACCGGTAACCTTGCTGGTGTTCTTGACCAAGTGCCAGCTCTCGTCCGTCATTTCCATTTCAACCAGCACATAGCCAGGATAGAAACGACGCTCGGTGACGGACTTCACGCCATTCTTGACTTCGACAACTTCTTCGATCGGCACCAGGATCTGGCCGAACTGGTCTTGCATGCCCGCGCGCTCGATGCGCTCGGTCAGTGCGCGCATGACGCTTTTTTCCATGCCGGAATAAGCATGCACGACATACCAGCGCTTGCTGCTCACTGGCACGCTCAGCGCTGCACCAGTGTCCGCCACCGGAGCGTCGCCCGGAACGGACTCGTCCGCCGCTTCATCATGCACATTTTCGCTCATTATTTTTTCCAACCCAGAATTACGTCATACAACAAAAACTCGAGCAATTTATCCGTGCCCCACAGGAAAATCGCCATGACCAGCACAAAGGCAAACACGATCGCAGTAATCTGCGTGGCTTCTTTGCGGGTAGGCCAAACGACTTTCTTGGTTTCGCGCACGGCTTCTTTGGCGAAATTGAGAAATTCACGGCCGGTCGTCGAGATATACAAGAGCGCAACAGCAATAACCAAACCAGCCACAAGCGCGCTTGCACGCACCAGAGCTGGTTGGCCTGCCAGGTAATAAAACCCGACTACTCCTGCAATCGCAGCCACTATTGCCAGCGCGACTTTTATCTTGTCACTCGACGTGCTAACGGTTTGCACGGATTGATTTGACATTTTTCTACTTTCGGTGCCCTGCACCTTGACGGTGGCAGGGACGGAGGGCATCGAACCCCCAACCTTCGGTTTTGGAGACCGACGCTCTGCCAATTGAGCTACGTCCCTACGTAAAACTTTCGAGGAGTGCTATTCTACCACCCAGGACGCCCCAGGTGGAAGCATAACATTTCCTTATGCGAGGATTTTTGCAACCACGCCGGCGCCGACGGTACGACCGCCTTCACGGATAGCGAAGCGCAGGCCTTCTTCCATCGCGATCGGGTTGATCAGCTTGACGGTGATCGACACGTTATCGCCTGGCATGACCATTTCTTTGTCTGCTGGCAACTCGATCGAACCAGTTACGTCCGTCGTGCGGAAGTAGAACTGTGGACGATAGTTGTTGAAGAATGGCGTATGACGGCCGCCTTCGTCTTTCGACAGAACATAGATCTCGCCGGTGAAGTGCGCATGCGGCTTGATCGAGCCTGGCTTTGCCAGAACTTGACCACGTTGCACGTCTTCACGCTTGGTGCCGCGCAGCAGCAGACCAACGTTGTCGCCAGCTTGACCTTGATCCAGCAGTTTGCGGAACATTTCCACGCCGGTGCAAGTCGTTTTGACGGTATCGATAATACCGACGATTTCGATCTCTTCGCCGACTTTAACAATGCCGCGCTCGATACGACCGGTTA
>NZ_PDZL01000027.1 GCF_002735705.1 Janthinobacterium sp. BJB426
CAGATGTGTATAAGAGACGGGTAGATTACCATAGGCTGAGGGGGCTCAAGGTGGGCGGCAGCAGCGAAGGGTAGCGTGGACAGCATCGGCGCCACCAAAAAGTTGAAAAGGACGCAGCATGCACAAGCTGAACGATACACAGGCGCGGCCTGATGCGCCGCAGCGGCAGGCACGCCAGCGCAAGATCGATGCATGGCTGCAGGTTGCAGCCAGCCTCAGCGAACAGATCGCTGCCGAATTACAGACTGCCACGGACCAGCTTCAGGGCAAAGGAATGGCAGACCTGCAGCGCGCGACGGTACTGGCGCAACGCTTGGCAAGGAATAGTAAGGCCATGCACGATACTCTCGGGACACTGTTTGACAGGAGTGAAAAAAGCGAGGAGCATGGAATCAAAAGCACGGAGGATTGCACCATGGACGAGCAGCTCAACGCACTCGCAAAAGACATGGCTGGTGTAAAAGCGGATATTGCCGTTCTCAAGGCGGATGTCGGCAACTTGAAACTGGACTTGGCAGTGGTGCGCTCCAATTATGCGACCAAATCCGATGTGGCTGAGGCGAAGTCGGCTGTCATTCTGTCGTGTGTGGGAACGATAATTGCTATGTCGGGCGTGGCGTTTGCTGTGGCTAGGCTGGTGCACTAGCTTGTTGCGTTAGTGGCGGCGCTAGTTATTAGAACTTGAATGGAGGAAAAAACGCCTTGCGCTGCGCGCTTTGGGCGATTTTTTCTACCTGGACTTTGAGCTGGTGGCTTTTTGACCTTGCGGGAATAAAAAAAGCTCCCTTGCGGGAGCTTCTCTTATGTATTCTGGCGGAGAGGGTGGGATTCGAACCCACGGTACGATTTAACGTACGCTTGATTTCGAGTCAAGTACATTCGACCACTCTGCCACCTCTCCGTTTACTGCGGTCTATTCATTCAAACTGGCGCGCCGGTTTGAACGAGGCGCTATTTTAGCATGGGTGTTGTTGGGTTGGGTAGGGGGTTTATTGCTAATCTTGCTTTTGAAAAGCAAAAACCATTTGGGCGATTCGGGGAGGCTCGCGCGCGTGGATTCCCGTCTTTGAATTTGCTGCCTTGGCGCACGCGTAAAAACCAATTTGGCAATTCGGAGAGCCCCGCGCAAATATGCGCGGGGCTTCGAATCCCACGCGCAAGGCGCGCAGGCGCCTTGCTCCTTTCCGCCGCCACAAATAAAAAAAGCCCCCTTGCGGGAGCTTTCTCTATTTGTTCTGGCGGAGAGGGTGGGATTCGAACCCACGGTACGATTTAACGTACGCTTGATTTCGAGTCAAGTACATTCGACCACTCTGCCACCTCTCCATTTGCTGCGGTCTCTCCCGCATTGCTGCGAGAAGGCAAGATTATAGCAGCCCGCGGCGAAAAGAAAAGGACTATTTTAAGCCGTCAGATGCGTCAGGCCCCCCATGTACGGGCGCAGCACTGGCGGGATCTCGACGCTGCCGTCTGCCTGCTGGTAGTTTTCCAGCACGGCGACCAAGGTGCGGCCCACTGCCAGGCCGGAGCCGTTCAGGGTGTGCGCCAGTTCCGGCTTGCCGGCGGCGTTGCGGAAACGCGCCTGCATGCGGCGGGCCTGGAAGGCTTCGCAGTTCGACAGGGACGAGATTTCGCGGTAAGTATTTTGCGCCGGCAACCACACTTCCAGGTCGAAGGTCTTGGTGGCGCCGAAACCCATGTCGCCCGTGCACAGCGACATCACGCGGTATGGCAGGCCCAGGCGTTGCAGGATGGCTTCCGCATGGCCGACCATGTCATCGAGCACCTGGTACGACGTGTCCGGATGCACCACTTGCACCATTTCCACCTTGTCGAACTGGTGCTGGCGGATCATGCCGCGCGTGTCGCGGCCATAGCTGCCAGCTTCCGAACGGAAGCATGGCGTGTGGGCCGTCATCTTCAGGGGCAATTGGTCGAGCGCCAGGATTTCATCGCGCGCGATATTCGTCAGCGACACTTCCGAGGTCGGGATCAGGTAGAAGGTCTCGCCCTCGCCTTCCGCGCCGCCTTTTTTCACCGAGAACAGATCGGCTTCAAATTTCGGCAGCTGGCCCGTACCGCGCAGCGAATCGGCGTTGACCATGTACGGCGTATAGCATTCCGTGTAGCCATGCTCGTCCACGTGGGTGTTGAGCATGAATTGCGCCAGTGCGCGGTGCAGGCGGGCGATGCCGCCTTTCATGACGGAGAAGCGCGAACCGGTCAGCTTGGTGGCCACTTCGAAATCGAGGCCCAGCGGGGCGCCCACGTCGACGTGATCCTTGACTTCAAAGTCAAACGTGCGTGGCGTGCCGACCTTGCGCACTTCCACGTTGCCCGACTCGTCCGTACCCAGGGGCGACGATTCATGCGGCAAGTTCGGCACGGCCATGATGAAATCGCTCAGCTTGGCTTGCACGACGCTCAGGGCCGCTTCATCGGCTTTCAGCTCATCGCCCAGGCCGGCCACTTGTGCCATCACGGCCGAGGTGTCTTCCCCCTTGCCTTTCAACATGCCGATTTGCTTGGACAGCGCATTGCGCTTGCCCTGCAGCTCTTCGGTGCGCGTCTGGATCGCCTTGCGTTCGGCTTCGAGGGCGGTAAAACCTGCCACGTCGAGCTGGAATTTGCGCGTCGCCAGGCGTTCTGCGACGTTGGCGATGTCTTTACGGAGAAGTTGGATATCTATCATGGGTGGATGGCGGTGCCGATGTATCGAAAGCACTCATTGTACCAAGACCCTGTTCACTTCGATGAGTTTTGCGCAAGGTCAACCATCGTCATGGCAGCCTGGCTGGGCACTCGCGCCCGCTTTACAACCGGTGTTCAGATAAAGGCGGCTTTTTCGGCAGCGGTCAGGCGGCGGGCGCTGACGGTAACGACAGGCATCGTGCTGTCGGCAGCCTGGGCGACCACGGTGCTGCTGGCGCTCACTTCCACGGTATTCGCGCCGGCGGTGGCGAAGCTGGCGCCGATGGCGATGATGGCGGCGGCGACAAAGGTGATTTCCATGTTTTTCAGTGCGTTCATGATGTTACTCCTGGTTAGTTTGTTTCGTTGACTGCTGCTGGTATGGTGGTACTTTAGCCAACGGCCACGAACAACGCCACCGGCTTGCGACCAGCAGCGAAAAACAGGGAGCGAACGGTGAAAAACGGGGACTGAAGCGCAAAGAATAGTTACAAGGCGTCCTTGACGAGACGACCGAGGCGGCCAATCGCCTGCTCGATGCGCGGCGTCCACGCATTGCCGCAATTGAGGCGCAGATAATTGCTGAACTTGCCCGAGGCCGAGAACAGCTGGCCCGGCATGTACGCCACGCCGTCCGCGATAGCCTTGCCATGCAGGGCCAGCGCATCGACTTGCGGCGGCATCTGCACCCACAGCACGAAACCGCCCTGCGGCTCGGACAGCATGCACTCAAGCGGAAAACTGGCCGCCACGGCATCGGACATGCGCGCGATGCGCTGCACCAGGGTGCGCCGCATCTTGCGCAATTGCTGGTCGTAGCTGCTGCCATCCAGAAAATCGGCCAGCACGGCCTGGAAGAAATGGCTGGTGGCGCCGCTCGACACGGTTTTCAGCAAGGCCACTTCCTGCGCGAAACGCCCGGCCAGCACGTAACCGACACGCGAGGCGGGCGTGATGGCCTTGGAAAACGAGGAGCACAGCAAAACGTTGCCGCTCGTGTCGTAGGCTTTCACGGGCCACGGCCGCTGCGGAGCAAAGCACAGGTCTCCATAGACATCGTCTTCCACCAATGGAATATTGAATTCAGACAGCAGCCCCGCCAGCCGCTTCTTGTTTTCTTCCGGCATGACGCAACCCAAAGGATTATTTGCGTTCGGCACGAACAGGCACGCCTGCACGAGGCCCGCGCGCAAGGCCAGTTCCAGCGCGTCGAGCGACGGCCCCGTCTTCGGGTCGGTGGGAATTTCCAGCGCCTTCATGCCCTGGCTTTCGATCATTTGCAGCAGCACGAAATACGTGGCCGACTCGATGGCGATGGTGTCGCCCGGCTTGGCGACGGCGCGCAAACACAGGCTGATCGCTTCCGTGCAGGAATTCGTCACGACGATCTCGTGCGGGTCCAGCTTGCCCCAATCCAGCGCGCGGCGCGTAACCTGGCGCAGAAAATTGCCTTCGCTGACGTCGTAGCAGCTGACCTTGCTCAGTAACGCGGGCTCGCGCCGCGCCACGGCGCTGATGGTGCGCTGCATGCGCTTGATCGGCAGGATCTCGTCGGGCGGCCAGGCCGTGCCCAGCTGCACGATATTCGCCGTCTCGTTGTCCTTCAGCACGCGCATCAACAGATTGTTGATGCCGACAAAGGCCGGCTCCTTCAAGTGCTGGGCGTCCGCGCTGCACGGGCGGCGCGGCGCGCGGTGGCGCACGAAATAGCCGGACTGGGGCCGCGCATCGACTTGCCCCCGGTCTTCCATCAGGCGCAAGGCTTGCATCACGGTGCTGATCGAGATCCGCTTTTGCTGCGCCAGGTGACGAATCGACGGCAAGCGGTCGCCGGGCGCAAACACGCGCGAGTCGATCAGGGCGCCCAGCTCGTTGGCCAGGTGCTCGTACAGATTCAAATGCGCGCTCATGTTCATCCCTTCAGTATGCGGCTGCCGCGCGCGGCACGCACAGATACAGTTGCCGAGTTTTTTGATAAGCACAGTCTACGACGAAATGTACTGTATTCATCACAATTTCGTTTTCCTGCATCTGTCATGGTTCGTCGCAAGCGCCTAAGCTGTTCCTGTCAGCACAACAGGAGCGATGCCATGCATACCGACCACGAATTACGCAGCGAACGGCCCTTGCGCCTGGAAAAAGCGCACGCCAGGGTCATCGAATGCCTGTCCGGCACGGCGTGGATCACGGCCTACGCCCAGTTCGAGGATTGCGTGCTGCGCAGCGGCGAACGCTATACGATACCGAATGACGGCCTGGTGCTGGTCGAAGCCGTAGGCAGCGGACACATCCGCGTGCATGGCACAACCACACCCCGGCCCACCCTGCTGCGCTGGCTGCACCTGGCACTGCCTCACACACTGAATACAAGGAATACATGATTCAAGAACCACTGCGCGTCCTCGTCACGGGCGCCGCCGGCATCATCGGCACCGCTTTCTGGAAGCGCCGGCACGGGGAATTCTCCCTGCGCCTGGCCGACCTGCACACAGGCAAGCTGGCCGAAGCGCCCTGCCCATCCATCGAGCTCGACGTCAGCGACTATGCGGCCTGCCTGGCCGCCTGTGCCGATATCGATGTGGTGCTGCACCTGGCCGGCGTGCCGCACGCCAGCGCCGATTTCGATGCGCAACTGCTGCAGCCGAACATTGTCGGCACGCACAACATCTTCCGCGCGGCGCAGGCGCAGGGCGTGCAAAGAGTGGTGTTTGCCAGCAGCGCGCAAGCCATCGAAGGATATCCGCTGGACGTGCAAGTGCAGGAAAACATGCCGGCCCGTCCAGCGAACATGTATGGCGCCAGCAAGGCCTTCGGTGAAGGCGTCGCTTCCGCGTTCGCGCACCAGCATGGCATGACGGCGATCGCCGTGCGCATCGCCAACGTGGCCAACTTTGCGCCAGGCCAGGAGCACAGCGCGCGCGACATCGCCGCCTTCATCAGCGAACGGGACGTGGTGCAGTTGCTGGCCCGCTGCATCGTGGCGGATGTACCGGCCGGCTACCACGTCGTGCATGGCGTGTCGGACAACCGCTACAAGCGGCTAGCCATCGAAGCAACGCGCCGGCTGGTGGGCTACGCGCCGCAGGATGACGGTTTTAGCTTGCTGGGACTGTAGCCTCAGCCCTTCCCTGCTTTCCTGTCCAGCTCGCGGAGCCAGGCCAGCTTGTCGGCAATTTTACTTTCCAGGCCGCGCGGCACGGGCTGGTACCAGCCCGGTTCGGCCATGCCGTCCGGGAAGTAGGTTTCACCGGCCGCATACGCATCGGGTTCGTCGTGCGCGTAGCGATAGGCGTGGCCGTAGCCCAGTTCCTTCATCAGCTTCGTCGGCGCATTGCGCAAGTGCACGGGCACTTCCTTCGACTTGTCCTTCTTGACAAACGCCATGGCCGTATTGAAGGCGTTATAGCCGGCATTGCTTTTCGCGGCGATCGCCAGGTAGATGACGGCCTGGCCCAGCGCCAGCTCGCCTTCGGGCGAACCGAGCCGCTCATACGTTTCCGCAGCGTCGTTGACCATGGTCAAGGCACGGGGGTCGGCCAGGCCGATGTCTTCCCAGGCCATGCGCACGATGCGCCGCGACAAATAACGGGGGTCGGCGCCGCCGTCGATCATGCGGCAAAACCAGTACAGGGCCGCGTCCGGGTTCGAGCCGCGCACGGATTTATGCAGGGCGGAAATCTGGTCATAGAAATTGTCGCCGCCCTTGTCGAAGCGGCGCGAATTCAAGGTGAGCGCATTGTCGACGAAGGCCGCGTCGATTTTGGTCGTGCCCGTCGAGCTGGCGGCCGTCTCGGCCTGTTCCAGCAAATTCAGGAAGCGGCGCGCATCGCCGTCCGCGTAGCCGATCAGGGTATCGGCGGCCGCCTCGTCAAAGGTCAGGTGCGTCAGGGCCGTGGACTGCGCCTTGGCCAGCAACTGCTTCATCTCGTCTTCGTTGAGCGACTTTAATACATACACTTGCGCGCGCGACAGCAGCGCCGAGTTCACTTCGAAACTGGGGTTTTCCGTCGTCGCGCCGATGAAGGTCACCAGGCCCGATTCGACGAAGGGCAGCAAGGCGTCCTGCTGCGATTTATTAAACCTGTGGATCTCGTCGACAAATAATAAAGTGTGCTTGCCGAACTGGTCCAGGCTGTGGCGGGCCTGGTCCATGGCTGCGCGGATATCTTTTACACCCGCAAACACGGCGGACAAGGCGATGAATTCGCTGTCGAACGCGTTCGCCATCAGCCGTGCCAGAGTCGTCTTGCCCACGCCGGGCGGCCCCCACAAGATCATCGAGTGTGCCTTGCCCGCCTCGAACGCGAGGCGCAGCGGCTTGCCCACGCCCAGCAGATGCGTTTGGCCGATGACTTCGTTCAGGGTGGCTGGCCGCAAGGCTTCGGCCAGCGGCTGGCGTGGTGCGGTGGAAAAGAGATCCGCCATAATGAGTTACCTAATAAGAATGCAAAAGCCCCGCATTGCTGCGAGGCTGGCTCATACGCAAGGCGCGACAGTCTTAATTATTAATGACGTCGGCACCCTTGGGCATGACAAATTTAAAGTGATTAGCCGAAAGCGCCGGATTTTTCTGGAAATTCTTGAACGCCAGCACCGACGTCTGACCGAACGAATCGCGCAATTCCATCGCTTCCGGCACGCCATTGCGCAGGCCGATGGTGATTTCGTCAAACGTTGTGTCCTTGGCTTTCGGCGTCGCTTTCAGCCATTCCAGGCCATCGCGCGTGCCCGCTTCAGCCAGGGTGAAATTCTTTTCCAGGTCGTTGCTGCCGAACAAGATGGCCGCTGGCGAGGAACCGAGCGCGTCGCCCAGTTTCTTGACCGTTACCTGGCTCAAGTCCTTGTCATAGATATACAGCTTGTCGCCATCCGCTTGCAGCAGCTGCTCGTACGGTTTCAGATACGTCCAGATGAACTTGCCTGGACGGGCAAACTCGAACGTGCCACTGGCCGGTGTCGACACTTTCGACTTGCCGCTGGCGTCCGCCTTCTTGACCTGGCGCTGCACGAACTCGCCCTTGGCCGACTTGGTGCCGGCCGCAAAGCTCTTGAACTGTTCCAACGCGCTGGCCGAGGCACTGGCCGCGAACAGCAGGCCGCAGGCAACGCTGGCCGCGCCGATCATCATTTTTGCTGCGAAAGTATTGCTTTTCATTCTTTACCCTTGTTCGGCACTTGCCGCCGGCACCAGGATTTCCCGGTTGCCATTGGATTGCATGGTTGATACCACCCCGCTCTGCTCCATCTGCTCGAGCAGACGGGCGGCGCGGTTGTAGCCGATGCGCAAATGGCGCTGCACCAGCGAAATCGAGGCGCGGCGGTTTTTCAGCACCACCGCCACCGCCTGGTCATACAGGGCATCGGCCTCGCCGCCGCCCTCGCCCGGCGCGCCGCCTTCGGCGCCGTCGCCTTCCAGGGTGCCGCCTTCGAGGATGCCCTCGATGTAATTCGGTTCGCCCTGCAGCTTCAGATGGCTGACAACGCGGTGGACTTCTTCATCGGACACGAACGCGCCGTGCACGCGCATCGGCAAACCGGTGCCGGGCGGCATGTACAGCATGTCGCCCATGCCCAGCAGGGTTTCCGCGCCCATCTGGTCGAGAATGGTGCGCGAGTCGATCTTCGACGATACCTGGAAAGCAATACGCGTCGGGATGTTCGCCTTGATCAAGCCCGTGATCACGTCTACAGATGGGCGCTGCGTGGCCAGAATCAAGTGCAAGCCGGCGGCGCGCGCCTTTTGCGCGATACGCGCGATCAATTCCTCGACTTTTTTGCCCACTACCATCATCAAATCGGCCAGTTCGTCGATGATGATGACGATGGTCGGCAGTTTTTCCAGCGGCTCCGGCGAGTCCGGTGTCAGGCTGAACGGATTCGGGATGTGTTCTTCGCGCTTTTTCGCGTCAGCAATTTTTGCGTTATAGCCGGCCAGGTTACGCACGCCCATCTTGCTCATCAGCTTGTAGCGGCGCTCCATCTCGTTTACGGCCCAGTTCAGCGCGTGGCCGGCCTGGCGCATGTCGGTGACGACGGGCGCCAGCAAGTGCGGAATGCCTTCGTAGACAGACATTTCCAGCATCTTCGGATCGATCAAAATCAGCCGCACATCGAGCGGGTCGGATTTGTACAGCAACGACAGGATCGTCGCATTGATGCCGACCGATTTACCGGAACCGGTGGTACCGGCCACCAGCAAATGGGGCATCTTGGCCAGATCCGCCACGACGGGCTTGCCGGCGATATCCTTGCCCAGCGCAATCGTCAGGCTCGATACGCCATCGTTGTAGACCTTGGAGCCAAGGATTTCCGTCAGGCGCACGATCTGGCGCTTGCTATTCGGCAATTCCAGCGCCATGTAATTCTTGCCGGGAATGGTTTCCACTACACGGATGGAAGTAAGCGACAGCGAACGGGCCAGGTCGCGCGCCAGGCCGACGATCTGGCTGCCCTTGACGCCCGTGGCCGGCTCGATTTCATAGCGCGTCACCACAGGGCCGGGGTAAGCGGCCACTACCTTGGCATCCACGCCAAAGTCCGACAATTTCTTTTCGATCAGGCGGCTCGTGAATTCCAGGGTTTCCACGGAAACCGTTTCCACCACGGGTGGCGCTTCATCGAGCAAGGACAGCGGCGGCAGCTTGCCGTCGCCGGGGGTTTCAAACAGATGCGCCTGGCGTTCCTTCTCCACGCGCTCCGATTTCACCACGGTCACCACCTGCGGCTCGATCTTCACGGGCGGCGCGGCCACGTGTTTCTCCACGTGCTTGGCCCGTTCGATGACCACCACCTCGTCGCGGCGCACGGCAGCCACTTCGCCCTGGCGGCGGTCTTCGCGGTCCTGGTAGCGCAGCACGAACCAGTTGAAGGCATCTTCGATGGCGCCGCCAATGCGTTCGGCCACTTGCAGCCACGATACGTGGAAGAACAGGGAAAAGCCCAGGCCGAACAGCAGCAACAGCAGCAAGGTCGCGCCAGTGAAACCGAAGGCCACGTGGGCCGAGTGCCCCACCAGCTGGCCCAGCACGCCACCGGGATCGCGCGGCAGCTGCACGTGCAGGCTCTTCGCCATGCGCAGGTATTCGAGTCCCATGCTGCCGATCAGCATGATGGAGAAGCCGACGATGCGGATCAGCATCTCGACGTGGTGCTCGCGCTCCACCTCTTCCTCTTCCAGCAGGAAGCGCTTGCTCAGGCGGCGATAGCCATGCCACACCGTGCGCAGCAGCCACACGCACCACCACCAGGCGGAAAAGCCGAAGATATACAGCAACAGATCGGAGAAGGTCGCACCGAGCTTGCCGCCCAGGTTGGCGACCTTGTCGACGTTGGTGGCATGCGACCAGCCCGGGTCGAGCTTGTTGAAGCTGGCCAGTATCAGCACGAAATACAGGGCAAACGCGGCCAGCGCGAACCAGCGCGCCTCGGACAGCAGCCGCACCAGCCGGTTGGGCAGGGGCCGGCGTTCGACCGGTTTTCGGGTGTAGCTATTTTGATTGGCCTGGGCTGGTTTAGTCATTCTGGGAAGCGCTGCAAGGTGAAAAATGTTTCTGAAAGGGAATTTCCCATAATAAGGAAGTATTCTAAGCCATATATGCCCCGGACGGCCCCACGATTCGTCGCTACAGGCGGCTTGGTCTATAATCGTGGATTGTTTGCGCAAGCGCAATACGCCCTTGTTCTTCGCGCGTATGCCCCCAATTCGGATAGACCCCACTCATAGAGAAGCCTCCCATGACCACTACCAAACACGCCCGCGTTTTGATCCTCGGCTCCGGCCCAGCCGGCTACAGCGCCGCCGTCTACGCCGCCCGCGCCAACCTGAACCCGATGCTGGTCACCGGCGTGGAACAAGGCGGTCAATTGATGACCACCACCGACGTGGAAAACTGGCCAGGCGATCCAATGGGCGTGCAAGGTCCGGACCTGATGCAGCGCTTGCTGCAACACGCCGAGCGTTTCAATACGGAAATCGTGTTTGACCACATCCATACCACCTTCCTGAATGAAAAACCGATCCGCCTCAAGGGCGACAGCCACGAATACACGTGCGACACCTTGATCATCGCCACGGGCGCGTCCGCGCAATACCTGGGCCTGCCATCGGAAGCGGAATTCATGGGCAAGGGCGTGTCCGCCTGCGCCACCTGCGATGGCTTCTTCTACCGCAACCAGGAAGTGGCCGTTGTCGGCGGCGGCAACACGGCCGTCGAAGAAGCGCTGTACCTGTCGAACATCGCCAATAAAGTCACGCTGATCCACCGCCGCGACAAGTTCCGCGCGGAAGCGATCCTGATCGACCGCCTGAACGCCAAGGTTGCCGAGGGCAAGATTGTGTTGAAATATAACCACACTCTGGATGAAGTGACAGGCAACGAAGGCGGCGTGACGGGTCTGAACATCAAGTCCACCATCGATGGCAAGGTTGAAGCGCTCTCCGTGCACGGCGTGTTCATCGCCATCGGCCACAAGCCGAACACGGGCATCTTCGAAGGCCAGCTGGAAATGCACAACGGCTACATCAAGACCAAAACGGGCCTGGAAGGCATGGCCACCGCCACCAGCGCACCGGGCGTGTTTGCCGCCGGCGACGTGCAAGACCATATCTACCGCCAGGCCATCACCAGCGCCGGCACGGGTTGCATGGCAGCACTGGACGCCCAGCGCTACCTGGAAGGCCAGGAGTAAGCGTCGCATGGCGTCGATGAAAGACTTTGCCGACCTGAAAGCGGTCAGCAAGCAGCTCAAGGAGCAGGCGGATGCGCGCGCGCAAGCCGCGGCTGAGCGCGCGCAGCAGGTCAAGGTGCAGGCCGTGGAGAGCAATCTGTTCAAGGCCAGCATCGGCGGCGTCAAGCGCCTGCCCGAGTCGGACCGCTACGTGCCCAGCTTGCCCAAGGCGGGCGCCATGGCGGCCCAGCAGCCGGCGCGCAAGTTGTCTCCGGAAGAGGACGATGCTGCCGTGTTGCGCGAATCGCTGTCGGACTTGTTTGAAGTCGACCATTACCTGGAAAACGATCCGGCCCTGAACTACGCCCGTCCCGGCGTGGGACCGGACGTGGTCAAGAAGATGCGCAAGGGCCACTGGCCTATCCAGGATGAGCTGGACTTGCACGGCTTGCGCCGTGACGAGGCGCGCGACGGCATCGGCGCCTTTTTAAACCAGGCGACGCGGCGCAAGCTGCGCTGCGTGCGCGTGATCCACGGCAAGGGTTTTGGCTCGAAAGGCCAGGAACCGGTCTTGAAATCGATGGTACACAGCTGGCTCGTGCAAAAAGATGAAGTCATCGCCTTTTGCCAGGCGCGCCGCTCCGAAGGAGGCGATGGCGCCCTCGTCGTTTTACTTTCCGCAGCGCTGCAGCCCATCCGTTAGCCTTGACAGCAAGATCACAATTCAATAACAAGTTCCGCACTGCACACGGCCCCGTTTGTCACCATTCGGGGCCGTGTCATGTTAACCTGTGACAATTATTTCCTGCTCAAGCGCTCCGCCCATGATGCCACCCCAATTGCCGCCTGGCTCGCTGATCAAGATCATTGAGGTCATCGCCATCCTGGTGGGCGCGTTTTCCGGCTTCATCGAAGCGCGCCGCAAGCGCATGGACCTGGTCGGCGTGTTCGTCGTGGCGTTCATCACGGCATTCGGCGGCGGCACCCTGCGCGACATCCTGCTCGACAAGCGCCCCCTGTTCTGGGTTTCGCACCAGGAATACGCGATCCTCATCTTCGTGCTGGCCCTAACGGCCGCGCCCTTGATCCAGCATTTGCGGCAAATCGTCTCGGAACGCCTGATCGTCATCGCGGACGCCATCGGCCTGGGCATGTTCGCCATCGCGGGCGTGGCTGAAGCCATGCGCGCCGGCATGCCGATCTTCATCGCCTCGATGATGGGGGTGATTACGGGGATTTTTGGCGGCGTGATGCGCGACATCGTCTGCAACGAAGTGCCGATGGTGTTTCGCGACGGCAAACCATATGCGATCTGCGCCTTCTTCGGCTGCTGGGCTTATTTATTGCAGATGCACTTCGGCGCCGAGCACGACTTCGCGCTGTGGACCAGCGCCAGCGGCATCACGATTCTGCGCCTGATCTGCTGGAAATTCGACATGCGCCTGGGACGCTGAAGGTCAGCGGCCCAGGCTGAAACACTTACACGGCGTCGGGGCCAGTCTCGCCCGTACGGATGCGGATGACTTGCTCCACATCGCGCACGAAGATCTTGCCGTCGCCGATCTTGCCCGTGCGGGCCGCCTTGATGATGGCGTCGACCACCAGTTCCGACACGCTGTCGTCCACCACCACTTCGACTTTGACTTTCGGCAAGAAGTCGACCACGTACTCGGCGCCACGGTACAGCTCGGTATGGCCCTTCTGGCGGCCAAAGCCCTTCACTTCCGTCACGGTCAAGCCCGTCACGTTCACGTCGGCCAGGGCTTCGCGTACTTCGTCGAGCTTGAATGGTTTGATGATGGCGGTAATCTGTTTCATGGCTACTCCTTAAAATTGTTGGATTGTGGACAGATGGCTGCTTATTCGTAGAACTTCGACGTAATCGGGTAGCGCCAGTCGCGACCGAAGCCACGGTGTGTGACGCGGATGCCCACCGGCGACTGACGCCGCTTGTATTCATTGATCTTGATCAGGCGCGTGACCCGGGCCACATCGGCCGGCGGGTAGCCAGCCTCGATAATCTCGGCGATCGGCCGGTTTTCTTCCATGTACAGCTGCATGATGCCGTCGAGTACGTCATATGGCGGCAAGGAATCCTGATCCAGCTGGTCGGCGCGCAATTCGGCCGACGGTCCGCGCGTCAGGATGCGCTCGGGAATCACGTCCGACACGCTGTTGCGCCATGTGCACAAGCGGTACACGAGGGTCTTGGCGATATCCTTGATCACGGCAAAGCCACCCGCCATGTCGCCGTACAGGGTGCAATAGCCGACCGCCATCTCGCTCTTGTTGCCCGTCGTCAAGACGATACTGCCATGCTTGTTCGACAGGGCCATCAGCAGGGTGCCGCGGATGCGCGCCTGGATATTCTCTTCCGTCGCGTCTTCCGCCAGTCCGGCGAACTCGTCAGCCAAGGTGGCACGGAAAGCGTCAAAGGTTTGCTTGATCGGAATTTCATCGTAGCGCACATTGAGGCGTTTTACCATGTCGCGTGAATCGATCCATGAGATATCTGCCGTAAATTGCGATGGCATCATCACGGCGCGCACCTTGTCGGCGCCCAGCGCATCGACGGCGATGGCCAGGGTCAGGGCGGAATCGACGCCGCCGGACATGCCGATCAGCACGCCAGGGAAACCATTCTTGCCGATATAGTCGCGCACGCCCAGCACCAGCGCCTGGTACACCTGCGCTTCGGTGGTCAATGGCGTGGCCAGCGGCTGCGGCACGGGCGAGGCGCCGTCGAAGTCGACCAGTTGCAAGTCTTCCTCGAAGTGACGCAACTGGGCGCAAATCGTGCCGGCCGCATCCATGACGAACGAGTCGCCATCGAAAATCAGTTCATCCTGGCCACCGACCAGGTTGGCATACACGAGCGCCATGCCTTGTGCGCTGACATTCTTGCGCATGGTTTCATAACGCAGATGCTGCTTGTTCATGTGGTACGGCGAGCCGTTCGGCACCAGCAGCACTTGCGCGCCGGCCGCGCGGGCGCGCATGGGCGCATGCTCGAACCACGTGTCTTCGCAGATATTGATGCCGAAACGCACGCCCTTCACGCCAAACACGAAAGCCTGGTCGGAGGACGTGAAGTAACGCTTTTCATCGAACACGGTCGTGTTCGGCAAGTCGTGCTTGCGGTAGGTACCCAGCACTTCACCGTTGAGCAGCACGGAGGCGGCGTTGTGGCGCACTCCCTTCTCGTCTTGCAGGGGCAAGCCCACCACCACGTGCAAATCCTTGAACTGGGCCAGGTCGGCAGCCAGTCCCGCAAACGCTTCCTGCGTTTTTGCGTAGAATGCATTGCGCAGCAATAAGTCCTCGGGTGGATAGCCGACCAGCGACAGTTCCGGCGTAAGCACGATATCGGCGCCCGCCTCGAACGCGCGGCGGGAAAGGTCGAAGATCTTGGCACGGTTGCCGGCCAGATCGCCGACCGTACTATTCATTTGAGCAATTGCGACTTTGACTGTCATGATGATGATGGATATTTTCGTTCTATTAAACAAGACAGGGGCGCACAGGCCGATGGTGGCGCCCCGAGAGTGATGAATGCACACTACAACAATGAATTATCGCACGGCTATCGTCACTACCCTGGCTGAAATTGGCGAAGCGGCCTGGTCTGAACTGCTGGCAAGCCAGGCGGACGCCACTCCCTTCCTTTCCTACGCCTTTTTGCACGCGCTGCACGAGTCCGGCTGCGCCAGCGCGGACACGGGTTGGCAGCCGAATTACCTGGTGCTGTGGCAAGGCGAGGTGCTGGCCGCCGCCCTGCCCCTGTACCTGAAAATGCACTCGTATGGCGAGTACGTGTTCGACTGGGCCTGGGCCGATGCATATCAGCAACATGGTCTCGAATATTACCCGAAACTGCTGTCCGCGATACCGTTTACGCCTGTGAGCGGCACGCGCTTGCTGGCCCGCGATGGCGAGGCGCGCGCCGCCCTGCTGGCCTTCCTGCAGGCCCAGCAACAAGCGGCCGACGTGTCGTCCTGCCACATCCTGTTCCCACCGGAAAGCGAAGCGCGCCAGCTGGCGCAAGCCGGCTACCTGATGCGTAGTGGCGTGCAGTTTCACTGGCTCAATCCCGGCTACACGGATTTCGAGCAATTCCTCGCCACCCTGGAACACAAGAAGCGCAAGAATATCCGCGCCGAGCGGCGCAAAGTGCGGGAAGCAGGCATCACCCTGCGCCAGGTACGCGGCATCGACGCCCTGGACGCCGACTGGCAGCTGTTCCACCGCTGCTACAGCAATACCTATGCGGAACACCGCTCCTCGCCCTATCTGTCGCTGGACTTCTTCCGGCGCATCGGCGCCAGCATGCCTGAAAACATTCTCCTGGTGATCGCCGAGCGCGAAGGCCTGGCCATTGCCGCCTCGCTGGTGATCCACACGGCAGACACTTTATATGGCCGCTACTGGGGCGCGCTCGAGCACGTGCCCTGCCTGCATTTCGAGACGGCCTACTACCAGCCGCTGGAATTCTGCATCGCCAACGGCATCGCCACCTTCGAGGGCGGCGCCCAAGGCGAACACAAGATGGCGCGCGGCTTCCTGCCGCAAAAGACGTGGTCGGCCCACTGGCTGGCGCACCCGGCCTTTGCGGACGCCGTGCAGCGCTTCCTCGAGCGCGAACGGGGCGGCATCGATGCCTACCTCGATGAATTGAACGAGCACAGCCCGTTTCGCGCATAAAAAAACGCTCCCGGCCATGACTGGCGGGGAGCGTTTTCTATTTTACTGCGTGTACTTAGGCTTTGGCGGCATCGGCCTTGAACGCGGCGACGCCGTTCAGGATTTCCTCCTTGGCCACTTCAGGACCATACCAGCCGTCGATCTTGACCCATTTGCCTTTTTCCAGATCCTTGTAGTGCTCAAAGAAATGCTGGATTTGGCGCAAACGCAGTTCGTTCAGATCTTCCGGCTTTTGCCAGTGGCTGTAGATCGACAGGACCTTGTCGACTGGCACGGCCAGCACTTTCGCGTCTTCGCCCGACTCGTCGGTCATTTTCAGCACGCCGATAGGACGGCAGCGCACAACCACGCCAGGGATCAGCGGGAACGGGGTGATGACCAGCACGTCAACCGGGTCGCCGTCCGGCGACAGGGTGTTCGGCACGTAGCCGTAGTTGCACGGGTAATGCATGGCGGTACCCATGAAGCGATCAACGAAGATCGCGCCGCTTTCCTTGTCGACTTCGTACTTGATCGGATCGGCATTCATCGGGATTTCGATGACGACGTTGAAATCGTTCGGCAGGTCGCGGCCGGAAGAGACGTTATTCAAACTCATGGGGTTCCTCATTAGCGGATGGTGTTTTAACCGCGCAATTATAGCGAAGTACAGGCAGCTTGTGCGATGCAGCAGCGGCCCGCCGGTGTTTTGCGCGTCCTGCCAGCAACAGTGCCATGCACGGCCCGCGGGCACGCGCAGCCTGCCCGCGAAAGAATAAACAGACCACTCAAAATAATAAGTAAAAACACTTAAGTAATACTACGCTTACGCCTGAATTAATACCTGGAATATCTTCGTATTTTCATTTCAATATCACCATGCGGCAGGCATGGTTATTATAAGCGGCATTGCATTTATTGCAGCCACTTATAACAACAATTCGACCATCATTCATCCGGTGATACCTGCACATAATGACGCTGGCGTTTCAACATGCTGCGCCGAACGCCGGCCAGCCCTGCAATCTCCGCTTCCAGCATAATATTTGCTCTTATCTGAAGAGTTTATTTGATTCAAATGGCGACCTCGCCAAAAAATGGCACGACCAGAAGACAATCATCAATTCTGATAAACTATAACATTCTGGTGATTCCAAACTTTGTATATTCTGCAATCGACGCCTTCCCTGAATTCAATATGGCGCATCCACGCGCCACCGATAAATCCTTGCAAAAAGGAATATGATGATTCCCTCTTTCCGGCCCGGTCCTTTATTAAAGGTCACCGGCGTTATTTTCATTCTGTTTGGCCTCGCCCTGCTGGGCGGCGGCATCTGGCTGGCCAGTCTCGGCGGCTCCTGGTACTACCTGCTGGCCGGCATCGGCATGCTGGTCGCAGGCGTGCTCGTCTTCAAAGGCAAGCGCAGCGCGCAACCGTTCATGGCCTTCCTGCTGCTCGCCACCCTCATCTGGTCCGTCATTGAAGTGAAATTTGACTGGTGGCAATTGCTGCCGCGCCTGGACATCTGGTTTGCCGCCGCCGTCTGGCTGCTGCTGCCCTTCGTCAGCCGCCGCCTGGCCCCGCCCGCCGCTGGCGCAGCGAAACAGCCGCAAGCGGGCAAGACGGCCCTCTCTGCCGCCGTCGCGCTGACCGTCATTGCCGGCGTCATCGCCCTGTTCCAGGACTACCATGATTTGCATGGCGACGTGCCGGCCGAAAACATGGCAGCCACCGCCACCGGCGATTTCGCGCCTGGCGTCGAACACAACGACTGGTCCGCGTATGGCCGCTCCGGCTATGGCGACCGCTATGCGCCAGCCGCGCAGATCACGCCGGCCAATATTTCCGGTCTGAAGGAAGCCTGGACCTACCACACGGGAGACTTCAAGGGTCCGAACGACCCGGGCGAGATCGCCAACGAAGTCACGCCGCTGAAGGTCAATGACATGCTGTATTTGTGCACGCCACACAATATCGTCATCGCCCTGAACCCGGACACGGGCAAGGAAATCTGGCGCCACGATCCGAAGATCAACCGCGATGCGGCCAGCTACCAGCACATGATCTGCCGTGGCGTGGCGTACTGGGACGTGAACGCGGGCCGCGCCAAAAATAATCCTGCCCCTGAAGCTGCCAGCATGGAATGCCCGCGCCGCATCCTGGCGCCAACCATGGACGGCACCATGATCGCCGTCAATGCCGATACAGGCGAGTCGTGCAAGAGTTTTGGCAACAATGGCGTCGTCAACCTGTACAAGAACATGGCCATGATCAAGCGCGGTTTCCTGATGCCGACCTCGCCGCCAGCCGTGTCGCAGAAAATGGCCGTGATCGCCGCCAGCGTGACGGACAACCATTCGACGGAAGAGCCGTCGGGCGTGATCCGCGGCTACGACCCCGTCACCGGCAAGCTGATGTGGAACTGGGACCCGGCCACGCCGGAAGATACGCAGCCTTTCCCTGAAGGCAAGAACTACACCAACAACTCGCCCAATTCCTGGGGCGTGGCCAGCATCGATGAAAAGCTGGGCATGGTCTACATTCCGATGGGTAATGAAACCCCCGACACCTGGGGCGGCAACCGCAACAAGAACGGCGAGAAATTCAACAGCGCCATCGTCGCGCTGGACCTGGCGACGGGTAAAGTGCGCTGGGTCTACCAGACCGTGCACCACGATATCTGGGACATGGATATCGGCGGCCAGCCATCGCTGGTCGACATCGACACGCCGAAAGGCAAAGTGCCATCCGTGGTGGCCACAACAAAACGGGGCGACATCTATGTGATCGACCGCCGCGACGGCAGCCTGGTCGTGCCGGCGCCGGAAAAACCCGTGCCAACGAGCAATCCTGCCGCTGGCGACACCCTGTCGCCCACGCAGCCGTTCTCGGCCCTGACCTTCTTGCCTGAACGCAATATCAGCGAAGCGGACATGTGGGGCACGACGCCATTCGACCAGCTCGCTTGCCGCATCATCTTCAAGGAACGCCGCTATGAAGGCCCGTTCACGCCGCAAACGGCCGGCAAGGGCGCCGTCATCTCGCCGGGCCCGCTGGGCATCTTCGAATGGGGTGGCGCGGCCATCGACCCCGTGCGCCAGTTGTTGATCGTCAACCCTGACTACATGGGCTTCCTGGAAAAACTCGTGCCGCGCGCAGAAACGACGGCCAAGGGCGGCACGGGCGGCGAAATGGGCTTGCAGCCGCAGACGGGCGTCCCGTTCGCCGTGGAAATCAAGGCCTTCCTCTCGCCGCTGGGCTTCCCATGCCAGGCACCGCCGTGGGGCTATGTGGCCGCCGTCGACCTGCGCACCATGAAAAAAGTGTGGATGCACAAGAACGGCACCACGCGCGACAGCGGTCCCGTGCCGATTCCATTGCCACTGGGCGTGCCCAGTCTGGGCGGCATGGTGACCACCGGCGGTGGCGTGACCTTCCTCAGCAGCACGCTCGACTACTACATCCGCGGCTACGACGTCAGCAATGGTAAAGTCATCTGGAAAGCCCGCTTGCCAGCCGGTGGCCAGGCTACGCCGATGAGCTATGTGTCGAACAAGTCGGGACGCCAGTTCGTCGTCGTCATGGCCGGCGGACACGGTTCGCTGGGCACGAAGATGAGCGACACCTTGGTCGCGTATGCCTTGCCGGAAGGCACTGCAGCAGTACCGAAGAAATAAAGTAGCAAAGTAGCAGCGCAAAAAAAAGCCGTTCAGTCTGCACTGAACGGCTTTTTTACGTCTGAAGAAACAAGTGGCTTACAGGATGGTAGCCAGTGCGCACTGCCGGTAATGCGCGGCAGCCTGTTCCGTCTGCTGCAAAGCGTCGTGCATCTGCGCCAGCTTCAGGTGGGCGTCACGCACCATCTGCGGCTCGTTCGCGTCCGACAAAGCCTGCTCCAGGTGGCGCTGGGCCTTGCCCCACAGTTTTTGCTTGAGGCACAGGGTACCCAGGGTCAGCGCCAGTTCCGCGTCCAGCGGACGCTGCTTCATCCATTGCTCGCAATGCTCGATCTGCAGCAGCAGGGCCGGCGTGCCGCTCGGGGCCGCCGCTTCGCGGTAGGCGCGCACGACGCGCTCGTCCCAGTCGGCGGCCAGCGACTCTTCGCACACGAGGCGCGCTTCGTCATGCAGGCCGCGCGCATTCAGGGCCGTGGCGGCGCGGCAGGCGATATACGGCTTGACCCGGTCCGCACTTGGCACGGTCGACCACACGCGCATCAGGGATTCCGCGTCATGCGATGGGTCGGACAGCAAATGGTCGTACGCCAGTTCGCGCAGGCGCGACGACAGGGCCGGATGCAGGGCGCGGTGCTTGTCGAGCGAACGCACGAGGCGCAGCACTTCCGGCCAGTTCTTCGCCTGCTGCTCGGCTTTCAGCGACCATTGCAGCGCGTGGATGTGGCGCGTGCCGCTGGCATTGAGTTCGCGCACGGCGGCCAGGGCCGCTTCCGGCTGGTGGTCGTCGACCAGCAATTCCGTCACCGTCATCAAACGGGCCGTCTTCAGGCTGGCATCGCCTTCGACGCGGGACAGCCAGCTGTCGCGGCGTTCGGACTGGCGCATGCGGTGCGCGGCGCGCGCGCCGATCAGCGCTGCCAGGCCGGCGTTTTCTTCCAGCTCGGCAGCGCGCAAGGCAGCCTTCTCGGCATGGCCGAAACGGCCTTCGAACAGGGCTTTCAAGGCTTCACGCAAGCCCTTGTTGCCGTCGCGCTCACGCTTGCGCTGGCGGTAGGCCGCCACTTGCGCCGGCATGCGCACGGTGGCGCGCACGGCGCGCACCAGCAGATACAGCAGCACGAACAGCACGACCTGCAGCAGCAGGAAGAAATTCAGCGACAAATCGATGCGGTACGGCGGGTAGAACAGCACCACATTGCCGGGGTTGAAACGGGCCGTCACGGCGATACCGATCGCCGCGGCCATCAGGGCGAGTAACCAGAGAAATAGACGCATGGGCTCAGGACTTCGCTTTGTAGTTGCGCACAGCCGTCAGGCTGTCGGACAAGGTTGGCATTTCGATGGCCAGGTTGCTGCCCTGCACCTGGCGCAGCAGGGCTTGCGCCGTCTGCGTGCTCTTGGCGCGGGTGTCGAAATACTTGGCCAGCGCATCCTGGGCGGCGATCAAGTCGTTGCGGAACGCCGTTTCATTGCGCGACAACAAGGCCATGCGGGCATTGAGCAGGCGCAACTTGACGTTTTCACGCAAGAAATACGCTTGCGTCGGCGACAGCATCAGCGCTTCCGGCGTATCGACACGGCGGATGCGGATCAATTGACGCACGTCGGCCCACATGTCGCCGCTCCAGGTATTGAAGCCGTCGCGCACTTTTTGCAGCAGCGGTTCCGGCGCGGGCGGTCCCACCAGCTTGCCGCTGGCATCGCGCACGGGCTTGGCCCCGGCCTTGGCCTTGCCCGGCTTTTCCGGCGCGGCCGGCAAGGCAGGCGTTTCATCGGACAGCATCGGCAGGGAATCGACCTGGGCGATCACGGCGTCGAGGCGCAGGGCCACGCCCGTCGAATCGACGCTGGGCAGGGCCTTGAGTTTTTCCATGTCCCGCCCGATGGCGCGGCGGATGGTGATGAATTGCGGCTTGTCGGAGCGCGACAGGCTGCGGTCCGCGTTTTGCAGGGCGATCAGCGCGCCGGGCACGTTGCCGGCCAGTTGCAGCTGCTGGCTGGCCGTCGACAGCACTTGCTCGATTTCCGTCAGCGCCCACTCGTCGCGGTTCTTCGACAAGTCGTTATACAGTTGTTCCAGCGCAAGCTGCTGGCTTTGCGTTTCGCTCTGGCGGTTTTCCAGCGCGCCCACCTTGATTTGCAGCTCTTTCGTGCCTTCTTGCACGTTGCGCGCCAGCACGCCCGTTTCGGCATTGCTGACATCGCCTTTTTGCAGGCGCTTGGCCACTTCTTCGCGCAGGTTGCGGATCTGCTTGCTGGTCGACCAGCTTTGCGCAGCCAGCAGCACGGCCAGGACGATGACGGCGATGCTCATGGGCTTTTGCAGCTGTTCGAGCAGGCTCGGCGCGCGGCCAGCGGGTTGGTCGGCCGCCTGCGGCGCCGTCTTCACGGCGCTGCCAGGCGTTGCATTCGGTTCGGAGAGTGTAGGCATTTCGTTCATGGTCGTGATTGTAACGCGGCGAGCACTCCTGCGTCGCCTGATCCTGTCAGGGTGACACGGGCAAAACCCAGGGCCGCCGCCGTTTGTGCAATGCGGGCGTGCGGCACGATCAGATGCTGCTGTTGCATTTTCACAACAGCCGCCTTTTTACCATCCATTTCGTCCAGCAGCGCCAGCAAGCCGCGCAGCGCTTCCGAGCTGGTGATGATCCAGTCATTATTATGCTGCAACAGGTTTTCCAGGGTCGCCCGCAAGGCCGGCGTCAGCGTCGGCACCTTGCGGCGGTAAGCCGTGACGAACTCGACTTCGGCGCCGGCCGCGCGCAAGCCGTCGGCCAGGTAATCGCGTCCGCCATCGCCGCGCACGATCAGCACGCGCTTGCCGTGCAGGGCCGGCAAGTCCAGCGCCAGCAATAAATGTTCGGAATCGCTGCGCGCCGTATCGAGCGGACTGGTAATGCTGGCGTTGGCATCCGTGACGCCATGCGCGGCCAAGGCCGTCTTGCTGCCCTCGCCCACCACGGCCAGCGGCAAGCCGGATGGCCAGGCGGGCAGGTGCGCAAAGACGCAATCGATGGCGTTGGGCGAGACGAACGCCACCAGGTCATAGTCGCGCAGGCGGGCCAGCACTGCTTGCAGCTGCGCGCACTCGTCTGCGCCGTCAAGCGCGTGGATTTCCAGCAGCGGCAGCAGTTGCACGGGCAGCCCCAGCGCCGCGATGTTGGCGGCCAGCGGCCCCGCTTGTTGCGCGGGCCGCGTGATCACCACGGTGTCAGGCATGCGGCGCCAGGCCTTCATGGTTGTCGGGCGTGACGGCGCACGAGGCGAGGATGCCGGCGGCGTCTTGCCCGCGCAGCAGTTCGGCCACTTGCTCACCCAGCTGTTCCGGTGCGCTGGCCGGGCCTTCGAGCTCGGCGCTGGCCATGCGCGCGCCGTCCGGCGTGGCGACCATGGCGCGCAAACGCATCTGTTCGCCCTCGACGGTGGCAAACGCGGCCAGCGGAATCTGGCAGCTGCCGCCGAAAATCTTCGATACCTTGCGCTCGGCCGTGACGGCTTGCGCCGTGTCAATATGGTTCAGCGGCGCCAGCAAGCGCACCAGATCGGCGCCGTCCGCGCGTCCGCTGCGGATCTCGATCGCCATGGCGCCCTGGCCGGCGGCCGGCAGGCTGTCTTCCGGCGCCAGCACGGCGCGGATGCGCGACGCCAGGCCCAGGCGTTTCAGGCCGGCGGCGGCCAGGATGATGGCGGCGTAATCGCCACGGTCCAGCTTGCCCAAACGCGTATCGAGGTTGCCGCGCAGGGGCAGAATCGTCAGATGCGGATAGCGCGCGGCGATCAGGGACTGGCGGCGCAGGCTGCTGGTACCGACGACGGCGCCGCGCGGCAACTCGGCCAGGCTGGCGTAGTCGTTTGACACGAACGCGTCGCGCGGGTCTTCGCGCTCGAGGATGGCGGCCAGGCTGTAGCCCTCCGGCAACTCCATCGGCACGTCTTTGAGCGAATGCACGGCCAGGTCGGCGCGGCCTTCTTCCATCGCCACTTCCAGCTCCTTGACGAACAGGCCCTTGCCGCCTACCTTGGACAAGGCGCGGTCCAGAATCTGGTCGCCGCGTGTGGTCATGCCGAGAATTTCAACGCTACACTGCGGATACAGAGCGGCCAGGCGTGCGCGCACGTGTTCAGCTTGCCACATGGCAAGACGACTCTCGCGCGTGGCGATCACCAGGCGGGCAGGAATATTCAATTCGTTCGGGGTCAATTCGGATGCTTTCAAAACAAGTTCTTTCGCTGTGGCTGTCGTTGTCATTATCGTTGCCAATTCGCCCGTCCGATATCAATTTGTATCGGAATGGCGCCCGGCGTCGCTATAATCGTTATCCCTTGGCCTAGAAGGCCAAGTCAGGCTAGCGTCCATGTTGAAGACCACAAATTTTATCATGCGCCCCCTCCCCTCTGCGGCCAAACGCCCGGTGCGATCCACATTCCCTTGCTTTTACACTTACTTTGGTTCTTTATTATGCTCAATGACGCAGTAGCACCAGAAATAGTTCCAGCGGCCGGCTCCGACAAGGACGCGCCGCTGAAAGAAGACATCCGCCTGCTGGGCCGCCTGTTGGGCGACGTGCTGCGGGAACAGGAAGGCGACGCCGTCTTCAATGTGGTGGAAACCATACGCCAGACCTCCGTGCGCTTCCGCCGCGAAGCGGACGCGGGCGCCGCGCTGGAGCTCGACGCCATGCTGAAGGAACTGAGCCGCGAACAGACGATTTCCGTCGTGCGCGCCTTTTCCTATTTTTCGCACCTGGCCAACATTGCGGAAGATCAGCACCACATCCGCCGCCGCCGCGCCCACCTGCTGGCCGGCTCGCCAGCGCAAAAGGGCAGCGTCAGCTTCGCGCTGAAAAAACTGCGCGCCGCCGGCGTGCCGCGCAAGACCGTCGACACTTTCTTCCAGGACGCCCTGATCGCGCCCGTGCTGACGGCCCACCCGACGGAAGTGCAGCGCAAGAGCATCCTCGACGCCGAGCACGACATCGCCCGCCTGCTGGCCGAGCGCGACCTGCCGCAGACGCCAAAAGAGCGACACGCCAACATGCAGCTGCTGCGCTCGCGCGTCGCCACCCTGTGGCAGACGCGCATGCTGCGCTACTCGAAGCTGACGGTGGCCGACGAAATAGAAAACGCCCTGTCCTACTACCGCATCACCTTCCTGCGCGAACTGCCGGGCCTGTATGACGACATCGAGGACGATATCGCCGCCGAGTACCCGAACGGCGATGGCACGATCGAGCCGATCAACGCCGCTTACGTGCAGATGGGCAGCTGGATCGGCGGCGACCGCGACGGCAACCCGAACGTCAACGCGGGCACCATGCAGCACGCGCTGGCGCGCCATGCCACCACCATCCTCGACTTTTACCTCGACGAAGCGCATGCGCTGGGCGCGGAATTGTCCGTCTCGACCCTGATGGTGGGCGTGAGCGCCGAACTGCAGGCGCTGGCCGACCAGTCGCCGGACGCTTCGCCGCACCGCAGCGACGAGCCGTACCGCCGCGCCCTGATCGGCATCTACGCGCGCCTGGCCGCCACGGCCCGCGCGCTGGGCGCCACCAACATCCTGCGCAAGGAAGTGGGCGCGGCCGCCGCCTATCCGGACGCGGCCGCCTTTGTCGCCGACCTGCGCACCATCGTCGCCTCGCTCGAATCGCACCACGGCGCGGCCCTCGTGCGCCCGCGCCTGGCCACCCTGGCGCGCGCGGCCGACATCTTCGGCTTCCACCTGGCCTCGCTCGACATGCGCCAGACCTCGGACGTGCACGAGCGCGTGCTGGCCGACCTGTTCGCGCAAAGCGGCGTGGCCGACGACTACTCGGCCCTGTCCGAGGAAGACAAGCAAGCGCTGCTGCTGAATGAACTGGCCCAACCGCGCCTGCTGTACTCGCCCTACATCAGCTATGCCACGGAAACGGATTCCGAGCTGGCAATTTTGCGCGCGGCGCGCGACATCCGCCAGCGCTACGGCGCGCGGGCGATTCGCAACTACATCATTTCGCACACGGAAACCATGTCCGACTTGCTGGAAGTGTTGCTGCTGCAAAAGGAAACGGGCTTGCTGCGCACCGACTGGCAAACTGGCGACAGCAGCTGCGAGCTGATGGTCATCCCCCTGTTCGAAACGATCCCCGACCTGCAGCGCGCGGCCGGCATCATGAGCCAGGTCATGGCCTTGCCTTTGGTCAAGCAATTGATCGCCAAGCAGGGACAGTTGCAGGAAGTCATGCTCGGCTATTCCGATTCGAACAAGGACGGCGGTTTCCTCACGTCCAACTGGGAACTGTACAAGGCGGAACTGGCGCTCGTCTCCGACTTCCAGAAGGCCGGCGTCAAGCTGCGCCTGTTCCATGGCCGCGGCGGCACGGTGGGCCGTGGCGGCGGACCCAGCTACGAAGCCATCCTGGCCCAGCCGCCGGGCACCGTCAACGGCCAGATCCGCCTGACGGAGCAAGGCGAGATCATCGCCTCGAAATTCTCCAACGCGGAAATCGGCCGGCGCAACCTGGAATTGCTGGTGGCCGCCACCCTGGAAGCGAGCCTGGCGCCGCAGGAAGCCAATCCGGCCCGCAACGGCCAGCTGGCGCAGTTCGAAGCCGTGATGGCGCAACTGTCGGACCTCGCCTATCACGCCTACCGCCACCTCGTGTATGAAACGCCGGGTTTTACGGAGTATTTCTTCTCGGCTACGCCGATTGCGGAAATCGCCGAACTGAACCTCGGTTCGCGCCCCGCCTCGCGCAAGGCCAACCAGCGCATCGAAGACTTGCGCGCCATTCCCTGGGGCTTTTCCTGGGGCCAGTGCCGCTTGCTGCTGCCGGGCTGGTTCGGCTTTGGCAGCGCCATCGAAGCGTGGATCAAGCAGGCCGACGGCGCCGCGCAGGATGACAGGATCGCCACCCTGCGCGCCATGTATGCAGAATGGCCATTCTTTGCCACCCTGCTGTCGAACATGGACATGGTGCTGGCCAAGACGGACCTGGCGATTGCCTCGCGCTATGCCGAACTGGTGGCGGACCAGGGCTTGCGCGAACGCATCTACAAGCGCATCACGGACGAGCATGGCAACACCTTGCGCTGCCTGGAGCTGATCACCGGCAATACCGAACGCCTGGCGGGCAATCCATTGCTGGCCCGTTCGATCCAGAACCGCTTCGCCTATCTCGACCCGCTGAACCACTTGCAGGTGGAATTGATCAAGCGCAACCGCGCCCTGTCCAGCGCCAGCAAAGTCGACGAACGGGTGCACCGCGGCATCCAGCTGTCGATCAATGGCGTGGCGGCCGGCCTGCGCAACACGGGCTGATCGCGTCACCTTGCCATCGGCAAACAGGGCCGGCACCGCAAGGGCCGGCCCTTTTGCTTGCCCAATGGAAAAATATTCTCAAGAAAGCAACAATTGGTATTACACTAGCGTCGGATACTTTTCCCTCTTCGGCGCCAGGCGCACCGCAGCGGCCAACCATGACGCCAGGAACGCGGATGAGCAAATGGTCGATTGAAACGCTGAGTTCGGCATGCGCCGCCCTCATCCTGATCATGCTGGGCTGGCTGGCGGGCGCCGCCTGGCAGCAGCTCGACTTCTGGGAACACATCTGGCTGTCGCTGCTGCTGACGGGCGCCGCCGGCACAGCCATGTGGCTGATGCGCAGGCTGCGCGCCCGCCTCGCCAGCACGCGCCAGCAGCTCGACGCCAGCGCCATGCGCTACCGCGACCTGAGCGAGGCGGCGCAGGACGGCATGTGGCAAACGGATGCGCAGGGCACGATCTTGCATCTCAACCAGCGCCTGTGCGACATGCTGGGCATCCCGGCGGAAAAGCTGCTGGGCCACAAGATGAGCGAATTCCACGACGAGGCGACCTTGTTGCGCCTGTGTCCGCTGCGCCAGACAGCCACGGATAGCTGCATGGGAGAATTGCAGTACCGTCACAGCGACGGCTCGGAACGCTGGGCCATGATCAGCGGCCGCTGCCTGTACGACCCGCAAGGCAGCCTGACGGGCGCCCTCGTGCTGGCCAGCGACATCACGGAACACAAGCGGGCCGAACACGCCTTGACCGTCGCCCATGCGGAGCTGGAAAGCCGCGTGGCCCTGCGCACGGCCCAGCTGCTCGATGTCAATCTGCAGCTCTCCGCAGAAATCGCCATGCGCGCGCAAACGGAAGCGGCCCTGGCGCGCAGCGAAGAGCGGCTGCAGGACATCATTTCCATGATGCCCCTGTCGCTGTTCCTGAAGGATGCCGATTCGCGCATGCTGCTGATGAACCAGGCTTGCGAGCAGCAATGGGGCGTGCGATTCCAGGATATCGCCGAAGGACGCGACGTGCAGCACTTTCCCTCGGACCAGACCCAGGGGTTCCACGCGGCGGACCAGGAAGCGTTTGCCAGCCGCCAGGTCGTGATCCGCGAAGAACTGGTATGGAACGCGCGGCTGCAGGAAAACCGCCTGCTGCAGACGCATAAAAAACCCATCTTCGATGCCCAGGGCCGGCCGCAGATGATCATCGCCATGGGCATCGACATCACGGAAAGCAAGCGCAACGAGGAGAACCTGCAGCGCACCCTGGCCCAGCTGCGCGAACTGACCGACCACCAGCAGACCATCAAGGAAGAAGAAAGGCGCCGCATCGCGCTCGACATCCATGACGACCTGGGCCAGAACCTGATGGTGCTGCGCATCGACGTGTCGCTGCTGCATGCGCGCACGGCCAGGACCCATCCGCGCCTGCACCGCCATGCCCAGCGCGTGCTCGACACCATCGACGCCACCATCCGCTCCGTGCGCACCATCATCAATGACTTGCATCCCAGCACCCTGGAGCTGGGCCTTGGCCCGGCAGCCGAATGGCTGATACGCCAGATGGAAAGCCGTGGCGCCATCCGCTACCAGCTCTCGCTCGACAGCGAGGCGCCCGACCTGGGCCTGGACCAGCGCCAGACGTCGGCCATCTTCCGCGTGCTGCAGGAATCGCTGTCGAACATCGTGCGCCACGCCCAGGCCAGCGAAGTGGAAGTGGCGCTGGCGCAAGATACGGATGCCATCATGCTGCGCATCAGCGACAACGGCATCGGCATGCAGCCGGACGCCCACGGCAAAAAGGCCGCCTTCGGCCTGAAAAGCATACGCGAACGCGTCCACGCCCTGGGTGGCGAACTGCGCATCGACAGCCAGCAGGGCCAGGGCACGGCGCTGGCCATCCGCTTGCCGATCGCCAAAAGCCAGCCCATCGAAGCCTAGGTCAATTCCAAGGCGAAAAAAAAGAGGCTTGCGCCTCTTCTTATTGAATCTAATTACAACTGCAATCACGACGCCTGACAGAACCGTCGCGAGCGGAAGTGAATTGTGGCCGAGACGCGGAACCGTACTTTAGTACAGTGAGCATCGCAGGCCGCAAGTCACGACGCGCAGCAGGTTCTGACAGGTGTCTCTAGTTTTGAGTGAGGAAGGTTTTGAGTTTGTCCGAGCGCGAAGGCTGGCGCAGCTTGCTCATGGCTTTCGCTTCGATCTGGCGGATACGCTCGCGCGTCACGTCGAACTGCTTGCCCACTTCTTCCAGGGTGTGGTCGTTCGACATTTCCACGCCGTAACGCATGCGCAGCACTTTCGCTTCGCGCGGCGTCAGGGAATCGAGCACTTCCTTGATCACGTTGCGCATCGATGCGTGCAGCGCGGCGTCCAGCGGCGCCAGGGTCGTGTTGTCTTCGATGAAGTCGCCCAGTTGCGAATCGCCATCTTCACCCATCGGCGTTTCCATGGAAATCGGCTCTTTCGCGATCTTCATGATCTCGCGCACCTTGTTTTCCGGCATTTCCATCTTGACGGCCAGGGTCGCCAGGTCCGGCTCGCTGCCCGTTTCCTGCATGATCTGGCGCGAGATGCGGTTCATCTTGTTGATCGTTTCGATCATGTGCACCGGCACGCGGATGGTGCGGGCCATGTCGGCGATCGAACGCGTGATCGCCTGGCGGATCCACCAGGTGGCGTAGGTCGAGAACTTGTAGCCGCGGCGGTATTCGAATTTATCGACAGCCTTCAGCAAGCCGATGTTGCCTTCCTGGATCAGGTCGAGGAATTGCAAGCCGCGGTTGATGTATTTCTTGGCGATCGAAATGACCAGGCGCAAGTTGGCGACCGTCATTTCGCGTTTCGCGTGACGGGCACGCTTTTCGCCGGCAGCCATCTGCTTGTTGATCTTGCGCAAGTCCGCCAGCGGCAAGGCCACGCGGGCCTGCAGGTCGATCATCTTCTTTTGCAGTTCCTTGACGGCAGGCACGTTGCGGCTGAGGATGGCGCTGTACGGATACTTGCAATCGACTTCGCGGTCGACCCATTCCAGGTCGCACTCATTGCCCGGGAACACCTTGATGAAGTGGGCGCGCGGCATGCCGCATTTGTTCACGCACAGTTCCAGCACGGCGCGCTCGATGTGGCGCACTTCTTCCATCTGGCCGCGCAAGGTGTCGCACAGCTTTTCCACGACCTTGGCCGTGAAGCGGATACCCAGCAATTCCTGCGAAATGGCTTCCTGCGCCTTGATGTAGGCTTTCGAGTTGTAACCCTCGGGCGCCTTGCGCATCTTGTCGTACTGCGTCGAAATGACGTTGAATTTCTCCAATGCATTCTTTTTCAGCTGGGCCAATTGCTCGCTGGAGAAACCGGCCGCGCCGCCATTGGCGTCGCCGTCTTCTTCCTCGGCTTCTTCTTCCTCTTCCTCGTCGTCACCGCTGGCGGCGGCAGGCGCGGCGGCAGCGGCTGGCGCCGGGGCATTGCTTTCGTTCAGATCGACAAAACCGTCGACCACTTCATCGACCTTGATTTCGTCGCGCGCGATTTTTTGCGACAGCGCAACGATTTCGCCGATGGTGGTCGGGCAGGCGGAAATCGCCTGGATCATGTCCTTCAGGCCGCCTTCGATGCGCTTGGCGATCTCGATCTCGCCTTCGCGCGTCAGCAGCGCCACGGCGCCCATTTCACGCATGTACATGCGCACGGGGTCGGTGGTGCGGCCGAAGTCGGAATCGACCGTCGACAAGGCGGTCGCGGCAGCCGCTTCCACTTCATCGTCGCTGGTGACGGTGGCGACGTTGTCAGTCAACAACAGGCTTTCCGCGTCAGGAGCGCGCTCGTAGACGGCGATGCCCATGTCATTGAAGGTGGCGATGATGCCTTCGATGGCTTCCGGATCGATGATGTTTTCCGGCAATTGGTCATTGATCTCGGCATAGGTGAGGAAACCGCGTTCCTTGCCCATGTTGATCAAGCCCGTGATCTGCTTGCGGCGGCGTTCCAGGTCCGCTGCCGATGCTTCCGGATCGCCCAGTGCGTCCGCCAGGCCGCCCTTGGCCTTGCGGTCGCGCGCTTTCGAGACGGCCTTCAGTTCGGCGCGCTCGACGGCGTTGAGTGCTGCCACTTCATCGTTTTCCGGCGTGAATTCGCTTGGCTTGCGGCCACGGCGGCCAGGTACCTTGACGGTCGGCAGGAAGTAATTCGAGGTATCGATGGCGGCCAGGGCATCGGCGTCCGTGGTCTTGCTGACCACTTGCGCGCCAGTGATGATGGTCACGGGCGCCGCTTCAGGCTTGGCGCGCACGACTTTCGAACGGGCTGCCGTCACCACTTTGTTCGTGGCGGCGCTTTCGCTGACCTTGCGCGGCGCGGCCGGAGCCTTGGCGCCAGGGGCGATCTTCACGCTCGGCGTCTTGGCAGGTGCCGCTTCAGCGGCCTCGGCCACGTCGGCAACAGCCTCGGCGGCCGGGGCGCTGACGGCCGCTTCCGCAGCCGTTTCGGCCGCTGGCACGGCAGCCAGGCGCGAGCGGCTTTTCTTCACCACGGTGACGACGGTCGGCGCCGTCGTGACGGTGGCTTCCGGATTCGCTTGCGCATTATCGATGAAGTAAGATAAAGTCGTTTTGGGTACGGCAAGTGGCGCCGCGGCTGGGCGTGGCGCCTTGGCGGACAACGTTAAAGTTTTTGGCGTATTCTTCATGAGATATCTCTTAATGCGAGACCAGATGGTGTCGGCGCGAAGTGAATGATTCCACCTAAGCCTGCGAAACCGGACTCGATGGAGCGTATTGTTGCGGCTGCCGTGTTAACGGCAGCGGCGCCTGTCTATCGGGACGTTCAAAGCCCGCGCATCCGTCATGGGGAGCGGCGGGGCCGAAGCCGGGTCAGATAAATAAGCGATGTACATTGCGGAATGAAAAAAAGCCCGTACCAGAACGGGCTTGAATCTATTGTTGTTCAGTGAAGACACAGCGGAGAGCAAGATTATGCACGACGGCCAGTTATCTGGATAATTGATAAACAAAATATCTGATATCAAAAATACTAATAATTGGGGGCCTGCACCGCACTGCTCCTATCCCCTGCACACCTGAGCCAGACCGTCAAATACGGGGTCCAGTCATCAGCGCAAGCCGACATTATACACATTTCCCGCATTTCGCGCTTGGTACGGCCAGCCACGCGCAGGCAGATCGCAGCGCAAGTTGCCAAAAAAGACAATGCACTTGCCTGTGGCGCGTGCTATGCTCCCCTTTTATAGCCCAACCAATGATGTCGATGACCAGCTCCACGCCAGACCAGCAAGCCACCACTCCTGACACGCCAGTCGATGCAGCCCCAGCGGCGGCACCGGCCGCAGCGACCACGCCGGCGCCTGCCGGCCTGACCGCGCGCGCCCTGCTGAAGCAGTTCCAGGAGCAATTCCCGCCATTCCGCGATTGCCTGCCCTTGTCGATCGGTATCGACAAGCAGATCCTGGCGCGCCTGCCGGACCTGGACCGCAAGCTGATGCGCACGGCGCTGGGCATCCACACGGGTTCGCTGCGCTACCTGCGCGTGATGGAAAAAGCCAAGGTACGCTACGACCTCGACGGCATCGCCGGCGCGGAAGTGACGCAAACCCACCGCGACCACGCCACGCAAGTATTGCAGCAGCGCTTCAAGAAGGAAGCCGAGCGCAAGAAAGCCGAACGCGACGCGGCCGCCGCCGAAGAAGCGAACCGTTTGCGCCTGGAAAAACTGAATCAGCTGACCGCGAAATTCTCGCGCAAAGGCTGATCCGGTTTCATGGACACAGCTGCCGCACCGCCACTGCCCCCGTATCAAGGCATTGCACTCGACCACGTCAAGCTGGTACGCACCAGCGATGATGCACAGGCGGCCATGGCCGCCCTGCTGGCAGCGGACGCCATCGGCTTCGATACGGAATCGAAGCCGACGTTCGTCAAGGGCGAGTCCTCCACGGGACCGCATCTGATCCAGCTGGCCACCGACGACATCGCCTACCTGTTCCAGGTGGGCAGCACGCCGGCCCCGGCCCTGGCCGAACTCAAAGCCATCCTCGAATCGACCACCACCCTGAAAGTGGGTTTTGGCCTGTCCGACGACGTCAAGCGCCTGCGCAACAAGCTGGGCATCGCGCCGGCCCAGGTGCTCGACCTGTCCGTCGCCCTGCGCGGCGGCCAGCGCAATGACCTGGGCGCGAAGACGGCCGTGGCCAAGTTCTTCGGCCTGCACCTGCAGAAATCGAAAAAGATTTCCACCACCAACTGGGCTACCTCGCGCCTGACGGAAAAGCAGATTCTGTACGCAGCCGACGATGCGCAAGTGGCCCTGCGCGTGTACCGCCGCTGGATCGCCGACGGCGGTAAGGTGGCGCCGCAAAAAGCCCCGCGCGCCAGCACGCCGCCGGCGACGCCGACCGCCCCGCCGCCTGTCTCCGCCTGAGCCGGCGCGCCTTCCTGCAACATGAGCAAGAGCAAGTCCACCGGCACCACGCCTGACGCGATCGCCGCCGCCGAACAGGCGCTGGGACGCCAGCTGCCGGCGTCCTACGTGCAATGGTTATTGGCGAACAATGGCCGCGCGCTGGGTGCCTTGAGCGTGTTTCCCGTGTACGACGCGGCCAATGCGCGCAAGACGTGGGAATCGATAGCACGCCATTACCGCACGAGCTGGCAGGAATGGCTGGAGAATGTGGACGGCGGCAACGCGGCCAGTGCCCTGCTGCCCTTCGCCCAGTTCGGCACGGGCGATTACTACTGTTTTGACTATGCGCAAACGGGGCCATCGAGCGAGCCCGTGGTCGTGCTGTGGTCGCACGAAACAGGCGCCACCGCCACGGTGGCGCCCGACTTTGCGTCGTTCCTGACACTGCCCGGCCGCCCGGGCTGACACCCGGCGGCCGGCCCAGCCTTATTTGACGAGACGCAAGGTCAGGGGATAGCGGTAAGTGACGCCATTGCTGGCCTTGACCGCCGCGACGATCGAGCACACCAGATTGGCCAATGCCACGATCCAGAACAGGAACAGGCCGATCAGCACGAACGACAGGATGAAGCAGGCGAAATACCAGATGATCAGGGTGATCTGGAAATTCAGTGCTTCGCGGGCGTTCTCTGCCGAGAATTTATCCGCGTCATCTTTCTTGATCAAATAAATGATCAGCGGCGCCACCCAGCTGGTGAACAGGCCGCCAACGTGGGACAGAATGGCGATCGTCGTATCTTGCGTACGACCCACTTCCGGCTGCGTGTTATCCATTATCATTCCCATCATTAGTTATAGATACACCAATATAACAGCAATATTTCCTTTTGGAATGAAACACTTGCTGACGCAAGGGACTTTTTTTGTTCGCCGCTACACCGCCGCCAGCGCCAGCCGCCCCAGGGTGGCGATGGCCTCTTCCAGCTGCGGACTCCACGGGTGGCCGTAATTGAGACGGATGCAGTGGCGAAACGCGCGCGTGGCGGAAAAGATGGGGCCGGGCGCGATGCTGATGCCGGCCGCCAGCGCGCTGCGGTGCAAGGCCAGCGCATCGATACCGGCAGGCATCTCCACCCAGACGAAATAACCGCCCTGCGGCCGCGTCACCCGCGTGCCGGGAGGAAAATGCACGGCAATGGCTTGCAGCATGGTGTTTTGCTGCGCCGCCAGGGTCAGCCGCAGCTGGCGCAAATGCCGGTCATAGCCGCCCTGCGCCAGGTAATCGGCCAGCGCCATCTGCAGCGGTATCGGCGCCGACAGGCTGGTCGTCAGCTTCAGGCGCTCGACCTGGCGCGCGTAGCGGCCCGCCACGGCCCAGCCCAGACGAAAGCCGGGCGCCAGGGTCTTGGAAAACGAACTGCAATGCATGACGAGACCCGCGCTGTCGTGGCTTTTCGTCAGGCCGGGGCGCTGCTTGCCAAAATACAACTCGCCATACACGTCATCCTCGATCAGCGGCACGCCATGGCGCGCCAGCAGCTCGACCAGTGCGCGCTTCTTTTCCGGCGACATCAGGCTGCCCAGGGGATTCTGGAAATTCGTCATCAGCCAGCACGCCTTGGGCTGGTGGCGCTGCAACAGCTCTTCCAGCGCGGCCAGGTCGACGCCATCGCGGGGGCTGGTAGCGATCTCGACTGCCTTGAGTTCCAGCCGTTCCAGCGCCTGCAGACACGCATAGAAGCTGGGCGACTCGATCAGCACCGTGTCGCCGGGCCGCGTGACGGCTTGCAGGCACAGGTTCAGCGCTTCCAGCGCGCCATTCGTGATGACGATGTCATCGCTGGAAACGAGCACGCCGTCGAGCTGGTAGCGCAAGGCGATCTGGCGGCGCAGCTCCGCATTGCCCAAGGATAAATCCGTGACGGTGCTCCACGGGTCGAGCCGGCGCATGCTGGCCGACACGGCCCGCGCCAGTTTTTCCATCGGGAACAGGTGCGGACTGGGAAACGCCGAGCCGAAGGGCACGATATCGCGCGCGCCCACGGCGCCCAGCACTTCGAACACGAGGTCGCTGACATCGACCGTGGTGCTGGCGTCGAGCGGGCGCGAACTGTCCGGCTCGGGGGCTAGCGCGGCGCGCTGCGGCGCCACGTAATAGCCGGAGCGGGGCCGCGAGACGATCATGCCGCGCGCTTCGAGCAAATAGTAGGCCTGGAACACCGTCGACGGGCTCACGCCCCTGCGCGCATGCTGCTGGCGCACGGAGGGCAACTTATCACCAGGCAACAACAGCTGCGTGCTGATCATGGCGGCCACTTCTTCCGCCAATTCCTCATATCGTTTCAACCCTGCTCCTCAAACTGATCCGTAGTTTTATTGCACAACTGATCCTGTCACAGTGACAGCACCCGGTATATGCTAGGGTAACAATATCCGGGCAACAACACCGGCACGCCATTCCCACCGACGAGACAGCTGATTTTCCCCATGCGACTTCCCATGCTACTGCATTCCCCCCTCGTGCTGCTGCTGGCCCTGGCCGCCTTGCCCTGCATGGCGCTGGCCGCGCCCGCCACCATCTCCGCCAGCCACGACAGCCTGGAGCAGCGCATCAAGGCGTGCACGGCCTGTCATGCGCAGCAGGAAAAGCACGACGCCTTCTTTCCCCGCATCGCCGGCAAACCTTCAGGCTACCTGTACAACCAGCTGCTGAACTTTCGCGAGGGACGGCGCCAGTATCCGATGATGAACTATATGGTGGAACACTTGCCTGACGATTACCTGCGCGAAATTGCAGACTATTTTGCGGCACAGCACCCGGCTCCGCCGCCGGCACAGCCCAGCAGCGCCGGCACGACGGCCCTGACGCGGGGTAAACAATTGGTGCTGCACGGCGATGCCGGCAAAAAAATCCCCGCCTGTATCGGCTGCCACGGCCAGCAGCTGGCCGGCGTGGCGCCCGCCATCCCCGGCTTGCTGGGCTTGCCGCGCGACTATATCAACGCCCAGCTGGGCGCCTGGAAAAACGGCATCCGCCGCGCCCACGCTCCCGACTGCATGGCGCAAGTGGCGCAGCGCCTGTCGGACGCGGACGTGGGCGCCGTCTCGGCCTGGCTGGGCACGCAGGTGGCCAGCGCCGACGCGCGCCCCGCCAGCAGCATCGCCCTGCCCTTGCCGCTGCATTGCGGTGGCGTGCCGGGCTCCAGTGCGCAGGTGGCGCCATGAAAAAGTGGATGATCGCGGCCGGCCTGGTACTGATCGCCGGCGGCAGCGCCAAATTCCTGCTGTACCCGAGCGACGACCTGGGCCCGCCTGCCGTGGCCAGCACCCTGAGCCAGGAACAGCTGGTCGCGCGCGGCGCCTACCTGGCCAAGGCGGGCGACTGCATGGCGTGCCACACGACGCGCGGCGGCGTGGCGTATGCGGGTGGCCGCGCCCTGCAGACGCCGTTCGGCAAGGTGCTCTCGCCCAACATCACGGCCGACAAGGAAACGGGCATCGGCAGCTGGACGGCCGACGATTTCTGGCGCGCCATCCACAACGGCAAGTCGAAGGATGGCCGGCTGCTGTATCCGGCCTTTCCGTACACCAACTACACCAAGGTACAGCGCGAAGACAGCGACGCCCTGTACGCGTATTTCCAGAGCGTGCCGCCGCACAAACAGGCGAACGCGCCGCACGCGCTGCGCTTCCCCTACAACCAGCAGGTCGCGCTGGCCGCCTGGCGCGCCCTGTACTTCAAGCCGGGCGTGTACCAGCCGCTGACGGGCAAAAGCATGGAATGGAACCGCGGCGCCTACCTGGTGCAGGGCCTGGGCCACTGCAGCGCCTGCCATAGCAGCCGCACCACCCTGGGCGGCAGCGACGACGGCCTGTCGGGCGGCCTGATTCCCGTGCTGGGCTGGTACGCGCCCTCGCTGACGTCGGATGCGGAAGCGGGCCTCGGCGACTGGGACACGGCGCATATCGTGGAATTGCTGCAAACGGGCGTGTCGCCGCGCGCCACCGTCTTCGGCCCCATGGCGGAAGTCGTGCGGCAAAGCTTGCAACACATGAGCAACGCCGACGTGCAGGCGATGGCCGTCTACCTGAAAAGCCTGCCCGGTCCCGCGCAGCCCGCGCAACGCTCGCCGCGCGACACGTCGGAGCAAGCCAGACAGCAACTGGCGCTGGGCGCGAAACTGTATGAGGCGCAATGCGCGAGCTGCCACCGCGATGATGGCAAGGGCGTGCCGCCCGGCTACCCGCCGCTGGCCGGCAACCGCGCGCTGACAACGGAGTCGGCCGTGAACGCCATCCGACTCGTGCTCAACGGCGGCTTTGCGCCCGGCACCCGCGGCAACCCGCGCCCCTACGGCATGCCGCCGTTCGGCCCCGTCATGGATGACGCGGAAGTGGCGGCCGTGGTCACGTATCTGCGCGCGTCGTGGGGCAATGATGCGCCGGCCGTGTCGGCCCTGGAAGTCAACAAATACCGCAGCGTGCCCTTGGAGTAACAGGCATGAAAAAACCGGCCAGCGCCGGTTTTTTCATCTTCAACAGCAATCCTCAGCGGAACTTGCTCTTGTGTCCTGTCTTCAAATCCAGCGCATAACGCACGCCGTTGTCCGTCAGCATGACTTCATCGGGCGGTTCCTCGCCGGCCAGGGCGCCGTCGATCAGGGGCAAGCCTTCGCCCTTGCGCATCAGGTCGTCGCAGCGCTCGTACACGTTGGCGCAACCCGTGGACGCCATCAGCGATTGCACGATGGCCACTTTCCACGCGTCGACGCCGCCGGCGTTGAATTCGCAGATCAGGTAGCCTTGCACGCCGCCGAACAGCTGCACCACCAGGCCCGGCAAGCCTTCGTCTTCGCCCTTGATCAGGGTCAACAGCTGGTTTTCGCCCGCCTTCTTGATGGCCGGCAGTTTTTTCTCGATGGCGGCCTTGACGCGGCGCTTGATCAGCGCGTGGTCGACCGGTTCGTCTTCCTTGAAGCTCCAGATGCGCGCGCGGATCTGCGACTTCGAATTGTAGGCGGCGCGGGCGATGAATTGCTTGGACGAGCTTTGCACGATGGCCGTCGAGCCAGGCTTCATTTTTTCCTGCGGCTTGCCTTCGACTTTTTCAATCGCGGACGCGTAAATCCACGATTGGCCCAGCAAGCTCTTTTCCTTGCCCTGTTTGATGGTGATGATCAGCATGTAATTCCAGTAGTGTGACCGGCGCGTACCGGTCGTCGTATGTCCAATACCGGCATGATACCTCATGCCATCCTGTCGCATCCTCCTGCATTCCATGCCGCTGCTGGCGCAGTCTGTCGCAGCGCGGTACGCAGGCGCGGCCGGCTGGCATACCATGCATGTATACCAATTCCAAACAGGGAGCAAGAATGACACCGACACTTTTCCACCCACGCCATGCCCGCGCCGCCACCGCCCTGCTGCTGGCCGCCTGCGCGCTGGCCATCCCGGCCGCGCCGGCGCTGGCGTCGCCGCTCGACTGGATTTCCGGCAATAGTATCCAGGGCAGCGGCAAGCTGCAAAAGCAGACGCGCGAAGTGGGAAATTTCCATGCCGTGGCGCTGAACGTGCCGGGCACGGTCGAGCTGCGCATCGGCAACACGGACAGCGTCACCATCGAAGCCGACGACAATATCCTGCCGCTGATCGAGACGGCCGTGGAAAACGGCACCTTGCGCATCCGCCCCGCCAAGCGCAACGCCAACTTCCGCCAGAGCAGCCTGACCATCGTCATCCAGGCGCGCCAGGTCGAGCGCATCAGCGTGGGCGGCTCGGGCAACATCACGGCAACGGGCTTGCGCGCCGAGAATCTGCGCTTTGACGTGGGCGGCTCCGGCTCCATCAACGCGCGCGAGCTCGACAGCCGCCAGGTCTCCATCGCCATCGGCGGCAGCGGCAACTTCAAGGCCAGCGGCAAGACGGAGCAACTGACGGCCTCCATCGGCGGCTCGGGCAATATCCAGGCGGGCCGCCTGGCCGCGCGCGAAGTGCAGGTGAGCATCGGCGGCTCGGGCGAGGCGCAAGTGTGGGCCAAGGACGACTTGACCATCAGCATCGGCGGCTCGGGCGAAGTGAGCTACTACGGCGACCCGCGCATCAGCCGCAGCATGCAGCGCTCCAGCAGCATCCGCCGCCTGGGCGCAACGCCGAATTAATCCTTCGCAATGACAAAAGCCCGGAGCGATCCGGGCTTTTTTGCATTTCAACCGGTTAAATCAGCGGGCCGGCTTCACCGGTTCGCGGTCGATCAGGACCGTGTTGACGCTGTCCGTCAGCCAGATCTGTCCATCCTGGATCGTGCATTGCAGCTGCATGCTGCGCTGCGCCAGCTTGCTCATGTCTTGCGCCGCCTCGGAGGGCAAGTTGATCACGGTCAAGTTCTTCGCCCGTTCCAGTTTGTTCGCGATCTGCTTCCACCAGATGTGGCTCGTTGCGCCATAGCTGTAGACGATGACCTGTTCCGAACGGCCGCACGCTTTCAGGATGCGCTTTTCGTCGGGCTGGCCCACTTCGATCCACAGCTGGATGGCGCCCGTCAAGTCTTTCTGCCACAGGTCCGGCTCTTCCGTATCGAACAGACCCTTGGTAAACGTCAGCGCCTCGTCGGCGTGGATGGCGAACGCCAGCAGGCGCACCATCATGCGCTCGTCCGTTTCAGACGGGTGGCGCGCCAGGGTCAGCGCGTGATCCTGGTAGTAATTGCGGTCCATGTCGGCGATCTGCAGATCGGCTTTGAAAATTGTTGCTTTGAGGGCCATCGTGTTTCTGTCTCGGTAAAGTGAATAGTGAAGTCGGTATCAGCGGAAAACCACGGTCTTGTCGCCATTTTTCAGGATGCGGTGCTCGACGAACCATTTCACGGCGCGCGCCAGCACCACGCACTCGACGTCGCGGCCGATGGCCGTCAAAGTTTCCGCATCCATCGCATGGTCGACGCGCTCGACGTCCTGCTCGATGATCGGGCCTTCATCGAGGTCGCCCGTGACGAAATGGGCCGTCGCGCCGATCAGCTTGACCCCGCGGTGATGCGCCTGCGCATACGGCTTGGCGCCCTTGAAGCTGGGCAGGAAGGAATGGTGGATATTGATGGCGCGGCCATCAAGCGCCTGGCACAGGCCGGGCGACAGGATCTGCATGTAGCGCGCCAGCACCACCAGGTCGATCTTGTGCGTGTCCATCAAGTCGATGATCTTCGCTTCCTGCGCCAGCTTGGCCGCTTCCGGCGCGCCGGCCGCCAGCGGCAGGTGGTGGAACGGAATATTGTAGCTGGCCGCCAGCTGGTAGAACTCCATGTGGTTCGACACGATGGCGGGAATTTCCACGTTCAGCAAGCCGCTCTTGTAGCGGAACAGCAAATCGTTCAGGCAATGGCCGATCTTCGACACCATCAGCATCACGCGCGGCTTCACGCGCGCATCGTGCAACTGGCCGTGGAAGGGGCCATTCAACTGCATGGCTTGCGACAGGTCGGCGAAGTCGCTGCGCAACTGGGTGTCGCTGACGGCGCCGTCTTCCAGCGCGAAATGCACGCGCATGAAGAACAGCTGGGATTCCTGGTCGCCGAACTGGGCGGAATCGAGGATGTTGCAGCCGCGTTCGGCCAGGAAGCCGGACACGCGGTGCACGATGCCGCGCTGGTCCAGGCAGGACAGGGTCAGGATGTATTCGGGATGCGTCATGGTCGCGGAATAAGGCAAAAAAGGTGGGCTATGCTCGGCTCAGCCACGCGCGCCGGCCATCGGCTGCGCTGCCGCGAGCGGGCTATTGTCGCACGGCCGGGCCTGTAAACCTGCATTTTCCACACAAGCAGCATGGCTGCCGGCGGCGGCAAGCCGATTGACGTTCATTTGATCTGGCACAAAGTCATCGCATTTTTCCACCTGCCAGGCCCCATTCTCACGCCAAACGGGTATCTGGCGTGGAACCTGGCACGCCATCCGGCGTCTATCCCTTTGCTTGTTTCAGCATACGTCGCATCCGGTGCACTGGGTGTTTCCTGGATCCGTTTTTCATTGAGGTAGAACATGTTCACAAACAGTATTTCCCCCAGTTTCAGCCCCGCCCTGAAGTCCCATCTGGAGGCCCAGTGCAATTTCGCCACGGAACTATCGCGCAAGATGTTCGATACGGTGCAGCACCTGAGCGAGCTGCATCTGCGGCTGGCGCAAGACTTGCTGCAAGAGTGGAGCAGCGCCAGCCAGCAACTGCTGTGTGCGCGCGACACGGGCGAGTTCATGTCGCTGGCCGCGGCCCAGTTGCAGCCAAGCAGCAACAAGCTGCAGCAATACCAGCAGCAACTCGGCAACCTCGTCGCCAACGCCAATGTCGAGATGAACCGCACGGCAGAGAACCACCTGCCCGAAACGAGCCGCACGGCCGTGGCCTTCGCCGACGAAGTGGTGCGCAAGACGGCCGAGGAAACGGAAAAAGCCACGCAGCGCCAGCGTGAAATGATCGAAAAAATGCACGCCACGGGCCACCGCAATGGCGCCGGCCACAGCCGCGATACCGGCAGGCAATCCGATCAGGCGCATTGAGCACTGGAATGTACCACTTGACCCCCACTCGACAGCAAGGAGAGCGACATGGCTAGCAATCAAGGTAATGAACAGGGCAAAGGCGCTGGCAGCAGCCAGAAAGCCGGCGAAGCGGGCAGCGGCAAAGGCACGGGCAAGCGCGGTTTCGCCGCCATGAATGAAGAACAGCAACGCGAGATCGCCAGCAAGGGCGGCCAGGCAGCCCATCAAAAGGGCACGGCGCATGAATTCGACTCGGAAGAGGCACGCCGGGCCGGGCAGAAAGGGGGCGAAGCCGTCAGCCGCAACCGCGAACACATGGCGGAAATCGGCCGCAAGGGCGGCGAAAGCCGGCAATCGGCCCAGCGCGCCAATGAAAACCGCAGCAGCACGGCGGCGCGCAGCGACAGCACTGGCCGGCAAGGCGGCAAGGACGAAGACGACAAGGGCTGACCAGGCTGCGCGGGTTTCCCCGGCAGCGCGGGGCTTGACGTAGACAGGCACGACCAGCCCTGGCGGCCCCGTGCCAGGGCTGGCGCAGCGCGGGGCGCGGCGGTATGGTACATTCTCGCCTTACCGACACCTCCGCGCCCCGTCCCGCCCTTCCCCGCATGCAGCCATCCCTGAAATATCTGAGCGCCTATTCCGAACAAACGCAAGCGCAAGTACAGCAACTGATCGCGCAAGACAAGCTGGGCGACGTCCTGTTGAAACGCTATCCGAACGCGCACGATGTACGCAACGACAAGGCTTTGTACCAGTATGTGCAGGACTTGAAGAATGAATTCCTGCGCAATGCCGAACCCATCAACAAGGTGGCGTTCGACAGCAAGATCCATGTGATCCAGCATGCGCTGGGCTTGCATACCTCGATCTCGCGCGTGCAGGGTGGCAAGCTCAAGGCCAAGCATGAAATCCGCGTGGCCACCATGTTCAAGGAAGTGCCGCTGGAATTCCTGCGCATGATCGCCGTGCACGAACTGGCGCATGTGAAAGAAAAACAGCATGACAAGGCGTTCTACAAGCTGTGCACGTATATGGAACCGCAATACCACCAGTACGAATTCGACGTGCGCCTGTACCTGACCCAGCTCGACCTGTCCGGCCAGCGCCTGTGGTCATGAAGTCCTGGCCATAACGTCCCGATCCTGACGTCCACGAAACAATGCCGCCCGGGGTATCCACTGGGCGGCATTGTTTCGTATGCGCCGGCGGGGCCGGCAGCAAGTTCAGATTCAGGCGGCGTTCTTGCGGCGGCGCAGGAAGGCCAGCAGGCCCAGTCCGCCCAGCATCATGCCGTAGGTGGCAGGTTCCGGAACGGCGCTCACGCTGGCGGCGATATTGTCGACCTGGAAGGTGTGCAAGGCGCCTTCCTTCCACGATGCCGACAGCAGGTTGTTGAAGCCCGTGAACGTGTAATCGCTGAAGTTATGGCTGCCATCGAGGCTGAAGGTCTGCGTCACCGTGCCGCCGCCCACCTGGTGGCCGACGAAGGTCACGTCGTAGGGGCCAGGCAGGCTCACGAAGTCAGCCAGACTGATCGAGCTCAGCGAGAAAGCGGCACCATCGGTACGGCTCAAGGTTGTCGTCGTCAGCAAGGTGGCGCCAAGGCCGGCCGAGCCTGCATAGGCAAAGTTGCTTTGATGTGCGGAGCTCAACAGGCCCAGGAAGCTGCTGTCGAAATCGTAGCCGCTTTCGGAGTAGGAGTTGAAGACGGAACCGAGGATGCCGGGATGTTCCAGTGCATCGAAGCCGATGGTGGTGGTTTGTGCGTGGGCGCCGCCAGCGGCGAAAATGGCGGCGACAGCGGTCGCGCGCAAGAGAGTCATTGGTTTCACAATAGCATCCTTTCAAGATGATGAAGTAGCGAGGTTGTGGCAACTTGCAATACCTAGGCGTCGTAGCGGGAAATGGGAGGCGCCTCGCTGGGTGTCCGACATGCCTGTCTTTTGAACAAGTGCAGTAGAACACATTCATGCATAAAAAGCATCTTGATTTTCAAAAAAACATGCTACTAGAGAAATATTCTGGCCATATTTATATTAATTAGTTTGTTGAGCTTGATCAATTTTCCCGTGCAGAAATAAAAAAACCATGCACTTCACAATGCATGGTTCTGGATGAGATTCCACAAAGAAAATTTACGGCACACAATCCTTCAGTCGCTGTACCAGGGTCGCCGGATCGGCGTCGGCATTCAGAAACGCCGCGTGCTGCGGGCGGATGAAGCCCTGCTCCTTGCCGTTTTGCACGAAAGCAATCAAGCCGTCATAAAAACGGTCGACATTGAGCAAGCCGATGGGCTTGGCGTGCAAGCCCAGCTGGGCCCAGGTCAGCATCTCGAACAGCTCTTCCAGGGTGCCATAGCCGCCAGGCATGGCGATGAAGGCGTCGGACAGGCTGGCCATCATCGCCTTGCGCTCATGCATGTCCTTCACGATGAACTGGCGCGTCAAGCCCGTGTGGCCCACTTCGCGCTCGACCAGCTGGGTAGGAATCACGCCCGTCACCTCGCCGCCCAGGCGCAGCACTTCATCGGCGATCACGCCCATCAGGCCCACCTTGCCGCCGCCATACACGAGGGAAATATTTTCCGCCACCAGCACGCGCGCCAGTTCGCGCGCCGCCACGGCATAGTCCGGCGAGACGCCCGCGTTGGCGCCACAATACACACATAAAGCCTTGATCACAGTAATCCCTACCCTTTCAATTCATCGATCGCCGCCTCGACCTCGAGGCGCTCCTTGGCGTCCAGTGCCTCGCACTCGGCCGCCTTTTCATACAGGGCCAGCGCTTCCGCCAGCTTTTTCTTTCCATCAAGCATGTTCAACGCGCGCGCATATTCGCTGTGGGCCAGCGCCGAATACGGCGTCAGGGCCAGCGCCGTCTTGAAATGCTGATAGCCATCTTCCTTGTTGGCGCCATAGGTCAAGCCGCCTATCATGGCGCCGACCTTGTCGATAATTTCCGTATGATAAATCCCAAACGCGATATGCGCTTCCGCATGCATGGGCGCCACCGTCATCGTGCGGTCCAGGCTATTGCGCACGCGCGCGCCCATGCCCTGCGCCAGGGCCTTGACGACGGACGTGCCCAGCGCGTAGCGGCCCAGGCTGTAGGCATGCCAGTAGTAGCCGGCCGGATTGTCCGGCTGCTCGCTCTGCTGGCGCTCGCAGCGCTCGGCCACTTCCTCGTACATGTCGAGTTTCCGGCTGTCGTCCACTTCCAGGTGCGTGGCATAGATGCAAGTCGCCTTGTGCGCCACCGCATAGCCGGGCACGCCGACGGCCAGGCCCAGTTTCACGGCGCGCTCGAAGTCGCCCGCATGGAAGGCCAGCCAGGCTTGCACCAGCGCAGGGTGGGTGGGAAACGGCTCCACGTCGCCCGCATGCAGGCGCGCCCAGGCCGCTTCCAGGGTTTGCGGCGTGTAGACATATGCTTCGTCCGGATAAGGAAATTGTTTCCAAGCCATATATCTCTCCTGTAAATGACGACGTGGCGCCAGCAGCCGCGTCAGTCGTTCTTGAGTTTGGTCACATACTCTTCCGACAGTTTGCGAAACAGCAAATGCGTTTCATTGCGCAAATACGGCCCGATCAGGGACAGCACCTGGTAGCAGCCGCGCGCCAGCGCATCGGACATCGATTGCTGCTCGCTGTACTTGCGCGGGTTGCGCACATACTCGTACGACAGCCAGTAGGTGGCAACGACCACCATATTCGTCGCCATCGCGGCCACTTCCATGTCCGATGCTTCCAGCGATTGTTCGCTGCGCAAGTCTTCGCACAGCTGCGTGGCGACCTTGATCTTGTGCGCCAGGATCAGCTTGAAGTGCAATTCCAGCTTGCGGTTGCGCGACAGCAAATCGTTGAGGTCGCGATAGAAAAAGCGGTAGCGCCAGATCAGCTCGAACATCAGGTGCAAATACAGCCAGACATCCTCGATATTCGAGCGGCGCCCGTCGGGCACGGTCAGGATGCGCTCGATTTCCGCCTCGAACTGGACGAAGATCGAATTGACGATATCGTCCTTGTTACGGAAGTGGTAGTACAGGTTGCCGGGCGAAATGTTCATCTCTTCCGCGATCACGGTCGTCGTGATATTCGGCTCACCAAACTCATTGAACAGGCGCAGCGACAACTCCAGGATGCGTTCGCGGGTACGGCGTGGTGCTTTTTGTAGCATGGCGGGCAATCTCTCTGTGTTCTGCCTCAAGCATACCACCTAAGATAGCTGGAATGAAACACTCCGCCCTTAGCCGCCGGCGAAAAGCACGGGCAAGAAAAAGCCTGCTCGCGCAGGCTGGGGGGATGCGGCGCCAGCTCAGGCGGCCGGCGCTTTTTTCTTCGCCGCCGGTCTCGCCGCCGGCTTGCTCGCCGGCTTGGCTGCGGCGCGCGGCGCGGCCCTGGCCGCCGGCTTGGCCGGAGCCTTGGCGACGGCCGCTTTCGGCGCGGCTTTTGGTGCTGTTTTCGGTACGGTTTTCGGCGCCGCCTTCACGGCGGGCCTGGCCGCAGCCTTCGGCTTGGGCGCTGGCGCGGCCTTGGCCGACAGCGCCGCCACTTGCCGGCTCAAGGCGTCGATCTGCGCATGCAGCGCGGCGAGGTCCTGTTGCGTGGGCACGCCGATGGTGGCCAGGGCGCGCGCGACGCGCTCTTCGAACACCTGTTCCAGCTTGTCCCAGGAGCCGCTGGCCTGCTTGCCCACGCCATCGGCCAGTTTGCTGACGCTGTCGCTGACATCGGCCACCTTGTCTTCGGCCCGCTTCTGGAATTCCGTGCCTTCCTTCACCAGCTTGGAAAACACGCGCCCGCCCTCTTCCTGCGCTTTGGCAAAGGCGCCCAGGCCCGCTTGCCAGATCTGCTGCGCGGACGAGCGCACGGCGTTCGCCAATTCCTTGTCTTCCGCCAGTTCCTTCAGTTTCTTCACCATCGCCAGCTCCCGTCAATTGAAAAGGCCATGCCACTTCATGGATACTTTTTATTCTAGTGAGCAAAACTAGAGACGGGAGTCTAATTCGATGGAAAGCTGCTACTCAACGTGCGCCAGCGCACGCGGCGGCAAGCGCCTAGGCCGCTGCCTTCACCTGGCCATGCAGCAGCTTGTGCAGGCGGAAGCCTTCGCGGATATTCTCGCGCAGCACGGCGCCTTTCCACGGCTTGGTGTAGAAGCGGTCGACGGCGCCACGGTTGATGGCCGCCATGATGGGCGTCAGGTCGGCAAAGGCCGACAACATGATGCGGAAGGTGTCGGGGCACAGGTGCTTGACCCGCTCCATGAATTCGGTGCCGCTCATGAGCGGCATGCACTGGTCGCACAGGATCACCTGCACCTTGTGGCGCGCCAGGATATCGAAACCCTCGGCGGCCGTCTGCGCCGTCAGGATGCGGTAGCCATCCTGCGCCAGGAAGTCACTGAGCACGTCGAGCATGAAAACATCGTCATCGACGATCAGCAAGGTTTGCTGCTCTTCGCCAGCGGCATCCTGCGGCGCCTGCAGCAGTTTGCCACCCATCAGCATCTGCTCGAATTCCTCGTGCGGCACGGGGCGGCTGAAATAATAACCCTGCATCTCGTCGCAGCCGTGGCGTCGCAAATAGGCCAGCTGCGCATCGTTTTCCACGCCTTCGGCGATCACTTCCAGCTTCATGCTGTGCGCCATGCTGATGATGGCCAGCACGATGGCCGCGTCGTCCGGATTGCTGGTGACTTCGCGCACGAAGGCGATGTCGATCTTCAGCTTGTCGATGGGGAAGCGCTTCAGGTAGGCCAGGCTGGAATAGCCGGTGCCGAAATCGTCGATGGAAATCTGGATGCCCAGCGCCTTGAGATTGCGCAATACGGCGATGGTTTCCTCGGCATTCGACATGAGCGAGCTTTCCGTCAGCTCCAGCTCCAGCAGTTCCGGCGCGATATCGTACTTGCGGATCGCCTTGAGCACTTCCTCTTGCAGGCCGCCAACGAAAAACTGGATGCCCGACACGTTCACCGACAGGTGCACGGGCCCGATGCTGCTGGCGCCCCACTCGCTGATCTTCTTGCACGCCTCGTCGAGTACCCAGTTACCCACGCGCACGATCAGACCCGTTTCTTCCAGCAGAGGGATGAACAGGGCCGGCGAAACCATGCCGTGACCGGGGCGGCGCCAGCGTATCAGCGCCTCGGCGCCGCTGATGCGCCCCGAAATGATATTCACCTTGGGCTGGAAGAACAGCACGAATTCTTCGTTGTCGATGGCGCGCCGCAGGGCATTTTCCATGTCCAGCCGCGCCATCGACTGCGCATTCATTTCCGCCGTGAAAAAGCGGAAGGCGTCGCGGCCCGCTTCCTTGGCGCGGTACATGGCCGTGTCGGCATATTGAATCAGGGTGTCCGCATCGACGCCGTCGTCGGGGTACACGGAAATGCCGATGCTGACCGTCACCGTCACTTCATGCCCCTGCAAGTCGAAGGGCTTGCGCATCGCTTCGCGGATCTTGTCGACCACGCCCACGGCATGCTGGGCGCCGTCGGGCAGCACCAGGATGGTGGCAAATTCATCGCCGCCAAAGCGGCCGATGGTGTCGCGCACGCGCAGGCAGTCGACGAGGCGGCTGGAAAACTGGCGCAGCAGGTCATCGCCGATGGTGTGGCCCAGGGTATCGTTGATATTCTTGAAGCGGTCGATATCCATGAACAGCACGGCCACGGCCCACTGGTGCTCGGCCGCCTGGGTCAGCGAATGGGTCAGCGAGGCGTAGAACTGGCTGCGGTTCGGCAAGCCTGTCAAGGTGTCGAAATGGGCCAGCTTCATCAGGCGCTGCTCCGCATCCTTGCGCTCGGTGATGTCGCGCGCCACGGCTACCAGGATCCAGCTCTGCCCCGAGCGCAGGGTGCGCCGCTGCACTTCCACCGACAGCGGCGAACCGTCCTTGCGCTGCAGCTGCAATTCCGTCATCGGCCCGCCCTGGTCGCCCGCCAGCAGCTTGTTGTACAGCTCTTCCAGCTGCGATTCTCCCTCGTGCGCGTGGCCCGGCCCCACGCGCAGGAAATCCTCGCGCTCGAAACCAAGCATGCGGCACGCCGTCTGGTTGACGTCGACGAAGCACATGCCGGCGCGGTCGACGAGAAAAATCGCGTCGGCCGTGGCGTCCATCGCCAGGCGGAAGCGGCGCAAGTCTTCATCGAGGCGGATGCGCGCCGCCATGTCCAGGGTCAGCTGCTCGTGATGGCGCTTGATTTCGTCGTACAGCAGCAGGTTGTCGTAGGCGACGGCGATCTGCGCCGCCACCGTGGCGGCGACCCGCTCATCGACTTCGGAAAACTCATTCGCCCCCAGCTTGTCGACCAGGTACAGCCAGCCGTGGCTGCGCTCGCGCGAGGCGATGGCCACGCCCAGGAAGGAATGCACGGGCGGGTGCGTGTCGGGCAAGCCCAGCGCGCCGGGGTCGCCCTTCAAGCCATTGACCCGGTAGGGCTGGCGCTGTTCCAGCAAGCGGTTCAAAATACCCGTGCGCGGCGCGCTGGCGATGCGCTCGAGGTTTTTCTCGGCGCCGCACGAGGAAAAATAGCTGAGCTTTTCGGCGCCCTCTTCCAGCACGCCAATGCAGGCGTACTTGGAGACGCAGATATTCTGCGCCACCTTGCAGCCCGCCTCGATCAGGGCGCGCGGATCGCGTTCGGCGCCCAGCTCGATGCCCAGCTCGATCAGGGCCGTCAGGCGCAGGCTGACCGCCTGCAGGCTGGACAGCGAACGCGACAGGCGCTCCGTCATGACGCCCAGGTCTTCGGGGATGGCGGCTTGGCCCTCGCGCTGGCTGGCCAGCTGCGAAATCTGCTGGCTGCTCGATTCGAGTTCATCGAGGTAGCCGCTGACCTGGTGCTCGATGCCGGCCAGCTTGCCCGTGGCGGGAGGCGCCGCAGCACCGCCAGCGCCCGGCGCAGCCGGCACCTGTGGCGCCGCCGGCATCAGCCCCAGCGCCTCGTTGACGGTGCGCACGATGACCTCGGGGTCGGATGGCTTGGGCAGCACCCAGCGCACGCCGCACGCCTGCGCCAGCAGGATCGCTTCCTGCTCGCGGTAGGTAGCCGTATAAAAGATGATGGGCACGTCGGTCAGCGCGGGATCGGCATGCACGCGCGTGACAAATTCGTAGCCGTCCATGTTCGGCATAAGGATGTCGGAAATGATCAGGTCCGGCCGCTCGGTGCGCAGCAATTCCAGCGCGTCGGCGCCATTCGCCGCCTCCAGCAGGCGGTGGCCGCCGTAGCCCAGCAGCGCGGTCAGGAACTCGCGGTTCAGCACATGATCATCGACGATCAGGATGGTGGCTATGTCGTTTTTAACTGGCGTCGACGGCGCCCCGGGTAAAAAAGACTCCAGCTCCGCGACGAACAGGTCGGGTTCGATCGGCTTGCCGATGTAGCCATTGAAGCCCGCTTCGAGCAGGCGCTCGCGGTCGCCCACCATGGCCAGCGCCGTCACGGCCAGGGCCGGGATCTTGCGCAGCTGCGGGTCCTTCTTCAGCTCCGCCACCACGCCGTAGCCATCGAGCTTGGGCAAATGCACGTCGCAAATGATCAAGTCCGGCAATTCGCTGCGCGCCATGCGCACGCCCTCTTCGCCGTCATAGGCGGCCAGCGGCGTGTACCCGAAGGCACGCAGCAAATACACCATCAATTCCATATTGGTGGCGTTATCTTCGATAATCAGGATACGTGCGGACAATTAGCGCCCCCAATAAAAACTGCATGGACTCATTTTCTGCCTGCGTTCAACTTTCCGTTTGCGCGATCTACATAACAATCCTACAACATCTTGCCATACATCCAGAAAAATATCTGTCCGCAGGATGCCTGCGGAACGGAACAAGCGGCCCCAGGAGCAAATTTCCGCCGGCTGTCTTCTGACGTTAGCTTAATACAGTACGCCAGTGGAAAACAGCATTTTCTACCCCTGGCGCTGTTAAATACGGGCAACAGCAGAGTCAAAAGAGACAGTCTTGCCATGCAGATAAAACACAACAGGACTCAGGCGAAATGGGGGGCGGAAGGGGGCCGGGCGACTTCGTTCTTGATAGTGATTTCTGCCAGCAGCTGGCGCAGCACGCGCGCGTCGCTGGCCAGCGCCACGTGGCCGATGCCGCCGAAGGCGAGATTGCGCGCACCGGGCAGTTGCGCGGACGATTGCGGCGCGACGATATTATCGTGATGCGAATACATCGACGTGATCAGGGCACGCGTCTCTGGCGTCTCGCTGGCGGCCAGCTGCGCCAGCCAGCCGCTCGGCGCGCCATCGACGCGGCTCATCTGGCGCGCATTGGCGCCCGCCGCCAGGTTGGCCAGCGCCGTGCCGTGGTGCGGCGTGCCGATGGTGACGATGCGGGCGACACGCTGCGCACCATGGCGGCGCAGCCAGGCGCGCGCCACCAGGCCGCCCATGCTGTGGGCGACAAGAATCACGCGGTCGCTGCCCGTGCGGGCGCACAGCGCCGCGATGGCTTGCTCGACCTGCGGCACGAAGTCCTCGATGTCGGCTCCGATCGGTTCCAGGTCGACGCCCTCGTGCGCGATGCCGGCCCGCGCCAGCTGCCGGCTCAGCTTTGTCCAGTAGCCGCGGTTGCACACATAGCCGTGGATCAGCAGCACGGGCAGACCCTGGCCAGTGATGATGTCGGCCGCATGCAGGCGCGGACGCAGCATGCCCCACGACGACGTCCACAGGGTGGCGCGCAACTCGCCCAGGAACAGGCGCGCGGCGCCCATGGCGCCCAACTGATGTTCCGCTGGCACGGGGCTGCCGGCGCGCCGGCTGTCCCAGAAATTGCGCGCCACGACCAGCGCGCGCACGGCCAGCAGCATGGCGCCCGCCAGCAGCATGGCCAGCACCGGCGAGGCGATGCCCCAGGCCTGCATGGCCAGGTACGCCACCCCCAGCACGGCCAGCACTTGCAGCAGCATCAGCCACTTGAGGATGCGCGCGATCATGCCGTCGTCGCAGCAGACACGGGAACGGGTGCCGGCTTGCCCGTCAACTCCCGCACCAACCCGCTGGCCAGGCGCGCGGCCAGCGCATACAAGGTCAGTTGCGGATTGGCGCCTATCGAGGTGGGAAACAGCGAACCGTCGTGGACGGACAGGTTGCGCACGCCGTGGTAACGGCCATCCGCCCCCGTCACGCCCAGGCGCGCATCGTCGGACATGGCGCAGCCGCCCATCACATGGGCCGACACCACGCGCGCCAGCAAGGCCTTCATCGGCAAGGCGCCGATGGCTTGCTTCGCCTGCGCCCAGCTCGTGTAATGGCTGGCCATTTCATGCACGGGATACACGCTCTTGGCGCCGGCGGCGAACTGGATTTCCGCCATCGACAGCAGCGCGCGCCGCACGCCATCCCAGATGAAGGGCGTGAGCGGATAGTCGAGCACGGGCGCGCCGAAGCTGTCGATCGACACGCTGCCACCCACCGCTTCATGGTGAAAACCGTCGCGCAGCAGGGCCAGCAAGGCGTGCGCATGGGGGAAGTCGCGCATGGTGCGCGCATGTTCATCGCCGAAGCCGCCCATGGTGGTGGCCATCAGCAGCGGGTGCAAAGGCGGCGCTTCGAGCTTGTAGCCGATCGGGCCATCGATGGGCGCCGTGTGCAGGAAATGGTCGGAATAAATCGTCTGCGGCGCGCCCGCATAGGCCTCGACGCGCTGCTGGAACAGGCCCGCCGAAATCACCGTCGGATGCAAAAAGGTGCGCCGCCCCAGCAAGCCGTGCGGGTCGGGCGCCTGCGAGCGCAGCAACAGCGCGGGCGAGTTGATCGCGCCGCCGGCCAGCACAAAATGCCTGGCGCGCAGCGTCAGGCGCACGCCCGTCGGCACCTGCCCGGCGGCGTCCAGCGCCGTCACCTGCAGGCTGTCGATGCGCTCGCCCTTGAAGCTGAAACGCTCGGCGCGCGCATGCACGAGCAAGCCCGCGCCCAGCGCCAGCGCCGACGGGATCGTCGTCACCAGCATCGACTGCTTGGCGTTGGTCGGGCAGCCCATGCCGCAGTAGCCGAGGTTCCAGCAGCCGTTCACGTTGCGCCGGATGGCGGCCGTGGGGATGCCCAGCGCACTGGCGCCACGGCGCAACAAGTCGTTGTTTTCATTCGGCGGCGCGGCCCAGTCGCTCACGTGCAGGCGCTTTTCCATCATGGCGAACCATGGCGCCATGGCATCGACGCCATAGCCGGACAAGCCGAAATGCTTGCGCCAGTATTCCAGCGTGCCGGGCGGCGTGCGGAAGCTCGACGTCCAGTTGACAGTGGTCGAACCGCCGACGGTGCGCCCCTGCAGGATATTGATGGCCTTGTCGCGCGTCTTGCGGGCAGCCGATTCCTGGTACAGCGCAGGATAGGCGTCCGCTTCGCGCATCTTGAAATCTTTCGACGACTTCAAGCCGCCCTCCTCGACGATCAGCACCTTGAGGCCGGCCAGCGCGAGGATTTCCGCCGTCACACCGCCGCCGGCGCCGCTGCCGATGACGACCACGTCGGCCTCCAGGGTGCGGTCGGTGTCCAGGGTGCTGGCGTCGGTGACGTTCCAGCCGGCGGCCACGCCGACGGCGATGGGGTCAGGAATGGGAGATGTGCTCATGGATGCCTTATGCGCTCAGTTCGGGCAGCGGTCCCGGATAGCCGATGGCGGCCCAGTGGGCGGCATCGGCATACCAGGCGCCGAGGATCAGGTCGTGCAGGGCCAGATAGGCCGTCTGCAGTGTGGCCAGGCGGTGCGTGCGCCATGACTGCAGAAAGGCGGCCACCTGGGCGGGGTCCGCTTCGCGCCAGCCATCTTTTACGCCGGCGACGAAGCGCCGCGCGGGCGCCAGCGCCAGCAAGCCAAACAAGTCCTGCACTTCCTGCTGCGCCGCCAGCGGCAAGCCGCGGATGGCCGTGTCCACGCCGGCGATGGCGCCATCGAGCGCCGCGGCCCGCGCTGGGGTTTCCTGCGGCAGCGCGCTGCCCAGCATGGCCGGCACGATGGCCGCCAGCGCCGCGCGTGCTGCGCCATCGAGCACGAAGCGGCCCGGCGGCGCCGGCCCCCGCACCAGCCGGTATGCGGCGCCGCCGGCAGCCAGCACCCCGGCGCCGAGCAAGCCCAGTTTCAGAAACGATCTGCGTTGCATATCCCCTATCCCCTTGTTTTGTACGGCCTTTTGCAGGCCAGTGTACGCCAAAGGCAGTGGGCGTTTGAACGCAAAAACTAGAGCGGAGAGTCTAGTTTTTGCGACTGAAACCACAGCAGCAGCATGGCCAACAACGCCGCCAGCGCGCCGCCGATGGCGATGCTGGGCAAGCCAAAGGCGACGATCAGCATCCCACCCAGCGCGCCGCCAAAGGCCGTGCCCGCATTGAAGGCGGCGATATTCAGGCCCGCCGCCACGGCGTCGCTGCCCGGGCAATGCTGCTGCGCCAGGCGTAGCAGCCGCATGGTCGACAGGGTCACGAGGGCGAAGAACAGCAAGCCCAAAGTGCCGCACAGGACCAGCATGGCCAGGGGATGGGCGCGCAGCGCATAAAACCCCAGCAGATTGAGCGCCAGCGCGGCCAGGGCCAGCACGCTGGAGCGCAGCGCGTGGGGACGATCCGCGCACCAGCCGCCCAGCAGGTTGCCGCCGATGGCGCACGCGCCAAAGCACAGCATGGCGGCACTGAGCCAGCCCGCATCGAGTCCGCCCAGCTGCAGCAGGAAGGGCGACACATACGTGAAAAAGCTGAAGGTGGCCACGCTGACCAGCGCCGCCACGCCGGCCGCCAGCAGCAGGGGCGGTTGCAGGATGGCGCGCAGGCTGGCCAGCGCCGATACGGCAGCGGCCTGCTGGCGCGCGGCCGGCATGGCACAGTACAAACCGGCGCCGCCGCACAGGGCCAGCACGCCGATGGCCGCAAATACCCAGCGCCACGACGAGACGGCTCCCAGCCACGTCCCCAGCGGCACGCCGCCCGCCAGCGCCAGGGTCAGGCCCAGCCAGACGATGGACAACGCCCTTCCTGCGCGCGACGGGTCGACCAGGCTGGTGGCCGCATGCGAGGCGACGGCCATGAACACGCCATGCGCGAGGCCCACGGCAAAGCGCACACCGAGCAGCGCGCTCAGCGCCGGCGCGGCCGCCGTGGCCACGCTGCCGGCCGCCAGCACGAGCATGGTGGCCACCAGTACCTGGCGCGTGGGCAGGCGCGCCAGCAGGGCCGTCAGGATGGGCGCGCCGATGGCAGCCCCCAGCGCATACGCGGCGATGGCGCCGCCGGCCGCCGACACGCTGGCGTGCAGGTCGCGCGCCATGGGAGACAGCAGGCCGGCGGCGATGAATTCGCACAAGCCGAAGGCAAAGCTGCACAGAGAGAGCAGATAAATGGAGAATGGCAGCGTGGCGGACGGCAGCACTGTGCGCGAGGACATGGTGGACATGGCAGTTCCTGACAATCAAAAACGCCATGCTGGCCCCTGGACCATCATCTGTAAAATATCTTATTTATCTTGAAACGAGACTTTGAAAGTCTCAATGGGCGGAAAAGAGCCGCAATTGCGCCAGCAGCCGCTCGCGCACGGGCGACGTGCGCTGCGGATCCCACGCCATGTACAGGTCGAGCTGGCGCAGCGCCTCGGGCGCATCGCTGTGCAGCGGCAGCATGACCATGCCCGTTGGCGCGCAGGCGGCCAGGCTGGCCGGCAGCAGCGCGACGCCGAAGCCGGCCGCCACCAGTCCCAGCACCGTTTGCAAGCGGCGCGCCTGCTGCGCCACGTGCGGCACGAAGCCCGCGTGCAGGCACAGGCTGGCCAGCTGGTCGTGGAAACCCTGGCCCAGTTCACGCGGCGAGGCGACGAAATCGTCACCGGCCAGCTCCGCCAGGTCCACCCGCGTCAGCCCCGCGCAGCGGTGGTTCAAGGGCAGCGCCACGACGATGTCTTCGCCGGACAGGCGCTCGAAGCGCAAGCCCGGCGTGCTGCGGCCCGGCGCGCGCAGCAGGGCGATATCGACCTCGTTCTTTTCCAGCCACTCGACCTGCTGCTGCGTCGACGCTTCGCGCAAGGTGAATTGCACGGCGGGCGATGCGGCGCGGAAGGCGCGCAAGGCATTCAATACGCGGGCATACGGCGTGATGTGGATGAAACTCAGGCGCAGATGCCCCTCGATGCCTTGCGCCACGCGGCGTGCGGCGGCCACGCCCTCTTCCAGGCTGGCCAGCACCTGGCGCGCCGTGGCAAGAAACGTGCTGCCGGCGGGCGTCAAGGCAACCTTGCGGTTGGTGCGCTCGAATACAGGGTAGCCCAGCGCCTCTTCCAGCCGCAATATCGCCTGCGACAACGGCGGCTGCGCCATGTGCAGCCGTTCGGCCGCGCGCCGGAAATTGAGTTCCTCGGCGACGGCGATGAACTGGCGCAGCAGCCGGGTCTCTATCATGGGCCTTTTTTGGCGACCGCCAGGATATGCCGGGCGATGCCGCGCAGGATATTGACTTCTTCCGTTTCCAGCCCCGTGCGCGAGAACAGGCGTTTCAGGCGCGGCATCAGTTTTTTCGGATTGTCGGCGTCGAGAAAATCGATGGCCACCAGCGCCTGTTCCAGGTGCGCATACATGCCGTCCACCTGCGCCAGACTGGCCGCGTCGCCATGGAAACCGACTGGGCTGGCGACTTGTCCATCGCCGAGGGCCGCCACGCGGCATTCATAGGCCACCACTTGCGCCGCCTGCGACAGGTTCAGCGAGGAATACTCGGGATTGGCGGGGATATTGATCAGCACATTGCACTGCTCGACGATCTCGTTGGGCAAGCCGAAGCGCTCGTTGCCGAAGATGACGGCCGCGTGCAGCTCTTCGCTGGCGGCCAGCTGGGCCGCGATGGCGCGCGGGGCCGTGACGGGCGGCGAGAATTCGCGCAATCTGGCCGACACGGCGGCCGCGTAATTGCAGCCTTCGAGCGCCTCGGCAATCGAACCGACGATGCGCGCGCCCGACAAAATATCCTGCGCGCCGCTGGCGAAGGCCACCGCTTCCGCATCCGTCAAGGCGTCGGGAAAGCGCGGGTTGACCAGCACCAGATCGGAAAAACCCATCGTTTTCATGGCCCGCGCGACGCCGCCAATGTTGCCAGGACGACTAGTTTCGACAAGAATAAATCGCAGGCGTTTGAAAAGAGACGTGTTGATTTCGGGCAGATTCATTTAAAATAGCGCTATTGCGCGGTATCGATACAGGAAATTTCGGGAAACGGAGTCACAAAACGCTGACTCCAGGCCGGGATTTTAACCACTTCGGCACCGCTCCGCTCTTTAATTCATTCTTGCACTCTATCGTACCGGCGCCGAAAGGCGACGCTGGGCGGTCGCGTGCTTTTAACGGAAGCTCACATGCACCCAATGCTCAACACGGCGATCAAAGCCGCCCGCCGCGGCGCCGCCGTCATCAATCGCGCCTCTTTTGACCTCGACCGCGTCGTCGTCACGGAAAAACAACATAACGATTTCGTCACCGACGTCGACCAGGCGGCCGAACAAGCCATCATCGAGGTGCTGTCCAAAGCCTACCCGGACCACGCGTTCCTGGCTGAGGAATCGGGAGCTTCCGCCAACTCGCACGACGAGAATGAATATCAGTGGATCATCGACCCGATCGATGGCACCACCAACTTTATCCACGGCTTCCCGCAATACTGCATCTCGATCGCCCTCGCGCATCGCGGCGTCGTCACGCAAGCCGTCATCTACGATCCGGTCCGCAACGACCTGTTCACGGCCACCAAGGGCGCCGGCGCCTACCTGAACGAAAAACGCATCCGCGTCACCAAGCTCGATCGCATCTCGAACGCCCTGCTGGGCACCGGCTACGTGGCCGGCAGCGCCCGCGCGCTGGACGAATACCTGAAGATGTACGCGATCATGGGCGAACGCAGCCAGGGCGTGCGCCGCGCCGGCTCGGCCGCGCTGGACCTGGCCTACGTCGCTTGCGGCCGCCTGGACGGCTTCTACGAAAAAGGCTTGAAGCCTTGGGATATCGCCGCCGGCGCCCTGATGATCACGGAATCGGGCGGCATCGTCGGTGAGTTCAGCGGCGAATCGGACTACCTGTACAAGGGCGACGTCATCGCCGCCAGCCCGAAGATCTTTGGCCAGATGATTACCCTCTTGACGCCATTCGCCTGATTGCCAGGCAAGGGCTGATGTAAAAAAGCTGCCGGAGTTTCCTCCGGCAGCTTTTTTTTCGCCCGTGACCCGTCCTGGAATAAGTTGACACTTTTTCGATGCAGAGATGGAGTGTCAAATGGAACAAGGGTTTAGGCGCAGCCAGCGCGATTACAGTCTGGCTTTTAAATTGAGCGTTGTCGAGC
>NZ_PDZL01000028.1 GCF_002735705.1 Janthinobacterium sp. BJB426
GCGTCGCACTCATTGCCCAGACGGTATTTCATGGTGTTGCCACCCAGGCCGAAGCAGCCTTGCGAACCGCCACCGCCCGAAGTATTGCTGCCGGCGCCAGCGCGCAGGTAGCCGTGGAAGCCTTCGGCGTCGGATGGGTACATGGGGTCGGCAAGGGCGGAAGCGCTGGCGATGGCCAGGAGCAGGGCAGGTAAGGTTTTCAATGCAGTGCGGTTCATGCGGTCTCCAGAAGAATGTAGGTGGTAGCGGTGACGCCCCGGGGGGCGGTCACCGCACACGGTCTAATGCCGAAAACCAAGTCTAGCAGCGCTTTTTTAACCACCCTGATACAAAACGTGCAAGTGCTGATACTTTCTTTCAGAGTGTTGTTTTTGCTGCATATCGATACTCTCGCGCATAGCAAGCTTGCAAAAGAGTATCGAATTGCGGTTTTGGAGTATCAGAAAGTATCAAAGTCCGGTGCTACATTGTGGTCGTGGTGCCAAGTAACCGAGCATTGCCAACGACAAAAACACTGGAGACACACAATGAAACGTTCCGCCATTGCCGCGCTGTGCGCCGGCGCCTTCTGCTTCGCCTCGTCCGCCTTCGCCGCAACCGACCTCGTCATCGCCACCGTCAACAACGGCCACATGATCGAAATGCAAAAGCTCAGCAAGTTCTTCGAGCAAGCCAATCCCGACATCAAGCTCAAATGGGTGACCCTGGAAGAGGGCGTCTTGCGCCAGCGCATGACCACGGACATCGCCACCAAGGGCGGCCAGTTCGACGTGATGACCATCGGCCTGTATGAAACGCCCATCTGGGGCAAGAAAAACTGGTTGATTCCCATCAAGCCGGACGCCAAATATGATATCGACGACTTGCTGCCCGCCATCCGCGAGGGGCTCTCCGGCGACGGCAAGCTGTACGCGTCACCGTTCTATGGCGAAAGCTCGATGATCATGTACCGCAGCGACCTGGTGAAAAAGGCGGGCGTGACGATCGAGGACCGTCCATCCTGGAACCAGTTGCGCGACGTGGCGGCCAAGCTGCACGATCCTGCCAACGGCGTGTACGGCATCTGCCTGCGCGGCAAGCCGGGCTGGGGCGACAACATGGCGCTCATCACCACCATGGCCAATTCCTATGGCGGCCAGTTGTTCGACATGAAATGGAAGCCGCAATTTACCAGCAAGCCGTGGAAAGACGCGGTCAACATGTATGTCGACCTGATGAAGAAATACGGCCCGCCGGGCGCGGCTGCCAACAGCTTCAATGAAAACCTGGCGTTGTTCAACCAGGGCAAGTGCGGCATCTGGATCGACGCGACGATCGCCGCTTCCTTCATCACCGATCCCAAGCAAAGCAAGGTGGCCGACAAGGTGGCGTTCGCCCAGTCGCCCGTGGGCGTGACGGAGCGGGGCGCCAACTGGTTGTGGATCTGGTCGCTGGCCATTCCAGCAAGCTCGAAGCACCCGAATGAAGCGCAGCGCTTCATCAACTGGGCCACCTCGCCCGACTACGTGAAACTGGTTGCCAAGGAAACCAGCTGGGCCAACGTGCCGACCGGCACGCGCAAGTCGACGTATGCCAGCCCCGAGTTCCAGAAAGTGGCGAAATTTGCCGCCGCGGAAGGCAAGGCCCTGGCCACCACGCGCGCCGTGCAAAGCACCTTGCCGCCATCGCCGTACGTGGGCGTGCAATTCGCGTCCATCCCCGAATTCCAGGTGATCGGCGTGGCCGCCGGCCAGCAGATGGCGGCAGCGCTGCTGGGCAAGGTGACGGTGGACCAGGCGCTGGAGTTGTCGCAGCAGACGGCGGAGCGCGAGATGCGTAAAGGCGGGTATTACAAATAGCACGTATGCCGGTTAATAACTGGCATTGCTATTAATCCACTAGCTGAAAAGCCGGGGTCAGACCCGCCGGGTCTGACCCCAGATTTCTGCCGGCGATTGTTTCCCCTTGCCCCAAGAGAACATTATGAAACGCATTATCCCCCGGACTTTGCTGACGCCGGCCGTGGTCGCCGTCTCCGTCATTTCCATCATCCCGCTGCTGATTACCCTGTATTACGCGTTCGTGCGCTATTCCATGCTCGATCCGAGCGGCCATCCTTTCCATGGCCTGGCCAATTTTCACTTTTTCTTTACGGATGCCTCTTTCCTGCCGGCCTTGCAGAACACGTTTACCCTGCTGTTTTCCGTCATGCTGATCACGGTGGTGCTGGGCACGGCGCTGGGCTTGCTGATCAATGAAGCGTTTCCGGGACGCGCCATCGTGCGCGTGCTCTTGATCTCGCCCTTCCTCGTCATGCCGGCCGTGAATGCCCTGATGTGGAAGAACATGTTGCTCAACCCGATTTACGGCCTGTTCGCGCAGATCAGCATCTTCTTTGGCGCCACGCCCGTCGACTGGCTGTCGGCCCACCCGCTGTTTTCCATCATCATGATGGTCTCGTGGCAATGGCTGCCGTTCGCCTGCCTGATCTTCATGACGGCCCTGCAATCGATGGACCGGGAACAGCTGGAAGCGGCGCGCATGGATGGCGCCACGTATCTGCAGCAGTTGCGCTACCTCTACATTCCCCACCTGGGCCGCGCCGTCTCGGTGGTGCTGATGATCGAGATGATCTTTTTGCTGTCGATCTTTGCGGAAATTTTTACCACCACGGGCGGGGGGCCAGGTTTCGACACGACCACCATCACCTTCATGATTTATCAGCAGGCACTGCTGTCCTATGACGTGGGAGCGGCCTCGGCCGGTGCCCTGTTCGCCGTGCTCATCGCCAACATCGCCGCCTTCTTCCTGATGCGCGTCATCGGCAAGAATCTGTCGAAATAAGGAGACCTTGATGCATAGCAAACTCAATTTGTATGGCCGCACGACCGCCGCCTGGCTGTTCGCGCTGCTGCTGTTCTTTCCCATCTTCTGGCTCGGTCTGATGGCCTTCAAGACGGAAGGGCAAGCCATTTCCACGCCGCCGCTGCTGTTTTTCACGCCCACGCTCGACAGCTTCCGCGAAGTGCTGGCGCGCGACAATTACTTCGGCTACGCGTGGAATTCGCTGTTTACCAGCGTGCTCTCGACGGCCATCGGCCTGTTGATCGCCATCCCGGCTGCGTATTCGATGGCCTTCTTTCCCACGGGCGGCACCATCGGCTTGCTGAAATTCATGCTCAGCTCGCGCTACATGCCCGGCGTGGGCGCCCTGATGCCGATCTATATCTGTTACCAGTACTTCGGCCTGCTCGACACGCGCATCGGCCTGACCATCATGTTCATGCTGATGAACCTGCCCATCATGATCTGGCTGCTGTACACGAGCATGAAGGAGTTGCCGCGCGAAATCCTCGAGGCGTCGCGCATGGATGGCGCCACCGTGTGGGATGAATTCCGCCACGTCGTGCTGCCCCTGTCCGTGGGCGGCATCGCTTCCACGGCCCTCGTGTGCATGGTGTGGTCGTGGAATGAATCGTTCTGGTCGCTGAACCTGGGCGCCTCCAACGCGGGCACCCTGGCCTGGCTCATCGCCTCGTATTCGAGCCCGGAAGGCCTGTTCTGGGCCAAATTGTCGGCCGCTTCCCTGATGGCCATCGCGCCCATCATGGCGCTGGGCTGGTTCTGCCAAAAACAACTCGTGCAAGGCATGACCTTCGGCGCAGTCAAATAAACTACAGAATAGAGACACACATCATGGCTTACCTTCAACTGAGCAATATCGAGAAATTCTTTGGCGAGCACCGCGCCATCAAGGGCATCGACCTGGAGATCAAACAGGGCGAGTTCGTCGTCTTCGTGGGGCCGTCAGGTTGCGGAAAATCAACCTTGCTGCGCCTGATCGCGGGCCTGGAGCCGATCGACGGCGGCAAGCTGTCTCTCGACGGGCGCGACATCACCAGCGTGCCGTCATCGAAGCGCGACCTGGCGATGGTGTTCCAGTCATATGCGCTGTACCCGCACATGACGGTGTTCCAGAACATGTCGTTCGCCTTGAAACTGGCGGGCGTCGATCCGGCCATCATCCGCGAGAAAGTCGACAAGGCGGCCGCCATCCTCGACCTTGGGCGTTACCTGGAACGCACGCCCAAAGAATTGTCGGGCGGGCAGCGCCAGCGCGTGGCCATCGGCCGCGCCATCGTGCGCGACCCGAAAGTATTCCTGTTCGATGAACCGCTGTCCAACCTCGATGCGGCACTGCGCGTGCAGACGCGCATCGAGATCGCCAAGCTGCACCGCGAACTGGGCGCCACCACGATTTATGTGACCCACGACCAGGTCGAAGCGATGACCCTGGCCGACCGCGTCGTGGTGCTGCGCGACGGGCAGATCGAGCAGCATGGCTCGCCATTGGAACTGTATGACCGTCCAGCCAACCGTTTCGTCGCGCAATTCATCGGCACGCCCAGCATGAACGTGGTACCGGCCGACGCGGCGCCGCAACTGCTGGCGCAGGCGGGCAGCGCGGCGCAGGCGGACGGCTTTGTCGGCATCCGCCCCGAACACGTGCACCTGGGCGCGGCGCAGCCGGGCAGCGTGCCCGTCACCGTCGACCTGGTGGAATCGCTGGGCGTGGAAACGCTGACCTATGTGCGCTTGCCGAACAATGTGCAGGTAGTCTCGCGCGGCGCGGAGCGCAGCAGCCTGCAGCCGGGCCAGCAGACGCATTTGACGTTCGAGCCGGGTTTCGTCCATTATTTTGACCGCGCCGGCAAGACCTACGCGGCGGCGAAAGGAGCGCTGTAATGGAAGCGATCGCATTGAACCAGGCGAATCTGGCGCAGCTGCCAGCCCAGGTGGCCGTGCCCGCGTATGCGCGCGGCGTGCTCGTGCCCAGCATCGTGCATATCGGCGTGGGCGGCTTTTTCCGCGCCCACCAGGCCGTGTACCTCGACGATTTGCTGGCCTTGCCCGGCAACGCAGAATGGGGATACTGCGGCGTGGGCCTGCTGGCGCATGACGCGGCCATGCGCGACGCCATGCGGGCGCAGGATGGCTTGTACACGGTGGTCGAGCGCAGCGCGGCCGGCGATACGGCGCGCATCATCGGCTGCATCGGCGAATATTTATATGCGCCCGACGACCCGCAAGCCGTGCTGGATAAGCTGGCCGACCCTGGCACGCGCATCGTCGCGCTGACCATCACCGAGGGGGGCTATTATGTGAACCAGGGCACGGGCGAGTTTGACGCGACTCACCCCGACATCGTGCATGAACTTGCGCATCCAGATGTGCCGCGCTGTTCGTTCGGCTACCTGGCTGCCGCCCTGGCCCTGCGCCATCGGCGGGGTTTGGCACCGTTCACCATCATGTCCTGCGATAACCTGCAAAACAATGGCGACGTGACGCGCAAGATGCTGCTGGCTTTTGTCGCCCTGCGCGACGCAGAACTGGCGCGCTGGCTGGCCATGCATGGCAGCTTTCCCAACAGCATGGTCGACCGCATCACGCCGGCCACCACGGATGAACACCGGGCGCTTGTGCGCGACAGCTTTGGCATCATCGACGCCTGGCCCGTCGTGTGCGAGCCGTTCCGCCAGTGGGTCATCGAAGACGAATTCCCGCAGGGACGGCCAGCCTGGGAAAAGGTGGGTGCGCAGATGACGCACGACGTGCTGCCGTATGAAAAGATGAAGCTGCGCTTGCTCAATGCCAGCCACCAGGCTCTGTGCTACATCGGCATGCAGCTCGGTTATACGTTTGCGCATGAAGCGATGGAAGATCCTGGCATCCGCCTGCTCGTGCGGCGCATGATGGATCAGGAAGTGACGCCCTTGCTGGACGAAGTGGAAGGCATAGCCCTGGACAGCTACAAAGACACTCTGATCGAGCGCTTCTCGAATCCGGCTGTGCGCGACCAGCTGGCGCGCATCGGCACGGAAGGCTCGGCGCGCATCCCGAAATTCGTGCTGCCCTCCGTGCGCGAAGCGCTGGCCCGGGGCGGCGCCATCCAGTTGCTGGCGTTTACCGTGGCGTGCTGGTTCCGCTACCTGGAAGGCCATGACGAAGCGGGGCGCGAGATGCCCCTGAACGATCCGTATGCGGCGCGCCTGCGCGCGCTGGCGCTGCAGGGCGGGGCGGACGCTTCAGCGCTGCTGTCCCTGCGCGAGCTGTTCGGCGACCTCTCCGACACACCAGCGTTCACGCAGGCGGTGAGCGATGCACTGGCCAGCCTGTATGGGCTGGGCGCGCGCGCGGCGCTGGAACAGATCGTCGCCTGACGGAGAGCGCGCGCCATGCCACGCAAAGCCGATGTCTCGCTGCCGCAGATGGAGCTGGAACAGCAGCGCGACGCCACGCCCGGCTTCGAGCCGAAAGGCAGTTTCGGTTTCATCCGCTACCTTGAGCACGGCTTTCCGAATGCGCTGGTGCGCTGGCATTACCACGACGAGTACGAACTGCACCTGATCGTCGAGAGCAGCGGCAAGGTGTTTGTCGGCGACTACATCGGCCAGTTCGCGCCTGGCCACCTGGTGCTGACGGGACCGCGCGTGCCGCACAACTGGGTCTCGCTTGGCACGCCGCCGGAAGGCGTGGCCCTGCGCGACATGGTGATCCAGTTTTCACATGCGCCGCTGGCCTCGATGGCTGCCGCCATTCCCGAATTGAAGGATATTTTCCCACTGCTGCAGCGCGCCTTGCACGGCGTGGAATTCTTTGGCGTCAGCGAACAGTCGCTGCGGCGCTTCCAGCGCATCCGCGACAGCAGCGGCCTGCCGCGCCTGATCGAATTTTTGAGCCTGCTGGGCGAACTGGCGCAGACCAGCGATTACCAGCTGTTGTCGACGGTGCCCATGCAGTCGAGCGACGACGACGTGGCCCTGGCGCGCATCAGTTCCGCCATCAACTTCATCGTGCACAATTACAGCAGCCAGTTTTCGCTGAAACAGCTGGCCGAACAGGTGGAGATGCCCGAGCGGACGTTTTCGCGCTTCTTTCGCAGCGCCACGGGCAACAGCTTCACGGACTTCGTCAATCGCCTGCGCATCAACAAGGCGTGCCAGTTGCTGATGGAAACGGAGCGCTACGTCAGCAACATCTGCTACGAGGCGGGTTTTAACAATGTGGCCAATTTCAACCGGCGCTTCCTGGAACTGAAGGGCATGACGCCGAAGGAGTTTCGCCAGCAGGCGCTGGGCCGTTTTGGCGAGTGAGGCTTTTTGAGGTACATTGGATGGCACAGGCGGGGACAGCCTGAGAGAGACGAGCATGGAACACCTATGGCAGAAGGACAGCGAGCGCAAGGCGCCCGAACTGGAACGCGAAAGCTACGATGGCATCATCAATTACCTGGAACACGGCTATCCCAGCTCGCGCGTGCGTTGGCACTGCCATGAGGAATATGAGCTGCACCTGATCGTCGCCACCAGTGGACGATTGTTCGTGGGCGACTATATCGGCGAATTCTCGCCCGGCCACCTGGTGCTGACGGGCCCGCGCCTGCCGCACAACTGGATTTCCAACGTGATGCCGGAAGGCGGCGTGGCCCTGCGCGACATGATCGTGCAATTCGCCCATGCGCCGTTGACGGGCGCCGCGCGCGTCATCCCCGAATTGCGCGAACTGCTGCCGCTGCTGGAACGCTCCAGCTATGGCGTGGAATTTTTCGACATGGGCCACGAGGCCGAGCAGCACCTGGCGCGCATCCGCGCCACGCATGGCGCCGAGCGCTTCGCCGAATTCGTGCAACTGATGAGCAAACTGGCGCGCACGGCCAATTATCGCTTGCTGTCGAGTGCTTCCCTGCGTTCGTACGACGATGACGCCACCCTGGCCAAGGTCAATTCCGTCCTCAACTACATCACGGACAATTACCGCGAGCCGATTTCGGCGGAAATGCTGGCCGAGCAGGTGGGCATGTCGCTGAGTAAATTCTCGCGCTTCTTCCGCAAGGCGACGGGTAACAGTTTTACTGATTTCATCAGCCGTTTGCGCATCAACAAGGCGTGCCAGCTGCTGATGGACACGGATCAATACGTGTCGAACGTCTGCTACGACGTGGGCTTCCAGAACGTGGCCAATTTCAACCGCCGCTTCCTGCAGGTGAAGGGCGTCACGCCCAAGGAATTCCGGCGCCAGGCCGATGGCCGCTTTGGCGGCATCGGCGGACCCGTGGCGGATATGCCACAGGCTTGAGGACTGTCATGGGCTTGTCACGTTGACTGGTTATGCTCCACGGCTAAATCCACCCACCTTAGCCGAGGAATGCATGAATACTGCCGTAACGTCGATCCCGAAACTGACCCTGTTGGCCATCGCCGCCGGCCTGACCCTGGCCGCTTGCGGCGGCAGCGACAATACGCCGGCGGAGCCTTCCAAGCCCGTGGCGCAAACGGGCGTGTTCCTCGACGGCGCGGTGGAAGGGCTCGATTACGTGGCAGGCAGCGCCGCCAAGGCCAGTACCAATGCCAAGGGCGAATTCCTTTGCAACCCGGGCGACACGGTGGCCTTCAGCATGGGCGGCCTGGCCCTGGGCTCGGCGCCATGCGGCGCCATCGTCACGCCGCTGGTGCTGGCCGCCAGCACGAACGTGGCGGATGACAAGGTCATCAACCGCCTGCTGGCGCTGCAACTGCTCGACGACGACAGCGATCCGTCAAACGGCATCAGGCTGACGGCCGAAGTGAAGGCGGCGCTGGCCGGCAAGACCCTGGACTTTACCGCCGCCCCGGCCGCCTTCAACACGGCCCTGGCCGCACATTTGACTGCCGTGGGCGCGAAATTCGCCGGCCGCACGGTCGATGCGGAGCGCCGCGCCCTCGTGCGCGAGCATTTCGAAGATACGCTGGCTTCCAAGGCGGGTGCGCCCGTCAATGAAGCGCTGACGCAAGCCAATCCCGTGGGCGAAGTGAAAGTGACGGTGACGCGCTACCAGATCCAGGCGGCCGATAAATTCTACGTGCCGTACGAAGGCGCGAACGCCAAGATCAAGGGCGAATTCCCGAACGGCTTTCTGCCGTCGTACGGCTCCGGCCTGGCCTACAAGGGCAAGAATGCGGCAGGCGACCTGGAATTCTATGGCTTGACGGATCGCGGCCCGAACGGCGACGGTCCGCTGGTGCCCGATCCCTCGGGCAAGGGCACCATCGGCAGCAAGATCTTCCCGTCGCCCAGTTTTACTCCATCGTTCGGCGTGCTCACGGTGGGCAAGAACGGCGCCGTCCTGAGTTCGTCGACACCGATCAAGGTATCGGCCACCGTCAACAGCTCGGGCTTGCCCGTGCCAGTGGGCGCCGTCGGCAATTCGGCCGAGATTCCCGTCATGGATGCGATGAAGTTCGATGCAGCCGGCAAGGCCGTCTTCAATGCGGGCGGCCTCGATTCGGAAGCCATCGTCGTCGATGCGAAGCGCAATGCGCTGTGGGTGTCCGACGAATACGGCCCTTTCATTGTCAAGATTGATGCCGCCACGGGCATCATCCAGGCCAAGTACGAGCCGGGCAAGGGCTTGCCTGCGCTGTTCGCCAAGCGCCGCGCGAACCGCGGCATGGAAGGCATGACTTTAGATGCGAGCAACGACAAGCTGTACGCCTTCCTGCAAAGCCCCCTGTCTGACGGCACGGCACCCTATTCGGTGACGAAGAAGAATGAACAGGTCGAGCGCTTCGCCCGCTTCACGCGCTGGATCGAATTCGACCCGACGACGGGTACCAGCGGCAAGATGTATGCGTATCCGCTCAATGCCGCCGACTACCAGGACGGCCGCACGGGCAACGCCAAGTTGGGCGACATGGTGGCGCTGGGCGGGGGCAAATTCCTCGTCATCGAGCAGGGCGCAGCGCCGTCGGGCAAGGTCTTCAACAAGCTGATGCTGGTGGAACTGAAGGGCGCCACGGACATCGCGGCCGCCGCCTTCAACGCGACGACGTCGGACCTGGAAAAAAGCAGCATGGGCGGCGTGGCCGTCAATGGCGCCGACTGGGCCGCCGTCACGCCGCTGAAGAAAACGCTGCTGCTGGATTTGAACGCCATCGGCTGGGCGGCGGAAAAGGCGGAAGGCCTGACCCTGATCGACGACTCCACCATCGCGCTGGCCAATGACAACGACTTTGGCCTGAAAACCAAGATCTTTGACGCAAATGGCGTGGAAGTGGCGGATGCCGACGTGACCAAGTGCACGGTCGACGCGAACGGCGCCATCGTCACGAGCAGCGCTGCCGGCTGCAACGCGGCCAACACCATCCGCGTGGCGCGCGGCGACGACCGCGAGCGTCCAAGCCGCTTGTGGATCGTGAAGTTCGCCAAGGCGCTCACTGCGTATTGATGCAGTTTGACGGACGTAAAAAAGCCGCACAGTGCGAACTGTGCGGCTTTTTACTTTGGAACAGGCTTACTTTTTAGTGTAGGTATTGAGCCAATCGAGCACCGTGTGATGCCACAGCAGCGAGTTCGCCGGTTTCAGCACCCAGTGGTTTTCGTCCGGGAAGACCAGCAGCTTGCTCGGGATGCCCTGGCGCTGCAGCGCCGTGAAGGTACCCAGGCCTTGCGCGGTGGGGATGCGGAAGTCCAGGTCGCCCTGTACCACCAGCATTGGCGTCTTCCAGTTTTTCACGAAGTTGACGGGGTTGAACTGTTCGTGCTTGGCCGGTGCGTCGTAGTACGGGCCGCCGTTTTCCCATTCCGTGAACCACAGTTCTTCCGTCGCGTACGCCATGCCGCGGTTGTCGAACACGCCGTCGTGGTTGACCAGGCATTTGAAGCCGTCCGGCCAGTTACCGGCGATCCAGTTCATCATGTAGCCGCCATACGATGCGCCCAGCGCGCAGCTGCGCTCGCGATCCAGCCAGGCGAACTTCTTGGTCGCCGCTTCCAGACCTTTTTGCAGGTCGACCAGCGGCTTGCCGCCCCAGTCGCCGCTGATGGAGTCCGTGAATTTCTGGCCATAGCCGGTGGAACCGTGGAAGTCGATGAAGACGGTGGCGTAGCCGGCGCCCGCATACACTTGCGGATTCCAGCGGTAGCTCCAGCTGTTGCCAAAGCTGCCTTGCGGGCCGCCGTGGACGAGGAAAGCGACCGGATACTTTTCGCCCGCCTTGGCATTCCACGGCTTCATGACGTGACCGTAGACGGTTTCGCCATTCGCGCCGGCGAACGAGAACTGTTCATATTCGCCGAAGCGCACGTCGGCCAGGGCTGCCGCATTCTGCTTCGTCAGCTGGACCATCGGTGCGCTTTCCGACTTGGCGTCGAGCTTGCGCGTGTACAGCTGCGCGCCCGAGGCCAGGTTGGCTTGCGCCAGCACGATGGTATTGCCGCGCACGTCGAAGTCGCCCACGGCGCCCTTGCCCGTCAATGCATTGACCTTGCCGCTGGCCGCGTCTATGTGGAACAGGCGGTGCTGGCCCACGTCATCGGCGGCGACGAGGAAAGCCTTGCTGTCCGGCGTCCAGCGGAAGTCGGCCACGGAACGGTCCCAGTCGTCGGCCACGGTGCGCTTCTTGCCGGTGGCGACATCCATCAGCACCAGGTGGAAGCGGTCCGCTTCGAAGCCGGGCTTGGTCATGGCGACATAGGCCAGGGTGCGGCCATCGGGTGAATACGTGGCTTTCGCATCCCAGGCCGGATTGTCGGCCGTGAGGTTGCGCGGCGCCTGGCCGCCAGCGGCAGGAATCGTGTAGACGTCGAAGTTGGTCGACCACGATTCCGTGCGGCCGGCCACGCGCACGGAGAAGGCTACCGTCTTGCCGTCCGGGCTGAAGTGGTATTCGCCGTTGTCGCCGAATGGCTTCGACGGCGCGTCGCCATCGAGGGTGCCGCTCAGGCTCACGGGCGCGGCGCTGACCTTGCCGGTGGCGTCGATCGGTGCCGAGTACAGCGCGTTGCGGCGGCCATCGGCCCAGGTATCCCAGTGGCGCACGAACATCTGGTCGTAGACCATGCCGCTCGCCTTGTTTTTGGCTTTTTCATCGAGGCGCTTCTTCGTGCAGGCGAGGTCCGCGCAATCGAGGAAGACGCCCATGCTGAAGGCCAGGCGGTCGCCCTGCGGCGACAGGCGGTAGGTGTCGACGTCCAGCGCCAGGTCGGTGACCTTGGCCGCTTCGCCGCCGTTCAGGGGCAGCTGCCACACTTGCGAGGAGCCGGAACGGCCGGACAGGAAGTAGATGGCGTCGCCGTTCGGCGACCATTGCGGGTCGCTGGCGCTGGCTTCGCCGCGCGTGAGCTGGCGTGGCGCCGCGTTCGGCGCGCGCAGGTCGATCATCCACAGCTGCGTGTTGCCGCGGTTCTTGTCCAGGTTGGTGGTGCGCACCGTGTAGACGACGCGCGTGGCGTCCGGCGACAGCACGGGGCTGCCCACGCGCTCCATGGCAACCATGTCTTCCACGGTGAAACCGCGCGGCGCAGCCAGAGCCGGCACGGCGGCGGTGGTGGCCATGGCGGCACTGAATGCTCCCAAGAGCAGCAGACGTAAACTCATTCAAACTCCCGATTCTTATGACGACGTTATCGATATGGTATTGATGTGGCCGGCTGTACCGCCGGCAGCCCGACATCATAGCAATAAAGACGCGCCTGCTGCGGGAGTTGACCGCCGGTTAGCCGGCCGGCAGTGCCAGTTGGTCGAGCGCCACGTGGCCCAGGAAGCCGCCCTGGCTGGTGGCCGGCAAGCCGTCCTCGATGGCGTGGGCAAAGCGGATGCCGGGGTCCTGTTCCAGCGCCGCCAGCACGCGCGCCGTGTCCGGATAGTCTGCCAGGCGCGCCAGCCGCAGCGGTTCTGCCCAGCGCGCCGTGGCGGCCAGGTAGGCGTCGGCGATGGTGGGGCCGGTATCGGAAGCGAGCCAGGTGCGGCCGGCGAGCAGGCGCTCCAGGTGCGCCAGGCTTTTGTTGACCTTCTCGACGGCCATCTCGCGCCAGACGGCCGCGCGCGCGTCGGTTTCCGGCGCGCGCGCGGCCTGGAAGGCGGGCATGAAGGCCGCGTGGAAGGTCGTGTGCAAAAACGACAGCACGCTGTTCAGGTGGTCGTAGTCCGGCGTGCCCTGCGCAAAGAGCAGGCCTGTGTGCGGCGCGCGCGCGGCGATATGCAGCAGGATCGCCATGCTTTCCAGCAGCGGCGCGCCCGCGTGCGTGAGCAGGGCCGGCGTCTGGCCCAGGGGATTGATGGCGAGAAAGGCGGGATGCTGCTTGCTGGCCGGGTCGCGCGCTTCCACGCGGGCAAGTTGGTACGGCAGGCCGCTCCATTCGAGGGCGGCGATGGCGGCAAACGAGCAGCCGAACGGCACGCTGTAGATCAGGGTGGTTTCCATGCTGGAGCTCCGGTGAGATAAAAGAAGGGCAGTCTAATCGTGATGGTTACTATTTGGAAGAAGGCGGAATAATGTGGTATAGGTACATTTTTTATACCAGATGGAAAGCCAACCATGAAAGACAATGTCTCCGGCTGCGCCGTGGAAGAAGCCATGCGACTGCTGGGTGGGCGCTGGCGCATCGTGCTGCTCAGCTATCTGATGGCGGGGCCGAAGCGCTTCAGCGAAATCCGCCGCGCCGTGCCGAATATCTCGCAGCGCATGCTGACCCTGGACTTGCGCGCGCTGGAAGAGGCGGGCTTGCTGACGCGCACGATTTACGCGGAAGTGCCCGTCAAGGTGGAATACCGGCTGACGGACGAGGGCTTGCGCTTGCGGGAGCTGGTCGAGATGCTGCGCGCCATCGGCTTGCGCCTGCGCGGACAGGCGGACGGGGGCGGCGCCTTTCTCGCGCCCGATGGCGACGATCATTCTCAATAGAAACAACTGTCTTTATGTAAAGTGCTAGACTGCCGGCCTTTGCTCACTACTCTCGACACCCATGCGCCTGACTTCCCTCGCCCTGACCGCCGCCGCCCTGTTTGCCGCCTTGCCGGCCCAGGCGGCCACCATGCCGACGCTCGAACAAATCCACGCCGCCGTGCAGGTGGGCGTGGCCAAGACCCGGGCCAAAATGCAATCGACTGTGACGGTACCGATCGCCGTCAAGGTCACCAGCTTGACCGGCTGCCAGGATTCGCAGGAAGTGCCGGGCGAAGTGGTGTGCCTGGTCGCCATGAGCGGGGGCATGCGCGATGCTTTCATGGTGCTGCCGTTGCGCAACGAGAACGGTACCTGGGTGGGCGTCGAGCGCAAGGATGCCAAGTTCGCGGGACCGTCGCCGGCCGAGGCGCAAGCCATGATACGCGCCTGGGCCAAGGAAGAAGTGGCGCGCAATCCGGAAGCGGCCAAGGATGTGCAGATGCAGGAAGCGCAGAGCACCATGCAGGTCAAGGCCATCAACGAGTGCGAGGTCAAGCGCAAGACGGGCTATCTGGTGTGCGATACGGAATTGAGCGTGCCGAGCCGTCCGGAAGCCATCAAGACGGAACTGACCTTCATGCTGGAAAACGCCAACTGGCGCTACGTGCCGCGCTAAGCCGCCGCGTTGTTTGCCGCCGGGACAGTCACGCTGTTCCGGCGCCGTTCCCGCCATCCCCCTGCGGCCACGCTGCCGCCTGCAATATTTGCAGATTCGCAAGGCAATTTCGCCAGTGAAAATTGCCGATTTAAATTAATAATTAGATATTAAAATTAATGTATCGGTGCAGATTGCCGCCGGCTTCCTGCCGCCTTGCATTTGCCCGCTTCCCCGTGCCTGCACGGGCTACCTTTGAGGATGTGACCATGCGACTCAATCTTCCCGTCAGCGATACCGAAATCAACCTGAGCGATACCGAGACCATCGTCTCGACTACCGACTTGCAAGGCAATATCACCTATGCCAACCCGTATTTCATCGCCGTCAGCGGTTACAGCGCGGAAGAATTGATCGGCGCGCCGCAGAACATCCTGCGCCATCCCGACATGCCGGTCGAAGCGTTCGCCGATTTCTGGGCCACCATCCGTTCGGGGCGTTCGTGGAGCGGCATGGTGAAAAACCGCTGCAAGAATGGCGATTACTACTGGGTGCTGGCGAACGTGACGCCGGTGGTGGAAGACGGCGTGGCCGTCGGTTACATGTCCGTGCGCACCAAGCCCACGCGCCAGCAGGTGGCGCAGGCCTCGGCCCTGTACGCGCGCATCAAGGCGGGGCAGGCCGACGGCCTCGTCATCAGCCAGGGCGCAGCCGTGCGGACTGACTGGTTGGCCAGGTTCGCGCGCCTGCGCGACTTGCCGCTGGGCAAGCGCATCGGCTGGAATCTGGGCTTGCTGAGCCTGGTATTGCTGCTGCAACTGGCGTGGAATGCGGGCCTGCTGCCGGCCGGCGCGGCCGGCTGGCTGACGGGGCTGTCCGTGGCGGCCTTGGGCGCGACCCTGTATTTCTGGCACAGCCTGCACCGCGCCGTGCTGCAACCGTTGCAGCAGGCGCGCCAGGCTTGCGACGTGATGGCGGGCGGCGACCTGACGGGCGAGCTCGATACGACGCGGCGCGACGAAATGGGGCAACTGCTGCGTTCCCTGCGCCAGTTGCGCGTAAACTTGCTTTCCATCGTCGGCGACGTGCGTGGCAATTTCTTGCGTATCAGCATGGCCAGCCAGGAAATCGCCGCCGGCAATATGGACTTGTCGGGCCGAACGGAAGCGCAGGCGTCAGCCCTGCAGCAGACGGCGTCGAGCATGGAGCAGCTGGCGGCCACGGTGCAGCAAAACAGCGGCAACGCCGTGCAGGCCAGCGACATGGCGGGCAAGGTCCACGGCCTGGCCGGGCGCGGCGGCGAGATCGTCGGCCAGATGGTGAGCATGATGGCCGATATTGACGCCTCTTCGAAGAAGATCGGCGACATTACGGGCATCATCGAAGGCATTGCCTTCCAGACCAATATCCTGGCCTTGAATGCTGCCGTGGAAGCGGCGCGCGCGGGCGACCAGGGGCGGGGATTCGCCGTTGTGGCGGGCGAAGTGCGCAGCCTGGCCCACCGCAGTGCGGCGGCCGCCACGGAAATCAAGCAATTGATCACGGCATCGCTGGCGCAGGTGCAGGCGGGCGCCAAGCTGGCGCAGCAGGCGGGCGCCAGCAGCGCCGAGATGCTGGGCGCCGTGCAGGGCGTGCACGGCATCATGGAAGAGATCGCCTCGGCGTCGCGCGAGCAAAGCCACGGCATCGGCCAGGTCAACATGGCCGTCACGCAGATGGATGAAGTCACGCAGCAGAACGCGGCGCTGGTGGAGGAATCGGCGGCCGCCTCGGCCTCGCTGCAAGACCAGACCTTGCAGCTGGAACAGGCGATGGCCTTGTTCAAGCTGGAACGGCGGCGCGGCGGCCCGGCAGGTCCGACCACGTCCCTGCGCGCGCCCGAGCGCCGCCGTGCTACAGCAGGCGCTCTGACAGCGCCTTGAAGGCAAGCTTGGGCACGAGAAAGGCAAACGGCGTTGACACGGGTGGCAATTGCGCCAGCAAGCCGCAGTCGGCGCGCAAGGCCGTCAGCGCTTGCACTTGATCCACATCAACGGGCAAGTCGATTTCCCCGAAGACCAGCTTGCCGTTGCGCGGCACATGCGCAATGGCCGCATCCTGGCAGGCGAGGAAGGCGACGGCGTCGCGCCAGTTGCCGAACAGTTGCTGCCAGGCGGCATCGAGGCCATGCTCCGCAACGATGTCCGCCTGCACGTCCAGCGACGGCGCGCTGCCGGCGCCGCTGGCAATGCTGCAGCGGGCCTGCGTGGCCGTGACTTCCAGCGCCATGCCGGCGGCCAGGTGGGTCGGCAAGATATCGCTGAACAGCCGCGTGCCCAGCGCGTGCGGCAAGCTGGCCATGATGTTTTTCAAAAAGTACACGCAGGGTACGGCCGGCGCATCCGGTGGCGTGTGGTCCAGGTACAAGCGCCAGTTGCTTTGCAGGGGCGATGGCAACAGCTTGCGTAAAGGGCCCAGCAGGGCCGGGCCGAAATGTCCGTGGCGGTAGGTCAGCACGGTAAATGGCGTCTTGCCGTCGCGTTTCCACAAGGTCACGCCGGCGGGCAGCAGTTGCTGCGCGGCAGCGGCGTCCACCAGCCAGCTCACGTAGACGACATCGCGCACGTCGCTGTGCAGGGGCAGGAAGGGCAGGCGCGACATGACGGCCTGGCGCACGTTGGCAAAGTGCGTGCAATTGGCGAGCGCGGCAAACAATCGCCCCGGCCAGCCCGCGCGCGGGTGACGGTAAGTGTTGTCTTGCAATTGGGAGCTTTCGGGAAAGGCGCAGGAAGGTTGATACGCTAACGCTGCAACGTCCACCCACATCATCGCGAGCGGCAGCGATGTGTGGCCGAGACGCGCAGCTGTGCTGGAGCACAGCGAGCATCGCAGGCCGCACAGGGCGCCGCGCAGCCGATGTGGGCGGGTGTCACCACTACTGCATGTGCCAGCCGTGGCTGACGACGATCGATTGGCCGCTCAGGGCGTTCGACGGGAACGCCGCCAGGAACACGGCCGTTTGCGCCACGTCTTGCGTGGTGGTGAATTCACCGTCGATGGTGTCTTTCAACATCACTTTCTTGATCACGTCCTCTTCGCTGATGTTCAGCTGGGCCGCCTGTTCAGGGATTTGCTTGTCGACCAGCGGCGTGCGCACGAAGCCGGGGCAGATGACGTTGGCGCGGATGCCATCCTTGGCGCCTTCCTTGGCCACCACCTTGGCCAGGCCCAGCAAGCCGTGCTTGGCGGCAACATAGGCGCTCTTGAACGGCGAGCCTTCGTGCGAGTGCACGGAACCCATGTAGATGATGGCGCCGCCGCGGCCGGCCTTGATCATTTCGCGCATGCAGGCGCGGGTGGTGAGGAAGGCGCCGTCCATGTGAATGGCCAGCATCTTTTTCCATTGGTCGAACGGATAGTCGACGACGGGGCTGATGATCTGGATGCCCGCATTGCTGATCAGGATATCGATGCTGCCGAAGTGGGCCGCCGCATCGGCCACGCCCTTGTCGACTTGCTCTTCGCTCGAGACATCCATGGCGACGGCAAACGCCTGGCCGCCAGCCTGCTTGATTTCCTCGGCCGTCTTGCTGGCCGCTTCCAGGGCCAGGTCGGCGATGACGACCTTGGCGCCTTGCTTCGCGTATTCAATGGCCATTTCCTTGCCGATACCACTGGCGGCGCCGGTAATCAGTGCGACTTTGTCTTTGAGTTGCATATTAATCCTTTGCATTGCGGGTTGGAGTGATCGTGGAAAACCTGACTATGCCAGTATAGCCAGAAAACGGGCCGCGCATGCCCCGCGCACGGCTAAACGGCTTGCTGCCTGTCAAGGATTTCCTGTAGCCGCCAGGCGCCGGGATTGGTGCCCGCCCAGGTGCGAAACGCGTGATTGAACGCGCTTTGTTCCTGATAACCGAGCAGGAAGGCGATGTCGACCAGCGACAAATCCGGCTCGCGCAGATAATCGCGCGCCAGGCCGTACCTGGCCTGGTCCAGCAGGGCCTGGAAGCTGGTGCCCGCGTCGGCCAGCTTGCGCTGCAAGGTGCGCGGCGTCATGGCCAGGGTGGCGGCAACGGTGGACAGCCGCGCCGAACCCTGGCGCAAGCCCGCCACGATGGCCGCGTGGACTTGCGCGTCGATGGCGCCGCCGGTGTCCGCTTCTGCCTGGCGCTGTGCCAGCAATTGTTCCGCATGCTGGCACAGCACGGGGTACAGGCTGACGTCGGCGTTCGGCACGGGCCAGTCCAGCAATTGCGCGTCGAAGGTGGCCGTGTTGGCGGGGGCGTTGAAGGCGGGCAGGCTGCCCAGCACGCGCACGTATTCGTCGCGGTGCGCCGCATGGCGCAGCAAGTCGCCGCCGCCATCGTGGGTGAAGGCCAGTTGGGCCGGCGGCAGCGGCATGCCGGCCAGCCAGTCGCCGCAGACTTTGACACCGGCAAAGACGCTGTCGACCAGGTGCCGGCTGGCACCCGGATAATTGCTGGCCCAGTAGTAATGCGCGACAGCGCCATCGCGCTGCAGGGTAGAACGGCCCAGGTCGTGCGCCAGCCGCTCGTAGCGAGCCGTCTGTTCCAGCGCCTGGCCCACGTTGCTGCAACTGAGCAAAATCAAGCCATACGCGCTGTACGTGCCCATGCGCACGCGCTGGCCCACGTGCAGGCCGAAATGCGCATCGCCGGCCAACTGCGCGCCCGCATCGAGCAGGCGCACGTAGTCGCGCGCGGCCAGGCCAGGCGCGGACGCTTCCAGGCCGTGTGGCGCCACGCCGGCCGCCTGCGCCAGGCTGGCGCTATCGATGCCGTGCGCGCCGGCCGCTTCCAGCAGCGGCAGCAGATAGGCGCCGGCGACCCGGCCGTCAGTATTTGTCATGATGGAACAATGCGATTGTCATGAAAAACCAATACCCTTCGTCTGTGGCGGCATATGCTATTGATCTAGCAAGAAAATCAGGCAAGAACAGTATAGCAAGCCGCCGTGGCACGCAACTGGCCGAACACAGGGGATATCGATGCAACGCTGGAATGGATGGGGAGACGAGAGCATCACGTATGCGCTGAGCGAGGACGCGCTGGCCTTCCTGGGCGAGCGCCTGGGGCCTGGCAGCGGCATTGTCGATGCCACTTTCGACGACGCTTGCGCGCGGGTGCCCGCTTCGCGCCTGGCGCCGCATCCGCTGATCGACACTAAGCCTGCCACGCGCGTGCGCCATGCGCTCGGTCAAAGCCTGCCCGACTGGTTCAAGCTGCGCCATGGCCGCATCGGTGCCGTGCCCGACGGGGTGGCCTTTCCCGACAGCGCGCTGCAGGTGCGCCAGCTGCTCGCGTATGCGCGCCAGGCGTGCGTGGCCGTCATTCCGCATGGTGGCGGCACCAGCGTGGCCGGGCATTTGACGGTGGCGGCGGGGCCGCGTCCCGTGCTGGCGATCAGCCTCGCGCGCCTGTGCGCGCTGGGCCACCTGGACCGCGAAGCGCAGCTGGCCACGTTCGGCGCGGGCGTGTTTGGCCCCGACCTGGAAGCGCAGCTGCGCGCGCAGGGCTACACGCTCGGTCATTATCCGCAGTCGTTCGAGTATTCGACCCTGGGCGGCTGGATCTCCACGCGCTCGTCGGGCCAGCAATCGTTGCGCTATGGCCGCATCGAGCAGCTGTTCGCGGGCGGCGAAGTGGAAACGCCGGCCGGCACCTTGAGCATCCCCACGTTTCCCGCTTCGGCGGCCGGCATCGACCTGCGCGAAATGGTGCTCGGTTCCGAAGGGCGGCTGGGCATCCTGACGCAGGCGACGGTGCGCGTTTCGCCGCTGCCGCCTTATGAAGCATTCCACGCCGTGTTTTTCGCCGACTGGGGCCAGGCGCAGGCAGCCGTGCGGGTACTGGCCCAGTCGCGCCTGCCGCTGTGCATGCTGCGCCTGTCGAATGCGCTGGAAACGCAAACCATGTTGACCCTGGCCGGGCATAAAAAACTGGTGGGACTGCTGGAACGCTATTTGTCGCTGCGCGGCTGCGGCGAAGGCAAATGCATGCTGATGCTGGGCGTCAGCGGAGAAGAAAAAACGGCGCGCGCGGCCCTGCGCGGCGCCCTGGCGCTGGCGCGGCGGCACGGGGGCGTGCACGTGGGACGGCATATGGGCGATAAATGGAAGCAGGGGCGCTTTCGCAACGTGTACCTGCGCAACGGGGCCTGGGAACACGGCTATGTCATCGACACGGTGGAAACGGCCGTCGACTGGCCGCGCGTCACGGCGATGATGGCTGCGCTGGAGCAGGCGGGCGCCGGCGCGCTGGCGCAGCACGGCGAACAGGTGCATGCGTACACGCATTTGTCGCACGTGTACGCGCAGGGTGCCAGCGTCTACACCACGTATGTGTACCGGCTGGCGCCCACCTTTGAAGAAAACATGGCGCGCTGGCGCAGTCTGAAGGACGCTGCCAGCGCCGCCATCGTCGCCAACGGCGGCACCATCAGCCATCAGCATGGGGTGGGCACGGACCACGCGCCGTGGCTGGCGGCGGAGAAGGGCGAGCTGGGCATCGCTGCCATGCGAGCGCTGCTGCGCCAGTTCGACCCGCAGGGCATGATGAACCCCGGCAAACTGCTTCCCGAAGCGGGAGGCGGCTTGTGAGCAGGGCGGAGTTGCCTGGCATCCTGGCGCGCGAGTGGGATATCTTGATCGTCGGCGGCGGCATCACGGGTGCCGGCATCTTGCTGGAAGCATCGCGGCGCGGCTTGAAGGCCTTGCTGGTGGAGCAGCGCGATTTCGCCTGGGGCACGTCGAGCCGCTCCTCGAAGCTGGTGCACGGCGGCTTGCGCTACCTGAAGCAGGGCCAGTTCGGCATGACGCGCGAATCGGTGCATGAGCGGCAAGCCTTGCTGAAGGATGCGGCGGGGCTGGTCGAGCCGCAGGGCTTTGCCTTTGGCGACTACAGGGGCAGGAAGCCGGGTCGGCGCCAGTTCATGCTGGGACTGGCCATCTACGACGTGATGGCGGGCCGGCGCGCGCGCCGCTATGTCGATGCGGCGGATTTTGCCATGCTGGCACCGCACATCCGGCGCGACGATCTGCGGGGCGGCATGCTGTACCAGGACGCCAAGACGGACGATGCGCGCCTGGTGCTGCGCGTGCTGCAGGAGGCGCGCCGCCATGGCGGCGTGGCCGTCAATTACCTGGGCGTGGCAGCGCTGCTGCGTGAAGGTGACAAGGTCGCCGGCGCCACCTTGAACGATGCGCTCGATGGCACGGTATGCACCGTGCGCGCGCGCCTGGTGATCAGCGCCACGGGCGCCTGGGCCGATGGCTTGCGCGGCCAGGTGGGAGAAAAGCCGAAACTGCGGCCCCTGCGCGGCAGCCACCTGCTGCTGCCCGCCTGGCGTTTGCCGCTGGCGCAAGCCGTCAGCCTGATGCATCCGCACGATGGCCGTCCCGTGTTTGCCTATCCCTGGGAGGGCGCAACCCTGGTGGGCACCACCGATGTCGATCACGGCGCCAGCCTGGATATGGAGCCGGCCATCACGCGCGCGGAACTCGATTACCTGCTGGCGGCGCTGCGCTGGCAGTTCCCGCAGCTGGCGCTGGGCGAAGACGACGTGCTGGCCACGTTTGCCGGTGTGCGCCCCGTGATCGACAGCGGCCAGCTTGACCCGTCGAAGGAAGCGCGCGAACATGCGCTATGGCTGGAAAACGGCTTGCTGACGGTGGCGGGTGGCAAATTGACGACGTTTCGCGTGATCGCCCTCGATGCCTTGCGCCGCGCCGCGCCGCTGCTGCCGGGCTGGCAGGCGGATCTGCGTCCCTTGCCGATTTTCGCCGCAACGCCGCCCTTGTCGGGCAAGGCCCTGGTGCTCGATGGGGAACAGCGCGAACGCCTGCTGGGCCGTCATGGCGCAGCCGCGCAGGCGCTGTGCGAGGCGGCGCAGGACGGCGAACTGGAGCCGATTCCCGGCACGCAGACCCTGTGGGCGCAGCTACGCTGGGGCGCGCGCATGGAGGACGTGCGGCACCTGGACGACTTGCTGCTGCGGCGTACGCGCCTCGGTTTGCAGCTGGCTGGCGGCGCGCTTGCTATCATGCCGCGCCTGCGCGCCATCTGCCAGCATGAACTGGGCTGGGATGATGTACGCTGGGATGCGGAGCAGGCGCGCTACCTGGCCCTGTGGCGCCGCCATTACAGCGTGCCGCAAGGCGAGTGAAGAAACGATAAAAATATAAAAAGGAGAGCATCATCGAGACCACCCTGTTTGGCCAGCCCCTGGCGCTGGGCGACGCCCGCATCACCTACGACAGCCTGTCGCCGCTGGACTTGCGCCAGAGCGTGGACGTCCTAGTCGACGACTTGGGCGAAGACCTGCTGCAAATCACGTGCGCGAATGGCGACATCGTCGACGTGGGCTGGTATCCGGCCTGGAATGCACAGGGACGCTTGCGCGTGGTGGCCGTGCGGGGGCAGGATTGGGAAGCGCCTGTCTTCAGCGCGCAGCCGGAAAAAGATCCGCAGGCGCTGCTGCAGGCGCTGCGCGCCGCGCTGGCCAGCGTGGGCTAAGGCCATGGTCAGCGTAGCCGGCCCGGGGCCGTACATTCTTGCCATCGACAATGGCACGCAAAGCGTGCGTGCGCTGCTGTTCGACCGGGACGGCAAGCTGGCGGCGAAGGCGCAAGTGTTCCTGGAAGCGTATTACTCGGAGCATCCCGGCTGGGCCGAGCACGACGCCGACGGCTACTGGCAAGCCGTGTGCGAAGCGTGCCTGCAGCTGTGGCGCAGCACGGACATCAATAAATCGTCGGTCGCAGGCGTGGCCGTCACCACGCAGCGCGGCACGGTGGTCAACGTGGATGAACATGGCGCACCGTTGCGGCCTGCCATCACCTGGCTGGACCAGCGCAGCACGCGCGATATCCCCCAGTTGGCGCCATGGTGGCGCGCCGCCTTCCGCGCCACGCGCCTCGATGGCACGATTACGTACTTTCGCCGCGAGGCCGAGATCAACTGGATCAGCGCGCACCAGCCCGATATCTGGCGCCGCACGCACAAATTCCTGCTGCTGTCGGGTTTTCTGAACCACCGCCTCTGCGGGCGCTACGTCGATTCGACCGGGTCGCAAGTGGCGTATATTCCCTTCGACTACAAGCGCCATGCGTGGGCCGGGCGTTTCGACTGGAAATGGCAGGCCCTTGCTGTCAAGCCCTCGATGCTGCCCGAGCTGGTAACGCCCGGCACGCGCATGGGCGCCATCACGGCAACCGCCGCCGCGGCGACGGGCATTCCTGAGGGCACGCCGCTGCTGGCGGCGGCGGCCGACAAGGCGTGCGAAGTGCTGGGCGCCGGCTGTGTCGAACCGCACGTGGCGTGCCTGAGCTACGGCACCACGGCCACCATCAACACGACCAACCGCAAATACGTGGAAGTGACGCGCTTCATTCCGCCGTATCCGGCCGCCATGCCGGGCGCCTACAGCACGGAAGTGCAGATCTTCCGCGGCTACTGGATGGTCAACTGGTTCAAGGAGCAGTTCGGCGACCGCGAACGGGCGGCCGCGGCCGAAGACGGCACCGGCCTGTCCGCCGAAGCGCTGTTCGACCGCCTGGTCGAGGCCGTGCCGCCCGGCTCCATGGGCCTGATGCTGCAGCCGTACTGGAGTCCCGGCATCAAGGTGCCGGGGCCGGAAGCGAAGGGCGCCATGATCGGCTTTGGCGACGTGCACACGCGCGCGCACATCTACCGCGCCATCCTCGAAGGCCTCGCGTATGCGCTGCGCGAAGGCAAGGAGCGCATCGAGCAGCGCAGCGGCATCGCCATCACGGAGCTGCGCATCGCGGGCGGCGGTTCGCAAAGCGACTCTGCCATGCAGCTGACGGCCGACATCTTCGGCTTGCCGGCCGCGCGCGCCCACGTGTATGAAAGTTCGGGCCTGGGCGCGGCCATCGCCGCCGCCGTGGGCCTGGGCTGGCATGCGGATTTTCCCGCCGCCGTGCAAGCGATGACGCGCAAGGGCAAGGTATTCCAGCCGCATCCCGGGCACAGCAAGGTCTATGAAAAACTGTACCGGCGCGTGTACCAGAAGATGTATGCGCGGCTGCAGCCCCTGTACCGTGAAATCGCCGACATCACCGGCTATCCTGAAAAGTGACCGGCTAGCGCTGAACGAGCGCCTTGACCGTTTCCCAGGCCGCGCTGCCCGATTGCGTGACGCGCACCTGGTTGCGGCCCCCTTCCTTGGCCACGTACAGGGCGCGGTCGGCGGCGACGAACAGCGCTTCGCGGTTGTCCAGCTGGTGCGGGCGGATCGTCGCCACGCCGATGCTGACGGTGATCCACGGCGAGGTGACTGATCGCGGGTGCGGCAGTTGCAGTGCCTCGATGTGCGTGCGGATGGCTGCGGCCAGGTGCAGGGCGCCTTCGGCATCCGTGTCGGCGAACAGCAGGACGAATTCCTCGCCGCCGTAGCGGGCCGCCAGGTCGCCCGGGCGTGCGGCGTGCGAGGCGATGGCTTGCGCCACCTGCTGCAGGCAGCTGTCGCCGGCCGGATGGCCCAGGCTGTCGTTGTACAGCTTGAAGTGGTCGACGTCGAGCACCACCAGCGACAGGACGCCGCCGCCGCGCACGGCGCGCTGCCATTCCTTTTCCAGGAAGCTGTCGAAATGCCGGCGGTTGGCGATCTGCGTCAGCGGGTCGAGGTAGGCGGCGCGCTGCAAGGCGTCTTCCGACTGCTTGTGGTGCGTGATGTCGTGCAGCAGGCCGATATACAGGGGCTGGCGCAGGTACATGGGCGTCAGCGTCAGGTCCATGCTCAGCGCCTCGCCGTTGCGGTGGCGGATCGCCACTTCGCGCGTGCCGTGGTTGTGCGCTTTTTCCGGATTGGCCGCGTGCATGGCGAAGTAATCGAGGTATTCCTGCGTCACCAGGGGGCTGAGCAGCTCGCCGATGGAGCGCCCGGCCAGTTCGTTTTCGCGGTAGCCCAGGTACTGGTCGCAGGCCGGATTGGTGTACTGGATGCGGCCGTCCGCCTCGATGATCAGCAAACCCTCGGCCATGTTGTTGACGATGGTGCGCAGGCGCTCGGCCTGTTCCTGCTGGGTTTCATTGTTGCTGCGGATTTGCAGCTGGGCGCGCACGCGCGCGCATACTTCTGCCATGCGCAGCGGCTTGCTGATGTAATCGACGGCGCCGCAGTCGAAGCCGGCCACCACGTCTTCCGTTTCCGTCTTGGCGCTCATGAAGATGACGGGGATACCCTGCGTCAGCGGGTGCTGCTTGAGGCGGCGGCACGTTTCGATGCCGTCCATGTCCGGCATCAGCACGTCGAGCAGGATCAGGTCGGGGCGCGCGCGCTGGGCGATCGCCAGCGCCCGTTCGCCGGACGTGGCGACATAGGTTTGATAACCTTGTTCGCTCATCAGCTTGCGCAGCACCTCAAGGTTGGCCGGCGCATCGTCGACAATCAAAATGGCGGCGTCGCGCCGCTGGGAATAATCCACACTGCCTGAACTCATTGCTTCCGGCCTTCTCGATGTACTCTGCGCTGCCAGCGTTTGCCGCTGTCGGTGATGCTGTCCGGATTCAAATCGGATACAGCGGTCAAATCATACCGCTTTGCTAATTTTTTGGGTGAAAAAATCGACGTTGTGCGACGTGGTAAAATATTATTTTTATACTATTTTTAAGAATAAATACACGCAGTTGCTATCGTGAAGGCGGTTTTTAGGCGGAAAAGACGCGTGCCCCCTGGCGCAGGGGGCAGCTGGGACACGCCCCGCGGCGGGCGGGGCGTGAAGAGGCGAGTTACATTTTTGCGGCGATCAGTTTGCCGAGGATAGCGACGCCTTCGCGGATGCGTTCCGGCGGCACCGTCACGAATGACAGGCGCAGGGTGTGCGTTTCCGGCGTGTTCGCGTAGAACGGCGCGCCCGGCACGAATGCCACTTTATTGGCGATGGCTTCATCGAGCAGTTTCATCGCGTCGATGTGCTTCGGCAGGGTGACCCAGATGAACATGCCGCCTTCGGGCTTGGTCCACGTGACGCCGGCCGGGAAGTGCTCTTCCAGCGCCGACAGCATGGCCTGGCACTGGTTGCCGTACAGGCTGCGGATGCTGGGAATATGCCGGTCCAGGAAGCCATCCTTGATCACTTCATGCACGACCATCTGCGTCAGCTGCGAGGTGTGCAGGTCGGCTGCCTGCTTGGCCAGCTCCAGGCGACGCACCAGCGGCATCGGCGCCACCACGTAGCCGAGGCGGATGCCGGGCGTGAGCACTTTCGAGAACGAGCCCATATAGATCACGCCATCGGGATTCATGTTGATCATCTTCGGATACGGCTCGCCGCTGTAGCTCAGGGCGCCGTACGGATCATCCTCGATCAGCGGCAGGCCGTGGCGAGCGCAGGTTTCCACCAGTTCCACGCGGCGCGCCACGGACAGGCTGCGGCCCGTCGGGTTCTGGAAGTTCGGCAGCGCGTACAAGAGGCGCGCGCCATCGGCGACGGGATTGATCGACGACGGCACCAGGCCTTCGTCATCGGTGTCGACGGAAACGAATTCGGGACGGTAGACGGAAAACGCCTGCAGGGCGCCCAGGTAGCTGGGGGTTTCCACCAATACCTTGCTGCCTTCGTCGATCAAAACTTTGCCCAGCAAGTCCAGCGCCTGTTGCGAGCCGGACGTCATCAGCACTTGTTCCGGCATGATGGTGCTGCCATTGCCCGAGAGCGAATCGGCGATCCACTGGCGCAGCGGCAGGTAACCGTCGGTCGGGCCGTATTGCAGGGCGACCTTGCCATTGTTCGACAGGACCTTGTCGAAGGCGGTCTTCATTTCTTCCACGGGGAAGGTGGCGGGCGAGGGCAGGCCGCCGGCAAACGAGATGATCTCGGGACGCTGCGTGATCTTCAGGATTTCGCGGATGAACGAGCTTTGCAGCTGTTCCGCGCGTTCGGCAAAGCGCCATTGGATCGGATTCGGATTTTCAATTTTCATACGAGTCTCACAGAAGATGCCGAGCTGCGCCGGCTGGATTTGTTGGCCCGCTTGTGGCGGTGCGTGCGCAAGCGGCGCCGGATAGGCGTCGCCATGGTGCTGCGGTATTGTACGGCTTGCACGTCGCTCTGCCCATCCGCACGCGCAAGGGCGTTGCAAATGGGCGTCAGGGAGCGTTACTTCAGCTTGCGCCCGATCCCCACCACGGCGATCACGGCGCCGGCAAACAGCAGGCTTTCCCCCGTCAGGGGTTCATTCAGCAGCAGCGCCGCGCCCACCAGGGTGAGGAAAGGCTGCAGCAACTGCGTCTGTCCCACGCGCGCCACGCCGCCCAGCGCCATGCCCCGGTACCAGAAAAAGAAGCCGATAAACATGGAAAACACGGAAATATAGGCAAAGCCCAGCCAAGCTGCGCCGCTGGCCTGCGCCATCAGCGCGCGCTGCGGCCAGGCGTTCCACAGCACCACGGGCAAGACAAACGGCACGGCCAGCAGCAGCGCCCAGGAAATCACGTGCTGGCCCGGCATGGCTTGCGCCAGGCGTCCCCCTTCCGCATAGCCGAGTGCAGCCAGCAGCACAGCGGCAAAGATCAGCCAGTCGGCCAGGTGGAAGCTGCCGCCGCCCTGGCGCAGCGCGAACGCCACCACCAGCGCCGTGCCGAGCAGGGCCATCAGCCAGAAACCCGGTGATGGACGTTCCTTGCCGCGCAGCACGGCAAAGACGGCCGTGGCCAGCGGCAGGATGCCCACCAGCACGGCGCCGTGCGAGGCAGGCAGGCTGCGCATGGCGATCGACGTCAGCCAGGGAAAGCCCAGCACGCAGCCCAGCGACACGAGCGCCAGCGGCAACCATTGCTCGCGCCGCGGCATGGGCGCGCGCTGCTGCCACAGCCACAGGCCGGCCAGCATGGCCGCCACCAGAGCGCGGCCCAGGGCGACAAAAGTGGGATCGAGTTCGGCCACGGCCATGCGCGTAAAGGGCAGGGTCAGGCTGAAGAGGGCGACGGCGATCAAGCCCAGCAACAAGCCTGTGCGGTCGGCGCCGAGGCGCGGGAGGGAACTGGGGGTGGTGGTGGCGTGCGATGGCATGGCTGTCCTGGTGCGGGTGTGTGAGATAAAGGCGGGCAGAGGTGGATGAATGTGCCCGGTACTGCTATCCTAGGGCGCAATAGCAATACAGTACAAATACACTTTTACGCATAATTCCACATACTGTGATGGTCATATGAGCAATACACTCGCCTCTCCGTCCCTGCCCTTGCTGTCGCGCGCCTCGGGCGAAACCCTGATCGACCAGATCGCGCGCTCGCTGGCGGCGCGCATCGACGACAAGCTGCTGCGCGGCGGCGCGCGCATGCCGTCGATCCGCCAGTGCGCCGCCAGCCTGGACGTGTCGTGCGCCACGGTGGTGGCCAGCTACGACAAGCTGGTGGCGCGCGGCTACCTGGAATCGCGGCGCGGCGCCGGCTTTTTCGTGCGCGAGCGCTCGCCCCTGAACACGCCGGCGCCGCCCGCTGGCGCGCAGGACGCGGTGGCGCAGCCGATGGACGTGGTGTGGTTGATCCGTAACATGTTTCGCCAGACACCGTCCATCCCCGCGCCCGGTTCCGGCATGCTGCCCGCCGAATGGCTCGATGGCGACCTGGTGGCGCGCGCCTTGCGCGACGTCAGCCGCCAGCCTGGCAGTTTGCTGCTCGGTTACGGCGCGCCGCAGGGTTTCCTGCCGCTGCGCCAGCAGTTGCAGCTGAAGCTGGCGGAGCTGGAAATCGCCTGCCCGCCCGAGCAGATCGTCACCACGGTGGGCGTGATGCAGGCGCTGGACCTGGTGGCGCGCGAGTTTGCCCGCCCCGGCGAGACCATTTTCGTCGACGATCCCGCGTACTGGCTGATGTTCGGTGCCTTTGCCGCCATGGGCATGAATGTCATCGGCATCCCGCGCCTCGGTGATGGCCCCGATATCGCCGTGCTGGCCGAGCTGGCGGCCCTGCACCGTCCCAGGCTGTACGTGATCAATTCGGTGCTGCACAACCCCAGTTCGACGTCGCTGTCGGCGGCCAAGGCGTTTCAGGTGCTGCGTCTGGCCGAACAGCATGATTTTCTCATCGTCGAAGACGATATTTATTGCGACATGCATCCCGGTGGCGCGGTGCAGCCGGCCACGCGCCTGGCCGCGCTGGACCAGCTGCGCCGCGTGATTTACCTGGGCGGCTTTTCCAAGAGCCTGGCGGCGAATCTGCGCGTGGGCTTCATCGCCACGTCCCCGGAACGGGCGCAGCGCCTGGCCGACCGCAAGATGCTGGCTACCCTCACCACCAGCGACATCGGCGAAAGGGTCGTGTATAAAATCCTCTCGCAAGGGCTGTACCGCAAGCATGCGGAGCGCCTGCGCGCGCGGCTCGACAAGGTGCGCGACGGTACCTACCGCAAGGTCGAACAGGCGGGCTTGTGCTTCGAGCCGGCATCGGCGGGCATGTTCGTGTGGGCCGATGCGGGCTGCGACACGAATGTCCTGGCCGAAAAAGCGCTGGCCGAAGGCCTGGTGCTGGCGCCGGGCAGCCTGTTTTCCCCGCGCCAGCTACCGTCGACCCGCATGCGCCTGAACCTGGCCACGGTGCAGGACGAGCGCATCTGGGCGTTTTTCGGCCGCACACTGGGGTAAAACAGCACATTTTTCGGGAGCTCTTGAAATCGCTTGTACCATCCCCAACTCCGTAGAATCCGTCCATCCACAAGACTATGAGGTAAAAATGGCTGTCTCCGAAAAGCAAACCCTGGGTTTTCAGACCGAAGTGAAGCAAATGCTGCACCTGATGATCCATTCCCTGTACTCGAACAAGGAAATCTTCCTGCGCGAATTGATCTCGAACGCGTCCGACGCGGCCGACAAATTGCGCTTCGAGGCGATCGATAACGACGCCCTGTACGGCAACGATCACGAATTGAAGATCAAGGTCAGCTTCGACAAGGATGCGCGCACCATCACCATTTCCGACAACGGCATCGGCATGACCCGTGACGAGGCGATCTCGCACCTGGGCACCATCGCCAAGTCGGGCACCAAGGAATTCTTCGGCAAGCTGTCGGGCGACCAGCAGCAGGACGCAGCCCTGATCGGCCAGTTCGGCGTGGGCTTCTATTCGGGCTTCATCGTCGCCGACAAGATCACCGTCGAAACGCGCCGCGCCGGCGCGGACGCCTCTGAAGGCGTGCGCTGGGAATCGGCCGGCGAAGGCGATTACAGCATCGAGACCATCGAAAAAACGGGCCGTGGCACGGACATCATCCTGCACTTGCGCGAAGGCGAGGACGAATTGCTGTCGAGCTGGAAGATCAAGTCCATCATCCGCAAATACTCGGACCATATCTCGCTGCCGATCGTGATGCAGAAAGAAGAGTGGGACGACGAGAAAAAGGAAACCGTCCTGAAAGACGAATTCGAAACCGTCAATCAGGCCAGCGCCCTGTGGGCCCGCAACAAGGCCGATATCACGCCGGAACAGTACGACGAATTCTACAAGCACGTATCGCACGACTTCCAGTCGCCGCTCACGCATACGCACAACCGCGTGGAAGGGCGCAGCGAATACACGCAGCTGCTGTACATCCCGGCCAAGGCGCCGTTCGACATGTGGGACCGCAACAAGCGCGGCGGCATCAAGCTGTACGTCAAGCGCGTCTTCATCATGGACGATGCCGAGCAGCTGATGCCAACCTACCTGCGTTTCGTGCGCGGGGTGATCGACTCGGCCGACCTGCCGCTGAACGTGTCGCGTGAAATCCTGCAGGAGTCGCGCGACGTGAAAGTCATTCGCGAAGGCTCGACCAAGCGCGTGCTGGGCATGCTGGAAGAGCTGGCGAACGCGGACGAGCAGGACAAGAAGGACAAGTACGCCGTCTTCTGGAAGGAATTCGGCCAGGTGCTGAAAGAAGGCATTGGTGAAGACGCGGCCAACAAGGAACGTCTGGCCAAGCTGCTGCGCTTTGCGTCGACCGCCAACGACAGCGATGAACAAATCACCTCGTTCGCCGACTACGTGGCGCGCATGAAGGAAGGCCAGGACAAGATCTATTACGTCACGGCCGACAACTACGCTGCCGCCAAGAACAGCCCGCACCTGGAAATCTTCCGCAAGAAGGGCGTCGAAGTGCTGCTGTTGACGGATCGCGTCGATGAATGGATGCTGTCGTTTATCCAGGACTTCGAAGGCAAGGAACTGGTCTCCGTCGCCAAGGGCGGCCTGGATCTGGGCGCGCTGGAAGACGAAGCGGAAAAGAAAGAGCACGAAGAAACGGAAACCTCGTACGCCGACCTGGTAGGCAAGATGAAGACTATGCTGGCCGACAAGGCCAAGGACGTGCGCGTCACGTTCCGTCTGACCGATTCGCCAGCCTGCCTGGTGGCCGATGAAAACGAATTGTCGGGCAACCTGCTGCGCATGCTCAAGGCGGCAGGCCAGAGCGCGCCGGAATCGAAGCCGATTTTGGAAATCAACCCGAACCACCCGCTGGTGACGCGTCTGAAGTATGAAGACGCGGAAGGCGGCAAGTTCGGCGACTGGGCCAACATCCTGTTCGACCAGGCCATGCTGGCCGAAGGCGGTTCGCTGGCCGACCCTGCCAGTTTCGTGAAACGCCTGAACGAATTGCTGCTCAATACGGCGAAGTAAACGCCTTGCTGTCGACGTAATCAAGCCGGCCCTTTCTGCGTGAAAGGGCCGGCTTTTTTTTATGCTACAGTGCGCGATTATTTTATTTTGTGGAAATAGCAATGGCGCATTGCCCTGCATGTGACAGTTCCAACGTTCAACGCCTCTCCATGGTGCATGCCTCCGGCATTTCCGGCACATCGACCCATATGTCGGGCAGGATCGATGGTGATTTCATCCACGGCCATGCGCATACGCGCAGCCAGACCTTGTTGTCGCGCCAGGCCGCCAGGCCGGCGATGCAGGCGGGCCAGAAGGTAGGACTGATCGTGTTGGGCGTCATCGCTTTCGTCATCGCCGCCGTCGTCTTTTACCAGGCCGGCGCAAATGGCCTGTTCTGGATATTCGTGGCAGGGGGCGTCGTCTCCATCGCCTGGTCGCAAACGGCCTTCATCGCCAATTGGGACAAGGATGCCGCCGCCATGCAGGACAAATATGCGCGTACCTTCATGTGCCATGCCTGCGGCCACCGCTTCGTTCCCGTACTCAGGCAACCATGAAAAACCGCCTGGTGGCGGGCCTGGGCGCGCACGCGCTGGGCTGCCTGCTGTTTATTGTGTTGAGCTGGCTGGGTTTTTACCTGTACACGCAGCTGTTCGGCAGCCTCGGCTCGCGCGGTGTGGCCGGCGGCCTGGCCTTGCTGCTCGTGTTTTACGTGTATGCGGGGACGAATCTGCTACTGGCGCTGCTGCCGCCCGGCAGGTGGAAGCCGGCGCTGTGCGGCTTGCTGGGCGCGGCCGTGCTCGCGTATCTGTTGCCCCAGCATCCGCTGCGGGCGATCTACTTCAGCGCGCTGGCGGGCGGCTTGAGCTGGCTGGCCGTGCTGGCCAGCGCGCGTTTAAGCGGATACCTGCGCGGCTGACAGGCCAGCGAGAAAAGCGGTGACGGCGCTGGCTGCCGCTTCCGGCGCCGCCTGCAGCAGCATGTGCGGCGCAGCGATGTCGGCCAGTTGCGCGCCGGGCGCCTGCAGCAGTATCTGCAGGGCGTTCGCCGGCGGCACCAGGCGGTCGTGGCGCGCGCGCAGATACAGCACGGGCAGGCTGCCGCGCGCGAAGCTGCGCGAGGCGTCGGTTTCCAGCACGGCGCGCAGGCGCTGGCGCAGTACGCTGGGCGGCACTTGCGCCAGCGCCGCTGCCAGTTCATCCTGCAATTCCGGCGTGGAGTGGGGCGCCAGCAGCGCCTGGCGCAGGGCGAAGCCGGGCATGGCGCCAAAGGGCACAAGGCCGAGCAGGTGGCGCAGCGGCGCCAGCATCGGACGCGGATTGCGCACGAATGAACAGCACAGGATCAGGGCGCGCATGCCGGGCGGCGGATCGGCGCGCAGGGCTGCCCCCAGCGGTCCGGAAAACGATTCGGCCAGCACGACGAAAGGGCGGTCCTGCGGCAAGCGCTCGCGCACGAATGCTTCCAGCGCCGCGTAATCGAGCGGTGCAGCCGGATAGGCGATGGCCAGGGTGTCGATGGCGGCCTGCGCGCGCAAGGCGGCGTCAAAACGGTGGAATAGCCGGGCTGTGCCATCCATGCCGGGCAGGAGGACAAGCAGGGGCGAGGCGTGGGTGGGAGTCGTCATTGCGGCCATCATAGCAGCCGCGCCGCCGCACGCACCGTCCGCCAGCCGCACGGCATGGGGGCTGGCGCCATGCTAGAATCGCCAGCGCGCCATGCGTGGCCGTAAGAGCGGCCAAATCCCCGACAGACAGAATCATGCATATCATTTTTTCGAATTACCGTACCCTGGGCGGCGCCTTGCTGGCAGCGGCCTGCGTCCTTTCCCAGCCTGCCCGCGCCACGGCGGCACCCTCTGCGCCGGCCGGGAAAAGCCTGTCCTCGCTGCTGGCCGGCGGTCCCTTGCCGCGCCTGAGCGAAGACCCGCAAGTGCGCGCGGCCCTGTTCGATTTCTTCGGTTACGCGCGCGGCAGCTACACGGAAGACGATGAACTGCTGCTGGCGCAGGCGCTCGAAGCGATCAGCGAAAAGCGCGACGCCACGCGTACCGTGCTGGCCGATGGCCGCCAGTTGCTGGCGTCGATGAATGACCGCAAGCAGGGCCGTGAGCGGGGCGCCATGTTGCTCGACAAGCGCGGCGCCATCATCGCCTTTGGCCTGGTCAACGGGCATTGCCACCTGGAGGGCCAGCCGCTGGCGAAAGTCTGCAATCCCGATCCGAATGCGGTGCTGACGGTATTCCACCGCAAGGGCATGCTGGTCGGGGATGCGGCGCCCTTGCTGGCCTGGGCCAGGCAATTGCCGCCCATGCTGGCGTTGATCGCGGGCGACAAGGAAGCGGGCGCCGATGGGCAGAGGATCGCCAGCGTCGAATATGTGCTGGCGCAACCGGCCCTGCCGGGCTGGAACCGCGCCCAGCTGCCGCCCGCGTATCCGCCGGCGCTGCTGCCGCTGTTGCTCGATAAGTCCACGGTGTTGACGTCGGCCGGCGCCGGCGTGTTTGCCTATCCGCTTACCTTGAAGGGCAAGAAGCAGAACAATGTACTGGACCATGCCGAAGGCCGCCCGCCGCGCGACCTGGAAGTGGCGCTGCGCAGCTATGCCAGTTTCGATACGGTGGTGGAGCGCTATCGCCGGGTGGCCAAGGGCGCCAGGCTGCAACGCAACGAGCGCACGGCCTACCTCGATGGCGACATGGGGCAGGGCAGTTACCGCGTCTACATCCGCAACACGGGCGCGGATGGCGTGATGATCGACGTGGCGCTATGGCAGCGCAAGCTGGCGGCCGGCCGCTGATATTAGCAAGGGCGCGCCTGTTCGTAGCCCAGTTGCGCCAGCTGCGCGGCGATGGCGTCGTCGCGTGTTTTCCTGCCCGTGCGCAGGCGCGCATGCGTCAGGGATGCGGGCAAGCCATGCGCCAGCAAGGCGTCGATGTCGAGCATGGTCTCGGATGCCGACAGCTGGCGCAGGGCGGGCAAGGTGGCCAGGCCGGGCAGGCTGTCGAGCGTCTTGCAGGTGTGCAGATTCAGGCGTTCGAGCGCGGGATTGGGGCCCAGCGCGATCTGCCGCAGCTTGATCTGGTCTTCCACCCATAGGGCCTGCAACAGCGGGAAACGGCCGATATCGCCCAGTGTTTCCAGGCCGCGTACGCGTATCACTTCCAATTTCCGCAACAGCGGCGCCTCGATGTGCGCGAGCGATTCGCGGCCGCCCAGCTGCAACAGCAGCCTGTCCAGGCGGGCCATCTCCGAAATAAAATCCAGCGGCACCTTGTTCTTGATGCGGTACAGCGACAGCTCGTGCAGCGCCGGCAGGCTGGCCAGGGTGTCGATATGCTGGTGGTGGCCCTCGATGGCCAGGCTGGCCAGGTGCGCATACTGGCGCAGGGGCGCCAGGTCGATATTGTTTTTGGCCGACTCGCCCAGATACAGGAATTCGAGGCCGTGCAAATTGTCCAGCTGCAGGATGTCGGCCTCGGCCAGCTGGTACACGCCCAGGCTCAGGCGCTTCAGGTGGCGCAGCTCGCCCAAGGTTTCCAGATGGATGGCTTGCCAGTGGCAATCGATGGACAGGCTGGCCACATGCGGCAGCGCGCGCAGGATGCGGGCATCGAACACCCGCGGGTCGTAACCGTAGATGCGGATGGTCAGCGCCGTGCCGCAGTTGGCGGCCAGGGCGTCGAGGTCGGCCAGCAGCGGCTCCGGCTCGCCCAGGGTATCGAACTGCACCAGCACCTGCTGGCCGCCCGCGATGGCGGCGCGGATCGCCCTGGCGTCGATGCGCCCGGGATTCTGGATGCGCTGCGGCTGTGTTGTTTGCGTCATGATCATAGTCCTATCGGATAGTCGACTTTCCTGGGGGGAGGACAGCCTTCCGGCCCCGGAAACGTCTGCTTGCCCGTGTCGTCGTAGCGCTTGCCGCACTCCACGAGCACGCGTTTGCGGAAGGTATAGATGCTGGCCACCTTGCCGTTCGGGTGGTAGCAGATATTGTCGCCGTCGCGGTCGGTCGAAGCGTAGCTGATCATGGTCTCGCCGTTGACCGTGCGGGTGCTGTGGCCGCTGCGCGGCTCCGTGCATTTGAGCTGGCCGCTTTCGTAATAGACGTTGAGGACGGAGGTGTCGGCGGCGCGGTCGACCAGCAGTTCGTCCTTGCGCTTGCCGTTCGGGTAGTTCGAATAGCCTTCCTGGCGCTGGCCAAACTGGAAGGCGTAGTAATACTGCGGCTTGCCGTCCGGGTAGTACATGTGGTGGTACTCGCATACGTCGTCGCGCGTGCTGCCGGACTCCTTGAAGGTGCAGCGGTGGATGTCGTTGAGCAGCTGGCCGTCCTCATAGTACTCGCGCAGGTGCGTGAGCAGGCGGCCCTGGTCGATGACGGCCAGGCGCTCCGGCTTGCCGTTCGGGTAGTAGCGCGCGTCCAGGCCCTGCTTCTTGCCCATGTCCCACAAGGTGTCGAGACGCAGGATCTTGCCGCTGTCGTCGAACGCCTGTTCGCGCCCATCGAGCTGGCCGCTGCGGTAGGAGGCCGTGTAGACCGCGTATTCCTTGCCGGCCGGGCCCAGATAGCGCGTACGGCTGCCTTCGAGCACGCCCGCCTGGTAATGGTCGCGCACGCGCAGCGCGCCTTGCGCATCCGTGTCGAGGGCCTCGCCCTGTTTTTTGCCTTGCACGTAAGTGACGCTTTGCGTGGCCTTGTCCTTGAGCTTGAGCTTCCACGGCCCGTCGCGCAAGCCTTCGATGAAGCTGCCGTCGCCGTCTTCCGTGATCCACGCGCCATGGCGCGCGCCGTTGACGTAGTTGCCGCGCGTTTGCAGCTTGCCGCCCATGCTGCGTTCGTGCGGGCCGTTCAGCTGGCCGCCCGCGTAGGTGTCGAAGCCCGTCACTTCCTCTGCATCGGCATAGTTGACGACCGTCCAGCGGCCTTCGCGCTTGCCGGCCCGGTACATGCCGCTCTCGCTCTGCTTGGGATAGTTGAAGGACCACAGGCCTTCCTGCAGGCCGTTGACGAAATGGCCTTTTTCGCTGCCTTCGTGCATGCCGTCGCGCACCCACAGGCCCTGGCGCTTGCCCTTCACGTACTGGCCCCGCTCGACCACCGAACCGTCGTCCCAGGCCAGGCTGTAGATGACGGAAGGGCCTTCCTGGCTGCCTGTAAACTGCTTCGGCGCCGTTTCCCACGTCACTTGCCACAGGCGGTAATTGCGCAGGATGCCGGCGCCGACATCGCTGTACAGGGTGTAGCTGGCGGTGAGAAAACGCTCGCCATTTTTCTGGAAGGTTTTCTTGTAGATGATGGCGTCCTGGCTGCCAGCCGCCACGGGCTTGCCCTCATCGCTGTAGTAGCCGACGATGGTGCCCTGCGTATGGTCGATGGCGTCGAAGTCCGCATTGCCGCTCTTGCCGCGCGCGACGCTGTAGTCCATCGGCGCCAGCTTCGCCAGCGCCGCCTTGACCTGGCCCGCGTTGGGCGCGGCACTTTGCGCCACGATGCGGTTCAGGGCCGGCTGCAAGCCGTCCAGGCGCCGGTACTTGCCGGAACTGCGGTCGTAGCGGTAGGCGCGCAAGCCATTCTTGTCGCCCTGACGGAACAGCACCAGCATGGTTTGCACGCTGTCGTTCGTCTCCTGGTCCAGCGAGGCGTAGAAGACGGAGCGGATGACGGCATTGCCGAACTGGTCGAGCAATATGGGTTTCGAGCCGCTGCCCTTGCACTCGCAGTAATAGCCATTGACGCCTTCTTTTTCCTTGAGGAAGGCGATATCGAGGCCGCTGTCCTGCGAGGCGCTGATGGCGGGATGGGCGAGGCTCTTGCCTTCATAAAAGGGCGCGCCGTGGGCCAGCGCGGAGCAGAGGAGCAAGGGCAGAAGCAGACGTTTCATCGTGTGGCTGGCGCCGGGGCGCCGCTATGGAAAGGCCACGATTCTGCCTGCGTTCTTCCTTGTGGGCAAATAGCGGTGCTTCTATCGTGTGCGCGTGCGCGCCCCGTTCAGGGCTGGTGCGCGGCGCAGAAGTCCAGCAGCAGCTGTTCACCGTCCGGCCAGGGGCCGTAGCCGGCGTCGCCATTGATATGGCCGGCGTCGCCGATCATGGTGAAATCGCTGCCCCAGGCGGTGGCAAACGCGCGTGCCCGCGAGAAGCTGACGTAGGGATCATCGCCACTGGCGACCACCAGGCTGGGGAACGGCAAGGCTTGCAGCGGCATCGGCGCAAAGCCCGTCGTGCCGGATGGGTAGGAGGGCGCTTCCACATCGCTGGGGGCGACCAGGAAGGCGCCGGCGATCTTGTGCGGCGAACCGCTGGCCGCCCAATGAGCTACCAGCGTGCAGGCCAGGCTGTGCGCCGCCAGCACGGGCGGGCGCTCGCAGACGGCGATGGCGCGGTCGAGTTCCGCCACCCATTCGTCCTTGTCCGGCGTCTGCCATTCCCGGTGCGGCACGCGCGACCATTGCGGGTGGCGTGTTTCCCAATGGGTTTGCCAGTGCTGCGGCCCGGAATTCCACAGGCCGGCCAGGGTCAGGACGAGAGACGACATCGATGCTCCTTAAAGTTATAACTCCGTGCGAAGGGCAAAGAGCTCCGGGAACAATACCACGTCGAGCATCTTGCGCAAATAGCTGACGCCCGCCGTGCCGCCCGTGCCCGTCTTGAAGCCGATGATGCGTTCGACCGTCGTCACGTGGCGGAAGCGCCAGAAGCGGAAGGCCGTTTCCAGGTCGACCAGCTTTTCGGCCAGTTCGTACAGGGCCCAGTGTTTCGACGGGTCGCGGTAGACTTCCAGCCACGCCGCCTTGACGGAGGCGTCGGCGCTGGTCGGCAGGGTCCAGTCGGCGTTCAGGCGCTCGGGGGAGATGGGCAGGCCGCTGCGCGCCAGCAGCTTGATCGACTCGTCGTAGACGGACGGCGCGCGCAAGGCGGCGTCGAGCACCTTGTAGGTTTCCGGTGCCGTCGTATGTACATTGAGCAGGGCCGCGTTCTTGTTCCCCAAAATGAATTCGATCTCGCGGTACTGATAAGACTGGAAGCCGGAGGAGGCGCCCAGGTAAGGGCGGATGGCCGTGTATTCGGGCGGCGTCATGGTGGCCAGCACGTCCCAGGCATGCACCAGCTGGTCCATAATGCGCGCCACGCGGGCCAGCATTTTAAACGCGGGCGCGAGGTCGCCGCTTTGCAGGTTGGCGCGCACGGCGTGCATTTCGTGCAGCATCAGCTTCATCCACAATTCGCTCGTCTGGTGCTGTACGATGAACAGCATTTCGTTGTGATTCGGCGACAGCGGATGCTGGGCCGTCAGAATGCGGTCCAGCGCCAGGTAATTGCCGTAGCTCATCGATTCGCTGAAATCCATCTGCGCGCCATGCCACTGCGCATCCTGGCCGCCCGCATGCATGGGGCAGCCGCTGGTGTTTTCCTTGTTCATATTCTTGTCGTCGCTCATGGGATGGTTCAGGTGACCGCATCGCGCTTGGCGGCGATGTCGTAGGCTAGTGTGTCGAGGATGTCGCGCAGGATTTCCACGGCATCCCACACATCGGCAAAGCTCGTGTACAGGGGCGTGAAGCCGAAGCGCATGATGGCCGGTTCGCGGTAGTCGCCGATCACGCCGCGCGCGATCAGCGCCTGCATCACGGCATAGCCGTGCGGGTGCGTGAAGCTGACCTGGCTGCCGCGCCGCGCATGCCCGCGCGGCGTGACGAGGCCCAGCGGATGGCTGGCGCAACGCTGTTCCACCAGCGCGATGAACAGATCGGTCAGGGCCAGCGACTTGCGGCGGATGGCTTCCATGCTCGTTTGCGCAAAGATATCGAGGCCGCATTCGACCAGGGCCAGCGAGAGTATCGGCTGCGTGCCGCACAGGGCGCGGGCGATGCCGTCGGCTGGCGCGAAGCCGGGCTCCATGGCGAATGGCGTGGCGTGCCCCCACCAGCCGGACAAAGGCTGGCGGAAGCGCGCCTGGTGTTTTTCCGGCACCCAGATGAAGGCGGGCGAGCCGGGGCCGCCGTTCAGGTACTTATAGGTGCAGCCGACGGCCAGGTCGGCGCCGGCGCCGTTCAGGTCCAACGGCACGGCGCCGGCCGAATGGGCCAGGTCCCACAGCGCCAGCGCGCCTTGTGCGTGGCAATGGCTGCTGATGGCGGCCATGTCGTGCTGGTAGCCGGTGCGGTAGTTCACGTGCGTGAGCATGGCGACGGCGCAATCGGCGTCGATGGCTTGCGCCAGTTCGTCCGGGCTGTCGACCAGGCGCAGCTGGTAGCCGCGGTCGAGCCAGGCGGCCAGGCCTTGCGCCATGTACAGGTCGGTGGGGAAGTTGCTGCGTTCGCTGACGATGATTCTGCGCGCGGCCTGCGCGGGATCGCTGGCCTGCATCTGCAAGGCGGCGGCCAGGGCCTTGAACAGGTTGACGGAGGTGGTGTCGGTGATCACCACTTCACCCGTGCCGGCGCCCAGCAACGGGGCCAGGCGGTCGCCTAGGCGCTTGGGCAGGTCGAACCAGCCCGCCGTATTCCAGCTGCGGATCAGGTCGGTGCCCCATTCGGCCATGATGACGTGCTGCGCGCGGGCCAGCGCCGCTTTCGGCCGCGCGCCCAGGGAATTGCCGTCGAGGTAAATCACGCCTTGCGGCAAGTCGAATTGCTGGCGCAGGGGCGCCAGCGGGTCATCGAGGTCGCGCGCGCTGCAGTCATGTCGAGAAATCATGGTGGCTTTCATATTGATACTTGTCTGGGTGGCATGATATTGCTTGAGGCTTAAAGTATCACGCGGAAGTGGCAGTGTAGCAAATCCCCGCCGCAAAAACGTGTTTCCTGGCATGGGCAGGTAGTGAAAAAATGCACGTTTGTGGGGCGTCAACGAAAAAGATCACGATTTTTTTAAAATATTTTCAAATAACCCTAAAGTTTTGCCAGACGCCGCCGTCAACGATTACATGAATGGTGTCAAACCGACGGAAAAAGAATGCGGGCTTTTTAAATATTTTTCAAAAAAGCCCTAAAGTTCCTGCCAGGGCAGCCGTTATCTAGGTAGATAGACTTGATTCTTATCAAGTTGTTGTAAAAAAGTGATATTTTTTACAGGCCAAAAGTCGGCTAAATCCGACACAGAGCCAACCTCCCACATCCGCGCCATTGCTGGCGTGTGAGCATGATCGAGCAGTGTTTGTCAGACAAACACCTACGATCCCATCCGCTATTCCCCGACCAAAAATACAGCGCTACGCCTCTGTTGCGTTTAATGTTGCTCCTGCAGAATGTATCTCACTGGCAACACACAGCGCCAGCTGAATTCAACGGATTGAGGAGATGGAAATGACTGCTAACGACATGATGGCTGAGATTCGCGACGCTAACCTGAGCTACCTGATGCTGGCCCAGCAAATGATTCGTGCGGACAAGGTAACGGCCATCTTCCGTTTGGGCATTGCCGCCGAAATCGCGGAATTGATCGAAGGCATGAGCAATGCGCAGATCCTGAAACTGGCTGGCGGCAACATGATGCTGGCCCGCTTCCGCTTCGACGACAGCGCCATCCTGGGCATGTTGACGAACTACAATAAAGACCGCTCGCTGGCACAATCGCACGCGGCTATCCTGATGGCCGGCCAAGGCGTCGAAGAAATCGCTTAAGCTTTTAAATTAGTACTCGTCAGTCGCGGAGCAAGCAGCATGGCCAAGAAAAGTGTCGTATCGGAAGCGCAGGAAATCCAGTTGGCCATCGAATTGATACAGCTGGGCGCCCGTTTGCAACTGCTGGAGACCGAAGTCTCGCTGTCGCGCGAACGCCTGCTGAATCTGTACAAGGAATTGAAGGGCGTCTCGCCGCCCAAGGGCATGCTGCCGTTTTCCACCGACTGGTTCATCACCTGGCAACCGAATATCCATTCCTCGCTGTTCATCAATATCCACAAATTCCTCGTTGACCACGCCGGCGCCACGGGCATCGAAGCCGTAATGAAGGCGTATAAGCTGTATCTGGAACAGATGCCACCCGAAGCGGGTGAAGAGCCCCTGCTGTCGCTGACGCGGGCCTGGACCCTGGTGCGCTTTTTCAGCAGCAAGATGCTGGACATGGCCCCTTGCGGCAAGTGCGGCGGCAAGTTTGTCGTCAACTGCCTCGACCTGAACGCCGATTATGTCTGCGGCCTGTGCCACATGCCTTCGCGTGCCGGCAAGACCAAGAAGGCGCGCGATGAAGCGGCCGCTGTCGCGCCGCCGAGCGTCACCGCCTGATATTGTCCCAATAATAGCCTCAGTGAAAACCGGAGCGGTCGCCAGACCGGACTCCGGTTTTTTCATGGTGCTTTCGCTTACACTGGCGTTTTCTTCCGTTGACTGTCCCATGCTGCAACAAATCCTGCGCGCGCCCGCGCTCAAGGCCATCCTGATCCAGGTGCTGGCCTTTCCCTTGATGTTGCTATTGGTATATGGCCTGGCGCGTGCCAGCGTGGCCATGTCGTTGCCGGCCGTGGCGCTGGTGCAGGGCGTGCTGGCGGCGCTCATCACGTGGCGCGCGGGACTGGCGCGGTGGTGGTGCGCCATCGGCCTGCTGTTCGCGCCTGCCTTGCTGGCAGCCAGTCTGCTCGATCTGCCGCCGGCCGTATTCCTGGCGGCCTTTGTTTTCCTGCTGAGCATGTACTGGTCGACGTTCCGTACGCAAGTGCCGTTTTATCCGTCGGGGCCGAAGGTATGGCAGGCGGTGGCCGAGCTCATCGCGGATCGTCCCGGCGTGCGGCTGGTCGATATCGGCAGCGGCCTGGGCGGCCTGGTGCTGGACCTGGCGCGGCGCCGGCCCGACGGGCAGTTTTCCGGCATCGAACTGGCGCCGCTGCCGTGGCTGGCAAGCCGCGTGCGCGCGGGGCTGGCGGGCAGCCGCGCGCGCTTCCTGCGTGGCGATTACGAGGCGCTCGATTTCGGCCGCTACGATGCCGTCTTTGCCTACCTGTCGCCGGCGGCGATGGCGGCCCTGTGGCGCAAGGCGGAAAGGGAAATGTTGCCCGGTAGCATGCTTCTTAGTTACGAATTCCAGATCGCGGCACGCGCGCCCGATAAGACCATCGCCGCCACAGAGGGTGGCCCTTTACTTTACATATGGTGCTTTTAAGCAATTGTCTGCGTTATTTGCTTGCCCGTAGGGCAATCTCACGTTATTGTAGTTCCACACGGCATTTTCTCGGATTTGCATTGAAAAGCAGCGCATTTCAATTAACTTCCGGTTGCTTTTTTTGCCGCTGTCTTTGCCGGCGGCGCAGCCGCCAGAAGACAGGAACAGGTTTGAACATGCCGGGCACACAGCCGCGGCCATTATTGGGAGTCAGGGCACTTGTTAGTCATAATCGGATACATCATCGTCTGCGCCTCGGTCTTTGGCGGCTTCGCGCTGGCCGGCGGCCATCTGGCGGCGCTGTTCCAGCCGCTGGAGTTGCTGATGATCGGCGGCGCCGCCCTGGGCGCCTTCCTTGTTGGTAACAATAACAAGGCCATCAAGGCGACGATCGCCGCCTTGCCCAGCTTGTTCAAGGGTTCGCGCTATACCAAAGAGCTGTACATGGAACTGATGTCGCTGCTGTTCGAAGTGCTCAGCAAGGTGCGCAAGGAAGGCTTGATGTCGATCGAAGGCGATATCGACAAGCCCGAGGAAAGTCCGCTGTTTTCCAAGTATCCGGCCGTGCTGGCCGACCACCACATCGTTGAATTCATGACCGATTACCTGCGCTTGATGGTATCGGGCAACATGGATGCGTTCCAGATCGAAAACCTGATGGACAACGAAATCGAGACGCACCATCACGAAGGCGCCGTGCCGGCCCACGTGATCGCCAAGGTGGGCGATGGCTTGCCCGCTTTCGGTATCGTCGCCGCCGTCATGGGCGTGGTGCACACGATGGAATCGGTGGGCATTCCGCCGGCCGAGCTGGGCATGCTGATCGCGCACGCGCTGGTCGGTACCTTCCTCGGCATCTTGCTGGCGTATGGTTTCGTCGGTCCGCTGGCCAGCCTGCTGGAACAGAAGCTGGAAGAGTCGAGCAAGATGTTCCAATGCGTGAAAGTGACCCTGCTGGCCAGCCTGAACGGCTATGCGCCGGCGCTGGCCGTGGAGTTCGGCCGCAAGGTGCTGTTCTCGACCGAGCGCCCGACGTTCAATGAGCTGGAAGACCACATCAAGAAATCGAAAACGAAGTAAGCAGTGAATATACGCCTGGACACCATGAGTCATTTGCAGCACACGGAAGGGGGACGCCATGGCCGATGAAGGCATGCGCCCGATTATCGTCAAGCGTATCAAGAAGACGGCTGGCGGACACCATGGCGGGGCGTGGAAAATCGCCTACGCCGACTTTGTCACGGCCATGATGGCCTTCTTCCTGCTGATGTGGCTGCTGGGTTCCACCTCGAAGGGCGACTTGAACGGCATTTCCGAATTCTTCAAGACACCCCTGAAAGTGGCGATGGCGGGCGGTTCCGGCAGCGGCGAGAGCAATTCCGTGATCCAGGGCGGCGGGCAGGACTTGTCGCGCCAGGATGGACAAGTGCGCAAGGCGCAGGAAGAGCAGCAGCGCAAGTCGTTCGACCTCAATTCTGCCAAGGCCGCGCTCGAACGCGAGGAAGGCAAGCGCCTGCAGGCGCTCAAGGCGCGCATCGAAGCGACCATCGACGCCAATCCCCTGCTGAAAAAATACAAGAACCAGTTGCTGCTCGATATCACCAGCGAAGGCTTGCGCATCCAGATCGTCGACGAGCAGAACCGTCCGATGTTTGCGCTTGCCAATGCGAATCTGCAACCGTACACCAAGGAAATCCTGCACGCCATCGGCTCGGTCCTCAATGAAGTGCCGAACCGCATCGGCCTGTCCGGGCATACGGATTCGACGCCCTACATGAGCGATGCCGGCTACAGCAACTGGGAACTCTCGGCCGACCGCGCGAATGCGTCGCGGCGCGAACTGGTGATTGGCGGCATGAAGGAAGAGAAAGTATTGCGCGTGGTGGGACTGGGTTCGGCCGCCCACCTGGACAAGCTCGACCCCTTCAATCCGATCAACCGGCGCATCAGCATCATCGTCATGAACAAACGCACGGAAGAAAATGTCCTGCGCGATGGTTCGGCGATCGAGCTGCCGGTGACCGATGCCGCTTCCGCCGCAGTCGCTTCAGGGCTGGCGGCCGGTGCGCCGCCCGCGGCGGCGCCAGCCCCCAGCCCGGTAGCGGCGAAAAAATAACACGCAAGGCTGTCGACGCGTGGTGTATTGAAACAATGAGACCTTTATGACAAGAAAGAAAATACTTGGCTCGCATGTAAAGCGCCTGCTGTCTGGCGTGTCGGACCATGGCCGCAAGCACTTGACGGAGGTGGAAACCGACCTGGTGCAGACCGGCATCTTGCTGGAAGAGGCGATCGAGAAGCTGTCCTTCAATTTCATGGCGATACACGCAGCCGTCGCTGCGCAGCAAGACACCATCGCCCTGCTGCTCGACGGCGGTATTCCGGCCGAGCAGCAGCGCGAAAAACTGCTGGCGTTGCAGGAGGAGGTGGGGGGCTACGTGAATGCCGCCATCACCAGCCTGCAGTTCCAGGACATGACCAGCCAGCTGATCGAGCGCACCTTGAAGCGCGTGACGGGCTTGCGCGAGTTCCTCGGGACCTTGGGCGAGCATGGCGCGGAGATGTTGCCGGAGAGCGACAATGAAGAAATTGTCGCCTTGCTGGGGCGGGTCAGCATGGCGCTGGCGATTCAAAGCCTGGAGTTGCGCAGCGTGCTGCGCAAGGCTGTCAGTCAACAGCATTTGGAAAGTGGCGACATCGAGCTGTTCTAGCATGCCAGTGTGGAACGCTTGTGGTTGCATGGATTGATTAATCAAATACTCGGGCAGGATGCCCGGAATAAGTGGGAGCAAAGATGGCCAAAACGATACTTGCAGTGGACGATTCCAGCTCATTGCGCCAGATGGTGGCGTTCAGCCTGAAAGCCGCCGGTTACCAGGTGGTGGAGGCCGTCGACGGCCAGGACGGACTGGAAAAAGCCAAGCTGCAAACCGTGGACCTGGTCTTGACGGACCAGAACATGCCGCGCATGGATGGCCTGGAGCTGATCAAGCTGCTGCGCGAGCTGCCGACCTACCAGAAGGTGCCCATCCTGATGCTGACGACGGAGTCGTCGGACGAGATGAAATCGAAGGGACGTGCCGCCGGCGCCAATGGCTGGCTGGTCAAGCCGTTCGATCCGCAACGCCTGATCGAAGTGGTCAAGAAGGTGATCGGCTGATGCCAGCCGCGCAGCACAACGATGCAATTGACGGAGTCACCCTATGACCATCGATATTAGCCAGTTTTTTCAGGTCTTTTTCGATGAGGCCGAAGAACTGCTGGCTGAAAAAGAACGGCTGCTGCTGGCCGTTGATATTGCGGCGCCCGACGCCGAAGACCTGAATGCCATTTTCCGCACCGCCCATTCGATCAAGGGCGGCGCATCGACGTTCGGCCTCTCCGACATGAGCGAGGTGACGCACATCCTCGAGTCGCTGCTCGACCGCATCCGCCAGGGCCAGATGGCCCTGACGGCGGAACATGTCGACGCCTTTTTGGCGGCCAAGGATATCCTCAAGATGCAGCTCGACGGCCATCGTCTGGGCAGCGCCGTCGATCAGGATGCCGTGGCCAATGTGCGCATGATGCTGCAGTCGTTCTCGCAGGACGTGCCCGTGGCCGCGCTTACACCCGTCGCGCCAGCCTTCCATACGGCGGAAAAGGCCGCCGTCAGCCATGCCGGCGGCCATCGCATCCGCCTGGAGCTGCCGGCCATGGAGCCGCGCGAAGTCGAGGCGCTGGCGGCCGAACTGGGCTTGCTCGGTGACGTCGTCGTGTCCGCCTTGCCCGACGCGCGCAAGGTGCTGGAAGTGACGACGCATGAAAGCCTGGACGATATCCTGGCCATCTGCTCGTTCGTGCTCAATCCGGACGACATGGTGATCACGCAGGCGCCGCCACTGGCGCCAGGCGAAGCCGAAGCGGCCCGCGCGGCGCAGGAAAAAGCGCAAGGTTACGGTTTCTTCGACCCGCTGCCAGGCACGCCAGGCGCGCAGGGCGCGGCGGATCCCGGCTATGGCTTCTTCCAGCCGCTCGAGGACATCCGCGCCGCCGCCGGCGTGCAGAACGATACCGAACAGGGCTACGGCTTCTTCCAGCCGCTCGAACAGATTCGCGCCGACGCGGCCAGGGCGGGCAACGCCAGCGCTGCCGCTGCGCCGGCCGTGGCCAGCGCCGTGGCCGAAGCGGAGCAGGAAAAGAAACCGGCCAAGAAAGAGGGCGACAAGGCCGGCGCCGAGTCGTCGTCGATCCGCGTCTCGATCGAGAAAGTCGACCAGCTGATCAACCTGGTGGGCGAACTGGTGATCACGCAGGCGATGATCGAGCAGCGCGCCAGCGCGCTCGACCCGATGCTGCATGAAAAACTGCTCGACAGCGTCAGCCATCTGACGCGCAACACGCGCGACTTGCAGGAAGCGGTGATGTCGATCCGCATGATGCCGATGGATTTCGTCTTTTCGCGCTTCCCGCGCATGGTGCGCGACCTGGCGACGAAACTGGGCAAGAAGGTCGACTTCATCACGAATGGCGCCGCCACGGAACTGGACAAGGGCCTCATCGAGCGCATCGTCGATCCGCTTACGCACCTGGTGCGCAACAGCATCGACCATGGCGTGGAAATGCCGGCTGCCCGCGTGGCCGCCGGCAAGACCGAAGCTGGCCGCTTGTTCCTCTCGGCCAGCCACCAGGGCGGCAACATCATCATCGAAGTATCCGATGATGGCGCTGGATTGAACCGCGAGCGTATCCTGGCCAAGGCCGCGCAGCAGGGCCTGGACGTGTCCGAGACGATGAGCGACGCCGACGTGTGGCAGCTGATTTTCGCGCCCGGTTTTTCCACCGCCGAAGCGGTCACCGACGTGTCGGGCCGCGGCGTGGGCATGGATGTCGTCAAGCGCAATATCAGCGCCATGGGCGGCGTCGTCGACATCCGTTCGGCCAAGGGCTTCGGCACGACGATTTCGATCTCGCTGCCGCTGACCCTGGCCATCCTCGATGGCATGTCGATCCGCGTCGGCGACGAAGTGTATATTTTACCGCTGGGCTTTGTCATCGAATCCCTGCAGCCAGCCGTTGAGGATATCAAGGACATCAGTGGCAAGGGGCAGGTGGTGAAAGTGCGCGGCGAATACCTGCCTTTGATCCCGCTGTACCAGATGTTCGACATCGCGCCGCGCTTTACCAGTCCCTCGGAAGGCATCTGCGTGATCCTCGAGACGGAAGGGCGCAAGGCGGCCCTGTTTGTCGACGACCTGGTGGGACAGCAGCAAGTCGTGGTGAAAAACCTCGAATCGAATTACCGCAAGGTGGTGGGCATTTCCGGCGCCACCATCCTGGGCGATGGCGGCGTGTCGCTGATTCTCGATGTCGCCGCCCTGATCCGTTCCTCTCGCCAGCTGGCCGACGAGTCCATTTTTTCGTAATACCGATAGATAAAGATAGGAAAACGCACCATGTCAGATACTCAACAAACATCCGGAAGCAATGCGGGCGACGGCAAGGACATCGCCGGCCGTGAATTCCTGGCCTTCACCCTGGGCTCCGAAGAGTACGGCATCGATATCCTGAAGGTCCAGGAAATCCGCGGTTACGAAGCGGTTACCCGCATCGCCAATGCGCCTGAATTCATCAAGGGCGTGATCAACCTGCGCGGCATCATCATCCCCGTGGTCGACATGCGCATCAAGTTCAACCTGGGCACGCCCGTGTACGACCAGTTCACGGTGGTGATCATCCTGAACATCGGCGGTCGCATCGTCGGCATGGTGGTCGACAGCGTTTCCGACGTCACCACCCTGACGCCGGAGCAGGTCAAACCGGCGCCGGAAATGGGCACCGCCTTCTCGACCGACTACATGATCGGCCTGGGCACCATCGACGAGCGCATGCTGATCCTGGTCGACATCGACAAGCTGATGTCGAGCAGCGAGATGGGCCTGATCGACAAGCTGGCGGCGTAAGCGGCAGCAAGGCGGCGCCCGGTGCGCCGCCGTTTTGGCACGCAAAGAATCACTACAGATATGCATGTACCGGCGCGGGCAGAGGCGCGCCGGCAGGCTGCAAGGTCCGTCAGAGACCAGGCCACAACACGGCGCCGTCCGGTTGAACGGGCGCCGTTCACATAAATATTGGAGACTGTAATGAGTTTGCGCGATTTCAAGATAGGCACCCGGCTGGGGATAGGTTTTGGCAGCATCCTCGCCATCCTGGTGGTAGTGATCGTTTCGGCGAATGCACTGAATTACCGTAACAAGGCCCAGTTGCTCACGGGCCTGGAACTGGCAAGCGAAAAGAATACGCAGGCGTCGCTGATGAAAAGCGCGATGCTGGAAACCGGTATCGCCATGCGCAATATCGGCCTGCAGGGCGATGTGGGCCTGATGCAGGTGGAGGAGGGCAAGGTGCGCGAGCAGCGCAAGCTGTACGACGGCGCGCGCGGCAAGCTGGCCAGCCTGGGCCTGTCCGAGGGCGAGAAGGCGCTGCTGGCCAATATCGCCAAGGTCGACGGCGATGTCGATGCGGCCTTCAAGGAAGCGATGGGGCAGGTGCTGGCGTTTAACAGCGAGGGTGCGGCGAAGGTGATTGCCACCCGCATCGACCCCTTGAACAAGAAGACCCTGGCCGATATCAACAAGCTGCTCGACTTGCAGCATGTGGCGCAGCAAAGCTTCATGGACGACTCGCTGGCGGCCGATGCGCGCCTGATGACGGTATTGTTCATCCTGGGCGGCGCGGCGGTGGCGATCGGCGCCTGGTGCGCCATCTTCATCACGCGCTCGATCACGGTGCCGCTGTCGGGCGCCCTGGCCGTGGCGCAGAAAGTGGCGGCCGGCGAGCTGACGTCGCGCGTGGTGGTCGAAGGCAAGGATGAAACGAGCGCCTTGCAGCAGGCGCTCAAGGACATGAACGAGAGCCTGGTGCAGACGGTCAGCGACGTGCGTAATGGGACGGACACGATTACCGTGGCGTCGCGCGAGATCGCCAGCGGCAATGCGGACCTGTCGGCGCGCACGGAAACGCAGGCCAGTTCGCTCGAAGAGACGGCATCGTCAATGGAAGAACTGACGTCGACCGTGAAGCAGAACGCGGACAACGCGCGCCAGGCCAACCAGTTGGCCGTGTCGGCGTCCTCGGTGGCGGAGCAGGGCGGCAAGGTGGTGGCGCAAGTGGTCGATACCATGGGCTCCATCAAGGACAGTTCGCGCAAGATCGTCGATATTATCGGCGTCATCGACGGCATCGCGTTCCAGACGAATATCCTGGCCTTGAATGCGGCCGTCGAGGCGGCGCGCGCAGGCGAGCAGGGACGCGGTTTTGCGGTGGTGGCGTCGGAAGTGCGCAATCTGGCGCAACGCTCCGCTGGCGCAGCGAAAGAGATCAAGGGCCTGATCGGCGACTCGGTCGACAAGGTCGATGCCGGCAGCCGCCTGGTGGACGAGGCGGGGCAGACCATGGGCCTGATCGTCACGTCGATCCGGCAGGTGGCCGACATCATGGGCGAAATCACGGCGGCAACGCAGGAACAGAGCCATGGCATCGAGGAAGTGAACCAGGCCATCGCGCAGATGGACCAGATGACGCAGCAGAACGCGGCGCTGGTCGAGGAAGCGGCAGCGGCGGCCGAAAGCATGCAGGACCAGGCGCAGAAACTGGCCGATGCCGTCAGCATCTTCAAGCTCGATGGCGAGAGCGCGGCGCCGGCGGCCATGCCCGTACCCGCGCCAGTAGTCAAGGCGGCGGCACGGCCGGCGCCGAGTGTGGCGGCAACTACACGGCGGTTGGCAAAGACGGCGCAAGCCGGCACGCCACCGCCCGCGAAAAAGCTGGCGGCGGCCGGCGGCGACGATTGGGAAGAGTTCTGACGCCAACCCGGTCCCGCTAGTTATACTTGCAAAGGCATTGGTCAGAGTAGTCATAGAGAGGTAAAAACAAAATGCCGCAAACTAAAACGGATTCGGTCAAGGAATTTGATTTCACCGGCAAGGACTTCGAAAGGGTCCGCGCCATGATTTACAAGCGGGCCGGCATCGCGCTGGCCGACAGCAAGCAGGAGATGGTCTACAGCCGCCTGGCGCGGCGCCTGCGCGCGACCGGCATCTCCTCGTTCGTCCGCTACCTGGACGACCTGGAAGCGGGCCGCATGGGCGACGAGTGGGAAGCGTTCACGAATGCGCTGACGACCAACCTGACGTCGTTCTTCCGCGAGGCGCATCATTTCCCGCTGCTGGCCGAGCATGTGAAAAAATTGAGCGGGCCGATCACCATCTGGTGTTCGGCCAGTTCCACCGGCGAGGAGCCGTATTCGATCGCCATGACGGTGTGCGAGGCGTTCAATACGCTCACGCCGCCGGTCACCATCATTGCCACGGACATCGACACGAACGTGCTGGCCACGGCCGCCAATGGCGTCTACAACCTGGACCGGCTCGACAAGATGCCGGCCGACCGTGCGCGGCGCTTTTTCTTGCGCGGCAAGGGCGATCGCGAAGGACAGGTGCGGGTGCGCCCGGAGCTGCGCCAGATGATCACCTTCAAGCCGCTCAACCTGCTGGCCGACAGCTGGCCATTGACGGGCCAGTTCGACGTCATCTTTTGCCGTAACGTGATGATTTATTTTGACAAGGCGACGCAGCGCAAGATCCTGTCGCGCTTTGTGCCCTTGATGAAGCCGGATGCCTTGCTGTTTGCGGGCCATTCGGAGAATTTTCTGTACGTGTCGGATTCATTGAAGCTGCGCGGTAAAACAGTCTATGAGCTCGATCAGCCTCGGGGCGCCGCGCCCAAGGCATCGTCGCATCGTACATGAGAGTGAAATATGAGCCTGGAATCCAAAGAGCAATTCGCCACTAACGTCTATTACGACAGGACGTTCAATTGTGACGCCGCCAAGATATTGCCTGGTGAGTACTACTTTACCAACAAGGACATGCTGATCGTCACCGTGCTCGGCTCCTGTGTCTCGGCCTGCATCCGCGACCGCGTCACGGGCCTGGGCGGCATGAACCACTTCATGCTGCCCGATGGCGGCAGCGACCCGAATAGCCCGATTTCCGCGTCGATGCGTTATGGCACCTACGCCATGGAAATCCTGATCAACGATTTGCTGAAGGCGGGTGCGCGGCGCGAGAACATGGAAGCGAAAGTGTTCGGCGGCGGCGCCGTGCTGCGCGGCTTCACGGCGATCAACGTGGGCGAACGCAATGCGGCTTTCGTCATCAATTACCTGAAGGCGGAAAAGATGCGCGTGGTGGCGGAAGACCTCAACGACATCCACCCGCGCAAAGTGTATTTCTTCCCCCGCAGCGGCAAGGTGCTGGTGAAAAAGCTGATGCAGACGCATAACGATACGCTGGTGCGCCGCGAACTCGATTACGCCAGCCGCTTGAAAGTCGCGCCGGTGGGTGGCGAGGTCGAGCTGTTCTGATAAGCACCAGAGCAAACCTGCTGCGCGTCGTGCTGTGCGGCTTGCGGCGGTCTGTCCGGTGTACTAATTTAATAAAGAATAAGGGCCGCAAGGCCTGGAAGGAAGAATATGAAGATCAAGGTTTTGATCGTGGATGACTCGGCGTTGATCCGCAGCGTCATGACGGAAATCGTGAACAGCCAGCCCGACATGGAAGTGGTGGGCGCGGCGCCCGATCCGCTGGTGGCGCGCGAGATGATCAAGCAGACCAACCCCGACGTGCTGACCCTCGACGTCGAGATGCCGAAGATGGATGGCCTCGATTTCCTGGAAAAACTGATGCGCTTGCGCCCGATGCCGGTATTGATGGTGTCGTCGCTGACCGAGCGTGGTTCGGAAATCACCATGCGCGCGCTGGAACTAGGCGCCGTCGATTTCGTCACCAAGCCGAAGATTTCCATCCAGAGCGGCATGCGCGAGTACACGGACATGATCGCCGACAAGATCCGCGCCGCTTCGAAGGCACGCATCCGCGCGCGCACCCTGCCGTCGGCCAGCGACAAGGTGGCCGCGCCGCTGCCTGCGCTGCGCAGCCCTTTGACGTCGAGCGAAAAGCTGATCATCGTGGGCGCCTCGACGGGCGGCACGGAAGCGATCCGCGAATTCCTCATGCAGATGCCGTCCGATTGCCCTGGTATCCTGATCACGCAGCACATGCCGGAAGGCTTTACGCGTTCGTTCGCGCGACGCCTCGATTCGCTGTGCAAGATATCGGTGCAGGAAGCGGCGGGCGGCGAACGGGTGCTGCCCGGTCACGCCTACATCGCGCCCGGCCATTCGCACCTGACCCTGACGCGCAGCGGCGCCAACTACATGACCAAGATCGACCAGGGCGAGCCGGTTAACCGCCACCGCCCGTCCGTCGATGTGCTGTTCCGTTCGGCCGCGCAATCTGCCGGTAAGAATGCCGTCGGCGTGATCCTGACCGGCATGGGCAAGGATGGCGCGCAAGGCATGTTGGAGATGAAGGCCGCAGGAGCGTATAATTTTGCGCAGGATGAAGCCAGTTGCGTGGTGTTCGGCATGCCGCGCGAGGCGATCGCCGTCGGTGCCACGCATGAGGTTGGCGCTCTGACGGCGTTGCCTGGCATGGTGCTGGGACACCTGGCCGCGCATGGCATGCGTGCTTTGCGCGTGTAAGCCACGTTTTATATGATCTGAGGCAAGTTTGTTCGCCTAAAAGCAACGAAAATGCTATCCTACAACTTGCTGCCGTAGTGTCGACCATAATGTCGGCATTCATGTCGATATTATTAACAAACCGCTACAGAAACAACGGAGTTATTCATGGCTGATCCAAAGATGAAATTTTTAGTCGTTGACGATTTTTCGACGATGCGCCGCATTGTCCGGAATCTGTTGAAGGAACTGGGTTATGCCAACGTCGATGAGGCGGAAGACGGCGTGATGGGCCTGGCCAAGCTGCGCGCGGAATCGTACGATTTCGTCGTGTCGGACTGGAACATGCCAAACATGGATGGCCTGACGATGCTGCAGCATATCCGCGCCGATCCGGCACTGGCCAAGCTGCCTGTGCTGATGGTCACCGCCGAAGCGAAAAAAGAAAACATCATCGCCGCCGCCCAGGCTGGCGCCAGCGGTTATGTCGTCAAGCCGTTCACGGCCGCGACTCTCGATGAAAAGCTGAACAAGATTTTCGAGAAGCTGGAAAAAGCCGGCGCCTGATCACGGCTTGAGACGGTTCAAGAAAAAACGCTGCCAGTGCGAACTGGCAGCGTTTTTTTTTCACCCCTTGCTTCAGGCTGCGGCGTGGATGGACAGCAAATCGTCGATGCCGATGCGCCGTGCAAAGTCGATGCGCACCTGTTCGGCGATTGCCGATACTTCGCGCGCGCCGTCGCCGATAAAATCGATCACCGTGCGAAATGGGCGCTGGCCGGCGGGCAGGCCCACCACGCGCACGATTTCGTCGGCCACGGCCTGCGGGTCGGCACCGATTGGCGTCAGCGCCGACAGGCGCGCGCCCACCTGGTCCATCAAGCCGTCATAGCGCGCGTACGCGGCGCTGGTGGCGAGATCGGCCGGCTTGCCCGCGTTCGGGAAGTGCGCCGTGCCGCGCGTGAAGGCGCCGGGCGTGACGATGGACGTTTCGATGCCAAAGCGCGTCAATTCATACGACATGGTGACGGCAATCGAATCCATGGCCGCCTTGGCGGCCGCGTATGGCCCCATGAACGGCGGAAAGCCGCCGCGCGTGGTGGTACTGCTGACCCACAGCAGCAAGCCGCTGCCGTGCGCCCGCATGGCGGGCAGGACGGCCTTGTTGACCCGCTGGGCGCCGATCACGTTGGTGTCGAAGACGTGTTCGATTTCTTGTGGTGAAAACGCTTCCATGGGACCAGTGACGAGACCGCCCGCATTGTGAATGATGACGTCGAGCCGGCCCTGTTCGGCCAGGATGGTGGCGATGGCCGCATCGGCCGATATTTGCGACAGCACATCCAGTTCCAGTGCGCGCAGGTCGGTGCCGTGGGCCGTGGCGAAATCGCGCAACTCTTGCACGCGTGGCGCATTGCGGCCCTGTGTGTCGCGCATGCTGGCGTAGACCGTGTGGCCGGCGGCGGCCAGGGCACGGGCGGAGAGGGCGCCGATGCCGGTCGAGGCGCCGGTAATCAAAATGACTTGTTTCATGATATGGCTCGTAAAGGATTTGATTGAATATTCACGACACCTGGCAAAACCGACGCGCAGCAGGTTTAGCCAGGTGTTATACCAGGCCGCCATTGGCGCGCAATGTCTGTCCATTGACCCAGCGGCCATCCGGGCCAGCCAGGAAGGCCACGGCGGCGGCGATGTCGTCCGGCGTGCCCAGGCGTTGCAGGGGTGCCATCTTGCTCATGCGTTCTATCATTTCCTCCGTCTTGCCGTTCAAGAACAGGGCGGTGGCCGTGGGGCCGGGGGCGACGGCATTGACGGTGATGTTCTTGCCGCGCAATTCCTTGGCGAAGATATTCGTCATCGCCTCGATGGCTGCCTTGGTGGCGCCGTAGACGGAGTAGCCGGGCAGGGCCAGGCCGATCACGCTACTGGAGAAATTGACCACGCTGCCGCCGTGCCGCAAACGCGTCGCCGCCTGGCGCATGGTGTTGAAGCTGCCCTTGACATTGATGGCGAACAGGCTGTCGAAGGTGGCATTGTCCGTGTCGGCCAGGGCGGGCAGCACGGGCGGCATGATGCCGGCGTTGTTGACCAGCACGTCGACACCGCCGAAGGCCGCTTCGGCCGCATCGAACAGGGCTTGCACGTCGTCCGCATCGGCCACGTTGGCCTTGACCGCGATGGCGGCACCGCCGTCGGCAAGAATGGCCGCCACCAGTTCGTCCGCCGCGTCCTTGCCGCTGGCGTAATTGATGACGACCTGCATGCCATCGCGTGCCAGGCGGCGGGCGATGGCGGCGCCAATGCCGCGCGAGGCGCCCGTGACGATGGCAACTTTGTCGGGATGGGGTGTTGTGTTCATGGTGCTTCTCCTGTCGTGGTGGGAGGCCCGAAATGCCGAGCCAGTGCAGTCATTGTGATCTTTGTTTGATTGTGGATAAAGATGGTTAATATGGTTTTACTGTGCAAACAGAAATAACAATGATTGTTGGCCTGCATGGCACAGTGCAGGCAGGAATGCCCCCTTTATCGGCCTTGCCGACTCGCCTACAGTGCTGGTTTCCCTTGGAGGCCACCATGTTTCAACGATTGTCCCTGGTTCTGCTTGCCGCCGGCGCGCTGCTGTTGCCGCTGGCCCGCTACGCCTATTCCTTTAACGCCAAGCATCCACCAGTTGCCATGCAAGCATCTGTCACCTATCTGCACCTGCTGCGCAAGACGCCTTTCTTCACGCAATTGAACACGGCGCAGTTGCGTGACATGATCGCCCATGCGCAGGAGTGGGAAGTCGAGGCGGGAACGCCCATCGCCGCGAGCAAGGACGGCGATGGCGCCATCTGGATCTTGCTCGATGGCGGCTGGCAGGTGGAAGCGGGCGGCAAGGTCTATCCTGCCCTGCATGACGAGGCCGGCAAATGGTATGGCGGCGTAGCCGTGCAGGGCGCAGCCTTGCCGTCGCGGCTGGTGGTGAACCAGCACAGTTATGTGATGCATATCAGTGCAGGTGACTTTGCCCGCATGCGCGAACAAGGCTTCGATTTCGGCGCCCACGTGCGCCAGGGCGAGCAGTTTTACGGTGGGATTTTGCGCAATATCGACTAACTACAACTAGTTACGAAGAGGAATGAAATATTTCCATAAGTTAACTTTACACTTCAACTAAAGTGGCCCATGATCGCTGCAGTATTCCACCTTTGTCCTCGACCCCGACAAGAAGGAGCGCACGATGCGCCGAGCACCCGTATTATTTTTTGCCCTGAGCACGGCCCTGTTGACGGCCTGTGGCGTGAGCCTTGAACAAACCGCCGTTGCGCCTGTCGCGTCTGTCGAGATGCAGGAGCCTGCCGATGCTGATGGCAGGCATGCCTACCTGCACCGCGTGGGCGGCCATGACTATGTCAGCCTGAACCAGAATGGCCCCGAGGGCGGTTTGCCGATACTCACGGGCACGCAGCGCCATGCGCACGCCATCCGTTTGCTGGCGGCCGATCCGGCCCAGGTGCGGGCCATCCTGCGCAGCCTGAGGCTGCCTGCAAACCAGCGCAAGCTGTGGGCGGGAGAAGAAATCGTGCTCGATGCGGCCAGTTATGACATGTTGCAAGCGGCCCGCGGCAGCAGCAAACCGCTGTTTGCCGAACTCAAGCTGGTAGGGATGGAGAGGTAAAAAAGAAGGCTCTGTCATCGATAAATAGGGGAACTGCCGGAATTTTCCCTTGGCATTGCTGTCTGACTCTGCATACTTACCACACAGGGAGCAGATCGTGCAGCCAGCCGAATGGATCCGTTTTATCGCCCAGTTTGCTCACCTGAACCGACGCCAGCGGCAGACAGGCATGGCCCTGCTGTGTGACAACGCACCGCAAGACGCGACCGTCGCGTTGCTGGAAAGCGTGGCGCAGCCGCGCTTGGCCTGTCCCGCCTGCCGCTCGCCTCACCTGCACCGGCATGGCCATGCGCACGGCTTGCAGCGCTACCGCTGCGTGCCTTGCG
>NZ_PDZL01000002.1 GCF_002735705.1 Janthinobacterium sp. BJB426
AGCGGGCCAGCGGCGTGCCCGTCAAGGCATTGAAAGTGCGTCCGCAAGGCACACAGCGGTAGCGCTGCAAGCCGTGCGCATGGCCATGCCGGTGCAGGTGAGGCGAGCGGCAGGCGGGACAGGCCAAGCGCGGCTGCGCCACGCTTTCCAGCAACGCGATGGTCGCGTCGTGCGGTGCGTTGCCACACAGCAGGGCGATGCCTGTTTGCCGCTGGCGTCGGTTCAGGTGAGCAAACTGGGCGATAAAACGGATCCATTCGGCTGGCTGCACGATCTGCTCCCTGTGTGGTAAGTATGCAGAGTCAGACAGCAATGCCAAGGGAAGATTCCGGCAGTTCCCCTATTTACCGATGACAGAGCCAATCGTAATCCCAGCTTGGCAGAGTGTAGAAAAAAACACAGGCGCCAGGTGGGTTTTAAGACAGGATGTCAATCGGGATGAATGGAGTGCCTGAAATTGCCGTTTTCCGGATTCGCCATCAATGATCTGCGGCTTTAATGGCGGTGCCCGAAATGACCAATGCCTCATGCTCATAGGCGCCCAGATGGCCATAGTGACCTTTGGGACTGAGATAAGCGACAATATGCACAAGCGGCTGCTCATAGGCTGAATTGGGCGCCACCAGGCCAACGTCTCGCCATGCAACACCGCCGAAGGAATTTAGCCACCATGGGCCGGCGTCAACGCCAGGGTCAAGCTGGGCCGGCTGGAACTTGCTCTTTTCAAAGCCCCGCGACCAGACGCCATCGCGCTCGATGGCACGGTAGCCATAGCCCGCCATGATATTGGCGCGTTCGGACGGATGATCGCGCCAATAGCGTTGACCATTCGTGTAGGCATCACGCATGACGTCTGATTGCGTCACAATTCCACCGTATGGATGAACCAAGCCTTGAAAGAACCACTGCGCGTAGTCGGTTGTCGGCGTGGATGCTTGCTTGTCCCCCGCCTGTGTTTGCGCAAACGCATGCGCATATTCAAGAACGATATCTGGAATATTGCCAGCGTTCGCCTTGCCGGCAAGGGCGGTTATGAATAGCAGGAGTGTTGCAATAGATCGTCGCATCGCGGTTTATCTTTCCACTGTTAATGCCTATGCAGGTTCCCGCCACTCCATCTTCTGCACCTGGATATGCGGATGGCTTTCCAGCGGCTCCCATTCCGGTAAAAAGACAAAGCCCTGTTTCCGGTAAAACGCGGCCGCGCGCGCATTTTCCGGCGCCACGTCGAGCACCAGGCGTGCGCGGCCATTGTTCACGGCGCATTGTTTCACGGCGTCGACCAGGCCCTGCGCCACGGCCAGGCCCCGATATTCCGGATGTACCCACATGGCGATCAGATGGCACTCGCCATTGCCGGCCACCACTTGCGCGGCGAGGCCGATGGCTTGCTCTCCATCGAAGGCGAGGAAAAACGTGCGCTGCGGCGTGCTGACGGCACGTTGCTGCCAGTCGGCATCGGAAAAACCGGCGGCGCTGGCGTGGCAGGCGCCAAAGGCCGTCGGGGCGTCAAGCAGGGCGGCCAGGCGCGTGGCTTTCAGGGCGGGCCAGTCGCTGGCGATGGTGGGGCGGATGAGAATGTTGTTCAATCTTGCAATGCCTTTATTTTAGGTGGCCATGCGCTGGCTCCGGATGCCAAGGACAGCAAGTGCGCGGTGGGGAGCGCAACCGTCAAGGCGGATGACTAGCCGTTGATGTTATACCCGGAAACTTTCCATCCAGAACCTTTTTCAAGGACCGTCGTGATGGTTTCCTGCACGTTGGCCTTGTTTTCGTACTGGCTCACATAATCGATAACGACCTTGTCCGGCCCTGGCTTGCCAGCCGTCGCTTTTTGCAGCGCGGCCGACTTGAGCTTGCGCGACTTGAACTCGCCCAGCGGCCAGTGCACGGCCGTGATGACCATCTTCCAGCTTGATTTCGATATTTCGCTACGCAGCGCTGCGGCACTGGCGTCCCAGGTAGCGGCCTCGTCGCCCGCATCCAGGCGCTTGAGCCAGCTTTCCGCGGCAATTTTGGCGGCCGCCACTTCCTGCGCTTCCTGCGCCATGGCAGGCAGGGACGTCAACAAGGCAACGGCGATACATACGTGGGCGAAGATTTTCATGGCGGCTTTGGAAAGTAGTGAACAGTCGTCAAGATTATCCTGAAGGTTCGGTCCGGCAAAGCTCTTTTTAAAAAGGCGGCTATGCGCGCAACGTTACGACTGGTCCCACACTTCGACCGTCAGCAGCTGCCCCGGCGCGCAGGCGGCGATGCGCTCCGGGTGCACGGTAATGCAGCCGGGCCAGCCCGTCAGCTGGTCCTGCGGAAATTCGCCGTCCTGCGCCTCGGCGATGCCCGCCTGCAGCAGGGGCGCGATGACCTCCGTCTTGGCCGTGTAGCGGTTGGGAAAGCCGTTGAAGGTCAGCTGGGTCGCCTTGCCTTGCTGGCACAATTGCGCGATCCAGTCTGCGCCGAACAGGCCCGCTTTCCAGGTGGCGAGAAATGCATCCTTGTTGACTTTCGTCATGTCGGCCATTTGCGCCGGCGTTTCTGTCGAGATAATGGTCCACCAGCCTGACATGGGCGTTCCTTGCAAAAGTGAAAGTTAACGGGTCATGGCGCGGCGCAGCAGGTAGCTGAGGCCGTCGACGGCCGCCACCATCAGCAGCATGGCGACGATGACGGTGGCGGCGTTCTGCATCTGGAACAGGGACAGATGGTATTTCAGCATCTGCCCCAGGCCGCCCGCACCGACGACGCCGAGGATGGCGGCGGCGCGGATATTGTTTTCCCATCGGTACAGGGTGTAGGACATCATTTGCGGGCTGCACTGCGGCAAGGTGGCATACAGGAAAGCCACGGCGGGCCGGGTGCCGTTGATGCGCAAGGTGGCGGCCGGCAAGGGCGGGCAATTCTCGAAGGCATCGGCAAACAGACGACCCAGCACGCCCACCGTGTGCAGCGCCAGCGCCAGGGTACCCGCGAACGGGCCCAGGCCGGCGGCGATCAGCAAAATCGACGCCCAGACCAGTTCAGGGACCGAGCGCAGCACGTTGAGCACCGCGCGCGTGGCGCTGCGCGCGACCATGCCGAAGCGGCCGCTGGCGGGCAGGGCCAGCAGTGCGCCCAATACTGCCGCGATGACCGTGCCGATGGCCGACATGGCCAGGGTTTCAAACGTGGCCACGCCGACTTTCATGAGGAAGGGACTGGCCAGCTCGGGCGGGGCGAAACCGTGCAGGAAGTCGGCGCTTGTGCGCACGGCGTCGGCGCTGAAGAACTCGCCCCATTTCAAGGGTAGGGTGGCGAAGCTGGCAATGACCAGCAGCAGCAATCCGGCCAGCAAGGTCCAGGTCGACCAGCGCACGGGGGCAGGCGCGGGCATTGCGGCGAAATTCGGATGCTTCATGCCAGCCTCCGGCGCAGCATGGCGGACACGGCGTCGGCGCCCGCCACCAGCAGCACGAACACCATCAGCATGGTGGCCAGTTCACTGCCCGCCATCATCTTCATCGATTCATCCATGCGCTGGCCCAGGCCGCCCGCGCCAACAAAGCCCATGACGACGGAGCCGCGGATCGCGCATTCCCAGCGGTAAATCGTGTACGACACCAGCTCGGCGGCCGATTCGGGCAAGGCGCCGTACAGCAAGGCTTTCAGGCGGCCGCTGCCATTGTGGAGCAGGGCGTTGCAGGCGGACGCATCCGACGATTCGAGGATTTCCGCATACACCTTGCCCAGCATGCCGCAATAGGTAAGTGCGATGGCAATCACGCCGGCAGTCGGTCCCAGGCCGACGATGCGTACTAATAATAAGGCCCAGACCAGTTCCGGCACGCTGCGCAGCAGCACCAGCAAGGCGCGCACGGCGTGGCGCACGCTGGCGGCCAGGGGCGACACCTGGCCGGAGCCGATGCGCGAAATCGACAGGCGCTCCGTCACCAGCAAAGTCAGGGGGATGGCGCCCAGCATGGCCAGCGCCATGCCGGCCGTGGCCATGGCAATGGTTTCCCAGCTGGAAATGGCCACCAGTTGCAAAAATTCCAGCGAGTGGGCGGGCGGCACGAAGCTGGCAATAAACTGCCAGGTGGCCGCCAGGCTTTGCGCATCCCATAAAATCCACGGCTTGAACTCGGCCTGCACCAGCATCGGCCACAGCACGAGCAGCGCCACGGCCGTGACGGTCAGGCGGCCGCGCCAGGCGGGATCGCGGGGCAGGGCGTCAGTGGCACTCTTCAGCAAAGGGGCCTCGCGGCGTCCAGGTTCGCTTCCACGGCCTCGAACTGCGGCGCCGGATCGGCCTTGTTGCGGTACAGCTCGGCGATCATGGCGTCGCTGACCTGGGCGCCAGGCAAGTCGAAGACGATCTTGCCATCGCGCAAGGCGACGATGCGCGTAAAGCAGGCGCGGGCGATTTCCACCTGGTGCAGGCTGCAGACCAGCGTGGCGTTGCGCGCCGTCGCTTCCGCCTGCAGCACATGGATCGTCTGCAAGGCCAGTGTGGGGTCGAGCGCGGACAAGGGTTCGTCGACGAGGAAGACTTGCGCATTCGACACGAGCGCGCGGGCCATGCCGCAGCGCTGGCGTTCGCCGCCGGACAGGCGGTCAACCCGCGCATACAATTTATCCTGCAGGTTGAATTTGCCCAGGGCTTCCCACGCGGCGCGCGGGTCGACGGGCGCGACCAGCGAACGAATGGCCGTCCACAAGCTCCATTGCGGCAGGCGGCCCGCCAGCACGGCGTTGACCACCCGCTGGCGCGGCGGCAGCGGCGGCGTTTGCGGCGCCAGGAACAATCGCGCGCGCAAGGCGTGGCGCTCGGCGCTGCCGATCTGCCACGGTGTAGTGCCCAGGATGCTGAATGTGCCCGCTTCCGGGCGCAGCGCGCAGGCCAAGGTGTGCAGCAGGCTGGTCTTGCCGGCGCCGGAGGGGCCGATCAGGGCGATCTGTTCACCTTGGGCCACGTCCAGGTCCAGCTCGCGCAGGGCCAGCGCATTGCCGGCAGCGCCCGCGTGGTGGACGGAGACCTTGTGAAGTTGGAATGTCATGCGATGTTTCGGTGTGGGAGGGAGTGTGTCGGATGCGTCCGCAGAACGGCATCCGACCAGTTTCAGCAATTACTTCAACAGCTTCGCATCGCGCGCAGCCGCTTCGATATCCTTGTAGTTCTCGGCCTTGGTCGGAATGAACTTGGTGGCGCGCTGCAGTTCGAGGATTTCCTTGCCTTCGGCCGTCGATGGGTCCAGCGCCAGGAAGGCGTCCGTCAGCTTCTTGCGCACGACGGGGTTCATGTCGGCGCGCACGCTCCAGTTGTAATCGTAGTAGCCGGGCGTCGTGTAGAACACGCGCACCTTGCTTGGATCGACTTTTTTCGCTTCGACCAGCTTTTCCCATACGGAAATGTTCAAGGTGCCCGCATCGACCTTGCCGCCAGCCACTGCCGCCACGGTGGCGTCATGTGCGCCGGAAAACGCGATGCGCTTCATGTCCGTGTCCGGATTGATCTTGGCGGCCAGCAAGTAGTAACGCGGCATCAAGTGACCGGAGGTCGACGATTCCGAACCGAAGGTGAAATTCTTGCCTTTCAGGTCCGACAATTGATTGATGTCCTTGCTGGTGGTGACGAACACGGAGCGGAATTTCGTGTCTTCCTCGCGCTGCACCAGCGGCACGATCTTGCCGCCGCTGCGCACGTTGGCTTGAACAAACGTGAAACCGCCGAACCAGACCATGTCGAGCTTGTTGTTGATCAAGCCTTCCACGGACGCCGCGTAATCGGTGACGGGCGTAAATTCCACCTTCATGCCCAGCTTTTTCTCCAGGTAGCTGCCCAGCGGCTTGAACTTGCGCTGCAGTTCCGTCGGCGCTTCGTCGGGGATGGCGGACACGCGCAGCACTTGCTGCGCCTGCGCCAGGCCGCTGTGGATGGCCAGGGTGGCGGCAACGGTGGCCAGGATGGCGGGGAATTTTGAGAATGTGGTCATGGGACTGCCTTTGCAAAAAAATTTGTTCATTAGATGACGGAAACCCCGGTCGTGCCTTCCAGCATCTCGCCGATAACGACGGCGTCGGCAAAACCTTCGGCGCGGAAAATCGCCAGCACTTGCTCGACGGCTTCCGGCGCGCAGGCCACCAGCAGGGGACCGGCCGTTTGCGGGTCCGTCAGGATCGCCTTGTCGATGGCGCTCAGGCTGTCGGCCAGCGCCACTTGCGCTCCATAGCCTTGCCAGTTGCGGCCGGAGGCGCCCGTGATGTTGCCATTTTGCGCCAGTTGCTGCACTTGCGGCAGCAGCGGCACGTCGTTCATGGCGATACGCGCCTGCAACTTGGCGCCGCGCGCCAGTTCCAGGGTGTGGCCCAGCAAGCCGAAGCCCGTCACATCCGTCAGCGCATGCACGCCATCGAGCAGGGCCAGCTTCTTGCCCGGGGTATTCAATTTGGTGGTGTTGTCGATCAAGGAAGCATAGCCATCCGCGTCGAGCGCATTCTTCTTCAGCGCGGCCGACAAGATGCCCACGCCGATCGGCTTGCCCAATACCAGTTTGTCGCCGGCGCGCGCGCCCGCGTTGCGCTTCACTTGCGACGGGTGGACCAGGCCCAGCACGACGAGGCCATAGATCGGTTCGACGGAATCGATGGTGTGGCCGCCCGCGATGGGGATGCCGGCCTGGGCGCAGATGGTTTCTCCGCCTTTTAATATGAGGCCGATGGTTTCCACGGGCAGCTTGTTGATCGGCATGCCGACCAGGGCCAGCGCCATGATGGGCGTGCCGCCCATGGCGTACACGTCGGAAATGGCATTGGTGGCGGCGATGCGGCCGAAGTCGAACGGGTCGTCGACGATGGGCATGAAGAAGTCCGTCGTGGCGATCAGCGCCTGCTCGTCGTTGAGCTGATAGACGGCCGCGTCATCCGAGGTTTCTATGCCGACCAGCAATTCCTTCGGCAAGGGAAAGCCGCCGCTGCCCTTTAAAATGTCGGCCAGCACGCCCGGCGCAATTTTGCAGCCGCAGCCGCCGCCATGGGCAAATTCGGTCAATCGGATCGGTCTATCTGGTGTTGCTGCGCTATCGGACATGGTCGTCATCCTGCTGAAATAAGTAATTAGGTGGCAAGCCAGGCATCACGCGGCGCTGGCGGTACGTTGTTCGCCGACGATAGCACATAATGCGCGCGCGGCTTGCTCAAAGGCATGTTCTGAAATATCGGGCAAGACCAGCGGCGTCGCCTGGGCGTAGCGGCTGAAATTGCGGGCGATCGATTGCCGGTAAACGGGGTCGTAATGCTGTATCAGCAATTCCTGCACCAGCTCGGCCATGCGGCCAGCCGTGGCCAGCTGCTGCCAGTGGGCAATTTTCTCCTTGCCATGCAGCTGCGTCAACAGGGCCAGCTGCACGTTCAGGCGCGCCGGGTCGCCGACGAAATGCGCATAGTCCTGCATCAGCAATTGCACGCGCTCGCCGATGTCCAGGCGCACGTCCGTGCAAGCGGCCGCGCGCATCTTTTCCATCAGCGCGTCGGGCACGCGCAAGCGGCCCACTTTCTTGCTTTCCGACTCAATGAACACGGGCAGTTGCGGGTCGAAATGGCGCAGTTGCTGCCACAGCGCGCTTTCAAACGCTTTTTGCGATGGCTGGTCTTCCTCGGGCAAGCCGCCCAGCACGGAACCGCGGTGGGCCGCCAATTGCTCCAAGTCGATCACTTGCGCGCCTTGTTTGTCCAATACTTGCAGCAAGCGGCTCTTGCCGCTGCCCGTGGGGCCGCACAGCACGTTGATGAAGTCGAAGCGTTCGGGCAGGGTGACCAGCTCTGCATTCACGTGGCGCCGGTAATCCTTGTAGCCGCCCTCGAGCTGCGTGACGGGCCAGCCGATGCGCGCCAGGATGTGTGCCATGGCGCCGCTGCGGTTGCCGCCGCGCCAGCAGTAGACGAGCGGCTTCCAGTGCTGCGGGTGGCCGAGCAACCCCTCTTCGATATGCCGCGCGATATTTTTTGCCACCAGCGCCGCGCCCAGCTTCTTTGCTTCGAAGGCGCTGGTCTGCTTGTATAAAGTGCCAACGCGCACGCGCTGCTCGTCGTCCAGCACGGGCAGGTTGATGGCGCCCGGCAAGTGGTCTTCCGCGAACTCGGACGGGCTGCGCACATCGATGATGGCATCGAACTCATGCAAGCGGGGCAGGATGTCGCTGAAAGGCTGAACTGCTGGGTATTTCATCGTGGCGCGGCTGCTGGTGGGGGGAAAGACGTATTATCCCCGATAAAGGCCGCTGGCGTGGAGCTTTGGCACTGCGCTTCACGCCGCCCCTTACACTTCGCGCGCCGGGCCGGTGTCTTGCATGCCAGCAAAGAACTGGACCAGGCTGTGCGGCGCGTCGTCGCCAAAGCACAGGCGCAGGATGCGCTCGGACTCCGCCGCCGCCACGCTGCTGCGCGCAAACAGCGCCGTTTCATACGCCAGCAGGGCCGCTTCCATGTCGCTTGGGTGCGCGGCAAGTGCCTGCGCCAGCTCGGCGCCATCGAACATGGCGAGATTCGCGCCTTCGCCGGCCGGCGCCATCAGATGGGCAGCGTCGCCCAGCAAGGTCACGCCCGCCACGCGCTGCCAGGCGTGATCGATGGGCAAGGTATGCACGGGGCGCGGCATGGGGGGCGTGTCCGCCTCCGTGATCAGGGCTGTCAGCGCCGGCGCCCAGCCGGCAAACTGGGCCGCGATGCGGGTCCGGGCGGCGGCGGGGTCGGCAAAATCGATGTCGGCCAGCCATGCCTCGGGCTTGCTCAGGGCCACATAGGCGTGCAGCACGCCATCGGCTTCGCGGTGCGCCTGTATACCCTTGCCGGGCGCCAGCGCAAACAGGGCGCCACCGCCTACGGCGTGCGCGCTGGCCGGGTGGCGGCGGTCGCTGTCAAACAGATAGGTTTCAATGAAGGCAATGCCGCTATACGCGGGCTGCGCGCTGGAAAGCAGCGGACGCACCTTCGACCAGGCGCCATCCGCACCCACCAGCAGATCGCTGGTGGCCGTGGCGCCGTGCGCAAAGCTCAGCCTGTGCTGGCAGCCGTCCAGCGTCGTGACGCCGGTCAGTTTATGCCCCCAGCGCACGGTGCCGGCCGGCAGCGACTCGAGCAGGAGCTTGCGCAGTTCGCCGCGCGCCACTTCGGGACGGCCGCCCGTGCCATCGTCTCCCTCTTCGAGCAGGACCGTGCCGTGCTGGTCGAGCACGCGGCTCGCTTCGCCGCCCGCATGGATGAGGGCGCGGAAGGCGTCATGCAGGCCGGCTGCCCATAGCGCTTGCTGGCCCGTGTCTTCGTGGATGTCGAGCATGCCGCCCTGGCGGCGCGCCTGCGGTGTAGCGTCCGCTTCATAGACGGTGGCGGCGATGCCGTGGACGTGCAGCGCGCGGGCGAGCATCAGCCCGCCCAGCCCTGCGCCGATGATGGCGATATGCATGATGCTTCCTTGGTGTTGTCGATGACGTGGAACAGTGTTCCACAATAATTTTGCGGCAAGCCGGCATCTGTGTCAAGATAAGCGATGCCCAAGACAGTAGCGAACCCACCACGACGCGCCGACTCGCTGACGCGCGACACCATCATCGACGCCGCCATTGCCCTGCTCGACACAGCGGGCGAGGGCGGCCTGACGTTCCGCGCCCTGGCAACACGCCTGGCCACGGGGGCGGGGGCTATTTACTGGCACGTGGCCGACAAGGATGATTTGTTTACGGCCGCCAGCGACGCCATCGTCGCCCGCGCCATGGATTCCGCTTCCCACGGCGACACGCCGCAGGCGGGCATCCGCGCCGTGGCGCTGGCCATGTTCGAGGCGATGGATGCGCATCCATGGCTGGGCTCGGCCCTGTCGCGCGCGCCGGGCCAGCTGCCCACGGTGCGCATCCTGGAGCGCCTGGGCCGGCAAGTGGATGCCCTGGGCGTGCCGCAGGAAAAACAGTGGCTGGCGGCATGCACCTTGTTGAATTATTTGCTGGGCGTGAGCGGGCAGAATGCGGCCAACGCCGTCATCGCGCGCGACCAGGGCCTGGAGCGCGCGCATTTCCTCGACACCCTGGCGGGCGCCTGGTCACGCCTCGACGCGCAAGCGTTTCCGTTTGCCCGCAAGGTGGCGGGGCAATTGCGCGCGCACGACGACCGCGAGGATTTTCTGGCGGGGATAGACCTGATCGTGCATGGCATGCAGGCCCTGCAAGCGGACGACTAGCCCAGCAGATACCCCAGCAGAGGCGCCAGCAGCACCGTCACGACGCCCGAGAAAATCATCGTCAGGCTGGCCACGGCGCCTTCTTCCGTGCCGGCCCGGCGCGCCACGGACAAGCCAAAGCCGTGCGCGGCCGCGCCATACGGGGCGCCACGGGCGATGCGCATGCGCAAGGGCAGCAGTTTCAATAACGGTTTGCCCAGCAGCAGGCCGAACAAGCCCGTCATCACCACGAATATGCCCGTCAGCTGGGCCGAGCCGCCCATGTGGCGCGACGCTTCCAGCGCGAACGGCGTCGACACGGAACGGGCCAGCAGGCTGCGCGCCATGTCGCCGTGCACGCCCATCAGCCGGTCCAGCAGCAGGGTGGCGGCGACCGATGCGACGATGCCGGCGCAGCTGCCCAACGACAGGGCCAGCCAGTGCTTGCGGATCAGCTTGCGCTCCTGGAAGATGGGCAGCGCAAACGCGATGGTGGCGGGCCCCAGCAGCCACGGCAGCCAGCGCGTTTCGCCGAAATACGTGGCAAACGGGGTCGAGGTCGCCTGCACGATGACGATCAATATCGCCGAGGTGCAGATGGCGGGCGTGAGCAGGAAGTGGGGATGGCGGCGGTGCAGCGCCTGGTTGGCGTAGAACAGCACCAGGGTCAGCAGCAAGAACAGCAGCGACAGGACGAGGGTGCTCATGCTTGCGCCCTGGCTGCGCGCTGGCGCAGCAGTTTTTGCAGGCGCAGCTTGCGTTCATAGCGGCACACCCCTTCCACGGTGAAGGCCGTGGCCAGCATCACGCTGGCAAAGCCCAGGCCGATATTCACGAAGAGCATCAGACCTTGCGTCTTCAGCAGCTGCGTAAATTGCACCACGGACACGACCAAGGGTATGAAGAACAGCAGCATGTTGGCCAGCAGCCAGTTCGCGCCCAGTGCGATGGCGGCCGGCCGCACCCAGCCGGCCAGCAACAGGGCCACCAGCACGAACAGGCCCACGACGCCGCCGGAAAACGGCAAGTGCAACGCGGAAGCGGCCGCATCGGCTAGCCACCAGGCGGCGGTCAGGATGCCCACTTGCCACACGGTCTGCGCGGGCTGGCGCCAGGCAGGGATGGAGGGCAGGGCGGCGGTGGAACAGTGCAAGGCTTTCACGGCGGGCTTTCAAGCGGCAGGGGAAGTTTTCATTGTAGGGATCCCGCATCAAAAGATAAAATGACTTAAACTCATGATTATCATTCGATATTGGAATGCATCATGGATATCCGCTCCCTGCGCTACTTCGTCGAAGTGGTCGAGCAAGCCAGTTTTACGCGCGCGGCCGCCAGGCTGCACGTGACGCAACCCACCGTCAGCAAGATGGTCGCCCAGTTGGAACAGTCGCTGGACCTGGCCTTGCTCGACCGCGCGGGCAAGCGGTTTACCCTGACGGATGCGGGCCAGGTAGTGCTGTCGCGCGCGCATGAACTGCTGGCCCTGCACGCGGAGTTAAAAGTGGAGTTGCGCGACCTGCAACATCTGGAGCGGGGAGAATTAAGGGTCGGCGTGTCGCCGCAGACGCATTCCACCCTGGCGCCGTGGCTGGCCGAGTACCACCAGCGCTATCCCGGTATCGAGCTGAAAATGTATGAAAGCGGCACGCAAGCCATCGAGCGCGACTTGCGCACGGGCACGGTGGAACTGGGCACCATGCTCGATTACCCGGGCAATGCGGCCACCTGGCAGGATTTCGAAGCCTTGCCCCTCGTGCGCTCGCCGCTGTGCCTGCTGGCCGCGCCCGGTTCTGCGTGGCAGGGACGCGCTTCCGTCGCCCTGGCCGAGCTGGCCGACAGCCCATTCATTTTCTATGGCGCCGCCTTTGCCCTGAATGATATCGTGCTGGACGCCTGCCAGCGGGCCGGTTTCGCCCCGCGCATCACGGGCCGCAGCGGCCAATGGGATTTCATTGCCTCGCTGGTCAGGCTGGGCGTGGGCATCTGCCTGCTGCCGAAGATGTATTGCGACACGCTGGATCAAGCGCAATTTGCCGTCATTCCGCTGGCCGGTCCACCCGTGGAGTGGAATCTGATGCTGGCCTGGCGCCGCGGCGGGCGGCTGTCGTTTGCGGCGCGGGCCTGGCTCGAACTCGTCAGGGTGGGCATGGCGGACGCGGCCCGTTTACAATAGGCGCTCGCCAACCACCGTCAAGAATATGAAGAATATCGGTAAAACAAGACTGAAACGCACGGCCGGCTCGCTGCTGCTGGGATTGTTGTGCACCGTGGGCCTGATGAGCGAAATGGGCTACGCCCAGGCCGCCATTCCCGTGTATGGCTATTTCGTCAAGAATACCTATCCGCACGACCCCCAGGCGTTCACCCAGGGCTTGCTGTTCAAGGATGGCCACCTGTATGAAAGCACGGGCCAGAACGGCCAGTCTTCCTTGCGCAAGGTGGAATTGGCGACGGGCAAGGTCTTGCAGAAAACCATGCTGGACAAGACAGTGTTTGGCGAAGGCATCACGGACGTGGGCGATGAAATCCTGGGCCTGACGTGGATTTCGCAAACCGGCTATGTCTTCGACCTGAAGACCTTCAAATTGAAACGCAAATTCAGCTACCAGGGCGAAGGTTGGGGCCTGGCCAGCGACAGTCAATTCGTCTACATGAGCGATGGCACGTCCGCCATCCGCGTGCTCAATCCGAAAACCCTGGCCGAGGTGCGCCGCTTCGAGGTGAAGGCCGAGGGCCGCGCCATCGAGCGTCTGAACGAGCTGGAAATGGTCGACGGGCAATTGTTTGCCAATGTGTGGGGCGCGGACGTGATCGCCCGCATCGACCCGGCCAGCGGCAAGGTTGTCGGCTGGATCGACCTGACGGGCTTGCTGCCGCCCGGGCAGCGGGGCACGGCCAATCCCGACGCCGTGCTCAACGGCATCGCCTGGGATGCGCGTGGCAAGCGCCTGTTTGTCACGGGAAAACTGTGGCCCAAGCTGTTCGAGATCGAGCTGATCGAAATCCAGCGACGTTGATGTTTCCTATCGGACAGTGTTGCTGGCGAGGAATCGTTTAGAATTCTGATTCTTCGCCCCGTGCGACCTTTACAGGATGCCATGCTGTCCCTATCTTTATGCCGCCTGGCGGCTGCCGCCAGCTTGCTTGCCGCCGTCCTGCCCGCCGCGCAGGCGCAAACATCCTACGTGCCGGTGATGAAGCAATACGGCGATTTTGTCGTCACGCGTGACCGCCACGACCCGCTCGTTACCTTGACTTTCCGCAAGCACGGCTATTGGCCCGGCGGCGCGCGCGAAGTGGTGGAAGTGCGGCCGATCAAGGCCACGCGCGAAGGCCAGCCCATGCTGCTGGCCTTCACCAAGGGCTATACGGGGCAGGGCACGATATTGATCGGCGTGCAGAATGGCGAACCGCTGATGCGCCCCATCAGTCCCATGCAGCGCGACAACATGGTGCGCACGGAACGCGACCCCGAATGGGGCGTGCCGCAGCCGGGCAACAGCGAGGTGCTGCTGTTTCCCCGCGACGGACGCGCCCTCGATACGGGCACGGGCGAACTGCTGTGGTTTGACGTGCCGGGCAACGTCAGGGGCGATTATCCGCATGCCATGCTCGTCTCCGTCTCGCCCGACGGGCGGCGCGGCGCCTATCTGACGAATGCGCTGACGAAGGTGGGCATCATCGTTGCCACGCGCGACGACGGCGTGGCCGGTGAGCTGGCCTTGCCGCCGGACACCTATCAACGGTGGCTGAAGCCCTTGTCGGACGCCGCTTCCGCGCAGGCGGGCGCCGCCATCAAGGCGCGCCAGGGCCGCACGGATTCGATCCGCATCCGGCGCGAGCTGGAACTGGCCTGGTTCGGCCAGCAATTTCAATGGAAACAAGGCAAGAACGGCTTGCAAGTGACGGGGCTGGGCCTCATTTCCGCGCCGCCGGAAGGAAAACAGCCATGACACTACCCAAACTGATCGCGGGCTGCTTCGCCGCCTCCTTGCTGGCCGGCTGCGTGCACGGCGAAACGTTCCCCAAGGATTATCTGGCGCAAGATATCGACAAGCAACAAGCCTTGCTGGAACTGGACGTGGTCTTCGGCAAAGAGCCCGATGACAAGCTGACGTCGCGCGTGACGGCCCGCAATACCGTGGAATACGCGGGCGCGCCGCATATCGTCGTGCCGTTTTACCAGAAGGGACTCGGCTTCGACCAGGGTTTTGCCGGCACCTATATCTTTGCCGTCGTGTATCCCGTTGCCAAGGTCGAGACGGCCACGGCCAGCAGCCGCGTCTTCGGCCAGAAACTTGATGGCCAGCAGCCGGGCAGCCCCCGCTACCGCTTCCGCGTGCCGGGCAAGGCGCAGTGGAACAGCAATGAAACCTTCATGCTGGGCTTTGAGCGCAAGGGCCGCCGCGAAGAAATCACTTTCCGCTTCAGCAACGAGCAAAGCTGCCCGTCCGCCTTCCTGGCCACCACGCCAAAATATGGCTTCCCCATCAAGGTCGTCGCCACGTTCAAGGATAACAAAGGCTGCCTGAAAGTATGCGACAGCCGCGACCAGTGGCCGGGCTTCTGCGCCTTCCAGCCGCCGCCGGCGGCTTAACTATCATCGTGCAAGCCACGCGCCGGCGCTTGCCGGTGCGGCGCTTATACACGCGCGCGTTTTGCCGATTCTATTCAATTGTCATCGAATGGCAGCTGAAAACGCCTATTTTCATGGCCCAGGGCTGGCGGCATTGGCCCTTGCTCAGCGCATAAATCTTGCCGCAAAAGTATCTTTCTCAGGCGTATGATTTCCTTGCCGTGAACAGCGCACACAGATGGCGCGACCCGGCCCGATATCCGAAACGCATCCTTCCTGTGGAGATACAGAATGAAAATGCCCGTTTTAGGAAGCACCCAGCCCGCCATTACCAAGCGCCCGCTCGACATGCTGGACACCGACAAGGCCGCCGTGCGCGCCATCGCCCAGGCGGCCGTCAGCGTGGAACTGTTCACCATACCCCTGTACATGGCCACCATGTACTCGATCCACGGCACGCACCAGATCAACTCGAAAGGCATCACCTATTATGAAGGCCGCCAGTGGCCGGGCATGGGCACCACGGCCCGGCCCGAGCTGAAGGAACAGAAGGCTTTCAATATCATCTTCAGCGTCTTTATCCAGGAAATGCTGCACCTGCAGATGGCAGCCAACCTGGCCACGGCCATCGGCACGGCGCCATGCTTCACGGGCTCGGAGCTGCAATCGCAGGACCACGGCTGGACCTGCTATGGCAAGGATCGCACCGTGATCCCGCACATCGTCGACTTGCAGGATACGGCCGATTACCGCCACGTGCGCGTCAACCTGGAAGAACTGAACACCAATCAGTGCGACCTGTTCCTCGCCATCGAGCAGCCCGAGGAGCAGGCACGCGCCCAGCTGGCGGAGTTCGACAAGCACAACCACACCAAATACTTCCCGGAAGTGCCGCTGCCGGGCTGGACACCGGGCAAGCACGTGCAGGACTTGCCCCTGTTCGGCACCATCGGCTACATGTACGAATGCTATGCGCGCTACATCAGCATCGAATACACGGATGGCCAGACCCTGTGGCACAAGCTGTTCGTCAATGGCTCGGTGCAGCAGGACATGTTCAACAGCCAGGTCCAGGGCCACGCGCGGGCGGAATTTCCCCGCTTCGACGCCTGCTTCGGCCCGCAGGACCAGGATGGCGGACAGACTGGCTCGTTCAACAAGGCCATCGACATGATGGCGGCCATCACGGACCAGGGCGAGGGCAGCGCAACTGCCATCCAGCGCTACCGCCGCGACGCGGCGCAGCGCCTGATGGCCGTGCAGCCAGACTACCGCGAAGACCTGGATGCCTTGAAGTGCGATTATCCGTCTTACGCGAACAATGGCAAGGATGCCGAATCGCGCGACGCGCAGGCGCGCCACGACAGCGCCCGGTTCGACCACTACGAGCGTTTCCGCCAGGTCAAGGCCATGCTCCCAGTGCAGACCTGGGCCGGCTGGCACGCGGAAGGGGGCTGCTGGAGCGCGGCCATGCTGACCAACGAGCGCTACAACCCGGCCACCGCACCACAGAACATCCCCGCGCCGGCCGCCGTGGCGGGCGCCCTGAACCGCCTGAAGGACGCCAGCGGCACCCTGGAGATGCTGAGTACGGTGGCCACGGGCGCCATCTATGGCATCACTTCCGTGCTGGACAAGTACTGGCTGAACCAGCAACTGGACTTCCCGTATCCGTCGATGGTGGGCGCGGGCGACCGCATGGCCATCTGCTGGGCCGTGCTGGGCCAGGCGCCGAACCTGGCGACGGGCGTGCCGCTGGCCGAGAAAAGCGTGCTGTACCACGCCTGCCAGGGCATGCACCTGGAAGGCGAAGCCTCGTCCACCTGCGCCGCGCTGGCCGTCTATCACACTTGCCGGGGCTCCAACGGCTGCCACGCCCAGGGCGGCTGCGGCTTTGCCCAGGCCGACACGGGCGGCTCGTCCTGCGGCCACTCGGTCAAGCTTGCCGCGTCGCCGGGCACGCCATGCTATGTGCCGCCGCCTCCGCCGCAGCCCGATAAAGTCTACAGCGCGCCCAGCGACAACAAATGCGGCGGCTTCGGCGGCTGCGCCGTGCCGATTTCGGCCTCGCAACTGTATCCGAACACCACGGGCAAGGAACCGCCCGCGCCGGCCACCATGACCCTGTACGACTTTGGCCCCGCGCCCGACCACCGCAGCATTCCGCTGGGCCAGACCATGCGCTTCGCGCTCGGCGACAATGTATACGACAAGGCCTGGGAAGCCTACGGCAAGGTGATGGCGGCGCGCGGCACGCCGGTGGGAGCGCCGCCTGCGCCCACCGACCTGCGCCTGGCCTTGCCGCCGTCGACCTGATGCGGCACGCCGTGCACGCGGTGGCGCCACGCCTGGGCTTGCCGAACCTGGGCCTGGGCGTGGGGCTGCGCCCGCCGCACTATGCGCACATCCTGCGCCACGGACCGCAGGTGGACTGGTTCGAGATCATCAGCGAGAATTTCATCGACAACCACGGCTATGCGCGCCATGTGCTGGAGCAGGTGGCCGCGCAAGTGCCCATCGTCATGCATGGCGTGTCGCTGTCGATCGGCAGCAGCGATCCCCTGAGCCTGGCCTACCTGCGCAAGCTGCGCCAGCTGGCCGAAGAGTTCCGGCCCGCGTGGATTTCCGACCACCTGTGCTGGACGGGCGCCGCCTCGCTCAACAGCCACGATTTGCTGCCGCTGCCGCTGGACGAGGCCAGTCTGCGCCACGTGGCGGGGCGCGTGCGCCAGGTGCAGGAATTCCTGGGCCGTCCCCTGATCCTGGAAAACCCCAGCAGCTACGTGGAGTTTGCCCAGTCCAGCATGCCGGAATGGGAATTCCTGGGCCGCCTGGCCGAGGACACAGGTTGCGGACTCTTGCTCGACGTCAACAATGTCCACGTCAGCGCGCATAACCACGGCTATGACGCGGCCGCCTACATCCGCCAGTTGCCGCACGCGCACATCGTGCAGATTCACCTGGCCGGGCCGACCGTGTGCGGCGCCGTGCTGATCGATACCCACGACGCGCCCGTGCCGGCCGCCGTCTGGCGGCTGTACGCGCTGGCGCAGCAGCTGACGGGCGGCGTGTCGGCCCTGCTGGAATGGGATGCGAAGATTCCGCCATACCCGCAACTGCTGCTTGAACTGGACAAGGCGCGCGCGGCCGGGCGGGGAGAATTCGCCGTTGCAGTGCCAGCCACGGCTGCCGCCGCCGTCTCCACGCCGCTGGGTTTTCACCTGGAGGCGGCCCATGCGCCGTAGCGCCGCCAGGGACGCCCCCGCCGACGCTCCGCTGGCGCAATTGCAGGCGTGGTTCCTGACGGCCATGACGGCGCCAGGCGGTGCCGTGCATGGTGCCCAGCTGGCCAGCGAGCGCCATGGCTTGACGCAGGAGCAAGTGCTGAAACAGGCGCGGGGCGGGCCGGCGCCGCTGCACATCCATGCGGATGGCTATGTGCAGCGCCTGCTCGAATGCCTGCAAGCCGACTATCCTGTCTTGCGCAAGGTCATGGGTGACGAGCTGTTCGTCTTCTTTGCCCGCGCCTATGTCTGGCGCCATCCGTCTGCGTCAGCGACCCTGTATGACCTGGGTGCTGGCTTTGCCGATTTCCTTGCCGCCAGCCAGCGTGCCGCCGGCGCGCAGGGGGACGCCTTGCGCTTTCCCGTCGAACTGGCGCAGCTGGAACGGGCGCGCAGCGAGGCGGGCAGGGCGCCCGGCATGGAAAAGCTGGCGCCGCCCATGCTGCCTTGCGGACTTGATTTGTTGCTGGGAAATGCACCGGCCTGGCGCCTGGCGCCGTGCACGCGGCTGCTGGCCCTGTCATTTCCCCTGTGTGCATATTGGCAACAGGCACAGGCCGCGCCGGACGACGCCGTGCCGGCCCAGCCGGATGCCAGGCCCGCCTTCGTCGCCATTTCGCGCATGCATTACCGGCTTGCCATGCAGGAGTTGCAGCCTTGGCAATTTTACTGCCTGCAAGCGCTGGCCGGCGGCGCGCCGCTGGCACAGTGCGCGGGGCAGGCGGCGCGGTCGAGCGGCCGGACGCCGGACGAGGTGCTGGCCGACGCCATGCTGTGGCTGCCGCTGGCGGCCTCGGCCGGGCTGATCACCGTTGATGCCTGAGTAGAAAGCGGCGGACGTAAAAAAGGCCGATGGAAATCGGCCTCGATGACAACTATAGGTGTTGCTTAGCGGTAAAACGCTTCGACTTTGCCCTTCAGCTTGATCTGCAGCGGACGGCCGCGGCGGTCGAGGGACTTGGTGGAAGCGACCTTGATCCAGCGTTCGCTGATGCAATATTCTTCCACGTCAAGACGTTCCTTGTCGTTGAAGCGGATGCCGACGTCGTTCTCGAACACGGCTGCAACGTGGTAAGGGCTGCTAGGGTCGATCGACAGGCGATCGGGCAATGGGGGTAAGGTGGTGGTATCGTTCATGGGCGTAATTATCGCCCAGAATGCCGATCCAGACAACGGGCAGCGCACGCTTATCTGCCCGCCCACGACATGGCGCAGCCGCATTTCCTTTCCCTGCCATCCTTCTTGCCTCACAGATGCCGCGTTTCCTGCGGCGGTGCGTCCCACACATCGTGCCAGCCATCGACAAAGGTGACGGGTACCCTGGCCAGTTCGGCGGCAGACGCATCGTCGAGGCAGTTGACGCTGATGCCGACAAACGGGCCGCTGCGGGGCGAATCGCCGCGGCCGAACGGGCGCACGCCGCAGTGGCGGCAAAAATAATGGCGTTCGCGGCCTGCGCCGAAGCGGTATTCGCTCAAATCCGCCTCGCCGGACAACAGGCGGAAGGCTGACGGGGGAACGTGGCTGGCTCAGCAGCGCACTTTCAGACAGAACGAGCAGTTGCAGCGCAGGCTGGGAGCCGCCAGGTCGATCTCGGCCGCGAAGCGCACTGCGCAGCAGTGGCAACTGCCATGACAGGTTTTTTTCATCGTGGCCTACTTTACAGCGTTGCCGTACTGTCATGCAACTGCTGGAATTGCGACAGTTGCTGCTGCATCAGCCGTGCATACTGGCCGCCCGCGCGCAGCAGCTCTGCGTGCGTGCCTTGCTGGCAAATTCGACCCTTGTCCATGACGATGATGCGGTCCGCTTTGACGATGGTGGAAAAGCGGTGGGCGATGATGATGGTGGTGCGCCCTTGCATCAGGGTATCGAGGGCGCGCTGCACCTGCTGTTCGCTGGCGGCGTCGAGCGCGCTGGTAGCTTCGTCCAGGATCAGGATTTTCGGCGCGCGCAGGATGGCGCGGGCAATCGCGATGCGCTGCTTCTGTCCGCCGGACAATTGCACGCCCCGTTCGCCCACGAGGGTTTCGTAGCCATCGGGAAAGGCCTCAATGAAATCATGGGCGTGCGCCAGGCGTGCCGCCGCCAGCATCTCCTCATGCGTCACCTGGCGATCCGGCACGGCAAAGCCGATATTGTCGGCGATGCTGCCGGAAAACAGGGCCGGCTCCTGTTCCACCACGGCCATCTGGCGCCGCAGCTGCGTCACGCCCAGTACCTGCGCATCGATGCCGTCGAACTGCAGGCTGCCCGTGCCAGGCTGGTAATGGCCGAGCACGAGGCTGGCGATGGTGGACTTGCCCGCGCCCGAGGCGCCCACCAGGGCGATCTTTTCGCCCGCACGGATGGACAGGCTGACGCCGTCGAGGGCCGTGGCTTGCGTGCGTTCGGGATACGAAAAACGCACGTCGCGCAGCGCGATATGGCCGGCCAGCGGCGGCTGCGGTGCCATCTCGGTCACGGCGCGGTGGCTGCGCAGGATATCGAAGATGCGGTCGGTCGAGCCCATGGTGCGCATCCACGTGTTCCAGAATTCGCTGATCGAGCCGGCCGTGTCCGTCACCATGCTGGCATAGATGACAAAGGCCGTCAGCTCGCCCACGCTCAACCGGCCCTGGCCGATCAGGTGGGCGCCGAAACACAGAGTGGTCAGCAGGGCAACGAAGGCGAGCAGCCCTTGCGCGCCCTGAAACACGGCCAGCAGCCGTGTGCCGGCCAGGGACACCTCCAGCAGTTGCCGCATGGCTTGCGCGTAGCGGGCCATGGCGCCGCCTTGCTGGTTGAACGCCTGCACCAGGCGCGCATGGGCAAAGTATTCCTGCGCCACCTTGCCGCTGGCGGCCAGGGTGGCGGAAATGGCCCGCGAACGCTGCCGGTAATTACTGCCTGATAATTTTCCCAGATACAGGCTGATGGGAATGAACAGGGCCAGCGGCAGGCTCAGCATGGGTGACAGCTGCAGCAGCATGGCGATGCCGCCGACGAAGACGCACAGCGAGCGCAGGGCATTCGCCGCGCCGATGGTCAGGCTTTCATGCAGGGCCGACACGTCGGACGTGAGCCGGCCGTTCAGTTCTCCGCCATGGTGCTTGTCGAAGAAGGCGATGGGCTGGTTGATGACCACGTCGAACAGGCGCCGGCGCACGCCCATGACGATCATGTGGCCGCTCGATTGCAGCAAATAGAAGCGCGCGCTCGTGACCAGCGCATACAGCAGGCTGAAGGCCAGCATGGCGATCACCATGCCCGGCGTGACGCCGCGCCGCGTCAGTTCCGCCACGTTGTCGATGAAATACGCGATGGCTTGCGGGAAGGCCAGCTGCGCGCCCACGGTGAGGATCATGCAAAGCAGGCCGGCGGCAATGCGCCAGCGCACGGGATACAGCAGGCGCAGGCGTTCAACATGCGGGCCGAAGTTCAGATGGCTCATGCGGCGCGCTCCTGCGACGGTTCCGCGTTCAGTTGTTCGACGAGGGCCAGCCAGTCTTCGTCGCCGATCAAACCGGCCGCTTCCACTTGCCCTTCGTAATTGACAAAGACATAGGAGGGAGAACTCATCAGCGGATTCACGCGCCGGTAGTCGCGCAGCGTCAGCCGCGCCGTGGCCGCTCGCAAGGCGTTGCCGGGTAAAAAGGCGCGCAGCCGGCGGACCGGTTCTTCGCTGATCAGCCACACGGCCAGGCCTGCCTCGCGCGCCAGCGGAAGCAGCTGTTCGATGCCGGCCAGCTTTTCCGCGCATTTCGGACAGCGGCTGGCCAAAAACAGCAGCACGGCCGCCTGGCCGCTGGCGCCCGGCTGGAAACGCGCACTGCCAGCCAGCGGACGGGCTAGCACGGCAGGCAGGGGCTGGCCCGGCACCAGCGCCGTGGGCGCGAGGCGTTCGCGGCGGCTGGCGCGCAGCACTGCCAGGCTGAGCCAGATATTGCCGGCGAGGGCGAAGGCCAGCGCCGCCAGCACCAGTTGCAGGGTCGTGGCATCCATCAGTCGGCCTTTGCCAGAATGGCGATGTCGTGCAGGGAAATCGTGGCCACGCAGACGATGGCCGCCAGTCCGGCGGCCAATACTGTGGTGGCGATGGACAAGGTCGTTTCTTGCGCCAGCGCAAAGTAGGCGCCGTTGATGCCGACCACCAGCACGTTGCGCAGCAAGTCGTACTGCGACACGGGCCGCGCCGCTTCGCCAAAGCAGCTGCAGCGCACCACGCTGTGCGTGAAATAGCGCCAGGCCAGGATGGCCGTGAGGGTACCGAGCAGCAAGAGCGACAGCAGCATCGGCAACTGGGCGCCTCCCGCCAGCAGCCAGCCGGCGAGCCATAATTCAGCCGCCACCAGGGCGGGCGCGGCCAGGCTGGCGGCGGCGGGCGGCACGCCGAACGAGGTGGCCAGGTTGGCGCGAAAGTCACCGTAACTGCGCAGCTTGCCCACGCTGGCCGCCAGCAACAGCAAGGCAATGCAGTAGCGCGCGATATCGGATAAAAACGCAGCCAGTAACGTGGACAGCACGGGTGTCAGCATTGCGTGCTCCACACGGGCGCGTAGCCGCCCGGACGCTGGCGCCGCAGTTGCACGCCGTCGCGCGACGCCAGCAGGGCATCGTTCCACGGCTCGTCGGGCGCGCTGCGCAGGGCGCCGCCTATGCTTGCCTGCAATTGTGTGGAAATGGCCCAGCCCAGCCGTTCGGCGTGGGCATCGCGTTCCATGCGCAAGCCCAGCTGCGCCAGTTCTTCGCGTGTCAAGGCATAGTTGTGCGAGTGATAACCCGTCACGAGTTGCGCGACGATGGCGCGCCGCGCCTCGGGTGTGGCCTCGGGCAATTGCCAGGCCAGCAATTCTTCGCCGATCTGCGTCAGTTCCAGGGTGGTGCGGTAAAAGGCCGTCAGGGAAGGGGGAAAGATGCTGCCGCACAGCAGGGACAGCGATTGCTGGCGCGCTTCGCCGGCATCCACGCCGAACCACTGCTGCGCCATGTCGCCGAAAGCCTTGATGTCCAGGCTGGACATGGAGCCGCCGTCGGCGCCATCGAGCTGCGGGTCGATGGGCGAGAACAGGGCCAGGTCGCCGGCGATGATCTCATCGGCGCCCAGGGTCAGCAGGGTGGCGGCCGACTGGCAGTGGAAGGGCACGATAAAACTCAGGTGGCGCGCATGCTGGCGCAGCAGGATGGCGATGCGGCGCGCCGCGTTGACGATGCCGCCGCGTCCGTGCAGCACCACGTCGAGGCGCGCCACGGTGCCGATGCCCTGGCACAGCTCGTACAGGGCGGGCAGCAGTTCCATGTCCAGGTGCGAGGCGGCCAGGACAATGGCCCGGCTGTCGCGCGCCTGCTCCAGTTCGCGCAGCTGCGACGGCAGCAGGTTCAAGTCTGGCTGTGGCATAGCGCTCCTTCGATGAGGGTGTCGGCCACGCTTTCCAGCAGGGGCAAGGCGGGCACCAGTTGTTGTACATACAAAAATTGACCAACAGGATTGTTTTCCAGGAAAACATACTCACCGTCGGGCGTGACGATGAGGTCCAGCGCGCCATACTCGAGGCCATAGCTGTGCACGAAAGCAAGGCAGCGCTGCTCTATCTCCGCTGGCAAGGTGCACGCCTCATAGCGGATGGGGGCCGACATGTCGCGCGAATCGATGGCCGTGCGGGCATCGTCCTGCGAATACAGGCGCGCGGCAAACAGGCGCTTGCCGATCACGGTGACGCGCAGCTCATATTGCTTGGCGATATATTCCTGGAACTGGCAGCTCAGCTCGCTGACGGCGTCCAGGCTGTCCAGCATGGCATCGTCGACGATGGTGGTGCCGATGCCGGCGCTGACCCTGTCCGCTTCCTCGACGGCTTCGGCGGCCAGGCTGGGTGTGGACATGCTCTTGAAAATGATGGGCCCGTTGACGGCCGCGCGGAAGGCGCGCACGTCGTCGGGCACATTGGTGATCACGGTGGCGGGCACGCGAAAGCCCATGCGCGCGGCCCGCGCAAGCTGTTCGCCTTTCCATTGGGCGCCGCGCAGGGCCAGCGGATGGCTGAGCCAGTAGCAATCGAGTCCGTACAGCACGCTGAAGATGGCTTGCTCCGTTTCCAGCTGGGCGTAGGCGCGTTCCTGCTGCGTCAGGTCGGCGCTGGCGTAGGCATAGTCGGCCGCCTTGCGCAGCCAGACGGCGCCCACCTGCTGTAAGTCAAGCCAGTCGCCCTCGGGCAGATGGCGCAGGCGCGCGCTGGCGCGGCCGTCCAGCAGGCGCTGGCACAGCTGGTAATCGCGGGGAAAAGCGTCGAGATCGATACGGAAGGGGGCATGGCCGCGCGCGGCGAGGATGGCTTCGACCAGGTCGGCGTGCAGATCGCCGCTATGGCTGATAATCAAGACCTTTTTGTGCATGTAGGGGAGCCTGCAGTAGCGGAAAATCGGGAAGATGAAAAAGCCTTGCCGCGGCAAGGCTTTCAGCTGGAACGTATCAGCAGAACTCGCCGCCGTCACTCGAGCCGATGCGCGAATAGCGGTATTGCTCCTCGCTGTCGACCGCCGTGCAGCCGGCCACGGCGACACCGTCGCGCACCTTCCAGGGCGCGGGAAGGGCAGGCTTTTCCTGTTCCTTCTTTTCCGCCAGTTTGAATGCGAACAGCTTGGTTTCTTTGTGCATGGGAATATCCTATATGAATGGTTGCGATTTGATTTTTACCGGGAATGCCTGTTTAAAAAAGGAATCTCCAATTGGAAGGTGTTTATATATTCCCTGCGCGCAGAAAAGCCGCTCCGGAATTGGAGTCAGCGCCAGTTTGAATATAAGGGAATAGATGAAACCCCACGCCGGACGGGGGTTATGGCGTGCCAGTGATCAGCAATACTGGCCGCGGTCGTTTGGCTGGAAGCGCGAGGAATCGCGGTATTGCTCAGCTTCCACTGCGGTGCAGCCGGCCACGGCGACGCCGTCGCGCACCTTCCAGGCGGTGGCGGGCGCTACCAGTTTTTGTACCTGTTTTTCAGCCAGTTTGAATGCGAACAATTTGGAGTGGTTCTGTTTTTGCATTGTACTATCCTCTTGTGATGGTTAAGTACTGCTTGCGCTGTATGCCATGGTATATGGCCATTCGATATTAGCGCCTGAATAAATAAGCGTCAACTTGAAATCAATCGTATTCTCGATTATCTATTTTAAATACTCACCAAATATCACGCAGGCCATTTATTTTATTGCGGTGCGATAAATAATAAGGATGTCGATCTAAATGAGCGGCAGGGTGCTTGATTATTGCCAGCAAACGGATCGACCATACCCGCGGCGAGGCACTATAATGGCGCCTGTTGAATGGATAGGGCAGGACTCACCTTATGGAAATGGCCATCACAGACAGCTTGCGGCAGCTGGCATACGCGCAGGCCGCCGCGTTCGTACGGACACTCGACCGGCGCGATCCTGTTGCGCTGCAACGCGACTGGGGCCTGTCGCCCGGCGTGGCCGACGAGATCATCGAGATGCTCGACAGCTACTTTGTGGCCAACCAGGCGTTGTCCCTGACGCCGCTGGCGCAAGCCTTCGTGCCGGGCAAGGGTGGCCGCGCGGCCGTCGATGTGTATGCCACCGATGCCGGACCGCTGGGCCTGGAATGCCTGCTGCTGGCCGATGGCCAGCCGGGCGAAGCGACCTTGCACCTGGAAATGTCCGGCCACGACGGCGCGCTGCGCCTCCATTATCAATACATCGGATCCTGAGAACAGCATGAGCATACCGATCAGCAAAACACAGCAGCGCATCTGCGACAAATTCGGCTTGCCCGCGCAAGCACCGGAGCCCATGGTGGCCCTGGCCATCGGCAGCCTGGACCAGTCGCCCATCTATGGCACGCGCGTCGCGCTGCCGGAAAACGGCACCATCAGCTGGTTCATCCACTGCGGCGAACACGACGATGCCAGCGGCTTTTACCAGCCCCTGCATGCGGAACACTTGCACGACATGCTGCCGCAAGTGGTCGATTACCTGGCCTTGCCCAGCGGCGCCAGGTTCATCCTTGACCGCGAAGGCTACGAAGACGTGTGGCTGGAAGAGTGACTTTCTGACCGGCAAGATTGTCGTTGACGTTGATAAATAGGTATGGGATGCTGCGATTCCGTTTTCCACTGTCGAAAGCCGTATTTTGAACCCACGCTTCCCGTCTTTCCTGCTCGTCATGGCGCTTGCCGCCGTGGCTGCTCCCGTCACTGCAGCGGTCACTGCCGCTCCCGCCAACCAGCAGAAAGTGTCCAACGCGGAGCAGGAGGTTGCCGCCTTCCTGCGCAGCGAAATGCAGGAGCGCCAGATTCCTGGGCTGCAACTGGCGGTGATCCAGGGTGGCAAGGTGGTGTTGACGCGCAATTTCGGCCTGGCCAGCCTGCAATACCAGGTGCCCGTGACGGAGACGAGCCTGTTTTCCATCAATTCGGCAACGAAATCGTTTGCGGGTGTGGCCGTGATGCAGCTGGTGCAGGAGGGCAAGATCGACCTGGCGGCGCCCATCGGCGAATACCTGACGGGGCTCCCGCCAGCCTGGCAAGCCGTGACGGTGACGCAACTGCTCAACCATACCTCGGGCTTGCCCGATGTGCTGGACCAGCGCAGCGGCAAGCTGGTGGGGCCGCTGCCGGACGATGGCGCTGCGGCGTGGACTGCCGTGCAGGCGCTGCCCGTGGAAGCTCAGCCAGGAGAGCGCTTCCGCTATAACCAGACCAATTACGTGTTGTTGGCGCAATTGATCGAGCGGCAAGGCGGCCAGCCCTTTACCACTTTCATCCAGCGCCGGCAGTTCGACGTGGCCGGCATGCGGCACAGTGGCTTTGGCGACGCGAAGGACGTGGTCGCCAACAAGGCCAGTTCCTACGTACTGGACCGGGGAGGCAAGGGTTACCGCAACGTGATCGAGGATTTCCCCGTCTTCATGCGCGCCGGGGCCGGTATCAACAGCAATGTGGGTGAACTGGCGAACTGGCTCATCGCGCTGCAGTCGGGACGCTTGCTGGCGCCCGCCGGTGTGGAACGGCTGTGGCAGCCGACCAGCTTAAGTGACGGCAAGCCGGCGCCGTGGGCGCTGGGCTGGCCCAGCATCGGCCGCAGTGAGCACCGCGCCGTGGCCGGCATCGGCGGCGCCCGCTCGGCCTTTTATGTGTATCCGGACGATGGCCTGGCCGTCATTATCCTCAGCAACCTGGCCGGCGCCCAGCCGGAGCAGCTGATCGATACTATCGCAAGCTTCTACATTCCCGGCCTGCGCCAGCAGCGCGGCGGCGCGTATGCGGCCCACCTGCTGCGCAAGCAGGCGGCCATTGACGGTTTTGACGGGCTGGACAAGAAACTGACGGCCATCCGGCGCCAGCACGGGCTGTCGGAACCCACGGAAGACGACTTGAATGCCTGGGGTTACCGCCTGCTGGGACGGCAGCAAGCGAAGCAGGCGGCGGCCGTCTTCCAGCTGGGCGTACAACTGTACCCGCAAGGGGCGAATGGCCACGACAGCCTGGCCGAAGCGTACGAGGCGGACGGCGCGAAGGCGCAGGCCATCACGCATTATCGCCGTTCGCTGGAACTGGATCCGGGCAACACGCACGCCGTGGCGCGCCTGCGCGCGCTGGGCGTCAATTAGCCGGCAGTCTTGCCGTGCTCGGCCCCGTGCATGGCCAGGTAGGCGGCCAGGTTGTCATCGGCGATGCCCAGGGCGCGCAAGACTTCCGCCGTGAAACTGACGGGCGCCGTGCCGGGCGCCGTGATGACGCGCTGGTCGGCCACGGCCCACGGCACATCCTGGTAGAGGGCGGCGCCCGCATAGCCGGTTGCCGTCAGGTTGTCGGCGGAATTGGAGGTGTGGCGTACGGTGTCGAGCACGCCAGCCTGCGCCAGCACGCGCGTGCCGTCGCAAATGCCGGCCAGCACGATATTCTTGTCGCGGGCGGCGCGCAGCAACGGGCCCAGGTCGGGCGCCTTGCCGCTTTGCCAGTGGCTGCCGCCACACACCATCAGCAAGTCGAGTTCATCGAGCACAATTTCTTCCAGCGCCAGTTGCGGCGTGACCAGCATGCCGCCGGACGAGGTGACGGGCAAGCCGCCCGGCGTGGCGAACTGCGTGTAAAAGCCGTAATACAGGCGCGCCGTGGAATTGAGCAGGGCGGTTTCCCAATCGGCAAAGTTCTCGGTCAGTATGGTGATGGCACGTGTCATGAAAAGTCCTGTCGCTGGTGGAGATATCAATAGTAATACAGGCTCGTTGGCCTGCTGGTGCCGAAATCATAATAAAAAGCACTGACAATTTCTGTCAGGAGCGCGCAGGAAATAATGGTACAAGTTGCAACGGACTGCGCTACAATCGCTGGCCCGTCGCACGGGCATGTCTCCCTTGAATGCCTACTATCTATCGCCCCATGCTGATTCTGTTTTGCCGTGTCCTGTTCAGCATTGCTGGCCTGCTGCTGTTCTTCCTCTTCGATCAGTTAAGCGCGAACGAATGCCTGAAATTGAGCGTGTTACTCGCGGCCTTCCTGCTGGGCGTGGGCGGCGTGCTGCATGCGTGGCGCCGCAGCCCGAGCGCGATCTCCGTGCTGGTGCGCGTCGTCGTGCCCGTGTTTTACCTCGATGCCGCCATCAAGGGCTTCTTGCGTGGCTATTTTGGCATGCGGCCGAATCCAAATGCCGTTTTACAGGCGATGTTTGCGACAGATCAAGCCGAAACGGGCGAGTTTTTGCTGCACAACAGCGTTGCCCTGGCGCAAGCAGCCGGCTGCTTTGTGCTCGTGACGGCGGCGGTGCTGCTGGCCGACCGCCAGTTGCAGCGCTGGCACGCTGCGCGCGCCGTTGCGGCGCCGGGCCTGCCGCAAAAATGCCTGGCCGCCAGCATGGCCGTCTTTCTCGTGCTGCTGCACGTCAACACCACCATGCGGCGCGAAAATCCGGCCCTGTTCTGGCCGCTGCGCTATCAGCAGTACAGCGCGCAGCTGCAAGCGATGCAATCGATGCAGCACGCGCTGACGGCGGCCATGTCCGCGCCGCGCGACTGGGATGTACGCTACGCAGGCGAGGATGCCCGCACCGTCATCTTGGTGATCGGCGAGAGCACCAACCGCGCCTCGATGTCGCTGTATGGCTATCCGCGCGCCACCACGCCCCAGCTCGACGCCATGCGCTCGAAGCTGCTGGTATTCAATGACGTGATTTCGCCGGCCGCCAGCACGGTGGAATCGATGATGACGATGCTGACGCCCGCCGATATCGGCAACCCCGACGCGTGGATGGCCAAGCCGAACTTGCTGATGCTGGCCGAGGCGGCCGGCTACAAGACGTTCTGGGTGTCGAACCAGACGCGCAACGATGGCTGGATCGGGCTGCTGGCGGGCGAGGCCGATGAGAGCGACTTCATCAACTATGGCACTGGTCGCGGCGAAAACAATTTTGATGGCAACCTGTTCCAGCCCTTCGCCCATGCGCTGCGCGACGAGGCGCCGAAAAAGCTTATCGTCGTGCATTTGCTGGGCGCCCATCCCAGCTACGACATGCGCTACCCGAGCCGCTTCGCGCATTTCGACCGGGCGCACGACGCCGTCAGCGCGCAGATGGAACACCAGGGCAGGTCAAGCTGGATACGCAACCAGCGCGACGAGTACGACAACGCCATCCGCTATGGCGATTATGTGCTGGGCACCCTGATCGGCATGACGGAAAAGGCCAAGACCGACCGCGCCGCCTCGCTGCTGTTCGTTTCCGACCACGGGCAGGAAGTGGGCTACAGCCGCAATCACGCGGGCCATTCCGCCTCGGACAAGAGCGGCTATGAAATTCCCATGCTGATCTGGGACAACCAGCAAGCGCCGCAATCGGCGGCCGTCCGCGCCGCGCTGGAAAACCGGCCATACCAAACGGACAAGCTCGATGCGACCGTGCTGGGCTTGCTGAAGATCGAAACGCGCTATTACGCAGCGCAGGACGATATCCTCAGCAGCGCCTTTTTGCCCGTACAGCGCTTCATGAATGGCTTGCGCTACCAGCGCGCCGCGCCGCTGGCCCGCTGACGCCGCAATGCAAAGGCCCGACGCCGCCGCAGAAAGCGGCGGGGCCGGGCCCCTGGGGTGTTGCGGATGCCTTGCGGATTACTTCTCGGCGAACGCGCGCTCGACCACGAAGTCACCAGGCGTCGAGGTATTGCCTTCCTTGAAGCCACGCGCTTCCAGCATTTCCTTCAGGTCGCGCAGCATTTCCGAGCTGCCGCAGATCATGACGCGGTCTTCGGCCGGATTGAGTGCCGGCACGCCCAGATCTTCGGCCAGCTTGCCGTTCTCGATCAGTTCGGTGATGCGGCCCATGTTGCGGAAGTCTTCGCGCGTCACGGTCGGGTAGTAGCGCAGCTTGTCGCTGACCATTTCGCCCAGGAATTCATGCTTCGGCAAATGCTCTTCCAGCAAGTCGTGGTAAGCCAGTTCATCGACCTGGCGCACGCCGTGCACGAGGATCAGCTGGTCGAAGCGCTCGTAGATGTCCGGATCGCGCACGATGCTGAGGAATGGCGCCAGGCCGGTGCCCGTCGACAGCATGTACAGGCGCTTGCCTGGCAGCAGGTAGTCGGACACCAGGGTGCCCGTCGGCTTGCGGCCGACGATGACGGTGTCGCCCACTTGCAAATGTTGCAAACGCGACGTCAAAGGACCGCCTGGTACCTTGATGCTGAAAAATTCCAGGTGGTCTTCGTAATTGGCGCTGGCGATACTGTAGGCACGCAGCAGGGGCTTGCCATCGACGCGCAGGCCGATCATGGTGAAGTGACCATTCGAGAAACGCAGCGATGGGTCGCGCGTGGTGGTAAAGGAGAACAGGGTATCCGTCCAGTGGTGCACGCTTAAAACGCGCTCTTCATTCATCGAACTCATAGTATTTGTTGGCTGGTCAAAAAAATGGTTAGTTGCTGGCAACTGCTGGCAAAAGTGAAACCCTGTGTAGGCCCAGACGCTATTGTACCGGCCTCCACACGAAATTGTTACCGTCTATCGCCGCCAATGCTGCCGCACACGGTGCCAACATTATAGTGCGGATGGCAAGATCGGGCTGGATTTCGCCCGGAAACGGGCTGTGGGCATGCGGACTCTTGACCTGGCTCAGTTTTTCAAGGCGCCGCGCCAGGGTTGCCGCCAGCGCATGCCGGCGCGGCCGTGGCGGCGCCCCGGAAGCGCCGGCGCAGGGCAGCATTGGCCGGGTCGGACACGTAGCGGGCCACGAGGGCGGCCGCCAGCGCCGTCGCGGCCAGGAACAGCGCCAGCCACGGCAGCCGTTCCGCGTAGCCCAGGCCCGCCTTGTCGACCACATTGCGCATGCCGGCCAGCACGATGATATGGAACAAATACAGCTCATAGCTGTGCCGTCCCAGCCATTGCAGCGGGCCGGAGCGGCCCTGGCCCGCCGTCTGGCCCGCCGTGGCGCCCACGATGTAGGCTGCGCCAGCCACGGCGATCCACGTAAAACCGAATACCTCATGGCCACCGATGCCGCGCACGTACAGGGCCGCCAGGACCAGGCCCGCTGTCCAGCGCAAGAATCGCCCGGCCCGCGCACCTGGTTGCCAGCGTTGCGTCAGCAGGGCCGTCAGGCAACCGATGGCGATGGCGTCGAAGCAGGCAAAGTAGCCGTACATGAAGTAAATCTCGTTGTCCGCATGCAGGCTGCGGTACACGGGGCCGGCGACGATGGCAGCGCCGCACAGCAGCGTGATCCAGTGCCGTCGGCGCAGCAGGCGGCACGACAGGGGCAGCAGCAGATAAAACATTTCTTCGACCGATAGCGACCAGTACACGTTCAGGCAGTAATTGAAATAGCCGGCGCTTTGCATCAGCACGTTGTGCCAGAAGGTCAGGATGGAAGCGATGGCGATGACGAAGTAACTGGCGGGCAAGTCCTTGCCGCCATCGGAATTGGCAAAGAAGGGCACGTCGAGCACCCCCAGCAATACGATGATGGACAGGGCCAGCAGCAGCGCGGGCAGCAGGCGGGTGATGCGGTAGACATAGAACGCCGCCAGGTCGATGCGCGCCAGGTCACCCCAGCGCCGCAGCGAGGTCGATGTGATCAAATAGCCGGAAATGACGAAAAACATGGTCACGCCGTAATTGCCCTGGTAGGCGGCTTTCAATAGCCAAGTCGGCAGAACGCCGAGCGGGCTGTTCTTCAAGCCGTAGGCCAGGGCGAAGTGCAATGCCAGCACGCACAGGATGGCGGCGCCGCGCAGGGCGTCGATGTGATTGTTGCGGGTATGCAATGGCATCCTCGTGGGGGCGGGCGGCAGGAAGGGCGATTATGTGAGAGATGCCGCGCGCAGGTCAACGATTTTGCAATTGCCGGCAAAGGCGCGCCGAATGGAGCAGGAGACGGGCAGTCTTGCGTGTATGATATTGCCGAACAGAATTGTTGGGCATCTGTCATCTTGCGGGCGCGCTTCTTGTGCCTGCCAGCCCATGAATCTGCGTGCACGATTCCTGCCGCCACGATGCCCGACCCACAGCGAAAGGTAATAAAGATGTATAAAACAGTGCGCGACCTGTTCCTGCATTTCAAGGAAGCCGTCCCATTCCGCCTCGTCCCCGCCCTGATCTGCACGATCTTGCTGGTGAGCATGCTATTGCTGCCGGCGCCCGATGGCTTGACGCCCAAGGCCTGGGGCCTGGTGGCGATCTTCCTCACCACGATTTTGGCGATCATATTAAAAGTCATGCCGATCGGCGTGATGGCCATGATGGCCATCGTCATCGTGTCGCTGTCGCAAGTGACGTCGACCTCGTCCAAGGGCGCCATCACGGATGCGCTCAGCAGTTTCTCGAATCCCCTGATCTGGCTGATCGTCGTGGCAATCCTGATTTCGCGCGGCCTGAAAAAGACGGGATTGGGCAGCCGCATCGGCCTGCTGTTCATCTCGCTGCTCGGCAAGCGCACCATGGGCATCGGCTATGGCCTGGCCATCTGCGAACTGGTGCTGGCGCCATTTACGCCAAGTAACACGGCACGCGGCGGCGGCATCGTCCATCCTGTCATGAAATCGATCGCCAACGCCTTCGATTCGGACCCGGCCAAGGGCACGGAAAAGAAGGTCGGCACCTACCTGGCCCTCGTCAACTACCACGCCAATCCCATCACGTCTGCCATGTTCCTGACGGCCACGGCGCCCAATCCGCTGGTGGTCGACTTCGTGGCCAAGGCCAGCGGCCAGAGTTTCCACCTGACATGGACGACCTGGGCCCTGTGCATGCTGCTGCCGGGCCTGGTCTGCCTGCTGGTGATGCCGCTGATTATCTACTGGCTGTCGCCGCCGGAACTGAAAGCCACGCCGGACGCCGTCACCTACGCCAAGGCGGAGCTGAAAAGCATGGGCCTGCTGTCGCCGTCGGAAAAAGTCATGCTGGGCACCTTCGCCTTGCTGCTCTTGCTGTGGGCCAACGTGCCTGCCATGCTGTTCGGCCCCGCGTTTTCGCTCGATGCGACGGTGGTCGCCTTTGTCGGCTTGTTCGTGCTGATCATTACCGGCACCATCGACTGGGATGACGTCTTGTCGGAAAAGAGCGCCTGGGACACCCTCGTGTGGTTCGGCGCGCTCGTCATGATGGCCGAGCAACTGAACAAGACGGGCGTGATAGCCTGGTTCTCGGCCGGCATGAAGGCGGCGATTGTCGCCAGCGGCATGGACTGGCTGCCGATCGCCGGCGTCCTGGTGCTGGTGTTTGTCTTTTCGCATTATTTCTTCGCCAGCACGACGGCCCACATCAGCGCCATGCTGCTGGCCTTCCTGACGGTGGGCCTGCACCTGATCCCGGCCGAATACCACGTGCCCTTCATGCTGATGATGACGGCCGGCTCGGCCATCATGATGACCCTGACCCACTATGCGACGGGCACCTCGCCCATCATCTTCGGCAGCGGCTTCGTGACCATGGGCAACTGGTGGCGCGTCGGCTTCATCATGTGCGTAGTGGAACTGTTGATCTTTGCCGTCGTCGGCACGACCTGGTGGAAGGTGCTGGGCTACTGGTAAAGCAGGCGGCTCGTCACGGCAGCTGGCCGCGCACGACGTGCAGCAGATATTCGCGCGCGGCAGCCCGTTCCATGCCTTTTTCCATCAGCAGCGGCAACAGGCGCGCAAACAGCTGGCGCCGCTCCTGGCTGGCCTCGGAGGTGCTGCGCCGGTCCGAAAAGAAATCCATCAGGGTCGAACCGCACAGGCAATTGCGGTAGACCTCGACGATGGCCACGTTGTTATCGTCGAAGCTTTGTTTCAGCCCGGAGACATTCTGGCGCATCGCCTGCGTCTGCCCGATGAATTCGTCCGCCGTGGCGAAGACGCGCCCGCAACAGGCGCAATGCTTGGGAAAGGCGGCTTCGGCCAGGGCGCGCAAGCCTTCGAAGAACAACTGATCCGGCATGCTGACTCCTGGTGGCGCGCCTAGGCGGCGCGGTTGCTGATCTCGATGCCATGCGGCCCCATTGGCGGGCGCTGCACGCCCGATTCGAAGCGCACGAAGGCTTCGCGCAGATGCTCTTTCAGCAGGGTCTCGTCCCAGGGTTTGGTGATGAACTTGTACACGGAGCCTTCGTTGATGGCTGCCGTGACCGAATGCAATTCAGGGTAGCCGGACAACATCACGCGCACGATCTCCGGATAGATGCCCTTGATGCGACGCAGGAGCTCGTTGCCGGACATGCCCGGCATGCGCGCATCCGTGAGGATCACGCCCACGGCGTGGGCGGCCACCAGTTCCAGCGCTTCCTGCGGCTTGCTGGTGCTGAGTATCTGGTAGCCCTCCTTGCGCAGCGAGCGGCGCAGGGCGGACAGGATATGTTCCTCGTCGTCCACCAGCAGCAGCACGCGCTGCGGCGTTTCGGCATGGCAGCTGTCGGGCGGCAAATGGGTGCCAGCATGCAACATCTGATCCATCTCGGCACCGGGCAGCGGGCGGCTGAAGTAATAGCCTTGCATGGCGTCACAGTGGTTGGTATTGAGAAATCCCAATTGCCCCTCCGTTTCCACGCCCTCGGCCACGGTGGTCATGTGCAGCGACTTGGCCATGGCGATGATGGAGCGGGTCAGCGACGCGCCATCCACGCTGTCGGTCACGTCGCGGATGAACGATTGATCGATCTTGACCACGTCGATGGGGAACTGCTTAAGGTAGGACAGGCTGGAATAGCCGGTGCCGAAGTCGTCCAGCGACAAGGTGACGCCGATTTCCTTCAACTGTTCCAGCGCCTTCACCACGAGGTCGCGGTTTTGCATCAGCACGCTCTCCGTCAGCTCCAGTTCCAGGCAATCTGCCGGCACGCCGCTGTCGGCCAGCACTTCGCGCACCAGTGCCGGCATGTCGACCTGGCGGAATTGGCGCGCCGACACGTTGACCGCCATCGTCAGGTGCGTAAAGCCGTAGGCGTGCCAGACGCCCAGTTGCGCGCAAGCCGTGCGCAGCACCCATTCGCCGATGGGTACGATCATGCCCGTTTCCTCGGCCAGGGGAATGAAGCGGTCCGGCGGCACCAGGCCGATGCCGTCGCGGCGCCAGCGCAGCAGCGCTTCCATGCCATAAATCTTGCCGCTGGTAAGGTCGACCTTGGGCTGGTAGTGCAGTTCCAGCTCGCCCAGCGCCAGCGCCTGGTGCAGCGCGTGTTCGATTTCGGCCCGCTCTTCCACCAGCACGCCCATCTTGTGGTTGTAGAACTGGTAGCCGTTGCGGCCCTTGTCCTTGGCGCTGTAGAGGGCCGCATCGGCCGTCTTGAGCAGCATGTCGCCGCTGTCGCCGTCGGAGGGAAACACGCTGGCGCCGATGCTGGTGCTGACGTGCAGGGTATGTTCGCCCAGTACGAAAGGATCGTCGAACATCGCCAGCACTTTCTTCACGATCTGTTCGGCCGTCTCGAGGTCGGGCAGGTCCGTCAGCAGGATGACGAATTCGTCGCCGCCCTGGCGGGCCACGGTGTCGCCTTCGCGCACCGCCAGCTTCAGCCGCCGGGCCACTTCCTGCAGCAGCGCATCGCCCACCGGGTGGCCATAGCTGTCGTTGACGAACTTGAAACGGTCGAGGTCCAGCATCAGGGTGGCCAGGTGCAGGCGGGTGCGGCGGGCATGGACGATGGCCTGGCCGATGCGGTCGTTCAGCAACTGGCGGTTGGGCAAGTCTGTCAGCGCGTCGTGGTTGGCCAGGTATTCGATGCGCAATTCCTGCAGCTTGCGTTCCGTGATGTCCTGCACGGTGCCGCGCATCAGCAGCACCTCGCGGCCTTCACGCACGGCTTCGGCCTGGTGAAAGACGATGCACTCGCCGCCGTCCGGCTGCAGCACCTTGTGTTCCAGTCCGTAGCTGGTGCCGTTCGCATGCAGTTCCATGAAGGCATCGAGCAGCAGGGGCCGCTGGTCTTCCGGCAGGCATTGCAGCAGGCGGTCGAAACTGGTGGGGCCGGAATTGGCGTCCAGGCCCAGGATGCGCAACAGTTCCGGCGACCAGTAGCCGTCGCCGCCGGCGATCCGGTATTCCCAGTTGCCGAGGCGGGCCAGCGCCTGCGCGTGGCTGAGGCTTTCCTGGATGCGGCTCAACTCGGTGAGCGCGCTGCTGGCCCGCAGCAGGTAGCGCAGCCGGTGCGCCAGCAGCCGCCATTGCATCGGCTTGGAAATGAAGTCGCTGGCGCCCGCTTCCAGCGCCTGCTTGATGGAGTCGTCGTCGTCGTTGCCGGTCAGTACGACGATGGGCACGTGCGCGCCGCCGGGCAAGCGGCGCAGCTGGGCGCAGCATTCGAAGCCGCTCATGCCGGGCATGGCGACGTCGAGCAGGATCAGGTCGGGCACGCCGCGCTGGAAGGCGGCCAGCGCTTCCAGGCCGCTGGCCGCTTCCTCGATGCGGAAGCCTTCCGGTTCCAGCGCTTCCGTCACCAGGATGCGCGTCATGGTGTCATCATCGACCACCAGGACCAGTGCTTGCAGGGGCAGTGCGGTATTCATAGGGCTTCCTTCTCAAGGGCCAGGGCGGCGAGGACACGGTCGAGTTCTTGCTGGATGCCGCGGATATGCTGCAGTGCGCTGCCGACATCATTGCCGCGCGCGTATTGTTCGATTTCACGGCAGGTGGCCGACAAGCCCAGCGCGCCCACGTTGGCGCAGCTGGACTTGAGCGTGTGCGCCGCCAGCTGCAGGGCAGCGGCGTCACTGGCCTCGGCGGCCACTTCCAGCTGGCCCAGCAGGCGCGGGGCGTCGCTGTAGAACAGGTCGATGATGCGGCCCAGTACGTCGGGACGGCCGGGACGCCGCATGGCGCGCAGGTTTTGCAGGGCGGCGGCGTCGAGGATGGAGGCCGATTTCGCCGGCGCCGGAGTCGCTTCCATCGTCACTACCGTTTCCGCAGCCGCCGGCACGGCGGGCGCCGGGTGCCAGCGGGCCAGCACGGCCAGCAGGGCGGCGCGCGTGTACGGCTTGGCGAGGTAGTCGTCCATGCCCGCGTCCAGGCACAGTTCGCGGTCGCCGAGGATGGCATTGGCCGTCAGGGCAATGATGGGCGTGCGGTGACGGCCCTGCTGGGTTTCCATGCGGCGCAACTGCCGGGTCGCTTCGAAACCGTCCATTTCCGGCATCTGGCAATCCATCAGGATCACGTCGAACGGGTGACGTTCCCACAGGGCCAGCGCGCGCCGCCCGTTGTCGGCCGGCATGGCTTCGTAGCCGCTATCTTCCAGCATAGCCAGGGCGATTTCCTGGTTGATCGCATTGTCTTCCACCAGCAGCATGCGCAGCGGCGCCTGGCCTGCGGGTGCGCTGTCCGGCGCAGCGGGCAGGGCAGGCGCCGCTGGCGGCGTCGGCGCCAAGGTGCCGAAGCCGCAGACGGCTTCGATGCAGTGACGCAGTTCCAGCGCCCGCACGGGCTTGGTCAGGCAGTATTCCACCCCCAGCGCCGTGACCAGGCGCAGGTCGGCTGAGGCATCGAGTGAACTGAGCATGATGATTTTCAGCGCCACCATGCCGGCGTCGGCCTTGATCGCCCGCACCAGTTCGGCACCGTCCATGACGGGCATGCGCATGTCGATGATGGCCAGGTCGAACGGGCGCCCGCCGCGCAGCGCGCCTTGCAGCAGGCCCAGCGCTTCGGCGCCGTCGGCGGCGCTGGCGGCGGCCATCTGCCACTCGATCGCGTGCTGCAGCAGGATGCTGCGGTTGGTGGCATTGTCGTCCACGATCAGCACGTGCAAGGCATCGAGCGATACGCGCGGCGGCGGCGCCGGCGGCGCGTCTTCGGGCGCTACACTGCCCACGACGACGGTGACGGCGAAGCTGGACCCCTGGCCCGCCACGGATTTCAGCACAATGTTGCCACCCATCATCTCCGCCAGTTGCTTGATGATGGCCAGTCCCAGTCCCGTGCCGCCATACTTGCGCGAGGTGGTGCTGTCGGCCTGGCGGAAGGGCTGGAAGACGGCCGCAGCCGCTTCCGGCGCCATGCCGATGCCCGTGTCGCTCACTTCCAGCCGGATCTGGCCGGCAACGGGACAGCTGACGTCGACGGAAATCTCGCCCCGCTCGGTGAACTTGGTGGCGTTGTTGAGCAAATTGGTAAGGATCTGGCGCAGGCGCACGGGGTCGCCGCGCACGTGCTGCGGCACGTCGGAGGCGATGCGGCAGGTAAATTCGATGGCCTTGCGATGGATGCCGTTGGCAAACAGCGCCACCACATCGTCGATCACCTGGCGCAGGTCGAAGGGGATATGTTCGAGCACCAGCTTGCCCGCCTCGATCTTGGAAAAGTCGAGGATGTCGTCGATGATGCTCAGCAAGCTTTCGCCCGAACGGTGTACCGTGTGCACGAAACGCTGCTGCTTGGGACTCAGTTCTGTGCGCTGCAGCAACTCCGTCATGCCCAGCACACCATTCATCGGCGTACGGATTTCGTGGCTCATCTTGGCCAGGAATTCCGACTTGGCGCGGTTCGCGGCGTCGGCCTCGCCCTTGGCCTGCTTGAGCGCCAGGTCGCGCTGTTCAACGTGCTCCAGCATGCCGTTAAATCCCAGGATCAATTGCCCCAGTTCATCGCTGCCGTGCTGCGCCACGCGTACCGACAGCGCCTTGCCGTCGCGGATATGCGCGATGGCGTAGGACAGGCGCGCCAGCGGCCTGGCGATGGAAGCGCTGATCAGCCCGGTGATGGCCACGCAGGCCAGCAGCAGCACCAGGGCGATGCCGAGGATCAGCACGAAGGCATGGCGCACGCCCTCGCGCACCTGGGTCACCGCGTCCTGCTGCTGGCCCGTGATGCGCGCCACCTGCTGCGCGGAATAGGCGGCCTGTTCGCGCTCGAAGGCGCGCACGTGGTCGATGACCTCATCCAGCGCCGTCTGGCTGTCCAGCACGCTGCCCTTGGCTTGCACCAGCCGCTGTCCCGAGCGCTCCACCGCATCGAGATGGGTGTTGACGCCGCGCGTTTCGGCCAGCAAGTCCAGCTGGCCTATGCTTTGCAGCAAGGTCTGCATGGTGGCCATGTCGCGCTGCAGGGCGCTGATGCGCTGCGCGATATCGTGGCCCAGGCGCGTGACATCGCCGGCTGCCGTGGCCAGCATGACTTCGCCCACGTCGATGCTGATGGCGTCGACGGCCAGGTTGATTTCGCCGCTGGCATCCTCGATGCGGGCCGAGGTGTGCATGTAGCGGCCGGCCTCCGCCAGCCGGTCGCGTCCGATGGCCAGCTGCAGTTCGATGGGATCGAGCTCCTCGGCCAGGCGCAGGTGGGCGCTGGCCAGCGCGGTGCTGGTTTGCTCCTTGAGGGCGGCGTAGGCCGCCTGCTGCGCCGCGCTGGCGCCGCCCTCGGCCAGCAGCCCCGCACGCAGGGCCAGCAAGCCGGCGGCGGGATCGAGCATCTGGCGCGCCGTGGCCAGCAGTTTCGCCCGCAGCGCCTGCTGGGCCGGACTGATGTCGCGCTCGCTGCTTCCCGCCAGGCGCGCGACGGCCGCCGTCAGCCGTTCGCGCAAGGGCGCGATGCGGAAACGGTTTTTCACAGCCTCCGTTTCGGCCAGCGCAATCTGCATGTCGTGGATGCTCTTGCGCAAATCGGTCAGGTAGCGGGCGTTCTGGTTCAGGCGCTGGCTTTCCAGCTGCACCTCGGCGGCCGTGGCCTGGGCCTGGCTGTCGACCAGGCGGATCTTGCTGCGCGCACCCTTGGCGGCGGCCTTGATCTGCGCCAGCACTTGCCGCATCTCCGTCGCCTGGGCCTTGTAATAGGCTTCGTTTTCCAGGCGTTTGCGCACGGCGACGCGCATGCGCTGGAATTCCTGTTCGAAGGCCGAGTGATAGCGGGGCGTTTGCGACTCGCCGTGGCGCCGCAAGTCCTGGCTGATGCTCTCGGCGGCCTGGATACTGGCGACGATCTTGCTTGATACCTGCTCCAGCTGCGCCAGGTCTTCCGCCTTGCCCAGTTCGAAAAAATCCGACGTCATATCCTGCACGGTATAGCGCAGGCGCAACACGTCCGTGTACAGCGGCACGGTCTGGTCGGTCAAGCCGTGCACATGCGTTTCGATGCCTTTCACCAGCAGCAGGCCGGCCGCCGCCATGGCCGCCACGCCCGCCAGCAGCACGCTGGTACTGATGATCAGCTTGGTCCTGATTTTCATGCCAGGCTCCAGGGGAGGGAGGCGCGCATCACTTCGCGCCAGGCGCCGGCTCGGCCGGAACGATCCTGCCGTCGGCGATGCGGGTCAGGAAGACGGCCGTCGACGCCTGGTGGTCGCCTGGCCGCAGCGTCACCCGCAAGCCGCCCAGATCGAGCCGGTCGAACGTTTCGAAACTCTGGATCAGGCGCTCGCGCGTGAGGTCGGCGCCAGCGCGGCGCAGCGCCGCCACCATCAACGTGGCCGAGATGCAGCCTTCGAAACTGACGAAAGACAGTGTGGCCGCCGGCACGTGCCTGGCCAGCAGCGCGGCGCAGTCGGCGGCGATGGGCAGCTGGCGCTCCTCCGGCAGCGGCACCACCTGCGAGATGACGATGTTGTCGCCTGCCTTGCCCAGCAGTTGCAGCAGGCTGTCCGTGCCGACAAAGGACACCGTGGCCAGGGCCGCCTTCAGCCCGGCCTGGCTCGCCTCGCGCACGAATGCCGCCACCGGCGTGTAGGGCCCGGCCATGATCACGGCTTGCAGCTCATGCCCGATCAGGGCCGCCAGTCCCGCCTTGACGGCCGTCGTGCCGCGCTGGAAGGAACCCTTGGCAACGAGTTCCATGCCACGCCGTTGCAGGGCGCGCACGGTGCCGTCGAGCACGGCATTGCCGAAACCGTCATCCTGGTACAGGACGCCAAAGCGTTTGACGCCGCGGCTGGTGAAATACTCCACCAGCGCATCGGACTCGTCGTCATAACTGGCGCGGAAGTTGATGATTTCATGCACCACGGGGTGGCGCAAGGTCATCGCGCCCGTAAACGCGCCCACCAGCGGCACTTTCATTTCCTGGACGATCGGTATGACGGCGTTGGTGGTGGGCGTGCCCACGTTGCCGAACAGGGCGAACACCTGTTTTTCCTCGATCAGCCTGAGCGTTTCGCTGATGGCGCGGTCCGGATCGTAGCCGTCGTCGGCGACCACCAGCTCGATGCTGCGGCCATGGATGCCGCCGCGCAGGTTTGCTTCCTGGAACACGGCCGTCGCGCCGTCGAGCATGGCCCGCCCCAGCCCCGATGCCGCCCCCGTTTGCGCATTGACCATGCCCAGCCGGACTTGCGTATCGGTGACACCCGGTTCGGCGGCGTGGACCATGCCGGCCACGAGGGTGATAGCGAGCCAGCAGCATTCCGGGAAAACGCGCATGAGCTACCTTTATGGAGGTTGACCGGTATCAAGAGGCACAGGGTTGACAACGAGTATGGAGTAAATTGCCAACAAAAAACTCACACATAGTCACAGCGCGGAAAGCAGTTCAAATATGCCTCAAGACTCGGGCAGTTGCACCACCACCTTGCCCCGTGCGCGCCCCTGCGCCAGGTAGGCCAGCGCCTGTTTTGCCTCAGCAAAAGGAAACACCTTGTCGATGACGGGGCGGATGGTGCCCGCTTCGAGCAGGGCGGCGATCTGCGCCAGCTGGCTGCCGTCGGGACGCACGAAGTGGAAGGCATAGCTGGCGCCGCGCCGCTTCGCCAGGCCGATGATCTTGCGGCTAAGCAAACCAAACACCAGTTTCAGCACCACGTTCATGCCGCGCGCGCGGGCAAAGGCGGCGTCCGGCGGGCCGACCAGCGAGACGACGTGGCTGCCAGGCTTGACGATATGCAAGGCTTTTTCCAGCCCGTCGCCGCGCACCGTGCCCAGCACGGCGTCGTAGTCGCGCAGCACGTCCTCGAATGGCTGTTGCTTGTAGTCGATGACGTCATCGGCGCCCAGGCCGCGCACCAGCTCCACGTTTGCCGTGCTGGTGGTGGTGCCCACGCGGGCGCCCAAGTGTTTGGCCAGCTGGATGGCGAACGTGCCGATGCCGCCGGATCCGGCCGGAATGAACACTTTCTGGCCGGCCTTGAGCTGCATGCGCTCATGCATGGCTTGCCACGCCGTCAGGCCCACCATGGGAATCGACGCCGCCTGCACGAAATCGAGGTTCGCCGGTTTCAGCGCGGCCGCCTGTTCGGACACGACGGCAAATTTGGCCAGGCTGCCGTATTGAGTGTCGAAAATACTCGCATACACGGCGTCGCCCGCTTTAAAGCGCGTGACGCCGCTGCCGACTTCCACCACCACGCCGGCCAGGTCGCTGCCCAGGGTGGCCGGCAAGCGCATTTTTAGAATCGGCTTGAAGTCGCCCTTGGGAATCAGGTTGTCGATGGGGTTCAGGCCCACGGCATGCACCCGCACCAGCAGTTCGCCGTGTCCTGGCGTGGGGCGGGGCAGTTCGGCAAACGCCACGTGATCGGGACTGCCGTATTTTGTCAATTGCAATGCTTGCATGAGTTTCTCTCTGAGTGCGGGAAGGGGGGGAGGCGTTCAGGCCAGGCGCAAGTCCTTGCGCAAGCCGGCGTCCAGCAGCGCGGCAGGCATGAAACGGCGCATCAGGCGCAGGCGCGCCGCCAGCGGCCCGGCCGTGTAGCGCAATTTCGGCCGGCTTGCCTGCGCCGCCGCCAGGATGGTGTCGGCCACGATGGCTGGGTCATCGGCGCCGGCCATCAGGGCTTGCAACCGGCTTGTGACGGCCGCGCTGACTTGCCGGTAGGCGGACAGCGGGGTATCGGGCGCCAGCAGATTGGCTTCGAACGTGGTCTTCGTGTAGGCCGGTTCGATGACGCTGGCACGGATGCCCCAGCCCCGCACTTCATGGTCGAGCGATTCCGTGTAGCCCTCGATGGCGTGCTTGGTGGCCGAATACAGCGCGCCGTAAGGCATGGGCAAGAAGCCCACGACGGAACCGATATTGAGGATGCGCCCGCCGCCCTGGGCCCGCATGTGCGGCAGCACGGCCAAGGTCATGCGCAGCACGCCATAAAAATTCGTGTCGAAGATGGCTTGTGCCTGCGCCATGCTGCTTTCCTCGGCGCCCGCCGGGGCCACGCCGAAACCGGCGTTATTCACCAGCAGGTCGATGCGGCCTTCGCGCTGCATGACCTCGGCCACGGCGGCCGCGACGGACGCATCGCTGGTGACGTCGAGCGCCAGCATCGCATGGCCGGGTGCGGCCGCCTGGTCGCCGCGGCGGCTGGTGCCGTACACCGTGTAGCCCGCTTGCGCCAGGCGCCGGGCCGTGGCCGCGCCGATGCCGGACGAGGCGCCGGTGACCAGGGCAATCTTCTTGTTTTTCATGGCAGTCCTTCAGTGGTTGATAGTATTGAATATGATGATCGTCATATTGTTGATTGAAAAAAAGCCCGGAACGGATCAGCGCCACGGGCAGGGCAGTTAGCTGCTTGCCTGAAACTGCGCCAGCGTGGCCGCGCACAGCGCGTCCGACAGGGCCGGCTCGTCCACGGCGCGCGCGAGGATGGTGGTGCCGATCATGGCGCACACCATGGCCATGGCTTGCGCGTGGGCTTCGGGCTGGCCCCAGTTCGGCAACTGGCGCGCGAACAGGTCGATCATTTCCTTGATATGGATGGTGGCGGCGCGCCGGACCTCGGGCGCCTGGCGCGGCATTTCCGAGCCCAGCGCCGCCACGGGGCAGCCTACCTCGATGGCGGCGATGTGTTCGGGCGACAGATAGGCGGCCAGCATGGCCTGCAGGGCCTGACCGGGCGGGGCGGCAGCCGCCACCCTGGCCGCCAGCGCCACCGATTCGGCGCCCGCGCGGTCGCCCGCTTCGGCCAGCAGGGCGTCGCGCGAGGCGAAGTGCGCATAAAAGCCGCCGTGCGTCAGGCCCGCTTCCTTCATGATGTCGGCCACGCCCGTGCCCGCGTAGCCGCTGCGGCGGATGGCGCGCGTGGCCACTTCGACGATGCGTTCGTGGGTGGCTTCCTTGCGGCTGTGGGCCGAGGATTTCTTGTTGGGTAAGTTCTGCATGACGGTCATCATATCGCACTTTTCAACACCGTGCACGCGACCAGCCGCAGCAGACGTTTCCCTGCCGCGGCTGGTATTCGAAGAAAGACTAGCTCTTCAGGCTGCAAAAGCTGGCATAGTGGTCCTGCGTGTAATAGCGCTCCACTAATTTGCGTTTCCCTTTCGGGGTCTGCACAAGCAAGACCGCACGATGCGAACCGGCTCCGCCATCGCCGCCGATACCCAGATAGTATTCATAATAAACCTCGTCCTTGCCGGCGGCGGGAAGGCGGCCCTCATTGTTATTGAATACGGTATTGCCAGGACCACCCGCCACCGCGCTCGTTTTCGCATTGCGGTATGCGTCATATTCGCTGTTTTGCGGCGTGGGCAGGGTTTTGCTCGGCTCCCTTTTGCCGCAGTCGGGAATTTTCGCCGCATAGGCATGCGAAGAGAACAGGGCGCCTGCCACAATCAGACCCAGCGACCAGGTTGTTGCGCGTTGAGTTTTCATCGATAAGCTTTCGTTGGTGGTGCGTTCAATGGATGGGCTTTTCTGGATACGGCCACTGTTCGGGCGGCCGGCATAATCTCTGCATCACTGAATATAATTAAAATTTATAAAATATTACTATCCAATTGTCACGTGCCGATAAATATATTGATTTATTTTTCCGGGAAATTGGACGGTGAAATTTTTCTGAAAATAAATACGCTGCAGGGCGTCAGATAAATTCATGCAGTCACGCACATTTGCGTGACAATGTTTGAGTATTTTTGATTTTCAATTCGTTATGCTTTGCGACAGTTACTGGTAATAATCTAGCCAGTCCAGGCATAACATTCTCCCGATATTCTGTTGTTGGGTATATTTAAATCAGAATAAAGGATGAATTCATTGATTTAGATCATTAACTTCTGATAGGAATCTGCATGAGCCATGACCACATCGGTTGCGCCTGCTGCAACCTGCCGCACCTGCCCGCGCTGACCAGCAGCCTGTTGACGGAATCCGCACTCGGCGGTGAACTGGAGGCGGCGTTTCAACAAGCATATCCACCGCACGCCGCGACACTGGGGCCGCAAGCCGTGATCTTCCATGGCGGAGTCATCCATACCTTGGCCAGCGGTGGCAGCGGGCAAGTAGAGGCCCTGGGCATCGCCGGCGGTACCATCATTGCCACCGGCACGCTGCCCGAGGTGCGCCAGGCCATGCAAGCGCACCAGCCGCACGAGACGGATCTGCGCGGCCGTACCTTGCTGCCCGGCTTCGTCGAAGCCCACATGCACGTCCTGCCCAGTGCGCTGTACAAGAGCTGGCTGTCGCTGACGCCCTTCCAGCAGGCCCCCCTGCAACAGGAATTGAATCCGGAATACAGTTTCCAGAGCATTCGCCAGCAGATACTGAGCGCGCTGGCACAGCCGCAGAAGCTGCAAAAAGACAAGAAGGGCAACCCTTGGCTGCTCGGCTTCGGCGTCGATCCCTCGCTGATGCACCATTGGGAAGACATCACCGCCAGCCAGCTCGATACGCTGAGCAGCACGGTGCCCATCCTGCTGATGAACTCTTCCGGCCACCTGGCGTATCTCAATACGGCGGCGCTGAACGCGGCCGGCATCACGGACAACCCTTCCGGCGTGCTGACCGAGATCAAGATCGCCGAGGCGCTGCTGGTCGCGCCGCAGCCCAAGCTGCTGGACTTTGTCGCGTGCCTGAAGCAGGTGCTGGACAACGCCTCGGCCATGGGCTTTACCACCGTCTTCGACGCGGGCCTGGGCGCCACCGAGCACCCGCAGGTGGAAATCGGCTTGCTCAAACTGGCGGCTCATCTCGGTCCCGTGCGCATCGGCGCCGCCTTGTTTACCAAACCCGACGAAGCGGCACTCGACAAGTGGCTGAAGCAGTACAAGCCTGACCTGGCCAGCCACGGCGACCAGCGTTTCAGCATCAAGGCGATCAAACTGATCGCCGATGGCTCCAACCAGGGCTTGACCGGTTACCAGAGCCGGCCTTATGCCTGCTCGCATGAACACTCGATACCTGGCGTGCCGAGCACCGGCTTGAGCAATTACCAGGACACGTCCAAGTTCACCCGCATGCTGGAGAAGGCGGTGGGGCAGGGCTGGCCCGTGCTGGTCCACGCCAACGGCGACAAGGCGGTGGAATATGTGCTGGACAGCTACAGGCAGGTATTGACGTCAACGCCAGGCGGCATCAGCGAAGAGGAAGCCCGGAAGCGGCGTCAGCTGCGCCTGCGCGTCGAGCATGCATCGCTGCTGAATAATGCGGCCATCAATACCATGGCGGAACTGCAACTGAACCCCAGCTTCCTCATCGGCCACGTCGGCTATTGGGGGCATACCTTCCAGCACACCATTTTCGGTCGGGAGCGGGCCGATTTGCTGGACCGCTGCCACTCGGCGCTGCAAGCGGGCATGCACATCAGCTTGCACTCGGACCATTTCGTCTCGCCACTGGGCCCCTTGCGCATGATGGAGCAGGCGGTGTTCCGCACGATGGAAGCGACGTCAGGGAAAGAAGCGCTGAATCCGCGCGAGTGCCTGAGCCGCATGGCGGCCTTGCGTGCCGTCACGCTCGATGCCGCCTGGCATTGCCACCTCGACCACCTGGTCGGTTCGCTGGAAGCCGGCAAGCGGGCCGACCTGGTGATCCTTGCGCAAGACCCGCTGGACGAGACAGTGCGCAAACTGCGCGACATCGTGGTGGAGGAAACCTGGCTGGCGGGAACGCGAGTACATAGCCACGGCAAGTCGTCGGGCAGCATCGCCCGATAAGTAGCCGCAATGCAAAAGCCCCCGATAGCTGCCGGCAGCTATCGGGGGCTTTTAGTTATTGCGGGGCGTCACAGGGTCAAGCCAGTTTGCGCTTGCCTGCGGAAACGCGGTTCCAGCCATAGCCGGCGACGATGATGGCCAGGATGGCCGCCTGCGCCAGCAAGGTTTCCAGGGTTGGCAAGATGCCCAGCAGGTCGACGCGGATGAAATCGACGGGGCTGACGCCGACCCAGCCCGCTTCCTGCAGCGCGGCCACGCCTTTGCCCATCAGGATCACGGCCAGCACGGCCACGAAGGCGGACGTCAGCGAGAAGAACTTGCCGATCGGCATGCGGGCGCTCGTGCGCAGCAAGGCCCAGGCGATCACGACCAGCAGCACGATGGCCACCAGGAAGCCGCCCAGCAGGGCGCCGCCGTTGCCGTCCGCTGCCAGGGCGGAATAGAACAGCACGGTTTCAAAGACTTCGCGGTAGACAGCGATGAAGGCCAGGGCGAACAGGCCCCAGGCGGAGCGCCGCGACATCGCTGCCGTGAGTTTCTCGTGCAGGTATTCCTGCCAGCGCCCGGCGCTGCTCTTCTGGTGCATCCACAAGCCCACGCTGAGCAGGACCAGGGCCGCAAACACGGAACCGAGTCCCTCGCTCACTTCACGGCTGGCGCCGCTGATGGTCACCAGATACGTTGCCGCCACCCACGTCAGCCCGCCCGCCACCAGCGCGCTGGCCCAGCCCGCATGCACATAGGCCAGCACATCCTTGCGCTTGGCCTTGCGCAGGAAGGCGATGATGCCGATCACGATCAGCAGCGCTTCCACGCCTTCGCGCAGCAAGATCGTCAGGGCGCCGATAAAGGTCGTCATCGGCTCGGCCTTGGCGTCGCCCAGCTCCGCTTCCACGTGGGTAAACAGTTGCTGCAGCTTTTCACCGGCCGCATCGGCCTCGGCCACCGTGCCCTTGGCAACGGCGGAACGGTAAGCCAGCATGGCGTTTTCCACGGCGAGCAGCAGCGATTTGTTGCGCGCGCCGACCATCGGCTCGATCGGCTCGAAACCGTCCAGGTAGGCCGACAGGCCCAGGCGTGTGGCGCCCGCGCGGTCGCCCGCATGCATGGCGACCAGGCTTTCGGCCAGACGCAGACGCGACAGGGCCAGGCCGGCCGGCTTGTGCGCCTCGGCCTTGTCAGCATGGCTGCGCAGGTACGCCGTCAGCGCTTTGGCCTCGTCCGCGCCCAGCTTGGCGGCCACGGCTTCCTGCGTCAAGGTCGTCACGGCGGCCAGGTCCGCATACAGTTTTTTGCTGCGCGGATCGTCCTGCCACAGCTTTTCGCCGCGCGTGCTTGCTGCCGCATCGTGCGACATGCCGCCTATATAGAAGGCCAGGTCCCAGCGCTCGTTTTCGGACAGCTGGCCGAAACTGGCCATCGAGGTGCCGGCCACGCCTTGCGAAATGACCTGGTACAGCGCCATCAGGCTGCGCGACTGCGCCCGTTCGCCATCCGTGAAGGCGATCGGCTTCGGCTCCAGGCTGGCCGCCAGCGGACCATCGCCGCCGCCGGCCACGCCGTGGCAAGAAGCGCACTGGGCCGCATACAGGGCCGCGCCGCGCGCCAGGTTGGGCAGCACTTTCGGCGCCACGGGTATCGGGTAGGCGGCAATCAGCAAGCCGTTCGCGTGGTGCGCCAGGCGCTTGACTTCCACGCCGTCCGCTTTGGCGACGACGGCTTTGCGCAGGTCGGCGATGGCGGCGGCAATGGCCGCTTGCGAGGCGTGGGCGGGCAGGGCGGCAATCTGCGTCGTCGCGTTGTCCGTAAAATCGAGCATTTCCGCGTATTCCGCCTCGCTGACCACCTTGCCGTGCTCGACAGCGCCGCTGTAATCGACGGCAACATAATCAATCAATTGCCACAACTGCTTGGCGCCGGCGCCTTGGTCGGCCACTTGCGCTTGCGCGCCACCGGCCAGCAACAGGCTGAGACTGGCGGCCACGAGCGGATAGCACACGAGCCATTTCTTGATAGAACTGAACATGATTCTCATTCTCATTTGTCGTTAACCCGGCGACTATAGGACAGACAGTGCGGGGTGTCAACGGCGCACGGGTGCGCGCGGGGACAAATGGAGGGGCAATGCGGTGGAACGAGGGCTACTTGTCGGATGCCGGTTTGGCGTACAGGCCCCTGGCCAGGCCATTGTCCGCATCGTCCACTTTCAGGCCACCCTTGACGATGCGCAAGTTCAGTTTCTGAAAGGCCTGGCCCCTGAGCCATTGGGCGTCGGTGACGGCGAATGCGGCGAGGCGTTCCGGTGCGCGCTCGGCTGGCACGGCCAGCCATTGATAGTCGGCTTTGGAACCCTGGCGGCGCAAGCCGGCCCGCACCCAGCGTTCCGACGCCGGCATGCGGACGATGGCGTCGCCGTTCGCCACACTCACGGCCGTGGCAGTCTTGCCGCTTTGCGCTTCGAACTTCACTTCCACGTCGGCCATCGGTCCCACTTGGGGGAAACCGACGATGGCCACCCACGTGCCCGCTTCGGCGGGTTTCTGGATGCGCATTTCCGATTCCTCGAACACGCGAAACTGCGGCTCCTTGCCGCCGTCGCCCGCCACCAGGGTCACCAGGTCGCCGGCCACGCGCCACTCGCCGCTGGCTTGCTCGTCGGTATTGCCATAACTGAGCATCCATTCGAACTTGCCATCTTTTTTCAGCAGCAGTTCGGAGCCCACTTCCATGACGCCTTGCAGATAATAGTGTCCGGGCAGCGAAGGCGCAGCGGTGTCTGCCGCGCTGGCCACACCAGCCGAAAAGGACAAGGCGAGGGCGGCGCAGACCAGCAGGCCGGAGAGGGATTTCTTCATCGGTAGGTCCTCGGTGTGTCTTTATGGAATTCCATCATAGCAACATAAATTTACTTGCCGTCGCACGACACACCGGCATGCCGGCGTCGCGCTTACTTGTCGGTGAAATCGATCACCACGCGCGAGGCCACCTTGCCGTGCTCCAGCCGGCTGAAGATCTCGTTGATGGCCGACAGCGGCTGCAATTCCACGCCCGCCTTGACCTTGCCGGTGGCGGCGAAGGCGAGCGCCTCGGCCATGTCCTGGCGCGTGCCCACAAAAGAGCCGCGTATCGTCACGCAATTGGCGACGACGTCGAACAGCGGCGTCGGGAAGTCGCCCGGCGGCAAGCCCACCAGCACGCAGGTGCCGCGTTTGCGCGTCATCGCCACGCCTTGTTGGAAGGCATCGATCGACGGCGCCGTGATCAGCACGCCGTGGGCGCCGCCCCCGGTCGCTTCGCGCAAGGCCGCAACGGGGTCGCCCTGGCGCGCATTGATGGTCACTTCGGCGCCCAAGGCGCGCGCATGCTCCAGTTTGCCTTCATCGATGTCGACGGCCGCCACGCGCAAGCCCATGGCCACCGCATATTCGATGGCCAGATGGCCCAGTCCGCCGATGCCGGACACGGCCAGCCACTGGCCCGGCCGCGCGCCCGTTTCCTTGATGCCCTTGTAACTGGTCACGCCGGCGCAGATGATGGGCGCCGCTTGCACGGCGGAAAGACCCGCCGGGATATGCGCGACGTAGCGCGGGTCGGCCAGGATGTACTCGGCAAAGCCGCCATTCTTGGTATAGCCGCCGAATTGCGCCTCGGCGCACACGGTTTCCCAGGCTGCCAGGCAATGTTCGCAATGGCCGCACGCCGAGTACAACCAGGGCACGCCGACCCGGTCACCCAGTTGCACTTCCGTCACGCCCGTACCCACGGCCACCACCAGGCCGATGCCTTCGTGGCCGGGAATGAACGGCGGCGTCGGCTTGACGGGCCAGTCGCCGCGCGCCGCATGCAAGTCCGTGTGGCACACGCCGCAAGCTTCCGTCTTGACGAGGATCTGGTCGGGGCCGGGCACCGGCACGGGGACGTCGCGCAGCACCAGCGGCTGGCCCAGCTGTTCGACAACGGCGGCTTTCATGGTGGTGGGTAGCATATTATTCCTTTGAAGTGGCTAATGTGTAGTGCAGGATGCAGAACAGAGTCTTGCGAATGAGCATATTCTGCTGCACACGATACGAAAATTGATTGATCCACATCAACATATACGGGAAGCGATGGCATGTGCTCAGATGGAAAATAGGCTTACATTAATTCCATAATTCGACTATTATGGAATGATTGAAGAAGGAAACCACTATGCATGACTTGCCCAACATCAGCGCGGCCCACCTCGATACGCCGACCCTCGATAAACTTGCGCCGCCGACGGTGGCCACGCATGCGCCGCGCATCCTCTTGCTGTACGGCTCGCTGCGGGAACGCTCGTTCAGCCGTTTGCTGACCCTGGAAGCGGAGCGGCTGCTGCGGCATTTCGGCGCCGAGACGCGGGTGTTCGACCCGCATGGCTTGCCCATGGTCGACAGCGTCAGCCCTGACCATCCCAAGGTGCGGGAATTGCGCGAACTGTCGCTGTGGTCGGAAGGACAAGTGTGGTGCAGCCCGGAACGCCACGGCGCCGTGACCGGCGTGTTCAAGTCGCAGATCGACTGGTTGCCGCTGGAAATGGGCAGCGTGCGCCCCACACAGGGACGCACCCTGGCGGTGATGCAAGTGTCGGGCGGCTCGCAATCGTTCAACGCCGTCAACGGCTTGCGCGTGCTTGGCCGCTGGATGCGCATGGTGACGATCCCGAACCAGTCGTCCGTCGCCAAGGCATACCAGGAATTCGACGACAACGACCGCATGAAGCCGTCGCCATACTTAGAGCCCTGGGAGCGCTAGCGCGACATCTAGTGGTACCTTTTCTGCAGTTTTCGCAAAAACCCCACGATGTTGTCGCAAAACACCTCAGAATGATGTCGGCGTACTGCGTACTTTGATTGGCTACCTTGGTAACTAAAAGTGCTGCTAACCTTCGCACCTCATTTGACATAATATAAATTATGCGAAGTTATGGATGGATTTCGTAAAACCCCCATTTTGCCGACTCCCCAATCGCAAATGCGATTTTCCCCTCTGCGCGTCGCTGCCGCCGACGTTGGGCCTCGGCGCTTGAACACGCTGCTACATGAAATATGGCTTGTCCCCGTCCGTGTTCGGTTTGTTCACGCCCAGGTTGGCGTGCTGGTGCAAGGCTGGCGCGTCGATGATGCGGGCGATCAGGTCTGCCACGCTCTTGCGCGACACCACGGTGCCTTTGAATGGCGCGTGGCGCGTCGTCAGTTCGTAGTCAACTTCATCCTCGTCCGTCATCCAGGCTGGGCGCACGATGGTGTATGCCAGGCCCGACGCTTCGATGGCGTCGGCGGCGCGGCGGAATGGTTTCAGGTGTTCCGCCAGCCTGGCGTTGTTCCATGCGCCGAATTTGCCGGGAACTTCGTCGTAGATGCCCATCGACAGGACGAAAATCAGGCGCTCGACACCAGAGGCCTGCATGGCGGCAATGATGCTGTTGGCTTGGTCTTCCATGTCGTCGCCCACCAGATTGGCGTAGACCAGGTCGTGACCGGGCACCGTTTGCCGCAGCAATGCCTGGTCCAGCACGTCGCCGGCCAGCACCGTGCTGTTGGCCGGGACTGGCGTGGGCAGCTTGCCGGGATTGCGCAAGTACAGCGTCAAGGCGATGTCTTCACTGCCCGCCAAAGCGCGGATGACCCACTGCGCCACCTGTCCGCCTGCACCCAGTATCAATATCTTTTTCATGATTTTCGCTTTCGCCATGGCACGCTGCCATGCAGGAAGTTACAGGTTTTCTTGACGGAACGGAACATGGAACTCTTGAAAAAAGACATTGCCCGGTCAGGCGTGTCGGCCTGGCGCCTTGCCTCGTGGTAAATTGCCGCCCTTGAAGTGTATTTTCAGTGCCTACAATATCAATGAAATCAATCGTTTGCCGACCATTTCGCATGAGAAGTCTCAAGACTCGCATATCCCACGCGCATCCACGCACTGCGCTAGCATCTTGCCGTCGCTTCCTGTCCTTCGCCGGCGCGCTGGCCATCGCGGCCGCCTTGTCCGCCTGCGCCAGCAAGCCTGGTCCCTGGCCTGCGCGCGCCCTGCCTGCATCAGCTGCCGTGACGGTCGACACCACCCAATTCCTGTCCAGAAAACAGCTGCTGGACTGGCAAGTCGACCTGGATGAGCGCCGCCTGCGCGCCACCGGATCGCCCCGGCATGAAGCGTATATCGACGCCCTGCATGAACGCCTGGCGCGCGCCGGTGTCAAACAACTGCGCTTCGAGCCCGTCAGCTTCCGGCAATGGTCGGTGCAAATGGACGACTGGGGCCTGGAACTGCTCTACGACGACAGAGTTAGCGTATTGTCCACGGTCGGCTACATCCCGTATTCGGGCGTAACGCCGCCGTCTGGTATTACGGGCCGCATCGCCTATCTGGCGCCGGGGGCCAGGCCCGATGCCAGCCTGGCCGGCAAGCTGGTGCTCGTCGACATGCCCGCCGTGGCGTGGACAGGCCAGGCGTTTCACCAGACCGCCGTGCACGTCCACGATCCGGACCACGCCATGGGGCCGGACACGCCGTATGCACGCCAGTTCCAGATGCTGGGGCCGTTCATCGCCCTGCTGGACAGCCTGCAGGCGGCCGGTGCGGCGGGCGTGATCGTCATTCTCGATACGCCGCCATTGACGGCGGCCGGCCTGTATGCGCCCGGCGATGGCAAAGTGCGCCAGTTGCCCGGCGTGTTTATCGACCGCGACGGTGGCCAGCGCCTGCGCGAAAGCGTGCTGGCAGGCACGGCGCCCGTGCTGCGGCTGACCATGGCTGCCACCGTGCGGCAGGTGCAGACGCGCAATCTGATCGGCATCATCCCCGGCAAGTCCGAGGAATTGATGGTGCTGGGTAGCCACACGGATGGCACGAACGCGCTGGCAGACAATGGGCCGAACGCCATCGTCGACATGGCCCAGTACCTGACGCGCCTGCCGCAGGACAGCTTGCCGCGCAGCGTCATGTTGTTGCTGACGAGCGGCGACCTCGCCGGCGGTGTAGGCGCCGAACAGTTTCTCGAACGGCACGAGGACGATGGCTTGATGCAGCGCATCGCCGTGATGCTCGCCATCGGGAACCTGGGCGCGCTGGAAGTGCTGCCCGACAGCAACGGTTATTTGGCTCCCACGGGCAGGTTTGAGCCGGCCGCCGTGTTTTCGCCCCGCACGCCGGCCCTGATGGAGGCGTCCCGTGCCATGTTGCGGCAGGCCGATGCGGCGCCAGCGTTCGTGTTGCCTTCAATCAAGCCCGGCTCGAAGTATGCCGGCTGGCCTGGCGCGGACCAATATGTACGCGTTTCCCGGCGCATTCCTACGGTGCATTACGTCACGCAACCGACCTATTGGCTCAACTATGGCGTCGACGCCGTGACCCGGGCGGATTACCGGCTGATGCAGCGCCAGACCGTGGCCTTGACGCAAATGCTGCTGGACCTGTCGCGTGTGCAGCATGCCGATTTACGCGAGGAAACAGCGCCGTAACCGCCGCAAGACCTTGTCTGGCATCCACCTCCCTTCCCCGCCCTGCTCCCGGCGCCATTTCTGGCACCATACCAGCACACTGGAAAACAGCCACTGGTATGGCCCGCATCGCCCTTCATATGGGGAAAGACGGCAACTGGTATTGTGATCTTGCGCAAAGAACAAAACCAGTTGACTACCACCTGCAATGCTTGCACTCTGAAAAATCGGACGGTGTCCAGCCGCCCGGTCAAAAAAATACACAAGGAGATGCAATGAACCGGACAGTCATGAATACCCTCATCCTTACCCTCTTCGGGGGAACGTTGGCCGCCTGCGGTGGCGGCAGCGGCGACGCATCCAGCGGTGGCGCAAGCCAGCTGCTGGCCGCCTCGGCCCAAGCGTTTGCCTGCTACACGCCGTGGAACAGCAGCACGGCCTACAACGGCGGCGGCCAGGCCAGCTACAACAACGTCAACTACACGGCCAACTGGTGGACGCAAGGAAATAACCCGTCGACCAGCAGCGGTGGCGCCGGTAGCGGCCAGCCCTGGACGGCGGTGGGCGACTGCGGCACGCCGACACCTACACCTACGCCAACTCCGACACCCACGCCTACCCCAACACCGACGCCAACACCTACGCCAACTCCCACCCCGACGCCTACCCCGACACCGACTCCAACTCCAACACCGACGCCCACCCCCACGGGCCTGGCGAAACACGCGCTGATCGGTTACTGGCACAACTTCACCAACCCCAGCGGCACCACGTATCCGATCAGCCAGGTCAGCGATGACTGGGACGTGATCGTCGTCTCGTTCGGCGACAACGCGGGCGGCGGCAATGTCAGCCTGACCATTGATCCGGGCGCGGGCACGGAAGCGCAATTCATCGCCGACGTGGCCGCCAAGCGGGCCAAGGGAAAGAAAGTCATCCTGTCGCTGGGCGGGCAAAACGGCTCCGTTTCCGTCGGCAACACGGCCGAAGCGACGAATTTCACCAACAGCCTGTACGCCATCATCACGAAATATGGCTTCGACGGCATCGACCTGGACCTGGAAAACGGCGTGGCGCAAGGCGCGGCCATCCAGACTTATCTGCCGATCGCCGTGAAAAACCTGAAAACCAAGGTCGGCAGCAGCTTTTACCTGTCGATGGCGCCGGAATGGGTGTATGTGGAAGGGGGCTACACGAGCTACGGCAGTATCTGGGGCGCCTACATTCCCATCATCAACGCCTTGCGCAGCGAGCTGACGGTGTTGCATCCGCAGTATTACAACAATGGCGATATCTACACGCCGTACGCCACCGGCCCCATCAAGGCCGGTTCGGCTGACCAGCTGGTGGCCACGGCACGCATGCTGATCGAAGGATTCAATTATGGCGGCAATACCTTCGCCGGCTTGCGTCCGGATCAGGTGGGCTTTGGCGTGCCGTCGGGCCGCAGCTCGGCCGGTTCGGGTTTCACGACGAATGCCGACGTCAGCAACGCCCTGAATTGCCTGACGCGCCTGCTCAATTGCGGCACCATCAAGCCGCTGCAGGCGTATCCGGACTTCCGCGGCGTGATGACGTGGTCGATCAACTGGGACCGCCACGACAACTATAATTTCTCCGTGCCGACGAAGACCGTACTGAAAACGCTGCCGTAACAGCCCTGGCCCGACTGCGCATGCGAGCCTTGCCGCTCACATGCGCAGCAGCGCCGCGCCCAGCAAGTGCATGTGCAGCGCCACGCCCTGGCGCAACGCCTCCCCTCCCCCTTGCGTGTGCTTGATGCCATCCATGGTGGCAGGTACCTGCAGCAGCGGCAATTGATATTTCTCAAACCATAGCGTCAATCTATGGGTTCAGTTGAAATATTTTACTTCCTTTTGTAAATGAGAATCGTTACTATCTAAATCAAGGATAAGCGAATTCAACAGAAAGGAGCATCCCTTGTTCACCGCCATCAAAACATTCAGCCAGATCTGCACGCACATGTCGATCGCCTTCGGCCTCGCCTACTTGCTGACGGGGTCTTTGGCGCTCGGTGGCCTGGCCGCGATCATCGAACCGATCATCAACGTTGCCCTGTTGCCGTGGCATGAAAAAGCCTGGCACGCGATTCGCCGTCGCTACGCCGCCAGCCGCCTGGGCTTTGCCGCCCTGGCCGGCGAAAAGCTCAGCCAGACGACCCTGCACATGGGCGTGGCCTTCGGCGTCATGTACTGGGCCACGGGATCCATGGCCTTCGGCGGCTTGCTGGCCGTGGTCGAACCGATCTGCAACGTGATCGTCTTGCCCTTCCACGACCGGCTGTGGGAAAAAGCCCGCTTTCGCCTGGAAAGCCGTGGCGCGGCCCGCCTCGCCGCCCTGTAGTCCTCCTCCTTTCCCCTACTTAATTACCTGCCCACACGGGCGGTCGCCGTTGTCCCCACGGCGCCGCCCGCTCCAGCTGTCCCGCCAGGCGCAGCAAGATCCCATCGTTCGCATAGCCAGCCATGAACTGCATGCCGATCGGCAAACCGTCATTTGACATGCCGAGTGGCACGGACATGGCCGGCAAACCCGCCACGTTGGCCAGCGGCGTGTAGGGCGAATGCTCGAACAGGTGCGCCGTCCAGCCCTGCCCATCAAGCTGTTCCTCGTCCTTGCCATAACGGCCCAGCTGCCACGGCACATCCGGCATGGTCGGCGTCAGCAGCACGTCGTACCGGCCGAACAAGGCGCCCGCGTGGCGCGTGACCGTGTTGCGCACGTCGAGGGCCGCCACGAAGTCCACCGCCGAGACCGTTTTGCCATGGCGGTAACAGGCCAGGGTCGCCGCTTCCAGGGTCTCCAGCGACACGCCGCGCCCGCTCTCCTGCGCCAGGCCATCGATCCACGGCACCAGGTTGGCGCACCAGATGCCGGCATTCGCGTGCACGAACGCTTCCCACGACACGCCCAGCGCGGGCGAGACTTCTTCCACGTGGTGGCCCAGGCTTTCCAGCAGGCGCACGGTGGCGTCCAGCGCGCTATTCACGGCAGCCACAGGATTGGCGCCATTGCAGGCGGCGCGCTGCACGGCGATGCGCAGTTGGCCCGGTTCCTGGCTCACCTGCGACAGCCAGCTGTGGCCGGGTGCGCCGGTCACATACGGCTCGCCCACCATCACGCCTTGCACGGCATCGAGCAAGGCGGCGCTGTCGCGCACCGTGCGGCTTACGCCCAGCTGCACGCCCAGGCCGCTGAAGATCTCGTCCATGGCGGGGCCGTTCGAGACCCGTCCCCGGCTCGGTTTCAAGCCGAACAGGCCCGTCGACGCGGCCGGCACGCGGATGGAACCGGCCGCGTCCGTCGCATGGGCCAGCGGCACGATGCCGGCCGCCACGGCCGCCGCCGCGCCGCCGCTGGAGCCGCCCGCGCTCAAGTTCGGGTTCCAGGGATTGCGCGTGGCGCCGTAGAGCACGGGTTCCGTGGTGGTGGCAAACGCCATTTCCGGCGTGCTGGTGCGGCCGAACGTCACCAGGCCGGCTGCGCGAAACTGCGTCATCAGGTGGGAGTCGAGTGTGGCAACATGGCCGGCGCCCAGGCGGCTGCCCGCTTCGCTGCGCTGGCCCGCCATGGTGACGGCCACATCCTTGATCAGGAATGGCACGCCGGCGAACGGCGCCGCGTGGTCGATGTGCGTGACATCGGCCGGCCATACCTCGACCACGGCGTTGATGTGCGGATTGACGACGGCGCAGGCGCGCATGGCGGCATCGTGCAATTCGGCGGCGGAAACGCCGCCATCGCGTATCAGCTGGGCCAGCCCCAGACCATCAAAGCTTGAATATTCATGGAGTTGCATCGGTTTATTCCTGTAATGGATGAAGAATGGATATCACAGGAACTACTCTAGGGTTTGCGCTATCATAGTGGAAATGAATAGTTGATATACAAGGTATAGCCATGAACAATTTGCATAAGCTGGATTTGCACAAGCTGGACTTGAACCTGCTGCTGACCTTGAACGCCCTGTTGATTGAACGCAACGTCACGCGGGCGGCGGCGCGGCTGCACCTGAGCCAGCCTTCCGTCAGCGTGCAGCTGGGCAAGCTGCGGGCCGCTTTCGATGACCCGCTGCTCTTGCCCGGTCCGCGCGGCATGCTGCCCACGGCCCGCGCGCTGGCCCTGCTGGCGCCCTTGCAAGCCGTGCTGGCCCAGTTGGAGCAAGTCTTGCAACCGGAATCGGCGTTCGACCCGGCCACGGCCCAAGTGCGCTGGAACCTGGCGGCGGCCGACGCCACGGAATACGCGATCTTGCTGCCCCTGCTGCCCGCTCTGCGCGCGCAGGCGCCGCTGTCGCGCATGGCCGTGTTCGAAGCCGTGCCGGCGCGCATGGCGCACGAGCTGGAAAGCGGCCAGGTCGACCTGGGATTCCTGGCCCGGGAAGAAGCGCCGCCCGGCTTACGCCACCGCACCCTGTTCACCGAGCACTATGTGCTGGCGGGGCGCCGCGACCACCCGCTGTTGCAAATGCCGCCCGACCTCGATCAATTTTGCGCGCTGGAATTCATCGTCGTCTCGCCCAACGGCGGCGGTTTCCGCAGCAACGTCGATACGGCGCTGGAACTGTTGGGCCGAACGCGCAAGGTGGTGCTGTCCGTGCCGCATTTTCTGATCGTCCCGCCCCTGCTGGCGGCGTCCGACATGGTGGCCCTGCTGCCGTCGCGCCTGCTGAAAAACGCGCTGGGCGCCCTGCGCACGTGGGAGCCGCCCGTCACCCTGCCCGACTACGAGATGGCCATGGTGTGGCACGAGCGCATGCACCTGGACCCGGCGCACCGCTGGCTGCGCGAGCGCATCATGGCCAGCTTGTAGGCTGCCTACACGATTTTTCAGGCGAAAACACTAGGGAAGATTACCTAGTTAATCGAAAGAAATTCCCAATTTCCGCCGTGGCGACGACTGCGTAAGCTTGGCCCTGATAATAAAGGGTCACCATGAACGCCATTTCCATCCTGCATCGCGGTTCGCGCCGCCCTCCCGCCTTCTTCTTTCCCATCACGACCTGGCTGCTGCTCCTGGGCATGCTGGCCTTCTGCGCCAGCGCCGTGGCTGCGCCTGCACCCTCGGCGTCGGCCGAGCTGATCAAGCGCGGTGAGTATGTCGCCCGCCTGGGCGACTGCGTGGCCTGCCACACCAGCCCGAACGGCGCCGCCATGGCCGGCGGCCTGGAACTGAAAACGCCGTTCGGCACCATCTACAGTACGAATATCACGCCCGACGCGAAGACGGGCCTGGGCACGTACACGTTCGCGCAGTTTGACCGCGCCATGCGCAAGGGCGTGGCGGCCGACGGGCACAATCTGTACCCGGCCATGCCCTACCCTTCCTACGCCAAGATCACGCCCGACGACATGCAGGCGCTGTACGCCTATTTGCAGCGCGGCGTGGCGCCCGTGGCGCAGAAAAACCGCGAAACGGACATGAAATGGCCGTTCAGCATGCGCTGGGGCTTGTCCTTGTGGAATGCCGTCTTCCTCGACGACGCACCGTTCAAGCCCGACAGCGCGAAGTCGGCCCTGTGGAACCGGGGCAGCTATCTGGCCCAGGGGCTCGGCCATTGCGGCTCCTGCCACACGCCGCGCGGCGTGGCTTTCCAGGAAAAAACCATGGGCCAGGATGGCAGCGGCGGCAAACACTACCTGTCCGGTTTCACCTTCGACGGCTGGCATGCCGTCAACCTGCGCAATCTGTGGACGCCGGGCGACATCGTGCAATTGCTCAAGACAGGTCGCAACAGCTTCGGTACGGCCGCGGGCAGCATGACGGAAGTCATCACGCACAGCACGCAATACTTCACGGATGGCGACCTCGATGCGCTGGCGCACTACCTGCACGGCTTGCCGGCCAAACCGGGCGCGCAAGTGTCGCAGACAAAACCGGCGCCTTCGGTCGCAGCCAGCAACGATGCGCTGTACAACACGCGCGGCGGCCTCGGCTACCTGCAGTTTTGCGCCACGTGCCACCGCCGCGACGGCCGTGGCGTGGACAACATCTTCCCGCCGCTGGCGCAGAACGACTCGGTGCAATCGAAGGATGCCACTTCCGTCATCCATATTGCGCTGACGGGCTGGCAGTCGGCCGTCACGCAGCAGTCGCCCCGCTCGTTCGGCATGCCCGCGTATGACCGCCTGTCCGACACGGAACTGGCGGAAATCCTCACCTTTGTGCGCGGCAAGTGGGGGAATCAAGGCGCGCCCGTCACGCCTGCGCAGATCGCCAAGGTGCGCAAGGAGCTCAAGCTCAAGGCCCCGGACGCGGGCGGCTTTGTCACGCCCCGCTTCGCCGCGCTGACGGCTGATCCGAATGCCAGCCAATTGATCCACGGCATGCAGCTGATGACGGAAACGCGCGCCCGCCTGCCGCAAAACGTGGGCAACGACCTCAACTGCAGCAGTTGCCACCTGAACGGCGGCACCGTGGCCAACGGTTCGCCCTTCCTCGGCATTTCCGCCTTCTTCCCGGCGGAAGCGCCGCGCGCGGGCAAGGTCATCAGCCTGGGCGAGCGCATCAATGGCTGCTTCCGCCGCTCCATGCACGGCAAGCCGCTGCCCGTGGACGGCCCCGACCTGCAGGCGATGGTCGCCTACATCGACTGGATGAAGGGCGCTACGCAGGCGAACGACAAGGTGCCAGGGCGCGGCGTGGCGAAGATATCCCGCGCCCTGCTGCCCGATCCCGTGCACGGCAAAAAAGTGTATGCCGAGCAATGCGCCGTCTGCCATGGCGCGAATGGCGAAGGCATCCGGGGCACTGGCGGCGAAGTGGCCTTCCCGCCGCTATGGGGCGAGCGCTCGTTCAATATCGGCGCCGGCATGGCCCGCACCTACACGGCGGCCGGCTTCGTCAAGGCGAACATGGTGATGGGCCATGGCCAGAAATTCCCGCTGGGACAAGGCAACCTGTCCGACCAGGACGCCGTCGACGTGGCCGAATATTTTACGCACATGCCGCGCCCGGACTTCCCCGACAAGGTCAAGGATTGGCCGAAAGGCGGCAAGCCCAAGGATGCGCGCTACTGAGCCGCATGTTTTCCCGGGCGGCGCCCCTTCTGGCCGCCGCCCGCCTGTGATACGCTGCTCGCTCCACCACACAGGAGTGACGCATGCAGATTGACAGCGGCCGCGCGGACGCCGTCCGCCGGCAGGCGGACCCATCCGACACCTGGCTGGGCAAGCTGGGGCCGGGCCTGATCACGGGCGCGGCCGACGACGATCCCAGCGGCATCGCCACGTATTCTCAGGCGGGCGCCCAGTTCGGTTTTGGCATGCTGTGGACCGTGTGCCTGACGTTTCCCCTGATGCTGGGCATCCAGGTGATCAGCGCCAAGATTGGCCGGGTCAGCGGGCATGGGCTGGCGACGAATATTCGCCGCCATTATCCGAAATCCTTGCTGTACGCCATCGTCAGCTTGCTGCTGTTGGCCAATGTCATCAATATCGCCGCCGACGTGGCCGCCATGGGCGATGCCTTGACCCTGATCATCGGCGGTCCCACGCACCTGTACGCTGTCGGCTTCGGCCTGCTATCCCTGCTGCTGCAAGTGTTCATTCCCTATCAACAATACGTGCGCATCCTGAAATGGCTGACCCTGGGCTTGCTGGCCTATGTGGCCACCGTGCTGACCATCCACATTCCGTGGGGCGAAGTGGCGCTGCGCACCGTCTGGCCCCAGTTCACCTGGTCGACCGCCTCGGTGACCATGATCGTGGCCGTGTTCGGCACGACGATCAGTCCCTACTTATTTTTCTGGCAGGCATCGCAGGAAGTGGAAGACTTGCAGGCCGATGCTGGCGCGCAAGCCTTGCGCCGCGCGCCCGAGCAGGCGCCGCGGCAATTCCAGCGCATCAAGATGGACACGGCCATCGGCATGGGCTTTTCCAACCTGGTGGCGTTTTTCATCATGCTGACGACGGCCGTGACCCTGGGCGCGCAAGGCATCACGCATATCGACACCTCGGCCCAGGCCGCCTCCGCCCTGCGCCCCATCGCTGGCGACTTCGCCTTTGCCCTGTTCAGCCTGGGCATCATCGGCACGGGCTTGCTGGCCATTCCCGTGCTGGCCGGCTCGGCCGCCTACGCCATGGCCGGCGCCTTTCACTGGAAAAACAGCCTGGAACTGGCGCCCAAGGCGGCCAAGAAGTTCTACGGCATCATCGTCACGGCCACGGTGATCGGCGCGGCCCTGTGCTTTTCGCCGCTAGACCCCATCAAGGCCCTGTACTGGAGCGCCGTCATCAATGGCGTCATTTCCGTACCCATCATGGCCCTGATGATGGTGATGGCGTCGCGCCCAACCATCATGGGCACCTTGACCATTTCGCGCCGCCTGCGGGCGCTGGGCTGGCTGTCGACCATCGTCATGGCGACGGCCGTGCTGGCCATGTTCGCCACCATGGCGTTTTGATGCGCATCAAGTCCGTGGCTTGAGCATGCCTTCCACGATGCCCAGCACGGTCTGGCGGGGCAGCAAGCGCGGCAGCCAGGCCAGCAGCCGGTTGGGCCGGCCCGCCACGTGGCTGCTGCGGCCCCGGTCCAGCGCCCGCAGCGCCTCATCGACGACGGCTTGCGGCGCCATGCGCTTGCCCACGGCCGCCTCGGGCGCGGCCACCACATCGAAGAAGGCCGTTTCCGTGGCGCCCGGGCACAGGGCCAGCACGCGCACGCCGCGCTGGCGGTTTTCCGCCCACAGCGCTTCCGAGAACGACAGCACGAACGCCTTGCTGGCGCCATACACCGCCATGTAGGGATCGGGTTGCAGGGCCGCCGTGGACGCGACATTGATGACGGCGCCCCGCCCCTGGGCCAGCATGTGCGGCAAGGCGCAGTGCGTGAGTTCCATCAGGGCCGTGCAATTGACGGTTACTTCGGCCGCCTGGCGCGCGAGGTCGATGCTTTCGAAGCGGCCATGCGTGGCGAAACCCGCGTTATTGATCAACACATCGGGCGGCATGCCCAGCGCGCACGCCTGCGCATGGGCTTGTGCTGCGGCGTCGGGCAGGCTCAGATCGGCCACCAGCGCGTGGGCGCGGATGCCGTGGCGCTGGGAAAGGTCCCTGGCCAGGCTGTCGAGCACGGCGCCGGAACGGGCCAGCAGCAGCAAATGGGCGCCGCGCGCGGCCAGGGTTTCCGCAAAGACGCGGCCGATGCCGGACGAGGCGCCCGTGATCAGCACGGTCTGCTTGGTGTAGTCGTATGGGAGCATGGCAAAAGTGTCGTAGTTAAAAGTGTTTCTACTGTAAACTGCGGTCTTTAGTCCACGGTCAAGGGAAAACGATGCGCATCGGAGAAATTACCCGCCTGACGGGCGTCAGCAAGGACACCGTGCGTTTCTACGAGCGCCAGGGCTTGCTGGACGAAGCGCCGCAGCCGGGCCTGACGAATAATTACAAGGAATACTCGGCGCAAGCCTTGCGGCGCATTGAGCTGATCGGTCACGCCAAGGCGCTGGGCTTTACCTTGAAGGAAATCGCCGAAGTCATAGTCGTCTGGCAGGAAAATGCGCTCGATGCGCAGACCAAACGAGCTATGCTGGAAACGAAAATTGCCCAGATCGACGAGAAGGCCCGTTCGATGGCTGTGCTGCGGGCCGGCCTCGTCGATGCGCTGGCCAAGGTGGAGACGGGCTGCGAGGACGGCGTGGCGGTCAAAAAAAATTCACAAGGATAATCAATGACTTATTACACGCAATACCGCCACCTTGCGCTCGAGGGCGCCAAGCCTGCCCCCACGGCGCAGCAGATCGCCGCCATCGAAGCCTTGCTGGAAGCACCGTTGCCGCCCGCCTTCCTGGCGTTCTTGCGAGTGGCCAACGGCGCCTGGTTCGACTACACCAGCGATGTGCCGGACGGTAATGGTGGCGTGGAAAAAATGGGTTTTAATACCTTTTTCAGCGCCGACGAGGGAGATTTCTGCGATGAAACCTTGGTGGGCGAGATCCGCGCCGCGCGCAAACATACGGACATGCCGGCGCGCATCCTGCCGTTCGCCCGCGATGGCGGCAATTCCATGGTCTACCTGGACTTGACGGAAGAAGGCGCCGGCCGCGTGCTGGCCTATGTGCAGGAGTTGCCGGACTGGACGGGCAAGCGCGCCCACGGCCTGATGGAATTGGCGCCCTCGTTCGACGCCTGGCTGGACAGCCTGTATATCGACCGCGACACGGTGCTCGACGAACTCGAACACAGCGTCTCGGAGCCATCGCACCTGGATGCGTTGGCGGAATGGCTCGATATCGGCATGCCCGCCTGGCGCCGCGATGCCGGCATCGCCGCCTTGTTTGCTCTTAAACAAGTCGAATTGTGCGCCAACGAACAGGACTAGTCCTGTGAGGCGTGCGACAGCGGCCTCAAGACTGGCAAGATAAAATGCTGTTCAGTATTAGCTGAACAGCATCGGTTTGCAGACCGCCTTTTCACGAAACGCTATCAATGGGATTTTTTACGCCGTTGCGCAGACAAGGAAGCGGCAAATGCAATCGCATTAAAAATGATCACACTCGATAGCAGATTCCAGTCATTGAAGCTTGATGGAGACGTCATTGCCCATGCGATCAGGGCACCGCAGGTGCCAAAGGACAGAATTTTTAAGTAACGCATATTATTTTCTGGACATGGGCACACGCGGTGTCGCTATCGCACCCCCGATGGCGCCACCGATGGCACCGACCGCCATGCCGAAAAGGCCACCGGCCGAGCCTGCGATCCCGCCACCGATCATTCCGCCCATCACGGCGTCGTATCGTGGGTCCGTTACAACTTTAGAACGATCAGGCGCCCTGCCGCCCATTCCGCCGGACACAGCTGCTACGTCAAGCTCACTCATCGGTATCATGACTTCCTCCTGGTGGTTACGGGTCAACAATTTAATGCTATGCGTAATGCTTCGTCCTGCATATCAGACTGGTCCTAAATTTGCCGCGGCAGTCATCTGACCGTCGCCAGCGCACAGGATCAGTCCTACGGAGATAGCCGTTCCTGTCCTATGCGTGTGTGCCGTTGGCTGCGATAACATTCGAATCAGCTTGCAAAATTCTGCGCCATACACGAAAGGAGTTCTTATGCCTATCTCCACCACCACTTCCCGCACCCCCTCCCTGAAAAACGTGGCCATCGGCGCCGCCGTGGCGCTGTTGAGCGGTATCGCCATCAACAGCATCGCGGCCGCCGCGCCGGGCGCGTATGACAAGCAATTCCTCAGCAAGGCCGCCGACGCGGGCAGCACGGAAATTGCCGCCAGCAAAGTGGCGCAAGGCAAGAGTAGCAATCCCGAGGTGAAGAAATTCGCCGACGCCATGGTCACCGATCACACGAAAGTGGCAGAGGAACTGAAACAGTTGGTCAGCAGCAAGCAGATCGAGGTCAGCGACCAGCCTGGCGCCAAGCACCAGGCGCAGATCGACAAGCTGGGCCGCCTGGAAGGCCCGGCCTTCGACAAGGAATATGCGGCCAGCATCGGCGTAGCCGCGCACAAGGAAGCCGTGAAATTGTTTACGGATGCCAGCCAGAAAGCCAGCGACCCCGATATCAAGGCTTTTGCCAGGAAGACCTTGCCAGCGTTGCAACATCACCTGGAGATGTCGAACGCCCTGCAGGCGGCATTGGCGAAATAGACAGCCATACGCGGGGAAATACTTGCCGTACGTGCTGTACAGCAAGTATTTCTGCTCTTGACATACAATGCCGCAACTTCGTTTTCGGCCATGCCATGACCTCATGCAGCTACTCAAGAAAACCGGCCTGATCGCCGCCGCCGTCCTGCTCATCTTCCTGCTGGCAGGCTGGCTCTTCATCAAGGTGAGCGCGGCGCGCAATGCCACCGTCTATGCACAGCAGTGGAACGACCAGGGCACATGCGTGATCAAGACCTATGTACCGCATTACGGCAACGGCGTGCCGCAGAACATCGTGCGCGCGCTGAGCACGTCCACCTTCTTCCGCGTGTACCACAAGGATGGCACCTTGCTGGAAAGCACGGAATGGGTGCTGGACATGCATGAAGACGGCATCCTCGACCATGCCCGCTGGGGCGAGAACCAGACCCGCGCCATCTACCCGACCGACCTCGGGGATGAAGGCTGGACCTTGCCTGTATGCGCCTGAACGGGGAACCATCATGCAAGAACTAAAACAAAAGGGCCTGCGCGGCCCCTGGAACGACGCTCTCTACGTTCCCACCTTGTACCATTTCCTCGGCCCCTTCGACGTGTATGACCGCGAAGAAACCCTGGGCGTGGAGCTCGACGCCTGGAACATGAACGATCCAGCCCAGCGCGCGGCCCTGATACGCCGCGACATCACGTCGCAATACAAGGAACTCAGCTACCGCCACCGCCATGCGCTGGTGGCCGTGCTGGCGCAGGCCTTGCAAGACCCTGATTTTGATTTCCAGGCCATCCTCGAGCACGAACCCGAGAGTACCTATGCCCTGCCCGCCTTGTGGGACGAGATGGCTGACCCGCGCGCCTTCTTTGCCGATATTTACCGCCTGGTGCAGCAGGACTGGCGCGAGGACCTGGCGCGCGCGGCGGCGGAAGACCCTGCCAACTGGTAGCGCGGCACCGGCGCCACACTATCGACTCGATAGGCTGCGCCCTCCTTTTCCCTATGAAATATCTATTGCGGCAATGTGCACGCGACGTTGCAAAAACGCCCGTCTGAAAAAATATCTGTTGCACCAGCGCATGTCCACTGGCATCGCGCTACCATGACCCGTCGGCACTTCGATAGGCGCCGCCTTACCGCACCGGTTCCCCCGCCGGATTTCCCTGCCGCAATGTGAAGGAGATTCTCATGCCCAAGTTCGCCCCTGCCATGTGCCTGTCGCTCATGCTTGCCGCCGCTACGCTACCCTGTATCGCCAGCGCTGCCGAAGGCGGCGCCACGCGCGCCGACGCCGAAGCCATGGTCAAGAAAGGCGTGTCCTACATCAAGAGCGCCGGCGACGCCAAGGCGTATGGCGAAATCACGGCCAAGTCGCCGCAATTCATCCTGCATGACCTGTACCTGGTCGTCTACAAGCTCGACGGCACGGTGGCGGCGCATGGCGCCAATCCGAAAATGGTGGGCAAGAACTTGATCGAGCTGAAAGATATCGATGGCAAGGCCTTCGTCAAGGAGCGCGTCGACCTGGCCAAGAGCAAGGGCACCTTCTGGCAGGAATACAAGTTCACGAATCCGGAAACCAAGAAAATCGAGCCGAAAGTGATGTACTGCGAAAAGCTGGCCGAGACCGTCGTCTGCGGCGGCATCTACCTGTAGCCAGCCGCCGCGCCGCCAGCGCCGCGATGGTTTTCCGCTCTCTTGACGATATGGGTTCCGATGAAAATCGCACAGAAGATGTTGATCGTCCCGGTGGTCGCGCTGGCTTGCCTGCTGGCCATGGGGGCCTTGTCCTACTTCGCCATGCAGCAGAACGAGCAGCGCATGCACGAACTGAAGGACGTCACCCTGACGGCCGAACGGCTTGCGAACCAGCAAGCTATTGCCCTGGGCCAGGTGCACGCCGACGTGTATGCGAAGATCGCCATCGCGGCCAGCCTGTCAGACGAACAGTTCAAGCAATTCGGCGCGCAAACGGATGGCCAGCTGAACGCCATCGCGCAAGGCTTGAAGGAATTGCAGAAATTCTCGGGCGCCGCCACGGAAGCGGGCCAGGCGCTGCCCGGTGTCGAGCGCTACCGCGCCAGCGTGGCGCAGGCGCTGGATCTGGCTTCGATGGACCCGAATACGGGCGTGGCCGCGATGCAAAATGCCGCCGGACACTACCAGCAAGTGCGCGGACAGCTGCGCCAGGTGCTGCTCAACCTCGACCACCGTACGGTCGATGCCTTGCAGGATACCAAGTATGCGGGCCAGCGCGCCGGCTGGCTGTCGCTGGGCACCATGGCCATCGGCTTTGCCCTGCTGGCCCTGATCGCCACCTGGGTGGCGCGCTCCGTGGTGCGGCCCATCGATGACGCTTGTCGCGCCGCCGAATCGCTGGCCGCCGGCGACCTGACGACGCGCATCGACGCCCGGGGCGACGATGAGGTGGGCAAGCTGTCGCGGGCGCTGGCCACCGTGCTGAAAAACTGGAACACCTTGTTGGGCGAGATACGCCAGGCGGGCTCCACCATCACGGTGGAAGCGAGTGAAATCGCGCTGGGCAATGCGGACTTGTCGGCCCGCACGGAGTCGCAGGCTCATTCCTTGCAAGAAACGGCAACCTCCATGCATGCCTTGACGGACACCGTGCGCGAAAATGCCAGCCACGCGCACCAGGCCAACCAGATGGTGTTGTCGACGTCGAACGTGGCACTGGAAGGCGGCCGCGTGGTGGGCCAGGTGGTCGAGACGATGGGCTCGATCAAGGCCAGTTCCGGACGCATCGTCGATATCATCGCCGTCATCGACGGCATTGCCTTCCAGACCAATATCCTCGCCTTGAACGCGGCCGTGGAAGCGGCGCGCGCGGGCGAACAGGGACGCGGCTTTGCCGTCGTCGCCACCGAAGTGCGGGGCCTGGCGCAGCGCTCGGCCACGGCGGCGCGCGAAATCAAGCAATTGATCGAGGACTCCGTGGCCCGCATAGAAACGGGCAGCGAGCTGGCCGACAGCGCCGGGCGCACCATGGGAGATATTGTCGCCTCCGTCCAGCAAGTGACGGAAATCATGAACGACATCACGGCGGCCAGCCAGCGCCAGAGCAAGGGCATCGAGGAAGTCAACAATGCCATCACGGAAATGGACGAATTGACCCAGCGCAATGCCGCCCTCGTCGAACAATCGGCCGCCGCCGCGCAAAGCATGCAGGACCAGGCGCATGATCTATTGCGCGTGGTGGACGCCTTCCGCCTGGGTGATGGCGGCCCGCCCTTGCTGCCGCGCTAGTGACGTTGCGGCAATGCGGCCCTGGCGCACGCCAGCATGTTGCCGCCTGCCGCGGCCAGCGCGGGATCCGGGTCCGCCTGCAAGACCTTGCCCCGGCTGTTCTGATCCTCGTAACTGCCCAGCATGGCCGCATACAGCGAGGCCTGGTCCTGCTTGCGCCAGGTGGCGCTGGGCATATTGCCGGGAGTGACAGGTATGCCGGCGCTGAAGTAGCCATACAATCCGCCGATTTGTTTCTTGTGCAGCCATTCCATCAATTGCACGATGCGGTACTGTTCCAGCAGGCTCAATTCGCTGACATTGACGCTGGACAAGGTGTAATACAGTTCCAATCGGGCCATCCAGTTGCCCTTTTCGCCGGCCGCCACCAGCGCATCCCAGGCGGGACCGGTACGCACCTTGCGCACGGCGCGCGGTGCGCCTATCCAGGCGTCGATAGCGGCCTGGTCCGGCACGGGACCGTAGTAGTCGGGCGCGCGGCAGACGAACTGGCGCGCGTCGGGACCGCCATCCTTGAGCGCGTCGCCAATCTGTTTGGCCACCTTGTCGCCGATGCGCAGCAGGCGCGTGCCATAGCTCTCTATTGTCCAGCTCGAAGGCAAGCGCCCCAGCCAGGCCAGCGCATCGTCGTTGGCCTGGGCCTCCACCGCGTAGGCGGCGATCCTGGCCTGCATCTTGGCTTCCTTCTGCTGCTCAGCCAGCTTGAGCGCATCCTGCTCTTCATCATGGCGGCTCGTGGTTTTGGCCAGTTGCATGCATTGCTGGAAGGCGTCAGGAGCGCCCAGCCAGCATTGCGCGGGGACCTTCAGCTGCCAGCGCATGCTGACGGTTTTCAGGATGTAGTTTTCTTCACCCGCCTCCGCCTTGACATAGGCGCGGCCGTCCGCCTTCGTCACGCCTTTGCTCAGCTGCTTGCCGCCAACCGTGCTCCAGGTGTACGGGTCATCGTCTTGCGGCACGCCGGGTGCGGCGTACAAGGTCAGGTAGTGGCCGGCTGCGGCAGGCGCATCGGCAGCATGGCAGAGTGGCGACAGCAGGGATAAGGTGAGTAAAGTTTTTTTAGGCAACAGTTTCAGCATGTAGCAATCGTCAATGAAGTTCGGTATGGCAGGCGCAGTCGTGGCCGCTGGCCGCCTCGGACAGGTTTTGTAAAATCGCGCAGTCTTGCGACGGCTGCGGCTGGTCGCACTGGTGGCGCAGGGTCACCAGTTGCTGCTGCAGGGTTTGCAAATTCGCCATCTGCTCGGCAATGCGCAAGATATGGTGGTCGAGCAATTCATTGACGCTCTGGCAACCTTCGGCCGGGTTGTTCTTAAATTCCAGCAAGGCGCGGATATCCGTCAAGCCGATCTGCAGCGACCGGCAATGGCGGATGAATTGCAGCCGTTCCTGGTGTTCTTCGCGGTACTCGCGGTAGCCGGCGCTATTGCGGCCCGGTTCCTGCAGCAAGCCCGCCTTTTCATAGTAACGCACGGTTTCCACGTCACAATCTGTCCGTTTGGCCAGTTCTCCGATACGCATGGCATCCCCTTTTCATTCTTTCATGCAAATTCCGCTTGACCCTGTAGCGGCTACAGGGTTTCTAATGGAAGCATACACGAAACCGGAAGGACGAATGCGATGCCGCACGATAGCCACGATCATACCCACGAGCACGACCACAAGCATGAGCATGCCCCCAAGGCGGCCAGCTGCTGTTCCAGCCAGCACGCGTGCTCGTCCACGCCTGCCGCCCCATCCGGCCCAGCCTTGCCCAGCGCTGCCATCGCCGGCGCCAACACGGCCAAATACCGCATCGCCAACATGGATTGCCCCACGGAAGAACGCTTGATCCGCAACAAGCTGGCCACGATGGCTGGCGTCGTGGGCCTCGATTTCAACCTGATGAACCGCGTACTCGACGTGCACCACACCCTACCTACACTGGCCACGGTGGAAGCGGCGCTGCACGGCATCGGCATGCAGGCGATTCCCATGGAGGCGGACGCCGTCGTCGCGCGCGACCCGAACGAAGGCAGCCTGTCCGGCATGCAAAAAGGCTTGCTGGTGGTTTCCGGCCTGGCTGCGGCCGGCGCTGAGGCGCTGGCGTGGACCACGCATGAAGACAGTTCCCCTCTCGTCATCGCGCTGGCCCTGCTGTCGATCGCCACGGGCGGCTGGCCAACCCTGAAAAAGGGCTGGATTGCCCTGAAAACGTTCACCCTGAACATCAATTTCCTGATGAGCCTGGCTGTGTTTGGCGCCATCGCCATCGGCCAGTGGCCGGAAGCGGCCATGGTCATCTTCCTGTTCGCCATTGCCGAACTGATCGAAGGCTTGTCGCTGAACCGGGCGCGCAACGCCGTGCACAGCCTGATGCAACTGGCGCCCGACACGGCGACAGTGGCCGACGCCAGCGGCGCCTGGCAGCAAGTCTCCGTCGCCACGGTAGCCATCGGTACCCTGATGCGCGTCAAGCCGGGCGAGCGCATCGCCCTCGACGGCATCGTGCAAAGCGGCGAATCGTCCGTCAACCAGGCGCCGATCACCGGTGAAAGCATGCCGGTGGACAAGGCCGTGGGCGACGTCGTGTACGCGGGCACCATCAATGAACGGGGCTTGCTCGACGTCACCGTCACGGCCAACAGCGGCAACAGCACCCTGGCGAAGATCGTCAAGGTGATCGAGGAAACCCAGGGCAAGCAGGCGCCCACGCAGCGCTTTGTCGACAATTTCGCCCGCTACTACACGCCCGCCGTCGTCGTCTTCGCCATCCTCGTGGCCGTGCTGCCGCCCCTGCTGCTGGGCCAGCCATTCATGGCCTGGATCTACAAGGCCTTGGTGATGCTGGTCATCGCCTGCCCGTGCGCGCTCGTCATTTCCACCCCGGTCACCGTCGTCAGCGGCCTGACGGCGGCGGCGCGGCGCGGCATCCTGGTGAAAGGCGGGCAATTCCTGGAAACGGGTTACCGCATCAAGGCCATCGCCGTCGACAAGACGGGCACCTTGACCATGGGCAAACCGGCCGTGACGGACGTGGTGGCCATGGACGGCAGCAACCGCGATACCATCCTGCTGCTGGCCGCCAGCCTGGACGCGAACTCCGCCCACCCCCTGGCCGCCGCCATCGTGAAGGCCGGTCCGCCCGCTGGCAGCCACTTGCCCGTGACCCAGTTTGCCGCCCTGCATGGCCGCGGCGTGCAAGGCACGATCTCCGGCCAGACCTATTATCTGGGCAATGCGCGCCTGATGACGGAATTGAATGTCTTGACGCCGGCATTGCAAGCCGTCCTGGCGCGGCTGGAACAGCAAGCCTACACGGCCATGGTGCTGGCCACCTCGGCCGGTGCGCTGGGCGTGATCGCCGTGGCCGACGTGCTGCGCCCGACGGCGGCGTCCGCCATCGCCAGATTGAATGCGCTGGGCGTCACCACCGTGATGCTGACGGGCGACAATCTGCTGACGGCGCAGCGCATCGGTGCCGAAGTGGGCGTCAGCCTGGTCAAGGCGGAACTGCTGCCGGAAAACAAGCTCGATGAAATCAAGGCCTTGCAGCAGCAATTCGGCGTGGTCGCAATGCTGGGCGACGGCGTCAACGACGCCCCGGCCCTGGCGCAGGCGGAAATCGGCTTTGCCATGGGCGCGGCCGGCAGCGACACGGCCATTGAGACGGCGGACGTGGCCCTGATGGACGATGAACTGGGAAAATTGCCCGAATTCATCAGCCTGAGCCAGCGCACGCGCAGCATCCTCGTGCAAAACATCAGCTTTGCCATCGGCATCAAGGCCGTGTTCTTCGGCCTGGCGCTGGCCGGCACGGCGACCTTGTGGATGGCCGTGTTCGCGGACGTGGGCGCCAGCCTGCTGGTGGTGGCGAACGGTCTCCGCTTGCTGCGTGGCAGCAAAAGCAACTAAATCCTGTCAGAAATATTTCAATCTGGACAATTGCTGTAAAAAACGCTACTTTGGCGGCTGATCTCCATCTCTGCCAAAGTAGCCGATGACCTTTCTGCCCCGCCTGACCCTGCTGGCCACTCTGATGGTTGGCACCTCCCTGCATGCCGAGCCGATGTTCTTCACGCCCTGTTCCGATACGGCCGCCCCCGGCAGCCTGTGTTCGGGCTTGAACGTGCCTGGCAGCTACGACGCCCAGGGCCGCGGCATCGGTGATCCGGACGCCATGCACGTTTTCGTGCGCAAGTTTGCGGCCGATGTGCCTGCCGGCAAGCCCGCCAAGGGCACCCTGTGGCTGGTGGCGGGCGGTCCCGGCGAATCGGGCGCTTCGTTCTACAACTTGCTGCCCACCTTGCGCCGCAGCTTTCCCGGCTTTGAATTCCTGATCCCCGACCACCGCGGCGCGGGCAATTCTTCGCGCCTGTGCAAGGTGGAAGAATCCAGAGAAAGTCCCGGCGGGCGCGCCCTGTCCGGTGCGGAATGGGGCAGCTGCTTTGCCGGCATCAACTTGATGCCGGAATACGCGGCGCAGTTTTCCATCACCATGGCCGCGCGCGATCTGAAGGCCCTGATCGAAGGCGAACGGGGTAGCAGGAAACCGCCTGTGTATGTCTATGGCGTGTCCTACGGTACGCAGCTGGTCTTGCGCACCTTGCAGCTGGGGCCGCTGCCCGTCAAGGGCGTCATCCTCGACTCCTTGGTGCCGCCGCAAACGGATGTGCACCGGGACTTGAGCCAGCGTTCGCACGTGGTCAACACGGTCGGCATGCAGGTGCTGGCCGAATGCGACGCGGATGCCGCTTGCCATGCGGCATTGGGCGAGCCGGCCGCAAGCCTGTACCGCCGCGTGCTGGACAAGGCGCAAGCCGATCCCGCCCTGCTGGCGAAGATCCCCGGCAAGAACCTGAAAAACTTCCTGGGCGGCATGCTCGACGTGCCGTCCGCCCGCGTCCGCATTCCGTATCTGCTGCGCGAGCTGGACCAGGGGGGCGAGGCGGAACTGACGGCCGTGCGCGCCACCTTGACGCAGGCGGCGGCCAGCCTGGGCAGCTATTCCCAGTCGCCGCTGTCGATTCCGCTGGTCAGCATCATCAGCAATTCGGAAAACAATCTGCAGCCATCGTTGCGCCCCGGCTGGACGGCCGCCGACATCGACCGCGACGAGGAGAATTTGCTGTTTACCAGTCCCCTGCCCCGTATCCTGCTTGGCGGCGGCTTGCCGACCTACCCACGCGACGCCTATTTCGGCACCTTGCCGGCGAAAATGCCGCCAACGTTGGTGCTGCAGGGAACCTTGGACCCGAAGACGCCGTATGCGGGCGCGCAGGCGCAAGTGCAGGCTTTAACGCAGAGCAAGGCCGGCAAGGTGGTCCTGTCTACCGTGCACAAGGCCCCGCATTTCCTGTTGTGGACGGCGCCCGCCTGTTTTGAACAGGCCAGCACCCGCTTCATTGCCGGCAAGGCGGCGCAGGATTGCACGCTGTAGTTTCCCCCACTATATAGAAGAGGACAATATGCGCATCACAGGCCTGGCATTGCTGCTCTTAACTTGTTTCAACACGGCGCAAGCGGCTCCCGTACCTGCGTGTGCCTCGCCCACGCAAGCCGTGCGCGAACAAGGCTATGTGCCCATCAACGGCATCGAGCAATGGATCACGGTCACGGGCGCCGCCTGCGGCAATCCCGTGATCCTGTTCATCCATGGCGGCCCCGGCAATGCGCTGAGTCCCTACGCGGATGCCATCTACGCCGGCTGGGAACGCCACTACACCCTGGTGCAGTGGGACCAGCGCGGCGCCGGCATGACGTATGCGAAACAGCAGCCAACAGAAGACGTACCCTTGACTGTAGAGCAGATGCGTGACGACGGCATCGCCGTGGCGCGCTATATCGAACAGCATCTGGGCCAGCAGAAAGTCATTTTGATGGGCAGTTCCTGGGGATCGATCCTGGGCGTGCACATGGCCAAGGCGCGCCCCGACCTGTTCCACGCGTATATCGGCACGGCGCAGGTGGTCAATGCGCGGGCCAACGAGAGCGGCATGTACCGGGAAGTGCTTGCGCTGGCGCAGGCGGCTGGCGATACCACTACGGTGGACAAGCTGACGGCGCTCGGTGCGCCGCCATGGACGGACCCGCGCAACTTCGGCATCTTGCGCCGCTTCGACCGCAAATATGAAGGATTGGCAACGGATGCGCCACCGAAACACTGGTGGCAGCCGGCGCCGTTCTACGCCACGCCGCAAGCCCTGGCGGATGCCGAGGCGGCCGATGACTACTCGTACATCCAGTTCATCGGCCTGCGCGGCGACGGCATGTTTGCCAAGGTCGACCTGCCTGCGCTGGGCACGCGCTTTGACTTGCCCGTGTTTTTCATCATGGGCGAAGCGGACTTGCTGACCTCGCCCATCATCGCGCGCACCTACTTTGACAGCATCACCGCGCCGGCCAAGGATTTTAACGTGGTGAAACGGGCCGGGCACGACCCCAACCAGGCTGTGCACGACGCCCAATGGACCGTCTTGCGAGACAAGGTGGCGCCGCTGCTGAAGCGCTGATCCATTAGATCGAGATCGCCCGGCGCGCCCGCAGATGCAGGTGGCGGATGGTGGCCGCGGCCGCCATCAGGATGGCGGAAGCCGTTGCCAGCACGACAATAAACGCCTTGTCGAAGGCCGAGCGGGCCAGTTCCGACACTTGCAAGCCCAGTTCGGCCGGCAATTGCTCGGCGGCCAGCAGCGCCGCATCGAGGGTGTCATGGGCATTCGGCAGCAGACCCGCGCTTTCCGGGATCACCAGGGTGGCGCTGTAGACGGCCGACAAAATCGTGCCCAGCACCGTCACGCCGATCACGGCACCCAGTTCATACGACACTTCCTCGATCGAGGCGGCCATGCCGGCTTGCTGGGGAGCCACGTTCAGCATCACGGCGCTCGATGCGGCCGTCATGACGGCGCCCAGGCCCAGGCCAAGGATTACCAGGCTGGCCACTTGGGCCGAGACGGCGGCGTCATGCAGCACCAGATACGCTGCCATGCCGATGCCGGACAGCAGCAGCGAACCCCACAGTACCTTGGCCTTGTCGGCGCGCGGCAGCATGAAACCCGTCAGCGGCCCCGCAAACACGGACGCCAGCGGTAGCGGCAACAGAAGCAGACCCGCTTCCAGCGGCGACAGTTCCCGCACCAGCTGCATGTGCTGGCTCAGCGCCAGTTCCATGCCGATCAGGGCGGCGGACGCCACCATGGCGGCGGCCACGGCGCTGGAAAACGGCAGTTCGCGGAACAGGGCGAAGTCGATCAGCGGCTTGGCTTGCCGCTTCTGGCGGCGCACGAATTTGAGCATGAAGAAGGCGCCCACGGCGAACGAAGCGGCGGCCAGCGCATACGACGGCTGCGACTTGCCCAGCTCCTTGATCGCATACACGCCACCAAGCAGACCCATCATGATTTGCAGGGAACCCTTCAAGTCCCACGGTTTGTCACGGTTACCGGCCCGTTTCGGCAGGACGACGGCGGCCAGCACCAGGGTCAGCAGCACGATGGGCACGTTGATCAGGAAGACGGAACCCCACCAGTAATGTTCCATCAGGAAACCACCGAGCACGGGGCCGAACGCGGCGCCGCCCGAGGCGATCGCCGCCCACACGCCGATGGCGAACGAGCGCTCGCGGTTGTCCGTAAAGGTCAGGCGGATGATGGACAAGGTGGCCGGCATCATCAAGGCGGCGCCGATGGCAAGCAGCACGCGGGCAAAGATCAGCCATTCCGGCGCGGGCGAAAACGCGGCGCACAGCGAGGCGATGCCGAACACGGCCAGGCCAGCGAGGAAAACGGGTTTGTGGCTCAGACGGTCACCGAGGGTGCCGAGGCCGGGCAGCAAGCCGGAGACGACCAGCGCGTATACGTTGATGATCCACAGTTTTTGCGAGGAAGTGGCCTGCAAGTCGCGCGTCAGCGCGGGCAAGGCGGTGTAGAGCACGGTCATGTCGACCACGATCAGGAACAAGGCGCTGGAGACGATGGCCAGCGTCAGCCATTTTTTCATTGGATGCATAAACAACTCATGGGTTTTAGTGTGACTTTTAACAACTATCGGTTTGGATGAATTTGGTGCTGCGCAAATATTTACGTTCCAGGCTGCCACGGGCCTGGGCTGGTCGGGGGCGGCGGGCGTCAGCCACGGTCGCCATCCTTGTCATCCACGGCGGCCGTCACTTCCGGCACGTCGAGTTCACGCAGCATGACGACGGAGACTTGCTTGAAGCCGCGGCCCTGGAAGAATTGTTGCGCCGTCAGGTTATGCGCGCCGCATTCGAGGAACAAACGGGCGATGCCGTGGCTGTGCAGCTCGTCGGCCACCCATTCCACCAGCTGGCTGCCGATGCCGCTGCCGCGCACGGAAGGCAGCAAGACCAGATCGTCCAGCGCGGCGAACGATTTCGAAGCACGCTGGCGCGTGTCGATGGAAACCAAGGCCATGCCGACGATGGCATCATCCTGCGTGGCAACGGCCAGCAGGGTTGAATCGCCATGTGCCCAGTCATGCGACAGGGCGGCGCGGATTTCGCCACGGATGATCTCAGGCAAGTCCGCGCGCCAGTTGCCGGGCGCATCGGCGCGCTCGCCCTGCAGCTCCGAATGGGAGATATAGTCGGCGCTGACGTTATCAAGATATAACTTGCACAATGTATCTTCGGCAGTGGCGTCGTGACACCAGCTGAAGCTGATGGCGGGTGAATTGGCCTGGGCGTTTTTCATGGCGGATCTCGTGTTGTTGAAAATGTAAAGGCATTTTATGTCGCCCCTGAATGGCATTCAAGTTAAAATCCATCTGTAAAACAGATAGGTGGATGCCATGCAATGGACTTTGGAACAAATGCGCTACTTTGAAGCGGCTGTCGCGGCCGGCTCTTTCTCGGGCGCGGCGCGCCGGCTGGGCCGCGCGCAATCGGTGGTCAGCACCTCGATTGGTTTATTGGAAGCGGAATTCGGCGTGGAACTGTTCGACCGCTCGCGCCGCAGCGCCGTGCTGACGGAAGCGGGCAAGGTGATGCACCTGGAAGCGTGCGAACTGCTGCGCCAGGCCGAGCGATTGCAGCTGCGCGCCCAACTGCTGAGCGAGGCGCCCGAAGCCCGGCTGACCCTGGCGCTGGACGAAGCCCTGCCCTACCTGGCCATCGGCACCTTGGTGAAAGAACTGGCGGCGCGCTATCCGGCGCTGGAACTCGTGATGCTCAACGCCACGGCGTCGGAAGTGGCGCAATACGTGGAGCAGCAGCAAGCCGACGTGGCCTTCCACTTCGACCGCGGCCCCATCTCGCCCATACTGGAACAGCAGCACATCGGCAGCGTGGCGCAAGGTGTGTTCGTGGCAAAAGGCCATGCCATGGCGCACGGCCAGGAAGTGAGCCGCAACGAGCTGACCCGCTACCGCCAGCTGATCATGGATTCCGAGCTGAACCGCGAACATGCCTTCAGCCCCGCCGTCTGGTTTTCCGACAGTTTTTACAGTATTGCCGAGATGGTCGCGGACGAGCTGGGCTGGGCCATCCTGCCCCTGAACATCGCCAACTACGACAATTACAAGGGTTACCTGCAGGAAGTGCCCTGCCCTGCGCTGGCCTTGTCACGCCTGCCTGTGCGCAGACTATCGATACATGGCAAAAAGCTCAGCGAGACCAGTTTGTGGCTGACGACGAGGCTGGCGGAGTTGCTGCTGGATGGACCGCGGGGGTGATGGTCGCTGCGATGTAGTGGACTTGTTGCTCAGACTTTCATGAGGCATCCGGTGGTTCTTGCATGACATCCACAACGATTGTCCCTTGCTGTAGCACCACCACCCTTTGCGCCATGGCGATGGTTTCCGGGCGGTGCGCAACGATCACGCGTGTGAGCTGGATTTTCCGGATCGCGGCGTTGACGGCTTGCTCGTTGTGCATATCGAGGTGGCTGGTCGCTTCGTCGAGCACCAGCAGTTTCGGGTTTTTATACAGGGCGCGCGCCAGCAGGATGCGCTGTTTCTGACCGCCCGACAGGCCGCTGCCGATGTCGCCCACCAGGGTATTGAAGCCCATCGGCATGGCGGTGATTTCCCCATGCACAGCGGCCAGGTGCGCGCAGGCTTGCACTTGCCGGTCATTCGGAGACGGGGCAAAGAAGCTGATGTTATCGGCGATCGAGCCGGCAAACAAGGTGTCTTCCTGCATGACTGTGCCCAGCAATTGACGGTAATTCGTCAAGCCCAGGCTGCCCAGCTGGATGCCGCCGATGAGGATATCGCCTTGCGTCGGCTGCAACAAGCCCAGCAACAGCTTGAGCAAGGTTGTCTTGCCGCCGCCGGACGGGCCGGTGACGGCGATGCACTGGCCGGCGGGAATGTGCAGATTGAAGCCGCTCAATACATCCGGCTCACCATCGGCATAGCGGAACGTCAGGTTGCGGATCTCGATCGACGGCGAGATATCGTCCATGTCCACCTCGACATCGTTGCCGTCTTCTTCCGCGTCCGTCAGGACGATGTCGGCCACCCGTTCGCCATGCAGGCGCAGCATGCGCAGCTCGAACAATTTGTCGACGAGGCTGGCCATGCGCTGGCTGAACTGGTCCTTGTAGCTGATGAAGGCGAACAGCATGCCCACTGAAAAGCGGTTGTCCAGCACGGCCAGCGCCGCCATCCAGATGACGATCACCCGCTCGGCGTTGAACAGCAACGTATTGGCCGTCTGGTAAGACACGGACAGCTTGGCGATGCGCAGGTCGGCATTGAACTGGTCGGCCAGCGCGTTGGTCCAGCTGGCGCGGCGTTCCGCGGCGCGGCCGAACAGGCGGATGCTCTGGATGCCGCGCACGGATTCCAGGAAATGCGTCTGTTGCCGGGCCGCGTGGATGATCTGTTCGGCCGTCGCTTCGCGCATGGCCTTGAACAGGCCCCAGCGCAGCAACACATACAGCAGCACGGCGATGCAGGCCACGCCCGCCAGCAGCGGGCTGTAGACCAGCATCATGCCCAGGGTGGCGAGCACCAGCACGCCATCGATGGCGCCTTCGACGAATTGCGTCGTCAGGCTATGTTGCATGGTCTGGATCGAATTGAAGCGCGAGACGATGTCGCCCGTGTGGCGCTTTTCGAAGTACGGCAGCGGCAGCTTTAATAGATGGGCAAAGGCATTGCCCAGCCATTGTAAGTTCAGATTGGTGGCCAGCACCGTGGCGATCCAAGAACGCACGGCGCCGATGGCCGTCTGCACCAGCACCAGCAGCAAGAAGCCGCAGCCAAGCACGGTGATCAGGTCGCGGTCGGCGGCCAGCAGCGCCTCGTCGACCAGCCACTGCATGTAGAACGGCGCCACCAGCGCGCACACCTGCAAGGCCAGGCCCAGCACCAGCAATTGCAGCAAGCCGCGCTTCAGGCCCACCACGCGCCCCATCAGCGACAGCAGGGAGAACTGCTGTTTTTCCTCGGCCTTCTTGAATTCGGCGGTGGGCGTCAGTTCCAGCGCCACGCCCGTAAAATGTTTCGCCACTTCCGCCAGCGGCAGGCGGCGCTCGCCCACGGCCGGGTCGTGGATCACCATATGGCTGCCGGAGACGGACTTGAGCACGACAAAATGGTTCAAATCCCAATGCAGGATGGCGGGCAGCTTCAGCTCAGGCAAATGCTGCATGTCGAGTTTCAAGGGCCGCGTATGCAGGGCCAGCCCCTGCGCCATCGCCATCAACCCTTTTAACGTGACGCCCTTGAGGGAGACGGAAAAACGCCGGCGCATGCTGGAAATATCGGTCTGGTGGCCCCAGTAGCTGGCCACCATCGATAGACAGGCCAGGCCGCATTCGGCCGCTTCCGTTTGCAGCAAGACGGGCAGGCGCTGGCTGCGCCAGAAGGACAGGTGGGCGAGATCAGGGAGGTGCATGAAGCGCAGACGTAAAGTATTGTGGAAAATCAATATGGGGGCTTACAGCCGCCCGGAAATGCTGAACAGGGGTTCCAGCACCCATTCATACAGGCGCCGCTGTTCCAGCAGCACGCTGGCGTCGACCAGCATGCCCGACTTCAGGGGCAGGGTTTCGCCATACGCCTGCACGCTCTGGCGCTGCAAGCTCAAACGGATGCGGTACAAGGGTTCGCCATTCGTGCCGCTGACGGCGCCCGGCACCGCCAGCTCTTCGGGCCGCAGCGAGGTGCTGGCCACTTCGCGCACCAGCGCCGGATACTGGCCGAATTTCTGGTACGGATAGGCCTGGTAGCGCAGCAGCACCGTCATGCCCGGCTTGATGAAGCCGACCGAGCGCGACGGCGCGTAGATTTCCGCTTCCAGCTGGGCGCCTTGCGGCAATACGGAGGCAAGCACGCTGTTGGCCGCCACGGTCTGCCCCAGTTCGGTGGTGATGGCCGTGACCATGCCATCCTGCGCCGCGCGCACGAGGATTTCGCGACGCGCCTCGTTTTCCGTCAGGTCTTGCTCGATGGCGGACACATTGCGCTGCAAACCTTCCGTGTCGCGCTGCGCCTGCACCTGCAAGTCGCGCACGTCCGCTTGCGTGGTGGCCAAGTCGCGACCGCTGGCCGACTTGATGCGCTGCAATTCCGCCAGGCGCTGGTGCTGGTCCAGCAGCTCGGCCTGTTTATCCTGCAGTTGCGCGGACGAAATGTAATGGGTGGCGTGCAGATCGCTGTAGCGCTGGTAGGATTGTTCCGCCAGGGTAATGCGGCGCTGCTGCAGCGCGATCTGGCCATCCATGCGGGCGATCTCCGCCGCCAGGTCGCTGGCACGGCGCTGTCCCGCCGCCATGCGCTGGCGCGATTGCAGGCGCGACTGCTGCAATTCCGCGTCATAGCTGTCGCGCCGGCTTTTCAACAGGCTTGATACGACCTGCTGGGGCGCCCCCGCATTGGTGCTGCTGCGCTCGCCCGACAGCACGAACAGCACCTCACCCGCGCGCACGGCCTGCCCTTCCTTGACGCGCACCCCGGCAATGACGCCCGCCTGGCCCGGCATGACGCGGATCACGCCGCTGGTCGGCAACAGCACACCTTGCGACTGCGCCTTGCGGGTGGTGCTGAAGAATATGAAGAATGCCACGATGGCCAGCGCGATGGCGAGGAACAGCCAGGTCAGGAACAGATGGCTGACGGGCCGCGCCAGCAGCACCGTGCCGTATTGCTTGTTGCCCAGATGCTCGATTGCTTGCTGGCGGAACAGGGGCTTAATTGTGTGGGCGGATGCCGCAACAGTAGCTGAAGAGATTAACTGGTCATTCAAAATAATGAACTTTTCAATGGCATGGTTGAGTGCTTCAATGGCCGTATCAGCGAGATTGTCAATCAGACCCGTTTCGGCTCTAAGTAATCCTCAGGAAATTATTGTGAAATTATGACGAACAGAACCAGATGCTATGCAAGGCGCCCGCTGCGACGCAGTGCGAGCACTGCTAGCAGCGGGCAACGCCGCAGAGCGCCGGTTATGGAAGTCAGAAATCACAATAATTTAGTGGGGGTTACTTAGGGGCGAACTGGAATCGACGCGACGAAACTATCTGAAAATAGAAAATTACAAAATCCCCCAACACACCCTGGATAATAAAATACTGATTCAGGCGATGAAAATATGGCAGGAGAAGAAGCCGAATTTATTCTTTAAACGCATCTATAACTAGGAAGTTCTTGATATATAAAATAATAGAGCGTTCGAATTGAACCCCGAACGCTCTAAAAACTACTTTTTGTTACGAGAGTAAAGAGTGAATGCAGCCATCATCGCGATGAAGAAGAACACAGACGAAATTACTACCGACGATGCCTTCCCATCGGCGCCGTTCACCAATGGGTAGATCAATGGAAACACAAAAGAAAAAATCAAAGTTGCCACCAAAGCCATTAATAAGTTCTTTGCCATAGAGGCTCCTTTTTTTTAAGCGATTTAATTACAATAAGAGCCGTTATCGGAGAATTTCAGACCGCCGGCGACAGCTCCACCAACCAAGCCGCCCAAGAAACCCGCAGCCATACCGGGGGCACCGGAAAATGCGCCACCTATGGTGCCCGCGATGGCACCACCGATAGCTCCTGAGGCCATGCCATCCCAGTCCCAAGAGACCATTTTTCTACCGCCATTGACTTCATCAATTTCCATCATGGTAAGTTCTTGCCATATTCACTCAGATGAAACAGTCGGTTTTCTGAAAATTCGGTCAGAAAATCCCATTGATTTCATGAAAATAGCATCCTTGAAAATAAGAAAAATAAAATAGAAAATTAAAGCCGCGCTGATAAAAAATAAACCGAAGACTGATTGCCTATATTGAAACTCAAATATAGGGCCAAACTTCGGCATAAATTCCGATCTATTACCCATTAAAAGCAGATGATTTAGATTCCAGGTAAAGTGAAATCCGATTGGCCACCATAAATTTTTTGTTCGAATCGCAACAAGTCCCATCCATAAGGAAAAGATAAACGTAGACAGAATAAACGGATTGATTTGAAATGATGACTGCAGATGTAGCCCGGAAAAAAACAATGCCTGCACAATAACTGCAAAGTAGCAAGGAACGAATTTTTTCGACAAAATCAGGAGAGCTGACATTAAAATTCCACGGAAAATTATCTCCTCAAATAATGCCGCTGTTAATGAATAGAGAATGACCGAGAATGCCGAATATACATTCATGTCAAATCCGATGAATTTAAAGCCACCGATTAACGCACAGAATATGAAAATGACGATTTTAAGTAAAAAGGCTGTCAAAGTTCCAGAAAAAAATGATTTAGCTGTTTGCCTGGCAAACAAAATTATCGACAGCCTCGATTTTTCACGGTAAAGTCGATAAAAGAAATAGAGCAGCGCCATGGTTGCACTAAACGCGAAATAATAAAAATTAATTTTACTTGGCATTATCTCTCCGGTAATCGTTTAGCAATGCTCCGCCATTCTGCATCTTTTATTTGAAAAACATATTTTTAAAAAATAAGAGGAGACATTAGCCCCCTCCTATTTCTTGAAAATCGACTGATTTTTTTGGCGAAATTACCAAGAAAATACTATTGAATCAATGTTCATTCCAATCACTAAAGAGAAACTCCAGGCCTTTATTAAGAGCACTTCCATACCAACTATTATCCCAATCATACTGATCTTTTTCTTCCTGACTCATCTTGTTTGCTCTGATGACGACTTGCTGAATAGGTCGGCCACCAGAGATCAATCCTATTTCTTCCATTGTCAAAATTTGCATCAAATCTCCTCAATAAATTAGCTGAATAATACGGTCAGCTCCCCCGCCATCTCGCGTGGCGCCCGCTCATGCCGCGCGAAACATTCTACCTAACGCATTTTTGGTAAAAATTTTTTGTAACGCATATCATATGTTGTTAGTCACTCCTAAGAATTTTTCATCATAAATAATGCGTGGAATATAAAAATTTTTAATGCTATAAACATGCAATGACAAAAACTCACGATCTAATCAATAACCATTCGAAACTTCTTAAAGACGGAAAATTAATCATCAACCATTACATTCCAGGAGAAGCGCTTGCTAATTCAATTTTCGGAAATTCACCACATTGAAAATCAAAGAATTACATACGAGTGTTGGTCGAAAATTCGAGTAAATCAGCGGCTCCCTAGTTGCATTGCTCGATCTTTTCAACTGCTCCCTTTCTTGACTTGTAAATATACAAAAAAACAAAAGTCAAGAAGATGGAAGATATGATGATTCCGTTAAAAATAAAAGGATGGCGCATTGAGAAATCAAGCAACCAATAAGAAATCAATACGCCTTTACTCAATAAAAAATATAGCAAGGCAATCGATGCCACGAAAAAAATTACTGAAATTACTTCACATTTATCAATATTTCTCATATATCATCAAGAGTGTTTGATGTTTATAAATATTCACGCTAGCGCTTGTCCATCGGTACTCGGGTTCTTTCAAAGTAACCAATATCGCTCAAAGCGCCCGTCGCCCACATGCCGGCAGAAACAACGCCGTGCTTCACCGTTCTCCCAAAAAATAAGTCATCAACTACGCAAGTGTCTTGCTATATTTTTATCGTAAAACCAATCATTTCCACCGTATATAAGATTGGTCCTAAAAATTTTCTCAGGGGTCTTGCGGCAACGCCTGGATGCATCCAAAATCTGCGCGCCAGGCGGTTCCACTCGCGGTACTCAAGAAATCGGACATGTCCATCCACTCGCCGAGCCGCCACCTCACCGCCGCGAAGAGCGATAGCACGTTAAACTGATGCCCCCTGTCCTCCCGTGCGCGACGGGCGCGGAACGCCAGGCGGTGCTGGCGACGTGCTGGAGGCGGGAATCGAAGCCATGCGTGGAGACTTACTGAGTTATTTACTGAATTACTTACTGGAACAATGACATGATGAATTGCAAGACAGTCAATGCCTGGCTGGAGATGGCGCGAAACGATGAGGTGCTCGTTGATGCCGACGACATCAATCACGAAGCGAACACCAATATGTGGAGCTTTTCGCCCACGGACGAGGAAACGCCGCAGATCCATGCGACGGATATCGTCGAATTCATCAGAGAGTTGATCGCGGCGCGCAGCAGCGCGCTCGCTGGCGAAGACATGCTGTTCTATTGCTGGCACGATGCGCAATGCCGGCAGTTGCGCTTTAGCCTGGTGTCGCGCTCGCACGGCCGCTTGCCGTTTCGCTGCGAGTTGCGCGAAACGCAGGATCTGGCGCTGATCGCCGACCACGTGGTGAACGGGGACTGGCGCAATGAAAACTATATGCAGGCCCCGTCGGAGGAAGGCGATGAGCAGGAGCAGGAGCAAGTGCCGTTCGTCCTGCCCGTGTTCGTGGTGCCGGTGCCGTAGAAATCAGCGATAAATAATCAAGCCAGGAAACGCGCGGGCCGACAAGCCTCCAGGGCTGATGCTGGCTCGCCAGTAACGATTTCCTCGCTGGCAAGTTGGCCCACGATGGCGGCCAGCACGACGCCCGGATGCATGGCGCACACATATACGCCTCCCACCTGCGGCAAATAGCCGATGACGGGCACGCCATCAAAGGGCATGGGCCGCAGGCCAACAGCGGCGAATTCCGGCGCGATGGCGTCGGCGCCCGCAAGTTCGTTGCGAATCGCTCTGGCCGTGCGCAGCGCCATGGCGGCGGGCTGGTTGTCCGGCGCGTCGTCCACATAGTCTTCCGCTGCCAGCACGGTGCCATCCTCACCCTGCCGCACCTCCATTGCATGACTGGAAATAATGCCGCGCACCAGACCAGGCGGTGCCTGGTAGCGCAGGAAGATGGCGGGCGAGGCGAGAATCGGCAGGCTGGCGCCCAGTTTTTCCGCCAGCGCGGCGGTACCTGTGCCTGCCGCCAGCACGACCACATCCGCTTCAATGATGCCAGCAGTCGTTTCCACGCCCGTCACCTGCGCGTCCTGGACCACAAAGCCCAGCACGGGCATATGCGTGAGGACCGTCGCGCCCAGCGCCCGGGCCGCTGCCAGCAAGGCATGCGTCGCGGCAACGGCGTCGAGCGCGCCCTGCTCCGGCTCGTGGACGGCCTGTCCCGGCGGCTGCCGCAGCTGCGGTTCAAGCTGGGCGATGCGCGAGCGGTCAATCAATAGGGACTCGGGCGACACGCGCCCATCCTGCGTGCCATACGACAAGGCGCCATGCCAGCGCACCGTCAAGCCGGGCACCTGCGTTTCCAGCCGGTGCCAGGCGGCGATGGCGCCGCCGCGCAGGGCCGCAATGGGGTCAATCCCGGCGCAGGACGTGTTAATCCAGGCAAACGAGGTGCCCGTCACACCGGAAGCGATGCCGTCCGCCTCCACCACGGTAACTTGTGTCCCCTTGCTGGCATGGTGGTATGCGAGCGACGCGCCGACGATGCCGGCGCCGACGACGACGATGTGTTTTGGGCGTTTTGGGACTTCACGATTCATATTTTACAACTTTGTTTTTTATAACAGGATAGAGTCTACCCCAGCCGCCCGCAAATCCAGCGCATACGCATGGCCATCGACAACGTTGCCTGCCACGATGGCAATATCGGGCACGGCAATTCCCTGCACAAAACCGCAGCGTTCCAGCACGCGGATCGATGCCGCATTGCCGTCGATGGCGTAGGCGCACAGGCTGGCCAGCCGCCACTCGTCTTGCGCCAGGGCGATCAGGTGGTGCAGCGCGGCCGTGGCCAGGCCCTTGCCCGCTTGCTGCTCGCCGATGCGGTAGCCGACTTCGGCCACGCCTTGCTGCCGGTCAATGTCCTTGAGGTTGGCGCGTCCGATCAGCTTGCCGTGTTCGTCGACGATGACGCAGGGGTGCATGCGGCCCTGTGCGTGCTCGTCCAGGAATTGCGCGACGTGGGCCTTGATGCCGTCGATGCTGTAAAAAGCGTCCGGACGCCGGTCGATATGGCGTTCGAACCAGGCCCGGTTGGCTTGCTCGAAAGCCAGCAGGGACCCGGCGTCGTCCGGGCGCAGGGTGCGAATGGTGTGTGTGCTCATGGATACTCCTGGAAAGGCATGAGTCTAGTGAGGCGCGGCCCGGCCCGTCAATCTTGATTCCATCAATCAATATAAAGTGACAAACGCTACAATGGCCGCCATGAACAACGATTTATCCGCCTCTGAGGCGGCGCGCCTCCTGGGCGTCAGCCTGCCCACCCTGTATTCCTATGTCAGCCGGGGCTTGCTGGCTTCCGTCAGCAATGGAGCATCGCGCGGCAAGCGCTATCCGCAGGAAGACGTGCTGCGCCTGGCGGCCCGTAGAAATGACGCGAAGCGCGGTGGCCAGACGGCCGTGGCTGCGATGCACTGGGGCTTGCCCGTGCTGGAAACGCGGATTTCCCACATTCTCGACGGCCGACTGCTGTACCGGGGCTGCGATGCGACAGCGCTGGCCCGGCACGCGACCCTGGAAGCGGCCGCCGGGCTGCTGTGGGACGATAACGCAAGCGACTATTTCCAGCAAGACGCGCCTGCCCTGCCGCCAGGACTGGCCTGCGCATCCGATGCGAAGCCGCTGGCACGCGCCATGCTGGCCATGGCCATGCTGACACCAGCGGCCATTCCGCACTCACTGCAGTCCGGCCCCGCCTTGATGCGCCTGCTGGCCGCCGCCCTGCTGCAGACGGCGCCATCCGCCCTGCCGCTGCACCTGCAACTGGCGCTGGCGTGGCAGGCTGACGCGGAACAGGCGGAATTGCTGCGTGCCGCCCTCGTGCTGCTGGCCGACCATGAATTGAATGCGTCCACTTTTGCCGTGCGCTGCGTCGCTTCGACGGGCGCCAGCCTGCCCATGGCGCTCAGTGCAGGATTGGCAGCATTGTCCGGTGACAAGCATGGCGGCGGCAGCGCGGCGGCCCGGTGCATGTTGACGCAGGCGCTGGCCGCGCCAGACGCCAGGGATAACATCAATGCCTTTTACAAGAACATTGCGCCGGAATTCGCCGGCTTTGGCCATCCGCTGTATCCAGACGGCGACCCGCGCGCCGCGTATCTGCTGGAGCATCTGTCGGCGCTGTCGCATGGGTACCCGCAGTTGCGCGCCATCCTGGCGGCGTGCGCGGTGGCGGGCGAACTGCTCGATGCGCGTCCGAACGCCGACCTGGCGCTGGCGGCCATGGAGCTGGCGTTCGGCTGGCCCGAGGGCGCTGGCATGGGCGTGTTTGCCCTGGCCCGCTCCGCCGGCTGGATAGCGCATGCCGCCGAGCAAGCCGCCAGCGCGGCGCTGATACGGCCACGCGCCCGCTATATCGGACGCCACCAGCGCGACTAGCAATTGACACTTGATTTATTACGCATACGTAGTAGTATACTTCGCATGCGTACCAATACTCCCTCTACCCCAGACGTTCCCGATGCCGCCGCTTGCCCGCTGGGCGAGCGTTCGCCGCGCCTGTTCAATCTGCTCAACCTGGCGCGCCAGAACCTGTTCCGCTCGGCCGATGCCGTCTTTACCAGCGAACTGGGTTTTTCCGGCACACAAGTGGTCGCCCTGTTCGCCCTGAAGGGCGAGGAAGGCTGCCAACTCAAGGATCTGGGACGGGCGCTGCAACTGAAAAACTCGGCCGTCACGGGCCTCGTGGCGCGCATGGAAGAAAACGGCCTGATCGTGCGCGGCCAGTCGGCGCTCGATGCGCGCGCCGGCACCCTGCACATGTCGCCCAGGGGCGGCGAGGTGCTGGCCGCCGCCCTGCCCCTGCTCGACAGCCTGAATGAACAACTGAAGCAAGGTTTCAGCGAGGAAGAACTGGCCGTCGTCGCCCGCTTCCTGCTGCACGCCTCGCGCCTGCGTTTTGCGCAGGACGTCTGACCCACCCCCACACCACCACCACAGGAGTTACCCATGCACCCGAACGACATGACCGGCTTGCAACTGATGCAAGCTTTCGCGCAAGGCCTGTTCCCCCGGCCCGGCATTTCCAAGACCATGCCCATGGATGCGCACACGGTCGAACATGGCCGTGTCATCTTCACGGCGACGGCGAATGAAACGCACACCAATCCCATGGGCGGCGTGCACGGCGGTTTCGCGGCCACCGTGCTCGACACGGTCACGGGCTGCGCCACGCACACAGTCTTGCCGGCCGGCGAAAGCTACGGCACGACGGACCTGAACATCAAGATGTGCCGTCCCCTGCCCTTCAACGTGACGGTCTACGCCGAAGGCAAAGTCATCAATGCGGGACGCAACCTGGTCATTTCCGAAGGCACGATCCGCGACGAAGCCGGTAAAGTGTACGCCCACGCGACGGCCACCTGCATGATCATCCGCCCCCGGGAGCAGGCGGCCGCATGAGCCACACTGGCACCATTGCAGAAGTCTGACGCGTGCTGCAGGCTTGAAAGCATCACGCAACGTGGATAGTGTGTATCAGCACGCTATTCTCGCTGTTTATCATGGCAGTCTTGACCTGGTTTCTCTACAAGCAGCAACACCCCTGATCGGTTTGGAGGTCAAGTGAAACGTATTGGCTTATCACTAAGGTTTCTTATTGCTGGACTGCTAACAAGCTGGGCTGCAATGGTCGCCGGCAGTCACCTGCCGTTCTGGTTTCATGTCAAGCTGTTGCGCCACGACTCCAGCGCTTGCTACGAAATAGGGCCGTGTTCGGTATCCTGGTGGGTCACTGCCGCGCTTGTCGCCTATCTTCTTGGCCCATCGTTCATTTTTATGGTGACGGGATGGCTTAGCGCAAGGCCCGGCGTTACCACATCTAAAAAACTGAGCAGACTCTTGCTGCTGGCAGTCTTTACGGTTGTACTGTATTTGCTCGGGTATGTCATCAGTTGAATGTGGGATAACAGTCGGTCAACCGGCGGTCCGCTGCACGGTGTCGTCGGGCGCTTCAGCCCGCCGCCTTCTTCTTCGCCTTCAACAAACTCCCGGCCGCATTTTCCTCGAAACGCCCTGCCTCCTCTATATAGCCATGCACGGTGCCGTCGTGGCGCCAACCGCCCTGGCGCTTGATGGCCTGGAAATCGGCGCCGGCCCGGTGGGCGCTGGTAGCCATGCCGCGACGCAGGCTGTGGCTCGATAGTTCCGGCACGTAATCGAGCTCCGCCAGCCTGGCGCAGCCTTCCAGTATCGTGTTGATGCTGCTCGCGTGCAGCGCTTTCATACTCACATGGCCCCACTGATTGACGGTGCGCAAGAGCGGTCCCGTGCGGATGTGCGCCGCGGCCAGCCAGGCGCGCAAGGCCGTGGCCGGACAGCAGACGCCGTCGCCGTCGCCGAACGGGATCGCCTTGACGATGCCCTCCCCCAATTGATCCGTTTTCGAGCGGGGCAAGGTGATCACCATCCCCTGCGGCTCCCAACTCACGTCTTCCACCCTCAATCCCACCAGTTCGCTGCGGCGAAAACCGCCAAAAAAGCCCAGCTGCAGCAAGGCGCTGTCACGCAAGGCCTTGACGTTGCCCAGCGCGGCCAGTCTGGACACGATCGTTTCCAGGTCTTCCAGCGGCAGCGCCTTGGCCTTCTTTTTTGGCTTGCCGTGCAGGCGGGCAATGCCGGCCAGGGTCTTGCGCACGGTGGGCGTGGATGCGGGATCGGCGAAGCCCTGGTACACATGCCATTGCGACAGCGCCGTCAGGCGCAGGGCCAGGGTGCGCGCGTTCAGGCTGTCCGCATACGCCATCAGGTAACGGATGACGGTGGACTCGTCGGCGGGCAGCGCTCCGCCCCAGGCCTGGAAGTGGCGGATGGCGGAACGGTAGGTGCGGCGCGTGTTATCGGACGTGGCGGCGGCTAAAAAGGCCTGATGGCGCGCGGCCAGCTCGGCACCGATCAGGGCGCCATGTAATGGCACGGCGGCGATGGCGGTGCTTTTGGGCATGGCGGCACGGCGTTTCGAGAGGGGCAAATCGGGCATGGCGGTGGCGAAATCGCGGTTTTGTACTGGGAGAGTCACAGAATAGCATGCAAACCACCCCCATAACACGCGATAAGCGATCTTATCGCAACTTATATTTTAAAAAAATTTCGAAAATTTATATCGTAATATTATTTCATATTACGTATCATGTAATACGTTACTAAATTTCGTTCATAGGTGATTTTATGGCCCGCACCGGCATTTTGTACTCTGATGTTATGAAAGCAGCCCAAATCGTCGCTGCCGATGGCCGCAATCCCACGGTCGACAGCGTGCGCGAAGCGCTGGGCAGCACTGGCAGCAAGAGCACCATCGCGCCCCTGCTCAAGCGCTGGAAGGAAGAGTTCCAGGGCGCGGGGGCCGTCAAAACGGAGGCAGGCTTGCCGGCCGAGCTGATGGAAGCGATGCGCGGCGTGTATGACAAGCAGCAGCGCGACGTGGCGCAGCAGCTGGAAACGGGCATGCAGCAAAACCGCGCCGAACTCGATGCGGCGCTGGAAAAGCTGAAGAAGACGGAAACGGAGCGCTTGAAACTGACGGAGGCGCGCGCCGCCCTTACCCAGGAATTGCGCGCCACGCAGCATGCGCTGGCGCAACTGAAGGAAGAGCACCATTTTCGCGCCGTTACTCTGGCCACCTTACACAGCGATAACGCGGGACTGACGCAGCGCCTGGCCGACCGGGGCGAGGAAATCGCGGCGCTGAATCGCCAGCTGGCGCAGGTGCGTTCGCAGTTCGACCATTACCAGGAAGCGGCCGCCACCCAGCGCAGCGAGGAACGGGCGCAGGCGCAGCAACGGATCAGCCGGCTGGAACAGGACAACGCCCAGCTGCAGCAGCGTTTGCAGGGCCAGCAAGCGACGCTGGTGCAGCAAGACATGCGCCTGAACCAGCTGCAGGCGGAACACGCGCGCCTGGCTGACGACGCGGCGGCCGACCGTACAGCGCTGGCCACCGTGCGCCCGGAGCGCGACCAGTTCGAATTTCAATACTTGCAGGCTGCCGCGTCCGCCGACGCCCTGCTGGCCAAGCTCGATACGGCCCTGCTGGCGCTGAACGATGCCAAGGTGGCCCTGGCCGCGCAAGACCGCCAGCTCGACATGCTGGCGGAGCATGGGCAACTATCGCAGCAGAAAATGGACGCATTGGCGCAGGAGCGCGACGGCTTGTTGCGCGACAATGCCGGCATGGCGGCGCGCCTGGCGCTGCACGCCAAGGAGCAACGCGATGTCTGAACCCGTTTACATGGTCTGGGATCGCTATGATGGCCCCCGGACGGGCATCGCCAGTTTCCAGGGTTCGTCCCACTATTTCGCCTGCGTATGCGCAACATTTCACCTTGACGCCGATCGGCGCGCCGCTGCTGGCGCACGCTAGCGCCGGCGCCCCTGCTACACGGCCGTGTTCCAGGAACTGCCGGGGCAGGAAGCGCTGCCTGACGGCGTGCTGCGCGCTTGCGAAGCGCCATGGTTGCCTTGCGCATCCTTCTCAGCCACGGTGGCAACAACGGCATGCTGACAGACATCGCTGCCTATCTGCGAACAGGTCGTTGCCGATGCGCCCGGTATCACGACCGGCCTTGTCGGAGCGGGTCAGCGGCTGGCTCTCGCTTGCGCGCTTCCGATACACCGACCACGAACAGGACGAGCGCCACGGCAACGCCAAAATAATCGAGGAAATCGAGGCCGGCGAGAAACACGGCGGTCTCGTTCGGGTCGCTCGGCCGGTAATGCACGCGGATGCGCGCGCCCGGCGCCATGCTGGCCAGCCGCCACGCGGTGACGGACTGGTCGCGGTGGCAGCCTGTGTTGCCGATGCGCGAGACGCCGATGCGCGAACTGCGGTAGGCCTCGCCCTCCACGCTGTAGCGGTAGCTCAGTTTGACGCACCAGTCCTGCGACTTGCCCGTGCGCTGATACATGCTGCTGCGTACGATTTCGGCGCTCGTCACGGGCCAGGCGGGCGATGTGAGCTTGTCGTACGCGCGCCAGAAGGAAAAATAGCCTGCCGGAATGGCAAGCAGGATCAGGAACCAGCCCATCATTCTCGCCAGGGCCGGGTCTATCGCGCCAGGATCCTTCATCGCACAGGTGCCCCAGCCTGGCAGCGCACGCGTATCCACGCGCCGAGGCGGTCCATGCCGCCGTCGCCTTCGTCCTCGATCCAGCCCGCGCGCGCATAAAAACGCCGCGCGCCCGTGTTGGCCAGCTGCGTCTTGAGGCTCAGGTGCGGGCCGAAACGCGCCACGACGGCCGCCAGCAGTTGCGCGCCGATGCCCATGCCGCTGTGCGCCGGGTGCACGTACAGATGGTGCAGGAAATAATCAGGGGCATCGCCCGTGTACACGGCGGCAAAGCCGGCGACGCTGCCATCGGATTCGGCAACGAGGATCTCTTCGCCCTGCGTGGCCGCCGTGAAAACGGCGCTGTCGGCGACAGGGCCGAAGGCGTCGCGCCCGGCCAGGGCCAGGATGGCGGTGCAGAACGGCGTGTCCGCGCTGGTAAAGGACCGAATCAGGCACATGGCTGGCGCGTTATTCATTCATTACAGGCGGCGGTTCAGCACGCTGTCGATGTCGTGGGTTGTCAGTTCAAGGTTGACCATGCCGTCTTGCAGCCAGTAGCCGTCACCACCCTGTTGCAGCGCCTCCAGGTCGAGCGTGCCCAAGCCTGGCGGGATGGCGCCGGCGAGCAAAGCGGCCGCGTCGTCCCATTCCCCGTAAAACAGTTTCAGATACCAGCCGTCGTCATGGGCAAAGGCGAGGAAGCGGCCGCGCAAGGCAGGCAGCGGCGCGAGCGCGCCACGGTGGTCGAGCATTGCGGCCACGTCCGCTTCATGCACAGCGGGTGCTGCGCCTTGCCAATCGGCCCAGGCATGGCTGCCGCAGGCGTGCAGGTCTTCCTGGGCCAGGGCCGCCAATTGTTGCCGCGCCAAGGTCTGCCATGCGGCAGGCTTTTTGATTGTGCCGGCGCTGCCCCTGCGCAGCACGATGCCGCCGGACTCGCCGAGGGCAGGGAGAAAATCCTTGAATTCGATGCCGGAAGCGACCAGCATGCGCTCGGCGGGGTCGTGCCAGATATACAGATAATGTCTCAAGTCGTCGTCCGTTTTGGTTTCGGCGCCGTGTTTAGCGCCACGGCGGCGCGTATCAACGCCTTGAATGCCGCGGTATCGAGGTGCGCGCCTTCGTGCAGGTCGATGGCCCGGCGCGTGTTGCCGTCCAGGCTGGCATTGAACAGGCCGGCCGGATCGGGCAAGGCGGCGCCCTTGGCGAAAGTGAGTTTCACGGCCAGTTTATAGGTTTCGCCCGTGCAAATCATGCCCGCATGTGACCAGACGGGCACGCCGCGCCATTTGACTTCTTCGACCACGTCCGGGTCCGCCTGGCGTATCAGCGCGCGCACGCTAGCCAGGGTTTTACCGCGCCAGTCCGCCAGCGACGCGATTTTCGCATCGATCAGGCTGGCGGCGGAGGCGCTGCTCGCCGCTTCATCATCGGGTGGCGTGCCCGGTGCTGTTTTTTTCATGGCTGGCATCTCCTTCATGCATACACGCATTACTGCGCCGCATCGGCCATGCAGGCGGCCAGCGCAGCGATGAACTGGTCGCGCAAGACCAGGTACTGCGCATCCGTCGCGAATTCCCGTTTATCTGCCGGCTGGTTGAGCAGATAGGCGGTGGCGACCGTCCCGCTGGCGGCCTGCAGCAAGGTGTATAGACTGATTACGCCGGCCGATTGCGTGATATTCGGGTTGTTCAATCCTAGCACTTCCACGCCCTGGCGCGTGTCCGTTTCCAGCGACACAAGATGCGGAGGCTTGCTGTTGGCCGCCATCTGCTGCAGCTGTGCCACGATGGTGTCGCGGTCGGCGGCAAACCTGCCTTCGGCGCTGCGTTCGATTTTCAGATTCACGAAGGGCAAGCTGCTCTTGTGGAACAACATCAGCCGATAGCCGTCGGCCACCGATACCTGCCCCTCACCCGTTGCCAGCTTGACACTGCGCGTCGTCACCTGCGCGGGCAAGCGGTCCTGCTGCCTGAACTGGAACGCGCTGCGGTTGATGCATTGCGCCAAGGGCGCCAAGGGATCGGCCGTGCGGTCCTGCGCCTGGGCGGCCAGAGCGGCAACGAGCAGGGGAATGGCAAGCAATTGGCGATGGTTCATGAAAGGCGTCAGTGATCGAGTCAGGATGCGGCGAGCATAACCGTCCGTATTGCTAGAAGGCAAATGTTTAGTTGTCATCCTCTAAACGGAAACAGCTTCTTAATATGAACTTCACCTGGTCCACGTAGCATTCAGCTTGGCAAGGCTCTCATTGTGCAGCGCCTGCCCTCACCGGCTGAACCATGAATGACATCGCTTTAACCTTGCGCCACGGCGCCGCCGTGCCACCCGCCGTGCCACCCGCCGTGCGACCACCGCCTGCCAGCGGACACCGCCTGAAAGCGGCGCTGGGCGCCCTCTTCTTTCCCCGCCAGCGCACGCGCTGGCAAGCCTTCCTGGGCAGCATGCCCGGCTTGAGCTCGCTGGCGCAGCTGCATCCTTGTCTGCGCTTCAAGATTTACCGCCCGTACGCCTCGCGCCAGCTCGGCTGCGCGGATCGCCTGGCCTTGCTGGAAGGACATTACCGTTTCCTGTGGCAAGCGGGCGCGCGCGCCCTGGTCGAACTGGCCGCGCGCCAGCCCGTGGTGCTGGCCGCGTTCGAAGGCAAGGATGGGGCGCTGTACCGCCTGCAGCTGACGGCCATCCACGACAGCCACCGCGAAGGCGAACTGTGCCTGCGCCTGACGCGCGACGGCCAGCCTTTCTACCTGGCCAGCTTTTTGTTCCTGCCGCGCGCCGACGGCGTGTCCCTGCAGCTGGGCGCGCTGCAAGGCTTGCGCTCGGAAGCGGGCGCGCAAGCCGTGAAAGCGGCTACGCGGGCGCTGCACGGTTGCCGTCCGAAAAACCTGATGGTGACGGCCCTGCGCGATTTCGGTGATTTTTTTGCCTGCAATAACGTGTTTCTGATCAGTAATGACAACCGCATCGCCCTGAATGCGCGGCGCCGGCGCCATATCGCGGCCGACTACGATCTGGCGTGGCAGGAGTTGCACGCCTTGCGCATGCGCGACGGTAATTATCACTTGCCCTGTGCCCCCTACCGGGCGCCGGACCTCGCCGACGTGCCGTCAAAGAAACGCGCCGATGCGCGCCGGCGCGGCGAATTGCTGCAATGCATGTCCGCCGACATGCGCGCCCAACTGGCGGGTTTGCTGGAAGCGCCGATGGCTGAAAATTGAGCCAGCGCAAGCCTTGCCATGCCCGAGCCATAAAACTCAGGCAGCCTTCATGTTGGCGCCGTATCCTTCACTTGACATGCCAGAGACCTTATCCAGGCACTGGCGTGCATTCGGCCCACCCTGGACAAGGTTTCCCATGACACCCACTTTCGCCCTCCTCCCCCTTTGTCTCGCCGGCACCGCTGCACTGGCAGCCCCTGCACTCGATGACGCCGTGCGCCAGCGCGCGGAAGAACTCACGCGCACGGGCGTGCACGCCAGCATCGTCATCGCCGTGATCGACGGCAAGCACAGCGCCGTGTACGGTTTTGGCAGCGTGCATGCCGGCAAGAACATCAAGCCGGGCGCCGACACCGTCTACCAGATCGGCTCCGTCACCAAAACCATGACGGCCTTGCTGTTGGCCGACGCCGTCGCCGAAAACAAGGTCAAACTCGACGAGCCGGTGGCCACATTATTGCCGGGCTATACGGTGCCCGCCTTCGACGGCAAGAAGATCAGCCTGCTCGACCTGGCCACGCATTATTCTTCGCTGCCGCGCCTGCCCGACAACTTCGCGCCGAAGGACCCGGCCAACCCGTATGCCGACTACACGGAAGCCAGACAGCGGCAGTTTCTCGCCGCCTACCATCTGCCCCACGCGCCGGGGACGAAATTTGACTACTCGAACATCGGCTACGCCGTGCTGGGCACGGCACTGGCCGCACAGGCCGGCAGCAGCTATGAAGCACTGCTGCAAAAGCGCATCGCCGTGCCGCTCGGCATGCGTTCCACCTCGAACCAGCCCACGCACGGCATGCTGGCGCGCCTGGCGCCCGGCCATCTGCTGTCGGGCGAGCTGACGCCGGCCTGGGATTTGAACGTGGTGGCGCCGGCCGGCGGCGTGTATTCGAGCGCGCGCGACATGGTGGCTTACCTGCAAGCGTACATGTTCAAGCCGCTGCGCCCGTATGCGCTGGCGATCAAGCCACAGCGCCCGCTGGCACCCGACGGCGACACGAAAATCGGCCTGTCCTGGCTGCTGGAGCAGCAACAGGGCCGCAGCTACGCCTGGCACAGCGGCCAGACGGGCGGCTACGCCAGCTATGCGGCGTTTACCACGGACGGCAAGCGGGGCGTGATGGTGCTGACGAATACGGCGCGCGATGTCGATGCGCTGGGCCTGTCCACCTTGCTGCCCGGCACGCCCCTGCCGCCGCTGAAAAAGCCGCAGGCCGCCATCGAAGTACCGCGCGCCGCGCTGGCCGAGTACGTTGGCGAGTATCCATTGGACAAGGATTTCACGTTGACGGTGACCCTGGGCAAGCAGGGACTGGAAGCGGCCGGCACGGGCATGGGATCGGCGCCCTTGTTTGCCAGCGCGAAAGACCAATTCTTCTTCCGCGCCATCGATGCGGACCTGGCGTTTACACGCGATGCCGCGGGCAAGGTCGCCAGCGCCGTGCTCAAGCAAGGCGGGCAGGACGTCGTCTTGCCGCGCAAGCCGTAAAAATCAAGCTGCCGGGTCTTGCATGAACTGTTCGACCCGGGCAACAAACTCCGCCTTGCTGCGCGTGCGAAACTCGCCCAGGAAGGCGTCGCTGCCCTGGACGATCTTGCCGTGGCGGTCGTATGCCACCTTGCCCATCTCCAGCACGAAGTCGCCTTGCGGATCGTCTTCCGGCTCGAAGTGCGAGTTGAAGCAGTAGCCGGTGTCGCGGCAGCTGCCCCACAGCAGCAATGCGCTGCTGAACCATTGCATGGTCTCGGGACCTGGCTCCACTTCGAACAGGGTATTGACGGTGATATCCCAGCCGCCCGGTACGCGCAGCGGCTGCAATGGGTAGGGAAAGCGTGGCTGTTTCATGTGGACGATGGCGCGCGGCGCGCCCGGTAAAAGGCAAGGAATTCCGCGGCTGGCAGCGCTTTGGCAAACAGCCATCCCTGGCCGAATTCCATTTTGCGCTCCAGCAGATAGTCCGCTTGCTGCTGCGTTTCGATGCCTTCGGCCACGATCAGCATGTTCAAGGTGCGCGCCATGGCGATGATGTGCGGCGTGACGCTGCTGGTGGCCGCGTCCGTGCCGATGGTGTCGACGAAGGATTTATCGATTTTCAGGGCGTCGAGCGGCAGGTTTTGCAGGCTAGACAGGCTGGAATAGCCGGTGCCGAAGTCGTCGATGGCCACGGCATGGCCCCGTGCCCTGGCCTTTTCGATGGTGGCGCGGGCCGCTTCCACGTTGATGAAGCCCCGCTCCGTCGCTTCCAGCCAGATCTGCTGCGCCTCGATGCCCGTGCCGGCCAATGCCCGTTCCAGCACGTCGAGCACCCGGCCCGTTTCGATATCGCTGGCGCACAGGTTGATGGCGATGTGCAGTTCGCGGTCGGCCAGCAGCGCGGCGCGCATGTCGGCGATGACGCAAGCGATCACCTGGTCGGTGATGGGCAAAATGAGTTCGCTTTCCTCGGCCACGGGGATGAACAGGTCGGGCCGTATCATGCTGCCGTCGGGACGGCGCCAGCGTATCAGCGCCTCGGCGCCCACGCACACGCCCGTGTCGAGCGCGATGATGGGTTGGTAATGGACAAAGAATTCGCGCCGGTCGATGGCGATGCGCAACTCTCCCATCAGCGACAGGCGACGGCGCGACAGCCACACGACGATGCCGACGATGAATGCCGCCATCAGCAGGCCCAGCGGCAAGAGCAGCAACTGCTCGCGCCGCAGCCTGTCGTTCAGCTTGCTGCGCGGCTCGATCATGACGGCCGTCAAGCCGTCGCGGTACAGCATTGCGTGGATGCTGCCATCGTGCCTGATGTCGCTCGCCATGGGTGTGCCGGCAAGCAAGGCCTGCACTTGTGCGGGATCCGGATGGTGCAAGGTGTCGAGCACGCCTTCCTTGCCGATGGCCACGGCCATCTGGATATCGCTGTCGACGATGACGTCGGAAAAGCGCACGGGATCGATCAGCACCTTATAGGCACGGTAGGACAGCCCCACCATGCGCTTGCCGCCGCTGACGACGGGGCGCAGGTTGAAATCGAGGCCGATGCCATTGTCCAGGGTAAAGTCGGCGGGCGTGACGGTGATGCGCGCCTCTTCGATACCCGTGGACGTGCATTTGAGCAAGCCGTTTTCCACATAGCCGATATCGTCGATGCTGCGCGTGGTGATGGTGATGCGGCGCAGTTGCTGGATATGCGCTTCCGAACATGGCGCCAGGTCGAGCGCATCGGCGCTGCGCAGGGCGGCGCTGGCAGAGGCGATGGAACGGTGTGCCCGCTCGAGCGCGTAGCCGGCCAGCAGGCGCAGGCGTTCCTGCTCACCCTGCTCAGCGCGCACCGACGACAGGTAGAAGGCCAGGCTCAGTGGAGCAGCCACGCCGATGACTGCGACCAGCACGCTCGTGATGATGATGCGTTTTCTGCGCATACAGTTCCCTGCGGTAGTTATATGAATGCCATGTATTGCTCGATGGCATCATATTACATGTGCTGGCCGCGCACGCGGAACTTGCTGAACAGTTACACTTTTCCCGGCGGCCTGGCCAGCACGAACACCAGCGCCGCCACCACGGCCGCCAGTCCGCCAGCCAGGTACAGCACACTGGCAAAGCCATCGATGAAGGCGTGGCGCGCCGCTTCCTGCGCCACGGCCTGCATCGCGGGCGGCAACTGGCCGAAGGCCTCGGCCGCGTTGCCGGCGACGATGCGGCCGATCATTTCAGGCGAGGCCTTCAAGCCGTGCAGCCACGCCAGTTGCTCGAACGAAGCGGCCGTGCGCATGGCCAGCACGGCGCCCAGCGCGCCCACGGCCAGGACGATGCCGACAAAGCGCGTCGTCGTGCTGATGCCGGAACCCATGCCCGTGCGTTCGCGGGGAATGCAGGCAAGGATGGCCTTTTGCGTCGTGCCGTTGAGCAATCCCGCTCCCGCGCCCGTGACCACCATGCCGGCCGCCACCCAGCCGTACTGCAGGCTGGCGGCGGCCAGGGCCGTGGCCACGTTGCCCACGGCGACGATCAGCAAGCCCGTCACCAGAATGCCGCGGTCGTCCAGATGGCGCATGGCGCGCGGCGCCAGCCGCGAAAGCACCACCATGGCGACGGCAAACGGCAGCATGGCGCAGCCGGCCAGCACGGCGGAAAAACCGAAGGCGTTCTGCAGATACAGCGGTAAGAACGTCATCATCACTTGCGCGGCGATGGCGTAGCCGAACATGCCCAGCACGGCGCCGACGAATACGCGCCGGCCAAACAGGCTCAAATCGACCATCGGCGCGCGCTGGCACCGTTCCACCAGCACGAAGACCAACAGCAGCGCCGCGCCAGCCACGAAGCGCAGCATGGTGGCGCGGCTGGACCAGCCCGCCACGCTGGCGTCGATCAAGCCCCAGATAATGCAGAACAGGCCGGCCGAGAACAGCAGCGCCCCGAGCGGGTCGAAACTGGCGTTGGAAACATCCTTCGACTCGTCCACATGCCTGCCTACCAACCACATCAGGATGGCGACGACGGGCAGGTTCAGATAGAAAATCCAGCGCCAGTTGATGGCGCTCGTGATCAGGCCGCCCAGCAGGGGCGCCACGGTCATGGCCACGCCCATGGCCGCGCCCCACACGGACCAGGCGCGCGCCCTCTCCTTTTCCGCATGGAAGGTGTGGCCGATGACGGCCAGCGCGGACGTCAGCAGCAGCGCCGCACCGAGTCCCTTGATGGCGCGCGCCACGTTGAGCACGAACGGCGTCCACGCCAGGCCGCACAGCAGCGACGCCAGCGCGAACACTGCCAGGCCGGACAGCATCACCCTGCGCCGTCCCAGGCGGTCGGCGATGCTGCCGGCGGGCAGCAGAAATGAGGCGAACGCCAGCATGTAGGCGCTGACCACCCATTCCACATCGACGAAGCTGGCGTTCAGCGAACGGGCGATCGACGGCAGCGAAACAGCCACGACGTTGGTGTCTAGCATGATCAGCGCGCACACGCCCGAGCAGGTATATAAGGTCCAGTTGGTATTCTTCATGCCTCGATTGTAAGCAGGCTTGTATTATTTCCTGTTATAAGACAGCCGCCTTATAATTCACTGATGGTGAATATAGTCAAAGAGATGGAACTGCGGCATTTCCGCTGCGTGCTGGCCGTCGCGCACAGCCTGCACTTTGCGCGGGCCGCTGCGGAACTGGGCATTTCGCCGCCCGCGCTGACCAAGCAGGTGCAGGAAACGGAACAGTTGCTGGGCACGCGGCTGTTCCAGCGCAGCAAGCGCGCCGTGTCGCTGACGGCCGCCGGAGAATTGTTCGTCATCGAGGCTGCGCGCGCGCTGGGGCAACTGGCGCAGGCCCAGGAGGTGGCGCGGCGAGCGGGACGGGGCGAACTGGGACGGCTGGAAATCGGCTACGTGGCCTCGGCTGCCTACTCAGGCGTGCTGCAAGGCCAGTTCGCCCGCTTTCGCGCCAGCCACCCCGGCATCCACATCAGCGCGCGCGAATACGCGATGGATGCCCTGCCCGCCTTGCTGGACCAGGGCCGGGTCGACCTGGCCTTCGTGCGCCCGCCCCTGCACCTGCCGGACGGACTGGACAGCGTGGTCTTGCTGCGCGACCGCTTCGTGCTGGCCGTGCAGGCGGACAGCCCGTTGGCTTTGTTTGATGTGGCGGCGCCGGCCGCGCTGGCACAGCAGGCGTTCATCGTGCCGGAACAGGAATTGGGGACATTGGAGGTGAGCCGGCGCGGCGGTTTTGCGGCGCAGGTGGTGTCGCGCCCGGGCAGCCTGGTGGCCGTGCTGACGGAAGTGTCGCTGGGCGTGGGCTGCGCCATCGTGCCCCATTCCGTGATGGCCAGCGTGCAATTGCCCGGCGTCGTATTCCGCGAGCTGGACGGGCCGCAGATCAGCTCGGAAATCGCCGTGGCCTTCCGCCGCCACGAACAGGCGCCCGCCGCGCGCGCCTTCATTGCTCAGTTGCGCGCGGCGGCACTGGCTTAATCTCGGTTCTTCAATACCGCCACGGCGTAGGTGCAGGCGGTGGCCGTTTCATTGCGGAACACGCAGTCGGCCGGTGGCCCCAGTTCCAGGCAGTCGCCCTCGTCCAGCACGTGGCGGGTCTCCCCTTCGATGAACACGAGGCTGCCGCTGAGCGACCAGATGAGTTGCCGCCGCGACGCATAGGCGGCGGCCGGCATGGCCACCACGGCGCCGGGCGGCAAGGTAATATGCACGAGGTCGAGCGGCATGTCGGACGCGGGCGACACGTGCCGCCGCACATAGCCGCTCTGCGGATCGACCCACACGGGCTGCTCAAGCTGGCGCAGCAGGCGCCCCGCGCGCATTTCGGCGCGGGCGATGAGTTCGGACATGCTCAGGTCAAAGGCGCCCGACAGCCGCGCCAGCAAGGTGGCCGTGGGGCTGCAGTCGCCCCGCTCCACCTTGTGCACCATCGCGCGCGACACGCCCGAGCGGGCCGCCAGGTCCGTCAGCGACCAGCCCAGGTTTTCCCGCTCAAGGCGCACCCTGGCGCCGATCCGCTGGTTCAATTCGTCTGGTTTAGTGGACATATTTCAGCTTCCATTCGGATTTTATTGGACAAGGCGTGAGCGGCAATCTATGATTTGTCCATTATAGTAGACGATTAGCAAGGAGAGCAACATGCAGATACGCGATGCCCACGCGGGCGATATCGAGGCCATCACGGCCATCTACAACGATGCCGTCAGCCATACCCTGGCCATCTGGAATGAACGGACGGTCGATGCGGCCAACCGCGCCGCCTGGCTGGCCGACCGCGAAAAGGCCGGCTATCCCGTGCTGGTCGCCATCGATGCGCAAGGAACTGTCGCTGGCTACGCCTCGTTCGGCGACTGGCGCCCGTTCGAGGGTTTTCGGCATACGGTCGAGCATTCCGTGTACGTGCGCGCCGATAGTCGCGGCGCCGGCGTCGGCAAGGCCTTGATGGGGGAATTGATCGCGCGGGCGCGCGGCCTGGGCAAGCACGTGATGGTGGCGGGCATCGAGGCGGGCAATGCCGCCTCGATCGCCCTGCACAAGCAGCTGGGCTTCGCGGAAGTGGGCTTGATGCGGCAAGTCGGCACCAAGTTCGGCGCCTGGCTGGACCTGGCGTTCCTGCAGCTGCAGCTCGACACGCGCAGCGATCCGGACGGCATTGCGCCGCCCGGTTAAGGTCAAACTGACATCAAGGATCGATCTCCGGTGGCGGACGGCGCAGCGCCATATGTTCCCACACGGCCACCAGGACCAGCACGCAGCTGGTGATGCAGGCCAGGGTCAGGGGCGCATACAGCCTTCCGTAGGCCATCGGGATCAGCGCCAGGATGATCAAAATGCCCAGCAGATGCGACAGCGGCGGCGTGGAACGGTCATTGCTCACCCATTTAAATAATGCATTGCCCAGCAGATACAGGATCGGGCCACCCAGCAAGGCGCTGATGCCGGCGAAGCTCGCTTCATCCGGGTGCACGAGGGCCAGCTCATCGGCCACGGCGCTGACGATCACGCCGCCCACGATCAGCACGTGGATATACGTGTAAGCCTTGCGGGCGATGCGGCCCGGATCTTTCGAGTGGGCGATGCGGTGGTGGCCCGCCTCGGCGCCCGTGTCGAAATAAATCCACCACATGGCGATGCTGCCCACCAGGGCCGACAAAAAGCCCAGCCAGTTGGCGGCCGTCCATTCCAGCCCGGCGAAGGTGGCGCCCGTCACCAGCAGGGATTCGCCCAGCGCGATGATGACGAACAGGCCGCAGCGCTCGGCCATGTGGCCGCCGTCGACATCCCAGTCGGCCGTCGAGGAGCGGCCCAGGCCAGGAATGCCGAACTGCATCCAGGGACCGGCCAGGTCGATCGCCAGTGCCAGCACCCACCAGAAGATGCGCTGCTCGGGCGACGCGATGCCGCCGGCGATCCAGAAGATGCCGGACAACACGGCCCACAGGGCGATGCGCTGAAAATTGCGGCGGCGCGACAGTTCTTCATGGCGCACGGCCCACCAGGCGAACAGGGGCCGGCCCACCTGCATGGCCACGTAGGCGCCGGCAAAGCCCAGGCCCCGCGTGCCGAACGCTTCGGGAATCGAGGCCGACATGATCAGGCCGCCCAGCATCAGCGCAAACAGGCTGATGCGCACGGGAATGCGCTCGGGGTCGAGCCAGTTGGTGATCCAGGACGTGAAGATCCACACCCACCAGACGGCCATCAGCAGCAGCCCCGTCTGTAGCCAGCCCATGGCGCTCAGGTGCGCCAGCAAGCCGTGCGACAGTTGCGTGACGGCAAATACGAACACGAGGTCGAAGAACAGCTCGATCATGCCTACCTTGCCGCTGTCCTGCGCGCCGCGCTGACGCAGCAGGGAAATGCGATTATTCATTTTTTTCCTTGCATAAATATCGGACCGACGCCCGCGGCACCGGCCAAAACGGCACGATGATAGCAGATGGGGATGGCGGCCATGGCGGCCATGGTGACGCGCTGCGGTCGGCATGCGTTTGCTCTTCCGGCGGAATTTCGCTACGATGGGCCGCATGCGCGGCAAACCACCTCCACCATGTTTCAGCTGAATTGGCGCGGCCCCTGGCTGGCTGCCGTGCTGCTGCTATCGCTCGGTGGCGACGCCCCGGCGCTGGCGCGCCAGCTGGCCGAACCGGCCCCCGCGTGCCGGGCACCGCAAACCATGGCGCTGACGGTCAACAGCGACGCCATCGCCACGGCCAGCAACGATATCAATGACAACACCCTGGTGGCGCTGCGCGCCAACGGCACCGCGTACTGGACGGTTTTATTGTCGACAGCGAATATCATGCTGCAACTGGGCGCAGACCGCGGCGATACCATCGTGACATTCCAGAAAGGATTGACCCTGCGTTTCCAGGCACTCGGTCCGCAGCAATATCAAATCCTCATCGATGGCCCCATCCTCGATGACGGCACGCAATACACGCTGACTGGCAAGGTGGTAGCCGTTTTTGAGCGCTGTCCGGCCCTGCCCGCGCCTGCCGCGCAATAAAGCCGCGCATGCCATCTATTTAAATCAATAAACCGTTTATATTCAATTGCATTCCATATCCGACTTGCATGCCGCCGCGAAAAATGGCCGGCGGCGCATTCCCGCGCAGCGTCCGGAAACTGCATTATTCTTGCCTTCGCGACAATTCGAGAGAATCGCGCAAAAAAATAGGCATAGAATCGCTACTCGTCATGCGCAAGAGCCGGCATGGTTATATTACGAATAGCCGGAAACTACTTTTTTGAATAAGCAAATACGAAATATATTAATCAATTCCGGATTGATTAATATCAAATGTCTTGTCTTTATTTGAAATTGCGTATTGTCCCGCCATATTTTTATGGCATGGTCGCAAAGCCGTCGCAATACCATTTCTACCGACTTACCCAACTGCCCCGAACCTGTCGGCCACGGGGCGCCCACCGCAAGTGCAGGCCGATATCACCTCATGGAGAATGTCATGTCTAACTTACCTCGCGTCGAAGTCACCAACCATACGCTGGCCTCCGGCCAAAGCGTCACCACCAACACCACGCCGAACAGCATCGCGCTGTCCATCGCCAGCGGCGACAGCAACAACCAGACCGGCATCGCCTTCCAGTTCCAGGGCCGCACCACGTACTGGAATCCCAGCGTCACCACGGGTTTCACCACGGCCAAGCTGGCTAGCGACACGGGCAACGGCGTCGTCACGTGGAAAGCCGGCCTGACGGTCACCTACTCGCCGCAAAGCACGGGGCTGTATAACGTGCTGCTCTCCGGCGACATCGTCGACGGCGGCACCGTGTATAGCTACACGGGCTTCGTGCTGGCCACCTTTACCTCCAACTCGCAGTAAGCGGCGGTTCCGCGCCCGCCTGCGGGCGGGCGCTCTGGATGGCCGCCCGCCAGCGCATCCAGGCAAGCCGCCTGGCCATCCGACGCCCTTCCGGGCCCACCCGTTGTAAACGATTGCGAAGCCGCGCGGCCGCCATGCCGCCGCATCGCAGCCCGAGTCGCGTCTTGAGTGGAGGTAGTCATGGGTTTCAGTTTCGTCGCCACCGATCCCGCCAGCAAGGTCAGCCTGTATGAATCGCCGCCGCAGCCGGACCATGCGTGGGCCGGCTACCTGCTGCCGCCCGTCGCGCCGCCTGCCACGCCCCCGGACAGCATCAGCTATGCCGACAGCCTGTCGCCGCAGCGCATGGGCGGCTACGTGTTTGCCAGTGCCCGTCCGGCGGCGCTGGACGCGGCGCCCGGCCCCTTCATCGCCGCTCTCGCCGCGTATATCGACCGGCAGTCGTCGGCGCCGGGACTGAACCTGAACGCGCTGCTATGGCTGCGCGACGCCGATGCTGCGCCGGCCGATTCCTTCAAGAACTACGGCTGCAGCTACAGCTATAACCAGCTGACCAAGGGCTTTGCCACCAGCACCAATGTCAATTTCCGGCTGGGACAGGACCTGCTGTTCAACGTGCTGGCCAGCGTCGGCCTGTCCATCGACGCCGTCAGCGGCAGTTTGCGGCTGTCCGCGCCGCTGGCCACGCCGCCGGCGCTGGCCTTCCAGCGCAACGCCAGCGATATAGGCATACGCGTCACGGGCAGCGGCAACACGATCCGCACGTTCGTGCCGCTGACGGGTCCGAATGCGGGCTGCCTGACGTTTACGGCCACCGTCAACCCTGCCGTCACCTTCGGCCCAAGCGGCCTGGCCGTCGGCTTCCCCATGAGCGCGCGCGACACGGCCAGCGGCCAGCTGCAGCAGCTGTTCTACCCGGCGCTGAGCGCGCCCGCCGCGTTGCCGGCCAACCTGGCCTGGGTCGGCACGGTCGACCCGCTCGATCCCTACAATCAGAAGCTGTCCGCCAAGGCCAGGCTGGAAGGCGTATTGCGCTGCGGCTTGCTGCCGGCCGGCCGGCCCGCGTTGCCGTCCACCTACCGCACGGCGCTGGGCCATGCGACGGCCTTGCTGCCGCTGGGCGCTGCCAGCGGGCAGCCGCCCGTGGTCGGCCTGCAGTCGGGCGCCCTGGCCTTTGGCTGCGCCGCGCCGTCTCCCTCTCGGCCCGTTACCAGCAAGGCCCTGCTGACGCCGGCCGGGCGCTTCGGCCTGAGCGCCAGCGGCCAGGCTGTCGGGACGCAGACAAACTTGTTATGCGGCATCTTTGGCTCGGAACAGCTGAGCATGACCACCTATGATGGCGCCGCGCCGGAAAATGACAGTCTGCTGTTCGTGCCCGCCTCACCCGCCTACGCGGCCGTCTTCCCGTTCCAGGCCGCGACCCTGGACTTGCCCGATTCCGGTAATGTAGCCACGCCGCTGACGGCCGATTACCTCAGTTGCTGGGCCAGCGTGCTCAAGGGCGGCGCGGCCATGCCGCAATACCATGCGGAGCCGGCGGGCAGTCCCATGTACGGCCTGCCGCCGGCCGCCCGGGCGGCCGCCTTGCTGCGCGCCGTGGCCGCCGATACCGTGCTGGCCTCGACCCCGCCCTCGTTGCCCGTGCCGCAGGGCGCCGCGCACGCCTTTCCCCTGCTGCCGTATGGCGGCGCCGTCAGCGGCGGCCCGCTGGAGATCAGCGCCTCCCTGCTGTCGAGCTTTGAAAGCAGTATCGTGGCCGCCACGCGCAAGGCCGTCATTTCCAGCGGCGCCAGCGCCACCTGGCAGGCGCGCGCGGCCGCCAGCCACCGCGTGCGCGGGCTGGCGGCCGGCGAGGCGGTGGCGGAAGCACCGCACTACCGCACCACGCCGCAGGGCGCTGTCGCCACCGTGTCCAGCCAGGAGCAGGACCAGGACGCCTTCCTGTCGGTGACCCTGGGCCAGACCCTGGGCGACGGCGGCCAGATCTTGCCGTTCGGCTTCCGCTTCCCGGACGCTACCTTGCAGGATGCCTTGCAGACCAACCAGCTGTTCCTGGTGGCCGTCAACGCAGCCCACCTGTCGGACGGCGGCGCGCGCTTCGACAATACCGTGGGCATCGCCGGCTGGACCATGCAAGCGCAGGTGGGGCTCGGTGTGACGCCCACGTCCTATCGCAACGTGATGCTGCTCAAGTATTGCAGCGGCAGCGTCAGGGAACGCGTCACCAATCCGAACGCCTGGTCGGGCGCGCCCGATTTTTCGCTGGCCGCCGACGCCGGCCCCGGCGTCCAGGGCATCGCCTACACGGGGCTGTCGCAGTGGCTGCAGGATGTCATCGAAGCGGCCGAGGTGCTGGCGGCGGACAATCCCGAATCGCCGTACCGGCATTTCCTGGAACTGGTCAGCGATCCCGCCTGGACGGGCGTGCTGGTGCTGCAGGCGGATCTGGATCCGTCCAGTCTGCCGGCTGGCCTGCAGGGCATCGCGGCCGGCCTCGACCTGACGCGCTTCGTCGCCCACCATTTCGGCTTCACGGCCAGCCGCGTGACGGTGCATGGCGACGGCAGCATCACCCTCGACGGCAATTCCAGTACATTCGGCCTGGTCGACTACCAGGACCCGGCCTTCGCCGCAGGCCAGCGCAACGGCTTGCCGCCCGATACCCCCATCGCCCTGCCCGACACCGACAACTATGCGTTCCGCGTGCTGCAATTGCAGGTGCTGTTCGACAATGCCGTCATCAAGACCTTCAAGAGCTACGTGCAGCTGGCCGTCAACGAGCTGCTCGGCTCGCCCGTGACGGCCACCACCTTCGGCGGCAATGCGATGCCGAACAACGGCGTGGTACTCGACGGCAGCTATATCGACCAGAATGGCACCGGCATCTACATCTTCGAGCAAGCCACGCCGTCGATATTCAGCCTCGACAGCAACCTACTGTGCCACGTGGCTTTCCAGCGCATCCAGTTCAACTGCCTGGGCACCATCGATGCGGGCGCGACCGTGCTGAACCGCTTTTCCGTCTGGGGCACGCTGGACTTCGCCAGCCTGGACGACCGCACGGGCGCCGTGCTGGATCTGCTGTCGTTCGGCGCGCTGGCGCCGGACCTGCCGCCGGACGGCGAAGGCCTGGCCTTTTCCAACCTGGTGATCGACATGCGCTATCCGCAGACGACGCCGTCGGCCGTGCGCTTTGACGAGGTGACGGCCAACCTGGCCTACGACCTCGACGCCAGCCAGGCCAGGCCGGACAGCCTGTTCAAGGGCTTCGGCCTGGAACTGTCGGGCTTTATCGCTGCCGCCGATGGGCAGAAACCGGCCGATTTCGGCTTCCTGCCCGTCAGCACGGCACTGAACCTGAGCACGCTCGACGGGCCCTGGCACGGCGTCGTGTATGACGTCACCATGGGCGGGCCGGGCGCGCTCGTCTCGGCCGCCGGCTTCCATTCGACCCTGCTGCTGGCCTGGTCGCCCGCCAGCACCGCCGGCGACGACGAGCAAGCCGTCTTCGTCGGTCTGTCGCTGCCCGGCGCGGCGCCGGGCGCCAGGCTGATCAGCCTGCAAGGCATCTTCAAGCTGGCCATCGACAATATCGGGCTGATGCGGCAAAAAGTGCCCGACGGCGACTCCTACTATTATTGCCTGCGGCTCGACAATATCGCCATCAAGTTCCTCGGCATTGCCAAGCTGCCGCCCGACGCGAACATCCAGTTCTTCCTGTTTGGCGACCCGAAGAATACGGGCAGCCTGGGCTGGTATGCCGCGTACATCGCCGATGCGGCCGCCCGGCAGGAGCAGGCACTGGCCGCGCTGCCATTGCCAGCCATTTCATTGGGGAGCGCAGCATGACCAACGTCGTGTACTGGAATATCGAGAACTTCGGCATCAACAAGGTCAACAATCCCAGCCGCAAGCGGCCCCGCTATGGCGAAGGCGGCCGCTGCGGCGGTAACCTGCCGGCCGTGGCCGCGCTGCAGCGCCGCAACCACATCCTGACCATCCTGCGCGCAACGCAGCCCGATATTTTCGTCCTGATCGAGGTGTCGGCCAGCGCGGCCGGCGTCGGCGACCTGGCGCCCGCCACTGGCGGCCTGCAGGGCGCGATCTTCCTGCTGCAACAGCTGCGCAGCGACCCCGCCGACCCCAACCGCGATGCCTGGCGCATGGTGCCGCCGCTGAAAGTGGGCACGGGCGGGCGCACGGAATCGGTCGCCGTGCTGTACCGCGGCATATCGGGCACGGCTGGCACGGCCACGGAAGTGCGGCGCTATTTCACGGGGCCGAACGTGTGGACGGGCGGCGGCGTGTCGGCTGTGGCGGCCGGCGCCGTGCCCGCCGCCTATCCGGCCGGGGGGCCCGGCGCGCCCAACATCCAGGATTTTCTCAACCCGCAAGGCCAGCAGGCGCGCACCATCCCGGCCGGCGCGCAGTACAACGGCGGCCTGGCCGAGGGCATGGCAGCGGCGCGCATCGCCTTCGCGCCCGCGCCGGCGCCGGCCGCGCCGCCCGTCGTTAGCGGACTGGTCAATTTCAACGGCTTGCGCCAGCCCTTCATGGTGACTTTCGTGGAAACCAACCAGGCCAACGTCATCGCGCGCAACCTGACCCTGTTTGCCGTGCATGCGCCGCCCAACCACGGCGGCGCCACCAATTTCATCAATATCCTGCTGCGCGGCGTGAACGACGTGGCGGCGGCGCCTGCCGGCCCGCCGCACAATGAAATCAAGCTGATCTGCGGCGACTTCAACCTGAACGCCATCTACGCGCAGCCGCCCGGGGCGGGCGGGCGGACCACGGCCTACGACCAGTTGCGCGCGATTAAATACGTGCCGCTGCTGGACCCGCCGCCGGCCATGCCGGTGGCAGCGAACCTGACGCTGGACGCGTATCAGGGCTACCTGGCCACGCATATCCGCCCCAAGCGCACCAAGCCGCAGCTGACGCAGCAATCGCGCTTCCTGTGGTCCGACAATACGGCCGGCGGCGCGCTGCTGGCGGCGCCGTATCCGGGCTATAACTATATTGGCAGCGATATGGTGAGCAACTTTTTCTCGATCGACAATATGCTCGTCAACCCGCTGGTGCTGGCGAATAACTACCAGTTCACGGTGATGAATCCCGTGTCGGGCACGCCGTTCACGCTGGTGGGCGGCATGCCAGCGGGCGTGCCCATCGGCACGCGCCCGCTGGCCGCGCAATTTCCGAACTTGCCTGTTGGCATGGCCTGGCCGCAATCGCCGGCGGCAGTGTATGCCGTAGGCCAGGCGCGCACGCTGAATGGCTGGGCCAATTACGGCTACCTGCGCAGCACCAGCGACCACCTGGCGCTGTTTGCCGTGCTGTAGACAGAGCGTCCGGGCGGGTGCGAGCGTCCGCCCTGGACATCATGACTGATTCAAGGAGCAAGTTCGTATGGCCACCACAGATACCGCGCTGGAAAACCTGCAGCAAGCCATCGTCAACGCCGCCAGCAGTGGCCCGTTCGCCCTCGATGCCGCCTTCCTGGAAGCGGGCCTGGCCGACCCGGACGTCGCGCCGCCCGAAAAATTCGACGCCATCATCGGCCAGGCATTTCAGATCGACGCGGCACAGTTCCTGATCAGCTGCGCGGTAGCCGACGTGGGCGCCGTGAGCGACGGTGTCTTTACGGTCAGCAAGGCAAGCCTGCCCTTTATCGGCGGCCTGCTGCAAACTCCGGCCACGCTGGTGTTTTCCACGCAGCCGGCCGCCGCGCGCACGCCAAGCGAGAACGGGGATGACGACGGGGATGATGCAGCCGTGCTGGTGGTGCAGGTGGCCGCCAGTCCCGCCGACTGGAACTGGGATAGCAGCTTTCCCTTTATGGGCGGCTGGCCATTCAGCGAGTTGCCGCTGTCGGGCGCGCTGCTGGTGTTTTCCAGCGCCGACGGCGTCTATCCATGGGGCGGCGACAGCACGCTGTCCGTCACGGGCGGCGCCAAGCAGAACGTCAGCGCCAGTGTGGCCCTGCCCGCCTTTGTGACGCCATTTCTGGAACTGTTTTCCGACCTGGCGGCGCCGCCGGGCAAGCTGCAGATCGGCGGCTACCTGGACATGGCGCTGTACGACGGCAAGACGTTCGAACTGGGCGGCCTGATGCCCAGCGGCGTGCTGTCGGCCACGCTCAGCGAGCTCGACTGCACCTTCGCCGGCTACCTGCGCGTGGCTGCGCCCAGCCTGACCGTGACGATCCCGCCGCCCGTCGATGCGCCGCCGCCCGACGCCCTGCTGCTCGACGGCGGCATGCAGCTGCTGCTGCGCGGCGCCGGCGAAGGGGCCGACGAGGAAGCGGCCGACGGCGACCAGGCCGCCACGCTGGCCCTGACGGCCACGCTCAGCGTGGAAGGCGCGGGCGCCACCGACTACACGCTGTCGCTGCTGCTGCAGCCATCGAACGCCAATGGCGACGGCAACTACGTGGTCAGCCTGGAAGCGGGCAGCGACGGGCAGCCCCTCAGTCCCGGTGCCGCCATCAGCCTGATCGGCGGGGGCGCCAGCTATTTCCGCGCCACCCCGGCCGTGCTGCAGGAGTTCCTGACCTCGTTCGGCCTCGGCGGCATGACCATCAGCGGCAGTATCCCGCCCAAGGCGGCGCCCACGGTGGACCAGGTCACGCTGCAGCTGCGCAGCGTGCGCGATCTCAGCTGGCAGCCTATCCCGGCGCCCACGCCAGCGCTGAGCTTTACCGTCACCTCGTTCTTCCTCGACTGGACGGCTTACCAGCCGCTGGCGAGCAAGGCCAGCGGAAAGTCGCGCTATGAATACCTGTTCGGCACCACCTTCACCCTGTTGCCCACGGTATTTCGCAATCTCGACGGCACGCCGGGCGGCGAATTCGACGTGCAGTTCAACTCGGCGCAGCTGTTCCAGGCCAGCTTTCCCGGCAAGGCCACGCTGTCGGACTTCCTGTCCGTCGTCTCGAACGGCCTCGTCAGCCTGCCTGACAGCATCCAGGCCGAGGTGTCGAATATTGTGCTGAGCATAGACGGCGCGGCCCAGTCCTTCGCGTTTTCCAGCGACTACGCCATCAGCCTGTCCTTCCTGACGGTGGGCGGCGCGCCCATCCTGAGCATTTCGGACGGCCAGATCAGCCTGTCGGGCATCAGCGCCACGGTGGCCGCGGACAAGCAGGAAGGCGCGCTGGCCCTTGTCGAGGCCGGCAATGCGGGCGCCGGCACGGCCTGGGCCGGGTCCATTTCCGGCTTGCTGGGCGTGGGCGCCAGCCTGCAGGCGGCCGTCAGCGTGGCCTACAGCAGCCAGGAAACGCCGCCCCGCTGGACCCTCTCCGCCTCCCTCGCGCAAGAACTCGATGTGGGCGAGATGATCAAGCAATTCTTTGCCGCCGGCGGCATCTATGATTTCCCCCTCTTCTTGCCGGGCAACCTGAAGATTTCCGCGTTCGCCATCGAAGCGGTCATTCCTAGCGGCAAACCCAGCACGGACCTGGCCACCAGCTACACGGTCGACACGACGTTTACCTGGCTGTTCATGCTTGGCCAGCAAGAGATCGGCTTGCAGAAAGCCACGCTTTCGGTGCAGTATGACGGCGCCAAGCCGGCCGCGCAGCAATTCTCGGGCAAGGCCGATGCCGTATGGATCTATACCGCCATCAATCTGAAACTGGGCTTCGGCTATGCCTTCCAGCCGACGGACAAGGGGCCGAACCACACGCTGTACGTGAGCTGGGAAGGCTTCACGGCAACCTATACCAGCGGCAACGAGATGCTCAGCTTCACCCTGGCGGGCTGGTCTCTGGGCAGCCTGATCCAGGCGCTCGTGCGCACGCTGGGCGATCCGTATTTCGTGCTGCCGTCGCCGTGGGACTTGCTGAACCAGGTCACGCTGGATGGCCTGTCCATCAACGTGTCGCTGAAAACCGGCGAAAAGAACCGCCTCAGCGCCACCTACACGCTCAGTTCCCCCCTCAACCTCGGCTTCATCGTCATCCGCAGCATCGTCTTCAAGCGCAATACGGACGGCAAGGTGACCCTGGCGCTGGACGCCACCGTGCCGCCATTGCTCAAAGGCAGCATGGGCGACTTGCTGGACCCGAACAAGGGACAGGACGTGGAAGAAATGCCCAGCGTGCCGGGCGCCGGTTCCAGCTATTTCAAGGTCTTCCTGCTGATGCTGGGCCAGCGCGTGGCCATCAACGGCGCGTCCGACTTCAGCTCGACCAAGGCCGTCATCGACGCGCTGGCCGGCGTGCCGCCCACCACGGGCAAGAACAATCCCGTCAACCCGGGCAGCGGCGTGCAGGGCCAACCGTATTACCAGCCGGACAGCAACTGGCTGATCGCCGCGCATTTCGGCGTGCTGCAGACAGCCGGCGTGTGGGCCGTCGACGTACAGATCGTCTTCAACGATCCCAACCTGTACGGCTTGCGCCTGACCCTGGGCAGCCCCAAGATGGGCGGCCTGGCCGGCCTGGTGGTCGATATCCTGTACAAGAAAATCAGCGACGACGTGGGCCTGTTCCAGATCGACTTCACCTTCCCCGACAGCATACGCAACCTGAACTTCGGCGCCGTCAGCGTGGTGCTGCCGATGATAGGCATCAAGATCTACACGAATGGCGATTTCCTGATCGACATCGGCTTTCCCTACAATATGGACTTTACACGCTCGTTCAGCTTTAGCGCCATCGTCTACGGCGTGCCGGTGATGGGCTCGGGCGGCGTGTATTTCGGCAAGCTGTCGAGCGCGACGGCAACGCAGGTGCCGAAAACCGATCTCGGCTATTTTAATCCCGTCATCGTCTTCGGCCTGGGCCTGCAGCTGGGCCTGGGCTACAACTTCGTCAAGGGGCCGCTGAAAGCCGGCTTCGCGCTGACCGTGTTCGGCATCATCGAAGGCGTAATCGCCACCTACCATCCGTACGACCGCAGCAACGCCGTCGCGCTGGCCAACGCCGGCGCGTCCGGCAGCGTTCAGGACAGCAGCTACTTCAAGCTGACGGGCACGTTCGGCGTGATCGGCATGCTGTACGGCGAAGTGGACTTGAAGATCATCAGCGCTTCGCTGCTCGTCAATATCACCGTATCGGTGCAGATCGGCTACGAATCCTACCGCGCCATCCCCCTGTCCGTGACGGCCTCGGTGCGCATCAGCCTGCGCGTCAAGATCGACCTGGGCATCTTCAGCTTCACCATTTCCGTGGGCTTTTCCGCCACCGTCAGCGCGCAATTCCGCATCGGCAGCGACAGCCGCGCGCCGTGGGATGGCGGCGGCGCGCTGCGCCTGGAAAGCCTGGCGCGGGGGCGCGCGCGCACCTTGCCGATGGAACTGCAGGCCGCCATGCTGCGCGCCGGGCCGCGCCGCCAGCCGCGACGCGTGCTGCGCACCGATGCCAAGCCGGTGCTGCAACTGGTGACGGCGCCGCAATTCACGGTGCTGGCGCCGCAGGGCGCCACCGCCAGCAGCGCGCAACAAGGCGCGTTCGTCTGCCTGTTCGCCATGGATGCGCCGGACCCGGCCGCCGGCGGCGCGGGCACAGGCACGACCTCGTTCGACCTGCTGTGCAAGGCGTATTTCCCGTGGCTGCTCGACACGTTGCAGCCGGCGGCGCGGGCCGACGGCGCGGCGCTGGACCTGACTGCCGCCGCGACTGCCAGCGTGACGCTGGAGCAGCTGGTGGCGGGCATCCAGGTGCTGGCCGACCCCGCCATGCAGCCATTCGGCATGGGCGACCTGCTGCAATTTCTCGCCGACAGCTTCATCGTGAACATCAGCGCGCCGGGCGCCAATATGGACGGCGCCACGCTATTCCCCCTGTTCGACGGGCTGCGGCTGGACGTGCCCGACCCGCAAGGCGGCGCCGGCACGCAAGCGATCGACCTCGAGACCTACGCGACGGCGACGGAACAGTACCGCAGCACGGTGGCCGGCGTGCTGCGCCAGGTGGCCGCCAAGGTGGGCAAGGCGCCCGCCAGGCCCGCGCTGCTGGCGCAGGACGACGCTGGCGCCGAATCGATGGCAGCCTTCATCTTTGTCGACGTCTTCAGCCTGATCGGCCGCGCGCTGCTGCAATCGGCCATCGATGCCTTCGACAATTACAGCTATGCGCTGCAGCCCGGCGACAGCATCGCCAGCATCGTCGCCGCCTTCAACCTTGCCGGCAACGCCATCGATGCGGACGACGTGTCGCTGCCGAATGCCACGTATCCGCTGAACGGCGCGCTGCCGCTGCAGGTCGGCGGCCTGTCCGCCGTGATCCAGGCCGGCGATACGCTGGCGGCCATCGCCGCCCGCTACACGGATCCGGCCGGCGCTGGCGGGCGCTGGCAAACCACCGCGGCCCAGCTCATCGGCGCGAATGCGGCGCCGCGCGCGCTGCGCACGGGCGTGACCCTGGTCTTCGACTTCGGCGCCGGCGCCGTCAGCCACGTCACGGCGCCCGGCGACAGCTTCGGCACCATCGCCGCCGCGCTGGACGTGCCGCTGGCCGCCCTGGCGCAGCAGGCATCGCTGTATGCGCGCGCCGACCTGCTGCTGCCGACGGCCATCCTCGCCGTGCCGCCGCTCGCGTATGCCTCGGTTGCCGGCGATACCCTGGCCGGCATCGCCAGCCGCTTCGCCGCCACGGCCGCCGGGCTGGGACGCGACAATGCCGGCGTGGCCAATCTGTTCGCCGCGGCCCCGGGCCGGCTGGCCATCGCCCATCTCGACGCCTTGCCGCTGGAGCAGCTGTGGAGCGGCGTGCAGGCGAGCGGCGCCGTGGCCCAGGCCGCCGGCCAGGTCGCGCGCTTCATCACCTATGGCTTGCGCCTGCCGGTGGCGCCGGGCCTGAGCCTGTCGCCATCCTTCCTGTATAGCAAGACGCAGACCGACTACGCGCTGTACCAACTGACGGGCCAGCAATTTCCCACGCCCGCCAGCGCCGCCGGCGGCTACCGCATCGGCCTGGGACGCAATGCCATTTCGCATGGCGTCGCCCTCGATTTCATCACCTTCGCCGGCGCGCCCGGCACCAGCCTGCCCATCGACCTGGACGCCGCGTACGGCTTGCTGTCGGGCGTGCTGGCGTATGCGCAGGCGGGCAGCTTCGCGCCGTCGCCTGCGCTGGACATCCTGCCGCTGGCTTCCTTGCAGCCACGGCAGTTTCCTGCGGCAGGCTACGCCGCCTGGATCACCGCCGACCTGGCGCGCCTGACGGCCGTGACGTCCGGCGCCGCTTCAGCGGCGCGCGCCGCCAGCCAGGCCGCGCCCGCGCCGTATCTGTGGCAATTACCTGACGCCATGCTGGCCAGCATCGCCCAGCGCCAGGATACGCTGCAGGCGCTGTACACCCAGGCGCAATACGCGGACATGCTGGCCCTGATGCCCGCCTATCGTCCCCGCATCGGCAACACGCCGCCCAACAGCAGCAGCACGGTGTTCCAGGACTTGAGCGGCTATGCCTACGCCACGCGCGTGGACTTCCAGATCACGCGCATGCCGGCCGCCACCGTGGCCACCAACGACGCCAGCGGCACCGCGCTGGCCAGCGCCGCCACCCTGGCCCACGTCTACGAGCTCGTGGGACCGTCGGCCGCCGATGCCCAGCGCCTGCAATACCTGCTGAGCGGCATGGCCGCCGTGGGCGAAACCCTGGTGGCCGGCCTGTTCCTGCTGTATAGCGAAGGCGGCAGCGACCAGGTGGCGCTGACGGGCCAGGCCGATGCCGACTACCTGTGCTTCCTGACGCAAACCAATCTGTCCACGGAAAGCCATCCGCCGGCCAGCCGCATGCTGCTGGATGCGGCGCAGACGGTCTTGCCGCGCGGCATAGCCAACAGCCCCTCGCAATTCATCAAGCTGCTGTGGGAGCAATCGGTGGTGCGCGGCGGCGGCTACTATCTGTATTTCGAGGACATGGTGTCGGGCGCCGGCCTGCCCCCATCCGTCTTCGACGCCACGGGCACGGCCACGCTGACCCTGGTGGTTCCGCTGGCGCGCCCGGCTGCAGGCGCCGCCGACACCGTGCCGAACTTCATCAACGCCCTGCTGACGACGCAGGCGATCGATCCGCAGCAGGACGTGCTGGTGTTCGAATCGCTGAGTAAACCAGCCAGGACCCAGCCTTTGGCCCTGGCGGCCACGAGCACCCTGGCCGCTCTGGCCGCCACGTATGGCATGGGCGTGGGACAGCTGGCGCGGCAAAACGCCGTGCGGCCGCTGCGCGCCGGCGCCAGCGTGCCCGTGGCCGGCATTCTGCACCAGCTGAATCAGCAAGACATGGCCGCGCCCGCGCAAGCGCTGGCGCAGCTGGCCGCGTATTACTCGGCCGGCGCCACCCCGCTGAGCGCGGCGCAGATCGCCGCCTACAATCCCGGCGTGACGGTGGCGCTGGGCGCGACCATGCGCATTCCGCCGCTCGTCTATCGCGTGCCAGCCACGGCTGACGCTCCCGGCAATACCTTCGCCGCCCTGGCCGCCTACTATGGCTTGTCGGTGGACGCCCTGGCCCTGGGCGCGGCCGCCACCGCAGGCCTGTACGCCGATGGCGCCGTGCTCGACGTCGACAGCCTGGCCTTCGATGCGCAAGCGACCTTGGCGCCGGGCAACCTGTCGTTCCAGCTCAAGCGAGCCAACGACGGCGTGCCCGTGCTGCCGCCCGATCCCACGCCGCAGCAACAGCAGCAATATGCGCAGGCGACCCTGTCTGCGCTGTACAACACGCTGTCGGCCGGCCTGGGCGCCAACCCGTATTTCCTGCCCAGTCCCTACAGCCTGCCCTTCGGACCGCAGGACCATGCGAACGACAGCGACAGCGATGGCGGCGACGATGGCGAAGCCCACCGCCGGCGCTATGCGGCCGCGGCCCTGGCAGATTACGACTACCGCCAGGCGCTGGGCTACCTGGGCAACAACAGCCAGGGACGGCCGTTCGCCACGCTCAATGCGGCGCCTGCCAATCCGCCGGCCGGCCTGCCGCCCGCAGCCGACAATCCCTACCTGGGCGTGGGCGGCCATGCGTCGCTGGCCCTGCGCTGGCAAGACCTGTTCGGCAACACCACCGTCACGCCGTTCGAGGCGCCGCCAGCCGGCTACACGGGTGCGCTGGACCAGGCCCCCGCCGCGCTGCGCTACACGGATCGCCTGCTGGGCCTGTCCGCCTGGCCGAAAGTCCAGGCCAGCTACCTGTATGACACGGATGCGGGCGGCGCGCCCGCGCTGCTGCTGACCTTGCGCATGGATGGCCTGGCCTATGCCACGCCAGCCGACGCGGCGCAAGACTTGCCCACCTACCAGCGCCTGTACTTCCAGCTGCACCAGGACTATACGGGCCTGGGCGTGCCCGGACTGAGCGGCAATGCGGTGAGCATCTCCCTCAGCAACTCCCTGCTGGCCACGCCGCTGCAGCCGCTGGGCGAGGCCCAGTCGCGGCAGGTGCGCGACTTCGTCGCCGCCTGCGCCATCTACTTGCAGGTCCTGGCCGGCGGCGGCAGCGCCACGGCGCCCGCCGCCACGCTGTCGGTGCCGGTGCCGCTGGCGCAACTGGCCAGCGTCAACCGCATCGCGCTCGACGTGGCACTGGTGCTGACGCGCCAGGCCATCCTGCTCGACCCCGTACTGGCGGCCCTGCCGGACGGCGCCAGCGTGGTCAGCGCCGTGCTGCCGCAGGCCGACACGAATGGCGGCGCGTCCAGCTACACCACGTTTGCCAAGGCGCTCGAAGCGTGCCTGAAGACGCCGCAATGGTCGATGCGCGCGGGCGCGGGGCTGACGCGCGTGGGCAGCGCCGGCCAGCAGACGCAGCAGTTGTTCGCCGTGCGTTTCAGCGACACGCCCGGCCAGGGCATCCATTTCCGCCTGGGCCACCAGGCCAGCTACTACGCGCCGTTGCCCGTCGCCAATTCGCTGGAAAGCCGCACGGTCAGCATCGACGCCTATCCGAGCAATACGCCGCATGCGCTGACGCTCAATAGCGTCGACCTGAACCTGTGGCTGCAAAGCTGTCTCGACGCCATCGACAAGTTCCTCTCGGCCACCTATGCGCCGCCCGCCTACATTCTCGATCGCCTCAACGGCATCGCCGATCCGCTGCAGAGCGGCCAACTGGGCCTCGTACTCAAGGCGAAGCAGACGCTGGCCGACGCCATCAGCGCCACGGTCAGCCCCGTGCTCAGCAGCAGCGCGGCGGACGAGGCCACGCGCGTCAGCGCGGCCGCCACCATGCGACAGCAGTTGCTGACCACCCTGGGGCCGGCCTTTGCCGCCGGCGCCGTGGTGGTGTACGGCGTGGACCAGGTGACGGGCGCGGACGACAAAGACAAGGATGGGCCGCCCGCGCTGTATGGCCAGCCCGCCGGCGCCGGCACAGCCGACGGCGCGGTCGGCGACGGCAACCAGAACTACACCTTGTTCCCGACCCGGCTGCCTTTGCCAGGCACGGCCGTGGTGGACCAAAGCCGGCTGTCATTCAACTTCATCTCGAAGAATGTCGAAGGCCAGGCCTATGTGCCGCTGGACTTGCGCTATCAGATCACGCACATGGAATTCGACCAGCAAGCCGTGCCCGGCATCGAAAACTACATGCAAAGCCAGTGGCTCCTGTTCATTACCGGTCCGTTCGAGGTACCGCTGGGCAATGGCACGCAATATATCCCCGTGCTGAACCGTGCCCTGCCCGTGCCGCCCACGGTCAACCGGCAGACCGCCACCGCGTCCGCCGCGCCGCAGGCCGGTCGCATGCGCCTGGCCGCCGCTGGCTTGCAGCCGGCCCAGCTGGCCCAGTGGGATTACGGCTTCAGCTATACCTATCGCCAGGCGGCGCAGGATGCCGTGCACGTCAGCGTCGTGCTCAACGTACCGCCGCAGACGGCCAGACTGTACGCGGCGGCCGGTCCCGACCTGTTCACGGCGCTGGCCGCCTTCGTCAGCAATTATCCGCTCATTTCGGCTGACCTCGACGCGTTCCTCGCGCCCCTCGATGGCAAGCAGGACACGGCCGATAGTATCGCCAAGGCAACACAGGCCACCACTGCCTTCCAGCAGCTGGTGACCCAGGTGGCAGCCAGCTATGGCCAGCATTTCGGCGCAGCGCAGCTGGCGGCGGCGCAAGGCGAGACCAGCGTGGCCGTGGAATTCGACGCGCGCCTGGAAGACCATGGCGGCGACGCCTGGTATGCGCTGCTCAATGTCACCGTTGGCGGCGCGCCCGCCACCTACGACCCGCAGACCGGCACCCTGAGCAACGGCGCCGTCAGCGTGCCCGTGCCCGTGCTCGACATCGATGCGCAGCAGTACCGGGCCACGCCGGCCACGCCCACGCCGCCCGGTGCGCTGCTGGCCTACCGCTATGCGGCCATCGCCGCCGACGCGCCCGACCTGTCGTTTGCCGCCGCGCTGGCCAATACCGGCCGCGAGGTGCGCATGCCGGGGCTGAACGTGATGGTGTACAAGAACGCCCAGGCCTCGCTGTACGTGCAGCGCAACCGCTACCTGTGCCCGCCCAGCCAGACGCAGGTGTCGACCATGCAGGCCTTCCTGTACCAGACGCCGGTCGTCAAGTTCAGTGACCCCATCCTGCCACGCCTGAGCTGGCAAGGCTATGATTTGCGGCAAGTCGCACCGGTGGGCGGCAGCGACGTGGCCGCCTACATGAGAGGCTTCTTCAACGCCCTCTTCACGGGCGCCTCGGGCAGCGTGCGCATCGCCATGGATGGCAGCTATTCCTACAGCGTGATGCCGGCCGTGGCGGGCTTCCCCCGCACCTCGCTGCCGGTCAGCCTGTTGCCGGCCGTGCTCGCGCCCATCGATGCGGCCCAGCCTCCCGCCGCGCCGATGGCGCTGGTGGCCCAGGTGCAGCAATGGTATGACACGCAGCAGCCGACCACGGGTGGCGGCGCCGCCATGGATTTCCGCCTGAGCTTCTTTACGGACGGCGCGCCCGAGCAACTGCTGCTGTCGCTCGAAGACGTGCGTTGGGTGGTGCGGCCCTGATGCGGCGGCGCAGCGTCAGGGCACGGGGGTGCGCAGTGGCAAGCCGGCAAAGTGGGCGGCCAGGTTATCGACCACCAGTTGCCCCATTGCATGGCGCGTTTCCACGGTCAGGCTGCCCACGTGCGGCGTGAGCACCACGTTAGGCAAGGCGCGCAAGGCGGCTGGTACGCGCGGCTCGTCCGCAAACACGTCGAGGCCGGCCGCGCCCAGGTGGCCGTCCTGCAAGGCGGCGATCAAGGCCACTTCGTCGATCAGCGCGCCACGGGCAATATTGATCAGCGTGCCTTGCGGGCCGAGCGCGTCAAGCACGCTGCGGTCGATGATCTGGCGCGTGGCCGGCGTGCCTGGCGCGCAGACGATCAGGTAATCGCTTTCCTGCGCCAGGGCCAGCAAGGATGCGGCGCGCGGCACAGTAGTGCCTGCAATGGCGCGCGGCTGGAAGTAGCGCACGTGGACGCCGAAGGCGGCCAGGCGCAGTGCGATGGCTTGCCCGATCTGGCCGAAACCGAAGATGCCGGCCGTCTTGCCGCGCAGGCTCGATGCGGGGGCGATGGCCTCGCGGCGTTCCCAGCCGCCGTCGCGCACGAAACGGTCGAGCGCCACGATATGCCGCGCGCTGGCCAGCAGCAAGGCCAGCGCCACGTCGGCCACGTCATCCGTCAGCACGTTCGGCGTGGTGGTGACGGCGATGCCCCGCGCGCGCGCCTGGTCCAGCGCCACGCCGTCGAGGCCGACGCCATTGACGGCGACAATTTCCAGATTCGGCAGCAAGGCCATGTCGGTGGCGTTCAGGCCCAGCGCGCCCGTCGTGACGACGGCGCGGATGGCCGCAGCGCGCAGGGCCAGCCAGGCGTGGCGCTCTGGCGCCGGCACTTGCCAGGCGTGGTGGCAGGTGTATTGCTGCTCCAGCTGCGCGTTGACGGCAGCCGAAGGGCTGGGAGCGAGGATGAGGAGTTCGGGGAGCATGGGAGTCCTGGGTCATGTCACATGAAGTGCAGACGCAACTTAGCATATTTGACGCCTGGCCGGGGGCGGCTGCCCCGCAATCGCCGTCATGACCCTGCAGTCTGCGCGGTCTTCAGCCCGGGCAAGGCACGCGTTTGACCTTGCCGCCCGTCCTGGCCGGGTCGGCGCCGGAACCGGGATTCTCGGCCATGCCATAGCACGTGGCGCCGCCGGCGCTGACGACGCGCGTGGCGGGCCGGCCATCGGCCGTCAGAAATTCCTCCACGCGGATGACGGGGCCGCCGCGCCAGGCGGAGGCGACCAGCTTCTGGAAAGTGCTTTCGCTCTTCAGGTCGGCAGCGGCCAGCCATGGCTGGTCTTGCTTCAGTTCGCCACGCAGGGCCTTGTCGGCGGCGCCCGCCGCCAGCCGGGCGCGCGTGCGCAAGTCTGCCGTGGAAGGTGCCGTGGCCGGCGCGACAGGAAATTCCTCGGCCGGTACGGTGATGGCCTCCGCTGCCACGGCAGGCGGTGCGAAGATGACGGACGGCGCGGCGGGCGGCGCACTGGCCCGCGCGCGTGGCAAAGGAGCCGGCATGGGCATGGGCAAGGCCATCGGCGGCGTCTGCGTCAGCGGACGGGACGGCAGCAAGGTCATGAACGCCACCTCCGTGTATTGCTTGAGTTGCCGCGCCGGCAGCAGCAGGAAATACAGGCCCAGCACGTGCATGGCCAGGATCAGCGCGACGGCCGCGCCTTTCAGGCTCAAGCCGTCCCGTATGCGCAGGCGCATGGAAGCGGACGGTAGATGGCGGTGCAATGGCATGCGGTTTCCTGTGGGCGCGGGGCGCGATGGCACATTTTAGCGAAACTTGGATATGCGCATTAATAAATCCACAAGGTATCGCCTGGCGCGCCTTTTTCCGCCAGATTCCAGTCCCTGGCTGGCCCGGTGTTGTACAAATGGCGACTTTTTTGCTCGCTTTCTCACACTTTCCCACGCGCTGCGCCACGCTGGAATATAATGATAATCATTCTCATTAATATCCAGATAACTCCATGCGCACCTTCCACCTCGCCCCTACCCCGTTCGCCCTGGCCGCCTTCCTGCTGGCCAGCACCGCCGCCCACGCTCAAACCACCTCCACCGCACCGGCCGGCGACGCGCAAACCATGCCGACAGTGGTCGTCAACGCGTCGGCCGATGCGTCGGCGGAAGGCTTGTCGAAGGCGTATGCGGGTGGACAGGTGGCGCGCGGCGGACGTCTGGGCTTGCTGGGCAATGTGGACATGATGGACACGCCTTTCAACAGCACCAACTATACGCAGGCGCTGATCCAGGACCAGCAGGCGCAAGGCGTGGGCGATGTACTGCAAAACGATGCCGGCGTGCGCGTCACGCGCGGATTCGGCAATTTCCAGGAGATGTACATGATCCGCGGCTTCGCCGTGAACTCGGACGATCTCGCGTATAACGGCCTGTATGGCTTGCTGCCGCGCCAGTTTGTCGCTTCCGAGTTGCTGGAGCGCGTGGAAGTGTTCCGTGGCGCGAATAGCTTCATCAATGGCGCGGCGCCCGGCGGTGGCGGCGTCGGCGGCACCATCAACCTGGTGCCCAAGCGCGCCACCAATACGCCGCTGACACAAATTACGGTCGGCACGGAAAGCGGCGGCCAGGGCTATGTGGCAGCGGATATCGGCCGCCGCTTCGGCCCTGACAACAATATCGGCGTGCGCATCAATGCCGTACGCCGTGATGGCGACACGGCCGTCGACCGCGAAAAGCGCGAACTGAGCGTATTCTCGATCGGCGCCGATTACCGCGGCCGCGATTTCCGTCTGTCGGCTGACGCCGGCTACCAGGAACACAAGCTGCGCAATCCACGCCCGAGCGTGAGTGTGGCCAGCGGTGTGGCCGTGCCCGCCGCGCCTGATGCCAGCAGCAATTTCTCGCAGAACTGGACGCACTCCAACGAACGCGATACGTTCGGCACCTTGCGCGGGGAATACGATATCGCCAAGGATGTCGTGGCGTGGGCAGCCATGGGCTTTCGCAACGGCGACGAATCGAACGTGCTGGCAGCGCCCACGGTAAACAGTGCATCCGGCGCCGCCGGCTCCTACCGCTTCGACAATACCCGCCACGATAGCGTCCGTACGGGCGAGATCGGCGTGCGCGGCAAGCTGCGCACGGGCAGCGTCGGCCATACCATCAGCGCCACCGCGTCGACGTTCTGGTCGCAATCGAAGAACGCCTACGGCATGAGCGATTTTGTGACAGGTTTTGGCACCAACATCTATGCTCCCGTGCAAGTGGCAGCACCGGCGCCAACCTGGTTCATGGGCGGCGACCTCGCGCATCCGCTGGTGACTTCCCGCACTATGTTGTCAAGCTTTGCCGTAGCCGACACCATGGCCTTTGCCGATGACAAGGTGTTGCTGACCGTGGGCGTGCGCCGCCAGACCATCAAGGATGATTCCTACGACTACAACACGGGCGCGCGTTTTGACAGCAGCAGCTACGACGAAAGCATTACCACGCCTGTGCTGGGCCTGGTGTATCGTCCCATCAAGGAAGTATCCCTCTATGCCAACTACATCGAGGGCTTGCAAAAAGGCGCGGTCGCGGGCGGCGCGGGCGTGACCAATGTCGGCGATGCATTTGCGCCCTACAAATCGAAGCAGAAGGAAATCGGTGTCAAGTATGACGCTGGCCGCATCGGCGCCAGCCTCGCGCTGTTTACCACCAAGCAGCCATCGGCCTATGTGGAGAACGGCATCTTTGGCGTGTTTGGCGAACAGCGCAACCGAGGCATCGAATTGTCCGTGTTCGGCACGCCGGCACGGGGCCTGCGCCTGCTGGGTGGCCTGACCCTGCTCGACACACAGCAGATCAGCGCCAAAGACCCCGCCAATGTGGGCAAGGATGCCCTCGGCGTGCCAGGCACCCAGCTGAACTTCGGTGCGGAGTGGGATGTGCCCGGCGTACATGGCCTGGCCTTGACGGGGCGCACCCTGTATACGTCGAAGCAATACCTCGATGGCGCCAATACGCAGAAAGTGCCATCCTGGACACGCCTGGATCTGGGCGCACGCTACCTGACCACCATCGCCGACCGCGCCGTCACCCTGCGTGCGCGCCTGGATAACGTGACCGACAAGAACTACTGGGCGTCCGCTGGCGGCGCATCGGGCGCGGGTTATCTGGTGCTGGGCACCCCGCGCACCGTCGTCGTGTCGGCGTCCGTGGACTTCTAAAGCTTTCCGTTCACCTGCACACAAGGCTGCCCCTTCCCTGGGGCAGCTTTTTTTTCGTGCGCGCCTGTGCCGCAAGCGGCGCTTCGGCGACAATGCCCGCATGAAACGACTCCCTGCCCTGCTACTTTTGCTTTGCCTGTCCCTGCCGGCCGCTGCGCAGAAGCAAGCCGCCTGCCCGTATGCTGCCTGGAAAAGCGGCTTCAAGGGCGATGCGCGATCGCAAGCCACGTGCTTGCTGCGTCCCGTCAAGCTGTATGCGCGCCTGGGCGACAGCGCGCCGCTGCCGGATTTTCTTGCCGCCCGCATCGGCCAGCGCACGGGCATCGACCCGGCCCGGTTGCGCGCCTGGCTGGCGGAACAGGGGATCGCCGAGGCGGACGTGGGCGGCGCCGTCGACGCCCCGCTGTCGCGCGCCGTGGGCCGGCTGGCCGCACCGATGGCCCGCTATTTCGTCATCCACGACACCAGCTACCCGAATTTCCTGCTGGAATCCATTCCCGCCCATATCAACGACGCCAGCTGGGATTTCAACGATTTTACGACGCGCAATCCGGCGCTGGGCGGCGGTCCGAAAGGTCATGTCTACGTCAACCGCCTCGGTGATTCATTGGCCGTGCGCGACTTTGGCACGGCCAGCTATGCCAGCAAGCTGGAAAAGGACAAGCCGTCGCTGACGGGCCTGTTCCTGCACGTGGAACTGGTGCAGCCGCGCCACTCCGTGCCCGGCGGCGGCAAGGGCAACGATGGCCTGGCGCCCGATCCGGGCTTTACGCCTGCGCAATACGACCGCCTGGCCCTGCTGTATATCGCCGCCAGCGTGCGCAAGGGGACGTGGCTGATCCCCGCCTTCCACGCCGTGCTCGATACGGGCTTTGCGAATGGTCATGATGACCCGCAGAACTTTTCCCTGGCCGAATGGTCAACCTCGCTTTCCCGCCTGCATGCGGCCCTGCGGCAAGCCGAAACTGGACAATAAAGCGTTTCCCTGACGGCTGAATTGGCGCATACTATTAAGAGCATAGCCATTCCTGTCAGGGAGTTCAGGTGAATATTGCGACGGATCATCAGGTGGATCACCAGGCCGGCGTGCGCCAGCCATTGCAGCGCGCGCAGCGCATCTTTGCCATACGCGACGCCGTCCTTGGCGCCTGGGAACAGCGCGTGCGCGCCAGCGTGCGCGGCGCGGACCGCTTGCTCACACCCATCCTCATCAACACCTTGCCAGCCTTTTTCGACAACCTGGCCGAAGCCCTCACCCCAGGTCACCCGCGCGACAATGCGACCAGCAACAGCAACGTACCCGCCGTGCATGGCAACGAACGGGCGCGCATGACCAATTACGGCCCGGAACAGGTGATCCAGGAATACCAGATCTTCCGCGACTGCTTCGCCGCCACCGCGCATGAGTCCGGTATCACCTTGCGCAGCAAGGATTGGCAAGTGATCAACAAGTCGATCGACGTGGGCATCCGCGAATCGATACGCGAATTTACCAGCATGCACGAAGGTTTCCGGCGCCGCGTTGCGGCCGGCCTGTCGCACGACATGCGCAATCCGCTGGCCGTCATCAGCACCAGCGCCCAGTTGCTGCTGCGGCCAGCGGACCCGGAACGGGTGGTATTGCTGGCGCACAAGATTGTCGAACACAGCAAGCGGCTCGACAGCATGATCGAGGAATTGCTCGATGGCCTCAGCTACCATCAGGGCCAGCAGTTGCCGCTGGTGCTGAGGCAGTTTGATGTGCTGCCGCTGGTACACGCCGTGGCCGGCCAGGTCAACCTGCAGCGGCCGGACAAATGCCAGGTCAGCGGGCAAGCCGTCGTCGGCTGGTGGTGCGAGAACTCGCTGCGGCGCGCGCTGGAAAACCTCGTCGGCAATGCCCTCAAGTATGGCGACGACGCACCCATCAGCGTGCACGTGGAAGCGGTCCACGAACGCCTGATCGTCACCGTGCACAATGGCGGCCACGCCATCGCGCCGGAACAGGCCGCACGCATCTTCGACTACTTGCGCCGCGAGAACGACAGCCCCGCCCCAGGCTGGGGCATCGGCCTGCCCTTCGTGCAGAGCGTGGCCGAAAGCCACGGCGGCAGCATCGCCGTCGACAGCGCGCCCGAAACGGGCACCAGCTTCATCTTCGACGTGCCCGTCGATTGCCGGCCCTTCGTCCAGCCCGCCGACGTCCCCAAGAGTGACGCTTAGTGCACCAAATTAGTGCAAAGAATGGCGCAACGCCACAAAAGTGGTCATCTTTACACCTTCCCTCGGCTCCCCTGTTGGCACGCTTCCTGCTGAGCTATACGTAGACACGGCTCAAGGGAAATCACAACATGGCAAATTTTTTCAATGAAATGACTGCAAATGAAGTGGGTACGGACAGCAAGGTACGTGAACACTATCGTGAATTCAGCAATTGGCTGGAACAGCAATCCCCCGAGACCATCGCCCGCAAGCGGGCCGAAGCCGACCTGACGTTCCGCCGGGTCGGCATCACGTTCGCCGTCTACGGCGACGATGCCGGCACGGAACGCCTGATTCCGTTCGACACCATCCCGCGCATCATCCCCGCCGCCGAATGGGCGCAGATGCAGACGGGCCTGGTGCAGCGCGTGCAAGCCTTGAACATGTTCATCCATGATATTTATCATGAGCAAAACATCATCAAGGCGGGCATCATTCCCGCCGAGCAAATCTACAAGAATGCCCAGTACCGCCCGGAAATGCAGGGCATTGCCGTCGCCTCCGACATCTATGCCCACATCGCCGGCGTCGACATCGTGCGCGCGGGACAGGGCGAATTCTATGTGCTGGAAGACAATCTGCGCGTGCCGTCCGGCGTGTCCTACATGCTGGAAGACCGCAAGATGATGATGCGGCTGTTCCCGGAACTGTTCGCCCGCAACCGCATCGCCCCCGTCGACCACTACCCGGACATGCTGCTCGACAACCTGCGTTCTGTCGCCCCGATGGGCGTCGATGACCCGACGGTGGTCGTCATGACGCCCGGCATGTACAACTCCGCCTACTTCGAGCACGCCTTTTTGGCCCAGCAGATGGGCGTGGAACTGGTCGAAGGCAAGGATTTGTTTGTCAACGACAATTCCGTGTACATGCGCACCACGCGCGGGCCAAAAAGGGTCGACGTCATTTATCGCCGCGTGGACGACGACTTCCTCGATCCGCTGGCCTTCCGTTCCGATTCCTCGCTGGGCGTGCCGGGCCTGCTGTCTGTCTACCGCGCCGGCCGGGTGACGCTGGCGAACGCCATCGGCACGGGCGTGGCCGACGACAAGTCGATCTATCCTTTTGTTCCCGACATGATCAAGTTTTACCTGTCGCAAGAGCCGATACTCAACAACGTGCCGACGTACCAGTGCCGCAAGCCGGCCGATTTGTCCTACGTGCTGGCGAACCTGGCGAAACTCGTCGTCAAGGAAGTGCATGGCGCGGGCGGCTACGGCATGCTGGTGGGGCCGGCGTCCAGCCTGGCGCAGATCGAGGATTTCCGCCAGCGCCTGCTGGCCAATCCCGGTGGCTACATCGCCCAGCCGACACTCGCCCTGTCCGCCTGCCCCACGTATGTGGACGCCGGCATCGCGCCGCGCCACATCGATTTGCGCCCGTTCGTGCTATCCGGCAAGACGATTTCCATGGTGCCCGGCGGCTTGACCCGCGTGGCGCTGGGCGAAGGCTCGCTGGTGGTCAACTCCTCGCAAGGGGGCGGCACCAAGGATACCTGGGTACTGGAAGCCACATCCGCTTTTGCAGGAGAAAAAACATGCTGAGCCGCACTGCCGATCATTTGTTCTGGATGGCCCGCTACACGGAGCGGGCGGAAAACACGGCGCGCATGCTCGACGTCAACATGCAAACGTCCATGCTGCCGCAGTCCGAGCAGGACGCGGAGCAAGGCTGGCGCGCCACCCTGGGCATTTCCGAGCTGCAAAGCGCGTACGACCACAAATATGGCCGCTTCCACACGCGCGACGTGCTCGACTTCATGGTGCGCGACCCGAACAACCCCTCGTCCATCCTCGCCTGCCTGACGGGGGCGCGCGAAAACGCCCGCGCCGTACGGGGCACCCTGACGACGGAAGTGTGGGAAATCCAGAATGCCACCTGGCTCGACATGCAGAAACGCCTGAAAAGCAATTTGCTGGAAACGGACCCCAGCCAGTTCTTCGAGTGGGTCAAGTACCGCTCGCACCTGTCGCGCGGCGTGACACTGGGCACCATGCTCAAGGACGAGGCGATTCACTTCATCCGCCTCGGCACTTTCCTGGAACGGGCCGACAACACGGCGCGCATCCTCGACGTGAAGTTCCACGGCGCGCGCGACACGTCGAAAGACATCACCCAGCGCGATTTCTACTACTGGGCGGCCCTGCTGCGCTCCGTTTCCGGCTTCGAGATCTACCGCAAGGTCTACCGCGACGTCATCACCCCGGAACGGGTGGCGGAATTGCTGATGCTGCGCGGCGACATGCCGCGCTCCCTGCTGGCCTGCATGGATGACGTGGTGGAAAACCTGAAACACATTCGCAACGATGTGTCGGCCGATACGGAGCGTTTCGCCGGGAAATTGCATGCGGAGCTGAAATTCGGCCATATCGACGACATCATGAAGGCGGGTTTGCACCATACCTTGACGGAATTTCTCGAAAACATCTATGACCTGGGCAACCGGGTCAGCCGCGACTTCCTCGTTCCCTTGGCGGCCTGATGCAGCTCACTATCCGCCACGAAACCCATTACGCCTACAGTGCGCCGCTGGCCTACACCATCCAGCAGCTGCACCTGACGCCGCGTATCGAGCCGCAGCAGCGGGCTCTCTCCTGGCAGATTTCCACGCCAGGCCAGTGCCACGCCTACACGGATGCCTACGGCAATCTGTCGCACATGCTGACGATTAACGGCAGCCATCACTCCCTGAGCCTGGTAGCGCACGGCGTGGTGGAAACTATCTACCCGCACAAGGGACGGCTGAACCTGGTCGATACCCTGTCGCCGCTGTTGTTTACCATGCCGACGCCGTTGACCCTGGCCAATCCCGCCATCCTCGACCTGGCGGCCGCCAGCCTGCCGGACCGGGACGTGACGGTCGGCACGGGCCACTTGCTGCGCCTGGCTGAGCACATCGTCGGCAAGGTGGCGTATGAAAGCGGCGCCACCATGGTCACCACCACGGCTGGCGACGCGCTGGCGCTGGGACGCGGCGTGTGCCAGGATCACGCGCATCTGTTCCTCGCCTGCTGCCACGCCTGGGGCATCCCGGCCCGCTATGTGTCCGGCTATATTGATCCGGGCACGACGGGCCATGCGGCCAGCCATGCCTGGGTCGACGCATGGACGGAAGATACGGATTTCGCGGGCTGGGTCAGCATCGACGTCACGCATGCACGGCTGATGACGGATGCGTATTGCCGCTTGGCCATCGGGCGCGACTACGATTCGGCGGCGCCCGTGCGCGGCGTGCGCCAGGGTGGCGGCACGGAAACCTTACGAGTCGATGTGCAGATCGTACCTGTCTAAAATGGCCAGGAATGAGGCTGGCCGGGCCTTGCCAGCAGGTGGCAAGGCCCGGCTGGTGTAGAATGCTTCCCCTTTGACTTGATTTACGACGATGACTTATTGCATAGGCATGCGCCTGAACGAAGGCCTGGTCTTCCTGTCCGATTCCCGCACCAACGCCGGCGTGGACCAGGTGGGCACCTTCCGCAAGATGAGCGTGTTCGAGAACCCGGGCGACCGCATGCTGGTCCTGATGACGGCCGGCAACCTGTCGATCTCGCAGGCGATCCGCCAGATCGTTTCCGAACACGTCGATGCGGACGGACGCAGCATCTGGAACGTGGCCAGCATGTACGATGCGGCGCGCATCGTGGGTGAAGCCGTGCGCACCGTGCACCTGCGCGAAGCGAAGGCCCTGGCCGACTGCGGCATCGACTTCAATGTCAGCATTATATTAGGCGGTCAGATAGGCGCCGAGCGCTGCCGGCTGTTCCAGGTGTATTCGGCCGGCAATTTCATTGAATCGCACGATGAAAACACGTATTTCCAGATCGGCGAAGCGAAATACGGCAAACCCATCATCGACAGGGTCATCAACCCGTTCACGCGCCTGGACGAAGCGGCCAAGTGCGCGCTGATCTCCATGGATTCGACCCTGCGCTCGAACATTTCCGTCGGCTTGCCGCTCGACTTGCTCGTCTACGAGACGGGCAGCCTGGCCGTCACGCGCTTCGTCACCATCGATGAAAAGAACCAGTATTTCCGCATGATCCGCGACACGTGGGGCGAACAGTTGAAACATGTGTTCGAAGGCATCGTCGATCCCGTGTGGAACGCCACGCCGGAAACGACGACGAACGTATTGTCATCGGCCAATATGCACAGCAAGCCCGTGCGCGTAGCCATCCCCGAGCACGTGAGCCGCGGCGGCCTGACCGTGGCGCCCCTGCAATCTTTGGCGCAGCAGTTCAGCGACGACAAGCAGCATTGATGTTAGCCGCACCCGCTGCGCGGGGCGCTGGACAAATCGCTTTTCGCGTGCTTTTATGGCAATATGGGTTGACATTCAATCCAGATTGACATGAAAGGCAGGTGGCGCATGGACTTGATCACTTCCGCTGTCGTGGCGGCCATCGGGCATGGCGCGCCGGGCCACGCTCCCGAAGCCGTGGCCAGCCACTATGAACGGCTCAAGCAGGCCATCGCCAGGTTCGACGGCGCCGCCGCCATCCTGGCCGCGATCGCCGCGCTGGAAGCCGAGCCCGCCAATACCCAGCTGCAACTGGCCCTGTCGGCCGCCCTGTCCGGCGCGAAAGTGCCGGACGACATGGGAACCCTGTTTGCCGCGCAAGGCTTGCTCGATGCGCTGCAGCGGCCTTTTTCCCAGGCGCCCGACGTGGAAGCCGTGCCCGCGCCGGCCGATAAAGGCGCCGTCGTGTCTAACTATGCCGTCGTCAAAGTGTATTTCGCCACGGACCGCCAGCGCGACGTGGGCAAGCCGCCGGCCCAGCGCTTCAGCGGCGAACGCAACATCAAGAGCGGTAATGGTCCGCTCAGCTATGGCAGCTGCGACATCAGCATCCCCCGCGACCACCGCATGGGCCAGCTGGAATCGCCGTCGCTGTGGCGCCTGGAATTTCGCGACGATCCGGCCAAGCACGTGGTGCTGCTGTCCGCCGAGGTGCAAGACCGCGCCAACTTCTTTGCCGCACTAAAAACGCAGATCCGCGCTTCGGCCGGCAAGAGCGCCTTTGTCTTCGTGCACGGCTACAACGTGAGTTTCGAGGATGCGGCGCGGCGCACGGGACAGATGGCCTACGACCTGGGCTTTGACGGCGCGCCCGTGTTCTACAGCTGGCCGTCACGCGGCGAGGTGGCCGGCTACACCATCGATGAAAACAATATCGAGTGGAGCACGCCTCACCTCACCGACTTCCTGGCCGACTTTCTTGCCAGCACGGAGGCGGCGCAAGTGTATCTAGTCGGCCACAGCATGGGCAGCCGTGGCCTGGCGCGGGCCGTGGCCGACTTGCTGGCCGCGCAGCCGCAGCTGGCGCAAAAGATCACGGAAATCATCCTGTCCGCGCCCGATATCGACGCGGCCATCTTCAAGCACGATATCGCGCCGAAACTGGCCGGCGCGCGCAATCCCGTCACCTTGTATGCCTCGTCGCAAGACCTGGCCCTGGCCGCCTCGAAAACCGTGCACGGCTACGCGCGCGCGGGCGACAGCGGCGCCGGCATGCTGATCGTGGCGGGCGTGGAAACCATCGACGCCACCGGGGTCGACACGAGTTTCATGAAACATGCGTATTTCGCGGAAAAGCGCTCCGCCCTGTCCGACATGTTTTATCTGATACGCAACCATGCGCGCGCCGACCAGCGCTTTCTCGACCCCGTCGATACGGTGGCCGGCCGCTATTGGACGTTCAAACCATGACGCCGTTCCATCGAGTGCGGCACGCATGCTAAGATACGGCCCAGAGGGTGGCAAAGGCACGGCGATGACGCCGCCAGCCGATCCCCCGCAAGCAGGCCTATCATGTTGACATCATCTTCTACACCGCAAGCAGAATCGCTGATCCGCAACACCAACGCCCGCGTCACCAAGACGCGCGTGAAGGTGCTCGACTTTTTAATGGCGCAAAGCCGTTCGCTGACCCACCATGAAATCCAGCAGGCGCTGTCGCAGGACAGCGACATCGATTCCGTCACCCTGTACCGGGTGCTGGAATGGCTGACGGAAAATGAACTGGTGCACCGCATCGCGGGCGCCGACCAGGTGTGGCGCTTCAGCGCGGGCGCCGGCCACCAGGCGCACGAACACGCGCATTTCCAGTGCACCAAATGCGCGAACGTCACCTGCTTCAATGAAGTCAAGCTGCCGCCGCCCGTGCTCTTGCCGGAAGGTTTCAGCGGCGGCGAAGTCGATTACCTGATCAAGGGCCTGTGCCCGCGCTGCAAGTAATTCTCAAAAAGACATCACCTGATCAATAGAGCCAGGTGATGCTCGTCATAGAATAAGTCGCCCACGCGCATCGAGCGCGGTTCCGTGCCATACGCGATAAATCCCAGCGATTCATACAGGCCCAAGGCGGCATTGTTTTCCGCATTTACGCTTAAATGCACTTGCATGACGGCAGGGTCAGCTTCGGCCTGTTCGATGCAGGCGTTCACGAGACGCCGCGCCACACCCTTGCCCCGTTGCGTCACATCGACAAACACGCCCCACAGCAAGGCCTTGTGCGACAGTTGCCGCATGGATTCGCGCCGCAAGCCGGCAAAACCGACCAGGCGTTCGCCATCGAAGGCGCCGAAAGCCCTGTGCAGCGGGCCGCCGGCGATGCGCTGCACATGTTCTTGCGGCGTGCGCGCCAGTTCATCCTCGCGCGACGAGGAAAACGAGCTGGGCGAATCAAGGATGGCGCGCAGGCGCAGCGCGCAAAAGGCGGCGGTGTCGGCTGGCGTCAGCAGGCGGATGACGATTTCAGGTGCGGGCATGGTGGAATCCGGCAGTTTTTTTCCATTATACCCACGCCCCCGTCTCAGGCACGCACGCGGCGCAAACCCAGCAAGGTCCAGCCGTACAGGGCCGCCATCAGCAGCACCATGGCCGCGCCGAGGGCCGCCGTCCAGCTTTCCGGCAGCGACCAGGCGGAGTCAAACTTGCCGGCCGCCATGGTGCCAGCCATGGCCACGCAGATGGCGACGATGGGCCAGCCCAGGCGGCGCCGGAAGGCGCGCACGATATCCGCCTGGCCGGTGCGCATGACTTTCGCCGTGACCCAGCCATCGAAGGTATCGGTCACGCCCATGCCGACGGCAAACACCAGGCCGGTCAGCAAGGCTGGCTGCATGCCGCCCAGCGCGACGGCCGCATAGCCCCAGGCGGCCGCCTGCAGGGCCGTGTCGAACACCAGCGCGAACAGCATGCCGACGAGGATGGCGGCCAGCGGCCCCGATGCGCCCCGCAACCAGCGTGGCAACAGCCGGCCGCGCACGTCGGCCAGTTGCGCGCCAGCCAGCAAGCTGCGCGCATTCATGCCGGCGATGAGCAGCAGCAAGGCGATGGGCAGCCATTCCAGCCAGCCAAACACGGCCTCCGACGGCGTAAATTGCTGCGACGCGACGGCGGCCACGGCCACGATGGCCAGCACGGTGAGGCCATGGCCCAGTGCAAACAGCGCCCCCATCCACGGCGCCCAGCGCGGCGCTGCCGCCTGGCTGCGCAGGGTCAGACCATCGACGGCGGCCAGGTGGTCCGGTTCCAGCCCATGTCGCATGCCAAGCAGAAAGATCAGCGCCAGGGCGGGCAAGCCCGCTTCCACGCTCATGCGGCCACCACGCCGGGGCTGTCCGCCGTGGCCAGCGTGGTCACGCAGCGGTCCAGGCCCCGGATCAGCATATCCTGCGGCAAGTCGCGGCCGATAAAGATGATCTTGCTGGCGCGCGTTTCCCCGTCGCGCCACGGCGCACCCAGTTCCGAGCCCATCAGCATGTGCACGCCCTGGAACACGGCGCGGCATGGCATGTCGGCAACATACAAGATGCCCTTGTAACGCATCAGCTGGGCGCCGAACAGCTGTACCACAGCATCCAGAAAATTTTCCACCTGCAGCAGATCCAGGGGCTGGGACTGGTGGTAGACGAACGATTGCACGCCGTCGCCATGGCGGTGCCCCAGTTCCCCCAGGAAATCCGGCTCCAGCTCGACGATGGCGTTCAAGTTGAAACCGCGAATGTTCAGGATGTCGCGCAGCGGCACATTGCCAAAGCTTACTTTCTGGATGCTGGCGCGGCCATTGATGGCGACCAAGCGCTGGCGCAGCGCGGCCAGCTCGTCCTTGCTGACCAGGTCCGTCTTCGACAGCAGGATGCGGTCGGCAAAGCCCACTTGCTCCTGGGCTTCCTTGTGCGCCGTCAATTGCTGCTGCGCGTGGCGCGCATCGACCACCGTCAAAATGGCGTCGAGCATGTAAAACTCGCTGATTGACGGTTCCGCAAAGAAGGTTTGCGCCACGGGACCAGGCGCGGCCAGGCCCGTCGTTTCGATGATCACGTGGTCGAACGCGATGGTTCCGGCTTGACGCTTGGCGTGCAATTCGCCCAGGATGCGGATCAGGTCGCCGCGCACGCTGCAGCAGATGCAGCCATTGTTCATTTCCACGATCTGCTCGTTGCTATCTTGCACCAGCAAGCCATGGTCGATGCTTTCGGCGGCGAATTCGTTTTCGATCACGGCAATGCGCACGCCGTGATCGCCCTGCAATATGCGCTTGAGCAAGGTGGTTTTCCCGCTGCCGAGAAAACCAGTGATGATGGTAACGGGGATCAGTTCTGTCATAGTGCATTCCTATCGATGGTTAATCTTCAAGTTCTTCCATGCGTTGCCATTGGGGAAACGGGTCGGGCAGCTTGCGCCAGGCGGCCATGCCCTGGCGCGTTTCCGTGTAGTTGAGTTGACATTTCTTTAAGTCCGCCTCGATGGCGGCCTGGTCCATGTCCTGGCCGATGAAGACGAGCTCCTGGTAGCGGTCGCCATACGTTTCGCTCCAGCCCGCCTTGACTTCCGCCAGCGAGGCCGCATCCGTGGGCCAGCGCTCCTTCGGCACGGAGGCCCACCACAAGCCCACGGGTTCGATATTCATCAGCTTGCCCGCGCCGGACAGGCTGGCCACCCATTCGGGACGGCTGGCCAGCCAGAAATATCCCTTGCTGCGCACCACGCCCTTGATCGGCTGGGCAATGTAGTCATGCAAGCGCTGCGCGTGGAACGGCTCTTTCGCCCGGTAAACGAAGCTGTTGATGCCATATGTTTCCGTCTCCGGCGTGTGGGTGCCGGCCAGCTCCTGGGCCCAGCCCGGCATGCCGGCCGCCTGCTCCAGGTCGAACAAGTTCGTGCCCAGGATGGCGTCCAGCGGCACGACGGACTGGTTGGTTTCGATGATGCGCGCGCCGGGATTGAGGGCTTTTAAAATGGCCAGCACGCGCAGGCGCTCATCTGCGTCGACCATGTCGACCTTGTTGAGGACGATGACATTGGCAAACTCGATCTGCTCCGTGAGCAAATTGGCCAGCTGGCGGTCGTCGCCCTCGCCCGCGATTTCGCCCCGCTGCTCCAGGCTGTCTTCGCTGTGGAAATCGTTGAGCAGGTTGGCACAGTCGACGACGGTGACCATGCAGTCGATGCGCGCCACGTCGTTCAGGCTGTCGCCGTGCTCATCCTCGAAGTCGAAGGTGGCGGCCACGGGCATCGGCTCACCCACGCCCGTCGATTCAATCAGCAAATAATCGAAGCGGTCTTCCGCCGCCAGGCGCCGCACTTCCAGCAACAGATCGTCGCGCAGGGTGCAGCAGATGCAGCCGTTCGACATTTCCACGAGTTTTTCTTCCGTGCGCGACAGGGCCGCACCGGCCGCCTCCGCGCTGTCTTTCACCAGCGAGGCATCGATATTGACTTCGCTCATGTCGTTGACGATGACGGCCACCCGCTTGCCTTCGCGGTTGCGCAAGATGTGGTTGAGCAAGGTGGTCTTGCCGGCGCCGAGAAAGCCGGACAGGACGGTGACGGGGAGTTTGCGCTGGGTCATGGGGATTCCTTCGGCTGGCTGAGTTGCTGAGTTGGCGATGGTCGCACTAATGCAAATAAATTGCGTTTTCAAATTATAATGCAACTAACTTGCATTTGTGTGGCGATCTTTGTCTGCCACCGTGAAAAAGAGGAATCCATGCGCTACCAGCAGGATCAGGATCCCGGCCCTCGACGTGCTAGAGTGCAAGCTCGTCGGCGATGCCATCGAAGTAAGCGCATGGGGGCTGACTGTTGTCGGCAGCCCTTGGATGATGCGATGAAGACTGGTTCTGCCCCTCGTGCAGACATACAGCCGTGCTTCTCAGCCGCGCGGCCGCGTGAGCATCACATCGGCTGGCTTCGATTGTATTAGCCCTTAGCAAGCCGCTCTTAACTATTTTATTCTCGCCTAGCCTAATGAAAAAAATACTGATAATAAGCCTGCTCGCTCTCATCTCTATATATGTTTTTAAGCAAATGATTTACAACCCCTACATATGGAAACAAACCATTAACAGCCCTGAGCATAAATTGCAAATTGGAAGTTTTATTTTCAACAAAAGAACAGGGGTGAATGGTGGAAGCCAAAGCATTCAAACGGATCATTACATTTTCAAAGTAATAGAGATCAATGGCGATCATGTTCGGCTTTCTGTTGTCAGGCAATTGTCGAAAAATAACACAATTTCACAATCCGACTTCTCGACCACAAAAGAGCATTTTGAATATTTAAAAAAACATATCAATGAAATTACAGTTACAGGAATATTAACAAAAGACTTATTCGCTGGAAATTATGAGCCATATACCATGAATGATTATTTACTGAAGAAGTATCCTTCATTGGAAAAATCAAGGTATTACTTCGAAGATATCCCTGAAGATATGAAAAATTTGCCGTTACCGACAGACCATATCAAACTACTGGATTATTTTAGTTCAATCTATTCCAAAAAAGAAATTATTGAAAATGGCAATCTTGTACTCTGGGTTTTAAATAATAGCGGTAATCCTGAATTAGCCAAAAACTCAGCAGAAGATATAGATTTGATACAAAATTAGATTTTTGTCGCGCTTGATCAATTGTGCTTGCATGGCGCGTGAAGATACTCCATCTTGCCACAGTTCAATTTTTACAATCACCAAGGAATCGATGTTCTTACGCAACTCCACAAGGCTTCTTGCCGTACTTGTTTTGATGATGGGCAGTGCCATTGCCGCAGACATACAAAAGCCGATCCAGCACTATCTTTACTTTAATCACCGTGAACTGAACGGAGAAAACATCCGCTCGGATAAAGCGTTAAACGATCCCCGCTTCCGTGGCGCGCAAATCGTCTACACCTGGCGCAGCCTGGAGCCACAACAGGACCGGTATGATTTTGCGGCGATCCGCCACGACATCGCCCATCTCGATTCAATCGGCAAAAAACTGTGGATACAACTGCAGGAAAAATCCTTCACGCCGCGCCATAATGTGCCGGCCTATTTACTCAGCGATCCCCAATATCAGGGCGGCATCATCAAGCAAAGCATGCTCTCGGCGCCGGAGCGCGATCCGCACAAACCGGTGACGGATGATGAATACGGCTGGTCGCCAAAGATGTGGGAACAACCGGTGCGCGACCGTTACCAGCGATTGATCCGGGCGCTGGGCCAGGAATTCGACGGAAAAATCGAGGGCATTAATTTCAGCGAAAGCTCGATCGATATCGGTGTCGAGGACAGTAATGGAAATACGATTTTTCCCGATGATTTCAAGCCGCAACAGTATGTCGATGCCATCAAGGAAAACATGCGGGTGCTGGCCGGCGCCTTTCCTCACACCACCACCATGGTGTACTTGAATTTTTTGCCAGGTGAATGGCTGCCGTGGAGCGACAAGGGTTATATGCGCAGCGTGTTTGCGCAAGCGCAAACGCTGCAGATGGGCGTGGGGGGCCCCGACCTGATGCCGTATCGAAAAAGCCATATGGGCCAAAGCTACGGCTTCATCAAGGACTATCCGGCCGATCTGGTCAAAGGCATGGCCGTGCAAGACGGCAATCTGCGCCAGATCAATCCCCGCACCGGGAAAAGAAATTCGGTCGAGGATATCCTCGACTTTGCCCGCAACTACCTGGGCCTGGACTATATTTTCTGGGTGGAGGATGAACCATACTTCAGCAATGAGGTGCTGAAAAAGCTGCCGGCGCATTGATACGCCGGCACGACGCCATGCGCCCTGCCACACTGTCATGGTGGCGTCATATGCAGGCGTTACAGTCGCGTCCTTTGAATCTCTCCGAGGGCGGTAATGAAAACAAATTGGGTCATGCTGGCGGCGCTGGCAAGTGCAGGTCTCGTCGGTTGCAACGGCAGTTCGAATACCCCGGTGGCGCCGGCCATTCCCGAAGGCACGACGGTCACCGTGGCCTTGCTGGAAACCACCGATATCCATTCGAACGTCCTCAGCTACAACTATTACGCGCTGGCTGAAGACACGAGCCTGGGCCTGGAGCGCACGTCGACCCTGATCCAGGCGGCGCGCGCGGAAAATCCGAACACCGTGCTGCTCGACGATGGCGACGTCATCCAGGGCACTTTGCTGGCCGACTTGCAAGCCGTAGCCGCGCCCGTGCCCTGCTCCGGCACGTTGGCCGTGCACAAGGCCATGAACGCGCTGAAATATGACGCGGGCGGCATGGGCAACCATGAGTTCAACTACGGCTTGCCTTATTTGAGCCAGATCACCAACACGGATTTCGGCATACCCGGCGTGGCCAAGCCGACGGGTACCTGCGGCGCGCCCGCCTTCCCTTCCGTGCTGAGCAATGTCGTCGGCGTGGCCAGCGGCAAGCCCATCTTCCAGCCCTACGCCGTGCTCCCGCGCGATTTCGCCGCCACGGCGCCCGATGGCAGCAAGCTGACCGTCAAAATCAATGTGGGCGTGCTGAGCTTTGTGCCGCCGCAAATCCTCGAATGGGACCAGAAAGTGCTCGCCGGCAAGGTCAGCGTGACGGGCGTGCAGGAAGCGGCGAAACAGTACGTGCCGGAATTGCGCAGCAAGGGTGCCGACCTCGTCGTGGCCCTGTCGCATGGCGGCCTGGATACGAGCGCCTACAGCCCGAAGATGGAAAACGGCAGCTATCACCTGACCAGCACGGGCATCGACGCGCTGATGATCGGCCACTCGCACTTGATCTTCCCGAAAGGCAAGGAAGACGGCGCGGCCGCACTGGACGCTTCGTTTGCCGCCTTCCCGGCCAGCGCAAAGATCGACGCCGTCAACGGCTTCGTGAACGGGGTGCCCACCGTCATGGCACAAAGCTGGGGCCGCCGCCTGGGCATCATCAAGCTGACGATGGTGTACCAGGGCGGTAAATGGGTGGTGCAGCCAGCCAAGACGACGGTCGAATCGCGCGGCTTCAAGTACACGGATGGCAAGACCCTCGTCAAAGCCGACCCGGCCATCGCGCCGCTGGTGGCCACCGAGCACGCGGCCACCATCGCCTACGCCAAGCAGCCACTGGGCATCAGCACGGATTTCGAGATGTCTGCCTATTTTGCGCTGGTGGGCGACGTCAGCGCCATCCAGCTGGTCAACCAGGCGCAGCTTGACTACGTGAAAAATTTCATCGCCACCAGCACGGATGCGACCTTGTCCAGCTACAAGAACATCCCCGTCATTTCCTGCAGCGCGCCGTTCAAGGCGGGCCGCAACGGGCCATCGGACTTCACGGACGTGGCCTCCGGCGCGACGCCTGCCGCACCGGTCGGCTTGCAAGTGCGCAATCCGGGCGACCTGTATTTATATAGCAATAACAACCTGCAAGCCGTGAAAATCAAGGGTTCGGACTTGAAAGCGTGGCTGGAAACGTCGGCCAAGCAATTCAACCAGATTGACCCGGCCAGCAGCGCCGAGCAAGACCTGGTGCCGTCGTATGGCACGATTTATAACTATGACGTGTTTTATGCGGAAAACAATGCGCTGACGTACCAGATCGACGTGACGAAAAAGCTGGGCAACCGCATCGTCAACCTCACGTACAAGGGCGCACCCGTGGCCGATGGCGATGACTTTATCGTCGCCACCAACGACTACCGTGCCGGCGGCGGCGGCGCCGTGCCGGGCATCGATGGCAGCAAGACCATCATCAAGTCGCCCGATGCGAACCAGGCCGTGGTCAGCAATTACCTGGCGTCGCTGAGCACCAAGGGCGGCAAGGTGACCCTGGCGGCGAATGGCAGCGCGCGCAGCTGGAGCTTCGTCAAGACGGCCACGGCCGGCCCCGTGATCCTGCGCTCGGCACCGGGCCATTTGGCGCTGGCGCAAGCGAGCGGCATCGCCAACGTGGCGTCCGAAGGCGGCCTCGACGCCAGCGGATTTGCCAAGTACCGCATCGACCTGAGCAAATAAGGTCCATGGGCCGGCACGAACGATGTGCCGGCCTGTTTTGATGAAAGGTGAACAAGATGAAACACGCGCTCTCCCTCCCTGCCGTCGTGCTGGCCACGGTTCTGGCCGCCTGCCAGGCGTCGCCACCGCCCACGGCGGCGGAAATCGAAGCCGTCGCCATGCATGCGCGCCAGGCGGGCGACCACCAGGCCGAGCGCAAGGTGCGCAGCTGGGCCGGCAAGGACATGCCCGTTGCCGAGCGCGAACTGGCGCTGATTTACCAACCCCGTCCCGAACGCCGCGCCGAGGCCTTGAGCCTGTTTGAACAGGCGGCCCGCGCCGGTGACACGGAAGCTGCGTTCGAGCTGGGACAAATGCTGCGCGCCGCCACGCCGGCCCAGGCCTGGCTATGGTACCGTCAGGCGGCGCAGCAAGGCCATGCGAAGGCGGCCCTGATGCTGGGCTTGCTGGCGGCGAATGGCGAAGGCGTGCCGCAAGATCCCGTGATCGCCGCGCACTGGCTGGACAAGTCGAGCGAACTGGGTAATCCTCACGCCATGTTCCTGCTGTACAACGCCTACCGCGAAGGCCGCGGCGTGCCGCGCGACCCGGCCAAGGGCCGTGCATTGCTGGAAGAAGCGGCCCACCATGAATACCCGCCCGCCCTCCAGGAACTGGCCATGACGGTGCAAGCCGACGACGCCCTGCGCGCCGGCCACCTGATGAAGGAAGCGACGGAGCATCGGCACAATAACTGGAACCGTTTCTGACGCGCCAGCCGCTCGGGCCTGTGTTTCAGGCCAGCCGCTCGCGCAGGAATTCGATGAAGCGCTGGGTCTTGGCCGGCAGCAAGCGCGTTTCCGTCATGGCATACACGGAGGCAGGCATGCCCTGCCATAGCGGCAGGATACGGCGCAGCTGGCCGCTCGCCAGCTCGTCGGCAACGATTTGTTCGGGCATCAGGATGATGCCCATGTCCAGCGCGGCCAGGCGCCGGCTCATGCCCACGCTGTTGAGCGCGAAACGGCCTCCCACGGGCACCGTGACGCCTTGCCCGCCGCCCTGCTCCCCACCTTGCAAGCTCCAGCTGCCCGCCTTGATCATGCTCAGGCATTCATGCCGCTGCAAGTCCGTTGGCTCATGCGGTTCGCCCGCGCGCGCCAGATAGCCCGGTGACGCGTATAGATTGGTGGGCAGCAAGGCCAACTGGCGCGCGATCAATTGCGAATCGGCCGATGGCCCGATGCGGATGGCTACGTCGAACGGTTCGCTGACCAGGTCCACCCGCCGTGGCGTGAAGTCGAAATCAAAGCTCAAGCCCGGATAGCGCGCGGCAAATTCGGCGATCAGCGGCGCCAGGTAAGTCACGGCAAAATCCACGGGAAACGACACGCGCAGGACACCTGTCGGTTGCGCCAGCATGCCGCCCAATTCTTCATGGGCAAACCGCGCCTCATCGACGATGCGCTTGCAGCGCTCGAAATACTGCTGGCCCGCTTCCGTCAATTCCACCTTGCGCGTCGTGCGGTGCAGCAGGCGCAGGCCGATGGCCTTTTCCAGCGCGCTGATGCGGCGCGACAAGGTCGAATTCGACATGCCGATCGCCTGCGCCGCGCCACGAAAACCTTTCGCCTTGACCACTTCCACGAACAGGGCCATATCGTTCAGCAACTCCATCGTCTTGATTGCTCCATTTTTGCACCAATGATTCTCAATTTACCATATTTATCTCAAACGAAAAGCAGGCGATGATGTTCCCATCTTGAACCTTCACCTTTTGAGGATAACCATGTTGCCCCTGTTGACCCCCATTCATGTTGGCCGCCATAGCGTGCCGAACCGCCTGGCCATGGCGCCGATGACCCGTTCGCGCGCCGACAGCGACGGCACGCCCGGCCTGCTTGCCGCCGACTACTATGCGCAACGCGCCAGTATCGGCCTGATCGTTACGGAAGGCACGCAGCCATCCGCCGATGGCCAGGGCTACCTGAACACGCCCGGCATCCATACGCAGGCGCATGTGGCCGGCTGGCAAACAGTCACGGCGGCAGTGCATGCGCGCGGCGGCCGCCTGTTCATGCAGCTCATGCATGCGGGCCGCATGGCGCATCCGGACAATACGCCCCACCATCGCCAGCCGGTGGCGCCATCGGCCATCGCGCCGGGTACCGACATGTTTACGGCCACGGGCATGCAAGCCATACCCGTACCGCGCGCGCTGAGCACGGACGAAGTGCGACAAACCGTACAGGATTTCCGTACTGCCGCGCGGCACGCCATCGAGGCCGGCGCCGATGGCGTGGAAATCCATGGCGCGAATGCCTATCTGGTCCAGCAATTCTTCGCCCCCAGCGCGAATGTGCGCAGCGATACGTATGGCGGTTCGATTCAAAACCGCGCCCGCTTCGCCATCGAAGTTGCCGTCGCCATTGCCGACGAGATCGGCACCGACCGGACGGCGATCCGCCTGTCGCCCGGCACCACCATGTGGGGCATCGACGAAGGCGAGGATGGCCCGGCGCTGTACCGCTACCTGGTGGCGGAACTCGACAAGCTGAACCTGGCTTACCTGCACGTCATGCATCAAGGCAATGAACCCTTGCTGGCCGATATGCGCCAGTTGTGGCGCCAGCAGCTGATGGTGAACCGGCCTGGACGCCCGCGCGAACAGATGGGCGAGGACATCGCGGCAGGCCTGGCCGACATGGAATCGTATGGCCAGGCTGTGCTGGCCAATCCCGATTTCGTCGAGCGGTTAACGACGAATGCGCCGTTCAACGAAGCGGACCGCGCCACCTTCTTTGGCGGCACGGCTCGCGGCTACACGGATTACCCGGCGCTGGATCTGACTCAATCGGCCTGATCCATTCATTGAAACAAGACAGCGCGCCACTTGCAGGCATCAGGAATCTGGCACAGGGCAATCGTGTTGAGCTAGTTCTTTCCCAGAGGCTATGATGGACGCGCTGCCTCCAAGGCGGCGGGGCTGTTGCCGGCTCCGAAATCGATTACACTGAATTTGCTTTTTAGAAATTTGTTACTCTGGACCAGCCTCGGTGAGCACGTCGTACACGCTCAACCCAGCCAGTGTTTGGGTAGGCCCTGGCTCGTCCGTTGACCTCCCCTATAAAGAAAGAGTCCAATGAAAAAGCTGACCACCGCCTTTGGCGCGCCTGTTGTCGATAACCAGAACATCCAGACGGCCGGGCCACGCGGCCCCGCCCTGCTGCAAGATGTGTGGTTCCTGGAAAAGCTGGCCCACTTCGACCGCGAAGTCATTCCCGAGCGCCGCATGCATGCCAAGGGTTCCGGTGCGCACGGCACGTTTACCGTCACGCACGACATCACGCGCTATACGCGGGCGAAGATTTTTGGCGCGGTCGGCAAGTCCACTCCCATGTTTGCGCGCTTTTCCACGGTGGCCGGCGAACGGGGCGCGGCGGATGCGGAACGCGATATCCGCGGCTTTGCCTTGAAGTTTTATACGGAAGAAGGCAACTGGGACCTGGTCGGCAACAATACGCCCGTGTTTTTCATGCGCGACCCGCTGAAATTTCCCGATCTGAATCACGCCATCAAGCGCGACCCGCGCAGTGGATTGCGCAGCGCCAACAGCAACTGGGATTTCTGGACCTCGCTGCCGGAAGCCCTGCACCAGGTCACTGTGGTGATGAGCGACCGTGGCTTGCCGCGCAGCTTCCGCCACATGCACGGCTTCGGCAGCCATACCTTCAGCTTCCTGAATGCGCAAAACGAGCGTTTCTGGGTCAAGTTCACCTTTAAAACCCAGCAAGGCATCCAAAACCTGACGGACCAGGAAGCCGAGGAGCTGGTCGGCAAGGACCGCGAAAGCTCGCACCGCGACTTGTATGAAAGCATCGAAAACAAGGATTTCCCCCGCTGGACCCTGTACGTGCAGATCATGCCGGAAAAAGAGGCAGGCACGTATCACCTGAACCCGTTCGACCTGTCGAAAGTGTGGCCGCACGGCGACTACCCGCTGATCGAAGTGGGCGTGCTGGAACTGAACCGCAATGCCGACAACCACTTCGCAGAAGTGGAACAGGCCGCCTTCAATCCGGCCAACGTGGTGCCTGGCATCAGCTTTTCGCCAGACAAGATGCTGCAAGGCCGGCTGTTTTCGTATGGCGACGCGCAGCGCTACCGCCTCGGCGTCAACCACAGCCATATTCCCGTCAACGCGCCGAAATGCCCGTTCCACAGCTATCACCGCGACGGCCAGATGCGGGTCGACGGCAACCAGGGCGGGACCTTGGGCTATGAACCGAACAGTGAGCAGGAATGGGCCGAACAGCCCGATTTCCGCGAGCCGCCGCTCAGCATCGAGGGTGCGGCCGATCACTGGAACCACCGCGTCGACGAAGATTACTATTCGCAGCCGCGCGCCCTGTTCCAACTGATGACCCCGGCGCAGCAGCAAGCCTTGTTCGACAACACGGCGCGCGCCATCTCGGGCGCGTCGGAGCAAGTCAAGCAACGCCACATCGGCAACTGCACCCTGTGCGACCCCGCCTATGGCGCTGGCGTGGCCGAAGCGATAGCCCGTCTGAGCAAATAAGGCCGGCGAAAAGTCAACCCGGAAGGCCTGGCGACAGGCCTTCCGCCGCAGCCATCCGCGGCATGACGCAAGAGTCGCCCGGCCTGCCTGCTACCAGCGCTGGATATCGATCTGGCCCGTGATGCTCGTTTCTACCGGATAACCTTCAACCTGCAACGGTACGCGCCGCTTGACGGACGCGTCGCGCAGGTACACGACGAGCGCTTCCTTGCCCACGGCCGTCTGCCCCAGGCTGACGCCTTCCACGCCGTCGATCGCCATCAGCGCCCGCTCGTTGCGCCGCTTTGCCGCTTCCAGACGGCCCTGGGGGGCGGCAGGGGCATACTGTCCCATGCCCTGTCCAGGAGGCGCATCCGGCAAATACGGCATGGCGGCGTCTTCGAAGACGGCAGATGGCGATAGTGCGAATTTACTGTTAGTCATGACACACCCTCCTGATGCTTTCCATGATACACCCGCCTATCCGGCGCTGCAGCACGCTTCGCCGGCCCGAACCTGGCGTGGCGGCGGCCCTTGCCCAAGATCATCATCGTGCAAAAGGCAGCGATATGCAAGGCGCCCCGCCAGGTCTTGAAAGCGTGCTCAGGTATACAAATTGATATCGAGCGCCGCCACCACCCGCCGCATCTGGTTGGCAAACGTGATATTGCCGCCGCCGGCAAACAGCAGGCCGACGGGATTGCGCTGCTGGTTCCAGGTCCAGATGGACGAGCCGGAATCGCCGCCCGCGCTGAACGCGCCGCTCACGCCCGTGATGGCGATCTGATCCTGGAACAGCGCGATCCTGCCGCTGCCGTAATTGACGTTGATGGTGGCGCCCAGGCCCGTGATGCGGCCCTGCGTCAATTGCATCGTGCGGCCGGACTTGCCGACCATCATGCCCAGCGCGGGTGCCACCAGCGCACTGCTGATGCGGAAGTACGCCGGCACGCCGCCGCTCAGGTAGACCAGTTCGGGACGCACGCGGTCTGGCCAGGCCCAGCCGGTGGCGCAATCGACGAAGTTGACGCCGCCGCTGAAATTGATGGGCACGAAGCGCTCGAGCACGGCCACCTGGTCTTGCGGGCAGCGGCCGCCGTCGATGGGGCCAGGCTGCACGATGCAGTCGTTGAACACGCCACCGTTGGAATTGGCCAGCACGTGATTATTGCTAAGTATCATCAAACGGCTGTTGCGCGGCGCGCTGCGCCCCACGGCCAGGCAGCCGATGGTGCCGGCCGTAATGCGGAAATGCCCGACCGACACGCCGCCCGGCGCCGGGCGCAAGCGGAAACGGTGCGGTTGCGCATCGATCACGCCCGTGACGACGATGTTGACGGGCACCCTGTCGCTGGCCACGGCGCGCACGCCCATGGCCCCCACGATGGCGGCCTTGGCGCGGTCGACGGAAGTGGGCTCGGCCACGTACAGGGTCAAGGCCGGCAAGCCCGGCTCGCCGGACGAACTGTCGCTGGCGCCCTCGCCCAGGCCGATGGACACGCCCTGGATATTGCCGCCGTCGCTGAAGGCGTCGGCCGCGCGCACGCCGCCCGCCTGCGAAATGCTTTGCCGCATGCCGTCTTCGATGCTGCGCTTGATTTCCAGCAATTCCATACTGACGCCGCTCAGGGCGTCGGGCACCTCCGCGACGGACGCGCTCTCGATCGTATTGTCATCTTCGCCCGGGACGGAAAATTGGCCGATGGCCTCTTCATCGTCCGCGCTTTGTCCCCTGCCGCTGCTACCGGGCGGGGCGCTGAAACCATTCTCGTTGCCTATCATCATGTTCTCCTCGTGGGTCGCCGCAAGCCACCAGTGTGGACGGGCCGCGCGGGCCGGTATTGATCTGGATTGAACCGCGCCCACGCATGGCGACCCGGCCCCCATGGCGGCAACGAGTGCAAAAATAGTTCCCTCGCCAAGGTTGAGCGAGATCAGGCGTGCGGGCAGAGGCGCCGCCGTATACTTGGCCGACAGGCTGGCACTGGGCCTGCTCCACGGCAGCAATGGTATGGATGGGGAAACAATGACGAGCCCTGATATGACACGCCACGACGACGCGCCCGCGGGCGAGCAGGCAGGCCAGCATGCGGATTTTGTGCACGGCATGGCGGCCTGGGCGGCAAAGCACCGCATCAGCCCCTGGCGCGGCAGTTTTGCCGACTTCATCGAGCAAATCCTGCCCGGCCGCGCCGCCCTGCTGACGCGCAGCGCGCACCAGTACCTGTGGGACATGATGCGCTGGAATGGCCATACGGATGACAACGGGCGCTTCCGCTGCCACCTGTTCGACGACGAGCTGTTCGGCATCGACGAGGCGATCGACCGGGTCGCCGCCTACTTCAAGGCTGCCGCCGCCGGCTCGGAAGTGGGCCGGCGCATGTTGCTGTTGCTGGGCCCGCCATCGGGCGGCAAGTCGACCATGGTGATCCTGCTCAAGCGGGGGCTGGAAGAATACAGCCACAGCAGCGAAGGCGCGCTGTACGGCATCGCCGGCTGTCCCGTGCACGAATCGCCGCTGCATCTGGTGCCGCACAGCATGCGCGCCGACTTTCGCGCCAGCTATGACGCCGAGCTGCAGGGCGAACTGTGCCCCCATTGCCGCGCCCGCCTGGAAGAACAGTACGGTGGCGACTTCCTGCGCATGCCCGTCGAGCGCATCCACCTGTCGGAAGCGGGCCGTTGCGGCATCGGCACATATGCGCCGCACGATCCCACCACCGCCGACCTGGCCGACCTGGTCGGCTCCGTCGACCTGTCGAAAGTGGCGCAATACGGCGACGAGGGCGATCCGCGCGCCTGGTCGTGGTCCGGCGCCGTGTATGCGGCCAGCCGCGGCATGCTGGAAATGATCGAAATCCTCAAGGTGAAGCGGGAATTCCTCTATTTACTCCTCACCCTGACACAGGAAAAGAATGTCAAGGTGTCGCGTTTCCCCCTGATTTACCTCGATGAAACCATCCTCGCCCACACGAATCTGGCCGAATTTCGCAAATTTCTGCAAGAAAGCGAAAACGAGGCCTTGCTCGACCGCATGGTCATCGTGCAAGTGCCCTATACGCTCAACTACCGCGAGGAGGCGCGCATTTACCGCAAGCTGATCCTGGCTGCCGCCCCCGCCTTCCGCGACGTGCACCTCGATCCCCACGTGCTGCATGCGGCGGCCGTGTTTGCCATCCTCAGCCGCTTGCCAGAGGGCGACGACAAGGAAGCCGAACTGGTCAAGAAACTGCGCATCTACGCCAACGAAGATGTGGACGACTTGCAGCCGGCCGACATCCGCCGCATGCGCGAGCGCGACAAATCGCCCGACGAGGGCCTGTCGGGCGTGTCGCCCCGTTTCGTCATCAATGCCCTGTCGCACGCCATCATTTCCGCACAGCGCAACAGCCTGTCCACCATGGACGTGCTGCTGGCCCTGAAGGACGGCATCGAGAACGATGCGCGCATCGAACCGCGGCGCAAGCGCAAGTGGGTCGATTACCTGGTGCTCACGCGCAAGGATTTCTATAACCGCTGGGTCAAGGCCGACGTGCACAAGGCCCTGTTCGTGTCGTTCGAGCAAGAAGCTCAAGACTTGCTGAACAAATACCTCGATGAAGTCGAAGCCATGCTCGACAACCGTCAGATCCGCGATCCCATCACCAGCGAAGAACGCCGTCCCGATGAGCGCTTCCTGCGCGCCGTGGAAGAAAAAATCCACATCAGCGACTCGGGCAAGCAATCGTTCCGGCAAGAAGTGGTACGCAAGGCCATGAGCGCCTTCAAACGGGGCGAGGCGTTTGGCCTGGGCAGCCATGCGCAACTGCACGACGCCATCCAGCAATATCTGTTCGAGCAGCGGCGCGACGTGCTGCGCCTCGTCGGCTCGGCCAAGCGTCCCGATGACGACGTGCGGGCGAGGATCTCCGCCGTCGAGCAGCGCCTGGTCGACGAATATGGCTATGACGCCCACAGCGCGCGTGAAGCGCTCAATTACGTGACCACCTTGCTGGCGCAGGAATAGCCATGGCCGTCGCGACCTCGCCCGCTTCCGCCGCGCCAGCCCTGGCCCGGCCGTGGTACGCGCTGTTCTCGCGCGGCGCGCGCGACTGGCTGCGCCACAACCAGAAAGTGCGCGAAGCCGTGCAGGCGCACTTGCCCGACCTGGTCGCCACGCCTGACCTGATCGGCGGGCCGCAGCAGCGCACGGTGCAAGTGCCCATGCGCCTGCTCGAACATGCGCATTTCCGCCTGGCGCCCGCGCGCAACAGCGTGGGCGCGGGCCAGGGAGACGGCCAGCCTGGCGATATCCTGCGCCCGGCCCGGCCCGCCGCCACGGGCGGGGCAGGAACGCAAGGCGAAGGCGGCGATGGCGAGGGGGCCGTGCGCCTGCTGCTCGAATTTCCCATCGACGACATACTCGACTGGCTGTGGGACGCCTTCGAATTGCCGCACCTCAAACCCCGCCACCTGGGCGCCATCGACGACGTGCGGCTCGTGCGTAGCGGCCTGGACCGGCATGGCGCCCGTTCCCGGCTGGACCGGCGGCGCACGGTCAAGGAAGCGATCAAGCGACGCGCCTTGCAAGCGCAGCCTGTGCCCTTCACCAATGATGACTTGCGTTACCGCCAGGTGCTGCCACAGCCCCGGCCCAGCACAAACGCCGTCGTGTTTTTCGTGCTGGACGTGTCGGCCAGCATGGCGCAGGCCGAGCGCAGGCTGGCCAAATCCTTCTTTTTCTTTGCCTTGCAAGGCTTGCGCCGCAGGTATGCGCGCGTGGAAACGCGCTTTATCGCCCATACGACACGGGCCTGGGAATTTTCCGAAGCCGAGTTCTTCCTGGTCAATGGCATGGGCGGCACCATGGCTTCCACCGCCTTTCGCCTGAGCCGCGAACTGCTGCAGCAACACTACGCGCCGGGTCGCTACAACGCCTACCTGTTTTATGCCTCCGATGGCGAGAATTTCAGCGAAGACCGGGGAGCTGCCAGCCAGGCCCTGGGCGAACTGGCCGCCTTGCTCAACTATATGGGCTATGTGGAAACCATCCCCGGCGTGCCGCGCAGCCTGGAAACGGAAATGCACAGCTTGTTCGCCGAGCAGGAACGGCGCGGCTTGCCCTTGCACAGCAGCATCCTCAGCAGGACCGACGACGTGTGGGAAGCCATCCGCACCTTTTTCCGGCACGAGGCGGCCGATACGGAGGAAGTCCCATGACGCAGGCTGACACAGCCGGCCTGGACGGTTACGCGGCCCGCATCGAAGCGCTGGCGCGGGAACTGGGGCTGGAGTTCGCCCCCGTCGAGTTCGAACTGGTGCCGGACAGTTTCATGGCCGAGATCGCCATCTATGGCTTGCCAGTGCGCATGCGCCACTGGTCGTTCGGCGTGCGCTATATCCACCAGCTCGTGCATCAAAAGATGGGCAACTCGCATATGTTCGAAGTCATGTTTCCCGGCGATCCTTGCCATGCCTACATGGCCGAACACAATTCCGTTGCCGAAAACACCCTCGTCACAGCGCACGTGCTGGGCCACGCCGACTTTGCCAGCCGCAATGCGCTGTTCCTGCGTTTCGGCGCCATGGCGGGCCAGCGCATCCTGGAACAAAGCGCGGCGCGGGCGCAACGTCTGGAAATGGCGCTGCAACGCCACGGACAGGAGCAGGTGGAAGCCGTGCTCGACGCGGCACTGGCGCTGGAGCAGCATGTGGATATCCACGCCGAGCTGCACCGCCCGCCATACTCCGCACCATCCGCACCATCCGTACCATCCGCACCATCCGCGCCGGCGAGCCTGGCCCGTAAGCAGGAAAGGACCGCCGTGGACGATCTTTTTGCACAACGCTACCGGCGCTTGCCCGGCGAAGCGGCCGCGCTGGCGGCGCACGAGGCGGCACGGGCACGCGTGACGCAGCGCCCGCTCTTGCCGCCGCAGCCCGAATACGATTTACTGTGGTTCATCGCGCAATATGGGCCGGAGCTGGCTGACTGGGAGCGCGACATTTTCCTCGCCGTGCGCGAAGAGTCGTTTTACTTCTATCCCGTGTACGCCTGCCAGATCATGAACGAAGGCTGGGCCTCGTACTGGCACGCGCGGCTGCTGCGCGAAGCCGACTTCCTGCCGCCGGCCCTGTATCTGTCCGCCATCAAGTCGCACTCTGACGTGGTGCGCCCCTACGCGGGCGAGCACCAGCAAGCGCTGGCCGTCAACCCCTATCACCTGGGCTTTTGCATGTGGGAACACATCATCGAGCGCGAAGGACTGGCGCGGGCGCACCAGATTTGCCGCGACGACGATGACTGCAGTTTTGTACGCAACTATCTGGACGGGGAACTGGCCGACCGCCTGGGCCTGTTCGTGCATGAAAGCCGCCGCGATGGCGAAACGCGTCTGGCCAGCCGCGACTTGCAAGCCATCCGCGAAGCCATCCTGGCGCCCAAATACAACTATGGCGCGCCGTGCATCGCCGTCACCCTGCTCAACGACGACGGCAGCTTGGTGCTCCGCCACGATCACCAGCGCGACGGGCGCGGCCTCGACCTGGAGCGGGCGGAACAGGTGCTGGCGTATATCGCCCGCATCTGGCGCCGTCCCGTCACCCTGCATACGGCCGATTTCCGCGGCACGCCCCGGATTCTTCGCAGCAAGACCGACGGCGTACCGGAGCCGCCCGCACCGGCAGCGTCATCAACAACGTCAGCAACGCCGACAGCGCCGCCCGTGCAACACTGAACGCTCACGCACGGCCAGCGTGTCCGGCCAGCGTGTACCTCGGCCTGGGCTGCCTGTTTCTCTCACTGGCCAACTGGCCGACCGGCATCTGCCTCACAGCTGGCCAACTGACCGGCTGGCACGTGCCTCTCGCCTGGCCGGCCCCGCCCTCAAGCCCGGCCCGCCTGCACCACATACCAGGCGATGGTCTGTCGCAAGCCTTGCGCCAGGTCGTGTGTGGGGGCATAACCGAGCAAGCGGGCCGCCTTGGCGATGTCGGCCTGCGAATGGCGCACGTCGCCGGCGCGAAACTCGCCATATTGCGGAGGCTGCGGCACGTGCAGCGGGCGGGCGGCAAGCAGCATCTGCTGCATGGTGGCGTGCAGCTGCGTCAGGCTGGTGCGGGCGTTGACGGCCACGTTGTAGACCTGGTTCACGGCTGCCGGATCGGCACACGTGGCGGCCAGGATATTCGCTTGCACGGCATTGTGCACGAAGCAAAAGTCGCGGCTGGTGGCGCCATCGCCATGGATGTGCACGGCCTGCCTGTCCAGCATGGCGGCGATCCAGCGGGGAATGACGGCCGCATAGGCGCCCAGCGGGTCCTGGCGCGGACCGAAGACATTGAAATAGCGCAACCCCACCGTCTGCACGGCGTAGCAGCGCGCGTACACTTGCGCATACAGTTCATTGACATACTTGCTTAGGGCATACGGCGACAGGGGCGCGCCGATGTGCTGTTCCACTTTTGGCAAGGCCGGATGGTCGCCATACGTGGCGCTGGAAGCCGCATATACGAAGCGCTGCACGCCCGCGTCGCGCGCGGCGGCCAGCATGTTGTGGAAGCCGCTGACATTGACGGCGTGGCACAGCAGCGGGTCTTCCAGCGAACGCGAGACGGACCCGAGCGCCGCCTGGTGCAGCACATAATCGACGGCGGGGCCGGCGACGGGGCCGCCCGGACCGGCACGACCGCGCCCGGCCAAGCTGCCGCTGGAGCAGCTGCTACCATCAGCCGCAGTTGCATCACCATCTTTCTCACCGTCTGTCTCACTGCCTGCCTCACCGTCTGTCTCACTGCCGGCCTCGCCGCCGTCAATGTTGCTGGCGGCCTGTACCGGTGCGCCGCACGCCCACGCGCACGCTTGCGGGTCGCGGATATCGCCTTCGATGAAGGTGAAGCGCCGCCACGCCTGTTCGCCCACGCTGGCGCGCACCAGTTCCAGGTTGTGCCGGTGGCCCGTCAGAAAATTGTCCAGGCCACGCACTTCCTGTCCCAGCTTCAGCAAGGTTTCCAGCAGGTGCGAACCGATGAAGCCGGCCACGCCCGTCACCAGCCAGCGCCGCGGCGTTTGCGCCAGTTGCGCGCAGGCTTGCGCGTAGGCGCTGGGGGCCGGGCTGCCCGCGGCGGCGCCTTGCGCCGTGTTTGCCGCCCGATCGAAGGCATCGGCCGCCATCACAGCCGCCACACGTGCAAGCCGCCATCCTCCAGCGGACGGGGGTCGAAATGCGATTTGATGTCGATGAAGCAGCCATTTTCCTGCACCTTGGCCTGGAAATCGGCCAGCGGGCGGGCCAGCAGGGCCTGGTGCGAGACGGCGCTGATGATGGCCTCGGCGCGCGGCAGCTGTTCCCAACTTTCCAGCGATAGACCGTATTCTTCCAGCGCTTCGCGGCCATCGGCGACGGGATCGTGCACATGCACCTGCACGCCGTACGATTGCAGTTCGTGGATCATGTCGACCACTTTCGAGTTGCGCAGGTCGGGGCAATTTTCCTTGAAGGTCAGGCCCAGCACGTTCACGTGCGCCCCTTTCAATTTAAAGCCCGCGCGCACCATTTCCTTGATGGTCTTTTCCGCCACGAACTTGGCCATGCCGTCGTTGATGCGGCGTCCGGCCAGGATCACGTGCGGGTGGTAACCCAGCATTTCCGCCTTGTGCGTCAGATAATAGGGGTCGACGCCGATGCAGTGGCCGCCCACCAGTCCGGGGCGGAACGGCAGGAAATTCCATTTCGTGCCCGCCGCCTGCAGCACTTCCAGCGTGTCGATGCCGACGCGGTCGAAGATGATGGCCAGCTCGTTCATCAGCGCGATATTCAGGTCGCGCTGCGTGTTTTCGATCACCTTGGCCGCCTCGGCCACCTTGATGCTCGACGCCCGGTGCACGCCCGCCTCGACCACGCCTTCGTACAGCGCTGCCACCTTGTCCAGGGTGGCGGCATCGTCGCCCGAGACCACCTTGCGGATGCTGTGCAGCGTATGGTCCCGGTCGCCGGGGTTGATGCGCTCGGGTGAAAAGCCCACATGAAAGTCTTCCTTCCAGCGCAGGCCCGAATGCTGTTCCAGGAGGGGGATGCAGATTTCTTCGGTGGCGCCCGGATACACGGTGGACTCGTAGATGACGATGGCGCCGCGCCGCATGTGGCGGCCGACGGCCGCGCTGGCGCCGGCCAGGGCGGAGAAATCGGGATTGTGCGCGCTGTCGACGGGTGTGGGCACGGCCACGACGATAAAATCGGCCAGTTGCAGCTCGGCCGGATCGCAACCGACGCTCAGCCCTTGCGCCGCCAGCAACTGTTCATGGCTGACTTCGCCTGTCGGGTCGATGTGGCGCCGGTAGCTTTCCACCTTGCGGGCCGACAAGTCAAAGCCGATCGTGCGCTGGCGCATGCCGAACGCCACGGCCAGCTGCAAGCCCACATAACCGAGTCCCACCACCGCCACCACGCCCGCCTTGCCATCTACCTTGCTATCGACTTTGCTGTCCATATGCCTGTGCTCCGAAGGGTTGCGGCCCGAGCAGCGCCGTCCGGGAAATTCTACGGTTGCCGGTTTGGCCATTCTTGAGCGGGAACAAGAAACACGGGGCGACAGCCAGCAGGCGCGCTGACAATCGGCGGCTTGTTGAGCGCAATCAAGGAGACCGGCGGCCATCTTTTTAAGCTAGGCCATGCCTATCCCTCATGCACGCCGCTACCGGAGACTCCCATGGCCCGTTCCCTGTCCCGCCCTTTCCCTGGCTTGCCGGCCGCCGCGCTGTGCTGCACCCTGCTGCTGCCACTGCTGACGGCGTGCCACGGCACGCAGAGCAGCGAGACCCTGCTGGCCGATGCGCAGCAATACCGCCAGAAAGGCGAAGCGCGGGCCGCCATCATCCAGTTGAAGAACCTGCTGCAAAAGGAGCCGGACAACGCGGCTGCGCGCCTGCTGCTGGGCAGCATCTACATCGACACGGGCGAAGCGCTGTCGGCCGAGAAAGAATTGCGCAAGGCCAAATCGCTGGGCCTGGCCTCGCAGCAAGTGCTGCCATTGCTGGGCAAGGCCTGGCTGATGCTGGGCCAGTTCGACAAGGTGCTGGCCGAGATCACGGACGATGCGGCGCAGCCCGCCAGCGTGCTGGCCCTGCGCGGCGACGCCTTGCTGGCCCAGGGCCGCCAGGACGAGGCGCGCGCCCTGTTCTCGCGCCTGCTCGAAGCCCATCCCGACCACGTCGAAGCCTTGCTGGGCCTGGCACGCCTGGCGGTGCTGCAGCAGCAGGTGACGGCGGCCGAGCTGCTCCTGGCGCAAGCGTTGAAAAGCGCGCCCGCCAACCTCGACGCATTGCGCCTGCAGGGCGACCTGCTGCGCCTGCAAGGCATGAATGGCGCGGCACGGCTCGCCTACATGCAGATCCTCAAAATCAAACCGGACAATACCCAGGCGCACATCGACCTGGCCAACCTCGACATCGTGGAAAACCGCTACCTGGAAGCGGCCGCCCAGCTGGCCACGGCGCGCAAGTCGGCGCCCAACAGCCTGGGTTTGCTGCAAGCCCAGGCGCTGCTCGATTTTCGCCAGGGCAAGCACAAAGCGGCCTTGCAAGGCTTGCAGCTGGTGCTCAAGGCGGCGCCCGATCACATGCCGTCCATCCTGCTGGCCGGCGCCGTGCAACTGGCGCTCGGCTCGCCCCCGCAGGCGGAAAACTACCTGCGGCGCTTTCTGGCCGTGTATCCCCGGCATTTATATGCCGTCAAGATGATGGCGTCGATCGAATTGATGCGCAACAAGACCGACGCGGCGATCGGCTTGCTGCAACCGATGCTGGCCGCCTTTCCCGAAGACGTGGAATTGCTGTCGCTGGCCGGCGAAGCCCACTTGCGCGCGCGCCAGTACGACAAGGCAACGGCGTATTTCGAACAGGCCAGCACCCTGGCGCCGGACACGGCCAGGCTGCACGCGGCGCTGGGCATCAGCCGCCTGGGCATGGGCGAGAACAGCCGCGCCATCAATGAACTGGAACGCGCCAGCATGCTCGACAAGAGCACGCCGCAAGCGGGCACCATGCTGGTGATGACCTTGCTGCGCAACAAGCAGAACGACAAGGCCCTGGCCAGCGTCAAGGTGATGGAGCAACAGCAGAAAGGCACGAATCCCGTGCTGCTGAATCTGAAAGGCGGCGTCTACCTGGCCTTGCGTGATGTGCCGGCTGCGCGCGCCAGCTTCGAGCAAGCCCTGAGCATGGACCCTGTGTATTTGCCCGCCCTGAACAACCTGGCGCAGATCGACCTGGTCGAGAAAAAGCCGGTGCAGGCGAAACAGCGCTTCGAAAAAGCGCTGGCGAAGGCGCCGAAAAATGCCGACCTGTGCGCGGCGCTGGCCAAGCTGGCCGCGTCAGAGGGCAAGACGGACGAGGCGCGGCGCTGGCTCGAACGCGCCCACCGCGACAATCCCGACAGCGTCGCGCCGGCCCTGCTGCTGAGTAACTTTTACCTGAAGACGGGCGCGCCCGAGAAGGCGCTGGAACTGGCGCGCACCTTGCAGGCGGGCCATCCGGGCGACGCCGATGCGCTGGCCCTGCGCGCGCAAGTGGAGTACAGCGCCGGACAGGCACTGGCCGCGCTCGACAGCTACAACAAGCTGGCCAGCATACAGACGACGTCCGCGCCCTTGCAGATGCGCATCGCCAGCCTGCACCTGGCGCTGGGCGACCAGCATAATGCGCTGCAAGCCGTCAAGCGGGCGCAAGCGCTTGACCCGGCCCTGCTGGAAGCGCGCGTGGTGGAAGTGGCGATGCTGCTGACCCTGAATCGCCATCGCGAGGCACTTGCCGTGGCGCGGCAAGTGCAGGAACAGCAGCCGAAGCTGGCGGCCGGCTACAAGCTCGAGGGCGACGTGCTGATGGAGCAAAAGCTGCCGCAGCAAGCCGTCAAGCTGTACCAGCACGCCTTCGGCATCAGCCCCATCGGCCCCTTGCAGGTGCAGCTGTATCGCGCCTTGCAGGCGTCGGGACAGGAGCGCGAAGCCGAGGCGCGCATGGTCACCTGGCTGAAAGCGCATCCGGAAGACTTGTCGACGCGCACCTATCTGGCGGGCACCCGGCTGGCAGCCAAGCAATACCGCGCCGCCATCGAGCATTTTCAGTATGTCGTCGCCAGGGATGCGGGCAACGTGGTGGCCTTGAACGACCTGGCTTGGGCGTATCAGCAGGAAAAGGATCCGCGCGCGCAGGCCACGGCCGAGCAGGCGCTGAAGCTGGCGCCCGAGAATCCCGCCGTGCTCGACACCCTGGGCTGGATCGTGCTGGAGCAAGGCGACGTCAAGCGCGCCACGGCCCTGCTGCGCAAGGCGGCGGGCCTGGCGCCGGCAGCGCCCGAAGTGCAGTACCACCTGGGTGCGGCCCTGGCGAAATCGGGCGACAAGGGCGGCGCGCGCAAGCAACTGGAACAACTGCTGGCCGCCAACAAGGACTTTCCCCAGCGGGCCGCAGCGCAGGCCCTGCTGACCCAGTTGTAGGCCATGGTTGTGCACGCGGCCATGCCCGGCGTGGCGGCGCGGCCGCTGGCCCTGCTGGCGGGCGCGGCCTGCGTGGCGGCCTTGCGTCATTATCCGCTGGGCCACGGCTGGCCCGGCCTGCTGTTTGCCATCCTGCTGCCCGCGTATTTCCTGCTGCTGTGCTGGCGTCCCGCCAGCTGGCTGTTCTGCGTGCCCGCCCTGCTGCCCGTGCTGGATCTGGCGCCGTGGACGGGCTGGTTTTTCCTCGAAGAAATCGACGTTCTGCTGTTGCTGACGCTGGCCTGCGGTTACTGGCGCCTGGGCGGGTCAGGCCAGCCGGCAGCGGCGCGGCTGTCGCCCGCTGCCCGCGCCTGTTTGCTGCTGTGCAGCCTGGCCTGGCTGGCGGCGCTGCTGCGCGGCGTCCTGCCGCTGCCGCCCCTCGACCTGAATGCCTGGGACAATTATCTGAGTCCCTACAACAGCTTGCGGCTCGGTAAAGCCTGGGCCTGGAGCATGCTGCTGCTGCCGATGCTGCTGCGCGACGCGGACCCTGCCGCCTTGCGCCGCTACGCGTTGCCGGGCATGCTAGCCGGGCTGGCCATGGTGTCGCTGTTTGCCCTGTGGGAACGGGCCGTGTTTCCCGGCCTGCTGAACCTGTCCAGCGATTACCGCATCACGGCGCCATTTTCCGCCATGCACACGGGCGGCGCCGCGCTGGACGGTTACCTGGCCCTGAGTTTGCCGTTCGCCGGCCTGTGGCTGGCGCACGCGCGCGGCCGCTGGCAGGCGGCCCTGGCCTTGCTGCTGCTGGGCCTGGCCCTGCACGCGGCGTTCACCACCTTTTCACGGGGCCTGTACGCGGCCCTGGCGGCGGCCATGCTGCCGGTATTCTGGCAGGCCCTGCGGACGGCGCCCGGTGCGGCGCGGCAATCGCCCGGCCAGCCGTCCTGGCGCAAACTTTTACTCAAGCTGTTGCTGGCCGGCCTCGGTACCGCCCTGCTCCTATATATGTTCAACCTGGCAGGCTACCGGGGCCTGATCGCCGCCGTCGTCCTGCTCGCGGCCAGCTTCGTGCTGGCGGCGCGGCCCTTGCCATGGCGCCTGGCGCCGGCCAGCCTGCTGTGCGCGCTGTGCCTGCAAGGCTTGCTGGCCGCCTGGTGGCCGGAGCCGATTGGCCAGCACACGGCAGGCTGGCTGAAAGGCCCCTATTTTTTGTTCCTGCTGGCCGCCGTGCTGCTGGCGGGCGCGTTGTGGCCGAGTAAGACGAGCGGAAAAGGGGCAGCCAGACTGGGCCTGGCGATGATGGCGTGGACCATGCTGGCATGCAATCTCGCCTGGATAGGCTGGCACTGGGCGGGACCGCCGGCCCTGCTGCCGGCCGGCCTGGTCGTGCTGCTGGCCATGCTGATGCTCTGCAACGGACGTTTGCGCCCGCCGCTGTGGCGGCTGGACCGGGCCAGCCTCAGCCTCGCGGGCGCGGCCGGCATCCTGTTGCTGCTGGCCATCCCCGTGTCGGCCAGCTATTACGCCACCGAACGTTTCGCCACCACCGCCTTCGACATGCAGGGCCGCTTGCGTCACTGGCGGCAAGCGCTGGCCATGCAGCCGCCCAACTGGGGCGACCGCCTGTTCGGCATGGGCAGCGGCAGCTTTCCCGCCACCTATTACTGGCACAATCCCCAGCGCGAGGTGCCGGCCAGCATCGCCTATGCCGAAGAAGGCGGCAACCTGGGAAACCGCTATGTGCGCCTGGCCAGTCCCGGCTATGGCGCCGGCTATGGCGAACTGCTGCGGCTGCTGCAACGCGTGCCCGTGCAGCCGGCCACGCGCTACACCCTGTCGCTCGACGTGCGCAGGACGGGACCCATGCCCGTGCTGCTGGTGCGCCTGTGCCAGCGGCAATTGCTGTATGCGCAAGGCTGCGTGCCTGTCCCCCTGCGTCTGCGTCCTCCGGCACCGGGTAATCCGGTGGAGGCCTGGCAACACTATGACGTGCCGTTCGACAGCGCCTGGCTGGGTGCGGGCCGCTGGCTGCTGAGGCCGCCCGTGCAGCTGGAACTGGCGGCCAGCGGCACGGCCACCTCGTCCGTGCTCGAAGTGGACAATGTCAGCTTGCGCGCGCCCGGTGGCGAGGAGCTGATCGCCAACGGACGCTTTACCCAGGCCAATAATTACTGGTTTTTCAGCAGCGACCACCATCACTTGCCGTGGCATATCAAGAACCTGGCGCTGCATGTGCTGGTGGAAACGGGCTGGTGCGGCGCCCTGTCCCTGCTGGCCCTGCTGACCCTGGCCGGCCTGCGCCTGCTGCGCCGCGCCGCGCGGGGCGATCCGGGCGCGCTGGCTTGCGCCGCCGCGCTGCTGGGTTTTCTCGTCGTCGGCCTGTTCGACAGCCTGCTTGACGTGCCGCGCCTCGCCCTGCTGTGCTATCTGATGCTGCTGTGCGCGCTGCTGCAGCCCGTGCCACCTCCTCCCGTCGAAAGTACGCCGCCATGAAAGCCTTGCTCTCCGCCTTGCTGTCCTGCCTTGCCTTGCTGTTCGCCAGCGCGCCGTGCCGCGCCGATGCGCCACTGGCGCACACCATTGCGCGCGTGAAACCGTCCATCGTCGGCGTGGGCAACCTGCAAAAGACGCGCACGCCGCCGATGAATTTCATCGGCACGGGTTTCGTGACGGGCGACGGCTTAAGCGTGCTCACTTGCGCCCACGTGATCCAGAAACTGCTCGACGCCAATCCGAACGAAGTCATCGGCATACTCACGGGCCAGGGCGAGGTGGCGCAATTTCGCCCCGCCAAGGTCCAGGCGCTGGACACGGAACACGACCTGGCCTTGCTGCGACTGGCGGGCGCGCCCCTGCCCGCCCTGGCGCTGGGCGACGCGGCCACGGTGCGCGAAGGCCAGGCCATGGCGTTTACGGGGTTTCCGCTGGGTACCTTGCTGGGGCTGCACCACGTGACGCACCGCGCCACCGTGTCATCGCTGACGCCGGTGGTCATGCCCAGCGAAAATGCGCAGCGCCTCGACGTACGGCGCCTGGCGCAGCTGCAAAAGGCGCCGTACACCGTGTTCCAGCTGGACGCGACGGCGTATCCGGGCAGCAGCGGCAGCCCCCTGTTCGATCCCGAGACCGGTCTCGTCTACGGCATCGTCAACATGGTGTACATCAAGGGCCTGAAGGAAGCGGCCCTCAGCGCACCGAGCGGCATCACTTACGCAATTCCGGGCAGCTACATGCAGGCGCTCCTGCTGAAAAACCCATGAGTCATCAGTTGCGCCCCTGCCTCAGCCGATCCGTAATGCCAGGCTCATCCCATGTCGGAAAAAAAAAGGGGTAAAACGACCGTTCACCCCCATGCTGTTCCATCAGGCCACCGTATTTGCGGATCTGGGCCCCCATGTAATCGAGGTCCAGCCGTAGCAGCACAGCCGGCGCCCCCACGCGCGTGCACTCGCGCTCGCCGCCGAAGTCCTGGAATCCCAGCATGCGCTTGTAAAACACCACGTGGCGCGGGTTGACTTCGATCACGTAATCCGTAAAGCCGTGAATATTGTGGGCATAGATATAAGAGATATGAATCAGCGCCGCAAATACGCGCTTGCTCACGCCCTTGTCGATGGCCAGGCGCGACGGTTCGCACAGGCGGCGGCCCTGCTCGCGCAGGATGTCGAGCTTGTCGCGGAAGTTTTCATCGGCGGGCAAGCCTGTCTCGTCATTGTCGAGGCACAGGGTCATGGTGCCGACGGTGCTGCCGGCCGTTTCCGCAAACAGCGTGATCTTGTTCAGGGCATGCGCGATGCCAGGATCGACGGCATAGCCACGCCAGCCGTACATCTTGCGGATCAGCAAACTGGCCGCCTCGCGCCGGCCGCGCGAATTGGCCATGCGGATATGAAAGCGCTGCAGGTCGAGCTCGTGCTCCATGGCCGGGTCGATCTGCCCCTCGCCCACCACCAGGTCGCTGAAAGTACCGGGCGTGTCGAAGGAAATAATGGGTTCATCTTCAAAGCTCATCTTGTCCTCACGTTCATCGGCCGCCGTCGAGACGGACTGAAGCCAATGCCTTGTGACAAGAAAAAAACTGGAGAAGTTCCCACGCCAGGCAAAAAAAACAGAAGAAATGTGCTATTCAGTAGCAAAATTGCATGCTGAAATTTGCCTGCAAGTACAAAATGTCAAATAAAAATGCTGTTTTGATATTGCCGAGGCCGCTATTAAAAAAAACTTTCCGGTATCAATAACACGTCGCCCGGCCGCATCATGACATTCGCGGAAATATCGCCGTCTTTCAATAAATCGTCGAGCCGCACGCGCAGCTGCTGCTGGTTGCCTTCGCGCATGCGGATGATGCTGGCCTTGTTGCCTGCCGCGAAATCGGTGATGCCGCCCACGGCGATGAGCACATCCATCAGCGACATGCCCAGGCGGTACGGCAGCGCCTGCGGCTTGGCCGCCTCGCCGATGACGCGGATCTGCTCGCCATACGGGCCCGAGAAATTGGTGACGATGACCGTCACCACAGGCTGCTGGATGAACTTGCCCAGGGCTTGCTCGATGTCACGCGCCAGCTGGGTCGACGTCTTGCCGCTGGCGGGCAAATCCTCGACCAGCGGCGTGGTGATCTTGCCATCGGGCCGCACGGCCACCGTCAGCGACACTTCCGGATTGCGCCAGACGATGATGTTGACGGAGTCGCCCGGTCCGATCAGGTAGTCGTGCATGGGCGCGCTGTCGTCGGAAGGGGCCAGCGGATGGGTCGTGCGGCAGGCGCCCAGCAGGCCGGCGGCAATGGCCAGGCCCAGCGTGTTACGGACAAATGCACGGCGAAACGGATTCATGCGGAGCCTCTTCGAGTCGATGGCGCATCCATGGCCGGCCCCGCAGAACCAGCCTGGGCCGCGAACTTCCTATGATTATTAAAACTTGGCAAGAGAACCTTGAGGCGTATCAAGAAGCAATCATCTTGGGAAATCTTGCCTCACAGCCGCCCTATACTTTGCTTACTCAACAGGCAAGCATTTCTTGCAAGATGCCGTCGTTGTCCGCGCCGCCAAGCCATCTACCGTGCAGCACCGTCATCCGAAGGAAGCGACATGGAGCAATTGATACAGCAACTGCTTTCCAGCCTGAAAGGCATCTGGAAGTACCGCTGGCATGCGGTGCTGGTGGCGTGGCTGGTGGCCATCGCCGGCTTCATCCGGGTGATTACCCTGCCCGACGACTTCCAGACCTCGGCGCGCGTGTTTGTCGATACGCAAACCATCCTCAAGCCGCTGATGGCCGGCATGACCAGCGTGCCGAACACGGAACAGCAAGTGGCCATCATGAGCCGCACCCTGCTCAGCCGCCCGAACGTGGAGCGCGTCATGCGCATGGTCGACCTCGACCTCGATTCGAAGACCGCGCGCGAACACGAGGCCCAGCTGGACGACTTGATGAGCCGGATCAAGATCACGGGCACCAACGCGTATGACATCTATACCATCAGCTACAGCGGGCGCGACCCGAAGCTGGTGCGCGACGTCGTGCAAAGCCTGCTCACCATCTTTGTCGAAGGCAGTTTCCAGGGTAAAAAGGGCGATTCGCAAAAGGCCGTGCAATTCATCGACGAGCAGATCAGGAATTACGAGGACAAGCTGAGCGCGGCGGAAAACCTGGTGAAGGAATTCAAGATCCGCAACAACCTGCTGCTGCCGCGCCAGGGCATCGACTATGGCAGCCAGCTGCTGATGTCGTCCGATAGCCTGAACAATGCCAAGCTGGAACTGGTCGAGGCGGAACAATCGCGCAAGGCCATCCAGAGCCAGATCGAGGGCGACGAGCCCGTGCTCGACCTGGAGCCGAACGCGGCGGCCATCACGAATCCCGAACTCGACGAGCGCATCGCCTCGATCAACAAGAACCTCGACAGCCTGCGCATGCAATTTACGGAATTGCATCCCGACATTATCGCCTCGAAGCGCCTGGTGGCCCAGCTGGAAGAACGCAAGATCGAGGAAAGCAAGCTGAAAGCGGCCTCCGGCGACCCGGGCAAGAACTACAGCCCCATGTTGCAGCAACTGAAGGTGGCGCTGACGGACGCGGACGCCAAGGTGGCCGCCATCAAGGCCCGCGTGCAGGAATACAGCGCGCGCAACGATCGCCTGCTGGCGCAAAGCAATGCCGTGCCCGAGGTGGAATCGCAACTTGCGCAGCTCAACCGCGACTACGTCATCAACAAGGAAAACTATGAAAAGCTGATCGGCCGGCGCGAAGCGGCCAAGCTGTCGGGCGAGCTCAGTTCCACTACCGAAATGATGGCCTTCAAGATCATCGATCCGCCCACGGTGCAATATGCGCCTGTCGGCCCGAACCGCCCGCTGCTGTTCAGTGCGGCGCTGGGCGCGGCCCTGGTGGCCGGCGTCGCCACGGCCTTGCTCATCAGCCAGGTACGCCCCACCTTCCTCAGCCCCGCCGAACTGCGCGACGCCACGGGCTTGAACGTGCTGGGCACGGTATCGATGAACTGGACGGCGCTGCAGCAGGTGCGCCGCCGCCGCGCCCGCTACGGCTTTGGCGCCTGCCTGGGCAGCCTGTTCGTGCTGTACGGCGGGGTCATGACGGCCGCGCTGCTGAAATTCTAGATCCGGGGGGGAGCGACGATGAGCAGCAAGGACAGCGGCAAGCAGGAACCCACGATCCTGGGTGTGGCCGAGGCCGGCGTGCCCTATGATGCGACGGGTGCGGCGGGTGCGGCGGGTGCGGATGGCGCTGACGCGGCCAGGTCGCCGCAATACCGCCCGCTGAACCTGGCCCGTCTGGCCGAACAGGGCATGCTCACGCAGGAAGGCGGACGCAGCTCGGTGGCCGAGGATTTCCGCATCATCAAGCGCCCGCTGCTGCGCCAGGCCCGCGCCAGCGGCGCCGAGGCCATCCGCCACGGCAACCTGATCGTCGTCACCAGCGCCATGCCGGGCGAAGGCAAGACATATTGCGCCGTCAACCTGGCCATGAGCATCGCCATGGAAATGGATATCACGGTGCTGCTGGTCGACGCGGATGTGGCGCGCCCGTCCGTGCTGAAAGTGCTGGGCCTGGCACCGGAGCCGGGGCTGATGGACGTGCTGCTCGACCCGCAACTGGCCATGGGCGACGTGATCCTGAAAACCAACGTGGCCAACCTGAGCATCCTGCCCGCCGGGCGCAGCAACAAGCACGCGACGGAATTGCTGGCCAGCCGCGCCATGAGCCGCTTGCTGGCGGAAATTGCCAGCCGCTATGGCGACCGCGTCGTCGTCTTCGATTCGCCGCCCCTGCTGATCACCAGCGAAGCGCACGCGCTGGTCGGGCAGATGGGGCAAGTGGTGATGGTGGTCGAGGCGGAAACGACGACGCAGCACGCCGTCAAGGAAGCGCTGCGCCAGATCGAGTCGTGCGAACACATACATTTGATCTACAACAAGACCAAATCGTTCCCCGGCAACGACTACTACGGCTATGGCTATTACGATTAGCGGCCGGGTTTCGCTGCCGCTGCTGCCGTTGCTGTCCCTGCTGATGCCCCTGCCGGCCGGCGCCGTCGACTGGCTGGTGAAGCCGTCGCTGCGCCTGCGCGAAAGCTATACGGACAATGCCTTGCGCGCGCCGCCCGGCCAGGCGCAAGCGGACTTCATCACGGAAATCGCGCCCGCCATCGCCCTCATCGGCACAGGTCCCCGCCTGCGCGTGCACCTCGATTACAGCTGGCGCAAATACCTGTCCGGACAGCGTGCCGACACGGACAACCACGAACTGCACGCCTCGGCCGACGCCGAGCTGCTCAAGGACTGGTTCTTCATCGATGCGGACGCCAGCGTCAGCCGGCGCAACGTCTCGCCATTCGGCCCGCAACTGATCGACGACCTGCCCGACACGGACAATGCCAGCACCGTGCGCACCACCGGCATCAGCCCCTACCTGCGCCACCGTTTCCGCGGCCTTGCCACGGCCGAGCTGCGCTACACGCGCAACACGGTCGACAGCGGCGGCGACCTGCTGTCGATGCACAGCGATGAGCTGGAATTACTGCTCGGCGGCGAGCCGCGCGGCAAGGGCTGGACCTGGAACGCCAGCCACGACGTGCGCCGCACGCAGGACAGCAAGCTGGCCCCCGTGCGCATGCAGCGCAGCAGCGTAGGCCTGCGCTATCCGTTCAGCAGCAAATGGGCGGCCACGGCCAGCGGCGGCATGGAAAAGGAAGGCTATATCTCGACTTCCGGCAAGGCACCGGCGGGCCGCTTCTGGTCGCTGGGCGGCGTGTGGACGCCGTCGCCGCGCACCAGCGTGGCCTTCAGCACGGGCAAGCGCTTCTTTGGCACCACCTACAGCCTGGATGCCACGTTCCTGCAGCGCCATACCAACTGGCAACTCAGTTACAGCGAAAACATCACCACCATGCCGACGCAGTTTTCGCGCCTGGGCGACCGCGATGCGGGCCGGCTGCTCGATCAATTATGGCGCGGCATCTTCCCGAATGCCCGCGACCGGCGCCTGCGCATCGATGCCTTCCTGCGCTACGCCAACAGCCTGGGGCCGGAACGGGGCGCCATCAATTACTTCAGCCACCGCTATTTCCTGCAAAAACAGCTGAAACTGACGATGGCGCGCGCCACGGCGAAAAGCACGATGATCGTCGGCGTCACGGCTGTCGACCGCACGGCGCAAACGGCCAGCGGCGTCGACAGCGGCTTGCTGCCCGGCGTGGAGTTCGGCAGCGAAGACCGCACGCGCCAGATCGGCGGCAACGTGGGCTGGAACTGGCAAGCCAATTCCCGCACCAGCCTGAATGTCAATGCCGGCTACGCCGGCGTGCGTTCGCTGAGCGCGCCCCGGCGCGACAACAACATCACCGTGACGGCTGGCTACACGCGCATCCTGCAGCCGAACATGACGGCCAGCATCGACGTACGGCATACACGGCACGCCAGCAACCGCGGCGGAGACTACCGCGAAAACGGCGTCAGCGCCACGCTCACCATGCAATTCTAAGGAGCCCGCAATGTCCGACCCCTCGCTTTCCGCCGCCGCGCCGGCGCACCTGCTGTGCGTGGTGGCCGCGCGCCCCAACCTGATGAAGATGGCGCCCATCCTGGCCGCCATGGCCCGCCAGGCGAGCGCCGTGCGCGTGACCTTGCTGCATACCGGCCAGCATTACGACACGGCCATGAACGCACAGCTGTTTATGGACCTGGAGCTGCGCCCGCCCGACATCTGCCTCGACGTCGGCTCCGGCAACCATGCGCAGCAGACGGCCGAGATCATGCGCCGCTTCGACGCCGTGCTCGACGCGCAGCCGCCGCTGGCGCCCGATGCCGTGCTGGTGGTGGGCGACGTCAATTCCACCCTCGCGTGCGCGCTGGTGGCGGCCAAGCGCGGCACGCCCGTGATCCATGTCGAGGCGGGCCTGCGCAGCGGCGACCGGCGCATGCCCGAGGAAATCAACCGCGTGCTGACGGACCAGTTATCAAGCCTGCTGCTGACCAGCGAGGAAGGCGCGCGCGCCAACCTGCTGCGCGAAGGCATCGCGCCCGAACGCATCCATTTTACGGGCAACGTCATGATCGACAGCCTGCGGCAGCAGCTGCCGCGCGCCGTAACGCCCGCCGCCACCCTGCGCACCCACGGCCACGCCTGCCCGCCCGCGTACGGCCTGCTGACCCTGCACCGCCCCTCGAACGTGGATGACCCGGCGCAGCTCGAAGCCCTGCTGCAGGCGCTGGGACAATTGTCAGTCCGGCTGCCGCTGCTGTTTCCCATCCACCCGCGCACCCTGGCTGGCTTGCGCCTGGCGGGCCTGGAACCGCTGCTGGCGCGGCATGCCATCGCCTGCCTGCCGCCGCTGGGCTACCTGGAAATGCTGGGCCTGATGCAGGACGCCCGCCTGGTGCTGACGGATTCGGGCGGCGTGCAGGAAGAAAGCACGGCCCTGGGCGTGCCCTGCCTGACCTTGCGCGACAATACGGAGCGGCCTATCACCGTCAGCGCTGGCACGAATACCCTGGCCGGCACGCAGCCGGCCGCCATTCTGGCGCTGGCGCGGGGCATCCTGGACACGGGCGGCAAGCGCGGCCGCCTCCCGCCCCTGTGGGATGGCCACGCGGCCGAGCGCATCGCCGCCGTCATCGCACCCTGGCTGGCGGCGCGCCGGGGGGCGCCATGACGCCGCCGCCTTCCTCTTTGATATTGCGCAATGCGCTCACCATCGACGTGGAAGACTATTTCCAGGTGTCCGCCTTCGCGCCGCACATCGCGCGCGCCGACTGGCCCCGCCTGGAATGCCGGGTCGAGGCGAATATCGAGCGCATCCTGTTGCTGCTGGAAAGCCGCCGCATCCACGCCACCTTTTTTACCCTGGGCTGGATCGCCGAGCGCTATCCGGCCATGCTGCGCCGTATCGCGGCGGCCGGGCACGAAGTGGCCAGCCACGGCTATGCGCACCTGCGCGCCTGCGACCAGTCGGCCGCGCAATTCGCCGACGATGTGCGCCACAGCAAGACCATCCTCGAGCAGATAACGGGGCTGGCCGTGCACGGCTACCGGGCGCCCAGCTTTTCCATCGGCGCGGCCAATCTGTGGGCCTTCGACGTGCTGCAGGAAGCGGGCTACCGCTACAGTTCCAGCATCTACCCGATCCGCCACGACCACTACGGCATGCCGGATTCCCCCCGCTTCGGCTGGCGGCCGCGGGGAGCGCACGGCGTGCTGGAATTGCCCGTCAGCACAGTACGCTTGCGCGGGCGCAACCTGCCGGCCGGCGGCGGCGGCTATTTTCGATTGATGCCGTATGCACTGTCGCGCTGGCTTTTGCGACGCATCAATTCGCGCGACGGGCAAGCTGGCATATTCTATTTTCATCCCTGGGAACTCGATCCCGGCCAGCCGCGCCCGACGGGCTTGAGCGCCAGGACGCGCTTTCGCCACTACCTGAACCTGGGGTGCATGGAAGCGCGGCTGGGGCGCTTGACGCGCGATTTCTCCTGGGACCGCATGGACCGTATTTTTCTGGAAAGCACATGATGCACGAGGCCAGCCTTGCTCCCGACCCGCTACAGTCCCGCGCCGCCATCGCCGTGCGGTCTATGCAGGGGCACGAGCATGCGCGCTGGGATGCCTTTGTCGACACGTGCCCGGAAGCGACCTTCTTTCACCGGGCCGGCTGGCAAACCATCATGCAGCAAGGTTTTAACCACGACAGCTATTTTTTGTACGCGGAACAGCACGGGCGTATCGCCGGCGTGCTGCCGCTGGCCCATGTGCGCAGCCGTTTGTTCGGTTCGGCCCTCGTCTCGCTGCCGTTTTGCGTGTACGGCGGCATGGCCGGCGGCAGCGCGGCCGTGCGACTGGCCCTCGACGACGCGGCACTGGCGCTGGCCCGGCGCCTCGGCGTGGGGCACCTGGAATACCGCTGGCGCGAAGTGGACGAAAATCCGGCTTCGCCCTGGCTGCAAAAAACCCTGTACGCGACCTTCCGCCGCCCCTTGCTGCCCGATGCGGAACAGAATCTGCTGGCCATTCCCCGCAAGCAGCGCGCCGTCGTGCGCAAGGCCATGGCTGGCGGCCTGCACAGCGCCGTTGATTATGACCTCCACCATTTTTACCCGATCTACGCGGCCAGTGTGCACCGACTCGGCACGCCCGTCTTCGCGCGCCGCCATTTTGCCATGCTGCGCACGGTGTTTGGCGACGCCTGCCAGATCCTCACCGTGTACCACGGCCAGCAGGCGCAAGCGAGCGTGCTGCTGTTCTATTTCCGCGATGAAGTATTGCCATATTACGGTGGCGGCAGCGTGCTGGCGCGCAGCACGGGCGCCAACGACTTCATGTACTGGGAAGCGATGCGCCGCGCCTGCGCGCACGGCTACCGCCTGTTCGATTTCGGCCGCAGCAAGCTCGGTACCGGGGCATACGATTTCAAGAAGAACTGGGGTTTTACGCCGCAGCCGCTGCCGTACGCCTACCAGCTCGTGCGCGCCAGGGCCTTGCCGGAAGTCAATCCACTGAATCCGAAATACGCGCTGTTCATCCGCGCCTGGCGCCGCCTGCCGCTGCCGCTGGCCAACCTGCTGGGGCCGCACATCGTGCGGCAACTGGGCTAAGCAAGGGGACCCACCATGCGCGAACTGCTCTTCCTCACCCACCGCCTGCCATATCCGCCCAACAAGGGCGACAAGATACGCTCGTGGCACATGCTGCAATACCTGAGCCGGCATTTCCGCGTGCACCTGGGCTGCTTCATCGACGATGACGACGACTGGCAGCACGCGAAAACCGTGGCGGCCCTGTGCGCCAGCACGCGCTTCATCGCTTTACAGCGCGGCACGGCCCGCTGGCGCGCCATGCAGGCGCTGCTGGGCCGCCAGGCCATGAGCGTGCACTATTACCGCGATACACGGCTGCTGCAATGGGTCGACGGCTTGCTGTCCGGCGGCAAGGTGCGCCATGCGCTGGCCTTTTCCGGACCCATGGCGCAATACATCGACGGCAGCGCGGGCCGCGCCCTGCACCGCGTGATCGATTTCGTCGACGTCGATTCCGACAAATGGCGCCAGTACGGCGACAGCAAACCCTGGCCCATGTCGCTGCTGTACCGGCGCGAAGCGCAGCTGCTGCTGCAGTACGAGCGCCATATCGCCCAGCAATTCACGGCCGCCAGCTTCGTTTCGCCGGCCGAGGCGGCCCTGTTCCGCCAATGCGCGCCGATGGCGCGGCGCAAGACGGGACATTTCAATAACGGCGTCGACTCGGCGTATTTCGCGCCCCTGCCGGCCCAGCCCGGCGTGTATCCGGCGGGCGTGCAGGCGCTGGTATTTACGGGCGCCATGGATTACTGGCCGAACATCGACGCCGTGCAATGGTTCGTGCGCCACGTCTGGCCCGCGCTGCGGCGCCAGTTTCCCCAGTTGCAGTTCTATATCGTCGGCAACGCGCCCGTGCCCGCCGTGACGGCGCTGGCCAGGATTCCCGGCGTGGTGGTGACGGGCAAGGTGCCCGACATCCGGCCCTACCTGGCCGGCGCGGCCCTGGCCGTGGCGCCCCTGCGCATCGCCCGCGGCGTGCAAAACAAGGTGCTGGAAGCGATGGCGATGGGCAAGATCGTGCTGGCCACGCCGCAGGCGCTGGAAGGCATCACCGCCCAGCCGGGCCTGGAACTGCTGCTGGCGCGCGACGACGCCGAATTCATCCACCATGCCGCGCGCGTGCTGCGCCAAGTCCAGAGCGACGCGGCCGACGGGAGCGGTGCGGCCATGGGCGCGGCGGCGCGCCAGCTGGTCTTGCAGGATTACAACTGGGAACGCAACCTGCAGGGCCTGGGCGCCATGCTGGGCCTGCCTGGCGGGACCGAAGCCGAGGCCGCTGCCAGCGGGATCGCCGCGCCCTTGCTGCCCGTGCGGGAACCCTCCACATGAGCGTGCAACTCGACCAGGTGGCCCGCTTGCCGGACGCGGCCGTCTGGCCGCACGGGAACCGGCATGGCCAGCGGCAAGCCATGCTGCTCCTGCTGCTGGCCCTGGCCGCCGTCGCGCTGCTGTATCACGCCACCTTCTGGTCGATGGTGGAATTGTGGTCGCGTTCGCAAACCTTCGCGCACGGCTTCTTGATCGTGCCCATCAGTTGCTGGCTGGCCTGGCGCCAGCGCGCCCGTCTGGCTGCGCTGACGCCCCGGCCGTCGGGGCCGGGCTTGCTGCTGCTCGGTGCGCTGGGCCTGGCCTGGCTGCTGGCCGACGCCGCCAACGTGCCCGTGGTGGAACAATATGCGGCCACGGCCATGCTGCCCGCCTGCGTGCTGGCCATCCTCGGCTGGCCGGCCGTGCGCCTGCTGGCCTTTCCGCTGACGTATCTGTTTCTTGCCGTGCCGTTTGGCGAAGTGTTCCTGGAACAGCTGATCGACTTCACGGCCACCTTCACCGTCACCGCGCTGCAATGGACGGGCGTGCCCGTGTTCCGCGATGGCAGCAATTTTTCTCTACCCACCGGCAACTGGTCGGTGGTGGAAGCGTGCAGCGGCTTGCGCTACCTGATCGCCGCGCTGGCCCTGGGCGCCCTGTTCGCCCATGTCAACTTCCACAGCACGCGGCGGCGCGTAGCCGTCATGGCCGCCGCGCTGCTCGTGCCCATCCTTGCCAATGGCGTGCGCGCCTACCTGATCGTGATGCTGGGCCACCTGAGCAACATGCGCCTGGCCGTGGGCGTCGACCACCTGATCTACGGCTGGCTGTTCTTCGGCCTGGTCGCGCTGCTGCTGTTCTGGCTGGCCGCGCGCTGGCGCGAATTGCCGCTGGCGCGCGCCGCCTTGCCACCCACCCGGCCGGGCGCCAGCGCCGCTGCGGCCACCCCGCGCGCCGTCGTGCGCGCCAGCATCGCCTGCCTGCTGCTGGCGGTGCTGTGGCCGGCGCTGGCCCTGGCCAGCCACCGCGACGACAACGCCAGGCTTCCGGCCATTGTGCTGGCCTTGCCCGATCCGCCCGCCTGGCATCGCCTGCCCGCTGTTCCTCCTGCCTGGCAAGCGCCGTATGCGGGCAATCCCGCGCGGTTTGCCGCCACGTATGCGCGCCAGGACGGCGACGGCGCGCCCGTGGGGCTGCAACTGCACTGGTATGCGCGCCAGGCGCGCGATGCCGAACTGCTGACGCACCAGCCCTTGCCCTACGGCGCGCGCTGGACGCCCCTGGCGCAGCGCGTGCGGCACGTCGACTTGTCCGGCGGATCCATCGGCGTGCGCGAAAGCGTGCTGGCCCACGGCGGCGAACGCCTGCTGCTGTGGCGCGTGTATCGCCAGGGCGGCATCGTCACGGCCAGGCCCGCGCTGGTAAAACTGCTGCTGGCGCAAGCCAAGCTGCTGGGCAGGCGCCAGGATGGCGCCGACCTCATCGTCTTTGCCGTCTACGACGAGCTGGCGCCGCCACCGCGCGCGCAGCTGCAAGCCTTCCTGCGGGCGGCGCTGCCCGTCATCGAACAACGCTTGCAGGAGTTGCCGCATGGCCCTTGACCTCGTTAGCGTCGGCACACGGGAAGCCGGTGTAGCGGCCAGCACGGCCCCGCTGATCGTGCACGTGATCCACCAGCTCGACGTGGGCGGGCTGGAAAACGGCCTCGTCAACCTGATCAACCACTTGCCGCCCGAACGCTACCGGCACGCCATCGTCTGCCTGAAGAATGCCACCGCGTTTCGCCAGCGCCTGACCACGCCGGGTGTCGATGTGATCAGCCTGGACAAGCGCGAAGGCAAGGATTGGCGCCACTACCTGCACCTGTACCGCGTGCTGAAACGGTTGCAGCCGGCGCTCGTGCACACGCGCAACCTGGGCTGCCTCGAAGCACAGCTGCTGGCCTGCCTGGCCGGCGTGCGCCTGCGCGTGCATGGCGAACACGGGCGCGACATGAGCGACTTGCACGGCACCCGCCGCAAATACCGGCTGCTGCGCAAATGCATGCTGCCGCTGGTGCAGCACTTCATCGCCGTCAGCGCCGACCTGGGGCAATGGCTGGTGGACGCCATCGGCGCGGCCCCCGCGCAGGTGTCGCACATCGGCAATGGCGTCGACAGCGTGCAGTTCCATCCGCGCCTGGGACCGCCGGCCGCCGTGGGCCCGCCCGGCTTCCTGTGCAACGGCACCTTCGTCATCGGCAGCGTGGGCCGCATGGCGGCCGTCAAGGATCACGCCTCGCTGGTGCACGCCTTTTTGCTGTTGCTGGCGCAGCCAGGCGCCCGCGCGCGCCTGCGCCTGCTCATCGTCGGCGACGGGCCATGCCGCCAGGCTTGCCTGGACCTGCTGCAGCAGGCCGGCGTGGCACACCTGGCCTGGCTGCCCGGCGCACGCGACGACGTGGCGCAGCTGCTGCGCGCCATGGACCTGTTCGTGCTGCCATCGCTGGCCGAAGGCAGCTCGAACACCATCCTCGAAGCAATGGCGACGGGGCTGCCCATCGTCGCCACGCAGGTGGGGGGCAATGCGGAACTGGTGCAGTCGGGCTGGAGCGGCACCCTGGTGCCGCCCGGTTCGCCCGAGATGCTGGCCGACGCCATGCTCGATTACTACAGCATGCCCGAACTGGGCCCGCGCCACGGCGCGCGCGGGCGGCGCCAGGTGCTGGCCGAACACAGCCTGCCCGCCATGGCCGGCGCCTACCTGGCCGTGTACGACCGGCTGACGGGCGCGCGCCAGCCCTCTCCCCTGTCCACCACTCCCTGAAAGGCCACCCATGTGCGGCATCAGCGGCATCTTTGATTTGCAGGGCCAGCGCGACATCGACGTGCTGCTGCTGGCACGCATGAACCACAGCCTGCGCCACCGGGGGCCGGACGAAGGGGGCTTGCACCGCGAGCCGGGACTGGGCCTGGCGCACCGGCGCCTGTCCGTGATCGACCTGGCCAGCGGCCAGCAGCCGCTGTTCAACGCCGACCGCAGCATCGCCATCGTCTTCAATGGCGAAATCTACAACTATCGCAGCCTGATGGCGGAGCTGCGCCAGTTCGGCCATCAATTCCGCACCAGCAGCGACACGGAAGTCATCGTCCACGCCTGGGAACAATGGGGCGAGCAATGCGTGCAGCGCCTGCGCGGCATGTTCGCCTTCGCCCTGTGGGACCGCCGCCGCCACCTGCTGTTCCTGGCGCGCGACCGCCTCGGCGTGAAACCCCTGTATTACGGCGAGGCGCAGGACGGCACCCTGCTGTTCGGCTCCGAACTGAAAGCCCTGCTGGCGCATCCGGCCATGCCGCGCGCGCTCGACCCGCTGGCCGTGGAAGAGTATTTCGCCTACGGCTACGTGCCCGAGCCGCGCAGCATCTTCCAGCACGCGCGCAAGCTGCCGCCCGGGCATACCCTGTCGATACGCGCCGGCCAGCCGCTGCCCGCGCCGCAAGCTTACTGGGACATCCCGTTCACGCCGAATCCGCCCGCCAGCGAGGCGCAGGCGGCCGACGAATTGCTGGCGCGCCTGCGCGAAGCCGTGCGCATCCGCATGGTGGCCGAAGTGCCGCTCGGCGCCTTCCTGTCCGGCGGCGTCGATTCGAGCGCCGTCGTGGCGCTGATGGCCGGGGCGAGCGCCACGCCCGTCAACACGTGTTCAATTTCGTTCGGCGACCCGGCCTGGAACGAGGCGCGCTACGCCGACCTGGTGGCGCGCCGCTACGCCACGGCGCACCACGCGCGCCAGGTCGAGCAAGACGACTTCGAGCTGATCGACCTGCTGGCCAACCTGTACGACGAACCGTTCGCCGACAGTTCCGCCATGCCCACGTACAGAGTCTGCCAACTGGCGCGCCAGCGGGTCACGGTGGCCCTGTCGGGCGATGGCGGCGATGAAAGCCTGGCCGGGTACCGGCGCTATCGCCTGCACACGCGCGAGGAAAAAGTGCGCAAGGCGATGGACCCCTTGCTGCCGGCCGGCCTGCGCCAGTCGCTGTTCGGCACCCTGGGGCGGCTGTACCCGAAGGCCGACTGGGCGCCGCGCTTCCTGCGCGCCAAGACCACCTTCGAAGGCCTGGCACGCGACACGACGGATGCGTATTTTCACGGCGTCAGCCTGCTGGGCGACGCCATGCGCGCGCGGCTGTTCAGCCCCGAGCTGCGGCGCAGCCTGCACGGCTACCGCGCCGTCGAGGTGCTGCGCCGCCACGCGCTGGCCAGTCCCGCGCAGGACCCGCTGTCACAAGTGCAGTACCTGGACCTGAAAACCTATCTGCCCGGCGACATCCTGACGAAAGTCGACCGGGCCAGCATGGCGCACGCGCTGGAAGTGCGCTCGCCCCTGCTCGACCATGAACTGGTGGCGTGGATGTCCGGCCTGCCGCCGCACTTCAAGCTGCGGCGCGGTGTAGGCAAGTATCTGCTGAAAAAAGCCCTGCGCCCGCTGCTGCCCGACGCCCTGCTGTACCGCCAGAAGATGGGTTTTTCCGTGCCGCTGGCCGACTGGCTGCGCGGCCCGTTGCGCCAGCGCCTGCAACAGCGGCTGCTCGGTCCCACGCTGGCGCAGTGCGGCCTGTTCGACATGGACTACGTGCGCCTGCTGCTCGAGCAACATGCGAGCGGGCGGCGCGACTACAGCGCGCCCTTGTGGGCGCTGCTGATGTTCGAAGCGTTCCTGCGCCAGGTGCTGCCCGTCGATGGCCGCCAGGCGCCGATGCCCGCGCCAGCCATGGCAATGGAGTGAAGCCATGCGCATCCTGCACATCCTCGACCACTCGCTGCCCCTGCACAGCGGCTACACCTTCCGCACCCTGGCCATCCTGCGGCAGCAGCGGATGCTGGGCTGGCACACGACGCAGCTCACGAGTGCCAAGCAGGGGCCGTCGGATGGCGCACAGCAGCTGGTCGACGGCTGGCATTTCTACCGCACGGCGCCCGATGCGCACTGTTGGGCGCGCCTGCCCGTGCTGCGGCAAGTGGCCGTCATCGTCGGCCTGGCCGTACGCCTGCGCCGGCTGGCACGACGCCTCAAGCCCGACATCCTGCATGCGCATTCGCCGGCCCTGAACGCCATCGCCGCCCTCAACGCGGGCCGCGCGCTGGGCATCCCCGTCGTATATGAAGTGCGCGCTTTCTGGGAAGACGCGGCCACCGACCATGGCAGCAGCCGGCCCGGCGGCCTGCGCTACCGTCTCACGCGCGCGCTGGAAACCTACGCGCTGCGCCGCGCCGACGCCGTCACCACCATCTGCGACGGCTTGCGGCGCGAACTGTGCGCGCGCGGCGTGCCCGCGCATAAAATCACCGTGATACCGAACGCCGTCGATGCCGGGACCTTCAATGTCTCTGATAATCCAGCATTGGCCCGCACGCTGGGTTTGGATGGTAATCCTGTCATCGGCTTCATCGGCTCGTTTTATGCGTACGAGGGACTGGCCCTGCTGCTGCGCGCCATGCCGTGCCTGCTGGCGGCACAGCCGGCATTGCGGCTGCTGCTGGCCGGCGGCGGGCCGCAGGAAGCGGCGCTGCGCGCGCTGGCGGCGCAGCTGGGCATAGACCACGCCGTGGTCTTCGCGGGCAGAGTGCCGCATGCGCAGGTGGCCGCCTATTATCAGCTGGTCGACATTTGCGTGTATCCGCGCCTGCCGATGCGATTGACGGAGCTGGTGACGCCCTTGAAACCATTGGAGGCGATGGCACAGGGCCGCCTGGTGCTGGCGTCCGACGTGGGCGGCCACCGCGAACTGGTCGACCATGGCAAGACGGGCATGCTGTTTCACGCCGGCGACGCCGAGGCGCTGGCGCAGGCCATCTTGTCGCTGCTGCTGGCACCCGCCAGCTGGCCGGCGCTGCGGCGCCAGGCGCGCGCCTTTGTCGAGACGGAACGCAGCTGGGGCGCCAGCGTGGGCCGCTATGCGCCCGTGTATGCGCGCGTGACAACGGCGCGCATGGCGGAGGAACTGGCCGGAGTCGTGCCATGATCTTCACCGGCTTGCGCATCGCGCTGGTCGGCCCGCTGCCGCCGCCGGCCGGCGGCATGGCGAATCAGACGGCGCAACTGGCGCACAAGCTGCGCGAGGATGGCGCGCAAGTGCAGCTACTGGCCGTCAACGGCCCCGTGCTGCCGCCCTGGCTGGCGCGCATCCGCTACCTGCGCGCGGCGCTGCGCCTGCCCGTGCATTTGTGGCGCTTGTGGCGCACGGCCAATACGGTCGACCTGTTCCACATCATGGCCAATTCCGGCTGGTCCTGGCATTTGCAGGCCGCACCCGCGCTGTGGATCGCCAGCCTGAAAGGCAAACCGGCCCTGCTCAATTACCGGGGCGGCGAAGCGGCCGTTTTTTTCGCCCGCGCGCCGCGCCTGGTGGCGTTCAGCCTGCGCCGCGCCAGCGCCATCGTCGTGCCCTCGGCTTACCTGGCCGGCGTCTTCGAGCAATATGGCCATACGGCCCATATCGTGCCGAACGTGGTGGACCTGCAGCGCTTTACCCGCGTCACACCCGCCGCACCACGCGCGCCAGCCGCCGATGGCCCTTGCATCCTCGTGGCGCGCCACCTGGAAAGCCTGTACGACAACGCCAGCGCCGTGCGCGCCTTCGCCATCGTGCGCGAGGCTTTTCCCGCGGCGCGCCTGGTGCTGGCCGGCGGCGGGCCGCAGCGCGCGGCGCTGACGCGCCTGGCCCGATCCCTCGGCGTGAAGGACGCCGTGCGCTTCGCCGGCCCCGTCGACAACGCCGCCATGCCGGCCCTGTACCAGGCCAGCGACATCGTCCTCAATCCCAGCCTGGCCGACAACATGCCCAATTCCGTGCTCGAGGCGCTGGCCTGCGGCGTGCCCGTCGTCAGCACCAACGTGGGCGGCATCCCCGTCCTGCTGCAAGACGGCGTGACGGCGCTGCTGGTGCCGCCCGGCAATCCGGCCGCCATGGCGCAGACCATCCTGTCGCTGCTGCGCGACCCGCCGCGCACGCAGGCGCTGGTCGACGCGGGCCTGGCGCACGCCGCCACCTTCGGCTGGCCCGGCATCGCACCCAGGCTGGCCGCGCACTACCGCCGCATCCGCGCCGCGCCGCGCCCCGGCATCTACACGCGCTGCGTCGCCCGCTGGCTGTTTCCCCTGCATGAATGGATCAAAGGCCACCGCAGCGCGCGCCTGCTGCGGCGGCTGGAGCGCTCGCAGTGGTGGAGCGCGCAGCAACTGCAGGAATGGCAGCTGGCCCGCCTGCGCGCGCTGCTGCGCCATGCGGCCGAGCACGTACCGCATTACCGCGCCCTGTTCGCCCGCAGCGGTTTCGATCCGGAACAGGTGCGGCAACTGAGCGATCTGTCGCGCCTGCCGCTGCTGCGCAAGGTTGATATCGCCAGTGCGCGCGACAGTTTCAAGTCGGCCCACGCCGTGGGCTTGCGCCCGTTCGCCACGGGCGGCTCCAGCGGCGAGCCGCTGCAGTTTTTCCTCGGGCGCCGCAGGATCAGCCACGACATCGCCGCCAAATGGCGCGCCACGCGCTGGTGGGGCGTCGACATCGGCGACCGCGAAGCCGTCTTGTGGGGTTCGCCCATCGAGCTGCAGGCGCAAGACCGCGTGCGCCGCCTGCGCGATGCGCTGCTGCGCACCACCCTGCTGCCCGCATTTGCCATGTCGCCCAACCGCCTCGATGGCTACGTGCGACAGCTGCGCCGCTGGCGTCCGCGCATGCTGTTCGGTTACCCGTCCGCCCTGTGCCGCATCGCCAGCCACGCCAGCGCACGCGACCTGCCGCTCGACGGCCTGGGTGTGAAAGTGGCGTTCGTCACGGCCGAACGCCTGTACGACGAGCAGCGCGCGCAGATCGCCGCCGCTTTCGGCTGCCCCGTGGCCAACGGCTACGGCGGGCGTGACGCGGGCTTCATCGCCCACGAATGTCCGGAAGGCGGCATGCACATCACGGCCGAAGACATCATCGTGGAAATCGTCGATAGCCAGGGCCAGCCGCTGCCCGCTGGCGCCACGGGCGACATCGTCGTCACCCACCTGGCCACGCAAGACTACCCGTTCATCCGCTACGCCACCGGCGACGTGGGCGCGCTGGGCACCAAGCCATGCGCCTGCGGCCGCGGACTGCCCCTGCTGCAAAAAATCGAAGGGCGCAGCACGGATTTCCTCACGGCCGTCGATGGCACCGTCATGCACGGCCTGGCCCTCGTCTACATCGTGCGCGAACTGCCGCAAGTGCGCAGTTTCAAGATCATCCAGGAAAGCCTGCAGCGCACGCGCGTCCTGCTGGTCTGCCTGCCGCGCCTGGACGCCGCCACGCGCACAGCCATCGTCACCGGCTTCCAGGCCAGGCTGGGCGCGCAAGTCGACATCGCCATCGAGGAAGTCGACGAGATCGCGGCGGAAGCGTCGGGGAAGTACCGCTATGTGCTGAGCGAAGTGACGCAGGCAGGCAGCCTGTAATTAGCTGGCAGCGCGGCCCGCCGGCAGCGACAGCAGAATTTTCCCATGCTCGGATTGGAAAAGCTGCCTCGCATTCGCCTCGACCGAACGATAGACCTCGCTGCGCTCTCCGGCGACGCCGCGTATCACTTCGCGGTGTAGCTCATTCATAAAATGACGGAAAATTTGCAGACCATCGTTGAATCGCCCCGCACCATCGAGCAGGATATGTTCTGCAAGCCGCAGTTTGCCAATACGCGCGCAAAGCAGGTATTCGATATGAATTCCCGCAGGCATCATGTCGAGCATTAATTGGGCGAAATTGGTGATCAGCTCAAAATGCGTTGCAGACACGTCTTTGGATGACTTTGTCAAGGCAAGAATATTATCGATAAAGGACAGGACTTCATTGCGTTTCGCCGCCATGCTGGTCAACAGCGGAATAGCAAGCTCACGTATTTCCGATACCAGGCTACGATCCTGCAACAAGGTTCGCGCTGCCTCCACCAGTCCTACATATTCACTGATCTTATCCATGTAAAATACAATGTGCTGCGAGCGCACATCTTGCGCAATGACATCGACAGTGGCCTGGATTTTATCCAGTTTCTTTGCCAAATATTTTGTCTGCACCACGATCGCGGCAAGAATAATGCCAGTCGACACGGCCGCGGCGATCACCGTCGTCGCCTGCGCCACTTTTAGCGCTTCTTCCACACTCTTGGCCGCACTTTCCTTGAACGGTAGATGCTGGATGATGCCAGACCCGCCGCTGCCCTCGGCCCAGTATGCCACGCCGTCATGTATGGCTGCCTTGCCTTCCGCCATCGCTTGTATCAATACCGGCTTCAATTTGGCCTGGTCGATGATCCATATTGTCTCTTGCAGCATTTATATTTCCTTAGAAAAATTCACGTGCTTCGCATTCCCGGCGCATATATGCGATCTGAATGACGGCAGGAATCGTTACCCGATAAGCGGCGCCGCTGATTGCGGGCACGGTGAGCGCGGCCGACACGGCCAGTCCGACGGGTCCGGCAAACATGGCCAGGCTTCTGCCCAGACCACCTGTCGCAATGACGCCAAGCGCCCGTCCCGCGAACATGCTTGCAGCGGATCTGGCGATCAGCGCCGATATTTGCAGAGAACCGATGCCGCTCAACAAGGCCGCTTTCAGCAAGGCCAATCCTTCCGCATCACGTGAATTGTTGCCGATATCAAATTCCTTCAGCAGCGAAGCACGTTGTTCCGCACCGAGCTTTTCCCAGGCATCGCCGATGAATTTCTCCAGCAGCTTGTTTTCCATCGCATAGGCGGAACTATTTTTTTCCGTCTTGACTTTCTGGTTGTCGCATACGTCCGACAAAATTTCCTTGTACAGCACGCCATCGCCGCGAAACAGGTTGACGATAGTGTCGCCGCCGAAATGCTGAAGCTCACCGGCAATCAACTGCCAACAATGCCGGTACTGGTCCTTCTTTCCAGCGAATTTCTTGAAGCTTTCATCTTCAAGAAGTTCGCTGGCGATGCGAGCCGACTGATCTTTGTCGTGCGTGAGATAGCCAGCCAAAACACGCAGATCCTCTTCCTTGCAATACTGCAGGAATGCGAGGTCATCATCGATGCGATATTTGATACCCATATTTCCCCTTGGTAATTTTCTTGTATTGTATTTTTAATTGCGCCCAACTTACAAGGCAAAACAAGGAAAAACATGCAATATGAAGCCGATGCCGCTTTTATTCTCCCATTGGCGCATGACGGCCCGCAACTGGCACTGGCACTGGCACTCGAGCCTGCCACGGTCGCCGGTATATCCACGTTGAAACGTGCAGCCGTGCGGCCGTGCTGGCAGCATGTAGAAGTCAAAACGGCCAAGGGAGCTTGCGCGTTAGCGTATGGCCTTCAAGAGCATTCTTCAGCCGAGCGTGATTGCGGAACCACAGTCAGCACCTTGCAAAACGGATGATGCGCGGAGGTTCAGCTATTGCAAAAGGCTGCTGTTCATTACTATTTTCCTCACTTTTATTTCGAAATGGTAATTAACGCCACCATCTTCGCTAACTGATTTTCCAAAACAATGACATCAACATTTTTTTCACAGAAATAGATTTTTATCGAGGCAAAGCCCAACCCCTTCCCGGAGTGGCCTATATACTTGATCTCATCCTTGTCATTCACATAAACACCGTAACCATAACCGATTTCTCCGTCACCGAAAGCCACGTGCTGACTGGATATGGAATAATTCGTCATCAGCTTATAGGTTTCGACCTTAAAAATCTTCCCTTTATGAAATTTTTCATCCCAGATATTCAAGTCTTTCGCATTTGAAACAATTCCTCCTGCCGGGATGAAGCCTATCCAGTCTTTTCCCTGAACAGGATGTTCCTTCAGTGCGAATACATTTTTCGTGTTGACATATCCGTTGATGACGTTATTATTCTTGTTTTCTTCATAGCAAAAACCATTCATCATCCTCAGCTCTCTGAACAGCTCATGTGCAGCATCGACATACATTTTTCCGCTGACTTTTTCAAAAATATTGCTCAGCATTGAATAAGTCGTAACGCCATACAGAAAGTCCGTTCCGGGCTTGAAGCTGAGTGGCTTGTGAATTTCCGTGATTCCTGCTGAAAAGTTGAGCAATTGATGCACGGTCACCTCGTCGACCCAGGTGAGTGCGGGCCCAGGCGAGCAAAATAGTGATGGCTAGCCACGCCGGGCGTTCAGTCGTCAACCAGATCGAAGTCGGTCAGCAAACCGTCCGCGGTCAGGTAAACCAGCAATTTTCGCTCCGGCTTGATGCCGCTGACGTGGAAGGCAAGGACGCTGTCCACCTTACTGCCATGGCGTTCGATCGCTCGGCCAGCAACAGCTTGCTCGTGCAAAAAAGTGAGTGACTTGACATTGACGAGTTCGCCAATAGCTTGTGTGCCAAAGTTGTTTTTGACGCCCGCTGTGGCGAATGCCGAGTTGGCCAAGCCGCTACCGCCACGCCCAATGTCGGCAAGCAAGGCCTGCACATTCCGGGTGCGCGCAGGCTTGGGGTCGGTGCGTGCTGCCAATGTATGCATCAGCGGGCCGATGCGCGGCGCCTTGTTGGCTTTGTCTTTGGTCGTCACGACGACGCCTGTCACCTCTCCTTGTGCATCGACGATGAAAGCCAGTTCGCAATTGCGCGACGTCGAATGGACGCGATGCGCGCCGACAGGCACGAAAGTTTCGTCGGGCAAGCCATCGAAAATGCTGCGTAGCTGACCACCCTGCATATCGAAGGTTCCCATCGTGTTGTTCGCCAACTCGTAGCGGCCCGTGTAGCGGATGAGTTCCTTGGCATCGATGTTGATGGCGGGGTGCTTGAGCAACACGTCATAGTCGGCTTCTGGCCAGTGATAAGCGCGGCCGATGGCGGCTGTCAGGCGGTCCATCATGCGGGAATTGTCATTTGCGTTAATCATGATCACGGCACCCTGGCCTGTGCCGGAAAATGCCGTCAGCAAGGTATCGAAGCCTTCGTCACGCCCGCCGTGCGAGAAGCGTTGCGCGCTGCCGCTACCGTCAAGGAAGACGCCCAGGCCCACGTTCTCCTTTTGCGGGGTCAGCATCTGCCGGGTCAAGGCTGCCGAGATGACGGGGTTGGACGTGCCAGCCAGAGCCTGCTGCACGCCGATGGCGAAGCGCGCCAGGTCCGAGGCGTTGGTCCATAAACCGGCCGCCGCCATTTCCGGATACACATGCCAGCGTCCTGCCACCATGCTGCGATCGGCAAGGTGGCCACTGGCATTCAGGCGCGCGCGCTCGGCTGGCGGCGGTTGCAAATAGGAACTCTCATGCATTCCCAGGGGCTTGAGGACTGCGTCGCGCATGTAGTCGGGAAACGCCTGACCGCTCACATCGGCCACCATTTGTTGCATGACGGTATAGCCGCCACCGGAGTAACGCACCTTGCTGCCTGGAACGATGTCAACGCGAATTGCTGCGGTGTTCGCGGGCTTCTCGCCATCGAGCACCTGGACCACGCTGGGTACTGGCGCATTGCTGGCGTAGCCAGGGAAACCATGCACGGTCAGCCCGGCGTTGTGGCTGAGCAACCTGCGCAAGGTCACCTTCTGTTCGGCCGTCAGGGCGCTGTCCGGCAGCTTCCACGTGAGCAGCCGGGTATTGACGTCCTCGTCAAGGCCAAGCTTGCCCTGCTCTACCAGGTGCAGCGCCCCCAGCGCGGCCACCGGTTTGCTGACCGAACCGGCCTGGAACAGTGTGTGCGGGCCGACCGGCGTCTTGCCGACCTTTTCTGTGACACCGTAACCTTGCGCCCTGACAATTTTGCCGTTCTCGATGATGGCCAGCGACAGTCCGGGGATTTGCCGCATCTTCATTTCGGCCTTGATGATGTCGTCCAATGCGTCCGCCCGGGCGCCACTTGCGAACAACAGGGTAAGGACCAGTGCCAGGGGATGAACTCGCATGAACGATTCTTTCAACGGTGATGGACGGATGCCAGGAAGGAAACGTTGACGATACGTCAGCGCACCCTGCCGCCATGCGGGATTGCGACAGGCCGTCAAATATCAGTCATGGACGGTCATTTTCCCGGATGAGTTGCGGCCCGCGTTTGCTGGCGTGACGAATTCTGGCTGCTTGCCGCTGTTGGCAGGTTTTGCGCCGTTGTGGGCCTTCACGAATCGCCGGTACTTGAAATATTCTGCACCATACTTAGCTCCCAGTCCTTTTGCCATTTTTCTGAATCGTCCTGATCGAACCAGCCGGCTACGTAAGAGGATATTTCATCCGCATCCTGCAAGTTCGATTCTGCCAAATATGAAACTGTCGCTTGAAATCCCGCCCCAATAAAAAATTCCACGCCCATTGATGTTCCGACATCCATATTTATATGCTTTGCTACCCAAAGGCTATGGATATCGCTTGTGCTGCCGAGACGATAAAGCAAGAAGGCACAACGATAAATTCCTTCGTAAGAATCACCATCATCTTTTATTGTCCCATCCCAAAGCGCAATTCTATACCGCACTTCCTTCTCGAAGACTTGTCGAATTAGCGTGGAGTATGGCGCGAGTGGCCGCTCCAGCAGAATTTTATAGAGTTGTTGGCGTACCCGCGGCGAGTCGAGTTCACTATCGCTGTCAGGTGTAAGAAGTCCCTGGGAGTTTTCAAAATACTCAAGAATTTTTTCAGCGCACAAGAAGGATATTTTATTTTTTTCTGCAGACCTATTTTGACTTATCTCAACTTCAACCTGCGCCACAATCTGAGGCGTGATAGGCAATTCTGGCGTATTTTTACGCTTAAAAAAATTCCACATTAAACTTGGCCTTTTAGATCCTGTCCGCTCCCACTTGAGAGCACTTAACTGTCCTGCTTGCTCCTTGTGAAAACCGCCCAGGCAAGCACCGCAATGCCTGCAACGATACATCCGGCCAGACTGACGGCGGCACCAAAAATGTACCACGCCACATCGAATCCGTGACTATAGAATGTTCCAACAAATAGCCCGCTCACCAGCCAGACTAACACCGCCAATTTCAGCAGAAAGTTTTTTACTTTACGGATAGGTCGACCAAGGCGCATTTGTTGAATAGCGGCCATGCCCATGACTAAACAAGCCAAACTCGCCGCAATTATCAAGCGTGAAAATGAATACTCCATGTCGCAACCTGACTTGTAGCTGAGCCAGCGGGCCCATAGATTAAAAGACCGGGGGGCTTAAGTGCAACAGCCCATTATCGCTTGCAACGACGCCGCCGGCCTGAATCCGCACTACAAAACTCATGCGGCCACACGAATTGGCGAGCGTCCAGGCGTCCGCTACTGGCCGCTACCGGACGATAGCAATATCTCAGTAAAGGTCTTATTGCCATCCTGATAAAAATAAATTTCTCAAGCCCTTATATCACAGCGGCAAGGCGCAGATAAATTCTAAAGTGGCAAGGGGCCTGTACAAATTCTTTCCGTGCAGGACGGTGCGCCCCCATGTGCCACCCTTCACTCTTCAGCGCTATCTGCCCCTATCGGCGCATTTCTGGCGATCTCATCCAGATTTTCAAGCACCGTGTTCGTCAGGGGAACACTAAGCCCACGGACGAGAAGGCCAAGCAATCCGATTTCCCGCATCATCGCTTTGCGCTCATCGTAATCGGGATTTTCTGAGTAGTGGAGTACATCCACCGTCTCAAGCACTTTTTCTGCCGAAGCGCAAAAATCGGCAAGCTTGCCATATTGCATGTACTGAATCGCATAACTGGCTGAAATAAGCGCATTTTGTGCAAGATCGCCCTCGATATCGCCAAATTCCTCGCTGTCAGGAATTTCCGAATCAAGGGTCGCCAGCATATCCCCCCATACCTGTTCATCTTGAAAGCAGGCCTCCACATTCAATGACAGTTCGACCATGTTCAAAAAATACCGGGACCTGTTTTCACCATAGCGGACATCGAATTGCTCCATCAATGGCGCCTGGCGCTTGATGAAATTGATCAATATTGCAACATTTTCACGCTGCGAGAGCCTGGCCGCCGCATCAATGGTGTGCTGACCATATTTATTTATAAGCAATTGTATTTCACTCTCTTTTTTCTTTGAATATCCTGTCCAGGCAGGGCAACGCTGCCATTCCGACGCGATCACGCACCAGATACTGGAGCCGCCCCAAAGCACTAGTAACTCGACGATGGGGCCAGCGCCGCGCACTCCCTGACGGTCTTCGCGCTATAGTCGAAATTGATGCTATTCGTGCCCTGGCCACGATACATGCTCTCACCTTCCCCGATTGTCGCCTGCGCGCCCATCTTGCACAGCACGGCCGGTGCACGCTGCGCCCAGTCCAGCCTGCGCAAGGTGGCGATATTCCTGTCGCGCAGCGCAGCGCTCCAGCCCTCGTCCTTGAAGCGCACCGAATAGACCACAGCATGCAGCTGCACCCGGCTCGTCCGGTCGATCACATTGCCGCCGTTCTGCAGCACTTCAGCCAGGTCGCTCTCGATGAACTGCATGACGTCGGGACCGCGCTTGGGCGTGTCATTGCGGCCCAGCTGGGAAAGAACGAAGAGCGCGAACACGACAAAAAGCGTCAGATAAATTTTTCCATCAAAAAAGGACTTCATTCCCGCTTTCCCATGTTGTTCAGTATGTATATCTGCCCCTGGGCCGGAAACGTCAGGCGATGTCCAGCAGCTTTGCCAGCCCAGGCTGATCCCCCGCCGTCACAAACCACGCCGCCTGCCAGCGCTGCGTGCGCTGCGCCTGGATCGATTCCGGCGCGCACCACGGCGGATATACGCGCAGCGCGCGCTTGCCGCCCTGGGCGGCGCGCGACATCACGCCCCGTTCCAGCAGCACACTGCGCGGGAAAACGAAGAAGCCGTGCCGCGCGCCGTCGTCGTCGTCCGCCACGGCGATGATGACGACGTCAAAAGGGTCGGCGTCATCCAGCGGGGCAATGTCGGCATCGGGATGGGGGCGCTTCCAGACGGTGACGAACTGGCCGATTTTCGTCGGCGTGGTTTTCGCCACGCGCAAGACCAGGCGCTTGCCGTGCAGTTCGGCGCGGCAGGCGCCGTAGTCCGCGCTTTCCGCTTCCGGCACGGGCGCTTGCGGCAAGCCTAGAAATGCCCATGGACTGGCCTTCATTGCGCGCTGAACTCGGCTGCGGCCTTGGCCGCCCACAGCGCCTCGGCGTGGCTGGCGAACGGGCTGTCGTAGCCGTCGACGGTGCCTTCCTCGTCGACAAAATACAGCCACCAGCCGTCGGCCTGCTGGCGGATGGCCGTGTGGCCAGGTGCGCAATGGGTTTCGATGGGGTCGCCGGCGGCCAGGGTGGCGATGCGGATGCCGCGGTGAATAATATGCTCGGGTGTCATGGGAAAATACGTCATGCGAAAAAATCAATGGCCGTAGTGTAGCCGGGCCGGCCCATCCTGGCCAGTGCGCTACACTATTGCTTCATATGGAGAAAAAATATGGCATCACAGCAAGGCACGGTGGATTTTTTACTCGACCAGATGGCGGGCGCGGGCAGCATCAGCGCGAAAAAAATGTTCGGCGAGTATGGCCTGTATTGCGACGGCAAGATGTTCGCCATCGTCGCCGACGACCAGCTCTTCATCAAGCCGACGGACGCTGGCCGCGCCTGGATCAGTACGCAAGGCTCGCTGCAGGAAGCGCCGCCCTATCCGCAAGCCAAGCCGTATTTCCTCATCGATGGCGGGCTGTGGGACGAGCGCGACTGGCTCAGCCAGCTGGCGCGGCGCACGGCCGACGCCTTGCCGCTGCCAAAACCCAAGCCGCCGCCCAAGCCTAAAAAACCGGCATCAGCTGCTTAAGACGCTGTTTTCGCAGGCCTTTCCTTCACGGAAGCATGCCAGGTTGTGATACGTGATGGCGGCGATCTCGCGCAGCGCTTCGATGGTGAAGAAACCCTGGTGGCCCGTCACCAGCACGTTCGGGAACGTCATCAGGCGCTGGAAGATGTCGTCGTCGATGATGTCGGACGAGCGGTCCTGGAAGAACAGATTGCTTTCCTGTTCGTACACATCGATGGCCAGGGAACCGAGCTGGCGCGATTTGAGCGCCTCGATGACGGCGCCCGTGTCGATCAGGCCGCCGCGCGAGGTGTTGACCAGCATGGCGCCCTTCTTCATCAGCGGCAAGGTTGCTTCGCTGATCATGTGGCGCGTGCTGTCCATCAGGGGGCAATGCAGCGAGACGATGTCGGACTCGGCCAGCAGCCGCGGCAGCTCCACCATCGTGCCCAATTCAGCGAACGCGGGCGCCGGATACGGGTCGTGGCCCAGCACCGTGCAGCCAAAACCCTTGAAGATGCGCGCCGTCGCCAGGCCGATCTTGCCCGTGCCGACGATGCCGACCGTTTTGCCGTGCAAGGTGGCGCCCAGCAAGCCGTCCAGCGAGAAATTGCCTTCACGCACGCGGGCGTAGGCGCGGTGCGTGTGGCGGTTCAGGGTCTGCACGAGGGCCAGCGTGTATTCGGCCACGGCTTCTGGAGAATAGGCGGGCACGCGGGCGACAAACAGGCCCAGGCGTTTGGCCGCTTCCAGGTCGAGGTTGTTGTAGCCGGCGCAGCGCAGCAGGATGGCGCGCACGCCGTAGCCGTGCAGGGCTTCCAGCACGGGCGCGTCGAGCACGTCGTTGACGAAGACGCACACGGCGTCCGCGCCTTGCGCCAGGATCACGGTTTCCTGGCTCAGCAAGGCGCTGTGATAGACCAGTTCAATGCCGGCGGCGTCGGGCTGGGCCGGCAAGGCTTCGTCGAAGAAACGGCGGTCGTAGGGCTGGCTGGCAAAGAAGGCGATTTTCATGGGGAGTCCTGGAACTTGCTGGATGGCAAAACATCATCATAGCGCAAGCGCCCTGCCCCACCCTGTACGCCTGGCGCCGTGGATCGCCTATTTGGGTTCGCGGGGCAAGGTCAGCACGTGGCGCAGATACGCCGTTTCTTCGGCGTGCTGCGCGTGATACCGCTCGCGCGCAGCGCGCATGGCCGCGTGGTGGGCCGCGATGCCGTTTTCCGTCAACTCCACGCCGAAGTCCGCCGGCACCGGCACAGGGCCGCCGAACAGGCGCGCCAGGATGAGACGGCCCACATTGTCGCGGTAATGCGATGCTTCCCAGTAATAGCGCATCGCGCGCGCGCCCGTCACCTGCGGGATCGCCTCGCTGGTGATGCTGTTGAAGCCCGAAAAATCAAGCAGGCGCACGTCGCAGCCCTGGCCCCGGTAGCGTCCGGCCATCTGCGCCAGGTCGCGCTGCCATGTTTCCATGGCGCCCCACTTGCCGCGCCAGTACAGGGCGTCGAGCGTGAGCGCATGCGTGGGATTGATGTACAGGCGCAAGCGCGTGCCGCCCCGGCACAGTTTGCCGACACTGGCATCGAAGGCCTGCAGCGCGGGCGCCGTCGGCCCCAGGCCGTCGCCGAATTCCTGCAGGCGCGGCGTGAAGGCGCGCGCCGTGCCGGTCCAAGTACGGTTGCGGCTGGTGAGGCAGGACTCGTCGCGCTGGCCGTGCAAGGCCAGGCTGGACAGGCACACGCCGTCATAGGTGCCGCTGAGGATGCGCCAGGTGTCGCGCGTCATGTCGACAGTCAAGCCGCGCTTGATGTTGAGCAAAGCCCGGCGCGCGAAAAACGCGGGGCCGGCGTCCGTCAAACCCGGTTCCACGCCGGCCGAGCCCAGCTCCAGCGAGAACGAGGGCGCGTCAATGCCCCACACCATGGTGTCGACACGGCTGACCCTGGCCGCGTGCTCGGCCAGGCGCATGGCTTCGCCGATGGAGGCGCCCGAGACGGCGCTGTTGAAGACGCTCTTGCCTTCAAACAAAGTGCGCACACTGTTCGCCGGCAAGCCCATTTCCGTGCGCGAGTTGCCGATATACACGACGGCGGGCCGGTAGCGCGCCACGGCATACGTCTTGCCCCACACGCTGAGTTTTTCGGTCGTCGGCCGCAGTCGCTGCAGCAGCGGGCTGTCCCACTGGTGCAGCAAGTATGGATCGACGTGGTAATTGACGGCCGAAACGAGGGCCAGCGCTGCCAGCGCGCAGGCAAGGAAGGTGGCGAGGTAGCGGCGGGCAATGGTATCCATGGTCAGTATTGGAAGGTGAGAAATGACGTATGCGGCACCTTGCATCAACGCCGGATCAGCGGCCCGTCCAACACCCGCTGCGCATAGGCCGTTTCGTGCGCGTGTTCCACGCGATAGCGGTCGCGCGCGGCGCGCATGGCGGCCTGGTGGGCGCCGATGTTGGCCTGCGTCAGTTCCACGCCGAAATCGGCCGGCGGCGGCGTGCCACCGCCAAACAGGCGCGCCAGGATCAAGCGGCCCACATTGTCCCGGTAGTGCGACACTTCCCAGTAATAATGCATGTCGGGCTTGCCGCTGACGAGCGGGGTCGCTTCCGTCGTGATGCTGTTAAAGCCGGAAAAATCATACAGTCGCACGTCGCAACCCTGCCGGCGGTGGCGCTCGGCAATCTGCGCCAGGCCGCGCTGCCAGGCCTGCATGGCGTCCCACTTGCCGCGCCAGTGCAGCGCGTACAAGGTCAGCGCATGCGTGGGGTTGATGTACAGGCGCAGTCGCATGGCGCCCCGGCACAGCTTGGCTATGCTGGCGTCAAACGCCAGTGTCGAGGGCCGCGTCGGCCCCAGGCCGTCGCCGAATTCCTGCAGCCGCACTGGAATGGCGTCCTTCGTACCGAGCCAGTGCTTGATGCCCATGAGGGTGCAGGTCTCGTCGCGCTGCCCGTACAGGGCCAGGTTGGAGCGGCAGGTATCGCCGGCATTGCCTGTCAGGATGCGCACGCTGTCCTCCGTCATGTCCAGGGTCAGCCCGCGCTTCAGGTTGACGAGGGCGCGCCGGGCGAAAAAGCCGTGCCCGGCGCCCGTCAGGCTGTCTTCCACGCGCGCCGCCCCCATGTCCAGGGAAAAAGTGGGCGCGTCGATGCCCCACACCATGGTCTCGACGCGGCTGACCCTGGCCACATGCTCGGCCAGGCGGATGGCGTCGCCGATCGAGGCGCCGGACACGGCGCTGTTGAAGACGCGCTTGCCGTCGAACAAGGCGCGCATGCCCGTCGGCAAGCCCAGTTCCGTGCGCGAATTGCCGATGTAGATGATGGCCGGCCGGTAGCGCGCCACGGCATAGGTCTTGGCCCAGGCGCCGAGCTTTTCATTCAACTGGCGCGGACGCTGCAGCAAGGGGCTGTCCCACTGGTGCAGCAGGTAGGGATCGACCTGGTAGTTCAGCAGCGAGACGGAGCCGAGCGCGAGGCAGACGCAGGCGAAGAAACCGGTGACGTAGTGGCGGGCGGCAGTGTCCATGCTCAGAATTGAAAATAGAGAAATTCGGTGACCCGGTTCATGCCGAAGATGCAGGCGACGAACAGCGCGGCAAAGCCCACGCTCCAGCGGCGCGTGGGCCGCCAACTGAAAGCCCAGCGCCCTGCGGGTTGAAAGATTCTTTCAATGGCAGGCTCGTAGAGAAAGAATATTTCTTGCGTATTCGGCGCCTTGAAGGCCAGCAACATGGCGCCCAGCAGCACGGGCAAGCCTGGCCCCGCCAGTTCGATCCAGCGGATGCCGCCGAACGCCGGATGCAGGCCCCACTGCGCCAGGCTGGCCGCGTGGCTGGCCAGGCTGCGCGGCAGGCTGACCCCGTTCGCCCCCACCAGCGCGCCCGTGATGTCCCAGGCCGTGGCCACGTCGGGCGCGCGGAAGAAGATCCAGGCCAGCATCACGGCAAGAAAAGTCAGCAAGCTCGGCCACCAGCGCGCCGTGGCCGCACCAAACACCCGCTGCCACGCCTGCTGCAGCACCAGGTACAGGCCGTGCAAGCCGCCCCAGATGACAAACGTCCAGCCGGCCCCATGCCACAGGCCGCCCAGCAGCATGGTCAGCAACAGGTTGCGGTAGCGCATGGCTTCGCCGCGCCGGCTGCCGCCCAGCGGGATATAGAGATAGTCGCGCAGGAAGCGCGACAAGGTCATGTGCCAGCGGCGCCAGAAGTCGGCGATATTGGCCGCCTTGTACGGCGAATTGAAGTTCAGCGGCAACTTCACGCCGAACAGGCGCGACAGGCCGATGGCCATGTCGGAATAGCCGGAAAAGTCGAAATACAGCTGGAAGGTGTAGGCCAGCACGCCGATCCACGCCTCGATCAGGGTCGGTGTGGCGCCGGCCGTGAAGACGGGGATGGCCAGCGGCGACAGGTTGTCGGCGATCAGCACCTTCTTTGCCAGGCCGATGGTAAAGATCGACAGGCCGATGGCGAAATTGGCGGCGCGCGGATGGGCGTTGGCCGGGTCGGCGAACTGCGGCATCATGTCGCGGTGGTGCAGCACGGGACCGGCGATCAGGTGGGGGAAATAGCTGACGAACAGCACGTAATGGATGAAGCGGTATTCGCGCACCTCGCCCCGGTAGCAATCGACGAGGAAGGCGATCTGCGTGAAGGTGAAGAACGAGATGCCGATCGGCAGGATGATGTCGAGGCCGGACCACGGCAGGCTGCCAGCGCCAGCTCCGGCGGCCACGGCATTGACGCTGTCGATGAAGAAATGCGCATATTTGTAGTAGGCGAGCAGCCCCAGGTTCAGCGCCAGCGCCGCCACCAGCACGCGCTTGCGGGCCGTGCCCGCGTTGGCGCCGATCAGGCGGCCGGCGCCGTAATTGACGCAGATCGAGGCCAGCAGCAGCGACAGGTAGCGCACGTCCCACCAGGCATAGAAGAACAGCGAGGCGAGCGCAAGCCAGGCGGCCGGAGCCAGGCGCCAGCTGGCCTTGGTGACCCCGGCAGACGCCCAGCGGTCCAGCAAAAAATAGCCGGCCAGCACGATGGGCAGATAGCCGAACAGGAAAGCAAAGGAATTAAACAGCATGTTGCCTCCTGGCAGGCAGCGACTGCACCTGGTAGTAACACTCGGCAATCTGCGCCGCCACCCGTTCCCACGTAAAACGTTCCACCAGGGCTTGCACGCGCTCGCGCTCGGGAGACAACGCCAGCCATTCGAGGATGGCCTGGCGCTGCGCGGCGCCGTCGTCCCAGGCCACCTTGCGCAGCGCGAAGACGGAATCGGGCAAGTCCAGCGCGCTTTGCGCCGTCATGACGACGGGCGTGCCGGCCGCCAGCGCTTCGAGCACGCTCAAGGGAAACACCTCGCCCTGGCTGGGCAAGGCCGCCACGGCCGCCGCGTGGAAGGCGCTGGCCAGCAGCGGATCGGCGTGGTCGAGCGCGCCCAGCCAGCTGACGTGCGGCAAGTCCAGCAATTGCTGCAGATACGCCTGCTGTTCGCGCGGCGCGGCGCCGATCAGCACCAGGGGCACGCCGGCGCCCGCCAGCGCCTGCGCCAGTCCCAGCTGGTTTTTGTAGGGCGAAATGCTGCCCACCATCAGCACGAACGGCCCGGCGATGCCCGTTTCGCGCAGGAACAAATCGCCATTGGCCGTGAAAAAATGCGGGTTGATCCCATTCGGCAAGACGCGAATGGCATCGATCGGCATGCCGAACCCTTGCACGATGGCGTCGCGCTCGGCCTCGCCCAGGGCGATCACCACGTCGGCCAGCTGCAAGGCGCGCCGCGTTTGCGCATAGCTTGTTTGCACCATCCATTCCGTCAGGCGCCCCGCCAGCCGGTCTGCCAGTCGCGCGCGCCAGGCGCTGGCCCGGCCCCAGCCCGGTGACAGCAACGGCGACAGCACCACGGGCACGCCTTGCTCGCTGGCCATTTCCATGATGCGGTAGGTGCCATTGCTGGCCGAAAACACGTGCAAGACGTCGAAGTCGGCCAGCCGCTGATGGTTGGCGTCGACCAGCTGCACGTCCAGGGGCCGCGCCGGTAACTGGGGCAGCCGGTTCAGCGCGGCAATGGTTTCGCGTACCTGGATCTGCAAGCCGCCGTCGCGCTGGAACAGCATCGGGTAGGACAAGATACCGACACGCATGGTCATCCTTTCGTCCATTTGACTTCCAGCCAGCGTCCCGCCAGCTTGCGTTGCAACAACAGAAACTCGCCGGCCAGCTCATGTTTCAACAGGAACAGACCCGCCAGCCAGCACAGCAAGGTGGCCAGCGCCGTGCCCGTCAGCGCCAGCAGCGCCGGGGTTGCCGTTGGCAGCCACAGCAGCGAAGCGACGGGCGCGACGGCGCTAAGGCCGCACAGCAGCAGGCTCTTGCGCAAGGCCCGCGCCAGGATGCGCCAGTCCAGGGCGCTCAAGCGCCGCAGGCAGCCGTAGTTCAGCCAGCTGCGCAACACATTGCTGAGGACCACGGCCCAGGCCACGGCCACCAGACCGAACGGCGCCGCCGCCAGCAACAGCGCCACCTTGATGACGCCGGCGCAGGCATCGAGCCGTACTTGCGCGTGCAGCTGGCCCGTCGCCACAAACAGGTAGCGGGCCATGCTGAACATGCTATACACGGCCGAAGACAGGCACATGATGCGGATCAAGGGCACACAGGCTAGCCATTGCGTGCCATACAACACCTTGACCAGGGGCAAAGCCATGCAGGCGAGAAAGAGAAAAAACGGCCAGGCCAGCGCCGTCATGTAGCTGATCGTGCGCAAATACACGAGTTCCGCCCCGCCCTGTCCCCCACCCTCGCGCGCGCGCGCCGCGAACAGGGGAAACACCACGGGAGAAATCGCGCTGGTAATGGCCTGGTTGAAAATATTCAGCACGCTTTGCGCCTTGCCGAACAGGGCCAGGCTTTCAATGCCGATCAGCTTGCCAATGATCAGGTCCGGCGCCGCCACGCCCGCCTCGTCGACGAGACCGCCTCCCGTCGCATACGCGCCAAAGCGGGCGATATCGCCCATGCCGCGCCGTCCCGGCAGCCACGGCAGTTCCTTGGGCCGCACCAGCAGGCTCACCAGCAGCGAGGCGCAGGAACCGGCCAGCGCCGCCCACACCATGCTCATGTAACTGCAGCCCTGCAGCGCCAGCAGCACGGCCACCAGCAAGTTGACCACGCTATTGGCCGCGTTGATGGCGTAGATGGCGCGAAAGCGCAGTTGCCGGCGCAGCATCGGTAAGGTCAAGGCGCTGAACGGTATCAACAGGAAATTGATGGCCAGCAGGCGCAGCACGAGAGTCAGCCGGGGTTCGCCATAGAACTGCGCGAGCGGCGCGCTGGCCAGCAGCACCGCACCCGCCAGCAGCCAGGCGACGAGCAGGCTGGTAGCCAGCGCGGCCCGCAATTTCACCACATCGAGCTGCTTTTCCTGGATCAGGTATTGCCCCACACCGAAATCGCGCACCACTTGCGCCAGCGCCACCAGCACGGCGCCCAGCGAATACACGCCCACTTCGGCCGGCGTCAGCAGGCGCGACAGCACCATGGTGGCGACGATGCCCAGCAGCAGCACCGTGTATTTTTCGGCAAACGAAAAGAAAAACGAATGGCGGGTGGCGCTCATGCGGGCCACCCGCGCCTAGACGAGGCCGGCGTAAAATGCGCGCAACTGGCGTTCCAGGCGCGGCATCGAATAGCGCTGCACGGTTTCCTCGCGCGCCAGCTGTCCCATGCGGACGCGCCGTGGCACGTCCAGCAGCAGCTGCGCCACGGCCGCGCAGGCGGCGTGCTCGTCGTCCAGCGGCAGCAGCAAGCCGCCTGCGCTGTCGTGCAGGATATCGTGGGTGCCCGGCACATCCGTCCCCACGGCCGGCACGCCGCAGGCCATGGCCTCGATCGTGGCAATGCCGAAACCTTCGTTTTTACTCAGCAGCACATGCAGGTCGAAGGCCGGCATCAGCAAGTCGATACGCTGCTGGAAGCCGGCAAACACGGTTCTGTCGTGCAAGCCCATCTGTTGCGCCTGCAGCCGCAGCATGGCTTCCAGCGGCCCCGTGCCCACGAGCACTACATATAAGTTGGGAAACTGCGCGGCCAGCCTGGCGAACAGCGTCAGCAGCGCTTGCGGGCGCTTCTGTGCGGACAGCCGCGCCACGCAGCCGAGCACGAGCGCGTCCGGCGGCAACCCGAGCTGCTGGCGCGCCAGCACTCTCCGTTCCGGCGAGACGATAAACCTGTCCGTATCGACGCCGTTGGGAATGACGGCCAGGCGCGTGTCCGGCGCCAGCATGTCGCGGTACAGGTCAAGAAAATGCCGCATGGACGAGGCCGACACGGCATACACGCCCCTGACGCTGCGAAACGCTTCCTGCAGCCGGGGCCGCTGCCAGTCGCTGAAGGCTTCCAGGGGAAACGCATTGTGCACGCTGATCACGGCCGGCAGCCGGCATCGCCGCGCCAGCCACAGGATGGAAGCGCCATAGCTGGTCCAGCAAAACGCCACATGGACGAGATCGGGCCGCAGCCGCCGCAGCCGCCACGCGCCCGTCAGCCTGGCGCGCAGCCAGTTCCAGCGGCGCCAGGCCCAGTGCTCGAGAAACAAGGGCGGCTCATACACGCGCACTTGCATCTGTCTTGCGCGCAAGCCTTGCGCCCAGGCAGTAAAACCGGGAAAGCGCCGCAGGGCCAGCACGCTGTCATAGCCGTTCGCGCCCAGCATGCTCGCCTCTTGCGCCATGCGCAGCTCCATGCCGCCCAGCTCGCCCGAATAACTGCTGATGACGATGCGCGGCAAGCGTTTACGGCGTCCGCGCCACGCTTCATGGAAGAAGCCGCGCAGCCAGGCCCGCTCCCATTGCCGCAGGAACAGGTCGGCGTGGTCGCGCCGCAGCCAGGCCCGCACGGCGCCGAGGGTATCGCGCACGTATCTGCCCAGCATCCAGCGCGGCACGCCGAGCAACTCCACGCTCGGTGCGAATGTCGCCAGCCGGCATTGGCCCCGACCAAACAGCATGGCGCGGCGCAATATCCAGGCGCGCTGCACTTGCGGCACGCGGATGATGTGCGCCACCCTCGCTTGCGGACAGAACCAGGATGGATTGCCGGCAGCATGCATCTCCAGGTTGAGCCGGGTTTCGCTGCCCATGGCGTAATTGGCCCCCTGCGGGCCGATGCTTTCGTCATAGCGGGCGCCCGCCTCGAAGATGCGGCGGCGTATCGCCATGTTGGCGCCCCAGACCAGGCCTGGATAGATGGGCGCGTCGCGCAGGTCGGGGCTGGTGATGCCCCACGTCAGGCCAACGGGCGTCAGGCGCAGCAGCCAATCGGCCGGTCGCTCGCGCCAGGCGGGCATGATGGCGCCGCCGAACAGGGCGTAGCCGGGGTGGGCGCGCGCGCTGTCCTGCAAGCGGCACAGCCAGTCGGATCCGGGCATGGCGTCGTCGTCGCCGAACACGAACAGCTCGCCGCCATCGCCGCCCTGCCGCAAGGCGTGTTCGACAGCCCCGTTGAGGGCGGGACTGCGGCCGCGCCGCGCCACATAGACGGAACTCAAGGGCAAGCGGCCGCGGAAGGCGGCGATCACCTGGGCCGTGGCGTCCGTGCTGCCATTGTCGGCGATGACCAGGCGCCAGCCGCCCGCAGGCGGGCGCAAGCCCATGTAGGCGCGCAATACCTGGGGCAAGGTGCCGGCGCCATTGTAGGTCGCCATGAGAACGGTCAACAAGGACATGCCTCCTTGGTCTTACCATGACAAAACTATGCATCAAGCAGTGTTGATCCAGTGTACTGAGCCTGCCCGCCAGCCCGTTGACAGGCATCAAGACCTTGCCAAGCCGGGCACAACCAGGAGCGTTCCCCTTCATGCGCGACATATTGATCACCGTCATCATCCTGGGTTCGCTGCCCTTCATCCTGAAGTCGCCTGCCATCGGCGGCCTGATGTGGGTCTGGGTCAGCGTCATGAACCCGCACACGCAGGGCTGGGGTTTCGCCACCCACATGCCATTTGCCTTCATCATCGCCATCGCCACCCTGCTCGGCCTCGTGATGACGCGCGAACCGAAGAACCTGCCGCTCACGCCCGTCAGCGTGCTGCTGTTGCTGTTTGTCGCGTGGATGAACGTAACGGCGCCGTTCGCCCTGCTGCCCGAATCGTCGTGGGTGCAGTGGAACAAGGTCATGAAGATCATGCTGATGAGCTTTGTCGTGATGATGGTGATACGCACGCGGCGCGATATCGTGCGCCTCGTCTGGGTGCTGGTGGGGTCGATCGGCTACTACGGCGTGAAAGGCGGCATCTTCACCATCCGCAGCGGCGGCACGGAACGGGTGTGGGGGCCGGAAGATACGTTTATTGGCGATAACAATTCCCTGGCCCTGGCCCTGATCATCACCATCCCCCTCATGTATTATTTGCAGCAAAACACGGACAAGCGCTGGCTGCGCCACGGCTTGTCCGGGGCCATGCTGCTGTCGGCCCTGGCCGCGCTGGGCTCGTATTCGCGCGGCGGCCTGCTGGCCATTGCCGCCATGGGCCTGTTCATGTGGATCAAGAGCGACCGCAAGCTGGTGCTGGGCGCGCTGCTCGCTGCGGTCACGCCGTTGTTGCTGGCCTTCATGCCCGAGCGCTGGGCCGAACGCATGGACACCATCAACACGTATCAGGACGATGTGTCCGCCATGGGCCGCCTGAATGCCTGGCGCATGGCCTGGAACCTGGCGCGCGACCGTTTTCTCGGCGGCGGCTTCGACGTCTCCGACGCCGCCGTCTTTGCCCGCTATGCGCCGAACCCCATGGATGTGCACGCGGCGCACAGCATTTATTTCCAGGCGCTGGGCGAACACGGCTTTGTCGGCTTGCTGATTTACCTGGCGCTGGGCATCGCCACCTGGCGCACGGCGGCCGCCATCATCCGCCGCACGCGGGGCAAGCCGGAACTGCGCTGGGCGCTGGGCCTGGCCACAATGAGCCAGGCCAGCCTGATCGGCTTTGCCATGGGCGGCGCCTTCCTCAGCCTGCTGTATTTCGACATGCCGTATTACCTGATGGCCGCCTTGATCGCCACGCGCATCATCGTCGAGCAGCAAGCGCCAGCCTCAACTGCTCGGCAGGCCAAACCCCGGATCGCCGTCGCGGAGCAGCCATGACGGCCACCTTGTCCATCCTGATCTACCACCGCGTGCTGGCGCGGCCCGACCCGCTGTTTCCTGGCGAAGTCGATGCGGCCCTGTTCGAGCGCCAGTTGCGCCTGATAAAACGTTTCTATACGCCGCTGCCGCTCGGCGATGCCGTGCAGCGCCTGCAGGATGGCGGCTTGCCGCCGCGCGCCGCCTGCATCACCTTTGACGATGGCTATGCGGACAATGCGCAAGTGGCCCTGCCGCTGCTGCAGCGCCATGGCTTGCATGCCACGTTCTTTATCGCCACGGGCTACCTGGACGGGGGGCAGATGTGGAACGACACGGTGATCGACGCCGTGCGCCAGGCATCCTGTCCCGTGCTGGACTTGCGCGCGCACGGCCTGGGAACCTTCCCCGTCACCAGCCTGGCACAGCGGCAGGCCACCATCGCCACCTTGCTGGGCCAGCTCAAATACCTGCCATTTTCCCGGCGCCAGCAGCTGGCCATGTCCATTCGCCGCCAGGCGGGCACCAGGGCAAGCCCGCCAGCCATGCTGAGCACGGCGCAGCTGCGCCAGTTGCATGCGGCCGGCATGGGGCTGGGCGCGCACACGGCCAGTCATCCGATTTTATCGACCTTGCCGGAGCGGGCGGCGCAGCTGGACATCGCCAACGGCAAGCGCCAACTGGAAAGCTTGATCCAGGCGCCCGTCAACCTGTTTGCGTATCCGAACGGCAAGGCCGGACGCGATTATGGCGCGCCGCACGTGGCGATGGTCAAACGCCTCGGTTTCAAGGCGGCCGTCGCGACGGACTGGGGCGTGGCGCGCCCCGGCGCGGCTCTCGACTTGCTGCAGCTGCCCCGTTTTACGCCGTGGGATCGAGGACGCCTGGCGTTTCTGTGGCGCATGCGGCAAAACCGCCTTCAAGCGCACCCAGCGCGCCCGGATGCTGGCTGAGCCACTGTTCCAGCATCAGCAGCAGCCACACCATGGTACCGTGATAGGCCGGGTGTTCCGCCAGCAAGCGCCCTTGCAGATCGTCGATGAAGGCGGGCCGCACGATGCCGCGCCCGCGCAGCTGCGTCAGGTTGTCGAACGCAAACTCGCGCAGCGGCACGTGGCTGTGCAGCCACTGGCCGAAAGGCAAGCCAAAGCCGTGCTTTTTCTTGCGCACGATGGCCGGCGGCAAGATTTCCGCCAGCGCCCGCTTGAAGAACGGTCGCAGCCGCGTGCCGTCGAGCTTGTCCCGCGACGCCAGGCCCGCAGCGAATGCCACCATCGCATCGTGCAGGAAGGGAAACGCCGCTTCCACGCCGGCCAGCTCGCAGGCCTTGCGCACCTTGAACAGATCGTTGTCGGCCAGGGTAAAGCGCATGTCCAGCGCCAGCAGTTCATTGATTTGGCTCAAGCCCTGGCCTTGCCGCGCCCAATACGCGCCATTCACGCAGCCGGGCGCCATGCCCGGATCGATGGTATCGATAAAACCCGCTTCCAGCACCGTGCGGTAACCATGGCGCAGCAGCAGGTTGTAGCTGTCGAGCCTAGCCGGCAGCGGCAGGCTCGCCTGCTCGATGTAGCGGCGCGCCTTGTCGCCCAGGCGCCACGGCTTGCCACTTTGCTGGCGGAACAGCAGCGGCTCGATGATGGTCTGGCGCAACATGACGGGCAAGCGTTCATATTGCGACAGCAAGGCCTGGTGCGCATAACGCTCATTGCCGCCAAACAATTCATCGCCGCCGTCACCGCCCAAGAGGCGCGTCACGCCATCCTCGCGCGCCATCTGCGCGCAATAGTAAGCGGGAATGGCCGAGGCATTGCCGAAAGGCTGGTCGAAGATGGCCGCCATGGCGGGAATCGCGGCCAGCACGTCGTTTGGCGTCACGTAGCGTTCGTGGTGGATGCTGCCCGCGTGGCTGGCGGCCAGGCGCGCATAGGCCATTTCGTCATAGCCGGGCGCATCAAAACCGATGGAATACGTGCGCGCGGGCCGGCCCGTCACTTGTCCCATGATGGCGGCCAGGGTGGAACTGTCCGTACCGCCGCTGAGAAACGCGCCCGTGTCCGCCCCGTCCGCGCCGAGGCTGCTTTCCACTGCCTGACGCAGCAGGCGCAGGAATTCCTGCTTGTTCGCGGCAAAAGTGTCACGCGTGCGCGCCGTGCCTGGCTCCTGGAAGGCCAGTTGCCAGTAACTGCCCTTGCATTGCTTGCCGCCGCGCACATGCAGGTATTCGCCGGGCAGCAAGCGCTGCTGGCCAAGATAGGCCGTGGCCGGGCCGGGCACCATGTGGAAGAACAAATAATGATACAGCGCCTGCGGATCGAGCGCGCCCCGCACGGACGGATGGGCCAGCAAGGCGTCATGCGAGGAGGCAAAGAACAGCCCTTGCGCATTGTTCGCATAGCTGAGCGGATGCATGCCGGCGCGGTCCACTGCCAGCAGGGCCGAGCCGGAAAAGGCGTCGAGAATGGCCAGCGCAAATGGCCCGGACAGGCTGGCGCAAGCGGCCACGCCCCGGCTCAGCCACAGGGCCGCAAGGCGGCACGCCACGTCGTCGGCCGAGCCGTCGAGCTCGGGCCGGCCCCAGAGGGCCACCTGCAAGCCATCCTGCTGATACACATGGCGGCTGCCATCGATGGCAGCCACGGCCACGCCGCCCACTTCGCTGAGGCTGGCGGCCAGCGGCGCGCCATCGAATCGCGACAAGGGCGCGGCCATGCTTGCCAGCGCGGTGGGCGCGCCGCTATCGGACGCCGTGCCGCCAGGATCAGCCCAGTTCGCCGCCGCCAACCAACCGCACAGGCCGCTCATACGAGCACCTCGGCCGGCAGCGGATGGCCGAGAAACGCCGTCGGGCTGGCCGTCAAGCCATACGCGCCTGACTGGAACACCACCACCAGGTCGCCCTCTTCGGCGCGCGCCATCTCCATTTGATCAGCCAGCAAGTCCAGCGGCGTGCACAGCGGCCCCACAACGGACGCCACCTCGCGCACCCCGCCGTGCAGCCGGTTGCCGATGGCAACCGGGTAATTCTTGCGGATCAGCTGGCCAAAATTGCCCGAGGCGGCCAGGTGATGGTGCAAGCCGCCATCCGTCACCAGAAAGACCTGTCCATGCGACACCTTGCGTTCAAGCACCTTGCACACATACACGCCCGCCTCCGCCACCAGATAGCGGCCCAGTTCCAGGTTCAGGCGCACGCCAGGCGCCGCCGGGGCCAGGATGGCCAGCTGCCGCTGCAAACCGTCCGCCACGGGGGCCAGGTCAAGCGCCTGGTCGCCGGGGAAATACGGCACGCCGAAGCCGCCGCCGATATTCAGGGTGCGCAAGGGCGATGGCGCGCTGTCGGCCAGTTGCAGGGCCAGCTGCACGCTCAGGGCCTGCGCTTCGGCCAGGGCCGCCCCCGACAGGCTTTGCGAACCCGCATACAGGTGAAAGCCGTGAAAATCCAGTCCCAGCTGGCCGATGCGGCCCAGCAGCGCTGGCACCAGGGCCGCATCGACGCCGAACGGCTGCGCGCCACCGCCCATGCGCATGCCAGTGCGGCGCAAGGCGAAGTCGGGATTCACGCGCACGGCCACCCTGGCCGTCACGCCCAGCCGTTCACTGGCCAGCGCCAGCCGTTCCAACTGGGCACCCGATTCCACATTGACCAATACGCCCGCCGCCACGGCCCGCGCCAGTTCCCCATCGCTCTTGCCCGGCCCCGCAAAACTGATGCGCTCCGGCGCCATGGGCGTATCGAGCGCCGTGGCCAGTTCGCCGCCCGACGCCACGTCGATGCCATCGACCAAGCCCGCCAGCCACTGCACCACGGCCGGCATGGGGTTGGCCTTCATCGCGTAATGCACATGCACGCCAGCAGGCAAGGCGGCGCGCAGTTCGGCCACGCGGCGCGTGATGTGCGCCCGTTCATACGCATAAAACGGCGTGCTGCCCACCCGCTGGGCCAGCCGGCGCAAGGACACGCCGCCGATCTGCAGCATGTCGCCATCCACAGCGAACTGGCGCAGCGGTGAGTGCGACGGCAATTCCGTGCTGTTCGAGCGGATCAAGTCCTTCATGCCGCATCTCCTGTTTGGACCGCATACGCGCGCGCCAGTTCCCTGGCCAGCAGGGGACGGTCGATCTTGCCATTCGGGTTGCGCGGCAGCACGCCGTCGTGGATTTCCACCCACAGCGGCACCATATAGCTGGGCAGGCGGGCGCGGCAGGCGGCCAGCACGTTGTCGCGCAGCAATTCCACACCGGGCGCGGGCGTGACGAGCAAGGCGATGGCCTGGCCCAGCACGGCATGGGGCAAACCCAGCGCTGCGGCCTCGCCCACCAGCCCGCTTGCATACGCGACTTCCTCGATCTCGGCCGGGCTGACCCGGTAACCGGAGGTCTTGATCATGTCATCGCTGCGCCCCACGAAATACAGATAGCCTTCCGTATCGCGGCGCACGGTGTCGCCCGACCAGACGGCCAGTTCCGGCAGCACCAGGCCGCTCGCCTGGGGCGGCAGCGGCTTGAAGCGCTCGGCCGTGCGCGCCGCATCGTTCCAGTAGCCGAGCGCCACCAGCGCGCCACGGTGCACCAGCTCGCCCGGCTCGTCGGCGTCGCACGTGCTGCCGTCCGGACGCAGCACCAGCACTTCCGCGTTGGGGATCGCTTGCCCGATGGAGTCGGGGTGCCGCTCCAGCTGTTCCGGCGCCAGATACGTCGAACGGAACGCTTCCGTCAAGCCATACATCAGGTAAACCTGCACGCGCGGCAGCGACTGGCGCAGCTTGTCAAGCGTGGAGCGCTGCATCACGCCGCCCGAATTGGTAATGTAACGCAAGGGGGTGGACAGGGGCCAGCTCAGTTGCGACAGCTGCACCCACAGCGGCGGCACGGCGGCCAGGCCCGTGATGGCTTCCTGCTCGACGGCCTCAACGATATCGCGCAGCAACAGATAATTCATCAGCACGGCGCAGGCGCCGCTGGCAAACGCCGTCGTCAGCTGGCTCAGGCCGTAGTCAAAACTTAGCGGCAAGACGCACAGGATGCGGTCCTGCGGCGTATTGCGCAGATAGCCCGACACGCTGAGCGCGCCCGCCAGCATGTTGCGGTGCGACAGCACCACACCTTTCGGCCGCCCCGTGCTGCCCGAGGTATATAAAATGGCGGCCATGTCGATGTCGATGGCCGCACGCGGCCGGAGGGCGGGCACATTGGTGGGCACGGCCGTCCACGCCAGCACGCGCACCTTGCCCAGGCGCGATTCCTGCTGCGGTTCGCCCGTCAGCAGCACCGTGCGCAAGTCCGGGCAGGCGGCCAGCGCGGGGCCCAGTTGCGCCAGGCGTTCGCGCGACGTGACGAGGATGTCCACGTTGCAGTCGGCCAGGATGTACGCCACCTGGTCCGGCTTGAGCAGCGGATTGACGGGCACGAACACGCCGCCGGCCGCCGCCGCGCCGAACATGGCGCTGACGTTTTCCGGGCGTTTTTCCAGGTATACGGCCACGCGCGCGCCACCTTGCAAGCCCAGGGTCAGCAAGGTATTGGCTGCCTCGCGCACGGACTGCGCCAGCGCGGCATAGTGCATTTCCTCGCCCTGCCACGACAGGGCCGGTGCGTGGGGCGCGCGCTGCGCCGTTTCAAAGATCAGGTCGTGTATCAGTGTCGCCATCGTGTCATCCCCGGATTGCCATGATTGCCATGCATTCCCCTATGATTCAGACAAACGGCCACAGCGGTCTTGATTTTGATCAATTAACAGTTTCAGCAACACAGCTTGAGCCGGCGCAAGACCGCCGCTGGCCGCTGCGCTCTAATGGACAGCGTTGGCTGCATAGCCGCCCCATCCGTTACCGCCATGGCCCTGTCCCCGCGATTTCCCCTGCTGCAAAGGCTGGCCGCCAGCCTCCATCAACTGGGCTGGCGCGACAGCGCCTGGCTGGCCCTGGCGCGGCTGCTGGCAATGGTGCCCGGCGGGCGCTGCGCGCTATATCGTTATCAATTCGTGGCGCAAGCCGTGGCGCCCGGTTCGCTGTGCCGCGGGCGCGGCCAGTCGATCAGCGTCACGCCCTACCTGACGGAGGCGGACTTGCCGCCCGGCCCCGAGCGCCGGCCCGGCGCGCTGCGCGAACGCTACCGGCAAGGCGCGCTATGCCTGGTGGCGCGTGACAATGCAGGCATGGCTGGCTGGATCTGGCTGCTGCGTCACGGCTGCCAGGAAGACGAGGTGCGCGCCCGCTATGCGCTGGCCTCACACCAGTCGTCGTGGGACCTGGACGTGTGGGTGCATCCCGACCGGCGCGGCGGCCTCGTCTTCGCCCGCCTGTGGGAAGAAGCCAACGCCGTGCTGTACGCGCAGGGCGTGCGCTGGACGTGCAGCCGCATCTCGCGTTTCAACCGCGCCTCGCTGGGCGCCCATGCGCGCCTGGGCACGCACGCTCTGGGCACGGCCACGTTTATCCGCTGCGGGCGCTGGCAAGCGATGGCCGCCAGCCTGCCGCCGTATCTGCACCTGTCGCGCCGCCCCGACGAGATCCCCTGCCTGGCCTTCGATACGTCGTCCCTGCCGCACTACCCTTCCCTGGAGCTGACATGCCGCATCTTGAAGCAGTAAAGCACATCCTCGACACCACCCTGGGCTTGAACGGGCGCGTGCTGGAGAGCCACACGCCGCTGCTGGGCAGCGTGCCGGAACTCGACTCGATGGCCGTGATCGGCGTGATCGCCGCGCTGGAAGACCATTTCGGCATCATCGTCGCCGACGACGACATCCACGCGCGCCACTTCGCCACCGTGGGTTCCCTGCACGACTTCGTGTTTGCAAAGCTGCGACCATGAACCGCGCCGTCCTCGACGCCCTGCCGCTGCTGCCCTTCTTCCTGCCCGCCAGCGGCGGCCAGCGCTACTGCCTGCTGCACCTGCCGCCGCCGGGCCAGGCCGCGCGCGGCGGCATTCTCTATGTGCATCCGTTCGCGGAAGAACTGAACAAAAGCCGCCACGTGGCCGCCGCGCAGGCGCGCGCCTTTGCCGCCGCCGGCTACAGCGTGCTGCAGATCGACCTGTTCGGCTGCGGCGACAGCAGCGGCGATTTTAACGAAGCGCGCTGGGACATCTGGCACAACGACCTGCATCTGGCTTGCGCGTGGCTGGCGCAGCGCGTCGACGGCCCCTTGAGCGTATGGGGCTTGCGCCTGGGCGCCCTGCTGGCCCTCGATTTTGCCAGCCGCGCGCCGCTGCCCCTGGCGCGTTTGCTGCTGTGGCAACCGGAACTCGATGGACGGCGCAGCATCGACCGCTTCCTGCGCCTGCGCCTGGCGACCGGCATGCTGGCTGGCGGCTCACAGGAAGCGCCCGGCCAGGCGCGCGCCACACTGGCGAATGGCGAACCTGTGGAAGTGGCCGGCTACCTGCTGGCGCCCGAATTGGCGCAGGCCATCGATGGTGTCAGCGCCTCCACGCTGCAGCCTTCCGTGCCCGTCTACTGGCTCGACTACCAGGCGCCGGCACAGACAGCCGCACCCCTGCCATCACTCGCGCGGCAATGGCGAGAACACGGCGCCGCCGTGCACGTGGCCACCTTTGGCGACGGGCCGTTCTGGCACAGCGGCGAGCTGCTGGCGTGTCCGCAACTGCTGGACGCCACGCGTGCGCTGTGCCGCGACTGGCTCGACGCGGAAAGGACGCCGCCATGAAGCGCGACAGCGGGCAGCAGCACCTCGCCGGACACGCCGTGCGCGAACTGGCCCTGCGCTTTCGCAGCGCAGCCGAAGACGACGAGGCGCAGGCGCGCCTGGCCGGCATCCTCAGCCTGCCCGACGTGCCGGGGGCGCGGGGCGTCTTGATCGTCACGGGCGGGCCGCAGTACCGAATCGGCAGCCACCGCCAGTTCGTCTTGCTGGCCCGCGCCCTGGCCGTGCAAGGCTGGCCCGTACTGCGTTTCGACTTGCGCGGCATGGGCGACAGCGAGGGTAGCGCGCGCGACTACCGCGCCGCCGGTCCCGACATCGCCGGCGCGCTGGCGCAATTCTTCGACGCCGTGCCATCCTTGCGCGAAGTAGCGCTGTGGGGCTTGTGCGATGGCGCCACGGCCGCCGCCTGCCATGCGCCACGCGACGCGCGCGTCAAAGCCCTGATCCTGCTCAACCCTTGGGTGCGCAGCGGCGCCGGCCTGGCGCGCGCCACCTTGCGCCATTACTATTTTCCACGCCTGCTGCAAGGCGGTTTCTGGCGCAAGCTGGCCAGCGGCGGATTGCAGCTGGGCGCCAGCCTGGCGTCGCTGCGGCAGGTGGCGGCCGCCACGCAGGAAGCGGACCCGCTGGAAGACGACGCGCCCGCGCCGGCCCTGCTGCGGGCGCTGACGCAATTCCAGGGCAAGGTGCTGCTGATCCTCAGCGGCGACGACCTGGGCGCGCGCGAGTGGCAGTCCCTGCTCGATGGCGATCCTGCCTGGCGCGCCGTCACGGCCCGCGCGCAATGGACGCAGGCGCAGGTCGATGGGGCCAACCACACATTTGCCAGCGCCGCCTGGCGCGGCGAAGTGGAACAGCGGTGCGCGCGGTGGCTGCAGTCATGGTAAAAACCTCGCCGAACGCGGCCCGACCGAACGCGGCCCGACCAAAACGCGTGCTGATGGTCGCCTACCATTTCCCGCCGCTGGCCGGCGGCAGCGGCATCCTGCGCACCCTGGGCTTTGCCCGTCATTTGCCCGACTGCGGCTGGCAGCCGCTGGTGCTCAGTCCCGGCGCCACCGCGTATGCGCAGCGGGGTGACGCGCAACTGGCGCAGCTCGGCGCGCAAGCCACCGTGCGGCGCACCCTGGCGCTGGACGCGGCGCGCCATTTCTCCATCGCCGGGTGCTATCCGCGCTGCCTGGCGCTGCCCGACCGCTGGAGTTCCTGGTGGCTGAGCGCCGTGCCGGCCGGCCTGCGCATGATCCGGCAATACCGCCCCGACGCGATCTGGTCGACGTATCCGATCGCCACGGCGCACCTGATCGCGCTGACCCTGCAAAAACTCAGCGGCCTGCCGTGGATCGCCGACCAGCGCGACCCCATGCTCGACGACAGCGACCCGCTGGCGCCCTATCCCCCCGAGCCGCGCCTGCACCGCATGCATGCGTGGCTCGAACAGCGGATCGCGGCGCGCAGCGCGGCCATCGTCTGCACCACGCCGGGCGCCATCGACGCGCACCGGCGGCGCCTGGCGCAGGTGGGGCGCGAACGTTTCCACCTGATCGAGAACGGTTACGATGAAGACGGCTATGCAGACCGCCCTGAGCGCACGGGCCAGCGCAACCGCTTTTTGCTGCTGCACAGCGGCGTGATCTATCCGTCCGAGCGCGATCCGCAAGCGCTGTTCGAAGCGCTGGCCCGGCTGCGCCATGATGGCGTGCTGCATGCCCGCAATTTCCAGCTGGTGCTGCGCGCCACGGGGCACGATGCGTGGCTGGCCAGCCTGCTGGTGAAATACGGCATCCTCGACCTGGTACGCCTGGAACCCTTGCAGCCGCACGACGCGGCGCTGCAGGAAATGCTGGCCGCCGACGGCTTGCTGCTGCTGCAGGCGGCCAATTGCAACGGACAGATTCCCGCCAAGCTGTATGAATACCTGCGCTGCCGCCGCCCCATCCTGGCGCTGACCGACCTGGCGGGCGACAGCGCGGCCAAGCTGCGCCACTGCGGCATCGACACCATCGGCCAGCTGGCGTCCAGCGGCGACTGCGCGCGCGCGCTGCTGCGCTTCCTGGAACTGGCGCGCCAGGGCCGCGCGCCGCTGGCCAGCCCCGGCGCCATCGCCCTGCAATCGCGGCAAGCCCGCAGCAATACCCTGGCCGCTTTGCTGGACCAGGTCAGTCACAGGAGCCCGACATGAAGCATCCCCTGTTAGCCTGCGCCCTCGCCGTTTGCTGCGCCAGTGCCAGCGCCGCCGCGTGCCCGCCCTACGTCAGGCACACGCCGGGCGGCGACTACACGAGCGCGGAAGACCGCGCCGGCCTGTCCGTGGTCGAAAAATTCCATTTTTCGCGCGCCGTGGAAACACTCACGCAAGGCATGACGGGCAGCCTGGGCGGCGACATCAGCTACACGCTCGAACACTTTCCGAATCACCACCGGGCGCTGGCCTCGATGGCGAAACTGGGCTTGCGGCTGAAAAGCGCGCAGCCGGTGGGCGCCCGCTACACGGTCAGCTGCTACTTCGAACGGGCCATCGCCTTCGCGCCGCACGACGTGACGGCGCGCATGGTGTACGGCAGCTATTTGCTGTCCACGGGCCAGGACGCGACGGCGCTGGAACAGCTGGACGCGGCCAGCCGCCTGGCGCCCGAGCAGGCCACCATCCAGTACAACCTGGGCCTGATGTATGTCAAAAAGAAGGAATACGAGAAGGCCAGCGCCCACGCGCAAAAAGCCTACGCGCTGGGCTTTCCGCTGCCGGGACTGAAGAACAAGCTGAAGGCGGCGGGCAAGTGGAAAGAGCCGCCGCCCGCCGTCATGGAAGCAAAGGAAGCGCCGACAGAACCGGCCGTGGCGCCGGTCGAACTGCCTAGCGGGGAATGACGGCCGGCCGCCGGGCCACGCTCAGATGCGCCGTCGGCGACGCGGCCAACGCCGCGGCCAGGTCACGCCGCGACTGCGCCTTGTCTTCCGCTTCGCCGATGTGCGCCAGTTCGGCCGGCTGCAGCACGGTAAGAGTCAGCAGCATCACTTCGCCATACGGCGTGGCGAACGATGGGGAAATGGTGCTTGCGCCCTGGGCCAGCAGCACGCCCACCTGTTCGTTTTCGTCTTCCAGTCCCTTTGGTGCATCTTGCAGGTCGAGCACCATCGACACGCTGCCGTGGCGCTGCACCAGCAAATCGATGGAGCCGTGGTCGGCTACGTTCTGGCTGACCTGGTAAATGAGGTCGAAGAGCCACGATGCCTGCACGGGATTGCCGTCGAAGGCGGACAGCGGTGCCTCGATGCACACCTCCAGCAGGTGGCCGCGCGGGACGAACACGTCGTCGTCATCCTCGAACGGATCGCTCAAGCCATCGCTGGCGATGAGGATGGAATCACTCCGTCGGATCACCCTCCAGGCCTGGCGCAACGACGGCCAGCGCGGGCCGCCCATGAAGGCCGGGTTGACCAGCGGCGCGAGCACGTCGGCGTCCATGGCGCCCAGGGTGGCATAAAAGGCGTCGCGCGCGGCGCAGGCCGTGGCCAGCATCTGCGCGCCCGCTTCCTTGCCGACGACGGCGTCGTCAGGTTGCGGTACTTGGGGGATAGCGTTTTCAGGCATGAGAATACTCTTTGAATTAGTCGGCGGGAGGAAAATCGTGATACGAGCGTGGCAAGTAGCCCCAGATGCGCGCCACCCGGTCGCGTACTTCGAAATCGAAGCCGATGCGTTCCAGTTCCGGCACGATCCACACGCCGTGGTCGATGATTTTTTTTGGCAGCAGCATGGCCACGTGTTCTTCCGAATACAGGCTGATGTCCAGCCACTCCACGCCCATGAACGGGAACGGCGGGTGGTAATCCCATTCAGTATCCCAGCGCGAGACATAGCCGGTGACGGAGCCGTAGCGGTACGACGGCGCCCAGTCGGTGCGCCCGCGCATGAAGGCCAGCAGTTCGTTCCACTTGCAATCGTTGGCGGCGCCGGCCAGGCTGCGCCGCGCGATGTGGCCGCGTAGCTTGCGCTTGATGTCCTCGCCGCCGGCGTCGGCCTGCGGCAGGCTGGCCTCTGCCATCAGCGGACCACCGGCTTGACCTTGGACGCGGCCAGCACGGCGCGCGCGCGGGCTGTGTCGATATCGTCGGCCGTGGCCAGGGCCACGCCCATGCGGCGGCGGGCGAACGATTCCGGCTTGCCGAACAGGCGCAAGTCCGCGCCCGGCACGCTCAAGGCGTCGGCCACGCCTTCGAAGGCGATGCCTTTCGCTTCCAGTTGGCCGTAGATGACGGCCGAGGCGCCGGGCGAACGCAGGGCCACGTTGACGGGCAAGCCGAGGATGGCTTTCGCGTGCAGCTCGAATTCGCTCTGCACCTGGCTGGCCATGGTGACCATGCCCGTGTCGTGCGGACGGGGGCTCACTTCCGAGAACCACACCATGTCGTCCTTGACGAACAGCTCCACGCCGAACAGGCCAAGGCCGCCCAGGTTGTCCGTCACCTTGCGGGCGATGTCGCGCGAACGCTCCAGGGCCAGCGGCGCCATGCGGGCCGGCTGCCACGATTCCACGTAGTCGCCATGCACCTGCAAGTGGCCGATCGGTTCGCAGAACTGCGTTTCAATCTGTCCCGAGGCTGCCACGGCACGCACCGTCAGCAAGGTGATTTCGTAATCGAAATCGATGAAACCTTCGACGATGACCCGGCCCGTATCGACCCGGCTGCCGCTGGCCGCGTACGCCCACGCCGCGTCGACGTCAGCGGCGCTATCGAGCTTGGACTGGCCCTTGCCCGACGAGGACATCACGGGTTTCACCACGCACGGGAAGCCGATCTCCTGGCATGCCAGCTGCAACTCCTGCAGGCTGCTGGCGAAGCGGTATGGCGAGGTCGCCACGCCCAAGGTTTCTGCGGCCAGGGTGCGGATGCCTTCGCGGTTCATCGTCAGCACGGCCGCGCGCGCGTTCGGGATGCACGTGATTTGCCCGGCCGCTTCCAGCGCCGCCAGGGTGTCGGTGGCGATGGCTTCGATTTCCGGCACGATCAAGTCCGGCTTTTCCAGGGCTATCAGGGCGGCCAGCGCCACGCCGTCGCTCATGTCGATCACGTGCGAGCGGTGCGCCACCGGGTGGCCCGGCGCATTCGGATAGCGGTCGACGGCAATCACTTCCACGCCCAGGCGCTGCAGCGAGATGATCACTTCCTTGCCCAGTTCTCCGGAACCCAGCAGCATGACCTTGATGGCGGTGGAAGACAGGGGCGTGCCGAAGGTGCGGGGCGCGATGGTGCTGCTGGTGCTAGTGGTCATGGCAGGGTCTGTAAGCGGATGGAAAGATGGCTGGGACTATAGCAAATGCCGGCCCACTTGGACAGGGCGCGGCAACGGTGCAGCCGCTGGCGGCGGCACTTGCCAGCGCAGGCAGTCGATGCAATAATTGAGAATGATTCTCAATTAACCATCATCCATCATCGTCCTTGCCGCCATGAACCCAGCCGCACCGCCCGACCTTGCCACCCTGTACCGCGCCCACCACGGCTGGCTGCAGGGCTGGCTGCGGCATAAACTGGGCTGCGGCGCCGATGCGGCCGACGTGGCGCACGACACGTTCATGCGCCTGCTGCAGCGGCGCGAACGGCCGCAGCCCGCCCTGCGCGAGCCGCGCGCCTACCTGACGCGCATCGCGCAAGGCCTGGTGATCGACCATTACCGGCGCCGCGACGTGGAATACGCCTACCTGCAGGCGCTGGCCGCCCTGCCCGAGCAGACGGCGCCGTCGCCCGAAACGCGGCTGCTGATCATCGACACCCTGGTGCGCCTCGACACGGCGCTCGACGCCCTCAAGCCGCGCGCCAGGCTGGCCTTTTTGCTGGCCCAGCTGGACGGTTTGACGGGTCCCGCCATCGCCGCCAGGCTCGAAGTCTCGCTGGCCACCGTCGAGCGCGACCTGGCCAGCGCCTGGCGCGCCTGCTACCGCGTATATTTCCAGTGACCTTACCAATGACGGCCACCACCTTGCCGGAAGACCCCGTGGAGCAAGCCATCGCCTGGGCCGTGCGCCTGCAGATGCATGGCGCCACGCCGGACGCGCTGCTGTCGCTGCAGCGCTGGCGCGATGCCGATCCCGTCCACGAACAGGCGTGGCAACGCCTCGCCGCCATCGGCAGCCAGTCCTCGGGCTTGCCGCCGGAGGCGAGCCGCACCACGCTCGACGCCAGCCTGGCCCGCCGCCGCCAGCGCCGCCAGGTGCTGAAAGTGCTGGCCGGCATCGGCTTTGCCGGCACAGCCACCTGGTTCGCCATCGATACGCGCGCCGACTACCGCACGGGCACGGGGCAGCGCCTGGCCGTGCGCCTGCCGGACGGCAGCTTGCTGCACCTGAATGCGGGCACGGCCGTCCGGCTGCACTTTGACGGCGCGCAAAGGCTGCTGAGCTTGCTGCATGGCGAAATTGCCATCACCACGCAAGCGGACCCGCAGCGCCGGCCGTTTCTCGTCGAGACGGGCGAAGCGCGCATGCTGGCGCTGGGCACGCGCTTCACGGTGCGCCGCCTCGCTGGCGCCGATGGCACGCTGACGCGCCTGGCCGTGCAGGAACACGCGGTGCGGCTGCAGGCCGCAGCCGGCGCGGTGCGGCCTGAGCTGGTGCAGGCTGGCGACAGCGTCCTGACGGATGGCGTGCGCATCTGGCGCGCGCTGGCCCATGACGATCCGGCCGCCTGGCTCGATGGCGTGATTGCCGCGCGCGACATGCCACTGGGCCAGCTAGTAGCCGAACTGGCGCGCCACCGGCATGGCTTGCTGCTGTGCGACGCCGATATCGCCCACTTGCCCGTTTCCGGCGTCTTCCAGCTGGACGATCCCGAGCGGGCCCTGCGCGTATTGCTGCACACGCAGCCCATCGTGGCCATGTACCGCACGCGTTTCTGGGTCACGCTGAAAAAAGCGTAAAAAAGATGAGGGGATCGGGCTGGCCGCACGGCATACAGCTTGATACCACCCACCTGATAGCGACCCATGACCCACTCTTTCCTGCCCTGCCCTCAGCCATTTCCGGCATTCCCAACCCTTCCCGCGCGTTCCCGCGTAGCCGGCGCCGTCGCCAGCGCCCTGCTGCTGCTTGGTGCGGCGCCCGTCCTGGCCCAGCAAAATCCACCCCAGGCCAGCAGCGCCAGCGCCATGCACGCCCTGCAGATCGCCGCCGGCCCGCTCGATGCGGCGCTGGAACAGCTGGCGCGCAAGGCGGGCCTGACGCTCACCTACCAGGCGAGCGAGGTGCGCGGCCTGCGCACGACCGGCCTGGCCGGCAACTACAGCGCCGCGGCCGGCCTCGAGGCGCTGCTGGCCGGCAGCGGCCTGGCGGCGCTGCAGCTGGCGCCCAACGATTTCGTCCTGCGCCCGCTGCCCAGGTCGGCGAATGCGGCGGCTGATGGCGCGCAGCAACTGGCCGAAATCACGGTCACGGCCGGTGGCGAGCCGGCGCTGGAAACGGAAGGCAGCGGCGCGTATGCGGCGGCATTGGCCGGCACGGCCACACGCTTTACCCTGTCGCCACGCGAAACGCCGCAATCGCTGACCGTCATCACGCGCCAGCAGATGGATGACCAGGGCGTCCTCAGCCTGGCCGATGTGCTGCAGCAGACGCCGGGCGTGACCGTCTCGCACGACGATTCGGAACGCTATAACTACTATGCGCGCGGCTTCAGCCTGAACAGCTTCCAGTACGACGGCGTGCCCACCTTTGATTTCAGCACCAATTCGAACGGCCTGGGCATCCGCGACATGGCCATCTACGACCGAGTGGAAGTGGTGCGCGGCGCCAACGGCCTGATGAGCGGCGCTGGCAGCCCGGCCGGCGCCGTCAACCTCGTGCGCAAGAAACCCACGCGCCAGTTCCAGGCGTATGCGCAGGCGGGCATCGGCAGCTGGGACCGCTACCGCGCGGAAGCCGACGTTTCCGGTCCCCTGAATGCGGACGGCTCCGTGCGCGCGCGCCTGGTGGCCGCGCACCAGGATCACGGCTCCTACATCGACCATTACCAGCAGGACAAGAGCGTGGTCTACGGCGTCATCGAGGCCGATCTGACGCCGCGCACGCGCGTGCTGGCCGGCATCGACTACCAGAAAATCGATTCCAAGGGCTCGTCCTTCGGCCAGAATCCCCTGTTCTACACGGACGGCAGCCGGACGCGGTTCGCGCGCGCCTTCAACCCCGCCGCGCGCTGGACGGATGCGGGCAGCACCAGCACGCGCGTGTTCGCCGCCGCCGAGCACCTGTTCGACAACGGCTGGCAAGTCAAGGCGGAAGCGAGCCACTGGAAAGGCGATACGGACCAGTTGCAAGCGAATATCATCAGCTGGGGCCCATATCCGGACCCGGCCACGGGCCTGGCCACCGTGCAGCGCGGCGCAAAAACCTATGTCATCGACAGCAATTCGCTCGATGCGTACGCCACGGGACCATTCCAGTGGCTGGGCCGCCAGCATGAACTGGTGCTGGGCGTCAACGCCAGTCACCGCAAGTCCGACTACCTGGCCTATGGCGGCGGCAATGTGGAAATCGATTACCGTCACTGGAACAACAACGTGCCCCTGCCGGCCAGCATGGCTGTCAGCCTGACGCAAAAATACAGCTTCAAGGAATATGCAGCGTATGGCGCAGCCCGTTTCAAACCGGCCGATGGCTGGTCGCTGATCGTCGGCAGCCGCCTCAACAGCTATGAACGCACGGGCGACCTGATCTACGGTTGGGGCGGCACGGGCCGCGACGACGCGAAGGAAAAACACCAGCTGGTGCCGTATGCGGGCGCCGTCTACGACTTGAACGGCACGTATTCCGCGTATCTCAGCTATGCCAGCATCTTCGAGCCGCAATCGGTCAGCGACGCCAATGCCAGGGCGCTGCCGCCCACCACGGGCAAATCCTGGGAAAGCGGCATCAAGGGCGAGTTTTTCGAGCGCAAGCTGAACGCCAGCGTGGCCATTTTTCACATCCAGCAAGACAATCTGGCCGATTACGTAGGCACGGACGCCAACGAACGGGAAGTCTACCGCCCGATCGACGGCACCACCACGCGCGGCGTGGAGCTGGAAGTGGCCGGCCAGCTGTTGCCCGGCTGGCAGGTGCAGGCGGGAGCGACGTTCAGCCGCCCGCGCGACAAGGATGGCCAGCGCATCGATACGACGCGTCCCGAACGCAGCGTCAAGCTGGCGACCAGCTACCGCCTGGGCGGCGACTGGCGCCGCTTGAGCGTGGGCGGCAATGTCAACTGGCAAGGCCGGACGTATTACCACACCGTCCTGGCAGGCGACGTGCCGGCGCGCGCCGACGAAGGCAGCTTTGGCGTGGCGGGACTGATGGCGCGCTACGAGTTCAGCAAGCGGCTCAGTGCCGTGCTGAACATCAATAATGTCTTCGACAAGCGCTATTACAGCGGCTACGGCCTGTACGGCAGCGGCTACTATGGTGATCCGCGCAACGCGCAGCTGACCTTGCGGGCCAGCTTCTAACCGGCGTACGCCCGCTTGATCTCGTCAATGTTGATTTTTTTCATGCCCATCATGGCTTTCATCACGCGCTGGGCCTTGACGGGATCGGGGTCGGTCAGCAGCTTGATCATGAGCGTGGGCACGATTTGCCAGGACACGCCGAACTTGTCCTTGAGCCAGCTGCATTGCTGCGCTTCCGGCGGCCCGCCTGCGGACAGCAGGTTCCAATAGTGATCGACCTCGTCCTGGGTGTCGCAATTGACCTGGAACGAGATCGCTTCGGAAAACTGGAACAGGGGGCCGCCGTTCAGCCCCGTAAACGTCTGGCCGTCCAGTTCGAACGCCACCGTCAGCACGCTGCCCGGCTCCTGGCCGTGGATTTCCTTGCCCTCCTCGCCGTAGCGCAGGATCTGGCCGATCTTCGAATTGGGGAAAATCTCCGTATAAAACCGGGCCGCCGCCTCGGCGTTACCGTTGAACCATAAACATGGGGTAATCTTTTGTACGCTGTGCATGATGTCTCCCTAGTCCGGTGTGTGGATTGGCGTCTCTAATATAGTCGCAATTGCGCCAGCATGGCGCGCGGATCGCGCCTGTTTTCAGCCTGTTTTGAACCGGCTACCGTCCAGGAATAGCCTCCCGCCCCAGCACGCCGGCGCTGGCAAGCAGGCGCAACCGGGCCGAACGCCATTCCGCCTGGCAACGAATGCGCTCCTGCTGCGCCTCGAGCAGCGCCGACTGCGTGTTCAGCATTTCCAGGATATCGGCCGCGCCCAGGCCGAACTTGCGCTGCACGCTGGTCTGGGCATCACGCGCCGCGTCCAGCCACGTTTGCGAGGCGGTCAGGTTGGCCAAGGCCGTGCTCGCCTCCGCATGCGTTTTCACCAGCTCCATCAGGGTCTGCTGCTTTACGTCTTGCGCCTCGGCTTCCCTTTGCCCGGCCTGCGCCAGCGCGCCGCGCACCTTGTAATGGCGCGCAAAACCGTCGAACAGGGGGATGTTGAGCGAGATACCCACCAGGGTTTCGCGCGTGGAGGCGGCGGACAAGCCCTGGTTGGGGCGGCCGTTCTGGTAGATATTCGCCGTCAGGTCGATGCTGGGCCGGCCTTCCGACTCGGTCACGGCCACCCGTTCGCGCGCGGCTGCCAGCTGCGCCTGCGCGGCCACGATGGCCGGATGCCGCTCCTGGGCCAGCGCCAGCCAGGTGTGCAACTCATCTTGCAAACCATCACGCAGACCAGCCGCCGATTCGGCCGCATCGTCGTCGAGGACCACGTCCGCCTCCGCCGGCAAACCCAGGGTATACACGAGCACGGCGCGCGCCTTCTGGAACTCGCCATCGGCGCGGCTGGCGCCCAGGGCCGCCTTGGCCAGCGCGCTCGTCGCCTGCAGTGTGTCGCTGTGCGAGCCGAGGCCCCGCTGCGCGCGGCGCTGCGTGGCCAGCACCGTTTCATTCGCCAAGGCCTGGTATTCCTCGCGCATCCGCACATTTGCCCGCGCCGTCTGCGCTTCGAAATACGCGCTGACGGTGGCCGCCAGGGTTTTTTGCAGCACGGCGTCGCGGTTGGCCAGCGCCGCGTCCAGCAAGGCTTGCGCCGAACGCTGGCCCGCCGCGCGCCCGCCAAAATCGAACAAGCGCCAGGACAGATTCAGCGAACCCGTATTGCTGTTCAAGCTGCCGGAAGGCGTGCTGGCGCCCGGATAGGCCGTGCGGTCGTGCACCCGGCCCAGGCCCGCATTCAGGGTCGGCAAAAAAGCGGCCTTCGCCTCGCCCAGGCCGGCCGCCTGCAAGCGGATGCCGGCCCAGGCGCCGTGCACCTGCGCGTTGCGGCACAGGGCCAGGTCGACGGCCGCCGGCAAGGTCAATGGCACAGTCAGCAGCATACCAGCCTCATACGCGGATGGGCATGCCGCGGCATCAAGCTCGCCCGCCTGCGCCACAGCACCGGCCAGCAGCAAACTGATGGCGATCACGCTGCATCTAGCGTTCATGCAGCGCCTCCTTCTGGTGCTGCACCAGCGGCGAGAGCACATATTCGATCACCCTTCTCGTCCCCGTGCGGATTTCCGCGCGCACGGCCATGCCGGCCGACAGCGGCACCAATCTGCCGTCGATGACGATGGATGGCTGCTGCAGCGTGATCCTGACGGCATACACGGGCCCCTTCTTCTCATCCTCGACGGCGTCACGCGAGACGCTGCTGACGACGGCGGGCACGGTGCCATACTTTGTGTAGTCGAAGGCGTCGACCTTGATGGCGACCAACTGCCCTTCCTGCACGAAGCCGACGTCGCGGTTTTCCAGCACGGCGTCGATTTCCAGCCTGCCCTGGCGCGGCACGATCTGCATCAGCGCCTGCGCGGCCGGCACCACGCCGCCCACCGTATGCAGCTTCAGTTGCTGCACCGTGCCATCGACGGGGGCCGTCAGGCGCAGCAAGCTGCCGCGGGCGCCGGCGCGGCGCGCATCCTGGCCGCTGGCCGCCGCCACCCTGGCCCCTTCCGTCAGCGCGTCGTAGGCATCCTTGCGCGTTTGCGCCACCAGAGCCGCGCGCTCGCTGCGGGCCGACGCCAGCTGGCCGGCCAGGTCGATGCGCGCCTGTTCCTTTTCCAGCCACGCGTGTTCGGCCACGTCGCGCGTCGCCAGCAGCGCGTGGTAGTCGCCGGCCCTCTGTGCCGCCAGCGGCAGCGCCTGGGCGTAGCGGGCGATTTCTCCATCGAGATGCGCCAGCCTGGCGCGGAAACTCGCATACTGGCCATCGAGGTGGCCCTGCGCTTCCTCACGTTGGGCGGCGGAGGCGCCATCGGGCGCCGCCAGCCTTGGCATCGTCAAGCTGTCGATGGCGGCGATCAGCGCGCGCGAGCGGGCCATCTGCAGCGCGGCCGCCACGGCGTCGCCGGCGGCCTTGTCGCGCTCGGCGTCCGGGCCACGGCTGTCGAGTTCCACCAGCAGCTGGCCCGCCTGCACGGCTTGCCCCTCGCGCACATGCAGGGCGCGCACGGCCGCCACATCGACGGAGGCGATGGTCTTGCTATTACCAGATGGAATGATCTTGCCGGCCGCGTTGACAATGATGTCGACCTGGCCAAAGACCGCCCACAGCAGCACGCAGGCAACCAGCAGCATCAGCACCCTGGCCGTCAGGCGCAACGATGGCGACACGGGCCGCTCCTGCAGCGCCAGCGCGGCCGGCAAAAAGGCCGCCTCGTCTTCGCTCAGCACGGGGCCGCTCAAGGCCGCGCGGTTACGCCAGCTGTGCCGCAGCACCTGGCCGTAGCGTTGCAACAGCTCGCCATACGCGGCCAGGCGGTGGCCGGCGCTCATGTTGCGTCCCCTGTTGCGCTCCCGCTCGTGCCCTGCTGCAGGCTGTACAGATGGGCGTAGATGCCGCCCGGCTGCGCCAGCAGCGCGTCGTGCGTACCCAGTTCGGCCACCTGCCCCCGCTCCATGACGACGATGCGGTGTGCTTCGCGCACGGCCGACAGGCGGTGGGCAATGATCAGCACCGTGCGCCCCGCGCAAATGCCGCGCATATTGTCCTGGATGATTTTTTCCGATTCGTAGTCGAGCGCGCTCGTCGCTTCGTCGAAGATCAGGATGCGCGGATCGCCGATGAGGGCGCGGGCGATGGCGATGCGCTGGCGCTGGCCGCCGGACAAGCCCGTGCCGTGCTCGCCCACCATGGTGTCGTAGCCTTCTGGCAATTCGCAAATGAAATCGTGGGCACCGGCCAGTTTCGCCACGGCGATGACGGCGTCAATGGGCAACGCCGGGTCGCTCAAGGCGATGTTGTCGCGAACGGAGCGGTTGAACAGTATATTTTCCTGCAGCACCACGCCGATCTGGCGCCGCAGCGAGGCCGTGTCGATGACGGCGATATCCTGCCCGTCGATCAGCACCTTGCCCCGTTCGGGAATGTAGAGGCGCTGCGCCAGCCGCGTCAGGGTGCTCTTGCCGGAACCGGAACGCCCGACGATGCCGATCACCTCGCCGGGTGCGATGGCGATCGACACATTGCGCAGCACTTCGGCCGCATCGGGGCGGTAGCGGAAACCCACTTGCTGGAACTCGATGGCGCCGGCGATGCGCGGCAGGCGCGCCTTCTGGCTGCCCGCTTCCACCCTAGCGTTGAGGATGTCGCCCAGCCGGCTCATCGAGATGCCCACCTGCTGGAAATCGTTCCACAGCTGCGCCAGGCGCAGGATGGGCGAGGCCACCTGCCCCGCCAGCATATTGAAGGCGACCAGTTCGCCCACCGTCATCTTGCCGTCGATGACGAGGGTGGCGCCCCACCACATGATGGCCGCCGTCACCAGTTTGCTGACCAGGGTGACGCCGCCGCTGGCCAGCATGCCGATATTATTCGCCGACAGTCCCGCCGAGACGTAGCCGGCCAGCTGCTTTTCCCACTGCTGCTGCCAGCGCGGTTCCACGGCCATGGCCTTGAGCGTGTCGACGCCGCTGATGGTTTCGACCAGGAAAGACTGGTTTTCCGCGCTGCGGTTGAATTTATCGTTCAGGCGGCCCCGCAGCACGGGCGTGAGCAGCATCGACAGGGCCGCATACACGGGAATCGAGGCCAGCACGACGATGCTCAGCGCCGCGCTATACCACAGCATGGCGGCAATGAAGATGAAGGAAAACAGCAAATCGAGCACCAGGGTCATGGCGTTGCCGGTGAGGAAAGAGCGGATGTTTTCCAGTTCATGGATGCGCGCCACGGAATCGCCCACGCGGCGCGCCTGGAAATAGGCGATCGGCAAGGCCAGCAGGTGGCGGAACAGGCGCGCGCCCAGTTCCACGTCGATCTTGCTGCTGGTGCGCGCGAATACATAGGTGCGGATGAGGCCCAGCACGGCCTCGAAGACGATGGCGCAGATCAGGCCGATGGCCACCACGTGCAGGGTTTTCATGGCGTGGTTGACCAGCACCTTGTCCATCACCACCTGGAAAAACAGGGGCGTGGCCAGGCCGATCAACTGCAGCACGAAGGAAATGAGCAACACTTCGCCCAGCAGCCTGCGGTATTTGACGATGGCGGGGATGAACCAGCTGAAATCGAAACGGGCCGTCTCGCCCACATAACTGGCCTTGCTTGTGAAAAAGATCAGTTCGCCCGTCCAGGCGGCAAGGAAGGCTGCACGGCCGAGGATTTGCGGCGGCTGGCCCGGATGCTGGACCAGCACCTTGCTCACACCGTCAGCGTCCGTCTCGACCTTGCCGAGGATAAAGAAACGGCCAACGGTATCCATGGCGATGGCCGGCAGCGGCGCTTGCGCCAGCCGTTCGGGCGCATGGCGCACCAGTTTGGCCGTCAAGCCAAGTTGCCGCGCGGCCAGCAGGATGGTTTGCCGCGTGAACACGGCCTGGCCGAAGGCGTGCTTGAGCTGGGCGCCATCGGCGGCGATGCCGTGCAGGCTGGCCATCAGCAGCAGCGACAGCAAGCCTGTGTCGGGCGAGGTTTTTTCAATCGGTGGCGGATCGTTGCGGTAGGAGAGGACTGTCATCGGGCAATATCAGAAATTCAATGGCGCAGCCAGGCCGTGGCTGGTGACCCCGGCCCGGCTGCGTGATGGTGTATCTAGTTGCGCAACGGTTTAATGCGCCGTCGCCAGCTGGAGTTGCATCGACGGACCGCCTTGCGCCGACCACGGCGCCGATGCGGCGGCCGGCACGGCAAAGCCGGCCATCGCTTGCACCAGCTGCGCGGCATCCGCTTGCCAGCCGCTGAAACCGCCCTGGCTGGCGGCACTGAATGGCTGAGCGGAACGCCAGTTCTGCGCCAGCACCGGCGCCAGGATGGCGGCCGTGCCGGCAGGTAGAGTGAGCTGGCCGGCTGGCGGCGGCGTCAGGCTAGCCATCGCCTGCACCAGGTTTTGCACCTGGCTGCCCAGCAAGACCCGGCCATCGGCCATGCGGAATTCCTCGATGCGCCGCTCCGCGCTCTCGTACCAGCCGGTGACGGTGATCTTGTCCGTGGTGCCGATGGTGCTCACTTCCAGGGCCGTGCCCACCTGGCGGAACCACAGCTGCTCGGCGCTGACCCCGGCCAGGAAGGACACGACATCGTGGCTGCCCGCCTCGTTGGCCTCGTTGATCAAGTCGGCGCCGTCGCCGCGGGCAAAGATATAGGTGTCGTTGCCCAGCACACCGGCCAGGATGTCGTCGCCCTTGCCGCCTTGCAAGATATCGTTGCCCAGGACGCCCAGCAGGGTGTTCTTCAGTTCATTGCCGATCAACACGTCGTCGAACTTGCTGCCGACAACCGCGATGAAATTGGCCACCACATCCACGCCAGGACGCGCCGCCAGGGCCGTGCCCACGGGTGCGAAGGCAACCGTCGCGCCAGCGCTTGCATTGACGTAATTGAGCGTGTTGCCCGCACCACCGCCGTCGAGCACATTGCCGCCGGGGGTAGTGACGAAAAAGATGTTGTTGGTGAAGGCGCTGCCCGTCACCGTCAGGCCAGGAGCGCCGAGGCGCACATTCTCGACGTTGTCGGCCACCGTGTAGTTGACCGTGGTAAACACGGTGTCGCTGCCGCCATTGCCCCGTTCGACGATGAAGTCGCCACTGTGGTTGACGTGATAGGTGTCGTCGCCGCCCAGGCCTTCCATCAGGTCGGCGCCGGCCGTGCCCTTGATGAGGTCGGCATTTTCCGTGCCGACAAAGGTTTGCTCCGTCAACTGCGTGGGACCGTTGAAGTGCCAGGCCTGGGACAGCACAGGCGCCAGGGCGGCGGCGGTGCCTGCCGGCAAGGTCAGCTGGCCCAGCGGCGGTGGCGCCAGGGTCGCCATCGCCTGCACCAGCAGTTGCACATCGGCGCCGCGCATGACGTGGCCGGCGGCCGTGCGGAATTCCTCGATGTTCGGCGCAGCCTTGTTCCAGGCGCGGATGGTGATCTTGTCCGTGGTGCCGATGGTGCTCACTTCCAGGTCCGCGCCCACCTGGCGAAACCACAGCTGGTCGATGTTGACGCCGGCCAGGAAAGCGATGGCGTCGTAATTGGCGTCGGCGGACGCTTCGATGATGACGTCGGCGCCGTCGCCGCGCGCAAAGACATAGGTATCGTCGCCCAGGCCGCCGGTCAGCACATCGTCGCCCTTGCCGCCTTGCAAGGTATCGTTGCCGAGGCCGCCAGACAGGGTGTTGGCCAGTTCGTTGCCGATCAGCACGTCGTCGTAGGCACTGCCTGTCACGCTGGAAATATTGACCAGCACATCGCTGCCAGGCAAGAGCGCGCTACTGCCGACGACGGGAACGATGGTCGCCGTGGTGCCTGCCTTGGCACCCGCATAAGTGGCCGAATTATTGCTGCCGATGCCATACAACAAGTTGCCGCCGGCAACGTCGACGTGAAAGACGTTGCCGCTGCCGTTACCTGTCACACCCACGCCCGCGGCGGCCAGGTGCACCTCTTCGATGTTGGCGCCCATGGTGTAGCTGACCGTCGTGTAGACAGTGTCGCGGCCGCCGCCCGGCTGTTCGGTCACCACGTCGTTGCCATGGTTGACGTAATAAATATCGTCGCCGGCCAGGCCCGCCATCACATCGGCGCCCGCCGTGCCCTTGATGATGTCCGGATTCGCCGTGCCAGTGAAGACGCCGTTGCCGGGCTGATTCGGTCCTTCCGTGCGCCAGTTCTGCGCCAGCACGGGAGCCAGGACGGTGGCTGCGTAGACAGGCAAAGTCAGCTGGCCAGCCGGTGGCGGCTGCAGCGCGGCCATCGCCTGCACCAGATTGGACACGTCGCTGCCCAGCAGCACGCGGCCATCGGCCGTGCGGAATGCCTGGATGCGGGGCGCGCTGCCTGCGCTGTACCAGCCATTGACGGTGATCTTGTCGCTCGTGCCGATAGTGCTCACTTCCAGGTTCACGCCTACCTGGCGAAACCACAATTGGTCGGCGCTGACGCCGGCCAGGAAGGAGACGACATTGTGGCTGCCCCCCTCCACCACCTCGGTGATGGCGTCGGCGCCGTCGCCGCGGGCAAAGATATAGGTATCGTCCCCCTGCATGCCGGCCAGCAGATCATCGCCCTTGCCACCGCGTAAGGTATCGTTGCCAAAGCCGCCCACGAGGGCGTTCTTGAGTTCGTTGCCGGTGAGGACATCGTCGAACTTGCTGCCGCCGATGCTCATCAGGTTGACCAGGATGTCGCTGCCCGCTGGCGCCGCCAGTGGGTCATTCGCGCCCAGCAGCGTCGCCGTCACGCCTGCGCCGGAACCGATGTAAGCGACCGAATTGCCCGTGCCGCCGCCATCTATCCTGTTGCCACCGGCCGTGTCGACGTGAAACACATTATTGGTATTGGCGCTGCCCGTCACGGTCAGCCCGGCGGCGGTCAGGTACACGCTCTCCACGTTCTCGGCCACCTGGTAATTGACGCTGGTATACACCTTGTCGTTGCCGCCATTGGCCAGCTCGACGATCACGTCGCCGCTGTCGTTGACGTAATACGTATCGTCGCCAGCCAGGCCTTCGAGCACGTCGGCGCCCGTGGTGCCACTGAGCACATCGGCGTTCGGCGTGCCGGTGAAGCGCTGCAGGGCAGCGGCACTGTTCAGGTATGCCTCGCTGGCGGCAACGCCATCGCCTGCGGAGGTGGAAGTGTGCGATGCAAATTTTTCAGTCATGTTGCAGTTTCCTGTCGTTAAACGTCAAAACCAAGAGTGAATATGTCGGCGCAAGCCGGCATGCAAGGCAAAAGTCCCGGCCGCATCCACCTGCCGTTCAGCGTGCACCTTCAACGGTCCGGCACTTTCGGCGCATGGACGGCGCGCGGTTGAGCGTCGCCTCGCATGCACGCCTTAATGACGGTCAAACGGGACAGCCACTGTTATTTGTCATGCAAATGTCACACTACATGGAGGAAAGAAGAGAAACTTTTGCCAGGTTTTTTCTGTCGCCGCTGCATCCATTGTGCGAGAATGCCCCTCCCCCCTGGATGGTGCGCATGATGACCAAACTCGCCGCAAGCATCACTGTAATGACACTCGCACTGGCAGCTTGCAAGCCGGCAGCCACGGCACCTGCGCATGACATTCCCGCGGCCATGCGCCAGACCGCGACCACCCTGCTGCAGTCAACATTGCTGCATGCGACCTCGATTGCCGTCGTTTATCGCGGCGAGGAATTCATGCTGCATCAAGGCGAGCTGGAGACCGGCAAAGCCAATCCGCCGAACGATACAACGCTGTATGAAATCGGCTCGGTCAGCAAGACTTTTGCCGGCCTGCTGCTGGCGAACGCTGTGCTCGATGGGAAGGCGGCGCTCGACGATCCCATCCAAAAGTACCTGCCGGCCGCCTACCCGAACCTGCAGTCGCAGGGGCAGCCAGTGCGCTTGCGCCATTTGATCTCGCACACCAGCACCATGCCGGGCATGCTGCCATTGCAGGTGAACACCATATTGAAGGATTTCACTGCACACGCCACGCCGGCAAAGCTCAATGCGGCCTACGCCAGCTACGGACAACAGCAATTCTGGCAAGACTTGCACACAGTCAGCATCACAGGTCCGCTAGGCAAGGACTACGCCTATTCAAGCGCCGGCACCGAACTCATTGCGCACACGCTCGAAACAATCTACGGCATGCCGTATGACGTGCTGCTCACGCAATTCCTCGCGCGTGCCGCCGGCATGCACGATACCCGGCTCAGAATCGCAGCCACGGATGCCGGCCGGCTGGCGCCCGGCTACCACAGCGACAATCCCGTCATGACAACACCGATGCCGCAACTGCCCTGGGGAGCGGCCGGCAACCTGAAGTCGACCTTGCCGGACATGGCAAAATACCTGCGCCTGCAATTGAGCGCCCATCCCGCGGTCATCGAATCGCACCAGCCGCTGGTGCGCTTCCAGGACGATTTCAGCATTGGCTACTTCTGGAATATCGGCAACAATCGGCAGTTGGGCACGCATTATGTACACCATGGCGGCGTGCCGCGTGCGCAAAGCTACGCCTGGGTCGTTCCCAAATACCAGCTGGGCGTCTTCATCATCACCAACCAGAGCGGCGACGCGACCGCCGGCGCCATGGAAAGCGCGCTGGCGCATATTTTCGACACGGTGGCATCCCTGGAAAGCGTGGAGTAGGCCGCCAGCAATACGCAGGCTTCAAAGTTTGGCGAGATGGCGCTTATTTGCCGGGCGCGGCGCGCACGGTAGCGCCGGCCACATGCAACTGCAATGGCGTCAGGGAAGCATCCGCCGTCATGGCAAGGCGCCAAAAGTTTGATCCTGTAACTGCTGCATCAGGAAATCGATGAACACGCGCAGGCGCGGCGGCAGGTGGCGGCTGGCCGGCCACAGCAGCCAGAATGCCGTGCGCACCTGTGTATGCGCGTCCAGCAGCGAGACCAGTTGCCCTGCCGCCAGCTCGCGCTGCACGGCAAATGCGGGCAGGTAGGCGATGCCCTGCCCCTGCACGGCCAGGAAGACGCGCATTTCCACGCTGTTGCAAACCATGCCGGGCACCGGCTGGGTTACCTCGTCCATCAGCGGCCACTGTTCCAGTCGGCCGGTGGCGGGAAAGCGGTAGTCGAGGCGCGCGTGTTGCAGCAGCGCGGCGCCATCGGCGGGCCTGCCGTGGCGCGCCAGATAAGCGGGCGACGCCACCAGCAGGCGGCGGAACGTACAGAGTTTGCGCCGCATCAAGCCCGAATCGGCCAGCTCGCCCGTGCGCACGGCCGCGTCAAAGCCGTCGCTGACGATATTGACCATGGCGTCGGAAAAATCAAGGTCGAGTTCGATGGCGGGATAGGCTTGCATGAAGGCGCCGATAGCCGGCTCGAACAGACCGCTGTAGCGTGGCAGGCTGATGCGCAGGCGGCCGCTCGGCGCGCCGCTCGACTCGCCCAGCTCGCGCTCGGCCGCTTCCACTTCCGCCAGGATGCGCTTGCAGCGCTGCAGGAATTTTTCCCCGTCCGCCGTCAGCGCCAGGTGCCGCGTGCTGCGCTGGAACAGGCGCGCGCCCAGCCGCGCCTCCATGCGCGCCACGCTCTTGCCGACGGCCGACGAGGACAGGCCCAGCAGCCGGCCCGTGGCGGAAAAACTGCCGCTATCAGCTACCTGCACGAACATGGCGATGCCGCCCAAGCTATCCATTTGCTCTCCATTCACGACATTTATGTCCGATATGTTGATCAGTTTAGCCCATTTTTCTTCAATGACTGGCAGGCCATACTCGCCCCTCTTTCTTTCATATCCGACACCCATGCCCTCTTCCTCACGTCTTTCACTCCCCCTGCAAGTGCTGGCCGCTTGCCTGACGGGCTTGCTGATTCCCCTGTGCTTCACGGGCCCGGCCGTGGCTCTGCCCGCCCTGGGCGCCGAACTGCACGGCAGCGCCGCCGCCCTGAACTGGGTCATCAATGCGTATATCCTCAGCTATGGCAGCGCCATGATGGTGGCCGGCAGCCTGACGGACGTGCTGGGACGGCGCCGCGTCTGGCTGGCAGGGCTGGCGCTGTTTTGCGTGGCGACCCTGGCCATCGCCCACGCGCCATCGGTGGCATGGATCGCCGTGCTGCGCTTCGTGCAAGGTCTCGGCGGCGCGGCCGCGTTCGCCGCCGCCATGTCGTCGCTGGCGCCTTTGTTCCACGGCGCGGCGCGCAACCGCGTGATGAGCGTGCTGGGCACGACGTTCGGCCTGGGCCTGGCCTTCGGTCCGCTGGCGGCCGGAGCCATGCTGGCGCTGGCCCGCTGGCCCGCCATCTTTTATGCCACGGCCGCGCTGGGCGCCATCGGCATGCTGCTGGTATGGGGCAGCGTGCCCACCGATCCCCCGCGCGGCAAGGGCCGGCTGGACTGGCCCGGCGCCATCAGCTTCAGCGCCGCGCTGGGCCTGTTGACCCTGGGCATGCTGCTGGCGCCCGAGCACGGCTGGCGCAACGGCGCCGTGCTGCTGTCCGTCGCCGCGTCCGTCCTGCTGTTCGTTGCCTTCGGCGCCATCGAGCGCCGAACGGCGCACCCGCTGCTGGATTTGTCGCTGTTCCGCCAGCGTCGCTTTGTCGCCGTGCAAGTGTTGGCCGCCTCGCCCGCCTTCCTGTTCATCGTGCTCATCGTCATGCTGCCGGGGCGCTTCATCGGCATCGACAACATGTCCGCGCTGGCGGCGGGACGCCTGATGATCGCCCTGGCCGCGCCGCTGCTGCTCGTGCCCATGCTGGCGGCGCTGCTGTCGCGCTGGATCGGTGCAGGCGCCCTGAGTGCGGCGGGACTGCTGCTGGCTGCGGCGGGACTGGCCTGGCTGGCGCAGGTGCTGGGCCATGGCGGCACCGCAGCGCTGGCCGGCCCCCTGCTGCTGATCGGCGTGGGCATAGGCTTGCCGTGGGGCTTGATGGATGGTATGGCCTTGAGCGTGGTGGAAACGGAGCGGGCCGGCATGGCGACGGGCATCTTCAATACCGTGCGCGTCAGCGCCGACGGGGTGGCGCTGGCCCTGGCAGGCGCCGTGCTGGCCAGCCTGATCGGCGCGGGCCTGGCGCATCAACTACCAGCCGATTTACCCGTGCTGGCCGCCGCCAGCCGCGCCGCGCTCGGCGATATCGAGCAAGCGACACAGCTGCTGGGCGGCCAGGAAGCGCTGCTGCGCGCCAGCTATGACGCGGCCTTCCGCCAGCTACTGCTCGGCCTGGCGGTGCTGGCCGTGGCACTGGCGGCGCTGGTGCCGTATTTGCTCAGGAAGAAAGAAAAGCGCCTGACAAAACCGTAGCGAGCGGAAGGTAGAGGTGGTCGAGAAGCGCAACCGTACTAGAGTACGGTGAGCATCGCAGGCCGCCTATACCGACGCGCAGTAGGTTTTGGACGGTGCTTTAGGCGTCCAGGCCGTAAAACACCGCAACGAGGATGGCGATATTGTTGCAGGCGCGCGCGAACGCCGTCGTTGCATAGGCCACGGCCACACTGGGGCCGCGGTAGCGCAGGTAGACAAAGCTGAACATGGCGCCGGACCCCAGCGCGACGATGGCGTGCAGCAAGCCGCCGCTGATGAAATGCACGACGGCCCACAGGATGGCGCCGATAAAAATGCTCAGCTGGCGGCTGGCGCCCAGGCGCCGGAGGATTTCCAGCGGCAGCAGCTGGCCGAGGAAGGTTTCCAGGATGGGTGAATAGATGACGACCCAGAACACCAGCAGGGGCAGCGACATTTCGCGCTTGAACTTGGACAAGCCCGTGTGTGCGCCCCAGTATTCGGGCGGCAGCAGCCATTTGGTGATAAACAGGATGGCAAAGCACAGCATGCAGGTGAGCAGACCCCAGCCGAGACCGGCAAGGGCCAGCTGCAGCACGGGCGGCGCCGGTTTGTCGTCGTCCGGTCTGGATAGATCATGGCTGCTGCGCACTTGCATGAGAAGTCCTGGCGGTGATCCAGCTCTCATTGTAGCGCGGAATACGACGCTTGGCGCATGGCTGGTGGTGCGCGGCGCTGCCGTGCTCCCGCGTCAGGCCGCCAGGCGCAGCGGTCCGCTGGCCGGCTTGGCCAGTTTAAAAATGCCCACTTCCTGTTCCAGCTGCGCCGCCTGCTGCTGCAATTCGTGCGCGGCGGCCGCCGCCTGCTCGACGAGGGCCGCGTTTTGCTGGGTCACCCTGTCCATGTCGACGATGGCGCGGTTGACTTGCTCGATGCCGGCACCCTGCTCCTGCGTGGCGTGGCTGATCTCGGCCATGATGCCCGTCACCCTGCCGATGCCGGCCACCACGTCGTGCATGGTGGCGCCCGCCTGCTCGACGAGCAAGGTTCCCGTGCCTACCTTGCTGACGGAATCGTCGATCAGCAGCTTGATTTCGCGCGCGGCGGCGCTTGAACGTTGCGCCAGGTTGCGCACTTCCGTGGCGACGACGGCGAAACCGCGTCCCTGCTCGCCAGCGCGCGCCGCTTCCACGGCCGCGTTCAATGCCAAAATATTCGTCTGGAAAGCAATGCTGTCGATCACGCCGATGATATCGACGATCTTGTTCGACGAAGCATTGATCAGGCCCATGGTGTGCACCACTTCGGCCACCGCCTTGCCGCCCTGCTCCGACACCTTCGACGCTTCGCGCGCCAGATGGTTCGCCTGTTGCGCGTTGTCCGCATTCTGGCGCACGGTGGAAATCAGTTCTTCCATCGATGAGGCCACTTCTTCCAGCGAGCCCGCCTGCTGCTCCGTGCGCTGCGACAGGTCGCGGTTGCCCGTGGCGATCTCGGTCGAGGCCGTGGCGATGCTTTCCGTTCCGTGGCGCACCTTGCCGACGATGGTGGCCAGGTTGTCGCGCATGGTCTTGATCGCGAACAATAAACTGCTGTCGTCGCCGTGGCGCGTGTGCACGTCGATGGCCAGTTCACCGAGCGCGATGCGCCCGGCGATCGTGGCCGCATACGCCGGTTCGCCGCCCAGCTGACGCAGCAGGCCGCGCGTGATGACGGTGGCGACCGCAATGCAAATGAGCACGCTGAGGGCAGCCAGCACGCCGATCCAGCGCAGCGACTGGCCGTAAATGGCGCGCGCGGCCACGCTGGCCTGCTCCGATTCGCGCTGCACGTTTTTCAGCACCGTATCGATATCGGCGACGATCTGGCGCCGCAGGGGGCTGCACTCCTCGACGAGGAAGGTGCCGTACTGTTCCATCTGCCCCGTGGCGCGGAACTGGCGCGGACGCTGCAATTCCTGCGCCATGGTTTTCAGGCCCGTGCTGACTTTCTCGAATTGCGCATCGCCGGCGAACTGCGGCGCCAGGCGCGCCAGCGCTTCCAGGTACAGCGCTTTCTGGCTGTCGAGGATGGCCAACTCTTTCTCGGCGGCAGCCTGGTCATGGAAGATATACGCGTTGCGGGCGGCCAGGCCCGTCTGGTCGAGCGCTTCGCGCGCCACGTACAGCGGTTCGAGTTTTTCCAGCTGGACTTTTTCTTGCGCGTCCATGGCGCCGGAGATGGCGCCGATACGCAGCAGCGCGAAGGCCGCCAGCACCAGCATCAGTACCACCAGCAGCCCGAAGCCTGCGCTCAGGCGCGCGCCTATCGTCAAACGATTGAATGACATCATTGTTGTTATTGCCCTGTAATAAAGTTGATTGTTGCCGGTTCCGCTAGAACCAGCGATCTGCTCGCCGTCGTGTTGCCTTTCCTGCATGGCGCAGGATGGGTCTCTAACTGGCGTTTTTTGGGCAGTCAGCTTCTAATTTCGGGCAATGCTGGCGTGCGGGAATTATCCCTACGCCATACAACAGCACACTGAATTATAAGCGAACAGCGTTATGGATGATTCCACGTGTCCACTTTTAGTGCCTTGACGCATATCAAAAAAGACAATTAACTGTTGCCAGGGGTATCGATGACGGCCATGGTGATGCGCGAAATGCAGCATAATTTGCCGTCGTCGTCGGTGATGCGGATTTCCCAGACCTGGCTGGTGCGGCCCCGGTGGATCGGCGTGGCGCGCCCCGTCACCTGGCCGCCGCGCACGCCGCGCAGGTGGTTGGCGTTGATTTCCTGGCCCACGCTCACGTGCCGGCAGGAATCGAGGCAGGCATTCGCGGCCATGCTGCCCAGGGTTTCGGCCAACAAGACGGAAGCGCCGCCATGCAGCAGTTTAAAAGGCTGCATGGTGCGGTGGTCGACGGGCATGGTCGCCTCGATCCAGTCGGGGCCGAAAGCCGTGAATGCGATGCCCAGGTGGCGCATGGCCGTGCCTACACTGGCGGCGTTGAGGGTGGCCAGGTCAAGCGGTGCGTGCCAGATTTCCATTGTTGCCTCTTCAGTGATGAAATAAAGCTATTGTAGGACAGAGTGCCAGCGCGCGCCGCTTCATCGTTCCTTCACCGTGGCACGGGGTGGCGATGGCATTAACTGGTTATAATTGCCCCATTCTTAAAAAACGAGGTTGTGTATGAAGTGGGCCTTGCTGGGCATTTTTGTGTTTTCTGTTTTACATATTCATTTTCGTGGCAAGGTACGCCTGCCGTTCCGCCGCCAGATCTTCGATCACTCCTCGTTCATGGCGCCGTTGAACCTGTTCATGCACACCTTTTCCAAGGTACCGGCCACGCCATATCTTTCCGTCGATCAATTTCCGGAACTGGCGCCGCTGCAGCAAAACTGGCAGATCATCCGCGATGAAGCGCTGCGCATGCAGGAAATGAAAAAGATCAAGGCGGCCGAAAAGAACAATGACGTGGGCTTCAATTCCTTCTTCAAATATGGCTGGAAACGTTTCTACCTGAAATGGTATGACGCGAACCACCCGTCGGCGCAGCAGATGTGCCCGCAAACCTATGCGCTGCTGCAATCGATTCCGTCGATCAAGGCGGCCATGTTCGCGGAACTGCCGCAAGGCGGCAAGCTCAACCCGCACCGCGACCCGTTCGCCGGCTCCCTGCGCTACCATCTGGGCTTGCAAACGCCGAATGACGACCGCTGCTTCATCGACGTCGACGGCGAGCGCCACAGCTGGCGCGATGGCCAGGCCGTGATGTTCGATGAAACGTATATCCATTGGGCCCGCAACGATGCCGACAGCGACCGCATCATCCTGTTCTGCGACATCGAACGCCCGATGCGCTACCGCTGGGCGCAAGGCTTGAACCGCTGGCTGGGGCGCACTCTGATGACGGCCGCCGCCTCGCCGAACGAGCTGGGCGACCAGGTCGGCGGCGTGAGCAAGCTGTTCCAGATTTCCTGGACCATGGGCCAGTACCGCCGCCGCTTCAAGGCGTGGAACAAGACGGCCTACCAGGTCACCCGCGTGGCGCTGGTGGTCGGCATCATCGCGCTGATCTACTTTATCTAGACGCCGGCATCGCCTCGTTGATAAAAACCGCCTTCGGGCGGTTTTTTTTATAATGAGGTGCCACTGACGAGGAGAATGTTGAAAAATGACCGAACGTGACCGCAAGTACGATATCCAGATCGGCGATGAGACATGGATCGAGTTCATCAGCATTGACGGCCGCTATGACCAGGCCATCGACATCGATGCCCTGCTGGACGGGCTGTGGCCGCTGATCTGCCGCCTGGAAACCCATTGCGACGCCGGCTGTTGCGGCATCGATGCCTTCGATTTCACGTGCGAAAGTATCGATACGGCGCTGCTTGAGCTTGACCGCGCGCCACTGCATGCCGCCTGCGCGCAAGCCCGCAGTGCCGTGGCAGCGGCCGCCAGCGACATATTCATCAGCAACACGATGAATCACATTGCCGATAAACGCGTGTTCCTGCAATTGCTCGAGCATCTCGAGCGCTGCACGGCGGCCCCTGAAACGGGCCAGCCGGCAAGCCAGCCGCGCTGACATCGGCGATAATACGGGCTCACACCACTCTTTTCTTTTATTTATGCGCGACATCATTGCCGGATTTCTACGTTTCCAGAAGGAAGTCTTTCCTGAACGCCGAGAGCTGTTCAAGACACTGGCGACAGGACAGACGCCGAAAGCCTTGTTCATTTCCTGCTCCGACAGCCGCATGGTGCCGGAACTGGTGACGCAGCGTGAACCTGGCGAACTGTTCGTGATCCGCAACGCGGGCAACATCGTGCCTTCGTTTGGCCCGGAACCGGGCGGCGTAAGCGCGTCCGTCGAATTTGCCGTGGCCGCCCTGAATGTGACGGACATCGTCATTTGCGGCCACTCCGATTGCGGCGCGATGAAGGCCATCGCCACCTGCACCTGCCTCGATCACATGCCGGCGGTCAAGAACTGGCTGCGGCACGCGGATGCGGCGCGCATGATCAATGAGTCGATCGAGCATGCGACAGAACAGGATCGCATCGACGGCATGGTGCGGGCCAACGTGGTGGCGCAACTCAACAACATCCGCACCCACCCTTCGGTGGCGCTGGGCATCACGCAAAAACGCCTGACCCTGCATGGCTGGGTCTACGACATCGAAAATGGCTCGCTCGACGCGCTCGACGAGGCTACCGGCCAGTTTGTCCCGCTGGCGGAACATCCGGCGTCGAAGATGTAAGGTAAACGTCGGCACACCACCGTCTTCCCTTGAGCACCGCGTCGCTCCATGATTGAATTTGGGACGCAAATTGATTGTGTCCACAAATTTATTTATGGACACAATAATTCAACCAGTCCCAACCAGCGCGAAACGCGGCCCGTATCGCCAGCACAGCGATGAATTCAAGCGTGCCGCTGTGGCGCGTACTCAGGTTGATAGGGCATCCGTTTCGCTGCTTGCCCGCGATCTGAAGATCAACACCAATCAGCTGTTCAGTTGGCGCAAGCGCTTCGGCGACGAGACGCTTGCTGCTAGTGCTAGCACTGCGCCAAGTCAACTGGTGGCAGTCACAGTGCTAAACACACCGGTGGCGGCCTCATCGGCCGCCAGCGTCTCGTCCGGCATGATCGTGGTCAACTTGGGCCAGGCCCAGCTGCGTTTGGAAGACCAGATCGACGCGGCCACGCTGACGCTGTTGCTGGCACGGCGGCTGCCATGATCGGTTTGTCAGCAGGCACGAAGATATGGCTGGCCGCCAGCGTACCGACATGCGCGCCGGCATGAACGGTCTGGCGGCGAAGGCGCAGAAGGCGCTCGCCGAATATCCAACAACTCGGCGGCCGAATGGGCGCTGCGCGGCATCGCCATCGGCCGCCGCAATTACCTGTTTACCGGTGCCGACACCGGCGGCGAGCGCGCCGCTGCGATGTACTCGCTGATCGGCACAGCCAAGCTGTACGGAAAAAATGGGCGCTAAGCCGATTCAGACCGTACCCCTGTAGCCGACGTGTCACTGTTGGCCCCACCACCAACCAGAAACATTTCCTCTTATTTCGCCGATAACATTCATAAATAAGCTATATTGCTTAGGCAAATAAAATGTTGGAATTCTATGGCCGGTGAAATCATAAGGAAGGGCGACCCCACAAGCCATGGTGGCGTTGTTCTAGAAGGGTCCATGACGGACATATGCATGGGCCAGCCCATTGCTTTTTTTGGACACAAAGTCCACTGCCCCAAGTGCAAAGGTGTTTTCCCTATTGTGGAGGGCGTGCCAACAACGACCTTTTACGGGAAAGGCGTAGCCTTGGCAGGCATGAAGACCTCTTGTGGCGCAATCCTGATCGCCACCCAGTTTTCCGACACTGTGGAATATGGCAGTGGCGCTGCGCCGCGAGCAATCTGCCCTTCGACCGCAGCCATGCGCACAGCCTTTGCCGCAGCCCTCGATGGAACATTAGCCACTCCGCCGACGAGCGACGATCACGATGACCACAAATATGACCTCGCCTTCCACGTACAGGATGAATCGACTGGACAGGCGCTTACGAATACACGCTATCGCATCACCCTGGACGACGGTACTGAGCTTATCGGTACCACTGACACTGGGGGCATGACCGAAAAAGCATGCTCGGACCATCCACAAAACGTGACGATAGAAGTACCATATTATGACCACGACAGCCCCCCTCACACCGACCACGAACACTACGCCTGCGACTGTTAGCGTAACGCCTGAGCTTAGCGGTGCTGTGTGGTGCAACCGCTTCCCAGGTAGCCGCGAAACATCAGCTCTCAAGCCCGACTTCCGGAGTAACTGTAATGCCTTTATTGCGGCAATCGAGGCGGCCGGTGGCGTCAAAAACATCGCCGCAACCTACAGGCCGCCCGAGCGCGCATATCTCATGCACTGGGCGCATAGGATTGTAAAGAACGGTTTCGATCCGACAATGGTACCGTCCATGGCCGGCGTCAACATCAAATGGGACCACCCCACACTGGAGGCTTCCGTGAGCGCGGCGCGCCAGATGTCGGCAGGGTACGGTATCGGAGGGTTGGCCGCGAACACACCGCCAGCCCTAAACACCTTGCATACAAGTCGTGAGGCGATCGACATGTCAATTACCTGGACCGGCACTCTGAATATCGCCAACAAGGACGGCTCGATCACGGAGATCAACACCACGCCGCGCACGGGCATGAACTTGCAGCTCAAAGCAGTTGGGTTGACTTATGGCGTTAAAAAATACGTTGGCGGAAATGCCGATAAACCGCACTGGTCAACTACAGGACATTAATATGAAATTTTTCGCCGCCTTTCTGATCGCCGCATGTCTCCTGCCGACGGCGCACGCTGTAGAGTCCGTGCCGGCGCGCTTGATTGGCTACTACTCGAATATGCAGACCGAAGGCGCTGACGATCCACATTTTGTCTCCGGATACGACATCGTGCTTTACCAACGCGTAGCGGAAACGATAGGCCATGTCGCTGTCGCCATCGGCACCTCCGAACCAGTCAGAGCCACCATCAAAGAGATGACATACGATTCGAAGAAAAAAGTGCTGACCTTCACCGCCGAGTACTCCAGCGGCCTGGCCACCAATCCTGTGAAAGGAGCGCCCGACCGCGAAGCTTTGCAAGTGCTCATCTTCAGCGGCGTCGTGCGTCCGCAGTCGATCTCGGGAAAAGTGGGCATCAAAGATTTCTACTGCGGTCAATGCAGGCCGGTGTTCAAGCGCGTGACACTCAAACGTATCATTGAAATGGGGCGCACGGGCGAATTACGGGCCATCCCGTTATAGTCGCCTGAGCACTTGGGCCGACTGGAGATGCATCAATCTGAAAAGAGATTACGTCTGGGCTTCAGAACACCTTGGTTGACGAACACAAATATCGGACACTGCGGTATTCAGGGATAAGTTATGAGGTTTAGCGCCCAATTTTTTCCGTTTTCCCTCTACCCCACATCGCGCTTCAGAATCCTGGCATGAGCGCAGTTGGGGCCGGCAAGTTGGCCATCGCCACGCAGAACCATGACCGGCACGGCCAGACTGAACGGTGTCGACCCCGAAGCCTGGTTGCGTCACGTGCTGAAGCATATCGCCGATCATCCCGTCAACCGGGTCGATGAGTTCTTACCCTGGAACAGCAACATGTCAGCAGCTCTTTAAGATACGCCGCTTCCCAGCGGTGCGATCGCATCATCGATCAATTTGCCATGGCATTCAATACGGCGCTGACCCGACGCTTACGATGTAAGCGCAGCAAGCCCTCGTTCAGGCGCAAGTTGCGCTTGACCTTATCAAGGCGGGAAGGTTCAAGGTAGCGGTATTCAAGCGACATCAAGGAGAATCCCGCATGCCAAAAATCACCGTCCTGCCCCATCCCGAGCTGGCGCCGGAAGGCGCCGTGTTTGACGCGCCGCAGAACATGAGCATTTGCGATGCATTGCAGCGCAACAAAATAGATATAGAACACGCCTGCGGCCAGGTAGGTGCCTGTTCCACCTGCCATGTGGTCGTGGTGCAGGGTTTCGACTCGCTCAATGAACTGGGCGACAATGAGGAAGACATGCTGGACCAGGCCTGGGGCTTGCAGCCCCACTCGCGCCTGTCGTGCCAGGCCCGCGTGTCAAACACAGACCTGACGCTCGAACTGCCCAGGTACACGCTCAACCACGCCAAGGAATAGTCCCCGCGCGGCTGCCCCACTGCCCTACCTGATTACCACATGATCACGCGCTGCTCGGGCGGCAAGTACATCGGGTCGCCCGGCTTGATGCCGAACGCCTCGTAGAAGCCGGGCTGGTTCTTGACCGTGCCCTTGGCGCGGAATTCGCCCGGCGAATGCGGATCGCTCTTGATCTGCGCGATGGCCGCTTCGGGACGCAATTTCGCGCGCCACTTCTGCGCAAAACCGATGTACAGGCGCTGTTCGCCCGTCAAGCCATCGATGACGGGCGACGGCTTGCCGCCCAGCGAACGCTGGTAGGCCTTGTAGGTGATCGACAGGCCGGAATTGTCGCCGATGTTTTCACCCAGGGTCAGCTCGCCATTGATGTGGTAGCCCGGCACGGGGCTATAGGCGCCATACTGCTTGACGAGGCCGGCGGCCAGCGCCTTGAAGGCCGTGCGGTCTTCAGCCGTCCACCAGTTGCGCAAGCGGCCCTTGGCGTCATATTGACTGCCGGAATCGTCGAAGGCATGGCTGATTTCATGGCCGAAGGTGATGCCCAGCAAGCCGTAATTGACGGCATCTTCCGCTTTCACGTTGAAGAATGGCGGTTGCAAAATGGCGGCCGGGATCGTGATGGCGTTGAGGGCCGGGCTGTAGCTGGCGTTGACGGTTTGCGGCGTCATCGACCATTCGTCGCGGTCGACAGGCTTGCCCAGCTTGGCCAGGTTTTGCTGGCGGCTCCACACGCGCGCTGCGCGCACGTTGGCGATCAGGTCATTCGGCTGCGTCGTCATGCTGCTGTAGTCGCGCCAGGTATCGGGATACGCGATCTTCGGCTTCAAGGCCGCCAGCTTGAGCTGAGCTTCCTTCTTGGTTTCCGGGCCCATCCAGTCGAGCTGCTCGATGCCATCCTTGAACGAGGCGACGAAATTGTCGAACATGGCCATCACGCGGGGCCGGGTTTCCGGCGGCAGATACATTTCCACGTAGCGCTTGCCGACGGCGTCGCTGATGGCGCCATCCGTGAAGCGCAGCGCCAGTTGCCACTGCGGTTCGCTTTGCGGCACGCCGCGCAGCACCGTGCCGTCGAAGGCGAAGCGCTCCTTGACCGTGGCGTTATCCAGGAACGAGGCATAGCTTTCGATGATGCGCCAGTTCAGATAGCTCTTCCACGATTCCAGCGGCACGGCGGCCACGGTCTCGGCAAAGCCCGTCATGAAGCTGGGCTGGCGCACGACGGCAGAAGTAGCCTTTGGCGCCAGGCCGGCGGCAGTAAAGTAGGCGTTCCAGTCGAAGGCCGGCGCCAGTGCCGCGAATTTATCGAAATCGACGCGGTTGTACGATTTGACGGGGTCGCGCATCTGCACGCGCGTCCACTGCACGGCCGCCAGGCGCGTTTCGATGTCGAGTATCTGCGCCGCGTGGGCGGCCGCAGCCTTGTCGCCGCTCATGGCCAGCATGGTTTCGATATGCTTGAGGTATTTGGCGCGCACGGCTTGCAGCTTGGCGTCGTCTTCCTTCAGGTAGTAATCGCGGTCAGGCAAGCCCAAGCCGGACTGGCTGATGTTGACCGTGTACTGCTCCGGGTCTTGCGCATCGGGCGCCACATAGGCGGAAAACGGCGTCGCGACGCCATTGCTTTGCAGATAGGCCAGCAACGCCGGCAAGTCTTTCTTGTCCTTCACGGCGGCGACGCGGGCAAGTTCGGCGCGCAGGGGCTTGAAGCCGGCCGCATTGCGCGCCTTGTCGTTCATGAAGCTCGTGTACAGGTCGGCGATCTTGTGCGCCTCGCTACCCGGCTTGCCGGGATTTTTCAGGGTCGCATCGATCAGGCCGCGCAACTGGCCCTGGGCGATTTCGCGCAATTCGATGTAGGTGCCCCAGACGGATTTGTCGGCCGGGATGTCCGTATTGCGGGTCCAGACGCCGTTGACGTAGCCGTAGAAGTCATCCCGGGGGCTGACCGCGGGGTCCAGGGTTTTCAGGTCGATGCCGGAGACGGGCGCGGTGGCATTGGAGGCTTGGGCGTACAGCGACGGCGAAGATAAGGCGAGCAAGGCGCAGCAGGCGGCGCTGATCAGCGAACGTTTCACGAAGATTCCTTTAATTGTTTTCACTTCATGTTGGGGAACATGCTTGTCCAGGCATGAGAGGCTGGATTATAGTCCGCGTACCTGCGGGGAAACAATGCCCGTTAAACAAGTCCAGTGATCCGTTGGGCGTTGAAGCACGCCTCGAGCCAGCGCCGATGATCAGCAAATGTTACTATTTAGCAATAGCCATATCCCCCCCCGCGCCATATCTATTGGACTGGCGCTTTGCCTGGAGAAGTTTGATGCAGGAATTCAGATTCAATATTTTCGGCACGCTGATCGCCATCCGGGGAAATCAGGGAGTATGGCGCGCATTCTATCTCGGTACCGAAGGCAAGCGCCGGCCCGCCGATTTCATTATTCCCGACGATATTCAAGACGATGCACTGTGCGAGTATTTGGCGGACCTGTTCCACGAAGAAGCGACGCCGCGCAATAACACGGCGACGCAAATCAGCTCGCCTGCATTGAAGGCCTAGCCTACTTCACCGGCTCGAACGTCACCGTCAGCCCATTGCCCGTGGTCCTGATCTGGGTGGGCACGAATTGCACGCCCGCGTAGTGCAATTCGTCGGGCTTGAAGGTGTATATGGGCGTTTCATGCATGAGCTGGTCGGCCACCAGGCTGGCCACCTTGGCAAACTGGCGCTGCTGCGACTCGTCCATGCCGTCGATGGTGACCTTGTCCACGCTCGCTTCGCTCAGGTAGACGGCATTGCGCTGGGCGTCGAGCACGAGGCGGCCCGACATGGCCAGGCTGCCGCGCCAGCTCTGGCGTATGAATGGCGGCAAGACGCTGGCATCGACGCTGAGGGCAACCCGTTCGCGCTCGGGCTGCAGCGACAATTGCGGACGGGTCAGCTTGACGTCCAGCACGGACAGCACACGCTTGTCGATCGGAAAGCGGCGCTCCAGGCCTTGCTGCATCTTGCTCAGCGACACATTCACGTCGCGCGGGCCGATCAGGGTGGAACACGCGGCCAGCATGGTGCAGGCCAAAGCGGTGATGGCGGCGGTTTTCAACAAGGGAAAGGTCATGGATAGTCTCGGTGGAAAGATGGCGCCATATTACACATGCGCCCGCTTTCACGCAAAAACCGGCGCCCACCTTGCAGCGGGCGCCGGTTCCTGTGTTGCCCTTGTCAGCGCACGAACAGGGCGATCAGTATGACGATGGGCAATGGAATACCCAGCAGCAGCAAGAGGATGGAACGCATGGCAGACTCCTTGATTGTATGGGTGGCTTAAATGGTCACGTGGCGCAGCACTCTTTCATGGTCGCGCTGGCGGCCGCCAAACGTTGCCGCCAGGCTGGCCACGAAAGCGCCCAGCAGCAAGGCGACGAACATCCACAGTGCCGTGTGGGCGCCGGCCTTGCGGGCCGTGTCGGCCGCTTGCTGTGCTTTCGCCTTGGCATCGGCGGCGGCCTTGGCGGCGCGGGCGTAGACGGCGTCGACGCGCGCTTCCGCCTCAGCCTGCGTCAAGCCTGTGCGACTGGCCACGACCTGGCCCAGGTAGGTGCGGTCATCGGGGGCCAGGCTGCCCGTGGACAGGCCAGTGGCAAAGATCTTGCCGATTTCCACGCGCAGGTCGGCGGCCGTGCCGCCCGTTTCAGGCGCCGGTGCGGCGCGCAGCAGCATGTCCGAGAAATAGTCAAGCGGATTGGCGCCGCTACCCTCGCCCGCCTTGGCGCCTGCAGCCCCGGCACCGGCCGCCGCGGCCGGGGACACCGCCGCCGCCACGCCGCTGCCTGCGTCGATGGCGCCGCTCAGTACGGCGCGCGTGCCGCCGGCCAGCACGGCCACGGTGATCAGGGTGGCCACGGCCCAGGCCAGCAAGCCGTGCGCAGTATCGCGGAAATGCACCTCATCCGTGTGAATCGAGCTCCATTTCACGCGCAGGCGTCCCGCCATGTAGCCGCCGATGCCGGAGGCGGCCAGCTGCATGAAAGCCAGCCAGGCGATGGTCGACACGCCGATGGCCGTCGCATTGAACGACCACGGCGACACGGACGACAGGCCCAGGCCCACGCCGAGGATCAGCAGGATGAAGGACAAGGCGGCCGCAGCGGCAGCGCCCGCCAGCACAGCGCCCCAGGACACGCCCGGATTGTTCAGGTCCGACACGGACAATTGTGTAGCTTGCATGGAATACTCCCTTGATTGTTGATTTTTTAAGCCGCTCAGGCGGCCACGCCCGTCAGCTGTTCCTTGCGCGCGGCCATTTCCTTGCCCAGCGCGTCGAGGTCGACGGCCGTATGGCGCACCTTGGGAAACATGTCGCCCTCTTCTTCCTGGACGTGGTGCTCGATCTGCTCGGACAGCACCTTGACCTTGGCGTCGTACAGGTCGTCGGCAGGATCCATGGCGGCAATCTGCGCGATGAGTTCCTTGGCGCTCGCGTGCTCGACGACGGCTTCATCCATCAGGTCGCCATCGTGGATCGGGCGGCGCACGGCCGGATAGAAGATTTCTTCTTCCAGTTGCGTGTGCACGGTCAATTCCTGGCATATCTGGTCGGCCAGCTTTTTCTTGGTGGCAAATGAGCGGTCGCTCAAGCCTTCATACTGGGCAAACAGAGCCTTCACTGCCTTATGGTCCTGCATCAATAAACTGATCGCGTTCATGGCGCCTCCTTGTTGTGGATGAGGCAAGGATGCGCCACGGCGGCGCCAGCGTATGTGCGACGCCTTACACAATCTTGATTTTTAATACATTCGCTTGTTTGGCTTCCTACTTGATGCCGTGATGGCCCATCAGGTCGTACAGGGTGGGCCGGCTCACGCCCAGCAGCTCGGCCGCCCTGGCGATATTGCCGTCGGCCCGCGCCAGCGCGCGCACCATCACCTTGTATTCCGCCCCTTCGCGGGCCTGGCGCAGGTTCAGCGGCTCATCCGGGGGCGCCGCCTGGGCGCTGGCGGGCAAGCCCAGGTCGTCGGCGGCGATCTGCGGTCCGTCACACATGATGACGGCCCGCTTGATGCAGTTTTCCACTTCGCGCACATTGCCGGGCCAGCCATAGCTTTCGATCAGCTGCAGCGCGCCCGCGCTGAAATGCAGGTTGCCGCGCCCCTCGCTGGCGCAGAACTTGTTCTTGAAATGCTGCGCCAGCAAGGTGCCATCGCCGACCCGCTCACGCAAGGGTGGAATGCGCAAGACGATTTCGCTGAGGCGGTAAAACAGGTCTTCGCGGAAACGTCCCTGTTCCGCCAGCATTTTTAAATCCTGGTGCGTGGCGCAGACGATGCGCACGTCGACGGCGATCTCGGCACGCCCGCCCACGCGCTCGATCACCCGTTCCTGCAGGAAGCGCAGCAATTTCGCCTGCAGCGCCATCGGCATGTCGCCGATTTCATCGAGAAAGAAAGTGCCGCCATGGGCCAGTTCGATCTTGCCCAGGGTTTGCCGGGCCGCGCCCGTAAAGGCCCCCCGCTCGTAGCCAAACAGTTCGCTTTCCAGCAGGTTTTCGGGGATGGCCGCGCAATTGATGGCAACAAAGCGTTGCGCATGGCGGCTCGACAGCGCATGCAAGCCGCGTGCAATCAGTTCCTTGCCGCTGCCAGAATCGCCGAGCAGCATCACGCTGGCCGATGAGGGCGCCACTTTTTCCACGTTGCGGCACAATTTCAGCATGCCGGGATCGCGGCTGACGATGCCGGCCAAAGGGGAATCCGCCTGCGTCTGCAGCATGCGGCGGTTTTCCTGCTGCATCGCGTGCAAATAGAACGCGCGGGCGATAACCAGGCCCAGCATGTCGGCCTCGAACGGCTTCTGGTGGAAATCGTAGGCGCCCAGCGCGATGGCTTTCAAGGCATGCGCGCGCTCCTGGTTGCCCGACAGGATGATGACTTTCGTGTCCGGCGCCAGCGCGAGGATTTGCTGCAAGGTGGCCAGGCCTTCCGTGGCGCCGTCCGGGTCGGGCGGCAAGCCCAGGTCCATCGTCACCACGGCCGGCTGGTGGCGCCGCACGAGCGCCAGCGCCGCCTCGCGCTCGCCCGCCAGCAAGACGTCATAACCGTCAAAGCTCCAGTGCAACTGCTTTTGCAGACCGGGATCGTCTTCGATGACCAGCAGTTTTTGCTTGCCCATGGCACTCCTTTGCTAGGCCGCATGCAGCGGCAGGATCACGCGAAACGTCGTGCCCACTTGCGGCTCGCTGCGCACTTCCAGGCTGCCGCCCACTTCGCGCAGGTATTCGCGGCTTTCGAACACGCCGATGCCCATGCCCGCCGTCTTGGTCGTGTCGAACGGTGTAAATAGACGTTCGCGGATGAATTGCTCGCTCATGCCCTGCCCCGTATCGTCGAGCTCGACGACGGCCGTGTGCTGCACGCGCCGCAAGCGCACGGCCACCTTGCCATCGCTGGCCGTCGCCTCGATGGCATTCTGTATCAAGTGCCCCAGCACCCGTTCCAGGCGCGCGCGGTTGGCCAGCACCGTCAGCTCGCCATCGACGATTTCCAGCCGGGGCGCCGGCGCCAGGCTGGCCTTGGCCGCCACGGCCTGGCGCAGCAAGCCATCGAGCAGCAGCGGCGCCGACGCTTCCGGCGCCTCGCCGCGCGCCAGTTTCTGCAGCAGGGTCTTCATTTTCTGCACGGAATGCTCCAAAGTGCCCAGCATGTCTTCCTGGAAGGCGGGATTGGCACGGTGCTTTTTCGCATTGCTCAGTAAAAGGGATAATTGAAACACCAGGTTTTTGAGGTCGTGCACGATGAAAGTGGACATGCGGTTGAACGAGTCGAACTGGCGCGCCACCGTCAGGGTATCGAGCGATTCGCGGTGCGCCAGGTAGCTGGCGGCCTGGCTGCCGGCAATTTTCAGCACGTCGCGGATTTCCCAGTTCAAGCTGATGCGCGTGCGGGGCCGCGCCAGCGCGACAAAGGCGAACAGCTGGCCATGCAGCATCAGGGGCACCAGCAGCCACACATCGGGCAGCGCCAGCAGCGCCGGCGGCAACAGCAAGCCGCCATACTGGCCCGGATTCTGCACGCAATCGGGCACGTCGATCACCCATAACCGTGCCTCCAGGAACTGGCACAAAGGGCCGGCCGCCGGCTCGCTCCACGTGCCAGGCGGCCAGTTCCAGCTGGCGGCCGGGGCAAACTGGCCCTGCTCGCGCAAGATCCACAGCGCGCCGGCGCGGCTTTCCACCAGCTGCGCCATGGCCTGTATCGTGCGTTCGCCCAGCGCCGGACCATCTTCGGACAAGGCCCGCGTAAATCTCAGCCACTCCTCGCGGTAATCGAAGATGGCATTGTAAAAATGTTTATTGATAGTCACCTTGAGCTTGGCGCGCAGGCTGCCGGAAAACAGCACGCCCGCCAGCAGCAGGGCCGCGCCGCCCAGGTAAGCCATCTGCATCAAGGATCCCCAGGTGCCGCCGAAGTAGCGCAAATAATAGGCGCTGGCCGCCATGGCCAGCAAATAGATGGCCGAGCCCAGCAAGGCGGCCGAGCGGTACAGCATCTGGCGCGAGACGGACAAGCCCAGCGCCCAGCCCGGATTGCGCGCCGCCGAGATGGCCAGCAGCGGCGCGCACAAGGCATCGACGATGCCGCGCGCGGCCCAGATGTCATCGTTGACCGCCCGAAACAGCAAGGCGTCGCTGTACAGATAGAAATCGTAGGCAAACAGGCCGCCAACACCGAGGCACGCAAACTTGATGCCCCAGCGTTTCAACGGTGGCGTATTGCGGTACCACTGTTCCACCAGCAACATGCCCAGCACGGCCAGCAGCAAACGGCAGACACTGGCGATGATACGAGCCGGTAAAGGCAGCGCCAGCCAGGATGAGGCCATGGAGAACAGCCAGGGCGCCAGCGCCGTGAGAATGATGCCGGCCAGCAGCAGGCGCAAGCGGGGCCGCGACGGTTCGATCAGCAGCAGCAAAAACACCAGCCAGGCCAGGGTGCGCAGCAATTCCAGCGCGTCGCCGGCCAGCGCGGCGCGCTGGCCCAGCAGCACCAGCACCACCGTGCCCGTGGCCCAGCCGCCCGTCGCCAGACAGGCAAGCAGCAAGGCGCGCACGTTCTGCCGCGCACGCCAGTTGCTGATGAGCAGCAGCGCCAGCACGAAGAAGGCCAGCGACGCCAGGCCATGGCTGAGGGCTGCCGCGTCGGCCGCCGCCAGCCAGTCCGACTGCTCCCGCATCACCGGCTGCCCTTGCCAAACAGCACCACCTGCACCGTGTCAAGCAAGATCAGCAAGTCAAGGAACAGGCTATTGTTTTTCACATAATACAAATCGTATTGCAGTTTTTTGACGGCATCGTCGACGGAGGCGCCATATTGATAGCGCACCTGTGCCAGGCCCGTGATGCCTGGCTTGATGCTGTGACGAATGTTGTAGTACGGCACCTGCTGCTTCAGTTGCTCGACAAAATACGCGCGCTCGGGACGGGGGCCCACGAAACTCATTTCGCCGCGAAACACATTGAGCATTTGCGGCAGCTCGTCGATACGTAGCTTGCGGATCAGCTTGCCCACGCGCGTGATGCGCGCATCGTTGTCCAGCGCCCAGATAGGCTTGCCATCGCGCTCCGCATCGCAGCGCATGCTGCGAAATTTCAGCACATTGAAGGGCAAGCCGTCGCGCCCCACCCTTTCTTGCTGGTAGAACACGGGGCCGCCGTCTTCCAGGCGGATGCACAGGGCCGTCACCAGCATCACGGGCAGCGCGGCCAGGCAGATGACGCCGCTGGCCGCCAGGTCGAACAAACGCTTCGAGGCGGCGCGGAAAAAACTCTGGTCGAAGCCGCCGCCATAGATCAGATAGCTCGGTTGCAAGGAATCGATGCGGATCTGGCACGCTTCGCGCTCGAAAAACGTGGCCGCATCGATCACCTTGACGCCGCCCAGCGCGCATTCCAGTAGTTGCTTGGCAGGAAACGCGCCATTGCGCCGGTCGCTGACGGAGACGACGATCTCATGCGCCGCATGGCGCTGGGCCATGGCCAGCAGCGACGGTTCGGCCGGCAGCAAGGCCGAGGCCGGCACGCAGCAGCGCTCGCCAGCCACATCGATGCAGCCCACCACCGTAAACTGGTGGAAACCGATCTTGCTGGCCGCCAGCTCCATGCATTCGCGCGCCAGCGCCCCGCCGCCGACGAGGATCAGCCGGCCTTCCATCAGCGCCGATTGCGAGGACTTGAACACCACCAGGCGCGCCAGCAACACGCCGATGGCACCCAGGCCGAAGATCAGCACGCTTCCGCGCCCGAAATGCAAGGAAGGGATAAAACGGATCAAGACGCTCAGCACGGCAAAACCCAGCGCGAACGACGGCAGGATGCGCAATAAGGTGTTGCGGATGTCTTCACGCGAGCGGTGCTGGTACATGCCCAGCGCGCTCATGCTGAAAACGATGACCATCGCAAAGATCGAGGACGACAAATACACCTCGCCCGCCCGCACAAGGCGGCTGCCATCAGCCAGCCACAGCAGGGACGTCAGGGTGGCCGACAGCAGCAGGATCAGGATTTCCAGCAACAGCAAGATAAACGCTGTTTTCGAGACGTAATGGCTGAAGATGCGGATCATGGGGCCTCCTGCGGCAAAGGCAACACGCCGCGCACAAGGCGGCTTGCTACCGGTCTTGCCATCATGGCCAACTGTTCCAAGAAGACATTGATGCGCCACAAGCTACGGCCCCAGCTATCTTTCACTGGCAGAATTTATCTCAACACATTACCGATTGATGTGAAATGGACTATAGTATGCTTCCCCTGAAAAAAGATAAATGTCATGAAATTTGATGTAGCGATTGTCGGCAGTGGCCTGGCGGGTTTATCGGTTGCACTGCATTTAGCTGAAACGCGCACCGTCGCGATCATTTCCAAACGCGCGCTGCTCGACGGCGCCAGCAACTGGGCGCAAGGCGGGATCGCGGCCGTGCTGGACTCGGGCGACAGCCACCAGCAGCACATCGAAGACACCCTGATCGCAGGCGGCGGCCTGTGCGACGAGAGCGCCACGCGCTACATCGTCGAGCACGGCCGCGAAGCCATCGAATGGCTGATCGAGCAAGGCGTGCCATTTACGCGCGACGCCACGGCCGAGCTGGGCTTCCACCTGACCCGCGAAGGCGGACACAGCCAGCGCCGCATCATCCACGCGGCCGACGCCACCGGGCACGCCGTGCAAGTAACGCTGGAAGAAAAGGTGCGCGCCCACCCGAACATCAGCCTGTTCGAACACCATTGCGCGATCGACCTGATCACCTCCGACAAGCTGGGCATGAAGCCGACACAGCGCAATGCGCAACCGCATTGCCACGGCCTGTACGTGCAGGATGAGCAAACCGGTAAAGTACTGACCTTTGCCGCCGAGCACACCGTGCTGGCCACGGGCGGCGCCGGCAAGGTGTATTTATATACCACCAACCCCGACACGGCCAGCGGCGACGGCATCGCCATGGCCTGGCGCGCCGGCTGCCGCGTGTCGAACATGGAATTCATCCAGTTCCACCCGACATGCTTGTACCACCCCTACGCGAAATCGTTTTTGATCACCGAAGCCATCCGTGGCGAAGGCGGCTTGCTGAAACTGCCGCCGGAAGCGGGCGCGGCGGCCGGCCAGCGCTTCATGCTGGCGCACGACGAGCGGGCCGAACTGGCGCCGCGCGACGTGGTGGCGCGCGCCATCGACTTCGAGATCAAGAAGCGCGGTCTCGACTACGTGCACCTGGACATCAGCCACAAGCCGGCCGAATTCCTCATCGAACACTTTCCCACCATCTACGCGCGCTGCCTGGAACTGGGCATCGACATCACCAAGCAGCCTATCCCCATCGTGCCCGCCGCCCACTACACGTGCGGCGGCGTCGTGACGGACTTGTCCGGCCGCGCCGACTTGCCGGGTCTGTATGCCGTCGGCGAGACGGCGTGCACGGGTCTGCATGGCGCGAACCGCCTGGCGAGCAATTCCTTGCTGGAATGCATCGTCATCGGCCGCGCCTGCGCACAGGACATCGAAAGCAAGGAAAAGCTGGGCACGCCGTATCTGCCCGACTGGGACGAAAGCCGGGTCACGGATGCGGACGAAGAAGTAGTGATTTCCCACAACTGGGACGAGTTGCGCCGCTTCATGTGGAATTATGTCGGCATCGTGCGCACGACCAAGCGCCTGGAGCGTGCCCAGCACCGCATCGCCCTGCTGAAAGAGGAGATCGACGAGTACTACCGCAACTTCCGCATCACGCACGATTTATTGGAACTGCGCAATCTCGTTGACGTGGCCTCGATGATCGTCAACAGCGCCCTGTCGCGCCGCGAAAGCCGCGGCCTGCACTTCAGCCGCGATTATCCGGAAACCTTGCCGAAGGCAATCGCCAGCGTGCTGACGCCGCCGCATAGGTAAACTGTTCGTGATAGGGGAGATGCCTCACTGGCATACTCCCCGGCGGCTCATCAGACCGCCCTTCTCTTTTATTTTTGCGTTCCCCACACTGGCGGCTGTGGCAGTGGCTGCGTTGGTTGAAACGATGGTAGAGGTTGCAGCGGTTGAAACTCCTGGCGTGGCGCTGGCTTTGCCTGAGGCTGATATCCGTAAGAGCTATCTGCTTGATTTGGAACAGTTCCAGCCTTCCCCGTGTAGGGATTGACGTTGCCCTGTGTGCTGTAATTATTCGAAATGGTGCTGTCAGGTGCGGTTCTTTGATGCGGTGCCACGTAAGTTCCATCTTTTTTCGTGTACCCATTTACATGCACTTGGGCACTCGCAATGCCGGTGAAGAACACCATTGATATCGCTAAGTATTTAATCATTTACTTCTTTCAGGTTCCGGCATAGTGGCGTGTCGTTGCGCCCGCAAAAAAGATTGCCGTTTCCTTGAGGCTATATTTTTTGGTATGGTGACTATAGGCCAATTCCCATAGGCAAGAGATAAAGCCTTTCTTTCCACTACAAATAGAGCCAATTGACTGATTTTCTGTAGCAAATATGCAACCATCCAGTTAAATACAGTATTTATCAAACTGGCCCAGCGCCGTTGGAGTAAACGTCAAGTATCAAGGCTCCGGCATCTCAAACTCAATCCCATCCTCCGTGTACGACATCTTGGCAGACGCGCCCGTGCACTTGCCCTGCGGCTCGTCCGCCACATAGCGGCATTCGCTTTCCACGCTGCCATCCTCGCGCCAATACCGGGTCCAGCCCTGGCGTTCGCCATCGACATACTCGATCAATTGACGAGGCTTGCCACTCGCATACCAGGAACGCAATGCGCCCTCCTCGCGCGCCCCCTCGTTCCACAGTTTGTGCACGAGCATGACGCCGGCCCGGCTGAAACGCTGTTCGCTGCGCAAGACAAAGTGGCCGCTATGCGTGCGCTTGCTGGCGACTTTACCGTCCGGATAATATTCGACGCTTTCACCGACAGGCTTGCCGTCAACGTGGTTGGCAGTACGCTGCACCTTGCCATCCGGGAAGTAGCCGGTGCTCGGTGCTGACTGGATGCCGTTCTCGTACCGGCTGCGGCTTTCCACCGTGCCATCGGGATAAAATAGCAGCAGCTCGCCCTCCGTCTGGCCCTTGACCTGAGTCATGCGCGTGCGCAACTTGCCATCCTCGTCGAAGGTTTCCACCAGGCCATCGGCGCGGGCGCCGTTCTTGTACTGGCTGGCCTCGTTCAGCTTGCCCGTATCGTGATAGGTCCGCTGTTCGCCTTCCTGCACGCCATTGCGCCACGTGTTGCGCATGGAAATCTGGCCCTCAGGACGATACAGGGTCTGCACACCTTCCTGCACGCCGCGGCCATCCTGCTCCACCTGCATCTCGACCTGGCCATGCGGGTAGTACATGCTGTAGTTGCCCACCAGCTTGCCGCGCAGGTAATCGGGATCGTTGACCTCGCCAATCAGCCGCTTCGGCTCGCCTTCGCGCACGTGCACCACCTCGACTTGCCAGGTGCCGGGCGTCTTGCCTGGCGGCAGCGGGACGACCAGCGCATAGCGCGCATGTTCCTTGACTTCGCCGCGCGTCAGATTGTGATTCAGGTACAAGCGCGCCTTGCCATCGGCACAAGCTTGCGGCTCACAGCCGCCCAGTTTACCGACATCGGGCATGCCGAGAGCACCCACATTACCTGGCGCAGGGCAGAATTTGATACGCATCAACAAGGGCGTTTTGTCACGTATCAGCTTGGCCAATTGCTGCTTCATGGCGGCGTATCGCTGCGCGTCCAGGCCCACGGACACGGCATCCATCAGCACCTGCCTGCCGCCGCAGCCGCTGTCGCTGGCCAGGGTCAGCACATCGCCGTCGGGCGTCGCCTTGATCGCGCTGACCACTTGCCGCTGTTCGATCTCAGCGTGGGCCAGCGCCGGCAACAGCAGCGTTGCAAGCAGCACATGCTTCACAAGGCGCGCCATGCCTGCTCCTTGCGCTGCAGTTCCGGCGCTGGCGGCGCCTCGCCGCAGCCGCCCTGGGCCTTGCCGGCCACATACTGGCACTCGTTTTTCACGCTGCCATCCGCGTGCCAGCTGCGGCTCCAGCCGTCGCGCCGGTCGTTCACGTACTCGATCTCATGCTCGGGCTTGCCGTTCTCGTACCACGAGCGCGACGTGCCCTGCTCGCGCAGTTGTGCATCCCATTTCCGTTCCAGCACCAGCACGCCTTGCGGACTGTAGCGCTGGACGCTGAGCAGCCCGCCCTTGTCGCCATATTGCTGGCGGCTTTGCACCTTGCCATCCGGATAGAATTCCAGCGCCTCGCCCGTCGGTAAATCGTTGACCTGCGTCATCCTGGCTCTCACGGCGCCATCCGGGTAGTAATTCGTGCTCACGCCATTGAACTTACCGTTCTGCATTTCCGCGCGGCTGGAGATTTTTCCATCAGGGAAGTACGTGAGCATCTCGCCTTCCATCTTTCCACCGCGCAGCACATAGCTGGTACTCGGCTTGCCATTTTCATCAAACGTCTGCACGGGACCGTCGACACGCTTGCCGTCGCGGTACACGCTGGCCTCGCGCAATTTGCCCGTGGGGTGATATTGCTGGTGCGTACCTTCCGGCAAGCCATGGCGCCAGCTGCCACGCGAATCCAGGCTGCCATTGGGGTAATAAAGGCTGCTGACGCCCTCCTGCCAGCCCTTCCCGTCCTGCGCCACCTGTTTCTCGATCTTGCCGTTCGGGTAATATGTGACAAAGCCGCCCACCAGATCGCCGGAGGCATAATCGGCCTTGCTGACCTGGCCCGACAGGCGCAGTTTGTGCCCGGCCACACTATAAATGTCCACCTTCCACGTGCCAGGCAGTTTGCCTTTCGGCAAGGGTAACAGCAGCACATTCGGTGCGTTTTCCTGCTCGATGGGGTAGAAATGTTCGTGCAGGTACAGCCGTGCCTTGTCATCGGCGCAAGTGCTGGGCGTGCAGGCGGCGATCTCGCGCACGATGGGTGCGCCCCCACTTTCCGGGCATTTTTTCAGGGTGATGAGCATGGGCGTCTTGTCGCGGATACGCCGGGCCAGCTCGACTTTCAGCGCTTCGTACTTCGCCTCGTCCAGCCTGACCGAGTACGCATCCATGCGCACTTGCCGGTCGCCGCAAGCAGTCGTGCCCGCAATAGTGAACTCATCGCCGCCGTCGCGATCTGGTTTGGCCGCCATGGCTGTCACCACCAGGCGCTGCACGATTTCCGCCTGCGCCATGCCGGAGGTCAGCAAGGAGGCGCCCAGTAAGGCGCATATCGTCTTGATTTTCATGGTATCCCTTTAATTTTCCGCCGTGACGGCCACGCCGCCCGGCACGAAGCTGACCCGGCCATCGCGGTAGCGCACCAGCACCACCACCTCGGCATCCCGCAATTGACCGTGCTGCACGGCCGGCAAGTAGGTCCAGCGCTTGACGCTATCGAGCAGCACCTTGTTGAGCATCGGCTCCATCGGCAACTCGGCCGCCGCATAGGTCAGGGTGCCGTCGGCCGCGATGGTCAGGGTCAGGCGGTTTTCACCCGTTGCGTGCTTTTCGTCCAGCACGCCATACGCAACCGTCGTCATCGTGTCGCGCTGCACGCCGCCGACCTGGTCGCGCAAGGGCGGCATGGCCTTGAGTTTGGCCGCCAACAGCGCGCCCTCGGCCAGCACCTTGTCCCAGCGTTTCTGGTAATCCCACCCCTGAGCCAGGCGCAACACCTTGGCGTTCAGGTCCATGCGCTGCATCGTGCGAGCGACGCCGTTGTCGGCCGGTTCGCCCGGTTCCGCCGGCAAGGCGTTCTGCACTGCATAACGGTAAGCCGTCAGCTGCGCCAGCGCCACCAGATTCACGGCATCGCGCTCATCGCCGCCGCGCAGCAGGGCCGTGGCCGCGATGCCCAGCCAGGCTACGCCATCGGTGGGGCGTGCCCACACGGCTTGCTCGAAATACTGGCGCGCCGCCTGCGGTTCGTCCAGGCTCAGGTACATGCGGCCCATGGCCGCCGCCGCCAGATAGTCGCGCGGGTCGGCTTGCAAGTTGTCGAGATACGTATCCGACAATTCGGGGGCGTAGCCCGGCATCGACCCCAGGCCTTCCATCAAGGTGGTGCGCAGCCGGACGCGCATCGGGTCGCCAGCGTAGGTGGACGGCTTTCCTTCGCCGGCCCGGTACAACAGCTGCAAGCCGCGCGTAACGGCGTCGTCGTCGCCCTTGCTGACCGCTTGCGACATGCTGCGCACGGCCTTGCGCGCATCGGACGGCTGGAAACCGGCAGTCTTGCGCGTGCGCCAGCGAAATACTTCCAGGCCAGCCGCCTGGTCCGCTTGCGCCTGCAGGCTGGCCTTGGCCTTGGTTTCATCGGGCGATGAGGTCCAGGCCGTAAAGCCAATCAGGAACAGCACGATCAGCAGCACCACCACGGCCCAGCCCTTGCCGGAAATGCCGACCGCATTGGCCTGCCCACCGCCTGCAGGCAGCCGGACGGGCGTCTGCCCCGGCGCCGTATGATGCGCGCCGCGCGCGCTGCGCTGCTGCGGCGGCTGTTGCAACTGCATCTGCTGCGCCTGCACCGAGGCTTGCGCGGCCGCGCCGATGACCTTGTCGCGTGCGCACGCCGCGCAACCCTGGCCCGCGAAATGCTGGTGTTCGGGATTCACGGCGCAAATGACCAACTTGCCGCCGCTGCGCTGCGCATAGCCGCGCAGCAACTGCGCCCAGTCGGCCGCCGACGGCCGCTGCGGTGTTGGCGACTGCGAAAACGCGCGGTCGAACATGGCGCGCAGCTCGGGCGGCATCAGCCCATGGCCGCTGGTGGCGTTCGGCGCCAGCTGCTTGTGGCGTTTTATCCCATACGCATAGCAGCCGTCGCGGATGCGCCCGGGAATATCGGTCGCCACCTGCGCATTGCCGGGCCGCCCGCTGTACGGGTGGATGCCAAAGTTGAGCAACTGGAAGATGACGACGGCCAGCGCGAAACGGTCCTGCGCCATTTCCGTGCCCGCAGGCATGCCCTTGCGCTGGAATTCCGGCGCCAGGTAGTCGGCCGTGAATTGCTCCGCAGGAAACCGCTCCGCATGGCCCTGGATGCTGAAACCGTCGCAATCGAGCATGGCGATGTACAGCGAATCGCGATAGAAACGCAGGTTCACGGGTTTCAGATCGACCACATAATGCTGCTGCTGGTGCAGCGCATCGATGACGGCGGCCAGGTTGGCGGCCAGGGTCAGCTTGGGACCGAGTCCCGTGGGCAAGCCTGCCGCGCGCGCTTGCCGCTCCTGCATGATCTGTTCCAGCTCGGCCGTCTGCGCCATGTCCAGCAAGGGCATGACGAAACCGGCAAAACCGCCCTGGCTATCGAACACGGCCGCTTGCGGCCAGGCGATCTGCACGTAGCGCTTGCCGTTTTCCAACTGGTCCGGGAGCTCGGGCGACAGTTCCAGCATCGCTTCGAGCTTGCGCCGGTTGGCGGCCCGGTCCAGGTGCGGATGGTACAGCTTGGCCACCTGCGCTGGCGCGCCGGGCAACAGATACACGCTGCCCGCGCCGCCGCTTTTAATCAGTTTGCCCAGCACCAGCGTACGGACTTTGTCGAGCCAGATTTTTCCACCTGGACTCAGGCCGGGTGTCACACCTTGCTTCCGGCTCATGCGCGCAGGGCCAGCAGCAGGGTCTTGTCATCGCCCGTGATCTGGTGCGTGCGCGGGTCGGCCAGGGTGGAGGCCAGCGCTTCGTTGCCCAGCTCGACGCTGTCGACCGTGCGCAGGTAGCCTTGCACGGCATCCATGAACGGCGCGTACAGCGCCCCATTGTTCTTGCTCATGGCAAAGGGCATGCAGCCATCGGACATCAGCACGACGCCGCGCACGGACTGGGGAATCGGCAAAAGGCGCAGCTGTTCGCGCCAGCGCTCGCCGCTGATAAAGTAGGTTTCGTTGGCGTATTCGCCGTTGGCGGGCAGCGAGATCAGTTCGCCGCCGTCAATCAGCTGCGCCACGCCCAGGCCATCGCCCAGGTGGAAGAAGAAGCCGGTATCTTGCCCCATGACCACGCCGACCACGGTGGAAGCGTAGTCGTCGAGGGTGGCGTTGGCGGCGCGGGCAATGTCTTCCAGCGCGGCGCGGATCTGCGCCAGCGTTCCTGCCAAGGCACCGTCATGTAAGTCCTGCACGGTGGCGCCCTGCTCCAGCCGGCCGGCCAGCGCCTGCACGGTGTGCGCGGCAACAAACTGCGCGCCCTGCTCGCTGAGCCGGGCCGAACCGGCGCCATCGCAGACGATGGCCACCAGGACGTCACCCACGACGGCGTGCGCGTGCGCATCCTGGCAAGGGATATCCTTGTCCAGGTGGGCCTTGCCCGTGACGGAGGCGCCGAACACGCGCCAGCTATTCTGTACCGCAGTCATGGATCAGGTATTCACGACGGACCAGCCGTCCGTCGAGGCCAGCTGCGCCTGCGCACCGGGACGCGATTGCGACACCACTTGCATGCTGGCGCTCAGCCACAGGAACAGTTCGCGGAACTGCAAGCCTTTCAGCTGCTTGACGCCACGCTCGCCACGGCTGGAAAACTGCCCCAGGGTATCGATATTCGCATGATCGCCCACGGCGATGGGGAAGATCGCCACTTTATTGGCTTGCTCGGCCGCGCGCGCCTGTTCGGCGCCATGCTGCCAGCGGTCCGTCGGCTCGCCGTCCGACATCAAAAACAGCCACGGCCGCGTGTACGCCACGCCTGCCTGGCGGAAACGCTGCTTTTCCTGCTCGATTTCCGCCAGCGCCAGTTCGACGGCGGCGCCGGTCGGCGTGGTGCCGTTCGCGTCCAAGAGGGGCGCCGTGAAATCCATGGCGTCGCACCAGTTGCTGGCCACCACGGCTTCATCGTGGGCGCCATATTGAATCACGAGGATGCGCACGCGCTTGGCGGCGATGACATCGGACTTGAGTTCCTGTTCCAGCAAGGCCAGGCCTTCGTTGAGCAGCGAGACGGGCTCGCCAGCCATGCTGCCGGAGCAGTCCAGCACGAGCACCAGTGGGGTGCGTTGTTCGGTATTGTCGACCAGGGCGACGTCGGGGATCATTATGGAGGTCATGTAATTTTGATAGAGTTGCGAAATAGCCTAGCCCCGAAGCTTACCCTATGGATATGTTTTCCATGCGTCCGATTGCTTGGGATTGCAGCATGCGATATCAAAGTAATAATTTTTAGGGATTTTTTCGTCCCTCACCCATCGCGCAACCGACGAACTTGCTCTGAAAGCAACAACCTCGTACACTGCGCCATTCAGGTCGCCCGGTAACGGCCAGCCGCAAACCATGGATTGTTTTACTTGGGGACTAAATGGGTTTCATGCAGAATCGCATCGCTTGTATAGGTTTATGCCCCCTATATTCAATAGGGCATGCTGCGAAAATATGCACGGCAATCGCGGATGCAAGTACAGCTGAATTCCCGGCCTTGATTGGCAGTGTTGCACCATGATTTTTGTGCCGACATCCGCAGTGCTGGCCGCCCTTGCCTTGCCCTTGCAATAAGCAAACTTGATGATGATTTCAATCACCAGCCTGGAAGAACTTGAAGAATTCCTTGGAGAAAAGCTGGACCAGTTCGCTTCTGGGCCGCCAATCGCGCATCCCGGGCTGCGCCTGTCGCAGGTGTGCAAGCAGGTGGTGCTGGATATCCGCAACGGCAACGCCACTGCCGTGCGCGTCGCCTGTCGGGTAATCACAGAAGACCCTCGCATGCCCTTTGGCAAGCTCATCAAGAGTGCTTTCGCCAGGGCGTTGAAGCAACGTGCTGACCTCCTGTCCGAGATGCAACGGCATGGCTTGACAGCGAAAACCGTTGCGTTGCTGGAACTCGACTTCTGTCCGCGAGAAACAGAAGATTATTGCAAATTAATCAAAAAATTTGACCCGGCCGAGTTGCTCGCCCGAATCGAGGACGTGCTGGCCACGGATGCGAAATCGCGCATGCTCCTACAAAGCCTGATTGCCGACGGAGCGCGACGGACAGCCGCAAACTAGCGGCACTATTCCCAGATGATTTCCAAGGGCACGCCCGGCTCCATTTCCGCCTCCTTGCCGGAAAGCGGATATTTTCGATGCCCCAGCGAGTATTTGGTCACGAAGACCTTGTAGCCGCCATCGTGAAGAAAATGCACGACGAAGCGGCCAGCATTGGCGGGAGCATACGGAGGAACCGCCACCGTTTGCTCCACGCGGACATCCTCGCCGTTTTTTACCGTATGCATGGCGACGGCCGCCGTCATCCCAGGCTTCCATAGCGCCGGTATCGAAAGACAGCAAGTCTCTCCCCCTCCGCCTTCGCCGGGAGCAAGATACCCAGCCTCCGCCGACGAGCCATCGGCCAGTGTTACGGTATAACTGCCGACGCCGTATTCGCCATGGTTGTAGGCCGTCAGGCTCACGGTGATTTGTCTTTCACTCTTCGCACAGCCGGCATTCAAAAGCAACAAGACCATGCACACGAAACAGGCGGCATAGCTATTTTTCGAGAAAAATATCATTTAGCCCTCACAGGGAACCGCATGTGCATGACACTTCTGCCCCTTGCCCGTTGCCGCATGTGACACCGCCATGCAAAGACACAGGAAACCGATAAAAAGCGGTTTCATCGAAAAAATGCTGCTTGCCATATGGTTCCCACCATCATCGCGCATGGATGCGTCCGTCCATACATCATCTGTTAACGGACACATAATTTCCTATTTCGCCGCATACGCATCCCACAACGGCGGCCCCGCCTCCCAAACGGTATTCGGCAAGGCGTGCAGGGCATCGTAAAAGGCGTCCACCGAGGCGGGCGGATTTTTCATCAGGGCCACGAACTGCGGCTGCTCCATCGCCTTGCCCGACGTGTACAGCGCCAGCACCACGTATTGCGACTGCCGGTCGAGGTCGTCGATTCCCGCATCGAGCGCGCGCTGCTGGTATTTGGCAACGAAGGCATTGAGGATGCGCGGCGGCGTGTCATTCGTTTCATCCGTGATCACGCGCCGCAGATGGCTGACCAGTTTGGCGGTATCGGCAGGCTTGACTTTCACCTGCCGTGCTGCGCTGGAGGCTGGCGGCGCCACCTTGTCGGCAGCCTGCACCACGGAGTGGCTGCCGATAAACGCCAGCGTCAGGCACAGTGCCAGCGCCGGGAGCGTCGTCAGGTAATGCTTGCTTGATTGCATGAAAACTTTCGCTAAGTGAATGGCATGCGACGCCCGTCCCACGCCAGGAGTTTATATTTTTGATAATTTTTTATTGTATCGGGGAATTTTTAATCCGGGAGCACGATTGCATTGGCAGCGCCGCATTGCGGTGGTGCAGCGTTTGTACTATCTTGATAGTTGCCCAGGACAGATGGCAGCGACCAGCCCCTCCTCACAAAGGCGGGGCGGATCGCCGCGCAAGACCGCCCTTACCCAGTTCCGCACCTGCACGCCTGCGGCACACTGATGTCATCAGGAAATAGGGGCAAGCATGGACACAGGTACGGCAACGGCGGATGTGGGCAAACTGATCGGCGCCATGTACGACTCGGCCTGCGGCACAGGCGAATGGCCACAGCTCGACAGCGCCGGCCTGAACGGCCAGCAATGGCGGGAACTCCTGCCGCATCTGCAGCGCGCGCTCAGCCTGCAGCAGCGCCTGCGCGAAGCGCAGCTGGCCAGCCACTGCGCGCTGGCGGCGCTCGACGCCATGGGCGCTGCCGTGCTGGTGCTCGATGCCAACCTCACGTTGCGCTTCGCCACCCCCGCCGGACACGCCCTGCATGTGGCACAGCTGGAACCGGCCGCTCCGCCCGCCCTGGTGCGCGCCGTGCGCCTGGTGATCGCCAGCGCCGGTGGCGCGGCGCAATGCCAGTCACTGCGCCTGGCGCGCAAGCAGCAAGCGGCGCTGGCCCTGACTGTCACCCCGCTTGCCGATTGCCAGCCCACCTGCGCGCTGCTGATCGCGCGCGACCCCACAAAAACATGCACGTCCGTCCCTGCCTTGCGCCAGCTGTTTGACTTGACGCAAGCCGAGGCGCAAGTAGGCAAGGCGCTGGCGCAGGGGGCCACCATCGAGGAAATCGCCGCGCAGGGCGGCATCAGCGTCAACACGGTCAAGACGCATCTGCACCACACCTATTTAAAGACGGATACGCGGCGCCAGGGCGAACTGATCGCCCTGATCCATGGCGCCACGGCGCACCTGGCCGTACTCGATGCATGAGGCCGTGTCATCCGATCGGATGATGCGCGGTGCATCTTGCCTGCCTACACTGGCAAGACCGGTAGCCCGCGCCTTGCCAGTGTGACAGCAGCGCTTGCGGACCAGCCGGTTCGGTTCCCCTGGCATCCGCATCAAACTCGCCGCGCCGGCAGCGGACGGCACCAAAGTTCAAGGATGGGTAAAAAAATGAAAACATGGATCTTGGCCGGCACCCTGGGCGTCTGCGCCCTGCTGGCAAATGCGCAAACGCTCCCCGACAGCCAGACCGTCGTCATTCCAGGCGGGCGCCTGCAAACGATCGAATTGCCGGCACACAGGCATTTCATGAGTGCGGAAAGGTTTGCGCCGTTCCGCGGCGGCTATGAGCTGGCGAACGGGCAAGTGCTGTATCTGCGCAATGCGGGCAACATCGGCGCCATGATGTATGCGCGCATCGACGACCAGGAAGAACACCGCATCATCGCCACCGGCAGCGACAGCTTCGTGGCGCTCGACCAGCAACTGGCCATGCGCATCGACTTGCGCGACGACGGCAGCGTGGGCGGCGAAGTGCTGATGCGGGTGCCGGCCGAAAAACTGGCCAGCGGCGCCATCGTGCCAGCCCACGTGCAAAGCATGGGCCTGGCATCGCGCTAAGGCGGCAGCGGGATTCCACATGGGGTGGCAGCCATGAGCAAACAGTATTCTGTCCAGCAGCAAAACGCGCTGACCCAGGCCGCCATCAAGCAGACGGCGGCCTGGTGGCGCGCGCGCCCCCTGCCCGACGCCCTGTGCCAGTGCGCGGCCAGCCATGGCGTGCCGCTGGGCACGGCCCTCATGCTCGACCTGCAACTGGCCTGGCCCGGCATGCCCGCCGTGTACGGCAAGCTGCTAAGCGCCGACGGCCACTTCATTCATTTCGAGATGGATCTGGACGACCACCTGCGCCCCCTGCCCGGCAGCGTGGCCTGGGACGACATCAGCGCCCGCTACGACCTGGCCGCACACAAGCGCGGCACGGGCGTCGGCTATGGGGTGTTATGCAAGAAAGTGCTGCAGGAATTGAATCGCGGCGCGTCCTAACGGTACGGCTGCCTTCGCATGCTATGATCGCCGTCCAGTTCATGAGACAAATGGCAACGGCACATGCGGCATTCACCCGGCAACAACCCGATCTCGACGCTGCTGCGCGGCATCCTGCGCCTGCTGGCCTGGCCCTTGCTGGCCCTCGTCAGCGCCGCCTGCACCAGCACCACGCGCCATCCGGCCAGTGAACCCACGCAAGTCATCCTGCGCTTTACCTATGACGACGGCAAGCCGATGCGGCATGACAATTACTTGGCCCAGGCGCGCCAGCAAACGTATATCAAGTACTGCAGCAAGATAGGCAGCACCACTGTCTGCGACGTCGGCTCGGATCCACTCTTCATGGGTGGCGACGCGCCGCTGGACGCCAACGGCGAAGTGCGCGTCACCCTGCACTCGACCGGTCCCATCGGCAACAATCCGACCAGTCTTTGCATCAAGGGCAAAGGCTACGTCTTTGATTCCGGCGACTGGAGACGCGGTCCGTTTCACCATGGCCAGGTGATCGAGATCCGCTACAGGATCAGCGAAGTGGAAATGACGTGCCCCTGGTCATCGGGCACGCCGCCGTGGTGGGACAAAAATTAAATTAGCCAGCCGAGGCCGGCTGGCTTAACAGTTACTGCAGCTCGAACTCGCCTGGATTCAAGCCCAGCTCGCGCGCGATCTTGCTGGCCACGCGCTGCTCGTTGGCATCGAAATTGCCGTCCGACGAAGCGACGGCGATGATCATGCGCACCAGCAGACGCGACGCCTCCACATTCGACTTCATCTTGCCCAGCGCCTGATACGCCTTGGCTTCGCCGATATCCTTGTCGAATTCCAGCTGACCGACATAGTCCTGGAACGCCTTGATCACGTCCGTGGTGGTAAACACGGACAGCGCATCATTGCTTTCAATAAACTTCACCATCTTCTGCTTCTCTTCCGCACTGACGCTACCGTCGGCCATGGCGATCAAGGCCGACCCCGCCATCGCGGCGTTCAGAAAATCCTTGTTCTTGTACTTCAGTGCTTCGGTTTTCAGTTCACTTGCTTTGGTCTTCAGTTTGGACAGAAAGGAATCGAAACTCATGGGGTTCTCCTGGTTGGTTCGAATGCGGCAGCGCTACAGGCTACCATTGCAACCCAGATGAGGGCGCGGGGGTGAAATGCAAGCACTGGGAGCGCGCTATGCCCCGATACTGGCATGGCCAAACCCAAGCGCAAAGGCCGGGGTCAGTCACTTCGTGATCGTAGTGTCCCCCATTGGGGGACACTACCCCTGTCGGGTCTGACCCCAGTTTCTGCATTAGGGGGGAATTCAGCCAACGCCACACTAACGCGCATAAAACACCACAAAAGCTAGATCACGTGATAATTATTTTCTTTGCAGTTGAAAAATAAGTAACTCCATGGCAGCATGGAATTACTTTTTCTTTACTGCAAGGTTGTGATGGACAAGCAATTGCTGTTGATTTGCGCACTGACGTTCATCATCCACATTATCGGCACCCTCGCCTACTCCGTGCGCATCGCCGGCATCCGCACGCGGCGCATCGCCGTGTCGTTGGCCCTGTTCAGTATTTTGATGCTGCTGTCGCGCACTTCAAATTCCTTCCTCGGGCCATTCCTCGCCAAGCGGGTGGAAACGGGCATAGACCAGCACGTCGCCGCCAGCACGCTATTGCTCGACTTCCGCTGGCTGCTATTTTCCGCCAGCCTGGCAACCATCCTCGGCGCGATCCTGATCCCCACCTTCCAGCGCGCCTTCTGCCGCGCTGTCGAGCACTTCCAGGTACACAGGTCGGTACCGAAACTGCTGCTGCACGCCGTCTTCAAGGGCGGCCTGTCCTACCTCAAGACCTCGGCCAGCCTGCCCAAGCCCGCCAACGTCACCGGACTGCGCCAACAATCCGGCGTCTCCGTCTCCATGACAGCCATGAACGTCATCGCCACGGCATTGTGGACGGTCGGTGTCTTCGCCGCCTTGTACGCAGGCGTGCTGGACCCCAGCGTGAGAGTCACCTCCAGCACGCTTTCATCGATCATCAACGGCGGCGCCACCATCATGATGGCCGTCTTCATCGACCCGCACATGTCGGGCATGACGGATGACGTCATCGAAGGCAAGATCGAAGAATCGCAATTCCGGCGGGCGGTGGTATGGCTGGTGGGGAGCAGATTCGCGGGGACGCTGATTGCGCAGTTTTTGCTGGTGCCGTCGGCGGTGGTGATTGTGGGGGTGGCGAAAAGTATATAACGATTATAAGAAAATCCTAGCAGATTGAATTTCTCATTTAGCAACCTACTCATTCATAAGGAATGATTTCTTGAAAGAAAATATGCGTCCTCAGATCGAATTTAGCCATGTTTTAGGCGAACTTTCAGTAAATAGAAATGATCCATGTGAAGTTCTTAGAGAATTGATATCAAATTCCTATGATGCAAAAGCGACCCATATGGTATATGTACCACTAAAAGATCGACAAGGATTTATCTTTCTTGACGATGGAACTGGGTTGGATGACGAAACAAAAATTAATGGCATAACACCATGGGAAGCATTTTTCTCAATAGGAAAATCAACAAAAAAGCAAGGTGAAACTATTGGCTATAAATGTCAAGGATCAAAACTATGCTTTGCATGTGCACGAATTTTAGTTGCAACGACTCCTGACAAAAATAAGGGGACATGGAAATATAAGACCATTGACAACCCAAGAGCCAACCTCGATACCAACTTTGATATTACACCAATTATTTCAAATAACATAAATGAAATTCTTGATTCATTTATACATGCAGCAACCGCAGATACAGCTACAGCAATCTCATATATTAAAAATGCAATAGAAGACAAAAACCTATCACCTTCCATAACCCTTGTTCTCATTGACCATTTAGAGACTGAAGCATACCTAAAACACTTCACATTTAGCTCATCGCCAAATGAATCCTATGTTCAAAATTACATTCAATTTTACACTCGACACGGGGACGTTCGACATTTAACAACAACACAAGGTTTTACAGCAAGCCAACGTCAACAAGTCACATCCGGCCTAAGGGCAGCTGATTTTACATTATTCGCTGACGAGCACACATCAAAAATACCATTTGGATATCCATATCTTGAGAAAGGTAATATTGATCCAAGCTTAAAAGGTCCTGCACAAATTGCACGCTTAAGAGATGGTAGATTTTTTAGTCGATCAGCAAAAAAATTTAGCGTCGGACCAAATAAATTTTCAATTATTTTAGCAATTGATGGGAATCGGCGTGCACATGACGAGTATCCAAATCTAGGAAGAAAAGGCCAAGGAAAGTCTGGAATCAGGCTAAGTGATCAAAGAGGCGTATTCATCTCAGTTAAAGGTATAAAAATCTGCAAATATCCCGACATTTTAACAAGAATAGATGGCTACGAGGTTTTATCTGAAGGGGATGCTGCGAGCCATTACTCTTTAATAATTGACGGAGACTTTGATTTAGTAACAAATAGAAGTGCACTTAGTAAGCGAGCATATGATACTTTGACCGATCCAAATTTTGTCTCTGAAATAAAAAAATTCCTAGATACACAATTCACAACTGACTATACGTTTGCGGAATTACTTTCCAGACTAAGAAGAGAAAGCTCCGAAAATTTGCTTAATGAACAAATTGAAATGTTGGAGTTAGCAAAATCCAACATTAAATCCCGGGAGAGAATTAGAATAACTGACTCCACAGGAGAAAAACACCTATTCTTATCCCCTCAACCTGGCGAAGAGTACTTGGTCGGAGTGATGTACTCTCAACTTTCTGCCCTCACTGGGAAAAACAAAGATTTTGAAAAATATTGGCGAAGGATCATAACCTTTTCAACTCAAGGCATAGATAGCTTAGGGTTACGCGACGAAAACGCGAAGTTGCCGCTACATGAAAAAAATATTTGCTCTATCGAGTACAAGTATGAATTTAACAACTTTGGCCCATTTAATCATGCACTTGCAGTCGTTGATTTTATTGTTGCTTGGGGCGTGAATGTCGACGAGGACAAACCCGTTAGAGATACATTTACATGCTTCGGAAATGTACGAAAAATACCTGGAAATACTTTCGAATGGGAAATTTTCGATATTGAGAATACCGACGGTGGAACATATGAAAACAAAATTACTGTAATTAATCTTCGTGAACTCATCTCAAACAGCTTCGATTGCAAATTCACCAAGCCGTAGAAAAATTTAGGTCATATCTTACAAAAAAAGCCGCTGTCTCCCGACAGCGGCTTTCTCATTCCCACCCCAGCAGCAGCGCCTTGAACTTCAGCGCTGCCCCGCAAGCGAGCTAATTACCCCACAAACTTCCGTGCATTCCTGAACATGCGCATCCACGGCGAATCCTCGCCCCATGCTTCAGGGTGATAGGACTGCTGCACGCTGCGGAATACGCGCTCCGCGTGCGGCATCAGCACGGTGAAGCGGCCGTCTGGCGTGGTCACGGAGGTGATGCCTTCCGGCGAGCCGTTCGGGTTGTACGGGTACGCTTCGGTGGCGGCACCCTTGTTGTCGACGAAGCGCATGGCTTTGGTGACTTGGGTGATGTCGCCCGTTTGCGAGAAGTCGGCGTAGCCTTCGCCGTGGGCGATGGCGATGCCGGCTTGGGTGCCGGCCATGCCGTTGAAGAAGATCGATGGCGAATCCATCACTTCGACCATGGCAAAGCGGCCTTCGAATTTCTCCGACTTGTTGCGCGTGAATTTAGGCCAGGCGTGGGCGCCAGGGATGATGGATTTCAAATTGCTCATCATCTGGCAGCCGTTGCAGATACCGAGGCCGAAGCTGTCCGTGCGGTTGAAGAAGCGCGCGAACTGTTCCGCCAGGCTGGCGTTGAACAGAATCGTCTTCGCCCAGCCTTCGCCCGCGCCCAGCACGTCGCCGTACGAGAAGCCGCCCACGGCGATGACGCCCTGGAAGTCGTCCAGTTTGACGCGGCCGGCAATCAGGTCGCTCATGTGCACGTCGACAGCCGTGAAACCTGCCTGGTGCATCACGTACGCCGTCTCGATGTGCGAGTTGACGCCCTGCTCGCGCAGGATGGCGACACGCGGACGCACGCCGGTGGCGATGAATGGCGCGGCGATGTTCTCGTTCTGGTCAAACGTGACGATCGGCGACATGCCCGGATCTTGCGTGTCCAGCAGGCGGTCGTATTCCGCGTCCGCGCAAGCTGGATTGTCACGCAGGCGGGCGATGCGCCAGCTCGTTTCGCTCCACAGGCGGTGCAGTTCGGCGCGTGGCTGGGTGTAAATCAGCTTGGCGTCGCGCGTGAATTCGATCACGTCGCGGTCATTCAATTTGCCAATGATATGGCTGCAGGCGCCCAGGTTGAAGGTGCGCAGCACGTCCATGACGAGCGACTTTTCTTCCGCGCGCACCTGGATTACGGCGCCCAGCTCTTCGCTGAACAAGGCGCGCAGGGTCAGTTCGTTGCGGCGTTCCGCTACCTGGCCCGTCCAGTTCTTGGCGTCGCCCCAGTCGCTGGAGTGCTCGCCTTCCATGGTCAGCATGTCCAGGTTGACGGACATGCCCGTGTGGCCGGCAAAGGCCATTTCCGTCAGGGTGGCGTACAGGCCGCCGTCCGAACGGTCATGGTAGGCCAGCAGCTTGTCGTCGCTGTTCAATTTCTGGATGGCGGCGAAGAAGCCTTTCAGGTCTTCCGCGCTGTCCACGTCAGGCGTCTCATTGCCCAACTGGCCCATGACTTGCGCCAGAGCGGAAGCGCCCAAACGGTTCTTGCCGCGGCCCAGGTCGATCAAGATCAAGGACGTGTCGCCCTGGTCCGTTTTCAGCTGCGGCGTGAGCGACTTGCGCACGTCGGTCACTGGCGCGAACGAGGAAACGATCAGCGACACCGGCGACGTGACGGATTTCGCCGCGCCCGTGCTCTCGTCTTTCCACGTCGTGCGCATCGACAGCGAATCCTTGCCGACCGGGATGCTGATGCCCAGCGCCGGGCACAGTTCCATGCCGACGGCTTTCACCGTGTCGTACAGGGCCGCGTCCTGGCCAGGCTGGCCGCAAGCGGCCATCCAGTTGGCGGACAATTTGATGTCGGAGATGTCGCTGATTGCTGCGGCGGCGATGTTGGTGACGGCTTCGCCCACGGCCATGCGGCCAGAAGCTGCAGCGTCGATGACGGCCAGCGGCGTGCGTTCGCCCATGGCCATCGCTTCGCCCAGATAACCTTCGAAGCTCATGGTGGTGACGGCGCAATCGGCCACCGGCACTTGCCATGGTCCCACCATCTGGTCGCGCACGGTCATGCCGCCTACGCTGCGGTCGCCGATGGTGATCAGGAAGGATTTGTCGGCCACGGTCGGCAGCAGCAGCACTTTTTGCGCCACATCCTTCAAGTCCATGCCCGTCAAGTCAATCGCCGGGAAATCGTTGGCCACGTGGACCACGTCGCGCTGCATCTTCGGCGGCTTGCCCAGCAAGACGTCCATCGGCATGTCGACCGGCTCGTTGCCCAGTTCCGGGTCGATCAGTTTCAGCTGACGCTCTTCGGTGGCCACGCCCACGGCGGCGAACAAACAGCGTTCGCGTTCGCACATGGCTTTGAACAGTGGCAGGCTTTCCGGCGCGATGGCCAGAACGTAGCGTTCCTGCGATTCATTGCTCCAGATTTCCTTCGGCGCCATGCCCGATTCTTCCAGCGGCACTTTGCGCAGGTCGAAAATCGCGCCGCGCTTGGCGTCGTTGGTGATTTCCGGGAACGCGTTCGACAAGCCGCCCGCACCCACGTCGTGGATCGAGATGATCGGATTGTCCGCGCCCATTTGCCAGCAGGCGTTGATGACTTCCTGGGCGCGGCGTTCCATTTCCGGATTGCCGCGCTGGACGGAATCGAAGTCCAGGTCGGCCGTGTTGCTGCCGGTGGTCATCGACGAAGCGGCGCTGCCGCCCATGCCGATGCGCATGCCCGGGCCACCCAGCTGCACCAGCAGGCTGCCGACGGGGATGTCGTTCTTGTGCGTGTGCTGCGCCGAGATATTGCCGATGCCGCCAGCGATCATGATCGGCTTGTGGTAGCCGAACACGGCGTCTTTGTCGACGCCGACGTTCTGTTCATACGTGCGGAAGTAACCGCCCAGGACTGGACGGCCGAATTCGTTCGAGAACGCGGCGCCGCCCAGCGGGCCTTCGATCATGATTTGCAGCGGCGAAGCGATGCGTTCCGGTTTGCCGTACTGGTCCGCATCCGTACGGCCCGCCAATGGCGCCGTTACGGAAGCGGCCGTTTCCCAGCTGCGCACGGCGTCCGGCAGCGACAAATTCGATACCGTAAAGCCGGTCAGGCCAGCTTTCGGCTTGGCGCCGCGGCCCGTCGCGCCTTCGTCGCGAATCTCGCCGCCCGCGCCCGTGGAGGCGCCAGGGAATGGAGAAATGGCCGTCGGGTGGTTATGCGTTTCCACCTTCATCAGGGTGTGCGTCAGTTCCGTCGACGCCGCATATTCGTGGTTGGCGCCGCGCGGGTAGAAGCGCGACACGGTCGCGCCTTCCATGATGGACGAGTTGTCGCTGTAGGCGACAACGGTGCCCTTCGGCTGCAGTTCGTGCGTGTTCTTGATCATGCCGAACAGCGACTTGGGCTGCGCCACGCCGTCAATGGTCCAGTCGGCGTTGAATATCTTGTGGCGGCAATGCTCGCTGTTCGCCTGCGCGAACATCATCAGTTCCACGTCCGTCGGGTTGCGGCCAGCCTTGGTGAAGGCGGCGTCCAGGTAGTCGATTTCGTCTTCCGACATCGCCAGGCCCAGTTCCGTGTTCGCCGTTTCCAGCGCTGCCTTGCCCTGCCCCAGCAAGTCGATCGATTCGAGCGGGCGCGCTTCCAGGGTGCGGAACAGGTCCTTGGCGTCGTCCGCGCTGCGCAGCACGGATTCCGTCATGCGGTCGTGCAGCAGGTCGGCCACGGCCTGTACCTGCTCGTCCGTCAATTTGCCGGCGCCAATGGCGCTGCCCAGGATGCCCGATTTCAGGTTGATGCGGAAAGCGATGCCGCGTTCGACGCGCTTGATGTGCGCCATGCCGCAGTTGTGCGCGATGTCGGTGGCTTTCGAGGCCCACGGCGAAATCGTGCCGAAACGGGGGATGACGAAGAATTCTTCGGCAGCGCCTTCCGTATTGTCAGCGTGGGCCGGCTCGCCGTACGTCAGCAAGGCGCCAAGGCGCGTGCTGTCGTCATTGGTGAGAGGCGCGCTGGCATCGATGAAATGGACATAGCGTGCTTGTACGGCAACAATCGCAGGCGAGACGGCTTGCAGTTGGCTTAACAGACGGTGGCTACGGAAATGGGACAGGGCATTGGAACCCGGCAGTATCAACATGATTGGAAGGTGGTTGATGCAGCGTGGCTGCGGGTTAAAGGTAGGTATGACAATATCTTTCGTACGGCAAATTTCCTTTGCGCGCATTATACCCGTTTTACCCCTGCCTTATGACCGGAACTTGGGGCTTTGCCACCCTTTTGCCCCGCACAACGGCAGTTTTTGACACGGCAACAACACCCTCAGGCTTACCTCAGGCGATCACATAGCGATTCTTGCCCTGCCGCTTGGCCAGGTACAGGGCCTCGTCGGCCAGCCGGTAGCTGTGGCCCAGTTCCTTGCCCCGGTCCAGCTCGGCCACGCCCACGCTGATCGACACGAACTGTGCCGCATGGAAGGCCGCGCTGACGGCCTCGACCAGGCCGCCGGCAAAGGCGCCCGCATCCTCGCGGCTGCCCGCGTAGACAATGCCGAATTCCTCGCCGCCCAGGCGCCCGCACAGATGGCCCTGCGCCTTGTCCGCGATGATGGCGGCCGTGCGCACCAGTACCTCGTCGCCCGCGTCGTGGCCCTGCTGGTCGTTGATGATCTTGAAATCGTCGATATCGATCATCAGGAAATACAGCATGCCGCCCTGCGGCGCGCCATGCATCTGCTGGGCGCGCTGCGTGAACATGCGGCGGTTGTTCAGACCCGTCAGGCTGTCCTGAAAGGCCAGCCGCGTCAATTCCAGCTTGGAGTGATAGTTGCGCAATCGCAATAAACTGAAGCTGACATTCAGCGCCAGCCCGAACAGCACACTGACGGCGATCATCAATGGCGCCCAGGACTGGTCGGGCAAGCCTGCGTTGACGGGATACAGGCCGTGGCCCACGTTCCACCACACGCCGGCCACCACGGCCAGGTAGCTGAGGCCGCCATTGAAGATGGAGGCGATGGCCAGGGTCATGAATACGCCCACGGGCAAGACCCAGAAGCTGGCGTGATGGACGGCATCGGCCATGGTGCGCAGGCCAAAGGTCAGGGTCAGCACGGCGCAGGCGCCGGTAATGGTCAGCACAGGCAAGGTGGTGCAGCGGTAGCGCACGATCAGGCTGGTCAACATGCCCAGCAGCGCCAGCACGGCGTGCGAGAAGTTCGGATGATAGGGCTCGGGCATCATCAGCCAGGTCAGGCTGTAGGCAATGATGCCCAGCAGCTGCGTGACCATGCCGACCCGGTGCAGCTCCGCAAAATAGGTGTGCTGCTGTTCGCTGTTGCCGCCAAAGGCAAGGGGGACGGCAATGCGCCGCAGGGAAGAAAGGTCAGGAACACGCATACGGGTATCGACACCAGAAAGAAGAAAAGCGCCCGGTACAGCCTTGCGCATGCCTGGCCGCAAGATTGCGCGGCATCCAACACTAGTTGTAATTAGGATACTATCATGCTAGTCAACTATGTGCTGAAATTTGCGCCCCCGTCAGCCGCGCACCGGGCGTCGACGCCATGAAATACAACGCCGCACGCCATAGGAGGCGTCCTGCGCCCTGCCCCGCGCCCGATTGCATGCATTTTGCTGGCAGTGTCGACCGGCTTTGCAGTATGCTGATAAAAAATAGTAATGCCAGGCAGATACATATATAAGAAGAGTTCCCGCAATGACCGAACAGATGAACGAGAGCTGAACAATGCCAGAAACTAGCGATTTATCTGTCCTGATCGTCGACCCGAACCCCAGCATGCGGGGCAATCTGCACAATATGCTGAACCAGGCGGCCATCACCAAGGTGGAATATGCCGTCAATTCCGGCACGGCCATCCGCCTGCTGACGAAGAAACCGTTCGACATCATCCTGTGCGAATACGATCTTGGTAGTGGCACGGACGGCCAGGATGGCCAGCAATTGCTGGAAGACTTGCGCCACCACAAGCTGATCGGGCTGTGGACGATCTTCATCATGCTGACCTCGGAAGCCATCCACAGCAAGGTGATCAGCGCGGCCGAGCTGACCCCGTCCGACTACATATTAAAACCGTTCACCGTCGATGTGCTGAGCGGACGCATCGCGCGCGCCATCGAGCGGCGCGCCATGTTCCTGCCCACCTACCAGCTGATCGACAAGGGCGACTTGCGCGAAGCCGTGAAAAGCTGCCGCGCGGCCGAGCTGCAGCACCCGCGCCTGGCGGGCGATTTCGTCCGCCTGCGCGCCGAGCTGCATATCGCGCTCGATGAATGGAAGGAAGCGGAACAGCTGTACGGCGACATGCTGGCCACGCGCCCCATGGCCTGGGCCCACCTGGGACTGGCGCGCACCCTGTTCGAGCAGCAGCGCCACGAAGAGGCGCAGGATGCGCTGCTGGAACTGGTGGAGGTCTATCCCCGCTTCATGGCCGCCTATGACCTTCTTGCGAAGAACCATGAAGCCATGGGCCAGCAGCTGCAGGCGAAGAAAATCCTCGAGGACGCGGTGGCCATCTCGCCGCACATGGTGCGCCGCTTGCGCCACCTGGGCGGCATCGCCTATGACACGGGCGACATCGGTGCGGCCGAACGGGCGTATAAACAGGTGGTGACGAAAGCGAAGTACTCCGAATTCCGCGACCCGGAAGACCACGTCAACCTGGTCAAGACGCTGGTCAAGAAAGGCGATGCGCCGCAGGCGAGCGGCGTGCTGCGCGACATGGAGCGCTCGCTGCGCGGCGGCGCCAACGTGGAAGCGTGCCGCGCCATCTCGGCCGCCATGCTGCATGAACTGTCGGGCAACGACATCGCCGCCGCTGGCGAACTGCAGCTGGCCGCCGCCGCCCTGGACACGGCGCGCGGCCTGTCGACGCAGCTGAAGGTGGGCCTCGTGCAAAGCTGCCTGAAAAACAACCTGGAGCAAGCCGCGTCCGACGTCATGATGAAACTCGTCAACGAGGCCGACAGCGATGTGACGATGGAAGCGGCCGTCGACGTGTTTGAAAAAGCGGGTCGCCATGATCTGGCGCAAGGCATGGGCCAGCAGATCACGAACCAGGTGCAGGAACTGATGCAGGATGCGGCCAGCAAGTCGGAAAGCGGAGAGCTCAAGGGCGCCGTCTTCGTGCTGCGCCAGGCCCTGCGCAAGACGCCAGGCAACCTGCCCGTGCTGTTCGCCTCCGTCGACGCCATTTTGCGCCAGCTCAACATGCTGGGCTGGGAAGCCCCGCTGGCCGAACAGGCGCAGCACCAGATGCAGGTGATCCGCAAGATCGATCCCAAGCATCCGCAGCTGGAGTCGCTGAAGCAGCAGTATGCAGCCACGCAACACAAGTATGGTATCGCTACTTGACACTATTACAAACCGATTGAACGCCCGCAGGCGGCCAGAAGCGGACGGCCAGAAAGATGGGCTGTATGTTGCCGCGCCTCGGACACATCAATTTAGGTGCGGTCTGATCTGACGATCGGCTCCTTGGCCTACTCCTTGTGACGAATAGCTTCGACAACAATCCGAAGTGCCCTCGATTCGTGGCGGCGGCTGGGATAGTAGGCATGGAGGCCAGGAAACTTCCCGCACCAGTCTTTCATGACGCTGATTAATCGGCCTTCCCGTATGTGCCCCGCCACCAGGTCTTCCGTGACAAACGCCAGGCCATTACCGCTCAAGGCCGCTTGTACCATGGGTATGGCGCTGGTAAACACGGCCTGGCCGCGCACCCGGGCTTCCACGTTGTGTCCATCATGCTGCAGTTCCCATGCGTAGATGCCGCCACTGCTTGCCAGCCGCAGCGTGATGCAGTTGTGCTTCATCAAATCTTGCAAATTGGCAGGTTGCGCATGCCAGGAAAAGTAGCCAGGCGAACCAACAATCATGGTTGGAATGTCGGGCGTGAGCCGCACGGCAATCATATCCTCCGCCACCTGGTCTCCATACCGTACTCCGATGTCATAACGGTCCGCCGCAATATCGATCAGCTTGTAATCGGATTGAATCTCGATATTCAGGTCTGGATATTGGGGCAGCACCGGTGCCAGCCTTGGCCACAGCAGAGTATCAATAACATGGTCGATGGCAGTGATGCGCACAGTACCCGCCGGCTTGCCATTCAAATCGCTGACAGCAGCGATTTCGGCATGCACCTCATCAAGCCGCGGCGCGACATTGCTCAGCAGGCGCTCGCCTGCTTCGGTCGGCGAAACACTCCTGGTCGTACGATTGAGCAGCCGCACGCCCAGCCGGGCTTCCAGATCCCGAATGATGTGACTGAGAGTGGACTGGGACATGCCTAGCTTGATGGCGGCACGGGTGAAGCTGCGTTGGCGAGCGACCTCGAAAAATATAAGAATATCAATAATATTATCTCTGGCCATTTGAACAATTCCTGAAGCCGGCTGTTAAGGGTATCCCGTCGTATTGCCTTGCAAGCGATGATACCAACTGGAATGTGCGATTTTTAATATAAATATACAGAGTATTCATGGCTCCTGCACATATGCCTGTTCGAGATTTCGGTGCGCAGGTGCCTTAAGCGCGACGTACGATGCACGTCAACGCATACCAAGTGCCCCATACCTAACGAACTGGAGAAGCAGACATGACCATTGATGATGTTGCACGCCGTGATTTCCTGAAGACTGCTGGCACCGGCATGGCCGTGCTTGGCAGCCTTTCCGTTGCCGCTAGTCCAGCGTTTGCCGCCAGTAACCGGCCAGTGCCGGACATATCGAACAACGCTGACAACTTCTACAGGAGCGCAACAGTCGCTGGGCGCAAGGTCAGTTTCAACAACCAGTATCAGATGCAGATCGTCGGCGATCTGTTCATGCCCAAGGATCTCAACCGCAATACCAAGCATCCCGCGATCATCATCGGCCACCCGATGGGCGCGGTAAAGGAGCAAAGCTCGAATCTGTACGCACAGAAACTGGCCGAACAGGGTTTCGTCACCCTGGCCATCGATCAGTCGTTCTGGGGCGAAAGCGCCGGCCAGCCGCGCAATACGGTAGCGCCGGACATCTACGCCGAAGCCTTCAGCGCGGCGGTGGACTACCTGGGCACCCAGACATTTGTCGACAGGGAACGGATCGGCGTGCTCGGCATTTGCGGCAGCGGCAGTTTTGTCATCAGTGCCGCCAAGATCGATCCGCGCATGAAGGCGATTGCCACTGTCAGCATGTATGACATGGGCGGGGCCAACCGCAATACGCTGCACCACTCGCAGACGCTAGCGCAGCGCAAGCAGATCATTGCCGAGGCGGCGCAACAGCGCTACGTGGAATTTACCGGTGGCGCCATCAGGTACACCGGTGGAACCGTGCACAAGCTCGATGGGAATACGCATCCAATCCAGCGCGAGTTCTACGACTTCTATCGCACCTCGCGCGGCGAGTTCACGCCAGCAGGGTCGTCGCGCGAACTGACGACGCACCCGACGCTGGCCAGCAACGTCAAGTTCATGAACTTTTATCCGTTCAACGACATCGAGACGATTTCCCCGCGTCCCATGCTGCTCATCACGGGCGACCAGGCGCATTCCCGGGAATTCAGCGAAGAGGCTTACCGGCTTTCGGCCCAGCCCAAGGAACTGGTGGTCATTCCAGGCGCCGGGCACGTCGATCTGTATGACCGGGTGAAACTCATCCCTTGGGAGAAGCTGAACGCATTCTTCCACAAGAATCTGGCATAGGCGCATACCATGACAGCACCAATAAGCAGCATGCCTCCAGATGGCATGCAGGGGCATGCTGACGCTGGTACGCAGGTGGCCATGTGGGGCGGGGTCTTCGCCATGACGCTGTGCGTTTTCGCGCTGATCGCCTCGGAATTCATGCCCGTCAGCCTGTTGACGCCCATGGCCAGGGATCTCCGCGTCAGCGAAGGACTGGCCGGACAGGGAATTGCCATATCCGGGGCATTCGCCGTGCTCACCAGCCTGTCGATTTCCACAATCGCCAGGAGCATGAATCGCAAGATGCTCCTGCTGGGGTTGACAGCATTGATGGCCGTCTCCGGGGCCGTCGTCGCGATGGCGCCGAACTATGTCCTGTACATGGCGGGACGTGCGCTGATCGGCGTGGTAGTTGGCGGCTTCTGGTCTTTGTCGGCCGCCACCGCGATGCGCCTGGTGCCCTCCCGTCAGGTGCCGCGCGCGCTGGCCGTGTTCAATGGCGGCAATGCGCTGGCGACCGTCGTCGCCGCGCCCTTGGGCAGTTACCTTGGGTCCATCATCGGATGGCGTGGCGCTTTCTTTTGCCTGGTGCCAGTGGCCATGGTTGCCTTTGTCTGGCAGTGGATCAGCCTGCCTTCCATGCCGCCCCAGGCTGACTCGGCGGCCTCCCGAAACGCCTTCAAACTGCTTCGGGATCCGAAGGTTGCCCTGGGCATGCTGGCTGTCAGCACGTTTTTCATGGGGCAGTTCGCCTTGTTCACCTATTTGCGCCCATTCCTTGAAAGCGTGACGCGCGTAGACATATCCACGCTGTCGCTGATACTGCTGGTGATTGGCGTTGGCGGCTTTATCGGCACCACCGTCATCAGCAAGTGCCTGAAGTGGAATTTTTCCCGGACACTGGTTGCCATTCCCATCCTGATGGCAATGATCGCCGTGACGCTGACCATCTTTGGCAGCAAGGTTGCAGCCGTGACGGTACTGCTGGGCATCTGGGGCGTTGTCGCGACCGCTGCGCCGGTGGGCTGGTGGTCATGGTTAGCTACAACGCTGCCGCGCGAGGCAGAGGCAGGGGGCGGGTTGATGGTTGCCGTTGTGCAACTCGCCATCGCCCTCGGTTCCACGATCGGCGGCTTCCTGTTCGACAAGAGCGGATATCAGAGCACGTTCATTGCCAGCGCCGCCGTCCTGCTGCTGGCTGCCTTCCTGACCTCGCGCTCGCAAGCGCTGCAGGCAAGCTGAGCCTTCTACCAACGAAGGGGCAAACAATGATTACACGCAAGCTAGCGGTTCGCAACGGCGCCCAGCATCAGTAACCAGCATGAGCAAGCGCCGCCTATCCGGAGGGCTGCATAAGCTGGGCCTGTTGCTATGCTTGCTACCCTTCGGCGCTTGCGAAGCCCGACAGCCGTCCGCGTCCGTGCCATTCGCTCTTGCCCCGGTTGCGGCTAGCGCATCCCTGAGGCCCGAGGGGGCGCGCATGTGGATGGTCGTTGGGGAACATCGCTTCGTCGCCACCTTGTCCGACAACGTGACCGGGCATGCATTTGCCGAGATGCTGCCGCTGACACTGGATATGGCCGAACTCAACGGAAACGAGAAGCATGCAGATCTGCAAAAGGCGCTGCCGGCTAACGCGAGCAGGATGGAAATGATCAGCAATGGCGACCTGTTGCTGTACGGTTCGAAGACCTTGGTTGTCTTCTATAAGGCATTTACTTCACCGTATTCCTACACAAACGTTGGTCGCGTGGCAAATCCGCTTGGGCTGGCCCATGCACTGGGTGAGCACGACGTTAGGGTCCAGTTTCTTGAATATAAATGAACGCCCACAAGGCTTGCACAATGACCGCTTTGGGCGAAAGCAGACCTACACGGCGGAAAGCAATGCTGCCCGATAAGCTCAGGCCCTTTTCGCTGCTCATTTTCCAGTACATCTACCATCGCAGAAAGGCGGTCGGCCACATCCCTGTCGCGCAAATCGGATTGACAGGGCCCCCGAGGCACGCAAGCGCGTAATCCGAGCAGCACCCCAACCTTGTTGTCGGATTACTGGCCTCCCTGGCCTAATCCGCGCTGAGCTCCACCTTCGCCACCCTTGCCACCACCAGCTCGATCAGCTCCGCGATCAAGGGCCGGAAAGTGGCCGCACTGCCGCCCTGCCCCAGCATGACGGTGCGCGTGGTCAGGTGTGAAAAGACAGCGTCGAAGAGTATCTGCGGCAGGTTGGAAAACGAGGTGTCGGGCGCGATACGGCCCTGGGTACGCTGCTGTTCCAGCAGGCGCAGGATCAGCGCGTGCCACACTTGCGGGCCGTGTTCGTACCAGGTGAGGCCCACGGCCGGCACGGCGGCGGCGCCCGTGACGACGAGGCGGTAGAAATCCACGTGGCGGGGGCTGGTGACGACGGCAACCAGTTCATCGAGGATCAGCTGCAAGCCCTGCTCCAGGCCCGCTTGCGAGGTATCGAGGCGGCGCAGGTCGATGATGAAATCGGCGCACAGGTATTCGACCACGGCCACCAGCAGGTCCTGCTTGCTGCCAAAGTAGCGGTAGGCGGTGGCTTTCGAACCACCCGCCTCGGCCACGATGGCATCCATGCTGACGCCATCGTAGCCCGAGGAGAGGAAGAGATCCGCCGCCGCCACCAGCAGCTTGCGCCGCCGCTCCTCGCTTCGGGTACTCGGGGAAGCTGGAACGGTGCGCAACTGGGGCATGAAGCAAACTCTTACTGTGTCTTGGGAAGCGCGTATGCTATCACGTAATCCCCACGGTCCGGGCTCTGGCGGGCGCCGCCTGCGACCACCACGACGTACTGGCGGCCCGACTTGGGCGACACATACGTCATCGGCGTGCCTTGCGAACCTACAGGCATGCGCGCCTTCCACACTTCACGGCCGGTGGCGATATCCATGGCGCGCAAATAGTAATCCTGCGTGCCCGCATAAAACACCAGGCCGGACGCCGTGCTCACGCCACCACCCAGGGTCGGCATGCCCAGCGGGATAGGCAACCTGGCGCGCACGCCGTTGATGACGGCATCGCGCACCGTGCCGGCCGGTCGCTCCCACACTTTCGTGCGCGTCTTGAGGTCGATGGCGGCAAACACGCCCCATGGCGGACTTTGGCAGGGAATGCCCAGCGGCGAGTTAAACGCCTTGTGGTCGATGACGAACGGCGTGCCATCCATCGGATAAGTGCTGCCCACGCCGTGGCCCGACGTCAGCTTGGCCACGTCCACCGTTTCGCGCGGCACCAGCTTGACCACTTGCGGCATGCGGATATCGTTGACGAACATATAGCCATTGCTTTCATCGACGGCCGCGCCGCCCCAGTTGAAGCCACCGTAGTAGCCCGGATAGATCAGCGTTTCGCGGGTGCTGGGCGCCGTGAACTCGCCCTGGTAATTGAGCTTGCGGAAGCTGATGCGGCACGCCAGCTGGTCGAAGAAGGTGGCGCCCCACATGTCGCGCTCCGTCAGCGTTTCCGCACCGAGGGCCGGCATGCCGGTGGAATATGGCTGCGTCTTTGCCACCCAGTCGCCGGCCGCGTGTTCCTGCGGCACGGGTTTTTCCACCACGTCCGCGATCGGTTTGCCCGTGCGGCGGTCCAGCATGAATATCTGGCCACGCTTGGTCAGCTGCACCAGCGCGGGTATTTTTCCACCCTTGCCGTCCGGGACGTCGTACAGGGCCGGCTGCGCGGCCACATCGTAATCCCAGATATCGTGGTGGACGGTTTGATACGTCCAGCGCTCGCGGCCCGTGGCCATGTCGAGGGCGACGATGGCCGACGCGTATTTTTCCGTCAATGGCGGACGCTTGCCGCCCCAGAAGTCGGGCTGCTCGTTCCCCGTCGGCAGATAGACCAGGCCCAGTGCATCATCAAAAGCGGGCGTCGACCACATGTTCGGCGTGCTGCGCGTGTACGTCTGCCCTTCCGGCGGAAGCTTCGTGATGGCCGGATTGCCCAGGTCCCAGGCCCACACCAGCTCCCCCGTGTCGGCGCTGTAGGCGCGCACGACGCCCGACGGTTCGTCGGTGGAGCGGCCATCGAAGACCCAGCCGCCGAGGATGATCAGGTTGCGCGCCACCGTGGGCGCGGACGTGTAGGCGTAGTACGGCACGTTCATCTTGACCTTGCCCAGGCCGACGGTCAGGTCGACGGAACCCTTGTCGCCGAAGCCCTCGCACTGCTTGCCCGTCTGCGCGTCGATCTGAATCAGGCGCGCATCCATGGTCACTTGCACGATGCGCTTGGCGCAAACGCCCGCCACCGGCGCGCTGGCCGCTGTCATGCCGTCAAAGTGAAATGGCTTTGTCACTTTGGCCGGCTCGTAGTAAGCCACGCCACGGCAGCGGTTCCACGTTTTCGTGTTGGCCGGCTTCGGATCGAAAGTCCAGCGCTCCTTGCCCGTGTCCGCGTCCAGCGCGATGACTTTGCTGGTCGGTGTGCACGTGTAGATGGTGTCGCCGATCTGCAGCGGCGTGTTCTGCGCTTCGGACGCGCCTTCGGCCAGCTCGCCCGAGCGGTAAGTCCACGCCACTTGCAACTGATCGACGTTAGCCTTGTCGATCTGCGTGTAGGGCGCGAAGCGCGTGCCCTTCGGTCCATAACCATAATGCGCCCAGTTGGCGCTGCCGTCATTGATGGCCGTCACAACATCCTGCTGCGGCTGCGCGGTGGCATCCAGCACGCCGTGCGGCTTGAACATGGCAGAGAAACCGGCCACCAGCACGACGGCAAACAGGGCCGCGAAACCGCGCGACTGCGCATTATGCTTGCGACCCGCGAGCCACGGATGCAGCAAGGCGGCCGCCAGGCCGATGACGAGGAACGGCGCCAAACGCGGCACCATGGGCCAGAAGGCAAAGCCGATTTCCCACACGGCCCACAGCAAAGTGGCCAGCACCAGCACGCCGACAACGCCGCTCGCCAGCGGCTTGCGGCGCAAATACAGCACGCCGGCGAGAGTCAAACCGAGACCGGCCAGCAGGTAATACCAGGAACCGCCGAGGGTAATCAGTTCGATGCCGCCCGCCGCCAGGGCCAGGCCGGAAAATCCAAGAAAAACGCCAAAAACCGTCAAGGCAAGCCGCTTGCCCCTGAAGACCGCCGGGATCGCCGGCGCCCCTTTATTTACTGAAGTGTCCATTTTTTATCCATGACGCCTCCCCTGCCCAGGCCAACACGCCGGGGATGGCTGATTTTTTAAATCTACGTAGTGAAACTGTACTGTACGGTTTCATTTTATGCCGATTTTTGACGCAAGGAAAGAAAAATTGACGCAGGAGCTTGATTTTTAGCGGGGATGGGAGGAGGTGCTGCCGGTTTTGACGTTTAAACAAACGCCGTTGGAACGCTCGAAAAACGCCCAGGGCCAGGCGCCGCGTCGAAGACAGTACGAATAGTACGGCGAGACGCGGCAACAACGCCCTGGGCTTTTTCTCGAGCGTTACAAAGAGGCCATATCGATCACGAAGCGATAGCGTACATCGCTTTTGACGACCCGCTCAAACGCCTCATTGATATCCTGGATGCGGATGATCTCGATGTCCGACACAATATTGTGCTTGCCGCAGAAATCCAGCATTTCCTGGGTTTCCTTGATCGAACCGATCATGGAGCCGGACAGGCTGCGGCGCGCGCCCACCAGGCCGAAGGCGTTCACTGGCGGCACGGCGCCGTCGGGGATGCCGACGATGACCATGTTGCCATCGACTTTCAGCAGGTTGATGTACTGGTTCCAGTCGATCGAAGCGCCCACGGTGCAGATGATCAGATCGAACGTGCCGGCCAGCTTGCTGAACGTTTCCGCATCGTTGGTGGCGTAGTAATGGTCGGCGCCCAGGCGCAGGCCGTCTTCGCGCTTCGACAGGGTCTGGCTCAGCACCGTCACTTCGGCGCCCATGGCGTGGGCGATTTTCACGCCCATGTGGCCCAGGCCACCCATGCCCAAAATGGCGACCTGCTTGCCAGGACCGGCTTTCCAGTGGTTCAGCGGCGAGTACAGCGTGATGCCGGCGCACAGCAGCGGCGCGGCCGCGTCCAGCGGCAGGTTGTCGGGAATCGACAGCACATAGCCTTCCTTGACGACGATGCTGTCCGAGTAGCCGCCCTGCGTGGCCGTCTTGCCGTCCGCTTCCAGGCCGTTGTAGGTCTGGATCAGGCCAGGCATGTACTGTTCCAGGTCCACATTGCGCGTCTTGCAGGTGGTGCAGGAATCGACGAAGCAGCCCACGCCCACGTGGTCACCCACCTTGAACTTGCTGACGTTGGCGCCGACGGCCGTGACGACGCCGGCGATTTCATGGCCAGGCACCATCGGGAAGGCGGCGCCGCCCCATTCGTCGCGCGCCTGGTGGATGTCGGAATGGCACACGCCACAGTATTTGATCGAGATGGCCACGTCGTCTTCGCGCGGGGCGCGGCGCTCGAACGTGAACGGTTGCAGTGCGGAAGTCGGGCCCAGTGCGGCGTAGCCTTTGGCGATGGTGGTCATGAAAACTCCTGTATCTAGATGTGTGTGACGAGGGGGACGCGTGCCATGCATGCGATTGCACAAGTGTGCCCGAGATGCCGGCCCGCCGTTACCGCGATCCTGCAAGACCTTTGCACGATCCTCCAAATCTGCGTAAGATCAACCCCTGCCCTTACCTACCTGACGCATACTGGCCCACATGTCCACCCTGTCCACACCTATCCTCCCGCAAGATGAAATCGCCGCCCTGATCAGCCGGCACGCGCCGCGCACGGGCGACTACGCGACGGCCATCGGCAACCTGACGTTCCACCGCCAGTCGTCGGTCACGGAATCGCTGTTCCATGCGGCGCGCCCAAGCGTGGCCATCATCGCGCAGGGGGCGAAAGACGTCACCCTGGGCACGGACACCTTCCATTACAGTCGCATGCAGTATCTGCTGACGTCCGTCGACCTGCCGGTGCAGGTGCGCGTGGTGGAAGCGAGCGTGGACAAGCCGCACCTGTGCGTGGTGCTGGGCATCGACATCGCCGACGTGGCCGCGCTGCTCGATAGCGAAAGCAGCAGCGACAGCGCGGCGCAGCAGAAAATCCTGCCCGCCACACGCGGCATTTCCGTCAGCGACGTGTCGGCCGAGCTGCTCGACGCCATGCTGCGCCTCGTGCGCCTGCTGGACAAACCAGGGGAAATCGCCACCTTGGCGCCATTGATCCGCCGCGAACTGACCTACCGCCTGCTCAATGGCCCCGTCGGCGCGCGCCTGCGCCACATGGCGCTGGCCAGCAGCCAGTCGCACCAGGTGGGACAAGCCATCGACTGGATCAAGCACAATTATTGCGAGCCGCTGCGCATCGAGCACCTGGCCGGCATGGCGAACATGAGCATGTCATCGCTGCACCACCACTTCAAGGCGATTACGGCCATGACGCCGATGCAGTACCAGAAGCTGCTGCGGCTGCAGGAAGCGCGGCGCCTGATGCTGGTCGAGCAGATCGACGCGGGCACGGCCGGCTACCGGGTCGGCTACGCCAGCGAATCGCAGTTCAGCCGCGAATACAGCCGCCAGTTCGGCCGCGCGCCCATGCGCGACGTGGGCCAGGTGCGCGCGCAACTGAGCGGTGCCAGTGCCAGTGCTGACATGGCCTACTCCGTCTTGCCGTAACCGCCGCCACCCGGCGTCTCGATCACGAACACATCGCCCGCCAGCATGCCGGTCTTGCCGATATGCGCCAGGTGCTCCACCGTGCCGTCCGCCCGCTCCACGTAATTGCGTCCCAGCGCGCCCGCCGCGCCGCCATCCATGCCGAAAGGCGGATGGATGCGGTTGTTCGACAGGATCGCCGCCGTCATCGCTTCCAGGAAGCGCACGCGCCGCACGCCGCCATTGCCGCCGTGCCAGCGCCCCGCCCCGCCGGAACCTGGACGGATGCTGTAGCTGTCCAGCCGCACGGGAAAGCGCCACTCCAGAATTTCCGGGTCCGTCAGGCGCGAATTGGTCATGTTCGTCTGCACCACGTCCGTGCCGTCGAAGCCGGGGCCGGCACCCGAGCCGCCCGATATCGTCTCGTAATACTGGTACTTGGCGCTGCCGAACGTGAAATTGTTCATCGTCCCCTGCGACGCCGCCATGGCCCCCAGCGCGCCATACAGGGCATTCGTGATGCAGGTCGAGGTTTCCACGTTGCCCGAGACGACGGAGGCCGGATACTGCGGGTTGAGCATGGAGCCGGGCGGGATGATCACGGTCAAAGGCTTCAGGCAGCCCGCGTTCAAGGGAATCTCGTCGTCAACGAGGGTGCGGAACACGTACAGCACGGCCGCCATGCAGACGGCGGACGGCGCGTTGAAATTGTTCGGCAGCTGGCTTGAGGTCCCCGTAAAGTCGATGACGGCACTGCGCCGCGCCACGTCGACCCTGATCGCCACCTGGATGCGCGCGCCGTTGTCCAGGTCCAGCACATAGCCGCCATCCTTCAGGGTGGTGATGACCCTGCGCACGGCTTCCTCGGCATTATCCTGCACGTGGCCCATGTAGGCTTGCACGACAGGCAAACCGAAATGCGCGACCATCTTGTGCAGCTCCTCGGCCCCCTTCTGGTTGGCCGCCACCTGGGCGCGCAGGTCAGCCAAATTCTGCTGCGGATTGCGCGCCGGCCAGCTGGCGCCCGCCAGCAGGGCCAGTGTTTCCGCCTCGCGCAATAGTCCCGTGGCGCCGTCGACCAGCTTGAAATTGTCGATCAACACGCCCTCTTCCTCGATGCGCGTGGAGTCGGGCGGCATGGAGCCCGGTGTGGTGCCGCCGATGTCCGCATGGTGGCCGCGCGAACCGACATAGAACAGGATGGCAGTATCCTCCTCATCGAACACGGGCGAGATCACCGTGACGTCGGGCAAGTGCGTGCCGCCGTGGTACGGGTCGTTCAGCATGAAGACGTCGCCCGGCCGCATGGTTCCCGCATTGCGCGTCATGACGGTGCGGATGCTCTCGCCCATGGAACCCAGGTGCACGGGCATATGCGGCGCATTCGCGATCAAATGGCCTTGCGCATCGAAGATGGCGCAGCTGAAGTCGAGCCGTTCCTTGATGTTGACGGAATGGGCCGTATTTTGCAGGCGCAGGCCCATCTGCTCGGCAATCGACATGAACAGATTATTGAAAATTTCCAGCATCACGGGGTCGGCTTGCGTCCCGATGGCGCGCCGCTCCGGGAGGGCGGCGACCCTGCGCAAGATCAAATGGCCGTGCGCCGTGACGTCCGCGCGCCAGCCCGGTTCGATCACGGTGGTGGCGTTGGCGTCGCTGACGATGGCCGGGCCATCGATGCTATCGCCGGGGCGCAGGCTGTCTGCCCCATACAGGCCGCTGTCGCGCCACGCGCCGGCGCAGTACATGGCCACCGTCTGCACGGGCGCCAGCACGCCTGCACGCGGCGCATGGACCGGCGCGGCCACTTGCGGCGCATCGGACGCGCCGATGGCTTCCACGGAAATGGCCTCGACGATCAAGGCGCGCGCCGGCATCAAAAAGGAAAAGCGTTTTTTGTAGGCCGCTTCAAACTGCGCCTGCATGCCGACGGCCGTGTCGAACAGCACGACGAGGGCGGAATCCGTGCCCTCATAGCGCAGGTGCACTCGCGACACCAGCGCGATGCGTTCCTGCCCCACGCCCTGGCGCAGCAAGTCGCCGCGCGCCAGTTCTCCCAGCGCCGCGAAATCAGCCTCCAGGTCCACATCCAATGCCGCTTCGATGGCCCGCTCGCGCATGGCGCTCTGGTCGGCCAGGCCCATGCCGTAGGCCGACATCACGCCGGCCAGGCTGTGGATGAACACCGTGCGCATGCCCAGCGCATCGGCCACCAGGCAGGCGTGCTGGCCGCCCGCGCCGCCAAAGCTGGTGAGCGTATATTCGGTGACGTCGTGGCCGCGCTGCACGGAAATCTGCTTGATGGCGTTGGCCATGTTCCCTACGGCGATGGCGATGTAACCTTCGGCCACCTGTTCCGGGGTGCTGCCTACCGTGCGCGCCAGCGCTTCGAACTGGGTGCGCACGGTGGCCGCGTCCAGCGCTTCATTGGCGTCGGGGCCGAAGACGCGGGGGAAGAAGGCGGGCTGCAGCTTGCCCAGCATGACGTTGCAGTCGGTGACGGCCAGCGGGCCGCCGCGCCGGTAGCTGGCAGGGCCGGGATTGGCGCCCGCGCTGTCCGGCCCCACCTTGTAGCGGGCGCCGTCGAAATGCAGGATGGAGCCGCCGCCGGCCGCCACCGTGTGGATGCTCATCATGGGCGCGCGCATGCGCACGCCGGCGATCTGCGTCTCGAACACGCGTTCGAACTCGCCCGCGTAATGCGACACGTCGGTGGAGGTGCCGCCCATGTCGAAGCCGATGACTTTATCGAAGCCGGCCAGGGCGCTGGCGCGCACCATGCCGACGATGCCGCCCGCGGGGCCGGACAAGATGCTGTCCTTGCCCTGGAAGGCGCGCGCATCCGTCAGGCCGCCGTTCGACTGCATGAATTGCAGGTGCACGCCGGGCAGCTCCATCGCCAGCTGGTCGACGTAGCGGCGCAAAATCGGCGACAGATAGGCGTCGACCACCGTGGTGTCGCCGCGCGCCACCAGTTTCATCATGGGGTTGACCTCGTGCGATACGGAGACCTGCGTAAAACCCAAGTCGCGCGCCAGCTGCGCCACCCGCGCCTCGTGCGCGTGGTAGCGGTAGCCGTGCATCAGCACGACCGCGATGGCGCGCACGCCACGCGCATAAGCCTGTTCCAGCGCGGCGCGCGCGGCGGGTTCGTCGAGCGGGGTCACGACTTCACCGTGGGCGCCCGTGCGTTCATTGATCTCGATCACGTCGCCGTACAGCAGTTCCGGCAAGATGATCTGGCGCGCAAACAGCTGCGGGCGGTTCTGGTAGGCGATGCGCAAGGCGTCGCGAAAACCACGCGTGATGGCCAGCACGGTCGGCTCGCCCTTGCGTTCGAGCAGCGCATTGGTCGCCACCGTGGTGCCCATCTTGATGGCGCCCACCCGTTCGACGGGCAGCGGCGCGTCAGGCGCCAGGTCCATCAACTGGCGCATGCCGGCCAGCGCCGCGTCGCGGTACTGGCCCGGATTCTCCGACAGCAGTTTATGCGTGGCCAGGCTGCCGTCAGGACGGCGCGCCACGATGTCCGTAAAGGTGCCGCCCCGGTCGATCCAGAATTGCCAGTCCATCGCCTTGCCCCCGCGCTTATGTGAGATGGCTATTGTAGCTGCCAAACAGGGACGCGTTTCAGGCGTGCGCGCCTTGCCTTTCGCCCGCTTCGGCCTTATGTTGAAGACATGCTGACTAACGGAACACGCTCCATGCCCCTGATCGACTCTGCAACACCGCTGTACTCCATCGCCGAACTGCGCGCCATCGAACAAGCGGCCATGCAAGACCTGCCGCAAGGGCTGCTGATGCAGCGCGCGGGCCAGGCTGCCGCCAGTGCCGCCCTGAAGCTGCTGCACGCCCAGGAAGATGGCGACGGCGCGGGCCACCGGCGCGTACTGGTGCTGGCCGGCCCCGGCGACAACGGCGGCGACGCGCTGGAAGCGGCGGCGCACCTGGCCGGCAGCGGCACCGAGGTACTCGTCTGGCTGGCGCCCGAGGCGCAAGCCACGTCGCCCGAGCGCGAACAGGCGCTGGGCCGCGCGCGCAACAGTGCCGCGCGCTGCATGGAAGCGGCAACCTCGATGGCGTCGGCGGCAGTGGGCGCGGCGCCCTGGCACCTCGTCATCGATGGCCTGTTCGGCATCGGCGCGTCGCGTCCCCTGGATGGCGAATGCCGCGACATGGCGCAGCTGGTCAACAATCTCGCTTGCCCCGTGCTGGCGCTCGACGTGCCCAGCGGCCTGCACGCGGACACGGGCGCCATCGACGGCGTCGCCATCCGCGCCACGCATACACTCACCTTCATCGGCGACAAGCCGGGCCTGCACACGGCGAATGGCCGCGACTACGCGGGGGAAGTGGAAGTGGCCGCGCTGGCCATCGCCCCTGCCCTGCTGCCGCCAGCCAGGGCCCATTTGGGCGGCCTGCACCTGTTCGCGCGCCAGTTGCAGCCGCGCCGGCAAAACACGCACAAGGGCAGCTATGGCAGCGTGGCCATCATCGGCGGCGCGCAAGGCATGGCCGGCGCGCCTATCCTGGCGGCCCGCACGGCCCTGCATGCGGGCGCGGGACGCGTCTACATCGCCTTTCCCGACGCACCGCCCGCCTTCGACAGCGGCCAGCCGGAACTGATGTGCCGGCACGCCAGGGACGTGGATTTCTCGGGCCTGCACTTTGCCGCGCTGGTGGCGGGGCCCGGCCTCGGCGACAAGGCCGGCACGGTGGAGCTGCTGCAGCGTGCCATTGACAGCGACAGCCCCCTGCTGCTGGACGCGGACGCGCTGAACCTGATGGTGGCCGAGCCGGAGCTGCAATCGGCGCTGGCCGTACGCACGGGCGCGGGGGCGACGATACTGACGCCGCATCCGCTGGAAGCGGCACGCCTGCTCGACATGACGGTGGCCGAGGTGCAGGCCGACCGCCTGGGCGCAGCGCGCCAGCTGGCCACGCAGCTGGGCGTCATCGTCGTATTGAAAGGTTCGGGCACGGTGATCGCTGCACCCGATGGCCAAGTCGTCGTCAACAACACCGGCGGCCCCGCCCTGGCGACGGCTGGCACGGGCGACGTCTTGTCAGGCCTGTGCGGCAGCCTGCTGGCGCAGGGCTGGCCGGAATGGGAAGCGGCGCTGGGCGCCGTATGGCTGCACGGCGCGGCGGCCGATGCACTGGTGGCCGCAGGCAGCGGCCCGATCGGGCTGACGGCCGGGGAATTGATCCCGGCCATCCGAAAATTGATCAATGCCTTGTCGGAGGCTTGAGCGAGTTGTTGGATTAGCCCGCAAGCGCGTAATCCGACAACCACCAGCCGCAATTACACCAACCTGCCCGCTGCAATCGTGATGGTCCGCCCGCAGCGGGCCGCAATCGAACTGTCATGCGTGACAAGCACCAGGGTCGATCCCCGTTCGCGGTTGAGCTCGAACATCAGCTGGATCACGGCTTCACCGGTGGCGGCGTCCAGGCTGCCCGTCGGTTCATCGGCGAACAGCAGCGGCGGCTCCGTCACGAACGCGCGGGCCAGGGCCACGCGCTGCTGCTCGCCGCCGGACAAGTATTTCGGATAGTGCTTCAAACGGCTGCCCAGGTTCACTCTCCCCAGCATGGCTTGGGCCTTTTCCTTCGCGTCCGGGTCGCCGCGCAATTCCAGCGGCAGCATGACGTTTTCCAGCGCCGTCAGGTGGGCCAGCAGCTGGAAGGACTGGAACACGAAACCGAGCTTTTCCTTGCGGAAACCGGCGCGGCCGTCTTCGTCGAGGGCGAAGATATCGGTGCCATCGAGGATGACCTTGCCCTCGCTGGGCGTGTCCAATCCCGCCAGCAAACCCAGCAAGGTGGACTTGCCGGAACCGGAGGCGCCGACGATGGCCAGCGTCTCGGCCGTTTGCACGGTAAAATCGACTTGATGCAGGATGGTCAGCTCACCATCGGCATCGGGTACGCGCTTGGCCAGCTGGACCACTTCGATGGCCGGCCGGGCATTTTGGCTGTTGGGTGCGGCGGGCCGCTGGGCCGCTGCGTCTGATGGGAGAAAACTGGTGGAAGTCGCTTTAGGGAATTCGGGCATGCTGATCTATCTTAAAAAATTTCGTGAACAAATAAGTGTCAAGGGCAGCAGCCGCATGCGGCGGCGCACCCTGTCCTTGCTTCCTGCGGCAGCCCTGCTCCTGGTGTCAGGCATGACGAACGCCTATTCTGCACCAAAAACGCTGCTGGTGCTCGGCGATAGTCTCTCGGCCGAGTATGGGCTGGCACGGGGCACGGGCTGGGTGGCGCTGCTGGAACAGCGGCTGCAAGCGCAAAAGAACGATACGCGCATCGTCAACGCCAGCATCAGCGGCGAGACCACCAGCGGCGGCCGCGCGCGCCTGCCCGCCCTGCTGGCGAAGCATCAGCCCGACGTCGTGCTGATCGAACTGGGCGCCAACGACGGCTTGCGCGGCTTGCCCGTGGCGGCCGCCGAGGCGAATCTGCGCGCCATGGGCGAAGCGGCCAAAAAATCGGGCGCGCAAGTGGTGCTGGTGGGCATGCGCATGCCGCCCAACTATGGCCGCGCCTATGGCGAGCAGTTTTATGGCGTGTACGGCAAGCTGGCCAGGGAATGGAAGGCCCCGCTGGTGCCCTTCATGTTCGAAGGCATCGCCGACCAGCCGCAGCTGTTCCAGGCCGACCGCATGCACCCGAATGCAAAGGCGCATCCGACGATTCTGAAAAATATCTGGCCACAGCTGGCGCCGTTGCTGAAAGCAAAGTAAAGCAGCCCATTCCGCAGACAAAAAAAATAGCCGCTCGAAAGCGGCTATTTTTATGTGTGGAAACTAATCTTACGGCGCTTCCGGCGCTGGGGTGGCTGGGGCGGTGACCGGTTTGACGATCTTCACCTTGGCCTTGGCTTTCAGGTACTCGACGTAATCGAACATTTCCTGTTGTGCCAGGATACCGCTGATCTGGTCTTTCTCTTGCTGGCGGCGCGCTGCGTCGACTTGCTCCGGCTGCTGCACCTTGGCGATGCGGTAGATGCCGTAGCCCAGGGCTGGCAGGTCCACGCCCACATAGGCTGGCAGCTTGCTCGTGTCCGCTTTCATGACTTGCGCGATGGCGGCACGGTTGATGCCGTCCAGCTTGCTGCGCGATACCCATTGCGCAGCGCCGAAACCGCTGGCGTCGCCCGAAGCCTTCAAGGCAGCCAGCTTGGTCTCGCCCGCTTTCTTGGCCAGCTTTTCCGCTTCTTCCAGGGTCACGCGCTGACGGATCATCGCTTCGACTTCGGCCAGCGGACGCTTGCTGGCAGGCTTGAATTCCACCACCCGGCCAGCGATCAGCACGTTCGGCGCAACGGTCACGGCTTCCGTGTTGCGCTTGTCTTTCAGCGAATCGTTCGAGAAGATGGCGGCCAGGAACTTGGCGTTGTTGAACGGTGCCTTGCCCAGTGCTGGCGACGGCGTGCGCGACAGGTTGGCGACGCTTTCCACTTTCAGTTTCAGCTTGTCGGCCACCGGCTTCAGGCTGTCCGATTGCTCGTAGACCGTGTTGGTGAACGTTTCCGCCATTTCCGAGTATTTCTTGGCAGCAAATTGCTTGCGCAGGTCGGCCGTGATTTCGCCGCGCACTTCGTCCAGCGCACGCACGTGCTGTGGCTTGAGCGAGGTGACGGTCAGGATGTGGAAGCCGAAATCGGAAGCGACGACGTCGCTGATTTCGCCCTGCTTGAGTTTCGCGACAGCGCTCAGCAGCGGAGCTGGCAAGCCATCCTTGCCAATCACGCCCAGGTCGCCGCCCTGTTCCGCGGATGCCGGATCTTCCGACTTGGCTTTCGCCACGGTGGCAAAGCTGGCAGGCGCCTTGCGCACGTCAGCCAGGATGGCTTCGGCCTTGGCCTTGGCGGCGGCCTTGTCGGCAGCCGATGCGTCTTTCTTGACGGCGACGAGGATGTGGCTGGCCTGGCGCGCTTCTTCCGTCGTGTAGGCTTTCTGGTTCTTCGCGTAGTAGCCCGTCACGTCGGCGTCGGTGACATCAACTTGCTCGCCGGCAGCGCTGTCGTCCAGCACGACGTATTCGATCTTGGCTTGTTCCGGGATTTCGAAGAACTTGCTGTTCTTGTCATAGAAAGCCTTGATCATGGCGTCCGTCACTTTGACTTCCGGCACGTACTGGGCGATCGGCAACAGCAGTTCCTGCACTTCACGCTCTTCCGAGGTGATGTCGGACAGGCGCTTGGAGACGGTGCCAGGCGCGAAGGCGGTGCCTTGCACGGCGCCGGCCAGTTGCTGCAGGGCCAGGTCGCTGCGGCGGCGCGCATCGTACATCTGCGGCGTCATGCCTTGGGCAGCCAGCATGGCCTTGTAGCGTTCCAGGTCGAATTTACCGTCCGGCAAGGTCAAGCCTGGGATTTCCAGCACTTCCTTTTGCAGCACGGCATCGCTGATGACCAGGTGGCTACGGCCCACTTCGGCGGCCACGGCGCGCTCGGCGATCAGGTTGTCGAGGATGCTCTGGCGCGCTTCCGGCGTGTCAAACATTTTTTGGTCGAACTGCTCGCCCATCATCTGGCGATAGCGGTCGATCTGCTGGCGTTGCGCTTCTTCATATTGCTGCTGCGTAACGACCTGGTCGCCGACCTTGGCGATGGTGTTCGCGCCATCGCCGAAGCTTTGGTAGCCGCTGATACCGACCAGTGCAAAAGACGGGACGATGACCAGCATCAGGAGAAACTGCATCAAGCGTCGATGGGTACGAATAAATTCAAACATGGTCAGCCAATTCGGGATGAGTGGATCACTATAAAAAAAGGCGAACATGCGTTCGCCTTGATTTCTTCGGCGGAATGGACGGGACAGATGTCCACTTCCCCTTTAGATTCAACAACTTGGCGCTGGAACTAAAGCAGGATTCTGACGCCCAAGCCATTATCTCCTGATTCTACAATGCCCATAGCGCTATAGCAAGAGTAAATCAGGGCGCGCGCCCTGCCCTGGCGCCGCCTGGACGGCAAGGCGCCAGACTCGGGCATTTAACCCTGCGCAGCTTAAAGCGGATTTAAACGCAGGCGTTTTTATTCAAAACGGCAGGAGGGGATTTTAAAAAGCAGGCGCGCGGAGATAATCTGGCGCTGAAAAAGAAAAACCCGCGCTACTTATTCAGCAGCGCGGGCTTCTATATTCTGGCGGAGCGGACGGGACTCGAACCCGCGACCCCCGACGTGACAGGCCGGTATTCTAACCAACTGAACTACCACTCCTTAAGAGCGTATTTTTTTGGCGGAGCGGACGGGACTCGAACCCGCGACCTCCGACGTGACAGGCCGGCATTCTAACCAACTGAACTACCACTCCGAAAAATACACAGTACTACTTGCATTTGCATCCAGGGCTGTTATTCGAAGAACTTCAACCCTGAAATCGCGGCACCCGGAGGCGCCGCCAAATGTTTCCGGTGATTGTCACCTCACCGAAGTCCGTTAGTTTACAGCATCCTTCAAAGCTTTACCAGCTTTAAATTTTGGAACTTTTGCAGCTTCGATCGTGATCGCTTCTTTCGTACGCGGATTGCGGCCGGTACGCTCAGCGCGTTCGCTGACCGAGAAAGTGCCAAAACCAACCAGCGTCACGCTGTCGTTGTTTTTCAAAGTTTCCGTCACGCCGCCGATAACAGCGTCGAGTGCGCGCGCAGCGGCGGCTTTGGAAATGTCAGCTTTTTCAGCAATGTGGTCGATCAATTCAGTCTTGTTCACTAGCATCCCCAATTACAAAGGTATAAAACGTTTACCGTATCGTTGCGGCACTTTTGGCACCACAGCTGTCCGGCGAAAAAAATGTGCAGGCGTATTAAACAAGCCACACTGTATATGTGTCAAGCGCTTTGGGGGCGCAATTCACGTTTCAATATAAAACAAGCGCTCTAAAAGCGCTTGTTTGGGGAAAACAGGGGTAAAACGTTAGTGTTTTACTACCTCACCGGCCGCGTCAGGCTTGGCCGCGGCGGCCGTGACAGCCTCCACCGCAGCGACATCCGCCAACGCTTCAGGCATGCGTTCGAGGGCGATTTCCAGCACTTTGTCGATCCAGCGCACGGGAACGATCTCCAGTTTGTTCTTGACGTTGTCCGGAATATCGGCCAGGTCTTTCACATTCTGCTCTGGAATCAGGACCGTCTTGATGCCGCCGCGATGCGCTGCCAGCAGCTTTTCTTTCAGGCCGCCGATCGGCAATACTTCGCCGCGCAAGGTGATCTCGCCCGTCATCGCCACGTCGGCACGCACGGGAATGCCCGTGAAGACCGACACCATCGCCACCGTCATGGCCGCGCCGGCCGAAGGACCGTCCTTCGGTGTCGCGCCTTCCGGCACGTGGATGTGGATATCGCTCTTCTCGAACACGTCCGCCTTGATGCCCAGGCGCTGTGCCCGGCTGCGCACCACCGTGCGGGCTGCCTCGATCGACTCTTTCATGACGTCGCCCAGGGTACCCGTGCGGATGATGCCGCCCTTGCCCGGCATCGACACGGCTTCGATGGTCAGCAGATCGCCGCCCACTTCCGTCCATGCCAGACCGACCACCTGGCCGACCTGGTTTTCTTTCTCTGCGACACCGAAATCGTAACGGCGCACGCCAAGGAATTTATCCAGGTTCTTCGAGTTGACGATGACTTTCTTGTCGGATTTCTTCAGCAGCAGCATCTTGACCACCTTGCGGCAGATCTTCGACACTTCACGCTCGAGCGAACGCACACCGGCTTCCCGCGTGTAGTAGCGGATGATGTCGCGCAAGGCCGACTCGGCCACCGAGATTTCCTCTTCCTTCAAGCCGTTGTTCTTGATCTGCTTCGGCAGCAGATAACGCTGCGCGATGCTGGTCTTTTCATCTTCCGTGTAACCGGACAGACGGATCACTTCCATGCGGTCAAGCAAGGCTGGCGGAATGTTGTACGAGTTCGACGTGGCCACGAACATCACGTCGGAGAGGTCGAAATCGACTTCGATGTAATGGTCGGAGAATGTGTGGTTCTGTTCCGGATCCAACACTTCCAGCAGGGCCGACGAAGGATCGCCACGGAAATCGGCGCCCATCTTGTCGACTTCATCGAGCAGGAACAAGGGATTGCGCACGCCGACTTTCGACAGCGATTGCAGGATCTTGCCCGGCATCGAGCCGATGTAGGTGCGGCGGTGGCCGCGGATCTCGGCTTCGTCGCGCACGCCGCCCAGGGCCATGCGCACGAATTTGCGGTTCGTCGCGCGGGCGATGGACTGGCCCAGCGAGGTCTTGCCAACGCCCGGAGGACCGACGAAGCACAGGATAGGCGCTTTGAGCTTGTCGACGCGCTGTTGCACCGCGAGATATTCCAGGATGCGTTCCTTGACCTTGTCGAGGCCGTAGTGGTCGCCCTCGAGCACTTTTTCCGCATTCGCCAGGTCGTTGTTGACCTTGGATTTCTTTTTCCAAGGCAAGTTGACCAGGGTGTCGATGTAGTTACGCACGACGGTGGCTTCGGCCGACATCGGCGACATCAGCTTCAGCTTTTTCAGCTCGTTGGTGGCCTTGTCGAGCGCTTCCTTCGGCATTTTTGCCGAAGCGACTTTCTTCTCCAGCTCGTCGAGGTCGGCGCCATCTTCGCCCTCGCCCAGCTCTTTCTGAATCGCCTTGACTTGCTCGTTCAGGTAGTACTCGCGCTGCGATTTTTCCATCTGGCGCTTGACGCGGCCACGGATGCGCTTTTCCACCTGCAGGATGTCGAGTTCGCCTTCGAGCTGACCCAGCAGATGCTCGAGGCGCTTGGCCACGCTGAAAATTTCCAGGATGACTTGTTTTTGCTCAAGTTTCAGCGGCAGGTGCGCGGCCACCGTGTCGGCCAGGCGGCCGGCATCGTCGATGCCCGACAGCGAAGCGAGGATTTCCGGTGGAATCTTTTTGTTCAGTTTGACGTACTGGTCGAACTGCTGCACGATCGCGCGGCGCATGGCTTCGACTTCCGACTCGTCGCCCGGCTCGGACTCGAGCGGCGTCAGGTCGGCGATGAAGTGCGTCGGCGCATCGCTGATATGGTTGATACGGGCACGCTGCGCGCCTTCGACCAGCACCTTGACGGTGCCATCGGGCAGCTTCAGCATTTGCAGAATATTGGCAACGCAGCCAATTTCATAGATATCCGAAGGAGACGGCTCGTCCTTCGCGGCTGCTTTTTGAGCGGCAAGCATGATGCTCTTGCCCTGCTCCATCGCAGCTTCCAGCGCCTTGATCGACTTTGGACGGCCAACGAACAGCGGTATCACCATATGCGGGAAAACGACGACATCCCGCAACGGCAATAACGGCAGTTGAGTTTGCTCAGTTAATTTGGAAGTTGTCATGGCGTACCTTATAGAAAGCGTGTTTACGATGTTGGCGCTCGCTGCCAAAACACAAGACCGGCGAGAATAAATAATTCTGTGAAACAAACATTTTTCTGTTTATTTCGCAAAACACACCCGCATGACGGTAATAAATGCAGTTTTCACAGTAAAAAAGCCACGCGCAGCTAAGCGCCGCGAGTGGCTTTCCGATTGAAGCCTGCACTCATTGATTTAAATTGTACTGCCATGCATTAAGGAATCAAAACCCTTTTTATGCATTTGTCTCGGCAGTTTTCAATTTTCTCCGGAGGCCTTGGCAGTCTCTTGATAAATCAACAAAGGTTTGGCGCCGCTGGTGATGGTATTTTCGTCGATGACGACCTTCACCACATTTTGTTCGCTCGGCAGTTCGTACATGACGTCCAGCAAAGCATGTTCCAGGATGGAGCGCAGGCCACGGGCACCGGTCTTGCGCGCCAGCGCTTTCTTGGCGATCGCATGCAGGGCGGCCGGACGAATCTCCAGTTCCGCGCCTTCCATCTCGAGCAGCTTCGAATACTGCTTGATCAGCGCATTCTTCGGCTCGACGAGAATCTGGATCAGCGCCTCTTCCGTCAATTCCGCCAGGGTGGCGATGACGGGCAGACGGCCGACCAGTTCCGGGATCAGGCCGAACTTGACCAGATCTTCCGGTTCCGCTTGCAGCATCAGTTCGCTGGCCGAGCTTTGCGACTTGCTGCGCACCGTGGCCGAGAAGCCGATGCCGCTCTTTTCGGAACGGTTGGCGATCACTTTCGACAGGCCGTCAAAGGCGCCGCCGCAGATGAACATGATGTTGGTCGTGTCGATCTGCACGAAATCCTGGTTCGGATGCTTGCGACCGCCTTGTGGCGGCACGGAAGCCATCGTGCCTTCGATGAGTTTCAGCAAGGCTTGCTGCACGCCCTCGCCCGACACGTCGCGCGTGATGGACGGATTGTCGGACTTGCGCGAAATCTTGTCGATTTCATCGATGTAGACGATGCCGCGCTGGGCTTTCTCGACGTCATAGTTGCAGCTTTGCAGCAGCTTCTGGATGATGTTTTCCACGTCTTCACCCACGTAACCGGCTTCGGTCAGGGTGGTGGCGTCGGCGATCACGAACGGCACGTTGAGCATGCGCGCCAGGGTCTGTGCCAGCAGGGTCTTGCCCGAGCCGGTAGGACCGACCAGCAAGATGTTGCTCTTGGCCAGTTCGATGTCGTCTTTCTTGCCCAGGTGCTTGAGGCGCTTGTAATGGTTGTACACCGCCACCGACAGGATGCGCTTGGCAGTCTGCTGGCCGATCACGTACTGATCGAGCAAGGCGGCAATTTCTTGCGGCGTCGGCAGGTCGGATTTGGTACCGGTCACCGTCTCGATGCTCGACGTTTCATCACGGATGATGTCGTTGCACAGGTCGATGCACTCGTCGCAAATGAACACGGACGGGCCGGCGATGAGTTTCTTCACCTCGTGCTGGCTTTTGCCGCAGAACGAGCAATACAGTAATTTTTCGCCGCTAGAGGATTTTTTGTCTGACATAAGGCATTTTGGTTGGAACTGCATTAACAATATTGCAAAATCGCAAGCCGGATGATGGTTGCCGCCCGTAAAGGCCGCTAGCCATGGCGCAAGTCAACAACGCGCACAAGCTCCATGCTACCCGAAATAAAAGCGAAACGCCCGAACGTTTGATCGCCCGGGCGTTTACTTACATGCTTAGCAATACCGGTAGGGGCTCATCAAGCGCGGCTGGTCAACACTTTGTCGATCAAACCATACTCAACGGCCTCGTCGGCGGACATGAAACGGTCGCGGTCGGTGTCCTTGGCGATCTGTTCGATCGTCTGGCCCGTGCGCTCGGCCATGATGCCGTTCAAGCGGGTGCGCAGGTAAAGGATTTCCTTCGCCTGGATCTCGATATCGGACGCCATGCCTTGCGAACCACCGGACGGCTGGTGAATCATGATGCGCGAGTTCGGCAGCGAGAAACGCTTGCCCTTGGCGCCAGCGGCCAGCAGGAAAGCGCCCATCGAAGCAGCCATGCCCGTGCACAGGGTCGAGACGTCCGGCTTGATGAACTGCATGGTGTCGTAGATGGCCATGCCGGCCGAGACGGAACCACCTGGCGAGTTGATGTAGAGCGAAATTTCCTTTTCCGGATTTTCGCTTTCCAGGAACAGCAGCTGGGCGACAACCAGGTTGGCCATCTGGTCATTGACCGGGCCGACCATGAAAATCAAGCGTTCCTTCAGCAGGCGCGAGTAAATATCATACGAGCGCTCGCCGCGACCGCTTTGTTCCACCACCATCGGCACCAGGCCGAGCATCTCTGTGTCCAGCGCTGGATTACGGTTCATACCTGTCATTTCATTTCCTTGTGAAGCAGTTAGGGGAAGCCGCCCTCACCTTGCGGCAAGAGCAGGCATCCCAATACCAACTGGTTTACGCTTGTGCGTTGCTTCCCATCAGTTCGTCGAAAGCAACTGCTTTCGTCGTGACTTTCGACAGGCCCAACACGTAAGTGACGACGTTTTCTTCCAATACAAGGGCTTCGATCTCACCCAGACGACGACGGTCGCTGTAGTAGTATTTCAGCACTTCGCGTGGATCTTCGTAGCTTTGAGCGAAATCTTCGATCTGCGCCTTGACTTGCTCAGGCGTCGCCTGCAGCTTGTTGTCGCCCACCAGTTGCGACAGGATCAGGCCCAGACGTACGCGACGCTCGGCTTTTTCTGCGAACAGTTCTGCTGGGAAAGGCACGTCCTTGACGTTCATGCCGCGCTGCGCCATGTCCTGGCGGGTCATTTCAGCCAGGCGCTCGGAGTCCTGAGCGATCAGCGTTTTTGGCACTTCCAGCTCAGCAACTTTGATCAGCGCGTCCATGACGGCTTCCTTGTTGCGTGCTTTCACGCGGCCAGCGACTTCGCGTTGCAGGTTGACTTTGATGTCTTCGCGCATTTTGGCCAGGTCGCCATCGGCAACGCCCAGCGACTTTGCGAATTCGGCATCGACTTCCGGCAGGTGCGCCCATTCCAGCTTTTGCAGCGTGATGGTGAACGAAGCGGTTTTGCCAGCTACGTCTTTACCGTGGTAGTCCTCTGGGAACGACAATGGGAAAGTCTTGGACTCGCCCACTTTCAGGCCCAGGGTTGCTGCTTCGAATTCTGGCAGCATGCGGCCTTCGCCCAGCACGAAAGCGTAGCCTTCAGCTTTGCCGCCTGGGAATTCAACGCCGTCGATCGAGCCGACGAAGTCAACGGTCACGCGGTCGCCATTGGCAGCGATAGCCTCACCGCCGTCGCCGTGTTCGCCAGCTTCGCCCTTGGTGTGGAAGTGCACGCGCTGCTTGCGCAGGATGTCGATGGTCTTGTCGATTTCGGCTTCCGACACGTCGGCTTGCACGGTTTCGATTTCAACGGCCGTCAGGTCGCCGATGGCAACTTCCGGATACACTTCGAACGTTGCGTCGAAAGCCAGCTGGCCTTCGGCTGCTTCTTCTTTCGGCACGATGTTCGGGAAACCGGCCACGCGCAGATTGTTTTCGTTGGCGGCGTCGTTGAACGCGCGGCCGACTTTGTCATTCAGCACTTCGGATTCAATTTGGTAGCCGTATTGTGCTGCGACCATTTTCAACGGCACTTTGCCCGGACGGAAGCCCGGTGCCTTAGCCGTACGGGCTTGCACTTTCAGGCGCTTCTCAACTTCCGTGCGGACGTCCGTCAGCGGGAAGGAGATCGTGATACGACGTTCGAGTTTGCCCAAGGTTTCGACTGCAGTTGCCATGTAAAAAATCGTCCAAAAAATAAACACTGTTGGTGCGAGAAAAGAAGACCCGACCCCTTGCGCCATCACTGGCGGCAAGACATGGGTCCAGCTTCACTCGCTCGCATATTCATCTGTAAAAGTACTGCAAACAGGACAATGGACCTGGTCTACCCGGCTGAGGGAAAACCCGCACCAGGCACCAAACAATCCGCCGCTTCCAGTACTGCGACAGGGCTCCGAGCGTCCAGCCTTGCTTCTAAGTAAATGCAGGGCCGGCCATCATTCGGTAAAGCGTGGCATTATAACAAAGGACTTCGGGAAAGTGGCTGGCTTTGCAGCCCGGCCACAGAGGATACCAGCGGCGGCGAACGAGTCGCCACAGCCTGGGGGTGCCCTGTCTTTACTCTTGCCCCGGCATTCTTTGTTTCGCCAGAGACAGGCTTTCCAGCCTGCTTCGTTCATTAGTATATGCGAACTGGCGCCCCGTCCGAAACAAAGAAATGCGCTCACAGCGAAGATTTCGGGCAAAAAACCTTTGATTTACCTCAATTTGGCCATTTTCCAGGCAAATCTCCGTCCCGACTCCGCCTCCCCGCCCGATCTCCGACGAAAAATGGCGCAAACAAAGGCATTCCGAATGACGGAAATACAGGCAAGGCAACAGGAAAACGGGAAAGACGCCTGCAAGGAGGCTGAAGAACAACTTGATGGTGCTGCACCTCGGGCTGAAACAACCCGGATTGGTGCGGATGGGGAGACTCGAACTCCCAAGCCGAAGCACTGGCTTCTAAGACCAGCGTGTCTACCAATTCCACCACATCCGCATTTGTACTACTTGCAACAGATTACTCGCCTGTCGCCTCTGATTTTAACAACTCGGGAGCGATCTGGCTACCGTGGACTTATAGAGCAAGCCCTCGGTAAAGCAAAGGCGGCATTCTACTGGATTTCCCAGAGGAATGCCGCCTTTTTTATGCCTGCACCCTGATGCTGGCTGCTAGCCTTCTTTTGCGCTCACCGGCTCCGGCTTCTTGACCCGGAACCAGGCCGCATACAGGGCTGGCAGGAACAATAAAGTCAAGGCCGTCGCCAGGATCAATCCTCCCATGATGGCGACTGCCATCGGCCCCCAGAACACGGAGCGCGACAAGGGGATCATGGCCAGCGCCGCGGCGGCGGCCGTCAGCACGATGGGGCGGCAGCGGCGCACGGCCGAATCGATGATGGCATCCCACGGGGCCGAGCCATCCTTGATGTCTTGCTCGATCTGGTCGACGAGAATCACCGAGTTGCGGATGATCATGCCGAACAGCGCGATGACGCCCAGGTTGGCCACGAAGCCCAGCGGGCGGTGCAACAGCAGCAAGGCAAACGCGGCGCCCGCCACGCCCAGCGGCCCCGTCAGGAACACCAGCAGCGAGCGCGAGAAACTATGCAGCTGCAACATCAGCAAGGTAAAGATGATGAAGATCGCCAGCGGCAGGTTGGCCGCAATCGACGCTTCCGCCTCGCCACTGTCGGCCGCCACGCCCTTCACATTGATGCGGTAGCCGGCCGGCATCTTGGCCCGCAAGGCGTCGAGCTGCGGCGCCAGCTGCGTCGACACGGTGGCGCCCTGGATGCCATCGATCACGTCTGACTGCACGGTGATGGCCCATTCACGCTTGTCGCGCCAGACGACACCCGGCTCCCACACGAAATGCACGCGGGCCAGCTGCGAGATGGGCACAGACTTGCCCGTCGCAGTCGGAATATTCGTGTCATTCAGCACGGAAATCGTCGCCCGCTCTTCCAGTGGCTGGCGCACCTGGATATCGATCAATTTATTGTCTTCGCGGAACTGGCCGATGACCGTGCCCGACAGGATCGTATTGGCCGCCTGCATCACCGTTTTCGAGGTGACGCCCAGCGCGCGCATCTTGTCCTGGTCCAGGTCCAGGCGCAGTACCTTCACCGATTCATTCCAGTTGTCGTTGACGCCCAGGGTGTTCGGATTGGCACGCATGATGTCCTTGACCTGGTCGGCGATGGCGCGCACACCGGCCACTTCCGGCCCCGTGACGCGGAACTGCACCGGATACGGCACCGGCGGTCCGTTCGGCAAGAGTTTGACGCGGCCCCGCACTTCCGGGAAATCTTTCTTGAAGACATCGACGATTTGCTGGCGCAAGCGTTCGCGGTCGGCCAGGCTCTTCGGCAAGACCACCACTTGCGACACGTTGGTCTGCGGGAAGATCTGGTCCAGCGGCAAGTAGAAACGGGGGCTGCCCGTACCCACATAGCTGGTCACGCTTTCCACGCCGTCGAGCTTGCCCACAAAAGCTTCGAATTTCTTGACCTGCTTTTCATTCGCGGCGAACGTCGTGCCTTCGGGCGACCACAGTTCCACCATCAGTTCGGGACGGCTGGAATCGGGGAAGAATTGCTTTTCGATAAAATTGAAACCATAGATGCCCAGCGCAAAGATGGCCAGGGTGGCGGCGATCGTCGTCTTGCGCCACTCCACGCACCAGGTGACGGCGCGGCGGAAGCGGCGGAAGTTCGGCGTGTCGAACAATTCATGGTCGTTATGCGCGTGCGGTTTCACTTTCAGCAAGACGTAGCCGATATATGGCGTGAAAACGACGGCCACCACCCACGAGATGATCAGGGCCAGCGCATTGACGGAGAACAAGGAGAACGTGTATTCGCCGGCGGCCGACTTGGCCAGGCCGATGGGCAAGAAGCCCGCCACCGTGATCAGGGTGCCCGTCAGCATGGGCATGGCCGTCGACGTGTAGGCAAACGTGGCCGCGTCGAAGCGCGACATGCCCTCTTCCATCTTGCGCACCATCATCTCGACGGCAATGATGGCGTCATCGACCAGCAAGCCCAGCGCGATGATCAGGGCACCGAGCGAAATCTTGTGCAAGTCGATGTCGAGCAGGCGCATGAACAGGAAGGTGACAGCCAGCACCAGCGGGATGGTCAGCGCCACCACCAGGCCCGGCCGCACGTCGATGCGCAGCGGTTTCGTGTGCAAGCCCAGCGCGACAAAGCTGACGGCCAGCACGATCAGGATGGCTTCGATCAGGGTATGCACGAATTCGCCCACGGAGGCCGACACGGCTTCCGGCTGGTTCGACACGCGCTGCAGTTCTATGCCCACGGGCAACTCGCTCTTCATGCGCGTCACCGTTGCCTGCAAGGCCTTGCCCATGTCGATGATATTGCCGCCCTTTTCCATCGACACGCCCAGGCCGATCACTTCCTTGCCGTTGAAACGCATCTTGTCCTTGGGAGGATCGACGAGTTCGCGTTTCACAGTGGCAAAATCACCGAGGCGGAAGGTGGTGCCGTTGGCGCGCAGTTCCAGGTTTTCCAGGTCCTTGACGGTCAGCATGGCGCCCGTCACGCGCACTTGCAGATTGTCCGTCGGCGTCACCAGCACGCCCGTGGCGTTGATGCTGTTTTGCGCGGACAGCTGCTGCACGATGGCGTCGAAAGGAATGCCCAGCTGGGCAAATTTCTTGTGAGAAAAGACGATATTGATCTTTTCATCCTGCACGCCAAACAGTTCCACCTTCGATACCTGCCCCACGGCCAGCAGTTCTTGGCGCACCTTGTCCGCGTAATCCTTCATTTCCGCGTACGTAAAACCGTCGCCGGACAGGGCGAAGATGGAGCCATACGTGTCGCCGAACTCGTCATTGAAGAACGGCCCCACGACGCCGGCCGGCAAGGTGCCCTGGATGTCGCCGATCTTTTTGCGCACCTGGTACCAGGCGGCCGCCGTTTCCTTGGGCGGCGCCGATTCGCGCAGCTCCAGCAGGATCAAGGTTTCGCCCGGCTTCGAATAGCTGGTGATCTCGTCGATGTACGGCGTTTCCTGCAGTTTCTTTTCCAGCTTGTCCGTCACCTGCTCGGCCATCTGCAAGGCCGTGGCACCGGGCCAGTACGCTTGCAGCACCATGGCACGGAAGGTAAACGGGGGATCTTCATCCTGGCCCAGGCTGGCATAACTGAGCATGCCGCCGATCAGCAGCACGGCCATCAGGTAGCGCGTCAGGGGAATGTGTTCGAGCGCCCAGCGCGACAGATTGAAGCCGCCCTTCATTTGACGGCACCCACGCTGGCGGCGGCAGCGGCGACATCAGGCTTGCTGGCCAGTTCGGCGCCGAGGATGGACACTTTCTGGCCAGGCTTGAGCAGGTTGACGCCGGCCGTGACCACGGTCTGGCCCGCTTTCACGCCCGAAGTCAGCAGCAGCTCATTGCCCGCCACGCCGCCCACCGTCACCGGCACCAGCTTCACGGCGCCGTTTTCCACCACCCACACGGAACTTTGCGATTTCTCATTGAACAGGGCCGTCAGCGGCACCTTGATCTGCGGCGTGGCCGTTTGCGAGGCGAACTGCACCACGGCCGTCATGCCCAGGCGTGCCTGCGGCGCGTCCGGGATGCTGACCTTGGCGATATAGGTGCGCGTGGCGGCATCGGCCACGGGCGACACTTCGCGTATCTTGCCCGGCAAGCCCTGCTTCGGATCGGCCCACAGACGCACCACCACATCCTTGACGCCGCGCAAGGTTTCCACCTTGTCTTCAGGAATACCGATCACGACTTCCTTCTCGCCGCTCTTGGCCACTTGCACGACGGGCGCGCCGGGCGCCACCACCTGCCCCACTTCGGCCTCGATGCGCGTGACGACGCCGTCGACGTCGGCCAGCAAGCTGGCATAGCCGGACTGGTTCGCCTGGCCACGGTACAGGGCCTGGGCCGCTTCCACGTTCGCCTGCGCCGCCTTGTAGGTGGCGTCCTTGCCGTCGAGCACGGCCTGGCTGACGAAATTTTTCTCGCGCAAGTCCTGGTAGCGCTTGAGTTCCGCGCGCGCCAGGTCGCGGCTCGTTTCCGCGCTGACCAGCGAAGCCTTGGCCTGCGCCTGCGACAGCTGCAAGTCGACAGGGTCGAGCTGCATCAGCACTTGCCCCTTCTTGACCGTGGCGCCCACGTCGACCTTGCGCGCGACGATCTTGCCGCCCACGCGGAAGCCCAGCTGCGATACGACACGGGGCACGACCTCGCCCGCCAGCTCGGCACTCACGTCAACATTACTGCTAGACAATACGATCGCGCGCACGGGGCGCACGTCTTCCACTTTGACGGCAGGCTTGGAACAGGCCGCCAGGGTCAGCGCCAGAGCGGCAGCGGCAATCAGCCGCAGGGCGGGAAGAGCTGGTACGCCGGTCTCGCGGCGCAGGGTTTTCAGGGCAAACAAGGTATTTTCCTTTACTATGCGGGCTGCAATATTTTTATGCGGAGAAACTTTTTGCTTGTCCTTTGGGCCAAGCCAAACTTTTTCGCACGCGATATCCTTAAATTTGTGACAATATCAGCTTGATCATGACGGGGAGTGATTTTCCCCTAATGACTTTCTGGTTATTAATTATAATCGTGCGTAAAAGTTTTTAGTGACTTTTGCGTCATTAATCTTGAGACGTACAACGTCCGGCCACATTCCAGCGTTTCAGGGGTGCCGGGCAAACGCAAGACTAGAGAAGTGTGTTCATGCCTGTAGACCATTACGAAAATTTTCCAGTTGCATCATTTTTACTGCCGCGCCGCCTGGTGCCTGCCGTCGAAGCCATCTATGCCTTCGCCCGCAGCGCCGACGACCTGGCCGATGAAGGCGACGCCACGCCGGCCGAGCGCCTGTCCGCCCTGCACGCCTATGAAGCAGCGCTGGGCCGCATCGCCCGCCAGGAAGACCATGCTGGCGAGACCGCCGCCATGTTCGAACGCCTGGCTGCCATCATCGCCAAACACCAGCTGCCGCTGAAGCCGTTTTACGATCTGTTGTCGGCCTTCAAGCAGGATGTGGAAACGACGCGCTACGCCAGTTATGACGACGTGCTCGATTACTGCGCCCGCTCGGCCAACCCCGTGGGGCTGCTGATGCTGCACCTGTATGGCGCGGCCGATGAACAGAATGTACGCGATTCCGATGCGATATGTTCAGCTTTGCAACTAATTAATTTCCTGCAAGACGTCGCCATCGACCAGCAAAAAGAGCGCATCTACCTGCCGATGGAAGACTTGACCCGCTTTGCCGTCTCCGCCGCCGCCTTCGAGCGGCCCGAGGCGCACGGCAAGTGGAGCGCCCTGATGCGCTTCGAAGTGGCCCGCACGCGCGCCCTGATGCTGTCCGGCGCGCCGCTGGCCCTGCGCCTGCGCGGGCGCATCGGCTGGGAGCTGCGTCTGGTGGTGCAAGGAGGCTTGCGCATCCTCGAATGCATCGAAGCCGTCAATTACGACGTGTTCCGGCGCCGCCCCAAGCTGGAGAAACGCGACTGGCTGATCATTTTCTGGCGCGCGCTGCGCATGTCGCGCAAAAGCTTGCATCAAGAGACACAAGTAAAAACGGCTTTTCCCCCGTCGCCCACTCTGTAAGACGATAGAATAGCGGCTTCGATCTGCAACCCTTGCTCTTTTGACTATGTCTCCCGACGAATACTGCCAACAAAAGGCCGCCCAGAGCGGCTCCAGCTTCTACTACAGCTTCCTGTTCCTGCCCGCCGAGCGCCGCAAGGCCATCACGGCCCTGTACGCCTTCTGCCGCGAAGTCGATGACACGGTCGATGATTGCACGGACGAAGCCGTGGCACGCACCAAGCTGGTCTGGTGGCGCAAGGAAGTCAAGGCCATGTACGAGGGCATCCCCACGCATCCCGTGATGCGCGCGCTGGAACCGCATCTGGCCGTGTACCAACTGGAAGAAAAACATTTGCAGGCCATCATCGACGGCATGGAAATGGACTTGAACCAGACCCGCTACCTCGACTACCAGGCCATGAGCCGCTACTGCTGGCATGTGGCCAGCGTGGTGGGCATCTTGTCGGCCAGCATCTTTGGCGCGACCCGCCCGGAAACGCTGCTGTACGCGGAAAAACTGGGCCATGCCTTCCAGTTGACCAACATCATCCGCGACGTGGGCGAGGATGCGCGCAAGGGGCGCATCTATTTGCCGATCAGCGAATTGCAGCAATTCAATGTGACGGCAGCCGACCTGCTGAACGCGCGCCACAGCGAAAATTTTGAAAACCTCATGCGCTTCCAGGTGGCGCGCGCGCAAAAGGCCTACGACGAAGCGTTTGCCCTGCTGCCGGCGGAAGACCGCCGCGCCCAGCGCCCTGGCCTGATCATGGCCGCCATCTACCGCACCGTGCTCAATGAAGTCGAGCGCGACGGCTACCACGTGCTGAAACAGCGCATCTCGCTCACGCCGATCCGCAAACTGTGGCTGGCCTGGAAGACCTGGGTTCGTGGCTAAGAGCAGCGTGAAGCAACGCTACGCCGTCATCGGCGCCGGCTGGGCTGGCTGCGCGGCGGCCATGGAACTGGCGCGCGCCGGTCATTCGGTGACCCTGTTCGAGGCGGCACGCACCCTGGGCGGCCGCGCGCGCCGCGTCGAACGGGAAAAAACCGTGCTCGACAACGGCCAGCATATCCTGCTGGGCGCGTACACGGAAACCTTGCGCCTGATCAAGCTGGCGGGGCAAGACCCTGCCGAGCTGATCCTCACGCTGCCCCTGCAGATGCGCTATCCGGCAAACTCCGGCGGCATGGATTTTCTCGCGCCCCGCCTGCCCGCGCCGCTGCACCTGGCCTGGGCCTTGCTGCGCGCCAAGGGATTATTGCGCGCCGACAAGCTGGCCCTGATGCGATTTTCCACCGCCATGCGGACGATGGGCTGGCAGCTGTACAACGATTGCACGGTCAGCGAATTGCTGCAGCGCTTCGACCAGACGGACCGCCTGAACCGGCTGATGTGGCACCCGCTGTGCCTGGCCGCGCTGAATACGCCGCCCGAGCGCGCCTCGGCCCGCGTCTTCCTCAACGTGCTGCGCGACAGCCTGGGCGCAAGCCGCCGCCGCGCCTCCGACATGCTGATCCCGAAAGCGGACCTGAGCAGCGTGTTGCCCGACGCGGCCGCCCGCTATGTAGAACAGCATGGCGGCGCAGTGCGCACGGGCGCCAAGGTTGCCGCCCTGCACGCCCTGGCCGATGGCCGCTGGCGACTCGATGACGGCGGCGAGGATGGCGCGCAGTATGACGGCGTCATCGTGGCCACCTCGTCCGTGCAAGCAGCCAGCCTGCTGCAAGGTTTGCAGGACGCACGCCTCGATGACGCAATTGACCGCATGCAAGCCTTCACGCCGGAAGCGATCAGCACCTGCTACCTGCAATACGATGCCTCGGTGCACCTGGACTTGCCGTTTTACGCTCTCGTCGATACGCCGCAGCTGCAGCACTGGGGCCAGTTCGTCTTCGACCGGGGCCAGCTCGACGCCAGCCAGGCCGGCTTGCTGGCCGTCGTCATCAGCGCCTCCGGCTATGCCGCAGAGCAAGGCCACGGACCATTGGCGCAAGCCATCGCGGCGCAGCTGGCGCAGGTGCTGCAACGTCCTGAGCTGGCCCAGCCCGTGTGGACCCAGCTGATCACGGAAAAGCGCGCCACCTTTGCCTGCACGCCGGATTTATTACGCCCCGGCAACGCCAGCGGCATGCCGGGCTTGCTGCTGGCCGGCGACTACACGGCCAATGAGGACCGGACGCAGGATTATCCGGCCACCATCGAGGCGGCCGTGCGCAGCGGCGTGGCGGCGGCCAGGGTCGTCACCACGGGCAAGACGGCAAAACAGACCTGACGGTGCATCCTCCCCTGGTGTCGCTCGCCCCCGCGAAATTGCATTCTGTCGCACCGCGCTGGTGCGCTCGCGTACGCTTGGGTACAGTCTGACCATCGACAACGGCCATGCCACGGGGAATACCATGCACACCACCTTGCACTTGAAAAATAGCTTGAAAGCCCTGGCGCTGCTGGCTGGTGTGATACTGGCCACCTTGATCGTCATTCAAGTACAGCAGGCGCCACAAGCACCATTGATGCTGAGCCAGGCAAGCATGCTGCTGCCGGCCATGGGCTGAAGCGGCGGACAGGAAGAATATGATGAACAAACAAGATTATCTCGACGCACTGCGGCGCGCACTGGCAGGCTTGCCACCGGACCTGGTGGCCAAGACCCTCGACTATTACGAGCAGACCTTCATCGAAGGCGCGGCGGCCGGCCGCAGCGAGCACGAAGTTGCCGAAGACCTGGGCGACCCGAAAAAAATCGCCCTCACCTTGCGCAGCAGCACGCACCGCCAGGCTTTCGAGCAAAAGAAAACCCCCGTCAACCTGCTGCGCCTGCTCGTCTCGCTCGTGGGCCTGGCCATCTTCAACCTGTTCATGGTCGTGCCTGCCGCCGTCTACGCGGCCCTGCTGGCCACCCTGTACGCCGTCGGCCTGAGCTTTTACCTGGCCGGCATCGCCATCACGGCCAGCGGTTTGTCCGGCGCCAACGAACTGGTGCTCGACGGTCCGCTGCGCCACGTCTTCATCCATGACGATGACGGCGGCGAAAACGGCGAACGGCGCGAAACGCGCATCACCATCGGCGACACGGGCATCGAAGTCGATCACCTGCCCGGCCCCTTGCAGCATGACCCGGCCGAGTCCGAACCCAGGACGCCCGGCGCTTCCTCGCGCATGATGGAGCGGGCCGAGGCGCTGGCTGGCGGCGGCATCCGCATCTCCACCGACATGGACCGCGATGCGCGCACCACGCAAACCGTCTTTGGCGTGGGTATGCTGCTCGGCGGCATCGCCATCTTCCTGCTCAGTCTGGTCGTAACGCGCTATACCTTGATCGGCATCAAGCGCTACGTTGCCATGAATGTTTCCCTGCTCAAAGGTCACTAGAAAGGCTGCCATGAAACGCTTGCTCAAAGTTGGCCTGTCCATGCTCTTGCTGGCACTGGTCCTGATCGCCATGTCGTATGCGGCGCTGCGCGCCAAGGGAATCAGCAATCCCAGCAGTGCCGCCGGCCGTGCCGTGCGCAGCGAAACGCGCCCGGTGGCCGCCAATATCAACAGCATCGACCTGGCCGGCCCCATCGACCTGGTGCTGCGCCGCGGCGCCACGCCCTCGCTGAAGGTCAGCGGCGAACAGCGTCTGCTGTCGAATGTCGACACCACGCAGGATGGCACCACCCTGCATATCGGCCCGAAAGGCATGCTGTTCCACCACCGCCAGCCGCTGCAGGTGGAACTGGTGCTGCCAGCCCTCGTGCGCGTCGAAGTGCATGGCAACGGCGACAGCAAGATCACGGGATTTTCCGGCGACAGCTTTATTCTGGAACTGACGGGATCGGGCGACGTCAGTTTCACGGGACGCTACAAGCAGGTACAAGCCACGGTCAACGGCAGCGGCGACCTCGACATCAATGCCGGCAACAGCGACAGCGTGGTGCTGGAAATGGTGGGCTCCGGGCGCATCGCCGCCAGCGGCAACACGAAATTCCTGCGCGCCGACCTCAGCGGTTCAGGCGACATCGATGCCGAGCACCTGGCCGCCGACAAGGCCAGCGTCAGCCTGCAAGGCTCCGGCACGAGCACCGTCTTCGTGCGCGACGCCAGCAACCTGACCCTGCGCGGCAGCGGCGACATCCACGTCCACGGCAACCCGCGCCAGCGCGAGACCCAGAAAAGCGGCTCAGGCGAGATTACCTGGCATTAACTTTCGGCATTCACTTTCTCTTCCAGCCAACTGACCGCCTGCTCGCCGGCCGCCTTGCCTTGCGCCAGGCAGGCCGTCAGCAGGTAGCCGCCCGTCGGCGCTTCCCAGTCCAGCATTTCCCCCGCCAGGAACACGCCCGGCATGGCGCGCAGCATGCTGCCTTCGACTCCGTCGAATTCCACGCCGCCAGCGCTGCTGATGGCTTCGTCGATGGGGCGCGGGCGTACGAGTGTCACGGGCAGCAGCTTGATGGCGTCCGCCAGCCTGGCTTCGTCGGCGAAGTCGGCCGCACTCAGGCATTCGCGCAGCAAGCCCGATTTCACGCCCTTGATGCCCAGGCGGCTATTCAGGTGGCTGGACATGGAGCGGGAACCGCGCGGGCGCGTCACTTCTTCGAACACGCGTTCATGCGTGTGGTCAGGCGCCAGGTCCAGCCAGATGGTGGTGCTGCCCTCGGCGGCGATCTGCTCGCGCAGGGCGGCCGATAAGGCATAAATCAGGCTGCCTTCCACGCCGCCCGCCGTGATGACGAACTGGCCCTGGCGCTTGATCATGCAGTCATGGATGTTGCGCGCCGAGATGGCCACCGTCGTCAGCGGTTCGCCCGCATGGCGGCTGCTGAAATGCTCACTCCAGTCCACGTCGAAGCCGCAATTGGCCGGCACCAAAGGCGTCACGGCCACGCCCTGCTCTTGCAGCAGCGGTACCCAGGCGCCATCGGAACCGAGCCGCGCCCAGCTGCCGCCACCGAGCGCCAGTATCACGGCGTCGAAGGCGCGCAAACGCTCACCCTCCGGCGTGGCGAATACCAGCTGGCCGTCGCGCCAGCCCGTCCAGCGGTGGCGCATGTGAAATTGCACGCCCGCTTCGCGCAAGCGGTGCAGCCAGGCGCGCAGTAGCGGCGCCGCTTTCATATCCGTCGGGAAGACGCGGTTCGAGGAGCCGACGAAGGTATCCACGCCCAGGCCGTGTACCCAGTCGCGCACTTTTTGCGGACCGAACTGGTCCAGCGCCGGCTTGATCCAGCGTGCCGGCCTGCCGTAGCGCGAGATGAAGGAACAGTAGTCTTCCGCATGGGTGATATTCATGCCGCCCCGCCCCGCCAGCAGGAATTTGCGGCCGACGGACGGCATGGCGTCGAACAGTTCCACCCTGGCGCCCCGGCTGGACGCTTCCTGGGCGGCCATCAGGCCGGCGGGGCCGCCGCCGATGATGGCGATGTGAAAGGGAGGAAGGCTGGAATGGGTCATGGCAAGCTGGAAAGACGGTGAAAACCCCGGCATTTTAGTCGAGATAAGGCGCGGGGATGGCAAGAATGCCGAAAAATGATGCATACTGCGCGGAGATGCCGCAGTGATCAGCGGCTGGACTTCACGAGACAACGAGACGACAAGAGGAGAAACACATGGGCGCAGGATTCTGGATTTCCCGCTATTTGCTGGCCAGTTCGATCTTATTCATCATCCTGACGGTGGTCGAGTACAGCAAGGGCACCACCAGCCAGGCCGATATCCTCAGCGCGCTGGCCTGGTCGCTGGTAGCGTCGGCCATCTTCATCGGCTCGAAATACTGGCGCTACAAGAAAGCCGTTGCTTGCGCCACGTGCAGCGGTGATAAACCGAAAGCCAAGTCGTCATGAAAAAACGGCCACTTCGATGAAGTGGCCGTCTCACTGGCAAGCGGGATCAACCGCCCGTCACGGGCGGAAAGAACGCCACCTCGTCGCCTTCGCCGATCACGGTATCAGCATCGCACATCACCTGATTGTGGGCCATGCGCAGGGCGCGGCCCTGCGCCAGCGCATATTCCCAGTTGCCGCCGCGGGCGATCAGCAGGGTTCTCACCTCGCCCACCGTCAGCCGTGACACGCCCCCCGCGTCCACTTCCAGCACTTCCTGGCCCGTGCCCACCAGCTCACGCACGCTGGCAAAAAATCGCAGATTGATCTTCATCGATACTTCCTCAGTACAGCAATTCGTTAAACGGGATAAAACGCAGCATGTCGCCGCGCGCAATCGACAGCCCCGGTGGACAATCGATCAAGCCATCGCCCCACACGGTGGACGTCAGCACGCCCGAACTCTGGTTGGCGAACAGTTCCAGTTCGCCGTCGTCATTGACCTTGGCGCGCAAGAACTCGTTGCGCTTGTCCGCCTTCAGGCGCTCGAACGCGGCCGGCAGCTTGTAGCTGCGCGGCGCCAGGCTCCCCGCCACGCCTTGCAGGCGCAGGATGAACGGGCGCACGAACAGCAAAAACGTGACAAAGCTGGAGACGGGATTGCCGGGCAAGCCGACAAAGAAAGCGTCCTGCACTTCGCCAAACGCCAGGGGTTTGCCCGGCTTGACGGCGATCTGCCACATGTTCAAGCGCCCTTCCGCTTCCACGGCCGGCTTGATGTGGTCTTCCTCACCGACGGACACGCCGCCCGAGGTAATGATCAGATCATTGCCCTGGGCCGCCTGGCGCAGCACGGCTTTTGTCGCTTCCAGGCTGTCGGGCACGATGCCCAGGTCCGTGATCTCGCACCCCAGATTTTCCAGCAGGCCGCGCAAGGTAAAACGGTTCGAGTTGTAGACGGCTCCCGGTGCCAGAGGCTCGCCGGGCATGGCCAGCTCGTCGCCGGTGAAAAATACGGCCACGCGCAGCTTGCGCAGCACGGGCACCTGCGCCAAGCCCACGGAGGCGGCCAGGCCCATTTCCTGGCTGCGCAGGCGCCGGCCCGCGCCGAGGATTTCACCGCCGGCGCGGATGTCCTCGCCCTGGCGGCGCATCCATTCGCCCGCGTGCGGCACGTGATTCACCCTCACCACGCCATCAAGCACAGTGCACTGCTCCTGCATGACGACACAATCGGCGCCGTCCGGGATCAGCGCGCCCGTAAAGATGCGCGCCGCCGTCCCCGGCTGCAAGGGCTGGCCCACGTGGCCGGCCGCGATGCGCTGCGACACGGGCAAGCTGGCCGCGCCGCTGGCGCAGTCTCTGGCGCGCACGGCGTAGCCATCCATCTGCGTGTTGTCGCGCTCGGGCACATTCAGGGTCGACGTCTGCGCCGTGGCCAGCACGCGGCCGTTGGCGCGCATGGTGTCGACCAGCTCCACCTCGGTCACCGGGCGCGCCGCGCCCAGCATGAAGGCTTGCGCCTCGGCCACCGACAGCATCGGTTTGCGTTGTGCGGTCGAATCGCTCATCACAGGCCCGCTCATCACAAGCCCGTATTTGCGGCGATGTACGCCTTCATTTTTTCCACGTCCGCATCCATCACGATGAATTTTTGCGGCAAGTCTTCGATGTTCTCGAAGCCCTTTGGCCGTTCCGCGTCCACGCCCAGCGCCTCGAGGATGGTTTCGTTGAACTTGGCCGCCAGCGCCGTTTCCAGCACGATCATCGGCACGTTCGGTTCAAGGTGCTCGCGCGCCACCTTGATGCCGTCGGCCGTGTGCGTGTCAATGGTGATGCCGTAGTCGTCGGCCACGTCGCGGATGGTGTCGAGGCGGTCCTGGTGCGTGGATTTGCCCGACTTGAAGCCGTATTTGGCCACCAGCTTGAACTCGTCGCCATCGCTGCCAGGCTTGCCGGACAAGTCGAAGCCGCCATGCGTTTCCACTTTCGTGAACAGGGCGCGCACGCGCTCGCTGTCGCGGCCTACGAGGTCGTAGACGAAGCGCTCGAAATTCGACGCTTTCGAGATATCCATCGACGGACTGCTCGTATGATACGTTTCGGCGGACTTGCGCACGCGGTAGACGCCCGTGCGGAAAAATTCGTCGAGCACGTCGTTTTCGTTCGTCGCGGCCACCAGTTTCGAGATGGGCAAGCCCATCATGCGGGCGATATGGCCGGCGCAGATATTGCCGAAGTTGCCCGACGGCACCGTAAACGACACTTTCTGCTCGTTGCTGGTGGTGGCCGCCAGGTAGGCGCGGAAATAGTACACGACCTGCGCCACGACGCGCGCCCAGTTGATGGAATTGACGGTGCCGATCTTCTGTTGTGCCTTGAACGGCAAGTCGTTCGACACGGCCTTCACCATATCCTGGCAGTCGTCGAACACGCCTTCGACGGCGATGTTGTAGATATTCGGGTCTTGCAGGCTGAACATCTGCGCCGTCTGGAAAGCGCTCATTTTCTTGTGCGGCGACAGCATGAAGACGCGGATGCCCTTCTTGCCGCGCATCGCGTATTCGGCCGCGCTGCCCGTGTCGCCCGAGGTGGCGCCAAAGATATTGAGTTCGGCGCCCGTCTTGGCCAGGGTGTATTCGAACAGGTTGCCCAGCAGCTGCATGGCCATGTCCTTGAAGGCCAGGGTCGGGCCGTTCGACAGCGCCTGCAGCATCAGGGTGGTCGATCCGCCCTTGACGACGTTTTCTTCGAGCACGCGCAGCGGCGTGATATCGGCCGCGTTTTCGCCGGCGCGGGCGTTCTTGTAGACTGCCTTGGTATAGGTTTTCGCCGTCAGTGCCTTCAGGTCCGCGGCCGGGATATCGGTGGCGAACTTCTTCAGGATTTCGAATGCCAGGTCGGCATACGACAATGTGCGCCAGGCGTTAAGCTCGGCACCAGTGACTTGCGGGTAGTGTTCTGGGAGATACAGTCCGCCATCGGGGGCCAGGCCGCCCAGGAGGATGTCGGAGAATTGCTGCAGATTCGATGGCGCTTTATCAGCGCGGGTAGACACGTAGTGCATAAATTTGAAGAGTCCAGTTGAGCTGAGTGCGGTTGATCATGAATGGCAGCGGATATTATAGTGCCAGCCGCCGCCCAAGGCGAATCGCGTGGCGTTTGCCAGATCAGGATGTGACAATTGGAGAGCCTGAATGTTGCCAAGCCAGCCATAATGGCATGAGATCAAGCCAGATGAACATGGCCGGCGTGCGCACTGGCGCGCGCCGCCGATTTGCGCCACACTGTGCTGAGTATCCCTTGCTATGACCATTATTGGAGTCGAGAACCGGCCATGTCGCTGAGTAAAAAACCGTATCTGCAAAGCGCCGCGCTGCGCCCCGACGCTGTCGTCGACATGGACCACTATCCGTTCACCATCCCCGCCATCCGCGACTTCGTGCACATGGACTTCCACCGCGACGTGACGTTTTTCGTGGGCGAGAATGGCAGCGGCAAATCGACCATGCTCGAAGCGCTGGCCGTGGCGCTGGGTTTCGGCAAGGATGGCGGCACGCGCAACGTGCGCATCGCCCTGCCGTCGGACGAGGAATCGGGTTTGCACGCGCATCTGCGCCTGAGCAAGAGCTACAAGAAGCCCGAGGACAGCTATTTCCTGCGCGCCGAGAGCTTTTTCAACGTCGCCACCTACATGGACGACATGCCCGAATACCTGGCCAGCTATGGCGGCAAGTCGCTGCACGCGCAATCGCACGGCGAAGCGTTCATGGCGACATTGATCAACAAGCTGCGCGGAAAAGGTCTGTACCTGCTGGACGAACCCGAGGCGGCCCTGTCACCGAGCCGCCAGATGGCGGCGCTATCCGTGATCCACCAGCTGGTGCAGGACGACTCGCAGCTGATCATCGCCACCCACTCGCCGATTTTGCTCGCCTATCCGAACGCGAAAATCCTGATGTTTACGGGTGGCGGCATCCACGAAGTGGCCTATGAAGACACGGAGCACTTTGCCGTGACGCGCGATTTTTTGAATAACTATCCACGCAGGCTGGAGCAGTTGTTTGAGGAAGAGTGATTTTATCGGCTTGCGCGCTGCGTCAAGCCGATATTACCGCCATCAGCAAGCGGCATGGTTCACTGTAATGACGTGAACGGCCAGGCCACCCAACGACGTTTCCTTGTACTTGTCCTGCATGTCCGCGCCCGTCTGGCGCATGGTTTCGATGACTTCGTCGAGGCTGACGAAATGCGTGCCGTCGCCCTTCAGCGCCAGCGAAGCGGCCGTGATGGCTTTCACGGCGCCCATGCCATTGCGCTCGATGCACGGGATCTGCACCAGGCCGCCGATCGGGTCGCAGGTCATGCCCAGGTGATGCTCGATGCCGATTTCAGCCGCGTTCTCGATCTGCTCGTTCGTGCCGCCCAGGGCCGCCACCAGGCCGGCCGCGGCCATGGCGCACGCCACGCCCACTTCGCCCTGGCAACCCACTTCGGCGCCCGAGATCGACGCATTGCGCTTGCACAGCATGCCGATGGCCGCTGCCGTCAGCATGAAGCGGCGCACGCCGCCCACCGGGTCGCTGGGGCGGCAATCCTGCGCGTAGTAACGCAGCACGGCCGGGATGATGCCGGCGGCGCCGTTGGTCGGCGCCGTGACGACGCGACCGCCGGCCGCGTTTTCCTCGTTGACGGCCATCGCGTACAGGCTGACCAGGTGCACGGCGTCGTGCGGCAAGTCGTTGGCGCGGTTGTCCGACGCCTTCGCCTCCTGCGCCAATCGCCACAATTTCGCGGCGCGGCGCTTCACGTTCAAACCGCCCGGCAGGTTGCCCGTCGTTTCCAGGCCGTGCGCGATGCAGTCGCGCATGACGTGCCAGATGCGGTCCAGTCCTTCATTGAGTTCCGCGTCGCTGCGCTTGACGCACTCGTTCGCGCGCAGCATTTCAGGGATCGACAGGCCGCTTTCCACGCCATGCGCCAGTAACTGCTCCATCGTGTCGAAGGGGAAAACGACCCGCGCGCTGGCGGCCGACTCCACGGCCGCTTCGGCCTGCGCCGCAGTTTGAACTTCCTCGGCCTCGCGGATAAAACCGCCGCCGATCGAGTAATACACCTTGTCGGCACGGCTGCCGTCCGCCAGTTTCAGGGTAAAGCGCATGCCGTTCGGATGTTCTGGCAAGGATTCGCTCTTGTGCCAGATCAAGCCCGTGGCAGCCGTGAATGGCACCACGTGCGCGCCCAGCAGCGCGATCTCGCCGGCCGCCTCGATGGCGGCCAGCTTGCTGTCGACGGCATCGGGCGCCACGTCCTGCGGCGTTTCGCCCATCAGACCGAGAATGACGGCCTTGTCCGTGGCATGGCCCACGCCCGTCAGCGCCAGCGAGCCGTACAGGGCCGCCTCGACGCCCACTACCTGGTCCAGCGGACCGTATTCGACCAGGAAACGCCGCGCCGCCACCATCGGCCCCACCGTGTGGGAACTCGACGGCCCGATGCCGATCTTGAACAGGTCAAATACGCTCATATCCATGTAGTGTCTCTTTATATTAGTATGTTTTTATGAATGCCGGTGCCGGACTCAGGCTGCCTTGGCGGCCTGCCCAGCATCGACATTGGCCAGCATGTCGGTAACCATCCGTTCGACGCCGATCTGCGCCTTCCAGCCCCAGTCGGCGCCGGCCTTGCTGTCGTCCAGGCTTTGCGGCCAGCTGTCGGCGATGGCCTGACGGCTGTCCGGCTTGTAGCTGATCTTGAAGTCAGGCACCATGCGCACGATGGCTTTCGCCAGCTGCTCGGGGTTGAACGACACGCCGGCCACATTGTACGAAGAACGGATCTTGATGGAAGCTACCGGCGCGTCCATCAGTTCGATGGTGGCGCGGATGGCATCGGGCATGTAAATCATCGGCAAGGTGGTGTTCGCGTCGAGGAAGCAGTCATAGCGCTCGCCGCGCAAGGCCGCATGGAAGATGGCGATGGCGTAATCGGTGGTGCCGCCGCCCGGAGGCGATTTGTAGCTGATGATGCCCGGATACCGGATGCTGCGCACGTCCACGCCATACTTGTTGAAGTAGTACTCGCACAGGCGCTCGCCGGCCAGCTTGCTGATGCCGTACATCGAGGTCGGGTCCATCACCGTCATTTGCGGCGTGTTCACTTGCGGCGTGTTCGGGCCGAAGGCGGCGATCGACGATGGCCAGAAGATGCGCAGCGGCTTACCTGCCTCGCCCCGTTCGCGCGCCAGTTCCAGGATATTCAGCAAGCCATCCATGTTCAGGCTCCACGCCTTCAATGGCGCCGCTTCGCCCGTGGCCGACAGCATGGCCGCCAGCTGGTACACCTGGGTGATGCCTTCATCGGCGATGATGCTCGCCAGGCCGTCCTTGTCCAGCACATTCAGTTGCGCATAGCGCTTGGCCTGGTACAGGTTATTCGTGCCGATGTCGCTGGCGATGACGTTGTCCGCGCCGTGCTGCTGCGCCAGCGCGCCCACCAGTTCACTACCGATTTGGCCGTTTGCGCCAATGACTAAGATGCGTTCCATGCTATTTTCCTGAATTCTTGTTAGTTGGTAGTGGTAGTGGTGGTCAGCAAACCGAGTTCCTTGCCTGCCTGCTCGAAGGCGGCCAGCACTTGCACCAGTTGTTCACGGGTGTGGGCGGCGGACAGCTGCACGCGGACCCTGGCCTGGCCCATCGGCACGACCGGGTAGAAGAAGCCCGTCACCAGCACGCCCAGTTCATACAGGCGGGCGGCGAATTTCTGCGCCACGGGGGCGTCGAACAGCATCACCGGCACGACCGGATGGGTGCCCGGCTTGATGGTGAAACCGATGCGCTCGATCTCGCTGCGGAAGAAAGCCGTGTTTTCATGCAGGCGGTCGCGCAGTTCCGTCGACTTGGCCAGGCGGGCCAAAACCGACAGCGAAGCGCCGGCGATTGATGGCGCCAGGGTGTTCGAGAACAGATAAGGGCGCGATTTCTGGCGCAGGGTGTCGATGACTTCCTTGCGCGCGGAGGTAAAGCCGCCCATGGCGCCGCCCAGGGCCTTGCCCAGGGTGCCCGTGATGATGTCGATGCGGCCCATCACATTGTGGTGTTCGTGCGTGCCGCGGCCCGTCGCGCCCATGAAGCCGGAAGCGTGGCATTCGTCGATCATCACCAGCGCGCCGTACTGGTCGGCCAGGTCGCAGATCTTGTCCAGTTGCGCAATCGTGCCATCCATCGAGAACACGCCGTCCGTGACGATGACCTTATGGCGCTTGCCGGCGGCAATCGCCGCTTTCAGCTGCACTTCCAGGTCGGCCATGTCGTTATGGGCGTAGCGGTAGCGGCCAGCCTTGCACAGGCGGATGCCGTCGATGATGGAAGCGTGGTTCAGCGCATCCGAGATGATGGCGTCGTTTTCATCGAACAGGGGCTCGAACACGCCGCCGTTGGCGTCGAAGGCCGCCGCGTACAAAATCGTGTCTTCGGTACCCAGGAACGCGGAAATCGCCTGTTCCAGTTCTTTATGTACCGTTTGCGTGCCGCAGATAAAGCGCACGGACGACAGGCCGTAGCCGTATTTTTGCGTGGCAGCAATAGACGCTTCCTGCGTCTGCAGGTCGCCGGACAGGCCCAGGTAGTTATTCGCACACATATTGATCAGGGTACGGCCATCGTCGCACACCACTTCAGCGCCCTGGCGCGAGGCGATCACGCGCTCGGGCTTGTACAAGCCCTGCTGGCGCAATTGATCGAGATTCTGTTGCAGACCGCTGAAAAAGGTGTTCTTCGCTTGCTCGCTCATGATGATCCTTGTGTGTCCCTGTTGTATGTGTGGCGTCCGGGTGACCTCAGCCGCCATAGGGGGAAACAGCCGCTTGACCGGTGCGCGCACAATGCTGTACCGTGAAGCGCTGTTTGAAGTCTACACGTTTCCGTGATTTCCTTCAAAATCCACTATTTCGAACTGAAATTCAATATAGTGGATATTACCCAAGCCTTTTGAACTTTGCAAGCCACCTGCCGATGAAAACCAGCGTTTCGACCAATTCTCCGCCCGAAGTAGGCGCCACTCTGCAACGGCTGCGCCTGGCGCGCGGCCTGACACTGGAGGATTTGTCGCGCATCGCGGGCGTGTCGAAGTCCATGCTGTCGCAAATCGAGCGCGAAAAAGCCAACCCCACCATCGCCATCACGTGGCGCCTGGCCAACGCCCTGGGCGTGCAGATCGGTGAATTGCTGTCCAGCGCGGAAAAAGCCGTGGAAACCATCCGCATCACGGATGCCCACGAAACCCCCACCCTGCCCGGCGACCACGCAGGCTACGTGCTGCGCATCCTGGGGCCGATGGAACTGGCGGGCAAATACGAATGGTATGAGGTGACCTTGGCGCCGGGCGGGGAACTGGCGTCGCAGCCCCATGATCCGGGCACCACCGAGCATTTGACGGTGATCCACGGCAACCTGGAGCTGGAAGTGGGGACGGCGAAGAAAAAGGTCAAGAATGGCGGCACGGCCAGGTATCCGGCGGACTTGCCGCATACCATCAGGAATCTGGGAAAAACGGAGGGCAAGGCGCTGCTGGTGGTGATCCACCGCTAGCCCGCTGGCCCATCCTGTCTGGCAGAAGTATTACGTTACGGCATCACACGGACGCTGCCGGCGCCCCGCAAAGCCCAGCAAGGTCATGCCAGCCAGCAACATGGCATAGGTTTGCGGCTCGGGCACGGCGCTGACGGGATCGAGGCGGACAATCTCGCAAATGAGCGACTGGCAACGGCGCGCGGAAATCTGTCCCGCCTCGTTGATGCCGCCGACGGCCATGTAGCTCCAGCCCGCCTCTCCCTGCACCAGACTTTCCAGGCTGTAAGTCACCCCATTGCTGTAGAACATGGCGTTTGCCCCCAGCACTTGGCCCAAGCCATCCACGCCGATCGGTGTGGAGATGGATTTCAAGAACGTGTTGTTGCCGTCGGTCTTGAGAAAACCGCGCGTCCGGTCCTGGTTCCAGTCGGGGGTGACATGGCCCACCATCTGGCCCGCGTTGTTGATGCCCGAAATCGTGCTCTGGTAACCGCCCCAGCCCGTCGCGCTGGTCATCACGCCATCCTTGTACATGAAGCCTTGCGAACCGCCCGGAGTCGGCGCCATCGCGGAAGCGCCGACAACGACGCCATCGTCGTTGATGCCCGTGACATAGCTATCCTTGCCACCCAGGGTGCCCAGCGCCCGTATGCCCGTTTGCGGGTCGTACAGATAGGCTTTCGTCGTGTAGTCGAAAGTGGCATAGCTGCCAAACCCCGCATTGAAGGCAACTTGCCCTGCAGCATTCATCGTGCCGGACCACGTCGTTTGCCCGGCGATATTGAGCGAGGTGGCCATGCCGCCCGACAGGATGTGCACCAGCGCATTGCCATTGCTGCCCGCAGAACGCACGAGGCTATCCCCGGCCGCATTGCTGGCAAACACCAGGTTACTCACCGCGGCCTTCGGCGCCACCGTCAACTGACTGCCCACCGTGGCATACACCATGTCGACGCCGTCGAGCCGGCCAACGCCGTAAATCTGCCCCATGGCGCTGATGCTGCCCACGCTCAGATTGGCCAGCGATGCATTCTCGAACACGGTGACCGAAAACTGGGGCGGCGATGCCGGCGCCCCCTGTGCGAGCGCCGGCGTGCTGACGCAAGCGCAAAACAAAGGCAGCGCGATTCTCCGGATTATTTTCATTATTCCCTCCAAGAAAAATGCACGATACGATTAAATATCAAAAATGTAAACTTATTTGACAACATTATTGTTTGCATGGCATTCCCATTCGCTGCGTTGCCGCGCAGCCGTGCGCAATAAGTCCTTTTGTCCATGCTAAGATTTCGCAATAGACAAGATTTCCAGGCCTGGATGTCTTTGCAAAGCGCCGCAGCACATCCCGGCTCGCCCCATCCTTGCTACGCCCCTGCGCGGCATCCAGGCCCCAACTGTTTTTAACGGAGCCCACGCGATGACCATTTCCGACAGCACCACCACCTTCCACAACAAGAAAGTAGTCCAGTACGACCCGGACCTGCCCTTCGACGCGTCGCCTGACATCGTCTACCGCCTGTCGCTGGAATACGACGACAAGCGCAAGATGGACGAGCTGATCGCCGGTTTTCTCGCCAAGGCGGACCAGAACACGCTCGCAGCGCTGATCATCGGCATGTGGGGCGACCCGTACGAAGCGGGTGCCGACGAAGTGATCGCCGCGCTGGCCAGCCACGCGCCGCAGTTGCCGAACCTGCGCGCCCTGTTCATCGGCGACATGACGTACGAGGAATGCGAAATTTCGTGGATCGTGCAAGGCAGCTACAAGCCGCTGCTGGATGCTTTCCCGCAGCTGGAAGAACTGCGCATCCGCGGCGGCAATGAGCTCGTCATCGAACCGTTCGCGCACCAGAACCTGCGTCGGTTCACCATCGAAGCGGGCGGACTCGATCAAAAGATCGCCGAGGCGCTGGCGCAATCGAGCATGCCGCAGCTGGAACACCTGGAACTGTGGCTGGGCACGGACGACTATGGCTTTTCGGGCGACGTCGACCTGTACCGCAAGGTGCTGGCGCAGCTGACCGTGCCGACCCTGCGCTACCTGGGCTTGCGCGACGCGGAAATCGCCGACGACCTGGCCGTCTGGCTGGCGGAAGAACCGCTGGTGGCGCAGCTCGACACCCTCGACCTGTCGCTGGGCACCATCGGCGACCTGGGCGCCGTGGCCGTGCTCAATCACACGCAGCTGGGCAAGTTGAAGCGCCTGGACCTGTCGCACCACTACATCTCGGAAGAAAACCAGGCCAAGCTGAAAGCGCTGCCCTTCGATGTGGTGCTGGACGACCCGCAGGAAGCCGATGAAGACGACGGCGAAAGCTACCGCTACGTGGCAGTCGGGGAATAAGCGGATTCACCCTTTGCACACGCATCTCACCCTGCTGGCGACACAGGGCAGCAAGCGCGTGCGCCTGATGCAGGCGGCGCGCGCGCAACTGCGCCTGCCGCCCGCGCAGGTGCTCGAATGGCGCGACTGGCTCGCGCAGCCTGCCCTGCTCGAGGACGCCTTGCGCCGGCCCTGCCTGTTCAAGATCGAGCCGCCTGGCGATGACCCGGCGGCGCACCTGCGGCTGCTGCATGACGGTTGTCGGCAGCTTGATCGCGCGCCCGTGCATGCACCGGAACATGGCGAGCTGCTGGCCATGGATGCGTGGTTCGCAGGATTTGCCTCCGCCATGGCCTCCCTGGCCGCGCAGCTGGCTGGCCTGCCGCAGGCGCGCGTCGTCAATGCGCCAGCCGAAATCTGTCTCATGACGGACAAGCTGGCTTGCCAGCGCCACCTGGCCGCGCACGGCGTGCCCATACCCGTCTTGCTCGGCCCCGTGCACGGCTACCAGCATCTGCAGTCGCTGCTGCACGAGCATGACCTCGACCGCGTGTATCTGAAACCGCGATATGGTTCATCGGCCTCCGGCGTCGTCGCCTACCGCAGGAACAAGGCCGGACGCCAGCAAGCCACCACCTCGGCCACCTTGTCGCGGACGGATGGCCAGACGCGTTTGTTCAACGTCAAGCGCATGGCGCGCTACGAGACCCGGCACGATATCGCGGCCCTCGTCGACGCGCTGGCCGCCCAGGAACTGTATGCGGAAGCATGGCTGAACAAGCCGCGCTGCGGCGACAGCCATTACGACCTGCGCGTCGTGACCCTGGCGGGCCAGCCCGCGCACCGGGTGGCGCGCATCGGACAGCACATGATGACGAATCTGCACCTCGACAACCGGCGCGGCGAGGCATCTGGCCTCTTGAGCGCAGCCGACCTGGCGGCGCTGGAAGCAACTGCCATCCAGGCCGCGCGCGCCTTCCCCGCCAGCCACGTGACGGGTTACGACCTCGTGGTGCGCCAGGGCCAGGCCCATGTGCTGGAAGCGAACGCCTTCGGTGACCTGCTGCCTGGACTGCTATGGCAAGGGGCGGACACTTACGCAGCACAACTGACCCATGCTTAAAGACACACCTGCCATCCCGGACATGCACGCCCTCATCGGCAGCCACGACCTCGTCTTCATCACGCTCGACACGCTGCGCTATGACGTGGCGCAAGCCCTGTTTGAGGCGGGCGAATTGCCCGTGCTGGGACGTTTTCTGCCGCCCGGAGGCTGGGAACGCCGCCACTCGCCTGCCACCTTTACGTATGCGGCGCACCAGGCCTTCTTCGCGGGCTTTTTGCCCACGCCAGCCGCGCCGGGCCGCCATGCGCGCCTGTTCGCCAGCGCTTTTGCAGGCAGCGAAACCACCTCGCCGCACACGTTTGCGTTCGAGGAAGCGGACCTTCCCGCCGCCCTGGCCGTGCGCGGCTACCGCACCATCTGCATCGGCGGCGTGGGCTTCTTCAACAAACAGACGGCCCTGGGCACGGTGCTGCCGTCGCTGTTCCAGGAAAGCCACTGGAGCGCCGGCATGGGCGTGGCCAGCCGCCACTCGACGCAAAAGCAGGTGGCGCTGGCCGTCGAGCGCCTGGCGGACGGCGACCAGCGCACCTTCTTGTTCATCAACGTGGCCGCCCTGCACACGCCGAACCGCGCCTACCTGCCCGGCTGCCGCGCCGACTGCCTGGAAAGCCATGCGGCAGCCCTGCGCTATGTGGATGGCGCATTGGCGCCCCTGTTTGCCGCCTGCGCCGCGCGCGCGCCCACGTTTGCCATCGTCTGCTCGGACCACGGCAGCGCCTATGGCGAAGACGGCTACCGCGGCCATAGAGTGGCCCACGACAGCGTGTGGAACGTGCCGTATGCGCATTTCTTCATCGCCCCCGATACCGATACCATTTCCCAGGAGTCCCCATCGTGAACCCTTCCGAACAACCTGGCACCCTGGCGCAGCGCATGCGCCACACGCCCTACCAGGCGTATTCGTATTCGTATCCGCACAAGGCGGCCTACCGCGCCTTGCCGCAGGCGGCGCCACTGGCGCCCCTGTGGACGCGGCAAGACCGCGCCGCCCTGTTCGCGTATATCCATATTCCGTTTTGCGAAATGCGCTGCGGCTTTTGCAACCTGTTCGCAATGGCACGCCCGAGTGCAGACATGGTCGAGCGCTACGTGCAGCAAGTGCTGGTGCAGATGCGCGCGCTCAACGGCGCGCTGGGCGAACGGCGCTTTGCCCGCTTCGCGCTGGGCGGCGGCACGCCCACTTATTTGTCGCCGGCGCAGCTCGATACCCTGCTGTGCGGCGCGCGCGACATCCTCGGCATCGACCTGCAAGCCACGCCGGCCGGCATCGAAGCCTCGCCCGAAACCATCACGGCGGAACGGCTTGCCGTCTGCCGCGCGCACGGCATCGACCGGGTCAGCCTGGGCATCCAGAGTTTTGCCGCCGGCGAAATGCGCGCGCTGGCCCGCCCCCAGCAAAACGCCACCGTGCATCACGCCATCGGCCTGATACGCGCGGCCGGTTTTCCCACCCTGAACCTGGACCTGATCTACGGCATCGCCGGGCAAACCGTGGCCAGCCTGCTCGCCTCCATCGACAGCGCGCTGGCCTTCCGGCCCGAAGAAATCTACCTGTATCCGCTGTACGTGCGCGAGCAGACGGGTCTCGGCAAGGTGGCGCGCCGCCAGGGAGCCGAAACGCTCAACCCCATCATGCTGGCGCGCGACGGCGACAGCCGCCTGGCCCTGTACGCGGCCGCGCGCGACCATCTGCGCGCGCAAGGCTATGAGCAGGTATCGATGCGCATGTTCCGCGCGCCCCATGCGCCGGAACAAAACGGTCCTTCGTACTGCTGCCAGAATGACGGCATGGTGGGCCTGGGCGCGGGCGCCCGCTCCTACACGGCCAACCTGCATTATTCGAGCGAATACGCGGTGGCGAGAACTGAAACCATCGGCATCATCGACAACTACCTGGCGCTGGACGAGGCGCGCTTCGCGCAGGCCGAACACGGCTACCAGCTCGATGACGAAGAACAGCGCCGGCGCTACGTGATCCAGTCGCTGCTGACGGAACCGGGCCTGGACCGCGACGCCTACACGGCGCGCTTCGGCAGCCGCTGCGAACAGGACTTGCCGCAGCTGGCAGAATTGCACTCCTTGGCTCTGGTGGAAGAAAACGGCCCGCTGCTGCGCCTGAATGACAGGGGCTACAGCTACGCCGACACCATCGGCCCGTGGCTGGCCTCCGAGACGGTACGCGCGCTGATGGCCGAAGGCGGCCAGGCGTGCTGACAGCGCCGGCAGAAACGCTGTCCCTGCTGTACCGGGGCACCTTGGCAAGCTGCAATTACGCCTGCGGCTACTGCCCGTTCGCCAAGAAGCGCGACAGCCGCGCCGCGCTGGCCCGCGATGCGCGCGAAGTGGCGCGTTTTACCAGCTGGGTGGCGGCACAAAAGCGGGACATCAGCATCCTGTTCACGCCGTGGGGCGAAGCGCTGGTGCGGCGCCACTACCGTACGGCCATGCAAACCCTGGCAGCCTTGCCGCACGTGCGCCAGGTGGCGCTGCAGACAAATCTGTCCGGCCCCTTGAACTGGCTGCAAGGGATGGACGGCCTGGAAAAAATCGGCCTGTGGTGCACCTATCACCCGGACCAGACGACCCTTGCCCGCTTTCTCGAACGCTGCGCGCGCCTGGACGCCATGGGCGTGCGTTATTCCGTCGGCGTCGTGGCGATGAACGAACACCTGGATGCCATCCGCGCCCTGCGCGCGGCCCTGCCGGCCCACGTCTACCTGTGGCTGAACGCGTATGACCGGCGTGGTCCCGGCTATTACAGTGTGGAAGACCTGGCCTGGTTTGACGGCGTCGACCCGTGGTTCGCGCAAAACCGCCGCCCGTCGCCCTCGCGCAATAAACCGTGCCTGGCGGGCGAAGCGTCGCTGTCCGTCGATGGCGATGGCGAACTGGCGCGCTGCCACTTCGTGCCCGAACGGCTGGGGAATCTGTACGAGGACGAGCTGGCGGACATGCTGCAGGAACGCCGCTGCCCCCGCTTCAAGTGCGACTGCTATATCGGCTATGCGCAGCGCAAGGATTTGCCGTTTCAGTCCACGTTTGAAAACGGCGTGCTGGCGCGCATCGCGCCTGTGCAGCGGACGTAAAAAAGCGCGGGCCAACTGCGCCCGCGCCTTTTACTTTATAACAACTACCGAATTACTGCGCTGATTTACTGCGCCGCCACCTTGGCCGGTTCAGGCACAGTAACCGGCGTCATCTTCAACGAACGGCTGAGGAAGCCCCAGCGATCCGCCACTTCTTCGATCTGCTTGGTCGTCGGCTTGCCGGCGCCATGGCCAGCCTTGCTGTCGATACGGATCAGCACGGGCGCCGCGCCGCCTTGCGCTGCCTGGGCAGCTGCAGCGAACTTGAAGCTGTGGGCAGGCACGACGCGGTCATCGTGGTCGGCCGTCGTGATCATGGTGGCCGGATAGCAGCCGCCCGCCTTCAGGTTGTGCAGCGGCGAGTATTTCACCAGCGCCTTGAACTGCTCGGCATCGTCCGACGAACCGTAGTCAGGCACCCAGCCCCAGCCCACGGTGAACTTGTGGAAGCGCAACATGTCGAGCACGCCCACTTGCGGAATCGCTGCGGCGAACAGGTCGGGACGCTGCGTCATGGCCGCGCCGACCAGCAGGCCGCCATTGCTGCCGCCGCCGATCGCCAGCTTGGATGGCGAGGTGACCTTGTTGTCCACCAGCCATTGCGCCGCGCCAATGAAATCGTCGAAGACGTTTTGCTTGTTCAGTTTGGTGCCAGCCTGGTGCCAGGCTTCGCCGTATTCCCCGCCGCCGCGCAGATTGGCCATCACGTAGACGCCGCCCATTTCCACCCAGGCAAGATTCGCCACGGAGAAGCTAGGCGTCAGCGAAATATTGAAACCGCCATAACCGTACAGATAGGTCGGGTTCGTGCCGTCCAGCTTCATGCCTTTTTTCGAGACGATGAACATCGGTACCTTGGTGCCGTCGCGGCTGGTAAAGAATTGCTGGCGCGTTTCAAAGGCGTTCGGGTCGAAATCGACCTTCGGCTGGCGGTACACGCTGCTCTTGCCCGATTTCATGTCGTAGCGGTAGATGGTCGCTGGCGTCGTGAAGCTGGTAAACGAGTAGAACGTTTCCGTGTCGCCACGCTTGCCGGCAAAGCCGCCTGCCGAACCGATGCCTGGCAAGGCCACTTCGCGCACCAGCTTGCCCTTCAGGTCGACGATCTTGATTTGCGTTTGCGCATCTTTCAAATAGTCGAGCACCAGCTGGTTGTTGATCAGGTTGACGGCAACGAGGGTTTCCGCGCTTTGCGGCACGATTTCCTTCCAGTCGGAGGGCAGCGGTTTACGCGTATCGATGGCGATCACGCGCGATTTTGGCGCCTTGTTATCCGTCTTGAAGAAGAACACGGGGCCGTCATTGTCGATGAACGAGTACGACGCATCGAACGCTTCCAGCAAGCCCACGACCTTGGCGTTCTTCTGGCGCAAGTCCTTGTAGAAGATGCGGTTCTTGCGTTCCGTCCCCTGCGTGGCCGTGATGATCAGGTAATTGCCGTCGTCGCTGACGGTGCTGCCGCCAAACGCCCATTCCTTCTGGTCCGGACGGTCAAAGACCAGTACGTCATCGCTTTGCGGCGTGCCGATCTTGTGGAAATACAATTTCTGGAAGTAATTGATATCGGCCAGCTTGGTGGCTTCGTTCGGCGCGTCATAGCGGCTGTAGAAGAAACCGGTATTATCCTTGGTCCACGAAGCGCCGGAGAACTTGGCCCACTGGATGTGGTCCGTCAAATCCTTGCCCGATTCGATGTCGCGCACTTTCCACTCATTCCAGTCGGAACCGGAAGCGGACGTGGCATACGCCAGGTACTTGCCATTCGGGCTGATCGAAGTGCCGGCCAGCGCCACCGTGCCATCCGTCGACAGGGTGTTCGGGTCCAGCAGCAGGCGTGGCTCGTCCGTCAGTTTTTTCACCGTGTACAGCACGGCCTGGTTCTGCAAGCCGTCATTGCGGCTGTAGAAGTAACGGCCGCCCTGCTTCGTTGGCGTAGAGAAACGCTCATAGTTCCACAGCTTGGTCAGGCGCTGCTTGATCGCGGCGCGCTCGGGGATGGTGCCCAGATACGACTGCGTCAGCTTGTTTTGCGCCGTGACCCACTCGCCCGTTTCCGCGCTGTTGGCATCTTCCAGCCAGCGGTACGGGTCGGCAATGGTGGTGCCGAAATAGCTGTCTTGCTGGTCGACTTTTTTGCTGACAGGATACGTCACGGCAGCGCCGTCGCCAGCCGGGCACGATGGCATCGCGGCGCTTTGCGCCAGGGCATTGCCGCCGAAAGCGGTCATCAAGCTGAATATGAGGGTTGCACTACGTAATTGCATGGGTTGTCGTCTCATTGTTGGATGTCGGGGAAAGCATACCGCTCAAGCAAACTCTGCGGCAGCCTATGTTGACTTTCGCCAAGAGAAATCATAGCGCGGATTGCCACTTTTAAAGCACAGTTATCCGGTGGATTTGCCGTCTTTTGTTTGGGTAATTCACGTAAATTGGCGTGATAAATCTCGCTTTCGCCGGAATCGGCAAACTGACGTTCATGTAAGAAACATTATCAAAAGCAAAGTCGTTTCATCAAGCCGTCATAATTCTTCTTTACCATCGGCAACATGTTCATGGCCCGTCCAGAGGCCGTGCCGTCACGTCCGCCTATGCACACTCTCGCCCTCCCCACCGCCACCGCCGCGCCGCCCGGCGCGGTGCCATCGAACGTGGCTTACCTGAAGCCGCCATCGGTATCCATGGGCATCGAAGGGACGGATGCCTTGCACGAGATCCTGGCGGGCCGCAAGCTTAGCGCGCTGTTCCAGCCCATCATCCACATGCACAGCGGCGACATCATCGGCTACGAAGGCTTGATACGGGGGCCGTCCGACAGCCCCCTGCACGCGCCGATGAATCTGTTCAAGGTGGCGCGCGCGCATGACCTGACCCTGGAAGTGGAACACCTGTGCCGGCAAGTGGTGCTCGAACGCTTTGCAGAGCTGCAGCTGCCCGGCAAATTATTCCTCAACGTCAGCCCCGAATGCCTGTTGCTGCGCAATGCGCGCCATGGCGAAACCCTGGAATACATCGAACATATCGGCATCAATCCGGACCGCGTCATCATCGAGCTGACGGAAAACCAGCCCACGTATGACTACGAGCTGATGCGCGAAGCGGTGCTGCACTACCGCAACATGGGTTTCCAGATCGCCATCGACGATCTGGGCGAAGGCTTTTCCAGCCTGCGCCTGTGGTCGGAACTGCGTCCGGAATACGTGAAAATCGACATGCATTTCATCCAGGGCATTAATAACGACCCCGTGAAACTGCAGTTCGTGCGCTCGATCCAGGAAATCGCGGAAAAATCGGGCACCCTGGTGATCGCCGAGGGCATCGAGGCGCAGACGGAATTGCTGGTCTTGCGCGACCTGGGCGTAGCGTTCGGACAAGGCTATCACCTGGGCCGGCCCAACGCGGTGCCGGCACGCGCCCTGCCGGCCGAAGTGGTGCAGGCGCTGGGGCGCAACGGCGTGGCCGTGTATCCGCAGCGCAGCAGCCTGGAAAAGAACGGCGCCAGCATCCGCAAGCTGCTGCACCGGGTGGCGGCCGTCTCGCCCGAGAAAAACAATAACGAGGTGTACGATATTTTCCTGAAAGACCCGAAGCTGATGATCATCCCCGTCGTCGACGACGGCATGCCGCTGGGACTGATCAGCCGCTTCGAAATGATCGACCACTTCGCCCGCCCCTACCAGCGCGAACTGTATGGCAAGAAATCCTGCAGCCTGTTCATGGATGCCACACCCCTAATCGCCGACCACGAGACGAGCTTGCAGGAACTCAGCTACACCATGGTGCAATCGGACGCCCACCACCTGTTCAACGGTTTCATCATCACCGAGCACGGCCGCTACCTGGGCATGGGCACGGGACACGACCTGATGCGCGAAATCACGCAGATGCAGATCAATGCAGCCCGCTACGCCAACCCGCTGACGCAACTGCCCGGCAACGTGCCCATCAACGAACATATCGACCGCTTATTGCACAGCGGCAGCCGCTTCTGGGTCTGCTATTGCGACCTCGACCACTTCAAGCCCTTCAACGATGTGTACGGCTACCGCAAGGGCGACGACGTGATCCAGCTGACGGGAGAAATCCTCAGCAGCCATTGCGACCCGAACCGCGACTTCATCGGCCACATCGGCGGCGACGATTTCATGATTCTGTTCCAGAGCGAAGACTGGGAAACGCGCTGCCAGGCCATGCTGGACGACTTCGCTGCCGCCATCCTCGCCTATTACAGCACGGGCGACTGCGAACGGGGCGGCTACATCAGCGAAGACCGGCAAGGCAAGAAAGTGTTTTATTCGTTGATCAGCCTGTCGCTGGGCGTCATCAAGGTCGAGGCACACCAGTACTACACGCACCATCAAATTGCCACGCAGGCGGCCGAAGCGAAGAAACAGGCAAAGAAAATCCATGGCAACAGCCTGTTCCTGGACCGGCGGCAAGGCGCGGGCGCGGCGCGCATGGACGCGTAGCCAGGGGCAATAGCAAAAAGCTCAACGGAATCAGATGCGCACGAGGTCGCCAAACGCATTGCTGCCGCGCGCATCGGGCACGAATGCCAGGCTGACGTGCGCACCATCGCGGCGCGCCTGCACGCGGTAGCTGCCTGCGGGCACGTCCACGAACAGGCCGCCGTAGGCCGTGTCCGGTTCCAGGCCGCCGCCCGTGACGTCTTCCCCGGCGCCGATGAAGACGCGGCCCGAGGCGATCGTCAGATGCACGACTACCTGCGGCTCGGCAAGTTCGGCGTGCAAGGCAATGTCATACGCGCCGTCGCCGCCCACGTTGAAAAACGCCACCTGCCCCGCATTCACGGCCGCCAGTTCCGCGCTGGGGATGCTCCACCAGTCACAGTCCTCTTCCAGCTTGTGGCGCAAGAGCGCAGGATCGAACACGCACACGGTGGCCGTGCCGGTCACAATACTCGTCATGCCGCCAGCGGCGCCGGTCCCAGCAGGGGCTGGCTCTCCACGTACTGCGCACTGGCTTGCGTTTGCCACGGAAAATGGCCATCGCGCGACGGCCAGACGATCTGGTACAAGATAAAATCATCGCCCTGGTAATACCAGCGCGCATAGCCGACATAGTTGCGATACTGCTCCACGGGCACGCGCACGAAGGCGCACTGATGGCCTTCCAGCAAGACGTCCGTGGTAGCCGTGAAATCCGTGATGGCGCCGCTGCGCGCGGCGTCCAGCGCCACGTCGAGTATCTGGTGGGCCATGGCACGCGGCAAGCCCATGATGAGAAATTCAGGCTGGCCAAAGCTGTGGCAAGCGCCTATGGTAAAAGCATAACCGGGACCTTCTTCATCGGCACTGATGTGGACGCCATGCCAGCCATGCGTGGCGATGTCGTCGATGACTTTTTGCTCGGATGCATCCTCGCCTGCCTGCCTTACCATGTTCCACCTTTCACTGTGCCGAAAACCATGCCGCCTTCGCGACATGCCTGCCAGCAATTATCGCATGCAGCGCGCGTCCACGTGCACAGCCCACGCTTCAGTCGCGCGGCGGCCGCGGTGGAAAGCGCACCTGGTGCCATTGCCGCATGCGCTGCTGCGCCTCCTGCAGCTGCGCCGGCTCCAGCCTGGCGGCAGCCGCTTCCCGCGCCCTGGCCGCCCCGCTATCGCCGCCCTCAGCCGCCAGCGCCAGCCACATGTAGCCGCAAACGGGATCCTTCTCCACGCCGCGCCCGCTGTTATACATGCCGCCCAGGTTGTATTGCGCCAGCGCATGACCCTGGCCGGCCGCGCGCGCATACCATTGCACGGCCAGGCCATCGTCTTGATGCACGCCATGACCGTTCGCATACATGACGCCCAGGTTGTTTTGCGCACTGGCATCGCCCTGCTCGGCCGCCGTGCGGTACCAGCGCACGGCGCACACCTCGTCGCGTTCGACGCCCTGGCCATTGGCATACATCACGCCCAGGTTGAACTGCGCATTCGAGGCGCCCTGGGCCGCCGCCCTGGCATACCAGTCGAGTGCCTGACGCAGGTCGCGGACGACGCCGCGTCCACCCGCAAACATGCCGCCGAGATTGTATTGCGCCATGCAATGGCCTTGCATGGCGGCACGCCGGTACCAAATGACGGCGCGCGCCTCATCCTTGTCCACGCCCTGGCCGCGCGCAAGCATCAGGCCCAGGTTGAACTGGGCGTCGGCGTCATCCTGCTCGGCCGCCCGCTGCAGCCAGGCGTAGGCGCGCAACTGGTCGGACGCCACGCCCAGGCCTTCCGCATACGCCACGCCGAGTTGCCGCTGCGCCACGGCCAGGCCTTGGGCCGCAGCCTGGCGGAACCAGGCCAGCGCCTGCGCATCGCTTTGCGCCACGCCCTGGCCCCGCTTGTAGACAAGCCCCAGGTTCAGCTGCGCCTGCGCATCGCCCTGCAAGGCTGCCTTGCGGAACCAGGCCAGGGCCAACGCATCGTTCTTCTTCGCGCCCAGCCCTTGCGCATAAGCTTCGCCCAGCAAGGATTGCGCGCTGGCCACGCCCTGTTCCGAGGCGCGGTAAAACCACGCCAGGGCCAGCTCGTCGCTCTGCAGCACGCCGCGTCCCTTGCGGTACATCTGCCCCAGGTTTTGCTGGGCCGAGGCATCGCCCTGAGCGGCCGCGCGGCGAAACCACAGCACGGCGTCCTCGTCGCTCTGTGCCACGCCGCGGCCATGGTAATACAGGGCACCCAGGTGATTCTGCGCGAAAGCCAGCCCTTGCAGCGCGGCCAGGCGCAGCCAGACAAAGGCACGCGCATCGTCCTGCGCCACGCCTTCACCCTTCTTGTACATCAGGCCCAGGTTGAACTGGGCATAGGCATTGCCCTGCTCGGCAGCCGTGCGGAACCAGATATACGCTTCGTGGCTATCTCTGGCAGTATGGTGCTTGTCCATGTGCGCCCCCATCCACATTGCGCTTGCCGGCAGCACGCGCAAAACGGCGGCCCAGGGCGGCGAAATCGTGTGTTGCTTAAATTTTAAATTCGATGCGGGGGAAGGACTTGAGCAGGCTCAAACGAAATAACAAAATTATATCGTTTTGATGAGCCCGCTTAGAGGGGAAACGGCGGTCAGCGGCGCGATGGGTGTTTTTGCAGGAATTGCGGCACCTTGGCGGCGGCCAGCTTGTTCAGCGACACGAGCAAATCCGCATCGACATCGGCGATGCCATAGCTGCTGCGCAAATGGCGGCCGATATGGATCAGCACTTGCGCCGCCACTTCCGCATCGGACTCGGCCCTGTGGGCGGCGCTCTTGAAGGCGATGCCCAGCTGGCTCGACAGCAAGCCCAGCTTGTAGCTGGCCATGCCGGGAAACACGCGGCGCGACAGTTTCAAGGAACACACGAGCGACTGGTGCGCCGGTGCCAGGTTCAGCCTGGCGCTTTCCGCGCGCAGGAATTTTTCATCGAAGCTGGCATTGTGCGCCGACAAGGCATCGCTGCCAATAAAATCCAGCAACTGCGGCACCACCTCGGCCACGGGCGGCGCCTTGTCCACCATGGCCTGCGTGATGCCCGTCAAGCCCGTGATGAACGAGGGAATGCGCGCATTGCAGTTGATCAGGGTCACATAGCGGTCGGTGATCTGCCCGCCCTCGATGCGCAGCGCCGCCACTTCCGTGATGCGGTCGCCCATGTCGGGCGACAATCCGGTCGTCTCGAAGTCGATCATGACGATCGGTTTGTCAAACACATTCATGAAGTCAGGCTCTTTCTGCGATGCTGCGGTGGGCCAGCTTAGCCGAACTTGCGCACGGCGTCCAGCGCCAAGCCGGCGCCAATACTGCCGAACAGGTCACCCTCGACCTTGCGCGCGGCCGGCACCAGGGCTGCGATCTTTTCGCGCAGCAGGCGCACGCCGCTTGAGCCACCCGTGAAGAAGACGGTATCGACGTTTTCCGGCGCCACGCCCGCGTCGCGCAGCAGGCGCAGCACGGTTTCTTCCACGGAACCGCACAGGTGGCCGATGGCTTCATCGAACTGCGTGCGTTTGAGCAACAGGCTTTGCGCGGGCGACAGGCGATCCAGCTCCAGCTGCACTTCGGCCGCGTCGGACAATGCGATCTTGCCCTCTTCCACTTTCATGGCCAGCCAGTGGCCGGCGCGCTCGTCGATCAGCTTTTGCAAGCGCCCCATCTTGTCTTGCTCACGCGCATCGCGGCACACGTCGGCCAGCTGCACCCAGATCTTCTTCGTGTACGCCAGGTTGATCGTGTGCCAGGTAGCCAGGTTGAAATAATAGCTGGACGGCACTTCGCTATTGTTGTGCAGGCGGCTGCCATAGCCGAGCAAAGGCATGACGGAAGACAGGCTCAGGTATTTATCGAAATCCGTGCCACCGATGTGCACGCCGCCGGTGGCGAGAATGTCGTCACGCCGCTCGGCCTTTTTCGCGCGCTCGGGTGACAAACGGACCAGCGAAAAGTCGGAGGTACCGCCGCCGATGTCGGCGATCAGCACCAGTTCTTCCTTGTCGATTTGCGACTCGTAGTCGAAGGCGGCGGCAATCGGTTCGAACTGGAAGGCGACATCCTTGAAGCCGACGGAGCGGGCCACTTCGGCCAGCGTGTCCTGCGCCAGCTGGTCGGCTTGCGCATTGTCATCGATAAAGAAGACGGGACGGCCGAACACGGCGGACGAGAATTCGCGGCCGGCGGACTGCTCGGCGCGGCGTTTCACTTCACCAATGAATTGGGCCAGCAACATGCGAAATGGCAAGGCGCGGCCACCGACTTCCGTCTGGCCATCGATGAGACTCGTGCCCAGCAAGCTTTTCAGCGAGCGCATCAGGCGGCCCTCGTAACCGGCCAGATAGCCGGCCAGCGCCGCGCGGCCAAAACTGACTTCCTCGTCTTCCGCATTGAAGAAGACGACGGACGGTAAGGTCGTCTTGCCATCTTCCAGGCCGAGCATGGTGCTCTGCCCGGGACGTGCCCAGCCTACCGTGGAATTTGACGTGCCGAAATCGACGCCGCAAGCATTGGCCATGTCGACCCTTCCCTGAATAAAGGGGCGTTATGTTATCAGAAGGCAGGCCATTGCACCAGCAAAACCATTCAGCCCGGCCAACATCACAAGATTGCTTTGCATCAAGTACTGGCCGCGCGTAAAAGCTACTCTTGGGAGTGACGCCGAACAACTCGGCCAGCTCCCGGAGACCCATCGTGCCCCCCAAACCCTCTGCGCCGGCTGCGCGCTGTCAACGATGGCGGCAAGCTGGCCTTGCCAAATGCAAAGATTTCCTTTGCCGCCGATTCCGGCATCCTCGGCAGCGTCGATGCCGTGACGGACAAGACAAGACAAGACAAGACAAGGATGCCGTGTCCGTCAGTGCGCTGGGGGCCGCCGCCACGCAGGCGTCTGCCCTGGCCGGCAGCGACCTGCGCCTGAGTTCAGCCGTAGGCCAGGATGCCAGCGGCGCGGACGTGCTGCCGGAGATCGCCACCCTGGCGTGCCAGCCCATCGACCACTTGCCATTCAGTCATATTTTTTGCAACATGAACAAGAAAACAGTCTTGCCATGCGGCAATCTTTTACGCTATGCTCATTCTGCCCGCCCAGGCCGCCACAAGCGGCCGGGCCTGCAGGAATACTTTGAGACAGGTTGCTTGCCAGACCAATATGCGAAAAAAGAATACTGTAGCCCGGACACCCAGCACCGCCAGCCGCGCCATACCCGGCGCCGGACGGCGCGTGACCTCGTATGACGTGGCCCTGCTGGCCGGCGTGTCGCAATCGGCCGTGTCGCGCTGCTTCAAGCCGGGCGCCAGCATCTCACAAGCCACCCACGCCAAGGTCATGCAGGCGGCCATCAGCCTCGACTACATCCCCAACGCGGCCGCGCGCAGCCTGATCACGCGGCGCTCGAACCTAGTGGCCGTCATCATTTCCAACCTGGCCAACCTGTACTATCCGCAAGTGCTGTCCGATCTGAGCCAGCAAATCGCCCGCCAGGGCAAGCGCCTGTTACTGTTTACCCTGGAGCGCGAAGCGGACATCGGCAAGGTCTTGTGCGATGTGTGGCAATACCAGGTCGACGGCGCCGTCGTGGCCGCCTGCCTGTCGGACGAGCAGATGGCCGAATTCGGCCGGCGCGACGTGCCGCTGGTGCTGTTCAACCGCAGCCCGCGCGAGCACGCCGTACACGCCGTGCTGTGCGACCAGGGTGAAGCGGCGCGCCTGCTCGTCTCGCGCCTGGCCGAGGCGGGCCACCGCCAGTTCGCCATCATCGACGGTCCCGGCGACTCGGCCGTCGCGCAGGAACGCAAGGCCGGCATGCTCGACCGTTTGCTGACCCTGGGCTTGCCTGCCCCCATCGTCGTCAGCGGCAACTACGATTACGCCAGCGGCGGACGGGGCTTGCGCAAGGTCATCGACCGCCTGGGCCGCGTGCCGGACGCCGTCATTTGCGGCAACGACATCATGGCCATCGGCTGCCTGGACACGGCGCGCCACCAGATGGGCATCCAGGTGCCGCTGCAAATGTCGGTGGCCGGTTTCGACGCGCTGGAAGCGTCGGGCTGGCTCAGCTACGACATCACCACCCTGCGCCAGCCCGTGCAAAAGATGGCCACCGACGCCGTCGCCATGCTGGGCGAACTGATGGAACGGCGCGGCGGCAGCGCCGAGCGGCGCCGCTATTGCTCGTATCTGGTGGAGGGAAGTACGGCGCGGCTGACCAGCGAACCGGCGTATATGGCGCAGCGCCTGGGAATAATGGCCGCCGCCTGAAAACAAAAAAACCTCGCATCGCTGCGAGGTTTTTCATTTTCAGGACCAAGGAATCAACCGAAGATCTTGCCCTTGAGCATATTCAAACCCTGGCTGACGAGGTCATTGCCTTCCGGTACCTGACCGTCCGGCGTCAGCTTGTCGATCAGCTGGGGCAGCAAGGCTGCCAGGCCGCCCGAGGCCGCGTCCGGGGCGACGCCGGCTTTTTCAGCGATCTGGGTGATCGTATCGCTACCCAGCGCATCCTTGATCTGTTCGCCGGAAACGGGCGCATTGGCGCCGGTGCCGATCCAGCTGGCTACCTGGTCGCCCAGGCCGCTTTCCTGGAATTTCTGCAGCAGGCCGGGCAAGCCGCCGTGCTGGTTAACCAGGTCCATCACACTGGCCATCAATCCCGATGGGGCTTCCCCGTCCGCACTTTTATTGCCCAAAGCGCTCATCGCCTGTCCTGCAAGTTGATCTAGCAAACTCATCGTATTCTCCTGAACGCTATCGATTCGTGCCGCGTGACTGCGGCATCCGGCATGGCGCAGACCATTCTCCACCATGGAAATCATTATACTATGAATAATAAAAATGCCATAATTGCAATTTCAAGGCGAACGCACGGACGGCCTCACTGTCGAGGCGCCCACCTCCATCATATTTAGTTCGGCACAACTTGCAAGCGTAAATTGACACTTCGCAAAAACGTGTAGAATTAATTTTCCTACTTACTGAGGAGTATCAACACATGAACATCAATAAAGCGGTAGACAAGGCTTACGAAAAAAAGACGTTCAAGGAAATCGCTGATGCCCCCGTCGATGCGCTGCAAGGCGTGAGCGAAAAAGATGCAGAGCTGCTCAAGCAGGCATTCAATATCAAGACCGTGCGCGACCTGGCAAACCTGAAATACTCGAAGTGGGCGCGCGCCATCGTTACCCTGGCCGATACGGAAGAATAGACCGGGCCATGCCTTTGGCATCCCCGTCAGCACAGCCCGCCCCAACCGGCGGGTTTTTTCATGCCGGCCCACTATCGGCTGGCAAGCCGATAGCCGCGCGGAGGCGCCATTGGCAACGCCGCTGACCCTGCCCGGCATCTGCTGGCCACTGCAAGCGAGCACGGGCCATCTTGCCGTCACCACCTCCCACATCACGGGCCATTTTCGCGCCGGCGCGGGACTGGACGCCATCATCGTCTGCGATCTGCTGCCCGCTGGAAAATTTCGCAATGGCGCGGCGCGGCACTGGTGCCGCACGCACCAGTGCTACTGGGGCACGCAGGCCGATCTGGCCGGCTGGCAAGCAACACAGCCCATGCGTTGCCGCCAGCACGCCAGCCCCATGGGCTATGTGCTGTATCCGGAACTGTTCGACCCCATGCAATTCCACGCCACCACCTTGCGCCTGGGTCCGGAGGGCTTGCTGCAACTGCGCGCCCGGTCCGATGACGGCGGCACCCTGCTGGCGCGCGAGCTGGTCGCGCTGGCCATCGACTGCCGCGCCCTGCCCGGCCTGTTTCCTCACGACATAGTGCAACTGAATATCACGCCGCCCGCCGCGCTGGCCCTCGCCGCCGCCTTGCAGGCCGGCGCGCCGCTCGCATGCAGCGATTGCGCCCGCTGCGGCCACCCGCACCTGGACCTGGGCAGCTTCGCGCTGGCGCCGCACCGGCGCCACAGTTGCGGCCACTGCGGCCACGACGCCTCGCACAGCGCCACGGCCATCGTCTCGACACCCTTGTGGCGGCTGCGCCAACGCTACCCGCAATGGTTCTGACGCAATGCGTCGGAAGGTGCGCCCGCCCACAGTCAGACACGGCACCGCCGCGTAGACTTGCCCCATCACCACTGCGAGGACAAGCCCATGCCACACGCGCAACACCAGGATGAAGATGGCCAGCCAGGCGATGAAGGCGACTTGTCCGACCTGCTCAGCGAATTGCGCATCCTCTTGCCGGGCGCGCAGATGCTGACGGCCTTCCTCATCATCCTGCCCTTCAACGGCGGCTTCGCGAAGATCGTGCAGGCGGAAAAAATCGTCTTCCTGCTGACATTTTTCCTGTCCATGACCAGCCTGGTGCTGCTCAGCGCTCCAGCCATCCAGCACCGCGTCATGCGTCCCCTGCAAGACCGCGAACGCTTCAAGCGCGTGGCCGACCGCATCATGATGTGCGGCGCCTTTTCCCTGGCCCTGGCGTTTATCCTTGGCACCAACCTGGTGATGTCGGAAGTGTTCGGCCACGTCGCCGGCATCGTCGCCTGCGTGCTGATGGGTGCGCTCATCGTCTGCATGTGGTGGTGGCTGCCCTTGCACCTGAAGCGCGCCAGGAAAATCTAGGCGACGACGCCCGCCTGCTCCAGCAAGGTTGCCCGAAAAATCCCCACCAGCGGACGCAGGTTGACCTTGTGCCAGGCCAGCCACAAGGGCGTGCGGTAGCTGAACCACGGCAATTCGCGCACGACGACGCCGGCCGGCGCGTGCTGGCGCAGGCTGTGCTGGATCATGGCCATGCCCAGCCCGGCCGCCACCAGGCCCAGCGCCGTCAGCGGTTCCGTTGCCTCCATGCGGATATCGGGCGTAAAGCCGGCGCGGGCGCAGGCTGCGATGAAATTATCGTGTTTCAGCGCGCTTTCCTTGTGCAGCACGGCGATCCACTCCTGGCCCGCCAGGTCGTCCGGCGTGAGATCCGCCTTGTGCGCCAGCGGGTGCGTCTCCGGCAAGGCCAGCAGCATGGGGTCGCTCAGCACTTGCGCGCAATCGAGGTCCGGGTCGTTCGGCAGCGGCGGTTCGCACAGCAGCGCGATATCGAGGCTGCGCTGGCGCAAGCCTTCGATCTGCTCGGCCGAATGCAGGTTGTACAGGGCGACGTGCACTTGCGGCCGCGTGGCGCGCAGGCTGCGCAAGCCGTCCGGCAAGACGCCCGCATGCATGGCGTTTTCGATATAGCCGATGCACAGGCCGCCTTCATCGCCGCGTCCCAGGCGTTTCGCCAATGCTTCCAGACGATTCCCGTGCGTAATAAAAGCGCGCGCTTCAGCCAGAAAGGTATGGCCGTCGCGCGTCAGGCGGATGCGCTGCGCGCTGCGCTCGAACAGGGTCAGGCCCAGCTTGTCTTCGAGCTGGGCGATTTGCCGGCTCAGCGGCGATTGGGAAATGTGCAAGCGCTCGGCGGCGCGCCCCACGTGCTCTTCCTCGGCGACGGCGATGAAGTATTGCAATTGGCGGATGTCCAGCATATCAGACCTTTCGGGACTCAAGTTGCGCCAATTATGTCTTGGACAGGCTTAACTTGTCCAGCTATTCTGTCTTCACTGATCCACACATTGAAGGAAAACATCATGAGTATCAAACACTTACTGACAGGCAAACTGGGTTTCGGCACGGCGCCGCTGGGCAATATGTTCCGCAACATTCCCGAGCAAGAAGCGCTGGCGACCGTCGACGCGGCCTGGGATAGCGGCATCCGCTATTTCGATACGGCCCCGTTCTATGGCGCCGGCCTGGCCGAGCTGCGCCTGGGCGCCGCCCTGAAGCAGCGCCGCCGCGACGAATACGTGCTGAGCACCAAGGTCGGCCGCCTGATCCTCGACGAACTGGAAGACCCGGCCAGCCGCGAACTGGGCGAAAAAGGCGGATTGTTCGAATTTGGCCGCAAGAACAAGATCGTCGATGACTATACGGCCGACGCCACCCTGCGCTCGATCGAAGACAGTTTGAAACGCCTGGATACGGACCACCTCGACATCGTCTGGGTACACGACATCGCCCAGGATTTCCACGGCGACAACTGGCTGGCGCAATTCGAGATAGCCCGCACGGGCGCCTTCCGCGTGTTGACCCGCTTGCGCGAAGAAGGCGTCATCAAGGCCTGGGGCGTGGGCGTGAACAAGGTGGAACCGCTGGAACTGACCCTGGATTTAAGCGAAGCGCAGCCGGACGCCTTCCTGCTGGCCGGCCGCTACACCCTGCTCGACCATGAACGGGCGCTGCAGCGCCTGATGCCCGCCGCGGCAAGGCAGAACGTCGACATCGTCGTGGGCGGCCCCTACAGCTCGGGCATCCTGGCCGGTGGCGCGCACTTTGAATACCAGAAGGCCTCGCCCGAAATCATTGCTAAAGTGGAACGCATCAAGGCCATCGCCGCGCGCCATGGCGTCAGCGTGAAGGCGGCCGCCCTGCAATTTTCTCTGGCCAATCCGGCCGTGGCTGCCGTGATCCCCGGCGCCAGCCGTCCGGAACGCCTGGCCGAAGACCAGCAAGCATTGAACAGCGTCATCCCGGCCGCCTTCTGGCAAGACATGCGCGCCGAACAGCTGGTGTCCGCCTTCGCTCCGCTGCCTGGCAGCGCTACCTAATAGATACAAGGAACTCATCATGGCACATACCACTACCTCGATCGACATCGCCGCCACGCCGGCGCAAGTGTGGCAACTGATCGGCGGCTTCAACTCGCTACCCGACTGGCTGCCCTACATTCCCAGCAGCACCCTCAGCGACGGGGGGCGCATCCGCCACCTGGCCAACCCGGCCGGCGACGTCATCGTCGAGCAGCTGGAAGCGTACGACAACACAGCGCGCAGCTACAGCTATTCGATTCTGCAGGCGCCGTTTCCCGCCAGCGATTACCTGTCGACCCTGCAAGTGAGCCCGATTGCCGGCAGCGCTGGCGCGCGGGTCACCTGGTCCGGCCGCTTCACCGCTGTCGGCGTGAGCGAGCAGGAAGTGACGGAGCTGTTCCACGGCATTTATGTGGCGGGGCTGGAAGCGTTGCAACAAACCTTGTCTGAATAAACGGCAAGCAGGAACCAATTCCGCCACAGCCGTGCAATCTTCGCCCGCCTGTGGCGGAATCCGGCGGATTCCGTGTTATCGTTAACAACAAGCGCAAGCGCTGTTATGTGCAGTGCAGCATATTTTGGCCGCCTCCCGGCAGAACTTGCCCGAATCTTTTACAATGTTGACTGTGGGCAGCTCTTCTGGCCCGAAACGCCGGGGCTGCTACTTCTCCTTGCCTTTCTTCACTTCGCATCCGGTAGCGCATTGCTGCCACTGCGGCTGAGCCACAGCACGCTTCTTCACCCTGTCACACCCTTACCAAACTAACAAGAACATGCACGCATCCGTAGATCCCCTGATTCCGCGCGTCACCGCGCCTTTTGGCGCCGGCTATGCCGACCTGGCCCTGGCCATCGGCGGCCTCGCCATCGGCACGGGCGAATTCGCCTCCATGAGCATCCTGCCCGTGGTGGCCGACGACCTGGGCACGACCTTGCCGCAGATGAGCCACATGATCAGCGCCTACGCGCTGGGCGTGGTTGTCGGCGCGCCCCTGATCACCATCTTCCTGGCGCGCATGCCGCGCCGGCTGATGCTGATCTGTCTGATGCTAATGTTCGCTGGCGGCAACTTGCTCAGCGCCATCGCCCCCAATTATGGCTTGCTGGTCGTCGCCCGTTTTGTCGCCGGCATCCCCCACGGCGCCTATTTCGGCGTGGCGGCGCTGGTAGCGGCCGCCCTGGCCGAACCGGACAAGCGGGGCCAGGCTGTCGCGCGCGTCCTGATGGGCTTGACCGTGGCGAATATCTTTGGCGTGCCGCTGGCCACGTATATCGGCCAGACCCTGGGCTGGCGCTCGGCCTTCTTGCTGGTCGCCGCGCTGGGCTTGCTGACCATGCTGATGGTGCGCATCTTCGTGCCGATGGTGGCCGCCGGCGATTCCAGCCCACGCCGCGAACTGGGCGTGTTCCGCCGCCTGCAAGTGTGGCTGACCCTGCTGATGGTGGCGATCGGCTTCGGCGGCATGTTCGCCGTCTACACGTTTATTACGCCAACCTTGCTGGAAATCACGAAAGTGTCGCCCCTGGTCATTTCCATCCTGCTGGCCATCATCGGCGTCGGCATGACGGTGGGTAACCTGATCGGCGGCTGGCTGGCCGACCGCTCGCGCCTCTGGACCATCTTTGGCGTGCTGTTGTGGAACGTGGCCGCCCTGGCCGCGTTTACTTATACGAGCAGCAACGTCTGGTTGACGGCGATCAACCTGTTCGCCATCGGCGCCGGCATCGCTGTCGCCCCGGCCGTGCAGACGCGTTTGATGGACGTGGCCGGCGACGCGCAAACCGTGGCTGCCGCCCTCAACCATTCCGCCTTCAACATCGCCAACGCCCTGGGCGCCTGGGCCGGCGGCATCGCCATCGCCATGGGCATGGGCTTGCGCTCGACGGGCTGGGTCGGCGCCATGCTGGCCTGCGGCGGCATCGTCGTGCTCGGCATTTCCGTGCTGGTGGAAAACCGCAGCCGCAATGTGGGCGCCGCGCAGCCGGCTTGATGGAATAAGCAGGCGGCCGCTGGCGCGTCAGCGCCCGGCGGCCTTAAGCGTCCACCCACGCAAACAGCGCCTTGTCCGGCGTGGCAGACCGATGCCAGTTCGATTTCAATTCCATCAGAAATCCGGCCAGATCGCATGGCTGGACATTCAGGTCCGCCCATGGCGCCGTTCTGGACCATGCCACGGCAAGCGCCAGCAAGTCATCATCCGCCATCCGGCCTATCGCTTGCGCAATCGCATCATTGAATACGTGAATGTCGCGCCCCTCGATCCGCAGGGGCCGCAGCACCGGTTCTGCCGACTGGGTCAGCAATTGACTCAGCGATGCAAAATCGAGTTCCCCTGGCAAGGTGATGCCGGTGACGGGAAACGCATCGAAGGCCTCTTCCCAGCTGGAACAGGCGCGCATCCCGGCGTCGGAACAGACAAAAATATCGATTTTCTTCATGTAATCAAGTCATGTATCAGTACGGCTGTTTATTGAGAAGCTCAAGCTTCGTTCAGCAAGGCACGCCCTGCCGGTCCGACCTCTCGCGGTCATACAGCCGTTCAAAGGCGCCGACATCGCCCGCTTCTGCCCACAAGCTTGCGATGTAGTCGAATTCCAGTTCGAACGGCTGCTGAAAATCGGACACGTCGAGCGCGTATTCGCAGTTGCGGCTCAGCATGACCAGCCAGTCGGGATAAGCTAGCGCCGGGTACAAGCGGGTAAAGATGGCATCGAGCGAAGACACGCTTTCGCGCCCTGCCAGATAAGCGGCACGCAACTCGACGATGTATTTGCCAGCCAGGAATTGTTCCTCCAGGCGCACATCGCCACGGTAGCGTCCGATGATGGCCTCGGCCAGCGGCAGCACCTCGTCAACGCCCCGGGCGCTGGCCAGCAGCACGATATCAAGATCGTCGCCTTCCTGATCGAGGCGCAAGCGTTCGACGGCCCAGTCCACGCAGCGGTCGGCATGGCCAAATCCCATGCGCAGCTGGAAAACGGCGATTTCCAACTCTGTCAATTGTTCCATGATTTTCATTTTTCTGATGCCATCCTTACTCCGCCCGCAGCATCTTTTGCAGCACCGCATCGAGCTCATAAAAATCCACCGGCTTGGTCAGGTGCAAATCAAAGCCCGCATCGGACGCCATCTGGCGGTCCCTGTCCTGGCCCCAGCCCGTGACGGCCACGAGGATGGCGTCCTTGCCGCAGGGTTCACTACGCAACAGCCGCGCCACGTCGTAGCCATTCATGTGCGGCAAGCCGATGTCGAGCAGGATCACTTGCGGCATGAAAACTTGTGCCGCCGCCATGCCGGCAGTGCCGTCGTAGGCCGTGCGCACGTCATAGCCGAGGATGTCGAGCGCCAGCGCCAGGCTTTCGGCTGCGTCGGCGCTGTCATCGATGACCAGCACCTTGCCTTCGCGCGTGCCGGCCAGCAGGCGGCGGTCGGGTTCGGGCGGCGCTTGCAGGGGCACGGCCGGCAGCGGCAGGCGCAGGGCGAAGGTGCTGCCCTGCCCGACGCCGTCGCTGTGCGCGCTGATGCTGCCGCCATGCAATTCGGCCAGACCGCGCACCAGCGACAGGCCGATGCCCAGGCCGCCCTGGGCGCGCGACAGGGCCGGTTCCAGCTGCGAAAACAGCTCGAACACCTTGTCCAGATGCTCGGGCGCGATGCCGATGCCCGAATCGCGCACGCGAATGTACACGTCGTTGTCCGTGCATGCCACTTCCAGCCCGATGACGCCGTTGGCAGGCGTGTACTTGATGGCGTTGGTCAGCAGGTTGGCGATCATCTGGCCCAGGCGCGTCGCGTCAGCGTCGAGCCAGATGGCTTGCGGCCATTGCTCCACGAGCACCTTGTGGCCGGATTGCACCGCCAACTCCGCCACGCTGTGCAGGGCCGCTTCCACCACGGGCCCCAGTTCCACGCTGGCGCGGCGCAGTTCCAGACGGCCCTGCGTGATGCGCGACACTTCCATCAAATCGTCGACCAGGTGCGTCATGTGCCCCACTTGCCGGCCCAGCACATCGCGCGCCCAGCGCAGCTGCGGGTCGTCCAGTTGCGCCAGGCGCAACACTTCCAGCACGTTGCGCATGGGCGCCAGCGGATTGCGCAGCTCATGCGCCAGGGTCGCCAGGAACTCGTCCTTGCGCCGGTCGGCGGCCGCCAGCTGCTCGTTGAGCTCGCCTGCCTCCTTGCGCGCCAGTTGCAACTGCTGCTCGTACTTGCGCCGGTCGCTGGCGACAAAGACGGCGATCTCGTCATACCGCACGCCTTCGTGCACGCGGCGCACGGCATTGAACAGCATGGGGATGGCTTGGCCCTGGCGCTGGCGCATGTCGAGCAATATTTCCGATACGCTGCCCTGCACCTGCATCAAAGGCAGCCAGTGCGTCTGGTGGAAGACGCGCCCGCCGATGGTCAGCAAGTCCTGCAGTTTCTTTTTCCCGAGCAACTCCCCTGCGCCATAGCCGAGCCAGCCGCAAAAAGTGGCATTCGCCTGCACGATGGTGCCGTCGGCCGTGCACAGCAGCAAACCGCAGGCCGCGTGCTGGAACAAAGTATCGGCGTCAGGCAAGGAAGGCATCATGTCGCGCATTACAGGTGCAGGCCGTCGAGAAAGTGACGGATGGCGCGATAGCTGGCATCGGGCACGCTCATGTGCGGGCAATGGCCCACATTTTCGAGCACCTGCAGGCTGCTGTGCGGCAGCGTTTCGCGCAGGTAGTCGCCCACGGAAGGTGGCGCGATGAAGTCGTCGCTGCACTGCACGATCAGGGCCGGCGTGCTGTTGTGCGGCAAGACGGCGCGGTGGTCGGACAAGAACGTCGCTTGCGCGAAATGCCGGGCGATGACGGGATCGGTGCGGCAAAAGCTGTTCACCAGGTCTTGCCCCAGCGCCGGCTGGCCGGGCGCGCCCATGATGGCAGGCGCCATGCCGGCCGACCAGCCCAGGTAATTGCTGTCCATGGCACCGAGCAAGTCGTCGATATCGGCACGGCTGAAGCCGCCCCGGTAGCCGGCCGCCACATCGTCGACATAGCACGGCGACGGCGCCAGCATGACTTGCGCGGCGAACAGCGACGGCTCGGCGATCGTGGCCAGCAAGGTGCTCATGGCACTGACGGAATGGCCGACGCAAATCACGGGAGCGCCACCGGCGGCGTGGATGACCTGGCGCAAATCGGCGCCATGCGCGTCGAGCCGCGCGTAGCTATCGAAATCATAGGCCCCCAGGTCGGAAGCACCGCTGCCGACCAGGTCGAACAGCACAGTGCGGTAGTGCGGACGAAACAGCGGCTCCAGGTAACGCCACATGGTTTGATCGCAGCCAAAGCCATGCATGAACACCATGGTGGCTGCCGCGTTCCTTTGGGGCATAGCGCTGCATTCGCGAATGCGGACATTGTTCCGGTCTTCTATGCGCATGCCGCTTCAGCCTTGAATATTTCCATGTGGAATGTAAATTAACTTCTTGCTAGCATCTTAGCATGCGCTATTTAACCTTGGGCAACACCATTGGGGCTGGACAAACGCCACGCCACGGCGGATAATGAGAACGATTCCCATTATCAAAAATGTCAGGCCTGTACCAGGCCCATATTTGGCTCTTCCTGTGCGCCGCCTTGGCGCCTGCTGGCGGCAACAAGCCGGTTTCATGTTGAAGGTTTGTACCGCATGCGCGCTTTCTGGACTGTCATACACCGCTGGGCCGGCCTGACCATCGCCCTCTTCCTCATCGTTGCGGGCCTCACGGGTGCCGTCACGTCGTGGGACCACGAACTGGACGAATGGCTCAACGCCGACATCATGGACACGCCGGGCCGCGGTCCCCTGCAGCCACCGTTTGTGCTGGCACAAAAAGTCGCGGCCGCCGACCCGCGCGTGGAAGTCAATTACATGACCCTGGGCCTGGAAGAAGGCCATGCGGGCGCCTTCATGGTGCGGCCATTGACCGACCCGGCCACGAACAAGCCGTTCGTGCTCGACTACAACACCGTCTATATCGATCCCGTCACGGCGCAGATCACGGGCAAGCGCGATTCGACGGCCATTTCCCTGTCGCGCCGCAGCCTGATGCCGTTCCTGCGCCATCTGCACTACAGCCTGCACGTGCCCGCCTTCTGGGGCACGGACCGCTGGGGTTACTGGCTGATGGGCACGGTGGCCCTGATCTGGCTGCTCGACAGCATGGTGGCCTTGTATCTGACCACGCCGCGCCGTTTGCGCCCGCGCGCTCAGGACGAGGCGCCACGCCACCGCGACGCCGCCAGTTGGTGGCAGCGCTGGAAACCGTCGTGGGTGGTGCGCTGGGCAGCCGGCGGCTACAAACTCAATTTCGATCTGCACCGCGCGGGCGGTCTGTGGGTGTGGCTCATCATCATTGTCGTCGCGTTTACCTCGTTCTCGCTGAACCTGTACCGGGAAGTGTTTTATCCCGTCATGTCGCTCGTGTCCACCACCACACCGGGACCGTACGAAACGCAGACGCCGGCGCCCTACGGCACCTACATCACACCCGTGATCGGCTTCGAGCAAGCCGTCGAAATCGCCAAAAAGCAGGCCGTACAGCGCGGCATCACGGCGCCCATCGGCGGCATTTATTATGGCGGCAATTACTCGTTCTACAACGTCTCCTTCTTCGACCCGGCCGACGAGTTCGGCGCGGCCGGCATGGGCCTGTCGAACCTGTACATCGACGGCATGGACGGCAGCATCATCGGCCAGCACAAGCCGTGGGAAGGCACGGCCGCCGATGTCTTCGTGCAACTGCAATTCCCCCTGCACTCGGGCCGCATCCTCGGCTTGCCGGGACGCATTCTGATGTCCTTCATGGGCCTCATGGTCGCCATGCTGTCGGTGACGGGCATCGTCATCTGGGAGCGCAAACGGCGCGCGCGCCGGCTGCAGGCGCGAAGCCATTGAACGTCAGCTGAAGCAACGATTCCCTAACGGCGCAGGCGGACTTCTTCAGCCTGCGCCGCACACGCACAACGCGTAACGCCTTCGCACCTCGCACCTCCACACTTTGCTACCCACTAGCCGGCACATGCCGGCCGTCTGCGCTGCGCGCTTTTCGTGCGCCGCCCCTCAAATGCAGTTTACTTGCAATAGCATTACGCACAAGCTATTATTGCAACTCGATTGCATTTACAAGTTCACGCTGCGCCTGCGTCCAGCGCCAGCACCCCATTCCGCCTTTTTAGAGAGTCCCATGCGCCATCACGTATTCGCAGCCGCCATGCTGTCCACTGCCCCGCTCGCTTACGCGGCAGACGACGTTACCCTGCAGACCATCAAAGTCCGGGCAGACAAGCCTTCCACCATCGACAGCGTCGTGCTGGTCGAGAATACGCAAGCCCAGAACAGGACCTTGGGCGGCATGCTCGAGCATGTCTCGGGCGTGCAAAGCAGCGCCTTCGGGCCAAATGCGGGCGCACCGGTGATACGCAGCCTGAGCGGCAGCCGCGTGCAGATTCTCGAAGATGGCCAGTCCATCCTCGGCATGAATGCGCTCAGCGGCGACATCAACATCCCGTTCGATCCCCTGTTTGCGCGCAGCGTCACCGTCAACAAATCGTCCGATAGCGTGCGTTTCGGCGGCAATGCGATTGGCGGCAGCGTCGACGTCGATTCCGGCCTCGTTTCCAGGAAGATGGAAGACAAGCCGAAGGACCTGGAACTGATCCTGCGCAAGGGCTTCAACGATGCCGACGCCCAGGGCTTGCGCATGAACTTCAACGATGGGAAGCACTTCTCGACCAACCTGCAGATGTCCTTCCAGAAGATCGGACACTACGATATTCCGGGCAACAGCAAGGCCAGCGTGTGCAACAGCCAGCTGTTTCCCTTGAAGGGCGGCGTGAATACCTTTCTGGCCGACAGTTGCCAGAAAGAAGCGAGGATCCAGCAAATCTACAACAAGGCTTCGCAACCGTTTATCGACCAGTTCATGACGGAAAATCCGGACTGGGCCGATGGTGATTTTTCCTTCTATACGAATCAGCCAACATCCGTCTGGCAGCGCAAGACCTACGTCAATCCGGCCAACCCCGCTTACGTGCCGGGTACGCCGTCGACGGCGCAAAACAAGATCAACAAGGACGTGACCCCCGATTACCACGGCACGCTGGGCAACAGCTATGCCAGCAATTCCCACTTTGCCGTCGGCAGCACCTACTTTTTCGATCGCGGCTACGTGGCCGTCAGCCTCGACACCAAGAATAGCGAGTATGGCGTGCCGGGCTTTTCCATGGAAAACAAGTCGTTCGGCGCGAACTATGACGAGGGACTGCCCGTCGGCGTGGTGATACAGCAGGATAAATATGCGCTGGAAGCCCATCTTCGCGATCCCCTTGCCTATCTTGAAAGCGCACAACTGCGCGTATCCCGCTTGAACAATGCGTCGGGAGAACGTCTCGGTACGGCCAAGGCGAATGACTACCAGTTCGACACCAATCAGGCCGAACTCCTGCTGGCGCACCGGCGCGCTGGGCCCTTGAGCGGCTTGCTTGGCCTCAGCCATCAATCCCGGGAAATCACCGGCAGCGGCCCGCAGCTTTACCTGCCCGATGCGAGCACGGTCAGCAATGCCCTGTTCGTGAAGGAAAGCCTGGACTTCGACTGGGCCACCTTCGATGCCGGCTTGCGCCATGAAAAAGTCGATCACGAGATCCGCAAGAGCGGCTTCAAGACGTCGAGGAATGCCAGCAATTCCAAACTCGAGGACAAGTCGTTCAGCCTGAACAGCTATAGCCTGGGGGCGTCGGCCAAACTTGGCCAGCTTTTCGGTGCAAAGCTGCGCTATGCCGCCTCCGAAAGAGCACCCGACGTCAATGAGTTGTATGCGAGCAACCGCCACTATTCGATCATGACCCAGGAAGAAGGCAACCAGGACTTGAAGGCCGAGCGCGCGCGGAATACCGAACTCACCGCCCTGTTCGGCAATCGCGGCTTTGCCATGTCGGCAACGGGCTACGTCATGAAGTACGAGAACTATCTCTACCTTGGTCACTCGGGTGCCCAGATGGCCAATCGCCTGCCCTTGAAATATTGGAAGCAGACGGACACGACGGTCAGGGGATTCGAGATCGACGCTTCCCAGGTGATTCAGCTTGGCAGCTACGGCAAGGTGAACCTCTCCGCATTCGCCGACCTGGTCAAGAACAAGGCGGACAATCCCGACAAGCTGCGCGCGCACAACGACGGCGCATACCTGCCCAACATGCCCACCAACCGCTATGGCGCAAATGTACTGTGGGAAAACCAAGGCTGGAAGGCCAGGCTGTCCAGCACCTGGTACGACAAGCAGAAGTACCTGGGCAAGAGTGTCAGCGAGGAAGTGCCGCTCGACGGCTACACCATGGTGAACTTCCAGGTGAGCCGCGCACTGCAAGTGCCGAATTCACCGTTTGCAGGCCTCGACGTGTTCATCAGCGGCACCAACCTGCTCGATGACGATGCCCGGCCGCACAATTCTCCACTGAAATACATCGCGCCCTTGCCGGGCCGTGGCTTCCAGATTGGATTGAGCGCCAGGCTTTAAGGCACGGCGCCGTTGCGCTCCCGGTCCACCAGCGCCAGCAGGCTGTCGCCCCGGTTGCCGTCGCAGCAGATGGCCACGCCATCCGTGAAGTCGGGCGCCGTCAGCCGCGTGAGGACGCTGCCGGGCGGCATTTCCACTGCCAGCCGTGCGCCCCGCTCCCACGCCAGGCGCACGGTACTGCTCCACTGCACGCGCTGCGCCATGTTGGCGGCCAGGCTGTCGCGGATGCGGGACGGGTCGAACAGCGCGCGCGCCGCGCTGCTGCTCAGGTAGACGAGCGATGGCCGGCGCACTACCACACCATCGAAGGCGGCAGCCATGTCGCCCGCGGGGGTCTCCATCAACGGGCAATGCGACGGCACGCTGACAGCCAGGCGCTTGGCCTTGCCGGCGCCATGCGTCAGGGCCAGCGCCATCACGGCGTGCAAAGCAGGTTCGCTGCCGGCAATGGCGATCTGGCGCGGCGCGTTCAGGTTGGCGACATACACGGGCGTGGCCGCACCATGCACTTGCGCCAGCAACGGTTCGAGTTGCGCCAGATCAAGCCCGATGATGGCCGCCATGCCGTAGCCGGTGGGATACGCCTGCTCCATCAGCTGTCCGCGCCGCGCCACCAGGCGCACGGCATCGGTGAAATCCAGCGCGCCGGCGACGACGGCCGCCGCATATTCGCCGATGGAAAAGCCGGCCACCATGTCCGGCAGCGCGCCGCGCGCCGCCAGCGAACGCGCCATGGCCACCCCCGCGATCAGCAAGCACAGTTGCACGGCCCGCGTCGACGCCAGCGCGGCAGCCGTGTCCAGCGCCAAGGGATCGTGGCCCAGCACGTCCGCCGCTTCCGCCAGGGCCGCCGCCACGACGCCATCATCCGGCAGCGCATGCAGCATGCCCGGAGTCTGGGCGCCCTGGCCGGGAAAGGTAAATAACACGCTCATGCAAGCTCCCATGGCGTGGCCGTCAGCACGGGACCGTGGTCCGTTTTCAGCAAGACCTTGGCCCGCCCCGCCGCCCACTCGGCATACGCAAAACCGCCACGGCCCGTGTCGATCTGCAGGTCCAGCCGACACGCCGTGACGGTCGCCGCGATGGCGCGCAGGGCCTCGGCCTGGTCGGCGTCCGGCGGCGCGGCGATGCGCAGCACGAGATCGAGGTCACTGTCGGCGCGCAGCACGGGCAAGCTGCTCGCCAGCGCAAAGCCCACGCCGCCAGTCGGGCCCCAGGCCCAGCCAGTGGCGTCCAGCAGCGGCACCACCTGCCGCAACGCGTCGAGCGCAGCGCAGGAACAATCAGGCACTGGCGTATGCGCCAGCATTTCCGGCGTCACGCGGCGCACGACGGCGGCGGCATCCACTTCGCACGCATGCCGCTCGCTGCGCAGCATGCCGCGCAAGCCCACGGGAATGCGCCCGGGCGCCGTGCTGGCGCGCCGCACCACCACCGGTGCGGCCCGCAGCCACGCGGCGTCGGCCCAGGCGGGCAAGGATGCGTCGTCCGGCAAGCCGTCCAGCCACAGCAAATCATGCGCGCGCCAGGCTTCCATCAGGCCACCACCGCCTTGACGGCAAAGAACAGCAACGATGGTCCCAGCAAGCAGCCCAGGCCCGTATGAAAGGTGGCGACCAGCGCGCCGTACGGCACCAGTTTGCGGTCGGTGGCGGCCAGGCCCGCCGAGACGCCGCTGACCGTCCCGGCCAGGCCGCCGAAGACCATGGCCGAACGCGGCGTTTTCAGGCGCAAAAAGCGTGCCGCGGCGGGCGTGCCCACCATCACCAGGATGGCCTTGATGAGGCCCGCCGCGATGCTCAGGGCCATGACGTCCGAGCTGGCGCCGATGGCCGCACCCGTGACGGGGCCGACGATGTACGTGACGGCGCCGGCGCCGATGGTGGTCATGCTGACGGCGTCCGAATAGCCAAACGCGTACGCGACGCCGGCGCCGACGAGGAACGGCAGCACCACGCCCAGCATCAGCGCCACGACGCCGATCAGGCCTGCCTTGCGCGCTTCCGTCGCCTGCACTTCGAAGGCCGTGGCGACGATGGCGAAATCGCGCAGCATGGCGCCGCCCATCAGGCCGATGCCGCCGAACAGCGACAAATCGGCCAGGCCCTTGTGGCCGCCGCTATGCACGCCGCCCCAGTAAGCGAGGCCCAGACCGATCACGATGGCAATGGCCGAACCGTGCACGCGGCCCAGGGTCAGGTACTTCGACAGCGCCACCGACAGCAGCATGATCAGGCCGACAAAGGCGAAGGCCGTCACCAGGCCATTGTGGATGGCGGCTTTTTCAAAGAGCTCAAGCATGACGGTGCTCCTTCATCAACATCGACTCGGCTTCGGCGGCGGCGATGGCGGCCGGGCTTTCCATACGATTAATCAGCGAGATCACGGCGCCGCAAACGAGCACGGAACCGATGGCGGCCAGCACGGCCACCGGCCCGCCGCGCAGCGCCGCCACCACATCCTGCTGCGCCGCCATCGCCACCACCACGGGAATATACATGGCGCCCCAGTATTCAACGCCCCGTTCCGTCATCTGCGGCAGCCATGCGCGGCGCTGCATGTAGAGCCGGGCGCAGATCAATAGCAGCATGGCGATGCCCACGCCGCCCACGTTGGTCTTGACGCCCATCAGCTGCCCGAGCAGGTCGCCCAGGAAGATGCCGAGCAAGTGGCATAAGGCCAGCAGTGCAGTTCCGTAAATGATCATGATTGTCTCCGTTATAGGAATAGGAATGACTTGGTGTCTTCTCTGTTGTTTCACCTACCACTGCTGCCCCAGCACCTCCCTGACTTTTGCCGACGCCTGGCGGTGCGGCGCGCCCAGGCGGCTGGACAGGTCGCGCTGCGGATCGGCGCGGATGTCACTAAGGGCTGCCTGCAGGCAGGCGTTGACGGCGGCCGTGTCCTGCGCCGACGGATCGTCCGGCTGCGCCACCTGCAAGGTTTGCCACAGCAGGCCCAGGGTGGCGTAGTTGCCAATGTCGTAGGCCATCGGCGCGATACTTGCGGCCAGCGCTTCGAGCGCCGCCACGGTGCGCAGGGTGATGCGCGCTGCCGAGGCCTTGCCCATCGCATGCACCATCACTTGCGGATCGTCGAGCGCGATCAGGCGGTTGGCCTGGTAGCCGTGCGCGAGGAAGGCGCCCGACATGGCCTTGCCGACGATCAGGCCGATCACGGGATGGCCAGCCAGGCGCGCCTCGGCATACGCCCCCGCCGCGCCGGCCAGCGCCTGGTGGATGCCGTACGCTTCCTCGCGCCGGCCATACGCCTGGCTGGCCACGTCGATGACGGCGACGATGGGCCGTTTCACGGCCAGGTCACGGTCCTCAAGTACCACCTGCTGCACGGCGCGCGCCAGCTGCCACGCTTCGACCAGGCCGACCTCACCCGTACGGGCGCGCGTAAACCGGTTGTCCGGGTCGGGCAGCACGGCGAGGTAGCGCGCAGTTTCTCCGGCCAGCGGAGCGTCGACCACGCGCACGGAAGGCGGGTAGCCGTCCAGCGGCGCAGCGTTATTCGTGAGTGCCGCCAGCCAGACGGCGCCCCGGCTCGTATCGGTGATGGCGTTCATGCTGCGACTCCTTTGCTGTAGATCAAACGGACGGCTTCCGGCGTGGCTTGCACACTGGCGTCGACGTCGGCCAGGCGCGCCAGGTAGCCTTCCGCCTGATCGCTGCGGTGCTGTGGCGGCAAACCGCGTGCGAACAATGCGGCCACGGCGGCGCGCATCTGCGCCGTGTCGTCTTCCACATAGGCGTCGGCCAGGCCGCTCTTGAAACGCTGCTCGCCGCCCGTCAGACTCCAGATGAACGGTTTGTTGCGCGAGTCGAATTCGTCCACGCCCGCCTCCTGTTCGATCACGGCGGGGCCGTTGAGACCCAGGCGCGCCTCTCGCGTGACGACCAGATAGCTGCACAGGCCCGCCGCGATCGACATGCCGCCGTAGCAGCCGACGGTGCCGGCCGTGACGCCGATCACGGGCTGGTAGCGACGCAGGTCGACGATGGCGGCATGGATGTCGGCGATGGCAGCGAGGCCCAGGTTGGCTTCCTGCAGGCGCACGCCGCCCGTTTCGAACAGGATCACGGCCCGCGTCGGCACTCCCTGGCGGTTGTCACGCGCCGCCAGTTCCAGCGCGCCGGCGATTTTCGCGCCGCCCACCTCGCCCATGCTGCCGCCCTGATAGGCGCCTTCGATGGCCAGCACCACGGCCGGCTGGCCGTCAAACAGGCCCTTGGCCAGCACCACGCCATCGTCAGCCTGCGCAGTGACACCTTGTTGCGGCAGCCAGGGCGAAGCGATGCCGCAGAACGGGTCGAGCAGTTCGCGCATGCTGCCTGCGTCCAGCAAGGCCCTGGCCCGGCTGCGCGCTCCGCCTTCGATGAAGCTGTCGCGCTCCAGCAGTTGTTGTAATGTGCTCATGCCGTCCTCCCCGCTTGCAATTCTTCGTAGGCTTGCTCGATGCGCATGCGCACCACGCCCGGCGTGGCGCCGCAATCGTTGATGACGATGCGCGCCGCCGGCAGCGGCTCGCCCCCGAATACGCGCTGCAGGAGCGCATCCCACACGGCGCCCTTGCCATCGACGGAGGTGTTGACGACGATGCGGGTCACGCCATCGTCGCCTGGCTGCAGCAGCACTTCCAGGTCACCCGAGCCGACGACGCCGGCCAGGGCGCGGCTAGACGCCGGCGGCCCGGCCGGGAATGTATAGTCACGCGTTTCCATGCGCTTCTCCTTGTGTCAATCGGTCGAGGAACAGGGTCGCGGCCAGCAGATCGGCCGCGCCGCCCGGCGACACGCCGCGCGCCAGCGCCACCGCTTCCAGCGCCAGCAGCGCCTCGGTACCGGCGGCAGTGGCCACGCCGCCGGCCGCCAGCACGCGCGCCGCCCCTGCCTGTAATGCCAGTAGGGCCGTCTCGCCGCCGCGCGACAGCACGCAGGTGTCATCGAGCTGACTGACTATCGCCAGCAAGGCGTTCAGGCGCGCCGTCGTCTCGTTGTCACCGCGTGCCCGCGAGGCGTGCAAGGCCGGCAATCCGGCGCCTGTCACCAGCGGAAAGCCGGCCCGGGCCTGGCCCCGTGCGCCATCGACCTGGTACTGGCGGCACGCCAGCTCGCCCTTGTTGCCGGTGGCGCCAGGCGCGTCGCGGTCATGCAAACGGGCCAGCGCGCCGGCCCGCGCCGCCACGGCTGTTGGCGCCAGCGACGCGCCGCGCGCGCCCTGTTGCGCCGCCGCCGTCACCAGGAGTCCCAGCGCCCAGATGGCGCCCCGGTGCGTGTTCACGCCACCCGTGGCCGCCAGCATGAGCGCCTCGCCATCGCGGCCGATGGCACCGATGCGCTGGCGCAGCAGATCGTCATCTTCACTCTGCGCGCCAGCGCCGGCCATGGCGGCAAACACGGGCTGCAGCACGCAGGCCGAATGGCACATCAGGGCCCAGTTCAAGTCCGTGTGGGCGCCACGGCTGCGCAAATCAACCAGGCCGGGTTTCGGTGTCAGGGTCACTTCATCGAGCAGCGCCTGCAGCACTTGCCGTCCCAGCGCGGCAGAACGTATCTGCACTGGCCTTATCATCATTGTGCTCATTGCAATCATTACCAGCTCCTGAATTTGGCGGGTGGTTGATACAGGCCGTCGGACCATTCGACCAGGTCGGCGATGCTTTTCGCCGCCAGCAGCGAGCGGTTCGCAGCGCCGCGCTGCACGCCGATATCCTCGGGCAGCGCGATCAGGCCATCGGCGCGCAATTTCGCTGTCGTCTTCGGGTCGTGGCGCAGGCCGATGGGCGTCACGCCGGCGACCGCCGCCAGCATGGCCTTGCGCTCTTCGAGCGAGCGGGCCTTGTACAGGTAGGCGATGCCCTCTTCCGTCAGCACGTGGGTGACGTCGTCGCCATAAATCATCACGGGCGCCAGCGGCATGCCGCTGGCCTGGCCCACTGCGACGGCGTCGAGCGATTCGACGATCGTCGGCTGGCCGCCATCCTGGAACGTCTCGACCATCTGCACCACCAGCTTCTTGCCGCGCGCCAGCGGGTCGTCCGTCTCGATCAAGTCCAGCCAGGCCGGCGTCGGGTGGCGCCGGCCATGCGGGTCGTGGCCCATGTTGGGCGCGCCGCCGAAGCCGGCCAGGCGGCCATTCGTCACGGTCGACGAGTTGCCCAGGCCATCCATCTGCAGGGTGGCGCCGATGAACAGGTCGACCGCGTACTGGCCCGCCAGCTGGCACAGGGCGCGGTTCGAACGCATCGAACCGTCGCGGCCCGTAAAGAACACGTCGGGCCGCGCGGCCGCATAGCTTTCCATGCCCAGCTCCGCGCCGAAGCAGTGCACGCTCTCGACCCAGCCCGTCTCGATGGCGGGGATCAGGGTCGGGTGGGGATTGAGCACCCAGTTGCGGCAAATCTTGCCCTTCAAGCCCAGCTGCTCGCCATAGGTGGGCAAAATCAGCTCGATGGCGGCCGTATTGAAGCCGATGCCGTGATTGAGCGACTGCACCTGGTGTTTTTCGTACACGCCGCGGATCGCCATCATGGCCATCAGCACGTGCACGGGCTTGATCACGCGCGGGTCGCGGGTAAACAGCGGCTCGATGAAAAATGGTTTGTCGGACTGCACGACAAAATCGATCCACGAGCCGGGCACGTCGACCCGCGGCAAGTCGCTGACATCGTCGACGATCTGGTTCACCTGGGCGATGACGATGCCGTCGCGGAAGGCGGCCGATTCCACCAAAGTCGGCGTGTCCTCGGTGCTGGGACCCGTGTACAGATTGCCCTGGCGGTCGGCCATGTAGCCGGCCACCATGACGACGTTGGGCGTGAGGTCGACGAACAGGCGCGCATACAGTTCGATATACGTGTGGATGGCGCCCACTTCCAGCAAGCCATCCTGCAGAAACTGGGCGATGCGCAGGCTTTGCGTGCCGGCAAACGAAAAATCGAGCTTGCGGGCGATACCCCGCTCGAACAGGTCCAGGTGTTCGGGCAGGCTGACGCTGGGCATGATCAGGTGCAGATGGTGGATCTTGTCGGGGTTGACCTGGGTCAGCATGCGGGCGAGGAAATCGGCCTGCTTCTGGTTATTGCCTTCGAGGACGACGCGGTCGCCCGGCGCAAGCAGGGCTTCCAGCACGGCGACCATGTCGCCCTGTTGCAGAACGGGGCCGCTGGCGTACTGGCGCACGGCTTCCAGGCGGCGGCGCTTCTCGGTGCGCCGCGTGTCCCATTGTTTTTGCCGCTGCCGTGGCGCTGCTGTGGCGGTTGACATCTTGCCTCCGAATTAAGCTATCGAAGCCTGACGATAGTGCGAAAACGCAGCCGCGACAATCAACCTGCTACCATGTTCATTACTCTGAAGTTAATGAACTCCCGTTAAAAAGGGTATCCATGACCATCAACGAAGAAATCACCCTGAAAAAGCTGGAAGTGTTTCTCAGCTTTATGGAATTGAACAACCTGGCAAGGGTGGCCGATGCGCTGGGCCAGAGCACGGTCAGCGTGCACCGCGCCCTGCACTCGCTGGAAGACGGCTTGCGCTGCCCCCTGTTCAAGCGCGAGGGGCGCAGCCTGATCCCGCTGCATGCGGCCTACACCTTTGCCGAATCGGCGCGGCGCGCGCTGGCCGAGTGCGAGGAAGGCGTGCGCAAGGTGCGCGAAATGTCAGGCATCAATCCCGTGCGGCTGAAGATCGGCTCGCTGTATTCCCTGACCCTGCACTGCATCCCGCAGCTGGTGATCGCCCTGAAGCTGCGCCGGCCCGGCCTGGACATCGACCTGACCCTGGGCTCGAACCGCGAACTGCTGCAAAGCCTCGCCGATGGACGTTTGGACGCCATCATCGTCGGCGTGCAGGAAGAAGAACAGCATGCCGGGCTGGTGGCCGTGCCCCTGTTCCAGGACGACGTCTACCTGGCCGCACCGCTAGACTCGCCCTATGCGGGGGCCGCGTCGGTGGACTTGCAGCAGCTGCGCAACGATAAATTCGTCACCCTCAACGAGGGCTTCGTCACCTCGCAAAGCTTCAACCACGCGTTTGACCTGGCGGGATTCGTGCCAGACACGGCCATGCGGGTCGGCGACATCTTCTCGCTGATCAACCTGGTCAGCGGCGGCATAGGCTACAGCCTGCTGCCCGGCCGGGTGCGCGCCTTCAGCTCGCGCATCGAACTGATTCCGCTGGACGCGCGCTACGGCTCGCACCAGCAGATTACCCTGCTGATGCTCAGCAGCCGCGAGCGCGACCCGAATTTGCTGGCGCTGGCGGCGGAGTGCCGCCTGTATGGGCGTGGCGAGCGCGCAACTGGCAGCTGAAATGGAGTCGCAGGAGCGCCGCGAGCATGCCTGTATCAACTCAAGTTGGAAAATCTCCGCGCATATAGGTTTTCCAGAGATTGTCGATAAAGTCGATCTCGACTTTATTCTGGCATGCCTGCGCAATCAGACCCATATCGTCCGACACGTAGCCAGCAAGGTCGGAATTTTCAGTGACTTGATATACTTTCTTGAATGCTACCTCCCTGATCTCCTTCACCAGGGCGCCTTCAGCTGGACAAGATGAGGTCACTTTTTCGTAGCTGGCACACCATGCGCCGTCAAACTCAACAGAATCCCTGGTGCACAATGCAGCATCCCAGTCAGTATCTTTCTGGAAAATAGTCTCAAGAAAAATGCTGTCATTTATTGTCGCTAAAATGTCGTTTTCGATCGTCATCTCGATATTTCATATTGATTAGTGCGGATGCCATTCGGCATTTCGTATTCCTGCGCACCAAGGCGGGTGATGACCTGGCGCGTAATGACACGGTACGATTAAATCGCGCTATCCCAAGGCGCCGACAAGCGCACGGCGCAGTTGATGAGGCCCACCATCGAATACGTCTGCGGGAAATTGCCCCACATTTCGCCCGTCACCGGATGCGTGTCTTCGGACAGCAGGCCCAGGTGGTTGCGCGCCATTAACATTGTTTCGAAGATTTGGCGCGCTTCGTCCTTCCTGCCGATGCGCGCCAGGGCGTCGATGCGCCAGAAGGTGCAGATGTTGAAGGCGGTCTCGGGCTTGCCGAAGTCGTCGGGGGCTTCGTAGCGGCGCATGTAGGGGCCGTCGCACAGCGATGCTTCCAGCGCATCGACTGTCGCGATGAAACGGGGGTCCATAGGGTCGATGAAGTTGACTTCCGCCATCAGCAGGACGGACGCGTCGAGGTCGCGCCCGCCCAGGCTTTCGGCAAAGGCCTGGCGCTCCTCGCTCCACGCTTCGCGCAGCAGGCGCTCGCGGATCAGCACGGCGCGGCTGTTCCAGTGGTCGGCGCGGTCCGGCAAGCCCAGTTTATGGGCAACCTTGGCCAGGCGGTCGCAGGCGGCCCAGCTCATCAGCATGGACGAGGTGTGGACTCTTGCCCGCGTGCGCAGCTCCCACATGCCCGCGTCCGGTTCCGCGTGCAATCTGAAGGCCTGATCGCCCACGGCTTCCAGTGCGGCAAACTCGGCCTTGCCGGCCCGGTGGAACAGGCGGTGGTCAAGAAACGCTTGCGCCGCGCCCAGGACGATGTTGCCGTAGACATCGTGCTGGAAATGTTCCTGCGCCTGGTTGCCCACGCGCACGGGGCCGTTGCCGCGGTAGCCGGGCAAATGGTCGAGCGTCGATTCCGGCAACTGCTCTTCCAGGCCGATGCCGTACAGGGGCTGGATGTGGCCGCCCTTCGAGCGGGCGACGATATTCGTCAGCCAGCGCAAATACTCTTCCATCGTGCCCACTTCGGACAAACTATTGAGTGCGCGCACGACAAAGAAGGCGTCGCGCAGCCAGCAGTAGCGGTAATCCCAGTTGCGGCTGCTGCCGGGCGCTTCAGGGATGCTCGTCGTCATGGCAGCGATGATGGCGCCCGTGTCTTCATATAAAGACAGTTTTAACGTGATGGCCGCGCGGATGACCACGTCCTGCCATTCCAGCGGCACGGCCAGGCGACGCGTGTAGGTGCGCCAATAATTGATGGTTTCCTTTTCGAAGATGCGCGCCGTCTCGTCGATGCCGCCGGCCAGGGTTTCATCGGGGCCCAGCAGGAAGTTGGCGGTGCCTCCCAGCACGAAATACGTTTCGCTCAGCACATAGTTGAGCGACACATCGGTGTTCAGGCGCAAGGTCTGCTCCGGTCCCACGTAGCGGATGTGGTGGCTGCCCTGCGTGATCTGCGGCGCCAGCTTGCCCCAGTCGTAGCGGGGGCGCAGGCGCACGCGGATGCGCACGGCATGATCGAGCGGGCGCACGCGGCGGATCAGCATCAGCGGGCGGAACATGCGGTCGCGGCTGAGGAACCGGGGCGCGAAATCCGTGATTTCCACGCCGCGCCCCTGCGTGTCGTACAGCCGCGTGCGCAGCACGGCCGTGCTCGGCTCGTAGAACTGCTCGCTGCGGGCAAAGTTTTCAATGTCGATGGCCCACACGCTGCCGTTTTCCGTGGCGTCCAGCAGGCCGTTGAAGACCGGGTCGCCATCGAAACGGGGCAGGCACGACCAGACGACTTGCCCCGCCTGGTCGATCAGGGCGCTGAAGGCGCAATTGCCCACCACGCCACAGTTGAGGGATGCTTGCGCGGGCACGCCGCCGGGGGTGTCAGAAGCTTGTTCAGTGGATATGGTCATCGGCTACTCCTTGAAAGGGGATACGGACGCGGCCAGCAGCGCGGCGCGCAAGGCGCGCGGGCTGGCCAGGCGCAGGGTGGCGGCGCTGGGGCCGCTGCCCACTTTCACGCCCTGCCCGCCTGCTTGTTGTACAAAGGCAAAGCCTGCCTCGTCGGTGGTGTCATCGCCCGCGAACACGGGCCGGCGGCCGGCGAATGGCGCCTCCACCATGAAGGCGGCGATGGCGCCACCCTTGTCCGTGGCGGCCGGCTTGGCTTCCAGGACCATTTTGCCATGCAACAGCAATACCCCCGGGCACGCTTGCACGGCCGCCGACATTTCCTGCGCGCACAATTGCCCGAGTTCCGGCGCCAGCCGGTAATGCAGGGCCACGGCGCCGCGCTTGTGTTCCACCAGCAAGCCGGGATATATCGCCGCCAGCGCCCGGGCGCGGGCCAGCACGGGCGAGACGTCGGGCGTGGCCGCCACATGCAGCACGCCATCGGCATCGCGCCGCTCCACGCCATGCACGCCGGCAACCGGCAGGGTCAAGGGCGCCAGCATGGCGTCGATCTGGGTGATGGGACGGCCGGAAATGAGGGCCAGCGCGCCGCCGTGGCGCTCGGCCAGCAGCGCCAGCGCTTCGACCACGCCCCCTTCCAGGCGCACGCCGTCGGGCGTGGAAGCCAGGTCGACCAGGGTGCCGTCGAAGTCGAGGAAAACGGCGCTGCCGGGCGTGCTCAGCAATTGCAACAGAGCCGCGCTATCGTCAGGTGTATCGTCCATCAGATCCCCTTGCGCCGCTTGATGCGGCTGTGGGCGTCGATCTTGGTCATGACCTTGTCGCGCTGGCGCAAACGGGCCGCGTCCAGCAGCATGCGCCCGGCCCAGCGGTAGACATTGAAATGTTTGACTCTCGCCCGCATGCTTTTCATGCGCTCGCGCTGCTCCACGGGCGGCATCACGAGGGCGCGGTACAGGGCGTCGGCGCCCTGCTCGATGTGGTAGGGGTTGATGATCAACGCTTCATGCAGCTCGCGCGCGGCGCCCGTGAATTGGCTCAGCACCAGCACGCCCAGCTCGTCGTCGCGGGCGGCGATGAATTCCTTGGCCACCAGATTCATGCCGTCATGCAAGCTCGTCACCATGCACACTTCGGAAGCGCGGAAATAGCGCTGCAAATCGTCCTGGCCATGGTGTTCGGCTTTCAGCAGGATGGGCACATAGTCTCCGCTGCCGAAGCGGCGGTTGATGCGCTCGACCATCTTGCGCACCCGGGCGTCGAAACTTTGGTATTCATCGAGCGAAGCGCGGCTCGGGGCGGCAATTTGCACGAATGTAAAATTGCCCACCATGCCAGGCTGCTGTTCCAGCATGCGCTCGACGGCCTGGAAGCGCTCGACGATGCCTTTGGTGTAGTCGAGGCGGTCCACGCCGATGCCCAGCAAGTGGTCGGGCGCCACGCCCAGTTCGCTGCGAATCTGTGCGCGGCACGTGGCCACGTCAGGCTGGTCCGGGTTGTCTTCCGGCCAGGCGATGGAAATCGGATAATCCTCGACCTGCGTCATCTCGCCACCATAGGAAATCGTCGATGCTTCCGGCTCGATGCGGGTTTCCAGGTAGCGATCCACCGTTTCGAGGAAATTCTTGCGGTGGAATGGAGTGTGGAAGCCGAGAATCGTACTGCCCAGCAAGCCGTCGAGGATTTCTTCGCGCCAAGGGCAAATGCCGAACGATTCCGAATTCGGCCAGGGGATATGCCAGAAAGTAATAATCGTCGCCTTCGGCAAGGCTTCGCGCACCATGCGCGGCAGCAAGGCGAAATGGTAATCCTGCACCAGCACGACGGGGTTGTCCGTCTTCGCTTCGGCGATGACGGCGTCGGCGAAGCGCCGGTTGACTTTCACGTACTGTTCCCAATCGGACGAGCGGAACACGGGGCGCACGTGGGCGATATGGCACAGCGGCCACATGCCTTCATTGGCGAAACCATAATAGTAGCCCTGCTCTTCCTCGTCCGTCAGCCACACGCGGCGCAAGGTATAGCTGGGGTTGTCGGGCGGCACGGGCACGTGGTCGAGTTTATCGACCGTCTCGCGGTCGGCGGAACCGGCGCCATGCGCGATCCACGTGCCGGAACAGGCGCGCATCACGGCTTCCACGGCCGTCACCAGGCCGCTGGCCGGGCGCTGCACCGCTATTCCATCTTCCGTTTTGGTGTGGATATACGGCTCGCGGTTCGACACCACCAGCACCTGGTCGCCCTGCAAGTCCGCCTCCAGCAAGGCGCGCAGCTTGTCCGGCGTCCAGTCGGACGACCAGCCGTTATCGCCCTGGCGTTCCAGGTGGTATTCCTGCAGCAATTCGCGCAAGTCGCCGATCAGCGGCTGCATTTCCGGCGGCGGCGCGGGCGCGGCGGCGGGTGCGGCAGCGGCCACTGCACCATTACTTTTCGGCAGCAACTCGCCCCGTAAAATATCCTTGACGGCCGCCAGCCAGCCGCGCCAGCTCAGGTGCGCCACGAACACGGTCATCAGGGAAATCAGCACGGCCAGCACGGCCAGGAAGGCAAAGATAAAACGTTTGGTATCGGTATTGCGGCGTTCGACAAAGCTCATGTCCTGCACCAGCACCAGGCGGCCCAGCTGGGACGCATCCTGCATCACGGGCGTTTCGCTGAGGTGGACTTGCCCTTGCGGCAATTGCGCCAGGGATTTGTACAGGCCACCCGTGGGAGGCGTGCTCCAGCAGCCGATGGAGGCCGGGTATTGCGCGGATTGGTACAGCAAGTGGCCCGCGTTGTCGCAAAAGCCGATGGCGATCAGGCGTTCGTCGCGCGTGGCGCCCTGGAACAGTTCGCTGATGCGGGTGGCGTCTTGCGCGGGCAGGTATTCGGTGAGCGAGGGCCGGAGGGTTCCAGCGAGCAATTCGGCCCGGCTGTCGAGGTCGCGCACGTACCAGCGCAGGGTGATATTGTCGAGCAGGGGTACTACGATATAAGCAAACAATCCCAGCACCAGGGCCAGTGGCAGGATGAAGCGCAAGGACATTCGGAGTGATCGTACTATCATCGTTTTCCTTTGCAAAAACAAAAAACATGGCAAGTATGACTATGTTTCCACTACGGCGACGCCCGTTTGCTTTCCGTATTGAAACGTCAACGTGGCATGGCGCAGCGCAGCAATTTTTTCCAGTATCCACCTTGTTCCAAGTCTTATCCGTTCGGCAACGCACGTCCCCGCGACGTCATCTGCACGTAAAATAGCCGCTTCCGACATCCATTTCACTAATTTCAAGGAGTTTTCGCCTATGGATCTCAGCACGTTTCACTCGCTGATGGGAGGCCCGCTGCGCTCGGCGCTGACCGTGCTCGTTTCCGCCCTGCTCGTCACCCTGGTCGCCATCGGCGTGCACCGGGCCGGCATCGGTTTGCTGAAAAGACTGGCCAATGGCCACCCGCTGGCCAGCAACGTCGCGCGCGTGGCTTTCCGCGCCAGCCAGCTGTGCATGATCGTCTTCGGCCTGCGCATGGTGCTGGCCAGCGCGCCCGACGACACGCCGGGTCTGGTTGCCATGTCGCACCTGGCCAGCGTGGCGCTGATCATCGCGCTGACCTGGCTGGCCATGCAATGCATCGAATCGCTCAGCATCACGATTTCCCAGATCAATCCCGTCGACGCGGCCGACAACCTGCGCGCGCGGCGCCGTATCACCCAGGCCCGCGTGCTCACGCGCAGCGCGCACGCCATCGTCGTCCTGCTGGGCCTGTCCTTCGTGCTGCTGACCTTGCCCGGTGCGCGGCAGATCGGCGCCAGCCTGCTGGCCTCGGCCGGCGTGGCGGGCCTGGTGGCCGGTATCGCCGCCCGCCCCGTGCTCGGTAATTTCATTGCAGGCCTGCAAATTGCGTTTTCTCAACCCATTCGCATCGACGACGTGCTGATCGTCAATGGCGAATGGGGCACGGTCGAGGAAATCAAGGGCACCTATGTGGTCGTGCGCGTTTGGGACGAGCGCCGCCTGATCGTGCCGCTGCAGTGGTTCATTGAAAATCCGTTCGAGAACTGGACGCATACTTCCTCGGACATCCTGGGCACGGTGTTCCTGTGGCTGGACTTCAGCGTCCCGATCGAGCCCCTGCGCGCAGAGCTGACACGCATCTGCGAGTCCGCCAAGCAATGGGACGGCCGTGTCTGCACCGTGCAGGCGACGGATTCGAACGAGCGGGCCGTGCGCGTGCGCTTTCTCATCAGTGCGCGGGATTCGGGCACGGCCTTCGAATTGCGCTGCCTCGTGCGCGAGCAGATGCTGGCCTTCATCACCACCCACTACCCGCACAGCCTGCCCCGCTTGCGCTCCACGCACGACCCCATCGAGCTGCACGCCATGCAGGCGCAGAACGACAGCGTGTCGCTGTACAAAGTGTAAAGAAACCTGCGGCGCGCTGCCCTCGTCCGCGCGCCGCTACAATGGTTCGCATGAGCACCACCGCCTGGTTCATCCTGATCGGCTGCCTGATGCTGGCGCGTGGCCTGGGCGCCGACGGCATCGCGCGCCTGCCCTTGACTTCGGCCATGGCGTACCTGGGCGTGGGCCTGCTGCTGGGGCCCATGTTCCTCGGCCTGTTTGCCTTCGACCTGGTGCAGCAGGCGCCACTGCTGGAAACCCTGACGGAAATCGCCGTCCTCATCTCCCTGTTTTCCGCCGGCGTCAAGATGCCCGTGCCGTTCAGCCTGGCCCGCTGGCTGCCGTCGCTGCGCCTGGCGTGGCTGTCGATGGCCATCTCCGTGGCCCTGGTGGCGGCCTTTGCGTGCCTGGTGCTGGGCTTGCCCCTGGGCGCGGGCGTGCTGCTGGGCGCCATCCTCGCGCCCACCGACCCCGTGCTGGCCACCGACGTGCAGCTGCGCCATGCGGGCGACAGCGAGCAATTGCGCTTCATGCTGACCAGCGAAGCGGGCATGAACGATGGCAGCGGCTTTCCCTTCGTCATGCTGGGCCTGGGCTTGCTGGGCCTGCATGAGCTGGGGCCGCATGGCGCCACTTGGCTGTGGCGCGACTTGCTCTGGGCCAGCGCGGGCGCCATCGCCCTGGGCGCGGCTGGCGGCTCGCTGCTGGCCTGGCTGGGCTGGCAGGTGCGCGCCAAGGAACCGAAACACGCCATGCTGGACGATCTGGCGGCCCTGGGCTTGATCGCCCTCGTGTATGGCCTGACCACGTGGCTGCACGCGTGGGGCTTCTTGGCCGTCTTCTTTGCCGGCGTGGTCTTGCGCCAGACGGAACTGCGCCTCGCTGGCGCGCCGAAAGACCGGCAAGGCTTGCTGCAGGCCGAGGAAACGCATGCCGTGTCCGCCACCAGGCCGCACGACAGCGACGTGACGCTGACCGTCAGCGGCGAATCGCTCGTCTTCAAGGAACACCTGGAACGCCTGTCCGAACTGACCCTGGTGCTGTTGCTTGGCGGCGCCGTCACGGCCGCCGCCTGGAGCTGGCAGGCGTGGAGCGTGGCGCTGTTCCTGTTGCTGGTGGCGCGCCCGGCCAGCGTGATGCTCGGTTTGCTGGCCTCGGGCACCAGCGTGCGCCTGCGCGGGCTGGCCGCCTGGTTCGGCGTGCGCGGCATCGGCTCGCTGTACTACCTCAGCTATGCAATCGCACACGGCTTGCCGCGCGGCCTGGCGCGCGAACTGGCCGACATCACCCTGGTCGTCGTCATCCTCTCCATCGTCGCGCACGGCCTGACGGTCAAGCCCTTGCTGGAACGCTATTGGCGCAAATAACGGGTGCAAATAAGCGCCGGCATTCCCCTTTGTCATTGCTGCACAGCAATGTTTTGTCAATTGCCCCTATGGCGGGCGGAAATATTGTTAAGATAATTAAAAATGGCAAAAGAGAGAATCAATGAAACGAAGAAGCGTGCTGGGACTGGGCGTCTCACTGGCCCTGCTGCAAACGGGCTGCGCCACCGATCCGGCCAGGCTGGCGTGGGAAACGGAATTTGACGGCTTCATGCGCGATGGCCTGGCCCGCACGGAAACGCCGGGCATGAGCGTGGCCGTGGTGCGCGGCGAACAGACCATTTTCGCGCGCGGCTATGGCTGGGCCGACATCCAGGCCGGCAAGAAGGCCGATGCCAACACGGTATTCCATGTCGCTTCCGTCAGCAAGCTCGTCACGGCCACGGCCGTCATGATGCTGCTGGAACAGGGCGCCTTCCAGCTCGACGACAAGGTGGCGGCCTACCTGGACTTCCCGCTCATGCATCCGAAGTTTCCCGATGTGCCCATCACCTTTCGCCATTTGCTCAGCCACACCTCGGGCATTTCCGACGCCGTGTACGAAAAGACGACGACGTTTGCCGTGCAGGGCGACCCGCGATTGCCGCTGCGCGACTTCGTCAAGGGTTATTTGTCGCGCGGCGGCGCCTGGTATGACGCGGATGTGTCGTTTGCGGCCCGTCCCGGCACGGAATGGCGCTACAGCAATGTCGGCATCGCCCTGCTCGGCTATCTGGTAAGCCGCTTGAATCCCGATGGCCTCGACGCCTTTGCGCACGAGCACCTGTTCGAACCGCTGGGCATGGACAATACGGCGTGGAATTTGGCCGGCTTGCCGCGGCGCGCCGTCGTCGCCCAGCCGTATGCGCACAAGGAACCGGGCCTGCAAGTGCTGCCGCCCGTCGGCTATCCGGACTGGCCGGCCGGCCTGCTGCGCAGCTCGGCGCATGACTTTGCCCGTTTCCTGGCCATCTTCAGCAATAACGGCCGGGTCGACGGTCACCGCTACCTGCAAGATGCCACCCTGCAATTGTTTTTTGCCCCGCAAGCGGCCCCAGTCGTGCCCGCCGACTCATCCGTGCGGCAAGCCCTGGTGTGGCTGCTGCGCGACATCGACGCCAAGCCGCTGGCCACGCACAGTGGCGGCGATCCGGGCGCCGCGTCTGTTGTCTGCGTCGACCGCGCCAGCAAGACGGCCGTGCTGGCCTTCGCCAACGTCAGCGCCGACAAGGAGTTTCGTTCATTCCAGAAAGAAGTCGTGCTGCGCCTGCTGGCTCATGGCGGCAGCGGCGCGCTGGCGGCAAAGAAACCCTAGGCGCCGAACCAGCCGCGCAGTTTCTCGGCGGCACGCTCCTTGACCTCGGCCGTGATGTAGGTGGCGACCGTGGCGACGGCTGCCGCCAGCACGGCCAGGTCATCCGCATAGCCGACGACGGGCGTGATGTCGGGAATCGCGTCGATGGGCGAAATGAAATAGCCGAGCGCGCCGTAAATGGCCGTCTTGGCCCACAGCGGGGTATTCGGCTGCTGCGCCGCGTAGTACAGCCACAGGGCTTTTTCGATGACTTCGCGTCCCGCCGTCTTGGCGAACTTGACGACCTTGTCCCAGAAGCTGTCATCCGTGTATTTCTTTTCATACTGCTTGTCGGCTTGGGGGGCGTGGTCTTCTTCCAGATTCTTTTTTCTGCCAAACATCTGCTGCTCCTGTCTGCCGCGCACGGCGTTACGAATGCGCACCTTAGCATAACGGCGCGCCGGGCGCGCGGCCTGCAAGGTAAGCTATCACCATGGAAATATCCGCCACCACCACGGCCCGCGCCGCCGGCCTGCGCTACACGGGCGACCATCAAAGCGGCATCGCCCGATCAGGCAAGCCCGGCAAGTTCCGCTACCGCGACGCTGACGGCCAGTTCCTGCGCGATGCCAGTGCCTTGACGCGCATCAAGGCACTGGCCATTCCGCCGGCCTGGACGGACGTGTGGATCTGTCCGCACGCGAACGGCCACCTGCAGGCGACGGGGCGCGACGCGCGGGGCCGCAAGCAGTACCGCTACCATGCGCGCTGGCGCCAGGTGCGCGACGACGTGAAATATGAACGCATGCTCAGCTTTGGCAACGCCCTGCCCGCCATCCGCGCCGCCGTCGCGCACGGCATGCAGTTGCCCGGTTTGCCCCGCGAAAAAGTGCTGGCCACCATCGTCCATCTGCTGGAATTGACGATGATGCGCATCGGCAACGAGGAATATGCACGCACGAACAAATCGTTCGGCCTGACCACCCTGCGCACGCGCCATGTGCAGGTCGACGGCAGCGCCGTGGCCTTCCACTTCAAGGGCAAGAGCGGCGTGCGCCACGATATCCGTCTGAGCGACCGGCGCCTGGCCAGGGTGCTGCAGCGCATGCGCGAACTGCCGGGGCAGGAACTGTTTCAATATGTGGATGAGCACGGCGAGCGCCACGGCGTCGATTCGGGCGAGGTCAACGATTACCTGCGCGAGGTGACGGGCGAAGACTACACGGCCAAGGATTTCCGCACCTGGTCCGGCACCTTGCTGGCCGCGCTGGCCTTGCGGGCGTTCGAACAGGTCGATTCCGAGGCGCAAGCGAAGAAAAACATCGTGCAGGCGATCGAGTCGGTGGCAAAAAAGCTGGGCAACACGCCGACGATCTGCCGCAAGTGCTATGTGCACCCGGCCGTGCTGGAATCGTATCTGGATGGCAGTTTATTGGACGGCATGCGCGCGCGGGCGCAGGAACAGTTACGGGAAGAGCTGCCGGCGCTGGCGCCGGAAGAAGCGGCCGTGCTGGCCTTGCTGCAGCAGCGGCTGCAGGCTGGCGTCAAGCCTGGCGGCCAGGCTGGCAGTACGCAGACAGTTTGAGGGCGTCGCTGCTGCAGATGGGCAAGGCGCCATGGCCAGCCTCGCGCGCCACGGGCGCCGGCACGGCATCGCTGGCTGGCGCCTCGCCCGTACTCATCCAGGTGGCCGCCAGGGTCGAGAAAATAAACAGGCAGATCAGCAGGAACGGCTTGTTCAAGTGAAAAAACTGGTCTGGCTTTTGCATCGCATACTCCGTCGGACTGGTTGGCTGTTGCAGCATGGACACGATCATCGCGTGTTTCCGCAAGGCATACAATCAGACAGTTTCGACAAGACGGGTAGGACAGCGCTGACAGGCTCAGCCATGGCGTCCCGTGTCGGCAGATTTGACACCGGCTCCGGCCCATATCAGTCAAACCCTTGTTTTTACAGCACAAGTTATACGGGAACGCTTCCTGCTTGACCTCTTGCCTGGGCACGCTTGGCGCCAGTCAACGGGGGAACGATCATGAGCTTTATCAAACACGCGCTGCTGGCGCTGCTGTTATGCGCGATGTCTGCCGCGCATGCCACCAGCATCGGCTACACGGCGACATCGCTGGGCGGCACGCAGTGGCGCTACGACTATACCGTCAGCAATACTACGCTGGCCGTGCCCATCGAGGAATTCACCTTGTTCTTCAGCGTGGGCCAGTATGCCAACCTGCACAGCGTCTCCACGGCACCCGGCTGGGATGTGCTGCTGGTGCAGCCCGATCCCGCCATCCCCGCCAGCGGCTACTTCGACGCGCTGGCGCTGGCCGGCGGCATCAATCCTGGCGCCACGTCCACGGGCTTTTCCGTCACCTTCGATTACCTGGGCGCGGGCAGCCCCGGCGCCCAGCCGTTTTCCATCCTCGACCCCGTTACCTTCATTGAGGTCGAGGCGGGCATCACGCAGCCGGCCGCCGTCACCCTGCCCTCCACCCCATGGCTGCTGCTGGCGGGCGTACTGGCCGTGGCCTGCCTGCGGCGCCGGCAATTGGCGGGCGCCGCACTGGCCCCATTGCTGGCACTCACCCTGTGCGCCTGCGGCGGGCCGAACGATCCTGCGCAGCCGCCTGCGCCGAAGGTCATGCTGGCCACCGCTCAGGCCGCCGGGGACTTCGAAGTGACCTTGCTGGAAAAAGTGGCCGAACAGCGCGTCAACCGCACGGCCTGGGACTATACCTACCGCGTGCACATCCGCAACAATGGCAGCGAAGCGGCCAGCAATGTGCAAGCCGTGCTGGCCAGCGCGCCTGCAGGCTGCACCATCATCGATGGCGAGGTGCAGGCCGGCAGCATCGACGCGGGCGCCACCGTCACGCCCGCTGACACCATCACCGTGCGCATCGAGCGCAGCATCGCCTTCCAGAGCGCGGCCCTGACGTGGACCTTCAGCACCGGCGCCGGCATCGAACTCGATCCCGCGCGGCCCGCGCAGGTGGTCGTGCTATCGCTGGCCGCACTGGGTTTTACGGACGGCGCCGACAGCGTCAAGGCCAGCGGCGCCGTCACGGACGTGCTGCTGCAGGACGGCAGCCTGCGCTTTTCCACGCCCGGCGACACGGGCGTGGACCAGCACGCGCAATTTTCCCTCAGCAAGGGCGGCAAGGTCACCACCCTGCACCTGCTGATCCAGACGGAGCTGCCCACGGCCGTGGAAACCTATGTGGAACCGGACGACGACGGCAACGTGCCCGCCACGGCGCCCGTGCTGGCCATCACGGGGCTGGGGCCGAACAACCGGTTGCAGCCGGGCGCCCTGGGATTGCGCCTGGTGGACGCCGCCCCCATGGCCCTACAGGACGACAGCGACGGCCTGCTGTCCAGCCCGGATGGCCTGGCCATCAGCCTGAAGACCTACTGGACGTTCGATGCGGCCAGCGGCACCTTCAGCATCGGCGCCACGGCCATGCAGCAATTGCTGGCATCCTTGCCCAACGGCAGCTACGACCTGAACCTCAATTTCGTCTCGCAGGATGGTGAATTCACGGCCAGCTATGCCTTGATCGTCATCAAGTCCGGCATCGTGCTGCAGGGACAGTTGCGCACGCCGGCGGGCGGCAATGCCACGGGACTGGCAGGCAAGAAAATGTTATTGGCGGGCTACAACAACCACCAGCGCCAGGTGGCCGTGGTCGACGCCACGGGCGCCTTCCACTTCGATGGCGTGCTGCCCGATACCTACCAGCTGACCTTGAACGACCTCGTCCACCCGAACGTGGTCAGCGTCAGCGCCGTCGTGTTTGAGAACAGCAGCAATGTCAACGTCGGCATCGTGTATCCGTACGGAACCGGCCTGGCTCAGCGCAGTGCGGCACAGACGTATGTGGCGGGCAACGTGACGCAGGATGGCGCCGGGCCGCCCTCGCGCGAGGTGCCCGCCGGCTCCCGCGCCATGGGCGACGTCACCCCGCAGGATGACGAGGGCAGCAAGACGTTCACGGCCACGGCGGCCGCGCAAAACCAGACCATCACGACGCCCGTCGCCTTCACGGTGCCCAAGGGCACGAAAAACGTGGGCGTGAAAATCACCGTCAGCACGGCCGAGTACCCCACCTACACGACTGCGCAAAGCCAGTACAACGACACCTGGTCCTACGCCGTGACGGGCCTGCCCGGCGTCAATCTGGCCGCCACGGGCGCCGTCAACCAGACGCATTACACGCAGGGCACCATCGTCAGGACGGAGTGTGTCGATGTCAGCAAGCAGACCCAGGCTGGAGCCTTGAGCCTGGGCGGCAACGTCAGCGCGACGAATATCGGCGACAGCGCCCTGGCCACCGTGACGACGGTGGAACTGAGCCTTGCGTGCAAGGGATTGAAAGTGACGCAGGCGAAATTCCTCTCGCCCAACAATGCCGCCCGCCCCGTGTTGCAGCCGATCAAGCTGACGGGCAATCTGGCAGGGCCGTATGTGTCCGTCTCGCAAGGAGCGGCCACGGCCACGCACACCTTGCCGCTGGAATTGCACTACACGCCGGCGGCGGCCACGATTACGGAAGTCAATATCGGCATATCGTCCGGCGGCGGCGATCCCGCCTTCAGCACCGGGAATTTATTGTCCCAGACCAACACCAAGACTGCCGGCACAGTGAAATTTCCCAGCCTGGTACTGCCCGCCTTTGCCGGCGCCAAGCTCGACAAGAAGGCCGTCGTCACGGTGCGCCTGAAGGGCCGCATCGACAATGTCGATGCCAGCTCCGACCCGGCCGAAGGGGGGCAAGTGGAGTTCAAGGGCGCCACGGCCTACATCCCCCTGTACCTGGCCGACAACGAGGCGGCGCTGGCGGTGCGGCGCTACGGCACGCGCGATGCGGGCGGCGATTCGTGGGCCACGCGCCTGGCCATCGCCTGGCTGGCCGGCAAGCCCTACCGCTTCGACGACATCAGCGGCCAGCACGTGACGCAGACGGCGTCGGGCCGCTCCATCCTCGGCCACAGCGGCCACAGCGATGGCCAGCAGATCGACTTGCGCTACGCGGATGGCGCGGGCGGCTACACGGACGCCTTGGGCGGCCAGAACGATGGCGCCGCCATTCACCAGCTGATCAATGCCGCGAAGGCGGAAGTGGTGGCCAACCCCGCGCAAAAGCCGAAACTGGCCGCCCTGCTGGCGTGGATCGCGGCGAACCGGGCCATGCTGGCCCAGGAAGCGGCGCCGGCCAGCACGCGCGTCATCTACATCGGCCCCAGCTTCGTCAAGCTGGCCCTCGTCGACGGACGTTTTTCCGCCGCCCCGACCGACCATATCCCCGGCGCTGGCACCTGGACCAAGCCGGCAAAGGTACACATCGAGGCGGGACACCTGAGCCACTGGCACATCAGCATCACAGCCCATCCGTAAGCAAGGTCAGGCGGGCAGATCGGACAGTTCCAGCTCCGAAAAGCCCGCCCGGCGCCGCGCTTCCAGGTTGAACGGGCCCCGCAGGGTGGGCGCTTCATAGCGCAGCGCCAGCTCCGCATACGTGGCGCGCAATTCCAGGCCCCTTTGATCGCACAGGTAGCCATACCAGCGGTTGCCGATCTCGACGTGCCCCACTTCATCGCGCAGGATGATGTCGAGGATGGCGGCGGCGGCCATGTCGCCCGCCTGGGCCAGCTTGGCGCGCAGCGGCGGAATCGCGTCCAGCCCCCGCGCTTCCAGGGTGCGCGGCACCAGCGCCATGCGCGCCAGCACGTCGCCGCGCGTCTTGTCGACCATTTCCCACAGGCTGTCGTGGCCGGGGAAGTCGCCATACGTGTGACCCAGCACCTGCAGGTGTGCCTGCAGCATGGCAAAGTGCGTGGCTTCCTCTTTCGCCACGCGCAGCCAGTCCGCGTAGTATTCAGCGGGCAGGTCCGGGAAGCGCCACAGCGCGTCGAGCGCCAAATTCATCGCATTGAATTCGATATGCGCCAGCGCGTGAACCAGCATGGCGCGCCCTTCCGGCGTGATCATCGAACGCCGTCCCACCAGACGCGGCGGCACCAGTTCCGGACGCTGGGGACGGCCCGGCACGGCGCCGGTCGGCGCCAGCGGCGCCTGCGCATCGAGCGCAAGCTGCGCTTCGGCCATGGCCGCCACCATTGCCACCTTCGTTGCCGGGTCCGGTTCGAGCAGGCAGGCGAGCGCATAGGTGCGCAATTCCTGTGGTGGTATTGGGGTCAGTGGAGGTGGCTGCATGGGACTGCTTTCTGGCGCGTTGCTTGGTAAGGCGCGCAGTGTATCAAATTGCCTGCCCCAGCAGCCAGTCGAACAAGGCCTGCACTCTTGCCGGCAGCGCGGCGCGCCCGCTGTGCACGAGGTAATACGCCTGCGGACTGGCCAAATTGAAACCGCCGAACGGCAAAACCAGCTGGCCGCTATCGACCCACGGCTGCACCAGCTGGCGCCGGCCCATGGCCACGCCCGCATGGTGGATGGCCGCCTGCGCGCACAGGTCGGCGCGGTCGAATCGCAGGCTGCGCGCTGGCAAGTTCACCTCGGGCGCCTGCACGTCCAGCCACAAACGCCACTCGGCATCGGGCGCGCAGGCGGGCCAGGCCAGGGTGTCGTGCAGTACCGTCGCGCCGGGCAAGTTGCGTGGCGCATCCAGCAAGCCGTGCTGGCGCGCATATTGCGGGCTGCAGACGGGCGCCAGCCATTCATCCATCAGCTTGCGCGAGGCCAGGCCGGGAAAGCTGCCGTCGCCATAGTGCAAGGCCAGGTCGACCTGGCCGGCGCGAAAGTCCACGCTATCATTGCCCACGCGCAAGTCCATCGACACGTCCGGATACTGTGCAGCGAAGCCTGCCAGGCGCGGCACCAGCCAGCATTGCGCAACAGATGGGCGCGCATGCACGGTGACGCTGCCCGCCAGCGTGTCGCCGCCGGCCAGGGCCGCGTGCAGGCTGTCCCAGCCACTTTGCAGCGCGGCAAAGATGCGTTCGCCGTCGGCCGTCAGCTTGACTTGCCGCGTCAGCCGTTCGAACAGCCGCAAGCCCAGGCTGCTTTCCAGCCGCGCGATGCGGTGGCTGACGGCGCTGGGCGTGAGCGCCAGTTCCTGCGCCGCCAGCGCGAAACTGGCGTGGCGCGCCGCCACGAGAAAGGTGTGCAGGTTGGCGAACTGGCTGGCCGTCAGCGTGGCCATGCGCGCCGCGCCGGCCGGCATCAGGCGGCTCCGATCGCCAGCAAGGCGCGGCCACGAGCCACGTAGGCGTCCATTTCCGCCTGCGGCACCATACTGCCGCCCGTGCCCCACACCAGGTGCGTGGCGCGTGCCAGCGTTGCCTGGTACTGCGGCGCGGCCAGCACGGGCTTGATGCCCGCGAAACCGGCCACGGCGGACGGTTCCAGGTGCAAGCCTTGTGTTTGCTCAAGCGTCGCCAGCAAGCGGTACAGTTCTTCATCCGTGACAGTGGCGTAGCCGTCGATCAGCCGCTGCATGGCGCGTCCGACGAAGCCGGACGGGCGTCCCACGGCCAGGCCATCGGCAGCCGTCAGGTTGTCGATGCCGATTTCCTGCACGCTGATGCCATCATGCAAGCCCGTGTGCACGCCCAGCAGCATGCACGGCGAGTGGGTCGGTTCGACAAACACACAGTGAACTGCGTCGCCAAAGGCCAGCTTCAAGCCGAAGGCCACGCCGCCGGGACCGCCGCCCACGCCGCACGGCAGGTAGACGAACAGCGGGTACCCGGCATCGACTATCACGCCGCTGGCGGCGAACTGGGCTTTCAGGCGTTCGCCCGCCACCGCGTAGCCGAGAAACAGATCGTGCGAGTTTTCATCGTCGACAAAATGGCAGCTGGGATCGTTCTCCGCCTGTTTGCGCCCCGCTTCCACGGCCACGCTGTAATCGGTCGCGTATTCGACGACGGTCACGCCATGGCTGCGCAATTTATCCTTCTTCCACTGGCGCGCATCGGCCGACATGTGCACCGTGGCGCGAAAACCCAGGCGCGCGCTCATGATGCCGATCGACAAGCCCAGATTGCCCGTGGAGCCGACGGCGATCGCATACTGGCCAAAGAAGGCGCGCACGGCATCGCCGGCCAGCAGGCTGTAATCATCGCCCTCCTTCAGCAAACCGGCGTCCAGCGCCAGCATTTCCGCATGTTTCAGCACTTCATAAATGCCCCCGCGCGCCTTGATCGAGCCGGAAATGGGCAAATGGCTATCTTGCTTGAGCCATAGCTGACCGCTCGTCATGCTTGATGCAAAACCCAGCGCCGCCTGCATGGCTGGCAGCGGCACGACGGGCGACTCGATGATGCCGCCGCTGGCCTGCGTTTCCGGAAACGCCTTGGTCAGAAAGGGCGCAAAACGGGTCAGGCGCGCGCTGGCGTCGGCCACGTCGTCCGCCGTCAAGCCCACGTCGTTCAAGGCCTCGGCCGCCGGCGCGATGGCGGGATTGAACCAGCTCAAGGGCTGCAAGGCCATCAGTTCTGTAATCAGGGGGAATTTTTCGCGCAGCGCGGCGATGGCGGAAGTGGGCAGCATGGCAAGCTCGTGAAGGAACAAGCCATGATTAGACCGCATCCGGGCGCCGCTGGCAAAGGATGGTTGATCAGGCAATGGGTGACGGGGCATCATGTGTGTCGGCTTGCACCCGCCGCCTGCCCCCGCCCTCATCCCCCATTCAGCAAACTGACCGCAGCGGGAATCGCTGCCCCGGGCAAGACGTAGCGCGCATATGGCACGCCATTGATAGGTGGCAAGTTGCAGTCGCGCTTGAAGCCGATGCGCGTGTACAGCGACAGCGCGGTTGCCATGATCGGACTGGTGTGCAATCCAACGACCGCTGCGCCCGCATCGCTCGCCCGCTGCAGGCAAGCGGCGACCAGCAGCCTGCCTATGCCCAGTCCCCGCTGCTCCGGATCGACCACGAGCATGCGGATGACAGACCAGTCACCGGGGAAAATGGCGTCCCTGGGCTTGCCCGGCCCGATGTGCCCGATTCCACCCACCAGCACGCCGCCGCGTTTCGCGACGATCAAGTCGGCCTCGTCTGCCAGCTCGGACATGCGCGCCACCCCCACCTGGAACGCAGCCCAGTCGTCGTAGTGCCGTTCGTACTGAGCAAATGCGGCCAAGGCCAGCTGATTGACGCTGTCGCGGTCCGACGGCAAGTAATCCTCTATCAAGACGGTCATTTTTCTCTCTTCCTGTCGCTCATCGACGGCCCCATATCCACAGGAAAGGGCCAGGGCACATCTGAAAAAGTCAGCAATGAAAAACTGACGCTACACGACAGCAGATAAAAACTACTCTTTACCGCAGATACAGATAATAGCTTCCATGGTAATTTTTATCGAGGTTTTCCTGGGAGTCGAAACGAAAATCGACCGCAGGTAACGCCAGAAAGGAAAACTGTTCCTTCGATGCCAGCAATCTGTCCAGGAACTGCAATTTCACTTCCTCAGTCGTGCCATCTTCGGCATACCTCCCGATGTCCACGTCTATAGGGTGGAAGCGGCGCCCTCGTCCCTGCGCAAGGATGAAGGCGCCATTGCCCCTACGGTATTAGAACTTCAGCTGCAGCCCCAGATCAATCGACCGGCCCTCGGCCGGCAAGGCTTGCAGTGCGCCGCCGTTCGCCTTCAGGCCCGACAGGTACACGCCACCGAGCGGGTCCGCATACGCTCGGTTGAACAGGTTGCTGACACCGGCGCTCAGGCTGGCCATCTTGCTCAATGCCACGCTGCTGCGCAGGTTGACGAGGGCATAGCCGCCTGTTTCCGGTTCGAAGCGGCGCGCATCGACCTTGTCCTTGCGGGCCACGATCCTGGTCTCGATGCGGTTGCTCCAGGCGCCCAGCTTGTGCTCGACGGCCAGCAAGGCGTTGAACGGCATCATGCGGTACAGGTCGCCGCCATCGCTGCGCTTGCCCCGCGTGTAAGCGGCATTGCCCGTCGCCATGAAGCGGCCCCAGCGCGCGCTACTGGCCAGCGGCAACTGCCACGCCAGATTGGCGCCATACAACTTGGCGTCGTGGTTGGCAAAGCGCAGCAAGTTGCCGTTCGCGCCCATTTTCATGTACGGGTTGAAAGACGCCAGCACGTCGACGTCGATGTAATTGTCGACTTTGCTGTAATAGGGATTGACGCGCAGGAACCAGCCCTCCTCGCCGCCGCCATGCCAGTCTGCCGTGAACGCGGCCGTATAAGCCGTCTCGGGTTTCAAGTCGATATTGCCCACATAGCCGTTGCCATCGCCAAACCAGTTGGTCATGGTCATGGCCATCGAGCCGCGGCCCCAGGAATAGCGCTCGTACAGGTTGGGCGAGCGCACCTTGCGCGCCAGCGCGAATTCATAGCTGCTGGCAAGATCCGGCGTGAAGGTAGCTTGCGCCGAGGCATCGATATTCGTGTCGCGCTGGCTGCGGCTACGCGCATTGAAGGCCCTGGCGGCCATCACGTCCGGCATGTTCATCATGTTGGTACCGTACGATTGCACGTCGCCCGCATCCATGCGCACGGATTCGCCGCGCAAGCCCAGCACGCTCGTCCAGCGTGCATCATGGCGCGTTTCCAGCTCGCCAAACAGCACGGTGCGGTCGCGCTTGCCGTCATTGATGTTCAGATAGGTGCGCGGCCCCATCATCATGGAACCAGGCACGGCCGGCCAGTAATCGTCGAGGCGGAAACCGTGCCACTCCTGGCCCAGGCGCAACTCGCCCGCAGCCGTCGGCAGGCTGGCCATCAGTGCATAACCCGTGTTGCGGCCGTGCGTAATCATCGGCATGCTGCCCGCGCGCTCGGGCGAGAAAAAGCCCATTTCATGGTCCGTCTGCTGCCAGTAGGCGCGCGCGTCAAGCACGCCCCAAGCGAATTCGCCCTTGTAGGCGAGATTGGCAAACTGGCCATGGTTGTCCGTCATGTCCATGTATTGGTTGGGGAAACCCTGGTACGGAATGTGCTGCACGCCGGCGCGCAGGGTCAGCTGCTGGCCCTGGCCTTTCGCCGCCAGCACGATGGACTGGTTGATGCTTTCATACATGCTGGCCAGCACCTTGTTGCCATGGCCATCTTCATAGCTGTGGCCGCGCGTGTAAGCGCCGCTGTAGCCGATGCTCAAGCTGTCGCTGGCGGCCGAGGCATTCACGCTGGTCGCCACGCTGTTGTTGACGCTGCGTCCCGACACGGCAAAGCTGCCTTGCGTCAGCAGGCCCGCGCCGGGCTGGGCGAACACGGGCGCGTTCGATTGCACCTCGATGGTGCCGCCGATGCTGTCGCCGCCCGCGCTGACGGGTGTCACGCCCGCGATCAGGCGAATGCGCTGCACTTGTTGCGGATCGATGTAGGACAGCGGTGCATTCATGTGGTTGGCGCAGGCGGAAGTCAATTCCATGCCGTCGATGCGGATCTTGATGCGGTCATCGGCAAAGCCATTGACGACGGGCAAGCCGGATACGCCGCCGCCTGCCGCCACGCTGTAGCCGGGTGTGCTGCTGAGCATCAGGGCCGTGTCGGCGGCGGGACGGTAGCCGTCACCGATGGCTGTCACGATGACTTTCATTTCGGGCAAAACGTCTTCAGTGCGCGATTGCGCCAAGGCGGGCATGGCGATGGCGAGGGATATCAATAACGGTAAATGTTTCATGGTGCTGCTTTCAGATTCTGTATAGGTAAAACGAACAGACGCAAGCGCAGCACAGCACATTGGCGCGCGGCGCAAGGCAGTTCAGGAAAGGACAGATCAGAAAGCGGCGGGCGGACCGCGGGGCTGGACGGGTGTCCAGGCAAACAGGGGCGTGGCGGATTGGTAGAACAGCGTGGGCAGCAAGCCCGTGATGAGCTCGCCGGAAGCAAGCACGAGGGTCGTGGGCGGCACGTTCAGGGTGGCCGCATGCATGCTGCAGCACGGACAATCGCCCATGCGCATGCTGCCCTTCGAGGTATCGGGTGCGTCCGTGGAGAGTGTTGCGGGCAGCATGTTCATGCCGCCCGCCACCGAGCAGATTTCCAGGCTGGGCACGGCCAGGCCGCTGGCGACCGTCAGCGCGCGCGACACCGTAGGGGCGAGCGTGGCCAGGAAGATGGCGATACACGCGATCCACAGGACGATGCCGGCCTTGCTTTTGCTGATGAACATGGCAACATTGTATCAGCGCAAGGCCCCTGCGCACAGGGCGCAAGTCAAACCTTGCTTACAAATCCACCTTCAACGACAGCTTGATGGCGCGCGGCGCGCCGGACGCCAAACGCGTGCCGGCGCCGGCCCAGTAGCGCTTGCCGGTCGCATTTTCCACGTTCAGCTGCCACACGACGGCCTTGTCCAGCACGCGGCTCGCATAACGGGCGCCGGCGCTGAACAGGCTGACGCCACCTAAGAAGGCCTGGTTCAGGTCGTTGACGGGACGGGCGCTGTAGTAATACGCGCCGCCGTTGACGGACAGGCCCGGCACGGCGTCGAACGCGTAAGCGAGAAAGGCACTGGCCGTGCGCTTCGACGCGTTTTCCGGCGCCTTGCCGTTGTAGTCGGCGTTGATGTGCGCAAAGCGAGGGTCGAGGAACTGGGCCGAGGTTTGCCACGACAGCTGGCGCGTCAGCTTGCCCTGGGTCGACAGTTCCAGGCCGCGGTAGCGCTGTTCGCCATCCGACGTGAACACATTGCTGGCATTCGTATAGTAGCCGGGGCGCGTGATGTCGAACAAGGCGGCCGACAGCAAGGTGCCGCCAGGCGTCAGCCAGCGCGCACCCAGTTCTTTCTGTTTGCTCACGCCGGGCGCCATCTTGACGCCCTGGTTGACGGTACCCGTCGGACCCGTCTCACCCTCTTCCAGCCCCCGCGCCGTGGAGGCGTAAAACGACAGCTCGGGCGTGGCCTTGTAGATCAGCGAGGCCATCGGCGTCGTCTTGCTGACATCGTAGTGGCTGGCGCCCTGGTCGCTTTGATAGCTGCTGCGGCGCACGCCGATGACGCTTTGCCATTGCGGACTGAAGACCATGCGGTCGAGCGCGTACAGTCCAGTGTCGCGCGTATCCAAGGCGGCCGTCGTGGGCGCCGTCGGCTTGGGGCCGAACACGACATTCGTCACGGGGACGGGGTTGTACAGGTTTTGCGAGGCGATCGTGTAATTGCTCTGGAAAATCGGATCTTGCGACTTGTCCGTGCGCGATGCGCCCAGGGTCAATTCGTGGGCGATGTAGCCCGTGTGGAAATTTCCGGCCAGTTCCGCGCGCAGCAAGTCCGACGCCGTCACGCTGTGCTGGATATTGCCCGTAATGCGGCCCGCGCCCGTGGCCAGCGCGGCCGCGTTGTTCAGGCGGAAAATGGCCAGGCGGCGGTCGCGCGCCGTTTCCGAGTGACCCGCTTCCACCGTCAGGGCCCAGCCATCCGTAATGGCGTAGTCGGCGCGCAATTGCGCGTTTTTCGTTTGCGCCTCGAAATTCGACCAGTCCGGGCCGATCAGCTTGCGCGGATCGACGGCGCGCGGCAAGCTGATCACGCCTTTCACGGCCGTGGGCAAGGCCACGCCCGCCTGCTCCGTCACCTTGCGGCGGTCGTATTCTAGGTCCGCTTTCAACAGCAGTTTATTGCTCACGCGCCAATCGAGCGCCGTGGAGAGAAAGCGGCGGTTGCCATTGCCGACATGATCCAGGTAGGAGCCCAGAGTGCCGCCAGCCGCATTCACGCGAACGCCGAATTCCTGCTGCGCGCCAAAGCGGCGGCCCACGTCGACATTCGCCACGGCACTGCCACGGTCATCGAGGCTCAAGCCCATGCTCGTGACGGGCTTGCTGCCGGCCCGCTTGGTAACGAAATTGACGACGCCGGCCGGCGACGTAAAACCGTAGTACAGGGCCGAGGCGCCCTTCAGCACTTCCACCCTTTCCTTGTTTTCCATGGGCACTTGCGAGAAGTTCATGATGGGCATGGAACCGTTGAGGCGATAATTCGTGCGGTTTTCCACGGCGATGCCGCGTATCACCAATTGATCCCACGTCTCGCCGCCGTTTTGCTGGCGCGTCACGCCGGCCGTGTTGCGCACGGCGTCGTACAGGCCGGACACGGCTTGCTGCTCCAGCAATTCGCGCGTGATCACGTTGACGGTCGACGGCACGTCCATGATGCTGGCGCCGCGAAAGCTGCCCGCCTCGGTGGTCAGCGGCACCAGGCCTTGCGCGCGCGCCCCTGTCACTTGCACGGCTTGCATGACTTTCTCATCGCCTGCCGTCAGGTCGTCCTGGCCGCTGGCCGCATCGGCCGCCAGCACGGCGTGGGAAGCGAAGGCCAGCGACAAGGCTGCGGCGACTGGAAGTAAGCGGGTGCGAGGAGAGACGACAGGCATGACATCGGGCTTTCAATGAGAAAATATGTACGAATGGAAACTTACGGTTAGCGGCCATGATACCGATAATGAGAATCATTATCAAGTAAAGGTGAATATGTGTGAGTTTTATAGAGGAAACAATGCCACCTAGGCGCCTGTTATCACTTGAACACGTTTGGATTTTGCAGACGAGGCCGCAAAGAGGCATACTGACAGTCACGGCGTGCAAGATGTGCCGCCCAACAAGATTAAAAGGTCAGTTCGTGAACACAATCGACAACAAAAGCGTGCAGACGAAAACATTTCGCTGGAAACGCTGGCAGCGCTGGGCCGTTGGCACAGGCTGCGCCCTGGCCGCCTACAGCGCGGCCGGCTTCTGGCTGGTGCCCTACGTCATCAAAAACCAGTTACCCAAATTTGCCGAGAAAGAACTCGCGCGCCAGGCCAGCATCGGTGATGTGCGCTTCAACCCGTTCACCTTGCGCCTGGAAGCAGACCGGATCGCTTTCAAGGAAGCACCCAGCGCAAACAATGCGCCGCTGCTGTCCATCGGCGCCCTGGCCGTGCAGCTGGAATGGAAATCCATCGTGCGTCGCGCCTGGAGCCTGGCGGAAATCCGCATCACGGCGCCACAGACTCATTTGACCATCACGCCGGACGGCAAGTTCAACCTGGCCGAAGTGCTGGCCACCTGGCAACGCAAGCATCCGGAAAAGAGCGAAGGCGGCATGCCGCGCCTCGTCATCGCTCACTTTGCGCTGGAACAAGGCAAAGTGGATTGGCAAGACCAGAAGGCGGGCTATGCGGATAACTTCACACCCATCAACTTTACGCTCGACAATATTTCCACCCTGCCCGACGCCAACGGCAGCTATAGCCTCAGCGCCGATGCGGCGCGCGGCGGCAAGCTGCACTGGCGCGGCACGGCCTCGCTCAGCCCGATTCGTGGCGAAGGCGAACTGATACTCAACGATGCCTCCCTGCCCGGCCTGGCCGCGTATTTGAAAGCGTACACGCGCGCGCTAGTGACCAGCGGCAAGCTGTCGGCGCGCCTGCCCTACGCCTTTTCGTATGCCGACGGCAAGCTGGAAGCAACCGTCAAAGGCGCGGGGCTGGCCTTGCGCGACCTGGCGCTGGTGCAAAGTGGCAACAGTGCGCCATTCACTTCGCTGAATACTTTGGGCATTGCCGGCGTGAACGTGGATCTGGCGCGCCAGAACGTCACGGTGGATAAAGTCAATCTGTACGGCGGCAAGGTGGCCGTGCGGCGCGACAGCAAGGGCGAGATCGACGTGGCGAACCTGATGCTGCCGGCTAATCCCGCACCAGCCGCATCGGCCACCGCCGCACCCGCCGCACCAGCCAAGCCTGGCAAGTGGAAGGTGGACTTGAAGCAACTGGCGCTGGCCAACGTGGACGTGTCCGCCATCGATGAAACCGTCTCGCCGGCCCTGCAATTTAGCGCGAAACAGTTGCAACTGCAGCTGCAGCTGGGCTTGCAGCAAGGTCCCGCGGGCATGGCCACCATGATCGACGGCGCCAGTTTCAGCCTGGCCGATCTGGCCATGCAACGGGGCGCGCAAACGCCGTTCAAGCTGCAGCAACTGGGCTTTACGGAAGGCAAGATCGACCTGGCGGCACATAGCGTGCACCTGGGCGCCGTGACAGCCAGCGGCGCGCAGATCGACCTGGCGCGCAACCGCCACGGCGAATTTGCGATTGCACAAAAGCTGCCCGTGTTTGCCTCCGGTAAAGCCGATGCGGGCAAGGACGAACCATCCGCGCCCTGGTCCACCAAAGTAGACAAGGTAGAACTGAGCAAGTTCGGCGCCCGTTTCGACGATGCGGGCACTGGCATCAAGGGTAACTTGCAAGATGCCCGCCTGTCACTGCACAACGTCAGCAATGATATGAAGCAGGCCCTGCCGTTCGAACTGGGCGTGGGCTTGCGCGAAGGCGGCTTGCTCACGGCCAACGGCAAGTTCGTGCCGGGCACGGGCGCCGTCGATGCGCAGCTGAACTTGAAACAGCTGACCCTGGCACCCGTGCAACCCTTGCTGGCGCAGCACATCAAACTGAAACTGGCAGGCGGCTCGCTTTCGGGCAGCGGCCGCCTGACGACAGGCGGCGGCGCGCCGAAAGCGCCGAAAGTACGCTATGAGGGCGGCGTGGATATCGCCGGCCTCGTGCTCAATGAAACGGATGGCAAGCGCTTCGCCTCGTGGAAAAGCGTGCGCGCCGACAAGCTGACGGCCAGCGTGGGCCCGGATTTTATCGACATCCCCGAGCTGCGCGTGGTGGAACCGAACGCCCAGTTGATCATCGAAAACGACCGCAGCCTGAACGCGCAGCGCCTGCTGGTGAAGGCGCCCGAGCCTGCCACCGCTCCGGCGCCTGCCACCGCCACGCCGACGGCCGACGCCGCCTTCCCCGTGCGCGTGCGCCGGGTACGCCTGCAAAACGCCAAGCTGGACTTTGCCGACCTCAGCTTGCGGCCCCAGTTCGCCGCCAAGATCTATGAACTCAATGGCGTCGTCACGGGCCTGTCGACGAAACGCGATGCGCGCAGCCAGATCGAACTCGACGGCCGCATCGACGAGTTCGGCCTGGCCCGCGTGCGTGGCCAGCTGAACCCGTTCGCCCCGACCGACAACACGGACTTGAACGTTGTCTTCAAGAATGTCGACATGGTCTCCGCCTCGCCGTACACGATGAAGTTCGCCGGCTACAAGGTGGCCGAAGGCAAGATTTCGCTGGACTTGCAATACAAGGTGCGCAACCGCCAGCTCGACGGCACCAACCAGATCGTGCTCGACAAGCTGACCCTGGGCGAGCGCATCGACAGCCCGGACGCCCTGAAACTGCCGCTGGAACTGGCGCTGGCCATCCTCAAGGATAGCGATGGTCGCATCGACCTGGGCCTGCCCGTGTCGGGCGACATGAACGACCCGCAATTCAGCTATGGCGCCCTGATCTGGAAAGCCGTGGGCAATGTGCTGACGAAAATCGTCACGGCGCCGTTCCGTGCGCTGGGCAACTTGCTGGGCATCAGCGCCGACAAGCTCGAATCGATCGATTTCGATGCGGGCAGCGCCGTGCTGCTGCCGCCCGAACGGGAGAAAATCAAGCAGGTGGCGCAAATCCTCGCCAAGCGCGAGCAGCTGAAGCTGGCCGTGCCTGGCCAGTACAGCGATACGGACGCGGCCGCCCTGCGCGCCCAGGCAGTGCGCCGCGCCGTGGCCGCCAAGGCCGGCATCAAGCTGGAAGCGGGAGAGGAGCCGGGACCGTTGAACCTGGGCGAACGCAAGATACGGGGCGCCCTGCGCGACCTGTACGGCGAGCGCTTCGGCAAGGCCGAGCTGGACAAGCAGAAAAAGGCGGCGGAGTCGGCTACGCCTGCGGCAACGGCGGCCTCCGCTCCGGCGGCAAAAATCCCCGTCCTGCAACGCCTGGGCAAGCTGATCGAGGGAGAGCCACAAGTGGCCGACACGGGCGCGTTCTACAACGGCTTGCGCGAGCAGCTGGAAGCCAAGCAGCCCCTGCCTGCCGACGCCTTGAGCAAGCTGGGCGTCCAGCGCAGCGCGGCCATCCTGGCGGCCCTGCAGCAGGACGGCACGCCGGCGACCAGGGTCAGTGCGGGTGCGCCGGAAAAAACGGAGGCCGCGCCGGGCAAACTGGTGGGCTTGAAGCTGGGATTGGCGGCGCAATAAGCCAAAAGCAAAGTGCCGGGGTCGGCCCATCAGGATCCAACCCCGGCACTTTCCGCCTTACCCCTATTCTCCCTACTTTTTCTTCTCCACCGCCGCATCCGGCAAGGCAAACGCCACCAGGCTATCGCCCATCTTCGTACCCAGCGAACCATGACCGCCGGCCATGACGACGACATATTGCTTGCCCGTCTTGTCGGAGACATAGCTCATCGGCGTGGCCTGGCCGCCGGCTGGCAGGCGGGCTTTCCATACGGTTTTGCCGTTACTGACGTCGTAGCCGCGGATGTAGTAGTCGAGCGTGCTGCTGAGGAAAGCCACGCCGCCGCCTGTGGTGCTGATGCCGCCCAGGCTGGGCACGCCCAGCGGCAAGGCGATGGGCACGGGGGCGCTGTCGCGCGTGGTGCCGTTCTTGTGCATCCACACTTTTTTCATCGTGCGCAAGTCGACAGCGGCGATATAGCCCCACGGCGGCGCCTGGCATGGGAAACCCAGTGGCGACAGGAAGGGCTTGATTTCCACGGCAAACGGCACGCCCGTCTGCGGCTGCAAGCCCATTTCCGAGCCCGTGCCGCCCTTGGCGTTCGCTTGCGCGCGCGGCACCAGGCGTTCCAAAAAGCCCATGTAGTCTGGATTGACCAGCAACAATTGACGCACGGGATCGACGGCCGCCCCGCCCCACTCGAAGATGCCCAGCGGGCCCGGTGAGATGATGGCGCCCTTGATCTTGCCTTCGGCCACGGTCTGCGGCGTGAACGGCCCTTCATAGCGATGCTGGCGGAAGATGATGCGGCACGCCAGCTGGTCGAACGGCGTGGTGCCCCACATATCCGTTTCGCTGATGTTTTTCTCTGGCAAGAAAGTGAGGGCCGAGAATGGCTGCGTGGGCGACAAGCGGTCGCCGGGAGCCGCGTTGGCCGTCGGCACGGGTTTTTCCGGCGCCGGAACGACCAGGCTGCCATCGCGGCGGTCGATCACGTAGATATCGCCCCGCTTGGTCGTGGCAACCACGGACGGAACTCTGCCTTTTGGCGTGTCGATGTCGACCAGGGTCGGCTGGCCGCCGATATCCATGTCCCAGATATCGTGGTGCACGGTCTGGTAGACCCAGCGTACCTTGCCCGTCGCCAGGTCCAGCGCAACGATGGCGCTATTGTATTTCTCGCCATGGGGATTACGATTGCCGCCCCACGTGTCGGGCGTTTCATTGCCCATCGGAATGTAGACCATGCCCAGCTTTTCATCGACGCTGGACACGCCCCAGGAATTGGGCGAATTGTTGGTGTAGGTCTTGCCATCGGCAATCGGCGCAGTGTCGTCCGGGTTCGAGGCATCCCAGTTCCACATCAGCTTGCCAGTGACGGGATCGTAGCCGCGGATCACGCCGGACGGCTCTTCTGTGGAAAAATTGTCGGTCACGCTGGCGGCCATCACCACCACGTTTTGCGCCACGGCCGGCGGCGACGTCGGCATCAGAAAGCCCCGCTTCTTCATGCCCATGCCGTGGTACAGGCCGATCACGCCGTTTTCGCCAAAGCTTTTACAGGCTACACCCGTATCGGCATTCACGGCGATCAGGGTCGCATCCATGGTGGGCGCGAGGATGCGGCGCGGGCACTCCATGCCGGCCGCCTCGGGCGCCGGGTCGCCCTTGGCGCGGCCCGCGTTGACGTCCCAGTAGGCCACGCCGCGGCAGATCATGTGCTGGTAGCTCGATGCGTCGCGGTTGATCTTCGGATCGTGGCGCCAGATCTCCTTGCCCGTATCCGGATCGAGCGCGATGACGATGTTATGCGGCGTGCACAGGTACAGCATGCCGTTCACTTTCAGCGGCGTGACTTCGTTGGCGATCTCGCCCGGATCGTTCGGCCCCTTGAAGTCGCCCGTGTTGTACACCCACGCCTGTTTCAGCTGCGCGGCGTTGGCCGGCGTGATCTGGGCGGCCGGCGCGTAGCGGTCGCCATAGCCGGAGCGGCCATACGCGGCCCAATCATTCGGCGCCACGCCCGGCGCGAAATCGCCTTGCGGCGCGGCCGCCATGTTCTCGGCCGGCACCTCGCCGTGCAAGGTGTAATAGTCCTGGAACAGCGAGAACACGCCCACGGCGGCCGTCAGCACCACGGCAGCCGTCAGGGCGCTCTTGCCCGCGTCGCGCGGTTTCGCCCCGGCCGTCAAGGGCGGATCGAGGCGGCGGTCGACGAACGGCAGCAGCAGCCAGACGGCAGCGGCGAACCAGATATCGAGGCGCGGCAGCAATTGCCACCAGTCGAATTTCACTTCGATCACGGACCAGATCAGGGTGGCGAACAGCAGCAGCGCGAGAAACAGCTGGGCGCTGCGCCGCCCCTTCCACACGAGCGCGCCCGCGATGAGCATGCCGATGCCGGCCACGACGTAATACCAGGAACCGCCGAGGCTGACGAGCCAGGCGCCGCCGCCGGCAAGCGCCAGGCCCAGCAAGATGAAGAGGACTGCGGTGATGACAAGCAAGGGTCCAGGCCGGGCAGAGGCAGTCATGATGCTCCTTCACAAGAGTCAGTCGGCGGCACGCGCCTGCGCACCGTATTTGATGGCGATCAAGGAAATTGCATTTTTTCACTAATTGACAAAGCGTGCCACACGCCAGAACGCCCGCTGCATGCCGTGTGGCTTTTTATACACGAGCTGAGCGTCCAGTCCGCCACAATCATTTTGTTTTTTATGAAAAAAATTAAATCAACTAAATAAACAACAAATTTCTCGAATAAAACGATTTTTTATCATAAAATGAAAAGCATCGAAGCCAAGCATTTCTGATCAACCATCACGCAGGATCACTCGCATAGACCGCACTGGAGCACCGACATGAACGCCTTCCTTGCCATCCACCCCTTCCTGCGCTGCGAAGACCTGTCGCTGATGCGTCCGGCGCTGGCGCTGGCAGGCCTGCTGTTGCTGCTGGCCGCCCTGCTCTGGCGCCGCACCCGCTGGCGCCAGGCAGGCTGTGCGGAGCCAACCGATCTGCACCAGTTGCTGCAAACGCGCAGGGGGGTGCCGCCGACCAAAGTGGCTGACAGCGCACCGCCGCCGCAAGCGCCCAAGGCGTCGGGCGCGCCGCCGTTCGAACTGGCCCGCCTGGACGCCATGTTCGGCTACGACCGGCGCCTGCAGGGCGAGATTCTGGCCCTGTTCGTGGCCGAGTCGCGCGACCGCCTGGCCGGAATCGCCCATGCGCTGCGCTGCGAGCGGGCTGCACCGGCGCGCGTGCTGGCGCAGGAGCTTCTCGACGGCAGCCAGGCCATGGGCATGCTCCACTTGCAGGCGCTGGCGCGCCAGGCCGTGCATGCGGGCTTTTCCAACGATATCGGAGCGCTGCGCCGCCTGCACGCGGAGCTGCTGATGGCGCTCGATGCTCTGTCGCAAGCCGTCACGGCCCTGCAAACGGGCGCGGTGCTGGCCGACGACCGCAGCGGCGTAGAAAGCCGGCCATGAGCGCGCGCCAGGCCCCGGTCCGCTACACTCATGTTTTTAGTGAATTCATCTAATTCGTTGAAATTGATTTCTTGAGCGCGATTGCGTATCATTCCCTACAACTTCATCCGCGACCATAGAGCCCATCATGCACACTGCAGACGTTTGCACCACCCAAAAGGCCGCCGAAATCCTCGGCATCTCGGTCACCTCGGTGCAGCAACTGGTCGAGGCCGGCGCGATCGAAGCCTGGAAGACCAAGGGCGGCCACCGGCGCATTCCCCTGGCGGCCGTCGAGGCCTACAAGGGCAATCCCGGCCAGCCGGGCCAGGACCAGCGCGCGGCACGCGCCAACCGCCCCGCCCCGTCGGGCCGCCCGCCCTCGATCCTGGTGATCGAAGACAATCCGATCGAGCGCGCGCTGTATGAAAAACAGATCGGTTCCTGGGGCTTGCAGGCAAGCTTGCGCTTTTGCGAAAACGGCTACCAGGCGCTGATGGAAATCGCCCGCGACCAGCCCGACATCCTGCTGGCCGACATCATCATGGAAGGCATCGACGGCTACGAGGTGATCCGCACCATCCTCGCCGACCCGTTGCTGGCGGACATGCACATCGCCATGCTGTCGAGCCTGACGCCGGAGGAACTGGAAGAACGTGGCGGCGTGCCGCCCGGCGTGGTGTTCTTTGCCAAGCCCGTCAATTACGACGAGCTGCGCGGCTACCTGCGCGCCTGCTGCGCCGGCCATGCGCGGCGCAACAGCCTGGCCGCCTAGCCCGCCACCGATTTCCCTCGCCACGGAGCCGCCATGCCAGCCTATCGCCACATCGATCCTGCCGTGCTGTTCCAGGCCACCGGCCACGACCTGGAGATGTTCCGCACCCTGTCGCAGACCTACCTCGATACGTCGCCAGCCATGTTTGCGCACGTCGAGCAAGCCGTGCGCGGCGGCGTGGCGCAAGCCATCGTGCACAGCTGCCATACCTTGCGCGGCACCGTCGCCCTGCTGGGCGCCAGCGCCCTGGTGGCGCGCCTGGCGGAACTCGAGCATCTGGTACGCCACCACGGCATGGCGGCAGCCGGCTGGCTCGACGAGACGGCGGCGCTGGTCGACGCAGTGGCGCTGGAGGTACGCCGCAGCATGCTTGACTACACGGGCGCGCAGGCATGAACGTGCGCCAGGCCGCCCTGCGCCTGGTGCACCGCTATCGGCCGCGCACCACGGCGGCCGTCGTGGGCCTGGTGGTGGTGGGCCTGCTGGCACTGAGCATCGTCGTCTCCGGCGTACTGCTGCACCGCAAAGCCGTCGATGACTGGAAACAGGACCTGTCCAAGCTGTCGCTGCTGCTGGCGGAAAACACGGCGCAGAGCATGACCGCGGCCAGGCTGGTGCTCGACAGCGTCAGCAACGACATCCATGCCGGCGCCCCCGCGGACGCGCAAGCGCTGGCTGCCGCCGTCGGCACCCCGGCCATGCACCAGATGCTGCGGCACAAGATCAGCGGCGTGCCGCAGGTGGACGTGGTGTCCATCGTCGGCGGCGATGCCAGCGTGCTGGCCTTCAGCCGCGCCTTTCCCGCGCCACCCATCCGCCTCGACGAGCGCGATTACTTCGAGTATCACCGGCGCAACCCGGACGGCGGCATGCATGTCAGCGCGCCCGTGCAAAACAAGGGCAATGGAGCCTGGACCTTTTATATCAGCCGGCGCATCAGCGGCACGGACGGCCGCTTCCTGGGGGTGGTGCTGGTCGGCCTGTCGTGCGACTTCTTCAGTAAATTCTTCCAGAACACCAGCATCGGCGAACACACGGCCTTTTCCCTGTACCGCAGCGACTACACGCTGCTGGCCCGCTGGCCGGCCGTGCCCGCCATGATGGGCAAGCGCAACCTGACGGGCAGCATCTACCGCCTGCTGGAACAGGGCAAGAGCGATGGCGTGCTGCTGGTGGACACGCCGCGCGCGGTCGACCGCCTGGCCGCCATCCGTCTGGTGCGCGACTATCCGCTGGCCATCAACGTGACCGTGACGGACGACGTCTACCTGGCGGGCTGGCGGCGCATGCTGCACACCATGGGCGGCGCGGCCGTGGTCAGCCTGCTCGTGCTGGCCGGGGCCATCGCGCTGATCCTGGCCCTGCTGCGGCGCCAGGAGCGCGCGGAACCAGCGGATGCCGCCCAGCCGCAGGAACAAGAGATGGCGCAGGATGCGCGCATCCTGCTGGTCGAGGATACGGCGCTGAACCGCCAGTTGGTATGCCTGCAGCTGAGCGCCTGCGGCTACAGCATCGACACGGCAGAAAACGGCGCGCTGGGCCTGCAAGCGCTGGCCGCGCAGCGGTACAACCTGGTCCTGATGGACTGCATGATGCCCGTCATGGACGGCTACCAGGCGTGCCAGGCCCTGCGCGCCCGCGAAGCGGCCAGCGGCGCGCCGCGCTTGCCCGTCATCGCCCTGACGGCCGGCGCCACCGAAGACGACCGGCAGCGCTGCGTGGCGGCCGGCATGGACGATTACCTGTCCAAGCCCTTCACGGCCGCCCAGCTGCGCGCGATGGTCGAGCGCTGGCTGGCACGCTAGCCAGCGGCTGCCGCCTGGCGGCAAATTGGCCACACTATCATCTGCGTAGTCATGCGCAAAAGTTGTTCTCCGTGCATATCGGGTATAGCATCGCCACATGAGCTACCACACAGACGCGGCGGCAGTGCGCAGACGATTGATCGAATGGCTGTTTTTGCTCCTCGGGCTGCTGATCGTGGCTGCCGCCCTCGCCTACGCGCACCTGGCCGAAGCGTCGCGGCACGATGCGGCCGAGCGTGAGCGGCTCAGCGTGCTGACGGCGCTGCTGGCAAAAAATATCGAAGTCGACCTGGCGGCAACCAACCTGGTGCTCGACGGCGTGATCCGCGACTACCTTGCCGCCGGTGCCGCGCCCGACGCCGGGCAAGCGCTGCCCCGGCGCCTGGCCGCGCTGGTCGACGCCATGCCGGGCGTGCGCACCATGCTGGTCATCGATGCCAGCGGCAAGCCGGTCGCCACCAACATCCCGGAACTGGCCGGCCAGGATTTTTCGCGCCGCGGCTACTTCCAGACGGCGCGCGATGCCCCCGATGCGCGCATGCTGTACATCTCGGCGCCGTTCCTGTCCTTCAAGCGTGACCTCGTCATTACGGCGTCGCGCATGGTGCAGGACCGGCAAGGCCGCTTTGCCGGCGTCGTGGTGGCCACCTTCGACCGCGAATACTTCACGGCCAAGTTCCGCACCGCCATGTATGCGGCCGATGTCTGGGCCGTCGTCGTGCATGGCGACGGCCTGCAATTCCTGAACTATCCGGCCAGGAGCGCGAATGGCGCCAATATGGACGTGCCCGGCAGCTTCCTGCGGCGCTTCCGCGACAGCGGCTTTCAGGCAGGCGTGCTGAGCGGCGTCGAGATTGCCGGCGCCGGTGCCTCCCCCCGTGTCATGGCGATGGCAACCATTGCCCCGCCTGCGCTGCACATGGACCGCGCCCTGATCATCGGCCTGAGCCGCGAAGAAGCGGCCATCGCCGCCCCGCTGCGGCGCCAGGCGCTGGGCTACATCCTCGGCTTTGCCATGCTGGCGCTGGCCGCGGCCGGCCTGCTGTTCTGGAGCCAGCGGCGCCGCCGGCAGCAAGCCGCGTGGCAGGTGGAACAGGAAAGGGAGCGCCAGGCCATGCAGGCCGTGTCCGACAGCGAAACGCGCTTTCGCACCTTGATCGAAGACGCGCCCGTGGCGATCGCCATCCTGCGCCATGGACGCTTCGTGTATTCCAATCCGCGCTACCGCCACCTGCATGGCTATGCCGCCGAAGATGACCTGAGCGGCCTGGCCTGGCGCACCATGCTCACGGCCGCCTCGCAAGTCGCGCTGGCAAGCAAGGAAGCGTTGATCGAGGCCGATTCGGCCAGCGAACAGATGTTTGAAGCCGTCGGCCTGGACAAGCAGGGCCGGCCCGTGCCCATCCTCAAGACCAGCACGCGCGTGATACTCAAGGATGGACCGGCCACCTTGATCTTTGCCCAGGATATTTCCGCGCAAAAGCAGGCCGAGGCGGCCATGCAGCTGGCGCGCGACGGGGCCGAAGCGGCCAACCGCAGCAAGGCGGAATTCCTCGCCAACATGAGCCATGAAATCCGCTCGCCCCTGAACGCCATCCTCGGCATGGCCTGGCTGCTGGAAAGGGGCAGCCTGGATGAAGAGGGGCTGCTGATGACGCGCAAGATCCGCGCCGCCGGCCAGTCCCTGCTGGGCATCATCAATGACGTGCTGGACGTGTCGAAAATCGAGGCGGGCCACATGACCATCGAGCATGCGCCGTTCCGCCTGGCCGAGGTGATCGAGAAGATCAGCGCCAGCATGGGCGTGGCCGCGCACGACAAGCCGATTGCCGTGCGCATCGGGCCGCTGCCCGACGGCATCGACCACGTGCTCGGTGACGCGCTGCGGCTGGAACAGGTGCTGGTCAACCTGGGCAGCAATGCCATCAAGTTCACGCCACAGGGCACGGTCGAACTGCTGACCACACTGGACAGCCGCGACGGCGACGCCGCCGTGCTGCGCTTTTGCGTGCGCGACACGGGCATCGGCATCGCCCCCGAGGTGCAGGAAGCGATCTTTTCCGCCTTCGCCCAGGCCGACAGCTCCACCACGCGCCGCTTCGGCGGCACGGGCCTGGGCCTGACCATCTGCCGCCAGCTGGTCAGCCTGATGGGCGGCACCCTGCAGCTGAAAAGCGAGCTGGGCCAGGGCAGCGCGTTCAGTTTCACGGTGCCGCTGCAACTGATGCCCGCCGGCACCCTGTCCTCGCCCGACATGCAGGACATGCAGGGCCTGCGCGTCTTGCTGGCCGACGGCAACGCCGACGCGCGCGCCGCCGTGGACGCCGTGGCGCGCGGCCTGGGCTGGAGCGTGCATGCCGTATCCGGCGGCCAGGCGGCACTCGATTATGCGCTGGCCTGCGCCGACGGCGAGCGGCCCGGCGTCGTCCTGCTGGCCGCGCGCATGCCGGACCTGGACGGTGAAGCCACGGCGCGCGCGCTGCGCGAATACTTGCCGCCGCAGGACTGCCCCGTCGTCATCCTGGCCGCCAGCGGCGCGTCAGGGTCAACGCCGGCGCGCCGGCGCACCGACCCGGCCAATGCCGCCGATGCCATTCTCAACGAGCCAGTGACCGCTTCCAGTCTGTACAACGCGACCATGGAGGCGCGCCAGAAGCGCTCCAGGGTCGCCGGCCTGGACGCCAGTCTTGTTCCGCTGAGAGAGCGCCAGCTGGCCGGCGTGCGCGTGCTGGTAGTCGACGACAGCGAGATCAACCGCGACGTGGTCAGGCATATCCTGTGCGACCAGGGCGCCGTGCCCTCGTTCGCCTGCGATGGCCGGCAGGCGCTGGACTGGCTGCTGGCCCACCCCGCCGACGTCGACATCGTGCTGATGGATGTGCAGATGCCCGTCATGGATGGCTTGCAGGCGACGCGCGCGCTGCGCCAGTTGCCGCAGTTTCAGGACCTGCCCGTGGTGGCGCTGACGGCCGGCGCCTTCCAGACGCAGCGCGTGGCGGCATTGGAAGCGGGCGTGAACCATTTCATCAGCAAACCGTTCGACGTGCCGCAGACCATCGCCCTGGTGGCGCGCGCGCACCGGCGTCATGCGCAAACGGTGCCAGTCCTGCCGCCGGTCATGGCCGAAGGGACGATGCCCGTGCTGCCTGGCGGCGCGGCGTCCGCGATCGACGTGGCGCAAGGGATGGCACAGTGGCTCGATGAAGCGCCCTACCGCCAGAACCTGTCGCGCTTTGGCGACACCTACAGCAACACGGTCGGCGCCATGCGCGCGCTGCTGGCGGCCAATGCACGCGACGACGCGGCCGCGCTGGCGCACAAGCTGGCCGGCGTGGCCGGCAGCCTGGCCTTGCCCGCCACCCTGCATGCGGCCCAGCATGCCGAACAGCTGCTGCACGCCGGCGACGACGCGGCCGCCGCGCTCGACACGCTGGAACAGGCGCTGGCGCACGCCATCGAGGCTGTCGCCACCTTCACGGCACAGACGCCGCCGCCCGGCCAGGCTGCCATGCCAGAAACTCAACATGACCGGGCACGCCAATGGTAAACTTGCCAACATGAAAACTTGGGGAACACTATGATCTGGTGCAGGGATTTGCTGCTGAAGGCCATCATGCTGGGCACGCTGCTATTCGTCGTGGGCGAATCGCTGTCCTACTGGACGCCGGAATTCAAGAAACTGCTGGCCTGGCGACCTTTCTGACGGCTTAGCCTTCGCGCCCATCCACCCTGGCGCGCCACAGATACGGCGCATACACGCACGCATACAGGCCAAAGGCCAGCGACCAGCAGGCGCCCGCTGCCAGCAGCAGCGGCATGGCCAGCGCGACAGGACCGACGGCGGCCAGCAGGCGTGCCAGCGCGCCCAGCTGGATCAGCCAGTACATCGCCGCCTCCGCCCTGCCGCCCGTGAGCGGTCGGCCCGTGTGGCCCAGGGTGGTGCGCGTCATCATGCCGATGATCAGGCCCGCCATCGAACCCACCGTCAGCGCGTGAAATGCGGCGCTGGCCGGCAGCAGACCCAGGCTGGCGGCCGCCAGCAGCGCAAAGCCGATGCCGATCCACGCATACGACAGGTGCAATATCCACAGCAGCGGCACGCGCAGCGTGCGCTGCGGCTGCCAGGCCAGCAGATTGGCCAGCGACACGCCACTTGCCGACAGGGCCAGCGGCGCCGTCAACCAGGCTGGCGCGCCGGCCAGCCACGCGATGGCGGCCGCCGCCATGCAGGCCACGGCCACCAGCGCGCGCTTTGGACTGGCCACGGGCGTGCTGCCAGGTGCCCCATTGCGGGTGAACATGGGGATCACGCGCGCGCCGATCACCGATTCGATCAGCACGATGATGAAGATGGCCGCCTGCACGGGCACAAACAACGACAGCGGCAGCCAGCCCAGCACGGCCGCGTGGAACAGGCCATTGGCCAGTGCCAGCAAGGCCAGCAAGCCGACGAGGAACAGATTGCGCGTATTGCCCGAGCGGCGCAGCACCAGGTACAGGGGCCAGGCGGCCAGCGGCAGGAACAGCCAGTCGACCAGCGCCGGCAACAGGCCGGGGCCGCACAGCATGGCCACGCGCCCGGCCAGCCACAGCGCCACCAGCGCCATCAGCGGTGCGCCGTGCGGCGTGGGCAAGCCCGTCCAGTTGCGCCCAGCCGTGTACAGGAAACCGACGACAACGGCCAGCGCGAAGCCGAACACCATTTCATGCATATGCCAGCCCAGGCCTACTTGCAAGCCGCCCGTCAGCCAACCCGCATAGCTGGCCAGCCACAGGGGAATGCCGAGGGCCGCGAACACGGCCGCCAGCAGGTAAAACGGGCGGAAACCCAGTTGCCAGACGGCGTGGCGGGCATGCCAGGGCGCCGCGCCAGGGGCGGCGGCGGAAGAAGATGGTTCGCTGATCGGGGTGATGGCCATGATGGGCTCGCGTCTAAAGATATATTCAATATACTACTTTAAAAGCGCAGATGTCGCCATCGGCAAAAGGACTAGCCGGCTAGTCTGCAGTGACTAGCCGGCAGCGCAGGCTACTTGCCCTGGCGGTGCTCGACCGCGTACACGGCCGCCTGCACGCGGCTGGTGAGGTTGAGTTTTTTCAGCACGTTCTGCACGTGGATCTTGACCGTGCTTTCGGCCAGGTCCAAGGTGCGGGCGATGCCCTTGTTGCTCTCGCCGCGCGACAGGCAGTCGATGATTTCCTTTTCGCGCGGCGTGAGCTTGTCGAGCTCCGACACGGGTTCCTCGCGCCGCGTGCCCGCCTGCAGCTGCGCCACCAGCTTGCCCGTCATGGCTTCTGCGATGACGACTTCGCCGGCGGCCGCGCGGCGGATGGCACGCACCAGGTAGTCGGCATCGATATTCTTGATCAGGTAACCGCAGGCGCCCGCGCGCAGGGCCGTCGCCAGGTCTTCCGCGTCTTCCGACACGGTCAGCATGACGATGGCCGTGTCGGGACAGTCGTGCTGCATCAGCTGCAGCGCTTCCACGCCAGACATGCCGGCCATGTTCAGGTCCAGCAGCACCACGTCGGGTTGCAGCTGGATGGCGCGCTTGATGCCTTCCACTCCATCGGCCGCCTCGCCCACGACGGAAAAATCCGTGTGCCGCTGCAGCAGCGAGCGTATGCCGCTGCGGAACAGCGCGTGGTCGTCCACCAGCATGACAGTGATCGGTTTATCGGGAGTCTCCATTTTTTTGTACTTTCAGATAGTTACTTAGGCGGCGCGGCGCTGCTCGCGCGACAGATGCAGTTCGACCGTGGTGCCGCCGCCGGGACAGGCGTGCACGTCGAACGTGGCGTCGATGCGCTGCGCGCGCTCGCGCATGATATGGATGCCGACATGGCTGTCGCCCTTTTCCAGCACGGCGGCGGCGTCGAAGCCGACGCCATTGTCGCTGATCGTCAGCGTAAAATCCTGGTGATCGGCGAGGCGCACTTCGACGTGGCTGGCCTGGGCGTGCTTGCGGATGTTCGACAGCGCTTCCTGCACGATGAATAATAACTGCAATTGCTGCTCGCGGGGGAATGGCGCGCCATCGACGTCGGCCAGCAGATCGGCCTCGATGCCCGTCTGGCGGCGGAATTTGTCCACCGCCGCGCGCAGGGAGCCGATCAAATCGTCCTCCATCAGGCGGCTGCGGAAGTTGGCCAGCAGTTCGCGCACGTCTTCGTAGCTTTCCTTCACGCCCGCATGCAGGGCCGGCACGATGCCCGCCACCTCGTCGAAACGGGCGTTGCGTACGGAGTCGTCGAGCATCTGCACTTGCAGGTTGAGGAAATTGAGGCTTTGCGCGATGCTGTCGTGCAGGCCCTGCGCCACCAGGTTGCGCTCTTCGGAAATGGCCATCTCGCGTTCGCGCGCGGCCAGGCGCAGGTTTTCCAGCGCGATGCCAAGCAGCTGGCCCAGCGTTTCCAGCAAGGCCAGCTCGCGCGCGGAAAACACGCGCGCATGGCGGAAATGCAGGTTGAAAAAACCCAGGTGCTGTTCGTGCGCATGGATATGGAAGACGGAGACGGTGGCAAAGCCTTCGCGGTGGCAGCGCAGCTCGTGCGCCTTGTCGATGCGGCGCATGTCGTGCACCTTCGCCACCTTCATCTCGACGGCCGTGCCGCACAGGCAGTCGCCCACCTTCAGGCAATGCTCGGACGCCACCAGTTCTTCGGACAGGCCCGTATGCACCACCATGTGCAGGTTGCCGCGCTCGGCGTCGAGCACGCGCACGGTGGAGCCGTCGGCCTCGAAATAGTCGACGATGCGCTGCATGAAGCCGCCGCAAATGTCTTCCAGGGGCTGCGGGCGCTGCAGAAAGGCGGCGCTTTCGTACAGCAGCGCCAGTTCGCGGTTGCGGTACTCGAGGGTGGCCGTCTTGCTGCGCACGCCCTCTTCCAGGTTGCCATACAGCGCCTGCAGGCGGTCGGCCATCTGGTTGAAGCCACTGGCCAGCTGGCCGAATTCGTCATTGCTTTCGACGGCCAGGCGCACGCTGAAATCGCGTTCCTTCATGCGCTGCATGCCCAGGCGCAGCCGCGTCACGGGTTCGATGATGAGCATGAACATCAGGTAAATCATGCTGACCGTGCCGATGACGGCCATGCCGACGAGGATCAGCTGCGAAGCGCGCAGCCAGAAGGTGCGCTGTTCGCTATCGTGCTCGATCAGGCGCACCAATTGGTCGACCTGTCCCACGAAGGTATCGGCGTCATGCTCGAACTGGCGCGCGCGCGCGTTGGAATCGGCGGCCAGCGCGGCCGGGCGCAAGGCGCCGCGCCAGGCAATGCCGATGCGCTCGAATTCGGATTTGATGGCCGTGCTGGGAGGCAGGAACAGGGGACGCTGCGGGTCGCCGTGGCCGATCTTGGCCAGGGTCTCGTCGATCAGCAGCACTTGCTGGCGCGCCTGCTCGCCGGCGTCGCTGGCAAGCAGGAGGGTCAGGCGGTAGGTCTGCATGCGCAGCCGGCCCGTCTCGTTGATGGCCGCCGAACTGCCTTCGAGCTGCCACGACAAAAACAGGGTGCAACCGATGGCGCTCAGGGCCAGCACCAGCATGAGCAGCAACGCGCCGACGATCTTGGTCGACAGCTTCTGCCAGGAGGAAAACATCGCCTTGAATTTCATACCGCCCTTGAATGTAAATGCAAACTGCCTCAGCCGCCGGTTTGTGCCATGAACCTGATAATTTTATCGGGCTGCGTATTGAAATCATGCTGCTGCGGCTTGAGTTCGATGGCGGCGCGGATCGCCGCTTCGATCTCCGCATCCGTGGCCCCGCCGCGCAGCATGGGGCCGAGGGCGAATTTCTCTTCCTGGCCCAGGCATAAGTACAGGGTACCATCGACGGACAGGCGCACGCGGTTGCAACTGGCGCAAAAATGCTGCGACATGGGCGTGATAAAACCGATGCTCGAGCGACCGTCGGCTGTCGCCAGGTAGCGCGCCGGCCCGCCGCCGAGCTCTGTTGCCTGCGGCACCAGGCCAAAACGTGCCGCCAGGCGCTCGCGCACGGGACCGAGCGGCATGTAGCTGGCATTGCGGCCCGTGCTGCCCATCGGCATGGCTTCGATCAGGCGCAGGATGAACTGCTGCTCGATGCAAAACGCCGCCATGGCCTCGATCTGGCCGTCATTGACGCCGCGCATGGCCACCATATTGATCTTGATCGGGTCGAAACCGGCCGCCTTGCCCGCCATCAGGCCATCGAGAATCGGTTGCAGGCTGTCGCGCCCCGTGATCTGCTGCATGCAGGCGCGGTCCAGCGAATCGAGGCTGACGTTGATGCGGTCCACGCCCGCCGCGCGCAAGGCCACGGCATGCTTGCCCAATTGGGTGGCGTTGGTCGACAGCGACAGGTCCTGCAGGCCAGGCAGCGCCGTCAGCTTGCGCGCCAGTTCCGGCAGGTTGCGCCGCAACAGGGGTTCACCGCCCGTCAGGCGCACGCGGCGCGTGCCGAGGCGAACGAAGATGCCCAGCAGGCGCTCGATCTCGTCGAACGTCAGCCAGTCCTTCGGTTCCTCGAAGCCGCGAAAGCCCTTGGGCATGCAGTAACTGCAGCGCAAATCGCAACGGTCGGTAACGGACAGCCGCACATAATCGATCGAACGGCCAAAACGGTCCTGCAACTTGACGCACCCCATGACGCTACTCCTGTTTCTTTCTTGATTGTAAAGGCTGGGGCACGATCTGGCTGTGCCCCAGAAGGCCTAGCGGCCTACGCCTTTCGGACTACGCCTTTCAGCCTACTGAACCAGCGGACTGGCCGTGCCTTCCAACTCGACACCGGCGATCTCGGCGCGCCCCACCAGCAAGTGCAGGTACTGGTGCACGGCGCGTTGCCACGCGGCGCGCGACAGGCGGTCGGCGATCTGCGCCTGCACCGCCTCATAGGCGATGGCCTGGCCTTCGACCCGGCGCAGTACTTGCACGATGTGGTAGCCGAAGCGCGTTTCCAGCAAATGGCCGGCCAGCGCGCCCTCTTCCAGGCGGAACAGCAACGCGTCGAATTCCGGCACGCTCTGGCCCGGCGACAACTGGCCCAGGTTGCCCCCCAGGGCGCCGGACGGGCAGTTCGAATACTGCGCCGCAAGTTCGCCGAAGCGCTCGGGTGCCAGTTTCAGGGCATCGAGCACGGCTTGCGCCGTCGTGCGCAGCAGCTCCAGCGGCGCCTCGGGCGTCACCTGGAACAGGATGTGGCGCGCCTCGACCAGCGCCCCACTACTGAACAGCTGCGGGCGCTGCGCATAAAAGGTGCGGCAAGCCGCATCGTCGGCGGGCGGCACGCGCACTTCCTGCGCGAACAGCGCTTCGATGCGGTCGTCAGTACTGCCACCCTGCACGCCGAGGCGTTCGGCTTCGTCGAGCAGGAGCCGGCGCAGCACCAGTTCATGCACGGCCTGTTTCAGCGGATTGCCGGCGCCGTCGTGATGCGGCAGCTCCTGCGCGATGTCGGCATCGTCGATATCGATGCCATTGACGGAGATTCCCATGATGTGACTCCTTTCTTAGCGGCGACGAACCAGTTGATAGGCGCGGCCGAGATATGCCACGGCGCCGAAGCCGCTCCACACGTGCACCAGGCGGGTGAACGGGAAGATGACGAACAGCGACATGCCCATGAACAGGTGCAGCTTGAACACCAGCGGCGCATCGACGATGAAGCTGGCGGCGTCGCCGCGGAAGGTCACGATGTGCTGCGCCCAGTTCATCAGCAAGACCATCATGTGGCCATCCATGTGCGACGCCGAGACAAAGATCGACGACAGGCCCAGCAGCAAGGTCAGCAAGATCCACACCATCACCAGCTTGTCGCCGGCCGTGGTGACGGCGCGCAGCCGTTCATTGCCGAAGCGGCGCGCCAGCAGGATCAGTATGCCGACCAGGCACAGGCCGCCCATCACGCCGCCGGCCGCCATGGCCACGCCCTGCTTCAGGCTATGCGACACGCCCAGGGTATCCCATACCCAGACAGGGGTCAGCAAGCCGGCCGCATGGCCGAACAGCAGGCCGATGATGCCGATGTGGAACAGGATATTGCCCAGGCGCAGGCTGCCGCGGTGCAGCAGCTGGCTGGAATCGGACTTCCACGTGTATTGCTCGCGGTCGAAACGGATCAGGCTACCGAGGAAAAAGATGGCCAGCGCGATGTATGGATAAATGCCATACACAAATTGATGCAAATAATTACTCATGATGTACTCTCCTCATGCGGGCGCAAGCGGCCAATTAAGCAGCGCGCCGCGGCTGCGGGTGAAAATGCACGGGATGGACGCCGCCCGGAACTTGGCCCGGACCTTGGCGCAGCAAGGGCTCGACGCCGTCCGCACCGGGACCGAAGGTTTCCAGCGCTTCGTCCATGTCGCGCACCGGCGGTTCGGCCAGCATTTCTGCCGCCACGGGGCTCAGGCGTTCGAGCAAGGTGAAGACGGGCGCGTACGGGCTGCCGTTGGCCGTCAGCTTGCGGCCGATGTGCGCCAGCACGTGGACGGCGTCGCCCAGCAGCGGTGCCGAGACTTCCTCGTCGAGCTGTGCCAGAAACTCCAGGAACAGGGGCACGAAGTCGGGCAAGTCGTCGCCCACCATTTGCAGGCCGTGGCGCTTGTATTCCTCCATCAGATCGACCATGGCCTGGCCCCGGTCGCGCGATTCGCCGTGGATATGCTCGAACAGATGCAGCGAGTGCGACGGATTGCGGTCGAACGTGGCCACGTACTGCTGCTGCAGGTCGATCAGGCTGCTGCTTTCCAGGTGCGCCAGCAGGGGCCGCAGCAGCGCGTGCTGCTCCGGCACGGCCGCCAGCGCGGCGTCCAGCTGCGGCAGGTGCGCGATCAGCTCGGGCTCCGGATACAGCAGCAGGCGCGAAAGGATTTGGTAGTGATGCATAGCGTGTTCCATATCAGCTCCTTAAGCGCCTGGCGCCGTTTTGCGCGACTTCGGCATCTGCATGAAGATGGCCGAACCGTGTTTTTTCTTGCCGAACAAGGTCGGCTCGCTGGTGCCGTCCGAGCAGCCGTTGCCGAAGCTGAAGCCGCACGAACCCTTCTCGTTGAAGCTGTCCTCGGCCATTTCCTTGTGGCTGCTGGGGATGACGAAGCGGTCTTCGTAATTGGCGATGGCCATGATGTGGTACATGTCCTCCACCTGCGCCTTGCTCAAGCCCACTTGCTTCAGAACCGTGAGGTTTTCCACCTTCTCGACGGTCTTGCTGCGCATGTAGGCACGCATGGCCAGCATGCGGTCCAGCGCCGTGACGATGGGCGGCTGGTCGCCGGCCGTCAGCAAATTGGCCAGGTACTGCACCGGAATGCGCAGGCTTTGCGTGTCCGGCAGCATGCCGTTCACGCCCAGCTTGCCCGATTCGGCGGCCGCCTGGATCGGCGACAGCGGTGGCACGTACCACACCATTGGCAAGGTGCGGTATTCGGGATGCAGCGGGAACGCCACTTTCCACTCGACGGCCATCTTGTAGACGGGCGACTTGACGGCAGCTTCCAGCCACAGGTCGGGAATGCCCTGGCGGCGCGCTTCGGCGATGATGGCCGGGTCGTGCGGGTCGAGGAACAGGTCGAGCTGCGCCTGGTACAGGTCCTGCTCTTGCGGCACGGAGGCGGCAGCCTCGATCTTGTCGGCGTCGTACAGCAGCACACCCAGGTAGCGGATGCGGCCCACGCACGTTTCCGAGCACACGGTAGGCTGGCCCGCCTCGATGCGAGGGAAGCAGAACGTGCACTTCTCCGCCTTGCCGGAGGACCAATTGTAGTAAATCTTCTTGTACGGGCAACCGGAGATGCACATGCGCCAGCCGCGGCACTTGTCCTGATCAATCAGCACGATGCCGTCGTCTTCGCGCTTGTACACGGAACCGGACGGGCAAGACGCCACGCACGTCGGATTCAGGCAATGCTCGCACAGGCGCGGCAAGTACATCATGAAGGTGTTTTCGAAGGTGCCGTACATCTCCTTCTGCATGTTGTCGAACAATTTATCCTTGCTACGCTGGGCAAACTCGCCGCCCAGGTCATCTTCCCAGTTCGGACCCCACTCGATTTTCTCCATCTTTTTCCCCGTCAGCACGGAGATCGGACGGGCCGTCGGCGGCGTCTGCGACAGCGGCGCGCTTTGCAGGTGCTCGTAGTCGTAGGTGAACGGCTCGTAGTACTCGTCGATGGCGGGCAGGTTCGGGTTGGCGAAGATATTCGCCAGGATTTTCAAACGGCTGCCCTGGCGCGGCTCGATCTTGCCCGCATCCGTGCGGCGCCAGCCGCCATTCCACTTGTCCTGGTTTTCCCACTGCTTCGGATAGCCGATACCCGGCTTGGTTTCCACGTTGTTGAACCATGCGTATTCGACACCGTCGCGGCTGGTCCATACGTTCTTGCAGGTGACGGAACAAGTGTGGCAGCCGATGCACTTGTCCAGGTTCAGCACCATGCCGATTTGCGCTCTGATTTTCATACTATGCTCCTTCTTCCTGCAACGGGCCTTCGAGCCAGTCGACCTTGTTCATCTTGCGCACCAATACGAATTCATCGCGGTTGGAGCCCACCGTGCCGTAGTAATTGAAGCCGTACGCCAGCTGGGCGTAGCCGCCGATCATGTGCGTCGGCTTGGGCACGGCCCGCGTCACCGAGTTATGGATGCCGCCCCGCTTGCCCGTCATCTCCGCGCCAGGCACGTTGATGATCTTTTCCTGGGCGTGGTACATCATCGTCATGCCGGCCGGGATGCGCTGACTGACGATGGCACGCGCCGTCAGGCTGCCATTCACGTTGAAGACTTCGATCCAGTCGTTGTCGACGATGCCGGCCGTCTGCGCGTCCGTCTCCGACAGCCACACGTGCGGTCCGCCACGCGACAGGGTCAGCATGCGCAGGTTGTCCGAATACGTGGAGTGGATGCCCCACTTCTGGTGCGGCGTCAAAAAGTTCAGCGCCAGTTCCTTGTTGCCGTTCGGCTTGGTGCCCAGCAGCGCTTCCGTCGTCTTCGTGTTGATGGCCGGCTTGTACACGCACAGTCCCTCGCCGAAATCGCGCATCCACAAATGATCCTGGTAGAACTGCTGGCGGCCCGTCAGGGTGCGCCAAGGGATCAGTTCATGCACGTTGGTATAGCCGGCCGTGTAGCTGACTTCTTCGCTTTCCAGGCCAGACCAGGTGGGCGAGGAAATGATCTTGCGCGGCTGCGCCTGCACGTCGCGGAAGCGGATGCTGTCATGCTCGCGCGGCAGCGCCAGATGCGTATGCTCGCGTCCCGTGATGGCGGACAGCGCGGCCCAGGCTTTCACGGCCACGTGGCCATTCGTTTCCGGCGCCAGCGACAGAATCATCTCGGCCGCATCGATGGCCGTATCGAGGCGCGGCTGGCCCTTCGACACGCCTTCTTCCAGCACCGTACGGTTGATGCCGCGCAGGACGTCGACTTCATGCCCCGTTTTCCAGGAAATGCCCTTGCCGCCGTTGCCGATGCTTTCCAGCAGCGGGCCGATCGAAGTGAACTTCTTGTACACGTCGCGGTAATTGCGCTCGACCACCGTCATGTTCGGCATGGTCTTGCCGGGAATGGCGTCGCATTCGCCGGCGCGCCAATCCTTGGGATCGAAAGGCTGGCCCAACTCACCAGGCGTGTCGTGCATCAGCGGCGTGAGGATGATGTCTTGCTGGGTGCCCAGCAGCTCGCCGCCGATTTCCGAGAATTTCTCGGCCAGCCCTTTGTAGATTTCCCAGTCCGACTTCGATTGCCACAGCGGCTGCACGGCTTCGGACAGCGGGTGGATGAACGGATGCATGTCCGACGTATTCAGATCGTCTTTTTCATACCAGGTGGCCGTCGGCAGCACCACGTCGCCATACAAACAGGTGGTCGACATGCGGAAGTCCAGCACCACCAGCAGATCGAGCTTGCCTTCGGCGGCCGGGCGCACTTTCACCTGCTTCGGCGTGATGCAATCGTCTTCGTCGCTGAGCAAGCCATTCTGCGTGCCGAGCAGGTATTTCAGGAAGTACTCGTGGCCCTTGCCCGAGCTGCCAAGGATATTCGAGCGCCAGACAAACATATTGCGCGGGAAGTTGGCCGGGTTGTCCGGGTCGTCGCACGAGAACTGCAGCTGGCCCGCCTTGATCTGGTCGAGCGCATATGCGGCCGGTGCCTGCCCTGCCGCCTTGGCGGCCTTCGCCACTTCCAGCGGATTGGTTTGCAGCTGCGGCGCCGATGGCAGCCAGCCCATGCGTTCCGCCTTGGCGTTGTAGTCGAGTAGGGTCAGGTCGCCCGTGCCGCCGGCCGCCGATGGCGAGGCGATGTCGCCCGTTTCCAGCTTTTCGTGGCGCCATTGGCTCGTGTGGGCATAGAAGAACGAGGTGCCGTTCATCTGGCGCATCGGACGTACCCAGTCCTGGGCGAAAGCCAAAGGCGTCCAGCCCGTTTGCGGACGCAGTTTTTCCTGGCCCACGTAATGGGCCCAGCCGCCGCCGGACTGGCCGATACAGCCGCACATCATCAGCATGTTGATGATGCCGCGATAGGTCATGTCCATGTGGTACCAGTGATTCAGGCCGGCGCCCACGATGACCATGCTCTTGCCGCGCGTCTGGTCCGCGTTCTCTGCGAACTGGCGCGCCACGGTAATCACGTCGGCGCGTTTCACGCCCGTGTGCTTCTCTTGCCATGCGGGGGTGTACGGCACGTCATCGTCATAGCTTTCCGCGACATTGGCGCCGCCGAGGCCACGGTCGATGCCGTAGTTGGCCAGGGTCAGGTCGAACACGGTGGTGACGAGGCCCGTCGTGCCGTCGGCCAGGCGGATGGTTTTCACCGGCACCTTGCGCAGCAGCATGTCGGACGCGTCCTTGCCGCCGAAGTAGGCGAAGCCCACTTCCGTGACGGCGTCGCTGTCGTTGATCATGGAGAGCATCGGCACGATGGGTTCGCCGCTGCCGCCTGCCTTCTGTTCAAGATTCCACTTGCCCGACTCGCCCCAGCGGAAGCCGATGGAGCCGGCCGGCGCGGTAATGGCACCCGTGGTTTCGTCGATGACGAGGGTTTTCCATTCCGGATTGTTGGTTTCGTCGAGGTTGTTGTCCAGGTGCGAAGCGCGCAGGAAGTAGTCGGGCACGAGGGTGCCGTTATGCTCCTTGAGCAGCACCAGCATGGGGAAGTCCGTGTACTGGCGTGCGTAGTCGCGGAAGTAGGCGCTCTGCCCTTCCGAGTGGAATTCCTTGAGGATGACGTGGCCCATGGCCAGTGCCAGCGCGGCGTCCGTGCCCTGCTTCGGCGCCAGCCAGATGTCGCCGAACTTCACCATTTCGCCATAGTCGGGAGAGATGGCCACGGTTTTCGTGCCCTTGTAGCGCACTTCCGTGTAGAAGTGGGCGTCCGGCGTGCGCGTCATCGGCACGTTCGAGCCCCACACCATCAGATAGGTCGAGTTGTACCAGTCGGCCGATTCCGGCACGTCCGTCTGCTCGCCCCACACTTGCGGGCTGGCCGGCGGCAAGTCGCAGTACCAGTCGTAGAAGCTCAGGGCCACGCCGCCGATCAGGGACAGGTAGCGCGTGCCGGAAGCATAGCTGACCATGGACATGGCGGGAATCGGCGAGAAGCCGACGACGCGGTCCGGGCCGTATTTCTTGATCGTCAGCGCATTCGCGGCGGCGATGATTTCATTCGATTCGTCCCACGTGGCGCGCACGAAGCCGCCCAGGCCACGGATGGATTTGTACTGCTGCGAGCGCACGGGGTCCTGGCTGATCCAGTCCCAGGCCGTGACGGGGTCCATGGTCTTGCGTGCTTCGCGCCACATTTCCATCAGGCGGCCGCGCACCATCGGGTATTTCACGCGCTGGGCCGAATACACGTACCAGGAATAGCTGGCGCCGCGCGGGCAGCCGCGCGGTTCGTGGTTGGGCAGGTCGGGCCGCGTGCGCGGGTAATCGGTTTGCTGGGTTTCCCAGGTGATCAGGCCATTCTTGACATACACCTTCCAGCTGCACGAGCCGGTACAGTTCACGCCATGCGTGGAGCGCACGATCTTGTCGTGCTGCCAGCGCTGGCGGTAGGCGTTTTCCCAGGTACGGTCTTCATCGACCACGGTGCCATGGCCGTTTGAAAACGGCTCGGCGGGCTTGCTAAAAAATTTCAGGCGGTCCAGAAAGTGACTCATGCTACCTCCACATTGCGCCGCCGACAGCGGCGCCAGGTCTTAAAAAACGCTGCAAGCAGGATGGCTCAAGCGTCGATACAAACAGTCTATCGATGCGCAGTGTCCGGCGGTATTGGCAAGAAGTCGGTTTCCGGCACCAGGAATGCATAGGCGGATAGTCACTATTGCCTATGGGCGGCGCGACGGAGCTGCGGTATACCTGTCGTCATCGTTCAACACAGAGAAAGAGCATCATGCCGATTACCGATTACGCCAGCCTGCTGCGCAGCGCCCGCAACCAGGAGCAGCCGCAACGCCTGCTGTTCACCTTTACCCAGGCGCAGGCCCAGCCTGGCGGCCAGGGAAAATCCCTCACGCCCGTGATGTGCGCCGACAAGCTGCCCGAGGAACTGGACAGCTTCGAGACATTGAAGGAGGAGTCGAAACAGATGCAGACGCACTGGGACGTGGTCTTCGTGGCGGGACTGGCGGGTCGCGAGGGCCAGCCACCGGCGGCGCAGGAATGCGAAGCACCCCTGCGCGCCATGGTGACGGCCATCGAGCAAGGCCGCATCGACAGCCTGCTGGCGTTTGACCGCAGCGGGGATTTGTTACGTTTTAGCTGAGTCCGGCCAAGGGCGCTCGTGCAAATGACGCGCCCGCTCGATGGGACAGACCAGCGGCAGAAACTGCTGCTGGCGCGCGGAATACGCCATCAGCGCCCCGCTGTCGATATCGAAATACCATCCATGCAATTTCAATAAACCCTGCTCCACCCGGCGCTTCAGCCACGGGTAAGTGAGCAAGTTGTCCAGCGACTGCAATATGCTGGCCAGCTCGCACGCGTGGTGCTGTTCCGCCGACGAGCGGTGCGCCAGCTCGCGCCGCACGCGCTGCGCCACCGGTTCGGCGATGCGCATCCACTGCCCCACGAAGTCCGTTTCCTGGCCTTCCGCGCGCGGCTGCGGTTCCAGCAGCGCGCGGATGCCGCCGCAGCGCGCATGGCCAAGCACGATGACCCTGGCCACTTCGAGCTTGCAGACGGCGAACTCGATGGCCGAACTGACGCCGGGCGGCGCGTCCGGGGTACAGCGCGGCACCAGGTTGGCGATATTGCGCACGACGAACATGTCGCCCGGGTCGCTGCCCGTCAGCAGCATGGGATCGACGCGCGAATCGCAGCAGCCAATCAGCAAGGTCGAGGGCCGCTGCCCGTCGCGCAGGCTATCGTACAAGGTTTGCGGCTCGCTGAAGTACTGCTGCTGAAACAGGCTGAAGCCGTTGACGAATTTTTCCAGTTCTTCCATGACTACCTCGAATACTTTATACAGCGCCCGGCAAGCAGGACTTGCCAGGCGTTCTGACGCCAACTAGCAAGGCATAGCCGCGTTCTTGCGCGCATAGCACCACCATGTGATGGCGATGCAGCTGACATAAAAGCCGATGAAGCACCACAGGGCCGCGTCGGGACTGCCCGTCAGCGCAATCGAGGTGCCATAGCTTTTCGGGATGAAGAAGGCGCCATACGCGGCCACGGCCGAGGTAAAGCCCAGGACGGCGGCGCCTTCCTTGTTGGCGTCGACGATCGCTTGCTCCTGCACCGCCTTGCCCTTGCCGGCCGCCGCGCGCTGGTGTTCCGTCAAAAAGATCACGGGAATCATGCGGAAGGTCGATGCATTGCCGATGCCCGTGCCGGCGAACAGCAGCATGAACATCCAGAAGAAGCCGTTGAAACTGCCACCAGTGCCACCTTGCGGCATGAAGTACAGCACGCCCAGCACGGCGCCTATCATCAAGAGGAAGGACCACAGGGTGACTCTGGCGCCGCCCAATTTATCGGAAATCACGCCGCCGGCCACGCGCGCCAGCGCGCCAACCAGGGGGCCGAGGAAGGCGTAATCGAGCGGGTTCACGTCGGGGAACTGGATCTTGATCAGCAGTGGAAACGCGGCCGAGTAACCGATGAAGGAGCCGAAAGTGCCCGTGTACAGCCAGCACATGAGCCAGTTGTGCTTGCGCTTGAAGATCACGGCCTGCTCGGAAAACGAGGCTTTCGCCGACGCCAGGTCATTCATGCCGAACCAGGCCAGCAAGGTGGACAGCGCGATGAACGGCACCCAGATGAAGCCCGCGTTTTGCAGCCACATGTCCTTGCTCACGCCATTCTTGACCCAGGTGAGCGAATCGCCGCCCCAGGCGCCGAAGACGGCAAACGTGATCACCAGCGGCACGACGAACTGCACCACGGACACGCCCAGGTTGCCCAGGCCCGCATTCATGCCCAGCGCGAAGCCCTTGCTCGCCTTCGGATAGAAAAAGCTGATGTTGGCCATCGACGAGGCGAAATTGCCGCCACCGAAGCCGCACAGCAGGGCCAGGATCAGCATGGTCGGGTAGCCCGTGTTCACGTCCTGCACGGCCAGGCCGATGCCGATGGCGGGAATCAGCAGCGAACCCGTGGAAATGGCCGTCCAGCGGCGCCCGCCGAAGATTGGCACCATGAACGAATAAAAGATGCGCAAGGTGGCGCCGGACAGGCCCGGCAAGGCCGTCAGCCAGAACAGCTGGTTGTTACTGTAAGTAAAACCGATGTTGGGCAGATTGACCACCACCACGCTCCACACCATCCACACGGCGAATGCCAGCAGCAGCGCGGGAATCGATATCCACAGATTGCGCGCGGCCGTGGCCTTGCCCGTGTTTTGCCAGAAGCTCGGGGTTTCCGGCTCCCACGTATTGATCATGTAGCGGCTCATGCTTTAACTCCTGCAGGTTGAGGGATAGTCGCCGCGCGTAGCGGCTTGAACGAGAAATACATCCAGACGAGGGAAACGCAGACGGTGCCGTACAAGAGCATGAAAGAGCTCGAACGCACGCCGGTGAGGTCCACCAGGGCGCCGAACATCACGGGCAGGATGAAGCCACCCAGGCCGCCGGCCAGGCCTACCACGCCCGAGACGGCGCCGATATTGTCGGAAAAATCATCGCCGATGAACTTGAAGACGGATGCCTTGCCGACCGCCATGGCGATGCCGACGATGAACAGCAGCACGGTGAACCACAGCGGCGACAGGCCGATGTGGAAAGCCAGCGGTCCCGTGACGGTTTCCACCACCATCTGCGTTTGCGGATACGACAGCAGGAAGAAGCACACCCAGCACACCCACATCACGGCCCAGGTGACTTTCGCCGCGCCGTATTTGTCGGAGATCCAGCCGCCAAACGCGCGCAGCACGCCGCCCGGCAGCGAGAAGCAGGCAGCCAGCAGCGCCGCGTGCTTCAAATCGAAGCCGTATTCGGCCACGTAGTACTTCGTCATCCACAGGGCCAGCGCCACGTAGCCGCCGAACACCACCGAGTAGTACTGGCAGTAGCGCCACACGCGCGGATCCTTCAGCACCTTCATCTGCGCCGAAAAGCTCTCGCCCGATGGCGCCAGGTGCGATTTCTCCGTGTACGAAAACAGCCAGAAGATGATGGCCGTGGCCAGCATGGCGACCGCATACACCTTGGGCAGCATCTGCCAGCCGAAGGCGGCGACGATGCCCGGCGCGACGAACTTGGTCAGTGCGGAACCGGAGTTGCCGGCGCCGAAGATGCCCATCGCCAGGCCGCGGCGCTCCTTTTCATACCAGCGTGCCACGTACGGCGTGCCGACGGAAAACGAGCCGCCCGCCAGGCCGACGAACATGCCCAGCACGAGGAAATGCCAGTAGGCGGTGGCGTAGGAGATCAGGTAGATCGGCACCACGCTGGCCAGCATCAGCCAGAAGAAGACGCGGCGTCCGCCGTATTTGTCCGTCCAGATGCCCAGGGGCACGCGCACGAGGGAACCCGTCAGCACGGGCATGGCGGCCAGCAGGCCGAATTGTGTTTCAGTCAAGCCCAGGCTGGTCTTGATGGGGATGCCGAGCACGGCGAACATCATCCAGACTGCAAAGCAGATGGTAAATGCGAAGGTACTGCTGACCAACACGGAAAACTGCTTGCGCCGCATGCCGGGTTCGACTGCCTTGTTATTACTGTTGTTCTTAGTGCCATCTAGGGTAGCCACGATGTTTCTCCATGAATGCACTGGCCGTCTGGCCAGCCGTCCCGACCAGCTTACGTGGCAGAGGGGAAAGGCACTATCGGTCACAGGGTGATTCTGGAAAGGCAATCTGGATAGCCGTATCGGCAAAAGTGACTAGATGGCGCGGTGCGGATCTAGCCTGGATGGCGGGTGTTTTACAAACGGACGCATTTTTGGCACACTCGGCGCCTGGAGAAAAAGGAGCGGCATGCAGAACAGAACGGAAGCAGATGAAATCGTCACCCGCGTGGCCGGGCATGGCGATGTGGCAGCCATGCTGGCCTGCGATGCCTACGCGCAGGCGCATGCCAGCCGGGGCGATGCCGTGCGCACCGCCGTCGGCAAAGGTCAATGCCAGGTGGCCATCCGGGCTGGCCAGGTGGCCGGCTATGTCCTCACGCACGACGATTTCTTTGGCTACGGCTTCGTCTCGCTGGTTGTGGTCGCTCCCGGCCAGCAGCGGCGCGGCGTGGGTTTGCGCCTGCTGGCCGCTGCCGCTGACACGTGCCGGACAGGGAAAATTTTCACGTCGACGAACCAGTCCAACCTGGCCGCGCAACAGCTGTTCGCCAGCGCGGGCTTCGTGTGCAGCGGCCAGATCGAGCATCTCGACGAGGGAGACCCGGAACTCGTGTACGTGAAATTCCTGCGTTAGCAGCGTCTCATCCCGACGACGTATGGCGCGGCGCGCCAAAGGCGGCTATGCTGGCGCCACCGTCAATCAACGCCCACCACATCACGCATGGATTACCTGAGCCTCAAGCATTTCCACATGGGTTGCGCCGCCGCCAGCGGCTTTCTTTTCCTCTTGCGCGGCGCCTGGATGCTGCGCTCCTCGCCCGCGCTGCAGCAGCGCTGGGTGAAGATATTACCCCACCTGGTCGACACGGCCCTGCTGGCCAGCGCCATCACCCTGGCCGTGTGGAGCGGCCAGTCGCCGGGCAGCCAGCCCTGGCTGGCCGCCAAGCTGTGCGCGCTGGTGGCCTACATCGTGTTGGGCACCATCGCCCTGAAACGTGGCAAGACGCCGGCCGTGCGCGGCGCCGCTTTCGCGCTCGCCGTGCTGGTCTTCGCCTACATCATCGCCGTGGCCGTGACCAAACAGGCCTGGCCATTCTGACACATCAGAAGAGGTAACGCAGGGTGACGCTGGCGTTGCGCGGCGCGCCCCAGTAACCCTGGTTGTACATGCCAAGCTGGCTGTAGTAATGCTTGTCGAACAGGTTGTTGATGTTCGCCTGCAGGGACAGCTGGCGCGACAGCGCGTATTTCGCCATCAGGCTGGCCACGGCGTAGCCACCCTGCTCCACGCGCTCCATGCCCTTCGGCCCGCTGGCATCGCGGTAGGCGCCGCTCTGCCAGTTCACGCCGCCGCCCAGCGATAACGCCCGCCAGTCGCCATGCAGCTGATACGTGGAAAACACGCGCGCCAGGGTTTGCGGCACATAGCTGTTCAAGCGCGCGCCCGCGTTGTCCTCGGCCGCCGCATGCGACACGCTGGCCGACACATTCCAGCCTTGCGCCAGTTCGCCCGAGACATCGAGTTCCACACCCTTGCTGGTGGTACCGGCTGCCGCGTAATACGCCTGCGTCAGTGAATTGCCGACAAAATGGCCCGTGTCTTCCTGCGCCAGGCCATCTTGCGCGATGCGGAACACGGCCAGCGCCGCATTGAGCTTGCCGCCGAAATACTCGCCCTTCACGCCCGCTTCCAGATTCTTGCCCTGCACGGGATCGAGGTAGCGCCCGAACCGGTCCTGGTAGCCCTGCGGCTTGAAGATTTTGCTGTAGCTGGTGTACAGCGCATGCTGCGCGTCGATATCCCACACCAGCCCCGCGTAGGGCGTGACGGCATGCTTGGCGTAGGCGTAGCTGCCGCCCCAGTCATCGACGTGGTCCGCCTTGTAGCGGCTGTAGCGCGCGCCGACGATCAGTTTCAACGGGTCGGCCAGCGAAAAGCGCGCCGTGCCGTAGATGCCGCGCTGCTGCACCGTGTCGAGCAACTGCCAGCGCGAGAAATTCGGGTTGTTCCAGTCCGGTTCCGGCGTCACGCCCTGCCATTGATGGAAATTGCCGTAGTCGACGCTGCCGCCGGCCAGGCCCGGATTGCTGGCAAACTGGTTACTGCCCGAGACGCCAAACGCCAGGTCGTGCGTACGGCCCAGCAGCTGCAGCGGCCCCTGCACATAGGCGTCGACGCTGTCCTGGCGCCGCGTGCCCGAGTAAAAGCCGGTGTAGCCCGTCACGCCCTGACCCGTGGCCTTGTCCGGCCAGGTATTGGCGAAAAGCTCGGCCGCCGAATAATTGCCCCAGCCGTGATTCAGCATGGCCGTCAGGTTCCAGCCGCTACCCAGGCTTTGCTCCAGGCGAAGAAAAGCCGTCTGGCTGGTGCTGAACCAGCGGCTCCAGGCGGTCGCCGTGGTGGCGGAGCGGGGCAAGGTGGCCCGTTCGCCATCCGCATACCACAGCGGCAGGCCGCCATACATGCCGCCGCGCGGGCGGTTGTCCTGATATTCATAGCCGGCGATCAGCACGCTGCCAGGCGCCAGATCCGCTTCCACGGTGGCGTAGGCCATGGCTTTCTTGCCGTGATACAGACTCACATACGATTCGCTGTCCTGGTAACTGGCGACGACACGGCCACGCACCTTGCCATCGCTGCTCAAGGGCGTGGAGAGGTCGGCGCTGGCGCGCGCATTGTTCCAGGAACCCAGGCTCACGGCCGCATTCCCGGCCAGCTGCCGAGATGACGCGCGCTTGCGCACCAGGTTGATGGTGGCCGATGGCTCGCCCGCGCCCGTGAGCAGGCCGGTGGCGCCGCGCACGATCTCGACCCGGTCGTAGGCCGTCATGTCCAGGGTGCTGTCGCCCACGCTGAACGCATTGTCGACCGTGGTGGGGATGCCGTCGTACTGGTAGCTGGCGATGGAAAAGCCGCGCGCAAAGAACGAAGTACGGTCGCTGTCGTAGCGGTTGATGGCCACGCCGGCCGCGTTTTGCAGCACCTCTTCCACCGTTTGCAGGTTCTGGTCATCCATCTGCTGGCGCGTGACCACGCTGACGGCTTGCGGCGTCTCGCGCACGGACAGGCCCAAGCGCGTGGCCGAACGCATGCTCTGCGTCGTATACGAGCCGCTGCCTTCCGTCGCGCCGTTCGCATCAAAGCTGGCGCTGACCTTCATCTCGGGCATGGTCTGGCCGCCATCGGCCGCCGCCACGTCGAGCACATAACCGCCATTCGCCTGCGGCACGGCGCGCAGACCTGAGCCGGCGACAATGGCGCCCAGCGCCGCCGGCACGCTGTAGCTGCCCGTCAGTCCGGCACTGCGCTTGCCCGCCACGGTGACAGCCTGGTAGGAAATCATGGTGCCCGTCTCCTGGCCGAAGCGCACCAGCACCTGTTCCAGGGTGCCGGCCGGTATCGCCAGTTCGATGCGCGCCGCATTGGCTGCCTGGGCAATAGGTGCGGCGGCCGAGGCGCCGCTGGCGGCGAGCAGCCACAGGGCCTGGCTGACGGCCAGCGCCGCTACGCTGCGGCGGCATACAGTGGAAGTGGAAGTGGCGTAAATAGGTGTTGTGCTGGGCATGCTGACTGTTTTCCTGAAAGTGAATGAGGGGTTCACTTGCTATGTCACGCGAAAATCGAAAAACCCTCAGTTTTTCAGAAAATAATCATGGATGCTGCCGATGCGGCACCACGGTCACCCAGAAGCGCGTGCTCTGGCGCACGTCGACGGGCAAGGTGCGCGTCAGCATGTCGAGTACTTTGTCGGTATCGGCCAGCGGATAGATGCCGGAGACGCGCAGGTGGCCAATAGCCGGGTCGCAGGCCAGGCGCCCATGGCGGTAACGTGCCAGCTCGCCGATAAAATCTGCCAGCGCCATGTCGCGCGCCACCAGCATGCCGGCCGTCCACGCATCGGCGCCGGCAGGCAGAAGCTCGACGGAGCCAACGCTGCCCGCCGTGAAAGTCGCTTGTTCGCCCGCCTGCAGCCTGCGCGCCACCTCAGGTGCCCGTTCCGGCACGATATCGACGGCGCCCGCGAACACGCCCAGCTTCGTACGTTCGCCTTCCACGCGCACGGCAAAGCGCGTGCCCACCGGTTGCATGCGGCCTTGCGCCGTGCGCACGACAAAGGGCCGGCCAGCCGCATCGTGCGCGGTCGTGACCATGATCTCGCCTTTGAATACCGTCACCAGGCGCTGGCCCGCGTCGAAACGCACATCGATGCTCGACGCCGTGTTGAGGGCGATGCGCGTGCCGTCTGCCAGCACGATGTGGCGCAATTCGCCCGTGCCGGTACGGTAATCGGCCAGCCAGAAGCGCGCCTGTTCATCGCCGCCCGCCAGCCAGGCGCCGCCGCCCACGGCCAGCAGCGCCAGCAACTTGAGCGACTGCCGGCGCGCCGCATTCGCTTGCGCGTGCAGCGGCTTGCGGGCCAGCGTGCCGTGCGCCAGCGGCGCAGGCAAGGCACGCATGCGCGCCATGCAGCCTTCCACATGCTGCCACGCTTGCTCGTTCTCCGGATCGCTGCCGCGCCAGGCGCGCCAGGCCTGCTCCACTTCGGGCGTGGCGTCGCCCGCCTGCAGGCGCACCAGCCATTCGACCGCCTGCAAGCTGGCCGCTTCCGGCGTGAGGGCACCCATCACGGCGCCAGTTGGCAAAAGAAACACTGGTGCATGGCTTTGACCAGATAGCGCTGCACGGTGGCCAGCGAAATGTTCAGTTCCAGCGCGATGGCCGCCTGCGGCATGCCATCGAGTTGCGACAGCAGAAAGGCGCGGCGCACGGCAGGCGCCAGGCCATCGAGGCGGCGGTCGATGTCGAACAGGGCTTCGAGCAGGATCGCCTGCGCCTCGGGATCGGGCGCACTTTGCGTCGGCAGGCTGGCCAGGGTTTCCAGGTAAGCCGCCTCCAGGTCGCGCCGGCGGTACAGATTGCCCAGCACGCCCTTGGCCACGGTCGTCAGGAAGGCGCGTGGTTCGCGCGCGGCGATGGCCTCGTCGCGGTTCAGCAGGCGCATGAAGGTGTCGTGCGCCACGTCGGCCGCATCAAACGCGTTGCCCAGCTTGTGTTTGAGCCAGCCTTGCAGCCACCGGTGGTGTTCGTGATACAGGCTGCCCACCTCCTGGTGGACGCCGGATTGGGCAGGCGGCACGTCGCATACTCCCTAGCTTGCAAATAATAATGATTCGCATTCTATCCCTATGCGGTGCTGCGGTGCAAGCGACCTGCCGGCCGCCGCCCCACCCGGCAGGTGCTTACTTGGCGCGGTTTCTTTCCTGAATTTCCTTGCCAAGGGCGTCCTGTAGCCACCATTCACGCACCTCGAGCGCCTTGTTCTCGATGCTGGCATTGGCCAGCAAGGGATTTTTCTTCAGGTATGCGATATCTTCCTCGAAATTGTCGTGTATCGCAGCCACTTCCAGGGAACGGTTGGCATCCAGACGTCCCAGGTAGATGACCTTGCCAGCAACGACGTCAAACTCGATCGGCTTCGGCGACGATTCGGAGTACCTGGACCTGAATCCATAGTCAAGCAGCCAGATGATAACGCTGTAGCGTCCCGGCGTCAGTTGCAGCGCAAAGGTGCTGCCCTTGCCCGTAGGCACCTTTGGCAAGACATTCTGCAAGGCGACCTGGCCGGCGGGAGCATGGCTGGATAACCACAGACTTTTTCCCTCGAGGGCGGCAGGGTCGCTGCTGACAATGCCGAAACTGGCGCCATGCGCCTCGAAGACGGAGCTCTCGAACACGGTGCCGACGACAACGCCCTTGGCAAGGTCGGGGGTCGTGTAGGTAAACGCAGGCGCGCTATTGCGGCCGGTGACGCAGGCCGACAACAGCGCAGGCAGCAAGACGGCGCACGCCAGCGCGCGCAGCATGGTGGTTCGGACAAACATGGATGATCCTGAGTAAAATGAAGAAATGGGTAACAAGTGATGGGCAAAGGGCAAAGGGCAAAGGACGACAAGCGTGCCTGTGCCTGCATGAGCCCAGACAAATATTTCCAATTGGAAATATTTTCAGTGTATCCGCCTGGAACAAAAATGTCTAGTTGACAAGTAGCCAAAGGACGCAGTACGCGTTCTGCAGAGCGCGGCAAGCTGCACGGCAATGATAGTATTGGCAACTTCATCGACAAGGCAGCCACCCTGGCCATGCCGCTCCCCTGAAAGGCAACCATGCTCTTATCCGAACTATTGACCAAGCTGACCTGCGGTGAACTGGAAGGCGAGGAACTCGACGACGCCGTCGCCGCCATCACCGAGGCTCCCTCCGCGCCGCGCGACGAGTGGATCGACAGCGATGCGCAGGCCTATGCGGTGGAACTCCTCTCGCAGCTGGGCGGCTATATGGCGTCGAGCGACAAGCTCGATGAACTGCACGAACAGATACAGGAGATGTTCGACGAATTCCCCGACTTCCCGTACGAGCTGCTCAAGGACAGCGACGGTAGCGCGCTGCCCTATTTCGAGTGGCTGGACACGGAACTGGCGCAACGCGCCGTGGACGAAGGCGGCTATGACCTGATCCAGATCGACGGCAATGGCACCGACGAAATGGATGCGCTGGTCGTGTACCGGCGCGATACAAACGACATCATCCAGGCGGCGGCATTGATGGGCGTGACGATAGGCCGGCCGCTCACCTACTATCGCGGCATCGAGGCGATGGTGGGCAAGCGGCCGTTCTGAGAAACCACGCCTATTGCATCGGCAAGGCCGCCACATCGACGGCCGGCGCCTGCCCGGTGGCCGGGCGCGTGAAGTTCTGGCTGGTCTGCACGTAGTCGGCGAAGAAGCCGCCGTTATGCAGGTAGAACTTGCCGTTTTCCAGGCCGCCCGCATAATCCATGCGCTGCGCATTGGTGGCCGTGGCGTCGCCGGTGAAGCGCCCCGCCGTCACTTCCGACCAGATGCCCGATGCATTCCTGGCCCACTGATTGCCAAACTGGACGCGCCGCTCCGTGTAGCCCAGGGTATCGATGAAGTTCTCGAGGAAGGAATGCACGCGCGTCAGATAGGTGGAAATCGCCGGCCGCTTCCAGGTGGCGATGTAGCGCCACTGGCCCGTTTCCGGCGCGAAGAACCAGGCCGAGTAATCGCTGCCTCCCTTGCCGTCGGGCCGCGCGCGCGTGATGAAGCGGTAGGTCGTGCCGGCGGCCCAGTTATACGACAGATAGGTTTGCCCGCCCGTGCCCTCGCCGCCAAACGCATTGTCGACCACGCCGGCGCCCTTGCTGACCAGGGTGGTCTTGGCGCCATTGTCGGCGTCCCACACGGAGAACAATATCCAGCGCTCGCTGGGCGACTTGACCTGGATGCCCATGTAGCCCTGGCCAAAGCCGTTGGCCATGAAATAGGAGCCGATGGCGTCCTGGCCCTTGGGGATCGTCATCTCGTTATAAAAATACTCGGTATCGGCCGGCACCGTGTAACCCATGTGCACGGACGGGCCGCGCCGCGACCAGTAGTAATTGGCGGGGTCATTGGCGTACGTGAGCGCGGCGTTCGACGTCACCTTCAGCGCGGTGACGTCGCCGAACGTGGCCTTCACGCGCTTCAGGCCCTGCATGTCGACCTTCACATAGCCGGCTGCCGCCACATTGACCGTGCCGACGGCATAGGTCTTGCGTTCCTTGCCGGCCAGCTTGACGTCGAACGGCGTGCCGTTGATCTTCACGCGGATGGTGCTGTTGCCGCCATCGGCCAGGCTGGCGTCGAGCGCCACCTGCACCGGCCCCGCCTCTGCCACGCGGAAATACGTGCTGGCGACGGCAGCCGGATTGCTCCAGCCGGCCAGGCCGCGCTCGTTGATGACGGCGCCTGCGTCCCCGCTGGTGATGAAGGCGTTGCCGGCCAGTTCCACGGTCGCCGTCGTGGCGGGCGCCGCCACGTTGGATGCCAGCAAGGCCGTATTGCCGTTGCCCGTGGCGGTGGCGCCGCCGCAGGCTGCCAGCAGCAAGGGCATGGCGGGAAGGATGGCATAGAGTAATGAACTTCTGTGTTTCATCAACGTCTCCTGGTGGTGAAGCTTTGCGGCGGGCGAACACGGGCCTGCGCACCTGCGCCGCGGTTGAAAAATGCATAGGGATAGAAAAAACCCGCTACGGCAACTGGTGCGGTAGCGGGTTCTGCAGGCTTAGTACTTGCCGTCGAGGGCGAAGATCGGCTTGCGCGCTTTCCACTGCCCGCCCGTGAAGTCCGGGAAGTCCAGGGTCTGGAAGTTGGCGGCGATAGACTGTTCGGACAGCGGCGTGATGGCACTCCACGTCACGGCATCGTAGATATCGATCGGCATCGGGGCGTTGGCCTTCAGGGCTTCGACAAAGGCGTGGATGACAAAGAAGTCCATGCCGCCGTGGCCTGCGCCTTCCGCTTGCGCCGCGTATTTGCGCCAGACCGGATGCTCATACTTGTCCTGGTAGGCCTTGAAGTCATCCCACTGGTGCGGCTTGCTGACGCCCTCGATGTGAATCGAATTGTTCAAGTCCATCCACAGGCCGTCCGTGCCTTGCACGCGGAAGCCCAGCGAGTATGGACGCGGCAAACTCGTATCGTGCTGCAGGATGATGGTTTCGCCGTTCTCGCACGCCAGCGTGGTGGTCACCACGTCGCCCAGCTTGAATTTCACCTTCGCGTTCGCATGCTGCGCGCCGCCCGGCTGCTTGACGATGTAGTCGTGCAAGCCGCGCGCCTTGGTGGCGAAGGCGTTGATGCGCGTAAAACGGTTGCCGCGGTTGATGTTGGTGTACATGGCGCATGGGCCGATGCCGTGGCTTGGATACAGCTCACCATTGCGCTCGACCGAGTGCTGCGTGCGCCAATGGGCTTCCGACCAGCCCTTCTCGCCGAATTCCACGCCGCCGCCATACGGCTTGGCCGGATTGCCGCTGTTGAATTTGACGGCGCGCAAATCGTGCTGGTAGCCGCCCTGCAGGTGCAGCAGTTCGCCGAACAGGCCCGCGCGCACCATCTGCAGCGCGGCCATGACGTCGCGGCGGTAGCACACGTTTTCCAGCAACATGTACGGCGTGCCCGTTTTCAGCTGGGTATTCAGGACATCCCAGTGGTCTTGCAGTGTGATACCGGCCACCACTTCGCAACCGACGGGTATCTTCGCTTGCATGGCGGCGATCGCCATGGGCGCGTGGAATTCCCACGGCGTGGCGATGATCACGCCATCGAGGCCGCCCGCGTCCAGCATGCGCTTGTAGGCTTTCTGGTCGCGGTCTTCGCCATACGTGCGCGGACGCGGCTTGCCGGCTTTGGCCACCTGGCCCAGCGCGTGTTTCAGCATGATCGGTTCGATATCGCACAGGGCAACCACTTCCACGTCATCGCGGCGCACCAGTTCGGCCAGCAGCACCTGGCCGCGCATGCCCGTGCCGATGACGCCCAGGCGGACCTTGTCGCGGCCGGCCGCAGGTGCGGCGCTGGCGTCGCCGGGCAGCAGTGCGCTGCCGGCCATGGCGCCACCGGCCAGCGCGGCGCTGGCGGAGAGGAAATTGCGTCGATTGATTTGTGTTGTCATTGGTCTCTACTCGCTTCCATTGGTAATGTTCGTCGCCGGCCCGCCTTGCAGCGGGCCGGCTGCAGTTTAATAGGTGTATTCAGCCGTGAAGCGCACGGAACGCGGCGCCGTGCGCCCATCGACCTGCAGGTAATTGCGGGAGATGGCGCCATGGTCTTCGCGCGTTTCGCTGTAGCGGGTCACGGTCTGGCTGTTGAACACATTGAAGACGTCCACCTTCAGGCTCAGGCCCTTGACGGCGCTGGGAGTATAGGCCACATTCATGTCCAGCTGGGCTTGCCACGGCAGGCGGCCCTGGCTGCCGCGCGGCGCCGGCTTGCCATTGCAATAGAAGTAGGAATCGCCATAGTCGTTCTCGAACCTCAGGTTGTCGGGCAGCGCGCCGATGCAGTTGCGCGGCGCACCCGAGGTCAGCGACAGGTTGGCGCCGACCATCACGTCCGGGATGACCTGCATGAAGCCATAGGCCTTGAAGGCGTGGCGGTGGTCGCCCGGCAGGTAGCCATAGGCGTTGTACATCAGCTCCTTGTGATCGTCGCTGACGGTCAGGCCCACGTCGCCGCCGCCGATGCTGTCCGTCTGGCCTTCCATATTGCCCTTCAGGCCGGACAAGGTGTAGGTCAGCTTGCCGTACCAGCCATTCGTGTACGGGTGCTCGATGAACATGTTCAAGGCGCGGTAGGTGCGCGATGGCAGTGGGTTGCCCCACTCCGCCGCCGAAATATCCACGCGGCGCAGGCCCTTGCCATCGTCAAAGTCCACCATCAGGCTGTTGTCGCGGCCAGGGTTGATGATGGCGCACTGGAAACCGCTCCAGTTGCCCGTATCGACGCCGTTGCGCGTGGCCCAGGCTTGCAGCGGACGCTCGTCGCAGACGTCGTCGTTGGTGTCGTTCAGCTTGCGGTACAGGAAGCTGGCGCCCACCACCAGCTTCTTGCTCAAGGCGCGTTCGAAGCCCAGCGAGAATTCATCCTGCGACAGCGGCTTCAGGCCGACGGCCGTCACTTCGCGCGCATCGCGGCTCTGGCCATACGCGTTGTTGGCCGAATACGGCTTGCTGATGGCGTGCAGGCCCGTCGGCGCGCCCGTGACGGGATCGACGCCCGTATAGGTGTACATCTCGCTGGTGGCCAGGAAGGGGCTGGCCATGTTGCTCGACAAATTCGATGGCACCGGCAGGTGGTAGCGGCCGCCGTTGGCGAAGAATTTCAGGGTGCCGTCGCCCAGATAATCCCAGGTGGCGCCCACGCGCGGGGCGATCATGTTGCGCTGCGAAATGAAGGCCACGCCATCGGTGCTGTAGTTGGTGAACTGCTCGCGGCGCAGGCCCAGGTCCAGCAGCACCCGTTCCGTGACCTGGTAGTGATCCTGGATGTACTGCGCCGATTGCACGCTGGTCGGACGGGCCAGGTTGGCGTTCAGGTCCTTGCTGACGTAATAGCCATCCTTGCCGTAGCCCTGGCCCTGGGCCGGCGTTTCAAAGGCGCCGTTGATCGGCAGATTCGGATCTGTCGCCCGCAGGTAGTTCCAGCGATAGCCGCCGGCCAGGCTCAGGCCCACTTTCGATTCCACGTCGATGCGGTCGATGCCGCCACGCAGCGAATGCTTGCCCAGCTTGTATTCCAGGTCCAGGCGCTTGGCCTTCTGGCGGTCCTCCGAGGAAGGGTCGGTCAGGGTGCCCGTGACCGATTGCGGGTTCATGTAGACCAGGCCAGGGACTTGCGTCGATTGGATGGACTTGGTTTGCGCCAGGCTGGGGTCATAGCCTTCGGGAGTGCGGCGGTGGCTGGTGCGCGATTGCCCCATCATGGCCGTCACCGTCAGGTTGTCCGTCAGGTAGCCCGTGTACTTGAAGATGTCGACATTCGCACCCGGTGCAGCCGACGAGCCGCAGCAGTTGATGGTGGTCTCGCTCCCGCCGCCAGGCACGTTGTTGCGTTTCAAGGTGGCATAGTCGAAACCATAGCTCTGGCTATCCGTAGTCGTGCGGTCATACAGCTTGGTATATTCAAAATGATGGTCGTCCGTCAGGTTGTAATCGAGCTTGGCCATCATGCGGTCAACCTTGCTCTTGCTCTCGCGCCAGCCGTTCGGCAGCACCTTGTCCGAGTCATCGCGCGCACCGGCGACGGCGCCGCCGTCCGTGCGCGTCTGTTCCAGCGCCACGAAAGCGAACAGCTTGTTCTTGATCAGCGGTCCGCTGCCGTACAAGCCGACGACCTTGCTGGTGCTGCCGTTATCGCGGTTCCAGTACTTCAAGGTGCCATCCGTGTCCGGATTGGCGCCCGTGTTCGGGTAATAGCGGTTTTCCGTCGTGCCTTTCAGCGAACGGGGGATGATGGACACCTTGCCGCCGAATTCGACCTTGTTGCCGCCGCTCTTGGTAGTGATGTTGATCACGCCGCCCGTGGAACGGCCAAATTCCGAGCCGTAACCACCCGACAGCACCTGCAGGTTGGAGATCGCGCCAAACGGCAGTTCCGACGCGCCCACCTGGGTCAGGAGATTCGTGATGGGGAAGCCGTTGACGTAGAACGCGTTTTCCGACTGGCCCGAGCCGCCGATCGACGGCGCATTGCCATATGCGCTGTTGGTGCCGCGCGCCACGCCCGGCGTCAGCTGCACGATGGAAGCGACGTCGTTCCCAACCGGCAGCGCTTTCAATTCCTTGGCCGTGAAAATCACGCCATTGTTGGTGTTCGACACGTCGATCGGATTGCGCGACGCCTTCACCACGACGGTCTGCTCCTGGCCCACGGTGCCTGCCGCGCTGGCCGGACCGAAGTTCGCTTCCGCGCCCGCGCCGATCAGGGCTTCGACTTCCTGCGACGCTTCCACCGAACCGGCACGCAGCACGCGCACCGCATAGCGCCCTGGCGGCATGGAGTTGGCCACGTAGCGGCCCGACGTATCGGGCGTCAGGCTGCGCTGCACGCCCGTCGCCAGGTTTTCCAGCACCACGGTGGCGCCGGCCGGCGCGCTTACTTCACCGAAAATGGTGCTGGTGGCGTTCGACTGTGCCCAGGCCTGGCCTGGCACGCCGGCCGCCAGGGCGATCACGATCGCGGCGGCGCGGCTGATGTCGCGCAATTTGAGTCGGGTGGTATGCATGGTGTGTCTCCGTCTATATCGAGGGTTATGCGCGCCCTCCCCGCTCCAGGGCGGAGCCGGGGGATGCAATTCTTATGGTGGTCGTCGGCTGGCGCAGCCAGGCAATTGCGCCTTCCAGGAAATCAGTCCGTATCGGCTGATTTTCGTTTTCTTGGGATTACTTTAAAAAGAAAAATAAGTATCGTCAACAAAAAGAAAGTTATAACGCAAATTTATTGCTAAATTCAGTAAATAAAGGCGTTTTATCTTTCGATTTAATCGATAATGCGTCATATAACTTTCGTTATCGTGGTATGACGGATACACACGTAGGCATGAAGAGGGCCATGAGCACAGAATCGGCGCAGAAATCTGGGGATATCAACGCGAAAGCAGCCAGGGCAATCGCCTTTCACTTACGTTTATCTTTCGTATTGCACATTTTAGAATGTTGTCTTTTCTTTTTGTAGCAATACCCCGGCCCGCCACCATGCTGGCTGGCGGGCCGGGACAAGGTCACGCCTTAAAAGAACTTGTAGCTGGCTGACAGGGCGAACTGGCGGCCGAACAGGTCCTGGCTATGGTTGTAGCCTTCCCAGCCGTTCGGGTCGTAGTAGGGCTGCTTGTTGAACGCGTTTTTCACGTTCAGGCCCACGTCCAGGTTCTTCATCGGCTTCCAGCTGAAGGCCAGGTTGACCGTCGTGTACGACGGCGCACCCTTGCACTGGCCGGCCGGCAGCGCCACCGAGGCGGCGGTGCAGTTTTCCGGCGTGTTGTCCTTGTCCCAGGGACCGTAGGCCCAGCGCGTCTTGCCCGAGTAGTTGACGAAGACGCTGCTGACGAAGTTACGGTAGCTCCAGTCGGCATTCACGGTGGCGCGGTAGCGCGGCGAATCGTAGTAGCCGACGGTGTTGCCCTTGATGTCGCTGCCGTCTTCGCTGTCGTGGGTGTCGCGCTTGCGGATGGTGGCCGCGATGCCGGTACTCAGCTTGCCCCAGTCGCCGAGCGCGAAGCGCGTGCGGGCGTCGATGTCCACGCCGTCCATCAAAGTGCGGCCGCGGTTCGAATACGAGTTGATCAAGCCGCCCAGGTTGCCCACCGAGTAGCCGGGCACGCCGCCCGCGCACACGCCAGCATTGGCGGGATTGGCGCACATGGCCGCCACCGCCGCCACATTGCCCCGGTCCGTGTCAGTCAGGTCGTTGCGGATGGCGCTCGATGTGCCGGCCAGGGTCGGGCCGTACTTGCCCACCAGTTCCGTAAACAGCTCATTGAAGTCCTGGCGCACGATTTCGTCGCGGCGGTTGATGAACCAGTAATCGATGGAGATGCTCACATCCTTGGCCGGCTGCAGCACCAGACCCACGGTCGATATCTTCGCCTTTTCCGGACGCAGGTTCTGGTTCGGCGGCGTCAGGCCGCCCACCGTCGTGGAGCAGTTCGAATTGAGCAAACTCTTGCCCAGGTCCGCATCCGTCGCTATTTTTGACTTCATCAGGGCGCGCGCCATGGCATTCGTTTCATCGCAGCGCACCGTGTCGCGGATGCCGCCCACCTGTGCAAAGACGCCGCCCGTGCCCGATTCGGCCAGGTTGGGTGCGCGGAAGCCTTCCGAATACGTCCCGCGCAGCATCAGGTCCGGCTGCGCGCGCCAGATCACGCCCAGCTTGGGCGCCAGGTTGGCCGAGAAATGCGGGTATTTGTCCACGCGCGCTGCCGCGTTGACTTCCAGGGTGTCGCTGAGCGGCACCACCACTTCGCCAAACACGGCGGCGATGGTGCGCCGGCCGTCGAACCAGGAACCGCCCTGCTGCGTGATCAGGCCATTGGCCGCATCCGCGTTGCCGGGCGTGAGAAAACTCTCGCGCATCACGTTGGTGCCGACGGCGGCGCGTACTTCGCGCTCGCCCAGCTTGAACAGGGTGCCTTCCACTTTCGCATCCCAGGTCATCAGTTTGGTCCACGATTCGATGGCAAACGTCGGGTAAGCGGCACGCACCAGCGCCGCATTCGCTTCGCTGATTTCGCCGAACTTGTAGGCCGGATTGTCGGCGATATACGTGCGGCCGCTGACGGGATCTTTCGTGAACGGCCCGAATGCCTGCTCGAAGCCCTTGATGTTGATGTTCGCCGTCTGGAACAGGGTCGAATGGCTGCCCGCCACGCTGAGCGCCGTTTCAAAATCCCAGCCGCCGCCGATGCTGCCGCGCAGGCCGACGAGCGCGCGGTAGTTTTCATCGACATTCTTCTGGCCGAAGTGGCCCGTCGCATCCTGCAGCAGGTAGTTCAAGCCGGCCGCGCCGCCCATCTTGGCCACCATGTCGGCATCGAGCTTGCCTTTCAGGTAGACATTGTTCGGGCTCAGGAAAGGCGTGGCGAAGGTGTTCAGGGTATTGCCCGTATTTCGCGCGAACCAGTTGTTCGTGCTGCCGCTATTGAAGCTGGACGGGCCATTCTCGCCACGCATCTTGATGTGGGTGAAGGCGCCTTCCGCGAACGCTTCCATGTCGCCGCCCAGTTTCAACCGGCCGCTCAGGTAAGCCGTGGCCCGCTCCGAGGTAGGCCCCGTGTCGAGCTGGTTGGGCAGCGCATTCCACACGCAGCGCGTGCCCGACGCTTCGGTGATGCTGTTGTTGCAGCCATTGACGGCGCGCTGGGTGCGGGCATTGTTATTTGCCTTGTCGAAGACAAAGAAGGTTCCGGGATTCATGGTGCCCGGTTCGCTGCCGACGCCCACGCGCATGTTCGGGATGAAATTGGGATTGTTCGCATAAAAATACGAAGGACGCTTCTGCCAGGTGTCGGCCAGCGCGATGCGGTCGCGCTGGTAGACGTTCACGGAACCGTAGATGTTGTAGCCGTCGCTGGCCAGGTCGCCCAGGCCATACAGCACGCTGGCCTGGCGTTCGCCATAGGCTTTCACGCTCGGTGAAAACTCGCCATTGGCGCGCGCTTCCAGGCCTTGATACGACTTTTTCGTGATCACGTTGATAACGCCGGCCACGGCATCGGAGCCATACACGGCCGACGCGCCGTCCGTCAAAATCTCCATGCGCTCGATGGCGGCGGCGGGAATGGCGTCGATATTGACGAACATGGTCTGGAAGCCGGCCGGCGCGCCATAGAACGACAGGCGGCGGCCGTTCAAGAGCACCAAGGTGCCCTGCGCGCCCAGGCCGCGCAAATTCGCTTGCGAACCGCCATCGGAACCCGTGAACATCGAGCGAAAATCCTGCTGCGCCGGACGGGCGGCGGGCAGGTTGTCGAGCACTTGCAGCAAGGTGAGCGCGCCCATGTTTTCGATCTGCTTGGCGTTGATCACCTGCACCGGCGACGCCGTTTCCGCGTTGATGCGCTTCAGGCTGGAGCCCGTCACTTCGACGCGCGCCAGTTTCTCCTCCTCGGCTGCCAGCGCCGTCGACGCCAACCCTACCGCCACCATGGCGGCCATCAGTTTTTTCAAGTGCATTCCCAACTCCCTTTTTATAAGTGATTTGTTTTCGTCAGCTTGCAAGAACCCCTCCCCGGTCCGAAGAGGGGCTCCTTTGTAGTGAAATGATGATGTGTCTAGCGCGGCTTGACGGTCGCGCCTTCCGTGCCGGTCAGCACGGCGTTGGCCCAGTTGCCGCACACCTGGGCCGGGTGGGCGCCGCGCGCGCCCAGGGTGCGCAAACTGAGCTGGCTCAGGCCGCGCACGTCGATTTCGGGTTTGACCACCCCGGGAGCCGTGACCAGACCGCTGTCATACAGCAGCCGCTCACCGCTCCAGACCTGGAATTGCAAGCCGCCCGCGCTGCGGCAGCTATCGTCCACACCCAGGTCGGCGCGCAGCAGATTCCAGTTGCCCGCCAGCTGCAAATCGATGCGGCTGGCAGGTCCCACGCCGAGGCCCTTGCGGAACCACAGCCCGTTCATGCGCATTTCGGCCACCTTGCCCACTGGCCGGTCTTTCGCGACAGTCTTCGGCAGCGCCAGGTCCGACAGGTAGCGCTGTACTTCCTCGCCTTCGGCCACGCGGTGCTCGAGCACGCGGAATGCGGACAGGGTGACGGGCGCCACGTCGGTCGCCAGCGCCGCGTCGAACGCGCGCGCCACCGGACCCGCTTGCGCCGCCGTTACCATCGGGTCCAGGGACGCGGCACCGTCGCCTTCCGGATTTTGCGTGCTCATGACGCGGAAACGCAGCAAGCGCCCGGCCGTGGCGGGGAAAGTAATCGTCTGCACGCCTTCCTGCAGTTTCAAGGTGCCCCGCACCAGCGGTACGCCCCATTCGCCGTTGTTGTCGCCGATGTAGATTTCATAGTCGCGCACCTGGCCATGCTTCCAGTGCTGGTCGTTGCGCGGCGCCAGTTCGATGCCGTCGACCAGCCGGCGCTCCGTGAAGCCGATCACCCATTCGTGCGGACCGCTTTTCACGGACGGGCTGCGCACGGTGCGGAACCACGTCTCTGGCTTGCCATCAAAGGCGTTTTCCAGCGGATAGCCGCTCTCCTCGGCAGGACGCGCCACCACCTGCATGGCGTCGGCCGGCAAGGCGCGGCCCGGCACGGGAGCGGCCGGGAAGTCGGCGTCGACTCTGGCCACGGCCAGCGCGCCGGCGACCTGCAAAGTCAAGGCCTGGCGGATGTCCTGCGCCGCCACTTTCACGTGCAGGGTGCCTTGCCTGTCAGCCGCGTCGAAATACCAGCCCTCTGCCGCCTTGTCGTAGGCGGCGCGGTCGCCGGCTGCCGCGATCAGCCGTTCGCCAGCGCGCACGGCGGCCGGTGCCTGGCCCGACAGCATGCGCAGCGCATAACCGCGGCGCGCTTCCTGACCCTGGTACTGGCCATCGACGGCGCCGATGTCGACCTGCACGTCGCCGCCCGTCTGGCGCATGCGGATGACTTGCTGGCTGAAGGCGCCGCCCTGGTACTGGCGCGTGTTGCCATCGTCTTCATACAGGGTGTATTCGGAATCGCCGTGCGGGTAGATATCGAGGGTCAGCTGATCCTTCGGCTTCTGGCCGTCGTACAGCATTTCCGGATACATGGGGAGGATGGCGCCGGCGCGCACGAACACGGGCAATTTATCCAGCGTCACCTGCATGTCCAGGTCGCGTCCTTTCGCGTCCGCCGTGGCCTGGCGGCCATCCCAGTAGTCGTACCACGTGCCCTGCGGCAGGTGGATGCCCTTGCGCCAGCCGCCGCTGACGGCCTGGCTGCGGTAGACGGGCGCCACCAGCAGGTCGCGGCCCAGCAGGAATTGGTATTTATAGGCTTCCGTGTAGGCGGCCGGGTCTTGCGGGTAATCCCACATCAGGCCGCGCACCAGCGGCGCGCCCGATTGGTCCGCTTCGCGCACGAGGGTATACATATAGGGAGTGAGGCGCATCTTGAGTTTCAGATAGCGGCGGTTGATGTCGCGGTAAGGCTGCTCGAACCACCACGGATGCTTGCGCTCGGCCGCGGCCCAGCCGGACATGCCCATCAGGACTGGCGTAAAACTCTTCCACTGCAAGTCGCGCAGATAGGTTTCCGGACTGCCGCCGAAGATGGCGTCCACGTCGCCAGACGCATACGCCTGGCCGGACAGGCCCGAGCCGATCAGCGTGGGAATGTGCCAGCGGATGTAGTCCCAGCTGGCGCTCTGGTCACCCGTCCACGCCACGGCGTAGCGCTGGATGCCGGCCCAGCCCATCACCGTCCACAGGAAGGGGCGGCTGTCGGAGTTGTTCAGGATGCCGTCGTAGGCCGACTTGTTCGCGTCCATGGCGAACTGGTAGCCCTTGCCCGTCCACGCCACGTCGAGCTTTTGCACGCGGCTGCCCGCCTGGCCCACTTCCCAGGCGATCTTGTCGACGCCGTTTTCCGTCCACAGGCCCGTGCGAAAACCATAGCCGGCCAGTCCCTTCACCGTTTCCGGCAAATTCGTGTAGCCGCAGCCATAGCCGTCGTTGGGCAGTATCCAGCCGCCCGGCATGTCGTGTTCGCGGTACTGGCGCGCCACGCTTTCCACCACGTCCGGCGTCTTGCCGGTGGGGCCGTCACTCCAGCCCTTCGGCACGGAACCCGGCTTTTTCACGTTGTCGCCATCGTTGTAGCAATCGGCGTCGCCGTATTCCAGCGCCCAGCGGGGCAGCATGCGCGCGCGGCCCGTCAAGTCCGTGTAGCGGGCGACGACGTCGCGCAAGTCCTTGCCGACGAAGAAATACGCATCGAAGCGCCCTTCCGCGTGCTGCAGCGAGATCTGCTCCTTGTCGCGCAAGTCGTAGCTCCCGTCGGACCAGGTGTTGCGCAGCATGCCCCAACCCCGTGAACTCATCAGGAATGGCGCGGGATTCGGCCGGTCGCCCTCTTCCCAGCCGCCCGAATAGGACACGGGCACCTGCCTACCCTTGAATTCGAAGCGGCCATTCTGCTGGCCGCCGCCAAAGTACCGCTCGCCCGGCAGGCTCGATAACACTTGCACGCCCTGCTTGTCGTCGAGCGACAGCGGCTGCACCTCGCGCCACAGGGGCACCGCATCGCCCTTGCGCAGCAGGGTAAAGCGCAACGGTTTGCGGTCGATGCGCAGGCTCAGGGCTTCGGTGCTGATCAGGATATGGTCGGGCTGTTCATGGATCTGGTACGCCACCTGCGCGGCAGGCTGGCCCACGACGATGGGCGCGGCCTTGTCGCCCGGCCCCGTCAAACCCCCTTTTCCGCCGGCCTGGATGCGCAGCACGTCCACCAGCGGCAGGCTGATACGCAGCTGCATGCCCGTGTCGCTGCGCAGATCCCAGCCCAGTGCCTCGCCCTTGGCCACGTCGGCCGCATGCACGGCACTCACGCTGGCCAGGTTGCCGAGAGGCGCGGCCTGCAAGCTTTGCGCAGACAAGGTGGCAAGGGCGGCGAGGACACAGGCGGCAAGGACGCGGCGGGGAAGCGGGAGAGGTTTCATCTATCGGCTTTCAGAAGTGATTCGATGAAATACTTTAAGAAGAAAAATAAATATCGTCAATCAAAAGAAAGTTAAAGCGGTAATTTATTAATAAAATGCCCAGAATTGGCGCATTTTTCTTACGTTTCACCAAAATGTCACAAAACATACTTTCGTTATCGTGGCATTTCAGCGACAAGCCGCGCCGCCACGGGCTTTTACGCTGCACCGCAGCACGCTTCGATGCCTTTAAAACGACATTATTTCGCAAGACAGAAAACTATTTACTTTCGTTTTGCTTTCGTATTTGACTTTTCGAAATTTAGTATTTATGCTTTCTCCAACAAACACTTTACTGAGCTCTCATGACTACCCTTCTTCAGCGTGACATTCAAACCTGGCGCGACATCGGCGGCCTGCACACGGCCGAGGAAATCGCCCACCAGCCGGCCATCTGGCGCGCGCTGGCCAGCATTTTGCGCAATGAACAAGCAGCCCTGGCCGCCTTCCTCGGCGACGCACTGTCGAATCCGCAGCAACGCGTCATCCTGACGGGCGCCGGCAGCTCGGCGTATGTGGGCGAGATCGTCGTCGATACCCTGAATGCGGCCTGGCCGGCGCAAATCCGCGCCATCGCCACCACAACCTTGCTGACGCACCATGAGCTGTACCTGGAAGCGGACGCGCCCACCCTGCTCGTCTCGTTTGCCCGCAGCGGCGACAGCCCGGAAAGCCTGGCGGCAGTAGAACTGCTGCGCCAGGTCGTGCCCGGCGCGCGCTTCCTGAACATCACCTGCAACGCGGACGGCAAGCTGGCGCGCCAGGGCGCCAACGACAGCAATACGTATAACCTGCTGATGCCGGAAGGCAGCTGCGACCGCGGCTTCGCCATGACCAGCAGTTTCAGCAGCATGCTGCTGGCGGCCCTGTCGGTGCTGGGCAAGGACACGGATCTGACTCGCCTGGAGACCATGGCCGGCCTCGGCGAGCAAGCCTTGCGCGACTGGTCGGCGCCCGTGGCGGACCTGGGATCAACGCCCGTGCAACGCGTCGTCTACCTGGGCAGCGGTCCGCTGGAAGCGCTGGCCAAGGAAGCGGCATTGAAGATCCTGGAATTGACGGGCGGCCGGGTGATGGCGATGGCGAATACGCCGCTGGGCTTCCGCCACGGCCCGAAATCGGCCGTCACCACGGAATCGCTGGTAATCCTGCTGCGCAGCAGCAAGCCCCTGGCGCGCCAGTATGAAGACGACCTATTGAAAGAGCTGCAGCGCGACAGCGTGGCGCAGCGCTGCCTGACGGTGGGCATCGGCAGCGACCTGTCGGCCGATGCGCCGGCCTGGCCCGACGCCTGGCTGGCTCCGCTGTGGCTGCTGATGGCGCAGCAATATGCGCTGCACCAGTCCGCGCTGCTGCAACTGCGCCCCGACAATCCATTCGCCGGCGGCATCGTCAACCGTGTCGTGCAGGGCGTCACCATCTATGGCCATGACCAATTCTAATCACACCGCCGGTTACCACGGCATCGACATCGGCGGCAGCAAGATGGAGCTGGTCGCCTTTGCCGACCACGATGGCGCGCTGGCGGAAGTGTTCCGCGAACGGGTAGCCACGCCGGGCGACGATTTTGCCGCCTTCGTGCAAGCCATCGTCGACCTGGTGGCGCGCGGCGACGCCGCTCTGGGCACGACGGCGCCCGTCGGCATCGGCTTGCCCGGCGTGATCGACAGCGCCACTGACCGCCAGCTCAGCTCCAACGTGCCAGCCCTGAACGGCCGCCTGGTGGCGCAAACCCTGCAGCAGGCCTTGCAACGTCCTGTCGCCATCGGCAACGATTGCCAGTGCTTCGCCCTGTCGGAAGCGCAGGGCGGCGCGGCCGACAATGCCGCCAGCATGTTCGGCGCCATTCTCGGCACGGGCGCAGGCGGCGGCTATTGCGTGGGCGGCCAGCTGCTGCGCGGCTTTAACGGCGTGGCCGGCGAATGGGGCCACTGGAGCCTGCCCGCCACCCTGCTGGCGCAGCACGGCCTGGCCGATTACCCCTGCCCGTGCGGCAAGGCGGGCTGCCTGGAACGCTATGTCTCCGGCCCTGCCATGCGCAAAATCCACACCCACTTTGGCGGCGACGGCGCGGAGCCTTTGGCCATCGTGGCGCGCGCCAACATGGGCGACGCCGTGGCCCAGCGCACGGTGGCCGTGCACCTCGACGTGCTGGGCCACGCGCTGGCCGGCCTGGTGCTGGCCTACGACCCGCACGTCATCGTGCTCGGCGGCGGCTTGTCCAAGCTGCCGCACCTGTACGACAAGCTGCCGGCCGCCGTCAAGCGCCATCTGTTCCCCGGCGTGCACGTGCCGCCGATACTGCCGCCCCGCTTTGGCGACGCCGGCGGCGCGCGCGGCGCGGCTCTTTTGATACGACAACATACAAAGGCGTCAACATGATGAAGCAAGCGGAAAACCCGACTTTTACCCTGTCCCCGATCCAGCAAGTGATCAAGGCGCACCGCCGCGGCGAGCGCGTGGGACTGTACGCCGTCTGCTGCAGCCACCCGAGCGTGCTGCGCGCCGCCATGCGCGTGGCCAGTGAATACGACACTGTGCTGCTGGTCGAGGCGACGTCGAACCAGGTCGACCAGTTCGGCGGCTACACGGGCATGACCCCGGCCGTTTTCCGCGACACCATGCTGGCACTGGCCCGCGAACAGGGTTTCCCCGCCAGCCGCCTCGTACTGGGCGGCGACCATCTGGGCCCGAACGCCTGGCAGCACCTCGATGCGGCCACCGCCATGGACCACGCCGAAACCCTGATCGCCGCGTATGCGGCCGCCGGCTTCCATAAAATCCACCTCGATTGCAGCATGCGCTGTGCCGACGACCCTTTGCAACTCGACGATGAAACCGTGGCCGCCCGTTCGGCGCGCCTGTGCATCGTCGCCGAAGCGGCGGCGGCCGCCGCCGGATTCGCGCCGCCCGTCTACGTGATCGGTACGGAAGTGCCGGTTCCCGGCGGCGAAGCGTCGCTGGCGCAGGCCGGCGCCGTCACCAGCCCGCAAGCGGCGCGCCGCACGCTCGACGTGCACCGCCGCGCCTTCCTCGATAACGAGCTGCATGGCGCCTGGCGCCGCGTCATCGCCATGGTGGTGCAGCCGGGCGTCGATTTCGACCAGAGCAGCATCCAGCATTACGACGCGGACGCCGCCACCGAGCTGTCGGCCTTTGTCGCCGAGCAGCCTGGCCTCGTGTTCGAAGCCCATTCCACCGACTACCAGCGCGAGTCCGCCCTGCACGCCATGGTGCGCGACCATTTCGCCATCCTGAAAGTGGGCCCTGCCGCCACCTTCGCCCTGCGCGAAGCGCTGTTCGCGCTGTGCCAGATCGAGGAAGAACTGCTGCCGGCGCACGCCACCTCGCAACTGATGCAGGTGCTCGACGACGTGATGGTGTCCAAGCCGAAGAACTGGATCAAGCATTACCTGGGCACGCCGGGCGAGCAGCGATTGATGCGCCGCTACGGCTTGAGCGACCGTTGCCGCTATTACTGGGGCGAACCGGAAGTGGCGGCCGCCGTTGGCAAGCTGCTGGCCAACCTGGACACCGTGGCGATTCCGCTGCCGCTGCTGAGCCAGCATTTGCCGGAGCAGTACCTGGCCGTGGTGCAGGGCAGCCTGCCAGCGCAGGCGCCGGCCTTGATCGAGCACAAGATCGGCAGCTTGCTGGCGCAATATGCGCGCGCCTGCAACCGCAATGCGGCAGTCCCCGTCATTGCCGAAGCGGCAATCTGTTAAGCTCGGTATTTTCATTTTTTACTGAGCCCGCCACCATGCGAAATACCAGCCAACGCCGTGAATCCATCCTCCAAATGCTTGCCCAGCAGGGCTCGGTGCAGGTGACCGATCTGGTGGAAAAACTCGGCGTGTCCGCGGTCACCATCCGCAGCGACTTGAATGCGCTGGAAGCGCAAGGCATGGCCACGCGCAGCCACGGTGGCGCGACCCTGACGCGCACGCCGCCGCCTGAACACACGATACGCCAGAAGGACGCCATCAACCACGAGCAGAAGGAGCGCATCGGCGCCTATGCTGCGCGGCTGGTGGAACCGGGCGACAACATCATCATCGACTCGGGCACCACCACCATCTCGCTGGCGCGCCATTTGCGCGACGCGACCGGCGTGACGGTGGCGACTAATGGCCTGAACATCGCGTGGGAACTGGCCGACGCGCCCGGCGTGGACCTGATCCTCACGGGCGGCCTGCTGCGCAAGCAGTCGCTGTCGATCCAGGGTAGCCAGGCGGAAACCTGTTTGCAGGCGTACAGCTTCGACAAGCTGTTTCTGGGCGTGGATGGTTTCGACCTGCAGTTTGGCGTGACCACCCACCACGAAGCGGAAGCAAGCCTGAACCACAAGATGGTGGAACGGGCCAAGAAAATCATCGTCCTCACGGACGCCTCCAAGTTCGGCCGCGTCAGCCTGCACCGCATCGTGCAGCTGGACCGGGTCGATACCGTCATCACCGATGCCAGCATCAGCCAGGAGTACCGCGAAGGGCTGCAAAAGCTGGGCATCGAACTTTTTATAGCGGAATAACACATGCTGAGCGGCAGAATCCTTACCCCATCTGGCTGGATCACGGGCACCATTACCTTTGACCAGCGCATCGTCCAGATACAAGAAGACCCTGCCGCCGACAGCGCGCTGACCATTTTGCCCGGCTTCATCGACCTGCACGTGCATGGCGCGGCCGGCGTCGACATCATGGAAGGCGACGACGCGGGCGCCACCGTAGCGCAGGTGCATGCGCGCCATGGCACCACGGCCCTGCTGGGCACCACCCTGACGGCGAAAGAGCCGTCGATCCTGCACGCCCTGCAAGGCCTGGCCGGCGTCATCGCCGAGCGCCCGGCAAACGGCGCGCGCATGCTGGGTGTGCACCTGGAAGGCCCGTTTTTGAACCTGCACCGCCTGGGCGCGCAGCCGCCCGACGTGGTGCAGGCAAGCCTGGCGCTGGTGCAGCGCTTTCACGCCATCGCCCCCATCAAGGTGCTCACCATGGCGCCGGAAATCCCCGGCCACCTGGAACTGATCCCGCAACTGGCGGCGATGGGCATCCGCGTGCAGATCGGCCACAGCGCCGGCACGTATGACGAAGGCGTGGCGGCGCTGAACGCCGGCGTCTCCGGTTTTACCCACCTGTACAACGGCATGACGGGCATGACGCATTACGACCCGGGCATGGTGGGCGCGGCGCTGGCGCATGCCGAATACGCGGAAATCATCCCCGACCTGCAGCACGTGGCCAAGGGCGCCCTGCGCGCGGCCCTGCGCGCCATCCCGCGCCTGTACGGCGTGACGGACGCCACCTCGGCCACCGGCATGCCGGACGGCGAATACGGCCTGGGCACGCAGCGCGTCTACAAATGCCTGGGCTGCGTGCGCCTGGCAACAGGTTCCTTGGCCGGCAGCGTGCTGACCATGGACCAGGCCCTGCGCAATTTCGTCGAGCTGGGCCTGGACCTGGCCGACGCCTCGAACCGCTTGTCGCTGTACCCGGCCGACTACCTGGGCGAATCCGAACGGGGCCGCCTGGCACCGGGCGCCTGGGCCGATATCGTCGTCCTCGATTCCACACTACAGCCAGTGTCCGTCTTCGTCGAAGGCGCGGCCATCGATCTTTCCACCCGCTAGATTCAGCCTCCAGATCCATCCCCCAACCTCAACCCCGTCCCGGAGTTTTCATGCACGACACGTCACACAAGGCCCCCGTGTGGGCCATGCGCTACCTGCTATTTATTGCCGGCATGGGGGGATTGCTGTACGGCATAGACATCGGCATCATCGCCGGCGCCCTGCCCTACCTGGAATCGACGGCCTCGGTGGCCTGGAAACTGACGGCCCAACAGCTGAGCTTTATCGTCGCCGCCGTGCTCCTGGGTTCAGTCCTCTCGTCGCTGTTCGCCGGCGCCCTGGCCGACCTGCTGGGCCGGCGCTGGGTGATGTTCCTGGCCGGCGCCCTGTTCAGCGCCAGCATCCCGCTGATCGCCCTGGCCGACGGCTACACGCCGCTGCTGCTGGGCCGCCTGCTGCAAGGCATCAGCGGCGGCTTGATCGGCGTCGTCGTGCCCCTGTACCTGGCCGAATGCCTGCCCGCGCAACAGCGTGGACGCGGTGCCGCCCTGTTCCAGCTGCTGCTGACCATCGGCCTGGTGGCCGCTGCCCTGATCGGCCTGCTGCAGGCGCAGACGGTGGAAACGGCCACGCAGGCGGCGCAAGCCTTGCCGGAAGCGGGCCGCATCGCCGCCATCTTCACGGCCAAGGACCACGCCTGGCGCAGCATCTTCTGGGTCTGCCTGACGCCGGGCCTCGTATTTACCATCGGCGCCCTGCTGCTGGCCGAATCGCCGCGCTGGCTGGCGCAACGGGGCCGCATCGAGCAGGCGCGCCAGTCGCTGCTGCGCACGCGCTTGCCAGCCGCCGCCGACATCGAACTGCGCGAGATGCAGGACACGCCGGAGAATACGGCCAAGGCCAGCGGCAAGGCCAGGGATCCGCTGCTGAGCCGCCGCTACGTGCTGCCCTTCCTGCTGGCCTGCCTGATCCTCGCCTGCACGCAGGCGACGGGCATCAATTCCATCCTCGCCTATGTCGTCAATATCCTCAACCAGGCGGGCCTGTCGGGCGCCTCGGCCAATATGGCCGACGTGTTATTGAAAGTACTGAACGCCGTGATGACGGTGGTGGCCGTGCTGCTGGTGGACCGCAAGGGCCGCAAGTTCCTGCTGATGCTGGGCACGGGCGGTATCGTCGTCTCGCTGCTGGCGGCCGGCCTGCTGTTCCGCGGCGCCGAAGCGCACCTGGCCGACGTGCGCCCCGCCATCGCGGCGCAAGTGCAAGCGGACAGCCTGTCCTTGCACCTCGATGCGGCTACCTTGACAGCGCTGGGCGCGGCGGCCGACGGCACGCCGCAACAGCTGACCATCGCCTACGCCTACGGCCCGTTCACCAACGTGAAAAGCCTGCGCAGCGACGATCCCGTGCTGCGCCAGGTGTCCATCGCCCGCGACGACGCCGTGCAGACCGACAGCGTGATCGGCGTGTTCTTCCGCAAGCTGCACCTGAACCCCTTCGCCGACCCGGCCGCCGGACGCGAAGCGCCGCTGCGCATCGAGAAAGCCAGCCTGGGCCCCGTGCCTTCGTCCACGCACGGCTGGCTGGTGGCCATCGCCATCTGCGTGTTCGTTTCCAGCTTTGCCGTGGGACCGGGCGTGTGCGTGTGGCTGGCCCTGTCCGAGCTGATGCCGACGCGTATCCGTTCGAACGGCATGAGCATCGCCCTGCTGGTCAACCAGTTCGTCTCGACAGTGATCGCCGCCATCTTCCTGCCCACGGTGGGTTTGCACGGCTATTCGACCCTGTTCTTCTTTGGCGCCGGCTGCACGGTGCTGTACTTCCTGGCAGCAGCCTTCTTACTACCGGAAACGAAGGGCAAGACTTTGGAAGAAATTGAAGCGCACTTTGCCAAGTAAGCCAAAGTAACCAACGGTAGCAGTCTCCTTTCCAGCCCCGGCCCACATCCGGGGCTGTTTTTTTGCCTGCTGGACAAGCTGTCAGGGCTGACGCGCATGGCACCGTACGGTTTTCCTTCTGGAATCACGGGCGTGTGGGCTAGAATCTGGCTGCGTCGTGCTACTCACGAGGCGGCAATGGCGCCATGACAAAAACCACCAGGAGACACAGTGAGCTTATTTAGAACCAAGAATTTGGATGACATGATTGCCCACAGCAAGAAGCCAGGAGGACTGGCCAAGGTGCTGGGGCCCTTCGACCTTGTCCTCATGGGCATTGGCGCCATCGTCGGCACGGGCATTTTCGTGCTCACCGGCACGGGCGCGCTGACGGCCGGCCCCGCCCTGTCGCTGTCATTTGTCGTGGCGGCCGTCGCCTGCTGCTTCGCCGCCCTGTGCTACGCGGAATTCGCTTCCACCGTGCCCGTGGCAGGCTCCATCTACACGTACAGCTATGCCACCCTGGGCGAGCTGGCCGCCTGGATGATAGGCTGGGACTTGCTGCTCGAATACGGCCTGGCCGCTGCCGCCGTCTCCGTCGGCTGGTCCGGCTATTTCCAGTCGCTGCTGTCGGGCTTTGGCATCGCCCTGCCCGTGGCCCTGACTGCCGCACCGGGTGCCCTGCCCGGCGTGACCACCTTCATCAATCTGCCGGCCCTCGTCATCATGCTGCTTCTCACCGCCATGCTGGGCTGGGGCGTGCGCGAATCGGCGCGCCTGAACAACATCATGGTGGCCATCAAGGTGGGCGTGGTATTGCTGTTCATCATCTTCGGCGCGCGCCACGTGCAGCCAGCCAACTGGCAGCCCTACATGCCTTTCGGCTACCACGGCATGCTGAGCGCCGCCGCCCTCGTCTTCTTCGCCTTCATCGGCTTTGACGCCGTCACCTCGGCCGCCGAGGAAGTCAAGAAGCCGTCGCGCGACCTGCCGATCGGCATCATAGGATCCTTGGCCGTGTGCGCCGTGCTGTACGTGGTCGTCTCGGCCATCATGACGGGCATCGTGCCGTACCAGAAATTCCTCGGCGTCGACCATCCCGTCTCGCTGGCCCTGCAATATGCGGGCGAAAACTGGATCGCCGGCTTCGTCGACCTGGGCGCCATCCTCGGCATGACCACCGTGATCCTCGTGATGGCCTTCGGCCAGACGCGCATCATCTTCGCCATGTCGCGCGACGGCTTGCTGCCCAAGCGCCTGTCGACCGTGCACCCGCGCTTCCACACGCCGTTCTTCGCCACCTGGCTGGTCGGCATCGTCTTCGGCCTGATCGCCGCCGTGATCCCGCTCAACATCCTCGCCGAACTGATCAACATTGGTACTTTGGCCGCCTTCACCATGGTGTCGATTGCCGTGGTGGTGCTGCGCAAGAAGCGCCCGGACCTGCCACGCGCCTTCCGCTGCCCCGGCGTGCCGTACGTGCCGGCGCTGGCCGTGATCCTGTGCGTGGGCCTGATGACCTTCCTCAGCTGGGTCACCTGGGTGGCCTTTACCATCTGGCTGGTGATCGGCCTGGTCATCTACTTCGGCTACGCGCGCCGCCGTTCGCTGCTGCATCCGCAACAGTAAAAAGTCCCCGGCAGCGACATATCCTGTCGCTGCCGCAGTTAAGATGGCGGTCTCGCAACCACCGCAGGCCGCCATCCATGCAACGTTCCCCCGACCTCATCGCACAACTGGACCAGAGCACGGACCAGCTCAAACGCGCGCGCCTGCGCAACATGCAGTGGCTGGCGGCCGGCTTGCTGCTGCTGGCCGCACTGGTCTTCGCCGTGGCCCGCTCGCAACGGGGCGGCCACCCCGCCTGGGGCTATGTGGAGGCATTCGCCGAAGCGTCCATGGTGGGGGCGATCGCCGACTGGTTCGCCGTCGTGGCCCTGTTCCGCCACCCTTTGGGCATCCCCCTGTGGCATACGGCCATCATCCCGAACAGCAAGGCGGACATCGGCCGCAGCCTGGGCGCCTTCGTGGAAAATCATTTCATTACCGAGCAAGGCATCGCCGAGCGCATCGCGCAAGCCGATCCCGCCGCGCGCCTGGGCGCCTGGCTCAGTGACGAGGTCCACGCGCAGCAGCTGGGCATGGCCAGCGCCAGTGTTGCCAGACAGCTGCTGGCGATGGCCGACCACGACAAACTGGGACGCCTGCTGCGTGTACAGGCCAGCAGCTACCTGGGCCAGCTGAATCTGTCGGACGTGGCGGCCGACTGCATCGATGCGCTGATCGCCGACGGCAAGCCGCAGGAACTGCAGGACTTCATGCTCGACCGCAGCGCCGCCTACCTGGACGACGAGGCGCACCATGCCGCCATCGGCGATTTCGTGCTGGGCGCCTTCCAGATCGAGAACGCGCTGGTGAAAAAGGCCGTGAAAGCATATGAACCGCGCATGATCGCCTCGCTGCAAAAATTCGCCCTCGCCGTGCGCCTCGATCCAGACCACCCGCTGCGTCAGCGCATCGCCGGCTGGATCGCCGACAGCGCCCTGCACCTGAAGGCCGACCCGCAATGGCAAGAGACGGTGCGCCGCTACCAGTTGCAGCTGATCGCCAGCGATACGGTGCAAGCCATGCTGGGCGACGTCTGGAAGCACCTCAGCACGCGCCTGCTGACCGACCTGCACGCGGACCAGCCCTTGCTGGCGCAAGCCATCGCCAGCCTGGCACGCAACACGGGCAAGGTGCTGGAAACGGACAAAGCTGCGCGGGCATGGCTGAACGACGCCATCGTCGCCGGCAGCGGCTCGCTGGTGCGCCGCTACCGGGGGGAGGTGGGCGCCTTCATCGCCGCCCGCCTGGACTTGTGGAGCAAGGATGAAATGAGCGAGCGCATCGAACTGGCCATCGGGCGAGACCTGCAATTCATCCGCATCAACGGCACCATCGTGGGCGGCCTTGCCGGCTTGCTGATTTACGCCGCCAGCCACGCGTTTTAAGCGCGTTAATCTCCCCTTCACCAGCGCGGCACGGCGCTGGGCGGCACCGCATGCGAAGGAAAATGCGGCAGCACTTCCTCGGCCAATTCCTGCAGCACCTCCGCAGCCGGGCGCTGGCCATGCTGGATGCCCAGCGCCGCATGGTTGACGCCTGCTTCGCGCCATTCACCGAGCAAGTCGATCAAGCCCTTGCGCCCCGTGCGCAGCACATAGCCGCTGCGCACAGGCGTGCGCGGGTAATCGGGGTCGTCCACCAGATCCAGCCACTCATTGCACATATGCGGGCGAAAGCCGCCATCCGGTATGCACTGGCGCCAGGCGCGGATCTTTTCCGCCAGGCGGCGCGGCCCGTCCCGCGTATCCGTCGCTTCCGGATACGTCAGCCAGCCGTCCGCGTGGCGCCCTATCCACTCCAGCGCCTGGCCCGACGAGCTGGTGACGACCAGGGGAATGCTGCCCGCCACGGGCTTGGGCAGCAGTTCGAGGCCCTCGATGCTGCCCAGCGGGCCTTTGACACTGGCGGGGCCGGCGCGCAGTAACTGGCGAAACATATGCACGGCCTGCGCATAACGCTCGCCGCGCGTGGCGTACGGCACGCCATACGCGGGAAACTCGCTGGCGCGGTCGCCCGACGCCGTGCCCAGCACCAGGCGCCCGCCCGACAATTGGTCGATGCTGGCGGCCGCCTTGGCCAGGTCGATGGGGTGGCGCAGGGTAAAGATGGCGCTGCCCGTGGCCAGAGCCAGCGAGTCCGTGCGCGCCGCCAGATACGCCAGGTAGGTCCACGGGTCGAACAGCTGGCCCGCGTCGCCGAAGCGCGGGTCGAACAGGGGAATGTCGCGCACCCAGGCGGCGGCAAAGCCTTGCCTGTCCATGGCGGCGACCAGCTCGGCCTGGCCGACCAGCGCCTGCATGTCGCCCTGGTAAAAGCGCAGGGGCAGATAAATGCCGAGGGTGAGCGCGCCGGGCGCGAACATGCGGCGGTAGCCGGCATGGTGGGAAAACGCGTGCGAGGACGCGCCACTGGTATCGATCGTCATATTGTTCCTTGAAGTTGCTCAGGCGCCCGTGGCGGGCGCGGGCAGCGTGATGCCCAGCTGGACGGCCGGACGTGCCGCCACGCGGGCGTACCAGGCGCCCACGAGGGGCCATTCATCGAGCTTGAAGCCGACCAGGTCGGCGATATGCAGCCAGCCAAAGCTGGCGATGTCGGCGATGGAATAAGCGTCGCCGGCCAGGTAGGCGTAGTTCGCCAGGCGCCCATCCATGGTGGCCAGCGCGGCGTCGCACAGCTGGCGAAAGTGCGCCGTGGCGGCCGCATTCGCGCCTCTGCCTGCGATCTCGAAATGCACGCGCTGGCCCAGCATCGGCCCCATGCTGGCCGCGTGGAATTGCAGCCAGGTGATGGCGGCCCAGCGCTGCGCGGGAGCCTTCGGCAGCAGCCGCCCCGTCTTCTCGGCCAGGTACAGCAGGATGGCGGCCGATTCAAACACGGTGATGCCCGTGTCGTGGTCGACCAGCACCGGAATGCGCCCGTGCGGATTGAGGGCCAGGAAAGCGGGCAAGCGGTGTTCGCCCTCGTCGATGCGCACTTGGCGCAACTGATAGGGCAAGCCCAGTTCGGCCAGCGCGATGGTGGCTTTGAAACCGTTGGGCGAGCTGTCAGTGTAGAGTTCCATCATGGCGCCGCCTCCTGGCGCGCAGCCTTGCCGGGCAGGATGGCGATGGCGCACGCCAGGCCCGCCGCCACCAGACAGGCGGAAACGAGGATGGCGCTGCTGTAGCCTTGCGCGGCCGTGCCGCCGCCGGCAAGCACGGCGATGCTGACCGCCACGCCCACGGCCAGGCCAACGGCCGAGCCGACTTCCTGCGTGGTCGTCAGCATGCCGCCGGCCAGGCCATGGTCCGCTTCCGGCACGCCATCGATGCCGGCCACGGTCCAGGCGGGAAACGCCAGGCCATAGCCGATGCCGGCCAGTACGGTGCCAGGCAGGATGGAGACGGCCCACGACGCCAGCGTGGCCAGCGACGCGCCCAGCATGGCCAGGCCGCCGATGAACAGCAGCATGCCGCCGACGATGACGGGCTTGGTGCCGCAGCGGGCGATCAGTGCCGGCCCGGCCCACGCGCTGGCCAGGGTAAAGGCGACGGCCATCGGCAACAGTCCCAGTCCCGTGCGCGTGGCGGAAAACGCCAGCACTTCCTGCATGGCCAGCGCCACGACGACAAAGGTGGGGCCCAGGGCCGTATTGGCCAGCAGGGAGACGATATTCGCGCCGCCCGTGGAGCGGCGCCGGAAGACGGCCAGCGGCATCAGCGGCGCTGCCACGCGTCCCTCCACCCACACGAACAGGGCCAACAAGGCCAGCGCCAGCGCGATCAGGGCAAAGGTGAACGGATGCGCCAGTCCCACATGCTCGCTATTGGCAAAGGCAAACACCAGCGTCGCCGCGCCCGACGCCACCAGCAGCGCGCCCCAAACGTCGAGCGTGCCGGCAGCCGCAGCGGTATCCGCATCGGGTCGCCCCAGTGGCAAGGCCGGCGACAGGGCCAGCACCAGCAAGCCGACGGGCACATTGATCCACAGCACCCAGCGCCAGCCCAGCAGGTCCGTGATGAAGCCGCCCAGGATCAGGCCCGCGACAAAGCCGCTGGCCGCCACGGCCGTCCAGGCACCGAGCGCCCGGTTGCGCCGGGCCGGTTCGGGAAACACGGCCAGCAGCAGCGAGAACGCAGCCGGCGAAAACATGGCGGCGCCAAAGCCCTGCAGCGCGCGCGTGGCCACCAACATGGCCGGGCTATGCGAAAAGCCGCCCGCCAGGGAAGCGGCCGTAAACAGCAGCAACCCCGTGACGAAGACGCGGCGGCGGCCAAACAGGTCGGCCGCGCGCCCGCCCAGCAGCAGGAAGCCGGCGATGGCCACGCCATACGCATTGATCACCCACTGCAGGCCGCCGGGCGTAAAGCCCAGGCTGTGCTGAATTTGCGGCAAGGGGATCATGGTGATGGAAAAATCGAGCAAGGCAACGAATTGCGTGGTGCATAGCAGGATCAGGCAAATTTGCCGATGTGAAAGTAGCATGGATATCCTATCGATATAGTTTTACTCGACGTCAAAAGAACGCCGTATGCCCCTATAATGCGTTCTCCAAGAGCGAAACAGAAACGATGATTTTTCGCGCTTAACTATAGAAAAACTATATCGATGAAACATCCTTTACCGCTCCAGGCGCTGCGCGCCTTTGTCGAAGTGGGCCAGCGCGGCAGCATCAAGGCGGCCGCCGAGGCGCTGCACGTGACGTCGGGCGCCGTCAGCCAGCAAATCCGCCTGCTCGAAGATCGGGTCGGCATGCCCCTGTTTACGCGCGAACGCCAGGGCTTGCGCCTGACCGAGGCGGGCGCCAGGGTCCACCCCGCCCTGCTGGGCGCCTTCGCGCAGATTGCCGGCGCCAGCCAGGCGCTGGAAGACATGGGCGCCCGCCAGACGCTGACCGTCAGCACGGTCGCCACCTTTGCCGCCGCATGGCTGGTGCCGAGGCTGGGCCACTTCAACCAGCGCCATCCGCAGATCGAGGTGCGCGTGGAAGCGACGTCGGCGCTGGTCGACCTGCGCCGCGACCGGGTCGACGTGGCCTTGCGGCACGGCCTGGGCGACTATCCGGGCTTGCAGGTGACGCGATTGATGGCGCCCGTGCTGGTGCCCGTCGCCAGCCCCGCCCTGATGGCGGGCCAGCCGCCCATCGCCACGCCGGGCGATTGCCTGCGCTACCCGCTGCTGCACGATACGGACCGCGCCGACTGGTCCCTGTGGCTGGCCGCGCATGGCGCGCCGGACGACAGCGAGGATGCGGCGCGGGCGCTGCGCGGCTCGGCCTTCGAAGATGATTTTCTGTTGATACGCGCGGCCGAAGCGGGCCAGGGCCTGGCTCTGGTGCCGCAGCTGTACGCGCAGGAGGAGATCGCCGCCGGGCGCCTGGTGCAAGTGCTGGACTTGCCCTGGCCCGCGCGCTTTGCCTACTACCTGGTAGCGCGGCCCGACGCGGCCACGCGCCCCGCCGTGCAGGCATTCATGACCTGGATCTGCGAGGAAGCGCAGGAAGCGCGCTAGAACACATGGCCGTCGGCCGCGCACGACACCACGCCGCACATGGTGGTAAACAGCACCGGCACGCCGGCGCGTCCCGTGGCGATGCAGGCTGCGGCCGGCACCACGGCCAGCAACAGGGCCAGGTAGCCAAGCGCCTTCAGGCGCCGCCCGGACGAACGACGCACGCCCCCGGCTGCCTCGCGTAAATAGCCTCTGGCCGCCTCTTCGCTGCCGCTTGCCGACATTTTCGTATGCATGTCCATCTCCTCCATCCATAGTGACTGGTCTTGCTTCACTGCATTTTGCTACATAAATTTGCCAAATACAATAAATAAATTCATGAATAAATTGCTTTTTCTTCTTTCATCACACAAAACAATGGAATCACAATATTCGATTAAATCATTTTTATTCGGACTTGCCATCAAGCGGCAAGCCACATGGGCACGCATCCGGCCAAACTTGATGTAGATCATAATTTTTTGAACAAGCTCTTGCTATCCTGTAAAAAAATGACTGGAGCCCTGGATGAGCAAGACGCAGCCGAGCAACGCGCAGCACAACGTGGAACATGAGCGCCTGGGTAGCGCCTGGCAAGGCGTGCCGGCGCCCGGTTATCCGGAAAGCGCACCGGAAGGCGCCACCCTCGACCTGCTGCTGAACGCCTGGCTGGGCAAGTTCACGGGCGGTATTTCGCCAGCCGCGCTGGGCAACGCGTATGCCGACTGGCTCAGCCACCTGGCGCTGGCGCCATCGAAGCAGCAAACCCTGCTGCAGGAAGCGTGGAAGAAGATCGGCCGCTGGCAGCAATATGCATTGCAATCAGCCCTGACTGGCGGCGCCACCGAGCCGTGCATCGCGCCGCTGCCGCAGGACCGGCGTTTCGACGATCCTGCCTGGCAGCGCTGGCCCTACAACCTCGTCTACCAGGGCTTCCTGCTGCAGCAGCAATGGTGGCACCGCGCCACCACGGGCGTGCGCGGCGTCTCGCCGCACCATGAGGATGTCGTCACCTTCACCGTGCGCCAGTGGCTAGACATGCTGGCGCCGTCGAACTTCCTGCTGACCAATCCCGTGGTGCAGCAAGCGACCTTCGAGAGCGGCGGTGCCAGCCTGGCGCGCGGCATGGCCCATGCGGCTAGCGACTGGCGGCGCGCCGCCATGGGCGCTGGCGTGGCCGGCGAAGCAGCGTTCAAGGTGGGCGGGAACGTGGCCGTCACGCCGGGCAAGGTGGTCTACCGCAATGACTTGATCGAATTGATACAGTACGCGCCCACGACGGCCAAGGTGCATGCCACGCCCCTGCTGTTCGTGCCCGCCTGGATCATGAAGTTCTATATTCTCGACCTGTCGCCGCACAATTCGCTGGTGCGCTACCTGGTGGGGCAAGGCCACACGGTGTTCATGATTTCCTGGAAAAACCCGCAGGAGGAAGACCGCGAGCTGTCACTGGAAGACTACCGCCAGCTGGGCGTGATGGACGCGCTCGACGCCGTTGCCCGCCTCACGGGCGCGCCGCAGGTGCACGCGGTGGGCTACTGCCTGGGTGGCACCCTGCTGGCGATCGCCGCCGCGACGATGGCGCGCGACGGCGATGCGCGCCTGGCCAGCCTCACCATGCTGGCCTCGCAGGTGGACTTCAAGGAGCCGGGCGAACTGTCGCTGTTCATCGACGACAGCCAGGTCAGCTTCCTGGAAGCGGCCATGTGGAAGCAGGGCTACCTCGACACGAAGCAGATGGCGGGCGCCTTCCAGCTGCTGCGCTCAAACGACTTGATCTGGTCGCGCCGGTTGAACCACTATCTGCTGGGACGCGATGAACAGGGCAGCGACCTGATGGCCTGGAACGGCGACGCCACGCGCATGCCCTGCCGCATGCACTCGGAATACCTGCGCCGTCTGTTCCTGCACAACGACCTGGCCGAAGGCCGCTACCGCACGGCGGGCCGCCACATCGCCCTGCCCGACATCGCTGCTCCCATCTTCGCCGTCGGCACCCTGACGGATCACGTGGCGCCGTGGCGCTCCGTGTATAAACTGCAGCTGCTGACCGACACGGACGTTACCTTCTTGCTCACCTCGGGCGGCCACAATGCGGGCGTCGTTTCGCCGCCGGGCCAGCCGCGCCGCAGCTACCAGCTGGCCACGCACCGCCACGACGCGCCCTACATCGACGCGGACAGCTGGCAGCGCGACGTGCCGCACCACGACGGTTCGTGGTGGCCCGCCTGGCAAGCCTGGCTGGCAGAACGCACGGACGCGCAAGTGGCGCCGCCTGCCATGGGGCCCGACCTGGGCGACGCGCCGGGCAGCTACGTGCTGCAAACCTGATAACCGACAACCGAGGAAAACGCCATGCCCTACACCACCCTGCTGGTCCACGTCGACAATTCCCGCCACTGCGCCCAGCGCATCCGCCTGGCCGTGCGCCTGGCCGTCACCGACGGCGCTCACCTGATCGGGTCGGCCATGAGCGGCATCTCGCGCTACGCGTATGGCGGCGGCGTCAACGCGCTGCAGTTTGCGCCGGCGCAGATGCAGGCGCTGCGCACCCAGGCCAGCGAGGCCTTGCACGACTTCGAGCGCATCGCCCGCGAAGAAGGCCTGGGCAGTTACGAGACGCGCTTCGTCGACGACGACGCGCAAGGTGCGCTGCTGCTGCAGGCGCGCTATTGCGACTTGCTGATCCTGGGCCAGACGGATGCGCAGGATACGCCCTCGCGCGTCATCGCCGGCACGGCAGAATACCTGATGCTCCACTCCGGCCGGCCCGTGCTGATGGTGCCGCACGCGCCAGCGGCCACGCTATCGGATACCGCGCAGCACCCGCTGCTGGCCTGGAACGGCAGCGCCGAAGCGCTGCGCGCCATCACCGATGCGCTGCCGCTGCTGCAAGGGGCGCGGCAGGTGACCCTGGCCGTCGTCAATTCGCACGCCCAGCCGGCCGCGCATGGCGAGCAGCCGGGCGCCGACCTGGCCCTGTACCTGGCGCGCCACGGCGTCAACGTCGAGGTGCTGCAGCACGACACGCCGCCGGGCCAGGATGTGGGCGCGGCCCTGCTGGCCATAGCCGCGCAGCGCCAATGCGACCTGGTCGTGATGGGCTGCTACGGCCACATGCGCCTGCGCGAGGCGCTGCTGGGCGGCGTCACGCGCACGGTGCTGCAGCAGATGACGTTGCCGGTGCTGGTGTCGCATTAGCGCGCAGGCGGGTCCTTCACCCACCCCTCATCTGCCCCTCATCTGTACTTCATGCGCGGCGGCGACACTGGCCATGTCCCCGTCACAGCAAGGAGTACCGCATGAACAGCATCACCGATGCCATCCCCCATTTCCACGCCCGCCGGCGCCTGCTGTCCGGCATGGGCGCGATGGCGGCCCTGGCCGCCTGCGGCGGCGGCAGGGTGCCGCACGCCGCAAAGGTAATCGAGCGGCAGATCGGCGTCGCCCCTGGCGTCAGCCTGCATGTGCGCGACTGGCCATCGGCAGGCGGCGACAGCGATGACGTGATCGTGCTGCTGGCCGGCCTGGGCGCCAATGCGCACGCCTTCGACAGCCTGGCCCCCGCGCTGGCGCGCCGCCACCGCGTGCTGGCCATCACGCGGCGCGGGTATGGCGCATCAGGCAAGCCGCTGCCCGCAAACGACGCCAACGATATGACGTATGCCCCCGCCACCCTGGTGGCCGACCTGCTGGCCGTGCTGGACGCAGTGAAGGTTCAACGCATCATTCTGGCCGGCCATTCCATCGCCGGCAACGAGCTGACCCTGTTCACCGGCAGCCACCCGCGGCGCGTGCGGGGACTCGTCTATCTGGATACAACCTTCGATTACCTGGCCAGCGGCGGCTATGAGGCACCGGAACCCACGCCCTTCGACGAACCGCCGCCCGGCCCGGCCGACCTGGCATCGGTGGAGGCCTCGATCGCCTATGCCAGGCGGATCAACAAGCACTGGTGGCCCGCGCTGGAAGCGAACTGGCGCGACGCCCTGGAAGTGCTGCCCGGCGGCGCCGTGCAACCGAATACCCCGCCCGCCATCGCCACGGCCATGGACATGGCCGCGCACAATTTTTCGCCCGACTACCGCCGCGTGCGCGCGCCAGCGCTCGTCATCACCGTCGATCCGGGCACCTTGCGCAACCTGTTTCCCTGGCTGCTGCAAGCCGATCCCGCCACCCGGGCCGCCGCGCAAGCGCTGCTGGACTTTATCCGCCCGCTGCGCCTGGCCGACGGCGAGCGCCTGGCCGCCGCCCTGCCCGGCAGCCGCCACCTGGTGCTACGCGACGGCTTCCACAGCGATTTCTTCATCGAGTACGAGAACACGGTGGTCGACGCCATCGAGGCCATGCGCCGGGAAGGTCTACAATAGGCATGCAGTTGCCCGCCGCGCCGTGAGCACTCGATCCCGGCGCGCTCTTCGCCGTTTCCCTTACATCAAGGAGTACCCGCATGAGCCAGCAAGCCACGATCATCCTCGTCCACGGTTTCTGGGGCGGCGCCGCCCACTGGAGCCGCGTCATTGTCGAATTGCGGCGCCAGGGCCACACAGCCATCCGCGCCGTCGAACTGCCGTTGACGTCATTGGCCGACGACGCCGAGCGCACGCGCAAGATGGTGGCCCAGGTGCATGGTCCGGTATTGCTGGTGGGACACTCCTATGGGGGCGCCGTCATCAGCGTGGCCGGCAATGCACCGAATGTGGTCGGCCTCGTGTACATCGCCGCCTTCGCCCCCGACGCGGGCGAAAGCCCGGGCAGCATCACGCAGGAACACCCGCCCCTGGGCGCGGCCAGCCTGGAAGGCGACAGCGATGGCTATCTGTGGGTCAAGCCCGAGCAATACCATGACAGCTTTTGCCAGGACCTTGATGCGGAAGAAGGCGCCGTGCTGGGCGTGGTGCAGAAAGCGCCGCTGGCCAGCACCTTCGGCGACACCGTCAGCGACCCGGCCTGGAAGCATAAACCCAGCTGGTACCAGATTTCCACTGCCGACCGCATGATTTCCCCCGTCAACCAGGAGCGCATGGCGGCGCGCCTCGGCGCAAGAAAAGTCATCACCCTGAACGCCAGTCACGCCTCGCTGGCCTCGCGTCCCGTGGAAGTGGCGGCGCTGATACTGGAAGCGGCGGGCGCGGTGGCGCAAGTATAAGCGGCACGGGCAAAAAAGGCTCCTGAAGGCAGGAGCCGCTGATGCATTTTTAGCATCAGGCATTAAACAGGTGAGTCGGGCAACAAGCTCGAAAGACCCCGTTTGTTGCCACCCTCAATGCCGTCACGTGCTTGCTAACGCTACATGCTCACTTCCTCACTGATGCGACCTGTTGCTGTGCAGGCTTGCTATCGCGTACGTAATGAACCCGAATCTCCACGCGACGGTTAGGAGCATGGCAACGCTCACGTTCGTACTGCGTCATGCCGGGCATTTCAACGCATTTAACCTTCGGTTCCCGGCGCCCCACACCTTCCGGCACAATGGTTGCGGAAGGCGCTTTCAGCAACGATTTCAGGACTTTAGCGACCTCATCAGCACGCAATTCAGAAAGATGCTGATTATCAACGACCTTACCAGCAACGGATCGGCTGAGAGGCCGGGCATCGCTATGGCCGCGAACGATGATACGGCTAGGCGTGCCCGATGCGAGAATCGCATCGGCGACGGAATGCAGACTGGCTTGAGCGACAGAGCTTAATGTATCATTACCCGTCTCGAATAACATGTCAGCAGATACATCGAAGCAAGGATCCATTCTTGGCTGCGTTTTAATAATGCGCATAGATGTAGCATCAAGCCGCAAGATTGCCTCCCTGAGTATTTTTGGACCGGCACTAAAATAACCTGGTTCTTTAGCGGCTCGCACGCTGAACGACACCATGGCAACATTGCCGATACTGCTCCATAATACATCCGCATTATGTACCAGCAAGCGCCCTCCAGGAGTTCTTCGACAATCCAACACTGGCCGCCCTATCACTTCAGCAATCCGTTCGATTTCACCCAGCTCAGTTTCTGAAACTTCAATACTCACATTAGGATTACGCACACCCAGACCTTCAAAAACCATGTGCACCATCTTCATGGCTGGCCCAATGATCAGGACGATCATCAGGGGCACGGTGGCGGCCGCAATGATCCGTCGCCACAGGGGAAAGGTTGACGCTCCGCCAGTTGCTGGCGCATGCCGGCCAACGGTCGCCAGCAAGATAGATATAAAGCCGGCAGTGAAGAACGTCAGCAATAACATGGCAACGGCGGCATCATCCTGAATATATGAAATATATATGCCAACAACACAAATGAAGACTGATACAAAGAAGTACTCGATGCCATTGATCAGGGCAGGTAAAGTATACGGCACAACGGAGGATCCCGGCCGCAACCAGCGGATGAAATGTGCAATCCAGGAAAGAACCTTGATAAACCAGATGGATGACACCGCACCATAAAATAAAAGCAAGCAGTACAAAATGCCGAATGTCAATGCGACAAAACCAAAAAACACGACTTCACCGGGGGTCATACCGGTAGGAAAGAACTGGATACTAAATAAATATATCAAGGTAATGCATGCACCCGCAGCAATTGCGAATTTATACATCAAGTTGGTCATCCCATCACATACGCCAATTTTTTTGGCAAGTGATTCGGTGCTAATTCCTGGTGTCGGTGTCGGTGTCGGTGTCGGTGTCGGTGTCGGTGTCGGTGTCGGTGTCGGTGTCGGTGTCGGTGTCGGTGTCGTCATTGAACTGCTTTATAGTAAGGTTATTCCATATGCCTAGAACGGTCGCATTAAGTGGAGCTCATACGAACTTTTGAGCAATGTATTTCTACAAGGAAAATCATTCTATTGTAAAGAATATAAACCTTAGAATAATTCTATAAGGCAACATATTGATCTAGATCAACTGTCATGCACATGACAATGACTTCTGCCGTTCTCCAAACCTGGAAGCGACGGGCGCGCTGGCGCAGGCATAAGCTGCATAGGCAAAAAAAAGCTCATGAAAACCAGGGAGCCTTGCAGCGTAGGACAGGCAATGTAGTCCGTACTGGCAGCTCTGGGGTGCAACGCCGGCCGGACCGCCATCCGCGCCAAGGAGGTTCAGCCACCTGCCATCAACCGCCTTGCCAAGAGACCTCATCGTAGCAGCTGATTGAACGGGGAAACTCTCCAATATTTGCAGGCCGGCCATCTATCGCAACTACAGCCAGCCTTCTCGCTTCAGGCGCCGGTGCAGCCAGTAGCAGCCGGCGATGATGACGACGATCACGGCCGGATAGCTGCCGCGCCACTTCAGTTCCGGCATGAATTCGAAATTCATGCCGTACAGGCTGAAGACCATGGTGGGCACGGCCAGGATGGCGGCCCAGGCGGCCAGGCGCTTGACGACTTCGTTCTGGCGGATCGAAATCTGCCCCAGCGCCACCTGCATGGCCGAATTGACCAGTTCACGCATCTGCCCCGCCGTGTGCGTGACCCGTTTGACGTGGTCGAGAATGTCGCGGTAATAGATGCGGTTTTCCTTGGGCACGATATCGCCATGGAAGCGGATCAGCTGGGTGCAGATGTCGTGCAGCGGGTTGACGGCCGCATCGAGCTTGAGCAGTTCCGTCTTGAGCTGGTAAAAATCCTGCAACTTGTCCTCACTCAAACTGGGCTTGAACAACTGCAGTTCATAGTGCTGAAACTTCGCCTGCAAATGGTCGATGCAGGGTTGGTACTGGTCGACGATGAAATCGATGATGGAATACAGCACGTAGCCAGGGCCGCTGGCCAGTTTCTCGGGCACGCTTTCCTTGCGTTCGCGCAACTTCGCATAGCCGGCCGAGGGGCCGTGGCGCACCGTGATGATGAAGCGGGGGCCGAGAAAGACGTGGGTTTCGCCGTAGACGATGGCCTCGCCGTCCAGCGTGGCGGTGTGCACCACCATGAACAGGGTGTCGCCGTACTCTTCCAGCTTGGGCCGCTCGTGCGCGCCCTGCGCATCCTCGACGGCCAGTTCGTGCAAGCCAAAGGCCGATTGCAGCGCCTGCATAGCCGTGACGTCGGGGCTGGCCATGCCGATCCAGACGAAACAATCGGGGTCGCCGAGAAAGTCGCCCACCTTGTCGATGTCGAAATGGGCGATCTTCTTGCCATCGCGATACGCTTCGCAATTGACGACGGCGGCGTGGGTACTCAGGTCCATGGTGATTTTCGGCTAAGGGCGGCAATATCGGGGGGCCAGTATAGCGGAAAGAGCATGATTTCCCTGCCAACGGAGCTGCCGCATTGACATTCAGGCACGTCAATGTAAAATGAGAACCATTCGCATTCAAGAAGAGCCTGCACTTGCCAGCCGCCTGGGGGAACTTCAGCGCCAACCTGGAGTGTATCGTGACGTCTGCCGTATCCCCCGCCGCCGATCCTGTCGCACTGCTGTATGGCCAGCACCATCCGTGGCTGCTGCGCTGGCTGCGCGGCAAATTGTCCTGTACCGATCACGCGGCCGACCTGGCGCAGGATACCTTCGTCAAGCTGCTGGCCACGCCCGGCGAACGTGCCGTCACCCTGCGCGAGCCGCGCGCCTACCTGACCACCGTGGCGCGCCGCCTGCTGATCGACCACTACCGCCGCCAGTCGCTGGAGCACGCCTGGCTGGCCACGCTGGCGCAACTGCCCGCGCCCACCGTGCCGTCGGTGGAGGACCGCTTGCTGATCCTGGAAACCCTGCACCAGATCGATGCGATGCTCGACGGCCTGGGCGCGAAAGTGCGCACGGCCTTCCTGCTGTCGCAGCTGGAAGGCTTGGCGTATGCGGACATCGCCGCGCGCCTGAACGTCAGCGAGCGCACCGTCAAGCGCTACATGGTGCAGGCGTTCGAACAATGCATCCTGCTGCTGGCATGAGCACCACTATCGATGCGCGCGCCGCGCGCGAAGCGGCGCACTGGATGATGCGCCTGCAAGGCGGCGAACTGGACGCTGCCGCGCAACAGGGGTTGGCCCGCTGGCGCGCCGCCCACCCCGACCATGAAGCGGCGTGGCAGCGAGCCGAGCAGGTGTGCCGTACCTTCGGCATGCTGCCTCCGCCGCTGGCCATGCCTGTGCTCGACCGCCCGGCCGCCGCGCCGCGCCGCGCCATCCTGAAGACTCTGACCGTGCTGATCGTCGCCGGGCCGGCTGGCTGGGCCATGCTGCGCGTGACGCCATGGCAGGCATGGACAGCCGACCTGCGCACGGCCACGGGTGAAATCCGCCATTTCCCCCTGGCCGACGGCAGCGGCCTGAGCCTGAACACGGCCAGCGCCGCCGACATCGTCTTCGGCGCCGCCCTGCGCCTGGTGCACCTGCGCGGCGGAGAGATGCACGTGGCGACCAGCCCCGATCCCCTGCGGCGTCCCTTCATCGTGCGCACCAGTAACGGCAGCATCCGCGCCCTCGGCACGCGCTTCACGGTGCGCCAGGAAGACAGCCTGCTCGACGCGCGCACCCACGTGGCCGTCTCGCAGGGCACCGTGGAAGTGCGGCCTACTGAAGGCAGGCCCGTCATCGTGCAGGCGGGCTGGCAAGCCAGTTTCGACGAGGCGGCTGCCGGCGCGCCGCAGCCGCTGGCGCAGCATGCGTCCGCCTGGCTCAAGGGCCTGCTGTACGCGGACGACACACCGCTGGACCAGGTGCTGGCGCAGCTGGCCCGCTACCGCCACGGCGTGGTGCGCTGCGATCCCGCCGTGGCGCGGCTGCGCGTGTCGGGCGTGTACCAATTGCATGATACGGATCAATTATTATCACTATTGCAAGCCTCGCTACCCATCCGCGTGCGGCGCCATAGCCGCTGGTGGATTTCCGTCGAACCCGCATAAATATTCTTTAAAAAATGTCCCTTTCGCGCATGTGCCCCGTCAACCCAGGCAAGACCAACACATGAACGAAGGGAAACAAGCAATGAAGCACTACCGCCACACCAGCATCACCCTGGCCCTGCTGGGCAGCCTGGCCTTGAGCGCGCCCGCATCCGCCCAGCAGCAACCGCTGCAGGCGCCCGCGCGCCACTATCAGGTGGCCGCCGGCCCCCTCGGCGCCGTCCTGTCCGCGTTTGCGGCCGACGCCGGGGTCAGCATTTCCGGCGCCGCCAGCCTGTATGCGGGCTTGAACAGCCGCGGCTTGAACGGCAATTACCAGGTGGCCGACGGTTTCGCCCGCCTGCTGGACGGCAGCGGCCTATACGCTGTCGACCAGGGCGGCGGCCACTACGCCGTGCGCAGGCTGCCATCGGCGGCCGACGCGGCCACCCTGCCCGGCATCGCCGTGCGCGCCACGGCCGAGCGCAGCACCAGCACGGAAGGCACGGGCTCGTACACGACGCCGGCCACGGCCAGCGCCACGGGCCTGGTGCTGGCCTTGCGCGAAACGCCGCAATCGGTCAGCGTCATCACGCGCCAGCGCATGGACGACCAGGACTTGCTGACGGTGCGCGACGTGCTGCGCAACACGCCCGGCATCGCCGTCAACCAGTTCGACACGGAACGCAGCACCTTTTCCGCGCGCGGCTTCGACGTCGACAACTTCCAGTACGACGGCGTGCCCACCACCTATAAGGTGCAGTATTCGGGCGGCGAATCGGAAATGGATTCGCTCATTTACGACCGCGTGGAAGTGACGCGCGGCGCCACGGGATTGCTGACGGGCGCCGGCTACCCGTCAGCCTCGATCAACCTGGTGCGCAAACGGGCCAGCGCCAGGCAATTCGAAGGGCAATGGTCGCTGGCGGCCGGCTCGTGGAGCGATTACCGGGGCACCGTCGACCTGGCCACGCCGCTGAACGGGGACGGCTCCGTGCGCGGCAGGATCGTGGGCGCCTGGCAGGACCGCAAGTCGTTTACCAATGGCTATTCGAACCAGCGCCAGCTCGCCTACGCCACCGTCGAGGCGGACCTGGCGCCCGGCACGGTGGCGACGCTGGGCTCCAGCTACCAGCAGAACGACCCGAAAGGCAGCAACTGGGGCGGCTTCCCCCTGTGGTACAGCGACGGTACGCGCACCAATTTCGACCGTTCCGTCACGACGGCGCCCCGCTGGGCCGCCTGGGCCACGGAACAGACGAACGTGCACGCCACGCTGGAACACGCGCTGGGCCAGGGCTGGAAGGCGCAGGCGCAGGCCATGTACAGCAAGCACACGGAAGACACGCCGCTGGTGTTCCTGGCCGAACGGCCGGATCGCATCACGGGTCTCGGCATGCTCGGCTATCCGAACCGCTACATCGGCGCGCGCGAGCAGAGCAGCGCGGACGTGAAGGTGTCTGGCCCGTTCACCCTGGGCGGACGCCAGCATGAAGTCATCGTCGGCGCCAATTACACGCTGCAGCACGCCGAGTTCAGCGTCAAGGAAGCGCTCGACCCTGAACCGATCGGCAACTTCCTCGCCTGGGACGGCAGCTACCCGCAGCCGGCCTGGGGCGAACTCGTGCTGTCGGAAAAATACACGACCAGGCAATATGGCGCCTACGGCGCGGCGCGGCTGAACCTTGCCGAGCACACCAAGCTGATCCTCGGCGGGCGTTTGACGCGCTGGGACAAGGACCGCATCGGCTTTGACGGCAGCGCCCGCTTTGCCTTCGCCAAGAGCAAGTTCGTGCCGTATGCAGGCGTGGTGGTGGACCTGAACGACACGTATTCGATGTATGCCAGCTACACGGACATCTTCCGCCCGCAGGAAAACCAGGACCGCACGGGCGCCTGGCTGGACCCGCTGACAGGGCGAAGCATGGAAATGGGCTTGAAGGGAGAACTGGCCGAAGGCCGGGCCAACGCTGCCATCGGCATCTTTGAAATCAGGCAGGACAAGCTGGCCCAGCCGGACGGCGCCCACCGCGTGCCCGGCACCGCCACGCAAGCGTATTATGCGGCGCGCGGCGCCACCAGCCGCGGCATCGAGGGGGAATTGTCGGGCAGCGTGGCGCCGGGCTGGAACGTGACGGCCAGCGCCAGCCACTTCCGCGCCAGGGACCGCGAGCAGCAGGACATCAACACCCTCTCGCCCCGCTCGACGGCGCGCTTGTTTGCCACCTGGAAGGTACAACCCGACCTCACCGTGGGCGGCGGCGTCAACTGGCAAAGCAAGTTCTACTTTGACGACGAAGGGCCGAACGGCAAGGAAAGAGTGACGCAAGAGGCCTACAGCACGGCGAGCCTGATGGCCACGTACCAGCTGACGCGCCAGCTGACGGCCCAGCTGAACGTGGAAAACATCCTCGACAAGAAGTACATCAACATCAATACCTATGCACAAGGCACGTATGGCATGCCGCGCAGCGTACGGGGGACCTTGACGTACCGGTTCTGATGCCACATCCAACGACATAGAACGGCAGGCGAGCGGTGGCAACGGCGGCAACGGCGGCAAACGCCGTTACCACGGCTCGCCTATTGCGTTCGTGCGTACAGCACGCGCACCTCCACCCTGCGGTTCAAGGCTGTGCACTGTTCACGCTCATATGAAGTAGTAATTGCCTCGACAGGGCATTTTACGCGCGGTTCCCGCGCACCCGCCCCTTCCGAGGTAAATGTCAGGTTCTTTCCCTCCAGCGTAGCTCTGAGCACATTGACAATCGCCTCTGCACGCAGCTCCGATAGACGCTGATTATCCACGCCTTTTCCAGCCATGCTTCCCGCGAAAGGACGGACGTCACTGTGACCCCGCACCAGAATTTCACTCGGCGTACCCGATGCCAGAATGGCTGAGGCAAGAGCCTGCAGACGCGGTTGCGCTGTTGGCAATAATTGCTCGCTGGCGGTCTTGAACAGCAAATCATTGGAAAGGTCGAAACAGGGATTCAACGCAGGCCGGCTCTTGATGATGCGCATCGTTGCCGCATCCAGACGCAAGGTGGCAACCTTGAGGATGGTCGGCTCAGGGCTGAAAATGCCGGTCTCCGGCTTCGTGCGTATACTGAACGTGACAAGCGACACACCGCCAACGCCGGTCCACAACACATCGGCATGATGTACCAGCAATCGCCCCGCCGCGCCCCTGCGGCAGTCAAGGATCGGGCGCCCAACGACTTCCGTGACACGCTCGATTTCGCCGAGCTCGCTCTCGGGGACTTCGATGCTCACGTCAGTAATACGCACGCCCAATAGATGGAAAGCCATATGCACCATCTTCATGAACGGCCCAAAGAACAGCACGAGCACCAGAGGCGCCACGAACACTGCGGCAAGTTGCGCCAGTGTGCGCTGCGGCTTCGGCTGCGCACCTGTCCCCGTGATACCCGCTTGCGTACCGGCCGTGCCTAGAAAAAGGGCGAGAAAACCGGCACAAAAAAAGATCATTATTAGTAAAAACAAAGTAGGTTGTGCACCGGCGAAGGCATAAAGCAAGGACAGCAAAAAAAAGAAAAGCGATAGCAGGAAATAGCCAACGCCACGCAGCCCGGCTGGAACGACAAACAGGGTCGCCTGCCCATGTGAGGCATGGCTCCTGCAAACCCGCCTTTCCAGCCAGGAAAGCAGCTGGAGCAGCCACACTGCAGACATGCCACCGAACAACAGGAAGATGCAGTACAGAAAGCCGAACGTCAGTGCCACAAAGATAAAGAATACCACTTCGCCTGGCGTTAGGCTACTGGGGAAAAACTGAATATCAAACAGATAAGTCAGCGTGACGATGGCGCCCACTGCAACGGCCAGTTTATATGTCAAGGTCGTCACGAGATCAAGGATCGCTATTTTCTTGCTCAGCAAATCGCTGCTGTACGCTGGGACAGTTGCTGGTCCTGGCTGGGGTCTCGGTATGATCACAGTATCCCCCTCATTGAGGACAACGCGTTTGACTCGCTTGAACAGGCATGCCCATCACGCCTTTGGCAACGTCGCCAGCGAAGGGTCCATCCTTGCAAGTCTAATGCGTCGTCACGCTGCTGTGCGGCCATCACAGCGTAGTTTGATACGGATTAAACAACGATGATCGGGGTTGAACAACCTTGGCGGCCTATACCGTCGACATGACCGCATTCAAGGCGCGTCGCAATTCCTTCAGCCGGGGCGGCTTGCCCAGCACGCAGTTGACGTGTTCGGGATAGTCGCTGTCGGCCGCCAGGCGCTGGCCCCAGCCCGTGAGCATGATGATGGGCGTGGCCGGCGAGCACTGACGCACGGCGCTGGCCACCTTGCGCCCGTCCACGTGGGGCATGCCCAGGTCCGTGATGACTACCGAAAAATGCGCGTGTCTGTCGTGCGCGGCCAGGAAGCTGTCGATGCCGGCCTGGCCGCCATCGGCGGACACCACCTCGTGGCCATCGATTTCCAGGATGTCGCGCAGGGACTTGAGCACCATCGGATCGTCGTCCACCACGAGGATGCGCAGGCGCGGCGGCACGGCGTGGGCCGTGTCGGAGGCTTCATGTTCCTCATCCGCCTCGCAGGCGGGAAAAACCAGGCGCACCGCCGTGCCCTGCCCCGGCGCCGTGACGATGTCGATGCTGGCGCCATGGCGCTCCATCATGCCATACACCATGGCCAGGCCCAGGCCCGTGCCGCGCTCGCCCTTGGTGGTGAAAAACGGTTCCAGGCAGCGACGGCGCGTATTCTCGTCCATGCCGATGCCCGTGTCGCCCACTTCGACCTGCACCTGGCGCGCCGCCTGGCCGGGCACGCCGATGCAGCTGGTGCGCACAGTCAGGGTGCCGCCTTCCGGCATGGCGTCGACGGCGTTGAAAACCAGGTTCGTCAGCGCTTCGCGCAGTTCGCCCACGCTGCCGGGCAGCATGGGCAGCTCGTCCGCCAGCTCCGTGTGCAGGGCGATGACGATGCCGCGCTGCTGCGGCATGTCGCTCCAGCGCGCGCGCGTCAGGTCCAGCACCTGCTGCACCACCAGGTTGGCATTGATGGGCGACAACGCCAGTTGCGGTTCGCGCTGGCGGTAGAATTCGCGCATGCGCGCCACGGTGGCGGCCACATCGTCGATGGCGCGCTCGATCACTTCCAGGCAATGCCGGCCTTGCGGACTGAGATTGGTTTCCGTTTCCAGCAGCGATTCCGTGTACAGCGCCACGGGGGAAATGGCGTTATTGATATCGTGCGCGATGCCGCTGGCCATCTGCCCCAACGCGCGCAGGCGTTCCTGCTGCATCACCGACTGCTGCGTCTGGCGTAAATCGTCATACGCGCGCTGCAGTGCGCCGTAGAGCTGCGCCTGGTTGGCGGCCAGCGCCACGTGCTCGCTCAGCTGGCTGAGAAATTCGCACTCGCCGCTGGTAAAGCTGTGTGCGCTGCGGCGCGCCACGATCAAGATGCCGAAGACCGTGTTTTCGGCCAGCAGCGGTGCCATGACGAGAGCGCGCAGCCCTCCTTGCGCCAGCCGCTGCGGAAACGGAAACGCCACCTCCGCGATGTCGGCTTCATACACGAGCTTGCCGCGCACGCAGCTCGACAGGCCATTCTCGTCGATGGGAATGTGCGCGTGTTCGCTCATCATGAACGACAGCGCCAGCGCCTCGCTGCGCACGCCCACGCACGTCACCTGCAGCGCGTGCTGGGACGGCTCGTACAGGCAGATACAGCTGAAATCGATGGGCAGCTGCTCTTCCAGGCTGCGCACCACCACCTGGAAAATGCTGCGCAAGTCCTGCCGCTCGCCGATCGAGCGCGTAATCTGCTGCAGCAGGTTCAGGCGCTCGAGCTGCTCGTGCACCTTGCGCTCGGCCAGCTGGCGCTCGGCGATCTGCGTTTCCAGGGCGGCATTCGTGTGCGCCAGCTCGTCGCGCGAGACCGTGGTGCGCCGCAGCTTGTCCGTCATGCCGTCGAAGGCGCGCGCCAGGTCGCCGATCTCATTTCTGGTGTTGAGGCCGAGCGCAAAATCGAGCTTGCCGGCGCCAACGATCAAGGTACCCTGGCGCAGCTTTTCCAGCGGTCCCGTCACGCTCGTCATGGTGAAGTAGATCAGACCGGCCACCAGCGCGATGATCATCCCGCCAAACAACATCACGGCCACGTTGGCCCGCTGCTGCGCATCGAGCACGCCTTGCCGGCTCAATTCGGACAGCCGCATCGCATCCGAGATCATGCCCTGCACCTTGCCCATGATCTGGCCGGACAGGCGCGACTCCAGTTCGCCCAGCACCTCGCGCCGCTGCGGATCCTGTCCCAGCTCGCGGTGATTCGCCACAAACAGGTTGAACAGGCCGCCCACGCCGGCCAGGTCAGCCTGCAATGCGCGCAGCAGCGCGCGCTCCTCGCCGCCGTTGAAGGCGGGCGTGGCCAGCAGGCCCGAAGACAGCGAGTCGCTGCGCAGCTGCCACTGGGCCCGCGTGCGCGTGCCATGGTGCAGCGCGTATTCGATCGACAGGTAGCGCAGCGACGTGACGGCTTGCAGGATATCGGCCGCCGCCTTGTTCTTCGCCAGTTCGCGCTGCATCGCCAGGGTGGTGGAAAACAGCACGGCGACGATGATGGCCACGAGCACCACGCAAAACAGTTGGGCCAGCTTGAAGCGCGTTACGATTTTCACGGTGGCCTTCTCAATGAATGACCGTCACGGCCGATGGCGCCACGGCTTCCAGGCCGTCCAGGTAGACGGCGTCGAGGAAGTTCGGCATGTCGCTGCGCTCGCCCAGCCGGTTCTTGATGGCCCAGCGCGCCTCGTCTTCCAGCGCCAGCAGCAAGCCCTGATCAAGCACGATATCAAATTGATAGCGGTGCCAGGCCGTCCGCAGGCGCGCCGCCTCGCTGGCCGACGCGCTGGAAAACAGGGCCCGCGCGGCATCGGGCTCGTCCCGGCAAAAGCGCGCGCCGGCGATCAGCGCGCGCAGCACCTTGCGCATCGTCGCCGGGTGGGCACGCACATAGTCGCCCGTGCCGGCCACATTGAACAGGCCGGCATACACATCCTCGCCATAGAAGATGGCCGCCTTGCCCGCGATGGCCTGCGTCATGCCAGTCAGGAACGGCTCCCAGCCGGCCGCCGCATCGACCTCGCCGCGCGCCAGCGCCCCGGCCAGCTGGTCCGGCGTGTAGTTGTGCAAGGTGACTTCCGCGGGCAACAGCTTCTGGCGGTTCAAGAAGGCGTCCAGCGTGAATTGGCCGGACGTGCCCAGGGTCACGCCGATGCGCTTGCCCTTCAGGCTGGCGGGCGTGGACACGCCGCGGTCCAGGCGCCCGACGATGCCATGGTCGCGCTCGGCCTCGAAGATGCTGGCGAGGATGACGACGGACTGGTTTTTGAGGCTGGCCAGTACCACGGGAATATCGGAAACCGTACCCAGGTCGGCCTTGCCCTGCAGTACGGCTTCCAGCGACGCCTTGCCCGACGAATACGGCTGCAGCTGCGCGTCGATGCCTTCGCGCGCAAAATAACCGTGCCCGTGCGCGGCCAGCACGGGGCAGCTGCCCACGTATTCCGCATTCACGGCCAGGCGCAGCACTTCCACGGGAGCGGGCGGCGGCGCGGGACGGGCAGCAAGCCGCCAGAGGGCAATGGCGGCCAGCGCCGCCAGCAGCAGTGCGGCCGCCAACCGGACCGCCCGCCGCGCCGGCGCCAGGCCGCTCATGCGCTGCACTGCGCCGTGGCCGAGTCCAGCGCGCTGTTGATGGCCTCGGAAAACGCCTGCACGTCGATCGGCTTGGTGAGATAGCGGTAAAACCCGGCCGCCAGCCCCTGGCGGATATCGCCGGGCCCGGCCACGGCCGTCAGGGCGATGACGGGGATATGCGCGGTACGCGGATCGGCGCGCAGCAGCTGCATGACTTGCGTGCCGCTGATGTCGGGCAGGTCGCAATCCATCAGTATCAGCTGCGGCAGATGGCGGCGCGCCATGTCCAGCCCCGTTTGCCCGTCGCCGGCCGACAGCAGGTCAAGGTCGGGGCGAAAATGGATCAGGCCCGCCACCAGGGTCACGTTCAGGGGATTGTCTTCCACATACAGCAGCGTCTTGCGGTCTGGCAATGGTGGCGTTTCGGCGGGCCGGGCCATGACGGGCAGGTGCGGACTGTCCTGCAACGGCTGGCGCGCCGGGCAACTGGCGATATCGAGCCAGAAGGTGCTGCCACGTCCGGGCGTGCTGGCCACGCCGAGCCGGGCCTGCATGGCTTCGGCCAGGCGCTTGCTGACCACCAGCCCCAATCCCGTGCCCTCCTCGTCGCGCGCATCGCGTCCCAGCCGGTTGAAGGGCTGGAACAGCGCCTCGAGCTGCGCGGCGCTCAGCCCGGCGCCCGTGTCGCGCACGGACAGGCGCAGCTGGCGCGCATCGATGGGCTGGCAATCGACGTGGATCTCGCCCTGGTCGCGGTTGTACTTGACGGCGTTCGACAGCAGGTTGATCAGCACCTGCTTGAGGCGCGTGCGGTCGGCCAGCACATGCACTCCGTCCGCTTCGACGAATGTCAGGGTGATGCCGCGCTTGTGCGCCAGCGGCTCCATCATTTGCCAGCATTCGTGGTAGATGCCGGCCAGGTCCACGGGTTCCATCGACAGCGACATATTGCCCGACTCGATCCTGGCGATATCGAGGATATCGTTGATCAAAGTCAACAGGTGCCGGCCGGCGCCGAAGATGTGCGAGGCAAAGGTTTTCCTTTCCTGCGCCGTCGAAGGGATGGAATCGGATGTCAGCATCTGCGAAAAACCGAGGATGGCGTTGAGCGGCGTGCGCAACTCGTGGCTCATGCTGGACAGGAAATTGGTCTTTTCCTGGTTTGCCCGCTCGGCCACCTCGCGGGCCAGCTGCAAATCCTTGTTCATGGCGTCCAGTTCGGCCGTGTGCTGGCGCAGCAGCAGTTCCAGGCGCGCATTGGCGATGCGCAACTGGCGCGTTTCCAGCGCCCGCACCAGTATCAGCAGGATACCCGAGACCTTGAACGGCTTGACGACATAATCAAGTGCCCCCGCCTTCATGGCCTGCACGGCCGACGCGATCGTGCCTTCGCCCGTCATGATGATGCACGCCAGGTCAGGATCGATCCGGCGTGCCGCTTCCACCACGGCGATGCCGTTCATGCCTGGCATCATCAGGTCGACCAGCAGCAGGTCGAACGATTCGACGGCCAGCAGCGATAGCGCCGCCTCGCCCGAAGCGAGGCCCGTCGTGTCGTAGGTCTGGCCGCGCAAGGTCTCGCAAAGAGCGCGCACATGCGCCAGCTCGTCATCGACGATCAGTATCCGCGGCGGCATTGGCGAGCTGTTCATGCATTCTCCTGGCGGCATTGAGCTTGCGGGCCGCGAATGTGCCCCGCAAGATGCGTTCCGAGCATAGCACCTGAAAATTACCAAAAATACACGCTTTGTCACGCGCGCGGCGCGAGGCCGACGCCAAGCCGACGCCAAGCCGAGTCTAGGCCATTATGGGCAGCCCCCGCAGCAGCTTGTCCAACGTTACCGGATAGTCGCGCACCCGCACGCCCGTCGCGTTGTACACGGCATTGGCAACAGCGGCCGCCACGCCGCAGATGCCCAGCTCGCCCACGCCCTTGGCTTTCATGGGCGAAGACATGGGGTCCGTTTCGTCGAGGAAGATGACGTCCTGATGCGGGATGTCGGCGTGCACGGGCACTTCGTAGCCGGCCAGGTCGTGGTTGACGAAGAAGCCGCGGCGCTGGTCGACCACCAGTTCCTCCATCAGAGCCGCGCCCACGCCCATGGTCATGGCGCCGATGACCTGGCTGCGGGCCGCTTTCGGGTTCAGGATGCGGCCGGCCGCGCACACGGCCAGCATGCGGCGCACGCGCACTTCGCCCGTGTCGCTGTCCACGCCCACCTCGACGAAATGCGCGCCAAACGTCGATTGCTGGAATTTTTTATCGAGGTCGCCATATTCCATGTGGTCTTCCGCAACGACGTCGCCATGGTAGGCGGCGGCAGCGAGCGGCACGCTGCGCTCGCCCTGGCTCACCTGGCCATCGGAAAAGCGCGCCTCTTTCTCATCGAAGCCCAGCTTGCCGGCGATGGCCTGGCGCAGGCGCACGCAGGCCGCGTACACGCCGGCTGTGGAACTGTTGCCGCCCCACTGCCCGCCCGACCCGGCCGAAACGGGAAAATCCGAGTCGCCTAGGCGCACGATGACACGGTTCAAAGTGACGCCCAGCATTTCCGCCGCCGTCTGCGCGATGATGGTATAGCTGCCCGTGCCGATATCCGTCATATCCGTTTCCACCGTGATTACGCCATTGCCATCGAGGCGCACGCGGGCGGCGGACTGCATGACGAGGTTGTTGCGGAAGGCGGCCGCCACGCCCATGCCGACGAGCCAGCGCCCGTCGCGCCGCATGCCCGGCTGCGCTGATCTCTCCTTCCAGCCGAATTCCACGGCGCCCGTGCGCAGGCAGTCGATCAGCCGGCGCTGGGAAAACGGTCTACCCGGTTTTTCCGGGTCCACCTTGGTGTCGTTCAGGATGCGGAACACGATGGGGTCCATTCTCAGCTTGTCCGCCATCTCGTCCATGGCGATTTCCAGCGCCATCAGCCCCGGCGCCTCGCCCGGCGCGCGCATGGCATTGCCTTCCGGCAGGTCGAGCACGGCCAGACGCATGGCCGTCATACGGTTCGGTCCCGCGTACAGCAAGCGCGTCTGCATCACGGCCGTTTCCGGCTGGCCACCTTTGAGGTCGCCAGACCACGATTCATGGCCGATGGCCGTGATCTTGCCGTCGCGCGTGGCACCGATGCGCAGGCGCTGGATGGTGGCGGGCCGGTGCGTCGTGTTGTTGAACATCAAGGGCCGCGTCAGGGCGACCTTGACGGGACGCTGCGCCGCGCGCGCGCCCAGGGCCGCCAGCAAGGCTTCCGCGCGCACGAACAGCTTGCCGCCGAAACCACCGCCGATGTAAGGCGAAACGATGCGCACCTTATCTTTCTGTATGCCCAAGGTCCGGGCCAGGTCGCCCCGGCCCCAGTCCACCATCTGGTTCGCCGTCCACACCGTCACCTTGTCGCCTTCCCAGGCGGCAATCGAGGCGTGCGGCTCCATCATGGCGTGCGACTGGTCAGGCGTCGTATAAGTAGCGTCCAGGCGCACTGGCGCATTGGCAAAGGCACCGGCGAAGTTGCCCGTCTTGCTGTCGGGCTTGCCGTCTTTCGGCTTGCTCGCCGTGCCCTTGGCCGTGGCCAGGTCGAAAGCGCCCTTCTGCTCGACATACTTGACATCGAGCAACTGCGCGGCCGAGCGAGCCTGTTCGAAGGTTTCCGCCACCACCAGCGCGATGGCCTGGTGGTAATGTTCAATGTCCGGACCACCGAGCAGCTTCGCCGTATTCATCTTGCCTTTGCCAAGCTTGCCGGCCGATTCCGCCGTCACCACGGCCAGCACGCCGGGCGCGCGCCGCGCAGCGCTGGTGTCAATGGAAGCGATGCGCCCCTTGGCAATCGCCGCGCCGACGACATGACCGTAGGCCGCATGCGGCGCGGCCTTGTTCTGTTCATACGCGTATGGCGCCGTGCCCGTGGTTTTCAGGGGACCGTCGATGCGGTCCGTGGGGCGGCCGACGACTTTCAGCTGGTCGATGGGATTGGTGGTGGCGGGTGTCGTGAATTTCATGGCCCTAGCCTTTCTTCGCTTGTGCTTCAGCCAATACGGACGCCACGGTGCGCTGCGCCAGGGTCACCTTGAAGGCATTGTCGTCAGTCGGCTTGGCGCCGGCCAGCAACTGCTGGCTCACGGCGGCGGCGCCATTCGGTATCGCCTGCTCGGCAGCAGGCACTCGCCACGGCTGCGGCGCGACGCCGCCCAAGGCCAATCGGCCCGTGCCATTGGGCAAGATGATGGCCGCCACGGACACCAGCGCGAACGCGTACGAGGCGCGGTCGCGCACCTTGCGGTAGACATGCATGCCGCCGACGGGCCGGGGCAAGGTCACGCTGGTGATCAGTTCGCCCGGCTGCAACACGGTTTCCAGTTGCGGTGTGTTGCCCGGCAAACGGTAAAAGTCGGCGATGGGGATGCTGCGCACGGCGCCGTCGGCCCGCACCGTGTCGATGCTGGCGTCAAGCACGCGCATGGCCACGGCCATGTCGCTCGGGTGCGTGGCGATGCAGTCGCCGCTGCCACCCAGGATCGCCAGCGGCCGGCTGAAGCCGACTATGGCCGAGCAGCCGCTGCCCGGCACGCGCTTGTTGCAGGCCTGGTTCGTGTCATAGAAATACGGGCAGCGCGTGCGCTGCAGCAAGTTGCCAGCCGTCGTCGCCTTGTTGCGCAGCTGCGCGGAGGCGCCGGCCAGCAAGGCGCGCGACAGCACGCCATAATCGCGCCGCACCGTGGCGTGGGCTGCCAAGGCCGTGTTGCGCACGAGGGCGCCGATGCGCAAGCCACCGTCCTTTGTTGCTTCCACTTTATCCAGCGCGAGGCCATTGACGTCGATCAAGTGCGCGGGCGTCTCGATTTCCAGTTTCATCAGGTCGAGCAGATTCGTGCCGCCCGCGATGAAGCGGGCGCCCGGCGTGTTCAAGGCGGCGGCCGCCGCTTCGGCCGGCGTGGCGGCCTTCTGGTAGCTGAAGACTCTCATGCCGGCCTCCCCGCCACCTCGGTGATGGCCTCGATGATGTTGGAATAGGCGCCGCAACGGCAGATGTTGCCGCTCATGCGCTCGCGCAATTCTTCGGGCGTCACCGAGGGGGCCGCATTCAAGTCGGTGCTGACGTGGCTGGGGATGCCCTGGCGGATTTCTCCCAGTGCGGCCACGGCCGAGCAGATCTGCCCCGGCGTGCAGTAGCCGCACTGGTAACCGTCATGCGCGATGAAGGCGGCCTGCATCGGGTGCAACTTGTCGGGCGTGCCCAGTCCCTCGATGGTGGTCACCTTGGCGCCGTCATGCATCACAGCAAGCGTTAAACAGGCATTGATGCGCTGGCCATCGAGCATGACGGTGCAGGCGCCGCACTGGCCATGGTCGCAACCCTTTTTGGTTCCTGTCAGGTGCAGGTGTTCGCGCAAGGCGTCGAGCAAGCTGGTGCGCGTGTCGAGTTCCAGGCTGTGGCGCTGGCCGTTGACGTCCAGGCTGACTTTCATCAGGACGGGCGGCGGAGAAGCGCCGGCCAGGCTGGCCGCATTGACGGCCTCGGCCGCCCCTGCCACGCCGGGCACGGCCGCCGCCGTGGCCGACAGCGCGCCGGCGATCAGCACGCCGCGCCTGCCGGCATTGATGTGATTACACTCTGTCATGTCGCGCTTCCTCCTGGCTGTGGACTGGCTGGGTGGGCGCATGCAGGCCCGAAGCAGCAGTCTGACGGCCGGATTCCTACGCGTCTGTACGCGAACGAACGTTCAGCCTCAGGCCGCGCCGGGTCGTGCCGACGCCGCCCTGCGCCGCGTAACCCGTGTGGCGGGCGCAATGGTCGAGCGCCTGGCGCAAGGCCGTATCGACATTGCGCAGCGACATGTCGTGCCGCTCAGCCACTTCCTGGCGGGTCAGCTCGTCCACGCGCAGCGCTTCGAGCACTTGCCGATGGCGCCGCGGCAGCAAGTCGACGGCCTGCGCCAGCCGGCGCACGTCGGCCTGCAGCTCGGCCAGGCGTTCCGGCCCGGCCGCCGTATCGGCGAGGAAATCGACGAGGCCGGCGGCGCCCCCATCACCGTCGTCCGCATACAGCCAGGCGCGGTTGCGGCGCAGGCTGTCCATGGCCGCATTGCACGCCACGCGGAAAACATAGGCGACGGGGTTGAGCGCCAGCGCAGCCCCGTCCCCGGCCGCCAGCGCGCCCAGGCGCAGCCAGGCGTCGTGCAGGCTGTCGCTGGCCAGCTCGGCGCAGCCCAGGTGGCGCGCCAGGCGCCGGTGCAGGCTCGCGTAATTGCCTTCCAGTACAGCCTGCAGTTGCGCGCCCTGCCCTGGCGCCGCCGCCACGTCGTTGGCCGCCTGCAGACGGGGCCGGATGGCCGGGCGGTACCAGGCCATGCCGGCCATGCGCAGGGGCAAGGCAGCAGCCATACTCACCACGCCGGCCATCATGGCGACAACCTGCTGCGCTCTTGCGCCGTCAGCTGGCGCGTGGCCGATTCCGGCAGCGTGCCCAGGCCCAGCACGCGCACGGCGCTGCGCGGGTTGTAGTCGGCCGCCTCGATGCGCGCGCCGTCCTGCGGCGCCGCTTGCCCGCTGTCGGGCGGTGCGTCATTGCCAAAGCCCAGCACGCGCACCGTAAACACCGATGGCTGCGCGGAACGGGTGGCGGCGCGCTCGCGCTGCACCACGTCCTGCGCCGCCGCCGTCGCCTGCGTGGCAGCCGCGCTGGCGTTCGTCATGGCGGCCACGTTGACGGACGCCACCGTCGGCATGCCCTTGGATTCGCCCTTGACCTGGATGTTCGCCGCGTTCATCACGGTCAGCGCGGCCAGGTTGACGTTGCCCGACACGCGGATGCCCGCCTCGCCCGCATCGATGGTGCCCAGCGGGGCCAGCAAGTCCACGTCGCCGGCCGGCACTTCCGCGATCGGCGCCAGGGTGGCGATGCCGGCGCCCGTGCTTGGCACGTCGGACGACAGGGTCACGTTGCCCCAGTTGTCATACACGCGCTTGGGCGGCGTGTAGACGACGGTCGACTTCGAACCGCGGCCCGCGTTGATGTCGCCTTGCGAGGACCAGCCGAGGATATCGCCGCCGAACGTCGTCATGATGCGGCTCTGGCCCAGCAAAATGCTGCCGTGCGAGAACAGATCGATGTTGCCGCCGCCCTTGGTGATGACGCCCGAGGTTGACGGCGGCGCCTCGCCTTCAATGCCCAGCACCTGCTTGCCGCCCGGCGTCAGCAACTGAATATCGCCGCCGAAGTTGGTGTGCACGTAGCCGCTGCGGGGGAAATAATCCCTGCGCTGCTCGCCGTCGTTCCACTTGGAATACAGGCCGCGGTACATGATGATGTCGCCCGTATAGGCAATCGCCTTGCCATTCGCGTCCGTGGCCGGCGCCAGGCCAGCGATGGCGTTGCGGCTGCGCAGGAAGCTGCCATAACGCGCGCTGTCCGCATCGTTGTACTCGCGCCCGCCCGCCTTCAGTTCCGCAAAATACACGTCGCGGGCGAACACGCGCTGCTGCGGTGCCGGCAAGGCCAGGAAGTAGGCCAGCGCCTCGGCGACCGTGCCCTTGAAGCCGTAGCGTTCACCGAGCCAGGTGGCCAGTTCGCCGCCGTACGATTTCACCACCTTGCCGGCCTGGTCGGCCAGCGGCACGCCCGCCTGCGCCACGTTCGCCGGGTCAAGATAGGGTTTGACGAAGCGCAGGTAGTCGAGGCCCGCCGCGCCCACGCCGGCCTGCATGGCGATACCGGCGCCCGGGCGCTTGTCTCCCGCGACGACGGGGCCGAGGCTGACGACGCTGCCCTTGTCCTGCATCAGGATATTGCGCCCGGCGCTGATATCGAGCGTGCCGGGGCCGGCCACGTTGAAGGAACTGGCCAGGATATCGCGTCCGGCCGACACCACCGACACGTCAAATGCGTTGTTGTGCACGAACAGGTTGCTGTAATTGCGGAACATCATGTCGCCACCGCCCGTGCCATCGATGGTTTCCAGCAGCGCCGTGCCGCTGCCGACGATATCGCGGCCTGCCTTCATCCACACCGGTTGCGCCCCCTCGTACCAGGTGATGCCCGCATGCTTGGCATCATAGAACGCGACCATGCGGCCGCTATTGACGCCGATCAGATCGCCCTTCACGGCGTAGATGCGCGCCGCTTGCGTGCCGCTGTTGGCCGGACCGGCGGCGGAATCGGGCCCGAAGGCGAACAACGGAGCGTTCCACTGCGACGACGGCACGCCCGTGCTCGAGACATTGCCGCCCGCGGCAGTCTGGCTGCCAGGCCGGAGGTTCCAGCCCTCGAAGGCTGGCTTGAACGGCGTCGCCATGCTGTCGGCGGCCGCGCCGGACTGGCTGACGGCGTAGCCGCCCGCATAAATGGAATCGCCGGCCAGCCATTGCAGCTGCGCGTTGGGCGACGGCGCCAGCAGCAAAGGATCGGCATAGGCGGTCGCGCCACCCCAGTCCGTGATGGTCTTGCCATAGTACAAGCTGCCATTCGCGGCCGCGGCCCGCACGATGGAGGGATACACGACGGCCAGGTCGGTGGCCGTGCCGATCGGCGCGGTCAGCGGCGTCATGTTGCCGCCGGCGGAAAACAGGTCGAGCGCCGTGCGCGGCGTCCACAGGCTGAACCAGCTGTAGCCGGCGCCCGCTTCGCCCGCCGCGCTCGTATACGACGCGGCGTTGAACATCGGTACGCGGCCGGGGTCGGCCACATCCTGCAGCACCTGGTCGCCCAGGGTGGCCACATTGAAAGTGGCGTCGCCGGGCACCAGGGTCATGCCGCCCTGCGGCGTGGCGCGGGTGGCGCGGAAGGCGTCGAAGGCGCGCGTTTCCAGCGGCACGTGGTCGGTAGCGCGCGTGCCGTACTGCAGCGCGACCTTGCCCAGCTGGGCAGCGGCCACCTCCACGTGGCCGCGCAAGTCGGCCAGCGCGCCATTCAAGTGGCCGCCGCCGGACTGGCTGGACGGATTGAGGCCGCCGCCCACGCGCAGGTCCAGGTCGCCGCCGCCCGTCAGTTGCAGGCTGCCGTCGGCCAGCACGCGGCCCGTGCTGCCCACGGCCAGCAGCAAGCCCTGCGAGCGCGGATTGATGTTGGTGTTGAAGACGGTGGCAACCTTCGGCGCCAGCACGCCCGCATCGCCGGCCACGTCGGCGCGCACATTGCCGCCGCCCAGGGTGCCGAAGCCCGTAAAGCCCAGCACGGTATCGGCCAGGGCATCGCGGCCCACATAGCTGCCGAAATTGATCCACCACGCCGTCGGCTGGGCCGGACCGCCCGTGGCCACGCCGCCGCTGCCCTGGCGCCACAGCCAGTTGCCCACCGCCACCGAATCGCCGGGGCCATCCTTGCTGACGGGGCGCCCGTTGGTGGCGGCAGCCCCGCCGACCAGCGAGCCGCTCAGGTCGCCGACCACCCGCAGCAGCAGATTGCCGCCCTGGTCCGGATACCAGGCGCGGTAGAGACTGTCTGCGCCGCCATCGACCAGGCGCTCATGCGCGCCATCGGGGTTGGACAGCACCGTGCCGTCCAGATTGCGCGCGCGCGGCAGGTTGTACGGGTCACCGGCCGCCGTCGCCACCGACGACATGCCGGCCGTGTACACGCCGTACAGGCTATCCATGCGCAAGTCGCCGCCGCTGACGAGGTCCAGGTCGCCCGTGCCCGTGCGCAGCACGCTGTAGCGCAGGCTGGACGCCTTGTTGTCGAAGGTGGGGTTGGAGGTGCCGCACCAGGTGGGGTTTTCCTCGCACATGGTGGGCCAGCCCAGGCCGGCCAGGTCGACCACGTCGCCCGCCTTCACGCTCGGGTCGGCGAATTCTTCGGCGCCGGCCTTGGTCCACACATAAGCCAGCTTCAGCACGCACATGCTGGCGTCGCCAGCGCAGAACTCCGCCACGGTCTGGCCGAACTGGCTGATGAATTCCTCGGTGATCGGTTCGCCCGCCACGATGCCGACGATGCCCTCGCGCTCGCCCAGCTCCTGCGCCGCCTGCGTCCAGTGCTGCACGCCCTTCGGCGGGATCATGACGCCATACATGCCGTAATGGCTGTCGGCCAGGCGCAGGGTGCCGTGCGCCGGATGCGCCTGCACGCTGCGCGTGTCGGCCGCCTCCAGGTCGGCGCCGGCCGCCAGGCGCATGCCCCACGATTGCGAACCTTCGGCCAGCATCGGCGCGATGGCCCACAGCTTGCCCTGGCTGCCCGCCACTTCCGGGCGCAATGCGATGGACGTCACGCCGGGCAGCAGTTTGACGTCGGTGCCGTTCGGGATCAGCGCGCCGACGGGCAGCACCACTTTGCCACTGAGGGTGACAACGTTGCGCTCGCCCAGCAAGCCCGGCAAGGCAACGCCTTTCGGCCAGGTCATGGCGCGCACCTTGACCATTTGCGCGATGACGCTGCCTGCGTCGAGGCGCGTGCCGGAAGGCAGGGTTTGCGCCGTGGCCAGCAAGGTGCCGGCCGCATGCAGGACATTGCCGGCGCTGTCGCGCACGGCGGCCGCCAGTACCGTGCCGGCCGGCAAGGTAAGCACCTGGTTCAGGACCACGTCCACGGGCAAGCGCGTATTGGCGCGGAAACTCAGGGCCTTGACGGGCACGTCGTAATTGAGCGTGACGCCGCCCGGGAAAATGGTGCCGTCGGCCAGGGTCACGCCCTCGCCCGGCACGATGACGTCGCTGCCGTTGATGTCGCGCCCGGGCAGCAACAACCAGCCCTTGTCGTCCTGCGTGGACGGCGGCGGCGCGAAGCCGTCATTGATGCTGCCATAGATATTCAAATCGCCGCCGGCGCGCAGCAGCAGGCTGCCCACCTCGCCCGAGCCGCGCGCATGCGTCACTTGAAAACGCGGATTCAGGCTGGCGTAGCGCATGCCCGACAAATCCAGGTCGCCCTGCACCACCAGGTCGCCGTCCGCCGTCTTGCTGACGATATCGACGCCGGGACGCAGGTGCAGCGCCTCGGCATACGCGGCCGTGTTCAAGCCCGCCAGCTTGCCATTGCGCAAGTTCGTGTTGGCCAGCGCCGCATCGATAAAGGCCGTGCTGTCCGCATGCTTGCTGTCGAGGTATGCCTGGTTGACCACCTGATACGGGCGGCCACTGGCCGACAGGTCCGTGGCATAAGCCGCATCGTCATAGCGCTGCATGGCGTTGACGGCGATCGATTTCGCGCCGCGGATGGTGAAGCCGCCGCCGGCCGTAATGGCGATGTCGCCAAAGGTGGCCGCGTCAGCGTCCGTGCGCGCACCGCCGCTGCCCAGGCGCGGCGCGCTCAGTTCCACCGTGCCGCGCGCGGCGCCGTCGTGTTCGCCCTTGCCCTTCCCAAGCACGGCCGCCGTGCCGTGGCGCACGTCGATCTGCGCGCCGCCGGCCAGGTCCAATGTTCCCTCCCCCGCGTTCAGTTCCACCGTGGCGCGGTTCGGGCTGTCGATGATCTTGCCATAGCTGTCGACGCGCAGGATGGTGCCATGCGCGTCGAGCACGGCGTTGCCGGCCAGGGTGACGCCCTGCTTGCCGGCCAGGCGGATGCTGCCCACGCGCTCGCCGCCGGCATCAATCACGCCTGCCACCGTCAGGCGGCCGTTGTCGACGGATACCTGCACTTCGCCTGCCTTGATTTCATTACCTATCGTCAAGTCGCCCTGTTTCAGCTGGAAGCTGCGCCCGCCCGTCACGCCGCCTTCACTCAAGCGCTTGTTCAGCGACGCGAACTGGCTGTCCAGGGTGCCGCCCGCGCCCAGGGTTTGCGCGCGCACGTCCACGCTGCCCTGCTTGTACGGCACCACGGTGCCGCCCGCGTCGTAGCTGCCGCTGGCGCCACCGAGTATCTTGCCTTGCAGCTCCACCATGCCGGCCGCGCCATCGAGGGCCACGGCCTTCAGGCTGCCGGCGCGGTTGTTCTCGGCCGACAGATCGATCACGCTGCCGCTCGCTGCGCGGATATCGCCGGCGCGGCTGTCGAGGGTCACGTCGCCACCCCAGCTGTATTTATCCACGTCGAAGAAGGTGCTCTTGCGGCCCGCCATGTCGACGCGCGCAGCGTCGGCCACGCTGATGTCGTGCTGCGCATTGACGGTGAGCTTGCCGCTTGGCAGCACCACGGCTGTCGCGACGGTCACGCTGTCGCCGTTCAAGGCCAGCTGGGCGCCCAGCGCAGCGTTATTTTTGGCGGGAATGGCGGCTGCCGGGCCAGCCGGCGCCGTCACGGCCAGCGCGCCACCCGCCGTGTAGCTGTGCGACGAACCGGCCTCGCCCGTCAGCAGCGGCGTGCTGATGTTCAGATTGCCGCCGCTGTACTGGAAACCCTTGCCCGTTTCATATGCTCCCTGCGCCTGGTAGACGGACAGGCTGCCCTTGTGGTTGGCCGTGACCTGGCCCGACGCTTTCAGGTTGACGTTGGCAAAACCCAGCGCCAGGCGGTCGAAGGTGGCGACGCCGGCTGGCTGCGTGAACGGGCCAAAGCCGAAATCGATGCGCTCCGTCTCCAGGTTCAGGGTGCCGCTGCCCGTGCCGGCGCCATGCGCGATCACGTTGCCGGGCGCCGACAGGGCGCCGCCCCAGATCAGGTTAGCCGTGCGGATGGTCGCCACCGTGCCCGCGCCACCCTGTCCATACATGGCCGGCGTGGTCAGCACCAGGCGCTCCAGGTTCGATTTTCCGCTCGTCTTGTCATAGGTGTCGAGCACCACGTCGCCATAGAAGTTGACGCTGTCGGCCGCGTTCAGCATCAGCGCCTGCAGCGCCGGCGCCCCCGTGCTGGTGTCGCCGCGCAGCAAACGGTCCAGCAGCCCCTGGTTCAGGGTCAGGCCGGCGGGACGCGTGCCGCTGGCCTGGGCCGCCGCCAGCGCCTCGTTCGAGCCGATATTGATGGCGCCCACGGCCAGGCTCAGATTGCGCGTGCCGTAGCGCACCGTATCATGGAGCTGGAAGCTGCCGCTGGTCGCCAGCAGCAGGGTGCCTTCCGAGTACAGGCTGGCCGTGCCGCTGCCCGCGCAAGCGTCGGCGCACATGCCGATGCGGATGCCGCCGCGCGTCGCGCCGCTGACGGGCGCCACATTGAGCAAGCCGTTCGACGCGGCCAGCACGTGCACATCCGGACGGCTCTGGTAGATGAAGCCATCGTTGGCGTCGTAGGCGGCCTTGCCGCGTCCCAGGGTGTTGATGCCTGCGCCGGGCGCGATATCGATCACGCCGTCGCCCAGTTCAGAATTGCCCGGATCCTGGGCGACGAGGAAGACTTCGGGCGCCGACAAGACGGCGCCGGCGCGCAGGTAGATGGCGCGCGCCGACTGGACGCCGAAGTTCACGTAATTGCCGCCCTGGCCATATTCCACGGTGGGCGCATTGCCCACCACGATGCGGGCCGCGCCGATATTGTTCAGGCTGGAAGCGCGTATGCTGACCTGTTTCGCGTCACCGCTGGCCGGCGCGCCATCAGCGAGGAGCTCGATCTCGCCAGCGGAGGTATTGCTCGACATCAGCACCACGGTGCCGCCATAGCCGCCCTCGGCCGCGGCGAACTTGCCCGTGCCGTGGAACTGGAACGTCTCCAGGCCGCCGCCGGGCGCCAGGTTCAGCTTGAGCGTTTTCGCGTCGGCCGGCAGCATCGCGCGGGGAATGCCACGCGTTTGCGCATCGGCCAGGGCAAACGCGGCATAACCCATTTCGTTGTACTGGGAATACGTGCGCACGACCTTGGCCGGCGTGATGATCAGCTGGCTGGCCAGCGGCGCGCGGATGTCCGTGCCGGCGATCGACAAGGTGCCGGGTGCGGCCCAGGAACCGTTGCGCAGCGGCTGCGCCAGCGTACCGGCGCTACCCTGCCCCGCCAGGCCGTTCAGTTCCACGCGGAAGGCGCCCGGCAGCAGAGCGTAGGTCGACGGCATCAGGGTGTAGGTGCCGGCCGCCAGGCCCGGCACGCCGTTGCCTATCGTCACTTGCCGGCCCACGGCCGCATCGGCGGCGCCCGAAGGCGCTTGCGGCGCCTGCACACCGGGCACGATGGCGTACACGGGATTCGTCGCCAGGCCCGGCAGGATGAAACCGCCGTTCGCATTCACTTGCGCCAGCGGATGATAGCGCGCATCGGTGGAGCCGCCGCGGCCCGCGATGAAGCCGGCGCCCGTCAGTTCGCCGCCGCCCGACAGGTCGAGCAGCGCGCCCGGCTGCACGTCCACGGCCACGCCGGCCATTTCCACGCCGACGCGCAAGCCGCCCTGCGCATTGAAGCCGCCCACGCCCATGAAGGTGGCCAGCTTGCCATCCACATTCCAGCTCTGGCCATCGACCGTGCCGCCATACGGCATGACCAGGCCGGCGCCGCTGACGGAGCTGATGCTGTTGGCCAGCAGATTGACGCTCAGGCTCTTGTCATTTTCATAGCGGGCAGCACCGATCGCCAGGCGCCCCAGCGGTGCGCGCACCACGCCGCCATGCTCGATATGCGCGGCCTCCAGTTCCAGCGAGCCGAAGGCGGAATACGGCATGGCTGGCAGGCTATCCGTCGTGCGGGCGATACGCAGGCTGCGCGCCGGATCGTAGCCGAACTTTCCATCCGTGCGGCCATAACCGACGCGTACGGCGGCGCCGGCGCCCGTTTCCGGATACAGCTGGGCCGCGCTGAGGGTCATGTCGCCCGGCGAGGACAGCACCGTCGTCGCCTCCGCGCCGCCCCAGCCCAGCGGGGACAGCAGGAAGCGCAAGTCGCCGCGGCTGCTCAGGCGCACGTCGTCGGCAACGATATTGACCACGCCGCGCACGTCGATCAGCTCGCCCGCGATGCTGACCTGGCCGGCGACCGGCGACTCCCCGGCCGTGCCCGGCGTGACATAGAAATCCTTGCCGGCCGGCTTGATGCTGGCCAGGCGCACATACGGCGCCGTAACGCTGACCTTCGCGCCGGGCTTGCTGCCGGGTGTCAGCACTGGCGCGCCGTACAGCTGGAAGCTTTGCTGCAGCTGCAGCGACACGTCGCCATCGAAGGAGGCGGCGCCCAGCAGCGCCAGGCTGCCGAAGCCGCCCGTTTCCACTTGCTCGACGGAAAAACGCCCGTGGCCATACTGCAGCGTTGCCGCCGCATCGCGGGCGCTCACGTTCTCGGTCAGGTCGCTGGCGCCCTGGCGCTGCGTCACGGCCAGCTGGCGGCCCTGCAGTACATTGGGCGTGGCCAGCACTTTCAGGTAGACGGGGGTGCCCGTGGCCACGGACAGGCTGCCGCCCGCCGCGCCCGCGCCGCCCGCCCGGGCCAGCAACTGGCCATCGAGGTACAAGCCATTGTTCGACGCCAGCGCGATGCTGCCGCCCGCACTGGCCACGTCGACGGCCGCGCCGTTGATGTCGAGCACGGCGTGCGCGCCGGAAGCGTCCAGCACGGCGCCGTCGCGCACGACAACAAACAGGCTGGCCGCCGACGTGCTGCCCTGCGCATGGTCGATTTCACCGCCGATGACGATGCTGCCGCCATCGACCACCTTGCCATAGCGCCGGCCCTGCGCATCCGTGGCGCTGACGGCGCGCGCGGCGACATCGAGCACGGCGTTCTCGCCTATCCACAGGGAACGGCCATGGCCGGCCGCTTCCACCGTTTCAGACACATTCACGCCGACGCCCACGCCGCCGAGGCTGAGCTTGCCGCCCCAGGCATTCAGGCGCCCTTCCACCGTCAGCTGGCCCACGCTGGACAACTTGATCGACTGGCCCGCATCGACATTCACCACGGCATTCCTGCCCACCAGCAGTTCGGCGCTGGCCATGTCGGCCGCATCGGACTGGACATCGCCCACCTGCAGGGCCAGACTGGCGCCCTTGCGCTGCGTCAACGTGCCCTTGACGGTGTTTTCCGTGACCTGTTCCGGCGTCCACAGGGCCAGTTTTTCATTGTCCACCACGCGCAGCACGGGCATGCGCACGTCGACCTGCGTGCCGTCCGCCACCGTCACACCCTGCTTGCCGAGCAGGCTGTAGCTGGAAAAACCCTTGTCAAAGAAGTCGCCATCCAGCTGCAGGGTACCTTTCTGTCCGGTATCGGCTTGGCCGACCAGTATCTTGTTCGCCTGCAATTCCAGCTTGCCGCCGCCGGCCACGCCATGGCCGCGCACCTGCGCGCTCTCGCCCAGCACCAGGTCGGCCTTGGCGCCATAGCTGGCCAAGGTCACGTTGCCGCCCTTGCCGCCCTGCTGTTTCGCCTGCGACAGGATGGCCGCGCCCGAGTTGACGTCGATCAGGCTGCCGCTGCCGATGCGCACGTCGCCATACGCCCGCAACGATACCGTGCCGCCGTTCAGGTACGGCAAGCCGGCGGCGGCCAGCGGATCGCGCAGCACGTTGCTGAGCAAACCGCTGGTGTCCAGACTCACGCCATCGGCCAGCAGCAACGTGCCCGGGGGCACGCCCGGATTGACGAAGGTATCAGCCATGCCCAGTGCGCCGATCTGGTTCAGCACATTGCCAGCCATGATGCTGCCGCCATGGCTGCGCAGGTTGCTATTGATGGCCACGTCCTTGCCGAACAGGGTAATATTGCCGCCATCGGCCACCTGCAGCGCGCTGTCGACGGTGATCGCGCCCTTGGCGGCGATGCGGATGGCGCCCAATTGCTGATTGTTCAGCAAGTTGGTATCGAGCAGCAACTTGCCCTGGCGTTCAGCGTCCAGCGCGCCTGCCACGTCGAGGCCGGCGGCGATGCCGTCCTGCACGCGCGTCAGGCGCACTTCGTCCATGACAGCCGACAACGCATGCTGCAGCACGCCCGTGCGCTTGTCGAACATCGGCTGATACTGGCCGACGATCAATTGCCCGCGCTGCGCGGCCGCCAGCTGCGACTGCTGGTAGCCGTCGAGCAGCGCCTGCGGCGCCTGTGCCTGGCGCTCACCCTGGAAGACGTCGCCCGCAATCGCCCCTTCCAGCACGGCCGACCCCGTGGCCACCACCAGCTTGCCCGCGTCGCGGCCTACCGTATAACCGTTTTCCAGGCGCTGTTGCGCGGCGATCAGCGGATTGGCGTAGAAGGCGCTGGCTTCCTTGCCCCAGCGCGCATGTTCTTCCTCGTAACCCTTGTACACGCCAAGATAGGCCAGGTCGGCCGGCGCGCTGCCCGCTTCATACAGCTTGCCGTCCGCGCCTTTCAGCCAGGTCTGGCGCAACGCGCCCGTCTGCACGTCCAGGGTGCCGCCGGACAGATTGATGCTGGAGCCAAGCTGCGTGACGACATCCTTGCCGCCGAAGCTCACGGTGCCGCCCTGCCCCATCCATTCGCTGACGGAGTGACCCTGCGTGCCCAGATAACCGGCCACTTCCAGCAAGCCGCCAGCCGTGTACCAGCGGTCGCTGTCGTAGCCGTTCGTGCCCTTCGGTACAAACACCAGCTTGCGGCGGTCCACCCAGATGCTGTTGTTGATCAAGGCCTTGCCGTCACGGTTGACGGGTGCGTCGCGCTGCTCGTTGCCCTGCACATTGATCTCGATATTGTTGGCCGCCATCGCCACCTTGACGCCGACGGCGCCGGACACGTCAAGCTGCGCCCCGTCGCGCAACAGGCTGCGGCTGGCCGCATTGACGGCGATCTGGCCGCCCGTGGCCAGGGTCAGCGAATCGGCGAGCAACTCCACCGTGCCGGCGCTGCCGATCTCGATGCGCGACTGATCGCGGCGGTCGTTGACGAGCGAGATATTCTGTTCCGCCGCCACGGCCGGGCCGCGCATGGCGTCGCGCTGGCTGTCGAGCGCCATCGTCTTGCCGTCGTCCTCAACGAGGATGGCCGTGGTGGCGCCCCGTCCCACGGTGACGGCCGCGTCGCTGCCCAGGGCATTGAGGTGTATCGTGCCGCGCGTGGCCGTGGTGGTGGTGGCGAACAGCACGCCATCCTGCTGCACCGTGCGCCCGGCCAGCGTGATGTCGCCTTCGCGCGCCTGGATCAGGCCCGTGTTGACGACCTTGCCCGCCGTGCTGCCGGCCGCGAACTGCGGCGTGACTTCGCTGCCGCGCGTGGTCGACAGCGGATTGCCATCCGTGCCCACGCCCTTCCTGATGGCAAAGCCGTCGCCGGCGGCCAGCAGGGCCTGGCCCTTGGGCGTGCTGATCTCGCCCCCGTTGTGCACCTCTTTACCCAGCAGCATCACGTAACCGCCGCCTTCCGTGCTGCCCTTGGGCGCATTGCTACTGACGCGCGCACCGGCCTGCACCTGGACTTTGCCGGCCGCATCGGTGAACGTCGTGGCGCCGGCCGTGCCGGAGCTGTAGATGCCGTTTTTCTGGAATTGCGCATCGCTGATGCGGGCTGCGGCCGCCACCAGGCTGCGCGTATCGACCTGGCTCGTGCCCGTAAACACGATGCCGTTGCGGTTGACCAGCAGCAGCGTGCCGTCGGCCTTGATCTGGCCCTGGATCTGGCTGGGACGCGCCAGCGGATCGTTGACCCGGTTCAGCACGGCCCAGTCCTTCTGCTGCTGGAACGTCAACGTCGTGTCCTTGCCCACATTGAAGGTTTCCCAGTTCAGGATAGCCTTGTCCGCCGTCTGCTGCACCACCACGGCCGTCTTGCCGTTCGCCACTGTCTGCACGGGTCCCTGGGCATTGAGCCAGCCGGCCGTCAGGCTGTTGGTGTCGACCTGCAAGCCACCCTGCGCCAGGCCATTTGGCACGCTGGCGCCGCCGGCGGCCGCCTGGCGCGCCTGCGCCTGGGATGCTTGCTGCGCGGCGATGGCGCGCGCGGCCAGGTTCAGGTTGTTGAGCGAGCGCTGCAACTGCTGGTTTGCCTGCTGTTGCGGGCCCTCGGGACGGCTGCCCAGCGGCAGCGGCTGGCCATTCGGCAGGCGGCCCGAGTTGGCCGCCGTATTTTGCGCCGCCCCCTTGGCCGCGAACCAGCCGCCGCTGAATGCCTGCTGCGCGCGCGCCGGCGTGGTAAAGGCGCCCGCCATCAGCATGGTGGTCAGTGCGTAGGCGAGCGGCGTGAGCCGCAAGCGGCTGCCCAGCGTGGAGGTACGCTGCGCGTCCGGGTCAACGTTTGGGACTGGGCGCTGGGCAGTGTGAAGCTTGGTCATGGCAATGGTTTCCTGGCTAGAGAGTAGGGAACGGAGCCTGGCGGTAACGCAGGCGTCCATGCCTCCATGACGTAGCTCAATGGCGGAAGGGATAATGTTTTTTGAAAAATATTTTTAAATATTTTTCAAAATAAGCCTGCCAAAGGAAAACACGGGATCAGCTGAACAGGACAATGCCGCCTGGCAAGCTCGTCATTTGCGCGCCGTACAGGTCGCGTATCATCGCCAGCGCGCCATCGGTTTGCCCGATAGAAAAACGCATGCGCACGAGGCGGCGGCCCAGCTCGGCATTGCGCAGCACCACCCGGCCGGGCCGGTAGCGGTTGATTTCATCGACGACATCGGCCAGCGGTTTGCCGACAAACGACAGCGCGCCCGTGCGCCACGCGCTGGCCTCTTCCACCGGCGCGGCCGTGGCCGCCTGCACGCCCCGCTCGTCGTAGACCAGTTGCTGTCCCGCATCGAGGGTTTGGCGGCGCTGTTGCCACGCCACCTCCACGGCGCCCGCCAGGCAAGTGACGCACACGGCATCGTCCGTGTAGCGCACATTGAAGCGGGCCGACTGCGCCAATAAACGCCCCGCGCCCGCCAGCACCGACACGGGCTGGCGCGCGCCGCTGGCAAGGATTTCCGCCTCGCCGCCCAGCAGTTCGATGGACTCGGGCGCCCGCACATTGATGCGCGTCTGCGTATTCATCTGCATCGTCATCTGTTGCGACAAGACCACTTGCCGCTGCTCGCCCGTGCCCGTGCGATAGTCGGCGGCGAATTCCTGCAGCGACGGCCAGGCGCCCAAGGGCGGACGCAAGGCCAGCACGGCCACGCCGGCCGCCAGCGCGCCGCCCAGGAAAGCACGGCGTCCGGGGCGCGCCGGGAACACCAGCACGTTCGCTCCCTGCGGCGCGGCGGCGCGGGTCAAGGCGGGATCGAGCGCCTGCCACACTTGTTGAAGCTCGCGCCAGGCGCGCGCATGGTCGGGGCTGCGCGCGCACCAGGCGCGCAAGGCGTCGGCGTCGGCCTGCGTAAAATCGTCGGCACGCAGCCGCGCCCACCAGGCAGCGGCTTCCCGGCCGATGGCCGTGTCGGTATGTTCAAAAACGTCGCGTGGATCGCGGTCAGGAGCAGTCATGGGATTCATCAATATTTACGGCGGCCCGACACATCGCTGCGCTGTGCGGCATCGGCATCGGCCATGCACGTTTTACAGTGTTGCATGGCGGCCTGCAATTCTTTCTTCACCATCGCCACGGAAATGCCGAAGCGCTCGGCGATGTCCGCATTGAGCATGCCGTCGATGCGCGCCGCCGTCAGGATGGCACGGCGGCGCGGCGACAGACCCGCCAGCGCAGAGTCGAGCGCCTGCACGTCGAGCCGCGCCGAGACGATGCGCGCCGGATCGCTGATGTCGTCGCCGGCCTCGTCGGCCATGTGCATCAGCTCTTCGCGTTCGCGCTCCGTGACGATGATGCGGTCGCGCCGGTACGCGTCGGTGGCGATATTGGCCGCCATGCGCAGCAGATAGGCGTCGGGATTGTGGACGGGCGCGGCGGCCGGGCCAGGCGCCACCATCGCTTCGAGGCGCAGCCAGGTTTCCTGCAGCGCATCGGCCGCATGGTGCTTGCAGCCGACCACGCGCTCCAGGCGCCAGCGCAGCACGGCGTAGCGCGCACTGAGGTGGCGTTTGAGCTTGGTGCGCAGGTCGGGCATGCTCATGGCGCGTTTCTACCCGGCGCGCCAGCGGCGCAATCGACTTCGCTGCCCGGCCCTTGCGGCAGCAGCAGGATGGAGACGGGCTGCGGCATCGACGGCAACGGCGCCGCGCCCACTCGCATGCCCAGCACCACGCGCGCAATGGCCGTATCGCGCGCGCGCAAGCCCGTGCTGTCGAGCAAGTGCACGCGGTCCACCACGCCGGCGCGGTTCAAATACAGCTGCAGCGCCAGCCGGTAGCCGCCGGGACGCGTCTGCGCCGCGCGGCACAGCAGCCCCAGCAGCACGTGCTGCAAGCGACTGACATAGGCCGCATGGTCGCCGCCGCCCTGCGTGGCGCCCGGTATGTCGGCGGCGGCCACGATGTTGACTTGTGGCAAGTCAGCAGCGGCCGGCGCATACACGATGACGGCTTGCGCATCGGACAGGCGCGATTGCAGCCCTGTCCCCTCCAGCAAGGCTTGCAGGGCCGCGCCGGCAGCATACGCGCCGCGCACGGCCGCCGACTGGCGCTGCGCGTAGCGCTGGTCCATCAGCACGGCGATGCCCGTGCGGCGGCTGTACAGGTCGAGCGCGTCGCCGAGGTTTTGCGCGGCGATATCAAACTGCAGCACGGCACCATCGGCCGGCTGCGCCCGCACCGGTCCCACCGCGGCCAGGAACCCCAGCAAAACCAGGTATCCTGCCAGCGCAAGCACATGGACGGATGCCGGGCTGCCTGTCATATCGCTATCGAGTCGCTATCGTGTGAGGGTGAAATCGCGTGGAAACAAGGCATTGCCAAGTAACAATTCTTGCATCAACTGCAATAGCCTACACATAAAAAATGACGGCTTCGTGACATCAGCAGCGTGCGCAAATTTCGCCATGCGGGACGTCGGGCGCGGCGCTTATTTCGGCTACACTGGCTGCTACTCTCCCTTTCAGACGCCTGATGATCGAAAAGAATCTGCCCGAGCTGGTCATGCTGAAGCGCCTCATCGACGAGGGCGGCAGCCACCTGGAAGTGGCCGCGCCCTGCAGCATCGCCATGGATGGGCGCGAGTTTCCCGTGTACACAATTGCACTGGGCAATCCGAGTCCCGACGTGCCCGTGCTGGGCTTTTTCGGCGGCATCCACGGCCTCGAACGCATCGGCACGCAAGTCATCCTGTCTTTCCTGGAAAGCCTGATCGCGCGCCTGCGCTGGGACGCCACCCTGCACCAGCAACTGGAAAGCATGCGCCTCGTGTTCATGCCGCTGGTCAATCCGGGCGGCATGTGGCAAGCCACGCGCTGCAATCCGCGCGGCGTGGACCTGATGCGCAATGCGCCGTTGAGCGCGCGCGAAAAAGTGCCGTTCATGCTCGGCGGACAGCGCTACAGCGCCCGCCTGCCCTGGTACCGCGGTGCGGCAGACGGCCCGATGGAGGTGGAAAGCCAGGCCGTGTGCGACCTCGTCGAGCGCGAACTGCTGTCGCGCCAGTTCAGCATCGCCCTCGATTGCCATTCCGGCTTCGGCTTGCGCGACCGCATCTGGTTTCCCCACGCGCATACCAAGGTGCCCATCGAGCACCTGGCCGAGATCGGCGCACTGGAAGAGCTGTTCAGCCAGAGCTACCCGAACCACAACTATGTGTTCGAGCCGCAAAGCCGGCAATACCGCACGCATGGCGACTTGTGGGACTATCTGTACCTGAACGGCACCAGCTACAGTGGGCGCGTGTTCATGCCGCTGACCCTGGAAATGGGTTCGTGGCTGTGGGTCAAGAAAAACCCGCGCCAGCTGTTCAATCGGGTCAGCATCTTCAACCCCACGGCCGCGCACCGCCTGCAGCGCGTGCTGCGCCGGCATCTGGTCTGGTTCGATTTCCTCATGCGCGCCGCCAGCAGCCACGGCCGCTGGATGCCGGAAGGCTTGCTGCGCAAGGCCCAGCGCCGGCGCGCCCTGGCGCAATGGTACGAGTCATGAGCGGCGCGCACACCTGGGTCCTGCTGCGCGGCCTGATGCGCGAACAGCGCCACTGGGGCAGCTTTCCCGCCACCCTGGCGCGCGCCCTGCCCGGCGCCCACATCGTCACGCCCGACTTGCCCGGCAATGGCACCCGCCACGCGCAGGACAGCGCCACCCGCGTGGCCGCCATGGTGGAAGACTGCCGCCAGCAACTGCAGGCGCGCGGCATTCCCGCGCCGTACCATTTGCTGGCCCTGTCGCTGGGCGGCATGGTGGCCGTCGAATGGAGTCACCGCTACCCGCAGGAAATCGCCCGCTGCGTGCTCGTCAACACCAGCATGCGGCCGTTCAATCCGTTTTACCGGCGCCTGCGCTGGCAGAACTACGGCGCCCTGCTGCGCCAGCTGCTGCTGGGCGATGCAGGCAGCCAGGAAGCGCTGATATTGCGCCTGACGAGCCGTCGCCATGCACATGGCAATCCCGCGCTGCTGGCTGACTGGTTAAGCTACCAGCAGGAATACCCCGTCAGCCGGCGCAACGCGCTGCGCCAGCTGCTGTCGGCCGCCCGCTACCGCGCGCCCGCAAGCCGCCCCACCATGCCCGTGCTGGTGATGGCCGGCGCGCAGGACCGGCTGGTCGACCACCGCTGTTCGCAGCGCCTGGCGCGCGCCTGGCAGGCCGATTGCCTGATCCACCGCGATGCGGGCCACGACCTGCCGCTCGACGAGGGGGAATGGGTGGCGCAATCGGTGGCGCGCTGGCTCGGGGTGGCAGCGGCAGAGGATGACAAGACAAGCACGGCACGATCATCATGCAAATAAGCACCCACACCGACCAACTGACAGCGCTGGTGGAAGCCGGCGTGCACGACCACATTTTCCCAGGCGCGGCCTGGGCCATGGGCACCATTCACCACGGCGTGACGGGCGCGGCCGGGCGACTCACGCCCGATCCCGCCAGCGCAGCGATGCAGGTCGACACCCTGTTCGACATCGCGTCGCTGACCAAGATCATCAGCGTCTGGTCGCTGATGGGCCAGCTGGTGAAGCAGGAACGCCTGGGCCTGGACAACAGGCTGGCCGACGTCTTGCCCGGCACCCAGGGCTATGCACTGGCGCCCGTCACGATTTTCCAGCTGCTGCCCCACACTGCCGGCCTGCCGCTGCGCGCCCGCCTGCGCGCCAGCTATGGTGACGTACGCGACGATATCGTGCGCGGCGTGCTGCACGAGCCGCTGGAAGGCATGCCAGGCCAGGCCGTGGAATACACGGACCGCGCGGCCCTGATCCTCGGCCTGGTCATCGAGCGGCTGCTGGGCCTGCCCCTGGACGTGGCGCTGGCCGAGTACGTGCTGCAACCGCTGGGCATGGCCGCCACGGGATTCGGTCCCGTGGCGCCCCGGCACAGCCAGCTGGTCGCGCCGACCGAATTCTGCGAGCAGGCGGGCGCCCACCTTGCCGGCGTGGTGCATGATTTTTCGGCCCGGCTGCTGGGCGGCGTGTGCGGCATTTCCGGGCTGTTTTCCAACGTGCCGGACCTGCAGCGTTTCCTGCGGGCGATGCTGGTTCCGGACGGCAAGGTGTTCGACGCCGGCTGGGTGCGCGATTCGCTGACGGTGCAGACGGGCGCGCTGCAACCGTCGCGCGGCCTGTTCTGGCACCCGGCGGCGGGCACGGGCCCGCAGGACGACGTCTGGTGCCACCAGGGTTTCACCGGCACGGCCATGTGGCTCAGTCGCCGGCGTGGCCGCTATGCGGTGCTGCTGACGAACAAGCTGTACTACACGCGCGATTCCGACAGGCTCAACGCGCTGCGGCGCGACTTCATGCGCGGCGCATTCGGCCTCTGAAGCTGGGCCGCTTTTCAGAACAGTCCGATGTCGCTTGGCAGTCGAACTTCCTATACTTTCCCCATCTTAAACTGTCGGGAAAATCGCCATGAGCGCTGCCGTGTACGCCCTTCCATCCATCACGATGAGACAGCGCCTGCCGGCGCGCCCCTTCGCCATGCCCGGCAACGGGCTGCAAGAAAGCAGAAAAATCCCGCAAGCGCCCAGGCACCACCCATCTTCCCTGCCCAGCGACGCGGACGTCATTCACGCCATACATTCGGGTGAAGGGCTGCGTGTCGTCTACCAGCCCCAGTATGACTTGCACAGCCGGCGCGTTGTCAGCGCGGAAGCACTGCTGCGCTGGCACCATCCACGTCATGGCAGCGTACCACCGACGGTACTCATTCCCATGGTCAACCGGCTCGGCCTGCATCTGCCGCTGTTCGACCTGGTCGTCAAGGAAGTCATCGCCATGTTGCAGCACTTGCGCCGTCAAGGTGGCGACGTGCCGGTTGCCGTCAACGCCTCGATCGATACCGTGTGCACGCCCGGAATGGCCGATCTGCTTGCCACAAAAATGTGGGATGCCTGCCTGCCAACGCGGCTGCTGAAGGTCGAAGTCACCGAAGACTTGCCAGTCCTCGACGAACTGTGCCTGTCGGCTTGCCTCAACACCCTGCGGGCGAAAGGATTTCCCCTGTCGCTCGACGATTTCGGCGCCGGTTCCGCCACCTTCAACGTCCTGTTCAAGATGCCTTTCGATGAAGTCAAGATCGACGGCGCCTTTATTCGCGACATGGAAACCAATACCCATTCGCACGCCATTGTCGCCACCCTCATTTCACTGGCAAAAGGGCTCAACCTCAAACTGGTGGCCGAAGGCATCGAGAGCGAATCGCTACTGGCGGCCTTGCTGGGCATCGGCTGCCATATCGGCCAGGGCTACGCGCTGGCACGCCCGATGGAGCGCGAGGACTTTATTCAACATCAGCTTGCAAGACTGCCTGCAATGGCAATGAAGGCAACGTAACATGACCAATATGACCGAATTACCAGCGCATGCCTTGATCACCGAGACCAGGGGTGGCGAGGCAGCCGTCCACACGCACGATAGCGCGGCACTGGTCGAACGCCTGCTCGCCTACATGGGGTTGCGCAATGACGCCTGCCTGGCGCGCGAGCTGGGCGTGCCGCCGTTCGCGATCAGCAAGCTGAGAAAAGGAAGCACCGCAGTCGATACCGACATGCTGATACGCATGCACGAGACATCGGGTCTGTCCATCGGCGAACTACGGGCACTCTCGCGTCCCCGGCACTGACCGCTCATCACGCAAAACGGCGCGCCATCACTGGCGCGCCGTTTTGCATGGGAGCTTGCACGTGCTATTGATACGTCAGTGTGTAAGTGGCCACCGCATTGGCCGGGCCGGTCGTCACCGTGCCCATCGTCGTTTTCAGATAACGCGCGCCCAGGGAGATGTCGAGCAAGCGGGTGCCTGCACCGAGCACGTTGCTCAACTTGACATCCTTCGACAGGGGCCAGGGCGCGCCTGCACTGTCGAGCAATTGCACGCCCACGCCAGTGGCCACCCCCCTTTCCGTCGTCAGGCTCAGCACGCCCCTGGCCGCATCGATTGCCGGGGCGGCAGGATCTATCCGCACGCTGACGCTATTCGGCAGAAAAGTGGGGGCTCTGACAACCCCATTTTCAGACGACACCGGCGCCGTCGTGGAGGTGATGCTGAGATTGCCGGGAAACCCCGGGCAGTCGGCCAGACCGAGCACAAAGCCGACCGTCGGCGTGGACGCGCCTGCCGCCCCCGTCAGGGCAGATACCTTCCTGCTGCCCAGCGCCACCTTGACGTCGGGCGTATGGCACGTGGTGCTGACCACGCTGATGCTGCCTGTCAAGCTAACTGAACTGACATTGAACTCCGTGCCGCCGCCACCCACGGTCACAAAATAGGATAGTCTGCCCAAGTCGCTGGCCCGTATGATTCCCGTCCCCACCGGTCCCGTCTTTATGAGCATGAAGGCGGTAGTGGGGACTAACTTGGGGAGCGGGAGGGTGCGGCACGCTCCCGGCGGCTCACCTAAGCCGCTGCCACAGCCGTTGGGCACTGTGGGGACACTATTATCTACATTCCCGTCAGCCATCCACAAGCTGTTGGTGTACCAGGCAACGCCAATGCCAGGCACCGCTGTTGCATAGACTTTGCCGGCGTATGCCTGGTTTCCGCTGAAGTTGGCATTCGCGCCAACACCCTGCATACGGAATGACAGCTGTATCACAGCGTTTGCGACATCGCATTGCAGCTGCAGGCCATTGGCAGCCTGCCTAATATACTGAAAGTACAGCATGGTGCCATTCGGCACGTCACGCGGCACGGCAAGGCTGCCCAGCTGCAGCGCCATCGTGCCCGTAAAACCCAGGTTTCCATTGATGGCGAAACAGTTCGGCCCAGCCTGGGCCAGTTGCGGCGCTGCGCACAGCAGCAACCCGGCCATCAGGCCAGCCATTGTACGAATTTTCATGGTTTTCTCTTTTGCGTGATTCTCATGCCGGTGTCTTCCTTCTGGATACCTGCGGCGGCCAGTTGCGAGCCCTGGCGTGGCGCGCGCGCCACCAGCGACGCGGCCGGCACTTGCAGATCGAGGCGCTGGACGGCAGCCTCATGGCGCCAGCTGGCGCCGCGGATCGACGCCAGTACCTGCTGGCACGGCAGCAGCAACTGCTCTTTGGACAGCTGCACGCCATACTCCTGCAAATCCACCGTACTCATGCAGGGCGAAGGACGTTGTTCTCCGGCCACCGGCATGAAGGCCACGTCGCGCCTTTCCATGCGCTGCCCGTTGAGGAAGATGTCGACCGGATATGTACCGCTGAGCAGCTCGACACGGCGTTCCTCGGCGGGCGCCACCTTTGCATTGATCAATTCCGGCACGCACACGGCATCAACTTGCTGCAGCTTGCCGCCCTCGCCTTGCATGACAGATGCGGGAATGGCCAAGGTACAACGTTCATGCGCCCTTCCGCCCCAGGAAATCGATAACTGCCGGGTGCTTTCCTGCAGGCGTGCATACAGCTGGCCACCCTGCCCCACCACGCCCACCGGCAAGCCTTGCTCATCTTTCACGGTGGCACCGAAGGTCAACGCCTCGCCGTTCGCCAAGCTCACGTTGAATAGTATTGCGCGCCCCGTGCTGGTGCCATACTTCAAAAACACGACAGCGCCATCGCGCGGTGCCACCTGCTGACTCGTTTCGCTCAGCTCGACATCCATCGACGTGCCCTGCGGATCAATCGCCACTTCGTTCAATTCATACGGACGCAAATAGGGCAGGACCGCATTGCCGCTGGCGTCGAGCCTGAGGCCGGGATAGCCGGCCACCTTGGCGCCGGCGGCACCAGGCGCATGCACGACGGCCATGGTTTCGCCACGCAGCGGCGTCAGGGTCACACCACCAGGATGGGCCACCACACTGCCGCTCATGCTGACCGAGGCACTGCTATAGCCGGTGCCGCGCCCCACGCTGGCGCCAAGCATCGCCTGCGCCCCGGTATACTGACCGTTGAGGCTGCTGCTACTGGTACTGCCATTGCGGCTCACTGATGCGCCATAGCCAAATTGCCGTTCTTCTCCCGCGCTGCCGCTCAGCGTTGCCAACTGGCTGTAGCGACCATCCGTGTCGCGCGATACCTGTGCCGACATTTGCGGACTGTACAGACTGTCATTGCCGCCCAGCGGCATGCTCAAGGTCAGTTGTATCCTGCTTTCCATGCCGCCATAAGATACCTTGCTGCGATTGGCATTGATGCCGTAGCTCACGCGCCCCACCTGCTTGTTGTAGCTGAGCTGGTATTGCAAGTCCTGGCCAGGCCGGTTCCAGTAATTCTGTGCATAACCACTGATGCTGACCTGGCCCCACGCACCCAGGTGCTGGTCGGCGGTCAAGGACACGCGGTTGCGGGGCCTATACTGCATATTGGAATCGTGACCATTGCGTTCGGCGTCGAGTATTTGGGCCGCATTGGCAAAATCCAGATAGCCGCTGGTGGAAAAACGGTAAGCAGCCATCGAGAAATTACTGCCGGTGCTCAAGACATTCTTGCTGTACGACAAGCGCAGACTTTGGCCCTTGGCCGTGTCCGCGGCAAGTTTCGTCTGCGCATGACTCAGATCCATGGAAAAGGCACCTATCGGTGATGCAAAGGCCACGCCGCCGAGCAGGGACAAATAGTCCTCACTGGCCTGCAAGCCACCGTAACCGGTCAGGCTATTATTCAAACCATACTGCAAAGTGCCCTGCAGGACGCGCGCCTGCTTACTCAAGAAATTATTGCGCGTTACGCCAGCCGCCGCGCTGAAGCGCAGCGAACCCGGACGCAGCAACTGGCTGACGGCCGCATACGGCACGATAAAACGCTGTTCGCTACCATCCGCTTCGGACACCGTCACGCTCAAGTCGCCGCCGTAACCCGTGGCATACATGTCGTCGATGACAAAAGCGCCTGGCGCCACCGTCGTTTCAAGCAAGAGATTGCCCGCCTGGCGTATGCTCACGCGAGCGTTGGTGCGGGCAATGCCGCGCACCACGGGCGCATAGCCGCGCAAGGAATTGGGCAACATGCGGTCATCGCTGGCCAGTTGCGCACCCCGGAAGGATAAGGTATCGAAAATCTCCCCGCTGGTATTCGCATCGCCCAGTGTCAGCTGGCTTTTCAACGCCGTCATGTCGCGCCGCGCATAGGTATCGAGCACCTGGTAACGACTGCCTCCCTGCTGCTGCCAGCTGAGTGCGCCATTATGGCGAAAACGCCAGCCACCCATATTGAAGCCGCCGTTGAGGCCCAGATAGGCGGAGTCGAATGAAGTACCGCCACTCTTGTTGTGATAGCTGTTAAAGTTGTAACCCAACATGCCCGAAGTGACACCGCTATCCCATAGCTCGGGGCTGACATAACCGCGCGCATTGCGCCGCAGCGACGCCTGGGGAATGCTGATATCGACTTGCTGACTCTCCGGCACGAACCTGGCCGTCGCATTCTCGATCAGCTTGCCTAGCTCGGTACAATTGTCCGCTTCCAGCAAGGCCATCGCTTCCGGCGACAGGCGCGTCAGGTCGACACCGAGCAATTCCAGCAGCTTGCGCGATACGCACACCACGGGATGGCTGCCATCGTCATTGGCGTGAATCTGGATATCCTGGCGGTTTTTCAACTGGCCATTGAGGGAAATATCGGCACGGTAAGTACCTGGCAACACCGGGTTACCTTTTTGATAGGCTGCGAGATCCAAGTTGCGCGAGCCTTCCGGCAGGAACGCACTGTTGAAATCGACCTCGTCGGCATGCGCAGCTGGCATGACCAAGGCACATGAACTGAACGCCACCGCCTTGAGCATGCTGCCAACGAGCGCATTGACGCCCGGATTAGGCCTTGCTTGCGGATAATAACGGACATGGCGATGAGTATTCATGATTCAAACCTCAAGGAACGGGCCGGCCGGCCGGCGCCGCAAGGGTGCGCCGCACCGGCATCGGGACACCATAATCATTGATGGCGTTAAACTCCACCTGCGCACCTGCGGCAGGCAAGGCCTTCAGGGAGGGCAGCGCAAATTGTTTGGTCTCGCCTGGCGCCACCATGCCGCCATCACTCTCACTGCGTTCGGCGCCAGCCACCAGCGACAGCGACGCCACCGACACGTGAAAGGCGGACGGGTTATATGCTTCCAGGGTAAAGCCCTTGCCACTGCTGGCATGAACGGCACGCCATTGCACTTGTTCGATCGCGTCGACAGGATTGCCAGCCAGGCCCTCGGGGCGATAAAAAATCTTGATGCGCGAGCGGAACGCCATCTGCAGGGAATTCACATCGGCGTCTTGCGACTTGGGCGGAATCTCCAGCACGTTCAGCCAGAACACCGATTCCTTCGCCGCCGACAAGGCCGGACCGACAAACATCAGGCGCAGGCTCTGCCCCTTGCCCGGATCGATGCGGGCCAGCGGCGGCGTCAGCACAAAAGGAACTTTGGCCGCAGCCGGCGTCGATGCGACATCGCCAGCATCGACCCACGCCTGCACCAGCGCCGGCACTGCGCCATCGTTATTGAGCTTGACCGTGATTTCTTTTTGCTTCGCCGGATAAATCTGCCGCGTGCCCGTGATCACGACGCTGGCCATCGAGGAAGAACAAAACAGCAAGGCCAGGCTGAGCAACAACGAACTTTGCAATGAATGATAAGGGGACATGGAAGACCTCAGGATGTAGATCGGAAGCGCGTCCCGCCTATGCGGCGAGGACGTGCTTCCCTGGCGAGTGGATTATTCGTAAGTGATGGAATAGGTAACGGCACTCTTCACCAGACCGGCACTGGCAATGCCGGTGGAGATGTATTGCACGGCATACGGCAAAATCGTGCTGCCGGCAGCGTCTTTCGTGACCTTGAAGGTATTCGCAACTTGCGAGAAATCACCAGCCTTGATCACCTTACCGTTGCTGGCATCGACCAGTTGCAGCTCCACATTCTTGGCGCCGCCAGCGGTGAGGTCGCTATTGAACAAATTGGAGGTCAGTGGATTAACACCGCCACCGGATTCGAAAAATGCGGCAGCCTTGGTGCTGGTGCCTGTGCACGCGCTCAGCGTAATATTAAAACCTGTCTGACCTGCAACGGTGCCAGCCGTTTTCAGCTGGGCAGCCGAGACTTTTGGCAATTGCACGAGCGCGGCGGCAGGGCCAACAACGCCGTTGACAGTAACGGTACAAGTCGAATCGACCAGTTCACCTGCGAAGTTGATCGTGCCATCGGAAGCGAAAGCGGATTGGGTTGCAGCGGCGGCCAGCAGAACGGCGAAGATACGGGCTTGGGATTTCATTGAGACTACTCCTGAAAGATAAAGGTAAATGCGCACCAGTTAATGTAGGAACGCGGCTGTTGAAGCAGATTCGTACTTTACAGAGAGGAGGTAGTTGTCGATATGAGAATGGTCTTAAAAATCCGCGCCACCGGATAAGAAGTGCTTTTGTGGGAAGCCGCAACAACACGCGCAAGATGCCAGCTGCCTGGCGATTTGGCGTTGCGGCGTGAATGGAGCGAATGGGGAGGCAGTGCGGGGATGAAAGCGACGGGGAGCGCCTGCAAGGCGGCGCTTGCAGGCGGGGTGAAAGGCTGCTGGCCGGTCAGCCGGGCAGCACCGCCTTGTCGTCAGACTTCAATATTCTCTGCGCCAGCCAGACCAGCAAGGTGGCCAGCATCAAGGGGCAGACAAGCTGCAACAGCACCAGCGCGGTCCAGCCGAGCCTCTCTTTCAGATGGGTGAAAAGGAGATCCGCGACAGGAATACCCAGGTTGAACGCGACATAGAACAAGCCCGCCGCGCGCATGTTCTGCATGGGCGACACCGATTCGATCAGGGCCGCCAGGATGTTAATATAGAACACGGCGGTCAAGCCAAAACCCAGCAGGAAGACCAGCAGCATGAGGATGTCCACGGGCAAATTCCATCCCAACGAGACCAGGCCGCCGATGGCCGCCGTGAGGGGCAGCGTGATCAGCAGCGTTTTCATGGCGCCATGGCGGTCCCCCAGCCAGCCGCCCAGCGGCGACAGCAAGGTCGCGCTCATGGCAATGCCTATCGCCATCTCCACCGTCTTGATGGGAAATCCCAGTATCTCGCGCATGTACGTGCTATACAGGTAGTCGAAACTGCCCGCGCTCAAAGGCAGGCACACGGCGGCCAGGAACAGCAGCAACGGGCCGCGGGACCAGACCGAACCAACCGGCCCCCTGGCTTCAGGACGGATGAAACGCCGCTCGCCAGAGGCGCTGATCTGCTGGAAAAAATGCCAGATCAGGATATACAGGAGGACAAAGATGAGCATGCCCGCCAGGGCGGGCAACAGGGGCAGTTTCCCCTGCTCATTGATGGCATGCTGAATGGCGCTGAGTTTGTTCGCGACAATATTACTGGCCGCGGTAAGGCAAATCATGAGTCCCACCACCATGGCGCGATGGCGCGGAAAATATGTGGCGCCGATACTGATCCAGGCACAGATATTCATCGTGCATCCTATGCCGCCCAGCAAGCTCCAGCAGCACAGTTCAAATAAGGAGCGGGAAAACAGCCCCATGAGCGCTGCCACCGCCAGCAGCAGGAAACCGCTGAGCAAGGTTTTCTTGCGCGACAGGGTTGCCGGCAGCAATGCCAGCACCAGCCCCGTCAACCCCATGCTGATGTAAAAGATCACGGCCGCTATCGGGAAATTGCCCAGCGTCGCAGGCAGGCCAAGTGGCAGGGGCTGGGATGCCAGCGGCAACGTCGTCGGGTCCATGCCCGACAGTATCAGGAACAGCAAGGTGGTCGGCAACATCAACGCCAGCATCCCCATGGCCTCTTTTTTATTCTTGCTCATCCTGCGCAACATGATGCTCCTTTCGATTGAAATCAATGCTGGCCACGGGTGCGCCAGGCGGCTACCAGCGCCTGCAGGAGCTGGCTGCAGCGCGCATCGGTCAGCGCTGCCGCAGCGCGCAACAGGCTCTCCAGTTCTCCTGCCGGCTGCGCCATCTCCGTCCATTGCATGGCCAGGGCCGCGCCATGCAGGCGATGCGCGGCGCGCAAGGCGGCATCCCGCTCATGCATGGCCATGGCTTGCAGCAACTCGGTCATATCGTTGGCGAACGCCGCGCGCACTTGCGGCATATCAAATACCGCCAGGGTCTCCATCGGCGGCGCGCGTAGCACCAAGGTCACGTCGCACCACAGTTCGACGATATCCTGCAGTTTCGCCAATCGGATCGGCTTGCTCAATATGCCATCCATGCCTGCCTCGAAGCAGCGCTCGGCATGATCCTCGCCCGTCGAGGCGGAAATCGCGATGACCGGGCAGCGCGCCTGTTCCAGGTCCGCTTCGCGCCGGCGCCATTCGGCCGTCAGGCTGTAGCCGTCAATGTCAGGCAAGTCGCAATCCATCAGCACCAGGTCATATTCGCGTAGGCTGAAGCAGGCCAGCGCCCGGGCGCCATTCTCGGCAATGTCCGCATCGCAGCCAAGGCTGGCGAGCTGGGCCCGCAGCACGGCCTGGTTGGCCGGCACATCCTCGATGACCAGGATCGACAGGCGCTGCGCCGCCGCACCGACCACCGGGGCGGGCCGGGCGACGACCACATCAACCGCCGGAGCGGCCCCCGACGCTATTTCCACAGGCAAGGAAATCAGCATGCGCGTTCCCCTGCCCTTCTCGCTGTCGATGGTGATCGTGCCCTGCATCAGGTTCACCAGTTCGCGGCAAATCACCAGGCCCAGGCCGGTGCCGCCCGAGCGCTTGTAGGTGCCCTCCACCTGCACATACGGCCGGAACAGGGTCGCCTGCATGGCGGCGGCTATGCCGATGCCCGTATCTGCAACGGCAATTTCCAGCCGCGCCTGCCCCGGCCCCTCTTCCAGCATGGCAATCTGTATCTCGACGCCGCCTGTCGCCGTAAATTTGATGGCGTTCGACACCAGGTTGTGCAACACCTGCAACAGCCTGGCCTCGTCCAGCATCAGCAGCGGTACCGCCATGGGCACCGCCACATCGAGCGCAATGCCCTTCTCGCGCGCCCGCAGCTGCTGCAGCGCCGCCACATCGTTGGCCAGGGCTGCGATATCGACCGCATCAAGGCTGAGCGTGAGTTGTCCCGCCTCCAGCTTGGAGACGTCGAGCACGTCATCGAGCAGACGCAACAGGATATTCCCGCCGTTGCTGGCCAGGTCGACAAAGTGACGCTGTTCCGCATTCACGGGCGTGGAGCGCAGCAATTCCACGGCGGCCAGCACGGCATTCATGGGCGAACGGATTTCATGGCTCATCACGGCCAGGAACATGGCCGCCCTGCGCTCGTTGCGCAAGGCGCGCCGGTGCGCGCTGTAGGCCTGATACGCCAGGCCCGCCAGGATCAGCAACAAGGCGGCAGCCAGGCCCACATGCTCGCCAAAGTGGTCCGCCGCGAACAGCATGCCCGAGTGATCAACGCCCGGCGCCCCCAGCCAATCCTGGCGCACCAGCCGGATCTGGGCCGGGGTCATCGCGGCCAGCGACTTGTTCACGATCGATTCCAGCAAGGGATCGCTGTCGCGCAGCGCCATGCGCACGTCGGACGTCATGGCCACGGGAAGTTCCGTAAAATGCAGGTCTGCGCCTTCCTCGCGCATTAAACTCGGCAATAATTGTGCCTTGCTGCCGATGGCGACATCGGCGCCGCCCTTCGACAGCAGCGCCAGCGCCTGACGCATGGTGGGGCTGACAACGATGCGCATGCCGTCGTAGCGCTCGCGCAGGAAGGGTCCGAACAGGCCAGCTTCCGCGGCCGGCAGCGCCACGGTCTTGCCATCGAATGCGATGTCATCGGCAACAGGGCCATCCCCTTCGCGCGTGGCGGCGATGGCCGTGGTCGACAGGTACGGCAAGCTGTAGCTGATGCCGGGCACCTGCGGCGGCGTGCCGATGCTGCGCACCGCGGGAAGACAATCAACGCGCCTGTCACGCAGCGAGGCCAGGCCGCTGTCGGTGTCGGCCACGGTGACGATGTCAAAGGTCAGGTTGCTATGCCGCTCAATGACCTTGATGTAATCCGCGCCGATGCCCCCTCCGGTCGCGCCGCGCTGGACGACTTCGAACGGCGGCCGGTTCTGCAGCATGCCCAGTTTCAGCACAGGATGCGCGCGCACCCAGGCTTGCTCGGCGGCGCTGAGCGGATAGACCCTTTCCTGCCCCTGCCCCTGCGCCGCCAGGCAGCAGGCGGCCAGCAGGAAAGCAGCGATGCCGGCTCGCCAGCACCTCATGCTTCCCCTATGGTATGCCTGATCTTGAACAGTTCATTGTTCGACGTCACGCCCAGCTTGCGGAAGGCGGTGGTCTTTTGCGAGCTGATGGTCTTGATGCTGCGCTTGAATTTTTCCGCGATTTCCGTCACCGTCATGCCTGCAAGATAACAGCGGATCACCTCGCGCTCACGCGCCGACAGCGCAGCTCCCAGCAGCAGCGCATCCGCGCCGTCTTCGCCCTCCCGCGCATCGAAGGTGGTGCTCGCTTCCGCCACCCGGTAGGACATCTCGGCGCTCAGGTACACGGCGCCCGAAACCACCTTGCGCAGCGCCTTGACCAGCTCCGCCATTTCCTCGCCCTTGCCGACAAAACCACGGGCGCCGACGCGCAAGGCCAGCGCCACCGTGGCAGGTTCATGATGCGTGGACAACACCAGGATGGGACAATCGAGGAACTTGGCCCGCAGTGCGCGGATCAGCGACACGCCATCGAGTTCGTCCGGACCCAGCGCATAGTCGAGCAAAATCACGTCGGCCGGCGCCGCGAGCATGCCCGCGATCAGGTCGCGGCTGGTACTGTAGGCGCCCACGACGTCGATATCCGGTTCGGCCGCAAAGCGGGCCACGAGACCGTGCCGTACCACGGCGTGATCGTCGAGCAAGGCAATGCGTAAGCGTTTTATCGGCATGGACAAGGACCAGACGCTGTATGAAAAAAGTTGCTTTTGATGAGATTACTCCTATTTTCGCCACGACCGCCATACGACATGCAGTTTATTAACATAGGTGCTCCTGTGCAACAAAAAAGCTTCGATTCCTCCCGCTTCAGACATACGCCACAATAAAATTGCCTTTATTGCATTGCCAGAAGACACGTATTATTGATTGCTGACACTGTCGAAGAAGTCCCGCAGTTCCATCGGGCGCGCCAGGGCATAGCCCTGGCCCGTGGGACAGCCAAGCTGGCACAGCGCCTCGATGCACGACGATTCCTCGATACCTTCCGCCACCACTTTCAGATTCATCAGCCGTGCCAGATTGACCGTCGCGGCAATCACGGCTTGCGCGGAAGCACTGGTTTTCATGTCGCGCACAAACGCCCCGTCGATCTTGACCTCATCGAAGGACATCCTGGCCAGCAGATTCAGGGTCGATGAGCCTTGCCCAAAATCATCGAGCGAAACGGGAAACCCTTTCGCCCGCAGCGTATTGAGCGAAGCGGACAGCAACAGCTCATCAGCGACCGGCAGATCGCCAGTCAATTCAATTTTCAGCAACTGCGGCGGCACGCCTGCCCGCCGCATTTTTTCAGCCAGCCGCTGCGCGAGACCAGGCGTACACACCGTTTCGGCGGAAGCATTCAAGGCGATGGGCAACGTCACCTGGCGGCTCTTGAGCACCAGCAGGACGTCGATCACGCGCGTCTCGATAAAGCTGAACAGCAGCAGGTGCAGGCCGAGGCGATTGACCATCGGAATCAGCACCGATGGCGGCACTTCGCCAACGCCGGGATGACGCCAGCGCAGCAGCGCCTCGGCGCCGATGATGCGCCGGGTACGCAAATCGTACTGCGGCTGCAGCATCACGCGCAGATTCTTGCCTGTCGTCAAGGCCTCGATCACATCGGCTTCCGTCGGACCATCGGCTGGCGCGCAACAGGATGCCTGCCGCTTGATCGACGGGACCAGCAGCAAGGCCCGCAAGGCCTCGGTAAACGCGGCATTGCCGCCACCATAGACCATGCCGACATTGATGCCTACGCGGTGCGCCAGGCGGGCATGCGCCAATAACGCCGTCACGGACAGGCCGCCGATGCGGGGTACCGCCGGTTTTTCCAGCATCGCCGCCGCTTGCCCATGCAGCAAATTGAGCAGCGTTGGCTGGCCCACCCACAGCACATGCGGGTAACGCGTCAGCGGACTGGCCGCATCGAGCGTCTTGAGCATGGTCGGTACCATCAGGCCACCGTGTTCGACATCCGCGACGATCACATCGACCTCCCCTTCGCGCAGGAGCGAGGGGATCAGGCTCAAGGAATTGATGCTTTTCACATTGGCGATATCGATGGCTCCCAGCATCGTGCCCAGCCATCGCGCACCGCCCTTGTCCGCATCAGGCGTCAAGGTCAGCACACGCAGGGAATGAAATTCGCTACGCACAGGGGAGCTGAGAGTTTTCACGGAAGTTTTCCTTGGGTTAAGACGCATGGGTGGACAAAGACTTGGGGGCGCCAGAAATGACGGGCGGCAAACTTCTTACTTGCTATCCTCGTCATCGGGCATGCCGAAACGCGTGCGATGATCACCCATGCATGCCCGCAGCTCTTGAATACTCAAGCGGCTCACTTCGTGCATGCGTATGAGGATGGCGGCGCTGACTGGCAGCGAGCCATGTCGGATTTTGGACAGGATGGGAGCCGATACCTGCAGTTCGCGCCCCAGGGCCGCATCGTTCTTCAAGCCCAGGAAATCGATGAGCACGTCGAGCAGGTCGGCGTTGCGAAAACCGCTTGCAGCATTCTGAGGAAGCCGGTTGCGTAATCCCGTCACGCGTGGGGAATGCTGCTGTATTTGCTTTGTCATAGCCGCTACTTTCAATGAGGAAGATCAGGAACCGGCCACGCCATGCGCATGGCGGCTGGCGCGTACCGGTGATGACTTGAAGTGTAGCGACAGACTTTCTTGACCGAAATCAGAACAGTCCTAAAAATTCCCAGTGAGCATTTAAAGCAACGGCCTACAACCGCAGGCTGACGACAATCGCCAGCAGCAGCACGCCGGCCGCCGCCAATAATGCGCTGTTGAAACTGTGCGACTGCGCATACAGGCTGCCGGCCAGCAAGGGGCCGAGTATCTGTCCGATGCCATACACCACCGTCATGATGGCCATCATGTTGCTGCCGGCCTTGACTGCGGCCCGCTGCGCGGCAGGCATGGCGATGGTCACCGTGCCGACAAACGTGCCGCCGACGAGAATGGCGCTGAGCAGATAACCGGCGGCCGAGGGCGCCAGCACGGGCAAGGCCACGCCCAGCGCCTGCAGCAGCAAGTTCAGCCTGAGCACCTGGCGCGTGCCCAGGCGTTCGTGCAGCCGGTGCCACAGGAAACACGAAGGCGCCGCACCCAGGCCGAAGACGGCCCATATGTGGGCGGAATTGAGTTCGGGCAAGGCCGCGCCGACCAGCACGGGCAAATACGTGGCCGTGACGATGTAACCGAGTCCCGCCAGTCCGTAGATCAGCACCAGCGGCCAGGGCGCCACGGGTGCCAACGCCGATGCAGCGGCTGGCGGCGGCGCATCCGGCGTCGCCTGGCCGCTGGCGGCAATCGCGGGCGCGGCCGCCAGCCCCGCCAGCACGGTGACGCCGGCCAGCAGCAGCCACATGCAGGCGCTGTGCCAGCCCAGGTGCGACGCCAGCACCAGCAATTCGGCCGAGACGGCGATGCCGGCGCCCACGCCCGCGTACAGCAGCGGCGCGCCGCGCGCCTGCCGGCGCTGCACCAGCAGCCACAGCGAGGCCGCCACCATGGCCAGGGCGCTGAAGACGCCCGCAGCGCCGCGCACCGTCACGAAAAGCCAGACGGGCATAGTCAAGGCCAGCACGCCCAGGCACAGGGCCGTGCCGGCCACCGACCACAGGCATAGCCGGTGCGCGCTGTGGGCCCGCGCGCGCATGGCCAGGACGGCGCCCAGCAAGTAACCGGCATAATTGGCCGAGGCGGCCAGGCTGCCGTCGCGCAAGCTCAAGACGCCCTCCTCGAGCATATGCGGGTAGATGGCCGTGAAGGCGAAGCGGCCAAAGCCCATGCCGATGGCGAGGATGACCGCCGCGGCGATGGCCGTGCCCAGCCTGGCCCGCGCGCTCACGCCGCCTCGCCGAGCTGCACCAGCAAATGCTGAAAGGCGGGCACGTCGAATCCCGCGCGCCATACCAGCACGGTGTCAATCTGCCCGGCGGACAGCGTTGTCAGGCTGGCCGGTGCGTCGGACAGCGCCAGCACGCTGGCCGGCAGCAGGGTCACGCAGGCGCCGGCCGCCACGCAGGCGATCATGGTGTGATACGAGCTCAGCTCCTGCACCTGCCACTGCGTGCTGCCGGCCACGCCCAGCAGCTCTTCCGCGATGCCGCGGTAGGTGCAGCCCTGCGGGAAGGCGGCCAGCGAACGCGTGCGCACGTCCGAGGCGCGGCGCACCTGCCCTTCGCTGGCGGGCAACAGCAAGCACAGCTCCTCGCGCCACGCGGCTGTCGATGCCAGGCCCAGTTCCGCCAGGGCGGCGCCGCCGCCGAACGAGGGTGGCAAGGCGACGAAGGCGCAGTCGAGCAAGCCCGTGCGCACTTGCTCGATCAGGGGGCGCGACGGCCCCGTGCTCAACGCCAGGCGCGTGGCCGTATAGCGGGCGTGATATGCGGCCAGCAGGGCCGGAAGCCGGCTGGCCGCCGTGCTTTCCATGCTGCCGACGCGCAAGGTGCCGCCCTCTCTCCCGCCCGTGACGACGTGCCGCGCTTCTTCCGCCAGCGCCAGTAAACGCTGCGCATACTCGAGAAAGCGCTCGCCGGCCGCCGTCAGGGCCATGCGTTTATTGGTGCGCACGAACAGCTCGGCGCCGATATCGGCTTCCAGCTGCTGGATGCGCGTGGTGACGCTGGATGGCGCCCGTCCCAGCCGCGCTGCGGCCTGGGTGACACTCAGTTCACTGGCGACAGAGCAAAAAATCCGCAATGATTCGGTATCCATGGAATTCTTTATTTTGAAATGATTATGCTATTATATTCTCAAAATGCGAATCAAATACAGCATCCTCAACTTCATGAAGGAAACATCATGACTTCAATCCAGCCCTTCCTCGACCGCCTCGGCTTGCAACTGCCCATCATTCAGGCGCCAATGGCGGGCGTCTCCACGCCCCGGATGGCCGCCGCCGTGTCGAACGCGGGCGGCCTCGGTTCGCTGGCCATCGGCGCCGGCACGGTGGCGCAGGCGCGCCAGGTGATAGCCGACACGCGCGCGCTGACGGACCGTCCCTTCAATGTGAATGTGTTTTGCCATGCGCCGGCCGTGCGGGATGCGCGGCGCGAAGCGGCCTGGCTGGCCCATCTGGCGCCCCTGTTCGCGGAGCTGGGGGCAAGCGTGCCCGTGGAACTGGATGAAATCTACGCAACGTTCATCGGCAATGAGGCGGCATTCGCCCTGCTGCTGGAACAGCGTCCCGCCGTCGTCAGCTTCCATTTCGGCTTGCCGGCGCCGCAGCAGATTGCCGCCCTGCGCCAGGCCGGCATCTACACGATGGCCACGGCCACCAATGTGCGCGAGGCACTGCTCATCGAACAGGCCGGCGTCGACGCCATCGTGGCGCAAGGCGTGGAAGCGGGCGGGCATCGCGGCGTCTTCGACCCGCAAGCGCCGGACGAGCGCCACAGCACCACCGTGCTGCTGCGCCTGCTGGCGGGCCGCACCGCCCTGCCCCTGATCGCCGCCGGCGGCATCATGGATGGCCTAGGCATCCGCGCCGCGCTGGACCTGGGCGCCGCAGCCGCCCAGCTGGGCACGGCGTTCGTGCTGTGCCCGGAATCGTCGGCCAATGCAGGCTACCGGGCGAACCTGAAAAGCGCACGGGCCGCAAGCACGCGCCTGACCAGCGTGCTGTCGGGCCGCCTGGCGCGCGGCATGGTGAACCGATTGATCGAGCATGGCGAAGCGCCGGGCAGCCCGCCACCGGCCGACTATCCCGTCGCCTACGATGCCGCCAAGCAATTGAACGCACTAGCCAGCCAGCACGGCAACAGCGAATTCGCCGCCCAATGGGCCGGCCAGGGCGCGCCGCTGGCGCGGGAAATGGACGCGGCGCAGCTGGTGGCCACGCTGGCGCGGGAAATGACGGCTTGAGCCGTCCGCCGGACAGCCCCGCCTACGCCGGCTGCTGCTGCGTGGTGCAGTGAATGCCGCCACCACCGGCCGCGATAGCGTCGATATTCAGCTGCACGATGTCGCGCCCGGGGAAGTGTTCGCGCAGCATGGCTTTGGTGTTGCGGTCGGCTGGCGCATCGCCAAATTCCGGGCACAGCACGGCGCCGTTGCAGACATAAAAATTGATGTAGCCGGCGGCGAAGTCCTTGTTTTCATAGCGCGGGCGTACCTGGCCCGGGCCGGGCAGCACCACCACCTGCAGCGGACGGCCGCGCGCATCCGTGGCCTTGCGCAGGATGTCGAGGTGGCGCTGGGTGACGGCGCGCTCTGGCGACGTCGGGTCGTTTTCAAAGCCGGCCGCGACGACGCCAGGCGCGCAGAAACGGGCATAAAAGTCCGTGTGGCCATCAGTGATGTCCTGGCCGGCAATGCCCGGCAGCCAGATGACTTTCTCGATGCCCAGCAGCCGGCGCAGTTCCTGCTCGCACCTTGCCTTGCTGACGCCGGGATTGCGGTTGGCGTTCAGCACGCAGCTTTCCGTGATGATGGCCGTACCCTGGCCATCGACTTCGATGCCGCCCCCTTCCAGCACCAGGCTGCTTTCCAGCACGGCGACGCCGGCGCGTCCGGCCACGAAACCAGCCACCAGCGCATCGTCGTCGTAGTCCTGCTTTTCGCCCCAGCCATTGAAATTGAAATTCACGCCGGCCAGCGCTCCGCCCGCCTGCTTGACGAAGACGGGGCCCGTGTCGCGCATCCACAGATCATCAATGGGCTGCACCAGCAGCTTGACCTTGTTGCCGCACAGGCGAGCCGCCACGTCGTAGTCTTCCTCGTTGACCAGCATGTGCACGGGTTCGACGCTGGCAATCGCCTGCGCGATGCGCGCCAGGTCCGCTTGCGCGCCCGCCTTCAGGCGCTTGCCCCAGACGTCGTCGTTGGCGCCGAAAGCCATCCAGGTAGCAGCGTGGCGCTCGCCTTCATCGGGCATGCGCCAGCCCGCGCCTGCCGCCAGGGCGGGCAAGGCCGGCAAGCCCATGGCGGCGCCGGCCGCCAGGCCCAAGGCGCCAGTGAGGAACTGTCGTCGTTGCATGTGGTTCTCCTTATGCCGGTTCCTGTTGCGTGGTGCAATGGATGCCGCCGCCACCGGCAGCGATGGGGTCGATATTAATCTGCACCACGGCGCGGCCCGGATACAGCTGCGCATACTGCGCCCTGGCGCGGGCGTCCGCTTGCGCATCGCCGAATTCCGGCAGGAAAATGGCGCTGCTGGTGGCATAGTAATTGATGTAGCCGGCAGCGAAGGTGTTCGGATTGTTTCCAGGCCGAATTTTCTCTGGGCCATCGATGACGACGATCTGCAGCGGCTGGCCATCCGCATCGGCGGCGCCGCGCAGAATCTCCAGGTGGCGCCGGGTCAGCGCGTAATCGTACGATTCCGGGTCCATCTCGCGGTGCGCCGCCACCACGCCGGGGCGCACGAAACGGGCGTAAAAGTCCGTGTGGGCATCCGTGATGTCCTTGTTCCTGATGCCTGGCAGCCAGATCACCTTGCGGATGCCCAGCAGGCGCAGCAGCTCCGCTTCGCAGTCGGCCTTGCTCCAGCCCGGGTTGCGGTTGCTGTTCAGCACGCAGCTTTCCGTGATGATGGCCGTGCCCTTGCCATCGACTTCCAGCGCCCCGCCTTCCAGCACCAGGCGCGTGGCCAGCAGCGGTACCCGGGCCTGGGCGGCGACCATGTCGGCCACCTGTCCATCCTTGCCGAACTGCTGCCTGTTGCCCCAGCCATTGAAGTTGAACTTCACGCCGGCCCGCTCGCCATTCGGCTTGCGCACGAAGACGGGACCCGTGTCGCGCATCCACACATCATCCATCTCGGCGGGAATCAGGTTCACGCGCGCATCGAACAAGGGCCGCGCACTGGCCAGCTCTTCCGGGCGTACCAGCATGTTGACGGGTTCATGCGCGGCGATGGCATTGGCGATGCGCACCAGCGCCAGCTGCACCTGCGGCACTTGCGCGCGCGTCCAGACGGCGCTGGAAGCGCCATATGCCATCCACGTCGCCTTGTGGGCGTCGGCCTCGTCGGGCATGCGCCAGCCGTCGGCCAGGTTGACGCCAGCGCCGCTATTGATCGGTGGCACTGGTGCAACGGGGCCAGTTTCCACCCCGCCGTCGGCGCCACCGCCGCAGCCGACCAGCAAGCCGCCCATGGCCAGCGCGCTGCCGCCCAGCATGCAATGACGCAAGAAATATCGACGTGTCTTCATGATTCATCCTTTTCAGTAGGCCAATTGGCATGCACAGCATTGTGGATGGATCAAGATATGAAAACAAATGATATGATTTACCTTAATTCATTAGATTTTCTCATATGTCAGAACATCGTATTCCTTCGCTGAAATTGTTGATGGGCTTTGAAGCGGCCGCCCGCCACGGTAATTTCTCGCGCGCGGCCGACGAGCTGCACGTGACGCAATCGGCCATCAGCCACCAGGTGCAATTGCTGGAAGAGCAAATCAAGCAGCCGCTGTTCCGCCGCGCGGGACGGGGCGTGGAACTGACGGTGGCGGGAGAGGTGCTGCTGCGCAGCGTGCAGCGCTCGATGACCGTGCTGCGCAGCGGCCTGGGGCGCATCGCCACCTATCTCGATCCCGGGCTCGTGGTGCTGGTGTGCCCTGCGCCCGTGCTGCACGGCTGGCTGCAGCCGCGGCTGCGCGCGCTGGAAGCGCAGATGCCCGAGCTGTGCTTGCTATTGTCGGTGGATGAAAGCGCCCGTTTCGTCGACGAGATCGACGTCGATATCGCCATCGGCGAACGCCCCATCCTGCAGCCGGACTTGCAGGAAATCCCCCTGCTGCACGATGAATGGCTGCTGGTGGCAAACAGCGAACTGGCGGCGCGGCTGGCCGGCGTGCCGCAAGTTGAACACCACCTGCACGCGGATCTGGTTTGCCTGGAAGAAAGCCTGACGGGCGACGCCACGGCGCCTTTGTTCCTGGGCCCGCTGGCGCGCTTTCGCAAGCGGGCCATCTATGACGATGCGCGTCTGTTGCTCGACGCCACCCTGGACGGGCGCGGCATCGCCTGCCTGCCGCGCCTGCTGATCGATGCCAGCCTGGCGCGTGGCCAATTGCACATCCTGCCCGCTTACCCGCGCGTGCCCGGCGCCACTTGGTGGCTGTCGGGCGTGGCGGAACACCCGCGTTCACCCATCGTCGGGCAAGTGTTCGACTGGCTGCGCGCGCAGGGCGGCATGCCGGCGTAACCAGGCATCAGGCTACGGCAGCCTGTGCCGGAACGTCGGCTCGATATTGCGCGCATGCAGCCAGCGCACGATGTCTTCCAGGCTGGCGTCCTGCAACAGCAAGCCTGGCTGGCCAACTGGCTTTACCGCCGGCAATGGCGCGGCGACGGGCGCGGGCGCGGCATCAAACAACCCTGCATGTCCCTGCAACTTCGCTAGCGCCTGGGTGAACTGTCCCGGATTGGCGCTGCGCAAGCTTTCCAGGAAGCCCAGCTGGGCGGCTGGCGGCGGCGGCATGTCCAGGCCAGGTTCGTCGACGAAGGCGGCGCCCATGCTGGGGTGGATGAAGGCGGCCCACTTGCCTGACGGCTGCAACGCAGGCGGCAACGCCACCTGTTCCACGTCGGCGGGCGGCGCCACGGCCAGGATGTCGGTCGAGGCGGGTAAAAAGGTGGCGCGCAGCAGTTGCACGAACTGGCGCGCCTGGGCGACAGGCACGGGCGTGGCCAGCGACAGCCATAACTGGAATGCCGTGCCCGAGATGCTGACGGCGGGCGCTGGCAAGTCCAGCTCGTGCTGCACGGCATTGGCGATCGTACACAACGCGCTCCAGTGCAACTCGCCGCCGCCCTTGCCGCCAAACTCCAGCACCAGCGCGCGCGTCAGGCCGCTCCCGGTCACGAGTTGCACCGCTACCGTCTGCTCGCCCGACAGATGGCGCGCCAGCACGGCTGGCGTCAGCGGCTGCACGCCGCCCGCCGCATCGACGTATTGCTGCTGTTCATCGAACAGGTACAGGCGGGTGAGTTCGGAAATCAGTTTATGCATGGGCGGCCTCGTAATAACGTTGAGCAAGACTTGTCAACGTGCCCAGATTATAGCCTCCTGGCTATTCTCTCACCGGCAGCCCGGCTGCCTGCCGCGTCCGTCCCGCGCCAAACACCAGCCAGCTGGCTGCGGCGAACAGGCAGGCGGCCACGCCGCCATACAGCATCACGGCGCCAAATCCTTGTGCCAGCGCAAGCTTGGCCACGCCGTCCGGCAGCGTGCCGGCGCCCTTGCCTGCCGACAAACCTTCCGCCATGGCGCGCAAGGTGGCTACGTCCAGTCCGCCAGGCAACTGCATCCGCAATGCGGACTGGATGGCTGCGACGAGGATAAAGCCCATCAGCGCGATATTCACCGACAGGCTGATCATGCGCGCGCTGATATCGATGCTGGAAGCCATGCCGGCCCGTTCGCCCGGTACGGCGCCCGTCGTCGTATTGGTGACGGGCGTGTTGGTCAGGCCCAGGCCCGTGCCCGCCAGCAGGCAACCGGGCAGTATCGTCAGCCAGCTGGCGGCGTCCGCGCGGCTGCCCCACAGCATCAGCAAAAAACCCAGGCCGATGGCCAGCAAGCCGGCAGGAATGACGGCATCGGCCCGGTAGCGCAGCGCCAGGCGCTCGGCCAGCGGCGGCACGAGCAAGGTGGGCAAGGTGTAGGCCAGCAAGGTCAGGCCCGTGTCCAGGCTGCTGTAGCCGAGGCCATACTGCACGTACAGGGGCAGATAGATCATGAACGGCCAGAAACTGCAGTTCATGCCCGCCGAACCGAGCAGCGCTCCCGAGAAACGGCGGATGCGGAACACGGCAAAGTCGATCATCGGTTCGGCCTGCCGCCGTTCAATTATGACAAACAGCATCAGACTGATCAGCGCCACGGCCAGGCTGGCCACGCTGCGCGGGTCCGTGTAACCCAGCGCCGGCCCCTGCGTCAGGCACCAGGCCAGGCTGAACACGCCCAGCGACAGGGTGGCGATGCCGGCCACGTCCAGCTTGCGCCGCTGCGGGTCGCGCGATTCGCTCACGCCCAGCGCCACCAGCAGCAACGCCGCCAGCGCCAAAGGTCCGTGCACGAGAAATACCCACTGCCAGTTTGACAGCGCCACGATGGCCGCGCCGATGATGGGGCCGAAGCCCAGGCCCAGGCCAAACACGATGCCCCAGGCGCCAAACGCCCGGCCCCGCGCGGCGCCGGCCGGGAACTGCTGCGACAGCACGGCCACCTGGCAAATCAGCATGGCGCCGCCGGCCATGCCCTGCAGCGCGCGCGCGGCGATCAGCACGCCCGTGCTGCCAGCCCAGCCGCATGCCAGTGAACTGAGGCCAAACAGGACCAGGCTGGCGAGCAGCAGGCGCTTGCGGCCATAGCGGTCGGCCAGGGTGCCGGTTGCCATCAGCACGGTGGTGCACGCCAAGGTGTAGGCGTTCATGATCCATTGCAAGTCCTTGAAGTCGCCATGCAGCACGGTTTCCAGGGTGGGCAGGATCACTGGCACGCTGGAAATTTCCAGGCCAAACATGAGCGAGGCCAGGCAGACGGCGGCCAGGGTCAGTGCGTTTTGTTGCGAAGTAGTCAGGTGCATCGAAGCCTTGCTTTCGGTAGTCATGGAGGGGTGGTGGTGCCGGAGCACTGCAAGCGACCATTCTAGAAAAAGCGGACTCATGAGGGAAATGATAAAATTTCGTACAATTCATTCATTTTCATCATGAATCACAGGAGCCCCATGGACTTCGATACCGCCCTGCTGCGTGCCTTTGTGGCCGTGCAGGACACGGGCGGCTTTACGCGCGCCGCCGAACGGCTGCACCTGAGCCAGTCCGCCATCAGCCACCAGATCCGCCGCCTGGAAGAGCAGGCGGGCAGCGCGCTGCTGGTGCGCACGACGCGCAGCCTGCGCCTGACGGAAGACGGCGAGGATTTTCTGCGCCACGCGCGGCAGATCCTGGCCGCCCAGGATGCGCTGGCGCGGCGCTTTCAGCGCTCCTCGCTTGCCGGCGCCGTGCGCTTTGGCGTGCCGGAAAATTTCATGGGCGCGCGCCTGCCGGCCCTGCTGGCGCAGTTCGCGCACCTGTTTCCCGCCGTGCGCCTGGATGTCACGGTGGGTACCTATCTTGACTTGCAGAAACTGGTCGCCGCCGATGCGCTGGACCTGGCCGTCGTCATGACGCTGGCCGGTGGCCAGGATGCGGCATCCGTGCTGCGCCGCACGCGCTTCGTCTGGGCCGCGGCGCACGACTTTCGGCATGACGGCGTGCTGCCGATGCCGCTGGCGTTTTCGCCCGCGCCGTGCCTGCACCGGCAAGTGGGCGTCGACGCCCTCGAAGGCGCCGGGCTCGACTGGCGCGTGGCGTTCACCTCGCCCAGCCAGCAAGGGCTGCGCGCCGCCGTGCTGGCGGGCCTGGCCGTCACGGCCCTGCCGCAAGGCGACCTGGAAACGGGCATGGTGGTCATCGATGGCCAGCATGGCTTGCCCGCCCTGCCCAGCGCCCAGTTCCAGCTCGTCTGGCGCACCGCCGGTGCCACGGCGGCGGCCGAAGCGTTCGGACAATTGCTGCGCGAGTGGTCAGCCGCCGCAAGTGTACCTTTGCAGGCTGCATTTTCAGGCCAAGGCACATCGCCAGTGACATGACAGGCAACGTATTGGTGCTGCTGAAGGCGGCAGTCCGATAAATCGTCGCCGGATGGCTACACGTCAGTCATAACTCATCGTGAACGTCGCCGATGCATTTGCCGGACCCGTCGTCACGCTGGTCCCCGTCTTCAGGTAACGCGCACGCAGGGGGATGACATAACTGCGTTCGGAGGAACTCAGGGTCAGGCCGCTGCTCTGCAGGCTTGCCAGCGGCACCGTGTTACCGGCCTGGGTGGCTATCTGCAGGCCTATGCCGGTGGCTGCGGGAGGACGCCCGGCGGCAGCGGAGTCGAGGCTCAGCACGCCATTGCCTGCGTTGATGGCCGTGCGAACGGGATCGATGCGATAGCGCAGGCTGTTCACTTCACGCGTTCCGGGTGTCCCCGTGCCACCCGGGGAGCTGCCGCTTTGCGACTCCCAGCTTGCAGCGGTCTTGCTCACTGTTCCATGAAACGCCGGGCAATCATTCAAGCGTATGGAAAAATCCTTCCAGCCGGTGGCGCTGTTGGTCCCGCTAAAATCTTTGGGTGAATACGTGCCCATGGGCACCGAGACATCCGGCGTGCTGCAGGTCCGCGAGACGATCTGGAGACTGCCGGTGATGCCCATCTGGAAGCCCAGCACTCTGGCATCGCCGAAATTGCCGTACAGCCTGACGGTCGGCAATGAACTGCCTGTCAACACCCCGGGAGTCACCGCACCCAGCTTGATCAATATCAATTCAAAATTGGACGGCCCGTCAAACGGAATCAGGCAGCGATGGCCCGGCGTACAGGTGCTCGGCTGCGTGGAGGTCCGTCTTGGCAGTACACCGCCCCGACTGTTCATGACTACCCCCAACCCCGGAATACTGGTCTTGTACACTTTATTGGCATACGTCCCGCTGGGCCAGGCGGCCAGGCCGAAGCTAGCGTCAACCGTCAGTTCGGTAAACATTTGAAACGGGGCATACAGACAGTCCGGTGTCACTGTCTGGCCGGCGGCCATTTTGAATGTCTGGCGATACACCTCGGTGCCCACCGGCACCTCGCGTCCGACAGTGATCGCCGACACTTGCAAGGGCATGTTGCCTATTGCCGGCTGGATCCCGTTTGAGTAAGTGCAGCTGACCGCGGAAGCCGTATCGGCTACCGCCCACAGTAGCGCGACGGCCAGACCCGACTGAAGCAAAGAGACTATATTCATAACGCGACCTTTTATCTGTTGACTGGTGCAACTTACTGCTGATCCATGACGCCATCATGGCGCTGGCGACAGCGCCCGGCGGCGCAGCGATTGCTCAACTGACTATTAAAACCGGTCTGGCATGTCCGACGTTCAGCTGGAAAGCATCCTTGCGCGAAAGCGCTCCTGTGTTGTTGCGGGATGAAGTGTATGGCCCCCACGGCACACGCCATATAGGAGCACTCCGAAAAACGGATACATTGCAAAAATTTTATGATCTGGCAAGCCCGAAGAGCCGCTCGGTCTGCTGACGGAGCTTGACGCCACGCCTGCGCTCGCCAGACACGGTATCTGGCTTCAGCCGCTGCGACGGCATGGCAGCACCAGCAGCAAGGCCAGCGCCAGCATGCCGCTCGCGCTGCCCAGGGCCACCGTCACGCGATGCGCCAGCAGCGGCGCGCCCGCCAACTGGCCAGCGCCCAGCCCGGCCACGGCCACCAGCGTCGCCAGCCCCAGCGAACTGCCCAGCTGGTGCGCCACGTTGACAATGCCTGAGGCGGCGCCCGCATCCTGCGCCGGCACGCCAGCCACGCCGGCCGCTGTCAGGGGACTCAGGGCCATGCCCTGCCCCGCGCCGATCAGCAGCATGGGCAAGGCCACGCCCAGCCAGTAAGCCGTGCCCGTATCGACGCGGCTCAGCCATGCCATGCCCAGCAGGGTCAAGCCCAGCCCCATGGCCAGCAAACGGGCATTGCCGAGGCGGTGGATCAAACGCGGCACGCACAGAGCCACGCCGAAATTGACCAGAGTCATGGGCAGGAAAGCCAGGCCCGTCAACGATGGCGGATAGCGCAGCACCACTTGCAGGAATTGCGTGGTGAAAAAGAAAAAACCGATCATGGCCCCCATGAACAGCACCCTGGCCCCGTACGCGGCATTGCGCTGCGCATCGGCAAACAGGCGCAGCGGCAGGACGGGCTGCGCGGCGCGCCGCTCGATGGCAATGAAAGCGGCCAGCAACAGCACGCCCGCCGCCAGCGCGCCTTGCGTCAAGGCATCGCCCCAGCCGGCGCCGGCCGAGCGGATCAGGCCATACACGAGGGCCGACATGCCGAAGGTGGAACTGGCCGCGCCGGCCACGTCGAACTGTCCCCCGCTGCGCGCACTTTCCGCAACGAAACGGCGCGCAGCCACCAGCATGACGGCGCCGATGGGCAGGTTGATGAAGAAACCCACCCTCCACGACAGCCATTCGGCCAGCACGCCGCCCAGCACCAGGCCCACGCTGGCAGCGATGCCGGCCACGGCGCTGTACAGCGCGATGGCCCGCGTGCGCTCGCGCCCTTCCGCAAACGTGGTTTGCAGCAAGGCCAGCGTGGACGGCGCCAGGATGGCCGCGCCCACGCCCTGGATGGCGCGCGCGGCAATCAGCATGGCCGGCGACTGCGCCAGGCCGATGGCCAGCGACGCAAGCGTGAACAGCGCCAGGCCCAGCTGCAGCATGCGGCGCCGGCCATACGCGTCGCCGGCGCGCGCGGCCAGCAGCAGCAAGCCGCCAAACGTCAGGGTATAGGCGCTTTGCACCCAGGCCAGGCCCGTGTCCGTAAAGCCCAGTTCCTGGTGGATTTTCGGCAAGCCCGTCAGCACGATGGACGTGTCGAGCACGATCATCACATAGCTGACGAGAATGATGGCGAGGATGGCCGCCTGGTGCGGCGCGGCAGAGTTAGCGGGAAGATTTTTCATGCCCCCACTGTAAGACTTTCGCATTACCATGAATAGATGCTAAAGTCCGCATGAACTTATTAGTATCACTAATGAATAAAAGAGGCACTCCGCCATGGCACAAACCAACTTCAACGACATCCTCGCCTTCGTGGCCGTGGCCCGCGAAGGCAGTTTTACCCGCGCGGCGGCCAAGCTGGGCGTGTCGCAATCGGCCCTGAGCCAGACGGTGCGCGCGCTGGAAGAGCGGCTCGACTTGCGCCTGCTGGTGCGCACCACGCGCAGCGTCTCGCCCACGGAAGCGGGCGAACAGCTGCTGCGCACGGTGGCGCCCCGTTTCGACGAAATCGAGGCGGAGCTGGCCCTGCTCAGCGAGCGGCGCGACAAGCCGGCCGGCAACATTCGCATCAGCGCGGGAGAACACTCGGCGCTGACAGTATTGCAGCCGGCCATCGCCCGCTTGCTGCCGAACTATCCCGACATCAACATCGAAGTCGTCGTCGACAACGGCATGACCGATATCGTGGCCGCGCGCTGCGACGCGGGCGTGCGCCTGGGCGAGCAAGTGGCCAAGGACATGATCGCCATGCCCATCGGCCCGGATTTCCGCATGGCCATCGTCGCGTCGCCCGCCTACTTCGCCCGCCATGCGCCGCCCGCCACGCCGCAGGACTTGATGGCGCACAACTGCATCAACATGCGCCTGCCCACCCTGGGCGGCCTGTTTGCCTGGGAGTTTGCCAAGGATGGGCAGGAGCTGAAAGTGCGGGTCGAAGGGCAAATGATCTACAACAACATGGCCATGCGATTGCATTCGGCGCTCGATGGCCTGGGCGTGGCCTGCATGGCGGAAGATGTGGTGCAGCCTTACGTGGCCGATGGCCGTTTGATCCGCGTGCTCGATGACTGGTGCCCCACGTATGCGGGCTACAAGCTGTATTACCCGAGCCGGCGCCACCCGTCGCCCGCGTTTACCTTGCTGCTCGACACCTTGCGCTATTCCCAGGTTTGAGCCAGCGCAATCATTCACCGGGCAGAAAGTGTGAATTGCGCGAACACGCGTTTACCGTGCGGCGGCGCGGGACTATAGTGGCTTCTTTCCCACCTGTTCAAGGATCGCCATGAAACTCTTTTACTCGCCGGGCGCCTGCTCGCAGGCGCCACACATCATCCTGCGCGAAACGGGCACGCCGTTCACCCTGGTCAAGGTCGACCTGGGCCAGCACAAGACGCTGGAAGGCGGCAATTACTACGAACTCAACCCCAAAGGCCAGGTGCCGCTGCTGGCACTCGATGATGGCACGACCTTGAGCGAAGGCCCCGTCATCGCCCAGTACATCGCCGAACAGGCCGGCAGACAGGATTTATTGCCGCCGGTGGGCAATTTTGCCCGCTACAAGGTGCTGGAATGGCAGAACTACATCACGTCCGAGCTGCATAAATCGTTCAGTCCCCTGTTCGATCCCCGCATCGACGCTACCACCAAGGCCTTGTTCATTGAGCAATTGGGCAAGAAATACAAATGGGTGAACAGCCGCCTGGAAGGCCAGGCCTGCCTCACGGGCAACACCTTCACGGTCGCCGACGCCTACCTGTTCGTCATCACGGGCTGGGCGCCAGGCCTGGGCGTGGATTTGTCCGCGCTGGAAAATCTGCAAGCTTTCCTGGGCCGAATTGCCCTGCGCGACAGCGTCAAGACGGCATTGGCAGCGGAAGGCTTGGTCAAGGCGGATTGAGCGCCGTTGTGCGGTGCACGGCTCACGTCTTTTCCGACTTGCCGTGCATCACCATGATGGTTTGCTGCATCAGCGCGCACAGGGTTTCCTTGCCGTCGCGCACGGCGAACACTTCGGCCTGCGTAACGATCAGGGTGCGGCCCGGGCGCACCACCTTGCCGCGCGCGATCAGTTTTTCACCATCGGCGGGCGCCAGCAGATTCATCTTGTATTCCACCGTCAGCACGGACGCGCCATCGGCCACCATGGTCATGGCCGCGTAACCGGCGGCCGAGTCCGCGATCATGCCCACCACGCCGCCATGCACGAAGCCATGCTGCTGCTCGATGCCGCGCCAGTGCGGCACGTGGATTTCCGTGCTGCCATGCGCCACCACGGGCAGGCTCGCCTGGATCAAGGTCATGGCGTTCTGCAGCGCAAAACTGGTGCGGACTTTCTCGGCGAAGTGCGGGTCGGGAAGACGGGACATGGTTTTGCGCTTTCAGGATAAGTGCTGCATGGAAGGGACCATGCGACTGTACCTGCTTATGGCCGGCACCGGCCATCCGCTGTCGTCATTTTCACCAATTGCGATGCACAGGCCGCGAACTACCCGGTACACGCCCCGCTATGCGAAAATGCCCGCCTTCGCCATTGCCGGATGTTACCCATGCCGTACGCTGCCCTTGCCACCCTTTCCGAGCGCGACGCACGCCGTATCGCGCGCCACGCCCAGGCGGCCGACGCCGCCCGCTTTTTGCATCCGGCCCAGCAAGCCTTGCTGCACCGGCGCGGCTGGCTGACGATGCTGGCGCCGCGCAGCGCGGGGGGCGCCGAGCGGCCCTTGCCGCAAGTGGTGCGCCTGGAAGAAGCCGTGGCCGCCGTCGACGGCAGCATGGGCTGGGTGCTGACCCTGTGCGCGGGGGCCGGCTGGTTCGCGGGCTTTTTGGCGCCCGACATGGCACGCGCCATCATCGGCACGCCGCGCGTCTGCCTGGGCGGCAGCGGCGCGGCCACCGGTTACGCGGAGGAAGAAGGCGACGGCTACCGCATCACGGGCAGCTGGGATTACGCCAGCGGCGCGCCCATGGCCACGCACTTCACCCTGAACGCCCGGCTGCAGCGCGATGGCCAGCCCCTGCTCGATGCGGATGGAAAACCGCGCATCCGCGCCTTCCTCGTGCCCGCCGCGCTGGTGCAGCTGGTGCCGTCCTGGAACAGCATCGGCATGCGCGCCAGCGCCTCGCACAGCTACCGCATCGATGGCCAGTGGCTCGGCAAGGACCATGGCTTTGCGATCAGTCCTGACACCGCGACGGCCGACGGCCCGCTGTACCGCTACCCGTTCTTCTCGCTGGCCTACGTAACCCTGGCCGCCAACGTGGCCGGCATGGCCGCGCATTTCCTGGAATTGGCCGAAGAATGCATGCGCCACCGCCGCCATGCGCGCGAAGGCTTGCCGCTGCTGGACGTGCCGGCAGTGGTCGCCATGCTGCAAGGCAAGAAAGACGCGTTCACCGTCGCCCGCGCCCGCTTTTACGCCGTGCTGGACGACAGCTGGGCGCAGGTGGCGGCCGGCGCGGCGCTCGGCGCGGACGCCATGCAAGCCGTGCAAGACAGTTCGCTGGACCTGGTGGCCACGTGCCGCGCGGCCGTCGATGGCCTGTACCCGCACTGCGGCCTGTACGCGGCGCGCGAAGACAGCACCATCAACCGCGTCTGGCGCGATTTCCATACGGCCAGCCAGCATTCCTTACTGCTGCCCTGACGGCCGCAACTTGAGCGGTTCGGCGATGGTCAGTACCACCAGGAAGGTCAGGCAGGAAATGGCCGCCATGAAGCCGAACACATAATCCCAGCCGTAGTGGTCGAGCAGCATGCCGACGATCCACGGCGTGGCCGCGCCGCCCAGCTGGCCGCCCATGTTGACGACGGCATTGGCGACAGGGAATTTTTCCTTCGACACGAACTGCATCGGATACACCATGTAGGCGGAGAAACCAATGCTCAACAGCACGCCCGTGAGGAACAGCAGCGCGCCGTATTGGAGCGGGTCGGCCGGCGCATGGATCAGCAAGTACATCATCACGGCCGTCGACAGGGCGGAAATGAGCATGCCGGGTTTCCTGCGCTTGTCGAGCACGCGGTCAGCCAGCAAGCCGCCCAGGATATTGCCGAAGACGGCGCCCACCCACGGCGCGGCCGCCACCATGCCCATGTTCATGATGGAAAACTGTTTTACCGTCAGCAAGTACGTGGGAATCCAGGCCAGCAGCACGCTGGAAATGCCCAGCTGGCAGCAATAGCCGAGCGCGCAGCCGAGAATATTCCACGACGCAAACACGCCACGGCTGGTGCTGACGGTGGGCACCTGGCGGACGCGGATCAGTTTGTCGAGCCAGGGCATGGGCCGCGACGTGGCCGCCGTACCGGTGCTGCTGCCATCCGGCGCCTTTTCTTCGATGACGGCCAGTTCTTCCCCATTGACGAAACGGCTCTCCATCGGCTTGTTGGTGACCAGGAAATACCAGAAAATGGCCAGGATCACGCCGGGCACGGAAAACCAGATGAACACTTCGCGCCAGCCCCAGACGGCAATGATGGCCGCGCCCAGGATCGGCGTGATGACGGGGCCAAACTTGACGGCCGACAAGAACAGTCCCGACGCCGTGCCCTTCTCGCGCGACGGGAACCAGTGATTGATGGTGGTCGTCACGCCGATCGGCAACGGCCCTTCGGCCAGGCCCAGGCCGAGGCGGCACAGTTTCAATGACAGCAGGGAACCCACCAGCCCCGTCAGTCCCGTGGCGATCGACGTGAGCACCATGGAAATGGTAAACACCTTGCGCACGCCGAACTTCGACAGCAGCCAGGCGGAAGGCAGTTGCGCCAGCGCATAGGCGACGAGGAACAGGCTGACGAGGCCGCCCGCATCGGTATTGCTCATTTCAAATTCCTTGCGCAAAAACGGCAAGACCACGCCCAAATTGGCGCGGTCGGCGGCGGCAATCGTGTAGACGATGAAAAACAGGGCCGCGACGACCCAGCGGTAGCGCGTGGGACGGCGGACGGCCAGCGGTGCGGCGGGCGCCGCAGCCGGGGCGGTAATGGTGGTATGCATGAGGGTGTCTCCTGATTTTTTTTAGTGGTGGGCACAGAGGTCAGTGCAGTGCCAGCCGGCGCAAGGTCTCTTCCAGCCCCAGCAGGTCGACGGTCGTGGCGCCGTCTCGGATCTGCTGGCGGAAGCGCGCTTCCTTCTCTTCGCGCTGGCGGCTTTTCTGCAGCACCGCATCCACCTCGTGGCGCCGCACCACCACCACGCCATCCTGGTCGCCGACGATGATGTCGCCGGGATCGATGCTGACGTCGCCAATGGTGACGGTCACGTTGAGGCGCCCCGGCTGGTGCTTGCCCGTGCCCTTGATCGACAAACCCCGGCTGAAGACGGGAAAGCCCGCCTCGGTCATGGCGGCCGCGTCGCGCACGGCGCCGTGGATCACCAGGCCGGCCAGGCCGATCCGCTGCGCCTGCTCGGTGAAGACGTCGCCCCACACGCCCGCTTCCAGGAAACCCTTGGCGTCGACCACCAGCACGTCGCCGGGCTGGGCTTTCAACATGGCGTAGTGCAGCATCAGGTTGTCGGCCGGGCGCGTATCCACGGTCAGGGCCGGGCCGGCCAGGCGCATGCCGGGCGCAATCGGCTTGATGCCGCTGTCGAGCGCGCCTTTCGCGCCCTGCGCTTCATAGATGGTGGCCGCGCCCAGCTGGCGCAGGGCGTGCAGGGTTGCAATGGAAACATGCTGGTCCATGGTGTGCTTTCTGAGAGGTAAAGAGAGGGGAAATTCAGGCAGCCGCAGGCTTGCGCTGCAAGGTGTGATAGCCGAACTGGCGCCGCGCGTCGCGCAGCGACACGCCGTCCAGCGCGGCGGCGACGATGCGCAATTCCACCGCCTGCATGGCCAGGGCGCGTTCAAAAACGGCGTGCGCCCGGCCCGCCGGCACGATGACGACACCATCCTGATCGGCCACGACGAGGTCGCCGGGCGCCACGCGCACGCCGGCCAGGCTGACGGGCGCGCCAACGGCGTCCACCTGCACCCGATCCTTGCCGGTGCGCATGAAGCGCCCCAGCGCAAACAGGGGGTAACCGGCGGCGTCCGCTTCCGCCGTGTCGCGGCACACGCCGCCGATGACGGTGCCGGCCACGCCCCGCTGCGCCGCCAGCTGGCTCATGATGCCGCCCCAGACCGTGCAATCGCTGCGGCCAGCGTTATCGAGCACGGCGATGGCGCCCGCAGGAATATCGTCGAGGTAATCGCCCACCGTGCCCGGCGACTGGCTGTCGACGGGCGCGAAGCGCACGGTAAAGGCGGGACCGAACAGGCGCCGCGGCCCGGCCACGGGGACGAGGCCAGGCACGCTTCCTGGCAAGCCGAAATAATCGAGCGCGTCCGACACTTCCGCACTGCTCAGGCCGCGCGCCTGCGTGAATACACTGTCTTCCATGAAACGTCTCCAGATATTGTTGTCGTGGAACCCAGTTTCATATAAAGTGTTTTCAATATCAAACATCGATTATTGACTCTTGGATCAATAAAAATGAACTTAAGACAGTTGCGGTATTTTTGCGAGGTGGTGGAAGCGGGCAGCGCCGCGCACGCGGCCGAGCGCCTGCACGTGGCGCCGACGGCCATCAGCATGCAGCTGGGGCAGCTGGAAGCCCACCTGGGCGGTGAGCTGTTCGACCGTTCGCGCCGGCCCATGGAGCCGACGCCGCTGGGCCGGTTTTTCTACCCGCGCGCCAAGGAACTGCTGCTGCAGGCGGCGCGCCTGGACGACGAGGCCAAGGGCCTGGCAACGGGCAGCCATGGCTGGCTGGGCATCGCATTTACCCGCTCGGCCACGTTTTCCGTGCTGCCACGGGCCATCCGGCAATTTCGCGCCGTCTATCCGCAAGTGCAGCTGGACCTGGTCGAGGCGCTGTCCGAATACCAGCCGGCGCAGCTGCGCCAGGGGCGCATCGATATCGGCCTGTCGCGCTTCATCGGCCCCTGCGAAGCGCCGCCCGACCTGTGCCACGCGGTCACGCTGGACGACCCGCTGGTGGCCGCCCTGCCCCTGCACCATCGGCTGGCGGGCCGCAAGTCGCTGCGCGCGGCCGAGCTGGCGGACATCCCCTTCATCCTGTATCCGAAAGACCCGATCAGCCCGTTTGGCCAGCAGATCGTCGCCGCGCTGAAGGCGGCGGGCGCCGAGCCGGCCGTGGCGTATTCCGCCGTGGAAATCTACACGGCCCTGTCACTGGTGGCCGCCGGCCTGGGCGCCACCCTGGTAGCCCGCTCGATCGCGGAAAACAACCGCACCGACGTGGTCTTCCTGCCCGTGGACGATATCGCCACCAGCACCACCGTGGTGGCCGTGACGCGCGCCGATGAAAAAAGCCGCCTGGTGGCGGCTTTCCTGGAGATACTGGCGCACGGCGAACAGTCCTGACTACCTGGGGTAGCTGTCATCCGCCACGTGCTCCAGCCAGTTGACGGCCGTGCCATCTTGCGCCTCCGCAATGGCAACATGCTGCATGGCAGACGTGGCCGTGGCGCCGTGCCAGTGCTTGACGCCGGGCGGTATCCACGCCACGTCGCCCACGGCCAGCGCCTGCAGCGGCCCCTGCCAATGCTGCACCCAGCCATGGCCTTGCGTGACGATCAGGGTCTGGCCCAGCGGATGCGTATGCCAGGCCGTGCGGGCGCCGGGCGCGAAGGTGACGAGGCCGCCGCCCACGCGGGCCGGAGCCAGGCGCTGGAACCTGGCGCCGACTTCGACCGTGCCCGTGAAATAGGCGGCGTCGCCGATGCTGGCGGGCATGGCGGCGGCGCGCGTGACAGTGACTGCCGCTGGCGCGGCAGCAGCAGCGGCGCCCGCTTCGGCGGACGCGGCCCCGGCGGGCAGGCAGAGCGGCAAGAGTGCCGCGGCGTATCGATGCATGTCTGGTTTCCTTTCTTGCCGGTATGATTGGTCTCACGTGCCGCCGGGCAGCCGGCGTCGCCTGTCCTGGCCATACAAGCTTAACAGCGCTGGCCCGTGCTGATTAGCGCCATAAACCCACTAGGGTCTATAAGCTGGACTGATGAATAGGTCGAGGCGCGGTCGAGGCGCGGCCTATTTCACAGGAAAGGCTGTCGGGCGCCATGCAGGCCGGATTGCCTGATAAGATGGGGCATTGCTACTTCTCGCTCCCCTATCCATGCACGTCAACACGCTCAGCAGTCTGGCGCAACTTCTGGCCAGCGCCGAAACGGAAACCCTGGCTTTTCCCACCAGCATCAATACGGCCCTGCTCCTGCAAAAGGAACTGGCGAATCCGGATTGCCACTCGGCCGACATCAGCCGGCTGCTGCTGTGCGAACCGACCTTGTCGGCGCGCGCCGTGGCGCTGGCCAATTCGGCCCTGTTCGCGCCCGGCCAGGCGCCCGCCCTCACCAGCGTGCGCGCCGCAGTCGAACGGCTGGGCCACCGCAACCTGTATGCGCTGGCCACGGCGGCCGTCATCCGCCAGCTGAACGCGGGCATCCGCGACGAAGCCTTGCGCGCCCGCGCCACCCAGCTGTGGGCGCACACCGTGCACGTGGCGGCCCTGGCGCATGGGCTGGCGGGCGCCGTCACGCACACTGATGCCGACACGGCCCTGTTCGCCGGCATCGTGCATGAAGTGGCCGGTTTTTATTTGCTGGCCCAGGCCGACAAGACGCCGGGCCTGTACGCCGAGCTGGAAACGCAGATGGCATCCACGCTGGAAGTGATCGGCCGCGCGCTGATGCGCCAGCTGGGCGTGCCGCTGCCGGTAGCTGATGCCGTCAACGCCTTGCCCGGTTCGACCATCATGCTGCCGCCCGAGGGCTTGCGCGACACCCTGCTGCTGGCCAAGGCGCTGGCACCCGTGCCGACACCGCTGCCGCAGGCCAGCGTCACCGTCAGCGCGCCGCTGCAAGCGTATCTGGAAAATGATCCCGTGCTGCAGGCGCTGCGCACGCAGCCGTCGGCCGAAGCGAAGGGCCTGATCGAGGTACTGCTCAGCTGATAAGCGATCTGCTATGATGGCGCAGGCCGGGACAGACCCGGCGCGCTTTCATTGACGTCCACTGGAAAACTGCCTTGACTATCTCCTTACGCATGCTCGGCCTGGCCGCAGCTCTGACCGTGGCGTGCAACGCCAACGCCGACAGTTTCGTTTCCTCGGCCTCCAGCGCCGGCTCCCAGTCGAGCGGCAGCATTTCCGATTCGCTCAACGGTTCGAGCAACAGCTCCTCGCGCGACAACAAGGTGGCCAATGGCCCCTACCGCATCATCGACGTGGCAGCCCTGCCAGGCCGCGACGGCATGAGGCGTTTGACCATGCAGGCCGACGCCACGGCAACGCCGCTGGTGCTGGACTTGCCGCAAGCGGCACTCGACAAGCAGCAGCTGGCGCAGGGTGACGTGGTGCATGCGCAAAACCGCGCCTATGGCATCGAATTCTCGCGCAACGACACGCGCGCCGCCTTCTTCCTCGTGCTGGCCGACGACTGGTACGGCGAAATGGCCACGCGTCCCGTCAGCCTTTGATTTTGCGCAAACTGGCGCCGCTGCTGGCCGGCTGCGCCGCGCTCGTCCTGGCTGGCGCGGCCCAGGCGGGCACCTCGCTCGCCTCATCGCGCTTTTGCGACCGCGCGCAGGAACTCACGGCCACGGAACAGGACCGCCTGTTGCGCTTTGCCGCCGTCGTGCGCGAGGAACTGGCCGCCAGCGAAGGCAGCGTGGCCCTCATCAGCCGCTCCGGCCTGGACCTGGCCCGCTTCGGCATCCGCTACTCGCACGCGGCGCTGGCCTGGCGCCACGACAATGACAGCGGCTGGTCCGCGCGCCAGCTGTACTACGCCTGCGACGAAGGCCGCCCACGCATCTTCGACCAGGGCACGGCCGGTTTCGCCATGGGCACGGAAAATCCGTCACTTGGCTACATCTCCCTCGTGAAACTGCCTGCAGAAACCGTGCCACCCCTGCGCCGCGCCCTGCTCGACCCCGTGCGCGTGCAGCAGTTGCTGGCGGGCCGCTACAGCGCCAACGCGTACGCCTTCAATTTGAAATACCAGAACTGCAATCAGTGGGTGGTGGAAATGCTGGCCGCAGCCTGGGGCGAGCTGGCCGCCGGCAGCGACTTGCGCGCCCGCGCCCAGGACTGGCTGCGCGCCGCGCCGTATGCGCCCGCCCCCGTCGACGTCGGCGCGCGCTGGCTGATGCTGGGCTCGATCTTCGTGCCTCTCGTGCACATGGATGACCACCCGCCGGAAGCCATCGGCACGATGCAGCTGGCAGTGAGCCTGCCGGCCAGCCTGGAAGCGTTCGCGCGCCAGCGCCTGCCCGCCAGCGAACGCGTGGAAATCTGCCACGACGGCAAGCAGGTGGTCGTGCACCGGGGCTGGGAACCGATCGCCGACGGCTGCGTGCCCGGCGCAAACGACCGTGTCATCACCCTCGACGACGGTGCGCCCCAGTCCCGATAAGCGCCGCCTCGACGTGATCGAGCAGGCGCGCTGATTCGAGTCCCTGCCCCATCCTGCGGGCCACGTCGGCGCACGCCAACTGAACCTCGGGCGCGGCCAGCAGGCGCGCCAGTTGCCGCCGCATGCGCCCCGCCGACAGGCGTTTGGCCAGCAAGACATCCCCTACACCGAGCCGTTTGGCGCGCCAGCCGTTATCGAACTGGTCGTACGCGAATGGCACGATCAGTTGCGGGACGCCCGCGCGGAAGGCGTCCGCGCTGGTGCCGATGCCGCCGTGGTGCACCACGGCCGCCACGCGCGGCAACAGCGCCGCAAACGGCACGTGCGCCTGCCACATCACGGTCGGCGGCAAGTGTTGCGGCACTTGCGCCGCGTGGGGCGTGAGGAACAGGCCGCGCCGCCCCAGCCGCCGCAAGACGTCCAGCGCGATGCTGAAATAGCGTTGCGCGTGCTGGTGGCCGGTACCGGGCGTAAACACGATGGGCGGCTCGCCCTCGTCCAGAAAACGTTCCAGCTCCGGCGGCAGCGCCGCAGCGCCATGCATGGCGGCGCCGGTGAAATCGGCTTGCACGAAGTGCGGCGGCCAGTCCGCCTGCGGCGCGGCGAACCAGGCGGGGAACAGCCCCAGCGAGGCATCCGGCGCGGCCAGCATGTGCGCAAAAAAATGCGCTTCCGGCGGCAGCCCATGCTGCGCGCGCGCGCCATTCAGGCCCGGCAGCAGCACCGGGTCGACCATGCTGCGGTGGATCAGCCGCCACAGCGCCTGGCGCCAGGCCAGCGGCACCCAGGCGGGAATCCGCAAGGAGCCGGCCGCCAGGAAGTCATGGCTGCTGCACAGGTTCGATGGCGCCAGATACGCCGCGACGATGCGCAAGTCAGGGCGCACGGAGCGCGCCAGGGCCGCCATCGGCACGAGGATCGGGTGGCACAGCACCACGCACGGCTCGCCGGCCGGCAAGCCTTGCACGACGTCGCGCACGGCGCCCAGGTGCGGCACGAGGCCATTCCACACCACACCCCAACCCTTGCGCTCATCCCACAGGCCTGGGTCGCCCAGCATGGCCTGCCCCTCTTCTACGCTGCCAAAGATTTGATACGGCAGCCTTGACGCCTGCGCGGCCGCTTCCTGCCAGCCCGGCACCAGCAGCAGCACGCGCCGGCCCCGTTGCTGCAAGCCCTGCGCCAGCGCGATAAACGGTTGCATGTCGCCGCCGGTGCCGCTGCTGGCCACGATGACGAGCGGGGATGGCGGCAGGCTGTCATCAGCCATGCTGCCCTCCGTGCCTGGCGGCGGTCTGCAATGGGAGGTCAAACGAGAGTGACGGGCGCATGGGCATCTTTCCTAGTTGAAACACCCAACGATAGTAAGCGACTAACGTTACCATCTCAATCAGTATTTGGCCGAAGCATGACGCCATGCCAGCCGGCAGTTGTTACACGGGCAGTTGCAACATCATGTCCCACTGGTCGATGCCTGGCCCGAAGCCATCCGGCGTCACCTTGACTGCCTCAAAACCGAAGCGCGCATAAAAACGCTGCGTGTGCTGGCTGGTATTCATGCTCACGCTGGCGACTCCCGGCATGGCACGGATGGCGTCCAGGCGCGCCTGCGTCAGCGCGCGGCCCAGTCCCTGCCCATGCAGATCCTGCGCCACCATGCCCCAGCACAGGCTGGCGACGGTGCCGCCCGCCTCAATGGCATGGCCGCCGCAGGCGACGATGTCTCCGTCGCGTTCGATGACCAGATACGGATGCGTCGATGCTTCCAGCCAGGCGGCAAAGCCCGCACGCTCGGACGGGTCGAAAAAACGCGGCGTATTGCCGTCGAAAAGGGCCAGGCAGGCGTCGCGGTCGCCGGCCTGGTAAGGGCGTACTGTCTGCATTGTGATCCTTTCAAAAACGGGAAGATAAATGATACGGGCATGCGCTCACAGCAGCTGCTCCGACGTCACCACATGCACGCCCGGCGCGGCGGCCAGCGCCGCTTCCAGCAAGGCGCTGGCGATGCGCGGCGCGGGATTGATGCGCCAGCGGCGCGGCAGCACGGGAGCGAGCACGCGCAGCAGGCGCAAGGCGGCGCCCTCGCCCGCCCGCGCCACGTCGCGTTCGCCGCCAATCAGACCGGGTCGCACGTGCGTGAGCGAGTAAAAACCCAGCGCTTCCAGGTCGCGCTCCAGCTCGCCCTTGACGCGGTTATAAAAGAAGCGCGAAGCGGCGTCGGCGCCGGCCGCGGAATTGAGCGCATACGTGCGCGTGCCGGCCGCCAGCGCCAGGCGCGCCACGACCAGCGGATAGTCATGGTCAACCCGTCGGAACGCCTGTCGCGTGCCCGCCGCCTTCATGGTCGTGCCCAGGGTGCAGATGACGGCGTCCGCCTGCCACCAGGGCGCCTCCGCCGGCAAGCGGTCGAAGTCGACGAGCGGCGCTTCCAGCTTCGGATGCGCCGGCATGGGCTTGCGCACGGGCGCGACGATGGCCGTGACGCGCGCGTCGGCCAGGGCCAGGCGCAGTACTTCGCGGCCCACCAGGCCCGTGGCGCCTGTCAGTATCAGTTTCATTCATTCTCTCCGCATGCTGGACGCCACACGATACAGCATCGGGCGCCCAGCCAGTGCATCAGGCGCCCGCGTGCGTGTGATAAATCTTGCTGACGATGGTCCACTCGCCCTGCACCTTCAACAGGTTGAAAAAGTCGGTAAAGCGGAAACCCGAGATATCGTCCGTATCGACGCGCGCGCTGGCCGCCGTGCCCACGATGTCGACGCGCACGATGGCCGCCCTTGCCTGCGGCGATGGCCGGAAGGCGCTGTCGATGATCTCGAACAGGCCCTCGATGGGCCCGCCCGTCAGCTTATCGTCGCCATCGACGCCGAAAATGGTGGCCTGGCCGCTGAAAGCCGGGCGCATGATGCTGCTGTCGGCCTGCGCGCCGCCCGCATTGTATTGATTCAGCACGGCGACAATCGCCTGGTAATCCTGCACATAAGTGGTGTTGTTCATGTTGCGCTCCTTGGGTGAGTAAAAAAGAAAATCAAGAGAAATCAGTACAGGTTTGCGGGCCAGTCGGTGTAGCCGCTGGCGCCACCGCCGTAATACGCCTCGCGCGGCGCCACGGTCAGCGCCACGCCATGGCGCAGGCGGGCCACGAGGTCCGGGTTGGCGATAAAGGGACGGCCAAACGCCACCGCATCAACCTTGCCTTGCGCGCGACGCGCCTGCGCCAGCGGCAAGTCATAGTGGTTGTTGCCGATGTACGGACCGTCGAACAGCGCCCGCAACGCATCGAGGTCGACGCCTGTCGGCACAGCGCGCGAGGTGGCCGTGGCGCCCTCGACGAAGTGCAGGTACGCCAGTCCATGGCCGTTCAACTGTTCGATCAGATAGCCATAAGTGGCCATCACGTCGCTGTCGACGGGCGTATTGCCCGCGTCGGGCGTGACGGGGGACAGGCGGATGCCGACCCGCGCCCCGCCCCAGACGTTCACCACGGCTTGCGTCACTTCCAGGGTCAGCCGCGCGCGGTTTGCGATGCTGCCGCCATAAGAGTCCGTGCGCTGGTTGGTCGAATCGCGCAGGAACTGGTCGAGCAGGTAGCTGTTGGCCGAATGCACTTCGACGCCATCGAAACCGGCGCGCAGTGCGCATGCGGCCGCATGCGCATATTGCGCGACGATGCCGGCGATTTCCCCCGTTTCCAGTGCGCGTGGCATGGACACGGCCTGCATGCCGCTGGCGGTATAGGTGCTGCCCTCGGCCCGGATGGCGGAAGGGGCGACGGGCGCGGCGCCATCGGGCTGCAGGCTCGCATGCGAAAACCGCCCCACATGCCACAGCTGGCAGACGATCTTGCCGCCGGCCGCATGCACGGCATCGGTGACCAGCTTCCAGCCAGCCACCTGCTCGTCCGTCCAGATTCCGGGTGTCATGGCGTAGCCGCGCGCCTGGGCCGAAATATTCGTCGCTTCGCTGATGATCAGACCGGCGCTGGCGCGCTGGGCGTAATACTCGGCGTGCAAGGCGTTCGGCACGCCATCGTCGCCCATGCGGCTGCGTGTGAGCGGCGCCATGACGATGCGGTTGGCCAGCGCCAGCGCACCCAGGTCGACGGGAGAAAATAGATCGCTTTCATGCTGTTCGGTCATCGTACTGCTTTCATATTGTGCGAGAGGTCAAAATAACTGACCGGTCGTCTATTTAATGGTTAAAAAAAACGGCTAGGACAGCAGCCGTTGCGTGGTCGACATGGCGGCGTCGAACGGTCCGCCGTTCCTGGCCACCTTGACCATCAGAGAAGCGCCCAGCCACAACTGATACAGGGATTCGGCCAGCACGCGCGCCGCCGTCGCCGCCGCCACGGAACCGTCGAAGTGGCCCGCTTCCACGCACTGCGTCAGGCGCTCCAGGATGGCGCCCGTGCCCTGCTGCAGCACGGCGCCCATGTCCACGGACAGGTCGCACACTTCGGCGCCCAGCTTGACCACCAGGCATTTGCCTTCCGGCGCGCTGCTGGCCTGGGTGGCGCGCCAGTAGTCAAAATAGGCCAGCAGGCGCTCGCGCGCCGTGCCTGGTCCCGTCAGCAAGGCGTCGACCGTCTGCAGATAGGTGGTGAAATAGTCATCGAGCAAGGCTTGGCCAAACTCTTCCTTCGACTTGAAGTAATAGTAGAACGAGCCTTTCGGCACGCCAGCGGCCGCCACCAGCTCGGCCAGGCCCACGGCCGTATAGCCCTTCTCGGCCATCAGGGCATTGGCGATGTCGATCAGGTGCTGGCGCATGTCAGCGGAGGATTTTTTGCTCATGCAGCCAGTATAGCAAAAAATCTGACCGGTCGTCTAGTAAACTATCCCCCGCTCTGCCATCACCCCAGGCGCAGCGCCAATGCAGCCAGGGTCACCAAGAGCACGGGCACGGTCAGCACGATGCCGACGCGGAAATAGTAGCCCCAGGAAATATGGATATTCTTGCTGTCGAGCACGTGCAGCCACAGCAAGGTGGCCAGGCTGCCGATGGGCGTGATCTTCGGGCCCAGGTCGCTGCCGATGACGTTCGCGTAAATCATCGCTTCGCGCACGGCCCCCTGCGCCGTCGTCGGGTCGATGGCCAGCGCGCCCACCAGCACCGTCGGCAGGTTGTTCATCACGGACGACAATAACGCCGTCAGCACGCCCGTGCCCATGGCCGCGCCCCACACGCCGTACTGCGCAAAGTGGTTCAGCATGCCCGTCAGGTACGCCGTCAGGCCCGCATTGCGCAAGCCGTACACGACCAGGTACATGCCCAGCGAAAAGACGACGATATGCCACGGCGCATGGCGCAGCACGTGGCGCGTGGAAATCACGTGGCCCTTGCCGGCCACGCCCAGCAGCAGCGCGGCGCCGACGGCGGCGATCAGGCTGATGGGGACGCCCAGGCTTTCTTGCGAGAAAAATCCCACCAGCAGCAGCGCCAGCACCAGCCAGCCGGCGCGGAAGGTACCGAGGTCGCGGATGGCGGCGTCCGGGCGTTTCAGCTGCGCCACGTCATAGTCGCGAGGAATATCCTGGTGGAAAAAGAGCAGCAAGGCCGCCAGGGTCGCCAGCACGGCGACGACATTGACGGGCGCCATCACGGAAGCGTACTCGGCAAAGCCGATCTTGAAGAAATCGGCCGAGACGATATTCACCAGGTTCGACACTACCAGCGGCAGGCTGGCCGTGTCGGCAATAAAGCCGGCGGCCATCACGTAGGCCAGGGTGGCCCTGGCGGAAAATTTCAGGGCCCGCAGCATGGCGATGACGATGGGCGTCAGGATCAGCGCGGCGCCGTCATTGGCGAACACGGCGGACACGAGCGCGCCCAGCAGGACCAGCAGCACGAACAGTTTTCTGCCGCTGCCGCCGCCCCAGCGCGCCACGTGCAAGGCGGCCCATTCGAAGAAACCGGCCGCGTCCAGCAGCAGGCTGATGATGATCACGGCGATGAACGTGCCGGTGGCGTTCCACACGATATGCCAGACGACGGGAATGTCGCCCCAGTGGATCACGCCGGCCAGCAAGGCGACACAGGCGCCGATGACGGCGCTCCAGCCGATGCCCAGGCCGCGCGGCTGCCAGATGACGAGGACTAATGTGGCGAGAAAGATGAAGAAAGCGGTGAGCATGAGGTCCCGTTCGTTGCGGCATCGCGGGCACCATGCGCCGCAGCCATTGAAAATCAACAATAATTCTATAATACTGGAATTATTGAATCAAAGCAAAGCTGCGGCGTATTTCCTTACTTGAGCGCGATGGCAATATCGACCAGTCCCACCGACCCGTTGCCGACGAGGGACGCGGCCGGCGTGGCCGCGCCGCCGCTCAGCACGGCCGCACCCGTCGCCAGGTCGATGCGGTACAGCGAGCTCGGTCCCGTGGCCGACGTGCGCAAGGCCGCCAGGGCCAGGCCATTCGCGCCACCCGCGATATCGAAGCCGACGTCGCCCGCCACGGCCAACCCGAGCAGCCCCACATTGACGAGAGTACCGTCATTCGGCGGATTTTGCAGGGCGAGCGCAGCGCTGGCCGTATCGATATCGAACAACATGGTGGCCGCCGTGCCCGCAAAGCTGTTGCTGTAGGCCGCCGCCGTGACAGCCGGCGTTGCACCGGCGCGGTTGACGGCACCATCGGTGGTGGTGGCGCCCGTGTCGACATTGATGCGCAGGCTTTGCCCCGTGTTGCCGATCACGCGCAGGCGGTCGGCGACGGGATTGAAGTCGACGCCGAAGGCCGTGCCGGCGATGGCCGTGTAGGGCGCGGTGGCGTCCGCCGCATCGGCCGCCAGCGTCGCCTTGACGGTGGCCACACCCGTGTCCGGGGCGATGGTAACGATGCGCCCCGTTGACGATATCCCGTACAGCAAGCCGTCTTTCGGACGGATATCAAAGCCCAGCAGGCGCTCGCCCGCCGCCAGGCCCGTGACGGCCACGTTGGCGTCCAGCGTGTTCGGGGTAGCCGTCTTGAAGCTGACGATGCGATTGTCGTCCGTCAGGCCGTAGGCGATGGGGGCGCCCGGCGCCTTCAAGGCGATGCCGCGCAATTCTTCCGTCACGCCGATGGCCGCCACCAGGGTCGCCGGTGCCGTGCTGGCCGCCAGGTTCAGGGTGTACAGGTTGCGCGCGCCGGCCACCGTCATGACGGCGTAGCCCGTATTCGTGCGCGCATCGATATCGAAACCGGCGACGCCGGTGGCCGCCACGCCCAGCGGCACGGCATTGGCCAGGGTGCCGTTGTTGGGCGGATTTTGCGTGTACAGGGTGGCGTTGGCCGCATCGATGACGAACAAGGTGGTGCTGGCCGTGCCGGCGAAGCTGTTGCTGTAGGCGGCCGCCGTGACGGCGGCATTGACTGCACCGCCATTGATATTGCCGTCCGTCGTGGTGGCCCCCGTGTCGACATTGATGCGCAGGCTCTGGCCCGTGTTGCTGACGATGCGCAGGCGGTCGGCGACTGGGTTGAAATCGACGCCGAACTCCGTGCCGGCCAGCGCCGTGTAGGGCGCCGTCGCGTCGGCCGCATCGGCTGCCAGGGTGACCTTCACGGTGGCGGCGCCCGTCACGCCATTCAGGGTGTAGATGCGCCCCGTGCTGCCAACGCCATACAGCTCGCCATCGGCGGGACGGAAATCGATGCCCAGCAGGTTTTCGCCAGTTTGCAAACCCGTCACGGTGGCCGTGGTGCGGATGGTGGCTGGCGTGGCGCGGTCGAACGACAGCAGTTTATTACTGGCGGCGAGCACGAAGACATCGCCCGCCACCGCCACGGGTGGCGCTGGCGGAACGACAACATCGGCATGGTCGCTGCCGCCGCCGCAGGCAGACAAGGTCATGGCGACGGCGGAAACGAGCAGCAGCTTGGCAAATGGCAAGGTCGGTAATATCGGCATGATCGTGGCCCCTGTAAGAGTGAGTGGAAGTGCCGCTCGTGCCGCCCTTGCGGCGAGCGCACCCCTGTACTACTCGCCATGCGCGCGTTTGGATGCAGCCATGCAAAAATTTATTTCGGCGCCATTGATGCTTGTGTTTATGCAACTTTTTCAGTGTATAGTCGCAGGCACGACGACAAGTGGAAACAGAGAGTGGCGCGCATATTTCAATCAGAGACCATGGGAGAAGCCGACGTGCGGGTGGCCATCGTGCCGCGCGACAATGCCGATTTGCTGGTGCACCGCGTCAGCAGCCGGGGCCTGGCACGGGGCGACGCCGTGTGGTACATCACCCGCGACCGGCAAGAGGCCACGGCCCGCGTATTCTTCGTCTCGCAAGGCATGGCGCAGCTGAAAATCTGTTTTGTCGACATCTACGCCGAGGCAGGCTGGCAAGTGCCACGTCCGCGCCATATCCGTCTGTAGCGCAAAAAGCCCGTACACATTGACTGCAAGGGAACATCTTCATGGATTTGATCCTGCTGGAACCCGGCAACGGGGAACTCGTATTCGGCAAGGCGACGGACGGTAGCAATGGCGGAAGTCTTATCGACACCGCCTGGAGCGACGCCGCCGCGTTTCAGGGCATGGGCCAGTGCATCGAGCTGATGTCCTTACATCAAGGCATGAAGCAGCAAGTGACGACCGACGTCAGCAATGCGGCGCGCACGTCCGGGCGGCCCGTGATCACGGAATTTACCTGCGTCAAATATGTCGACCAGACGTCCGTCAAGCTGTATGAACTGTGCCTGCGCGCCGAGCCACTGGGCAGGGGTGCCGCCCAGCCTACCAAGCTGTCCATCGCCCGCAACTCGGGCGACAAGACGGTCAACATCATCACCATCTCGCTGCGCGATGCCCTGATCAGCGAAATCCAGCTGCAAACCCATCCCGATGACATGCCGACCGAACAGTTCAAGCTGAACTTTACGGAAATCCTCTGGAGCCACAGCGTGCAGCGTGCGGACGGCCAGCCCGCAGCCCAGAACACGACGGGCTGGAGCCTGGCGCGCAACCGCCCGATCAGCGCTTTTACGGCATGATAAAGATGAGCTGCGCCTGCCCGCCACGGCAGTACAGGCGTCTGGCACAGTAGACCGTCAGCAAACCGATACGCCATAAGGATACCCTCATGAGCAAATACATCCGCATCGCCGGCAGTCCCGCCAAGGGCATCGTCCTGCTGGGCGACGATGGCACGCTGCGCAGCCTGGCCCAGGTCGAGCGGAACTTGTACTGGCTGGACTGCACCAAGGCCCCTGGCTTCGTGCCTGGCGACACGGCGTTCGCCTGCCTGCTGGGCGATGGCGCGGGCTACACCACGCTGGTGCATGGCACGGCCATCCGTTTTCTCGCCGCCCTGGGCCAGCCGGAGGCGCGCTGGAAAGACGTCGCGGGGCCGCCTGCCGGCACCGGCATGGCCGGCCTGGCCGGCGACCACCATCACGGCTACCTGCTGCTGGCCGCCGATGGCCACGGCCTGTACCGGCTGGACAGGTCGGCCAATGGCAATGGTGAGTGGAATGCATGGGAGCGCTGCGCCGCCCTGCCCCCGCCATTGCGCGGCAAGGCCACCCTGATCGCCGGCGACTGGCAGCATGGCATGCTAGCGGTGGGTGAGGCTGCGGCAGCAAAACTGTCACGCGGCGGCGACGCCTGGACGGCGCTGCCGCCGCCACCGCTGGCCATCGAGATGGTGACGGGCAATTTCCACGATGGTTTCGTCGCCTATGGCGAGGGGCAGCTGTGCATGCTGGACTCGGGCGCCCAGCCAAGGTGGAGCCGCCTGGGCGTGCCAAACTTCGACCTGCGTGCCCTGTCCGGCGATCCGGTCCACGGCGTGGCGGCCGTGCTGGCCGATTCCAGCGGCGACGGCACACTGGTCGCGTATGCCCTGCGTCCGGGACGGGAACCGTGGTCGCTGGCACTGGCGCCGCCGGCAAGGCGCCGCTAAGCCCTACTCTTCCAGCCCTCCCCCCAGCGCCTTGTACAGGGCCACGGCCGACTTGAACTGGTCGCGCCGCGCGTCGAGCAGGGTTTGCTGCGCCGCGTACGACTGGCGCTGCGCGTCGAGCAATTCCAGGCGGCTGTCCTGGCCCGCGTCGTAGCGTAGCTGCGACAGGCGCTGGCGCTGCTGCGCCGCCACCACCACGCGTTCTTGCGCGGCGATCTGCTGCGCATACGTGGCGCTGCCGGCCAGGCCGTCGCGCACGTCGCGAAACGCTGCCTGGATCGCCTGTTCGTATTGCAGCACGGCCACGTCCTTGCGCAGGCGCGACAGCTGCAATTCCGCGCGCAGCTGGCCGCCCTGGAACAGCGGTTGCGTTACTTGCGGCGCAAACGACCAGCTGCGCGCGCTGCCGCGGAACAAGTCACTGAGTTCCGGGCTGGCAAAGCCCAGCGACGCCGTCAGCGACAGACGCGGGAAGAAGGCGGCGCGGGCGGCGCCGATTTCCGCATTCGCCGCGACCAGCGCATATTCGGCCTGCAGGATATCGGGGCGGCGCGCCAGCAAGTCCGACGGCAGGCCGGGCGGCAGCTGCGTCAGCACGGGCTGGCCATCGAGCGGCCGGCCTGCCGGCAAGTCCGTTGGCAGCGGCGCGCCCAGCAACAATTCCAGGTTGTTGCGCGCCAGGGCACCGGCCCGCTCGCGCGCCTGCACGTCCGCTTCCGCCGTGGCCGCCTGCCCTTCGGCTTGCGCCACGTCAAGGCCACTGCCCTGCTGCGCGCCATGCAGGCGCTGCGTCAGGACCAGGGCCTGACGCCAGTCAAGCAGGGTTTGCCGCGCCAGCGCCAGCTGTTCCTCGGCCAGGCGCTGCTCCAGGTAAGCATCGGCCACGGCGCCGATCAGGGCCATGTGCGCGGCGCGCTGACCCTGCTGCGTGGCCAGGTAACGGGCAAAGGCGGCATCCGACAGCGAGCGCAGGCGGCCGAACAGGTCGATCTCGAACGCGCTCATGGCGATGCCCGCAGTGAACTGATTTTGCGTCACCGCATCGGCGCCGCGCTGGCGCACGCCACCCGCATTCGCGCCGATGGCCGGATAGCGGCCCGCATCCTGGATCTGGTACTGGGCCCGCACGGCTTCCACGTTGAGGGACGCCACGCGCAAGTCGCGATTGTTTTCCAGCGCGATGCCGACCAGGCGCTGCAGGCGCGCATCGAGCAGCATCTGGCGCCAGCCCAGGTCCGCCGCAGTGTCGGCCGTGGCTGGCACTGCGGCCTCGCCATAACTGGCCGGTATCGGCGCCGCCGGCTTGACCAGCGGCGGCGTCAATGAACACGCCGATAACAAGCCGGCGATCGGTAACAGATAAAACCAGCGCATTACAACTCCCCTTCCACCGCCTTGATGGCGGTGTGATGACTGCGTTTATTAAAATAGCGGTCCATCTTGTCGACGGCGCCCAGCACCACGACAAAGAACACGGGCACGAAAAACACGGCCAGCACGGTGGCGGTAATCATGCCGCCGAACACGCCCGTGCCGATCGCGTGCTGCGTCTCGGCGCTGGCACCCGTGGCCAGCATCAGCGGCACCACGCCCAGCGCAAACGCCAGTGACGTCATCAAAATCGGACGCAAGCGCAATCTAGCCGCTTCCACCGTCGCCTCGACCAAGCCCTTGCCTTGCGCCTGCAGCTGGCGCGCATACTCGACGATCAGGATCGCGTTCTTCGCCGACAGGCCGATGATCGTGATCATGCCCACCTTGAAGAACACATCGTTCGGCATGCCGCGCAACATCACGGCCAGCACGGCGCCCAGCAAGCCCAAAGGCACGACCAGCATCACGGAGACGGGAATCGACCAGCTTTCATACAGGGCCGCCAGTACAAGGAAGACCACCAGCATCGACAGCGCCATCAGCATGGGCGCTTGCGACGCCGATTCCTTCTCTTGCAGCGACTGGCCCGTCCACGCCAGCGCGAAGCCGGTCGGCAATTGCTTCACGAGGCGTTCCATCTCCAGCATGGCGTCGCCGCTCGATACGCCCGGTGCCGCGCTGCCCGAAATGCGCGCCGCCGGATAACCCTGGTAGCGCACCAGCTGCAGCGGTGACTCGCTCCACACGGGGCGCACCAGTTCACCCAGGGCCACCATGCCGCCCGCGTTATTGCGGATGCGCAAGGCCAGCACATCGTTCAGCTGCATGCGCGACGGCGCATCGGCCTGGATGATCACCTGCTGCATGCGGCCGGCGTTCGGGAAATCGTTGACATAGGTCGAACCCATGGCTGCCGTCAGCATGTCGGCAATGGCCGTAAACGACACGCCCAGCGCTTCCGCCTTGGTGCGGTCGATATCGAGGCGCACGCTGGCGCCGGGCGGCAAGCCGTCCGGATACACGCCCGCCACCTTGCTGCTTTGCGCGGCCAGGCCCAGCAACTGGTTCTGCGCCGCCTGCATGGCAGCGATACCCTGGTTGGCGCGGTCTTGCAGGCGCATGGAAAAGCCGGACGAGTTGCCCAGTTCATCGATGGCGGGCGGCATCAGGCTCATGATCACGCCCTCCTTCGCCTGCGACATGGCTTCCTGCGCCAGCGCCACTTCTTCCTGCGCCGTGGCGCCGTTGCGCTGTTTCCAGTCCTTCAGCATGGTGAACGCCAGGCCCGCGTTCGGTCCCGCGCCGGAAAAGCTGAAACCGAGAATAGACTGGTTCACTTCGATGCCGGGCCGCGTGGCCACGTGCTGCTCGTACAGTTTGACGACATCGAGCGTGCGCTCCATGGTGGCGTCGGACGGCAGCTGGATCGAGGTGATGAAGTAGCCCTGGTCTTCTTCCGGCAAGAAGGCCGACGGCAGCTGCATGAAAGCCACGCCCAGCGCCGCGACGATGGCTCCATACAGCACCATCGAGCGGCCCGCGCGTTTCAGCATCGCCACCACGCCTTTTTCGTAGCGCGCCGTCATACGGTCAAACTGGCGGTCGAACCACAGGAAGAAGCCTTTTTTATCGTGGTCGTGCGGGCCGATCGGTTTCAACATGGTGGCGCACAAGGCCGGCGTCAGGCTCAAGGCCAAAAAGGCCGAGAACAGGATGGACACGGCCATGGCCAGCGTGAACTGGCGGTAGATGGCGCCCACGGAGCCGCTGGCCAGGGCCATCGGGATGAACACGGCCGTCAGCACCAGCGTGATGCCCACGACCGCACCGGTGATTTCGCGCATGGCTTTCGATGTCGCTTCCTTCGGCGACAAGCCCTCCGTCGCCATCAGCCGCTCGACGGCTTCCACCACCACGATGGCGTCGTCGACGATGATGCCGATGGCCAGCACCATGCCAAACATGGTCAGCACGTTGACGGAATAGCCGGCCAGCAGCATCACCGTGAAGGTGCCCATCAGGGCAATCGGCGCGACGATGGCGGGAATCAGGGTGTAGCGTATCTTTTGCAGGAACAGATACATGACGAGGAACACCAGCACCATCGCCTCCAACAGCGTGACGATGACCTTTTCAATCGAGATTTTCACGAACGGTGCCGTGTCGAACGGTACCGAGTACTTGATCCCGGCCGGCATGGTGTGCGCCAGTTCGGCCATGCGCGCACGCACGGCGCTGGCCGTCTGCACGGCGTTGGCGCCCGGCGACAGCATGATGGCGGCGCCCGACGCGGCTTGCCCGTTTTCGCGGATGCTGAAATTGAAGCTTTGCGCGCCCAGCGACACTTTCGCCACGTCGCCGATGGTCACTTTCGAGCCATCCGCATTCGCGCGCAGCACGATGGCGGCAAATTCGGCCGGCGTTTGCAACTGGCCCTGCACCGTCAGCGGAATGGTCACGCGCTGGCCGTGCACGGCGGGCGAATCGCCCAGGCGGCCCGGCGCGATCTGTGCATTTTGCTGCGCGATGGCGGCCGTCAGCTCGCCCATGGCGATGTTGTACGACACCAGCTTGGCCGGATCGACCCAGATGCGCATGGCCCGCTCGGAGCCGAACAGCTGCACCTTGCCTACGCCGGGAATGCGACGCAGCTCTTCCGTCACGTTGCGCGCCAGGTAATCGCCCAGCGCCACTTCATCGTGCTGGCCATTCTCGGAAATCAGGCTGACGATCATCAGGAAGCCGGACGACGCCGATTCCACCGTCAAGCCATTTTGCCGCACGGCCTGCGGCAGACGCGGTTCGATGGCTTTCAGGCGGTTTTGCACGTCCACCTGCGCCATTTCCGGATTCGTTCCCGGCTGGAAGGTGACGGTGATCGAGGCCGACCCCGACGTGTCGGTGGACGACTCGAAATACAGCAGGTGCTTGACACCCGACAGTTCGCGCTCGATCAAGCCCACCACGGAATCGTTCATGGTTTGCGGCGTGGCGCCAGGGTAGTTGGCGCTGATGCTGACGCTGGGCGGCGCCACCGAAGGGAAGCGCGCAATCGGCAATTGCGGTATGGCGATCAGTCCGAACAGGACGATGAAGACCGCCACCACCCACGCAAAGACGGGGCGGTTGATGAAAAATTGAGGCATGTCGTTAGGCTTTCATTGTATTCATATGGTGCATCAACGCGCCTTGGCGGCGGCCGCCGTTGCCACGATGGCCGGCTTCCACGGCTGCGGCGCGGCGGTGGCGCCAGGCTGCAAGCGTTCCTGGCCTTCGATGACGACGGTTTCGCCAGCCTTCAAGCCGCCGTTGACCACGTACTGGTGCTCGACCACGTCGCCCACCGTGATGGGTTTCAGGCTGGCTTTGTTCGTGCCATCGAGCACCCAGGCCTGCGCCTGGCCGCTGCTGCTGTGCAAGACGGCTTGCTGCGGCAACAGCACGCCATTTGCCTGCACGGCGCGGGCGATGCGGGCGCGCACGAACATGCCCGGCAACAACTGGCGCTGCGGATTGTCGACCAGCACGCGGACGACGGCGTCGCCCGTGCCTGCATCGACGCTGATGCCCGAGAACAGGATGCGGCCCGTGACGGGATGCGGCTGGCCATCGGCGCCCAAAATGGTCACGGGCAGCTTGTCCGCGCCACCGGTCCCAGCGGATTGCAGCGCGGCCAGCGCGGCGGCCGGCTGGCGCACGTCGACGTACACCTTGTCGATCTGCTGGATGCGCGCCATCGGCGTGGCATCGGCCAGGCCCACGAGCGCGCCTTCCGTCACCAGTTCGGAGCCGATGCGCCCGGCAATGGGCGCCTCGATGCTGGCAAAGGCCAGGTCCAGGCGGCGCCGCGCCAGGCTGGCCCGCGCTTGCGCCACGGTGGCCACGGCTTGCTCGCGCTGGGCCACGGCGTCGTCATACGCCTGGCGGCTGATGGCGTCCGCTTCCACCAGCGGTTTTAACCTGTCGGCCTGGCTGCTGGCGCGGTTCGCCGTGGCCACCGCATGCTGCAGGGCGGCGGCGGCGGAATCGACGTCCGCCTGGAATGGCGCCGGGTTGAGCTGGAACAGCTTCTGTCCCGCCTGCACGTCGGCGCCCTGCTCGAACTGGCGGCGCAGCACGATGCCGCCCACCTGCGGGCGGATGTCGGCCGTGCGGAAGGCGGCCACCCTGCCCGGCAATTCGTCGCTGAGGACGACGGGCGCCGCTTGCAGCTTGAGCACCGTCACGGCGGCGGGCGGCGCGGCGCCTTCTTCCGGCGCGGGTTTGGAACAGGCGGCAAGGCTGAGCAGTGCCGCGGCGATCAACATGTTTTTCTTGGTGAAATGGCTCGGATGCATGGTCTTTCTCTATGGCAGATCCCAACCGGCGGTCCGGTCGACAGATAACAAGAGCATAGAAGGCCAAGATGGATGTTCCGTCAAAGAAATGTGGAGATTCGATGGAGACAGCGAAGAATGCTAGACTATTTGGATGAACTATCATCACAGCGCCAGCCAGCCCTCCTTCCTTGCCACCACGCCCCCTTCCGCCCTCGTCCTGATCGCCGAAGATGAACCGCAAATCGCCCGCATTCTCGCCGGGTACCTCGAGCGCGACGGCTACCGCACGGCCTTCGCGCACGATGGCCAGGAAGCGCTGCAGCAGCACCTGGCGCTGGCGCCGGACCTGCTGCTGCTCGACGTGCAAATGCCGCGTGTCGATGGCTGGGGCGTGCTGGCGGAAGTGCGCCGGCGCGGCGAAACGCCCGTCATCATGCTCACAGCCCGCGACCAGGATGCCGACAAGCTGGCCGCCCTGCGCGTGGGCGCCGACGACTACATCATCAAGCCTTTCAATCCGGCCGAAGTGGTGGCCCGCGTGGCCGCCGTGCTGCGCCGCTCGCGCGTGCGCCACCATCCAGTGGGCGGCCAGCGCCTGCGCTGCGGCCCCATCGACATCGACCAGGAAACCTATGTGGCCAGCGTGCTGCGCGATGGCATGGCCGTGGCGCTCAGCCTGACGCTGACGGAATTTCGCCTGCTGGCCCACCTGGCGCGCACGCCGCGCCGCGTCTGCAGCCGCCTGGAATTGCTGGAGTCGTGCATGCCCGAGAGCAATTCGATGGAACGCACGGTGGACAGCCACGTCAGCAAGCTGCGCAAGAAGCTGGAAGAAGCAGGCGTGCTGAACATGCCGGCCAGCCTGCGCGGCGTGGGCTACCGCCTGGAAAGCGACCTCTGATGCGCTTCACAGGCTTGAACCGGCAAATCATCCTGTCGATGTCCGTGCTGATGGTCAGCAGCATCCTGATCATCTGGATCGGTTCCTGGACCTTCTTTGCCATCGCCTTCAAGATCGATCCCGGCATGCTGTCCGAGCCGGACGACTGGTCGCCCAGCACCGTCGAATGGCTGTGGATTTTCGCCATCACCATCTTTGGCTTGGGCCTGGCCGCCTTTTTCGCCCTCAAGCTCGCTTCGCGCATCCTCAAACCGATCAATTCCGTGATGGACAGCGTGCGCCGCGTGGCGCATGGCGACCTGTCCGCGCGCGCCTTCGCGGGCGACCGCAGCCTGGGCGAGACGGCCATGCTGGTCGACGATTTCAACAGCATGGCCGAGCGCCTGCAGCGGGGCGCCAAGGAAAGCGAAACGTGGAATGCGGCCATCGCGCACGAACTGCGCACGCCCGTGACCATCCTGCGCGGCACCTTGCAAGGCGTCGTCGATGGCGTCTTCAAGCCCGAGGAAGTGCCGTTTTCCAGCCTGCTGGCACAAGTCGAGGACCTGGGACGGCTGATCGAGGATTTGCGCACCCTGAGCCTGGCCGACAGCGGTCACATGCAGCTACGCATGGCGTGGACGGACCTGACCCTGGAAATCGGCGAAGTGCGCCGCCTGCTGGCGCAAGAGATGGAAGCGGCCGGTTTTACCCTGCAACTGCACCTGTCGGACCATCCCGTCTGCTGCGACGCGGCGCGCATCCGGCAAATCGTGCTGGCCCTGCTCGACAACGCGCGCCGCTATGCGCATCCGGGCCTGCTGCGCGTGCGCACCCGCGTGCAGGCCGGCCAGTACTACCTGAGCGTCGAGGATGCGGGTCCCGGCATTGCGGAGGATTTGGCGCCGCACGTGTTCGAGGCGTTCCGCCGCGGCGACAGCGCCAGGGTCGACCTGAACGCGGGCAGCGGCCTGGGACTGGCCGTGGTCGAGGCCATCGCGCGCGCCCACGGCGGCAGCGCCGTCTGCACGCGTGGCAAGGCGGGCGGCAGCCTGTTCACCATCAAGTGGCCGGTCGAGCATGCCGCGCCGCCGCCCGCCGGCTGACTATATCACCGGCGCGCGCAGCATGTCGACAAAGGCGCGCAGCACAGGCGGCATCTGCCGCCGGCTCGGGTAGTACAGGAAGTAACGGGGCGGCGGCGGCAGGCAGCGCTGCAGCACGCACACCAGGCGCCCGGCCGCGATATCGGCGCGCGCATCAGCCTCGTACACATACGCCAGTCCCGCGCCATCGCGGGCCGCGCGCAGCATCAATTCATCGTCGTCGAACACCAGCGGACCGCCGACGGCAATGCTGACACCCTCCCCGTCCTGCTCGAACTCCCACGCATACTGGCGCCCGCTGGGGAAACGCCGGCCTATGCAGGCGTGTTCCAGCAGCGCGCGCGGCGTGGCCGGTAGCCCATGCGCCGCCAGGTAGGCGGGCGACGCCACCACGACGAACGGTTGCGGCGCGCCCACAGGCACGGCGATCATGTCGGCCGCCACCTGCTCGCCGAAGCGGATGCCCGCGTCAAAACCGTCGCGCACGATATCGATCATGCCGTCATCGGTGATCAGTTCCACCTGCACGCGCGGATAACGGGCAACGAAGCTGGCCAGCATGGGCGCGAGCAGCAGCCGCGCCGCCGGACGGGGCACGTTCAGGCGCAGCTTGCCTGCGGGCACATCCTGCAAGGCGCTCAAATCCTGCAAGGCATCATTGATTTCGCGCATGGCCGGCGCCAGCCGCGCCAGGAGCTGCTGGCCCGCCTCGGTCGGCGTGACGCTGCGCGTGGTGCGGTTCAGCAGGCGCACGCCCAGGCGCTCTTCCAGCGCGCGCAGCGCATGGCTGAGGGCGGAAGCGGAGACGCCCCGTTCCAGGGCCGCCTTGCGAAAGCTGCGCAGGCGGGCGACGGCGGCAAAGGCCGTCAATTCGTTGAGGTCAGCCATTATTCATGAGAAAAATTCAGTAATACATGCAGCATAAGCTATCTTATCGCACGCTGTTGCTTCATCCATACTCCTTGCATCTTTTTTGAAGAGGAGTGAAAAATGGAACACAGAACACTGGGCCACTCCGGCTTGCGCGTCGCCCCCATCGGCCTGGGCTGCATGGGCATGAGCTTTGCCTATGGCGGCGCGGACGAGGCCACCTCGCTGCGCGTGCTGCACCGCGCGGTGGAACTGGGCGTGACCCTGATCGATACGGCGGAAGTCTACGGCCCCTACGTCAATGAGGAACTGGTGGGCCGCGCCCTGAAGCCATTGCGCGGCAAGGTCCACATCGCCACCAAGTTCGGCTTCAAGATATTGCCCCACGGCCAGGGCGTGGAACGCATGGCGGGCGTGGACAGCCGCCCCGAGCATATTCGCCAGGCGGTGGAAGCATCGCTGTCCCGGCTCGGCATCGAGTGCATCGACTTGCTGTACCAGCACCGCGTGGACCCCGCCGTGCCCATCGAAGACGTGGTCGGCGCCATGGCGGAGCTGGTGCGGGCGGGCAAGGTGCGCCACCTGGGGCTGTCGGAAGTGTCGGCCGCCACCCTGCGCCGCGCCCATGCCGTGCACCCGATTGCAGCCGTGCAATCCGAGTATTCGCTGTGGAGCCGCGACGTGGAAGCCGAGGTGCTGCCCGCCTGCCGCGCCCTCGGCGTCGGCTTCGTGCCCTACAGCCCGCTGGGCCGGGGCTTCCTGACGGGCCAGCTCGCGTCCAGCGCCGCACTGGCGCCCGACGACTACCGCCACAGTCTGCCCCGCTTCCAGCCGCCCGCGATGGCGGCCAACGCGAAGCTGGTGGCCGAACTGCAGCGCCTGGCGGCGGCGCGCGGCGCCACGGCGGCCCAGCTGGCCCTTGCCTGGTTGCTGGCCCAAGGCGATGACATCGTGCCGATTCCCGGCGCCCGCAGCCTGGCGCACCTGGAAGAGAACGTGGCCGCCGCGCAGGTCAAACTCAGCGACAGCGAGCTGGCCGCCATCGGCGCCGCCATCGCGCCCGCCAGCGTGCAGGGCGCGCGCTACCCGGAGATTGAACTTGCCATGGTTGGCCTGTAGACAACCGTGCATGAGTGCGCTATACCGGTACTTTTTTGTCCAGCGCACTTGAAATGCCCGAATCCGCTATCATTTCCAATCTGAACTATTCATTATGAAAGGGATTTACATGTCCGCACTGCTCGAAACACTGCAATGGCGCTACGCCACCAAGAAGATGGACCCGACGAAAACGGTGCCGCAAGAGAAGGTCGAGCGCATCCTGGAAGCCGTGCGCCTGACGGCCAGTTCCAGCGGACTGCATCCTTACGAAGTCTTCGTCGTGACGAATCCGGCCCTGCGCGAGCAGATCAAGCCGCACGCGTGGAACCAGTCGCAAGTGACGGATGCCTCGCATTTGCTGGTGTTTGCCGCCTGGGACAATTACACGGCAGAACGCATCAACGCGCGCTTTGACCTGGTCAACACCGTGCGCGGCTTCAAGAATGAAGGCTGGGAAGCGTACCGCCAGCAAATCCTGGCCACATATCCGCAGCGCGATGCGGAAACCAACTACCAGCACGCGGCGCGCCAGGCCTACATCGGCGTGGGCACGGCCCTGATCGCTGCGGCGCAGGAAAAAGTCGATTCGACGCCGATGGAAGGCTTTGATCCGGCCAAGGTCGACGAAATCCTGAACCTGCGCGAAAAAGGCCTGCGTTCCGTCGTCATGCTGCCGCTCGGTTACCGCGCCGACGCAGGCGACTGGCTGGTGGACCTGAAAAAAGTGCGCCCTGCGCGCGAGCAATTCATCACCGAGCTGGCGTAAGCGTTTTCAGCGCCTCTCCCGTGACTGAAAAGCGGATGCCCTCGCCGGCATCCGCTTTTTTTGCTTTCAGGCTGGCTGCGGGAAGCGCACCGTCACCTCCAGGCCCCGTCCCTCTTCCCCATCGGCCAGCGCGATATCGGCCTGGTGGTGCTCGGCGATGTGGCGCACGATGGACAGGCCCAGGCCGCAGCCCCAGGCGTCGTTGCCGTCGGGACGGAAGAAGCGGTCGAACAGGCGCGCATGGTGCTGGCGCGGCACGCCGGGGCCGTTGTCGGACACGCGCAGCAGGGGCCGGCCCTCTTCCACCGCCGCCTGCAAGTCGACCCGGCCGCCCTGCTGCGTGTAGCGCAAGGCGTTATCGATCAGGTTATTCAGCAACACTTGCAAGCCGTCAGGATCAGCCTGCACCAATACCTTGGCCGGCAACGTTTCCACCACGCCCAGGTCGATCGCGCGGCTGTCGGCCAGCGCGCTGTGGTCGGCCACGGCCGCTTCCAGCAACTGTCCCAGGTCCACCGTGTGCAGCTGGCTGGAAGTCAACGCCGTTTCATGGCGCGCCAGGCTGAGCAATTGACGCACGAGGTGCGTGCTGCGGTCCAGCCGTTCGTGCAGCCGCGCCAGGGCCACGCGGCGTTCTTCCTCGCTGCCGGCCCGCTCGGCCACCTGCAGCTGCAATTTCAGCGCCGTCAGCGGCGAGCGCAATTCATGCGCGGCATCGGCAACAAAGGTGCGCTGCGCCGTCAGCGCCGCCTCGAACTGCCCCATCAGGCTATTCAGCGCCAGCGCCACGGGCCGCAATTCGGGCGGCATGTCGTCGGCCGCCAGCGGCGTCAGGGCGTCCGGCGAACGGCCCGCCACGGATTCGGCCAGCCGGTGCAGCGGCGCCAGCGCGCGCCCCACGACGGCGACGATCAGCAGCGCCAGGATCAGCGCGAACACCAGCAGCGGCGCGCCGGCGCGCATGGTCATCTGCCAGGCCAGCTGGTCGCGCACGGCCTGCGCCTGCGCCACCTGCACGTAGCGGCCGCGCCGCGTCTCGCCGTACAGGCGCCAGTCTTCGCCGTGCAGCACGACATCGGCAAAGCCGGCCAGCGCATAGCGCGGCAGTGCCGGCTGGCCCTGCAGGACGGGCAAGGGCTGGCCATCCTCGTCCCAGGCCTGCAGCACGAACGCTTCTTCCGGGTCTTGCGCGGCGGCCAGACCCGCCTGCGGCTCGAACTCGTCGGGCATGACCACGGCCAGCTGGCGCAGCTGCAAGTCGGCCAGTTCATTGGTTTCTTCCAGCAGCGAGCGGAACAGCGAAATGCCGGCGCCCAGCACGCACAGCAAGGTGGCGGCCAGCAAACCGAGCAGCAACTGGCGGCGGATGGTCAGCATGGTGCCAGCCGCATCTTGTAGCCCACGCCGCGCACGGTCTGGATGCTGTCCGCGCCGAGCTTCTTGCGCAACTGGTACACGTACACGTCGACAGTATTACTTTCCACTTCGCAATCCCAGCCGTACAGCTTTTCGCTCAGCTGGCGCTTCGACACCACCTTGCCCGGATGGTCGAGCAAGGCGCGCAGCACGGAAAACTCGCGCGGCGGCAGCTTGATCAGCTCCCCTTCGAACGTGACGTCGTGACTGGCCAGGTCGAGGATCAGCGCGCCATGCTCGATGACGGAGCGCGAACGGCTGACCCGGCGCCGCAGCAACGCGCGGATGCGCGCCAGCAGCTCGTCGAGGTCGAAGGGCTTGACCAGGTAATCGTCGGCGCCGCTGTCGAGCCCTTCCACGCGGGCCGGCGTGCCGTCGCGCGCCGTGATGATCAGCACGGGCAACTCGGCGCCGCGCGCGCGCATGGCGCGCAGCACGTCCATGCCCTCCTTGCCGGGCAAGCCCAGATCGAGCAGCATCAGGTCGTAAGCGAAGCCGGCCAGCGCCAGCTCCGCATCGTGGCCATCGCGCACCCAGTCGACGGCATAGCACTCGCCGCGCAAGCCTTCGACCAGGCTTTCCCCGATCATCGGATCGTCTTCCACCAGCAATACGCGCACCCGGGGCCTCTCAAGGTCTTGAAAAAGCCACCATCTTACCTTGACCGGCGCCGCGCCGCATGGGCTGCCGCAGTGGCCTTACTTCGATCCGCGGAACGGTGGAATATTCCCTTCTTGCGGAAACAGCGCCACGCCTTTCGCAGGCGGTACCGCCGCAGCGAGCGCCTCGCCAGGCTGGGCCGCTTGCGATACGGGCAGAATGGCCAGCAGGGATACCGCGCCAACACAGAAAATAGCCTTGATTTTCATATCATTCCTTAAAGGTTGCATAGAAAAATATCGGATGAATATACTATTTCACATATTAACAAACAGGCAATGCCAGCCCAAGATACCTGCATGCCGGCAACAAGTCAATCTGCGCAGCAACTGCATTGCCCGATCTGGCGCCGGAATTCACGCTAGCGTGACTATGTGCGCATTTGGCGCGTTTTTTATGCGGTATATTTTCCTTCCCTCCACGCACCTGGAAAGGCCTGCCATGTCCAGCTCCACCCAAGATACCGTCATCGTCAAGGCGGCGATTTATCCGCCCATCGGCATTGCCCGCGTGGGCAACAGCCCCAGCGAGTACTTTCTGGGACCGGAGGTGCCGGAACCGGCGGCGCGGCCGGCCGGGTATTACCGCGATGCATCCGGGGCCATCAAACGCCAGGCGGCCGGCTTTCGCATCTACGGCCTGAATGCCGCTGGCGTGGCGGTGGCCGAATTGAACGCCGGCAATGCCGACATCGAATGGTCCGTCACCCTGGCCAATACCAAGGCGGCGTGGTACCAGTTCCAGATCGCGCTCGATATTCCCGAGGCGCATGTCACCCAGCCCTCGTTCCTGCGCAACATGGCCGTCACCGACCGCGCGCAACTGTCCATCACGCCGGGCGAGCGCAAGATCAGCGGCAGCGAACAGCCGGCCGTCGCCTTCGACAGCGGCAGCTTCCTGGGCACGCCCGTCTACCTGGGCGAATTGCGCACGGACGCCATGGGCCGGCTGATCGTGCTGGGCGGCCATGGCAAGTCCGCTTCGTGGAATGGCGCGCGCGCCATCACCTTTGCCAACAATGAAGGCTGGTACGACGACACGGCCGACGGCCCCGTCTGCGCCAAGGTCCACTACCAAGGCCAGGCTTTGCCCGTCGACATGGCCTGGGTGGTCGTCGCGCCGCCCGACTATGCGCCGCAGCAAAAGTCGGTGCGCACCATGTGGGACTTGATGCGCGACTTGTTTGTTTCCGAAGGCAAAATTGCCGCGCCGGCCGTTCCCTCGTTCCAGGACGATATCCGCCCCATTTTCGAACGCCTGTCCAACCTGCAATGGGTCAACGCCGGCTTCGCGGCCGCCTTTGGCTGGGATGGCAGCACGCCGTTCAGCCGCGACGAGTGGATGGCGCGCCTGGCCAGCCCGTCCGAAAACCGCAAGGAATGGCGCAACGTCATCTATAACCAGTTCCGCCAGTTCGAGCGCGACGCCTGGGCGCCATCGCCGTGGCCGTGGCTGTATGGCGACGCGATGGCCATCCCGCCGGCAGACACGCCGCGCCAGAACTGCGCCCTGAGCAATCTGCAATTGCGCTTCCTCAAGCAATGGGCGGCCGGCGAATTCACGGACGACTACGCGCCCGGCAAGGTGCCGCCGCAAAGCCTGGCCGACGTGGACGTGGCCCTGCAACCGGACACCCTGCTGCGCGCGGCCATGGAATTCTGCCTGGCCGACGCCTTCCACCCCGGCTGCGAAATGACCTGGCCCATGCGGCAGGCCAGCATGTACAGCGCACCGTTCCGCCTGGCGCACCGGCCACCGGGCTGGGTGGAGCCCGACTATGGCGCCGTCTTGACGCCGGACAATATCGGCAGCCCCTGCTCGGCGCAGATCGCCGGCGGCGTGACGCGCTGGATGGCCGTGCCATGGCAGACGGACACGGCCAGCTGCCGCTCCGGCTACCAGTCCGATTACGATCCCTACGTGCCCACGTTCTGGCCCGCGCGCGTGCCGAACCAGGTGATGAGCAAGCTTGCCTACGACACGGTGATGAACCGCGAAATTCCCATCGACGACCGTCTGGCCGCCTTCGCCCGGCGTGCCGCGTGGATACGTCCGCTGGGTAACATCAGCTATGAAGAGCAGATCAACAACATGATCGCCGACCTGGCGCAAGTGGGCGTGGTCGAGGTGCGTCCCGGCCCCACGGATATGACCGGTTTCCCCGCCTTCCTGCAGGTGGAAAACCTGCCGCAGCCGATAGCCGGCAAGCACCAGCTGCGCGCCGCGGCAGGAATTCCGGACGAGTTCGTCGACGTCGACCTGGAAGGCACGGAAAAAGCGCGCCATCTGCAGCGGCACCGCTTGTGACCGTGCTGCAGGCCGACGTGCTCATCGTCGGCGCCGGTCCGGCCGGCGCCACGGCCGCCCTGAACCTGGCAGGGCGGCACCGGGTCTTGCTGGTAGACCGGCTGGCCGCGCCGCTGGCGCGCATCGGCGAATCGCTGCCGCCGGCCGCCGCGCGCCTGCTGCAGGACATGGGCTTGCTTGACGCCTTCCTGCGGCAGGGCCATGCGCCCTACCACGGCAACCGCGCCTGGTGGAACGGCGCCTGGACGGAACACCATTTTCTCAGCGATCCCGACGGGCACGGCTGGCACCTGGCGCGCGGCAGCTTCGACCTGTGGCTGCGCGACGAGGCGCGCCGGCGCGGCGCCGCGTTGCTGGCTTCGGCCAAGGTCGCCGGCATCACGCCGGAAGATGGCGGCTGGAAAGTACGGCTGGAAACATCGCGCGGCCCCTGCGACGCGGCGGCGCGCATCGTCATCGACGCCACGGGCCGCAGCGCCCGGCTGGCCCGCGGAATCGGGGCGCGGCGCCAGCGCAGCGACCGGTTAGTTTCAGTATGGCAATATGGACATGAGCGCACACCCTCGGCGCGGGGTTTTGCCCACATCGAGGCTTGCGAATACGGCTGGTGGTACAGCGCCCCCCTGCCCGGCCAGCGCCGCGTGCTGGCCCTGCACACGGATGCAGATTTGCTCGACAGCAACGCCTTGCGAAATACCGGCTGGCTGGAAGCGGCGGCGCGGCGCTTGCCGGCCACGCGGGAATTGCTGGAACAACAAGGCTACATGGCCGATACACCAACCCTGGCCACGCCTGCCCATACGGCCACCCTGGACACCGGCGCCGGCCCAGGCTGGTTCGCCGTCGGCGACGCCGCCCTGAGCTTCGATCCGCTGTCGTCGCAAGGCATCTTCAACGCCCTGTACACGGGCCTGGCCGCCGCCGAGGCCGCCGACCGCACGCTGCAGGGTGAGCTGCAAGCCTACCAACACTACCATAGGGAATTGTCGGCCATCGGCGCCGCATACGCACGCCACCTGGCGTACTGCTACGGCCAAGAAACGCGCTGGCCGTCGGCGCCGTTCTGGCGCCGGCGCAGGCCGGTGCAGGTCGGCGCGCTCTAGCTGGCGCTGAAATCGAAGCGCCACAGGCCCTGCTGGCGACTCAGGGTCACGTCCACCGTGGCGACAGTGACCGGACGCGCATACTGCGTCATGTCCGGGAAATTCTCCAGGCCATGGGTCTGCCCCACCATCGGCCGCATGGCCACCATGAAGTAGAGACTGGGCTGGTATTCGACATTGGGCATGCTCACGACAGGCCGGTCGTTGACATTGCGACAGGCCCGGCAAAGCGCCGGGCCTGGTAATACCATTACTGCGCCAGGTAGCGTTCCGAACGTGGGCCGTACAACAGGCCATTCGGCACGCCGGCCGACAGCATGCGCGCATTCGCCGTACCAGCCAGCGGATGGCTGGCGTCGGTGCTGGTGTTGATGATCTGCTTGACGGCCGCCGTCACCAGCACGCCGATCAGGCCGCCGCCACCGCTGTTATTGCCTTCGTTGCTCGACGCACTGGCCGCGCCCTGCCACAGCAAAGCGCCCGTCTTCAGGTCGACCAGCTTGGCATCGACCGATACCACCGTCACGCTGTCGATCACGGCGTACGTCGTGCCGTACTTGGAGATCGTCACGTACAGGCCCGCATCGGCGCCAAAGATCTCGTTGAGCTTTTTCGCATCGACGCCGTGGATATCGGCGGCGTTCGTCAAGCCGTTCTGCTTGAACGTTTCACCGACCACGGCCACCGGCAGCACATAATAGCCCGCTTCGGCCAGCGGATAGGTTACTTGGGCATAGACGCTGTTGCCGGCATTGACTTCCGGAGAATTGTTCAGCGGCGGCAAGACCACGATCGAGCGGGGCTTGGCTGCCTTGAAGGCGGTGTAGTCGTATGCCGCCTGTTTGGTGGCGCAACCGACCATGAAGATGGCAGGACCCAGGCACAGGGCCATTTTCAACATGCGCGACATCATAATTTCTCGCCTTTTTTCAATTTACCCAACAGGAAATCCATGTACGGCGTCGATTCCGGGAACAGTTTTTTCTCGTCTTCGAACTGCGCCGCGACCTGCTCCGGCTTGCCCGCGATCGAGTACAGCATGCCCAGGTGGGCGTGGTAGCCCGGCGGCGCGTGATTGCCCTTGGCACCGATCACTTGCAAGTCTTTTTCCATGGCGGCGATCTGCTGCTCCGGGCTTTCACCCTTCAGGTATTCATACACTTGCGGCTGGTAGCCTTCCCACTGGTACAGGGTCTTCGATTGCGTGGCGCAACCGGTCAGGGCGGCACAGGCGAGCAGCGCCAGCAGGGCTGCGCCCTTGTTCATCATTGTTTTCATGGGATACCTTATTGTTTGCGCAATGCGCCCGCTTCGACGCCAGCCACCAGGCGCTCGACCGCTTCGCGCATGGCCAGGTCCAGGACTTTGCCGTTCAGGGTGGCGTCATAACTGGCGGTGCCGCCAAAACCCAGCACTTCACGGTTCGACAGGCTGTATTCGCCGGCGCCGCCAGCCGAGTACACGACTTCCGAGGTGGCGATATTGACGACGTTCAAGGTAACCTTGGCATAGGCCACTTGCGTCTTGCCGCGGCCCATGATGCCGAACAATTGCTTGTCGCCCACTTCCTTGCGGCCGAATTCGGTCACGTCACCCGTGACGACGAAATCGGCGCCCTTGATATTCTGGCCCTGCTTCTTGAACTCGGCTTCCTGCTTGAGTTCTGCCATGTTGTCGCGGTCGAGCACGTTGAAACGGTTGGACGTCTGCAGGTGCGCAATCAGGATCGTTTTCGACTGGCTGCCCAGGCGGTCGACGCCATCGGAAAAGATGCCGCGCATGAAATTCGAGCGATTGTCGAACTTGCCGACAGCGATCAGCGTGCGTGGACCAACGTAGGGACGGGCTGCGCTGGCAACCGTAGGGACAGCCAAAGCTTGCGAGGATTCGGAAGCGCAGCCAGCCAACGCCGCGCCAATCAGCGCTGCAATCAACAACGCGCCGGGTTTATTCTTGTTCATAGTGCCCTTATGATATGGAGGATCAGGAGCCACCTGCAAAATTGATTTTAAGCAAGTTAATTTCCTAATTGCAATTATATGGTATTGCATGTCTCACAATTCTCTCCAAAAGTAACGATGGCAAGGATTGCACTATTGCCCGCCATACACAGGTGCGGCCCTGCTTGACTTCCCAGCGCCAATTCATTAACTTGATAGTAAAAAAGCGTGTCGTCAGCGCCCTATGCCACTGTCACTCACAGACCTCGCCCGCCGGCCTGCCCCGGCGCCAACGCCACGCTGTTCACATAAACGGGTCCCAAGGCCATGCCGACACACGATCATTCCCCGGCCCATCCGCTGGCCACGGCGCTGGCGCTCTCGCTGGGTGCCGCCGTCGCCCTCGGCCTGTCGCGCTTTTCCTACGGCTTGCTGCTGCCGCCCATGCGCGCCGACCTGGGCTGGTCCTACCTGCTGGCCGGGGCCATGAACACCTTCAATGCACTCGGCTATTTTCTCGGCGCCCTGGCCACGCCCGCCCTGATGCGCCGCCTGGGCGTGTGGCGCCTGCTGATCATCGGTTCCGTGCTGGCCAGCATCTTCATGCTGATGTCGGGCCTCGTCAGCGACACGGCCACCCTGTTCCTGCAGCGCGTGTGCGCGGGCGTAGCCAGCGCCTTCATGTTCATCGCCGGCGGCGTGCTGGCGGCGCGGCTCGGTTCCATGCACAGCCAGCGCGCCGGCTTCTACATCGGGCTGTATTACGGTGGCACGGGTTTCGGCATTGCTTTGTCTGCCCTGCTGGTGCCGGCCGCATTGGCGTCCGCCCAGGAGCACGGCGCCGCGCATGCGTGGCAGTGGCCCTGGCTGGCACTGGGCATCGCCTGCCTGCTCGCCACCGCCATCATGGCCTTGCCGGCGAAAGTGATCGGCGAAGCGCCGCGTACCCTCGACACGCCGCGGCCTTTCGCCTGGCGCGATTTCTTGCCCAGTCTGGCAGGCTATTTCATGTTTGGCGTCGGCTATATCGGCTACATGACCTTCGTGATCGCCCTGCTCAAGCAGCAAGGCATGAGCGCCACCTTGATCACCGTGTTCTACACCTTATTGGGGCTGGCGGTGGTAGCGTCGTCGCGCATCTGGGCGCGCATGCTGGACCGCTACAAGGGCGGCGAATCGCTGGCGATATTGAATGGCGTGCTGGGCGCAGTGACCATCCTGCCCGCACTGACGAGCTTTGTACCCGTCGTGTTCTTCTCCGGCCTGGTCTTCGGCGCCGTATTCCTGTCGGTGGTGGCGTCGACCACGGCCCTGGTACGGCATAACCTGCCGCAGCAATCCTGGACGGCAGGCATCAGCGCCTACACGACGGTGTTTGCGCTGGGCCAGATCGTCGGCCCCATCGTCGTCGGCTGGATCGCCGACGGCCCCGCAGGCCTGGAACGGGGCTTGATTGCCTCGGCCATCGCCCTCTTCATCGGCGCGGCGCTGGCCGCGCGGCAAAAGGCGCTGACGGCGGGCGTGTAGGCGACTGTCTCGCGCATACATTGGCCCCGCTTATTGCGGTTTGGCATACCTTGCGACGCCTGTTACATCGAACAGGACACAACGCTGGTTTCCAACCACCCAGGCGTCGTGCCCCGGTGGCATATAGAAGACGTCACCCGGACCATATTCCATTTCGGCGCCATCATTCATCCGTACCACCATCCGTCCCTCAAGGACCATGCCGGTATGCGCTGCCTGGCACGAATCGGTTCCTGCAATCGGTTTTACGTGCAAACTCCAACGCCAGCCAGGCTCAAATTCGCCGCGCCCCATGGTCTGTTCGCCAAGCGTAAAGACAGCCATCCGGCCGGCTCCGTCCTTGAATGGGCGAACTTCGTCCGGCTTATCCAAGGATTTCTTTTCTAACATCGCACTCATGCCCCGTCCCTCCTTTGGAATTTCTGGAAGTATTAAATTTCCGAATCGGAATAACTGACGCGATATAAAAATCACATCATTTTCCAATATAGTTTAATAATGGAAATTTACAAGCAAAGCACCTGCCGCATTTGCCTCTCATGATGAGCGGAACTCGTACAATTGACACTTCCCGGCCAATACTTCAATATCCATTTAACGTTCGCAGAAAGAAAACGATGAACACCGATGTACGAAAACTCCCGGTAACGATGGATGCGGAAACGCTGGAATTCATCCAGGGCCTGTTCGCCCTGGTGCGCGAAGGCGATACGCAGCAACTGGGCGCCATGGTGGCTCAGGGCGTGCCAGTGAACTTTCGCAACGAAAAAGGCGACAGCCTGATCATGCTGGCCAGCTACCATGGCCACCTTGAAACGTCACGCCTGCTGCTCGCAGCGGGCGCCGACGCCAACGTCCCCAACGACCAGGGCCAGACACCGCTGGCCGGCGTGGCCTACAAGGGTTATCTGGACATCGCCGAACTGCTGCTCCAGCACGGCGCCAAGGTGGAAGGCGCCAGCCCGGATGGCAAGACCCCCTTGATGATGGCCGCCATGTTCAACCGCCTGGCCATCCTCGACCTGCTGCTGCAACACGGCGCCCGCATCGATGCCGTGGACAGCCGCGGCATGACTGCCGTTTCACTGGCCAAGAGCATGAATGCGCAGGAAACCCTGGGCCGCCTGGCCAGCTTGGGGCAGACAGCCTGAGTACGGCGGCTTGAGGTGCCCCGGTGTTGCGGCACTCAGGATCAGTAACAATTTCACGGACGGAATGAGGCTTCGCCATTTCGACGAAACCTCACCATACCGATGAAAAGTCACCTATCGATTATCGCAACGAACCATCTCTAAATGCATTCTCTTCATAACCCAGCTCCATAGAAAATTTACTGGCTTCAACATTTACCGTAAATTCGCAACGTGTCCATGCAGGCTGATTATTAGCAACCATGAATTTCTGATGTGCGGTAGCCAAGTAATGGAGTTTCATTGTATCCGAATCACCGATGGAAAACTCGCTCTCCTTAACTCCGTTGTTCGAATAAAACTCAAACTGACTGACATCGCCTTCAGGAGAAAGGGCAGCAATCATCAAAATTATTTTTGCATCCTCTGGAGCAATGCTATACAAACATTGCCCCATCTCCTTAGATATTTCAACATCCTTCGACTCCATTTATTACCCCTTTGCATTATTCTCAAAAACGCGCTTAAACACCTTATTACCGACATTATATTCTACCACAAATGCTGTGGGTCTAACGTCAGCACCCACATACGTAGGTCGAATATCAACACTTACTTTCTTTCCATCTTTTAACGCAGCAGCCCATGTCTGCTCCATGGCTTTCCATTGACCTTGATTCAAACTCGAGTTCATTGGCACAAGGTTAATTTTCTCCCCCGCACCATCGAATTGTGCGCCAATCAGATGCCCACCTTCATCACCAGCAACGCCACACTTGCCTGCCTTGCACTGCTGATATCCATTCCTATCATGCTTGTTCAGGGTAAGTTCACCCTCGACATGGACAACGCGTGAAAATTCATCCGTACGATAGGTATGATTTGAATCCACTACATAAACAGTATTTGGCTGAGGTTTATTCAATTCCTTGTTCCACTCACCTTTTTTTCCTGATTCTATTTCCTTGACCGGCTTGGCATCAATCTCCAGATTCTTATTGGGATTTTCCGAATTATTCGGATTCGGATTCTGATTCTCAGTCTTTTCATTGACCACTTTATTCTCATGTGGCTTTTCGCTAGCTCCCTTATGTGGCGCTGGAACATCTGGGGCGCCATCTTTCAAATTTACATGGGCATTGGGGAAAATTTTAGCTATCCTCCCGGCATTTTTTATCATGCCAGCGAATCCGCCCAGCCCAACCATCGAAATCGAAGTACCGCCAACTGCACCGTTATCGATCCCCGACTGGCTGTATCCCGCGTCTTTGAAACCTTCACCGAAGAAAGAGCTAACCAGATCCGTGGCCTGATTTTTCAAGTTCTCCACTGCTGGTATTTTATTGACACCATAAATGATCGCCCCAGACGCAAAATCAAGCGCTTCAAGGGTATACTTTGCACCGATATTACTATCAATCAACTTCCCAAATTTGGTGACCACCTCGCCGACGCCCTGCGTTCCCTTATCAATGACCTTGGTCCCCAGAAAAACATTCGGCTGAGCATTGTCTGGCGAATAATCATATTCCCCCACGTCGCCTGGTGACGCCACCGCCCCCAAAAGAGTTTGCTCCACACGGGGAGTGCGCGGCGTGTTGACTGCAGAAATACCAGCATCCGCAAACGTCTTTTGTATATCGGTAATCTGCTCAGCTGACGCCCCCAGCAGTCCCAGGTAATCGCCGATGCGGCGATTCACTTCCGCCTGAGGTAGATTTTGCGACTCCGGATCGAAGCGCAAGTCGGACACCAGCTTTAACTTTTGCCATGACTCCTGGGACGTCAGGCCGTTGAAACCGGCCTCCTCCCCCATTTGTTGCATCCTGGCCTGCTGCTCCTGCGACAATCCCTGCATAGATTCAGGGATATCCGCATGATAAAGAACACCAGATACCTTGCTGCCCGCAGCGGAAGCGGACGCACCAAGCAACCCGCCACCCAGGGCACCCGCGGCGGTGGAAGCGAGTACACGCGCCGTACCGCCTTCGCTCCACTCACGGGTAATTTCCGCGGCTTGGCGCAACAGCGCATCGCGCTGCTCCGGCGCCATTGGCTTGGCCGCCTGTTCCCGCAACTTGGCGGCCTCTTCCAGTTTCTTATCTGCATACTTGCCGATCTCGGACGCAGCAGCCACGCTGAATGCCTCGGTAATGGCCACCTGCGCCTGAACTTCCTTCTCGATCGCTTTTGCGTCCCATCCTTTTTTTAACGCACCGCTACTGTCCTTTTCGCTGCTGACATCGCGATTAAGTCCAGCCAACATCTCCGCTGCCGTCTTGCCATTCAGCGCCTGCTGCTTCTCCACATCAGCAATCACTATGGTGCCGCCACTAATACCGGAGGTCGTGGTACTACTTTGACTACCCGATGTACTACCAAAGCCCGTTGAACCGCTACTGCCCGATTTTGCATTCGCTGCGGCTGTATCGGCTGTAGTGATTGCCTCATTCTGCGTACCCACTTTCGCACTAGCCGACCCGCTCAAACTGAACCCGCTCGCCGAATGCTCATCCTTGTTCTGCAGCTCACTCGTCGTCAAAGTACCCGTGATCAGCGAGTTCTTGCCATCGGCAATCGCCTTGCCGCTGCTGGCAATCACGCCCGCCTGCAGATCGGTATTGCCGGTGACGTTGATCTGGAAGCCACCGTCGCCCGCCTTGATGCCGCTTTGCTCGGTGACGCTGGCAAAATCGCCGCTGGCCTTGCTCTTCGAGACACTTCCGCCGACGCTGCTGGCGCCATAGCAGAACGGAGGAATGCACAAGCTCATGTTGAAGCCCGCACTGCTGCTCTTGCTGGCGTAGGTACTCGTATCCTGCAAGCTGATAATGTTCAGGTTGCCGCCGATGGCGCCCTTGACCGTGTCTGCCGCCAGGATCGCGCCTTGCAAGGTCGTATCGCCACCACTGATGACGGTCGCCGTCTTGCCTGCCGTCACATAGGTGTTGGTGTAGTAATTGTCCGTGCCATCGGCCTTGCCGCGCGCTTGGTTTGCGGCAATATCGAGGCTGAAACCGTTCTGCGCCCCGCCAAAGGTATAGCCGATGCCGATGCTGGAACCGCTGCTGCTGTTCTTGCTCGTTTGCGTTGCCGTATTTTGCGCCGCAAGCAAGTTGATCTTGTCGTCGGCAAACAAGGTAAGATTGCCGCCCGCGCCAATCTTGCTACCGGCCACCGTCAAGTCGCTGCCCGCCCCCGCCCCGGTCGCAACAATGCTGACGTTGCCTGCCGCATTGACAGCGCTGCCAACCACCGTGCTGCTGCTCTGATGCATTTCGCTTTCGCTCTTGCTGCTGCCCAGGCTGACGCTGATCTTGATGCCAGCAGTGTTGGTCAATCCCTTCGAAGCCATGCCAGCCAGATCCGTGGCCTTCGATGCCAAAGTTACGGCCGCCAGGGCCTGCATGCGCGAGTCCTTTGTCTGTTCGGCGGCCTTCGCCAGGCTGCCGATGCTTTTTACGGCATCGACAATCGGCACGTTGACCGTGCCGCCAAGGGCCACCTTGCTGAAGGTCGTGTGCTGCTCGCTGGCATTGCTGTTGTACGCCTCCTTGATCAGCACATTCTTGCCCACGATGCTGATATCGCCGGGCAAGCCGCCATTCGCACCCGCGCCGGTCGCCAGCACTTCGCTGGCCGTCTGCGTATACGTCTCGCCCGCGCGCAGCGACACATTGCCGCCCAAGCTGGCAATCTGACTACCGACTTGCACCACACCCGTGTTCTTGCCATCGCTGGTGGTTTTTACCGTGCCGAAGGCTGGCTGGGTGAAGCTGCCGATAAAGCCGGACTTCTTGCTGTAGCTGCTAGACGTCGTGTCCTTGTCGTTCTCGGCACTGACGATGCTCAGGTTGCGCAAGGCGGTCAAGTCAATGTTGCCATCGGCTACCACCGTACTGCCCTTGATAGCGACGTCGCGTCCGCCCACCATCGTCACACTGCCGCCACTGACGGCGCTGCCAGCCTGGGTAACGGTGCGGCCATCGTCGGCCTGGCTGGTCAGCGACTTGCTCAGCCCAAAGGTGCCGCTCTTCTTGACTTGCTTGGAGTGAATCTCCTTCCCGTCCAGCCCGACGGACTCGATGCTGATATCGTTTTTCGCAATTAAGTTGGCTGCTTCGTGCGCAAGTACCGATGAACCCGCCACCTTCAGATCATGCCCGGCGACGATATCGACGGTATTGCCCGTCAATGAAGTCCCCAGCGCCGTGCTGGTCTGCACGAGATCGCGCGTGGTCGTGGTTTTACTGGAGAAGGTACCGCTTTTCTTGACCTTGCTTGCCACATCCAGGCTGTCGGTAGCCACGCCATTGACCAGGCTGATATCATGGCCCGCCACCAATCCCAGCGCCCCGCCCGCCTGCACATCCGCCGCGCGCGCCGTCAGATCATGGCCCACCTGCAAATTGACATTGCCAGCCCCCATGATCTGGCTGCCCACTTCGCCTGTCTTGCTTTCTTTGCGGTAATTGTCCGCGTTGCGCACTTCGTCGTGCGTCGAGGCGACGGTGACGGTATTGAGGGCCAGGTTATTGCCCGCAATCAGGCTGGTCTGACCATTCGCGCCGGCATTGGCGATGACGCCAGCGGTGAGTGTCATATCCCTCCCCGCTTGAGCAATCAGCGTATTACCTTCACCAGTGCCGGTGACATACAGCCCAGCTACTTTGTCGACTACCGTGCTGCTGTCACTGATGGTTTTTCCGTCCCGCAAACGCACACTCGAATCACTGGCGGTCGTCGTCACGAGGTTGATGTCGCGGCCCGCGCTTGCCAGCAGCTGCGTTTCGGCAACGACGCCACTCGCGCGGATATTGATATCGTTTCCTGCCATCAATGCCACTTTGTCGCTTTGCACGTCGCTGACCAGCTCCTTGGCAAAATCCGACCCCACAGCGTTCGTGGCTTTTGCGACGACCGAACCAATACTCAAGTCGCGCCCGGCCGAAAGGCTCGTCGCTCCACCAGGCGCGGCATTGCTGACGATTGCGCCCGTGATGCTGAGATCGCGCCCTGCAGCAACAATCATGTTGCCGCTACCGCTTGCGCCGCCACTGACATAAAGGCCCGCCACGCGGTCGATCACGTGTCCGCCATCGAGCGTGCCAGTGGCGATATTGATGTCCCGTCCGGCGCTGGCTTGCAGCGTACTGTTCGCGGAAATAGTCCCGCTGATGTTGTTGAGGTCATTGCGGGCGGCGATGGCAACCGCATCGCCATCGATGCGACCACCGAGGTTATTGACGTTCTCCGCATTGAGCAACACCACGTCACGCCCGGCAATGGTGCCGCTGTTGGTCAGGTCGCCGGTGATATTGATATCGACATTTTTGCCGGCCAACAAGGCACCGGTGCCGTCGATGTCATCGGCGCGCAGACGCACATACACTTGCGGCACCAGCGCCTTTTGCGTGCTGCCGTCGGCCAGCGTGACTTCGCGCTCGACCAGCCAGACGATGTCGCTGGTCAATGCCGCCATCTGCTCTGCCGTCAATGCCACGCCGGGACGCAGGCCATGCTGCTGGGCATAGCTGACGCCAGCGTCCATCAGGCCGCGGAATTGCTCTTCGTCGTTGCTATAGTCGCCAGTAAAACGGTGGCCCGTCAGGTCGGCGACCTGTTCGCGTACCAGTTGCTGCTCATAGAAGCCATCGCCCAGCCGCTTTTGCGTGACGGCGGGATCCAGTTGCATTTTGCTGCTCATGTAGTCCGAACCCGTCCAGGTGCGGTACTCGGCAAAGCGAGGATCGGTCTCAACCAGATACTTGGCCGACGCAGAAGGACTGATCTTGAACAGGCTCGCATTCGGCAGTTGCAGGGGTTTGGCCCCGGTCCTGACGACTTCCGCCTTTCCACCCGGATTGGCCAGCGCCACTTGCCGGATCAGCGGCGAGCGCGCCTGGCCTGCGCCAGGCCCTGCCGCGACCTTGCCAGCAGCGCCAGCCGCCGTGCCGATGGCAGCTTGCGTGCCCATCCCCACAGCCGCCTGCGTGGCGCCTGCCGCGCCATCGACCTTGGACAAGGCACTACCCGCCACCGCGCCAGGCTGCGCCGCCAGACCGGCATTGCCGGTCCGATCACTGCCACTGAGTCCTTTAGCCCCAGCAACGCCGGCCGGGCCAGCTACGGTGCCCGCAGCCAGGCCCGCCGTATCGACACCGCCCAAGCTTGGCGCGCCCGTCACTTTCACGTTGCTCCCAGCTACCGTTCCCACAGTGCCAGCCTGGCCCGCGCTGCCAGTGCGGTCGCTGCCGTGCAAGCCTACCCCGCCATTTACACTGCTTGGCCCGCCCTGCGAGCCGATTGCCAACTGATTCGGATCGCGAATGGCGCTGGCATTACCCTCACCAACTGCCGCGCCCACACCTGCCGCGGCTACGGCGGAAATGCTGCCGGCCTGGCCTGCCTGTCCGGCCCGGTCGCTGGATTGCAAGCCGCCGCTACCGCTGGCCACGCCCGCACTGGCTACGTTGTTGCCGGTAGCGACGTTGGAGCGCAGGATAGAGGACATACGAATATCGGCGCCGCTGCCGTCGGCCGCAGACACCGTCTGACCCGCCACCGAAGCGACCCCGCCCGTGCCGCCGATATTGCCCAGTTGGCTATCGCCTGGCGCACTGGCCGCCCCGGCATTTGCCACACCCTGCCCCGTACTGGCGGCCACGCCGGCAACGGAACCCGCTGTATTGCCTACCGTGTTGAGCCAGACAGTGACATTGGCGGTGCCGGCGCCACTGCTTGCGCCGGCAGAGGAGACATTCGCGCGCGCCCCAACACCGTTGGAGGGCGCGCCGCCCGAGGACGGCGTGTCCGGTCCGTTAACAGTTCTCGTACCATCGACCTCCAATACAAGGTGCTGGACCTCAAAGTCCCGAACCTTCTCCGGCACTTCCATGTCGAGGTACATGTATATCGTGTGCGTTCCTTTTTCGGTAATCAGGGTCTGGTTACCCGTAGAAATATTTTCCTCAATGACACCCTTGACCTTCAGCGCCTGCCCTGCGACAAAGCGGCTGTTTTCATTGCGGATTTTGTACGCATCCACGGTCAGGTTACCACCTGCGCTAATGACAGCAGGATCAGTCTCCGTCACCCGACTGGTGCTTGTCGTGCGCCGAACACTATATTCACTGAAGTCATATCCACCGTTGTTATCGGGCGTATCCAGCCTGCGGTTTCCATCGGCGCCTAACGTCGTTGAGACCCCCGGTGCATTGTCGGCATAGATTTTGCCATCCCTCGCATGATACTCTCGGACATTTTCCGACTTGCCCGTTGAAGTAAACTCGACGGCAAAGTGATTGTTCAACAAGGTAATTTCGCCAGCCCTCAGCGCCAGGTTGCCCATGGCCTGGATGGTGGCGCTGGCATTGGTCAGGCTGGCTACAGCACCTGTAGCGTAGCGGTTGCCATCGAGACTGCCGCCGATCGCCATGTCCCCTGAGCTGAAGATCAGCGCATGTTCCCTGTTGTTGATGGTAGTGGCACCGATATCGAGGCTGCCGCGCGACGCTATCGTCGCCGCCACGCCGCCCTCGACAGCATTGTTCAACGTGCCCGCCCCGATGCTGAGCGCGGTGCCATAGATGCGCCCGCTGCCGATATTGGTGAGCGTGCCCGCATCAATCTGCGTATTCACGCCATCGATCACGCCGCGGTTAGTCAGGATCGCTCCGACATTCACCCTGGTGGTGCCGGCATTGATGTCGCCGCTGCTGGTGTTGTCGAGACTGTAGGCATTGAGCGCCAGTATCTGGCCTGCCTGCACCTTGCCCGCGTTGACAAGGCTGCCACCCACGCTGAGGCTAGCATTGCGGTTGGCAATCACCTGCGCCCCCGCTTCGACAACATGATTGCCGCTCAGATCCAGGCTCAGATCCCCCCTGGACATCACGTTGCCACTACCGCTCAGGCCTGCAGCCTTGATCGCCGCCAGTTCGCCGCCAATGATGGTGCCGCCGCCATTACTGATGCTCAGGCCGCGGCTCGCGCCCTCGTCCTTGACACTGACGGCATTGTTCGCGCTGATCAGCCCGGATGTATTGTTCACGCTGCCGTTGCTGCTGATGCTCAGGTTATTGTCTGCACGCAATCCACCCTGGCTATTATTGATCGTGCCTGCGGACAGGTTGACGTCGCGGCCTTCGATTCCCTTGTCAGCCCCCTGCGTTGCCTGGTTGACGATGGCGCCAGCACCCAGCGTGACGACGGCGCCGCCACGTATCAGGCCGGACGTGTTGTCGATCGTGCCGGCCCCCGCCTGCAAGCCCAGATTGCCCACCACTTGCACTTGGCCGCCCTGATTGGCCAGCCCGCCGATGGCCAGTTCCAGGCCGCCGCTGGAGACAATTTTTCCGCCCAGATTATTGATATAACCGCTGCTGCCGCCTACCTGCCCCGCCGCGCCCAGGAAACCAGCCGCGTTGTTCCAGGCGCCAGTCGCCAGCGTCAGCGTCCCGCCGCTGCTGATGCCGCCATTGCTGCCGGCATGGCTAGCCGCATACGCTGCGGCATCGCGGTTATCGAGCGCCTGGCCATGGGTGTTGATGACGATCGCGTTGCCTGCTTGCAGCAAACCGCCACGATTGCTCAGCTCTCCAGTTTGCAGATTCAGTACTTGCGTGGCGGCGATGGTTCCCTGGCCATTGTTCAAGCCCTGTCCCGCCGTATCGATGCTGACGTTGCGGCCCACGATGCTGCCTGCAGAGGCATAACCGGAAGCCAGCGTATTGCCAAGGCTGGTGCTTTGCAAAACAACGTCCGCGCCGGCCTGGATTTGCCCGCTGTCGTTGCGCAACTGGCCCGTGGTCGCGCGCAGATTGCCCGTGACGCTGGCCAGTTTGCCGCCTGTATTATCGATACTGGCAGCCTGGATGCCGAGATTGCCATTCGCGGCCACCAGGCCGTCCTTATTATCCAGCGCCTGGTTCAGCGTCAGTGCAAGGTTTCCGCCCGTCGTCAGGTTGCCGCCGCGGTTCGACATACTGCCGGCCTGGAGCGTCGCGTTGCCTCCCGCTGCGATCTTACCGCCGTTATCATTACTCAAAGAAGTGCCGGCGCTCAGTTCCAGTGTGGCGCTGCCCGCCGCCTGTACCGTACCACCCTGGTTGTTGATGACCTGCGCGCTGACGGTGGTATTGCCATTGCTTGCGATCAGGCCACCTTGATTGTCCAGCACTTGCGCGATGCGGATATTGCTGGCGCCCTGCCCCAGCTGCACCAACTCGCCCTGGCGGTTATCCAGGCTGCCGCTATCGATAGTCAACTGCCCCGCCTGCGTACTGGCCTTGCGAAAATCGATACTGCCAGCGGTGATCTTCAGGCTGCCATTGGCGGTGATTTGACCGCCCTGCCCGTTCAAGGCGTCGGCAATGACGGCCAATTGCCCCAGACCTGCGTGTTCGATCCGTCCCCCGGCGTTGCTCAATGTGCCAGCGCCCAGGGTGAGGTTGGCGCTATTGACGGCAATCCGGCCATCGGTATTGTCGAGTGCGCCATTTGGCGTACTCATGACAATGGCCGTATCGCCGCTGCCGCTCTGCACGATGCTGCCCTTGTTATTGTTCAGGTTAGCTGTCTGCACCACCAGTTGGCCGGCCACGATATCGCCACGGCTGTTATCCCACGTCTGGCCATTGCCGGCTTGCGCGTTCACATTCAGCGTACCGACCGTGCCGATGCTGGCGCCGGCCGTGCTGACATTACCCTGCGTCGCCGTCAACGCAATGTTCGCCGCGCTATTCACGCTGCCAACAAGATCGACGCCGCTGCCCGTCATGCTCATGTTGCCTGCCGCCAGATTCTGCCCGGCTGCGCGCAATTGCTGCGCCGTCGTGACCAGCAGACTCCCTGTGCCTGCCAGCTTGCCGTCCGCCTGCATGCCCGCCGCCAGCAGGCCGCCCGCCCCGCTGTCGAGGCTGGCGGCCGTGATGCTGGTATTGGCAAGCGCGGCAATCGTACCGCTGTTGCTCACCAGTCCCGTGGCATTCAGCACTTGCGATGCGCCGTACATGCTGCCGCTATTGCTGACATTGGCTGCCTGCGTGACCAATTGTCCGCCGGCAAGGACGCTGCCGCCGTTATTGTCCAGGTCTTTCACTTGCAACCTGGCATCGCCGGTAACCGCCTGCAAGGTACCGCGTGCGTTGGTGACATCGCCTGCGGTCAGGACCAGTCCGGTAGCGCCAGCCAATGTGCCGCCGCTGTTGTCGAGTTTCGCACTAGCGGTTATGTCCAGCACGCCGCCAGACAGCACGCGACCGCTCTGATTGCGCAAGTCTGCCGTTTGCAGCGCCAGGCCACCATTGCTTTCAATCCGGCCGCCAGCGTTGTCGAGACTGGCGCTGGCCGTGAGCGATGTGTTGCCCTTGCCCAACTGCAATAATTCACCCTGGCGATTGTCCAGTATGGAGGTGGTAACGCTCAGTTGCTGCGCCATGGCGCTGGCGTTACGATGATCGATATAGGTGGCGCGCACGTCGAGCGCGCCGTTACCCGTAATCTGGCCGCGTTGCCCATACAGGTTAGCCACGCTGATGCCCAGGGTGCCGCTACCCGCGTGCTCGATCTTGCCGTCCACATTGGTCAGTGTGCCGGCCGCCAACTGGAGATTGCGGCTGTTGACCGCGATACGGCCGGCCGTATTGTCCAGCTGGCCCGCGCCAGCCAGGTTGATGGCGCTATCGCCACTCCCTGTCTGGATGATGCTGCCGCCGGTATTATTGAGGTTAGCCACCTTGACATCAAGCTGCCCGGCGCTTAACTGGCCATGTTGATTGAGCAGCACCTGGCCATTCTGCGCGCTGGCCGTAATACTCAGCAGACCAGCCGTAGCGAGCACCGCATTGGCGGTCGTGATATTGCCGCTGCCAGCATTCAAGGTAATACTGCCGCCACTGGTCTGGCTACCTGCCAGGTCCAGCGATGCCCCACTGAGCGCAACAGTGCCGGCCGCGAGATTCTTGCCGCCTGCCTGCAGAACACCATTGCTGCGCACAGTCAAGTCGCCCACCTGTGCCAGCGCGCCACTCGTCGTCAAGCCAGCCGCCAGCAAGCCACTGCCGGACACGCTGCCCGCCGTCACACTGGTATTGCCCAGCGCAGCGATGGAACCGGTATTGACCAAGCTGCCGGCTACGTCCAGCGACTGCTGGGCGCCGGCATACAGCAAGCCGCTGTTCAGCATGTCTCCGGTGACTGCCAAAGTCAGATTGGTGGCGGCACTGAGTTCGCCGGTGGCATTGACCAGGCTGGCAGCCTTCACACTCAGAGCACCACGCACGGCTTGCACTACACCCTGCATATTGTCCAAGGCCAAGGCATGTACCTGCACATTCTCCTTGCCAACGATCGTGCCTTCCTTGTTGTTCAGTGCACCCTGCGACGATATTGTGACATCGCCTTGTGCGCTAATATTGCCCTTTGCATTCTCCAGACTGCCTGTCGTCATTTGCAGCACACCATTTGCTGCGATGACGCCACTGCGATTGTCCAATTCCTGCGCCACCTGCACCGTGAGCGCCGTTGTCGACTGCAATTTGCCGCCCTGATTGCTCATCGCATCGGCCGCGATACGCAATTGCTGGGCCGAGGTGGTCGCCATGCTGTGGTTGAACGTGCCGGCAACGATATCGACCAGGCCATTGCCCGTAATCGTCCCGCTGGCACCAGTGAAGGCTGGCGTCGTGATTGCCAGCGTTCCCGCTCCCGCATGCTCGATCTTGCCAGCGGCGTTCGTGAGTGCGTTCGCTGCGAGGGTCAGATTGCTGCTATTGACGGCAATGCGCCCGCCAGTATTGTCCAGATTACCCGTCCGGATAACGGTATCGCCCGCGCCGGTCTGTAACACCGTGCCTTTTGCGTTGTCCAGATTGCCTACGTGCAGGTCGAGCTGGCCCGCCTGCAAGCTGCCTTCCGTGTTGTGCAAGGTGGCGTTTGTCGTGACGTTCAATGTACCCGTTGTCGCGACGATCGCCTTGCTGGTCATGACATCACCCTGTATTGCCGTAAGGCCGATGTTGCTGGCGCTCGTCTGGCTGCCGCCGATATCGAGCGTGGCGCCGCTCAGCTTGACACTGCCTGCCGCCAAGTTTTGACCATGCGCACCCAACGCTTGCATCGTGTTCACCGTCAGGTCGCCAGCCGTGCCCAGGCTGCCATCGGCCCGCATGCCGGCACCAAGCAGGCTGCTTGCGCTGCTGTCGAGCGTCTTTGCCGTGACGCTGGTATTGCCCTGCGCCGCGATCACGCCCGTGTTCACGATAGCGCCGCTGGCGGTCAGGGTCTGGTTGCCGGCCGTATACAAGCTGCCCGTGTTGTTCAGACTGGCCAGTGTCGCGTTCAGGTTACCGCCGGCAAACACGCTACCAGCGGTATTGTTCAAGTTCGCCACGTTCAGGGTGGCGTTGCCGGCCACGGCCTGCAATTGGCCCTTGGTATTGTCGATATCGCCACCGGTCAATGCCAGATGACGTCCTGCTGCCACCGTACCATCCGTGTTGTCCAGGCTACCGAAGTTCAATGCGGCATCCTGCGCCGCCACGATGCGGCCTGTGCTGTTCAGCAAGGTTGCGGCTTTTACCAGTGCGTCGCCATTGCTCTCGATCTTGCCGCCCGTGTTGTCCAGCTGGCCGGTAGCCGCCACCGTCATCAGTCTGGTACCTGTCTGTGCCAGGCTGCCGGCACGATTGTCCAGGCTGCCGGCATTGACGGTCAGCTGATTGGCCACCGTCGTTGCATTGCGGTGGTCCAGGGTGGCTGCCGTGATGTCCAGCTTGCCATTGCCCGTGATCTTGCCGTGCTGGTTGTTGAATTGCGCTGCATTAATCGCCAGGATGCCGGCACCCGCGTGTTCCAGCTTGCCATTGACGTTCGTCAACACGGTCGCGTTCAAGGCCAGGTTAGCGCTGTTGACGGCGATGCGGCCTGCCGTGTTGTCCAACTTGCCGGTGGTGATGACGGTGTCGCCGGTGCCCGTCTGCACGATTTCGCCGCTGGCGTTGTTCAGGTTCGCCACGTTCAGTTGCAACTGACCAGCCACCAGCTGGCCCTGGTTGTTCACCAGTGACTGGGCGTTGTTCGCGTTGGCGGTAATGGCCAGCACATTGCTGGCCGAGATGACGGCTTTATTCGTCAGTACATCGCCAGTATTTGCCGTGATGGCGATGTTTGCCGCGCCCGTCTGGCTACCCGACACATCGACCGATGCACCTGTCAACTGAGCACTGCCTGCTGCCAGGTTCTGTCCGCTCGCTTGCAACACGCCATCGGCATTAATCGTCAGATCGCCCGCCGTACCCAGGCTGCCGTCCGCTTTCACGCCAGCACCCAGCAGGCCGCTGCTGGTCACTTTGCCAGCCGTAATATGGGTGTTGTTGACGGAAGCAATCGATCCCGTGTTATTCAACAGGCCGCCCACCGTCAGTTGCTGGTTGCGGCCCGCATACAGCAGACCCGCGTTGTTCAGGTCAGCGGTCACTTTCGCCGTCAGGTCCGTGCCGGCACTCACCGTGCCCTGCTGGTTCAGCAAGGTCACAGCATCCAGATGCAAATTGTCCGCCTGCAATACACCGCGCGTGTTGTCGATATTCACGCCGCCCACATGCAAATCGGCAGTCGCTGCCATCACGCCATCGGTATTGTTCAGCGCTCCCTTGCTGGTAATGCTCGCCGATGCAGCGGACGTGATGCGGCCCTTGCTGTTATCCAGCACGCCTGCTTGCAGATTCAAGATGCCCGTGCCCGCGTGTTCGATCTTGCCGTCCTTGTTGGTGACGCTGACGGCATCGATGTTCAAGTTTGTGCTGTTGACAGCAATGCGGCCGGCCGTGTTGTCCAGATTGCCGGTGACGATGCTGGTATCGCCCGTGCCCGTCTGCAACACCGTACCCTTGGCGTTGTCGAGATTGCCTAAATGTAGATCCAGCTGGCCCGCCTGCACCGTGCCTTCCGTGTTGTGCAAGGTGGAGTTCGTCGTGATGTTGAGCGCGCCTGGCGTCGTGACCACCGCCTTGTTCGTGGTGACGTCACCCGTTGTTGCCGTCAGGCCGATGTTCGCCGCGCTGGTCTGGCTGCCGCCGATATCGAGCGTGCCGCCAGTCAGTTTGGCATTGCCTGCCGCCAGGTTTTGGCCATGCGCAGCCAGCGTTCGTGTAGTGCTGATCGTCAGGTCGCCAGCCGTACCCAGCTTGCCATCAGCCTGCATGCCAGCACCGAGCAAGCTGCTTGCGCTGCTGTCGAGCGTCTTTGCCGTGATGCTGGTGTTGCCCTGCGCCGCGATGACACCCGTGTTCACAATGACGCCTGTTGCGGTCAGGGCTTGATTCCCGGCCGCATACAGGCTGCCCGTATTGCTCAAGGTATCGAGTGCGGTGTTCAGGTTACCGCCGGCAAACACGCTACCAGCGGTATTGTTCAAGTTCGCCACGTTCAGGGTGGCGTTGCCGGCCACGGCCTGCAATTGGCCCTTGGTATTGTCGATATCGCCACTGGTCAATGCCAGATTGCGGCCTGCCGCCACCGTGCCTTCCGTGTTGTCCAGGCTGCCCAAGTTCAATGTGGCGTCCTGCGCCGCCACGATGCGGCCTGTGCTGTTCAGCAATACCTGGGCTTTGACCAGCGCATCGCCATTACCTTCGATCTTGCCGTCCATATTGTCCAGCTGGCCCGTAGCGCTCACCGTCATCAGGCCGCTACCCGTCTGCGCCAGGCTGCCGGCACGGTTGTCCAGGCTGCCGGCGTTGATGGTCAGCTGATTCGCCACCGTCGTCGCATTGCGGTGATCCAGTGTGGCTGCCGTAATGTCCAGCTTGCCATTGCCCGTGATCTTGCCGAACTGGTTGTTGAACTGGCCCGCGTTGATGGCCAAGATGCCGGCGCCCGCGTGTTCCAGCTTGCCATTGACGTTCGTCAAGACTGTCGCATTCAGGGCCAGGTTAGCGCTGTTGACGGCGATGCGGCCGGCCGTGTTGTCGAGTTTACCTGTGGCGATGACGGTGTCGCCAGTGCCCGTCTGCACGATCTCGCCGCTGGCGTTGTTCAGGTTGGCGACATTCAGCTGCAGCTGACCGGCCACCAGCTGGCCCTGGCTGTTCACCAGGGATTGTCCATTATTCGTATTGGCCGTGATTGCCAGCAGATTGCTGGCCGAGATGACGGCTTTGTTCGTCAGTACGTCGCCGCTGCGTGCGGTGATGGCGATGTTGGCAGCCCCCGTCTGGCTGCCCGACAAATCAATGGAATCTCCTTTCAGCACGGCGCCGCCCGCCGCCAGGTTCTGGCCGCTCGCTTGCAACACGCCATCGGCATTAATCGTCAGATCGCCCGCCGTGCCCAAGCTGCCGTCCGCTTTCACGCCGGCGCCCAGCAAGCCGCTGCTGGTCACTTTGCCAGCCGTAATATGAGTGTTGTTGACGGAAGCAATCGAACCGCTGTTGTTCAACAAACCGCCGACCGTCAGTTGCTGATTGCGGCCCGCATACAGCAGACCCGCGTTGTTCAAGTCTGCGCTGATGCGCGCCGTCAGGTCCTTGCCGGCGCTTACTGTCCCCTGCTGATTCTGCAAGGTCGCCGCATCCAGACCCAAATTATCCGCCTGCAATACACCGCGTGTGTTGTCGAGAGTGACGCCGCCGATGTGCAAGTCGGCGGCCGCCGCCAGCACGCCATCCGTATTGTTCAGCGCCGCCTTGCTGACGATCTCCGCCGAGGCGGCGGACGTGATAAGGCCCTTGCTGTTGTCCAGCACGCCAGCTTGCAGATTCAGGATCCCCGTTCCCGCATGCTCGATCTTGCCATCCTGGTTCGTGACCTTGGTGGCATCGATGCTCAGATTTCTGCTGTTGACCGCGATGCGCCCGGCCGTGTTGTCCAGATTGTCGGTGACGATGGTCGTGTCGCCCGTGCCTGTCTGCAAGACAGTACCTTTGGCGTTGTCCAGGTTTGCCGCATGCAGGTCGAGTTGCCCCGCCTGCAAGGTACCGTCCGTGTTATGCAGGGTCGTGGTGGTCGTCACATTCAATGTGCCCGGCGTCGTCACCACCGCTTTATTCGTGCTGACATCGCCCTGGGTTGCCGTCAGGCCGATGTTGGCGGCGCCGGTCTGGCTGCCAGACAGATCCACATTGGCGCCGGTGAGATTGGCGCTGCCCGCCGCCAGATTCTGGCCATGCGCAGCCAGCGTTTGTGTAGTGCCGATCGTCAAGTCGCCAGCCGTGCCCAGCTTGCCATCGGACTGCATGCCCGCGCCGATCAAGCTGCTTGCGCTGCTATCGATGGACTTCGCCGTGATGCTGTTGTTGCCCTGCGCCGCGATGACACCCGTGTTCACAATGGCGCCGCTGACGGTCAAGGTCTGGTTGCCGGCCGCATACAAGCTACCGGTGTTGTTCAGGGTATCGAGCGTCGTGTTCAGGTTTCCGCTGGCAAACACGTTGCCCGCGTTGTTGTTCAGCTTGCCAACGTTCAAGGTCGCATCGCCCGCCACGGCCTGCAACTGGCCTTTGGTATTGTCGATATCGCCACCGGTCAACGCCAGATGACGCCCCGCGGCTACCGTGCCTTCCGTGTTGTCCAGGCTGCCCAGGTTCAACGCGACATCCTGCGCCGCCACGATGCGGCCCGTGTTGTTCAGCAATACCTGGGCTTTGACCAGCGCATCGCCGTTACCCTCGATCTTGCCACCCGTGTTGTCCAGCTGGCCGGTGGCGCTCACCGTCATCAGTCCGGTGCCCGTCTGCGCCAGGCTGCCGGCACGATTGTCCAGGCTGCCGGCGTTGATGGTCAGCTGATTCGCCACCGTCGTCGCATTGCGGTGATCCAGGGTGGCTGCCGTGATATTGACTTTGCCATTGCCTATGATCTTGCCGAACTGGTTGTTGAATTGCCCTGCGTTAATCGCCAGGATGCCGGCACCGGCGTGTTCCAGCTTGCCATTGACGTTCGTCAGCACCGTCGCGTTCAAAGCAAGATTATGGCTGTTGGCAGCGATGCGCCCGGCAGTGTTGTCCAGCTTGCCTGTGGTGATGACGGTGTCGCCGGTGTCCGTCTGCACGATCTCGCCGCTAGCGTTGTTCAGATTGGCCACGTTCAGCTGCAGCTGCCCCGCGACCAGCTGGCCCTGGCTGTTGACCAGTGACTGGGCGTTATTCGCGTTGGCCGTGATGGCCAGCACGTTGCTGGCGGAAATCACGGCCTTGGTCGTCACGACATCCCCAGTATTTGCCGTGATGGCGATATTCGCCGCACCCGTCTGGCTGCCCGACAGATCAATGGAGTCGCCTTTCAGCACGGCGCCGCCCGCCGCCAGGTTTTGCGCGCTCGCCTGCAGCACGCCATCGGCATTAACCGTGAGATCACCAGCCGTACCCAGGCTGCCGTCCGCTTTCACGCCGGCGCCCAGCAAGCCGCTGCTGGTGACTTTGCCAGCGGTAATTGTCGTGTTATTCACAGAAGCGATGGAGCCGCTATTGCTCAGCAAGCCGCCCACCGTCAGTTGCTGATTGCGGCCCGCGTACAGCAGGCCCGCGTTGTTCAAGTCTGCGCTGAGGCGCGCCGTCAGGTCCTTGCCGGCGCTTACTGTTCCCTGCTGATTCTGCAAGGTCACCGCGTCAAGCTGCAAATTGTCCGCTTGCAATACGCCACGCGTGTTGTCGATCCCAATACCCGTCAACTGCAGGTCCTGCGTGGCGGCAATCACGCCGTCTGTATTCTTCAGCACACCTTTGCTGGCGATATCTGCCGAGGCAGCCGAGGTGATGCGCCCCTTGCTGTTGTCCAGCACGCCGGCCTGCACTTGCACGCTACCATTTCCGGCGATGCTGCCGCGCGTATTGTCCAGCGCCTGCGCCACGTCCACGCGCATCTGTCCCGGTCCCGTCTGCTGCAGGGTACCGTCGCTATTGTCCAGCTGGCCGGCTTGCACGGTGACCTGCTGCCCGGAAGTGATGGCATGGCGGTGATCGATTGTTTCCGCCTGGATATCAACTAAACCATTGCCCGTCACCTTGCCCCGTTCGTCATCGAAACGCGTCGTCTCAATGTGCAAGCTGCCCGTACCCGCGTGTTCGATGCTGCCGTCGCGGTTCGTTACCTTGTCGGCCTGCAGCGCCAGCCTGGCGCTGTTGACGGCGATGCGGCCGCCCGTGTTGTCCAGGGTGCTGCCTTGCAAGGTGGTGTCGCCAGTGCCCGTCTGAATCAGGGTGCCGCCACGATTGTCCAGCGATCCCGTTTTCAGATCCAGCTGTCCCGCGCTCAGGGTGCCGCGCACGTTCGACAGGGCTTGACCGCTGCCGGCCGCCGCCACGGACAGCAAGCCGGTGGTCGTCACCAGCGCGTTATCAGTGACGACATGGCCCGCGCTGGCATTCAAATCAATGGCCGCGCCGCCCGTCTGGCTGCCGCTCAGGTCGATGGCGGTGGCGTGCATGCTGGTCTTGCCGGCGCCCAGGTTCTGGCCATGCGCACTGATAGCTTGCGCAGCCGTCAGCTGCAACTGGCCGCTGCCTGCCAGGCTGCCGTCGGCGCGGATGCCGGCGCCCAGCAGGCTGCCGGCCGTGCTGTCAATGCGGCTGGCATCGATGCGGTTGTCGCCCTGCGCAGCGATGACGCCGCTGTTGCTGACGGCGCCGCTCACCTGCAGCGCCTGGCTGCCAGCCGCATACACATTGCCGCTGTTCAGTACTTCGCCAGCCTTGGTGGCAAGGTTGCCACCGGCAAACACGCTGCCGGCCGTATTGTTCAGTTTTGCGACCGTCAGTGCCGCATCGCCTCCCACGGCCTGAATCTGGCCGCGCGTATTGTCGACGTCGCCAGTGTCCAGGCGCAGCTTGCCGCCCGCCGCCAGGGTCGCCTCGGTATTGTCCAGCACGCCCGTGGACAGTGCCAGGTCCATGCCCGACACGATACGGCCCTTCTGATTTTGTACATGACCCGCCTGCACGCTCAAGGCGCCATTGCTTTCCAGCGCGCCACCGCGATTGTCCAGCCCGTCGCGCACCTGCACGCCGGTCGCGCCTTGGCCGCTTTGCGCCAGGCTGCCGCCCCGGTTGTCCAAGGTGCCGGCGTTGATGCTGAGCTGCCCCGCCACCGTGCGGGCATCGCGGTGGTCGATGTGTTCCCCGCTCAGCGCCATGGCGCCATTGCTGATAATGCTGCCGCGCTGCAAGTTGATCTGCGCCGCGCCGATCTCCAGCGCGCCCGTGCCCGCATGCTGGATCTTTCCGTCCTGGTTGCTCAGGCTGCTTGCCTGCAGGCGCAAGGCCTGGCTATTCGTGGCGATGACGCCGCGCGTGTTGTCCAGTGCACCCGGCAAGCGGATGGCCAGATCACTGTTGCCCAGTTGCATGATCTGGCCGCCCACGTTCGACAAGCCGTACGCCTGCACGCCCAGCTGCTGGCCAGTCAGCTGCGCCGCATCGCTGCGCACGGTGTGGGCCGCGTCCAGTTGCAGGCGGTCGCGGGCGGTGACCTGCGCGCGGCTGGCGTCGAGGTCGCCAGCGCTGGCGCCCAGGCTGACGTTCCCGCCAGAAACCTGCGCTCCAGCAAGGTCCAGCCGGCGCGCCGCCAGGCTGCTGTCGCCGCCGGCCACGGCCGTACCGTGCACGGCAATGGTGTCGCCGGCAGAAACACTCAGCTTGCCGCTGGCGGCCAAGGTATTGTCCAGATTCAAGCCAGCCGCCAGTACCGAACCAGCAGTGGCATCGATGCGCGCTGCCGCGCCCGTGGCTTGCACCTGGACATTGCCCTGGGCAGCGATCACGCCGCTGTTCGCAATATTGCCCTGCGCCTGCACCTGGCTGTCGCCGCCCGCATACACGGTGCCGCTGTTTGCCACGTCGCCTGCGACGGCAATGCTCGTCTGGCTGCCGCTACCTGCCGACTGGATATTGCCGCTATTGCTCAGCCAGCCATTCGATTGCAGCACCAGATTACCCGCCGTGGCCGCCAAGACGCCTGCATTGCGCACACCCAGGCCCGCTTCCGTGCCTATCAGGGTGATCTTGCCTGCGTACATGCCGCCCAGTTGCGCCACGTCCAGCGCGTAGGCTGGGGCCGGGCCCGCGCCAGATGCGGCGCCTGCCACGCCATGCGCCGCATCGATCTGGTTAGTTCCCGTCACCACCTTCAATTCCTGCGCCCAGATGCCGCCATTGATCTGCGCGGCGCGCGCGAGGATGGCCGTGTAGTCGCTCAGCGAGGTGTCCAGGCCGCGCCCGTTGATGGTCACCACGCCGCGCTGCACCATGTAGCCGTCCAGGCTGCCGCCATTGAGGATAGGCGTGCCCGTCGTCAGCGTGACCCGGCTGGCATTGATGAAACCGCCGCCATCGATGGCCACGCCGGCCGGGTTGGCGATCACGACTTCGGCGCGCTGGCCCGCTACCTCAACATAGCCGCGCAGCTGGCTGGGGTTGGCCGAATTGACTTCGTTGAGGATCACGCGCGCGCTGCCGCCCGCCAGCCAGGGGTTGCCCTGCACCCAGCCGCCCGTCTGCGTCTGCACGTTGCCGCGGCTGTTGTTGAGGATGGCGCCGTTCGCCGTCACGTCGAACTGGCTGTAGGTATTGCGCGACACGCCCGCCGCGCTCGGCGTCTGGATATTGACCTGTGTCACGCCATTGGCGCTTTGCACCACGGTCGGACGCTGCCTGCCCGGCGCGTTCGGATCCGCAACGATCTGCCCCATGGCCGGGCCGGACACAAAAGCCACCATGCCCAGCGCGCCAAATATCGCCAAGGCCAGCGGCCGCAACTTAGCATTGCCCCCGCCGCCATCACCGCCAAACACGCCACTGTCCAGGCCACCTTCCCCCTTGGCCGCCTTGCCTTGCGAGGAAGCATTTTCGGCCACCACCATCAATTGGCCACGGCGTTTGTTGAAGATGATGCGGTACAGGTTCTTGTTCATGAAATGTCCTAATGACAATTAAATGATGCGATAAAGGGAGAAAGAACGGCTGGCGGGTGGCGGCGTCTTAGTAACTTGCGTTCAGGCTAAAGCCGGCCGTATGGCTGGCCGTGCGGAACAGCTCGGGCTTGCGCACGGGCCAGCCGACAAAGGCGTCGTACTGCACGCCCAGCCACTGACCGCGCAAACCGACGAAGCCGCCCGTCAGTCGGCGCGCGATCAGCCATTCGGCGGACGGTCCCGATACTTCGCCGTGGTCGAGCCCGGCATACGCTTCCTGGCCGCTGCTGCCCAGCGGCACGCCGAACTCGTTGCGCAGCAGCCAGCCGCGCTCGGCCGACAGACTGCTTTCGCCGTCGTAGCCGCGTACCGTGTAGCGCCCGCCGATGGCGAAACGGTCCTGCGGCACCAGCGGCGTGCGGTTGTGCTGCATGCGCCAGCTGCCCGAGTAGCGCAGCGGCTGGCCAGCCAGCGTGAACGGTGCCGACAGGGCCGCGTCGGCCAGCAGCAGCTTGAGGCGCGACGTGCCTTCGCCAAACGCTTCCTCGGGCGCTGCCAGCGCATCCATCGCGCCCGTGCCGCGCCGGTATTGCAGATTCAGGTCCAGGGTGGCCTGGCCCAGAAATTCGCGGTGGCCGATACCCAGCTCCCAGCCCGCCATGCGGCGGCGCTGCACTTCCACTTCCGTGTCGTCGATGAAGTTTTGCGCGGCGCGCTGCCAGCCGCGCAAGGAAACCGTCGTCTTGCGCGACGCATCGCGGTACACCAGGCGCGACAGTTTCACTTCGCGATTCTGGCTGGCGCCGCTGTAGTTGTAGTCCTGGCTGATGCCGGCCACGGACTGGTGGTAATGGCTGTCGCTGACCGTGAAGGCTAGCAGCCAGTAGGCGTAGGGAATCGAATAGTGGGCCACCATGCCGGCCGTGCCGCGCGGGCCGTTGCGGTCGCCGTCGACGTTCTGGTTCAGGCTCAGGTAAAACAGGTCGTTCAGGGTCAGCCAGTGATCGTACGACAGGGTCACGCTGCCCTGCAGCTTGCCTGTCGAGCGCGAGCCGCCATCGTCAAGGCCCAGCGCCAGCCGGAATGGCAAGCCCTGCTTCCATTGAATCTGCAGGTCGCTCTCGCCCGGCCTGGCATTGCCGCCCTCGGCCGGCATGATCTGGATGTCGGCTTCGGCCGTCGGCACGCGCTTGAAGTTTTCCAGCGCCTGCTCCGTATCGCGCACATTGAGCAAGTCGCCGGGCCGCGCCGGCACGGCGTTCCACCAGGTGGCGCGGGGATTGGTGCCGGGCGCAAAACCGATCTGGCGGATGCGCCCCGGTATCAGGCTCAAGGCCAGCGTGCCACTGCTTAAATCCTGCGGCTCAGCCAGCACGCGCGTGGTGACATAGCCGCGCGCGATGATGGCGTTTTGCAGCCGCCCCATCAGTACATTGATGGCTTGCGTGCCCAGGCAGCGGCCCAGCGCAGAGTCAGCCGCGCCCAGGTCGTCGCGCCCGGCGGCATCCAATGCCCACTGGAACTGGGCGGCATCCTCACCCCGCAATTCCAGGTGGTTGATCGTAAAACACGGCGACTCGCCTGCCGGCAAGCGGTTGGCGGACACGGCCGCCGCTGCCTTGAGCAGGCGCACATCGGGATTGCGTTCCTGCTGCTGGCGCAGGAGGCGCTCGCGTTCTTGCTGGCGTATCAATTCCTGGCTGGCATCGTCGCGCTGGCTGGTGCCAGGCGTGGTGGGAAGGGGCGGCGCGATTTCAGGACGGGTCTGCGCGGACACGGCGGCACACAAGGTACCGCTAAACAAAAATACACCGCACCATGGCGTCAAGCGCAGGTGCATATGTTGCCTTACGTAATTATTTTCTTAAGTAGATTATAAAATAATTATTTCTACATGGCAATTTTATTTATTTCTTGAGAACTTTAGTTCTTTGGTAACTGTCTTTCATCTATCCAATTACCACTAGTAAAACAGGTGGACAGGCGATGGTGATGCGTACCGTATTAACTAAGATCGTGTCAGAATGCCCCAGCCTTCCTACCGTCTTGATCGGCAAGCTACGCACCCTGCGCATGCAGCGGGGCAAGGCCTAGGTCGTGTAAGATTTACGAAGCTGACCACGCCCCACTTTCGCCAGTCAGGCCATCCACCTTGCTCCCCCTTCTGATGGGACTATCGGCATGGCCTATCAACCGGCGACGGATGGCTGACAGAAGGATTGCTTAGGCCACGCACAGGAGTCGGGCGGCACGGTCAGCACCATGTTCAAACTCGCCGGGATTCTCTCTGGCTTCAATCAAGGTAACAATGCAAGATGATCAGCACCAAACATCAGCCTTCCCTGAACGTCAGATCAGGGCCACCTACGATGAATCGACCATCCGTGTCTATCAAGCCTATCCGGATGCGATCGCGGATGGAGCATTAACGAACGGCACATTTACTTCGCCCCCATTCAAAATGGAACGCATGACCTGGATTAAACCGTCTTTCTTATGGATGATGTATCGCGCGGGCTGGGGATTCAAAGACGCTGGTCAGCAACGCATACTGGCGATCGATATCAGCAGAGCGGGATTTGAATGGGCACTGGAGCACGGTTGCCTGAGCCACGCGGATGCATCCATGAGCAAGGACGAATGGTCGGCAAAGAGAGCGGCATCGTCTGTGCGCATCCAATGGGACCCGGAGCGGGATCTGCTGTTGCGGCCGCAAGCTCACAGAGCCATTCAGATCGGCCTCAGCAAAAAAGCGGTAGAACTTTACGTACATCAATGGATAACCAGGGTGGCGGATGTGACGCCGCTGGCCCACGCAATCCATGCGTTGCTCGCCCAAGAAAAGTTTGAGGAAGCAAAGCACATGCTTCCTCAAGAAAAACCGTATTCGTCAGTATTTCGTCCATCTTGAGCGCTGACATCCAGGACCTGAGAGCGAGTTCAAGCAAGATAGCTCATGCAACGCAGGCCGCCTCTTGACAAGCTCAACTGCACCCAATGCCCTCCCCTGCGCGGGCAGGGTCAGCTCCGGCAATCGTACACGATCTCGACCTTGTCCGTGGCGACCGGAAGGAATACGAAACAAGGGATGCCGCCATGCCGCTCCCGAGCAGTAAAATCACTGCTGTTGATCAGGCTGTGACTAGCAAAATGCTCTCGTTCCTTCCTTCATTGTCGAGACAGCCGCGTCATAGCCGGTCATTCACGAACGTTGTATATTGAAAGGCAATATGTATGTCTGGCAACACCCATGTTTCTGAGCGCCTCAAAAGCTGCCGCGAGAATCTTCATATCTCACAAGTGCTGCTTGCCGAGCTGGCGGGCATCAATCCCACACAACTGTATCGCTATGAATCAGGCAAAACCAAACTGCTTATGGACGCGGCAGAGAAGATTGCCGCGGCCCTCGGCGTCAGCACCGCCCGGCTTGTACATGGGACATTACCCAGCGCCAGAGGGACGCAAACCGACCTGCCAGTGCCAGCCGGAGGGGCGCTAAATCTGAACTTTCTGGAACTTCCCCCCCGTGCTTGCCTCCGCCGTGAAGCGCCTGTCCATACAAAATGGCAGCACCGTAGAAATAGAGCTGCTGAACCTCGCGCATCAAGGCCTCGAAGCCATGCACAAAAAAGCCTTGGATTGCGCCGAGTCCGCAAGCAAGAGCGAGAAATAACCGGATCACTACCTTGCTGAGAAGTCGCGGTAGATGGAGTGGTGCAGCTCACGGGGAAATACGCGGAGCATGATCCATGCGCTGACCTGTGTAGTCAAAAAACTGCCTGATGGCTGGATGGAGCCTGACCTGGGATCGCGGTGCAGACGTCAATGCAAGTATTTCCTTGGCGCGAAGGATCAATCGCATGCACATCAAAAAAATGGCCATTGACAATTCTTTTTGAATTATCAACGGCCATCTATTTTTCACTTTAAATTCAAACAGTTAAAGCGAACTCATCACTCCCACTCGATGGTCGCCGGCGGCTTGCCCGAGATATCGTAGACGACACGGTTGATGCCGCGCACTTCATTGATGATGCGGTTGGAGACCTTGCCCAGCAAGCTGTGCGGCAGGTGCGCCCAGTGGGCCGTCATGAAGTCTTGCGTTTGCACGGCGCGCAGGGCCACCACGTACTCGTAGGTGCGGCCATCGCCCATCACTCCCACCGATTTGACGGGCAGGAAGACGGCAAACGCCTGGCTCGTCGCTTCGTACCAGTTGGTCGGCACGCTATCCTGGTCGAAGCCAGGAACCACGACCGGCTCATACGGCGTGTTGCGCAGTTCTTCGATGAAGATGGCGTCTGCGCGGCGCAGCAGGTCGGCGTAGTCTTTCTTGACCTCGCCAAGGATGCGCACGCCCAGGCCTGGGCCCGGGAATGGGTGGCGGTAGACCATGTCATGCGGCAAGCCCAGGGCCACGCCGAGTTTACGCACTTCGTCCTTGAACAGTTCGCGCAGCGGCTCGAGCAATTTCAGCTTCATGGTGTCCGGCAAGCCGCCCACATTGTGGTGGCTCTTGATGGTCTGGCCTTTTTTACCTTTGCCGGCCGATTCGATCACGTCCGGGTAAATCGTGCCTTGCGCCAGCCATTTGGCATTGACCAGCTTGCCAGATTCGACCTGGAAGACTTCGACGAATTCGCGGCCGATGATCTTGCGCTTTTGCTCGGGGTCGGTGACGCCGGCCAGGTGGCCCATGAACTGCTCTTCCGCATCGACGCGGATGACTTTCACGCCCAGGTTCTTGGCGAACATGTCCATCACCATCTTGCCTTCGTCCAGGCGCAGCAGGCCGTGGTCGACGAAGACGCAGGTCAGCTGGTCGCCGATGGCACGGTGGATCAGCGCTGCCGCGACGGACGAATCGACGCCGCCGGACAGGCCCAGGATGACATCATCGGTACCGACTTGCGCGCGGATTTTTTCCACCGCTTCGCTGATGTAATCAGGCATGTTCCAGTCCGACTTGCAGCCGCAGATTTCATGCACGAAACGGCCGAGCATGGCCTTGCCCTGCACCGTGTGCGTCACTTCCGGATGGAATTGCACGCCGTAGAACTGGCGCTCTTCGTCGGCCATAGCGGCGATCGGGCAGCTCGGGGTGTTGCCCATCAGCTTGAAGCCTGGCGGCATTTCCAGCACCTTGTCGCCATGGCTCATCCACACTTTCAGCATGCCGTGGCCTTCGTCGGTGACGAAGTCGGCAATGCCGTTGAGCAACTTGGTGTGGCTGCGGGCGCGCACTTCGGCGTAGCCGAATTCACGCACCAGGCCGTTTTCCACCTTGCCGCCCAGCTGGGCCGCCATGGTTTGCATGCCGTAGCAGATGCCCAGCACGGGAACGCCCAGCTCGAACACGGCTTGCGGCGCGCGCGGCGAATCGCCGTCCAGGGTCGAATTGTGGCTGCCCGACAGGATCACGCCGGCGGCGCCATAGTTGCGCACGAATTCGTCGCTGACGTCATACGGGAAGACTTCGGAAAACACGCCGGAATCGCGCACGCGGCGGGCGATCAACTGGGTGACTTGGGAACCGAAATCGAGAATGAGGATTTTAGAATGCATGATGGGGACTTTATCTGAGGTCATTACAAAACCGGCGCACTAGGCGCCGGTCTGGTCTGTCGCTAATTACTCTGAACGGTAGTTTGGCGCTTCTTTCGTGATCTGCACATCATGGACGTGCGACTCGCGCATGCCGGCCGAGGTGATTTCCACGAATTCCGCTTTTTCGCGCAGTTCGTCGATGGTGGCGCAACCGCAGTAACCCATCGATTGACGCACGCCGCCCACCAGCTGGAAGATGATCGCCAGCACGCTGCCCTTGTAGGCAACGCGGCCTTCGATACCTTCAGGCACGAACTTGTCGGCCTTCATGGTGGCGTCCTGGAAATAACGGTCAGCCGAACCATCGGACATCGCGCCCAGCGAACCCATGCCACGGTACGACTTGTAGCTGCGGCCCTGGTACAGGATCACTTCGCCCGGTGCTTCTTCCGTACCGGCAAACATGGAGCCCATCATGACGGTCGAGGCGCCAGCGGCCAGCGCTTTCGAGATATCGCCCGAGAAGCGGATACCGCCATCGGCGATACATGGCACGCCCGTGCCTTCCAGTGCTTCGGCAACATTCGAGATAGCCGTGATTTGCGGCACGCCCACACCGGCGACGATACGCGTGGTGCAGATCGAGCCAGGACCGATGCCGACCTTGACGGCATCGGCGCCGTATTCCACCAGCGCCTTGGCGGCGGCGGCGGTCGCGATGTTGCCGCCAATCACTTCCACTTGCGGGTACTTGGTCTTGATCCAGCGTACGCGGTCAAGGATGCCTTGCGAGTGGCCGTGGGCCGTGTCGACCACCAGCACGTCGACACCGGCGGCGACCAGCAGGTCGATGCGCTCTTCATCCTTGGCGCCGACGCCGACGGCAGCGCCGACCAGCAGCTTGCCCTGGCTGTCTTTCGACGCGAACGGGTGGGAAGTCGACTTCTGGATATCCTTGACGGTGATCAGGCCGCGCAGTTCAAACGCGTCGTTGACGACCAGCACGCGCTCGAGGCGGTGCTTGTTCATCAGGCGCTTGGCTTCGGCCGTATCGGCGTCTTCGTTGACGACCACGAGTTTTTCGCGCGGGGTCATCTTGGCGGAAGCTTCCGCGTCGAGTTCCTTTTCAAAGCGCAAATCGCGGTTGGTGATGATGCCGACGACTTCCTTGCCTTTGACGACAGGGAAACCGCTGATGCCATATTGCTCCGTCAGGGCGATCACGTCGCGGATTTTCATTTCCGGCGGAATCGTGATCGGATCACGCAACACGCCAGCTTCGAAACGCTTTACGCGGGCCACTTCACGTGCCTGGTCCTTCGGATTCAAATTCTTGTGGATGATGCCGATGCCGCCTTCCTGGGCCATCGCGATGGCCAGACGGGCTTCCGTCACCGTATCCATGGCTGCGGACAGCAAGGGAATATTCAGGGTGATATTGCGGGTCAGGCGAGTTTTGAGGGACGTATCGGCGGGCAGAACGTTGGAGTAGGCTGGGACGAGCAGCACGTCATCGAATGTGAGTGCTTTTTGAAGTAGACGCATAGCATTTCCTATTGGCGCAAAAGCAGATTATACAGAAATTCTTGCTTCTTGTCTTGAACATTCGCAAACCCCTGTAGACATAGAGGGAATGCCGTTTTCGTTTCTCTCTAAATGTCTGGAAAAGTCTGGAAGTGTCTACGTTTTCGCCCAAATTTCGCCCCTGTTTTTGGTAGCTTATCGGACCTTTTCTGAGGGTGCACAATATCTGGTCGGTAGGCACCCAACATAATAGAAGACACCGCCGTCTGTAAGCATAACCCAAAAGGAAAGATTGCAATGCAGCACGCGCTGGGCGCCCTCCTCTTGCTTGCACTTTGCAGTTGCACGTCCAGCGGCATTGTCGAACACCCCAGCGGCGACTTAATAGGGCTGAGCAGCTTCGCCCTCGCCGCCCGCTACGGCACGCCCGCCAGCTACCAGCTCCAGGACGACCAACTTCAACTCAACTATGGCGACGAATTATGGGGCTGCCGGGTCGTATTCTTGCTAGACAAACATCAGCGAGTCATCGGCGTCGCAAGCAGCGGCTCCAAATGCGGCCCACTCCCTTAGATGACTGCCCTTGCCTATCCGCTCACTACCTCCCCCCAAGCCATGGCCTTCGCCAACAATCGGGAAACTTGCAGTTTTTGGCATCCTCAGCATATACTGTGTTTATATACAGTACTTTTTTTGAACACTGTCAACAACACGCTAGCCAAACGCCATGCTCTCGCCGCCCGCTCAACACCCCAACACTACACCACTGGCCAACTGCGCCATGCTGCGTAACGTCTGGCGGGCGAGTGAACTGAGCCGAGGGGTAACTAGCACCATTGCCACCGGACACAGCATGCTTGATGATGAACTTCCGGGAAAGGGCTGGCCCCAGTCAACCTTTACAGAGTTGCTCGTGCAACAAGCGGGCATAGGTGAGATGCATTTATTGCGGCCGATGTTGGCGCAACTTTCACAGCACCGCCGTATCGCTTTGGTGCAGCCGCCATATTTGCCCAATTCCGCTGCTTGCAAGTTCATGGACTTGAACTGCCCGAATTTGCTCTGGATACGCGCCCCCAGCACAGCTGACGCCCTTTGGTCTACCGAGCAAATCTTGCGTAATGGCAGTTGTGGTGCGGTGCTGCTGTGGCAGACCAATATCCGGGATGAGGCGCTACGACGGCTCAACCTCGCAGCGCAAACGACCGAGACGTTCTTCTGGCTGGTCCGGCCTATGAGCGCGGCGGCCGATGCGTCACCGGCGCCGTTGCGCCTGGCATTGCGCCCCGCCGCCGGCGGCATTTCCACCCACATCATCAAACGGCGTGGCCCGCACCACGAGGCGCCACTCTTTATCCCGCTGGCTGACATGCCGGCACGTCAACGATTTTTGGACGATCAAAATGCGGTTCTGGTTCAGCGTACACCTCCCACTGTTGCCTCTCGAATGCCTCAGGCCGCGCTGGTGTGAACCGGGGCCGTATGCGGTAGTCGAGAAAGGCCGCATTATTGCGGTCTCGCAACATGCCTTTGCCGAAGGTGTGCGCGTCGGCATGCGCCCTGGCGGCGTCGCGGCCGTCTCGCCGGATACGGCCATCCTGGAGCGTAATCTTGAGCGTGAATTGATCACCAGCAACGCCATCGCGCTCGCCCTCCTCCAGTTCACCCCGGAAGTGGCGCATGCCGGCGACTTCAGCCTGCTGCTGGACGTGACCGCCAGCTTGCGCCTATTTAACGGGCGAGCCGCCATCAGCCGGCGCATTCGCGCTGCCCTGCAAGCACTTGGCGTGACCGCGCAACTCGGCACGGCGCCAACGGCAATGGGCGCCTGGCTCTTATCGCGCTGGCAGCCGGCAAAACGCCAGATAATTTTGCGGCGTACCGTGCACATGCGCTCGCTGGAGCGCCAGCTCGACCGCATGCCCTGCGCCTATCTGCCCAGCACGGAAAATCACCTGGAGTGGCTGACGGATATAGGTGCCGATCACCTTGCAGCGCTACGTCGCCTGCCCCGCGCTGGCATTCAGCGCAGGATGAACAAACAAGTGCTCGATGAACTCGACCGCGCCTATGGTCTCGCCCCTGAGCTGTTTGAATGGATCGCCATTCCCGAGACTTTTTCGGCACGCATCGAAACCTTTGACAGGATTGAAAACGCCGATACCCTGCTGGCGGGCGCCACTGGCCTGCTGCAGCAATTTGTCGGCTGGCTAGTTGCGCGCCAGCAGGCCGTGAGCATTTTTGTTCTGCTGCTGGAGCACGAGCGCGGCAAGACCGCAATCCCACCTACGCCGATAGAGATTGGCCTGGCCGAGCCGACGTGGCGGGATGAACATCTGATACGGTTGCTGAAGGAACGTCTTGCACGTACGGAACTGATCGGTCCAGTCATTGCCTTGCGCCTGGAAGCGCGCCTGCTGACCGCGATGGCACCACCGACGCAGGATCTGTTTCCAGAGCCCGGTGGCAACCCCGCCGATTACAAGCGTCTGCTGGAGTTACTCAGCGCCCGTCTGGGCAGTGACAACGTCCTCTGTCCTGTCGAAAATCACGACCACCGCCCGGAAGAAAGCAATTCCTGGGCTGCCGCCACCGAGAAGCGCAAGGCGGTCAACGCCGAGGATGAGGCGTTTGAGCGCCCATTCTGGCTGCTACCCAAACCCATCCCGCTGCTGCTGCGCGGCGAACGTCCCTTTTATGGTTCCCCACTAAAAATGCTCAAGGGGCCGGAACGCATTGAGGCCGGCTGGTGGAACGATCAAATCGCAGCCCGCGACTATTACATCGCGCAAGGAAGCGATGCGACCTGCTACTGGATATACCTCGAGCGTGTCGTTGACGGCCGCTGGTACCTGCATGGCATGTTCGGCTAATCATGGACAAGCCGCCAGTTCCCACGCTGCCCGACTATGCCGAGCTGCAGTGTATGAGTCACTACTCCTTCCTGCACGGCGCCTCTCCGCCCGAACAACTGGTGGCGCGCGCGGCCCAGCTGGGCTACCAGGCCATCGCCATGGCCGACGAGTGCTCTTTGGCCGGCGTGGTCAAGGCACATGTGGCGGCAAGGGAGTGGAACATCCACCTCATCATTGGCAGCCAGATGAGAGTGACACCGGAAGACGGCACGCCACCTTTTACCGTGCTGATCCTGGCCATGGACCGCGACGGCTACGGTAACCTGAGCGAACTCATTACCGCAGCGCGCACGCGCGCCGACAAGGGAAGTTATCTGGTGTGGCCACGCGATATTGCCAATCCCACCGGCGCCCTCGCCCACTTGAAAGGACTGCCCGGCTGCCAGCTCATCCTGTGCCCCAAATATAACGCCCCCTATGAAGAGGTCGAACGCCAAGCCGAGTGGCTGGTGCGCAGTGCACCAGGCCGCGCGCGCGTCGCCTTGACTTTGCACCACCGTGCGCAGGATGACCGGCACCGCGCCATGGTCGAGGCCATTGGCGCCGAATTCAGCTTACCTGTCGTCGCCACGGGCGATGTTGTCATGCACCTGCGCTCGATGAAAATCATCCAGGACACCATGACCGCGATTCGTCTGAATACGCCGGTTGCGCAATGCGGCTATCAGCTGGCCTCGAATGCCGAAGCCCATTTGCGCTCGCGCCTACGGCTAGGCAACCTGTATCCGCGCGAGGCCCTCGATGAAACCCTGCGCGTGGCACAGCGCTGTACCTTCTCGCTCGATGAGCTGCGCTATGAATATCCAGGCGAGATCGTGCCCGAGGGGCAGGCCCCGGCCAGCTACCTGCGCGAACAAGCCTATATTGGGGCGCACTGGCGCTACCCGCTCGCCATTCCGGACAACGTGCAGGCGCAGCTCGAGTATGAGCTGGAATTGATCGGCGACATGCAGTACGAACCCTACTTTTTGACGGTGTTCGACATCGTGCGCTTTGCCCGCTCGCAAAAAATTCTCTGCCAGGGGCGCGGATCAGCAGCCAATTCGGCTGTGTGCTACTGCCTCGGCATCACCGAAGTCGATCCATCGCGCGGCACCCTCCTCTTCGAACGGTTTATCTCACGCGAGCGAGATGAGCCGCCCGACATCGATGTCGATTTCGAGCACCAGCGCCGCGAGGAAGTGATTCAATACATCTATCGCAAGTATGGCCGCATGCGGGCCGCCTTGACCGCAGTCGTCATTTCCTACCGCCCGCGCAGCGTGCTGCGCGACGTTGGGCGCGCGCTGGGCGTGGATCTATCGGTGGTCGACAAGGTGGCCAAGGCCTCGCATAGCTGGGGTGGACGCGCCGACCTGCAGCAACGGCTCATCACCTGCGGACTCGACCCAAACTCCCCCATCGCTGAAAAATGGGCCGCTATCGCCGAACGCCTGATGCGCTTTCCGCGCCACCTTTCGCAGCATCCCGGCGGCTTCGTCATCTCGCGCGGCCCCCTCTCCCGCCTGGTGCCGATTGAAAATGCCGCCATGCCCGACCGCACCGTGATTCAATGGGATAAAGATGACATCGACGAACTGGGCCTGCTGAAAATCGATATCCTGGCGCTGGGCATGCTTTCGTGTATCGCCCGCACTCTGGCTTTGATCTCCGAACAGCGTGGCGAGCGCTTCGAGCTGGGAGACATACCGCACGAGGATGCCGCTACCTACCAGATGATCTCCAAGGCGGACACTGTCGGCGTATTTCAGATCGAATCGCGGGCGCAGATGTCAATGCTGCCCCGCATGCAGCCACGTGAGTTCTATGACTTGGTCATTGAGGTGGCCATCATCCGGCCAGGCCCTATCCAGGGCGGCATGATCAATCCGTATCTACGCCGGCGCCAAGGATTGGAAGCAGTGACGTATCCGAGCCCCCAGATCGAGGCGGTGCTGCGGCGCACGCTCGGGGTGCCGATCTTCCAGGAGCAGGTCATGTCGATTGCCATGACAGCGGCAGGCTTTACGGCCGGTGAAGCCGACCGCCTGCGCCGCGCCATGGCCGCGTGGAAAAGAAAAGGTGGCCTGGAACAGTTCGAAGACCAGCTGATGAGTGGCATGGCCCAGCGCGGTTACAGCATCGAGTTTGCCACTTCCATTGTTGGCCAGATACGCGGCTTTGCCGAGTATGGCTTTCCAGAGTCGCATGCGCACAGCTTTGCCCTGCTGGCCTACGCCAGCAGCTGGCTCAAATGCCATCATCCGGCAGAATTCCTGGCCGCCCTGCTCAACAGCCAGCCCATGGGTTTTTATAGCCGCTCTTCTCTGGTGCAGGACGCGCGCAGGCATGATGTGGAAGTGCGGCCGGTCGACGTCTGCACGAGCGGATGGGAAGCGTCGCTAGAACCGACAGCGAACGGCACGTTGGCAGTGCGCCTTGGTCTGAATAATATCAACGGTATGGTAAGGGAGGCGGCTTGGCGAATTGAGGAAGCCCGCGCTGCGGCGCCGTTCAAGAGTACACGCGATGTCGCCATGCGCGCGCACCTTGATGCCGCAGACATGAAGGCACTGGCTTCGGCCAATGCCCTGGTAACGCTGACAGGCAACAGGCGCATGGCCATGTGGGACGCCGCGGCGAGCGTTCCCGAGCGGGATTTGATGCGCGTGGCCACCATTGCCGAGCCAGTGTTGGAGCTGGCGCCGCCCACGGAAGCCGATGACATCGTGGCGGACTACCGGCACATTGGCCTCACGCTGGGAAGGCATCCGCTGGCACTTTTGCGCGAACGCCTCAACAAGATGCGCTTTGTGCCGTCAGACATTCTAAACACCTTCAGCGATGGCCAGCTGGCCCGGGCCTGCGGCATTGTCACGGTGCGACAGCGGCCGGAGACGGCCAAGGGGGTGATCTTCCTGACTTTGGAGGACGAATTTGGCACCATCAACATCATCGTCTGGCCCACGCTGGTGGAAAAGCAGCGTGCCGAACTGATGAATGCCTCACTCTTGGGCGTGTATGGAATCTGGCAATCGAAGAGTGGCGTCCGCAACCTGATTGCCAAGCGCTTGGTGGATTGCTCACACCTTCTCGGGCAGCTTGACACGAAGAGCCGGAATTTTCATTAGTGAACATTCCTTGAATCATGGCTTAACACAGTAGATTGCCAAGTTTAAGAAATGAGAAGGTCAGATATGTAATTAGAAGAGCCCGCCCTGCTTTGCCGGGGTAGGCGCTTTCTCTCGGGTTCGCGGCTGCATTGGATCAGGCTGCGCAACGAGCAGCTCAGCAGGATATTGCCGATAAATGTCCGCCTCGGTCACCAGAGAGCCGTCCAGCCAACCGAGGTATTGCTCCGGGTCCAAGATCATCACCATACGCTTTTCGTCGTCTGGCTTGTGAAAGCGTTGCATCAGCGGATGACCGTCGGCGTTGATCGTCAGCATCGAGAACGACAGCAGCTGATCAGCCGGGCGGTACTCCCAGATTCCAGCAATGGCCACCGGCGCGCCGTCGGCACGCTCGATGCGCCAGCGCACGGGCTTGCCGGTTTCGTAGTTGGGTTCGAAAAAATTGGCGGCCGGGATGATGCAGAACTGCTTGCGCCTCCAGGCACTACGGAAGGATGGCTTGCTGGCAACCGTCTCGGTGCGCGCGTTGTAGGTCTGGCGGGCCAGCTTGAGGTCTGCCCAGTGCGGCACCATACCGAACATGGCGGGCGAAATTTCCAGCGCATCTGGAACATCCTGCGAACTTCTAAGGATAGGTGCCATGTAGCCAGGCCATGCCTCTGGCGAGAGGGCAAGTTGCAACGGAACCACACGAAAGTGGTTTTGAATATGGTGATTAAAACTTGGCGTATAGTCTGCACACATGGAGTGTTTTTTATGGAAATTCAAAACGAACATCACATATAAATAATAGACCAAATTCACCAAAAAATCCAAAAAAAATCTCATTAAAATGCCAAACTCCAATCACAAAAAAAACACTAAGAAAATATCATCAACAGTTTTAACAGCAATAACAAATATTAAAAAAAGAAGATACTTAACATTGATTGCGATCACTATACTCATATTGCTTATAGTTGCAGCAAAAAATATTGGAGACGATGCTAATAACAGTAGAATTTTTTATATATCCATTTGCGGCACATTCATTGGCGCGCTATCTGCATTTGTACTAACAATAATCAAAGAGATAAGTACGAAAAAAAATAAAGAAATTTCCAGTCTGAATTATGCACTATTCATCATGAGTAGAAAATTAACCATAATAACCACATTAAAAAGAGAATGCGAAATACACAAGGATAAACTAGAGATATTGCGAGCACTCGAACTGCCAGCAAAACGACTTCCAGATACATCTGACCTAAAATTTCCCTATGCGGATCTGAGTTTTCTTCTTGATGGATCGACCGCTCTTGCGATGAACCAACTTGGCATAGCTCAAGATTGTTTCAATCAAACACTTGAGACATATCGATATCGAAATGTATTTCTTGTGGAAACGATCCAGCCAATAATGAAGGGGGAAAAATTTTACAAAAAAAAATTGACCGAGGAAAAAATAAAAGAAATATTAGGCGAGATAAATTCAGAAATAATTTGCGACAGCACTGCCGACATTTATGAGTTTATAGAGATGACTATCAAGGTTCTTGAAAAAACTCAAGGTGACTTAATTGAAGCAGGAAAGAAAATTTATCCGAACGCAAAATTTGTGAAATATTCCATCAAGCCATAAACCAATGACACATGCCCGAATACAAATATCCGGGCATGAATATATTAAAAAAGACCAACCGGCTCCAAGGATCTGTCCCAACTGTAGATGATCAACTCTTTACGCTCTACCGCCTTGCCGCCGCCGCCCACGTTGTATTGAATGCCGGTTGTATCCATCTGGAAGCCAGCGAACACGCGCCGGATGTCCGGGTGATCATTCAAGCTCAGGATGGCCTTGCCTTTCAGCCTGGCCATCAGCTCGGCCATCTTCTCGTACTGGGCAAATTCAAACTCCACCCCATACCCGGCCGTCTCCCAGTACGGCGGGTCCAGGTAAAACAACGTGTGCGGCCGGTCGTAGCGCTCCATGCACTTATACCAGTCCAGGTTCTCGATGTAAGCGCCTGACAGGCGCAAGTGCGCTGCCGACAGGTTCTCCTCGATACGCAGCAAGTTGAGCGGCGGCGCGGTCGTGGCCGTGCCCCAGCTCTGCCCGTCAACCTTGCCGCCAAAGGCATGCTGCTGCAGGTAGAAGAAGCGCGCCGCACGCTGCAGGTCCGTCAGGGTATGCGGCGGCGTGTCCTGCAGCCACTTGAACACCTCGCGGCTTGACAGCGCCCACTTGAATTGGCGTACGAATTCCTCCAAGTGATTCTTGACGACGCGGTACAGGTTGATCAGCTCGCCGTTGACGTCATTCAGCACTTCGACTTCGGCCGGCGGGCGCATGAAGTACAGCGCGGCGCCGCCGGCAAAGACCTCGACGTAACAGGTATGTGGTGGAAATTGCGGAATGATGCGGTCGGCCAGGCGTCGTTTGCCGCCGATCCAGGGGATGATGGGTAGTGCCAAAATGTGTACCTCCTAGTGGTAGAGTCGAATTCCTCCCAAGAGGTAATCCAAGCCTACTCACCAGGCACAGACTGATTGCTGCTGTTAGCGCAGCGGCAATCAGCGTTCTATCTTTTTTCTCGCGGAACACCGTTTCAAATTCCGCCTCATAAGCCCAGCTGCGCGGCAGTCCTGCGCCACCATTCAGTGCTTACTCAATAAGTACCGAATGGTGGGAACCCAATACGATAAGGAGTCATGCACACATACTATTAACAACACTGCCAAAGCTGCTCTAGAGCATAAACCCATGACGTAATTCATTTGCTCTCCTTACTATAGCTATAGCAACATACTATCAATTTGACATTGCAGCATTCTCTCCAATACTCAATGTAGCCCTCCATTCGCTAAATACACTATTTTTTCTGTTGCGCTAAAACAAACGCTTGACATGCCCTCCCCGTTGCAGCCACCTCCTCCGTCTGCAAAATCAAGGCTTGAATATCTCGCGCCACCGCGTCAGGAAGTAACCCGCCGGCGGGATCGACTGCAGCGCCTCCTTCGGCGCCACTGCCACCGGCCGGGGCGGCAGGTCCAGCACTTGCACAGAAGGCGGGCTTGCGCATGCGCTCAGCAGCAGCAAGACGAGCGCGGATATCGCTGATTTCGTCATCGTAGACTTTCGTGACGGCCGCCGCCTTGGCGGCCTGTTGCCTGGCTTGCGCCAGGTTTTCGGTAGCGCGCTGCGCCACCGCTTTCGTTTCCGCTGCCGCGCGGGTCTTCTTGTCGGCATCCCACAGCGCCTGTACGGCCGCCCTGCCCTGGGCGTTGCCCAGCGCGCGCTGGTACAGCATGCCGGCACCTCCCAGCATGCACACCAACAATGTGCCGTACAGCCAGCCAGGCACCTTGCCGGCGAACTTGGCCAGCGCGATCACACCAGCACCTTGCACGCTGCCTGGTACATGGCCAGACGCTCAGCCAAGCCGTTCACGCCACCGTTGATGCGGCGCGTCACCCGTTCCTGGTCGCCAGCATCGGCAAGAGCATTGAGGCCGCGCGTCTGCCAGAACCAGCCGGCCGAACGGCAGGCATTAACGGTCTGCTCCAGCAGCTCAGGCTGAGCCAACAGATCCAGACCCAGCGCCTTGCCGCATGCAGCGTAATTGGCGCGGCCAGTCACCTGCAGTAGGCCACGCCCACGGAAGCGCACGCCGTCACCGCGCTGCGTGTTGCCCAGGTCGACGCGCCCCTCGTAGGCCTGGCCGCTGGCCAGCTCGCGCACATAGCGCAGCTGGCCGGACTCGTGCCCCACCTGGGACAGGAACGATGCCTGGCGCGCCGGGGTCGTGATACCGAATTCCAGCATGGCCGCGTTCAGCGGCACCAGGAAGGTGTCCGCGCGCGAGCGGGCCAGCGGCATGATGGTCAGCAGCTGGCCCAGCGTGACGGCGCTCACAGGCCACTCCGCACGTCATGCACGACTGCGGCCGCATCGCGCGCCAGCTCGCCGATGTCCTTGTCGCGGCGCTTGTCGAGCCAGCGCACCGTGGCGCCCAGCACCCACCAGGCGGGCAAGCCGGCGGCCACCATCAGCGGCGCAGCAATGAACAGGAAGCCCAGGGCCGGGTCACTGCCGTACAGCACGGCGACGGCGCGCGCGCTGTCGAACAGGCCCGGCATCCAGTTACGCACGACCACGACCAGGGCCGGGCCCATCAGGGCGGAAAAGAGAATGGTGACGAAGAAGCGCACGCCCGCTTCCTTGGCAGTTTTCGGCCACATAAACATGAATCCCAGTGAGGTTGCGGCAGCGCCGGCCAGAACCGGGATGCCAAAAATTTTAATCAGTGCGCCGCCGGCGGCGGTCGTTTCGATGGCCATGTAGTGCCTTTCAGGTGGTGGAAATGAAAAAACCCGCCGAAGCGGGTTTGTGGGGAATGCTGTTTTGCTACACGACCTTGACCATCACATAGGCCCTGCCGTCGGGTTCAATCGAGATCACGCGCCCGACGGCATCGAGATATTGCGAATGCGTGAGATCTGCCTTGCGGATGGGAATACCCTTGATACCGGCACCGTCCTGGACCGGCACGATGTAGTCGCCCGGCTGGGCGCCCAGCACATTGACCGGCACGCGGCCGGCGATGGCGATACGGTCGACCTTTTGGCGCTCGACTTCCAGCGCCGCGTCGAAGGTGGCCATGGCCTCGACGTCCTGCAGCACGGCGATGTTGTGGGCGGCCAACGCGGCGGCGTAGGCGGCCTGTTTTGCGGCCCACTCGTCATCGGTGTCGCCGGGCTCGGTAACCGCTTCTTCAAATTCCAGTTGGTCTGTGTCGGGAACCGCTTGCTGCGCAACTACGTCTTCGCGCCGAACGGGCTGGACCGGGGCCGCGCCTGCCTGTGGGGATGGCCGCGGCCCGGCATCGACGGCCCAGGAATCACCACCGACAAACGAAGGATCGGTCGATTTGATTGAGAACATGACCGCATCGGCCCACTGATCGGTGACATTATTGTCAGCGGTGATGCCTACGATTTGTCCCGCCAGCACAGACGCACAGGTTGCGGATTTGTGGATGTATTCGGCGTAGTCGTTGCCCATAGTATTGACGGTGCCGGCAGCAGATACACTCCGATTGGTAGAAGAGTTCTTTCCAACGTAAAAAACGTTACCAGCAGTGTTCCAGCCACCGGCTCCATCAGCCACAATAACCGCAACACTCGGGTTTGCAGCGCCGTCTTGTCCCACATACAGAATCTCAGAACCTTGACCTACTGGCCTACTGATATTGTGGCGTGTGAGGACAGTATCGGTACTCCCCACTTTCAATACTAGAATAGATACTCTTCCATCCCCGTTAACACTAAGTAGTGGATTTGTCCAATTACCACTTCCGGTGTCGTAAGCTTTCAGGTCAAGTTTGTAACCGGGCGTGTACGGGACGTTGCCTGGGTTTGTCAGAAAACCAAAGTGTCCGTGGAAAGCAGTACCAGATACACCAGACACACCAAGACGCAATACTTCTAGCGGAGTAACAGTGCCAAGTATAGTGCCGCCGGCAAGGAACGAATGGCCTCCAGACGCCAGATTGCCGTTCTCTCCGGTAAAAATAGTATCTGAAAACGCAGTTGCTCGTGATCCAGCCAATCTTCCAGTAACACCTTTCCAACGTGGGGCAATGTGAATAGGATTGGCCGGGGAGGTGGCCGAGTCAAAAACCATCGTACCAGTAGGCGTCGCTGTGGTCTCGACAGGGGTGGCGTAAGTTGTCGTCTCATGCCCTGTCATATCAAAAGATATAGTGGCAAAAGCCCCTGCGTCAAAGAACGCATATACATCATGTACGCCGTTCGCACGGCGGCAAACCATGATACGGGACTGACTAAGAATCGCGCCTTCAATGTGCCAGTCTACATAGAATCCTCCCCGTACACCCATGAAAATTGAGAACGGTGTAGAGGTAGCAGCTGTCCATGCAGAATTAAACACACCTCTTATGTACAGGTTGGCGTTGGTGTTAGACCCGTCAGAATTCATAGACGCTATTAGCAGCCATCGCGTTGCGCCTGCGCCACCAACCACAAAGTCATACCCGTATTTACTGGTCAGGCCTATTGAAATAGGCTTCATTGTGCCCAATGAGATATTCGGATCGAGCCACGCCGGGTTCATATAACCATTCGGCCCACCAAGCGGAGACATACCCACGGCTGGCGCATACGATGACACCACGGCGCCGCGCCCGGCAAGTTCATTCAGGCGCCGGATCGTGTCCTGCTGTCCATAGTAAAAGAAGTTGCCCATTACATTTCCTCGATTTCGATGTTGGTGGCATATGTCTGGTAATACGGGGTAGTGATGGCGAAATTGCTGGCGAGGCGGCCATACACCTGGTGCGCCTGCTCGAGCTCGCCGTCGTCGCTGTCCGGATACAGGCTGACCAGCAAGGGGAGCGTCAGGCCATTGCCCCGCACAATGCGCCACAGCTCGGCCCGGTCCAGCGGCGTCATATGCTCGAGCTCGATCGATAGCTTGCGATACATCGCGCCTCGCTCGACAGTCTGGCTGCCGGCGCCGGTGCGGTTCTGAGTGCTTGTATCGAATGACGTGACGCCGGCACCATACGAGGCGTTCTGCTCCGGACTCCAGTAAGGGCCGACCACCAGGCGCGCCGCCTCGATGTAGCCTGCCGGATTATCCGGGTCCGCCAGCTCGATCACCAGTTTTTTGACGCTGACCATTGGCAGCCAGCAGCGCGCATACGTGCCGCCGCCATAGCTAAAGGCGTTCACGCCCAGCGGCAGCGCACCCCAATCCCACATGCCCAGCCTGGCATATTCGCACGCCGGCACGACGCCCGTATCGAAATCGGGCATCGCATCCCCTGGCTCGACGTAGCCGCGCACGCGGATCGTCGCCGTCGGCGTCAAGTTACAAAATGGTAGGGCCGCGCAGCCGACGATCTGCGGAGAGGGCCAGGTGGCCGTGATAGTCAGCGCCAGTCCTACCGAGCGCAGCAGGTAGAACTTGTCGTCGTGCTGCAGGTTGGCCGGCCCCAGCGCGTCGGCCTGGCTCGATGCGGTCAGCACGGCACGGTCGCCGGCGTTGTCGTAAATGATGCGGAGATTCGTCATTTTTAAAATTAGGCCCAGTTGGCTAAAGCGAAAGATGCGCTTTTCCCGTTGTAGGGATCAGCATTTTTTGCTGCAACCAAACCATAAGTATCCAGAAAAGGGGTGGAGGCAGCGCCATTAAGTTGCAAACCAATCGTTATAGAATTTACTGCATTCACCTTAGCGTAGACCCCAGCAGGGTAATCTTGCTCCCCTAGATAACTGGCTACCAATGGATTGACAACAATCCACGGCATCTCGTTGAATCCAGAGAACGTATAGGAGTAAGGGTAAGTGAAGTTCGGCGTTGCCGTGTGGACCAAATTTGCAATAATCCTCGCATGCCGATTATTACTGTTATATGTAATTTCCCCTGCTGCGTTGAATACTTGCAGACCAAAGTTGCCGGGATCGGTTACGCCGCCAACACTAGCGGAGAATACTGCATAGTCGAAGCCAGAGTCTGAAGCATCGATCATGCAGAAGTTGCCTCCTAACACCGTACCATACTGTTTAGTTAAGAAGATACCACCAACGTATTTACCAAATTCCTTATGGCGAACAAGGATAAGCGGAATCTCTGCATTCAGATCAATACCGAAAGCGCCAAGGTTAATCACATACAGGCCATAGCCGCTGTTATCTGCTCCTTTAGCGACAGAACCTCCGGTAACGTAACGAGGGTTTTTTAAGTTCTCGTCTATTTGGATAACACCGTTAGTATTGAAGATTTGAAGACCTGCAGTCATTTTTATACCCGATATACTGTAATGGGAACAGAAGTGAAGCCAGTGAATCTAATGTCGGCAGACCAAACATTAATTCCACCTTCTACAATCTGATAGTAGTAATCTGGGCAGGGAAGTGTAACAACCCAGAAACCGTCATCAGACATGCCACTAACAGGCACAAATCGTACTGCTGTGTCATTCCATGCTGGTAATGTGAACGTACCAACAAATCTAGTCAATCGATCGGTAATTTCCAATCGAAGTGCCCCATTAGCATTAAATACCTGAAGACCGGTAGGCATGTCACCAGACTCCCAATCTGACAATTAAGTTGCCTGCTGCGTTATAAATACGGATACCGTTACTGTCGTATTCAGTCCGCTGGCCGCTCGTTGCACTGCGAATCAGACCAAAGGTTCCGGTAGCAGCCACCAACTCGCCTCTAAAAGACCCTTTGG
>NZ_PDZL01000029.1 GCF_002735705.1 Janthinobacterium sp. BJB426
GGCTGGCATACGCGACCGTCTTGTGCGTGACGGCGGCGGCGCTGAAGGTTGCACCCAGCTTGGCTGCCTGCTTGAGCAAGACCATGCCCGGTGCATTGTCGCCGGCCGGATCGCGCGCCTGCGCGTCATGGTTGACGAGGTAGCTGGAAATGAGCAGGCCGGCACCGGCCCGCACGGCGCCGTAAGCGTCGGTGCGCAGCTCGGCGCCCGTGCCGCGCAGGCTGCCCCGGTAATTGTCGGCCGCATGGATCAGGTGGCCAAGATTGAGTTCGCTTGCCGCATGGCTGCTCTTGAGCTGGATGCGCCCCTGCTGGTCGGTATCGTCGAACAGCAACTGGTTGTAGCCAGAGCCGGAGCCGGCGGCGCCGAATTCCTTGCTGCGGATGCCCCATTGCGCCGCGCCGTTGCGATGGCCCGCGCTACCGCCAGCCGCGCCATGCCAGAGCGGGCTGTTGCCGCCAGCCACGTTGCCCTGCGCCGATGGCGCATGGTCACGCGCCGGCTCGAAGACGCTGGCGTCCGCGGGCTTGTCCGTGATGCCGCCCGGCGAGGGCGCGACGCCGCCCTCGCCTTGCCCGTTGTACAGGGCGCCGACGATGATGGGCCGGTCGATATCGCTTTCCAGAAATTGCACCAGCACTTCCTGGCCGATGCGCGGCAGGAACTGGCTGCCCATGCCGCCGCCGGCCGAGCGCTGCGCCACGCGCACCCAGCAGGTGGCGCTGCCGTCAAGTTGCCAGTGGAAACGGATGCGCACCCGGCCCAGCTTGTCGCAATGGATTTCGCTGCCGCCGCTGGCGCTGGTGCCGCCGTCGGCGCCGACGACGATGGCGCTCTGGCTGCCGCAGGCCGTCGGTTTCGGGTGGTGGCGCGCGTCGCCGCCGTCATGCACGGGGCGCCATGGCGTATCGGCCGCGATCGCTTCAATATGGTTGGCATAGCCGCTCTCGGCCGCCTGCGCGATCACTTGCGGGAAATGCGCGATATCGCGCGGCGCCAGCGCCTGGCCAGCCAGGCTTTCCTGCAGCAATTCGGGAATGGGGCCGAACAGTTCAGCCAAGCCCTGCCTGGCGGGCGCCGGCAGATTATTCACGCCCACGCTGCACACGCGCAGCACCACCAGCGCCGGCGCCTCGGCGCCGTCCTGCTGCAGCGGTCCCTGCGTCAGGGTAAAGCGCGTGCCGGCACGCAAGGTGCGCACGGTCGAACGCGCCTGCCAGCGCTCGCCGCGCGCTTCGATCGCCTGCATCTGCAGCAAGGCATAGCGTTCGGCCTGGGCCGCACTGGCATAAAAATACTGGCCGGGCGTGTCATAGCTTTCCAGCGCGGGCGCGCTTTTCCCGCCCGGTGCCAGCCGCGTGGGCACGCTGGCGCCGACGGCCTTCTTGGCCTTGTAATCGTAGCTGAGCACTGTTGCCACCGCCGTGCGCAAGCCGTGTGCCCGGCACAGCGCCTGGATGGAATCGGCCTGTTCCATGGCCCGCGCGCCCTGAAAACGGATGCCGCCGCCTTGCGCGCTGCTGGCATCTTCCGGCACCGCGCTCAGGGCGCTGCTGTCGGCGAACAGCACCAGGCAATGGCCTCCCTCGTGTTCTTCGAAACGCCAGGCCAGGCCTTCTTCGCCCAGCAGGCGCGTGACGAAGGCCAGGTCCGACTCGCGGTACTGGCAGCAATAGCTGCGCGGCTGCGCCTCGGCCATGAACGGCCCGGTATCGCCGCTCCAGCGCCAGTCGGCTTGCGGCGCGTAGGCCTGGAACACGCTGTCGACGATCTCGATCACGCTCTTGTCTTGCCAGACGCGGCTGTTGCGTACCTGGCTCAACAGCCATAACCACGGCGTCAGGCGCAGCCGGAAACGGGCCAGTCCGCCATCGCTGCCCAGCATGGCGGCAGCGCTGATATAGCCGCTAAAGACAGCGCGGCTGCCATCGGCCAGGCTGGCGTGCAGCGCGGCCGGCTTGCCCAGCAACGGCGCCAGCGCCACATTCGCCTGCGTGGACAGCACGATGATGTCGCGCGCGCCCACGGTCTGCAACTGTTCGTCGGCGACAAACGCTTCCACCAGCCACTGCGCCGTCCCGCCTTCGCCGCCGTCCAGCGACAGTTCATACAGCCGCGTCACGCTGCTGAAACCAGCCAGGGAAGCGTTGACCTGATCGGCGCTGGCGGCACTCATTTTCCGTCTTTCGCGGCAGCTTGCCCGGCCTTGCATTGCGCGTTGTCGGTATGGCCCTGGCAGGCGCGCGCGCGGCAGGCCACGGCCGCGTCGCGCTTGAGCGCCGCGCATTGCTGCAACTGGGCCCGCAGGCCGGACGCGGTTTTCTTTTGCGCCGGCGCGGCCTGCGCGTGGGCAAGCAGGGCCGACAGCAGGGCGATATCGCTGTCTTCCGCGCGGCGCACGGGCGTGGCAGCAGGCCCTTTCGCCGCTGGCTTTTTGGCTGCCGGACGGGGCGCCTTGGCCACCGGTTTCGCTGCAGCCGGTGGTGGCGATGGCGTTTCCAGCGCCTTGCTCAGCACATCGCCGGGATGCGCGGCACTCGCGTTCCGGGCAGCGGCAGTGGCGGTTGTGGCGGTCGCGCCGGCATCGAGCATCTCGCTCAGGCTCTGCTGCGGTGCGGCTGCGCCGGGCGGCGCCTCGTCATGGATGCTGGCAACGGCCGGCGGCGCCGCCACGACGGCGGGTACGGCGGTGGCGGCGGGCAGGGAAAGCGGCGCAGCGTCGTCGCCAGCCCGTTCTCCGCGCTGGCCCAGCCAGACGCCGGCGGCCAACAAGAGCAGCAGCGCGGCCACCGCGCCCATGCCCCCGCGCAGCGCCAGACTGCCGCGCCTGGCCCTGACGGGCGAGCCGGTATTGCCACCCTCGAGCGTGGTCAGGATGCGGTTACGGTCGGCCTCCGCCTGCTGCGCCTGGGTCAACAGGCTGGGCCGGGCCGGGAGCCGGGGGCTATCGTCATGAGTTCGCAAAATGTGCGCTCCTGTAATATTTGCAAGACTTTACGCTATTCAACAAAATCATGACGCGTGCCATAAAATCAACAGTGCGCACCCCCCGCACAATTGAAAAAAGCCCCCCTTAATTATCAGTTTTGTAAGATATACTTCCAGGCAATATCCATCGCTTCCCTGTTTTCTGTGATGGACAGCACCGTTTCCCGCAGCCAAACATTTCCTGATTGAGGTTAGCGTGTTCCTACTCGCGGTAGCGCTGTATTTCATCCTGGCATGCCTGATCAGCTGGCTGATCCTGTTCCCGGCCGGGCGCGATTTCGTGCTGCACGCCGTCGACGGCGCGGAGCAGCGCCTGGCGGCCTGCCTGCAGCGCGTGACCAGGCGCCGGCAGTCGGGCATGGCCAGCCTGGCACAGCGATGCGCCACGCTGTGGGCCCGCACTGCCGAGCTGCTGCGCCGTCATTACCTGCTGTGTCTCGCGGGCGTGGCCGCGATCAGCCTGCCGACCCTGCTGGCCCTGATGGCCGACAGCAAATCCATGCTGGGCGCCTACGATGTGTCGACGCGGGAAATGAATACGCAGGTGGCCAGCCTGTTGCAGGGTGAGCAGCTGGTGCCGCCCGTCGACCTGCCGCCGCTGGTGTTTGCCACCGAAGAAGTGCGCCAGGAGCGCCCGCTGCTGGTATCGGCCAGCCGCAACTGGACCTTGCTGAATGTGGAATACGCCCAGCGCCTGCTGCTGGTCTTCAAGATCATGAAGGAAAAACACGGCTACGAGATGGCGCTGCTGGAAGGCTACCGCAGTCCCGAGCGGCAAGACATGTTGGCGGGCATGGGTCCCAACGTCAGCAACGCGGCCGCCTTTCAAAGCTGGCACCAGTACGGCCTGGCGGCCGACTGCGCCTTCCTGCGCAATGGCAAGCTGGTCATTTCCGAGAAGGATCCGTGGGCCATGCGCGGCTACCAGCTGTATGGCGAAGTGGCCGAATCGGTCGGCATGACCTGGGGCGGACGCTGGAAGATGATGGATTTCGGACATACCGAACTGCGCCTGCCCGGCGTAATGAAAAAACACTGAAGGGAGCGCGTATGGCGGGTCCGGTAATCAGATTAGGCGACAAGACATCGCATGGCGGCACCGTGCTGGAAGCATCGGCGGTGAGCGACAGCGGCGGCATCGGCATGGCGCGGGTCGGCGACAAGGTTGCCTGCCCCCTGCCCGGCCATGGCGTGTGCCCCATCGTCAGCGGCGACCCCGGCTTCATCGTCGATGGCAAGCCCGTGGCGCGCCACGGCGACAAGACCAGCTGTGGGGCGCTGCTGATCGCCAGCCAGCAAGCTACCATCGACCAGGCATGACGGCCCTGCCCATACGCGGAGGAGCCCGCTGATGCGCCCCTGGTTGCGACGCTGCCTGTTGAGCGTGTCCGTCTTTGCGCTGAGCTGGACGGGCGCCATCGCCTACTGGCGCGACAGCACGCGCATGCCGACGCCGGGCGAACTGGCCGGCGCCATGCTGGCACTGCCGCTGGCACTGCTATTGCTGCTGTGGCTGGGTAAAAAAGTGCTGGCCAGGCTGCTGGCCGGGCCAGCCCTGGCGGCGCCGGGCCTTGCCGCCCCCCTCCAGGCCGAGGCGGCGACACCTCCCGCGGCGCCGGTGCCGCTGCATATCGTGGCGGCCAGCCTGCGCATGCCGGGCGGCGCCACGCCGTCAGAATTGCTGGCCGCCATGCGCTCCCGCCAAAGCCGTCCCGCGCTCGACAGCCAGCTGCTCGATGAAGATGGCTATCCCCTGCTGTGTGCCAGGGTGGACGGCATCGACGAAGAGCTGCAGCAGCAATTGCTGGCCGCCTGGCTGCGCGAGCATCCGCAAGCCGACCTGGCGAGCGAACCGTTTCCCTTCAATCCGGAAGACTTGCGCGCGCTGGCCCTGGGCGCCGTGGTGCTGGCCGAACTGGTGGACGAAGCCCAGCAGCATGCGCTGTCCGCAGGCGCACCGGCCTCGCCGGCCAGCGCGCTGCCCATGCTGCGGCTGCACCTGCTGATGCCGGCCTCGTGGAGCGCCGCCCAGCACCAGGCCGGCGACGCCTGGCTGCGCCAACTGACGCGCGAGCAGGGCTGGCCAGCGCAGCAGTTGCTGCCGCCCACCGAACCGGCCACCCGGCAACTGGCGCCGTTTGTCCTCTTGAACCAGCTTGCCGGGCACGCGACGCCACAGCAGCCGCCCTGCCTGTCCATCGTGCTGGCCTGCGATTCGCACCTGGGCGAGCTGCGCGTGCATGTCCTGGCGAGCCAGGGCCAGCTGTTCAGCGCCAGCCAGGCGCAAGGACAGATTCCCGGCGAAGGCGCGGCCGGCCTGCTGCTGGCCATCCCTGGCGCGGCGCCACCACTGGACGAGCCGGCGCCAGTCCTGCTGCACCGCGCCGCCACGGGCGAACTGCCGCAGGGCGCCAGCCAGCGGGGAGCAGCCGACAAGAACATGCTGGCGGACCTGGGCAGGCAGGCGCTGGCGGCGGCAGGCGACGAGGCGACGGCCGGCATCGCGCTGGTCAGCGCCGATACCGACCAGCGCGCCAACCGCATGCTCGAACTGATGCAATGCGCCGCTGCCCTCCTGCCCCAGCTGGACCTGGGCGAGCAGGTGCTGGGCGTCGGCGCCGCATGCGGCCAGTGCGGCGCCGTCACGACGCTGGCCGCATTGGCCATGGCGCGGCAGGCGGCGGCCGACGACGGCGCGCACGTCTTATGTCTCAGCAACCTTGATCCACTCCAGCGCGGCGCCCTCGTCATTGGTCCCCCCGCAAAAAGCAGTCACAGCACCACCTGATACAGCGACGCCCCATTCACGCACCTTAACGGTTTGCACACTATAAAACTATGATGCAACGATTCTGGCACTTCCTGACTTCACGCACCAGCCTGCTCATCCTCGGCATCGCGGCCGCCATCCTGCTGCTGTTCGCCTGCGCCGTCATTTTCGACTGGCCGGCCATCCGGCTGCTGCCCTTCCTGGCCGCGGCGGCGCTGCTGGGCGCCATCGTGTGGTGGCTGCGCCGCCGCCGGCGCCGGCGCGAGGGCGCCAGCTTCAACAGCATGCTGGAGCAGCAGGCGGCCAGCGCCGCGTCCAAGGCCGGTCCGGTGCAGCGCGAGGAAACCGAAGCCATCCGCAAGCGCATGCTGGAAGCGATCAATACCATCAAGACATCGCGGCTGGGCCAGCTGTCGGGCGATGCCGCGCTGTATGAATTGCCGTGGTACATGATCATCGGCAATCCCGCCGCCGGCAAGAGCACGGCGATCGCCAATTCCGGCCTGCAGTTTCCTTTTGTCGACAGCAAGATCGTGCAAGGCATGGGCGGCACGCGCAACTGCGACTGGTTTTTCACCACCGACGGCATCCTGCTCGACACGGCCGGTCGCTACGCCATCAACGATGAAGACCGCGCCGAATGGTTCGGTTTCCTCAACCTGCTGAAAAAGCACCGCAAGCGCGCGCCGATCAACGGCATCATCATCGCCGTCAGCATTGCCGAGCTGACCGGCAGCAAGCCCGAATTCGCCATCGAACTGGCCAAGAACCTGCGCCAGCGCGTGCAGGAACTGACGGAGAAGCTGGAAGTCCATGCGCCCGTGTACGTGGTATTCACCAAGGCCGACCTGATCACCGGCTTTAGCGAATTTTTCCAGGATGCCGAGCGCGCCGAACGCGACAAGGTCTGGGGCGCCACCCTGCCCTACAGCGTCAACAGCTCGAAGCAGGATGTGCTGGAGCAGTTCGACCAGCGCTTCGACGAGCTGTACGATGGCCTGAAGGACCTCAGCCTGGCCAATATGTCGCTGCTGGGACGCGAGCGCATGCCGCCCGGCGTGTTCACCTTCCCGCTGGAATTCAGCTCCGTGAAGGGGCCGCTGCGCGCCTTCATCGCCACCCTGTTCGAGGAAAATCCGTTCCAGTTCAAGCCCGTCTTCCGCGGTTTCTATTTCACCAGCGCGCTGCAGGAAGGCGCTTCCGTCTCCGCCTCGTCGGAACGGGTGGCGCAGCGCTTCGACCTCAAGCCGCAGCAGCAGGAACACAAGGCGGTGCAGGTCCAGGACCAGCACGGCTACTTCCTGCTGAACCTGTTCCGCAAGGTGATCTTTGCCGACCGGGAACTGGTGGCGCAATACGCCAGCCCGCGCAAGACGCGCTTGCGCTATGCCACGTTTTTCACCGCCATCGCGCTGGCCGGTCTGGCGCTGGGCGGCTGGAGCTGGTCCTACCTGGCCAACCGCCAGCTGGCGGCCAACGTCCAGGCCGACCTGGAGCAAGCCATCAAGGTGCAGGACCAGCGCCTGGATTTGCAGTCGCGCTTCCAGGCCCTGGAAATCATGCAGGACCGCATCGAGCAGCTGGAAGCGTACCGCAGCAAGCGGCCGCTGGCGCTCAGCCTGGGCTTGTACCAGGGCGACTTGCTGGAGCGCAAACTGCGCGAAGAGTATTTTTCCGGCCTCAAGGAAGTCATGCTCGCGCCGGTGGCGCAATCGCTGGAGTCGTTCCTCGCGGAAGTAAACGCGGGCGCCGACCGGCTGCAGCCGCTGACGGCCGTGCCGGCCGGCACGACGGCCGCCACCACAGCCAATCCGCCAGCCAGTACGCCAGTCACTGCGGCAAACCAGCCCTTCAAGGATGCCGCGCCGACGAATGTGGAGGATGCCTACAATGCCCTGAAAACCTACTTGATGCTGGGCGACAAGTCGCGCGCCGAGGCCAGCCACCTGAACGACCAGCTGACCCGCTACTGGCGCGGCTGGCTCGACGCCAATCGGGGTAACATGCCGCGCGAACAGATGATCCGCAGCGCCGAGCGCCTGATCTCGTTCTACCTGACGCAGATCGACGACCCGTCCTGGCCGCAGATCGAGAACAAGCTGGCCCTGGCCGACCAGTCGCGCGACAGCCTGCGCCGCGTGGTGCGCGGCATGCCGGCGCGCGACCGCGTGTATGCGGATGTGAAGGCGCGCGCCGCCACGCGCTTCCCGTCGATGACGGTGGCGCGCATCGTTGGCGAGCAGGACAAGGAACTGGTGCTGGGCAGCTACGCCATCCCCGGCACTTTCACACGCGACGCGTGGGAAAAATACATCCAGCAGGCGTTCCAGGAAGCGGCCAACCGCGAATTGCAAAGCGCCGACTGGGTGCTCAAGACGGCGTCGAAGGATGACCTGACCCTGGAAGGCAGCCCGGAACAGATCCAGAAGGCGCTGGTGGAACTGTACAAGACCGATTACGCCAGGGAGTGGCAGAAATTCATCCAGGGCGTCAGCATCCGCGAATTGAACGGTTTCGACAACGCGGCGCAGGCGATGAACCGCCTCGGCGATCCGCAAGCGTCGCCCCTCAACAAGCTGATCGAGACGGTGTACCAGGAAACCTCGTGGGACAACCCTTCGCTGCTGGGCCAGGGCTTGCAGCGCGCCCAGCGCGGGGCGATGGACTGGTTCCGCGAAACGGTGCTGCGCCAGAAGCCCGCCGCCACGGCGGTGGGCCAGGTCGGCGGCGCCATGCCGATGGGGCCCGTCGGCCGCGAATTTTCCGGCGTGGCGCGCCTGGTGGTGGCACGCGACAAGGAAGCCTCGCCCATGCGCGGCTACCTCGCGGCCCTGTCGAAGCTGCGCGTGCGCCTCAACCAGATCAAGAACCAGGGCGACACGGGACCCGGCGCCAAGCAGCTGATGCAGCAGACGCTCGATGGCAGCGGCTCGGAGCTGGCCGACGCGCTCAAGTACGTGGACGAGCAGATGCTGACCGGCATGAGCGACCAGCAAAAGCAGGCCATCCGCCCGCTGCTGGTACGCCCGCTGATGCAGACGTTCGCCGTCATCGTCAAGCCCACCGAGACGGAGATCAACAAGGTCTGGCTGGCGCAGGTGCTCGAACCGTTCCAGAAAACCCTGGCGCCGAAATATCCGTTCGCGCCCGACTCGCGCATCGAGGCAAGCAATGCCGACATCGGCCAGGTATTCGGTCCGGAAGGCGCCATCGCCAAGTTCTTCAACACCACCATCGGCCCGCTGGTCGTGCGGCGCGGCGACGCCATCAGCGCCAGGACCTGGGCCGCGATGGGCATCACCCTGGCGCCGCCGGTGGTGGCCAGCCTGCCCGGCTGGGTCGCCCCGCTCAGCGCCAACGGCGTGGCCACGGCGGCCGGCGCCGCCGAAGCGCAGACGCGCTTCGACCTGCAGGCACTGAATGCGCCCGGCGCCACCGAATATACGATCGAAATCGATGGCCAGGCGCTGCGCTGGCGCGGCCAGCCGCAGCCCTGGGTGCACATGGTCTGGCCCAACCCGCAGGGCGTGCCCGGCTCGCGCATCAGCGCCATCACGCCGGAAGGGCGCACCGTGGTGCTGCTGAACGAACCGGGGCATTTCGGCCTGAAGAAGATGATCGACTCGGCCAGGCGCACGCGCAAGGAGGGCGGCGTATTCGAACTGAGTTGGGAGAACAGCGGCGTCACCGTGACGGCCAACCTGAAGATCGTGGCCGCGCCCGCGCCGGCCGCCACCTCCGCCGGCAACCAGGGTTTCCGTGGCCTGAAACTGCCGGAATCGGTCGCCATCGGCGCGCCGGAAACGGCCACCGCCATCGCCGGGAACACGCCATGAGCCGCCCTACCGTTACCCAGATCGGCTATTTCGGCAAGATCCCCAGCCGCGGCGACTTCATCAAGCACGGCGACAACCCGGCCCTGCTGAAGATGCTCGATGACTGGCTGGCCAACGCCATGGAACTGATGACGGCCGATGCGCGCTGGAAGCTCACCTACGATGCGCTGCCGCCGCTGCATTTCGCCTTCATCGGCCCGCGTCGCGGCCGCGCCATCGCCGGGCATATCGCCGCCAGCAGCGATGCCTCGTCGCGCCGCTTTCCCTTCCTGATGATGGGCGCCATGGACGTGGCGCAGCCGGCCGGCTTCGTGCCGACCAGTCCGCTGGTGCTGTCGCGCCTGTGGAACCGCCTCGATGCCCTGAGCACCGAGATGTGCGGTGCGGCGGCCGGCGCCGCGCTGCCGGCCGCCGCCGCGGGCGCCAGCATCGAACTGGACTTGCGCGGCAGCGCCTACGATGCCGCCTTCGACGATTTCCTCGCCTTGCAGACGGTGGGCGCGCTCGACGCCCTGCTGGCGCCCACGGGTTTTGGCGGCTCCGTGCGCCAGGTGCTGCTGGCCCTGGGCATGCTGCTGCAGCCCGTCATGGCCAGCAGCTCCAGCCGGCTGGAAAAAAGCCTGGAATTGCCGCTGCCGGCCGACCCGCTGTACCGCAACCTGGTGGCGGCCTTCTGGATGCACCTGATCGCCCCGTTCCTGGCGCGCGCCGACTTCGAACTGGCGCTGTTCATCACCCGCATCCGCGGCCGCCATGCGCTGGTGCTGGGCTTTTGCGGCGCCTCGGCGCAGACCCTGCACGCCATCATGGAACCGCAGGCGGCGCTGGAACACCACATCGCCTTCGACGACCTGGCCTGGGTCGAGGAACACGCCAACAGCGACTACGCCATCAAGAAAGCCTCGAGCTACCTTGCGCAGGCCAACCTGTCACTCAAATCGGCGCACGACACGTTTCGTGCCGCCTTCATCGGGACCTGATCATGCGCCACATCCGCCTTGCCATCCTACTCAGCCTGGTCTTCGCGCCGGCCGGCGCCAGCGCGCAAAACGCCGCCGCGCCGGCGGCCGCTGTCTCGGCGCCCGCCGCCACCACGCCGCAACCGGGCCAGGTCCTGGCCAGCGGCACGGTGCCGGACGAAGCGGCCAAGGCGGCGGTGCTGGTACGTCTTCGCGAACTGTATGGCGCCGACAAGGTCGTCGACCAGATCGCCGTCGGCCCGGTCGCGCAGCCGGCCAACTGGAACGCCTATGTGCAAAAGCTGCTGACGGCGGACCTCAAGCAGATCCGCCGCGGCCAGCTGAAGATCGAAGGCAGCGTGGTCAGCGTGCGCGGCGAAGTGGCCAACGAGGCGCAGCGGCAAAAGATCGCCAGCGACTTCGCCACCAGCCTCAATCCCACGTACACCGTCAACAACGGCTTGCGCGTGTCCGCTTCCGAGCAGAATATCCTCGACGGCGCGCTGGCCAACCGCACCATCGAATTCGAGAGCGGCAAGACCACGCTGACGCCGTCGGGCCGCGCCATCCTCGACGAAATGAGCGCGGCGCTGCACAAGCTGGCAGGCCGCAAGGTGGACATCATCGGCCACACCGACAACCTGGGACTGCGCGCCAGCAACCAGAACCTGAGCCAGGCGCGCGCCGAGGCGGTCAAGACCTACCTGGCCGGCAAGGGCATCGACGGTGACCTGCTCAGCGCTTCCGGACAGGGCCCGGACCGTCCCATCGCCAGCAATGACAGCCCCGATGGCCGCGCGCGCAACCGCCGCATCGAATTCCGCATGGTCCAGTAAGGCCGCCATGCCGCCAGCAAGCCATCCGCCCCACTGCCGAGAACACACATGATTTCAGCCGACCAGCTCCTACTTCCCATCAGCGCCGAGCAGCCATGCGGCGTCGACCTGTCCTTCTCCACCGACTTCGACGCCATCGGCCAGGCACGCAAGTTCGACGACCCCACGCTCGACCAGGGTGAGTGGGTCACCGACCTGAAGGAAGCCGACTGGGCCTTCGTACTGCAGCGCTGCGCCGCCCTGCTGGGCGAAAAGAGCAAGGACTTGCGGCTCGCCGCCTGGCTGGCCGAAGCCAGCGCCAGGCAAGACCATTTGCGCGGTCTGGGCGAAGGCTATCGCCTGCTGGCCGGCCTGCTGCGCCAGTACTGGGACCTGGGCCTGTACCCGCAGCCCGATGGCGACGACCACGAGCAGCGCATCGGCAACCTGAGCTGGATCCTGGCGCGCACGCCATCCCTCGTGCGCGCCATGGCACTGACGGACAAGCAATCGGGCGGCTGGTCGACCATCGACTTCGAGACGGCGCGCAAGCGGGCAGCCAGCAACCAGGACGGCGTCAACGGCACCAGGCTGGTGGACATGGAGGCGGCGCGGCGCGCCACGTCGGCGCAGTTCCGCGCCGCCTTTGCCGCCGACGCCCAGTTCTGCCTGGACGCGCTGGCCGAGCTGGAACAGGCCGCCGATAGCCGCCTGGGCAAGGATAGTCCGGGCTTTTCGCTGGCGCGCGAGGCCCTGCAGGCGATGCAGCTGGCCCTGCCCGCCGCGGCCGTAACCATCCCTGCCGCCAGCGTCGCCGCCGCACCGGTGCCGGCTGGCGGCCTGGCGGCACCGGCCGCCGTGCCGGCGCTGCCGCCGGCGGCGCCCGGCGAACTGCAAAGCCGCGCCCAGGCGCTGGCGCAGCTGCGCCAGGTGGCGCAGTACTTCCGCCAGACGGAGCCGCACAGCCCCGTCTCGTACTTCGCCGACAAGGCCGCCAACGCGGGCGAACAGAATTTGCACGAATGGCTGCGCGGCGTGGTCAAGGACGGCGCCTCGCTGGCCCACATCGAGGAGCTGCTGGGCATCGCGCCCGGCAGCGGCCACTGAAGCGGCTTGACGCCTATTTGATCGTATACCGGAACTGGCCCTGCTTGCCGGCGCTGGCCTTGATACGGCTGATGCCCTGCCCTTCGGCCATGCGCGCCAGCACGGCTTCGGCGATTTCCGGCAGCAGGCTGCCGTTCAGGATATTGTCGACATTGCGCGCACCCGAATCGACTTCGGTGCAGCGCGCCAGCACCGCCTCGACCAGCGCCTCGTCGTAGATAAACTCGGCCTGGTGATTGGCGGCGATGCGCGCGGCGATCCGGCCCAGCTTCAGGCCGATGATACTGGCCAGCACATCGTCGCCGAGCGGATAGTAGGGAATCACCTTCAGGCGCCCCAGGAACGCGGGCTTGAAGACCTTCAGCAATTGCGGGCGGATGGCCAGCTCGAGCTGCTCCGGCGTCGGCAGCTGCTCTTGCGGCAGGTTCAGGCACGCCTGCATCATGCTGGCCGACGCCACGTTCGAGGTCAGGATGATGATGGTATTCTTGAAATCGATCTCGCGTCCCTCGGCATCGTCCATCACGCCCTTGTCGAAGACCTGGAAGAACAGCTCCATGACATCGGGATGCGCCTTTTCCACCTCGTCGAGCAGCAGCACGCTGTACGGATTGCGGCGCACGGCCTCGGTCAGCACGCCGCCTTCGCCATAGCCGACATAGCCGGGCGGCGAACCCTTCAGCCCCGACACGCTGTGGGCTTCCTGGTATTCGCTCATGTTGATGGAAATGAGCTTGCGTTCGCCGCCGTACAGCACGTCGGCCAGCGCCAGCGCCGTTTCCGTCTTGCCGATGCCGGACGGGCCGACGAACAGGAACACGCCCTTCGGCTTGTCCGGGTCGTCCAGGTTGGCGCGCGCCGTGCGCACGCGTTGCGCCACCGCCTCGATCGCGTGGGGCTGGCCCAGCACGCGCTCCTGCAGCAAATCCTTCAGCCGCAGCACCGTCTTGAGTTCATCCTTGACCATCTTGCCCAGCGGGATGCCGGTCCAGCCGGCGACGATTTCCGCCACCACGTGGCCGTCGACCTGCACCGGCACCAGCGGCGTCTCGCCCTGCAGCGACGCTAGTTCGGCCTGCAGCGCCAGCAGCTCGCGTCCCTGGCCCGCGTCGGCCGGCGTGCCCTCCTCGAGCTGGAGGCGGATCGCCTGGATCTGTTCCGACAGCGCCTTTTCGCTGTCCCAGCGCGCGGCCAGCTGCGCGTGTTCCTGCGTGGCGGCGCCGCGTTCGGCGTCGAGCAGCTGCAGCCGCGCGCCGTGGCGCGCGCCGCCGCTCTCCTCGCGCACCAGGGCCGAGGCTTCCGCATCGATGCGCTCGCGCCGGCGCGCCACGCTGTCGAGCAGGGCCGGCATGGCGCTCTGCCCCAGCGCCACCCTGGCGCAAGCCGTATCGAGCACGCTGATGGCCTTGTCCGGCAGCTGGCGGCCGGCGATGTAGCGGTGCGACAGGCGCACGGCTTCGGTGATCGCCTCGTCGAAGATGCGCACCTTGAAATGCTGTTCCATCAGCGGCGCCATGCCGCGCAACATGGCGCACGCCAGCTCTTCGCTCGGTTCCTCGATCTTGACGACCTGGAAGCGGCGCGCCAGCGCCGCATCCTTTTCAAAATATTTTTTGTATTCGCCCCAGGTGGTGGCAGCGATGGTGCGCAGCTCGCCGCGCGCCAGCGCCGGTTTCAGCAGGTTCGCCGCATCGTTCTGCCCGGCGCTGCCGCCGGCGCCGATCATCGTGTGCGCCTCGTCGATGAAAAGGATGATGGCGTGCGCGCTCTTGCCCACTTCGGCGATGACGTTTTTCAGGCGGTTCTCGAACTCGCCCTTGACGCTGGCGCCGGCCTGCAGCAGGCCCATGTCCAGCGTGTGGATTTCCACGCCCTGCAAAATGTCGGGCACGTCGCCCTGCACGATGCGCAGCGCCAGGCCCTCCACCACGGCCGTCTTGCCGACGCCCGCCTCGCCCGTCAGGATGGGATTATTCTGGCGCCGCCGCATCAGGATGTCGATCGCCTGGCGGATTTCCATGTCGCGCCCGATCACGGGATCGACCTTGCCGGCGCGCGCGCGGGCCGTCAGGTTGACGGTGAACTGATCCAGCGCCGGCGTTTTCGACGCCGCCGCACTTGCCAGTTCCCCCACGGGATCGCCGCCGGCGTCGCCCGCATCCTCCGGCCCCGTCGCCGCCTCGTCGGCTTCCTGCGAACCTTCGGTCAGCTTGTCGAGCCCGTGCTTGATCTCGTCGAGCTTGAATTCGTGGAACAGCGCCGAGCCCCGGTAGGCCAGCTGCGCCAGTTCCGGCTCGGTCAGCAGCGCCTGCAGCAGGTGGCCGCTGCGGATGCTCACCTGCCGCCCGGCGCGCAAATCGAGCGAAGCGATCAGCCAGGCATGCTCGAACAGCTTGGGCAGGCGCACGGAAAACACGGGCGTGCGCGTGTTGCCCGTCTGCAGGCGCGCCACTTCGGCGCGCAAATCCGCTTCCAGCATGCTCACGCTGACGCCGCTCCTGCGGGCAATCAGCACGAAATCGCTGTGCGGCTGCTCCAGCAGCGCGAGGAAAACGTGCTCCAGGTCGACTTCATACTGTCCCAGGCCGACGCAAAGACTGGCCGCCCGCGTGGCGGCCGTGCGGCAGGTGTCGTTCAACTTGCTGATCAGGGTTTTCAGGTTGATGCTCATGGGGCGGCGGTCCTTGTCGGGTGATGGTTAACGAAATCGGTGGAGAAGCGCGAGGTCAAGCCAGCGCATGCAGTTCATAGCGGACATCGGCGCGGTCGCTCGCCTCGCCGCCGGTGATCAGGAAACTGTCCCAGCCCAGCCGCCCGCCGCTGCGCGGCACCGCCAGCGCAATGCCCTGCACGTCGGCGGCGCGCAGCACCAGCTGCACTTCGTATTCCAGGCACAGGCCGGTGAACATGGCGAGCATCTTCTCGAGCGCGAGGGCGGCCGCGCCGCCAGGCAGGAAGGCGTCGAAGTGGCAGCGGGCCAGCGGGCCGATGGTCAGCCGCAGGCGCAGGTCGCGCTGCCAGACGCGCGCGCCGACCATGGCGGTGGCGCCCAGCAGGGCGTTGCTGCCGCCCAGCGTGCTTTGCTGCTCGCGCGGCACGTCGTACCAGCAGCCGACAAACTGGCTGACGGCGATGCGCTGCCCGAAATACTCGGACAGCACCTGGCCGATCAGCACGGCCGATGGCGGCCGGTGGCGCATGGCGGCGGCAAAGTAGCCCACCGATTCATCGAGCACGCCGGCGCCATCCCCCGCCAGGCGCTGGCGCAGCGAGGCGTTGCCCAGCCCTGCCAGCGACAGCAGCAGCGGCAGGAACTGGTCCTTGCCGTCGAGCTGGTATTTGAGTTCCAGCCGGTACTTGCGCCACGCTTCATAGAACAGGGCCAGGGCGCGGTTCGAAAACGTGTCGAGGAAGGCGCGCGGCCCCTCGTCCTTTTCATATAGCTGGTGCGTGGCGATGCGTTCCGTATAGTGCAGCGGCAGCGCGCCGGCGACGCCGAGAAACCCCATGAACGCCGGCGTGACGCGCACGTATTTCAGCTGCGCGCTGCGCAGCGCCGCGCCCAGGGCGTTGGCGTCCGTGGCCAGTTCGCGCGGCTCCGGCGCCAGCGCCTCGATCTGGCTGGGGGCGAAGTCGAGCGAGACGGAATTCTGGAAGCGCAGGAAGCTGGCCACCGCATCGTCGTGCGGCAAGCCATTGCGCCTGAGCCAAAGCTCCAGCATGCGTACCGCCTGGAAGTACTGGAAGCGGCAAGGCTGGGCAAACAGGCGCTCGATTACACTAGGCTGGAATCGCCGCTGCGTGGTTTGCATCGCCACAGCTCCTCTCCTGATTTTTTTGCCAGCACCACCAGTTGCGTGAAGCTGTTCGCATGCACATACAAACCGAGGAAGCACTCGATCACATGCGCAAAGGCGTGGATGCCGCTGCCGACGAAGGCCTCTTCGTCTATCGTCAGCCGCACTTCGACGCCGCGCACCAGGCAGGCGAAGGGATTGCCTGGCAACCAGGCATTGACGGCCTGGTGGGCGATGGCCGTGATGCCGCGGATTTGCCGCTGCGAAGTGGCCGAGCGCGGCAAGTCGTACAGGGTCAGCATTTCCTGGAACGCTTCCAGGCCGCTGCCGGCCAGCGACAGGTGATTCAGCGCCAGATGCGAAATCAAGCGCCAGTGGGCGCCCCGTCCCCGCTCGAAACGGTGCGACTCGCTGGGTTTGCGCAGCAGGCTGATGCTGCGCACGCTGGAGCCGCCTTCGAGGAACAGGTCGCCGCCGTGCAAGCCGTAGGTCAGCTGTGCCGGCAAGTCGCGGTTGGTGCAGCTCAGCTCCAGGCTGAGCGTGTCCGTTTCCACTGCGGCCGGATCGAAATCGATGTCGACGATCGATATCTGCGTCTCGTAGCCGGGACTCTTGCCGGCGATGATCTCGTCGCGCCGCATGACCCAGTAGTGGCCATCCCTGGCCGGGGTCTCGCCATGGCGCAGCGAATAGAAGGGACGGAATTCCACCACGGATTCTCCCTGCGGCGTCTGCCGCACCAGCTTGACCGAGTCGATCGACTGCACCTCGAACGCATAGGCGCGGCGCGCATCGGCCAGCACGGGATAGCTGGCGGCCGTGTGCGTGAGGCGGATAGGCTCGCCGCGCTGGCGGAACAGGTTGACCACTGGCGTGCAGCCCAGCAGCAGATTGTGCGTGTTCATCGTCCCCAGCAGGCGCGCCGTGTTCGAATCCGTGCGCAAGCCGCTCAGCGCCAGATGCAAGGTGATGCGGCGGCAGCCGGACGGCAGCGCGGCGCACAGCGCACCGAGGTCGATGTCGAAGAAATTGAATTTTTCGGGAAAGCAGAAATACTCGGTCAGCAGCCGGTAGGCCGGATGCGAGCGGGCGGAAAACGGGATCAGCGCATCGTCCTCGGCAAAGCCGGCGCTGCGCACCGGAATGCCGTCGAGCGCAACCCAGCTGCCGCTGCCGTCCGCCTCGGCGTAGGCCTTCACGGTGCGCATGAACAGGGCGTCGCGCAGCGCCGCGCAAAACGAGGGCTGGCCATCGATGAACACGCGCAGCGATGCCAGTCCCAGCTGGCCCAGCGACAGCTGCGCGGCGCTCGACTCGATGGTGATGCGCACGCCCGAGGTGGCATTCGCCGGCAGCAGCACCTGTTCCGGCGCCTCGATGATGGCGGAAAAAGCCGCATGCGTGAGCGCCAGCGGTGCCACCGTCACGGGGTAGGCCGTGCGGAAGGTGCAGGCCACGCCTTTCACGGGGCGCGTCGTCAGCTCCGTACCGCGGGCGATTTCCGCCGGCGCCGTCAACTGCGCCGCCGCGGCGGCGTAATCCATGCGGGCGATCGAGCACGAGGGAAACGGCCGCAGGTAATGCGGATAAAGCACTTCGAACAGCGCTTCGGTAAATTCGGGATAATCGTCGTCGATACGCTTCGAGATGCGCGAATTGAGCAGCGCGAACGACTGGATCATGCGCTCGATGTGCGGGTCTTCGCACACCTCGCCGCCCATCAGCAGGCGGCCTGCGATCTTCGGGTAGCGCTCGGAAAACTCGCGCGAATAGCGGCGCAGGAAACCCAGTTCGCGCTCGTAATAAGGCAGCAATTCATCCAAGGTCAGGCTCCCGTGGACGCGGCGCGGCGTCCCTTGCTGATCGTGTAATGCAGGCTGGAAGGCTGCAGGATGGCGTCGAAGCTGACCGGTTCGTGCGCCGCATGCACCACCAGCAGCGCGCTGATGGCGAAATTGAGGCGGTTGATCGAGCCTTCCTCGATTTCCAGCGATGCACGTACCTGGCGCAAGCGCGGCTCGTGACGGGCGATGGCCTTCTCCAGGCACTGGCAGATATAGGCGCGGTCGTCCGTGCTCGACAGGCTAAGCCCGGCGAAATCGTTCAAGCCGTACGTGATGATCGACTTGCCGCATTCGGGAAAGGGTTTGAGCAGCGCCTCGGGCAGCACGGCGCGCGTGTTGAGCAGCGCTTCGAGATCGCGCGCCACGGTGTCTTTCAAGTCTTCGAGCGAGAGGCGCGAGACGGTGCCGCTGGAGGCACCGTGCACGGGCGTATCCATCAGGCGGTCGAACAGGCCCGGCGTAAAACCTTTCATGGGTTTCCCGTTTCTTGGGTGGCGTGGATACCGCTGCCGGCGGCCAGGAAAGCCAGCGGCGGCAGCGCGCCGCTGGCGTACGCGGTCAGATACGGTCAGGCTGTCTTGTTGGCCGACAGGTCCCAGCCGCCGGAGGTGTTACCGCCCGAGCCGCCACCCACTTTTTGCTGCGTGTACTTCCACTTGACCTTGGAATACTTGAGCGCCAGGTCTTCGCCGAGTATGTCGCCCGCGGCCACCGATGGCGCCACGCTGCTGATCATCACATTCTCGAGTTCGATTTCGAAGTACTTGATGCGCTCGCCCTGGCCATCGGCGCGCAGGAACTCGAGCTTGGCTTTCGGGATAGTCTTGCCCGAGGAGCACGTTTGCAGCAGCAAGGGACTGGCGAGATCGGCCATCTTGGCGATAACGATATCCTTGTGCTCGGTACGTTCGGCGGTATGGCCGCCGCCTGTCGAGGCGGTCGCCGATTTGGGTTGCAACACCTGCCACTGGACCGACTTGCACTCGATCCAATCTTTGTGGCTGTTATCCGTGGATTCGCCTTTGATGCCATCAATTTGCAAGTATACGTCGATTGCCATGTCATTCCTTTCAAGGGTGTGAAGAAAAATACATTACGATTTGGTCGACTGCGGAAGCTCCGCGACCAAACGGAGTGAAACGGACAATTCGTCCAGTTGAAAATGCGGACGCAAAAAGGACACGGCGCGGTACACGCCGGGCCGGCCCGGCACTTCCGATACCTGCACCGACGCTTCGCGCAGCGGAAACTGGGCTTTCTGTTCCTGGCTGGCGTTATCGTCGAGCAGCACGTACTGCGTCAGCCAGCGGTTGAGGAAATCTTCCACGTTGGAGGCGGCGGCAAAGCTGCCGATCTTGTCGCGCATCATGGCCTTCATGTAGTGGGCGATGCGCGACACAGCGAAGATGTATTGCAGTTGCGCCGACAGCACGGCGTTCGCGTTGGCGGCGTCGGTATTGTATTTTTTCGCCTTCTGCGCCGACTGGGCGCCGAAAAACGCGGCATAGTCCGTGTTCTTGCAGTGCACGAGGGAGATGAAGCCCAGGTCGCTCAATTCCTTTTCGCGACGGTCCGTGATGGCGATCTCGGTCGGGCATTTCAGCGCCACCTCGCCCTCGTCCGTCTTGAAGGTATGCGTCGGCAAGTCTTCCACCAGGCCGCCCCCCTCCACGCCGCGGATCGCCGCGCACCAGCCGTAATCCTCGAAGGCGGCCGTCAGCTTGGTGCCGAACGCGTAGGCGGCATTGCACCACAGGTATTTCTGGTGGTCGGTGCCGTCGACGTCCTCGACGAAATTGAAGCCGTCGACGGTGGCGCCATCGAGCGGATTGAATGGCAGCCGGCCCAGGAAGCGGGGCAAGGTCAGGCCCACATAGCGCGAATCTTCCGATTCGCGCAAGGATTTCCACTTCGCATACTCGACCGTGTCGAATACCTTGGCCAGGTCGCGCGGCTTGCCCAGGTCGCTGTAGCTTTCCAGGCCAAACAGTTCCGGCGACGCGGACGAGATGAACGGCGCGTGCGCGGCGGCGGCCACATGCGACATCTGTTCGATGAAATACATGTCTTCCGGCTGGCGGCTGAATTCGAAGTCGCCCAGCAAGGTGCCGAATGGCGCCCCGCCGAAGGTGCCGAATTCCTCTTCGTAGACCTTCTTGAACATGGTCGACTGGTCGAACTCCAGCGCGCTCTGGAAATCCTTGACCAGTTCGCGCTTGGTCGCGTTCATCATCTTGATTTTCAGGTTCGTGCCGGTGGCCGTGTTCTTCACCAGGTAATGCAGGCCCGTCCAGCTGCTTTCCAGCTTCTGGAATTCGGGCGCGTGCATGATGGCGCTAAGCTGCGCGGAAATGAGCTGGTCCAGTTCGGCCACGCGGGCATCGATGGTGGCGGCCAGGTTATTCGATACCACCACCGTGCCATCCATGACCTGGCTGACCAGTTCGGAAATCAGATCCTTGGCGCGGGCGTGTTCGACGCTGGACTTGGCCACCTTGCTCTGTTCGACGATCTGGTCGAGCAAGTCGATTTCGGCGGCGCCGGCGGCGCTCAATGCGGGGGTCAGTTGTGCGGACATATCAATCTTTCCTGACGTGGGAATGTTGTTCCAGCTGGGCCAGTTTTTCCGTGCTATTGAGCACGTCATTCAGGATGTCTTCCAGTTTGTCGTTGCCGGCCAGCTTGTTGCGCAGGTCGGCCAGCTTGGTGCGCGCTTCGAGCAGCTTGCGCAGCGGCTCGACCTGCCCGACCACCGCTTCCGGCCGGAAATCGGCGATCGAGCGGAATTTCAGCTCGACGCCGAACTGGCCGCCAGCGGCGCTCAGTTCATTCGGCACGCGGAAGGTGGCGCGCGGCTCGATACCCTTCATCACTTCATCGAAATTATCGCGGTCGATATCGACGAACTTGCGGTCCTTCAGGCGCTTCTGTTCGAGTTCGGAATTGCCGCCGAAATCGCCCACCACGCCCACCACGAAGGGCAGCTCCTTGTTTTCGATGGCGTCGCCGATCTCGACGTCATACGTCATCTGCACGCGCGGCGGGCGTACCTTTTGCAAGCGCTTCTGCACACTATCTTTCTTCGACATGACATCCCCTTCCAAATATTGGCGGCATCGGCGATGCGCCTGTTGAACTGCGGCGTGCCCGTGCCTGGCTGGCTACTTCAGGGCATTGAATGGATTGGCGCTGCCCTCATCGGCAGTGCGCTTGCTTGGCTGCTTGCGCGACGCGCGCACGGGCGGCTTGTCCGGCGGCGGCACCAGCACGGTTTCGCCAAGGCTCTCGCGCAGCAGCTTGGCCAGGTCCTGCGATTCCGCGCGCAGCGGACCGGACAGGTTGTTCTGACGGCTCAGGTCGGCCAGCGCCCGCGTCGACAGGCGCAGGCCGCTGATGGCAATCACGCTGTTGGCCAGCTTGTCGGCAGGATCGCGCACCAGCACTTCCTGGGCGTTGAGGATGGCTTCGCCATACTGGCCGGCATCGTAGCGGCTTTGCGCCATGCGCACCCAGGGCTGCTTGTCGGCGGGCGCCGCGGCGGCCGCCTCCTGCCACAGCGCCAGCGCCGCCGCCTTGTTGCCCGTGTCCACCGCCTGCGTGGCCTTGGCCATCAGCTCCTCCAGCGTCGGCGGCGCCACGACGGGCGGCGCTTTGGCTACCGGCGCCGTACTGCAGGCGCTGAGGGCAAAAGCACAGGCGATAACTGCAAGCGTGCGTAGCGAAACCGAGCGTGTCATGTTGAGCTTTCCTTCAAAAAAGAAGACTGTTTGGTGAACTGAAAAGTTGCTTTTTATAGTTGCTAATTATCTATTTTTCGGAGCGTAGCATGATTTGAAAATTCACTGCGTTCAATAGAAAATACGCGAAAACTCACACTACTCGCGCTAAAAACGTACAGTACGCACCATTCTTCAAGATAATGTTAAGGTTCTTGCAGTTGCGAAAAAAGCACCAGGTTGCGCGATGCGAAGCATGATTTTCAGTCGCTGCCGCGCGCCTCACTGTGTCTGGCATAGAGGGCAATCCATGAGCATGGCAAACAAATTGTTATGGGGCGAAGGGCTGTTTCTGCGGCCCCAGCATTTCCAGCAGCAAGACCACTACCACGAACAGCGCCTGCACGAGAGCGTCAAGGCACTGCACCCGTATGCGTGGGGAGTGAACCAGTTGCAGATCGACCGCGATGCGCTGGCCAACAACAGCTTGCGCCTGCTGGAACTGTCGCTGGTCTTCCAGGACGGCGAAATCTACAACGCCGCCGGGAGCGATGAACTGCCCGACGCGCTGGACTTGGGCAACGTGCCGTCGTCCTTGCAATCGGTGACCTTCCACGCCGCCTTGCCGGCTTTCAAGCCATTCGGCGGCAACTTCGCCGCCAGCGGCCAGCCCAACAACGCGGCGCGCTACGCCCAGGCCAATCTCAGCACGCCGGACCTGTACACCCAGGCCGCGCAGGCTGAACTGACCTACCTGAAAAAAACCCTGCGGCTGGTCGCCGATGCCGAGCCGCGCGATTCCTACGTCAGCTTCCCCCTGCTGCGCCTGCGGCGCCTGTCGACGGGCGGCTTCGAGCAGGACCCGGCCTTCGTCCCCCCCAGCCTGTCCATCCGCAGCGCGCCCCTGCTGTTCCTGCAGCTGCGCCGCCTGATCGACGCGCTGCAAGCCAAGGTCAACGCGCTGTACGGGCACCACCGCGAGCCGAGCAAGAGCGTGATTGAGTTCCGCTCGGGCGACATGTCCTCGTTCTGGCTGCTGCATACGGCCAGCGCGGCCTACGCATCGCTCAGCCATTATTTCCATCATCCGGGGCTGCATCCGGAGCGGCTGTACGAACAGCTGCTGGCCCTGGCGGGCGGCTTGATGACCTTTTCAAGAAGCCATGCGCTGGCCGACCTGCCGCCGTACCGGCATGCCGATCCCGGCCCCGCGTTCGCCCAGCTGCACGCCATGATCCGCGAATTGCTCGACACCGTGATCTCGTCGAAATACTTCGCCATCGCGCTGACGGAAACCAAGCCGTCCTACCATCACGGCAAGCTGGACTCGGAAAAGATCGATGCCAAGACGGCGTTCTACCTGGGCGTGTCGGCCGACATGGCCGGCGTGGAGCTGGTCGACGTGGTGCCGCTGCGCTTCAAGGTGGGCGCGCCGGACGATGTGGAAAAATTCGTCCTGTCCGCCCTGCCCGGGGTGCGCCTGCAGCATGCGCCGCAGGTGCCGGCCGCCGTGCCGGTGCGTCCCGACATGTTTTACTTCACCATCGAGGCCAAGGGGCAGATGTACGAACGCATGCTGCAGGCGCAGTCGCTGCTGGTCTATGTCCCGTCCGGCATGCGTGAACTGAAACTCGAACTTGTCGCCGTCACTTCCTGAGGTCCAACGATGCACTCCAGCGCTCCCCCTTCCCTGATGTCCGGCAGCCAGGCCGCCTATGCCTCCAGCATGGCTGCCGGTCCCGGCACCGAACACACCTTGATGGACTTGATGTACGACGGTTTTTACGCCCTGTTCATGCTGAAGAACGGCAGCGGGCCGCAAGACAATGCCGATTTCATCAGCAAGATGACGCACTTCCTCGATGAGTTCAGCCGCGGCGCGAAAAAACAGGGCGCGTCGGCGGACGACATCGACGCCGCAAAATATGCGTTCTGCGCGGCCGTCGATGAAATCATCCTGCGCTCGCCCTACAGCATCCGCGACGAATGGGCGCGCCGGCCCTTGCAGCTGGTGCTGTTCGGCGACCAGCTGGCCGGCGAAAACTTCTTCATCCGTCTCGAAGCGCTGCGCGCGCGCGGCAGCGCGCACCTGCAGGCGCTCGAGGTCTTCCACATGTGCCTGCTGCTGGGTTTCCAGGGCCGCTACATCCTCGAAGGCCCGGAAAAACTCAACTACCTGACGGCGCGCCTGGGGGACGAAATCGCCCAGATGAAGGGCAAGAAAACCGGCTTCGCCCCGCATGCGGAGCGGCCCGACCAGATCATCCACAAGCTGCGCAACAACGTGCCGGTCTGGGTGCTGTGTTCGGTGTTCGCCCTGATCTGCGCAATGGGCTACCTGGGCCTGCGCACCATGCTGGCCAAACAGACGCAAGCGCAGATCAATGCCTACAACGACATCGTCAAGCTGGCGCCGCGCGTGGCTAACCTGAGCATTACCCTGCCGTGATGGGCGGCGCACAGGCAACCCCCGCAGCCACGGGCCAGTTCGGCACCGGCCTGAGCCAGCATGCGCGGCTCATCACCCTGGCCACGGCCCAGCAGTCGGGACAGCCGGAATCGCTGATGGCGGAACAGTTCGAGGGCCGCGAGGCCGTCAATGAACTGTTCCGCTTCGAGGTCGACGCGCTGAGCACCGCGGCCAGCCTGGACCTGTCCTCCTTCATCGGCGAAGAAATGACGCTGTGCCTGCTGCAGCCCGACGGCAGCCAGCGCGCCTGGCACGGCATCTGCACCGATTGCGCCTGGCTGGGCGCCGACGGTGGCGTGGCGCGCTACCGGCTGCGCCTCGAGCCGGCCCTGGCCCTGCTGCAGCTGCGCCGCGACAGTTATATTTTCCAGGACAAGAACGCGCGCGACATCGTCACCGAGCTGCTGGCCGACTACCCGCAGCTGCGCTTCGAATTCGACGTCAGCCAGGCGCTGGCCACGCGCGCCATCCGCACCCAGTACCGCGAAAGCGACTTCGCTTTCTTCGCGCGCCTGCTGGCCGCCGAAGGCCTGAGCTGGCGCTTCGAGCACGACCAGCCCGGCGGCGCGCAGGAAGGTGGCGAGGGCGAGGTGCAGGCCAGGCACAAACTGGTGATCTTCGACAGCAAGGCGACCGCGCCGCAGACGCCGGGCGGCGCCGACATGCGCTTTCACGGCGTGCGCGCCACCGATACCGACGACGCCATCGACCGCTTCGGTGCGCGCCGCCAGGTGCAATCGAATGCCGTCAGCATCAGCAGCTGGGACCCGGCGCAGGTGACGGCGCCCGCCGCCGAGCAGGTCTCCAGCCTGGAGGCGGGGCAATTGCCGCAGCTGGCCGTGTATGACGGCGCCGGCGAACGCCGGCACGCCGACCGCGCGGCGGCCGGGCCGCACAGCGAGCGCATGCTGCAAGCGCTGGAACTGGACAACAAGCAGTTCGACGGCGCCGGCGCCGTGCGCCGCCTGGCCGCCGGCCACGCCATGCGCCTGCTGCAGCACGAACAGCATGCCGATGGCGCCAACGCCTTCACCGTGCTGTGGGCCGAACACCAGGCGCGCAACAATGCGGGAACAGCCGGCGCCAGTCTGGGCGGCATGCTGTCGACGCTGGCCAGGACGGCCGGCCTGGGCGGCGTGGCCGACTGGATCGCCGGCCAGATCGAACCGGGCACCTACCGCAACCGCTTCGGCTGCGTGCGCACCAGCGTGGCCATCGTGCCGCGCGCCACCGCCGCGCGCGCGCCGGCCGTGGCGCTGGGCCCGCAGACGGCGCTGGTGGTGGGGCTGGCCGACAGCGTGGCCACCACGGGCCGCGACCACCAAGTGCGCATCCAGTTCGCCTGGCAGCGCGGCAGCGCCGCCAATCCGGGCGGCCTGGCGCACAATACCGACGCGCAGGGCAACGCGCCCGGCAACGAGGCCTCCGGCGCCTGGGTGCGCGTGGCCGAAGCGCTGGCCGGCCCGAACTGGGGTTCGCAATTCACGCCGCGCCTCGGCACGGAAGTGCTGGTCGACTTCATCGAAGGCGACATGGACCGCCCGCTGGTCGTCGCCCAGCTCTACACGGGCAGCGACACGCCGCCGTATGCGGCCGGCGAGGATGCGGGCGTCAACCACGCGGGCGTCCTGTCGGGCATGCACAGCCACAATTTCGACGGCGCCGGCTACAACCAGTGGGTACTCGACGATACCCAGGGCCAGCTGCGCACCCGGCTCGCTTCGAGCAGCGCCGCCACCGAGCTCAATCTGGGCTACCTGGTGCAGCAAGGCGCCAGCTCGGCGCAACGGGGCAGCTACCGCGGCAGCGGCTTTGAATTGCGCACCGATGCCTGGGCCATGCTGCGCGCCGGCGAAGGCATGCTGATCTCGACCACGGCGCGCGCGCGCCAGGGCGCCGGCGTGACCTCGAGCCAGCTCGACACGAAGGAAGCGCTGGCCCTGTTGCGCGGTGCCTGTGAACTGAGCAAGACGGTGGCGACGTCGGCTAGCCAGCAAAACGCCCTCGTCAGCAAGGATGCGAACCAGGCGCAGCTGGACATGGCGACGCAGATCGACCCGCAACAGGATGGCAAGTACCAGGCCGCTGTCGGCGGCCAGGAAGCCAGCAAGGCGGGCAGCGGCACGCGCGCGCCCGATGCGGCGCAGCCCGTGGAACGCTACGCCCAGCCGCTGGTGGTGATGGAGTCGCCCAGCAGCATCAACTGGGCCACGCCCGCGTCGACCGTGCTGTTCGCGGGCCAGCAGCTGCACTGGACGGCGCAGGCCGACCTGCACATGACGGCCGGCCAGACCGTCGCCTCGGTGGCGGCCAACGCGGCCACGCTGTTCAGCCAGGAAGGCGGCATCAAGGCCGTCGCGGGCAACGGCCCCGTCTCGCTCGAAGCGCATACCGACCAGCTGGAAATCCTCGCCGATCAAGCCGTCACGGTGATCTCCGTGAGCGACAGCATCGACATCAAGGCCAATCAGAAAATCGTCCTGCAGGCAGGACAATCGTCGATCACGCTCGAAGGCGGCGACATCACCTTCCGCTGCCCCGGTCATTTCACGGTCAAGGGCGGGCAGCATGTCTTCAACGGCGGCGCCAGCGTCGCCGCCGGCCTGCCGCCCTTGCCCGACAGCCGCTTGAAACTGTTCGACGAAGGATTCGTGCTGAAAGACCGCGACACGGGCGAACTGATGCCGCGCCAGCCGTATCGCGTCAAGCGCGCCGACGGCAGTATCGAAACGGGCATGACGGACGCCAGGGGCCTGACCCATATCGTGGCGGCTGCCGCCGTCGAGGCGTTGGTGATCGAACTGCTCAAATCACCGGGCCAGTTGCCCGAGACGCAAGACAGCCCTGAGCCGGCTCCTGCCCCGCCACCCGGCTCGGACACGCGCGCCAAGGCGCCTGCGCCCGGCACGACGGCCAAGGTGCCGCCCAAGCCCGAGCCGAAATTCAAGGAAACGGGTACGTCCAGCACCAGCCCCGTCGACAATAAGCAGCGCAAGGAAGTGCTCATCAAGCGCCCCGCCTGCTGGATCGCCGACTATGAAAAGGAGATCAGCGTCTCCAGCGTGCCGCGCTACAACAACACCTTCGGCGCCACTGGCGCGCCGCATAACTATTTCGACAACGTGCGCTACAAGATCTACGTGCCCGTCAAGTCGAATACCGGCATCATCGCCGAATTGCGCGTCAAGGTGATCACGGTGCTCGAGCCGGCCGACCAGGCGCTGGAAGAGCGCGAAAAGGGTACCCCACAGGCCGCCACGCGGGTCAAGCAGCGCGCCGCCGTCATCAAGTACGTCAAGGGCATCGCCACCACGGGGCTGGAAAGCCACTGGAACAATAAATTCCAGATGAAAATCAGCGATCCGGAATGCGGCACGCGCGTCCTGCCCATCGTCTACCGCGTCGTTTATGTGGAAAGCAACGAACACTACGTCATGCAGATCCACAAACGCTACGACCGCGAAAGCGTGACGGGCACCATCATCGACGTGTCCGCCTCGACCGATGGCCAGACGCACGCACATGAATTCGGTCACTGCTATGGCCTGCCGGATGAATATTCGTATGTGGAGGGCGACGACGAGACCGTCAAATACAAGAAGCCGGACGGCAGCTGGGATGCGCCCGTGCCTTCCCTCTCTGACGACAAGGAACCTGAACCGGCCGCCGCCAACATCATGAACTCGGCCGGCTCCATCGTCATCCGTGACCGGCATGCCTGGCAGATCGCCATCGAAGTGCAGGAATTGCTACGGACGAAAATAGGACGGCAGATCAAATGCGATATCATCCTGAACGGCTCCTAATCGCACTGCTCGCAGTGTCCCTACAACTCCCAGGAAACGCCATGCCGAACGAAATTCTCTCCATCAGCGCCCACTGCATCGATAATCCGGCCTGCATTTTCACGGGCAGCGACATGCGCATCGAGGTGCTCATCAAGAATGTCGGCAATGGGGAAGTCGGCTATCCGCTCAAATACATGCAGGCGCGGGGGCCCAATATGCGCCTGATCGATAACGTGAGCGAACAAAGCCAGGTATTGAAGACGGGCCTGGCCAATCACGCGCTCAAGCGCGACCTCACGACCATCGCGCCCGGACAATCGATTGCGCTGCAAAGCGTCATCAAGCATACGGAACTGCTGCTGTTCCGCAAGGAGTTCGTCGACGTGACGGCCGAAATCGGTGTCTCGGCCGGCATCCAGACGGCGGGCAACGAGGAAACGCTGCCCTTCAAGGGCGGCGCCAGCCTGAAGATCATCGGCAGGGATACACTCGAACGCGAAGCGCAGCGGCGATAAGACCGCTAGCGCGCCTGCGCACCCGCATGCAACTGGCGCCAGAACGGCGCGGCGGGCCAGCGCTGCTCCCAGCCATAGTACTGCTGGCGCTGCACGAGGTACTGCGCATGGCGCAGTGCCACCGTGTGCGCCACCGCGCCCAGGGTGGCGTGACCGGCGATGGCGTCAGCGGCCGCCATGCCGTTGGCGAGCGCCTTGACAATGCCTTGCGAGGTGACAGGATCGTAGGCCGAGGCGGCGTCGCCGATGGCCAGCCAACCGTCGCCATGCAGTTGATCGAGGCAGTAGGACGGCGCGGGAAAACTCTGCACGCCGCCTGCCAGCGGCGCCGCGCCGCGGGCCAGCGCCGCCGTATTGGGCGCGGCCGCCAGCCCTTCCAGCCAGTGCCCGGCATGCTGCAGGCGCCGCGCCTTGACGGTGGCCGCATCGCTGTAGAACGCCAGCAGCAAGGTGGCGTCGGGCAGATGGGCGCCATACCACCAGCCATGTTCGACGGCTTCCAGGTGCGTCAGGCCGGAACGGGGGCCGTCTGGCGCGGCGAAGCGCATCGCAAGGCATATCAGCGGCAGCGTTGCCACCTTGCGGCTGCCGCGCTGGCGCGCGAAGATGGCGCGCGTGCCGCTGGCGTCGACCACCAGGTCGGCGTGGATGCTGGCCAGGCGCGGGTGCGCCGGATCGCCCAGCATCAATTCCAATGTAAAACCGCCGCCTTGCGCCGGGGCCGACGCGGCCAGGCTGGCGCGCAGCAGCACTTCCGCCCCGCGCAAGCGCGCCTGGCGCGCCAGGAAGTCATTGAAACGGGAACGCTCCAGGTGCCAGCCGTGGCCCAGCGGATGCAGCAGCGCGTCGTTGTAGCCGCGCTTGTCGCTGCCCCACCAGGAACAGCTGCCATGGCAAGGCGCATGCGCCTCGGCGAAAAACGCCTGCGCCATCCCCAGCGCCTGGAACAGGCGGTTGGCTTCGGGCGGAATGCTTTCGCCGATGCGAAATTGAGCGTAGTCGCCCGCCTCGATCACGAGCACATCGTGCACGCCATGCCGGGCCAGCGCCAGCGCGCAGGCGCAGCCGGCCGGGCCCCCGCCGATGATGGCGACCCGGTAGCGCTGCCGCGACGGCCCCGCCGCTACGGAACTTTCTGCCGCCGCCATCAGGGCTTCGGTTTCGGCAGCGGCTTCGGCCGGTACACCTTGTCGATGGCCGTGTTGCGCCAATACTCGACCAGGTTGCTTTCATCGCTGTCGAACAGGCTCTCGACTTCCAGGTAGTAATCCTTGCAGATGGCCTTCTCGCCAGCCTTGCGCGCAATCGCCGTGCTTTGCACGACCACGCCGATGCGGTGCCAGTTCAGCAGGAACTGCGCGCGGTCCTGGTAGCGGCCCACATGCATGGCGGGCCGATCGATTTCCGCATTGTCCGGGGTGCTTGATGGCACGCCATCGGCCCGCGTGCCCTTGCCTCGAACGGAGTAACGCGGCGTCGCCAGTTCGCCGCCATTGGCAACGACGTCGTCGTAGGTGTACACGGCCACGGGCCGCTGCGCCGGCCAGGAGGAATACAGCAAGGTGTTGTAGCCATTGCCATTGATCGCCGTGGCCGCGTCGATCGCCTGCTGGTTATTGAGTACCTTGCCGCCGGGATTCGGATCCGGCAGATGCGTGGCGCACGAGTTGTAATCGGTATGCCATGGCAAGGCCATGAACTTCGACACGTCGCCAGGCTGCACCTCGCCGCCGCGCAGCGGCACATAGCCGGCGCCAAGAAAGGGCTGGTCCCTGACGGCGGCCGGGTAATCGAGATGCTGTGCATGGATGCGGAACGGGCCGCCTGCATCATGGCGCCGCCACGCCTGCCGGTACAGGCCGGGATCGCGCACGATAAAACCCATCTCGATGCCGGGGCTGTAGCGGCCGCCCAGGCAGTTGAACAGGACGCTACGGTCGAGCGCTTCGCCCGCGCCCAGCAGGAAAGTGCCGCTGTCGGCCACATACTGGCCATGCGCCCATTGGTCCATGAAAAAATACTGGGCACGCGTCAGGGTCAGCAGGCTGCTGCCCGCATCGCCAAGCGACAGCGGCATCTGCGGCTTCAGTGACTGCGCGCCCGTCTGGTCGGGATGGCGGATGAAATTCATGATGGGGTAAGTCAGGCCCTCCGCCTTCATCTTGCCCAGCAAGTCGTGCTCCTTGATCGCCCTGGGCGGCAGACTGGTCGTCCAGCGCTGCAGCGAGGCCGCCCGCAGGATGGGCTGGACATCGGTGCTGAAATTGCTCTGGTAGCCCGCCTGGTAGCTGCCATCCGCATACACGGCGGGCCGCAGCGCCATCTTTTCCAGCCAGGTGCAATACAGGTCGTCCCACAGCGAGACGACGTTCGCCGTTTGCGGCGCATACGACGGGTCGCTCGACACCACCCAGGCGCCGCCCTCGACGCTGCGCGCCGTGCCGTCGGCGAAGAGCAGCATGGCCGTGACGGGACCATCGGCCACGTCATCGAACCAGTTGTCGTTGTTGACGTTGTCGTGCAGGACGGCGGCGGGCGAATAATTGCCTTGCGCGTCAAAGCCGCAGGCCTTGCCATAACCGCCCAGCACCAGCAGGCGGCCATTCTTTTCCGTCGTGACGGCGCCCAGCGAGGCGATGATGGAACCAGGGCCCTGCGCCGGCGCGCCAGCCTGTCCGCCGCGCGGAAACGATACGGGATAGTCGGGCAGGCTGCGCACGGCGCCGCTGGCCGCCTCCGCGCACGATGGCGGCGTGGCGGCGTCGAACTGCTGCACCGACTGGCGCGAGGCCTGCACCGTGCGCGGTCCGGGGTCGATGACCAGCAGCTGCAGGCGCAGCGGGTCGGCCGGCGTGCCGAAGTGCGGCGAGGCCGGCTCGCCGAAAGCCCGATTGCGCAAGGCTGGCACGCGCTTGTTGTCGAACGGCGCCACGCCGTCGCCTGCCTCCCAGCTATTGGCCTTCTTGTTGGCCAAGTGCACGGTCCACACGATGTCCTTGACGATCTTGCCATCGACCATGCTGCCGATGGCCACTTCCGCCGCCGCGCCCCGCCGGCCCAGCGGGTAGCTTTCCACGCCATCGGCCGCATCGAACGCATATTGGTAAATCCGGAAGCGGGCCGCCTGCCGCTTGAGCTTTCCGCTGGCATCGCGCAACTCGCTGCTGGCGATGGTCGTATCTTCCGTACCGGGCCGGATCGGCAAGCCTCCCGTGCCATCCTGGCCAGCCAGCGGCATGCCGGCCAGGCTTTCCGGGCCCAGATAGTATTCTTCGCTGTTGCCGACGCGGGCGATGCCGATGGCCGGGTGAATTCTCAAACCTGTGTATGCCATGCTGAACTCCTGCTCATCAAGGGTGTCTGTGCCGGTTGGCCAACGCATCACGGCGGCATGCCGTCCCGGACCCACTGGTCGAAGATATCGATGCCCTCCTGCGGCATCGGGCCGTCAGGCGGCATCGGGTGCGGTGCAGACATGACATACTGGCCCTCCCCTGCGCCCGGCTTGCGCAGGCGGTGCCCGGCCGGCACCAGCCATTTTTCGTTGCGGCTGTCATAGTCGTAACCGTGGATGGCCACCTGGATTTGCCAGGCAAACGCCTTCACGCTCGCATAGTCGTTCAGATACAGCCGCTGCACGCCCGTCGACGCGGGGTTCGACAGCTTGACCTTGTTCATGTCGGCTACATAGCGGGAAAACAGGCCCTGCACATCGCGCTTGAAGCTGGTCCGTTCACTCATGGCTTGCTCTCCTCATACGTGGGTTCGGCAGGTTTGCGCCGGTCGACAAGCTGGATCACGGGCGTGGAGAAATCGCCTTGCCGTATCAGGCCACGCCCCTTGTCATTGGTGGTGATGGCTGCCGTGATGCGCCAGGCCTGCCTGCGCTTCCTGGGTACGAGACTGTCGACGATGCCGGTGATATCCGTTTCGATGACATATTTGTCGTGCTGATGATGGCCGGACAAGGCCCAGTGGCTGGTGCTGGTGACCAGGTAGCGGTCGCGGAACGACTTGTCGCCGATGCGCGCGGCCACGTTGGCGGGATGCAGGTAGATATCGGCCTGAAAACTGTAGTCTTCATCCGCATGCGCGCGATCCAGCACCATGTTGGCCCGCTTGTCGCTGGCCACCCGCCGCGCCGGGATCTGGTAGGCGCTGGTCACGGTGAGATCGGGCCTGGCGACCGCGCCATCGGCCGCATCGTCGCTGAGCAAGGCGGCGAACAGGCTTTTCTGGTTGTCGCCAAACACAAAACCCGCCTGCTGGTGCCGGTCGATCAGGGCCTGGATATCCGTCTTGCGGGCAAACTCGCCGCCATAGCGCGGCTGGAAGCCATAGCCCTGCCGCAGGGTGTCGAAATACAGTTCCGCCTGGCCCATGTTGGCCGTGTAGTCGCCCGAATCACCGCGCTGGGCGTCGCCGCTGCCGGCGCTCCAGCCGACGGGTCGGGGCAGGCTGGCGTCCTGCTCGCTGCGCATGAACGCCGTGCGCCCGCTGCCGCGTATGCCGGCATCGCCATGCTCGTCGAGCCATTTCTCGAAACTGTAATCGAGGAAATTATGGAAGGCATAGAACAGCGGATCGAGGCCGGCCGTGACGTTGTCGCCCATGTTGCCGCCCATGTAGGTGGCGTGCATGCGATTGTGGATTTTTGTTTCCAGGTTGCCGCCGCCCAGGCTGCCGTATTCGTCGCCGCCGAAATCGGCCCACTCCATGTAATAGATCTGATAGGCCAGCAAGTTGGGCGAAGCCGTGGCCAGCGAGCTGTCGAGCCCCTCCTTGTTGCGCGTGGCGTCGTACAGCGGCGAATCGACGTCCTCGAAGGCTTTCGGATAGCGCACGCCGGAAGGCTTGCGGGTGAAGTTCCAGTACGGCAGCGTGACATTGCGCGTACTGGGTCCCCGCTCGCCGTTCGGGTCGGCTGCCTGCAAGGCTTGCTCATAAAAATACAGCTGCGCCCGGTGCCATTGCAGGAAGGTGTTTTTCTGGTGCTCGCACTCGCCGGGAAACTCCTCGTGGGCGTTGTCTTCGGTCGCCACCTTGTCGAGGAAATAGGCGACGTCGCAGCTGTTGCGCGTCGGATCGCCCAGCAGCTTTTTCAGCCTGTCGCCAGGCAAGGCCGCCTGGCGGTCATTGAAGACGTCGACGGAGGTGCAGTTATGCACCCAGGCCTGCCACAGGAAGCCGCGCCGGTCATACACGTTTTCCTGGCTCTTGCGTTTCATTTCGCTCACCGCATGCTTGAAGGCGTCAAGCTCGGCCGGAGTCAGTGCATCGATATTCTTGCGGTAGCGCACGACGCGGGCGCCGCCCGGCTCCGCTTGCGCCAGCAATTCCGGGCGACACGATACGGCGGCCTGCGATTGCCCCGAGGTGCAGACACCTGCGCACAGCAGGCCGGCCAGGAGGGGAAGGAGTGCAGTTTTCATGCTTGACATGGGTAGTTGCTCCGGAGGCAGGTGGGGAGAGGCGGCAGCGCGCCGGGCGCGCTCCCGCCTGGAACGGTCAGTGTCCGTGTCCGCCCATGTCGCCGCCACCCTTGCCATCCGGCAGTACCACCTTGACGTTCTGCATCATGCCCTGGTCTTCATGCTCGAGGATGTGGCAATGCAGCACGTATTCGCCGATGTAGCGCTGATAACGCGTGGCAATCTCGATCTTGTGGTCCTTTATCACCAGCAAGGTGTCTTTCCAGGTGCCGATCAAGTCCTGGTATTGCTGATCCACCTTGCCGCCGTCGGTCCGAACGACGCTGACGACCTGGAAGGGATTGACGTGGATATGGAAGGGATGGTTGCCCTTCTTGGACGCCAGTTCCCACATCTGCTCGGTACCCAGCACCAGCGTGTGATCCACGCGGTGCGGATCATATACATACTTCAGATCAGGTGTCGGCGAGTCTTCCGGCTTGCCTTCCACCATGAAACGGAACTTGCCCCCCAGCTCGGCGATATTGAAGGTCGCATACTCCTTCTTCTTGCCGCGCATGGCCTCCTTTGCCGCCTCGCTGAAGCTGGCGTGCGGCACAAACTTGCCGAGCTTGAGGCCATTCTCCAGGTCGCTGAGAATGGTGCTCTTGACGCTGTCCGGCAACCGGGCGCTGGGCAGGCGCTTGACGGCGTTGCGCAACTCGGCCAGCAAGAAATCGCGCGGCGACTCGCCCGCCTTCGCGCGGGCAGACGCCTTGGCGTTGGTCTTGGCGGCGATCACGCTGATCAGGCGCGTGTTGTTGACGTCATGCATCGTCGTCAGGTTATTGACGTTGGTTTCCGCATATACGCAATACGCGCCGGCTTTCGGCAGCGAAAACAGGATGTCGCTGCGGTAGCCCGGCTGCAGGTAGTTGAGGGTCTTGGCAATGATCTTGTCGTGCGTCAAGCCGTCGCCGGCCACCTCGAATTGCGTGACATCCTCGCCATCGCACAACGCCATCACGTCCTTGTCCTGGTTCGCCACGCCGAGCGCCTGGAACAGCTTTTGTGGATCGTTCGCGCGCCGGATGCGCAACACGACGGACGCCTGGAAGCCCGTATCGATCATGCGCCAGCGGTACAGGCGCTGCGTGGCCATGTTCAGCACCGGCTGCACCTTGCCGTTGACGGAGGTGTAGCGGCCCGACATCAGCCAGGCATCCGGATCCTTGACCTGATTGAAATCCTCGAGCACGCCCACGGCATCCTTTTCGCACGGTATCGTCGGCACCAGGCTGTTGCTGGGGCAGTCATACGGAATTTGCTGCAACAGCATCACTTCGCCGGCGCTGCCGCTGCCATCGTCGGGCTGGAATTGTTTCAGCATCACATCGAGGTCGCCCTGCGCGGTGGCGGTCGGATAACGGTCGCCTTCCACCACCAGCGCGCCGGCCATGCCGCTGGCCACCTGCATCGCCGTCGCGCCATGCTGGTGCGGGTGATACCAGAACGTGCCGGCCGGGTGGTCGATGGGAATATTGTATTCATACTCGAAATCCACCTCTGGCTTGATCGAGATCAGCACGTTGTCGCTATTGCCCGAAGGCGAGACCCACAAGCCATGCGAATGCAGATTGGTGTCGTTGAAGCAGCCGCGCGGACGCGGCGCATTCGTATCGCTCGTCGCGCACTGCTCGGCCGACAGCCGCGGCAACTGGTTATGCAGCTTGAAGCGCACGGTTTGCCCCGGCGCCATCACCACCGTGGGCGCCATGAAGGTGGCCGCATTCTCGTCACGGCCATCGAACGCCAGGTTGCTCGTCTGCTGGTAGGAACGCAGGCGCACCTTGTCATGCTTGGCCGTGGTCGGGTTATAGATGCTGCCGTTGGCATAGCGGATGTACAGGTCGTACGACTTTTCATACTCGTCGCGCTTGCTTGCCGCGCGGTTGGCGGGCCTGGCGCGGGCCTTCAGCTTCGGCGGCTCCTGCAGCAGGCGCAGCTCGAGTTTGGGCACGGACTTCAGGTTCAGGTCGAGATTCAGATTGACCGTGGTTTCCGCGGCGAAGACGGCGCCGCAGGCGAACGGCATGGCGGCCAGGCACAGCGACACGTAGCTGCGGGGAAGGCGATTGGACATGACAACTCCTTGATTGGACTCGGCAATGGAAGCATGGCTGGGCATGCGTAGTTTTTATTAGTAACATTGCTATTATCCATAATGACAAAGAGTTAATACTCACACTAAGTCACTTGTTGTTTTTATTGCTGAGGGGGATTGCGGTCAGGGGCCGGCGGGGAAGCTGGCAGTTAGTGCCTGATTGGGCGATTCGAAGCGCCTCGCGCCTGCAGGCGCGAAGCTTCAAATCCCACACGCAAAGCGCGCAGGCGCTTTGCTCGTCTCCGCAAGGCGGAAATGAAAAAACCCGCCGAAGCGGGTTTTTAAAAATACTGGCGGAGACGGTGGGATTCGAACCCACGATACAGGTATAAGCCGTATGCATCCTTAGCAGGGATGTGCCTTCGGCCACTCGGCCACGTCTCCTAGCTGATTACTCAACTATGTCTCTGTAGCTAACTGCGCTGCAGCGACGAACGTCATAATATCGATTGCCCCCCCTTTGGTCAAGGGCGTGGGGCAATATTTTTGGATATTTAAGCTTTTTCCAGCTCGAACGCTTTATGCAGCGCGCGCACGGCCAGTTCCATGTACTTTTCATCGATCAGCACGGAGATCTTGATCTCGGAAGTGGAGATCATCATGATGTTGATGCCCTCTTCCGACAGGGTGCGGAACATTTGCGAGGCGACGCCCACGTGGCTGCGCATGCCCACGCCGACGACGGACAGTTTCGACACTTTCGCGTCGCCCGTGATGCTGGCCGCGCCCAGCGATTCGCGGTTCGCTTCCAGCACGGCCAGCGCGCGCGTATATTCGCCGCGCGAGACGGTGAAGGTGAAGTCCGTTTTACCGTCGACCGACTGATTCTGTATGATCATGTCGACCTCGATGTTCGCGTCCGCCACCGGTCCCAGGATGTGGTACGCCACGCCTGGGCGGTCGGGCACGCCGAGCACGGTGATTTTGGCTTCATCGCGGTTGAAGGCGATGCCGGAGATGACTGCTTGTTCCATGTTTGTATCTTCCTCAAACGAAATCAGGGTGCCTGAATTGGCTTCTATTTCCAGCGGCAACATCGGGTCGGTCAGCGACGACAGCACGCGCGTGGGCACGCGGTAGTTGCCGGCAAATTCCACCGAACGCGTTTGCAGCACTTTGGAACCCAGCGAAGCCAGTTCCAGCATTTCTTCAAAGGTGATGGTCTTCAGGCGGCGCGCCTCGGAGACCACGCGCGGGTCGGTCGTGTAGACACCGTCGACGTCCGTGAAGATCAGGCATTCGGCCGCCTTCATGGCGGCGGCGATCGCCACGGCCGAGGTGTCGGAGCCGCCGCGGCCCAGGGTCGCGATGTTGTCGTGTTCGTCAACGCCCTGGAAACCGGTAATGATGACAATTTTGCCCGCATCGAGGTCGCGTTTGACTTTTTCGTCATCGATCGACTGGATGCGTGCCTTGGTAAAGGCGGAATCGGTCTTGATCGCGACTTGCCAGCCAGCATAGGATACGGCTTGTTTGCCGATCGCCAGCAGTGCCATCGACAATAGGCCGACGGACACTTGTTCGCCTGTCGAGGCGATCATGTCAAGTTCACGGGGATCGGGTTGATCCATGATTTCCTTGGCCAGTCCAATCAGGCGGTTGGTTTCGCCCGACATGGCGGATGGCACCACCACGATTTGATGCCCAGCGTCGTGCCACTTGGCAACGCGCTTGGCGACATTCTTGATACGGTCAGTCGAGCCCATCGACGTACCGCCATATTTGTGGACGATTAAAGCCATAAGAGTGAAGTTTCCGCTCAAGAAGAATAAAAAAGGAGGGCTTTACTCTACATGCCGCAATGCAAAATAACAAGCTAAAAAGCGCATTAGCTCATACCGATTGCGCATATGGAAATAACCAATCCATGCAGTCCAGCTGGCTTGAGCAGGCACTTGGCGGCCACCCCCAGAGTGGCCGTGGCTGCCGCCCCTGCGCTCAGCAGGAGACCCAGCGCAAGGCGACGCGGGGACGATCCAGCAGACTCAGGCAATGGCAATCGAGGCCAATACCAGCCGCGAACAGCAATTGTTGCGCCGCACAGACAAGGGGCAGGCGTTCGCGCTCCCAGGCGGGTACGTCAAACGCCTGGTAGTGGTATTTCAAGCTCTTGGTGGGACGGTTCAAGGCCAGCTTCAGGCGCTCGCCGCCCTGACGGAAGTCGATCGTCAAGGTTTGAGATTGCAACCAGGCAATATCGATACCCTGGCCGCCCTCTTCCACCGCATCGAAATGCAGCACGCCGCCATACGCGGGAAAGGCCAGGCTCGCCTCGCCCTGCCATTTGAACTCCTGGCTGGCCTTTTCCAGGCCGGGAATGCCCGCGTCGCTCTTGTCGCGCATGCCGGCCAGATCATCGAGCTTCGGCGTCAGATATAAACGGTCGCGATGGCGCCGCACATGGCATTCGGGGTGCGTCACCAGCAATTGCGCATCGGGCCGCGCCTCCAGCAGTTGCGCCAGCATTTCCGCCAGCCACGCCGTCGACGGCATGCGCAAGCCGCGCGTGCCAAACCAGTGGCGCAGCAGGTTGTAGCAGCGGTCCGCGCTCAGCTCGCGCAATTTCGCCAGCTCGATGCAATCGCCATCGAGGCAGGCCGCCAGATCCTGCGTCGCCAGTTCCGTCAGCAGGCGCTGCGCCGATTGCGCATGCTGGGCGCTGCGGGCAAAACGCTCCTGGAAACCGGGAAAGGCCTGCGCCAGCACAGGCATCACCTGGTGCCGCAAGGCATTGCGGGCAAAGCGGGGATCGTCGTTCGATTCGTCGTGAATGTGCGCGATCGCATGTTTCGCCACATACGCTTCGAGCTGTTTGCGCGATACGGGCAGCAAGGGGCGCGCCATCACCAGGTCCGGATTGCCCAGCAGCTCGGGCGCGCTGTTGGCGCCATCCATGCCGGACAAGCCCGCCGTGCCCGAGCCGCGCAATAATTGCAGCAGCACCGTCTCGGCCTGGTCATCCTGGTGGTGGGCCGTGAGCAGCAGGCGCACGCCGTGCGCGGCGCACAGCTCGCCCAGGGCCGCATAACGGCGCTTGCGGGCCGCCTCTTCCGTGCCCGTCTTCGCATTCTTTTCCAAGGTGACCTTGCGCGCCTCGAAAGCGATGCCCATGCCGGCGCACAACTGTTTGCAGTGGGCCAGCCAGGCATCCGCATTCGGGCTCAGGCCGTGATGCACGTGGAAGGCGTGCATGGCCACGCCATGCTCTTGCGCCCAGGCATGCGCCAGGTGCAGCAGGGCCGAGGAATCGAGGCCGCCGCTGAGGGCGATGCCGACCGCCTCACCGGCTTGTGGTCCGCAGGTTTCCAGCGCGCTGGCGAAGATATCGGCGACGGTGGCGGTTTGTTGCTTTTTCATAAGACTCCTGGAATGCAAAGAGGGACAGGTAGCCAAACGAGTGCGTCGCTTGGCTGCCTGTCCCTGGTGTTCTTGCTGCCGGCCTGCGTCGGCGCTGGCTTACTCGCTCGGCGTGGTTTCCTTGAACTTGCCGTAGCTCAGCAGTTTTTCATGGCGCGCGGCCAGCAAGTCCTTGGTTTTCATGCCGTGGAACTGGCGCAGGGTGTCGGCCAGGGCGCGTTTGAGCAAGGTCGCCATCTGTTTCGGATCGCGGTGGGCGCCGCCCAGCGGTTCGTTGATGATCTTGTCGATCAGGCCCATGGCTTTCAGGCGGTGGGCGGTGAGGCCCAGCGCTTCGGCCGCGTCGGAGGCGCGCTCGGCGCTCTTCCACAGGATCGACGCGCAGCCTTCCGGCGAAATCACGGCATAGGTCGAGTATTGCAGCATCAGCACGGCGTCACCCACGGCAATGGCCAGCGCGCCGCCGGAACCGCCTTCGCCGATGATGGTGGCGATCAGCGGTACTTTGAGTTCGGCCATCACGTACAGGTTGTGGCCGATGGCTTCCGACTGGCCGCGCTCTTCCGCGTCGATGCCGGGGAAGGCGCCTGGCGTGTCAACGAAGGTGAAGATGGGCAAGTTGAACTTTTCAGCCACTTTCATCAGGCGCATGGCCTTGCGGTAGCCTTCCGGCTTCGGCATGCCGAAATTGCGCATGGCGCGCTCTTTCGTGTCGCGGCCCTTCTGGTGGCCGATGACCATGCACGGCTGGCCATTGAAGCGGGCCAGGCCGCCCACGACGGACAGATCGTCTGCGTAGCTGCGGTCGCCATGCAATTCGTGGAAATCGGTAAAGATTTCATTCACGTAATCCATGGTGTACGGGCGCTGCGGATGGCGCGCGATCTGCGCCACTTGCCAAGGCGTCAGCTTGGCGTAGATATCTTTGGTCAGCTGCTGGCTCTTCTTGGCCAGGCGGTCGATCTCTTCCGAGATGTCGACGGCCGAATCGTCTTGCACGAAGCGCAACTCTTCGATCTTGGAATCGAGTTCCGCGATCGGCTGTTCAAAATTGAGGAAAGTCGTTTTAGTCATTGTACCTCCAGGTTTTACCGGCCACGGCGCCAGGGCGCGCGGCGTCATCTATGTTTATTTTACCGTACCGGCTGCTGCGCCGGGGGCTGCATCGGGTGCGGCAGGGACGGCTGCAGGGTCGAGACTGCGCCACAAATACCACGTCGCCACGGTGCGCCACGGTTCCCAATTGGCGGAAACCTCGCGCGCATCGCTGCGGGAAACTGGTTCGCCGGAGAAGTAATTGACGCTGATGCCCTGGATCAAACCGGGGTCGTCGAGCGGCAAGACATTCGGCCGGAGCAGATTAAATATCAGAAACATCTCGGCTGTCCAGCGGCCGATGCCGCGGATCTGCACCAGTTCGGCGATGACAGCTTCGTCATCCATCTGGTCCCACTGGCTCGCGTGCACGCGCTTGGCCTTGAAATGGTCCGCCAGGTCGAGGATGTATTCGGTCTTGCGTTTGGACAAACCACAGGCGGACAGCTGCTCGGCGCCGGCCTTCAAGACTTGTGTAGGCGTGCATTTCGGGCAAGCCAGCAGCAGCTTTTTCCAGGCGGCATCCGCCGCCTTGGGCGTGATCTGCTGTCCCACCAGCGAACGGGCCAGGGTAGTAAACGGGTCGCTATGGCCGACCAGGTGCAGGTCGCCAAATTGCGGGATGAGCTTTTTCATGATGCGGTCGCGCTTCATCAGCTCGATCTTCGCCTCTTCCCAGTAATGCGGCACCTGGATCACTTGCGCCAAGTCCGTCACCTTGGGGGCTTCCCCGTTTTCCCTGGACGTAGGCATCATGCGCGGCGCCAGTTGGTCGAGCCGTCAGGCTTGTCTTCAAGAATGATGCCCGCCGCCAACAGTTCAGCGCGGATCTTGTCGGACTGCGCAAAGTCGCGCGCCTTCTTCGCCGCGCTGCGCGCCGCGATGGCCGCTTCGATGCCTGCAGCCTCGTCCTGGCCGCCGGCGGCAGCGCCCACGGTTGCTTGCAGGAATTGCTGCGGCGTGCGCTCCAGCAAGCCGAACACGCCCGCCAGGCCCTTCAATTGACGCGCCAGGGCTGGCGACTTGCTCTTGTTCACTTCCGTTGCCAGGTCGAACAGGGCAGCCACGGCCAGCGGCGTGTTGAAATCGTCGTCCATCGCTTCGCGCACGCGCACGGCATGCGCTTCGCTCCAGTCGATGGCGCCCTCTTCTACCGCCACGTCGGCCAGCGCCGTGTACAAGCGGGTCAGGGACAGACGCGCGTCATCGAGGTGCACGTCCGAGTAATTCAGGGGGCTGCGGTAATGCGCGCGCAGGATGAAGAAGCGGATCACTTCGGCATCGAACTTTTGCAGCACTTCGCGGATGGTGAAGAAATTGCCGAGCGACTTGGACATTTTTTCATTGTCCAGGCGCACGAAACCGTTATGTATCCAGTAATTCACGCTGGTATGGCCGAACGCGCCTTCGGATTGGGCGATCTCGTTTTCGTGGTGCGGGAATTGCAAGTCCGCGCCGCCGCCATGGATGTCGAACTGTTCACCGAGCAAGGCGCAGGACATGGCCGAGCACTCGATATGCCAGCCCGGGCGGCCCTTGCCCCATTTCGAATCCCATTTGACTTCTTCCGGTTCCGCATCCTTCGACGACTTCCACAGCACGAAGTCGAGCGGATCGCGCTTGCCCGTGTTCACGTCGACGCGCTCGCCCGCGCGCAGGTCGTCGAGCGATTTGCCCGACAGCTTGCCGTAGTGGGGGAAATTGCGCACGGCATAATTGACGTCGCCATCCGCCCCCTGGTAAGCCAGGTCCTTCGCTTCCAGCTGTTCGATCAGGCGCAGCATCTGCGGCACGTATTCGGTGGCGCGCGGCGTGTGGTCGGGCGTCAGGATGCCCAGCGCGGCCGTGTCTTCATCCATGTACTGGGTGAAACGCGTCGTCAGCTGGGAAATCGTCTCGCCGTTTTCCACGGCGCGGCGGATGATCTTGTCGTCGATGTCCGTAATGTTGCGCACATAGGTGACGTCGAAGCCGGACGCCTTCAGCCAGCGGTAGATGACATCGAACGCCATCATCATGCGAGCATGGCCGATATGGCAATAATCGTAGATGGTCATGCCGCACACGTACATGCGTACCTTGCCCGCTTCCATCGGGACGAATACCTGCTTTTCGCGAGCCAGGGTGTTGTAAATCTTTAGATTGCTCATCGTGCTTTGCAAGTGGAGCGGCCGCCAGCCTGGCAAAACGACAGACAGGCGCGGACACCGGGGGTGCCGCGCCACAGAACTGCCGTGTGCGCCGAAGACTGTACGACCCGCTATATTGTTGTTCTTGTTTGTTAGAATTAGGGCGTTAGCGGTCAAGTATAACATTGATAAAAACCATACTGGCCCGATATGAATCAGGTTTTTACGATGTTCAACCGAAACTCACTTCTTTTGGCAACAACGCAAGTTTAAAGAAAAATAACGATCAAGGACGCCTTCATGCAAGAAATCAAATCGAAACGCCTGTCTTTCCTGGCCCGCTTTTGCACCCTGTTTGCCGGCCTGACCCTGGGCAGCGCCGTCGTGGCAGCCGCTCCGGCGACCGCCCTCGACCCGACGCCGCACGTGGCCCTGAAAACCAGCATGGGCGAGATCGTGCTGGAACTGGATCAGGAAAAAGCGCCGAAAAGCGTGGCCAATTTCCTGCAGTACGTCAACAGCGGTTATTACAAGGGCACTGTGTTTCACCGCGTCATCGACGGCTTCATGATACAGGGCGGCGGCTTCGACAAGAACATGAAGCAGAAACCGACGAAAGCGCCGATCAAGAATGAAGCGCAAAACGGCCTGCAAAACGTGACTTACAGCATCGCCATGGCGCGCACGGGCGACCCGCATTCGGCCACCGCGCAATTCTTCATCAACGTCAACGACAACGGCCCGCTCGACTACCCTGGCCGCGACGGCTTCGGCTACACGGTGTTCGGCAAAGTCGTCAGTGGCATGGACGTGGTCGACAAGATCAAGGCCGTGCCCGTGGCGGACAAGGGCCCGCACCAGAACGTGCCGGTCACCCCCGTGGTGATCGAATCGGCGACTTTACTCAAGACAGCGCCCGCAAAACTGTAAAATAGCGTTTTTACGGCCCCGAACGACACGGGCCGTTGAATCATTTATCATCCAATTTATTAAGGATCATCATGACCTCCGTCATCATTACCACCAATCTGGGCAAGATCACCGCTGAACTGGACGCCGAAAAAGCGCCAAAAACGGTTGCCAACTTCCTGGCCTACATGAAAGCCGGTCACTACGACAACACGATTTTCCACCGCGTCATCGACGGCTTCATGATCCAGGGCGGCGGTTTCGAGCCAGGCATGAAACAAAAGCCAGCCGACACCACCGTGGAAAACGAAGCCAAGAACGGCCTGAAAAACGACACGTACACGCTGGCCATGGCCCGCACGTCGGACCCGCACTCGGCATCGGCCCAGTTCTTCATCAACATCAAGAACAACAGCTTCCTCGACTACCCAGGCCAGGACGGCTGGGGCTACGCCGTATTCGGTAAAGTCACCGAAGGCAAGGAAGTCGTCGACGCCATCCGCGCCGTGAAAACCTCGCGCGCCGGCATGTTCGCCGATGTGCCAGTGACCGACGTTGTCATCGAGAAAGTAGAAGCCGCGTAATTCGGCTCTGGCATCATGAATAACAGGCATTGCCGCGTTTGCACCTCTCCATGTACATCACTTTTTGGGAGCGTTGAACGATGACAATGCCTGCCGCACTCTTTATTTCCGACCTGCATCTGCAGAGCTCGCACCCGCGCACCAGCGCGGCGTTTCTTTCTTTCCTGGAACACCATGCGCAATATGCGCAAGCACTGTATCTATTAGGCGACCTGTTCGAATACTGGGCCGGCGACGATGACCTGGAAGACCCGTTCAATGCGCGCATGACGGCCGCCATCCGCGCCGTCAGCGATGCGGGCGTGCATGTCTACTGGATCGCCGGCAACCGCGACTTTCTCGTCGGCTCCGGCTTTGCGGCCGCCGCCGGCGCCACCCTGCTCAGCGAACCGCATGTGGCCACGATAGCCGGCCAGCGCATCGTCTTGCTGCACGGCGACGCCGAATGCACGAAAGACGTGCAATACATGGAGTTTCGCGCCATGGTGCGCCAGCCCGCCTGGCAAAAACAGTTCCTGTCCATGCCGCTGGCGCAGCGCAAGGCCATCATCGACGGTTTGCGCAAGAGCAGCCGCGAGCACAATGGCGAAAAGTCCATGGACATCATGGATGTCACGCCCGATGCTGTCGCGCAAGTATTTGCCGAACATGCCAGCACCGTCATGATCCACGGCCACACGCACCGCCCCGCCCTGCATAAAGTCGACGCTACCTTGCGCTATGTCTTGCCCGACTGGGAATGCGACGTGACGCCGCCGCAACAGCCGCGCGGCGGCTGGATCGCCATCGATGCGCGCGGCAACATCACGCGCCACGACCTGAGCGGCGACATCATCGACCAGGTCTAGGCCTGCGCCGACCGCCGCACGGGCGTTTGTCCGATAGCCGCGCCCGCCTGGTCTTGCTGTAATGGCGCCATGCACACTGTTTACATCGGCACGGCCGGCTGGAGTATTTCCAGCACCGCCGCCAGCCACTTCCCCCTCGATGGCAGCCACCTGCAGCGCTATGCGCGCGTCTTGCCCTGCGTGGAAATCAACAGCTCCTTCTACCGCCCGCACCAGAGCGCCACCTACGCGCGCTGGGCCGCCAGCGTACCCGACCACTTCCGCTTCAGCGTGAAATTGCCGCGCAGCATCACGCACGAACGGCGTTTGCGCGACTGTGCGGCCGAGTTGGATCGTTTTGCGGGAGAAGTCATGCAACTGGGGAATAAACTGGGCTACGTGCTGGTGCAGCTGCCACCCAGCCTGCGTTTCGAAACGGACGTGGCCGCCGCATTTTTCCATGCGCTGCGCCAGCGCTTCGACGGTATGCTCGCGTGCGAGGCGCGCCACCCCAGCTGGTTCGAGGCAGGCGCCACCGAGCTATTGAGGATGCAGCGCATCACCCGCGTGCGCGCCGATCCGCCTGCGGGACAAGCGGGGCCGCACGTGCCAACGACGGCAGCGGCCTACCTGCGCCTGCACGGCAGCCCGACAATCTACTACTCGGACTATCCGGCCGAGTACCTGGCAGCGCTGGCGACCGAATTGCACGCATCAGCCCAGGCGGACAGCTGGTGCATCTTCGACAATACGGCGGCCGGGGCCGCCCTGTTCAATGCGCTGGACTTGCAAGCGCGGATCAGCGACTAAGGCAACGGCGTTTGCAGCACCGCCTGGGTCGTGAAGCCGTACAAGATACCGTTGCCAAAGGCAAGGATACCGATATCCGGATGGCCCCATGCCAATGCTGGCGTGGAAATGACACCGGCTGCATCGATCTTGCGCACCCAGCCCTGGCCGCTCAGGTACAGATTGTCGCTCGCATCGACAGCCAAGCTGGGCGCCCCAGTAAACGGCAGGCCGCCTACGCCTGGCGGGCCATCGCCGCCGCTGCCCTTGTTCAAGGTACCGGCAAAAACGCTGGCCTTGCCTGCGCGATCAACCTTGAATACAACTTGATGCACATTATCGTCAAAATACAGATTGCCCTTGCTGTCAAAAACCAGGCTGCCCGGGTCCATGTATTCCCAGCCAGACCCCGTGTCGCCCAGCGAGCGCGTCAGGGTTTCAAATGACAGGAAAGCCGAAAACGCTCCCCCAGGAGGGCGGCGGAAGATGCCGTCGGGTCCCCAGCCCAGCCAAGCCAGATAGCCATCCTTGTCAATCGCCAGCCGATACTGCAAAGGCTTGCCTGTGCCGGCCGGCAAAGCTTCTTGCGTGGATACCTGGCCATCCTTGCCGATCTTGCGCAAGTTGAATCCGGTGCCAGCAGCTGTCTTGTCGGCAAAATATACAGCGCCATCCTTGTCGCAGGCGATCGCGACAGGGCCAAGCATGGTCGCGCTGGTGCGCGGACCGTCATTGCTTCCAGCCACGCCAGCAACGCCTGCGTAGATGCTGAATGTCCCGTCCGGCGTGACACGGCGCAGCACCTTGTTTGTCATATCGAGCAGATAGACGTTGCCAGCAGGATCGCTGCACATACCAGAGCTACCCACATATCCCACACGGGCTGCCCCGCCCACAGCCTCGGCCACCCCCATATTGCCCGGCATGAATGGCATGGCAGACAACACCTTTGTCGCGTCGAAACGGACCAAACGGTGCTTGCTGGCATCGTGGACTATCAAGGCGCCGGAAGACTCCAGCAACAGGGAATTGAGATACGTCCAGCCGGCGGAAACGCCAGCCGCGTCCGTCACCGCCCCGCCAACCAGGGTCGTCACGTCACCATCCGGCGTCATGCGGCGAATAGCGGTGACGTCAGCCGCCAGCACATTGCCGTCACGGTCAACCGCCATGCCACGAATATTGCGGAAGCTGGCGGCGGCGCCTTTGCCATCCTCGCTCACACGCTTGTTGCTTCCCGCAACCACGACGGCCACGCCCTGCTGCCAACGATATATCCGGCTGCCAATCCCGTCGCTGAAGTAGATCGTGCCGCTGGCATCGGCAGCCAATTGCGAAGGGGATATCCGGTATCCCCGGCTATCAACCAGCTTCTCGGAACTAACGAGCCCTCCGGGTGTCACCCGGCGAATCATTTGCCGCTCAGCATCAGCAAGCAGGACATCGCCATTGCTATCCATGGCCATGCCCGTAGTCCAGCCGAATTGCGCCAGTGCCCCTTGTCCATCCGCGACTACCGCTTCCGGGGCAGACCAGTCGCATGCCGCGCTGCGCTGTCCCGCTACCGTGCTGACCACGCCGGCGGGCGTAATCTTGCGCAAGAGTGCATTACAATTATCGAAAAGATACAGATTCGCCGCGCGATCAATGGTCAAGATCGAAATCCCGCTACGCATATGGAAAGTGGCTGTGGCAGCAGCGCCATCGTCGGCGCCCGGCTTGCCCGAGATGCCCGCATACACGCTCAAGGCGCCGCCAGGCGTGACTTTATGAATGACTTGCCGCACAGCATCGGCGATGTAATAGTTGCCCGCCACATCTTGCACCATGCCGGCCACATTCTGGATTTTCTCTTGCACGCCCGCCAGCACGATGGGCAGGCAACGCACGGCCAGGTTGCTGACGTCCGCGCTGCCCATGGTGGCCGCGCCTTGCGCGATGCTGCAGCCCAGGCCCGCGGAAGCGCTGTCGACCTTGCCTTCATAGCTGGCGCCCGCCGCCAGCTTGCCGGCAAAGCTGAACGGACCGTTGGCCGTGACGGTCACTTTATCCGTGCCGTTCGCCAGCACGACGCTGGCGCCAGGCAGCAGGCCGCTGACCGTGCCGCCCAGCAAATAGCGCGGCGTCTCGACCGGCGCCACGGGTGTCGGTGGCGGCGTGGACGAGCCGCCGCCGGAACCGCCGCCACAGGCACTCAATAGCGCCAACAAGGCGGCGCCGCAGCCGGCACGCCTGAACAGGTTTTGTACTTCTCCAAAGCAATTTATCATTTCTGCTTTCATGGTTGTGGCGACATGCACGCCGAAAGTTATCAAGTAAGATTTTCAAACACGCAACATTATAGTTTCCTTGTGGATATAAAAACATGAATATGTTGACATTTGAATTTTCACTGTTATAGTTAACTACAACACCAACTCAATACATCACGGAGCTTCGATGCCTACAGCATTTTTCACGCGCCGCACCGCCCCGCCCTTGTCGGAGCGCATCCCATGAGCGCGGAATGGAACGACAATAGCCCCATCTACCGGCAGCTCAAGGCCAGGGTGGTGGGCATGATGCTCGATGGCGTGCTGCAATCCGGCGACGCCTTGCCTTCGGTGCGCCAGGTGGCGGCCGATTATCAATTGAATCCCATCACGGTCTCGCGCGCCTATCAGGAACTGGTCGACGATGCCCTGGTAGAAAAACGCAGAGGACTCGGCATGTATGTACTGGAAGGCGCCCGCGACAAATTGCTGGCCAGTGAACGCGAGCGCTTCCTGCGCGAGGAATGGCCGGCCTTGCTGGAACACATCACGCGCCTGGGCCTCGATCTCGATCAACTATTGCAAGCGAGCCGCGACGGCGGCGCACACGGAGAGAACGCATGAATGCATTGAACAAGGACAGCGTCATCAGCGCGCGCGGCCTGAGCAAGCAGTATGGCAAGCAGGTGGCCATCGCCGGCATCAGCTTCGATATCGCGCCGGGCCGCATCGTCGGCTTGATCGGGCCTAACGGCTCCGGCAAGACCACCACCCTGAAAGCCATCCTGGGCCTGACGGGCTTCGAGGGCGACTTGTCGGTGCTGGGGCGCGATCCCCGCGTGCAGCGCGACGCGCTGATGGAAGACGTGTGCTTCATCGCCGACGTGGCCATCCTGCCGGGCTGGCTGCGCGTGGCCGACGCCATCGATTTCGTTGCCGGCGTGCATCCACGTTTCGACCGCAGCAAGGCTGAACGCTACCTGGCCCACACCAAGCTGTCGCCGAAGATGAAGGTCAAGGCCATGTCGAAGGGCATGGTGGTGCAGCTGCACCTGGCACTGGTGATGGCCATCGACGCCAAACTGCTGGTGCTCGACGAGCCGACCCTGGGCCTGGACATCCTGTACCGCAAGCAGTTCTACCAAAACCTGCTGGAAGACTATTTCGATGAAAACAAGACCATCGTCATTACCACGCACCAGATCGAGGAAGTGGAACACATCCTCAGCGACCTGATGTTCATTCGCGACGGCCAGATCGTCCTAGCGTCGAGCATGGAAGAGGTGGGCGAGCGCTACATCGAGGTGATGGTGGGCCCGCAGCACGTCAATCCGGCGCGCGCCCTGCAGCCGATCAGCGAACGCAGCGTGTTCGGCAAGTCGGTGATGCTGTTCGACGGCGTCGCCCGCACCCAGCTGGCCGCCCTCGGCGAAGTACGCACGCCCAGCCTGGCTGACCTGTTTGTCGCGACCATGAAAGGATCGTACCAATGAGTATTTCCCCTGTAAACAAGATGCAATGGCTGCTCCGGCGCGAGTTGTGGGAACACAAGGGCATGCTGGTGTGGACGCCGGCCCTGATCGGCGTCGTCATGACGGTGCTGGGCGCCCTGATGGCGGCCGCGACTGTCGCAAGGACCAAAATGCACACGGCGCTCATCGTCAACGGCGAGGAAATTTCCTGGAGCACCATCTTCAATACGCGCACCTTCGGGCCGCGCCGCACGGAAATCATCGACGCCGTCGCCAACAACTATACGTACGCGGCCGCGCCGCTGTTCCTGGCGCTGGGCTTCCTGGTGTTTTTCTATTGCCTGAGCGCCCTGCATGACGACCGCGGCGACCGCAGCGTGCTGTTCTGGAAATCGCTGCCCATTTCGGATGCACAGACAGTGCTGTCGAAAGCGGCCATCGCCCTGCTGGTCGCACCGCTGATCGTGGCTGCTGCAGCCAGCCTGACGTCGCTGGCCCTGATCCTGATCCTCAGCGGCGTACTGGCGGCCAACGGCATCCACGTGTTTGCCGAACTGCTCGCCACCCCGGGCCTGTACCTGGGACCGCTGCGCGTGTTCGGCTTGCTGCCCGTGTATTGCCTGTGGGCTTTGCCGACGGTGGGCTGGCTGCTGATGGTATCGAGCTGGGCCAAGTCGAAAGTCTTCCTGTGGGCCGTCGGCGTGCCGCTACTGCTGCTTATCCTGACAGTCTGGGCAGGCAAGCTGACGCAGACGGAAAGCGATCTCAGCTGGATACAGATGAATGTCATCGGACGCGCCCTGCTGGGCACTCTCCCCGGCAGCTGGTATCTGTTCGAACCGGAACTGCTGCCGCGCATGCACGCGCTGGCGGAAGGAGGATCGCACATGACGCGCATCGATGTGTTCAGCAATTCCTGGTCCAGCCTGGCCTTGCCAGCCGTCTGGCTGGGCGCGGCGGCAGGCGCGGCGCTGATTTACGCCGCCATCCGCCTGCGCAGCTGGCGCGAGGAAGGCTGACAGCGCAGGTTCTCTTCCCCATAAAAACGCCCCGCCCATCGGGGCGTTTTCCATTTTGCGCCCCATTCAGTTCGCTGAAACAATAACTACCTTATTGATAGTTATTATCAAAAATCCTCCTTGTTAAATACCAACTACCCAATCGATAGTAATAAATCGATATGATAATTACAAATAATTATTTCTATCGTATTTTATTCCCAATCACATTTGATAATCACCATACAAAAAAGCAACAACTAGCAATTCGATAGCGATATGTTTTTTGGATAAAAGGAACAGAAACACTGGCACATGTTGGCAGATTCAGCCTAAAAGCCCCATTTCGTGACAATTCGTGATTATTAGCCAAAGCAAAGCTTGCCAGAATAGAGTCATGCAAAGTGATCAAAATGAAATTGAAAGTTTCAAAATTGAAACTACCATCACAGTGGGAGCGGATATGAAGGGCCTGCAAATACCGCACCCTGCGAGTGAATCACACCTGGCAATCCAGTTACAAGAGAAACAAAATACAAAAAAAATGACGCCATATGAAACAACTATAAAAATGGCATTTTTAATGTTTCTGAATAAGTATTCTGTTGTACCAGCGTTTTTTTGCCAGTTATGTTTTACTTGCCATTATCGACATCGGTAACACCCAAGTTCGACCACGGCCCAAGCCTCGCCGGAGCAAGCAAGGAATCGAATCAGATTATTGATTTTTATTATTTTAGAAAATTGAACGAGTACATAACCTTTTCCGGAGACTTTCAAATGGCCACCACCCAAAATCCAGCACAAGTTCCCGTCAATGCCGAAGGCGCAGCCGCCAGGATCACGACGCCCGCAAAAAAAGCCGTCAATCCAAAAAATGGCGACCGCAAACAGTATGACGAAGACGAACTGATCAAAGGGGCCGATGCCAGCGCGACCATGCCGCCTGAAAATGTCGTGGAAGTCACGGGAAGCGCCGATAGCGGCAATGCCGCCGCCCTGGGCACGGCCGCGGCGGTGGCTGCAGCAGCAGCCTTGGCAGGCGGTGGCGGCAGTGCGGCCGCAGGCCAGGCTGGCAACGGCGGTGCCGATTCCGGCACACAGCAAAGCGATAACAACGGTGGCGCCGCAGGCGCTGGCGCTGGTGCCGGGGCCGCCGGCATCCCCAGCGGCAGTGTCGTCGATGTCGCCGGCGCTTCGGCTGGCGCAGGTGCAGGTGCGGGTGCCGGCGCTGCAGGCGGGTTGGGCGGACTTGGCGTACTGGGCGCGCTTGGCGGCCTTGGTCTGGTAGCCGCCGCGGCAGGCGGCGGCGGAGGTGGTGGCGCCGCAACTGGCGGCTCCGGCACGGGCGGCACGGGAACTGGCGGTACGGGCGGCACGGGTGGCTCGACCGGCGGCCAGGGTGGCACGGGCAATCAATCCACCACCACCACCGTCACCGATGCGGCCGTGCTGGCCGCCGCCGCAGCTATTGCCGCCGCCAACAATGCCCTGGCCGATGACGCCAGCGCCGCCGCGGCAGCAGCCACGGCAGCAGCTTCGCTGGCAGCGGCGAATGCCGCCATCCTGGCCGACCAACTGGCGGCACAGGCCGCAGCTGCGACGGCAGCAGCCTTGCTCGCGGCCAATAACGCCACCAGCGACGATATGCTGGCGGCCAGCACGGCGGCTGTTGTCCCCGGCGCGCAAGCGGCCGCTAGCGCCGCCACGAATGACGACAGCGCTGCCGCGGCCGCCGCCGCGACCGCGGCCGCATCCTTGGCCGCCACCACATCGGCGCAAAATGCCGATGCGGCTGCCGCCACGGCCGCCGCCGCCGCCGCCGCCGCGCACGCCGCTGCCGATGCGGCACAAACGCAAGCGGACCAGACCAACGCTCCGGCACTGCAAGCTATCGCCGATGCAGCCGATGTCGTCGCCGCCGCAGCCAACACCCAGGCAGCGCTGACCGATGCGGCGGCGCTTGGCATCATCTCTGCCAATGATGCCGCCGCTGCCGCAGCGGCGACGGCCTTGGCAGCTGCCACGGACGCCGCCGCGCTGGACCTGGCGGCAACCGCCGCCGCCAACGCCGCCGTCGCCGCAGGAATCCAGGCCAGCTTTACCGATGCCGATGCCCTGGCCCTCATCTCGGATGCGGATGCCGCCAGCGCCGCCGCGGCCGCCAGCCTGGCCGCCGCCACCGATGCCGCCGCCCTGGCTGCGGCATCGTCTGCCGCCACGACCGCCGCGCAAAATGCCGCTGCCCTCGCCGCCGCCAGCGACGCCGCGGCACTGGGCATCGCCGCCACCGCCGCCGCGAATGCGGCCACCGCCGCCGCCACGCAGGCGGGGCTCACCGACGCCGTCGCCTTGACCATGGCTGCGGACGCTGCTGCCGGCGTTGCCGCCTGGGACGCCTCGATCGCCAACGCCACCGACGCCGTCGCCCTGCAAGCGGCCGCCGATGCCGCCGCCACGGCGGCCGCCAATGCCCAGACGCAAGCGAATACGACGGACGCGCCCACCCTGGGCCTGATCGCCGACGCCGCCACCGCCGCGGCGGACGCAGCACAACTCGAGGCCGGCCTGACCGACGCGGCCGCACTGGCCCTGATTTCCGATGCCGACGCCGCCACGGCGGCCGCCGCCGCCCTGGCCGCCAGTAGCGACGCCGCCGCGCTCGACGCCGCCGCCGCCCTTGCCGCCACCGTCGCGGCGAATGCCATCGTCACTGCCAACCTGAGCGACGCGGCCGCACTGCAAATCACGGCCGATGCGGCAGCCAGCACGGCCACCGGCGCCGCCACGCAAGCGGCATTGACGGACGCGGCCGCCCTGCAAGTGATTTCCGACGCCGATGCCGCCGCCGCGCTGGCAGCGCAAACGACGGCCAACCAGACGGATGCGGCCGCCCTGGCCGCAGCCGACGCAGCCGCCGCCAGCGATGCCGCCAATGCGCAAACAGTGGCCGACCAGACCGATGTCGTCGCCCTGCAGCAAGCAGCCGACCAGGCCGATGCCGATGCCGATGCCGCCAATGCGCAAGCCAGCCTGCTGGACGTCAATGTCGCGCTCAATGCCTTCAATCTCGCCAACCTCGCCGCCCTAGCCGCCAACGTCACGGCTGGCCAAACCAGCGTGATCGACCTGACGGCCACCGTGAATGCCTTGCAGATCGATGCCGATGGCGCCGATGCCGATGCCAGCCTGACGGACGCCATCCTCCTGGCCGCGGCCTCCGCCGCCGATGCGCTGACGGCGACCGGCTTGCAAGTCACCGCCAACCTGACGGACGCCGTAGCACTGGCAGCCACCGCCGCCGCCGCCGTCTCGGCGGCGGAAATAGCCGCCGGGCTCGGCGGGATCGATATCTCGGCCGTCAGCGCCGCCGCTGCCGCACAGGCCGCCGCCACGACCGCGGCCGCCACTGCCGCGCTGACCGATGCCGGCGCGCTGGGTCTCGTGTCCACCGCCGACGCCGCCGCTGAACTGGCCGCCCAGGCCGCCGTTACCACGTTGACGGCCGCCAATACGCTGGCGCAAAACGCGCTGACCGCGGCACAATTCGTTGCCAACCAGACCGATGCCGTCGCCCTGGGCCTGGTATCGTCGGCTGCGAATGCCGCCGCTGCCGCCGCCGTGACGACGGCCGGCCAGACGGACGCCATCGCACTGAGCCTCATTTCCACCGCCGATGGCCTGGTTGCTGCCTCGGCAGCCAGCCTGGCCGCACTGACGGACGCCACCGCATTGGGCCTCATTTCCACGGCCGACGCCGCCGCAGCGGCCGCCTTGCAGACCACGGCCAACCTGACGGATGCCGCCGCACTGGGCCTGCTCGCCACGGCCGCTGCCGCCGCCGCCAATACGGCGACGAATGTTGCCAACCTGACCGATGCGGTGGCCCTGGGCACCCTCTCGACCGCCGCCACCACGGCCGCCAATACGGCAGCCGCCACCGCCTCGCTGACTGACGCCACGGCGTTAGGTCTCGTCGCCACGGCGGACGCGACTGCCGCCGCCGCCTTGCAAACGACAGCCAACCTGACCGACGCCGTGGCACTGGGCCTCGTCTCGACGGCCGCCAACACGGCCGCCAGTGCCGCTGCCGCCGTTGCCAGCCTGACCGATGCGGTGGCGCTGGGCACCGTCTCGACAGCCGCAACGGCCGCCGCCAACACAGCAGCGGCCACGGCCGCCCTGACCGACGCCGTGGCCCTGGGCTTGACGGCGACCGTCGACGCGGCCGCCGCCACCGCCGCGCAAACGACGGCCAACCTGACGGACGCCGTTGCGCTGGGCCTGGTCGCGACCGTCAATGCCACCGCCTCGACGGCGGCCGCCGCCGTCGCCGGCCTCACCGACGCCGTCCTGCTGGGCACGGCCCACACGCTCAACGTTACGGCCGCCACCGTGGCGGCTACCAAGGCCGCCTTGACGGATGCCGCCGCACTGACCACCGTCGCCAACAACGATGCCGCGAATGCCGCTTCCCTGGCCGCTTATTCGCAGGCCCATCCTTTAGATCTGGTGGCGGCGCTGGCGGCCACCGTCGCCGCCACCACAGCATCCTTGTCGCTCGCCGCCGCGCAATCGGCGCAGGCGGATGACGCGGCTGCCGCCTCGACGGCTGCCACGGCGGCAGCATCCCTGACCGCCCTGAACAATGCACTGGCGGCCGACAATGCCGCCACCGCCGCCGCCACCCTGGCCCTGACTTCCCAGGCGGCAGCCACTGCGGCGGCACTGGACGACACGCTCGCGGCCACCGCCGCCGGCGTGGCAGCCACCTCGCTGGCAGCGGCCCAGACGGCGCAGGCAGCCGATACCGCCGCCGCAGCGACGGCAGCGACGGCAGCCAATGCCCTGGCCGCCCTGAATGCAGCCTTGCAGGCAGATGCGAACGCGGCCGCCACGGCCGCTGCCGCCATCACGGCGAGCGCGGCCACCGCCACCGCCATTGCCGACGATCTGGCTGCGGCGACGGCAGCCACTGTCGCCAACGTCTCGCAAGCAGCTGCGCAAGCTGCACAACTGGCCGACAACGCCGCCGCCAGCGCCGCCACCATCGCCGCCAACGCGCTGGCCTCCCTGAATGCGGCCCTGGCCGACGATGCGGCCGCCGCTGCGGCGGTGCTGAACTCCACCAATGCAACGGCCGCCGCCGTGGCCGCCACCGCCGCCGACACGGCTGCCGCGGCCGCCGCCGCCGTGGCAGCCATTTCTGCCGCCGCCACACAGCATGCGCAAGCGGACGATATCGCCGCCGCCACCGCCGCCCTCACGGCGTCCATCTCGCTGGCAGCCACGCAAGCGGCGCAAGCAGCCGATCTCGCCGTCACCACGACGGCGGCGACGGCGGCAAGCGCGCTGGCCGCGCTGAACCAGGCCCTGAACGACGACAGTCTCGCCAGCGCGGCAGCCACCGCGGCGAGCAACGCACAAACGGCCCTGAATAACGCCACGACCACCCTCAACGCGGCGATACTGACGGCCAGCGCCTCGCTCGCCGCCGCCAATGCCGCCGCGGCAGACGACGCCACGGCGGCCAGCACGGCGGCAGCTGCGGCAGCGGCACAGCTCATTGCCGATGCCGCACTGCTGGCCGATGCAGGGCTGGCCGCGCTCGCAACGGCAGCCAACAATGCACTGGCCGCGGCCAGCGCGGCGCTGGCCGCCGACGATGCCGCCGCCAATGCCGCTCATACGGCGGCACTGTCGGCTGCCGCCACGCTGGCGGCGCAACTGGCCGATACGGCAGCCCTCAACGCCCATGCCGCGCTCAATGCGGCCATCGCCAACCTGACCGCAGCCGTGACGGCCGATATCAACGCCACGGATGCCGACAATGACAAGACGCTGAAACTGAATCTCCTCCTCGCCGCCCAGGGTGCGGCCGATGACGCGGCGCAAGCCAATGCAAATGCAGCAGCCGCCCATGCGGCGCTGGCGGCGGCGCAGGCCGACGATGCGGCGGCTGCCACCGCTGCCGCCAATGCGGTTGCCGCACATACGGCGGCGGTAGCGGCACAGAATGCCGATGCCGCCGCGGCAGCGGCGGCGGCGCAGGCGGCCACTTCCATGGCAGCCACCCTCAATGCCCAGGCCGACGACGCCACGGCGGCAGCGGTGGCAGCCGCCGCATCGTCGGCCTGCGCCGCCGCCAGCGCCGCATGGGCGGCTGCTGCATTTGCATTGGCT
>NZ_PDZL01000030.1 GCF_002735705.1 Janthinobacterium sp. BJB426
GCGTCGCACTCATTGCCCAGACGGTATTTCATGGTGTTGCCACCCAGGCCGAAGCAGCCTTGCGAACCGCCACCGCCCGAAGTATTGCTGCCGGCGCCAGCGCGCAGGTAGCCGTGGAAGCCTTCGGAATCGGATGGGTACATTGGGTCGGCGGCAGCGGAACCGCTGGCGATGGCTAAGACGATGGCAGCTGGCAGTGTCTTCAACACGGCCTTCAACATGGTGCGATGCAGCATGGTAAGTCTCCTCAGTAGTTATTTTTTATCTAGTCATTCGTGGCCGAATGTACTGGCCAGAATTCTTTCCAGCAGGGACATAGTAACTATACTACGAACAAATATCAACATATTATGTTGTAATCCTACGACTACTCTGCGACACTTTATTTGCGTACCAATAGGCGAGTTGACTGCCCTGTTTTTTCCGCCGGCGCCACCCGTTTCCGGCACTGCAGGCAAGCATTTGCGCAGGCGCCCCGCATTTTTCGGCACGCGGCACGTATACGAATTAAAATCCTTGGTTTTTGCCATAACGACAGTGCGCCGCCAAGACAGCGCACGCAAACGAGACTAGGCACCGCCATGAAAATTGATGAAAAAATGGAAGTAGCAGGCAGCGATCCGGCGGAGCGATTCAGTGAAGGGCCACGCCTGCTGGCCGACATCGGCGGCACCAATGCCCGCTTCGTGCTCGAAACGCGCCAGGGCCACCTGGAAGCGGTCGCCGTGCTGCCCTGCGACGACTACGCGTCGCTGCTCGACGCCATCACCGCCTATATGGATAGCAGCGAGGCGCGCGCCGCCGGTTCGGCGCGCGTGCGCCATGCGGCCATCGCCATCGCCAATCCCATCGACGACGACAATATCCGCATGATGAACCACCACTGGTTCTTCTCGATCGAAGCCATGCGCGCCACGCTGGGCCTCGACACGCTGCTGGTGGTGAATGACTTCACGGCGCTGGCGATGGCCCTGCCCTACCTGCGGCCCGACCAGCGCCTGCAGATCGGCGGTGGCATGGCGCGCGCCGACAGCGTCATCGGCCTGCTCGGTTCGGGCACGGGCCTGGGCGTGTCGGGCATGATTCCCGCCGAAGACCGCTGGATCGCGCTGGGCAGCGAGGGGGGCCACGTCAGCTTCGCCCCGTGCGACCAGCGCGAGATGGACGTGCTGTCCTTCGCCTGGCGCGAGCTGTCGCACGTCTCGGCCGAACGCCTCGCCTCCGGGCGCGGGCTGGAACTGATCTACCGCGCCCTGTCCGAGCGCGCCGGCAAGCCCGATGCGCTGCCGCTGCTGGCAGCCGAAATCACCAGCCGCGCCCTGAACAATGAATGCGACGTATGCCTCGAAGCAGTGGACTGCTTCTGCGCCATTCTCGGCTCCATCGCCGGCAACGTGGCCATGACCCTGGGCGCGCTGGGCGGCATCTATATAGGCGGGGGCATCGTGCCGCGCCTGGGTCCCCTGTTCGAACAGTCGCAGTTCCGCGCCCGCTTCGAGCAAAAGGGCCGCCTGAACGAATACCTGGCGCAGATTCCCACCTTCCTGATCACGGCCGAACTGCCCACCTTCCTCGGCATCGCCGCCATCCTCGCGCAAAAGCTCAAGCGCGCCCATTCCGGCGCACCCGTGCTCGAATCCGTGCGCCAGGCGCGCGGACGCATGAGCCCCTCGGAATGCAAGGTCGCCGACTGGGTCCTGAAAGAGCCGAACGCCATGCTGACCCTGCCGATCGCCGAAATCGCCCAGCGGGTCGGCGTCAGCCAGCCGACCGTGATGCGCTTTTGCCGCTCCATCGGCGTGCAGGGCCTGGCCGACTTCAAGCTGAAGCTGGCCTCCGGCCTGACGGGCGGCGCCATCACGGTGGCCCACTGCCACGTGGAGATCTCGGATTCCGACGCGGAACTGGCGCGCAAGGTGCTGGGCAATAACGCCTCGGCCGCGCTGGCCCTGCGCGACATGCTCGACGTGAAAGCGCTGACGGCCGCCATCGAACTGCTGCGCGGCGCACAGCGCGTGGAATTGCTGGCCGTGGGCAGCGCCCGCGTGGTGGCGGACGACATGCAGCACAAGCTGCTCAACCTGGGTATCGTCAGCAGCTTCTTTGCCGACCCGCAGGCGCAGGAAATGAGCGCCGCCATGCTCAAACCGGGCGACGTGGCGCTGGTCATTTCCCGCTCGGGCGCCCTGCCCGACCTGCTGCGCACCGTCAAGGTGGCGCAAGGCTGCGGCGCGCGCGTGCTGGCCATTACGGCCAGCGGCTCGCCGCTGGCCAAGCTGGCCGACGTGCTGCTGACCTTGAACCACCCGGAAGGCAATCTCAATTTCGTGCCCATGATCGTGCGCCTGCTGCAACTGATGATGCTCGATATCCTGTCCGTGGGACTGGCGCGGCGCGACACGGCGCAGCGAACCAGCGCCGCCGAACTGGAAGAAGGTCAATTGCACGGCATGCGCATCAGCGGCAAGCTGAAATTCGGTGGCCACCTCGAATAAGGCGGCGCACGCCGCCCTTGATACCGCCAGCGGCGCCACCGTGCACGACGTGGCGCGCGTGGCAGGCGTGTCGGCCATGACGGTATCGCGCGTGATCAACGGGCGCGCCAGCGTCAGCACGGCCACGCGCGACAAGGTCGAGGCGGCGATCGCCAGCCTGCATTACCAGCCCAACCTGGCGGCCAGGGCGGCCCGTACGGGTACCTTGCGCATCGGCCTGTTGTACAGCAATCCGAGCGCCGCCTTCCTCAGCGAATTCCTCGTCGGCGCCATGGATCAATGCCGCCAGGGGGGCGGCCAGTTGCTGCTCGAACGCTGCGAAGATCTGGACAGCCAGCGCGCCGGCATCGATTGCCTGGTGGCGGCCGGCGTGGATGGCATCCTCGTGCCGCCGCCCCTGTGCGATTCACCGGAAGTGCTGGCGCAGCTGAACCAGATGGGCATCCCCGCCATCGCCGTGGCCACGGCACGCCCCTCGCCCGGCGTCTCGGCCGTGCGCATCGACGACTACGAAGGCGCGCTGGCCATGACGCGCCATTTGATCGCACTGGGCCACCGCGACATCGGCTTCATCGAAGGCGATCCGGCGCACACGCCGGCCCTGCTGCGCCGCCAGGCATTCGAGGACGCCATGCGGGAAGCGGGCTTGCAAGTGCCGCCGCACAGAGTGGCGCAAGGCTACTTTACGTATCGTTCGGGCCTCGACGCGGCGCGCCAGCTGCTGGCGCAAGCACCGCACCCGAGCGCCATCTTCGCCAGCAATGACGACATGGCCGCCGCCACGCTGGCCGTGGCGCACGGCATGGGCTTGCAGGTGCCGGCGGAATTGTGCGTGTGCGGCTTTGACGACACGCCCGTCGCCACCACCGTCTGGCCCGAGCTGACCACCATCCACCAGCCCATCGCCGACATGGCGCGCGCCGCCGTCAATCTCGTCATCGACGAAATCCGCCAGCGCCGCGCCGGCGAAACAGCGCCCGCCACGCATCATCTGATGGCGTTCACCCTGATGGACCGGGCGTCGACGGGAATCTACCGTCCCCGCTAGCCGACGCCTAGCGCACCACCGTGCGCTGCACCAGCGACTCCACCAGCTCCACCGAAGGGGGCGCGCCACCGGCCGCCAGGCAGGCGCCCGCGCCCGCCGCGACGGCAAAGCGCAAATGCTGGCCGCCGTCGGCCTCGGGACGGTACATCAGGCTGTACAGCAAGCCGCCGATGCTGGCGTCGCCCGCCCCCACGGAGTCGACCACCTCGATGACGGGCGGCGCCGCCTGCCAGGTTTGCTCGCCCTGATACAGCGCCGCGCCCTGCGCACCGCGCGTATATAAATAGGTGGCTTGCGGATTCCAGCTGCGCAGCATGGCAAACGCGCCATCGATATCTTCATGGCGGAACAGGCCCGCCAGGTCTTCGTCCGACACCTTGATCACGTCAGCCAGCTGCGTCATGCGGCGCAAGGTGGCGTCGTAGCGTTCATCCATCATGATGCGGAAATTCGGGTCGTAGCTGATTTTCACGCCAGCCGCCTTGAGTTCCTGCGCCAGCGCCAGCAACTTGCCCGCCAGCGGTTCGCGCGCCAGGCTGATGCCGCCGAAATGCACCCATTGCGCACCCCGCATCCAGCCGGCCGGCAGGAGGGAAGAGTCGAAATGCAGGTCGGCGCTGTCGTCGCCGATGAAGTAATACGTGGGCGGATGCAGTTCGTGCACGATGGCCAGCAGCGGCGACTTCGCATGGCGCTGCAAAAAACGCATGTCCAGGCCCGCCGCCCCGGTGGCAGCGGCCAGCGCGTCGCCGAAGACGTCGAGGCTGACGCCGCCCGCAAAGGCGCTGGGCACGCCCAGGCGCGCCATCACGCGCGCCACGTTCCAGGTCGAGCCGCCCACCTGGCTGTTCCAGGAGTCGGCGCCCGTGCGCAGCATGTCCGTCAGCGCTTCGCCTGCCGACACGAAAGCAGGGAAAGAGGTGACGTTCATGCGGCACCGCCGATCACGTTCAGCACTTCATAGCAGGCGCCCATGGTGTGATAATCGGTCTTGCCGGCCGGGCTTTTCTCCTTGCTGATCTTGCCGTTTTCCGGCGTCAAAATGCGGTACCAGGCGCCGTGTTCATGGTCGACGAAGTGCGTCCAGCTGTAGTCCCAGATTTTGTCGTAGCTGTGCCAGTAGGCGTCGTCGCCCGTGCGTGCGGCCAGCACGGCGGCGGCGGCGAAGCTTTCCGCCTGCACCCAGAAGTATTTGTCGCCATCGCAGATCTCATCTTGCGGGCCGAAACCGTAGTGGATACCGCCATGCGCGCCATCCCAGGCCTTGGCCAGGGCCGTGTCGTACAGTTCGCGCGCGCGCGGCAGCAGCCAGTCGGACGGGCCGGCCATGAACTTGGCGTGGCGCTCCATGATCAGCAGCAGCTTGGCCCATTCCGTGAAGTGGCCGGGCTGGTAGCCCCACGGACGGAAGATATTGCTCTTGTCGTGCAGGTTGTAATCCCAGTCGATAGCCCAGTCAGGCGCGTAGTGTTCCCAGATCATGCCGTCCGCCAGGCCCGCCTGGCGCACCGTGATGTTGTGCGCCAGCGTTTCGGCGCGGTGCAGATATCTCGCCTCGCCTGTCGCTTCAAAAGCGGCCAGCATGGCTTCGCAGGCGTGCATATTGGCGTTCTGGCCCCGGTAGCCGTCCAGGGTGGACCAGTCGGCGCTGGCCACGTCCGCATACAGACCGTGTTCGGGCAGCCAGAAACGCTGCTCCATCAATTCAAAGGTCTCGTCGAGATACGCGCGCGCTTCCGTCACGCCAGCTTGCAAGGCGTGGGCATACGCCAGCAGCACGAAGGCCAGGCCGTAGCAGTGGTTGGCGCCATCTTCGACTGTCTTGACGCCGTCTTTCCACGACAGTTGCCAGGCATAGCCGCCCGTGGCCGGGTCGCGGTGCACGTCGCGCAGGAAGGCCACGCCGTGGCGCAGGGCCGCCTGGTAAGCGTCATCGCCGAAGTGGCGATAAGCCATGGCGTAATTGAAGATGAAGCGCGTGCTGCTGACCAGGTGGCGCGTGCTGGCGTCGTACACCGTGCCATCATCGAGGAAGAAGTGGTAAAAGCCGCCGCTCGGGTCAAAAGCGCGCGGGTGATAAAAGTGCATCGTGTGCAGGATATGCTTTTCAAGCGTCGCCCTGGAGCGGAAGTCGGGATTCATCGGTCTCTCATGATATTGTTATCGATAACAATGATGATAGCATGCCGTCCCTGCTCCGTCATGCCTGGTCAGGGAGTCTTCGCCAGTCTGAGCTTTTCGCGCCACAGCGCCGCCTGCGCGGGGTCGGCTGCCTGTTCCAGCTCGCCCTTATCGTACACCTTGATCAGCCGTTCGATGGCTTCCCGGTCGCCCTGCTGCGCCGCCAGCAGGTACAGGGCAAAGGGCTTGGGCGCCGGCCCTTGCCGGGTCGGCCCGCCGCGCCCTTGTTCCAGCAGCCGCGCGAAACCCGTCTGGCCCGGCGGGCTTTTGGCGATGGCCGCCATCTCGTACCAGCCCAGGGCCGCCTCGTCGCTCTGCGGCACGCCCTGTCCCACCTCGTACGAGTAGGCGACATTGTTCAAGCCGGGCGGATCGAGCGCCTTGGCCGCCTGCATGTACCAGCCGAACGCTTCCTTGCGCTGCGCGTCGTCCTGCGCCGTCATCATCAGGCGGTAGCCGATCTCATTGTAGGCGTAAATAAAGCCGTTCCCGGCATAGAACTTCAGCCAGTGCAGCGCATGCGCCTGTTCTTCCGGGCTGCTGTGGATATTTTCAAAGTGCATGGCCACGGTGAAGTTGGCCAGTTCCACGCCTTGCGCGGCACCCTTGCGCGACCAGTATTCGCCCAGCTTGCGGTCGATGCTCCTGCCCTGTCCCAGCGTATAAGCCACGCCCAGGAAAGCCTGCGCCGAACCATAGCCGCCTTCGGCCGATTTCCGCATCCACGCCAGGCCGGCGTCATAGTCGCGCGACGTGCCTTCGCCTTGGTGCAGCATCTGCGCCAGCTCCAGCTGGGCTGCCGTGTCCCCCCGTTCCGCAGCGGCGCGCGTCTTGTCGAAGGCGGCGACCTTGTCCGGCGACAGGTCGACCGGCCGGTTGATCACGGCCCGCACCCTTGCGCGCATGGCATCCAGGCCGGACATATCGAATTCGGCCAGCGCCGGATGCTGGCGCGCCGCCGCTTCGGCGGCTGGCTGGGCCGGCACGCTCTGCGCCAGCGCCAGGCTGAATATGAACAGGATGGTCTTCATTGCTTTTCCTTCTCGGCCAGTTTTGCGCGCCACTCGGCCGCGTCTTCGGCATCCGCCTGCTGTCCCAGTCCGCCCTTGGCATACACGTCAATCATGCGCCGCATGGCGGGCACGTCGCCGCTCCATCCCGCCCGTTCATACCAGACCAGGGCCAGCTTGTCGGACTGTTTCACGCCCAGGCCCAGTTCATGTGCGCGAGCCAGGTTGCGCATGCCGGCCGGCTGCTTTTCACGCGCCGATCTGTCATACCAGTGGAAAGCCTCGCCGCGATCCTGTTCATCGGCGGCTGCGCGCATCAGGTGCTCGCCCAGCGCGTTGTAGGCAGGCACAAAGTGCTGTTCGTTCGCCGCCGCCTTCAGCCAGGTGATGGCCAGCGCCTGTTCTTCGGCACTGCTGTCGCCATCGATAAATTCCAGCGCCAGGATGGTTTGCGCCAGCTGATCTCCTTGTGCCACGCCCTTGCGCAGCCAGTATTCGCCCTGCACGCGGTCGACCGGCACCTTGCCGCCCACGGCATAAGCCAATCCCAAGGCCGATTGCGCCGGCGCATAGCCGTTTTCGGCCGACTTGCGCAGCCAGGCCATCGATAGCGCCGTGTCTTGCGGCGCGCCGACGCCCAGTTGCAGCATGCGGGCCAGTTCCAGCTGCGCCTCGACGTCGCCCGTTTCCGCCACACGCCGGGTCTCGGCAAATTCGGCGATGCTTTCCGGGCTATGGGTAGTCACATCGGCCCGTGCCTTGATGGCGATCAGCTGCAGATCGAGCAAGGTCGGCGAAGTTTGCGCCAGGACGGGCAGCGGCAGCAGAAAAGGAATCAGCAACAGGAATTTCTTGGGCATGCGGCGGTATCGGGAAGAAGAAAACACGCATGGTAGCCGATGCCCGGCCGGACAGGCGCGCACTGCAGGCGAAGTTTGACAGGGCAAGCCGGCGGGCTTACATTGCACGGGCTCACCACTTATACAGGAACGCCATGAACCGCCTCGCCACCACCGCCTTGACCCTGCTGCTCGCCGCAGCCTCCGTGAGCGCCAGCGCCGCAGACACCCAGCTGGCCGGCTGCGCCGCCAAGCGCGAAAGCATCCGCACCGAATTGCACCAGGCGCAGGAACAGGGCCTGTCCGACAAGGTCGCGGGCCTCACGCGCGCGCTCGACGAAGTCAACGCCCACTGCCGCGACAATGTGCTGGTCGAACGCCATAACAAGAAGGTGCTGAAGGCGCAGGCGAAGGTAAACCAGACGGAGCGTTCGCTGCGCCTGGCCCAGGAAGCCAATAAACAGCCGAAGAAGATCGCCAAGCTGGAAGGCAAGCTGGAAAAAGCCAGGGCGGAACTGGCCGCCCTGCAGGCGCAACAGCCTTAAGCTTTATCGCCCAATAACTGATAAATGCTGGAAAAGTCCAGCGCGCCCGATCCCGCCTTGCTGTGCAAACTATATAAATTGCGCGACAAGGCGCCCAGCGGCACGCTCGCGCCGCTGGCCAAGGCGCTTTCCACGGCCAGGCCCAGGTCCTTCAGCATCAAATCGACGCCAAAGCCGCCCGTGTAGCCACGCGACGCGGGCACGTTCTCGGCCACGCCCGGACACGGGTTGTACACGTCCAGGGTCCAGTTGCGGCCCGAGCTTTTCGCCATCACGTCCGACACCACCTTTGGGTCCAGGCCATTGGCCACGCCCAGGCGTATCGCTTCGCTGGTGCCGATCATCAGTATCCCCAGCAGCATGTTGTTGCAGATCTTGACCGTCTGGCCGCAGCCCGAACCGCCCGCATGGAAGATGGCCTTGCCCATGACGTCCAGGTAAGGCCGCGCCGCCGCCAGCGCGGATTCTTCGCCGCCCACCATGAAGGTCAACGTACCGTTGGTGGCGCCCGCCGTACCGCCTGAGACGGGCGCGTCCAGCATGGGCATGCCCTTTTCTTCGGCCGCGCGGCCCACCTGGCGCGCCGCCTCGGTGGAAATCGTCGAACAGTCGATCAGCAGGGTGCCGGGCCGCGCCTGCGCCAGGATGCCAGTCTCGCCCAAAGGGTTACCCAAATAAGCACCCAGCACGTGGCGGCTGGCCGGCAGCATGGTGATGACGATGTCGGCCGCCTGGATCGCCGCGCCCTGATCATCGGACACGAGGCCGCCGCCATCGGCAAACTGCCGCACGCTGGCCGGTACCAAATCGAAGCCCGTGACGGCATGGCCGGCCCGCACGAGGTTTTGCGCCATGGGCAGCCCCATGTTGCCCAGGCCGATGAAAACGATATTGGTGCTCATCGCCGCCTCCTTATTTCATCGAGATGGTGGTATTGACGCCGCTGCCGCCGTCGTCCGGGGCGAACCAGCGCGCCGTGACGGTCTTGGTCTGCGTCCAGAAGTACAAGGCTTGCTTGCCGTTCGGGCCCAGATCGCCCAGCTTCGACGCGCGCGAACCTGTGAAGCTGAAATAGGCGACAGGCACGGGTATGGCCACGTTGATGCCCACCTGGCCCACGTCGATCTCGTTCTGGAACTTGCGCCCCGCCCAGCCGGACGAGGTGAAGATCGAGGTGCCGTTGCCGTTCGGGTTGGCGTTGATGAAGGCGATGGCCTGGTCCAGCGTCTCCGTCTCGACCACGCACATGGCGGGCCCGAAGATTTCCTGCGTGTAGACGGAGTTCGAGGCTGCCACCTTCGAGAAAATCGTCGGCCCCATGAAGTTGCCGCCCTCGTAGCCGGCCACCTTGTGGCCGCGACCGTCGAGCAGCAGCTGCGCGCCTTCGTCCACGCCCGCCTGGATCAGCTTTTCCGCGCGCTGCATGGCCGCTTTCGAGACCATCGGCCCCAGGTCGGCATCGCGGTCGCTGCCCGGCCCCACTTTCAACGCCTGCGAGCGGGCGACGATTTCCGGCAGCCAGGAGCGCGCCTCGCCCACCAGCACGACGACGGAATTGGCCATGCAGCGCTGGCCAGCCGCACCGAAGGCCGCGCCGATCAGGTTATTGATCGCCTGCTCCTTGTTGGCGTCGGCCAGCACCACGCAATGGTTTTTCGCGCCCATCATCGATTGCGCACGCTTGCCCGATTCGCTGGCGCGACGGTACACATGCGTGCCCACGTGGGTAGAGCCGATGAAGGAGACGGCCTTGATGTCGGGATGGTCGCACAGCATGTTGACGACGTCGGCGCCGCCATGCACGACGTTCAGCACGCCGGCCGGCAAGCCCGCCTGATACATCAGTTCGACCAGATACATCGACGAGGACGGATCCTGCTCCGACGGTTTCAAGACAAACGTATTGCCGCAGGCGATAGCGATGGGGAACATGAAGCACGGCAGCATGACGGGGAAATTGAAGGCCGTGATGCCGGCGCCTACGCCCAGCGGCTGGTAGATATTGTAGACATCGACGCCGGTCGCCGCGTTTTCCGCGATCTCGCCCAGCTGCAGGGTGGCGATCGAGCACGCGTGCTCCACCACTTCCAGGCCGCGCATCACCTCCCCTTCCGCGTCGGGCAAAGTCTTGCCGTGTTCGCGCGTGATCAGTTCAGCCAGAGTGGCGATGTTTTCGCGGATCAGGTGCTGGCACTTGAGCATGATGCGCATGCGCGCCGCCAGCGGGGTATTCCGCCAGCTCTTGAATGCCTCCTTGGCCGTGGCGACGGCCAGGTTGACTTCGTCCGGCGTGGAAAACGGCACCTTGGCGACGATTTCCTGTGTGGCCGGGTTGATGACGTCGCGCCATTCGGTGCTGGTCGAGGCGTGGTGCTTGCCGCCGATGTGCAGGGGGACGGCGGGAACTGAGGTGAGGGCTTGGTTCATGTAAGGCTCCGTAAGGTATTCGATGGTTATTTCTTGACCAGGTTGCACGCCGCCGCATCCATAGTCTTGAACGCCTGGTCGGCGGGGATGGTGGACAGCACTTTCAGGTAATCCCATGCGCCTTTCGATTCGGCCGGGGTTTTCACCTGCACCAGGTACATATCGTGGATCACGCGGCCGTCGGGGCGGATCGAGGCGTTGTTCATGACGGCGTCCTTGATCGGCAGCTCGCGCATTTTCTGGGCGACGATTTTCGAATCGTCGCTCTTCGCGGCCGCCACCGATTTCAGGTAGTGGTAGACGCTCGAATACACGCCCGCCTGCACCATGGTCGGCTTGGCGCCCTTGTTGAGTGCCTCGAAGCGTTTCGCGAAGGCGCGGCTGCGGTCATCGAAATCCCAGTAAAAACCATCCGCGTAGACGAGGCCTTGGGCCGTTTCCAGGCCCAGCGCGTGCACGTCCGAGAGGAAAACGAGCAAGGCGGCCAGGCGCTGGTCCTTGCCGCTGCCGATGCGGAACTCGCGCGCCTGCTTGATGGCCGAGACCACGTCTGCGCCGCCGTTGGCCAGACCGATCACCTGTGCCTTGGAGCCTTGCGCCTGCACCAGGAAGGACGAGAAATCGGACGCGTTGAGCGGATGGCGCACGGCGCCCAGCACCGTGCCGCCATTGCGCTTGACGACTTCACTGGCGTCTTTTTCCAGCGAGTGGCCGAACGCGTAATCGACGGTGACGAAGTACCAGGATTTCTGACCCAGTTTCGTCAGCGCCGCCGCCGTGCCGGCCGCCTGCGAATAGGTATCGAACATCCAGTGGAAGCCGTTCGGCGAGCAGTCTTCATTCGTCAACCGCCCCGTGGCCGGGCCGCTGAACATGGCGATGCCGCCTTTCTCTTTCATCAGTTTTTGCACGGACAGGGCCACCGAGGAATTGGTCAGGTCGGCGATGGCGTCGACCTTGTCGCGGTCTATCCATTCGCGCGCCTTGGAGGCGGCGATATCAGCCTTGTTCAAATGGTCAGCCGAGAGGATCTCGATCTTCATGCCCTTGCATTCGGCTTTCAGGCAATCCTCGACGGCCATCTGGCTGGCGACGACGGAGCCGCGCCCGCCCATGGCCGAATACGGCCCGGACATGTCGGTCAGGATGCCGACCTTGACGACGCCATCGGAAATTTGAGCGTGCGCGCCGCCAAAGGAAAGGGTGAGCGCCAGCGCGCCCATGGCCAGAACGGTTTTTTTCATGCGTGTCTCCTGAGGGGTGAGGGTTTTTCTTATATGTATATCTGCATTCTGCATGTGTAAAAATAAGCATTCAAGTGAAATTCATGCATAATTCCTTTGCAAAAATGCACAGAGAGGATCAGCCATGCTCGATTGGGACAATGTACGGGTCTTCCTGGAACTGACGCGCAGCGCCGGCCTCGTCGATGCGGCGAAAAAGCTGGGCATCGACCATTCCACCGTGTCGCGGCGCATGCGCAAGTTCGAGGAGCAGGTGGGCACGCAGCTGTTCGACCGCAACTACGTGGGCTACCAGCTGACGCCCGAAGGCCACCGCCTGATGGAATATGCGGAAACCATGGAAAGCACGGTGTTTGCCGCCACCGAAGAACTGGGCGAACATAACCGGCTGCTGTCGGGCCAGGTGCGCCTGGGCGCCACCGAGGGCTTCGGCGCCATCGTGCTGGCGCCCCACCTGGCGCAGTTTTGCGGACGCTACCCGCACATCAGCGTGGACCTGATCGCCGTACCCCGTTTCGTCAGCCTGTCCAAGCGCGAGGCGGACGTGGCCATTTCCATCGAGCGCCCCCTGTCCGGCCCGTATGTGGTGACGAAGCTGTCCGACTACCGCCTGAAACTGTATGCCACACCCGCCTACCTGGGGCGCCACGCACCCATCACCAGCGTGGCGCAACTGGCGCAGCACCCCATCATCGGCTATGTGGACGATCTGGTCTTCAGTTCGGAACTGCGCTACATGGACAACGTGGCGCCCGACTCCCTGCGCGCCTTTCGCAGCACCAGCGTGATCGCCCAGTATCACGCGGCGCGCGCGGGCCAGGCGCTGGCGATCCTGCCCTGCTTCGTGGCGCAGCAGTCGAACGAACTGGTGCCCGTGCTCGACGGCGAGATCGACCTGCTGCGCGCCTTCTGGATGGTCTCGCCCAGTGAGCGGCGCAATATCGCCCGGGTCAGCGCCCTGTGGAACTACCTGCGCAGCGCCATCGATTTGAATCACGCCTACCTGATGGGCGAAACAGCCATGCCCAGTTGGCCTGCTTGAGCAAGCCGCGGCGCGCTACACTGTCGCCACATACTAATTAGGAGAACGCCATGCTGATGGATGCGAGCCAGGCTGTTTTGGTCATTGTCGACCTGCAAGGCCGCTTGATGCCGGCCATCCACGAGGCCGGCCTCGTGCTGGCGCAAAACCTGCGCCTGGCCAGGATCGCCCGCCTGCTTGACGTGCCCGTGCTGGGCACGGAACAAAACCGCCAGGGACTGGGGCCGAACGTGGAAGAGATCGCCGCCCTGTGCGAACGGACCCTGCACAAGACGCATTTCGGCGCCTGTTTTGATGGCTTGCATAATATCTTGCCGCCCGGGCGCAAACAGATCGTCGTCACGGGGTGCGAAGCCCATGTATGCATGCTGCAGACGGCCGTTGGCCTGCTGGAACGCGATTACGACGTGATCATCGCCATCGATGCCGTCGGGTCGCGCCAGGGGGCCAGCCGCGATGCGGCGCTGGCCCGCCTGGACAAGCTCGGCGCCCATCTGGTGACGGTGGAGATGCTGGCCTTCGAATGGCTGCGCGATTGCAAGCACCCGCGTTTCCGCGAAGTGCTGGCACTGATTAAATAGCTGGCCCGCCTTTAATCCAGATCAAGTCCATCGGCCATTCATTTGCTAGCTTGGTAACAGCGCCGCCATTCCGAGCGGCGCGCCGTCCACATCAGCAAGGGAGCCATCATGGCCTACATCCTGCGGGGCAAGCTGTGCGGCTTGATCTGTGCCGAGTGTCCTGAAGCCTTATCCCACGTCATCGTGCGCCTGTACCGGCCGCGCGAGTCGCAAAACGTCACGGCCCTGGCTGTGGCCAGCGCCAAGGAAACCTTCGCCATCCTCACGGACGAGGAAGTGCAGGCGAAAGCGCCCTTCCTACTGGCCGAAACGCGCACGGATGACGATGGCAACTTCAGCTTTACCCTGGAAGACGCTTACCAGGGCGAGGCCGTCGAAGTCGACATCCTGTGCCCTGCCGTGCCGCATTTGAAACCGGGGCCGAAAGATCCCGTGCCGTTGCAGTTCTCCCTCACCACCATCCAGCCCCGCTGGCGCCAGGTCGACAATGATTTTCTCGCCGTCTGGGACTATTGCCTGCCGCAACGTTTCTGGTGCCTGGTGCGCGCCCGCTTCGGCGCCTGGACCATCTGCGGCCGATTGCGCACGTGCGACGCTCCCCACGCGCCGATCGCCGGCGCCACGGTGCGGGCCTTCGACGCCGACTGGCTGCAGGACGACGCGCTGGGCCAGGCCGTCACGGACGCCAGCGGGCGCTTCCGCATCGATTACCTGACGTCGGACTTCACCTTGACGCCCTTCTCTCCGTTCATCAACGTGGAATTCGCCAGCGGACCCGACGTGTATTTCACGGCGCAGCTGGGCAGCGTGACGATCCTGTCGGAAACGCAAGCGAACGGCCGCCAGCCGGGGCGCGAAAACGTGGGCCACTGCTTCTGCGTGGAACTCTGCTCGAAAGAAGTCTTGCCGCCCGACGTGGAAGGCGTCCCCCACTGGCAGCAGGTGGAAATCTTCGACATCCACCCGTTCCCCTCGCTGGCCGGCTTTTCCGCGCAAGGCTATGCAGGCGGCGCCGGCGCCTCGTACGTGTTCGCCGGCGGCGTCACCCTGAAGGGCAATTGCCCGCTGCGCAACAACGCCATCCCCGCCAACCCGCTCGAATACCGTTTCCTGATCGGCGAATGGTCCTGGCCCGGCGGCAGCGACGACCCGGCAGCCATCCCTTCGGTGGCGCCCGCCAGCCTGGCGCCGTTGACGCAAGTGCTCGGCACGCACGTCGGCTATGTGTTTTACACGAACGGACTGGGTCTTGGCGATTCGGCGCCCGTCATCATCGACGCGGGCGACTTGAAACCGGGTGGCTGGATACGGGTGGACGGCAAGCCCGTCACCGTGGACATGCGCGACGGCACGACGGCCATCGTCAACGTGGCGCCCAACATCTTCCTGCGCACGTTTGACTTGCTGACCGTGAATACACCGGCCATCACCAGCCTGCACCCGGCCAAGCTGCCGGGCGGCTTGCCCATCCTCGACGCTGGCCGCAGCCTGAGCGCGGCCGAGAGCGAACCGATACGCCGCTACCGCCTGGGCTTCGAGGTACGCGACGGCGTCAGCCTGGCGCTCGTGGCCACGGACGGGCTCGACTCCATCGTCTTCGACAACTCGCCCGTGATCGTGGCGCTGGACCTGGAAGAGCTGCGCAGCAATGCCTGCAACCCCATCGCGGGCGGCCTCGTACATATCCTGTACACGATCGACCATCCGCATCTGCGCTTCTTCAATATCACGATTTCCAACAACAACGGCATCACGCACCCGCCGCCACCGCTGCCGGCCGCCAGCTTCACCCCGCCACCGCCACCGAGTAATTATCTGTTCCGTGGCGACGCGGGCGGGCCGCATTTATCAGGCAACAATGGCGGCTTCCCCGTCAACGTGGCGCTCGATCCACCGTGCGCCTACAGGGTGGCGATCGGTTGGCAGACGCGGCATTACCTGGCGTCGGCGCACAGCATCGACAGGCTGTACTGCAAGTAGGGGCTGCATCAGAAATAGCGCACCCAGGCCTGCGTTGAGGTTCGCTTGTAATTGGCAAACGCGCGGCAAGGGAAGTACAGCACGGGCATCAGCAGCAAGGCCAGCAGCCAGACTTGCCAGATGTGCTCGACGCCATAACGGGCACCGTGGTTGGCGCCCAGCACGGCCGTCAAGGTGAGGCCAATAGCCAGCAGCAGGTATAAATGCAGCAGATAGTAGAACATGGGCGCGCCGCCAAAGGTGGCGCACGCCCGCGTGAACCAGTTATCGACGCTTTCCAGCCAGGCCAGGCCCAGCATACCCAGGCCCAGGGTGAACAGCAGGAAATCCAGCGATGGCGGGTACTTGGTGAAGTTGAGCACGCTCATGACCGTACGCACGGCCGTGTCGCCCGCCACCCACGGCAGGGTTTCGCCATAGATATTGAAGCCGCGCAACACGGCCAGCAGCAGCAAACTGCCCGCGCCCAGCGCCAGCAGCCGGCGACGACGGTTCTCCGGCGAACGGCTGCGCGCATACAGGGGGCCGGCCGCATAGCCGAGCACGATCACGCCTATCCACGGCAGCAGCGGATAGCTGACCTTGATCTTCATGGCGCCGTCCGCCACCAGGTAACCGCGCTGCAGCAATACCGTCAGAACGTAATAGGCAAAGCTGCCCTCTTCCGCGCGCAAGCCTGTCAACAGATGCTGTCCCGCAACAATCGCCACACCGAGCAGCACCAATATTTTCAATGGAAATTTGTGCAGCACGGCCAGCGCCATCATGGCCAGGCCGATGACCCAGATCACCTGCAGATACAGCACGGCCGGCGGAAACGCCCCGCTCCAGGCGAAGTTGACGAACACCAGTTCCAGCACGACCAGCAGCAAGCCCCGCTTGAACAGGAAACCGCTGGCGCTGCGCGGTCCGGCAGCCGGATGCGCATACAGCCAGGCAGACAAGCCTGTCAGGAAAACGAACATGGGCGCGCAGACATGGGCGGCCAGGCGCGTGAAGAACAGGGCAGGATCGACGCTGGCCACATCCATCGGGTCGCTGACCTGGTGGTGTAAAAAGACCGTTTCGCGCACATGGTCGAACAGCATGATCAGCATGACGAGGCCGCGCAGCACGTCGATAACGGCGATGCGGGTACGCAGGGTGGAAGATGTAATCAATGTCATCGTCATCGCTTAGAAACGGTAATGGGCATTCAGGGTCACCGTACGCTCGGCCCCCGGCGCCACCCACAGCTGGCTATACGAACTCGCATAATAGCTGCGGTTGAACAGGTTTTCCACGTTCAAAGCCAGGCGCAGTTTGGCGTTGGGAGAATAAGACGCCAGCAATTTGGCCGTCGTGTAGGCTGGCAGGGTGAACTTGCTGCTGACGGCCACGTCGCCCAGGCGCTCGCCCACGTATTGCAGGCCGCCACCCACGCTGGCCGTGCCCGTAGCCAGCGCGAATTGCTGCGTGGCCAGCAGGTTGGCGCTGTGGCGCGGCACGTTGGCGAAGCGGCTGCCCGTCACGATCGTATTGTCGCCGCGCGTAACGGTGGCGTTGGTGTAGGCATAGGCGCCCGAGACGCGCAAGCCGCGCGCCACTTCGCCCGACACGTCGAGTTCCATGCCACGGCTGCCCACCTCGCCCGCCGCGATGGCGAAGTCCGTGTTGGCGGGATTGGTCGTCAACACATTGCTCTTGCGGATGTCGTACACGGCCACCGTGCCCGTCAGCTTGCCCGTTTCCAGCTTCGCGCCCAGTTCATACGAGCGGCTGCGCTCGGCCGGGAAAGCCTGATTGGCAATGCTGATGCCGCTGTTGGGCCGGAAGCCCTTGGCCGCGCTTGCATACAGCGACCACGCCTGCGACGGCTGGTACACGAGGCCTGCGCGGGGGCTGGTGGCCGACAGCGACTGGCGATTGCTCACGTTCAGGCGATTATTCGTCACATCCTGCGTGTACGTATCATGGCGCACACCGACCAGCGCCTTCCATTGCGCGCCCAGGTCGACCTGGTCCTGCGCATACAGGCCACGCGCCCTTTGCCCTTCCTGCGTATCGATGGACAGGGCCAGCGGAGCGGCCTTGCCGCCATACACGGGATTGAAAATGTCGATGGCATAGGCGTTGGCGGCCGAGGGATTACGGCGTAGCTGCACCCGGTGGTCATCGAAGTGATAGGCGTCGACACCGGCCAGCACCTCATGCGCCAGCGCGCCAGTTTTGAATTTGCCCAGCAACTCGACGCGGGCAGAGACGTCGGTGGCCGAGAAATCGCGGTGGCGGCGCTGGCGGTTCAGCGTGCGGCCATCGGCCAGCAGCCTGTTCGCTTCGGTCGAATAACCGCTCAATGCGCTGTCGCGGTAGGACGCACCCGCCTGCACCGTCCAGTCGTCGGACAGCGCGTGATGGATAAACAGCTGCTGTCCCAGCGACTTGACCGTCATCGGGCCGTCGCCCGGTTCGCCCAGGAAGCGCGAGACGGGGACAAGACCCAGCTTGCCGTTCACGGCAACCACGCCCCGGTCGAACGGCGCGCGCTGCCGCACCGCTTCGATTTCATACGACACGGTCGTGTGCTCGCCCGCCAGCCAGAGGAAGGACGGCGAAAACAGGCTGCGTTCGACTTTCACCGTATCGCGGAAGCTGTGCCCTTCTTCATGCGCCGCGTTCAGGCGGTAGGCGATGGTGTCGCTCAACGGTCCCGTCAAATCCAGCGCGGCGCGGCGCGTGCTAAAGCTGCCGAGTGACATATCGGCACTGTATTCGGGCGCAAACTTCGGCTTTTTCGTCGTGATGTTCACCGTGCCACCCGGCTCGCCACGGCCGTACAGGGCCGAAGCGGGGCCTTTCAGCACTTCCACATTCTGCGTATTGCCGCCGTCGCGCATGCCGTTGTAACCGCGGCTGGAACTGAAACCGTTGACCATGTAGTCGGAGCCGAAATTCGGGTCGCCCGTGAAGCCGCGCATGGCGTAGCTGTCCCACAGGCCGCCCAGCGGACTTTGTTTTGAAATACCGCTGGCCAGGTCCAGCGCGCCGGCCAAAGTCGTCAAGCCGGCGTCGCGCAGCAGGTCGCCGGTCAACACGCGCACGCTTTGCGGCAAGTCCATCAGCAAGGCATCCGTCTTGGTGGCGCCCGTGGCGGACAGGCTGCGGTAATGCTGGCGCTCGGCCTTGACGGTGACGACGTCCTGCGCATCAAAGCTATCGACGGCAGGGTCGGCGGCCAGCACCAGGGGACTGGCGGCGGCCAGCAAAAGCGCCACGGGGCGGCGGTAAAACACGGACATGGGATTCCTGACAAGGGGCAATTCAATGCAATAGGCTTGCATTATAATTGATAATCAATTCTCATTAAAGCCTTCCCGGAAAATCTGCGCCAAAAACTCCACGAACACCTGCACCTTGGCCGCGCGCAGCTGGCGCGGGTGGAACAGCGCCCACAAGTCCGGTCCCCGCGTGCGGAACGGTTGCAGCACGGGCACGAGGCTGCCTTCACGCAGCGGCTGCAACACGGAAACGGACAGCGCCTGGACGATGCCGCATCCGGCCTGAGCGGCGGCGATCATCGATTCGATATGGTCGAAGGCCAAGGCGGCCGGCGGCGTGTGCGCATACGCCGCGTCGCCCCCCTCTCCCTCCCCGGCCTGGAACAGCCAGGGCCGCACCTGGCGCGATTTCGGATACAGGAAATGCAGGCAGGCAAACTGGTCCAGCTCCTGCGGCGTGCGCGGCAGGCCATGCCGGGCAACAAAGGCGGGCGAGGCGCAGCACAGATAATCCATCTTCAGCAGGCTGCGCGCCACCAGCGATGAATCCTGCGGCTCGCCGATGCGCAGCATCACGTCGATGCCCTCTTCCACCATGTCAACCAGGCGGTCGCTGACCGTCAGGCGCAGGGAAATGTCCGGGTAGGCGGCGATAAAGCAGGGCAAGGCGGGCGCCACCAGGTTGCGGCTGATGCTGCTGGGCATATCCACGCGCAAGCTGCCTGAAGGTTTCCCGGCCGCCTGTTCAAGACTGGACTCCAGCACCGCCATGTCGGCCAGCAGCTGGCGCGCCTGCACATGGCATTGCCGGCCTTCGGCCGTGAGCGACATGCTGCGCGTGGTGCGCTGCAAGAGGCGTATGCCAAAGTGTTTTTCCAGCGCCGCCACCTGGTTCGTCACGGACGAGGTCGAGATACCCAGGCGCTGCGCCGCCTTGCTGAAGCCGCCCGCCTCGACCACGGAGCAAAACACGTGCATTGCTTCCAGCCTGTCCATGCTTTTCCCTCCTGTTTTGCAAGCGATTATCCACGATTTCGAAATAGTGCATCGGGGCGCGCCCTGTTTTTCTTTGCGTGATTCCCGCCTAGACTGGGGCATCAACCACAGGAGAACCTCATGCAAGCCCTCGTCCTCACCAGCTTTGCCAGCCCCATGAGCATCGAGCACCTGCCCGTGCCGCAGCCCGGCCCCGGGCAAGTCCTCGTCCGCGTCGCCGCCAGCGGCGTCAATCCGCTCGACACGAAAATCGCTGCCGGCGCCGCCCCACACGCCCGGCCCCGCCTGCCCGCCATCCTCGGCATCGACGTGGCCGGCACGGTGGCGGCCGTGGGCGACGGCGTGACGACTTTTCACGTTGGCGCAACAGTCTATGGCATGGCGGGCGGCATAGCCGGCATCCAGGGCTCGCTGGCCGAGTACGGCGTTTTCGACGCCGCGCTGCTGGCGCCCGTGCCGCCAGCGCTGAGCATGCGCGAAGCAGCCGCCCTGCCCCTCGTCTTCATCACGGCCTGGGAAGGTTTAGTGGATCGTGCCCACGTGAAGGCGGGCGACAGCGTGCTCGTGCATGGAGGCGCAGGCGGCGTGGGCCACATGGCCGTGCAGCTCGCCGTCGCCCTTGGCGCCACAGTGTATGCCACGGGCAGCGCGGCCAGCCGCGATGCCATCGAGACGCTGGGCGCCCGCTTCATCGATTACCGCACCAGCACGGTGGACGACTACGTGGCCGAACATACGGACGGCGCCGGTTTCGACATCGTCTACGACACGGTGGGCGGCGCCACCCTCGATGCCAGCTTCCGGGCGGCACGCATATACGGCGGCCACGTCGTCAGTTGCCTGGGCTGGGGCACGTTCGCCCTGAGCCCGCTGACGGCGCGCGCGGCGACTTACTCGGGCGTGTTCACGCTGCTGCCCCTGTTGAGCGGTGAGAATCATGCGCGCCATGGCACCATCCTGCGCGAAGCCAACAAGCTGATCGAGGCGGGCAAGCTGCAGGTGCGGCTCGATCCACGCCGCTTTACCCTGCACACGGCGCACGATGCGCATGTGGCGCAGATGGACGGCAGCGCGCGCGGCAAGCTGGTGGTGGATGTGCAGGATTGAACGCGGGCTTGTTTCCCGCGCGCTCAAGCGTTAATATACAAGCATTAACTTGCATATTAAGGAACCGGGCATGCGTGAAAATCTGGAAAAACTGCTGGCGCAGGGGCGCGACAACGCGCTGCTGCGCTTTGGCCTGGGCGATGCCTACCTGAAAGACCAAGACGCCGAGCAAGCGGCCCTGCACCTGGCGCAAGCCACCGTACAGCAGCCCGGCTATTCCGCCGCCTGGAAACTGCTGGGCAAGGCCCTGCACCAGCTGGGCCGCCCGGACGAAGCGCAAGCCGCCTGGACCACGGGCGTGACCGTGGCCCAGCAGCAAGGCGACTTGCAAGCCGTCAAGGAAATGACGGTGTTTCTGAAACGCCTGCAAAAACAGCTGCAGGCGGCAGAGTAAAAGGCTTAATGCGCGTGCGCCGCGCCTTTGGCTTCGGTTGGTAACGCGACGCCCCGTTCTTTCGCCAGCTTCTTGGCCAGCAAGCCGCCCGCTTCGGCCGCATAGGCGCGGCAGGCGCCGGCGTCGATCAGGGGATTATCTTGACCGCTGCGCCTGGCTGCCTTGCCCAGCACGTCCGTCGTGCCCGGATGCACGGGGATGATGATGTCGCATGGCAAGGCGGCCACCTTGGCGATGCTCGCTTCGAACGAGGCCGAAATATCGGGCGTGCCGCCTTTGCCCGTATAGCGGAAATCGCCGCTCGAATACGGGTTCAGGCTATCCGCATACACGACGTCCAGGCAGCGCTGGCCTTCGCACGATGTCCACGTCCATGTCGTGCCGCCGGGGGTGTGGCCCGGCGTCATGTGGGCCGTCAAGGACAACGGTCCTACCTTGACGGTATCGCCCTCGCCCACCAGGCTGACCTTGCGCACCTTGGCCACATGCACGACGGGATCGGCCTGGTACTGCGGATCGTCCTTGCCGTTGGTGCCGCTTTGCAGCACCGGGGCGGCGGCCGCGCTGGCCATCACGATGGCGCCGCTGGCCCGCTGCAGCGCGGCGATGCCGCCCGCATGGTCCCAATGGGCGTGCGAATTGAGGATGTATTTCACATCCTCGATGCGAAAGCCCAGCGCCTTGATGTTCGCCACGATCAGGGGCGCCGATTGCGGCAGCGCGCCGTCGAGCAGGATATGACCCTGCGGACTCGTCACCAGCACGGCCGACAGGCCGGCCGTGCCCACATACCAGGTATTGCCAAAGACATTGAACGGCTTGACGGGCGCGTTCCATTCCTTGCAATTGTCGCAATTTACCGGTTTATCCTGCACCGGTGCGGGGGTCTTCGCCTGCACCGTGCCAGCCGCCATGGTCGCAACCGTAGCCAGCATCAACTTCGCCAATAGTGTCATCTTCATCTCCAGAGTGTAAAAAAGATGGGCGCCCGCACTGGCGCGCCCGGGGGGGGTATCAATGCATGCGACCGGTCCTGTCGGCCAGGGTGTCGCGGATGTGTCCGGCGTCAAGCGAGCGCCGCTGCGCGCCGGCGGCGTCCAGCAGCACCACAGTGACGTGCTTGCCGCCGCTGCGCATGCGCATCGTCAGGCAGCTGCCCGCTTCGTTGCTGCTGCCAGTTTTCGACAGCACAATGTCCCAGCCCTTGCCACCGACCAATGGGTTGGTATTGTGCAAGGTACGGACCTTGCCATTGACGGCCACGCTCGCTTGCGGGTGGCTGGTGATGCGCGCGATGTCCGGATAGCGCGCGGCCGCCGCGACGATCTTCGCCACCTCGCTGGCCGTGGAGGTGTTCGCCGGCGAGCTGCCGACGGGGTCCAGCAAGGTGGTGCGCGTCAGCCCCAGGTGGCGGATCTTCGCTTGCAAGGCCTGCTGAAACGCCGCGCTGCCGCCCGGATAGGTGCGCGCCAGTGCGGCGGCGGCGCGGTTTTCGGACGGCAACAGCGCCAGTTGCAACAGCGCGCCGCGCGATACGGCCACGCCCTCGGCCAGCAGGCTGTGGCGCTGCATTGAAGCGTCGGCATCGGCGCGCACGATACGCAGCTGTTCGTCCGGGTCGAGGCCCGCGTCCAGCACCACCATGGCCGTCATCAACTTGGTGATCGAGGCGATCGGTACGACGGCGTCCGCGTCTTTTGCCATCAGCACCTTGCCGCTGGCGTCATCGAATACCAGCATGTGTTTCGCGCTGACGGGCAAGTCCAGCATCGCGGCGGCGGCCTCGGCCAGGGCCGCCCCGTTGACGGCAGGCTTGCCCGGCGCCTGCAGCAGCAAGGTGGCGCAAGCCAGCAGCAAGGCGGGCACGGCCAGCTTCCAGCCGCCAGTGTCGGGGCCGGGCGCCATCAGGCGTTCGATTCGCGTCAGCAACGCCCCGCCCCGTGCCGACATCAGCAAGCGGGAATGCTGCGGCGCGGCTGCATGCAGGGACAGCGCATGCAGCGCCGAGGCCAGCTGCTGCGGGTCTTGCAGCGCTTGCGCAGCCAGCGCGTCGGCCACCTGTTCGCGCTCGGCCCGCATGCGCGCCGACAGCCACCAGACGACGGGGTGAAAAAACAGCAACGCCTCGGCCACGCTTTGCAACAGGTTGACCAGGTAATCCCAGCGCCGTACGTGCGCCAGTTCATGCGCCAGCAGCGCTTCGAGCAAGGCCACCGGCATGCCGCTCAGCAAGGCGGCCGGCAGCAGGATGACGGGGCGCCAGAAGCCCACGGTCACGGGACTGGACAAGCCCGCATGCAGCTTCAGCGGCACTGGCCCACTGCTGCGCAAGCCCATGCGCAAAGCCAGCGCATCGAGGCGCGCCTGCCAGATGGCGGGCGCCGCCACTGCCTGGCGGCGCAGCTTGCCAACCCAGGCCAGGCCCAGGCACAGCCGCAAGCTCATCAAGCCAACGCCGGCGCTCCAGGCCAGCACCAGGGCCGGCATCCACGCTTGCAGCGCGGCGCGCCAGGCGGGCGGCGCGTCCACCGGCAGCTGGGCCAGCGATGTGCCGGACAGGAGCGAGAGCAGGTGGACGGTGGGAATGCACAGGCACAGCAGCAGCGCCAGCGCGCAGACGGCGTAGCGCCAGCGCGCGCTGGCGTGGCGCAGCAACCACAGCAATACGGCAGACACGGCGCCGACGATCACGCCCTGCCAGACAAAATACAGCAGCACCCAGCCCAGCGCAGGAACAAGCTTGCCCAACTCAATGCCCAAACCCATGTCCAGGTTCATGGCGCACCGCCATCCTTGCTGCGCAGTATTTTTTCAATTTCCAGGCGTTCCGCGTCGCTCACGTGCTCGCGCAGCGCCGTCAGCACGAGCGCCTTGCCGGAACCGGAAAACACCTTGCCGATCAAATCCTTGAGCAAGCTGGTCTGTAACTTTTCCTGCGCTTCGACGGCCGCATACAGTTGCGGCCGCTGGCTTTCATCGCGGCTCAGCAAGCCCTTGCCATGCATCAGCTGCAACTGGCGCAGCACGGTGGCGTAACTGGCGTCGGCACGCTCCGCGGCCAGGGCGTCATACACGGCGCGCGCGTCGGACGGACCGCGCTGCCACAGGATGCGCAGCAGGTCCAGCTCGGCTGCCGTGGGATGGGGAGTGGAGGTATTTTTTAACATGCCGCTAGAATACCCAGTCTAGAACGCCCTGTCTAGAACTTTTTTTCTAGAGTCCCTGGCAAGACTAGAATTCGCGCAAGCGGTCGAACAGGTCCAGCAAGGCCGCCTCGTCGACGAGCGCAGTGCCCTGCCCGCCCAGTTGCTGCCGCAGCTGCACCAGCAACTCAGCCAGCACCGTGTAGATTTCCTCGCGCTCGACCGTCTCGATGATGCTCGCACGCCGCTCGATCTTGTTGAATTCAGCCACATAGGCGGTGACCATCGCTTCCAGCGCGGCGGCGGCCGCCGTCGCCTCCATGGCGGCATCGATGCCGCGCGTCACGGCCAGCATATTCTTGTAGGCCAGCGCCGCCTTTTTCGCATACGCGGGGGAAATATGCTCGCGGCCATCCCAGTCGCGGAACGGATTGAGCAGGTTGTCAGCCAGCCATTCCGGCTTGCGCGCCTTGCTCACCGACAAATCCAGTCCCAGCGCCGCCGCTTTCTTGTAGCCGGCCTTGATGGCCTTGGCCACATCGCCGGGCAAGCTGGTCAGCCACAAGGCCGACAGCTGCGGCAATTGCGTGGCTGATGGAAACTCTTCCGCCGTGTAACCGAACAGATCATAGGCGGTAAACATCCGCAGTTGGGCCAATTGCGCAAGGCTGGCCATCTGCGACGCCAGCCCCGGCTTGCCCCAGATGCGCAAGGCCGTCAGATGGGGAAAGCGCTGCGCCACTTGCGCCAGATCAACGTCTTTCATGCTGACCAGCGACAGGCCGCCCAGCTGGCCGAGACCGTGGAACGGCGGCAGCGTGTGCTTGCACTGCAGTGTCAGATGGCGGCCATCGGCGCCATCGTCGATGCGCAGCGCCGGCGATGGCGCGCCGCGCAGCGCGAGCAGGCCCAGGCCTTCGTTCAAGACCAGGCTGGTGACGCCATCGGGCTGCAGGATCAAACGGCTCAAGCCACTGCCGCTGAAATCGAGCGCATGCACCGTCGATGACTGCCAGTCCAGCTCATTGATGAAGGGATTGCCTTGGATAAACGCCATCAAGGCCTGCGTGCCATCGGCCGTCTCGATGGACATCAGGCAAGGCAGTTGCTCCAGCTCGGATATGTCGTCCAACGCCTGCAAGACGCTGTCATTGATTTTCGTCGCATCCTGGCGGAAGACGTGGCCGCCGAGCGTCACTTCGCGCTCGTCCGACGCGGCCTTGAATTGCTGGCGCCGCAGCGGATCGATGCGCTCCCAGTTACGCTGGCGCAGCACGCTGTCGCCCACGTTCCAGCCGCTGCGGTAACTGTTGACTTCCACATCCACCAGCGGCGCGATATTGCCAACGAGAGTATGGCCAGGCGGCACGTTCGCCGTGGCATAGCAGTGATCGTGGCGATTATTCCAGAAGAAATAGTCGCACAGCAGCGGCCGCATGGCTTGCACGGCCGCCGCATCGGGCAAAGCGTCGCCGGTCCAGTCCAACTCCAGCACGGCAGCTACCGGCCTGGACGAGGATACATCCTTGATGCGGGTGACCTGGCAAGCCACATATTGCTGCAGCTCGGACGAAAACACACTGTAAACATCGCCAACATTCGGTAGCACGCAACTTCCTTTCAAAACACCTGACGGTCGAATGTTGAAAGATAGCAAAAATGACAGCGCAGCGTCGTCCTGTTCAGTCAGCGTGCAGCTTGTGATGCATGCGCCGCAGTCCCAACCAGACGGCCGCTGCCACGAACGGCACCAGGGCGCCGACGAGGATTTCCGGATTCACGGGCAAGCCCATCACCTTGGCCGCCTTGCCCGTGTAGCTGAACAGGCCAATCACGTAATACGAGATCGCCGCCACGGACAAGCCTTCCACCGCTTGCTGCAGTTGCAACTGCTGCGCCGCGCGGGCGTTCATCGATTGCAGGATTTGCCGGTTCTGCAATTCCTGCACGATGCCCACGCGCGTGCGCAGCAAGTCATTCGTGTTGGCAATGCGCTGCGCCATCGCTTCCTGGCGGCTAGCCATCGCTTCGCAGGTGTTCATGGCGGGCGTCAGGCGGCGGTCCATGAATTCCTCGACCGTGGGAATGCCTTCGATACGCACTTCGCGCAACTCGTCGATGCGCGCTTTCACGAGGCCCATGTAGGCTTTCGAGGCGGAAAAACGGTAGCTATTGTCGAGCGACAGCTTTTCAATGCGGGCCGCCAGGCGCGTGATGCGGTCGAGCAAGGCTTGCTCGGAGACGCCGTCGTCCGTCTTGCTGGCTCCCGGCGCATCGTCCGTGTCGACCATGGCGGCGGCCAGGGTGGCCAGTTCGTTTTCGATGGCATTCAAGGATGGCGCCGCCTGCATGGCGTAGGGCAAGCCCAGCAAGGCCATCATGCGGTAGGTTTCGATTTCCAGCACGCGCTGCACCAATCGGCCCGACTGCTGCGAGCGCATGCCCGCGTCGCGGATGACGAAACGGCTGAAGCCGTCGGACTGTATCGTGAAATCGGTCCACAATTCGCCGCCCTGCAACACTTTGCTGCCAGCCAGGGTATTGCCCTCGAACACGCGCGACAAGCCCTGCATGAAGATCTCGGCAGGCTCTGTCGCCTGCTCCAGCACCACGTGCGCGGCCACCATCAGCTTGCCCTTCAAACCCACCAGCCACTGCTGCGGCAACTGTTCCAGGGGCATGCGCTCGAACGCCTGCGCCAGAGGCAAGGCCTGCCCTGGATGCTCGGCAAAGGTAAACGTGGCAAATTCCGTGTGGCATTCCCATTTCAGGCGGAAGCGGCCAAAGTCATAATAAAAATACTTGGCTTCGGCGGCGGGCGGCGTGACGCCGAAATGCGTGCACAGGGCCGCCAGGGTGGCGTGCTGGGCCGCCATATTCGACGCACCGGGCGCCGCGCTGTCATCCTTGTAGACGGCCAGATGGGTGATCAGCTCGGGAGCGTCGAGCTGCAAAAACGGCCGCGAGTGGATTTCCGCCGCCAGCGGCACGCGCAAGGCGTGGTTCAAACTGGAGTTAATCAAGTGCATGATAGCCAAAGGTAAAGTTGCAAAACTGCTTAGACCCGCGCGCGTGCTGCTATGCCCGCGGCGGGGTCTGATTGTCACAGTGTAACAAAGCAGGAAGCATGCCTACCTTTTCAAACTTCGTTCATGCCGTTTTAGCAACGCCTATCGCACCCTGCTCCGCCTCCTGGCGGCTGCCCAGCCACCAGAACGCGCCGGCCAGCACGACGGCCGAAGCCTGTCCCAGCGCCAATTTAAATGCGCTGTCGAACAGCAACGGTGCGACAAAACCGGACACCAGGGCAAACACCAGCATTTGCACGAAATTTTGCAGGGACGCGGCCAGGCCCCGCATCTGCGGGAAAATGTCCAGCGTCGACATGGTCATGCCCGGCAAGGCCAGCGACATGCCGAACGCATACAGCATCACGGGCACGACAGCGAACGGGATGCTGGCCGCAAACCAGTGGTTGTAAGCGATATTGAGCGCCCCCGTGGCCGCCATGGCCAGCAAGCCCCAGCGCACCAGCACGGTGCTTTTCACCGCATGCGCCAGCTTGCCCGACAGCGCCGAGCCGCCCACCAGGCCAGCCACCATGGGGATGAACATCCAGCCAAACGCCGTTTCCGGAAGACGCAGCAGCTCCAGGATGAAACGCGGGGCCGAGGCGATGTACAGGGCGAAGCCGCCAAAGGCGAAGGCCACGGCCAGCGAACGCAGCAGGAACGCCCGGTGGCGCAAGGCCAGCCAGTAATTGCGCGCGATATTGCCTGGGTGGAAGGGTTGGCGTTGCTCGACGGCTAAACTTTCCGGCAAGCCTTTCAGGCAGGCGAGCGCCAGCAGCACGGTGACGGAAAACGTGAAGACGAACGTCGATTGCCAGCCGTAGGCCACGTGCAGCCAGCCGCCGATGATGGGCGCTATGGCGGGCGCGATGCCGAACACCATCATGATATTGGCCAGCATCTTTTGCGCAGCCGCGCCAGACAGGGTGTCGCGCACGATGGCTTGCCCGATGACCCTGCCCGCTCCCGCCGAGGCGCCCTGCATGCCGCGGAAAAACAGCAGCCAGCCAAAGCTGGGCGCAAATGCGGCGCCGATGGAGCCCACGGCGAAGATCAGCAGCGAGGCGAGGATCACGGGGCGGCGGCCAAACGAGTCGGACAAGGTGCCGTAGAACAAGGTCATGAAGGCATAGGCAGCCAGGTAGACGCTCAGGGTCTGCTGCACCAGCACGCTGCTGACGTCGAAATGCGTGCCGATCGCGGGAAACGACGGCAGGAAGGTGTCCGTGGCGAACGGGCCCAGCATGGCCAGCCCGGCCAGCACCAGGGTCAAGTTTCTGGTTTTCATGCAAGCTCCTGCGCAACATGCTGGCGACGCAAGCCGTCGAGGGCCGCCAGCGAGAAGGCGGCAATATGCCGGGCGATATCGGCGATACCCGCTTCGTCATAGGTAATTTCCGGCGCCACCAGTTCATGCACGATGCGCGAACGGGCATAGAACACGGCCTGCCCGATCACGCTGAACACGCATTTCTGTACCACGTCGTCGGGCATGGCCGGCCCCACCACGCCACGGATCAGGCTAGTGAACAAAGCGTGCTGCGGGCGCACATTGCGCTCGGCCAGCTTGTGGATGGCGGCCGTCGGCTCGATCAGTTCGCGCGCCACCAGGCGGCTGAACAGCGAAGCCGGACCCGAGCGCAACATGTCGGAGACGAGCGCTTCTATGGCCAGGCGCAACTGTTCCACTGGCGGCAATTGCGCCTGCGCACTTGCCGCCGCCACATCGGCGGCCGAGGCCCGCGCCAGCTCGCGCGCATAGTCAAAAGCGGCCAGGTGCAGCTCTTCCTTGCTATGAAAGTAATAATTCACCATCGCCACATTCACGTGGGCCGCCTCGCAAATCTTGCGCACGGACGCGACCTTGTAGCCGTCGTCGGCAAACAGCTGGGCCGCCACTTGCAGGATGCGCGCGCGCGCCGGCTCCGCTTCCCTGTCACTTCTCGTTTCTTCCGTCATGCCATTCCCATCATTTAAACAGCCGTTTAATATTGCAGGGAATTATATCAAACAGTCGTTTAACTTTCAGGCGAACACAAAAAAAGCCCGGCGAACCGGGCTTTTCAAGGGACTGGCGGCAGGCTTAGTGCTTCATCGCCGGCATCGGCGCCGAGGTGGCGCCCAGCGGACGGGCCACGGCATTGACTTCGATGGTTTCGCGGCGCTTGTCTTCGCCTTCGACGACGAGGGTCAGCGGAATCTTGTCGCCCGCCTTCACCTGCCCTTTGAGTTCCAGTAGCATCACGTGGTAACCGCCCGGTTTCAGTTCGACGGCCTTGCCGGCCGGCAAGGCGATTTCCTTGACCTGGCGCATGCGCATCATATTGTCCGTCATGCTCATTTCATGGATTTCCGCCACGCCGGCCACGGGCGAACGCACTTCCAGCAGGCGCATGGCTTTCGGCGCCGTGATCTGCATGAAGGCGCCCGTGGCTTTTTGCTGCGGCACGGTGGCGCGCACCCACGGGTCGGTAATTTGCACGCTGGTTTGTGCGACGGCAGAGAAGGACAGCACGGTCAGGGCCGTGGCCAGCAGGGTTTTCAGATGGGTCATGATTATTTCCTCGCGATGGTTATAAGGTGTATTTCGATTTCATCAGGGTCTTGATGTCCTGCACGCATTCGTCGCCCGTCAACTGGTGTTTCAAGCCCAGGCGCATGCGTCCCTCGGCGTCGAGCACATAGCTGATGGCCGTGTGGTCCATCGTGTACGAACTGCCGCTCGGTACGCGGCGGTAGAAGACCTTGTAGTTGAAGGCCGTCTGCGCCGTGTTCTTCGGGTCCGTGCGCAAGCCGAGGAAACTCGGATCGAAGGCGCGCATGTATTCGCCCAGCAACTCGGGCGTATCGCGCTCGGGGTCGATGCTGATAAAGATTACCTGCAATTTATCGCCATCGGCGCCCAGTTTCTGGCGGATTTCCAGCGCGCGCGACAGGGCTGTCGGGCACACGTCCGGGCATTGCGTGAAGCCAAAGAAGACCATCACATATTTGCCCTTGAAATCGGCCAGGGTGTAGACCTTGCCATCGGGGCCGCTCAACTTGAAGTCGGGCTTGTAATCGCCTCCCGTCAAGTCGAGGCCGTTGTAATGGGGTTTCGGCGCTGGTTCGCAAGCGGCAAGCGTAAGCAATCCCGCCGTACCGGCGAGAAGGAAAAGACGACGTTTCATGATAATTCCGGCCCGATGGGCGTAGTGGATACAATTAAGACGTGGAAGGCGTGACTGGCGTTCAGGCAGCCAGAGGGGGGCCGCGCGGGCTGGCGGCCAGCCACGCGAACGGGGCCCGCGGCGCCTGGTAAAACAGGGGCGGATACAGGTCGTGGCCCGTAATGACGGCCAGCGGCGATGCTGACGACGGCGGCAAGCCCACGCTGCCCGCATGGCTCATGCAGAACGGGCAATGCTCGATGTGATGCAGCACGGAATCGGTGGCGGATGTGGCGGTCGGCGCCAGGTCCGCCTGCGTGTAGACGGCGCCGCTGGCCGAGCAAATCTCGACGGCGGCATTGTTCGCGTTCGCATGCAGCGAGGCAAACGCATACGACAGGGACGGCGACAGCGCATTGAGCAGTATCGCCAGGCAGGCGAACCACATATGCCACTGTTTGCGCTTCAATAATGATCCCATGGCCCCGATTATAACGGAGTCTGGCTATCCGGGCGCCTGGCCGCGCAGGAACAGGCTGGGGCGCACGCCGGCCACGTCCACGCAGGCGTCGCAAAACGCGGGGATCGAGGCAAAGCCGGAACCAGCCGCCACTTGCGCCAGGTCGCGCTCGCCATGCACGCCATCGGCATCCGCTTGCGCCGCCGTGTGCAGCGCGTGCGCCAGACGCTGCTCGCGCACCAGGCTCAGCAAGGCCTCGCCCTCGGAAAACAGGCGCGCCCTGGCCTTGTGCGGCGTCACTTGCCACAGGGCCGCCAGGCGCGCCGCCGTCCATTTGCCTTGCGGCGTATCAAAGATGTGCTGCGCCAGCGCCTGGCTCCAGCGCTTGCCGCCGCCGTGGCCGCCCTCCGCCTCATCGTCTTCCAGCGCCAGGGTGAACACGGCCGGCTTGCCCCGCCCCGGCATCACGTCGCAGGCGAAGCGCAAAAAGGCGGGCACGACGAAACTGTCGCCGCTGGCCAGTTTCTTGGTGGCGATTTCATTGTGCAAAGTCACAAAGCCCTGGCGCACGGTGACGCGCAGCCTGAGCGGAAAGCGCAAGCCCAGCAAGTGCAAGGGATAATCGGAAACGAGGGCCATGCGTCAGGTCAGTATGGTGAGCGAGCCGCCAGCATGCCACACATCGCGCGTCCGGTCTGTCATCACAGCGACGCTACGCCATAACGGCGCAAGCCGTCCAGGTCGACGACGCGGATGGATTGGTAGGCGATGCTGATCAAGTTCAATTCGGCCAGGTGGCCCAGCGCCTGGTTCACCCGCTGTCGGGAAATGCCCGTCAGCAAGCCGATTTCTTCCTGCGACAGCTCAAGCACGCTGGAAGTGCGCGGGTATAACATGGGGTGGAACAGTTGCGCGATGGCTTGCGCCACTTGCGCATCGACGGCCAGCAGGCGCTGGTTCTGGATGGTGGCGATGAACTGGCCCATGCGCTCGTTCAACTGGCGGATGACGAAGGCATTGAAGGAAAGGCTTTCGGCCAGCAGCAGGTGAAACAGGTCCACCGGCACGAGGATGATGCTCGATGCGCGCACGGCCACCACGTCGTAGCGGCGCAGTTCGCGCTTGAGCACGCTGCCCTCGCCGCACCAGCCGCCGGCCGGCACGCCGGAAAACGTGGCGCCGCGCCCATCGGCGTTGTAGACGGCCAGCTTGATCAAGCCCGTGTGCACGCCGATCCAGTGCGCCGACGGTTCGCCGCGCCGCGTGATGAAGGCGCCCGCTTCGTAATGCCTGATCACGCTGCCGGTGCGCAACAGGGTCTGATGCCGCGCATCGAGGGCCGTGAACCAGTCATGGCTGCCGAGTTCAGGCATCGCAAGGTCTACACTATCGTTGCTGTCCATTCCATCCTTCAATTTCACACGTCAGCTGTCACTAAGATGACAGTGATTTTCCAGCGCCGGTGCTATGCTAACCGGTATCAATCCCGAAACAGGGAGCTACAGAATTTTATTTCACAGGAGACAAGCATGACTGCTGATTTCAATACCGGCCTCGGCAAAAATAGCGCCAATTACGCCGCCCTCACCCCGCTCGACTATATCGCCAGGGCAGCCGCAGTATATGGCAATCGCCTGGCAATTGCACATGGCGCCGTGCGCCAGACGTGGGGTGAAACCTATGCGCGCACGCGCCGCCTGGCCTCCGGCCTCATCAAGCTGGGCGTGGGTACGGGCGACACGGTGGCCGTGATGCTGCCAAACACGCCCGCCATGGTGGAAGCGAGCTTTGGCGTCCCGATGGCCGGCGCCGTCCTCAACGCCCTGAATATCCGCCTCGACCTGGCCTCGCTGACCTTCATGCTGCGCCATGGCCAGGCGAAAGTCTTGCTGGCCGATACGGAATTTGCCGAACTGGCGCGCCAGATGGCGGCGCAGATTCCCGGCCTGCGCGTGATCCAGGTCAATGACGTGCTGGGACCTGAAGTGGACCCATTTGCCGACCTCGACTACGAAGCCTTGCTGGCCAGCGGCGACCCCGAGTACGACTGGCAGGGGCCGGCGGACGAGTGGGATGCCATCGCCCTCAACTACACGTCCGGCACCACGGGCGACCCGAAAGGCGTGGTCTACCACCACCGCGGCGCGGCATTGAATGCCCTGTCGAACATACTGGAGTGGGACATGCCCAAGCATGCCGTGTATTTATGGACCTTGCCGATGTTCCACTGCAATGGCTGGTGCTTCCCGTGGACCGTCGCCGCCCGCGCCGGCGTCAACGTATGCCTGCGCAAGTTCGAGCCGAAACTCGTGTTCGACCTGATGCGCGAGTTGCGCATCACCCACTATTGCGCCGCGCCCATCGTGCACGCGGCCCTGGCCAACGCGCCCGCCAACTGGCGCGACGGCATCAACTGGACCGTGCGCGGCATGGTGGCCGGTGCGCCGCCTCCAGCGGCCATGGTGGCAAAGATCGAAGCCATGGGCTTTGACTTGATCCACTCGTATGGCTTGACGGAAGTGTACGGTCCGGCCGCCATCTGCGCCGAGCAGGACGAGTGGGCGGCCTTGAGCCAGGAAGAACGCGCCGTGTTGAAGTCGCGCCAGGGCGTGCGCTACCACTTGCAAAGCGCCGTGGCCGTGATCGACCCGGACACCATGCAGCCGGTGGCGGCCGACGGCGAACAGATCGGCGAGATCATGTTCCGTGGCAACATCTGCATGAAGGGCTATCTGAAAAATGAAAAGGCGACGCAGGAAGCGTTCGCCGGCGGCTGGTTCCACACGGGCGACCTCGGTGTCATGTATCCGGACGGCTATATCAAGCTGAAGGACCGCAGCAAGGACATCATCATTTCCGGCGGAGAAAACATTTCCAGCGTGGAAGTGGAAGACGCGCTATACCACCATCCGCAAGTGCTGGCCGCCGCCGTCATCGCCCAGCCCGATGAAAAATGGGGCGAAACGCCGTGCGCGTTCGTCGAACTGCGCGAGGGCGGCACGGTGACGGAAGCGGAATTGATCGCCTTTTGCAAGAACAACCTGGCGGGCTTCAAGGTACCGAAAGCCATTTATTTCGGCCCCCTGCCCCGCACGTCGACAGGCAAGATCCAGAAGTTCGAATTGCGCAAGCGCATGCAGTCGGACAAGGCCATCGACGTCTGATTTGTTCCCGTCAGTCGCGCTTGCCTTGCAGCCACGCCGGCTGCGCCACCACCAGGCGCGAGAAGCTGGCGATGCTGGCCACGGCGGCGAACCCTGCCGCCAGGCACAGCGCATACGTCGTGCCCCGGCTGGCGGAAACCGTGAAGCAATACGCGACCAGTGCCGCGCCTGTCGCTTGCCCGATCAGGCGGGACGTGGCCACCACGCCGCTGGCGCCGCCGGCCCGCTCGGGCGGCGCGCTGCCCATGATGGCTTTCAGGTTCGGCGCCTGGAAGAAACCGAAACCGATGCCGCACAAGGCCATGCGCCAGCCGATGTCAACCGCGCTCGGATGCGCCGGGATCCACACCAGGGTCAGCAAACCGCCGGCCAGCGCCGCCAGGCCAATACCGCCCAGCACGCCCGGAGAATAGCGGTCGCTCAGGCGGCCGGCCACGGGCGCCATCACGGCGACCAGCGCGGCCCACGGCGTCATCAAAAAACCCGTCTCGACGGGTGAGCGGCCCAGTGTCACCTCAAAATAAAAGGGCAAAGAAACAAAGGCCAGGCCCTGCGCGGCAAACGTGCAGATGGCCGTCAGCGACGACAGCAGGAATAATGGACGGCGGAACAGGTCGATCGGCAGCATCGGTGCCGCGTGCCCCGCCTGGCGGCGCAACAGCAAGACAAAGAAAATCACCACCGCCGCCAGTTCCGGCAGCAAGGTCGACAGGGCCGCGTGATGGGCCGCGTCGCCAAACAGCAAAATGAGCAAGCCGAAGGCGCCCACGTTGTACAGCGCCGTGCGCGCATCGAGGGTGTGGCCGGACAATTTGGTGGCCGGCAGCATGCGGCTGGCGAGGAAAAAGCCCGCCACGCCCAGCGGCACGTTGATGGCGAACAGCCACGGCCACGAGGCCGTCGCCAGGATCAGCGAGGCAGCCGTGGGGCCGATGGCGAACGCGACGGCCACCACCAGCGCGTTATTGCCAAACGCGCGTCCCAGCAAATGTTTAGGGTACAGGGCGCGCAGCAGCGCCGTATTGACGCTCATCATGGCGCTGGCGCCGACGCCCTGGAACAGCCGTGCCACCACCAGCGACGGCAGGGACCAGGCCAGCGCGCAGGCGAGCGAGGCCAAAGTAAACAGGAGCATGCCGGAGATAAACACGCGTCGGTAGCCGGCGATTTCGCCGAGGGCGGAAAACGGCAGCAGGGTCGCCACCATGGCCAGTTGGTAGACGTTCACGATCCATACGGAGGCGGCCGGCGTCGTGTGCAGCTCGCTGGCGATGGCCGGCAAGGCCGTGTTGGCAATGGCCGTATCGAGCGAGGCCATGCCCACGCCGATGGCCAGCGCCAGCATGGCCCATAAACGGGCGCCGGGCGGCAAGCCGTCCTCGCCCACCATCACGGCTTGCGTTTGCCGCTGCATAGACTGCTGCATAAATACACTACCTGTTCATCTTGCTGATCCGGGCAATACACTAGCATGTATGCAAAAAACCTGCAGGACAGGCAAGCTTACTTCTGGCAATCGATCACTTTAAAATCTTTCGAATAACAGATACGCAACTCGCCCGAGTGCTTTTCATAGCCGAGCCAGCGGCCTTTCAATTGCGGGTTGTGCTGCTTCATCCACTGGAACAGCTCGTTCTTCGGCATGGTGGAGTCTGGCAACTTCAAGGCCTGGAACAGTTCACGTTCCTTCTCGAAATACTGCTTGGCCGTATCGAAATCGCAGGCGCCATGCTTTTCCCACTCGCCCTGCAACAAGGCTTCGCCCGGCTGCATGCACATATAGGGCAGGATGTCGGACGGCGCCAGCTTCGGCAGATTGCCCTTGCAATAGCGCGGGTGCATGTCCGTCTTGCGCGGCGGCGTCACGGAAATGTCTTCGCAGGTGGCCGGATTGGCCGACTGCGCCCACAGGCCATGCACGATCCAGCCGAACTGGTTGCTCTCGGCGCACTGGAAGGCGGCCTTTTTCGACACTGCGCCACGACGGCGCTGGCTGTCGCAAAAACCTGGCGACCACGACAGCGCCAGCATGAAGTAATCGGTGGGCACGTTGGTGCTTTGCTTGTAGCACGTGTTTTTCTCGTCCGACGGCTTGACGTCGTAATCGTAGTAACTGACGTTGCGGGGAATGGCGCACGTGGCGTCGGCCGCGTGGACGGCACCAAAGGACAGGCTGAGGAAAACGGCCGCCAGCGCGGGCAGTACAGTTCGAAATTGCATCAGGTTTCCCTTTCAGAATATAAAACGCCGGCAACACAGTGCCGGCGCGGTATCAATCAAGCAAGCTGATTAGCAAACCTTGTGCATCCAGCCATGCGTATCCGGTGCCGTGCCATGCTGCAGACCCAGCAACGCTTCGCGCAGGGCCAGGGTAACGGCGCCGTTTTCATTGTTGTTGATGGTCATTTCAAAGCCGTTGGCCTTGGCCACGCCCACGGGCGTGATGACGGCGGCCGTGCCGCAGGCGAACACTTCGGTCATGCGGCCCGAGGCGATGTCGTCGCGCCATTGCTGGACGGACAATTTACGCTCTTCCGTCGCATAGCCGAGGTCTTTTGCCATTTCCAGCAGGCTGCGGCGGGTGATGCCTGGCAACAAGGTGCCCGTCAGTTCCGGCGTCACAACGGTGACTTTCTCGCCATCTTTATACACGAAGAACAAATTCATGCCGCCCATTTCCTCGATGAATTCCCGGTGCACGGCGTCCAGCCACACGACCTGGTCGCAGCCCTTCTCTTGCGCTTGCGACTGGGCCATCAGGCTGGCCGCGTAGTTGCCCGCGCACTTGGCTTCACCGGTGCCGCCCGGCGCGGCGCGCACGAAGTCTTCGCTGATCCACACGGTGACGGGTTTCACGCCTTTCGGGAAATAGGCGCCGGCAGGCGAAGCGAACAGCACGAACAGGTATTCTTCCGATGGACGCACGCCCAGGTACGGGTCGGTGGCGATCATCAGCGGACGCATGTACAGGCTCTCGCCCGTGTTCTTCGGCACCCAGTTGCGGTCTTGCGAAATGAGCGCATCGCCCGCTTCCAGGAACAGCTCGACAGGAATGGCCGGCATGGCCAGGCGCGCGGCGCTGCGGTTGAAGCGCTCCGCATTCTGTTCCGGACGGAAAGTCTTGATGCTGCCATCCGGCTGGGCGAAGGCCTTGTAGCCTTCGAAGATGGCCTGGCCGTAATGCAGCGACGACGCGGACGGGTCCAGCATCAACGGGCCGTAAGCCTTCAGTTCACCCTGCTGCCACTTGCCGTCGCGGTAAGGAATCACCACCATGTGGTCGGTAAAGATGCGGCCAAACGCCGGGTTGACCATGCGCGCGGCGCGCTCGGCGTCGGACAGGGGGTGGGCGGATGGGGTGACGACGAGATTCTGTGTGGAAGTGGTCATGGCAGCAGGAAACAAATAAGAGGTTCCCTATTGTAGCGCCTAATGCGCGCGGCGAGGAGGCAGATGGGCCAGCCGTTCTTGTTGCGCCGCATCAATCAAACGGCTGCCCGCGCCGGCCGGCCCTGCCCTGCCTGCGCTTCGTCGGCGCACTGGCTGCAGCGCATCTGCACGGAAATCACGTTCGCGCCGATTTCCATGCCGTGCGCCGCCGCCGTCTGGCGCAATTGCTCCACCAGCGGCATATCCTGCACCAGCACGCTGCGTTCGCAGACGCGGCACACGAGGTAGCAACTATCCGTCTCCACCTGATCCGGCTTGATCAGGTAGCGCGCCTTGTTGCCGCTGGCACTCGCCTCACGCTCGCGCAGCAGCAAGCCGGCCCCTTCCATCTCCTTGAGCACGCGGTAAATCGTGCCCAGGCTGACGGTATTGCCGATATGCAGCAGTTGCTGATAAATGCTTTCCGCATTCATCGCTTGCCGCTGCGTGCCGGCCAGCACTTGCAGGATGCAGATGCGCGCGCTGGTCGGGCGCAGGCGTACGGCGCGCAAGCGCTCGAACACGCGGCCATCGCCCTGGGTTTGAATGTCTTGCATGGGATTCTCCGCTTGTGCGTTCTGCTCTCCCTACCTTGCCAAGCGAAAACGTCAAAAGGGAACCGGGAAATGAAAAAGGCTCTGTCATCGATAAATAGGGGAACTGCCGGAATCTTCCCTTGGCATTGCTGTCTGACTCTGCATACTTACCAGACAGGGAGCAGATCATGCAGCCAGCCGAATGGATCCGTTTTATCGCCCAGTTTGCTCACCTGAACCGACGCCAGCGGCAGACAGGCATCGCCCTGCTGCGTGGCAACGCACCGCACGACGCGACCATCGCGTTGCTGGAAAGCGTGGCGCAGCCGCGATTGGTCTGTCCCGCCTGCCGCTCGCCTCACCTGCACCGGCATGGCCATGCGCACGGCTTGCAGCGCTACCGCTGCGTGCCTTGCGGGCGCACTTTCAATGCCTTGACGGGCACACCGCTGGCCCGCTTGCGTCACAAGGCGCTATGGATCGCGTATGCCGATTGCCTGCTTGATTCCAGGTCGGTGCGCCAGGCCGCTCAGCAGCTGGGATTACACCGCAACACCACGTTTCGCTGGCGCCACCGCTTTCTCAGCGTGGCGAAGACGGACCGGCCGCATGGCCTGCATGGCATCGCCGAGGCCGATGAACTCTACGTGCTGGAATCGGAAAAGGGGTCGAGGCAGATGACGCGTCCGGCCCGCCGTCGTGGCGGCCATGCCTTTAAACGCGGTATATCGAATGAGCAAGTCTGCATCCTGGTGGCACGCGACCGCACGGGCCAGACTCTCGATTTCGTCACGGGCAAAGGCGCGTTGACGAAGGCGCAGCTGCACCGATGTTTGTTGCCCGTTATCGACAAGGATGTTCTGCTGGTAACGGATGGTCATGCGGCCTACCGGGCGTTTGCGAGGGAAGCGGGCATCAGCCACGAGGCCGTCAACTTGCGCGCCGGCATCCGCGTGCAGGGCGCCGCGCATGTGCAGAACGTCAATGCGTATCACAGCCGCCTGAGACAATGGCTCGGTCCGTTTCATGGCGTGGCCACGCGCTACCTGCCAAATTACCTGGGCTGGCGCTGGATACTCGACGCCGGACGCATCCGTTCACCAGAAACGTTATTGAAAGCAACGCTGGGAGTATTCCCACATCTGGCGGTGACATAGCCAAAAAGAAACGGGGCCGAATGGCCCCGTTGTGACAATGCTTATATTTCGAGGTTGTCGATGAGTCTGGTTTGCCCCAGCTTGGCGGCGGCCAGCACCACCAGCGGTTCACCGGCGGCCAGTTCCGCAGCGTTTGGCGCTTGCAGGTTGGCGCGCTTGCGCACGGCGATGTAGTCCGATTTCCAGCCGCGGTTGTCCAGCAATTGCATGGCCGCCTGTTCCAGTTCGCCGACGGCCAGGTTGCCCTTGCGCACTTCCTCGGCGACGAAGTTGAGGCCCTTGTACAGTTCCGGCGCTTCCGCCCGTTCGCTTTCCGACAGGTACATATTGCGCGACGATAAGGCCAGGCCATCGTCTGCGCGGTAGGTTTCCGCGGCAATGATTTCCGTCGGCAGCGCGAACTGGCGCGCCATGTTGCGGATGATCATCAGTTGCTGGTAATCCTTCTTGCCGAACACGGCCACGCGCGGACCCACGCACGAGAACAGTTTGGTGACGACGGTGCACACGCCTTCGAAGAAGCCGGGACGGAACTCGCCTTCCAGGGTATTGCCCAGGTCATCGGGCGGGCGCACGCGGTATTCCTGCGGTTCCGGATACAGTTCTTTTTCCGTCGGCGCGAACAGCACGTACACGCCTTCCTTTTCCAGCTTGGCGATGTCGGCCGCCATGGTGCGCGGATATTTTTCGAAGTCTTCGTTCGGGCCGAATTGCAGGCGGTTCACGAAGATCGAGGCGACGACGGGGTCGCCATGCTTGCGCGCCAGGCGCATCAGCGACAGATGGCCTTCGTGCAGGTTGCCCATGGTGGGGACGAACGCCGTGCGCAGCTGTCCGCTGAGCTGGTCGCGCAATTCTTCGATGTCGGAAATAATTTTCATGGATTGCTTTCGCTAAAACCCCGTTGTACGGTGGTCAGTGACAAAGGGAAGGGGTCAGGCGGGCGAATAGGCCAGCCGGACGTAGATGGGTGCAAACGGTTCTGCCTGCGTGATTTCGATCAGGGTTTCCTTGGCCAGTTCCAGCAGGGCCACGAAGTTGACCACCACTACGGGCACGCCGCCGGCAATGTCGAACAGTTCGCTGAACTCGACGAAGCGCGACGATTGCAAATGGCGCAGGATGCTCGACATGTGCTCGCGCACGGACAGTTCCTGGCGGCTGATGCGATGGTGCTGGGTCAGTTTGGCGCGTTTCAGCACGTCGAGCCACGCCTGCTGCAAGTCCACCGGTTCCACGTCGGGCCAGGTGGGTGTCAGGCTTTGCTCGATGAAAATCTGCGTGCGCACGAAATCGCGCTCGAACTGCGGGATGGCGTTCAGGTCGTAGGCGGCCAGCTTGATCTGCTCGTACTCGAGCAGGCGGCGCACCAGTTCGGCACGGGGGTCGCCGCCATCTTCCTCGACGTCGCTCTTGCGCGAAGGCAAGAGCATGCGCGACTTGATCTCGATCAACATGGCCGCCATCAGCAGATACTCTGCGGCCAGTTCCAGGTTGCGCACGCGGATCTGGTCGACATATTTCAGATATTGCAGGGTCACCTGCGCCATCGGAATATCGAGAATGTTGAAGTTTTGCTTGCGGATCAGGTAGAGCAGCAAGTCGAGCGGGCCTTCGAAGGCTTCGAGGAAGATTTCCAGCGCGTCCGGCGGAATGTACAAATCCGTCGGCATGCGCATCATCGGCTCGCCATACAGGCGGGCGATGCCCAGCGGGTCGGCGGCGGGCGCCGCGTCCGTTACCTTGCTTGCAGATGCTGCAGGGTCGCCGCTGCCGTCGCCTTCAGCGACAGGTTCGGGCGACTCGATGACTGCGCCGGCACCGGAAGCATCGGCTTCCGGCGTGACTGCAGACTCTTCAGGCAACATCGTGCCGGTTCCAGATATTAGTTCTTGTTCTGGTAAACGTAAGCCTGTTGCTTGACGGCCGACGCCAGCTGGCGTTCCTGCTCATCGATGCTGACGGCCGGCTTGTCCCACAGCAGGGCGCGGCCCGCTTGCTGGCCCGCTTCCATGCCAGGATTCTTGGCCTTCAGTTCGGCGATGAACAAGGTATGGTCGGATACGTAGTTGTTGTGTTTTGCAGGCAGTTTCATATTCTCTTCTGAGTGTCTTATGGGTAAGGTCAGCCGGCCGTATTTTACCGCGCCGTGTGGCCTGGCGGGTTGTTGTATCGGCAAGTCCGGGGCGAAATTGCTAAAAATCAATAACGCAGCAAACGCCGCATCACCATCGGCGCCGGTTCGGCGGGGTTGGCGTGCGAATATTCCAGTTCTTCGGCCAGGTCGAATTCAAAGGCCGCATAAAAATCGATCAGCTTGCGCTGGTCGCGCCGCACGGCCAAGCGCAATTCCTCGGCCTGGCACGACAGACCGTGATGAATGATGGCTTCCAGCAAATGCTGCGAAACGTGGCTGCCCCGGTAGGCGGGCAGCACGCCCATGCGTGAAATCTTCCAGATGGCGGGGTCGCTGTCGAGCGGCATCCAGCGCAGCGAACCGGCTGGAATGTCGTCGATCAGCAACAGAAAACCGCCACCATGGCGCAATTGCTCTTCCACCTGCTGCGCCGTCTCGTGGTGTCCACTGGACGAGGCTGCCACCTTGCCGGCCCACGCGGCGCGGGTCAGCTCGGCCATCAGCTGTGCATCGGCATTCGTTGCTTCGCGCACCACGATATTCATCATCGGTCCTTGTGCTGGCTTAACGGATGCGCATGCCAGGTTCGGCGCCCGGCCACGGGTTCAGGATGTAGATGCCTGGATTGGCCTTTTCATCTGCGCTCGATGCCGCCATGACCATGCCTTCCGAAATGCCGAACTTCATCTTGCGCGGCGCCAGGTTGGCCACCAGCACCGTCAGCTTGCCGACCAGTTCTTCCGGCTGGTAAGCCGAGCGGATTCCGGAGAACACGTTGCGCAAACGGCCTTCGCCCGCATCCAGCGTCAGGCGCAGCAGCTTGTCGGAGCCTTCGACCAGTTCGCAATTGACGATTTTCGCGATGCGCAGGTCGACCTTGAGGAAATCGTCGATCTTGATCTCGGGCGCCAGTTCCTCGATGGCGGCAGCGGCGGCAGCTGCAGGCGCTGCGGCGTCGTTGGCGGCATCGGCAGCCGGTGCCGCGATGGCGGCGGCTTGCGGTGCGTCAAACAGCGCTTCGATCATCTTCGCATCCATGCGCGTCATCAAGTGGCTGTAGGCGCCGATGGTACGGCCCAGCATGCTGTTCGAGACGGCGTCGCCGAACACTTGCGTGTCGGCCCAGGTAAATTCCGCGTCGTTGAGGAACGAGGCAACGTTCTTGGCCACGCCCGGCAGGACCGGCGACAGCAAAATCGTCAACTGGCGGAACAGGATCAGGGCCGTGGTGCACACGTCGTGCAGCTCGGCCGTCTTGTCCGCATCCTTGGCCAGGATCCATGGCTTGTTTTCATCGACATACTGGTTGGTGATGTCGGCGATTTCCATGATTTCGCGCAAGGCCTTGCCGAATTCGCGGTTCTCGAAGTGCGCGGCGATGCTGGCCTGGCGCTCGACGATGACGCCGTTCACGTCCACCGTCAGTGCGCGGTTGATCCAGCTTTGCGCGCCTTCCGACAGCGTCGACGCCAGCTTGCCGTCGAAACGCTTGGCGATGAAGCCGGCGCAGCGGCTGGCGATGTTCACGTACTTGCCGATCAGGTCGCTGTTCACGCGGGCGACAAAATCTTCGCCGTTGAAGTCCAGGTCTTCCACCTTCGAGTTCAGCTTGAAGGCGATGTAGTAGCGCAGCCATTCCGGGTTCATGCCCAGGTCCAGGTAGCGCAGCGGCGAAATGCCCGTGCCGCGCGACTTCGACATCTTTTCGTTGTTGACCGTCAGGAAGCCGTGAACGTTGACTTTCAGTTTGTCGATCACCGGGTGGCCGGCAAATTTCAGCATGGCGGGCCAGAACAGCAAATGGAAGGAGACGATGTCCTTGCCGATGAAGTGGATTTGTTCCGTGGCAGGATCGTTCAAGAGGGCGTCGAAATCGAGGCCTTTCTTGTCGCAATAGTTTTTCAGGCTGGCCAGGTAACCGACGGGCGCATCCATCCACACGTAGAAGAATTTACCTGGTGCATCGGGAATCGGGATGCCGAAGTAGGGCGCATCGCGCGAGATATCCCAGTCGGCCAGCTTTTCACCGGCTTCGCCCAGCCATTCGCTGACCTTGTTGACCATTTCTGGCTGCAAGCGGCCTGGCGTGTTCAGCCAGCTTTTCAGGAATTCGAAGCAGCGCGGGTCGGACAGCTTGAAGAAATACTGTTCCGACGGCTTCATCACGGGCGTCGCGTTGGTAAACACGGAGAATGGATTGACCAGGTCGGTCGGCTGGTAGGCCGCGCCGCACACTTCGCAATTGTCGCCGTACTGGTTCTTGGCGCCGCATTTCGGGCATTCGCCCTTGATGTTGCGGTCGGCTAGGAACATGCCCTTGACCGGGTCGAAGAAGCGGTCGACGGTTTTCGTGACGATCAGGCCCGTATCACGCAGCTTGCGGTAGATCGATTGCGACAGGTCGACGTTTTCCGGCGAATCCGTCGAATACCAGTTGTCGAAGGCGATATGGAAGCCATCGAGGTACTGGGCGCGGCCGGCAGCGATGTTGGCGACGAATTGCTGCGGCGTGATGCCTTCCTTTTCGGCGGCAATCATGATGGGCGTGCCATGCGTATCGTCGGCGCCCACAAAGTGCACTTCACGGCCGGCTGCGCCATCGCGTTGCATTCGCTGGAACCGGACCCAGATATCAGCCTGGATGTATTCCATGATGTGGCCAATGTGAAAAGCGGCGTTTGCGTAAGGCAGGGCAGTGGTGACGAACAGCTTGCGAGTCATGATTGATGCACTTTTGGGATGGATAATAGGACATTTTAACAGCGGAAAGGCAATATGAGCAGATGCAGCGCCGGCAAGTGATGCTTTTGCCGCCATCGCGCCATGCAAATTTGCGCTAGACTGCGCGTATTGCACATATGTAGTACACACGGAGATTTACATGAGCATCACAGTAGAAGACGTCAAGGCCGCGCTGGCCCAGGTTATTGATCCAAATACACATAAAGATTTCGTTTCCAGCAAAACCGTCAAGAATCTGAAAGTCGATGGCGATGACATTTCGCTCGACATCGAACTCGGTTATCCCGCCAAGAGCCAGATCGACCTGATCCGCAAATCCGTGCTGGCCGCCCTGCGCGTGCTGCCGGGCGTGGGCAATGTCAGCGTGGGCGTGTCGTCGAAAATCATTTCGCACACGGTGCAGCGCGGCTTGAAGCCGATGAGCAACGTGAAAAACATCATCGCCGTTGCTTCCGGCAAGGGTGGTGTTGGTAAATCGACCACGGCTGTCAACCTGGCCCTGGCCCTGGCGGCCGAAGGCGCCACCGTCGGCATGCTCGACGCCGACATCTATGGCCCGTCGCAACCGATGATGCTGGGCATCAGCGGCCAGCCAAAAACGCTGGATGGCAAGAGCATGGAGCCGATGGAAAACCACGGCCTGCAAGTGTCGTCGATCGGCTTCATGATCGATCCGGACGAGCCGATGGTGTGGCGCGGCCCGATGGTTACGCAAGCCTTGCAGCAATTGCTGGACCAGACCAACTGGCGCGACCTCGATTACCTGATCGTCGACATGCCGCCAGGCACGGGCGACATCCAGCTGACCCTGTCGCAGAAAGTGCCCGTCACGGGCGCCGTCATCGTCACGACGCCGCAGGACATCGCCCTGCTGGACGCGCGCAAGGGTTTGAAAATGTTCGAGAAAGTCGGCATCCCGATTCTGGGCGTGGTGGAAAACATGAGCACGCACATCTGCTCGAACTGCGGCCATGCGGAAGAAATCTTCGGCGCCGGCGGCGGCGCGAAGATGTGCGCGGACTTTGGCGTGGAATTCCTCGGCGCCTTGCCGCTGACCATGGCGATTCGCCAGCAGACGGATTCGGGCACGCCGACCGTCGTGGCCGAGCCGGAAGGCCCTGTCGCCGTGATCTACAAGCAGATCGCCCGCACCATCGCCATCAAGGTGGCGGAAAAGGCGAAGGATATGACCAGCAAGTTCCCGAGCATCGTCATTAAAAACGATTAAACGTCGGGCGACCTTGCAAACCTACTGCGCAGCTCACTTTCGGGTCGGCGTTACTCACCGTACTAAAGTACGGTTGCGTTACTCAACCCGACATTGAGCTTGCTCGCTACGGTTTTCAAGGCCGCCGTGGTGCCATTGGATTATCCATTAGGATAATTCTTCCCCGGCGCCATGCTCGCCAGGAATATGGTTTCATGCAGTCCGTGTTGTTATTAAACAAGAGGAGACATCATGCAATTGACCACCGTATTCCTGCGCCAGGCCGCAGTCCTGATTGCCGGCAGCCTGATTGCCGGCAGCCTGATGGCCGCCAGCGCGTTTGCGCAATCCGTCTCGTTCGTCGAGCCCGTCGATGGCGCGACAGTGACGAGCCCGTTCAAGGTCAAGTTTGCCGTCAGCGGCATGGACGTCAAGCCGGCCGGCGACATGACGGTCAAGACGGGCCACCATCATTTGCTCATTGATATGGGGCCGATGAAGGTGGGCGACATGATCCCCATGGATGACAAGCATTTGCATTTCGGCAAAGGACAAACGGAAACGGACGTCACCTTGCCGCCTGGTCAGTACACCTTGACGATGCAGTTCGCCAATGGCGCGCACCAGTCGTATGGGCCGGAGTTAAGCAAAAGCATCAAGGTGACGGTCAAGTAAGTCAGATATATTGTCTGTTGCGGCAAAGGCCGGGTTCCAGCGATGGAGCCTGGACTTTTTTATATTGTTGCCTCTTGTCACTATTGTGTCATATAGTCGGCGTATGCTGGCCGGTGGCCTAACTTTTGATGAGCGGATATGACGAAACATTTCTCCCTTTCCCGGCAACTGGCGCAGGTGCTGCTGCTGGTCGCTGGCGTGGCGGCGTGCCAGGCGCATGCGGCCAAGGCGCTTCCTGCCTCTGCGGCGCAGCCGAAGCTGGTGGTCGTGCTGGTGGTGGACGGCTTGCCGCAGGAACAGGTGACGCGCTACCGCGACCAGTTCGGCCAGGGCGGTTTCCGCCGCCTGCTGGAGCAGGGCGCGTGGTTCAGCGATGCGCATCAGGCGCATGGCATCACGGTCACGGCCATCGGCCATTCGGCCGTGCTGTCGGGCGCCTATCCTTACCAGCATGGCGTGATCGGCAATAACTGGATCGACCCCGTCACGAAAAAATCCGTGTACTGCACCGAGGATGGCAATTTCCATTACATCGGCGAAGAAACGCAACCCGACGACGGCACGGCGCCGACCAAGCTGCGCGTGAGCACCCTGGGCGACGAGCTGCGCTATTCCACGGGCGACAAGTCCAAGGTCGTCACGGTGTCGGGCAAGGACCGCGGCGCCATCCTGCTGGCCGGGAAAACGGGCACGGCGTACATGTACATGGAAAAGACGGGCAATTTCGCCAGCAGCACCTACTATATGCAGCAGCATCCGCAATGGGTGCAGCGCTACCAGGCGGCCAAGCCGCAGGACCGTTATTACGGCAAGAGCTGGACGCCGCTGCTGTCCGATGCGGCCTATGTCAATGATGCCCGCGATGACATCGTGGCGGCCAAGCCGGGCACGCGCAACACCTTCCCGTTTGCCTATTACAGCGACAGCGGCAAGCTCGATGGCGAGTACTACAGCCGCCTGAAATCCGGCCCCTTCCTCGACGAGCTGACCCTGGAATTCGCCCGTGCCGCCATCGATGGCGAAAACTTGGGCCGCAACCCGGCCGGCGTGCCCGATATCCTCGGCGTGAGCTTGTCCGCGCACGACTACGTGAACCATGCGTACGGCCCGGAAAGCAAGATGTCGCACGACCACCTGCAGCGCCTGGACCGCATGCTGGCCGGTTTCTTTGCCGACCTCGATAAAAAAGTCGGCATGGATAACGTGCTGGTGGTGCTGACGGCCGACCATGGTTTTGCCAACGTGCCGGAATTTGCCGAGACGCGCGGCTTCTCCGCCAAGCGCATCGATGGCGCCAAACTGGTCGATGCCTTGAACCAGCACCTGGCGACAAGCCTGGGCATCGACAAGCTGGTGACGACGTCATCGCTGCCGAATATCTATCTCGATTACGCGCTGGCGGAAAAGAGCGGCATCCATCGCGCCGCCCTGGAAGACGCGGCGGCCCGCTTTCTGATGCAGCAGGACGGCCTGGCCCAAGTCTATACGCGCACGCAGATGGAAACGGGGGCCGTCGCCACACGCATGGACACCCTGATGCGCCGCGCCTGGAACCGCCAGCTGTCGGGCGACCTGATGCTGGTGACAAAACCGGCCTGGTACTTCGGCAAGGGCAGCGGCGGCACGTCGCACGGCACGCCGTACACGTATGACACCAACGTGCCGCTGATGGTCTTCGGCCCCCGCTGGATCAAGCCGGGCGCGTATGGCCAGTATGCGGAAGTGGTCGATATCGCACCTACGCTGGCCCATTTGCTGCGCATACGCCAGCCGTCGGCGTCGGAAGGGCGGGTGTTGACGGAAGCGGTGCGCTAGGCCGCTTACAGCAGCCAGTCGATCGGCAGCACGGACAGAATCGCCACTCCCATGCGCTTCCACACGCTGGTGCCCGGTTCCGTGTCGTAGCGCGTGGTGGCGCCGCTGGCGTCGCGGGCGAGCCAGTACAGGGCGCCGTCGTCGCCAAGCAGCACCTGGTAGGCGCGCTGCGGGATCGTGGTGCGCATGGCTAGACCCAGCTGGCTGGCCAGCGCGGGGCTGTCTATGACGAGGCCCATTTCCGTGTTCAACTCGATCGAGCGCGGATCGAAATTGAACGAGCCGACAAAGATGCGCCGGTCGTCGACGGCAAAGGTCTTGGCATGCAGGCTCGATGCGGAGCTGCCGAAGTGGCCCGGCTGTTCGCGCGCGTCGCCGGCTTCCCACGAGCGGCGCGACTCGTACAGCAGCACGCCCGCTTCCAGCAGCGGTTTCCTCCACTTCGCATAGCCGGCATGCACGGCCGCCACGTCGGTTGCTTCCAGCGCATTCGTCAGGATGCGCACGCCCACGCCCTTTTTCGCCAGGTCGGCAAAGGCTTGCGTGCCCGATTTGCCGGGCACGAAATACGGCGACACCAGATCCACTTCCTTTTCCGGCACGCCCAGCAGGTTTTGCAGCTTGTCCGCCACGCCCGTGCCTGGTCGGGCCTTGTCCAGCACCTTGGCCGGGTCGTCGCTGACCATGCGCGTCTGGGCCCATTCGAAGGGCAGGGTGCGCTCCATCATTTGCCTGACGAAGGGCGAGGTGCGCAGCGCCTGCACGTATTCCTCGGCCGCCTTGGTATCGTCGATGCGATCCGCCTCGGAGGCGATGGTGGCCGCGTCACCCTCGACAGGGGTGGTCAGCAGCAGCCTGGCCGGGTAGGCCGAGGCGCTGTTCCAGTAGCGGTCGAAATCCTGCGAGACGTCGTCGACGACGGGGCCGACGGCCAGCACGTCCAGGTCGGCGAACAGCACGTCGCCGGCCGCGCCAAAATATTCATCGCCCACGTTGCGCCCGCCAACGATGGTGGCCTGGTTATCGGCCGTGAACGATTTATTGTGCATGCGCCGGTTGAGGCGGGAAAAATCCGTGGCAAAGGCCAGCGCGCGCGGAGAGCGGGGCACGAAGGGATTGAACAGGCGGATTTCGATATTCGCCTGCTTGCCCAGCATGCTCAGGGTCTGGTCCAGGCCCGCCGTGTTGTTATCGTCGAGCAGCAGGCGCACGCGCACGCCCCGTTCGGCCGCCTGGCGCAGGGCGTCAAACAGCAGGGTGCCGGTGATGTCCTTGTGCCAGATGTAGTACTGCACATCGAGGCTGCGTTGGGCGGCGGCGGCCAGCAGGGCGCGCGCGGCAAACGCATCGCGTCCGTCGACCAGTGGATAAATGCCGGACACGCCGGGATGCTGCGCCACCATGGGCGCAATGGCCGTGGCCAGCCGGGTGTCGGCCGTATCGGTGATGACGCTGGAGGGGCTGCGCCCGTCCAGCGAGGGCAGCGAGGCGCAGCCGGCAAGGATGGCGGACAGCAGCAGGGGCAGCAGAGGCAGTAGAAAAACGCCGCTGCGGCGGGCAAGGGTGGTGGCGGGCATGGCGGGCTTTCATCGAGTTGCCCCGATGTTAGCAGATGCGCATGCCCGCACGCGGGCGCGGTTTTAGAGTTGTTCCAGCGCGATCAGCTCGGCCACCGTCTGGCGGCGGCGGATCAAGCGGGACTGTTCCCCATCGACCAGGTATTCCGCCGCATGCGGACGGCTGTTGTAGTTCGACGACATCGACGCGCCATACGCGCCCGCGCCTTCGAAGACGACGTAGTCGCCCACCTGCGCTGCTGGCAGTAAACGGGTTTCCACCACGCCGCCATCGCGCTGGGTAAACACGTCGCCCGATTCGCACAGGGGGCCGCCGACCACGGTGGCGTACTGCGTGTCCAGTGCCCGGCCGTCATGCGCGATGACCGACATTTCATGGTAGCTGCCGTACATGGCGGGGCGCATCAGTTCATTGAAGCCCGTATCGAGCAAGGTGAAATGGTTGCCGCCCATTTGCTTGGTGGCGCGCACTTCGGCCACCAGCAAGCCCGCGTCGGCCACGAGGAAGCGGCCCGGTTCGATTTCCAGGTGCACGCGATGGCCCAGGTGTGCCTCGATCTGCTTGCGCGCCGCATCCCACAGCTGGAAGTAGTGGTCCGTATCGACGGGCTGCTCGCCTTCGCGGTAAGGCACGGACAGGCCGCCGCCGGTGGAAATGGCTTCGATGTCGTGGCCCATGTTCTTGACCAGGTCGACCATGGTGCCGCAGACGGTTTCCAGGTGGCTGTAGTCGACGCCCGAGCCGATGTGCATGTGCAGGCCGACCAGGTGCAGGCCATGCGCGCGGATGACGGCCAGCGCCTCTGGCAGCTCTTCATGCCAGATACCGTGCTTGCTGTTTTCGCCGCCCGTATTGGTCTTGTTGCTATGGCCATGGCCATAGCCGGGATTGATGCGCAGCCAGACGCGGTGGCCGGGCGACACAGGGCCCAGCTGGCGCAGCATGTCGACGGAGCCGCAATTGACTTCGATCTTTGCTGCCGCCACGCGCGCCAGGGTAGGGCGGTCGAACAGGTCGCAGGTGAACACCACGCCGGCGGCGCCGTTCGTTTGCGCCGGCGTAAAGCCTGCCTGCAGCGCGCGCTCGATCTCGCCCAGCGAGACGGCGTCCACGTGCACGCCCGCTTCGCGCATCAGGGTGAGCAGGTGGATGTTCGAATTGGCCTTTTGCGCGAAGCGCACGGTGTCGAACTGCGCCAGCTGCGCCACGCGCGCGCGGATGGTGGCTGCGTCGTACACCCACAATGGCGTGCCGTGTTGCTGGGCGAGTTGGACAAGGGTCTGGTCGGTGACGGGCTTCATCGTGTGCTTTCGGTGGAATGAGGAGATAGCGCATGATGGCCGATTGTGCTTCGACTATAAAATATCTATTTAGGGCTACCTTATTCATTTATGATATGGCCATGACTATCTCCTTGCGCCATATCGAGGTCTTCCGAGCCATCATGACGACGGGCAGCGTGACGGCCGCCGCCGCCATGCTGCACACATCGCAGCCCACCGTCAGCCGCGAGCTGGCGCGCCTCGAGCACTTGACGGGCCTCACCCTGTTCGAGCGCGAGCGGGGGCGGCTGCGCCCGACGGCCCAGGCGCTGCAGCTGTTCGAGGAAGTGCAGCGCGCGTATTTCGGCCTGGAGCGCATCGTCAGCACGGCGGCGGCCCTGCGCCAGTTTGACCAGGGGCAGCTGTCGATCGCCTGCCTGCCCGTGTTTTCCCAATCCCTGCTGCCGCAGGCGTGCAAGCGCTTCGTCGCCGATTTCCCCAAGGTGAGCATCAGCATCACGCCGCAGGAGTCGCCGCTGCTGGAAGAATGGCTGTCGGCGCAGCGCCACGATATCGGCCTGACGGAAGTGGGCAATGCGCCGCCGGGCACAGTGCTTGATACCTTGATGTCTGTCGATGAAGTGTGCGTGCTGCCCGATGGCCATGCGCTCGCCGGCAAGGCCGTGTTGCAGCCGGCGGACTTCGCAGGCCAGCCTTTCATCAGCCTGGCCGCCGTCGACCCCTACCGCCAGCAGATCGACGCCATCTTCGCGCAGGCGGGCGTGGAGCGGCGCATGGCGCTCGACACGCACAGCGCCGCTTCCGTCTGCGCCATGGTGCGCGAAGGCGTGGGGCTGGCCATCGTCAATCCGCTCACGGCCCTCGATTATGCGGGGCAGGGCTTGCAGATTCGCCGTTTTGCCGTGTCCTTGCCGTTCACGGTGAATCTGGTCAAGCCCCTGCACCGGCCCCTGTCGCAACTGGTCGCCCTGTTCGAGCGGGCGCTGCATGCGCAGGCGGACGAGGTGAAAAGGCGCTTGCTGCAGCTGTGACGACGCTTGTGGAGCGGCGGCGGTCAACAGAGTAAAATGGCGCTTTACTTATTCAAGCCTGACTACTTCGATGACCACAACCGCTACTCCCGTCCGTACCCGATTCGCTCCCAGCCCGACCGGCTATCTGCACCTGGGCGGCGCCCGCACCGCTTTATATAGCTGGGCGTATGCCCGTCACTTTGGTGGCACCTTCGTGCTGCGCATCGAAGACACGGACGTGGAGCGCTCCACGCCGGAAGCCGTGCAAGCCATCATCGAAGGCATGAAGTGGCTGGGCCTGGACCACGACGAAGGCCCGTTCTACCAGATGCAGCGCATGGACCGCTACCGCGAAGTGGTGGCGCAGATGCTGGCCGAAGGTACGGCATACCACTGCTACTCGTCGCCGGAAGAAGTCGAGGCGATGCGCGAGCGCATGCGCGCCGCCGGCGAAAAGCCGCGTTACGACGGCACCTGGCGCCCGGAGCCGGGCAAGACCCTGCCGGCAGTGCCAGCCGACCGCAAGCCCGTCGTGCGCTTCAAGAACCCGCTCGATGGCGACGTGACGTGGGACGATGTGGTCAAGGGCACGATCACGATCTCGAATCGCGAGCTGGACGACCTGGTGATCGCGCGCCCGGATGGCACGCCAACGTACAACTTCTGCGTGGCAGTCGATGACTGGGACATGCAGATCACCCACGTGATCCGCGGCGACGACCATGTCAACAACACCCCGCGCCAGATCAACATCCTGCGCGCCATCGGCGCTCCGCTGCCGCTGTACGGCCACCTGCCGATGATCCTGGGTGCGGATGGCGAGAAGCTGTCGAAGCGCCATGGCGCCGTCAGCGTGATGGATTACCCGGCGCAAGGCTTCCTGCCTGAAGCGATGCTGAACTACCTGGCGCGCCTGGGCTGGAGCCATGGCGACGATGAAGTGTTCTCGACCGAGCAATTCTGCGAATGGTTCAACCTGAACCACCTGTCGAAATCGGCGGCCCAGTTCAACAATGAAAAATTGGCCTGGCTGAATAACCACTATATCAAGCAGGCAGACAACACGCGCCTGGCCGACCTGGCGCGTCCGCAAATGGTCGCCGCCGGCGCCGTCTTCGAAGGCGCGCCGGATCTGGCGCAAGTGCTGGGCATGATGAAGGAGCGCGCCAATACCATCAATGAACTGGCTGCCGCCTCGATGCTGTTCTTCCGCGAGCCGCAGCCGGAAGCGGAACTGGCAGCGCAGCACATCACGGATGCCATCAAGCCCGTGCTGGCGCAGTTTGCCGAGCGTATCGCCACGGTGGAGTGGAGCAAGGAAGCCGTCGCCGCCATGATCAAGGAAGTGCTGGCCGCCAATACCATCAAGATGCCGTTGCTGGCCATGCCTTTGCGTTTGATTCTGACGGGCCAGTTGCAGACCCCGGCCATTGACCAGGTGGTGGTGATCTTCGGCCGCGACACCGTGCTGGCGCGCCTGGCAAAGTGGCTGTAATCGCCGCGATGAAATACGCGTAAAAATACGGTGCGGAAACCGCCCCTATGAAAAGTTGCTCATAGACGAAAAAGGGTATTTGCAGAGTGAAACTTCTTTGCTATACTCTTGTTTCTGCACCAACGGGGGTATAGCTCAGCTGGGAGAGCGCTTGCATGGCATGCAAGAGGTCAGCGGTTCGATCCCGCTTACCTCCACCAGCAGCAAAATCGCAGTCAGGTTTTGTTAGTCGTTGAAGTGGTGCAGATGATGTTTGGAAGTTCCGCGGTCCCCATCGTCTAGAGGCCTAGGACATCACCCTTTCACGGTGAGTACAGGGGTTCGAATCCCCTTGGGGACGCCAGGTAGTTGTGATATAGTAGTGGCAGTTGTTTGTACTGATTGTTGTAAGTTCAGAGCCGTAAAAAGCGGAATCTGGATGGAAAGCAAGTAGTGGAACAAAGTCGCCAAGTGCGGCTTTTATTATTTCTGCGCCCGGGGGGTATAGCTCAGCTGGGAGAGCGCTTGCATGGCATGCAAGAGGTCAGCGGTTCGATCCCGCTTACCTCCACCAACAGCGCAGAGATAAAGCGGCAAACTGTAGAGGTAAAAATGTAGTACCGAGGTCCCCATCGTCTAGAGGCCTAGGACATCACCCTTTCACGGTGAGTACAGGGGTTCGAATCCCCTTGGGGACGCCAGTTCAGTCTGGTGTTGTAGTGAAGAAGTAGCAGTGTTTCTGCGCCCGGGGGGTATAGCTCAGCTGGGAGAGCGCTTGCATGGCATGCAAGAGGTCAGCGGTTCGATCCCGCTTACCTCCACCAACAGCGCAGAAACAGGTAGTGAATAAATCAAAGTCGCCTTGAGCGGCTTTTTTTATTTCCGGAAATAGCATATAAGTCACAAGATATTCAAAGTCGCCTCGGCGGCTAATGAGATGGTCACCCTCCACCATATAAGTTACTAAACTTATAGGGTGTTTTCATTTCTGAAGGAGGCCATCATGGAAAACGTTACGCTCATCGGCATCGATCTCGGCAAACACAGCTTTCATGTCCACGGACAGGATCGCCAAGGTAAA
>NZ_PDZL01000031.1 GCF_002735705.1 Janthinobacterium sp. BJB426
GTGTGCAGGGCGCCGCGCATGTGCAGAACGTCAATGCGTATCACAGCCGCTTGCGGCAATGGCTGCGTCCGTTTCACGGCGTGGCCACGCGCTACCTGCCAAATTACCTGGGCTGGCGCTGGATACTTGACGCCGGGCGCATCCGCTCACCAGAAACGTTATTGAAAGCAACGCTGGGAGCATTCCCACATTTGACGGTGACATAGCCTTGAAGATACGCAAGCCAGGCTGTGCTGACGCCTGGCCGTTTGGCATGCGTGGCAGCCACTGCCACGCATTGATTTTCACACCTTAAAACTCTTCCCACTCGCCTTCGGCAGGCGCCGTGGCCTTGCTGCTGGCGCGCGTCGGGGGCAGGCGCAGGGCAGGGGTGTTGGCCTTGCGGGCTGGCGCGGCAGGGGCTGTCGCTGCCGGCGCGCTGCGCTGGGCGGTTTTCACGCTGAAACGGTCGGTGGCCGCCGCATTGGCATCGAGGCGGAAGACGCTGACCACCTGCGCCAGTTCGCTCGCCTGTTCCTGCATGGCTTCGGCCGCTGCCGAGGCTTCTTCCACCAGGGCTGCATTTTGCTGGGTCACCTGGTCCATTTCAGAAATGGCCTGGTTGACTTGCTCGATGCCCGCGCTCTGCTCTTCGCTGGCGTTGCTGATCTCGCTCATGATGGAGGTCACGAAGCCGATGCTTTGCACGATTTCTTCCATCGTCTTGCCGGCCTTGTCGACCAGGTCCGTGCCCACGTCGACTTTTTGCACGGAGTCGTCGATCAAACCCTTGATCTCTTTCGCCGCCGCTGCCGAACGCTGTGCCAGGTTGCGCACTTCCGTGGCGACCACGGCAAAGCCGCGGCCCTGTTCACCGGCGCGTGCCGCTTCCACGGCCGCGTTCAGGGCCAGGATGTTGGTCTGGAAGGCGATGCCGTCGATGACAGAGATAATATCGACGATTTTCTTCGACGAAGTATTGATCTCGCCCATGGTGGCGACCACTTCGGCTACCACGGCGCCGCCGCGGCTGGCGATGCCGGCTGCGTCGCCGGCCAGTTTATTCGCCTGGCGCGCATTGTCGGCATTCTGTTTCACGGTCGAGGTCAGTTCTTCCATCGACGAGGCCGTTTCTTCCAGTGAACTGGCTTGCTGTTCCGTGCGCGACGACAGGTCCTGGTTGCCGGCGGCGATTTCCGCGGACGCCGTGGCGATGGTGTCGGTGCCGCTGCGTACCTGGCCCACGATGCCGACGAGGCTGTCGTTCATGGTTTTCAGGGCGTGCATCAGCTGGCCCGTTTCATCGCGGCCTTGCGCCGTGATGACGCTGCTCAGGTCGCCCGCTGCCACGGTTTCCGCCACTTTCACGGCGGCGCGGATGGGGCCGGTGATCGAACGCGTGATCCACCAGGCGAAACCGATGCCCATCAGCACGGCCAGCACGCCCATGGTGATCAGGAAGATGCGGGTGCCGCTGTAGGCTTCGATGATGCTGGCGCCGACGCCGTCGGCCGCCTTGATCTGCATGCCGGCAAAGCGTTTTACTTCGGCCAGGTAGGCTACGGTGATCGGCGCGACTTCCTTGTCGAACACGATCTTGGCGCCCGCCACGTCGCCGTCGGCCTTCATCTTGAAGGCGCGTGCGCGCGTCGTCACGTAGTCGGTGCGCACCTTGCGCACGACCTTGAATTGCTCGATCACGGCCGGGTTGAGCAAGGACGCGATGATGTCGTCCTGCAGCTTGCTGGAACGCTCCGCATCGACTTTCAAGTCTTCCTCGATCTTGGCGCGCACGACAGGATCGGTGATTTCAAACGAGGCGACGCCGCGCACGCTGTTGAGTTCAATGATCTTCGACCATTCGGCCACCATGCGCTGGTTCTTGATGCTGGTATTGATGAGGCGGTAAGTCAGGTCGCTGGCCGTTTGCATGCGCACGAGGGCGGTGATGGTCAAGGCGGCAAGCAACAGCAATACGACAGCAAAGCCGACGCCAAGGCGGCTGCCGATGTTCAGGTTTTTCATGTAATTCCTAACAGTTTAATAGTCATGATCGCCGCCGCCAGCAGGGGCGGACAGGCGCCGCAAGGCGCAGGGGATCGGGGTCTTCGGGTGCCGCGTGATGGCTGTGCGGCGCGCCACGCTGAGCGTGGCGATGGAGGTAAAGCAAGGGGCATATCGGTCAGGCTGACCGCTGCCCAGCAAGCCGCAAGTATAGCATTGACGCAGAGAAATAGTTTTTCAAAGCAATTTTAATTGTTTTTTGATATTGATTTCCTGTTGTGTTTTTACGTCAAGTACCTAGTCCATAAGTACTATCACTTACATTTCGCCTTACTTTTCCCATCGTTGGCTGGTAAAATACTAATGATAATCATTCGTATTAAAACATCGACCAGGGAATTGTATGCAGCAACAGCGCAAGCCAGGATGTAAACCGATCACCATCGCCGTACTGGGCGCCTTGACCTTGGGCGCCACGCCATTGGCGGCATGGGCACAGGAAAGCTTGCCCGCCGTCACCGTGACGGCCTCGAAGGACAAGGATGGCTATGTCGCCGCCACCTCCGCCAGCGGCACCAAGACGGAAATGGCCTTGCGCGACGTGCCGCAGACGATCAACGTGGTGCCGGCCGCCGTCATCCGCGACCAGAACGCCATGTCGATCCAGGACGTCATGAAGAATATCCCTGGCGTGGGCTTGTCGACGGGCGACGGCCAGCGCGACCAGGTATTCATCCGCGGTTTCACGGCCATCGGCGACCAGTTCGTCGACGGCTTCCGCGATGACGCGCTGTATTTCCGCGACCTGTCGAACGTGGAGCGCCTGGAAGTGATCAAGGGACCGGCCGCCGTGCTGTACGGCCGCGGTTCCTCGGGCGGCCTGCTCAACCGCATCACCAAAAAACCGGGTATCGATATCACGGACGTGGCCCTGAGCCTGACGAACACGAAAGGGCGTCGCGGCGAAGTCGACGTGGCCCGTGTCGGAGAGACGGTGGACTGGCGTTTTACGGGCGCGCGCGAGTTGTCAGACAGCTACCGCGACCAGCAATTCATCAACCGCACGGCGCTGGCGCCTTCCGTGGCCATCCGCCTCTCCGGCGCCACCAAGCTGCTGCTGCAGGGTGACTACCTGGAAGACCGCCGCCTGACGGACTTCGGCATCCCGTCCTACCACGGCCGTCCCGTCGCCGTCGATGCGGGCACCTATTATGGCGCCGCGAATGCACGCGATGCGGACTTCAGCCAGTCGCGCGTGGTCTCCACGGCCGCCACCCTGACGCACAAGTTCAGCGACAGCTTGTCGCTGCGCAATGCCTTCCGCTACTACGACTATCACCTGGACCGCAACAACACGAATATTTCCGGCAACGTCAACGAAGTCAAGGGCACGATGAGCCTGGGCCACGCCAAGCTCAACCGCGACGAGAGCGGCTGGTTCAACCAGACGGAACTGACGCAAAAGCTGGTCACGGGCACCATGCGCCACGAAGTGCTGTACGGCGCCGAATTCGGCAAGCAAAACAAGGATGCCAACAGTTGGGCCGCCATCGCTGTAACGACACCTGCGAAGCCCGTGTCGATCTTCAATCCTGTTCTGCCCGTCGTCGATCGCAGCAAGCTGGGCGCGCGCAGTGATACCTTCGGTACCTACGACACGGCCGCTGCCTACGTGCAGGACGCCATCAGCTTCAGCGACGAGTGGAAGGCGCTGGCCGGCCTGCGCTACGACCGCTACAAGCAGCAGTCGCGCCTGGCCAATGCGCTGGGCGTGACGACGGCGGATTTGTCGCGCACGGATTCGGCCTACAGCCCCCGCGCCGGCCTCGTCTGGCAACCGAGCGCCGTGCAATCGTACTACGCGTCGTGGAGCCGCTCCTTCCAGCCGAGCGGCGAGAACTTCGCCCTGGCCGCCAACAATGCCGACCTGGCGCCGGAAACCACGCGCAACACGGAAGTGGGTGCCAAGTATGACCTGTGGGGCGGCCGCGCGAATGCCACCGTGTCGCTGTTCCGCCTGGAACGCGACAATATCAAGACCAGCGACCCGATCACGAACCGCATCGTGCCCGTCGGCACGCAACGCACGGACGGCCTGGAACTGACCTTCAACGCCGACTTGCATGACGGCTGGAAAATGATGGCAGGCTACGCTTACCTGGACGCCACCATTACCGATTCCATCGCCGTCGACCGCAGCGTGAATGCGCCGGGCACGACGACGGCCAGTTCCGTCGCCATCAAGGGCAAGCGCGCCACCCTGACTTCGCGCAACACGGCCAATCTGTGGCTGACCAAGGACCTGGGCCACGGCTTCACCGTGGGCGGCGGCGCGAATGCCGTGGGCAGCCGCTTCGCCAATCCGGGCAACACCGTCGTGCTGCCAGGCTACGTGACGGCCGACGCCATGGCCGCGTACCGCACGGGCCGCTATGAAGTGCAGCTCAACGTCAACAATATCGGCGACACGCGCTACATCGTGTCGGGCCACGGTTCCAGCCCGAACCTGAGCTTGCCGGGCGCGCCGCGCAATGTGGCGCTGACCTTGCGCTACAGCCTGTAATTTTTATCGTTTCCTCACAACCCGCTCGCGAGCGGGTTTTTTCATGGGCGGGCGCTGCGCGGGATCGGGGTTGGCAGGCTGGCATTGTTTAGAGGAACTGTTCGGTACCGATAAAATAATGTTGACTATGTGGAATTTTTTCCGGCGGACTAAGCCTTGTCGGAGTTTGAGGGGTAAAATACTGTCATACGGCACAGGCATGGTGCTTATATCTTAGTGATATGACACGACCACGACGCCGTATGACTTTTATTTACTCACATCATAGAGGCCTGAATATGGTTCAGATGTCCAGGCGCCAGTTCCTCCGGGTAACTGGCGCGACCATTGCTGGTTCCAGCCTCGCCTTGCTCGGTTTCGCACCGGGCCAGGCGATGGCGGAAGTGCGGCAATACAAGCTGTCTCGCACCACCGAGACACGCAATACCTGTCCCTACTGTTCGGTAGGATGTGGCGTCCTGCTGTATGGACTGGGCGACGGCGCGAAAAATGCCGTCTCCAGCATCATCCACGTGGAAGGCGATGCCGATCACCCGGTGAACCGCGGCACCTTGTGCCCGAAAGGCGCCAGCCTGGTCGACTTCATCCACAGCCCGAACCGCCTGAAAGTGCCCGAATACCGCGCACCGGGCGGCACGGAATGGCAACCGATCTCCTGGGATGTGGCGCTCGACAAGATCGCGCGCCTGATGAAGGATGACCGCGATGCCAACCTGATCGAAAAGAATGCCGACGGCAAGACCGTCAACCGCTGGCTCTCCACCGGCATGCTTGCCGCGTCCGCCGGCAGCAACGAGGTCGGGTATCTGACCCACAAGACAGTGCGCAGCATGGGGATGCTGACCTTTGATAATCAGGCGCGTGTATGACACGGACCGACGGTGGCAGGTCTTGCCCCGACGTTTGGCCGTGGCGCGATGACGAATCATTGGGTCGATATCAAGAATGCCGACGTGATCCTGGTCATGGGCGGCAATGCAGCAGAAGCACATCCTTGCGGATTCAAATGGGTAACGGAAGCGAAGGCGCATAACAAGGCCAAGCTGATCGTTGTCGATCCGCGTTTTACCCGTACCGCATCCGTGGCAGATTACTACTGCGCCACGCGTACCGGCACGGACATCGTCTTCCTCGGCGCGATCATCAATTATCTGCTGACGAACGACAAGATCCAGCATGAGTACGTGCGCAACTACACGGACATGCCCTTCATCGTGCGCGAAGACTATGCGTTCGAGGACGGCCTGTTCTCGGGTTTCGACAAGGAAAAAGGCAAGTACACCGACAAGGCCACCTGGGATTACGAGATCGGCGACGACGGCTACGCCAAGGTCGACCCGACCCTGGAACACCCGCGCTGCGTCTACCAGATGATGAAGAAGCACTACTCGCGCTACACGACCGAAATGGTCGAACGTACGTGCGGCGTGTCGGCCGACAAGTTCCACAAGGTGGCGGAAGCCCTGGCTTCGACCGCCGTGCCGGGACGCGCCGGTACCATCCTGTACGCGCTGGGCTGGACGCACCATTCGACGGGCGCGCAAACCATCCGCACGGGCGCCATGGTGCAGTTGTTGCTGGGCAATATGGGCATCGCGGGCGGCGGCATGAACGCCTTGCGCGGCCACTCGAACATCCAGGGCTTGACCGATCTGGGCCTGATGTCGAACCTGTTGCCAGGTTACATGACCTTGCCGAACGAGGGCGAGCAGGATTTCGACGCCTATATCGCCGCGCGTGCCACCAAGCCGCTGCGTCCGAACCAGCTCAGCTACTGGAGCAATTACCGCAAATTCCACGTCAGCTTCATGAAGACGTGGTGGGGTGATTTCGCCACGGCGGAGAACAACTACGCCTTCGACTACCTGCCGAAACTGGACAAGCCGTATGACTTGATGCAAGCCATCGAGAACATGCACCAAGGTAAGATGACGGGTTATATCTGCCAGGGCTTCAATGTGCTGGCGTCCGCGCCGAACAAGCAGAAGGTCACGGAAGCGCTGTCGAAGCTGAAGTTCCTCGTCATCATGGATCCGCTGGCCGTGGAAACGGGCGAATTCTGGAAGGCGCACGGGCAGTATCACGAAGTCGATCCCACCAAGATCATGACGGAAGTGTTCCGCCTGCCGACCAGCTGCTTCGCCGAAGAACGCGGTTCGCTGGTGAGCTCTTCACGCGTGCTGCAATGGCACTGGCAGGCGGCCGAACCGCCGGGCCAGGCGCGCAGCGACCTGGAGATCATGTCGGGCCTGTTCTTGCGCATGCGCAGCATGTACAAGAAAGAGGGCGGCAAGTTCCCCGATCCGATTCTCAACCTGACGTGGAATTATGCGCAGCCGCATAACCCGCAGCCGGAAGAAATCGCCCGCGAATTCAACGGCAAGGCGCTGGCCGACTTGTACGATCCGAAGGATGCGACCAAGCTGCTGGTGAAGAAAGGCGAGCAGCTGGCTTCGTTTGCGCAATTGCGCGACGACGGCACGACCACCAGCGGTTGCTGGATCTTCGCCGGCAGCTGGACGCAGGCGGGCAACCAGATGGGACGGCGCGACAATAGCGACCCGACCGGCATCGGCCAGACGCTGGGCTGGGCGTGGGCATGGCCGGCCAACCGTCGCGTGCTGTACAACCGTGCTTCGTGCGACTTGAAGGGCAAGCCTTTCGACCCTACCCGCAAGCTGATCGAGTGGAATGGCGCCAACTGGAGCGGGGCCGATATTCCCGATTTCAAGGTCGACGAACCGCCGGAAAACGGCATGGGTCCGTTCATCATGCTGGGCGAGGGTGTGGCGCGCTTCTTTGCGCGTGGCGCCATGGCCGAAGGACCGTTCCCCGAGCATTACGAGCCGTTCGAAAATCCGCTGGGCTACAACCCCATGCATCCGAAAAACCCGCAGGCGACCAGCAATCCGGCCGCGCGCGTGTTCGCAGATGACCGGAAAATGTTCGGCACGCATGAGGAATATCCGCATGTGGCCACCAGCTACCGCCTGACCGAGCATTTCCATTACTGGACCAAGCATGCGCGTCTGAATGCCATCATCCAGCCGCAGCAATTCGTTGAAATCGGCGAAGAGCTGGCCAAGAGCATCGGTGTCGTTGCCGGCGGTGAAGTGCGCGTCAGTTCCAAGCGGGGCCACATCATCGCCAAGGCCGTCGTCACCAAGCGCATCAAGGCGTTGACGATCGAGGGCAAGCAGGTGCATACCGTGGGCCTGCCGCTGCACTGGGGCTTTACGGGCGTGGCCAAGCCGGGGTATCTGATCAATACCTTGACGCCGGGCGTGGGGGATGCGAATTCGCAAACGCCGGAATTCAAGTCCTTCCTCGTGAAGGTGGAAAAAGCATGATGGGAGCTCAATAATGGCACTGCAATCCTTAGATATCCGGCGCCTGTCGGCTACCACGGTAACGCCGCCGCAAGCGCGCAGCCCGGTGACGGGCACCGTGGCCAAGCTGATCGATGTGTCGAAATGCATCGGCTGCAAGGCTTGCCAGACGGCGTGCATGGAATGGAACGACTTGCGTGACGAAGTCGGCGAAAACCATGGCACCTATGACAATCCGACGGACCTGACGCCGCAATCGTGGACGGTGATGCGTTTTGCCGAACATGAAAACAATGACGGCAACCTCGAATGGCTGATCCGCAAGGATGGCTGCATGCACTGCGAGGATCCGGGCTGTCTGAAAGCCTGTCCGGCGCCGGGCGCCATCGTGCAGTACACGAACGGCATTGTGGATTTCCACCAGGAAAACTGCATCGGCTGCGGCTACTGCGTGGCCGGCTGTCCTTTCGACGTGCCCCGCATTTCGAAAAAGGACGACCGCGCCTACAAGTGCACGCTCTGTTCGGACCGCGTCGCCGTGGGCCAGGAACCGGCCTGCGTGAAAACCTGCCCGACGGGCGCCATCGTGTTCGGCACCAAGGAAGACATGAAGGTGCATGCGGAAGAGCGCATCGTCGACCTGAAATCGCGCGGTTTCGAGAACGCGGGCCTGTACGATCCGCTGGGTGTGGGCGGCACGCACGTGATGTACGTGCTGCACCATGCCGACAAGCCGAAGCTGTATTCGAACTTGCCGGAACGTCCGCGCATCAGCCCGATGGTGGGCTTCTGGAAGGGCTGGTCCAAGCCGCTGGCGGTGGCCGGCATGGCCGCCACGGCGCTGGCAGGCTTCTTCCATTACACGCGTGTCGGTCCGAACGAAGTGAGCAAGGATGAAGAGCACGAAGCGCTGGAAGAGGCCAAGCGCATCAAGGAGGAACAGCATGAATCCTAGTGAACATCACGATGGCAAGCTGCGCGACAAGGATGGCAACCCGCTGATTCAGCGCTACGCTCCCAACGAGCGCACGAATCACTGGGTGACCGCCATCACCTTCGTCATGCTGGCCCTGTCCGGCCTGGCCATGTTCCATCCCTCGATGGCGTGGCTGGCGAACCTGTTTGGTGGCGGACAATGGACGCGCATCCTGCATCCGTTCGCCGGCCTGGTGATGTTCGTCTCGTTCGCGATCCTCGTGGTGCGCTTCTGGCACCACAACAAGTTCGAGGACGGCGACAAGCAGTGGCTGAAACAGATGGACGACGTGCTCAACAACCGCGAAGAAAAGCTTCCGAAGATCGGCAAATACAATGCCGGCCAGAAGATCCTGTTCTTCGTGCTGCTGGCTTGCATGGTGGGCTTGCTGCTGTCGGGCATCGTGATCTGGCGCGCGTATTTCGCGTTCTACTTCCCGATCCCCGTCATCCGCGCGGCCGCCTTGCTGCACGCCGTGTGCGCGTTCGGCATCATCTGCGCCATCATCGTGCACATCTATGCAGCCCTGTGGGTCAAGGGCTCGATCGGCGCCATGGTGCGCGGCACCGTCACTTACGGCTGGGCGCGCAAGCACCATCCGAAGTGGTTTGAGGCGGTCATTCGCAACAGCAAAGACTGACGGTTTTTTGCTTAATTAGCCCAAGTGCAAGAGCTGGGGTCAGACCCGACGGGTCTGACCCCGGTTTTCCTTTGCGGCTTGCGCTGCACCATATCGATTAGAATACTTTACAGCCCCCTTTTTTGATGGGAAAACTCCATTGGTACAACGCATTCTTCAGCCAGGCGAAATCGAAGGCCTGGACCACAACGCGATTCCGCGCCTGCTGCTGCCGCAGCCTGACAGCCTGTTCAAGGCACGCGCCTTGCGCTTGCGCGAACTGGCGCAGGGGAAAATCAAGGGCATCCCCGTCGACGCGGGCATGCAGGGCTACCTGGTGCTGATGGCGGCGCTGGCCGATGCGCAGGCCGCCGTGGTGGGAAAACTGGCGCCCGGCGCCGTGCCTGCCGCGGACCCCGATGCGCTGCGCCGCGCCATCCAGCACCGCATGCCGGTGCTGCCCGTCAGCGGCGCCCGTCCGCCCGTGTGGCGTGACATCTTTGTCAGCCTGCTCGATGAACTGGCCGCCACGGCGGCAAGCCAGCCGGCCCTGTCCGGCGGCCTGACGCAGGTGCTGGCCCAGTTGCGCGCGCTCGACGTGGCTGCGCTGGACGCCTGCGCCGACGCCGTGCTCGATGAAAACGGCGACAACCTCAATCCCATGCATGCGCCATTCGTCGCCGCCGCCCTGCAAATCCTGTGGTCGGTGTCGGCCAGCGAATTGCGCGCCGCGCGCGTGCCGGACCTGGAAACGGGCACCCTGTGTCCCGTCTGCGGTTCGCACCCCGTCGCCAGCGTGATCCGCATCGGCGGCCAGTCGCAGGGTTACCGCTACCTGCACTGCGGCATTTGCGAAAGCGAATGGCATATGGTGCGCGTCAAGTGCTCGACCTGCGAACAGAATGGCAAGATTGCCTACCAGGGCCTGGACGCGGCCGACGCAAAGCCGTTCGACCCGGTGACGGCGAAGGACGACAAATTGCCCAACAAGGCGAACGATCCGAAGAAGGTGGCGCGCGCGGAAACCTGCGACGATTGCCATACCTATCGAAAAGTCTTCAACCAGGAACATGATTACAACGTCGAGCCCCTGGCCGACGACCTGGCCAGCCTGATGCTCGACCTGCTGGTGGGTGAGGCGGGTTACCAGCGCGCCAGCGGCAATCCGTTGCTGTGGCTGGGAAAGAATGAAAACAGCGAGGGCCATCAGTCATGACGACGGGGCAAACCGTGCGCCTGCCGTCGGTAGACCGCATCCTGGGCGACGCGGCTTGCCTGGCCCTGATTGCGCACCATGGCCGCGTGCAGACGCTGGCCTGCGCGCGCGCCGTGCTGGCCGAACTGCGTACGGCCATGCTGGCGGGCGCAGCGTGCGAAGAGGACGCATCGATTGCCGCCATCGCCGCGCAAATGGGCGAACGGCTGCAGGCGCAAGCGCGCTCGCAGCTGCGCGCCGTCTTCAACCTGACGGGCACCGTGCTGCACACGAACCTGGGCCGCGCGCTGCTGCCCGACGCTGCGGTGCAAGCCGTGGTGGAAGCGCTGCAGTGGCCGATGAATCTGGAATTCGACCTGGAAACGGGCAAGCGCGGCGACCGCGACGACCTGGTCGAGGAATTGCTGCGCGAACTGACGGGGGCCGAAGCTGCCACCATCGTCAACAACAATGCGGCCGCCGTGCTGTTGATGCTCAATACCCTGGCGCAGAATAAAGAGGTCATCGTCTCACGCGGCGAACTCGTGGAAATCGGCGGCGCTTTCCGCATCCCCGATGTGATGACGCGCGCGGGCGCCGTGCTGCGCGAAGTGGGCAGCACCAACCGCACCCACCTGGCCGACTATGCGAACGGGATCAGCGAGCATACCAGCCTGCTGATGAAGGTCCATTGCAGCAATTACGCCATTACGGGTTTCACGAAAAGCGTGGAACTCGACGAACTCGTGCCGCTGGCAGCAAAACATGCAATTCCCACGGCGGTGGACCTGGGCAGCGGCACCCTGGTCGACCTGGCGCAATATGGCTTGCCGCATGAAACGACGGTGCGCGAAACGATAGCGGCGGGTGCCGATCTGGTCACTTTCAGTGGCGACAAACTGCTGGGCGGGCCGCAATGCGGCGTCATCGTCGGGCGTGCCGATCTGATCGCGAAGATCAAGCGCAATCCATTGAAACGCGCACTGCGGGTCGGCAAGCTGACCCTGGCCGCACTGGCCCCCGTGCTGCAGCTGTACCGCGCGCCGGATTTGCTGGCCGAACGGTTGACCACGTTGCGTTTGCTGACGCGTCCCACCGCTGCCATGCGCACGCAGGCGGAAACCCTGCTGCCGCTGCTGCAAAGCGCGCTGGGCTTACAGTACGTGGTGACGGCTGAATCCATGAAAAGCCAGATCGGCAGCGGCGCCTTGCCCGTCGACCAGTTGCCCAGCTTTGGCCTGGCCATCCGCAGCGCGCCCGGTTCGCACCTGAGCAATCCCCTGGGCGTGCTGGAACAGCGTTTGCGTGCCTTGCCGTGCCCCGTGATCGGGCGTATCGGGCAAGACACCCTGTGGCTCGATTTGCGCTGCCTGGAAGCGGCGCACGAGACGGCCTTCATCGCGCAGCTCGCTGAGTTGACGGCATGATCGTCGGCACCGCGGGCCATATCGACCATGGCAAGACGACCCTCACGCGCGCACTGACTGGCGTGCACACGGACCGCCTGAAGGAAGAGCAGGCGCGCGGCATCTCGATTGAACTTGGTTACGCCTATCTGCCGCTGGCGGATGGCACGGTGCTGGGCGTGATCGACGTGCCCGGCCACGAAAAATTCATCCGCACCATGGCTTCCGGCGTGACGGGCATCGATTTCGCCTTGCTCGTGGTGGCGGCCGACGATGGCGTCATGCCGCAGACGCACGAGCACCTGGCCATCTTGCAGCTGCTGGGCGTGGCGCGCGGCGCCGTGGCGCTGACCAAGATCGACCGCGCCGACAGCGCCCGCGTGGCGCAGGTGGAAGCGGATATCGAAGCGCTGCTGGCTGGCACGCCGCTGGCGGGTAGCCCGATTTTCCCCACCGCCGCGAATCGCGACAACGATGCCGGCGTGGCCGCCTTGCTGGCGCACCTGACCCACGTGGCGCGCAGCTTGCCGCAACGCGACGAGCGGCGCTTGTTCCGCCTCGGCGTGGACCGCGTGTTCACCCTGTCGGGGCAGGGCACCATCGTTACCGGCACGGCGCTGGCGGGACGCGCGCGGGTGGGCGACATGCTGCAACTGGCGCCCGGCGATGCACAGGCGCGCGTGCGCAGCATCCATGCGCAGAACCGCGCGGCCGAGGTGGGCATGGCGGGCCAGCGTCTGGCGCTGAACCTGGCCGGCATCGACCGCGAGCGCATCGAGCGGGGCAACTGGATCGTCGCGCCCGAACTGGCGCAGTGTTCCGAGCGCCTCGACGTGGAACTGACCCTGCTGCCCGACGCGGGCGTGCAACTGCAAGCCTGGTCGCCGCTGCACGTGCACCTGGGCGCGGCGCACCAGCTGGCGCGCGCCGTCATGCTCGATGGCGAGACCCTGTCGCCGGGGCAGACGGGCAGGGTGCAGCTGGTGTTCGACGCACCCATGCACGGCGTGCCGGGCGACCGCTTCGTCGTGCGCAATGCGCAAGCCACGCAGACGGTGGGCGGCGGCATGGTGCTCGATCCATTCGGCCCCGCGCGCAAGCGCCGCAGCCCGGCCAGGCTGGCGTGGCTCGATGCGCTGGCCACGTTCATCGCGCAGGGCGACTATGCGGCCCTGCTGGCGCAAAGTCCGCTGGGTTTGCGCGAATCGCTGCTGGTGCGCCTGTCCCTGCTGCCGGCGGCGGCCCTGGCGCTGCCGCCCGACACGCGGCGCATCGCACTGCGCGGTGGCGACGCCCTGTTGCTGGCGCCGGCGGCGTTGCTGGCGCTGGAAGCGCGCGTGCTGGCAGCATTGGAAGCCTTCCACGCGCGCGCGCCCGACGAGGCGGGGCCGGAACTGTGGCGTTTGAAACGCATCGTCGATGCCGAGATGGAAGACGCCTTGTGGAGCCACCTGGTCGAAGGCTTGCTGGCGCGTGGCGAGATACTGGCGCGCGGCGCCAGCTTGCACTTGCCGACGCACAGCGTGGAACTGACGCCGCAGGAGCAGGCGATGGCCGAGCCCTTGCTGGCAGCCTTGGAGCAGGGGCGTTCCGATCCGCCGTGGACGCGCGACCTGGCGCGCGGCTTTGGCCTGGCCGAAGACGACACGCGCCGGCTGTTGCGCAAACTTGCCAAGGCAGGGCAGATCAGCCAGGTCGTGCACGACCTGTTTTATCACCAGGCGGCGCTGGCCGAACTGGCGCAGCTGGTGCGGGAACTGGCGCAAACGGCGGAAGGGGACGCAGGATTACCGGCCGGCAATGGCGCCGTGGGCGCGGCCACGTTCCGCGACGCCAGCGGCCTGGGCCGCAAGCGGGCGATCCAGGTCTTGGAATTCTTTGACCGCGTCGGTTATACTCGCCGTGTTGGCAATGGGCATCTATTGCGCCCGCAAGCGCTGTGGTCCTATACGGCAGCCTTGCCCAGCAGCTAAGTACTTAGGCTCAGGCACCGCGGAAAGCACACTCATCCGGTGATGTGGCCGGGCTTCAAACCCGGTGGAGGGCGTCAGACGTTCTCCCGTAGGTTCGACTCCTACTGTTTTCCGCCAGTTATTCATCCTTCCCCCGCATGCTGATCGTCCCGGCGTTGGCCTGTTGCCACGTTGCGGGAAATGAATGGCTTAATTGGCAATATGCGACGATGCCAGGGTGAGCCGATGGTAACATCGGCTTGAATCCCCCTGTGGCAGATGAAAGCAAGCATGAAACAAGCAAGCATGGCGTGGCTGCTGGCAGTGGCGCTGCTGATGCCGGCGCCGGCCGCGGCGGTGGACGTGCGCGTCGTCGGCGAGCATTTGCCGCCGTCGAGCATGATGGAAGGCAATGTGGTCGTGGGACGTGAAACGCTCAAGGTGCGCGACATCATGGCGCGCGCCGGTCTTTCCTACAGCATCGAGCTGCTGCCGTGGAAGCGCGCGTACGCGCAGGCGCTGCGCGAGCCTGATACCTGCATCTTTTCCACCAGCCGCACACAGGAGCGCGAAGCGCAATTTCGCTGGATCGGGCCCCTCAACGAAGCGGAATGGATACTCTACGGCCTGGCCGAACGGCACCTGGCCCTGCGCACGCTGGCCGATGCGCGCGGCCTGGTAATCGGCACGGTGCTCGGCGACGCGCGCGACGATTACCTGCGCCAGCGCGGCCTGAGCGTGGCGCCCGTGACGCAGGAGTGGCTCAATCCACAAAAGCTGCTGCTCGGACGCATCGACCTGTGGGCCGTCGGCATGGCGGTGGGCAGCAAGCCGTTTGCCGGCAAGGAGTGGGAGGGCAAGGTGGTGCCGTTGCTGACTTTTAATCGCGTGCAGACTTACCTCGCCTGCAACAAGCAATTGCCCGAGGCGCAGGTGGCGGCCATGCAGCGCGCCGCTGCCGCCATGCGCCGCGACGGCAGCATGGCGCGCGAGCATATTCGCTGAGCCAATGCGCGGATTCAGCTCTCCAGCCACTGGCGCACGCAGTTGCGCCCTTCGCGCTTGGCCTGGTACAGGGCCTGGTCCGCGTGGCTGTAGGCCGTTTCGAAGGCTGTGCCGGCGCGGTTCCAGCTCAAGCCCACGCTGACGGTGATGGGGCGCGTGATGGGCGCGGCATGGCGCTGGCGGCCGACGCTCTCGCAGATGCGCTGCGCCACTTGCGCCGCGTCGTCGCGCGAGGAAGTGGGCCAGACGACGGAAAACTCTTCACCGCCGACCCGGCCGATGGCCGTTTCCTGTCCCAATAGTCCTTTCAGGCAGTCCACCACGGCCTGGATCACGCCGTCGCCGGCCGGGTGGCCGAAGTCGTCGTTGACCTGCTTGAACAGGTCGATATCGAGCACGATCAGCGCCATGTCGCCCTGTGCCAGGCAGCGCGAGGCATGGTCGATCACGGCGCCGCGGTTCAGGGCGCCCGTCAGAGGGTCGTGCGTGGCGCGGTATTCGAGCTGGCCGGCCAGGGTTTGCAACTGGCGGTTCAGCAGATGCATGTCGCGCTCGGCGCGGTCGCTGCGGCCGATCAGGCGCCGCGTCTCGCGCATCAGCCGTTCGTAGTGAGTGATCAATTCACCGAGCACGCGGCGCTGCGCTTCGCCGCTGGCGTGACTGTCGGCGTGCATACGGCGCGCGGCAGCCAGCGCCGCCGCTTCCACGGTGAACAGGTCGGGCTCCAGTCCGGCTTCGGAGATGGCGGCGCGCATGCCCTAGCTGCCCTGCACGGGATGGTCGTGGAAGTCCAGCGCCGTAAAGTCCTGCTGCAGCTCCTCGCCGAATTCCAGGATGGTGTCGTCGTCCTCGTCGTGATACCAGTTCAGGCGCACCTGGTTGCCATCGACGGCCGCCTGGTTCAGGGTGTCGAACAGGGTAAACAGCATCTTCGTGCTGGAGCTGTTGAAGTAGGCCAGCGAGACGTTGACGGTGATGGCCGCCTCGTTGCAGCCTTCCAGGTAGGCGCGCACGGCGGCGATCAGCGGGCCATAGAAGGCGGCCGCGTTTTCCGGATACGACTCGCCCTTGATCGACAGGGTGTGCTGCTCGAAACGGAAGTCGATTTCGGGCGAACTCGGGGTCGCGGCGATGAACAGTGGTGACGGTAATTGCATATGCTTTCCTGAGTCGGCTCTTTCAAATGATGGCTTTGATGCAGAAGATGGTGTGGCCCGGTTCCTGGGGATCCTGGACGAATTCGAATTCCAGCGGCTCGCTGGCGTCGCGCGCCATGGTGAGAAAACCCAGGCCCGCGCCCTTGCTGTCGGCCGGCGCTTCTTCGCGCAAGGCCTTCTTGTACGCCAGGCGGATTTCTTCCATCGTCATCGTGTGCAGCGGTTCCAGGCGGGCGCGGATCTGCGCCACGTTGTCCGTCGAGACGGGGTTGGCGCACAGCAGAAAAAAACTGTCGCCGCGCGTGCCGATACAGAATGAACCGCGCCGCATCTGCTGGTCCAGCTGCGCATCGGGCGTCAGGCTGTCGGCGGAATAATGCATGATGTTTTGCGACATCTCGATGAACGAGGAAAAGATGCGCCGCCGCGTGGGCCCGGCCGCGCCGGCCGTATCGAGGCGCGCCTTGATGGTTTCGGAAATGGCATTCACCACGTGCTGCGAGAAATAGCCCACGTAAAAAAAGATGATGTTGCGCTTGCGCGCCACATTCCAAAACTCGTTGAATTCTTCGTACAGCACGTCCGTGCTCCTGGCTAGCCGGTGACCCGGTTTCTTGTTGATAAGGTGGCTCGATGGCGCCAAAACTACAGGCGGAAACAGAAAAAAGTCAGGTCGTCGCGGCGCGGCTGCTGGCCTTGCCATGCGGCGCTGTCCTGCAGCAGCGCCGCCGCCACCTCGCCGGCGGGAGCGTCGCGCCGCGCCAGCAGCTGCTCGCGCATGCGCCGCTTGCCGTAGGCGATGTCGCGCGCGCCGCCGATCTGGTCGAGCAAGCCGTCGGTGGTGAGGAACAGCAGGCTGCCGGCGGGAATGGCCAGCGTCTCGTTGTGCCAGCAGTAGCCGGCCGGCGTGTCGACATAGCCCACGCCCATGCGCGCGCCATCGATGGCGCGCACGGCCTCTTCGCCCGGCGCGACCACGTGCAGCGCCAGTTTCGCGCCCGCGAAACGCAGGCTGGCGCTGGCCGTGTCGTAGCACAGGAAGGCGCAATCCATGCCGTCGTTCGAGCCGGCGTGGCCGCTGGCCTCGCTGCTGCTGGCGCCGTCCTGGCCCAGCAGGGTCTTGATGGCGCGGCTGACGGCGCCGATCAGGGCGGCCGGATCGTGCGGCCCCAGTTCGCGCAAGGCCTGGCTCAGGGCCGACGAGGCGATCAGTGTCATGAAGGCGCCCGGTACGCCGTGGCCGGTGCAATCGGCGATGGCGGCGAACCAGCCGCCCGCATGGCGCTCGAAGAAGTAAAAATCGCCGCCGACGACGTCGCGCGGCTGCCATTCCAGGTGCGCGTCGGGCAGGGTGGCGCGCAATTCCGCATCGGATGTGCGCAGCAGGGCGCGCTGGATCACGCTGGCGTAATCGATGCTGTGCATGATCTGCCGGTTCTTTTCCGCCTGCATGGTGGCCACCACGTTCATCAGCTGCAAGCCGAAGCCCACGCCGGCCAGCGCGCCATCCTCGGTGATGATGAAGCCGTCGGCCAGCGCCTTCTCGCCCGCTTCCACGGCGCGGAAGGTGAGGTCTTCGATGCTCATGGCGCCGTCGACGATCAGCGGCTCCTTGTCCATGAAGGCGATGCAGCTCTTCTTGCCATACACCTCGTGATAAAAGGGCTTGGACATTTGCGACATGAAGATGTTGCGGCTGATCAAGCCGATGGGACGCTGCTGCTCCGTGACGGGCAGGCTCATCATGTCGCGCCGTTCCGTGAACAATTCCAGCACGGCGAAATTGCTGGCGTCGGCCTGCACGGATTCCGTGGGGATGCAAAGGTCAGCCGCCACGGACGTGCGATAACGGGGAAGATGCAATCGAGAAGCGTTGAACTCCACAGCGGCTACCTTTACATGACGATCGGACCCTTGTTGTCGCGACGGCAAGGCGACTGACAAACAGGCAATATCATCATGGTAGCCCTGGAATGTGACGGCTTGATTACCAGCTTGTCAAAACCGTATGCAAGATGGCTGCATGGCAAGCAACTTACAGGCGCCGGGCCAGCGCCTGGGCCTGTTCCAGCCAGCGCGCGCGCTGCGCTTCGGTGGAATCGATCATGGGACCAAAGCTGGCCACCTTGACAGGCTTGACGCCGCAAAATTCCAGGGTCGTCTTGCGCAGCTGGTGGATGCCGGGCATGTGGTAGACCCAGCGGAAATACCAGGGCGGCGTATCCATCGCCACCAGCAGCTGGGCCGTGCGGCCCTTCAGCAGCTGCGCCGGGAAAGCCTTGCCCGGGCGATACTTGAAGGCAAAGCCGGGCAGGAAGATGCGGTCGACAAAGCCCTTCAGCAGGGCTGGCGCGCCGCCCCACCAGATCGGGTAGGCGAAGACCAGGTGTTCGGCCCAGGTGATGGCCTCCTGCGCCGCCAGCAAGTCCGCCTCCAGCGGCTGCACCTGGCGGTAGCCTTCATGCAGGTTCTGGTCGAAGTCCAGCTGGCCCAGGCGCAGTTCGCGCACGGTATGGCCTGCGCTGCGGGCCGTGGCGGCGTAGGCCTCGGCCAGGGCGGCGCAGAAGCTGTCGCTGGACGGGTGGCCGAGGAGTATCAATACGCGCTTGGGTGTTGTCTTGGTCATGATGCAGGCTATCCGTTAAAGAAGAGCTTGCATGCTAAAGCTTGCCCCTGGGGGCAGAGTCAAGCGGCCTCTTGCAGGCGCTGCTGCGCCAGGCAGTCGTGGATTTCCGTGTCGATGTCAGCCAATTGCGCGTCGAGCTGGCGCAGGCGGGCGATATCCTGCTGTATCTGTGCGCGCTTGTCAGCGATGTGCTGCGACAGGGCGGCCCAGTCGGTATCGTTGCCGGCCAGGATGGGCAGCAGTTCGGCCAGGCGGAAGCCCAGCGCCTGCGCCTGGCGTATCAGCTTCACTTGCGCCAGGTCTTGCTGCGTGTAGACGCGGTAGGCGCCGGAACGGCGCACGTCGCCAAGCAAGCCCAGCGCTTCATAGTGGCGCAAGGCCTTGGGCGAGGTGCCCGCCAGGCGGGCGATTTCTCCGATGTACATGCTTCTTCCTTGTTGAGCTGCGGCGCACGCAGTGTAGCGCAGGTGGCTTGCCAGGCGCTACCTTGCGCGCTGCCTCAGGACGGCTTGCGTGGCGGCACTTTTTTTGCCGTGCACTCGGCGCAGGTGCCGTACAGCGACAGCGCGTGCTCGTGCAGCACGAAGCCCCGCTCGGCGGCGATCTCGTTCTGGCGCAGTTCGATGCCTTCGTCGACGAATTCATCGACCTTGCCGCAACCCGTGCAGACCAGGTGGTCGTGGTGCTGGCCTTCGTTCAGCTCGAAGACGGCGTGGCCCGATTCGAAATGCCGGCGAAACAGAATGCCTGCTTCGGCAAACTGCATCAGCACGCGGTAGATGGTGGCCAGGCCCACGTCGATCTTTTCGGCCAGCAACAGCTTGTAGACATCGTCCGCACTCAGGTGCTTGATCGTGCCTTCTTGAAACAGCTGCAGAATCCGCAAGCGGGGGATGGTGACTTTCAAGCCCGATTCACGCAGTTCCCTCAATATATCCATGTCTCCCATTCCTTTTTGTAGTCGCTTGAGCGAGGTAGTGCATTATATCGCAAATGATAATCATTACTATTCTCATTTGTATTGTGCGGAGTGGAAATAGTATGCTGGCTAGCAGGCCTGTCAACCAGTGACATCGGCGCAAGCTCCGATTGCGTTGCACGCATCTTGCATTGGAATTGCAAAACCAAGGTCGGTATCGCTACACTGTGCAGCAAGGAATAACAATGGAGCAGGGACATGGACCGATTTGATGCGATGCGTATTTTTACCCGCATCGTCGAACTGCGCAGTTTCACGCAGGCGGCGCATGACCTTGGCTATCCCAAGGCCACCGTCACGCATGCGATCAAGCAGCTTGAAGCGCGGCTGCGCGTGCGCCTGCTGCAGCGGACCACGCGGCAAGTGACGCCCACGCCCGATGGGGACGCGTATTACCAGCGCTGCGTGCGCCTGCTGGCGGACCTGGAAGAAACGGAAGCCGTGTTCAGTTCGGCGGCGCAGCAGCCGGCCGGCAAGCTGCGCATCGACCTGCACGCGACCCTGGCCATGCATTTCGTGATGCCCGTGCTGGACCAGTTCTGTGCCCGCTATCCGCTGATCGAACTGGAAATCGGCATGGGCGACCGCCTCGTCGATCTGGTGCGCGAAGGCGTCGATTGCGTGCTGCGCGCGGGAGAGCTCGGCGACTCGTCGATGGTGGCGCGCAGGGTGGCGCTGCTCGACCAGGTGACGTGCGCCAGTCCCGCCTACCTGGCCGCGCACGGCACGCCGGAGAATCTGGCGCAACTGGATGGCCACCGCGCCGTCAATTTCTTTTCCACCCAGTCGGGCAAGGTCTGGCCCTTCGACTTCAAGGTGGATGGGCAGCGGCACAGCGTAGCCTTGCCTGGCACGGTGTCCGTCAACAATGCGGACGCCTACCATGCCTGCTGCCGCGCGGGCATGGGCTTGATCCAGGCCCCCCGGTATCACCTTGAACTGGCGCTTGCGGCGGGCGAGCTGGTGGAAGTGCTGCGGGACTGGCGGCCCGACCCGCTGCCCGTGTCCGTGCTGTATCCCCATCATCGGCAACTGTCGCCGCGCGTGCGCGTGTTTGCCGACTGGGTCGCCAGCCTGTTTGACGGCGTGCAGTGATTGGCATGCTCGCGCTGCGCTGCCGCATTTTCTTGACCTGGGCAAAGGAAAAAATCCCTCTAGTGATGCCATCTAGCACTATTTGATGTGGATCAAAGTTTTTGTTGCACTGCACTCTTAGACTTCGCAGCGTTACTTAACGACAAAAAGAGGGAACTAGAATGAAAAAGTCCGCAACTGCAGCAGCAATCGTCCTGGCCGCCATCGGCGCATTCGCCGGCAATGCAATGGCACAGGAAAGCCCATGGCTGGTCCGTGCGCGCGCCGTGCATATCGATCCGGCCAACAAATCTGCTCCTGTGGGTGGCGTCGGCGCATCCGACCTGATTCACGTCAGCAGCAAGACGATTCCCGAAATTGATATTTCGTATTTCTTCACCCCGAACATCGCTGCCGAACTGATCCTGACCTACCCGCAAAAGCATGACGTTACCTTGTCAGGCACGAAGATCGGTACCTTCAAGCATTTGCCGCCGACCCTGTCGCTGCAATACCACTTCATGCCTGAAAAACAGTTCAGCCCATACGTGGGTGCCGGCGTGAATTACACGAATATCTCGGATGTCAAAATTCCTGGCCTGCGTCTGGAACATGACAGCTGGGGCTACTCGCTGCAAGCTGGCGTCGACTACAAGCTGGACAAAAACTGGTCCTTGAACTTCGACATCAAGAAAGTGCAGATCCGCAGCGATGTACTGACCGCTGCTGGCGCCAAGATCAGCGAAGTCAAGGTTGATCCTGTCCTGATCGGCGTAGGCGTCGGCTACCGTTTCTAAGCATTGATCGACTGCGCCCCCTGCGGCGCGGACAATAAAAAAGGACGGCCAGGTTTACACCTGGCCGTCCTTTTCGCATTGCAAGTGCCACCTTATTTTTTCAGCGTCTTTTCCAGCGCCAGCTGGTAGTCCGTCTTTTCGTAGCCGGCCAAATACTTGTTCGTCGCGTCGAGGAAGGCGCGCGAGCGGTAGGCCGCTTCCAGGTCCTTGACCCATGGCTTGGCCTTGTCGGCCGTGCGGATGGCGACCAGGTTGATGTAGCTGTCCGAGATCTTTTCCACGGCGAGAGCCGACGTCAGCTTCATGCCGGCGGCCAGGGCGAAGTTACCGTTGACGAAAGCGTAGTCGGCGTCGGCCAGCGAACGTGGCAGCTGCGCCGCTTCCAGCGGCACCAGTTTCAGCTTCTTCGGGTTGTCCAGCACGTCGCGTTCGGACGCGCGCAGCGGGTCGACGTTCGGTTTCAGCTTGATCCAGCCCATCTTGGCCAGCATCACCAGCGCGCGCGCCTGGTTGGTCGGGTCGTTCGGCATGGTGATGGTGGCGCCGTTCTTCACGTCCGCCAGGGACTTCTGCTTGCCGCCGTACAGGCCGATCGGCATGGTCGGCACGGTGATCAGGGAGCTCAGTGGCAGCTTGTTATCGGTGGCGAACTTGGTCAGATACACGATGTGCTGGAACACGTTGGCGTCCAGCGAACCTTCGGCCAGCGCGTAGTTCGGCTGCACGTAGTCGTTGAATTCGACGATCTTGACTTTGTAACCCTGTTTTTCCAGGATAGGCTTGATGCCCAGCTTCAGCTGGTCCGAATACGGGCCGGAGCTGGTGCCGATGACGAGTTCTTTCGGGTCCTTGGCGTGGGCGGCGGTGGCGAAGGCCAGGCTGGCGGCGGCCAGGAGCAGGTTGCGGCGAATATGGTTCATGCTTTTCCTTGTACTGAAATACTGAAGATGAATTAACGTTTGTCGAGGCGCTTGGCGATGCGCGTGCCGGCGAACTGGATGGTTTGCACCAGCACGATCAGGATGGCCACGGTGGCGACCATGATGTCCGTCTCGAAGCGGTAGTAGCCGTAGCGGATGGCCAGGTCGCCGATGCCGCCGCCGCCCACGACGCCGGCCACGGCCGAATACGACAGGAAGCTGATCGACAGCACGGTCAGGGCCAGCACCAGGCCGGAGCGCGCTTCCACCAGCAGCACGCGGAAGATGATTTGCATTTCCGACGCGCCCATGGCGTGCGCCGCCTCGATCACGCCGCGCGGCACTTCGCGCAGGTTCTGTTCCACCAGGCGCGCCAGGTAGGGGATGGCGGCGAACGACAGCGGCACGGCGGCCGCCAGCGGACCGATCGAGGTGCCCGCGATGATGCGCGTAAACGGCGTCAGGGCGACCAGCAGGATGATGAAGGGGAAGCTGCGCACGGTATTCACCAGCCAGCCGAGGATCGTCGACAGCGGACGGTTTTCCAGCGACTGGCCTTCCGAGACGAGAAACAGCAGGATGCCCAGCGGGCCGCCGATCAGGATGGCGGCGGTCAGTCCAATGCCCAGCATGGTCATGGTCTGGCCCAGCGCCACCCAGATTTCCGGCAGCAGCTTGATGACGTTATTGATCGATTCTTCAAACATGTGTTGCATCCTTCCATGCGGTGGCTTCAAACGCCTCGGTGCCGTAATACGCCAGCTCGCGTCCCAGCGCCGTCTTGCGCGGGGTGGCCGTGTCGCTCAAATCGAATTGTTCGGCGATGGCGCCGTTTTCCACGACGGCGACCCGGTTGCAGATGGCTCCCAGCACCGACAGCTCATGGCTGACGATGACGATGGTCACGCCGAGGCGCGCATTGATGTCGCGCAGGGTGTCGAGCAGGGCGCGCGTCGTTTCCGCGTCCAGCGCGGACGTCGGCTCGTCGCACAGCAGCACGTCGGGGTGGCTGGCCAGGGCGCGGGCGATCGCCACGCGCTGTTTCTGCCCGCCGGACAATTGCGCCGGATAGCTGTGCAGCTTGTCGGACAAGCCGACCAGCGCCAGGCATTCCTCGACCCTGGCGGCGATCTGCTCGCCCTTGGTCGTGCCATGGATTTTCAAGGGGAAGGCGACGTTGTCGAAGACGCTGGCGTTTTGCAGCAGATTGAATTGCTGGAAAATCATGCCGATGTTCTGGCGCGCGTCGCGCAATTCGCTCTTGCCCAGGCGCGTCAGTTCGCGTCCGGCGACGGTAATGGTGCCGCTGTCAGGGCGCTCGAGCAGGTTAATCAGGCGCAGCAAGGTCGATTTTCCGGCGCCGCTCTTGCCGATCAGGCCGAAAATATCACCGGGATAGACTTCCAGCGTGACCGATTTGACCGCGTGGAATTGTTCGCCTTTGGGCAGCGCGAAGGTCTTGTTTGCGCCATCGATGCGAATCACCGGCGTACGGTGTGGTGTGGTCATGCAGTGTTTCCTTTTTTATTAGGCCGTGACAGGCGCGCTTGCAGGGGCCAAATCGCCCAGCCTGTTACGTCGGTTGCGTAGTATACCTCCGATCGTGTTATTACTCCTACGACAGAATCTTGCTTTGAATATGCAAATAATGTCTATATGGGTGTTTGGCGAGAGTAAACGCGGTTTTTACGCGATCAGCCAATGGAAAATTCGACGGGAATCGATAATTCCAGCGGGTCCGGCCGTTCCTTGGGAATGCGCGGCAGTGGCGCCGCCCGTTGCAAAGTGTCGAGCGCGGCCTGATCCAGCGCTGCGGAACCGGAACTGCGCTCGATGGCGGCCGCCAGCACCTGGCCATCGCGGTCGATGCGGCAGCGCAGATACACGACGCCCTGCTCCTGCTTCGCGCGCGACGCCGTCGGATAGCGGCGGAAGCGTTCCATGCGCGCCAAAACCTTCCCTTCCCAGCTAGATACGCCGCTGCGCAGCTCCTGTGGCGCGGGCGGCAGCGCAGGCGAGGGCGGTGCCGCCGCGACAGACGCCGTGGCCACCGCTGCCGGCGTGACGGGGGCTTGGCGCACCTCGGCGACGGCTGTGATGGCCTCGGCTTGCGGCGGCAGGGGCGCGGCATCGGGCTGCGGCAGCACGAATTGTCTGATTGCCGGCGCTGCCTTTTTTGCAAGGGTGCGCGACGGTGCGGCGGCCGCGCTGACCTGTTCAGCAAGATTCTGCTCCAAAGGCCGGGGCGGGGCGGCGGCCGGCAAGTACAGCATGGCCGGCTGCGCGGAATCGGGCGCGATGGCCAGCAAGGGCGCTGCTGGCGCGCGCTGATACACGGCCCAGCCCAGCAGGGCGCCATGCATGGCGAAGACGGTGGCGATCGTCAGCGGCTTGTGCCAGTCCGCCGGCGGCGTCTTTTCTGGCGCCGGCCCTTCCGGGCGGCGCAGCAGGTAGATGATGACGGCGATTTCCATCGTTGCCACGAGGGCGATGACCCACCACGGCGGATGGCCGAGGCACATGGCGACAAAGCCGATGGCCATGCCCACGCAAGCGAGGACCTTGCCGCGGCGTGACACGGCGCGGTGTTCGCGCCACTGGCGCAGCGGCGCGCCGAAGCGCGGGTGGTGCAGCAGCCAGTGCTCCAGGCGCGGCGAGGCTCGGCTGAAGCAGGCCAGCGCCAGGATCAGGAAGATCGTCGTCGGCATCACGGGCAGCATGGCGCCGATTACGCCCAGCGCCACCATCAGCATGCCGGCGCCCGTCCACGCCCAGCGCCGCAGGCGTGCCGTATGCGCTTCCGCAACTGCCTGGATGACTGGCTCCTCCATCAGGCGCACGCCTCCACGTGGCCATGCATGCGCAGGAAGGCGGCGCGCGCGCCATCGATCACGCGCGCTTCACCGGCATCGTCAAGCACGGCCGTATCGAGCACGGACGTGAAATCGCGCCAGTGGCGCGCGCGTCCGTCCGGATGGCCGGCCAGGTGGCGCGCGCCATGGTGTTCATCGAGGCCGATCTTGCCGGCCAGCTTATACAGGATGGCTGCGCCCAGCTTCGAGCCTTCGCTCACGTACAGCCAGCCCAGCGCCGTGGCCAGGTCCAGTTGCGCGTCGAACGGCGGCGTGGCCGCATCGGCTGGCAATGCTGTCTCGAGGTCGCGCAGGTCGGCCGCGATGCTGGCGTAGCGGCGGCGCTGCTCCAGGTCCGGCAGCAGGGTGGCCAGCTGCGCGTTGTCGTACAGCGCGTCGACGTCGCGCAGGAACGCGTACTGCGCCTGCAAAAAGCGCGCGTAATTGTCGCGGCTGGAAAACGGCGCGCTGGCCATGATGCGCTGGTCCAGCAATTCGTGGGTGGCCATGGTGTCGGCTTTCAGGCGCTGGCTGCGGGTCGGGGCCGCGTTGGTCGGAACGGCGTTTAAAGTGGTGTCGCTTGCTGCATGCATGGAATATCTGCTCTCTATTATAAGGATGAATCAAATCAGAAACGAAGGCCAAGCGTGACGCGCGCCGTGCGGCCCGGTCCCGGCATCAGGCTCAGGGTCAGCGGATCGAGGTAGTAGCGGTCCGTCAGGTTGTCCACCGCCACGTCGACGGTGGCGTTGGGCGTGATCTTGTAGCTGGCGAACAGGTCGGCCAGGGTGTAGGCCTGCGTCAGCACCTGCGGCGAGGTGCCCGTCCACGACTGCCACACGGCCTTGTCGTCCTGGCGCGCCAGCGGATGGCCGACGTGCGTCAGGCGCGTGCCGACGGTGAGCTTTTCCTGCAGCCAGCGCGTGCCCAGGGTCAGGTTGGCGCTCAGCTTGGGCTGGATATGGTTGCTCACGTAGGAACTGGAAAAGCCGATGGGCGAGCAGTCTGGCGTGATCCAGATCTCCGATTGCCACTTGCTGGCCTTGCGCAAATACGCCGCCGTGGCCGCGTCGCAGATCAGGGTCTTGCGGTTCCAGGTACCGGAAAAGTCGGCAAACACGCTACCCCGGTCATATGACGACTGCAGTTCGACGCCCGAGACGCTGTATTTGTCCGTGTTCGCCATCGAGAAATTCTGCGCGTGGGCCGGCAAGTCGGGAATCGGGCGGCGCGTGATGTAGCCGTGCGTGACGTTGTCGAAATACGCAATGCGCAGGCGCAGCTTGTCGGCGGCGCTCCACACGCCATCCTTGATCACGCTCACGCCGATCTCGCGGTTGTGGCTGCGCTCGGCGTTCAGGGGCGACGAATACGTGGCCGAGAAGCCCATCGTCGATTCGTACAGGCTGGGCATGCGCAAGCCGCGCGCGTCGCGCAGGAACACGCTGACGCTGTCGGACAGGCGCGCCGTCAGCGCAAACGTGGGCGCAAAACCGTGGTCCTTGCGGCGGATCGGCTTGCTGTAGGTGAACAGGCCGGGGATGGCGTCGCGGAAGACATAGTCGTTGCCGCTCCAGTTGGCGACCTGCGAGACGTCCAGCGGCGCCGGTTCTTCGCCATAGCGTTCCACCATGCCGCCCACCAGCGCGGGATTGGTGGCGGGCGTGAACTGGCCCTGCGCATCCTGGTACCATTTCGCGTCGCCGAGCTGGCCGCCGTCCTTGTCCCACATGGTGACCCATTGCCAGCCCTGCGGCTGGTATTGCTGTTCCGCGCGGCGGTTGCGGTCGCGCGAGTCGAAGCGCTGGAAGCGTCCGCCCGCCTCGATGGTCAGCCAGTCGCGCGCCTGCCACTGCAGCGAGGCGAACGCGCTTTGCTCGTGGCGCTTGCCGTTGCGCAGGGTGTGGTTGGCATTCAGGTCGTCGTCGAGGATGGCCACGCTGTCGGCCGGGCCGATATCCTCGTTCTGCAGGGACAGGCCGTAATCGAGCTTGAGCGCGCCCATGCCGGTGGCGAAGCGCGAGGTGTTCGTCAGGTCGGCACCGACCCTGCGCGCCTGGTTCTTCGCCAGGTACAGCACTTCCACGCACTCCTTGCATTCATGGTCGCCCGGATTGGTCTTGCCTTCCAGCGGATTGCTGAAGATGTCGCCGTTGCGCGACTTGCTCTGCATGTCCGTCAGCCACAGGTTGGCCTTCAGGTCGATCAATTGCTGGCCTTCCGGTTTCCACTCGTAGCGCGCCGTCAGCGCGTTGGTGCGCACCTGGCTCGGGTCCCACTGGGGAATGCTGCCGGTGCTGTTGCGGTAGATTTGCGAGGGCATGATTTCGCCATAGCTGCTGTCGAAATAGCGGTAGCCCAGCTCCAGCTTCTGTTCGTGCGGCAGGCGCAGGTTGGCTTTCAGCAGGGCCGAGGTGGTGCGGTTGGCCGTGTTCAGCACTTCGTCGCCCTTCTTGAAGAACTGCGTCACGCCATTGTCGTCGCCCCATTCATTGAGCATCTGATAGCGTTCGAAGCCCCGTGTGCCGGAAAAATAATTGCCGATGCTGCGCTGGCTGATGGCGGCCACCAGGTCGTAGTCATCCTGGCGCGTGGCCACGGCGATGCTGCCAAAGCCGCTGCGCGGGTTGTCCAGCTTGTTGCGCTGCGTGCGCGGCGTGCTGCCGAAATCGGCGGGCGCCGAGACGCTGTTGTCCTGGATGCCGCCGCGCAGGCGCACGCCGGTGCGTTGGCCTGGTCGCAAAATGTCTTCAGGGCGCAGCGTCTGCATGCTGACCATGCCGCCGATGGCGCCCGCGCCTTGCGCCGACAGGTTCGGGCCCTTGTCGATGCGGATGGCGCTGATCAGGTCCGGGTCGATGTAGCTGCGGTCGGCGATGCCTGCGTAACCGCGGTAGACGGTGGACGACTGCAGACTGCCGTCGATCAGCACGGGCACGCGGCCCTGGCCCTGCATGCCGCGCACGTTGACGTCGACGGCGCCGCTGTTGCGGCTGTCGCCCACCTGCACGCCAGCCACGCCCTTGAAGATGTCGGCCGGCGAGGTGCCGCGGAAGCGTTCGATCTGCTCGCGACCGATGTACACGGAGGCGGCTGGCGTGAGGTAGGGCAGGTCTGCCGGATCCGTGTCGTCCGCCTCGAACGTGCCGCTGCCGCCCTGGCCATTCACGCGCAGGGTGCCGATCTGCACGGCGCCGGCAGCGGCGGGCGCGGGCGCGCTGATGATGATGGTCGTGCCGCCTTGCAGCTGCGCCTGCAGGCCGCTGCCGGCCAGCAGCTGGCGCAGCGCTTCCGGCAGCGAATGCCTGCCTTGCAGCGGCGCGCTGTGGCGTCCCTGCGTCAGGCGCGCGTCGGCCAGCAGCACCATGCCGGCCTGGCGCGCCAGCTCGTTCAGCGCGCGGTTCAACGGCTGCGCGGGAATCTGCCATTCCACCTGCGCCACCGGCGCGGCGGCGGCATGCACGGCGGGCGTGGCGAAGGCCAGGCCGATGGCCAGGAAGAGGGGGGACACGCGGGCGTGCAAGGGGTGGCGCGGTGGAGTCATATGCAGGTTTTTCCTATGGTGATGTGGTGATCCTTCATAGTTAAAACGAATGAGTCTCATTTACCCTGACGTGCGGATTGATTTTATTTCGCGTCATGGGGACAAATCAGCGGGCGACGATATGCAGCTTGCCGTCCCGGCGTACCACGCGCACGGGCAAGGCCAGCGGCAGGGCGGCGGCAAATTGCGCCGGCAGCGTCGCGTCGAAGCTGCCGTTCAGGCGCAGGCCGGCCAGGGCCGGATCGCCGAGCACGAGGTGTGTATCGCCATAGCGCTCGAATTCGGCCAGCGCCTCGGCCAGGGTGGTGTCCTCGAAATCGAGGCGCCCGGCACGCCAGTTGCCCACCGCCTGCGCATTGACCCTGGCCAGCGCCTTCACGCCCTGCGGCGTGACGGTGACCGTGTCGCCCGCCTGCAGCACTTCGGCATGCGCGCCGGCTTCGCTTTCCACGCGCACCGTGCCTTGCGCCACGCTCACCTGTGTCGTGGCGCCCACGTGGCGCACTGAAAAATGCGTGCCCAGCACCGTCGCCGTGGCCGCTCCCGCGATGACCTGGAACGGACGCGCAGGGTCGGCGTGGACATGGAACATGGCCTGGCCGCGCAGCAGGCGCACGCTGCGCCGGTCGCGGTACAGGGCCACGTCGACGGCGCTGCCGCTATCGAGTTCGATGCGGCTGCCGTCGGGCAGGACTTGCGTGGCGAACTGGCCGCGCGCCGTGCTGTAATCGTGCTGGAAGCCCGGTTGCTGCCAATGGCTGGCCAGCGGCCAGGCCAGCAGGCCGCACAGCAGCAGGCAGCCGCCGGCCAGTGCGCCGCGCGGCGGGAAGGAAGCCGCCTGGCGCAGCCTCTGCAGCAGCGATGACGGCGCGCTCGCCGCCGGAGCGGGCTGACTGAATGCCGCCACGCGCTGCGCCGGCAGGCTGGCCAGCAGCGCATCGGTGCGGGCCAGCGCCTGCCAGGCGTGCTGGTGGTGCGCGTCGGCGGCCAGCCATGCGTCCAGCGCCGCCAGTTCGTGGGCGGCCAGGCCCGCGTCGTGGCGCAGCAGCCATTGCGCCGCCAGGAAGTCGATGTCGTCGGCCGTCGTGTCTTGTGATGTCATGTGCTGTTTCATAGCGTATCCCGCTCGGGCAAGCCTTTTTTACAGGCGAGCATGCCGTTGATGATGTGTTTTTCCACCATGTTGACGGAGATACCCATCTGGGCGGCGATCTCGATCTGGCTCAGGCCATCGAACTTGTACAGCGCGAAAGCCTGGCGGCAGCGCGGCGGCAAGGCGTCGATGATGGCCAGCAGGCGTTCCATGGTTTGCCGGTCGTGCAGCCGTTGCTCGGGTTCATCGGCGCGCGGCGCGCGCAGCTGCATGTGCGGCTCGTCGAGCGCGTCATGGGGCCGCCTCTGGTGCAGGCGCTGTTCGTCGATGGCGATGTTTTTCGCCGTGACGTACAGCAGGGCGCGCTGGCCGCTGTCGGGCGGGGTATCGCCAGGCAGGGCGTGGGCGCCGCCCTGCGGCTTGCGCGCCAGGATGCGGGCGTAGGCTTCCTGCACCACGTCCTGTGCCTTGTCGCGGCATCCCGTGGAGCGCGAAATCAGGCGCAGCAATTCCTGGTAATAGCGTTCAAGCACCGCGCATGTCCCCGTGATCAAAGCGAGCGATGATAGCAAGCCCATCAAATAATAACAAGAATCATTCTCATTCAATGCTTGTTTGAGGTGCCGGATAACGCTGGATATTTTTGGCAATGCAGACAATAATCGGCAGCAGAAGGCGCTGTCGCGGACATGATCACCATGTATTATCGATTTTTTCGATGCTAACTAGGTATATTTTCCGTTTTACATCGATCTTCATGCCATGCATAATCTGTTGCAACTGAAGCCAGACAATCAGCCGCATGCGCCCCCCGCCTGCAGCTGCTTGCGGTTTTGACATCCTCCACTTTCTATCAGGAACCTACAATGAAAAAACTGCTCGCTTTTATCGCCGCCGCCGGCTTCTCGCTGTCCGCTTTTGCCGCGCCTGAAGTCTATGTCATCGATGGCAGCCACACTTTCCCCCGTTTCGAGTACACCCACATGGGTTTCTCGACGCAGCAAAGCCGTTTCAATAACACCACCGGCAAGGTCACCCTGGACCGCGCCGCGAAGACGGGCGCCGTCGAAGTGCTGATCGACACCAAGTCCGTCGATACGGGTTCGACCCTGTTCAACTCGCACATCCAGGGCGAAGACTTCCTCGACACGGCCAAGTATCCGGTCGCCACCTACAAATCGACCAAGTTCAACTTCGACGGCGACAAGCTGGCCTCCGTGGAAGGCAACCTGACCCTGAAAGGCGTGACCAAGCCAGTCACCCTGACCGTCACCTCGTTCGCCTGCGCACCGCACCCGATGCTGAAAAAAGACGCTTGCGGCGCCAACGCCACGGCCAAGATCAAACGCTCGGAATTCAACGCCGGCAAATATGCGCCAGCCGTCAGCGATGACGTCACTTTGACGTTCGCAATCGAAGCCATCAAACAGTAATCGTTGGCTGCATGACGTAAAAATGGCGGCGGACTTCGGTCCGCCGCCATTTTTTTATACCTATCCCCAAAGAGAGGGCTGGGGTCAGTCACTGCGTGATTGGAATGTTCCCCATTGGGTAACATTGCCCCCCCCGGCGGGTCTGACCCCGGATTTCACGCCAGGTGATGCACTTCCTGCTGCCCATACACGGGCGTGTTCAACCCTTCCATGCGCGCCTTCAGCTGCAGCGACAGGTACTGGGAATAGTGGCGCGACTGGTGCAGGTTACCGCCGTGGAACCACAGTGCCTGCTGCTGCGTGGGCTTCCACATATTGCGCTGCTCGCCCTCCCACGGGCCCGGGTCTTTCGTCGTGCTTGACCCGAGGCCCCACACCTTGCCCACCTTGTTCGCCACTTCCGGCGAGATCAGGTCGGCCGCCCAGCCGTTCATGGAGCCGTAGCCGGTGGCGTACACCACCAGGTCGGCCGGCAGTTCCGTGTCGTCAGACAGCACGATGGAGTGGCTTTTCAGTTCCTGCACGCCGACGCCGCTTTTCAGCTTGATCTTGCCCTCGGCGACCAGCTCGGAGGCGCCCACGTCGATGTAGTAGCCGGAGCCGCGGCGCAGGTATTTCATGAACAGGCCGGAATCGTCGTCGCCAAAGTCCAGCATGAAGCCCCGTTCTTCCAGGCGCCGGTAAAAATCCGCATCGCGTTCGCGGATGGCCTTGAAGACGGGCTTCTGGAAGTCGGCCAGGATTTTATAGGGGATCGAGGCGAACGTCAGGTCGGCCTTGTTTGTGGTCATGCCGGCGGCCAGCGCCCGTTCCGAGTACAGGTCGCCCAAGGCCAGGTCCATCAAGGAATCGGACTTGACGATGTGCGTCGACGAGCGCTGCACCATGGTCACGTCCACGCCCGCTTCCCACAGGGCGGCGCAGATATCGTGCGCGGAATTGTTCGCACCGATGACGACCACCTTCTTGCCCACATACGCATCCGGCCCCGGATGCTGCGACGAATGCTGCTGCTCGCCCTGGAACACGTCCATGCCATTGAACTTCGGCATGTTGGCCTTGCCCGACATGCCCGTGGCCAGCACCAGCTGCTTCGGTTTCAGTGTGACGGGCTGGCCGTCGCGCAGCACCTGCACCGTCCACTCGCCTGTGGCTTCGTCAAAGCTGGCCGATTCGCATGAGGTCGAGCCCCAGTAATTGAGCTCCATCACCTTGGTGTACATTTCCAGCCAGTCACCGACCTTGTCCTTCGGCGTGAAGACGGGCCAGTTGTCGGGGAACGGGATGTACGGCATGTGGTCGTACCAGACGGGGTCGTGCAGGCACAAGGACTTGTAGCGCTTGCGCCAGCTGTCGCCGGGGCGCGAATTTTTCTCGATGATGATGGTGGGGACATTGAGCTGGCGCAGCCGCGCACCGAGCGCGATGCCGCCCTGGCCGCCGCCGATGATGACGCAGTAGGGTTGGCGTGCGTAGCCCAGTTCCTTTGCTTCCTGTTCGCGGTGCTCCAGCCAGCTGCTGCGGTTCGTGCGGGCGCCGTGTTCCGCGCCCATGGGCCGCCGCCTGCCCTTGGCTTCCTCAAAACCCTTCAATTCGCTCATGGTGGTAAGCAGGGTCCATATCTTGCCATCGCGGATGCGGATGAAGCCCACGCCGCGCGCCGCGTTCGTTTCCACCGTGATCCAGCTTTGTAGCACGCCACCGGCTTCCACCGCATGCTCGCCATCGGCGATGCGGATGGAGACTGGCTGCACGGTGCTCAGCTGGGCGGTCAGCATGGCGGCGATCTGTTCGCGGCCTTCCAGGGTTTTCAGGTTCCAGGTAAACAGCACCAGGTCGCGCCAGTAGCCGTCCTGTTCGAACAGTTGCGCGGCGCCCGTGCCGTCGCTGGCGCGCAGCGTGCCTTCCAGCTGCTCCAGGATGCCGGCCACGGCCAGGTTGTGGGGGTTGATATCGGTTTGCATCGTGTCTCCTCCAAGTCTGCTGACTTTATGATGGGATGCGGCTGTCTTGCCGCTGACGATGTTGTAACACTGGCGTTCCGGCCCTGCATTGCGCAGCGCAGCATGGCTGAATTTGAGACGGAAATCTCAGCTTTTCGGACGGTCTACTGGCGGTGCGGTGCCACGATATGCAGCTGCTTGATGCGCCGGTACAGGGTGGCGCGCGAGATGCCCAACATGGCGGCAGCCTGCAGCGGGCGCCATTTGGCGGCGTTCATGGCGTGGACGATGCGCGTGCGTTCGGCCAGTTCCGGCGCCGTGTAGGCAACCGTCTCCTCCGTCGCGGGGGCGGCGTTCCTCACGCGTGCTCGCGCGCTGGCCTGGCGCAGCGGCGCGCGCAAGCGGGCGTGCACCCAGGTGCCGCCGCCGGCCAGGCGCAGGGACAGCAGATTGTGTCCCGCGCGCGCATCGAACAGCCGTTCGGCGCGCACTTCCAGCACTTCGCCGACGGGACGCGGCAGGGTGTTCAGGCCAGCGATGACGTCACGCGCGCAGCGGTTGGCGGCGACGATGTCGCCATGTTCGTCGATGGCGAGCAGCATTTCCGGCTGCACTTCCACGAAGTGGCGGTTGCGGTGCGCCAGCAGGATGCAGCAATGGCTGTAGGATTTGAGAAAAAAGCCGTCCTCGATCAGGGTTGCGCCTTGCCGCACCAGCTGCTTGACCAGACGCTGGCTGTCGCGCGCATCGGGCGAACTGAGGGCCGACGCATCGAGCACGCCGATCAAGTCGCCGTGCGGCGAAAAAATCGGCGCCGCGCTGCAGGTCAGGCCCGTGAACGCGGCGCGAAAATGATCCGTCTTGTGCACGGTGATGGCTTCATGGTCGAGCAGCACGGAGGCGATGCCGCACGTGCCTTCCTCTTCTTCCGACCAGCACGAACCGGGGTACAGGCCCGCCTTCTTGAAATCCTTGCGCTGGTCCGTGTCGACCACGTAGTCGATGGTCACGCCGCGCGCATTGGCGAGGATGACGCAGTAACCCGCTTCGCGCACCATGGCGTGCAGGCGCGGCAGGCACTGGCCCGTGGAGCGCAAAAAATTTTCCTCGGACTGCTGGATGGCGCGCAGTTCGGCGCCCGTCAGGATGCGCGGCCCCGTGGTGGACGCCGGGTCGAGCCGGTAGTCGTCCAGCGAGCGCCGGTAGGACGAGGCCAGTCGGGCGGTGTCGGCCCCCGGATTGACGATACGACCGGCGATCAGGTCGCGCACGCGGTCGATATGGCTGGTCTGGCGGACGTAGGGCATGGTGCTCTCCAGTGTCTCGGTATCTGGTTTTTATGGTGTTTTGCTTGTCGCCCCGTTTTTAGCACGAAGCGCCGGGTCGCGCATCCTGCGCTGCAGCATGGCGCGCGCGTGAGACGTTAGTCTCAGCGCGTGGCCCGCACAATAGGATGCCGCAGGACAAGATAAAAAGTTTCTCTGTTAGCATGCATCGCATGAAGCGAGCGCCGTTGCCGGCGTCAGCCATGACAGGAGATATGCATGAAGACATTGCCACCCATCCGTCGCCTGGCCCTGGCCGCCGCCTGCCTGGCGCTGGCCGCCGGCGCCCATGCGGCAGAGACAACGGCGCCGCTGTCGGCCGCCGCCAGCGACCCGGCTGCATTGCAATGGATGGTGGGCGCGCCGCCGCCGGCCGATAAGATCATCCGCTTCGACGATGGCAGCTATTTCAATTTCCCCCAGCTGCGCTGGAGCGTGTCGCACTTCCGCCAGTTGATGCCGACGGTGGCGGTGGCGCGCGGCTTGAAAGCGCCCGTGCCCTTGCCGCGCGCACTGCGCAACGATATCGACAGCCTGCGCTTTACCCCGCTGGGCGCGAAGGAGACGATGACCTGGGAGCAGTCGCTGGGCGCCAATTACACGGACGGCATCGTCGTGCTGCACCGGGGCCGCATCGTGTATGAGCGCTATTTCGGCGTGTTGAAGGAGGGCGGCCAGCATGGCGCCATGTCCGTGACGAAGTCCGTGATGGGCACCATCGGCGCGGCCCTGGTGGCCGAAGGCAAGCTCGATCCCGGCAAGAAAGTGGCCGAGTACGTGCCGGAGCTGGCGAAGTCCGCGTTTGGCGACGCCACCGTGCGCCAGGTGCTCGACATGACCACGGGCCTGCAATTCAGCGAAGATTACGCCGACCCGAAAGCGGAAGTGTGGCAGCACGCGGCGGCCGGCAGCCCGCTGCCCAAGCCGAAGGATTACACGGGACCGCGCAGCTATTTCGAGTACCTGCAGACGGTGCGGCACGAGGGCAGGCATGGCGAGGGCTTCGGCTACCGTACGGTCAACTCCGACGTGCTGGGCTGGATCATCGCCCGCGTCACGGGGCAGAGCGTCAACGAATACCTGTCCGAGCATGTCTGGCAAAAGCTGGGCGCCGAGCAGGATGCCTACATGACGGTCGATTCGACGGGCACGCCGTTTGCCGGCGGCGGCTTGAATGCGGGCTTGCGCGACCTGGCGCGCTTCGGCGAAATGCTGCGCAACGATGGCCGCTATAACGGCCAGCAGATACTGCCCAAGGCGGCCGTCGACGATATCCGCCGTGGCGGCGACAAGCAGCTGTTCGCCAAGGGCGGCTACGATTTGCTCAAGGGCTGGAGCTACCGCGACATGTGGTGGGTCACGCATAACGAGCATGGCGCCTACATGGCGCGCGGCGTGTACGGCCAGCGCATCTACATCGATCCGAAGGCGGAAATGGTGATCGTGCGTTTCGCCTCCACGCCGACGGCGGCCAACGCGGCCAACGACCCGACCACCACGCCGGCCTTCGAAGCGCTGGGCAAGCTACTGCTGGCCAAGCCGCAGTAGCTTGCCAGCCGTGCGGCGGAACGGACTCAACTGCAATACACTATCCTTTCGTCATCATTTGTTGTTTGGGTGATAATTCATGCGCCGCACGCAAGGAGTACGCACCGTGGAAACCAGTCAGCCGGATCAACCGCGCCCGCCACTCTGGCGGCGCCTGCTGTGGCCGGTCGCCCAGCTTGGTTCGGCTTTCAAGCTGACTGGCACGCATCTGCTGCACCACGTGATCGGCGCCAGCCTGATCGCCGCGTTGATGCTGGCGCTGGAGGGTTTTCACGTGCTCGAATGGCTCGATGCGGCCATGCTGCGGGCCAGCGCGGCGCAGGAGCGGCTGCTGGACCGGGGCAAGGACCCGGGCGCCGCCTACCGGCCCGGCATCATCGAAATCGACCAGCCCGCGTTCGAACAGGTCTTCGACGAGCGCGAACCGCTGGAGCGCACGCGCCTGGAGCAATTGATCGCCAGCGCCGCCGCGCGCGGCAGCAAGGTGCTGGCCATCGACCTGGACCTGGCGCCGGCCGTATATGAACAGCACAAGGCGGGCGAGCGGCCGCTGGACCGCCTGCTTGACCGGCTGGCCGCGAATGGCCGGCAACTGGTGCTGATCCTGCCCGAGCAATCGGACCGCAACGCGAACCTGCCGTGGATACGCGCGCGCTGCGCGGCCGGCATCCACTTTGCCAGCCCGCGGATCCGCGAACGCATGGGCGCCGTCACGCGCATCGAGCTGAAAAGCCCCGTGCTGGCGGCCGTGGCCTTTGAGCTGGCGCATGGCGCCGACGAGCAGGAGCAGAAGCAGCCCATGCCGGCCGCCTTGTCCGAGCAAAAGGAAGTGATGGCGCTGGCCGGCCGCGTGTGCCAGCTGGCGCGGCGCACGGGCAGCGAAAAGGAATTGGCGCGCTGGGCGTTCGAACCCGTCATCCGCGGCGACGCCAAGGCGGCGGCCGAGCAGAACGCCGTTACCGCGCCGTTTCACCCGGCCGCCGTGGCGCCGGCATTCCTGAACCCCACGCGCACGCGCGTCAAACTGAGCGACGGCCAGGCTGGCGTGGATGCCGGCGCGCTGCGCAAGAACGTCGTGTATATCGGCAGCACGTATGACGTGCGCGACCGCTACACGACGGCAGAAGGCGAGCAGGCCGGCCTGCACCTGCATGCGGCCGCCCACACGTCGCTGGGCATCGGCACGGCCGACGTCAACAAATATGCGGTGTTCGTGGCCGACATCGTCATCGGCGTGCTGCTGGGCTGCCTGTTCGGCGGTCTGTGGACCCTGTACGGCCGCGCCGAACTGGCCATCGACAAGCGCATGGAAGGCCACGATTTCGGCCGCCTGCACCGCATGGGCACCCTGGCGGAATTCTATGGCATCCGCCTGATGCTGGCGCTGGTGTGGGCCTCGCCGTTTGCCATCGGCGCGCTGGCCATTTACCTGTCGCGCGGCTTGCTCGAGCAGGGCTGGTGGGTCAATCCCGGCCCGCTGATCGCCGGCATGTTCCTGCACGCGATGTCGCTGCGCGACGAAGCCCACCATCCGCACGAGGAAGTGCCGGGCCTGTCCGTGTGGGCCCAGCTGCGCCGCACGCATCCGGGCATCGTGCTGGTGCAGGCGCCGCTGGCGGTGCTGCTGTTGATCATCGCCCTGATCTAGCGCAAACCGTGGCGCCGCAGCGGCGCTAAACTGGGCGCCTTTTTCATTTGCAGGAGGATGCCATGCTGAGCGGAGGATGTTTATGCGGCGACGTGCGCTACGAAGCGGGCACGGGCACCTTGGCCTGCCATTGCTCGATGTGCCGCCGCACGTCGGGCGCGCAGTTTGTCGCCTGGTTCAGTGTGCCACGGGCGAACTTTCGCTGGCTGCGGGGACAGGCCACGCCATACGCGTCCAGCGAACACTGCACGCGTAGTTTTTGCCCCCGCTGCGGCACGCAGCTGACGTTCGAGGATGCGCGCGACCTGGACGAGGTTGGCCTGACCACCAGCAGCCTGGACGACCCCGAACAACTGCCACCGCACAGCCATATCTATACGGACACGCAACTGGAGTGGGTGAGATTGGCCGATGGCTTGCCGCGGTATCGTGGGGCGCGTAGCGAGGGGTAGGTCGGATTAGCGGGGCCGCCGAGGCGCGCAAGCGCGTAATCCGACATGCTACTGGCGTCAATTTAGTCGGTAATGGCGCGCAGGCGCGCCAGCGCGTCTTCCACGACGAATTCAGGCGCGGTTTCGATGCGCTTTGCGCCGCGTGCTTCAAGGTCGAGCATGCGGATCTGGTTGACCAGCGCCACCCCCTGCGTTGCCGTGCCGCTGCCGCTCAATGACGCGGCAAAGCCCGCGTGGCGGGCAAAATCGCCGCCTTGCGTGATGGGGGCGACCAGCACGACACCGAGCGTGTTGAAGGCGCTGGTGGACAGCACCAGCGCTGGCCGGGACGCGCCGCGCTGTTCACGGCCTTCCGTTGGCTCCAGATTGACCATCACGATATCGCCACGGCCGAACTGGACGCGCTTTACCATGCTTCGCGGCCTGCCGGTTTGATCTGGCTCCATGCCGCCATGTCGGCCGGTTCTGGCGCCGTGACATCGCATTGGGCAACCAGATCATCGAGCGTGAAGGCAGGGCGCTTGGCTTTCAGGAATACGCCGTCCGGACGCACATCGACCGCCAGCTTGTCGCCCAGCGACACCTTCAGCATGCCCAGCAGTTCCGTTGGCAAGCGCACGGCCGCGCTATTGCCCCATTTTTGGATCGATAGTTCCATATGACCTCCTATGTATCTACATTGTAGATTCATGTAATCTGATAATCAAGGACGGTGTTTACCCGATCAGCTTCAACCCCGGCGGCAGCGCCTCGCCCAGCATGCGCTTGGTATTCGCTTCGTCCAGCTGCGTCACTTCGCTGACCATCGCCTGCCACAGGGGCGGGGCGCCGACGGCTTTCAGGCGAGCCAGGATGGTGGCCCGTAGTTCATCGGCGATGTCGCGCGAACGGTCGCCCGTCATGCGCGCCAGGTGGGTGGCGGCAAACGCCGCCGGTTCCGTCTTTTTCCAGTCCAGCGCCAGCAGCATCGTGAGCCATTCGGCCACGGTGGCGCTGTCGACCACTTCATGCGCGCTGCCGTGGAAGGGCTGGCGCGCGCCGACCCTGGCCAGCGCCCACAGGGTATTCGTGTCCGCCACTTCGCCCTTTTTATCAGCCTTCTGCAGACGCTTGATCAGCCAGGCGCCCACTTCGGCCTTGTAGGCGCCGGGGATGCGCTCGAGCGAGGCGCCCAGGCGCAACATGTCTTCATCGCTGCCGTTGACGAGGGTGACGGGGCGGCTGCCGCGCTGGGCCGCATCGGCTTGCAGGTTGAAGGCGAAGTCGTCGAGCAGGCGCAGTTGCTGCTCCGTGCTCAAGCCGCCTGCCACGCGGCGCCACAGGGTCCACCATTCGGCGCATACCTGGTTGTCCTTGTGGTGCTGCACGCCCGCGTCGAACAGGGCCCACAGCTGCTCGATGCGCCACGGGTCGAGCGCGTCGCCATAGCCGGGCCGCAAACAGTAGCCGGCCAGGTTCAGCCACACCCGCTCATGTTCGGCGGAGCGGCGCCGGCCACGCGCGCGTTGTAGCAGGGCGTCGAACAGCTGGCGCAAGAGCGGCGTGTCCCAGCTTTCGCGTCCGCCCAGCCCCCGTTCCAGGTGCTGGCGCAGCTGGCGCACTTCCTTGGTTTCGACCTTTTGCGCCTTGCCGCCGAAGATGCGCTCGATTTTCTCGATGGCTTCTTTCACGCGTGGTGATACGCTGGACGTTTCGCTTGCTACATCCTCTTCGCCTCGCAGCTGGAATTCCAGCAGCCAGCGCTGGCCGGCATCCGCTGCTGCCACGCAATGCACTTCCAGGGTACCCACTTCCGTCATGACTGTCACCAGCTGCACGGTGATGTCGCGCTTGTCACCGCTTTCCGCTTGCAGCACGCTGGCCAGCGGCGGCAGGCGCAAGTATTCTCCGGCATCCAGATCGACGATTTCGCCCAGCTGCGGCGGCGTGCCCGCCTCAAAGAGGGACGTGGCCAGGTGGAAGCGCACGGGCCGGCCCAGGCGCAGCGCGAACAGGCGCTCCGTCAGGCGGATTTCCTCGCCGCTGGCGCTGCCACGGGGCAGGATGCAGACGGCGCGCTTGTCCTTGCCTGCCTCGCCCAGCACGAGGAAATAGCTGCGCGGCGAGCCGCCACCGATGCGCGGCGCCTGGCCGCGCCGGGCCAGCGCGTAGGCGACGGCGCCACGGGCCACGGCCACGTCGGGATTATCGTTGTGCAGGATGGTCAGGGGCTGGCCGCGCCAGTGCGCCAGGGTCTCGGCCAGGCGGCGCGCTAGCGCGTCGGCGCGGAACACGCCGCCATTCAGCAGCAAGGTATCGGGCAGTGCGCCTTGATGCTGTTGTAAAAAGCTGGCCAGGTGGCGCGTGATGGCCGCGTCCTGCGCATACGGCAGGCCGAATTCGACGATGCCGGCGCGGCCTTTTTTCGCTGTCTCCGTGAGTTCCACTTTCGGGAAGAAGCCGTCGACCACCATGGCCGCCACTTCCTCGCGCGTGACGTCGGCGGACCGGCTGCCACCAATCAGGCGCGAGCCCGCGCCCAGCAGGGTGACGGTGGCGCTGTCCGGCGCATCGTGCGACAGCAGCAATTCCTTGGCGGCGCGGCAGCGTTCCATCAACTGCGACAAACGCGCGGCCGACAGCTTCATGCCGCCTTCGCTGCCAGCGGCCATGCGCGTTTCCACCAGGTGGGCCAGCGCCAGGTCCATATTGTCGCCGCCCAGTATCAAGTGGTTGCCCACGCTGCTGCGCGTGAGCCGCGGTTCGCCGTTGCCATCGAAGGCCACGTCGATCAGGCTGAAATCCGTGGTGCCGCCACCCACGTCGCATACCAGAATGCGGCGCGTGTCGGCCAGGTCGTCGCGCAGGGTGGCGCGCCGGCGTTGCAGGAAATCGTAGAAGGCCGCTTGCGGTTCTTCCACCAATCGCAAGGTGGGCAAGCCCGCCATGCGGGCCGCTTCCAGGGTGAGTGCGCGCGCACCCTCGTCGAACGAGGCGGGAATGGTCAGCACCAGTTCCTGCTCTTCGAGCGGAGAATCGGGGAAGCGGTGATTCCACGCGGCGCCTACATACGCGAGGTAGCTGGCGCTGGCCGCCACGGGCGACACCTTGGCCACGTCGGCATCCGCACCCCACGGCAGGATGGGCGCCTGGCGGTCCACGTTCGCATGCGACAGCCAGCTCTTTGCGCTGGAGACGAGCCGGCCCGGCACCTGGGCGCCGAGCTGGCGCGCCAGGGCGCCCAGTACTGCATGGTCGACGCTCGCTGGGTCCTGCTGCGGCCACGGCAGCTGCAAGTCGCCCGCCGCCAGTTCGCCGGCGGCAGGGTGGTAGCGCAAGGACGGCAGCAGCGGGCGTGCAGCCACTTCGCCGGGGGCGACCAGCTGCTCGATGGGGAACAGGTTTATTTCCGCCTGCGCATCGCCAGCCGCCGCATACGCCACCACCGTGTTGGTGGTGCCCAGGTCGATGCCGACCACGAAGGCCGGCCGCACCTTCGCGCCGCGCATGCTTATGGCTGCGGCGTGCCGCGCACGTCGAATTCCACTTTCCAGCGCTCGGCGCCGTCAGGGGACACGGCCAGCAGTTCCAGGGTGCCCGCCTCCGTCACGCGCGCATGCAGCTTGACCTGCACCACGTCGCCGGCCGACCGGCCTTCGGCGGACAAGGTCGCCTGGATTTCGCTCAGTTCCTGCAATTCGTCCGGGCCCCAGAAGTCGAGCAAGTCGCCGATCTGGTCGTTGCGGCGCGTGGATGAGGCGAAGAAGCGGAAATGCACGGGTTCGCCCACGACGAGGCCGAATTGCTGGCCCGGCAGTTCCAGTTCGCTGCCTTCTTCCATGCCGAACGGCGCCACGCACAGGGCCTGGATCGGCGGTTCCATGCCGGGGATGGCCGGCATCGCCGATTCGATGGCCACGTAGAAGGAACTGGCCGTGCCACCGCGGATGCGCACGCCATGGCCGCGCCGCACGTAGCTGTAGTAGGCCGCGCCACGGGCGACGGCCAGGTCCAGGTCGGCCCCGGCCAGCATGCGCGCCGGTTCAGCGCCTTCCATGTACAGCCAGTCGTTGACGGTCGCCATGATGCGCTGGACCAGCAAGTCGGACTTGAAGACGCCGCCGTTGAACAGCACGGCCGTCGGGTGCAAAAAGCTGGCGCCGTCCGCCTGGCGGCCCGCGAAGCCTTCCAGTTCGCTGGTCGCCGCCACTTGCCGGCCCAGGAAGGCGGCCAGGTGGCGCGTGATGGCCGCGTCCTGCGCATACGGCAAGCCCAGTTGCGTGAGGCCCGCGCGCGTGCGCACGGCAGGGCGGCTCGATGCTTCCACCTGCGGGAAGAAGCCGTCGAGGATGAAGGTGGACACTTCCGCGCGCGTCAGTTCCGTGCGGATGGAGCCGCCGATCAGCTTCGAGCCGCGGCTCGGCACGACGATCGGTGCCACATCGAGGCCGCTGTCGGCCAGCAGGCTTTCCTTGGCGCTGCGGCAGCCATACGTGAGCGCCCGCATCTGCCAGGCGTCGAGCTGGGTGCCGTTGGCGGCCAGCTTGCGGGCCACCAGGTGGGCCAGCGCCAGGTCCATATTGTCGCCGCCCAGCAGGATGTGTTCACCGACGGCGACCCTGTGCGGTTCCAGCACGCCGTCGCGCTCGAGCACGGCGATCAGCGAAAAGTCACTGGTGCCGCCGCCCACGTCGACCACCAGGATGATGTCGCCCGGCTTGACTTCCTTGCGCCAGCGGCCTTCGCTGGTCTGGATCCAGCTGTACAGGGCCGCTTGCGGCTCTTCCAGCAAGGTCAATGAGGTGTAGCCGGCTGCCTGCGCCGCTTCCATCGTCAGCTCGCGCGCGGCCGGGTCGAACGAGGCCGGAATCGTGACCGTGATTTCCTGCTGCGCGAACGGCGCTTGCGGGTGGGCGTTGTCCCAGGCCTGGCGCAAGTGCGTCAGGTAGCGCGTGGCGGCCGTGATCGGTGAAATGCGCGCGACTTCCGCCGGCGCGTCGTTCGGCAGGATGGCCGCGCGGCGGTCCACGCCGGGGTGGCACAGCCAGCTTTTCGCGCTCGACACCAGACGGATCGGCGTGGTGGCGCCGCGGCTGCGGGCCATTTCGCCGACGACGAACGGCGCTTCGGCTTCTTCCGTAACCCAGGGCAGGGCCAGGTCGCCGGCCGCCACTTCATCGGCGTGCGGCAGGTAGACGAACGATGGCAGCAAGGAAAGCTCTTCGACGGTGCCCGGCGCCGACAACTGCGGCACTTTCAGCACGCCGTGGCTGGATTGCTCGCCGTCGCTCTCGACCAGGTTCACATACGACAGGGCGCTGTGGGTGGTGCCCAGGTCGATGCCGATGGCGTAGCGCGGGGTGTTGTTCGTTGTGTCGTTCACAGTTCCACCTCGGCCGGTGCCAGGATGGCGGCGTCGTGCTGCTCGCTCAGTTTCGGCAGGCGCACGCTGGACGCGCGCCAGCCGCGATGGCTGAGGGTACCCGTGAATGGCGCCGAACCGACCACGTTGCCCGTCAGGCGTACTTGCGCGCTGTCAAAACCTTCCTGCAGCACGATGCGGCTGCCTTCGGCTTCCTGGCGCACGGCGTCGATGGTGAAATACTCGCGCATGACCTTGGCGCAGCCTTCATGCACGACGCGGGCGGCCGCGCCGATGTCGGCGTCGGCATGGCTGCCCAGGTTTTCCTGGGTGAAGTCGATCAGGCGCGCTTCGCGTTGCAGCAGGGCCAGCAATTGCAGGGCGGCATCGGGCGTCGCTTCTTTCAAGATGACGGGTGCGGCGGCCGGCGTCGGCACGGGCGCTGGCGCTGGCGCAGGTGCCACTGGCGCGACGGGAGCGGCCTCGGGCAGGGACAGCTTTTCCACGCGGGCCGCATAGGCGGCGTCCGACAGGGTGCTGAAGAAGGCGCCGAAAGCCAGCGGGACACGGCGCCAGAACGATGGGTGGGACGATGATGTGCTCATAGGGAACTCGTTTCTCTGATCTGTAGGGTGGCGTCGGCGGCGCGCCCGGTGGCGGGGCCGCTTCGCAGGGTAGTGCTTGTGCCGGGTCTATGTGGCCGGTTGCGTTTGCCCGCATGATACCAGCTACCGGGCCGGCGCCAAAGTCGCCGCCCCCCGCGCAGAGAGCCTGACGCGTGGATTTTCTTTGTTCCTGCGCAAGGAAACGCTCGATTTCATGCTGTTTCGACTAGAATCGCGCATTATCTTTTTGCATGACCCGGATGCCATGTCTACCGACTTTTCCATCTATCTAGCCAGCAGCCTGTATATCGACAGCGACCATCCGGCCGTGCGCGCCAAGGCAGCCGCATTGGCGGCAGGCGCGGTGGGCGACGCCGCCATCGCGGCCCGCTGCTTTGCCTTTGTGCGCGACGAGGTGGCCCACAGCTGGGACTACCAGCGCAATCCCGTCACTTGCCGCGCTTCCGACGTCTTGCAGCATGGCACGGGCTATTGCTATGCGAAGAGCCATTTGCTGGCCGCGCTGCTGCGCGCCAACGGCATTCCTGCCGGCCTGTGCTACCAGCGCCTGGCTGTCGGCGAAGCGGGGCCGCCGTTTTGCCTGCACGGCTTGAATGCCGTGTATCTGCAGGACTTCGGCTGGTACCGCATCGATGCGCGCGGCAACAAGCCCGGTGTCGCGGCCGCCTTCACGCCGCCGCGCGAGCAGCTGGCCTTTCCCGTGCTGGCGCTCGAGGAACGCGACTTGCCGGAAATCTGGCCGGCGCCGTTGCCGCAGGTGGTGGCGTCCCTGACCGTCTATGCCACCGTGCAGGACGTGGCGGCGCACTTGCCCGATATCGAATTGTTGCCTCTACAAAAATAATCCAAAGAAAGAAACCATGAAAAAAATCTGTATTGGCTTGATCGGCCTGATGCTGCTGGCCGGTTGCGGCAGCAAGGGCGAGAGCGGCGGACAATCGAGCGCCGCGCGCCTCGATGGCAAGGAAAAGGGCAGCGAGTTTCTTGCCTATGAACATAATGTCAGCGTCGATACGAATGAGGCGCAAGTACGGCCCCTGTATGAAAAAGTGGTCGCCGCCTGCAAGGCCGACACGGAAAACGGCTGTCTGCTGCTCGATTCCAGCGTCGACAGCGGCCGCTACGTGCACGCGCGCATCAGCATGCGGGCCAAGCCTGCCGGCATCAAGAAGCTCGTCGCGCTGGTCGCGGCCGAAGGCGACGTCACCAGCCAGGGTACCAAGGTGGAAGACCTGGGGCGTCCCGTGCTAGACAGCAAGAAACGCCTGGAAATGCTCAAGCAGTACCAGGCGCAATTGCAAGACCTGGAAAAGCGCTCTGGCACAAATGTGGATGCCCTGATCAAGGTGACCAAGGAACTGGCCACCGTGCAAGTGGAACTGGAGCAGGCGACGGCGGCCAACGCGCTGTTGATGCAGCGCATCGATACGGACTTGCTGAACGTCGTCGTCAGTGCCGAAGGCAAGCAATCGTTCTGGCGCCCCGTCAGGCGCGCGCTGGGCAATTTCACGGAAAACCTGTCGGAAGGCGTGGCCAACGCCATCACGGCCATGGCCTATATCCTGCCGTGGCTGATCGCTTTCGTGCTGCTGTTCCCACTGGGACGCAAGGGCTGGCGCCGCTTGAGAGGCGTGCCGCGCAAGGATTAACTTCCTCGGCGCACTGTTTTACGGCAATTTGAAACCTGGCTGCACAGTCCTTGTGCAGCCAGGTTTTTTTTCGTGCGGCGACAGCGGCGTGCACCATGCTGGACGCCTGTTGGCGCTGGCATGCATTCTGCTTTAACAACATCGCAGGCTTAGCTCGACCCCCACGAACCCATCACAGGAGTCCCCATGTCACGACGCATCATCCTGAAAGCGGCCGCCGCCGGCGCACTGGCCCTGGCCACGTCCACTTACATGCAGGCAGCCTTTGCCGCCGATACGATCAAGGTGGGCATTTTGCACTCCCTGTCGGGCACCATGGCCATTTCCGAAACGTCGCTGAAAGACGTGGCTTTGATGACGATCGCCGAGATCAATGCCAAGGGCGGCGTGCTGGGCAAGAAGCTCGAAGCCGTCGTCGTCGATCCGGCATCGAACTGGCCTTTGTTCGCGGAAAAAGCGCGCCAGTTGGTGGCGCAGGATAAAGTAGCTGTCGTGTTCGGCTGCTGGACGTCCGTGTCGCGCAAGTCGGTGTTGCCAGTGTTCAAGGAGCTCAACAGCCTGCTGTTTTACCCGGTGCAATACGAGGGCGAGGAGCTGGAAAAGAACGTGTTTTACACGGGCGCCGCGCCCAACCAGCAGGCGATCCCGGCCGTGGAATACCTGATGAGCAAGGATGGCGGCGGCGCCAAGCGCTTCGTGCTGCTGGGCACGGATTACGTGTATCCGCGCACCACCAACAAGATCCTGCGCGCCTTCCTGAAAAGCAAGGGCGTCAAGGATAGCGATATCAGCGAGGTCTACACGCCGTTCGGCCATGCCGATTATCAAACCATCGTCGCCAACATCAAGAAGTTTTCCACGGGCGGCAAGACGGCCGTCATTTCCACCATCAATGGCGACTCCAACGTGCCGTTCTACAAGGAACTGGGCAATGCCGGCCTGAAGGCCACGGACGTGCCTGTCGTCGCGTTTTCCGTCGGCGAGGAAGAGTTGCGCGGCATCGATACCAAGCCCTTGCTCGGCCACCTGGCGGCATGGAATTACTTTGAATCCGTCAAGAATCCCGTGAATACGGCCTTCATCAAGCAGTGGAAGGCCTATGCCGTGGCGCAAAAGCTGCCGAACGCGGGTTCGGTCGTGACGAACGACCCGATGGAAGCGACCTATGTCGGCATCCACATGTGGGCGCAAGCCGTGGAAAAGGCGAAATCGACGGACACGGACAAGGTGATCGCCGCCATGGCGGGCCAGAGCGTCAAGGCGCCATCCGGCTTTACCCTGACCATGGATGCCACGAATCACCACTTGCACAAGCCCGTGATGATCGGCGAGATCAAGGCTGATGGGCAATTCAATGTCGTGTGGAAAACCAAGGAACCGATACGCGCCCAGCCGTGGAGCCCGTTTATCAAGGGCAATGAGGGCAAGCAAAAGCTGTAAAGAGCCACGCCAGCGCCATCGGGCAATGCGTCCGGTGGTGCCGACCATCAACGCTTTTCCGGGATATCAATGAGGCTATTCACATCGCTGCTGGTCTTCGCCTGCCTGTGCCTGTCATCCATGGCGCAGGCCGCCATCGATCCATCCTTGCTCAAACCTCTGGCCGGCGACGACCCCGATGCCAGGGTCGCCGCCGTCGCGCAGATCGCCGCCCTGGCCACGCCCGAGGCCGACCGTGTGCTGCAAGCCTTGCAGGGCGATGCCCTGTATGCCGCACCCGACGGCACGGTGTATATCGTCGACGGTGAACGGGCATATGACCCGGCAAGCGGCAAGAACGTGCCGTTGCCGGACGGCATCGATGGCGTGATGGTCAACAACCGCTTGCGCTCGGCCGTGGCGGGCGCCTTGTCGGGCTTGCAGCTGCTGGCGCCGGAGCGGGCCACGCGCCTGGCAGCCGCGCAGGCCTTGCAAAAGGCGGTTGATCCCGCGCAGCTTCCCCTGATCCGCAAGGCGCTGGCGCAGGAAAACGATGCTGAGATTAAACAGATATTGCAAGTGCTGATCGCCAGCGCCAACCTGCATGCGCCCGACGCGGCCACGCGCAAGCAAGCTGTGGAAGCGCTGGCCGCCAGCAGCGATGCGCGCCTGCTGCCCGTGCTGCAAGCCATGCTGGAGAAAGGTGGTGAGCCGGACGAGGCCGTGCAGCTGGCCGCCATCGAAACCATGCGCCAGATCAAGGGACGGGTGGCGCGCATGGAATTCGCCGGCAATGTGTTCTACGGCATCTCTCTGGGCAGCGTGCTGCTGCTGGCCGCGCTGGGGCTAGCCATCACGTTCGGCTTGATGGGCATTATCAACATGGCGCACGGCGAATTGCTGATGATAGGCGCTTACACGACCTACCTGTGCCAGTTGTTCTTCCGCAACTTCCTGCCTGGCCTGCAGGATGCGTATCTGCTGGCTGCGCTGCCGGCTGCCTTCCTCGTCGCCGGACTGGTGGGCGTGGCGCTCGAGCGCACGGTGATCCGCTGGCTGTATGGCCGGCCGCTGGAAACCCTGCTGGCCACCTGGGGCATCAGCCTGATCCTGATGCAGGCCGTGCGCACCATCTTCGGCGCGCAAAACGTGGAAGTGGCCAATCCCGCGTGGATGTCGGGCGGTGTCACCGTGCTGGGCGGCCTCGTGCTGCCGTACAACCGGCTGGCCATCATCGGCTTTGCCGTCGTTGTCGTGGCGGCCGTGTGGTTGATTTTGAACAAGACACGGCTGGGCCTGTTCGTGCGGGCCGTCACGCAAAACCGCCGCATGGCCGATTGCGTGGGCGTGGCTACGGGCAAGGTCGACATGCTGACCTTCGGCCTCGGTTCCGGCATCGCAGGCCTGGGTGGCGTGGCCCTGTCGCAGCTGGGCAATGTGGGGCCGGACCTGGGCCAAAGCTACATCGTCGATTCCTTCATGGTGGTGGTGCTGGGCGGCGTGGGCCAGCTGGCCGGCACCGTGATCGCCGCGCTGGGCCTGGGCGAAGTCAACAAATTCCTCGAACCGGTGGCGGGCGCCGTGCTGGCGAAGATCGCCATTCTCGTGTTCATCATCATATTCATCCAGCGCCGGCCGCAGGGCCTGTTTGCCATGAAGGGACGCAGCGTCGAATGATTACCTCCTGTCAAACCAAGCAAGGCCTGTTTACGCGGCCCGTCTGGCTGGCGCTTGCCGCATGCACGTTGCTGGCGGCGCTGTTGCCCATTTTTAACCTGGTGTTTGCCGAAGGGCATGCGCTGCATGTGTCCGCCTACACGGTGGCGCTGGTGGGCAAGTTCATGTGCTACGCGCTGGCCGCGCTGGCGCTGGACCTCGTCTGGGGCTACACGGGCATCCTGTCCCTGGGCCACGGCGTATTCTTTGCGCTGGGCGCGTATGCGCACGGCATGTATCTGATGCGCGCCATCGGCGACCAGGGCCAGTACCACAGCAGCTTGCCCGATTTCATGGTCTTTCTCGACTGGAAAACTTACCCGTGGTACTGGGCATTTACGGAACACTTCTGGTACTGCATGGCGCTCGTCGTGCTGGTGCCGGGCGTGCTCGCCTTTGTGTTTGGTTATTTTGCGTTTCGCTCGCGCATCAAGGGCGTGTATTTTTCCATCATCACGCAGGCGATGACGTATGCCTTCATGCTCTTGTTCTTCCGCAACGATACCGGCTTTGGCGGCAACAACGGTTTCACGGATTTCAAGACCATCCTCGGCTATAGCATCACGGCGCCCGCCACCCGGGCCGTGCTGTTCCTGCTGACCCTGGCCTTCCTGCTGGCGGCCTTGATCGGCGCGCGCGCCATCGTCCGCTCGAAACTGGGCAGGGTGCTGCAGGGCGTGCGCGACAGCGAGGCGCGCTTGATGTTCCTCGGCTACAACCCGCTGTGGTTCAAGCTGTTCGTGTGGACCTTGTCGGCCGTGCTGTGCGGCATCGCTGGCGCCCTGTACGTGCCGCAGGTGGGCATCATCAACCCGTCCGAAATGTCTCCGGCGAACTCCATCGAAATGGTCGTGTGGGTGGCAGTCGGTGGACGGGGTACCTTGATCGGTCCCATCCTGGGCGCCTTCACCGTCAACGGCTTGAAAAGCTGGTTCACGGCCGCCTTGCCGGAACTGTGGCTGTTCGCGCTGGGCTTGCTGTTCATCGTCGTCACCCTGTTCATGCAGCAGGGCATGCTTGGTGTATTGAGCAAGCTCAAACGTAAAAAGGCGACCGTCGTGGCAGAGGAGGCCGCATGAGCATCCGCATGTTGCCCGGCATGGCCAGCACCGAGGCTGGTGCCACGTATTCGCGCGTCAAAGGCGAGGGTGTCGATACGACGCATGGCGCGATTTTGTATCTGGAAGACATCAGCGTGTCGTTCGACGGCTTCAAGGCCATCAACAAGCTGAGCCTCGATATTTCCGTGGGCGAATTGCGCTGCATCATCGGCCCTAACGGCGCGGGCAAGACGACGATGATGGATGTCATCACGGGCAAGACGCGGCCCACATCCGGCACGGCCTGGTTTGGCCAGACCATGAACCTGGCGACGATGACGGAAGCGCAGATCGCCCACGCTGGCATCGGCCGCAAGTTCCAGCGCCCCACCGTGTTCGAGCAGCACACGGTGTTCGACAACCTGGAACTGGCGATGAAGATGGACAAGCGCGTGGCGCCCACCCTGTTTGCCCGTTTGACCTCCGAGCAGGCCGGCAAGATCGAAGCGATCCTGCGCCTGATCCGCCTCAACGGCCACGAGGCGCGGCCGGCCGGTTTGCTGTCGCATGGGCAAAAGCAGTGGCTGGAAATCGGCATGCTGCTGATGCAGGAGCCGCAGCTGATCCTGCTGGACGAACCCGTGGCCGGCATGTCGGATGCGGAAACGGCGCGCACGGCGGAGCTCCTCAATGAATTGCGCGGCAAGCATTCGATCATGGTGGTCGAGCACGACATGGGTTTCGTCACGGACATTGCCCAGCAAGGCATCGTCACCGTGCTGCATGAGGGGGCCGTGCTGGCGCAGGGCCGCATGGACGAAGTGCAGGCCGACGAGCGGGTCATCGAAGTCTATTTGGGAAGGTGAACACATATGCTGGAAGTCGAGCAATTGAATCAATACTATGGCTCCTCGCACACCTTGCGCGGCATCAATCTGTCGGCGCGCAAGGGCGAGTGTCTGGCTTTGCTGGGGCGCAATGGCGTGGGCAAGACGACCTTGTTGAAATGCCTGATGGGCGTGCTGCCCGTGGCGCAGGGCACGGTGGTGTTCCAGGGGCGCGACATCACGAAACTGACGCCGCATGCGCGGGCCAAGCTGGGCATCGCCTACGTGCCGCAGGGGCGCGACATCTTTGCGCGCCTGACGGTCGAGGAAAACTTGTTGATGGGCATGGCGGTGAAGCGGGGCAGGCAAGCCTCGCGTATCGATCCTCACGTGTATGAGCTGTTTCCGGTGCTCAAAGAGATGCTGCAGCGGCGCGGCGGCGATTTGTCAGGCGGGCAACAGCAGCAGCTGGCCATCGCCCGTGCCCTGCTGGCCGAGCCGCAGCTGATCATCTTCGACGAGCCGACGGAGGGCATCCAGCCGTCCGTCATCAAGGATATCGGCAGGGTCATTTCCTTGCTGAAGCAGCGCGGCGACATGGCCATCGTGTTGTGCGAACAGTATTTCGATTTTGCCCGCGAGCTGGCCGATGCGTTCATCGTGCTGTCGCGCGGCAGCGTCGTTGCCAGCGGACTGGCTGCGCAGATGGATGGCGACGACGTGAAGCGCCATTTGGCCGTGTAGGCTTAATAACTGGCTTAACAACGCCTAACAAAACCGTAGCGAGCGGAAGGAAGGCTCGGCGCCCCCGTTGGCTTGAGAAGCGCAACTGTACGAATGTACAGTGAGCATCGCAGGCCGCAAATTACGACGCGCAGTAGGTTTTGATAGGCTATGTCACCGTCAGATGTGGGAATACTCCCAGGGTTGCTTTCAATAACGTTTCTGGTGAACGGATGCGTCTGGCGTCGAGTATCCAGCGCCAGCCCAGGTAATTTGGCAGGTAGCGCGTCGCCACGCCGTGAAACGGACGCAGCCATTGCCGCAAGCGGCTGTGATACGCATTGACGTTCTGCACATGCGCGGCGCCCTGCACGCGGATGCCGGCGCGCAAGTTGACGGCCTCGTGGCTGATACCCGCTTCCCTCGCAAACGCCCGGTAGGCCGCATGACCATCCGTTACCAGCAGAACATCCTTATCGATAACGGGCAACAAACAGCGGTGCAGCTGCGCCTTCGTCAACGCGCCTTTGCCCATGACGAAATCGAGAGTCTGGCCCGTGCGGTCGCGCGCCACCAGAATGCAGATTTGCTCATTCGATATGCCGCGTTTAAAGGCACGGCCGCCCCGGCGGCGAGCCGGCCGCGTCATCTGCCTCGATCCCTTTTCCGATTCCAGCACGTAGAGTTCATCGGCCTCGGCGATGCCATGCAGGCCATGCGGCCGGTCCGTCTTCGCCACGCTGAGAAAGCGGTGGCGCCAGCGAAACG
>NZ_PDZL01000032.1 GCF_002735705.1 Janthinobacterium sp. BJB426
TTTACGCCAATCCGAAGATTGACGCTGCACTTACATCAAATGCCCACACTTATCGACTGTTAATTGTTAAAGAACTGTATTCGGTTACTGCTTTCGCGCTATCGACAAAGCGTTGTGTTTGTCAGCTACGAAGAAGGAAGAGTATGAAGCATTTCACTACATCCGTCAACTCCTTCTTTTTCTCGTCTCACTCGGCATTTGCATGCGTCGTTCAGCGAGGGGCGAATTATAGCCAAGGTGCCGCGGCTCCGCAAGGGCCATTTATGGCAACACGAATGACTTCACCAGGGTCAGCTCGCCAGCGGCCCGCATCGGTACCTGGAAGCTCTGCAGCTTTTCACGCGGCGTGCCTTCGTTGGTGATGACCGATATGCGGGCGACAGTCAGCATGGCGGTGTTCTCGCCACTGCCGTAGTAATTCACATAGACGTGATAATTACCCTTCAGGGGCGCCGCGCTGGAAAATATCTCCGGGCCATAACCGGTGGTTACGTCAACATCGAGCGCGCCGCCATCTTTCAAGACGCGGTTGCCGTACCAGGCGTGGCCACCGTCCGGCGTGACCACGTGCATATCGAGGTCGGTGCCGGCGCTGTCCCAGGACAGCACGACGCGCAAGCGCGCCTGGGTCTTGCCCTGGTAGCTGTCGACAAACTGGGTGCGGGCGCGACTCCTGCCATCGGGCGAACGCACTTCCACGCTGTTCGAGCCGCTGCCGAAGCCATAGGGACGGCCGTAGCGGCCATCCTCACCCACTTCCATCGGCATCGCCACCCCATTGACCACCAACGTAGCGGGCTTGCCCTTGACTGCACCGGCGATGCGTCCCCGTATCTGCGCCGTCTCGGCCTGGCCCGGCTGCAGGTTGACCGACGCGGCGGGGTAGTTGACCGCTTGCGTGTATTCCTCGCTAGCGCCGGCCGAATTGCGCCAGCCACTCCTGGGGGCGTCGATGGTGACCTGGGCCTGGGCCCAGAGTGGCAATAGCATCAGGGGAATCGCGCAACGGATATAAAAACTCACAGGGCCTCCAGGTTAAGGTCGACGAGCCGGCGGGCCAGCCGCTCGACATATTCTTCGTCCTGGCCGCGCGGATGATTGCGCAGGCCAAGATGCAGGTATTCATGGGCCAGGGTGATGCGGTCTTCGCGCGTGGCCAGCGGGCGCATGTAGATGCGGTTGCGCGACTGCTCCGAATACGGCGCGCCGCTCTGCAAGGCGCAGACCAGCGGCGTTTGCGGCGGCGCCTCGTAGCCGGCCTCGCGCAGCAGCACGCGCTGCCAGCGCGGCACGGAGCGCGCCAGCCACCCCTCGTTCTGCGCCAGGCGACGGCAACGCGCGCCGGTATTGCCAAAGGTGCTCAGCGCGCCGCCGGGATAGGCCGTCGCCAGCAATTCATCATAGTGCTTGCCTTGTTTCGCCTGACGCACCGCCTCGCTCCACGCCATGGTCCCCTCGGACGCCTGGTTGCTGTGATAGCGCACGGTGACGCCATCGACGATCAATTGGTCGGTCCAGCGCGCAATGGCCAGCGCCGCCGGCGTGGCCGGGCTGGGACTGACGCGCTGGGTCGCGCTGCTGTCGGCAATCTGCTGGCAGCCCGCCACCGTCACCGCGTTCTGCTGCAGATACGTGCGCGCGGCGATTGCCAGCGCCTTGGCCGCTTCCGGCTCGCCAGTACTCGCTTCGCGATCGAGCACGCGCGCCACATATTCATTGACGCCGAAGCGGCCGCGCAATTGCGGGCGGCCGCCTTTCTCTTGTACCAGCATCAGTTCACCGCTGCTGCGCAGGGCGAGGTTCTGGCCATTTTCGAATTGCACATGGTAGCGGCCATTCAGCGGGCCACTCAGTGGGCCAACTACGGCCACGCCACGCTCACCGCGCACGGTGCGGATCGGATAGCGCTTGAAGTAATCGACCACCACACAGCCGCCATCGTCGGCCGCGCCCACTTTCGGCAAGCTGGCGGCCAGCCTGGGCGCCCACTGTTCAAAGACATTGCTGCTGCCGCCCGCGCCGCCAAACCAGATCGGCGTGCCGTCGGCCAGCCAGCCGGCCGCGCCGCCGATGCGTTCGTCCGCCCGGCGCTGCTCGTGCCAGGAATACGTTTTGACGCGCAGCTGGCTGCCGAACCAGCGTGCCGTACCCGCACCGCGCCCATCAAGCACCACGCGCAGCAGCGCCGCTTCCGCGTCCACGCGGCTGGCGGCCGGGATGCTGTCGAGCGCGCGCAGCAAGCTGTCCAGGCGCACCAGGCGCTTTGGTGCCAGCTGCGCGGGGTCGGACAGCCAGGCAAAGTCGCCTGCCGGCGCACTACCCAGGCGGCCGGTCCAGTACTGGCGCCATGACGCTGGCGCGATCATCAGCCGCCTGGGCGAGAAAAATGGGCCGCACGATTGCGCCAGCGCCGCGTCGTGGCCGATGCTCTGGCCCGCATCGCAGCAATACACTTCTTCCGGATCGCGGCCGCCGCAGCGATAGTCCGGCATCGCCACCTTGTTATCGTTCGCGTACACATACACGAACAGCTTCCACAGGCTGGCCAGCGGCACTTGCCGCGCGCCGTCAAACGGTGGCGGCGCTGTGCCGCCCTGGCGCAGCTGCCGCACTTCGATTTTGCCATCGCGCCACCAGGCCACATCCAGCGATTTTGACGATGACTGCGACCAGGCAGGAGCGGCCAGCAACAAAGCAGCCATCAAAGCAGGACGTACAAAGCCCATCACTCGACCTTCAACGCGCGCGTGGTCTTGCCGCCGCCTTCGAAGGCTTTCTGCTCCGGCTGATACATGCGGTAAAAGCGCGCCGGCGGCAGCACATAACTGCCCTTCTGCGCAAAACGGATCAGATGGCGCACGGTCACTTCGCCTTCCAAAGGCTCGATCGGCACGGCGTAGCCGTCGCGGCGCTCGGTGTGGCGCGCGCGTTCCAGCGCGGCCGGCTTGTCGCCTGCCATGACCATGCCCCAAGTAGTCGATTCGACCATGGCGCCCGGTGGCAGCGCCACTTCCAGCAAGCCAAAGCGGTGCTTCGTGCCCGGCGCCGCTTTCAAGGTGATTTCATCGAGGTAGAGCGCGTCCGTGCTGAGCGCCTCGCCCGGCTTGACCAGCTCCGTCGTGTAGCCGCCCTTGCCCGCCTTCATGCGCAGGATGCGACGTTCGACGGCAACCGGCAAGGTCTGTGCTTCGGCGACGTGACTGTCGTACTGCAGCACGGCCACCGTGCCGGCCGGCGCCGCGGTCAATGCGGTGAGACGCAGTTTGTCAGGCAGGCCCTTGGCGTCGGCCCAACGCCAGACCGGCTGGCCGCTGCGGCTGTCGCGTTTTTGCCAGGCGCCGTCCAGCGTGACGGCCGGCCCCTTGCCGAACGATGCACCGCCCAGCTTCTTTTGCACCCACATCAACGTCATCGCGCGGTCCAGGGTCGGCATCTCGGCGCGCACGCTGGCCAGCACCACGTCAGCCTGCGATGACGGCACTTCGCCGCCCAGCATCAGCAAAGCCTGCGCCACCGGCGCTTTCGATACACTCAGCACCTGCCACGAACTGGCCACTTGCAGCTGCAGCGAATGCGGCAGAGCGATGCCATTCTGGCTGGCGACCACCGCCACCAGACCTAACGACATCGCTTGCGCTTCGCGATCAGAGGCTCCGCCCAGCAGCAGGCTGCCGCTGTCGCCCGCCTGGCGCGGCTTGCCGCCCAGGACGGCGATAGCGCTGTCGTCCACCAGGCCCGCCGCCAAGGTCTGCGTGGGCAGGCCCATCTCGCGCGCCATCCACAACACCAGCGCGCGGTCGCCCATCGCATCCTTCAAGCCATGTTCGCTGTAGACGGCCAGCAGCTTGTTCCAGTGCTCGGGCGGCAGCTCGATATGCAGCGCGCGCGCCGCATACCAGTCCGCGTAATAAGCGTACGCCGTCATCAGGGCATTGCCGGCCGTGGCATTGCCCCACCAGCCGAAGACGGCGTTCGGACCGGCCATGGACACCAGACGCAGACGCTGCGCAGTCAGCAGCGTTTGCAGGCGCTCGCTTGCCGCTCCAGCGTCCGGCCCCAGGCTTTGCGTAGCCAGCGCCAGCGGGATCAAGCGGCTCGCCGTCTGCTCCACGCAGCCATATGGATAGTCGATCAGGTCGTCGGCAATGCGCGCGAACTGGCTGGCCGCTCCCTGGGCAAACGAGACGCGGATATTGCGCGCGTCCGCCGGCAGCTTGAGGGGAATATCACCGGTGGCGCCATCGAGCGGCAGCACCAGCGAGCGCGGGCTGCTCCAGGCGGCGGGCAAGGTTTGCATGGCCGTATCGAGCGCGTCGACCAGTTTGCCATTCTGTTTTACTTCCAGACGCAGCGGCCCGGCCCCGGCAGCGAGCGGGAATTCGACATAGTTCACGCCCGGCCTGGCGGACAGTTTTTCCGTCTTCGCTTGCGTGCCGCCTGCGCCGCCGGAGAGAACAACGTCGAGCGCCTGCTCCTTGCCCGTCTGGTTGAACACGGCCACCGAAGCACGCGGCGCATCGCCAGCGCGCATCCAGTCGGGTGCCGTCCACTTGGCATAGAAGTTTTTATCGGAACGCAGATAGGCGCTGCGCTGGCCGACGCGCCCCTGCTCATCCATCGCGCGGCCCGTGATACGCCAGCGGGTCAGCGCATCGGGCATGGTGAAACTCACGCGCGCATTACCATTCGCATCGGTCTTCAGCGATGGCGCCCAGTAGGCCGTGTCGATATTGTCGCGGCGTGGACGCTCCAGCACCTTGACGCCGCGCTCGTTGTAATTGTGGCGCGCCGGTGCGCCGGCCGTGCGTCCCTGCGCCATGTCGTAGCTGATGAACGACAGGCTGGCCGTAGTGCGCACGTTGTTGCGGCGCGGATGATAGAAGAAGTCGCCGATGTCCGGCGCGATTTCCGGCTGCAGCACATAGATCATTTCATCGACCACGCCCAGCGCCACCATCGTGCTCAAAGGCTTGCCGTCCAGAGTCGCCTTGACGTCCAGCGTGACCTTCTCGCCCGGCTGGTAGACCTCCTTGTCGCTCTTGAACTGCAGCGCGATGCGCGGCTCGATCACTTGCAGGCCGGCGTTCTCGAAGACGAAATCGCCATTGCGCGTGTACGCCACCGAGAACGTCATGTTCGGGCCATGCTCTTCTTTTACCGGGATGCGCACTCTCCACTGCCGCGGCGCCACGCGCTTCGCCTGGTACCAATCGGCGGCGCCGGCCATCAAGCCATGGTGCTCCACCTTGTCGCGCTCGAGCGTCAACAGCGCCTGGTCGACCTTGTCGGAGAACGTGATCAAGGCCTCGGCCGTGTCACCCGGACGATAGCGGGTGCGGTCCAGCACGATCTCGATGCTGCCCGGCGTCGTTTGCACGCCATCACCCGACACCCAGTGGCTGGCGGCGGCCAGCAGGTTGCCGCGCTCATCGCGCAGCGCCAGCTGATACGAGCCCGAGGCGGGGAACGTCACGTCCCAGCCCTTGGCAGCCGGATCGAAGGCACCCTCGGTCTTGCTCTGTTTTTCCAGCTGCACCATTTCCCAGCGCACGGGCTTGGCCGCGCCCTGGCCGTCGGCCATCAAGTCAAAATGCACGTTTTGTCCCGGATCGGAAAACTGCCGCGTGGCCTTCAGCTGGTAGCTGCTGCTCGAGCGTTCTATCATCAGCTCGCGCGTCGCCTTGACGCGGTAGGCCGCGCCATCGGTCGCCAGCACGGTCAAGATGTAGCGGGAAGGATCGGCGGCGGGCGGCAAAGTGAAGTCCACATTGCCGCTGCCGTCGCTCGTCACTTCCTCGGTCTTCAAGGCCACGGGGAACAGGCCGCTGTAACGCAGTTCGCCTTCGACCATGGTGTTTTGCTGGCCGCGCAGCGACAAGGTCATCTTCGCGTTTTTCACCGGTTTGCCATCGGGGTAGCGCAGCGCGATGCTGCCCTTGACCGCCTCGCCCGTCTTGAATTCCGGCTTCGATGGCTGGACGTTGATTTCAAAGTGCGGCTTGACGTATTCGGCCACGCGGAAGGCCGCGCCATACGCGCCATCCTTGTAATTGAAACGCAGTTCATAGCCGCCGGCGGTCGCTTCCGTGGGCAGGCGGAAGCGCGTGTCGGCGCCCGTGTCGCCGGACAGCTGCAGCGTTTGCGTCAGCAGCGGCGTGCCATTCGGATTGAGCACGTTCAAGCTGATCGGCGCAGCGCTTGCCGCCTGCGAGTTGCGCGCGGAGGTGAATTCGCGGCCCAAAAACTTGACGTTGACCTCGTCGCCAGGCCGGTACAGGGGCCGGTCGGTCACCGCATAAATCTTGGTGTTATAGATTTCGCTGTCATAGTAAAAATTCTCGGACACGAACACGCCGCCGTCGCGATCCTGGCCCAGCACATACGTGTGTTCCGGGCTGCCGCGCTCGAGCGAGGCGACACCATCGGCACCCGTGGTGGCCGATTGCAGCACGCCGGTGCCGTCCGTCCACGCCACATTGGCGCCGGCCACGGCGGCGCTGTTGTCGCGCCGCGCCGTCCACACCAGCATCTGGCCGGACGATACCTTGGTCACGGCCACCGTGTCCGACACGAATACCAACGTGGTGGCGCGGTGCTCGCCGATGATCGCTTCGATCAGGTACAAGCCCGGCTTGCGTTTGCCCAGCGGGATCATCACGTTGCCGGCGCCGGCGACGATGAAGTCACTGCTGGACCCATCGAGTTTCACGCCTTTCGGCGGCGCGATGGCCCTGGCTTGCCAGATCGGATAACGGAAGCTGTCGACCAGCTCCATGCCCTTGATCGGCTTGTATTGCGGATGGTTGGCGAACACGGTGCGCCGGCGGATGGCGTCATTCGTCGCCAGCTGCGGCTGCTCTTTGGTAACGGCCAGGCGCGCGTCGCCGGAAAACAGCTTGCGCCAGGCCAGGCGCGACTGCTTCCACCAGCGATCCCACAAAAAGCTCAAGGTGTTGGCCAAGCCTTCGCCCTGGTAATTGCCCTCGACCTGGATGCGGTGCAGATTGCGCTGCTTTTTCAGGAATTCCATCGGTTCGGGCACGCGATAGACGACGATGTCGGCACCCGAATACGCTTCCAGGTTCATGCGCCCCATGTCGCGGCCCGGCACTTCCAGGCGCACGCGCGCTTCATCAACACTGCCGTAGCTGGCGTCCGACAGCAGGAAGAAGGGTTCACCCTTGAAGGTGGCGTAGTTGCTAGACTCGTTGCTCGGTTCGCGTTCCTGCGCCGAGGCGCCGCCAATGAGGAGCAGCGCCAGCAAGCTGGCAAACAGCAGCTTCATGAGAAAAATCGGCTTCATGACAGAAACGCCAGCCGGAACACCCCGGCGAAATTGGGATTGTTGACCACAGGTTGCCACCGCGTGTCCTTCCAGCTCGTAAGTTCTTTGATATCGACGGTCCGCAGACCATTGTCGTCGGGGGTGACGGTGCCGGTGTGGTAGGCGATGCGCGCCCCCATCCAGACCATCAGATGCTGTTCGTCGCCCTGGTCGAAAAACAGCAGGTCGCCGGGCAGCGCCTGGCTGATTTCGCGGGCGATGAAACGGCTGTTGTGCTGCACCAGCGCCAGCGCCGTGACGAAGTGGCCGATGCTGCCGCCCGTCTGCACCCAGCGGTTGCGCAGGGCTGCCTGGGACGCGCTCAATTCCAGCTCGGGCGGCAGGCGCCGGTCGCTGGCGATGCCGTTCGCATGCAGCCATTTCGCGTCATGCACGGTGAGCGCTTCGTTGACGGCAAAGCGCACCAGGCCGGCGCAATCGCGGTGCGTCCAGCGCGGCGACGGCCCCCGTTCGATCTGCGCGTTGACGATGCGCAGCATCCAGGCCTGGAAGGCGCGGCTCTGTGCCTGCGACAGCTGCACTTGCGGTTCGGCGACCGCGCGCAGGGCCCACGCAGGCATTGCCGCGGTGGCGGCGCAGGCCGTCAGCCAGCGCAAGGCGGCACGGCGTCCATGCCGCCCATGCCACAGCGTCATCGCGCCGTCTCCTGCCATTCCAGCGTTTCCCACGACGTGCCGCTGGCTGGCTGCCGCTTGAGCACCATGCGCAGCGGCGGATATTTTTTCAAGGCGTTCAGGCGCGGCACCAGGTGTTCGTTGGCGGCTGCGCGCAAGACCGGTTCGTTATTCGCCGGCAGGGTGTCGAAGGCTTCCAGCTGGATCAGCCGGGCCAGCGACGCCGGCGCGATCAGGCCGATCGTGCGCGCGCCATCGGGCAGCAGGTCGCTGGCGGCCGGCGCTTGCTTGCGGCGCACGGCCAGCACCTGGTCCACCAGCTTGCCGTCGGCCGAGAAGACTACGGTATTGCCGGCCACGGCCAGCGCCGGCGTGGACTGGCCCAGGGCAGTGGCGACATTGCGTTCCCAACGCGTGGCACCATCTTTACCTGTCGTTTTGCGCACGGGGTCCTTGCCGCCGATGGCAGCCTCGAACAGGCTGCCATAGACGGCGTCATCACCGGCCTGCGCACTGCGCGTGGCAACAAAAACCGGCGTATGCAGGCGCGAATTGCCGTACCAGCACGCGGCGGCAGGCCCTTGCAAGTGCCCGGCCAGCGGCACCACGGGCTCCGACGTCTTGCTGCCCAGGCGCTTGAGCACGGGCTGCAGCGCGGTCCAGTCGACCGGCACGCTGAAACAGGCGCTCGGGTTGTGCGGCAGCACGGGCCACAGGGCGCTGCTGTCGTAACCGCCCTTGCCGCTCTTGTTCAACTTATCGGCATTGAGCAGCACCTTCGATTGCCAGGCGCCCTGTTGAAAATCAAAGCGCAGCGCCTCTAACGCGCCAAAGAAGGGCTGGTAGCCGAACGACAGGAAATCGGCCTTGACGGCGATGCTGTGGCCCTCGGGCGCGGCGCCGTCGAGATGGAATTGCGGATGAAAGACATTCTGACTGGCCGCCTCCTGCGCCAGCAGGCTGGCCACGGTTTTCTCGGCCGTGCCATCGCCATGCTTGCCATCGCTGCCGCCATACAGCATGCCGGGATGGGACAGGATGACCAGGCGCTGGCCGTGCGCGGCAAACAGCAAGGTGCGCTGATAGGCATAGTTCAACGCGTACACGGGCACGCTGTCGCCATCGACGCGCAAACTGCCGGCCACGCGCATCTGCGTATCCTTCAAGGCGATCTTGCCCGCTTCTTCCAGCAAACGCGTGAGCTGGCTGCGCGACACGGCAATGGCGAAATGCTTGAGCGAGCCGTCGGCGTCGCGCCACAAGGCCACTTCCGCCGGCTGGTCCAGCACCATGCGCAGCAGCTGGTCACCCCAGCCCAGCTCATGTTCATAGGCGATGCGGCGCAAGCTGCCCTTCAGGCCCAGCCGGTCTTCGCTTTGCTCGTAATAGAACAGAAAATCCTCGCGCAGCACGTCGCGCGCCAGCGGCACCGTCAGCAGGTCGCGCGGCAAGGTCGACAGGCTTTTCGTGCGGACCAGCGCATCGGGCCGCGACAAATCGAGCTTCAAGCCGTTGACCGGCCCCATCGCGCCCCAGCCAAACACCCGGTAACCTGCCAGCACGGCGGCAACCAGCGCCACGCCGGCCAGCGCCCCGACCAGGACTTTTTTCTTGAGTACTTTTTTCACCAGCACCGTGTATCCCTTTACCCTGCCGTAGCATTGACAAGTTAGTAATTATTGACAAATGGTAACATGGCATTTGTGGCCGCAGCGCACAGCTGACGCGACAGCGTAAAATAGCGGTTTCGCCGTTTCAATCACCTCCCATGACCATCCTGCTCTCCACCCTGAACGCCCGCTACACCCACGCCTCGCTGGGATTGCGCTATTTGCTGGCCAATATGGGGCCGCTGCAAGCGCAAACGCGGCTGCAGGAATTCGTCATCGGCACGAAAACCACGGAACTGGTCGAGCGCATCCTCGTCAACAAGCCGCGCATCATCGGCTTTGGCGTATACATATGGAACGTCGAGGAAACAACGAAACTGGTGGCCATGCTCAAGCGCGTGGCGCCCGAGGTCATCATCGTGCTGGGCGGGCCGGAAGTGTCGCATGAGGCGGGCGAGCAGGAAATCGTCAAGCTGGCCGATTACCTGATCACGGGCTGGGGCGACGTCACCTTCCCCAAGCTGTGCGGCGAGATCCTCAACGGGCCGAAGCCGCTGATGAAGATCCATGCGGGCGTGCAAGCCCCGCTGGCGGAACTGCAACTGCCCTACTCCTTGTATACAGATGACGATATCCGCCACCGCACGATTTACGTGGAAGCGTCGCGCGGCTGCCCGTTCAAGTGCGAGTTCTGCCTGTCGGCGCTGGACAAGACGGCCTGGCCCTTCGCGCTGGACAACTTCCTGGCCGAAATGGAGTCCTTGCATGCGCGCGGCGCGCGCCTGTTCAAGTTCGTCGACCGCACCTTCAATCTGAATATCAAGACCAGCTTGAAGATCATGCAGTTCTTTCTGGACAAGATCGAGGCGAATCCGGACGACCCGATCTATGCCCACTTCGAGCTGGTGCCCGACCACTTGCCCGACGCCTTGAAAGAAGGCATCAGCAAGTTCCCTCCCGGCGCACTGCAGTTCGAGATCGGCATCCAGAGTTTCAATCCGGACGTGCAATCGCTGGTCAGCCGCAAGCAGGATAATCAGAAGGCGGCCGATAACATCCGCTGGCTTTGCGAAGAATCAAACGCCCATTTGCACGTGGACTTGATCGCCGGCCTGCCGGGCGAGGATGAAGCGAGCTTCGCGGCTGGTTTCAACAAGCTGGTGGCCTTGAAACCGCATGAAATCCAGTTCGGCATCTTAAAGCGGCTGCGCGGCACGCCCATCATCCGCCATACGGAAAACTTTGGCATGGTGTTCGACCCGCACCCGCCGTACACCATCCTGGCGAATAAACAGCTCGATTTCATGAGCATGCAGCGCCTGGTGCGCTTCGCACGCTACTGGGACCTGGTCGCCAATTCGGGCCGCTTCGCCAATACGGTGCAATGGATGCTCGGCGATGCGCCATTTGAAAACTTCATGGACTTTTCGAACTGGCTGTACGCCCACACGGACGCCACCCACCGCATCGCCATGGAACGCCTGGCCAAGCTGGTGGCGCAATGGCTGCAGACGCGCGGCATGAGCGCGCTTGAAGCCAATGCCTTGCTGGCCAGCGACTATGCGGGCGGCGCGCAAGCTGCCGCGCACGCCAAGACAAGCGAAGTAAGTACTAACAACGCCAAGGTGCGCCCGGACATCGCCCTGCCGCAGCGGCAGGCGCGCCACCTGGCGTCCTGAGGGGCCGGCGATTGAACAGCGGTGGCGGTCTGCGCCATTCTCCCTTAAACTGGCACGATGCCGACTGTACAATCGCCGAAACTGACCCTCTCCCAGACCAGCTCCCAACAGGGAGCCCTTGTCACTGCCAGCGGCACCTGGCAAGTGCACGCGCTGGCGCATGACAATGCCATCAAGGCCATCGACGCCCAGCTCAAGCCCTTGCAGGACGATGCCAAGGTGCAATGGGACCTGTCGGCCATCGACAGCATGGACCATATTGGCGCCCAGCTGTTCTGGAATGCCTGGGGCAAGCAACGCCCCGCGCAACTGACCCTGGCGCCGTCACAAGAAGAGTTTTTCCGGCGCATCGAAGAAACGGGGCCGTTGACAACGCCACCCTCGCGCGCCAACCGCCTCACGCCCGTGATGAAACTGGGCATGGCCATCCTGCTGTTTTTCGAACATTTGAAGGGGTTTATCGCCCTCGTGGGCCAGGTGACGCAGGATATCGGCCGCTTCGCGCGCCACCCGATGCGCGGCCCCTGGCGTGAAATTTCCGCCAATATCTTCCATGCGGGCTTCCAGGCGCTGGGCATCACGGCCCTGGTCGGCTTTCTGATCGGCGTCGTGCTGTCCTATCTGTCGGCGCAGCAGTTGCGCGCCTTTGGCGGCGATATTTACCTGGTCAACCTGCTGGGCATGAGCGTCATCCGCGAACTGGGGCCGCTCTTGGCCGCCATCCTCGTGGCCGGGCGCTCGGGCTCATCCATCACGGCGCAGCTGGGCGTCATGCGCGTCACGGAAGAGCTCGACGCCATGCTGGTGATGGGCATTTCGCACGGTTTCCGCCTGATCATGCCGAAAGTGCTGGCCCTGGCCATTTCCATGCCCCTGCTCGTCATCTGGACGGATACGGCCGCGCTGATCGGCGGCATGGTGGCGGCCAAGGTGGAACTGAACCTGTCGGCGCGCTATTTCATCCAGAAACTGCCCGATGCCGTGCCGCTGGCCAACTACATGATCGGCCTGGGCAAGGGTGTGATTTTCGGCATGCTGATCGCGCTTGTCTCGTGCCACTTCGGCCTGCGCATCAAGGCCAACACGGAAAGCCTGGGACGCGGCACCACCACCGCCGTCGTCACGGCCATCACCGTCGTGATCCTGGCTGACGCCGTGTTTGCCATCGTCTTCAATGGAGTGGGCTACTGATGACGGACGATACCAATATCGCCTGCAAGGCGAGCGAGGGCAAGGACGGCCAGTTCAACCTGCACGGCAGCGCGCCCGTGGTGGAGATCACCAATCTGTGGACCAAGTTCGGCCGCACCGTCGTGCATCAGGACTTGAACCTGGAAATCGAACGGGGCGAGATCCTTTCCATCGTGGGCGGCTCAGGCACGGGCAAGACAGTGCTGCTGCGCCAGATGCTGGGCCTGGAACATCCGGCGCGCGGCTGCGTCAAAGTGTTTGGTGAAGATATTAACCAGGCAAGTTCCGACCAGCTGCAACAATTGCGCAACCACTGGGGCATGCTGTTCCAGCAAGGCGCCCTGTATTCGGCCCTGACCGTGTTCGACAATGTGGCCCAGCCCATGCGCGAATTGCGCGTACTGCCCGAAGCGCTGGTACACGACGCGGTACTATTAAAGATGAATATGGTGGGACTGGGCCCGGAACATGCGCTCAAAATGCCGTCGGACTTGTCGGGCGGCATGATCAAGCGCGTGGCCCTGGCGCGCGCCCTGGCGCTGGAACCGAAACTATTATTCCTCGACGAACCCACGGCGGGCCTGGACCCTGACCTGTCGGAAAGTTTTGTTGCCCTGATCCAGTCGCTGCACCGCGAGCTGGGCTTGACGGTGGTGATGGTCACGCATGACCTCGACACTTTGTTCGCCCTGTCCACGCGCATCGCCGTGCTGGCGGAAAAACACGTGATCGCCATCGGCCCCACGCGCGAGGTGATCGAAGTCGACCACCCGTTCATCAAGCAATTTTTCCTCGGCGACCGCGGCAAGCGCGCGCTGGCCGTCCTCGATGAGAAACAGGCGGCGGTGGCGGACAAGGCGGCGCAGCCAGGCGACGACGCCGGCACAGACAAGAAAGCGGAGAAGTAATGGAAAACAGATCACATGCCCTGATGACGGGATTTTTTACACTCACCTTGCTGGTGGCCGCGATTCTGTTCGGCGTCTGGTTCAACCGCGACCGCGTGGAACGGGTGCCGTACCTGCTCGCCACCACCCTGTCCGTGCCGGGCCTGAACCCGCAGGCGACCGTGCGCTACCGGGGCCTGGAAGTAGGCAAGGTTGACGCCATCGACTTCGACACGCAAAAGGCGGGGCAAATCCTCGTGCACATCAGCGTGGCGCCCGATACCCCCGTCACCAATACCACTTTTGCCACCCTCGGCTACCAGGGCGTGACGGGCATCGCCTACATCCAGCTCGACGATGAACACGTGGGCTCGAAACTGCTGGGCACCAGCAAGGACAAGCCGTCGCAGATTCCCCTGCGCGCCGGCTTGCTCGACCAGCTGGAAAAGCGCGGCAAGCGCATTCTCGACCAGGCCGAACAGATCACCAACAAGGTGAATAATCTGCTCAGCCCCGACAACCAGGCGGCCATGCTGGGCGCCTTCACTGAAGTGGGCAAGGCGGCCAAGGCCTTCGGCGCCATTCCGCAGCAGCTGGAGCCGACCCTGACGCAATTGCCGCAACTGACGGAACAGACGCGCCAAACCTTGACGGCCGTCAGTACGGCCAGCAAGAACGTGTCGGACCTGACGGCCACGTGGAAAAAACTGGGCAACGACATCCAGGCGCCCGGCGGCGTGCTCGAGAAGGTCAATGGCACGGTCGACCGGGTCGGCACTTCCGTGGAAACGGTGGCCAATGGCGTGTCGCTGGAAGTGCTGCCGCAGGTAATCGAGCTGAGCGGCGAGGCGCGCTCCTCGATGCGCGCCCTGAAAACCACCATGAGCACGCTCAATGAACAGCCGCAGAGCATCTTGTTCGGCGCCCCAGACATCCCGCCCGGCCCGGGCGAGCCCGGTTTTTCGGCACCGGGCAAATAAGGAGAACACCGCATGCCTATCCCACGCAATCTCAGCGCACTCATCCTGGCCGCCGCATTCCTGCTGGGCGGTTGCGCCAGCCGCGGTCCCGTGCCCACGTTTTACGATTTCGGCCCGGCCGCGCCGCTGGCAGCCGCGCAGCCGGCTGCGCCAGCCGTGCCCGTGCTGGTGATCGCCGACGCCAACGGTCCGTCCTGGCTGGACAGCCAGCGCATGTATTACCGCTTGCTGTACGCCGATGCGCAGCAATCGCGGCCGTACGCCTACAACCGCTGGAACACGCCGCCGCTGCAACTATTAAGCCAGCGCCTGAAGACGCGCGTGGCGCAAAGCGGCGTGAAAGTGCTGTCGACCACGGACGCGGCCGCCGGCATGCCCCTGCTGCGCATCGATGTCGATGATTTTTCGCAAAACTTCGACACGCAGACACAAAGCAGCGGCCACGTGTCGCTGCGCGCCTCGGTCTTTCGCGGCCACCGCCTGATCGACCAGAAAACCTTCAGCCGCAGCGGCCCCGCCGGCAGCGCCGACGCGCAAGGGGGCGCGCAGGCGCTGGCGGCCGCCTCGGACGCCATCGCCGCCGACCTGCTGACCTGGCTGGGCACGCTGAATATCACGAAAGAATGACCGAGCCCGCATCCCCAGCCAGTCCGGCGGCGCCGCTGTCGCCCGTCCGTTCCTCGCCCGTGTCGCGCGCGACCCTGCTCGCCTACATCTTCCTGATCGTCTACGCCAGCTGGTTTCCGTTCACGGGCTGGCACAGCAATGGCCTGTCGCCGCTGACTTTCCTGGAAAACACGCGCATGCCCCGTTACTGGACGGGCTTCGATGTCGGCGTGAATATCGTCGGCTACATCCCGCTGGGCGCCTTGATCGTGTATTCGCTGTTTCCAAGGATCACAGGTTTCTTTGCCGTCATCGTTGCCAGCCTGTGCGGCATGTTGATTTCCGGCAGCATGGAAGCCGTGCAAACCTATTTGCCCAGCCGCGTATCGTCGAACCTCGACTTTTATACGAATGCGGCCGGTTGCTGCATCGGTTCCATCATCGGCGCCCTGACGGCGCGCAAGCTGCTTGATCACAGCCATTTATACCGCTTGCGCCAGCGCTGGTTTGCCCAGCACGCCAGCCAGGGCCTGGTGCTGGTGGCACTGTGGCCGCTGGCGCAGATCTATCCGCAAGGCTATCTGTTCGGCCTGGGCCAGTTGCTGCCCATCCTGTCGGACTGGCTGTCGCGCCTGGCGGGCATGGAGATCGACCTGGCCACGTATCTGCGTCCCGACGTGATCTTGACCGTCGAGCAATATTGGCTTTCGGAAACTATTATCACGGCTTGCGGCATGACGGGCGCCGTGCTTACCTTGCTGTGTCTGCTGCGCCGCGCCGCGCCGCGCGCCATCTTGATGCTGATCCTCATCGCCGCCGCCTTGACCGTGCGCTCGATGGCCAGCGCGCTGCTGTTTTCGCCGGAAAACGCCTTCGTCTGGATCACGCCGGGCGCCCAGGGCGGTTTCCTGATCGGCCTGATCATGCTGGGCGGCCTGGCGTTCGCGCCGCACGTGGCGCAGCGCCGCATCGCGGCCGCAACCTTGCTGCTGAGCCTGGTAATGGTGAATACGACGCCAATCAACCCGTACTTCATGTCAACCTTGCAAGGCTGGGTACAGGGCAAGTTCCTCAACTTCAATGGCGCGGCGCAATTCCTCGCCTTGCTGTGGCCCTTCATGGCCCTGTGGTTCCTGTGCCTGCCTTCGCACCGCCTGAACCGGCAGGAGGATGTGCAGCGCCAGCGTCGCGAAGACCACCCATAAGCGTTATCATGGCGCATTGATGAATCAGCAGGAGAATAGTATGAGCGACGCACCGTATTTTGAACGCCACGTTTTTTTCTGCATGAATAAACGTGAAGACGGCCGCAACAGTTGCGGCGACCATGGCGCGGAAGCGGCGCAAAAGCATTGCAAGCGCCGCATCAAGGAACTCGACATGAATGGCGCGGGCAAGATCCGCATCAACCAGGCCGGCTGCATGGACCGCTGCGAGGAAGGCCCATTGCTGGTGATCTACCCGGAAGCGACCTGGTACACCTATGTCGACACCAGCGATATCGATGAAATCATCGATACGCACCTGGTGGGCGGCAAGATCGTCGAACGCCTGAAAATCTGAGCAGCATATTTAATTTCAACGTTTTAACTTCAAATTAAGCCTACGCCACCAGTATGAGCATCATGAACAGAAACTCGGAAAAATTTACCCTCGCCGGCCATGCAGGCAGCATGGAAGGCTTGCTCGATTTCCCGGCAGACACTCCGCGCGGCATCGCCCTCGTGGCCCATCCGCATCCGCTGTACGGCGGCACGATGGATAACAAGGTCACGCAAACCCTGGCGCGCGCGTTTGTCGCCCTCGGTTACGTGGTGGCGCGCATCAACTTCCGCGGCGTCGGCGCTTCCGAAGGCGTGCATGACCATGGCGCGGGCGAAACGGACGACATGCAATTGCTGTATGAACACATGCGCGGCCTGTATCCAGGCTTGCCCGTGGCCCTGTCCGGTTTCTCGTTCGGTACCTTCGTGCAGTCGAAACTGCAGGAACGCCTGGCCGCCGCCGGCACGCCCGTCGAGCGCCTGGCGCTGATCGGCAGCGCGGCCGGTAAGTGGGCCATGGCCGACATTCCCGCCGACACCATCTTGATCCACGGCGAACTGGACGACACAATCCCCCTGTCCGCCGTCTTCGACTGGGCCCGTCCACAAGACATACCCGTGATCGTGATCCCCGGCGCCGACCACTTTTTCCACCGCAAGCTCAATCACATCAAGAACCTCGTGATTGCCCTGTGGCATGGTGACAAACCCGCAATAGCAGCAGATGATCATTGAAGTGTGGGCTTACTAGCGCCTCCACAGCTATAATTGATCCGTTTTTTCCACGCGGCCATGTAAGCAGCAACGACATGGCCCTCAGCCTTCATCTTTTTCGCAGACCAGCCTCCATGAAAAAACTTTTAGCGGCACTGGCCTCCAGTGTATTTTTCTTTTCCGCCGCCTTCGCCCAGAGCGTTCCAGCCCCGACCATCGCCGCCAAGTCCTGGCTGTTGCTTGACGCCACCAGCGGCCAGATCATTGCTTCGCAAGATCCGGACGCCCGCATCGAGCCGGCTTCGTTGACCAAAATCATGACGGCTTACCTGACGTTTGCCGCCATCCGCGAAAAGAAACTGGCGCTGGACCAAAAAGTGAACGTGTCCGTGCGCGCATGGAAGGTCGATTCGAGCAGCTCGAAGATGTTCATCGACCCGGCCACCCCCGTCTCGATCGACGACTTGCTGCACGGCCTGATGATTCAATCGGGTAACGATGCCGCCGTGGCCCTGGCTGAAGCCGTTGCCGGCGATGAAGGAACGTTCGTCGTGCTGATGAACCGTGAAGCGCAACGCATGGGTCTGAAAAACACCCGTTTTGCCAATCCGCATGGCTTGCCTAGCCCTGATAACTATTCCACGGCGCAAGACTTGTCCGTACTGGCCAAGCGCGTGATCGCCGACTATCCGGAATTCTACAAAATCGATTCCGTGAAAAGCTTTACGTACAACAAGATCACCCAGCCTAACCGCAACCGCCTGCTGTGGCTGGACCCAACCGTGGATGGCATGAAGACGGGCCACACGGAAGCGGCTGGCTATTGCATGATCGCCTCGGCACGCCGTCCGGGCGGCACCGGCGAGCGCCGCTTGATCTCCGTGGTGCTGGGCACAACGTCGGACCAGGCCCGCACGCAGGAAAGCCAGAAGCTGCTGAACTGGGGCTTCCAGAACTTCGATACGGTCAAGCTGTACTCGAAAGGCCAGGCCGTGGCCACGCCGGAAGTGTGGAAAGGCTCGAAAGGCACCGTGAAAATCGGTTTCGCCCGCGATGTGCTCGTGACCGTACCAAAAGGCACGGCTGCCAAGATGAAACCTGTGCTGGAACGCAAGGACCCGCTGGTCGCCCCACTGGCTGAAAACGCGCCTGTCGGCAAACTGAAAATGATGGTCGACGACAAAGTCCTGCTGGAATTGCCTGTCGTGGCGCTGGAAACCATCAACCAGGCCACGATCTTCGGCCGCGCCTGGGATTCGATGCGCCTGTGGATGAAATAAGTCTTTAGCATTTCCCCATAAAAAATGCCCGCAGATACTGCGGGCATTTTTTTCGTCTTGCGTTACGTCAAATTACTTCGCCGGCGCATCCTTCAAGTGCGGCTTGCGCGCCACGGGCGGGAAGGTGCCGTGACGGCCTGCCGCAAACGTCGCTTCCGTCTGCGACGCTTCCACCGGCACGGCCACCTTGCGCACCTTGGCCACTTGCGCCGCCGTCACCGGTGTGCCGCGGTTGCCCCAGCTGGTCTGGATGAACGTCACCACCTGGGCAGTCTGCTCATCATTGAAAATGTCGGCATACGGCGCCATCGTCAGCGCCGACGGTGCCGTGCGCGTGGCCGGCACGGCGCCGCCCGACAGCACGATGTTGATGGCCGAGGTGGGATCGTTCGTCTGCAGCACGGCATTGCCGGCCAGCGCAGGGAAAGCCTTGTCGTAGCCCTTGCCGTCGGAGCGGTGACAGCCGGCGCAGCGGTCCAGGTACAGCTGCGCGCCCGTCGAGTTGACGATACCGCTGAACAATTGCTTGCCCAGCTTGTCATCGGCCACGAAGGCCGGCGTGGCCGGCTTCGATGGCGGCAGGGATTTCAGGTATTTCGCCATCGCCGCCAGGTCGCCATCCGTCATGTGCTGCATGGAATGGGCTACCACATCATTCATGGCGCCGAACGAGGCCGTATGGCTGTTGCGGCCCGTTTTGAGGAATTCGGCGATCTCCGCCGCGCTCCAGCGCGCCAGGCCGCCCCCATGTTCATTGCGCAACGATGGCACGGACCAGCCGTCGATCACGCCGCCGCCCGCCAGGAAGGTGGTATTACTCTCATCCGTCAGCGATTTTTCCTGCATCCCCACGCCGCGCGCCGTATGGCAGGCGCCGCAGTGGCCCAGGCCCTGCACCAGGTAGGCGCCGCGCAGCAATTGCGCGTCGCCCGTCACCGGCACCTTGTATGGCTGCGGCGTGGGGGCGAACGCCCAGCGCCAGAGGGTCAGCGGGAAACGCATCGACAACGGCCACGGAATGTCGGCCGCCTTGTTCGGCGTCGGGTCCGCCTTCACGCCATGCATGAAATAGGCGTACAGCGCCTGCATGTCCGCCTCGCTCAGGCGCGAGTACGATGGGTACGGCATGGCCGGATACACGGTATAGCCGTGTTTCGTCACGCCGGTGCGCATCAGCTTGTCGAAATCGGCAAAACTCCAGTCGCCGATGCCGGCCTTTTTATCGGGCGTGATGTTGGTGGAATATACCTTGCCGATCGGCGTTTCCATGCCCAGGCCGCCCGCGAACGGTTGGCCTTTCGTGCCGGCCGTATGGCAGGCGATGCAGTCGCCGGCGCGGGCCAGGTATTCGCCCTGGCGTATCAGCTGGGCGTTCGGGACGGTGGTGGCGGCCGACCAGGCGGCGCCGGAGGCGAGCGCCAGCAGCAGCGCGCCCACTGTATGGGTGAATGTGTTGTTCATCTTCTTGTTCTTTATCAAGCGACCAGGGGACGGGGATCTTTCAGGTATTGCTCGCGGATGGCCTTGGCCGACCAGTAGGTCAGCGCGCAGGCGAGGCCCGTCGGGTTGTAGCCGATGCCGACCGGGAACACGCTGGAACCGACGGCAAACACGTTGTGCACGTCCCAGCTCTGCAGGTAGCGGTTGACGACGCTGGTCTTGCGGTCCGCGCCCATGGCCGTGCCGCCCGCCCAGTGGGTAGTCTGGTAGTTGCGCAAGTCGAGGTGGTCGCCCACGCTCTTGACGGACACCTTGATCGCTTCCGGATTCATGGCCTCGGCCACCTTCATCATCTTGTCGGTGACGAAACGGCTCATTTTGATGTCGTTTTCCTTCCAGTCGAAGGTAAAGCGCAGCAATTGCTGGCCATACTTGTCCGTGTAGGTCGGGTCGAGGTCGACATAGCAGTCGCGGTAAGTCATGTTGGCGCCATGGCAGTCGAACGAGACCGTGTTCAAATAACTCTTCTTGACGGCCTTTTTCCAGGCCGCACCCCAGGCGGGCGTGCCGTCCGGCGTGGCGATGCCCGAGATGGGCTTGGAGCCTGCCGGGTTGCACCAGGCGGGTGAGCCGCCCACAAAGCCCAGCGGGCCATGGTCGAAATTGTCGCCATTCCAGTCATCGAGCGCGACGCCGGTGCCGCCGGCGCCGATGAAGGGATTCGTGTTCGTGTCTTCCTTGAAGAAAGTCTGGATGGTGGACATCATCTGGTAAGCGATATTGCGCCCCACCACGCCTTCATTGCTGACGGGATCGTACGGCTTGCCGATGCCTGACAGCAAAAACAGGTGCGCGTTGTTGTAGGCAAAGGCGCTGGCGATGACCAGGTCGGCCGGTTGATCGACAGCCTTGCCATCCGCATTGATATACGTCACACCCGTTGCACGTTTCTTGCTGCTATCGAGATTGATGCGCACGACATTGCAATTGGCGCGCAATTCAAAGTTCGCCACCATGCGCAGGGCCGGCATGATGTTGACGTTGGGCGAAGCCTTGGAATAGTTATAGCAGGCGTAGCCGGAGCAGAAACCGCAGAAGTTGCACGGTCCCATCTGGCAGCCGTACGGGTTCGTGTACGGTCCGGACGCGTTCGACGAGGCGTTGACGAACGGGTGGTAGCCGACGGCCTTGGCCGCGCGGCGGAACAGTTCGGCCGTGTACGGCACTTTTTGCGGCGCCAGCGCGTAATTGTCGGAGCGGTCGGCCTCGAACACATTGCCGTCGCCGACGACGATGCCGTTGACTTTATACGCCTGGCCCGAGGTGCCGAAGACTTTCTCGACGAAATCGAAGTGCGGCTCCAGCTCGGCGTAGGTCACGCCAAAGTCCTGGATCGTCATGCCTTCGGGAATGAATTTCTTGCCGTAGCGGCGTTCGTAGTGGCTGCGGATTTGCAGCTCTTCCGGCAAGACGCGCCAGTGCATGCCCGACCAGTGCAAGCCCGCGCCACCCACGCCCGTGCCGGGCTTGAAGGCGCCGATCTGGCGGTAGGGCACGGCCACGCCCGTGATGCTGTGGCGGAAGGTGAACGTGCTCTTCGACATATCCTGGAACAACTTGCTGCGTTGGATATACGTCAGTTCGTCGAGGGTCTTCGGATAGGCGCCGTCGGGATAGGTGTCGCGGTACTCGCCGCGTTCCAGCGCGACCACGTTCAGGCCCGCTTCCGTCAATTCCTTGGCCATGATGGCGCCGGTCCAGCCGAAGCCCACAATCACGGCATCGACAGGCTTCATTTTTACATCGGGTTTGATATCACTCATGATGGTTTTTCTTTTTCTTTGATCGGGTACTAAAAGTTTTAGGCGATGGATACCGGCGGAAGAGGATATTTTTTCCCGTACTGTTCCACCCAATCCATGTAATCGGCGCGCGCGCCGGGGAATCCCACCATCTTCCAGGCCAGCATGTCCTTGTTACCACCGTGTACGGGATCGCAAAAGTAGCCTTCGCGCGTGTTTTGCAGCAACTGGTTGAAGAAGACTTTCGACGGCACTGCGCCGATGTCCAGGGTGCCCTTTTGCAATTGCGTGATGACGGCGTCGCGCTCGGTCGCGTTCAGCTGCACGAAAGGCTTGCCGGCCTGTTTCTGCACGGCTGCGTTAACGCCGGCCAGGGCGCTCTGGTACAACTCGCGCGGCGCCATGTGGAACTGGTAGCCGAACTGCTCGATCGAGGGCACGAACGGCCCCTGCATGTACCACAGCGCGCCATACGCGTATGGCGTGTTCATCTGCGCGTCGATGAATTCATGCGCGCCAGACTCCAGCGCACCCGGCCCTTCGCCGTCGGCGGGGATCAGCCGGTCAACCAGCGCGCTCAAGGTGGCCCATTCGGTGGCGTCGAAAAAGCGCGGTTTATAGGCAGACTGGTCCTTGGAGACGGCCATGGCCAGGCCGCCGCCGGCGCCGGCCAGCAAGGCCACGGCAGGCGCGGCGCCGACGGCCTTGCGCAGGAAGTTACGCCGATGGGGCGAAATCCCGATGATTTTCATAGGTTTTCCTCAGGCGGCACGAGCCGCCACAGTGATGGATGTGGGAGTCAGAAAGAAAATGCGGGCACGCGCCGCGGAGAGTGCAGAGTTCACGTTGGAAAGACTGGGATTATCGCGGCGCTCCACCGTCAATCTCTTGGTTAGTTGACCAGGATGATTGACAAGCAGTTGCTTTGCATTTACGGTGCGCATCGTACCATAATTAAAAGAAACATTCAGAGACAGGCTAGACGTGATCAAAAAAGAGGCAGTGGCGCGTGGCCGCCCGCGCAAAGCGGGCGTGGAAGATGCGGTATTGGAAGCGATCGTCATGCTGGTGCGCCAGCATGGGCTCGACGCCGTGACGATACAGATGGTGGCCGACGTGGCCGGCGTGGGGCGCCAGACGATCTACCGGCGCTGGCCGCGCCGCGAAGACATGCTGCTCGACGCGCTCGTCAAGCGCACGGCGGAGAAGCTGCAGCGCGCGCTCGACATGCCGGACGGCCAGGAAATCGAAGCGATCTGCGCGCGCATCTTCGACAACCTGAACGCCGATGGCCGCTTCACCTGCGACCTGCTGGTGCTGATCCACAATGATGCGGCCGCGCAACTGCGCTTTCGCGAACAGATCGTCGCGCCATGGATCACCCTGGTGGTGCAGCGCCTGGTCAACATCGGCGTGCGCGCCGACCTCGACCTGCGCCTGTTCGCCTTCATGCTGCAATCGGCGCTCGTGTACCAGATGCAGCTGGGTGGCCAGCTCGACCTTGCCCTGCAGGAGCGGTGCTGCCGCTTTATCCGCAGCATGCTCTAGCTTAGCTGGCTATAATCGTGGCGAGTCCCCTCACGCCACCATCAGAAAGCCAGCCCATGAGCCATGTATTTCCTGCCAGCCTGCAAGCGCCGCGCAGCCGTTTAAGCAGCAACGGTCCCGAACTGTCGCGCATCGTCGCCGGCATGTGGCGCATCGGCGAGTGGAATATGTCGGCGCAGCAGCGCCTGGCTTTCATCGAGCAATGCCTGGCGCTGGGCGTATCGAGTTTCGACCATGCCGATATCTATGGCGATTACAGCGCCGAAGGCCTGTTCGGCGAAGCGCTGGCCCTGCAGCCGGGCTTGCGCAACAAGATGGAACTGGTCAGCAAGTGCGGCATCAAGCTGCTGTCGCCGCACCGCCCCGGCCATGCCATCCAGCATTACGACACGAGCGCGGCGCACATCACCAGTTCCGTGGAGCACACTTTGCGCCAGTTGCACACGGACCGCCTGGACTTGCTGCTGATCCACCGTCCCGATCCGCTGATGGATTTCGACGAGATCGCCGGCGCCTTCACCCAGCTGCAACAGGCGGGCAAGGTCTTGCACTTCGGCGTGTCGAATTTCAGCCGCCACCAGTTCGAGTGCCTGCACCGGCGCTTCCCGCTGGTGACGAACCAGGTGGAATTTTCACCGCTGCACGTGGCACCCCTGTTCGACGAAACCTTCGACGGCTTGCAGGACGTGGGGGTGGCGCCGATGATCTGGTCGCCGCTGGCCGGCGGGCGCCTGTTCCAGGGCGGCGACGCGAATGTGGAGAACTTGCGCAATGTCATCAAGCAGATCGCCGACCAGTTGCAGCGGCCGTTTGCCAGCGTGGTGTTTGCCTGGATCATGCAACTGCCTTGCCGTCCCCTGCCGCTGACGGGCACGGGCCGCATCGAAGCCGTCGGCGTAGCCGTGGAAGGCACGCAGTTTACTCTCAGCCGCAGCGACTGGTTCGCCATCCTGCGCGCCGCGCGCGGCCATGAGGTAGCCTAGTCTATCTCGTCCGGATCGTTGAATACTTGAGGCAGCGCAATGCCGCGCCAGCCCAGGTACCACGCCAGGTTGAGCAGCAGGGTGGCTGCGATGTAAACGGCGAAGAACAGCGCAAAGAAACTGGTCTTCAGCCACACCAGCAGGGCGATGGCGACGATCAGTACCAGCAGCGCGGCCAGGCTTTTCTTTTGCTTGGAGCTGGGGAAACGCAAGGTCGACACCATCAGGCTGCCCACGCCGACGAGCAGCAGCATCAGCAGATAGCTGTGCAGCATGGAATCGATGGGCGCCGGCCACGCCACCACCACGGCCGCCACACAGGCGGCCCCGGCCGTGATCGGCATGCCGACAAAATACAGGGGATCGGTGCGCCCCACGTTCACATTGAAACGCGCCAGGCGCATGGCGCCGCAGGCAACAAAGAAGAAGCTGGCCATGCCGCCAAAGCGCAGCAGCAGCGGATCGTGCACGCCCATCTGCACAAAGCCATAGCAGTACAACAGGACGGCCGGGGCGCAGCCGAAATTCATCACGTCGGCGATGGAATCGAGCTGCACGCCGAATTGGGAACTGGTGTTCGTCAGGCGGGCGACATAACCGTCGAGCGCGTCAAATACCCCGGCGAGTACCAGCAAGGCGGCCGCCAGGCGGTAGGCATCCGCGTCGCCCACTGCGGCGTTATCGACGGAAATGACGATGCTGGCAAAACCGCAGGCTATCGAAAGCAAAGTCACCATGCTGGGCAAGGCGTACTTGGCGCGCTGCAGGCGCGATTTGGGCAATGTGTTCAAATTTGTGGGCAATCAAAGAAATCGGAAATGAGGCAACGCAGCGGCAAACGCTGCACTATGCTCATTCTACCCTGCGCAGCTGCGGCACCGTCTGCGCACGAGCGCGCGACATATCTTGTCATGGATGCTCTACGGCATATAAAAATGCCTTAGAATCATTTCACAGGGCAGCACGCTGACACCCACCGCTGTCCGCCTACCTATACAGGAGTCAACTTGATTGCCTCGTCACTGCGTTGGAAATACTGGATACCCGCCCTGCTGAGCGCAGCCCTGCTGAGCGCCTGTGGCGGCGGCGATAGCGGCGGCAAGACGTCGCTGAGCACCTCGACCCAGGCCGGACAGCTGACACAGGAGCCGGGCGCTCCCGTCGTCAGCAACAATATCGCCACCGATGGTTTCAACTGGATCAATTACCGGCGCAGCCAGATCGGCCTGGCGCCGCTGGTACGCAATAGTCTGATCGATAACGCGGCACTCGGCCACTCCAACTATCTGAACAGCAATAATGTGGTGGTGCACAATCAAGTTAAAGGCAAACCCGGCTTTACCGGCGAAACACTGTATGACCGCCTGACTGCGTCGAACTATGGCGTCACGTCCCTCTGGGGTGAAGTCATCGCGGGCGTGGCGACCAATTCCGGTTTCTACATGGCGGAAAACCTGATCACGGCCGTGTACCACCGCTTCCTCATCTTTGAACCGATCTTCAAGGAAGGCGGTGCCGGCGCGGCCGTCAACAATAGCGGCTATGCCTATTTCACCACCGACCTGGCCGGCAATAGCCGCTATGGCCCCGGCTTGCCAGCTGGACAGATCGTCAGCTACCCGTTCAACGGGCAGACCAAGGTTGCCACCAGTTTCTCCAGCAATGAAGAAGAACCCGATCCCGTGCCTAACCAGGACGTGGTCGGCTACCCCATCAGCGTCCATGCGAATTTCGACGCCACCCTCAGCGTGACGACCTTCACCGTGCGCCAGCGTGGCGCAGCGACGGACCTGACGGTACGCCTGCTCAGCAAGGAGACCGATGCCATCAATACCTCGCGCTCGGTGGCCGCCATCATCCCGCTGGCCCCCCTGCTGGCGGCCACCACCTATGACGTGAGTTTCATCGGCAAAGTCAATGGCGCGAACGTCACGCGCAGCTGGTCATTCACGACGCGTTAGTCTGGCAGCGTCTGCCAAGCGGACGCAGTACCGAGGGCAACTGGATGTAAAATAGCAGATATTGCATGAATGCAATTGACAAGTTTTGGGGCCCTCTGCACACCAGGCATGATGAAACCACACGCCACTTGCGATGATGATGCCGCCCTCGCGGCATCCGACATGGTCCGGATTCTCGATGTCGAGAACGGACTGGGCCGCATCATGGGCGACCGCATCCTGTACCTGAAAATCTTGCGCCGCTTCCTGCATGACCACGGCACCACGCCGTGCCAGATCCGCGCCGAATTCGACACGGGCAATTACGCTTCCGCGCGCCTGAAGGCGCATACATTAAAAGGCGCCGCCGGCATGATCGGCGCGCGCCACGTGCACGGCTTGGCGGAAACGCTGGAATCGGCACTGCGTGCGCAGGCCCCCGACCTGGCCAGGCAGATGCTGCAGCTGGAACTGGCGCAGGATCAACTGCTCGGCGCGGTCAGCAGCATGCTGGGCACGCCGGAGGCAACCCACACGGCGGCGCAGGACGTGGCGCCCGATCCGGCCGCGCCCGCCATCCAGCTGCTGCTGGCGCGCCTGGCCAGCCATCTGCGCGAAGGCGACGGCGCGGCCATCGACATCCTGGAAAACTCGGCCAGCCTGCTGGCGGCCAGCCTGGGCGTGCACGTCTACCAGGAAGTAGCAGCCGCCGCGCATGAGTTCGATTTCGACGGCGCGCTGGCGGCGCTGCTGCGGCGCCGCTAATCGCCACGCTCAACGGTGGTATTGCGCCTCTTCCGCGTAGGCCATGCCGCAATTCTTGCCGCAGAAGCGGCGCACGGCGTCGAGCGGCTTGTCGCAATACCAGCACGCGCCTTTTGGCGGCAAGGAGGCGATCAATTCCGGCATGGCGGGCAGTGGCCGCGCCACTACCTCATCCTCGCACTCCACGACATCGGGCTGTTTGCTGTCCATGGCGCTTCCTTTCCTAGCGGCACTTCAAGGCCGCTCAGCAAGATTACGTCAGCGCAGTTTGCAGCCCATGACATTTCTCAACGGCGGCCACGCTTGCCCCATCGGCGTCTTGAAATTTCCAAACGACAACGTTGTCACTTCACACTACAATCAGTGTTCCGTTCACTTGCGCCTTCGCCATGAAACACATCCCCCTGCTGCTCTCCTGCTTGCTGCTCAGCGCCTGCGCCACGCGCGCGCCCACCGCCTACACCCTCAATTCGGGCGCCGAACGCACGCCGGAACAATTGGCAGTGGTGTTCGAACACGCCGACCTCACCCTGCGCATCGACCCGGCCAGCCGCAGCATCGCCGGCGATGCGCGCCTGACCTTCCTGGCGACGCAACCGATCTCGCGCTTCGCGCTGGACCTGGACCACAACCTGCCCGTCGACAGCATCGAAATCGACGGCAAGGCGCTGCCGCCGCAGGACTATGCCAACCCGGACGGACGCCTGAGCATGACCTTGCCGGCCACCCTGGCGGCCGGCGCGCGCACCACCATCCGCATCGTCTACCACGGCGTGCCGCACGTCGCCGTGAAAGCGCCGTGGGATGGCGGCATGGTGTGGTCGAGCACGGCCGATGGCGCGCCGTGGATCGCCAGCGCCGTGCAAGGCGAAGGCTGCGACCTGTTCTGGCCCTGCATCGACCATCCGATGGGCAAGGCGCGGCTGATCGACCAGCACATCATCGTGCCGGCACCGCTGGTGGCGGCCGGCAACGGCATCGCGCTCGGCATGGATGAGGCCAACGGCTGGCGCACCTGGCACTGGCGCGCCAAGCACCCGAGCACCTATGGCATCGCCCTCAACGTGGCACCCTACCGCAGCCTGCAGGGCGAGTATGCGAGCCGCTACGGCAACCGCATCCCCCTGCAATTCTGGTATCTGCCGGAAAGCGAGGCCAAGGCGGGCGCCCTGTTCGCGGAATTGCCGCCCATGCTCGATTTTTTTGAAAGCGTCATCGGCCCCTACCCGTTCGGCGATGAAAAAGTCGGCATCGCCGAAACGCCGCACAAGGGCATGGAACACCAGACCATCAATGCCTATGGCAACAAATTCGCCAAGACCAGCTATGGCTACGATGAGCTGCTACAGCATGAATTTGCGCATGAATGGTTCGGCAACCAGCTCACCAACAGCAACTGGGACGATATGTGGCTGCACGAAGGCTTCGGCACGTACATGCAACCGCTGTACATGCAATATCTGCGGGGAGAACAGGAGTATTACGCTTCATTACAGCAAATGCGCGCCGGCATCGTCAACAAGGCGCCCATGGTCTCGGGCAAGCCGAAAACCGAGGAAGAAGTGTACGACCTGAAAAAGGGCGGACCGGGCGGCGATATTTATGTGAAAGGGGCGTTGGTGCTGCACACCTTGCGCGGACTGATCGGCGACGACGCCTTCTTCCGCGCCTTGCGCCTGCTCGTGTACGGCACGGAACAGCCGCAGCCGGGCCAGTTCCAGCCGCGCTATGGCAGCACGAAGGAATTCATGGACATCGTCTACAAAGTCACGGGCAGCAATTACGACTGGTTCTTCCAGGCCTATCTGTACCAGGCCGCACTGCCGGAACTGTCCGCCGTGCGTGACGGCGACACCTTGCGCCTGATATGGAAGACGCCGGCTGACATCGCCTTTCCGATGCCGGTGGAAGTGCGTATTGGCAAGGAAATCCATACCGTTTCCATGTCGCTGGGATTTGGCGAACTGCCCCTGCCGGCTGGCGCCACGTACACGCTCGACCCGCGCTCGCGCGTGCTGCGCCAGGCCGAGCATATCGATGCCTTCCAGAAGTTCAGGGAAGAACAGGTAAAAGGAAAGAAGGGGTAACAAAACCGGGGGTCAGACCCCCTCGCACGTTAGCAATGACCTTTGTGTTAGCGGTGTTGAGGGTCTGACCCCCGGTCTTTCACGGTTCGGACTTATTTCCGAAAGCTCCTGACCGCATCATTCGCATGCGCGTCGATGACTTTGTGAATTGCCGGCTGCCCCGCATATTTCACGCGCAGCCGCTTCCACTGCCGCTGCGCCTGCCCGCACGAACTGGCCACGGCTTGCGTGATCTCGCGCTGGCGCGCCTTGTCGTTGTCATCCCACTCGCCGGCAAAATGCTCGCACATCTGGGCGTTCTCGACGAACCGCGTCACGTCCTTCGGCAACTTTTCCTGCGCACCGGCCAGCAGGGGCAGGCAACTGAACAGCAGAACCGGCAGCAGCTTCATCGAACCTCCTTATTTGCCGATGCAGAAACGGCTGAAAATCACGCCCAGCAAATCGTCAGGCGAGAACTCACCCGTGATGCTCGACAGCTGCACCTGCGCCAGGCGCAGTTCTTCGGCGAACAGGTCCAGCGACTGGTCGTCCTGCGCCGCGTGTTCGGCGGCGATGTCCAGGTGCTTGCCGGCCGATTTGAGCGCGATCAAATGGCGTTCGCGCGCCAGGTACAGCGATTCGCCCGTCTGCTGCCAGCCGGCGATGCGCAGCAGCTCGGCGCGCAGCAAGTCGATGCCGATGTGCTCGTGCGCCGACAGATACACGTGGGTGGCGTCGGGCAGGCTGTCAACGCTGGGCTTGTGGCCCGACAGGTCGATCTTGTTCCACACGCGCACCACGGGTACGCCTTCTGGGAAGGCGGCGACGATGGTTTCGTCGGCCAACGTGGGGCCATGATCTGCGTCAAGCAAGTGCAAAATCACGTCGGCCTTGCCGATCTCGCCCCAGGTGCGTTCGATGCCGATGCGCTCGACGGCGTCAATGGTGTCGCCCGCGCTGCGGATGCCGGCCGTGTCGATGATGTTGAGGGGAATGCCCTCGATCTGGATGGTTTCGCTGACCTTGTCGCGCGTGGTGCCGGCGATCGGCGTGACGATGGCCACGTCGGCACCCGCCAGCGCATTCAACAGCGACGACTTGCCCACGTTCGGCTGGCCGGCCAGCACGACATTGAGGCCTTCGCGCAGCAGCGCGCCTTGCGCTGCTTGCGCAAACACTTTATTCAAGGCTGCGATGACGGCTTTCAATTGACCGCGCGCATTCGATTTTTCCAGGAAATCGATCTCTTCTTCCGGGAAGTCGAGGGTCGCCTCGACCAGCATGCGCAAGCCCGTCACCTGCTCCACCAGCGCGTGGATGGTGTTCGAGAACGCGCCCGACAGCGATTGCGAAGCGGACTTGGCCGCCGCTTCCGTCGACGCGTCGATCAGGTCGGCCACGGCTTCCGCTTGCGCCAGGTCAAGCTTGTCATTCAAAAACGCGCGGCGCGTGAATTCGCCCGGTTCGGCCAGGCGCAGGCCGCTGTCACGACCCGCTTCCAGCACGCGCGCCAGCAGCAGTTGCAGCACGATGGGGCCGCCATGGCCCTGCAGTTCCAGCACGTCTTCGCCCGTGTACGAATGCGGGCCCTTGAAGTGAATGGCGATGCCCTGGTCGATGATGGCGCCGTCGCTTTCAGTGAATGGCAAATAGGTGGCGTGGCGCGCTTTCAGTTGCTGCGCGCCGAACAGGGCCGTCATCAGGGGTGCGAGGTTTTTGCCGGAGGCGCGTACCACGCCGATGCCGCCGCGGCCGGGAGCGGTGGCGATGGCGGCGATAGGGGAAGAGTCGAGTTTCATGGGGTAATTGTAATGTATTCGGGGAAGGCTGCAGGGCCGCGCTATTGTCAGCGACAAACCGGTGCACATGAAGGGGGCGCTCAGTGGAAAGCCGGCAAAACCCACTTTTTTTTGACATCGTACCCATTGGGCACGATGTCAAAAAAAAACCCGCGCGAGGCGGGCTTTCGATTCGCTGGCCGGACTTACTTGACGGCTGGCGCGTATTTCTTGGTGATCACCCATTGCTGGCCGATCGACAGGACGTTGTTGACGACCCAGTAGAGTACCAAGCCCGACGGGAAGAAGAAGAACATCACCGAGAATGCCAGTGGCATGAACAGCATCATCTTCGCTTGCATCGGATCGGCCGGGGCCGGGTTCAGCTTGGTCGTGATGAACATCGAGATCGCGTACAGCACGGGCAGGATGCACCATGGGTCATGCTGGGCCAGGTCGGTGATCCAGCCGATCCATGGCGCGCCGCGGATTTCCACGGACGCGTTCAAGACCCAGTACAGCGCGATAAAGACGGGCATCTGGATCAGGATCGGCAGGCAGCCGCCCAGCGGATTGATCTTTTCCGTCTTGTACAGCTCCATCGTGGCCTGGTTCATCTTTTGCGGATCGCCCTTGAAGCGTTCGCGGATCGCTTGCATCTTCGGCGTGACCAGTTTCATCTTGGCCATGCTGCGGTAGCCGGCGGCCGACAGCGGGAAGAACAGCAGCTTGATCAGGATCGTGAAGGCGATGATGGTCCAGCCCCAGTTGCCCAGCACGCTGTGGATCTGTTCCATGACCCAGAACATCGGCTTGGCGATGATGGTCAGCCAGCCATAATCCTTGACCAGTTCCAGGCCAGGCGAGACGTTTTCCAGCAGGTGCGCGATTTGCGGACCCGAGTACAGCTTGCTGTCCATGCTGGCCGAGGCGCCTGGCGCCAGGGTAGGCAGGGGCAGCACGTTGCCGATGGCGTACAGGTTGGGGCCGACCTTCTTCGTGAAGATGTCGCGCTTGGCGTTCTCAGGCGGAACGAAAGCGGACACGAAGAAGTGTTGCGAAATCGCAAACCAGCCGCCATTCGCCGTCGCCGGGTGCAGGCCCTTCATGGCATTGTCGTTGCCCTTCTTCTCGTCTTCCACGGCCGCTTTTTCGATTTTCTCGAACGTCAGCTTCTGGTACTTGTCTTGCGGCGTGTACAGGGTCGGACCCGTGAAGCTGCTGTTGAAGAACGAATCGCCGACCGGCTTGTTGCCGTCATGCGTCAGTTGCAGGTACAGCTGCGGCGTGACAGGAGCCGCGCCCACGTTGGACACGTCATGGCGCACGTCGATGACGTAGTCGCCGCGCTTGAAGGTAAACGTCTTGGTCAGCTTGACGCCGCCTTCGACCGCTTCCATCACCAGTTGAATCTGCTTGCCGTCGGCCAAAGTACGCACGCCAGGCTGCACGGTGAAACCGCTCGCATGGGTCGGGAAGGGACCGCCGACCAGGCCCGATTGCGCCAGGTAGGTGTGGTTCGCGCCTTCGTCGAACAGCACTTCGTTCTGCTTGCCATCGTCCGGCTGGCATACCTTGAACAGGCCGAAGCAGCCGCCAAACCAGCCCGGATTACCCGCGCCCTTGAATTTCAGCAATTCCAGACGCTTGACCTGGCCGCCCAGGGTATCGATATCGACTTTGATGACGTCGGTGGTGATGGTAATCACTTCGCGCTTGAACGCGGCGGGATCGACAGCCTCACCCGGCAGGGCAGGCACGCCTGCCGCAGCTGGCAGGGCAGCCGTCTTGGCAGGGGTCGCAGGTGCCTTGGCGGTTTGTTCCGTGTTCGCGGAGAACATCGACGGCTTGCCGTTCGAGATCATCCATTCGTTCCAGAGAATTACCAGCGAGACGGAAAACACGATCCACAGGATGGTACGTTTATTGATATCCATTAGGGTATTTGTCAGGAGTGGTTGCAACCGCAAGCGGTCGTTGAAGATTGTTTAGCATCGGCCGGCGGCACCGGGTCGACGCCCCCTTCATTCCAGGGGTGGCAACGGCACAGGCGCTTGGCAGCCAGCAGGCTGCCCTTGGCCGTACCGTGCACGCGCAGCGCTTCCATCGCGTAATGCGAACAGCTCGGATAGAAACGGCAATTCTGTCCCAGCATGGGGCTGATCAGCAACTGATAAGCACGCAGCAAGAACAGCAGCAGGGTTTTCATGGCGCGGATGGTGGTGGCGCAGCAACAGAACGGGCCTGGGCGGCGATTTGCGCCGCGAACAGGCGGCTCAATTCCTCACGCAGCTCGGCTTTGAGCTGGGTCGTGGTAGCCGGACCATCCTTGCTGTTGACGGCGCGCGACAAACGCACCACGCAGTCGACCGGCGGCATCGCGCTGTTGCGAAACAGCTCGCGCGTGACGCGCTTGATCGTGTTGCGGGTCGCCGCGCGCGGCGCGAAACGCTTGGCCACAACGACGCCCAGCCGCGCATGCGGCAATTGATTGTGTCGGGTGTACAGCACAAAATGCGCTGTTTTTTGCGAAGGGCGCAAACGAAAAACGGATGAAAATTCATCCGTTTTAACGATACGCCGAACGCGCGCGAAGTCGTGTGAACCTTCGCGTTGATTGCCGACTGGAGTACAGCTAGCCACGCGATCAGCTGTCAACGACAAGCCTAGACGGCCAGACGTTTGCGGCCCTTTGCGCGACGTGCGTTGAGCACATCACGGCCACCACGGGTAGCCATACGAGCGCGGAAGCCGTGCGTACGCTTGCGGCGAACGACGGAAGGTTGGTAAGTACGTTTCATGTTGGTCTCGCTAAAAACAAAAAAAATGCAAAATCGGGTCTGACGTCCCGTCAGTTTTTGGTGCCAATGACAATCGCGCACTTATGCCAAGGCACAAGCTGGCCAATCTCATCGCCCGCTTAATCCACGCTTAGTCCATATTGTCGTTCCAAATGAATAAACACGGAATACGGGCGGGGAACCCTGAATTATTCAGCATATGCCCCCCTCTTGTCAAGGATTGCCGTGATCGCCTGGAAATTTCCGCGCCGCCCCCCATCTGCCGGCAAGGCCCCGCCACAGGCCGCGCCAGCACTGCGTGTGGCGGGATAACCGGGGGATAAGTCGCCTCTTATGCACATGGCGCCCCACCCTGCCACAGAAAAATAAGCGTCGTGCCTGTGGATAACTTTGACAGTCGGGAGTAGAATAGCGCGTTACGTGTGGCGAGCCCTCGCGCGACGCCGGCCTTGCAACACGGTGAACGCAGGGCAGAATCGATACGCCCTCCCACACCTTTTCACATAGACATACATGGATAATTTCTGGCAGGCCTGTTCCGCGCAGTTGGAACTGGAGCTGACACCGCAACAATTCAGTGCGTGGATCAAACCGCTTATCCCTCTCGATTACGAAGAGGGCAAGCTGCGCATTGCTGCGCCCAATCGCTTCAAGCTCGATTGGGTCAAGACCCAGTTCGCCAGCCGCATCACTGCGCTGGCCATTCAGTACTTCGAAGCGCCGACGGAAGTGCAGTTCGTGCTCGACCCGCGCCTGGCCCTGCCGAAGAAACCCGTCACCGCCAGCACCCCGGCCAGCGATCCGAATGGCGGCGCGCCCAGCGCACGCGCCGCGGAGCCGCAGCCCAGCGTGCCGGAACTGAGCATTGGTGCCGCGCCGCGCCGCGAGCAGAGCCGCATCAACACCGACCTGACCTTCGACAGCTTCGTGACGGGTAAAGCCAACCAGCTGGCGCGCGCCGCCGCCATCCAGGTGGCGAACAATCCGGGCGTGTCGTACAACCCGCTGTTCTTCTACGGCGGCGTCGGCCTCGGTAAGACCCACTTGATCCACGCCATCGGCAACCAGGTGATGGCCGACAATCCGGGCGCAAAAATTCGCTACATCCACGCGGAACAGTACGTTCGCGACGTAGTGACCGCTTACCAGCGCAAGGGTTTCGACGACTTCAAGCATTACTATCACTCGCTTGACATGCTGCTGATCGATGATATCCAGTTCTTTGGCGGCAAGAGCCGCACGCAGGAAGAGTTTTTCTATGCGTTCGAGGCATTGATTGCCGCGAAGAAGCAGATCATCATCACTTCGGATACGTATCCGAAGGAAATCACGGGCATGGACGACCGTTTGATCTCGCGCTTCGATTCAGGCCTGACGGTGGCCATCGAACCGCCGGAACTGGAAATGCGCGTGGCGATTCTGCTGAAAAAAGCCAAGCAGGAAGGCGTGACCTTCTCCGACGACGTGGCTTTCTTTGTCGCCAAGCACTTGCGCTCGAACGTGCGCGAGCTGGAAGGCGCGCTGCGCAAGATCCTCGCGTACTCGCGTTTCCATGGCAAAGACATCACGATCGATATCGTCAAGGAAGCCCTGAAGGACTTGCTGTCGGTGCAGAACCGCCAGATTTCCGTGGAAAACATCCAGAAAACCGTGGCCGACTTCTTCAATATCAAGGTTGCCGACATGTATTCGAAGCGCCGCCCCGCGAATATCGCCCGGCCGCGCCAGATCGCCATGTACCTGGCCAAGGAATTGACACAGAAGAGCCTGCCGGAGATCGGCGAGCTGTTCGGCGGCCGCGACCACACCACGGTGCTGCATGCCGTGCGCAAGATCGCGCTGGACCGCACCAAGAACCCGGAATGCAACCACGAGTTGCATGTGCTGGAGCAAACGTTGAAGGGCTAAGCACGGCTTTGGCAAGACTGGCTCAAAACGTGCTTTACCCTTATTATCTGGGAGGGCGCCGCAGCCGGTCTGTCGGGGCTCCCCATGGCAACAATTGTTAAATTAATACGTTAAACGTCGTACTGTTCAACCTATACATTGAGGATAAATATGCAATTGGTCAAAACCACCCGAGATACCCTTCTCCGGCCACTGCAGATCGTGAGCGGTATTGTCGAGCGTCGGCACACTATGCCGATTCTGGCCAATATCCTCATCCGCAAAGACGGTGAAAATGTCTCCTTCCTGTCGACCGACACCGAAGTGCAGATCACCACGCACGCGGAAATCGGTTCCGGCGCGGACGTCACCGGCACCACCGTGGCCGCGCGCAAGCTGTTGGACATCCTGCGCGCCCTGCCCGAATCGGGCGACGTCACGATGACCCTGCTGAACAAGCGCCTGACCGTGCAAACGGGCAAGTCGCGCTTCGCCCTGCAAACCCTGGCGGCGGAAGAGTTTCCAACCGTGCAACAGGCGGAAAGCTACAACGCGTCCGTCACCCTGCCCCAGAAAACGTTGAAGCACCTGTTCAACATGGTGCATTTCTCGATGGCGCAGCAAGACATCCGCTATTACCTGAACGGCTTGCTGCTGGTTCTGGATGGCAATAATGTCATCGCCGTGGCCACCGACGGTCACCGCCTGGCGTTTTGCCAGGTGGCCACCGAGCAGACGTTTGCACGCCAGGAAGTGATTATTCCACGCAAGACCATCATCGAACTGCAGCGTCTGCTGGAAGAAAACGATGAGCCGGTGCAATTGGACATCGCCGCCAACCAGGTGAAACTGACCTTTGCCGACATCGAGCTGATCTCGAAGCTGGTGGAAGGTAAGTTCCCCGACTACACGCGCGTGATTCCAAAAGGCTACAAAAACGACTTCACCATCGGCCGCGATGAACTGCTGCGCTCGCTGCAACGTGCCGCCATCATGACCAGCGACAAGTTCAAGGGCGTGCGCTGCATCATCACCCCGGGCAGCATGAAGATCAGCTCGACCAATGCGGACCAGGAAGAGGCCGTCGAAGAGCTGGAAATCGATTACGGCGGCGACTCCGTCGACATCGGCTTCAACGTGACGTATCTGCTGGACGTGCTGAACAACCTGAAATGCGAATACGTCAACATCGCGCTGGGCGACTCGAACTCGTCCGCCCTGATCTCCATCCCCGACAATGCCGACTTCAAGTACGTCGTCATGCCGATGCGGATTTAAGCGTAACCCAATGCAAAACTGGGGTCTGATCCAACAGGGTCAGGCCCCGCAATCAGCAATCGTTATTTGAGAAAGCAGTCCATGTCCGAGAATCCACAAGACACCCCGATCCAGGCCAAAACGGAAGAATACGGCGCCTCCTCCATCCAGATCCTGGAAGGCCTGGAAGCCGTACGCAAACGCCCGGGCATGTACATTGGCGACACCTCGGACGGCACCGGCTTGCACCATCTGGTATTCGAAGTGCTGGACAACTCGATCGATGAATCGCTGGCCGGCCACTGCACGGAAATCCACGTCACCATCCACAGCGACAATTCGATCTCGATCACCGACAATGGCCGCGGCGTGCCGACCGGCCTGAAAATGGACGACAAGCACGATCCGAAGCGTTCGGCGGCAGAAATCGTCATGACCGAGCTGCACGCGGGCGGCAAGTTCGACCAGAACTCGTACAAAGTATCGGGCGGTTTGCATGGCGTGGGCGTGTCCTGCGTCAATGGTCTGTCGAAATTGCTGAAACTGACCATCCGCCGCGATGGCAAAGTGCATCACATGGAATTCGTGCGCGGCGTGCCGCAAGACCGCCAGATCGTCATGGTCGGCGACATCGCCACTTCCCCGATCAAGGTCATCGGCGACACCGACAAGCGCGGCACCGACGTGCATTTCTGGGCCGATGAAGAGATTTTCACGCACGTGGAATTCCACTACGAAATCCTGGCCAAGCGCATCCGCGAACTGTCCTTCCTGAACAATGGCGTCAACATCAAGTTGTCGGACCAGCGCACAGGCAAGGAAGAAATCTTCGCCTTCGAAGGCGGCACGCGCGGCTTCGTCGAATACATCAACAAGGCCAAGTCGGTCTTGCACCCGACCATTTTCCAGGCCACGGGCGAGCGCATGTCGGACCAGGGCACGAACATCTCGGTCGACGTGTCGATGCAGTGGAACGATGCCTACAATGAACAGGTACTGTGCTTCACGAATAACATCCCGCAACGCGACGGCGGCACCCACCTGACGGGCTTGCGCGCAGCAATGACGCGTGTCATCAACAAATACATCGATGAACACGAGTTCGCCAAGAAGGCGAAAGTGGAAATCAGCGGCGACGACATGCGCGAAGGCCTGACCTGCGTCTTGTCGGTAAAAGTGCCGGAACCGAAATTCTCGTCGCAGACGAAAGACAAGCTGGTGTCGAGCGAAGTGCGCGGCCCCGTCGAAGAGATCGTCGCCAAGACCCTGGCCGACTACCTGCAGGAAAAACCGAACGACGCCAAGATCATTTGCGGCAAGATCGTCGAAGCGGCGCGCGCCCGTGAAGCGGCACGCAAGGCCCGCGACTTGACGCGCCGCAAAGGCATCATGGACGGCCTGGGCCTGTCAGCCAAGCTGGCCGACTGCCAGGAAAAAGACCCCGCCCTGTGCGAACTGTACATCGTCGAGGGTGACTCGGCAGGTGGCTCGGCAAAACAGGGGCGCGACCGCAAGTTCCAGGCGATCCTGCCGCTGCGCGGTAAAGTGCTGAACGTGGAAAAAGCCCGTTTCGAAAAAATGCTGTCGTCGGAGCAGATCACCACCCTGATCGCCACCCTCGGCACCTCGATCGGACCGGATGAATTCAACGTCGAAAAACTGCGCTACCACCGCATCATCATCATGACCGATGCGGACGTCGACGGCGCCCACATCCGTACCCTGCTGCTGACCCTGTTCTACCGCCAGATGCCGCAACTGGTCGAGCGCGGCCACATCTACATCGCGCAACCGCCGCTGTACAAGGTGAAGTCGGGCCGCGACGAGCGCTATCTGAAAGATGACGCCGAGGAAGCGAGCTACATGATGACGGTGGCGCTGAACACGGCCGTGCTGGTGCCGCGCACAGGCGCGGAAGGCATTTCCGGCGAAACGCTGACGGAACTGGTGCGCAAATTCAACCTGTCGAACACCATCATGACCCGTCTGACGCGCGTCATCGACCGCGCTGCCCTGACGGCCATCATGACGGGTGTGCAGCTGGACCTGTCGACCCTGGATCTGGCGGAAACCTCCGCCCTGGCCCTGCAGACGGCCATCAACGACAGCGCGGTGAAAGTACACGTACGTTCCGACGACCTGTCGGAAAAACACATGCTGCGTATCGAGCGCATGCACCACGGCAACGTGAAAGTCAGCGCCATTGACGCCGATTTCGTGCAGGGCCCGGACTACGCCGTGCTGAGCAGCGGCGCCGCCACCTTCGAAGGCCTGATCGGCGAAGGCGCCTTCGTGCGCCGCGGCGAAGGCGAGCGCATCAAGGAAATCGCCGTGGTCGACTTCCACCAGGCCATGCAATGGCTGCGCGACGAAGCCGAGCGCACCGTCTCGAAACAGCGCTACAAAGGTCTGGGCGAAATGAACCCGGATCAGCTGTGGGAAACGACGATGGACCCGACCGTGCGCCGCTTGTTGAAGGTACAGATCGAAGATGCGATTGCTGCGGATCAAATCTTCACGACGCTGATGGGCGACGACGTGGAACCACGCCGCGCCTTCATTGAAAACAACGCATTGCGCGCGGGCAATATCGACGTGTAAGCCAGCTTTTCTGGTTTGCGTGACCGCCAAGGCGGCCCTCTTCAGGGCCGCTAATGAGATGGTCACCCTCCACCCTATAAGTTACTAAACTTATAGGGTGTTTTCATTTCTGAAGGAGGCCATCATGGAAAACGTTACGCTCATCGGCATCGATCTCGGCAAACACAGCTTTCATG
>NZ_PDZL01000033.1 GCF_002735705.1 Janthinobacterium sp. BJB426
CGAACGTATCAACGGCATTCTGAAAGGCGAGTTCCTGCTGAATCGACCTGCGGACCTGAAACAGGCGAGCAAAATGGTGGCGCAATCGGTGCGGATCTATAACCAGGAACGGCCGCATACGGCCCTGAAATACAAAACGCCCGATGCGGTGCATCGGGCGTTTCTACAGCAATAAATACTGTCAACCTATTTTAGGACTGGACACTCACAGCTGGGCTGATTACTCGGCCAGCAATTGACGCAGGACGAATGGCAGGATGCCGCCATGCTTGTAGTAATCGACTTCGATCGGCGTATCGATGCGCAGCAGGACTTTGACTTCCTGGCTGCTGCCATCGGCGCGGTGGATCACCAGGGTGGCCAGTTGCTGTGGCTTGATTTCGCCTTCGAGGCCTTTCAGGTCGAAGGTTTCCTTGCCGGTGATGCCCAGGGTTTGTACGCTGTCGTCGCCGATGAATTGCAGCGGCAACACGCCCATGCCCACCAGATTCGAGCGGTGAATACGCTCGAACGAACGGGTGATCACGGCTTTCACGCCCAGCAGTTGCGTACCTTTTGCTGCCCAGTCGCGCGACGAGCCCGTACCGTACTCTTCGCCGCCGAAGACCATGGTTGGCGTGCCTTCAGCAACATATTTCATCGCTGCGTCGTAGATCGACATTTCTTCGCCGGAAGGCTGGTGGATCGTGATGCCGCCTTCGACCGCCGAACCGTCTGCCTTGGCAGGGATCATGCGGTTTTTGATACGCACGTTGGCGAACGTGCCGCGCATCATGATTTCATGGTTACCGCGACGCGAGCCGTAGGAGTTGAAGTCCGCTTTCAGGACGCCGTTTTCCTTCAGCCATTTGCCTGCAGGACCGTTTTCCTGGATCGAGCCGGCTGGCGAGATGTGGTCGGTGGTGATGGAATCGCCGAACACGCCCAGTGCGCGCGCGCCTTCGATACCGGTGGCCACTGCCGCTGGCGTCATCGAGAAATTGTCGAAGAACGGTGGTTCCGCGATATAGGTCGATTTTGGCCAGTTGTAGACTTGACCGGAGACGGTCGTGACTTTTTCCCACAGCTTGCCTGGTGCGCCCTTGACGTCGGCGTAGTTGTCCTTGAATACCTTGGCATTCATGGCGAACTTCATCATGGCCGAGACTTCAGCCGAGGTCGGCCAGATGTCGCCCAGGTAGATGTCCTTGCCGCCCTTGCCCTTGCCGACAGGTTCCGTCATCAGGTCGCGCGTCATGTTGCCGGCGATGGCGTAAGCGACGACCAGCGGTGGCGAAGCGAGGAAGTTCGAGCGGATGTTCGGGTGAATACGCGCTTCGAAGTTACGGTTACCCGACAGCACGGCCGACGCGACGATGTCGTGCGTGGCGATCGCTGCGTTCAGCTCAGGCGTCAGGTCGCCCGCGTTGCCGATACAGGTGGTGCAGCCGTAGGCGGTGACGCCGAAGCCCAGTTTTTCCAGGTAGGGCAGCAGACCGGCAGCGGTCAGGTACTCGGTCACGACGCGCGAGCCAGGGGCCAGCGAGGTCTTGATGTGTGGCGCGACTTTCAGGCCGGCTTCCACGGCTTTCTTGGCCAGCAGGCCGGCAGCCAGCATCACGCTCGGGTTCGAGGTGTTGGTGCACGAGGTGATCGCAGCGATCAGTACGTCGCCGTTCGACACTTTCACGTTGTTGGTGGTCTCGTACACGGCGTTCAGATCGGCCGGGTTCTTGTTGAAGCCGTTCTCCGAGGTTGGCTTGGCGAACAGTTCGGCGAAGTTCGCTTTCACATTGCCGATTTCGATACGGTCTTGCGGGCGTTTCGGGCCGGCCAGCGACGGAGCAACCGATGCCAGGTCCAGTTCCACCACGCGGGTGTAGTCGATGTCGCCGGCTTTTGGCACGCCGAACAGGTTTTGCGCCTTGAAGTAGCCTTCGAACGCGGCGATTTCAGCCTTGCTGCGGCCGGTGCCCTTGAAGTAATCGATGGTCGCTTCGTCGACCGGGAAGAAGCCCATGGTCGCGCCGTATTCCGGTGCCATGTTGGCGATCGTCGCGCGGTCGGTCAGGGTCAAGGACTCGGTGCCTTCGCCGAAGAATTCGACGAACTTGCCGACGACTTTTTCTTTGCGCAGCAATTCGGTGATGGTCAGTACCAGATCGGTGGCGGTGCAGCCTTCGCGCAATGCGCCCGACAGGTTCACGCCGATGACGTCTGGCGTCAGGAAGTAGACCGGTTGGCCCAGCATGCCGGCTTCCGCCTCGATGCCGCCCACGCCCCAGCCGACCACGCCGATGCCGTTGATCATGGTGGTGTGCGAGTCGGTGCCGACCAGGGTGTCAGGGTAGTACACGTCGCCGGCTTTCTTGCCGGAGTGGTGCACGCCGCGCGCCAGGTATTCCAGGTTGACCTGGTGGACGATGCCGAAGCCTGGTGGCACGACGCCGAAGGTGTCGAAGGCTTGCATGCCCCATTTCATGAACTGGTAACGCTCGTTGTTGCGCGAGAATTCCAGTTTCATGTTCAGGTCCAGCGCTTTCTTTTCGCGGTAGTGATCGATGGTGACCGAGTGGTCGACCACCAGATCGACCGGTACCAGCGGTTCGATCTTCTTGGCGTTGATGCCCATCTTGGCGGCCACGTTGCGCATCGCTGCCAGGTCGGCCAGCAGTGGCACGCCGGTGAAATCCTGCAGCACGACGCGCGCCACTACGAACGGGATCTCGTCGGTGCGCTCGGCGGTCGGGCCCCAGCTCGCCAATTGCTTGACGTGTTCTTCGGTGACTTTTTTGCCGTCGCAGTTGCGCAATACCGATTCGAGCACGATACGAATCGACACTGGCAGGCGGGAGACATTGATGCCCAGGCTTTTTTCCAGCGCAGGCAGGGAGTACAGCTTGCCCTTCTTGCTATCCGAAATATTAAAGTCCTTGAGCGTGTTCAGAGTGTTGCGGGACATGACCTCTCCTTGTTGGGTATCGTCTATTTATTGATTATTCAAATTACAAAACATGACTGAGCCCCCGAAGAGGCCCTTGCTGCTCACATCAGCCGCCGGTCGCCGGCAGCACGCCCAGCGATGGCGCGGCTTCCACCGCTGCCGCCGGCTTGGCTTGTTCCGCATCCTTGCATTCATTGGCCAACTGGCGGCCCTGCTTGGAATCGAGCAGCATGCCTTTGGCCGGGATGCCGATCCAGACGAGACCGTACAGACGGTTCTCGAAGCGGTTGGCGCCGGTGGTGGTACCAACGCGGCTCAGGCGGTGCAGGCGCTTCTTCCAGCGCAGGGCGATGTGTTTGTCGTCAGTCGCATTGGTGTAGATGGTAATTTTATTACCAAGTTCACAATTGAAATCGGTGGAGGCCGAGCCTGCGGTGTCCGGTTCGTCGGATTCTTCCTTGTCGGCGACTGACATGGCGAGCGGATGGGCTTCCTTGGCGGCTGCCTTGGCTTTGGTGGTCTTGGCCTTTGGCTTGGCTTTGGCAGCCTTCACTGCCTTGGGATTTACCTCTGCCGTGGCGGCGAAGCTGGCTGGCGCCAGCGTGAGGGTCATGGCGCCCAGCGCGACGCTGCAGGCAATGGCTAATTTGGAGAGGGACATCGTGTAATTCCTGTCAGTTTTCAGTGGTGCTGGAAGAGGGGGTGTTGAGTAATGCAGCGGCCGCCTCGGGCAGGCCGAGGCCTGCCAGTTTGGCGCGTTGCAAAACGGTCCAATAATATCGGTAGCTGGCGCGGTCGTGCAAGCGGCCATTTTGCGCAATCGGTCCCCAGTTGGCGCGCAGCGCTTCATTGAGGATATTGCTGGCCTCGTTGACTTCGGACAGGCGCGGCGTGAAGGCCTTGATGATGGGCTTGATCTGGTCCGGGTGGATGCTCCACATGCGCGTGTAGCCGAACTCGGCTGTCGCGCGCTGGGCGTCATTCGCCACCACGGCCGAATCGCGCACGTCCGTCGTCACGTTATGCGAGGGCACCTTGCCGTGCGCATGGCAGGCGGCCGCCACTTCCAGCTTGGCGCGCACCACCAGCGGGTGCGTGAACTGGCCCGGCGTGCGCATGGCGGCGGCGGGAATGGCGCCGTAGTGGGCCGAGACGAAATCCATGATGCCGAAGGACAGGCATTCGACCTGGGGCAGGGCGGCGATCGCGTAGGCGTCGCGCAGCGCGCCATGCGTCTCGATCAGGATGTGCACGGGCAGGTTGTCGCGGCCGGCGCGGCGCGCGTGCAGGTTGATCAGGTCGATGGCCAGCATGGCATCCTGCACGCCTGCCACCTTGGGCACGGCGATGTAGGCCAGGCGGGAGGCGGCACTGCAGATGATTTCCACGTCGCGCGCGAAAAACGGGCTGTCGACGTCGTGCACGCGTACGCCGATACGGTTGAACTGGTTGTCGTCGCTGGCCAGCAGGCCGGCGATCATCAGGGCGTGGGCTTCTTCATTGCCGGCGCTGGCGCCATCTTCGCAGTCGAACGTGATGTCGAACAGGGGGCCAAGCTCTTGTTGCAAAGCAATCGATTTACGCATCAGCTTTTCAGAGCCGGCGTAGTGGTCGCAAGCGGCGAGCAACAGCGGCTGGCGTTTGCCTTGGAATAAAACCTCGGAAGGGTGCATGCTTAAGGCATTTCTGCAGGTAAAAACTACTTGGGAAAACAGCCGCGCCGCGACATGCGCGGGGCGGCCTTCTTTGGCGGGCGGCGCATTGCCGCGCCGCCAAAACTGGACTTAGGCCAGCAGGTGTTTCACGCCTTCGCGCTCTTCGGTCAGTTCTTTCAGGGTCAGGTTGATGCGCTCTTGCGAGAATGCATCGATTTCCAGACCTTGAACGATGGTGTATTCACCGTTGTCGGTGGTGACCGGGAAGCCGAACACGGTGCCTTCAGGGATGCCATACGAGCCATCCGAAGGAACGCCCATGGTGGTCCACTTGCCAGCCGTGCCCAGCATCCAGTCATGGATGTGGTCGATGGCGGCGTTCGCTGCCGACGCTGCCGACGACAGGCCGCGCGCTTCGATGATGGCCGCGCCGCGCTTGCCGACGGTTGGCAGGAAGGTGTTGGCGTTCCATTCCTGGTCGTTGATCAGGTCTTTCACAGCCTTGCCGTTGACGGTGGCGAAGCGGTAGTCGGCGTACATCGTTGGCGAGTGGTTGCCCCACACGGTCAGCTTCTCGATGTCTTTCACGGCGGTGCCGGTCTTGGCAGCGACTTGCGACAGCGCGCGGTTGTGGTCCAGGCGCAGCATGGCGGTGAAGTTTTTCGCTGGCAGCGATGGCGCCGATTTCATGGCGATGTAGGCGTTGGTGTTGGCAGGGTTGCCGACCACCAGTACTTTGACATTGCGCGAAGCGACGGCGTCGAGCGCCTTGCCTTGCACCGTGAAGATCTGGGCGTTCGCTTCCAGCAGGTCCTTGCGTTCCATGCCTGGGCCGCGTGGACGCGCGCCAACCAGTACGGCCACGTCGACATCCTTGAAGGCGGTCAGCGGATCGGAGTGAGCGGTCATTTCCGTCAGCAGCGGGAAGGCGCAGTCGTCGATTTCCATCATCACGCCCTTGAGCGCCTTCTGGGCTTTTTCGTCCGGGATTTCAAGCAGTTGCAAGATGACAGGCTGGTCTTTGCCGAGCATGTCGCCATTGGCGATGCGGAACAACAGGGCGTAGCCGATCTGGCCGGCGGCGCCGGTCACTGCAACACGCATTGGGGTTTTAGCCATGATGAATCTCCAAAAATGGGAAAGAAAACGGGCTTGAAGCTGGGCTTACGCTTATCCGGAAAAACTATAATGATACCAAAACCGGCACGCGCCACCGAATTGCTGGTGTACGCTGCCGTCACGCTTGTGCTGCACGAGGCCAGAGTGGCTGGCCGACAACATAAAACGCTGGCTCACAAGTTTTATCGAGGGCAGTTTAGGCCCCCGATCTGTATCTGTCAATCATATCTTATGTCTTATATAAGACAGATAACTACGAGTCTTTTACTGGACGCGGGCAGTGATTTGTGTTGAAATGTCGGACTATGAATTCCGCCTCGTCCAATCTGACCAACAATGCCACTGCTGCAAGCGGGGCGGTCAGTCCGACCGCGGGCACCCCGGCCACGCCCGTTGCCGCAGCGGCCAGCACCGCCGCCACCCCTGTCGCCAGCGTCAATACCACTGCCTCCACCGCCGTGGCCGCGCCTGCCGCAACTGCCTCGCCCACCTTCAGTCCCCTGTACCAGCAGATCAAGGCGCTCATCACGCAGAGCCTGCAATCGGGCGAATGGAAACCGGGCGAGCTGATTCCCAGCGAAGTCGAACTGGCAGGACGCTTCAAGGTCAGCCAGGGCACGGTGCGCAAGGCCATCGATGAACTGGCCGCCGAGAATCTCGTCATGCGCCGCCAGGGCAAGGGCACCTTCGTTTCCACCCACCATGAGGCGCGCGCGCATTTCCGCTTCCTGCGCCTGGTGCCGGACGAAGGCGTGCCGCATTATCCTGAAAGCAAGTTTATTGAAGTCAAGCGCGTGCGCGCGCCGGCCGACGTGGCGCGCCTGATGGACCTGAAGTCCGGCGACGCCGTCATCTTCATCAAGCGGGTGCAGTATTTCGACGGCGTGCCGACCATCGTCGAGGAGCTGTGGCTGCCTGGCCTGATCTTCAAGGGCCTGACGGCCGAGCGGCTGGTGGAATACAAGGGCCCCATGTACGGCCTGTTCGAAACGGAATTTGGCACGCGCATGATACGCGCGTCCGAGCAGATCCGCGCCGTGTGCGCGGACGCGGGCGCTGCCCAATTGTTAAATATCGACCTCGGCACGCCCTTGCTCAGTTCCGAGCGCGTGTCGTTTACCTACGGCGACAAGCCGGTCGAACTGCGCCGGGGCCTGTACCTGACCAGTCGTCATCATTATCAGAATGAACTCAGCTGAAGCGGCGGGGCACCCTTGGGTGCCCGAACAAGCAGCAAGGCTGAAGTGCATCGCTTGCAAGATGCCTGCCGCAAGGCGGGCAACGGAGACAACGGAAAGCGCAGCGACAGCATGGCCCGCCCCGGCGGGCCGTGTTTTGCCGGCGATTCTGTAATTAAATTACGTGAACTACGGAAAGTAGCGCGGTATTTTGTAGTAAAAAACCATTTTGGTTATATGTAACAATAGATATTGGTATGGGTTGCGAAAATCGGCGAAAATCGCGGCTTCAATATTTAGTTGAAATTCAAAGGGGAGGTTTTTGTTATGTCTGAAGCCGTAAGAGAAGTACCAAAAAAAGAACGGCCGCAATTCCGTAACATTCATGTTACCGAATTGTCGAACTACCGCATGGCTGTCGGCGCCATCGTCTCGATCCTGCATCGCATCAGCGGTTTCATCATTTTCGCCTTGCTGCCATGCATACTGTACATGCTGGAACTGAGCCTGCGTTCCGAAATGTCCTACGCCTACTTCCAGGGCATCGCCTCGCACTGGTTCGTCAAGCTGATCACCCTGGGTCTGGTCTGGGCCTTCCTGCACCACTTCTGCGCCGGTATCCGTCACCTGTTCATGGATGTGCACGTTGCCATCGAAAAAGATTCGGCACGCAAGACCGCTTCGTCCGTGCTGGTCGTGAGCCTGGTGTTGACGGCTCTGGTCGCTTTGAAACTGTTTGGAGTATTTTAAACATGGCAGACAATAATATCGGACCGAAACGCCTCGTCGTCGGAGCCCATTACGGCTTGCGCGATTGGCTGGCGCAACGCGTTACCGCCATCGTCATGGTGGCCTATGTGGCCATCCTGCTTATTTCTTTCCTGACCGGCAGCAACTTCAGCTATGAAGGCTGGGCTGGTCTGTTCGCACAGCAGTGGTTTAAATTGTTCAGCCTGGTGACCTTCGTCGCCCTGTTCTACCACGCATGGGTCGGCGTACGCGACATCTGGATGGACTACGTGAAAAGCGCTGGCCTCCGTCTGACCCTGCAAATTGCCACCATGCTGTGGTTGATCGCTTGTGCCGGCTGGACGGTACAGATACTCTGGAGTGTGTAATCGTGGCAGCATATAAATCTGCAATCCCTACCCGCCGCTTTGATGCGGTCATCGTTGGCGCCGGCGGTTCCGGCATGCGCGCGTCGTTGCAACTGGCTGAAGCCGGTCTGAACGTCGCTGTTTTGTCGAAAGTTTTCCCGACCCGCTCGCACACCGTGGCGGCGCAGGGCGGTATCGGCGCGTCGCTCGGCAACATGGCCGAAGACAACTGGTTCTGGCACATGTTCGACACCGTCAAGGGTGGCGACTATCTGGGCGACCAGGATGCCATCGAATTCATGTGCCGCGAAGCACCAAAGGTCGTGTACGAACTGGAACACTTCGGCATGCCATTCGACCGCAACCCTGACGGCACCATCTATCAGCGTCCATTCGGCGGCCACACGGCCCACTTCGGCGAAAAGCCGGTGCAGCGCGCTTGCGCGGCAGCCGACCGTACCGGTCACGCCCTGTTGCACACCCTGTACCAGCGCAACGTGCGTGCGCGTACGCACTTCTTCGTCGAATGGATGGCACTCGACCTGATCCGTGACGCCGAAGGCGACGTGATCGGTGTTGTAGCGCTGGAAATGGAAACCGGCGAATGCATGATCCTGGAAGCAAAAACGACGGTCATGGCAACGGGCGGCGCAGGCCGCATCTTCGCCGCGTCGACGAATGCTTTCATCAACACGGGTGACGGCATGGGCATGGCGGCACGCGCCGGCTTGCCGCTGCAAGACATGGAATTCTGGCAGTTCCACCCGACCGGCGTGGCCGGCGCGGGCGTATTGATCACCGAAGGCGTGCGCGGCGAAGGCGGCATCCTGATCAATAGCGAAGGCGAACGCTTCATGGAGCGCTATGCGCCGACCCTGAAGGATCTGGCGCCGCGCGACTTCGTCTCGCGTTCGATGGACCAGGAAATCAAGGAAGGCCGTGGCTGCGGTCCGAACAAGGACCACGTGATGCTGGACCTGCGCCATATCGGCGCCGACACCATCGCCAAGCGCCTGCCGTCGATCCTGGAAATCGGCCACAAGTTCGCCAACGTCGACGCCACCAAGGAACCGATTCCTGTCGTGCCGACGATTCACTACCAGATGGGCGGCATCCCGACGAACATCCATGGCCAGGTCGTCACCCCGACCGGTCCGGATAATTCGGCCAAGGTTGTCAACGGCCTGTACGCGATCGGCGAATGCGCCTGCGTGTCCGTGCACGGCGCCAACCGCCTGGGTACGAACTCGCTGCTCGACCTGGTGGTCTTCGGCCGCGCGGCCGGCAACCACATCGTCAACAGCGGCCTGAAAGCCAAGGAAAACAAGCCTTTGCCAGCCGACGCTGCCGAATTCGCCATGGGCCGCCTGGCGCGCCTGGAAAATTCGACCGGCACGGAAACCGTGCAGGGTGTGGCGAACGACATCCGCGCAACGATGCAGAAGTACTGTGGCGTGTTCCGTACCGACGAGATGCTGAACAAGGGCGTCGAAGAAATCATGAAGCTCGACGAGCGCCGCAAGCACGTCTCCTTCAAGGATAAATCGATGGTCTTCAACACGGCCCGCGTGGAAGCGCTGGAACTGGACAACCTGATCGAAACGGCGAAAGCGACCATCGTTTCGGCAGCCGCCCGCAAGGAATCGCGCGGCGCCCACGCCCAGGACGACCATCCGCAACGTGACGACGACAACTGGATGAAGCACACTCTGTGGTATTCGGAAGGCAACCGACTGGAATACAAGCCAGTCGTGACCAAGCCGCTGACGGTTGATACCTTCAAACCGAAACCACGTACTTTCTAAGGCTATACCATGGCACGCACTCTTAAATTCAAAATCTACCGCTACGATCCTGACCAGGATGCCAAGCCGTACATGCAAGACCTGACGGTCGAACTGAAAGACACCGACAAGATGCTGCTCGACGCACTGCAGCGCATCAAGGCGGACGTCGATGACTCGCTGGCCCTGCGCCGCTCGTGCCGCGAAGGCGTGTGCGGTTCGGACGCGATGAACATCAACGGCAAGAACGGCCTGGCATGCACCACCAACCTGAACGAACTGTCGGAGCCTATCGTGCTGCGTCCGTTGCCAGGCTTGCCAGTCATCCGCGACCTGATCGTCGACATGACGCAATTTTTCAAGCAATACGATTCGATCAAGCCTTTCCTGATCAACGATTCGATCCCGCCTGAAAAAGAACGCCTGCAGTCGCCGGAACAGCGCGAAGAACTCGATGGCCTATACGAGTGCATCCTGTGCGCATGCTGCTCCACGTCGTGCCCGTCGTTCTGGTGGAATCCGGACAAATTCGTCGGCCCGGCTGGCCTGCTGCAAGCCTACCGCTTCATCGCCGATTCGCGCGACGAAGCCACCGGCGCGCGTCTGGACAACCTGGAAGACCCGTACCGCCTGTTCCGCTGCCATTCGATCATGAACTGCGTCGACGTCTGCCCGAAAGGGTTGAACCCGAACAAGGCGATCGGCAAGATCAAGGAATTGATGGTCCGCCGCGCGATCTGATCCTCCTGATCGCGTCCGCCGGGCGCCGTTTGCGGGAAGAGGGTATCCTCTCTTGCCTGCAGGCGGCGCCTGCAAAGCAGCACCGTGCCGCAAGGCACACGTAAAGTGGTAAACCAAATGACAGAATCAATTTTGTCCTCGCATCAGGCCGACCCGGCCAACCGCGCCCGCCTGCGCTGGCGTTCACGCCGTGGCCTGCTGGAAAACGACATTATCCTGACCCGTTTTCTCGATGCGTATGAAACCGAATTGACCGATGAAGAAGTTGACGCGCTGACGCGTTTGCTGGATTTATCGGACAATGCGTTAATGGATCTGGTACTGGCCCGTAAAGAGCCGGAAGGCGAAGTCGATCTGCCGCATGTGCGCGCACTGCTGCAACGACTGCGCATTGCCTAGACGCCTGGGCGATATATTGCAAACGGTGCGAGTGGCGCGCTGTAGCACTGCCGAGTGCGGTGCGAATTGCAGCCAGAATTTTTGATTTTAATTTCGACTCACTCCCGAGAAGGAAGAGCCCATGAATATCTCTGACACAAAAGCTACCCTGTCGTTCTCCGATGGCAGCCCATCGCTTGAATTTCCAATCTACAAAGGCACGGTTGGCCCGGACGTCATCGACATCCGCAAACTGTACGCCGGTAGCGGCAAGTTCACCTACGACCCAGGCTTTATGTCGACGGCCGCCTGCAACTCGTCGATCACCTACATCGACGGCGACAAGGGCGAGCTGCTGTACCGCGGTTACCCGATCGAACAGTTGGCCGTCAACGCCGACTTCATGGAATCGTGCTACCTGCTGCTGAACGGCGAATTGCCGAACGCGGCGCAAAAAGCCAAGTTCGTCGACACCGTCACCAAGCACACGATGGTGCACGAACAGATGCAATTCTTCTTCCGTGGCTTCCGCCGCGACGCGCATCCGATGTCGGTCCTGGTGGGCACCGTCGGCGCGCTGGCATCGTTCTACCATGATTCGCTGGACATCAACGACCCGCGTCACCGCGAAGTGTCGGCCATCCGCCTGATCGCCAAGATGCCAACCCTGGTCGCCATGACCTACAAGTACTCGGTCGGCCAGCCGTTCGTGTACCCACGCAACGACCTGTCGTACAGCGCCAACTTCATGCACATGATGTTCGCCAACCCGTGCGAAGAGTACAAGGTCAACGACGTGCTGGTGCGCGCACTGGACCGCATCCTGATCCTGCACGCGGATCACGAGCAAAATGCATCGACCTCGACCGTCCGTCTGGCCGGTTCGTCGGGCGCCAACCCGTTCGCCTGTATCGCTGCCGGTATCGCCTGCCTGTGGGGCCCTGCCCACGGCGGCGCCAACGAAGCGGCACTGAACATGCTGAAAGAAATCGGCACCGTCGAGAACATCCCTGCCTTCATCGAGCAAGTCAAGGACAAGAACTCCGGCGTCAAGCTGATGGGCTTTGGCCACCGCGTGTACAAGAACTTCGATCCACGCGCCAAGCTGATGCGTGAAACCTGCTACGAAGTGCTGCAAGAACTGGGTCTGCAAGACGACCCGCTGTTCAAGCTGGCGATGGAACTGGAAAAGATTGCACTGAACGACGAATACTTCGTTTCGCGCAAACTCTACCCGAACGTCGACTTCTACTCGGGCATCGTGCAATCGGCGCTGGGCATCCCTGTGTCGCTGTTCACCGGTATCTTCGCTATGGCCCGTACGATCGGCTGGATCGCCCAGTGGAACGAAATGATCGCCGACCCAGAGCAAAAAATCGGCCGTCCGCGCCAGCTGTTCGTCGGTTCGACCACGCGCGAAGTACTGCCACTGGACAAGCGTTAATCCAGAGCGGTATCGAGCAAACAAAAAACGGGCTTCGGCCCGTTTTTTTATGCCGGGCTGTTATGCTCGGACCCTGGTTCAACAGGAAGTACAACGCGATGAATGAAGAAACCTGCGCCCCCGGCGGCGTGGCCCTGGGCGATACGGCATTTGGCTACACCTTGTCGCTGATCGGCGGCAAATACAAGATGCTGATCCTGTATGCGCTGGCGGAAAACACCGTGCTGCGGCATAACGAACTCAAGCGCCATCTCGGCGGCATTGCTTTCAAGACCCTCAGCGTCGTCCTGAAGGAGCTGGAAGCCGATGCGCTGATCATCCGCAAGGAATATCCCCAAGTGCCGCCCAAGGTGGAATATTCGCTCTCCAGCAAGGGCGCCTCGCTGATCCCCGTGCTCCACACCTTGTGCGAGTGGGGCGAACGGCACCAGCCAGCCTGATCCGGATACGCATGGCAAAGCGCTATTCTACGGGCAAGTAACTTACTTTTTATAGGGTATGATCAGTTAATGTGCGTACTTGTGAAAAGTACTCGCCATCGCTATGCTGTTTTTGCCTCTGCAGGCGCGCGGCCACATGCTGCGCGCCACGGGGCAGGGTGCCGGCTTGCCTGCTTTTTTGTGAGCGCGGGGCCGGTGCGTCCATTTCATTTTCAGGAAAGCAGCATGATGAAAACCCTCGTTATCGTCTTCCATCCTTCGATTGACACGTCGGTCGCCAACAAGCGCTGGCTGCAGGAGCTGGCACAGTATCCCGACCGCTACACCATCCACGACGTGCATCGGGCCTACCCCGACGGCGTCATCGACGTGGCGCGCGAGCAGGCGCTGGTGGAGGCGCACGCCCATGTGGTCCTGCAATTCCCCGTGTACTGGTTCAACTGCCCGCCCTTGCTGAAGCGGTGGCTCGATGAGGTGCTGGCGTATGGCTGGGCCTACGGTACGGGCGGCGATGCCTTCAAAGGGAGAAAAGTGGCGCTGGCCGTCACGGCAGGCATCCGCCAGGAAGACTTCACGCCGGAAGGCAAGTGGAATGTCACCCTGGCGCAGTTGCTGGCGCCGTTCGATGTCACCCTGGCGTATATCGGCGCCGACAACCGCCGCTTCTTTGCCTTCTATGGCGCGGAAGACGGGCCGAAGGAAACGGGCTATGCCGAGCGGCTGGCGCGCAGCGCGCAAGCGTATGAGTGCTTCCTGGCTGCGTTGTAGGGACGGCCTGCATCGTGTCAGTTCAAGGCCGCTGGCCGGTCGTGGTGATGGTGTGCGCTAACTGCGCGGCATCGGAAAGGTTGCCCGGGTACGCGAGGGGCGGGCGGCGCGTGCAAACATATTATTTGTCGTCGCATGGATCCTTTCGACCCGGCACGGCAAATAGGGTAGATTGCAAGCCTTAGTTGCATGAATCGGACGAATCAAGGGAGTACTGCATGGACCGCATCACCGCCGCACAAGTATTTGTCGCCATCGCCGAGCGTGGCAGCATGGTGGCCGCCAGCGACGCGCTCGACATGTCGCGCGCCATGGTGACGCGCTACCTGGCCGAGATGGAGCAGTGGGCGGGGGCGCGCCTGTTGCATCGCACCACGCGCCGTTTGAGCCTGACGGATGCGGGCGAGGCCACGCTCGCGCGCTGCCGGCAGATGCTGGAAGTGGCTGGCGCCATGGCCATCACCTCGTCCGAGGGTCTCGACACGCCACACGGCTTGCTGCGCATCACGTGCTCGCAATCGCTGGCGCAGACGGCACTGGCCGGCGCAGTAACCGCTTACCTGCGGCGCTACCCGCGCGCCGCCGTCGACCTGCAGATGGAAAACCGCGCCGTCAACCTGGTGGAGCAGCGCATCGACCTGGCGATCCGCATCACCAACGCGCTCGAACCGAACCTGATCGCGCGCCAGCTGGCCAGCTGCGCTTCGGTGGTGTGCGCCGCACCATCGTACCTGGCGGCGCACGGCACGCCGCGCCGGGCGGAAGACCTGGCCCTGCACAACTGCCTGACGTACACGTATTTTGGCAAGAGCCTGTGGCAGTTCACGCATGACGGGGAAGCGCTTACTGTCCCCGTCAGCGGCCGCCTGTCGGCGAATGAGTCGCTGGTCCTGCTGGTGGCCACGGTGGCGGGGGCGGGCATCGCCATGCAGCCGCGCTATTCGGCCGCGCCGCTGATCGCCAGCGGCCAGCTGGTGGAGCTGCTGCCCGCTTATGTGCCGCAGGACATGGGCATCTACGGGATATACACCTCGCGCCAGCACATGTCACCGCTGCTGCGCACCATGCTCGACTTCCTGGTGGAGTGGTTTGCCGGCGATGCCGAGTGGCTGGCGGCCATCGCGGCGGCGCCGTTGCCGGGCAGACCAGTTGGGCGCAAGCGGCATGCCGGCAGGGCCGCCGATGTGTTGTAATCATAACAGTGACAGGCTTGCAAGCCCGGGAAAATCAGCAACACAGCTTACATTTGCTTGCCAAATAAAATTCAACTAGCCGTTGTTGCGTTACAATACCGCGTGCTATTCTAAATGACGGTATGCAGAATGCTGGTGCAATAAAAAAGCCCTTCCCCACAACTTGATGTGCAATCCGCTAACCGGTCAGGCCGTGTCGCGGAAGGTTAGATTAACCCGCTAATTCCTCGCGAAACGCGAAGAAAGGTGAGCAATATATGCAGCAATTAACGACCAACTCCTACCTGTTCGGTGGGAATGCTCCGTACGTGGAAGACCTGTACGAGGCGTATCTGAACAACCCAGGCTCGGTACCCGATAACTGGCGCTCCTACTTCGACGCGATGCAGCACGTGCCTGCCGTCGATGGCACCAACAAGCCTGACGTGGCGCATGCCTCCGTCGTCGCCTCGTTCGCCGAACGCGCAAAAGCTGGTCCGATCCGCACAGTAACCGCTTCCTTCGATGCTGAAATGGGCCGCAAGCGCGTCGCCGCCACGCAGCTGATCGCCGCTTACCGCTACCTCGGTTCGCACTGGGCCAACCTGGATCCGCTGCAGCGCCAGGAACGTCCGATGATCCCGGAACTGGAGCCAAGCTTCTACGGTTTCACCGACGCGGACATGGACACCGTGTTCAACATCAGCAATACCTATTTTGGCCCCGAGACCGCCACCCTGCGCGATCTGCTGAACTATCTGCGCGATACCTACACGCGTTCGATCGGCGCCGAATTCATGTACATCTCCGACCCGGCCGAAAAGCGCTGGCTGCAAGAGAAACTGGAAGCGATCCGCTCCACCCCGAATTTCACCCCAGAGAAAAAAATCCACATCCTCGACCGCCTGACCGCGGCTGAAGGCCTGGAACGCTATCTGCACACCCGCTACGTGGGCCAGAAGCGCTTCTCCCTGGAAGGCGGCGAAACCTTCATCGCCTCGATGGATGAAACCATCCAGCGCGCCGGCGAAAAGGGCGTGCAGGAAATCGTCATCGGCATGGCCCACCGCGGCCGTCTGAACGTGCTGGTGAACACCCTGGGCAAGGCGCCGCAGGAACTGTTCGAAGAATTCGAAGGCAAGCATGGCGACGACCTGCCTGCCGGCGACGTGAAGTACCATCAAGGCTTCTCGTCGGACATCTCCACCGCAGGCGGCCCGGTCCACCTGTCGCTGGCGTTCAACCCGTCGCACTTGGAAATCGTCAACCCTGTGGTCGAAGGTTCCGTCAAGGCCCGCATGGATCGCCGCGGCGACGCGCAGGGCGCGCAAGTGCTGCCTATCCTGGTGCACGGCGATGCCGCTTTCGCCGGCCAGGGCGTGGTCATGGAAACGCTGAATCTGGCGCAAACCCGTGGCTACCATACCGGCGGCACGGTGCATATCGTGATCAACAACCAGATCGGTTTCACCACTTCGGATCCGCGCGATGCCCGCTCGACCCTGTACTGCTCGGACGTCGTGAAGATGATCGAAGCACCGGTCCTGCACATCAACGCCGATGATCCTGAAGCCGTGGTGCTGGCGACGCAGATCGCGCTCGACTACCGCATGGAATTCAAGAAGGACATCGTCCTCGACATCATCTGCTACCGCAAGCTTGGCCACAACGAGCAAGATACGCCGGCACTGACGCAGCCACTGATGTACAAGAAGATCGGCCAGCACCCAGGCACCCGCAAACTGTACGCGGACAAACTGGTAGCACAAGGCGTGATCCCTGCCGATGGCGGCGACAAGATGGTGGCCGCCTTCCGCGACGCCATGGACGCCGGCAAGCACACCGTCGATCCGGTCATCTCGAACTTCAAGAACAAGTACGCCGTCGACTGGCTGCCGTTCCTGAACAAGAAATGGACCGATTCGGCCGACACCGCCGTGCCGATGACGGAACTGAAACGCCTGGCCACCCGCATCACCACCGTGCCGGAAGACTTCAAGGTCCACTCGCTGGTTGAAAAAGTACTGGGCGACCGCGGCACCATGGGCCGTGGCGAAATGAACCTGGACTGGGGCATGGGCGAACACCTGGCCTACGCATCGCTGGTATCGTCCGGCTACGCCATCCGCCTGACGGGCCAGGACGCCGGCCGCGGCACCTTCGTGCACCGCCACGCCGTCTTGCACGATCAAAACCGCGAGCGTTGGGATGCAGGTACCTACATTCCGCTGCAAAACGTGTCGGACAACCAGGCGCCGTTCACCGTCATCGACTCGGTGCTGTCCGAAGAAGCCGTACTGGCCTTCGAATACGGCTACTCGACCGCTGAACCGAACACCCTGACGATCTGGGAAGCCCAGTTCGGCGACTTCGCCAACGGCGCGCAAGTGGTGATCGACCAATTCATCAGCTCCGGCGAAGTGAAGTGGGGCCGCGCTTCGGGCCTGGTCATGATGCTGCCGCACGGTTACGAAGGCCAGGGTCCTGAGCACTCGTCCGCGCGTCCAGAGCGTTTCCTGCAGCTGTGCGCAGACAACAACATGCAAGTGGTGCAGCCGACGACGGCTTCGCAGATCTTCCATTTGCTGCGCCGCCAGATGGTGCGTCAGTTCCGCAAGCCGCTGGTCATCCTGACGCCGAAGTCGCTGTTGCGCAACAAGGATGCCGGTTCGCCGCTGACCGACCTGGCCAAGGGTGGTTTCCAGACCGTCATCGGCGAAGTCGACGACAAAATCGACGCCAAGAAAGTCAAGCGCGTGGTCGCCTGCTCGGGCAAGGTCTACTACGACCTGGTCAACGCACGCAAGACCCGTGGCCAGACCGACACGGCCATCGTGCGCCTGGAACAGCTGTATCCGTTCCCGCACAAGTCGTTCGCTGCTGAACTGAAGAAGTTCCCGAACCTGGTCGAAGTCGTCTGGGCGCAGGACGAGCCGCAAAACCAGGGCGCCTGGTTCCAGATCCAGCACAACATCTTCGAAGGCCTGGAATCGGGTCAGCGTCTGGCTTACGCCGGCCGTCCTGCTTCGGCGTCGCCTGCTGTCGGTTACTATGACAAGCACTACGCCCAGCAAAAAGATCTGCTGGAAACGGCATTCTCGAAGCTGAAGGGTTTTATCCTGACCAAGTAAGTGGCAGGATGAGGGGCGCCATGCACATGCATGGCGCTTGCTTGCATACATCATGACGGAGCGCTGCCCTTGCTACGCAGGGGCGGCGCCGCAATAACAAAATAAACGGAGTTTTACATGGCACAAATCGAAGTCAAAGTTCCCCAGTTGTCGGAATCGGTTGCAGAAGCGACCCTGCTGGCATGGCACAAGAAAGTCGGCGAACCAGTCGCGCGCGACGAAAACATGATCGATATCGAAACCGATAAAGTGGTGCTGGAACTGCCGGCGCCAGCCGCTGGCGTGATCGTTCAAATCATCAAGGCTGACGGCGCCACCGTCGTCGCCGGCGAAGTCATCGCCATCATCGACACCGACGGCTCGGCCAAGGTCAGCCCGATGGAAGTGTCGGCCGTGCCTGCACCAGCCCTGGCTGCCGCTGCGCAAGACGCATCGACCGCTTCGGCGCCTGCCGCTGCGACCAAAGGCGATGTCGCCATGCCTGCCGCTGCCAAGATCCTGTCCGAAAAAGGCTTGTCCGCTGGCGACGTCGCCGGTTCCGGCAAAGACGGCCGCGTGACTAAGGGCGACGCCCTGGCCGCTTCCGCCAAGCCAGCTGTTGCGCCACTGGCGCCAGCCGCTGCCAAGCCAGCGCTGCAACAAGTTGCCACGCCGTCGGCCGCCAGCCTGGGCGACCGCCCTGAAGAGCGCGTGCCGATGAGCCGCCTGCGCGCACGTATCGCCGAGCGCCTGCTGCAATCGCAATCGACGAACGCCATCCTGACCACGTTCAATGAAGTGAACATGCAGCCGGTCATCGACCTGCGCAACAAGTACAAGGACAAGTTCGAGAAAGAGCATGGCGTCAAGCTGGGCTTCATGTCCTTCTTCGTCAAGGCCGCCGTCGCCGCCCTGAAAAAGTACCCGATCATCAATGCCTCCGTTGACGGCAACGACATCGTCTACCACGGCTACTTCGACATCGGTATCGCTGTCGGTTCGCCACGCGGCCTGGTCGTGCCTATCATCCGCAACGCGGACCAGCTGTCGATCGCCGACATCGAGAAAAAAATCGGTGAATTCGGCGCGAAAGCCAAGGAAGGCAAGCTGACCCTGGACGACCTGACGGGCGGCACGTTCTCGATCTCGAACGGCGGCACCTTCGGCTCCATGCTGTCGACCCCGATCATCAACCCGCCACAATCGGCCATCCTGGGCGTGCATGCGACCAAAGACCGCGCTGTTGTCGAAAACGGCCAGATCGTGGTGCGTCCGATGAACTACCTGGCCATGTCCTACGACCACCGCATCATCGACGGCCGCGAAGCCGTCCTGGGCCTGGTGGCGATGAAAGAAGCGCTGGAAGATCCTGCACGCCTGTTGCTGGACCTGTAAGCACTGTAGTCCCCCGGCGTCGCCGCCGGGGCAATGTAGCTGATACCCCTTGCCAGAAGACGCAGCTGGCTGATCTCAATGAAAGAGGATTCCCATGAACGTCTCTGAAGAAATCAAGCGTCTGCACGAGTTGCACCTGGCGGGCGCCCTGAGCGACGCGGAATTCGCGCAAGCGAAAGCCAAGCTCCTGAGCAATATCAACCTGGACAAGCCGGACAACGCGTCCGGCGCCGATGCGGCCCCCGGCCCGGCGAACGACCTGGTGCAGGAATTCAACCGCCTGCGCCGTTCGCGCAACGACCGCTGGCTTGGCGGCGTCTGCGGCGGCCTGGGACGCGCTTCCGGCATGGAAGCGTGGATCTGGCGCCTCGTCTTCGTTCTGTTTACATTGACCTTCGGCTTCGGCGTGGTGATTTACCTTCTATTGTGGATTTTCGTACCAGACGAAGAGATTGGAATAACAAAACATGAGTACTAAACAATTTGACGTAGTTGTCATCGGTGCGGGCCCTGGCGGCTACATCGCCGCCATCCGCGCAGCGCAGCTGGGCTTTTCCGTCGCTTGCGTCGACGAGTGGTCGAACGCCAAGGGCGGCGCCGCTCCTGGCGGCACCTGCACCAACGTCGGCTGCATCCCGTCGAAAGCGCTGCTGCAATCGTCCGAGCATTTCGAACACGCGGGCCACAGCTTCGCCGAGCATGGCATCGACGTCGCCGGCCTGAAGCTGAACCTGGGCCAGATGCTCAAGCGCAAAGACACCGTCGTCAAGCAAAACAACGACGGCATCCTGTACCTGTTCAAGAAGAACAAGATCGCCTTCTTCCACGGTCGCGCCGCTTTCGCTGCCGCCGCCGCTGGCACGTACGAGATCAGCGTGACGGGCGAAGCCAACGAAACCCTGACGGCCAAGCACGTGGTCATTGCCACGGGTTCGAACGCACGCGAACTGCCGGGCGCGCCATTCGACGAGAAACTGATCCTGTCGAACACGGGCGCACTGGCCATCGACGCCGTACCAGCCAAGCTGGGCGTCATCGGTGCCGGCGTGATCGGCCTGGAAATGGGCAGCGTATGGCGCCGCCTGGGTTCCGACGTCACCGTGCTGGAAGGCTTGCCGGTCTTCCTCGGCGCCGTCGACGAGCAGATCGCCAAGGAAGCGTCGAAGCTGTTCATCAAGCAAGGCTTGAAGATCAACCTCGGTTGCAAGATCGGTGCGATCACGCCAGGCAAGAAAGACGTCACCGTGGAATTCGTGGACGCCAAGGGCGAAGCGCAAAAAGCCGTGTTCGATAAGCTGATCATCTCGATCGGCCGCACGCCGAACACGAATGGCCTGGGTGCCGACAAGGTCGGCCTGCAGCTGGACGAACGCGGCTTCATCGCCGTCGACGGCGACTGCAAGACCAACCTGCCGAACGTCTGGGCAGTGGGCGACGTCGTGCGCGGCCCGATGCTGGCGCACAAGGCCGAAGAAGAAGGCGTTGCCGTGGCCGAGCGTATCGCCGGCCAGCATGGTCACACCAACTTCAACACGATTCCTTGGGTGATCTACACCTCGCCGGAAATCGCGTGGGTCGGCAAGACCGAGCAAACCCTGAAGTCCGAAGGCATCGCCTATAAGGCCGGCACCTTCCCGTTCATGGCCAATGGCCGTGCGCGCGCGCTGGGCGACACTTCGGGCATGGTGAAATTCCTGGCCGATGCGACCACCGATGAAATCCTCGGCGTGCACATCGTCGGCCCGATGGCCTCCGAACTGATTTCCGAAGCCGTCGTGGCGATGGAATTCAAGGCCTCGGCCGAAGACATCGCACGCATCTGCCACGCTCACCCATCCCTGTCGGAAGCGACCAAGGAAGCGGCACTGGCGGTTGACAAGCGTACGTTGAACTTTTAATTGTAGTTAGTCCTGCAGGGGCGCTCGCGGAATTTTTCCGCCGGCGCCCTTGTGCGTTAAAGCGAATCCCATGAACGTAGAAGAGTTTTACCAGCACGCGTTGCAGAAGCGTGATTTCAAGGCCGATGCCGCCCAGCGGCGCGCGGTCGACCGCCTGCAGCTGTGCTATGACGAGTGGGTGGCCTACAAGGGCCAGCGCTCGAGCACCTTCAAGCGCCTGCTGAACCGTCCTGCCGTGCCGAAAGGCGTGTACATGTGGGGCGGGGTGGGGCGCGGCAAGTCGTTCCTGATGGATAGCTTCTATTCGGTCGTGCCCCTGGTGCGCAAGACGCGATTGCACTTCCACGAATTCATGCGCGGCGTGCACCAGCAGCTCGATGAATTGAAAGGCGTGGCCGACCCGCTCGACGAGGTGGCCAAGCGCATCGCCAAGAAATACCGCCTCATCTGTTTCGATGAATTCCACGTCTCCGACATCGCCGACGCGATGATCCTGTACAACCTGCTGTCGGCCCTGTTCGCCAACGGCGTGTCCTTCATCATGACCTCGAACTACGATCCGGACCTGCTGTATCCGGACGGCCTGCACCGTGACCGCATGCTGCCGACCATCGCGCTGCTCAAGGACAAGCTCGACGTGATGAACGTCGACGCCGGCGTCGATTACCGGGGCCGCGCACTGGAACAGGTGGAAAGCTATTACACGCCGCTGGGCGCCGATACCGACAAGGCCCTGCGCGACGCGTACACGCGCATCGCCGAGACGGCCGACGAAGACGCGCGTATTCGCATCGAGAGCCGCGAAATCCATTGCCTGCGCCGCGCCGGCGGCATCATCTGGTTCGATTTCGCCACCCTGTGCGGCGGTCCCCGCTCGCAAAATGATTACCTGGAAATCGCCAGCCGCTTCCATACGGTGATATTGTCCGGCATACCGGCCATGTCGGCGGCGCAGTCGTCCGAGGCGCGCCGCTTCACGTGGCTGATCGACGTGTTTTATGATCAGAAGGTCAAGCTGATCATGTCGGCCGAAGTGGCGCCTGAAGAGCTGTACACGAACGGCATGCTGGCCAACGAGTTTCACCGCACCGTTTCGCGTATCATCGAGATGCAATCGCGCGAATACATGGAAAAAGAACAGCGCGGCGCGGCCGACGCGATCGTTTGAGGCAGGGATAAGGAACATGATGGCAAATACACTATACAAGCTGGGTGCGGCGCTGGGCCTGGTCCTGGCGTTGTCCGCCTGCGCCCACCAGGGCGCCGCGGCACTGGATGAAGTCGGCGCGCCGCAGGTGCCCGCCACCTTGTCGGTGGACGAGGCGGACGCCAAGCTGAAGCAGGTCGCCAGCGAGCGCGCGGCGGCGGAAAACGAGTTTGCCGCGCGCGAACTGGAGTGCTACGACAAGTTTTTCGTGAATAACTGCCTGGACACGGCCAAGGAAAAGCGCCGCCTGATCCTCGTGCGCCTGCGCGCCGTCGAAGCGGAAGCGAATTACTTCAAGCGGGCCGAGTCCGTGCGCCTGCGCGATATCGACCTGGCCCGCACGCAGGAAAGTGCGCGTCTGGACGCCGAGCAGCGGGCCGCGGCCCTGCCCAAGCCTGTGAAAGTGGTCGCGCCCGAGCCGGCGCCGCCCAAGCCGCAAGGCAAGAGCGTTGCCGAGCGCGAAGCCGAGCATGCGGCAAAGGTGGCGAAGCAGGCTGCCGCCGATGCCGCCGACGCGCCGCGCCGCGCGGCCCGCGAAGCGCAATATGCGAAAAAACAGGCTGACGCCGTGGCGCGCCAGAAACGGGTGGCGCAACGCCTGGCCGAGCGCCAGGCCGAAGCGCAGGCCAAGGCGGCCAAGGCGGCCGCCGCCGCTGCCAGCACGCCGGCCGTTGCTGTACCTGTGCCGCCTGTCAAATAAGACCACCGCGCAGGGGCATGCCGGAAATGGCGTGCCCTAACGCGCGCGGCAGGTTAAACTACGCACGATGGCTGCCTGCGTACGCTGCACGCCCCGGTTTCCCAACACTGTCACCAACACTGCCTGGAACGCAACACATGAGCGATGCACAGCAAATAGAGCGGCGCCTGATTGAACTCAACGTGGAACACCGCGACCTCGATGCCGTCATCGAGTTGCTGATACTCGATGGCCACCATGACGAGTTGCAGCTGCGCCGCCTGAAAAAGCGCAAATTGCAATTGAAGGATCACATCACCTTGCTGAAAATGCAGTTGGTGCCCGACGTTCCCGCCTGAGGGGCGCCAGTAGCGTCCAGTCCAGCCTTCACCTAAGTATATTTTGACCGATCACAATTTATTGCCAGTAAACCCAGATGGCCAGCCTGCTGTCTTGCCAGCCGATGTGCCAGCCGAACCGCAGGCGGCGCCTGGCAAGCACGATGCCGACATCGAGCGCCTGTTCGGCGCCGGCGGCCCGCTCGGTCCGGCCGTGGGCAGCTACAAGCCGCGCCGTTCGCAAACGGAAATGGCGAAAGCCATCGCCAGCGCCATCGACAGCCAGACGACCCTGATCGCCGAGGCAGGCACGGGCACCGGCAAGACCTTCGCCTACCTGGTGCCGGCCCTGATGTGGGGCGGCAAGACCATTGTCTCCACCGGCACGAAGAACTTGCAGGATCAATTGTTCCTGCGCGACATCCCCACCGTTCGCGCCGCGCTGCAGGCGCCCGTTTCCGTCGCCTTGCTGAAAGGCCGCTCGAACTACGTCTGCCACTATCACCTGGAACGCACCCTGCAAAACGGCCGCATGACGTCGCGCGACGACGTGGGCCATTTGCGTGAAATCTCGCGTTTCATCAAGATGACCAGCTCGGGCGACAAGGCCGAGCTGACCAAGGTGCCGGAAAACGCCATGATCTGGAACCTGGTGACGTCCACGCGCGACACCTGCATGGGCGCCGAATGCCAGTACTACCAGGATTGCTTTGTCATGAAGGCCCGCAAGGAAGCCCAGCAGGCCGATGTGGTGGTGGTCAACCACCACTTGTTCTTTGCCGATGTGGCCCTGAAGGATACGGGCGTGGCGGAATTGCTGCCCTCGGCCAACACCATCATCTTCGATGAGGCGCACCAGCTGCCCGATACGGCCACCTTGTTCTTTGGCAACACGGTATCGACCTCGCAAATCCTGGAGCTGTGCCGCGACGTGCTGGCCGAGGGACTCGCGCACGCGCGCGGCATCGACTGGGCCAAGACCGTCACGGTGGTGGAAAAGGCGGCACGCGACCTGCGCTTGACCTTCCCGCAGGATATCGTGCGCCTGTCCCTGCCGCAGATTGCCCCGTCGAGCGATTTCTTCCCTGCGCTCGACACCCTCAAGGATGAGCTTGACGGCATGGTGGCCGTGCTGGAAACCCAGGCGGAACGGGCGGAAACGCTGGAGCAGTGCCGCGTGCGCGGTGTCGAGCTGGCGCAGCAGCTGAGCGGCTGGAAGTTCGATCCGAAGGCGAAAGTGGCGGCCGGCGAAGAAGCCGTGTTCTGGGTGGAAGCGTTTTCCAGCTCCTTGCAATTGCATAAAACACCGTTGTCGATCGCGCCAATCTTCAACAACCAGCGCGAAGGCACGCCACGCAGCTGGATCTTCACGTCCGCCACCCTGGCCGTGAAAAACGACTTCAAGCATTTTTCCGAACAGATGGGCTTGACGGGCGAACCGTCGCATACGTGGCCGTCGCCGTTCGACTATGGCCAGCAAGGCTTGCTGTTCGTGCCGCAAAACCTGCCGCAACCGAACTCGCTGGGCTACACGGATGCCGTCATCGACTGCGCCCTGCCCATCATCGAGGCGGCCGGCGGTCGCACCTTCTTCCTGTGCACCACCTTGCGCGCCGTCAAACGGGCCGCCGAGCGCCTGGCCGACGAATTCAAGCAGCGCGGTTTGAACTTCCCCCTGTTCGTGCAGGGAGAAAAGGGCCGCACGGAATTGCTGGACCAGTTCCGCGCCGCCGGCAACGGCGTGCTGATCGGCAGCCAGAGTTTCTGGGAAGGCGTCGACGTGCGCGGCGATGCCTTATCTCTGGTAATCATCGACAAGCTGCCGTTCGCGCCGCCCGACGACCCCGTGCTGGCCGCGCGCATCGAAGTGATGGAAAAGCAAGGCAAGAACGGTTTCATGCACCACTCGCTGCCGGAAGCCATCATCAACCTGAAGCAGGGTGCGGGCCGGCTGATCCGTGACGAGGGCGACCGGGGCGTGCTGATGATCTGTGATCCGCGCCTGATCTCCAAGCCATATGGCAAGCGCATCTGGCAAAGCCTGCCGCCGTTCAAGCGCACGCGCGACACGGCTGAAGTGGTAGAGTTCTTCCGCAACCTGCCCGCCAAGGGCGCTTAAGTCCTTGTTGCCGGCGCCTTCCGCGCGCCGGCATATTTCCCTTTGTTATCAAGCGAGTAGCGTTTTTTGTGCGGCGCCGCCTTGCGCGCCTGGCATGCCAGAAATCGGCGTGATCGCGCCAGTTTCTGGCTTTCTTGCGAATGTCCAGGACGCCAGACACATCTTTGCGCCAGCGCAAACAGGCCGTTGCTCAGCGGTCTACAGTGACTTCATGCCTCGTGGGATCAAGGCGCGGCGATGGCAGGGCCGCACGGGGAACAGGGGGATGCCATGGAGATCCGCTACGGCTGTTTCTTGAGCTACGCGCACGGCCAATATGCGTACATGAACAAGTTCAAGAATGACCTCATCGAGGCGCTCGCATGCTATCTGGAACCGCACCTGGACCGCGAGGAAGTCCTGTTCATCGACAGCGAGCAACTGGGAGGCGGCGACGATATCGACCTGCGCGTGGCGCGCGCCATGTGCCAGAGCGTCTGCATGATCGTGCTGTACACGCCTAAATATGAAGCGCACGGCTACACGCGGCGCGAATTTGCCGCCATGCAACTGATCGAGCAGGAGCGGCGCGCCTGGTATGAACTGCCCAGCCATTTGATTATCCCCATCATCATGACGCGCCATCCCGACGGCTTGCCGCCGCAAATCACGGAATCGGGCCTGTACGTCGATTTCTCCGGCTACACCCTGGCCAGCGGCGACCTGAAATCGAATCCGCAGTACCTGCCCGACATAGAACGCATCGTGCAGCGCATCGCCACGCATTACCACTTGCTCAAGCGGTCAACACCGCCCGGCCACGATTGCAGCCGTTTCGTGTTGCCCGCTATTCCGCCGGAATGGCGCGCCATTCCGCCTCCCCACTTTCCGCGTTAATCACGTAAAAGGTCCTGTCATGGAATGCCAACGCCTCTCCCTGCCACCTTTGAGCGCCCCTGGCGAAGTCGTCACCTTCTATTCCTACAAGGGCGGTACCGGCCGCACCATGGCCCTGTCGAACATCGCCGTCCTGCTGGCGCGCCGCGAAAACGCCAGCGTGCCCGTGCTGATGCTGGACTGGGACATGGAAGCACCGGGCCTGCACCACTATTTCGAACAGCACGAGGAGCGCCCGGGCGTGCTGGAATTCTTTGAGGCGTGCCGCCAGCAGCTCGAACGCCTCAGCCTGGAGACGGGAGGCAAGCGCGGCTCGGTCGCCGACGATGTCGCCCTGGCCCAGCGCGTGCTCGACGCCATCGACTGGCAGCAGTACGTGGTGCGCGTCGACCAGGGCAGCCCGCTGTACCTGATGCGTGCGGGGCGCTTCGACGCCAGCTACAGCGAGCGCCTGGCGCAGATGCGCTGGGATCAGCTGTTCGACAGTTGCCCGGCCCTGTTCCGCTGCTTCGCCGATACCCTGGCCCAGCATTTCCGTTACGTGCTCGTCGATTCGCGCACGGGACGCACGGACAGCGCCGGCATCTGCACCACCTTGCTGCCGAAAAAACTGGTGGTGGTCTTCACGCCGAACCGGCAAAGCCTGGAAGGCGTCGATGCACTCGTCACGCGGGCCATCGAGTACCGCCGCAGCCATGAAGACGAACAGCGTCCGCTGCTCGTCTACCCCTTGCCCTCGCGCATAGAAATGGGCGATGGCGCGCAGCGTGCCGAGTGGCGCCGCGGCGACGCGCACAAGGGCATCGCCGGCTTCCAGCCCATGTTCGAGCGCCTGCTGCGCACTTCCTACGGCTTGCCGCAGATCGCCCTCGACAGCTATTTCGACGAAGTCCAGCTGCAGCAGACGAAAACCTTTGCGTATGGCGAGCAATTGGCCGTGCGCATCGACCAGGGCGGCGACCGCTTTTCCCTCACGCGCACCTTCGAAGCCTTTTTGCACTGGCTGACGGGCGGCTACTTCCCCTGGCAATCGAGCCGCGAAATCGCCTTGCTGGGCGCCATCAGCGAAGCGCGTCAGGCTTTGCTGGCCGAACCGGGCCGCGCCGTGGCCCTGCCGCTGGCGCGCGACCTGGCCCGTCTGGGCGAGCTGTACCGCAAGGATGGCCGCAGCGGGCAGGCGCTCGAGGCCTTCCGCCAGAGCGTCGAGATCCGCGTGCGCCTGCTGGGCGAGGAGCATCCCGACAGCCTGGCGTGCAAGAGCGGCATGGCGCGCCTGCTGCGCCAACTGGGCAAGCTCGAGGAAGCCCGCTTCCTGGAAGAAGACGTGCTCGACGTGCGCGAACGTGTGCTGGGCAGCGAACATCCCGACACCCTGGCGGCCCGCGCCTGCCTGGCGAAAACCCTGTTGCTGCAAGGGGAACTGGCGGCGGCCCTGCTGCTGCAGGATGCGGTGCTGGCAAGCTACGCGCGCCAGCTGGGCGGCGAGCATCCGCTGACCCTGGAAGCGATGGACGGCCGCGCCGCCACCTTGCTGCGCATGGGCCGGCTGGCGCAGGCGCAGCAAGTGCTGGCCACGGTGGTGGCGGCGCGCGAACGCCTGTTTGGCGCCGAGCATGGCGATACCTTGCGCAGCAAGCTGGCCCTGGCGCAGGCGCTGGGGCGCGAAGGCGACCTGGAAGGCGCGCGGCGCCTGTTCGCTGCCGTGCTGCAGGCGCAGGAGCGGCGCCTGGGCGGCGACCATGCGGCCACCCTGGCCACGCGCGATTTGCTGGCCGACATCGTGGCCGGGCAGGGCGACTGGGCCGGCGCGCGCCAGTTGCACGAAGACCAGGTGGCGGCGCGCGAGCGCACGCATGGGCTCGACCATCCGGAAACCCTGATGAGCCAGCGCAAGCTGGCCGAGGCGCTGTTGCGGCGTGGTGAGCTCGATGCGGCGCGCAGCGTGCAGGAGCAGGTGCTGGAAGTGCATGCGCGCCTGCTGGGCGAAGACCACCTCGATACCTTGCACAGCAAGACGCAATTGGCCGGTACCTTGCAGCAGCAGGGCGACAGCGAGGCGGCGCGCCTGCTGGAAGACGCCGTGCTCAGCGGCAGTGACCGGCTCCTGAATGCGCCCGTCACGGGGCATGCGGACAGCGTGCTGGACGGTGCGCGGCATTTGCAGGAAACCATACTGGCCGGGCGCGTCAGCGGGCACGAGGGCGCGGAGCCGGATACCCTGGTCAGCATGATCTCCATGCTGCAAGGCATGATCGAGCGCGAACAGTATGCGCAGGCGGGCGAACTGGCCGAACATTTGAAGTCTTGCCTGCTGCGTCCGGGCGTGCCGGGCAAGCTGCGCAGGCGCGGCATGGCGCAGCTGAAAAGAATGTACAAATTGCAAGGCGATTTGAATGCCTTGCTGGCCTTGCAGGAAGATGAAGTGCAGGCGCTGGAAGGGGCATTGTCCGAGGCGCGCATCGAGCAGCGCTGATCCTGTGCGCCATGCCCGCGCGGCAGCACAAATAATGCTGTCTATCGGCGTGCGGCATGCGCAGTGTTGGCATCGCTTCGGGTAAAATCCCGTTATGAGAATTCTTATCAGTAACGACGACGGCTACCTGGCGCCTGGCCTGGCGGCCCTGGCCGACGCGCTCGCACCCATTGCCGACATCGTCGTGGTGGCGCCCGACAGCAACCGTTCGGGCGCCTCCAATTCGCTGTCCCTGGACCGCCCCTTGTCCGTGCACAAGGCCGCCAACGGCTTTTATTTTGTCAACGGCACGCCCACCGACTGCGTGCACGTGGCGCTGACGGGCATGCTCATCGAGCGACCCGACCTGGTGGTCTCCGGCATCAACAATGGCCCCAACATGGGTGACGACACCCTGTATTCGGGCACCGTGGCGGCCGCCACGGAAGGCTATCTGTTCGGCATTCCCGCCATCGCCTTTTCCCAGTCGCAGTTTGGCTGGGCCAACCTGGACGCGGCTGCCCGCGTGGCCAGGGAAATCGTCGAGCGCCAGTTCGACGCCCTGCAGAAACCGTATCTGCTGAATGTGAACATCCCCGCAATCCCTTATGAGCAAATGCAAGGCATGGCGGCCACGCGTCTGGGCAAGCGCCATTCGGCCGAGCCGGTGATCCGCGCGCTCGACCCCCGTGGCCGTGAAATCTTCTGGATCGGCCCGGCCGGCGCCGCCAAGGAAGGCGGTCCGGGCACGGACTTCCATGCCGTTGAACATGGACAAGTATCGATCACGCCGCTGCAGATCGACCTGACCCATACCACCCAACTCGATGCACTGGCGAAAGGCCTGGCATGACCGCTCACTATGACTGACAAGCCGCGCACCTTCCCCCTTACCCTCGATTCGCTGGCCGGCAAGCCCGCCAGGCCGGGCGGGGGACAGTCGCTGGCCCAGTCCAGGATCGCCACGCCGCAGACGGCCACGCAGAATGCGGCGCAAAACGCGGCGCGCGGCGTGGCGCAGCCGTATGGCGCGCACGCGGCCATCGCGCCGTCGCGCGCCCAGGCCATCGCCAATGAGCGGGCGCAGCCGGCGGTGGTGTCGCCGCCACGGCAAAACCCGCTCGTCTCGGAGGCCGTGCGCCGCGCCATGGTGGCCCGCGTGGCGAAGCAGGGCGTCAAGGACCAGGTGGTGCTCGACGCCATGCAAGCCGTGCCGCGGCACATGTTCATGGACGAGGCGCTGGCGTCGCAGGCGTATATCGACGCGTCCCTGCCCATCGGCCACCACCAGACCATTTCGCAGCCATATATCGTGGCGCGCATGATCGAAGTGATGCGCCAGGGCGGCAGCCTGCAGCGCGTGCTGGAAATCGGCACGGGCTGCGGCTACCAGGCGGCGGTGCTGTCGCTGGTGGCGAAAGAGGTGTATTCGATCGAGCGCATCCGGCCCCTGCACGAGCTGGCGAAGGCCAATCTGCGCCCGCTGCGCGTGTCAAATCTGCGCTTGCAGTACGGAGATGGTATGCTTGGCCTGCCGCAGGCGGCGCCCTTCGACGGGATCATCCTTGCCGCAGCCGGCCTGGAAGTCCCGCAAGCCTTGCTGGAACAGCTGGCGCCCGGCGGGCGTCTGGTTGCGCCGGTGGGGGCTAAATTGCAACACTTACAACTCATTACCCGGGTGGGGAAAATGGAATGGACTAGCCAAACCCTGGAAGATTGCCATTTCGTACCTTTGCGCCCGGGCACCATATGATCCCCGGATCAGCTAGCAAGCAGGACATACAATTACATGCGAATGATTAAGAAAAGTAACATACTTCTATGTGGCATCACCTTGGCCGCGCTGTTGAGCGGTTGCGGCACGACGGGCGTCCAGGCGCCCGTCGTGGAGCGCCACCCATCGAGCAGCAGCGCCGCGGCCAGCGATCCGCGCGACCGCGATCCGGCTTATTACACGGTCAAGCGTGGCGATACCCTGTTGCGCATCGCCCTCGAGCACGGGCAGAATTACCGCGACCTGGTGGCCTGGAATGACTTGAGCAATCCGAACGACATCAAGGTCGACCAGGTGCTGCGCGTGTTGCCGCCGAATGGCGATACGGGCGGGGCGCAAACGTCGGCCATCGTCATGCCGCCAGCGATGGAAGTCAAGCCGGCCGCGCCTGTCGTGCCGAAGAAAACGGGTCCGCGCGGCGAGAAGCGCGCGTATTCCGACGCTACCCTGGCCGAGCTGCGCGCCGATGGCGGCAACGGCGACGCCAAGCCTGCGCCGGCCCCGGCAGCAGTTGTAGCCGCCGCACCGGCCGCCGCCGCGGCAGCCCCTGCGGCATCGGCGCCTGGCGACGAGAAGATCAGCTGGATGTGGCCTTCCGAAGGCAAGGTCATCGGCACTTTCGACGAAGGCAAGAACAAGGGCGTCGATATCGCCGGCAAGGCGGGCCAGCAGGTCGTGGCCGCCGGCGCGGGAAAAGTCATGTATGCCGGGAGCGGAATCCGTGGTTATGGTAATCTTGTCATCGTGAAGCACAGTAATAGTTTATTGTCGGCGTATGCGCATAACCGCAGCATCCTGGTGAAGGAAGGGCAGAACGTCAACAAAGGCCAGGCCATCGCCGAAATGGGCGATTCCGATGCCGACCGCGTGAAACTGCACTTTGAAATCCGCCAGCAAGGCAAACCTGTCGACCCATCGAAATTCCTGCCTAACCGTTAGGTAAAGCAATGACACACGCGCCGCACGACCAGCTGGACGATGACCCGGAACTGCCGGAAGACGGGGCAGACGAAGTCGTGACGGACGATGCCGGCGAACTCGACGGCATTGACGCCGTCGACGCGGGCGAGGTGGCCAGCGTAACCGTGTTGGTCGAAAGTGTCGATGAACTGAAAAAGGTGCTGGCGGCCGAGCTGTCGACCGATACCACGCAGCATTACCTGAACCAGATCGGCACGCGGCCCCTGCTGACGGTGGCGCAGGAAGTGCATTACGCCACCCTGGCCAAGCAGGGCAATTTTGAAGCCCGGCAAACCATGATCGAGCACAACCTGCGCCTGGTCGTGTCGATCGCCAAGCATTACATCAACCGCGGCGTGGTCTTGCTCGACATGATCGAGGAGGGCAACATCGGCCTGATGCGCGCCATCGACAAGTTCGAACCCGAACGCGGTTTCCGTTTCTCTACTTATGCCACCTGGTGGATACGCCAGAGCATAGAGCGCGCCATCATGAACCAGGCGCGCACGGTGCGCCTGCCCGTGCACATGGTGCGCGAACTGAACCAGATTTTGCGCGGCAAATACCACCTGGAAGCCCAGCACCACGATGGCAAGGATGCCACCGCGGAAGACATCGCCCACCTGGTGGGCCGTCCCGTGGAAGAGGTACAGGATATCCTGGCCCTGTCCGAGCACGCCACCTCGCTCGATGCGCCGCTCGACAACGACCCGCAGTCGTCGCTGATGGACATGTTGCCCGGCGCCAGCGAAGACAGCCCCGACGCGCGCGCGGAACACCATGAAATGACGGTGCTGGTGCGCGACTGGCTGACCAAGCTGCCCGACAAGCAGCGCGTGGTCATCATGCGCCGTTTCGGCCTCGACAATGACGATCCCGCCACCCTGGAAACCCTGGCCGAGGAAATGGGCGTGACGCGAGAGCGCGTGCGCCAGATCCAGCAGGAAGCCCTGATTAAACTGAAGCGGGCCATGGCGGCGCGCGGCGTAGTCAGAGATTCCCTTCTGTAAGACACCCTGGCCCGGCTGTCGCGGGCCTGCATCTGCTATCATACGCCCCGCTCGCGGCGCCTGACCTTTCCCCCATTCTTTCAAGTTCCAGCGCGGCCCTGCGTCCTGGCCCACTCTTACCTATTGATCGCTATGCAAGAAAATATCATCGAAATCAAATCGCTCGACATGGACGCCCGTGGCGTTGGCCATATTGAAAACGAAGACGGCTCGCCGGGCAAGGTCGTGTTTGTCGAAGGCGCATTGCCGGGCGAGCGCGTCAGCTTTGTGACGTTCAAGAAAAAGAAGAACTGGGAAATGGCCCGCATGACGGCGCTGCACCGCGAATCATCGATGCGCGTGACGCCCAAGTGCAAGCATTTCGACAATTGCGGCGGCTGCTCGATGCAGCACCTGGAGCCGTCGGCGCAGGTGGCGATCAAGCAGCGCGTGCTGGAAGACAACTTGTGGCATATCGGCAAGGTGCGTCCGCAAAGCATCATGCGCCCCATGTATGGCCCGACGTGGGGCTACCGCTACCGCGCGCGCCTGTCCGTGCGCCACGTCAAGAAGAAAGACGCCGTGCTGGTGGGTTTCCATGAAAAGAAATCGGCGTTTGTTGCCGACATGGATAGCTGCGAAATCCTGCCGCCGCATATCTCCGCCATGCTGCTGCCGCTGCGTGGATTGATTGCTTCGCTGTCCATCTTCGACCAGATGCCGCAGATCGAGCTGGCCGTGGGTGAAGACGTCACCGCCATGGTCTTGCGCATCATGGCGCCATTGACGGCGGACGATGAAACGAAATTGAAGGCCTTTGCCGACGAATACGGCGTGCAATGGTGGCTGCAGGTGAAAGGTCCGGAAACGGCCGTGCCGTTCTATCCGCTCGACAAGCAATTGCACTACCTGCTGCCGGAATTCGGCGTCAAGATGCCGTTCAAGCCTGTCGATTTCACGCAGGTGAACCACCACATCAACCGCGTGCTGGTATCGAAAGCCCTGCGTTTGCTGGAAGTGCAGCCGACGGACCGCGTGGCCGACTTGTTCTGCGGCCTGGGCAATTTCACCTTGCCGCTGGCCACGCAGGGCAGTGAAGTGGTCGGTATCGAAGGTAGCACCACTCTGACGGAGCGGGCGCTGGAAAACGCGCTGGCCAATGGCCTGGCGGAAAAAACCTCGTTTTCGACGCGCAACCTGTTCGAAGTGACGACGGACGACCTGATCGCGCTGGGCCGTTTTGATCGCATCCTCGTCGACCCGCCGCGCGATGGCGCCATGGCCCTGTGCCAGGCGCTGGTCGGTTTGTCGCAAGTGCGTCCTGACCTGCTGCCGAAACGCATCGTCTACGTGTCGTGCAGCCCGTCGACCCTGGCGCGCGACGCCGGCATCCTGGCGCTGGAAGCCGGCTATGTGCTGAGCAAAGCGGGCGTGGTGAACATGTTCCCGCACACTTCGCACGTCGAATCGATGGCCGTGTTTGATCTGCCGCAATAAGTCTGCCTGACACGGCGGGTGGCCAGGCAGGCACCCGCCGTTGCCGTATGTGACGGCACAGCAAGCTCCCCCAATACCACTTACAGCGTGTTATAAAACTGGTCTGTCTTTTCCCGATCCAGCGTCTTTTTTCATCCTTCCTCTGCCGTTTTTTTGCTTGTCCAGTAGGACAACGCGCCGTCCGCCTCCGCCGTTATGCTTTCTTTGTAAAGTGGTATTGCCCACTTTGAGGCCACTTCAAAACCACTTGACCGCCTATTTTTTCAGCAGCATGCTGTTCTTGCAACTGCAAAAAACAAAATCACAGGTAGCTTTTTATTGAAGCAGAGTGGTATTTCCGCAAACCTGAACAGGAGACAACGTGGAAAATTTAATACTCAAAAAAACGATCAGAAACATGATGGTATGTCTGGCCAGCGGTGGCGTGCTGGCCGCATGCGGCGGCGGTGGTGGTGATGCCGGCGCCCCGGCTGGCTCGCAATTGCTGGCGGCCAGCACCGTCGTCGCCTGCGTGCCTTGGCAAGAGGGTGGCACGTATAACGCAGGCACGGTGGTCACTTACCTGGGCGCCAACTACACGGCCCTGGTGACGCAGACCGATCACGTGGGCTCCGGTTGGAACCCCGTTTCCACGCCGAGCCTGTGGAGCGCCGGCGGCACTTGCGATGGCGGCACCACGCCGACACCTACTCCGACGCCCACGCCAACCCCGACGCCGACGCCGACGCCGATCCCGGCGCCTACACCGAACCCGACGCCCACCCCGACGCCGACGCCAACCGGCGGTACGTGCGCACTGGCCTGGGTGGCCGGCACGGCCTACAGCGCGGGCGCCACCGTCAGCTATGCGGGCACGAATTACCGCGCCAACTACTGGACGCAGGGCGACAACCCGTCGACCAGCAGCGGCGCCGCCGGCACGGGCAAGCCATGGACCAGCCAGGAGATATGCAGCACCACGCCGACTCCGACACCTACCCCGACGCCGACGCCGACTCCAACGCCGACTCCGACTCCAACGCCGACTCCGACTCCGACCCCAACGCCAACGCCAACGGGCCGCGAAGTCGGTTCCTATTTCGCGCAGTGGGGCGTGTATGGCCGCGACTATGAAGTGGCGAACGTGCACACGAGCGGCGTGGCCGACAAGCTGACCTTCATCAACTATGCCTTCGGCAATATTTACCCGAAAAACGGCGGCTATGAATGCGCCATGATTACCAAGACGGAACCGGGCGCGACGAATCCGAATTCGCCGGACGCGGGCACGGGTGGCGATGCCGAGGCCGACTACATCCGCACGCCGAAGCGCACCGTCGATGGCCAGGCGATCCCTTGGGACGCTCCGTTGTCGGGCAACTTCCTGCAGCTGAGGAAACTCAAGGCGGCGCACCCGAACCTGAAGCTGTTCATCTCGCTGGGCGGCTGGAGCTGGTCGAAGAACTTCTCCGTCGGTTCGGCCACCGATGCGCTGCGCAAGCAGATGGTGCGCTCGTGTATCGACATCTACATCAAGGGCAATTTGCCGGTGCAGGGCGGTCGCGGCGGCGCGGGCGCGGCGGCCAACATCTTTGACGGCATCGACATCGACTGGGAATATCCGGTCGGCGGCGGCCAGCCGTACAACACGGTCAGCCCCAACGACAAGCGCAACTTCACCTTGCTGATGGCGGAATTCCGTGCCCAGCTCGATGCGCTCGGTGCAGCCAACGGCAAGCGCTACCTGCTGACGGCCGCTGTCGGTGCGGGCAAGGACAAGATCGACAACACGGAACCGGCCCTGTACTCGCAGTACATGGATTGGATCAACCTGATGACCTACGACTTCCACGGCGGCTGGGAAACGAGCACCAACTTCAACGCCCAGCTGTTTGCCGATCCTGCCGATCCATCGACGGGCATGGCGCGCGAGTACGTGGGCGACAAGGCGGTGCAGTACATGATTGCCGCCGGCGTACCGCGCGACAAGCTGCTGCTGGGCATACCGTTTTATGGCCGCGGCTGGACCGGCGTGGCGCCGGGACCGAACGGCGATGGCCTGTACCAGGCGGCGACGGGCACGGCGCCAGGCACGTACGAGTCGGGCATCGAGGACTATAAAATCCTCGTGGCCAAGGCCGGCACGCGCTACTACCACCCCGTGACCAAGCAGCTGTACCTGTACACGGGGGCGGGCGGCCAGTGGTGGAGCTATGATGACCCGACCGTCATCGGCACCAAGGTCAAGTACGTGAAGGACCAGGGCTTGCGCGGCGCGTTCTCGTGGGAACTCGATGGCGACGCGAATGGCGTGCTGGCGACCGAGGTGTGGAAAGTGCGGTAATGTTGATGTAGCGTAAGACGCGGCCGGATAGCCATGCTGTCCGGCTGCTTGTTCACATAAAAAACAGGAGACGGGCGATGGCGGCAGTATCGACATTCGGAGTCAAGCAGCAGCAGCAGCAGCAGGAGCAGCAGCAGGAGCTGAGCCGCGAGTGGCGCAGCTGGATCGCGGAAAACCTCATGCTGGGCAGCCACCCGTCGGCGCTGATGCCTGTGCTGCAACAGGCCGGCATCGCGGAGCCGCTGGCGCGCCGCGAAATCGAGCTGGCGCTGCAGAGTCCCTACCTGGCCGGCGCCGTGCGCCTGTCGAACCGGCTGGCCAAGCGCGACTGGGTGATCGACATCCAGCGCAAGCTGAACCAGCTGCGCCCACCCGAGATTCCCCGCCGCGAGAAACTGACGGCGCAAGAGTTCCTGACGGAGTTCTATTCCACCAACCAGCCCGTCATCATCACGGGCATGATGGACGACTGGCCTGCCATGGCCAAGTGGAGTCCAGCTTATTTCCGCGACCATTACGCGCAGCGCGAAGTGGAAGTGCAGTTCGGCCGAGAGGCGGACGCCCAGTACGAAATGAACAGCGTGGCGCACAAGCGCAAGATGGCGTTCGGCGAATACGCCAGCCTGGTCGAGGGCAGTGGCGCGACCAACGATTTCTACATGACGGCGAATAACAATTCGCAAAACCGGCAAGCCTTGCGCGAGCTGTGGGACGATATCGGCCAGCTGCCCGAATACCTGGAACAGAGTGGCGGCCCCACGGGCTTTTTATGGTTTGGCCCCGCCGGCACCGTGACGCCATTCCACCACGACCTGACGAACAACTTCATGGCCCAGGTCAAAGGGCGCAAGCGGCTGCGCATCATGGCCGCCTGCGAGGTGGCGCGCGTGTACAACCAGCGCCACTGTTTTACGCCCGTCGACGGGCGCGACATCGACCTGCGGCGCTATCCGCTGATGGCCGACGTGCAGGTGCGCGAATGCGTGCTGGCACCGGGCGAGATCCTGTTTTTGCCCGTCGGCTGCTGGCATTTCGTCGAAGCGCTCGACGTATCGATGACGGTGGCGTTTACCAATTTCAAATGGGATAACGATTTTTACAGCAAGTACCCGTCGAATCACGACTTTTGATGGTGACATGACTTGCTGCGAACAGCCGCCGTACAGGCGGCTAATGAGATGGTCACCCTCCACCCTATAAGTTACTAAACTTATAGGGTGTTTTCATTTCTGAAGGAGGCCATCATGGAAAACGTTACGCTCATCGGCATCGATCTCGGCAAACACAGCT
>NZ_PDZL01000034.1 GCF_002735705.1 Janthinobacterium sp. BJB426
TATGCCTGATGACCATAGCAAGTTGGTCCCACCCCTTCCCATCCCGAACAGGACCGTGAAACAACTTTGCGCCGATGATAGTGCTGCAACCAGTGTGAAAGTAGGTTATCGTCAGGCTTGTTATTCGAAAAAACCCCTTCCGGTGATCCGGTTGGGGTTTTTTTACGTCCAATGATTTATGCATGGCATCGATCGCGTGCTACCTTGAAAGGGATATCTTGTCTGCTGTGCATACACTGGAGCAATTACGCGCTGGCCAACTGGCTGGCCTGCGCCGCCTGAAGCTGTCCTGCGGCTTGACGGACTTTCCCCACGACATCTTCGACCTGGCAGACAGCCTGGAAATCCTCGACCTGTCCGGCAACGCGCTGTCCGCGCTGCCCGACGATTTGCCGCGCCTGCACAAGCTGCGCATCATTTTTTGCTCGGATAACCTGTTTACCACTTTACCTACCGTGCTCGGTTCCTGTCCTGCACTGGAAATGATCGGTTTCAAGGCGAACCGGATCGACCACGTGCCAGCCGCAGCCTTGCCATCCAGATTGCGCTGGCTGACCCTGACCGACAATGCCATCGCAGTCTTGCCGGACGAACTCGGCATGTGCAGTGAGCTGCAGAAACTCATGCTGGCGGGAAATTGCCTCGACAGCTTGCCCGCTTCGTTGGCGAACTGCCGCCGGCTGGAACTGGTGCGCATCGCCGCCAACCGTTTCACGGCGTTGCCCGAATGCCTGCTGTCCTTGCCACGCCTGAGCTGGCTCGCGTATGCGGGCAATCCCTTTACGCAAGCGCGTGAACTGGCGGCCCTGGCCGGTGTGGCTGCGGCGGGCATGGCATGGCAGCGCCTGGAACTGGCGCAGCAGCTGGGTGAGGGCGCATCGGGAGTGATTTACCGTGCCCGCCTGGATGGTGTGGATGAGGTTGCCGTCAAGGTATTCAAGGGGGCCATGACCAGTGATGGCTTGCCGCGCAGCGAGATGGCCGCTTGTGTCGGCGCCGGCGCCCATCCGGGCCTGATTCCCATCCTCGGGACGCTCGATGCGCATCCGCAAGGGGCGCTGGGGCTCGTCATGCCGCTCATCGACACGGCCTTCCGCAATCTGGCCGGACCGCCGAGCCTGGAATCGTGCACGCGCGACGTATATGCCGATGGCGCATGCTTTGATCCTGCGCAAGCCCTGGCCATTGCCCATGGCATCGCTTCGGCCGTGTGCCAGCTGCATGCGCGCGGCATCGTGCACGGCGATCTGTATGCGCACAATATCCTGCATGCGGACGCGGGGGCTTGCCTGCTGGGTGACTTTGGCGCGGCGTCGATGTTTGCGCCCGGTTCAGCGCAAGGGGACTTGCTGCAGGGCATAGAGGCGCGCGCCTTTGGCGTGCTGCTGGGTGAATTGATCGCGCATTCTGCGACGCCCTTGCCCGCCCTGCAGGTCATGATGGAAGCTTGCCTGCAGGAAGAAGTATTGCGGCGGCCCACCTTTGACGTGATCGAGCGGGGCTTGCGGGACATCTTCCCCGCATAAAAAATGGCGCAGCCTTCGCAGGCTGCGCCATTTTTATTTCAGGCTAGCAAGATTCAGCTTGCTACCAGAATTTCTTTTTCCGGCAGGGCGATCTGGTTGTCGACGCTGAACTGGTAGTCCTTGAAGACGTGTTCGGCCGTCAGGATCTGGTATTCGCCGTTGTCGAGCTTGTGCGTGGTGTCCTTCAGGCGATACGTGTAATGGCCGCAGGTCCAGCAGTTGAAGTTGCGCATGTGCGTGCACAGGCAAGTCTTGTCCATCACGACGACGGTTTTTTGTTCCGGATGGGCAGCCACTTCGCGGTTGTACGAATTGATGTACGCGCAGTTACCCGTTGCATCGAGCAGGTAGCCATACGATTCGCAGCCTGGACGTATGCCGGCGCCGATGGCGGGCGTGTTCTTCAGCATGCGCATCGGGTAGCCCGTCGGCGAGACGCCATTGACGATGATGTCTTCTTCCGATGCCTTGTAGTATTCCTGCTTGACCTTGTTTGGCAAGCCGCATTCCTTGGTGACGGTAAAGCGCGTCGCCACTTGCACGCCAGCCGCGCCCGCTTCCAGGAAGGAAACGGCATCGCTGCCCGTGAAAATGCCGCCGGCGGCGATCAGCGGGATGTCCAGCTGTTCCGCTTTCAGGTAGGCCAGCAGTTCCGCCGTGATCGTGTGCAGGTCGTAATTGGCCCAGTCCATGCCGAAACCCAGGTGGCCGCCGGCCAGGGGGCCCTCGACGATGATGAAGTCGGGCAAACGGTCCAGCTTGGCGTTCTTGCGCAGGAAAATCTGCAAGGCGCGCACGGACGAGACGATGATGCCCAGCTTGGCATCACGGAAACGCGGATGGTCGGCCATCAAGGCGAACGAACCGAAGTGCAGGCCGGCGGACAGGGTGATGCCGTCGATGCCGGCGTCCAGCGCCGCATTCAGGCGCACGCGCAAGGTTTCGCGGGGGCCGTTCATGGTCAGCTTTTCCATGCAATTGACGAAGATCAAGCCATCGCCTTTTTTCGCTTCCATGGTGCGGCCGATATGCAGGCGCTGTGCTTCCGCCAGGCGGCCCAGGTCGAACTGCACCACGGCCTTGTCGCTGTTATTGATGTTGAACTTGTACAGTTTCGTCTTGTCTTTGACGAAGGTGGTGTCGAAACGGCGATCCGACACGTCTTCCACCATGGCATCGGAAATATGGCCGATACCGTTCAGCCGGGCCGCTTCCAGGGCCAGCTCCGACGTGGAAATATCCACACCCATTCCGCCTATCATGATGGGCACATATTCTTTTTTGCCAAATCGCAGGCGGAAATCATCAACACGTTTCATTGCTATCCTTAGACTACCGTGGTTATCACTGAGCCAGATGTACGGTCAAGCCCGCTGCCGGTCAGGCGCGCGGGCGCATGTAGCTGTGCGCAGCTTCAATTCTACCCCAAGCGGGCAGGCTCTCCGAGGCAGAGCTTGCCACCATGCCGCGTGAACGCTGGCTGGATCGTGCGCTTGATCGAAATTAATCGCGGAAATTGTTAAATTCCAGCGGCATATCGGGCACGTCCTTGCGCAGCATGGCCATGGCCGCCTGCAGGTCGTCCCGCTTGGCGCCCGTGACGCGCACGGCTTCACCCTGGATGCTCGCTTGCACTTTCATCTTGCTGTCCTTGACGACGCGCACGATTTTCTTTGCATCATCCGATTCAATGCCATTCTTGATCTTGATGATCTGCTTGACCTTGTCGCCGCCGATCTTCTTGATGTCACCTTCGTCGAGGAAGCGCACATCGACCTTGCGTTTGGTCAATTTGTTGGTCAGCACGTCGCGCACTTGGCTGAGCTGGAATTCCGAGTCCGCAAACGCGGTCAATTCGTTTTCCTTGTGCTCGACGCGGGCATCGCTGCCCTTGAAGTCGAAGCGCGTCGTGATTTCCTTGTTGGATTGCTCGACTGCATTCTTGACTTCGATCATATCGGCTTCGGAGACTACATCAAATGACGGCATGGTCTGTTCCTTTTCTTGTTAAAGCGAGCGCACGCTCGGCGCGCTGGGCCTTGGCGGCTGATTCTGCGCCAGGGGACGGCCCTGTTAAAGATGCGACATTTTAACGGACAACGGGCAAGTCGCCCTTGTCCTGAGGTGGTTTTTTGTCGCTTTCGCTCTATAATCGAGCAAAATTTCCCTATCCCATGTCTGCAGAGCTCACCATCGAACACAATTACTCCCTCCAGCGCCTGAATACCTTCGGCATCACGGCCAGCGCGGCCGCCTACGTACGCATCACTTCGCAAGCCGAATTGCAGGCGGCGCTGCAAGATCCGGCCTTGTCCGCCATGCCGCGCCTGATACTGGGCGGCGGCAGCAACATCGTGCTGACGGGCGACTTTCCCGGCGCCGTGCTGCACATGGCCACGCGCGGCATGCGCCTGGCGCAGGCGGATTTCGAGACGATACTCGTCACGGCCGCGGCCGGCGAAAACTGGCACGATTTCGTGCAATGGACCCTGGCGCAGGGCGTGGGCGGGCTGGAAAACCTATCGCTGATCCCCGGCACGGTGGGCGCGGCGCCTATCCAGAATATTGGCGCGTATGGCGTTGAAATCAAGGATTATCTGCATAGTGTAAGCGTCATGCACAGCGCCAGCGGCATCGTCTTCGACATGGACCGCGACGCCTGCCGCTTCGCCTATCGCGACAGCATCTTCAAGCAGGCGGACGGGCGCGAGCTGATCGTGCTGGAAGTCACGTTTGCCTTGCCGGCCGAGTGGCAGCCGAACTTGCGCTATGCGGAACTGGCGCAGGCCGTGGCCGAGCGCAATCTTGCCGAGCCGACGCCGCAACAGGTGGCGGACACGGTGATGGCGATCCGTCGGAGAAAATTGCCGGACCCGGCCGTGATCGGCAATGCGGGCAGCTTCTTCAAGAATCCCGTTGTATCACGAGAGCAATGTCTTGCCTTGTTGGAACGTTTCCCGACCCTCGTGCACCATGCGCAGCCCGATGGCACGGAAAAGCTGGCGGCCGGCTGGCTGATCGATCAATGTGGCTGGAAGGGAAAAAACCTGGGGCCCGCGGGAGTGTATCCCAAGCAGGCACTGGTTCTGGTGAATAATGGCGGCGCTCGTGGCGCGGACATTACCCGGCTGGCGGCAGCGATACAGGATGATGTAGAGGCGAAATATGGCGTGCGCCTGTCGCCCGAGCCTGTGTTTGTCTAAATAGTCAATCTGCGCTTGAAAAAATGCTCAGGGCAAGGCGCATTGCCGAAGACAGTACGAATAGTACGGCGAGGCAGTGCAACGCAGCCATGGACGTTTTTTCTGCGTGGATTAGCCGAAGTGGCAGACGTAGTCGACGGTCTCCAGCGTCTCGATGTCAAAATAGCTATTGCCCGGGATACTGAATTGCGTGCCCGCGGCATAGCTGTGCCACTCTGTCGCATCGGCCAGGCGTACCTTGCACAGGCCGCTGACGATTTCCATGATTTCCGGCGCGCCCGTGTTGAAGCGCAACGAGGACGCGAAAATCACGCCCACGCTTTTCTTCGTGCCATCGGCCAGGATGATGTTGTGCGAGATGCATTTGCCGTCAAAGTAGATATTCGACTTCTTGACGACGCTGACATTGTCCAGTTGTGTGCTCATGCTTCACTTTCCTTGCTGTTAAAAATCAGTCCTGGACGTCAGCGGCGCTCAGCACGCTGTTGCGTCCGCCACGTTTGGCCGCGTACAGGGCCTGGTCGGCGCGGTTGATCAATTCCTCGACCGTCGAGTCCGGCGAAGGCACGATGGTGGCCACGCCGATCGAGATGGTGACGATGCCCGTGCCGGCCGCCGGGTTCTCTATCTGCAAGCCTTCCAGATGGCGCCGGCACGCTTCGGCGATCAACAACGCGCCGGCCGCTTCCGTTTCCGGCAGGATCAGGGCGAATTCTTCGCCGCCGTAGCGGGCGGCCAGGTCCGCCGGGCGTTTCAAATGTTCCGTCAGCACGGCGGCGACTTTTTTCAGGCACAGGTCGCCCGCCAGGTGGCCAAAGTGATCGTTATAGCTTTTGAAATGGTCGATATCGCAGAACAGCAAGCTCAACGGCGTCTTGTCGCGCTGGCCACGCTGCCATTCGAATTGCAGGGTTTCATCGAAGCGGCGGCGGTTGGCGATGCCCGTCAAGCCATCGAGAGCGGCTAGTTTCTGTAATTCAATATTCGCGTCGGCCAGGTTCTTCTGACTTTCCCGCAGGAAACGAAAAGCCTGGTCGCGTTGCAAACGGCTGATGTGGGCGTTGGAATGGTAGCGTATGCGTGCCAGCAACTCCAGGCGGTCCGGCAGTTTCACCACATAATCGTTGGCGCCGACGGCAAAGCTGTGCGCCTTCAGTTTCGGGTCATCCTTGGCCGACATCACGATCACCGGCACATGCGCCAGCGCCGCGTTTTCGCGGTACAGCTGGATCAGGGCGAAGCCGTCGATGCCCGGCATCACCAGGTCTTGCAGGATGACGGTCGGTTGCAAGCGCAGCGCCGTGTCCAGCGCCTGCGTGGCGTCGGTCACGTAATGAAATTCGATATCCTGTTGCTCGCTGAGCATGCGTCGGACTGCCTCGGCAATGATCAACTGGTCGTCCACCAGCAGCACGCTGACCTTGAATTCGGTCAATGCGGGCTCAGGCTGGGTGAAACTGGAGGAGAATTCTGGCATTGCATTCTTTTCAGATGTTAGGGGAGGGCTCCCACCCATTGTTGAGTTTGGCGCCCAGGCGGCTGCGCAGGCTGGCGCCTATTCTATCCAGGGGCAGGATGAGCTGCGCCGCATCGAGTTCGGCCGCCGCGCGCGGCATGCCGTACACGGCACTGCTGGCCTGGTCTTGCGCGATGGTCGTCTTGCCGGCGCGGCGCATGGCCAGCAAGCCATCGCCGCCGTCGCGCCCCATGCCTGTGAGCAATACGCCGATGGCCTCGCCGCGCCAGTGCTGCGCCACGCAGTTGAAGAAGACATCGACGGACGGGCGGTAAACATACTCGCGTGGTGCTGCATCGTAACCCAAACGATAATTTTGATCTAGCAGCAGGTGATCATTGGTCTTGGCGATCAGTACCGTGCCGGACACCAGTTCGTCGCCTTCGGCGATCACGCGCACGGGCATGCTGAGCTGGTCATCGAGCCATTTGGCGAAGTGCGAGGCGAAGGTTTCATCGATATGCTGCACCACCACGATGGCGCAGCCGGGCGGCGCCGTCCAGCCGGACAGCACCTTGGCCACGGCCGAAGGGCCGCCCGTCGAGGCGCCGATGGCCACCAGGGTCGATACCTGGCCGTCGCCCCGTTCGCCGCCATTGCCGTTCGTCTGGCGCGGCGGCGGTGTTTCGGCGCTGTGGCGTATCAGCTTGCCGATGGTCTTGATCTTGGCCAGCAGTTCGCTGTCGCCGCCCACCTGCCCCTGCAGCACGGGGGTGGCCGTGACGTCGAGCGCGCCGGCGCCCAGCGCGCGGAAGACCTGGTTGACATTGTCTTGCGGGCGGCCAGTGACCACCAGGATGGCGCACGGGCTTTGTTCCATGATCAGACGCGTCGCCTCGACGCCATCCATTTCCGGCATGTTCAGGTCCATCAGGATCAGGTCGGGGCGGTTGCCCTCGCACATGCGCACGGCTTCGAGTCCGGTGCGGGCGATCCACAGCACCTGGTGTTCCTGCGTGCTGGCCACCACGCGGCGCAGGGCCTCGGCGGCCATGGGGACATCGTTGGCAATGGCAATTTTCATGAAGTACAACTCATAAGCGGGCATCTCCTATCAGGTCGGCCACCGCGTCGAGCAAGGTCTCGTCGTGGAAGCTGCCTTTGGTCAGGTAATAGTCGGCGCCGGCGGACAGGCCGCGCGCGCGGTCTTCCGGACGGTCCTTGTACGAGACGATCATCACCGGCAGCTTGTGCAGGTGCAGGTCCTTCTTGATCAGCGACACCAGTTCGATGCCATCCATGCGCGGCATGTCGACGTCGGTGATCACCAGGTCGTATTCGCCGCTGCGCACGACGTTCCAGCCGTCGATGCCGTCGATGGCCACGTCGACTTCGAAGCCGCGCGCCAGCAGCAGCTTGCGCTCCATCTCGCGCACCGTCAGCGAATCGTCGACGACGAGGATGCGCTTGGCGCGGCGCTGCTGCGTGTGGCCGGCCTGCGCCAGTTGGTGCAGGCCGCCCTCGTGCAGCAGCTTGTCGATCGACAGCAGCAAATCGGGCACGTCGAGGATCAGTACGGGCTCGCCGTCGTCGAGCAGGGCTGCGGCGGAAATGTCGCGCATCTTGCCGAAAATCGGGTCGATGGCCTGCACCGCCAGGCTTTGCTCGCCGCGGATGGCGTCGACCACCAGCGCATAGCTTTGCTTGCCGCGCCCGATCACCACTACCGGCAAGTCGTCGGCCTGGTTGGCCGCTTCGCCCAGTTCCAGCACCTGCGCCGCCGACACCAGGCCCAGATGCTCGCCCTTGAGTTCAAAGAACTGCTTGTTTTCCAGGGTATGGATGGCCGCTTGCGGCACGCGCACCACGCTTTCCACCTTGACGATGGGGATGGCATAGGCTTCGCCATGCACGTCGACCACCAGCGCGCGCACGATCGATTGCGTCAGCGGCAGGGTGATCAAGGCGCGGAAACCCCGGCCCGGTTCCGATTCCAGGCGCACCGTGCCGTTTTGCTGGCGTATCGTCTCGTGCACGATGTCGAGGCCCACGCCGCGTCCGGACAACTGGTTCGCCGTCGCCTTCAGGCTGAAGGCGGGCAGGAATAAAAATTCCAGCAGCTCGCCCGGCGACAGCGCGGCGGCCATGGCGGGGCTGGCCATCTTGCGCTCGATCACGGACTGGCGGATTTTTTCCAGGTCGACGCCGCGCCCGTCGTCGCTGATCTCGATGCTCAGCATGCCGGCGCGGTGGCGCGCTTCCATGCGTATCGTGCCCAGCGCCTCCTTGCCAGCGTCGATGCGCTCGTACGGGCCTTCCATGCCATGGTCGATGGCATTGCGCAGCATGTGGTTCAGCGGGCTTTCGATCTTCGCCAGGATGTCGCGGTCGACCAGGGTGTCTTCGCCTTCGATTTCCAGCTGCACTTCCTTGCCCAGGCTGCGCGCCAGGTCGCGCACCATGCGGGGAAACGCGTGGATGCCGTCGCGGAAAGGGCGCATGCGCAGGGCCAGCACTTCGTCGACCATGCCTTGTGAAACGGCCAGCAAGCGCCGTTCATAGGTTTCGATGTCGGCGATGTGTTCGAGCATGAACTGCTTCAGGGGCTGCGTCTTTTGCAGCGCCAGCAGCGACTTTTCCATCAGGCCCGCGTCGCCCGAGCGGGCAATGGCTTCGTGCAGGTGCTCGACGGCGGAAAACAGGCTGCTCTGGTTGCGCTTGAAGCGCTGCAGCGCGCCGATGAACGGGTGCATCTGGTGCGCATTGATGCGCGATTCGCTGGCCAGCGACAGCAGTTTGTCGAAGTTTTGCGCCGCTGCCTTGGCAGTGCCAGCACCCGCGCGCGGTGCCGGGGCGGCCGTTTCCGGTTCATCTCCCGCCAAGCCGCTGGCCATGGGAGCCTGCGCTTCAGCCACCGGCGGCGGCAAGGGCGCCGCGGCCGAGGGCAGGGCCGGCAATTCGGGCAGGTCGGCGATGCCGGCGATGGCGTTCAGGGTCTGGTCGATCTGCGTCGCATTCGCGGCCAGCCACGCTTCGGCGCCCGCGTCGTCCAGCCGAGACAGCTGGACGATCAGGTCGACGCCCGACAGCAGCACGTCGACCCGTTCCGGCGTGAGTTTCAAGCGGCCATGCTGGGCGGCAACAAAACTGTCTTCCATGCCGTGCGCCAGTTGCACCACCACTTGCAGGCCGACGATGGCGGCGGCACCCTTGATCGAGTGCGCCGCGCGCATCATCGCCTCGACGGCTGCCGCATCGCCCGCATGGCGCTCCATGGCCAGCAAGCCATCGGTGAGAATCTGGGTCTGGCTGTCCGCCTCCATGCGGAACAGGTCCAGCATGGAAAAGGCACTCAGGTCGCCGTGCTGGTCCTGGCTCATCGTAATAGTCTCGCAAGTTGAAAGCCGATCAGCGCCGTATCGAGGCAGCCGATGCGCAGGTCGCCCTCGGTGATGACGCCGGACAAATAGCGCGACAGGCCCTTGTTGATGGTGGCCGCCGGCGCCTGCACGGCGCCTGACGCATAGCGCACGATGCCGTGCAGGTCGGCCACGGGCAGCGCGTAGGCCTGTTCCTCCCAGCGCATCAGCAGCAGGCGCGCGAACGTGTGGCGGCCCTTGGCCGGTGGCGCGCCCTGTTCGTCGATGCCCAGCAAGTGTGCCAGCGACATGCATGGATACAGCTTGCCGCCGATATTGACGATGCCCGCCAGGCCGCGCCCGCCACGGTGCGGCAGCACGTGCGGCTTGGCCTGTGGCGCCACGGCGTCGAATACGCGCGTGGGCAGTGCCAGCCATTCGCGGCCGATGCGAAACACCAGCGCCGAGCTGTCGCGCACTTCGCCGCCCGCATCGATCTGGCGGAAGTGGCTGGCCCAGTCGCGCTGGTAGTGCTCATCCACGGGACGTTGCAGGTTGCGCTGGGCGGCGCCCGCATACACGTCGCAGTTACGGCAATGCACGTTGGCCGGCAGCTTGGAGCAGCTCTGGTCGCCGACCACGCCGATATGGTTCCAGCAGTCGTCGATGGCGGCGGGGGACTCGGTGGCGATGAGATTTGTCATGCTTGCCCCTTAGTTGGATGCCTGGCGGCGCTGGTAGATGCGCGCCGCGCGCGCCTTCAGGGTGGCGGCGGCCGTGTGGTTGCCATTGCGTTCGGCCAGCAGGGACAGGTGGCACAGCGCCTCGTAGTGGTCGGGCTGCAGGTAGATGCAGCGGCGCCAGTAATCGTCGGCCAGGTCCATCTTGCCGGCCAGTTCATTGATGATGCCCAACATGAAATACGCTTCTGCCGCCTCGGGCACTCGCGCCAGATGGGCGTGGCATTTTTCGCCTGCCTCGCGCAATTGGCCACGGTCGGCCAGCAGGCGCGCCTCGGCCAGCAAATCGGCTTGCGCGGCTTGCGCGGCCGGCGTCGGCACGGACACGGGGCGCGTGCGCGGCGCAGCTTGTGCGACGGGAGCGGCAGTGCGCCTTGGGGCGGGCGGCACGCTGCGCAAGGTGCGCATGGCCGGCAGCGGCGCCACCTGCATGGGGCTGGCCGGCGCCGCCGTTTCCTTCTTCAGGGCGAAGGCCTGGCGAAACTGCAGCGTCGCAAAGCCGTTCTGGCAGAACGATGGCACTTCTGCATAGCCGGCCAGCAGCATGCCGTCGTCGGCCAGCAGGGCGGACAGGTTGTGGATGGCCGCGCGCGTGGTCGGCTTGTCAAAATAGATCAGCAGGTTGCGGCAGAAGATGACGTCGTAGTGGCGGCTGTAGGTGGCGGTGTCGAACTGCAGCAGATTGCCCTGCCTGAAGGTCACCTGTTCGCGCAAGGAGTCGATGATGCGGTAGGCGTCGTCGGCCACGTGCGTGAAATAGCGTTCTCGGAAGGCGACGTCCTGCGCGCGGAAGGCGTTGCGGCCATACACGCCGGCTTGCGCGCGCTCGATGCAGCCGGGACTGAGGTCATACGCGTCGATGCTGAACGCCTGCTTCGGCACGCCGCCGTCGCGCAGCGCCATGGCCATCGAATACGGTTCCTCGCCGCCCGCGCAGGGAATCGACAGGATGCGCGTGGCGCGTCCCCGCGCCCAGCGTTCCTGTACCAGTTCGACGGTGGCGTAGAACGCCTGCGGGTCGCGGAACAGCCATGATTCCGGCACCACCACCAGCTCGATCAATTGCGTCATTTCGGCCGGCGTGAGCGCCTGCAGGTAGGCCTCGCTATCGCTGAAGCCCGTCTGCTCCATGCGCTGGCCGACGGCCCGCTCGGCCACGGACTTGGAAACGGACAGGCCGGTCGCGCGGCGCAGCAGGGCTTGTGCCGTCATGCTGCACTCGCGTCTTGAAACAGCAGCGCACGCACGTCCGGCGGCAGCAGCTGTTCGAGTTCGACCAGCTGCACGATGCCGGCGGCGTCGCTGGCCACCTGGCCAAGGAAGGGGGCCGTAGCCACGCCGCTATCCTCGAGCTTTTCCGCAGCGATGTCGGCGATGCCGCGCACCTGCGTGGCCAGCAAGCCCAGCGCATGCGTGGTCCCGCCGGGCGCGCGGTAGTCGACGATGACGATGCGCGTGTCGAATTGCGCGGCGGCGGCAGGCAGTCCTGCCAGGCGCGACAGGTCGATCACGGGCACGGGCGTGCCGTGCAAGTCCATCAGGCCGGCCACGTAGTCTGGCGTGAGCGGCAACTGTTTCAGCTCCAGCAACGGCAAGACGCGCACGATGCCGGCCAGGGGCAGGCCATAGCGGTCGCGTCCGATGTGAAAGAGCAGTACTTTCATGGGATCAGATGGTGACGGCGAAGGACGACACGCTCGACTGCAGGTCGCCTGCCGCATATTGCAGCTGGTGCACCGCCTCGCTGGTGGCTTTCAGCGATTCCACCGTTTGCTGCGTGGCGTCGTTGAGCTGCATCATGGTGTCGGAAATTTGCGACGCGCCGATCGCCTGCGACTGCATGCCTTGCAGCACGGCATCGAATTGCGGCGTGAGTTTCTGCACCTGGTCCATCACGGACGACAGTTGTTCCGCCACTTGCCGCACTTCGCCCACGCTGCGGCGAATTTCTTCCGAGAATTTATCCATGCCCATCACACTGGCGGACACGGCCGACTGCATTTCCTTGAGCATTTGCTCGATATCCCAGGTGGAGACGGAAGTCTGGTCGGCCAGGCGGCGGATTTCCGTCGCCACGACAGAAAAGCCGCGGCCCGCTTCGCCCGCTTTTTCCGCCTCGATGGCGGCGTTCAGCGAGAGGATGTTGGTCTGGTCGGCCACCTTGGTGATGGTGATCAGTACGCTATTGATATTGCTGGCTTTTTCCGACAGGGCCGCCAGCTTGGCGTTGATGGAATCGGTGGCCGAGACCATGTGCTGCATGGTCGAATCCATGCGCTTGAGGTTGTTTTGCGCTTCGGCCGTGGCATTCGTCGTGTAGTCGGCCACGGCGGTGGCGTCTTCCATGGTTTTGAGCAACTGGCTCGTGTTGGCCGAGATTTCCTTGGTGGTGCTGAGAATTTCCACGCTCGTTTGCGCTTGCTCAATGCCCGTGGCTTCCTGCTGGCGTGCCGAGGCGGCGATTTCCGTGGCGGACGTCGTCACCTGGATGCCGGCCTTTTGCACATTGTTGAGCAGGCTGCGCAGATTTTCGAACATCTTCGCCAGGCCATTGCCCAGCTGGCCGATGGCGTCGCTGCCCGTGATGCTGACCTTGCCCGTCAGGTCGCCCGAGGCTGCCTTCGACACCACTTCCAGCAGCGAATCGACCTTGGCCCGCAAGCTGTTGGTGGCAGCCAGTTCATTGGCCTGATTGTCCTGGATGGTTTGCGCCATGCGGTTGAATTCTTCCGTCACCTTGCCCAGCTCGTCGCGCGAGAGGATGGCGGCGCGCGCGCTTTGCTCGCCGCCGGCGATGCGCCCGACGGCGTCCGTCAGGCTGTTCAGCGGACCGAGGATGGAACGGCCGAGCAGGTAGGAAATACCCAGCGCCAGTACCACGCACAGCAGGCCGCCCAGTGCCAGGGTCAGCAGCATGGTTTCCTGCAATTTCGCCGTCGTGGCCGTGCGTTCGGCCAGCAAGCGGGTTTCTTCGGCGGCGACTTCGTCGAGCAGCTTGTTCGCTTGCGCGACGGCCGGGTAGCCGGTCGGCGGCATGGTGCGCGCCACCGATTCCGTGGCGCCCGGCGCGTTGCCCAGCGCGCGGCGCTTCTCGATCAGGGGATTGATCCACTCCTTGACCCAGGTGGTGGTCAGCGCATCGATCTTGCGGAAGCGCTCCGACTGCAGCTTGTTGTCGACCGTCATGCTGATGGCTTTTTGCGTGTGCTGCGTCAGCACCGCCATCTCGTCCGTTTCCGGGTTCAGCGAAGCTTCGTTGCCGGTGAGAATGAAACCGCGCGCTTCCACCTGGATTTGCAGGATGGAATTGTGAATCTTGTCGATCTCGACCAGCACTTCCATCGTGTGGCGGTCCCAGGCATTGGCTTCCGACAGGCGCGAAAAGCTGTTGTAGGCGACGGCCAGCAAGATCAGGATGATGGCCACGATGGAGCCGAAGCCCAGGTACAGTTTATTCTTGATACTCAGGTCTTTGAACATGGGAGGGCTCCGGAAGCGGGAAGGTCAGCACAATTGCACTGTAGCATTTTGCCACGCAGACAGCAAAATGGGGGGCGTGCAGGGGCGTAAATCGCGGCAGAGTGCGCTGTAAACGGGAAAAGCCGCCCGTGGGCGGCTTCGGTGGATGCGGGAGATAGTGCCTCCCGGCAACTAATTACTTCTGACCGCGCTTTTCGCGGGCGATGGCGGCGATGCGCATGCGCAAGGCGTTCAGCTTGATGAAGCCGCCGGCGTCGGCCTGGTTGTAGGCGCCGCCGTCTTCGTCGAAGGTGGCGATGTTCATGTCGAACAGCGAATCCGTCTTCGAATCGCGCGAAACGACGATGACATTGCCCTTGTACAGCTTGATGCGTACCCAGCCGTTCACGGTTTCCTGCGTGTGGTCGATCAGGGTTTGCAGGGCAACGCGCTCAGGCGCCCACCAGTAGCCGTTGTAGATCATCGACGCGTAGCGCGGCATCAGGTCATCTTTCAGGTGGGCCACTTCGCGGTCCAGGGTGATCGATTCGATGGCGCGGTGGGCTTTCAGCATGATGGTGCCGCCCGGGGTTTCATAGCAGCCGCGCGATTTCATGCCGACATAGCGGTTTTCCACCAGGTCCAGGCGTCCCACGCCATGCTTGCCGCCAACTTTGTTCAGTTCGGCCAGCACGGTGGCAGGCGACATGCGCACGCCGTTGATGGCGACGATATCGCCTTTTTCGTATTCGATGTCCAGGTATTCCGCTTCGTCCGGGGCGTTTTCCGGGCTGACGGTCCAGCGCCACATCGTTTCTTCTGCTTCGGCGCTCGGGTTTTCCAGGTGGCGGCCTTCAAAGCTGATGTGCAGCAAGTTGGCATCCATCGAGTACGGCGCACCGCCGTTTTTGTGCTTCATGTCGATTTCGATGCCGGCGTCTTCCGCGTACTTCAGCAGTTTTTCGCGCGACAGCAGATCCCATTCGCGCCATGGCGCGATGATTTTTACGCCTGGCTTGAGGGCATAGGCGCCCAGTTCGAAACGCACCTGGTCGTTGCCCTTGCCGGTCGCGCCGTGCGAGATGGCGTCGGCGCCCGTGGCGTTGGCGATTTCGATCAGGCGCTTGGCGATCAAAGGACGGGCGATTGAGGTGCCCAGCAGGTACTCGCCTTCATACACGGTGTTGGCGCGGAACATCGGGAAGACGAAATCGCGCACGAATTCTTCGCGTACGTCTTCGATATGGATGTTTTCCGGCTTGATGCCGAATTTGATGGCCTTGGCGCGCGCCGGTTCCAGTTCTTCGCCCTGGCCCAGGTCGGCCGTGAAGGTGACGATTTCGCACTGGTAGTTATCTTGCAGCCATTTCAGGATGACGGAGGTGTCGAGTCCGCCGGAATAGGCCAGGACTACTTTTTTAATGTCGCTCATATTGCTTCCAGTTGTCGTTGTCGATGTATGTATTGCGATGCTGCCAGGTGTTATGCAGTGCCTGGCGAATTAGTTGATTTTACCGAGTAACAGGTATTCGATCAGCGCTTTTTGCACGTGCAAACGGTTTTCCGCTTCGTCCCACACCACCGATTGGGGGCCGTCGATCACTTCGGCGGCTACTTCCTCGCCGCGGTGGGCGGGCAGGCAGTGCATGAACAGCGCGTCGGGCGCGGCGCGGGACATCTTCGCGCCATCGACGATCCAGCCGTCGAAGGCGGCGATGCGGGCCGCGTTTTCCGCTTCGTAGCCCATGCTGGTCCACACGTCCGTGTTGACCAGGTGCGCGCCTTCGCAGGCGTCCGACGGGTTGGCGAAGAAGGTGTAGCGCTCGGTCTTGACCTGCGCCAGGTCGATGTCGTAGCCCTTTGGCGTCGACACGTTGACGTGGAAGCCGAACACCTCGGCCGCTTGCAGCCACGAGTACAGCATGTTGTTGGCGTCGCCGATCCAGGCGACGACCTTGCCGGCTATCGAGCCGCGGTGTTCGATATAGGTGAAGATGTCGGCAAAGACCTGGCACGGGTGGTGTTCATTGGTCAGGCCATTGATCACCGGCACGCGCGAATTGGCGGCGAAACGCTCGATGATTTCCTGGCCGAAGGTGCGCACCATGATGATGTCGCACATGCGCGACATGACCTGGCCCGCGTCTTCCACCGGCTCGCCGCGGCCCAGCTGGGAATCGCGCGTGTTCAGGTAGATGGCGGCGCCGCCCAGCTGATGCATGCCGGCTTCGAACGACAATCGCGTGCGGGTCGAGTTCTTTTCAAAGACCATCACCAGGGTGCGGTCGATCAGTGGATGGTAGATTTCATAGTTCTTGAACTTGCGCTTGATCAGATGGGCGCGTTCGATCACATATTCGTACTCTTCCAACGTGAAATCGGAGAACTGGAGGTAGTGCTTGATCGGTTTTTTTGTCGACATAATGACCACTTGAAGATGCGCAGGCCGCCGGCGGCGTGCCTTTCCCGCCGGGTTGCATCAGCGTACAACATCTCGTCTGATGACTGCCTCGCCCGGCGCGCTGCTGTGTTGATCGGTGCCAGCGCGACGCCTGTCGCGCGGGTCGATGCAGTTTGCCAAGTTGAAAATAATGCAATGGCAAGTACTTCAGCCGTTCAATTATAAGGGTTTTGCTTTTAGATTGGAAAGACTGGCCGGGCGCGTACTTGTATAGGCAAGCCTGCGCCCGGGCAAACGGTGGTGGTTAATAGATGCTGGCGGGCGCAGCGCCGTCCAGCTGGGGCGCTTCCAGCGGCAAGTCCAGGGTGAAGCGCGTGCCGGCGGGGCTGCTGGCCACCTGGATGGTGCCGCCCAGCAGGGCCGTGACGATGTTGTAGCTGATCGACAAACCCAGGCCGCTGCCACCCTGGCCCAGCTTGGTGGTAAAGAAGGGGTCGAAGATGCGCGACAAATGTTGTTCCGCGATGCCGCCGCCATTGTCCTCGAAGACGATCTGCACGCGCGCCGCTTCCATCGTGGCGGACAGGCGCATGCAACCGGTGCCGGCGGCGCCATCGTTGGGCGCGGGAGCGAAGGCATGCAGCAGGGCATTGTTGATCAGATTGGTGATCACCTGGCCGAACGGACCCGGATAGCTGTCCATGGCGATGCCGAAGGCTATCTCCACTTCGATGCGGTGGCCCGAACTGCGGATGCGGTTCATGACGGTGGCGATGATTTCATTGCTTACTTGTTGCAAGTCAAACCGGCGCCGCTGCTCGGTGGTGCGGTCGACGGCCACCTGCTTGAAGCTGTTGACCAGGTCGGCCGCGCTGCGCAGGCCCCGCATCACCAGCGCCGACGCCTTGCCTGCATCGTCGATGAAGGCGGCCAGGTCCGAGCGGCGCAGGCCGGGACCGTTCATCAGGCGTTCCACGTCTTCCGTCTTTTGTTGCATGGTGCTGGCGATCAGCAGACTGTTGCCGATCGGGGTATTCAGCTCATGCGCCACGCCGGCCATCAAGGAACCGAGGGCGGCCAGTTTTTCCTGCGATACCAGTTGCGCCTGGGCATCTTGCAATTGCCGGTAGGCGCTGGCATTGTCGAGCGCGATGGCGCCATACGCGCACAGGGTGCGAAAGATCAGCCGCTCGCGTTCGCCATACGCGTTGGCATGGCAGGCTTGCACCGTCATCACGCCCAGCACGCGCTCGCCCACCATCAGCGGCACGTACAGCACGCTCTGGTTATGCAGGGTGCCGGGCACCGTGTAGGCGTGGCGGCGCGGCGGTACCTGGTCGATATACACTTCGCGCCGGCCCAGCAGGCAGCGCACGGAGTAGGCGCGTGGATTGTTCAGTGGAATGGCGTTGTCGGACAGGGGCCGGCCCGCTTCCATGCCATGCGCGCGGCGCAGCGCCGTGCCTGCCGCGTCGAGCATGTAGACGGCGAAAGTGTTGACGGGCAGCAAGGCATGCACATGGCGGTCGAGCACCTGGAATACGGCGCTGGCGTCGAGGTGGGTGGTGATTTCCTGGCCGATGGCCGACAGTCGTTCCAGGGTGTCGCTGGTCTGCTGCAGCACTTCGGCGCGGCGCGCTTCGGAGGCGGCCAGTTCGCGGTGGTGATAGCCTTCCGAGCGCGCATGTTCCGTCTGGTGGTAGACCTGCATGGCGGTGGCGCGGTTGCTCGCCTGCTGGGTGTGGCTTTTTTCACGCGCCATGCCCGCATCGAGGGCGATATCGTAGGCGCGCGCATAGTCGCCCGCATGCGCGTATTCGCGCGCCAGCGCGTCGAGCAGTTCGCCGGGCGGCGAATAGCCTTCGATGGAGGCGGCCACCTGCAGCGCCTGGTGCAGGAAATGCAGGGCGGGATTACGTTCCAGCATGTCTGCGGGCGGCGGCAACTCATGGCGCGCATGCAGCATGGACAAGACGCGCAGCGCCGCCACCTGGTGCATGGCGTCGCCTTGCGCGGTGGCCAGCTGGCAAGCCCGCTCGGCCGCTTGCAGCGCCTCGTCCGGGCGGTCCAGGTAGGACAGCGCGTGGGCGCTGCCGCGCTGGGCCATGCTGCGGAAATCGGCCTGGCCCAACGCTTCGGCCCGCTGCGCCAGTCGGCTGAAGGCGTCGAGCGCCGTGTCGTAATCGCCCTTGTCCAGGCTCAGTTCGCCCAGGTGGAACAGGGCGTTGGCATAGGTGCGCGCACCTGCCACGGGCGCCAGGATGAGCAGCGCCTGGCGCAGCAAGTCTTCGGCAGCGGCCAGGCGCCCCAGCTTGCGCATGGTTTCGGCCGTATGCGTCTGGCAGGCGCCGATGCTGCGCGGCCAGCCCGTGGGACGCGCCAGGTCCAGCGCGCACTGCATCCATTCGAGGGCCGATTCGTTGTCGTTGAGGCTGGAAAAACAGTCGCCGATATTGATGGCGGCCGTGATGGCGCCGCGCAGCTGGCCGCTTTCCAGCGCCGCTTCATAGCTTTGCATGTAGTGGCCGGCGGCCGTGCCCAGGTCGCGCGAGGTGTGCGCCAGCAAGCCGCGGAAGTCATGCACCCAGGCAGCGAGCGGCGCGGGCAGCTTGCCGCTGGCGCCGTCAGCCTGGAAGGCGGCGCCCCAGCGGGCTTGGGCGGCCGGCGCATCGCGCAACACGGCCCAGCGCGCCGTGGCGGCGTCGGCCAGGCTGGCGCGCATCGCATCGCCGGCGCTGCGCGCTTGTCCGGCAGCGGCCAGCAGTTCGGCATCGCAACGGGCATGGTCGCCCCGGTCGACGGCAATCGAGGACAGCAGCCAGTGCGCATCGGCGCAAGCGGCGCCGTCGCCGTGCGCGCACAGGATGGCGTGCGCCGCCATGGCCAGGCTTTCGGCCGCATCGAGCGCCCCTTGCAGCCAGGATACTTCCGCCTGCACCAGTTGCAGACGCGCCTGCGCGATGGCCAGGGCGCGGTCCGGCAGTTGGGCCTGGGGCAGCAAGGCCGCCGCTTCGGCCGCATGGTGCAGCGCCTGTGCGCAGTTGCGCTGGCGCAAATGCCAGGCCAGCAGCATCAGCAAGGGCAGGCGCTCCAAGGCGCGCAATGGCCGCAGTGTGTCTTCCCACTGTGCAATGTCATGTTCGAGTGCGAACATTTCCATCCGAAATCTCCCGCAAGGCGATGGTGTTGGCCAGCGGCCAGTGGCACCTTATTGGATCGCATTGTAAGCTGCATTCGGATGCAGTTGTTTGGCTGACTCGACAGTATTTTTTGCACATACCCGTTTGGACTGCGCAAAGCAGGCGGGGCGTGCACCAGCCCCTGCCGGCTGATGCACGCCCCGTGGACAGGCTGGCGATGGCTTGCCAGCCAGTTGCCGCGCCGCTTGTGCCGTGCTGCCTGCTTAGCGGCCGGCGAAGTGCACGGTGCTGGCCGTTTCGCCAGCCTTGGCGATGGCGCCCGGAATATTGTTCAGGCCGGTGATGGCGATGACGTCGCCATCGTTGCGAAATTCCATGCGGGTGCCGCTGGCCGTTTCAAAGACGCCAGGTGCGCGGCCGAACAGTTCTACTTCGGGCTGTCCCTTGATTTGCGTGAAATAGCGGTTGACTTGCTGGCGCAGCAGCAAGGTATCGCCCGTGTCGAGCTGGTAGCGATTGCCATACTGGCTGAATTCCTGCGGGGCCAGTTTGTAGACCTTGCCGGAGATCTGGACCTTGTCCTGGTCGCCGATTTCCAGCGCGCTGGCGCTGAGGCAAGACAGGCCGAGGACGAGGGCGGCGCTACCGAGGGCCAGGGTACGCGAGAACGATGCTTTCATGATTTCACCTTGTGATCAAATGCGGGTTGGAGTTAGACCAATGTTGTCTCCAGCAGGTTCGCTGGCGGGGACAATGCCAAGGTAGCAAGTGGACCTGCGCGATGCCAGCGCAAAGCGATGAAACGCCGGAATCCGGCGCTGAAACGCGAATTCGGGCGATGGATGGTTTTGGAATGAATGCGCGAAAGCGGGCTGAACAACAGAATTTAATTCTGTTTAATTCGTGGTGGTAATGTTTTTGTCGGTTTGGCGCCCGCGCCGATGGTGGGCGCCAGGCGCGTTCAATACAGCGTTTGCGCCGACTCGTGCAGCAGCTGGCCGTACAGGGTATGGCGCATCTTGGCGATCTTGCCTTCAGACAAGGCTTGCAGGATGGCGCACTGCGGCTCGATCAGGTGGCGGCAGTTATAGAACTTGCAGCCGCCAAGATACGGCTGGAATTCGCGGAAGGCCCGCTCCAGCATGCCTTCGGACAAGTGGTACAGGCCGAATTCCTGGAAGCCCGGCGAATCGATGATGGAGCTGTTCGCGCCCAGTTCGTCGAGCTTGTACAGGCGCGTAAAGGTCGTCGTGTGCTTGCCCGTGTCGAGCGCTGCCGAGATTTCGCGCACGGCGATGTCGGCGTCCGGCACCAGCAGGTTGATCAAGGACGACTTGCCCATGCCCGACTGGCCGATGAGGATGGATGATTGGCCCGCCAGCAGCGGCGCCAGGGTGGCCACGGCGTGCTCGGGTTCGGCGCGGGCCGACACTTCATCGACGGGATAGCCCATCGATGAATACGGCAGCAGGCGTTCGCGGGCGCGTTCCAGTGAAGCGGTCACGTCCGTTTTGTTGAGGATGATGCGCGCGTCGATGCCAGCTGCGTCGGCCGCCACCAGCGAGCGCGAGATCAGGTCGTCGGCAAAGCCCGGTTCCGTCGCCACGACGATGAACAGCTGCGTCAGGTTGGCGGCCAGCAATTTCGACTTGTACTGGTCCGAGCGGTACAGCAGGGTCTTGCGTTCCTCGATGCGGTCGATGACGGCCTGGTCGTTGGACGTGCGCGTCAGGTGCACGATGTCGCCCACGGCCACATTGGTTTTCTTGCCGCGCGTCACGCATTGCAGCTTGGCGCCGTCCACGTCGGCCAGGTAGTGGCGGCCGTGGGCGGCGATGATGACACCTGTCAACTTGCCTTCGCTCATGGGGCCACCTGGCTGCTCTGGTAGATGAGGTCTGCCTTGGCGGCGCAGATGAAGTCGTTTTCGGACAGGCCGCCGGCGCCCTGGTTGACCGAGTGCGTGTCGTAGCGCACGGCGCAGGTTTTGTAAGTAATGATGAGCTCCGGATGGTGATCTTGTGTATGGGTCATATAGGCCAGGGCGTTCACGAACGCCAGGGTCTGGTAGTAATTCTTGAAGCCAAAGTCGCGGCACAGCTTGCCGTTTTGCAAGCTCCACTGCGGCAGCAGGCCGTGCAGGGTGGCGATATCCGTGTCGCCCAGCGCCTGCTGGCGCGGCGTGCAGGACAGTTGGACCAGGTCTTGCGAAGTCGATGGCGTATTCATGTGGCAGCCCCTTTCAGGTGGCGGATGCGCACGCTGGCCGGTGGGTGGCTATCGTAAAAGGCCGAGTGCAGCGGGTCGGGCGTCAGGGTCGACGCATTGTCTTCATACATTTTGACGAGCGCCGAGACCAGGTCGTCCGCCTGCGTGTGCGTGGCGGCAAAGGCGTCGGCTTCGAATTCGTGCTTGCGCGAGCTGAGCGAGGTCAACGGGCCCAGCAGGAAAGTGAAGACGGGCAAGGCCAGCATGAACAGCAGCAGGGCCAGCGCATCCGTCGGCTGGCCAGTGAGCGCCAGGGCAACAGGGTCGACGCCCAGGCCCGCGTAAAACCATGGCTGCGTCTTCAGGAAGCCCAGCAGCGCGAGGAAACCCAGCGAGATGACGAACATCATGGCGATGCGCTTGACGATATGCTTGAGCTTGAAGTGGCCCAGTTCATGCGCCAGCACGGCTTCGATTTCCTGCGGCGCCAGGCGCGACAGCAGGGTGTCGAAGAAAACGATGCGCTTGTTGGCGCCAAAGCCCGAGAAATACGCATTGCCGTGGGCGCTGCGCTTCGAGCCATCCATGACGAACAAGCCTTTCGAGGCGAATCCGACGCGCTGCATCAAGCCTTCGATGCGGCTTTTCAGCGCTTCGTCGGCCAGCGGCGTGAATTTGTTGAACAGGGGGGCGATGACGGTGGGAAACAGCACCATCATCAGCAACTGGAAGCCGCTCCAGACGAACCAGGCGTACAGCCACCACAGGTCGCCCGACTTGGCCATCAGGGTCAGCACGACCCAGATCAGCGGCAGGCCGATGACGGCGCCCAGGCCCACGCCCTTGAGCATGTCCGTGAAGAACAGCTTGCGCGCCATGGTATTGAAGCCGAAGCGCTGCTCCAGCACGAACTGGCGGTAATAGTCGAAGGGCAGGTCGATCAGGCCGGAAATGGCGGCAAAGGCGGCGATCAGGCCGATCTGGTACAGCATGGGCGAACCCTGCCCCATCCATTCATTCAGGTGCAGCGCCAGCCATTGCAGGCCGCCCAGCAAGGTAAAGCCGATCAGCACGGCATAGTTGATCAGCAGGGTCAGCAAGCCGAACTTGGTCTTCGCCACCGTGTAGTCGGCCGCCTTCTGGTGCGCGGCCAGCGGGATCTTTTCCGCGAACTCGGCAGGCACGGCGGCGCGGTGCGCCAGCACGTGGCGGATCTGCCGCGAAGCGAGCCAGAAGCGCACGGCCAGGGTCAAAACGAGGACGGATACAAACAAAATCGAAAACGCGAGTGAATACATTCTGTGCCTGTGAGAAAATGGCTGATTATTTAGTTTGATTAGGCCAAGAGAGAATTATGTCACAAGCGACCGACTTATCTGCACCCACCTCTGCATCCACCCCTGCACCCGCCGTGCCCGCACGTCCAAATGAGATGAACCTGGTCTGGGTCGACATGGAAATGACGGGTCTGGAGCCCGATACCGACCGCATCATCGAGGTGGCGGTGGTGGTGACGGACATGCACTTGAACCTGCTGGCCGAAGGCCCCGTGTTCGTGATTCACCAGTCGGATGAAACCCTGAACAAGATGGACGCCTGGAACAAGGGCACGCACGGCCGCTCGGGCCTGATCGACAAGGTCAAGGCGTCGACCGTGACGGAAGCCCAGGCGGAAGCGGAATTGATCGCGTTCCTGAAGAAATACGTGCCGGCAGGCAAGTCGCCCATGTGCGGCAACACCATTGGCCAGGACCGCCGCTTCATGGTGCGCGGCATGCCGAAGCTGGAAGCATTCTTCCACTATCGCAATGTTGACGTGTCGACACTGAAAGAGCTGTGCAAGCGCTGGAAGCCGGAAATCGCCACCGGTTTCAAGAAACACCAGAAGCACACGGCGCTGGCCGATATCCTCGAATCGATCGAGGAATTGAAGTACTACCGCGAGCACTTCATCAAATTGTAAGTTGAAAACGCCTCACAAAACCTACTGCGCGTCGGTATAGGCGGCCTGCGATGCTCACCGTACTAGAATACGGTTGCGCTTCTTAGCCACCTCTCCCTTCCGCTCGCTACGGTTTTGTGAGGTGTCGCGAAGGTTCTGTTACATCGTATCAAAGTCAAAATCGAGGGTGTGCCAAACGCCGTCTTCATCCTGCCACTCCAGCGCAAACGGCCCTGTTTGCCGTAGTTCCATGACCCAGACGGTAGCTCCAGGTTCGCGAAAATACGCCACGCACTGCCCGAACGGTTGCTCCAGCCGGCACAGCACCAATCCCTCGCCCGCCACGGCGCACCATTGCTCATTGATGTCGATCAAGGCCACGGCCGGGTCGCCATAGAATTCGCCCACGCTGGCTTGCCATCCATCGGCCGCCGTCACCGTGGCCTGTTCATAGTCATGCTGGACTACGTATTGCGCGCTGCGCGCCAGTTCCCTGCTCGTCATGCGGTCTCCACGGTGGGCCAGACGGTTTCCTGGTCGGCGCGCGCCTCGGCGATCAGCCATTCGCAGAATGCGTGCACGAGGGGCCGCGTTTCCGCCTGGGGCGAGCGCAGCAGATAATAGCAGTGTGGTCCGCGCACGGCGTGTTCGAACACGCGCACCAGGCGGCCCGAGCGCAGGTCGTCGCCGATCAGGGGGCTGGCGGCAATGGCCACGCCCTGGCCGCTGGCGGCCGCGTCCAAACATAGATAGGTGTGCGAAAAGCGCGCGCCGCTGTTGCCGCTATTGCCGCTGTAATGCACGCCGCAGCTGTGCAGCCAGCGCGTCCAGTCGATTTCGCCGGGCAGGTGCACTTCCGGCTCGTCGTGCAGCAGCGGGTAGCGCAGCAGGTCGGCGGGCTGGCGCAGGCTGGCCGCGTTGGCGCGAAAATCGGGGCTACAGACGGCGGAAAACCATTCTTCCATGAGTAAATCGACTTTGAGGCCCGGATAGCGGCCCGGTCCCAGGCGGATGGCCACGTCCACGCCATCGCGCGCCAGGTCGACCGGGTGCATCGAGGCCAGCACGCGCAGTTCGATCTGCGGATAGCGGTCGCGCAGGCGGCCCAGGCGTGGCATCAGCCAGCGCGAGACGAGCGAGCTGGTAGCCGTCACCGTCACCACCTTGTCGTCGCCCTGGCGCCGCGCCTGCTCGGAGACGTCGGCCAGCTGGTTGAGGATCGGCCCCAGCGAGGCCGCATAGCGCTGCCCGGCATTGGTCAGCACGACGCCGCGTGGCAGGCGCTGGAACAGCACGATGCCGAGCCACGCTTCCAGCTGTTTCACGTGGTGGCCGATTGCGCCGGCCGAGACGTGCAATTCTTCTCCCGCGCGCTGGAAGCCTTCATGGCGGGCGGCCGCCTCGAAGGCGTGCAGGGCGGCGAGTGGGGGCAAGGGACGTGACATGGCACTCTCAAGAGAATTGAGCCTCAGTAATATTCGGCCTATCCGTGAAGAATATTGGTTTGTTTCATTTTGCGCAAGCGAATATGATGCCGTCACTGCGTGAAGTGACCCGCAATATGATTAATGCAGGATTTTTTGCGCAAGCATCCCAAGCCAGGAACGAGACCGCCCGCAGAGGCGCTCCGGACAACCCGCCTTGTTCTTCGTTCTACCCGATTTATTGAAGAGGTTTAGCATGTCTGATCGCCGCGCTGTTGCGCTGGTGTTGCTGTCGGCCGCCGGTTTCGGCAGTTCCGCAGTGTTTGCCAAGGCGGCATATGCGTCCGGGGTCAACCCGTCGACCATGCTGGCCTTGCGTTTCGTCATCGCCGCCATGTTGTTGCTGCCGCTCGTATGGCTCGGTGGCTGGCGCTTGCCGCGCGGCCGCCTGCTGGCCGGCTACATGCTGATGGGCTTGATGTACACGGCCCAGTCGCAAGGCTATTTCAATGCCCTGATGTATGCCAGCAGTGGCCTGTGCGGCATGTTGCTGTATGTGTATCCCGTGCTGGTCACCATCCTCGCGCTGGCGCTGGGCTGGGAAAAGCTGGACCGGCGCATGCTCGTGCTGATGGCGCTGGCCATTGCCGGCATGGCCATCACCCTGGGCGGCAAGCTGCAGGGCCAGCCCATCGGCATCGCGCTGGCATTGATGGCCGCCGGCGTGTATGCCGTGTACATCCTGTTTGGCAACAGCCTGTCGAAAAGCCGCGAGAATATTCACCCATTGGCCGCCTGCGTGGTGATCCTGGGCACGGCCGGCCTGTCGAACAGCGCGATTGCCTTGTGGCAAGGCGTGTCCTTGCCGGGCACGGCGACGGGCTGGCTGGCCATTAGCGCCATTGCCTTGTTCTCGACGGCCATCGCGATTGCCGCCTTCTTTGCCGGCGTGGCGCAAATTGGCGCGGCCAAGGCGTCCATTATTTCCACGTTTGAACCCGTCATCACGATGGCGTTCGGCGTGACCTTGCTGAAGGAATCCGTGAGCGGCACGCAATTGCTGGGCGGTGCCATGGTGCTGGCCGCCGTCGTCTTGCTGGCGCAGCGTCCCACTGCCAAGCCGGTCTCCATGCCGGCCGTGCAAGCGAGCGCCTGACCTTTTTTCCCGAACTGATCGGTTGTATTGATCGGTCTCCTTTGCGCCGCGACGGGTTTCCTGTCGCGGCGCTTTTTTTTGACCGCGCACAAATAACTCTTGATTGCGAATGATTCTCATTTATAATTGATTTCAAGATTCCCTACCACCAGCCAGCCCATGCCAGCCAGTGTTCGCCTTGAAAGGAGACACCGTGACGAGCATGCCCCCTATTTGCAATACCGAGCTGGTCGCCAGCGAATTTGCCCGCCTGCGCCGCGAAAAGAAAGCCCGCCACCGCGACATCGCCGAGGAACTGGCCATTTCCGAAGGCGAGCTGATCGCCGCGCATGCGGGCCTGTCGCTGGCCGATGGCGCCTTGCTGGGCGCGGAGCGCTTGCAGGCCGACTGGCCCGCCATCATCGCCGCGCTGGAGCCGCTGGGCGAAGTCATGGCGCTCACGCGCAACGCTTCGTGCGTGCATGAAAAGACGGGTGTCTATCGAAAAGCTAGTCACACCAACCACGTGGGCCTGGTGCTCGGCGGCGACATCGACCTGCGCGTGTTTTACCGCCAGTGGGCGCATGGCTTTGCCGTTCGCGAGATGGGCGAAAAGGAAGTGCAGCGCAGTCTGCAGTTTTTCGATGCCGCCGGCCACGCCGTGCACAAGATTTTCCTCAAGCCGCAAAGCGACCTGGCCGCCTATGACGCGCTGGTAACGCGCTTCGCCGACGAGGACCAGGCGGCCGGCATCGCCGTGACGGCAGCGGCGGTGCCGCCGGCCGAACTGCCCGACGCGCAGATCGACGTGGCCGGCTTTCGCGCCGCCTGGGCCGACTTGCGCGACACGCATGAATTTTTCACCGTGCTGAAAAAATATTCGGTCTCGCGCCTGCAGGGCCTGCGTCTGGCCGAGCCGCGCTTCGTGCAGCAGCTCGACAAATCCTGCGTGCTCGACCTGCTCAATAACGCCGCCCTCGAAAAGGTGGCCATCATGGCCTTCGTCGGCAATGCCGGCATGATCCAGATCCATTCCGGGCCCGTGCACAAGATCGCCGTGATGGGGCCGTGGATCAATGTCCTCGACACGCGCTTCAACCTGCATTTGCGCGAAGACCATATCGCCAGCGCCTGGGTGGTGAAAAAGCCGACCGTCGACGGCCTGGTGACGTCGGTGGAACTGTTCGACGCCAAGGGCGACACCATTGTCATGTTCTTTGGCGAACGCAAGCCGGGCGTGCATGAATTGTGCGAATGGCGCAACGTCGTCGAGCGCGTGCTGCAGGAGGGTGAACTATGCGCCGCATGATCGCCGCCAGCGTGGCGCGCCGCATCGCGCTGAAAAAAATGGGGGCGGGCGCGCTGGCGCTGGCCGCGCCGATGCAGGTGCTGGCGGCAGTGTCCGACGCGGCCAAGCCGATGATCAAAGCGCGGCGCATCGTCAGCGTCGGCGGCGCCCTGACGGAAATCGTCTATGCGCTCGAAGCGCAGGGCGAACTGGTGGGCGTCGATACCACCTCGCTGTATCCGGCCGTGGCGCAACAGCTGCCGCAGGTGGGTTACGCGCGCACCCTGTCGGCCGAGGGCGTGCTGTCGCTGGCGCCCACGCAGCTGATCGCCACCGAGGAAGCGGGACCGTCGGCGGTGCTGCGCCAGGTGCGCGACGCGGGCGTGCCGGTGGCGGTGCTGAACGCGAATAACAAGTTCGAAGGCTTGCTCGAACGGGTGAAACAGGTGGGCCAGATCACGGGACGTGCCGACCCCGCCGCGCGCCTGGCGCAAGCCTTGCAGCAGCAGTGGGACGGCGCCCTGGGCAAGGTGCGCCAGCGCAGCCAATCACCGGGACAATCAGCCGTGCGCGTGCTGTTCATCCTCGCCCATGCGCCGAACCAGGTGATGGTGGGCGGGCGCGAGACGGGCGCCGACGCCATGCTCGCGTATGCGGGCGCCGTCAACGTGATGGGCGGGCAGGGTGGATTCGCCGGCTACAAGCCGCTGACGCCCGAAGCCGTGATCGCCGCGCGGCCCGACATCGTGCTCGTCACGGACCAGGGCTTGAAAGCGTCGGGCGGCGTGGACGGCATCCTGAAACTGCCAGGGCTGGGGCAGACGCCGGCCGGGCGCAAGCACCGCATCGTGTCGCTGGAAGCCATGCTGCTCTTGGGCTTTGGCCCGCGCATGCCGCAGGCGCTGGCGGAACTCGACACCGCGTTTGCCAAAGCCATGACAGCATGAACGTGGCCTCCCTGGTGTCCGTCACGCCCTGGCGCTGGCCACGCTGGGGCGCTGGCGGCTTGCTGGCCGCCGCACTGGCGTGCGGCTTGCTCATTGCCGTGCAGGCGGGCGCCGTGCCCGTGACGCTGGCCGACTGGCTGGCGCCGTTTCAAGCGGGCGACGAGGCGCTGTCAGGCGGCGCGTATGTATTGTGGCATATCCGTTTGCCGCGCGCCCTGTTCGCCGCCCTGATCGGCGCCGCGCTGGCGCTGGCCGGCGGCCTGACGCAAGGGCTGTTTCGCAATCCGCTGGCCGATCCGGGGCTGCTTGGCGTGAGCAGCGGCGCCGCCTGCGCGGGCGCGGCCACCATCGTCTTCGCCGCCAGCCTGCACGTGGCGCCCGAGCTGCGCGTGTGGCTGTTGCCGGGGGCCGCGTTTGGCGGCGCCATGCTCATTTGCGTGCTGCTCGACAGGGTCGCCCGCTGGGCCACGCCCGGTTCTATCGTCGGCCTGCTGCTGACGGGCGTGGCGCTGAACGCCATCACGGTGGCCGTCATGGGCCTGTGCATCTACCTGGCCAGCGATGACCAGCTGCGCACCCTGACTTTCTGGACCCTCGGTTCGCTGTCGGCCGGCAGCTGGCGCCAGGTGGCGGCGTTGCTGGTGGTGCTGGCCGGCGCACTGTGGGCCACGCGCTTCCTGATGCGCTCATTGAACGCGCTGGCGCTGGGCGAGGCGCAGGCGCTGCACGTGGGCATCGACGTGGGCCGGCTGCGCACGCAGGTGATCGTGCTGGTGGCCGTGCTGACGGGTTTTGCCGTGGCCTGGTGCGGCGGCATCGGTTTTATTGGTCTGATCGCGCCGCATCTGGTGCGCACCTGGCTGGGGGCCGACCAGCGCCGTGTGCTGCCCCTGGCCATGCTGGCCGGCGGCTTGTTGCTGCTGTTGGCCGACACCCTGGCGCGCACGGTCGCCATTCCGGCGGAAGTCCCCGTCGGCATTTTCACGGCCTTGCTGGGCGGGCCATTTTTCCTGATGCTGTTGCGGCGCTTCCGCCACGGCACCGCTTAGAGGTGAACATGACGCCCCTGCTGGAACTCTCCTTCGCCACCACCCAACTGGGCCAGCAGTATTTCGGCCCCTTCAATGTGCGGGTGGCGCCGGGCGAGCGCATCGCCATCCTCGGCCCCAGCGGTGCGGGCAAGTCGACTCTGCTCAAACTGATGGCGCGCGAACTGCAGCCGCAGGCGGGCCAGGTGATGCTTGCCGGCCATCCCCTGGCGCAGTGGCCGCTGGCCGACCTGGCGCGGTGCCGCGCCGTGCTGCCGCAAGGCTCGAACGTGGCCTTCGGATTGCAGTGCGAGCTGGTGATCGGCCTGGGAAGAGTGGCGCGCCTGGTCGACCCGCAACTGGGGCAGATCGTGCAGGACGCGGCCGCCCAGGCGCACGCCGGGCATTTGCTGGGGCGCCGCCTGGACACCTTGTCCGGTGGCGAGCAGGCCAGGGTGCAACTGGCGCGCATCTTCGCGCAGATGTGGGATGTCAAAGATGGCTTGATACTCGTCGACGAACCGCTGGCGGCGCTCGATCCCGGCCTGCAGTTCGATCTGCTCGATAGCCTGCAGCAGTTTTGCACCGCGCGCGGACACGCCGTCATCGCCATCCTGCACGACATCAATCACGCCTTGCTGGGTTTTGACCGGCTGCTGCTGGTGCGTTCGGGCCAGCAGGTGGCCGATATCGCCAGCGATGCGGGCGCCGTGCCGGCCCTGGCCGCGCTGTACGGCATCGCCCTGACGACGGCCACCAGCAGCGATGGCGACGTGTGCGTCATCCCTGCCAGAAGCGCGGTGCGCAGGGCCGCCTGACCGACTCACTTATTCACTCACTTATTCACTCATTTATTCACTTACTCACCACACGTCCGCCGCGCGCGGCCGCGCCATCTGGCCGCTACCCAGCAGCCACACCATCAGGGCTTCGGCCTGTTCGCGCGTGGCCGCCACTTCCTGCAGGATGCCGAAGGCTTTCATGGCGCCGGCTGCCATCGCCTGCAGGCGCGCGCGCTGTTCCGCATCCGCCTCGATCGACACGAGGCCTCGGCAAAGGGTGGCCAGCGCCACCTTGTTGTGCTTGAGCCACAGGCCGCGCCGCTTGCGGTCGATGTGCGCTTCATCGCGGCGTTCCTCTTCGAACAGCATGACGAACGGTACACCGTGGCGTAGCAGGGCGTCCATGTCGTTTTCCCACAGCGGGGCATAGCCGGTGACGGCTGTTTCAGGGCGAAAGCGCACGATGGGAAAGTCGCTGACGTCGTGGATGGAAAAGTGTGCGGGATTCGGTTTCATGGCGTGCTTCCTTGCGAGGTGGTTGAAAAGGCTTGCCAGCCGCCGCCCAGCGCCTTGTAGACCTGGACCAGCGACAGCGAAGCGGTGGCGCGGCTGTCGACCAGCGCCGCTTCGTTGTTCAATAAGGTGTTTTGCACGTGCAGCACGTTGATCAGGTCCGTGCCGCCCTGGCGGTACTGCAGTTCCGCGCTGCCCAACGCGCGGCGTCCCTGTTTGACGGCTTCATCGAGGCTGGCCTGGCGGCGGGCGTTGGCCTGGTAGCCAGACAGCGCATCTTCCACTTCGTGCCAGGCGGCCAGCACGGTCTGGCGGTAGGCGATGGCCGCTTCCTGCTGCTGCGCCTCGCGCAATTGCAGATTGCCGCGCAGGCGGCCGCCATCGAACAGGGGCACGCTGAAGCCGGGACCGAAGGCAAAGCGTTTGGCATCCCAGCCGATGTCGGACAGTTGCATCGCTTGCAGGCCGATGCTGCCCGAGAGCGTGATGCGCGGATAAAAATCGCCTTGCGCCTCGCCGATGGCGGCCGTGGCCGCGTGCAGCTGCGCTTCGGCGCGGCGGATGTCGGGTCGCCGCTCGGCCAGGCTGCTGGGCACGCCCAGTTGCACTTGCATGGTCATGGCGGGAATGTCCTTGCCCGCCGCCAGCTCCGCCCGCAAGGCTTGCGGCGGCAGCGCCAGCAAGAGGGCGAGGGCATTGCCGAGGCGCGCTTCGCGCTGCTGCAGCGGCGGCAGGCGCGCTTCGATGGTGGCCACGTGGGCCGCCGCCTCGGCCTCGTCGAGCTGCGTCGCCGCGCCTTCGCGCAGGCGGATGCGCGTCAGGTTCAATGTATGGCGGGCGATATCGAGCAGTTGCTGCGTGATGGCCAGGGTCTGCTGCGCGCCGCGCAGCTCGATGTAGTCGCGCGCCGTTTCGGCCAGCACGGCCAGCAGCACGCCGCGCTGCGTTTCCTGAGCTGCGTCGACGCGCGCGTCTGCCGCTTCCACTTCGCGCCGCACGCGGCCCCACAGGTCCAGCTCCCAGGCCGCATCGAGATTGCTTTGCCACAGGCTGTAGGCGGCCTGGCCATTGTTGCGCGACGGGTCGCTCAAGCCCTGCTCGCTGTTGCGCGCGCGGCCATAGCTGCCATTCGCGCCCAGGGACAAGCCTTGCGCGGCGCCGGCCACACCGCGCGCGGCGCGGCTCTGTTCCAGCCGGCTGGCGGCCGTCAGCACGTCGAGGTTGGCGCCGGCGGCGCGTTGCAGCAGTGACGACAGGGTGGTATCGCCAAAGCTGTCCCACCAGCGCTGCTCGATGGCGCCATCCTGGCTTGCGGCGAACCGGGCATCTTCCACCTGGCGCCATTGCTGTCCCAGATCATGGTGCGGGCGCTGGAAATCGGTGCCGACGCTGCCGCAGCCGGCCAGGCCCAGGGCCGTGATAAAGATCAGTGCTTTCATCGCGCGCTCACCTGTGTCAATGCTTGACGGCGCATGGCCGTATCGATGCGCACTTCGGCCGACATGCCCACGCGCAGGCGACGTTCGCCATCCTGGCCCGGATCGAGCGCGATCCTGACGGGGATGCGCTGCACCACCTTGGTGAAGTTGCCGGTGGCGTTTTCCGGCGCGATGGCGGCGAACGTCACGCCCGTGGCCGGCGCGATACTGTGCACGGTGCCGTGCAGGAGCACGCCCGGATAGGCGTCGACGGCGATGCTGGCGCGCTGGCCTTGGCGCACGTGGGTCAGCTGGGTTTCCTGCAGGTTGGCGACGACGAAGCTGCGGTTCAGGGGCACCACGGCCATCAGGCTGGCGCCAGGAGCGACCAGGGCGCCGACGCGCACGGCGCGGCGTCCCACGATGCCGTCGATGGGGGCGCTCAGTTGTGTATGCGACAGATCCAGTTCGGCCCGTTGCAGGCTGGCGCGGGCGCGCAGCAAGGCCGCTTCGGCCGCGCCTTGCTGCGCTTGCAAAATGTCCGTCTGCTTGCGGGTGGCGACGAGGGCGGCGCGGTTTTGCGCCAGGCGCGCGCGGCTCACATCGAAGCGCGATTGCGCCTGCTGCGCGTTCTGCACGCTGCCCGCGCCCTGGCCAGCCAGGTGCGTTGAACGGGCCAGTTCCTGCTGCGCCAGTTTGTCTTCCGCCTGGTTGGCGTCGACCAGGGTGCTGGCTTGTTCGATCACCGATTGCTGGCGCTGCACCGCGGCGCGGGCATTCGCCAGTTGCGCTTCGGCGCCGGCTACCTCGGCACGGGCCGAGGCGGCGGCGGCCTGGTAGTCGCGGTCGTCGATGCGCGCCAGCAGCTGACCCGACTTGACAGTCTGGTTGTCTTCCACCAGCACCTCCCGCACGATGCCGCCCACCTTGGGGGAAAGCACGGTGTAGTCGGCGCTGACAAAGGCGTCGTCCGTGCTTTGTTCGTCGCCACGGGCGAACAGCAGTTGCCAGGCGCAAAAGGCGAGGGCGCAGGCCAGCAGCGCCAGGCCGAGGATGAAAGCGCGCGAGCGCAGTATGGGTTTTTGCATGGTGAAGCTCTTTCGTAACAATAGAAATCAGGCGGCGCGCGGCGGATAGACGCGCGTCGGCAGGATGGGAATGATCACAATCATGGCCAGCGCGATGGCGGCCACGGTGAGGTACAGGTCGGACGAAGTCAGGGTGACGACTTGCGCATGCATGCGCTGCGCAATTCCCGCCATGTCTACGCCGGCCGGCAGGTTGCCCAGGCGTTCGCTGAGCACCGTTGAATGAAAATGGTTGCGGCGCGTGATCAGCGCATCGAGCACGCCGGTGGCGACGACGGCCGACATGCCCTTGATGGTGTTGAACCAGGCCGACGCGAACGGGCCATCCTGCGGCGCCAGGCCCGTGGTGGCCAGCAGCAGCAAGGGAATCACGGCCATCGGTTGCGCGAAGATCTGCACCGCTTGCAGCAGGTAGAAATGCGTGCGTATCCAGTCCGGCGACATGCGCGCGCCGAGCACGCAGGACAGGGCCAGCAGGGCCAGGCCGATGGCCAGCACCCAGCGGCAATCGACGGCGCGCAGATTGCACAGGGCGGCCACCAGCGGCAGGGCGATCAACTGCGGCAGCGCCACCATCAGCATCACGGGCGCCGTTTGCAGCGGGCGGTAGCCGTGCACCTGCGCCAGGTAGGACGAGGGGATCAGGATCACGGCCAGCAGCACGAACAGCACGCCGCCCAGGGTCAGCAGGGCATGACTGAGGTTACGCCGCGACAGCAGCTGCAGCTTGAAAAATGGCAGCGGATGCGACCACTCGTTGATGAAAAACAATACCAGCAGCACGGCGCCGCCGCCCAGCAGCACGCAGATCAGCGGCGAGGCGAACCACGCCAGGCGTTCGCCCTGCAGCAAGCCGACCACCAGCATGCTGATGGCGGGCAGGCCAAGCAGCAGGCCGCGCCAGTCGAATTGGCGCAAGCGCTCGAGGCGCAGCGGGTCTTGCGGCAAGCCCCAGGACACCATCAGCAGGGCGACGATGCTGCCCGGGACGACTTGCCAGAAGGCCCATTGCCAGCCCAGGTACTCGGTCCAGAAGGCGGCCAGCGGCGTGCCCAGGCTGGGACCGAAAGTGGCGCTCAGCGCATAGCCGCCCAGGCCATACAGCTTGATATTTGGCGGCAGGAAGCGCAGCGCCACCGTCATCAGCATGGGCGGCAGGGCGCCGCCGGCCGCGCCCTGCACCACGCGCAGGAACATCAGCACGGACAGGTTCGGCGCGAACGGGCATAGCACGCCGGCGGCCATGCAGACGATGATGGCGGTGGCCGTCAGCCGGCGCAGCGAAAAGGTGACGGAGCACCACGGCGCGAACGCCATGGCCGACACCGAGGCGGCCGCATACAGGGCGACGAGCCAGCTGGCGTCGTCGCGCGCGATGCCCATGGCGCCGCGGATGTCGGCCAGCGCGACCTTGGTGATGTTTTCATTCAGGCCGGAGACCAGCACGGCCAGCAGCACGCCAGCCAGGCCCGTGGCCAGGCGCAGGCCAAAAACAGGTGGGGCGGCGGCAGGAGGGGAAGGGGCGGCCG
>NZ_PDZL01000035.1 GCF_002735705.1 Janthinobacterium sp. BJB426
GTGTCGGGGTGGGAGTCGGGGTTGGAGTGGTCGTATCAAGGCTCCACGGCCCCCACTGGTCGTTGTTCGGCGCCGTGCCCTGCACCCACCATTTGGCCCGGTACACCTTGCCGTCGTAGACGGCGCACTGGCCCGCCGTGTAGACGGCAGCGGCGCTCCAGGCCGCGCAACTGTCGCTGGCGACCATGCCGGCCAGCAGGGTCGATGGGGATTCGGTGGTGGAATTGCCGCCGCAAGCGAGCAGCGCGCTGCCCAGCAGGCCAGCCATCAAAGGCGAGGCCAGCCGGCTAATTTGCCGTGTCTTCACAATGTCTCCTGAACGTTATACGAAAACTATCGAAGTAGCTTTTTATGTTGTACGTAAAGAAAGCACAGCGAAGCGTCGGCTTTCTGCACAGAGAATGCGACGCCCTAAATTGGTAGTCAAGTGGTTTTATATAACGGTGTTTTTTACAATACCAGTGGTAGCGATCGCTGCGCTGGCAAGCGATGCAATGGCGAATGGCGGACGTAAAAAAAAGCCCGCTGCGTAATGGCAGCGGGCAATACCGCGCAAGATGGGTGGCGGCAAGTGGTATTAAGGGTTGCCGCGCGTCCGGGACGAACTTATCTGTTCAGCACGTACTTCGCCAGGCTCGCCGCATCCGCTGCACTGAGCTGGCTGAACGGCGGCATGGGCACGGGGCCCCATTTGCCGGCGCCGCCGCTGCGGATGTTGGCCGCCACGGCAGCAACGCTGTCCTTGCCCTTGTATCTGGCTGCCACTTCCGCAAAGCCGGGGCCGACCACCTTCTGGTCGAGCGCATGGCAAGCCATGCAGCCGTTCGCCGCCAGCAAGGTTTTCACGTCCTTGCCGCTGGCGGCCGGGACAGCGGCTGCGGCTACGACGGGTTTGGCAACGGCGGCAGGTACGATGGCACCCCGTTCCGCACCATAGGTTTTCACCAGGTAATCGACCATGGCCGGCATGTCCGCATCATCAAACTGCGCACCAAACGGTTTTTTCATCTTCTTGACGGTCGCTTCCCAGTAGGCGCGCGGCGAGGCGGGCGGCTGGCTCGATGCATACTGGGCCGCGTGGCACGTCATGCAGTTGCGCTGCACCAGCTGGTAGCCGGGCAATTCGCTGGGTTTATAAGTCGCCGTTTCTGGTGGTAAATGGATTTCCAGCGCGCACGCGCCGCCCGCCGCCGACAGTGCCAGCGCGGCAAGTAATATCTTCATATGGTTCTCCTCAGACTGTCTGGATGCGCGTGGTTTCCACCACGTTGCGCATATAACCCATGGGATTCCACAGGGCTTTCATGGGCTGGCTCTGGCCGATGCGGTTGACGGCGCGCACCATCAGCACGTGCTTGCCCTTGCGCGGCGCCTTCAACATCAGCGTCCACTCGCGGAACGAAAAGCGCCCCAGATCCTTGCCCAGCTTCGCTTCCTGCCACGTCTGGCCGCCGTCCACCGATACGCTCACTTCGCTGATGCCCTGGCCGCCATCAAAAGCGATGCCGCGCAGTGCCAGGTCGCGCCCCGCTTTCACTTGCGCACCATCTTGCACGCTGGTAATGAAGGAGCGCACGTTGAGGCGGCTGATCGGCGTCGTCTTGCCCACAGGCGTGCCCGGTTCGATGAAGCCGGAGCCGTTGTCGGGAATGCGGTAGCCCGTGCTCATCCAGAAGCCGTCGAAGGGCTTGTCGAGCACGGTGATATCGCTCAGGTGCTTGACCCAGTAGGTGCCATAGAAGCCGGGTACGATCAGGCGCAGCGGATAGCCGTTCAGGAAAGGAATGTCTTCGCCATTCATGGCCCAGGCCAGCATGACGTCGCCGGCCATGATGTGCTCGACCGACAAGGCTTTCTGAAAATCAGGGCCATCGCCCACGGGCGGCGTTTCCAGGCCATTGAAGGCGACCTGCACGGCGCTGGCCGCGATGCCGGCCTTTTCCAGCACGGTTTTCAGGGGGATCCCCGTCCAGCGGGCATTGCCCATGGCGCCATTGCCCAGCTGCCCGCCATTCGCGCGCGGGGCGAAGAAGCCGCGGCTATTGCCCGAACATTGGGTCACGGCTACCACCTCGACGGGCTCGGCCAGCTGTTTCAATTCCGCCAGCGACAGTTCCAAAGGCGTTTTCACGAGGCCGCCGATGCGCAGCCGGTAGCTGCCACCATCGATACTGGTGGGCAAGCCACTCCAGTGGTAGCGCACGAAAAACGCGTCGTTGGGCGTAATCGCGCCTTCATTGAACACACTGAACGGCGTTTCCAGCTGGGGCGGACGGCTGGTCAGCAGGATCAGCGGACGCTTTTGCGGGAAGGCCACCAGTTCGCGCTCGCCGTTTTCAAACGGCAAAGTGACGGACTCCGCCAAGGCTGGGCCGGCCACGACGGCGGCGCCCAGGGCGGCCGTCGTGCGCAGGAAGCGGCGCCGGCCTGCGGGCAACAAGGTCGTATCAGACATGTTTGAGCTCCACCTTGGCTTCGTTGCCGCCGTTGCGGTCGTCGTTGACCAGTTTCTTGATGTAGTACATGACGCTCATGATGACCACGCTCAACAGGCCGAACCAGAACGACACGCGCTGCTCCGTATCGGACGACACGCTCATGGCGCCCAGGATCACCAGCATGGCGATGATGGTGAAATACGTCAGGTAGGGAAACAGCCACATGCGCACCTTGATGCGTTCCGGGCATTCGCGTTCCAGCCGGCGACGGAGGCGCAATTGAGATATCGCAATGAGCAGGTAGACGAACAGGATCAGGATACCGTAGGAGTTGACGATGAAGGGGAACACCAGGTCGGCTGACACATACGAGACGGCGATGGCGAAATAGGCGAACAAGGTGCTGAACAAAATGGCGCGAATCGGCACGCCGTTCTTGCTCAGCTTGACCAGGCCCGTGGGGGCGTCGCCGCGGCGCGTCAGCGCAAAGATCATGCGCGACGAAGCGTACAGGCTGGAATTCAGGGCAGACAGCACGGCCGTCAAAATGATGGCGTTCATGATGTGGGCCGCGTACGGGATGTTCATGACGGTCAGGGCGCTGACGAACGGCGTGGCGATGGCCGGCGAATCCCAGGGCACGATGCAGACGACAACAAACATGGAGCCGACATAAAACATCAGCACGCGCGTGATGACGGAATTGGTGGCGCGGGCGATGGCCTTGGCCGGGTCCGACGTTTCGGCGGCGGCGATGGTGACGATCTCGGCGCCCGAATAAAAGGCCGTGGCGGCGACGGCGCCACTCAATACAGGCCCCCAGCCATGCGGCATGAAGCCGCCGTTGCTGGTCAAAAAGCCCAGGGTCGGAATGCTGTTGGGCAAGCTGCCCGTGATGAACAGGGCGCCGACAAACAGGAAGACGATGATGGCGACCACCTTGATCGAGGCGAACCAGAACTCGAATTCACCGAACGCTTTCACGGAGAACAGATTGAGCACGGTCATCGAGACAAGCAGCACCAGGCTGATCGACCACGACGGCACGTCGGGCAGCCAGAAGTTGACCAGTTTCGCGCCGGCGATGGCTTCCAGTGCCACGACGACGACCCAGAAATACCAGTACATCCAGCCGCTCATGAAGCCGAGGAATTTCGAGACCTTCGGCTTGTCGTCGAAAGCCAGGCGCGCATATTCGTAAAAGGAGCCGACCACGGGCAGGGACGAGGCCAGTTCGCCCAGCATGCGCATGATCAGGACGACGAGGCCGCCCGTGAGCAGGAAGGAAAGGATGGCGGCCGGGCCGGCGGCCTTGGCGATGACGCCGCTGCCGACAAAGAGGCCGGCGCCGATCACGCCGCCGATGGCGATCATGCTCATGTGGCGTTGCTTGAGCGAGTGCTGCAAGCCGGTACTGTTATGCGATTCGCTAATCATGTTTTGTCTCCTGAAAATCTCTGAAGCCCGGTGCGCCCTGCCTGCTGCGGCTTGTTCTTGCCGCGCGGCTTTGTTTTATTTAGGCAACACCGTCAAGCAGCATCGATACATCGTGTGAATCAGTCTGGTTGGCCGCATTCCATAAGTCAATCTGGAAATGCAGCGGCCCGGCGCGGCAGCCAAGGGGCAAGCGCGCTGGAGGTTACGTACAGTTAGGGTTGCTAAAAAAAAGGGAGCGGCGGCAACACTTGTGGCGTGCGCGCCACTCCCGGGAACGTCTTACACCTTGCCCTTCCATGGCACGAGGGTACGTTCGAGGTAACGCATCATCAAATCAAACAGGAAAGCAAAGAAGCCGATCACGATGATGCCCATGATCACCACGTCGCTGGCCAGAAACTCGGAAGCGCTCAGCACCATGTAGCCGAGGCCACGCGTGGCCGCCACCATTTCGCCCGCCACCAGGGTGGTCCAGCCCACGCCGATGCCGATGCGCATGCCGGTGAGAATTTCCGGAATCGCGGCGCGCAAAATCACGTGCACGATAACCTGGAAACGGGTGGCGCCCATCGAATACGCCGCGTGGATTTGCTCCAGCGACACGGAACTGACGCCGGCGCGGGCCGCAATCGCCATCGGCGCGAAGATGGCCAGGAAGATCAGGTAGACCTTCGAAAACTCGCCGATGCCGAACCAGATGATGACCAGTGGCAAGTAGGCGAGCGGCGGCAGCGGACGGTAGAACTCGATCAAGGGATCGAAGATGCCGCGTGCCACGCGATTGACGCCCATCATCACGCCGATGGGAATGGCGAACATGCACGCCAGGCCAAAGGCGCCGAACACGCGCACCAGACTGGCGACCGTGTGTTCCCACAGCGTGGCGCCGCCGAAACCGGTCGTGGCCGCCATGATGAATTTTTCATACACGGCTTGCGGCGAAGGTAAAAACAGCGGTTTGACCATGCCGCTGGCCGTCACGCCAAACCACAGCAAGAGCACGGCGATGACGGTGACGGTAGCGATGCGGCTGGAATTGCCCTGCCCCGGCGCGCCGAACGCTTCGCCGGGCATGGCGCAGCGGGGAGCGAACAGGCGGCCAAAGAAACCGGCGCGCTTGGCGGTGGTGGGAGGAAATCCCACGACGGATGGGCTATGCATGGGACACCTCCAGCTCTTTATTGACGGCGCGTTCGTCGCCATAAATGATGTTGAGCACCGTTTCGCGCATCTTGATGAAGTCCGGACTCGATTTCACGGCGCGCGCATCGCGGCATTCGAGGAAGCGCTTGTTGAAATCGAGTTCATACGTGTGCGTGATGCGGCCCGGACGGGGCGACATGACGATCAGCCGGTTCGCCAGGAACAGCGCCTCGTCGACGCTGTGGGTAATGAAGAAGAACATGGTGCTGGACTTGGCCCAGATATCGAGCAGCAACTCCTGGATGGTTTCGCGCGTCAGCGCGTCGAGCGCCGCCATCGGTTCATCCATCAGCAGCATGGCGGGATTGCTGGTCAGGGCGCGGGCGATGCCCACCCTTTGCTGCATACCGCCCGACAATTGATAAATCATATTGTCGTGAAAGTCCTTCAAGCCGACCAGCGCCAGGTTCTTGGCCGCCTGTTCGCGCCGCACGGCCTTAGCCACGCCTTGCAGTTTCAAGCCGAACTCCACGTTTTCCATCACGTTCAGCCATGGCAGCAAGGCATGCTTCTGGAATACGACGCCACGGTCGGCACCCGGCCCTTCCACTTTATTGTCTCCGAGCATAATCTCGCCCTTGGACGGGGCGATAAAGCCCGCCATCAGACTGAGCAAGGTTGTCTTGCCGCAACCCGAGGCGCCCAGCGCGACGACGAAGTCGCCGCTATTGATGGTGAGATTGATATTATTTAAGGCATGTACGCGTTCACCGGCCGTCTTGCCCGGATAAATCACGCTGACATCCTTGACGTAGAGATTTTCCATCATGTGCCCCGCATAGGTGTAGTCACTTCAGTTCAACGCATTCTGTTCAGTCAACGCGCCCGCAGGCGCGCCATCGCACAACGTTTACTTCAGCAGGCCGGCGGCCTGTGCATACTTGGGTGTCACATACTTGGCGTAATCTGTTGCCAGGGTGTCGATCTTGCCTTCGCCCTTCAGGAATTGCGCCGTGGCCAGCAAAGCTTGCGCCACGCCGCCCTTCGCGCCACCGCCGAGCCAGGCCGGCGACGCTTGCTCCTGCAACGATGGATAGGCGTACAGCGCCACTGAAGCGGCCACGTCCTTGGCGGCCGCGCCCGAATGCTTGACGTTGGCTTTCACTTGCGGGGAATCAATAGTCCACGCTTTCGGATTGGCGCGGTAGTCGGCGTCGGCAGCGGCCATCACCTTGACGAACTTGGCCATGAAGTCGGAATTCGCTTCGCCCCAGGCGCGCTCGACGGCCATGCCGTCAAACGTGGCCTTGCCTTTCTTGCTCAGTTCGCCGGAGGTGACGAGCACCTTGCCGTTTTGCTTGAGCTTGCTCAATGCCGGGTCCCACACGAAGGCGGCGTCGATGTCACCGCGTTCCCAGGCAGCGGCGATCTGGTTCGGCTGCATGTTCAGCAATTTCACTTCCGTGGGCTTGATGCCCCACGTTTCCAGCGCGAACATGGTGTGGAAGTGCGTGGTGGAAACAAAAGGCACGGCGATTTTCTTGCCGCGCAAGTCGGTCGGCTTGGTGATGCCGGCGCCATTGCGGGCCACCATCGCTTCGGCTTCGTTGATGTCGTCGATGATCCAGAACAGCTGCAGGTCGACACCGCGGCTGACGGCCGCCGTCAGAGGGCTGGAACCGATGACGCCGATCTGCACGTCGCCGGACGCCATGCCGGTGGCTACCTTGGCGCCCGAATCGAACTTGCGCCAGTTGATTTTATAGCCGGTGGTTTTTTCCACTTCGCCGCTGGCGATGGCCACCAGGAAGGGACCGTTGATTTCCTGGTAGGCAATCGTCACTTCCTTGCCTTGCGCAAAGGCGGTACCGCTGGAGGCCGCCACTACGCCCAGCACCAGGGTGCCGAGGACGGCGCGGCGCATCGTTGAAAAAACCGTTTTGCTCGTATTTGTGTTCATGTCTCACTCCAAGATTTATTGTTATGTGTGAACGTTCGGGCAATATCTGCTCCTTGCGGAACAGGCGCCGCTGGTTGCTCTTTGTCAACCATACAGCGGCTTGGTACGGCTACTGCTATTTAAAACACTTCATCCTTCAAGTGATACCAGCGGTACAGGAAGCGCTGGCCCAGGCGGCGGAACGGGGCGAAGGCTTGCGATTCGACCAGTTCCATCATGTTGGGATATGGCAATTTGGAATTGAAGATCGGCAAGCCCGTGTCGCTGGCCTTGCCCGCGATGCGCTCGGCCATGCGCCGGCCCGCCTGCGCCGAGTACATGACGCCGTTGCCGCCGTAACCGAGCGAATAGAAGATCGATTGCTTCGGGTCCGGTTGCACGATGCGCGGCATCATGTCGTGGCTGACGTCGACCCAGCCCCACCACGAATAATCGATGCCGATCCCGGTCAGCGCGGGGAACTTGCGGTGCAGATCGTTGATCAAAAACTGTTTGTATTTCTCGTCCGGCGCGTCGGCGCCCGTGATGGCACTGCGGCTGCCGATCTGCACGCGGTTGTCCGGCATCAAGCGGTAGTAGTGGCGCAGGATGCGCGTATCCGTGATCACCTGGTGGGTGCGGAAATTGCACGCCGCGATTTCCGCCGGGGTCAACGGACGCGTGACGAGCGAGTTCGACAGAATCGGCAGCAGGCGGTTTTTCACTTGCGGGTGTAGGTGCGGCGAGGTGTAGCCGCCCGTGGCCACGGCCACGGCACGGGCACGCACCACGCCGCCTGGCGTTTGCAGGTAATGCACGCCATTGCGCGTTTCCCAGCCCATCACCGGGCTCGACGGGTGCACTTTGGCGCCCAGCGCGCGCGCCTTGCGCAGGTAGCCGAACGCCAGCTTGCCCGCGTGGATGCCGATGCCTTCCGGCTCGTGCAGCGCGCCGGCCGCTTCCTTGTCGTCGACGAATTCGCGCTTGACGGTATCGGCGTCGAGGATGCGCGCGTCATACTTGAAGATCTCGCGCATGATCTTGGCTTCTTTTTCCAGCGCGGGCATGGCTTTCGCCTTGTGGGCGATGTACAGGTGGCCGCCCGGCTGCGGGTCGCAATCGATATCGGCCGTGATCTTCTTGAACGTTTCCATCGCGTCGCACACTTCCGTGTGCAGTTTCAGGGCCGTGTCCAGCCCATAGCGGTCTATCCACTGCGAGCGCTTCAGGCGGCCCGTCGTGCATTGCGCCTGGCCGCCATTGCGCGTGCTGCAGCCCCAGCTGACGCGGTTCGCTTCCAGCACGGTGGCCTTGATGCCGTGTTCCTGGGCCAGGAAGATGGCGCAGGAGAGGCCGGTAAAACCCGAGCCGATGATGGCCACGTCGACGTCGATGTCATGCGTGATGGGGCCGTCATCGGCGGGCGGTTCGCCGGCCGTGCCGATCCAGTAGGTGGGCGCGTAGGCATTGCCGTGGCCGGGGCGCTGGGCCACCAGCGGATCGAAGGCGGGATCGTAGGGCGTGCGGGCAGCGGTGCTGTTGCCCAGTACGTCAGATGGGGTGTCGACAGGTTTGTTCATGATCATTCCCGGTGAACGTGCTGGCTCAGGCGGCTTTGTTGCCGGTAGCGACGGGTGGGCGATCCTTGCGGAAAGCGTTCTTCACGGCGATCTTGCCGTCGCGGAAAGTAAAAATGTCGACCATGCGCGCTTCGATGCGCGTGCCGTCCGCCTTGGTGCCGGCAAACGTCGATTCCGTCACGCCGCGCTCGCCGCTGACGAAGTGTTCTGGATTAAGCCAGGCGGCGTCAGGGAAGGTTTGCCAGGCCAGCTCGAAGCCGGCGCGCACGGCGTCGCGGCCAATAAAACTCTTGCCCAGCAAGTCAGGGCCGGCCACGGCGTGGAATTCGCAGTCATCGGCCATGGCCGCCATCAGGGCGTCGATATCGTGGCGGTTCCAGGCATCGCCGAACGCTTGCAGGAAGTCGGTGGTGACGGCGTCGGTGTGCGGTACAGGGTGGTTCATGGCTATCTCCGTAAATCGTTTTTGATACGCTACGTTCCGTTTTTTGTCTTTTATTGAATTTAAGCCTTAAGCATGGCCTTGTCAAATCAAATAATCCAAAAAACGGGACGCCTTGTATTCTTTAATGAAATTATGATGTATTCGTGACAATCTGTGAGAATTTGGTCACAGCCCATCCTCACAGGCTGGCTTACTTAAACATAGTCTTTATATTTGTCCAGGTGACGGATCGGCTTGCTCAGCGCATCGCGGCGGAACGGGTCGCCCAGCTCGCGCGTGCACATGATTTCGATGATGGTGGTCTTGCCTTCATTCATCTGCATGTCGATGGCCTTTTTCAGGGCCGGACCCACGTCTTCCAGCTTGTCGACCGTGATGCCTTCGGCGCCCATGGCCCGCGCAATCTCGGCGAAGCTCTGGTTGTCGAGCTCGCCTGCGACGAAGCGACGGTTGTAGAAATCGACCTGGTTTTTCTTTTCCGCCCCCCACTGGCGGTTGTGGAACACCACGGCCGTCACGGGAATGTTATGGCGCACGCAGGTCATCGTTTCCATCAGGCTCATGCCCCAGGCGCCGTCGCCCGCATACGACACGGCCGGACGGTGCGGTGCTGCAACCTTGGCGCCGATGATGGTCGGGAAGGCGTAGCCGCAGTTGCCAAAGCTCATCGCCGCAAAGAAGCTGCGCGGCTTTTCAAAGCGCAGGTAACTATTGGCCACCGAATTGATGTTACCGATATCGGTCGACACCATCACGTCTTCCGGCATGGCTTTTTCCAGCTCGCGCAGGACCTGGCGCGGGTGCAGATAGCTGCCCGGCTCTTTCTTTTGCTCTTCGATCATGTCCAGGCTGTACGCATCTTTTTCGTGCGTCCAGTTGGTCAACTCCTCTTCCCATGCGGCCTTTTCGGCTTGCACGGCGGCATAGCGCTCGTCGCGCGTCGCGTCGCAGTCGAGCGTCTTGCCATCCAGGCGGGACAGGATGGCTTTCGCGGCCGCCTTGGCGTCGCCGCAGATGCCCACCGAGATCTTTTTGACCAGACCCAGCATCTTGTTGTCCGCGTCGATCTGGATGATCTTGGCGTTTTTCGGCCAGTAATCCATGCCGTGCTGCGGCAAGGTGCCGAACGGCCCCAGGCGCGAACCGAGCGCGACGACGACGTCGGCTTTGGCGATCAGTTTCATGGCCGCCTTGGAACCTTGGTAGCCGAGCGGACCGCACCACAGCGGATGGCTGGCGGGGAACGAGTCGTTATGCAGGTAGCTGTTGACGACGGGTGCGCCGAGGCGCTCGGCCAGCGCCTTGCATTCCTCGATCGCTTCGCCCATGACGACGCCGCCGCCCGAGATGATCACGGGGAACTTGGCCTTGGCCAGCAATTCGGCCGCATCGTTGAGGCTTTGCTCGCCGCCGGCGCCGCGGTCGAGGCGGTTCGGCTTTGGAATCTCGGCCTTGATTTCGCCATAGAAATAGTCGCGCGGGATATTCAGTTGCGTCGGGCCCATTTCGGACATGGCGCGGTCAAAACAACGGCCCGTGTATTCGGCCATGCGGGCCGGATGGGTGACGTGGCCTTGATATTTCGTAAATTCTTCGAACATCGGCAGCTGGTTCGCTTCCTGGAAGCCGCCCAGGCCCATGCTCATCGTGCCCGTTTCCGGCGTGATGATCACGACGGGCGTGTGCGCCCAGTAGGCGGCGGCAATGGCCGTGACGCAATTGCTGATGCCGGGGCCGTTCTGGCCGATGACGACGCCATGGCGGCCGGAGACGCGGGCATAGCCATCGGCCATGTGGCCGGCGCCCTGCTCGTGCACGACGGGAATCAAACGGATGCCAGCCGGCGCAAAGATATCCATCGGGTCCATGAAGGCCGAGCCCATGATGCCGAACATGTCGGTCACGCCATTGGCGGCCAGGGTTTCCACGAACGCTTCGGAAGGCGTCATCTTTTGCGGGCCGGTAGGGGTAGCCGCTGCGGCGGCGGCTTTTTGCTCGGTCATGTCATTCATGGGTGTCTCCTGGTCTGTTGTAATGAACTGCAGTGAAATGATCAACTTATTTATCAAAAATCGGTATATTTTGTTCCGAAATTTGATATACAATTCAATTTAAGCGTTCGACGTGCAAAAGTCAAACAGATTTTCAAGGAAACGGTACAATTTGAGTTCGAAAATGAAATAAGCTGATGTAACACTCAGATACCCAACCGAGGCCACCATGGACATGATTTCATCCCCAAAACTTGAGCCGGAAAAACTGGAAGGCGACACGCCCACGATGCGTTTGTTTGCCTTGCTGGAAGTGATTGCCGAGAAAGACCAGTTGCTGTCGCTGCAAGCGCTGGTGGAAGAAACGGGCTTGCCCAAGCCCACCCTGCACCGCATGCTGCAACAGCTGGAAAGCGTGGGCGTGCTGCAGCGCGAGAGCGATGGCCGCCACTACAGCACGGGCGTGCGCCTGCGCCGGCTGGCGTCGAACCTCTTGATTAACAACACCTTCCATGGCGCCCGCCGCATGGTCTTGCGCCAGCTGGTCGAGGAGGTGGGCGAAAGCTGCAACTTGACGGCCTTCAGCGGCAGCGAAGTGGTGTACCTGGACCGCGTGGAAACGGCGGCGCCGCTGCGGTTTTACCTGCATCCCGGTTCGCGCGTGCCGGCCCACTGCTCATCGAGCGGCAAGCTGTTCCTGGCGCAAATGACGCCAGTGCAACGGCGCCGCCTGCTGGGCCACATGGAATTGACGCGCTTTACGGACAAGACGGAAACGGACCCCGTCAAGCTGGAACGCGAACTGGAACTGGTGCGCCGCAACGGCTATGCGCTGGACGACGAGGAATTCCTGCCCGGCCTGCTGTGCGTGGCCGTGCTAGTGCCGAACCCGAACGGCCGCTCGAACCTGGCCGTGGCTATCCAGGCGCCCATTATCCGTTTGACGCACGACAAGGCTTTACATTTCTTGCCTGCATTGCAGCGCGCCGCGCAAGCCCTGGCCGCCATCGAATCGGAAACCATGCCGACGACGGGCGGGGACGACGACGCATTGCAAACCGGTAATTCCGCAACTCACACATAACCGCTGCGGCACCCATGCTGCGGCTTCACAGGAGAACAAGGTGCCAGATTCACGCCAACATCCCCCCGCCGCCGCAGCGCAAACCTTGCAGTCCGTGCGCAGCCTGTTCAACATCGACAGCGACCTGCTCGTGCCCGTGTTTACCGAGCGCGACCCGCACGTGCCCGACATCGATCCCGCCTACCGCTTCAACAAGGATGTCACCTTGGCGATACTGGCCGGCTTCACGCATAACCGCCGCGTGATGGTGCAGGGCTTGCACGGCACGGGCAAGTCCACACATATCGAGCAAGTGGCGGCGCGCCTGAACTGGCCTTGCGTGCGGGTCAACCTGGACGGCCACATCAGCCGCCTGGACCTGGTCGGCAAGGACGCCATCGTGCTGCGCGAACAGCAGCAGGTGACGGAATTCCAGGAAGGCATCGTGCCCTGGTCGTTGCAAAGGCCCGTGGCCCTGATCTTCGACGAGTACGATGCGGGCCGCCCCGACGTGATGTTCGTCATCCAGCGCATTCTGGAACGCGACGGCAAGTTCACCCTGCTCGACCAGAACCGGGTCATCACGCCCCACCCCCACTTCCGTTTGTTCGCCACCTCGAATACGGTGGGCCTGGGCAACCTGAACGGCATGTACCACGGCACCCAAGTGCTGAACCACGCGCAGATCGACCGCTGGAACATTGTTGCCACCCTGAACTATTTGCCGCAGGACGAGGAAACGCAGATCGTCCTGGCCAGAGTCCCCGCCATGAACGACGAGGCGGGCCGCCAGTTGGCGAGCAGCATGGTGGCCGTGGCCAGCCTCACGCGCCACGGCTATGCGGCGGGCGACCTGGCCTGCCTGATGTCGCCGCGCACGGTGATTACCTGGGCGGAGAATTGCCAGATCTTCCGCGACCCGGCCCTGGCCTTCCGCCTGTCCTTCCTCAACAAATGCGACGAGGCCGAGCGCCCCATGGTGGCCGAGTATTACCAGCGCTGTTTCAATGAGGAATTGCTGGCGAGCCAGGCATGAGCACTGAAGCCATCATTCCTGCCGCCTACACGCGCGAGCAGCAGGAAACGGATGAACTGTGCGCGGGCGCCATTCGCGCCCTGAGCGGCGTTGCCTCCATCCGCTACCGGGGCCGGCGCCTGCACGACGGCCACCGCCCGCTGCCCATCCACTCGGCCCATCTGCAGTCCGATGCGGCGCTGCAGGATTTGCCGTCGCTGCGCGGCGCGGCCGACAGCGTGGCCCTGCGCCTGCTGCACACGGATGCGGCCCTGCACAAGTCCCTGTGTCCAGCCGAGCCTGTGGCGCGCCTCGTCTTCGAGCTGCTGGAGCAGTTACGAGTGGAAACGCTTGCGCCCGAGCACCACGCTGGTGTCATCCACAACCTGCGCCACCGTTTTACTGCCTGGTCGCACGCGTTCTACGATTCCGGCCTGGCGGAAGGCGCATCGGGCTTGCTCTTGTATACAGTGTTCCAGATGTGCTGGTCACGCCTGACGGCCAGGCCCGTGCTGGAAAAGACGGAAGATTTTATAGAGGCGACGCGCTGGTCCCTGTCGTCGCAGCTGAGCGGCGACCTGGCGGGCTTGCGCCGCCACCGTGCCGACCAGGCGGCCTTTGCCCGCCACGCTCTGGCCATCGCCCACGCCGTTGATGCCATGCTGAAAGAGGCACAAACGGTGCGCGACGACCAGCAGGACGATGCCGGCGATGCGAAAGCACAGGCAGCCTTCAGGCTGCTGCTCGACTTCGACAGCGATAACGACCACCTGCCCGATGCCGCCCCGCTGGGCGAAAGCCGCGCCTTCAGCGATGGCGATGGCGGCTACAAGGCGTATTCCACTGCGTACGATCGCGAGGAAAAAGCGGGCGATCTCGTGCGCCGCGCCCTGCTGCTCGACTACCGCGAACGCATGGATGGTCGCATCGCCAGCCTGGGCATCAACACGGCCCGCCTGGCGCGGCGTTTCACGCAACTGCTGGCCGTGCCCCAGCGCGATGGCTGGTCGTTTGGCGAGGAAGAAGGTTATATCGATGGCCGCCGCCTGGCGCAGCTGATCAGCTCGCCGTCCGAGCGCAGGCTGTTCCGCAAGGAACAATTCCTGCCGCAGGCCGATTGCCTCGTCACCTTTCTTGTCGACTGCTCCGGCTCCATGAAAACGCATGCGGAATCCGTGGCCGTGCTGCTCGACATTCTGCTGCGCGCGCTGGACCAGGCGGGCATCGCCACGGAGTTGCTGGGCTTTACGACGGGTGCGTGGAACGGGGGACGAGTCAAGCGCGACTGGATGCGCGCCCGCTCTCCGGCGAATCCGGGCCGCTTGAATGAACTCGTACACATGGTTTTCAAGGATGGCGATACGAGCTGGCGCCGCGCGCGGCCCGACATCGCGGCGCTGCTGAAGGCGGACCTGTACCGCGAAGGCGTCGATGGCGAAGCCGTGGACTGGGCGTGCAGCCGCATGCTGGCGCGCCCGGAACGGCGGCGCATCCTGCTCGTCGTCTCCGACGGTTGCCCGATGGATACAGCCACGAACCTGGCCAACGACGAGTTTTACCTGGCGCAACATCTGAAACAGGTGGTGGCGCGCCGCGAAACGCAGGGTGCCATCGAGATATGCGGCCTGGGACTGGGCCTGGACCTGGGCGCCTACTACAGCCGCAGCCTGGCCACCACCCTGCCCGCCTCGCTGAACAATGAACTGTTCAACGAGATTGCGCAGTTGCTCGGTGGGCGGAAAAAATAATCGTTATGCCGGCGGAAGTGCCTGCAGGAAGGCTTGCACGGATGATGCCTGCCTGCCCGTCAACGCGCCATAGTCGTCACTAACGATGTGCATCGCATCGGTGGCCAGCCAGCGCTCGATGCCCGCCAGCATCTGCGCCATCGGCGCCGGCATGCCACCGGCAATGAAATGGCGCACGCGCTCTTCCGCATCGAGAGGCACGACCTTGACGGACCTGCCGAATACCTGGGCGGCGATGGCGGCCAGCGCCTGCGCATCGAGGGCGGCGGGACCGGTAATGTCCAGGATACGGCTGCCAAGGTAGCCATCCGATAGCGCCACGGCAGCCGCATGCGCACAATCCTCGCGCGCCACGTACGACACATGGCCTTGTCCCATGGCCGTGCGCAACTGGCCATCCACGGCCGCGGTGCCGAGCACTACCAGCAGCAAGTCCTGGTAAAACGCATTGCGCAAGATCGTGTGGCCGATGCCGCTCTCTTTCAGCAACGTTTCCGTGGCCCGGTGGTCGTCGTTCAGCAGCGACCTCTTGCCCTCTTCCGATTGCAGGAACGAGGTGTAGACGATATGCCCGACACCAGCCTGGCGCGCCGCCTCGATGGCATGGCGGTGCTGTTTCAGCCGCCGATCCGTGCCGTCGATGGTATTCGTGCTGATCAGCAACAGGCGCTCGACGCCGTGAAAGGCTGCCGCCAGGCCCTGCGGCTGGTCAAAGTCGCCAAAGCGCACGCCGATGCCCTGTTCCTGCCACGCTGCGTGGCGTTCCGGCGCGCGGGTGATGGCCGTGAGCACCATATCGGGCCGGCTGGCCCTTAGTTGGATGAGTTCATTGACGACGAGGGAACCCAATTGGCCGGAGGCGCCGGCGACGGCGAGGTGCATTGTTTTCATGTTCTTTTCCTTGTGGCGAGCGCAGGCGCGCCCCATGCCGGGGCGGCACCGCTCGCAGATGATGTGATGAGATCAAAGATGGCCATGCAGCGGCCCACCCCCTGCGGGGCGACACTGCGGCTGGCTTACAGGAAAGAAGGGAAAACAAGTGTCATGCGCCCAGCATGGCGCGTGGCGCCCGCCCGGTCAAGCGCTTTCGACGGCGCTTGAGCGTTGCATGGCCCTGGCATGGTCTAGTCGACGCAGTAACGCACGGCATGCGCTTCCATCGGCAGCGGGATTTCCCAGTTCCACAGCATCGCTTGCAGTTTCTTGTTGCTGAGCGATGTGTCGCGCTGGCCGTTGCGCCGCAGTAATTCCTTGCGCGGCTGTTCCAGGTACACGAGCTCCACCTGCGCGTGGTATTTATACAGCAGGTTGAGCGTCTTTTCGCGCATCAGCTTGGACAGATGCGTGGCGTTCCACACGAACGGTTCGCCCTTGCGCAACAGTTCGCGCGCCCGCTCTTCCGCATAGTCGCCCACCTGCCCTTCGTTCTTGCCGTGCTTCAAGCCCAGGGCCGTCCGCGCATCGTCAAACGACACGACGGGCAGGCGCGGATGATGCTTCTCCACCCACGTGTTCTTGCCCGACGCGGGCAAGCCCGACATGACGATCACGTGCGAACCCGCTTCCTGGAACAGGGGATAGTCGGGATGCGCCTCGGCACCGCGAAAATATTTGACGCGCGTATGGTCGTCGACAAAGGCGCGCCGCTGGCCATAGCAGCCCTCCTCGCGCGCCAGTTCGCGGAACAGCTCGATGGCATCCAAAATGCGCTGCGGATCGGGACAGATGCGGCCGCGGATATCGGCTTCGGCCAGCATGGCCAGCAGGCGGATATCAACTTGCCACGACAGCTCGCGCACGGTAAATTCCGGCGTGACGCCGCGCCGCGACGACTCCAGCGCAAAGAACGGCACCTGGTGCACATTGATCAGGCGGCAGATTTCCTCGCGCGCGGCAAACGGCACGTCGCAATCCCACAGGGCGATGCGCGCATCGAGGGCGCCCTTGCGCGAGTGGCCGGGCTGGCCGATGGCGCCCGTCACCGGATCGATCACCGTGGTGCTGCACTTGGCCACGTCGTGCAGCAAGGCGGCCAGGAACACGATTTCCTGTTCCGCCCGTGGGGCTTGCTGGTACTCGGGCATGGCCAGCAGCGATTCCACCACCATCATCGTATGCGTCCACACATCGCCTTCCGCGTGGTACACGGGGTTTTGCGGTGTCGTCTTGGCCAGTTCCAGCTGAGGAAAGGCAGCCAGGCAGGCGCTAAAATCGGGCGCCTGGCCCGGCACGGGTACCAGTTGTTGCAGGGTTTTCCAGTGCATCATTTTGTATTCCTTGAAAAAACTGCCAGTTCGTCGAGCGACCGGCAGGTGTGTAAACCCAGGCTCTCCCAGGTCACCAGCGGCTGCGGCGCGTACAGGTCGACGCCCTCGGCCAGCTGGTTCGGGATCAAGGGCCGCGTGCTGTGGTGCGAGCCGCTGTCGAGGATGGTTTGCGTAAAGTCATGCCGCACCAGCTTGTAGCGCGCCAGCACTTGCTCGTCGTCTTCCACCTTCAGGTACAGGCCTTCCGCGTGGTCGGACTTGTCCGTCTGCTTCCAGCACAGGTCCAGCGGCAGGCGTTCGCGCGCCACCGCGTGTTCAAAAGCGTCGCGCCAAAGACGGGACTTGGCCAGCGAATGGCGCAGTAGCTGCCACAGCTGTTTCGGCGAAGTCGGCATCAATCCCGCATACAACACGGGAACCGATAACACGGGTGAGCCGGCCAGCATGGCGTGGCGGCGCGCCGTCGACAAGAACATCTGGCTGCGGCGGCAATACACGTCGAACTCATTGAAGTAATGGGGCAGCCGGTCGTAAAACACGGAATGCTTGCTGTACGACCATTCGCCAAACAGCACATACTGGTCTTCCAGCAGGTGTAGCAAGGCGTGTTCGTGCGCATGCGCCCACGGTTTGAGCAGGTTGAACTGGCGTTCGCTGCCGCCGCCCGCCAGGTAATGGCCGCGCGACTGCAGCAGCACCTCGCCCGCATCGCTGAACGACACGGCGGAGTTGGCGCCATCGATTTTTTCCTCGATGACGACGTACTGGCCGGCCAGCTTTTTCAGGGGCATCTGGTCCGAACCGTCGTCGCCGTCCTGCAGGCGCGAGCCTTCCAGGTGCGGCGTGCGCGGGTATTTGAATAAGGGTAAAGATTGTAAAAACATAGCGTCCCACGCCGCGTTCACCGGGGCGTGTCCATACAGGGTCAGAGGTGCTGACGACGTGTTCGGGCGTGGACGATCGAGACCAGGGTCACGGATACGTGTGCGGAAAGAGCAAAAACAGTGCCGCAGCAATCGGGGGCGTCAACGCGCCGAACGATGCTGCAAAGAGCATTTCGTCAGCGTTAGCAGGTGATGGCGAAGTAGCGAGGCACTTTTGGCTCCAATAAGGAAGAGGTTCGAGAAAGAACCGCGAATATAAAGGCTGTTTGATTATTTTGCAAGTGGCGCTACGTATTGTGCGCGCTCTTGCGCGCACTGTCGGCACCGGCGGCTTTGCAATCCGCACAAAGTTTGCTAAGCTGGCGGCACTTCCTGTCGCTGCTGCGTGGAAAACAAACATGGCCCTTGCAAAAGGGCCGTGCATTCGTTATTTCCGGAGCAGAATCGTGTTTCCCCTATCCAGATTACAAAAAGCCCTGCGCCGCCAGGGCATCGCCGTCGCCTATGCCGACGGCATTTATACACTCAGCAATCCGCACGCGCAGGCGTCCGTGCTGCTTCCCCACAACTTTCCCCTCGAGGAAAAAGCCGTGCGCCAGCTGATGGCGTTTGCCGCCGTCGCCGTACCGGGCCAGGATGGCCATGTGTGCAAGGCCTGTGCCACGCCCGACTTTCACCCTGGCAGCATTGCGCCCGTGGGCAGCATCGTCGCCACCAGTCCCGACATGGTGATCCCCGCCATTCCCGGCACGGACATCGCCTGCGGCATGCGCCTGATCACGACCGGCTTGACCGTGGCGCAGTTCGAAGCGCGCAAGCCGCAGCTATTGAGCAAGCTCAAACATGTGCTGCTGGAAGATGGCCGCAACGTGCCGCTGCGCTCGAGGGCGTTTGCCGCCCTGTTCGACGTGGGGCCGGAAGCGTTCATCGACAGCTTGCACAATGAGGGCTTGTGGCCCCGCGTCAACAAGGAACGCCTGTTGCGCGAGCTCGACGATTGCATCGCCCTGCGCGAACTGGGCGGCGGCTTGCGCCATGCGCCCGAAGCGCTGGTCGGCACGCGCGAAGTGATACGCGACCCCAGCCTGGGCACCACGGGATCGGGCAACCATTTCGTGGAAATCCAGCTGGTCGATGCCGTCATGGACCGCCATGCTGCGTACCGGCACGGACTGGTGCCCGGCGAAGTGGTCGTCATGATCCACAGCGGCAGCCGCGACGTGGGCTTTTTTGTCGGCAGCCGCTGGATGGATCGCGCCAAAGAGGCGTGGCCGGCAGGCGTGCGCCACCCGCAGTCCGGCCTGTACGGCTTGACGGGCGAACTGGCCGGCGAATACATGGACGCCATGGGCGTGGCGTCGCGCTACGCCTGGGTCAACCGCATGGTATTGGCCGAACTGGTGCGCGACAGCCTGTCGCAGGTGTTTGCGCAGGATCAATCCCGCCTGGTGGTGGACGTGCCGCACAACGTCATCCTGCGCGAGCACGGCATGAACATCCACCGCAAGGGCGCCACGCCCGCGCGCGCAGGCGACTTGGCGCTGATCCCCGGTTCCATGGGCGACTATTCCTACGTGGCAACGGGGATGGGCAATCCCGACTGGCTGTGGTCATGCTCGCATGGCGCCGGGCGCAGCATCCGCCGCCAAGCCATGCGCGCCATGCGGCCCACGGTGGGCGGGGACGAGATGGCTTTCCAGTGCGTGACCCTGCGCGAGGAACGCCGCGTCGAGGAAGCGCCGATGGCGTACAAGAAGATCGGTCCCGTCATCGCCGCGCAGGAGGAAGCGGGCTTGCTGCAATCGGTGGCGCGCTTGAAACCTTTATTGACGTTCAAGGCTTAGTGCAGCAATTGCGGCACGACGGCCGCCATCAGCGAAATGCCGATCACAGTCAGCACGGCAAAGGCGATGCGGCGCATGCCGCGCTGGGCGATGGGCGGCGGGTAGCGCTTGCCGGCCATCGTGGCCAGCACGCCCACAGGCAGGGCCAGCATGCATAAAAGTAGCACTTTCGCATCGAGCTGGCCCTGGCTACCCGCCATCAGCGAGCGCCCGCCCGCGCTGATGGCGAACAGGAAAATCAGGCTGTAACGGATGGTCTTTAAACTCATTTCCTGGCGGTAGAACTGGTACACGAGCGGTGGCCCGGCCAGCGAAAACAGGCCCGAGAACAGGCCGCCGCACACGCCACTGATGAAGAAACTGCGCTTGTCCGCCGCGCCCGGTCCCGGCGGCGCCTGCAGCAGGATGCTGACGCCGCCATACACGATGGCCGCGCCCAATAACAGTTTCAGGACAGGCGCATACGCCTGGTCCAGGTATCCCAACAGCAAGACGCCGGCCGCCATGGCTGGCAGCAAGCCGATGCTGGCCGCGCGGATGGCGCGCCAGTCCAGGTGGTGCAAGGCGCCCGGCAAGGCCACGAGGCAATTGGCCAAGGACAACAAACTGACGAGGGCCGCCAGCGCGGGCACGGGCGCCAGGCCCAGGCCGCTTGCCACTCCCATGACGATCATGCCCAGGCCAAAGCCAGTGACGGTCTGGAAATACGTGCCCGCCGCCACCACGCCCAGCAGCGCCAGCACGGGCAGGCTGAACAATTCAGCGGCCACCCTGGGCCTGCACGGACGTGACCGCAATCACGTTATACACATCAATCGCGCTGCAGCCGCGCGACAAATCGTTGGCGGGCTTGTTCAAGCCTTGCAGCAAGGGGCCGATGGCCACGGCGCCGCCCATGCGCTCGGCCAGTTTATAGCCGATATTGCCCGCGTCCAGGTTCGGGAACACCAGCACATTCGCGCGGCCATTGACGACGGAATCCTTGACTTTTCTCTGCGAAATCTCGGCCACGATGGCCGCGTCGAGCTGCACGTCGCCATCGATGGCCAGCAACGGACGCTGGGCCTTGACCCGGTCTGTTGCCGCATGCACCTTGTCGACGGCCGCGTGGTGGGCGCTGCCGCTGGTGGAAAACGACAGCATGGCCACGCGCGGCTCTTCCATCAGCAAGGCTTGCGCGCTATCGGCGGCGGCCATGGCGATGTCGGCCAGTTCCTCGGCTTTCGGGTCGACCACGAGGGCGCAGTCGGAAAAGATAAAGCCGCCCTTGAGGCTATGAAAAGGCTCGCACAGCATCATCAGGAAAAAGCTGGACACGAGCTTGAAGGCCGGATCGACGCCGATGATCTGGATGGCGCTGCGCACCACGTCGGCCGTCGTGTGCACGGCCCCCGCCACGCAACCGTCCGCATCGCCCAGGCGCACCATCAGGTTGGCATAGCACAGCGGGTCTTGCACGGCGATTCTGGCCTGCTCCACCGTCATGCCCTTGGCTTGACGCAGCACAAACAATTGCTGGGCGTAGTGTTCCGACTCGTCGGAAATTTCCGGGTCAACCAGGCGCACGGCGTCCAGGTCCAGCGCGTGTTCGCGCGCCAGCGCCAGGATGGCGGCCGGCTTGCCGACGATGGTGATGTGCGCCAGGCCTTCGCTTGCCGCCCGCGCGGCCGCCTGCAGCACGCGCACGTCGTCGCCCTCGCACAAGACGATGTTTTTCGGCACGGCGCGGGCTTGCGCGATGATGCGGTGCAGGGCTTTCATGGCGACTCCAATTCGGTAAAAAAATGCCGGAACCACGGAAGCATGAAGATGGTTCCGGCACATAAAACCCGGCGCGATTGCCGGGGTCATACAAGGATCGGTCACAGTGGTGTGGGATTACGCCGGATCGAGACTAAATTCCGGGGTCAGACCCGCCGGGTCTGACCCCAGCTTTTGGCCGCTGGCTCAAGCAATCAAACGTAATCTTTATATTTGTCCAGATGCCGCACAGGTTTACTCAGCGCATCGCGGCGGAACGGGTCGCCCAGTTCGCGCGTGCACATGATTTCGATGATGGTGGTCTTGCCTTCATTCATCTGCATGTCGATCGCTTTCTTCAGGGCCGGACCCACGTCTTCCAGCTTGTCGACCGTGATGCCTTCGGCGCCCATGGCCCGCGCAATTTCCGCGAAGCTCTGGTTGTCGAGTTCACCGGCGACGAAGCGGCGGTTGTAGAAATCGACCTGGTTTTTCTTTTCCGCCCCCCACTGGCGGTTGTGGAACACCACGGCCGTCACGGGAATGTTGTGGCGCACGCAGGTCATCGTTTCCATCAGGCTCATGCCCCAGGCACCGTCGCCCGCATACGACACGGCCGGACGGTGCGGTGCAGCAACCTTGGCGCCGATGATGGTCGGGAAGGCATAGCCGCAGTTGCCAAAGCTCATCGCCGCAAAGAAGCTGCGCGGCTTTTCGAAGCGCAGGTAACTATTGGCCACCGAATTGATGTTGCCGATATCGGTCGACACCATCACGTCTTCCGGCATGGCTTTTTCCAGCTCGCGCAGCACTTGGCGCGGATGCAGATAGTTGCCCGGCTCTTTCTTCTGTTCCTCAATCATGTCCAGGCTGTACGCATCTTTTTCGTGCGTCCAGTTGGTCAACTCCTCTTCCCATGCGGCTTTTTCCGCTTGCACGGTGGCATAGCGCTCGTCGCGCGTGGCGTCGCAGTCGAGCGTCTTGCCATCCAGGCGGGACAGGATGGCTTTCGCGGCCGCCTTGGCGTCGCCGCAGATGCCCACCGAAATCTTTTTGACCAGACCCAGCATCTTGTTGTCCGCGTCGATCTGGATGATCTTGGCGTTCTTCGGCCAGTAATCCATGCCGTGCTGCGGCAAGGTGCCGAACGGCCCCAGGCGCGAACCGAGGGCGACGACGACGTCGGCCTTGGCGATCAGTTTCATGGCCGCCTTGGAACCTTGGTAGCCGAGCGGACCGCACCACAGCGGGTGGCTGGCGGGGAACGAGTCGTTATGCAGGTAGCTGTTGACGACGGGTGCGCCGAGGCGCTCGGCCAGCGCCTTGCATTCCTCGATCGCTTCACCCATGACGACGCCGCCGCCCGAGATGATCACGGGGAACTTGGCTTTCGCCAGCAATTCGGCCGCATCGTTGAGGCTTTGCTCGCCGCCGGCGCCGCGGTCCAGACGGTTCGGCTTTGGAATCTCGGCCTTGATTTCGCCATAGAAATAGTCGCGCGGGATATTCAGTTGCGTCGGGCCCATTTCGGACATGGCGCGGTCAAAACAGCGGCCCGTGTATTCGGCCATGCGGGCCGGATGGGTGACGTGGCCTTGATATTTCGTGAATTCCTCGAACATCGGCAGCTGGTTCGCTTCCTGGAAACCGCCCAGGCCCATGCTCATCGTGCCCGTTTCCGGCGTGATGATCACGACGGGCGTGTGCGCCCAGTAGGCGGCGGCAATGGCCGTGACGCAATTGCTGATGCCGGGGCCGTTCTGGCCGATAACGACGCCATGGCGGCCCGAGACGCGGGCATAGCCGTCAGCCATGTGGCCGGCGCCCTGCTCGTGCACGACGGGAATCAAACGGATGCCGGCCGGCGCAAAGATATCCATCGGGTCCATGAAGGCCGAGCCCATGATGCCGAACATGTCGGTCACGCCATTGGCGGCCAGGGTTTCCACGAACGCTTCGGAAGGCGTCATCTTTTGCGGGCCCACAGGTATTGCTGCGGCGGCGGCTTTTTGGTCGGACAAATCGGTCATGGCTCAGTCTCCTTACAGTTTTATGAAAAATCGGTATATTTTGTTCCGATATTTGAAATACGTGTTCAATTTAACGGTTGCGAAATGCGCTGTCAATGAAAATTCATGAAAAATCGGACTGTTTCATTCCTGAATCCGGAATCCGTGACTTAGGTCCGCTCCTGAAACAACAATGGCGGCTTATCCGCAACAGACAAGCCGCCATCTCTTTCTGCGCCGCCGTGCTTAGAACTTCAAGCGCATGCCGGCCGTAAAGGCGCTCGAGTTATGCCCAGGCAAGGGCACGCTGCCGCCGCTCGATGCGTCGCCAACAAAATTGCTGCCCGCGCCATCGTTGTTGATGCGGCCGTACGAGGTGTACAGATTCGTGCGCTTGGACAAGGCATAGGTGTAGCCGATGGCCAGCTGGCGCCCGCCGCGGCGCGCATTCGTACGGTCATCCTTCTTGATGTAGGACGCCATCACGCTGCCCGCCGCGCCCACGGGGGCCGAGGCGCCCAGCATATAGTTGCGGAAATCCGTGCCCGCATCATCCTTGTCCGTTTCATATGCGGCGTGCAGCTTGGCGGGGCCGAAGTCGTAGGTGCCGCCCAGCAAGGTGACCTTGGCCGTGTTCAGCGGCGTATCCTTGCGGTTATCGTGCGCCAGGGTCAGCACCAGCGGGCCATTGGCGTAGTCGATGGAAAAGTCGATGGTGCGGCCCAGGGTGTTGCTGTCCGGCTTTTCGCCCAGGCCGTACATCACAGCGGCCGACAAGCCGTTCACCTTTGGCGTCTCGTACATGATGGAGTTTTTCGTGCGCAGGCTGGCCACGCTCATCAGGTTGATCGAGGCGCCCGTCATGCCCGTCTCGAAGGGGTCGATATTGTCCAGCGCGGTGAACAGCGGGTTGTGCTGCAAGCCCAGGTTCACGGCGCCGAAACCGCCCGACAGGCCCACGTAAGCCTTGCGCCCGAACAAGGCGCCTTGGCGGTTGGCGCCCGTATCCACGTCGAGACCATTTTCCAGCAAGAAATTGGCTTTCAAATTATTGCCCAGGTCTTCCGTGCCCTTGAAGCCGATACGGCTGCCCGATTGCACGCCGGTGGCCAGCTTGGTGACGGAACCGTCCGCGCCGCCGTGTTCAGACGTCAGGCCCGCGTCAAGCAAGCCGTACACGGTGACGGACGATTGGGCGCTGGCGTTGCCGGCAAAGAAGGAGGCCAGGACGGCTGCCGCTACGAGTGTGTGTTTCATGTCATCTCCAGGTATTGTGGTTTTTATAAACGCATGAAACAATCATCAACTGCCTTGCTACAAATCGGACTCAGGCGATCAGCCCGGCCATCGGCGACGACGGCGTAGCGCTCATGACGCCTGCCCTCCGGGGCATGCGTCCGGCCAGATAGGCCTCGCGTCCGCCCTGCACTGCCAGTTTCATGGCGCGCGCCATGCGTATCGGTTCGCGCGCCGCCGCGATGGCGGTATTCATCAGGATGCCGTCGCAACCGAGTTCCATGGCGATGGCCGCGTCCGACGCCGTGCCGACACCGGCGTCGACCAGCACGGGCACACGGGCTTGCTCGATGATCAGCGACAGATTCCACGGATTCAGAATGCCCATGCCCGAACCGATCAATGACGCCAGCGGCATGACGGCGATGCAGCCGAGGTCTTCCAGCATGCGTGCCTGGATGGGGTCGTCGCTGCAATACACCATCACCTGGAAGCCGTCGCGTACCAGCTCCCCGGCCGCCTTTAACGTTTCCGGCATGTTCGGGAACAAAGTCTTTTCATCGCCGAGCACTTCCAGCTTGCACAGCTGGTGCCCGCCCAGCAGCTCGCGCGCCAGTTGCAGGGTGTAGACGGCGTCGCGCGCGTTGTAGCAGCCGCCCGTGTTGGGCAGGATCGTGTATTTCGACGGCGGAATGAAGTCGAGCAAGTTTGGCTCGCCCTTTTCCTGGCCAATGTTGACCCTGCGGATCGTCACGGTGACGATCTCGGCGCCGCTCTCTTCGATGGCCAGGCGCGTTTCCTCGAAATCCTTGTATTTACCGGTGCCCACCAGCAGGCGCGACTGGTAAGTGGTGCCTGCCAGGGTCAGGCCGGTCGGTGGCTGGCTGGGGGTGGCGTCGTCTCTCATCGTGATCTCCTAAGTTAAAGCTGGGGTCAGTCCTTCCGGGATTGGAATGTGCCCCATTGGGGCATATTCCCCCGGCGGGTCTGACCCCGGAATTCCTCTACCGCAGACTGCGGCGCCAAGCGTTCGCCGCAAAACGCAAAATCGACTTCCGGCCGCCGCCCAGATACGAGCTCGGCGATCGCCTTGCCCGCGCCGCAGCCCATGGTCCAGCCCAGGGTGCCGTGGCCCGTGTTGAGGAAGAGCTGGCGGTAGCGCGTGGCGCCGATGTAGGGCACGTTCGACGGCGTCAGGGGGCGCAGGCCGGCCCAGTAGACGGGATCGCTGTAATCGCAGGCGTAGGGAAACAGCGCTTGCACTCTGCGCGTGATGGCGGCGCAGCGCACGGGGTTCAGCTCCCGCGTATAGCCGTTCAACTCGCACGTGCCCGCCACGCGCAGGCGCTCGCCCAGGCGCGAAAACACCAGTTTGTGGCCGTCGTCCGTCAGTGAGACGGTCGGTGCGGCGGATGGGTCAAGAATCGGATAGGTGGCCGAATAACCCTTGCCCGGATACAGCATCAGGCGGATGCCCAGCGGCTGCAGCAGGGGCGCGGAAAAGCTGCCCATGGCCACCACCACGGCGTCCGCGTATTCACTGCGGTGGCGGCCATGCGCATCGATGCATTCCACGCCCGTGATGCGCGCGCCATCCGCCAGCAGCCGCGTCACCGTCGTGCCGTACTGAAAATCCACGCCAGCCCTGGCGGCGCGGGCGGCCAGCGCCGTGGTAAACAAATGCACGTCGCCGGACTCGTCGCTGGCCGTGAAATCGCCGCCGACGATGTGCTGGCGGGCATGGGACAGGGCTGGCTCGATGCGGATCACTTCGTCGGCGCTGACGGTGTTGCGCGGACAGCCCAGTTCGCGCAAGAGCGCGGCACCCGCTTGCGATTTATCAAACTCCTGCTGGTCCGTATAGAAATGCAAAATGCCCCGCTCAAGGTGGTCATAGGCTATGCCCGTCTCGCGCCGCAGTGCCTGCAAACTCTGCCGGCTGTACTCGGCCAGGGCGACGATCTGGCGCATATTGCGCGACACCCTCGATGGCAAACATTCGCGCAGGTAATGCAAGGCCCACTGCCATTGCAGCGTATCGAGACGGGGACGGAACAGCAGCGGCGCATCGTCCTTGCCCAGCCAGCGCACGACCTTGCGCAGGGTGGCGGGATTGGCCCACGGTTCCGCATGCGAGACGGAAATCTGCCCGCCGTTAGCAAAACTGGTTTCCTGCGCGGCGCCCGCCTGGCGTTCCAGCACGCGCACATCGTGGCCCGCCTGGCGCAAATACCAGGCCGATGCCGTGCCGACCACGCCGGCGCCGAGGACAAGGATCTTCATGGCGGGCCCGGCTCGCTTAGCGCGTCAGCAGGACGGCGATGGCGACAAAGGCGGCGATCCACACGGTTTCCATCACCAGCATGATCACGGGACGCCAGCCCAGCGAGGCCAGCGACTGGAACGATGTTTTCACGCCCAGGGCGGCAATGGCGATGACGAGGCAGGCGCGCGAGGCATTGTTGATCCAGCCATTCACTTCCTGCGGAATCAGGCCCAGGCTGTTCGTGATGACGAGCCAGACAAAGCCGATCAGGAAGAACGGCACCAGCGGTGGCGCATCGACTTCGCTCTTGCCATCCTTGCGCTTGAACATGATCGACAGGCCCAGCACGACGGGCACGAGGCAGGCGACGCGCGTCAGTTTCACGAAAGTGGCCACGTCTCCCGTATGGTTGCTGACCAGGTAGCCGGCGCCCACCACTTGCGCCACGTCATGGATAGTGCCGCCGATGAACACGCCCGCTTCCGTCGGATCAAAGCCCAGCAGCTTGACCAGCAGCGGATAGACGATCATGGCCAGGGTCGACAGCGACGTCACGCCCACCACCGTCAAGAGGGTGAACTTTTCGTTTTCCTTGGTTTGCGGCAGCACGGCCGAGATTGCCAGCGCGGCTGACGCGCCGCAGATGGCGACCGAGCCGCCCGACAAAATGCCTTCCGTAATGGGACGCTTGAGCCACCTGGCCAGCAGGTAGCCGAAGCCCAAGGTCGCCACCAGGCCGCCGACGACGATCAATAACGGCGTCACGCCCACGGAAGCGATCTGGTTGAAAGTGATGCGCGCGCCCAGCAGGGCCACGCCCGTGCGCAGCAGCACCTTGCTGCAAAACTCGATGCCGGGCTTGCAGGTGGGATCGGACGCGAGGAAGTGGAAAGCCAGGCCGAAGAACAGCGCATACAGCAGTTGGGGGCCGCCGTAATTGCTGGAAATAAAGGTGGCCGACAGGGCGATCACCAGCGCGATGGCCACGCCGGGCCAGCTGCGCAGCACGGCGCGGGGGCGCCAGATGGCAACGGCGGAAGACAGGTAGGGAATGTTCTTGTCGACAACGCGTGTTATCGCTGAGGAGTTGGTTTTCATGCGGGTCCGCTCATAATGTTTTAAAAATTGGGACATTTCATCTCGTTTTTTAATAATACACGATGAACTAGCGAAGTCCATGCTTTTCCATGAAAATCGAAACCGGATGTTCCGGAAACTGACGTTTTTTACTTTTTACTCCCGTAAACGACGAGCGGCGCGGCCCTTCGCAAGGACGCGCCGCTCGCTAATGACGAGTTAAAATTTACTTTTTGTTCAAACGGGTGATCAGGCTGGACGTATCAAAACGGTTGCCGCCCGCTTGCTGCACTTCGCCATAGAACTGGTCCGTCAAGGTCGTCACGGGCAGGTCGCTGCCGTTGCGTTTGGCTTCCGCGAGGCAGATACCGAGGTCTTTGCGCATCAGGTCGACGGCGAAACCGAAGTCGAACTTGCGCTCTATCATCGTCTTGCCGCGGTTTTCCAACTGCCACGACTGCGCCGCGCCCTTCGAGATCACGTCGACCACCAGGGCCGCGTCGAGGCCAGCGTTTTCCGCAAAGGCGATGCCTTCGCTCAAGGCTTGCACGAGGCCCGCGATGCAGATCTGGTTGACCATTTTTGTGAGCTGGCCGGAACCGGAGGCGCCCATGTAGGTGACGGCGCGCGAGAACAGCGCGATGACGGGCTCGGCGCGCGCATACGCTTCCGCATCGCCACCCACCATCACGGTCAGCTTGCCGTTTTCCGCGCCCGCCTGGCCGCCGGACACGGGCGCGTCGAGGAAGAACACGCCCTTTTCTTTTGCCGCCGCGTGGATGGTGCGCGCCGCTTCGGCCGAAGCCGTCGTATGGTCGATCAGGATGCTGCCTGGCGCCATGGCGGACAGCAAGCCGCCCTCTTCCAGGATGACTTGATACAGATCATTATCGTTGCCGATGCAGGTGAAGACGAACTCGGCGCCGGCTGCTGCTGCGGCCGGCGTGGCGGCGCTGCGGCCCTTGTGCTGCTCCAGCCAGGCGGCCGCGCGGGCCGGGTTGCGGTTGTACACGGTGACGTCGTGCCCGCCCGCCGCCAGGTGACCTGCCATGGGGAAACCCATGACGCCCAAACCGATGAATGCCACTTTTGCCATATTGTCCGTCCTGTCGATGAATGAATCCGATTATTGTTGCACAAAGAGTCGCCGCTGGCAGCATCAAGGTTCGGGGGCGCGCCGATAATACAGGTCGAACTCTTCCTCGCCATCGGGCACGAAGCCGTGACGCACATAGAAGTGGTTCGCCTCGCTGCCGCGCAAGGCGCCCACGCGCACGCTCTTGCGGGCCGCATCGGCCTCGGCAAACACGCGCGCCAGTACGGCCGCACCCAAGCCTTGCCGCTGGCACCCTGGCGCCAGGTAGAGGTGATCGAGCAGCAAATAGTCCGCTTGCGGGCGCAACACATAGAAGCCGGCCAGCGCGTTGCCATGGCGCAACTGCCAGGTGCAATCGGGATCGTACGTGGCCAGGAAACGCTGACGCGCCCGCTGCGGGTCATAGCGGCCGATACGCTCCAGGCTTTCACGCATGGCAGCCACGCGCAGGCTGGCCAGCGCCTCGCCATCGGTCGGGCTGGCAGGAACGAAGGTCAGCATGGCGTCACAGCACTTCGCGCAAGGCTGCCATCAGGGCTGCACACTCGGCCGGGGTGCCGATGCTGATGCGCAAATACTGGCTGATGCGGGGGGCATTGAAATGGCGCACGATCACGGAACGGGCGCGCAAGCCGGCCGCCAGTTGCGCCGCATCATGCTGCGGGTGGCGGGCAAAGACGAAATTGGCCACCGACGGCAGCACCTCGAAACCCAGCGCCGCCAGGTCCGCCGTCAGCTGTTCGCGGCTGGCGATGACGGCCTGGCGCGTCTGCTGGAAATACGCTTCGTCGTGCAGCGAGGCCACGGCGCCGGCCAGCGCCAGCCGGTCCAGCGGATACGAATTGAAACTGTTCTTCACTCTTTCCAGCGCCTCGATCAGGTCAGGATGCCCGAAGGCACAGCCCACGCGCAAACCGGCCAGCGAGCGCGATTTCGAGAACGTCTGCACCACCAGCAAGTTCGGATAGCGCTCGACCAGGGCCACGGCGCTTTCTCCGCCGAAATCCACATACGCTTCATCGACCACCACCACGGCGTCGGGATGGGCACGCAGCAGCGCTTCCACGCCGGCCAGCGGCAAGTCGACGCCTGTCGGCGCATTGGGATTGGGGAAGATGATGGCGCCGCACGGGCCCTGGTAGTCTTGCGGACGGATGCGCATGGTGTCGTCGAGCGCTACCGTGCGGTAATCGATGCCGTACAGCTTGCAATACACGGGGTAGAAACTGTAGCTGATGTCCGGAAACAGCAGCGGCGCATCGTGCTTGAGCAAGGCCATGAAAGCCAGCGCCAGCACTTCGTCGGAGCCGTTGCCGACGAACACTTGCCCGCTGTTCAGCCCGTGGTAGGTGGCCAAAGTTTGCTTCAGTTCGCTGGCAGACGGGTCCGGATAGAGGCGCAGGCTGTCGTTGGTGGCGTCGCGCAGCGCGGCCAGCACTTGGGGCGATGGACCGTAGGGGTTTTCGTTAGTGTTGAGTTTGACCAGGTCGGGCAGTTTCGGTTGCTCGCCCGGGATGTAGGGGGTCAGCTCGCTGACGATGTTGCTCCAGAATCGGCTCATTGCTTTTATGGGTGGGGTCGGGATGGGAG
>NZ_PDZL01000036.1 GCF_002735705.1 Janthinobacterium sp. BJB426
TCCACCTGCTCGACAACGCTCAATTTAAAAGCCAGACTGTAATCGCGCTGGCTGCGCCTAAACCCTTGTTCCATTTGACACTCCATCTCTGCATCGAAAAAGTGTCAACTTATTCCAGGACGGGTCAGAGGCAAGATAAAAGCGCCGGTTCCGACCGGCGCTTTTTTTCGTCCCGGCATCCCGTTCCGACTTGAAATTTCGACTATTGGCATGATCTAAGGACAGCTTACGTATTGCGTGCGGCTGAATCCTCTACAATACGGTTATAAGGGTTTATCATTGTTTGACTGATCCATTTTTTTCACTTTCCGAGACTCTTATCCCGCTATGCGTCGTCCTTCCAAAGATTCATCCCATAAACTGACTGCCGACAGCCAGCGCCTGGTCACCTTTGCCCAGGCGATCGTACAGGCAGCCAGCCGTCTCGAAGAGCGGTCCTGGGAACACAGCCTGGATACGCAGCTCCAGAAATTACTCAAAACCGGCCACCAGGACACCATCGACAACACCCTGGGCAGCCTGTTCAAGGAAGACTTGAACGCCTACGACGTGCTGATGGACTGCGTTGAAGCCGTCAGCGAATCGACCGTCGTCACACATGAAGACGTGCGCTACGACGCCCTGCTGGTCGCCGTGCCCATCCTCGCGTGGACGCGCTTTTCCATCGCCTCCGGCCCCATGGCCGGCGACGCGCACGGCGTGCTGTCGGCGCATTTCGCCGCCCACCTGCTGGCCGATGGCACGAAGATGGCCATGGCGCCGACCCTGTACTCGATCGACCAGCTGCCGCGCAGCCACGTCGAGACCTATGCCAAGACGCAGAAGCTGGCACTGGCCGCGCTGAAAGGCACGGCCGTCAAGCCGTCAGCCAAAGAGGCGGAAACGGCGCCCTTCCTGGCCGATACGCGCTACCTGCTGGTGGCCGTGGTCGCCCCTGCGGGCGCACCGTTGTTCCGCTGGCAGACGCCGGCCAGCCAGCTCGACTTCATCGCCGAGCGCAGCGCCGCCCTGGAACAATGGCGCACGCAGGCAACGCCGACGATTGCCCGCCTGCTGCCAGGCTGCGGCCTGGAGTTGCTGCTGCCGGAAGCGTATTACGTGGCCTGCCGCGAAGCGGACAAGCTGATACGCCCCGTTTCCGTGCGTGCCGCCGTGCATTACCTGACGCATACGCTGGCCATCGAGCCGTCGGAACTGCGCGCCGTCATCGCCGGTTTCGGCGAGGAAGCGGCCGATGGCCAGGTGGATGAGTACCGCATTGCCTTCACCCTGCGCCAGGCGCCGGACGTCATCTACGGCATCGTCTGGCCTTTGTACGGCCAGGAAGACGAGGATGGCACGCCGATCGAAGGCTTGATCCAGGTGGGCATCGCCGCGCTGGACAAGCAAAAGACGCCCGTCGATGAAATCATCGAGCACCTGAACGCCGCCGGCGTGACGCAGATCAAGCGCCACGCGGAACGTTTTGTCGGTGAATACTGCGACGATTGCGGCGCGCCCCTGTTTGCCGATCCTGTCGGCGAGCTGGCGCATGCGGAAATGCCGGAAGATACGCCGCAAGGCACCGAGCATTTCCATTAATTGATGATTTATCTGGCCGGAAGTTTTCTTCCGGCCTTTTTTTCGCCCCGGCCGCCGATGCATTCCAGCCCAGCCTCGCTCCCTCCCCTGCGGCCAGCATTGCTGGCGCTGTCCTTCCCCATGCTGGCAATGTTGCTGGCAGGCGTATTCATCGCCATGCGCGTCATGGGCACGCTGGGGCCATTGGATTTGTTCTGGATGCTGCCACTGAGTTTTTGCGTGATGGCGGCCTTGCCATGGATCTTGCTGTCACCGCACGGACGGCGCAGCATCGGCCTGCAAGCGCCCTCGGGCAAGGCGCCCTATGCCCTGGCGCTGATCTGCGGCGCGGCGGCCGCGCTCCTGTGCTTTGCGCTGGGCATGCTGCTGTATGACGCCACGCCGGACAACTGGTTTGTCAGCATAGCGACGAGCTTTCGCCGCACGGCGCCCACGGCCGGGCTGAGCATCTGGATGCTGCACCTGATGATCACCGTGCCGGCCTGCATCTTCAGCCCTATCGGGGAGGAAATCTTCTTTCGGGGCGTGCTGCAAAAGGCACTCGAGGAAAAACTGTCCGTGCGCGGCAGCACCTGCGTGGAAGCAGGGCTGTTCGGCCTGGCACACCTGTGCCATCATGGCCTGAGCATGACGGCTGCAGGCCTGTCGCTGAATGTGGTCTCGGCGGCAGTGTGGGTGGTGCTGATGTTTGCGACAGCCTGCCTGTTCGCGTGGTTACGTCGCCGCCATGCTTCGCTATGGCCAGCAATGGCGGCGCACGCGGCATTCAATCTGACGATGAATGCCGTGATTTTCCAGTTCCTGTGGCCAACATCACCACTGTGAAAACGGGTGGCGGATCAGGTTTGCGTTGTAGTAGCGCGTATCGCCCGACACTTCCGCGCCGATCCAGTCGGGTTTCTCGAAGGGCTGGTCTTCCGAGGCCAGTTCGATCTCGGCCACCACCAGGCCCGCATTGGCGCCCAGGAACTCATCAACTTCCCACACCATGCCTGCATGTTCGATGCGATGACGGTACTTTTCGATCAGCGGCTGTTCACACAGGCCGTCGAGCAGTTCGGCGGCGTCGGCCAGCGGAATCGGATACTCCCACTCGCCGCGCGTCGCGCCCACATTCGCCCCCTTGATGGTCAGCATCGCCTGCCCGCCTTCGATGCGCACGCGCACCACGCGCTCGCGCGCGGACGACAAATAACCCTGGCGCAGCAGGACCGGCTGGCCCAGGCCACGCCAGGCGTCGCTGGCAAGCAGAAATTTACGCTCGATCTCGATACCCATGAACAACGCCGTTCAATCCAGCGACAGCAGGATAGGCTGCAGCATGGCCGCGCCCAGGGCCGCGCTGCGCGCGCCATTCCAGCCGACGGCCGGATCCGGCAAGTCGGCGTTTTCCTTGAACGGCATTTCCAGGGTCAGCGCCAGGCAGCCGAAGTGATGGCCGACGTACTTCGACGCCAGGGTCAGCATGTCCGACTTGTACTTGCTGGCCGCATAGCCGAACTTGTCCTGGAAGTCGGGGCTGGCCTGCTTGTAGCGCTCGATGAAGGCCTTCTGGTGCGCCGCTTGCGCCGGCGTGAAGTTTTCCAGCATTTCATTGCCGGCCACAAAGTTGTACGGCAGCGCTTCATCGCCGTGGATGTCGAAGAACATGTCGACGCCCGTTTCGTGGATCTTGTTTTTCACACACAGCACTTCCGGGCTCGATTCCAGCGATGGCGTCATCCATTCGCGGTTCAGGTTGGCGCCTGCCGCATTCGTGCGCAGGTTGCCGCGGATGGAACCGTCCGGATTCATGTTCGGCACGATGTGGAACACGGCGCGCTGCAACAGTTTGCGCGCGATCGGGTTGGCATCGTCGAGCAGCGAGTCGATCAGGCCTTCGACGAACCATTCGGCCATCGATTCGCCCGGATGCTGGCGCGCGATGACCCAGATTTTCTTTTCCGCCTGCGGATTGCCAATGGTAATCATGTTCATGTCGCGGCCGTCGACCGTGCTGCCCAGGTCGGACACGCGCGCCAGCGGATGCTCGGCCACTTCGCCCAGCAGGCGCAGATGGCGTTCCCACGAATACGGCTCGAAATAGGCGTAGTACACGCTGTCGAGTTCCGGCGTGTGCGAGATCGTCATGACCTGGCCATCAAACGAGGTCGGCACGCGGAACCAGTTTTCGCTGTCGTAGCTGGCCACGGCCTGGTAGTCTTCATAGCCGGCCGGATAGGTAGCCTGGCCCGCGTTCAGGAAGCGCATCGTGCATGCCTGACCACGCGCGCCCTGCAGGCGGAAGTGGAACCACTGGTGGATGTCGGCGTGGCTATCCTTGCGCAAATTCAGGTCGATGGCGCCGGCACTGGCGGCGCTCACCACGTCGATGGCGCCCGAGTCGAAGTTCTGGCTGATTTTAATGGTCATGTAATGATCCCGTCCGAAGGTAAGTGTTACGGCGTTGCCTCGTGGGCTAGCGCCGTCGCGCTAAAAAGCGCAGTGTAAGCTATCCCGCTATTTTCCGCCCTTTGACCCCGTTCGCAAAGCCTGGCCCGGCGATTTATGCACCAATCCGGGGCATCGATGGAAAAGTGCCGGGCAAAAGCGCGAAAAATCGGTCAGCTGTTGCATCTACCGGACAAAAAACTGCTTTGTAACAGCGGCTGACACATTGGCGCCCGGTCGCCCCCCTATAATTCTTGCTTTCATAGAGTCGCCAGGAAAGAGTCGTGGACAAGAAGTTAACTAACATCCAGGAAAGAAAGTTACGCGAGGCGCAGGCGCGGCGCGAGCACATCATCGACGTCGTCAAAGATCTCATCAAGAAGGGTGGCGCGCGCGCCGTCTCCATCCGCAAGGTGGCCGAGGCGGCCGGTTTTTCCACCACCGTCGTGTACGCCCTGTTCCGCGACAAGGCCACCCTGATCGCCCAGGCCATGGACAAGGACTTGCTGGAACTGGTGCGCGCCATGCGCACGGCGTGCGCCGCCAGCGACGATCCATGGCAGCGCATCGCCCTGGTCGGCCGCGCCTATATCGAGTACGGCTTCCAGCATCCCGACGAGTATTCGCTGATCTTCATGGAATTGCGTCCGCACGCGGAACTCGACGCCGTCGAAGTGGAACACGGCAATATCGAGCAAGACCCGTACGCCTATGCGCTGCACCTGTTTACCGAACTGGCGCAAACGGGCCAGGTACGCCAGGACGAGCTGGCGCTGCATACGATGACGCAAATCTTCTGGCAGTCGCTGCACGGCCTCGTGTCGCTGCGCATCGTCATGGATGCGGGCGACCCGTGGACGCCGCACCCGGAAATGAACGCGCATATCGACGACTTGCTGGCCGTCGTCACGACAGGCATCCGCCTGCGCTTTGCACCGGCTTCCTGACGCTTGATCCAGCGCAAACTTGCCTTGCTGGACCTGGGCGCCAAGGCGCTGCACATGTACTGAGAAAAAGTAAAGGCAGGCGCAGTGCTGCACCGCCCTGCCCCGTCTTGATATGCGCGAAGCTTACTGCGCTTCGAGCATGCTCTGCGTTTCCTGATAGCGCGTATGCCACGACAGCGCCTGTTCCAGGATGTGCGGCGTATGACCGCCGCGCTGGCATGCCGCGTCGTAATACGCGCGCAATTGATCGCGGTAAGCGGGATGCGTGCAGCGCTCGATGATCAACGGCGCCCGTTCGCGCGGCGCCAGGCCACGCAAGTCCGCAAAACCCCACTCCGTCACCAGTACGTCGACATCATGCTCCGTGTGGTCGACATGCGAGACCATCGGCACGACGCTGGAAATGCGCCCGCCCTTGGCCGCCGATTTCGACACGAACATCGACACTTGCCCGTTGCGCGCGAAATCGCCCGAGCCGCCGATGCCGTTCATCATGTGCGTGCCGCACACGTGCGTGGAATTGACGTTGCCGTAAATGTCGAATTCCAGCGCCGTGTTCAGGGCGATGATGCCCAGGCGGCGCACGATTTCCGGATGGTTGCTGATCTCTTGCGGGCGCAGCACAATCTTCGAGCGGTAATGGTCGATATTGTCCATCAGCTTTTGATGCACGGCGGCCGACAGGGTAATCGACGAGGCCGAGGCAAACGCCAGCTGGCCCGAGTCGAGCAACTCGATGGCGCTGTCCTGCAGCACTTCCGAATACATCGTCATGTTGCGGAAAGGCGAACCGATCAGGCCATGCAGCACGGCGTTGGCGATGGTGCCGATGCCCGCCTGCAGGGGCAGCAATTCCGGCCCCATGCGTCCAGCCGCCACTTCGCCCTCCAGGAAGGCGATCACGTGGCCGGCAATGGCTTGCGTCTCTTCGTCGGGCGGCAAGGCGTTCGACGGGCTGTCGGGACTGTCCGTGATGACGATGGCGGCGATGCGGGCCGGGTCGATGGCGATGGCCGTGCTGCCCAGGCGCTGGTCGACGCGCGTGAGGGGAATCGGTTCGCGCCCCGGCAAGGTTTGCGGAATATAGATGTCGTGCAAGCCTTCCAGCGCCAGCGGCGTGGACAGGTTGATCTCGATGATCACCTGCGTGGCCTGCTGGGCAAACGCGGCGGAGTTGCCCACCGACATGGTCGGGATGATGGCGCCGGCGGCCGTGATGGCCGTCGCTTCGATGACGGCGATGTCGACGGCGGCCAAGTTGCCCGAACGCAGTTGCTCCGCCGTTTCCGACAGATGCTGGTCGATGAACATGACTTCGCCGTTGTTGATCTTGCCGCGCAGCACAGGGTCGACCTGGAACGGCATGCGACGCGCCAGCACGCCCGCCTCGGCCATCAGGCCATCGCTGCCATTGCCCAGCGAGGCGCCCGTGATCAGTGTCAGGCTCAGCGGGTCTTGCAGGGCGCGCTCGGCCAGCGCGCGCGGCAGGGCCTTGGCGTCGCCGGCACGGGTAAAGCCGCTCATGCCGACACGCATGCCGTTGTGGAACAATTTGGCGGCCTCATCGGCGCTCATGATTTTGCTGAGCAAGCCTGGGTGGCGAATACGGTCCTCGTACATCGTGATGCTCCTGATATTCTTAATATTCTCAAACTGGATGGCTGTCATACACCAACCCCATAAGTGGATTCAGTATAAAATCGCGCCTACATGCATGGCATGAATTAATTTCGTCATATCCAGTCGATATTTTCATGCTTTGCCAACGCCGAGCCTCCTCTTGGATATCCGTTCCCTGCGCTATTTCGTCGAAACCGTGCGCCTGTCGAGCTTTACGCAGGCGGCCGAATCGCTGCACCTGACCCAGTCGACCATCAGCAAGATGGTGCGCCAACTGGAAGACGAGGTTGGGGCCCAGCTGCTGGTACGCGACGGGCGCAAGCTGACCCTGACGGACACGGGCCGCATCGTCTACCAGCACGGCCAGGAAATGCTGGCCAATATGCGCCAGCTGACCCTGGAAGTGCGCGACACGCAGGCCTTGCAGCGCGGCAGCCTGACAGTCGGCATCCCGCCCATGATCAATGTGCTGTTTACGCCCGTACTAAAAGCCTTCCGCGCGCGCCATCCGAACATCAGCCTGACCTTGCAGGAAGACACGGGCCAGCAGATCGAGCGCAAGGTGGCGGCCGGCGAGCTGGAAATCGGCATGACGGTGCTGCCGGCCGACCCGGAACTCGATCTCGTGGCCGTGGAAGTGGCCAACTATCCGATCTGGGCCTTGGCCGAGCCGGGCACCTTCCAGAAAAACCGCACGACACTGCCCTTCAAGGCGCTGGCCGAGCTGCCGCTGGTGTTATTGAAAGATGATTTCGCGCTCACGCGCAGCCTGCGCCAGCATTTCGCGCAAGCGGGCTTCACGCCGACCATCGCCGCGCAGAGCGGGCAGTGGGACTGGCTGGTGGCGATGGCCTCGGCGGGCCTGGGCGTGGCCCTGTTGCCCGAGCCGTTCATCCACCGCCTGGCCGGCGAACCGCTGGAGGCGGTGCGCATCGTCGAGCCGGAAGTGGCGTGGCAGGTGGCGCATATCTGGAGCGGGCGCTATCTGTCGCACGCGGCGCGCGCCTGGCTCGAGGTATGCCAGGACGTGCTGGGCACGCAGTTCGCTCATTAATGCAAAAAAGGGTGGCCGAAGCCACCCTTTTGATTGATCACGCCACTTTGCTTACTTGGCGTCGTCGTTGTACATGCTGGCGTACTTCCAGCCGAAGTACAGAATGAAGGTGTAGCACAGGGCCGGCACGAGGAAGGACAGCTGCAGGTTGATGTGGTCGGCCAGGAAGCCCTGGATGAACGGCACGATGGCGCCGCCGACGATGGCCATGCACAGGATGCCCGAACCTTGACCCGTTTGCGCGCCCAGCTTGTTCAGGGCCATGCTGAAGATGGTCGGGAACATGATGGAGTTGAACAGGCCTACGGCGATCAATGCCCACATGGCAGTGTGACCGCTGGAGAACACGGCAACGAGGATCAGCGCGATGACGACGGCGGCGTTGAAGGCCAGGGTCTTGCCCGGGCTGACATAGCGCATCACGGCAAAGCCGACGAAGCGGCCCAGCATGGCGCCACCCCAGTAATAGCTGACGAAATACGCGGCGTCGGCGTGGCTGAGACCAGCGATATGGCTCTCGCCCAGGAAGTTGATCAGGAAGCTGCCTATACTGACTTCACCGCCCACATACAGGAAGATGGCCAGCGCGCCCAGCACCAGGTGGCGGTGTGACCAGATCGAGACCTTGTGGCCATCTTGCGCCAGGGCGGCCGCATCGTCGGCATGCGAAATCTTCGGCAATTTGGCCAGCGCGAACAGCACCGCCAGGATCACCAGGGTAGCGGCCAGCACCAGGTACGGCCCCTGCACGGAAGCCGCTTCCTTGGCGCGGTAAGCCAGTTGCTCGACGGCCGGCAGCAGATCGAACTGCTGCACCGTCAGCACGGTGCCCGACAAAATCAGCATGCCGCCCAGCGCAGGCGCCACGGTGGTGCCCAGCGCGTTGAACGCTTGCGTCAGGGTCAAACGGCTCGACGCCGTCTGCGGGTCGCCCAGTTCCGTCACGTAGGGATTGGCCGCCACCTGCAGCACGGTGATGCCGGCCGCCAGGATGAAGAAGGACAAGAGGAACAGCGCATAGCTGCCGGTGGACGCCGGGTAGAACATGGCGCAGCCGGCGGCCGCGATCAGCAGGCCGGCGACGACGCCGCGCTGGTAACCGATTTTCTTGATCAGCATGCCGGCGGGCAGCGAAACGATGGCGTAGGCGCCAAAGAAGCAGAACTGCACCAGCATCGCCTGGACATAGGTCAGGGTGTAGATCGAACGCAGATGGGGGATCAGCACATCATTGAGCGATGTCAGCAGTCCCCACATGAAAAACAGCACCGTGACAATGATCAGGGCGCCTGTATTGTTTTGCGTGCCGGCCTGTGCGGACTGTATGCCCGGACCTTGCTTTACGTATTCCATACCTTCTCCATTTTTCAATTCCAAGTTGATCTTGCCAGGCATGGAAGCGTTTCCACCCGGGCAGCACCAGGACGCGCAAGCGCCACGCAGATATCAGCGTGGGCCATGACTGCCATTGACGAAATGGGGGCAGGCATGGCGACTCTTGCGCGCGGCAGGCGCACGGCCGACCGTTTCTCGTCAGATGATGTCTTGTGGACGCGGCGCGCCTGCGGGCTGCGTCTGAAAACAACATCCAGGACAAAACAGTCTTGTAGTAAAACTACGATACTGCGCCGGCATTATGCCTTAAAGCCCCGTATTGCGCAGCTTTAGCGGCTGTTATTTCAAAATTGAATAGCTGACATTTGAAATCAAAAGTAGCCTTATAACTTGGAATCGCTATACTTATATTGCAGTGCAGCACAACGCGGCACGCCACATAAGGAGTCTGCCATGTCTACCGCATTTACCTATCACACCACGCAAAACAGCAATATCGTCGCTACCCTGGTCCACGCCGCCAAGCGCGTCGGTGCCTGGCTGAACCAAAGCAGCGACCGCCGCGAGCGCGCTTACGAAGAAGCCTACCTGGCCGAATCGACCGACCGCTACGATCTGGAATACCGCATGCGCGAACTGGCCCGTGCCAACCCGCAGCCAAGCTGGATGAGCGGTCTGAGCCGTTAATTAGTACGGCAACACGCAGCCCATCTTCGGCTGTTGCAACATCGATAGCGCCATCCTGCTCGCCTTGCGCTTGAGCACAGGATGGGCTATACAGGCGGGATGCAAACGCCCATTACCATCCTCGCCATCGCCGGCAGCCTGCGCGCCGCCTCGCTGAACACCGCCCTGCTGCGCGCCATCGCCCGGCTTGCCCCAGCGCCATTCGACATCCGTATCTATCCGGGACTCGGTGAACTGCCCCTGTTCAATCCCGACCTCGACGCCGACAGCCTGCCGGCCGTGACGGGCCTGCGCGACGCCATCCTGGCGGCCGACGTGCTGCTGCTGGCCAGTCCCGAGTACGCGCACGGCGTGAGTGGCCCCATGAAAAACGCGCTGGACTGGATGGTGGGAAATGAATCGTTCATCGACAAGCCGCTGGTGCTGCTGAACGCCTCGCCGCGCGCCACGCATGCGCAAGCGGCCCTGCGCGAAACGGTACGCACCATGTCGGCACGACTGATCGACGAGGCCTGTATCAGCCTGCCCCTGCTGGGGTCGGGTCTCGATGCGGAAGGCATCGCCGCAGACCCGGCATTGCGCCGGGCTATCTTGGATATGCTGCAGTGCATCAGGTCATTTTCATGACCTGATGCACGTTTTACTATCAATTCATCTAGTTTTACTACGTACTTCTACGGACCGCTCAGTGCGGGATCATGCCGGTGAATACGTAGGCCTGCAGCATGGTGATGATGCCGATGATCACGGCAAACATCAGGCTGTGCTTCAGGGTAAAGCGGAACAGGTCCGATTCCTTGCCCACCAGGCCTGTTGCCGCACAGGCGACGGCGATCGATTGGGGCGAGATCATCTTCGCCGTCACGCCACCCGTCGTATTGGCCGCCACCAGCAAGGTGTCGGAGACGCCGATCTGGTGCGCCGTCGTGTTTTGCAGGGAGCAGAACAAGGCGTTGGAGGACGTATCGGAACCCGTCAGGAAGACGCCCAGCCAGCCCAGGAATGGCGAGAAGAACGGGAAGGCGGCGCCGCTGCCGGCCAGCAACAGGGCCAGGGTGGACGACATGCCCGAGTAATTGGCAACGAAGGCAAACGCCAGCACCAGGCCGATCGACAGCACGGGACGGCGCAATTCCACGAGCGTTTCGACGAAGGCCTTGAGGCCATCGCGCGGCTTCATGCGCAGCATCAGCATCGACAGCACGGCCGTCAGCAAGATCGCCGTGCCCACGGCCGACAGCAGGTCGAGCTTGAAGACGGCGTCATACGCCTTCGGCTCCGCCACGATGGGCATCGTCTTGATCACCAGTTTATCGAGGTAAGGCACGTGGATCTTGACAACCAGGCTCGATAGCGCCCCGCCGGCGGCGAACAGGGCCTTGAAGCCGGGCAGGCTCCAGACGGTGACGATGGCCGTCAGCAGGCCGAACGGCGCCCAGGCGCGCATGGTCTGCGCCGTCGTGTAGGGCGAGGCGGCGCGGCTGCCGCTGCCGCGCAAGTCCGCCTTGCCGGCGCCACCGCCAAAACCGGACAGCGCAGCCGTGCCACCGCCGACGGCATGGGCCACTTTCGCATTCTTCGGCTGCCACACTTTCAGGAACAGGGTCAGCGACACCAGGCTGACGAGGGCCGAAGTGATGTCCGGCAGCTCAGGGCCGATATGGTTAGACGTGAAGTACTGGGTCACGGCAAAGCTCAAACCCGTCACCAGCGCGGCCGGCCACACTTCGCGCACACCGCGAAAGCCATCCATCATGAACACCAGCCAGAACGGTACCAGCAGCGACAGCAGCGGCAATTGGCGGCCCGCCATGGCGCCGATCAGGAACGGATCGATGCCCGTCACCTGGCCCGCCACGATGATGGGGATGCCCATGGCGCCAAAGGCCACGGGCGCCGTATTGGCGATCAGGCACAGGCCCGCCGCATACAGCGGGTTGAAGCCCAGGCCCACCAGCAAGGCCGACGTGATCGCCACGGGCGCGCCAAAACCGGCCGCCCCTTCCAGGAAGGCGCCGAAGGCAAAGCCGATCAGCAGCACCTGCAAACGCTGGTCGTCCGTAACAGACAATACGGAGGCGCGGATGATCTCGATCTGCCCCGTCTTCACGACGATCTTGTACAGGAAGACGGCCGTGACGATGATCCACGCGATGGGCCACAAACCATACGCAAAACCGTAGCCGGCCGCCGCCAGCGCCTGCGGCACGGGCATGCCATACGCGAAGATGGCGACGGCCAGCGCCAGCGCCAGGGTGACGGCGGCCGCCACGTGGCCCTTGATGCGCAGTGCCGCCAGGGCGATGAAAAAGAAAATGATGGGAACGGCTGCCGCCAGCGACGACAGCCACAGGCTGCCGAGCGGTGTATAAAGTTGGGTCCAGGTCTGCATGTCGGGTCTCCTCCGGTGGATGCGGGTTAAGTAAAAAACGGCTTTTGATGTAATTGTGTGTAGCGTGTTTTTTGCGGTGCTGCGAGGCTGCGGGGCCGGGCTATTCTTCCTGTCCCCGCGCATTGAGCAGGTCGGCCAGGCTGCGCGGCGCCGGTGTCAAGGGCTTGCGGTGCTGCGTCCAGCCCAGTTGCGCGCGCGGCGTCAGCATCCGCAGCCGCGTGGCGGCCCAGCGGAACAGGCGGTAGCTGGCAGGACGCGCAAAGGCGCCGCTCCAGAAGCGCCAGATCAGGCTTTCGCCGCGGCTGAACTTGGCACCCTGGCCGCGCAGCGGATGGCTGACTTCCTCGTGCGGATTGCGGTTGGCCTCCGTGCGCAGGCGCACCAGCAGTTGCGGAATCGGGATGCGCACGGGGCACACCTCGCCGCAAGCGCCGCACAGGCTCGACGCGGTGGCCAGGTCGGCCGTCGCAGCTAGTCCCAGCAAATGGGGCGAGATGATCTTGCCGATCGGCCCCGGATACGTGGTGCCGTAGGCGTGGCCGCCGATGCGCGTGTAGACGGGGCAGTGGTTCATGCAGGCGCCGCAGCGGATGCATTGCAAGGTAGCGCGCAGCTGCTCGTCGGCGTAGGCCTGGCTGCGGCCGTTGTCGAGCAAGACCAGGTGCACTTCGCGCGGGCCATCCAGCTCACCGGCGCGGCGCGGACCGGAAATCAGGTTGAAATACGTGGTGATGGCCTGGCCCGTGGCCGAGCGCGTCAAGAGGCTCGCCAGCGGCACGATATGTTCGAGCTTGGCGACCACCTTTTCCATGCCCATGATGGCGATGTGTACCTCCGGCACGGACGTCGTCAGCCGGCCATTGCCCTCGTTTTCCACCAGCCACAGGGTGCCCGTGTCGGCCGCCGCGAAGTTCACGCCCGACAGGCCGATGTCCGCCTCGACAAACGCCTGGCGCAGGGCGCGCCGTCCCGTCTGGATCAGGCTGTCGACGTCTTCCGTGTAGGGCGCGTCGGGAATGTGCTCGGCGAACAGGCCGGCGATGTCGGCCTTGGTCTTGTGAATGGCCGGCATGACGATGTGCGACGGCTTTTCGCCGGCCAGCTGCACGATGTACTCGCCCATGTCCGATTCCAGGCAGCTCATGCCGCGCGCTTCCAGGTAGTGATTGAGCTCGATTTCCTCGCTGGCCATCGACTTGCCCTTGATGAAGCGCGTCGCCTGATTACGCTGCGCGATGGCGTGGATGATGGCGTTGGCTTGCTCGCCATCCTCGGCCCAGTGCACCTGCACGCCGGCCGCCGTCAGCTTGTCTTCCAGCTGCACCAGCAAATCGGGCAGGCGCGCCAGCGCATGCTGGCGCACGGCTTCGCCGAGGTCGCGCAGGCGCTCCAGTTCGTCGCCGTCGGGGAACTGGGCGCTACGCTTGTCCTGTAAAAAATCCATGGCGCCGCGAAAGCTCTGGCGCAGCTTCGGGTCGTCCAGCGCGGCGCGGGCGCGCGCATGGAAGTCCGCCGGCTTGACGAATTGCAGGGGCTTGGCGTTCATGGCTGGCCTCCTTCATGGGCAGATAAATCATCGATGATCAGCACCCACAGCCAGCGCGGACCGTGCGCGCCATAGGCGAGGGTTTGCTGGATATCGGACGTTTTCGAGGGCCCCGACACCAGCACCAGATTCGATGGCATGCCATCCATCCAGCGCTCGGCGCGTGCCGCCGCATGCAAGTCCGCGTGCAGGGTGCTCGCATACACGAGGCAGATATGCAGCGGCGGCGCCAGCGACACCGTGCGCGGCGCGGCCGCATCGGGCGCGATGACCAGGGTGCCCGTGGCGGCGATGCCGGAACGGGCGACGGTCAACCCCGCGTCGACGGTGTCGAACAACTCGCCCTTCCACTGTGCCAGCGGACGGTCAAAGGACAGCGTTTCCACGCCAGCGGGCAAGGCGGCGCGCAAGGCCAGCCCTTCGGCGCTGCCGGTATCCATCAGCAAACGGCGCACCTGCTGCGCGCCGAGGCGCTGCGCCAGCAGGGCGGGCCAGGCGTCGCTGCTCACGCAGTCGACTTGCGCATGCGCGGCGCGCAAGGCGGCCTGCATGGCGGCTATCGCGCCCCGTGGCGACAGCGGCGCTTGCGCGCGGCGCGCCAGGTAATGCCGGTCGATGGCCGTATCGATGACCTCCACCGTCTCGGGCGCGGTGGGGGCCGCGGCGCGCAAGCGCCCCAGCATGCGTTCGCGGGCGGTCAGGATCGCGCTCATGCCGCGCCTCCCGTGCGGCGCCACAGGAAGCTGGCCAGGTGCTCGACGGGCAGCGGCGCGCCCTGGTGCTGCGCGGCGTGACCAATATTGAGCAGGCAGCCGCAATCGGCCGAGACGAGACGGTCGCAGCCGGTGGCGCAGGCCGAAGCGATCTTGTCGGTGACCATGGCGCCGGAAATGTCCGGATGCTTCAATGAAAACGTGCCGCCAAAGCCACAGCATTCCGATTCGCGTTGGTGTTCGATGCGCGTCACGCCGGGCAAGGCGTCGACCAGGGCCACGCCGTGCAGGCGCGTGCCCATTTCGCGGCGCGCGCCGCACGAGGTGTGCAGCACCACGCTTTCCTGGGCCTGCCCTGCGCCTGCCAGGTCGGCCAGGTCGAGTTTCAGCACGCAGACGAGAAATTCGCTCAGTTCATACACGCGTTCGGCCAGTTCAACCGCCTTGGGACCGGCGACGGGGTCGTCCTGGAACAGCTGCGGCCAGTGGTGGCGCATCATGCCGGCGCAAGAGCCGGACGGCACGATCACGGGCCACGGCTGCGCAAACAGGTCGAGCTGGGCGCGGGCCACGGCGCGCGCCTGCTCCGGATTGCCGCTGCTGTAGGCGGGCTGGCCGCAGCAGCTCTGGCCGCGCGGATAATGCACCAGCAAGCCTTCCCGCTCCAGCAGGCGCACCGCGTCGAGTCCCGCCTGCGGCACGAACAGGTCGACCAGGCAGGTGGCGAACAGATACACCTGGAGCGGTGCGGGTGGATAGCGGCGTGGCTGGCGCGGGTCTGGCTGCATGAGTGTGTCTCCCCGGCGCTCTGTATGTTGCTGCGGCGCCGCTGTGTGTTGTTAAGAATGACCGGTTCACGCATAATTCCAGTTTCCGCGAGCCACTTCAAATTGCTCGGACCACTTTAAAACAACACCGGAAGACAGCGATGGCGACAGGCATGCAAACGCGGGGCAGGGTCGAGATGGTGATGCGCCGGCTGGAAACGGCCCTGCTGGACGGCAGCTTGCCGGCGGGCGCGCAGCTGCCGGCCGAACGCCTGCTGGCGCAGCAATATGCGGTTTCGCGCAACACCGTGCGCGAAGCGGTGCAGCGGCTGGCGGCGCGGGGCCTCGTGCGCAGCCGGCACGGCGCCGGCGTATTTGTGACGGATCAATTGCGCACCGGCATGGCGTCGCCGTGGAGCCAGCTGGTCGCCGACCACCCCGCCCTGCGCAACGACATCCTGGAATTTCGCCGCGTGCTGGAAGGGGCGACGGCCTATTTTGCGGCGCAGCGGGCCAGCGGCGACGAGCGCGCGCAGATCATGGCGCTGCTGGCCGAGCTGGAACAGGCGCGCGCCAGCGATGACAAGCATGGCGAGGCGCAGGCCGATGCACGGCTGCATGAAGTCATCGCGCAGGCGTCGCACAACACCATGTTTCTGCACTTGCACACCAGCATCATCGGCATGCTGCGCGAACACATCACCATCAATGGCACGGGCTTGCGCCAGCAGGACGAGGCGACTTCGCTGCAACTGCTGTCGCAGCACCGCACGCTGTGCGAGGCCATCTGCTCCAGCCAGCCCGAAGAAGCGCGAACGGCCATGCAAGGCCACATCGATTTCGTGCGCACGCGCGTCACCAGCGACGAATAAGGGTCACTGGTAGGACCAATCTGATATGCAGCATGGTGGGGCAACGCGTCGTGGCTTGTCGCAGGGCCGGGCAAGAATGGAGGCCCGATTCGCTATCCGACAGGTTTCCATGCATTTGCACCATGCAATTGACGATCTCCGCAATCCGGCGCCGCTTCCCTTGCTGGCGCTACATGCCGGCGCCAGCGCCAGCTTTGCCGTCGCGCTGCTGCCGCCCGCCGGCTGGCCGCTGGGCCTGGCCTGCTGCCTGCTTATTCTGGCCATGCTGCTGCGGGCCTTGCGCGCACCCGCCGCACAGCCTGGCAGCGCCGCCTCCGGCACCGCGCTGCTGGCGCTGGACCTGCTCGTGTTCCTGCTCTGCTATGCCTTGCGCGAAACCGACGCCGGCTGGCACGCAACCGCCTTTTGCATCCTGCTCGTTGCCCCCTATGCCGGCATCACGCGGCAACTGCTGGGCGGCGCCGGCCTGGCCATCGTGGCGAGCCTGGCCTGGCTCGGCCTGCAGGATAACTTTCAAGCCGGCAACGCCGCCACCTTGCTGCTGCTCAACCTGACTGGCCTGTGTGCCAGCCATGGCCAGCAGCGCCAGCGCCGCGCGCACGTCCTGCAACACGCCATCCTGACCGAACAGGCCGTGCGCGACCACCTGACCGGCTGCTACAACCGCCGCTACCTCGACGAGCACTTGCTGGGCGCCGAACTTGCGCGTTCACAACGCCATGGCCTGTGCCTGACGGCCATCCTGTGCGATCTCGACCACTTCAAGCGCATCAACGACGCCCACGGCCATGCTGCGGGCGATGCCGTGCTGCGCACCTTTGCCGGCCTGCTCGGCAACGCCACGCGCCGTGGCATCGACAGCGTGGTGCGCCACGGCGGTGAGGAATTCCTGCTGATCCTGCCTGAAACGGACCTGGCGGGCGGCGTGCGCCTGGCCGAACGCCTGCGCGACGGCCTGGCACGGCACATCGGGACGACGGCCAGCTTCGGCGTCGCCTCCCTCGCGTGTACGCCCGATAGCCGGGCGCCCGGCGCCGCCGCCCTGGTCGCGGCGGCCGACCGCCTGCTGTACCAGGCCAAGCACGCGGGGCGCAATTGCGTCAGGGCAGCCATGCTGGACGCCCTGTAATTGCCATCGAATCAATGTTACCATTCGTTAACTTGTGTACTTGTCAGTACACATCCTGCCACTGAAGAGAACGGAATCACCATGTCTGAACAAGCGCCCCGCCCTTCCACCATCATGCGCCAATGGCAAATGCTGCGCCTGATACCGCAGGCGCCACGCACCATCACCGTCGCCGAATTGCACGACAAGCTCAAGGCCATCGACTTTGCCATCGGCGTGCGCACGATCCAGCGCGACTTGCTCGACCTGGCCGAAATTTTCCCGCTGACCAATCCCGCCGACAGCAAGCCGTTTGGCTGGTGCTGGATGGAAAATGCGGCGCGCATGGACATGCCGGGCCTGTCGACGCCAGCCGCACTGACCCTGGCCCTGATGGAACAGCACATGCGCCATGCATTGCCGCCATCCACCCTGGACAGCATGCAGCCGTATTTCAGCGCGGCCCGCCAGACCCTGAACGCGGCCAGCGAACGTGCCAGCGCATCCGCCTGGCTGGACAAGATACGCGTCATCGCCCCCATGCAGCGGCTGCTGGCGCCCGACATCGACGAAGCTTGCCAGCGCACCGTGTATGAAGCGCTGATGCAAAACCGCCAGCTCAAGCTGAGCTACAAGAAGCGTGACAACGACAGTCCCGTCAACTATGACGCCGTCCATCCGCTGGCCATCGTGCAGCGCGGTCAGTTGCTCTACCTGGTATGCCTGTTCGCTGACTACAACGACGTGCGCACCCTGGTCCTGCACCGCGTGCAACAGGCGGAAATGCTCTTCCTTGCCGCGCGCGCGCAGCCCGGCTTCGACATCGATGCGTATATCGCCTCCGGCGCCATGGGCATCCGCGAGGGCGAACCGCTGCAGCTTGAAGCCGTGTTTGCCCGCCGCAGCGGCGAGCACCTGTACGAGACGCCGCTGAGCGCGGACCAGCAACTGCAGGAACGCGCCGACGGTACGCTGCACCTGACCGCCACCGTGCCCAGCACGCGTGAACTGCAATGGTGGCTGCTGGGCCTGGGCGATGGCGTGGAAGTGCTGGCGCCCGCCGCACTGCGCGAACAGATGAAAAGCACCATCGCCAGCATGGCCAGCCGCTACGCCGCCTGACGATGGCCCCCGGCGGCGGCGAAAACTGCTACCATCGCGCGCCGCCACTCCTTTCCTCCGCCCATGACCGTCCTCAGCCACACTCATCCGCTGGTACAGCAGCTGGAAAACGACTTGCTACCCCTGTTTCGCGCCGCCCTGCCGTCACTGGCGGCCGCCGCGCCGCAGGTGCTCGCTTCCGTCTTCGCCTTTTCCAGCGGCACGGCCAGCGCCTTCCAGGATTATCATTTCGGCATTTCCTGCCTGCTCGCAGACGTGCCCGAGGATGCGCCGGAAGAAGTCGCGCTGCTGGTCAGCGTCACGGGACTCGACGCCGGCGCCCGGCTCAGCGCACAGGTCGTCTGGGGCCAGCCCTCGGGCCGGGTGGAAATGCAGGCCGGGCTGGACGCCGACAGCCTGCAAGCCTTGCATGCGGCCCTGCCAGGCTTGCTGGCCGGCTTGCAACAGGCCGCCAGCCGGGGCAGGCCGGAAATGTGACAGGAGCATGAAAAAGTGCCAGGAAACAACAACTTACGATTTCCGTAGCGCAACTTTATTGACTTCCACTAGCCCTAGCCCCTATCCTTTCAGTTACGTTTGGTGAGAATCTGTGCATGTTCAGACGAGCATGCACGCGGCCTCGCCTTGCCTCTACAAAAGTCCATTCCGCATTTTTATTGCAACCATCAGGGCAACGCGCCTGGACGGCCGCTGCCAGCAAATACGGAGCTGACTGCCATGCCATCGCACCACCATTTCCCCGCCTCATCGTTGCTGGGCTGCGCCTTCCTGCTGGCGGCCGCCCTGCCCGTGCAGGCGCAGACCACGGACAGCCCTGCCGCCACCTTCAGCGCCAATGCCAGCCTCACCTCGCAATACATCTCGCGCGGCTTTCGCCAGACCTGGGGCAAGCCGGCCCTGCAGGCGGGTGCCGACTACGCGCACCCGAGCGGCTGGTCGCTGGGCACCTGGGCGTCCACCGTCAGCGACCGCTATATCGAGGATGCAACCATCGAATGGGACTTGTACGGCGGCTACAGCGGCACGGCGGGCGAACTCGGTTACAGCGTGCTGGCCTACTATTACAAATATCCGGGCGCCATCTACCGCGCCACGGGCGTGAAATACGACTATGGCGAACTGTCGCTGGGCCTGACCTACCACATGCTGTACGCCAAGTACAACCGCACCGTCACGCAGGACTTCTTCGGCATCACCAATGCGCGCGGCACCGGTTATCTCGACGTGGGCGCGAATGTCGACCTGGGCAATGCCTGGACCTTGAACCTGCACGCCGGCAACGGCCGGGTGGCGGGCACGGGCAATGCCATGTGGAACTGGCGCGACGCCAAGGTGGGCGTCACCAAAACCTTCGACGGCGGCTGGAGCCTGAGCGGCGCCGTCACGCGCGCCTGGGGCGCCAGCGACGCCTACGACCATTACACTTTAGGCATCCCGAATGCAGCCGGTCAGTTCGACACTTCGAACCCGGCCGCGACGACCTTCGTGCTGGCCGTCAGCAAGACTTTCTAGGCACGCTACCCGCGACGCCCGAGACACCGATACCCCTCCCCATCAAGGAACAGCCTCATGCAACTATCACTGAACAGTAAAATCTGCGTCGCCGCCACTGCGCTCGCCATCCTCAGCCTCGGCGTCACGGCGGCCGTGATCGGCTACAAGAGCAGCGCCAGCGCCGAGGCGGCTGCTTTGGAACTGGCGCGCACGTCGGCACGCGAAGTGGCCGGTGCGCTGCAGGCGCGCATCGCCAGCAACCTGTCGAGCGTTTCCAGCCTGGCCGGCGCCATGCGCGGCACCAAGGGCGCGAATTTGCCCCTGCAGCGCGACCAGATCAATGAACTGACCAAGGCGACGTTGACCAGCTCGGAAGACTTGCTGGGCTCGGCCGTGACGTGGGAGCCGAATGCGCTCGACGGCAAGGATGCGGAGTTTGCCAACCAGAAACCGAACTACGACGCCAGCGGCCGCTTCATGCCCTACTGGACACGGGGCGCCGGCGGCAAGCTGCAAGTCGAACCCATCGTCTTCGACCCGAAAGCGGGCGCCAACGACTGGTACGACGTGCCCAAGCGCACCGGCAAGACTTACTTTACGGAACCGTATATCTACCCCGTCGACGGCAAGGATGTGCTGATGGCTTCGCTGGTGGCGCCCATCATGATCGACGGCAGCTTCAAGGGCACGGCCAGCGCCGACTTCATGCTCACGCGCCTGGCGAAAATCCTCGCCGACCTGAAAGTGATCGAGGGCGGCAAGCTGGCCCTGATCTCGAACGGCGGCCTGTACGCCAGCCACCCCGAGCCTGCACGGCTGGGCAAGAAGGCGGACGACGTGCCCGCCGCCGGCCTGGAAAAGGTGCGCCAGGGCCAGGCGTATGAATACGAGGACGACAAGGGCTACATCCACTTGCTGCAGCCGCTGCAGATCCACCCCGACATCGCGCCATGGAGCGTGGAACTGAATTTCCCGAAAAGCGTGGCCACCGCCTCGGCGCGCGACCTGATGGTCTACACGCTGATCGTTGCCCTGCTGTGCGCGGCAGCCACGGCCGGCATTTTGATCCTCGTCGTCAACCAGCTGACGCGCCCCCTGCGCACCCTGGGCCGCACCATGACGGACCTGTCCAGCGGCGATGCCGACCTGCGCGTCAAGCTGGAAGTCAAGGGCACCGACGAGCTCGCCGTCATCGGCAAGGGTTTCAACGCCTTCGTCGAAAAGATCCACGCCGTGCTGCAGCAAGTGCAAGCCAGTGCCGACAACGTGGCGCGCGCCAGCGCAGAAATTGCGCAAGGCAATAACGACCTGTCGGCCCGCACGGAACAGCAAGCCAGCTCGCTGGAAGAAACGGCCGCCTCCGTGGAAGAACTGACGGGCACCGTCAAGGAAAATGCCGACCATGCGCGCCAAGCGAATCAACTGGCTGCTTCCGCATCGAGTGTGGCACAGAAGAGCGGTGAAGTGGTCGGCAAAGTCATAGAAACCATGACGTCGATCAATGACTCGTCAAACAAGATCGTCGACATCATCAGCGTCATCGACGGCATCGCCTTCCAGACGAATATCCTGGCGCTGAACGCGGCTGTGGAAGCGGCGCGCGCGGGCGAACAGGGGCGCGGTTTTGCCGTCGTCGCTACGGAAGTGCGCAACCTGGCGCAGCGCTCCGCCGCGGCGGCCAAGGAAATCAAGCTGCTGATCGACGATTCCGTGGGCAAGGTGGCCGCCGGAAGCAAGCTTGTCGATGAAGCAGGCGCCACCATGGAGCAGGTGGTCGACAGCGTGCGCAAGGTCACCGCCATCATGGCCGACATCAGCGTCGCCACCACCGAGCAAAGCGACGGCATCGCCCAGGTCAACCAGGCGCTGGCGCAGATGGATGGCGTGACGCAGCAAAACGCGGCCCTCGTCGAGGAAGCGGCAGCGGCCGCCGAAAGCCTGCAAGACCAGGCCAGCCATCTGGCCGAGGTGGTCAGCGTGTTCAAGCTGGGCGAGCAGGCGCGGCAGGCAACGCCGGCTGCAGCGCCAGCCGCGCCGCGCGCCGTGACGCCCAAGACAGCCACGCCAGCCAAACGCCTGAGTGTTGCCAAGCCGCAAGCGGCACAGCATGCGCCGGCCAAGGCGCCGGCAGGCGATGACTGGGAAGAGTTTTAAACCGGCCATTTCCGGCTGCGGCCGGCGCCAGATTCAGGCGCCGGCACGAATTTCATAAACGGCCATATCAATACCTGCCTCGCGCCGGATGCGGCGCGGCACCCGCCTGTTTCTCCTCGACGCCAGTGAATGGCCGCACGTGAGATTACCTTCCTTTATTTCCCGCCACATCAGCACCAGGAAAATGGTCAACCGCTCCTGCCGGAATTTATCCGATGACCATTTTCAATGCAGGAATTGCGGCCAATTACAGATTTCAGAAAAATAAGATACGCATGTACTTTATAATATCGCCGCGTATCCGGCACGCTTCCAGCCGGTTGAAGATTTACAGGAATCACGGATGAAAAAAGTATTGGCTTTATTAATGGTATCGGGCACAGTGGTATTGACTGGTTGCGGTGGTGGCGGAAACAGTAGCGCTAATGGTAATGCTAACGGTAGTGCTAACGGCAATGCAGACGTAGCGGTCCCGCCAGTGGTGGTAGCGCCCCCGCCAGTGGTGGTCGCACCTCCGCCGCCTCCCGCACTGGCCGCCTATGTTGGTACCTGGACACCCGCTTGTAACGACTCTTTCCGCCAGCGCCTCGTCGTCGCCCTCAAGAACGATGGCAGCGGCGCCCTGGAAATATCGACCTACGATGAAACCTTCAGCACTGCCGATTGCAGCGGCCCCGTGCAATTTACGGAAACCACGAGTGAAAAGATTACCGCGACGCCGGATGGCGCAGGCAATATCCAGCTCAAACTGACGGCGGACAGCCCTGCCACGGACATCCGCATCGACAAGGTCGTATCGTCGCTGCCAGCCCACACCATCCAGATTACGGGCCCGGCCGTCACCACGGTAATGGTCGATGGCAAACCCCGTTGGCGCATCACCGATGGCAGTGGCGACACCACGGACATCCCGGATACCGGCATACAACAGGCAGTAAGTGGCAACGGCGGCTTTTATTTGCGCGGTAACGAATTGTTTACCGTGATGCAAAAAGACGGTGCTTATGTGCTCGATATGCACTATGTAAAACAATAAATCAGTCAGTAATCAGCCAATAATCAGCCATTGCGCCGCGTGAGCGGCGCAATGCACACCAGTTACACCACATCCTCCCTTCATTCCCGCAAATCATTTCAGCGCATTGCCGCGACATGATCCAAATCAAATCATCGATAGATTCGGTGAGAATTCCTTCCTATTAATAATCCTATAATCAGGCCGCGTTGACGGCACGCACCGCTGCCGGATAAAAAGGACTCTGAATGAAAAAATTATTGGCAGTATTGGTCGGCTCGACCGCGGCACTCCTGACCGGCTGCGGTGGCGGCGGTGGCGGCGGTTCGGCGCAGCAGCTTGCCGGCGATTCCGGTTCCACCTCGCCACTGGCCGCATATCTCGGCACGTGGCAATCGGCGTGCGACAATCACGACCGTCAACTGCTCGTCATCGCGCTCAAGAGCGACGGCAGCGGTTCGCTGGAACTGACGCCGACCGGCGAAACCTACTTCAAGGCCGATTGCACCGGCCCCGTGGTCGCGACGGACGGCATGAGCGCGAAAATCACCGGCAAGCCGGACGGTACAGCCGACATGCCGATCAAGCTGGCGGAAAACGCCGCGGCAACGAACTTGCGCGTCGACAAGGTCACCTCGTCGGTGCCGGCCTATACCTTCCAGCGCAGCGGCGCCACCGTGCAATATGTATTGCGCGATGGCAAGCAGCAATGGTGCGTCAACGTGGATAATGGCGAATCGTGCATGTGGGATGAAGGCATGCTGCCGGCGCCGAGCATCCCCGGCGGCCTGTCCTTGCACGGCAACGACCTGTACTCGGTGGTGCTGGACCCGAAAAAGGGCGTGTATGTCCTGGACGTGCATTACGTGAAAAAATAAGCGCGTGATCAGCTGCGGGGCCGCCCGGCCCTGCAGTTGCCACGGCGCATCTTCTCGCCCGCCGCTTCATGGACTCGCAAGCGTGAACGGGAGTCTGTGTAAAATCAAACAGACATTGCAAAAATAAAAAGCTATCCTGTAGAAAAACAGGAGCTTGCCATGTCACACCATGCCTTTCCCCTGCCCTCCCACGCTGCACTGGACGCCCTGCTGCAGCCTCAGGACAGCGCTTTCCACCCCATCGAAGGCTTGCGGCGCTTGCGCGACGCGGGACTGGACCTGCTGCCCCTGCCCGGCCACGGCGCCACCCTGCAGCGCTGGCAAATGCTGGCCGCCATCGCCGCCGTCGACCTCTCCCTGCTCAAGCTGTATGAAGGCCATACCGATGCGCTCGCCATCCTGGCGGAAATCGGCGGCTCCGCCGTGCCGGCCGGCAGCAGCTGGGGCGTCTGGTGCACGGACCTGCCGGGCGCGCGCGTCCGCTTGCGGCAGACGGCCGAGGGCCGCCATGTACTCGACGGACGCAAGGCCTGGTGTGCCGGAGCGAAGGGCCTCAGCCATGCTTTGATCAGCTGCTGGAACGACGCAGGCCAGGCTTGCCTGGCCTCGGTGCCGCTGTCGCAGCCCGGCGTGCACGTCACGGACGAAGGCTGGCAAGCCGTCGGCATGCATGCCTGCGCCAGCGTCGACGTGACTTTTTCTGCCGCGCGCGCCTTTCCCGTGGGCGCGCCGGGCGCCTATCTGCAGCGGCCCGGCTTCTGGCATGGCAGCGCGGGCATCGCGGCCGCCTGGTATGGCGCGGCCTGCGCCGTCGCCAGCCACCTGCATGCACGCGCGCAACACGCCGCCCCCGACCCCGTCCGCCTGGCGCAGCTGGGGCAAATCGATTGCGTCTTGCGCGCCACCGGCGCCCTGCTGCGCGAAGGCGCCGCCGAAATCGACCTGCACCCGCAACGCGACGCCATGGGACTGGCCCTGCGCCTGCGCCTGGCAACGGAAGATGCCGCCACCCTGGTCTTGCACCTGGCCACACGGGCGCTGGGCGCAGCCCCCCTGTGCCGCGATGCCCGTTTCGCCCGCCTGGCTGCCGACCTGCCCGTGTTCCTGCGCCAGAGCCACGCGGAGCGCGACCAGGCACTGCTGGGCGGCATTGTTGCCGGCGCGGAAGACCATCCGTGGACGCTGTGATGGCGCGCGGACAAAAAAAATCGCCGGACCGGATTGGCTCCGGGCCGGCGATCAGGGCTAAGTTGAGGGCTAGTTGATTACTTGAGCGGCATGGCGATGCCGAACATCACCGACTGGGTCCGCCCGCTATCGATGTTCAGATTGCTGTTGTAGTCCAGCGTAATCGTCATGCCGTTCGACAGCAGCAGTTTGACGCCCAGCCCGGCCGCCCAGTTGCCCGTCTGCTGCGGCACCGTGCGGATCACGTACACGGGACCGTCAGCCACCAGGTCGGCATACGCCAGGCGCGCATCATCGGCGCCCTGGAACTGGTGGCGGTACTCGAGCCGCGCACGCGGGAACCACGTGCCCAGGCCACCGACATAGATACCCTCGGCCCGCACGCCCAGCGCGCCGATGCGCGAACGCACCGTCTGCTTGAAGTAGCTCAGGGCGTTGATGCCCGCCGCCTTCTCCGTGTACGGATCGAGCTTGGCCGACATCAGTTCCACGCGGCCATACGGCGACCACATCCAGGTTTCCTGACGCATCTCGATACCGCCCACCAACGCGCCGAACACTTGCTTGCCGTCGCGCTCGCCCGTGGCGAAACCGCTGCCATCGGACAGGTAGCGCGAGGCGTCGTACTGCAGGGTACCGTAGCCGAGCACGCCGTCAAGGAACACGCCCTTGCTCGGACGCAGGCTGC
>NZ_PDZL01000037.1 GCF_002735705.1 Janthinobacterium sp. BJB426
ACAGGACCGTGAAACAACTTTGCGCCGATGATAGTGCTGCAACCAGTGTGAAAGTAGGTTATCGTCAGGCTTGTTATTCGCAGTAGAGAAAAACCCGATCAGCAATGGTCGGGTTTTTTTTCGTCTGCTGGTTTGCGCGGCCAAGCAAACAGCAAAGACTGGGGGCAGCTCCCTCGCGTGTTGGCGTCGCATCTGGCGTTCGCGGCATCGAGGGACTGACTCTGGCTGTTGTTGGGTTTTATCGACTCACGTCTTCCCAGCTCACGCCAAACTTCGTCAGGTATTTTTTCAGCCTGTCGGCGTCATTCGGCTTGGCCTTCGCATCACGCGATATGGCATACAGCTTGCGGCCCGCATCGGACAAAGTGTTCGATTGCTGGCATACCTGAATTACCGATCTCAGCTGCAGCGCATCAAACAGGTCGAGCTGCGCGGCCTCCTGCTCCCCCATGATCCCTGGCAGATCCACTTCCACACTATCGCTTCGTCCACCATGATGCTGCCACATCCGGTTCAAGCGCTTGATTTCCTCGTCGACCACGTCATCCGTGATGCGTCCCGCTTCCGACAAGGTGGCCAAGCGCGTGACAGCGGCGGATAGATCGCGGAAATTGCCTTTCCAGGCGGCCGATGGCGAGGTGGCAAAGCGCATGAAGCGTTCGCGCGCCTCCTTGTTGAAGCGCACTCTTTCCCCCGTTTCGGCACTGTATTGTGCCAGCAGGTATTCCAGGTTCGGCTCGATGTCTTCGGGGCGCTGCGCCAGGCCCGGTAATTCGTACGTCCACAGATTAATGCGCGCATACAGGTCTTCCCGAAAGCGGCCGGCCGCGACTTCTTTGCCCAGGTCGCGGTTGGTGCCGGCGATCAGCTGGAAGTCGCTCTGCACCTCCGTATCGGCACCGACGGGGAAGAAGCGCTTTTCTTCAATGGCTTTCAGCAGCATCGCCTGTTCATCGAGCCCCAGTTCACCGATTTCATCGAGAAACAGCAAGCCCTTGTGCGCACTGCGCAGCAAGCCCGGCCGATCTGAGCCTGCCCCCGTGAAGGAGCCCTTGATATGGCCGAACAGGGTGGAGGCCGCGCCATCGCCATGCAGGGTGGCGCAATTGAGGTCGATGAATTTGCCATCGATCTGGTGGCGCGATTTTTTCAGTTCATACACGCGGCGCGCGAGGAAGGATTTGCCGGCGCCGGTAGGTCCCATCAGCAGCATGGGGGCTTTGGATTTGATGGCGACGCGCTCGATTTCATCGATCATGCCGTTGAAGCGGGTATTGCGCGTAGCGATGCCGGACTTCAGGAAGGCCACGCCTGCAGCCTGCTCGCGCGTAAAACGCTGGGCGATCTGGTCGTAGCGCGACAGATCGAGGTCGATCAATGCGTAGCTGCCAGGATTGCCGGTGGCCTGGCGCTTCGGCGGCGACGTTTGCACGAGGCGGCCGGGAAAATAGCGTGCTTCCGTCATCAGAAACATGCAGATTTGCACCACGTGGCTGCCGGTGGTGATGTGGATCCAATAGTCTTCCTTGTCCGGATCGAAGGGATAGCTGTTGGCAAAATCATAGAGCGCGCCATACACATTCTCGAAGTCCCAGGCATCGCTGATGGGCAGTTCATGGGCGATCAGCCTGGTTTCGGGCGAGACGCTGGCAATATCCTGCGACACCTGGCGTACCAGGTTGTCGAACTGGCTGCCCGCGTACAGCAACTCGAAGCGGTCGATGATCTTGTCCTCGTGCTGGGTCAGGGCGATGCTGGGGCGCCACTTTTCCCAGCGTGCCGCTCCCCTGCCATTGTCGAGCTGTGTGCCGAGAAAGCCGATGACGACGGTACGTTTTGCTTGCATATATGAGATAAATATTTATCTTAAAAGATAATTGTATTCCAAATCGCAATGACAGGGATATTTTCGATGCAAAGCATGTATTAGATTATTGTTTAATAAAATCAATGGGTTATATTTATTTTTGATGAAATATTGAAAGCTGGCACAGCGCTTGCAATAGAGGAGATAGCAACGAGATAAACGTAGAGAGCAGAGAGGAACGAAAAATGGCCAACGCCCAGTTATTCCAGAACGCGCAACAGACCGGAACCGTGCCAACGGCCCTGGCACGCAATGCCGAAGGCGCGCCAGCCTACGCGCTGGCGCCCCGGCATCAGCTGGCGCAATATGCGGCCACCGGCTGCCTGAACACGACGTTTTATGCCAGTGCCGAAGCGCAACTGGCACACGTACTCGAGTTGTGCCAGGCGGTCGAGCCGGCCTTCATCGCGCAGACGGCCGTGTATTGCCGCGAACGGGGCTACATGAAAGACATGCCGGCCTTGCTGGTGGCCGTGCTGGCGGGGCAGGGTGCTGCAGAGTTCGCGCCGGCCTTCCAGCGTGTGATTAACAACGGCAAGATGCTGCGTAACTTCGTGCAGATCATGCGCTCGGGCGCAGTGGGCCGCAAGTCGCTGGGATCGCGTCCGAAAAAGCTGGTACAGGCATGGCTGAACGGCGCTTCGGAACAGGCCTTGCTGGCCGCCGCCGTCGGTAACGCACCATCGCTGGCCGACGTGGTGAAGATGGTGCATCCGAAACCGCAGGAAGCGTGGCGCGCGGCCTTCTTTGCCTGGCTGATCGGCAAGCCGTACGATGCCAAGGCACTGCCGCCTGCGCTGGCCGCGTTCGAGGCGTACAAGGCAGACCCGGCGCAAGCGATACCGGAGGTGCCATTCCAAATGCTGACGGCGCTGCCCTTGAGCGCGCAGGATTGGGCGCAGATCGCGACCCAGGGCAGCTGGCAGATGGTGCGCATGAATCTGAATACCTTTGGCCGCCATGGCGTGTATGCGATAGCCGGGATGCCTGAGCTGATTGCGGCCAAGCTGCGCGATCCCGAGGCGATTGGCCGGGCACGGGTGTTTCCGTACCAGCTGATGTCGGCTTACATCGCGGCCGGCGAGAACGTGCCGGCCATCGTGCGCGATGCGCTGGAGCAGGCGCTGGAAATATCGCTGCTGAACGTGCCGCGGATCGCGGGCAAGGTGGTGGTATGTCCTGACGTTTCCGGCTCGATGTCTTCGCCCGTCAGCGGTTTTCGCGGCAGCGCCACGTCGAGCGTGCGCTGCATCGATGTGGCGGCGCTGGTGGCGGCGGCCATGCTGCGCAAGAACCCGGATGCCATGGTGCTTCCGTTCGAGCATAGCGTGGTGCAGTGCGGTCTCGATGCGCATGGTAGCGTGATGGCCAACGCGGCCAGGCTGGCGGCCATCGGTGGCGGCGGCACCAATTGCAGCGCACCGCTGCTGCGCATGAACAGCAAGAAGGAGCTGGCGGACCTGGTGATTTATGTGTCCGATAACGAATCGTGGATCGATGCCAAACGCAGCGGCGCCACGGCGACGATGGGACAGTGGAATGTCTTCAAGCAGCGCAGTCCGCAGGCAAAGCTGGTGTGCATCGATATTTCGCCGCATGCCACCACGCAGGCAATGGAGCGCGAGGATATCCTGAACATCGGCGGTTTTTCCGATGACGTCTTCAAGATCATCGCCGCCTTTGCTTCCGGCCAGCTGGACCCCGCTCACTGGGCGGGAGAAATTGCCGCCATCGATATGGCGCCAGGTTGTTGAAGTAAAGTGCATGAATGCGGACAAGACTACATAACAGACGTCTTGTCCAACCTTGTCATGCGCTGCAGTGCCCCGAATGCCGACAGGATTACATCGATCAGCCGCGTCAAACCGGCCTGCCAGGTGCAGTGAGCCTGGCAGAAAATCCTGTCCCACCTTGTCGGGTTGTCCTACTGATTAAAATACAAGATGAGAGAAGCGATGAAGAAAGAAGAATACGAAGTCCTGCATACCGAAGGCAGCCGTCCCGTGAAAATGTGGACCCGTGGCGTGCCTGTCGAAGAAGCGGCCAAAAAACAATTGCGCAATACGGCGACCCTGCCGTTCATTTACAAGCACATCGCCGTCATGCCCGACGTCCACCTGGGTAAAGGCTCGACCATCGGCAGCGTGATCCCCACCCTGGGCGCCGTGATCCCGGCGGCCGTGGGCGTGGACATCGGTTGCGGCATGATGGCGGCGAAAACCACGCTGATGGCGAATGATCTGCCCGATAATCTTGGGCCGCTGCGCAGCGCCATCGAACGCGCCATTCCGCATGGGATGTCGCCGAAGACGCGCGGCCACCGTGGCCGCGACGTGGGTTCCTGGCATACGCCGCCTTCCGTGGTCGATGCCGCGTGGCTGCAATTGAAGGATGAATTCGATGCAATCTGCCTGAAGACGCCGAAGCTGAAGAACACGAATAATTATCGTCACCTGGGGACTTTGGGCAGCGGTAACCATTTCATTGAAGTCTGCCTCGATGAACAGGGTGCCGTATGGTTCATGTTGCATTCCGGTTCGCGCGGCGTGGGTAATGCCATCGGCATGCATTTCATCGAACTGGCCAAGCAGGATATGCGCACCCACTTCATCAACTTGCCCGACCAGGATCTTGCTTATCTTGCCGAAGGCACGCAGCATTACGACGATTACGTGGAAGCGGTTGGCTGGGCGCAGCGGTTTGCGCGCAACAACCGCGAAGTGATGATGCAGAACCTGATCGCAGCCGTGCGCACGGTCATCCATAAACCGTTCCAGACGCACGTGGAAGCCGTTAACTGCCATCATAACTATGTGCAGAAGGAGCACCACTTTGGCAAGGACGTGCTGGTCACGCGCAAGGGTGCCGTGTCGGCCCGCGCCGGCGAACTGGGGATCATTCCCGGTTCTATGGGCGCGAAGAGTTTTATCGTGCGCGGCAAGGGCAATGCGGAGAGTTTCCATAGCTGCAGCCACGGTGCTGGACGCACGATGAGCCGCACGGAAGCGAAGCGGCGCTTCAGCCTGGACGACCAGATCCGCGCCACGCAAGGCGTGGAATGCCGCAAGGATGAAAACGTGATCGATGAAATTCCGATGGCCTACAAGGATATCGATGCGGTGATGCTGGCGCAGCGCGAACTGGTTGATGTCGTGCATATCCTGAAGCAGGTCGTTTGCGTCAAAGGTTAACAGAGAGAAAGAAGAAATGATAGAAATTGATGGAGCGCAAGGCGAAGGCGGCGGACAGATTTTGCGCTCGGCGCTAAGCCTTTCGATGATTACGGGGCAGCCATTCCGGCTGACGAATATCCGCGCGGGGCGGGAAAAGCCCGGCTTGCTGCGCCAGCATCTGCTGGCCGTGCAGGCGGCGGCCGCCATTTGCGGGGCGCGCACGACGCCGGTGGCGCTGCGCGCAGCGAGCCTGGAATTCGCGCCTGGCCCCATTCGCGGCGGCGATTACCGCTTTGCCATCGGCAGCGCCGGTAGTTGCACTCTGGTATTACAAACCTTGCTGCCGGCCCTGCTGCATGCGGATGGGCCATCCACCGTGCGCATCAGTGGCGGCACGCACAATGCCATGGCGCCGTCCGTCCATTTTTTGCAGCGTGCGTACGGCCGTGTCCTGGAACAGATGGGCGCCGAGATGGAGATTACGCTGCAACGCTATGGTTTTCATCCTGCCGGCGGCGGCGAGGTGATGGCCACCGTGCAACCGTGCCAGCGCTTGCGGCCCATCGCGTTGCTGCAGCGCGGTGAACGGAAGGCAGGGTATGCGGAAAGCGTGGTGGCGGGCGTGCATGTGCAGGTGGCGCACCGCGAGCTCGAGCGTGTCGCCAGCGTCATGGGCTGGAGTGGCAAGCAGCTGCACCTTGTCGGCTTGCCGGCGGAGCAGGGACCGGGCAATGTCCTGCTGTTGACGCTCGAGCATGAGCATGTCACGGAAGTGTTTACTTCTTTCGGCGAAAAGTCCTTGCTGGCCGAATCGGTGGCCAAGCGCCTGCTGAACGAGGTGCGCAGCTATCTGAAGACGGACGCGGCTGTCGGCGAGCACCTGGCCGACCAGCTCTTGCTGCCGATGGCGCTGGCCGGTGGCGGTAGCTTCAGTTGCAACAAGGTGTCGCAGCATGCGCTGACGAATGCGGAAGTGATTGCCCGATTTTTGCCCGTGCGCATCACTTTCGAGCAGCAGGAGCGGGGCAGCATCTGCACGGTGACCGCCGCCTGACGCGCGTGGTGACACAACTACGTGTTGCAGCTGTTCCAAATTGATACATGGGCGGCCGGATGTGGGGCATATGTGCATGGCATGGCATTTGCTCTTCTTGGATATTGACTAAAAAACCAAGGAGACCAGCATGACCTATTCCATTCGTACCCTGCTCGGCGTGGCGGCCGCCGGCGCCGTTGCCCTCACCTCCCTGCTGACCTTGCCGCATGCCTATGCGCACGGCAATGTCACGCCACAAGGCGTCGACACCACGGGCTTGCCCAAGGTGGGCGACAAGTGGCTCGAACAAAACCCGTATCGGGGCAACAAGCTGGCCTTGACGGTGGGCACCTCGGCCTACAACCAGAATTGCGCCCGCTGCCACGGCATCGAAGCCATCTCGGGCGGTATCGCGCCGGACTTGCGCCAGCTGGACCGCGATTGTTTCGGTATCAAGAATGAGACAAAGAAACAGGCATGCTACAAGGAGACGGACAATTACTACCTGACCACCATCCGCCACGGTAAAGTACGCAATGGCGCCGTGTACATGCCGCCGTTCGAAGGCGTGTTCAACCAGGAAGCCATGTGGGCCATCAAGACCTATCTGGAAACCCGCCGCGAATCTAATTAAGTCGAATTGATCACGAAGGAGTCCCATGCGTTCATTTCAACTCCGGGGTGCGCGCGCGATGATCTCGCTCGCTTGCCTGGCGCTGTGCGCAGCCGCGCCGGCGCGCGCCGACTGGCAAAAAGTGCAGCAGTCGGGCAGCCTGAAAGTGGCTGTGTACAACGAGTTCGCGCCGTTTTCCGACAAGGGGGCGGGCATCGATATCGACATCGCCGAAGCGCTGGCGAAAAAGCTGGGCTTGAAACTGAGCTTGCTGCCATTTCCCGCCGGCGAAAACCTGAACGACGATTTGCGCAATATGGTTTGGAAGGGACATTACCTCGGTTATGGCCCCGCCGACGTGATGCTGCATGTACCGGTCGACAAGAAGTTGATGGCGGATAACGACAAGGTCGAGATATTCGCGCCATACTACGTGGAAACCGTGCGCCTGGCGCGCAGTGCGCAAGCCGTGCCGCAATTCGATGGCGTCGCTTCGCTGGCTGGCAAGCGCATCGGCGTGGAAAAGGTCTCGATCGCGGCCATGCTGATGCTGGGTGAAGACAATGGCAAGTACCGCGACGATGTGCGTATTTTCGACACGGCTGCCGAAGCCTTGCAGCAATTGCAGGCGGGTCAGCTCGACGCCGTGCTGGCCAACCGTTCGGAAATCGAATCGGTGCTGAAAAGTGATCCCGCTTTCCCCATGAGCGAAGTGGCGTTCGCCCGCTTGCCGCGTGCTGGCTGGGCCGTTGGCCTTGCCGTCAGCCGTCAGCAGATCGACGTGGCGAAATTGCTGCAGGCAGCCATGAACGAGATGGCGGCCAGCGGCGAATTAAAAACCATCTTTGAGAAATATGGCGTGAAGGAAGCGCGGCCTTGAAGTAGCTTGCTTGAGTTTACAAGCCCGCGCATCGGAAGACGCGCGGGCTTTTTCATGAGAACGCCTGAAAAATGTTCAGGGCAATGCAACGTCGCCATGGACTTTTTCTCAGGTGTTCTTAAAAGGAGTATTGGGCGCTGACACCTAGCAACCAATTGCGTCCCGGCGCCGCTTCATAGTAGCGCTTGTTGCTGTCGCCGACGATGACGGAACCCACGTAGGTCTTGTCGAAAAGATTGTTCAGGCGGGCAAATTCCTTGAAGCGCCAATTACCCACGTTTTGTTTGGCGTTGAAGCGCGCATTGAACACCGTATAGCCGGGTGCCGGTTTTTCGATGTTGCTGTCTTCCGCGTAGACCTGATTGCTTGCCACGCTTTCCAGCGCCGCGCCAAAGCGGTCGAACGTGTCTTTCCAGGCCAGTTCCGCGAACAGGTTGGCGCTGGGCACGCCCGGCAAGCGGCTGCCTTCGCGCACGCTGCCAAACGCCTGGTCATACACGGCGTGCAGGCTGGTGAGGGCCACTTTTGTCGTGAAGCCATACGGCAGGTTCGAATCCAGCGACACTTCCATGCCCTGGCGCAAGGTTTTACCCGCATTGCGATAGCTGGTGCGCCCGCCGCTGGACTTGTCGACCACCAGTTCGTCGCTGGTCTTGATCTGGAACACGGCCGCGTTCACGTGGGTGTTGTTATTGATCCTGGCCTTGATACCCGCTTCCAGGTTGGTGCTGGTGGCCGGTTTCAAGTTGAAATTGAAGCCGCCGGCCGTGCCCGAGTAAAACAGTTCGTTCAGGGTAGGCGCCTCGAAGCCGCGCGCGGCGCTGGCGTAGACGTTGACGTTCGGCGTCAGTTTGTACAGCAGGCCCAGCACCGGCGTCGTATGGCTGAACTCGAGGCTGCCACTGTCGTCACCATTGCTGAGATAGTGGTCATCGACCGCCACTTTCATCTTGCTGTAGCGCAAACCTGCGCTGAGCAGCCATGGGCCGCTTTGCCATTCCGCCTGGATATAGGGATCGAGGCTGGAGACGACATTCTGCTCGTCGCGGCGCAGCTTGCCTTTTACGCCAAACGTGTTGCCGATGTAATTTTCATAGCCCGTGCGATCATCGCTGGAGCGGCCATAGTCGATGCCGATGGTCGTGCTCAGCTTGCCGCCAGCCAGCTGGTTCACATGCAGCCAGTTGGTATCGATGCCATAGAACTGTCGCTGGAAGTCGACCACACCGCCTGAATGGCTGGGCGGCGCCTGGAAGCCTTTGGTAAAAGCCTGGTACTGGATCACGTCGCGGTTGCCGCCATACACCATCACATGCAAGCGGTCATCGCCGAATGATTGTTCATAGGTGGCGCCGATTTGCTGGTGGTCGATGCTCTTGCGCGTGTTGTAGCGTTCGGCCAAGGTGCGTTTCGGATTTTGCGTATCCGTCGCGTCGATTTCGCCGGCGCGCGGATCGGCGGCAAACGTGGGCCAGGTGGCACCCAGCGGATCTTGCGTGTTGCCTTGATGCAGGCTGTTGGCGACGATGGTCAGCTTGCTGTCCGCCGTGGGCTTGACGGTGATCTTGCCGAATGCCTGTTCGCGCGTGGCGGCGCTGTGGTCGCGGAAGCCGTCCGTGCGGAAGCGCGAGCCGTCGAGCACGTAGCCAATGCCGCCTGCCTGGCCTTGTGCCGTCAAGTCCACCTTGCTGGTGCCGTAGCTGCCGCCCGTGACATTCAGTTCGACGGACGGGGGATTTAGCCCATCCCTGGAAAACAGCTGGATCACGCCGCCCGAATGGTTGCCGTAGATGGCAGAAAACGGTCCGCGCAGCACTTCGATGCGCTCGGCCGTATCGAGGTTGAAGGTGGCGGCCTGGCCCTGGCCGTCCGGCATGCTGGCAGGAATGCCATCGCTGATCAGCTTGACGCCGCGCACGCCAAAGGCCGAGCGTGCGCCGAAGCCGCGCGACGAGATTTGCAAGTCTTGCGCGTAGTTCTGGCGGTTTTGCACGACCAGCCCCGGCACGGCCGCCAGCGCTTCTGACGCGTTGACGCGGATTTGCCCATCCTGGATGCGGGCGCTGTCGACCACGTCGATGGACGCAGGCACTTCCTGGCTGGGGTGGGCGATGCGGCTGCCGCTGACGACCACCGTATCCATCAGTTGCCCGTTGGCCGGGTCAGCTGCCTCGGCGGCAAAGACGTGGGGGGCCAGGGTGGCGCTGCCGGCGACAAACAGGCTGGCGATGGTGTTCAGGCGGAAACGATGCTGCATGCGGATTCTCCAATGTGAATAAAAGCCTGCTTGAGCGCGTGAGCGCCACAGGTCTGCATAGTTGTATCAAGCAATATGCCTGCCATGTCTCCATTGGTGGGCGGAAATTATACGCGTGTCAGTGGCACGACGTTTGCATGCAGCAATGTTCAGATGCGCCGATGCAGCGCGCTTTTCCTGTGTTTTCCCATTGAAAAGGTGATTATGCCCAACTTCTTCTCGCGCTTGCGCCAGGTGTGCTGGCTGCTGCCGGCGCTCGCCAGCACCGCAGTCCAAGCCGCTCCCTTTGCCTATGTTCCCAATGAAAAGTCGGGCACCTTGAGCGTGATCGATACGGCCACCGACCAGGTCGTGCGCCAGATCGTGGCGGGCAAGCGTCCGCGCGGTATCGCCGCCGACCCCAGCGGGCGGCAATTGTTTGTCACGGACGCAGCCAGCAGCGCCTTGCTGCTGATCGATAACACTGGCGGCGCGCCCGTGCGCACGGTGGCGCTGGGCAAGTCGCCCGAAGGCGTCAGCGCCTCGCAAGACGGTAGTCATGTGGCCGTGGCCGTCGAGGAAAACAATAGCGTGGCCTTGCTCGACGGCCATACGGGTAGCTTGCTCGCCGACATCAAGGTGCAGGGACGCAATCCGGAACACGCCGTCTTCAGCCCCGATGGGCGCTGGCTGCTGGTCAGCGCGGAAGAGGCCGAGCAAGTCGATGTCATTGATGTGGCGCAACGCCGCCAGGTGGCGTCTATCGCCGTGGGACTGCGTCCGCGCGGCATCGGCTTCAGTCCGGACTCGGGCCGCGCCTATGTGGCGTGCGAACTGGTCAATGCCGTGTATGTGATCGACATGGCCGCGCGCAAGGCGATTGCCACCATTCCAGCTGGCAAGAATGCGAATGGTATCGCCGTCCACCCCAGCGGCAGGCAGGTGTATGTCTCGAATGGCATCGACGGCACGGTGATGGTGATCGATACGGCCAGCAACAAGGTGACGGCCACCATTCCCGTCGGCAAGCGCCCGTGGAATATGGCCCTCACGCCCGATGGCGCCAAGCTGTACGTGGCCAATGGCCGTTCGAACAGCGTTTCCGTCATCGACACGGCCAGCGCGCAGAAGGTGGCCGATATTACCGTGGGTGAATTGCCATGGGGCGTGGTGATTCGTTGATGCCTTTGTGGCACAGGCGCAGGTGTTCCAGTCTGGTACACCTGTTCCATTGTGCAGCGACGACGGAGCGGTGCAGCAGGGTTGGCGTGGATTGGAATAGGACGGCGCCACCTTGTTCAAAACGCACACACACCCACGCCTGCCTTCTTGCCCGGGGCGTGCGCTGAAAAGCGCGCCGGTATTGACGCCACGCCCTTGCAACAAGGGTAAAAGCGGCTAAGTTTGTAGTGGGATGGCGAGCTGGCACGGCATTTGCGGAAGACTCCGTGTACTCACCCCATCTGTACCAGGACGTTTGATTTTAATTAAGTAATTCCATTCTAATTAACCCGATAGAGGACGACATGAATCTCGCAGACATCAGCAAACTGGGCGTAGCCAATCCCTTCAAACAACGCTATGACAATTACATCGGTGGCAAATTCGTTGCACCAGTAAAAGGTGAATACTTTCCCAACATTACGCCGATCACGGGCTTGCCGTTTTGCGAAATCGCCCGTTCCACGGCCGAAGACGTCGAGCTGGCGCTGGACGCCGCGCATGCCGCCAAGGATGCCTGGGGCAAGACTTCGCCTGCCGAGCGCGCCAATATCCTGAACCGCATCGCCGACCGCATCGAACAGAACCTGAGCCTGATCGCCACGGCGGAAACCATCGACAACGGCAAGCCGATCCGCGAAACGATGAATGCCGACATTCCGCTGGCCATCGACCATTTCCGTTACTTCGCCGGCTGCATCCGCGCGCAGGAAGGTTCCGTTGCGCAAATCGATGCGGAAACCTATGCCTATCACTACCATGAGCCGCTGGGTGTCGTGGGGCAGATCATCCCGTGGAATTTCCCGATTCTGATGGCCGTCTGGAAACTGGCGCCAGCCCTGGCCGCCGGCAATTGCGTCGTCTTGAAACCGGCCGAGCAAACCCCCGCTTCCATCATGGTGTTGATCGAACTGATCGGTGATCTGCTGCCGCCGGGCGTGCTGAATATCATCAACGGTTTCGGCCTGGAAGCGGGCAAGCCGTTGGCGTCGAGCAAGCGCATCGCCAAGATCGCCTTTACGGGCGAAACGGGCACGGGCCGCCTGATCATGGGTTACGCCGCGCAAAACCTGATTCCCGTCACCCTGGAGCTGGGCGGCAAGTCACCGAACATCTTCTTTGAAGACGTGATGGATGCGGACGATGATTATTTTGACAAGTGCCTGGAAGGCTTCACCATGTTTGCGCTGAACCAGGGCGAGGTATGCACCTGCCCATCGCGCGTGCTGATCCAGGAATCGATCTACGAGAAATTCATCGAACGGGCCCTGAAGCGCGTGGCCGCGATCAAGCAGGGCAATCCGCTCGACTCGTCCACCATGATCGGTGCGCAGGCGTCGCAGGAGCAGCTGGAAAAAATCCTGTCCTACCTCGACATCGGCCGCCAGGAAGGCGCGGAAGTGCTGGTCGGCGGCGAACGCAACACGCAGGCGGGCGACCTGGAGGGCGGCTACTACGTGCGTCCGACCGTGTTCAAGGGCAATAACAAGATGCGCATCTTCCAGGAAGAGATTTTCGGGCCGGTCGTGTCCGTGACCACCTTCAAGGATGAGGCTGAAGCGCTGGCGATCGCCAACGATACCTTGTACGGCCTGGGTGCCGGCTTGTGGACGCGCGACGGTTCGCGCGCCTTCCGCATGGGACGCGCCATCCAGGCGGGCCGCGTGTGGACCAATTGCTACCACCTGTATCCAGCCCACGCCGCGTTCGGTGGCTACAAGCAGTCGGGTATCGGCCGTGAAAACCACAAGATGATGCTCGACCACTACCAGCAAACGAAGAACTTGCTGGTGAGCTATAGCCCGAAAGCGCTGGGCTTCTTCTAAACCGGTACACGCGCCGCGCCTGCAACCGGGGCGGGGCGCGCAGAAAGGGATGCCATGAGTGCAGCAATCGCCCGGGTGGTCGCCACCGATGCGGCGCTGGAAATGATGGACAAGTTGCGCCAGCGTCACGGCCCGCTGATGTTTTTCCAGTCGGGCGGCTGCTGCGATGGCAGCGCGCCCATGTGCTACGCGCTGGGCGAGTTCGATGTCAGCGACACCGACATTTATCTCGGCAATTTGAATGGCACACCGTTTTACATGGGACTCGAGCAATTCGAGTACTGGGAGCATACCCAGTTGATTATCGATGTGGTCGATGGCAATGGCGGCATGTTTTCACTCGACAACGGCACGGGCAAGCGCTTTTTGACGCGTTCGCGCCTGTTCACCGATGAAGAGTGCGCGCTGTTGCATGCCCAGCCGCATGAGCACCGCAAGACCTGATACACACACATACTAATAAAACAGAGGGAGATGATTGTGCAGAAAAAAATCATGGGGATCGTCGTCGGTTTGAGTGTCGCCTCGTTGGTTCAGGCGGCCGACGTGGGCAATGTCACGAATGCCATGCTCGACAGCACGGCGAAGAATCCGGCCAGTGTCCTGTCGTTTGGCATGGGCACGCAGGGCCAGCGCTATTCGCCGTTGACGCAAATCAATGACAAGACCGTGGCCAAGCTGGTGCCGGCCTGGTCGTTCTCGTTTGGCGGCGAAAAACAGCGGGGCCAGGAATCGCAGCCGCTAATTCATAACGGCAAGATGTTCGTCACGGCCTCGTATTCGCGCATCTTTGCCGTCGACTTGAAAACGGGCGCCAAGCTGTGGAAGTATGAGCACCGCTTGCCGGACGGCATCATGCCATGCTGCGACGTGGTCAACCGTGGTGCCGCCCTGTATGGCAACCTGGTGATTTTCGGCACGCTCGACGCCTATCTGGTGGCGCTGGACCAGAACACGGGCAAGATCGTCTGGAAGGAAAAGGTCGACGATTATGCGGCAGGCTACTCGATGACGGCCGCACCGCTGATCGCCGAAGGCTTGCTGCTGACGGGCGTGTCGGGTGGCGAATTCGGCATCGTCGGCCGGGTCGAGGCGCGCAACCCGATGACGGGCGATCTCGTGTGGAGCCGTCCGACGGTAGAGGGCCATATGGGCCACCGCTACGACAAGGATGGCAAGGCCATCGATAACGGCATTTCGGGAACGGTGAACAAGACCTGGCCGGGCGACTTGTGGAAAACGGGCGGCGCCTCGACGTGGATGGGCGGCACTTACGATCCGCAAACCAAGCTGGCGTATTTCGGCACCGGCAACCCGGCGCCATGGAACAGCCACTTGCGTCCCGGCGACAACCTGTACTCGTCCTCCACCGTGGCGCTGGACGTAAAAACGGGGCAGATCAAGTGGGCGTATCAAAACACGCCGAACGATGCCTGGGATTTCGATGGCGCCAACGAATTCGTTACCTTCGACATGGATGGCAAACGCTACGGCGGCAAGGCCGACCGCAACGGTTTCTTTTATGTCATCGACGCCAGCACGGGCAAGCTGCAGAACGCCTTTCCGTTTGTGAAGAAAATCACCTGGGCCAGCAGCATCGACCTGAAGACGGGCCGGCCGAACTACATCGCCGCCGGCCGTCCTGGCGACCCGACCAAGGGAGAGGAGGGCAAGAAGGGCACGACCGTGTTTGCCGCGCCCGCTTTCCTCGGCGCCAAAAACCAGATGCCGATGGCGTACTCGCCGCAAACCAAGCTGTTCTATGTGCCGGCGAACGAATGGGGCATGGACATCTGGAACGAGCCGATCAGCTACAAGAAGGGCGGCGCCTTCCTCGGTGCCGGTTTTACCATCAAGCCCCTGTTTGACGACTACATCGGCGCCATGCGCGCCGTCGATCCGAAGACGGGCAAGATCGTCTGGGAAATCAAGAACAACGCGCCGCTGTGGGGCGGCGTGATGAGCACGGCCGGCAACCTGGTGTTCTACGGCACGCCGGAAGGTTTCCTGAAAGCCGTCGACGCGAGGACGGGCAAGGAGCTGTGGAAATTCCAGACGGGCTCCGGCGTCGTGGCGCCGCCCGTCACCTGGCAGGATGGCGACACGCAATATGTAGCCGTCGTATCCGGCTGGGGTGGCGCGGTGCCGCTGTGGGGCGGCGAAGTGGCGAAGAAAGTCAACTTCCTGGAGCAGGGCGGTTCCGTGTGGGTCTTCAAGCTGGCATCGAAGTAACGGGGTGAAGCATCCGGGCCACTCGGATGGGTGTCTCCCTGTCTGCCGGGTGTTTTCTTTTTGCTGACGGCCCAGGCCGTCAGTTTTTTGTTTACCTGGATGCCCGATACGCATACTTGCGGTCAAAAAATGAACACTGCCAGTGGCGATTGATCCGCTGCTGCACACCTTAAATATGCTTTTTCTCTTTCTCCCTCTGGGCCGTGCTGGGCACGCTTATTGCCAAAGCTTGAGGTACATCAATCATTGGTGTGCACACTAAAAACAGAGAAGAAAGAGGAGACGCAATGAACACATTGAGCAAGCTGGGGAGCCTGGGTGTCATGACAATCGCAGCGATGGGGCAGGCACAAGCCGTCGATATCAAGGCGGGTGACTGGACCGTGTCGGTGGGTGGCATCGTCAACGCCTATTACACGCAAGTGTCGTGTTCAGGCGATGCGGTGGGCGGGCTGGCGCTGGGCGGCCAGGCGCTCGGTTGCGGCGGCGAAAAGGACCGTACCACCATCGGCAACGGCTTGCTGCCGAATGGCTTGATCACTTCGGCAAGCTCGCGCCTGGGCGAGTACGACGTGAAAGCCTTGATCGGCATCTACAACTCGACGGCCACCGACAGCGCCATCAGCCAGAACAGCGTGGTCGATGTGCGCCAGGCCTTCTTTACGTTCGGCAATGAGCAGATGGGTACTTTCAAGCTGGGCCGCGACTACGGCATCTTCGGCGCGAACGCGATCCTGTCCGACATGACCTTGTTGGGCTCGGGCGCACCGGTGCAGGCGACGCAGCGGGGCAGGGTGACCCTGGGCCATATCGGCGCCGGCTACACGTATCTGGGCAATTATGGCCAGATCATGTACAGCACGCCGAAATCGGGTGGCTTTGGTGCCGACGTGGCGCTGGTCAGCCCCGTCTCCGATACGCCCATCGTGGCAGGCTCGACCTATTCCTCGAAGTCGAGTCCGCAAGTGCAGGCGCAAGTGACGTATGCGCAGGAAGGCTTGAAGGCGTGGCTGGGCGTGAAGTCGCAAAAATTCACGTCGAAAACGCCAGGTGTCGATGACCTGACCATGCGCGGCGTGGAAGTGGGCGGCTCATACCAGATGGGCCCGGCAGGCGTGCTGGTCAACTTCCAGGGCGGCAAAGGGCTCGGTATCTTGTCCGATGCAGACCAGGGCGACACCAAGTCGAAGAACTGGTTGCTGCAAGGCACGTATAAAACGACGGACAAGCTGAAGCTGGGCCTGTCTTACGGCATCAGCAAGAACGACGACAACACGGCCGGCACGGGCGGCTTGAAGTCGAACGCCAACCTGACCCTGGGCGCGTATTACTCGCTCAACAGCGCGATCACCCTGGTGGGCGAACTGGGCCAGACGCGCTCGAAAGGCTTTGCGGGCAGCGAAGCGAAGATGAATGGCGTGTCGCTGGGCGGCATCATTTTCTTCTAACTCATCAACGCGGCGTCTTGCAAGGGGCGCCGCACGGAGTTTAGTGCATGCGGATACTGCGGTTATTCATAGCCTGCTGGCTATTCCTGTTTATCCTGGGACAGGCGTGGGCGGGCGTGCTCACCAAGGCCGAGCTGGCACGACGCTTTCCTGCTCCCATCATCGTCGGCGACAAGGAGACCGACTTGCCCATCTGGCCCTTGTTCCGGCAAAACGCCACGGCCATGGAGCTGGCCGGCTACGTGTTTGAGTCGGTGGACCTGGCACCGATTCCCGGCTTTTCCGGCGTGCCCGTCAATTTATTGATCGCCATCAATCCGCAGGGCAGTTTTCTGGATGTGTCTGTTCTATCGCAACACGAACCCGTGTTTCTCGATGGCTTGGGCGAAGCGCCCCTGTTTCAATTCGTCAAACAGTACCAGGGCTTGTCGCTGAAACAGAATATCGCCATCGATGCGCGAACCAAACGCGCGCCAGATGCGAGCCATGCCGATATCGATGGCGTGTCGAAGGCGACGGCTTCCGTGCGCATCATCAACCAGAGCGTGCTGGCCTCGGCCTTGAAAGTGTCGCGCAAAAAACTGGGGTTTGCGCAAGGCCGCGATCCGGACCAGATCGCCCGCATCCGCATGGAGGTATTTGAGAAACTCGGCGTGGCGCAAATGCTCGCACAGGGCTTGATCCAGCATGTGCGTTTGAGCAACGAGGAGGTGGAAGCTTTGTTTGCAGGCAGCCCCGGCGCGGAACTCGATGCGCAGGCCCTGAGTAAGCCGGACGGCGTGTTCATCGACCTGTACCTGGCCTATGTGTCCGTGCCCACAGTGGGACGCAACCTGTTGACTGAGCGCAGCTGGAACAAATTGCGCAACCGGCTAGACGAAGGTGACCACGCCATCCTCGTCATGTCGCGCGGGCGTTACAGCGTGCTGGGCGACGATTTCGTGCGCGGCACCGTCCCCGACCGGCTGTTGCTGAAGCAGGATGGCTTGCCCATCGACATGCGCGACCTGGACCTGGAATTGCGCCTGTCCGATACGGCTACGCTGCCGACGGAAAATATTGCCGTCTTGCGCATCATCAGCCAGGCGGGACTCGATGCGGCCAGTCCGCTGGCTTTTACCATGCCGATCGCACGCAGCAAGGGTATCGTGTATCCGGAACGCATCGCGCGCAACGTCGATTTCAGCTACCGTTTGCCCGCTGATTTTTATATGGCGCCGCAAGGCGACGATGCCACGTGGCGCGGCACGTGGAAGAGCCGCAAGGCTGAGTTGCTGCTCTTGCTCGCCGGGCTGGCGCTACTGGCCGGCGCATTGGCATGGCAGAAACGCCTGGTGCGCGATGGCCGCCAATTTGCCTGGTTCCGCCGGCTGTTCCTGTTGTTTACCATCGGCTTTATTGGTTATTACGCGCAGGGGCAGTTATCGATTGTCAATATCACGGGCACTTTCCAGGCGCTGCTGGCGGGGCGCAGCCTGGGCTTCTTCCTGTTCGATCCGATGACGGTGATCCTGTGGACTTTCGTGCTGCTCACGCTGTTTATTTGGGGGCGCGGCACGTTTTGCGGCTGGCTGTGTCCGTTTGGTGCACTGCAGGAATTCACGGGCAAGCTGGGCCAGTGGCTTTACTTGCCGCAGTGGAAGATCAAGCCGCGCCTGGACGGGTGCTTGAAATGGATCAAGTATGGCTTGCTGGCGGCCATACTTGGCAGCAGCATCTTTTCCAGCCAGGTCACGGACAAGCTGGTGGAACTGGAACCGTTCAAGACGGCCATTACCCTGAACTTCGTGCGCGCCTGGCCGTTTGTCGCGTATGCCATGGGCTTGCTGCTGCTCAGCAGTGTTTCCTACAAATTCTTTTGCCGCTACCTGTGCCCGTTTGGCGCGGCGCTGGCGCTGCTGGGACGGTTTCGCCTGTTCAACTGGATTCCGCGTCGCAAGGAATGCGGCACGCCATGCCAGACTTGCCGGCACCGTTGCGAGCATCATGCCATCGCGCCCAGCGGGAAAGTCGATTACGGCGAGTGTTTCCAATGCATGGATTGCGTGGTGATTTACGCCAGCGATGAAAAATGCGCACCCTTGATGCTGGAAATCAAGCGTGCCCGCACCATCCCGATTGTCCGGGCCACGGCAGAGGAGAGCAGCAATGCAGCGTAGAACCTTTATTTCCGCAGCGATAGGCAGCGTTGCCGGCATAGCGGGCTTGTCTTTGCCTGGCAGCATGGCGCGCGGCACGGCCGCGGCGTCCGGCGTGCGCCCTTATCAAGGCGCCGCGCTGGCGTTTGGCACGACGATCGCCGTCACCGTGTTGCACCACGATCAGCGCCAGGCCGAGCTGGCCATTGAAGACGCCTTGCATGCGGCCAGGAATATCGACCGCCTGATGAGCATTTACAGTCCCGCCAGCCAAGTCTTTCAGCTGAACCGCGACGGCCGCCTGGCCCGGCCGGACGCCCATTTACTGGCCGTGCTGGCGCAGGCGCAAGCCCTGTCGCAATGGAGCGATGGCGCGTTTGATATTACCGTGCAACCCTTGTGGCAGCTGTTTCGCGCGGCGGCAGACGAGGTAAGCTTGCCGACGGACACATTGCGGCGCGAAGCGCAGGCGCGGGTAGGCTGGCGGCAACTGGCGTGGGATAGCCGGGAAGTGCGTTTTCTCCGACCCGGCATGGCGCTGACCTTGAATGGCCTGGCGCAAGGCTATGCGGCGGACATGGCGCTGGCAGCCGTGCAGGCACGCGGCATACGGCACGCGCTGCTCGACACGGGCGAGTTCGTTGCGCGGGGACAGCGTTCCGTGCGCCGTCCGTGGACCCTGGGCATCCAGGATCCGCGTGACGCAGAAATCCTGGCGGCCAGCTTAAAAGTGGAAGGGCGCAGCGTGGCCACGTCGGGCGATTACGAATGTACGTTCACGCCCGACTTCGCGCATCACCACATCTTCGACCCCGCGAAGGGCGATTCGCCGCGTGAATTGGCGAGCGTGACCGTGCTGGCGCCCACGGGCTTGCTGGCTGATGGCTTGTCCACGACCTTCATGGTGACGGGCGCGGCGCGTGCGCATGCCATGGCCACGCAAATGGAGGGCGTCGACTTGATGACCATCGACAAGCACGGCCGGCGCGAGATGTCGCCCGGCTTTTCCCGTCTACTCTAGGCTATTTCAGATGCGGTACTTTGCGATAGATCGTGTTGCGCGACACGCCCAGGGCTCGCGCCGTGGCCGAGACGTTGCCGCCGTGGGCATCGAGCGACTTGAGAATGACGCTTTGCTCCATTTCTTCCAGGTTGGCGCCTGCCGCGATCATGCGGTCCGTGCTGGCGCTGGCGGCAGTCGCTTGCGTCATCTCAATATCGTCGAGGAAATCATCAGGCATGTGGCGCAAACAGATTTCATGTTCATCGCCCGCCATGACGATGGCCGTGCGCAAGAGATTGGTCAGCTGGCGGAAATTGCCCGGCCATTTATGCTGATGGAACATGCGCAGGATGTCCGGCGCCACTGTGTAACGCGTGTCGGGCGCTTCCGTTGCGAGGATTTTTTTGACGACCGTGTCCAGGTCCGTGCGCTCGCGCAGCGGCGGCAGTTTTACCACTAGGCCATTCAGGCGGTAATACAAGTCTTCGCGAAACAACCCTTTGGCCATGCGTTCGCGCAAGTTGTGATTCGTGGCACAAATGAGTTCCACATTCACTGTGATCGATTTGCTGCTGCCCAAGGGCGTGACCATGCGTTCCTGTAACACGCGCAACAGCCGCGCCTGCAAGCCGAAGGGCATGTCGCCGATTTCGTCGAGGAACAGGGTGCCGCCATTGGCTTGCAATATCTTGCCGATCGCCCCTTTCTTGCGCGCGCCCGTAAATGCCCCGTCTTCATAGCCGAATAGTTCGGATTCGATCAAGGTTTCCGGAATGGAGGCGCAGTTGACGGCGATAAACGGTCCCATGGCACGCGGTGAATCGTTGTGGATGGCTTGTGCCAGCAATTCCTTGCCCGTGCCCGTTTCGCCCATGACGAGGATGGGAATATCGCGTCCCAATACCTTGTTGACCTTTTCGATCACGAGTTCCAGCTGCGGGTCGCCCGTGCGCAGATAGCGCAAGCCGGACAGGCGGCGCGCCGCGTTGGCCGCATGGCTGGCCGACGCGGGAACCTGGGCCGGCACGGCGTTGATGTCGCTATGGTCGGTGCTGGCAGTAAAGCCGTGCTGGAAGACGCTATTGGACAGGCGCAACTGTGCGCGCCCGTACACGCGCACGCCGCTGTGCATGCACAGGTTCAGCAAACCCGGTGCGGCCGTGCGGTAATGGTCGTACAGGGCGGACACGGGCAAGCCGAACAGGGAACTGAACGTGTGCGATTGCAGCGCAGCAAATGACAGGCCCAGCTGGAACAGACCATTTTTGTTGGCCGATAAAAACCGTCCACCCGGCGTGAACGACGCGATGCCTTCCATCAAGGTGCCGATGAATTCGGGCCGCGCGTGGAAGTGCACGGTGATGGCATCTTCGAAGGTGGCGGAAAACAGCTGGTTTTCGATCATCAGCGCCGACATGCGCACGAGGGCCATCGTATGCTTGTGGAAACTGCGTTGGTCGCTGGACACGTCCAGCACGCCGATGACATTGCCCCGGTGGTCGGTAATGGGGGCGGCGGAGCACGTCAGGAAATGATTAGCGGCCAGGTAATGCTGGTCCGCATGGACCAGGGTCGGCACTTTCTCCGTGATGGCCGTGCCGATGGCATTCGTGCCGCGGCTTTGTTCCGACCATGCCACGCCTGGCTGCAGGGCCACCCGGTTGGCCTTCTCCAGGAAATCATCGTCGCCCAGCGAATGCACGATGACGCCGTTGGCATCCGTCAAGATCACCATATTGTGCGTATTGACGATTTGCTGGTACAGGGTTTCCATCGCCGGCAGCGCGTGCGTGTGCAGCATGCGGTTTTGCTCGATCAGCAAGGAGAGGTCGGATTTGCCGGCAGGCGTAAAGTCGGGCGTGGCCGTGGGCGACAGGCCAAAGGCGACAGAACGCTGATGGGAAGTTTCAATGATGACGGGGACGTTGTCCTGTCCTGCCGGCAAAATGTTCGCGTCCGCGATGGACGAAAACGGTGCGCTACGGTAAGTAGCTGACGGTTGATACATGATCTCGTTGCCTCCGTTGGGCCCTGTACTGCGGCGCTCTTTTGAATATCGAGAGTGTTCCATAATGTAGCACCTGTCACAGATGGGAGCAAAGCAAAGCGAACCGGGCTATCCCCAGTGTTGCTGCCAGGCCCAGAGTTGCCCCCCTTCAGTGGACAGTGCATAGGGTTGTATAAGCAAGTGCGGTGCCAGGCCCATGGCATCTGATCTGGCACAAAAAATAGCCCTTGCGGGGCGGGCGGGGCAGGGCTATAATTCGCCCCCTCGCTGAACGACGCATGCAAATGCCGAGTGAGACGAGAAAAAGAAGGAGTTGACGGATTTAGCGAAATGCTTCATACTCTTCCTTCTTCGCAGCTGACAAACACAACGCTTTGTCGATAGCGCGAAAGTAGCACAGAATACAGTTCTTTAACAATTAACAGTCGATAAGTGTGGGCATTTGATGTAAGTGCAGCGTCAATCTTCGGATTGGCGTCTAACTTAAAATATCAAATGTTCACAAGAAATAATGAAATAGGCGCTACGAAAGTAGTGGCCTGTCAGTTTTTTGAGTGAGCAAATCTTTTGCAATGCAAAAGATTTGGATGGTAGTGATGCTGTCCGACCTGTCAGAAATGACATTAAACAGAGATTAAACTGAAGAGTTTGATCCTGGCTCAGATTGAACGCTGGCGGCATGCCTTACACATGCAAGTCGAACGGCAGCACGGAGCTTGCTCTGGTGGCGAGTGGCGAACGGGTGAGTAATAT
>NZ_PDZL01000038.1 GCF_002735705.1 Janthinobacterium sp. BJB426
CCGCGCGCAACCGGCTGCTCACTTGCGCGTCCAGTCGGCTGTGCAGCAGCGCACCCTCGAAGCTCTGTTGCGCCGGACGCGGATGGTCCAGTGGCAGGCTGTGCACTTCCGGCAAGGAGGCCAGCTTTTGCTGCCAGTACGTCAGTTGCTGCGCATGGCGCGCCTGTTGCGGCGCCTCGCGCTGCCAGCGGGCGTAGTCCGCATACTGCACAGGCAGCGCCTGCCAGCCCGGCGCCCGGCCCTCGACCAGCGCCACGTAGGCTTGGCAGAATTCCGTAACCGCGATCACGCCCGACCAGCCGTCCGACGCAATATGGTGCAGCACCAGGACCAGCACATGACGCTGCGGCGCCAGGCGCAGCAATTGCGCCCGCAATGGCAGCTCGCAACGCAGGTTGAACGGCCGCCCTGTCTCCGCTTCGATGGCCTCCGCCATGGCCGCCTCATCTTCCACCGCCAGCACCGGCAGGGCCAGCGTGGCCACCTCCTGCACTTCCTGCCATGCATGATCGCCATCGCTGGCATAGGTCGTGCGCAGCACTTCATGGCGCTGCACCAGCAGCAGCAGTGCCTGCTGCAGCAGCGCCACATTCAACTCGCCCCGCAGTTCGAGGACCGTCGGCATATGATACTGCGCGCTCGCCCCGCCACCCATCTGATCGATCAACCACAGGCGTTGCTGGCCATGCGACAACAGCGCCCGTCCGGGTTCGCGGCGCACGATCGGCGCGTCCTTGCTCAGCGCTTCGTCGCGCGCGCTGCCAAGAAGCGCCATCAATTCATCCTTGTGAGTGCGAATTGCCGCGCCGAGCGCCGCGGTAATCACTCCCGGCGGCGCTGCTGTCTTCAAACGGCCATCCTCCACATAGACGCGTCCACCCAGGCGAACCAATTCAGTAACAATACTCAGTGCGTTGTTCATATAACTCTTCAAAAGTGTATAGATATCCTTCCCCGCTGCGGAAGGGACATGGTGATTTTTTCAGGGGCTGTGCGTATCGGGGCTGCTGCGTAGTGCCGTCTTTTTCTTAGTGGCTAGTCACTCCATCACAGTGACAGCGTCGTCCACGGTTTGTTCCTCCGCACTCACCACCTGCAAGCCCGGACCGACCAGCGCTGCCATTTCCCATACGGCCGAATGCATGACCAGGTCCCGGATCACCAGAGGCGTCGAGCCGTTCCCGGCAGCGGGAGACAAAGCGCACCGCGAACAAAGGATGTCCGCCCGGTCCGAAGAAATTGCCGCACTGGCCGGGAATCGAACCGAGTTGCAGCAATTCACGCCGAATGTCGGTCGTCACGCGTTCAGACGATGCCTGCAGCCCTCCTTCGCCGGCCCACTCAAACAAAGGATCGGACAGTGCGGCCTCGACCACTTGTAAACTGATTTCTTGTTGAATGGGTGAGCGGTGGAATATGGTAGTTACTGGATTTGTCATATATTATTAATAACACTCAATAAACCGATTAATGCGAAAAAAGCGAGAACCGAAACGAGCGAACTCTAAAATTTGCGCGAGCAAATCCCGCACGATGAACTGTGCTTTTCGATGCTCAATGGATTTTTAGAACGAAAATGAAGTTCGGAAATATATAATTGAATCGACACGAATCATGCCGATATCACTTATTTTATTTCTCCTGACTACAAGATCGTGAAACTTTTTCTGCCGGTTGCCGTAAATACAATATTACGCCAATTACCACGAAAGTGTAAGCAATAATTTTCTAAAGATAAATTTTCTTTCATGTGCAAGAACATAAACAGGAGATACCTTGTACGCCATGTATTGATGAGGTTTGCATACATTATTTTTCCGCGATCTTGACAGTCCAGGTGAAATCAGTGAAGCGAACGGTACATCGCAAATCAGTACACTATTCGATATGGCGCGCTATGAAAATTTAGCTGAAACCTCCTATCACATTCAAAAAAAACAAAATGGCGATCAGCTGGCAATCTTTCTTTAGTTTTTACGCGAAAAATTTCTACCATACGAAGATAGTCAGCACTGTCTTGGGATCGAAATACCGAAAATATGCATTCCAGTTGGTTCCCGGCGTAAAACGGTGCGATAAAAATTGATTAACCTCGAACGTAACCTGCATCGTCTCAACATATATTTTTTTTACAGTAATTGCTCCGAAGTCAAAATAATGCCCAACCTCTGAGAAAACTGCCTTGAAAAAGCTTTCCTTGACCGAGAACACGATGGTGACCAGCTCTTCAAAAGACAAGGTAGTCAATTCCGTCCTCAAGTAGGCAAGCTCACGCGGCGAGACGCTGATTTCGAGGACCGCGTCTATCGCCTCCTGCCCAATGGTGCCTTCAATGTCGATGCCAATACCATTAAACACATTACACGACGATGCGATGGCGGCTGCAAACTCGTGATTGTGTGTAATGCTGCCGACGACATGTTCGGGCCAGACCGGCTCACGCTGCCTCCCGGTACCCACATCACAGCGCGTCATGCTCAAAGCATTCAACGCAAACTTGGCACACAGACGACCATAAAAGTACTCTGCTTGACGTTTCATCACACTGCCAGCAATTGTTGACGGAAGCGTGATTGCTTCCGACGCAAATGACTCTTGTGAAAAACTCGCCGGGTCGTAATGAATCAAGAATATTCGCGCCGTCTCATTACCAAGCTGAATTTCAACGATCGAATCTGCTGTAGCAAAAATCATGATTCCCGCGTTCTGAAAAAATTATGAGTTATTTTTTTCTGCGACGTACCACGATTGCCACAGCAATTATCTACACCGTAGACCAAGCACTGTGGTGCGCGATGCTTGGCTTGTTCATCATTGTGTCGTCAACGTCAATTGATATTGGGTCTTTCCCGGCAACAAAGAACGCGATTTTCCCTGCAACCAGTCCTTATGGCCGGCAAGAAAATAGGTGGAAAGTGGATGTCCACTTTGGCCGCCTGGCATATTAAACAAACCTTGCTCTTCCCGTCCCGGCGACACTACCAAGCGTTCGGACTGACCGAAACTAGGTCCACTGACACGAGGCATGTCATCATCTCCAGGTACCGCTTCATCCGGCACAGAGAGCCAAAAAGAACCAAATGGCAAGGCAGTTGCCAAGGGATGTCTAACTTCGAGCCGATTTCGCTTTCCCCATGTCGAGTTAGCTAATGTCTCGCCCTGCGCACTTAGACGGAGGATCGCCAGATCAACCGCCGCTAGTTCGACGCTTTCCCAGCTTCGCCCCTGCGCCAACCATCCTGTTGGCCGTCGCTGCAGCAGACTCAGACTCAGCTCCCCCCAACGTCTATTTGCTGTTTCAAAACTCATGCCGGGAATTAAAGAGGCCATCTGCGCGTCGGCATAGCCGTATAACTCATCGTAAATCGCCTGATAATATGCGCGCGTCAAACGGTACCCTACGGAACTGGCTTCAGCCCGGTTATCCCACGCCGTTTCGAGCAAGCGCCGGAATTCTGCACGTGCCGGGTGACCCGCAATTACGGAGGCAGGCAACGCAGACAGAGCCTGGGCCCGCCAAGCTCCCATATACCCTGCCGATGTATCTAGGGCAACTGCCATTACATCGTTTTCGCTTGCTCGATGCAAAGTAATTAGGCTGTCGCGAATGCGTTGCGCTCGCGCCCCAAAATCGGTGCCGCCGTCGCCGAGTTTCGCATAGTCTGGACCTGCAAGTTGGCGATTGTTGGCATTCCACAGGATGCCGTTGGCCGGATTGATTACTGTCGGATACTCTGCACTGTGCAACAGCTGGGTCCAGCCATACCCATCATTATCAGTATATGGATATGTGGCAGAATTCACTGCCAGCCTTTTTGGCAAAGGGCCGGCAATACTCCACCCGATCTGCCCCACGCTATCCACGACCGTGATGTTTTGGGAGGGCATACCAGCTTTCGCGGCGAAGGCTGTGGCTTCTCCGACATTTTTCGCGGACTCCAAATGAAAAAGGCGTAGATTTACCGCGCGCGGATCAGAAGCAATCCAATGCACAGCATAATGGCGTCCAGCAAGTTCACGTACGGGTCCCAATGGCGTTTCCAGCACCGTTAGCCGAATAGCATCCTCACCTTTGATCTCGATAAATTCCTCGTGTGCGATCGCGCTATGCCAGGTGGCACCAATCTTGAAACGGCGTTTATCGGCTGGATCGGAATGCACTTCAACCAGGTCCAGATAATCACCGTAGCTGTTCGTCATACCCCATGCGACTAAACCATTGCTTCCCACCGCAAACAATGGAACACCGGGCAAAGTCAATCCTATAACACGGCGCATTTTCCCGTCGACTGGATAATGCATAGCAACGCGATACCAGGTATTCGGCAGGCCCAGATCCAAATGCATGTCGTTGGCGAGAATGGCACGCCCATCGGCAGTGCGTGTACCGGCTACTGCCCAGCTATTGCTGCCTACCGCAGGCACATGAGCAGTACCTTCACCAGACCCTCTACGGCCTAGCCATGCAGGTGCTGATTTGGGTATTGTTGGCAATTGCATATCCGCAGGCACCATATCTAAAGTCGCTTCGAAATGGCTATTCTCATTCATCAACAGCGCCAACTGGTCTGCCGTCGTGTTGTCCTTGATCCAACCGCGCGCGAACTCGCGCGGTTCTTGACTGGACTGAAGCACCAAGTACATAGCCCACATGACCAGCAGGCTATCTTCAGCCAACCATGCCTTAGGTGCCTCGCGCAGTGCCAGATACTCAAATGGCCTTACCGTGAGGCGCGCCAGACCTTCATTGACCCCCAACACGTAACGTGACAGCATCAGCCGCTCTGCAGGTTCTAGTTCCTTAACCGCGGCCTGCGCGCGAGCACGGAAGCGAAAGCGCCGCCGGTCCTTGTCGTCGGCCAGCGCATCAGCACCGAGCAGGGCCGATAGTTCCCCTGCCGCAGCGCGACGTAATAAATCCATCTGAAAAAAGCGCTCTTGCGCATGCAGAAATCCCATTGCATACGCACCGTCATTTCGATCCCCCGCGCTAACGGTCGGAACACCATCGGCGTCGCGTGTGATCTGTACGTCCGCCGTTACCCCGGCCGCATGCACTCGTCCATCCAGCAAAGGTAAGCTGCCTCGCACGCCCAGGAAAATCGTAAGCAGCGCAAGCGTCAACATAGCCAACACCAGCAACGCCCAAACAAACGGGCGCCGCATCCATTGCTGCCCGCGCATTAAACTTCGCTCCGCTGACTAGCGTGATCGGATACGGCCTCCTGTTGTATGAAGCGCTCGTTTTCCGCACCCTTCCGTCCATTTATCTGGGCAATAGTCGATGTACTGCGGGGAGGAGGCCAAGCCACGGAATCCGGCGTCAAAGCCAGTTGATCCAAGCATTCACGCGTCTTCCAATAGCTTTCTAATAACAGGCTGCGCAAGAGCCATCGATCACTACCATCGTAAGCGGGCTGATAGGCACTGCGTGCATGCATCACGCGGCGATTGTCAAAGACTAGCAAGTCCCCCGGTTCCAAAGTAATACTCTGGTAGGCCGCTTGTATACAATCGTGCACATGCTTGAGCGCAGCCTGCGCCTCTGGCGTGGCGCCGATCATGTAGGCCGGATCATAGATAATTTCAGGATCCTCACCTTCGCTGAGTACTGCGCAACGGAATTGCCCTTCGGCGCCGGAACCTGGCTGAAAAGTCGGATCAACCTGTATCAAGAAGTTTTTCTTCATGAGCTCAGCGCGGAAATTTGCATCCAAATCGAGATCCTGGGCTTTACAGATGTGTGTTTGCACCGCAGCATCACCGCGCAGACAAAACAGAGCGGCAAGGTCTGCTTTAGCAGGATGAAATCCGTCCTCCACATGCCACTCCAGAAAATCACAATTACTGCCCAACTGCTCATTTCGATCTCTATAAATAGGGAACACATCATCAATGTAGTCGAAGTCTTTCTTCCCCAAAAAATTATAAATATGCCCCAGTTGAGAGAGAGCAATGCACATAATCTTACGCGCAGCTAATGTCGTTTTATTCCAAGTATTTCCGCGCAGAGCCGGCGTTGGCGGAACATGCTGCTGCGTCAATAAACCCTTGATCAATAAAACAGAACCACTGCGTCCCATTCTAAAATCGAACAGGGCCTTGCTCAGGCGCGTTGGCAACATCCCGTTCATGCGGGAGCACTGATAAAAGAATTGGTAAAAATCGTCCTCGCCATATTCGCGTCCAACAAGCGACATGGCGGATAGAATTGCGGCACGATCATGCTCGTCCAAAATAACTACTTCACTCATATCCATTCCTTTTCTGTAACGTTTTCATAAATACAAAACCGCTTTATACATACGTATTTCACAGAAACTCAGCGAAAGACTTATTCAGCGCTGCTATCGTCTGTTTCACTTTTTCGGCAAATAAATGTCCACCGCAATCTCATGCTCCGCGACCTTTGAAGCAAGCAGCAAGATGGCGGTTTCCCCGCTCATTTACCCATCAATCAGGTACAACAGGAACTGTGGCAAAGAAGGATCAGCATGGGATCGCACAGCTCTGAAAGGCAGGCGCGCAAAAGCGCTCTTCCAAAATGCGGCCGCCACAAAATCATCACGATAGACGGCAACTAGCCATGGTTTGTCCTGCCCGATCAGTAACTGCCTGGCCACATCGAGCGCCAGTCCACGGCGACGATGCTTCTTCACAATAAAGAGGTCCGCGAATTCTTCAACGATTGTTCCGTCAGCCAGTTCCACCGGCTCCGTGACCACAAAACCCGCCAGTGCACCATCTACCTTGATCCAGTAGGCAGCTTTATCCGCATCGAGCACATATGCGCTCACGCTATCCGGACAAATTCCAAAACGGCCGTCCTCTTCCAATTCTTCACCATCGCGCACCGAGCTGTCATAGACATACAACTGGAAGACACTAAACAACGCGTGCTCCTCGCCACGTTGCAGACGCTGGAGAGTTGCCAGGTGTGGTGCAGATTCCACGTTCATTTGCCCTCCCTACTGGTCAGTTGGCGCAGGAACAAGGCAATTTCCTTGCGGCCCTCTGTGCTCCAGACACTTTGCAGGCCCTGACGAAAAATATCGAAAATACCGCTCCACCAATAGTTGATTGAGATAGCAGTATCGAGCGAATGCACGGCGTGCCACCACCCGCGCGGGATATAGATCATGTCGCCGGGTTCAAGCGTAATAGCATAGGCCTGCAGACCAACCATCAAGGGGAAGCGCGCATGGTCCGGGTGTCGCAGATCGATCATGCTGCAATGGGCCAGTTCCTGCCCCACGTTTGGATACAGTCGCGGGCTGTCGCGTTTGTCGAACAGAGTCAAATGCTTCCTTCCGGATACTTGCACCAGGAAATTATCGAGCTCGTCGAAATGCAATGGACTGAAACATCCAGCACTGCCTAGCCACAAGTTCACTTCGTTTAAGAACTTGCTCGGGTCCAGACATTCCGGCCGCTCAACTTGCTCCTGCAGTGCTGGGAATTTTTCGGCGATGGAATGCTGCTGAATGTACGCAAAATGCTCGCCATGAGTGCTTGCGGCCAGAATGGCGTCAACGGCCTCCGAAAATGGAACCTTTTCGCGCTCATGCACAAGTCCAGTTGTGGCATTGGCGTTATAGTCAAAGACGCCAGCTTTACAGGTGGCCACGATTACATCGGTATCGGAAAGCAATGCACTCAGCGACGACGGCGTCCACATTTTCGTGGCTTTCCAGTCAGATGCAGCGCCACGAATATGCAGTGGCTTGTCGCGAAAACGACAATGAAGCCAAAAATGAAAAGGCGACATCCGATCAACGCTGTGTACGGGTACCGTATTGGGTAGATCAACAAGTTGTTTTATTGGCATAATATTTTCAAATGATTAGAACAAGAAAATGTGAATCTCAGTCAACTCAAATGGATATCCGTTGCGGCAAGCCCGACAGCACACCACTATCGAATTTGCAAACCCGGTCAGCGTGATGAAAATAACGCTCGTCGTGACTGATGACGATCAGCGTCTTCCCCTGCTCTCGCATCACGGGTAACAACACTTCATAGAAATGAGCGCGATAGCCTGGGTCCTGGTCTGCGGCCCACTCGTCAAGCACGCAAACCGAGGCATCGTCAAGCCAGCACTGCAGCAGCGCAAGCCGCTTGCGCTGCCCTTGGGATAAGGCCGTGCTGGACCAGCGCCCCCCTTCGGCCTTCACCTTGCCAGTCAAGCTAAGTTCCGCAATTTTTTTGTTAGCAAGCTCATCAGCGACGGGTGCACCCTTGTTGTCCAGCACCGAGCCGAATAGGTAATAATCGGAATAAATAGTAGAAAACAGGGATCTATAGCTAGGCGGCGTATTCAATTCGATCAGTTTTCCATCGACACGGATATCGCCCGAGTTGCGTTGATACAAGCCGTTCATGATCTTGGCAAAAGTAGACTTCCCACTACCATTTCCTCCGACAAGGAATAGCACTTCACCTCGATGCACCGTGAGCGAAATCGGTCCCATTTCAAATGCAGCATCTTCGCCATGGCTGGACGTGTAGCACACACTTTCGAAATTGATTTCACGCCAGTCAGCGTGCGAATTGAGGACTTGCGCAGGAACAGTCGCATCTGGCAAGGTCAATTGAAGGCGCGATACAACGCGGGCCGATACCATCGCCTTTGACATAGTCGAAATAATATTGACGACAAAGTCGATTGAGCCCGATACAAACGTGATAGTGACAAAGAAGCTCACTGCCAGGCCCTGCACCGCGGGCTGAGAAAACTCAATTGCGGCAAGGGCAATGCCGAGCGCCAGAAATAGCAACACACTGGTCCAACTCTGGCCCAGATGCCAATAGAGATCCCACTTGATCTGCGAACGCTTGAGCAAGCCTACCGAAGGCAGCAATTCTTCCTGCATAAAATGCCGCCGCCTGGCCATATTTGTGGCCAGCTCCTTCGCACCGTCGAACATGGCATGAAGATGCACGTAATAGCCATCTTTCAGTGCGCGATAATTTTCATACTGCCTATTTCCACGCTGCAAGATAAACATCGTCAGCGCACCACCCAATACTACTGTTACGAGGAAACAAGCGAATGCATAGGGCGAAAGCCATGCCAAATATGAAAAGCAAGCGATGATGGTGACTGAATGCATCATGAACTGCGGTGCATCGCTAAAGCCATTGGCAAGATTGTCAATATCGTCGGTGAGCACTCCCAACAAAGCGCCCTTACCCTTTGTTTCAATATCGCGATACTCTGTGGCTAAGATACCTTTTAGCAAATGAGTACGGATATCGGCGATAGCACTGGTGGAAACGCGCACAAGGAGGGCGCTGGCGACCAGCGAAACAATAAACAAACCGCCTACGCCGAGCAGGTAGCGGAACAGCCAGGCACTATTGCTGGCAGAAGTCGAGCTCACCTGTCCATTCAGATAGTCGAGCAGCAACACATTGGCGGCTGCGGATGTAGCGCACAGCAAGGCACATAACACCAAAGTCCATCGGTTTTTCAAGACAATTGCTTTTATCATAAAACTTTCTACTCGTGATAGTGAAGGGAAACAGCAGTTCAGTTGTTATGTCGGCCAGTACGCCGTGCAGGCAACGCCCGCCCCCCTGCTGACCATAGGACAGCGCGGTGTGCCCAGCAGGAGGCTGGCGGGAAACGTTTGCCGGGAACCACTTTCTCGGATTGCGCCGCGCTTAATCGGTTAATCTGCGCTTCCTTATGCGTGTTGATAACAATCCCCATCGCTGGTGTCATTGCGCCAGGCCCGGCCGCCGTTTTCAATCGCCGCTCTTCCGCATACAGATGGCCGCCGAGCCGCTTCAACTCAGCAACAATGCTTCGTGCACACTTCATTCTGGCTATTCGCTTAATTGGTATCCGGATGTACACCGACGAGATCCATGCCAGGCCTACTGATATGGTTCAAACAGCGATCTCGCTTGGAATCACCCTTACAAGGCTTACCACTCGGTGACTGTTATCTCGTCTCCAACAGCATTGGACAACCCGGAATCTGGCGTGTATGTAAGAGCCCGTTTCAAGTCAATCCATGCCCCCATTTCCCAGACCGTGGCATGCATGAACAAGTCTTTGATCGCAAGATTGACTTCCAGTTGTTCACGACAACGCGTAACAAAACGCACGCCCAGCAATGAATGTCCGCCTAGCTCAAAGAAATTGGCATAGCGTCCAGGCGGTGCGGCCAGTTGCAACAGCTCTTGCCATAGAGACGCCACCAATTGCTCGCTTTCGGTATCCGCTGTCTCGTCGCCGGTAGCCAAGTCGAATACGGGTTCCGGCAACGACTTCCGGTCAACCTTCCCACTCGCTAGCAGCGGTAACTGCGTACAAAACATGAGGCAAGCTGGCACCATGTACTCGGGCAACAGCGACTTAAGAGCTTGCCGCAAATGTCCTTGACTTCCCTCCAGAATGCCAGGCCATTCGATATGCGCGACTAACAAACTGTCGCCAGGACTGCGCTCGAACAGCACTACAACGGCGTTTCGAATACCCTCTATCGATTGCAACGCCGCTTCGATCTCCTGCAACTCAACTCGAAAGCCCCGAATCTTGATTTGCTGGTCGGCGCGCCCCAGGAAATCCATCGTGCCATCACTATTAAAACGGGCGAAATCTCCCGTTCGGTACACCAACCCGTCGACACCGGCCACATGAACGAAACGTTCTGCGGTCAACTCTTCGCGGTCAAGATAACCACTCGCCAATCCAGGTCCACCGATGTACAGCTCGCCAGGCACATCAAGTGGTTGAATGGCGACATGGCGATCAAGCACCAGCATCCGGGTATTTGGCAACGGACGACCGATCGGCACGACCTTGTCCGTTGCCAGCTGTAACGCCGTCACATCCTGCAGACTGACATCAATGATCGATTCCGTTTGCCCATAAGCATTGAAAACCCTTGCCTGCGGAGCAAGGACCGTTTGAAGGGCGCTCAAGTCGGCGCCATACCAGCTCTCCGACCCCACCAAAATATGTTGCAGATAGTCCAGCCGCAGGCCTCTGGCAGAGGCATAGGTGACCAGCTCGCGCAGAACTGCCGGAACAAAATCGCCAAAGGAAGCGCGAGTGCGTTGGAACAGATCGAATAGGCCGGCGGGGTCAAGCAACAGTGCATTGGGACAGATCACCAACTCCCCTCCAGTGCCTAGCGCTTTGAGCATGTCGCCAAAACAGATATCGACCGACAGACCCGCCATCTGCATTACGCGCGGCGGCTTCTCAAGCAGACCAAGCCGGCGCTGCCATCCGAGCAAGCGATGCTGCATCGCGTAGTGGCCAACTACCACGCCCTTAGGTTTGCCTGTCGTTCCTGATGTATAGACGACATAGGCGTCGCCAGCGTGCTCCGCGCCCTCCAATGAATTTGCAAGTAGCAAGGAATCCGCCGTCTCAACGCTGGCCTCCGCAAAATCCAGGCAAGGCACGACGCCAACCCAATCACCGGGTATGCCGTCAACCAGGATGCAACTCGGACGCGAATCCTCGAGATAGAAAGCCAGGCGTTCTGGCGGTTGGCCGACGTCGAGTGGCACGTACGACGCCCCAGCTTTGAGAATGCCCAGTATCGCCACTGGCACGCGCCATGAGCGTTCGAGATGCAGACCAACACGATCGCCGTCACCGACACCGTTGCGATGCAGGGCCAAGGCGATAAGCCTTGCCTGCCTGTCCACATCTTCATAGCTAAGTGAAATTTCACCATCGAGCACGGCAATCGATTGTGGCTGGCTTCGTACAAAGTCTTCAAAACTATGGTGCAAACCACGCACGGGAACGAACGCATCTTCACCACTTCCCAGCTGCAAAAGCACTGCCCGTTCAGCAGAGGGAATGATATCCAACGACAGTAGCGCCGTTTGCGGACTGAAATCGAGCGCATTGACCAGAGACGATAGGCATGTATCAAACAAGCACGCCACCTGCAAGGGATCAAACGGCTGAACGATCTGCACGGTCAGCGACATGGTGTCACCGTGATCATCTACATCAGTATTCAGTGGGTAATTGCTGAATTCGGCAGAGGACAGGGCGATGACGCCCTCTAGCCCGGTCACATTGGTTTCACCGCTGTCCGGCGCAGAATATCGATAGTTGAACAGTGAGGAAAACAGTGCTGATTGAGCCGACATACCGCTGCAACGCTGGGCATTGCTTAATGACACCATTTCGCGCTCGATCAATTGCGCCAGTAGCGCGTGGCTAGCCAATACGCCATCCCGCACAGACAATTCAGCGAGTTCAAGCCTGAATGGCAAAGTATTAACCATGAGCCCTACGGCACGTGCGCCATCGGCACGCGAACGACCAAACAGCACCGTACCGAAAACCACGTCGCTACGGTCAGCTAGCGTCGCCAAGACCCTGCACCAAGCCAGATGCATCAGGCTTGCTGCACTGACTCCTAGCGCCTGAGCTTGGGCCTTCAGCCGTGTTACGCGTCCGCTATCCAACTTAACGCTGGCAGAGCGCAATGTATTACCCGTCGTTTGAATATCACTGAGTCCATATGGCAGAGTGGCTTCGGTCAACGTCCCTAGCAGATTTGAAAAGAAATGTATGTGCTCAGGGCGTTGAGCAGCCTCCAAAGAAGCGCTGATCAAGGCACCATATGATGGCGGCACGAGCAACGCGCTCGCCTGTCCGCGCAGAATAGCGCGGACTTCATCGAGTACGATTTCAAGTGTCGTGTGATCAAGTACCAAGTGATGGCACAACAAGACTAGCAACCACCGTCCGCCGACGGGGTCAAAGCTGGCGGCCGCGTGCATAAGTGGGGCTTGATTCAGGTTCACACGCATATGGCCTGGATCGTAGCGTTGGCGTAACGCCGCTTCCACATCAGGAACATTCCCTGCATGCCACTCGTCCACGCACAGATTAACTTCACGCAACACAACTTGGACAGGCGCGTTTATCCCCTCCCACAAGACTGCCGTACGCAAGGCGTCGTGCCTGGCGATCACCAGGCGCAAGGCGTCGAGATAGCCGTCGAGGCGGGCGCGATTATCGAAAGCCAGCAAGGTTTGCAGCAAGTATGCGTCACCTTGCTCTGCAGCGATTGAATGATAAAGTATGCCTTCCTGCAAGGCAGTCAAAGGAAATACATCTTTTATATTGGCGCTCCCGCCTAAAACCTGTGCCTCTATGCGTGCCATCTCCGGCTGGCTCAACGCCATCAAGATGCTGGCCGTCGGCGCCGTCGGCGCCATTGTGTCCTGCGAAGCGCAGCTGGCGGCTAGTCCGGCCGGCGTCGGAGTCTTATACAACTGAGCAATACTGCACTCCAGTCCTGCCTGGTGCAGGTGAGCGACCAATTCAATAGCTAGCAGCGAATGCCCACCCAGCTGGAAGAAGTTATCATCACGACCAATCCTGGACACGCCTAATAATGAAGACCAGATGGCGACAATGCGTTCTTCCGCCTGCGATGTCGGAGCACTGTAGCTGCGCTCGCCAAACGCATCATCTTCGGGTGCTGGCAGGGCACTCCGGTCCAACTTTCCATTGACCGTCAACGGGAGGGCCGCCAGCCTCACCAATGCCGCAGGCAGCGACGCTGCAGCCAGGTTCTGCTCCAGGTGCATCCGCAAGACGTCAATCGGCGCCGGTGCTACCCCTGGTCGGTCGCAGAAATATGCCAGCAATTGGGTGGCACCTGACGTTGAACGATGTATCACCGCAATCGCATCGAGCACCTGCGGGTGTATACGCAGACACTCTGCGATTTCGCCTAACTCGATGCGTATGCCTCGGATTTTTACCTGCTGATCGTTGCGTCCGATGTAATCAAGATTGCCATCGACACGCTGGCAGACAAGATCGCCAGTGCGGTACATGCGGGCTCGCGGCAGGTCAGAAAACGGATCGGCGAGGAATCGTTCCGCGGTCAGGTCCGGCTGACCAAGATACCCACGCGCCACCCCCGCGCCACCGATATACAGTTCGCCAGCCACGCCCAGTGGCACCGGTTGCAGCAATGCGTCAAGAACGTACAACTTGACGTTTGCCATCGGCGTACCGATAGGCGCCACGCCCTCAATGCCAGATTCGCATTCGTACATGCTTGCACATACAGTAGCCTCGGTAGGACCATAAGCATTGATCAGCCGCCGCCCTTTCGCCCAACGCTGCGCCAACCCAGAAGGCGCAGCTTCTCCCGCGATGACAAGTGTCCGTATGCAAGCCAGTGGCGCAGGATCATCTAGCGCGCTGAGCACCGCAGGTGGAATGGTCGCGAGCGTAATCTGACGTTCTTGCACCACATCGACTAAGGACGGACCGGCCAGCACAACTTCCGCAGCTACGAGGTGCAGCGACGCACCACTGCAGAGAGTGACGAAGACTTCTGAAACGCAGGCATCGAAGCTGGGCGAAGCATACTGAAGCACGCGACTCTGTCCATCCACACCGAACGCCAGCGCTTGCGCTGCGATCAAATTGCACACGCTACCGTGTTCCACCATCACGCCCTTTGGCCGGCCTGTCGAGCCTGATGTAAAAATAACATACGCCAATGACTGTGGCCCTATGCCAGCGACAGCCGGTGCGGATGCTATCTCCATTGCCCCGTTCAGAGGTACATCGATAGCAAGGACCTGAAAGGCCGACTGCTCTACACGCGACGCCAGTGAAGAGGTGGAAAACAGGACGGTCGGCGAGACATCATCAAGCATGTTGGCAATGCGCAGTGACGGATAGCGTGGATCGATCGGCACAAATGCACCTCCCGCTTTCAACACGGCGAGCATCGCGATCACCATATTAATACCCCGCTCCAGGAAAACGGCCACGAGCCGCTCTGGACCGACACCACGCTCCTGCAAAGCCTTTGCCCAGCGGTTCGCCTCCAAGTCCAATTGACGGAAGGTGAGTTGTCGCTCGCCATCATCGAGGGCCAGCGCATTGGGAGACAGTCGCGCTTGCAGCGCAAACATTTCATGCACAAGGCTGACCTGGGGCGTGTCCGCCACATGGACATTGAAGCCATACAGTAATTTCTCACGCTCGCTTGAGGAAAGAATATCAATGGCCTGTATTGGTTTCTTGCCCCCCTCTCTTAACGCCTGACAGAGTCCAGCGAGCGCAGCCTGCACATAACCGAGGATACGTTCGCAATCAAGCCCACAATGCGCTTGCAACGTTAGCAAGAAACCGTCGCCATGGTCGTCAACCGACAGGCCAAGCGGATAATTACTGCGTTCTTCGCTATGCAGCATTGCGATGCCGTCCCAAAGCGCAGCAGCGGCGGGATCGCGCTTCCCCTCGATCAAGCGGACATGACGGTAATTCAGCAACGCCGTGAATAGCGGCAGGCCGGTCGGAATGCCACTGCAGCGCTGAGCCAGCGCCAAGGCCATCTGCTCATGCGACAACAATTGCGCCAAAGACGCAGCGGTCTCGGCCACAACCTCCTCTGCGCTGCGCCGCTTCAATGCGACACGCAAGGGCAGTGTGTTGATGAACAGTCCCATGGCGCGTTCAATGCCGGCGGCGCCACCTTGGCGCCCGGAAAGAACGGTGCCGAACACTACGTCCTCATGCCCACTAGTGCGCGCCACCACCAAGGCCCAAGCCACGTGGAACAGTACAGCTGTCGATACTTGCCAGTGACTGGCCGTCTCACGCAGGCTAGCCACCAGGCTGGCCTGCACGACAGCACGTACTTCCTGCAAGTTGTCGCCCTCCCCCAGAATATCCATCAGGCCATAAGGGGCGGTCGGGGCAACCACGTCAGCCAATTGGGCTTTGAAATGGAGTTCCTGCTGACTGGTGTCCTGCTTCAGAATCTGCTCCATAAACTGGCGATATGGCCAGCTTGGCATCAATTCATGTGCTCGCCCAAGCATCACTGCTTCAATTTCATTACTGATTAACTGAAGCGTGTAATTGTCGCTAATTAAATGATGGTCCAGCATGGCGAGCAGCCACCGACGATTATCGAGATCGTAGATCACTTGCAGCCGAAGAAGAGGCGCGCGCGTCAGATCCAAGCGTATCCGCTGCGGATCCGTGGCATCCAACAAGGCGGCTAAGGGGTCGCCTCCCTGGCTCAACGTAATTTCTTGGATGGGTACGACAGCGCGCCGTTGCACTACCTGCTGCGCTTGGCGCAAGCCCGTCGAGTGGAAAGAAGTGCGGAAGATATCGTGTCGTGCCACTACGGTTTGCAATGCGTCAACAAACTGATCGAGCGTGGATCGCACGCTGAAGGCATAGACCGAACGTATCTGATAGGCGTCACCTTCGGTTTGCAGGCTGTGATGAAATAACATGCCAGCCTGCAACGAAGAGAGGGGGTAAATATCTTGGATCGCCTCCGCGCCACCCTCGACAGCGCGTTCTATGCGCGCGAGTTCTTCATCAGTCAAGTCAGACAGCGGCACCATTTCCGCCTCAAGGTGGGTGCAGCCTTCTGGAATTCCGCTGACGCACGGGGCGGTCACATGATCGACCGAATTACTCACCAACAATGCTAAATCGGCCAAGGTAGCGGCGCCGTAGACGGAGCGAGCATCCAGGCGAAAACCTTGCTGACGCAGCAACTGTGTCATGCGCACCAGCAGCATGGAGTGTCCGCCCAGCGCAAAAAAATGTTCATCGCGTCCCACCCGCTCCAGGCCAAGGATAGTGCACCAGACTTGAGCGATGGTCTCTTCCACTTGCCCGCGCGGGGCCACATAAATACGCGCAGCCGACATTTCCGGCCGCGGTAGCGCGGCCTTGTCGAGTTTCCCGTTGGCAGTCAAGGGCCAGTGATCCACCGCAACGAATGCTACCGGCACCATATAGTCCGGCAGGCGTACCGCCAGTTCGGTGCGCAGCGAAGCGCTGTCGCAGCCATCCTCCGCACCCTGTACATACGCCAGCAGGCGGGTACCGGCAGGCGAACTATCGGCCAGCACCACCGCGTCGGCAACGCCCGTACAGGCGCGCAGAGCCGATTCGATATCTCCCAGTTCGATACGGAAGCCACGGATCTTCACCTGGTGGTCACTGCGGCCCAGATATTCGAGCTCGCCATCATGCGTGTAGCGCGCCAGGTCGCCGGAACGGTACAGCCGTT
>NZ_PDZL01000003.1 GCF_002735705.1 Janthinobacterium sp. BJB426
GCCGCCTGAGACAATGGCTCGGTCCGTTTCATGGCGTGGCCACGCGCTACCTGCCAAATTACCTGGGCTGGCGCTGGATACTCGACGCCAGACGCATCCGTTCACCAGAAACGTTATTGAAAGCAACCCTGGGAGTATTCCCACATCTGACGGTGACATAGCCTTACGATTACTTGGGAGTCAAATGAACAGGATGAATATGCGTGCAATCAAAAAAACTGGTTTTCTGCTGTGTTTATGCGCCGCCGCGGTCCAGGCCCGGGCGGACACGCCGCAAGCCGTGGAGCCAGCCGGCCAGGAGGCCGCAGCCTCCGTCAATGTCCAAGGCATCCGGGATCCTGACTGGAAGCCCTACAGTGCCATGCTCAAGGGCGTCAAGCGCTTCGAGGAAAAGCATGCTCTGGCGCCTGGCGCGCAGCTGCGCTTCATCCTGGAGCCGCGCCGTGCCGATGTCGACATGCACGCCATCGCGCTGAGGCTGGAAAGCGACGACGCGGGCATGGCGATAGCGTTGGGCGAGCGCAATATCTTCAGCTTGCCCGTCGAGCAAGGTCCGCTGTATGAGCAGGCCGAGTTGACCGTGAACCGCAAGGCTGGGTCGGTCAGGTGGATACCCTACGTCAGGAGCGCGGCCACCAGCGACACCATCCGCCGCCTGGGCGACCTGCGGCTGGCGTGCGAGGTCCATTGGGCCATCGACAAGGACACCTTGCCGTTTGCGATGCGCACGGCGATGGGCGCATTGGGCGGGCCCTGCAATTTCGTGTCGCAAAAAGGCACCTACAGCTTTTCAGAACCCCGGCGCATCGCGGCCGCGACGATCAGCTACAACGGCAAAAGCGCGCCCGTGCCCTTCAGCGGAACGTCGTTCACGCCGCCGCTGCGGGAGCAGGACTGGAGCGACGACAGCGTACTTGAGCTGACGTTCGACGACGCCCAAACTGCGCAGTGACTATTTCACCCGCTGCTTTTCCAGCTTGCGCGCCAAGGTGCGCCGGTGCATGCCCAGCCTTCTCGCCGTTTCCGAGATATTGAAATCCGTCTCGGCCAGCATTTCGTGGATGCGTTCCCATTCCAGGGTCTTGATGTTGGTGGCGCGGTTGGTCAGTTCGATGTCGGCGTTGCCGGCCACGTGGCCGAAGGCCGCTTCGATGTCGTCCGTGTTGGACGGTTTCGCCAGGTACTGGCAGGCGCCCAGCTTGATGGCTTCGACGGCCGTGCCGATGCTGGCGTAGCCGGTCAGCACGACGATCAGCATTTCCGGGTCGTGCTGGTGCAGCATTTGCACGCAGGCCAGGCCCGAGGTATTGCCATTGAGTTTCAAATCGACGACGGCGTAGTCGGGGCAATGCTGCTCCAGCAAGGCGCTCGCTTCATCGAAATTGGTGGCCAGGATGACCTGGTAGCCGCGCCGCTCAAACGAGCGCCCCAGGGTGCGGGCAAACGCGGCGTCGTCTTCGATGATCAATAACAGACGGTCATCCTGCATGGTGGTCGCTTTCTCTTTCCAGTTTGATGGCCGCCAGCGGCAAGGCCAGGTGCACCACCGCCCCGCCCTGCACGCGGTTGCGCGCCGTCACCGTACCGCCCAAGGTACGCGCAACATTCACCACTAGGAACAGGCCCAGGCCGCCGCCGGGCTTGCCCTTGCTGCTTTGATACGGCTTGCCCAGATGCGTCAGCATCGACGGCTCGAAGCCTGGGCCCGCATCGGTGATGACCAAGTGCAAGGCATCCGCTTCGCGCGTCGCTTCGAAGCGCAGCCAGTCGGACGACGCTTCCAGCGCATTGTCGAGCACATTGCAGATGGTTTGTTTCAGGGTCGAATCGAAGACGACGGGTACGTCGTGCTCGATGCGGTTATCGTACTCGAAATCCTGGATCGGGCGGCTGGTGCGCCACTCGTCGACCAGGTCGTTGAGGAAGGTATTGATCGTCGTCTTGACGGAAGATTCCCCGCGCGCCTCGCCCGCCGACAACAGAATGCCGCTGACGATGCTCTTGCAGCGCTGCAACTGCGCCTGCATTTCCGTGATTTCTTCCAGCAACTCGCTGTTCTTGCTCAATTCCGGCATACGACGCCAGTCGCCGAGGATGACGGACAGGGTCGCCAGCGGCGTGCCCAGCTCGTGCGCGGCGCCCGAAGCCAGCAAGCCCATGCGGATGATGTGCTCTTCTTCCGCCGCGCGCTGGCGCAAGTCCGCCACCTTGGCGTCGCCGGCGCGCTGGTTGCGGTTGATGCGCGTGATGAACACCACCAGCAAGGCCGCGTTCAGGATGAAACAGATCAGCAAGCCCTGCACGTAGAGGCTGGAAAAGCCCCGCTCCGGGTCGATCGGCAGGATCAAGGGGCCGGGCAGCAAGGCCAGGCCGGCCAGGCACAGGCTCGTGATGGCCACCATGATCCAGGTTGACCACACTTCCAGCAGGACGGCGCTGAGGATGACTTGCAGTAAGTACAGGAAGGCAAACGGGTTGCTGATGCCGCCGCTCAGGTAGAGCTGGGCCGTCAGCACGGTGACGTCGACCAGCAGAGCGAGGAACAGGGCCGTGTTGGACACGGGCTGGCGCTCGTGCCAGCGCAGCAGGCTGGCCAGGTTGAAGGCGATGAGGCAGGACAGCACCTCGAGCATGTAGGGCACGGGCAAGGCGATGCCCAGTCCCACGCCCACGCCGAAGATCGTGCTGATCTGGCCGATCACGGCCAGCCAGCGCAGCTGGATCAGCAACTTCATGTTCTGGTGGCCGGCCGGATGTTCCATCTCGGCAGCCACCGCACCGCGTTCTAATACCTCGCGGTTGGGCAGGATCTCAATCCTGCCCGGCATGGTCGCTTTCTTGCGATTGATCAAGGTTCTTGCCACGCGCGCGGCGGCGCTTGTCTTCGCGCACGAGCCACCACGTGATGCCGGCCACCATCAGGGCCAGGGCGAACCACGTCAAGGCGTACACGAGGTGGTTGTTGTGGAAGGAAATCACGGTCAGCCCGCCGACGGGGGCGTCGGCAGCCGTTTCCGATTTTTCCTTCGCATCGACAAAGTACGGCGCCACGTTGCTCAGCATGTGCGAGGCACCGATGGCGGCCACGTCGCGCGAATACCAGTGCTGCGTGGCAGGACTGTTTTCGCGCAGGAAACCGCCGCCCGTCTCGCTGACGCGCAGCAAGCCGTCGACGTGGACGATGCCGGCCGGCGTGCTGGCGGCGATGCCTTCGCGTTTCGGCACGAAGCCGCGGTTGACCAGCACGGTGCTGCCATCGGCCAGGCGCAAGGGCGTCATCAGCCAGTAACCGCTGCCCAGTGCCGTCGTTGCTTGCACCAGGGTATTGAAAATGGGGAGATAGGTACCGGAGACTCGCACATGGCGGTATTCATCCGTTTGCTGCGTGACACTGGCCCAGGCTGCAGGTCCAGGCGCGTCCGTTGCGGGCGCGTGTACGCGTTGTTCGACGCGCTCGATCAGGTCAAGCTTCCAGAACAGGCGCTTGACTTGCCAGGTGCCCAGGGCACAGAAACCGGCAAATAAGATCCCCGCCAGCAAGGCCAGTGCAATTTTTGAATAATGCACGACCATGCCGCGTGGGCCTGGCGCGGCATCTTGCGATGCGACGCCAGGGGCGCGCCCGGTGTTGCTTGGGCGCGTATTACTCATCATGGAGCCGTTTTCGTATGCATGTACTCAGGCATCAGATCCGGCATCATGTTGTGGTTCATGTGGTACATGACCCACAGGGAACCGGCCATGGCAATACCCACGATCATGATGGTGAAGATCAGCGCCATCATGTTCCAGCCGCCTTCGGACTTGGTGTTCATGTGCAGGAAGTACACCATGTGTACCACCACTTGAACAGCCGCGAACGCCAGCAGGACGAGGCCCATGGTGCCCGAGTTGGTGATGGCTTTCGTCATCACCAGCCAGAAAGGAATGGCCGTCAGGATCACCGACAGGATGAAGCCGATTGCGTAGCTTTTCAGGCTGCCATGATCGTGATTGTCATGGTGGTGGCTATCGCCGTGTGTGTGGTGGTCGCTCATGGCAGCACTCCCATCAGGTAGACAAAGGTGAAGACGCCAATCCAGATGACGTCCAGGAAGTGCCAGAACAACGACAGGCACATCATGCGACGGCCGTTTTCCGGGGTCAGGCCATGCTTGTTCAACTGGAACATCAGGGTCACGAGCCAGATCACGCCAAACGTCACGTGCAAGCCGTGGGTACCGACCAGGGCGAAGAACGACGACAGGAACGCGCTGCGCTGCGGACCGGCGCCTTCGTGGATCAGATGAATGAATTCATACATTTCCAGCGACAGGAAGGCCAGGCCGAACAGGCCCGTGATGCCCAGCCAGACCAGGGTGCTGCGCAATTGCTTGCGCTGCATGGCCAGCATGGCGAAGCCGTAGGTGATCGACGACAGCAGCAGCATGGCCGTGTTGACGGCCACCAGCGGCAGGTCGAACAGCGCGGCGCCCGTCGGGCCGTCCGCATAGCTGCGGCCGACCACGGCGTACGTGGCGAACAGACAGGCGAAGATCAGGCAATCGCTCATCAGGTAGAGCCAGAAACCCAGCAGGCTGCCGTTTTCCGGGTGGTGCTCGCGCACAAAGTAGCTGCGCGTGCTTGGTGCGGCGCCAGCGGCGCCGGTGTTATGGGCGATGGTATCAGACATGGCTGCTCAGCAATTTAGTATAAGCGTCTTCGGTACGGACCACTTCTTCCGCAGGAATGTAGTAATCGCGCTTGTAGTTGAAGGTATGGACGATGATGGTAATCATCATGATCACGAAGCCAATGCTGGCGACGAGCCACATTTGCCAGATCAGGCCAAAACCAACCAGTGCGGACAGTGCGGCGATCACGAAACCAGCCCAGGTGTTCTTCGGCATGTGAATCTTCGTGAAACCGGACGTCGGACGCTGGTAACCGTGTTTCTTCATGTCAGTCCATGCATCGAGTTCGTGCACTTGTGGCGTGAAGGCGAAATTATAGTCTGGCGGTGGCGACGACGTCGACCATTCCAGCGTACGGCCACCCCATGGGTCACCGGTCACGTCGCGCAGGGCGTGACGGTTGCGGTAGCTGACGAAGAACTGGATCAGCATGGAAGCGATACCCAGTGCGATCGAGACGGCGCCAAACCAGGCGATGATGGTCCAGATTTGCAGTGATGGATCTTCAAAGTGGTTGACACGACGGGTCACGCCCATCAGGCCCAGCACGTACAGCGGCATGAAGGCCAGGTAGAAGCCGACGAACCAGAACCAGAACGAGCACTTGCCCCAGAACGCGTCGAGCTTGTAACCGAAGGCTTTCGGGTACCAGTAGTTGATTGCAGCGAACACACCGAAGACCACGCCGCCGATAATCACGTTATGGAAGTGGGCAATCAGGAACAGGCTGTTGTGCAGCACGAAGTCCGCTGGTGGTACGGCCAGCAGCACGCCGGTCATGCCGCCGATGGTGAAGGTGACCATGAAGCCGATCGTCCACAGCATAGGCAGTTCAAAGCGGATACGGCCGCGGTACATGGTAAACAGCCAGTTGAAGATCTTCGCGCCCGTCGGGATCGAGATGATCATCGTCGTGATGCCGAAGAAGGAGTTGACGCTGGCGCCCGAACCCATGGTGAAGAAGTGATGCAGCCATACCAGGTACGACAGGATCATGATGACGCAGGTGGCGTACACCATCGAGGCGTAGCCGAACAGGCGCTTGCTGCTGAACGTGGCGACGACTTCCGAGAACACGCCGAACAGTGGCAGGATCAGGATGTAGACCTCTGGGTGACCCCAGATCCAGATCAGGTTGACGTACATCATGGCGTTGCCGCCCAGTTCCGTCGTGAAGAAGTTAAAGCCCGCAACGCGGTCCAGCGACAGCATGGCCAGCACGGCCGTCAGCACAGGGAAAGCGGCGACGATCAGGATGTTGGTGCACAGTGCGGTCCAGGTGAAGACTGGCATTTTCATCCAGGTCATGCCTGGCGCGCGCATCTTGACGATGGTGGCGATCAGGTTGACACCGGACAATAGCGTCCCGACCCCGGCAATCTGCAAGGACCAGATGTAATAGTCTACCCCCACGTCCGGACTGCCGACGATGCCCGACAGCGGCGGATAAGCCAGCCAGCCCGTGCGGGCGAATTCGCCGACGAACAGCGAAGCCATGACCAGGGCAGCGCCCATGGTGGTCATCCAGAAGCTGAAGTTGTTAAGGAAAGGGAAAGCCACGTCGCGCGCACCGATTTGCAGCGGCACCACGTAGTTCATCAGACCCGTCACGAAAGGCATCGCGACGAAGAAGATCATGATCACGCCGTGGGCGGTGAAGATCTGGTCGTAGTGATGCGGTGGCAGGAAGCCGGCATTGTCGCCAAAGGCGATCGCCTGCTGGGTACGCATCATGAGCGCGTCGGCAAAGCCGCGCAGCAGCATGACCAGGCCCAGGATCATGTACATGATACCGATTTTTTTATGGTCGATACTGGTGATCCAGTCGCGCCACAGGGTACCCCAGACGCGGAAATACGTCAGTGCCGCAACGAGTGCGATACCGCCCAGGGCGACCATCGCAAAGGTCGCCAGCAGGATAGGTTCGTGAAATGGAATTGCATCCCAAGTCAGACGGCCGAATATAAGCTTCGTCAGATCAATATGGTCTAGCATTGTTACTCTCAGAGAAAAAAGGGAGGCGCCAGGCAAGCGGCGCCAGTATCTGCAGCGCAATGCGCTGCGGGATTCATGCAGTCGTTACTTGGCTTGAACGCCCTTTTCAACTACTGCATCGCTAGCGACTACTGCCGTTACGGCCGCTACCGGGCTATTTGCCATCGTCAATTTGTATGGCTCGACCGGCGTCACGCACAGGGCGTCGGAAACGATGGTGCGGTTCAGAATTGCCTTGTACAGATCGTTAGGTACGGCGCTGTAGCGGCGCACCGGGTCGCGTTCGCTAGGCTGGGCCAGCGACAGGTAGTCGTCGCGGTTCAGCGCGCCGCCACCGGCACGTGCCGATTCCACCCATTTGTCGAAGTCCGCATCATTCACGCCGTGGAACTTGAAGCGCATGCCCGAGAAACCGGCACCGCTGTAGTTGGCGGAGAAGCCCTTGTAGACGCCAGGCTTGTTGATGACGGCATTCAACTGCGTTTCCATGCCCGGCATGGCGTAGATCTGACCTGCCAGTGCGGGGATGAAGAACGAGTTCATGACGGACGACGCGGTGATCTTGAAGCGGATCGGACGATCGACGGGCGCATACAGTTCATTCACGGAAGCGATGCCTTGCTCCGGGTAGATGAACAGCCATTTCCAGTCCAGGGCCACGACTTCGACGATCATCGGCTTGTGGCTGGCAGGAATTGGACGGTTGGCGTCGATACGGCTCAATGGGCGGTATGGATCGAGGGTGTGGGTGCTGATCCAGGTCAGCAGGCCCAGCACGATAATGATCAGCAGGGGCGCGCCCCAGATGATCAGCTCGAGGCGAGTCGAGTGGTCCCAGTCCGGCTCGTATTTGGCCGCGGTGTTATTTTTTCTATAGCGCCATGCGAAAAGCAGGGTCAGGGCGATTACCGGAACGATAATCAACAGCATCAGCAATGTCGAGATGACAATCAGATTGCCTTGCTGAACTGCGATGTCACCAGACGCATTCAGTACCACCGTATTGCAACCAGCCAACAATGCGAGGGGTAAAAGAAGCAGTCCGCGACGAACTTTTAATGAAAACATACAGGAAAGTCCAGTACAGGGGATGAAGATATGGTACTGTATTCTCACTGGAGCGCGTTGGCAATTGGACGTTTTGTCCTACCCCTTGCTCGGATTTTCACTCGGTAGTTGCGGAGTTTTCCTACAGCTATCTATTGAATAGTCCTACTCCGGGCGTGAGACACCCGGGGTATGTTACGCGTTGGCCGAACTCGAAACTATATTGGAGACGATCATCATGTCCAGCACGCGCATACACAGCGGGGATGTACCCGCCGACTTTTCCCCCCACTCCCTGCGCGACGCACGCGGGGCCGGCACGGTCGAATCGCATATCGACCCCGGTGAGATCGCCGTCGGCGTGATCATCGGCCGCGCTTCCGAATACTTTGACTTCTTTGTCTACGCCATCGCCTCGGTGCTGGTGTTTCCGCGCGTCTTCTTCCCGTTTGAAGAACGCCTGGAAGGTACTTTATATGCGTTCCTGATTTTCTCGTTTGCCTTCATCGCCCGTCCGTTCGGCACCGTGATCTTCATGGAGATCCAGCGCCGCATGGGACGCAGCGCCAAGCTGACGATCGCCCTCTTCCTGCTGGGCGTGTCGACGGCCGGCATCGCCTTCCTGCCAACATATTCGCACCTGGGCTTTGCCGCCATCATCTGGCTGTCCGTGCTGCGCATCGGCCAGGGTGTGGCCCTGGGCGGATCGTGGGATGGCTTGCCGTCGCTGCTGGCCCTGAACGCGCCGGAAAACAAGCGCGGCTGGTACGCCATGCTGGGCCAGCTGGGCGCGCCTGCCGGCTTCCTGATCGCCGCCGGCCTGTTCTGGTTCATGCTGACCACCCTGACGGATGAAGACTTCCTCGACTGGGGCTGGCGCTATCCTTTCTATGTCGCCTTCGCCATCAACGTGGTCGCCCTGTTTGCCCGTCTGCGCCTGGTGTCGACGAATGAATATGCGCGCCTGCTCGACGAACGCGAACTGCAGCCTGTGAGCGTATTTGAAATGAGCCGCGGCCAGGGCCGCAACGTACTGATCGGCGCCCTCGCCGCGCTGGCCAGCTACGCCCTGTTCCACCTGGTGACCGTGTTCCCGCTGTCGTGGATTTCCGTCTACCAAACCCGGTCCGCCTCGGACTTCCTGCAAATCCAGATGCTGGGCGCCGTGCTGGCTGCCATCGGCGTGGTGATTTCCGGCTTGCTGGCCGATAAAGTGGGCCGCCGCACCACCCTGGGCGTGCTGGCCGTGCTGATCGCGATCTTCAGCGCCTTCGTGCCGACCCTGATGGGCGGCGGCAATACGGGCCAGGACGTCTTCATCCTCGTCGGCTTCAGCCTGCTGGGCTTGTCCTACGGCCAGGCAGCCGGCGCCGTGACGGCCAACTTCCCTGCCCGCTTCCGCTACACGGGCGCGGCCCTGACGTCCGACCTGGCCTGGCTGGTCGGCGCCGGTTTCGCCCCGCTCGTGGCACTGGGCCTGTCGGCCAACTTCGGCCTCGCCTACGTCAGCTTCTACCTGCTGTCGGGCGCCGTCGCTTCGCTGGCTGCCCTGAGCCTGAACCGGGCGCTGGAAATCCGCGACTGACATATATATACAGCGCAGCGCGCGCAGCACTGAAAAACGCCGGCACCGTCCGGCGTTTTTTTATGCCTGGCAGCCACGCCACCTCATCTGTGCGCTGCCCCGCATTGCACAGGCTTACGAATCGGCAATTGACCGCAAGGCTGTTATGCTAGCGCACACTTTGCTTGACCACCAGAAAACTTGCATTTCAATTAAAATTGATTTTTTCGCGACAGCCTTACACGGACATGATGAATACCAAGACCCCGATCGACTCCTTCAGCTTTCGCCGCATCCTCGCCCGCAATGTGACCTTGCCGCTGGTCATCGGGGTCATCACCGCCCTCGTGTTTGTCGGCCTGATCGCCTACCTGCTCTCGGCCCTGCGTTCGGTCGAGCATTCCGAACGGGTGATCGGCAATGCGAATGAAGTCATGAAGCTGTCGGTTGACCTGGAAACGGGCATGCGCGGCTATTTGCTGACGGGCGACGAGACTTTCCTGGCGCCGTATAAGTCGGGCAAGGCGAAGATCGCCGTCGAAATGAACACCCTGCTGGAACTGGTATCCGACAGCCCCATCCAGGTGGACCGCTTGCGCCGCATCCGCGCGCTGCAAGGCCAGTGGCTCGATTACGCGGAAGGCGTGATCGCCCAGCGCCGCAGCAACCAGGAATTCCTCGCGCGCGTGCGCCAGGGCGAAGGCAAGCTGGAATTTGACGAAATCCGCCGCGAATTCCTCACTTTCCTGTCGATGGAGCAGCGGCTGCGCCAGGAACGGGCCGATACGGCTGAAAGCCGTACCATGCTGGCCGTGGTAGTGTTCCTGATCCTCAGCCTGGGATTGTCGGGCTTGCTGGCCTACCTGGGACGGCGCGAACTGCTGCGCCTGTCCGACATCTACAACGATGCGCTCGAACAACGCGGCAAGGATAACGATGTGTTGCAGGAACAAGCGTGGCTGCGCACGGGGCAGACGGAACTGGCGGCCCACACGAGTGGCCAGCTGGGCCTGCCGCAGCTGGGACGGCATGTGCTCGATTTCCTGGCCCACCGCCTCGACGTGGCCGTCGCCACCCTGTACGTGGTCGACGAGGATGGCAGCCTGCGCCGCACGGCCGTGTACGGCTTCAACGACCAGGGCGTGAAGGACAGGCAAGTCTTCAAGCTGGGCGAAGGCCTGGTGGGCGAGACGGCGCGCGAAAAGCGCCTCAAGCATGTGCAGCAGGTGCCCGAGAATTACCTGACCGTGACATCGAGCCTTGGCCGCGGCACGCCGCTGGAACTGGTCTTGACCCCGGTCAACAACGAAGGCGTCGTCAACGGCGTCATCGAACTGGGCTTTACGCATCCCGTCAGCGCCCGCGCCAAGGAATGGCTGAACCTGATTGCCGCGAATGTCGGCACCTCGCTGGAAGCGGCCCTGTACCGCCAGCGCCTGCAAAATGTACTGGAAGAAACCCAGCAATTGAATGAAGAGCTGGAAGTGCAGCAGGAAGAATTGCGTACGGCCAATGAGGAGCTGGGCGAACAGTCGCGCGTGCTGGAACAGTCGCAAGCCCACCTGGAAGAGCAAAAGGCGGCACTGGAGCAGTCGAACGAGCAGCTGGCCGTGCAGGCGCTGTCGCTGGACCAGAAAAACATGGCCATCGGCGAGGCGCATGCCCAGCTGGAAGCCCGCGCCGAAGAGCTGCAGCGGGCCAGCCGCTACAAATCCGAATTCCTGGCGAACATGTCGCATGAGCTGCGCACGCCACTGAACAGCTCGCTCATCCTGTCGAAGCTGCTGTCGGACAACACCAGCGGCAACCTGACGCCGGAGCAAGTGACGTTCGCGCAAACCATTTATTCGGCCGGCAACGATTTGTTGACCCTCATCAACGATATCCTCGACATTTCCAAGGTCGAGGCGGGCAAGCTGGAATTGACGCCGGAAGCCGTGCCCTTCGACGAACTGCTCAGCAGCATGAGGATGCTGTTCGGCGCCCAGGCGCAGCAAAAGAAACTCGTGTTTGACGTCAAGGTGGCGCCGGATGCTCCGCCGTCCTTCGTCAGCGACCGCCAGCGCCTCGAGCAAATCCTGAAAAACCTGCTGTCGAACGCCATCAAGTTTACCGATGCGGGCACCGTGTCCTTGCACGTGAGCACGGATGCTGCCGGCCAGGTGCGCTTCCAGGTGCAGGATACGGGCATCGGCATCGCCGGCGACCAGCAGCACAAGATTTTCGACGCCTTCCATCAGGCCGATGGCACCACCAGCCGCCGCTACGGCGGCACGGGCCTGGGCCTGTCGATTTCGCGCGACCTGGCCGCCTTGCTGGGTGGCAGCATCGAGCTGGCCAGCACCCCGGGCCAGGGCAGCACGTTTACCCTGGTGCTGCCAGCCGTCATGCCGGAACGCGCAGTGGAAGCGGCAAGCGTGCCGGCCGCCGCGCCGCAGGCGCCCGCAAAAATCGCGGCCGCCGCACCCAAGGCGGCGCCTGCCGCCAAGCCCGTGCCGCTGCCCACCTTTGAGGATGACAGGAATAGCGTGCCGGCCGTCAAGACGGGCCAGCGTTCCGTGCTGGTGATCGAGGATGAACCGTCGTTTGCCGGCATCCTGTTCGACCTTGCGCATGAAATGCAATACCGCTGCCTGGTGGCGCACGGCGCCGACGAAGGCTTGCGCCTGGCGCAAGAATTCCTGCCCGACGCCATCCTGCTCGACATGGGCTTGCCGGACCGTCCGGGCTTGCTGGTCTTGCAGCAATTGAAGGAAAACCCGCTGACCCGCCACATTCCCGTGCACATCGTCTCCGGCAACGACCAGATCCAGGAAGCCATGCAACTGGGCGCCATCGGTTACGCCACCAAGCCGCGCACGCGCGAGCAGCTGAAGGAAGTGTTCCGCAAGCTCGAATCGAAGTTTACGCAGCAGATGAAGCGCATCCTGCTGGTCGAGGACGACGAACGCCAGCGCGAAAGCGTGGTGCACCTGATCAGCGACGACGACGTGGAAATCACGGCCGTGGCGCTGGGCGAGCAGGCGCTGGAATTGCTGAAAACACAGATTTTCGACTGCATGATCATCGACTTGAAGCTGCCCGATATCCAGGGCAACGAGTTACTCGAACGCATGGAACATGAAGAACTGTGCTCGTTCCCGCCCGTCATCGTCTACACGGGCCGCAACCTGAGCCGCGAGGAAGAAGCGGACCTGATGAAGTATTCGCGTTCCATCATCATCAAGGGCGCCCGCTCGCCCGAGCGCCTGCTCGACGAAGTGACCCTCTTCCTGCACAAGGTGGAATCGGAATTGTCGAGCGAGCGCCAGGGCATGTTGCAGCAGGTGCGCAGCCGCGAACGCGTGTTTGAAGGGCGCAAGATTTTGCTGGTGGACGACGACGTGCGCAATATCTTTGCCCTGACGAATGCGCTGGAACAAAAAGGCGTGGTGGTGGAAATCGGCCGCAACGGCTTCGAAGCCATCAGCAAGCTCAACAGCGTAGACGATATCGACCTCGTGTTGATGGATGTCATGATGCCGGGCATGGACGGCCTCGAAGCGACGCGCTTGATCCGCGCCGATGGCCGCTACAACAAGCTGCCCATCATCGCCATTACCGCCAAGGCCATGAAGAATGACCAGGAGGAATGCCTGCAGGCAGGCGCGTCCGACTACCTGGCCAAGCCGATCGACCTGGACCGCCTGTATTCGCTGCTGCGCGTGTGGATGCCGAAGATGGAACGCATCTGATGTCCCTGCGCATCACGGACGTACAACTGCAGGCGCTGATGGAGGCGATCTATCAGCGCTACAGCTATGATTTCCGCGACTATTCGCTGCCCTCGCAACGGCGCCGCCTGCATCAGGCACTCGAGCGCTTCCATTGCGCCGACGTGCCAGCCTTGCAGCAACTGGTGCTGGACGACACAGCCGCCTTTGGCAAACTGCTGCAGATTTTGACCGTGCCCGTCACGCAAATGTTCCGCGACCCGGCTTTTTTCCTCGCCTTGCGCGAACAGGTCGTGCCCGTGCTGAAAACCTACCCGTCACCGACCATCTGGGTGGCCGGCTGCTGCACGGGCGAAGAGGCACTGTCGCTGGCCATCGTGCTGCACGAGGAAGGCTTGCTCGAACGCAGCACGATTTACGCCACCGACATCAATCCGCAAGCGCTGGCCACGGCCGCGCGCGGCGTGTATCCGCTGCACCGGCTCGATGAGTACGGCGCCAACTACCTGGCCGCGGGCGGCCTGGGCCAGCTGGCCGACTACTACACGGTCGAGCATGCCACGGCGCGCTTCCAGCCGCACCTGCTCGACAGTATCAACTTTGCCGACCACAGCCTGTCCACGGACAGTGTGTTTATTGAAACGCAATTGATTTTATGCCGTAACGTGCTGATTTACTTCAATAAAACCTTGCAGGAGCGGGCCTTGGGCCTGTTCCACGACTCGCTGTGCCACCGGGGTTTCCTCGGTTTGGGCAGCAAGGAAAGCACGCATTTCACCCGCTTTGCCGCCGACTTCGAGCCATTGCCGGGTCCCGAAAAGCTCTACCGCAAGCGTGCGCCGTCGCACGCCGCTTCCCACTACGCTGGACGGCAAAGCCATGCCAGGAATGAAACATGATGAATGAAACAAGCACCAAACTGCTGATCGTCGACGACTTGCCGGAAAACTTGCGCGCGCTCAATGCGCTGATCCGCGAGAGCGACCGCAGCGTCTACCAGGCATCCTCGGGCGAAGAAGCGCTGGCCCTGCTGCTGGAACACGATTTCGCGCTGGCCATCCTCGACGTGCAAATGCCGGAAATGGATGGCTTTGAACTGGCGCAATTGATGCGCGGCACGGAAAAGACGCGCCACATCCCCATCGTCTTCGTCACGGCGGCCGGCAAGGAAATGAATTTCGCCTTCCAGGGCTATGAAAGCGGCGCCGTCGACTTCCTGCACAAGCCGCTCGACATCAATGCCGTGCAAAGCAAGGTCAACGTCTTCGTGGCCCTGCACCAGCAGCGCAGCGAAACGCGGCGCCAGGTGCAGGCGCTCGAGCACAGCCGCCAGCAGCAGGAAGCACTGCTGAAAGAATTGCGCGCCACGCAGGCGGAACTGCAGCGCTCGCTGCGCCTGCGCGACGAATTCATGTCCATGGTGGCGCATGAATTGCGCACGCCCTTGAACACGCTGTTCCTGGAAACGCAGATGCGCACCGTCAACCTGGAACGGGGCAACCTGGCCGCCTTCGAGCCGGACAAGCTGGGCAAGATGGTGGCGCGCGACGGCCGGCAAATCCGCAGCATGGTGCGCCTGATCGACGACATGCTCGACGTGTCGCGCATCACCAGCGGCAAGCTGTCGATCCGCCGCGAAGCCGTCGACCTGACCAGCCTCGTGCGCCGCGTGGCGGACGACCTGACGCCATATGCTGCCACGACGGGCAGCGTGCTGGAAGTGATGGCCTTCGAGCCGATCCAGGGTTTCTGGGACGCCTTCCGCGTCGAACAGATCGTTGTCAACCTGATCAGCAATGCCGTGCGCTACGGCCAGGGCCAGCCCGTGGAAATCAGCCTGGCGCACACGCAGAACAGCGCCGTCATCGAAGTGCGCGACCATGGCATCGGCATCAACGCGCGCGACCAGGAACGCATTTTCGACGCCTTCGAGCGCGTCATCCACCAGGACCGCACGGGCGGCCTGGGCCTGGGCCTGTTCATCACCAAGCAGCTGGTCGATGCGCACGGCGGCGCCATCACCCTGCAAAGCCAGCCCGGCAATGGCGCCCTGTTCAGCGTCACCCTGCCGCTGGCCGGCAGCTGAGGCCCGCATGAGCAGCACACACGCCCCCCGCAGCCAGGCAGGCGCCAGCGGCGTCGCCTTCCTGCTGCACCTGGAACGCCGGCTGCGGCTGCTGCAAGACACAGGCGAGATCCTTTCCCTGTCGGCGCAGCTGCTGGGCCAGCGCCTGGGCGCCCAGCAAGTGGCGTGTTTCGATATCGACCAGGCCCTGCAGTGCCCCACCCTGCAGCATGCCTGGAGCGACGGCCTGGCGCCGGGCGCCGCCGGTGAGTATTTCCTCGGCGATTATGCTGCAGGCCTGGCCGAAGCGCTTGGCGCGGGCCAGGCGCTGGCCGTCAGCGATGTAACCAGCGACCCGCGCACGGCCATGCCGGCCGCGCTGGCCACGTTTGCGCGCCTGGGCATCCGTGCCTTCCTGAACATTCCGATTGCCAAGGATGGCCAGCTGGCGGCCCTGTTCGTCGTGCACAGCCGCGCCGCGCGCCTGTGGCATGCGGACGAGATCGAACTGGCCGTGCAAGTGTCGGAACGGGTCTGGTCGACCATTTTGCGGGCCCAGGCGGAAGCGCGTTTGCGCGCCCTCAGTGCCAGCATGGAAACGCAGGTGGCCGAGCGCACGCGCGAATTCGGCCGCACCTGGAACGTCAGCCCCGATTTGCTGGGCGTGCTCAACCTCGACGGCTATTTCGAGCACTCGAACCCCGCCTGGCAAGCCACACTGGGCTGGTCGGTGGAGGAAATCCGCACGACGCGCTTCCTGGAACTGGTCCATCCCGACGACTTGCCGCGTACCCATGCGGCCTGGGACGCGGCCAACCAGGGCCAGCCGGCATTGCGCTTCGAAAACCGCTACCGCCACAAGCTGGGCGGCTGGCACTGGCTGTCGTGGGTCGCCGTGCCCGAGGGCGAGAAGGTGTATTGCAGCGCGCGCGACATCACCGTGGAAAAGAAACTGGAAGCGGACCTGGCCGCGCGCAACAGCGAGCGCGAGCGGCTGTGGCGCAGCGCGCAAGACTTGATGGTGGCCATCGATGCGGAAGGCTGCTTTGCCGCCGTCAACCCGGCCTCGGCCGCCATCCTGGGCTGGCTGCCCGAGGAAATGCTGGGCCGCAGCCTGTTCGACTTCGTGCTGCCCGAGGATGCCGCCGCCACGCGCCTGGCCTTGCTGCAAGTCGGCAAGGAGTCCATGCCCAGCTTTGAAAACCGCTACCGGCACCGCGAAGGCGGCCACCGCTGGCTGTCGTGGGTGGCGGCGCCCGAAGGCGACCTGGTGTTTGCCACCGGACGCCACGTCACTGTGGAAAAAGAAGCGCAAGACACCTTGCGCAGCATGCAGGAATCATTGCGCCACAGCGAAATGGCCCTGCTGCAATCGCAAAAACTTGAAGCGCTGGGCAAGCTGACGGGCGGCGTGGCCCACGATTTCAATAACGTACTGCAAATTATCTCCGGCAATCTGCAATTGCTGCAGCTTGGCCTGGACGACGACCCGCTGGCCGCCAAGCGCATCGCCAGCGCGTCGGCCGCCGTGGAACGGGGCGCCAAGCTGTCGGCCCAGCTGCTGGCCTTTGCGCGGCGCCAGCCCTTGAAACCGCTGGTGACGGACCTGGCGCAACTGCTGCGTGCGACGGAAGAGTTGCTGCGGCGCGCCACCGGTGAAACCATCGAGACGCGCTTGCTGCTGGCCGACGACTGCTGGCGCGCCCTGGTCGACCCGCACCAGCTGGAAAACGTCATCCTCAACCTGGCCATCAACGCGCGCGACGCCATGGATGGCCAGGGCCAGCTGACCATCGAACTGAGCAACAGCGTGCTGGGCAGCGACTACGCGGCCCGCCATGCGGATGTGGCGCCCGGCGACTACGTGCAACTGGCTGTCTCGGACACGGGCACGGGCATTCCCGCCGAACTGCTGGACAAGATTTTCGAACCGTTCTTTACAACAAAAAGCGAGGGAGAAGGCACGGGGCTGGGTTTGAGCATGGCGTACGGTTTCCTGCGCCAGAGCGGCGGCCACCTGACGGTGGACAGCTTGCCGGGCCATGGCAGCACCTTCCGCATCTACCTGCCGCGCTCGCTTGAAGCGGAAACGGAACTGCCGCTGCAGCTGGGCGGCCCCGTGCTGGGCGGCAAGGAAACCATCCTCGTCGTGGAAGACGACGTGCAGGTGCAGACGACGGTGGTGGACATGCTGCGCGGCCTCGGCTATGTCGTGCTGCGCGCCAGCGATGGCGAAAGCGCACTGGCCATCGTCGGCAGCGGCGTCCCCATCGACCTGCTGTTTACGGATGTGGTGATGCCGGGCAAGGTGGCCAGCACGGCACTGGCGCGCCAGGCCCGCGTGCTGCTGCCGCAGCTGGCCGTATTGTTTACCTCGGGCTACACGCAGGACGCCATCATGCAGGGCGGCCGCCTGGAGCCGGGCGTGGAGTTGCTGAGCAAGCCGTACCGGCGCGAAGACCTGGCGCGGCGCATCCGCCACCTGCTGGCGAATGGCCGCCACGTGACGGCCCTGCACCAGTACCGCGCGCAGCTGGCGCCGCAAGCTGCGCCGGCGCTGCCGGCAGGACGCCATATCCTGCTGGTGGAAGACAATGCCGACGCGCGCGCCATGACAGGCGACCTGCTGGCCATGCTGGGACACACGGTGCTGGCCGTGGGCACGGCCGAGGAAGCCTTGCTCCTGCTGGACACGCCGGGACTGGAACTGCTGCTGACCGACATCAGCTTGCCGCAGATGTCGGGCGCCGAGCTGGCCGAACTGGTGGCGCGCGACCATCCGCAGCTGGCAGTGGTGTTTTCCACCGGCCACGCACCGGCCAATTCCGGCGTGCTGGACCCGCAGGCGCGCTTCCTGGTGAAACCATTTACCGTCGAGCAATTGCAGCAAGCCTTGCTGCCATCAAGCCGCTAAGCTAATAGACGTCGAGCCGGCGCGCCTTCAGTGCGCCGGCCAGCTCTTCCAGGCCAAACGGCTTGCGCAGGAAGCGCGCGCTGGCGTCCTGCATCAGGCTGGCGCCCCAGTCGTGCCCGGAAGCAAACACCACGTCCAGCTGCGGCCAGTGCGCGCGCGCATGGCGCGCCAGTTCCAGGCCGGACATGGTGGGCAGGCTGATGTCCGTCACCAGCACGTCCAGGCCAGGCAAGGCCAGCAAGGGCAAGGCTTCTTCGGCGCTGGCCACGCCGTGCACGGTGTGGCCCAGCATATTGAGCATTTCCGTCGTCATTTCGCGCGCATCGTCATTGTCTTCCACCAGCAGGATGCGCCGCCCGGACGGGTCCGGCGCACCCACCAGGCGGCGGTCGGCCAGCACATGGCGGATGCGCCGCGCCAGGTCTTCGCGCTGGTACGGTTTGCTCAACAATTCGACGCCCGGATCGAGCCGCCCGCCCTGCATGATGGCGTTGTGCGTATAGCCCGAGGTAAACAACACGGCCAGTTCCGGCAGCAGCAGCTTGGCCTGTTGCGCCAGTTCCTTGCTGCTGACGGGCCCAGGCATGACCACGTCCGTAAACAGCAGGTCGATGGGCACGCCCGTGCCCAGCAAAGCCAGGGCCGAGGCGCCATCGTCCGCGTGCAGCACGTCGTAGCCGAGGCCGCGCAGCATGTCGACCACCGTATGTTGAACTGGAGCATCGTCTTCCACCACGAGGATGGTCTCGCTGCCGCCCAGCACGGGGCCCGTCAGGCCCGGTGGCGGCTCGGCCAGCTTTTCCAGCGAACGGGGCAAGTAAATCTTGAACGTCGTGCCGGCGCCCGGCGCGCTGTGCACCTTGATGTGGCCCGCGCTCTGACGGATGAAGCCGTAAGCCATGGACAGGCCCAGGCCCGTGCCCTCGCCTTCGCGCTTGGTCGTGAAGAAAGGCTCGAAAATCTGGTCGATCACGTCGCGCGCCATGCCATGGCCCGTGTCGGTGATGGTCAGCAGCACGTATTGCCCTTCCAGCACGTCCGCATGCCGGCTGGCGTAGGCCGCATCGAGCGTGACGTTGCTCAAGGTAAAAGTGAGACGCCCGCCCTTCTCCATCGCGTCGCGCGCGTTGATGGCCATGTTCAGCAGCACGTTTTCCATCTGATTCGGGTCGACCAGGGTATGCCACAAGCCTTCGCTGATGAAGGTTTCCTCGGCAATCGCTTCGCCCAGGGCGCGGCGGATCAGCTCATGCATGCGGCGCAGCAAGCGCCCCAGGTCCGTCACCAGCGGCCGCAAAGGTTGACGCCGCGCAAAGGCCAGCAGTTGCGACGACAGCTTGGCGCCCCGTTCGACGGCCGAGGCGGCCGAAGCGAGGCGCCTGGCCGCCTGCGGATTGTCGGCCACGGTCAGCTTCAGCAACTGCAAATTGCCCGAGATAATTTGCAGCACGTTATTGAAATCGTGGGCCACGCCACCCGTCAGCTTGCCGATCGATTCCAGCTTTTGTGCCTGCAATAAAGCTTGCTCGCTGCGCACCAGCGCCAATCGCGCCTCCTTCTCGTCCGTGACGTCGCGGCCGATGGCGTGGATCAGCTTTTGCGCCGGCACGGCCGTCCAGGAAATCCAGCGGTAGCCGCCATCGCGGCGCCGGTAGCGGTTTTCCATGCGCAAGGTGGGCGCGCCATGGGCCAGGCGCGACAAATCCTTCAAGGCCGCCATGCGGTCGTCGGGATGCACGAGGCTGATGAAATCCATGCCCAGCGACTCGATTTCCGGCCGCTCGAGGATCTTGCTCCAGGCGGGATTGACGGCGATGATCATGCCGGCCAGGTCGGCCACCAGCATGATGTCGGTCGACAGCCGCCACATGCGGTCGCGGTCGGCCGTGCGGTTGGCCATTTCCACTTCCAGCGAGGAATTCAGGTAGGCCATCTTTTCCAGCACGTTCTTTTGTTCCTGCACGTCCGTATTCGTGCCCACCCAGCGCAGCACCGTGCCCGCTTCGTCGAACAGGGGCAAGGCGCGCGCCAGGAACCAGCGGTAGGCGCCGTCGCTGGCGCGGCGCATGCGGAACTCGTGTTCATAGGCGCTGGCGGTGGCGACGGCCCGGTCCCAGCTTTTTTGCGTGGCCTGCACGTCGTCCGGATGCACGCAGTGGCGAAAACCGCTGGTGACCAGCGACTTCAGCGATTGCCCCGTGTACTCGCACACCTGCTCGTTGACCCAGTAGGTGGCGCCGCTGCCATGCGCGAGCCAGGCCTGGTTCGGCATGGTGGAAGCGAGCGAACGGAACTGCGCTTCGCTGTCGAGCAAGGCATTGCGCGCCTGCCAGTGTTCGTCGATATCCTCGCACGAGCCATACCATTTCGCCGGCTGGCCGCGCCCGTCTTGCCGGCAGTAGGCGCGCGAATGCATCCAGCGGTACTGGCCGTCTTGCCGGCGCACGCGCATTTCCTGGTCGAAAGGCTGACCGCTGCCCACCGCTTCGCTCCAGGCCGCCAAGGAATGGGGCACATCTTCCGGGTGGATGGCGTCCAGCCAGCTGGTGCCCAGGCCGCTGCCGCCCGTCCATTCGCGCCAGCGCTGCGCCACATAGTCGAGCTTGCCGTCGACGTCGGCCGTCCACAGCACTTGCGTGTTGAGTTCTATGGCGTAATGAAAGTGTTCGCGGCTGTCGTGCAGCGCCTGTTCCAGCTGGCCCCGCTCGATGACATGCGCGGCCACGCGCGCGGCCAGCGCCAGCAATTCGGTTTCGGGTTGCGTCGGATGGCATGGCGCGGGGAAAAACAGGCCCAGCACGCCCAGGATATGCCCCTTGGCGCCAAACACGGGAGCAACCCAGCAGGCGCGGTAGCCGTGCAGCATGGCTTCCTTGCGTCCCGCGCTCCAGTTCACGTCACGCGTGATGTCGCCGCAATACACGGGCGCGCCGGAAAAGGCGGCCGTGCCGAACGGGGATGGCTGCTCGCCGCCGTGGCGCAGGGCCAGGCACAGGTCTTGTGGCAGGCTGGGCGCGGACAAGCCGCAAAAGCGGTCGGCTTCGTCGATGAGCACGAGGCAGGCATGCGCGCCGCCCTCGGCCAGGTCTTGCAGCGCCAGCAACAAATGCTCCAATGCATGAGCCAGGTCGGCGCCTGCCGCGATGCTGCCCAGCGCACTATGCTCGGCGTCCAGCAAGGAAAGAATGTTGTTTGCGTGCACCGTGTCGATAAGGGGAAAACTGATGCCCGAAATATACCATGGGGCACCCCTCTTGCAGGAGGAAAACAGCGCAGTGCTTGATCTCTGCGCCCACGCGGTCCTATGCTAAAGTGTTGCTCTCTTCTCAAGCGAATTCCAGCATGCCTACTTCCCTGCCATCCTCCCTGATCGCCACCGCCCTGCTCGCCTCGGTCCACGGCGCCGTCGCCGCCCCCATGAGCCTGGACGATTACCTGGCCCTGAACGGCCCCCCGCCTACGGCGCAGATCGCGTATGGCCCCGCGCCGTCGCAATACGCGCAGCTGTTCCGACCCGAAGGCAGCGGACCGTTCCCCGTCGTCGTGCTCGTGCATGGCGGCTGCTGGACGGTAGCCTTCGGCGGCATCAAGCAGATGCGCAACGTGGCCGGCGCCCTCGTGGCGCAAGGCATCGCCGTGTGGAATGTGGAATACCGGCGCGTGGACGAGCCGGGTGGCGGCTATCCGGGCACCTACGAAGACATGCACGCGGCACTGGACAGCCTGCAGCAGCACGCCCCCGAATACCAGCTGGACGTGAACCGCCTCCTCGCCATGGGCCACTCGGCAGGCGGCCAGCTGGTGCAATGGATCGCCGGCCGGGAAAGGCTGCCAAAGACCACCCCCCTGTACCGCGACAAGTTCCTGCCAGTAAAAAACATTGTCAGCCTGGGCGGCCTGGCCGACCTGCGCCATGAGAAAGACTTGATCAAGACCAGCTGCGAGCGCGACATCGCCCAACTGGCAGGCAGCGCCAGCACTGACCGCCCCGACATCTACAGCGACACCAACGCCGCCGACCTGATCCCCAACGGCAGCCGCACCGTCCTTGTCACGGGAGAACTGGACACCATCTCCCCACCCCGCGTCGCGCACGACTACGCGGCCAAGGCCAAGCTGGCCGGCGACCATGCGGAAGTGCTGATTTTGCCAGGAGCCAGCCATTACGACGAGATTGCGGCGACGTCGAATGCGTGGGGGATGATTTTGCCTGTGGTGCGGGGGATGTTGGGGATGCTGCCTTGAAGCATCATTCCGGTTTGGGGCCATGCATGATTCAAGTAGAAGTTCTCGACGAAAACGTGTCATGGCCATTCACGATTCCTCCCGGCCGCAGCAATCACGATGGAACTCCACCGCGCTTGGCCGAACTCAGCGCAAATGCCAAGTCCTGGCATTTAACCGGGTGGCGCGATGGCAGTTCGAATTCCATCATGTGTTTCGAATTTGTCGCGTTCACAAAGAGCTAAGAGCTGCGCAGATAAATACTTAGTTTTGAGCGGCAACTGATTTCACTTCAGTTCGGTGTTGCTGAACAGCTCAGTCGTCCAGTCAGCGAACGCTCGCATCGCCGGCGATAGGAAGCGGTGATGGGGGTAGAGCAATGATACCGGCACCGGCGTCGGCCGGCTGTGGGCTAGCACCTCGACCAATTTTCCGGCCTGCAAATGGTCCGCTACCAGAATCTCAGCTAGCTGCGTCAAACCGTGGCCATCAAGGCACAGCTTGATGTACAGCCCAGTCTCATTGACCGCGACCGTTCCCGGCACCGGGACGACAATGCTGATGTCTTCGTCGACGAAATGCAGATCGCTCCCTCGCCGCGTCGTGCTGGAAAAATAGTGGACCGCCCGGTGTCCTGGCAAATCCGCCAGGACACCGGGAACACCGTGTTCGGCCAGGTAGGAAGGCGCCGCGCAGGTGATCCAGCTCAGCTCGCCTAGGCGTCGCGCGACTAGCGCCGAGTCATCAAGGCTGCCGGTGCGGATGACGCAATCGACGCCTTCCTGTATCAAGTCTACCTGGCGATCATTCACGCCGATCATCAGGTAGATGTCCGGGTACCGCTGCTGGAATTGCCACAACCGCGGCAGTATCACGGCATGGGCAATGCCGCCAGGCATATCCACACGCAGGCGTCCTTGCGGGCGCTCGCTTGAGCCTTGCAGGCTCGATTCGGTGTCGGCTATCAGGTCGAGTATTTCGCGGCAACGGTGGAAGTAGCGTTCGCCTTCCGGTGTCACGCTGAGGTTTCTAGTGGAACGGTTCAGCAGGCGCGTCTGCAAGTGTTTTTCCAGCCGCTTGATGATGCCGGTGACCGACGATGCGGGCAAGCCCAAGGTCTCTGCTGCGCGTACAAAACTCTTGCTCTCGACCACGCGAAGGAATACCTGCATTGCTTGTACGCGATCCATGTCTTGTCCGTGTGGCGCTAAAGGAAACGGCACTATACCCCAATATTGTTCGGATTTTCTGCATGCTGAAAACCTCCTGGGCTGCTTTTTCTGCGTTGCTGCACCTGCTACAGTGCAGGCATCATACTTACAGGAGAAACAACAATGTCCGATCAGGACCGCCAACTGCTGGTGCCGCCAAGCTATCCGATGAGCCAAACGGATCCTAACGCCACGTCTCAAAACATTCTCGTGCTCGGTGCCGGGGAGCTCGGCCTTCCGGTGCTACGCAATCTTGCGCGCCGCGCGAAGGACGTGGAAGGTGCAAAGATCAGCGTGCTGCTGCGCGCAAGTGCCGTTGAGTCCAGTGCATCAGGCAGGCGACATGATATCGCGGAGATCCAAGGTCTTGGGATCGAGATCGTCATAGGCGACCTTGTGAAGAGCACCATTGATGAGCTCGCCGGAGTATTTGCGCAATATGACACAGTAATCGGTTGCGCAGGCTATGCCGTGGGAATCGACACGCCAATGAAGCTGGCGCGGGCAGCCTTGCAGGCGCGGATACCGAGATACTTCCCATGGCAGTTCGGGGTCGATTTTGACGTGATCGGTCGTGGCAGTCCACAGGACATCTTCGACGCACAGTTGGACGTGCGCGAGTTACTGCGCAGTCAGCACCAGACTGAGTGGGTCATCATCTCGACCGGGATGTTCATGAGCTACCTGTTTGAGCCGGAATTCGGTGTTGTTGACCTGCACGACGACGCAGTCCACGCCCTGGGCAGTCTTGACACCGCTGTGACGTTGACGACTCCGCACGATATTGGAGCGCTGACTGCCGAGATCGTGTTCTCCAAACCCCGTATCCGGAACGAGATCGTATATCTGGCTGGCGACACCGTGACTTACGGGGAGGTCGCCGACAAGCTTCAAGCGGCCCTTGGCCGCCCCTTCAGGCGTTCGGAGTGGAGCGTGCAGTATTTGTTGGACGAGCTGGCGCGCGACCCGCAAAACATGATGCGTAAGTATCGTGCGGCCTTTGCTCAGGGGCGGGGTGTCGCATGGGACAAGCAAGGCACGTTCAATCAACTCCGCACCCTTCCTGTTACCGACGTGGCATCATGGATCAATGCAAACCTTATTTCTGGCCGCAGCGAGTAATCGTGAGTCCGGCAGTCTAGGCAAACTGCATCGACGACAGCCCCTCTGAGCTGCTCCGAGCAGATGGTTCGGTAGAGTAGATGTTGTTTAATTCAGGGCGTGCAGTCGCCCGTTTCTAAATATGGAATCAATAACAGTGATGGCAATAAAGTGGATGAACCAGGAGGTGCGAAGCTACAATGGCCTCATGTGCAGCAACGGTGACATCTACGAAGTGCACGAAACCTGGATGGTCGGAGTACATGAAAAACAGGAGCTTGGCGGTTGGCTCAATGTCGCGATTCTGGCGCAAGAAGAGCTGTATGGTGGACAGTACATAGTTAAATGCGGAGAGGCTATGGAACACGGCTCAATCGGCGTAGTCGTTTTGGAATCGCTGCAAAATCATGAACCTGTTTGGACGTTTGTTTCGGATCAATCCAATCCATTTGATCAAATAACAATCAAGGGCGACTGGGTTGTGGTGCTGTCAACGTCAGGCGCCGTGTTACGGTTTGGTGCGCCAATGAGGGAGGCAAGGCTTCTGCTTCCGAGTACGTCGATCAATGATACTAACGACGGGCGCTTGTAAAGCGAGACGCTGCTCTTCCGCTATGCTTAGGTGATGCCTTTTAGGCAGCCTCCTCCCATAATCGGACATTGGAAAGCATTCATCGGCTCCCCCCAACCATTATTATTAGAGGCGTATTGTTTAGAGATGTGCTTGATAAATCAGAAAATGATATGCCTGGCGTTAAGTGCCATGCTCCTTGGGCCAATAACGGCGAAGGCCGATATTATTCAACGGCATGTGTTTACGGCTATTTCTAGCGGGCAGGACAGCGAAGGTGCCGAGGTACTCACCGTGGCGGAAACGACTGCATGTGGTGGCAATCAGCTGCGCATGAAGGAGGGGATGCTCGAGAACAAAGACGAATATGCGGACCTCAGATCCGGACTCGTCCAACGGATCCACGATAAGACACCAATGGCCGTGACCTTGTTTGGCTGCCCTGCAGGGAAAACTGGCGAGGAGGCGATACCGTTTGCACGCATGATTGCCGGTTGCGGCCCCAGCTCCTGTTTCGACGATAAGGCGCGCCTGTACTTGGACGAAGAACTCATGCCGCAGGTCAAGGAGCGCTCGCCTTATCTGCTGGTGTTGCCCTTGCCGAAAGCAGCGCTTCCCGGTACTTGGAAGGTGGAGATCTTCGATACGATAAGACGCGACGTGGTGCGAATCTCCGGACAGACCGATGCGGCTGATTTTGTTTCAGGCAAGATGGTAGGCGATTACCGGGATTATGATAGCGATGGCAATATCGGATCACAGGTAAGGCTCGATGCAAATGGGCGCAAACATGGAGTCGCGACTACATATTTTGACGACGGCAAGCTGGAGTCGTTGGGACAATGGCGCGATGGTCTGCCCGTAGGTGTGCAAAACAGTTACCACCGTAACGGCAAGCTATACATTCGGCTAGTTTACAATGAGAAAGGCGAGCTGCAGAGTACTGAGCAGTTCAACGAGCAAGGCGTACTGGTGCATTCAGATGGTCAGATGTCGAAAAAATGAACTGATGCAGTGTGTCAGGTGCCAGAAGTATGTAGAGAGATGTAGCAACCATGCAAGGCGCCCTGGAGTGTAGGCTAGTTTTCAAGTTAGTGAGGTTGACTGCAAGCGGCTGCGGATTCAATCGGTCAACGCAACACACTGTTCAAATCGTTGAGCCGGTGTTTGGTAGTGTAGCGTCTTCCTGGGGCGCTCGTTGAGTCTTCTGGCTACCGCATCGAGTTGCTCTTGCGAATACGTGGAAATATCCAATCCCTTGGGGAAATACTGGCGCAACAGGCCATTGGTATTTTCATTCGAACCACGCTGCCAAGGGTTCTGTGGATCGCAGAAGTAGACCTGGATATCGGTGGCCAACGTAAAGCGTTTATGCCCAGCCAGCTCGCTGCCACGATCCCAGGTCAGTGATTTGTACAGTTCGTGGGGCAGCCTGCGGGCATTGTCAATCAATGCGTTGACCACCGTTTCGGTATTTTTGGCAACGACTTTTATCAGCATGACATAGCGCGTCTGGCGCTCAACCAAGGTCACGATCTGGCTGTTGTGGCTGCCGCAGAGCAGGTCCCCCTCCCAATGCCCGGGCACCGCTCGATCCACTGCCGACGCTGGACGCTCGCTGATCGACACGGCGTCGACAATTCTGCCGTGGTTGTCCGTCTTTTGGGTGTGATGACGTGAGCGGCGCATGGCGCGCGTACGGCGCAAGTGCTCCAGCAGCTCCTTCTTTAAGGCGCCTCGGGCCTGGATATAGAGGCTGCGGTAAATGGTTTCGTGCGACACGTGATACTCCTCATGGCTCGTGAACAGCTGCTTGAGCCAGCCAGCAATCTGTTCCGGCGACCACTGCAATTGGAGCTTGCTGGCAACCATGTTGGCCAGCATGCGGCTCTCCGTCAACTTACAAGGTTTGGGGCGGCACGCCTGATCCCAAGCATGCTGATCCGCCTGAATCGCACGATATGCTTCGCGGCCACCATTGCGCCTGAGTTCCCTGCTGATGGTCGATGGTGCTCGGCCAAGGCGCCTGGCAAGTGCGCGGATGGATACGCCGGTAACGATGGCACGCGATACCTCCTCGCGCTCGGCCAGTGTTAGCGCCAATCTGGAACGGCGTCGTGGCGCTGGCCGTATGCCACCAGACTCAGCCAGAATCCGCTGTATCGACGAGTGATTCCGATCAAATAGCTGGGCTATCATCTGCAGGGAGTCGCCTTGTTTCCAGCGCTCCCACATCAAGGCCTTCTGGGTATCGGTGTAATAAATGCGTGGTTTCTGTTTCATCTTCAACACTCCTGTAACCTGGACGTTTAGGTTAGAGTGTTGCGACCACCGATTGAATCCGCAGCCAAAAGCAGACGGTCGCGCCCTTTACTCCTTTTGACACAGTTATATCCTGCTCAGTGGAATATGAATGAAAGCCGAAGTTCAGCAAAACAAGATCGTCGTTCTTTCCGGCTCGGGGCTAAGCGCGGAGAGTGGACTACCGACGTTTCGCGATTCGAACGGGCTTTGGAACGAATTTTCTTGGCATGAAGTTGCGTCGCCTGAGGGCTGGAAGGCTCGACCAGAAGCAGTGCTGGCCTTTTACAACGAGCGCCGAGCAAAGGCTTCAGAGGCTGCACCAAACGCTGCTCATGAAGCTATTGCATCGCTTGAAGCGGCATATGACGTCGTAGTGATCACACAAAATGTAGATGAGCTGCACGAACGGGCTGGCTCTACCAAGATAGTTCACCTCCACGGTCAACTCTCATGCGCAAGAGGTACATCGGATCGGCCTAAGCGCTATCGCATTGGTTCGGCCCCAATTCTACTGGGGCAACTTTGCGAAGACGGTACTCAGCTCCGTCCAGACATCGTATGGTTTGGTGAAAATGTTCAGCGCATTGAAGAGGCACGCCAGCACGTTGCTTCCGCGGCGAAAGTCCTTGTAGTCGGAACTTCACTATCTGTCTATCCAGCAGCTGCTCTAGTGAAGGTGGCGCGCGGGCGCGCTGAAAAGGTTCTTAACGGTTTGGATATCGGCAAAGTCCCATTCGGATTCAGTTTTTTACGCGGCAACGCCACAAGCATCGTTCCGAAGTTAGTCGAAAAATGGTTGGGCCAAGCTCTATAAACTTCTGCTAAAAATAGTGTTGCCAGGTCCGCTTTGGGGCGTAAGCAGACCTTCCTCAACCGCAAACCGCCAACGACAGCAAGAACACGCCCGCGCCCCAAACAAAGGCCCCCGGGCCCAGCGGGCCTGAAAAATGGCCAGGGCAAGGCGCGCGGGCGAAGACAGTACGCATGTACGGCGAGACCAAGCAACGCAGCCATGGACATTTTCTCAGGCCCGCGGCTCTGGCCCGCTGTTCTTAAATATTACTGAACACGTGCCAGGTACTGGGCCAGTTGGGCAAAGGTAGCCTTGAAGCCTTCCGTCATCGACTCATGCCCTTGGACAAAAGTCTCATGCTGCTCATCGGTGGCCTTGTGCGGCGTGGACCGTAACGTCATCGTCGTCTTGCCATTCTCTTCCGTGAGCGTCATGGTATTGAACGATTCCAGCGGCCAGGTGGCGCTGACCGGGTGCTGCACCGCATTGCCCTGCCTGTCCGCAAACGACAGGATGGAAACGATGCGTTCAGGCGCTTCGATAGACTGGTAAGTGAACTTGCCCCACATCTCGTAGCCATTATCGGCGCGCATGCCGTAGTGGAAAATGCCGCCCGGCTGCAAGTCCAGCGCCAGCACGCTCAATTCGAAGCCGACAGGTCCCCACCACTGCGCCAGGCGCTCCGGCTCCACCCACGACTGGAACACCAGTTCGCGCGGCGCGTCGAAGGTTTGCGTGATGACAAAGTCGCTGCTGTCGCGGTGCTGTCCGTCCTGCTTCTGTTCTGCGGTGGTCATGGCGCTCTCCTGATGGTGATGGACTGGCACTAATGTACCAGCGGCGCCGATAAACGGGAAGGCCTGTACGTCGGCCAAACCAGCATGCTAGAATATTAGTTAGATACCTAACCATTAGACGACTTACTTTATGATTTCTATCGAAGAGCGCTTTTCCGCCGCGCTCCACAAGACGGCGCGCGGCTGGCGCCATGCCATCGACCGGCGCCTGAAAGACCTGGACCTGGGGCAAGCGAGCTGGATGTGCATCGCCATGATCGCCAAGTCGCCGCAGCCGCCCTCGCAAAGCGAGCTGGCCCATCAACTGGGCGTGGAAAACCCCACCATGGTGTCGATGCTGGACCGGCTCGTGAAATCGGGCTTCGTGCAGCGCCAGCCATCGGAAACGGACCGCCGCGTGAAACTCGTCGTGCTGACCGAGGCGGGCCTGCAAGTGTATGACACCGTGCGCAAGGAAGCGGATGGCTTCCGCAAGGAACTGCTGCAGGGAATTGATCCCGATCAGTTGCTGGCCGCCACCGAACTGCTGGAAGCGTTACAGGCGGCCACGGAGAAATCCGCATGAGTTCGGCCACAGCCAGCGCCACACCGGCGCTGCCCGCTTCACAAGACCCCACCCTGAACCGGCGCATGATCACGATTTCGATCATGCTCGCCACCATCATCCAGGCGCTCGACGGCACCATCGCCAACGTCGCCCTGCCCCACATGCAGGGCAGCCTGTCCGCCTCGCAAGACCAGATCACCTGGGTACTGACCTCCTTCATCGTTGCCGCCGCCATCGCCACGCCCCTGACGGGCTGGCTGTGCGACCGCTTCGGCCAGAAGAACACCTTTCTCGTGTCTGTTGCCGGCTTCACGCTCGCGTCCGTGCTGTGCGGCCTGTCCGGCACCCTGTCCGAGATCGTCGCGGCCCGTTTGCTGCAAGGCGTATTCGGCGCGGCGCTGGTGCCGCTGTCGCAGGCAGTCTTGCTCGACATCAATCCGCGCGAGAAACATGGCTCGGCCATGGCCATCTGGGGCATGGGCGTGATGATCGGCCCCATCCTGGGACCGACACTGGGCGGCTGGCTGACGGACAGCTACAGCTGGCGCTGGGTCTTCTTCATCAACATCCCCATCGGCGCCATGGCCTTCTATGGCATCTGGCGCTACATCCGCAAGGACCCGCCGAACCGCCGCATGAACTTCGACATGTTCGGCTTTGCGACGCTCAGCCTGTCGATCGGCGCGCTGCAGATGCTGCTGGACCGGGGCGAGCAGAACGACTGGTTTTCTTCCACCGAAACGTGGATCGAGGCCATCGTGCTGGCCATGAGCTTGTGCTACTTCATCGCCCACACGGCCCTGCGCCCGGCCGGCAAGTCCTTCCTCGACTACCGCCTGTTGAAAAACTCGAACTATGTGAGCGGCTTGCTGTTCATCTTCATCGTCGGCATGGTGCTGTTCGCCACGCGTGCGCTAACGCCGTCGATGCTGCAAGGCTTGATGAATTACCCGGCGGCTATCGCAGGCCTGGTGACGGCACCCAGCGGCCTGGGCACGATGCTGGCCATGCTGATCGTCGGCAGGCTGACGGGCAAGATCGATACGCGCATCCTGCTGGGCGTGGGCTTTTCCATCACGGCGTTCTCGCTGTGGCAGATGGCCAATTTCACCTTGGATCTGGTGCCGAAAACGGTCGTGTGGAACGGCATCATCCAGGGCATCGGCCTGGGCCTCGTCTTCGTGCCCCTGAGCGCGGCCACGTTTGCCACCCTGTCGCCGCAGATGCGGGCGGAAGGCACGGCGATCTACAGCCTGGTGCGCAATATCGGCAGCAGCATCGGCATTGCGCTCGTACAAACCTTGTTGGTGCGCAATACGCAGATCGCCCATGCGTCCCTGACGGAGCACATCACTATCGCCAATCCGGCCCTGCATGACCCCGGCATTGCCCAGATGTTCGACCTGGGTACGAGCACGGGCATGGCGGCGCTGAATGGCGAAATCACACGGCAGGCGTCGATGATCGCCTACCTCGACGACTTCTGGCTGATGATGTGGCTGACCATCCTCGTGCTGCCGCTCTTGCTCCTGATCAAACCACCGAAGAAGAATGCGCCTGTCGTGGTCGACCACGCGGCCATGGAATAACCCTCATGCACACACCTATGAAACTCTCCCTGCGCATATTGGCGCTCAGCTTGTCGCTGGCCGGCTGCGCCAGCATCCCGCCCGACACGCAACAGTTGCCGCAACAAGACCTGGCCACGATACAGCTGGCGGCCGACATCCACCTGGCCAGCGAAGGCTGGCCCGCCGCACAATGGTGGCACCAGTTCCAGGACGCTCAGCTGGACCAGCTGATTGAAAACGCCCTGTCCGCCAGCCCCAGCCTGGACGTGGCGAATGCCCGCATCGGCTCGGCCCTGTCCGCGTTTGACGCGCAGCATGCGCAGCGCGGCCCCAGGATCGACCTGGGCGCCAATGCCAGCCGCCAGCGCTATTCGGGCAATGGCCTGATGCCGGCCCCCATCGGCGGCAATTACTACAATGAAATCACCGTGGGCGCGCAAGCCCATTACGACCTCGATTGGTGGGGCAAGCACAAGGCGCAGATCGCGGCCAGCCTGGGCGAAGTCAACGCCCGCCGTGCCGAATACGCGATGGCGGAACAAATGCTGGCCGCCGAGATCGCCCGCCACTACTTCAGCATGCAAAACGGCTGGGCCCGCATGGACAACCTGCATGCGCTGGTCAAATTGCAGCAGCAACTGGTGCTCGACAAGGAAAAGCGCATCGCCAACGGCCTCGGCGTCAGCGACGACCACCTGTCCGCACAAACGCGTTTGAGCCTGCTGCAGCAGCAGATTGCCTTGCTGGAAACGCAGATCGTCACGGAACGCGAAGCCTTGCGCGCGCTCCTCGGCGCCGACAGCACGGCCCTGGCGACACTGCAGCCGAAGCAGGCCCAGCCATTGCCGCACGCCCTGCCCGGCAAGCTGGGCATGGAATTGCTGGCGCGCCGGCCCGACTTGCAGGCGGCGCGCTGGCGAGTCCAGGCGGCCATGAGCAACATCGAGGCGGCGCAGGCATCGTTCTACCCCGATATCGACCTGGGTGCCTCGTTCGGCCTCGATGCGATCAAGCTGGGCAAGCTGCTGCAGTCCGGCAGCCGCACCCTGTTCATCGGCCCGGCCCTGTCCTTGCCCCTGTTTGACAGCGGCCGCCTGCAGGCGCAGCTCGGTGGCGCGCGCAGCGAACGCAACGAACTGATCGCCGATTACAACCAGAATGTCTTCAACGTCGTGCGCGACGTGGCGCAGGCCGGCGCCAGGGTGCAAGGCGTGGAAAACCAGCTGCGCCTGCAGCAGGAAAACCTGCGCGCCAGCGAAGCGCAATTGCGCAATGCGAATGCGCGACTCAAGCAAGGTCTGGCCGACCGCGCCACGCAACTGAATGCGGAAATGACCGTGCGCGGCCAGGTGGACCTGGGCATGCAGCTGCAAAACCAGCGCCAGAACGCGGAAATCAGCCTGAGCGTGGCGCTGGGCGGCGGCTACCGGGGCAGCAGCGATTTCGCCGACAGCGCCAGCAAACAATAACCATCGATTACGGAACACATCATGAGCAGCGATACCACAGCAACGACCACCCCCACCGAACAGCCGGGCAAGCGCAAGGCCGTCCTCATCGCCATCACGGCCGCCTTCCTCGTCGCGGGCGCCGCCTGGGGCGCGTATTACCAGCTGGTGCTGGCCAAGGAAGAAGTCACGGACAACGCCTACGTGGGCGGCAACCTGGTCACCCTGTCCGCGCAAGTGACGGGCAATGTCGACGCCATCCGCGCCGACGAGACGCAGATGGTCAAGGCGGGCGCGCCGCTGATCACCCTGAACGCCATCGATGCGGACCTGGCCCTGAGCCAGGCGCAGGCGCGACTGGGCAACGTCGTGCGTCAGGAGCGCGAACGCTATGCGAACGTGGCACAGTACGACGCCGTCATCGAGCAGCGCCGGCTGGCCCTGGCCACGGCGCAAGGCAACCTTTCTCGGCGCGCGCCGCTGGCGGCGGACCAGACGATCTCGGGCGAAGACCTGGCCCATGCGAAACAGGCCGTCGACGATGCGAAAGCGGCGTTGACGGTGGCGCAGCGCCAGGCCGAGTCGACCAAATCGGGCGTGGCTGGCGTGAACCTGGCCAGTCATCCGGCCGTGCTGTCGGCCAGGGGTGACGTGCTGCAAGCGTGGCTGACCGTGCGCCGCAACGCCGTCGTTGCGCCCGTCTCGGGCTATGTCGCCAAGCGCAGCGTGCAACTGGGCACGCACGTAACGCCGGGCACGCCCCTGATGTCCATCGTGCCGCTCGATCAATTATGGGTCGATGCGAACTTCAAGGAGTCCGAATTGCGCAATATCCGTGTTGGCCAGGCGGCGACCATCGAAACGGATTTATATGGCAGCAAGGTGGTGTACCACGGCAAGGTGCTGGGCATGTCGGCCGGCACGGGCAGCGCATTTTCCCTGCTGCCGGCGCAAAACGCCACGGGCAACTGGATCAAGGTGGTACAGCGCGTACCCGTGCGCATCACGCTCGATCCGAAGGAACTGGCCGCCCACCCGCTGCGCATCGGTCTGTCGACCACGGTGACGGTGGACACGAGCCATGGCGAAGGCGCGACCCTGGACCAGCCGATGGTAGCCAGCACTGTCTACACGACCCAGGCCCTGAGCCAGCCGGTGGACGAGGCGGAGAAGATGGCCGATGCCATCATTGCGCAGAATCTTGCACGTTAAACCCAACAGCAAGGAATGGGGGCGTACCCTGAGGGTACGACCCCGGCCTCTGCTTTGCGGGTTTGATCCAGTTTACTTGGCTTTGCCCGCCGCGGCCACCTGGTCGAGTATATGCTTGGGCACGGCCGCATAGTGCTTGAATTCCATCGTGTAGGTGGCGCGGCCCTGGGTCAGCGAACGCAGCGTTGTCGAGTAACCGAACATTTCCGCCAGCGGCACCAGGGCCTTGACGATGCGTCCCGCGCCACCGGGAATATCGTCGACACCCTGCACCATGCCGCGCCGGGCCGTCAAGTCGCCCATGACGTTGCCCATGAACTCTTCCGGCGTTTCCGCCTCCACCTGCATCATCGGTTCCAGCAGCACGGGTGACGCTTTGCGCATGCCATCCTTGAAGGCGATGGAGCCGGCCATGCGGAACGCGTTTTCGTTCGAATCAACGTCGTGGTAGGAACCGAACGTCAAGGTGGCCTTGACGTCGACGACCGGGTAGCCGGCCAGCACGCCCGCCTTCAGTGTTTCGACGATGCCCTTGTCGACGGCCGGAATGAATTCGCGCGGCACCACGCCGCCCTTGATGGCGTCGACGAACTGGTAGCCTGTGCCTGGCGGCAAGGGTTCGAGTTTGAGCACCACGTGGCCGTACTGGCCCCGTCCGCCCGATTGCTTGACGAACTTGCCCTCCACGTCTTCCACAGCGCGCGTGATGGTTTCGCGGTACGCCACCTGCGGCTTGCCCACATTGGCTTCCACGCCGAATTCGCGCCGCATGCGGTCGACCAGGATTTCCAGGTGCAGCTCGCCCATGCCCGACATGATGGTCTGGCCCGATTCCTCGTCCGTATGCACCCTGAACGACGGGTCTTCCTGCGCCAGACGGTTCAGGGCGATGCCCATCTTTTCCTGGTCAGGCTTGGTCTTTGGTTCGACCGCCTGCGAGATCACGGGTTCCGGGAAAATCATCTTTTCCAGCACGATGATGTGGTCGATGGCGCACAGGGTGTCACCCGTGGTGACGGCTTTCAGGCCCACGGCGGCGGCGATGTCGCCCGCATACACTTCCTTGATTTCCTTGCGCTCGTTCGCATGCATCTGCAGGATGCGCCCCAGCCGCTCGCGCGCGCTCTTGGTGGGGTTGTAGACCATGTCGCCCGAGTTCACCACGCCCGAATACACGCGGAAGAACGTCAGCTGCCCCACGAACGGGTCCGTCATGATCTTGAAGGCCAGCGCGGAAAAGTATTCCTCATCCGTGGGATGCCGCTCCACCTCGTTGTCGTGCTCGTCGTGCCCCATGATGGGCGGCACTTCCATCGGTGACGGCAAGTATTCAATGACGGCATCGAGCATCGCCTGCACGCCCTTGTTCTTGAAGGCACTGCCACACAACATGGGCACGATCTCGTTGCGGATGGTGCGCGCGCGCAAGGCCTGTTTCAGCTCCGCTTCCGTAAACGTGTCGCCATTCAGGTAGCGTTCCGTCATGTCCAGCGTGGCTTCGGCCGCGTGCTCGACCATGTGGTCATGCCACTCCTGCGCCTGCGGCAGCAGCTCGGCGGGAATCTCGCCATAGCTGAACTGCACGCCCTGGCTGGCGTCATCCCAGGTGATGGCGCGCATTTTCAACAGGTCGATCACGCCCGTGAAATGCTCTTCCGCGCCGATGGGCAGCTGGATGGGCACGGCCACGCCCTTCAGGCGCTCGGCGATCTGCTTGCGCACGCGCAAGAAATCCGCGCCCACGCGATCCATCTTGTTGATGAAGGCGATGCGCGGCACATGGTATTTATTGGCTTGCCGCCAGACGGTTTCCGATTGCGGCTGCACGCCGCCGACGGCATCGTAGACCATCACGGCGCCGTCGAGCACGCGCATCGAGCGCTCCACCTCAATCGTGAAATCCACGTGGCCGGGCGTATCGATGATGTTGATCCGGTGTTCGGGGAAGTTGCCGGCCATGCCTTTCCAGAACGCCGTGGTGGCGGCCGAGGTGATGGTGATGCCCCGTTCCTGCTCCTGCTCCATCCAGTCCATGGTGGCAGCGCCATTGTGCACTTCGCCGATCTTGTGATTGACCCCCGTATAAAACAGGATGCGCTCGGTGGTGGTGGTCTTGCCGGCGTCGATATGGGCGCTGATGCCAATGTTGCGGTAGCGCTCGATAGGTGTTTTGCGGGTCATCACAATCTCCATGGCTAGCCCCGGCCTCACTGGGTTTGCGCCGGTTTTCCAGTGTAGCAGACATCGATTTGGGCGGTACGGCAGCAGGCTGTTTACCAAGCGCACAACACTGTCCTCCGCGCGCACGTCAGGGACGCTGGGGGAAATGTGCGATTCAGCTATACTTTCAACTCTATTAATCTAACAAAGATTAATCAGGATCAAGACGCACGGTGATTTATCGTGCAAGGCGACGCCGCCGGCATGCAGCCCAGGTGCGCACCGAACGACATGCCCCACTCAGCCTATGACTATCCGACTAAGAAAAATAATCCTCACTTCCCTGCTGGCGTCGCCAGCGCTGGCCATGGCCGGCGAACTGGAACAGCAAATGCAGCGTTGCGCCGTGCTTGGTGACGCCAGCGCCCGTTTGGGCTGCTTCGACACCCTGGCCAAGGCGGCGGAACAGGCCACCATCGCGGCCGGCGGCGATCCCGCCACCGCGGCTGTCACCCTGGCCGCCGCCGCCGAAGTCGCCCCGCTCACGTTTGTCAGCCCGCCTGGCGTGGCCACGCCGGACGCCGTCAACGCCGCCATTCCCGCCATCGCACAGGCAGGCTCGGCGCCACCGGAAGCACCAATTTCCCGCACGCAACAGTCCTGGGAACTCAACGACGCCTCGAAGCGCGGGCTGTTCAATTTCCGTCCGCACCGCGACACCTATCTGTTGCTGGCCAATTACAGCGACGCCTCCAACGACGAACCGTTCCAGGATTTCACGCCGGCCGGCATCAAGAGCCAGCACGTGGAATTGACGTTCCAGCTGAGCTTCAAGATGAAGCTGCTGGAAGACATCGCCGGCACGCCCATCGACATGTGGTTCGGCTACACGCAGCAAAGTTTCTGGCAGGCGTATAACCGCAAGGCCTCAAGCCCGTTCCGCGAGACCAATTACCAGCCGGAACTGATGTTGGTCATGCCGATCAACAAGAATTTCGCGGGCATCGAGTTCAATTACCTGAACTTCGGCCTCGTGCACCAGTCCAACGGACAGACGTCGACGCTGTCGCGCAGCTGGAACCGCGTGTATGCCGAGCTGGGCATGGAGAAGGACAACCTGGCCGTCGCGGCGCGCGTCTGGCACCGCCTCGACAATGGCAAGACCGACAACGACAATATCGACATCACCGATTACATGGGACATGGCGACTTGCGCGTGAGCTACCGCAACAAGGGGCATGAATACGCCGTGACGGCCCGCCGCAATTTCAGCAAGAAGCATGGCTCCATGCAGGCCAGCTGGGCTTTCCCCTTGAAGGCCAACCTGAAAGGCTATCTGCAACTGTTCTCCGGCTATGGCCAGAGCTTGATCGACTACAACTATTCGCAGAAATCGATCGGCGCCGGTTTCATGGTCGACCTGTAAGCAACACAGTCACGCAAACAAAAATGGCGCCGAGGGCGCCATTTCTTATGGGAAATATCTGGTTTAGCGCCGGCCGCCGCCCAGCACGCGGGCAGGCAGCATGACGATGGCGCGCAGCAATTCAAAGACGCCTTCCACGCCGATGCCGATCAAACGGAATGGCAGCAACAGCAGCCAGGCCAGCGGATACAGCACGAGGGCCAGCAAGGCCAGGGGCCAGCACACCAGCAAGAGCAGCAACCACAGCACGAATCCCAGCATCGCGTTCCCCCTAGAATGAAATGTGCGGAGCAAGCCGTGCTTGCCCCGCTACCGTGACAGCACTATATAAAAGTGCCGCCACGGCGGCAACGGCCATGCGATGAACTGCGTGCTACGGGGATGAACGGCGCAAAAACGGGAATGAACGGGGGCTTATTGACCGACGCAAATCACTTTCGTGATGTATTCATGCGCGTTCGGCTTCTTGCTGGTGGCCCATTTGATGGCCTGGTTGGCATCTTCGATGGTCATGATGGTGGCCTTTTCCTTCGACTTGATGAAGGACACGCCTTCAAACACGCCTTCCTTGCTGCGCATTACCTTGGCAAACACGGGTGGCCTGGTCTCGCCATCGCTGATTTTGTTCTGTTGCACGAGGTAACGCTGATCGATCTGTTCCATGATAGTAAAGCTGTCCAGTGGGTAAAAGACGAAATATACCCTGAATGGACAAACGCCGCAGGACGAAATCGCTGCGGCGTTGCCTTGGAATTAACGATGCTTATGCATACACGGCGTTCTGCGTAGCGGGCTGAAGATTCACGTCATAGATAACCTGGGCGCGGATCGATGCTTCCAGCGACGGGATCGAGCCACCGGCGCGGTACTGGAAGCTCACCTGCAGCACGTCGCCCGCCTTCACGGCCACCGGCGTGGCCAGCGGCAAACACATGTAGTGGTTCAGCCAGTCGATGGTGGTCGAGCGCTCGGGCACCACGGCCAGAATGTTCTTGGTGACGAAACGCAAGGCGTTCAAGGTGCCGCTGCGCTCGACGACAAACTTGCCGTCAAAGCCGAACACGCTGTCCGTCGGCTGGCTGAAGTCGATGATGCTGTAGACGGAAGGCGGCGCCAGTTCCAGCACGCCAGGATGGATGGCCGTGGTTTCCTGGAATTGCACGATGGGCGCATAAAAGCCTTCGAAATCGTATTCCTGCTGCATCGGCTGCACGGCCATGATGACGGCTTCGGGCAGGAAGATAGGCAGCGGGCCGCCAAAGCGGGCCAGGTAACGGCGCTTGAACGATTCGATCACTTCCACCTGCTTTTCGCGCAGCATGCCAACATGGATCATTTCGCAGATGACCACGTCAACGGGCTCTGGCGGCAGGTATTCGAAGGCGTCCGCATGGACGACTTCGACCTTTTCACCGTTGGGATTGAGCGCCAGCATCTTGCGCGCTTCCTTGACCATGTCCGGATTGAACTCCACGCACCAAACCTTGTCGGCGCGCGCGGCCGCAAACCACGACAGCACGCCCGTGCCGCCGCCCAACTCCAGCACTTTCATGCCAGGCTTCACCGCGTAATCGATCGCCGACTTGAACCCGTGCATGCGGTTCTGGTCCATCAACATATTGTGGTGGTAATGGACGGGGATAAATTGCCCCAGGTAACAACTCTCGATTTCTCGTTCATTCAGCATGTCTGTCCTCTTGGAGTCTGGCTCCGATGGCCGATCGGTTTTGTCATTCCAGAAAGCAGTGATATCGCACGGGCTGCGCGAGGGGCGGCGACAATACAGCCGGCGCCTGACGGTGAGGTGATGACCCATGCGACGTATCTCCTGATTAATGCGACACGATCATTATCGTTAATCGGCAAGGAGAACAAAGGGCTGAGGTGAGAGGCAATTCCATGCCAGTTTCAGCGCTGGCATGGAAAGTATTGAAATTAATGCATGACTTGCATCTGCTTATTTACGTGCCGCGCGCGCCTTCTGTGCCGCTTCGATGATGGCGACTACACCGGGCTTGTCACCCGCCTGGGCAAACTGCACGGCCGTCCAGCCATGGTCGCTTTTCAGGCTGGCGTCCGCCCCCCAGGACAGCAGCAGCTTGACGGCGCCCTCCTGCCCTTCGCGGGCGGCAAACATCAGCGGCGTGACGTTGGCAGGGGCGCGCGCATCGACCACGGCGTCGCGGTCGAGAAAAATCTTCATGATGGGCAAGTCGCCCGCCGAGGCCGCATAGTGCAGCGCCGTCCAGCCGCTCTGGTTGACCTTGGCGCCCTTGGCCAGCAAGGCGTTCACGGCGTCCAGCTTGTGCTTGTAGGCCGCCATCATCAGCGCCGTGTTGCCATTGGCCGAGCGGGCTTCGATGTCGATGCCGGGCGCGTCGAGCAGTACCTGGAAAACCCGGTCCGCATCGTCGCGCAAGGCCAGCACCAGGGGAATGTCGCCCCGCTGTGCGTCAGGCTGGTTCGGATTCATGCCGTCAAGCAGCATGCTGCGCACGCCACTGACATTATTCACGGACACGGCGCGGAAGAAAGCGTCCGGTTCCGGCGCCGCGTGGCTGGCGGTGGCGCAGCACAGCAGCATCGCCAGCGCAAGTTTTTTCATCATGTATGACCTTAAGAAGTTATGGCAACTGATTGAATAACTTGAAGAAATTATCCGTCGTCTGCTGCGCCACCTGAGCCAGCGATATGCCTTTCAGGGTCGACAGGTATTCCGCCACGTGGGCCACGTAGCCAGGCTCGTTCATGCGGCCGCGGAACGGCACGGGCGCCAGGTACGGCGAATCCGTTTCGATGAGGATGCGCTCGAGCGGCACTTCCAGGGCCACGGCCTGCAGATCCTTGGCGCTCTTGAACGTGACGATGCCGGAAAACGAAATATAGAAACCCATGTCGATGGCGGCGCGCGCCACTTCCAGCGATTCCGTAAAGCAATGCATGACGCCGGCCACGCCGCCGTCCGACACGCCCGCGCCTTCTTCGCGCATGATGCGTATGGTGTCTTCGCTAGCCGATCTTGTGTGAATAATCAAAGGCTTACGCGTGATTCTTGAAGCTTTGATGTGAGTGCGAAAACGCTCGCGCTGCCACTCCAGGTCACCCGTCAGGCGGAAATAGTCGAGGCCCGTCTCGCCGATGGCGATGATCTTCGGATGGTCGGCCAGGCGCACCAGGTCTTCCACGGACGGCTCAGGCGTGTCTTCGTAGTCGGGATGCACGCCGACGGAGGCGAAGATGTGCGGATACTGCTCGGCCAGGGCCAGCACCTGTGGAAAGTCCGGCAAGTCGACGGACACGCACAAGGCATGGGTCACCTTGTTCTCTGCCATCTTGGCCAGGATCTCGGGCATGCGAGCAGCCAGCTCGGGGAAATTGATATGGCAATGGGAATCGATATACATAAGGCGGGATTGTACCGGAGGGAGCGGAATCTGGCAGGAGGAAGGCGCAAATCCATCCTGCCGCTGACGACTCCCGCGTGGTTCGCCTACTGCCCCTGCGGCGGCTGCCACAGCTCCACCTTGTTGCCTTCGGGATCGATGACCCAGCCGAACTGGCCATACTCGGAATCGGGCGCCTTTTCCAGGACGTTGCAGCCTTCGTCGCGCAGGGCTTGCAGCAGCGCGTCGAGGTCGTCGACCCGGTAGTTGATCATGAAGGACGCCTTGCTGGGTGCGAATTGCTCGTTGTCACTGGCGGCGACGGACCAGATGGTGGTGCCGCCAGTCGGCTTGCCGTCGGCGTCCGTCCAGCTGAAAGCGGCGCCGCCCCACGGCTGCACGTCGAGGCCCAGGTGGCGCTGGTACCAGGCGCGCAGCGCGGCCGGGTCTTGCGCGTGGAAAAAGATGCCGCCGATGCCAGTGACTCGTTTCATGCCCGCCTCCGTTGCTGTCCAGTGCCATGACTGTATCACCGGGGAGCCAAGCGTGGCAAACGGGGATGCCTGTGAAGTGCTTGCGGCTATGCCATTCCAAGCAGGCCAATAAGCGCACAATCTGGATTAACTTGATAACGCAAGCGCTTGATTTTATTGGCAGCTGGATGCGTAGTCGAGCAGCATGTCTTCCAGGAACAGCTTGGGCGACAAGGGGTGCTCGGCAATTGCCCGGCGTTCGTTGGCGGCCTTGATGGCGGCCATCAGCCGGCTCACGTTGATGCGTCCGGCCAGCGCTTCCAGCTCGCGCCGGTGGCGCGGGTAGTAGCGGATGGTGCCGGATAGCTTGACGGAAAACACGTCGTACAGCCAGCGCTGCAATGAAGCAACCAACGGCGCCAGCGGCGCCTTCTGCAATTTCTCCGCCGCCTTCAGGGCCGCTTCCACGCCGGGGTTGGCCAGCACCTGCAGCAACTGTTCCGTTTCCTCGCGGCCGCCCGATTCTGACTGGGCCAGCGCGGCCAGCGGCGCGCCGCCCTGCTCGCGCAGCCAGCTGTCCGCATCGTTCAAGCCTTGTTGCTTAAGCCACGTCAAGGCTTGCTCGTGGCTGGGCATGGGCAAGGCGAATTTGCGGCAGCGCGACAGGATGGTTGGCAGCAAGCGGTCCAGGCTGTTCGATGCCAGCAGGAACAGAGTGCCCGGCGGCGGCTCTTCCAGCGTTTTCAGCAAGGCGTTCGACGCAGGCGTGTTCAGCGCTTCGGCCGGGTACAACACCACCACGCGAAAGCCCTGGCGGTGCGTGGAAATGTTCATGAAGTCGGCCAGATTGCGGATCTGCTCGATCTTGATGTCTTTCGACGGCGTCTTGGTCTTGGCGCTTTTCTTGGCGCCTTCGCCCTCTTCCCCGTCGTCCGCCACCTCGTCTTCCAGCGCTTCCGGACGGACCCGGCGGTAATCGGGATGGTTGCCCTGGCTAAACCAACCGCACGAGGCGCAGGCGCCGCAGGCATGACCATCGGCGCGCACGTCTTCGCACAGCAGCGCTTGCGCGAAATGCTCGATGAAGTCGGCCTTGCCGATGCCCTGCGCGCCATGGAACAAAATAGCGTGCGGCATGCGTGGGCGCAAGGCTTGCAATTGCTGCCAAGCGTCCTGTTGCCACGGATAGAGAGTACTGGTCATTTTATTCTTTGCAAATCAAGGTGTTGCAATACTTTTTTCAAGCAAAACATCAAGCAGTTGCGCGAGTTGCACTTGAATATCGGCAATGCTTTGCGTGGAATCGATGAGGCGGAAGCGTTCCGGGAACTGGGCTGCGCGGCGCAGATACTCGTTGCGTGTGGCGGCAAAGAAGTCCGATCGCTCCTGCTCGAACTTGTCGAGCGCGCGCGTGGCGTCCAGGCGGGCTCTGGCCACGGCCAGCGGCACGTCGAACAAAAACGTCAGGTCCGGCTGCAAGTGCGGATGCACCCACGCTTCCAGCGCTTCCATCTTGCGTAAATCCATGCCCCGTCCGCCGCCCTGGTAGGCGAAACTGGCATCGGTGAAACGGTCGGAAATGACCCACTCGCCACGTTCGAGGGCGGGCGCGATGACTTGCGCGATGTGTTCACGGCGGCTGGCGAACATCAGCAAGGCTTCCGTTTCCAGATGCATTTTTTCATGCAGCAGCAGTTCGCGCAGCTTTTCGCCCAGGCTGGTGCCGCCCGGTTCGCGCGATGAAACGAGGGTCACGCCCCGTTGCTGCAGGTAGTCGGTCACAAAGCCGATATGCGTCGACTTGCCCGCGCCATCGATGCCTTCGAAGGTGATGAAGCGGGGTTGATAGTGTTGTGTCATGAAACTCTTAATCTTGTAATGATATTAACGCTGATACTGGTTCACGGCGCGGTTATGGTCGGGCAAGTTGGCCGAGAACTGACTGGTGCCGTCGCCGCGCGCGACGAAATACAGCGCCTGCGTGCGGGCCGGCGCCAGCGCCGCCGTCAGCGATTGCGCGCCGGCCAGGGCGATCGGCGTGGGCGGCAAGCCGCCGCGCGTGTAGGTATTGTACGGGGTGTCCGCTTCCAGGTCGCGTTTGCGGATCTTGCCCTGGTAGCTGTCGCCCATGCCATAGATCACGGTCGGGTCCGTCTGCAGCAGCATGCCTGTTTTCAAGCGGTTGACGAACACGCCGGCGATCATGGCGCGCTCGGACTTTTGTCCCGTTTCCTTTTCCACGATGGAAGCCATGATCAGCGCTTCGTACGGGTTTTTATATGGCAAGGCCGGATCGCGCTTGAACCACGCTTCGGACAAGCGGCCGATCATGGCCGTGTGCGCCTGCTTGAAAATCTGCATTTCGCTGGCGCCCTTGGCGAACAGATACGTGTCCGGGAAGAACAGGCCTTCCGGCAACATGTATTCCGGGCTGATTTTCGCCATCAGTTCCTTGTCGGACAGGCCCACGGTATCGTGCTTGAGGCCAGGGTGATTCGCCATGGCCAGGCGCATCTGCTTGAAGGTCCAGCCTTCGATGATGGTCAGCGACTCTTGCGCGAACTCGCCGCGCGCCAGTTGCGTGATCAAACGCTGCGGCGTGGTGCCCGGTTTCAACTCGTAGGAACCGGCCTTGATCTTCGAGGTCTTGCCTTCGATGCGCGCCAGCATGTTGAACAGGATGGGCACGATGGGCACGCCCGCGTCCGCGATCTGCTGGCCGGCCGCATGCGCGCCGCTGCCCGGCGCGATGGTAAACGGAATCGCTTCGCCGTCCGTGGTGATGGGCTGCTGCGCCCAGTACACAAAAGTACCACCGACGCCGATGGCGGCGATGACTGAGCTGACTACAAGTTTTTTAAAGAAAGCCATTGTTCCGATTCTTGTGATGCGGGCGCTGATGGCCAACGTCCGCTTGTTATGATCGTTCATTTGTGAAGCAAGTGCGCGCAAAGCGGCGCCAACACTGGCAATCTTGCCGCTGCCGACGCAATTTGCGCGACATCACTATAATGAACCCGTAATGATAATGCTTAATCGCTGATCTAATGGAAATTATGAATAACTGGAATCAATTTTTAACCGCCCAAGGCGCCCGCCCCGTTGCCATCGATGGCGCGCCTGACAGCAGCGCTCCCCTCGCCGCCACCCCTATCGCCGATTTCGGCCAGTCCCTGACAGTGCCCCAGCTGCAAGACGGTTTTGTCGCGGCCATCACGGACCAGGGCTTGATCGGCTTGAACGGCGACGAGGCAGCCAGTTTCCTGCACGGCCAGCTGACCAACGATGTGGAACACCTGAGCCAGGAGCAAGTGCGCCTGGCCGGCTACTGCACGCCGAAGGGCCGGATGCTGGCCAGTTTCCTGATGTGGCGCAACGCCACCACCATTTATCTGCAATTGCCGCGCGCCATACAGCCAGCCATCCAGAAGCGCTTGCAGATGTTCGTGCTGCGCGCCAAGGCCAAGCTGCACGATGCGTCCTTTGACGACGCGAACCAGGTCGTCCTGGGCCTGGGCGGCAAACTTGCCAGCACGGCCCTGTCCGCCTGGTTCCCCACCCTGCCCGCCACGCCGTTCAGCAAGGTGGATAACCCGCTGGGCACGCTGCTGCGCGTGGCCGATGCCTTTGGCAGCGCCCGCTATGAATGGCTGACGTCGGCCACCACGGCGCGCGACGTGTGGCCGCAATTGACGCAACAGCTGGCCAAGGGCGGCAATGACGCCTGGCAATTATCGGAAATCCACGCGGGCATCCCGCAGATCACGGCCGCCACGCAAGAACAGTTCGTGCCGCAAATGGTCAACTTCGAGCTGCTGGGCGGCGTCAATTTCAAGAAAGGCTGCTACCCGGGCCAGGAAATCGTCGCGCGCAGCCAGTATCTGGGCAAGCTCAAGCGCCGCACCACCCTCGTCAGCATCGCCGATCCCTCTGCAGTGGCCGGCGGCGAACTGTTCGCCGTCAGCGATCCGGATCAGCCTTGCGGCATGCTCGTCAACGCCGCGCCCAATGGGGAAGGCGGCATTGACGCCCTCGTCGAAATGAAGCTGGGGGCGATAGCAGAAGGTTCAAGCGCCGCCGGCGCCGTGCGCTACGGTTCGGCTCTGGGCGTTCACGTGCAGTTCCTGCCCATGCCTTACGTGCTCGACGCACTCGACTTGTGAGAATGCCATGAAAGATTTGTACATTTACTATCAAGTGAAGGAAGAGCACGCCCAGGCGCTGGAAGCGCGGGTGCGTGCCTTGCAGGCGAAACTGGCGGCCGCGTCCGGCGTGGCGCCGCAATTGAAGCGCCGCCCTGACGCCAAGGATGGCTTGCAGACGTGGATGGAAATTTATCCCGTCGTCGGCGAAGGCTTTACGGAACTGCTGGCCAGCGCATCCGACGAAGCGGGCTTGCTGTCCCTGACGGCCGGCGCGCGCCATACGGAAGTGTTCATGGATTTGCCTCCATGTGCCTGATCGTTTTTGCCTGGAAAGTCAATCCGCACATCCCGCTGATTGCCGCCGCCAACCGCGACGAATTCTATGAACGCGCCAGCGCCCCCGCCGGCGCCTGGGCCGAACACCCGCAAGTGTATGCAGGCCGCGACCTGCAGGCGGGCGGCAGCTGGATGGGCATCACCCAAGCCGGCAGCGGCAGCTCGCGCTTTGCCGCCATCACGAATATCCGTAGCCCGCAAGACCGCGATCCGGACGCCCCCTCGCGCGGCGCCCTGGTGGCCGACTATCTGGCCGGCAACATGTCGCCGCAAGACTACATCGCGCAAATCCGCCCCGGCTGCACAGCCTACAACGGTTTTAATCTGGTGCTGGGCGATGCGGATACCCTGATCTGGTTTTCCAACCGGGGCGATGGCGATGCGCGCAATGGCCAGCCATTGGAACCGGGCATCTACGGCCTGTCGAACGCCCTGCTCGACGCGCCGTGGCCGAAAGTCCTGAAGACCAAGGCCCAGTTCGCCAGCCTGCTGTGCCAGGGTGCGCCCGATGAAGCGTATTTCGACATGCTGGCCGACACCACGCGCGCGCCCGACTTCCGCTTGCCGGACACGGGCGTGCCGCTCGACCTCGAACGCGTACTGTCCGCCGTCTGCATCGAAACGCCGGGCTACGGCACGCGCACTTCCACCGTTGTGAAACTGTTCCCGGACTCTCCCGGCGAATTGCATGAGCTGGTAATTCAGTAATTCTTGCGGGGCCGGCACCGTCCGGCTCCGCCCTGTTTCCGCATCCCGTCCCTCCTGCGCGGCTTCCTTGCCTTGGCAAAACATCGTTCACGCAAAAAAAGAAAGCGCTTGCGCAAGCGCTTTCTTTTGTTTACGATAGCTTCAATCGCGGCGACACAGCCGCACACTATCGCAGCACACAATAATAAAAAAACCTCAGGAGACACCATGGCCACCATGGAAGATGTAGCGCGGGCGGCGGACGTATCGCTGTCGACCGTCTCTCACGTAGTCAACGGCACCCGCAAGGTCAGCCCGAAAACCGTCGCCGCCGTCAACGCGGCCATGCAGCAGATCGGCTATGTGCCGAACATGCTGGCCCGCGCGCTGGCCGGTTCCTCGTCGGGCACCATCGGCGTTGCCATTTCCGCCTTCACCAATCATTACTTCAGCGAAACCGTGCGCGCCATCGAGGCGGCCTGCACGCGCCATGGCTTGATGATGCTGTTTTCCGATACGCATGACGATCCCGAGCAGGAACTCAAGGTGGTGCAGAACTTGCATCAGCGCCGGGTCGACGGCATCGTGCTGGCGCCGTCCGGCGATCCGCACAACCGCGCCCTCGACTATTTAACCAGCAACAAGATCGCTTCCGTGCTGGTCGATCGCATGTCGCCACAAGCGTTCGACCAGGTGGGCGTGGAAAACGTCGAGGCGACGGCGCAACTGGTCAGCCATCTGATCGCGGCCCACGGCCACCGCCGCATCGGCTTCATTGCGGGCGCGCCCGGCCTGTCCACGACGGACGAGCGTATCGACGGCTACCGCCTGGCCTTGCAGCGCGCCAATATCACCTTCGATGCGGACCTGCTGCGCTCGGGCGATTCCAACCTGGAACGCAGCGGCGCGGCCACGCGCGAATTGCTGGCCTTACCCGCCGGACAGCGCCCGACAGCCATCGTGGCCGGCAATAACCTGATGACCATCGGCACCATGCATGCCTTGCGCGACGCCCACATTGCCGTACCGCAAGACGTCGCCCTGGCCGGCTTCGATGATTTCGACTGGGCCGATTATTTCAGCCCCCGCCTCACCGTGATGGCGCAGCCGCTGGAAGAGCTGGGCGCCATGGCCGTCGACCTGCTGATCGAGCGCATCGCCCATCCCGGCCGTGACCAGCACGTGCAGCGCCTGTCGCCGACCTTGCGCGTACGCAATTCCTGCGGCTGCCCCTGACCTTTTACAGCAAACAATATGCATCCAGCGATTTCCCTCGGTATCGACCTCGGTACCTCTGAACTGAAAACCGTGCTGATGGACAGCACGGGCAAGGTGCGCGGCCAGGCTTCCGTGCGCATCGACACCAGCCGCCCGCAAGCAGGCTGGTCCGAACAGGCGCCGCAAGACTGGTGGGCCGCCTGCGTCAACGCGCTGGGCCAGCTGCGCGCCAGTTGGCCACAGGAATACGCACAGATCGCCTGCATCGGCCTGTCGGGCCAGATGCATGGCGCCGTGCTGCTCGATAGCAACGATAACGTGATCCGCCCCGCCATCCTGTGGAACGATGCGCGCGCCGAAGCCGAGGCGGCCAGCCTGGCGCGCGACTATCCCGCGTATGCGGACGTGACGGGCAGCCTGCCCATGGCAGGCCTGACGGCGCCGAAACTGCTGTGGCTGCAAACGCACGAGCCAGATGCCTTTGCCGCCATCGCCTGCCTGCTGTCGCCGAAAGACTATCTGCGCCTGCGCTTGACGGGGATCAAACTGACGGACATGTCCGACGCGGCTGGCACCTTGTGGCTGGACGAGGCCAGCCGTGCCTGGTTCGCCCCCATGCTGGCCGCCTGCGGCCTGGCCCTGGCACAGATGCCGGCGCTGGCCGAAGGCGACGCCGCCACGGGCACGGTACTGGCAGCCATGGCAGACAAGCTGGGCTTGCCAGCAAACGTGGTGGTGGCGGGCGGCGGCGGCGACAACCCCGTCTCGGCCGTGGGCATCGGCGCCGTCAATGGCGGCGACAGTTTTATCTCGCTGGGCACCAGCGCCGCCATCGTTTCAGTCACAGAACAGCCTTTGGGCAATCCGGCCGGCGGCGTGCACAGCTTTTGCCACGCCCTGCCCGGCCGCTGGTATGCGATGGGCGCGATCCTGTCGGGTGCCAGCTGCCTGCGCTGGGCGACGGGCGTGCTGGGCCAGTCCGACGAGGCAGCCCTGCTGGCGCTGGTGGAAGCGGACTTACCGCTCGATACTCCCGTCGCCCCGTCCGCGCCCCTGTTCCTGCCGTATCTGTCGGGCGAGCGCACGCCGTATAACGACCCGCAAGTGCGCGGCGCCTTCTTGCAGCTGGGCCATGACAGCACGCCGGCGCAGCTCGGCTACGCCGTGCTCGAAGGCGTGGCCTTCGCCTTGCGCGACGCCATGGCGGCCGTCACGTCGACAGGTGCCGTCGTTCCCCACTGCATGCTGGTGGGCGGCGGCGCACGCAGCCAGTACTGGGCGCAATTGCTGGCCAATGTGCTGGGACGCGAAATGCGCACCCTGCACAACAGCGAATTGTCGGCCAGCCTGGGTGCGGCCAAGCTGGGCTTTGCCGCCATCGGTGACGCCAGCCTGCTGACGCAAGGGTTACCCATCAAAAACACTTTCTTGCCCGATGCCGCGCACAGCGCAGCCTTGAGCATCCGTTACGGCCGCTACCGTAGCCTGTTTCCCGCCGTGCAAGCCTTGCACCAACTCAGTGATAAGGAATAGTAATGAATCAGCTGCAACAATTGAAACAACACAGCACCGTCGTCGCCGACACGGGCGACTTCCTGCAACTGGCGCGCTTCGCGCCGCAAGACGCCACCACCAACCCGTCGCTGATTTTAAAAGCCGTGCTGCAGCCCGATTACGCGCCCTTGCTGGAAAGCACGGTCGCCGCGCACAAGCACGCTGCGCTGGACGATATCGTCGACCAGGTGCTGGTGCGCTTCGGCCTGGAAATCTTGAAGGTAGTGCCGGGTCGCGTATCGACGGAAGTCGATGCCCGTCTGAGCTTTGACCGCGATGCCACGGTCGCCCGCGGGCGCCGCCTGATCGCCCTGTACGAGCAAGCCGGCATCCAGCGCGAGCGCGTGCTGATCAAGGTTGCCGCCACCTGGGAAGGCATCCAGGCAGCGCGCGAGCTGGAAAAAGACGGCATCTTTTGCAACCTGACCCTGCTGTTCGCGTTTTGCCAGGCCGTTGCCTGCGCCGACGCGAAAGTGCGCCTGATTTCGCCGTTTGTGGGCCGCATCTACGACTGGCATAAAAAATCGCTGGGCGCGGCATGGGACGAAGCGGCGCGCAGCCTGTCCAACGATCCAGGTGTACAGTCGGTCACGCGCATCTTCAATTACTACAAACAACATGGCATCGCCACGCAAGTGATGGGCGCCAGCTTCCGCAACGTGGGGCAGATCACGGCCCTGTCCGGCTGCGACTTGCTGACCATTAGCCCCGACTTGCTGGCCAAGCTCGAAGCGCTTGACGCACCATTCGAGCGCGCCCTGGGCGGGGACCTGGGCGCGGCGCAGCCGGCCATCACGTATGACGAAGCGGCTTTCCGCTACGCCTTGAACGACGACGCGATGGCGACAGAGAAACTTGCCGAAGGCATCCGCGGCTTTGCCGTCGATGCGGGCAAGCTGGACGCCATGATCGAGAAATTACGCAATCAATAAGTTTGCACCCCGTTTTTACCCGTAGCACCGTTTGTTTTTACAATAAAAACCCTTGGAGATCCTCATGAAAAAAGTCATTACCGCCTCCCTGCTGCTGTCCGCCGCCTGTGGCGCTTTCGCTGCTGACAAACCGCTGAAATCGATCGGCGTGAGCGTGGGCGACCTGGCCAACCCGTTTTTTGTCGCCATCGGCCGCGGCGCGGAAGAAAGCGCGAAAAAGCTCGGCGGCCCTGGCGTGAAAGTCACCACAGTGTCCAGCAAGTATGACCTGAACACCCAGGTGGACCAGATCGAGAACTTCATCGCCAACAAGACCGACATCATCATCCTGAACGCCGTCGACTCCAAGGGAATCGCGCCAGCCATCAAGAAAGCGCGCAATGCGGGCGTGGTCGTGATCGCCGTTGACGTGGGCGCCGTGGGCGCTTCGGCCACCGTGATGTCCGACAACACCATGGCTGGCGACGTGTCGTGCGCCTACCTGGCCAAGCAGATCGGCGGCAAAGGCAATGTGGTGATTTTGAACGGCCCGCCGGTCACGTCCGTGATCGACCGCGTGAATGGCTGCAAGAAAACCCTGGCCGCGTTCAAGGATATCAAGATCCTGTCCGACAACCAGAACGCGGGCGGCAGCCGCGACGGCGGCATGACCGTGATGTCGAATTTGCTGACGGCCCATCCGAAGATCGACGGCGTGTTCGCCATCAATGATCCGACCGGTATCGGCGCCGAACTGGCGATCAAGCAATCGAAGCGCACGGACGTGAAACTGATCACGGCAGTCGATGGCGCGCCCGATGGCCAGAACGCCCTGAAAAACAAGGCCGGCCTGTTTGCCGCCACCTCGGCGCAAAACCCGTACCGCATGGCAACGGACGCCGTGCAGATGGGCTACGACATCATGAACGGCCGCACGCCGAAGCAAACCATGGTGCTGTTGCCGACCCCGGCCATCACCAAGGAAAACGTCGCCACCTACACGGGCTGGGTAAAGAACTGATCTGCCTGACCTGAACCACGTGGCGCCGCCAGCCAGTTGGCAGGCGGCGCCAGTTTCACAAGCAAGGAAGGACAGTCATGAGCGACGATATTATTTTTGAAATGCGCGGCATCGAGAAGCGCTTTGGCGCCACGCGCGCGCTGCGCGGCGTGCACCTGACGGTGCGCAGCGGCGAAATCCATGCCGTGATGGGCGAAAACGGCGCCGGCAAGAGCACCCTGATGAAAATCCTGTCGGGCGTGTACACACCGGATGCGGGCGAAATCATACTCGACGGTAAACCGATTCGTATCCGCAACCCGGGCGAGGCACGCGCGCTGGGCATCAACCTGATCTACCAGGAATTGAGCGTGGCCAAGAACATGACGGTGGCGCAGAACGTCTTCATGGGCAGCGAGCCGCAAGGACCGTTCTGGACCGTCAAGGGCGGCGAAATGCGCGCGCGCACGAACGCCATCCTGGCCGACCTCGGTTCCCGCTTCGACGCCGACACCATGGTGTCATCGCTGTCGATTGCCGAGCAGCAACAGGTGGAAATCGCCCGCGCCCTCGTGCATGAAAGCCGCATCCTGATCATGGACGAGCCCACTGCCGCCCTGTCCGACCGGGAAACAGAACAATTGTTCCGCATCATCGAAGAACAGCGCGACAAGGGCCTGGCCGTGCTCTACATCAGCCACCGCATGGCCGAAGTGGAACGCCTGGCGCGCCGCATCACGGTGCTGCGCGACGGCGCCTATGTGGGCGAGCTGGGCAAGGATGAGCTGGATCAAAAGAAAGTCGTGCAAATGATGGTGGGCCGCCCTGCCGATGACTTTTATTCGCACCAGCGCCGCACGACGCGCGGTGCCGAGCGCTTGCGCGTGGAAAACGTGGGCGGCGGCAAGGTCAAGCCCGCCTCGTTCGCCCTGCATGCGGGGGAAGTAACGGGACTGGCCGGCCTCGTCGGCGCAGGCCGCACGGAACTGGCGCGCCTGATCTTTGGCGCCGACAAGAAACAATCAGGGCAAGTGTGGCTCGATGGCCAGGAAGTGCATATCCACCGGCCGCTGGCGGCCATCCGCCACGGCATCGGTTACCTGCCGGAAGACCGCAAGAGCCTGGGCCTGTTCATGCAATTGTCGGCCATGGAAAACATGTCGATGAATATCCTGTCCAGGCATTCGACGGCGGGCGTGGTCAACCGTGGCGCCCTGACCCAGCTCACGCGCGAGGCGATCAGCAACCTCAACGTGAAGGTATCGGGGCCGGACGGCATCGTCGGCGGGCTGTCCGGCGGTAACCAGCAGAAAGTCTTGCTGGCGCGCTGGCTGGCCATCGCGCCGAAAGTGCTCATCCTCGACGAACCGACGCGGGGCGTGGACGTGGGCGCGAAGAGCGAAATCTACAAGATCATCCACCAGTTGGCGGACGCGGGCACGGCCGTGCTGTGCATTTCCAGCGAATTGGCCGAGCTGGTCGGCATTTGCGACCGCGTGATGGTGATGTGCGAAGGCAGGCTCACCGGCGAAGTCACGGGCGACGACATCACGCAGGAAAACATCCTTGCCTATGCCACGCTGCAAGAAGCGGCATAAAAATAATCATTCAGGAGATTCAACATGACAACGAGTACCACCAGCGGCGCCGCGCGCGCCGGCGAACCCTTCAATGCCTCGAACCTGATGCGCCGCCTGGGCATGCTGCCCGTGCTGGTGGTGCTCTACCTGGCCATGTACGGCCTGACCGTGTATTTCTCGGCCGACGGCACGTCGACGTTCATGACCAGCAATAACACCATGAACATCTTCCGCCAGGTGTCGATCAACATCGTGCTGGCGTCCGGCATGACCTTCGTCATCTTGACCAGCGGCATCGATTTGTCCGTCGGCTCCGTGCTGGCGGTCTCGGCCGTGGCAGGCATGCTAATGTCGCTGTCGGCCCAGTTCGCCGGCTTCTCGATTCCCGCCTTCCTCATCGTCGGCCTGCTGCTGGGCGCGCTCAATGGCGTGCTGGTCGCCCTCGTCGGCCTGAATCCCTTTGTCGTGACCCTGGGTACCATGACGGCCCTGCGCGGCGCCGCCTACCTGCTGGCCGACGGTACCAGCGTGCTGAACACGGAAATCCCGAGCTTCGAATGGATGGGCAACGGCAGCTTCCTGGCCGTGCCCTGGCTGATCTGGCTGGCGGCGGCCGTCGTCGTGCTGACGTGGTTTATTTTGCGCAAGACAACCCTGGGCCTGCATATCTACGCCGTCGGCGGCAATATCCAGGCGGCACGTTTGACGGGTATCAAGGTCGGCCTCGTGCTGATGTTTGTCTACACGATCAGCGGCCTGTTTGCGGGCCTGGGCGGCGCCATGTCGGCCAGCCGTCTGTATGCGGCCAACGGCAACTGGGGCACAGGTTATGAACTCGATGCGATTGCGGCCGTCGTGCTCGGTGGCACCAGCCTGATGGGCGGCGTGGGTTCCGTCTGGGGTACCGTCATCGGCGCCCTGATCATCGGCGTGATGAACAACGGCTTGACGATCCTGGGACTGTCGTCGTTCTGGCAGTATGTGGCGAAAGGTGTCGTGATCGTGCTGGCCGTGATCCTCGACAAATGGCGCCAGTCGCACGCGCAGAACTGATTGTGCTGGTGGTGTCGGATTACGCGCCTTGCGCGTAATCCGACAATACACTAGAACACCAGCCGCATCTCCACATGCGCAATCCCCGCCTCTTCAAATTGTTCCCCCTGCTGCACGAAACCGTGGCGCGCATAGAATGGCGCGGCCACGGTTTGCGCGTTCAGCACCACCGCCAGGTCTCCCCGTTCGCGGGCTTTCTCCATCAGCAAGGTCAAGATGGCGCCGCCCACGCCCGTGCCGCGGCCCGGCTGGCGCACGGCCATGCGGCCGATGTGGCCATCGGGCAATAGCCGGCCCGTGCCGATGGCGGCACCAAAGTCGTCATAGGCGACGGCGTGCAGGCAGACGGCATCCATGTCGTCGAGTTCGATCTCGGACGGCACTTTCTGTTCATCGACAAAGACTTCAAAACGGATGGCGGTAGCGTCGGGGCCGAGGGTGGCCCAGTCGCCGAGGCGGATGGTGTGCTTGGTCATGGCATGCGGTAATAAGAGAGGGGCCGCCATTGTCGCACGGCCTGCCACGCCTTGGCAGGTGGTGCGGCTCAAGCGTTCGATTTCAAGTAACGTCCAGGTGTTTCACCGAGTATTTTGCGAAACATGACAACAAAATTGCTCGCGTTCTCGTAACCCAGGCCCTCCGCGACATGCTGGACCGTGGCACCCCTGGCCATCCATTGCAAAGCGAGCAGGATATGCAGTTGCCTGCGCCAGCGTCCGAAACTCATGCCGGTTTCCCGGGACACCAGGCGTGACAGCGTGCGCGCACTGATGCCCATCCGCTGCGCCCACGATTCGATGTTGCCCGGATCGGACGGACGCGCCATGATCCACTCGACCAGTTTGCGTAGCCGCTTGTCTGGCGTCAGGGGAAGATGAACCTGGCCGGGCTGCGCCAGCGCCATTTCGTCGAGAAGCAGTGTCATCACTCGTGACGCCATGCCGCCCTCTTCGTAGCGCATCGGCAATGCCGCTGAACGGATCACCAATTCACGCAGCAGCGGCGTGGTCGACAAGGTGCAGCACTCCCGCGGCAACGCGTCGTCCACCGCAGGATCGACATACACCACGTAACAATCGACCGTGCCGGCCCCATCCATTCGATGTTGTGTGCCGCCAGGCACCCAAATGGCGCTTCCTGGCGGCACCAGCCAGAAGCCGCCGTCCACCTCGCAGGTCAGCACGCCCCGCATCCAGAGCAGGAACTGGCCTTTTCGATGCTGATGGAAACCCGCCTCCTTGTGGCTATCCATCTCGCGGCCAACGGCGCCAAGCGTGACCACCGGCCTTGGCACGCAGTCGGGGTCTTCCCATTCACTGGACGAGTCGTCGCTGAAAACAGGCATCGGGCACCTTTCAAGGGTCAGTATCAGTGGCAAGAATTCAATATAACATGACCTGTTGGCTCATTGTGACCAACACGTGGCGCGTCTAACATGGACAGTGACATCACAACCACGAAAGCTGTCAAATGGAACAAACGAAGAAAATCCTGATCTGCGGCGGCGGCATCGCCGGCCCTGCGTGTGCCTGGTGGCTGAGCAGGTACGGCTACTCCGTGGTGCTTGTCGAAAAGGCTGGCGCGCTCAGGGTCGGCGGGCAGAACGTCGATGTGAAGGATGCCGCGCAGCAGGTCATCAAGCGCATGGGTTTGACGGAACAGGTCGAGGCGCGCAACACGCTGGAATGCGGACAGAAGTGGCTCGATGCGGCCGGCAAGGTGGTGGCTGTTTTTCCGAAAGGTAGTATCGGTGGACTGACCTGCGATTTCGAAATCCTGCGCGGCGATTTCGCCCGTATTTTGTTCGATGCGACCCACGGCACTTGCGAATACCGTTTTGGCACGTCCGTCAGTGGCGTTGAAGAGATTGAAAATGGTGTGCGGGCAACCTTTGCCAATGGCACGGCAGAGGACTTTGAACTGGTGATCTGCGCCGATGGCGTGAGCTCGCCGACCAGAGACCTGGCGCTGGCTGCTGAAACGCGCATGCGTTACCTCGGTGCCTACATGGCGTTTTTCAACATTCCCCGGCGGCCGGAAGACGACTTCTGGGCCTGCTCCGTCAACGGCATTGGCGGTACGATGATCAACCTCAGGCCAGGTGGCCTGACTGAAATTACCGTGCTGATGACCTTTCCTGCCGCTGAACCTGACATGCGGAGTCCGACGGCGCCGTCGCGGCGCGAGATGCTGCGTGCGGCGCTGGCAGGCCGGGGCAAGGTGGCCGATCGTATCATCGCCGAGCTTGATGCCGTCCAGGACTTCTACTTCGGGCCGATGAGCCAGGTGCAAGCTTCCACCTGGTCAAAAGGCCGACTGGTCTTGCTGGGCGATGCGGCGCACTGCCCGACGCCATTCACGGGCAAGGGCACGGCTCTGGCGCTGATGGGAGCCTACGTGCTGGCGGGGGAAATCAAGAGGTGCGCGACCCACACCCAGGCTTTCGAGGCATACGAACGCATCCTTCGCCCGTATGCCGAGCGTACACAGCGGGAGCTGAGCCCTCGCCTCATCCGGCTCATGCACGTGCGGACGCGGTTCGGCATCGCCATCGCGCACCTGCTGCAACGGTGCTTCGGCAGCGCCCTGATCCAGTCGCTGTTGCAAGCGAACTCCACGGCCAGGGCGCGCAAGATCGACGAGGATTTCACGCTCCCGATCTATTGAAAGCTTTGCTGTGCTACCGGGCGCAGGCGGGCGAGGAACTGGCGGCACGCCCGGTCACTTCAGGGCAGATCGGTTACAACTTCACCAGCTGCTTGCCGAAGTTGCGCCCTTTTAAGAGGCCGATGAAGGCTTCGGGTGCGCTGGCCAGGCCGTCGGCCACGGATTCGCGGAATTTCAGCTTGCCCGTTGCCACCAGGCTACCCAGTTCACTGAGTCCCTGCGGCCAGAATTCCGGCTGTTCCGAAACGATGAAGCCGCGCACGGTGAGGCGGTTGGTGAGGATCAAGCGCGCATTGTCGAGCGGCGTCGGTTCGCCATTGTAGCCGGCGATCCAGCCGCACACGGCAATCCGGCCAAACGCATTGGTGCGCGCCAGGGCCGCGTCGAAGATGGCGCCGCCCACGTTTTCAAAGATGGCGTCGATGCCATCCGGCGTGGCCGCCGCCAGATCCGACGCCAAGCTGCCCGCCTTGTAGTCGACGCAGGCATCGAAACCCAGTTCATTCACCACATAGGCGCACTTGTCCGCGCCGCCGGCGATACCGACGACACGGCAGCCTTTCAATTTCGCCAGCTGGCCCACCACGCTGCCCACGGCGCCGCTGGCGGCCGACACGACCACGGTTTCGCCCGCTTTCGGCGCCATGATCTGGTTCAAGCCATACCAGGCCGTCATACCCGGCATGCCGACGGAACCCAGGTAGGCGGACGCAGGGATATGCGTCGTGTCGACCTTGCGCAGCATCGTGCCGTCCGACACGGCCACTTCCGTCCAGCCCAAGGTCCCCACGACCGTATCGCCTGCGGCGAACTTCGGATGCCTTGATTCCAGCACCACGCCCACCGTGCCGCCAATCATCGTTTCATCGAGCGCTTGCGGCGCCGCATAGCTTTTGTTCGCGCTCATGCGCCCGCGCATGTAGGGATCGAGTGACAGGAACTGGTTGCGTACCAGCAATTCACCATCCTTGATGGCGGGAATGTCTTTCGTTTCCAGACGAAAATGCGCCGGCTGCACTTCCTCATTGGACGCGGGCCGCGAGGCGAGGACGATGCGTTGGTATGTGCTCATGATGCTCCTGTCAATAAAGTTGATGACTACTATTGATATTCCCGACACCGGGTCTGACCCCGGATGTCTGTTGCGTAACGACTAAATCTCATAGTCCATGCACTGCCGCGCTTCCCGTACAGCCCCAAAAAACGGCTTGATTTTCACGTGCTCGGGGTGGTTCTGGTAGGCATCCAGCGCTTCGCGGCTGGCGAATTCGCTGTACAGGACAATGTCGTAGGTCGCTTCCAGGCCCGGCTGGGCCACGGCTGCCTCGAATTTCAATATGCCGGGCACCAGGTCGGAACAGGAATCGAGCAAGGCTTTCAGTTTCAAGGCGTTCGTGGCGCGGTCGGCGCCTTCGGCGTGGTCTAACAGTTTCCAGAAAACGATGTGCTTGATCATGGTGGCAGGCTGCTTGTTTATTAATGAAGCATTACTGTACCCGCTATCGGCGCGTCTTGCAGGAAGCAGGCGCGCAAAGCAAACGGGCGGCCTCGAAGGCCGCCCGCAGACTGGGTTTCATTTAAATCACAGTACTTCGAACAGACCGGCCGCGCCCTGCCCGCCGCCGATGCACATGGTCACGACCACGTACTTGACGCCGCGGCGCTTGCCTTCGATCAAGGCGTGGCCCGTCAGGCGGGCGCCCGACACGCCGTACGGGTGGCCGACGGCGATCGCGCCGCCGTTGACGTTCAGGCGGTCCATGGGGATGCCCAGGGTATCGGCGCAGTACAGCACTTGCACGGCGAACGCTTCATTGAGTTCCCACAGGCCGATGTCGGCGACCGTCAAGCCCGCCTTTTTCAGCAGTTTCGGGATGGCAAACACGGGGCCGATGCCCATTTCATCGGGTTCGCAGCCGGCCACGGCAAAGCCGCGGAAGATGCCCAGCGGCTGCAAGCCTTTCGCTTCGGCCACTTTCGCATTCATGACGATGGCCATCGAGGCGCCATCGGAAAACTGGCTGGCGTTGCCGGCGCTGATGACGCCGCCAGGAATGGCCGGGCGGATCTTCGCCACGCCGTCATACGTCGTGTCGGCGCGGATGCCTTCATCGGCGGAAATCGTCACTTCGCGCGACACCAGCATGCCGCTGGCCTTGTCGGCCACGCCCATGATGGTGGTCATCGGCACGATTTCCGCGTCGAACAGGCCGGCAGCCAGGGCGCTTGCTGCGCGCTGCTGGCTTTGCACGCCATAGGCATCCTGGCGTTCGCGCGAGATCTGGTAGCGCTTGGCCACGGTTTCGGCCGTCTGCAGCATGGGCCAGTACACTTCCGGCTTGTGCTGCTGCAGCCAGACGTCGCGGTACATATGCGTATTCATTTCATTTTGCACACAGGAAATCGATTCCACGCCGCCGGCCGCATAGATATCGCCTTCGCCGGCGATGATGCGCTGCGCCGCCAGGGCGATGGCCTGCAAGCCTGAAGAACAAAAACGGTTGACGGTCATGCCGGCCGTCGTGACGGGGCAGCCGCCGCGCAAGGCCACCTGGCGCGCGATGTTGCCGCCCGTCGCGCCTTCGGGGAAGGCGCAGCCGACCAGCACGTCTTCCACTTCCTCCGCCTCGATGCGCGCGCGCTCGACGGCGGCCGCCAGCACATGGCCGCCCAGGGTGGCGCCATGCGTCATGTTGAACGCGCCCTTCCAGGACTTGGCCAGGCCCGTGCGGGCGGTCGATACGATGACGGCTTCATTCATGCTGTGTCTCCTTGTGGGGATATTATGGGGTGAGGTATCTGCGCAATGAGAATAGCACATTTAAGTACGGTCGTTCGCAAAGTTCGGACGAACATCTATTTGTAAGCTTGCTGTAAGTTTCAAGCAAGCATGACGTAAGGTTCGGAGAACACACTCGCCTCCAGCTGTTGCAAGAATGGTCAAAAAGACCGCGGCATCAGTTCACTATAAAACATAGGGAGACAAACCATGGCATCACCATCCGGCTCTGCCGACGTACGGAAAATTTCCACCAAAGGAACGCCGATTACGCCAGAGGAACGCAAGGTCATCTTTGCGTCATCCTTGGGCACCGTCTTTGAATGGTACGATTTTTACCTGTACGGTTCGCTGGCATCGATCATCGCCAAGCAATTCTTCATCGGCGACCCCACCACCACCTTCATCTTCGCGCTGCTGGCCTTCGCCGCCGGCTTCATCGTGCGTCCGTTCGGCGCACTGGTCTTCGGCCGCCTGGGCGACATGATCGGCCGCAAGTACACCTTCCTGATCACCATTCTGATCATGGGCGGCTCCACCTTCATCGTCGGCTTGCTGCCGGGCCACGCCTCCATCGGCATCGCCGCACCGATCATCCTCGTCATCCTGCGCATCCTGCAAGGCCTGGCGCTGGGCGGCGAGTACGGCGGCGCAGCCACCTATGTGGCCGAGCACGCGCCTGAAGGCAAGCGCGGCGCGTTCACGGCGTGGATACAAACGACGGCAACCCTGGGCTTCTTCCTGTCGCTGATGGTCATCCTGGGCACCCGCCTGGCGACCGGCGAGAAGGATTTCGAGGCATGGGGCTGGCGCATTCCCTTCCTGGTCTCCGTCATCCTGCTGGGTATTTCCGTGTGGATCCGCCTGGCCATGAATGAATCGCCGGCGTTTTCCAAGATGAAGGCCGAGGGCAAGACCTCGAAAGCCCCGCTGACGGAAGCATTCGGCCAGTGGAAAAACCTGAAGATCGTCATCCTGGCCCTGATCGGCCTGACCGCCGGCCAGGCAGTCGTGTGGTACACGGGCCAGTTCTACGCCCTGTTCTTCATGATCCAGACCCTGAAAGTGGATCTGGCAACGGCCAACGTGCTCGTCGCCATCGCACTGCTGCTGGCCACGCCGTTCTTCCTGTTCTTCGGCAGCCTGTCCGACCGCATCGGCCGCAAGTACATCATCCTCGGCGGTTGCCTGATCGCCGCGGCGACCTACTTCCCGATCTTCAACGGCCTGACCCACTTCGCCAACCCGCAACTGGAAGCGGCACTGAAGAACTCGCCAGTAGTGGTGGTTGCCGATCCTGCGTCCTGCCACTTCCAGTTCAACATGACGGGCACCAAGAAATTCCCCTCGTCGTGCGACATCGCCACGGGCTTCCTGTCGAACAGCTCGGTGAACTACACGAAGGAAGACGCGCCAGCGGGCAGCATCGCCAAGGTGCGCATCGGTACGAAGGAATTCACGTCGTTTAACGCCGTCATGACTGCCGATGGCTTGAACTTCGATGCGGAAAGCAAGGCCCACGAAGTGGCGCTGAAGAAAGAACTGGGCGCCGGCATCAAGGAAGCGGGCTACCCTGCGAAAGCCGATCCGGACCAGATCAACAAGCCGATGGTGGTCTTGCTGCTGTTCATCCTGGTGCTGTACGTGACCATGGTGTATGGCCCGATCGCCGCCATGCTGGTGGAAATGTTCCCGACGCGTATCCGGTACACCTCGATGTCCCTGCCCTACCATATCGGTAACGGCTGGTTCGGCGGCTTGCTGCCGACAACGGCCTTCGCGCTGGTGGCCTTCAAGGGCGACATTTATTATGGCCTGTGGTATCCGATCGTCGTCGCCCTGGCGACTGTCGTGATCGGCACCCTGTTCGTCAAGGAAACCAAGGACAACAATATCTACGCTGACGATTAATCTGAAGCAAGCCCCGGTCGCAAGGCCGGGGTCCGCAAAGCAAAACGCCGCTGACTGGTCAGCGGCGTTTGTTTTTTTGTGCAGCGTATGCGGCGTCTGCGGCGGCGAGCTTATTTGTCGCTCTTGCTCTTTTTCAGCTGGTCGCGCTGCTGCACGTATTCCTGATAGCTGGTCTGGTTGCGCTTGCGGCAGGCGTTGCGGTCGTCAAAATTATTAAGGCTGTTGCAGTACTCGCCGATCTTGTCCCGGTTCGCGTCATACAGTACTTCGCAGCCGGTGATGGCCAGCAAGAAGGGAATGATCAGATATTTCATTGCTACTCTCATGGATAGGGACGGGATTGCGCGAAAAACACCAGATTGCCCACTGGATAAGCGGGCAGCTTTATCTTAACGCGATCTTGACGAAAAATACAAGCGCTCGGTATTACTTATTGGAAAGGATACCCGGCACAAGGAGCTGATCAGCGCCAGCCTCCTCGTTCAACAGCGGATTGCCGGCCGCAAACGCCGCCAGGTGCTCAAGCAGCACGCGCACGCGGGCCGGCAGGTAGCGCCGCTGCGTCCACACGGCATACACATGGCGCGGCTGCGGCATCCAGTCGGGCAAGACGCGCACGAGGCTGCCCCGGGCCACTTCCTCGCGGCATTGCAAAAGCGGGCACAGCAGGATGCCGATGCCCGCGTCGGCCATCTCCACGGCCAAACGCATCTCGTTGACGCGCAGGCGCGCCTGCGGTTCGATCACCATTTCGGCGCCGTCGCCGGGCCGCCGCAAACGCCAGCTGCGCAGCGGCTCGGCCACGATCAGCTCGTGCTTTTCCAATGCCTGCAAGTCGCGCGGCACGCCGGCACGCGCCAGATAGCCGGGCGCGGCCACCATCACCAGCGCGGCACTGCCCAGCCGGCGCTGCATCAGCGAGGAATCGTCGAGCGCGCCCACGCGGATGGCCAGGTCGGCGCCGCTGCCCACCAGGTCTTGCAGCAGGTTCGACAGTTCCAGCTCCAGGCGGATGTCCGGATACTTCTGCATGAAGCTGACCCAGGCCGGCGTCAGCAAGCCGCTGGCGAAGTTGACGGGCGCCAGCACGCGGATGCTGCCCGAGACGGCCGACAGGCTGGCGTCAAGCTGCTGCGTCGCCTGCCGCAGGGCGTGCACGAGGGGACGGCACTGCTCGTAGTATTGCCAGCCTTCCGCCGTCGGCTGCAGACGGCGCGCGCTGCGGTTGAGCAAGCGGTAGCCAAGCTGGCTTTCCAGCTTTTGCAGTCGGCGCGTGACGGTCGCGGCGGGCAAGTCTTCCTTGACGGCCGCCGCATGCAGGCTGCCCGCCTCCACGATGGCGACAAATAAGGCTAAATCATCAAGCATGATTGCATTTTCGGAATTTGAAATTAAAAATATGGCTCTAGTATAGATTGCTGCAAGTCGTTACGCTGCATATCCTTACCATGTTGAAAGTGCCCCATGTCCGATGCCCTGCGCCTGCGCTGCGTATTTGCCTTCCTGATGTCGCTGGTCATGACCCTGCTGATGAGCGCCTGGGTCACCTGGCTCAATATCGGCCTGCAGGCCGACTTCCTGCCCCGCTGGCGCCATGCGTTCTTTGCCGCCTGGCCGGTGGCCTTTTGCGCCGTGATGCTGTTCGCGCCCCGCGTGCAGCTGTTCAGCCGCAGCATCGTGGCCCGGCTCGCCAGCCGCCCTTAACCGGCAGTCGGCCAGCAACAGTATCACTCGGTCACTCCCGCCCACGGCCGCCCTGATCCGGGCTATGCTATGGCCGTCCTTGTTTTTATAGCGGAGTACCCATGCTAGATCACGTTTCCCTCACCGTCAGCGACCTGGAACGCGCCGAGCGCTTCTACGACGCCATCTTCGCCGCGCTTGGCGTGCCCAAGGTGGGCAGCGACCATGCCGATGCATGGATAGGCTATGGCGAGCGCAGCGATGCGCAGCATCCCGAGCGCAGCTATTTTTCCGTGCGCCTCGGCCCCACGCCCGACGACGCGCCGCGCCGCCATTACTGCTTCAAGGCCCCCTCGCGCGCGGCCGTGGAAGCGTTCTGGCATACGGGGCTGGCGCACGGCGGCATCGACCTGGGCGCGCCCGGCTTGCGCCACTATCACGCCAGCTATTACGCGGCCTTTTTGTTCGATCCGGACGGCAACCGCATCGAAGCCGTCTGCCATCACGCCGACGCCGGCTGACAGGACGGGAAATACGCCTCTGTTCGGCATTTCCACTTCGGCACGATTTGCCTATAATGGCTGGCAAGCCATACCCGTCCCCGGTCCGTGCACCAAGAAGGAGATTCATGCATCATCTATTCGTCGGCCGCCCCGCGCGCACCATGCTCCTCTCCAGCGCCGGCCTGCTGCTGGCAGGCTGTTTTTCCGGCTGCTCCCTGTTGCCATCGACCCCGGTCATGCCCGGCGTGCCGGCCACGGCCGCCCTGCCCGACGCCAGCATCGCCTACACCCTGAGCGGCCAGGGCGGCTTGCCCGTCGTGTTCCAGTCGGCCATGGGCGACGGCAAGGATGTGTGGGCCAAGGTGGTGCCCGAAGTAGCTCGGCAGCACCGCGTGCTCGTGTATGACCGTCCCGGCTACGGCGACAGCAAAAAAACCACCACGCCGCGCGACCCGTGCACCATTGCCGCCCAGCAGCGCGCCCTGCTGGCGCAAGCGGGCCTGAAGCCGCCGTATGTGCTGGTCGGCCATGGCCTGGGCGGGCTGTACCAATATGTGTATGCCAGGCTGTACCCGCAGGACGTGGCCGGCTTGGTCTTGCTCGATCCCACGCACCCGCAGCAATGGAACCGCCTGCAGACGGACGCGTCCGCCTACGCCATGCTCGTCAAAACGCGGCGCAAACTCATGTTCAACAGTACGGAATCGGCCGAATTCGATGCCCAGACGCAGTGCCTGCAGCATGTCGACATGAGCAGCCCGCTGCGCGTGCCCGCCATGCTGCTGGTACGCGACAAGTTCGGCATCGAGGAAATGGGTTCGTTCGAGAACGTGGTGCGGGCCCAGGAAAAGGATTGGCAGCGCCTGTCTGGCGCGCCAGCCATCGAGCGCATCACGGGCGCCGGCTACTACATCCAGAAAGACAACCCCGTCATCGTCAACGAGGCGGTCAAGATGGTGGCGAAGAAGAAATAAAAAAAGGGCAGAGAAATCTGCCCTTTGTCATTCAACAGCCCAACATCAGCTATTGAAACCCTTGCCCTCGCCCGCCAGTTTCACCAGTAACGGCGCCGGCGTCCATGCTTCGCCGTGGCGGCCCTTGGCATAGCCGGCTATCGTGCCCTGCACGTTCGGCAAGCCGACCGTGTCCGCATAGAACATCGGGCCGCCGCGGAACAGCGGGAAGCCATAGCCCGTCAAATACACCATGTCGATGTCCGAGGCACGCAGGGCGATGCCCTCTTCCAGGATGCGCGCGCCTTCATTGACCAGCGCGTACACGAGCCGTTCGACGATTTCCTGGTCGCTGATCTTGCGCCGCGCCACGCCGATGTCGGCGGAGTGCTGGATGATCATGGCGTTGACCTGTTCCGATGGATACGCCTTGCGGTCGCCCGGCTTGTAGTCGTACCAGCCGGCTCCCGTCTTCTGGCCGTAGCGTTTCAATTCGCACAGCAGATCGGCCGTCTTCGAGTACGTGACGTCCGGTTTTTCCACGTAGCGGCGCTTGCGGATGGCCCAGCCGATGTCGTTGCCGGCCAGGTCGCCCATGCGGAACGGGCCCATGGCGAAACCGAATTTCTCCACCGCCTTGTCTACCTGTTCCGGCAGACAACCTTCTTCCAGCAGGAAGCCGGCTTGCCGGCTGTATTGCTCGATCATGCGGTTGCCGATGAAACCGTCGCACACGCCCGAGACGACGCCCGTCTTCTTCAGCTTTTTCGACAGCGCCAGCGCCGTGGCCAGCACATCCTTGCCCGTTTCCTTGCCACGGACGATTTCCAGCAGCTTCATCACATTTGCCGGGCTGAAGAAATGCGTGCCGATCACGTCTTGCGGGCGTTGGGTAAACGCGGCAATCTTGTCCAGGTCCAGGGTGGACGTGTTCGAGGCGAGGATGGCGCCCGGCTTCATGACGGCATCGAGCTGCTTGAAGACGGCTTCCTTGACGCCCAGCTCTTCAAAGACGGCTTCGATGACGATGTCGGCTTGCGCAATGTCGGCATAGGCTAACGTGCCGCTGACCAGGGCGATGCGCTGCTCGGCCTTCTCTTGCGTCAGCTTGCCCTTCTTGACCGTGTTCTCGTAATTCTTGCGGATCGTGGCCAGGCCCTTCTCCAGCGCTTCCTGCCTGGTTTCCAGCAAGATCACGGGGATGCCCGCGTTGGCGAAGTTCATGGCGATGCCGCCGCCCATGGTGCCGGCGCCGACGATGGCCGCGCTGGCGATCGCGCGCACGGGCGTATCGGACGGCACGTCGGGCACCTTGCTGGCGACCCGTTCGGCAAAAAAAGCGTGGCGCAGGGCTTTCGATTCAGGCGACTGCACCAGTTGCATGAACAGGTCGCGCTCGTACTTCAAACCCTCGTCGAATTTCATCGTCACGGCAGCCGCCACGGCGTCGACGCATTTGAGCGGCGCGGGGAACGGGCCGGACATGGCTTTCACCGTATTGCGCGAAAACTGCAGGAACGCTTCGTGGTTCGGATAGTCGACCTTGCGCTCGCGCACTTTCGGCAGCGGGCGCACGTCGGCCACCTTGGTGGCAAAGGCCACGGCGGCGGCCAGCAAATCGGCGCCGGGCGCGATGACTTCGTCGAACAGGGCCGTGCCGGCCAGTTTTTCGGACGCGACGGGCGTGCCGGAAACGATCATGTTCAGGGCCATTTCCAGGCCCAGCACTCTAGGCAGACGCTGCGTGCCACCCGCGCCCGGCAAGATGCCGAGCTTGACTTCCGGCAAGGCCATCTGTGCGCCAGGCGCGGCCACGCGATAGTTGCAGCCCAGCGCCAGCTCCAGGCCGCCACCCATGCAAACGCTGTGGATGGCCGCCACCACCGGCTTGGTCGACTGCTCGACGACATTGATCAGGGTATGCAGGGTTGGTTCCGTGAGCGCCTTGGGCGAATTGAATTCCTTGATATCGGCGCCGCCCGAAAAGGCCTTGCCGGCGCCCGTGATGACGATGGCTTTGATGGCCTCGTCTGCCAGCGCCTGGCGGATGCCGGCAACGGCGGCCGTGCGCGTCGCCAGGCCCAGGCCATTCACGGGCGGGTTGGCCAGGGTAATGACGGCAACGGCGCCGTTCACTTGATATTCAGCACTCATGTCTCTTCCTTATTGATTTTTGCTCAGCGATGAGGTGGTTGCAAGGGATGAAGCTTCACTATACCGCATAAAAGAACGCTCGTATTATTTTTGTCGCGTGCGCGCAGCCGTCAGCATGTTACGCCATGGTACAACATCGTTTGCGGAAAGATTCTGCTGCATGCAGCAAGCGCCAGTAGAAGCTATCACTTGGATATTCATTTAAATAATAAAACCACAATAATAATAACGTCGTTTTATTATGTGAAAGAATGGGTTTGTTATATGTGGACAGGGGCCAATTGCGACAGTTTTGACATTATTTATTCCCGCCCCTTGTTTTTCGCCAGATGCTGGGGAATAATAAAATTATTGATTCAAATCAATACTCTACAATTTATTTACCATAAGGCATACTGCGGGGCAAACACTGGCGGCCGTTCATCGCGCACATTCTCACCGATTATCACCAGGTGTCGGCCCATGCAATAACACCGCTGTCTTAATCATTGTCTTAAACCGATAGCAGAAAAAATAATAAAAGCAGCCTTATCGCTCCCCTTCCTCTTCTCACCCCGAAGGAAATACTATGGACGCAGCCAGCCATGTCAGCCACTCCCAGGATCTGGACTTACAAGCGATAAATACTGCATTGAACCGTGTCCAGGCCGTCATCGAATTCGAGCTCGACGGCACCATCCTGCATGCGAATGAGAATTTCCTGCGTGTCGTCGGCTATACCCTGGCGGAAGTGCAAGGCAAGCACCATGCCATCTTCTGCGACCCCGAGTATGTCAAAACGGACGAATACAGCAACTTCTGGGCCAAGCTGGGACGCGGCGAATTCGACCAGGGTGAATACAAGCGCCGCGCCAAGGATGGGCGCGAAGTGTGGATCAACGCTTCCTACAACCCCATCCTCGACGCGGACGGCAAGCCGTATAAAGTCATCAAGTTCGCTACCGACATCACGGCCCTGAAAAAGCGCAATGTCGAATACGAAGGCAAGGTCAGCGCCATCGGCAAGGCGCAGGCCGTGATCGAATTCGACATGCAGGGCAATGTGCTGGAAGCGAATGAGAATTTCCTCGCCGTCATGGATTACGACTTGAGCGATATCCAGGGCGAGCACCACCGCATGTTCTGCGAGCCCGAGTATGCGAGCAGCGCCGAGTACAAGAAATTCTGGCAAAAGCTCAACCGCGGCGAATTCGACGCGGGCCGCTACAAGCGCCTGGGCAACCATGGCAAGGTGGTGTGGATACAGGCCACCTACAACCCCATCCTCGACCTGAACGGCAAGCCATATAAAGTGGTCAAGTTCGCCATCGACATCAGCGAACAGGTGAACCTGGAAAACAGCATCCAGTCCAAGGCCGCCAACGACAGCCGCAAGGTCAATGCCCTGCTCGAATCGGTGGCGCGCGCGGCGCAAGGCGACCTGACCTGCAATATCGTGCCCGAGGGCGACGAGCCGATCGACCTGCTGGCCGGCGGCATCAGCAAGATGATCGTCGACTTGCGCGGCGTGATCGGCAACGTGGTGTCGGCCGCCAACGGCTTTGCCGACGCCTCGCACACGATCGCCGAACGGGCCACGGGCGTGGCCGTGGGCACGCAGGCGCTGGGTGCCACGGTGGAAGAAATGAACGCCTCCATCGATGGCCTGACCTTTTCCATCAATTCCATCGCGGAAAACACCTCGAATGCCGATTTCCTGGCGAAAGCCACGCAGCAGGAAGCGGAAGCGGGCGCGCGCGCCGTCGCCAAGTCGATCGAGGCGATGGACTTGATCAACCGCTCGTCGGAAGACATCGGCGAAATCGTCAAGGTCATCAGCGAAATCGCCAACCAGACGAATATGCTGGCCTTCAATGCGGCCATCGAGGCGGCGCGCGCGGGCGAGCACGGCCTGGGCTTTTCCGTCGTCGCCGACGAAGTACGCAAGCTGGCCGAGCGTTCCTCGCAGGCCACCAAGGAAATCTCCAAGCTGATCAACGAGTCCGTCAAGCGCGTTTCCACCGGCAGCGAGATTTCGCGCCAGGCCAGCGACGCCTTCGACAAGATCGTCTCGGGCGTGGCGAAAACCACCCTGGCCATTTCCGATATCTCGAAGGCGGCCAACGAGCAGCTGCTGACGGCGCGCGAAGTGTCCACGGCCATCCAGTACATCGCCGAGGAAACGGAAAAGTCGGCTGCCAACTGCGACAGCATCGCCCGCTCGACGGACGGCTTGAACGAGCGCGCTGGCAGCCTGAACCAGACTGTCTCCGGCTTCGTGGTGTAGGCCATGAGCCACGCGGCCACCTTGACGCCCGAGGTGCTGACGACCCTGATCGCGCTGGTGCGCGAGCATACGGGCATCGCCATGACGGCGCGCAAGAGCGTCTTGCTGGAACGGCGCTTGCAGCCACGGCTGCAGGCGCTGTCCCTGCACAGCTACCAGGCTTATCTGGACCGCGTGGCCAGCGACCGCGATGAAGTGGCCCATTTCATCGACCTGGTGACCACCAATGACACCCTGTTCTTCCGCACGCCGTCGATCTGGGATTATTTCCGCGACCGCTACCTGCCCGCCTGGGCCCGCGCGCATCCGGACGGCTGCCTGTCCATCTGGTCGGCGGCCGCCGCCAGCGGCGAAGAACTGTATTCGATCGCCATGCTGTGCGAGCAATTCAAGCTGCAAGCGCCCGCCTTCCGCTACCAGATCCTGGCCAGCGACATTTCGCAGCAGATCCTCGGCGCGGCGCGGGCCGGCCAGTACAGCGGCCGCTCCGTCGAGCGCATCCGCCTGTCGCACCCGGACTTGCTGCGCAAATATTTCACGCCCGCGCCGTATGGCGTCCAGGTCAACGAGGAATTGCGGCAAAACGTCAGCTTTGCCCAGCATAATCTGCTGGACGCATTGCGCCCGGCGCGGCAGTTCGACCTGGTCTTCCTGCGCAACGTGCTCATTTATTTCGATGCCGAGCACCAGGAAACCGTGCTGCGCCAGGCGCGCCTGAGCCTGAAGGACGAAGGCCGGCTGATCCTGGGCGAGTCGGAAACCATCGCCCGGCTCGGCACCGGCTACCAATTTGAGTTTCCCATGATTTATAAGGCGGGTAGCGCATGAGCATCATCCTCGACCCTGGCTTGCCGCTGCACCATGTTGGCATGGGACAACTTAGCGTGGGCACGCATGGCGAGCAGCTGCAAGCCTTGCTGGGCTCGTGCATCGGCATCGGCTTCATCTGGAAGAATGGCCCGTGCTGCGGTCTGGCCCACTGTTTGCTGCCGGAAGCGCCGGGCGCCGACAGCAGCCTGGGGGCACGCTATGTAAGCCAGGCCGTGCCTTCGCTGCTGCGCCTGATGGGCGTGCGCCAGGCCGACTACGCCGATATCGACGTGGTGCTGGCGGGCGGCGCCAGCATGTTTGGCCCGCGCAATGGACGCCTGCAAGTGGGCCGGCAAAACGCGGAAGCGGCGCAAAAGTACCTGGACCAGTGCGGCTTGCACGTCAGTTTTTGCGCGCTGGGCGGCCGCCATGGGCGCCAGTTGCTGATCGATTGCGCCCGGCACAGCTATGCCGTCACCGATGTGGTGGCGCAACCCGAATGGATTCCACGCAAGGAAGGCGCATATGGATATGCATGAAGCGACAGGCTTGCAAGCGCAGGGCGCAAGCGACACGGCCACAGAACTGTTCGGTTCCTTCCACCTGGGCGACGATGAATTCGCCCTGCCCGCCAGCTGCATCCGCGAAGTGGTGAACTACCCCGCGAAAGTCACGGCCCTGCCCCTGTCGCCCGCGTATCTGGAAGGCATGTTCACCTTGCGCGGCAGCGTCATTCCGGTGGTCAACCTGGGCCGCTTGTTCCGCGCCGATGCGCCGCGCGCCGTGGCCACGGACAAGATCGCCATCCTCGACTTCCAGCAAGTGCTGATCGGCATCGTCTTCCAGGATACGGGAGAGATCCTGCGCGTGCCCGCCAGCGCCCGCAGCGCCCTGCAATATGCGGCCGGCGACAGCCACGCCGTCATCGCCGGCACCATCCTGCAGGGCGGCGGCGCGCGCCTGCTGCAGGTACTCGACCCGCACGCCCTGCTGCGCATCGAAAACGTGCCCCATGTGCTGGCCCTGCAGGCGACGGGCGCCAAGCTGAGCACGGCCCGCTACCATGCCCAAAGCGAACGCCGGCAATGCGTCAGCTTCCGTGCGGCCGGCGCCACGTTTGCCTTTGAAATGCTGGCCATCCAGGAAATCATCCGGGTGCCGGAACTGCACAGCTCCCTGCTGAACAGCGAACTGTGCCTGGGGCGCATGCATTTTCGCGGCAGCCAGGTGGCCGTCGTCGACTTCGGCGCGCTGCTGCAGGCGCCCGCGTCCGGCACGGCGGTCACGGCCGCAACAGGCGATCAGCGCATCATCGTCGTGCGCCTCGACGACACGACCGTGGGCTTCCTCGTCGATTCCGTCGACAGCATCGTGCATTTCTTTGGCGACGAGGTGCTGCCGATTCCCCTGCTGAGCAAGGCGCGCGCCGCCATGTTTGCCGGCTGTATCACGAAAGAGGGGCTGGGCGACATCATTTTCCTCGACCACAAGGGCATCCTGTCGCAGGCCGAGATCGTCGAGATGCGCGACGGCCACGCGCGCCTGTACCCGGCCGACACGGACGCGAAAACGGCCACCACGCGCAAGGCGCCGCGCCGCGTCTACATCACGTTTACGGTGGAAACCCGCTTCGCCGTGGAAATCGGGCAAGTGCGCGAAATCATCGACTTCAGCGGCGCCATCACGACGCCGCCGGGCATGCCGGCCTGCATGCGCGGCATGCTCAATTTACGCCAGCAAATGATCAGCATCATCGACCTGCGCCAGTTGTACGCCATGCCGGCCTTGCCGGACGCCAGCGCGGGCAAGATCCTCATCGTGGAACGGGGCGCCGAGCGCTACGGCTTCCTTGTCGACCATGTCGATAACATCATGACCATTTCCGACAGCCAGCGCTTTGCGGCGCCGCAAATCATCCGCACGGGAGAGCATGACGACTTGCGCAGCGAAATGGATGAGATGATCGATATCGGCACGGATGCGCAGCGCCAGACCCTGTCCGTTTTCCAGTGCGATCACTTGCTGGAAAAGCTGGGGTCGGCGCTGCCGCGGGCGGCCTAGGCTGCTTTACATCCCCGGCAGCTGGTGCCCCTTGAACTGCTCGCGCAGCTTGTTTTTCTGGATCTTGCCCGTGGCGCCCATGGGCAAGGCGTCGATGAACAGCACGTCGTCCGGCGTCCACCACTTGGCAATCTTGCCCTCGAAAAACTGCAACAAGGCATCGCGCGTCACCGTCATGCCGGGGCGCAGCACGACGACGAGCACGGGGCGCTCGTCCCATTTCGGGTGAAACACGCCGATGCAGGCCGCCTGCAACACGGCCGGGTGCGCCATGGCAAGGTTTTCCAGGTCGATGGTGCCGATCCACTCGCCGCCCGACTTGATCACGTCCTTGCTGCGGTCCGTGATCTGCATGTAGCCATCCGTATCGATGGTGGCCACGTCGCCCGTGGGGAACCAGCCATCCTGTAACACGTCGCCACCCTCGTTCTTGTAATACGAGGAAATGATCCACGGTCCTTTCACCAGCAAATGGCCATAACTGATGCCATCCCACGGCAATTCCTTGCCGTCGTCGTCGACGATCTTCATGTCCACGCCGTAGATCGCATGGCCCTGTTTTTGCAGGATCTTGCGCTGCTCGTCCTTCGGCAAGTCCAGGTGCTTGGTCTGCAAGCCGCCGGCCGTGCCCAGCGGCGACATTTCCGTCATGCCCCAGGCGTGGATGACTTCCACGTCGAACTTGTCGATCAGGGTATCCATCATGGCCGGCGGACACGCCGCGCCGCCGATCACCGTGCGGCGGAAAGTGGAAAATTGCAGATTATTCTGCAAGGCGTGGTTGAGCAAACCCAGCCAGACTGTAGGCACGCCGGCCGAGAACGTCACTTTTTCCGCCTCGAACAATTCATACAGCGACTTGCCATCGAGCGCCGCGCCGGGAAACACCATGCGCGCGCCGGACAGGGGCACGGAATACGGCAGGCCCCAGGCATTCACGTGGAACATGGGCACGACGGGCAGCACGGTATCCGAGGCGCGCACGTTGAGGGCGCTGGGCATGGCCGAGGCATACGCGTGCAGCACGGTCGAGCGGTGCGAATACAGGGCGCCCTTGGGGTTGCCCGTCGTGCCCGACGTGTAGCACAGGGTGGCGGCCGCATTCTCGTCGAACAAGGGCCAGGCGTAATCGTCGGAATGCGTGGCGATCAAGTCTTCATAGCACAGCAGGTCGGGAATCGTGCTGCTGGCGGGCATGCGGTCGCGGTCGCACATCAGCACGAAATGGCGCACGAAGGTGCAGTCGGCGGCGATTTTCTCCACCACGGGCAAAAAGGTCAGATCAAACAGCAAGACCTGGTCTTCCGCATGGTTCGAGATGTAGGCGATCTGGTCGGGAAACAGGCGCGGATTGATCGTGTGCAAGACGGCACCCGAGCCGGACACGGCATAATAGGCTTCCAGGTGCCGATAACCATTCCAGGCCAGCGTGGCGACCCGGTCGCCCATGCCGACGCCGAGGCCATGCAAGGCATTCGCCAGGCGCCGCGCGCGCTGGTGGCAATCGCGGTAGGTGTAGCGGTGCATATCGCCCTCCACCCGCCGCGAAATGATTTCGCTGCCTCCATAATGACGCGCTGCAAACTCGATAATGCTGGAAATCAGCAGGGGCTGATTCATCATCTGGCCCATCACTGGACTCAAGGGGAATGCCGACATCGTGTCTCCTGGGTTGGCTGCTTGCTTGTTGTTGGAATTTAAAGATTTTCCTTAGTTTCGTACGGTCGTGCGGAAATCGTCAACGCATTTCGATATTGCATTGCAGCATGGAATTTTTGATTCCGTTTTTTGCCGCATTGGCTCCCATTACCGGGCCCGCCACGCACCTTCGCGCCGTGCGGTAAAATCGCCTTCCAGGCTGGCGCACCGTGCCGCTACATCTTATTTGAATGGAATTGCCATTACCGCTCATACCTTACCACTGGATAACGCCTTTGCGGCCTTGCCGCCCGCGTTCTACACGCGCTTGATGCCCACGCCCCTGCCCGCCCCGTATTTCGTGGCCGCCAGCGCGCCAGCCGCTAGCCTGATCGGCCTCGACGCCGCGCGCCTGGCCGAGTCCGCTTACGTGGAACTGCTGAGCGGCAATGCGGTTGCCGAGCGCTCGCTGCCCCTGTCGGCCGTGTATTCGGGCCACCAGTTCGGCGTCTGGGCCGGCCAGCTGGGCGATGGCCGCGCCATCCTGCTGGGCGATATCGCCACAGAAACCGGTCCGATGGAGCTGCAGCTGAAAGGCGCCGGCGCCACGCCGTATTCGCGCATGGGCGACGGACGCGCCGTGCTGCGCTCGTCCATCCGCGAATTCCTGTGCTCGGAAGCCATGGCGGCGCTGGGCATTCCCACCTCGCGCGCGCTGTCCATCATGGGTTCGCAGCAAGGCATCATGCGTGAAACAGTCGAGACTGCCGCCGTCGTCACGCGCATGGCGCCCAGTTTTGTGCGCTTCGGCTCGTTCGAACACTGGTTTTACCGCAAGCAGCCGGACGAGCTGAAAATCCTTGCCGATTACGTCATCGACAGTTTTTATCCCCATTTGCGCGCTGCATCAAATCCATATCAAGCCTTGCTGGCCGAAGTGAGCGTGCGCACGGCGCACATGATTGCGCACTGGCAAGCCGTGGGCTTCATGCATGGCGTCATGAACACGGACAATATGTCGATCCTGGGGCTGACGCTCGATTACGGCCCCTTCGGCTTCATGGAAGCGTTTGATGCCGAGCACATCTGCAACCATACTGACCAGCAGGGCCGCTATTCCTACGCCAACCAGCCGCAGGTGGGCCACTGGAACTGCTATGCGCTGGGCCAGGCCCTGCTGCCGCTGATCGGCGAAGTGGAACTGGCGCAGGCTGCGCTGGACAGCTACCAGCCGGCCTTTGCGGAGAAGATGAATGCCTTGCTGCGCGCCAAGCTGGGCTTGCGCTCGGCGCAAGACGACGATACGGCGCTGTTCGACAGCATGTTTGCGCTGATGCAAGCCAATCACGTGGATTTCACGAACTTCTTCCGCGCTCTGGCGACTCTGCAAGTGGCGGCCCCCGAGCACGACACGGTGCTGCGCGACCTGTTCATCGACCGCCCCGCCTTCGATGCGTGGGCGGCACAATACCGCGCGCGCCTGTTGCAAGAGCACAGCGTCGATGCCGAACGGCAAACAGCGATGAACCTGGTCAACCCGAAATACGTGCTGCGCAACTACCTGGCGCAAGTGGCCATCGAAAAAGCCCAGCAGCACGATTACACGGAAGTGGCGAAATTGCTGGAAATACTGCAAAAGCCATTTGACGAACAGCCTGAACACCAGCACTATGCGGCCCTGCCGCCCGACTGGGCCAGCCACCTTGAAGTCAGTTGCTCATCCTGAGGAGTCATTATGACCACGAATAAAGTCAAAAAAACCGACGCCGAATGGCGCGCCATGCTCGACTCGATGCAATACGAAGTCACGCGCCACGCAACCACGGAACGCGCGTTCACGGGCAAGTTCTGGGACCACCATGAACATGGCATCTATACCTGCGTCTGCTGCAACACGCCCCTGTTTGCCTCGGATACGAAGTTCGATTCCGGCTGCGGCTGGCCCAGCTATTTCCAGGCCCTCGACCCGGCCAACGTGACGGAGATCGTCGACCGTACCCACGGCATGCTGCGCACGGAAATCGTCTGCGCCGTCTGCGACGCCCACCTGGGCCACGTCTTCCCGGACGGCCCGCCACCGACCGGCTTGCGCTACTGCATCAATTCGGCCTCCTTGCGCTTCGATCCGCAGCCTTGATGCTGGCAATGGCTTGGGCCTTGCTCCTAAGCCATTCCTAAGATGATTCTAATAAGACCAGTGTAAAGTCTCGCCATGAAATTTCTATTCGACCTATTCCCCCTGATCGCCTTCTTCGCCGCCTTCAAACTGGGCGGCATGTATGAAGCGGCCACGCACGATTTCGTGCAGCAATATTTGTCCGGCTTCGTGTCTGGCGGCCTGATCAAAGCCGACCAGGCGCCGTGGATACTCGCCACCCTCGTCGGCATCGTCGCCACGGCTTGCCAGGTCAGCTATCTGCTGCTGCGCGGACGCAAGGTGGACGGCATGCTGTGGCTGTCGCTGTTCATCTTTGTCGTGTTCGGCGGCGCCAGCATTTACCTGCATGACGATTTCTTCCTGAAATGGAAGCCGACCCTGATCTACTGGCTGTCCGGCCTCGCCCTCCTGATCGCCCAGGTGGGTTTCAAGAAAAACCTGATCCGCAAGACCATGGAAGCGCAGGTGCAATTGCCTGATGCCGTATGGAACCAGTTGCTGGCCGCATGGATCATTTTCTTTGGCGCCATCGGCGCACTGAACCTGTTCGTCGCCTTCGTGCTGTACAAGGGCGACATGGCTGCCTGGGTCAGCTTCAAGGCGTTTGGCGCGACGGGCATCTTCTTTGCCTTCATCGTGGCGCAAACCCTGTTCCTGGCTAAACATATCAAGGAAGACGCATGATGAGCACCACCACCGAAAACACCGCGCCGGAAACGCGCATGCAGCGTATTCGTACCCGCCTTGAAACGGCACTTTCCCCTCTGGAATGCGTGCTGGAAGACGACTCGGCGCGCCACCGGGGCCATGCCGGCGCAGCCTCCGGCGGAGGCCATTACAATCTACGCATTATTTCTAATCAATTTGAGGGGCTCAGGCTCGTCATGCGCCATCGACTGGTGTATGATTCCGTGCACGATATGATGCATAATGAGATACATGCATTGGCGATTGTGGCCCTGGCGCCGTCCGAAGTAGTGTAAGGATGGCGTTTTGGCGTACCCGAGCCATGTTATCAATTTCTTTCCATGCGTTTTTTACGAAACTTTCCCTAACAGGATTTAATAATGACTTTTAAGCCAGCCCGCTTGCTGATCGCACTACTCGCCGTTGTCGCGGTACCTGTTTTTGCGCAAAATGTTGCCGTTGTTAATGGCAAGCCTATCCCATCGTCGCGCGTTGATGCAGTCGTCAAGCAAGTCGTCGCCCAAGGCCAGCAACCGGATTCGCCGCAACTGCGCGAAATGATCAAGAAGGACTTGATCGGCCGTGAAGTGCTGATGCAAGAAGCGGAAAACAAAGGTTTCGGTAAAGATGCAGCCGTCAAGCAGCAAATCGAGAACGCACGCCAGGCCATCGTCATCAACGCCCTGGTCGGCGACTACCTGAAAAAGAACCCTGTCAACGACGCTGAAATCAAGGCGGAATACGACCGCTTCGTGGCCCAGACCGGCGACAAGGAATACCACGTGCGCCACATCCTGGTCAGCACCGAAGCGGAAGCGAAAGACATCATCGCCAAGCTGAAAGGTGGCGCCAAGTTCGAAGACCTGGCCAAGCAATCGAAAGATGCCGGTTCGGCCGACAATGGCGGCGACCTGGACTGGGCAGCGCCATCGTCCTTCCCGAAAGTCTTCTCCGACGCCTTCGTGAAACTGCAAAAAGGCCAGGTCACCGACACCCCGGTGCAAACGCCTAACGGTTTCCACGTGATCAAGCTGGACGACACCCGCGCGGCAAAACTGCCGACCCTGGAAGAAGTCAAGCCACAGATCGCCGAAGCGCTGCAGCAAAAGAAACTGCAAGCGTATCAGGAAGAAATGATCAAAAAAGCAAAAGTTCAGTAAGAACTGACTTCCCCGGCGCCCTTTTCGGCGCCGGTCGTGTATTCTGCGCCTGAATGCGCACTGCACGTCAGTCGCGATCTTTTGTATCGGTTTTTGTATACTTATTAGGAATGAACATGATTTTGAAGCCAGCCCGCCTGATCTTAGCCCTGGTCGCCGTTGTAGCGATCCCTGCGTTCGCGCAAAACGTGGCCACCGTGAATGGCAAGGCCATCCCGTCGTCGCGCGTCGACCAGGTCGTCAAGCAAGTCGTCGCCCAAGGCAAACAAGCGGATTCGCCGCAACTGCGCGAAGCCATCAAGAAAGACCTGATCGGCCGTGAAGTGCTGATCCAGGAAGCCGACAAGCAAGGCTACGGCACGCGTCCGGAAGTCAAGTCGCAGATCGACAATGCCCGTCAAAGCATCATCATCAACGCCCTGCTGGCCGACTACGTCAAGAAAAACCCCGTCAAGGACGCTGAAATCAAGGCCGAATACGACAAGTTCAAGGCGCAAGCGGGCGACAAGGAATACCATGCACGCCACATCCTGGTGGCCACCGAAGCGGAAGCGAAAGACATCATCGCCAAGCTGAAAGGCGGCGCCAAGTTCGAAGAACTGGCGAAAGTATCGAAAGACGGCTCCGCAGCCAATGGCGGCGACTTGGACTGGGCCAGCCCAGCTTCGTACGTGAAGCCATTCTCCGACGCCATGGTCGCCCTGAAACCAGGCCAGGTCACGCAAACGCCAGTGCAATCGCAATTCGGCTTCCACGTGATCAAGCTGGAAGAAACCCGTCCGACGAAGCTGCCGGCACTGGAAGAAGTCAAGGGCCAGGTATCCGAATCGCTGCAACAGAAGAAACTCGCCGCTTACCGCGATGAGTTGATGAAGAAGGCAAAAATCCAGTAATATCGGATGAAGATGAAAAGGCGCTCCACGGAGCGCCTTTTTTACGCCTGGAGATACCATGAATCTACATCAAGAATTAAAAATCGCGCTGGAAGCGGTTGCCGAACCGGGCCGTGCGGGGCCCATGCAAGCCTACATGCGCGGCCAGTTTGTGTTCCTGGGCGTGGCAGCGCCGCAGCGGCGGCTGGCCGCCAGGGGCTTGCTGGCGGGCCTGAAGGGCGTCGATGCCGGGACCTTGCTGCAACATGCGCAACGGCTGTGGCAGCAGCCGCAGCGCGAATACCAGCACGTGGCGCTCGACATGCTGGCCCTGCACCGGCGGCAACTGGACGTCTGCCACCTCCCCGCCCTGCTGGCACTGGCGCGCCAAAGGGCCTGGTGGGACAGCGTGGATGGCATGGCGGGCATCATCGGCGAGGTGCTGCAGGCGGCGCACCAGCGCGGCGGCGACGGCCATGCGCACATGGCGGGCGCCTTGCGGCATGACGATTTCTGGCTGCGCCGCATCGCCATGCTGCACCAGTTGGGCTGGCGCGCCGACACGGATGCCGGCTGGCTATTTGACGCGGCCCTCGCGCTGGCGCATGAAGATGAGTTTTTCATCCGCAAGGCCATCGGCTGGGCCTTGCGCGATTACGCCCGCCACGCGCCCGAAGCCGTGACGGTATTTGCCAACGCGCACCGCCAGCAACTGTCGCCGCTCAGCTACCGCGAAGCGCTGAAGCACCAGCCACGCTGAACGCCGGCCCACCGAGCTTCACAACCGAGATTCACAGCCGCTTGTGCATGCGCGCCAGCGGCAGCTTGATGTCGTCAGGCAAGTCCAGGTGAAACTCTTCCGTGACGGCAAAGCCGCTGGCCAGGTACAGCGGCACGCCGGGCAAGGTGGCGGCCAGTTCCAGGGCAGTAAAACCGGCAGCCAGGGCCTGGCGTTCGCAATGGCGCATCAGCATGCTGCCCAGGCCCTGGCGCGCGGCAGCGGGTTCGACAAAGAAGGCGCGGATGCGGCCCGGCTGGCTGGCCGGATCGAGCAGCGGGTCCGGCCCGCTCTTGGCGCGGTCGGCGCCATACAGGGTGGCGCGCTGGCTCCAGCCGCCGCAAGCCAGCATGGCGCCATCGCGTTCGATGACGAAATACGTCCGGTCGGCAACGAGTTGCGTATCGACGCCGAACACGTGGCGCGTCACGGACGCGGCCTGTTCCTGCGTATAAAATCCCGCGCTCAGTTCCACGCCGGAACGGGTGATCAGCGCATTCATGGCCGGTACATCGGCCGGCAGCGCCACGCGCAAGCTGCTCAAAGCGCCAAAGCTGAACCAGGCACGGCGGATGCGGCCCTGCTCCACTTCATACGTCGCCACCAGTTCCTGTGCCGACACGCCATCGTCCGTGTCGCCATGGACGATTTCATGGTCGATCACCAGCTTGCCGCAGGCTATGCGCTTGAGCAACTGCGCCCGCGGCCGGCTGGCGGCAAAGCGGGCCGTGAAACGGGGGCCGATCTGCGCGCTGCCCGTGGCCAGCAAGGTGTCGGGGTGCTGGAATTGCTGTGCGTCATCGGCATAGATGGCCAGCAAGGCTGGCACGTCGTGTGCGTTATAGGCGTCCAGTTGTGCCTGGATCACCGCCGTTGGCGAAATGAGTGTATCGTTGGCAAGCGCCATGCGTGCACCTGTTGTGATGTGGTTGGAAAGTTGCAAAGCGTAACACTGTCGCTCCTGTCGCGGCGCGGTTTGCTGCGATAATTGTAAGATTCATTATAAGATTCACCGCAAGAGACATCTTGCGGCGTCACCAATCAATCGCAAATCGCAGCAGGAGTAGATATCATGAAATGGGAAGGCAATCGCGAAAGCGACAATGTGGAAGATCGCCGTGGCGAAGACGGCGGTGGGAGCGGCGGTGGCGGCGGCTTTGGTTTCGGCGGGCGCTCGATCGGCATCGGCACCATCGTCATCGCCCTCGTCGGCTCGTATGTGCTGGGCGTCAATCCCTTGACTTTGCTCAACCTGCTCAGCGGCGGTGGCGGCCAGATCAGCACCCAGCAAAGCCAGGCGCCGGCGCGCCAGCCACCCGAATCGGACGACATGGCCCGCTTCGTGAAGACCGTGCTGGCCGATACGGAAGACACGTGGGGCGCCCTGTTCAAGGCCGAAGGCGGCAGCTACGTGAAACCCAAGCTGGTACTGTTTTCCGGCAGCACGCCGACGGCTTGCGGCACGGGCCAGAGCGCCAGCGGGCCGTTCTACTGCCCCGGCGACCAGAAAGTCTATCTGGACCTCGACTTCTTCAACCTGATGCAGCAGCGCTTCAAGGTCTCGGGCGAATTTGCCGAAGCCTACGTGATCGCGCATGAAGTGGGTCACCACGTGCAGAACCTGATGGGCTTGTCCGAAAAGGTCGACAAGGCCCGCCGCACGCAATCGGAGCGCCAGGCCAACGCCATGTCCGTGCGCCTGGAATTGCAGGCCGACTGCTTTGCCGGCGTGTGGGCATATCACGCGAACGCCGACCGCAAGATCCTGGAACAAGGCGACGTGGAAGCGGCCCTGAAAGCGGCCACGGCCATCGGCGACGATGCGCTGCAGCGCCAGTCGCAAGGCCATGTCGTGCCGGATTCGTTTACGCACGGCACCTCGGAACAGCGCGTGCGCTGGTTTACCAAGGGCATCGAAAGCGGCCAGATTGCCCAGTGCAATACGTTCGAAGCGCGCCAGTTGTAAATGAATCCACGCATGCCGCCCCGCGCGGGCCGGCATGCGCATCCATCAGGGCACGCTGACGTCGTAGCGCTTGCCCAGTCTTTTCAGCTCGCCCGTCTCGATCAGGTTATTCAGTTCCTGGTCGAACTGCAGGCGCAGCTTGTCGAAAGCGGGCGAGCGGGGGAAGGCGAAATAGCCGTTTTGTATGTCGATGACTTTGGGCAAGGGCTTCACCTGGCGGCCGTAGCCCAGGCGGGCAATGACGGGGTCGGTATTGCGGCGGTTGCTGACAAACACGTCGACGTGGTTGTGCACCAGCATCTTCAAGCCATTTTCCACATTGTTGGCCACGCTGACCTGCAAGCCGGGCCGCACGCGCTCCCAGTCCGCGCCATAGGCCCAGCCGTTGAGCAGCACCACCCGGCGGCTCTTCAGCACCGCGTAGTCACCATCCCAGCCGAAGCTGGCGTCCTGGCGCGTATAGAAGACCATCTGGTCCTGGTAGAACGGCTTGTCGGAAAACGCCATGCTGGCAATGCGCTCGGGCGTCTTGTAGGGGCCGATCAGGATATCGGCCTGGCCCTGCACCAGCATGGCTTGCGCGCGCGCCCATGGCACCATGCGAAAACGCACGGTATTGCCCGTGCGCGCCGCCATCAGGCGCAGCAGTTCCGCGCCCAGGCCGCCATATTCACCGCTGTTTTGATACTCGAACACGCGCTCGAACTGCGCGCCCACGGCCAGCAGTTCCCGCGCTGGCGCCTGCGATGGTACAAGCAGCGCAGACCACAGCAGCGCCAGGGCCAGCAGGCGCCGCCCTGCTCTGCTCATCAGCCGACGATGCGCAAGGAGTAATCGGTGGCCCGCACATCCTTGGTCAGGCTGCCGATCGAGATGCGGTCCACGCCCGTTTCGGCAATGGCGCGCACGGTGTCGACATTGATGCCGCCGGACGCTTCCAGCAAGGCGCGGCCCTTGGTAACGGCCACGGCCTCGCGCATCATGTCGTTGCTGAAGTTATCGAGCAGGACGGAGACGGCGCCCGCATCCAGCGCTTCCTGCAATTGCGCCAGGGTTTCCACCTCGATTTGCACGGGCACGCCCGCGTCGAGGTTGCGCGCGTTTTCCAGGGCCTGGCTGACGCCGCCCGCGGCCGCGATGTGGTTTTCCTTGATCAGGATGCCGTCATACAGGGCCAGGCGCTGGTTCTTGCCGCCACCCACGCGCACCGCATACTTTTGTGCCAGGCGCAGGCCAGGCAAGGTCTTGCGCGTATCTAAAATGGAGGCCTTGGTGCCGGCGACCACATCGACATACTGGCGCGTGGCCGTGGCCACGGCCGACAGCAGTTGCAGAAAATTGAGAGCGCTGCGCTCGGCCGTGAGCAAGGCGCGCGCCGGCGCCTCGATCGTGCAAACGACGCTGTCGGCCGCCATCATGTCGCCTTCGGCGTAATGCCAGGCAATATCGATGCTGCGGTCCAGGCTTTTCATGATGCCTTCGAACCACGGCGCGCCGCACAGCACGGCCGCTTCGCGCACGATGACACGGGCCGTGACGATATGGTCAGGCGGCACCAGCTCGCCCGTCAGGTCGCATTGACCCACGTCTTCCAGCAAGGCGGCCAGCAAATTGCCTTCGAACGCGCGCGCCAGGGCCGGATCGAAAGGAGCGAAAGAATTAACGAGGGTACTCATGCTGGACCGATTCCTTGGAACAATGTGGTTTCTTTTGCCAGATCCGCACCCGGCTTAAGGCCTGCCTTCTTGGCGGCGGCGAAGTCGAGCATGCGATTGATCGAGCGCACGGCCAGCTGGCCGACGGCGGGATCGACGTGGATTTCGTTGTGCATGTTTTCCAGCGTTTCCGCCAGGTTCAGCAAACCGTTCATGGCCATCCACGGGCAATGCGCGCAACTCTTGCAGGTGGCGCTGTTGCCGGCCGTGGGCGCTTCGATGAAACGTTTGCCCGGCGCGGCCGCGCGCATCTTGTGCAGGATGCCGTTGTCGGTGGCGACAATGAACGTGTCCGTGTCCATGGTTTGCGCTGCCGCAATCATTTGCGACGTGGAACCCACCATGTCGGCCAGCGCCACCACGTTCGCGGGCGACTCCGGATGCACGAGCACCTTCGCTTGCGGATACTCTTCCTTGAGCAGATCGAGTTCGATGCCCTTGAATTCGTCATGCACGAGGCAGCTACCCTGCCACAGCAGCATGTCGGCACCCGTTTCCTTCTGGATATACCCGCCCAGGTGCTTGTCGGGTGCCCAGAGGATTTTCTTGCCCTGCGCATGCAAATGGGCAACGATATCGAGGCCGATGGACGAGGTCACCATCCAGTCCGCGCGCGCCTTCACGGCCGCGCTGGTGTTGGCGTAGACGACGACCGTGCGGTCCGGATGGGCGTCGCAGAAGGCCGTGAATTCATCCACCGGGCAGCCGAGGTCGAGCGAACAGGTCGCGTCGAGGTCGGGCATCAGCACGGTTTTTTCGGGACTGAGGATTTTCGCCGTTTCGCCCATGAAGCGCACGCCGGCCACGACGAGGGTCTTGGCAGGATGGTCGCGCCCGAAGCGGGCCATTTCCAGGGAATCGGAGACGCAGCCGCCCGTGGCTTCCGCCAGGTCTTGCAGGTCAGCATCAACGTAGTAGTGGGCAACGAGCACGGCTTCGCGCTCGATCAGCAAGCGCTTGATGCGCGTGATCAGTTCGGCTTTTTCAGCCGGGGAAGGCGTCGCTGGCGTGCGTGCCCAGGCGTGGGCAGTGCAGCTGGCTCCGTCTTGTGGATGTTCGTACTCGACGGATTTGATGGCTAAAGTTTGCATGGCTGTGTCAAACAAAACGGGATAGACCGGCACGATTGCAATAAAGCAGGTGCGCCGGAACGAAAGGACCGCGGCGCGTCGGTGTGGGTGGTACCAGAGTACCCCACCGGCTTTCCAAACGCCTGATAAAACCGTAGCGAGCGGCAGCGATTTGTGGCCGAGAAGCGCAACCGTACAAAAGTACGGTGAGCATCACAGGCCGCAAAGCGCGACGCGCAGTAGGTTTGATCAGGTGTTTAATCAATACCTTGGCTTCTGAGGTAATCCTCGTAGTTGCCGCGGTAATCGACCACTTCATCTTCCTTGATCTCGATGATGCGGTTCGCCAGCGAGGAGACGAATTCGCGGTCATGCGACACGAAGATCAGGGTGCCCGCGTATTTTTCCAGCGCGATGTTCAGCGATTCGATCGATTCCATGTCCATGTGGTTGGTCGGCTCATCGAGCATCAGCACGTTGTGGCGGCCCAGCATCAGCTTGCCGTACATCATGCGGCCTTTTTCACCACCGGACAGTACTTTCACGGCCTTTTTCACATCGTCGCCGCCGAACAGCAAGCGGCCCAGGATGGAACGCACGGCCTGGTCGTCGTCGCCCTCTTTCGTCCACTGGCCGATCCAGTCGGTCAGGTTCGTGTCCTTGGCGAAATCTTCCGTCGGATCTTGCGGCATGTAGCCCACGTTGGCGTTTTCCGCCCACTTCACGCGGCCCTGGTCAGGCTGCAAGCCGGCGATGTCGCCCGCGATGCAGCGCAACATGGTGGTCTTGCCGGCGCCGTTGGCGCCGATGATGGCGATGCGCTCGCCTGCCTCGACCATGATGCTGAAGTTCTTGAACAGCTGGCGGTCAAAGCCTTTCGAGATGTTCTCGACTTCCACGGCCAGGCGGTGCAATTTCTTTTCGCCGTCGAAACGCACGAACGGATAGGCGCGCGACGATGGCTTGATGTCGTCGACCTTGATCTTTTCGATCTGCTTGGCGCGCGACGTGGCCTGGCGGGCCTTCGACTTGTTCGCGGCGAAGCGGCGCACGAATTCCTGCAGCTCGGCAACCTTGTCTTTCGCTTTCGCGTTGTTGGCCAGTTGCTGGTTGCGCGCCTGGGTCGAGGCGAACATGTATTCGTCGTAGTTGCCTGGGTAAATCTTCAGGGTGCCGTAGTCCATGTCGGCCACGTGGGTGCAGACCTGGTTCAGGAAGTGGCGATCATGGGAAATGATGATCATGGTGGAGTTGCGCTCGTTGAGCACGTCTTCCAGCCAGCGAATCGTGTTGATGTCCAGGTTATTCGTCGGCTCGTCGAGCAGCAGGATGTCCGGGTTCGAGAACAGCGCCTGCGCCAGCAGCACGCGCAGCTTCCAGCCTGGCGAGACATTGCTCATCGGGCCTTGATGCAGGTCGATGGCGACACCGGCACCCAGCAGCAGTTCGCCGGCGCGCGATTCAGCCGTGTAGCCGTCGTATTCGGAGACTTTGCCTTCCAGATCGGCCGCCTGCATGTAGTCGTCGTCCGTCGCTTCCGGGTTCGCGTAGATCGCGTCGCGTTGCTGGATGGCGGCCCACATTTCCGTGTGGCCCATCATGACGACGTCGAGGACGCGCATGTCTTCAAACGCAAACTGATCCTGGCGCAGCTTGCCCAGGCGCTCGTTGGTATCGAGCATGACATTGCCGCCCGACGGATCCAGATCGCCGCCCAGGATCTTCATGAACGTCGACTTGCCGCAGCCGTTCGCGCCGATCAAACCGTAGCGGTTGCCGTCGCCGAACTTGACGGAGATATTCTCAAACAATGGCTTGGCGCCAAACTGCATCGTAATATTTGCTGTAGAAAGCATTAGTGAGGTCTTTATCCAGTGAAAACAGGTAGTTAGGTACTTTTCTCCCATTATACAGCAACCACCATGAACCACTATCCTGGTGGGCTGCCTGAGCCGGCCGTTTTCACCGCTCAGGTCCGCGGGTTTCTGGCAGTTGGCCAGTGTCAGCAGCTTGGGGCCGGGCTTGGCCCGCTTGTTGCGCTTTACTGCGGTCATAGTGTTGCCTTGATGGCGGCAGCGCCGTGCTAATGACCGATTACAGAAAATCATTAATACCGCCTGTATCCGGATAGTTGTCGCGCCCCCTGATTTACCGTAGGATTGCCGAGTTTCTCCATGCCGCAATATATAAAATTTATAAGAGGAAGTATCCTTCAAGGTCAACTGGAGGCGTTAAATCCTGCTACCAAATACACCGCGACTGAAATCGCCGACCAGAACACCCTTTTGAGAAAAATAATGCGAAAACCTCATTCCTTGATTATTTTTAGCATATTGGCCAGCTTGGCCATACCTGTATTGTCGGCGGATACGCCGCTATCTTTGCCAGACCGCCTGGCCGCCCTTCGCACGACTATCGCAATCGATCATGGAAAGATGGTTGGTACCGGCGCGGCAACATTGATAAACGCGGGCCTGGAAAGCCAATTCGTCCTCATCGGCGAAGACCATGGCATTGCAGAAATTGCGCATTTTTCGGCGGCGTATTTTGAAGAATTGGCAAATCAAGGATTTACGACGCTTATTATCGAAAACGGGCCGACGGTTGCTGATGCTTTGGAAAAAACATTGAAAGCCGATACTGGCGTCGCTGGCATAGCAGCATTTAATAAGGCATATCCGGTCGCTACTGCTTTTTACAAGTGGCAAGCTGAGGCGCAATTCCTGGCCCGTATCGCCAAAGCTGCCGGACCATCGTTCCATTTAGTGGGAATGGATCAGGAGCTCATGGGCGCTTCGAAATATTTGCTCGACCAAATGGCTGAACAACCGCTTGGTCCTTTGGCGAAATCAAAAGTCGAGGCCTTCCGCAAGCTTGAAAGCGACGACTATCGCCGAGCATCGGAGAGCGGAGACCCGCGTGAGCTTTTCATGGTAAAAATCAAAGAAGAAGAATTAGTCGCATTACAGAAGCTGCTCACGACACCCAAGGAAATGCCCGCCTTGGCGATGTTGAATTCATTGCTTGAAAGCCGCAGCATATACACCAAAAACATGACGCCGGGACAAGGATATTCGTCGAATATACAGCGTGCCAGGCTGATGAAGCAGTATGTGACCAGCCATTTGACGCTTGCGCCTGCACAGCGCATGTTGCTGAAAGCCGGTGCAGTGCATGTATTCCGAGGCTATAACCCGCTTGGTGCCGGTAGCCGTGAGATCGGCAATTATCTGGCTGAATATGCGGAAGGCCACGGACAAAAATCGCTGCATGTGTTGGTGCTGGCATCCAAAGGCAAGCAGGCGCAATTTGCCGGCATTGGGCGCGCGTCGGCCATCACAGAAATCGAAAAAGTCGATACCAAGTCCTCCATGGCTGGCGTATTACCCTTCTTTGCCGCGGCGAAAGAGCATAAGGACTGGTCATTGTTCGACGTGCGCCCCTTGCTGGGATCGGCCAAATCCCTGGCGAATGGAGACAGCAGTGTCCAAGGCATGATTCAGGGCTACGATTTTGTACTGGTCATTCCCGAGGGGAACGCAACGTCGGACCTGTGAAATATCGCCATAGGTCCTCCACTGCAGCGCGGCACTATCGCGCTGCAGGCGTGCTCCGGTTCGGCTCCCTGGAACGCAAGTCCCGCTACGGCACAAAGTATGTCGTCCCGTTCCAACCTCCGTTTTTTCGGCAAGGCATCGACGCAGCAATCCACATCGGTGCCTGCCCCTGAAAATTATCCATGCATCATGATTGCCTTGTCCGTATTTAGCAGTTAGGCTGCGTGCTCGCCCGCCACCAGGCATTGGTATTGTGCGGGCGCATCCCAACCCTACCGGACTCACAGGCATCACTTGAAAAAAACTACCATTGCCGCCGCTGCGGCCATCATTGCCCTCGCCGCCACCGTCTACGCTTCGCCGTACTACGCCTTGCACCAGATCAAGACCGCGCTGGCCGAGCGCAACGCCGAAGCCCTGGCCGCACACGTGGACTTCCCCGCCCTGCGCGCCAGCGTCAAGACGCAGCTGGAAGCCAGCATGGCGCGCAGCATCGAAGCGACAGCCGGCAGCGGCAACCCGCTGGCCGCGCTGGGCCAGTCGATCGCCAGCGCCATGCTGGGCAAGATGGTCGACACCATGGTCTCGCCCGCAGGTGTCGTCGCGCTGGTGAACAAGAGCGCCGTCAGCCCGCAAGCGAATGCGAACGCGGACGCGGACGCGCCCGCCGATGGCGCGCAGAAAAAGGCCGAGTATTCGGCAGGCTATGCCGGCGTGAACACCTTTGTCGTGCGTGCAAAAGACGGTAATGCGCAGGACGGCGCGCTGGTCCTGCTGCGCCATGGCGTGTGGGGCTGGAAACTCAGTTCGATCGAGATTGCGTCGGCGATGGCCGCACGTTAAGCGGGAAATTTCATGCTGAAACACACGGCCTTTTCGCTGGCCATGGCCATTGCCAGCGCCACATCACTCGCCCACGCCCTCGATGGCACAGCCGGGAGCAGCCACTCTGTCGCCGCGCGCATGCAGGCGGAAACGTCCGCGGCCGCCGATCCCGACGCCCCCGCGCCGCTGCCCGTGCCCAGCGACATTTCGCTGGCTGAACTGGAGCGCCGCCTGGCGCTGGGGCAGGCGCAGGCCGCTGAAAAACACTATACCAGCGCGCTCGATCCGGCCGTGCTGAGCACCCTGGCGCAGCAGATGGGGTGCCACGATATCGTCGGCATGCAGCCGTTCGGTTTCCCGCTGGAACCAGCGCAAGCGACTGTCCTGAGCGGCGCGCACCTGCTGGCCCGCTGCCCGGACAGGGCCTATGTGACGATCACGGCCATGTCGATGGCCGGCAAGGCGGGCAAGCGCGCCAGCATTTCGCCGCAGTCGTTCAAGCACACGGTCGACGGCAGGCTGGCGCGGCGCCTGTATTACAAGGCACCCAACGGGCGCCAGAAGGAATCGCTGACCATCGTCGATGGCAGCTATGCGTATGCGCTCGAGTATTGGTCGCTCGATGACAGCCAGCAAAGCGGCATGGTCGGCATGCGTAGGATGGAAACATTGATATTGCCGCAATAAGACAGGTAAAAACAGGTAAAATACTGTATATTCATACAGTTATTTACTCTCACCCTGCCGAGCATGCCAGCACATACGCCCATCGACTTATCCTACACCATCTGCGTCAGCGCCACGATCGACGCAGAGGTCGAACAAACCATCCTCGAAGGCTTGAACGCCTATAACGATGCCATCACCGGCTATAGCGACAGACAGGTATTGAGCGTGGTCGTGCGCGACCGCGACAGCCAGCGGGTGCTGGGCGGCGCCATGGGCCGGACTTCGCTGGGCCTGCTGTTTCTCGATTTGTTTTATTTGCCCGCCGCCTTGCGGGGGCTGGGACTGGGCAGCCAGATACTGGCGCAGTTCGAAGAGGAAGGACGCCGGCGCGGCTGCGCTTCGGCGGTACTGTACACCATCAGTTTCCAGGCGCCCGAATTTTACGAACGGCGCGGCTGGCGCCGCTTCGGCGACATCGCCTGCAGCCCGGAAGGCACGAGCCGGGTATTCATGAGCAAGGCCTTGTAGGCATATAAACGACAATGGCTGACGGCAAACCTGCCACCAGCCACTATCAAGCACGGTCAACAACCGCTGCTTACATGCCCAGCGACTTGAGCAGATCGGCGTTGTCGTCGTCTTCCGGTTCCGCTGCAGGCGCCGGAGCGGCGTCGCGTTCGCGGTTCGCGAATTCGCCATCCATCAGCGAGTCGGCGTCGACTTCGCGCGAATCGAAATCGTGCAGCTTGATGAACTCGGTACGGTCGATCGCCAGTTCCAAATAGAAAATATTGTTCTTTTCCGTATAGAACGTGACGCGGCGCATTTCCGGGCGGTCCAGCGGCGTGTCGACGCTGAGCATCACCTGCTTGTTCAGCACCAGCATCTTCGGCTGGCTCTGGGTGATGTTCGTTTGCAGCTCGCGCCGCACCTTGCCCGTGAAGTCGCCCACGATCTGGTTCATCAGCTCGCCCATGATGTTCGACACTTCGTCCGATGTGTAGAAGCTGGCCAGCTCCGACTTCGGCATGCCCATGTGCAACATGTAGCGCTCGTAGATTTCCATTGCCGTATCGGCGGCGAAATTAAGCACCACCAGGCCTGTGAAACCACCGTCGAACATGACGAAACAGCCGATGTCCGGCTTCAAGCCCGTCTTGGTGATGCGCTGCACCATGCCCGAATAATTGACTTTACTTTGCGTTGCAACGTTGAGCACCCGAACTACCGAGTTGCACAAACTCATCAACAAATCTTCTGTACCGTACACAACATCCTTTTCTGCATCCATGAGCAACCTCTCCTACTATTTTAAAGATGACAGCACTGTTCCCTGCCCGCCGCGAGCCGAAACTTGACCGTTTCGCTCAGCAAGCGGACGACTTCACCTTTGCATGCCTGACCTTGCGTGGCGGCGCGCGCCGCGTTGCCGCTGGCCCGAACCGCCCTCTTACCTTTTTCTGTATAGAAATAAGTATCATGCGCAGAATACCCAGATGTAACATTTCCGTCCAGCCATACCTGCATTTACTTGACGATCTGTGCGGAAATACCAATACATCGCAAGGCAACATTATGCGGAAGATAAGCATGTAGAAAGAATCAGCCTGGCACGCTTGAAACCATGGCGAAAAGGCAGCATCACTTATACTGCCTCCGCGGGACGCAACGGCGCCGCCAGGACAACAACTACCGAAAGGCATGAGAGGATGAGCACACTGCAAGAACAGGCAACGGCGGAAATGATGGCGGCCGTGGAAGCGTGGTTTGTCGAACGCCTGAAGCGCACCGATCTGGAAAGCGCCGTGAATCGGACCACCCTGCAGATGGGCATCTTTAATGATTTCTTGCTCGACTACAAACCCGGCCGCACCACGGCCGACGATTTCCAGCTGGCCGATGCCGAGGAATTCGCACCGAGGACGCCATCGCGCCTGGACGAAGCCGTCGTGCGCGACAGCATCGCACCCCAGTTGCTTGCCATGGTGCAAGCGAAGCTGGAGACACTGGCCGACACCCCCCTGATCGACTACCGCTTCAGCTTTCGCGGCAAATTCCAGACGGCACAGGGCATGCTGCACCTGAACCTGCTCGATTATGTCAACGAAGGCAAACGCACAACCTTGCTCGAGCGCATACACAGCTACGTCACGCAAAAACTCGAGCACGGCAACCGGCCGACGAAAAAGCTGGAAACCTTCTTCCTCGCGCGCCACCTGCTCGATCCCCAGCTGTTTCCGCAGCCCGATATCGCCCGGACGATCGCGCTATTCGAGCGCATCGAACAACTGAACAAGTCGCGCCCGCAAGCGCTGGCCGAACATCGCAGCGACATCATCCAGGCCGTGACGGCCTGGGTGGAAAAGCAGTTCCTGCCGCAGTTCTATGACGTGCAGAAATCGAGCTACCGCAGCGCGGAATACAGCTTGAAAGCGGGCGCGGCGCCAGACGCGCAGGCGCTGGAGCCAATCGACCTGCTGCTATATGGCGCCGTGATGATATTGCGCCACGAACCGAGCTACGCCAAATCGACAGGCCTGAAATTCCTGGAAATCGCCCGCGAACTGGGCAGCGAACGGGCCGTGCGCATGCTCAAGGAAGGCAGCGGCACTTTCGAGCCAGACGCCATCCACCTGAAAAATGCCCAGCTGGAATGCCGCGCCAATGATGTGTTTGCCACCATCACCATTGTCATCGCCCGGGAAGAGGAAGGCGCGTATGCGCAGGCGCTGGCGTTCATCACCCATTTGCTGAACAACGGTTTCCCGAAAAGCTACCAGATCAAGCTCAAGTCCAAGGTCAAGGAATATCTTCCCCTGAAAGGCCTGGCCAGGTCAGACACGCACCGCTTCTTTGCCAACGCCCTCGCCTGGCCCGCCTTGCAGCCGCAGCTGGAAGCGTATGCGCACGCCGCCATCGAGCAATTCGAATTTTATGCCGACACGGAAGGCGAAAAGAATTGCATGCCAGGCAGTTACGCCACGTTTGGCCTGGGCCTGCTCGACGCTCGCTATTTCCCCCTGGTGCAGCACTACATGACCAACGTCGACGAGGAGCACCAGTCCGTGCAGGATCAGTTCACGGCCGCCTTTGCTGAAAAGCATGGCGTCACGCCAGACTCCGTTCCCGTGCTGGCGGCCTGCCTGCGCGCGTGCACGGATAACGCAAAGGTGAAAATCCAGGCGGAACTGGAGGACGTGGAGAAACTGGAACTGTTCTGCCAGCAACTACAAGGACTGGAAGGCTATCTGGTCGAGCACATGCTGTATCCCGTCTGGGGCAAGCTGGAAAAACTGGCGACCCTGGCGCGCAAGGCGCAAGGCCGGCGCAAGGAGCTGCTGCTGGCCTTGCTGGAAGCGGCCAGCAAGGCGTAGGCCTAATGTGCGCAACGTTATGACTTTCACCATATATAATTCGGGCGCCAAAATTGCCGTAAAGCATCTTTTGGCGCCTGACATTGAATCGTGGAGAAAATACATGCATCAAACACAACAAACATCGCGCACCTTCTTGCTGGCAGCAAGCTTTGCCGCCACCGTGGCGCTGGCCCAGCCCGCCTTCGCCGCCGACACCGCCGTGGAACTGGCGCCCGTCGACGTGGCCAATCTGTACATCAAGACCATCATCAACCAGGATGAAGCCAGCGTCGCCAAGCTCAATGCCTATCTGCGCCCCACGCGCCTGGCGGGCCACCAGAGCGCCGAATACGCGTCGTACAGCGGCTTGAAGGAAGCGGATGCCAAATTCCCAACGGAAACGGGCAAACTGATCGCCGACCTGTTCCCCGCGACCATGCGCGCGGCACTGACGCCGGCCGCCGAACAGCTGGCGGCAAACGTCATTGCCGCCAAGAATGGCGCCGCGTGCCAGGCCACCAAGGCTGACCCGGTAACGGTGGAAAACGGCATACAAACGGCTGCCGTCAGCTTCGAATGCCAGGTCGTCAAGGTAGCGGTGGCCTGGGCGCCTGCGGCCCAGCAACTGGCGAAGAGCGGCTGCAAGGTCGAGCAATGCAAGGCGGGTCTGCAAAAGATCGCCGCGACCTACACGAGCTCGCCGAAGCAGACCTGGCGCGCCGTGTTTGCCGTCAGCCGTGAAAAGAACTCGGAAGCCTGGCGTAACGATTTCGCGCGTGAAACCTTCGATGAAATCTGGGAATACCTGTAATCCGGGTCCCGTTTACAATGGTCGGATGGATAAATTGACACCGGTGCCACAGCCCGCAGGCCTGGCCTTGCTGCACCTGCTCGCCCCCGAGCATGTGGAGGTCACGCTGGGCGCGCAAGTGCTGGCGCAGGACTTGCGCGCCCTGCACGGCAAACAATTGCTGGCGCTGCTGCGCCGGCTGCGTGCCGCCCAGTCCAACCAGCAGCACTATGCGGGCGCCAGCGTCGAGCAAGCCGAACAGCTGTTCGGCGCCGCCATCGCCGCCGTCAAGGGGGAGCTGGCCACGCGCCCGCATATTCCCAATAAACAGGAAGCGAAGGCCTTGCGCCAGGCGGCGGCAAAGAAGCGCTAATCGAGACGCAAGCCGGCCGCCAGCGAGGCCGTTTCGTGTGGGCAAGCTCGCCGGCCCCCTCCTATAATCGGAGGCTCTATTGTTTCCGCTACAGAAAGTTCCCCATGTCCACACAATTTTCCCGCCATGTATTCGGCTGCGCCATCCTTGCGTTCTCCACTCTGGCGAGCGCGCAGGCGGCCAGCCCCCAGCACATCGGCCCCATCGATGCGCGCGCCGTGTGGCAGGAACGCTCGCTGTCGGCTTGCCGCAGCGAACAATCGCCCACGGCGCCCGACGTCTGCCTGCTGCGCACCATGCAGCGCTCGGGCGCCAGCCCGCAAGCAGTCGCCGCGGCCAAAATGCTGGTGAAGGCAAACAAGGCCGGCTTCATCTCCGCCTGGCGGCCGCTGGGCAAGGCGGCCCTGGCCACCGTTACCTATCCGTTCCGCGCCAACACGAATGAAGGCACCTTGCTGATCGGCAGCGATGGTGCCGCCATCGACGTCGACGAAGGCTCCGTGGGCGAGGAAGACCGCGCCACGCCGGCCTGGCGCGCGTTTGCCGCTGCCCATCCAGACTCTGTCCCGTTTGCGCCCGCCGACTTCGTGGGCAGCACGGCGACCAGCGATGGCGGCCAGAGCGTGCTGTTTTCCACGCCCCTGATCACCTGCCACGCCTGCGCCGAGGATGGCGCCCTGCTCGTCGCCTACACGATCGACAAGGCGGGTATCGTGCGCGAGCGGAAGCTCTTGACGATCAAGTAATGCTGCACCAAAGATAAGATAGAATTGCCCGATGGCATGTCCATACACGTGCATGCCATCGATCCGACTTACTTATCACGGGAAAACATGCGCCACTCTCGCCTTGCACTGCACCTCGCCGCCGCCCTGCTGCTGTCCAGCCCCTTCCACCACATCGCCATTGCAGCACCCGCCGCCAGCGCGGCCGCGCCGCTCGTCATCGGTGAAAGTTTCAGCATCGATTCGCAGGCACTGCAGGAAAAGCGCCACATCAATGTCTATATGGCGCGCGCCTGGGATACGCCGCCCGACGCGCCGCTGCCCGTGCTGTACATGCCGGACGGCGGCGTGGCGGAAGACTTTTTGCACGTGGCCGGCTTGCTGCAAGTGTCGGTAGCGAATGGCACGATGCGTCCCTTCATGCTGGTCGGCATGCAAAACACGCAGCGCCGGCGCGACTTGACGGGCCCGACGGAGAGCGCGGCAGACCGCAAGATCGCCCCCGTCGTGGGCGGCGCGTCCGCCTACCGGGCCTTCATCCGCGACGAGCTGATGCCAGAGGTGCGGCGCCGTTACCGCACGACGGGCGAGACGGCCATCGTCGGTGAATCGCTGGCCGGCCTGTTCGTAGTGGAAACATACCTGCTGGAACCGCAGCTGTTCGACCATTACCTGGCGTTCGATCCCAGCCTGTGGTGGAACCACGGCGCACTGCCGCGCCAGGCGGCAACCCTGCTCGCGCAAGGCGCGGCAGGCAAGCACAGCCTGTACCTGGCGTCCAGCAGCGAGTCAGGCATCGCCATCGAAGTGCAGCGCCTGTCGGAGGTGCTGCGAAAGCAGGCGCCGCCCGGCTTGCAATGGCATGTGGAAAAAATGCCGGAAGAAACCCACGGCACGATCTATCACCCGGCAGCACTGAAGGCGTTCCGCAGCGTCTTCAAGCAGCAGGCGCCGGCTGGGCAATAAAACATGGACAAACTGTAATCTGGCGAGGGTCGTAGCCGCAGGATCGGGCGGGTAAAATCGGCGGCCCTGCTTTTCCCGCCCGAGTCCAGATAATCATGAGTTTTTTGCAATTATTTATTCTTTCCATCGTCCAGGGCTTCGCCGAGCTGCTGCCCGTGTCCAGCTCCGCCCACGTCATCATGGCGGAAAAGCTGATGGGCCTGGACCCGACCTCGCCAGAGCTGACCATGCTGCTGGTGATGCTGCACACAGGCACCATGTTTGCCGTCATCGTGTATTTCTGGAAATCCTGGCGCGCCACGTATTTCAGCTCGGCCAGCGCCTTTCGCAGCAATGTGCTGTTGCTCGTGGCCGCCACTGCCCTGACGGGCATCGTCGGCTTCGGCTTGCTGAAAGGCATTACGCACGTCATGAGCAAGGATGCGCCCGGCTTTGAAATCGAGCACCTGTTCGGCAACGCGAAGCTGATGGCCGCCGCGCTGGCCGCCGCAGGCGTACTGATCATTGTGTCGTCGCGCCTGCAAGCGCGCCAGCATGGCACCTTGTCCATCGGCAAGGCGATGGTGATCGGCGCCGTGCAAGGCCTGTGCCTGCCTTTCCGCGGCTTTTCACGCTCGGGCGCCACCATTTCCGCCGGCATCGCCATGGGCGTGCCGCAGCGCCGCGCCGAGGAATTCAGCTTTGCCCTGGCCGTCGTGCTGACCCCGGCCGTGCTGGTCAAGGAAGGCTGGCGCTTTTACCAGGCCGTGGCGAATGGCAGCCTGGACCATCTGGAACACGGCAACAGCCTGCTGCACCTGCTCGGCCCAAGCCTGCTGGGCATGCTGCTGTCCTTCCTGGCCGGCTTGCTGGCCCTGCGCTGGCTGTCGCGCTGGCTGGAACAGGGCCGCTGGCATTTCTTTGGCGCATATTGCCTGCTGGCTTCCTTGGTGGTGCTGTACCTGGGGTAAAATCGCCGGGTTTGCGTTAAACGCCTATCAAACCTGCTGCGCGTCGTGATTTACGGCCTGCGATGCTCACTGTACCTTCGTACAGTTGCGCTTCTCGACCATAACTCCCTTCCGCTCGCTACGGTTTTCTTAGGCGTTATTGTGTTAACTATCATCCCAGCCAGGTTTTACTGAAAGCCAACGATGAATTTCGCCGCCACTGCCGCCCTCTCGCTTGCCATGTCCACCGACGCCTTCGCGGCCGCCGTGGGCAAGGGCGCCGCCCTGCACAAGCCGCAATGGCGCGAGGCGTTGCGCACTGGCCTGATCTTTGGCGTCATCGAAGCCACCACGCCCATCATCGGCTGGGCCCTGGGCAGCGTGGCAGCACCTTACGTGGAAGCGTGGGACCACTGGATCGCCTTCAGCCTGCTGGGCATCATCGGCTTGCTGATGATACGCAACGCGCTGTCCGATGCCGACGAGGAAGAGGCGCCGGCCCAGTCGCACTCGTTCTGGGTGCTGGCCGTGACGGGCCTGGCCACCAGCATCGACGCCATGGTGGTGGGCGCGGGCCTGGCCTTGCTGGGCGCAAATATTGTCGTGACGGCGGCCGCCATCGGCTTTTCCACCTTCGTCATGGTGACCCTGGGCGTGATGCTGGGCCGCGTGCTGGGCACGGTGGCGGGCCGGCGCGCCGAACTGGTGGGCGGCCTGGTGCTGATCGTCATCGGCTGCGTGATCTTATACGAGCATATCGGCCACCCGGCCTGACACCGGTGCCGGCGCGAAAAGCTGGCCCAGCAGCGCCACCAGCAAGGCAGTGCACGCGCCATCCGGATCCTTGTCGGGATCAAACACCGTCACCGTCATGCCACAGCAGCCACCACCATCGAGCAAGGTCCGCAGGATGGCCAGCAAGGCATCGGGTGCAATGCCAGGACTGCCTGGAGAATCGACGGCCGGCATCAGCGCCTGATCGAGTACATCGACATCGAGGTGCAACCAGAAGCGCCGCGGCGCGCGCCTGTCCAGCACAGCATTGATACGCTCGGCCACCACGGCGGCACCCGCCGCGTTGGCCTCAAACACATCGATGCGCGTGATGGCCGTGTCATTCACATCCGGCCAGGCAAAATCGGCATCGCGGTTTTCCCGCTCCCCCAGTTGCACGACATACTCTTCCGCCACCAGCGGCGCCGTCACGCCGGGCCACTGCGTCATCAGCGCCTCGCCCCGGCCCGTGGCTAGGGCCAGGTCCATGCCGGCCACGGCGCCCAGTGTTTGCGCAGGATCATAATTACCGGGATGGCGAAAATCGCTGTGGCCATCCACATGCACCAGCGACACGCCGCCAGCGCTGCGCGCGCCCGTCAGGGCACCCAGCAGCACCGAGCAGTCGCCGCCTATGACCAGCGGAAACACGCCGCGCGCATGGCTGTCGGCGACGCGCGCGGCCAGTTCCAGGTTGAACGCGCGCATCGTCACGCCGTTGTACAGGCGCGTGCCAGGCTGGGCCATGGGCGTATAAGCAGGACGCGGCAGCGCCACGCAAGTGCGTGCGCCCACAGCCGCCTCCAAGCCCTGCGCCATCAGGACGGCTGGCGCGCGCCAGGTGCCCGGTTCATGGCCAGGCGCCAGAGGCCGCAAGCCCAGGTTGGAAGGAGCGAGAATAATTTCCATGGCAAACAATCTACGGTTCGGGTCAAGCATGCGGGCACACGATATGCCGCCTCGCATCATGATAGCTGCAAGCGGCATGTCAAGCGTGTGCGCGACCAACTATTCCTGGCGTATGATTACTGACAATATAATCTGCCAGCAACGGCATCCATTTCGACTCCTACGGCATGGGATCAGCGATGAAGCAATTTCATGAAGGCGATATCGTGCGCGTCAAATGCGGCGGCCCCGCAATGACGGTGCTGTGCATCGACGGCGACTACTTCCCAGAGGAAGAAAACCGGACGGCCGTCTTTTGCGTGTACGAAAAAGACCAGTTCCTGTTCGAGCAGGCATATCCCGAATGCGCGCTCGACATCGTCCGCTACGAGGACGCCTGAAGGCGGGTCCGCACGCCTGCGGCTGGCGCCCTGGCCGGCCGGTGGCTTTGTGCTACATTAAAAGCTCTATGTCTCGCAAGGTGACCATCATGGAAACTCTGGAGCTGCTGTTTGCCTCGCTGGTGCGCGAAACGGCCGAATCGATCCGCGACCACCACGTCCCCTTTTCCATCAAGCATGACGAACGCGCCTATTTCGAATGGATGGACGGGCATCCGATCAGTGGCTATATCCAGGAAGCGTATCGCGAGATCGAGGAAACGGCCCAGCAGATCCGCGCCATTCGCGCTGGGTGATGACGGCTGCCGTCGTGACGTTCGTTGGATCGTGGCTTGAATTGGCAGTCTTGATTCAGATCAAACACTCAGCTGTTCTATAGGCGTAAAAAGGCCTGGGCCACGACAATCAGGTCTGGAGGCGGGAGACATGGATCAGCAACAAAAACACCAGATCAGGGGGTATGAATTTCATGTGGCGGGGGCGCTGGAGAAGGATGGGCGCTACCGGGGCATGATTTTGATCAGCAAGCGTGGCGATACGCTGCAGGTGTACGCCAAGCCCGTGCTGATTGAAACACCCAGCAGTTTCAAGTCCGTGCATGCGGCCTTGATCGAGGCCTCGGCGTATGCCCAGGAACTCATCTATAACGGCGCCATCAAGGCGCTGCTGCCGGCCGATGCGCCACTTGCCGAAAAGCAGGCGCCGCAGCCGCCGGATTTCGTCGGCAATTGATGCGGCAAGTCCATCCGGCACCCCTGGTGCGCGCGTATAATGACGCGCTTTCCCGGATGAAAACTCAGAACCATGGAATATGTGAATTTGCCGCTGGTCTTCCTCGTCGGCTGCGCCTTGATTGCCTTGCTGGCCAAGAAGAATGGCTATTCGTGGTATCTGTTTTTCTTTGCCATCGCCGTGCCCACGCCCCTGTTGCTGCTGGCCTTGCCGCATGTGGTCGGCGCGGAGGCCGCTACGCTGACCTCCGTACGACTGGGCACCGCCCTGCTCTTCCCCGTGGCCGGCTTGCTGCTGGCCCTGCGGCGCAAGCGCTGACCGGCAAGCTGCCTCAGCGTGCCTGCACGCCATCGGCCAGGCGCCAGCCGACGGACAGCGCCAGTTGCTGCGCCTCTTTTTCGTTGCTGCAATCGTCGTAATCGCAGGTGTCCGCATACGCGCCGCATGCCTGGTTCTGGCTGACATACGAGCCGACCCAGCGGCCATCGCGGCGCTGACTGGCCGTGGCGCTGATAATAAAACCTTTGTGGATGGTGGGATTTTCAAACGACATAGTTCCTCCGGTGCAAGAAGCGTCAGGAAGCTGACTGGTCTCCACTGTGCGCCACCTGCCGCCCGCAGTCTGTACGTTTGACCACACACAGAAAGCACGCGCGCGCCTGCCTCGCGGCGCCGGGCAATCGGGTATGATTTCAGCATGTGTGGACGACTCGATCAAAATGACACGGCGCCCGTGCTGGCGTCATCCTTCGGCTGGACCGACGCGGTGTTCGACAGCGAGGCCGAGCCGCACCTGAACGTGTCGCCCGGCACTTACCGGCCCGTGCTGCATATCCAGGATGGCGTCCACAGGGTCGATGACGTCTTCTGGGGCTACCGCCCCGCCTGGGCCGCGCAAGCCGTGCCCGCCCCCGGCAAGAAAAAAATCCCCATCGCCATCAATGCCCGTCTGGAAAAACTCGCTGGCGCCTACTGGAAGCCCTTGCTACGCGCGGGGCGCGGTATCGTCAGCGTTTCCGGCTGGTATGAATGGACGGGAGAGAAAGGCAGCAAGCAACCGTGGCACATCCACCGCAAGGACCGCGCGCCCCTGTTCCTGCTGGCGCTGGCCCAGTTCGGGCCGTACAAGCATAACCGCGAGGAAGCCGGCTTCGTGCTGGTGACGGCCGACAGCATGGGCGGCATGGTCGATATCCACGACCGCCGCCCCGTCGCCGTCAGCCTGGAAGACGCGCACCGCTGGCTCGACCCCGCCCTGACGCCGGAGCAGGCGCTGCACCTGGCGCGCACCTGCATGCTGGATGTAGAACTGTTCGAATGGCATGCCGTCGATAATCCGCTGGTGCCGTCTGCCAAGCCCAAGCCGCCACCGCCGGCTGCGGCGCAAGGCGCGTTTGACTGGGGAACGGATTAAGGCAATCGCGCCAGCCGTCGCCACAGCGCTTCCATCGGTCCCTGGCGGAACGTCCGCAGCCAATAGCGGCTGAGCAGCACCTGCCCCGCCATGATGACTACCGCCAGGCCCAGCATCTCGGCCGGGCGCAGTGTTGCGCCCCAGCCCAGGCCCGGCCCCTGCAGCAGCCAGGTGCCGATCAAGGATTGCAGCAGATAATTGCTCAGCGCCATGCGGCCCACGGGCGCCAGCCATGCGCCCAGCCAGCGCAGCATGAAAGGACCGGTCAGCATCAGCGCGGCCACATAGCCGGCCGCCAGCACGGGGCCGCCGGCAAACAGGCCCACTTCGAACAGGGCCGTGTCAAACACGGTTTGATACGGGTCGGCAACTTGCCACGCGACGGCGCCCGCCGCCAGCAAGTTGAACGGCAAGCCCAGGCCCAGTCCCACGGCGCGCACGCGGCGCCACAGGCGCTGGTGGCGCTGCGGCTGCGTCAGCCAGCCACAACGCACGGACAAGATGCCCAGCAGGAACAACACGATGATATGCGGCAGCATGACGGCGGCGTACAGCAAGGAAACGAGGAAATCGTTGGCACGCAGCTTGGCGACGGCCCACGCGCCGCCTTGCGTGTAGATGGCGTAACGCTGCGCAAAACTGTGCAGGTCGCGCGCGATGTCCGGTGCGCCGCCCTGCTGGCCCACGGGAATGAGCAGGCACATGAACAGCAAAAAACCGGCCGCCACCAGCCAGGCGCGGTTGCGCACGCGGCTGAGCCGGGCTGATGCCAGGGGCAGGATCAGCATGCCGGCGACGGCATACGAGGTCAGCACGTCGCCACTCCAGATGAGGAAACCGTGCAACAGGCCGAATGCCAGCAGCCAGCGCAGCCGGCGCCGATAAGCCGCTCGCGCCTGCTCCCAGCTGCCCAGCTGGCGTTGCAATGAGCGTGTCTGCAAGGCAAAGCCGGCGCCAAACAGAAACGCGAAGATGGGATAGAACTTGAATTGCGCCAGCGCCGCCACCAAAAAAATGACGAGCTGGTCCAGCACGGGCGGCTGCGCCGGCAAGGTGCCGTAGCGCAAGGAAATCGTGCCCCAGGCAAAGCCCCATATATTCACCAGCAAGATGCCGAACACGGCAAGGCCGCGCAGCACATCGAGCTGCAGCAACCTGCCGGGCCTGGCGGACATGGAGTTCAGGTGCGCGCCAGGGTGGGGTAATCGGTCACCCGCAGGCTGAAGCCGGACGCATCCGATTGCAGGCTCGCCTGGCCGCCGAACGGCAAGGTGACCCGGCGGCGGATGTGGCCAAACTCGAGCCCCGTCAGCACGGGCACGGGCAGGCGCTGGCGCACGTATGCCAGCATGGCGTCGAAATCGTAGCCGTTATCCATGGGACTGAGTTTATACGCGGAAAAATCGCCGAGCACCACGGCTTGCTGGCGGCCAATCACGCCCGCGTGCAGCAGTTGCAGCAGCATGCGCTCGACCCGGTACGGGTGTTCGTTGACGTCTTCCAGGAACAGGATGCCGTCGTCGATTTCCGGGAAATATGGGGTACCGAGCAGATGCACGAGCATGGCCAGGTTGCCGCCCCACAGCTTGCCTTTCAGCTCGACCTGCGGATTGCCTATTGCCGTGCCCGTGACCGTGTGCGTGGGGCCGGCCAGGCACGACCACAGCTGATCGAGCGTAAATTGCTCGGGCTCATCACGCGTAAAATCGTCGCAGATCATGGGGCCGGCAAAGCTGGCGCGGCCCGTCTTGGCCATCAAGCCCATGTGGAAGGCCGTAAAATCGCTGTAGCCGACAAACAGCTTGCGGCTGTCCGCCATGAGGTCGAAATCGATGTCCGGCAGGATGCGGCTGATGCCGTAGCTGCCGCGCAAGGCGATCACCACCTGCACGGCAGGGTCGGCCGCGGCGGCATGGAGCTGCGCCAGGCGGCCCGCATCCGTGCCGCCGAAGCGCTGGAATCTATGTTCGTGATCGTAGTAATTGTGGACGGTGGCGCCTTGCGCCTGCAAGCGGGCGATACCGCGTGCCAAGGCCGCTTCGTCGGGCGCATAACCGCCCGGCGCGACGATGGCGATGCCAATCTCAGGTGTCTTCAAAATATGCCCGGCTAGTCAAGGGGTGGGCGCGCCTGGCTCAAGCTGGCTGGGAGCGCATCTGGGGCGCCATCTTACCTTGCAGATGCACATCGATCAAGGCGAGCAGGCGCTCGATCAGCTGGGGCGGCATGTCGTGCCCCATGCCTTCGATGACTTCCAGCCGGGCGCCCGGGATCAGCGCCGCCGTATCGATGCCGCAGGCGACGGGAATCAGGGGGTCGGCCGCGCCATGGATCACCAGCGCCGGACAGCTGATGCTCGGCAACAAGGCCGTGCGCTCGCCCGAGGCGGCGATGGCCACCATTTGCCGCGCCACGCCTTCCGGGCAACTGCCCCGCTGCAGCGCCGCTTCGATGCGCTGGTACAGCAGTTTTTCCGAGACGGGATAGGCGGGACTGCCGATGACGCGCACGGTGGCGGCCATGTGCGCCATCAGTTCGGCGCGGCTGGCGTTGCGTTTCGGGCGTTGCAATAAAGCGTTGCGCGCGGCCCGCGTGGGGCCGGGCAAGCCGCGCCGGCCGCTGCTCGACATGATGGACGTCAAACTGAGCACCTGCTGTGGCGCGCGCGCCGCCATCACTTGCGCGATCATGCCGCCCATCGACACACCGATCACATGCGCCTGAGCAATGCGCAAGGCCGCCAGCAAGCCCAGCGCGTCTTCCGCCATGTCATTGAGGGTGTAGGAAGTTTTCAGGGGCCAGCCGACCAGGTTTTTCACATAGGCCAGCGGCAGATAGGGTTTGCCCGCCAGCGCCATCTTGCTCGACAGGCCGCTGTCGCGGTTGTCGAAACGCAAGACGCGAAATCCTTGCTCGACGATGCCTTCGACGAAGTCCGCCGGCCAGGCAATCAATTGCATGCCCAGGCCCATGACCAGCAGCACGCACGGATCGTTGGGGTCGCCGTGGCTCTCATAAGCTATGTTCAGGCCGTTCGCCATGATGGTTGCCATGATTGCCTCTCTTCCAGGAACCAGCACGCAGGCACGATCGCTGCGGCCTTGTAATCAGCATACCACTATTGTGCTTCAGACATGAGACCGGCACGCGGCACTCAGCTGAAGTGTTGCCGCGCCGGTACGGCGCGCGGCAACGGTGACGAATCAACGGTGCTGCTTACTTGGCTTTAGGCAAGGAATCGGCCAGGTCGACCCAGCTTTGTGGCTGCGGTTTGCCCCGTTCGCGCACGCCGAAGAAGGAGACCACTTGCGTGCCTTCCTTGTCGAAGAACTCGACGGAGGTGACGCCGCCGCGCTTGACGACCCAGCCGCTGCGCAGGGCCGTGTCGCGGATGTGCAGGTTGAAGTCCGGGTCCAGCACGTTGAAGAAGCCGCCGGCGGCCATGGTTTTCTCGATCTTGCCGCTGTAGATCTGCGTCAAGCCTTCATTGCCCAGGAACACCATGATGGCGACCTTGTCCTTTGCCGCGTTTTCCAGCAGGGTACGCAGCGCCGCTGGCGTCACGCGCTCGACCACGCCGGCCGGCGCCAGGCGCAGGGCCTGTTCGCGCGACAGGTGGAATTCACGCATGATTTGCGCGAACTGGTGCACGTCCGTCATGTCTTTCCAGGCCAGCTGAAATTCCTTGACGTCGATTTCGGCATCCGGCTTTTCCGCCGCTTTCGGCGCCACGGCCAGCACGTTCAGTTCGGCGCTTTGCTGCGGCAGGCGGAAGGTCGCCACCAATTTATCGTAGACGGCCACGCCCGGTTCGTTGCGCAGGTAGATCTTGTGCACGGCCGTACCGTTGGCGTCAAAGAATTGCAGGCTGCGCGTCGGCTTGCCATCGCGGCCCGCCTGTTCCACGGCAAATGCGTATTTCCAGTTTTCAAAGTGGAAACGCAGGTCGATCTGGCCGCCCAGGTAGCCGCCGGCGATATTGCGCTGGCGCGCTTCCGTTTCCGGGTCCTTGGCGTCGGCCTGCTCGGACTTGTCGCCCGCCTGCTTGAACTTGCTGGCGACGCCCGTCGTTTCGATGACGCCGTTTTCATTGCGCGTGATGGCTTGCACGATGCCCAGGTCCAGCGCGGCGCGCATGATTTCGCGCGGCTGGTTGCCGTCGGCCTGCAGGCGCGTGACGCCCTTGCCGATGTTGGTTGCCAGCAATTGCGCTTCGGATACACCCAGCGCGCGCGCCGCGTCGCGGATCTGCAGCTTCGGCTGTTCCGTGCGCAAGGTGGACCAGCGTTCCGCCAAGGTGGCTGGGGCCGCATATGCGTTTGCAATCAGCAGGCTGCCTAGCAGGGATAGAACGAGTTTGGATAACTTCATAGAGAGACCATTCAATCAAACATGGAAAAAAAGAGGGGCAAGCGCCCCTCCCCGGTAAAAATCAATAGTTGACGCTGAGGCTGGCGGCGACGTTGCGGCCCGGCTTGGCGTAGCGCTCGATCTCCAAACGGCTGGCCACCGTGGTGCCGGCAGACAGGCTGCGCGCGGCCGCGTAATCCCAGTACTTGCGATCCGTCAAGTTGTACACGCCGACGATGATCTTGGCGTTCTTGTGCACATTCCAGTAGGTCGACAGGTCAAAGATGGTGTACGACGGCACCTTGAAGCGCGGCGCGGTCGTGCCCATCAGCAAGTCGTTCGGCGCCTGTTTCTCACCGGCATGCAGCGCCGTCAGTTCCAGGCCGAACAACTTGTTCGTATGGTCATAGCCGAAGGTCAGCGCCGTCTTGGCCGGCGCCACCGAGGCCAGGCCGCCGCTCTCGCCCGTCAGGGTATTGAAGGAGCGCCCCTTGGCCACGCCCGTGGCCAGGTCGACGCGGTAGCCCTGCATGGCCGGCAACCAGGTGCCCAGTTCCGCGTGCAAGCTCAGCTCGGCACCCCAGGTGCGCGCATTGCCGATGTTTTCGGGACGGTACAAGCCCCAGGTGAGGGTCGGGTAATTCACCGGGTCCAGGTCTTGCGCCACGTACTCGATCATGTTCTTGTATTCCGTCTGGTAGACGGAAGCGTGCATGCTCAAGCCCCTGGTCACGTCGCCTTTGAGCCCCAGTTCATACGCCTTGCTGGTTTCCTTGCCCAGATTCGGATTGCCCAGCACGGCATAGCCATTCCCCGTGCCCGTATAGCTGATGGAATCATAGGTACCCGTGCGTTCGACCGCCGTCGGCAGGCGCGTACCGCGCGTGAACGTGGCGTAGGCATTCATTTGCGGCAGCACTTCCACGGACAGGCTCAGGCTCGGCGTGAAGTAGGAATCGCTCTCCTTGCGCACTTCCTTGGCCGCGTTCGGCACGCCGATCAGGTAGTTCTGCAGGTTTTTCGGTTCCAGCTTGCGGTAGTCGGCACGCAGGCCCGGCGTCAGCACGGCTTTCTTGCCGCCCAGGTCGAAACCATAGTCGTCGCGCACGTACAGAGCCAGCTTGGTGACATCCATGTCGGCCATGCGGTTCTTGCGCGTGATCTGGTGCACGCCCGTGGCGATGAGGGTGCGGTCTTCCATCCATGGGCGGCGCGATTTTGTCTGTTCCAGCTGCACGCCGTACAGCAGCGCGTTGTCGGCATTGAGCTGCTTGACGGCTTCCGAAGTCAGGCCGATGCTGTCATTCTTGAAGCTGGTGTCGATGGCGCGCTGGAAGTTGCCTTGATAGGTATAGCGTCCCTTGCTCTTGTCGTCGATCTTCGCGTTCTGCAGATAAGCTTTCGAGGTCAGGCGGTCGAACAGGGCGAAATCCTTCAGCACCACATCGTGGCCCAGGCTGACGCGGGTACGCTTGGTGGTGGAATCCTGCTGCACGCCGTCCGGGTACATGGCGCTGACTTTATTGTTGAGATCGCGCTTGTTCTTGCGTTCGAACATGTCGACCGTCAAGTCCAGCTTTTGTTCGCCCGGCAGAGCCCACACCAGCTTCGACAGCAAGGCGTTCGAATGCCAGTCATCCGGGTTGACGGTGGCGCTGCCGCGGCTGTCCAGCTGCTCGCCATCGCGGTGCACGTACACGGCCAGACCTTGCAGACTGGCGCCGATCTTGGCCGCGCCCGTCAGGGTGTGTGCATTGCTGCGGTCGGCGGTCGCGCGGCCGTATTTATACGCCACGTAATGGTCCTGCCCTTCGCCCAGGTAATCTTCGGGCGACTTGGTGATGAAGGCCACGCCGCCGCCCAGGCCGGGATTGGCGCCGCTGACGGCCGTCGTGCCCGAATCGATGCGCACTTCGCGGAAGGTTTCTGGATCGAAATAATCGCGGCCCATGCCGAAGGCGTTCATGTTATTGCTGTCCGGCTTCGGTGCAGCATCCGGCAGGGAAATGCCATCGAGTTCCAGGCTGATCCGGTTGCCTTCCAGGCCACGGATGTTGTAACCGGTATTGCCCGCGCCATCCCAGATGCCGCCGCCGCCCGAGGCCGCCATTGGCGTGCTGATCAGCGGCTGATAGCGCACGACGCCGGCCATGTCCGTCACGTTGCGGCGTTCCAGGTCGTCGCTGCGGATCACCGTCTTGGTGCCCGCGCGACGCTCGTAATCCTGCTTGGCGTTCACGACGATTTCCGGGAAGACAGGCAGCTTGGCCGGTTCCTGCGCGGCCGTGCCTGCATTGATGGCGGCGTTTTGCGCGGCCACGGGCAGCAGCGGCGCGGCGAACAGGCCCAGCAAAGCGGCGCGCAGCACCAGGTTATGGCGGCGGACAGGCAGGTGAGCTGGAGATACGACGGGTGCAGCGAGGCGCTGCGTAGGCACAGTAGTCATGATGATCCGGTGGAAGAGTAAAGGCTGGCTCTTGAACCCGGATCGATAACGAAAGTGTTAACGATGCATAAGGAAAGTTTGCTGGCGAAAACAATACTGTAACACGAATCATTCTCATTTGAGAATGGCAAAGTGGTCTATACAGATGTTATTTCGCAACAGTTGTAAAAAATGCCAGCCGCGATGGCTGGCATGGTCAGGCCGGAGGATGGGCCAGCTTGCGCGCTTCCGCCTGCGCGCGGCGGCGCTCGGCAAAGAAGCGCTTGAGGAAAGCGCCGCATTCGTCGGCCAGCACGCCGCCAACGATCGCCGTCTGGTGGTTCAGCGCCGGCTGCTCGAACAGGTTCAGCACGGAACCGCAGGCGCCCGTCTTCGGGTCGCCCGCGCCATACACCACGCGCGCCAGGCGCGCATGCAACATGGCGCCCGAGCACATCACGCACGGTTCCAAGGTCACGTACAGCTCGCAGCCGGGCAAGCGGTAGTTGCCCAGCTTTTCAGCGGCCGCGCGCAAGGCCATCACTTCCGCGTGCGCCGTGGGGTCATGGCGGCCGATGGGCTGGTTGTAGCCGACGGCGATGACTTCGCCATCCTTGACGACGACGGCGCCAACGGGCACTTCGCCCAGGTCCCATGCGTGCTGTGCCTGCTCCAGGGCCAGCTGCATGTAGCGCGCGTCCTGCGCGCTAGCGTGCGTTTCAGTCATCGGTCACTTCTGCCCAGCAATTCGGCGTTTCATGCAGCACCAGTTTATGCAGGTGCAAGCCCGTGCCGAAGTGGTCGGTAAATGCCGCTTTCAGTATCTCGAAGGCGATGCGGGCCAGGTTTTCCACCGTCGGGATGCGATCGATGACGACGGTCTTATGGTCGGGCAGGCTGGCCAGGAAGTCGCGCACGGCCGTGTCTTTTTCGTAGACGAGGAAGGCGTGGTCCCAGACATCGACCAGGTGCTGCTTGGCCAGAGTTTTCACGTCGGAAAAGTCCATGATCATGCCATTGTCGGAATTGCCTTCCGCTTCGATGACCTTGCCGACCAGGGTGATTTCCACCGTGTAGCGGTGGCCATGCAGATTGCGGCACTGGCTTTTGTGGTCGGGAATGCGGTGGCCCGCGTCGAATTCGAGCTTGCGTGTGATAGTCAGCATATTGTTTTGTTAAGGTATTTGCAGGAGTTTATGGGTTTGCAGGCTCAGCTTCCACTTCGGGTTGCTTTTGCATGTTTCGATCGCCAGCTTCATGTTGTGCGCGGCCAGGGGGCCGTCCATCGCCTGCACGAAGAAGTTCTCGAAATCCAGTTGTTCGTAGGCGGCCAGGTCTTGCTGGAACTGGGGAATGACCACCTTGATTTCATTGCCTTTGTGTACGACCAGTGTCGAACCCATCTTCGGGCTGACGCAGATCCAGTCCACGCCGGCCGGCACGGGCAAGGTGCCGTTGGTCTCAATGGCGATGGTAAAGCCCACCGCGTGCATGGCGGCTATCAGGGCCGTGTCCAGTTGCAGCAGCGGTTCGCCGCCCGTAAACACCACGTATTTGCTGGGCGCGTAGCTGGCCGGCCACAGGCTGTCGATCAGCGCGGCCAGTTCCTGCGGCGTCTTGAACTTGCCGCCCAGTTCGCCATCGGTGCCGACGAAATCCGTGTCGCAGAACTGGCACACGGCCGTGGCGCGGTCGCTTTCGCGGCCCGTCCACAGGTTGCAGCCGGAAAAGCGGCAAAACACGGCCGGACGGCCAGCGTGCGCGCCTTCGCCCTGCAGGGTGTAAAAAATCTCTTTGATGCTATAAGTCACTGTATTTCCTAAGAGCTGGCTGGCGTCATCGCGCGGGGCGAACGCATCGGGGCCGGCGCGCCGCGCCGTCGCCGCAAAAGCCGATTGACAACCCTCTATTATATGCCGCCACGACACTTCCCGTGCAAATGCCGTGCCCGCTCCCTGCTGCTGCGGCATCCGGGGCAAGAAAACCATATTCGCAGGCATAACTGCGCAGCTTTTGCGTTTAGACAATATAAATAGCCCCAAGTTAATATATTTTCCGTAATAACATTGCCTGATGGAAAACATTCTTGGGGAGGATGGACATGCTGCAACGCTGGAGACGTCCGCCGTACCGCCTGAGCATTCTGGCCTGTCTGGGGGCCGCCGCACTCGCTTCCCTGCACGCCGGATACGCCGCCGGGCCGATGCTGCTGGATGGCACGCCCTCCCCCTTGATGCTGGCCTGCGCCATCCTGCTCGCTGCGCTGGCGCTGCTGCTGTGGCGCCAGCACCGCCTGGCGCTGCGCCTGCAGGCGCTGGAACAGCTGCGCGCCGAGGCCGAACAGGCGCGCGCGCAGGAACGCCTGCGCATCGGGCGCGACATCCACGACGACCTGGGCCAGCATCTGCTGACCCTGAAATTCGACCTGGCCATGCTGCAGACCAGCACGCATGACGCGGCGCCCTTGCTGGCGCGGCAACTGGCCGTGATGGCGCGCAATGTCGACCTCAGCATCGCTGCGCTGCGCTGCGTCATCCACGACCTGCGCCCGCCCGCCCTCGACGCGGGCCTGCAAGCGGCGTGCGACGACTTGCTGGCGGACTTCAAGCGTACCACGGGCATCGCTTGCAGCTGCGATTACCGGCTCGACGCGGCCGCCGGCAGCGCGCACGGCCCCCTGCTGTACCACGCGCTGCAGGAAGCGCTCGCGAATATCGCCCGCCATGCGCGCGCCACGCATGTCCAGCTGAGCCTGCAACAAACGGGCGCCACCCTGGCCTGCAGCATCAGCGACGACGGCGTCGGGCTGTCGGGCTCGCCGCCGCGACTCGGTTGCGGCCTGTCCGGCATGCATGAGCGCGTGGCAGCCGCCGGCGGCAGCCTGCACATCGAAAGCCAAATCGACACCGGCACCACCTTGCGCGTGTCGCTGCCCCTGCCGGACTGCCACGACGAAGCGATGGCGCATCGCTGAAAATATTGCTCAATATCAACATCTCCTGTCTCGCTGCGCTGCATCATGGCCAGCGAGCCAGCCCCATTCACCCCAAGAAGGATGTTTACATGCCGGATAGCCATGCACATGCCAGCGCATCGCCCTGCGATGCAGCCCAGGGTTTTGCCGTCAAAATGATGGAATTGCTGGTCGTGCCCACCTTTGTCCTCGACGTGCATGGCCAGGTGATGATCTGGAACCGCGCCTGCGAACAGCTGACGGGCGTGCCGGCGGCCGAAGTGCTGCGCACGCGCGAGCCGGGCCGCTGCTTCTACAACGACGAGCGCCCCACCCTGGCCGACCTGCTGCTGACCGGGCGCGGCGGCGACATGCGCGCGCTGCATGCACAGCAGCAATATCGCAGCAGCACGGGCAACAATCTGTGCGCGGAAAACTGGTGCGACATGCCGCGCACGGGGCGGCGGCGCTACCTGGCCGTCGATGCCAGCCCCATCTATGGCAATCACGGCGAACTGATCGCCGTCGTCGAAACCCTGCGCGACATGACAGATGAAAAACGCGCGCACGTGGAACTGGAACGCCTGGCCACGCGCGACGGCCTGACGGGCTTGGCAAACCGGCGCTGCTTCGACGATACCATCCTGGCCGAGTGGCAGCGCGCCCAGCGTCAAAGCCAGCCCCTGTCGCTGCTGATGGTCGACGTCGACAATTTCAAGGAGTATAACGATAGCCACGGCCACCAGGGCGGCGACCTGTGCCTGCGCAAGGTGGCCGGCGCCGTGGCCAGCGAAATGCGCACGAACGACCTGGTGGCCCGCTATGGCGGCGAAGAATTTGCCGTCATCCTGCCGAACCAGTCGCTCAAGGGCGCGGCCATCGTGGCCGAACGCATCCGCCAGCGCGTGGAGCGGCTGCAACTGCCGCGCAAGCGCCCCGATGGCGCCTGCGTTACCGTCAGCATCGGCGCCGCCACGGCCCTGCCCGGTGCAGGCACGGAACTGGGGCAGCTGATCCACACGGCCGACTGCGCCCTGTACCGCGCCAAGCACCTGGGCCGCAACCGCATCAGCCTGCCGGAAACGACGCTGACGTAAGCAGCAAATACGCGTCCAAGTAACACGACCAAATTTGGCGTATATTTGGTCGTCTCGCAGTTTGTCTCATTCGGAGCCGCCATGAACCTCAAGGAACGCATCAAACCGATCTCCTATCTCAAGGCCAATACGACGGAAATCGTCAACAGCTTTGACGCTGGCCAGGATGAGCCCATCATCATCACGCAAAATGGCGAGGCGAAGATGGTCGTGCTGTCCATGCACGCCTACCAGGAAGGCAAGCGGCAAGCGCGGCAGATGCAGGAACAGCATGCGTTCATGAAGCTGATCGCCATGGGCAACCAGGAAATCGCGCGCGGCGACGTGGTGTCCGAAGAAGACTTCCTGTCCAGCCTTGACCAGGCTTGAGATGGCGCGCATCGTCGTGCTGAACAGCGCGCAAGCCGATTTCAATGAACTGCGCAGCGACTTCAAGGCGCGCCACACGGCCGCCGCCCAGGCGCAGTTCACCGCCGCTTTCCGGCAATTATTCGCTGATCTGAAAGCCTTTCCCGACAGCGAGACGCCCGTCGAGGCTGCCCGCGAAGTCGGCATGGATGTGCGGCAACGCCTGTGCGAGGATATCCGCGTGATCTACCATCACGACCGTGCGCACGGCAGCGTGTACATCCGCATGTTCCTGCCCACCCGGCGCGATTTTCTCAGCCATCTCACGACGCGCATTCTGCGGCCCGACTTTTAGCCCCTATGCAGGGCGGCGTGAATATTCTATGCTGCGGCGTTGCACTTTCCACATTCCAAGAAAAGAAGGAGCCTTCGTGTCAAGAATCATGCCCGCTTTATTACCCGCTTTCGCCCTGGCCCTGTCGGCCATGGCCTCGTCGAACCTGGGCGCCGCGCCCGTCAAACCGGCCGCCGCCCACAGCGCTGCCGCCAGCAAGGCCGATTTGCTGCCGTTCAAGGCAACGGAAAAGACCCTGGCCAATGGATTAAAAATCATCATCGTGCCGACCGGTTTTCCCAACCTGGTCTCGCTGCAGATTCCCGTGCAGACGGGTTCGCGCAATGAAGTCGAGCCGGGCAAGTCCGGCTTTGCCCACTTCTTCGAGCACATGATGTTCCGCGGCACCAAGGCGTATCCGCCCGAGAAATACCAGGAAGTCATCACCCGCGCCGGCGCGCGCCAGAACGCGTATACCAGCGACGACCTGACCAATTACCACACGACGTTTGCCAAGCAAGACCTGGAAACCGTGCTGAAGGTGGAAGCTGACCGTTTCCAGCACCTCGACTATGCGGAAGACGCGTTCAAGACGGAATCGCGGGCCGTGCTGGGCGAATACAACAAGAACAGCGCCAATCCCGTTTCGAAACTGTTCGAAGTGATGCGCGACAGCGCCTACACGACGCATACCTACAAGCACACGACGATGGGTTTTATTCAGGACATCGAAGACATGCCGAACCAGTACGCGTATTCGAAGCTCTTCTTCGACCGCTGGTACCGTCCCGAGCGCACCACCATCATCATCGCCGGCGACGTGGAGCCGCAGCAAGCCATCGCGCTGGTGGAAAAATACTGGAGCAGCTGGCAGCGCGGCAAGCAGCAGGCGGCCGTGCCCGTGGAACCCGCGCCGCGCGGCCCCGTCTACAAGCACGTGGCCTGGCCAACGCCGACCTTGCCGTGGGTGGCCGTCGGCTTCCACGCGCCCGCGTTTTCCGTGAAGGACAAGGACCAGGCTGCGCTGGCAACCCTGCTGTCGCTGTCGTTCGGCCGCACCTCGCCGCTGTATAAACGCCTGGTGCAGAATGAGCAAAAGGTCGACCAGCTGTTCGACATGACGCCGGACCGGGTCGACCCGACCCTGGCCGTGCTGGGCGCGCGCGTGAAAAACATCGACGACGCCGTCTACGTGCGCGACGCCATCCTGGCCACCGTGGCGCGGCTGCGCGATACGCCAGTGAGCGAAAAAGACCTGGCAGATGCCAAGTCGGCCGAAAAATATGGGCTGATCCGCTCGCTCGACAACACGGAGCAGATCGCCGGCACCCTGGCTTCCTTCGTGCATTTCGACCGCTCGTACGCCACCATCAACCAGTACTACCGCCTGATCGATACGCTCACGCCGGCCGACCTGCAGGCGGCCGCGCGCAAATACCTGACGGACGAGGGCCTGGTGGTGACGACCCTGTCCCACCAGCCGATGGCGGCCGCCATCGCCACCACGCCGACACTGGCCAGCCTGCTGCCAGCCGCCGCGAACGCGAAGTTCGACGTGCTGGTGCAAAAGTCCGCGCTGCCGCAGATCCGCTACAAGCTGCTGTTTACGGCCGGTTCCGCGCAAGACCCGCAAGGCAAGGAAGGCCTGGCTGCGCTGACGGCCGCCATGGTGGCGTCCGCTGGTTCATCCGAGCGCAAGATCGACGAGGTCAACCAGGCCCTGTTCCCGCTGGCCGGCAGTTTCAGCCAGCAGACGGACAAGGAAATGACGACGTTTACGGGCTCCATCCACCGGGATAACTGGACGCAGTTCAACGCCATCGCCCTGCCGCTGCTGCTCTCGCCCGGTTTTCGCGAAGACGACTTCCGCCGCCTGAAGGATGCGCAAAAGAATGCGCTGCTGCTGGACCTGAAGGACAATAACGAAGAGGAATTCGCCAAGGAACGCCTGCAAACGAATGTGTATGCGGGCACGCCGTACGGCCACCCGGTGCTGGGCACGCTTGCCGGCATCGACGCCATCACCCTGGACGACGTGAAACAATTCTGGAAGAGCGCGTATGCGCAAGGCGCCGTCAAGGTGGGCATTTCCGGCGATGTGACGGACGCCATGACGGCGTCGCTGACGCAGTCGCTGGCAAGCTTGCCGGCCGGCCCCGGCTTGCCGGCCACCGTGAAACCTGCGGGCCGCAAGGCACAGGGCCTGGAAGTGGAAATCATCGAGAAAAACACGCGTGCCACGGCCATCTCGTTCGGCCTGCCGCTCGACGTGACACGCACGCACCCGGACTTCCCCGCCCTGTGGCTGGCGAAGACGTGGCTGGGCGAGCACCGCGCCTCGAATTCCTACCTGTACCAGCGCATCCGCGAACTCCGCGGCATGAACTATGGCGATTACGCATACATCGAAGCCTTCCCGCGCGGCATGTACCAGTTCTTCCCGAACCCGAACCTGGGCCGCAAGGCGCAGCTGTTCGAAATCTGGATACGCCCCGTGGCGCCCGACAACGCCCACTTCGCGCTGCGTGTGGCCCTGACGGAATTGGGCAAGCTTATCGACAACGGCTTGACGCAGGACGACTTCGCCACCACGCGCGACTATCTGATGAAGAACGTCTTCGTCATGACGTCGACGCAGGACCAGCAACTCGGTTATGCGCTCGATTCGCAATGGTATGGCACGCCGGAATTTACCAAGCTGATGCGTGACGGCTTGTCGAAGCTGACGGTACAAGACGTCAACCGCGCCATCAAACAGCACCTGTCGGCGCAGAACCTGTCCGTGGTGATCGTCGCAAAGGATGCGGCCGGCTTGAAGGAAAAGCTCGTCAGCGACGCGTTTTCTCCCATCAAGTACGACGGCAACAAGCCGCAGGCCCTGCTTGATGAAGACAAGGTGATCGGCGCGATGAAGCTGAACATCCAGCCGTCCGCCGTCACCGTGACGCCGGCGGCGCAAGCCTTCGCCATGTAAGTTTGTGCCAGATCAACCTCGTCCGACGCAGCTTGCCGGATGAGGTTGATCTGTTCTTTGGCCCGGCCAAACCCGCCTTCAGTCCGCCAATCCCGGCCTTGGTCGGAAAGTAGCATCTTGGCAATCTGGTTATCCGCATACTGTTTTTCGACTCTTCCCGAGCGAAAACCACGACAAGGATAGCCATGCACCTGTTCCCTCCCCACCTTTACGCCACCTGCGTCCTCGCTGTTGCCGCCCTGCCGGGCACCCTGTACGCGCAAACGCCGGCCCTCGCCGGACAGTGGCAATTCCAGACTGCGACGGGCACGACCACGACAAATGGCGTCGAGGCCGACCTGATCGACACGGGCATACTCGACATTACCGAAGAGCAAGACGGCCTGCGCGCGACGATCGCGTGGCTCGACGAACGTGGCCAGCTCACGCCGCCGCGCACGGTGCATGGCACCGCCGGCCCCGCCGGTACCGCCGGCACCATCTTCCGGCACAGCGGCAAGCGCGTCAGCACCGGGCGCAACGGCAAGGAGGTCAGCACCGACGTGACGATACGCTGGACCTTGCACGCCAAGGGCGACGTGCTGAGCGGCGAACGCCTGGTCGAAACCGATGAGAACGAACCCAAGCCCGTGAGCGGCAGGCGGCTCCAGCAGCGCTATGTGCCGCCGGTACTGCCACCCGCAGCAGCACCGTCAGGCGCCGCCGCGCGCGGCCCTTCCACGCCGGCCGAGCGCGCGCGCGTGGTGCAGATGGCAACAGAGGCGCAGCGCAATCCCCTGGCAGTGCAACAGCGCGACGGCGCCTGGCTAACAGAATGGATCGAGGCAATTCCCGACTTCACGCTACCGGCCAGTGCGCTGGAAAGCTGGCTCTCCATCGCCAGCCAGGCGACTATCCGCGAGGCGATGGTGTTTCAATACCTGGCCAGCGTGATGACCTTCCAGATCGAACACCCGGAGCAGGCCGGACAGCAGAGCGCCAGCGACCTGGCGGGAATGCAGGGCGTGCTGCGCGCCTATGAAACCCTGCTGCGCCAGGATAAGCTGCACCGTTCCGCCAAGCTGGACGCGGCGCAGGCGGCGCGCCAGCACGACAGGCTGCCCGCCTTCCTGGCCACGCTGTCCGGCAGGAATGCCGTCACCCAGCCTGCATCATCGCCATCGGGCGACGCCACGGCGCGCCGGATTGTGGCGCTGGGCACCAGCGAGCCGCGCGCGATGGACTGGCTCGACATCCTCAGCAACCGCTTCGGCGGCCGCATGGCCGGCAGCGACGCCTACACGCATGCGGCGCAATGGACGCGTGGGCAACTGCAGCAATGGGGCGTGCACGCCGTGCTGGAAGAGGCAGGCAGGATGCCCGTCGGCTTCAACCGCGGTCCCGGGTCAGGCAAGATGCTGGCGCCCCAGGAACAGCCCCTGCGCCTGGCGACGCCTGCCTACTCGGCCGGCACGCGTGGCGTGCAGCAGGGACTGGCAATCGTGGGGCCGGCCACCGTGGAAGAGGCACAGCAGCGCGCCGCGCAATTCAAGGGAAAATGGGTGCTGATCGGCGGCGAAAACGGGGGCGGCGGGCGCGATGGCAGCGCCATTCACCAGCCCAGGGCCATCACCCGCGTGCTGATGGCCGCCGGCGCCCTCGGCACCCTTCAGTCCGGCGAAGAACCGCTGTATGCCGCCAGCGCCGCGCCCGCCACCTGGGCAACCCTGCCGACCTTGCCCGACATCAAGCTGGCCGCGCCACAGTACACGGACATGCGCCAGCGCCTGGCGCGCGGCGAAGCCGTCACCCTGGAGTTTGACATCCGCAACTGGTTCTATCCTGGCCCGGTGACGTATCACAACGTCGTGGCCCGTATTCCCGGCACGGACAAGCCTGAGGAAATCGTGCTGATCGGCGCCCACCTCGACAGCTATGACGGCGGCACGGGCGCGGCCGACAATGGCGGCGGCGTGTCCACCATGCTCGAAGCGATGCGCCTGCTGGCGCTATCGGAAGCGAAGCCGCGCCGCACCATCATGTTTGTCGCCTTCGGCGCGGAGGAAATCGGCCGCAAGGGATCGTTCGCGTTCGCCGAGCGGCATGCGGGTGAATTGAAGAATATCGTCATGATGCTCAACCGCGACGGCCGGCCTGGCGCCATCGACGGCATCGCGATTCCCACAGCCTGGCAACCCGTGTTTGGCCGGGTCGAACGGGCGCTGCAAGACGTCCACCCCGTGTTCGGCTTTGCCGCGAGCATCAATGACGTGCCGCGCGATGCCAGCAAGGCGATGCATGCGCGGGCAGGCAGCGATGACGCCGTCTTCAGCCTGCATGGCGTGCCGACGCCGAAATTTACCGTGCTCGGCGAATTCGACTATGCGCGCGTGCATCACACGCTGCTCGACACGTATGACAACGTGCTGCCCTTCAGCGCGGCGCAGCAATACTCGGCCATCGCCATCGCCTTGAGCGCGTACGAAGTCGCGAACGCGCCGGAAGCGATCAGCAGGAAAGGCTATTATCGCGCCGCAAAAGCGGCACAGTAGGCTTCCCCGCCAGCGTCACTCGAAGGGATTGGCCACCGACGTCACTTCGGGCGGCGGCAGCTGGTCGGGCAGCTCCTGCTTTTCCAGCTGGGCGACCACGTCGGCCAGCAGTTTTTGCAGCTGTTTCGCCAGGGCCAGGCCCGGCTTGTCCAGGGTCAGGTCGATGTCGCCGCTGATGCTGATGCGGTCGATGCGGTTTTCGATGCTCAGGTTGCCAATCTCCAGCACATCGCTTTCATTGGCATACGGGACGAATTTCTTTGCGCACATGGGATTTCCTTTTCGACGGTCTTGTTATTTCCTGGACTTGCTATTGATCTTGGGCAAACTCAGCATGCGCAGTTTTTGCTGGCGCGTCAGCGACGGTAACAGATCGATGCCTATCCTGTCTTCCAGTTGCGCAATGCTCAGCACTTCATACGTCTTGGTGTCGACGTTTGCTATGAAGTAGGCGGCGCCGGCGCGTTGGCGCGGGCTGTACACGGCCTTGTACAAATGGCTGGGCACGATGACTCTTCCCACCTTGCGCAGGTTGCCGCCAATAAAAGCCGGCCCCGTGATCACGTACAGATCGCCCTCTTTCTTCGCCATCTTGCGCACGGCGCCTTCAATGCCGGCCCATACATAGCGGTTGTTGCGCGCATCCTGCGGCACCATGTTGGCCAGGGTAAAGCTGTCACGCTGGCTCTGGCGGTCCGGCATGTCGCCGTTGGGCGCCATATGGCCACGGTCGAAGCCGCTGCGCGCATAGTCGGCCAGTTCCGCGCGCTGGGCGGCGGGCAGCTTGCGTTCGGCATGGAAGGAATTTTCGCGCGACAAATCCTGCGCCGCTTCGAGGTTGTTCGCCGTCAAGTGCTCAGCCGACCACAGCGGCGTGCGCGTGATACCCGAGTGCATCACGCCAAACACGTTGTAGCACAGCTCTTTCGTCGCCACATCCAGCTTGGGGTTGGTGATTTCCGGCTTGCGGCCATCGACGTAATGGGCGGGACAGGCATCGGCATGGGCCAGGTTCGCGGCAAAGGCGGAAGCCAGCAAGCCGCACGCCAGGGTCAGCCTGGCGATCGATCGTTGAATCATATTTACCTAATTGAAATCTTTGCAGGCCAGCATTCTAGCGGACACGGGCCCCCTTCCACAATCCTGCCGTGCGCCCCTGTGCCAGGCCGCATGCGGCCCTGCCACGCGCTGGCGCAAATAAAGGCCAACAGGCCGCGCACAGCCATTCATATCTGCTAAGATTGCCTTGATTCGTTCGCATCGACCATTCAAGATTTGGAGAGCATATGATCAAAAAAACCCTGCTGCTGATCGTTGTCGTCGTCGCCGCCATCCTCGGCTATGCCACCACCAAGCCCGACACCTTCAGTGTCCAGCGCGAAATCACCATCAAGGCACCGCCCGAGAAAATCGCCGCCCTGATCACGGACTTCCACTACTGGGCCGCCTGGTCGCCGTGGGAAAAGCTCGATCCGGCCATGCGCCGCACGTTTTCGGGGCCGGCCAACGGCCTGGGCGCGCAGTATGCCTGGACGGGCAATGACAAGGTCGGCGCCGGCCGCATGGAAATCACGGAAGCAGCCCAGCCTGAGCGCACCGTCATCAAGCTGGACTTCCTGAAACCGTTCGAAAGCCATAACACCACCACGTTTACCATGACACAAGAAGGCGACAGCACCAAGGTGAACTGGACCATGACAGGCCCCAGCCCTTACGTCAGCAAGGTCATGACGGTCTTCGTCAGCATGGATACCATGATCGGCAAGGATTTTGACAAAGGCCTCAACAACCTGAAGGCGGCGGCCGAGCGCTAAGCCCGCGCTACGCAAGCCAAAACAGGGCCCGCGCGGCCCTGTTTTTCATGGTGCGCGCCCTTGCAGCGCGATCTGCGGCAAGGGAGCGCGCCGTCAGAACTGCTCGATCCAGGCCGCCAGGTGGTCCGGCGTGAGCGCCGGTTCAGCCTGCACTACCTTGCCCTGCAAACCCAGTTCCGTCTTGCTCAGCTGCAAGGACCAGCCGCGGCGCGCCAGCCACAGCAAGCTGGCCAGCCAGAAGGAGTGGATGGCCGAGACCGGCGTGGTGGTCGGCGTTTCCAGGAATTCCGTCAGCAGCCGCCCATCGAGGAACAGCGCCGTGCCGCCCTGGTTTTGCAGGGCCGCGCCAAACACGGGCAGCAGCATGTCGATCGCCTGCTCCACGCCCCGTCCCGGATGTTCGCGCTCGAGCGTGTCGAGCTGCTGGCGCACAGCGGCGGCAAAGGCCGTGCCGCGGAAGGCTTCCGAACTGACCAGGTCGGCATAATCCATCAACAGCCAGTCCGGCTCGGGCGGCGTGACGCCGGCCGTCAGAGCCGCCGACAGATACGCTTCCACGGGCAACTGCTGTTCCGGACCGGCCAGGCTGGCGCACAGGGCGTACAGGGTGCCGATGCGGTTGGCGACGGCTTGCCGCTGGCGCACCATCAACTTCTCGCGCAGCAACTGGGCGTGCTCATTGCGCAAGCGCGCCAGTTCCAGCGCCTGTTTCAATTCCATGCGCAGGGCCGCGATATCCCACGGCTTCTGGATGTAGCGGTGGATCTGCCCCTGGTTGACGGCTTCCACTGTGTGCTCGAGCTCGGAATACGCGGTGGTCAAAATGCGCACGATGTGCGGATGGCGGTCCCAGCAATATGACAGCAACTCGTTGCCGTAGGCGCCAGGCATGCGCTGGTCCGACACCAGCACGGCGATGCGGTCGGCCTGCTCGTCGAGGATGCGCTTGCCCTCCTCGACCGAGGTGGCCGTCAGCACGTCGGCCAGCGGTGCGATGGCGCGCTGGAAGTATTTGAGGGCGTTGGCCTCGTCATCGACATAGAGTATCGTCGGCAAGCCTTGCGCCGACTCACGCTGAGCCGGTAAACGCAGATTGGCGTCAATCATGCTCGTTCCTTATATGTACTGGAAAATTCAGGGTTACCGTGGTGGAAGTGCCAAACTCGGTGGCGATGTCGAGGTTGCCGCCGAACGACTGCATCATGCGGTGGCAAAACACCATGCCCCAGCCCTTGCCTTCGCCACCGCTGGCACTGACGGGGTCGATCAACAGCTGTTCGACGATCTCGGGGGCGATGCCGGCGCCATTGTCGCGCACCGTGATGCGGCCGGCGTCGATGCGGATGCCGATCGCCGGATGAGTCTGCTCACCGGCCGAACGCAAGGCATTCGCCAGCACGGACGACAAGATCAGCGCGACGCAATTGGGTGACTCGGCAATGGAGAAATCATCGCCCACGTCGACCGTGATGGCGGCGCGCTGGGCCGTGCTCAAGGGATAGCTGTCGAGCAAGGCGGCCAGCAGCTGGCGCGCGCTGCCGGCGCGGCGTCCGCCCTGCATGCCGGGACCGGCGCTGGCCAGACGCACCGTATCGACAAAGCTGGCCAGCACGGACAGGCAATAGCGCGCATTGTCGTGCATCAAGGCCGCCGCTTCGCCGATCTCGGCCTGCGGTGCGGCATCCGCCTGCGCGCGCCGCGCGATGCCGCGCGCAAAATTGGCGATGGCCGCCAGCGGCGTGTTCAATTCATGCGCAAGAAAAGCCAGCGACTCTTCCATCGCCACCAGGCCCTGACGGCGCGCGGCGCGCTCGCGCCCCGTCTGCACGGCCAGCTGCAGCGCCGTTTGCATGGCGGCCAGGTCGAGCGGCTTTTCCAGCAGGCGGAACAAGGTGCCGCCATTGATCAGCTCCAGCAGCACGTCCTTGTCCGCATACGCGGTCACCAGCATGCAGACGATGTGGGGATAGCGCTGCGCCACTTCCTGCAGCAGCTCGCTGCCCAGGCGATCCGGCATGCGGTAATCGGTAACGAGCACGTCGACCTGGCCGGCCTCGTCTTCCAGCAAGGCCAGCGCCGCATCGACGCTCTGCGCCGTCAACACGCGGTAGCGGGGTCCGGCGGCGCGCTCGAAATACTTGCAGGCGAGCGCTTCGTCGTCCACGTACAGCACGCTGGCGCGGCTATCGTTGTCCATTAACGGCCCTCCCAGTCGGAGCGCTGCAAGTCGAAGTTCATGCTGGCCCACACCCCCAGCTCGCTTTCGGCGCTGAGGGTGCCGCCGTGGCGCTCGATCACGCCATAGCTGATGCTCAGCCCCAGCCCCAGCCCCTGCCCCACTTCGCGCGTGGTGAAGAACGGTTCGAACACGCGCGCCAGGTTTTCCGGAGCGATGCCGGGGCCGTTGTCGCGCACGCTGATGCGCAGACGGTTCTCGTCCCAGTGGGCCGTGATGCGGATCTCGAACGGCGGCGCATTGCCCTTGCGCATGGACAGCACGGCATTGCCCAGCAAGTTGATCAGCACGCCCACGATGGCCGCCTCGTCGCCGCGCACCAGGGTGTCGACCGGCAAGTCGTGGCTGATGCTGACATTCTTCGTTTCATGCCCCACCAGGCGGATGGCCGCGTCGAGCGCGCTGCGGAACTGGAAGTGTCCCGTCTCCAGCTGGTTGCCGCTCTTGCGGTAGGCAAAGGTCTTCAAGTCGGAGACGATATGCTGCACGCGCAGCATGCCCTGCTTGGCGTCGGCCAGGCATTCACTGACCAGCGCGCTTTGCTTGGCGGCCGGGTCTTCGATGGCCACCTCGATGGCCATCATGCAGAAGTTCACGGGGTTATTGACTTCATGCAGCATGCCGGCGGCCAGGGTGCCGATGGCGGCCATTTTCTCCTGCTGCAGCATCTGCCCCTTGATATCGGCCAGACTTTTATTCGTTTCTTCCAGCTGCGTGTTCTTTTGCGCCACTTCCGCCTTCAGCTGGAACAGCATGAAGCGGGCGCGCTCATTGAAATAGGTAAACACGGCGCTGATGCTGGCCGACATGATGAGGAACAGACAGTTGACGACAAACGTGCCGGCCAGGTCGAAGCCGCCCGCATGCCAGGCGCAGGCGGCCACGTACAGCAGGCAGGAAATGGCGCCGAAGACCATGTTTTGCCACAGGCCAAACGCCAGCACGATGCCCGACGAATAGATGGCCAGGGTCATGCCCACATAATAAATCGAGGTGGCGCCTTCCGTGACGGCGATCATCCAGGCGATCATGATTTGCGGCAGGATCAGCCAGACAAACGTCAGCCCCTGGATGCGGTCTTGCGCCCAGCGCGTGCGCATGGCCAGCACGACGCAAAAGATCAGCACGGACACAAGGATGCGCGCGCTGGTAAACGCCGACTGTTTATCGGGATACAGGGCCGAATCGAGGCCCATGCCCAGCAGGATCAGCACGATGCCCGTATAAGCCCCGCCACGGCTGAATTCCAGGCGGAAGTCGCGCAAAACGGCCGTGTAGCCGGCGTGCAGGCCTGGAGTATCCATCAAGGAATGCTCACTTCCGCGAACACATTCACGCCCGTCGCGTCGACATAGATCAGCGGGTCCGTTGCATGTTCGGGCAGCAAGGCCGACAGGCCCTCTTCATTGCGATAGATCAAATGCCATTCCAGCAAATGCTCCATGCCGAACTTGCCCGGATTGTCCGCGTGCACATTGGTGACGAGCAAACGTCCGCCCGGCCCCACGCGCGAAGCGAAATGCATCAGCAGGCGCGCGCACACCTTGTCGGACAGATAGTCGAACAGGCCGGCGCAATACACGGCGTCGAAACTGCCGGGCAAGCCCGTGATACCAGCGCCATGACGGCGCTTGAGCAAGTTGTGCACGGAATCGTGCACATAATCGATCTCGACCACGCGCCCCGTGCGCTGCATGATGGTGGTCAAACGCGCGCGCGTCCAGTCCAGGGTTTCGCTGCTGAAGTCGACAAGTTCGAAGGCCAGCCACTGCGCGTCCGGGCACGTTTCCAGGAAACGCTGCACCTCGATGGCCGGGCCGCAGCCCACGTTGAGCACTTTATACACACGCCCGGCAGCGCGCGCCGCGGCCGCCTTTTGCGACAGGAATTCCGTCAGGATATCGATGCGGTTGCGGTGCGCCGTCGCCACGGCCGCCTGCAGGAAAGCCGCATTGACGATCTGAAAATAGGTGCTCGGCCCTTGCCGTGGATCGTCGAGCAGCTGGTTGACCATCTGGTAGTCGCCCGCATAGCCGAGCGGCTTGGTAAACGTGCGGAAGACGAACGGCGCGCGCAGGATCAAGGGGTGCAGCGCCGCCTGGGCGAAGGCGCGGTGGGCCGGCGCCCGCTCTTCCTCGACGAGCGAGGCTTCCACCTCGAGCTGGCGCAAGTAAAGCTGGGTTTGCTCCATCAGCGGCAGGGCCAGTTCATCGAAGATGTCCGGGCGCAATCGGCCATTTTCCTTGGGCAGCGAGTCGGACAGGTCGACCTGCTCGACCCAGCGCGACACTTCCGACAAAAAGGCGCGCATTTCGTTGACGACGATCTGGTAATCGCGGCGGATGCGGAAGCGCTCGCCCCAGCCGGCGACAAAGGCGCTGGACTCTTTCAATACGGCGCCCTTGACGACGACCACGTCGCTCAGCTCGCGCCACTCGTCGATCAGAGTCACGGAAACGATGGCGGTCAGGCCCGTGTTGACGCTGCTGATGACGACGGCCTTGCCCACGTAGGCGTTTTTCGCCCCCATGCGCACCGTCACGTCATTGAGCACTTCGCTGACCTGCACAATCGAGTATGGATTGTAGATTTCCATGACCAGCGAATTGCGCTGCAAGTTGAAAATCGTGCCGCGCACCGCCTCACCCTGGGTGTTGCGGAAACTGACGACTGGATCGATCTGCGATTGTGAATACACGATTGAGCATTATCAAGTTGCCCGGTTTCCGGCGCACCACACTGGTGACGCCAGTTTCCAGGCTGGGTTAAGGCACGGCACACCGGTCGTCTGCCGCCGGCTCCGCCATCAAGATGGCGGTGTTGCGGCGTCGCGTGACGCCGTGCCGGAGCGCCTCAAAGCGCGTCTGTTCGCTCTCTGATCGAGTGTACTATGGATGTAGCAGAACGGGCAATTGTTCCCTCAGGAACGACTGTCCGTGGCGCTGGCGCGCAACGCCTTCGATCATCCAGCGACGAACAGTGCCAGCGCGTGACGCAATAGTTGCGGCGTTTGCCCCGTCCAGCGCTTGAACGAGCGACGGAAGTTGGTGGCATCATGAAAGCCTAGGTAGGCGGCCACGGCATCGTTGTCGTAGCCATGCGCCTGGAACAGATAAATCGCCTTGTGCGCACGCACCTGGTCCAGCTCGGCCTGGAAATGCGTGCCATGGCGCGCCAGATGGCGCTTCAAGGTGGCGGGACTGACGCCGAACTCCTGCGCCGTGCGCTCCAGGGTCGGCGCGCAGCGGATATTCGCCAGCAGATAGTCGTACAGCGCGCCAAGCAGGCTGGCGGCGGGCACAGGAGCCAATGCCGCCGCGCGCAAGGCCAGCGCGGCCGCCGTCGCATTGCCGCGCGGCCAGGGCTTGTCGAGCCAGCTGGAATCGATGAGCATGGCATCGACCTGGCAATCAAAACGCAGCGCCTGGCCCAGGTGCACTTCATGCTGCTCCACGTGGCGGGGCCGCGCGCGGTTGAAGCAGAAGCGCCACGGCAAGGACTCTCCCGCCAGCCAGCGGCACATGGCCGCCAGCGCCGTCATGTGCATCTCCACCAGAAAAGGCAGCTGGCTCGGCGCGCCGAACGCATCGACCCAGTACAGCACATGCATGTCGCCCGCTTCGCGCAAACGCGGCTGTAACAGCGGACACAGCAAGGTATGGAAATCGCACAGGATGCTCAAGGCCTGGCGCAGATTCTGCGCCTGCAGCAAGGCGTGGCTGGCCGCGCCGTAATGTCCGGGCAGCATTTGCTGGCCCAGCATGAAACTGGTGTCGGCACTGTCCAGGCCGCGCGCCACGTTGGCCAGCAATTGCAGGTATTGCGCGGCGCTGACCTGGCTTTCCGCGGACGGCAGCGCGCCGCCATCGAGGCCCGTGCCCTTGAGCAGCGGCGCCACAGCCAATTCCCGGCTGCGCGCGTAATCGAGCACCAGCGCCGGCTGATGGTGGGCCGCGATGCTGGGGTCGCCTTGCTGGTTCAGCGGCATCAGGCAGGCGCGGCGGAACTGATCCCGGCACCGGAGCGCGGCGTTTCCACGGCCCGGCTCAGCTCGGCCAGCACCACTTCCGGCACGCCATCGGTGAGCGAGCACGCATGCCGCAGGCTCAGGCGGATTTCACGATTGTCGTTGGCGTGGTGGCGCATCTGCCCCACCATGGCGCACAGGTGGCGCGCCTTCACAGCCGCATCCTCGCGCGACACGCCCGGCATCAGCACGGCAAAGCGGTCGCCCGCATAGCGGCACAGCAAATCGTCATTGCGCAAGTTCAACAGCAGCATGTGACCCACGGCTTGCAGCACGCGGTCGCCTTCGCGGTGGCCGTATTCGCGGTTAATCAGGTGAAAGCTGTCGATGTCGAGCAAGACCAGCGCGCAATCGAGGCCGGGCCGGCGCTCCTGCTCCAGGCGCATCTGCGTGCGCAGATAGCTGGCGTCGGCCAGTTGCGTGATGCGGTCGAAGGCGCGGTGGTCGCGGAACAGGCGTTCGCGCTTTTGCAGGTGTTCGTTCAGGCGGAACTGTTCCTGGCGCCAGTAATACATGCCGATCGTCAGCACCAGCATGCCAAACGGAATCAAGGCTTCCAGCCAGTTATCCCACACGGCGCTCTTATCAACGGCAAAGAATTCATCGAGGCAATCGGCCCAGGACCCCAGCATGATGGCGCACAGGCCGCCGGCGATCAGACTCGTCACCAGCCCGCGCGGCCGGCTGCTGAGTGTGAACAGGAACCAGGTACCGGCCATGACGGCCGTGCCGCCTTCGCAGACGATATCCATCCACTTCCAGATGACAAACGGTTTGAGGTGCCCCAGTGTGGCGTACAGGAACAAGAACAGGGGCAACGCGAGCGCGGCGGCAATCAGGCTGTTACGGTGCAACGGCAGCATGTGGGAAACCTTTAAAAGTGGTGCTGTCGCCACGATAGCGCCCGCCCATGACGGCACGATGACATGCGCTGCGCCCGTGCGGCAGGTGCAAACGGCTCATCATTAGCAGTGCAGCTGCTGCAAATCTAGCAAGCCGCATCCCATGCGCCCTGCGCCGGCAGGTCATTTCAGCTCATGGCGCCAGCATTCCGGCCGCAAAGCGTTCGCATGCCGTTGTTTTCAGGGTGGCAAGCCCTTGCCTGTCACGCAACCGTCATATTTGCTGCCTAGAATCCGCCCGGTTCCTTCCCCTAACCGAGCCCTTCATGAAAACCATGCACACTTCGTTCCCCTCTCCGCTGCGCCTGACGGCCGTGGCCCTCGGCATCATGGCCGTCTTCAGCGGTCAAAGCCATGCGCAAGCGCAAGGTGAGGATGGTCAGCCGGCCGCCACCGTGATCGTCAGCGGCCAGCGCGCCAGTCTGCGCAACGCCATCGCCGCGCAAGAGAAAGCCGACAACATCATCAGCGTCATCAGCAGCGACGATATCGGCGGCTTGCCGGACAAAAACGCGGCCGAAGCGCTGGCCCGCTTGCCCGGCGTATCCGTCCAGCGCGACCAGGGCGAAGGCCGCTACATCACCGTGCGCGGCCTGGGACCGGACTTGAATGCCGTCACCATCAACGGCGCGCTGGTGCCGTCGCCGGAAGCGGGCCGCCGCGCCGTGGCGCTCGACATCCTGCCTGCCGGTTTGATCCGCACACTGGAAGTCTCGAAAACCTTGCTGCCGGAAATGGACGCCAACTCGCTGGGCGCCACCGTCGAAGTCAAATCGCTGTCCGCCTTCGACTTGCCGGGCAAGCTGCTGTCGGCCAACGTGGGCGCCAGCTATGACGAAAAGACGGGCAAAACCAGCCCCAGCGGCGGCGCTCTGTGGGCTCAGCGTTTCCTCGACGGCAAGCTGGGCGTCGCAGCCGGCCTGAGCGCGGAAAAGCGCTCGTTCGGTTCCGATGACGTGGAAACGGGCGGCGCCTGGAGCAAGGGAAAATTGTCGGGCCTGGAATTGCGCGACTACCTGCCCGTGCGCAAGCGCGGCGCCCTGGCCGTCAACCTCGACTATCGCCCCGAAGCGGGCAACAGCTGGTTCCTGCGCTCGTTCGTCAGCGAATTTTCCGACAATGAAGTGCGCGATCGCCTGACCATCAGCAATATCGCCGGCGGCAGTCTGGCCGAAGGCCAGACGGCCAGCGCGCGCGCCGAGCGCCGCATCCGCCAGCGCAAATACACGCAGCAAGTGCGCTCGCTCGTGCTGGGCACGCAGCAGAAATCGGGCGACTGGACCCTGGACGTGAAAGGCGGCCTGAGCCGTGCTACGGAAGACACGCCGGAATCCCTGAACGACGGCCGTTTCCGCGGCACCAGCAATTTCGCCGGCATCAGTTTCACGGATACGCAGGAGCCGAAATTGAGCGGCCCCGCCGCGCTGTACGACCCGGCCAATTACGCGCTGAACGCCATCACCCTGCAGAAGCGCTACTCAAAGGACAATGAACACCATGCGCGCATCGACCTGGCGCGCAAGTTCGACATCGCTACCCTGAAATTCGGCGCCAAGGTCAGCCGCCGCGAAAAGACCAATGACACGGATCAATGGGCGTATAACAGCAGCAAGGCATCGAGCGGCAACTACTGGGGCGCCGGCTCCACGTCGATGAGCAACTTCGTGCAAGGCCACACTCTCGACTACGACCTGGGCAACATCGGCGTGGCCCTGGACCCCGCCCTGATCCGCGCCCGCGTAGCCGGCCTGGACCGCGCCAAGGCGCGCCTGGCCACCGAGTCCATCATCAACGATTACCGCATGCATGAAGACATCAACGCCATGTATGTGCAAAACAGCTACGACTTCGACGCCTGGCACATCCTCGGCGGCGTGCGCGCCGAGCGTACCAGCTTTGAAGCTGCCGGCTCGCAAGTGGACAGCGCCGGCGTCGCCACGCCCTTGACGCGCGAACGTTCGTACACCAACTGGCTGCCGAACCTGCAAACCCGTTATGACCTGGATCAAAAGACCAGCGTCCGGGCCGCGTGGACACAGGCCGTGGTGCGCGCCAACTTCAGCCAGCTGGCACCGGGCATCAGCCTGGCCAGCAATACGGAAGCCGTGATCGGCAATCCGGACTTGAAACCGCTGAAGGCGAACAACCTGGACCTCGGCATCGAGCGCGTGCTGGGCAACGACGGCGTGATGTCGGCCTACGGCTTCTACAAGGACATCAAGAACTTTACCTATACGACAAATCTTGCCGGCACGGGATCATGGACGGGCTACACGACGGCCACCTCGTATGCGAACGGCGACGCGGCCAAAGTCAAAGGCGTCGAACTGGCCTATATGCAGCCGCTGCGCATGCTGCCGGCGCCATTCAACAAATTTCTCGTCGGCGTGAACGGCACCCTGAGCACGTCGAGCGCGCAAATCGGCCGCTTCGACAAAGCCAGCAACAAGCAGATGAACCGTGACATCCGCCTGCCGGGCCAGTCGAACCAGGTGATGAACTTGATGCTGGGCTATGAAACGGGACCGGTGAGCGCCCGCCTGGCCCTCAACTACAAGTCGCCGTATCTGCTGGAAATGGGCAACGACATCCTCGACCAAAGCCAGGACCATATCGTCGCCGGCCAGAAGCAACTTGATTTCTCGCTGTCGTACCAGATCAACAAGCAATTCCAGCTGATGTTCGAGGCGGCTAATCTGAACAACGAGAAATACTATGTTTACCAGGGCACGAAGCAATTCAACGTGCAGAACGAACAATACGGCCGCACTTTCAAGGTGAGCCTGAAAGCCAGCGCCTTCTGATGATGATTTTACCTACCATGAAAAAAAACGTACTCTGCAGCGCTTTGCTGGCTGCCTTTTGCCTCTCGGCCACGGCGCAAGCCGCGCCTGTCCAGGCTGCTCCTTCCTTCACACAGGAAGCGGAAGAACTGGCGCGCCTGCCCGGCGGCGGCTGGTTGACCTTGGACAAGCATGGCTTGCATCTGTTCAACGCTGCCGGCCTGGAACAGGACCGCATCGCCGTGCGCGCCAAGCAGCTCGACACGCGCCTTGACGGGAATCAAGTACTGGCCGTGTTCCTGGAAGCTGACACGCAGCGCCCGCTGCCCGTGACGGTCGACGTGCAGGCCGGCAAGCTGGTCAAGCTGGCGCCGTTTCCCGCCCCCACCTTTTCCGTGGAAGCATCGTGTTTGTACCGCGACGCCCAGCAGCTTGACCATCTCTTCCTGATTGGCAAGGATGGCCAGGCAGAACAGTGGGTGATGCAGGGCGAGCAGCGTCAGCTGGTGCGCAAGCTGGCCTTGCCGCCGCACGCCAAGCATTGCCGGGTCGATGATGGCGCCCGGCGCCTCTTGGTGAGCGAGTCGAACATGGGCGTGTGGGCGTATGACGCCGATTCCGAAGGCATGGGCAAGCGCGAAGTGGTGGCCCTGCGCAAGCCGTATGGCCCGCTGGACGGCGGCGCCGGCGCGCTGGCCGTGCTGCCGGGCGGTGTGGCCGTACTCGATGGCAAGGCGGAAAAACTGCACCTGCTGGCACGCCAGGGCGGCAAGTGGACGGCACAGCCGGCCCAAACCGTGGCCTTGAACGTGCGCAAGGGCGACAGCCAGCTGGCGCTGGACAAGGAATCGCTACTGCTGCGCGGCAAGAACGGTTGGCAAGCGCGGCCCTTGAAATGGGCTGGCCAAGCGGAAACACAGCCTGCGGTGGCCATCATCGCCCCACAGGCGCAGACGGAACCGATGGCGCGCCAGGGTGACGCGGCCGATGATCCGGCCATCTGGCTGTCCAGCAACCCCGCCAATGCACGCATCCTGGGCACCAACAAGAAGCAAGGGCTGCTCGTCTACGACCTGCAAGGCAAGCAGACGCAGCTGCTGGAAGTGGGCCGCCTGAACAACGTCGACGTGCGGCAGAACATCAGTTTGGGTGGCAGCAAGGTCGACCTGGCCGTGGCCACCCAGCGCGACGACAACAGCATGATGTTGTTCACCATCAATGCCGATGGCGTCGTGGCGGATGCGGGCCGTTTTCCGACCGGCCTGAGAAGCATCTACGGCATGTGCTTGTACCAGCCGGCCAGCGGCGGCGTGCAAGCGTTCATCAACGACAAGGACGGCACCTTCCAGCAGTACAGCATCGGCCTGGAAGGCGACAAGTTCAGTGCAACTCTGTTGCGCAGCTTCAAGGTCGCCACGCAACCGGAAGGCTGCGTGGCTGACGACGCCAACGCCCGCCTGTTCCTGGGCGAGGAAACGCGCGGCATCTGGACCACCTCGGCCGACGCCGCCAAGCCGGACGCCCTCACCATGGTCTTGCCCGTGGGAGCGAACCTGACGGCGGACGTGGAAGGCATGGCCATCTACCGCAAGCCCGGCGCCAAGCCGGACAGCGGCTACCTGATCGTCTCCAGCCAGGGCGACAGCAGCTACGTGGTGCTAGACGCCCAAGCGCCGTACAAGGTGCGCGGCCGCTTCAAGGTGGGCTTCAACTTGCCCGCCGGCATCGACGGCACCTCGGAAACGGATGGCCTCGACGTCACCGCCGCCAACCTGGGCGGCGCGTATGCACAAGGCATGCTGGTGATCCAGGACGGCTACAAGCGCCTGCCCGATGGGCCGCAAAACTTCAAGTATGTGGCTTGGGGGGATGTAGCGAAGGCATTGAAGCTGGAGTAATCAGGCAAGAACGGGGTTGAACCTGCCGGGGAATGCGCATCAGTGGCGCATTCCGCTCCCGAAGGAACCAGCCCCGGCACTATGCACGCGGCATATCAATATGAAATGGCAGTCGCTTGCCGCACAAGTCCACCATGCCAGACACGAGCAGGCGCCGTGCCGACAATTCGATAATATTGACGGCCGACACGTCGCCATATTCCATCATATAGATACCCGATTCCTCCGCCTCGGGATGCGTATCCAGCATCCCGATCGCAAGCGCTCCTCCCTGCCCTTCCGGTATGCGCAAGCCGTGCAGGAAAAACGCCGGCGGATACAGCGCCCACGACCATTCCGCATCCTCCGGCTCAGTCAAGCGCATAAACACATCATCATCGCCGTGGATATCAATATTGAGCTCCAGCATGCCGCTGCCATGAGCGTCCAGACTAATGCTTGATTTCGCTAAATCCACTTCAAAATTGGTGTCACCGATACTAAAAACAGTCATTCAATACTACTCCCAAGTTACAGGTAAATATGCGGTGCGACGGGCACCAAGGAATGCAGCGCAACCTCATCGATCACCAAACCAGAAGGATAAATCCGGCAATCACGGCGATCGTCTTGATGCACTATTTTCATCCTTTTTGCCATGTTCGCGCCATCATTGTCAACGCGCGCCGAAATAGCGTCAAAACTCATCACCTCTAATAATGCCAACGAATGCAAGAAACAGCAGCCTACTCCGCAAAACAGGCAAAAAACAGTAGCGTCCGCTTCCGCCCCAAAGCGGACCTTCGCCTTCAAGCGACTAAGGTTTGAACATTTGCTTTCACTTCGAGTCTTGCTCCCCACGTCAGGGCACGTAAACCATGTAGACAGTCACGACTTAATAACAGCCACGCACTATGTCCATTCTCTCACTGGGAGCACTTGCACCTAGGTCAAGAGGAGCGGATAAGGGCTGGCACGTTCTCGAGTAGCGCCCTGGCGCGCTGCATCACCCTCGGAGCCGGGTCTGCTTTCATCAGAGCCTCAACGGCGTAACGAAGGCCCTGCTCGCTAGGCTGATTTTCAAGAACGGGACCTATGCGCCGCAAGAACGGCGTCCGAGGATTGGCGATGGCCAAAAGTGCGTCAACCGCAATCAGACTAAGGGGGCGGCCGGCCTTCAGCCACTCTTCGCCCTTGGGCCAATTGAATTTTGACGCAGCGGCAAGATAACCCCATGCTTCACTAGTTGACTCACTTGCATGGGCCTCAATCCAGCCGAGGCTTTTCGTTGAGCGGAAGTGCGCCAAGGCTCCGAACTGCTTCTGCCGCATTTTCTCTGGTAGCGTCTCGAGCGCCATTGTCACCAGCGGAAATCCTTCATCCTCAGGGAGACAAGCTGCTGTGGCCGCTGCAAGTGACCAAAAGGAACCGCAGTCTGGGTAAGACTCCCAAGCGTGCCGTACAAATACGCTCCCTTGTGCGCGAAGGAGCGCAGCCACTTCCAAGGTGACCGCCCTGACCGACGGATTCAGAGTGCGGTCGAAGCGCTCGGCAATGCACGACAATACGCTTCCTCGGGGTAGTCGCCTCCATGCCGCAAAGACATCCTCGTCAAGGTTCCAGCGAGTCACCGAGTAATCGAGAAGTGTGGAAGCTGCCGTCTCGACCTGGCTGAGTGTAGGGGCCGGGTAGAATTCAGCGTCTTCGACGTCCTCTTCTGGTTGAGTAGCTTCCCCGTTATCGTCGTAGAAATCGTCGTGTAGCAGAAACTTTGCCCATCCGTGTCTCTTCGCGAGGTTGAACCACTCGCTTGGACGAAGCCGGCGGCTTATCAAACGTCCGTGACATTCTTGGCAGACCAGATACGGTTCACTTGGGTCGTCGTCCCGTTCTTCTATTAACGACGGGCAGCGTTCACATGCTTGGCAAAGAAAAGTCATATTTTAATAATGGTCGTTGCACTGAGGCGTCGAGTCATGCACCTCTTGAGTCACCTAAAAAAACCGCTTCTGGCCGTTAGCTGAACAATTACTCGTCGGCAAATGGAATCATGTCGGCTTTATGCCTTAGCCTGCCACTTGACATCTTCTGGAGATAATCGGAAAAATTGCACCAACAGCGTAGCTGCTGAATTGGCAGCGCAGGAGATATCGACATACAGAGCTGTTAGTCCCGAAGGGTTGTTATCGTGCTTCATGATCAAAACCGTACCTAATCCATCAATTTGTACGTAGCCCCCCTCGAACCAGTCGAGGTCATCATTATCTCGAAAGATGGTGGCATCAGTATCAACGATCAGCTCAACTGGAGTGCGCAGGGTAGCGATGATAGGTTTGCAGTCCCCACCCGGCCACGCAATGCCACTCTGTTTACTCACTTGTGCCCCCTCACCTATCTAAGAGAAAAATAAAATACTACAGGCAATATAAATGTCCGCTTTTGGCCGGTTGCGGTCGTCGGTAGCTTCCGCCCCTTAGCTGACCGTCAGCGTTCAGCGGTAAGGGTTATCATTTTTGCGCGTTATTAGGGGTGTCCTAACTAGAGCACCATTGTTTAATAATTTGATGCGCTTATAACTGGGCCGCAAAGTAAGCAAGCATACCACTTTGAAATGTGTTTATGATATTGTCGTGGCGTAAACAGTTCAGACGGAATTGCGGCAAACAGATGAAGAAACTGAACGTCGCTTTACCGTTGGCACTCGCCGCGCTGGCTTTCTGGCTATGCCTGACGTTGGGCGTGAGCCGCTTGCTCGGCGATGGCGCTCCGCAATCGCTCTTCGATGCCGTGGCCGGTAGCGTTCGCTGCTGACAATTAATCCGGAGGTGTCATGATTCATCGTGTTGTGGGTGTCGTCTTAGCCGGAGCAGCATTGCTGTCCGGTTGCGCAGCAAGCTCAAGCTCGCAGACTCAGCCGGACAGCTTGTCCGACACCAGCTGGACCTTGGTGGCGTTTTCTCAGGCTGCGGGCAATGCCGAGGTACGGCCGGCACGTTCAGACCAGTACCGGCTTTCCTTCCAGGCTGATGGCCGCCTGGTGGCGCAGGTGGACTGCAACCGGGGTAGCGGCACGTGGCAAGCAGCGCCCGCAGGATCAGGCAGCAGCTTGCACCTTGGCCCGATGGCGGTTACGCGCATGATGTGCTCACCCGATCCACTGGGCCAGCGCCTGCCGCAGGACATGGAAGCGGTGCAATCCTACCGTATCGTCAACGGCAAGCTGCAACTGCAATTGGTCGGCAACGCAGGCAGCTATATTTGGGCACGCGCGCAGCCGTGACGGCGCCACACCACCGGACGCGAATAGCATTCAAGCTGCTGATGTTGGCTGCCGTCTTGCTGTTTTCTGCGAGCGTTCAAGCGGCACCGCCAGTAGTCAAAGCGCCATCCGAGCTAACCACTTCACCAGCCGCAGTCGGCCCGATCGCAGTACAGGACATTCTGGCACGCGCCAGCGAGGAACAGCAGCAGGTGGAATTCGCCAGGCAGTTGCTGGCCGGCCCGCAGCCGTTCGATCGTCTGCGCCATGCGCTGGACAAGATCGCCGGCCCGGTTGACGCCAAGCAGCGTAATGCCAGCGGCACCGTGCTGCGCGGGCTGCCCATCATGCAACTGGAAAGCCTGGCGCGGCACTGGGAATTCGACAGTCATCGCTTTGCGCGCTGGGATGCCGACGCGCACCATGCGTTTGCACCCTACGAAGAAACCGCGATGCAGCTGGCGCAGCGGCGCCTGGCATGGTCGGCCACGCGCGCCGCCGGGTTGCTCGACGGGCTGCCGCCAGCGATGTCCGAGCGAGTGGATACCATGCTAGCGCAGATCGATACCTGTGAAACCGCGCTGGGCGTGGCGCTGGAACGCGAGTTTGCACTGAGCGAACGCGCCAACGCGCTCATGGCGCGCATTCGCGCCGGCCAATCAGATGTCGCCGCCGCGATTGACGATATCGACCAGCGGCTGCTGCGCGTCGACGTGCCACCACTGTGGCAGAGCCTAAATCTTAATACCAACTCGCAGACCTCCGTGGACGCCATGCAGCGTGGCCTGCAAATCGAAAGCCAGTTTGCCCGTGACTATAACGCCGCCGGCAACGCCAACCAGCAGGTCTTGCGCGTGGTGCAGCTGCTGTTGCTGCCATTAATCATCTGGCTGGTGGTGCGGAGCCCGTATGGCACTGCGCCTGCTGGAATTGCCGTGAGTGCATTGCAGCGTCCGTTCTCTGCATGGCTGCTGCTGGCCATGCTGTCGGTGCTGGTGTTTGAGCCAGATGCGCCGCTACTGGCGCAGGAAATTGTGCTGGTGTTGGCGCTGGTGCCGGTGCTGCGCCTGCTGCCGTCCAACACCGCCGTCTGGCTCGGCGTGCCGCCGTATATTGCGGTCGGCCTGTATGCGCTGGACCGTCTCGGCGTCGCCGTCGTGGCAGACGCGGGCATATACCGGCTGTTCTTGTTGGCGCTGAATCTTCTGGCGCTCGGCCTGACGGTGTGGATGCTGCGGCGTCAGCCGCCACTCCCCGCTGGTCGCGGTCAGGCGCTGCAATGGCCGCGCCGGATGCTGGTCTGGCTGGTGCTGGTAATGCTGTCCGTGGCGGCCATCTGCAACGTGGCCGGCAACGTCTCGCTGGCCGAAACGCTCACCAGCGGCGTCATCGACAGCGGCTACATGGCGCTGATGCTGTATGCCGGTGTGGCGGCATGTCAGGGGCTGCTGCGCGTGATCCTGAGCCAGCCGCAGCTGGCTGGGCGCCAGTTGGTGCATCGCCAAGGGCCGGTGCTACAGGCTGTATTCGACCGTTTTCTGGTGCTGGGAGCGCTGATCGGCTGGCTGTTATACAGTCTGCACCGCTTCCGCCTGCTGCGGCCGTTACAGGGCGCCAGTACAACGCTACTCGGCGCCGGGATTGACGTCGGTGAGGTCTCGGTGCATGTCGGCGACGTGCTGGTATTTTTGTTTGCCAGTTGGCTGGCGGTCTGGATCGCCGGCGCGGTGCGGCGTTTGCTGCGAGAGGAACTGCCAAGCCACAGAACATTGCCGCGTGGGGTGGGCAACAGTATCGCTTCGCTCAGTTACTACGGCGTATTGATATTGGGCCTGCTGGTGGCGTTGTCGGCGGCAGGCTTCAAGGTCAGCCAGCTGATGCTGGTGTTTGGCGCGCTGGGCATCGGCATCGGCTTTGGCTTGCAGAACGTGGTAAACAATTTTGTTTCGGGTGTGGTGCTGATGTTTGAACGACCGATCCAGCCGGGTGATGTGGTCGATGCCGCCGGCATCTCCGGCACGGTACGCGAGATCCGCCTGCGCGCCACTACCATTCGCACTTTCGACGGCGCCGATTCGGTGGTGCCGAACGGCCTGCTGCTTAGCGGTAATCTGACGAACTGGACCATGTTCGACCGCAGCCGCCGCTTTGAGGTCGCGGTTGGCGTGGCCTATGGTGCTGAACCGGCGCAAGTGATTGCGATTCTGACCGCCACGGCTGGCGCCACGCCGGGCGTGGTTGCCGACCCGCCGCTAGTGGTGTTGATGACGGGTTACGGCGAGAGCGCGCTGAATTTTGTTGTTCGCGCTTGGACTAATGACGTCAGCCATTGGATGCATGTGCGCGGCGAGTTGCTGCAGCGAGTGCTTGCAGCCTTGCAGGCAGCGGGCATCGCGATCCCTTATCCACAGATTGATGTCAATCTACGTAACCTGCCTGGAGAAAAGAATGAATAAACTGGTGACCTTGATGACCTGCGCCGTGCTGATCTGCGGCAGCGCCGCAGCAGCTGATCCAGGGCGGCACGAGCAGATCGAACTGGCGCAAGGCGCGGCGCTAAAGAAACTCAGCGGCAAGATCAAAGGCGATGAAACTGTTGAATATCGTATCGCGGTTCCGGCCGGGGGCGCGCTCAATCTCAAGCTGAAGAGCGCCAACCGCTCCACCTACTTCAATGTCAGCGCGGAGGGGGCCGAGGAAGCCATATTTGTCGGCTCACGCGATGGCGACCATTTCACAATCACTGCGCCGGCGGGCGCTGTCTACAAAGTCAGTGTCTACCTGATGCGCAATGCCGCGCGGCGTCACGAGAAAGCCAGCTATGTGATAGAAGCCGTTGCCAGCGCACCGATGACACCGCGCTAAACATCTAGCCGGGCTTCTTCAATGTGTGCAACTGCTCCTTGCGTAGATATTACAGACCGTACATCAACCCGCCGGGCGGGCCGGTTTGATCGAGGTCGCGGCAATCCTGACCGCCACTTGGTCGCAGCCTCATATTCGGCATGCAACGTAACGGCTCGCCGGCAACGCCGGTTAGCGGACTAGGCCAACACGCAAAGTGCTGTGTCGACGAGGACTCAAAAACGGCGATGGCCATCATCCGCATCGCAGCGGCCGTTGAACTTGATCATGCCGTCGATCGTGATGGAGCCGCTGCGTCGGTTGATGGATAGGCGAGGCTGGTTAAGCCCGTTCAGGCGAAACTGGCCGCGAATTTCGTCGTGCCCCACGATCAGATCGTTGATAGACCACCAGCCGTTGTTGCTCTCGCCGTGCAGCGGTGGAATCAGACTTTGGGGTAATTGAATCTCGGCGCGGTCGCCGTGGATGGAGATATTGATTGTGGCCTGAAAGTCAGACTTGCCGCTCTCTACACTTTGCTTGGGGACATACTTGTGCTGTTGCGCGTCCCACTCAAACCCGGAACGGACCTCCGCTGTCGGCTTTTCGGCGCCGCCGTAGCAAACGAGTTGAATATCCTCACCGCGATCGTCACGGTTGCGGTCTTGTGCATACCCAGTAGTGGTGGATATAAGGCTTAACGCTGACAGAAACCGTAGACAGGATTTCACTTGATTACCTCGCGAAGTTAATAATTAACCACTCTATTGTAGTTGATGAGAATGAATTCATTGAAGGCTCTCAGCAACTTTAATCAGGCTGATAGGGAATGACCTTAAAGCCAATGTCCGCAACTGGCCGGTTGCCGTCGTTGGCAGGTTGCACCCCGAAGCTGACACTCCCGATTTTCAGGGACGAGAGCTATTACTTGCGGCTCTTCTGTGGCCAGAAGAGCACGTATATTGTGCCCGCCAAGCCCACAAATATACCGATGAAGGCCGCACGTCCCCAATCAAGTTGATGAGCCTCACCAAGAAACCGGGTATAGAGCAAAGTTCCAGTTGCCATGACAAGGGCGAAGTGAACCACTCGTTTCATAAGTCTCCTTTTTGCGTTTCAGGTATAGATCGCCAAGGTCCGTTCTTGGCCGAATCCGGCCTATAAGCAACGATATCATGTTGTCCAAATGAAAATCTACTAAATTTCCACATCACCTTCCTCACGCCGCCGATGCTCTTTAGACGCATAGTAGAGTTCCATTCAGGAGGTCTATCATGGAATATCAAGCACAATTTTTTGGTCAACCTACACCATGGAACAAAGGCAAATTAGTCGGGCAAAAAGCGCCACTGCGCGTAAGTGAAATATGGGCAATTCGCGTCCGCCTAGAAATTTACCGGAGAGTGCGTGACTTGGCGCTCTTCAACTTGGCCATCGATAGCAAATTGCGTGGCTGCGACTTGGTCCAGTTGCGTGTCAACGATGTATGTCAGGGAGGGCATATAGCAGCGAGGGCCATTGTGATGCAGCAGAAAACGAAGCGACCTGTCCAATTCGAACTTACCGCAGGAACCAGGAAGAGCCTTGGAGAATGGATTTCGGCCGCAGGTTTACGCCGCGGAGACTTTCTATTCCCCAGTCGGATTTCCGAATCGCCGCATATTTCAACCAGGCAGTACGCGCGCATAGTTCACCAATGGTTCGACGAAATCGGATTGGACCCGACGGCATACAGTACACACACGATGCGTCGGACGAAGCCAACCCTCATCTACCGTCGCACAAAAAATTTGCGGGCAGTGCAGCTATTGCTGGGTCACACGCGCTTGGAAAGTACGGTGCGCTATCTTGGGATTGAGGTTGACGATGCGCTAGAAATGGCCGAGCAAACCGATGCTTGAGAATAAGGGCGACGCCAGCAGTCGCCCCAAAGCAGAAGTTCAGCTTGGCGGTGGTAGTCGCTCTAAACGCCCCCTCACTACACTATCTTCATTTTCGAATTTTCGATTGAAAAATACGAGGTTAGCGATCTCGCAAAGGCTATATGCCGGCATGAGGAATCTATGCAATACCCAGGGATCGGGAGAAGGCAGCGTATGCAGCAGGAGCGACTCGCATAGCAAAACTAATATGCAGTTTACTTGCGCACAGGACACAGATATAGTCTAGGCAACAAATTAGTGCAGACCTGATTGGAGCATTTAGGCATGAACCCATCTTCTACCCGTCCCACCAGGCCTGTAATTCTTGTCGTGGACGACACGCCGGATAATCTCTTGTTGATGGCCAACTTGCTCAAGGATAGTTATACGGTCAAAGCTGCAAATAACGGCGAGAAGGCGCTACGCATCGCGCGGGATGCACCGCCGCCCGACCTCATCCTGCTCGACATCATGATGCCTGGCATGAGCGGGCACGATGTGGCGCAGGCACTGCAGGCCGCCCCGGACACGCGAGACATTCCCATCATCTTCCTGACCGCCATGGCCTCAAGCGAGGACGAGACGCACGGTCTGGAGCTGGGCGCAGCCGACTACATAACCAAGCCGATCAGCCCCCCCGTGGTGCTGGCGCGCGTGCGCACCCAGCTCAAGGTCAAGGACGCGGCCGACTTCCTGCGCGACAAGAACGACTACCTGGAACAGGAAGTCCAGCGCCGCACGCGCGAGCTGGGCGCGATCCAGGACGTCACGATCCACGCCATGGCCTCGTTGGCAGAGACGCGCGACAACGAGACCGGCAACCACATCCGCCGCACCCAGCACTACGTCAAGGTGCTGGCCGAACACTTGCGCGAGCATCCACGCTTCCGCGCTTTTCTCGACCCCGACACCATCAAGCTGTTGTTCAAGTCGGCGCCGTTGCACGACATCGGCAAGATCGGCATCCCCGACCGCATCCTGCTCAAGCCTGGCCGCTTCGAGCCCGAGGAATTCGAGATCATGAAGACCCACACCACGCTAGGGCGCGACGCCATCGCCCACGCCGAGCAACAACTGGGCATGGATGTCGACTTCCTGCGCCTGGCTAAGGAGATCGCCTACTCACACCAGGAAAAATGGGACGGCAGCGGCTACCCCGAAGGCCTGGCCGGCGATGCCATCCCGATTTCGGCGCGCCTGATGGCGCTGGCCGACGTCTACGACGCCCTGATCAGCCGCCGCGTCTACAAGGAAGGCATGTCGCATGAAAAAGCGGTTCAGATCATCGCCGAGGGGCGCGGCTCGCACTTCGATCCCGACGTCTGCGACGCCTTCCTGGCCAATCTGCAGGTGTTCCAGCAGATCGCCGCGCGCTACGCCGACAGCGACCACGACATGGCCAAGCAGGCCGCCGCCATCGCGCACACCCTGCCTGCAAAGTGAGCACCGGCATGCGTTCGCCCCTGGCCTATGTTGAACGGCTGCGCCTGCGCCAGAAGCTGGCGGCCGGTTTCTGCGCGGTGCTGTTGCTGGCCTTGGCGCTGGGCGTGCAAAGCCTGCGCACCCAGGACCAGCTAAGCGGCGACATGCAGCACCTGCTCAGCGAGGGCATGATCGGCATCGTGCAGGTCAAGGAAGCCCGCATCCAGCTCACCCGCTTCGAGCTAATGCTGCACAAGGTGGCCAACGCCCCGGACCCTGTTGCCGTCGACGAGGCGCTGGAACAGCTCGACAAGGCGCGCGAGCAGTTGCATTTCGCTGCCGGCGAGGCCCGCGCCACGTTGCTGCGTACCGACAATCAGCAACGCTATGCCGTCTTCGAAACCATGCTGGCGCGCGCCGAACGCATCGCCGACGAGGCCATGGAGCTGACGCGCGAGAATCGCAATGCCGAGGCCAACGCCTTGCTCAACAGCGAACGCTTCCAACAGGCCATGCGCACGGCTGACCTGCAGATGGCCGAGATCGCCGCCGTCAAGGACTCCAACGCCCGCAGCACCATTTACCATATCCGCCAGTTCGCGCTCACCAGCAGCACCCTCACCTACGCCCTGCTGATCGGCGGCCTGGCGGTGGCGCTGCTGTGCGCCTGGTGGATCAGCCTGTCGATCAGGCGCCCGGTCAACCGCCTGCGCGAGGCGGTCGATGCGCTGGCCGCCGGCCAGCTCGACAGCGTGATCCCGCACACCGACTACCAGAACGAAACCGGCGACCTGGCCCGCGCCATTGCCAAGCTGCAGGTCGAATCGCGCCAGCTCGACATGCAGCGCTGGATCAAGTCGCAGGAAGCCTCGATCCAGGCCGAACTGCAGCAGGCGGCCAGCCTGGACCAGGCCGCGCAGCGCCTGTTGACGCTACTCGCGCCGCTGGTGCAGGCTGGCCAGGGCGCGCTCTACCTGCTTGACGAAGACGTTGCCGCACTGCGCCTGGCCGCCAGCTACGCCGCCGATCCGGACCATCCGCCGGCGCCGCAACTGGCGCTGGGTAGCGGCCTGCTGGGCCAGTGCGCGCAGGACCGCCAGCCGCTCCGGCTCGACGCCCTGCCGGACGACTACGCGCAGATTCTCTCGCAGCTGGGGCGGTCGCGCCCACGCCACCTGCAGGTACTGCCACTGCTGCACGGCGAGCGCCTGATGGGCGTGCTGGAGCTGGCCGGCTTCGACGCTCCCAGCGAATCGGGTCGCGTGCTGATGGACGAGCTGCTGCCCAAGCTGGCGATGTCGCTGGAAATCAAGGCGCGCAGCCACGCGGTGCAGACCATGGCCGCCGAACTCGAAGCGCAGCAGGTGGCGCTGAAAGCCACCGAGGCCTGGTATCGCGGCATCATCGAGGCGGCGCCCGACGGCATGCTGGTGATCGACGCCCAGGGCCTGATCATGATGACCAACCCGCAGCTCGACCAGCTGTTCGGCTACCAGGCCGGCGAGCTGGCCGGCCTGCCGATCGAAGTCCTGGTGCCGCCGGAGGCGCACGGGCGCCACGTCGGCTCGCGCGACGGCTTCATCGCGCACGGCACTGCGCGCCAGATGGGCACGGTTGGCGCCGACCTGCACGGCATGCGCAAGGACGGCAGCCGCTTCTCGGTCGAGATCGGCCTGTCGCGGCTGCCGGCCATCGCCGAGCGCGGCGTGTGCGTGTGCGCCTCGGTGCGCGACATCAGCGACCGCAAGCTGGCCGAGGCCGAAGTGCTGCGCGCCAAGGAGATCGCCGAGGACGCCACCCGCGCCAAGAGTGACTTCCTGGCCAATATGAGCCACGAGATCCGCACGCCGATGAACGCCATCATCGGCATGAGCCACCTGGCGCTACGCACCGATCTCGACAAAAAACAGCGCAACTACATCGAGAAGGTGCACCGCTCGGCCGAGAACCTGCTGGGCATCATCAACGACATCCTCGACTTCTCCAAGATCGAAGCGGGCAAGATGAGCATCGAGCAGGCGCCGTTCCGGCTGGAGGACGTGCTGGAAAACTTCGCCAACATGATCGGCCTGAAGGCCGAGGACAAAGGCCTGGAACTATTGTTCGCCACTCCGGCCGACCTCCCCACGGCGCTGGTGGGAGATTCGCTACGGCTGGGCCAGGTGCTGGTCAACCTCGGCAACAACGCCGCCAAGTTCACCGAGCGCGGCGAGATCGTGGTCGGGGTCGAGCTGGCGGCCGAGGCCGGGGAACAGGTCGAGCTGCACTTCTGGGTGCGCGACAGCGGCATCGGCATGACGCTCGAACAGTGCGAGCGCCTGTTCCAGTCCTTCAGCCAGGCCGACAGCTCAACCACGCGCAAGTACGGCGGCACCGGGCTGGGCCTGGCCATCTCCAAGAAACTGGTGGAGTTGATGGACGGCCGGGTCTGGGTCGAGAGTGTGCCGGGCCATGGCTCGACCTTCCACTTCAGCGCCCGCTTCGGCCGCCAGGCCGAGGTGCAGCCGCGCCGCATGTTCCATGCCGACGAGCTACTTGGCCTGCGGGTGCTGGTGGTCGACGACAACGCCAGCGCACGCGAAATCCTGTCGACCATGGCGCGCAGTTTCGGCTTGGAGGTGGACCTGGCCGACAGCGGCCACAGCGCGCTGCGCACCATGGTCGAGGCCGAGCGCAAGGGCCTGCCCTACGACCTGGTGTTGCTGGACTGGCGCATGCCAGGCATGGACGGCGTCGAGACGCTGCAACGCATGCAGAGTGGCGCCGTGACCCACATCCCATCGGTCATCATGGTGACGGCCTTCGGCCGTGACGACGCCCAGGAAGCGGCGGCGCGCCAGAAGATCGCGCTGCCAGCGGTGCTGACCAAGCCGGTCACGCCGTCGACCCTGCTCGAAGCCATTGGTGAGGTGCTGGGCAAGGGCGTGGTGGCGGAGACACGACAGGCCGAGCGTCAGGACCGCAGCGTGGCCGACCAGGCCCGCTTGGCCGGCGCCCGCTTGCTGCTGGCCGAGGACAACGACATGAACCAGGAACTAGCGCGCGAGCTGCTTGAAAGCGCCGGAATCGTGCTCACCATCGTCAGCGACGGGCAACAGGCGCTGGACCTGCTGACCCAAGCCGGGACCGCCGCCTTCGACGGCGTGCTGATGGACTGCCAGATGCCGGTGATGGATGGCTACGAAGCCACCCGCCGCCTGCGCGCCCAACCCCGCTACGCTCAGCTGCCGATCATCGCCATGACCGCTAACGCCATGGCCGGCGACCGCGAAATGGCGCTGGCGGCCGGCATGAACGACCACATCTCCAAGCCGCTGAACGTCGCCTCCATGTTCGCCACCATGAGCAAGTGGATCCGCCCGGCGCAGCCGGCTGTAGCAGCGCCCCCGGCGGAGCAGCCCGATGCCGAAGACAAAACGGCCGCCGACGCCCTACCTGCCCAACTCCCGGGTATCGACCAGCGCGCCGGCCTGGCGACCAGCATAGGCCGGCAGGACCTTTACCTGCGCATGCTGCTGCGCTTCCGCGACGGCCACGCCAGACTGCGGGAGGATTTCGAGGCGGCGCGGCAAAGCGACGACCCCACGGCGGCGGCGCGGGTCGCCCACACCTTGCGCGGCACCGCCGGCAACATCGGCGCCAAAGGTGTGGCGGCGACAGCCACCGCACTGGAACTGGCATGCAAAGCCAGCGTAACCGAGGCCGAACTGGCCGCGTTGCTGACGGCGGTCGAAAACGAACTGGCGCCGGTGCTGCTCGGCCTGGCCGCACTGGGCAACTATACTGCAGCGGCAGAGAACACCCGGGCCGTGGCCATCGCAGCGGCTCCCGCCCTGCCGCCGGACGCGGCCGCCACACTTGCCCAGCTGCGCAAGCTGCTGGCCGACAGCGACACCGCCGCGCTGGATGTGCTGGAGACATTGGAATCGCAAGCCGCCGGCCACCCGCTGGCGCGACAGCTGCGCAAAGTCAGCCAGGCAATTGAACGCTTCGACTTCGACGCCGCGCTGGAATCGCTTGACGCCGTGGTGCAGCCAGCCTGACAAGCAAGGCCGCCGCGCGATTCGCCTTAGGCCGGGGGCGGCACCGACGGCAGGCTGACAATCAGGGTGGTGGTCTGGAGCTCGTCATCGACGGCGAAGGCCACCTCGCCGTATTGCGCGCGCGCCAGCAGGCGTGCCGAATACGTGCCCAGGCCGGTGCCGCCGGACTTACCGTCGGTGACGAACTTGTCGAAGAAGCGTTCGCGTATCGGTTCCGGGATCACACCCTTGTTGACGATCTCGATGCGCAACGGGCTTCCGGCGTACAGCGTGGCGATGACGCGGGTGCGCTCGGGCGCTGCCTCGCAAGCGTTCTTGATCAGATTATTCAGCAGCGAATAGGTCAGCATGGCATCGCCCAGCGCTAGCGGAGCGTCGATGCCGACATCGAAATCGGTGTCGACCGCCAACACCAGCTGCTTACCCGCGTAAGTGGCGCGTGCCGTCTCAACCACCCGCCGCAACATGTCGCTGATGGGCAGCGGCGCTGCATGGAGCACGTATTTTCCCGTCTCGATCTTGTACAGCTCGGTGGACAGGTTGACCATGTCGGTCACCTGCAGCATGGCCTGCTCGGCCAGCCGCAAATTCTCAAGCTGTCGGCGGTCCATGTCGGCGGCGTCGATCAGCGACTGCACTATGCCGATGGCGCCGGCCAGCGGTCCCTTGAGGTCGTGCCGCGTCATGGCCTCGACGTCATCGCGCAGGCGGGCGATGGCGAGCATATTGTCGTAATCGGCTTGCAGGTGGCGGCGCAGCTCGACGTAGCGCATGAAGTTGTCGACCCGCAGCTTCAGCTGGGCCGGGTCGATTGGTTTGGTAATGAAGTCCACCGCGCCCAACTCCATGCCTTGCAGGCGCGCGGCGTCGTCGGTAAGGGCGGTGACGAAGATGATGGGTACATTTTCTGCGCTGGGATGCTCGCGCATGCGGCGCGCCACTTCAAAACCGTCCATGCCGGGCATCATCACGTCCAGCAGCACTAGGTCGGGCGGCGTGTCGCCACAGCACAAGGCCAGTGCTTTCTCGCCGTTGTGCGCTGCCTTGATGCGGTAGCGGCCCTTGAACACATTGGCCAGCACGTACAAGTTGTCGGCAGTGTCATCGACCAAGAGCAAGGTCGGCGGCAACGGTTGCGGCGGTGGCAAATGAACCACAGCCGGTGGCACGACGACCACATCGTCTACGGTTACAGCAACGCGCGGCGCATCGATGTTCGTGTCCGGCACTGGTGGTGCAACCTGGTGCGCCATCGCGCGCTTGATGCTGGTGGCCAGCCGGCCCGCCGTGTAGGGTTTGACCAGCAGGTCGCTGACACCGCTGCTGATGGCCGTTTCGATGCGGCTGCGCTCGGCCTCGGCGGTGATCATAATGAACGGCATGTGCATATGGCGCGGACTGGAGCGAATCATCTGCAGTAGGGCGATGCCGGTCAACGCTGGCATATTCCAGTCGGAGATCACCAAATCATAACGCTTACGCTCAATCATGCGCCAAGCTTCGGCTCCATCGGATGCGAGCTCCACCGCCCCATAGCCGAGCGAGGTCAGTTGGCCAGCAGTGACCTTGCGCATTGTTTCGACGTCGTCGACCACCAGTATTCTCAGCACTTCTGCCATGTCGCCCCCATGTCGGGCCTGCTACATTGCGTAGCAGACCGCCTTATTTATTATGAGGCATTTTTTTGCTGGGTTGGAGCAAAAACATTTCAACCCATCGTTATAATGTTATAAGGCACAAATAGTGTGACATGAAAAAACGGTGACCATTCTGCTTTGTTCGCGCTAGTAGCCGACGACGTGTTAGCCACGATCTTCGGCAGTTCAAGCAGATAGGACTGGCCCACAGCGCAATGTGCAATGCGAAGAAAAAATCGCGGTACCATCGAAGGCTATCAATCGGTGGAATACGGCCTAACCGCGTCGGCTAGCGGAATACTTCACCTGAAGCTCAAGAGGAGCAATCACTCAGCATTTCAACTTCAGTCCGCCTGGCAGGGATTAAGATGTTTTCATTGGCTCGCGTGACGGAACGACTCCTACCCAAATAGCCGCCAACGTCTGCTTCTGGCCGATTGCCGACTCTTTTAGGCTAAATGCCGATTAGCATTGGTATCGGTCTTTGATGTGCTCGTTGTAGTAAGTACCCTTGGAGTAGGTACGCATGAACGCTGCATGAACATTCGAAGGTACTCGGCAAAAGTCATAACTATGCCCTTGCTGGAATTGGATACGCATGCGAGCTGTTTGCTCGTCGTAACCAATCGCAACAATGGCACTGGAATTTACTCGAACCATTTGCATGGTAGCTCCCGAAAGTGTCAAGGCTCACAATGGTAAGGCTGTTCGATTAGGAACGGCGGCCTCTGACCATTAGCAAACGATTCCACAACTGTAGCGCATTTTGCAACAAAATATCGAAAAAGAAGCCCCGATACACCAGTCATGTCAGCAACTGCCCGGTTAAATCTCCCCAGCTTACCAATCTGCCAGCGACTGCCAGCCTCAGGCATATTAAAATACCGTCCCATGACCTCCCCCGCCTCGACCTCTTCCCTCCCCGACAGCATCCTGCTCCCTTCCCTGGCCGTACTGGGAGGGCAGATTTCCGTCAATCTGGGGGCGGCGATTGCGAAGAATCTGTTTCCTGTCATTGGCGTGGAAGGGATTACGGCGTACCGGGTGGGGTTTTCAGCGCTGATCCTGCTGGCCATCTTCCGGCCATGGCGCTATCGCCTGACGCGCAAGGATGTGCTGAACTTGCTCGTCTACGGTTCCGTGCTGGGGTTGATGAACTTGCTGATTTACCGGGCGTTTGCGCTGATACCGATCGGCATCGCTGTCGCCATCGAGGTGACGGGGCCGTTGGCCGTGGCCATGCTGTCGTCGCGGCGGCCCCGCGATTTGCTGGCCGTGGCCTGCGCCGTGTTCGGCTTGTATTTGCTGTTGCCGCTGCAAGGCAGCCCGGGCAGCCTGGATCCCGTTGGCGTGGCGTATGCACTGGGGGCGGCGCTGTGCTGGGCGCTGTACATCATCTTCGGCAAGCGGGCCTCGACCTTGCAAGGCGGGCAAGCCGTGGCCTGGGGGATGACGGTGGCGGCCATGGTGACGGTGCCCATCGGTGTCGCGTATTCAGGCACGGCCTTGCTGGCGCCATCGATCGCGCTAATGGGCCTGGCCATTGCCATGCTGTCCAGCGCCCTGCCGTATTCGCTGGAAATCTTTGCCCTGCGCCGCTTGCCGCAAGGCGTATTTGGCATGTTCAGCAGCGCGGCGCCGGCCGTCAGCGCGCTGGCTGCCATGGCCGTGCTGGGAGAATTGCTGAGTCTGACGCAGTGGCTGGCCATCGCCTGCATCGTGTTTGCGTCGGCTATGGCGGCGCTAGGCGCACAGGGCGGCAAGCGCTAGCGGAATTCACTCTACCCGGCAGCAACTCCTGCAGCGTAGCCTGTGCCGCGTCCTGGCATCGCTGCCCAGCTGACAGGCAGCTTTTGATGCCCGCCTGTAAAATGCGTCATTGCTCGCCATATCTTGCCTTTCCGCTTCACCGATGACATCCACATTTCTTTTTCGCTGGCTCTCCCCTTTAAGCGCTGCAGCCTTGCTGCTGGCGCCAATCGCCATGGCCAACGCGGCCGCGCCAGCCGCTGCGGTCGCCCTCACTGGCAATGCCGAAGCAGGCAAGGCCGCGTTCCGCAAGTGCGCCTCCTGCCACCAGGTGGGGCCATCGGCGCGCGGCGGCTTCGGCCCCAAGCTGACGGGGGTGATCGGCCGCAAAGCCGGTGCCACCACCGACTATAAATACTCGGCGGCCATGAAAAACGCGAATATCGTCTGGACCGAACAGAACCTGGCCGGCTTCCTGAAAGCCCCGAGCGATTTCATTCCCGGCAATAACATGCGTTTCTGGGGCATCGGCAACGCCCAGCAAGTGGCCGACCTGCTGGCCTATCTGCGCACGCAGTAAGCACACAGGCACACCGCCTCAAGCCCCCTCAAACCCATTACGCCCGATCAAGCTCCTAGCGCTTGCAGCACGCCCTTGCGCTTCTTGTGCGCCGCTTCATAGTCGCGCAGGTGGTGCAACTGGGCGGCCGACAGGCCACCCAGCTTGTCGCGTATCTGCGCCACTGTCAGGTGCTGGTATCCTGCAATCGGCAAGTCGCGCGCCGCCGCTGTGCCGGCAGCCTTGGCCGCAGGCTTTTCATCACGCTGGCGGCCTTGCGCCTTCTGCGTTTCACCCGCCTGCGCCCTTTGCTTGTTCACGATGCGCGCGGCAACTTCCTCCTCGCGGCCCGGATAGCGCCCCTCCTGCTTGAACTCTTTTTCCAGCTGCTTGAATTCGCGCTCGCGCTTGGGGCTGGCACCGACAGGCATGCGTCCTCCCGTCTAGGGCTTGGCTGGCAGCTTGCGCACGCACAGATAGATGGAGTACAGCGCAGCCAGCCCCACCAGCACGTACACGCCGCGCGATGCCGTCGACATGGCGCCCAGGATGCGGGCCACGATGTCGATATCGAACAAGCCCACGAGCGCCCAGTTCAAGCCACCCACGATCAAGAGGATCATGGAGATCCAGTCGACCACGTTCAGGCGCTTTGCCGTCATTTCCTCGTTTGCCGCACCGTCCGATCCTGCCTGGATATTCGCCATGTCAGCCTCCTGTAAATTAGAGTAGAAGAAAGACCCGCCGCCGGGCCTGTACAAAGAACAGTGTAGGCGCGGCACTGCCATGCGCCAGTCGGACGATGCCGGGTATTGAGGTAGGACGGGTCTGTAATACGGTAGGTGATTTTATCTGGCAACATGCAATGCCGCTGTTGCTAAACAGGCAGTGACTAATTCCAATATGGAAATATTTATAGATTACTTAGTACCGCGCTGCTACACTCATTTCACCCCAGCAACTTCAGGGGACAAGCGCCGCATCATGCCGCAGGCATGGAAGACGGCCACCATGGGACAACAGCTGAGGGGACATGAATATTTCAAACATACGTATCGGTGTGCGCCTGACCGCAGGCTTTTTGCTCACTTCGCTTTTACTGGCCGTGGTGGTGCTTATCAGCACGTGGCAGCTGTCGACCGTGAGCGGGGAAATCGACAGCAGCGTGAACCAGCGCTATGCGCGCATCGCACAATTGCAAGCCGCGCGCAACAGCACGCAAGAACAGCCGACCCTGCACGAACTCGACCAGCAGATCGCCACGCAATCGGCGCAGATGCGCACGGCGGCCGAGGCGGCCATGGCCCGCGCCCACGATACCAGCGTGCTCATCATTGCACTGGGCCTGGTCGGCGGCGTGTTGAGCCTGGCCACGGCCTGGTTCATCAGCAGCGGCATCGTGCGGCCCTTGCGGCATGCCGTCAAAGTGGCGCGCAAGGTGGCTGGCGGCGACTTGAGCGAGCATATCCGCGTCGATTCCAGCGATGAAGTGGGGCAACTGCTGCAGGCGCTGAAAGACATGAATGCCAGCTTGATCACGATCGTGGGCGAGGTGCGCAGCGGCACGCACGACATCGCGGGCGCTTCGGGTGAAATTGCCGCCGGCAACCTGGACTTGTCGCAGCGCACGCAGGCGCAAGCCAGTTCGCTGGAACGCACGGCCGCCTCGATGGACGAGCTGACGGGCACCGTCAAGCAAAATGCCGATAACGCACGGCAAGCCAATCAGCTGGCGCAATCGGCCGCGGCAGTGGCCGGCAAAGGGGGCACGGTGGTGGCACAAGTGGTCGATACCATGAGCTCGATCAACGCTTCATCGAAAAAGATCGTTGACATCATCGGCGTCATCGACGCCATCGCCTTCCAGACGAATATCCTCGCCCTGAACGCGGCCGTGGAAGCAGCGCGGGCCGGCGAACAGGGGCGCGGCTTTGCCGTCGTCGCCGCTGAAGTGCGCACCCTGGCGCAACGCTCGGCCGGCGCAGCCAGGGAAATCAAGCAGCTGATCGGCGATTCCGTCGAGCGGGTCGATGCTGGCGCGCGCCTGGTCGACACGGCCGGCGCCACCATGCGCGAGATCGTGGCCAGCGTACACCGCGTCACGGACATCATGGGCGAAATCAGCATGGCCAGCGGCGAGCAATTGTCAGGCATCGAACAAGTCAATGCCGCCATCGTGCAGATGGAACAGGTGACGCAGCAAAATGCGGCCCTGGTGGAGCAAGCGTCGACGGCGGCGGCCAGCATGCAGCAGCGCGCCACGCTACTGTCGGGCACGGTGGGCATTTTCAAGCTGAGCCGTGACCAAGCGTCAGCCCAAGCCGCGCACGGCATCAGCCTGGTGGCCCCGCAGGCCACTCACGCTGTCTCCGCGCCAGCAAATCGCCCTGCCACAACCGTTAGAGCGCGGCTGAAAGCCTGAGTTCCCCCGCCATCGCCGCGCCGCTCTCATTTATAGCTGTTTGTACATGACCGTGGTGGCGTCCAGCCGGTCGCCGGCCGGCGCCAGAGCATAGCCGGGGATGCTACCGGCCACCACATAGCCGAGCGACAAATACAGCGGTTCCGCATGGTCGCTGCTGCGCGTGTCCAGGGTCAACAGGCTGCGCGGCAAGAGGCGCGCCTGCTCTTCCAGCGCCTGCATCAGCTGGCGCGCGAGGCCTTGGCGGCGGAAAGCAGGCCCGACCAGCAACTTGCGCACTTCGGCCCGGTGCGCCTGGTTGGGATTGGTATCCCAATCCAGCTGCACTGCGCCGGCCACACGGCCATCGACTTCGGCCACCAGCAGCAGGCGCACGCCGCGCGTGACGGCCGGCAACACGTTATCCGTCCAGAACGCCTGGCTGGCCGCCATGTCGAAGGGCAAGATAAAACCGATGCTGGCGCCGTCGAGCACGCAGTCTTGTAGCAAGACGCCCAGTTCCGGCAAACGTACACGAATATCGGTGGACGAGAAATGGCGTAGCGATGCGGACATGGCGACCTCAGACAAGAAAGAGAAAATAGCGGGCGCCGCTGTCCGGCGGCGTCATGAACGCGCTGGCGCCATGCAACTGGTAGCGCAGGCAGTCACCAGCTTGTAAATCGTGCGAGCGGCCGTCGACTGTCACGTTCAGCTTGCCTTCCTGCAGCAACAGATGGTGTTCCATGCCAGGCCGGGGCGAGGCGGCATAACTGATCGTCACGCCAGCGCCCAGTTCGCATTCGAGCGCTTCGCCGGCCAGCGCACGCGACGGCGGCGAGACGGAGCGGCGGATAAAACCGGTAACCGGGTCCGCCCACACGCTTTGCCCGGCCCGCCGCAGCACGGGCGGAAAATCGTCTTCCACCATCCGCAGCAGACGCGACATGGCCAGGCCATACGCGGCGCACAACTTGCCCAGCACGTTTGTCGTCGGGCTGACTTCGCCATTTTCCAGGCGCGACAGGGTGGCGCGGCTGACCTGACTGGCACTGGCCAGCTGATCCAGCGACCAGCCCCGCTCCACGCGCAACTGCTTTAAACGCGCTGCCAGCCGTTGTTCCGTATCACTCTCTGTAAGCATTGCATTTTCCATATATGGGAATTTATCCCATAAAGGGGAATCTGGCAAGCAATCGCTGCACAGTTGCTCAGCGCACAGACCTGCGGCCGGCCCTCAGGCACGATGCACCATCACTTCAAGGAGAAGCCATGGTCGCCACTCCCTCCACTCCCGAGCTACGCCTGGGCCAGTCGCCCGCGCCACTGGGCAGGGTTGAATTTCATCTGCAATTCATCCGCTCGTTTGCCGATCCCACGTTCGACGCCGTGCGCGACGCCCTGGTGCAGGTGGAAGAAGTGGCGTGGAAGAATTACCAGGATGGCCGTAAGGCGCCAGTGACACAGAAAGCGGGGCCCGGCTTTCTTGACCCCGACTACGACTTGTCCGTGGAGTGGAAAGCCACGCGCGACCGCTTGCTGGCCGCCGAAACGCGCCAGAAAGATTCCGCCACGCCATCGCGCGTACTGCTGATCTGCGGCGCGGCGCGCAATGACGGTTCGTGCCCCGGCGAAATCTCGAAGACGTGGCGCATGACGCAGTGGGCCAGTGAAATATTGCAGGCCGACCACATCGAAGCGGACGTGCTGGACCTGAGCCTGCTGACCTCCTCGTATGATTTGCACATTCATCCGTGCAAGGGCTGCGTCTCAACGGCCATGCCCCTGTGCCACTGGCCGTGCAGCTGCTACCCGAACCATGGCGCACGACAGACGAATGACTGGATGGCGGAGATTTACGAACGCTGGACGGCCGCGCACGCCGTCATCATCCTCACGCCCGTGTACTGGTACCAGACGCCCAGCGTGCTGAAACTGATGATAGACCGGCTCGTGTGCGCCGATGGCGGCAACCCCGATCCCACGTCCACGCACGGCAAGAAAGCCGTGGAAGCGAAAGCGCTGGAATTGCAAGGCTGGAATTACCCGAAACACCTGGCCGGGCGCGCGTATGGCCTCGTCGTGCACGGCGACGTGGCCGGTATCGAAGGCGTGCGGCGGGGTTTGTCCGACTGGCTGGACTGGATGGGCCTGGTCGACGCGGGCGCCAAGTCGCGGCTGGACCGCTACACCGGCTATTACGACAGTTACGCGCAAAGCCATGACACTCTGGACCGCGACACCAAGATGCAGGAAGAAGTGTGCAACGTGGCGCGCGCCGTGGCGGAAGCCGTCAAGCGGTTGCGCGCTGGTACGCTGGCCCCGCCCGATGCGAACCTGTCGCCACCACGGCCCAAGTAAGACGCGCCCGCTAGCCCGCCATGCGCGACGCGTGGCGGCACAATTCCAGGAAACCCGCCAGGCGCGGCGAGAGAATCTTCTTGGACTGGCGGATCAGATAAAAGTTGCGCTCCAGGGGCGGCAGCATGGTCTCGAGCTCCACCAGTTGCCCGCTGGCCAGCAGATCTGCCACGACGACCCGTGACAGGCAGGCGATGCCGAGACCGGCCGCGGCGCCATATTTGATGGCTTCCGAATTGCTGAACTCGCCTGCGGCGCGCAGATAGTGCAGATACGGCACCAATGCTTGCTCCACGGCTTCGCGTGTGCCAGAGCCCGCTTCGCGCAGCAGCCAGCCCGCCTGGTTCAGCTCCGTAAAACTGAGCAAATGGCGCAGCTGGGCCAGCGGGTGCGTGGGCGCGGCCACGATCAGCATCTGGTCCGTCAGCCACGGTTCCACCAGCAAGCCCGCTTCGTGGCACGGCCCTTCGATCAGGCCGATATCGACACGGAATTCCGCCACGGCGGCCGCGATGTCGGCCGTGTTGGCAATCGTCACCTGCGGAATGCTGCGCCCGTACTGCTGCGCTGCCATCGCCAGAATCTGCGGTAGCAGATAGATGCCTATCGTCGTGCTGGCGCCGATTTGCAGGCTGACGGGCACGGACGGGTCCGCGCCCGCGAACTGGCGCTCGATGCTGGCGGCCCCGTCGCGCATCTGCCGCGCCTGCGGCAACAGCAAACGGCCATTGTCGTTGAGCAGCAGTCGCTTGCCCACCCGGTCGAACAGTTGCGCACCGAGCAAGGTTTCCAGTTCATTCAGGGCCGCGCTGGTGGCAGATTGCGACAGCGCAATCAGTTCGCCGGCCGCACTGGTGCTGCCCGTGTCCGCCACGGCCAGGAAAATCTGCAGTTGCCGCAAGGTCAACGCCATCTCATGTACTCACTCAATAGGTTAAACATACAAAAACAATCCGTTTTACCATTTAATCGACGAACTGTACAGTCATGCCATACGCATAAAAACATGGAGTACGGCATGTCATCCCTATCAACAAGCAACACAACAAGTTTCAGCGATCGCTACGGCCGATTGCTGCCCGGCCTGCTGCTCAGCGGCGTGATCGCCTGTGGCGCCATTCAACTGGGCAAGCTGGAATGGATGCAAAGCCACGGCATGAGCGCCCTGACCTTGGCCATCATGCTGGGCATTGTGCTGGGCAACAGCCTGTATGGCCGACTGGCGCCCACGTGCGGCGCAGGTGTAACCTTTTCCAAGCAGACATTATTACGACTCGGCATCATCCTGTACGGCTTCCGCCTGACGTTCCAGGATATTGGCCAGGTGGGCCTGGCCGGCATCGCCATCGACGCGCTGGTGCTGGCGTCCACGTTTGGACTGGCCATGTTCCTCGGCACCAAGGTGTTCAAGCTGGAACGCAACAGCGCCATCCTGATCGGCGCGGGCAGCTCGATCTGCGGCGCGGCGGCCGTGATGGCGACGGAGCCCGTCGTCAAGGGGCGCAGCGAAGACGTCACCGTGGCCGTCTCCACCGTCGTCGTGTTCGGCACCATCGCCATCTTCTTGTACCCGCTGCTGTATCAGCTGAACTTGGGCTGGCAAGTGCTGGGCGCCACGCCCACTGCGTTTGGCGTGTACATCGGCTCGACCGTGCATGAGGTGGCGCAGGTGGTCGCGGCCGGCAAGTCGATCGGACAAGAGGCGGCGAATGCGGCTGTGATCGCCAAGATGGTGCGTGTAATGATGCTGGCGCCGTTTCTCGTCATCCTGTCGGCGGTGCTGGCGCGCGGCAAAGCCAAGGCCGGCGGCCACGACAAGGCTACCAAGCTGGCCATCCCCTGGTTCGCCTTCATTTTTATTGCCGTGGTCGCCTTCAATTCGCTGGGCCTGCTGCCAGCGGGCACGGTAGCCACCATCACGGATCTCGATACGGCCTTGCTGGCCATGGCCATGGCGGCCCTGGGCTTGACCACGCACATGTCGGCCATCCGCCGCGCTGGCATCAAACCCCTGCTGCTGGCCGGCTTGCTGTTCTGCTGGCTGATCGCCGGTGGCGCCGCCATCAACCATGTGGTCGCCAGCCTGTTTGCCTGAAACTGGCCAGTTCCCGCCCAGGCTAGCCGACACGAGAGCCGAAAACTTCGTACAATATGAGTGTTTTGACTCTCAATCCGGCTTCGGCCCCCATCCAGGAACACCCATGCATCTCTCGAACTGGCTGCTTTTCTGCAGCGTCGCCCTGCTCGTCACGTTTTCTCCCGGCCCGGCCGTCTTGCTGGCCATCTCGAATGCCATCGCCGTCGGCCCCCGCCGCGCGATGATCAGCAGCATGGGCAATGGTTTTGGCCTGTTCATCATTTCCGGCGTGGCCATGGCCGGCATGGGCGTCGTGCTGGCCACTTCGGCCACGGCCTTCATGCTGCTGAAACTGGCTGGCGCCCTGTACCTGGTGTACCTGGGCATCAAGCAATGGCGCAGCAAGACCAGCGTCGTGGCCGATGCCCCCGTGGTGGCCGGCGCGGCGAATCCCAATTCGTTCTGGAAACTGTTCCGCCAAGGCTTGACGGTGGCGCTGACCAATCCGAAAGCCATCCTGTTCTTCTCGGCGCTGTTCCCGCAATTCATCACGCCGGGCGAACCCGTGGCCATCCAGTTCACCGTGCTGACGACCTCGTTTGTTGCCTGCGCCATGCTGGCCCACTTGTTCTATGCCAACCTGGCGCGCCTGCTGAAAACCCAGCTGGCCACGCCGGGCCGGGCCAAGCTGTTCAACCGCATCACGGGCGGCGCCTTCGTCTTGCTGGGCCTGAGCCTGCTGCGCCTGCGCAGCAAGGCAGCGTAACTACTGTCGTAAAAATGTCTCGATGCTGGCCGCCAGGGCCAGCGGCGTTTCATTCATCGGATAGTGTCCCGCATTGCCCAGCACCTCCAGCCGGGCTTGCGGGTACCACGCCAGATACGTGCGGCGCATCAGGGCCGCATCGAAACGGGGGTCATGCTCCCCCACCAGCGCCAGCAAGGGCAATGCCACGCGCGCCGCCTTGATTTCTTCACTAAAATCCGTCCCGCTCCACGCGAGGAAATACGCGGCAAACGCGGCTGGATCCGACCTTTCCCACGAATATTGCGCCTTCCAGTCCAGCCAAGTGGCGGGCAAGCGCCCGCCCGTGCTGCGATCGATGATGGCGCGCCGCGCCGCCATGCTATCAGCGGCCGCGAGAAACGTCGCGCGGGCTGCCGCATCGAAGGCCACGCCGCAGCTGGGCACGGGCGCCACGGCCACCAGTTTGCGCAGGCGCAAGGGCGCCAGCAAGGCCAGCCGTTCCAGCGCCATGCCGCCCATGGAATGGCCCACCACGCTGAACGTCGCAAAACCGAGCGCATCGGCCAGCGCCAGCGCGTCGCGCGCGACCTCGTCAATCGAGTACGCTCCTGCCGCGCCAAGCATGCCGCCATAGCCGCGATTGTCCATGAAGACATAGCTGAAACTGGCACCATCGAGGGCCGCTTCCATCGGTTCGAACGCCCGCGCGTCGCCAAACCAGCCGTGCAAAACGATGATGGCGTGGGGACCATGGCCCACGCGGTGATAGGTATTGTGCATGTTCACTCCTGAAAAAGAGTCAATGGTAAGCGGCCAGCGAGCGGCCCGCCTTCGATGCCAGGTCAAATACTGTAGAGTATGGGCCATGGATGATTTTTATACGGAAGTGCCGCGTCCCTTGATCGCCACGGCGCGCGACCATGCGCCCGATGCTGTCTTTCCCAGCCACAGCCATGCGCGCGGGCAATTTGCGTATGCAGCACGCGGCGTGATCAGCGTGCACACGCCGCAAGGCAACTGGCTGGTGCCGCCGCAACGCGCCTGCTGGGTACCGGCCCAGCTCATCCACGGCATGCGCATGCATGGCGCCGTGACCATGCATAATGTCTTTATCGACGCGCCCGCCATCGCAGGGACCGGATTGCCATCCCACTGTCAGGTGCTGGACGCTTCGCCGTTGCTGCGCCAGCTGCTGGCCGAGGCCGTGACCGTCGATGCCTTGTATGCGGAACAATCGCGCGCCGGACGGCTGATGGCCTTGCTGCTCGACGAGATTGCCGCCGCCCAGCCCCTGCCCCTGAACGCGCCCCTGCCGCAGGAACCCCGACTGGCGCGGCTATGCATGGAATTGCTGCGGCAACCGAGCCTGGACAGCGGCCTGGACACAATGGCGGCGCAGGCGGGCATGAGCCGACGCACCTTTACGCGGCAGTTCCGTGCCCAGACGGGCCTGGCCTTTGCCCAGTGGCGCCAGCAAGCGTGCCTGCTGGCGGCCATCACGCGCCTGGCCGAGGGGCAAGCCGTCACCAGGATCGCGCTCGACCTCGGCTATGCCAGTCCCAGCGCCTTCACGGCCGCCTTCCGCCGCGTGCTGGGCCAGGCGCCAAGCGATTATCTGTCGACCTAGGAAATGATGGCAGCGATGCGCTGGCCCAGCGCCTGCGCCAGTTTCTGCACATGGTAGCCGTCGACAAAACCATGGTGGGCTTGCGCGGAAAACGGCACCCGCATGCGGCCATCGTCCTGCGCGGGGCCGAACTTGCCCCAGGTAAAGGTCGGGATATCGGCATCGCGGTGGCGGTAGATCGGGTGCTCGATGGCCGCCAGTTCCAGCCATGGCAGGCAGGTGATGAAAATATTGTTGCGCTGCTGGCGCTCGGTCTCTCCGTCACCCGTATTGATCAGCGCGGAGCTGGCTTCGGCGAGGCGCTTGGCGTCCAGGCTGCGTGCGATGAATAAATCGAGCTGGTCCGTCATCGGGAAGCGCGTGTAATTGAGGTTCTCATCGCCGTTGATGACGGTGTACGAGGCGGGGAAATCGTCGATGCGTATCACTTCACCCTGGTAGATGCGGTACATGAAGTTGTCGATTTCCTTGACCGTATTGAGCAGGCAAAACAGGAAAAAGTGAAACACGGGAATCTGCCGTGCCTTGCAATACGGCCGGAAGTCCGGCACGTCGAGCTGGAAGTTGATGTTGACGAGGGGATTGTCAAACGCCCGGAACAAATCATAGCGGTCACGCCGCTTTTCAAAATTTTTCATGCGGCGAGTGTAGACGATGGCGGTGCTGGCGGGCAAGTCACGTCATGAGCGCATGTAATGTTTTTTTGATATTCGTCATTCGACAGTCAATGTGTTTTCATTTTTTATCTGAAACTGACTGCCGACCGGGATAGCCCGGTCGCAAGCCTCCCTGTAGCGGGAGGCATACTTTCGCCGGATTTTTTACCCGGCCTGATTAATCTCGTCGTCCAGCATATTGGCGAACAGGTCGAAACTCAGAATACCCGTGCCGATGCATGAAAATACCGTGCTGCCTGCCGCATCCTTGATCGTCAGTTTCTCGGTCCAGTCATTCTGATTCATGCATTTCAGGCTGGTGCCAGGCCAGGTGACGCCATCCACATGCAAGCCCTGCGCCGATAATGCCAGTTCCTGTGTCTTGACATTCAGGAAATTGCCGAACAAGCGTTTCTTGTACACGTCGCCGCTGCTGATGTAACGGAAATTCACGCGCTCGCCGTCTGCGAGTTTTTTCTTCAGGACGGGCATGCGGTCTTCCAGGTAACGGGAACGAAACTCGTCCATGAACTCGTCAAAGCGCTTGAGTTCTCCGGTAGCCCATATCCAGGGCTGGTCGGCACCCGTCCGATAGGCTAAGTTATTAATCATGCCGGTCATGGCGGTGGAGCCGCCAGCGAACAGATACAGGTCTTCGATATCGGCAAAGGCTGCGTAGCTGCGAATACCGTCCAATTCATGCACCACACCGTCTTCATGCAATTCAAAACGGCTCTTCCGCCGCTTGAGCATTACCGCGCGCATGACCAGCACCAGCAGTGCGATCAGCAATAGAAAGGCCGCCGTGCCATAAAGAATCGTCAAATTGCTGTGCGTGCCCAGCTTGGCGCCGTTACGCAAGGTCATGGCTTGCGCATCGGTGAGTGTCTTCTGCGGCAAGGTCGTGCTCAGGTACAGCACGAAACCCGCCACTGCCGCCAGGATCACCGCAAATACCGCAAAGAGCATAGGCACCGTCTTGCCATGCAAATACACTGCGAGTGCTTTATTGGTTTGCGGGATACTAAAATTGCCCATGTAATCTTCCTGTTAAATGATAGAGAGTTTTCAAAACCCGGATGCCGACAAATATTCGGACCGGATTGTCGCCTATCTATTGCAGGAATGGCCACACGCACGCACATTCAATACTGATGCGCTCCAATCATGACCCTGATTATTGACTGGGCACGGTGATTAACTGGCATTGCAGGATTTCCCGGACCGCCTCGGCCACGCCTTCTTCCAGTTCTTCGATTGTTGGCGCATAAGCGCAGCGTTTCAATTCCCCGCCTAATTCGAATGCCAGCTCCCGTGAATGGCGCACAATACCCTGCAGCACAAAATACTTCCACTGTGCGTCGCCACTGGCCAGCACCGTTTTGATATAGGGAGCGAAGCGCGGACCGATGCCGGCCAGATACGGCAGGAGCACGGCTGCCACGGGCCAGTTCGCATCTTGCACCCATTCCAGTATCTCCGGCATGGCTGGAGCAATGTCGTTCCATGGCAAGGCGATGAGGGCTTGCGCGTTCTGCGTATCGTGCTTATCGCGCGGCAATGGCAGATGTATGCGTAGTGTCATGTGGCGCCGCCGTGCGCCAGGCCCCGTTGCACTTTCCATGCCAACGGTAAAGTGAGCAGCAATACGGCCGCCAGCGCCAGCAAGGCCGTGTTCACGCTCGTATGGTCGCCCAGCGCGCCGAACAGCACGGGCGACATCGCCCCGCCGCCGATGCTGCCCGTGTAAAACAGGGCAAACGCGTGCTCGCGCTTGCCGGGCTCGGCCAGTTCCGGCACCACGCCGTACAGCACGGACGAAGTGCCATTGAGCGCCAGCCCCAGCAGGGGCAGCATGGCCATGATGCCGGCCAGCGGCAGCCACAGGGCCAGCACGATCAGCAACGAGGTCATCGATTCCGTCAGCCACACGGTCTTCATCATGCCGATGCGCGCGCCCAGGTAGCCGCACAGCAGCTTGCCGAAGGCACCGCCCACGAACAGCAGGGACAGGGCCACGCCGATGCCGGCCGTGCCCGCGCCCTTGCTTTTCAGCAAGAATGGCAGGAAGGTGAGAAAACCCATGCGCACGGCGCTGTCCAGGGTGCCCGTGGCCAGCAGCGCACGAAAGCTGCCTTTCGCGCCACTGCCGGTGATGGTCTTGCTGGCCTTTTTCGCACCCGCCTGCAGCTCGCCCGGCTTCGGCAGCAGCCACCACAACAAGCCGGCCGCAGCCAGACCCAGCAAGCCCAGCAGCGAAACGCTGGCTTGCCAGCTGCACACCACTAACAACAAACCCACCAGCGCGGGAATCAGGGTCTTGCCGATGTCGCCGGCAAAGTTATAGTGCGACAGCGCCTCCTTGACGCCGCCGCCCGCCTCGTGCGTGTCGGTGACGATGGACGAGGCCAGCGGATGCTGGGTGCTGGCGCCCAGGCCACCCAGCAGCAGGGCGAACAGCAGCACGGCCAGGCCGCCCGCCTGCCCCGCGACCAGGTAGGCAACGCCGGCCAGCGCCGTGCCGCCCACCAGCATGCGCTCGCGCCCCCAGCGTTTCGCCAGGCGGCTGGCCAGCAGCTGGAAGCCGGCCATCATGCCCGAGTAGGAACCGCGCAAGAGCCCCACCATGGCGTAGCTGATGGCAAACTGCGCCTGCCAGATGGGCAGCAGCACATAGATCACGTCCGTCAAGCCGTCATGCACGGCATGCGCGCTGCAGGCGGCGAACAGCGAGCGGCGGCGGATCGATTTGTCGGAGGAGGTCGATACGGTGGCAACAGCGGCGGCGGATGGCTCAGTCATGACTTCGGCGGGGAAACAATGTGGAGAGTGCAAGCTTACTACAGGGCCTGGCGGCTCAGCATCACCTTGCCATACGTGCTCCAGCTACGCGTGCCGCCAACTTCAGGATCGATAGCAAAACGACAGCTCTGCACATAGGTAACAGCCGCCTCGACCTGTTCCGCTGGCAGGCCTGGCGCTTCGGCCACGATGCGTGCAGGGGCTCCTTCACTGCCGATAAACATGCGCAGCACTACGCCGCTGTCATTGCTGGCCGATTTGTCGAGGTTGTTATAGCCCTGGACGCGCTGGGAAGGTTGGCAGCTGCCGGGCACCAGCAAGGGACGCAAGAGCTCGGCATCGTCCAGGTCCCATACATATTGAACACTAAAATTTTCCTTGGCCGCTCTATCAGCAGGGAACACGCACTGCCGCACATTGCTCAGCGCCGCATCGTCCAGCACTTTCCACCCCGAACTGCGTGCCACGGATGCCGATGCCACCTTGCCATCCTGCCCCACGGAAAAGCGCATGGTCGTTTTACCTTCCAGTTTATACAGGCGCGCCTCGTGCGGATACACTTGCGGCGGACAGGTCGCGCCCGGCATCGCCTGGCCAAGCCCGGGCAGGATGGCCAGCACCGCTGCAGCACAGCGTAATGGAAAGCTTGCTTCATGCATCGGCATCGTTACTCCAGCAATTGCTATTAAATAAGTTTTCGATTTTAGCAAATTGCCATGAACATCAGCAAACCGCTGGCCAAACGACGGCAGGCGCACCATCCTCGCCGGGTGGCGCGCCTGCCCATGCAAAACCTTGCTTGCCCGCTTATTTGGCCATCGCATCCTTGGCCATACCATCCTTTTTCATTTCATCCTTCTTCATGCCATCCTTTGCCATGCCATCCTTGGCCATGTGGTCCTTCTTCATGTGTTTCTTGGCCATCGGCTTTTTCATGCCGTCCTTGTCCATCGCATCCTTGTGCATGGCATCGGCCGTGGCGTCCTTGGCCATCGGATCTTTTTTCATGGCGTCCTGGGCAAACGCGGCGCCCGACATGAAGATGGCGGAAGCGAGGATGGCGGCGAAGGTGGTGATCGTGGTTTTCATGATAAGTCCTTGTCTCAGTGTGGGATGGGCGAGATTGCCCGGTGATAAAGCTGTTGCTGTGCTACGGGTGCTGCTTGCTGCTAAATAACAGGAAGACCGGGAGGTGGTCAGGGCAATACGATTAGTACGACAAGGCAATGCAACGCCGCACTGGCCAGCTCCCCGGTCTTCCTAGGAACCGCCGAACCAGTTGTAGCCCTGGTTCTCCCAGTACCCTCCCGGATACGTATTCGTCACGAAAATGGCCTGGATGTGCTTGGGATTCTTGTAGCCCAGCTTGGTCGGCATGCGCAGTTTCATGGGGTAACCATATTTGGGCGGCAATTCCTGGCCGTCGTACGTCAAGGCCATGATGGTTTGCGGATGCAGGGCCGTGGCCATGTCGATGCTCGTGAAATAATCGTCGGCGCACTTGAAGCCGATGTATTTCGCCGTCGTGTCGGCGCCCACGCGCCGCAGGAAGTGGGCAAACGGCACGCCGCCCCACTTGCCGATCGCGCTCCAGCCTTCCACGCAAATGTGGCGCGTCACTTGCGTTTCCTGCGGCAGGGCGCGCAGTTGCGGCAAGGTCCACGGCTTCTTGTCGGCGATCAAGCCGCTCAATTCCAGGCGCCAGGCGTCGCCATCGACCTCTTCCACTTCATCCTCGCCGTAATAGGCGTTGAAGGGAAACGGCCGCGTGATCATGGAATCGGGATACGTAGGCGCCAGTTTGTTCGGGTCGAACAGCCAGCCCTGCACCCGGTCGTTCATGCGCGATACCGCCGTCAAGGCTGTTTCGATGGCGGACGGATCGCTGACATTGCATCCCGTCAGCAAGGACAGGCCACCCAGGGTCAAACTGCGCTGCAGGAACAAACGGCGCGACGGCTGCTTGATCTGGCGCAAGGCGTCGGCCAGCATGGCCTGGCCATGCTCCGGCACGAGGATGGTTTTTTTCATGTTCATCTCCTTAGCGGCCGCGCAGCATGGCGACCAGGGTGCGCGGCACCAGCGCCACCATCAGCAAGTGCACGCCGACAAAGCCCGTCAGCAACGCCATGGCGATGAAGTGGACTCTGCGCGCTCTCTCGTAGCCGCCCATCAGCTCGCGCAAGAGGGGAAATTGCACGGACTTCCACAGCACCAGGCCGGACAGCACCAGCACGATGCAATCGAGCATGACGAACAGGTAGGCGGCGCGCTGCACCATGTTGTAATGGCGCGGGTCAGCATGGGCCAGCTTGCCCTTCAGCGCGGCGACAAAATCGGCCAGCAGCAGGCGCGGCGAGAGGGGAAAGAACTGGCGCCGCAGCCGTCCCGAGACGATATTGATAATCAGATACAGCAAGCCATTGGCCACCAGCAGCCACATGGCGGCGAAATGCCATTGCAGGGCGCCACCGAGCCAGCCGCCCAGGGTCAGCGCGCGCGGCAGCTCGAAGGGGAAAAACGGCGCGGCGTTATAGATGCGCCAGCCGCTGGTGGCCAGCACGACGACGGCCACGGCATTGAGCCAGTGCGTCAGGCGCAGCCAGGCGGGGTGGATCACGGCGTTGGAAACAGTCGGCGTAGACATCACAACACTCCTTTCGTGCATTGCGCCGTGCTGACGGCTTGCAGGATGGCGCTGCTGTCGGCCCTCTGCACGAAGGCGACCACTTGCAGCTGTTCCGGGCGCCAGCTGGCGGGCAGATTGATTTCACGGCGCAACTGGGCACGGCCTTGCGCCAGCGCAACCGGCCCCAGCCACAGGCGCACGGCCGCATCGTGATGCAGGGTGGCGCCGCGGTTTTCGCCGCGCAGCACTTTCGAGACGATGGCGCTTTCGCTGATGGCCACATACAACTGGCCGCCCGTCTGTGCGTCCGGCGCGCTGGCATCAGCTTCCAGCAACAGCTTGCCACCCGGCCCCGGCGTGGCGGACAGGCGAATAGCGACGGGCGCGGTGGTCGCATTGATGCGGCGGATGGCGGCCGGCAACTGCGTATCCCAGCTGCGCAATTCCGTGCCGCCGACGAAAAACTGCGGCGTGTAGGCCACGTGGCGCGGCTGGTGGCGCAGCAGCTCGGCCTGGCGCGCATCGAATTGCGTCTGCGCCAGCGGGTCCGTCCAGCCGATCTGGTCCCAGTACGTGACGTGCAAGGCCAGCGGCACGATCAGGCTGGCCGCGCCCGCTTCCTTGCGCAAGGCGTTCAGGCGCTGGTCGGCGGGCGGGCAGCTGGAGCAGCCTTCGCTGCTGTACAGTTCCACCAGCGCCGCCGTCTGCGGCCCGCTTTGCACGGCGCAGCGCTGGCCGGCCGCCATCTGCGCCATGGCCGGGGCGACCATCGCCACGCTCAGGACGGGTAAAAGCAGTGTTGCAAGGCGGTGCTTGATGTCCATGGTCTTTACCCGGTATATTGAAATAAGAAACGTGAATTAAGAAACGTGCTTGCCTGTCAATTCGCCGCGATGGCCGGATTGGTTACAGCCCCCCGCAATTATTTTTGAATTTATTTTTTTAAACGCCTGTCACCAAAGGCCTGCATGCAACGAATACCTGTAAGCGAGCAGTTGCATGGCACGGAATTGCGGCTGCATGGCTTGATGCTGCGCGGGCTCGACGGTGATGCGGCGGCCTACCGCAGTTTCTTGCAGGCAAGCAGCAGCCATTTGCGCGCGTTTTTCCGGCGCCGCCTGCAGCGCTGGCCGGATGAGGTGGAAGACCTGGTACAGGAATGTTTGCTGGCCATCCACAACCAGCGCCTGACGTATGACACGGGCGTGCCGCTGACGTCGTGGATTCATGCGATCGCGCGCTATAAATTGATCGACTGGCTGCGCCGGCATGGGCGGCGCGAGGCGCAGCACTTGCCGTATGACGAAGAAGATAGCGCGCAAGAACTATTTTCCAGCGCCGATGCCGAGGCGGCCGAAGCCAGCCGCGACCTGGGCAAGCTGCTGGCCACGTTGCCGGCGCAGCAGCGCGACGCCATCGTGCATACCAAGCTCGACGGCTGGTCCGTGCGCGACACGGCCGCCGCCATGCAGATTTCGGAAGCCAGCGTCAAGGTGGCCGTGCATCGCGGCTTGAAGACACTGGCAGCCAATTTACGAATAGAAGGAAGCGCACCATGAAAACCGATGATTTGATCGCCATGCTGGCCAGCGGCCCCGACGTGGCCGCCGCGCCGCCCCCGGGCGCCCGCTGGCGCGCCGCGTCCACTTTGGGTGCCGGGCTGCTGGCCAGCGTGGCGCTGATGGCCATGCTGCTGGGCGTGCGGCCCAATTTGGAACAGCTGGCCCTGCTGCCCGATTTCTGGATCAAGGTGGGCTTTGTCGTGTGCATCTGCCTGGCGGCCTGGCATGTCAGCCGCCGCCTGTGCGTGCCGGGCGCCGCTACCCGCACCCTGCCCCTGCTGCTCGCCATGCCCTTGCTGCTGATGTGGGCGCTGGGCGCCATCATCGTGCAGGAAGCGCCGCCCGAACAACGGGCCGAGCTGTTCTGGGGCGCCACCTGGCGCAGCTGCCCCTTGCTGATCGCCCTGCTGTCGCTGCCCATCCTGGCCGCCGTGCTGCGCCTGATGCGCCAGCTGGCGCCCACGCGCTTGCGCCTGGCAGGTTCGGCCGCAGGATTTGCCGCCGGCGGCATGGCCGCGCTCGTGTATTGCCTGCACTGCCCCGAGCTTGCGGCCAGCTTCGTCGGTTTCTGGTACGTACTTGGCATGCTGGTGCCAACCGCCATCGGCGCGGCCATCGGGCCGAAAGTGCTGGTCTGGTGACGCTTTTGCGGCCCTTGCCGAAGAGTTGAATCCGTTTTCTCCCGCCGTGCGTACAAGTCAGGCAGCCTGCAGTTTCTTGGACTTGTCTGTCAACGCTAACAAAAATCGGGAGAATCGAAATGTCATTGTCACACTCGAAAACCGCACTGGGCGCCGCACTCCTGGGCAACCTTCTCGCCGTTTCCTTCACTTTGGCCATCGCGCCAGCCGCCTACGCTTCCAGCCACCGCGAAGCGCCGTTCATCACGCAAAACCCCAAGGTCGACGCCACCGACTTCTATATGTTCCGCAGCTATGAAGCGGGCCGCGGCGCCTACACCACGCTGGTAGCCGACTATATTCCCCTGCAAGATGCTTACGGCGGCCCGAACTATTTCGCCATGGACCCGAACGCCCTGTACGAAATCCATATCGACAACAACGGCGACGGCAAGGAAGACCTCACCTTCCAGTTCCGCTTCACCAACACCATCAAGGATGGCCAGTTCACCGTGGGCGGCAAGAAAGTCTCGATTCCGCTCGTCATCAACGGCGGCGCCATTGATTCCGTCAACCCGGCCGGCCTGAACGTGCGCGAAACCTACAGCGTGACGGTGGTGCGGGGCGACCGCCGCACGGGTACGCGCAGCAGCGTGACCAACGCCAGCGGCGGCGGCACGACCTTCGACAAGCCCGTCGACAATATCGGCAACAAGGCCATCCCCAACTATGCCGCGTATGCCGCGCAGCATGTGTACGCCGTCAACATTCCCGGCTGCGCCACGCCCGCGCGCATGTTCGTCGGCCAGCGCAAGGACCCGTTCGTCGTGAACCTGGGCGAAACATTCGACTTGATCAACATCAAGGCGCCTGCCACGGAATTTGCCGCGAATGCGGAGTCCGCTGCCAAGGATGACCTGGCACGGAAAAACGTCACGGCCATCGAAATGGAAGTGCCGACCACTTGCCTGACGGCGGGCGCCGACCCCGTCATCGGCGGCTGGACCACGGCCAGCCTGCGCCAGGGCCGCCTGCTGAACCCGGCGCCGGGCACGTCCACCACGGCCTCGAAGGAAGGCGGCGCGTGGGTGCAAGTGTCGCGCCTGGGCATGCCGCTGGTGAATGAACTGGTCATCGGCCTGAAGGACAAGGACCGCTTCAACGCCAGCAAGCCTTCGGGCGATGCGCAATTTGCCGACTACGTCACCAACCCGACGGCGCCGGCGCTGGTGGAAGTGCTGTTCGGCTCGGCAGGCGCCAAGGCGCCCACCAACTTCCCCCGCAACGACCTGGTCGCCACATTTTTAACGGGCATCAAGGGCGTGAACCAGCCCGTCACCGTGACGGCGTCCGAAATGCTGCGCCTGAACACCTCGATCGCCGCCACCAATGTGGGCGCACAGAACCGCCTCGGCGTCATCGGCGGCGATAACGCGGGCTTCCCGAACGGCCGCCGCCCCGGCGACGACGTGGTCGACGTGGTGCTGCGCGTGGCCATGGGCAAGCTGTGCACCCTGAACATCGGCTGCGCCCCGGCCGACGCACCCGCCGGCGCCCTGCACTTCACGGACGGCGCCTTCCTCGACGAAACGTCGTTCACGGCAGGTTTCCCCTATCTGAAAAATCCCGTGGCCGGTTCGCCGCAGCTGTAACCAGGAGAACGCGATGAAAAAGCTCTATATATGCGGCGCCCTGGCGCTCACGGCCCTGCTGGCTGGCTGCGGTGGCGGCGGTAGCAGCAGCCACGGCGGCGATAATGGCAACGGTGGCGTCAATCCACCGCCCGTGGTCCTGCTCGACGCCTTCTATGTGGCCGTCAGCAACGTCATTCTGACCACCAGCGATGACAAGGACGGCGTGGGCATCGACGCCATCATGGCGACGTCTCCGGAAAATACGGAGCCTTTGCCCCTGTAAGCCTCCGCGGGCGCCGGGAGGATATCCCCGGCGCCCTTGCTGCCCTACTCCACCGTCGATGGCGTCCACGATGAAAACACCGATTTCCCTGCTGTGCGCCTGCCTGCCCGTGCTGGCACTGGCGGCGCCCTACACGCCGAAAGACGGCAGCGCCGTCATCGAACAGCTGCCGCGCCGCGCGGACGCCACGCAGCTGGCCCTGCGCGGCCTGCGCCAGCAACTCGATACGACGCCGCAAGACCTGGCGCTGGCGAGCAATCTGGCGCAGCGCTACATCACCCTGGCCCGCAGCGAAACGGACCCGCGCTACCTGGGCTATGCGCAAGCGGCGCTGGCGCCCTGGTGGCGGCAAGCGGCGCCGCCCGTCCCCGTGCGCCTGCTGCGCGCCACCATCCTGCAAAGCACCCATCATTTCGGCCCCGCGCTGCATGATCTCGATGCCGTCATCGCGCAGCAGCCGCAAAACGCCCAGGCCTGGCTGACGCGCGCCACCGTGCTCACCGTGCAGGGCGACTACACCCAGGCGACAGCGGCCTGCGCCCGCCTGTCGGCCTTGACAACGCAACTGGTCACCGTCACCTGCCTTGCCAATATCGCCAGCGTCACGGGCCGCGCCGCCAGCAGCGAGCGTTTGCTGGACCTGACCTTGCAAAGAAGCGCCGGCTCGGCGCCCGAACTCGATAGCTGGGCCGCAACCCTGCTGGCGGAAATGGCCACGCGGCGCGGAGAATCAGCGCTGGCCGAAGCGCGCTACACCAGGGCGCTGGCGCAGCAGCCGCGCGACAGCTATCTGCTGGGTGCGTACGCGGACTTCCTGCTCGACCGCCAGCGCCCGCAGGAAGTCGTCAAACTGCTGAAAGAGCAGCAGCGCATCGATGCCCTGCTGCTGCGCTACGCGCTGGCCCTGCAAGCGCTGCCCGGCCAGCCGCCAGCCTTCCTGGCGGCGAAAGCGGAACTGGCGGCCCGCTTCAACGCCGCCATGCAGCGCGGCGATACCGTGCACCAACGCGAGCAAGCCCGTTTCGCCCTGTTTGTGCAACAGGATGTGCCGGCGGCCCTGCAACTGGCGCAGAAGAACTGGGTCATCCAGAAGGAAGTGCCCGACATGCGCATCTTGCTGGAAGCAGCGCTGGCCGCGCGCAATTACGGGGCGGCGCAAGCCGTGCTGGCCTGGATCGCCGCCAACGGCGTGGAAGACGTGGCCCTGCAACGGCTCGTCAGGCAACTGGGGCCGCAGGATGGGCAGAAACTCAGTAGCGCGAAGAAAGCGGGTGCGCTATGAAACGCTGCCTGTTCATCCTGCTGCTGTGCGCCTGGCTGGCCCCCGCGCAAGCCCACAAGCCCAGCGACAGTTATGTGAGCCTGGCCGTGCACGGCCAGCAGATCGAGGGGCAATGGGATATCGCCCTGCGCGATCTCGATTTCGCCATCGGCCTCGATGGCAATGGCGACGGCGCACTGACGTGGGATGAAATCCGCGCGCGCCACGACGCCATCGCCGCCTACGCCTTGCAGCGCCTGCAGGTGGCCAGCGACCAGGGCGTCTGCCCTTTGCAAGCCGTCGAGCAGCTGATCGACCACCATACGGACGGCGCCTACAGCGTGCTGCGCTTCCAGGCCAGCTGCCCCGGCGCCGCCCCGGCCAGTCTGACCATCGGCTATACCCTGTTCGCCGACCTCGATCCTCAGCACAAGGGCTTGTTCAAGATCAATAGTGGCGGCGCCACGCAAACGGCCATCTTCGACCCGGACAGCCCGCGCCAGACGATTTCCCTGGCCGCGCCCGACCGCCTGGCGCAGTTCGGTGCCTACGTGAAGCACGGCATCTGGCATATCTGGATCGGCTACGACCATATTTTGTTCCTGCTGTCCCTGCTGCTGCCGGCCGTGCTGCTGCCTGGGCTGCGCGAGCAGCAGCGCGGCTTGAAGGCGGCGTTCTATGACGTGTTGAAAGTCGTCACGGCTTTTACACTTGCCCATTCCATCACCTTGAGCCTGGCCAGCCTGTCTCTCGTCTCCCTGCCCTCGCGCTGGGTGGAGTCGGCCATCGCCGCTTCCGTGATCCTGGCGGCGCTGAACAACCTGCTGCCGCTGTTCCGGGGAAAACGGCCCGTAGCCGCCTTCGCGTTTGGCCTGATCCACGGTTTCGGCTTTGCCAGCGTGCTGCGCGACCTGGGCTTGCCGCAGGGTTCATTGCTGGCCAGCCTGCTGGGCTTTAACCTGGGCGTGGAACTGGGCCAGCTGGCCATCGTCGCCGCGTTCCTGCCCCTCGCCTGGCTGCTGCGCAAGACCTGGCTGTACCGGCAAGTGCTGACCGTCGGCTCGCTGGCCATCGCGCTGGTGGCGTGCGTGTGGCTGGTGGAGCGGGTGGCTGATATCAAGCTGATTTCGGCGTAGCGGCTGGAGAATAGCGTTGCTGGCCCGCCACTGCCGGGCCACAAGTCCCGGCAATCGGGCTACAATACGAACAATTCTCAATCGCATCAAGGCCTGTCTGTCCTGTGGACCGTGGCATGGAAAGGTTGCATGCTACGCCCCGAACTGGAACTGCACCGGCAAATCGAAGTGCTCTATAGCGACCACCATGGCTGGCTGCAGGGCTGGCTGCGCCGCAAGCTGGGCAACGCCTTCGATGCGGCCGACCTGGCGCACGACACGTATCTGCGCATCATCTCGCGCGGCCGCGCGCCCGAACCCGACGAATCGCGCCAGCACCTGGCGCAGATCGCCAACGGCCTGGTGGTGGACCTGTTCCGCCGCCGGCATATCGAGTCAGCCTACGCGGAAGCCATCGCCGCGCAGCCGGAAGCGGCCGCGCCCACGCCGGAAATGCGCGCGCTGATCGTCGAGGCGCTGATGGAAATCGACGCCATCCTCGCCAGCCTGCCGCATAAAGTACGCGACGCCTTTTTGCTGTGCAAGCTGGAAGGCCTAACCTACGCCGACATCGCCGCGCGCCTCGACGTTTCCGTCTCGTCCGTGGAAAAATACATCGCCCGCGCCTTGCTGGCCTGCTGCGCGGCGCAATGCGCATGAGTTCCCAGCTGGACAGCGCCCCCATCGCCCCCGCCGTGCTGCAGCGCGCCGCCGAGTGGATGGCACGGCTGTGGGCGGAAGACGCCAGCGCGGCCGATGCCGACGCCTGCGCCGTCTGGCGCGCCGCCCACCCCGAGCACGAACGGGCCTGGGCCCGGCTGCAGCGCTTCGCCCAGCAATTCGATGCCCTGCCACGCGAAGTGGCGCGCGGCGCCCTGACACCAGCACCGCGCCATGCCATCGGCCGCCGGCGCGCCTTGCAGCTGCTGGGCCTGATCGCGGCGGGCGGCGGCACGGCCCTGCTGGCGCACGAAACGGGCTTGTGGCAGCGCGCCGCCAGTGACTACCGCACGATCGTTGGCGAGACGCGCGCCATCATGCTGGCCGACGGCACGCAAGTGGTGCTCGACACGGCCAGCGCCATAGACGTGGCATACAGCGCTGGCGAACGGCGCATCGTGCTGCGCGCCGGCGCCATCCTCGTCACCAGCGCGCATGAAGCAGCGCCCGTCTACCGCCCGCTGCTGGTGGCAACGCCGCAAGGCACGGCCACGGCGCTGGGCACGCGCTTCAGTGTGCGCCTCGATGATGGCGAGAGCCGTGTCGCCGTGTTCCAGGGCGCAGTCGCCCTGCAGCCGGTACGGGATGATGCACTCTCCCTGCGCCTGCAGGCGGGCCAGCAAGCCGGCTATACGCGCCTGGACGTGCAAGACGTAACGAACGTCGAAAACAGCGCCGCCGCCTGGGCCGATGGCAGCCTGGTGGCCGAGCGCATGCCCCTGGGCGAGCTGCTGGCCGAACTGGGGCGCTACCGCCACGGCGTGCTGCGCTGCGACGATTCCATCGCCGGCCTGCGCGTGACAGGCGTGTATTCGCTGCGCGACACGGACCGCTCGCTGGCCAACCTGGCCGCCAGCCTGCCCGTGCAACTGCGCTACCGCACGCGCTACTGGGTCAGCGTGGGGCCGCGCCCCACCGCCTGAAAAATAAGTGAAAAAAAGTTGAGGGTTTTGGCTTTTCGTTCGGAATACGGGAAGAACCGATTTTTTCCTGCCACTTTCCAAGGATTTGCACCATGCCCCCTCGCCTGACCGCACCCGCGCACAAACTGCGTCCGTTTCCCCTCGCTGCCGCCATCCAGGCCCTGTTCCTGGCTGGCGCCGCCGTCGGCACCCTGGCCGTCACGGCCTCCGCCGCCCACGCCCAGATGGTCGACACTACGCAAGCCAAGCGCCCCTACGCGATCCCCGCCGGATCGCTGGAGCGGGCCCTGACCACGTTCGCCAGCGCGGCTGGCGTGGAACTGTCGGCCGATGCGGCCCTGTTGCAGGGCAAGCGCAGCGGCGGCCTGGCGGGCAGCTACACGGTGCGCCAGGGTTTCGAGGAACTGCTGCGCGGCCATGGCGTGCGCGTGGTGGCGGACGCCAACGGCGCGTATGCGCTGCGGGCGGAGATTGCACCTGCACTGGCAGGCGCACAGGCGGCACCGGCGCAGGCCAGCGCCACCCTGCCCGCCATCACCATCAATGCCACGGCTGAACGCGAAACGGCGACGGGCCCCGTGCGCGGCTACGTGGCGCGGCGCGCCGGCTCGGCCACCAAGACGGATACGGCGCTGAATGAAAACCCGCAATCCGTGTCCGTCGTCACGGCCGATGAAATCAGCGACCGCAATGCCGAATCGCTCGACGAAACCCTGCGCTACACGGCTGGCGTGACGCCGAACCAGCGCCCGCTGGGCAGCGACGATTCCTCGCTGCTGCGCGGTTTCACCATCGAGACGAACGGGATTCTGCAGGATGGCTTGCGCAATTCGGGCCGCACCTTTGGCGCCTCGATCGAACCATACGGACTGGAACGCCTGGAAGTGCTGCGCGGCCCCGCGTCCGTGCTGTACGGGCAGATTCCGCCGGGCGGCATGGTCAACGCCGTCAGCAAGCGTCCCAGCGCGGACGCCGTGCGCGAAGTGGGGCTCGAGTACGGCAGCTACCAGCGCCGCCAGCTGAAAGCCGACGTGGGCGGCACCATCGACGCGCCGGGCGCCTGGACTTACCGGGTCGTCATGCTGAGCCGCGAAGCCCATACGCGGCTGGACCGCGACCGCGACAACCGCCTGTACTTCGCCCCCTCGCTGACGTGGCAGGCAGGCCCCGCCACGCGTCTGACCCTGCTGGCCCGCTACGAGCAGGACAACCAGCAATACGCGTTTCCCAACCAGCTGCTGCAACCGGGTCCGCGCGGCCAGGTCGATCCGAGCGTGAACCTGATGGGCGACGATAACCGCTTCAAGCGCCGCAACACCATGCTGGGCTACGAGTTCGAACACACGTTCAACGATACCTGGTCGCTGCGCCAGAATCTGCGCTACACGCGCCTGAAGAACGACCGCACGGACATGTTCCCCCTGGGCCTGAATGACGATGGCACGGTGGAGCGCTACTTCATGCCCGTCGATACGGCATCGAAAAGCCTGTTCGCCGATACGCAGCTGCAGGCGCGCTTTGCCACGGGCGGCCTGGCGCACCAAGTGCTGCTGGGCGTCGACTACGCGAATATCCGCAACACGGACGACTACCGCCACCAGAAGGGTTTTATCGAGCCGATTGACCTGTACCTGCCCGCGTATGGCAAGCAGCCCCTGGTTCCGGCCAAGGCGCCGACACGCGCTGAAGCGCCGTCGCGCCAGCTGGGCCTGTATGCGCAGGATCAAATGAAATGGGACCGCTGGGTCGTCACGGCGGGCCTGCGCCGCGACAAGGCGACGCAATCGCGCGACGTCACCGACCTCCATAGCGGCACCGTCAAGCCCGACTTCCACCAGTCGCCATCGGCCACCACGGGCCGCGTGGGCGCCGTCTACCTGTTCGATGGCGGCTGGGCGCCGTATGTCAGCTACGCCACCTCGTTCTCGCCCGAGCTGGGCATCACGGCCAACGGCGACGCCTTGAAACCGTCGCGCGGCAAGCAGTTCGAAGCGGGCGTGCGCTACGAACCCGTGGGCCAGCGCGCCAGCTACACGGCCGCCGTGTTCGACCTGGTGCGTGACAACGTCACCACCTCCGACATCGGCAACCCGGGCCGCCTTCAGCAAACGGGCAAAGTCGGCTCGCGCGGCGTGGAACTGGAAGCGCGCACGGAGTTCGCCAGCCGTCTGAGCCTGATCGCGCAATACACCTACCTCGATACGGAAGTCACAAAGAGCAATAACGGCGACCTGGGCTTGCAGCAAGCGGGCGCGCCGCGCCACAGCGCCTCGGCGTGGGCGCGCCAGTCGTTCAACCTGGGCACGGCCTTGCCCGCGTACGCGGCACTGGGCATGCGTTTTCTTGGCGCCATGCGCTCGAACTCCGATGGCGAGAACCTGAACATCCGCAATGGCGGCCTGACGCAATGGGATGCGGCGCTGGGCGTGTCGCGCGGGCCGTGGCAGTTCGCCCTCAACGTGAACAATGTGCTGAACAAGCAGACCCTGTATGACTGCGGTTACCTGCCCAACCTGTGCTACCGCAATGCAGAACGCACGGCCAACGTCAGCGCGATGTACAGGTTCTGATGCGCCCTGTCTTGGCGGCCATGCACCGCTATGCCGGCCTGCTGATGGCCGGCTTCCTCATCGTCGCTGGCGTCACGGGCAGCGCGCTCGCGTGGAAGGATGAACTGGAGGCGGCCATGCTGCCCGCCGTCTTCCGCGTGGCGCCGCCCACGCCGGGCGCGATGCCGCTCGACGCCCTGCTGCTGCGCGAGACGATCGCGGCGCGCTTTCCCCGGGCACAGGTGAGCTACGCGCCGCTGTCCGCACCGCCAGGCCGCAGCATGGTGTTTTACCTGCGCCCGGGCGACGAATCACCGCTGGCCAGCGACGAAGTGTTCGTCGATCCCTATACGGGCGCGATACTGGGCCAGCGTCGCTGGGGCGCCATCAGCCAGGGCGCCATCAACCTGCTGCCCTTCATCGAGCGCCTGCATTACGCGCTGGCGCTGGGCGACACGGGCTTGCTGGTGTTCGGCCTGGTCGCCATCGTGTGGACGCTCGATTGCTTCATCGGCGCCGCCCTGACCTTCCCCGCGCGCCTGAAAAAACGCGCACCGGGCATGAAACCGTGGCTGCTGCGCTGGCGGCCATCGTGGCTGCTGCGCCGCAACGGCGGCAGCTATAAACTGGTGTTCGACCTGCACCGCGCGGGCGGCCTGTGGCTGTGGGCCATGCTGCTGGTGTTTGCCTGGAGCGGCGTCGCCTTCAATCTGTACGGCGCCTATGCGGCCGTGATGCATCCGCTGTTTGCCCACCAGGGTGCCGAGGAAATCGTCGCGCGGCACACGCCGTCGCCGGGGCCGCAGCTGGACTGGCCGGCCTCCCGCGCGCAGGGCCGCCTGTTGATGGGCGAACTGGCGCGCCGGCACGCTTTCAGCATCATCGAGGAAAACGCGCTGGCGTATGAGCGCGCGCTGGGCGTGTACAGCTACAACGTGCGCAGCAGCCGCGATGTGCGCGCCCACAAGGGCCTCACCACTGTCTTTTTCGATGCAGCCAGCGGCCGGCAGCTGGCCGCCTGGCTGCCCACGGGCGCAGCCAGCGGCGACACCATCCGCAGCTGGATCAGCGCCCTGCACATGGCCTCGATGTGGGGCTGGCCTTTTAAACTGTTCATCTGCGCCATGGGCATGCTGGTGACGGGCCTGAGCGTGACGGGCGTGCTGATCTGGCGCCGCAAGCGTCAGGGGCAAGCCAAGGCCAGGGCGCTTATTCATTAGTACAGCTAATAAGAGCATGCCGATTCCAGCGGCTTATCAACGAATGGCTTAGGCCGTAAAGTAGCCCCTGTCAATGATTGAAGGAGCTAGCCATGAACCACGTCACCCTGAATAACGGCATCAGCATGCCCGTCGCCGGCTACGGCGTCTTCCAGATTCCCGATCCGGCCGAATGCGAGCGCAGCGTGATCGACGCCATCGCTTCCGGCTACCGCCTGATCGACACGGCCGCTTCCTACATGAACGAGGCAGCCGTCGGCCAGGGTATCAAGCATGGCGGCGTGGCGCGCGCGGAACTGTTTGTCACCAGCAAACTGTGGGTGCAGGACACGGGCTACGAACGCACGCGCGACGCCATCGACCAGTCGCTGCAACGCTTGCAGCTCGATTATCTGGATTTATTCCTGATCCACCAGCCGTTTGGCGACGTCCACGGCTCCTGGCGCGCCATGCAGGACGCATATCGCGGCGGCAAGTTGCGCGCCATCGGCGTGAGCAATTTCCAGCCTGACCGACTGATGGACATCATCGCCTTCAACGACATCGCGCCCGCAGTCAACCAGATCGAAATCAACCCTTTTCACCAGCAAGCCGACAGCGTGGCTTTCATGCTCGAGCACGGCGTGCAGCCGCAAGCGTGGGCGCCATTCGCCGAGGGCCGCAACAACCTTTTCCACAATGAGTTGCTGCTGGGCATCGCCGCCAGACATGGCAAGTCCGTGGGCCAGGTCGTCTTGCGCTGGCTCACGCACCGGGGCATCGCCGTGCTGGCCAAGACCGTGCGCCGCGAGCGCATGGCGGAAAACCTGGCCATCGACGATTTCGACCTCGATGAAGCGGACATGGCCGCCATGGCCACCCTGGAGACGGCTACCAGCAGCTTCTTTTCGCACCGCGACCCGGCCATTGTCCAGTGGATGGCCGAACGCAAGCTTGATATTTAAGGGAAAGCACATATGCCAACAGAAGATACAAGCACGGGCCGCCGCGGCTTCCTGCTGGCGGCCGGCAGCCTGGCCGCAACGCCATTGATCAGCTCGGCGCAAGGCCAGGCGGTGCAAACGACATTGGACGGGCGCCGCAAGCTGGGCACGCTGGAAGTATCGAGCCTGGGCCTGGGCGTGCAAAACATGAGCCGTACCTACCAGACAAGCGTGCCCAGCCGTCCAGAGATGCATAAGATTATCCGCACGGCATTCGAGCGCGGCGTCACCTTCTATGACGCGGCCGAGGCGTATGGTCCGCACGAGGTGGAACGCATCCTCGGCGAAGGCGTGGCGCCGTTCCGCGACCAGATCGTCATCGCTTCCAAATTCGGCTGGGATATCGACCTGGAAACGGGCGAGCGGCGTCCGGGCCGCAACAGCCGTCCGGCGCACATCAAGCTGGCCGTGGAAGGCATGCTCAAACGCCTGCGCACGGACCGCATCGACTTGCTGTACCAGCACCGGGTCGACCCGCAAGTGCCGATCGAGGACGTGGCCGGCGCCGTGCAGGACCTCATGAAAGAAGGCAAGGTGCTGCACTGGGGCTTGTCGGAAATGGGCTTGAACACCTTGCGCCGGGCCCATGCGGCCCTGCCCGTCAGTGCCGTGCAAAGCGAATACTCGATGCTGTGGCGTGGGCCGGAAGACGGCGTGCTGGCCCTGTGCCAGGAACTCGGCATCGGCTTCGTGCCGTGGAGCCCGCTGGGCGTGGGCTTCCTGACAGGCGCCATCGACGCCAGGACCCGCTTTGCCGACGGCGACATCCGCAAGATCGAATCGCGTTTTGCACCGGAAAACCTGCCGCACAACCTGGCGCTCGTGAGCTTGGTCAATCGCTGGGCGGCGCGCAAGCAGGCCACGCCGGCGCAAATCGCCCTGGCCTGGCTGCTGGTGCAGCGGCCGTGGATCGTGCCGATTCCCGGCACCACGCAGATGGCGCACATGCTGGACAATGTCGGCGCGGCCAATGTGCGTTTTACAACCGCGGAAGTGACGGAACTGAACCAGGCTGTGGCAGCAATCCCGGTGCAAGGAGCAAGGCTGCCCGACGCCGTGCAGGTTTATTCGGGCGTGGAAGCCGCAGTTCGGCCTGTCCTCAGGGAAAGCCGATGAACGCCTGCGGCACGGCGTCAGTCAGCCACACGCCATTGTCCGACACATAAAACACGTGACCCTGCGCCCGCATGGCGGCCGCATCGACCGTCAGCACGACGGGCTTGCCATGGCGCCCGCCGACGGCCACGGCCGTTTCGCGGTTGCTGGACAGGTGCACGTGGTTGCGCGATCCCGGCAGCAAACCGCCGGCCCGGATAGCCTCGACAAAGCGGCTGGCCGTGCCGTGGTACAGCATGGCGGGCGGCGTGGCGGGCGGCAGAGCGATATCGACGGCCGCCAGCGAATGCCCCTGGTTGGCGCGAATGCGCAAGCCATCATCACTGATGGCGTAGCGCGTCTTGCTGTCACGCGCCACCACCTCATCCAATTGCTCGCGGGAAAGGCGGCGGCCATGCCGGGCCGCCAGCGCCAGCAGCTGGCCGATGTCGGCCCAGCCGTTTGGATCGAGCGCCAGGCCGATTTTTTCGGGGGCATGGCGCAGGATCAGGGAAAGGAATTTGCTGGTTTGTACTAAATGATCTGTCATCCCCCAGTCTACCGTTATCAGAACGCATATGACAAGGTCAGGCGGGCGGAACGCGGCTCCACCGGATGGAAATGCCGGTCGTTCACCCCTTCCGTGGCCTCGCCGGGCAGGCGCGACGCATAGTAGTAATCGATGTCGCTGGCGCGCTTGTCGAACAGGTTGAACACGTCAAGCGACAACCGCGTCTTGCGGTTGAGCTGGTAAGCCACTCTTGCATACGCCAGGGTGGTCGAGGCCGAGCGCACGCTGTTGTCTTCGATCAAGGGACGGGGACCGAAATAGCGCAGCTGGAAGGCGCCCGACCATGGCCCCTGGTCCGTCACCGTCACGCCGAACGAGGCCACCTTGTCGATGGAGCCCGGAATGAAATTGCCGGCCGGATCATTCTCCTTATAGCGCGAGCGCGAGGCGGCCAGGTCCAGGTCGAACAGCAGCCATGGCGCGGCTATGTAATGGTTGTTCCACTCGATGCCGTGGCGGCGGCTGGCGCGGCTGGGCTCCGTCTCGCCCGCGTCACCGACGAACAGCAATTCCGACGCGATGTCGAGGCGCCACAGAGCCAGCGAGCTTTGCAGTCCCGGCAGCCATTCCGTGCGCGCGCCCAATTCCATTCCCTTGGTTGGTACCAGCGGCGTGACGGGCGTGGCCGGCGCGCCATCGGCCAGGCGCGTCTGCGTCGTGCCGCGTGCATCATTGCTATGAAAACCTTTTCCGTAGTTCACGAAGAATTCCGTCTTGCTCCACGGCCCAAGGATCAATGACAGCTTCGGCGACACCACGTGGTCATTCACCGCGCCGCTGTTTCCCTCGATACTGCTAGCCACATTGAAACGGTAGGCGTCGTAGCGCACACCCGCCACGGAGCGCAGCCACGGCAGCCATTGCACGGTGCTTTCGCCATACAGGCCGATACTGGCTTCGCGCACCCGGTCTTCGCGCAGCGTGCCTTGCCGGACGCGGTCCACCGTGTTGTACAGGCCCACGGGCGACAGCCGGTCGTAGCGGGCCTGCACGCCCAGCTTGTTGCGCAGGGGAAGACCGAATAGCTGCGTGGTCCAGCTTTCGCTGGCGTTCACACCCGCCACCGTGCGCCGCTCGCTTTGCTGGAACTGGTCGCCCTGTTGCGGATCTGCAAGGAAATACGTGAAGTCGCTATTGAGTTCCAGCTGCGAGCGGATCACGTAGGCGTCGAATTCAAACAGCCGGTTTTCCGTGCGCTGGCGCATCGCATAGGACAAGCTGTAACGCGAAGTATCGCCACCGTCGCTGGGCGCCAGGCTGCCGAAACGGCCGATCTGGCCCGATTCCACGGCGCGCAGCGGCACCTGGTCGGTGGCGTTCCAGCTATTTTTGTAGGCCATGGCCGTCACGCTGTAGCCGTCGTCTTGCGTACCCTGGCTGTAGCGCAGCACGCCGCTATATTTACGCACGTTTTCCGGCACGTCCCAGGGGCCGTTGTTGCGGTTCACTTCCAGGCCGACCAGCAAGGTGCCGGGTCCGGCGCCAAAAGAATCGGCCACGACGCCGCGCACATAGCCGTGCTGGCCCACGGACACGCTGGCCTGGCCTTGCGGCAATTTGTCGGCCAGGCGGATGCGGGCGCTGCCTGCCGAGGAGAAATCGCCTTCGCCGGCGAAATACGGCCCCTTCTTGTAGTCGATGCGCTGCACCAGCTCGGGAATGAGGAAATTGAGGTCGGAATAGCCTTGTCCATGGGCATGCGTGCGCATGTTGACTGGCATGCCGTCGACATGGGTGGCGAAATCCGTGCCATGGTCGAGGTTAAAGCCGCGCAAGAAATACTGGTTGGCCTTGCCGTCGCCGCTGTGCTGGGTGACGATCAGCCCCGGCACGAATTCCAGCAACTCACCCGTGCGCAAGGCGGGGCGGTTGACGATCAGTTCGCTGGTAATGACGCCCTGGCTAGCCGCGTCCGACGTGCCGACGGCGTTGTCGTAATGGCCCGTCACGCGCACGGTGCGCGCTTCGTCGTCGACGGTGGCGGTCTCGGCTGACGCCACCCGGCTACCCATGCTCAACATTACCAGTGCACAAGCTGCCACCTGTTTGCGTTTTCTCAATCGCATCGCGTCTCCAGTTTTTATGATGTCTGTACAGGCTTCTGCAGACCATATACGCGGCGGATGGCTGCCTGGATTCAGATTTCTCAAGGAGCGACCGTGGACCCGAACGACAGCACCGGCAAGGCAACAACCGCCGCCTCCGCCGTGCGCAAGCGCGATGTGCTGCCGTATATCCTGCTGTTCATCCTGCTGGCGGGCTTGCTGGCCGTGCTGGCAGGCGCCCTGCTGCCACCCTACTACCACGCCGTGCCGGCACTGCTGTGGAGCCTGGGCTTTTGCGTCAGCGGCATGCTGCTGGGATTCCTGTTCGGCATACCGCGTACCCTGCCATCGGGCACTGTCAACATGGCGCCGCCCGACGAGCGCAGCAATGGCAAGAGCCGCCCCACGGACGAACCGCCTGCCGCCGGGGCTGATGCGGCAACGGGCAACGCCAGCAATACCCTGTTCCTGGGCACGCCCACACCCATGGAAATCAATTCAAATCTGGTGGAAGTATCGGATTGGCTGACGAAAATCATCGTCGGCGTGGGCTTGATCGAGCTCAAAAGCCTGCCTGGCAGCGCGCGCAGCATGGCCGCCTTCATCGCACCGAGCCTGGATACGGACACGCCCACGGCCATGGCCGTCGTGGGCGGCATCATGCTGTTCTTTTCCGTGCACGGTTTTTTGATCGGCTACCTGCTCACGCGCATCTACCTGTCCATCATGATCAAGCGGGCCGACAGCATGGTCAAGAACGAATCCGTGCGCCTGGAGAGCGGCAAGGAAATCGAAGTCACGGAATTGAGCCGTCTGCAGCAAAAATCGCTCGACGACATGCAGGAAGCCGTCACGCAACTGCTGCTGGCCCATCCGCCGGACGGGGGCGCGGCCGTCACAGCCCTGGCCGGCATGCCGACGGCGCAAAAGCCGGCCAGTCAGGTGCTGTGGCTGGACGACCATCCCCGCAACAATACCTTGCTGGTGGAACAGCTGGAACGGGAAAACATCAAGGTGGACCAGGCGGTCTCGACGCGGCAGGCGCTGGCCATGCTGCAACAGAAGCCCTATGCGCTGCTCATCACGGACATGGCGCGGGTGGAAAACCGCCGGCGCATCAAGGATGCAGGCGTGCGCACGGTGCGCGAAGTGCGGCAGGCGCAGCCTGCGTTACCCATCATTGTGTATTGCAGTAAGGATACGGTCGCCAGTTACGGAACGGAAGCGGAGGCGGCCGGCGCCCGCTTCATCACGACGTCGGGCACCAGCCTGCTGGCCAGCGTCAACAAGCTATTGCATGAGGAACGGGGGGATGGCGCTCAGTCTTCCACGCAGTAACGGTAACTGCCCACGTGATGCAGCGAACTGCGCTGTGGGTGCGCCAGCTGATTCGGCGCAAATACGCACACGCTCGTGTCAGCCAGCAAGTGCTGCCCATCCGCGTCCGCGCACGCCTGTGCCAGCCAGCTGTCGCCATACGACACGCCATCGAGCAACCGGGCCAGCGGCGCCGGCGACGCCAGCATGGCGCTCTCAACACAGGCAGGCTCGTAGTGCGTGAGGCCTGTTTCCAGGAAGAATGGCGACGCTACTTCATCGCCATCCTCCGTGTACGTGGGCGCCAGGAAGGCCTGCAGCGCGTCCCAGCTGGCAAAGCGCCCGCGGCACACAAACACGTGGACGATGGGCGCGCTGCCGCACACGCTTACAGCTTCTCCATCTTTTGCCGCACGGCCGGGGCCGTCGAAGCCGTCGGCGCCAGTTCCAAGTAGGTTTTATAGGCCGCTTTCGCCTTGGCGGCGTCGCCGGCCTTGGCATAGGCGTCGCCCAGGTTCAGATAGGCGATGGCGCGCGACGGGTCCATCTTGACCGTGTTTTCAAACCAGCGGGCCGCTTCGCGGTATTTTTCCTGCTTGTAGAAGACAAAGCCCAAGTTATTCGCCGCCAACGCGAAGTCGGGACGCAGTTTCAGCGCTTCCGTAAATTGCGCTTCCGCCGCCGCATATTGTTTCTCCTTGTACAGCTGCAAGCCACGGTCATTGGCCCGCTGCGCCAGCTGGCGCGTGGACGTCGGCACGGCGCCCGGCGTGACGATCTTCTGTTCGCCGCCCTGCAAATCCTTCACCGTGACGCTGGCCGCCGCCGGTTTCGCATCGAGCTTGCTATTGAGGGCGATGGCTTCCGTCGACAGCTGCGTCGTGTTCGGGCTGAGGAACTCCGTCTCGCCCGGCAATTCAAAGACGAAATCGCCCCCCTCCGAGCCAGGCAAGCTGCCAAACGCGGGCGTCTGGTTCGATACGCTGGACACGGCCGGCGCCACATACGCCGCCAGTTCCGTGGCCGTGATGAGGCCATCGCCGTTGAGGTCGCCCTTGCCAGCCAAACCCTGCAACAGGGTCCACGTAAACACGGAGTGACCGTTCGGTCCGCCGTCGGCCACTAGCTGGTCGCCGCCGCCAGCCGTCAGCATTTGCCGGCCGATGCGCTTGGCGTTGTCCCGCAAAAATGAGCTGGAACCGGCGCCGCGCGTCAGGCCCAGGCCGCTGTAGCAGGCATCCATGACGAAGAACGCGTGCTTGGCCGTCAGGGATTCCGCGATATTCTGGATTTCCGTCATCGGGATCGCATCCGTGGCGAACTGCGCCGGGTCGGAATCGACGGGCACGATGTAGCCGAGGTCGCGCCCGGAACTGAGCTTGCGCGTGGCGCCGTGGCCGGCGAAAAACACGAAGATGCGGTCATTCTTTTGCACGCCGCCATGCGCCAGCTTGTCGTGGAAAGCGGCCAGGATGTTGTTGCGCGTCGCTTCGCCATTTTTCAGGGTCACGACACGCTCGGGCGCAAATGCGAATTTTTCAATCAGCGTTTCCCGGATGCCTTGCGCGTCGCGTACCGCATATTGCAATTTCGGCCATTTCGCGTAATCGTCGATGCCGATCACGACGGCCCAGGAATTGGCGTAACCGGTGGTCACGGGCACTTTCTCGGGCGCGGGCGCCGAGCTTTTCGCCACCTGGAAGCTGGCGCCATCCCAGCCCGCGAATTGATAGCCTTCGGCAATCAGCTTGTCCAACACGGCCGGCAAGGCTTTCACCGTGCGTTCGTGGATGTCGTGGAACAGGACGATGCCGCGTCCCGCCTTGTCGACGGACGCCAGCACGCGGTTCGTGATCGAGCTGGGCACAGGGTCGGCCCAATCCAGCGAATCGATATTCCACATCACGGATTTCAAATGCGCATCGGCCAGCGCGGCCATGCCTTCGCTATTGCGCGCGCCATACGGGAAGCGGAACAGCGCGGCCCGCTCTGGGCTGATGGCCTTCAATAAAGTGTCGGTGCCGAGGATTTCGCCTTTCAGCTTGTCGCCCGTCTGTTTCGACAATTGTGCGTGGCTGAAACTGTGGTTGCCCACGGCATAGCCCTCTTTCATCAGCTTGCGGCTCACTTCCGCGCCCGCGCCCAGCTTGGCGTGGCCTTCCGCATCGAGCGAACCGAGGTTGCGGCCCACGTTGAAGAACACGGCCGGCACGCCATACTGTTTCAGGATGGCGCTGATTTCTTCCGTGTAGCGGCGGTGCGGGCCGTCGTCAAAGGTCAGCACGATGGTTTTCTTCGGCAAGCCCAGGCCAAAGATTTCTGCCTCATCTTTTTTTGGCGCCGGTTTGACTTCGGGTATCGTACCAGCTGACGGCGCGGCTGGAGGTACTGCATACGGTACGACGATGCCGTTTTCCTTCAAAATCTGTTCACGGCTGTAGAGCTTTTTCAGCTGCGCCACGTAATCGTCCCACCGTTCGCGCTTGAGTTCGATCGCGCGCTGGCCCAGGTTGCCGAAGATTTGCCGGATTTCCTTCTCGTAATTGCGCTCGATCTCGCCCAGCGCATCGAGGTCTTCGGAAATGCGCTTGTGCAGTTTGATCGCCGGCAAAGACGAATCCTTGGCCACGTCGGCCAGCATGCTTTGCAGCAGCTCGCGGAAGGCCAGGCGGTCCGCGTCGTACAGGCCGGGATCGGATTCGATATACGTCAACAGGCTGTCGAGCGCCTCGAAGCGGCCCGGATTGGTGGGCGCCGTCAATTGATCAAGCGCAAGATCGAGCTTGGCGATGCGTTCCTGGTTTTCATGGAACAATCCCTGCCCCACTTTACGCGCTTCGTCGCGCGCGCCTTCCGGCAGACTTTGCTCGTCGGCCAGCAGCACGATAATCTTGCGGAAATTGCCCAGCAAATCGCGGAACTGGGCGGCCACGGCGGCCGTGTCGACCGTCGATTGGGCGGCGGCGGACGGGCTGCCCGATACGGGTGCGCCCGGCGTGGCAGTGGCGGCGGGACGCGTGTAGCTATAAATGCCGGCCCCAGCGGCGAGTGCCACGAAAACGGTGGCGGCGATCTTGATCGGTTTGGAAGTCACAGGCTTGTCATTCCCTTCACATACTATGCATAGCATTCAGATGGCGCGGATGCGCACGATGCATAATTGTAAAGCACGCCTGGCACAAGCTCAGCCCGCACGGTGAATTTCGGCAATAATATCGCTGAACACCCCCATAGATAGTGAAAACGGAAAAGACGATGCACAAGAAACTCTGCGCTGCCGCGCTGATGCTGGGCGTGGCCCTGATGCTGCTGCAACTGCGCGCGCATGCGGGCGACGACCTGATCAATGTGGCGGGACGCGTGTGCCTGCCGCACTGATCCACGCGCCCGTCTTCCGGCACTACACCTTGGCCGGTTCCCAGTAATTGCTCAGCCCCAGCTTTTTCAAGCCGGCAGCGACAAACCGCGGTTCCAGCAATTCCTCCGCCGTCAAGGGCTGGCGGATCAGCTTTTGTTCCTGCGCAAACGCCAGCACCCGGCGGTAATGGCGGTACACGGCGTCATCGTACAGGGGCGACCAGCGCTCCTTCCACTGCAAGCCCGGATCGTCATAGCTGCGCCGCACCACGCTGTCGGGCGTACCGTTGCGCGTGCCATCCTTGATGATCGCCTCGCGGTTGCCGTCCAACGCCGCCCAGTGCTGGGCCCGCAGCCAGGCCGTGGCCACCAGTTCGGCGATGTCGGGATGGGCTTGCGTAAAATCGCGCCGCGCCCACAGTTCCGCCCGCATCTTGCGTTCCGGCAGCCCCTTGCTGGACCAGATGATGCGGCCAATGCCCTTGTCTTCCAACGGATAGCCATTGATCATGAACAAGGCGTCGACGGCGCCCGTGGCCAGCGCGGCCGTGCCAGGCTTCAAATCCATATTGATCAAACGAAAATCCGTAGGCGACATGCGCTGGTCGGCGATCAACTGACGCAAGCCCAGTTCCCATGGCCGGCCCCGGTGCACGCTGATGCGCTTGCCTTTCAGCTCGGCCAGCGACGTGGCGCGCGAACCGGTAGGCACCAGCAGGAACTGGTCCGTGCCCCGTCCCGCCGGCACGATCACCTGCGTGCGCACGCCGCCCGCGTTGAGGATGACGGACGGCAAGTCGCCATACGCGGCCATGTCGATGCGCCCGCTGGCGAACGCCTCGTTCATGGTCGCGCCCGTGTCGCCCGTGACGGGCAGCCATTCCAGCCGCACGCCCCGCTGCTTCAGTTCGCGCGCCAGCCAGCCTTCCTGCTGCACCCGGTAAGCGATGCCGCCCAGTTCCGCCTTGCCGTTTTCCGCAAAGCCCGTCGAGGCGATGCGCAGGGCCGCCGGCGGCGCCCCCGCCGTTTTCGCCGCCGACACCGCCTGTCCCGCCAGGGGCAGCAAGGCCAGCCCGCCCATCACCGTGCGTCGCCGCATCGCATTCTCCTCATCATCAAGCATGGCCACTGTTGACGTACTTCCCGCTCAAGCCGCCCGGCGCGTCTGCGCCAGCGCCGCTTCGAAGGGACGCGGGTCGATCCAGGCACGCACGTCTACCTTGCTGGGCAAGAAATTCCAACGGAACAGGAAATCGCTGAAATCCTGCAAGCCCGCGACCGACGTTTCCGCCAGGTCCGTGTCCAGGCGCAAATGTGCATCCTTGCCATACGCCACTTGCACCCAGTGCTCGCTGGCATTCGATTCGCGCGCAAGGAAACGCCGCGTCTCGTCCGCGTGACCGCGCGCCCACGCTTCGGCCCGCAGCACCTGGTCGACCAGGGTCACGGCGGAACTGAAATGGTTGTCGAGCAAGTGCGCATCGACGCTCAGGGTGCGCGGCGTGCCGTTGTTGGCGCGAATCAAGGGTTCCGGATGGATGCCCGTGTCGATCACCGTGTGCAAGCCAAACTGCTGCGCCAGCTGGGCGGCCGAGGCGCCTTTCAGGAAAATGGCGTCCACCTCGCCCCGTAGCAGTCCCAGTAGTTCCGGGCTTTGCCCGCCCCGCCGCGCGCCGCTGAACAGGTTCGTTGCCGCGCCCTTCTCCGGCGCCGCCTCGCTCTGGCCCGTGTTGACCACATAATCGACCAGTTCTACATCGGACACGGCCAGCCCTTCCAGGCTCAGCGCATTTTCCAGCCCGCGCAAGGCTTGCGCGCGCGCAAAATCGATCTGCGCCTTGGCCCACAATGGCAAGCCGAAACGCCGCCCCTTCAAGTCGCGCACCGTCTGGATGCCGCTGCCGGGCAAGGTCAATATCAGCTGCGTCTCATCCGACCACGACAGGCCGATCACGCGCGTCTCGCGTCCCGCCGCGCGCGCCCACAGGGCGGGAATATTGCCGCCGTGACGCACGGAATTTTGCAGGGTATGGTCAAAATGCGATTCGCGCACGGCTTCCTGCTCCGATTCGCGCAAGGAGCGCAGGCTGGTGCCGTCGGCGCGCAGGGCTTCTTCCAGCCAGCCCTGCTGCAGAGAAATTCCTAAGCCCGTCGGGACGGGGCAGCGCGTGTACCACAGGGTGTCGAGTACGTTGTTATTGCTCATCTTGTATCTCCAGAGTGGGTGGACCGGTCAAAAAGGAAACTACAGCGCCATCCTGCGCGCCCATTCATTGCCATCCCACAAGCTGCTGGGGTGTTCTTCCTGCGCCACGGGTGCATGCGATTCGTCCAGATCGCTGAAATCCGCATGCAAACCGTCGCGGATGGACACAAAACCGGGCGAACCGCGTTGACGCGGGTGGGCCAGCGGCACGTCCTGCACCCGGCGCACCTTGCCCGGACGAGCATCGAGCACGACGATGCGGTCGGCCAGGTAGACGGCTTCATCGATGTCATGCGTGACCATCACCATGGTGATGCCCTCGTCCTGCCACAAGCGACGCAGTTCCTGCTGCAAACGCAAGCGGGTCAGCGCGTCGAGCGCACCCAACGGCTCGTCCAGCAGCAGCACGTCGGGCCGCCCCACGAGGGCGCGGGCAATCGCGGCCCGCTGCGACATGCCGCCCGATAACTGATGCGGGTAAGCATCCGCATAGCCGTCGAGGCCCACGCGCGTGATTTCCGCCGCCACGCGCGCGTCGCGCTCGGCCAGCGGCACCTTGGTATTGCTGAAAGCCACGGCCACGTTCTGCTGCACCGTCAACCACGGAAACAGGCGGTGGTCCTGGAATACGAGGCCCCGGCGCAGGTCCGTGCCACGGATGGGCACGCCATCGTGCAGCAGCAAGCCCGTGTAATCGGTGTCCAGGCCCGCCAGCAGGCGCAGCAAGGTGGACTTGCCGCAACCGGACGCGCCAACGATGGCGACGAATTCGCCGGGGACGATGGTCAGCGAAATATCGTCGAGCACGGGCAGCGGCGCGCCTTTCAGCGAAAACGACTTGCTCACGTGCTGCACTTGCAAGCCGCCGCTCAGGTGCTGCTTTTGCGGCGACAAGGCCGAGGGGGAAACGAAATCATTCATGGCGCACTCTCTGCGGTGGGGGCGAGGGAAGGAATGGCGGCGGGCGGCGCCCGGCGCAGCCAGCGGCTGCCGTGGAACACCAGCCAGGCGGCCAGCCAGGGAAATAACCAGATCAGAAACACATTGCGCAGCCCCGTCAGGTCGGCCAGGCGTCCCGCCGCCAGCGCGCCAACCGTGCCGCCCACCATGCCGAACAGGGTCAAATGGGCGGAAACGCGGGCCTTGTCGACTGGCGCGCGGGCGATATTGTCTGTATTGACGAGGTTATTCACGCCCAGGCCCAGGCCCAGCAGCACGGAGGCAGCCAGGTAGGCGATGCTGTTTGGCCACAGGCCGAGGATTAGCAAAGCCGCCATGATGGCAAGGTGCGCGCCGCCATACAATTGCTCGCGATAGCGGCTGGCCAGCACGAAGCGCCCCAGGAACAGCAGCACGAGCACGCAGCTGAGTCCCTGCACGGCCATCAGCCAGACGGAGTGATGCGCAGGCCAGTGCAGCACGCGGATGGCCAGCAGGATGGAAAACACGCCCACGCTGGACGCCGTGAAGCTGGCGAGGATTTCGAACAGGTAAGTCACGCGCACGATGGGCAGGCGCAGCAGTTCGCGCAGGCTGGCCGCACCGGGCAGCAAGGCTTGGCCATCCAGCTTGCGCGGCGCCGTATTGCTGGGCAACACTTGCCAGCCCAGCACGGCCAGAATGGCGAACATGAGGGCGGAGATCAAAAAGCCCGCCTTCAGGCCCAGCTGCGCGATCAGGTAATTGCCACACAGGGGACCAAGAAATTGCATGCCGAGGATCAAGGTTCCCTTGTACCAGCCAGCCTTGCCCTGCCCCAGTTCCGGCAGGCGCACAAGGAAGACCGTGCTCATGGCCACGATGCGCAGGGAGATGCACAGGCCGACGAGAAACATCAGCAAAGCCACCCATTGCCAGCCGGGCAGCCACGGCAGCACGCAGAACGCCAGTGCCAGGCTCAGGCTGACGCCTGCATACAGATGCTTCGGGTTGCCGCGCGACAAGATGTAGCCGGCCGGTATGGTGCCCAGCGCCATGGCCAGGGTTTCCGCGCTGCTGATCGCAGCTAGCTGGAAATTGCTCACGTGCAGATGCAAGCCCAGCAAGGTGGCCAGCACCTTGTTCATGCCGATGGTCACGCCCGACAGCAGGGTCAGGCCGATAAAGCGCAGCAGAAAGGCGCGCAGCTCCCCTTCGCGGGCGCTGACTGCCGCGTCTGGCTGGAATGGCAACGATTCACTCACTGCTGCGCCCCTTCACCAGCAAACGCGCCAGCCGCGCAAACGCCACGTTCATCGCTTGTGCCAGCAAGGCGATCACGAGCACGGCCAGCAGGACGACGTCCATGCGGCCCGACACCTCGCCATTGAGCAGCAATGAACCCATGCCGGGGCCGGCAGAGAACAGCAGTTCGCCGCCCAGGCACGCGAGCCAGGCAAATGCCAGCGCATGCGTGACACCCGTGACGATGGCCGGCATGGCGCCCGGCAGCAAGATTTGGCGCAGGGTCTGCCAGCGCGTCAGGGTCAGCACCTGCCCCACTTCGCGCAATCGTCCTTCCACCTGGCGCATGCCCGCATAGGTGTTGAGCACGGTCGGATAAAAGGCCGCGATGGCGATCACCAGCAGCTTGGCGCCGTCGCCATTGCCCACCCACAGTCCCAGCAGGGGGATCAGACCCAGCAACGGAACTTGGCGGATGCTGTGGAACAACGGGCCGATCAATCTGTCCGCCAGCGGCGACTGCGCCATCAGCGCACCCGTGACGATGCCGGCGCTGCCGCCCAGCAGCAAGCCGGCCAGGGTACGGCCCAGACTGGCGCGCAAATGCACCCACAGTTCGCCCGTCAACACCAGATCGCGCAGGCTGTGCGCCAGGTCGCCCAGCGACACGAAGATATATGCGGCCGCCGCGCCCTGACCGGAGGCCCATTGCCAGGCGCCCAGCAAGGCCAGCGGCAGCAGCGCGCCCTTGATGATCTGGATCAAACGTTGTTTCATATGGACTCCCCATTACGCTTCCAGCGCATCAGCCGCGCTTCCAGCGCATGGCATAGCCGGTCCAGGCCAAAGCCGATCACGCCCGTCAGCACCACGCCCACCATCACCACGTCGAGGCGGAACATTTGCCGGCCCATTTCCATCATCTGGCCCAGGCCGCTGTCGGCGGCCAGCAATTCCGCGCCCACCAGCACCATCCACGAGCGCGACAGGGCGATGCGCATGCCCGTCAACGCGGCCGGCACGATGGCGGGCAGGACGATCAGGCGGATGCGCTGCCAGCGCGAGAAGCAATACACTTGCGCCACCTCAAAATAGCGTTGCGACAGGTTGCGGATGGCGTCATGCACGGCCAGCGCGACGATAAAGAAACTGGCCTTGGCCACGATAAACACCTTGAAGCTCTCACCTATGCCAAACAGCAAGATAAACAGGGGGATCAAGGCCACCGTGGGCAGCTGGCGCAAGACATTGAAGGTGGGGTCGACATAGCTGCGCAAGCCAGGCGACAGCCCCAGCACGACGCCAAACGCCAGGCCCGCGCTGGCGCCCAGGCCGAAGCCGGCCAGCAGGCGGAATAGGCTGATGCCCAGGTGCTGGCCCAGTTCGCCGCTGTCGGCCAGGTCACGGGCCGTCAGCAGCACTTGCCAGGGCGACATCAAGATGTGCGCAGGCATCCACTCGAACGTGGTGGCGGCCGTCCACAGCAGCAGCAAGGCCAGCGGCGATGCCCACACGGACCAGCGTGAGCGTATAAAGCGCTGCAGCCAGGGCACAGCGGCGGCGCGCACTGGCGCAGAGGCGCGCGGCAAGGCGATGGCGTTGACAAGAGTATTCATATGCCCCCCGTCATGGCGACCAGTAAGTTTGCAGCTTCAGCTGCGCCAGCGCCTGGTTGACGAACTGGGGCGCGAACAGGCTGTCGACTTGCAGGGGCCGCCCGATCAGGCCCGCGCTCTTCGCATATGCCGCCTCGCCCACGTAGTGCTGGCGCAGGCTGGCCGTAAACAAGGGCGACCAGCGCGCCTGCCATGGCGTATGGTCGCCCGCCAGTTCGCGCCGCACGACGCTTTCCACCTGGCCCGCCGCGGCCTCGGTGCGCACGTATTCGTCTTCGCCGCCAGCGCCAGCAGCCCGGTGGTGCTCGCGCACATACGCCGTCACCACCAGCTGGGCCAGTTGCGGATAGCTTTTCAGGAAACCGCTGTCGGCCCACAGTTCGGCGCGCATCTTCCAGTCCTGCGGCGGCGCCTTGCTGGCCCAGATGATCTTGCCCACCTTTTTATCTTCCAGCAGGAAGGCGTCGCTGAGCGTAAAGAAAGCGTCGGCGCCGCCCGTCGCCACGGCCGCCGCACCGGCCTGCGGATTGAGATTGAGGATCTTGACGTCGCGCAAGCTCATGCCGTTCGCTTCCAGCAGGCGGGCAAACGGGTATTCCCACGGCCGGCCCCGGTGCAGGGCGACCTTCTTGCCCTTCAAATCCTTGATCGACCTGGCCGTGGAACCGTTCGGCACCACCAGATAGGTATTGTTGGCGCTGCCGCCCGGCAAAATCAGCCGCGTCGTCAAGCCCGAGGCATTGGCGATAATCGATGGCAGATCGCCATACTGGGCCAGGTCGATCGAACGGTTGGCAAATGCCTCGTTGACTTGCGTGGCCACGGAATTGGTCGTGACGGGCACCCATTCCAGCTTCACGCCCAGCTTGCCCAGTTCGGCCGCCAGCCAGCCCGTTGATGCCACCTGGGCAGCCGAGCCGGCAAACACGGTCTTGCCGGACGGCGCCGTGCGTGCCACGACGGCGATGCGTACGGCGGCCGGCAGAGGCTCGGCGGCGGCCGCCAGCGCGATGGCGGGTGCCAGCAGGCTGACCGCCACGGCGGCGGCGAATGCTTTGCGCCAGCTCAAACGTAAGAATTTCAATGACATTGCGGGCCTGTTCGTGAAAGGGTTACACCAGGTCGGTGGCGGGCAGCAGCGACAGCGCGCGCGCCGTGTCGATCAGCTTGCTCATCTTCCATTGCTGCAGCAGCACGCCGGGGCCGAAATCGCGCGAACCGCCGATGGCTTCGGCCGCGATCTGGATCTTCGCGCCCTCTTCCAGCAGCAGGATGAACTCGGCCAGCTTCAGCAAGCCCTGCTTGCCCCACACGGTGGCGCCGCCGTTCGCTTCCAGGATGGCCGTCGCATGCGTGTTGCGGGCGATTTCGCCGAGGATGAAATCGACTTCCGGCTGGCGGCGGTCGATATAGATGGGGATTTCGCGCACCAGCTGGTAGCGCTGCACGGGCACGTAGCGGATCGGCAGGGTGCGGTGCGTCTGCGCCCACGCGCCCAGCGACGGCGAGTGCACGTGCGAGATCGACGTGACCTCAGGCCGCTCGCGGAACAGTTTTAAGTAGCGCGCGCCGCCGTTGTTCGCATCGCCCACGAGCACCGTGCCGTCCAGCGCCAGCACCGCCGCCTTCAGGGGCTGACCACGGCGGAACGGGCCCGGATCGTTGACCACCACGACCTTGTCGCCGCCGGGCGTGCGCTCGACGAAGCCCACCGTGCCATTGGCCGTCAGGCTGCCCGTTTCGCGCAAGCCGTCGAAGGCCGTCTGCGCATCGCGGCGCACCTGCTCCACGAAGGCCAGTTCGGCCGCCGTCAACTCCTGCACCTGTACTTGTTGTGCTTCCGCTTGTGCCACGTCCGTCATGTCATGCTCCATTTGCTTGGGTTGGAATACGGGTCAGTCATGCCTCTACGTTTGCAAGACGCGTGCCAGCGCCAGCGCCGCAAAAATGGTGGGCTGCTGCTGCCTGCGCAACAGCGGCTGCTGGCGTGGCAGCAGCGTTGTCGCCACGCGCTGTCGTCAAGCCAGCACGCGGCGCGGGCACGTTTCCTGCACGGTTCCAGGCTCCACCCACCACGAAGGAATCCCATGACTACCGCACCATCTCCCGCCGTCGATACCGTCTGGTTCACGCGCTGCCCCGTGCCCACGGCCACGGGCCTGGCCTATAAACTGGGCTGGCTGGACGAGGAATTCGCCCGCGACGGCATCGCGTTAAAGTCCCTGCAGGAAGTGGGCGGCGAACTGGCGCGCCACCATTACGACCACGGCCTGTCCACGCTCGTGCGCGAAGGGGGCAACCTGCTGGCCCTGCCGGCGCGCGCGCAAGGGGCACCCACGCGCCTGATCGGCCTGACCTGGATCGACGAATGGCAAGCCATCCTCGTGCGCCCAGGTTCCGGCATCACGACGCCGGCGCAGCTGCAGGGCAAGCGCCTGGCGCTGCCCGTGTTCCGCGCCGAGGACTTGCGCGAGAACCGGCGCGGACGCAGCATTGCGCGCGGCATGAGCCTGGCCGGCTACAAGGGCGTGCTGGCGTCGGCCGGCCTCACGCTCGACGACGTGCAGCTGGTGGAAGTGGGGGCCGACGCCCAGGCATCGGCCAATCTGGGGGCGGGCCTGTGGCAAGGCATCGCGCCGCTGCTGCGCGGCGAAGTCGATGCCGTCTACGTGAAAGGCGCGGCAGCGGCCGAAGCGGCGCGCGCGGCGGGACTGGAAGTGGGCATCGACATCGACGCCCTGCCCGACCGGCGCTTCCGCGTGAACAACGGCACGCCGCGCCCGATCACCGTGCATGCATCCATGCTGGAACAGCATTTCGAGCTGGTCGTGCGCTTTTTGACGCAAACCCTGCGCGCCGCCCACTGGGCCCGCAACCACCATGCCGACGTGCTCGCCATCTTGCAGGACGAAACGCGGGCCGGCGCCGAAGCCGTGGCCGAAGCCTACCGTGATGGTTTTCATTTGACCCTGGCGCCCGACCTGTCCGACGAGAAGGTGGCGCTGTTCCGCCAGCAGAAGGATTTCCAGCTGCAGCACGGTTTCCTCGACCGCGACGTGGATATCGAGCGCTGGATCGATCGCAGGCCTTTGGAGGAGGCACAGCGGCGCCTGGAGGCATTGCTGCTGCAGGCAGCTTAAATGAGAAGGCCGGCGCAAGCGCCGGCCTTTCTGCATCAGGCAATCAGGGTCAGAACTGGATCGTGTACGACGCGCCCACCGTGCGGCCCTGGCCGATGATGACGGTGTCGCCGTTGACGGCGCCCGGCACGAAACTGGTCAAGGTGTGGTTGCGGTACACCTTGTCGGCCAGGTTGTTCGCATACGCCGTAATGCGCTGCTTGCCGCCCGGGAGCACATACGACAGGCGCGCATTGGCCAGCGCGAAACCGCCCTGGTTCAGCAAGTCGCGCGCGGCGTTTTGCGGGTCGACATAGTAATACTGCTTCGACGTGTAGCGCACGTCGCCGCTGAAGACCAGCTGCGCGCCATCGCCCAGCGGGTAGCGGTAGTCGGCCGCCAGCAAGGCCGTCACGTGGGGCGAGCGCACGAATTCATTGCCGGAGCGGTCGCCGCCATTGTTCTGGATGGCGAAATCGTCGAATTCCGTGCGCAGCAGGCCGATATTGGCGTTGAGGTGCAGCTTGTCCGTCGGCTGTGCCTCGATCTCGAATTCCGCGCCATTCACGTGGGCCTTGCGCACGTTTTGCAGGTAATTGACGCTTTGCGTGGGGTCGCCGTTGTACACGCCCGTGATATTCACCTGCACGTTCTTGTAGTCATAGTGAAAAACGTTGGCATTGAAGTTCAGGCGCCCGTCCAGCCATTCCGACTTGATGCCCGCCTCGAACGAGTTCAGGGTTTCCGGCTTCACCGTATTCAATGCCCGCATGTCCGTGGCGCTCGTGTTGTAGCCGCCGGACTTGATGCCGTGCGCGTATTTCAGGTAGCCGCGCAGGGTGCGGCTGAAGCGGTACTCGGGCGTCACGTCGTAGGTCAGCGCATTCCACGTGGTGGACGGATTCGACGTGAAGTTGTTGTTGGCCACCGATGCGGCGCCGTAATTGCCGCCCCGGACCGTGTTCCACCAGTTGGCCGCATCGCCAAATGTCACCGAATTCGATGCGGCCTGCACGCGCTGCAAGTCGAGATCCTTGGTTTCCGTCGTCCAGCGCAGGCCAAACGTCGACAGGAACTGCTCGCTGAAGTTGACGGTCGTGCTGCCGAAGATGGCCGCGCTGCGCGCCTTGTGCTGGTAGAGCGTGCGGTTGTAGCCGACGGGCTGCGTGCTGCCCGCCAGCGCCGGCACGGTACCGTTGGGCAGGCGCGCGCCGGCCGCATCGGAATCGATCTTTTCATTGAAGTAGAACAAACCGGCGACCCAGCTCACGGCGCCGTTTTGCGGCGACGTCAAACGTAGCTCCTGCGACACTTGCCGGCTGCTGGCCTTGGAGCGGCTGCGGCCCACTTCCAGCGGCGTGTTGTCGCTGTCGCCCGTCGCTTCGTTCCTGAAATTTTCATAACCGGTGATCGACGTCAGGGTCAGTTCGCCCAGCGCATATTCCAGGTTCAGCTGCGCGCCGCCCTGTTGTACGTCGCTGTCGGCCGGCGCATTCGTGCTGACGTCATCGGGATTGGTGCTGGGAATATAGCCATTGCGGTACACGCCATTCGCGCCATAGCTGGCCACCGTCGTGGTGGCGCCCTTGGTCGTGTAGTCGCGGTAGTGCAGGTTCAGGTTCGCCGTCAGGTCGCGCCCGATCAGGGCCTTGAGCTGGCCGCGGATGGCGCTGTCCTTGAGCTTTCCATCGCGCTCGCCCGTAAACTGATTGTGGAAGCGGCCCTTGTCCTGCTGCTCCGTGTGGAAGGACAAGCGCCCCGCCAGCACCTCGTCGACCAGCGCGCCGCCAATGGCGCCTTCGGCCAGCTTGGTGTCGTAGCTGCTGTAATCCAGCTTGGCGTAGCCGCTGGACTTGAACGAGGGTTTGCGCGAGATCACGTTGATGGCGCCGCCCGTCGTATTCTTGCCCCACAAGGTGCCTTGCGGCCCGCGCAGCACTTCCACCCGGTCCAGGTCGAACAAGGGGAAACCCGTGGCGCTGGAATTGCTGATGTAGACATCGTCGAGGTAAAAGCCGACAGGGTTTGGGAAATCGATCTGCTGCTGGCCCGCACCGACGCCGCGTATCCACCAGCGCGGGCGGCCATGCTGCTGCGTGCCGGCCGAGGCGTTCGGCACGTAATTGAGGATTTCGCTGGCCGAGCGGCCGATGCCCGTGTCGAGCAGCTCCTTGCCGCCCAATACCGTGATCGCGCTGGGCACCTTCTGCGCCGATTCCTCGCGCTTTTGCGCCGTCACCGTCACCGATTGCAGCGAGGCGCCCTCGCCGGCGCCGTTCGCGTCGGCGGCGGCAATGACATCGGCGCCAGGCGCTTCCGCATGGGCCATGCCATGGACGAGCATCAGGCCGCCGATGGCGAAGGCCGAGCGCAGCGCGCGGCGCACTGGCGTCAGATGAAAGGGAAAAGAGGAGAAGGCGGCGGGGGCAGTCGAACGGCGCATGGGTGATTATCCTTGAGTAAAGTCAAAACGCGAGATGGTGATGAATGTCATTGCAAGGCGCATGCCCGCTGCCGCGGCGCAGCAAAATCATCGTTAAGTGGTTGATTTAAAAGGAAGACTATCGTCACGATAGTGCTGTTGATTTGGCAGCAGCGGCGCTGCCGCGTGCTGCCTGCGCGACAGCAGGCGATGACGCTGCTGTCGCGGCAACAGTGTGAAGGTCAAGCGGCGCGCAACAACGCCGATGTATGCCCGCGCACGAGGGGCAGCACTTCCTCGCCCACCCGGTACGCTTCTTCCAGGTGCGGCGTGCTGGCCAGGATGAAGGCGTCGGCGCCCAGTTGTACCAGTTCGTCGAGGCGTTCGGCCACTTGCTGGTAGCTGCCGACGATGCCTTGCGTCTGCCCGCCGCGCAGCAGATTGAAGCCGGACCAGATATTCGGCGCCGTGATCAAATCCTTGTAGCTGTTCAGGGTGGTCGGGCGGTTGCCCCGCTGGCGCGCGGCGCCCACGGAATCGCCGCCATCGGCGCCGAGGAACTGGCGCAGGGTGGCGGGGTCCACGGCGTCAAAGCCCTTGCGCACTTCATCCCACGCCTCTTCTTCCGTGGCGCGGGCCACGATATCGACGCGCACTGCGCACTTGATCTTGCGGCCCAGCAGCGCCGTCTTTTCATGCACGCGGGCGAATTTCTCGCGCAGCTGCTCGAACGGTTCCAGCCACGTGAGGTAGTAGTCGGCATGCTTCGAGGCGGAACCGAGGGCCGCGTCGGACGAACCGGAAAAATAAATCTCGGGGAAATCCTGCTCCGACAACGGCGTGGCCAGGCCCGCATCTTCCACCTGGTAGAACTTGCCCTGGTAGGAAAACGGCCCGCCGCGCCACACGCCGCGCACCACGTCGAGAAATTCCGTCGTACGCGTATAACGGTCATCGTGGCCGGCCGAATCGCCCCACCACAGCTGCGAAGGGCCGCCGCCGCCCGTGATCACGTTGTACAGGGCGCGGCCGCCCGTGGCCCGTTGCAGGCTGGCCGTCATGCGCGCGGCCACCACGGGGTTCAAAAAGCCGGGCTGGAACGGGATCATGAAGCGGAAAGTGGTCGTTTCTCTCGCCAGCAGCGCGGAAATGGCCCACGGTTCGTCCGTCATGGGGAAGGACGGGATCAAACCGCCCTGAAAGCCCGATATTTCAGCGGCGCGGGCGATTTCCGCCAGGTAGTCGATATAGCTGAAACCATCGGCGCCGCCACCACCGAGACCGGCCTGGCGCAGGTTGTCATTGCCGGGAAACCAGTCGCCGCGAAACGGCGTGCGGGCGCGGTGCGAACTCGGTTCGCCATGCGTAGGGATACGCCAGAAAAAATCGATTGCCATGTGGGTTACTCCTTGAATGGGTGGAAATCAGGCCGCTTGCAGCTGCGCGCTCAACGCTGCCCGCACACGGGGCAGCACGTGTTCACCGATGCGGTAGGCTTCCTCGAAATGGGGAATGGCCGCCAGCACGAAGCTGGAGACGCCCGCCTGCGCATAGGCTTCGAGCGCCGCGCTGACCTGTGCATAGCTGCCGACCAGGGTGCCGTGGGCGCCCGTTTGCGCTTGCGCAAAGCCGGGCCAGAAGGCTGCGGCACCGTCATCGAATGGCGCATCGTCAGGCAGTCCTGCCCCGCCGCGGTAGCGGCGCGCATCGCGCAAGGCTTCCTCGAACGTTTCGCGGGCCAGTACGTCGATGCGCAAGCCCGCCGCCACGGTGCGGCCCAGCTGGCGCGCCTGCGTTTGCAGGCTGGCGATGGCGGGCGACAAATCCGCCAGCGGTGCCGCATCGAACACGTGCACGTCGGCCTGGCGCGCCGACAGGGCCAGCGCCTCCGTCGATTCCCCCGTCAGGTAGATGCTGTTGACAGGATGGTTCGCCAGCGGGCCCTTGAAGCCGCCGTCCTGCACTTCGAAAAACCTGCCCTTGAAGCTGAACGGCGAAGTACTTTGCACGCCGCGCGCCACGGTGATGAATTCATCGATGCGCGGCAAAATGTCGGCGTCCGGTACGGCATCGCCCTGGCGCCGGCGCGCTGCCGCATCGCCGCCATGGCCGATCTGCCAGGCAAAGCGTCCGCCCGTGAAACGCTGGAAGCTGACGGCGTTCTTTGCCGCGTACACGGCCGAGCCCCAGGCCGCGTCGAATTCGGCGATCAGTTTCAAATGGCGCGTGCTGCGCGCAAGGTAGCCGGCGACGATCCAGCTTTCATCACCCTGCGTATCGTGGCGCACCTGGATGCCGTTGAAGCCGGAAAGGTCGGCAGCGCGGGCGATCTGGTGCAGGTAATCGAAATAATTGAAGGGCGGACGCGCGCCGCGCGGGTCGCTCACGCCCGCCTGCAAGGGACTGGGCGCGCCAGCGTTTCGCTCGCCGCGGCGCGTGACGCCGGGCGCCGCGTAACGGCCATCGCCGCTGGTGGGCAATTGCCAGATGAATTCTATGGTCATGCATGGACTCCTGTCGTGGGTCGAAGAAAACGCCGCTGCGCGCATTGGATACTTGCGCGCAGCGGCCTGCCCTTCCCTCCTCGCAGAAAACATGCCATGCCGCATAGGCCCAACAGCGCCATTCGCTGTTGATTTGGCAGCAACCGGGTGCAGCCAGGGCAGCAGCATGCTGCGCGCGCAGCAGCCATGAAAAAAGCCGGAGCCGCATCGCTGCAGGTCCGGCTCCGGGAGGTTCGTCATGTGCCTAGTCGATGGCGCCCGCCTTTTTCAGGAAAGTGCGCAGGATGTTGCGACTCAGGTTCAAGTGTTTGGCCGTGCGCACCTGGTTGCGCTCATTGCGCTCCCACGCAGCGCGCACCAGTTCCTGCTGCATGGCTTCGAACTCCACGGCTTCGCCCGAGTCGAGCAAGGCTTGCCAGGCGCGGGCAAAACGCTCGGCCGCCAGCAAATCGTCCTGTGCGGCCGCGCCGTGGGCCGCGTAGGCGATGTCGGCGCCGCCGGCCCAGGCCTCTGGACCGGGTACAGAAACAGGTGCGGCGGCAGGCGCCCTGTGCCAGCCCGACAAACTCAGGTCCTCGGAGCGCACGACGCCGCTGCGGCAGACGAGCAGCGCGCGGTGGATGACGTTCTCCAGTTCGCGGATATTGCCCGGCCATGGATAGGCCAGCAAGGCCTCTTGCGCATCGAGGCCCAGCTCCACCTCGCCCAGGTGCAATCGCTGCGCATAGATGGCCATGAAATGGCGCGTCAGCGGCATGATGTCGCCCGGTCGCTCGCGCAAGGGACGCAGCGGCAGGCCGATCACCTGCAGCCGGTAATACAGGTCTTCGCGGAAGCGCCCGGCCCGCACGGCTTCGGCCAGGTCCACGTTGGTGGCCGCGATCAGACGCACGTCGATGGGGATGGCGCGCCGCGCGCCAAGGCGCACCACTTCGCGCTCCTGCAGCACGCGCAGCAGCTTGACCTGCATCGCCAGCGGCAGGTCGCCGATTTCATCGAGGAACAGGGTACCGCCGCTGGCCGTCTCGAACCAGCCGGGTTTACCCTGCTGGGCGCCCGTAAATGCGCCTTTTTCATAGCCAAACAGTTCGCTCTCGACGAGGGTTTCGGAAAACGCGCCGCAGTTGATCGCCACGAAGGTCTGTTCGGCGCGCCCGCTCAAGCCGTGCACGTGGCGCGCAATCAGTTCTTTTCCAGTCCCCGTTTCGCCCGTGATCAGCACCGTCGCCTCGCTGGGGGCGATGCGTTCGATCAGCTCGTGCAGCTGGCGCGAACGGGGGTCGGCAAAGACAAAGGCCGTGGCGCGCACCAGCAAGCTCATTTGCTGCGGGTCGCGGAAGGCGACGAGCGCACCATCATCGTCGGCGCTGGCGCCACGGGCAAGGTGGGCGCTGCGCGCGAAATCGCTGCTGAAATTGTGGGCTAAGAGTTCCATGGACCGACTATACCGCGCGCCATCTCCAGGCGTGAACGAATGGTGCTGCGCTTGCTTATCCGGATTTTGCATATGCACAGTGCCGGGAACGGGCGCTGTTTTGTCGTGAACGGTGCACTTTGGCGATAGCGTCATCTACCCCGGCTTCAACCCTGGCCTTGCCGGGATTTGTTTCGCCGCTACCTCAAAACGGTCGCTCTGCCGTCGACCAGCACATCGAGTTTAATCGTTCCCTGGCTTACCGCGTTTAAAAGTGGCCACTCCGCGAATACATCAAGAATAAATTGCCTTGAGGCATCTTTGGCAAGTCGCTGAGCCACTTCAAAATGGGTGACATTACCAAACTTTGAAATAGCTTTTTTCCCCCGATCAGTTTCCTTTGAGTCTTTCGCCATCTCTCCATGCGTTTCGTAGGGAGCCGCGCATTTTTTTGGTGTTCCCCAGCTCACGTATCCAGATGTCAGACCCGCCTCCTGCCATTTTTTCACATTCTCTTCTGCCTGGTTTCCCCAGGTTTTGACAACCTTGAAGTCCGATAAAGCGCTGGCATCATCGATATTGATTTCGACATAATTCGTGTGAGCATAGAAGTCCTGAATTCCATGCAGCGCCTGTCCCAGGGATAGAAAAGCCAGATTCAACTCCAGATTCGCCAACAATGGTTTCTTTGCCATGAGCAGAATCGTGGCCGCTTCAGCGTGCTCGTCCAGCTCGGCTTTAAGCTGCGCAATATAAGCGATCGCTCCGGAAAAATCACAGTTGTCGAAGTGAGCCTTTGATGCTGTCTGATGCACTATATCTTGCATGTAGAGTGCAATTTGCATTTGACGCACATACTTCCGGCTGCTCAGGCCATCCAGAAGGATTTTATGCTCGCTTATCTTGAAATCAGAATTGCATCTCTCACAAATAACGGATATGGATTCATCTTTTGCCGCAGGAATTTCTTGCTGGAGTTTTTCCATATCGATATCCGCTGCCGAGGCGCCCATAGCCATGAGCGAGAAAATGATGGCAAGCGAATGCTGGAATCTGTTAAACATCGATAATCTCCAAGTTTTGAAAATGGCATTTCGGACATCCGCACCATGCTTCGCTAACTGAATCGACCATCCACTTTCAAGAGCCAGGCAGGCGGCTTTACGCCGTGTTTGTCATAGAATGCCTGCAACCTCAACCGCGTTTCCCCGCCTCGGGACAAGCCAGCGTAACGTACAGCGTTATCGCCAAAGAATTTGTTCGAGAGCGTCGTCACGGTTTCGCCGCTAAGAGATGGCAGTTCTTCAAGCTCTTTGAAAAGTTTCATGAAGTCGCTCAGATAACTTCCAATTGAGCTGGCAGTCAGGCTCATTTCCCAGTCTGTGCCATATAGAAAGCGGTTCGCCAATGATGCAGAGCCCTTTGGGGCGGTAAGGTTATAGAGCTTTTGCAGATCCGCCTTGAGTTCAGGCTGGTCCGATATCACCTCGGTAAAGAATCCGGCATCGGCGTATGCGAACTCTCCTGGTCCGCTTGCATTCATCTCCTTTGCAAATGCTTCCGCAAGGGAGAAACCTGCACGCTGGTCCTTCACGATGGACGTGTCGCCGAAATGCCCGAAGTTGACACGCAGGCGTGGAAACTCCTTCAAGACGCACGCCCAGTATTTGGAACCCGCCAGATTCTTGAAGGCCATGCTGGGTCCGTTAGAAAGACCCGTGTGCGCCATGATCGGTACACCATGCTTTTGACAGTAGTCATATAGCCGGCGCAAGGCGTCATCGAGCAACTTTCCCAAATCAGGGGTATTTTGTACCCACTCCGGCAACCAACGACGCCTCCAGAAATCCGGCTCCGCATCTTGAATATACTGATTTCCCAGCGCGGCAAAGCCCATTGGCGGGTATAGCTTGACGCCGATAAATCCATGTTCTTCAAGCGCGCGCTGGACAAGGTCAAAAGAACTGGTCGCTGATTTCCCCTTGCTGAACGCCACTTCTCGCAGCGGACAGAATGGCACGAATCCGTGCATTCTCCCTCCCGTCAGAATGGACAACTGCTCCATGACCTGGACCTGCGTTTCGAGCGAAGTCGCTGTTGGTTTCCCCTTTGATATCCACCACGAATAATCGACCATGCTGGGCATGAGGAGATCCACCATGCGCACACCGGGAACATTAAATGTGCGCAGATATTGCTGAATATTTACATACCGGTATTGGAAATTTTGAAGGATGAATTTAATGACACCCATCACCGACCTGTCTCCACTCAGCATGTCCAATGGCTCGGGAGAGTCTTTATCCAGATCGGGAATCGTGGCAGGAAGCTTGTCAATAATTTCCAGGGCCTCGACTTGCAGACGTGTCTGCATATCGGGAATAAGAAGCTTGCTTTGCTTTTCTCGAATGAATGGCAAGTAAAGGGGTGAGGTAGCCGCAGCAGCTTTCAAGGACGCAGTACCGGCTGCGTATGCGTCTCGCCGCAGCCGGGAAATGACCTCCATCTTGGCCTGCTCGCTTGTGCAAGCGGCCAGTTTTGGGGACAACTCCCGGAGCGTCTCCAGCTCCATGTCACCGGAAGGCGCCAATGACCACGCGAGACCTTGTAGCAGCGCACCGACAGCCATTGCCGCAGGCCCCAGCGGGCTCGCCTCCCCAACCATCACTTTTCCCACGAAGTCCATGACAGGAATATCCGTGCCATTGAAAATGTGGCAGTGAGCATCGATGGTCAAAGGCCCCGTCGGCAGGTTGATGTCGGGACTGTTGACGCAATCCAAAGGGCGTGGCTTGAACAAGCAACAGCCTGACAAGCCGACGCTTGTGCCAACGGCAAGGGCACCGATGCCTCGAAGGGCACGACGACGGGAAAAATTCTCCGGAAAGTGGTCCATGCAGCCCTTTCAGCAGTTCATTTCTTCGACTAAGGAGTACAGAAAAAATCGCGTGCTCGATGCAAGGGGGATGGTATATTGATAATTTCAACTTGGCAAGATTTATTGCGCAGGCATGGACAGGTGCTGCGGCAAACAGCGGAGCAACCACGACAGATGACCGGTTGCCAAAGGGCTCGCCAGCCCGCATACGGGGACGCGGGCTGCGTGACCAACGTTTGACTACCCCTGGTCCGGATCGAAATGCTTGCGCAAGCCTTGCCAGCACGCGAAATAGTCGTTTTGCAGCAGGCCGCCGTCCAGCGCGAATGGTGTCGGCTTGAGGATGGTGCGCGTCTCGAACATGAAGGCCATGGTGTCGCCCACCTTCACGGGCGCGGATGTGTCGCTGTGCGAGGCTTTTTCGAAGGTCTGCGCATCGGGGCCATGGCCGGACATGCAGTTGTGCAGGCTGGCGCCGCCCGGCACGAAGCCGGCCGCCTTGGCGTCGTACACGCCGTGGATCAGTCCCATGAATTCGCTGGCCACGTTGCGGTGGAACCACGGTGGCCGGAACGTGTGCTCGGCGGCCAGCCAGCGCGGCGGGAAGATGGCGAAGTCGATGGCGCCGAACAGCGGATTTTCGCTGGGCGCCTGCAGCACGAGGAAGATCGACGGGTCCGGATGGTCGTAGCTGATCGAGCCGATGACATTAAAACGGCGCAAATCATATTTATAGGGCGCGTAATTGCCATGCCAGGCCACCACGTCCAGCGGCGAATGGTCGAGAGTCGTGCGCCACAAGTGGCCGCCGAACTTCGCCAGCAGTTCGCATGCGCCGTCGATATCTTCATACGCCGCGTGCGGCGTGAGGAAGTCGCGGCTGTTGGCCAAGCCGTTCGAGCCGATGGGCCCCATGTCGGGCAAACGAAAAGCCGTGCCGAAGTTTTCGCAGACATAGCCGCGCGCCGCGCCATCGGGCAGGGTCACGCGGAAGCGCACGCCGCGGGGAATCACGGCGATTTCCTGCGGTTCCAGTTCGATCAGGCCCAGTTCCGTGGCGATCGCCAGCCTGCCCTCCTGCGGCACGACCAGCAATTCGCCATCGGCCGAATAAAAGAAGCGCTGCATGGAACGGTTGGCCGCGTACACGTGGATGGCGCAGCCGCTCATCGTTTCTGCGCTGCCATTGCCTGCCATCGTCTGCCAGCCATCGATGAAGTCCACCGGCGTGGCGCTGTCGGGCAGCGGCAGCGGGTCCCAGCGCAGCTGGTTCGGCGGCGTGGGGGGCATGGCGTGGAAATCGCTGACGATGCGGGTATTTTCAGCCAGGGTAAATGGCGGATGCTGGCTGGCGGGACGGATGCGGTACAGCCACGAGCGCCGGTTCTGCGCGCGCGGCGCCGTGAAGGCCGTGCCCGAGAGTTGTTCCGCATACAGGCCCAATGGCGCCTGCTGCGGAGAATTTTGCCCCTGCGGCAAGGCGCCGGGCACGGCTTCCGTGGCAAATTCGTTGCCGAAGCCGCTTTGGTAGCCGGCGCCTATCATGCCCCCTCCGCCAGGCCGTCGGCCGCGTCGCGCAGCAAGCCCTGCACCACGTCGGCCTTGCCGATGGCGCCCATGGCCAGCAGGGCGAAGCGGGCCAGGAACAAGGGCGAACGCTGCTCGCCCAGGCCGCCCATGGTATGGCACAGCTCGGTATACAAATTATCCAGTTCGATATCGGTCATGTTGTCTCCTTGTTACTTTGATTGGGCAATGCCGGCTTTCTCCAGCGCAGCCGCCACCTGCCCCGCCTGCGCTTGCCGCCAGCGGCCCAGCACGTGCCCGTCCGGACGCACGAGGTAAAACGTGCCGGGCTGCGCGTCGAACAGCGAGAATACCTGCGACGTGTGATCCCGGGCGCGCCCTTGCTGCCCGCTGCGGCCGATCGCCACGGTACTCAACGGCAATGTATCGTCCAGCGCCAGCAGTTCCGCCGGCACGGCCCCATCTTCGCTGAAGTACAGTCCCGTGAAATCGCCGTCAACGCGTTTCAGCAAATCGGTAATATACCCCGCTTGCTGCGCGCCGTCTTGCAGCAACGCCAGCGGGCATTCGGGCAAGACCGTGCCCGGCGTGGGGCCAGCGGCAAACGTCTCGCTATCCGGTGCATTCAGGGCAGACTGCGCGTACGCGATGGCGCTCGTCTGGCGCGGGTTGATCAGGGAGCGCACGTGCGCATGCTTGCCCGCCAGGCCCAGCACGGCTGTGCGCATCAGCTCGAAAGCGAAGGTGGGCGGCGCCATGAATTCCGTGCTTTTGGTGCCGTGGCGCAGGTTTTCATGGGCGGCGAACACGCGCTCGTCCGAATAGCTGTCCAGCAAACTGTCCGGCGCCAGTCCCTTGACGACATACGCGAGCTTCCAGGCCAGGTTGTCCGCATCATCGATGCCCGAGTTCGCCCCGCGCACGCCGAAGATGGGCACCAGGTGGGCCGCATCGCCCGCGAACAGCACGCGGCCATGCCGGTATTTTTCCAGAGTCAGCGCGTTAGCCTTGTAGAGGGTGATCCAGACGGGATGCCATGGTGATGTTTCGCCCATCATGGCCAGCAGGCTGTCCACGCGGGGCGCCACGTTTTCCAGCAGGACGGCCGCCTGCGCATCCTCGTCGTCGCGCAACTGGTAGTCGATGCGCCAGATATCGTCGGGCTGCTTGTGCACCAGCACGGTCGAGCCGGGATTCGATGGCGGGTCGAAATACGCGAGGCGCTCCGTCGGGCGTTCGCTCTTCAAATGGATGTCGACGATGACGTAGCGCCCTTCATAGCTGGTGCCCTGCAATTTCAGGCCCAGCGCTTCGCGCACGACGCTGCGCCCGCCATCGGCCGCCACCAGCCAGTCCGTATCGATTTGATATGTATCAAGTGGCGTCGTCACCGTCACGCTGGCGCCGTCGGCGCGCTGCTGCACGCCCGTCACTTTCGATTGCCAGCGGATATCGATCAGCTTCGGCTGGCGTTCTGCCGCATCGAGCAGAAATTGTTCGATATGGTATTGCGCCAGGTTGACCATGGGTGGCAACTTCTGGTTCGCGTCTTGCGGCATCGTGAAGTGCAGCACTTCCTCGTCGCGGTAAAAGCTGCGTCCGCCCGCCCACGGCAAGCCCTTGCGGAGAAAACCGTCGAGCGCACCGAGGCGTTCGATGATTTCCAGGCTGCGCCGCGAGATGCAGATGGCGCGGCTGCCCGTGCAGACGCCGTCGTCCGCTTCGATCAGCACCGAGCGCACGCCATGGCGGGCCAGGCCCAGGGCCGTGGCCAGGCCCACGGGGCCGCCGCCGACGATCAGGACCGGCACGTGCTCGATGCCGGCGCCGGCCGGTTTGCCGGGCGGATAGACCTTCGGCACATGGGGATAAGGGTGGAATGTATCGCTCATGATGTTTCCTCTTCAACAATATTATTTGCTGCTACGGGCGATGGGCAGGGTCAGCACGATGGCCGCGCCCGCTACCAGCAGCACGCTGGCGTACAGCAAGCCCGTGGCAAAGCTGTGCGTCAAATCCTTCAGCCAACCCACGACGACGGGGTTCAGGGCCGAGCCGATATTGCCCGTGGCATTGATGACGGCGATGCCGATGGCGCGCGCGCCCAGGCTCAGCGCACGGTCCGGCGTCGTCCAGAAGACGGACATAGCCGTGTAAGCGCCCGTCGAGGCCATGCACACGCCCAGCAGCTGCACCACCGGGTTGCCGGAATACGCCGTGAACAGCCAGCCGGCCGCCGACAGCAGCATGGGCCAGACGATGTGCCAGCGGCGTTCCTGCAGGCGGTCCGAGCGGCGGCCCCAGGCAATCATGCCGATCACGGTGCACACTTGCGGAATGGCGGCCAGCAAGCCGATCTGCGTGTTGCTGGCGTTGCTATTAAAACTTTTCACGATCAGCGGCGTCCACACGGCCACCATCGCCAGGGTATTGACCAGGCAAAAATAGGCGACGCCGAATTTCAATACCGTGGGCGAGCACATTTCCGCCATCACCGAGGTGTTTTGCCGGGGAGCGATGTGCACTGCAGCCGGCTTGTGCTCGGCCGCCAGCATGCGCGCCAGCACCTGCTGTTCCAGCTTGCCCAGCCAGTTTGCCTTGTTGGGAGAATCGTCGAGGTAGCCATACACGGCCAGGCCCAGCAGCACGGATGGCATACCTTCGAGCAAGAACAGCCATTGCCAGCCCTTCAAGCCCCAGTGGCCGTCCAGTCCCAGGATCAGGCCCGACAGAGCGGAACCGATGGCGGCCGTGACGGGCATGGCGATCATGAACAGGGCATTGGCGCGCGCCCGGTAGGCGCTGGGAAACCAATAGGTCAGATACAGCAGCATGCCGGGCAAGAAGCCCGCCTCCGTCACACCCACCAGGAAGCGCAGCGCGTACAGGCTGGCCGGGCCGCTGGCGAACAGGGTCGCCGTCGAGGCCAGGCCCCAGGCGATCATCATGCTGCCTATCCATTTACGCGCACCGATGCGGGCCAGCACGATGTTGCTGGGAATGCTGCAGGCGATGTAGGCGATGTAAAACAGGGTGGTGGCAAAGCCGAACTGGGTGCCGGACAGGCCCAGGTCTTGCATCATGGTCAGTCCGGCGAAGCCGATATTAATGCGGTCAAGAAAGGAAAACACGAACAGCAGGAACAAAAATCCCAGCAAATGGCGCGATACCTTGCGCATCACCTGCTGTTCCATTTGGTCGGTGGCCGCGTCGAGGACGGGCGCAGTGGTGGCGATGGTCATGCTTGTCTCCATAAGGTGTCGCCCTCCCCTTGTTGATTTTATTGGGTGAGAGCGGCCGGGTGATCCCGGCTTGAAACACAGTATGCAGACGACAATGCCGGCGGCTGTCCCCATTTTGGGGACGTTTCGCGGCTAAAACAGTCAAAAAGGCGGAGCCATCCCTACGCCGAAGGAACTAGACCGGCGCCATGCACAGGGCGAACAACTGGCGCTGGCTGGAAATGCCCAGGCGTTTATAGGCCCGCTTCTGATAAGTGATCACGCTGGACGGTTGCACGCCCATGGTCTCGGCGATTTCCACGGCCGTCAGGCCTTCTAGCACGCAGCGCAGCACGTCCAGTTCGCGCTTGCTCAAGGCCGGGCAATGCTGGCGCAGCCGTGCCAGCATCATGGGCGCGACGCCCTGCGTATTCTGGCCGTTCAGGCTGTAGTGATGCTTGACAGCATGGGCAAACAGCGGTGACAGGGTTTCGATGCCCGCCACTTCACCTGGCAGGAACTTGCCCTGGCTGCTGTCGCGGTAGAAATTGACGGACAGCCAGATATCGCCGGCCGGCTGCAGCAGCAGCGATAGCCGGTCCGAGACATGCGGTTTTTGATAGCAGGCGGCGCGGTAGCCGGGATGGTCGATCTCGTCGCTGGCCTGCTGGTGCAGCACGATGGCGGGATCGGTTTTCCGTCCCGGCGCCGGCGCGATCACGCGCTGGTTGCCATCGAGCGCATAGTAATGGCGCGCATAGCTGTCGGCAATATCCTGCAGGAAGCGTCCGCCGCGCCGGTCGGCCACGGCGACCGTGCGCGGACGGTTGCCGAATTCATAGGCAAAGATCGTGCACTGGGCAATCGGTGCGACCGTGCTGACCGTCTTCAGGATGGCCCCGGCAACGGCATTCACGTCCGCATGGCCGATGGCCGCCATCAACTCCAGGGTACGCCCGAAGTCCAGCTGCCCTTCCGCCGGCTGCCGCTCGACGCGCCAGTAACGCATGCCTCGCTCCTTATTGCCCGCGCTGCGGCAAGACCCAGTCCGGCCGGATGTAATGGCAGGTGTAGCCGTGCGGCAAGCGCTGCAGATAATCCTGGTGCTCCGGTTCCGCTTCCCAGAACGGGCCGGCGGGCGCCAGTTCCGTCACCACCTTGCCGGGCCACAGGCCGGAAGCGTCGACGTCGCGGATGGTGTCTTCGGCCACCCGTTTTTGCTCGTCGCTGGTGTAGAAGATGGCCGAACGGTAGCTCGTGCCGCGGTCATTGCCCTGGCGGTCTTCCGTGCTGGGGTCGTGGATCTGGAAGAAAAATTCCAGGATCTTGCGGTAGCTGATGGTGGTCGGGTCGAAAATGATCTCGATGGCTTCCGCATGCGTGCCGTGGTTGCGGTAAGTGGCGTTGGCCACGTCGCCGCCGCTGTAGCCCACGCGCGTGGCGATCACGCCCGGATAACGGCGCAGCAAGTCCTGCACGCCCCAGAAGCAGCCGCCGGCCAGGATCGCGATTTCGTTGTTTTGTGTCATGTTGATCATTCCTTGATCTGAGATACTGGTATCAATCGTCCATCTTACCCTGTCGCGGCGTTTTCTTCAGCGGGCCAGCAAGCGCTTGAGCTGCGCCGCCTGGTAGGCGCCGATGGCGTCGTTGAACAAGCAGCGGATCAAGGGGTCGTCAACGATATCCGCTTCCGCCAGTCCGGCCCGCGTGGCCGCATCGAATGGACCATCATTGATGCGCATGTACATTGAGGTGAGCGATTCACCGAGCACCAGCGCCGCATGGCATTTCACCAGCGGCACTTCCGTCGTCCAGCCGGGCGCCTCGCCCGTGTCCGGCACGAGGTCGATCAAGTCGCCATGCGTGCGGTAATGCAGGATGGTGGCCGCGCCGTCATGGCCGTACAGCGCCAGACGCCACACACGCGGAGCCTGGAAATAGCTATCCTCGGGCAGTTCCATGTCGCGGTAGCGCTCAAGCAAAGCGTTGCGGCAGAAATCGAGCACCAGTGCGGCATCATCCGCGCTCAAGGGGGCGAAACGGCGGGCGATGTCCGCCGTGGCGGGCGGCGGCGCGTCGGGGCGGTAGTCGAAATCCACGTCTTGCGGCCCCATGGGAATGACCCAGGGCAGCGGCGCGGCCGGCGCCATGCCGTGCGCGTCGAGCAGCACGGCCGTCGATGGGTCGAGGCGGAAGATGTGCGCGTCCGGCAGCGCGGCGCCGATCTCCTGCGCGAACTGGCGGTAGGTGATCGGGAACATCGCGTGGTTGTACCAGGACCAGTCTTCCTGCACGAACTGGCAGGAGCTGGGCACGAGGTAACGGGGAGCCAGCGCGCGCAGCTGCGGCACCCAGTCGTCGGGAAGCTCGACCGGGCCAGGCTGCGCCTGCGACGGCGCGATGACGGCGATCTCGCGCATGGGCTGGAATGGCCACAGCACCATGTCCCACGGCGCATAAGCGGCCAGCTGCGCCAGGGTTTCCGGGCCGATCCAGGAATCGACCACGTTGAGCACATTCAGCCCGGCGGCGCGCACCTGGAACAGCGAATCGACATCGTCATCGAATGCGCGGCGCGGGATCACCTCGATGCTGCCCACCTGTACCGGCACGTCCACGTGCAGCCGCTCGACGCGGCTAAAACCCAGCGCGCGCAGCATGGCGAACAGTTCGTCGAAGACGCAGTACAAATAGATGGGCGTGGCGCGGTCCAGCACATCGAGGCTGTCGAGCGAGCAGTGGTCGTCATGGAAGTGCGAGATGAAGACGGCATCCCAGCACAGCTGGCGCACGGCGTCGAGGTCGAAGCGCACGGGCGGAAACGCGTGGCAGTTGCGGCTGAACGGGTTTTCGACGATGGGGTCGAAGGCGATGGCCGTGCCTTCGCATTCGAAGACATAGCCGGCGTGCAGGATGCGGGAGATTTTCAGGGGCATGGGAAGCTACAAATAAGACCCGGTTGGGCAGCGCGCCATGATAGCTGAAAAGGCGGCTGCCCTGCCCCGCGTTGACTTAATATGGGTTATTCAGCACATCCATCGCAAAGTACGTAAAGATCATGTCCGCGCCCGCGCGCTTGATGGCGCCCAGGGTTTCCTGCACCACGCGGCGCTCGTCGATGGCGCCCGCTTGCGCGGCGAACTTGATCATCGCATATTCTCCGCTGACCTGGTAGGCGCCGATCGGCAAACGCGTCACTTCGCGCAGGTCGCGGATGATGTCCAGGTAGGCGCCGGCGGGTTTGACCATCAGCGCGTCCGCGCCTTCGGCTTCGTCGATCAAGGACTCGCGCACGGCTTCGCGGCGGTTCATCGGGTCCATCTGGTAGGTCTTGCGGTCGCCCTTCAGGGTGCTGCCGGCCGCGTCGCGGAACGGGCCGTACAGGCCGGAGGCAAACTTGGTCGAATACGCCATCACGGGCGTGTCGTGGAAGCCGGCCGCATCAAGGGCGCTGCGGATCGCCGCCACCTGGCCATCCATGGCCGCCGAGGGGGCGATGATGTCGGCGCCCGCCTGGGCCGCGATGACGGCCTGCTTGCCCAGGTTGAGCACCGTGCTGTCATTGTCGACCGTATCGCCATGCAGGATGCCGCAATGGCCGTGGTCCGTGTATTCGCAGAAGCAGGTGTCGGACATGATCACCATTTCCGGCACGGCGTCCTTGATGATGCGCGACATGCGCGCCACCAGGCCGTCCGGGTTCAGCGTGTCCGTGCCGTGGCTGTCCTTGTGGTGCGAAATGCCGAAGGTCATGACGGAGCGCAGGCCGGCGCGCGCGTAGCGCTCGACTTCCTGCGCCAGCTTCGCTTCGGGAATGCGGCGCACGCCGGGCATGGACTTGATGTCGATGAAATCGCTGCTGCCTTCGTCGACGAAGATCGGCAAGACCAGGTCGCGCGGATTGATCTCGGTTTCGCGGAACAGCTCGCGCAGTTGCGGGGTCGCGCGCAGGCGGCGCATGCGCGAAGTTGGGTAGTGTGCTGGCATGGGGTGACTGGCTTCAGGTTAACAACGCCAGCAAGTATACGCCGATCACGCCGATTGCGCCGGGCTGCACGGCAAAAAAGCCGCGCAGGTCAAGAAACCCCGCCCGGAGCCGTCATTGCGCGTGCAGCAGGGCCGACACTTGCCAGCGCATGTCCGCCGCCATCTGCACCAGCATGGCGCCGCGGCGGCGCGCGTCCGCCCGCTTTTTCGACGGCACCAGCTCGATATCCGGCATCCGGCAAGGGCCGCAAGGCAGGCGGTAATTGCCGTCGCTGGTGGGCAGCGCATGCAGTTCCCGCCACGCCAGGTCGTAGTCGCACGAGATATGCCGGCGCCGGCGCCAATTCAGCGCGATGCGGTTGGCGTTGCTGACCAGGTCAAGGTGGCCGCAACCGAAAAAATCGCCCAGGTCGCGCAAGGCGGTCACCATCAGGTTTTTCGGCCGGCAGCCATGCAGCGCCCGCGTGGCCTCTTTCACCGCCTGCGCGCCGGCAGGCGAGCGCAAACCCTGCAAGGCGCCCAGCTGGATGACGGCGCCGCCAGGCTGGGGACGGAACAGGAAACTGGCCAGGTACAGCGGCACGCCGTCGCGAGTCAGGCGCAGGCACAGCTCCCCTTCGCGGTGGCTATCGTGGATGGCCGTCAGCTGCAAACGGTAGGTGCCGCCATCCTTGCCCTCGATGGCTGCCAGCACCAGTGCGCGCCGCGCCGCGTATTCCACCAGCGCCCGTGCGCCCGCCTGCCACAGGAAACGGTAATGGCCGCACAGCAGGTCCACCCTCGCCGCGCAGCCCAACCGGCGGCTGGCGTAGGGACGATAAATCTTGTACAGCAGGCTGGGATGGGCTTGCGCCAGCGCCGCCAGGCCCGGCGTGCCGACGATGACCGCTTGCCAGCGCGCGCGCTGCACGGGAAAGACGATGGCGCCCAGCGCGGCCTTGAGGCGGTGACCATGCTGGCGCAGTGGCACCTGCTGCGGCGCGGCGTTGTCGCCGGTGGCGGTAAATGTATGCATGAAAACAGCTCTACGACGTGTCGGAACAGGCAAGCCGCGGCAGGCCGCGGGCAGCCCGGAACAGGCGGCTGCGCGCACGCAGCCGCTCTACGCCGGGTAGAACGGATGATAGGGGGAGGCGAAAATGAAGGGGGTTACAAGTTGGTAATGTGCCGATACGCCATGCTAGCGCAGCAGCCGCAAACGCAAGCGCAAGCCCGGCGCCGCATCCTCGATCTCCAGGCTGCCGCCATGCAGGGCCGCGATGGCCGCCACGATGGACAGGCCCAGGCCATTGCCGGGCAAATGGCGGCTCTTGTCGAGCCGGTAAAAACGCTGCGTCAGCTTCGGCAATTCTTCCTTTGGTACGCCGGGGCCGTTGTCGCGCACGGCCAGCCAGCTACCCTGTTCATCGCTGCCGGCCGACACCTCCACCGTGGCGCCCGGCCCCGCGTACTTGATGGCGTTGTCGACCAGGCTGGCCAGGGCGCTGCCCAGCAGGTTGCGGTCGCCGCGCGCCGGCACGCCCTCGCCATACATCTGCACCAGCAGCACGCCCTGCTCGTCGGCCGTGGCTTCGTACATTTCCACGATGTCGGCGCCGATCTGCTGCAGGTCGATGTCATCGAAATTCTCCGGGCGCATGCCCGATTCGGCCGCCGCGATCTGCAGCAGCTTGTCGAACACGCGCGTCAGGTCGTCGATATCGTCGATGGCCGCCTGCGCGGCGCTCTCGTAGCCGGCCACGCCCGGCTGCTGGCGCAAGGCGCCATCGAGCTTGTTGCGGATGCGGCCCAGCGGCGTGCGCAGGTCGTGCGCGATGGCGTTCGACACGTGGCGCACGCCTTCCATCAAGTGTTCGATGCGGTCGAGCATGCGGTTGATGTCGCGGCTCAGCAAGCCGAATTCATCTTCGCTGGCGACGGGAATGCGCCGGCTCAGGTCACCGGCCTCGATTTCTCCCGCCGTGCGGCGGATCTGGCCGATGCGCGCCTCGAGCTGGCGGCGGAACAGCCACGCGCCCGCCACCACCAGCAGGATGGCCACCCCGCCGCCATAGGCCAGCGAGCGCAGCACCAGCGAGCGAATCGACTTGCCCTCTTCCATGTCACGCCCGACGAACAGGCGCGCGCCGCCCTCCAGGTCGCGGATCAGCATGCGCGCGGGCACCCGGCGTCCTTCGCGCGTGACGTCGCGGTGCAGCAAGCGGCCCACGGGGCTGTCCACGTCGGGCCAGGACGACAGATTGCCCGCCACGCGGCGGCCATCGGCGCCCACCAGCAAGAAGATCTCCGTGTCGCTGTCGGTGCGGTCGGTCAGCAGATGGGCAATTTCCGCCGTCGTGCGGCTGCTGTCACCCTGCTGGTACAGCGCGGCGAGGCGCTCCGAGAGCAGGGTCAGCTTGCGGTCCACGCTGCGATCGAGCACGCCGATGGTGCCGAAATAGAACACGGCGCAGACGATGCTGATCGAGACGACCACCAGCACGCCATAGCCGAGCGCCAGGCGGGCCGCGATCGAGCGGTGCCAGTTACGCACTGTCGATCACGCCCAGGGTGTAGCCAACGCCGCGCACCGTGTGAATCAGCGGCGGCGAAAATTCCTTGTCCACCTTGGTGCGCAAACGGCTTACCTGCACGTCGATGACGTTCGTCTGCGGGTCAAAATGGTAGTCCCACACGGCTTCGAGCAGCATGGCGCGCGTGACGGACTGGCCCTGGTGGCGCATCAGGTATTCCAGCAGGCGAAATTCGCGCGGCTGCAGGGCGATTTGCCGGTTGGCGCGCGTCACGCGCATGGTGCGCATGTCGAGCACCAGGTCGGCTACCTGCAGCTGCGTCGATTCGGGCACGGGCGCGGCGCGCCGCAGCAGTGCCTCGATGCGCGCCAGCAGTTCGGCGATGGCGAACGGCTTTGACAGGTAATCGTCGCCGCCGCTGCGCAGGCCGCGCACGCGCTCGTCGACGCTGGACAGGGCCGACAGCACCAGCACGGGCGTGTTGCGGCCCAAGCCGCGCAGGCGCGCGACGATGGCCAGGCCGTCGATCTCGCCGGGCAGCAGCCGGTCGAGCACCAGCGCATCCCAGTCTTCGCCGCAGGCCAGGCGCATGCCGTCGATGCCATTGTCGCAGGCGGTGACGTCGTGGCCAGCCTCGCGCAGGCCGGCACAGATATAGCGGGAAGTTTCAGCTTCGTCTTCGATGACCAGGCAGCGCACGGGAGTTCCTTGTAAAGATCGGGACAGCAAACATGCGCAGCATACGCCAGGCGCGCGCCACTTGCCAGCCCCGCCGCGTGCGGCGCGCGATGACAGGGTCGGGTACAATACAGCCTCGACAATGTTTGGCCGCGCCCGCGCGCGCATGCTGATGTGCGCATGTTTTCGGCGCCTCCCGGCTTGCCGCGGCCTGCAAACCACCACTGCCACTAACGAATATCAGGCGCGCCTGGCGCGCGCCAAAAACCAATACAGCCATGAAATCGACCCACTCTCTCGCACTGGCGCTGGCCATGACCTGCGGCAGCGCCGCCGCCGCAGACACCAAGCAAAGCATGCTGTTCGATGAAATCCCCATCGGCAGCTGGAGCACCTCCGCCGAACTGGGCGCCATCACCACCTCGGGCAACACGGTCGGCACCTCCGTCACGGGCAAGATCGACGCGCGCCAGGAACTCGATGACTGGAGCAACCAGTACATCTTCAGCGGCTACTTCAAGGAAGACGAAACAACCAACGACGACGGCGAGAAAGTGCGCGAACGCTCGGCCGAACGCTTTTCCGCCTCCGCCAAGGCCGCCTACAAGCTGATGGCCGACCATGAAAAACTGTTCGTGCTGGCCTCGCACGTGAACGACAAGTTCGGCGCCTACACCAAGTACTCGACCCTGGCCGTCGGTCATGGCTCGCGCTGGTACCAGTCCAGCGACAAGAGCGTCGACGTGGAAGTCGGTCCTGGCTATTTCAGCGGCACCAACGACGCGGGCGAATCGGAACACGGCCTGACGGTGCGCGGCGCGGCCGCCATGAAGTGGAAGATCAGCCAGTCAGCCATGTTTACGCAGACGATCAGCGTGGAACGGGGCACATCGAATACGCACTCGATCGCCGAAACAGCGCTCAGCACCAAGATCAACGGCACCATGCAGATGAAGGCCGCCTTCAGCGCCCGCAACGACACGCGCGTACCGGATGACAAGAAGAACACGGATACGCAAACGTCGCTGACCCTGGTCTACTCGTTCTGAGATGCCGGCCACGCTGATGCGGCGCTTGCGCCTGGGCGCCCTGCTCTGTGCCGCGGCGCTGCTGAGCGGCTGCGCCGCCGTCACCGTCAGCGCCATTTCTCCAGCCGACTACCTGCAGCAGCGGCGCGGCGACATCCTCACCACGGGCAAACTCAGCGCCTCGGCCAGCGACGTGCTGCGCATCATCGGCAGCGACATCGCCGCCTGCGAAGCCAATACGGGCAGCTGCCGCGCCGACCTGGCCCGTTCCGAGCTGCTCAGCGACGAGCAGCGCCTGGCCACCCTGTCCGAACTGTGGCTGGAAAGCGCGCTGGCGGAAGAAAAACAGGGCGGCCACCCGAGTGCGGAAACGCTGGCCGCCTGGCTCGAATCGGCCCGCTATGCGTATGCCTACCTGTTCTACACGACGCGCACGCCGGGCCAGCGCGCCTTCGAAGAACGCCAGACGCAAATCCGCGACTACTATAACTACGCCGTGCAAAAAGCCGTCGGCAACCTGTTCCGCCACCGGGGCGAATACCGCCCGGACGGCCATGTGATCCGCGTCGCCGGCTGGCAGATCGACAGCGAATTGTCGGCCCTGCGCCTGCCCGACGACGGCACCCTGCCGGAAGAACTGCTGCCGGCCACCTCGCTGTCGTTTTCCGGCCTGCGCAATGTGTACCGGCGCGACGGCTTCGGCGCCGACCTGGTGGCCGTCATGCCCAAGCCCCAGGCCTCGAAAGGCGAGTATGTGCCCTATCAGGAAACCCGCTTCCCCGTCGTCACGGCGCTGATCCGCTTCGACGGCAACAGCCTGCAGGAAGTGCTGGCCACGCAGCAACTGCTGGTGATGCTGGTCGACCCGACGCGTAGCGAATCGACGCGCATGGCAGGCCAGGAACTGCCCGTGGCCGCCAATTTCACGGCCGGCTATGGTTTGTGGCTGGCCCGTTCCGGCTTCGGCGTGCAAGCGCTGCGCACGCTGTTCGGCCGCGCCGACGGCATCTCGCGCCCGCAGGTGCACCTGATGCAGCCCTACGACCCGAACAAGCGCACCATCGTCATGCTGCACGGCCTGGCCAGCAGCCCGGAAGCGTGGATCAATGTGGCGAATGAACTGATGGGCGACGAGCAGCTGCGCCGCCGCTACCAGATCTGGCAAGTGTACTACCCGAGCAATGCGCCGCTGGCGGCCAACAACGCCGCCATCCGCAAGGCACTGAACGCGACGCTGGCCCAGTTCGACCCTTCGGCCAAGGCCGACGCGGCCAACGACATGGTCTTGATCGGCCACAGTATGGGCGGCGTGCTGGCGCGCCTGATGGTCTCCGACGCCAGCAACACCCTGCTCGACGCCATCACGGAAGAATACAATTTGAAGGGCAAGAAGGCGGAAAAAGTGCGCGCCGGCCTGGCGCCTTACCTCAATTTCACAGCCATGCCGCAAGTGAACCGCGCCATCTTCATCGCCGCGCCGCACCGCGGCACCTCGTTCGCCAACCACAAGGTGGCGCGCTGGATCGCCAACCTGATCACACTGCCCATCAACATGCTCGACCAGTTGTCCGACGCGGCCGGCAGCCTGGCGCAGCTCGACACGGGCAGCAGCGAACCGCTGCGCATCCCCAACAGCATCGATAACCTCAGCGACAAGGACCCGTTCGTGCGCCTGGTGGCCGACCTGCCCATCAGTCCGAACGTGCGCTACTACTCGATCATGGGCAACGACACGCCGGAGCTGCCCCTGGCGGAATCGAGCGACGGCGTGGTGCCCTACGCCAGCGCCCACCTCGACGGCGCCCTGTCGGAAAAAGTCATCCCTTCGTGGCACAGCGTGCAGGAAAGTCCGCAGGCGATTCTGGAGATACGGCGGATTTTGCGGCTGCCTGACACCTTGCCCTGATGCACTTGGCATTCTTTCCGCATGCTTTATCGCTGGATACGAAAGTTACATCGCATGATAAAGTTGCGAAACATGAGAATCTTGTATATAGTGTTCTTTACCACGCTACTGCAAAGGAATCATCATGACAGCGCATCTGCATCACGATACTCTGGCGCCCGAGCTTCAGGCATTAACGGATAACGACCTGCGGGTGGTGGAACAATTCTCGCGCCTCGTGACCGCACAGCTCGACATACTGGCGCAAGGGCCCGAGCGCCCGCGCCTGATCGACCTGGCCACGCGCGCGCTCCATGAGGCGCGCGCCTCGCTGGGCGCCCCGCCGCCGCTCACGCCGCTCCAGCTCCCAGGGTCAAAACTCAAGGTATCCGATGTCATCGGACAAGGATGGGTGGAACTGTCGCAGGCGTCGCTGTATCGCTCGGTGGAAAACAATCGGTTTTATTGCGTGACGCCCAAGGGGCGCAGTATCGGCAAGGAATTTCCTGCATGGCAATTTGTCCAGCCCGTACCGGAACTGATCGCGCCGGTACTGGCCATCCTTGCCGGCCAGCCCAGCAGTGAAATCCATGCCTTCTGGGTCAGTGGTGCAGACGAACTCAATGAACTGTCGCCAGCAGAGATGCTTGCGGGCAAATCGTTCGAGACGCGGGCCGAAATCCATCCAGGCCAGCAGGCGCTGCTGAATCTGCCGGCAAACGAGAGATTGCGCAAGGTGCTTGCGGTGGCGAAATGGCAGCATAGGGGGATGGCTGACATCGTAGGTTAACATGCAACTCGGACATACAACGTCCCCCGTCCCGCCGGACATGGCTGCGCGCCTGCCGGCATTGACATCGTTGCGCGTTGAATTATTAAGCAATCTTGCCACCCATCAAGCAGGCCAACCCTTGGTACGCGCAGCGTGGAACGCGGCATCCGTCTGGCCCGCGAAGGTCGAACGCACCTACCGCTTCGGCCCGCCCGCCGAGCCGGCTGACTCAAACGGTTTCCCCTATCACTGGATATATATCGCGGAAGATACCTGCACGGCAGCATGGGAAGCCCAGCTTTGCCGCAACGACGTCACGCGCCCGGGCACGTTTTACATCGCGCATGGCGCGCAACAAGCGCTGATCGCGACCTTGTCATTCAGCGCCCCGCTGCAATTGCTCGATCTGACAGGGCTGGCCGCCAGCCGGCTCGGTATTTTTGACCAATTGCGCAGCCCCGATCACGGCTGGTGCCAATGGCTGGGCTGGCAGCTGGATCAGATCATCGCACAGGAAGCCGGCGCGATTCACGGTTTCATGTATCCATCGCGCCGCCAGCCCGGCAAACTAGCTTATGGCATTTCATCGCGCCACATGGCAACCTTGGGCCAGGCCATGGCGTGCTCACAGCTGCCATTCGGCGACACTGAGGCATACTCACGCTTGCTGTGCGATCGCCTGCGCGTGGATCCGCCCTGACCTGAGGCGCCCTACACCGGCTCGCGCCACTTGTCCTTGATCTCCAGCATCGCTGGCAGCTGTTCCACAAACAGCGCCAGCAGGTCCGGGTCGAAGTGCGTGCCGCTGTCGCGCTGCATGGTGGCGATGGCTTCGTCGATGGTCCAGGCGCGCTTGTACGGGCGTTCGCTGGTGAGGGCGTCGAAGACGTCGGCGATGGCGACGATGCGGCCTTCGTGGGGGATTTCGTCGCCTTTCAAGCCTTGCGGATAGCCGCTGCCATCCCATTTTTCGTGGTGCGTCAGGGCGATGGTTCGCGCCATTTTGAGCAGGCCGCCCGCGTGCTCGCCGATGATGGCCGCGCCGATTTCCGCGTGGCGGCGCATGACTTGCCATTCGTCCGCATCGAGCTTGCCCGGCTTTTGCAGGATGGCGTCGGGGATGCCGATCTTGCCCACGTCGTGCATGGGCGCCGCATTCAATAAATCTTCCGCCCTGGCCGCGCTGTAGCCGGCCGCCAGTGCCAGCTGGCGCGCGTAATAGCTCATGCGGATGACGTGCATGCCCGTCTCGTTGTCCTTGTATTCGGCCGCCTGGCCCAGGGTCTGGATCACCTGCAGGCGCGAGCGGCGCAATTCCTCGGCGTCCACCAGCGACAGATGCGTGCGCACGCGGGCGCGCACGATGGGCGGACTGACAGGTTTCGTGATGTAGTCGACGGCGCCGGCGTCGAAACCGTCCGCCTCGTCCTTCACGTCGCACAGTGCCGTCACAAAAATGACGGGGATGGACGCGGTGGCCGGCATGGCCTTCAATTGGCGGCACACTTCATAGCCCGTCATGGCGGGCATCATGATGTCGAGCAGGATCAGTTCGACGGGATTGTTCTGCGCCAGTTCCAGCGCCTTCTCGCCATCCTTCGCATACAGCAGGCGGTAATCGTCCTGCAAAATCTGGCGCAGCACCTGCAGATTCGTCGCTTCATCGTCGACCAGCAGCAGGATCGGTTTGTCTTCGTGTAAGGTCATCGTTAGCCCAATATCAGGAAAGGTCGGCCGGCGCTGGCGCTTCCAGCCATGCCAGCAGCTGGCGCAGCACGCCCGCGGCGCGCGCAAATTCAAAGTCGTCGATGGCGCTGGCCAGCGCCTGCAGGCGCGGCTGCTGACCGTGCGGCGCCAGCACGGCAGCAATCTGCGCCATCAAGGCGTCGTCCAGCTGTCCGCCTTCCAGGCTGGCGATGGCTTGCCGCAGCAAGGCGCCCGCAGCGGAGGCATCGAGGGGCGCGCTGGCGGCCGGCGCCGCCATGGCCACGGCGGGCAGGCCCACCTCTTCCAGCTCGCCGGCCAGTGCCATGAAGGCGGCCGCCAGCTGCACCAGCAATTCCGTCACCGGCAACTGGCGCGCGATGGCTTGCTCGATGCGTCCCAGCAGGCTTTCAAGCTGCACCAGGCACAGGTTGCCCGCCGCGCCCTTGATACGGTGCAGCAGATGGCCGGCCACGCTGCTGCCGCCGCGTTCCAGTTCCGCCGCCAGCATGGCGGCGCAATCGCCATTGGCCTGCACGAAACGGCCAATCGCGCGCTGCAAGGCTTCGCGTCCGCCCCACAGGGCGATGCCGCGCTGCCAGTCGACCTGGCCGGACGCCACTCTCGCCGCCGCGCCCGATGCCGGCGGCGGCATGGCCACGGCGATATCGAGCAGGCGGGCGATTTCCGCCGTCAGCTTGTGCATTTCCAGCGGCTTCGAAGCAAAGCCGTTCATGCCGGCCGTCTGCGCGGCGCGCCGGTCCTGTTCCAGCACGCTGGCCGTCAGGGCGATGATGGGTGTCGCCTTCAGGCCCTGCTCGCGCTCGAATACGCGGATCAGGCGCGTCGCTTCCAGGCCATCCATGCGCGGCATCTGCACGTCCATCAGGACGATGTCGAAACTGCCCTTGCTGAACTCGCGCACGGCGCTCTCGCCATCGCTGGCGGCGATCACCTGGTGGCCGGCCGCGCCCAGACTGATCAACAGCAGCTCCACGTTCTGCGGCACGTCGTCGGCCGCCAGGATGCGCAGCGGCGGCAAGGCCACCACGGGCTGCTCGCTGCGGCGCGCCACGGCCTTGCCCGGCGCCAGCGGCAGCAGCACGTGGAACACGCTGCCCACGCCCAGGGTGCTTTCCACCGTGATGGTGCCCCCCATCAGCTCGACCAGCTGCAGCGAAATCGTCGTGCCCAGTCCTGTGCCGCCAAAGCGCCGGCTCATCGAGGAATCGGCTTGCGTAAACGGGGCAAAGATTTTATCCAGGCGGTCGGCCGGGATGCCGATGCCCGTGTCGTGCACGGCGATATGCACCTGCTCGCCCTGCATGTCGACAGCCACGCGCACATGGCCCACTTCCGTGAACTTGACGGCGTTGCCGATCAAGTTCGTCAGCACCTGCTGCACCCGGCGCGCGTCGCCCAGGAAGAACTGGCCCATGCCGGGATCGACATCGACATGCAGCACCAGGTCGCGCGCATGCGCCGTGACGCGCAGGGACGCGGCCACGTGATCGACCAGGTCGGGCAGCGAGAAGTCCACCAGTTCCAGCTCGGTGGCGCCCTTTTCCAGTTTGGCCGTGTCGAGGATGTCGTTGAGCAGCTCGAGCAGCGAACGGGCGGACTGGCGCACCGTGCCCAGGTGGCGGCGCTGCAGGCTGTCCAGGGCGGTCCCCAGCAGCACTTCCGTGAAGCCGATGATGGCGTTCATCGGCGTGCGGATTTCATGGCTCATGTTGGCCAGGAAGCTGGTCTTCGATTCGGCGGCCAGCTCGGCGCGGTCTTTCGCTGCGCGCAGGTTTTCCTGCATGGCGCGCCGTTCGCTCACGTCCGTGGCCAGCTTGACCACCTTGAACGGCTTGCCGTCCGTGTTGAAGATCGGGTTGTACGAGGCCTGTATCCACACTTCGCGGCCATCCTTGCCGATGCGCTTGTACTCGCCCGTATTGAATTCACCTTGCGCCAGGTGCTGCCAGAATGCGATGTAATCGGGCGAGGTCACATAGCCCGCCTCGCAGAAAATGCTGTGGTGCAGGCCCAGCACGTCGTCGAGCCGGTAGCCGACCAGGTCGAGGAAGTTCTGGTTGACCGCCAGGATGCGCCCCTGCAGGTCGAACTCCGCAACGGCCGTCGCGCGCGAGATGGCCGTCACCTTGCCTTCGTATTCGGCGTTGCGCAATTCGCTTTCCGTGATGTCGAGGATGACGCCGTCGATCCAGCGCACCACGCCGTCGTTATCGAGCACGGGGCCGCTGCTTTCGCGCACCCAGCGCTCGCGCCCGTCGCGGTGGATCATGCGGTAGACGTTCTCGAAGTCGCGCTTTTCGCCGGCCGCCTGCACGCAGGTGTCGTTGACGCGCTGGCGGTCGTCCGGGTGCACCAGGTCGAACAGCCTGACGCGCCCTTCGGCGAAGTCCTGCGGCATCCAGCCCGTCAGGTTGAAAACGGCGTCGCTGATGAAGATCATCTTCCATTCGGGCGCGAAGCTGCAGTGGAAGGATACGCCGGGGATATTGCGGATCAGGGTGCGGTACTGGCGCTCGCTGTCTTTCAGCGCCTGCTCCATGCTGCGCGACGAGCGCATGTCCGTGACAAACGCCACGAACAGGGGCTGGCCCGGCGTGTCGATCTTGCCGATCGCCACGCGCATGGGCAGCACCGTGCCATCCTTGTGGCAGCCATCGAGTTCGCGTCCACTGTCGAGGATACGCGAGGCGCCCGTTTCCAGGTAGTCGCGCAGATAGCCCTCGTACTCGGCCGCGTCGGCCTGCTGCAGCAGCACGCTGGCGTCGCGCCCCACGATATCCGCTTCGCGCCAGCCGAACAGGCTTTCCGCGGCCGGATTGAAGGAGCGCACCTTGCCCTGGCCATCGATGGTGATCAAGCCGTCGGCCGCCGTATCGACAATGGCGCGCAGGCGCGATTCGCTGGCATTCGCATGACGCAGCAGCTGGCGGTAGCGCAGCAAGCCGTTCGCGGCGGCCACGAAGACGGTCAGGGTGACGGTGATCAGGGCCACGGCCAGGGCCACGAACGACGCTTGCACCGTGATCGTGTTGTCGCCCGCCGTGGGCGTGCCGGAAAAGCGCGCCGCCAGCATGCCCGTGTAATGCATTCCGGAAATGGCCAGCCCCATGACGACGCTGCTGACCAGCAAGGATGCCAAGGGAGTGAGGCGCAAACGCATGGCGCTCAGGCCGAAGCGTATCCACAGGGCCAGCATGGCCATGACGACCGCCACCACCAGCGACAGGGCGAACAGCCACGGCTGATAATGCAGGGTCAGCGAGGTCTGCATGGCGGCCATGCCGCTGTAATGCATGGAACCGATGCCCACGCCGACGAGCACGCCGCCCACCACCAGCTGGCGCCAGTTGATGCTCGGGCGCGCCAGCATGTGCAGCGCCACCCACGAGGCCGCCACGCCGGGCAGCATCGAGAGCAAGGTCAGGCTGGGGTCGAAGGAGACGCGCGTGCAGATGTCGAAAGCCAGCATGCCGATGAAGTGCATCGACCAGATGCCGCCGCCCAGCGCGATGGCGCCCGTGATGATGGCCGTCTGGCGCTGGAAGCCGCGCTCGCTGCTGCGCGCCATGCCGGCGATCTGCAAGGCCATGAACGAGGCAAAGATGGCGATGCCGATGGAAAACAGCACCAGCCACGCATTGTGCGTGCCATAGATGTACTGCATGGTATCGGTCGATACGGCAAAGATGGAACTCAGCATACTGTCGTGAACTCAATAGAGTGAAACGTGACGTCGCAAAACATGACGGCGCACCGCGCGCGCCGGCGCCACGCTTTTTACTAAAGCGGCAACACAGCGGAAAAGACAACGGTAGCAGTCGACCAGGGCAAGGCTCGGTCATCACGCCCGCGCCTGCCGCGCGGGGGAAAGGTGCTTTTTACAGAGGGAAAAAGCGGAATGCGTACGAACTCTGGCGCGGATGGCTGGCCGCCAGCGTGACGATGATTTTTTAAAGAGCCATGAGTATAGTTGCTTTGCGAACATATTCATAGGACTTCAGCAATACTATGACAAGGAAGGCAATATTCTGAGGTCGCGATGCGACAGCGCTCGTCTGTTCAAGCTGGCGGCCACTGCGCGCGTATGGCGGCAGATGCCTGATAAGTCGGACCGGCACGCACGGCCACAGGGATACCGGCCAGTGTACAGCGGCGGCTCAGCTCGTCCTTGATTTGCCGCAACGACCAGCGCTGCGGCACGGGCAGATCCATGCCCACCACGCGGATCAGCGGACAGTCACCGAGGGTCGTGTGCAGCAGCAGCTCCACGCGCGCCATCGGTGGCCCGCCGCGGTAGACATTCACGGCGCCCGCGTAGGTGACCACCTCGAGCGCGCGTATCTGCCGCGGCGCCAGTTGCAGCACCTTGTCATGGCCAGGCAGGCGCCGCGTCACCCGGCGCAGCAGCAGGCCGGCGTCGTTGATCTCGACATGAAAAGACAGAGCGGGGCCAGTCAGCACGAACAGGGCGACGATCCATGCGGCCAGCGCCGGCAGGAGCAGCAGCACTGCATCGCCCGCGTATGCCGCATCGCGCCAGACGGCTTGCCCGACAAAGGCGAGGATCAGGGCGCAGCCGCCCAGCAGCACGCTGCGCCACAGCACGGGACGCAGATTGGCCATCATCGCCGCTTGCGAGCTTGCATCGTCGGCCGGCGCAAAGCGTATCCATTCCGCACGCGCCGGCTTGAAGCGCCTGGCGGGAATGCCGCTCAAGCGTTCTGCGCCAGCATGCCGCGGAACCACGCCAGTTGCTCGCGCGTCAGGTAATTGGCGCCATCGCCATGCAGCAGGACGATTTCGATCTCGGGCGGAATCGAGGCGATCAGCTGCGCGCCCGTGACGGGAATCTTGGGGAAATTGATACCGGCCAGGAAAGTCGGGTCTTCCGCCACCGTCACGCAGCGGCGCTCGGGATTCGGCGACGGCACGAGGAACAGGTCGATCTGCTCGCTTTGCCCGCCGATAACGACGTGCAATTGCGCGGCCAGCAGTTCAGGCAGGATCAGCTCGATGTTATTCTCGGCGCGCGATTGCTGGAAGGCGCTTTTCAGGGGCGTAAGGACAGGGATGGCGGTCATGGCAAAGTGGAAAGATAAAGACGGCGGCAGTGTAGCAGAGGCGCCCGGACGGGCGCGCTCTGCTGGCGCAGCCGCTACATCTTGTAGTTCAGCGAGACAAGCACGCTGCGCGGCGCGCCGTAGCGCTCCAGGCCGCCCGACCAGGAATAGCCGAGCGCCTGGTAGTAGCGGCGGTCGAGCACGTTATCGATGTTCACGCGCAGCTGCAGCTGCTCATTGATGCGATAGCCAGCCGTCAGCCCGACGATGGCGTAAGCACCCTGCTGCGTCAGGTAAGCCTTGTCGCGGCGGTCGATCCTGTCCTGCGCATACACGGAGGCACCCAGGTTCCATTGCGCCAGGCTGCCGCTCAGCTGCACGTTCGTGTACAGCTTGAACAATTGCTTCGGTTCATCGGTAGCGATGCGCTGGCCGACGTTGGCGGCCACGCTATCCTTCGTGTACTTGGCCAGCACATAGGTGTAGCCTCCCGAAATCTGCCAGCCCGGCAATGGCGAGCCCGACAATTGCAAGTCGACGCCTTCGCTCTGCACCTGCCCGGCCGCGCGGGCGCAATAGATGGGGCCGCCCGTGGGGCAATTGACTTCATCGGTCATGGCGCGGTTGTTTTGCCGGATGCGGAACAAGGCACCGCTGGCGTTGAGCCTGCCGCCAAAATATTCTCCCTTGACGCCCACTTCCAGGTTGGTGCCGCTCAACGGCGGCAAGGTATTGCCTTTGACATCGAGCACGCTTTGCGGCTGGAAGATCTGCGTGCCGCTCGCATACACGGAGTGGTGCTGGTCCAGATCGTAGACGAGGCCCGCGTACGGCGTAAATTTCGCGTTTTCCGTCAGGCTGCGGCGCCACGTCGGATTGGTGGCATACCAGCCCGTGACATCCTGCGCATACCAGCCGAAGCGCCCGCCCAGCACCAGGCGCAGCGGATCGGCCAGGCTGAAGTTGCCTGCCGCATACAGCCCCTTCTCGTCCGTCTTGCGGCCCCAGTTGTACGGCTCAAATGGCGCGCCGTTCATGCGGTAGGCGCGCGGATTCCAGTGGCGGATATCGATCACGCGCGTTTGCGCGCCTTCCCAACTCTGGGCCGCGTCCGAATCGTCATGGCGGTAGCTGGCGCCGACGATGACGTCATGCTGGCGGCCAAACCAGGTGACGGGGCCGCTCAAGCGCCAGTCCGCCACCACTTGTTCCGTGCTGTACTTCCAGCCAGTTTCCGACTGTTCCAGCAGATACGTTTCGCCAGCGACGCGGCTGTTGGTGGTATTGCGCGTGTCCGACGAGGCGTCGATATGCGTGATGGCGAAGCGGCTGCGCCAGCCCTTCTCCAGCTTCGTTTCCAGGTCGGCGAAGACGACGTTGTTGTCGCGTTTCTGGAAGGAATCAGCATTGTTCAGGAAAGTCGAGCGGGGCAAGTCCATGTGACGGCCATCGGGCAAGGTCGGCAAGCCGACGAACACGCCGCCGGTGCGGCTGTGCTGGCGCGAAAAACCGATGCCGGCCGTGGTCGATGGCGTCAGGTCCGCCTCGACGATCGCATACACGGTGCTGTTCTTGTTGTTGACCACGTCGACGAAGCTGTCGCTGTCGCGCAGGCTGGCCGCCACGCGCCCGCGCACGCTGCCCGAGTCGTTCAGCGCATTGCTGGCGTCCACCGTCAATTGCCGGTCCTTCCAGCTGCCCAGGTGAATGGATGCGTCCAGCAAGGGCGTGGCCGTGGGACGCTTGCGCACCATGTTGATGCTGCCCGACGGCGCGCCCGCCCCTTCCATCAGGCCGGTGGCGCCGCGCACCACTTCCACGCGGTCGTACATCAGCATGTCGGCCGAGACGTTGCGCTCATTGAAATCCGTGACGTCGAGCGGCAAACCATCGACATTCACATGGCTCAAGGCGAAGCCGCGCGCGAAATACCTGGTTTCCTGGTCGGATACGCCCTGCGTCTTGCCATACAGGCCAGGCGTGGCGCGCGCCACGTCCTGCAGGGTGGTCAGATCGAAATCTTCCATTTGCTGGCGCGAAATGACACTGACCGTTTGCGGCGTGTGGCGCTGCGACAGGTTCAAGCCCGTGGCCGTCGACATATTACGGGCTGTATATAGGCCAGTGCCTTCCGTGGCGCGGTCCGCCTCGGCGCTGACGACCACGGCCGGCATGCTGGTCAGGCCGCCATCGGCCGTGCTGGTATTGATCTTGCGCAACAGGTAATTGCCATTGCCGTTATCAAGCACTTCGAGGCCGCTGCCTTGCAGCAGTTTTTGCAGGCCGGCGGAAACGCCGTGGCGCCCCTGCAAGCCCGGCGTCACCAGGCCGTCGAGCGCCACGCCCTGGGTGGACAGGTTGACGCCGGCGGCGATGGCAAACGATGCCAGTGCGCCGCGCAAGTTGCCGGCGGGAATGCTGTAGTCGCGCTGGCTGGCGGCCGGGCTGGCCTCCGCGGCCAGCGCTGTTTGCGGCAAGGTGGCGCCGGCCGTGCCCACGGCGAGCAGCAGGACCAGCGCGGCGCGCACGGCGCCGGTGGTGGGATGGAGCGTCATGCGTGCTGTTGTCAAACTGCGGTGCTGCAAAGCCATGTGGACCCTTTCGATGGTTCGGATTGTTCGTTCTCTACCTTGTATGACGAAGCAATCCGAAAAAAGGGACAGGGAAAAAGCAAATTGCGCGCATGTCGGCTTACGCCGCCTCGACACTGATCCAGTAGCGCGTGCGGCGCGCCAGCCGGATCGGCAAAGAACCTTGCAGCAAGAGCAAGATGTTGTCCGGGTCGTTCAACTGGAAAATGCCGTCCACGGGCATGGCCGCCAGCGCCGGATCGCAGCGCAGCACGCCATAGCGATAGCGCGCCACCTGCTCCAGCACCTCGCCCAGCGGCATGCGCTCGGCGATCAGCACGCCCTGCAGCCAGGCATCCGCATGAGGTGACAGCGGCGTCAAGGCGGAAACGGCCATGTCGTCGAAACTGCCCTGCCGGCCCGCATCGACCCTGCGCAAGGCCTCGGGCGCCCGCGACGGCGCGATCTCGACGGCGCCTTCGCTGACGCTCACCTCGGTGCGCGGCGCCAGCACGCTACCGCGCTGGCGCACGCTGAAATGCGTGCCCAGCGCGCGCACGGCGCCATTGCTGCTGCGCACGAGGAAGGGACGGGCCGGCACGGCCCTGTCGTGCGCCGTGGCAATATGAAGTTCGCCCGCATGCAAGTCCACCAGCCGTGTCGTGTCATCAAAATGCACGTCGATGGCCGTGTCCGTATTGAGCACCAGCTGCGTGCCGTCGGGTAATGTCATGTGGCGGATTTCGCCCCTGGCCGTGCGGATGCCGGCGCGCCACGCTTGCCAGGGTGCCGACTGGCTGGCCAGCCACAGCGCCGGCCCGGCCGCGATCAACCCCGCCAGGCCGTAGAGCACGGCACGCCGCTGCGGCGACTTCGGCACCGCGTCCGCCGTCTGGCGCAACGCGGACGGCACGCTGGACAGGGTGCTGCACACCAGCTCGGCCCGCTGCCAGGCCGCTTCGTGCGCGGGTTCGCTGGCGCGCCAGGCCTGGAACGCTTGCTGCTCGTCGGGCGTCAAAGCGCCCGCGTGCAGGCGCACCAGCCATTGCGCTGCCGCGCGCGCGGCGCGGGGATCGATGGCCGCCGTGCTGGTGGAGCTCACAGGATCAGCAGGATGCAACGTTCGAACGCCTGCACCATGTAGCGCTTGATGCTGCGCTCGCTCACGGCCAGACGCCGGGCGATTTCCCCATAGCCGAGGCCGTCGACATGGGCCAGCAGAAAGGCATTGCGCACCAGCGGCGGCAAGCCGTCCAGCATGGCGTCGATGCGCTGCAGGGCTTCGCGCACGAGCAAACGCTCTTCCGGCGACTGCATCAGCAGATCGGGTTGCTGCGCCAGGGTTTCCAGCCAGGCCTGTTCCAGCGACAGGCGTCGGTAATGGTCGATCAGCAGGCGCTGCGCCACGGTCGTCAGATAGGCGCGCGGCTCGCGCAAGCTTTGCCGGTTCTCCGGCGGCGCCGTCAGCAGGCGCACGAAGGTATCCTGTGCCAGGTCGGCCGCATGGTCGGCGCACTGCAGCTTGGCGCGCAGCCAGCGCATCAGCCAGCCATGGTGGTGGCTGTAAATGCCGGCTATCGACTCGCTGGACTGCGCAATGTTCACTGGGGACTCCGATGCGCGCAAGGCAAGGCGCGGCTAATTGATAATAATTCTCATTATCACAAATCATTGGCTCCGGCGTCAATGCCGGCGCCTGCCTATCCTTGGAAACTGTTGTTTCAGCGTGGCGGTAATCTTCTAGCGGTCGGTATACAAGCTCTTCATCACCATGCCGCCGCGCATCTTCTTCGCGCCCGGCGCCAAGCCCGCCGGACAAGCGCCCTGGAACATGGCCGCCAGTTCCGTGCGCTGCACTTTGCTCTTGCCATTGACTTGCACGGTGGCGTCGGCGCTCAGGGTATATGCCCTGGCCAGGTCGCCCTTGAAGGTGACGGCCAGCCTGGCGTCCGGACGCGCGCGTGGTCGACGCAGATTTCCCAGGAAAATGGCGAGGTGGCGGGCGTCACCTTCCACAGCCCCGTGGCGCGCTGCGCTGCATGGGCAGTCCTCAGCTAAAAACTTGAATATAGCAAAGAGGAACGCGCACAGGCCACACGCTTAGCCGTGCATCTCGGGCCTTGCGGCCAGCACGAAAGGAATGACAAACGGCCCCAGGAAAGTCACCATGACGGCACGGATGGCCGTTATTCGTAAGGCGCGGCGTTTGGCGATGAAGAGGCAAGCGAAGGCCGACAGCGACCAGATCAAGGCAGGCAAGTACTCGGTCATCATGAACTCCGGATGCGCCTTGGAAGGCAGGAAAGCCATGCTGACACGGAAATGTGGCGACCGCAATGGCAGATTGGGCATCTGCCATTGCGGTGGGCGGCCAACCGCCTGTTTTTCAGCCATTCTTAAGGCTGCAGGCCACTGGCGGCGGGCGAGACGGTCAGTGCTGGCCGATCTTCATGATTTTCAGCGCATTCGTGCCGCCGACCTTGCCCATCGGCTCGCCCCAGGTCAGCACGACGGTGTCGCCCTTGGTCACGACTTTATGTTCCACCAGCAAATCTTCCGCCTGCTGCAAGACCTTGTCGCGGTCCGTGCCGGACGTCAGTTCCAGGGTGCTGACGTTGCGGTACAGGGCCAGCTTGCGGCGCGTACCCACGCTCGGGGTCAGCGCGACGATGGGGATATCGATGTTGCAACGGCTCATCCACAGTGCCGTCGAACCCGATTCCGTCAGGGTGGCAATCGCTTTGACGCGCAAATGATGGGCCGTAAACAGGGCGCCATACGCGATCGACTGGTCAATGCGCGAGAACGTGGCGTTGAGGAAATCGGCGTCCAGCTTGCAGGTATCCCACTTTTCCGCGTCCAGGCAGATGGCGGCCATCGCTTCCACCGTTTCGATCGGGTAACGGCCCGAGGCCGTTTCCGCCGACGTCATGACGGCGTCCGTGCCGTCGAGCACGGCATTCGCCACGTCGGACACTTCCGCGCGGGTCGGCACGGCGTTGACGATCATCGATTCCATCATCTGCGTGGCCGTGATCGCCAGTTTATTTGACGCGCGCGCCATCTTGATCATGCGCTTTTGCAAGGCCGGCACGGCCGCGTTGCCCACTTCCACGGCCAGGTCGCCGCGCGCCACCATGATGCCGTCGGAAGCGTCGAGAATTTCTTGCAGCGCTGGAATGGCTTCCGCGCGCTCGATCTTGGCGATCATCATCGGCTTGTGGTCCCACGCTTCGCCGGCGATGTTGGCCAGCTGGCGCGCCATGACCATGTCGGTGGCGTTTTTCGGGAAGGACACGGCCACGTAATCGGCCTGGAAGCTCATCGCCGTCTTCACGTCTTCCATGTCTTTCGCCGTCAGGGCCGGCGCGGACAAGCCGCCGCCCTGACGGTTGATGCCCTTGTTGTTCGACAATTCGCCGCCGATCTTGACGGTCGTATGGATTTCGCTGCCGACGACTTTGTCGACCGTCAGCACGATCAGGCCGTCGTTGAGCAACAATACGTCGGCGGCGCGCAAGTCGCGCGGCAATTCCTTGTAGTCGAGACCGCAACGCTCCAGGTTGCCCAGTTCGCCGTTCTCGCCCCATTTCGCGTCGAGAATGAACTTGGCGCCGTTTTCCAGGAAAATCTTGCCTTCTTCAAACTTGCCCACGCGAATTTTCGGGCCTTGCAAGTCGGCCATGATGGCCACTTCGCGGCCGCACAGGGCTGCCGCCTCGCGCACCATGCGGGCGCGGTCGATATGGTCTTGCGCCTTGCCATGCGAAAAGTTCAGGCGCACGACGTCGACGCCGGCCTTGAACATGCGGACCAGGGTATCGATGTCGTTCGAAGCGGGGCCGATGGTGGAAACGATCTTGGTGGCGCGTTGCTGTACTTGCATGGTCATGGTTGCTGCTTTCTAAAATAAGTTGCTACAAGGGCCAGCCTTGTGGGCCGGCCGTCCTGGTGCGCTGGATCAGCGGTACTACGTTCTTACTTGGCCGCCATCAGGGCGACCGTGGTGTCCAACATGCGGTTCGAGAAGCCCCACTCGTTGTCGTACCACGACGACACTTTCACGAGGCGGCCCGAAACCTTGGTCAAGGTCGAATCGAAGTTCGACGAGGCCGGGTTGTGGTTGAAATCGATGGAAACGAGCGGTTCCGTCTGGTACGTCAGGATGCCTTTCAGGGCGCCTTCGGACGCCGTTTTCAGCAAGGCGTTGACTTCCTCGACCGTCGTGTCGCGCTTGGCGATGAAAGACAGGTCGACCAGCGACACGTTGATCGTCGGCACGCGGATGGCAAAGCCATCGAGCTTGCCATTCAGTTCCGGCAAGACCAGGCCGACGGCGGCCGCCGCCCCCGTCTTGGTGGGAATCATCGAATGCGTGGCTGAACGGGCGCGGCGCAAGTCTTCATGCATCACGTCGGAGAGCACCTGGTCATTCGTGTAAGCGTGCACGGTGGTCATCAAGCCCGATTCGATGCCGATGGCGTCGTTCAGCGGTTTCACTAATGGCGCCAGGCAATTCGTCGTGCACGACGCGTTGGAAATCACGGTGTCCGTGGCTTTCAGCACGTGCTGGTTGACGCCGAACACGATGGTGGCGTCCACGTCCTTGCCGCCCGGTGCGGAAATGATGACTTTTTTCGCGCCGCCCTTCAAATGGGCCGAGGCTTTTTCCTTGGTCGTGAAGAAACCCGTGCATTCGAGCACCACATCAACGCCCAACTCTCCCCACGGTATCAGGGCCGGATCGCGCTGCGCGAAGACGCGGATGCGATCGCCATTGACGAGCATGTTCTCGCCGTCGATGGTGACGACGCCGGGAAACTTGCCGTGTACCGTGTCGTAGCGCGTCAGATGGGCATTCGACTTGGCGTCGCCCAGGTCATTGATGGCGACGATTTCGATATCCTGCTGCTTGCCGCCTTCATAGAACGCGCGCAAGACATTGCGGCCGATGCGGCCATAGCCATTGATGGCAACTTTGATGGTCATGCTGTCTCCTTGATATTGTTTAAATGAATCAATTAACCGCTATTGCGCAACCCCGCCGCGATGCCATTGATCGACAAATGAATGCCCGTGCGCGCCGCCGCATCCTGCTTGCCCTCGCGGAAGCGTTTCAACAGCTCCACCTGCACGTGATTGAGCGGGTCGATGTACGGGAAACGGTTGCGTATGGACCGCTGCATCAGCGGGTTGGCTTGCTGCAACTCTTCCTGGCCCGTGATCAGTTTCAAGGCGTCCAGGGTGGCCGCGTATTCGGCGCGGATGCGCGTGAAGATGGCCTCGCGCAATACTTTATCCTTGACGAGTTCCGCATACTTGCCGGCAATGGCGATGTCGCTTTTGGCCAGCACCATATCCATGTTCGACAGCAAGGACGTGAAGAATGGCCAGTCCGTGTACATGCCACGCAGCACGTCCGCGCCATCGGCGGGATGGGCGGCCAGGTAGGCTTGCACGGCGGAACCGAAACCGAACCAACCCGGCAGCATCAAGCGGCATTGCGCCCAGCTCAGGACCCAGGGAATGGCGCGCAAATCCTCGATGGACGTGGATTTCTTGCGCGAGGCGGGACGGCTGCCGATATTCAGGGCGGCAATCTCCGCGATCACCGTCGATTCCCAGAAATACTGTTCAAAGCCTTCCGTACCGTAGACGAGGTCGCGGTAGGCGTTCAGGGCCGTGCCGGACAGCTCTTCCATCGCGGTCAGGTGGCCCGCGCCGGCCGAAGCCTTCGGCTGCAGCTGTGCCTGCGGCAGCAGGGTCGACTGGATGGTGGCGGCCACCAGCACTTCCAGGTTGCGGCGCCCCACTTCCGGGTTCGCATACTTGGCCGTGATGACTTCGCCCTGCTCCGTCAGGCGGATCTGTCCCTGCACGGCGCCGGCCGGTTGGGCCAGGATGGCTTCATAGCTGGGTCCGCCGCCGCGGCCGACGGAACCGCCGCGGCCGTGGAACAAGCGCAGCTTGATCTGGTATTGCTTGAAGACCGTCACCAGCTCGATCTCGGCCTTGTAGAGTTCCCAGCCGGACGTGAGGAAGCCGCCGTCCTTGTTGCTGTCGGAATAGCCAAGCATGACTTCCTGCTGGTCCGCGCGCGATTCGAGCAAGCCACGGTAGAACGGCAAGCCGAAGGCGCGCGCCATGATGGCGGGGCCGGCGCGCAAGTCGTCGATGGTTTCAAACAGGGGAATGATGTTGACATCCACTTCGCGGCTGTCCTGGCGCAGCAAGCCCACTTCTTTCAGCAGCAAGGCCACTTCCAGCAAGTCCGAGACGCTGGCTGCCTTCGAAATGATGCAGTTCGGCACAGATTCCGCGCCGTATTTGACATGGGCTTCGCGCACGGCGCGGAAGATGTCGAGTTCGGACGTCGTTTCTTCCGAGTATTGCGCATACGGCGACGTCAGCAGGCGTGGCGACTCCAGCTCGGCCAGCAGCAAGCTGATGCGCTGCTCTTCATCGAGGTCGAGGTAGACGAGGCCCGGCTGGGCACCGGCGAACAGTTCGCCCACGATGCGCTCATGCACGTCGGAATTCTGGCGCAAGTCCAGCGGCGCCAGCGAGAAACCGAAAACCTTGACGGCGCGGCGCAGCTGGCGCAGCCGGCCACGGGCCAGCGCGCGCAAGCCATTGCTGACGAGCGAATGCTGGACCACGTCCAGGTCGGCCAGCAGTTCGGCAGCGGCCGCGTAGGGCTGCACGCCATCGGCTTGCTTGCCTTTGCCGGAGAGAACCACGCGCGTGGCGTCCAGGCGCGCATGGATGCCGTGCAAGGCGCGGCGGTACGGCTCGTCCACGCGGTGCGGCGACGCATCGGCCGAGCGTTCCGCCAGCGCGCGCAGCGGTTCGCTGCAGGCGTTCAGTATTTGCGCCAACGACAGCTGCGATGCGAGCTTGCGCAATTCGCCCAGGTAAAAATCGAGCACCTTGTCGGCCTGCGTTTGCAGGGTGCTGCGCAGGATGTCGGCCGTGACAAACGGGTTGCCGTCGCGGTCGCCGCCGATCCAGCTGCCGACCTTCATGAAATTGGGTAATTCCGCATCTTCCCAGCGGGCGTCGCGCTGGGCCAGCATGGTTTCCAGCGAGGAATATAATTTCGGCAATTCGCGCAAAATCGTGTGGTCGTAGAATGACAGGCCATTGGCCACTTCATCCATGACGGACAGCTTGCTGGTGCGCAGCAGACGCGTCTGCCACAGGGTGACGATGCCGCGGCCCAGCGCTTCTTCGTTTTGCTCGGCTTCTTCCGGCGTCATTTGCACACGGTCGCGCTCGCTCAACAGGCGCGCGATGGCCATCTGGCAATTCTGGATGCTCTTGCGCTGCACTTCCGTCGGGTGCGCCGTGAAGACAGGGCTGACGAACGCATCTTCAAAGAAGGTTTCCAGCGCATCGGCCTTGCCGGCGTCAAACACATTGCCGACGGCATGGCTGAGGCTACCCTGGCGCGGCGGCGAACCGGCGATCAAATGGGCGCGCGTGCGGCGGATGTGATGCTGGTCTTCCGCAATATTGGCCAGCAGCGAGAAATAGCTGAAAGCGCGCGTCAATTGCGTGGTTTCTTCCTGCGACAGCGCTTGCAGCGCGTCCGACAGTTGCGCGCGCGCCGCTTCATCATTGTCGCGGCGGAAACGGATGGCCAGCTGGCGCACATGTTCGATACGCTCGAAAGCGGGGTCGCCCAGGTGGTTGCGGATGGCGTCGCCCAGCAGACGGCCCAGCTGGCGGATATCGCTGCTCAGCAGCTCGTCTTTCACTTCATTCATTTGCATGGTATGTATTTCCTGGGGCGGCCACGGCGGCACCGCACAGATTGCGTAGTTCGCGCTTCCCTGCCCGGGAAACGCCCATCGTCGAATTTGTAGTAAATTTACCTTATTGCTTCACCATCCTCTTGATTTCCATCAATAAAAATCCCACCCAAAGGACCAGCAAGGGCTTACGAGCTGTTTGCCAAGGCAACAATATGAAAATTTACTACGCATTTAGGCGAAAGGCAATCAACTTTTGTCTTTCGAGGCTGAAAAGTGACGGCGCAACACACAGGCAACACACAGGGCCTGCCCTCTCCTGTATGCTGCGGTTGAAACAAGGATGTAATCCACATCTTATGAACGAACCCCATGCGACTGACTGCCTACACTGACTACACCCTGCGCACCCTGATGTACCTGGGCGTGCACCGCGACCGCCTCGTGACCATCCAGGACATCGCCGACCTGCACTCCATCTCGAAGAATCACTTGATGAAGGTGGTCCACCAGCTGGGCCTGTCAGGCATCGTGGAAACGGTGCGTGGGAGAAATGGCGGCCTGCGCCTGGCGCGCGACCCGGCCGAGATCAATATCGGCACCGTCGTGCGCGAGACGGAAAACGATTTTTTCATGGCGGAATGTTTTAACAAGGAAAACAATACCTGCCCGCTCACGCCCGATTGCCTGCTGAAGGCCAAGCTGGGCCAGGCCACGGCCGCCTTTCTGGCCGTGCTCGACACGGTGACCCTGGCCTCGATACTCGAAGCGACGCCGGGTGCGCCCGCGCTGGCGGCGGGCGTGATCCCCCTGCACGTGGCAAAGTAAGCGCGCCAAAAACAACAATGCCCGGCGAACCGGGCATTGTTTCTTTCAGCAACTCCTCTATATCAATGCGCGCTGGCGCCTGCCGCGCCGATACCCGTTTCCGAACGCATTTGCTGCGCTTCGTAGCCTGCGCGGTCGATGCGCGCGCGCGGGCTCTTGTCGAGCACGGAGAACAGCCAGATGCCGACAAAACCGGCCGTCATCGAGAACAGCGCCGGCGAGGCGTAAGGGAACAGCGCTTCGCCATGACCGAGCACGTCAACCCACACGGATTTCGACACCACCGTCAGCGCGACGGCCGTGGTCAAACCGAGGAAACCGCCGATGGTGGCGCCCCGCGTGGTGCAATCCTTCCACAGGACCGACATGAACAGCACGGGGAAGTTGGCCGAAGCGGCAATCGCGAAGGCCAGCGACACCATGAAGGCGATGTTCTGCTTTTCAAAGGCGATGCCCAGCACCACGGCGATAATGCCCAGCACGATCGTCGTCACGCGCGACACTTTCAATTCATTGGCACCCGTGGCCTTGCCCTTCTTGATGACTGTCGCATACAGGTCGTGCGACACGGCCGACGCGCCCGACAGGGTCAAGCCCGCCACGACGGCCAGGATGGTGGCAAACGCGACAGCCGACATGAAGCCGAGGAAGACGTTGCCGCCCACGGCCTTGGCCAGATGCACGGCCGCCATGTTGTTACCGCCCAGCAGCTTGCCGGCCGCATCCTTGAACTCGGGATTGGTGCTCACCAGCACGATGGCGCCAAAGCCGATGATGAAGGTCAGAATATAGAAATAGGCGATCCAGGTGGTAGCCCAGAACACGGATTTGCGCGCTTCCTTGGCGCTTGGCACCGTGAAGAACCGCATCAGGATGTGCGGCAAGCCGGCCGTGCCGAACATCAGCGCCATGCCGAAGGAGATGGCCGAGATCGGATCCTTGATGAAACTGCCAGGACCCATGATGGCTTCCTTGGTGGCGTGCACGTCCACCGACTTGGCAAACAGCGCTTCCGGGCTGAAATTGAATTGCGCCAGCACGGCCACGGCCATGAAGGTGGCGCCGCCCAGCAACATCACGGCCTTGATGATCTGCACCCAGGTGGTGGCCGTCATGCCGCCGAACAGCACGTAAATCATCATCAAGGTACCGACCAGGACGACGGCGATCCAGTATTCGAGGCCGAACAGCAGCTTGATCAGCTGGCCCGCGCCTACCATCTGCGCGATCAGGTAGAACGCCACGACGACGAGGGTGCCGGAAGCGGAAAAGATGCGGATCGGCGCCTGCTTGAAGCGGTAGGCGGCCACGTCGGCAAACGTGTAGCGGCCCAGGTTGCGCAAGCGCTCGGCCATCAAAAAGGTGATGATGGGCCAGCCGACGAGAAAGCCGATGGCATAGATCAGGCCATCGTAGCCGTTCAAGAAGACGGCGGCGGAAATGCCGAGGAACGATGCGGCCGACATATAGTCGCCGGCAATCGCCAGGCCATTCTGGAAGCCCGTGATGCCGCCGCCAGCCGTGTAGAAATCGGAAGCCGACTTGGTCTTCGCGGCCGCCCACTTGGTGATGAACAAGGTAAAAATGACGAAGGCGGCGAACATGATGATCGCCGTCCAGTTGGTCGGTTGCTTGACTGCCTGGCCCAGATCGGCGCCAGCCGCCAGCACGCTGCTGCTGGCGCCCGCCAGCAAGGTCAGGGCTGCCAGGCAGGCGAGTTTGCGTTGCGTCAATGGGGCGCCGTTCATGCCTGCACCCGTGCCTGGATGGCGCTGGTCAGGTCGTCGAATTGCTTGTTGGCGCGGCGCACATAAATGCCGGTGACCAGCACGGTAAACACGATGACGAACAGGCCGATCGGCATGCCCCAGGTCATCACGCCTGCACCCGTTTTCGTGGCCAGGAATTCCTTGTTGAAGGCGATGAGCAGGATGTAGCCGTAATACACCAGCATCATCAGGCCCGTCAGCGCCCAGCCGAAGCGGGAACGCACCTTGACCAGCTGATGATAGCTGGGGTCGCCCTTGATTTTTTGAACCAGATCGTCATGCATTGTGTTGCCTCCTGTTATGTAAAAGCGTGCTCTTTTGTGCGAGCTTGGATTCACAGTACAGCGCGAGGCTTACCCGCCCCTTACGGCAGCGTTTTTTCTCGCAGGGACAACACAAGGCAGGCAGAAAATCAGTTCAAGGCGGCAGCCGGTCCGAAGAATTCATGGTGCGTCTGCTGTTCCGGCACGCCCAGCTCGCGCAGGTATTGCTTGACGGCCCGCATGAATGGCTGCGGCCCCAGGAAATAGGCATCGACGTCGCGCGAGGCCGGCAGCCAGTGACCGAGCTGCTCTTTATTCAGCAAGCCGACGGCATCGGGCGCATCTTGCTCGCCGCCATGTTCCGCGTAGCAGTAATAACGCTGCAACTGCGGATGCTGCGCGGCCAGTGCATCGATCTGCGCGCGGAATGCATGCACGCCGTGGTTGCGCGCCGCGTGGATGAAATGCACGGGACGCTTGCCGCGCAGGGCCGCCGTCAGCATGGCCAGGGTCGGCGTGATACCCACGCCGCCGCTGATCAGCACCAGCGGCTTGTCGCTATCCGTCAGCACGAAGTCGCCCGATGGCGGCGTCAGCTGAACGGTGTCGCCCGCCTGCACGTGATCGTGGAAGAAAGTCGACACCTTGCCGCCCGCTTCGCGCTTGACGCTGATGCGGTACGTCTGGCCATTGCTGGCGGCCGACAAGGAGTACTGGCGGCGCATGGGCACGCCATCGACCGTGGCCAGCACGCCGATATATTGGCCTGGCGCAAAGTCGAGCACGGGCTGGCCATCGGCGGGCACCAGCAGGAAGGACGTGATCTCACCGCTTTCCACGACCTTGCTTTGCACCAGAAAATCGCGCGCGCCGCTCCAGCCGCCGGGTGCGGCCGCCTGCGCCTTGTAGATGCGCCCTTCTTCGCCGGCCAGGATGTCGGCCAGCTGGCCATACGCCGCGCCCCAGGCATCGATGACGGCGTCGCTGGCGACCTCTTCGCCCAGCACTTCGCGGATCGCTTGCAGCAGGCTGGCGCCCACCAGCGGATAGTGCTCGGCGCGGATCTGCAGGGCCACGTGCTTGTTGACGATGGTGGCCACGAGGTCACCGAGCGCATCGAGTTTATCGATATGTTTGGCATACATCAGCACGCCATTGGCCAGTGCGCGCTGCTGGTCGCCGCTGTGCTGGTGCGCCTGGTTAAAGTACGGCAGCACTTCGGGATGGTCGCGGAACAGATTCTTGTAAAAGTGGCGCGTCAGCGCTTCACCGCCCTGCTCGAGGATGGGGACGGTGGCCGTGATGATGGCGCGTTGTTCTTGGGTCAGCATGTAAAACTCCTGTGTATATTTATTTGTAAGCGGTCTCAGGCCAGCGTTTCAACGGCTGGATATAACTCGTGGTCTTCGCGGCGCATGCGCTGGAACAGCGCGTGCAGCACGGTATTGGCTTCGCTGCGGAAGGCTTCCGGTTCCGCTTCCAGGCGCACGGGCGTATTCCAGCGGCCGGCGAAATCGAGGTAGGCGCCGGCGATGCCGTGCATTTCGTTTTCGTACTGACGTCCCAGTTGTGCCACCCTGGCCACGCCGGACGCTTGCGCGGCCGGATACAGGTAGCGCTGCTCGACGGCCAGGTGCAGCTTGATCAAGCCGCTCATGGCGATGATCTGGTCGGCAATGGCCCGCGCCTGCGCGGCCACACCGCCGCGCGCCAGCTCGCGCAAGTCGTCGATGGCGGCCAGGATGTCCAGGTGCTGCTGTTTGAATTTGTCGATATTCATGGCGTGTTTCTCTTGTTGAGTGTTCCCAGTGTAGCGGAATTCACTTAAACATGCAAATTACATGCATCTTTAAATAGCCAGTATTTCATACTGACATGGCCACTATGTGCGGCATGGAACACAAGCTACGGCCATGTCTGCTTATAATTTATTCATCACAGCGCGGGCCCGTTTGCGGCCGTGCCGCACCCTCCACTCCAGCCAAGGATGAGTATGAGAATGAAGACGGACACTGCCAAGACGGGCACGGGCCAGGCGCAGCAACTGGCCGGCATCATCAACGCGCACCACACGGAATTGCTGGACGGCTGGATGGCCGGCCTGATCGCCCGCCTGGTGCGGCGCGACAAGATCGCCGAGAACGAGCTGCGCCAGCAGGCATCGCAATTCCTGCCGCTGCTGGCCAGTGCGGTGGAAAGCGGCGACTCATTCGACATCGAGGGCGGCGCCTGGGACGATACGCGCCAGCTGATCGCGGAGATATCGCAGTCGCGCGTGCGCCAGGGCTATTCGCCGATCGACACGGCCAGCTTCATGTTTGCCCTCAAGGAGCCGCTGTTCGCCTACCTGCGCAAGGCAATCACGGCCCATCCGGAGCAACTGGGCGACGCCATCGTCAGCACCAGCAAGCTGTTCGATGAACTGGGCCTGCTGACCATCGCCATCTACCAGAAAGCGCGCGAACAGGTGATTCTGCGACAGCAGCAGGAATTGCTGGAGCTGTCCACGCCCGTGGTGCAGCTGTGGCAAAACGTGCTGGCCCTGCCCCTGATCGGCACCCTCGACAGCGCGCGCACGCAGGTGGTGATGGAAAGCCTGCTGCAAAAGATTGTCGATACGGGCGCCCTGATCGCCATCATCGACATCACCGGCGTGCCCACCGTCGACACCCTGGTGGCGCAGCATCTGCTGAAAACCATCGCCGCAGCACGCCTGATGGGCGCCGACTGCATCATCAGCGGCATCCGTCCGCAGATCGCGCAAACCATCGTGCACCTGGGCGTCAACCTGGAAGACGTGATGACCAAGGCCACGCTGGCCGACGCCTTCGTCGTGGCCCTGAAACGCACGGGCTCCAGCATCACCTACCAGCAGCAACAACACTGAGGCGCCTATGGAAAGAATCCCCATTTTACGCATGGGCCGGCTGCTGCTGGTGACGATCCAGGTGGACATGCATGACCGCCTGGCGATGACCTTGCAGGATGACCTGACCACCCGCATCGTGACGGACCGCGCCACGGGCGTGCTGATCGACATTTCCGCGCTCGACATCGTCGACTCCTTCATCGGCCGCATGATCAGCAACACGGCGGCGATGGCGAAAATCCTCGACGCGCGCACCGTCGTCGTCGGCATGCAGCCAGCCGTCGCCATCACCCTGGTGGAACTGGGGCTGACGCTGGAAGGCGTGAGCACGGCGCTGAACGTGGAGCTGGGCATCAAGCTGCTGGAACGGGGCGGCGCATGCGCATGACGGGGGCGCCGTGCTAGGCGCGCAGGCGCAGGCGGGGGGGCAACAGGTGCAGCAGATCCTGCCCTTGCACAGCGACGAAGACGTCGTGCGGCTGCGCAAGCAGGTGCGCGACAGCATGGTCGCCATGGGTTTTGGCCTGATCGAACAGACCAAGATCATCACGGCGGCCAGCGAACTGGCGCGCAACACCCTGCGCTACGGCGGCGGCGGCGAAGCGCGCATCGCGCGCGTCTGCGATGGCGCGCGCCAGGGACTGGAGCTGCGCTTTGTCGATGCGGGACCTGGCATCGACGATATCCCCCTGGCGCTGACCGATGGCTACACCAGCGGCGGCGGGCTGGGACTGGGGCTGGGCGGCGCCAAGCGCCTGGCCGACGCCTTTCACATCGACACGGCGCCCGGCGCGGGCACCACCGTCACCATCGCGAAATGGAAGCTGTTTTGAACCACCAGGAACCACAACCTGACATTCTCAGGCAACGCAGTTTCCCCGTCGGCGAACCGAGCGAGATCGCCGCGGCCCGCCGCGCCGGCAACGAACTGGCGCGCCACATCGGCTTCGACGACGTGCGCACAGGTCAACTGGCCATCATCATCAGCGAAGCGGCCACCAACATCGTCAAGCACGCGCAGCGCGGCGAAATCCTGCTGCGCAAGGTGCTGCGCGGCGGCACCAGCGGCATTGAAGTGCTGGCCATCGACAACGGCCCCGGCATGGCCAACGTGCGCCAGCACATGCAGGATGGCCATTCCACCACGGGCACCTACGGCGTGGGGCTGGGCGCGATACGCCGCCTGAGCCAGGAATTCGACCTGTACACGGCGCCAGGCAAGGGCACGGTGCTGATGGTGGTGGTCTGGGGGCCAAACGCCTGCAGCGCCATCCCGCCCAGTCCGAACTGGTGCATCGGCGCCGTGTGCCTGCCGCTGGCCTCGGAACAGGTATGCGGCGACGCCTGGAACGTCGTGTGCGAAGGCCATGAACTGAGCCTGATGGTGGCCGATGGCCTGGGGCACGGCCCGCTGGCGGCGCGCGCGTCGGAACGCGCCAGCGCGCTGCTGGAACACGACACGCCGGGACTGCCACCGCTGCCCGCCCCCTTCATCGAACTGGCCCACGGCGCCCTGCGCGCCACGCGCGGCGCGGCCATGGCGGTGGCGCACATCGACAGCGCACGCCGCCAATTGCGCTATGCGGGCGTGGGCAACATCGCCGCCTGCGCCTTCGATGCGCAGCAGCGCCGGCACCTGCTGTCGCATAACGGCATCGTCGGCAGCAACCTGCGCAAGGTGCAGGAATTCTGCTATCCATGGCAGCCGGGCGCGACACTGATCATGCATAGCGACGGCTTGCACACGCGCTGGGACCTGGAACAGTATCCGGGCCTGGCGCAATGCCACCCCAGCCTCGTCGCCGCCGTGCTGTACCGCGATTTCGCGCGCGGGCGCGACGACGTCACGGTGGTGGTGCTGCGCGAACATGAGGAGCACCGGCCTGCCGGTGCGGAAAGGAACGACACGCCATGACACAACGCATATTGACAGCCCATATCGGCAGCGAACTCGATGTCGTGGGCGCACGCCAGCGCGCGCGGCAGATCGCCGCCCTGTGCGGCTTCGGCGTGCAGGACCAGGTGCGCATCGCCACGGCCGTGTCGGAACTGGCGCGCAACGTCTACAACTACGCCGGCAGCGGCAAGGTGCATTTTGCCATCGATGGCCAGACGGCGCCGCAGGTGCTCAGCATCCGCATCGAAGACCAGGGCCCCGGCATCGCGCAGCTCGACAAAATATTGGCCGGCACCTACCGCTCGCCGACGGGCATGGGCCTGGGCATCCTGGGCGCCCAGCGCCTGATGGACCGCTGCCATATCCACAGCACGCCGGGCGACGGCACCCACATCACGCTGCACAAGCTGTTCCCGCGCGACGCGCCCCTGCTCGACGGGCAGAGCGTCGGCGCGCTGTCCGGCAGCCTGCAGGCGCTGCCGCCGGATATCACGCTGTCCGAAGTCCAGCAGCAGAACCGCGAACTGTTGACCACCCTGGCCGAACTGAAGACGCGCCAGGACGATTTGCTGCAGCTGACGCGCGAACTGGAAGACACCAACCGTGGCGTGGTGGCGCTGTTCGCGGAACTCGACGAAAAAGCCGACCACCTGCGCCGCGCCGACCAGATGAAATCGCGCTTCCTGTCGAACATGAGCCATGAATTCCGCACGCCGCTCAGCTCCATTCGCGCCCTGTCCAAGCTGCTGCTCGACCGCATCGACGGCGAGCTGTCCGAGGAACAGGAAAAGCAGGTGCTGTTCATCCTGCAAAGCGCCGTCAGCCTGAGCGACCTGGTCAACGACCTGCTGGACCTGGCCAAGATCGAGGCGGGCAAGGTCGACGTGCACGCCAACAGTTTCCAGGTGGCCGACCTGTTCAGCGCCCTGCGCGGCATGCTGCGCCCGCTGCTGGTATCCGAGTCGCTGACACTGACCTTCATCGATCCCGACCCGGCGCTGCACATCCACACGGATGAAGGCAAACTGTCGCAAATCCTGCGCAACTTCATCGCCAACGCCCTGAAGTTCACGGAAGCCGGCGCCATCATCGTCAGCGCCACGCCCTTGCCGGAGCAGGATGCCATCCGCTTTTCCGTCTCCGACACGGGCCTGGGCATCGCCGCCGAAGACGTGCAGATGATCTTCGAGGAATTCAGCCAGGTGGAAAACCACATGCAGCGCAAAGTCAAGGGCACGGGCCTGGGCCTGCCCCTGTGCCGCAACCTGGCCACCCTGCTCAACGGCACGGTGGCCGTGGAAAGCACGCCTGGCGAGGGCTCGCTGTTTTCCGTCGTCCTGCCCGCCAGCTACCATGCACCCGAAGGCACCCTGCCGCCGTGCGCGCCGGCCAACGACAATGGCAATGACCAGCGCATCGCCGTGCTGGTGGTAGAAGACAATCCGCCCGTGCGCCTGCTGTATGAAAAATTTTTGGCAGGCAGCGAATTTCGCGTCGTTCCCGCGCGCAGCGTGCGCGAGGCGCAGGAGCGCTGGGAACAGCAGCGCCCCGCCGCCGTCATCCTCGATATCCTGCTGCACGGCGAAACGACCTGGCACTGGCTGGCCGAGCTGAAAAACGACCCGCTGCGGCGCCAGGTGCCCGTCATCGTCGCCACCGAGATCGACGACGTGCGCAAGGGCCTGGCCCTGGGCGCCGATGCCTACTACGTCAAGCCGCTGTCGCGCCAGCAATTGCTGGCCACCCTGCGCGCGCTGATCGGCAATCCACACCACCGGCAAGAGCCGGTTCCGCCGCAAGGCACAACCACCTGGGACAATGCGCATGCTACCGGATAACAACAGCGATGCTCTGATCCTGAACGTCGATGACAGCGATGGCGCACGCTACGCCAAATCGCGCATCCTCCAACGCGCCGGCTTCAAGGTCATCGAAGCCTCGAACGGGGGCGACGCGCTGCTGCGCGCCCGCCAGGACCGCCCCAACCTGATCCTCCTCGACGTCAAGCTGCCCGACATCAACGGCCTGGAAGTGTGCCGCCAGTTGAAGGGCGGCGACGAGACCGGCACCATCCTGGTGCTGCAAACGTCCGCGTCCTGCATCGGCACGGCCGACAAGATCCGCGCCCTGGACGGCGGCGCCGACAATTACCTGGTCGAGCCGATCGAGGCCGATGAACTGATCGCCAACGTCAAGGCGCTGCTGCGCCTGGGACGGGTCGAGCGCGCGCTGCGCGACGTGGACCGCCGCAAGGATGAATTCCTGGCCACCCTGGCGCACGAATTGCGCAACCCGCTGGGCCCCATCCGCACGGCGCTGGCCCTGCTGTGCAAGCTCGACCCCGTCGTGCCGGCGGTGCAGGACAATGCGCGCCGCACCATCGGCCGTCACACGGACCACCTGGTGCGGCTGGTGGACGACCTGCTCGACGTGTCGCGCATTTCGCAGGGCAAAATCTCGCTGCAGTGGGAAAGTGTGAGCCTGGCCAGCGTCATCCGCAGCGCGCTGGAAACGAGTTCGCACAGCGTCGAGGCGCGCGGCCATGCGCTGGACGTGAACCTGCCCCAGGAAGAACTGTGGGTCTGCGGCGACGCCGTGCGCCTGTCGCAGATCGTCGCCAACCTGCTGCTCAACGCGGCCAAGTTCACTGCGCCGGGCGGGTGCATCGCCATTACTGCCGCACGCGAAGGCGACAACGTGCGCATCCGCCTGAGCGACAACGGCATCGGCATCGCCGCCGCCAATATCGACAGCATCTTCGGCCTGTTCGAGCAAAGCGGCCACTCGCCCGACCGGGTACAGGATGGCCTGGGCATCGGCCTGTCGCTGGTGCGCAACCTGGTGACCTTGCACGGCGGCCAGGTCAGCGTGCACAGCCCCGGCGTGGGGCTGGGCAGCACCTTCGAAGTCCTCCTGCCGCTCGACGCCAACGTGCCGCTGCCGGCCGCGCCCGCGCCGCAGACCGCCACCGGCGGCAGCCAGCGCATCCTCGTCGTCGACGACAACTGCGATGCGGCCGACACCCTGGCCGAACTGCTGGAAATGTACGGCCACACGGTGCGCACGGCCTACACGGGCACGCAAGCGACCGAACGCACCCTGGAATTCAAGCCCGACATCGTCTTTCTCGACATCGGCCTGCCCGACATGAGCGGCTACGACGTGGCAATCAAACTGCGCCAGTTGCCGATACCGCAGCAATTCCTGCTCGTCGCGCTGACCGGCTACGGCCAGGAACACGACCGCCAGGCGGCCCTGGCCTCGGGCTTCAATGAACATTTTGCCAAGCCTGTCGATTTCGGCAAGCTAGCCATGCTGGGATTGCATATCGCTCCATGAGCGGGGATGGCGGCTGCGTGTTGCCAGGGCGTCGGCTATAATCGGCGGCCGCCTCACCTCTGGAACCATGACATGAAAACCCGCACGCCGCTGCTGCGCATCACCATGATACTGGGCGCCCTGCACGCCCTGTTGGGCTGGCTGCTGCTGCCGGCGCTGCCTGTCGGCCTGGCTGGCTGGCTGCTGGGCGGCGCCGTCTTGCTGGCCTCGACCATGCTGATGCCGATGACCATCTTCGCCCGCGCCGTCACCAACGATGCGCGTCTGGCCGACCGCCTGAGCTGGGCCGGCTCGCTGTGCATGGGCTTTTTTTCCTCGCTGTTCGTGCTCACCGTGCTGCGTGAACTGCTGATGCTGATTCCCGCCATGCGCCCGCACGCGCAGGCGTCCGCCGTGCTGGTCCTGCTTCTGGCGCTGCTGGCCACCGTCGTCGGCTACCTCAACGCCCGCAAGGTGGCGCGCGTGCGCGAAGTAACGGTACCGATTGCCGGCCTGCCGCAGGCGCTGCAAGGGCTGACCATCGTGCAGCTGAGCGACATCCACGTGGGCGCCACCATCAAGCGAGCCTACGTGGAAGCCATCGTCGCGCGCGCCAACGGCCTGCGGCCCGACATCATCGCCATCACGGGCGACGTGGTCGACGGCACGGTGGCGCAACTGGGCAGCCATACGGCGCCGCTGGGTGAGCTGCGCGCGCGCCATGGCGTCTTTCTCGTCACAGGCAACCACGAATACTATTCGGGTGCAGCACCGTGGGTGGCGGAGTTCCGCCGCCTGGGCTTGCGCGTGCTGATGAACGAACATGCGGTCCTCGAACACGACGGCGCGCGCCTGGCCCTGGCCGGCGTCACCGATTTCAATGCGGCCAGTTTCGACCCTGCTCAGAAAAGCGACCCGCAAGCGGCCATCGCCGGCGCGCCCGCCGATATCCCCCACATCCTGCTGGCGCACCAGCCGCGCAGCGCGCCTGACGCCGAAGCGGCCGGCTACGACCTGCAATTGTCGGGCCATACGCACGGCGGACAGTTCTGGCCATGGAACCTGTTCGTGCCGCTGCAGCAGCCGTACGTGGCCGGCCTGCACCGGCAAGGCCGATTGTGGATTTATGTGAGCCGCGGCACCGGTTACTGGGGGCCGCCGAAACGCATCGGCGCGCCGGCGGAGATTACGCGCTTAAGGCTGGCGGCACCCAGCGCCTGACCAGGCCTGGGGCATGGCCAGTTTATTCATCGCTGCAGCGGTCAGACCCTGCCGGCAAACAAGGCAATGCCGGTGGCACAGCCTGCGCTGGCCACGACCAGGGTGGCAATCAGCCAGCGCCGTACAGATTGTGTCGAGGACGCCAGCTGTTCCGCCCATGTGGCGGCCCACGCCTCCTGCTGCATCGCCAGCGCGGTCAATTGCATTTGCTGCTCGGCAAACGCCAATTGCATCTGCGCCACGGACTGCACCAGTGGCGCCATCCCGGCCTCGTTGAGGCGGGCAACCTCCATGAGCGACGCCGCCGTCTGCGTACCCAGCTCATGGCGCTGCTGCGCCATCAGTTCATGCAGCTGAACAAAAGATTGCTTGCCGGACTCGCCTTGCTGCACCAGCTGTCCCGACAACTTCTCCACCGAGTCGCGGTGGGCGGTCACCGTGCCCTGTTCCAGCGTATTCTGGACCTGGTGCAGCATGGGTTGCAACGACAGGCGAATTTCGCGCGGCGTCTCTTCGGCCAGCGATTTGAGCGAGCGAATCTGCATGAGCGCGTCATCCGCACTCATATTGGTGCCCTGGATAATGGCCTGTAAATCTTCCAGCATCGATTCAAACTGGTTCAGCCGCTTGTCCAGCTCGCGGACCGACTTCGTAACAGGCGCCAGCGGTTCCTGCATTACTTTTTGCAATAGTTCCTGAAATTCGTGTTCCTGGCGTGCGATATCGTGTTGATTGTTCATGGCCTTGGTCAATATGAAGTAAAAGTGAATTAAATGGCGGCGGGTTCGATGTGCAGCAGGACTTGCTTGCGTACGTCCACAAGCCGCACGGCAGCCAGCAAGCCCAGAAAGGCGGTGACGCGGTTGCCGGCGGTGCAGATCGCCTGTCGCCGCTGTTCCAGCTCAGCGACATATTCCGCATCGAGCAGCGACGCAAAGCGGCGGCTCTCCGCCAGGTCGTTTTCCATCCGCTGTTCAAACAGCTCGCGCGCCTGCGTGTGCTGTGCCAGTTTCTCCTCCAGCAGCTTGATCGGCGCGATGCCACCGTCGGCAAGCCGTTGAAAGTCGTCGCGTTTGTAGCGTTGCTCCTCCAGCTCCGCCAGCAGGCCTTCCCGCCAGGCGTGCGCGGCGGCCAGCCAGCGTGTGCGGGCAAGCGCCTTGAGCTCTGCCTGGGCATCGTCAACACAGCGCTTGAAGGTCCTGATATCCCTGGCATAGTCGCTGCCCTCGCCGGTGCTCCAGTATTTGTCCACCCAGTAGGCATTGAGGGTGGAGAGGAAACTGCTGAACGCATCGTCCAGTATGTCGTCGCTGCCGCGGGCGCCATCCTGCAACGCCACACGGCGCCAGAACGACTGCGTGCCTGACATCCGTGCCGTGTCGGGATGGCTGGCCAGCAAGGCCTGCTTCATGGACGACTTCGCACGCCGGATCACGGCCTTGAAGCCGTCGACGCTTTCGTATGGATCGCCAGGCGCCGTCACAGCAAAAACAAAATGCCGCGCTATGTCTTTCGACAAAACCTCGTCCGTCAATGCTTCCTGCGACTGCTCCAGGCTGGCGCATTGTTTGCCGATATTCTCGGCCGCAAGTTGCGCCTGCCGTTGTTCGTCGTGCGCCCGCCCCAGTACCGCTTGCAGCGCCTCGCTCTCGGCGCCCAGCACTTCCTGGCGTTTTTTCTTCACCCTGGCAATCACCATGTGCGCATCGACGGCAACGCGCAGACGCGCCAATGGCGTGGTCGACGCCTGTATATCGCTCAGCAACTGCTGCTTGAGCGTCAACATCATCGGCTGTACCCGCGCATACAGAAGGGGCTCGGCTTCGCGGGCGTCGAGCCACGACTGCCCGAACTCGAGCGGGAAAAAGTTCGCCGCGCGCTTGACATCGTCACTCAGCGGTATCGAACGTTCAATCTGTTCGACCAGGCGCCGCCGGTACAGCGGCACTTCGGCCTCACCCGCATGCTCGCGCACCATGTCGCGCACCGACTGCGCCGTGAAGGAATAGGTGGTGACAATCCGAAATCGCCGCGGCGCGCTTTGCCAGTCCTCGATGCCCGGCAGCGTCAGGCCGCCCCCCTGCAGGAACGACAGGTCATCACCGCGCCCCACCAGCAGGATCAGGTCCGCCAGCGGCACATATTTGCGGGCCATCGCATGCACATGCTCCTGCTCTGCCGCGTTTGCCGGTTTGTCGCCGGGAAGATCGAGCATGCGCACGCCCGACTGCGCGGCATCGGCATCAAAGCATTCCAGCGGGACGAACACGACGCATGGCGCATGTGCGACCAGTTGGCGCATTTCCATCGCCGTTCGCAGCCGGCCAAGTTCCGCCTCCATGGCCAGGTCATCGTCGTACCATGCGGTGGCCGTGTCGTTGACTTTCAGTCCCCAGCGCTGATCCGGCGAACGGCGGTATTCCATCGTGGTGGCGGTGGCCGATTGCCCGGCCGCGCGTCCACCCCGCAAAACCCCCGCCACGCGCAGCATCTGCGTCGCCTGCACTCCCATCAACTCCATCAGCAAGGTGGTTTTGCCGACCTGGGTCTTGCCGAAAACGACCACGTAGGCTTCCGCCTGCTGATCCTTGCTGGCCAGGCGGTCACGGATTTCAGGGCTCAGCGATTCCGCAAAGCGTGTATATGCCCGGAAGGCCCAGTCCAGCCGCTCCTGGTCATGCTGTGCCCATGCCGCGCGCACGCCGGACGCTTGCGCCGGCGCCATGCTGCCCCGGCTCACGCGGCCGCATCCACTTGGAACAGCGCCATCGTATGCCCGGACCGGCTCAGTTCAAACAGCAGGTCACGCTGCAGCGAACGCACATCGGCCAGGGCCTTCGCCAGGCGGTCTTTTTCCATCAACGCTTCATCCAGGCGGTAACGCGCGCGCAATGACTGTTCCAGCCGGCCCCGCATCTGGCCCATCATCTGATTGAAATGGTGGATGAAATGCTTGTGGTGGTGTGCTTGTATGCTCTGCAACATCGATTGCGACACGAGCCGCGCCTTCTCGTCATGGATGCGCGTGGCCTGCATGGCGGAATACGCCAGATATCCCACCGCCACCGCGCCGACCACGGCCGCGCCAACGCCGCCGATGGCGGCACCGGCCGCCGCCGTCCCGCCGGTGCCGCTGCCGGCAGCCGCGGCCGAGGCGCTGGCCGGATTGAACATGCTCATCAGAGCTGGGATCACGTCGACATCGCCATCGCTGAGCACATCGACGGCAAAGACGGTGGCAATGCTGCGCAAGACCGTCTTGCCCAAGGTCACGCCGTCGCCCAATTGCTGCACCGCCTTTTTCATCATGTCGGCTTGATCGGACTCCTCTGCCACCTTCAACTCCGGCGTCAGGCCCACCAGCGCTGGCATCATGCTGGCCAGCCGCGCATATTCCAGCGTCAGGGCCGGCAAGAGCTTGATCGCGCTGACGACATCCTTGGTCACCAGCTGGGCCTGCCCTTCCGGCGCCCCCTTCACACCCAGAATCACCCGCAGATTTTTCTGATCGTCCTCGTCCGGACGCTGCCAGGCAAGCACTTGCTGCTTTGCATCGACATAGCCCAGTTTTTGCATCGGTGTCGCATCGCTTCCGTGCGCGATAGCGAGGACTTGCTGACCCTGCTCACCGCGCAGTTTCTTCTGCGTCAGCCCGCCGATCATGACGGTGTGCTTTTCCAGCACGTCGGCCTGGCCACCCCACGATGCGCTCACGCTCTGCGCTATGTGCTGGTGACTTTGCGTGGCCGTTCTGGCGAAGTCCTTGATTTTGTTGACCACACCTTCGTGATCGCTGATCAAGCTGCCTTCGAGCGTCTTCCAGGCCGCACCCAGATGCGCTTGCAGCAGGTGGTCGACGCCTTCCAGATAGTCCTCGCGCAAACTATCCCTGGCCTCGTCGAATGCCTCCAGATAGCTGCGCACTGCCTGCAAGCCTTCATTGCCGCTCTCGCGCTCATGAAAGAGCAGCTTGGTTTTATTGTGCACCAGTCCCAGGACCGAGGTCAGGTCACGGCTCAGCACCCCGGCCAGACGGCTCAGTTGCGCCTTGCGGTCGCCGCCGCCCGAGCAGGACAGGTCCTGGATCGCCTTGGCCAATGGCTTCAGCCATACTTCACGGTAGTCCGGGTCATCCGCGCCAACGCAAATGATTCTTGTCTCGACCAAGTCGGCTGGCACCTTGAACACATGGGCCGCCGTATCGCGCAACGCCTGCAGGCGCTCCGGCTTGCCGCGGGCGGCTTCCGTTTTACTGATGACCACCAGGGTTTGCGCGCCGCCCAGTTCGCCTTGCAGCATGTCGGTGACGATGTCGACCTGCTGCTGGTTGGCCATGCGCGTCTCGTCCGTGACGACGATGCAGCCGACCGCCCCGACAAGGGCCTGGCGCATCAGCTCCTGCCATGATTTATTCTCGCGGTCCTGCGTCTCGTAGCCAGGCAGCAGCAGCCAGGCCTGGTTCGCCCGGTTGAAATAGCGCTGCGGCACCTTCAGTACGGGCAGCAGCACATCCATTTCCGGGTCGCATACGGCTTTCTGGAAGGCGGCGACATCGACGTCGTCCTCTACCAGCACGTATTGCCCGCCCTGCTTGCGCAGGCAGCGCAGCGCGCCCTGCACTTCGGTGTGCGACGCATCTTCCAGCACCAGCACGGGCAGTTTTTCGCCGCGGCCTTCGTTGGGCTGCAGCCATTGCGCCGCCTCGCCATCCAGCGCATACAGCGAGCGCAGCAGCGTAGTTTTTCCCGCCCCTTGTGAGCCGCCGATCGCCAGGATCGACGTCGTGCCCAGCACTTCGGCAAGCAACAGGCGGCGCATGATCAGCGGCATGTCCGTGCGCAGGCGCTCGTCGTTAATCAACTGACTGGCGCCATGCAATTCGCGTAAGGCGGCGTTCAAATCTTGCAGCAAAATTTCAGGAGAATGCATCGTGAGGACTTTCTATCGACAACGGTTTAAACAACTGCGCTCCAGGCGATGTCGATCCCATGCCTATAGTCGTGCGGCAAGCGCATGCGGCAATTCGTGGATGGGGTCTGTCAGGGATGGACGGCACAGACAAAAACTTTCTTTTCAGAATGTTTTCATCTTACACAAGCATAGCGACAGATCGTGTCGCTACCACCCGCCATATCATGTTATTTGTGAAAAGAAAGTATATTTACAACAACGCGGCGGCTAGCCCAGGCTGCGCTGACGACAAGAGCCATCGCCATGCATTAATCGGGCCGTATCTGCGTGGCGAAATCGCGCTGGCGGAATTGCTCCAGCAGGAAATCAACGAAGACGCGCGTCTTCGCGGGCAGGAGCTTCTTGCTCGGATAGTACACGGACAAGGGGCCGGAATCAGCATGCCAGCCGGGCAGCAAGCGGACCAGGGCGCCGCTGCGCAAATGGGCCAGCGCGTGCGGCATGGGTAGCAGCGCCACGCCGACGCCGAGGATGGCTGCCTGCGCCATCGCTTCCGGGTCGTCGAAGATGGCGCGCGGGCGGCATTCGGCCACGCCTTCGCCGCCGGATCCGTCGCGCAATATCCAGCTGCGCAATCTGCCGCTGCCAGCCGAGCGGCGCGCCACGCCGTCGAAGTGCGCCAGGTCCGACGGATGCGCGGGCATGGCCTTGCCCTGCATGAAGGCGGGCGACGCCGTGGCGACGATGTGGGCGTGGCCCAGTTCCCGCGCCACCACGCCCGGCGTCAGTTCGATGCCGCCGCCGATGGCGACATCGAACCCTTCGCCGATCAAGTCCACTTGCCGGTTGTCGAAATGGCAGTCGGGGATGACGCCAGGATAGCGCGCAATGAATTCGCCCAGCAAGGGCACCACGTAGCTGCGACCGAACGATGGCGCCATGCTGATTTTCAGTATGCCGGCCGGCTGGCCGCCCTCTTCCGCCACGCCGGCGATCGCTTCGCGCAAGGTGGACAGGGCGCCGCCGATCTGCTGCAGGAAGCGCTCGCCCCCTTCCGTCAGGGTCAGGCGGCGCGTGCTGCGCTGGAACAGCCGCAATCCCAGGCTCGCTTCCAGCCGCGCCACGTTCTTGCTGACGGCGGCCGGCGTCAGCCCCAGGCGGCGCGCGGCCGCCGAAAAGCTGCCCAGCTCGGCAGACAGCACGAATGATTGCAAGTGATTGAGGGCTTCCATACGCCCATTCTACCCGCTCACTTGATACTAATGGTTGAAAGTGATTGTAGGGATTGATGGCTAGCGCGGCAGGAATGAAAGGCAGATACTGAATTCCTCGACTCCTCACACAGAAAGCACATCATGCAAACCCCAGCCACCACCAGCACCTCTTTACCACTGCAAGACAAGATCGCGTTTGTGACGGGCGGCTCGCGCGGCATCGGCGCCGCCATCGTGCGCCGCCTTGCCAGCCAGGGCGCCAACGTCGTCTTCACGTATCAAAGTTCCGCCGCCGAAGCGCAGGCGCTGGCCGCCAAAGTCGAAGCGGCAGGCGGCAAGGCTCTGGGCGTGCAAGCCGATGCGGCCGACGCCAGCGCCCTGACGGCCGCCATCGACAAGGTGGCGGCGCAGTTCGGCCGTGTCGATATCCTCGTCAACAATGCGGGCGTGTTCCTGCCCGGCGCCATCGACGATTTTTCGCTGGCAGACTTCGACAAGACCTTGAACGTCAACGTGCGCGCCGTGTTCGTCGCCATCAAGGCGGCCGTGGCGCACATGCAGACGGGCGGGCGCATCATCAACATCGGCAGCACGAATGCGCACCGCATGCCGTTCGGCGGCGCGGCTGCCTATGCCATGAGCAAATCGGCGCTGAGCGGCCTGACGCAAGGCCTGTCGCGCGACCTGGGACCGCGCGGCATCACCATCAACAACGTGGAACCTGGCCCCGTCGCCACGGACATGAACCCGCCGACGGGCGACTTCGCCGACCTGATGCACGGCCTGATGGCCCTGCCCCGCCATGGCACGGCCGATGAAATCGCCGGCATGGTGGCCTACCTGGCCAGCACGGAAGCGGCTTTCGTCACGGGCGCCGGACTGAAGATCGATGGCGGTTTTGCCGCCTGATCCAGCCCGAACATCAGCGAACGGTGCGCCGCCACGCCTGCCATGGCGCCATCGGCCACCGCGAACGCCACGCTGCCCGCCATGCGGCCCGCGTCGCCGCAGCAAAACACGCCAGGCACGCTGCTGGCCTTTTGCTCGTCGGTGCGCACGAACGGTCCCATGGGTCCCTCTTCCAGCAAGCAGCCCAATTCGCCGGCGAGGGAACTGGCCAGGCGGGTGCGGGTCGCCACGAACAGGCCGGCCATCGCGTGGCGGCTGCCGTCGGCCGTAACTACGTCGGCCACGCCGTCGATCCGTGCTACGGGCGTGCGCACCAGCTTAACGCCGCGCGCATCGAGCTGCGCCAGCTGCGCCGCATCGGGCTCGAACGCGCCATTCAGGAAAAAAGTGACCGTGCCCCAGTCGGGCAGCATCAGGGCGTGATGCATGGACAGCGGGCCGGTGGCCAGCACGCCGATAGCGCCCTGCTCCAGTTCATAGCCGTGGCAGTACGGGCAGTGAAAGACGCTGCCGCCCCAGCGCTCGGCCAGACCATCGACGGGCGGCAGTTCGTCGATCACGCCGGTGGCCAGCACGAGGCGGCGGCCGTGGACGACATGGCCGTCCGCCAGGGTCACGTCGAAACCATCTCCATCACCGCTCGCCACCGCTTGCACGGCCGTGCCGTCCAGCCATGTGACGCTGGCATACGCCATCAACTGCGCCTTGCCTTCGGCCGCGATGGCGGCCGTCCCGCTGCCGTCCTGAGTCAGGAAACCGTGGGAATGGCTGGCGTAGCGGTTGCGGCGCCGGCCGCCGTCGATCACCAGCACACGTCGGCGGGCGCGCGCCAGTTGCGTGGCGGCGGACAGGCCCGCGTAGCTGCCGCCGACGATGATGGCATCGAACGGAATGCCAGGCGATTCAGGAATGTGCATGCGGTGCTCCTTTGTGGGTGGCGTATTGTTGGCTGAAACGGTCAGCCAGGTCGGCCAGGGTGACGGCGCCAAAACGCTGGATCAGCAGCGCCTCGGCTTCGTCAAAGGCGCCGGCCAGCGACTGGTTGACCACTTGCTCGACCAGGCAGCCCGGCTGGTCGACGCGGTTGCCCATGGCGAAGATGGTGGGCGACCCCACGGCTACGTAAATGTCTTGCAGGGTCACCCGGTGCAGGTCGCAGACGATGCGCCAGCCGCCGCCATGGCCCTTGATGGACGCCACGTAGCCGCGCTCGCGCAAGCCGGCCATCACGCGCCGCACCAGCACGGGGTTGGTGTCCAGGTAGCCGGAGAGTTCCTCGGACGTCATCGGGCGTCCCGCGTGGGCCATGTGCAGCAGCACATGGAGGATCGATGATAGTTTGCTGTCGCGTCTCATGTAACTAATGATAGTACATAATCTATGCAGATGCAATTGAGTTGCGATTTTTGCGGCATAAAAAAAGGGCCAGACTTTGCGGTCTGGCCCCAGCTTATGCGATCAATTCACGCTTACACCGGCTTGCGCCGCCGTCCCCGCCACCATACCAGCAAGGCCAGCAACACCAGCACGCCGACGATGATGCCCGCGCGGGCCAGGTCGATCAGGTTTGACGGCGCGCCGCCATTGCGCAGGGTCGTCACCTGTTCCGCCGTCACCTTGATGGCGGGATTGCCGTACATCTTCTGCACGTAATTGCCCAAGGTGACGATCTGCTCGTCCGACAGGGTCTGGCGGAAGGCGGGCATCAGATGACTCGCATGGGCACCCCTGCCATCCTGCCGCTCGACGCCATCGAGGATCGCCATCACCAGGTTGTTGCTGTTGCTGCGGCCCGTCACCGAGTTGTGGAACAGCGGCGGCAAGCTGCCGTCGAAACTGCCCTCGCCCCTGGCCTGGTGGCAGCTGGCGCACTGCGCATCGTACAGCTGCGCGCCCGACATCCTGTTCAGATTTTGCGGCAGCGGCACGCCGCGTATGCTGCTCAACTCGTCGCCCGCCTGGCCCCATTGCGTCACAGGCTTCACGTCCGCCTTGTCGCGGATGGCGGGCACGCTCTTGATGTAGTGCGCGATGGCGTTCAAGTCCGCATCGCTCAGGTGCTTCAGGCTATGGTCGATGGCTTCGGCCATCGGTCCCGCCGCCTGCGCCTTGTTGGCCGCGCGGCCCGTGCGCAGGTAGCCGGCCAGTTCCTGCTGGCTCCAGCCGCCCACGCCGCTGTTGGCGTCCGACGTGATGTTCGGCGCGTACCAGGTGCCCAGGTCGGCCCCGCCCAGCTCCTTCGACAGTTGCTCGGCCATCAGCGCATTGCGCGGCGTGTGGCACGTGGTGCAGTGGGCCAGGCCTTGCGCCAGGTAGGCGCCGCGGTTCCACTCCATGCTTTTCGACGCATCGGCCACGAAGGGCTTCTTGTCGAGGAAGAGCAGATTCCAGCCCGCCATCGACAGGCGGATGTTGAACGGGAACGGCAAGTCCGTCGTTTGCGCCGGCGCCGTGTCCACCGCCGCCACGCCATGCATGAAGTAGGCGTACAGGGCGGCCGTATCGTCATCCGTCACCTTGGCGTAGGCCGTGTAGGGCATGGCCGGATACAGGTTGGCGCCGTCGGCGCGCACGCCATGGCGCACGGCGTCGGAAAACTGCTTGAGCGTGTAGTTGCCGATGCCATGCGTTATCGACGGCGTGATGTTGGTGGCGACAATGGCGCCCAGCGGCGTGGCCAGGGCCAGGCCGCCCGCCATCGGTTTGCCGCCAGGTACGCTATGGCAGGCAATGCAGTCGCCCGCCGTGGCCAGGTAGCGGCCACGTTCGATCGACTGCACGTCCGCGCCCGGCGCTTGCGCCGCCAGCACCGGCAAGGCCGCAAGGGATAGCAAGGCGGCACCCGCCGCCAGTCGGTAGGCCGCCATCATGCCGTTCCTCCCTGTTGTTCATCGAGGATGTGCTTGACGGTGCGCAGTGCCACGGCCAGGCCGTTTTCCGTCGAATTGCAGGTGCCGGACGTGGGCAGCACGCCGGTGCTGCACAGGAACAGGTTGACGTGGTCAAACGTGCGACCCCACTGGTCGCACACGGCCTTGGCCGGGTCGGAACCCATCGACAGGGTGCCGCAGATGTGCTGGTTGTTGGCGAACACGCCTTCCTTGCTGTGACGCAGGTTGGTGCCGCCCATCAGCTTGGCGATCTGCTCGAAATCCTGCTTCGAACGCTCGTGGCCACGCTTGGTGTACTCATCGATCGCATAATGCGCCTGCGGCTTGGGGATGCCCATGGCATCCTTTTCACTGCTGAGGGCAATGCGGTTTTCCGGGTTCGGCAGCACTTCCAGCACGTTTTTCAGGCTCATTTCACGGGCCGAGCGGAAACGCAGCTGCTGTTCGAACTCTTCGCCAAACACGCCCTTGCCGATCAGTTCCCTGGTGGCGCCATCGACTCTCGAAATGTTCGTGAAATCCAGGCGGTACGGCGAATGCTGGCTGCGGAAGTCGCCATCGCGCATGGTGTTGATGGAATTGGGGCTTTGCGGGCCCCGGCCCAGCCACAGGTCTTCATCGGCGTCGAAGGTGATCGACGTGCTCGGGTGGTCCATCAGGTTGCGGCCCACCATGTCGCTGCTGTTGGCCAGGCCGTTCGGATATGTGTCCGAGGCGGAAACGAGCAGCAAACGGGGGCTTTCGATGCCGTTGGCCGCCAGAATAAAGGTCTTGGCCGTGACCCGGTGGCTGTTTTTGTCCACGTCGTAGTACAGGGCCGCCGTGATGCGGCCCTGCGCATCGTGTTCCAGCTTGTAGACGTTGGCGTTGCAGACGATCTTGACGCCCGCGTCTTCCGCCTGCTGCGCGGCGATGCCGCCGTGGTATTGCGCGTCGATAGGGCAGATCGGCTGGCAGCTGTTGTTGCCGCAGCAGGCCGGGCGGCCATCGTAGCTGGCGCTGTTGCGCGCCACCGTGTTGCCGACGACCTTGAACGACGGGTCGAGGCGTTCGCGAATGCGGCGCATGGCGTACGGCTCCGTCACGGGGTCCATCGGGAAGGCCTGCTTGCGCGGCGAACCCGTATTGTCGGCACCCGAGACGCCCATGATTTCTTCCGCTTCCTGGTAGAACGGTTCCAGATCTGCATAGCTGATCGGCCAGTCGACGCCCACGCCATACAGGGTATGGATGCGGAAATCGTTCGGCACATTGCGCCACGCCTGCGCAGCCCAGTGCCACGAGGTGCCGCCGAACTGGCGGATGTATTCGGCCGGGTACGGATACGGGCCGGCCTGCACCAGGTGGCCGTTATCGGTCGGCTGGTAGATCGGGTGCGGCGCCGTGGCCACCGACGGATACGGCGACATCCAGTCGCTGCGGCGCGTCGTGTTGCGGAAACGGGCGACGATTTCGCCGCGCGACACGCGCGGCCCCGCTTCCAGGATCAGCACCGAGGCACCCGCCAGCGCGAGCTTGCGCGCGGCCAGGGAACCGATGATGCCGGAGCCGATCACGAGGTAATCGGCGGAGAGTTCTTCAGCCATGATGGCTCCTTAAATTGGTTTTCTGGCCCAGCTGCCGTAGGCGCCGTAGGAATACGTGGGAGGCTTGAGCACGTCGGCCACGACGGCAGCGTTCAGCGCCTGCTCGTAGGCGACGCAGACGGCCGCCTCGCCCGTGCCGACGATGCCCAGGTACCAGGCGCTGGCGATCTGGCGCGGCAAGGCCGCCAGCGGCGACTGGGCCGGATCGAGCCCGTCGAGCGCTTCCTGCAGGCCGGCCGCCTGCAAGCCCTGCGCGTTGATCAGCGCCAGCAGCGCGCGCACCTTCGCCGGGAAGGCGGCGTCCTGCGCCACCAGTGCGTCATACAGGCGCCTGGCCAGCACGGGGTCGAGCACCTGGCGCCCGACCAGCATGGCCGACACGCCGAGGAAGGCGCCCTGCTCCGCATTGGCGACCGGTGCGGCCAGCGCCCAGGGAATCAGCGCCGCGGCCGACGCCGACAGCAAACCGGCCAGCACCATGCGGCGGCCGGGATTCAGAGGGCCGCGGCCCTCCTTGTGATGTGTAGCGTCCAATTGAAGCTCCCGTGAGTTCAGCAACCGTTCAGAAAGAATGCTTGAGACCGACCATGACCACCGTCTGCCCGCCGTTCGACGACGGCGTGCCGTTTTGCGAATCGCCGACCGAAGCGACGGCGTTGACGATGGCGCCGTCCTGGCCCAGGGTCTGGCCGCGCGCCAGCTGGCGCGCTTCGATCAGGTAGATCGCCGTGCGCTTGGACAGCGCGTAATTCTGTTCGAGCGACAGCTGGCGGTAGCGCGCGCGGTCCGACACGCCGTTGGCGTGGCTGGCGAAGGTGTCGCTATAGCCGGCGGACAGGAACCATTGCGGCGTCAGCTGGTAGCTCGAGATCAGGCCGGCCGTGTTGAAGATGGCCGTGTCGCGGAAGGCCGAGCGGCTGCCTGCCTGGTACTGCACGTTGCTGGCATTCGCGCCCACCATCCACTTGCCCATGGTGTAGCGCGCGCTGGCGGCGATGAACGCTATGCTGTCCGCCGAGGCGTAGCCACGGTTGAGGGCAGAGATGCCAAAGCTGCCCGATGCGTTGTCGCTCCAGCCGGCGCCATTCTGTCCATTTTTCAGTTTCAGGTAGCCGAGCGCGAATTCGGCCGGCGCAGTGCTGTATTTGACGGCGGCGCTGAAGGTGCTGCCCACGGCATTGCCATCAGACGCTTCGCCAAAACCGTACTGCGCGCTGGCCTGCAGACCGCGCCATGCCGGCATGCTGTAGGTGACGGAATTGCTGATGCGCACGGTCGTATCAAGGCCGTCGATATCGCCCGGGTGGGCGCCGGTGGCTCCCGTCAAGACATTGCTCGACGCCAGCGAGCCCACCAGCAGGTAGTACGGCGTGTACTGGCGGCCGGCCGTCACGCTGCCGTAAGCGGTCGATTGCAAGCCCACGTAAGCCTGGCGGTTGAACAGGGCACTGGCAGAACTTTGCGCGCCCGTATCGCTTTCAAAACCGTTTTCCAGCAGGAACAGCGCCTTCAGGTCGCCGCCCAGGTCTTCCACGCCCTGGAAACCGATCTTGCTGGCGGACAAGCTGCCGCTGCGCATGTAGGTGTTCGAATTGCCGCCCTGGTTGCCCGTGTACGCCATGGCCGCGTCGACCACGCCGTAAATCGTGACATTGCTTTGGGCGCAAACGTTTGCGCCGATGAGCGTGGAGACGGCCAGCGCCGCAGCGCGCATGCATGTAATGTTCATTTTTTCCTGATTTTCCTGTTTTATTGTACGTCCAACAAGTATTACCGCCGTGATGGCGACATACAGGCGTGGCGCCGCAGTGCTCCCCCCTCCCACGAGTGGGGCGTCCGCTGTTCTTCTTGATTTGAATCAAGTGGAGCAAATTATACGCTTATTTACTCACATGTAAGTAATTGACTGTAAGGCGTAGTCTTATAGCAAAACTTTCTTGTGTCTTATAGCAAAATCGGCAGGCGTGCGGCCGCACGCCCCGCAACGTGCGGAAATACGCGGAACAGATATGGGGAAAGCAGCGGCTGCGCGTGTCGGAAAACACGCGCCCGGTGGATAGTCAGGCGGGCAGAAAAACGGGGGAACCGGGAAGGTCAGCGCAGGATGGCGGGCGCCACCGGCAAAGTTTCGAGGGCAATGAAGGCTTCCAGGGTGCGGCGCATGTCTTCGAACACCTGCTTGCCATAGGCCGCTTCCAGGTGGGCATATTGCAGGTCGATGAGCTTACCCATCTGCATCAGCAAACTGGCGCCCGCTTCCGACAGGTGCACCTTGCGGCGGCGCTGGTCGCCTTCGAACTTGCTGCGCCCGATCAGGCCGATTTCTTCCATCCGCGCCAGGATGCCGCTCATGCTGGGACTCGATATCTGGCAGATCTCGCACAGCTCGCGCGGTTCCAGGGTCGGACTTTCATTCAGCGCGCGCATGATGCGCCACTGCTGCTCCGTCACGCCGAAGTGATTGAGGATGGGACGGAAATGCTGGAGCAGGCTGTCGCGGGCCTTCAGCAGCAGTTGCGGCATGTTCGGATAACGGATCGGTAGCTGCAAGCGGAACTCCCTGGATGGCCGGCAAATGAAGGTCATTATACGGCCCACCCAGTGCAAACGGCAGGCTGGCAACGATGTATTTTTCGCTACGCCCGTCCTTCCGCCGCTATCAGCGCGCCGTAACAGAGGTAGCGGCTCACCATCAGTTCGAGCGGAGAAAACGGCAATCAAGTCAGGCAATTCAACGCGGGCAGATTCCACGGCGTGACCACCTGGATGGAGGACAAGGGCGCCGGCTGCGCCAGGGCCGGCAGCGCGCCCTGCGCCCGCAGCACCTCTTGGCAGGCGCGGCGCATGTCCTGGCCCAGGTCATGGTGCAGCACGGCCTGGATGGCGCCCGACTTGAGCAGCGCCACGTTGTCCGCGTCCAGGTCATGACCGATGAAGACCTGGCAGGGCCGGTCCGCCTGCGCGAATGCCCGCACGATGGCGGCATTGCCGCCGCCGATCGAATACACGGCGGCGATGGCGGGATGCGCGGCCAGAGCCTGGCGCACCAGCGCGCCCGTGGCGCCATCGATGCCGTGGCCTTCGCTCACTTCGACGATGGATAAATGGCGGTGCCGTTCGCGCAGCGCGCGGCGAAAGCCGATCTCGCGCTCTTCCTCGCCATGAAAGCGGTTGCTGCTCAGGGTCACCAGCACCTGCTGTTTCTTTCTCGCGCTGCCCAGCCACTGGCCGATCAGGTAAGCAGCCGTCTCCCCTGCGGCGCGGTTATCCATGCCCACATAGCTGCGGCGCGCGGACGCTGGCAAGTCCGTCACCAGGGTCACCACGGGGATGCCGGCCGCAGCCAGCCGGCCCACCGCCTCGGCCACGGGCGGCAAGTCCGGTGCTTTCAGCAGCACGCCGTGGCTGCCGTTCTTGCGGATGCGTTCGAGCTGCTCGACGATGCCATCCACCTCCAGGGTTTCATGCAGGTGAAAGCGCGAGCGCAGCACGGCCGGATGCAAGGATGGCAGCTCCGATTCGAGTGCGGCGCGCACGGCGTCCGTAAAGCGGCGCGGCGCCACCATCAGCACGTCGAGCATGAATTTTCTGCCGGACAGGCCCACCTGCGTGCTTTGCCGCGCCAGTTCATCGAGCGCCTGCATCACGCGGCGCACCGTATTGGCATGCACGCCGCCGCGCTGCTTGATCACGCGGTCGACGGTGGCCACGCTGACGCCGGCCTGCAGCGCCACGACCTTGACGGGAAACGGATGCGTCATGCCATGTCCATTCTATTAAATAATTTTTTGATGGTTTTTTGATGGATTTCCTGATGAAAAAAGCGGATTTTCATCCCTATACTGATTCTACAACTTAAACAACGGAGACACCGCATGATCACCCAAGACGCCGCGCCGCCCGCGCCCTTCTGGCTGTCGCAGCAAGACTGCCAGCTCGATGACTTCATCCGCACCATCAGCCAAGGCACGGCGCTGGCCGACTATCCCCACGCCACTGCGGTGAAAGAAAATATTCTCGTCTACGATTGCGACCAGGTGCGTGCACTGGCCGCCAGCAAGGCGTCGCTGCGCGCGCTGCAGGCTGAATGGGGCAAGGCGCTGATGGATGGCCCCGGCGTCATCGTGCTCCAGCGCGCCATCGACGACACGGCGACGCTGGAACAGGTGAGCGGCGTGTTTCGCGCACTGATCGCCGAACAGCACGCGAGCGGCCAGGCGGGCGGCGACCATTTCGCCAAACCGGGCGCGAATGACCGTATCTGGAACGCCCAGCAAAAACTGTGTCTGCGCGCGCCCGAAGCGTTCGCGCGCTATTACAGCAATCCCGTCTTCGCGTGGATCGCCGAGGCCTGGCTCGGTCCCGCCTACCAGATGACGGCGCAAGTGAACGTCGTCAACCCGGGCGGGGCGGCCCAGGCGCCGCACCGCGACTATCACCTGGGCTTCCAGAGCGCCGCCAGCTGCGCCGCCTATCCCGCGCCCGTGCACCAGATGTCGGCTCTCCTGACCTTGCAGGGCGCCGTCGCCCACTGCGACATGCCGCTGGCATCCGGCCCCACCCTGTACCTGCCCTATTCGCAGCGCTACCAGGCCGGTTTCCTCGCCTGGCAGCAGCGGCCTTTCCGCGACTATTTTGCCCGGCATTGCGTGCAGCTGCCGCTGTCACAAGGCGACGCCGTCTTCTTCAACCCCGCCCTGTTCCATGCGGCGGGCCACAACCGCTCGCCCGACATCCGCCGCATGGCCAACCTGCTGCAAGTGTCGTCGCCGTTCGGTCGCGCCATGGAAGCGCTGGACCGCCGCGCCATGAGCGCCGCGCTGTATCCGGCCCTGCAGGCCTTGCGGGCAGAGGAAACCCTGTCCGCCGATGGGATTGTTCACGCGATTGCCGCCTGCGCAGAAGGCTATGCCTTCCCCAGCAACCTTGATCGTGATCAACCGATCGGCGGCATGGCCCCGCCCACGCAGCAGCAGCTCATGCACGAAGCGCTGGCGCAGGACTGGCCCGCCGCGCGCTTCCTCGACGCGCTCGACAGCCAAGCCTGGCGCCAGCAAGCCTGAACAGCAGCGTTTTAGTACGCCAGCCCGTAGCCGAACTTGTACAGCGGATGGGCCGTGTCATACGGCACGTCCGATTTCTGCACCTGCACTTCGGCCATCGACGAAGGCAGTTCGAACGGCAGCTTGCCTTGCGGCTTGGCCTTGCCCGTCAGGACATCGAACAGCGCGCCGTCGCTCACGCCGAAGTTGGCGAGGATGGCGCTGGCCTTGTCCTGCACGTTGCCGAGGATGGCCGGGCGGTCCAGGTACACGGTGACCACCGTCTTCGGCGCGAACTTCGCCGCGTTCTTGATCGCCTCGTAGTCGGCATTGCCGTCCACGTAATCGAGGCGGCCCTCGTGCTGCATGCTGCCGAAGATGTAGTTCGGGTGCAGGGTTTCATACGGCGCGGCCACGCGCAGCAGGGCCACGTCCGCTTCCTGCGGCGTGGCGACCACCGTGTAGCCATACTGCTGCGCCACGGCCGCATCGATGCCGTACAGGTAGACTTTCTTGACGTTGGCCGCCAGCGGCAAGACCTTTTCCTTGTTCTCCAGCAGAACCAGCGAGCGGCGCTGGGCCTCCAGGCCTGCCTCGATGAAGTCCGCCTTGCCCACCGTGGTGGCCGCCTTGGCCGCATCGACGAACGGATGCTCGAACAGACCCTGCTTGAATTTCTGGATCAGGATGCGCCGCGCCGACGCGTTGATGCGCGTTTCCGTCAGCTGGCCCCGCTGCACGGCTTGCGTCAGGTAGGGCGCTTCCGTCACGCCGCCAAACTGGTCCATCCCGGCCGTCACGGCCTTGACATAGCGCTCGGCCTTGGTGGCGTCTTCCATGCCCCACGGCGTGCCGAAGCCGATGAAGGAAGGCGCCACGCCCGGCGCCGTGCCGTTGCGGCAATTGGCGTCGCAGTCGGAAGTGATGCCCCAGTCGGAAAGGATCACACCCTCGAAGCCGTATTTGCCGCGCAGCAAGTCCGTCAGCATGGTCTTGCTGAAACCGGCCGCCACCTGCTCCAAGGTGATGCCGTCGATGGTGATATTGCCGTCCGGCAGAGCGTAGGTCGGCATGACGGAGGCCGCCTTGGCCGTGAACGCGCCTTCGAACGGCTTCACGTGGTAGGCAAAGTTGTTGCCCGGGTAAGTCATGTAGCGGCCATAGTAATTGTGGCCATCGAAGCCCTCTTTCGTGGCGCCGTAGCCGACCCAGTGCTTGACGACGGCTACCACGCTGCCGTCATGCAGGCCCGTGTTCCCATCCTGGAAGCCCTCGATATAGTGCTGCACCATGCGCTTGGCCAGATCCGCATCTTCGCCAAAGGTGCCGTTGATGCGCGACCAGCGCGGCTCGGTGGCCAGGTCCGCCTGCGGCGACAGGGCCTGCGTGATGCCGACGGCCAGGTACTCCTGGCGCGCGATGTCGCCGAAGCGGCGCACCAGCGCATCGTCGCCGATGGCGGCCAGGCCCAGGGTTTCCGGCCACTGGGAAAATCCCTTGGTGCCGGCGCTGGCGCCCACCGTGTACTGGAAATGGTGGCGCGGGTCCGTGCTGATGGACACGGGAATGCCATGGCGCGAGGTTTCGCTGATTGCCTGCACCTTGTTGTACTGGGCCGCCATATTGGCCGTATCGCCCGCCATGCGGGTAATGAAGGTGTTGACGTACTGCTTAACGATCAGGTCTTGCAGGGCCGTCAAGTCATACGCGCCGCCCAGGCCGATGCCGGAAGGGTCGGACACGGTGGGCGCCGTGCCGTGCATCATCAGGCCCGCTTTTTCATCAAGGCTCATGCGGGACAACAAATCGTCGGCACGCGCTTCGGCTGGCAGGCGCCAGTCTTCATACGGGTCGATCTTGCCGTTGCGGTTCATGTCCTTGAAGGTATAGCCGTCGACCTGGATCTGGCTGTAGGTGGTGGCGCCAAACACGGGCTGCGTGTATTGCTCGCTGCCGTTATTGCCGCAGGCGGCCAGGGCAAGCGTGGCGACGCAGCCGGCGACCATGCGGGCCATCGGTTTCATAGTGCAATTCATCATTATCTCCAAGACTGTTTTTGTAGGTATCCGGGTGGCATCAGGGCCAGCCCGAAATCAATATAGCGTGAGAATGCGTGAGTTTCTTGACCGCGCAGCACGCGCTTTATACCCGCGAGAACAATTTTTGGTTAGATGGCATGAGAACCAACAATCTCCTACAAAGTGCTAATATTTGTGAAAAATTACTACAACAAGCAGGAGACACCCTTGCACAAACCCGATACGCGCACGGTTTCGAACCGGATTGCGCAGCAATGCGCGCGCGCCATGCAAGCCGATGGGCACGACCCCGCCGACTTCTTCCGGCAGACCGGCATCACGCCGGCGCAGCTGAACGAGCCTGGCGGGCGCATCAACGCCGAGCGTCACCGCCGCATGACGGCTTATGCGCAGCAACTGCCGCAGCACCGGGCGATTCTCGACCTCGACGTGACGCACTGGTTCGCGCATTACTCGGGCATCGCCCACGTCTGCTTCAACCGCCCCACCCTGCGCAGCGCGCTGCACGAGCTGCTGCACTTGCGGGGCCTGATCGGCGAATTCGACTTCATGCTGATGAGCGAAAATGGCACGCGCATCGAGATCGAATACCTGTCCGAGTTCTGCCCGCTGGGAGGCGCCATGCAGGCGCTGGCCAATTTCCGCATGCTGTCGCTGGTGGCGCGCGCCTACGACGATGGCGCGGCCACCGCCTTCCATGCCGGCTTCCATGGCAAGGCGCCGTGGTTCGCGCCGGCCATTGCCGAGTGCTTCGGCGCCGCCGCCACCTTTGGTCAGGCGCGCAACACGCTGACGTTTGACGCGCCGGCGCTGGACCGGCCCTTCGTCCAGTTCAACGCCATGCTGGCGCCGCACGCGCTGCGGCACGCGCAGGGGCAATTACAGCAGTTGCAGGGCGCGCAGCTATTTTCGGCCCGCGTGGAGCAAGCCATCATCGATTTGCTGGGCCGGCAAGGCGCAGGAGATGCCGACGGCGCCGCGCTGCTGCCGGCCCTGTGCGACGGCCTGGCGATGAACCGCTGGACCCTGCAACGCCAGCTGCAGCAGGAGCAAACATCGTTCCGCGCACTGGAACTGCGCGCCAAAAGCCGCGAATCGCGCCGTTTGCTGCGCGAAACGAGTCTGAGCGTGGTGGAAATCGGCGAACGCCTGGGCTTTTCCTCGCAAAGCGCGTTCACCCGCTTCTTCAAGACCCAGTTCGAGCTGCCGCCGGCGCGCTACCGGCACGACATGCAAGGCAGCTCATAGGACGTCAGAAGAAATGGCGCACGCCCGCCATCACGCCATTCTGCGTGCGCCCCGCACCCACCGTGCCGCCCGCGTCCAGCGCCACGGCCGCCGCGCCATCGTTGTCCATGCGGCCGATGGCGCCGTAGATGGCCGTGCGCTTGGACAGGTGATAGGTCAGGCGCGCGGTGGCCAGGGTGGCATCGTTCGGGCTGTCCTTCACGGCCAGTTTGGCCACCTGGCCGTCAAGCACCAGCGCTGGCGCGAGCGGCCAGGCGGCGCCCACATACAGCAGTTGCGAGTCGACGGCCCCCCCGGCGGCCCGGATGGTGCGGTCGATGATGCCGCCGCCGATTTTCAGTTGATCAAACATGGCATAAGCGCTGGCGATCACGCGGCGGTCGAAGTGGCGGCTCGACGTGAGGCCGTTGGCCGCGCCTGCGTTGCCGTACATGATGTCGTACGACGCCGTGGCGCCGTCGCGGCCCGTGTCGTAGCCCAGCAAGGCGGTAATCTGGCGGCAGGCCTTGGCATTGCCCGCCACTTCGCCCGCGCAGCCCGTAGCTGCCGGCCCGCCCGCCGCCGAGGCATCGCGCCCCAGGCTGTAGGTGGCGCCCACGGTCACGTCGGAAAACGTGCCCAGGTAACCGATGGCGTTGTCGCTGCGGGCGTTCGGCAGGTACAGATCGAGACTGCTGATGGAAAACAGGGCCGGCCCCATGATGTCGGACTTTTGCGTGGCCCAGAACGACATGTTCATCTGCCGCCCCAGCATCACGCTGCCATAGCGGCCCTTCAGGCCCACCCACGACTGGCGGCCGAACAGTCTCCCGCCTTGCCCCGCGACGCCCGTATCGACGCCGAAGCCCGATTCCAGCGCAAAGATCGCCTGCAAGCCACCGCCCAGGTCTTCCACGCCCTTGAAGCCGAAACGCGACGGCAATGAACCGGTCAAGGTGGGCATCTTGGTGACGCTGTCGCCGGCCGCGTTGGCATTCGTCGTGTAGGCCAGCGAACTGTCGAGCACTCCATACAGGGTGACGCTGCCTTGCGCATAGGCGGTGCTGCAGGCGCACGTGCCCAGCAGCGCCATGGTGATGGCGTTGATTTTTCTCATGCTTGTCTCCGTTTATTGTGGTTTATTCTGCGTCTGGCTGCGCATCGGGGTGCGCTTCGCGAAATGCCGGCAGCGCCTCGCAGTGCGCGACGATGCGGCGTATCGTGGGATACGGCGCCAGGTCGCACTGGAAGCGCAGCGCGTTGTATACCTGCGGCACCAGGCAGCAATCGGCCAGGGTGGGCGTGTCGCCATGGCAGAACAGGCCCGTGTGGGGACTATTTGCCAGTTCCGCTTCCAGCGCGGCCAGGCCCAGATTGGTCCAGTGCTGGTACCACGCGTTCTTCTGCGCCTGCGACAGGGCCAAAGGCCCCGTCAGGTAATTGAGGACACGCAGGTTGTTGAGCGGATGGATGTCGCAGGCGCACACCATGGCCAGCTGACGCACGCGGGCGCGGCCCAGGGCATCGGCCGGCAGCAGTTTTTGCCCCTCCTGCGTCTCGTCCAGGTATTCGATGATGGCCAGGGATTGCGTCAGCACGGCGCCGCCGTCTTCCAGCACGGGCAGCAGGTGCTGCGGGTTCAGGCTGGAAAACGCCGGCGTGAACTGTTCGCCGCCATTGCGGCTCAGGTGCACATACGCCGTGTCGGGATGCAGGTTTTTCAGGTTCAGCGCGATGCGCACGCGGTAGGACGCGGAGCTGCGGTAATAGCCATGCAATTTCATACGGTGCTTTCTTTCAGGGTGACAGGAACGGCGCCGGCGGCATTTCGGGTGCGCATCAGGCGGCCCATGGCCAGCAAGGCCAGGGACGCCAGCACGGCGGGAATGGCCAGCAAAAAGAAGATGGTTTCGTTATCGAGTTTCAGGGTCAGCATCAGGCCACCGGCCATGGAGCCGAGCACGGAGCCGCTGCGCCCCACGGCGGCGGCCCAGCTGACGCCCGTGGCGCGGCTCGACGTCGGGTAAAACGCGGCGGCCAGCGCATTGGCGCCCACTTGCGAACCACTGACGCCAAAACCCACGCCAAAGACGGCCAGCACCAGCAAGGCCAGGCTGCTGCCCGACAGGGCCACGACGACGATGCAGCCGGCGGCGGCAAGGTAAGCGATGCTCAGTACTTTATGGGGACTGTAGCGGTCCATCCAGCGGCCCAGCATGATGGCGCCGACGGTGCCGCCCACCTGGAACATCATCGTCACCAGCGAAGCGTTCGACAAGGACAGGCCATTACCGTTGAGCAAGGTCGGCATCCAGCTCGACAGCAGGTAAATGATCAATAAACTCATGAAGAACGTTGACCACAGCAGCAAGGTACCGCCGAGCACGCCGGGGCGGAACAGTTCCGCCATGGGCGAACCGGCCAGTTTCTTGTCGCTGACGACGAGGCGCGGCAAGGCGGCCAGGGTGGGCGCGATGCGGCGCACGATGTTCAGCACCTGGCTGCCATCGCGGCCTTTCAGCACCAGCCAGCGCAGCGATTCGGGCAGCGCCAGCAGCAGCACGGGCACCAGCAGCAGCGGCAAGGCGCCGCCCAGCATCAGCACGCCGCGCCAGCCGATCAGGTGCAGCAACTGCGCCGACGCCAGGCCGCCCAGCGCGGAACCGATGGTAAAGCCGCAGAACATCATGGTCACCAGGCCGGAACGGCGCTGCTGCGGGCAGTATTCGGACGTCATGGTCACCGACGTGGGCATGGCGCCGCCGAGGCCCAGCCCCGTGAGGAAGCGCAGCACCAGCAGCATGGTCAGATCCGTCGACCAGGCCGACAGCAGGCTGGCCGCGCCGAAGAAGGCCACGGAGACGATCAGCACGGGACGCCGGCCATAGCGGTCGGCCAGGGGGCCGAACAAAAACGACCCCGCCATCAGGCCAAACAGCCCTGCGCCGAACAGGGGCGCCAGCGCGGCGGGCGTCAAGCCCCACTCGGCGCGGATGGCCGGCGCGATGAAGCCGATCGAGGCCGTGTCGAAGCCGTCGATGGCGACGATCAGAAAGCATAGCCAGAGGATCAGTTTCTGGTAGCGGGAAAACGGGTGGCTGTCGAGGAAGTGCTGGACGTCGGTGCCGGCGTGGGTAGTCATTATCTTGTCTCCGTTGTTATTGTTCGCTTGGGCTGCGCGATCTGTGCCGCGCTGGCCCGGTGGTTTACTTGACGGCGACGGTGATCGGCGTCAAACCGTCTATGCGCGCATCCATCGTCTGGCCAGCGGTGACGGCGCCCACGCCTTCGGGCGTGCCCGTCATGATGATGTCGCCCGGCTGCAGTTCGAACAGGGTCGACAGATTGGCGATGACTTCATTGACGGACCAGATCAGGTGCGTCAAATCGCTTGTCTGCACGACCTTGCCGTCGACTTCCAGCACGATGGCGCCCGTGGTGATCTCGCCGGACGCCGCGATGGGCGTGAGCGCGCCGATGGGCGCCGAATAGTCGAAGGCCTTGCCGATTTCCCATGGCCGCCCCTGTTCGCGCATGCGCATCTGCAGGTCGCGCCGCGTCATGTCCAGGCCCACGCCGTAGCCGAAGATGTGCGACGCCGCGTCCTCCAGGGCGATGTCCTTGCCGCCCTTGCCGATGGCGACCACCAGTTCGATTTCATGGTGGTAGTTCGACGTCTGCGCCGGATACGGCACGGTGGCCGTCACGCCGGGCGGCACGGGTACGACGGACTGCTCGTCATTCGGCTTGCAAAAGAAGAATGGCGGTTCGCGGTCCGGATCGAAGCCCATTTCGCGCGCATGGGCGGCGTAGTTGCGGCCCACGCAGTAGATGCGGCGCACGGGAAACTGGCTGTCGCTGCCGACGATGGGCAGGCCGGTGATGGCTTGAGGGACGAAGATGAAGTTGGTCATGGTGAAATCCTGTGTGAAAAATCAATCGCTCAAAAACTGCTCGCGCAGCACGCCCATGGCAAGCTGCACTGGGCGGTCGGAAAAACTGAACAGCACGACGTCGTCCAGCGGGCAGTCAAAGGAGACAGCAGCCCACGACGGCACGACGAAGGTGTCGCGCGGGGCGAAGTCAAACACCTGCGCGTCTATCGTCACCTTGCCGTGGCCTTCGACGACGCTGTAGACGGTGCCGTCCGTGCTGCGCGCGCGCTTGCCGGCAAACCCTTTCGGCAGCAGCTGCAGGAAGGTAGCCATGGTGGGCATGGGCGAGCCGCCCGTCAGCGGATTCGTGTAGCGCAGCTTGTAGCCGTGCCAGTCGTCGATGGCGTCCGTGCGCGACAGCAGCTCCAGCGCCTCGCGCGAACGGGCATACGGGTAGTTGAAGATGGGCGAGGTCGCGCCCTGGTGCAACTGCTTCACGGGCGCCATGTTGTAGCCGTAGCGGGCCAGGCTCTGGCCTTCCGGGCGGGTGACGGTCTGGCTGTCTTCCGTGTCGTTTTCCGCGAAACCCGAGTCGAAATAGCGCAGCATGGGAATGTCGAGGCCATCGAGCCACACCACCGGCTCGCAGACGCCGTCGATACCCAGGTTGCCATGGTCATGCCAGGTCCAAGACGGCGTGATGATGAAGTCACCCGGGTGCATGGTGGTGCGCTCACCCGCCACCGTCGTGTAGGCGCCCTGCCCTTCGATCACAAAGCGCAACGCGGACTGGCTGTGGCGGTGCGAGGGCGCCACTTCACCCGGCAAAATCAGCTGCAGGCCCGCGTACAGCGATTGCGTGATGGACGCGCGGCCAGACAAGGCCGGATTTTCCAGCACCAGCACGCGGCGCACGGCTTCGTGGGCCGTGATGACTTCGCCGGCGCGCGCCAGCTGCGGCGCGATGTCGGCATAACGCCACAGGGCGGGAGCATACGGCGCCGTCGGATGGGGCGGCACGAGGGTGTGCAAGGATTGCCACAGCGGCGACAAATGCATGCCGCTCAGGGCTTCATATAAAGCTTCGCGTTCGGGCGTTTGATGGGAAGTCATGCTGCCTCCTTCTCGGTGGTGGCCAGACAGGTTTGCGCCGTCCAGCCATACAGCCAGGCCAGCGCCTCATAGAATTGCGCGGGCGTGCGACCGCGCCACAGGTCATTGCGCACCAGGCGCTCGACGCCTTTGACGTGGTACAGCCGGCCCATCTCGCGGGCCGACAGCACCACGCGCGCCGTGCGGGCGATGCGCGAACGCTGGTACAGCTGGAAGGCGGCAGCCATGTCGAAGTCGCATGCACGCACGGCTTCGCCCAGGGTCACGGCGTCTTCCAGCGCCATGCAGGCGCCCTGCGCCAGGTATTGCAGCATCGGGTGGGCCGAGTCGCCCAGCAAGGTCATGCGCTTCGTGCTCCAGTTGGCGACGGGGTCGCGGTCGGCCGTGCTCCAGCGTTTCCACGATGTCGGCTTGTGCAGCAGCTGGCGCGGCTGCGCATGGACGCCGTCGAAGTAGGACAGCACTTCTTCCTTGCTGCCGTCCGTGACGCTCCATTCTTCCTGCTCGCGGCTGTGGAAGGTCACCACCAGGTTGTATTGCTCGCCATTGCGCAGCGGGTAGTGCACGAGGTGGCAGTTCGGCCCGGCCCAGACAACGGGCGCGTTCCAGCGCAAGTCGGACGGCATGTCGGCCGCCGGCACCACGGCGCGGTAGACCACATGGCCGGAAACGCGGACCTGGTCGCCCACGATGCGCTCGCGGATCACGGACTTGACGCCGTCGCAGCCAATCAGCGCATCGGCGCGGAAGCTGCGCCCCGCCGCATCCTGCACGGTGACGCCGTCCGCATCTTCCACCACGTCCGTCACCTGCGACGACGTCACAAAGGTGATCAGCGGCGAAATGCGCACGGCGTCGAGGATGGCGCCGTGGATGTCGGCGCGGTGGATCACGGCATAGGGATTGCTGAAGCGCTCGCGGAAGGCCGCGTCGACGACAAAGGTGCCTACCTCGGTCGCGTCGACGGCGTCCATCATCACCAGGCGCTCCGTGAACACGGCCTTGGCGCGCGTGCGTTCGCCCACGCCCAGGGCATCGAGCGCGGCGAAGGCGTTGGGCGCCAGCTGGATGCCGGCGCCGATCTCGCCCAGGGTCGACGCCTGTTCCAGCACGGTGACGGCCAGCCCCAGGCGCGACAGGGACAGCGCGGCGGCCATGCCGCCGATGCCGCCGCCGACGATCAGCACGGACGGCTTGTGGGTATGTTCCATTTCTTTCCTCCAATTGATCTGTGTGCTTGCGCGATGCACGTTTGCCGTGCTCTTGGTATGGCAAGCAGTGTGCCGACAGGTCAATATTTGGTAAAGCGATGGAATACAATAGCCACAATCAAGTTTTTAAATAATGGTGCTCCCCATGTCGCGCTTCGATATCGAATTGCTGTTCATCTTTGACGAGATCTATAAAAGCCGCAATGTGACGCGCGCGGCGGAAAACCTGGGCTTGCCGCAATCGACGGTAAGTATCGGCCTGGGCAAGCTGCGCACGCATTTCGGCGACCGCCTGTTTGCGCGCACCTCGAAAGGCATGGAGCCGACGCCGCGCGCGCAAAACGCGGTGCAGGACGTGCGCGCCGCGATCGCCGCCTGGCAGCATGCGCTGGCCGACCAGCCCGTGTTCGACCCGGCCGCCAGCACGCGCGAATTTGCCATCTGCATGACGGACATCAGTGAAATCGTGCTGCTGCCCACCCTGCTCAACCACCTGCAGCAGATCGGGCCCGGCATCACCTTGGACGTGTCGAAGATCGCCACCGACACGCCCGAGCGCCTGGAGGGAGGTGAAGTGGACCTGGCCGTGGGCTTCATGCCGCACCTGGAATCGGGGTTTTATCAGCAAAAACTGTTCGAGCAGCACTTTGTCTGCCTGGTGGCCAGCAGCCACCCGCGCATCCGCGACACGATGACGGTGGAAGAGTTCCTGCAGGAGGGGCATATCGAAGTGAAAAGCTCGGGCACGGGCCATTCCATCGTGGAAAAAGTACTGGCGGCGGCTGGCGTGCAGCGGCGCATCGTGCTGAAACTGCCCAGTTTCCTCGGTGTGTCACGCATCGTCGCCGAAACCGAGTACATCGTCACGGTACCGTACCGCTACGCGCTGCAGATGCAGAACCACGAAGCGTTCCGCATCCTGCCCCTGCCCGTACAACTGCCCAGCTTTTCAGTCAAGCAGCACTGGCACGAGCGCTACCATGAAGATGCGTCGAACCGCTGGCTGCGCCAGACGATGGCGCAGCTGTTTGGCGCGGCTTGAGGTGACTTATTCGCCGGACAGCAAATGGTTCGCCGTCCGGGCGTCAAACGCCAGCCGCGCCGCATCAATGGCGTCGCGGTGGCCATGGGCCCAGGCGCCCAGCGCGCTGATGGGGATCAATAGCGAGCGGCCCAGGTCCGTCAAGGCGTAGTCGACGCGCGGCGGCACGGTGGGAAACACGGTGCGCGTCACCAGGCCGTCGCGCTCCAGCCCGCGCAAGGTCAATGTCAGCATGCGCTGCGAGATGCCGCCGATCAGGCGGCGCATCTCGTTGAAGCGCTTGGTGCCATTGCCCAGCAATATCACCACCATCACGCTCCATTTGTCGCCCACGCGCGTGAGGATGTCCGTGATCGGGCGGCAGGAATCAGCCACGCCCGCATGGCCGCCCTCGTCGCGCATGCGCCGTTCCAGCTCCTCTCCTTGCGCGGCGGCATCGCCAATAGTCACATCTGTGTGCCCCAGTGTGGAAAAAGTGCCTTCTTGTGCGTTCATTTGATAGTCACTATATTTAACTCGGTTACAAAAGCATACCACCCGATCATACCACCCAAGAAGGCCCACATGAACATCCTGCACATCGATTCGAGCATCCTCGGCGAGCATTCCCTCAGCCGCCAATTGTCCTCCGCCATCGTCGCCCGCCTGCAAACGGCCGCGCCCGGCGCCACCGTCCAGTACCATGACCTGGCCGCGCAACCATTGCCGCAATTTACGGCTGCCCCCAGCGCCGCCGACGGCGCAGTGCTGGCCGGCGCGCTGGAGCAAGTGCTGGCCGCCGACGTCATCGTCATCGGCGCGCCCATGTACAACTTCGCCATCCCCAGCCAGCTCAAATCGTGGCTCGATGCGCTGGCCGTGCCCGGCAAAACCTTCCAGTACGGCGCCAACGGCCCCGAAGGTTTATTGGGCAGCAAGCGCGTGATCATCGCCTCGACGCGCGGCGGCTATTACGGCGCCGACACGCCGATGGCGGCACTGGAACACCAGGAAAGCCATCTGCGCGCCTTCCTCGGTTTCCTCGGCGTCACGCAGATCGAGATCGTGCGCGCCGAAGGCGTCAAGGTCAGCGACGCAGCCAGGGCGCAAGCGTTGACGGGGGCCTTCGAGCAGATCGGGGCGCTGCAAGCCGCGTAAGGAGTGCCCGCTGCGCCGCAAGCCGTCGCGGCGCAGCCGGCAAGGAAGCGCCAGATGCGCTAAGCTGCTGGCACCCCAACCACAAGGACCACCATGACCCTGATCGTCGTCGCCACCATCGATGCCCAAACTGACCATATCGACGCCGTGCGCGCCGCCCTGGAAGCCGTCGTAGCGCCGAGCCGCACGGAAAGCGCCTGCCTGCGCTACGAATTACACCTCGACAACAAGATTCCTACGCGCTTCATCATGCTGGAAGAGTGGAGCAACCAGGACGCGCTGACGGCGCATTACGCGACGCCCCACTTCAAGACGCTGGTGGCCGCCGTGGGCGACAAGACCGTCAAGATCGACGTGGCCGAGTTGAGCAAGCTGAAGTAACGGCCGGCACTGCGCTAGCGCGTGGCCATATTGGAAAGTTGCCATCTATAATATGGCAACTTTTCTTTATGGCCATCATGACACCATTTTCCAAGATACAAGGCGCCCTTGCGGCCGCCGCCCTGATCCTCTGCGCCGGCGCGTCGGCGCAAGCTCCCCTGACCAAGCTGGTGGGCGAATACAATCTTGCCTCGTCGGCAACCGTGCCGGCCAGCACCTGGGGTTACTCCAAAGGACGCATTTCGGTCAAGCAACTCGACGAGCGGCACCTGCTGATCGCCCTGTCCTGCGAGTGGAAACGCGAGCCGAAGGCAGTCTGCGGCGATTATTTCTACGCCCAGCAGCGCGACGACGGCCTGTATCTGCAGGACATGAATACCTTCGCCATGCGCGTGTACTTCGATCCTGCTTCACGCAAGCTCACCATCATCTCGCGCGGCGCCGACGCCAAACAGAGCGTGCGGCACGACGTGTTCGCCGCCACGACGGCGCCGCTCACGGATCCCGCTTTGGTACGGCGCATGAAGCGCGAGCTGTCGAATGCCGACAGCAAGGAAAACCGGCGCGTGTTCGGGCCCTACACCAAGTGGGACTACCAGGAAAACCGCATCGAGTTCCAGCGCCAGGACTTGACGACGCCATGATGCCGCGCCTGATCCAGCCCCTGCGCCGCCAGCTGCTGCGCCTCGCCGGCGTCCTGCTGTGTTCGCCCGTACTCGCACGCGCGGCAGACAAGGACCTGCCCAGCGCCGTGCGTCAGCGCATCCTGGCCACCCTCGACGCTCCGCTGCCCTCGGTGCTCAATGTGCAGCATCTGGCGCTGATACGGCGCTTCAACATCGGCTGGTCGCCCGTGGAAAGCGGCGCGCCCATGCTCAATCCAGCCTACCCGCTGGGCAAGGGCGATACCCTGCAACTGGCCATGCAGGCCATTGCCAGCAAGGATACGGCGCTGGCCGCGCAGCGCCTGATGGAGGCGGCGCTGCTGCTGCCCCACTTCGTGCAGATGGCCGACCTGAAGCCTGGCAGCTATGCCAACGGCAAGGTACCCTTCGCCCTGACCAGGCAGCATGTGACACTGCTGCGGCAACAGTCGTGGATGCCGCTGGAAATGCTGGGCATGGCGGCGGAAGACTACCTGGCCGAAGGCTATTGGCCCACTCCGTCCGTCGACGGCAAGCGGCCGTATGGCGACTTCACAAATTACCCGGTGGAAATGGCGCAGGTACTGGGCCTGCCAGTGCGCAAGGAAGCGAACGGCAACCTGGCCATCACGCCCGCGCTGCGAGCGGAACTGAAAACGCTGCACCAGCAGACCATGGCCGCGTTGCAAGTGTTCGTGCGCGAAGCGGGGTTGCGGCGCAATACGGTGTAAGTATGTGATATTTCGTTCACCCAAGTTCCCTATCAATATGAAATGCATATTGATAGGGACTATTTGGTTTAAGCACTCCGCGCAAACCAAAGTCACCTTTTATTTCAAGTGTACTAACGAGGCCAGCAACTCCAGCAGCAGTAGCTGCAGCAGTTAACCCATATTCTTTTCCCATTGCCCATCCCCCAGCAATAGCTGGTAAAAATTTACTTGGGGTGAGATTAAATGAGGCCTTTAGATTCGACAAGAGGACCGGAAATTTCCAGTCTCGACCAACAGCAATCAAATTTGCGCAAGCCTCATCGATCTCTTTAATCTGTTTTGCAAAAGCCAATTCGCGATCATCAGCAACATCAAGATCAGATAAGAGAGAATCCAGACGATTTCTAAGGAGCCATAATTCATCTTTCCTTTTTTCCTTAAATTCCAGTATTTCCTGCAGGGGAACGTCGATTGAAGGAAGCGGAATAGCCCTATGCAACTCCAAAAGTGCACCTTTTTCTTTTTCCTGATATTGGCCTATTAAATTTAACGATCTCTCACCTTGTGACATTGCCCATACACCAGGTTCAGCCTTTTCCCTATCCTGAAACGCTGCAAAATAACCCAATGCTACACCTTGCGCTCCATCACCATTAAAAGTGTAGTCAGGCCTGCTAAGTATGCCAGCACTTTCAAGAAACAATTCATTTGGCCCACTGCCAATATGGATAGCCCTTGATGATGGCCAGACGAGTTTATCCCAGAAAAGCAATGCAAATCTTAACTCTTGTGGATCAAGTGCTGCAGACTTTACCAACAATCTTGATCCTTCGATCTCTAAAGGCGGACTAATAACAAGACCCCGATATGCCTTTACTTTTGGCACCTTGCCGAAATTTTCCTCATGTAGCTTACGACTTTTTGCTTCGCCCATAATTTTCTTTCGAATTTATATAGTTATTTCTCATTAAATATAGATTCTCATCAAAAAACACCCAAACTTAAATAAAACTTCGAAAAACAAGAGTCATACAACTATAATAATACACATCGATTCAAATCAAATTAAGGCACAAGGGCTGGCACCGGTGCTGGCTGCGGCATAGGAGCCGGTGCGGGAGCCGGCTCCTGCACCGCCTTGCCATGCGACTCCTGCCCGCCCTCGCCTTCGGCCGGCATGGCCAGCGGCGCCGGCGGCGCGCCCTCTTGCAGCAAGTCACCCGGCTCTTCCACCGGTTCATCCTCGGGCTCGTCGACTGGCTCCACGTGGCGCAGCGGCGGAGGTGGCTTGCCGCCGGGGAAGATGGCGTCGCGCGACAGTTTTCCCGTGTCGAGCGCCGTCTTGAAGAAGTCACCCACCACCAGCACGGCGTTGTGGCCGCCCTGGCCCCAGTAATTGCTGCGCATGGTGACGCGCGCGTCATTGAAGCCGACCCAGGCGCCGCCCACCAGTTCCGGATGCATCAAAATAAACCAGCCGTCCGCATTGTTTTGCGTGGTGCCGCTCTTGCCGGCCACGTCGGAGCGGATGCCGAAGCGGCTGCGGATGGCCGTGCCCGTGCCGCGGTCGATGACGCCGCGCATCATGTCCGTCAGGGTGGCGGCCGATGCTTCCTGCATGGCGCGCTTGGGCTTGTCTTCGCCGAAGCGGGCGATGAGCTTGCCTTCGCGGTCGGTGATGTGCGTGACGACAAACGGCAGGCGCGCTTCGCCCTGGGCCGCGATGCTGGCGTAGGCGTTGACCATTTCCAGCAAGGTGACGGGACTGGTGCCCAGCGCCAGGGACGGCACTTTTTCCAGCTTGCTGTCGCGAATACCCAGCGCGCGCGCCAGCTTGATGATCGGCGGCAAGCCCACGTCCTGCATCACTTGCGCCGTGATGGTGTTTTTCGAATACACGAGACCATCGCGCATGGTCATGTCGCGCCCCGTGGTGCCGCTCATGTCCGTCGGGCGCCAAATCGTGCCATCGGACGCCTTGATATCCATCACGGCATCGCGGTAGACGTGCTCGGGACTCAAGCCCTTTTCCAGCGCCGCGCCATACACGATGGGTTTAAATGTGGAACCGGGCTGGCGCGCCGCCTGCGACACGTGGTCGAATTGTTCGCGCGCAAAGTCGCGGCTGCCCACCCAGGCGCGCACGGCGCCCGTGGCCGGGTCCATGGCCGTAAAGCCCGCTTCCAGGCGCGTCTTCGACTTGCGCAGGGCCGCCATGAAGGCGCGGTCGCCCTTCAGCTGTGCCAAAGCCGCCTCCGGCGTGCCACCGGCGGCCATCAGCTTGCGGTAGTCACCCGACTCGCGCACGAAGGCGTCAAGCAAGGCCGGGTGGGATTTCCAGAAATAATCGAAGGGCACGCTGCCGCCCTGCATGCCCGCGTACATGCCTGTCGAGGTGGACGACGGCACGCCCGCGCGGCTCCATTCCACGTCAGCGATCGCCTGCAGGGCGTTCGCCTGGCGTTCGACGGCGCGCTCGGCCGCCTGCTGCAAGTCATGGTCGAGCGTGGTGTGCACGATCAAGCCGTCACGCTCCAGGTTGTAGTCGTTCTCGTCGGCCCAGTCGATCAGCCACTTGCGCACATAGGCCGTGAAATGGCTGTCCGATTGCGCCCGCTCGCTCTGACGCTCGAAATGCAGGCGCAGCGGACGCTTGATCAACTGCTTGTAGCGCGCCTCGTCGATGACGTCGTGCTTGCGCATCTGCCCCAGCACCACATTGCGCCGCTGTAAAGAACGTTCGGGATTGCCGACGGGATTGTAGTAATTCGTACCCTTGAGCATGCCGACCAGGGTGGCGCTTTCCAGGATATCGAGACGCGAGGCGGGCTTGTCGAAATAGGTACGGGCCGCCATTTCGATGCCGTAAGTGTTGTACAGGAAGGGTACCGTATTCAGATAGGCTTCCAGGATTTCCGTCTTGCTGTAGGTGGCCTCGATTTTCAGGGCCGTGATGAGTTCCTTCAGCTTGCGGTTCAGGTTGCGCGAGCGGCCGATTTCCTCGGGGAACATATTGCGCGCCAGTTGCTGCGTGATGGTGGAACCGCCCTGGGGGTTGCCGCTTGCGGTGTGCAAGACGGCGCCCGCCGTGCGCGTAAAATCGATGCCGTGGTGGTCGTAGAAGCGGTGATCTTCCGTCGAGATCAAGGCGCTGATCACGTTCGGCGAAATCTGCTTCAAGGTGACCCGTTCCTGCAAGCCCTGGTCGAAGCGGGCCAGTTCCTCGCCATCGGCGCTGACCATGGTGCTCGGCGCGGCCGCGCGCGCCTGGCGCAAGTCATGGATGCTCGGCGTCAGGGGAATCAGCAACAGCATGTACAAGGTCAGCAGCGCCAGCACGGCCAGGAAAGACCATAGCCCCAGCACCAGCGCGCGCCGCACGGGCGGCAGGGTCATCAGGTGCGCGTGGCCGCGCCGGTACAGCGCCACCGCCTTTGTCCACGTCACTCCCGCCACGCGCAAGGCTTGCGCGCGCGCCCATGTCCATGCCTGCCGTGCTTTTTCCTGAAACTGCTCCATGCCTGATGCCATGCTTGTAACCTTGTCTGATGCCGGAAAATCCGTTTCAGCAAGTATATAGGGCGGGCAACAAAGCGGGCCGGAATTTACGCCAGGCAAGCATCCAGGCGCGCCAGGGTGACGCCGACATACGCGCCCACGCAGCGCGCGTCATGCGTCGTAAACGGGTTTTCCAGTTGCAGCAGGCCGCAGTCGCAGATGACGGGATCGACCTGGGTCACGACGCCCAGCGCCAGGTAGCGCCAGCCATCGAGGCGACGCAAGCCCTGCTCCCGGCCGGGGTTGGCGCGGAAGATGGCGTCCCAGTCGTCAAGTTCGCTGGCCATGGGCCACAGTTCGAGCTGGACTTGCGTGCCAGCGGCCATCTGCCCGCCGCCGAACTCGTCCATCACGTGCAGGCGCTGGCCATCCACGTCGATGACGGCTTCCAGGTACTCGCCATCGGTGGCGATGAAGGTGGCGACGACGATGCTGGCCGTCACTTCTGCGCCTGCTCCAGCAGCGCCGGCAATTCCTTCAGCATGGCCTCGCGCGTGCGCAAGCCGGCCGACTGCTCACCCTTCTTGTCATCCTGCACCAGGCGCGCAAAGACGATGCTGCGCTCGCCCTTGCTGGCCCAACCCACGAACCAGCCGTAGCCATGCGCTTCGTCAAAGCTGCCGTCGGCCTTGCGCGGGAAGGCGGCGCCCGTCTTGCCATGCACTTGCCAGCCGCCCACGTCCGCCAGGCGGGTCAGGCGCTGCGTTGCTTCCATCGCCTGTTTCGTCACGGGCAGCTGGTAATTGACCAGCTTGCGCAAAAAGCCCAGCTGTTCCAGTGGTGAAATTTTCAGCGAAGAGCTGATCCACGAACGCTCCAGGCTGTTCTCCTTGCCCGGATCGCCCGAGACGTCCGCATTGCCATAGCGCAAAGCCTTCGCGTATTTCTGGAAGCGCTCGGCGCCCAGAGCCTGCGTGATCTGCTGCGAATACCAGACGACGGAATACTGCATCCAGTGCGACGGGTCCGTATCCTGGCGCCAGGCTTCGCCGCCCCAGTCCACATAGCCCTGGCGGTACGGCAGGGCCGGCTTGTGCTCGTCCTTGAGGAAGCCGGCGTCATAGCCCATCAGGCTGAGCGCGATCTTGAACGTGGATGCGGGCGTGACTCTGTCGAGGCAATTGCCCTCTTGCAGCAAGACGGCGCCTGTTTTGGCGTCGGCCATGGCGGTGCAGATGGTGGCGGCCTGGGCCTGCGAAGCGGCCAGGGTGGCGGCCGTCAGGCCGAGGATAAACTGGAACAATGCGCGATATTTCATGGGCCTCCGGGGTTGGGGGAGAAGGACAAAGCGAAATTGTACCGGGCAGCACGGCGCGATGCCAGCGCTGATAACATTGCCTTGACGTTAGTGACCGCCCGGCTGGCGCTCCCGCTTCAGCCGCTCCTCTTCCAGCTCGTCCATGCCCAGCTTTTCCTCGTCGATCAGCGCATGCTCGCGCCGTTCGCGTTCCACTTCTTCTTCCAGGCTGTCATCGTTGACGTCCCGTTCGATTTTCTCCGGCATGCTGCCCTCCTTCACGGTGGTTGACTAGTATTCTCCGGCAAGCTTGCCCGCCTGCGCCACGGCATCGTGCGGATGCAGGCTTTCCATATGCCGTACGGTAACACGCGCCTGCGGATGGCGTGGCGCCAGCGCCGCCTGCACGCGGCGGGCCGCGTCTTCCACATACATCAGGTTAGCACCATTCAGGCGCGCGAACGCCTGCTCGTCGGCCCGTTTCACGGCCGTCTGCAGCGGTGTCGCCAGCGCCGCCTCCACCAAATCGATCAGGGGGAAAAGCTCCAGCTCCGCCTGTTCCGTCAAGGGCACGGTGACCGTCGCCGTGCTGCGCTGGCTGTGCGGCGTGGCCAGGCTCGCGTGTTCCTGCAGCCAGGCGCGCGCGGCCGCGCCCTCGATGCCGCCCGCACCGAACTGCGCCGCGAAGGCGTCGGCCAGCAATTGCCGCGACAGCGCCGCCGAACATGGACAGGTCGACGAGTAGCCGACCTCCACCGTCAGGGACAGGGCAAAGCCCTGCGGAGTAACACTGGCTTGCAGGCGCACGGGATACGATTTCCAGCCAGACAGCCCCGCCGTCAGCAGCGCCGGCTGGCGCAGCAGCAGGGGAAAGGCCAGCGCCAGGCGCGCCTGCGTGCTGCCGCAATCGGCGTGGCTGTCCACCATGCGCCGCAGCACGGCGGCCAGGGCGCCCGCGTCGAGCGGCTGCGCGGCGGCAAACGCATCGAGCAGCAAATACAAACGCGACATGTGGATGCCCTTGACGTGCGGGTCGGGCAAATCGACTTGCACGTCGGCCCAGGCATGCACTTGCTGCGCCTGCCCGCCCTCTTCCAGCCACAGGGGCAAGGCGATGCCCTGCATGCCGACCCACTCGAGCGGAAAGGGGCTGCCCAGATGGGGGCCGGCCGCCACATCGGGCAGCGGCGAGGATAGGGAATCGCGCTTCATGGTGATACTCCATATGCAAACAAGTTGCATATCATGAAGAAAAATCCTCGCATTTGCAAGAAACTTGCATTAATGGAGCATATTGACGGGTCAGCTGGCCTTGCGAAACGTCAGATTGATGCGCTGCGCGCCCAGCACCGCGTGTTCACCCTCCTTCAGGGGCGCCACGCCGTGGAAGCGCAGGCGGTCGGCGCCGCCCCACACCACCACATCGCCGTGCAGCAGGCCGATGCGCGCCGCCTTGTCGGCCCGCCCGGCACCGCCGAACAGGAAGGTGGCGGGCAAACCGAGCGAGACGGAAACGATGGGCGCATTGAAATCGCATTCGTCGCGGTCCTGGTGCAGGGCCATGCGCGCGCCGGGCGCATAGCGGTTGACCAGGCAGGCGTCGGGAACAAAGCCCGGATAGCCGGCCGCGAGCGCCGCCTCCTGCGCCAGACGCAGGAACACGGGCGGCATCGGCGGCCAGGGAAGACCGCTGTCCGGATCGCGCCGCGCATAGCGGTAGCCGCGCCCATCCGTGACCCAGCCCAGGGAGCCGCAATTGCTCATGGCAACCGACATGCGCAAGCCGCCCGGCGTGGCCATGTGGCGCAGGGGAGCCGCCAGCACGATGGCGTCCAGCGCCGGCAGCAGTTCGTCCAGGCAGGGCAGCGCGAAAGCGCGCAGCAGGATAGACGCGCACGAACCCGGCACCAGCGGCACGGGGCCGGCCGGGACTTGTTCTTCATCGGCGAACAGGGACAGGTTCATGCCGCCTATTTTAGCCGCGCCATGGAAAAAGCGCGCGCGACCGCCCCATGGTGCGCTACAGTAGCGCTTCCAGCCACTACCCGACTCCCTGACGATGGATCATTACGCCGATTTGCTGCAAACCCTGGCGCAGCAGGAAGAAACCCTGCAATTCGAACGCTTCGACAACGACGCCGCACTGGCCTTGGGCCTGTGGCTCGTCGAAGAAGTGCGCAAGCGGGGCAAGGCCGTCACCGTCAACATCACGCGCAATGGCCAAGTGCTGTTCCACCACGCCATGACGGGCGCCACGGCGGACCAGGCGGACTGGATACGCCGCAAGAACAATACGGTACAGCGCTTTTGCCGCAGCTCCTACTACATGGGCATCTCGTATAAAAGCCGCGGCAGCACCTTCGAAGACGTGAAATACCTCGATGACATCGAATACGCGGGCCACGGCGGCGCCTTTCCCCTGCTGATACGCGGCGTGGGACTGGTCGGCACCGTCACCGTTTCCGGCCTGGCGCAGGCGGACGACCACGCGCTGGTGGTGGCCGCGCTGCAGGCGCAGCTGGACGCGCACTGACGCCTCGCAAGCGCCATCCGCGCCGGCTACCGGGACAGGCTCTAAATGCGCTGGCCGCCGTCGATGGGAATTTCCGCCCCCGTGATGTACGAAGCGCGCTCGCTGCACAAAAACTCCACCAAATCCGCCACTTCGGCAGTCGTGCCCAGGCGGCGCAGGGGGATTTGCGTGTCGACGATGTGCGAAGTGCCAGGCGACAGGATGGCCGTGTCGATCTCGCCCGGTGCGATCGCGTTGACGCGCACATTCAGCGGCGCCATGTCGTTGGCCATTTCGCGCGTCAGCGACGCCAGCGCCGCCTTCGAACTGGCATAGGCCGAGCCGGCAAACGGGTGCACGCGGTAGCCGGCGATCGAGCACAGGTTCACGACTGAACCGCGCGCGTTCGACAATTCCTGCGCGAAGCCGCGCGTCAGGGCCAGCGGCGCAAAAAAGTTGGTGTTGTACATTTCCTGCCACGTCTGCATGTCGGTGGTCAGCGAATTGACGCGCGAGCCGCCCGGTCCTTTCGGCGACACGCCCGCATTGTTGACCAGCGCGTGCAGTTTCGAGTCGCCCAGCATGGGGCGCAGCGTCTCGACCATCTGCCCGATCTGGCTCAGGTCCGACAAATCCATACACACATGCGTGTTGTGCTCCTGGCTGCGCGGGCAGCCGCCGGGAATCGGGCTGCGCGAGACGGTGATGACCCGCCAGCCCAGGCTGCGGAAGCGTTCCGCGACCGCGTGGCCGATGCCGCGGCTGGCACCCGTGACGATGGCGGTTTTCTGTTCCATTTTCTGTTCAATCTTGTGCTCAATGTGCGTCATGTTCTTCCTCGTTCTGTTCTTGTTCGCTTGCGCCGGCGTGGATGCGCTCCTGGCGCATGACATAGGCCAGCATCTGCGTGCCGCCGTCGAGGATGTCCTGTTCGATGGCGCGTCGCGCGGCCGCGCTGTCGCGCTGGCGCAGCGCGCTGATGATGGCGTGGTGATGACCCACCCGCATGTCGGGCGAAAAGCTAGCGTAGCCGGCGGCGATCAGGGGCGCCGTCTGCATCCACAGGTGGTCGACGAAGCGTTTCAAGGTCGGCATGCCGGCTGCCTGCGCCAGGCCCAGGTGAAACGCCTGGTTGCATTGCAGGGCCGCCGCCAGGTCGTGGCGCGCGATGGCCTCTTCATTCGCCTGCAGCAGGCGCTCCAGGTCGGCCAGGGTGGTGGCGTCGATGCGCTGCGCCGCTTCAAACGCGCCCAAGCCTTCCAGTTCCAGGCGCAGCGCGCGGATTTCCAGGTAGCGCGCCACGCTCAGCACGGGCACGCGGAAGTCGCGTGGCGAGCGCAGCACCAGCGCCTCTTCCTGCACCAGTTGCAGCATCGCGTCGCGCACGGGCGTAACGCTGGTGCCCAGCTGCAGCGCCAGTTCGCGGATGCGCAGCCGGTCATTCGGCTGGAAGCGCCCGGCCGCCAGCGCTTCGCGCAGCATGGCGTACACGGACTTGCCCAGATTGACGTGCACCAGACTGTCCAATTGATGGTTCATACGTGTTCTTGATCGTTGAGAAATTATGATGCATCATACATCAATGTGAAAAACAGTGTTTTTCCTGGCGTGCACAGAAGACAGGACGCGCTGCCAGACCGTACAATCAGCCGCCACCGTCTCGAAAGGAATGCACTTGAACTGGGATTATCCGTACGCCCATACCCTGCCCGTCACGCCCGAAGCGGGCGACATCGATGGCTTGCAGCACACGAATAACGCCGTCTACGTGCGCTGGTGCGAGCATATCGCCTGGCACCACTCGGCCACTCTGGGGCTGGACCTCGACGATTACCGGCGTCTGGACCGGGCCATGGCGATACGCCGCGGCGAATACGACTACCTGCTGCCGACGCGGGCCGGCGAAGCGCTGACCCTGGCCACCTGGCTGTGCGCCAGCGATGGCCGCTCCAGCATGGAACGGCGTTTCCAGCTGATCCGCGACAGCGACGGCGCCACCGTCGTGCGCGGACGCTGGGACTTGATCTGCATCGAATTGAGCAGCGGCCGCGCACGCCGCCTGCCGCCCGAGTTTCTGGCCGTGTACGAACCAGCCATCGTCGCGGCCGGCGCGTAAAAGCGGACGCCTGGAGCGCCGTTTTGCACGCCGTTCGGCGAAGATGCGGGGCTTTTCTTGCGCCTCCGCAGTGCAACATGCATTTCGCTCCTGCTTTGCCCGTGCATGCTTTAGAATCAGCGACCTCAGCCCCGTAAAAACAGGATAAAACATATGACGGCAGTCGGGAATACCGAACCACAAGAGCTCAAGCGCGGCCTGAAAAGCCGCCACATCCAGCTCATCGCCCTGGGCGGTGCCATCGGCACCGGCCTGTTTCTGGGCATCGCGCAAACCATCAAGATGGCTGGCCCCTCGGTCCTGCTGGGCTACGGCATCGCCGGCGTCATCGCCTTTCTGATCATGCGCCAGCTGGGCGAGATGGTGGTCGACGAACCCGTCGCCGGCTCCTTCAGCTATTTCGCCGACAAATACTGCGGCCACCTGCCCGGCTTCCTGTCGGGCTGGAATTACTGGGTGCTGTATGTGCTCGTCAGCATGGCCGAACTGACGGCCGTCGGCATCTACGTGCAATACTGGTGGCCCGGCGTGCCCACCTGGGTTTCGGCGCTGATCTTCTTTTGCGTCATCAACGCCATCAGTTTGTTGAATGTCAAAGCCTTCGGCGAGATGGAGTTCTGGTTCGCCCTGATCAAGGTGGTCGCCATCATCGGCATGATCGTCTTCGGCGCCTGGCTGCTGGCCTCCGGCGACGCCGGTCCGCAAGCCTCGGTAGCCAACCTGTGGCAGCACGGCGGCTTCTTCCCGAATGGCTGGCAGGGACTGGTGATGGCCATGGCCGTCATCATGTTCTCGTTCGGCGGCCTGGAACTGGTGGGCATCACGGCGGCCGAGGCGGATGACCCGAGCACGACGATTCCGCGCGCCACCAACCAGGCCATCTACCGCATCCTGATTTTCTACATCGGCGCGCTGGGCATTTTGCTGTCGCTGTACCCGTGGCAAAACGTCGTCACCGGCGGCAGCCCCTTCGTGCTGATCTTCCATGCGCTCGACAGCAACCTGGTGGCCACGGCCCTGAACGTGGTGGTGCTGACGGCCGCCCTGTCCGTCTACAACAGCGGCGTGTACTGCAACACGCGCATGCTGTTCGGCCTGGCCAAGCAAGGCAATGCGCCGCGCGCGCTGCTGCACCTGAACCGCCGCGGCGTGCCGCTGGTGGCACTGGGCGTCTCGGCCCTGGCGACGGGCGCCTGCGTGGTGGTCAATTACTTCATGCCGGGCGAAGCGTTCGAAGTGCTGATGGGGCTCGTCGTGTCGGCGCTGATCATCAACTGGGCCATGATCAGCTGGATCCATTTGCGCTTCCGCACACAGAAAAAAATCGAAGGCAAGACGACCCTGTTCCAGAGCCTGGGCTACCCGTTCACCAACTACCTGTGCCTGGTGTTCCTGGCCGGCATTCTGGTAATCATGTACCTGACGCCGGGCCTGCGGATTTCCGTCTACCTCATACCCGTGTGGCTCGCCGCGCTGGGCGTCGGTTACTGGATCAAGCAAAGCAGGGCCAAGGCCTAGACTGTCTTGCGCCGCATCAAAAGCACAAAGCCCGTCTTCGCAGGAAGGCGGGCTTTTTGCATTGAGCGTGCTCAATCGCTAAGCGACGACGGCCTTGTCCCGCTCCGGCAGCACATCGGCTTGCCACAGGCTGATGGTCCGGCCCGCATACGACTGCAGCAGCACATCGTCGTTCAAGGTCAGCAACGCCTGCTTGCGCTGTTCCAGGCGCGCCTCCGGCGTCATCTCCTTCTCGCCCGACTTGTACGGCCCCAGCACGGGCAGCAGGTCGCGCAGCACGGAATAGTTGCCCGGCGTGGTCTTGTCCGATTCCAGCTTGCCCAGGAAATACTTCATGACGCGCTCGGACTGGTTGCCCTCCTGCCGCAAGCTCGCCTTGACCATCTTGCCATCCTTGTACGCCACTTGCGCATCGCTGCTGGCCGTATCCTCGATCTGGTGATAGGTGTAGTTCTGCGATTCCGTATTGTCCAGCAGGCGCAGCGGCACGCCGGGGACGAGCGTTTCATGGAAGCTGGCGCTCAGCTTCGATTGTTGCTGCTGCCTGATCGACCGTTCGTCCTGACTGGCGCCGGCCTGCTCCGTCTTTTGCGACACTTCATAATTGAAGCCATCCCTTTCCGCACTGCGCATGGGATTGCTGAATTTCACGGTTTGCGACACGGAGGCGCTGAAATCGGCCAGTCCCGTCAGGATGGACTTGTCCTCGGCCGCCAGGCGCCACTTGCCCGTCGCGGGATTGTCCGTGGCTACTTGCGGCGCGGCGGCGTTGCTGTGCAAGGCAGTGAAGCTATCCTTGAGCATGGACACCAGGCCCGCGTCGCCATGGCCGCGCGACGCCGCCTGGTCGAACTGCTTCATGTAGCTGTCCAGCGCCTTGGCTTGCTTTTCCTTGCTGCCCAAGGTATTGAGTTGGCTGGCGTCGACCTTCAGGTCCAGACTGCCGGCCTCGCCGCTGAAGCTGACCTTGCGCTGCGCGCCATCTGCCTGGAAATCGAGGGTTTGAACACTTTCCGGCTCGCCGCGCACCTTCACTTCCGCATGCAGCTTCACCGACTCGAGCACCTGCTGGTCGAACTGCATCAAGCCTTCCAGCTTGATTTTCGGCGTGCTCTGCCCCATGCCATCGATGGCTTCCTGAAAACCTTTCGCCAGTTCGCCCAGGGCGCTCGCCTCAGCGTCGCTGAGCTCGCCGCTGGTCGTCATGTTCACGGCCAGGCCGTCGCCCTGGCTGTCGAGCGACAGCTTGACTTCCACGCCGCTCCTGGTGGTGATGCTGAGGGACACCCGGTCTTCGCCATTGCCATGCAGGCTGCCGGGCGCGATGCCGGATGCGCCATAGATATTCGGCGTGGTGCTTGGCGGCGGCTGCCGCATCGCCTGCGAGAAATTATAGTTTCCCAGCTTGGCCTGTCCCAGCATGGCCGCGCCCAGGCCGCTGAAGCGGCCGCCAAACGCGTACGAAGAGAAACTCTTCGTCATCGCCTCGCTCACTTTGTCGCGCGTAGCGCTTTCCCACACCATGGGCGCTTTCACGAACGCTGCCGGCTTGCTGTCGCTCACGCTCTCCGGGCTGAGCGCAACGATGGCAGACGGCGTGGATGCGGGCGACGGGGACGGCGCCTCCGTGCGGTTCGACGCGGCGGAGGAAGCCCGTGACGGGGCGCTATTCCAGCTGGACAGTGGAGAAATGGAGGTCATGGCGCTGTCACCTTGCAAATGGAGAGAAGATGCATCATAAAAGTTCGATATGGTTAGTTTTTTTGCAATTTCCTGGCGCCAGGCAAACCTGGCCTCACGTTATCTGGCGTGAAGGCAAGTACTGCATGGCAATACTGCATTAACGGCAAGAAACGGAAAAGCATGAGCGTCGGGGAAATGAAACATTTTCATGCCGCAGACCTCGCCTGCCCCAACAAGTTGAATCACAGCCGGGAATGTCCATTAAAATGCCACTATGGAACACAAGATTCTGCGCGCGCCGCTGGCCAGCTTTACCGACTTGTTGCTCGATGCCGTGTGCATGGTCGACGTGGAGGGGCGCTTTGTTTTCGTCAGCGCCGCCTGCGAACGCATCTTCGGCTACACGCAGCAGGAAATGATCGGCAAGCTCATGCTCGACATGGTCGCCCCCGCCGACCGCGCGCGCACCTTGGCCGCCGCGCGTGCCATCATGGATGGCCATGCGCAGACGCACTTCGAGAACCGCTACCTGCGCAAGGATGGCAGCCTGGCGCACATCATGTGGTCGGCCCGCTGGTCCGCCGCCGACCAGCTGCGCGTGGCCGTGGCGCGCGACGTCACCTTGCTGAAACAGGCGCAGGCCAAGCAGGCCGCGCTGTACGCCATCTCCGAAGCCATGCAGGCGACGCAAGACTTGCCCGCCTTGCTGCACCGCATCCAGCACATCATCGGCGATCACTTGCCGGCACGCAGCCTGACCTTGCTGCTGCATGACGAACACGGCGCCCAGGCTCCCATGACCTCGCATGCCGACGACAGCGCGCCCCAGCCAACATCGTCCCTGGCCAGCCTGCTGTGCGACGAAGTCCTGCGCAGCGGCCGTCCCCTGCTGCTGCAATCGGGACAACTGGCCGGCCTGCCGGCGGCGCTGCAAACGGCGGCCTGCGCCCTGTCCTCGTGCTGGCTGGCCGTGCCGCTGTATTCGTCCCTGGGCAGCATCGGCGCGCTGGCCCTGCAAGGGGGCCAGGATGCCGTCATCGGCTCGGCGCAAGACCAGGATTTGCTGCAATTTGTCGCCAAGCAACTTGCCACCGCCATCGAGCGCCGCCAGTTGCAGACGCAAATGCAGTTCATGGCCATGCACGACGAGCTGACCCGATTGCCGAACCGCCGCCTGTTCCACGACCGCCTGCATACGGCGTTCGCCCGCGCACACCGCCAGGAAGGCCGGCTGTCGCTGCTGTTCCTCGACCTCGACAACTTCAAGCGGGTCAACGACGAGCACGGCCATGCCTGTGGCGACCTGCTGCTGCAAACGGTGGCGAGCCGCCTGCGCGATTGCATGCGCGAAACCGACACCCTGGCCAGGATGGGCGGCGATGAATTCGTCGTGCTTCTGGAAAGCAATGCCACGCCGGGGGACGTCAGCCTGATCGAGCAAAAGATCCACGCGGCCCTGGCTGCGCCGCTGCACCTGGGCAACGGACAGCAATTGCAGATCGCCGTCAGCATCGGCGTGGCCCACTATCCGGAAGATGGCGATACCATGCAGTTGCTGCTGCGCCATGCGGACCGGGCCATGTACGCCTCGAAAGTGCTGGCGGCCGCCTCGCGCTAACGGACGCCCGCTCCTGGCGACAGTTTCCCCTATGCTATACTTTCCGGCGATGCTGAGACTCTTCAAAACATGGCTGATCCTGCTGTTGATCACGGCGGTGCCGCTGCAGGCGGCCGCTGCGGGCGCCATGCTGGCGTGCGCGCCGTTCGCTGCCGCGCCTGCCGCCGCGATGACAGCGGCTTGCCAGCATGACGCCACGCAATCCTCCGCCGTTCCGGACAGCGCCAGCACACCGGAAGAAAACAAGACCCCAGCCAAGCATCCCGCATGCGGCGCCTGCTCCAGCTTTTGCCTGGGCGCGCTGATGCCACCTGGCATTACCCCGCCCGCCGCGTCCTGCAGCGGCGCGCAACAAGTCACCATCGCAACGGCCACCTTGCTGACGGGATTCATTCCCGACGGCCCGCGCCGGCCGCCGAGACCGCTTTCCGCTTAGCTAGCAGTTTAAATACCAAGCAGGCCACCAAAGTGGCCACGATAGACCTTATTCGTCTGAAAGCAACACCATGATCAAACATTTATTGCTGCGCGGCGCCTGCGCCGCCATGCTGGGCCTGCCCACGTTCGCCATGGCGGCCCTGCCCGTCATCGAAGTCTACAAGAGCGCCTCCTGCGGCTGCTGTGCCGACTGGATCAAGCACCTGGAAACGAACGGCTTTACGGTGCGCGCGAAAAATGTCGAGATGCCGGCGCAATACCGCAAGCTGGCCGGCATTCCCGACGCGCTCGGCTCCTGCCACACGGGCCTCGTCAACGGCTACGCCATCGAAGGCCACGTGCCGGCCAGCGAAATCAAGCAGCTGCTGCGCGAGAAACCCAAGGCCAAGGGCCTGGCCGTCCCGGCAATGCCGATGGGCTCGCCAGGCATGGAAGGACCGCGCAAGGATGCGTATGACGTCTTGCTGGTCAAGAACAATGGCAGCACCAGTGTCTACAAGCACTACCAATAACACTGAAGGGCAATGAAAAACGCCGCCGGAATCGCTTCCGGCGGCGTTTTTTTATCAGGCAGCAGTCAAGAACTGACTGCCTTCATGACTGCATCAGATGCTGTCCAGCACGGCATTCAGGCTGGCGCTAGGACGCATGACCGCTTCCGTCTTCGCCGGATCGGGCAGGTAGTAGCCGCCGATATCCGTTTCCTTGCCTTGTACTGCTTTCAGCTCGGCAACGATCTTTTCTTCGTTGTCAGCCAGGGCTTTGGCCACTGGCGCAAAATGCGCTGCCAGTTCCGCATCGTCCTTCTGCGTAGCCAGGGCTTGCGCCCAGTACATGGCCAGGTAGAAATGGCTGCCGCGGTTGTCGAGTTCGCCGGTACGTGGCGATGGCGACTTGTTGTTGTCCAGCAGCTTGCCGGTGGCTTCGTCGAGGGTTTTCGCGAGGATTTTCGCCTTCGCATTGCCCGTCTTGATGCCCATGTCTTCCAGCGACACGGCCAGGGCCAGGAACTCGCCCAGCGAATCCCAGCGCAAATGGTTTTCTTCCACCAGCTGTTTGACGTGTTTCGGTGCCGAACCGCCGGCGCCCGTTTCGTACATGCCGCCACCGGCCATCAGCGGCACGATCGACAGCATCTTGGCGGACGTGCCCAGTTCCAGGATCGGGAACAAATCGGTCAGGTAATCGCGCAGGATGTTACCGGTCACCGAGATGGTGTCCAGGCCGCGGAAGGCGCGTTCCAGGGTGTAACGCATGGCGCGCGTTTGCGACATGATCTGGATGTCCAGGCCCTTGGTATCGTGCTCTTTCAGGTAAACCTGTACCTTCTTGATGACTTCGTTCTCGTGCGGACGGTAGGAATCGAGCCAGAACACGGCAGGCATGCCCGAGTTGCGCGCGCGCGTGACGGCCAGCTTGACCCAGTCGCGGATCGGCGCATCCTTGACCTGGCACATGCGCCAGATATCGCCCTCTTCCACCGTTTGCGTCAGCAGCACTTCGCCCGTTTCCAGGTCGGTGATGTTGGCGATGCCGCCTTCAGGCACTTCAAACGTCTTGTCGTGCGAACCGTATTCTTCCGCTTGCTGCGCCATCAGGCCCACGTTCGGCACGGTGCCCATGGTCTTCGGATCGAAGTTGCCATGCCATTTGCAGAAGCCAATCATTTCCTGGTAGATGCGCGCGAAAGTCGATTCCGGCATGACTGCCTTGACGTCTTTCGGACGGCCATCGGCACCCCACATCTTGCCGCCGATACGGATCATGGCTGGCATCGACGCGTCGACGATGATGTCGTTCGGCGAATGGAAGTTGGTGATGCCCTTGGCCGAATCGACCATGGCCAGTTCCGGACGGTTCGCGTGGCAGGCGTGCAGGTCTTTCAGCACTTCATCTTTTTGCGACGCCGGCAGGGTCTCGATCTTGTCGTACAGGTTGCTCATGCCATTGTTGACATTCACGCCCAGCTTGTCGAACAGGGCAGCGTGCTTGGCGAACGCGTCCTTGTAGAAGATGCGCACGCAGTGGCCGAAAACGATCGGGTGCGAGACCTTCATCATGGTCGCCTTGACGTGCAGCGAGAACATCACGCCCGTCTTGAAGGCGTCGTCGATTTCTTTCTCGTAGAACTCCAGCAGCGCTTTCTTGCTCATGAACATGCTGTCGATGATTTCGCCCGCCTGCAGGGAAACCTTCGGTTTCAGCACGATGGTCTTGCCCGAGGCCGTGACCAGTTCCATCTTGACGTCGCGCGCTTTTTCCAGGGTCAGCGATTTTTCGCCATGGTAGAAGTCGCCATGGTGCATGTGCGACACGTGCGTCTGCGACGACTGGCTCCACTCGCCCATCGAATGCGGGTGCTTGCGTGCGTACTCTTTGACAGCCTTCGGTGCGCGGCGGTCGGAATTGCCTTCGCGCAGGACCGGGTTGACCGAGCTGCCGATGCACTTGCCGTAGCGGGCTTTCAGGGCTTTTTCTTCGTCCGTCTTCGCATCTTCCGGGTAGTCCGGCAGCTTGTAGCCACGGCCTTGCAATTCGCGCACGCAGGCGATCAACTGGCCCTGGGAAGCGCTGATGTTCGGCAGCTTGATGATATTGGTGTCCGGATTCTGGGTCAATTTGCCCAGTTCAGCCAGCGTATTCGGGACTTTTTGCGCGTCCGTCAGGAATTCGGGAAATTCAGCCAGTACACGCGACGCCACCGAAATATCGCTGGCGACCACGTCCACGCCAGCCGGCGCGGTGAATTTTTTGATAATTGGCAGCAGGGAATACGTCGCGAGCAGCGGCGCCTCGTCAGTCAGCGTGTAGATGATTTTGGATTTTTGTGTTGCCATGTTCATTCCCTTGTATGCGGTGATGCCTGGTGGTTAACTTTCTTCATTCCAAACACAGGACGGTTAGCCTTGCTTTGGACGGCTAGTGTGCCGGCGGTGACGCCGTGCTTGCCCACCACGTATTTTAGACTGTCCTGCCGCTGTTTGTGTATCCGATGGCGACGAATCTTATATAAGACAGCAAATATCGGGATCTGAAGGCCCAGGATGGCCATTTTCCGCGCTGAAATACCCTCCAGGCACGCGCACGGCATGGTCATGAGCGTGGCAGCAGCGACTATTTTAATCATTATAAATCGTAATGATTCTCATTTATAATGTCGTGCATGCAATTCCTCCCTACTGACTTTATACGCTGCCCTTGATGCCCATTCCACATTCCCCACTCGCCCATCCCCACCTCACCACCCGGCTGATCCTCGCCGGCCTGCTCGTTGCCAGCGTCACGCCGCAGGCGATCGCCCAGGCCGCGGCCGATGCATCGACCCCGCTCGCCACCGTGCTGGTGAATGGCCAGGCCGAAGCGGACGCCGGCGGACAGATCGCCAAGAGCGCGCGCGCCGGCATGCTGGGCGAAAAAGACTTGCTCGATACGCCGTTCAGCGTCAACAGCTACACCAGCCAGCGCATGCTAGACCAGCAGGCGCTGACCCTGGCCGAGGTGCTGGGCGGAGACCCGTCCACCCGCTTCACGGGCCAGATCGGCGGCGTCACGGATTCCTTCTTCATCCGCGGCTTTCCCCTCAACGAGGGCAATCTGAGCGAAGTGGCGTTCGACGGCGTGTATGGCGTGTCGCCCAATTACCACCTGTTTACGGAATACCTGCAGAGCGTGGAAGTGCTCAAGGGACCGGCCGCGCTGCTGTACGGCATGTCGCCGAATGGCGGCGTGGGCGGCGTCGTCAATGCCGTGCCGAAACGCTCGCTGCCGCGCGACCTGACGCGACTGACTTTTGACTACGGCTCGGGCTCGCAGGCTGGCGCGGCCATCGACGTCAGCCGCCGCTTCGGCGACGAGCGGCGTTTCGGCATCCGCGTCAATGGCTTGCACCGCCAGGGCCACACGCCGCTCGACCACCAAACCTCGCGCGCGGAAGTGGCGGCCATCGCCCTCGACTACCAGGGACAGCGGCTGCGCGCCTCGCTCGACGTGATCGAGCAATACCAGTGGATCGACGCGCCCACGCGCCCCTTCCTCGTGGCCGCGCGCCTGCCGGTGCCGGCAGCGCCCGATGGCCGGCGCAACATCGCCCAATCCTGGGGCTGGTGGAAGTCGAACGACCTGGCCACCCTGGGCAAGCTCGAATATGACCTGAACGACAAGGTCACCGTGTTCGCCGACGTGGGCGGCACGCGCTCCGACGTGTCGCGCTATTCGGACCAGACGCCGACCATCACCAGCGCGGCGGGCGACATGACGGTCACGCCCATGAATTGGAAATTCCGCGTGCGGCGCGCCAGCGGCGACACGGGTGTACGCACGCGTTTTCGCACGGGCGGCATCGAGCATGCGCTGGTCGTGATGGGCAATGTCTACCGCGATGAATTTGGCAGCGTGAGCAATTCCGGCAAACTCATCACCTCGAATATCTACCACCCTGTCGCCGTGGCCGACCCCGGCATTCCCGCTCCGGTCCGCGCGCCGAAACTCTCGGCCTCCACGCTTTCCAGCCTGGCCGTGGCCGATACGCTGGACATGCTGGACCAGCGCGTGCAACTGACCTTGGGCGTGCGCCGCCAACTGGTCGAATCGAAAAACTACCACGCCACCAGCGGCGCGCTCACCACGCATTACAAACAGGGCGCCCTGACGCCGCTGGCCGGCATCGTCGTCAAGCCGCTGCGCCACGTGTCACTGTACGCAAACTATATCGAGGGCTTGAGCAAGGGCGATATCGCGCCGAACATCGCCGACAACGCGGGCCAGGTCTTCGCGCCCTACAAGAGCAAGCAATATGAAGTGGGCACGAAGGCCGATTTCGGCGTGGTGCTGGCGACCCTGGCCGTGTTCCAGGTGAGTAAACCCAGCGGCCAGCTGTATGGCAAGGTGTACAGCATGGATAGCGAACAGCGCAACCGGGGCCTGGAACTGAATCTGTCCGGCGCCGCCAGCAAGGCCGTGCGCCTGCTGGCCGGCATCACCCTGCTCGACGGCCGCCTGGTAAAGACCAACAACGCCGCCACCATGGGCAAGCGTCCCGTCGGCGTGCCCACGTCCATGGCCAACCTGGGTGGCGAATGGGATATGCCGTACTGGCCGGGCTTGACAGCCACGGGCGCCGTCAACTACACGAGCAAACAGTTTGTCGACCAGACGAATCTGCAATCGGTGCCGTCATGGACCAAGGTCGACCTGGGCTTGCGCTACCGCACGGCCATCGCCGGCAAGGCGGCGACCTTGCGCGGCGGCCTGATGAACGCGTTTGACCGCCACTACTGGGCCGGCGTGGCCTCGTATGGCACCGTCTCGCAATCAGCACCCCGCAGCGTGCAACTGTCGGCCGCCGTGGATTTTTGACGGGCACCGGCAGCAAAGTAAAAAACAGCAAAAAATAGCAAAAAGCAGACCATCTCACCATGGATGGCGACAGGACCCACTGCTGGTCCTGTCGCCATCGCACACACGGCGGAACTCCCCGCATGACTGCGGTCTAACAGACCAGGGCAGTGGCCGGAGAAGCCGCACCACACCGCATTCCAGTCCTCCCGGCTACCGCCCGGCACACTGCCGCCGCCATCGCGCATGCATCGCCGCATCAGCAGCGGTGCAGCCACGAACGACAACTACATTGATATTTATCAAATTGACTGCCCGATGCGTGGGCTACTGTCGGTGCCATCTTTGATTTGAAACAGAAACTCTGCTGCCAAGAATCGACCATTCCAGACACAACGCCAGTTCTCGCCAGGCTCTTCATTCCCCAGCCGATAACGCTCGCCAAGTGCGGTAACACCCAGCGTTCCCCCTCCCTTGCCTGTACGTGCCGGGGAAACTTTTGCTAGCGATTTTGCAGCTTTTTGATTAATGCACGTTAAAAAGGAATTTCGTATGAGCACGTATTCTGACATTTGCATCGTTGGCGCCGGCATAGGCGGATTGACTTGCGCCAATCAACTGATCGACGCCGCCGCCAGCAGGAAGCTGCGCATCCGGGTCTTCGACCTGAATCCCACCGTCGGCGGCCGCATCCAGTCGCGAAAAATAGATGGCGAGGAAATCGCCGAACTCGGCGCCGCCCGCTACTCGCCGCAGCTGCATCCGCATTTCCAGCAACTGATGCAGGGCAGCGGACTGCCGCATGCCGTCTACCCGTTCACCAAGGTCATCTCGCACGACAGCGTGCTGGAAGAGCTGAAGGCAACGCTCGATGACCTGAGCCCGATGCTGAAAGAGCATCCGAACGACTCCTTCCTCGAGTTCGTCAGCCATTACCTGGGCGCCGCCAAGGCCACCCACATCATCAAGGCGACCGGCTATGACGCCTTGCTGCTGCCGATGGTGTCGGCGGCCATGGCCTACGACATCATCAAGAAACACCCGGAAACGCAGCACTTTACGGAGAACGCCGCCAACCAGTGGCACTACGCCACCGATGGCTACCACGCGTTGCTATGCCAGTTGCAGCACCAGGCCCAGGCCGCCGGGGTGGAATTCCGGCTCGAACATCGCTTGCTGTCCGTTGAAAAATCGGGCGCCGAGCATGTGCTTGCCTTCAGCCACCACGGCGACACGCATATGCACCGCACACGCCATCTGGTGATGACCATTCCGCCGTCCGCCATGCCGCGCCTGAACCTGGATTTTCCTGCCGCCTGGAGTCCGTTCCAGTACGACTCGCTGCCCCTGTTCAAGGGATTTTTCACCTTCGACACGGCCTGGTGGGATGCGCTGGGGCTGACCGACAAGGTGCTGATGGCGGAAAATCCCCTGCGCAAGGTTTACTTCAAGAGCGACAAATATGTGCTGTTCTACACCGACAGCAAAAGCGCCACCTACTGGCGGGACAGCCTGGAACTCGGTGAAGACGTGTACCTGGCGCGTGTCCGCAGCCACCTGGAAGAAATCCTGCCGCTCGATGGCCAGCCGCTGCCGCCGATCAAGGCGCATTTCCACAAGTTCTGGCCGCATGGCGTCGAGTTTTGCGTGGAGCCAGAAGCCGAGCACCCGGCCGTCCTGCTGCACCAGGACGGCATCATTTCCTGCTCGGATGCGTATACCGCGCACTGCGGCTGGATGGAAGGCAGCCTGATCAGCGCCCAGCACGCCAGCGGCCTGCTGCTGCAGCGGCTCGATCAACGGGAAGACCTGGTCGCCGCCGCCAACGATACCTTCATCACTTCCTCGACCGAGCGCGCATGAGCCTACTTGACTTCCCCCGCCTGCATTTTCGGGGTTTTGCCCGCGCCAATGTGCCGACCGGGAATCGCAATACGCACGGCAACATCGATATCGCCACGAATGCGGTATCGATGGCGGGCGAAGCTGTCGACCTGAGCCGGCCGCCGGCCGAATTCCATGCACACCTGAAACAGCTTGCCCCCCGCTTCAATGCGGCGGGCAAGCCGGATCCGGACGGTATCTTCAGCCTGGCGGCAGGTCACAATTTTGGCGGGAATAATCATTTCTCTTGGGAAAACGCGAGGATCACGGGCGTCCAGCTGCGTCATGGCGAGGTCGATACGCAGGATCCGCTGGTGGGCGCCAAGCTGGGCCTGTGGGGCCACTACAACGAGTACTTGCGCACGACGTTCAACCGCGCCAGGTGGATCGACAACAACCCGGCCCAGCCGGACACCACGCTGATCTACGCCGGCCAGTTCACCTTGAGCGACAAGCTGGCCACGCCCAACACGCCCACCTTGTTTACCGCCGACATCGCGCAGGCGCACTCGGTGCGCTGGCTCGGCAGCGGCCATATCACGGAACGCAGCGGGCATTTCCTGGACGAGGAATTCGGTCGCTCCAGGCTGTTCCAGTTTTCCGTGGCCAAGCAAGACCCGCATTTCCTGTTCAATGCGGACCTGCCGCTGCCGGCAAGTATGCGTGCTTTGCAGCAAGCCCTGGCAGATGACGACGTGCTGGGCCTGACAGTGCAGTATTGCCTGTTCAATATGTCGACGCCGCAAAAACCCGACTCGCCCGTGTTCTATGACCTGGCCGGCAGCATCGGCCTGTGGCGACGCGACGAGCTGGCCACCTATCCGGCCGGCCGCCTGCTGCAGCCGCGCCAGGCCAGCCTGGGGCCGGTGCTGGTAAAGCTGCATCCGGATCGCGTCGCGTTCAACATGCCGACCGCCATCCCCTTCACCATGCGCGACGCGGGCGCCGTCTCGGAACAGCATCCCACGCATGCGCTGGGCGGCAAGCAGGCACTCGGCGACCTGCTGCTGCATGATGACACAGGCACCTTGCTGGCACGGATTCCGGAATCGCTGTACCGCGACTACTGGCGCCACCACGGCGTCTTCGACGTGCCGCTGCTGCACGCTGGCGCCTCGGGTTCCCTCAGCCTGGGCAGCGCGCAGGCGCAGTGGGATGAAGCCGACTGGGTGCTGCAATCGGACAGCAACCAGCTGTATCTGGAAGCGCCGAACCGGAACAAGCACGAGCAATTTCCGCAGACCATCACCGTGCAAAGCCGCTTCCGCGGCGAGCTGGCGGCGCCCCCGTCCTTGGCGCAAGCGGAAGACGGCACGCTGCTGGCCGTGCAGCAGCAGCCGTCGCCGCTCGGGCATGGCTACACGACGCTGACCCTGACTGGCAGCCAGCCGGGCGCGACCCGTGTCGTGCTGGGGGCTGGCAACGACAAACAGTACCTCGGCGTACGCGTACTGCCCGACGACTGGGACCTCGACGACGTACCGGCCGAACAGGTCGACTACGCCTTCCTCTACAGGCATGTGATGAGCTACTACGAGCTCGTGTATCCCTTCATGTCGGACAAGGTCTTCAGCCTGGCGGACCAGTGCAAGTGCGAAACGTATTCGCGCCTGATGTGGCAGATGTGCGATCCGCAGAACCGCGAAAAGAGCTACTACATGCCCAGCACCCGCGAACTGTCGCTGCCAAAGTCGCGCCTGTTCCTCAAATACCTGACCCAGGTCGAGGCGGCAGCCGCGGCCAAAGCGGCGGTGCCGGAAGCGGCCACGCCGCATGTCATCGGCTGCAAGGCGGAGTTGATCGACGAGCTGAAAAAGGCCATCGACCTGGAACTGTCGCTGATGCTGCAATACCTGTATGCCGCGTATTCGATTCCCAATTACGCGCAGGGTGCGGCGCTGGTGCAGGCCGGCCGCTGGCTGCCGGCTGAGCTGGAACTGGCCTGCGGCGCCGAAGACCGGCGCCGCAACAGTGGCACGCGCGGCGCATTGCTGGAAATCGCGCATGAAGAAATGATTCACTACTTATTAGTCAACAATGTGCTGATGGCGCTAGGCGAAGCGTTTTATAGCGGTACCCCGCTGCTGGGCCTGCAGGCGCGCCGGCGCTTCGGCCTGGACACGGAATTTGCGTTCGAACCATTTTCCGAACACGTGCTGGCCCGCTTCGTGCGTTTCGAATGGCCCGACTACCTTCCCACGCCGGGCAAATCGATTGCCACCTTCTATATTGCGATCCGCCAGGCCGTGGCCGAGCTGCCCGGCCTGTTCGAGAGCGGCGGCGGCAAGCGCGGCGGCGAGCACCATTTGTTCCTGAAAGAATTGACCAACCGCGCCTATCCCGGCTACCAGCTGGAAGTGTCGGACCGCGACAGCGCGCTGTTCGCCATCGACTTCGTCACGGAACAGGGCGAAGGCGTGGCCGTCGATTCGCCGCATTTCGCCTCGTCGCACTTCCAGCGGCTGCGCACCATCGCCGGCAGGTTTGCAGCCTGCGGCAAGCCGTTCGAGCCGGCCGTGCCGGCGCTGAAGAATCCCGTGCTGGAAGCACGCGCGGACTGCACGGTGGTAACCGACCAAAAGGCGCGCGCGCTGATGCAGCTGTATCAGGGCTGCTACGAACTGACCTTCCTGATGATGGCGCACCATTTTGCGCAGCAGCCGCTGGGCAGCCTGCGCCGCTCGCGCCTGATGAACGCCTCCATCGACATCATGACCGGCCTGTTACGCCCTCTGTCGGCCGCCCTGATGAACATGCCATCGGGCGTGCCCGGCCGCCATGCGGGACCGCCCGTGCCCGAGCCGGTCAGCAGCCGGGTCAGCAGCGACTACAGCCTGGGTTGCGACATGCTGGCGCAGAAATGCCTGGCGCTGGCGCGGTACGCGCGCGGCCTTGAGAGCGATGTCATCGGCATGGCGCCGATAGAAATGTTGGAGTTTTTTAATCAGCAACTTACCGATTTATCTCGGGGAAAGATGTCAAGAGAGGCCTGAAATGCATAAAATCATTATCGTCGGCGGAGGCCTGGCAGGTAGCCTCAGCGCCATTTATCTGGCGCAACGGGGACACGATGTCCACGTTGTCGAAAAACGCGGCGATCCGCTGCAGCAAGCTTACGCCAACGCCGATCCGGTCAACTCGCGCGCCATCGGCGTCACCATGACCGTACGCGGCGTCAAGGCGGTGCTGGCGGCTGGCATCAGCAGGCAAGAGCTGGAGTTGTGCGGCGAACGCATCCTTGGCATGGCGTTTTCCGTCGGCGGTACATTCAAGGTGCGCGAACTGGAACAGCGCGAAGGCCTGTTCCCACTATCGCTGGACAGGTCCGCCTTCCAGCGCCTGTTAAACACCTACGCCGCCAGGCACGAAGTGAAATACTACTTCGAGCATAAATGCCTGGATGTCGACCTGGAAAGAAAAGTCGTGCTGATCCAGGGCCCGGACGGCGCCCTGCAGCACCTGGATGGCGACCTGATCATCGGCGCCGACGGCGCCCATTCCGCCGTGCGGCGCGCCATGCAGAGCGGCATGCGGCGCTTTGAATTCAAGCAGAGCTTCTTCCGCCATGGCTACAAGACCCTCGTGTTACCGAATGCGGAGGGCCTGGGTTTCAGGAAGGATTTGCTGTATTTCTTCGGTATGGCTTCCAAGGGCCAGTTTGCCGGCCGCGCAGCCACCATTCCGGACGGCAGCGTCAGCTTTGTCATTTGCCTGCCCTACTCCGGCACGCCCAGCCTGAACACGCTGAACCGGGAAACCATGGCGGCCTTCTTCGACCGCTATTACGACAAGCTGCCGGCGGCCAGCCGGCAAGAGATGGTGAACCAGTTCATCGCCCTGCCCAGCAACGACCTCATCAATGTCCGCTCGAGCACCTTCCATTACAAGGGCAATGTCCTGCTGATCGGCGATGCGGCGCATGCCACCGCCCCCTTCCTCGGCCAGGGCATGAACATGGCGCTGGAAGACACCTATATCTTCGTCACTTTGCTGGAAAAGCACGGCAATGCGCTGGCGCCCGCCCTGGCCGAGTTCACGCAGCAGCGCAAAGTACAGGCCGACGCCATGCAGGATATGGCGATCGCCAACTACGAAGCGCTGAGCAACCCCAATCTGATTTTCTTCCTGCAGACGCGCTACAACCGCTTTATGCACCAGAAATTCCCCCGTATTTATCCACCCGACATGGCGGATAAATTGTTCTTTACATCGATTCCTTACGATGAACTGCAGCAAATTCAGAAAAAACAAAACGTTTGGTACAAACTTGGGAGGGTAAATTAATGAACATTCTCGTCATCGGCGCCGGTCCCGCAGGACTGCTCTTCGCCAGTCAGATGAAACAGGCCCAGCCCGGCTGGAATATCCGCATTACGGAAAAGAATACCCCGGAAGAAGTGCTGGGCTGGGGCGTGGTGTTGCCGGGACGGCCGCCGCGCCATCCGGCCAATCCGCTCTCTTACCTGGAGCAGCCGGAACGGCTCAATCCGCAGTTCCTGGAAGAATTCAAGCTCGTGCACCACGAGCAGCCCAACCTGATGGGCACCGGCGTGACGCTGTGCGGCGTCGGACGCCAGGCCCTCGTGCAGGCCCTGCGCGCCAAGTGCGTAGCAGCCGGCATCGATATCCGCTACGAAACGCCGCCGGCGGACAAGGCGCAACTGGAAGCCGAGTACGACCTGGTGGTGGTGTCGAATGGCGTCAATTACAAATCGCTGGACTTGCCGCCAGCACTGGCGCCGCACATCGATTTCGGCCGCAACAAATACATCTGGTACGGCACCACCCAGCTGTTCGACCAGATGAACCTGGTGTTCCGCAGCAATGAACACGGCATTTTCATCGGCCATGCCTATAAATATTCGGACACGATGAGCACCTTTATCGTCGAATGCAGCGAAGAAACGTACGCGAAGGTCGGGCTGGAGGCGCTGTCCGAGCACGACGCCGCCGCGTATATCGCCAAGACGTTCAAAGCCGAACTCGGCGAGCACGGACTGCAGAGCCAACCGGGCCAGGGCTGGCGCAACTTCATGACCCTCAGCCGCGACCGGGCCTGCGACGGCAAGTTCGTCCTGCTCGGCGATGCGTTGCAATCGGGGCATTTTTCCATCGGCCATGGCACCACCATGGCCGTGGTGGCGGCCCTGCTGCTGGTCAAAGTCCTCGATACCGAAGCCAACACGTCCGCCGCCCTGGACAGCTTCAATGCCCGCGCCGTGCCGCTGGTGCACTTATTCAAGGAGCATGCCAACAGCAGCCGCCTGTGGTTTGAAAGCGTGGGCGAACGTATCGAACTGAGCAATGAAGAGCTGACCGCCAGCTTCGACGCCCGCCGCAAGGACTTGCCTTCGCTGCAAGAAGCGCTGATGGCCAGCCTTGGCTACGCACTGGGCCGCTAAGGGAGATACCATGCCGACACACCTCGCCCCGCCGCTGCTGCCGCTGCAATGGAGCAGCGCCTATATTTCCTACTGGACGCCGATGCGGGAGGACGATCAGGTCACGTCCGGCTATTGCTGGTTCGACTATGCGCGCAACATCTGCCGCATCGATGGTCTGTTCAATCCCTGGCCGGAAAAGGAACATGGACACCTGCTGTGGATGTCGGAAATCGGTGACGCCAGGCGCGAACAAAGCCGCAAGCAGAAAGTGGCCTACACAAGGCAGGCGGAGGCCAGTGGCGAGCAGCTGCACGGCACGGCACTGGCCGATGAGGTGATCCCGTTCCATGACCTGTTCCTGCCGCAAGCGGTGCTGCTGGACGGCGGTGCCCGTCACGACGGCCTCCACAGCGTGCTGGGTCGGGAAGCGGACGCCTGGGTAGTGGAGCGGACGGGCAAGCCGCCATCGGTCTTTTACCTGGAGGCCGGTGGCAACCGCCTGCTGCGCATGGTCACAGGCAACGACCCGCAGCACCGGTCGGTACGAGACTTTCCCAACCTGTTTGTCGGTGATATTCCGGACAGCGTCTTTACGTCTTGCAACACCTGACCAGGACGTGGCGCGCGCAAGGGCCGCATGAGGCCGAGGCCCGCGCCACGCCTGGCTGGCGTTTTTGTTATTACTCTCGAAGGATATTGCTATGCCGCTGGTTGTTTACATTTTGGGGTTGACGATCTTTTCGTTAACCACCTCCGAATTCATGGTGGCGGGCATGATGCCGTCGCTGGCCCTGGCCATGGACGAACCGGTGACACGGATCGGCTATCTGATCTCGCTCTACGCCATGGGGATGGTCATCGGCGGACCGCTGAGCACCATCGCCCTGCTCAAGCTGCGCGTGCCGAACAAGCAGGGACTGCTGTGGCTGCTGGGCTTTTATGTCCTTGCCCAATCCGTTGCCGCGTCCGCCACCAGCTATGACATCCTGGCCATCGCGCGGGTGGTCACCGGCGTGGTCGCCGCCACCTGCTTTGGCCTGTCCCTGGCGATCTGTGCCGACATCGTCGCTCCCAATGCGCGCGGACGCGCCGCCGCCGTCGTGATCGGCGGCCTCATGCTCGCTTCCGTGGTGGGCGTGCCGGTCGCCACGCTGATCGACCAGCATCTGGGATGGCGCGCCAGCTTCTGGCTGGTGGTGCTGCTGGCGCTCCTGTGCCTGGCACTCATCACCGTACTGGTGCCGCGCGCCAAGCCATCCGAAGTCGTCAGCCTCGGCAATGAACTGGGGGAATTCCGCAACCGTCACCTGTGGGCAGCGTATGCCAGCAGCGGTCTCATCATCGGCGCGATCTTCGCGGCCTTCAGCTACTTCGCCTCCATCCTGACGGAAATTACAGGATTTCAAGCTTCCGACATCCCCTGGCTGCTGGGTATCTACGGCGTCGCCAACGTGGTGGGCAATGGCGTAGTCGGCCGTTATGCGGACCGCTACACCACCGTCATCATGGTCTGGGGCATGATCATCCTGAGCATCAGCCTGGCGCTATTCGCCGTCTTCGCGCACGACAAAACCATCAGCGTCGCCTTGCTGGTCGTCACGGGCCTGGTCGGCATGTCGATGAATCCCGCCATCATCGCCCGCGTGATGAAGACCGCCCACCCAGGGCCGCTGGTCAACACGGTGCACACGTCCGTCATCAACATCGGCCTGGGCGCCGGCTCCTGGCTCGGCGGCCTCGGCATTGCCGCCGGCTACGGCTTGCGCTCCCCGTTGTGGGTCGGTGTCGCGCTGGCCGTGCTTGGCCTCATCAGCTTGCTGCCCTACCTCGGCCACAGGTCGCGCGGTTCGGTGCTGTCGCATTGATCGTTGGGGCGGTTGGGCCAGATTCATTTTCTTTGGGGAAACCCATCCGATAACGCTGATTCAGGCATTTAACGTCGACGATGGCACTGTTACCCCCGTCCCAGAACCAGTAACCTACGGCATGCTGCTGGCGGGCCTAGGCCTGCTGGGCTTCATACTACGGCGTAGCAAGAATCAAGCGTAACAATGGCAAAGCCACCCAAAAGGTGGCTTCTTTTTTTTTTGCTGCCACGACCATAGTGCGTGGTGAACGGCACATGCAGGGCGAGCAGATCCAATGCTGGGTCCCCGTACTGTCGCGAGTTTCAGCTATCGGTGGCGCGAAGCGCAGCCCTTGCACTTGCCGTCCAGCCGGTGTGCCAGCGACTTCCCGGCCGCACTCGATCGCCTCGACAGTCCAGCTGCGCCAGATTCTGTTGCTTGCCCTCTTACATGCAGTTAAGCGTGCCGTTGTCGGACTTCGCGTTTAGCGAAAACACACAATCTTCAATATGTGCCAGACACAAGATTCGCACATTCAGCGCCGAGTTGATAAGCGGAAAGATTATCAAAGCGTGCACTAGCAATCTCAAGCCTGGTTTCAATAGTAAAGAAACTCTGATGCATTGGAACAAGAACGTTCGGGAACCTCATCAGGCGCTGGAGATTATCATGCAAAATACTATCATCCGGATTATTCCGCATCACTGGACATAATTTTAAGCTGTGGCAGTTATATTTGGTGACAAAGCGAGTATTTACGTGACATTTTCAGAAACGCATCAGTAATAAATATAATTATTTTCAAAAATAATGTTTTTCAACAATAATGTGGTGTAGCATTCCATTCAGCTGAGCAGTTACATTTCTTTTCTTTTACATTGAAAGGTAATTTATCATGAGCAATGTACCAGTACCCGGAAACTATGTTTCTGAAGATAAGAATTTTACATTTAAAATCAGTTCGGCCGATTCCTCGAATGGCGTCATCAGCGGCGTATATAACGCAAGCTATAGTCCTGTCGGCCCACTGACCGCCGAAGGCAATATCGGACACTATTCATGGGTATTTAACAAGGCCCAAGGCAAGGATGGCGTGGCGCCATTCGTTATCAGTTTTGGCGGAAGTGCTCGTCCTAACGGTCGGCCATATTGCATCAGCGATGCGTGGAACGGGGCATACCAGACCGACAATAGCATCCTTGCAGAAGGCGTTCGTTCATTCGTCAATCAAGATGGCGTGGTCCAGGTACGCAGCCTGGGTACCTTGCGTTTCGCAATCGGCTAATTAGCAGCGGCAGAACGAAATAAAGTAGTTATTTTATGTAACTGCTCAGCCAAGATAGACAATATCAGTCGCATAAAAAATCGTTATATTTAGTGATGATTAACTTACCACCCTATAGCAATTATTTCCAAAATAAAATATTCTCCATTGGCAGCTGATCAAGATGTGATGCCTCTGACTCTTCTAAAGAATTCATAAGCAGAGTAAGCATCATTAACTGAAACGGAAGCACGGATATACCTGCCTCGATCTTGGCCAAGACTCATACCTTGGAGCAGTCCAGCGCCTGCAAGCCGAGCGCCTGAATTCTTCGTCCGCCATGCATTGCCGCTCAGCCCGCACCAAGCGCACCGCCTGCTGCAGAGTAAGCCGGATCACCTCTCCCCTCAAAAAAACGCTCTAAAGGTGCGATCTAGCACCTCGGCCGCCGTCGGTGCCGGCATTGGCGCCCCCTTTCGCTGCAACGGCAACAGCAGCAATTGCTGGTCGTGCGCGATGCCTTAGGCCGAACCGACAGGAGTCCAGACCTCGCGGAGTAGATCGCCGCCAGTGGCAGGTCGAACGGCTCCAAATTCATGGCGCGCGCGATCGGGTTTGTGACGTTCCATACCTTTCCATCGGAACTGTATGTGTTATCGGCGACGAAACAGCCATCGATCTTCACGGCGGGGTATGCGCTCATGCTCGTATCAACTTCATCGCGTTGCCGCAGCCGGCCGAGCCCAAATAAGGCGCGAGCAACGTATCAACTGCCACGAAGCGCTCGCGTGCGTCAGTGGTGTTCTGGAAATACTCCGTTTCCAGTGGGCCAGTCTTGTCTTTTTTGATGGCGTTGGAACCAGTGTCGAGGTCGGGCAGCAGATCCTCGCCGCTGCCGGCGCGCACGGCCAGATCGATGCAGGCATTGACGATGTCCAGCGGCGCGATGGTGCTGGGCACGATGAAGCCGTCGACTGCCACGTTGTAACGCGGCCAGTCCAGCGCCTGGTGCTGATACACCCGGCGGCCGGCCCAGCGCGTGCGGTAGGTCGCCATGAACAGCGTAGCCCTGCGCAAGGCGATCTCTTTATCGGCCTCGGTCAGCGCAGCCCAAGCGGTCAGGCCCAGGCTGGCGCAACGCGCATCAGCTGCGGCGACACTGGCATAGGATTCGGCTTCGGCCAGACCTGCGCCAGTTTCAATCGTAAGCATAAGAAATCCTACATTTTTAATAAATATTCAATTGCTGCAATTTAGAAAAAATTATCGTATAATTAATTTTCATATCTTTTTTGCATCAATATAAGGAAAATGATGAGCTTACATACAATTATCAAAATTGCACTTACGAACATTGCTTTGTGCGCCTCCTTCCACGTGCAAGCAACAACCTTTTCCAACGAGTTCAACTCTGGCGAATTAGGTTACTTGGGCGCAATAGGTGTGGTTACTTATGGAGAAACTTTCACTTCTCCGGGCGGAGTGCTGAACGATTTCACCCTCTATGCGTCTTCAGGTTATGGCACTTCAAATTATGGCACCGGCTATATCGGATTCGGGATTGCAGCATGGGACGGAACCAAAGCCGTCGGTCCCGCCTTGTACACGAGTGCTCCAATGCCATACAGTGGCAAAAATGCAGCATTTGAAGCAACTGGACTCAATCTGGCATTGCCACTTAATAAAGAATACGTAGCATACTTAACAGTTGCAGGCATCGAGAATCCAGTTCATTTCATTAGGCCGCAAGGATCCAACAACAATGGCGGTTTAACAGGGAACCACGTTTATTCGAATGCCAAGGATCCCCTTAACGCGAGTCAGCCTTGGGGTGTGGACAAGACGGTTTACATGAGATTTACGGCAAATTTCACAAATAACACCATTCCTGTTCCTGAGCCAGAAACCTACGCCATGTTACTGGCCGGCTTGGGCATAGTCGGTTTCGCTGGCCGACGCAGGCTTAAGTCGGCTTGATGGTGACGGCCAAAACTTAATTCTTGGCCGCTTTAGCTGGCTTTTCGGCGGAGGCAGCAGCAACAGTGGCAGTAGCCGCAGCGCTCTTGGCGGCCTGAAGACTCACGGCTTCGTCGCGCAGGCGCTGGGCTTCGGCTTCGTTCGCTGCAGCCTGCTCCGCGTTGCAGGTCGCGGCAAGCTCATTTTCATGCGCCTGCTTGGCAACGCGCTCTTTCTCGGCTGCTAGCTCTCGTTCACGTTGCTGCAGGTCATCGTGCGCGGCCAGCAGATCAGCACGGGCAGCCGTTAACTCGGCTGCGGTCGGCATGCGCTCTCCCGCGCCCTGATCAGTGTATTCAGCCTTAATCGTGACTTCCTGCATGTCTTCAGCGGCATTGGCGCGGCCAACAGCCATGTTTGCATCGATGATTTTGAGGCCAGCCTGGCGTGCGAGCGCCTTGACGTCCTCGTTGTACTGAAACATCGGTCCTGCCAAATACCAGATGTTTGCCGGCACTTTTTCCATTTGGAACTCAGTTCTTTTTCTTGATGGAAGAAGCCGCGCCCCGTGTAAAGGCGCGGCGGTGGCTAACTTGGTCGCGTCGCCGATGGTGATCACGCCAGCCGTATGCTTGTCGCTGGTGGCCACCTGGTCCCAGTTGGCGCCGGTGCCCAGCGCAGCATCGGATGGCGATTTGCCGCCTGAAGCTTCGTCCCAGGTGTAGCCCTTCAAGCCCAGGCCGAAGGTTTAGTCGACCTGCATCGTCGTTTCGATGCAATCTTTGCCGTTGATCGTGTTGAGGTTGCTGATGATGTCGGAACCATCGGTACCGACACCTGCGCCGAAATGCGCGCGCTATGCAGCTCCTGCGGCGGCACAGGTGAGCAAGTGAGGAAGATCTCCGCCTTCTGCACGCCGATCGCGCAGGCTGCGATATGGGCGGCGCTACTGACCGGTGCGCGCCGCGGAGAACTGTTCCAGATTCAGCGTGAGCATATTGGGAAGGATTCGACCACCTTCCCTGCCAGCAATACTAAAACACTTCGTATGCGCGTGGTGCCGATCATTCCGGCGTTGGCGGCCATGGCTGAAGTATTTTCCATTGAATATGACTTTGTACGGTGTGCGAGTCGTCGTGGCGCCGCGCGCGCGTGAAGGCAGGCATACCTCACGTGAATTTCCACGACCTGCGCCATTCTTGCGCAAGCATCATGCTGGGCCTGGGCGTGAACCTGTACACCATCAGCAAAATTCTCGGTCATGCCAATGTGCAAACAACCCAGCGTTACGCACACTTGCAGTGTGGATGCTCAGCGCCTGGCGCTGGATAAGCTATCGGCGCTGGTGGTGGCGAAGTAAATTACACCCAATAAAAAAGCCGACTACATAAATGTGTCGGCTTTAATATAAGTACTTGATTGTATTGCGAATTCTTGGTGGGAAGTGCAAGTTTCGAACTTGCGACCCCTGCAGTGTGAATGCAGTGCTCTACCCCTGAGCTAACCTCCCGAAGCGAGGCGAATTATCGCATAGGTGTTGCGGCATCTGCAAGGGCTGGCGAGAGGAAATTTACCATACCCGCGCTTTTTCTCAGGCGGCCGCTGGCGGGGCCATGACGGCGGTCCAGATGCACTGGCCTTTGGCGGCCTTGTCGAGGCCGGCGATGGTGGCTTCGTGGGCGGCGAGTTCGTCGGCCGTGGCGCTCTGGAAGATGACTTCGGCCAGCGGCACGATTTCCAGGGCGGCGCCATCGGCGGCCACTTCCACTTCCTCTTCCATGCTCAGGCTGTTTTGCCCGCGCGTCATGGCCAGGTAGACGTCGGCCAGCAATTCCGAGTCAAGCAACGCGCCGTGCAGCTTGCGGTGGGCGTTCGAGACACCATAGCGGTCGCACAGGGCGTCCAGCGAGTTGCGCTTGCCCGGATGCATTTCCTTCGCCTGCACCAGGGTGTCGATCACGCCAACCACTTGCTCATGCACGGGCGGCAGGTTCAGGCGCTTGAATTCCGCGTTCAGGAAGCCAATATCGAACGGGGCGTTGTGGATGATCAGTTCGGCGTCAGCGATGTAGGCACGAAACTCCTCGGCGATTTCCGCGAATTTCGGCTTGTCGCTGAGGAATTCCGTCGTCAATCCGTGGACGGCCAATGCGCCCTCTTCCGAGTCGCGCTCGGGATTGATGTAATGGTGGAAATTATTCCCCGTCAACATGCGGTTGTTCAGTTCGACCGCGCCGATCTCCAGGATGCGGTCGCCCGTGCGCGGGTTCAGGCCGGTGGTTTCAGTATCGAGAACAATTTGACGCATGGCGGATTCATTCGTAAAAGCAAAAAGCGAAGGGCACAGTATAGCAAACCTGTGCCCTGCGATTACAACTAGCGACCTTGGGTGTTCTTACGCGCGCACGGTTTCCACGCCCAGGTTGGCCAGCTGATCGGCCCGCTCGTTGCCCGGATGGCCATTGTGGCCGCGCACCCAGCGCCATTCCACTTCATGGACGGCCTGGGCCGCATCGAGGGCTTGCCACAGGTCGACGTTTTTCACGGGCGCCTTGGCCGCCGTTTTCCAGCCGCGCGCCTTCCAGCCGTGGATCCATTCGCTGATGCCCTTTTGCACGTACTGGCTATCGGTATACAGCACCACCTGGCAGGGACGTTTGAGCGCCGTCAAGGCTTCGATCACGGCCTTCAATTCCATGCGGTTATTCGTCGTATTGAGTTCCCCGCCGTAAATTTCTTTCTTGGCGCCATCGGCCACCATCAGCGCGCCCCAGCCGCCCGTGCCGGGATTGCCCTTGCATGCGCCATCGGCGTAAATCTCTACCTTATCTTCAAACTTAGCCATCTTGCTGTTCCCGCCTTTTATTCGTAACCGGTGCGCCTGCGGGCGCCGTCGCCGGTTTCTTGGTCCACGCCGGACCGATCAAACGCATCCCTTTGACGCGCTTGATCGCCTGCACTATATACACTGCGCCCAGATATGGCCACCAGCGCGCACCGGCCTTGTCCATGAAGGCGTTGCGGCGCAGCCATTTTTCTGTCCTGCAGGCAGGTGCGTAGCAGCCGAAGTAGCTTTGGCTGACGCCCATGTTGAGCAATTTTAACCAGTCTTTCATGCGCGGCATAGAGATCAGCTCGCCTGCCTGCGGCAGGTAATGGCGTCCCGTGACCCGTCCCAGCCCCTGGCGCATGCCCCACAGGCTGGCCGGATTGAAGCCGCAGACGATCACGCGCCCTTCCGGGATCAGCACGCGCTCGACCTCGCGCAAGACCTGGTGCGGCTCGGCGGCAAATTCGAGTACGTGCGGCAAGACCACCAGGTCCAGGCTTTGCGAGTCGAACGGCAACTCGTCGAAGGCCGACACGAGGGTCAAACGGCTCTCTTGTGACGGACGCGACGGCAGGCGCGCATCGAGCAACCATTTGTTCGGCATGCGGTTGGCCGCCAGCGCATCGAGCTGGGGCAAGCCGATCTGCACGGCATTAAAACCGAAGATATCGACCGTCAGACTGTCGAGGCATTGCTGCTCCCAGGCACGCACATACAGACCGGCCGGCGTCTGCAGCCAGCCGTCAAGCGCTATAATGGATTTTTCGGATGCCACACTGTCCATTCAGTTTTCTCTTTTGCTCATGACACAATCCCCTGAACACGCTTTATCGGTACTTGCCGTGCCCGCCTTTGCCGACAATTACCTGTGGCTGATCCATGACGGCCGCCATGCCGCCGTGGTCGACCCCGGCGACGCGACGGCCATCCTCGATGCGCTGCAAGCCCATCAATTGACCTTGTCCGCCATTTTACTCACGCATCACCACGCCGACCACACGGGTGGCGTGCCTGAATTGTTGCAGCATTTCGCCATCCCCGTCTTCGGCCCGCGCAATGAGGCTATCACAGCCATCACGGAACCGCTTGCCGAAGGCGATGTCGCCCATGTGCCCGAGCTCGGCTTGCAGCTGACCGTCATCGACGTGCCCGGCCACACGAAGGGGCATATTGCCTATGTGCGCCAGCGCGACGAACGCAGCGGCGCACCATGGCTGTTTTCCGGCGACACCCTGTTTGCGGGCGGCTGCGGCCGCCTGTTCGAAGGCACGCCGGGCCAGATGGCCGATTCCTTGGGCAAGCTGGCCGCCCTGCCCGACGATACCGAGGTATTTTGCGCGCATGAGTACACCTTGTCCAATCTGCGCTTCGCCAACGCTGTCGAGCCGGGCAATGTGGCCTTGCAGGAACGCATCGCCATCGACACGGAAAAGCGCCAGCAGGGTTTATCGACCGTGCCGTCGACCATTGCCCTGGAAAAAGCCACGAATCCTTTCCTGCGCTATCGCGAACCGGCGATCTTGAGCAGCCTGAAGGTGGAAGGCAAGCTGGCGGCAGACGCCTCGCCCGTGGAAGCGTTTGCAGCCTTGCGAATGTGGAAGAATAATTTTTAAGCAAACTCTTCCACAATAAAAAATCCCGGCAGATGCTTAAGGCATCGCCGGGATTTTTTATGCTGCTATTTGATCAGGATCAGATTTCTTCGTACAGCGGCAAGGTCAGGAATTCGGCGAACGATTCCGACGTCGACATTTCCTCGAAAATCTGGCCGGCACGCACATAGGTCGGGCCGTTGCCGCCTGGCGCATCGCGCTGCACCTTGGCCAGCTCTTCCGGAATCATGGCGCGCACCATCTCGGCCGTTACCTTGCGGCCATCTTCCAGCACGCCCTTGCTGGAACGAATCCACTGCCACACTTGCGAGCGGCTGATCTCGGCCGTGGCCGCATCTTCCATCAGGTTGTGGATGGGCACGCAACCGTTGCCAGCCAGCCAGCTGCCCAGGTAGTGGATGCCCACGTTGATGTTGTAGCGCAAGCCCGCTTCCGTAATCGGCGCTTCCGGCTGGAAGTTCAGCAGATCCGACGCTTTCACGTCGATGTCGGGACGCTGCTTCTCGATCTGGTTCGGCTTGTCGCCCAGCACTTTGGTGAATTCGCCCATAGCCAGTTCCACCAGGCCCGGATGGGCAACCCAGCCGCCGTCGTAGCCGTCGGTGGCATCGCGCGCCTTGTCGTTGCGCACGCCGCCCATGGCGATGTCGTTCTTTTCCGGATCGTTCTTGATCGGGATCAAGGCTGCCATGCCGCCAATGGCTGGTGCACCCCGCTTGTGGCAGGTTTTCAGCAGCAGCAAGGCGTAGGCGCGCATGAAGGGTGCCGTCATCGTGACTTTGGCGCGGTCGGCCAGGCAGAAATCCTTGTCCAGCTTGAATTTCTTGATACACGAAAAGATGTAATCCCAGCGGCCCGCGTTCAGGCCCGAGCTGTGCTCTTTCAGTTCGTACAGGATTTCATCCATCTCGAAGGCCGCCAAAATGGTTTCGATCAGCACGGTCGCCTTGATCGTACCTTGTGGCAAGCCCAATTCGTTTTGCGTCATGACGAAAATATCGTTCCACAGGCGCGCTTCCAGGTGCGATTCCATCTTCGGCAGGTAGAAGTACGGGCCGGCGCCGCGCGCCAGTTGTTCCTTGGCGTTATGGAACATGAACAGGGCGAAGTCGAAGATGCCGCCGGAAATGCGCTTGCCATCGACCAGCACATGCTTTTCATCAAGGTGCCAGCCGCGCGGGCGCACGACGAGTGTCGCGATCTTGTCGTTCAGCTTGTAGGACTTGCCATTTTGCTCCAGCGAAATCGTCTTGCGCACGGCATCGAACATATTGATCTGGCCCGTCAGCTGGTTATCCCAGTTCGGCGTGTTCGAATCCTCGAAGTCCGTCATGTAGCTGTCCGCGCCGGAATTGAAGGCGTTGATGACCATCTTGCGTTCGACGGGACCCGTGATTTCCACGCGGCGGCATTCCAGCGCCTTCGGGATCGGCGCGATCTTCCAGTCGCCGTCGCGGATATGCGCGGTTTCAGGCAGGAAATCAGGACGCTCGCCCGCGTCGAGGCGCTTGGCCCGTTCCACGCGCACGGCCAGCAACTGCTGGCGGCGCGGTTCGAATGCACGCGTCAGCTTGGCCACCAGGGCCAGTGCGGCCGGGGTCAGGATCTGTTCGTAGCCGGGCTGGATTTCCCCCGTGATTTGCATGCCTTCTGGAAGTGCGATCGTGTTCTGCGTCATGAAGTTCTCCGGTTTTTAATAAATATAAGCAAAGGTAATCTGGTGATCCAAGTATAAGCCGAACGACTGCGCTGGCAAGCTGGGCAGAGGCGCAAAAACACTCTGCCTGGCGGCGCGTTTGTTCTATAGTATTGCACTATAAGGCATGGAAACGAGATTAAAAATCACTTCATCTATGCGTTTTTATCACAAGTGACGGCATCGCGGGAGCACGACATGGGACAGTTCAGACAAATATCGACCTTCGTGGAAGTGGTGGCCAAGGGCAGCCTGTCGGCGGCCGCCCGCGCGGAAGGCATCGCCCCGGCCATGATAGGGCGGCGCCTCGATGCACTGGAGCAGCGCCTCGGCGTCAAATTGCTGCAGCGTACGACGCGCAAGCTGGCGCTGACGAATGAAGGCGCCGCCTTCCTGGAAGATTGCCAGCGCATCCTCGGCGAGTTGGAAGAAGCTGAAGCGGCCGTGGCCGTGCGCAGCGTCAAAGCCAGCGGCCATTTGCTCATTTCCGCGCCGGCAGGCTTCGGCCGCCAGCACGTGGCGCCATTAATCCCCTCCTTTGTCGCCGAGCACCGCGACGTGACGGTGTCGCTGAACCTGAACGACCGCCTCGTCGACCTGATCGGCGAAGGCATCGACGTGGCTATCCGCATCGCCAGCCTGTCCGATTCCTCGCTCGTGAGCACCAAACTGGCGGACAACCAGCGCGTGCTCGTCGGTTCACCCACCTATCTGAAACGGGCGGGCACGCCGCGCATCCCGGCCGACCTGGCCAAGCACAATTGCCTGGCGATCAGCAGCGAAGGCAGCCAGCGGGGCTGGACCTTCCGCGAAAACGGCAAGAATGTGATTCTAAAGGTGGCCGGCAATATGGTCTGCAACGATGGCGAAGTGCTGCATGACTGGGCACTGGCCGGCAAGGGACTGGCGTGGCGCTCGATGTGGGAAGTGGGCGCCGAGATCGCCTCGGGCCAGTTGGTGACGGTGCTGGACCAGTTCGCAGCGCCGGGCAATGACATTTATGCCGTGTTCGCCCAGCGCCGTCACTTGCCGCTGCGCATACGGGCGTTTGTGGATTTCTTGCGCCACAGCTATTCTCAAGCGGATTACTGGCGCGAACGGGCTATCTAAGGACGCCCTCACTGCCGCTCGCTACGGTCTGACTCGGCGCCGTGACGGTCCAGAACAGGACTCACCCGCGACCTACGCTGCCTCAAGGCGCGCAGAACAAGGGCCATGCAAGCTAAAAACCACACGCATAAGGCAGGCAAAACCCATGCTTCACGGAAATTCAGGCGAAAAAAAATCCTCGGAGACCGAGGATTTCTTTATTTCGTTTGATCCAGCGTATTAGATTGGCTGAATGTTCGAAGCTTGCTTGCCTTTAGGGCCAGCGGTCACTTCAAAAGAAACGCGTTGGTTCTCTTGCAGGGACTTGAAGCCGTTCGACTGGATAGCCGAGAAGTGAGCGAACAGATCTTCGCCGCCTTCGTCAGGGGTAATAAAGCCGAAACCCTTCGAATCATTGAACCATTTTACGATGCCAGTTGCCATTACAATTTCCTATTTCAGTTAAGTTGGGCTTGCGCCCGTTATATCGTTTGAAGCAAGAAAGAAATGACAGACAAACTGCACTACTACCTCGAATCCAACGATGCCCAATTATACCAACAAAACTGAGAAAAACCATTCTTTCGCAAAATAAACTTGCGAACACTACTTTAATAGCCAAATCCCCGTCTTGCGGCGCCCTGTACCAGCGGCATGGAGACACTATATCCTAATCTGCGACGCGGGTGCTTTGCGTTGTATCAAATGAATCATTGCAACCACATTACTATGACGCGGTCATTTACGCGGTGAAATGGGTGGCGGCAGCATCGCGTCGCGCCCAATCCAGTAGCGCCACCACCTGCGCCCGCACGGCAGGCCAATCCGCCACCGCTTGCGCAGGGGTGTTGAGCATGGCGCGCACCAGCTGTTCGATGCACCGGCATTCCTGGCCCAGCGCGGTAAAACCGAAGGTGGCGGCCGAGCCGGCCACCGCGTGCAGGGCGCGGTGCAGTTCCGTCAACGGCTCCAGACGGGGGCCTTCGCTGTCGCAGCGGCCGCTTGCTTGCGCAATCGTTTGCAACAGGGCCGGCACGCCGGCCGCATATTTTTCGTTCAGGGCGCGCAAACGCGCGCGGAAATCCGGGTCGATCAAGGTTGCCATCGCAATACTCGCCTGACGTGGATTACTTGGTGCCGAAGATACGGTCGCCGGCGTCGCCCAGGCCTGGCACGATGTAGGCGTGGTCATCGAGGTGCGAATCGAGCGAGGCGCAGAACATCTTGACGTTCGGATGCGCATTCTGGAACACGGTCACGCCTTCCGGTGCGGCAACCAGGGCCAGGAAGATGATCTGTTCATCCGTCACGCCCCGTTTTTTCAGCACATCGACGGCATACACGGCCGAATTGCCGGTCGCTACCATCGGGTCGCACAGGATAAAGGTACGCTCGTTCAGGTCAGGCAGGCGCACCAGGTATTCCACGGGCATATGCGTGGCCGGGTCGCGGTACACGCCGATGTGTCCCACGCGTGCCGATGGCACCAGGTTCAGCAAGCCATCGCTCATGCCGATGCCGGCGCGCAGGATGGGCACGATGGCCAGTTTCTTACCAGCAATGACAGGCGCATCAATGGTGACCAGCGGGGTCTTGATTTCGCGCGTGGTCAGCGGCAGGTCGCGCGTGATTTCATAGCCCATCAGCAAAGTGATTTCCTTGAGCAGCTCGCGGAAGGTGCGCGTCGACGTGTCGTGCTCGCGCATGTGGCTCAGTTTGTGCTGGATCAAAGGGTGATCGGTAATGAACAAATTCGGGAAGCGTGGATCTTGTTTCATCTTGTTTTTCTTTCTCTGTAGCTGGCGCGGCGGCAAGCCTGGGCCGCAAGCGCGCTGTGTATCGATAAAATGATGGATTGCAGCATTATCCCAGCCCCCAGCCCGCCTGTGGCCGGAATTTTCGAAATAATCGGATTTATTGAAATCAATACTCGCGCAGCGCGCGCGCCAGGATGGCCTTGCAGTCGGTGCCGGCCGGCAAGCGGCCATACACGCCGCCCGGCGCTTGCACCAGCCGCGACTGCAGGAACGCTTGCGCAACAAACGGTGGCGCATGGCGCAGCAGCAAGCCGGCCTGCACGGCCAGCACGATGCGTTCGGATAATTGCCGGGCGCCAAATTCATCCGTTTGCGGCCCGTCCAGGTCGGCCAGCAGCCGCGCGCGGTAGCCCGCGAAAATGGCATCGTCATCGCCGGCCAGCGCCAGCTCGACAGCCAGGGCGTCGCGCGCGGCCGGCGACTTGCCGAAGGCGCGCAAGACGTCAAGGCACATGACGTTGCCCGAGCCTTCCCAGATCGAGTTGACGGGCAGCTCTCTATATAAACGCGCCAGCGGCGCGTCTTCCACATAGCCGGTGCCGCCCAGCACTTCCATCGCTTCAAAGCCGAAACCGGGACCGCGTTTGCAGATCCAGTACTTGCCGGCCGGCGTGAGCACGCGCGCCAGCATGGCTTGCCCTGCATCCTCCTTTTCATCGAAGCAGCGGGCCAGGCGCAGTGCAAAGGCCGTGGCAGCTTCCGATTCCAGCGCCAGGTCGGCCAGCACGTTCTGCATCAGCGGCTGTTCGGCCAGCGGCTTGCCGAACACGGCCCGCTGGCGCGCGTGGTGCAGCGCCTGCGTCAGGGCGGCGCGCATGATACCGGTGCTGCCCAGCACGCAATCGAGGCGCGTGTGGCTGGCCATTTCCAGGATGGTGGGTATGCCCCGCCCCGCCTGCCCTACCAGCCAGCCGTAGGCATTGGTGAACTCCACTTCCGACGAGGCATTCGAGCGGTTGCCCAGCTTATCCTTCAGGCGCTGCACGCGGATGGCGTTGCGGCTGCCGTCGGGCAGGTAGCGGGGCAGGAAGAAGCACGACAATCCCCCCTCGTCCGCCTGCGCCAGGATCAGATGGGCGTCGCACTGGGGCGCCGAAAAAAACCATTTGTGGCCGACGATGCGCCAGGCGCCGCCGGCCTCGCCGCCGAACAGGGTACGCGCCTCGGCCGGCGGCACCTGCGTCGCGCGCGTGGTATTGCTGCGCACGTCCGAGCCACCCTGCTTTTCCGTCATGCCCATGCCGACCAGGGCGCCCCGCTTCTGCTCCACGGGCAGGGAGCGGGGATCGTAGTCGCGCGAGAGGATTTTCGGCAGCCAGCGCTGCGCGATTTGCGGCAGCTCAATGGCCTGGCGCAAGGCCGGCACCGAGGCATACGTCATCGTCACGGGACACTGTGTGCCGTTTTCCACCTGCCCCACTAATAGATAGGCCGCCGCGCGCGCCACCTGGGCGCCGGGACCGGGCGAGGCCCAGGGCGAAGCATGCGCGCCGGCGCCCACGAGGATGGCCATCAGTTCATGCCAGGCCGGATGGAACAGCACCTCGTCGATGCGGCGGCCGGCCCGGTCGAACTGCTGCAGCTCGGGTGTGTGGATATTCGCCAGGCGCGCCAGCGCATAGGTTTCGGCGCGGCCCAGCTTTTCGCCCAGCGCGTCGAGTTCCTGCAGCGCCGCGCCGCCGCCCTCGCGCAGCAGCGCTTCGATCAGCGCCGGGTCGCAGGCGAACAGATTGACGTTTTCAAAGGGCGTGGCCTGATTGAAAACTTCATGCGTGTCAAAGGCATTCATGGGAGTCTCCCGCGATTTGTTATCATGGCGCCCTTGCCGTCGCTGGCGCACCGTCAACACCGTCTGCCAGCCAGACTAGCGCAAAGCGCATGGCGGGGCAAGCGCGCCAGTGGAAGCAGGCGCAGATAAATGTTTCCATGTGGAATGAAAATGCCCACATGCCCCGCGCGACATGATTTTTTTCATGGAAGGCAGGAATATTTACAAAACCTGAAGCAATGTTGCTCTATTTCATGTAATCGGGTGCTTTTCAATGATACATTTCGTGTGGATCGCGTTCCGATAGCCGCCCTTTCGGCCCCTATGGCACGCATCATGCACGATGCACTCTTTCCGTTGGCGCCCTGCCCTGCAGCGAGCGCCGGCACTGATAACAAAAAAGGTAAAAGCCAGCACGATGTTTTCCAGTACCCCATCCGCCGCCCACCGCGAGGCTCGTCACGAGTTGGACAACCTCATGGAAGAGGCAGGCGACGTCGTGTTCCGGCTCGATACGGACGGCCTGATCCTGTTCGCCAGCAAGCGCGCGGCCACCCTGTTTGGCGCACCTTCGGGCCTGTCCGGCCATTTGCTGCTGCCGCTGGCCGCCGAAGCATCGCGCGCGGCGCTGCAAGCGGCGCTGGAAGACGCCCTGGAAGAACCGGGCCGCCTGGAAGTGCGGCTGCAAACGCCGGATCAGGAAATCTGGTTCGAACTGCGCCTGTCTTCTTATATGAACGCGGCCGGCGTAGCCGAATTGCTGGTGGTCGGGCGCGACACGTCGGCCCAGCACAATACGGAAGAACGGCTGCGCCACATGGCTACGCACGATGCGCTCACGGGCTTGCCGAATCGCTTGCTGCTGTCGGACCGCATCCGCATGGTGATCGCCCAGGCCGCGCGTTCGGGCCAGGGCTTTTCCGTCGCCACCATCGGCCTCGATGGCTTCAAAAAGGTCAACGATGGCCTGGGACACCCGGTCGGCGACGCCGTGCTGCGCCTGGCCGCGGCGCGCCTGCGCAAGACCCTGCGCGACAGCGACACCCTGGCCCGCGTGGGCGGCGATGAATTCGTCGCCGTGCTGCCAGGCAGCGCCACGGATGCGCAGATCAAGCTGGTGACGGGCCGCCTGCTGGCCACCCTGCAGGCGCCGTTCGAAGTCGATGGCCACACGATCTACGTGGGCGCCTCGGTCGGCGTGGCTATCTATCCGCTGCACGCGGAAGATGAAGTGCGCCTGGTGGCGCTGGCCGATGCGGCCATGTCGCGCGCCAAGGAAACGGGCAAGGCCCGCTGCCTGGTCTACAGCCCGCGCCTGAACGGCCCGTCGGAACACGATATTTCGCTGGAAGCGGCCATGTTCCAGGCCGTGCGTGAAGGCGAGTTCTTACTCTTTTACCAGCCCATCGTCGATGCGCACACGCGGCAAATCCAGGGTTTCGAAACCCTGATGCGCTGGAAGCACCCGACCCTGGGCCTGGTGCCGCCCGTGCGCTTCATCCCGATTGCCGAAGCCAATGGCCTGATCAACCTGCTGGGCGCCTGGGCGCTGAAAGCGGCCTGCGTGCAGCTCAAGCAATTCCAGGAAATGGCCAAGCGGCCGCTGTACATCTCCGTCAACATCAGCCCGCGCCAGTTCCGCAACGACAAATTCCTCGACGTGCTCGATGACGCCATCGCGTTTTCGGGGCTGTCCGGCGAACACCTGGTGCTGGAAATTACGGAAGGCACCCTGATGATCGACCCCGTGCATGCGGAAACCATCCTCGTCAAGATGACGGAGCGCCGCGCGCGCATCGCCATCGACGATTTCGGCACCGGCTATTCCTCGCTCGCGTATCTGAAGCGCTTCCCCATTTCCGTGCTGAAGATCGACCGCACCTTCATCAAGGACTTGCCCGAATCGAGCAAGGATGCGGCCATCTGCAACACCATTCTCGACCTGGCCAAGCATTTGAACCTGTCCGTGGTGGCCGAAGGCGTGGAAACCGAAGAGCAGATGCACTTCATGGAGTCGCGCGGCTGCCAGTATGTGCAAGGCTACCTGACGGGCAAACCGATGCCCGCCCACGCCGCGCTATCGGCCTTGAGCGACAAAACCTATGCGGCGCTGGTGCCTGCGCCGTCTGCCAATGAACCGCGCGGAGGGGTGCAATGAATCCAGGTCATTTCACGGCGCCGACACAGCTCGGCAAAAACACCCTGGACCTGCTGTGGGCGCGCACGCGCCAGCAGGGCGACATGCCCGGCTTCGCGAAAGCCATCAGCGCCATCCTGGGCGCCATGCGCGGCGAGGACGACCACGAATTCGACATCACGCAAACGGTGCTGTCCGACCCTGTCCTCACGCACAAGGTGCTGCGGCTGGCCAACAGCGGCATGTATTCGGCCTTCGGCCAGCGCGTCAACACGGTCTCGAAGGCCGTGCTGGTGCTGGGCATCGACGCCATCGGCCACCTGGCGCTGGGCCTGAAACTGATCGAGGAACTGTCGCAGGCGTCGCCCGATTCCGTCAGCGCCCACGTGGAAATGGAAAAGGCCGTGCTGGCCGGGATGGTGGCGCAGCAGGTGGCCACCAGCGCCGGCAGCCTGCAGGCGGAGCAGGCCGTCGTCTGCTCGATGCTGCACACCCTGGGCCGCATGATGGTGACGTTCTACATGACGGACTTCTGGGCGCGCATGCAGGCGCACGCGGGTCCCGGCAACGAGGCAGCCGCCGCGCGCGAAATCCTCGGCCTGTCTCTGCCGGAAGTGGGCTATGCCACGGCCGCCCACTGGGGCTTGCCGCAGCACCTGATCAACGGCATGCGTCCGATGGACCCGTCGCCGGACAATTCTCCCGTCAGCGGCGCCGACTGGATGGCCGGACTGTCAACGATGGCGGCGCGCTGCGCCGACTCGCTGTGGCATGACGATGCTGCCGGCGCGGCGCAAGTGCACGCGCTGATCGACGACTACGCGGGCACCCTGGGTATCACCGCGACGGACCTGGTGGTGGCGGTGGACAAGGCCAAGGCGATGGCGGCGGCCGATCTGTCGATCGCGCCCCTGTCGAAACCGGCCGAACGGCGCGCGCGCCAGCTGGCCTCGACACGCATGCGCGCCGAAGGCAACCGCGTATTGATCGGCGGCCTGGCCGACCTGCGCGGCGCCATCGGCAGCGCCAGTCCGGGCCAGATGGTCTCGATGGCGCTTGAAACGCTGCACCAGGGCTTCGATTTTTCGCGTTCGGTGGCGTTCGTGCGCAACCACAGGGATCATTTGTATTCGGCGCGCATCAGCATGGGCGAAGGCATGGCCGACCTGCAGGACCTGATGGTGTTTGGCGATGCGTATGAACCGAACGTCTTCCACGCGGCCCTCAACAGCGACCGCGTGATCTTCATCGACAACGCGCGCGACCCGAAATTTGCCGCCAAGCTGCCGCAATGGTGGAAAGCGACATTGTCGGAAGCGCGCAGCTTCGTCGTGCTGCCCCTGTCGGCCAACGGCCACCCAACGGGATTTTTATATGGCGACTGGGACGACAGCTTCCCGCCGATTCAATTGAATCAGACGGAATTCAACCTGATAAACGATATCCGGGCGTTGCTGGTGCAGTCGGTGGAGATGCGCCATCAATTGGAATTGGTGGCGAATAAGGTGGCATGAGAACACCTGACCAAACCTACTGCGCGTCGGTATAGGCGGCCTGCGATGCTCACCGTACCTTCGTACGGTTGCGCTTCTTAGCCACCTCTCCCTTCCGCTCGCTACGGTTTTGTCAGGTGTCGCAAGCGTCTTTGTTAAGCGACAAAATTAATCATTTCAACTTCGGCGTACTCACCGACACATCGCCGCATTGCGCGCGGTGCATCAGGGCGTGGTCGATCAGCACCAGCGCCAGCATGGCTTCGGCGATCGGCGTGGCGCGGATGCCCACGCACGGGTCGTGGCGGCCGAACGTTTCCACCATCACGGGATTGCCTTCCTTATCGATCGAACGGCGCGGCGTGCGGATCGACGAGGTCGGCTTGATGGCGATCGAGACGCTGATATCCTGCCCCGTCGAGATGCCACCGAGTACGCCACCGGCGTTATTGCCGATAAAGCCTTCCGGCGTCAGTTCGTCGCCATGCTCGGAACCCTTTTGCGCCACAGAATCGAAACCGGCGCCGATTTCCACGCCTTTCACGGCATTGATGCCCATCATGGCGTAGGCGATGTCGGCGTCAAGCTTGTCGTAGATGGGCTGACCCAGACCGACGGGAACGTTTTGCGCGATCACGTCGATGCGCGCGCCGATGGAATCGCCGTCGCGGCGCAACTGGTCCATCGCCTCTTCCATGCGCGCGATCAGGTCCGCATCGCCGCTGGCGGCAAAGAACGGGTTCGCATGCACGTGCTCCCACGACTGGAACGGCACGGGAATGTCGCCCAGCTGGCTCATGCAGCCCTTGAAGGTGGTGCCGTACTGCTGCAGCAGCCATTTCTTGGCGATCGCCGCTGCGCCGACCACGGGCGCCGTCAGGCGCGCCGAGGAGCGCCCGCCGCCGCGCGGATCGCGCACGCCGTATTTATGCCAGTAGGTGTAGTCGGCATGGCCAGGGCGGAAGCTTTCCGCGATATTGCCGTAATCCTTGCTGCGCTGGTCTTCATTGCGGATCAGCAGCGCGATGGGCGTACCCGTCGTCACGCCCTGGTACACGCCGGACAGAATCTCGACCGTATCGGATTCCTGGCGCTGCGTCACGTGGCGCGACGTGCCCGGCTTGCGGCGGTCCAGCTCGGGCTGGATATCGGCTTCCGACAGGACCAATCCCGGAGGACAGCCATCGATTACGCAGCCGATGGCCGGGCCATGCGATTCGCCGAAAGTGGTAACAGTAAACAGCTTGCCAAAAGAATTGCCGGACATAGTAGGAAGTGTGAGGACTGGAAAACTCAATTCTACCAGCCTGCGGGGCATGCCATGCCGCTAATGCCCCGCCAGGGACCGATATTCCCCCACCCGCCTCGCCATTTTAAAATCCCGCGTATTTTTTCATATAAAAAATACCAAATATGAGTTGCAATCATGCAATACAAGAAATATTGCTCGACGGAATAGACTTAAAAAAACATTTTGCTTATTAAATAGCTATATACTTGGACGATGGACCATCAGAAAATGTGCGAACCTCGGCAGCACCTGAGCGCTACATTTTCGATGCGCCCTGAGTGCATCAGAAATGGTCAGGGCTAGGCGCGGCGCCGAAGACAGTACGCAAGTACGGCGAGGCGCTGCAACAACGCCATGGACATTTCTGATGTGCTCACATCTCGTTCCGAGTCATCCTGGAGAAGCTATACATGCCCGCACCGATCATCCCCCTTGACGCCAACAAGGACGATCACGACGACCTGGTATTCCTCGATGAGCAACCAGCGCCGCCGCTGGCCGTCGCACCGCGCAGCGTCTGGCGGGTGATGATCATCGACGACGATGAAGACGTCCACTCCACCACCACTTTCGCCCTGGGCAACCTGGAAATGCAGCACCGCCCGCTGGAATTCGTGCATGCGTATTCAGCCGGCCAGGCGCGCGAACTGCTCAAGCATGAAGACGACATCGCCGTCATCCTGCTCGACGTGGTGATGGAACAGGATGACGCGGGCCTGCACCTGGTGCGCTACATCCGCGAAACCCTGAAAATGACGGACGTGCGCATCATCCTGCGCACGGGCCAGCCTGGCTACGCCCCGGAAATCGACGCCATCCGCGATTTCGACATCAACGACTACAAGACCAAGTCCGAACTGACGCGCATCAAGCTGTTTACTACGGTGACGGCCGCCATCCGCTCGTACGAGCAGATCCGTTCGATCAGCAGCAGCCGGCGCGGCCTGGACCGTATCGTCCACGCCAGCACGCAGCTGATGGCGCTGCACGGCGTGCAGAACTTCTCGGCCGGCGTGCTGGCGCAGATCGCCGACCTGCTGGGCATCCGCGCCGACGGCGTGCTGTGCGTGCAGGACCTGCAGGACAATGGCGCACGGGAACTGCTCGTTTCGGCCTGCACGGGCAGCTTTTCCAGCTTGCCGCACAGCGCCCTGTGCGGCCTGCAAAACCCGCGCGTGATGGCCGCCATCGAGCACACCCTGGCGCAGCGGCGCAATGTGTACGCGCACGACTATGCCACGCTGTACTTCGCGGGCAAGGCCAGCCGCGACGCGGCCGCCTACCTGGTGCTGCCGCGCCCCCTGTCGGCCATCGATGAAAGCCTGCTGGAAGTCTTCTGCAGCAATGTCGCCGTGGGCCTGGACAACGTCGAGCTGGTGTCGCACCTGCACAACGCCGCCTTCTACGATCAATTGTCGAAGCTGCCCAACCGCACGCGCCTGGTGGAAATCCTCGACGCCACCCTGGCCGGCCCCGCGCGCGACGACGCCACCCTGTCGCTGGTGGACCTCGACCATTTTGCCGAAACCAACGACGCGCTGGGCCACCAGTTCGGCGACATGCTGCTGGTGGCCGTGGCGGGACGCCTGCAAACCCAGCTGGGCCCGCAACTGACGGTGGCGCGCCTCGGCGGCGACATCTTCTGCGTGCTGGGCGACTCGTCGCAAGTCAATCCGACCAAGATCCTGGCCCTGTTCCAGGCGCCGTTCAGCATCGATGGCCAGGACGTGCAATTGTCCGCCACCCTGGGCCTGGTGCGGCTGGGCGAACACGCGGGCACGGGCGCCGATGCGCTGAAGGATGCCGATATCGCCCTGAAACGGGCGAAAAGCCAGCAGCGCGCCGGGCATTTCTACTTCTCGCGCAGCATGGGCATCGAAATCCGCGAACGAGTGCGCATGATGCACGCGCTGCGCACGGCTTTCAGCCAGGGCCAGCTGTTTGTCGTGTATCAGCCGCAGATCGACCTGACCACGCGCCGCCCCGTGGGCGCCGAAGCGCTGCTGCGCTGGCAGACGCCGGACGGCAAATTCATCTCGCCCGACCGCTTCATCCCGATTGCCGAGTATTCGGGCATCATCATCGACCTCGGCGAATGGGTGCTGCGCACGGCATGCCGCGAACTGGTGCTGCTGCGCGAGCAGGGCCACCGCAACTTCGTCATGTCCGTCAACGTGTCGCAGGTGCAGTTCCGCCACCCGCTGTTCCTGGAAATGTTGCGCGCGGCGCTGGAAGAGACGCAGGCGCCGCCCGAATTCATCGAGCTGGAAATCACGGAATCGATGGCTATGGAAGAGCCCGATTTATTGATCAAGATGTTGTGGCAGATCAAGCAAACGGGTGTGAGCATCGCCATCGACGACTTCGGCACAGGTTTTTCCTCGCTGTCCTATTTGCAGCGCCTGCAAGTCGACCGCCTGAAGATCGACCGCGCCTTCGTCACCGAGATCACGGGTTCCGCGCGCGGCAGCAGCATCGCCGAAATGGTCATCCAGCTGGGCCGCAACCTGGGCCTGGCCGTGATCGCGGAAGGCGTGGAAGACGAGCGGCAGGCGCAAATTTTGCAGGCGCTGGGCTGCCCCATGGCGCAAGGGTTCCTGTTCGCCCGCCCGATGACGGCCACGGCGCTGGGTACCTGGCTGAACAACGAAGCGCTGCAGGGCGCGGCATAGACGTCACCTTGCATACGCAATGCAAAACGCCGGCAGTTGCCGGCGTTGTTTTTACTGGATGAGCGAAGCTTAATCAGTGGTTTCGGCCGGCCAGTCGCGGATATACGCTTTCAGCATCTGGTTTTCAAAGCTTTGCGCTTCGAGCACGGCGCGCGCCACGTCGTAGAAGGAAATGACGCCCAGCAAGGTCTTGGCGTTCATGACGGGCAGGTAGCGCGCGTGTTTTTCCAGCATGATGCGGCGCACTTCGTTGACTTCCGTATCCGGGGTCACGGTGATCGGGTGGTCATCCATGTGCTTGCGCACGGTGCCGCCGCCGATCTGGCCCGCGTTTTCATGCAGCGCGTTGAGTACTTCGCGGAAGGTCAGCATGCCGACCAGGTCGCCAAATTCCATGACCACCAGCGAACCGATGTCCTTTTCAGCCATGGTATTGGCCGCGTCAAGCAGGGGCTGGTCAGGCGTGACCGTGTAGAGGATATTGCCCTTGACTTGGAGAATTTCAGATACTTTCATATTGGCCGTCCTGTCCGCGTGATTGGTATTTTAGTTATTCTAGCCCTTACTGCGACTGTAGCCTATGCCTGCGGAAAAATCCAGCCTTGCGCGCAATCAAATCGAGGGGGATTGCGCGCACCTTTTCGTTACGCTCTGCGGCGGAACCAGCCGGCGATGGACAGGCGTTCGCGCGCTGTCGGCAACACTTCGTGCAGCATCTCGCCCGACATGAACATGGCCATGCGTCCCGCTTGCGGCAAGACGTCCACCACGGGCCCGCCTTGCGGGTGCAGGCGCAGGGCGCCGCCGTGCTCTGGCAGCCAGTCGTCGTTCAGGTACAGCACGACGGACACGGTGCGCTTGTCGTCATCGCGGAAACGGTCCAGATGGGCACGATAAAAGGCGCCCGGTGCATACAGAGCGAAATGGCTTTCGTACTCTTCCAGCCCCAGGAACAGCTCGCGGTTGAGCACGCAGCGCAGCGCTTCCATGTGTTCCAGGTAGCGGTCGCATGCCGCTGAGCGGCCCGTTTCCAGCCATTCGATATGGTCGCCGCGGATGTCCGGCTGCAGCAGCGGTGCATGGCCGCTGCCCACGCCGGCGCCCTTCATCTTGCCGCTGAGCATGGATTGCACGCATTCGGCGGCCAGCTGGCGGCTCAGTTCAGGGGAGATGAAATGCTCTTGCATGAGCCAGCCTGCGTGGCACAGGCCGTCGACGATAGAAGGTCCGGGTACGGCAAGGGCGCCGTCGAACGATATTGCGGGCATAAAATCTTTCCTGGTGGACATGCGATGAGAGTTCGCCTGAAGCCCAGGATTTCGCTGGAACGTAGCAGCCTTCCCTGCGGCGCGGCGCACGCGCACAAGTCAAACAGCCCGAATATCGCTGATCCGGTATCCTACCACCGCCGCACCGTGCCGGTCACTTTTTTTACACTGCAGGTTACACGCGCGGCCCGCCAGCACGGCGCCATGCGCCCTGCACAGGAGCCCTTTTGCTCAGCTGCAAATCAGGTTACGATCTTGCCACTATAAAACTTGGCGGAGACACCATGAGCGGCCCGAAATACCCCGGTTTCGATACTTTATCCCTGCATGCGGGCGCGGCGCCCGACCTGGCCACGGGCGCGCGCGCCACGCCCATCCATTTCACGTCCTCGTTTGCCTTCAAGAGTTCGGAACACGCGGCTTCGCTGTTCAATATGGAGCGGGCCGGCCACGTGTACTCGCGCATCTCTAATCCCACCAATGCCGTGCTGGAAGAGCGCATCGCCGCCCTCGAAGGGGGCATGGCCGGCATCGCCACGGCCAGCGGCCAGGCCGCCATGCACCTTGGCCTATGTACCATCGCCGGCGCCGGATCGCACGTCGTGGCCTCGCGCGCCCTGTACGGCGGCTCGCACAACCTGCTGGCCTACACCTTGAAACGCTTCGGCATCGAGACGACCTTCGTCGACCCGCGCGACGTGGACGCCTGGCGCGCCGCCATCCGGCCCTCTACCCGCGTGCTGTTTGCGGAAACCCTGGGCAATCCCGGCCTCGACGTGCTGAACATCCCCCAGATTGCCTCCCTGGCGCACGAACACCAACTGCCGCTGATGCTCGACTCGACGTTTACCACCCCGTATCTGCTGCGCCCCTTCGAGCATGGCGCCGACCTGGTGTTCCACTCGGCCACCAAATTCCTGTGCGGGCATGGCACGGCCATCGGCGGCTTGCTCGTCGATGGCGGCACCTTCGACTGGCAGGCGGCATACGACAAGACGGGGCGTTTCGCCGAACTGTGCGAGCCGTATGACGGCTTTCACGGCATGGTCTTCGCCGAGGAATCGACGGTGGCGCCGTTCGCCCTGCGCGCGCGGCGCGAAGGCTTGCGCGATTTCGGCGCCGTCATGAGCCCGCACAATGCCTTCGCCATCCTGCAAGGCATCGAAACCCTGGGCTTGCGCATGGACCGCCACGTGGCCAACACGCGCAAGGTGATCGATTTTCTGCTGGCCAATCCAGCCGTCGAATCCGTGTCCTACCCCGAACTGCCGTCGCATCCCGACTATGAGCTGGCGAAAACCTTGCTGCCGAAAGGCGCGGGCGGCGTGTTCACCTTCAGGCTGCGCGGCGACCGCGCGGCCGGCCAGCGCTTTGTCGACAGCCTGAAGATCTTCTCGCACCTGGCCAACGTGGGCGACGCCAAGTCGCTCGTCATCCACCCCGCCTCCACCACGCATTTCCGCGTGCCCGACGATCAACTCGAACAGGCGGGCATCACGCAGGGCACCATGCGTCTGTCAGTCGGCCTGGAAGACGCGGATGATTTGATCGAAGACCTGGCCCGTGGCCTGAAACTGTCGCAGAAAGGCGCCTGAGATGCTGCTCACCATCGAGAACACCACGGCTTACTGCTACACGGGCGGCAAACCATTCAACCCGGGCCAGCCGACGGCCGTCTTCATCCACGGCGCGCAGAATGACCATTCCGTGTGGGCCCTGCAGACGCGCTATTTTGCCCACCACGGCTGGAACGTGCTGGCCGTCGATTTGCCGGGCCACGGCCGCAGCCTGGGCGCGGCGAAAACCACGGTGGAAGAGCTGGCGCGCTGGATACTGGCCGTGCTGGATGCGGCCGGCGCGGCCAGGGCCATGCTGATCGGCCACAGCATGGGTTCATTGATCGCGCTGGAAGCAGCATTCCTGGCGCCCGGGCGCGCCAGCCACCTGGCCATGCTGGGCTCCACCTACCCGATGAAGGTCTCGCCGGCCCTCCTGGAAACGTCACTCAACGATGAACAGGCAGCCATCGACATGGTCAATATCTGGTCGCACTCGTCGATCGCGCAAAAGCCGTCGTTCCCCGGCCCCGGCTTTTATGCCATGGGCGGCGCGCGGCGTCTGAAACAGCGCATCGCCGCCCTCAACCCCGATCACGTGTTTCACACGGATTTTTTCGCCTGCAATGCCTACGCGAACGGCGAAATCGCCGCCGCTTCGGTACACTGCCCGACTTTATTTATTTTTGGCGCGCGCGACATGATGACGCCGCCCAAATCGACCCGCTTGCTCACGTCTGCCATCGCGCATGGCACGGTGGTGCAGGTCGACAGCGGGCACGAATTGATGGCCGAGCAGCCGGACGCCGTGCTCGACGCGTTGTTTGCGTTTGCGCAAACGGCAGCAGCATAAGCACCCGCCACGCGGACTTTTTTAGGATAGACGAATGATGTTGTTGAATACCCTGCACGATGAATTGACTGGCCGCGGCAGCGGCACGGAAGCGGAGCGGCACGAACGCTATAAATGGCTGGAACAGCTGCGCTTCACTAACCCGCTGGCGGACGAAGGCGGTCCCATGGCCGGCATTCCATACTACCAATGGTGCCGGCTGCCGCAGGCGCTCGTCGTGGCGGGCCAGCACACGGATCTGCTGGTCGGCACCACGAGCTCCCAGTACCTGGTCTTCGAGGGCCGCCACGCGGCAGCCTTCGCGGCCGAACTGGACCTGCAATACGACGCCAACAACCGCATCGACCGCCCCGGCGGCCTCGACGAACTGCTCGACGCCTATGAAGAGCAGGAGGACGGCAGCTGGGCGACCTTGCCGAATGAACCGCCAGCGGCACCGCTGGCCGGCTGGGACGATGTGTACTTCCGCGTGCGCGACCTGAGCGACGGCAGGACCATCCAGAGCGTGACCACCATCGCCTACGAGAGCAGCCGCTTCCCTGGCTACACCCTGCTGGGCACGACCTTTGTGGGCGTCGGCGCCATCGTCCACGACGACGAAACGGCGCAGTATATGCAGCAAATCTTCGCCGACTGGGCCATCCAGCGCGAATGCGCCGCCACCTGCCCGGTTTCATCCACGCCCTGGCCCCACGCGCCGCGCCAGGTGCCGCCCGCCCCGTTCGACTTTAGCCGCAATCTCGCTTACCTCGACGCCCTGCTGGCCGCCTACGGGCGCGCGCAGGCGCAGGCGGAAATCGATGGCGGCGATGATGCCTACTGGGCGTGCGCCGCCGCCAGCACGGCTTACCAGGTCTTCTCGCTGCGCTACACGGCAGGCTTGCCCTTGCCTGACGTGGAACCGGCGCTGGAAACGGCCGTCGCCGCCTGCGAAACGGCGCGCGCCGCCCTGGCCGCAGCCTACGATGACGATGCCTTGCCCGCCTTTGATTTCGAACAATTGACGGATTACGCGCGCACCCTGCAGTTGCTGGGCGCCGCCCTGCTGTTCGGCCGCCACGACCTGGCTGCCCGCCTGGCCGCCCTGCAGACGGCCTTCGATGGCGAAGACGCCGTGTACGAGGCGCTGCTGTCGACCATCGATCCCCAGCGTCCCGCCGTCGACGAATGGTATTTCGCCGAGCCCTACTCGGCCCTGTTCGAGTGCCTGGATACGGACGATGCCGCACAGCAGCTGGAACACCTGCGGCAGTACCTGGCCAGCTGGCATGGCGCGCTGGTGCGCGAAGACTGGTTCAACGGCCATTTGCGTGCACACGGCCTGGGCGGCTACTACGGCTTGTGGGCCTTCGAAGCGGCTGCCGCGGCCAAACAGCTGGGCCTCGATCGCAGCGCGCTGGCGCACTGGGTCATGCCGCCAGCGCCCTGAATCCCCCGTTCACTTTTAGACAAATATCAATGATCAATACCGCAGCCCTGTTCAGCACCACCTTCCTGCCCGGCCAGGCCGGCTTCGACACCGAGACGATCACGGGCCTGGCCGAATGGCGGCTGGACGTACCTACGCTGTTCAAGCTGCTCATCGGCGCCGGTACGCAAGCTGTCGCCTGGCCCATCTATGGCGATGGCGAAGACTGCGCCTGCGTGCTGGCCACGCCGATGGCGCAGGCGCAGGCCAGCTGGCAAGCATTGTCCGCGCTGATGGATAGGCCGCGCGACGCGGCCGCCATCGTCGCGCGCAGCGCCATCAGCGCCTTGCTGGCGAGCGGCCAGCCATGGCTGATCCTCGACTGCGTGCAGCTGATCCCGCACGATATCGGCACGCCGGAATACGCGGCCGGGCTCGAGGCCTTGCGCGCCGAGGCGCAAGCCTTGCACGCTGCCCTGCTGCGCGGCGAGCGGGAAGCGCTGGCGCCTCTGCTGGCCGCCGGCGCCGCATCGCCCGCCACCGGTTACTGGTCGGCCACGGCCGTCGCGCAGCTGGCCGATGTGGAGGAACTGGGCACGGACGAACTGCCTTTCCTGCAAGGCCTGGAAGTGGTGGGATGGGAGGAAGATGTGCTGTGCCATGAAGTGAGCGCCGCCGGCGAACCGGACGTCACCGGCCTGGTCACGCCCTATGGCCGCTGGATCGTGCCGCTGTCGCAGCGCTATGTGGACCTGGGTGTGTACTATGCGGACGATGGCTGGATCACCTTTGCCACGGTGGACGCCCCCGATGCGCACGGCGTGCTGGACCTCAACGGCACGGTGGTGCTGCCGCCCGCCCCCGGCGCCCTGTATGTGATCAGCCCCCATTTATTGCAGCAGATCGATGCGGACGGCGCCAGCCGCTTGCTGCGCCTGCCCGACGGTGCGCTGCTCATCGACAGGGTGGATAACGTGTGCCAGCGCGAAGATGGCTTGATCGACATCGAGCGCCAGACAGACCAGACAGACGATGACGCCAAGCGCAATGTGCACGGCGTGCTCGACAAGACGGGCAAGGTCGTGGTGCCGCCCGCCTACAGCTCCGTGCAGGATTTTGGCACGAAGAAAAAAATCGCCATCGTCAGCCAGCGCATCGCCGGGCGCTTCCTGTTTGGCCTGGTCAATAGCCAGGGCGAGCTGCTGGCGCCCTGCCAGTATGAAGCCATCGATTGCGCCACCACCTCGTCGCCGCCCAAGCTGCGCAAGAACCTGATCTTCGCCATCGACGCGCAGGGGCTGGCCTGCATGCTGACGCTCGATGGAAAACAGGCCTTCACGCCCCTGTATCCGCCCGCCCACCATTTGCGCGGCGTGGCCGTGCAAAGCGACTTTTTATATGTCGTCAAGGATGGCATGGCCTGGAGCATGGATTTCACGGGCCAGTTGCTGGAACAGTTCGACACCATGGAAAACTTCAAGGCGGCGATCACGGCCCAACTGAGCGAGTCTATCGGCCTGGGCAAGAAAAATCCCGAGAAGAAGCCCGCCAAGCGCCGCAGCTTCACGCCCGCGCAAATCCTGGCCAAGGCGGACCGCGAGCAGTTGCGCAGCATGGCCGCCCTGCTCTTGCAAGGCGATGCGGAACTGGCCGCGCGTTGCGTGGACATCACTTTGGAAGAGCTGGCGCAGGACGATCCGGAAGAGGAATACGAAGGCGACTCGCCCGAGGCGGCCTGTTTCTTCCTGCTCTGGTCCACGGCCTCCCACACGCAGGGCCACGGCACCACCCTGGACTGGAAAGCCGTCGATGAAGTGCCGCGCATAGCCCAGCATATCGAGCTGTCCGCGCTGCAGGACTTCCGCTGGAAGGAACGCGAGGATGGCGATGCGATGGCCGAGGGCCTGGCCGCCATCGCCGCCCACCTGGCGCCGCACCAGCTGCGCCTGGTCAACATGCACGGCGGCGAAGACACGTATTATCTGGGCGTGGTGCGGGCGCAGGATGCGGCGGCGTTCAGCAAGGTGGCGCTGCAGGCGGCTTTGCGGCCCGTGCTGCTGTGATTTTTACAAGACAAGGAATCCATGCACGCGAAAAAATTCATCGATGATGTCGTCGCATCCAATGCGTCGCTGCTGGCGCTATATGCGCAGGGAAGCGAGGGACAGACCCGGCTTGGCGCCCTGCTCGACGGGCTGGCACTGGCCGAGGGCCAGCGCGAGCAAATCCTGGCCCTGATCAAGCTGGCCATCGATGACGCGACGTACCAGCTGGTGTGCGGCATCGAGGGCAGCGCCTCGCTCGGCGATAGCCAGCAGGATTACACGCTGCTCGACGAAGAGGGGAATACGCTGACGGGCGCGCTCGATGCCCTGCTGTACGAGCGGCTCAACCCCTGATTGCCCGTCAGGCGCAGCGCACGTCCCCAAAATGCTGGGCTAAGGTCAAGCCCAGCCCCTGCTCCACGGCGTTTTCCACCTGCGCCGCCAGGGCGGCCGCTTCTTCGGCCGCCTTGATGTCGCGTTCATTCGTCGAGCCGGCCGGGTAGCCGGAGTTCACGCGCATGCCGCCGAAGACGAACAAGCGGTAGACATCGGCCAGGCTGATGCGGCTGACGTTGCCCAGCAAGACCCAGTGGTCGGAACTGTCGGCCACGCGCTTGCCCCACTGGACCCGCACGGCGCCATCCACGTTCACTCGTCCCACCCAGCCCTGCTGCACCATCTTGTCAAGCAGGGTTTCCATCTCTTCGAAGCCCAGGCGCGTGCTGCGGCGAATTTCCGCCGCGCCCACCAGGGCCGAATCGGCGCAGTGACAGGCCTGGTGCAGCACCTTCAGGATGGCGACCGCGTCGACGAATTCACTGCCGGGCGCCGCCTCGTACCACCAGCGCTCGTATTTCACGACGGGCAAGGCTGCCACCAGCAAGGCGCCCACCAGGGTGATCATCCAGCTCAGGTAAATCCATACGAGGAACAGCGGCAAGGCGGCCAGTGCGCCGTAGATGCGCGAATACGTGGGGAATTCCTGGATGAATTCGCCGAAGCCCCGCTTGGCCACCTCGAACGCCAGCGCCGCCAGCAAGCCGCCCCAGGCCGCATCGCGCCAGTCCACGTCGCGGTTCGGCACGGCGATGTACAGCAAGGTAAACGCCAGCATGGTCAGGCCGATCGACACCAGGGTATAAAACACGGCGCCGAGGAATGGCACGGCGCCCACCACACCGCTGGTGGCCATGAAGAGGCGCGAGGTCACCGTCAGCGACACGCCCACCAGCAGCGGCCCCAGGGTGACGATGGCCCAGTAAACCAGCAGACGCTTGGTCCAGCGGCGCTCCTGGCGCACGCGCCAGATGCGGTTGAAGACGCGTTCGATCAAGCCCATCATGCCCACCGACGTGACGATCAGCGCGCCCGCGCCGATGGCCGACAGGCGCGTGGCCTTCGAGGCGAACGTGGTCAGATAATCGAGGATGGTGTTCGATATGCCCTTGGGCATCACGCTTTGCACGAAATAATCTTCCAGCGCATGGCGGAAGGTATTGAATAGCGGGAAAGTGGTGAAGATGGCCAGGGCCAGGGTGAGCAGCGGCACCAGCGCGAACACGGTGGCAAATGTCAGGCTGCCGGCCACTTGCGGCAGGCTTTCCTCGCGCACGCGGCGGCGCGCGAACTGCAGCAGGTCGCGCGTTTCGGACCAGGTCAGGCCACGCACGACGGCCAGCCCGATGCTCAGGGCGCGCCACAGGTATTGGAAGAACGGGAATATATATTTTGAAAACATGTGCAAAATCAGAACGGCGCCATGACAGCAGTCGTATCAGGCTGTAAAGCGCCCTATAATACCAATGATGAAGCCAACCAATCTGATTATTCTCGTATTGTTTTATTCACGCCATGGCGCCACGCGCCAGTTGGCCGAGCTGATAGCCCAGGGAGTGGAAAGTGTGCCGGGCTGCGATGCGCGCCTGCGCACCGTGCCCGCCGTCTCGACGGTGACGGAGGCGACGGCGCCGGAAGTGCCGCTTGACGGTGCACCCTACGTGGAACTGGAAGACTTGCAGGAGTGCGCAGGCCTGGCCCTGGGTTCGCCCACGCGCTTCGGCAACATGGCCGCCGCCATGAAGTACTTCTGGGACGGCACGGCCAGCGACTGGCTGGCCGGCAGCCTGTCCGGCAAGCCCGCCTGCGTGTTCACGTCCACGGGCAGCCTGCATGGCGGCCAGGAATCGACCCTGCTGTCGATGATGATCCCCCTTTTCCACCACGGCATGCTGGTCATGGGCCTGCCCTACACGCATCCTGAACTGATGACAACATCGACTGGCGGCTCGCCTTATGGCGCCACGCACTGGTCGGGAATCGATGGCGACAAGGCCTTGAGCGAGGATGAAAAACGCCTGGCCATCGCCCTGGGCCGGCGCCTGGCGGAAAACGCCGCGAAACTGGCAGGCGCATGATGCACGGCGTACTGCACAAGTATTTTCACTGGGGCGCCATCGCCAGCCTCGTCACCCTGATCGTCTGGTGCGTGCTGTGGGAAACCGTCGTCGCCCCGCTGCAGCCGGGCGGCTCCTGGGTCGTCCTGAAGGCCGCGCCCCTGCTCATTCCCCTGTACGGCGTCATCAAGCGCGACGTCTACACCCTGCAATGGTCGTCGATGGTGATCCTGCTGTACTTCACGGAAGGCGTGGTGCGCGGCTACAGCGACACGAACCCCACCTCGGCCCTGATGGCCTGGGGCGAAGCGGCCATCGTCTGCATCTATTTTGTCTGCGCCGTGCTGTATCTGCGCCCGTATAAAAAGGCGGCCAAGCGCATGGCCAGGGAACTGCTGGAAAAAGTGACGAAAGTGAGCATCAAGAAATGAGCGACAAGTCCATGACTGACCAAACAGATTTTCTCGCCGCCTGCCGCGACCTGCTCGGTGACGCCTACGTACTCACCCTGGACGCCGACACGGCGCCCTTCCTCACCGACTGGCGCGACAGGTTTACGGGCAAGGCCCTGGCCGTGCTGCGCCCCGCCACGGTGGAGCAGGTGGCCGGCGTGCTGCGCGCCTGCGCGCAATGGCAGATTCCCGTCGTGCCGCAAGGCGGCAACACGGGCCTGGTCCTGGGCAGCATCCCGGACGCCGCTGGCACGGCCGTCGTGCTGTCGCTGGCGCGCCTGAACAGCATCCGCGCGCTCGATCCCGTCAACCGCACCATCACGGTGGACGCGGGCTGCATTTTGCAAACCATCCAGGAAGCGGCCAGCGCCGCCGGCTGTCTGTTCCCCCTGTCGCTGGCGGCCGAGGGCAGTTGCACCATCGGCGGCAACCTGGCGACGAACGCAGGCGGCACGGCCGTGCTGCGCTACGGCAATACGCGCGAGCTGTGCCTGGGCCTGGAAGTGGTTACGCCGCAAGGCGAGATCTGGAGCGGCTTGCGCGGCTTGCGCAAGGACAATACCGGCTACGATTTGCGCGACCTGTACATCGGCGCCGAAGGTACCCTGGGGGTCATTACCGGCGCGGTGATGAAACTGTACCCGCAGCCGAAAGCCTGCATCACGGCGCTGGCCGCCATGCCCTCGCCCGCCCACGCCCTGCGTTTATTAAGCCTGATGCAGGACCATTGCGGCGCCAGCCTGACGGGTTTTGAATTGATGTCGCAATACTGTTTGCAACTGGTGGCGGAACAGTTCCCGCAGCTGCCGCGGCCTTTCGCCGAGGCGCATGGCCAATATGTGCTGCTCGAATTATCGAGCAGCCAGTCCGAGGCGCACGCCGTCGAATTGCTGGAAGTGAGCATCGGCGCGGCGCTGGAAGATGAGTTGATCGAGGACGCCGTCGTCGCCAGTTCCGTGGCGCAGTCCGAGGGACTATGGCAGCTGCGCGAGCACATCCCGCTGGCGCAGGCGCAGGCGGGTAAGAACATCAAGCACGATATCTCGCTGCCGATTTCCTGCATCGCCGATTTCATCAGCGTCACGGATGCCGCATTGGCAACGGCCTTCCCCGGCTGCCAGCTCGTGTGCTTCGGCCACCTGGGTGACGGCAACCTGCATTACAACGTGGCGCCGCCCGCCGGCATGACGGACCGTGACTTCCTGGCCAATCAGGATGCCATCAATCGTATCGTGCACGACCAGGTCCACGCATTTGGTGGTTCCATCTCGGCCGAACACGGTATCGGCGCCCTGAAAAAGGACGACCTGGCGCGTTATAAATCGCCGCTGGAACTGCAGCTGATGCGCGCCGTGAAGCAGGCGCTGGACCCGCAGAACATCATGAATCCGGGGAAGATATTGTGAGATCGCCATCCCTCCTGCTCTGCGCCATGGCCTTGCTGGCCGGTTCCGCCAGTGCGCAGGACGTCTACAAATGCGTGAAGGATGGCCAGACCAGCTATAGCGCCACGCCATGCACGGGCGGCCAGCTGCAAATCCTGGAGGTGCCCGCACCGCCGCCTGCCGTCGACAAGGGCGCGGCCACGCGCCAGGAGCGGGTGGCGAGCCAGCTGGAAGCGGCACGCAAGAAACAGGAAACACTGGAAGACCAGGCGCGCGAGCGGGCCGCCAAGCAGCTTGAGGCGCGCGACAAGCACTGCGCGCAGCTGCGCCTGGAACAAAAATGGGCGGCGCAGGACGCCGTTGGCGCGGGCGACAAGAACCGCGATGCGGCCCAATTGAAAGCGCGGCGCGCCGGCGAACGCCTGGCCGTCGAATGCTTGAATTGAGTGCGCCGGCAGCAAATCCCGCGGGCACGCGCCTGCTGTCGCGCTGGCTGCTGCTGGGCGAATGGCGCGCGCATCCCGTGCGCGCCCTCGTCGCCATCCTCGCCATCGCCATCGGCGTGTCGCTGGGCTTTGCCATCCATCTGATCAACGCGGCCGCCTTCAACGAATTTTCCACGGCCGTCAAAAGCCTGTCCGGCCAGGCCGATGTGCAGGTGGCGGGGCGCGAAGCGCTGTTCGACGAATCCATCTACCCGTGGCTGGCGCAGCACGACGGCGTGGCCGTCGCTTCGCCCGTGCTGGAACTGCAAGCCACGGTGGCCGGCAAGAAGGACGGCGGCCCGCTGCACATCCTGGCGCTCGACGTCTTCCGCGCCGGCTTCATCTCGCCCGACCTGATCGGCGCACCCGCCGAAGGCCAACCTTTCGACACCCTGGCCGACGACGCCGTCTTTCTGTCGCCAGCCGCCTTGCGCTGGCTGGCTGTCGCCGAAGGCGGCCAGGTGGCCCTGCAATCGGGCACGGGCACGGTAGCGCTGCGCGTGGCCGGTTCGCTGCAGCGGGCGCGCGCCGGCCAGCGCATCGCCGTGATGGATATCGGCGCGGCGCAGTGGCGCTTCAACAAACTGGGCAAGCTGTCGCGCATCGACTTGAAACTGCGCCAGGGCGTGAACCGCGACGCCTTCCAGGCGGATCTCGCGCGCACACTGGAAGTGCAGTATCCGGGCCGTTTCCAGGTGGGCCAGCCGAATGACGAAAACCAGAATAGCCGCAACAATAACCTCAGCCGCGCCTACAGGGTCAACCTGACGGTGCTGGCCCTCGTCGCCCTGTTTACGGGCGCCTTTTTGGTCTTTTCCACGCAGGCCCTCTCCGTCATCCGCCGCCGCGGCCAGTTCGCGCTGCTGCGCGTGCTGGGCATGGAACGGGGCACACTGCTGCGCCAGGTGCTGCTGGAAGGCGCCAGCCTGGGTATCGTCGGCGCGGCGCTGGGCATCGCCGGCGGTTATGTCATGGCGGCCGTCGCCCTGCGCTTCTTCGGCGGCGACCTGGGCGCAGGCTATTTCGCGGGCGTGCAGCCGCAGGTGCAGTTCACGCCCGTCGCCGCCTTCGTGTACTTCGCCCTGGGCCTCGGTGTCGCCTTGCTGGGTTGCGCCGCGCCCGCGCTGGAAGCGGCGCGCGCGGCACCCGCCATCGCCCTGAAATCAGGCAGCGAGGAAGTGGTGACGACGCGCCTGGCCAAGACCTGGCCTGCGCTGGCTTGTCTGCTGCTGGCCGGCGCCTTGACGTTCCTGCCGCCCGTGTTCGAACTGCCCCTGTTCGGCTATCTATCCATCGCCCTGCTGCTGATCGGCGCCATCGCCCTGATGCCGCAGCTGGCCGCCGTCGTCTTCCGCTTCCTGCAGCGCGCCTGGCTGCGCACGGACACCAGCGCACACGCGCCCGTGCGCAGCCTGACCCTGGCCCGCCTGGCGAACGCCTCGGGCCAGGCCGGCATCGCCCTCGGTGGCGTGCTGTCGAGCTTTAGCCTGATGGTGGCAATGGCCATCATGGTGTCGAGTTTCCGCGTTTCCGTCGACGACTGGCTGCTGCAGATCTTGCCGGCCGACGTGTATGCGCGCACGACCGCCAGCGCTGGCACGGCAGGCTTGAATCCGCGCGAACAGGCCAGCATCACCGCCCTGCCCGAGGTGGCCAGGGTGGATTTCCAGCGCGTGCGTTCGCTGTCGCTGGCGCCCGACCGCCCGAACGTGGCGCTGCTGGCGCGCCCCGTCAATTTGCCAGACCCGGGCAAGAGCATGGTGCTGGTGGGCGACACGCTGCCCGTGCCAGCGGGCGCGAAACCTGTCTGGCTGTCCGAAGCGGCGGCCGACCTGTACAACGTCAAACCGGGCCAGCAGATCGCCCTGCCGCTGGCGGGCGGCCTGCACACCTTCTTTGTCGCCGGCATCTGGCGCGACTACGCGCGCTCGTCCGGCGCCATCCAGATGCCGCTGGACGACTACCGCGCGCTGACGGGCGACCTCGATGTCAGCGATGCGGCCCTGTGGCTGGCCAAGGATGCCACGGGCGACGCGCTGCAGCAACGCCTGAAAGCGCTGCCGTTTGGCGCCAGCCTGGAAGTGTCGAATCCTTCGACCATCCGCGCCCTGAGCCTGCAGATTTTCGACCGCAGCTTCGCCGTCACGTATCTGCTGGAAGCCATCGCCATCGTCATCGGCCTGTTCGGCGTGGCCGCCACGTTCTCGGCGCAAACCCTGGCGCGCGCCCGCGAATTCGGCATGCTGCGCCACGTGGGCGTGACGCGCGGGCAGATCTTGTCCATCCTGGCGCTCGAAGGCGGCGCGCTGACGGCGCTGGGCATCGCCACCGGTTTTATCCTCGGCCTGTTGATCAGCTTTGTGCTCGTCTTCATCGTCAATCCGCAATCGTTCCACTGGACCATGCAGCTGCACCTGCCGTGGCCCTTGATCGCTACCGTGGCCGCCGCCCTGCTGACGGCGGCCGCCCTCACAGCCCTCATCGCGGGCCGCCAAGCCCTGTCCGCTAGCCCCATCCGCGCCGTCAGGGAGGACTGGTAATGCGTCGTTTGACTCTTTTACTCGCGTTCTGCAGCGCCGCCGCCATCGCCGCGCCGCCCGCCTTCGCCCCCGTCACGCCACTGCCGGCCGGCCAGACCCTGCGTCTGCCGCACGACTTCGGCGCCCATCCCGCGTACAAAACGGAATGGTGGTACGCCACGGGCTGGGTAAAAACCGCCGGCGGCGAGCAACTGGGCTACCAGGTGACCTTCTTTCGCAGCGCCACGGCCACCGATGCGGACAACCCCAGCGCCTTTGCGCCCAAGCAGCTGATCATCGGCCATGCGGCCCTGTCCGACCCGAAGGTGGGCAAGCTGCTGCACGACGAGAAAAGCGCGCGCGAGGGCTTCGGCCTGGCCTACGCCAAGGTGGGCAACACGGACGTGAAGCTCGATGACTGGCGCATGCAGCGGCAGGCGGACGGCAGCTACCGGGTCAGCCTGGCCGCGCGCGAATTCAGTTTGCAGTTGACCCTCGCCCCCACGCAGCCCGTGCTGCTGCAGGGCGAAGGCGGCTACTCGCGCAAGGGCGCGCGGCCCGCGCAATCGAGTTACTACTACAGCGAGCCGCAGCTTGCCACCCGTGGCACGATCGCGCGCGCGGGCGGCAAGCCGGAAGCCGTGACGGGCACCACCTGGCTCGATCACGAGTGGTCCAGCCAGGTGCTCGATGCGAACGCCAGCGGCTGGAACTGGATAGGCGCCAACCTCGACGGCGGCGGCGCCCTGATGGCCTTCCAGATCCGCAGCAAGACAGGTGCTAAACTATGGGCGCACGCGACATGGCGCGATGCGTCCGGTAAGATGACGCAGTTCGCCCCCGGCGACGTCGATTTCACGCCCACGCAGCTGTGGCGCTCGCCCCGCACGCAGGCCGAATACCCGGTCGCCACAGAGATCCGCACGGGCGCCACGCGCTGGCACATCAAGCCTTTGCAGCCGGACCAGGAACTCGATTCGCGCCGCTCGACGGGCGCCGTGTACTGGGAAGGCGCCGTGACGGTGGAGCGCGACGGCCAGCCGGTCGGCCGCGCCTACCTGGAAATGACGGGCTACGTGCAGCCGATGAAGTTATAAGCAGTACAAAATACAGTAAATACTAAGCGAAAAACAATGACAACCAGCACAGAAACAGGCAGTACGAGTACAGCAACCGCCGCAAGCACCGCACCGACTCCCGACACCGGCACCAGCCGCGAACTAAAAAAAGGCAGCCTGGCCGCCTTCAAGGGTTTGATGCCCTTTCTGACGCCGTACCGCAAGCAGTTCTTCCTGGCCGGTATCGCGCTGGTGGTGGCCGCCGCCTCGACCCTGGCCATTCCCGCCGCCTTCAAGCAGATGATCGACCTCGGTTTCGGCGGCGCGGCCGGCTCCAAGAGCATCCAGCACGTCGACCTGGTCTTCCTCGCCCTGTTCGGCGTGGCGTCCATCCTGGCGCTGGCCACGGCGGCGCGCTACTACACGGTGTCGTGGCTGGGCGAAAGAGTCACGGCCGACATCCGCAGCGCCGTGTACCGCCATGTCGTCACGCAAAGCCCCGCCTTCTTTGAAACGACGCAGACGGGCGAAGTCCTGTCGCGCATCACCACCGACACGACCCTGATACAGGCCGTCGTCGGCACCAGCATCTCGATGGCGCTGCGTAATGTACTGCTGTTCCTGGGCGGCCTGGTGATGCTGTTCGTCACCAGCGCCAAGCTGGCCGGCATCATCATCGGCCTGTTGATCCTGGTCGTCGTGCCCATCATCGTCTTTGGCCGCCGTGTGCGCAAGCTGTCGCGCGATTCGCAGGACCGCATCGCCGACGCCTCGGCCATGGCCGGTGAAATCCTCAACGCCATGCCCACCGTGCAGGCGTTTACGCACGAGAAAATCGAATCGACACGCTTTGGCGACTCCGTCGAAGGCGCCTTCATGACGGCCATGCGCCGCATCCGTGCCCGCGCCTTGCTCACCATGATCGCGATTTTGCTGGTCTTCGGCACCATCGTCTTCGTACTGTGGCTGGGCGCGCGCGCCGTGCTGGAAGGCTCGATGACGGGCGGAGATCTGGGCCAGTTCATCCTGTACGCGTCCATCGTGGCCGGCGCCATCGGCGCCTTGTCGGAAGTGATGGGCGAAGCGCAGCGCGCCGCCGGCGCCACCGAGCGCCTGCTGGAACTGATGGCCGTCAAATCGGAAATCGAATCGCCTGTCACGCCGCTGCCGCTGCCCGCGCGCGCCGCCACTGGCGCCGCGCTGTCGCTGGACGATGTCATGTTCTCGTATCCGTCGCGCCCGGACACCCACGCGCTCGATCACGTCAGCCTCGACATCCGCGCCGGCGAAACGGTGGCCGTCGTCGGCCCTTCCGGCGCTGGCAAGACCACCCTGTTCCAGCTATTCCTGCGCTTCTATGACCCGCAAAGCGGCAGCATCCGCCTCGATGGCGTCGATATCAAGCAACTGGAACTGCATACCCTGCGCGACGCCATCGGCATCGTGCCGCAAGATACCGTGATCTTCTCGGCCGACGCCATGGAAAACATCCGCTACGGCCGTGCCGGCGCCAGCGACGAGGAAGTGATCGCGGCCGCGAAAATGGCGGCCGCCCACGAATTCATCGAGCGCCTGCCGAACGGCTACAAATCCTTCCTCGGCGAACGGGGTGTGCGCCTGTCCGGCGGCCAGCGCCAGCGCATCGCCATCGCCCGCGCCCTGCTGAAAAACCCGCCGCTGCTGCTGCTCGACGAGGCGACCAGCGCGCTGGACGCGGAATCGGAACGCCTGGTGCAAAAGGCGCTGGAAGCGGCCATGGTGGGCCGCACCACCGTCATCATCGCGCACCGCCTGGCGACAGTGCAACGGGCCGACCGCATCATCGTCATGGAAGACGGCAAGATCGTCGAGACGGGCACGCACGCGTCGCTCGTGGCCCTGGGTGGCATTTACGCCAACCTGGCTGCCCTGCAATTTCATCACGTACAACTCAACTAAACACGACTCGCCATGAACGCCTTATTCCACGCCAACCTGGGCATCACCGATTTCTGGACCTTTTTATTGGGAACGATCTTCATCGTCATCCTGCCCGGCCCCAATTCCATGTATGTGCTGTCGGTCGCCGCCCAGCGTGGCGTGCGCCCCGCCTATCAGGGCGCCTTCGGCATCTTCGCCGGCGACCTGATTTTGATGGTGCTGTCGGCCTGCGGCGTGGCCTCGCTGCTGAAAGCCAGCCCGGCCCTGTTCTACGTGGTGAAATACATCGGCGCGGCCTACCTGGGCTGGATCGGCCTGCAAATGCTGATAGGCTGCTGGAGCAAGCTGCGCGCGCCCGCACCGGCCGACGGTGAAGCGGCAGCCGTACCTGCCCCCGTCAAGGAAAGCGACCCGTTTCGCAAGGCCCTGATCATCAGTCTGATGAACCCGAAAGCCATCCTGTTTTTCATTTCCTTCTTCATCCAGTTCGTCGATCCGGCCTTCCCGAATCCTGTGCTGTCCTTCATCGGCCTGGGTCTGATCTGCCAGGTGATCAGCTTTACCTATCTGACGGCCATCATCTTTGTCGGCGCCCGCCTGGCCGAGACCTTCCGCCGCCGTCGCCGCCTGTCGGCCGGCATGGGCGGCGGGGTCGGCGCCATGTTCATCGGCTTCGGCGCGAAACTGGCCACGGCCACACTGTAAGGAAAACACCGTGAACGAACTTGAGCTGCGCCAGCACTGCCATACCGTCCTGCCGGGCCACCGCCAGCCCACGCCAGCAGCCACCTTCGCCGCCATGGCCGCCTGGTGCGAAGCCAACGATGTTGCGCACGATACCTATGGCGACGGCGCGCTGATCGAACAGTTCGAGAACAAGATCGCCAGCCTGCTCGGCTTCGAGGCGGCCGCGTTCTGCATCACGGGCACCATGACGCAGGTCACCGCCCTGCGCCTGGCGTGCCAGGACCGGGGTTCGCGCCTGGTGGCGTTGCATCCCACTTCGCACATCCTGCGCCACGAGCGGGGCAACCATGAATTGCTCGATCACTTCAAGGGCTTGATGCTCGGCGACCCGCACCGTCCGTGGACGGTGGACGACTTGCGCGCCGTGCCCGATGCGCTGGGCGCCGTGCAGCTTGAACTGCCGATGCGCGAAATCGGCGGCCAGTGCCCATCGTGGGAGGACTTGAGCCAGATCAAACGGCACTGCCACGAGCACAATATTCACCTGCACATGGATGGCGCGCGCCTGTGGGAAGCGCAAGCGGGTTTCAAGCAACCCCTGCCCGCCATCTGCGATGGTTTTGATTCCGTGTATGTGTCGCTGTACAAGGGCATCGGCGGCCTCGGTGGCGCCATGCTGGCCGGCAGCCGCGGCTTTGTCGAACGGGCGCGCGAATGGTTCCGCCGCCAGGGCGGCAATATCGTGCACCGCACGCCCTACGTGGTGGCCGCGGCCATGCAGTTCGACGCGCGCATGGCCGCCATGCCGCAGTATTTTGCACGTACGCAGTGGCTGTACGCGCTGCTGCGCGACTTCCCGTCAATAGCCGTCAATCCCGCCCAGCCGCAGGCCAACATGTTGCATCTGCACTTGCCCGTCTCGCGCGAGCGGGCCATGGCCATCCGCAACCAGCTGGCCGCCGACCACGGCATCTGGCTGTTCAGCCGCGCCAGCCACGCAGCGCTTCCCGACCACAGCGTGGTGGAATGGTATGTGGGAGACCAGTTGCTGGAACTGCCGGACGACAGCGTGCGGCATGCCTTGCGCCTGCTGGATCAGGCCATGCACGCCAGGGCTTAATCGACAATCGTGACACCAAAAAAAAGCGCCCGAAGGCGCTTTTTTCATTTCATGGCGGCCGGGTCGGCCGCCACTACCTGCTTAGAACTTGTAGTTATAAGCGAGACCGATCAACTGCATGCGGGTCTTGAACAGGCCCTTGGTGGTTTCACCGTTGCCGGTGCAGCCAGGGGTCACCGGCGAGCAGTCATTCTTGTAGTTGACAGTGGCATCCTTGAAGTCGATATAGCTGTAGGCCAGGTCGAGCGAGGAATTGGCGTTCAGCTTCCAGTTCGCGCCGATCGAGTACTGCATGCGGTCGCTGTCCGGCAGGGCTGGATGACGCAGTTCGGCGCTGCGCACTGGCGCCTGGTCATGCGCGATACCGGCGCGCAGCAGCAGGTTTTCGCTGTACTTGTAGTTGGTGCCCAGCGATACGCGGTAGGTGTTCTTCCACTGCTGGCGGATGCGCTCCGGGCCTTCGGCCGTCGGCGGGAACTGGATATCCAGGTTTTCCAGGCGCGAAGTGCGGGTCCAGGTGACGTCACCCATCAGGGCCCACTTGTCATCCATCTGATGGAAGGCATTGACCGACAGGGTTTCCGGCGTACGCACTTCCACCAGCGCCTTGGAGTTAACCTTGCCCGATGCGGCGCTGATGAAGCCATTCACGGCGGCATTGTTCGACACTTGCGAGAAGTCCCAGATCGTGTCGCCTTTCAGCTTGTGCGAAATCGACGAACGGTAGGAAATACCGAAACGCGTACCTTCATTCATCTGGTACAGATAACCCAGATTGAAGCCGAAGCCCCAGTCATCGCCATCCATCGAGGCATGGCCATCCTTGGCGCCCTTCAGTGCGGCGCCAGCTGCCTGCGCGGCGGCCTGGCCCTGCGTTTTGGCGATATTGGTCAGGAAGGCTGTCGATGCGGCTGGCGCGTGCTGGGCCAGGAAGGCCACGGAACCCGGCACGTCGACTGCCTGGCCCAGTTCCGCCTTCATGTGTTCAGCGGTGACGCCGAAACCGAAGGAGTGGTGTTCATTGACCTTGAAGGAAACAGAAGGATTCAGGGCGATGGCTTCGAGCTTGATGTTGGTGATCGCATAGCGGCCGCTCCAGTCATTGCCGTAATCGAGCTTGGCGCCGTATGGCACGAACAGGCCCATGCCGACGGTCCATTGGTCATTGACCTTCTTACTGGCATACAGGGCTGGTGCGAAGACGGCGTCCGGCGCGTAGTCCTTGGTCGTGCCGCCCGGCGTGCGGCCGGTGAAAGTCCTCGAACCCGTGTCTTCATAGGTCGAATGCGGTACCACCAGGGTGCCGCCGCCCATGAACTGCGTGCCTTCCAGGCGCGACAGGCCGGCCGGGTTGTAGAAAATGGTCGAAGCGTCGGCCGCTTCGGCGCCGCTGGCATCAGCCGTGCCCTGGGCGGACACGCTTTGCGAACCGAAACGGTAGCCCGATGCTTGTGCGGTGGAGGAAATGCCGGCGAACGCGGCAACGATCAGGAGGGGCAGATATTTATGTTTCAAGTTGGTCTCTCTTTATTATATGAAGGTCTTCGGCACACTATCGCGGGCGTCTCAAGCTGCCCCGTCTTGCACTTTTCTTGCCGCCGTGAACTCCAATTCACTGACGGCATGAGCGAAGCATATAATATTTTTTAGAAAAAAGCGAACGTTCGCTCTTTTATTGAAACAGCGTTGTTTTCCTCGCCAGTCGCGACGTTCTACAGCGCCAGCGCCGGGGCTGGAAGCGGTATCAGAAAGCGCTGATGCATCAGCGACAGCATCTGTTCGGCGGGTACGGGACGCGAAATGAAATAGCCCTGCACCTCATTGCATTGCAGCGCGCGCAGGATGTCGAGCTGCTCGCGCGTCTCCACCCCTTCAGCCACCACGCTCATACCCAGCGCATGCGCCATCGACAGGATGGCGCGCACGAACACTTCGCCCTGCTCCGAGCGGCCCAGCTCCATGGTGAAGGCGCGGTCGATCTTCAAGCCATCCATGGCGAACTTCTGCAGCTGCGACAGCGAAGAGTATCCCGTGCCGAAATCGTCGACCAGCAGGCGCACGCCCAGCGCGCGGATGGCAGACAGCTGCTCCACAGCGCGGTTCTGTTCATCCATCATGGCCGATTCCGTGATTTCCACCTCGATCAGCCGCGCATCGATGCGGTGGCGCGTCAGGGCGGACGCCAGCACCTGGTGCACGTCGCCGCGGCCGAACTGGCGCGCCGAGACGTTGATGGAGACGGGCACCAGTTCCAGTCCGCTCGCCTGCCAGCGCGCCATCTGCAGGCACACCTTTTCGATGACGACTTCGCCCAGCTGCGAAATGAGGCCGCTGCTCTCGGCCACGGGGATGAATTCCAGCGGCGGCACCATGCCGTGCTGCGGATGGTGCCAGCGCACCAGCGCCTCCATGCTGCACAGCTGCCCGCTCATGGCGTCGACGCGCGGCTGGTAGACGACGAGGAACTGGTCCTGCTCCAGCGCCGCCACCAGGCTTTGCTCGAGTTCGCGGCGGTTGCGGATGGTTTCGAACAACTCCGGCTGGAAGAAGCGGTGATGGCCCTTGCCCGCCACTTTCACGGCGTACATGGCGATATCGGCGTTCTTCAACAACACTTCCGTCTCGGCGCCATCGCGCGGATACAGGCTGATGCCGATCGAGGCGCCCATCTTGTGGCGTTCGCTGCCCAGGTAAAACGGTTCGTCGAAGGCGATGGCGATGCGCTGCGCCACCTGTTCGGCGCGGCTGTCGTCTTCCACCGGGTCGAGCACGACGACGAATTCATCGCCACCGAGGCGCACCACGTGGTCGCCCGGCCGCAGCACGGCCTTCAGGCGCAGCGAGGCGGCGCGCAGCACCTTGTCTCCCTCGGCGTGGCCCTGCGTATCGTTGATATCCTTGAAGCCGTCCAGGTCGATGAACAGCAGCGCCAGCATGTGCCGCGCAATGGCGGCGCGGCCCAGGGCGCCGGGCAGGAATTGCTGCAGCCAGTAGCGGTTGGGCAAGCCCGTCAAGCCATCTTCATTGGCCAGGCGGCGCAAGTCGCGCTCGTGCTCCTTGGCCGTGCTGATGTCCTGCAGGGTGACGGCCAGGCGGTCGCCGCTGCGCACCAGGCGCCGGCGTATCCAGCGCAGCTTGAACGGGTTACCTTCCGGCAACTCGATTTCTTCCTCGGAAAAACCGGAGACCATGGCAGCCCGGTAATTATGGATCAGGTCGCGGAAATACGGCTCGTGGGCGCGCGACTGCAGGCGCATGCCCAGCAACTGTTCGCGGCGCACGCCAAAGTAGCCGGCGCCCGGCTCGTTGCAATCGACGATCTCGAAATCGAGGATGCTGCCATCCGTGCCGCGCAGGGCGGCGATGATATAAAAGCCGTCGCTCGTGCCTTCGGTGGCCATGCGGTAGGCATTGCGCACGCCTTCGGACTGGTGGTGGCGCCACGCCAGGCGCAGCGACAGCACGGTGGCGACGGCGGCAAAAGCCAGCAGCAGCAAGGTGACGGCCAGGGCGATGCCGAGATAAATCGTGCGCGTTTCCTCGTAGGGATGCAGCATTTCGCCATCCGACAGTCCGACCACGGCCGTAAACGGATAGGCTTTCAGCGCCTGCCAGCCCACATAGCGATTTTGCTTGTCGGAAAAAGCGATTCGGCCGCCCGAATGCAGGGCGCCGCTCTCCGTTTCCAGGAAGCTGGTGTCGAGAAACGGCGTGCCCTGGGCGTTCTGGGTCGGCAGCACGCGCGAGCCGAGGCGCGTGCTGAACAGCTCGCCCTCCTCGCCCACCATGGCGGACATGCCGAACTTGCCAAAATTGACACTGTTATAGAATTCGGAAAAATAGCTGGAATGAAGTGAAATCAGCAACACGCCGTCGAAATTGCCATCCTCGTCTTCCAGCCGGCGCGTGAAATGCACGAGGCTGTCGTCGGGCGCCGTGGCCTCGCTGCCTGCATTGGGCGCATTGGGCGCGTTGGCCGCATTGGCCCGCCCCAGCGCAATGCGCAGCGCGCTGGAATTGCTGCGCCAGTGGCGCAACAGGAAATCGCTGCGCTCGTTGACGCGCAGGCGCTGCAGCGGCGCCGTGGCCGTCACGGGATGGCCCTTGCGGTCGAGGATGGCGACGATGGCAAATTGCGGCAAGGCATACATGCCCTGCGTCTTCAATTGGTCGAGACGCAGGTGGCCGCGCGAGTTTTCCCACTCGTACTTGAGCTGCAAGGTCAGCTGGTCCATCTGCTCCAGGGTGCGCAACAGATACTGGCCATACGCTTTCGACAACGAAGACACGCTGTCGAGCGCCTGCTGCTGCGCCACCTTCTTTTCCGCCTCCAGTTGCAGCAAGGTGGCCGTCCACAGCACCGCGCACAGGACCAGGCCCAGCAAGGGCCAGGCCAGGATCAGGCGCAGATTAGCCTTGAGAAAATCGGCCCTGCTCATCTCCACCACGGCGGCGTTATTATTATTTACAAATTGTCGCAAGAACATGGTGCAGCATCTGCCGTTTCTATGTATTTCTTTAAGGACACACAAATTACCACAGAGTCATGTTTGCAGGTAAGGCAGCAGCGTAATTATGTGTGTGGGCCGCGGCCCGCCTGTCGCGCCTGCGTTACAATCACCATCCTTACCGTTGGAGAAATACATGCAGCAATATCAAGATTTGATCAAGACCGTGCTCGAAACGGGCAGCTGGCAAGACAACCGCACGGGCATCCGCACCCTGAGCGTGCCGGGCGCCATGATGCGTTTCGACTTGGCCAACGGCAACTTCCCTGCCGTGACGACCAAGAAACTGGCTTTCAAATCCGTGATCGGCGAATTGTGCGCCTTCCTGCGCGCCTCGCGCAACGCGGCCGAGTTCCGCGCGCTCGGCTGCAAGGTCTGGGATCAGAACGCCAATGAAAACGCGCAATGGCTGGCCAACCCCTACCGTGAAGGCGAGGATGACCTCGGCCCCGTGTACGGCGTGCAATGGCGCCAGTGGCCCGCGTACAAGCTGCTCGACGCCGACCAGCCAGCGCAAATTGCCGACGCACAAGCCAACGGCTTTACCTTGATCGCCCCCATCGCCGAAGACGGCGTGCAAAAAGTGCTGCTGTACAAGGCCGTCGACCAGTTGCGCGAATGCCTGGACACCATCATGACGAACCCGGGCAGCCGGCGCATCCTGTTCCACGGCTGGAACCCGGCCGTGCTGGACGCCGTCGCCCTGCCCGCCTGCCACTTGCTGTACCAGTTCATCCCGAACGCCAGCACGCGCGAAATCTCGCTGTGTTTATATGTGCGCAGCAACGATATCGGCCTGGGCACACCGTTCAACATCGCCGAAGGCGCCGCCCTGCTGCACCTGGTGGCGCGCCTGACGGGCTACACGCCGCGCTGGTTCACGTATTTCATCGGCGACGCACACATCTATGAAAACCACCTCGACATGGTGGAAGAACAATTGAAGCGCACGCCCTTCCCGGCGCCGCGCTTCGTCATTTCCGACCGCGTGCCCGACTACGCAAAAACGGGCAAGTACGAGCCGGAATGGCTGGAAAAGATCGAACCGTCGGATTTCTCGCTGGAAGGCTATGAACACCATGCGCCCATCAAGGCGGCGATGGCCGTCTGATGGCGGTCACAGCACTCGCCGCCCTGCACCGCAAGCTGTTTGACGAAACGGATGGCAGCAAGTTTGCCCGGCTGAAAGAACGCCTGCTGAAAAAACATGCCGCGGACGACCGCCTTGCCGTGCTCGATATCCTGACGGCATATGCGCGCGATGGGCAACTGCTGCACTGGCGCAGTTTTTTGATGAGCGATATCGTGCACCTGGTGGAAGGCAGTCAACATGCGGCCTTTTTCGCCTGGGCACTGGAACAGCCCGCACTGGCGTACTGGGCCGTCGATGGCTTGCTGAAAAGTACAGGCGTGGACGCGTATGCGCCCCTGGTCGCGCTGGCAGCGTCCGGCGCCACCAGCCTGGACGTGCGCGCCAAGGCGATCAAGAGCCTGGCCGTGTTCAGCCGCCAGCCGTTTGACCAGGGCTTGCCATCCGATCCCGGCCACTGGAAGGCAGAGCAGTTGCGACTAAGCGCCGTGCTGGCCTGGCAAGCGGATGGCTACCCGGACGGCGCAGGCTACAAGGCGCCCGCCAGGCATTACTCGCTGGCCCAGCCGCTGTCGCGCCTGGAAAAGACAGCCGCCTTCCTGGAACGACAACTGGCGCTGCGGCGCCAGCGCGAACAGGACCTGGCGCAACCGTCGAACTGGCTGACACTCGCCAGCGCCGAGGACATGGCCGCCATCGACGCACACTGGGTATTGCCGGAGATATACCGCCGCTTCCTGGAATGGTATTCGCCGCTGCGCGTGCATGTCGATGGCAAGCGCTTTCCCCAGGGACTGCACCTGTACGGCGCGGCGCAGCTGGTGAAGGCCCAGCACGGCTACTCCGTCCATGCCGTGCACCAGCACAACATCGCGGGCTGGCCGCCGAAGCTGGTGGTGATTGCCGATGCGGGCGGCGACCCGTACTGCGTGCCTCTGGAAGAAAGAAGCATCGACGGCGACTTGCCCGTGTACCGCGCCACCCATGGCACGGGCGAATGGCGCTTTGAGCTCCATACGGACGATTTCATCGACTTCCTGAACGAAATCGCGCTGGCGGTCTAGCCTGCTTCGCCTCCCGGTCCGCCCGGACCGGGGCCGCCTGGCCCGCCTGGCCCCCGTCCGCCCGGCGGAGCGAAACGCGGTTCACGCTCCCCCTCTTTCGCCGCCGACGTGGCACCGCCCAGGCGGTACGACAGCCCCACATAAATCATGCGCCCATCGAAGCGCCGCGTGCTCGTTTCGCGCAGCGAGGCGCTGTTGATGACGGTTTCCATCTTGTTGCTGCTGAACACATCGGTCACATTCATGACCAGGCTCAACTGCGGCGTCACCGTGTGGCGCCAGCTCACATTCAAGGTGTTGTTCGGCGAGCGATAACCCTGTCCCGACAGCATCTTGCCTTGCATTTGCAGGGCCAGCTGCAGCTGGTTGGCGGTGTTGAACTGGTAATTGAGGCGCGCGCGGCCGCTCAGGGCATTCGCCGTGCGCGTGCTGCGGTTGCCCAGGTCGTCCGAGCTCGTTTGCTGGCTGCGCGCCAGGTTGCCGCTCGTGTTCAGGGTCAAGGATGGCGTCAGCTTGCCGCTGACGCTGAATTCCAGGCCGCTAGAATGGCTGCCTTCGCCGTTTTCCCGCGTGGTCAAGAGCACATTGTCGCTGATAAAGTAGCGGTAATCGACGATGGCGTCCGTGTCGCGCCGGTGGTAGGCGCGCAAGCTGCTTTCCAGGCCCGCGATTTTCGTTTCATAGCCGATCTCGAACGAATCCGTCTGTGTTGGTTTCAGCTTCGGGTTGCCGGCCGACACATTGAACTCGTCGCGGTAGACCACGTACGGGTTCAGGTCGCCCGCATTCGGGCGGCGGATGCGGTGCGCATAGCTGAAGCGCACATTGCTCTCGTCGCTGACCTTGTAGGTGGCGAACAGGCTGGGGATGTAATTGACGTAATTGTTGCTGGCCTCGACGCTGCTGGTGATCTGGCGCACGTTCAAGTCCGTGTATTCGGCGCGCAGGCCGGCCAGCGCGCCCCAGCGTTCGTTCAGGCGCATCTGGTAGGAGCCGTACAGCGCGATGGTGCGCTCGTCGAGCTCGAAACGGTTGCTGCGCATGGGGTTGACGGTTTCCGCCAGGCTGGCCGGGTTGATGTCCGTATATAAAGTGTCAAAACTGCTCTTGTTGTCAGCCACCTTGTAGCCCAGCTTGGCCGTGCCGCCCGCCAGCGGACGCTCGTAGTCGCCGCTGAAGTCGACGATGCGGTTGCCCGTCTCGCTATGCTGGCGCGCGCGGCTGTCGAAAGCGTTGACGGGCGTCACCGCGTAGGTATTGGCGTAATCGCTGTCGCTCTCGTTGGTCGACGAGGACACGCGCAAGTCGATTTTGAGGGTTTCGCCCGGCAATTCTCCCTTGTGGTCGTAGCGCGCGCCCCAGCTGTAGTTGCGGCTGTCGCCGTTGCGCACGGTGCTGCGCACATAGTCGCCGATGGTGCTGCCCGTGCTGTCGCCATTGATGTAGCGGTCGAGCGAGCGCTGGTCGTTGCTGCGCCCGTTATATGACACGCTGGCGGCCAGCGTATCATTGGCGTTCAGATTGTAATTGACGGTGCCGTGCAAGCCCAGCGAGTCATTCAAGCCATTGTTGCTGGATTGCTGGCTGCTGGGGGCGAAAGCGCCCGTGTCGCGTTCCAGGCGTTCGCGGCTGACCTCGCCCACGGAATTGCGGCCGTCATGGCGCACATTGATGCCGCCCTGGTAGCCCCACGGACCTTCGTTGTAGGTGCCGGACACGGCACTGTTGTAGCGCCCCGCGATACCGGCATTCGCGTTGACGGTGGCAAAGCCGCCCGGCTTGCGGTTGCGCTTCATCACCAGGTTCAGGATGGGACCGCCACCGGCTTCGTTGCCGAACTGGGCGCCGGGATTGTTGATCACTTCCACGGACTCGATATCGTCGGCCGCCATGGCGTTCAGAGTAGCGCCGCGCGAATCGCCCTGCAGCATGGCCGACGGCTTGCCATCGATTAATATCTGCACATTGCTGCTGCCGCGCAGGGACACGCTGCCATCGGGGTCGACGGCGACGGACGGCACATTATTCAAGGCATCGGCCGCCGTGCCATTGCTGCTGCCCACGTCGGACTTGACGTCGTAGACTTGCCGGTCGATGCGGCCCGTGGGGCGTTCAGCCGTCACACTGACGGAAGGCGTAGATTCAGCCGCGGGCGCCTTGGCTGGTGCGGGTTTGACGACGGTATCGCCAGTGACAGTTTGCGCCTGGACGGCGGCGCCGGAGACGAGCAGGCTGCCGCCCGCCAGACAGTGAAAGAGGATTTTATGCATTTGCTTAAAAAATAATCGAGACGCTACGGATGAGGCACTACGCCGCAGCGTGAGGGCACATGTGTGGGCACATTCAAAGCATGCCACGATTGCAAGGAGCAAAGCAAATGCGAACCATTGTTATTTACTTCAATTTACAAATCTCTCGCACTTGTGGTCATACAGCCTCATCCGATGAACTTTGCGCTACCGTTACGCTAGCTGAGCAAGCCATTGCCGCGCGCCAATTTCAGCCAGCCCGGATACTCCGTCATCAACAAATCATACAGTTCCGCATCGCTGTGCTCATCGGGCGAGCTGACGGAAAAGTAATTGGCATTGTCGACCAGGCGGCCCTGCAATTCGTCGAGCTTTTCCAGGAAGGGGAAGTCGGAATCGGCGAAGGCGGCGAGGAACTTGCTTTTCGATTTGCGCCCCTTGCCGATGCCCATGAATTGCCAGAAGATCGGTTCATTGCTGGCCCAGCGCAACTGTTTCTCCGTCGTCGCCTGGTCGCTCGTGCCGCCATCGGTCACGAACATGACGTACACGGGCAATTCGGCGGCGACGGGCCGCGTGCGCTCGCCGCCAGCAGAGTCGGGGAAATAAAACGCGCGTATCGCCTGCATGGCGGCGCCATAGCGCGTATCGCCTTCCAGCGGATGGCGCTGTATCGCCTGGCCCACGTAGGTATTGCAATTGCTTAAAGCCATGGGCGCCGGATGGTGGACGTTCTTGCCGAAGAGGAAAACATCGATCTCGCCATCGTCGTCGAACTTGCAGCCCAGGGCCAGGATGCGTTCGGCAAAGCGCTGCACCAGCCCTTCTTTATATAACCGCCCCATGGAGCCGGAAATATCCAGGCATAAGCAGACCTTGGCGCGATGCTCCGATAGTCCCACTTTTTGCAGGGACACGCCCGCCTGCTTGACCAGGCTGACCAGTTGCGGCGCTTCCCGTTCGACCCGTTTTTCCAGGTTGATCTTCGCCTGCATGACGGCCGACGCCGCCGCAGGGGTGGCAGCAGCGGCAGGCACGGCCTGATCGACTTCGCCGCCGAAGTGGCGCACCAGCGCATCGAGCCCCCCATTGAAACCTTGCCCCACGGCCATGCAGCGCCAGCCGCCATCCTTGCGGTAGAGTTCAAGCAGCATGACGGCTTTTTCTTGCGCAAAATCAGATCCCGCGAAGGCGAAGCGCGCCAGCTCGCGTCCGCCTGCCTGCAGGCGCACGTGGCCAGCCTGCAGCTGCGACATCACGCCGCCGCCATCGATGGACGCCGTCACGACGAGGCGGTCTATGCCGGCCGGCAAGCGCGCCAGTTGCAAGGCAAACTCGGCCATGTCGCCGCCACTGCCCGCGCGCGCCTCCACGCCGCCGCACGGCGTGCGCGGCTGGTTGAAAAAGGTCATGTAGCGCTCATCGGACAGTTTTCCGTTGGCATCGAGGCCGAAACAGGCCACGTCGAGCGCCAGGCCCTGCGCGGCCACGCCGATCTGCAATACGCCATCGGGAACGAGATTGGCCAGCGGCAAGCGCTGTCCCTTGGACAAGGTTTCCATCAGTGCCTCCTAGGCGATATAGCGGCGTGGATTGTCCGCATTGCAATCATCTTCATCTTCCTTGTCCTCGCCCTTGAAGACGACGGGACCGTTGAAGGCCAGCTGCAGGTTCTCGCCCTGCCAGCTCAGCCAAGGCGTCGCTTCGCTGCCCGGTTCCGACGTCTTGCCGGACGGTTCAAGGATGATGCTGTCAGGCGTGATGCGCGCCATGCCGATCACATAGGTGTAGACGGAATCGTCGTCGGCCGCCTTGGACAAACGAAAATCGAACGCGCACTCGACGATCTGTTCACCGTATTGCATGACCATCTTCGGCCGCATGGAAGCGACGGACACGGCGCCGTTGGCCACCGCCGAATACACGCTGAAGACGAGGCCCACCGTGCCGCCGTAATGTTGCGCCAGCGCAGGATTGACTTCCACCGTTTCCGTGGCCGGCTCCTTGCCCGATGCGCCCGCCACATCGCCCAGATGGCGCACGAAAGGCATGGCGTCAAAGTTGCCGGGCGTATCGGGCGCCTGGATGAAGCGCATCTGGCCATTCGGCAAGAGGATGCCGACTCTTAAATCGAGGTCGTCGTTGTCGTCGTCGCCATCGCCGTTATCTACCCAGGTCGCCTTGACGGTGAGCTTGCTCGGCGCGCCGGCGCCCTTTTCCAGCGACACCTTGTGCGTCTGGCCCGCCTTGGTCAGCGAGATTTTCGACAGGGAAATTTTGGGCGACGGCGCCGGTTCCTCGACCGCCTGCGCCACTTCGCCGCCGAAATGCGCGACCAGCGCATCGAGGCCGCCATTGAAACCCTGGCCCACGGCCATGAAGCGCCAGCTCCCGTCCTTGCGGTAGAACTCGCCCAGCATGACGGCTTTTTCTTGCGCAAAATCAATACCCGCATACGCGTAGCGGGCCAGCTCGCGCCCGCCGTCGAGCAGGCGCAGATGGCCGCTGCCCAGCTGCGCCATGGTGGCCGCGCCATCGATGGCAGCCGTGACGACCAGGCGCTCGATGGCAGCCGGTAAACGGTCCAGCTGATAGCTGAAACCGGCCGCATCGCCGGACGGCGCCGCCGCTTCCACGCCGCCGCAGGGCGTGCGCGGCTGGTTGAAGAAGGTCATGTAGCGGTCGTCGGACAGCTTGCCGTTGGCATCGAGGCCGAAACAGGCAAAGTCCAGCGGCACGCCAGCGCTGGCGAGACCCAGTTGCACGACATTGCCCGTGACGAGGCCGGACAGCGCCAGGCGCTGCCCCTTGATCAGGTTTTCCATGCGATTATTTATTCAGGTGTGGGAGCTTCGGACAAGGGCTCAAGGCAAGGCCCGTCGTCCGAAGACAGTACGAATGTACAGTCAGTCCATGGCGGAGCAACGCCGCCATGGACTGACGTTCTGGGTTCTATACAAAGCTAAAAGAGCTTCGGACAACGGTTCAGGGCAAGGCGCGTCACCGAAGACAGTACGAATAGTACGGCGAGGTGACGCAACGCGGCCATGGGCCGTTTTCCGGAGCTCTTAGGCGTTAATGCCGAAGGAACGTGCCAGTGGGCCCAGGCCGCCTTTGAAACCTTGGCCAATCGCCTTGAATTTCCATTCGCTGCCGGCACGGTAGATTTCACCGAAGATCATGGCCGCTTCCGTCGAACCGTCTTCCGACAGGTCGTAACGGGCGATTTCCGCGCCGTTGTCGCCGTTCAGGCAGCGGATATAGGCCTTGCCGACCATGCCGAAGTTCTGCTTGCGGTTTTCCGCGTCGTGGATGGTGACGGCCACGGCAATCTTGTCGATGTCGGCCGGCACGTTGGCCAGGTCGACGGCAACTTTCTCGTCGTCGCCATCGCCGCCGCCCGTCGTGTTGTCGCCCGCGTGGACGATGGAGCCGTCAGCCGACTTCAGGTTGTTATAAAAAATGAAATCGGCATCGGAACGGGCCTTGCCATCCGTTTTCAGCAGGAAGGCGCTGCCGTCCAGGTCGAACGCGGCGCCATCTGTGGCGCGCGGGTCCCAGCCCAGGCCAATCACGATTTTCTTCAAGCCAGGAGCTTCCTTGCTCAGGTTGACATTGCCGCCTTTTTGCAAACTGATCGCCATGGTGTTTCCTCTTTAATGTGGGGGTTGCATTCGGTGTTTCAGGTCACGTCGCCGGCACGCCGGCTTGATGAGCCATGAGCCTACCATAAAGTTCCGGCTTGCCAGCCGCGCACTATTGAAAATAATGCCATGCGGAAAATATCGTGCCGCTGCCCGGATGTGCAAAATGACGGATAATGCCGCTCGACAAAAATTTTCACTATCACCAAGGTTTGTCCTTGAACAAGATACGACTCGACTGTATTCCTGGCACCCTGTGCGACGAGCGCCTGTGGTCGCGCCTGGCACCTGCCTTGGGCGACGCCATTGATCTGCAGCACGTGCCCCTGCACCAGGCGCGCACGCGTCCGCAAATGCAGCAGATGATCGCCAGCCACAGCGCGCCGCAAGCCCATCTGGTGGGCTTTTCGCTGGGCGCCTACCTGGCGCTCGAACACGCGCTGGCGCACCCGCAGCGCGTCAAGTCCCTCACTTTGATCGCCAATTCGGCCAAAGGTTTGCTGCCGGCGGAAATCGAAGCGCGCCAGCGCATCGTCGCCATGCTCGAGCGCAATGCCTATGCGGGCATCACACGCCAGCGCCTGCGCGAACTGCTGCACCCGTCGCACCTGGACGATGTCGCCATCACGGGCCTGATCCAGCAGATGGGGCTGGACCTGGGCAAGGACGTGCTGCTGGCGCAATTCATCACCACCATAGCCCGCCCCGACCTGATGGCGCGCTTGCCGGAACTCGCCTTTCCCGTGCTGATCGTGGGTGCCGAAGACGACAAGCTCGTCAATCCCGACGATCTGCGCGCCATGGCGGCCCGCCTGCCGCAAGCCACCCTGCACCTGCTGAAAGACAACACCGGCCACATGATTCCGCTGGAAGCGCCAGGCGCGCTGGCGCAAGCCATGCGTGCGCATCTGGAGGCTGCCGGCAATATCAACGATAATGACGGGCATCGGGCCTCGCCCCCACCTTTTTCACCGAACCAATGAGCCATTTGACCATCATCGTCGCCACCGACCAGCAAGGCGGCATCGGCATCGACAACACCCTGCCGTGGAAATTGCCGGAAGACCTCGCGCATTTCAAGCGTCTGACGACGGGCCACCCCATCCTCATGGGCCGCAAGACCTTCGACTCCATCGGCCGCCCGCTGCCGAACCGCCGCAACATCGTCATCACGCGCAATCCGGACTGGCGCCACGAGGGCGTGGAAGCCGTGTCGTCGGTGGAAGCGGCCATCGCGCTGCTGGACGGTGCCGAAGGCTATGTCATCGGCGGTGCCGAAATCTACAAGCAGGCATTGCCCCTGACACAGCGTTTGATCATCACGGAAATCGGCCAGACGTTTGACTGCGACGCTTTTTTCCCCACCGTTGATCATGCCGTGTGGCAAGAAACTGCGCGCGAAGCACATGTTTCGGAGAAATCCGGCCTGCCTTACGCCTTTGTCACCTTGCAACGCAAAGCCTGATAAGGTTGAGAGTTATTGACAGAATGTTGCTGTAATACCCCTGTCACACCGTTGCGTCACGCTAGCGCAAGCTTGTGACGCTGTAGGGTGATATTTTTTTCCCGCAGAGGCCGCATTTCTGCGAGAATCCCGTTCTTATTTTTTTTATGTGGCTACCGGGTTGCACTACCGCCTGAAGTCGCGCCCTAGTCCGCCCCTCCACATAAGTCAGGGGCGGCTTGCTTTTTTGGAGACATGCATGAAATTTCGTTTCCCTATCGTCATCATTGACGAGGATTTCCGTTCTGAAAATACGTCCGGCCTGGGCATTCGCGCCCTTGCCGCCGCAATGGAAAAAGAAGGCATGGAAGTGCTGGGCGTGACCAGCTACGGCGATTTGTCGCAATTTGCCCAGCAACAATCGCGCGCGTCAGCCTTCGTGCTGTCGATCGACGATGAAGAATTCGGCGGCGGTTCCATTGAGGAAACCGATCATGCCTTGAAATCGCTGCGCGCTTTCGTCGAAGAAATCCGCTACAAGAACGCCGACATCCCTATTTACCTGTACGGCGAAACGCGCACCTCGCGCCATATTCCGAACGATATCCTGCGCGAACTGCATGGTTTCATCCACATGTTCGAAGATACGCCGGAATTCGTCGCGCGCCACATCATCCGCGAAGCGAAGTCCTACCTGGACGGCCTGTCGCCGCCATTTTTCCGCGCACTGGTGCACTACGCCAATGACGGCTCCTACTCGTGGCATTGCCCCGGCCACTCGGGCGGCGTGGCTTTCCTCAAATCGCCGATCGGCCAGATGTTCCACCAGTTCTTCGGTGAAAACATGCTGCGCGCCGACGTCTGCAACGCCGTAGAAGAACTGGGCCAGCTGCTCGACCATACGGGCCCTGTCGCCGCGTCGGAGCGCAATGCCGCGCGCATCTTCAATGCCGATCATTGCTATTTCGTCACCAACGGTACGTCGACCTCGAACAAGATGGTATGGCATTCGACCGTGGCGCCCGGCGACATCGTCGTCGTCGACCGCAATTGCCACAAGTCAATCTTGCATTCGATCATCATGTGCGGCGCCATTCCCGTGTTCCTGATGCCGACGCGCAACCACCTGGGCATCATCGGCCCTATCCCGCTGCATGAATTCACGCCGGAAAGCATTGCTCGCAAGATCGAGGCGAACCCGTTCGCGCGCGAAGCGAAGAACAAGAAGCCGCGCATTCTGACCATCACGCAATCGACTTACGATGGCGTGATCTACAACGTGGAAACCCTGCGTGAGATGCTGGATGGCAAGATCGACACCCTGCACTTCGACGAAGCGTGGCTGCCGCACGCCACCTTCCACGATTTCTACAAGAATATGCACGCCATCGGCAAGGACCGTCCGCGCGCCAAGGAATCGATGATCTTCTCGACCCAGTCCACGCACAAATTGCTGGCCGGCCTGTCGCAGGCCTCGCAAATCCTCGTGCGCGAATCGGACACGGTCAAGCTGGACCAGGACGCCTTCAACGAGGCTTACCTGATGCACACGTCGACGTCGCCGCAGTACTCCATCATCGCCTCATGCGACGTGGCCGCGGCCATGATGGAAGCGCCGGGCGGCACGGCCCTGGTGGAAGAATCGATCATGGAAGCGCTCGATTTCCGCCGCGCCATGAAGAAGATCGACCAGGAATGGGGCCAGGACTGGTGGTTCCAGGTCTGGGGTCCGGCCACCTTCAACGACGAAGGCATGGGCCAGCAGGAAGACTGGATGATACGCGCCGAGGATGACTGGCACGGCTTCGGCGACCTCGCTCCCGGCTTCAACATGCTCGACCCGATCAAGGCGACCATCGTCAATCCGGGCCTGTCGTTGGACGGCCAGTTCGGCGACACGGGCATTCCCGCGTCCATCGTCACCAAGTATCTGGCCGAGCACGGCGTCATCATTGAAAAATGCGGCCTGTACTCGTTCTTCATCATGTTTACCATCGGCATCACCAAGGGCCGCTGGAATACCCTGTTGACCGCCTTGCAGCAATTCAAGGACGACTACGACAAGAACCAGCCGATGTGGCGCATCCTGCCGGAATTTGCGGCGGCCAACCCACGCTACGAAAAAATGGGCTTGCGCGACCTGTGCCAGCAGATCCACGATTTCTACAAGGCCTACGACGTGGCGCGTCTGACGACGGAAATGTATCTGTCCGACATGATCCCGGCCATGAAGCCGTCGGACGCGTTCGCCAAGATGGCGCACCGCGAAATCGAGCGCGTGGCCATCGACGAACTGGAAGGCCGCATCACGTCCATCCTGCTGACGCCGTATCCACCGGGCATCCCACTCTTGATCCCGGGCGAGCGCTTCAACAAGACCATCGTCGACTACCTGCGCTTCGCACGCGACTTCAACGAGCGCTTCCCCGGCTTCGAGACGGATGTGCATGGCCTAGTGAAACGCGAAGTCGATGGCAAGCGTGGTTATTTTGTTGACTGCGTAAAATTGGACGAGAACGTCTAAAGACGTCGTCGTTCCATAAATTACGGTCATGAACGCCGCCTGATGCAAATCAGGCGGCGTTTTTCATTTGATGACTACCGCGCACGCTTGCGCCAGATCAAACGGTTGCGGTATCGGGCTACTAAGATGGGCGACTCGTGCCCTCGTGACGGCAGGCATATGACGCTCAAGGTGTGGCTGGAAATCGCGCAGCAGGCGGCGGCTGACAGTGGCGCCTTGCTGATGGCGGCCTTGAAGCAGGCTCAGGTAACTGTAGCCCGGCGGTACGATGGCGAAGAGGACGGAGCGGGCATCGTGCTGTTTGCCGAGGCCAATGCCACGTTGCTGCAAGCGCTGCCGGCGCTGTGCCGCCATGCCCGCGTGCTGGCCATTGCCGCCTGCGGCCAGGCTCCCAGCTGCGCGCAGCAGCGGGCCCTGATGGCCGCTGGCGCGCTCGATGTGCTGCTGTGGCCTGCCGGCACCATCGATGCAGGCCAGGTGCTGGCGCGCCTGCAGCGCTGGCAAGCCGTGGCGCAGCTGCTGGCATCCAGCGCCGTACGCCAGCACCTGGTGGGCGACAGCGCAGCCTGGACCGCCTTGCTGCACCAGGTGGTGGAAATGGCCGCCTTCAGCCAGGCTCCGATGCTGATCACGGGCGAAACGGGCACGGGCAAGGATTTACTGGCGCAACTGGTCCACCGTCTCGGCAACTGCAGGGGAGACTTCACCATTCTCGACTGCACCACCCTGTCGCCGGAACTGGCCGGCAGCGAGCTGTTCGGCCACGAGCGGGGCGCGTTTACGGGCGCGGCGGCGGCCCGCGACGGCGCGTTTGCCCTGGCCGACGGCGGCGTGCTTTTCCTCGACGAGGTGGGTGAACTGCAACTGCCCCTGCAGGCGCAGCTGCTGCGCGCCATCCAGGAACGCAAATACAAGCGCGTGGGCGGCAATACCTGGCAACCGACGCAATTTCGGCTCGTCTGCGCCACCAACCGCGAACTGGAAGACGAGGTGGCGCGCGGCGCCTTCCGCGCCGACCTGTATTACCGCATCGCCGGCTGGCGTTGCCAGACGCCGCCCCTGCGCGAACGCCAGGACGATATCCTGCCGCTGGCCCGGCATTTCCTCGCCGAACTGGCACAACAGCCGCCGCCCCCGCTGGACGCCGCCGTGCGCGAATACCTGCTGCTGCGCGACTATCCGGGCAATGTGCGCGAGCTGCGCCAGACCGTCACGCGCATCTGGCACCGCCATTGCGGCCCCGGCCCCATCACCATCGGCGCCCTGCCCCCGGAAGAACGGCTGTTGGCGCCGCCCTGGCCCGACCAGCACTTCGAAGCGGCCGTACGGCGGGCCCTGGCGCAGGGCTGCAAGCTGCCGCACATCACGCGCTGCGCCACCGACGTGGCCATCCGCCTCGTGCTGGCCGAGGAACACGGCAACAACCAGCGCGCCGCCGCCCGCCTGGGCGTGTCCGACCGCGCCCTGCAGATACGCCGCAAGGCGGCCGCCTGTGCGGCGCTGTCCAGGCCCGCCTCCCATTGATCCCTTTGATCCACCTCAAGCCAGCCCCGTCAGGCGCAAGAAATTGCCGCCCGTGATCAGCGCCGCATCGCGCGGCGGCAAACCCAGCAGGTCGATCTTGTGCAATTCCAGCCCCGGATGCAGCCAGGGGCCATCCGAGCCAAACAAGACCTTGTGCGGCCCCGCGCGGCGCACGGCCTGCTGCAGCAAGTCGAAGCGGCGCACGCCCGAACTGTCCGTGTAAATGTTCGGGTGGCGCGCCAGATGGTCGATCAACGCAAGCTGCGCCGCCCATTCGTCGCCAAAGCTGCCCAAATGGGGCAGGATGAAATTAACGTCCGGATACTGCTGCGCCAGCAACTCGGCCACGGCCACCTCGCCTGCCGGGTCGTACAGCACGGGCAAGCCAAAGAAACGGGCCGCATCGCACACTTCGCCGCTGATGCGCGCGTCAAGCCGGTGCGCCTTGATGCCGACAAAGCCGTAGCGCTCGACGGCCGTGCGCACCAGGTCCTGGATGCGGCCCCGGTCGCGCCGCGCATGCACGAAGGCAAAGCCGTAAAAACGCTGCGGATCGGATGCGACCAGGCGCGCCACGCCATGGTTGGCGATGGCGTAGTCGGAGTGGAAGGCGGCGAACAGCACGCTGCGGGCGATGCCGGCCGCCTGGGCGCGGTGCAGGTAGGCTGGCAGCGGCGCATCGCTGTCCCACGGCCCGCTCAAGCCGTCGCCCGGTCCCGCATGGCAGTGGCAATCGATGATCATCGTGCCACGCTATTGCCAGTCGCCCATGACGACGATGCGGTTGCCTCGCCGGCGCCAGCGTCCGCTTTCATCTTCCTGCTGCGGCGCAGGTGAGCGCAAGTGCGGCAATTGCTGGTGCAGGGCCCGCGTCAGCGCGCTTTCCACGGCGCGCGCGCTGCCGTCGCCGTCGGCCGCCAGGCGCGCCGCCTGCCCCGCGATGCGCACGAAGCGGCGCGCCAGTTCCAGTTCGCGGTCGGCCGGCGCTGCGCTCTCCATTTCGAGTTCCAGCGCATTGCTGGCCGCGCGCCCCAGGGCCGAGCCGAGCGCCGTGCCCACGCCCGGTATCGGGATCATCGAACCGAGCGCGCCGCCGACAAAGGGCAAGGCCGTCTTGGCCACGGCCTTCAAGGCGCCACCCAGGGGCTTGGCCACCTTGGCAAGGGTAGCACCCACCGTCTTGACACCCTTCCACACGCTCTTGAAGACATTGCCGAGAAACTGTTCCAGTTCCTCATCGCTGGACACTTCCAGCAATTCCATGGCCAGTTGCAACTCTTCCTCTTCGCTGAAGAGGGCCGGCGCGCGGTCCTTGCCGGGCCAGTCCTGGCCGAACTCCAGCACTTCAAAGGCGGCGCCGGCCCGTTGCCGGCATTGCGCGCATTCGCATTCGAGTTGGTGCATGATGCTCTCCTTCGCAGTCATCCTGTTATCGTCAGCCCCACATTTCACCGAGCACGGCCAGTTCCAGTTCGCGCCGCTGGTTGGTCAGCACGCCGCGCTGGTTAGCGAACATGTCGTCGTGGATGCGCTGCTCGATGCGGCGCCGCTGCGCCGCCGACGATAGCGGCGCCACATACACCTGGTGCGCGCTCACGTCGACGGCCAACATCTGGCCGCACAGCCGGTGCTGCAGCAAACGCCGGTGCAAATCGTCCGTCTGGCCGCTGTAGGCACGGCGCCGTCCGCCCGCATCGAACTCGATGACGTACAGGCCCGGACCCCGGCCATTCGCGTTGCCCAAGGCGTTGGCGAGTGTCCCCAGCGCCTGGTAGCGCAAGGCGGCCGTTTCCGGCACCCGGCCCATGGTGCCGGCCAGGGTTGGCGGGACTTCGCCCTGCTGCTGCTCATCGTCCTGATCCTGGTCCTGGCCTGCATCCGCGCCCTGGTCCGGCTCCTGCCGGTCGTCAAAGGCAGGTTCCGCCACAGGATAGGCTTGCTGCGGATAAATGGTCGGGTAGAGGGGCGCATAGCCGCCCCAGCCCCGGTAGCGCGGCGGCAGATAGGGCAAGGACTGGGGAGCAAAGCGGGGCGGACGGCGGCCCTGTCCCTGGTAGCGCGGCGGCGCGGGACGGCGCGGCCCCCGCAGCGGCGGCCTTGCACGCAGGCCGCCGCGCCCGCCGCCAGGACGCATGCGCTCTTCCTCCCATTCGCCTTCCCCCTCTTCCTCGCCTTGCCACTGCCACTCACCCAGCCACTCCGTTTCGCCCGCTCCTGGCTGGCCCGCAAAGGGCAGCATTTCAAATGCTTCGTGCATATCGCCTCCTGATGTGATGTTCAAGCAAGTTCAAGCAAGTTCATCGCCTGCTCCAGTTGCCCGGGCGTCTGGTCGGCCCGCAGCAGAAAAGTCAGCGCGCCGGGACCATCCCCCGCTTGCGCCAGCGCCAGCACGCCCGCTGCGCGCAAGGCCGGCTGCAAATGGGCGCGCCCGGGCAGGCGCTGCACGGGGAAGCTGCCGCCCCGGCAAGCGATGCCGGCCGCCGCCATCGCGCTGCGCCACTGCGCCACCCTGTCCGCCAGCCTGGCGCGCAGGGCGTCGCCATGCTGCGCATTGAGCGCCAGCGCGCGCCGCGCCGCCGCCAGCACGGCGGCCGAAGGCGGACTGGCATGCACGCGCGTCTGGCTGCGCGCCGCGAAGCGCCACAGCAGCTTGCGGCTGCCGGCCAGCACGGCCAGCGGCACGCCAAAACCCTTGGCCAGCGAAGCGCCGACGATCAGCGATTCGCCATGCAAGCCATGCAGCCGCGCCGAGCCGCCGCCCTGCGTACCGGCCACGCCCAGCACCTGCGTGTCGTCGAGCAGCAGATAACCGCCCCCCTGGCGCGCCAGAGCCGCGTAGCCGGCCAGCGGCAAGAAGTGTTCGCTGCCCGGCACATAGCCATCGGCCAGGATCAATGGACGCCGCCCCTGCCGGCCCCAGGCCGCCACCAGCCGCCGCAAGGCCGCCATCTCGCCGCTGGGAAACACTTGCTGCGGCAAGCCCAGCGCCTGCGCCCGCTCGGCGCCCCAGCGCGCGATGGCGTAGCTGCCGCTATCGACGAGGATCACCAGCCGCTCGGCAGCAAGCATGCCGAACAGGTCCCAGAACAAATGCAGGGTCGACGGCAGCACGCAAGCCGCCTCGCAACCTTGCAGCGCAGCCAGGTCTGCGGCCAGGGCCTGCGCGCCGGGCGGCTCCTGCAGCGCGGCCGGCTGGCCCAGGCTCAAGCTGCTCCACGGCGCCAGCGCGGCCGCCGGATGACGCATGCCCAGGTACAGGGCACTGCTAAAGTCGAGCATGCACGCGCCCCGCTCCCACCCTAGACGCTAGACGCTGCGCAGCTGCTGGCTCAGGCGCTGGCGCAGCAGCACCGAGGGCATCGTCGATTCAACCACCGGGTCGCTGCTGTCGACGGACAAATCGACCCCGGTGGCGGCGCGGTAGCCGTGGATATAGCCTTGCACTTGCGGCCTCCAGAAGCGCGCCCAGTTGAACGCTTGCGTGGGTTCATAGATATCGCTCCAGTTGCCATAGCGCACGGACAACAGCAATTGTTCGCCAAAGATGGCCAGGTTGCGGAAGTGCATCACGCTCGTGTCCGTCCAGCCCTGCAGTTTCTTCATGGCATCGACCCGGTCCATCCACGGCTCCGGATACGCCACCATCACGCGCGTGGGCAAAAATTCGCGGAATTCCGGGCGTGCCAGCATCCATTGCTGCATCAGCATCTCGATGCGCGCCGTCGACGGCAAGTCGCCGAACTGGTTGTGCGCGCCCTGCGACAGGATCAGGTGGATTTCTTTCAAGGCATTCAGCACGGGGAAGGCGTCCGCCTTCACGGTGGTGTCGTCATCCTGCTTGTAGAACGAGGTCAGCAGGCGCAGCAAGTGGTGGAAGGCTTCCAGGAATTTGGAGCGGCTATCGGCTGGCCGGAAGTGCTGCACTGCCTTGCCGTCCAGGCGCACACCATAGTGATGGTCATACTCATAGTTCCGGCGCATCACGGTCAGCCGATGCTGTTCATCCTGCGTGTACCCCCAGAGTAAATTATTCAGCGGACGCAGCATATCGATTTCCGTGTTCGACAGGGGATCGAGATGGTTGCCCGGCGCGCGCAGGTTCTGGAAGCGTTGCGCGATGGCGTTCATGGTTTGCACCAGCATGCCCTCTTCATGCCAGTACGACCAGATCAATTCCAACAAACAGGGATTGGCCAGCTTTTCCTGGATGATGCCAAAGCACAGGTCGACTTCGCCTTCCTGGCCCCGCGGGATGCTGATGGGAATATCGGGCAGCTTGCGGCGGATCACGGCCAGATACGGCAAGGTCTGGAATCCGTCGATGTTTTCCAGGTAATCGTTGCGCAGCACGGTTTCCAGGTCGCGCCCCTGAGGGATGTCGCGCCGGTCCAGGTAGGCGTTGTCTTCCGCGGGATTGAACGCCAGCGGCTGGTTCAGCACGCCGCAATTGACCATCACGAACGCTTCCGTCGCCACTTTCAGCACGCGGTAGGAATCGGCATCGGAAAACGGCAGCGCGCGGCGCTGCTTGAGCTGCTGGAACATGTCGGCCTTTTTCACGAAGCGCTCCTGCTCGAAGCCGCGCACATTGGCCAGGTCGCCGCAAAACAGGCTGTCCATGAAATGCAGATAATTGGTAAACGACATCGCCTCGGTGCTGTTGCGTATCAAGGTCCACAGCGGCAAGTCTTCCGTCGGCTCCGTTTCCGTGCGCGTCAGCGACACGCCGACATTGCCCGAGATGGGCTGCGGCTGGCGCTCTTCCGTCTCGTACTCCGCATCCAGCGCCAGCATGGCGTTCGGACTCAGGCCTTCCGGTACGGGCAAGGCGCTGCGCAGTTCGGGACGCTGCGACAGCATCATCTGCGCCATGAAACGGTGCATGCCGGCGCGCCGCACGGGTGTGGAAAAGGCGTTCGCCGCGCCGCGCATGGGCACCCATGGCGCGGCGGCCAGCACCTGCACCTGGTCGCGCCCGTCGGCGCTTTGATCGCCATCAAACGAGACGCTGGCCACGGCACGGTCGCCCACCCTGCCAAAATTGCAGTCGCTGGGATGGCAGTCGGCCGTTTTAAACACCAGCCCCACCTGCGGATTGAGCTGCGGCGTGAAGCACAGCACGGCGCTGCAGCCGGCCTGCACCGTCACGCACTGGGGCGCCGTGGCGGGAAAATTGCCATACACGCCCACGTAGCTGCCCGTCGCCAGGTCGGCAAACACGGTACAACCATTGCCATCGGTCCAGCGCACGCCCACCAGCATGGCGGAATCGGGCACCCAGGTGGCGGCATTGAACAGATGGCAATCGGCATCCATGCCCCGGTACAGGCTGATGGCGGCATTGACGACCCTCACGCCGCTGTCCTGTTCGTGTACCGTGACAGCGATGCTTCCGCCGTGGTGTTTCGGACCGGCCTGGCCCGCACCCCTGTTTTTGCTGCTTATTTTGCTGCTTATCTTGCTGCTCATGTCATTCTCCTCAATGGATAATCAAACGAGATGCCAGGGGCGGCAGCGGCCTGCCGGACTGGCGGCCATGCCGCACGACATCCGCGCACAGCTCCGACGTGTCCAGGGTGCTGCGCAGGGCCCAGTGGGTCAGCAAGCGCCCCAGCAGCTCGCTTTCGTCTTCCGGGTTCAAGGTGCCGCTGGCGCGCGCCTGGCCCAGCACGGCGAACACCAGGGTCGGCGTCGCCTGGTACATCTGCGCCGGCGTCAGGGTCCAGCTGCGAAACAGCTGTGCCAGCATGGCCGGCTGGCGTGTGTGCACGGCCATGGCCTCGACCAGCGACCCGCCGCGCAAGGCCGGCGGCCGGTGCTGCACCAGCAAGCCGACCAGGGCGGCCATGCTGGCCTGCAACTGTTCCAGCAGCCGCTGCCGGGCAGGCGGCAGGCCGGCCAGCGGGTAGTACGATAGCCACAGCTGTTCCAGGCGGTCCCACTGGGGATGCGGATACAAGGCCCGCCCCATGGCGCAGCTCAGGCGCACCCGCAGCCAGGGCACCGGGTGGGGATCGTCGGTATTGAGGCGGAAGACAAACACGCGCGGCAGGCTGACCACGCCGATCAGGCCCAGGGTGGCGGCCACGCCGACCCGCGCCAGCGACCAGAAATCGGCCACGATCTCGGATATCCACCGCTCCCACAACTGCCACACGTGTACGAGGCCGCTGCCGCCGTGCTGCATGGCTTGCAGCACAGGCCGCAGGGACGGCACCAGGTCCAGCAGCGCCGCGCCCTGGTGGCCCACCTCGTGCACGAGCGACGAAGCGATGCTGCTGCCGATCATGCGTTCGCGCGGCAGGCGGATGATGGCGACGGGATTGTCGCCGCCACCCGGCAGGCGCGTGCGCGCGCGACGGATGGCCGCCCCCGGCCCCCGGTCCAGGTAGCAGATCACGGGCGGCGCCTGATACACATTGCCGGGCAGCGCCAGCGCGTCGGCGGCAACGATGTCCAGGCCGGCCAGCCACACGCCCGTCTTGTGCTCGCTGCGCTGGGTGATGACTTCATTGAACAGGTCGAACTGGGTCAGCGCCGCATTGAATTTCAGGCGCAGGAAAGTGAAACGGTGCTGCGCCTCGGCGGCCGTGGCCATGCTGGCGCCGTCGGCGTGCTCGCGCCGCAGCCACCACTGGAACCGGGCGACCATGCGCCGCAGTTCGCGCCGGCCCTGCACCAGTTGGCTTTCGATGGCCGACTGGGCGCTGGGCATCAGGGCGGCGGCCAGCACCGTCGGCTCGATCAGCGCGAACGGTTCCAGCCGGGCCAGCCGCGTCAGCAGCGAGCGTGCCTCCTGCTCCAGCATCCAGGCAGCGTAAGCGCCGATGGCCATGATGTCAGACGCCGTACAGGACGATTTTGTGGCCCTGGCGCGCCCAGCGGCCGCTGGATGGGCGCATGCCGCCCTGGCTGCCCTGGCTGCGCACACCGCCCTGCGCCATGCCGCCGGCCGCACCGGCGCCGCTGCCATTCTGCGTGGCGACCTGGCTGCCGGGGCGTCCCAGCAAGCCGGGCGCAAACTGGCGCGCCGCGGCGCTGGCCGCCGCCTGGGCAATGGCGCGCGGGTCGCCCGCACCGCGCGCTTGCGCTGCGCGGTTGACGGTATCGGCGGCCAGGCGAACGAATTGCTTGGCGCCTTCGAATTCGCGGTCCTCGTTCGACGACGCTTCCGCTTCCAGCCCCAGGGCGCCGCCAGCGGCCGAGGCCAGGCCGCTGCCGATCTTGGCCCCCAGCGGACCGCCGAAATAGCCGCCGATGGCGCCGCCGGCCAGGGGAATGGCCTTCTTCGCCACGCCCTTGAGCACGCCGCCGATGGCTTGTCCCACGGGCGACTTGATGATGCCGCCCGCCACGGAGGCGGCCTTGCGCAGTAAATTGCCGAGAAACTGTTCCAACTCGGCTTCATTGCTGACCGACAACAGTTCATTCGCCAGTTCCATCTCCTCGGCCTCGGAAAACATGGCGTTCACGCCGCCCTCGCCGCTCCACTCGCCCTGGCCAAACTCGAACTGTTCCGCTTCAAAGCCGGACATTTCCTGTCCGTATTCCAGGGTCGTACGATCCAAGTCATGCATGATGAGCTCCTCAAAGTGATTACCTCGGTTGGGACTACCTTGCCGGACAGACTGGCCATCCGGCTAACAATCGAGCACGACGATGTGCCCGCCCTCGCGGCGCCAGCGGCCAGCGTCCCGCACCGACGTTTGCGCCGCCTGCCTGAGCAAGCCTGGCGCCACGCTGCGTGCCACTTGCAGCAGGGCCGTCTCCACCCGCGCCCCGGGTGTGCGCGCGCCCGGGCCGCCATCCTGCGCCAGCGCCGTGTTGACGGCATCGATCAGGTGCACCACCTGGCGCGCCAGTTCGAATTCCTTGTCTTCCGGGCTGAGTCCTTCCAGTTCCATGCCGAAGATGCCGGCAGCGCGCCGCTTGAGCGCCTGCGGCGAACCGCCATGCAGGGGCAGCAAGGGCGCCACCACCTTGCCCAGCAACTGGCGCAGCGACCGTTCCAGCGGCGTACCGCGTACTTGCCGCCCCGCCGCGGTGGCGCCCAGCTGGCGCGCCAGGAAAGCGTCGAATTGGGCCGGCCCCTGCAGTTCCAGCAACTGCGCCGCCAGGGCCAGCGCATCTTCCTGCTGCAGGGGCAGCGCGCCCGGTGCTTCAGGCAATTCCATTTCAGGACGATAGGCGAGCAGGCGGCTGGTCATGACAGGCTCCGGTGAAGACGGGCGGCTGGCCCATGCCTCCCTGATGCAAGGGGCATGCCCGTCAGGCGCAGGGGAAAAAGAGACAGGACGGCGAACGGCGTTTCGCCGATAGCGTAAAAACCATGGTTTCCGGCGAAGCGAGTTTCGTTGTCAAGGTGAGCTTTCAAACAAGCTTAATTGGCAGGAATGATTACGTCGCCTATCCGCCACAGTGCTAGTTATCGGCAAAAAATATTTTTCATTTTCAAAAAACAAACTTCGCGCTACGCCGCCAAAAACCCTATCAACATCACTTCAACATGCGATAAAAATAAACGTGGCCAACACGTAAATAGTTAATTGAAAACAGAATTTTGGTAGGCAAGCCCTACAATTAATGGGCCAGAATTTGATTGCCTGAAAGAAACTAAATGATAGACCCTACTTTGCGCCGCTTATTGGCCATCACCCTATTCAGCCTGCTTGCCGCCTGCGGCGGCGGTGGCGACAGCAAGACCGGCGCCACCCAGAACCCGGACATCTCGGCCGTGCCACCGGGGACCACCGCCCCCGGCACCAAGCCGGGCGACACCATTCCACCGCCGCCCCTGACCACGCCACCGGGCGGCCAGACGGCGACCTTCACGCGCCCGGAAGCGTCGCGTTTCCTGGGCCGCGCCACGTTCGGGCCGGACATGGCGGCCATCGATGCCCTGGCCGCCAGCGACAGCGACGCCTGGTTCCGCGCGCAGTTTTCCAAGCCGCAAACCTTGCACCGAAAATATATCGACGCGAAATATCCCACTGCGGGCGCGGCGGCCACCAAGGCCGTGCCGAACGACTTTTATGAGTCGTTCTGGCAGCAAGCCGTGCGCGGCGACGACCAGCTGCGCCAGCGCGTGACCTTTGCCCTGTCGGAAATCTTCGTCGTCTCCACGCAAAACGAGGCCGTGTGGCCGCAAACGCGGGGCGTCGCCAGCTACTACGACATGCTGGGACAACATGCGTTCGGCAACTTCCGTACCCTGCTGCAGGGCGTGGCCACGCATCCGATGATGGGGCTGTACCTGTCGCACCTGCGCAACCAGAAGGAATCGGCCACGCGCACGCCCGACGAAAATTTCGCCCGCGAAGTGATGCAGTTATTTACCATCGGCCTGTACCAGCTGAATGCGGATGGTTCATTGAAATTGAACGGCGGCAAACCCATCGACACCTACACGCGCGACGATGTGAGCGGCCTGGCGAAAGTGTTTACGGGCTGGAGCTGGGCCGGACCGGACCAGGGCGCGAACCGTTTCTTTGGCAGCGTGGCCGATCCGGACCGCGACTGGATGCCGATGCAAAACTATGCGGCGTACCACTCCACCAGCGAAAAACGCTTTCTGGGCGTCAGCGCGGCGGGCGCCGCCGGCGGCGAAGCGGACATGGCGCTGGCCCTCGACACCCTGTTCAACCATCCGAATGCTGGCCCCTTCTTTGGCCGCCAGCTGATCCAGCGCCTGGTCACCAGCAACCCCAGCCCGGCTTATGTGGGCAGGGTCGCGGCCGCCTTCGCCAACAATGGTTCGGGCGTGCGCGGCGACATGCAGACCGTGATCCGCGCCGCGCTGCTCGATCCCGAAGCGCTGGCGCCAGCCGGCAGCAGCCTGCGCACGGGCAAATTGCGTGAACCGCTCGTGCGTCTGGGCAACTGGATGCGCGCATTCCACGCCAAGGATGCCGCCTTGCAGTACCGCATCTATTACCTCAGCGATCCGCTGTCGGGACTGGGCCAGAATCCCATGAACGCGCCATCCGTCTTCAACTATTTCCGCCCGTCCTACGTGCCGCCCAATTCGGCGTTGGCGACGGCGGGCCTGGTGGCGCCGGAAATGCAGATCACGTCGGAGCCGTCCGTCACCGGTTACCTGAACTTCATGCAGGATGCCATCAGCGGCGGCGTGGCGGAAAACAGCGCCGTGCGGGCCGACTACTCGGCCGAACTGGCGCTGGCCGAGCAGCCCGCTGCCCTGCTGGACCGGGTCAACTTGCTATTAATGTCCGGCAATATGTCGTCCCGCCTGCGCACCAAGATCCTGTCGGCCGTCACGAGCATCGCCATTCCCGCCGCCAACGGCAGCAATGCCGCGCAAGTGACGAAGGCGAAATCCAACCGCGTGTACCTGGCCATTTTCCTGGCCATGGCCTCGCCTGAATACCTGGTTCAAAAATAAGGAAGCTGCATGACTACCCCTACTCACTTCTCGCGCCGCCGCTTCCTCGGTTCCATGCTGGGCCTGGCAGGCAGCACGGCCGCGCCCTTCGCCCTCAACCTGGCCGCCATGGGTCAGGCTGCGGCCCAGTCCGCCGACGACTACAAGGCCCTCGTCTGCCTGTTCATGAACGGCGGCAACGATACCTTCAACACGGTGCTGGCCACCGACACGCCTTCATGGAGTGAATATATGCGCCTGCGCAATACGGGCAACAACGATTCGATCCACCTGCCCGGCGTCGGCGAAACGGGCGGCGTGCTGCCGATCACCCCCGCCACGGCCCAGGCGGGCCGCAGCTTTGCCCTGCATCCCGCCCTCGCTCCCGTGAAAGACCTGTTCGACGGCGGCCGCGCCGCCATCGTGGCCAATGTCGGCACCCTGATCCAGCCCGTGACCCTGGCGCAATACAAGGCGGGCAATGTGGCGCTGCCGCCGAAACTGTTTTCGCATAACGACCAGCAATCGACGTGGCAATCGGGCTTGCCCGAAGGCGCCAGCATCGGCTGGGGCGGACGCCTGGGCGACCTGCTCGGCGCCGGCAACGCCAATGCGACGTTTACCGCCATCTCGGCCGCGTCGAATGCGCTGTTCCTCAGCGGGCGCCAGGTGCGCCAGTTCCAGGTGGGCCAGGCGGGCGCCGTGCCGATCCGCAATATCGGCAGCGGCTATCTGTTCGACACCACCCAGGGCGAGACTGCCTTGCGCGACATCATCAGTACGGCGGGCGACGACATGATGGAGCAGGAACACGTGGCAACGGTGCAGCGCGCCATTTCCAGCCAGAGCGTGCTGAGCGGCGCCATGCTGGCGGCCGGCGCGGGCGGCGTGCCCAATCCGCCCCCCTACGTCAACCCGAACACGGGCGCGTCCGGCGTCAACCAGCTGGCCGTGCAATTGCAGACGGTGGCGCGCATCATCGGCGGGCGCGGCCCCCTTGGAGCGAAACGGCAAGTGTTTTATGTGACCCTGGGCAGCTTCGACACGCATGACCGCCAGAAGGAGCTGCATGGCGACCTGATGGCGCGCCTGGCGCACGCGCTGGCGTATTTCGACGCGACCCTGGCGTCCCTGCAGGGCGCCGACGTGCGGCGCCAGGTGACGACGTTTACGGCCTCGGACTTCGGCCGCACCTTCAGCAGCAATGGCGACGGCACGGATCACGGCTGGGGCGCGCACCACTTTGTCGTGGGCGGCGCCGTGAAGGGCCGCGACATCTACGGCGCCTTCCCCACCACCGGCCTTGGCCATGAGCTGGACGTCGGTTCCGGCGCCCTGCTGCCGACCACCTCCGTCGACCAGTACGGCGCTACCCTGGCCAAATGGTTCGGCGTGGCCGACAGCCAGCTGGCCGAAGTGTTCCCGAATATCGGTAACTTCAGCCGGCGCGACCTGGGTTTCATGACAGCAACTTAGCCGTTCACGGCGACCGTCAAGGTGACGACATAGCCCTGCGTGGCATTGCCCGTCACCGTGGCCATCTGCAAGCTGGTGCCGTCGCTGAAAACATTGTCGGTGGCATAGCTGATCTGCGCCAGGTTGCGCACGCTGGCCGTGTAGCCGCTGGCCGTGTAGGCCTCGTTCAGCGTTGCCATCGGGAAAGTGAACTGCGACGTCTTGATGCGGTTCGCGGCACTGGCCGCCTTCGCCAGGCTGGGGTAGACCTCGAAATGCACGTGCGGCATGCGCCCTGCGTAGCAACCGGGAAAGATGGTCGTGAAGGCAAGGTTGCCGGCGCTGTCCGTTTCCTGCACGCCACGCAAGTAATTTTGCGCCGTCACGCCACTCGAATACAGCGAATACAGGCCGTCGCGGTCGCAATGCCACAGATAAACGGCGTAGCCGGCCAGGCTGGCGCAGCCGCCGCTGGCGTTGAGCAACTGCAAATGAATGGTCAAGGGCACGCCTGCCGCCACGCCCGTGGCGCCATTGAAACTGGCGCGGATATCGCTGCGCACGACGCCCGACTGGTTCAGCACGTTGATGATGCTGCCGCCACTCGTGTTCGTGCCATCGGCCGGATACGGCCCTCCCGTTTCCTCGGGAATCACCGTGCAGGCGCCCGTGGCAGGTATCGTTACCGCTGCCGTACCGGAAGTGCCCGTGCCAGCGCCGCTGGACGCCGCCGTGCCACTGGCGTCCGACCCGCCGCCGCAGCTCATCAAAGGCAAGGTGGCGGCGCCGGCCAGCAGCCAGCGCAGGACTTGCCGCCGCTCAGCCGCCTGTTGCCGCATCATTTCGAGGTCGGATGCCAGACCGTGATCATGTAATTCCATATATATTCCATCAAGTGGGGCAAGCCCGCCAAGGCGGGGCTCAGGCTGGCGCACAGGAACAGAGCCTGTGTCGCATGGCGCGAAAGCGCCTTCCTGGCGGCAATGGCGAACTTGCGTTCCATGCTTCAGGCCGTTGTATTGACCAGGTTGCCGCTGGCAGACAGGCTGCCGCCCGCATTCGCCGCGCCCAGGCTGCCCGACAGCGCCTGCAGGAAACTGCCCAGTTTGCTGTTACTGGCGCTCGTGCTGCCTTCATCGCCGCCCAGCGCGCTGAGCAGGCTGGCAAAGCTGGACTGCAAGTCCATCACGCTGTTGTCCGTGCTCTCCGCGCTGTCGCTGCCGGACGACGAGAGTTTTTGCAGCAGGCTTTGCAAATCCGATTCGATATTGCCGGGGCCGCCGCGCGCGCCACCGCCGGGTGGTGGCGCGGCAGGCGGTTCGCCACCCTCCTCTTGCCCGCCAGCACTGCCGCCACCCTGCGCGTGCAGGCTGCCCATCATCTGGTGCAGGAAGGCGCCCAGCGCCTGGCCCACGTCGCTGCTGGCGGTGGCGCCGGTACTGTCCGTCGCGCTATCGCTGGTATCGACCGCCACACCTATCGATGACAAGGCGCTGGAAATGGCGTCGAGAAATGCGCCATCGTCGGGCTTTGGCGGCCGCGTCCCGTCCACGCTGCTGGTATTGCTGGAACTGCCGCTGCCGCCCAGGCGGCTGAACGCGCTCAACTGGCTGGTGGCGCTGGTCGAACTCAATGCACTGATGCTCATGCTTAATCTCCTGTGCTTATTGGCGGCGGCGTGGGCCGGGACGGCTGTCTTGACGCTGTTGCGCCCGCTGGCGCTGTTCCGGCGTCAGCACGGCCAGCAATTGCTGCTCCAGCCGCGCCTGCTGCAAGCTGATCTTCGCCATGGCTTGCGCCGCCGTACTGGCCAGCGCGCTGGCCTTCGCATCGTCGTAGGCGCTGGACCCGGCAAGCGCGCGCAGCTGTTCATGGGCCTTGAAGGCAATCTTTTCCTGTTCCCGCAGCAAGGGTGCCTGGGCGTAAGTGGCGGCGAAAATCTTGTCCTGCTGCGCTTCGCTCAAGTCCATGTCGCGCAGAAACGGCGGCAAGCCTGGCGGCGGCCCTTCCATGGCACGCGGCGGCGGGCCGTCCGCTGCAGGTTCTTGCTGGGCCAGTGCCAGCAGCGGCATGCTGCAGGCGGACAACAGCAACAGGGATACGGCAATGCTCAGGTATTTCATCGGGCTTTCCTTTCGTGGCGATCAGCCCTGATTGTCGGCCTCTGACGTGTAAAGCAACGTTAGGCCGGCGTAAAAGCATGTAAAGGAAGCTGCGCAAATGTAAGCGGAGGTATGTAAAAGCGGGTAAAACCGCCCTGAACGGCACCCTTTGGCTGCTATCATCGGGCGATATTCACCCGAAAAAAGCACAGGCATGAGCAAGGTTTTGTTAATCGATGACGACGTGGAACTGGTCGGCATGTTCCAGGAATACCTGACGCAGGAAGGTTTTGACGCCCGCGCCGTGCATGACGGTGAAAGCGGCGCGGCTGAGGCGCTGACGGGCCTGTACGCCATCGCCATCCTCGACGTCATGATGCCGCGCATGAATGGCCTGGAAACCCTGCGCCGCATCCGCGCCGGCAGCAACCTGCCCATCCTGATGCTGACGGCGCGCGGCGACGATACGGACCGCATCGTGGGCCTGGAGCTGGGCGCCGACGATTACGTCACCAAACCGTGCACGCCGCGCGAGCTGACGGCGCGCATCCGCGCCATCCTGCGCCGTGCGCAAGCCGCGCCGCACGACACATCGGGGCTGGCGCCGCTGGCCGTGGGGCAACTGACGATGTGGCCAGAACAGCGCCGCGTTGCCTGGGCCGGCGCGCACCTGGAACTGACGAGCACGGAGTTCAACCTGCTGGAAGTGCTGGTACGCCATGCGGGCAAGCCCGTGAGCAAGAATCAATTGTCGGAACTGGGCCTGGGCCGGCCCATGGCCCGCTTCGACCGCAATATCGATGTGCACTTGAGCAGCCTGCGCCGCAAACTCGGCAGCCTGGCCGATGGCCGCTCCTGCCTGCAGACCGTGTACCGTCTCGGCTACCAGCTGATCAAGGAGTAAGCGTGGGCCGTCTGTTCTGGAAGTTTTTTCTGTGCATCATGCTGGCGCAAGTGACGGCCACCATCGGCATCGGCGGCACCTTCTGGCTGAAAAACCGGGCCGCGCAGCAGGAACGGGCCCTCGACATCGACACCAGTCCGCCCGCGCAAATGATCATCGAGGCCGCCAGCGCCACCGTGGAAGCGGGCGGCAGCCAGGCCTTGCGGCAATTCCTGGGCAAGCTCGAACGCATGCGCGTGTTTGCCGTCGATGCCAAAGGGCAAGAACTGATGGGCCGCACGGTGCATCCCGCCATGCTGGCCAAGGCGCGCGCCATGCTGGAGCAAAGCCAGGCCCATGCCGTCGTGCGCGAAGCGGCCGGCAGCGATGGCAAGCGCTACCTGCTGTTCCTGCCTTCGTCCGAACGTTTCCGCAATGCCGAGGCGGGCGCCGCGCGCGACACGCTCAATGCCGTCACCATGAGCGGCCCGCGCGCCATGGGAGCCGGCCCACGGCCCCACGAAGCGGGCGCGCCGCCGCCACGCGGCGACTTCGGCCGCGGCATGCCGCCCGGCCCGCGCATGGACAGCCCCTACCGCACCTTCATTCCCCTGGCCGCCGCCATCGCCGCCAGCCTGCTGTTCTCTTTCCTGCTGGCCTGGTATTTTGCGCGCCCCATCCGCGACCTACGGCAAGCGTTCGAGGCCGCCTCGCACGGCAACCTGGCGCCGCGCTTTTACGCCAGCGGCAAGCGCGGCGATGAATTGACGGACCTGGGACGCGATTTCGACCGCATGACGGGCCGCTTGCGCAGCCTCATGGATAGCCAGACGCGATTGCTGCATGATGTGTCGCACGAGCTGCGCTCGCCGCTGGCGCGCTTGCAGGCCGCCATCGGCCTGGCGCACCAGCAGCCGGAAAAAATGGCCGCCTCGATGCAGCGCATCGAACGCGAAAGCGAGCGCATGGATAAACTGATCGGTGAACTGCTGACCCTGTCCCGGCTGGAAGCGGGCGCCGGGCAAGCGGGAGCCGGGCAGACGCACAGCGAAGACGTCAGCATCGCCGATCTCGTGCACGACATCGTGGACGATGCCCGCTATGAAGCGAGGGCGCGCCTGCTGGGCATAGCCCTGGCGGGCGACGCGGCCACGGCGGACGCCAGCGTCACGGGTCAGCCGGAACTGCTGGCGCGCGCCGTGGAAAACGTCGTGCGCAATGCCGTCAAACACAGTCCCGATGGCGGCACGGTGCACGTGGAACTGTCGCGCCTGCATGATGGCAAGCAAGAATGGCTGCGCATCGCCGTGCAGGACCGTGGTCCTGGCGTGGCCGCAGCCGACCTGGCCCGTATTTTTGAACCGTTCTTCCGCGCCAGCAATACCCAGCACAGCACGGATGGCCACGGCCTGGGCCTGGCCATCGCCCGGCACGTCATCAACGCCCATGGCGGCCGCATCAGTGCCAGCTTGCGCAGTGGTGGCGGACTGTGCGTGGAAATGTTGTTGCCCGTCAAAACGCCAGGCTGACCTGTCGGCGAGCCTGGCGTTTTATCTGTGCGGATGTGCTGTTATGCCTGCGTATCGATGATGCTGCCCAGGGTGGACGAGGTCGATTTGGCCGGACTCGTCGCCGTATCGGCGCTGCTGGCCGGCTGAGCGTCTTGCTGCGCCTGCGCGGCGGCAGCCTGCAACTGGGCAATTTGCGCCTGCAAGGCCTGGATTTGCTGCGCCAGCTGCTGCTGCAGCTTTTGCGACGCCTCCGTCTGCTCGCCCTTCTGCGATTCCGTCAACTGTTTTTGCGCCGCCGTGATCTGCTTTTGCAGCGCCGCGATCTGCGAACTGCTGCCCGAACTGGCGCTACTGGCCGCGCTGACTGCGCCGCCTGAACCGATTGCCGCTACCATGATGCCTCCTCAGTGTTTCAATACCAAGGTTAACGGCAAGCATGGGGGTGGATGTAGGGCGGCGGGTGTAAAGGCAGGTAAAGACGGCTGGCACCCCGCCCTTCCAGCAATCAGGTCTTCGGCAAGGTCACGCCAACCTGGCCCTGGTATTTACCGCCGCGATCCTTGTACGACGTTTCGCACACTTCATCGGATTCGAAGAACAGCACTTGCGCCACGCCTTCGTTGGCGTAGATTTTTGCCGGCAACGGTGTCGTGTTGGAAAACTCCAGGGTCACAAAGCCTTCCCATTCCGGTTCGAACGGGGTGACGTTGACGATGATGCCGCAGCGCGCATAGGTGCTCTTGCCCAGGCAAATCGTCAGCACATTGCGGGGAATGCGGAAATACTCGACCGTACGGGCCAGCGCGAACGAGTTCGGCGGAATGATGCAATAGCCCTTGCCCGATACGTCGACAAAGTTATTCGCGTCAAAATCCTTCGGGTCGACGATGGTGGTGTTGATATTGGTAAACAACTTGAACTCGTCGGCGCAACGGATGTCATAACCATAGCTGGAGGTGCCGTAGGACACGATGCGGTTGCCGTCGCGTTCCTTGACCTGGCCCGGTTCGAACGGCTCGATCATGCCCGTTGTTTCCGCCATGCGGCGTATCCATTTATCGCTTTTAATCGTCATCGCAGGGGTATCTTTCTAGAATATCGGAATGGCTGGGGCCGCACGCCTGCTGCAGGCACGGCCCGGATGGCAGGATTTTACGCGAAAATCCGCCGCTGTTGGCCCCCATCCCCTGAAAATCCTTGGCGATCGGCTATTGTTTCGCCAGCAATGCCGTGATCATCTCGCGCACCACTTGCGCCGTCAGTTCCGGGTCCTCCATGGGAAACAGATGGCCGCCCGGCACCTGGCGGAAAAACTTGCCGACCAGCTTGCGCGTGGCCGTCAAACCCGCCTGGCGGCATTCCACCGATTCCGTGCCGCCGATAAAACCGATGGGCACGGGAAAGCCATCCTTGACGAGGCCGCCAATATGATGCGGCAAGCTGCGGTACACCTGCGTTTCCACTTCGCGCGTAAAGCGCAGCTGCACCCCTTCCGGATGGGGCACCAGGCCGTTGTCGATGTAGTCGCGCAAGACCTGCGGCGCCCAGACGGCGAACATGTCCTTGGCCGCGAAATGTTCATACGCGGCTTGCGCATCGGGCCACAGCTTGCGCCGCCGGGCTGAAAAACGTGACGGCGAGAACCGCTCGCCCAGCGCCGTGTTGCGCGCCAGGCGCACCAGCAAGGCGCGCCAGCCCGCCACCACGGGCGAATCGAGCAAGACCACGCAGCGCACCAGATCGGGCCGCTGCTTGGCCACCATCACGCTGAGCATGCCTCCCAGCGAATGGCCGACGAGGATGACGGGCGCGCTGTAGCGGCGCTCCAGCTCGTCGATATACTCGCGCACCAGCTCGGGCCAGCCCGTGCTGACGGGGTACGCGGGGTCGTGCGCATGCATGTCGAGCGCCTGGACGGTGTAGTGCTGGCCCAGCAGGCCGAACAGCTTGCGGTAGGTGCCGGCAGGATAACTGTTGGCATGGGCAAAATGCAGTTGCGGGAGAGTCATCGTAGGGCTGTGCCGGTGAATGCGATAAACAATTGTAATGGCATGCCGGCAAGACGGATCAGAGGAAGGCCTCTAATTGTCCCTGCGACCGCGTCATGCCGGGCACGAACGAGGCCAATACCTCGCCCAGCTCGGCGTTTGAATCCACCACGCAAAAAGCGTCGTCAAACGCGTGGTGACGGTTCATCTGATTGCGCACGACGATGCATTCCAGTCCGGCCGCATTCGCGGCGCGCAAGCCGCGCGGCGAGTCTTCGACGGCCACGCAGTCGGCGGCGGCCAGGCCCAGCCGCTGCAAGCCCAGCTGGTAGCCGTCGGGCGCCGGCTTGCTGTCGCCATACATTTCACGCGTCAGCACGAAGTCGAAGTGGCCAAGCAAACCGGTGGCCGCATGGCTGATCCGGAAATGCTGTTCGTAGGCACTGGTGACCACGCCCATGGCCACGTGCGGGCGCAGCGCCGCCAGCACTTGCCCGATGCCGGGCATGGCCAGCCGGCGCGCCTGGCGCAGGCGCTGCGCAAACAGCACGGTGCGCTCGGCCCGCAGGCGTTCGACCAGCTCGATGTCGTGGCCCTGCCCCAGCAGCACATGCCAGGCACCGTAGTTATTGTCCAGGAACCAGTCAAAAAATTGCTTCGGCGTCAGGTCTATGCCGTAGGGCAAGAGCAAGTCGCGGTTGCTTTCGTAAAACAGCTGCTCGGTGTTGACCAGCACGCCATCGTTGTCCCACAGCACGCCCTGGATGGTTTTCATGGCTTGTTGTCGTTCAAAAACTTACTTGAAGAAGATGTCGTAAGACAATTTCACAATCAGCAGCACCAGCAGCACGAGGAAGAGGATGCGCACGAAGGCGGCGCCGCGGCGCACGGCGATCCAGGTGCCCGTCAGCGCGCCCAGGATATTGCACACAGCCATTGGAGCAGCCACGGCGTAGACCACGTGACCGGCGGGAATGAAGAAGGCCAGCGCAGCCACGTTGGTGGCGATATTCACCAGTTTCGAGCAGGCCGAGGCGAGGATGAAATCGAAGCCGAAGACGCGGATGAACAGGAAAATCAGGAAGCTGCCCGTGCCTGGACCGAACAGGCCGTCATAAAAGCCGATGGCGCCGCCGATGACGATGGCGAGGATGCGTTCGCGCGGACCGATGGGGCGCGCTTCGCGCGTCGTGCCGAAATCCTTCTTGATGAAGGTGTAGATGGCCATGATGATGATCAACACCAGCACCATCGGGCGCACCACCTGCTGCGGCACGTAGGACACGGCGGCCGCACCAATAAACGACATGATGAAGGCGCTGGCCACGGCCGGCAGCACCAGCAACCACGGAATGTGCACCTTGCCAACGAAGGAACGGGCGGCAAACGTGGTGCCGCAGGCGGACGCCAGTTTATTCGTGCCCAGCAACGAGGTCGAGGCCATGTTCGGCATCAGGTTGAACAGGGCCGGCAGCTGTATCAGCCCACCCCCGCCTACGGCGGCATCGATCAGGCCGGCAAAGAAGGCAAATAAACACAGCAGCGAGATGGTCAGCATGATAGGCAAGGAGGAATGGGCGACAGCGGCAGTATAGGCGCCGTGGATTTTTCCGGATGCAACTTCATGTTGCGGAAAACGCAATCAGGCGTAACGCTTGACGGAATGCGCTCCATGCGGTCTACTGGCCTCTTTTGCCGGGAGTCACCGATGTCGATGAAACTGATGTGGGAGATCCGCGCCTTCTGTACCGTAGTCGAAAAGCGCAGCTTTATCCACGCGGCGCGCATGCTGGGACGCTCGCCGTCCGCCGTCACGCGCGCCATCCAGTTCCTCGAAGACGCCATCGGCGCCGAGCTGATCCTGCGCACGCAAAAGCAGTTCACCCTGACGACGGCCGGCGAAACGTATTACGCGTCCGCCAAGCACTTGCTGGAAACGCAGGCCGAGGCGGAAGACCAGTTGGCGGAATTGAGCAACTCGCCGCAAGGCTGGGTGCGCCTCTCGGCGCCGGAAATCCTGTCGCTGGGTTTCTTGCCGAAGGTGGTAGCGCAATTTTCGCGCGACTACCCGAACGTGTCGGTGGACATCCATTTTTCGGACAAATCGATCGACCCCATCCAGGAAAAGCTGGACTTTGCCATCCGCGGCGCCTTCCCTCAGTCGAGCGAGCTGATCGGCTACCCACTGTGGAATTACCGCCGCTACATGTACGCCTCGCCCGATTATATCGAGCGCATGGGCGCGCCCGAGGAACCGGAAGAGCTGGCCAGCCACGACATCATCATGCACTCGGCCCCCCGCATCCTGCGCGACTGGCATTTCGTTTCCAGCGAACGCAACGTGCGCTACCAGGTGCAACCGCGCTTCCGCTTCACTTCCGGCATCGCCACGTTCCAGGCGGCCCTGGAAGGCGCCGGCATCGTGCGCCTGGCCAGCTGGCTGGCCGAGCCCGCCGTAGCCGCAGGCACCCTGCGCCGGGTCTGCACGGCGTATCGGCTGACTTCGTCGAAGGAACTCGACCCCAGCATCCATGCCGTTTACGGCACGTCGAGGATGGCCAAAGGGGCGCGGCTGTTTCTGGAATATGTGCGGCAGCGGGGGCTGGAGATACCCGATGAGAGGATGCAATGGCTATCTGACTAACCGATTTCCAAGTCAAGATTCAGAAGTTGCCTTCCTCTCTGATCGCGAGCGTTTTCCCTCCTTTTGCGCGGATATGGTCTTAAGGGCCGCAAGAATCTGTTGAAGGTCACGGATACCTGTTCTAACAATCAGTGCACCGGACAGTACGCCTATCACAGTGGCTGACACATAAATTTCAGCATACTGCTTCACAGCCATAGGCAACCCCAAGGCATCACCTTTTAACATCAATACCAATGCCGTTCCCAGCAAACCAAAGATACGGGCTATATCGAGCCACTTCTCCCACACAATTAGATAGGCATCCAATCGTCTATATTGTCCGATTAAAACTGCGTTCGGAATGGCTCGAAACCTAGCAACGAGGTCACGCTCTCTAAGATACTGCCGATCCAATTGCTGGGCCATGAATTTACTAGGGCTCGTCAAACTTCGAATCAGCTTCCAAACGTCCCATAGCGTTACTACTATCCAAGTGACCCACATGATAAGCAAACAGATAAGTGAAGCATTGCTTAGCAGCTCGCGGTTCCACCAGTTCATTTCATGCGCCAAAAGTAATACCAAAATTACTAAAAAACAGCATCCTAGTATCGAAAGGGAAATTTTCCATGAAGTAGGCGTTTTTTTCTTCTCGCTATTGGACAACAAAGTAATCCATTCCGAAAAGCTTGGTGGTCGATGAAACAGTGCAATTTCTTTGGCATCAGGCCCATTCGTTTCATGGGGGTAGCGATAATTATTCATTTTAAAAATATACGAGTTAGTAAATGGGAAGAGTGATCGGCCAAGGGATATATTATAAAATTGCCTTACAGCATTAATAATACCAATACCGCGGATGCATGTCCCGATACCGCGTCACAGCTATCCCCTCCCCAAACTCCAGCACCACCGCCCCTTCCACATCCGTGCGCAGCCGGGCAATCCCCAGCTCGCCATAGCGCGCATACACTTGCGCCTTCGGATGTTTATAGCGATTCCTGTGCCCGACCTGAAAAATCGCCAGGGTCGGATGGACGGCGTTCAAAAATGCCTGCGTGGAAGACGTCCCACTGCCGTGGTGCGGTGCCAGCAGCACGTCGGCGGCAAGTTCGCCTTCGGCGGAGCGCGCCAGCAACTGCGCCTCCTGCGCCGCCTCGATGTCGCCGGCCAGCAAGATTGAATGTTTCCCTGCCGTGATTTTTACGGTGCAACTACGGGCGTTCGGCTTCAGTGCAATGTCCATGTGACTGGCGGGCAAGGGGTGCAGCATGGCGAAGTGCACGCCTTCCCACGTCCAGCTCTGGCCCGCCATGCAGTGCAGATAGGGTTTGTGCAACTCCCGTCGCGCCTCGACGGCCGGGTGGCCGTCGAACAGGGACGAGGCCAGCCAGCCCACTTGCACGTTTTCCAGCAGCGACACGGCGCCACCCGCGTGATCGAGGTCGCTGTGAGAAATGATCACGCCATCGAGTTTGGCGATGCCGCGTGCACGCAGGTAAGGCACGATGACCCTGCTGGCGCCATCGGAATCGAGGCTGTAGGCGGGGCCCGTGTCGTACAGCAGGCGGTGGCCATGCGTTTCCACAAACACGGCCATGCCTTGTCCCACATCAAAGGCCGTGATCCACATGTGGCCGGGCGGAGGGCTGGACGGCAAGGCCGTCAGCAGCGGCAGCCAGCCCAGCATGCCCGCCCAGCGGTGCGGCCATCCGCGTGGCGCCAGCAGCCAGCCAGTGCCAAACAGTGCCCAGCAAAAACTCCACCATGGTGGCGCGGGCGCCGTCCAGATGGCAAAGCGGCGCGCGCCCAGCCATTCCAGCACCTGCGCCAGCATCTGCACGATGGCGTGCGCCAGCAACAGTAAACCGTCAGACAGGGGCGCCGGCAGCAGGCTGCCAGCCAGGGACAAGGGCGTGACGACCAGGCTGATGATGGGGATGGCCAGCGCATTGGCGACGGGAGACACCAGCGACACTTGCGAGAACAGCAGCATCGTCAACGGCACCAGCCCTACCGTGACCACATACTGCGTATGCGCGCCCAGCGCTACGGCCGCGCGCAAACGGCGCCAGCGGCCGGCCTGCAGCGGCATCGGCGCAGTGGTGCGCCCTGCCGTGGCGTACAGCATAGTGGCGACGGCACCGAACGACAGCCAGAAGCCAGGCCACAGCACGGCCCACGGGTCGAGCAGCACGACCACACCCAGTGCCAGGCACAGGATATGGCCTATGCTGGTGATGCGTTCCAGCCACAGGGCCAGCGCCACCACCAGCAACATATACAAGGTGCGCTGCGCGGGCACGCCAAAGCCGGCCAGCAGCACATACAAAAATGCCGCCAGCGCGCCGGCCAGGGCCGCCACCTTTTGCGCCGGCAGTCGCAGTGGCAGTTGCCGGTCGGTAAAAAACGAGCGGCGCCACAAGGCACCCGCCCCCATGGCAAACAGTCCCGCGATCATGGTGATGTGCAAGCCTGAAATCGAAATCAGATGGCTCACGCCCGTGCGGTTGAACACTTGCCAATCCGACTGGGGAATGGCGCGCTGGTCGCCCACCACCAGCGCCACGATCACGCCCGCATACTGCCTGTCTTCCAGGCTGCGCAAGATGCGCGCGCGCAGGGCCGCGCGACTGGCTTCCACCACGTTGCCAAAGCCGGGCACGAAGGCGGCCAGGCGCACGTTCGGCGTATCGGCGCGCGGCTGCGGCCGCACATAGCCCGTGGCGCGCACGCCCTGCTCCAGCAGCCACGCTTCATAGTCAAAACCCATGGGATTGGCGTTGCCGTGCGGACGCTGCAGCCGCACCGTGAGGCGCCAGCGCTCGCCCGGCTGCACGTCGCCCACCTCGTTCGTCACTTCATCACGAAAACCTGCGTACCAAGACAGGGCGATCAAGGGCGGCACCTTCGCCCCAACAGCCTTTTCCACGGCAAAATTGAAGCGCACGCCCTGCTCGAAGCGGTACGGCAGGCTGGCTACCGTACCCGTGACAACAATGTCCTGGCCTTCATCAGCCAGCGCCAGTTGCGGCGCCATGGCGGCCTGGGCCAGCCAGGCGGCCCAGTAAAAACCCAGTCCCACGCCAGCGGCAAGCGTAACAACGCAACGCCAGTGCGCGTAGTGGCGCAGCGCCAGACTAGCAATAAACCCTACGCCAGCGATCACCCACAGCAACGTGCCCGCCTGCGATGGCAAGCTTGCCTGCGTCTGCAACCAGGCGGCGCCAGCGGCAAAGCCGAGTATCAGGGTGCGCATGAGAAGGCAGGATCAAGGCAGAATCTTCGCTCGCTGCGAAAGGGGCTCAGCTACTATGATCGCTTTCCACGCCTTGCCCTCTGATCTGGCGCAATGGTGCCTTGAATAAGAAAGCTCAGGCATGCCATTCGGCAGCACCGCTGGCGAAACTTTCCGCATGCTAAGATGACCATCCGGCGCCCAGGCGCCACGACTTTGCGGACCCTGCATGACCCCACTGACTGCGGCAGAAACCTATTTGCAGGACTTTCATCAAAGACAAGTGAGCGTGACCAGCGCCGCGTTTGCCCATCTGCCGGCCAATTCCCCCGCAGGCACTTGGGCCTCGTCCTACCATGTACTGACCAGCCAGATACCGGCTGTGGATACGCCATTGAGCGTGCTCGACCTGGCCTGCGGCGACGGCTATCTGCTGGGCTTGCTGGCAGCCAGACGGCAGCCGCAGCTGCAACTGCTCGGCGTCGACATGAGCCAGGCGGAACTTGCCGTCGCGCGCGCAGCCCTGCCCGCCTCCGTGCAACTGCTGCAAGGCCGCGGCCAGGCTCTCGACCTGCCATCGGCCAGTATCGATTGTCTCGTCTCGCACATGGCACTGATGCTGATGGACGACATCGAGCAAGTTATGCGCGAAATCCGCCGCGTGCTGCGTCCCGCTGGCCAGTTCGCGGCCATCGTCGGCAGGACGTTCTTGCTGGGTGAAGTGAACGACGTTTTCATGCGCGTGTTCAAACCGATCGCCAGCACCGAGCTGCTGCCGCTGCGCTTCGGCGACCGCCGCACGGGGTCGGAAGCCGGCTGGAGGGAACTGCTCGATGGCAGTTTCGCAGATGTTGAATTTGACGACATCGACGTCCCATGGACGCCCACGCCGGGCGAACTGTGGGCCGCCCTGCTGGACACCTACGATATCGACCGCCTGGACGACGGCGGCAGGCAGCGCCTGCGCGGCGCGTTCATGGATGCCGTGACGCCACTGCAAGCCGGTGACGGATTGATCGCCACCGGCTGGGGACTACGGGCCATACGCGCACGGGCAGCCTGAACTGCCATCGATGCCATGGCTTGCTGGCGTCAGAGGCAACAGGCTACGATAGTTGCTGCCGCGGCGCGCAGTACTCCTTCTGTCAATTGCAGGTTTGCTGGCAAGCGGACCGCTCGGCGTTGCACTCAGCTTGAGCGGTACCGCCAGCAATGCAAGCCCGCCATTCGGCGGCGCAGGCGCTAGCGCAGCTTGCAAAGGCTGGCGTCGCAGTCACCGCCAAACCGAGGCCTGACGCAAAAAGAAATGCAGCGAGCTTTTTATTCATGGAGTTCTCCCAAAGTCGGATGGCTGATAAATCCCTGCGCGCGCCATCCTCTGGCGCAGGGTCACATACACAGGTATGTCGAGTGTCATCGCAAGCTGGCTGTGCGTCAGCGCGAAGTGAAAAGTATTGCGGTCGCCAGCGCATCCTGGAGCACCGTCAAATCAAAGCCGTTCATATAAAACGCGGCGCGCCTCATTCGATAACCAGAATAATGCCGCACATCGCCGTCAATTTCAGCTATTTTGAAAACATGCCAAAAATCCCCTTGTAAAATATGATGCCATCATCAGCTCGACTTTATTAATTGTCAAGTTAATTCGATTCATTTCGCACCGGCGGATAATTTCTCACGCAATGAAAAATACAGACGCGATAAGGAAACGATCCCGCCGTGCTTAATTTCAAATCGACAGCGTGGTAAGGCGCGTTCAGTCATGCCAGATGCTGCTGGCACCACGGGAGCGTGGCGATAATTAGCCACTGCCGGATGCGTGCAAGAGAACACCTGCGACCTCGCATCCAGAAAAACAATCTGCACATGATACGAATATCACCACCGTGGATATCAATAGAAACTTACTCTTTGTTATTATCGACGCTACGGCAATTAAAGTTTCACAATTAAATTTAACAAATCAAACGAACTTAATGAAAATATATTTAAAAATTCAGCCGAATAAAAATGGAACAGGAAAAATACGATAAGCGAAAAGTACCAGATATCGCATTCCGATTCCACGCTCAAGCAAGGTGACTCGCCAGAATGGAAGCGCCGCTCTCAATGCCTGCCAGTTGCTTATCCGGCACAAAGAATCATCGCTTTAAAAATCAGTGCTCTTGTGACAGCCGCACGGCGCACGGGGTAAGGTCTTTGTCCTGCACACGGTATAATCGGCCTCGCTTACTTCAACACCCAGGCACGACATGACTTCCTCCGCACTTCCCCCCGATACTTCCACCGACATTTCCGACAGCAGCGAAGACAATAACGACGCCACCCTGGTCGCGGAACTGGGGGAACTGGCCGAGCATATCCGCCTGGTGAAAATGGAAGGCCGCGTCTTCGTGCGCTTTTCCGGCGTGGTCAAGGCTGGCCATCTCGTGGTGCCGTATGCGCTGGTACCAAGCCAGGGCGTGCTGGCACGGCCGGCCAAGTGGCGCAAGATGGACCGCGAGACCAAGCTGGCCCTGGTGCGCGAACGGGCCAGCGCGGCCGTGTTCGAGGAACTGCGCCAGCACGTGATCGATTTCGTCGCCGATATCGCGGGCTTGAGCGAGGATGTGGACACGGACCCGATGGTTTTCCTGCACACGCTGGCCGACATGCAGACGTCCGAGCCGGCCGGCATGGTGTTCGACCGCATCCGCCAGCGCTTCAATCACGCCATCGAGCGCCAGCAGGAAGAACAGCATGCGGCGCGCACGCGCCAGAGCATCAACCTGGCCGAGTATCCGGCCTCGTTCGAAATGGCACGCCGCCTGCCGCGCCGCTTCATCGCCCTCTTGGGTCCGACCAATTCCGGCAAGACGCACCGCGCCATGGAAGCGCTGGTCAAGGCGAAAAGCGGCATCTACCTGGCGCCCCTGCGCCTGCTGGCCCTGGAAAACTACGAACGCCTGCAGGAAGCCGCGCCGCACGGCAAGCCGCTGGCCGTGAGCCTGATCACGGGCGAGGAGCGCCGGGTCGTCGACGGCGCCACGCACGTGGCCAGCACGGTGGAAATGCTGGACACGAAAACCGTCGTCGAGGTGGCCGTCATCGATGAAATCCAGATGCTGGCCGACCCGGACCGGGGCGCCGCGTGGACGGCGGCCGTCTGCGGCGCGCCCGCCCACACCGTCTACCTGGTAGGGGCGCCCGAAGCGCGGCACGCCATCGAGGCGCTGGCCGAGCGCCTCGACTGCCCTTTGGTCGTGCATGTATTAAAACGCATGGCGCCCCTGTCGATGGAACCGAGCGCCGTGCGCAAGGTGCGCAACCTGCGCCGCGGTGACGCCGTCATCGCCTTTTCGCGCCGCGAAGTGCTGATGTGGCGCGACATGATCACGGAAACGGGCCTGTCGGTGGCTACCGTCTACGGCAACCTGTCGCCCGAAGTGCGGCGCGCGCAGGCGCAACGCTTCCGCGACGGCACGGCCGATATCGTCGTCGGCACGGATGCGCTGGCGATGGGCCTGAACATGCCGATCGCGCGCATCGTCATGACTACCTGCGTCAAATACAATGGCCGGGAAGAGGAAGAGATTTCGGCCGCGCTGGCGCGCCAGATCGCCGGCCGCGCGGGCCGCTACGGCGTGCATGAAGAGGGCCTGGTGGCAGGCTACGACAACGAGACGCATGAAGTGATGCGCGCCCTGCTGAAGGAAAAGCTGCATCCGCTGAACACCAGCGGCTTTGCCGTGGCGCCCTCGCTTGAACATCTGCACCGCATTTCGTCGGTGACGGGCGAACTGTCGCTGTCAAAACTGCTGCGCCGCTTCATCCACAATATCGACGTGCCGGACGGCTTCTTCTTCCCCCGCATCACGGAAGACCAGAAGGAGCGCGCCGTCTGGCTCGACACCCTGCCCCTGTCCGTGGCAGACAAGTTCACCCTGTCGCTGGTGCCGATATCGAGCAAGGTGCCCTCGCTGCAAACGGCGTGGGAACACTGGGCGAGGAATCTGTCGCAGGGAAAAACGAGCACCTTGCGCCAGCACGCGTACGGCGGCGGCACGCAGAATTTGCAGCAGGTGGAAGACACCTGCCGCTACTACTCGGCGTATGCGTGGCTCAGCTACCGCCTGCCCGAATTCTTCCCCGATATCGCCGTGGCGCAAAATCTGTCGCGCGACGCGTCCGAGCGGGTCGATTCCATCCTGCGCGCGCACAATGCGGCGTCGCGCGGACGCTCGAAGAAGTTCAAATAAGCGTAAAAAGCAAGCGTCAACCGAGTGGCCAGAACCAGACCTCGCCACAATCCCAGTAGCATTCGGTGCCGCACACCTTGGCGCCGATGGATGGCAGCAGGAGGTCGATATGGCCGCCCGCGCCGCCCAGGTAGCCGGGGATGCGGAAGAAGGCGACCAGGCCCTGGCGCTGGCCAATGCCGGCCATGGCCGCATCGCGGCTGAATTTTTCGGGCGCGCCGAACATCGACGGGCTGGCCAGCATGTGCGCCAGCTTGGCCTGTCCCGGCTCGATCAGCGCGCCCTTGAATGGCCCCTTGCGAATCGCCATGCGGCCTTTGACCTGGACGCCGGCCTTGATCAGGGCCAGGCTGACGCGGATGGCGCAGGTATTGGCAAAGCTGTCCTTGCCGATCAAGTCTTCCCAGCCGATTTCGCGGAACAGGGCCGCCTGATCGACGGCGGCCACGCTCGCGTAATTTTCACGCAGCTTGATGAATGCAGGTTTCACGTCAGCCTCCCGTCGCCCCTGGTCGACAGGGAACCTCAGGCCGATTGTAGAAGGATGCGGCAAACCCGCACTGAGCGAGGTCAAGCGATATGCATTACGGCTTGGCCGCCGCGTAATGCAGTTTCAGCACCAGCCCATTGTGATCGTCGGCCATATAGATATCGCCATCCTGCCCCTGTTTCACGTCGACGGGCGCGCCCCTGCCCTGCTTGCCCTTGCGTTCCCAGTTGCTGATCAAGTCGACGGACTTGCCCAGCGGCGCGCCGGCCTTGTCGGGCAGCAGGGCGACCAGGCGGTGACCGTTGCTGCGGTAGCCGTGGTAGCCGATAATCAGGCTATTCTTGTACAACGCCGGGTAGCGGCTGGCCGTATAAAAGGTCATGCCCAGCGGCGCGGCATGGCCGGGCAACAGACGCTGCGGCGCCGCATATTGGGCGTCGCATGCCGTCTTCGGATATTCAGGGCTGGCGACGTTGTCGTCGTAGCAGTAGGGCCAGCCATAGTGCCGGTCGGCCTTGATCAGATTGAGTTCTTCGTGCGGCAGGTTTTCGTCGCTTTTCAGTTGCGGCATGGCCGCCTGGATGGCGTCGCGCGAGTTTTCCGCCTGCCACAGCTCGCCCGTCGCAGGGTGGAAGGCCAGCGCCATCGAATTGCGCAAGCCGCGCGCATGCGTGCGCCAGCTCGTCACCGTGCCGGCTGGCCACGCCATCGTGTATTCGCGGATGGCGCCCAGCGCTTCCGGGCCTTCCGCCGAAGGACAGGCTTTGGCCGGATCGGGCGCCTTGCCATCGTTCTCGCAATGGTCGGTGCTCGAGCCCACGTTCACATACAGGTCGCCCTTGGGGCTGAAACGCATGTTCGTCAACAGGTGCAAACCGAGGCCCGGCAGGCGCGGCGTCTTGGCCGTGCCGCCGATCACGTCGGTCAGCGTGCGCGTGGTGTCGCGCAAGTCGAAACGGAAAATACGTCCCACTTCGCCCACGTAGACCATGCCGTCCGGTCCCTGCACGATGCCGTTCGGACGATCGAGCTTGTCGAGCAGCAGCTTGCGCTCGTAGCCGGCGCCAGCCGCCTTCGGCTGCAACAGCCATAGTTTACCCTGCTTCGGCGCCCATCCCGCCATGTCCGTGACGAGAATGTCGCCATTCGTCAGCGGCAGCACGCCGCGTGGGAATTTCAGGCCGTCGGCCAGCACGGCCACGCAAAAGCCGGCCGGCGTGCTGACGTCGAGACGGGGCAAGCCGTCGCACTGAGCGCTGGCCGTCGCCGCCATGGCGGGCGCAAACGCGCCGGCAAGGCTGGCTGCCAGGGCGCCCGCAAGCATTTTCTTGTTCATGGTCTCACTCCATCAGGGGTAATCGGGGCATCACGGCGCGCGCATTGGCGCTGGTGGCAGCTGCTACTTGCGCAATATCAAGGCCGCGCAACCCGGCCAGCACGGCGCCGATGCGCGGCAATTCTTCGGGACTGTTGCGGCCAGGGTGTATCCAGGCAGGGGAAATGTCGGGCGCATCCGTCTCCAGCACGATGGCGTCCAAAGGCAGGTCCGTGGCCATGCGGCGTATCTGCAAGGCGCGGGTAAACGTCATGGCGCCGCCAAACCCCAGCTTGAAACCGAGATCGATATAGCCTTGCGCCTGCTGGAAGCTGCCATTGAACGCATGCGCGATGCCGCCGTTCGGGCGGATCTGGCGCGCGTGCTTGAGGACGATGTCCTGCGAGCGGCGCACGTGGGTCAGCACCGGCAAATCGAAGTCGCGGGCGATCTTCAGCTGCTCGCGCAAGAAATGCTCCTGTTTGGCGCGCATGGCAGGTTCGCACAGCATGGGGAGGAAGAAATCGAGGCCGATCTCGCCGATGGCGACAAAACGCGGGTCGTCCATGGCCAGCGCCACGGCTTCGCGCAGGGCGATCAATTCGTCTTCCGTGGCGTGCGGCACGTAGATCGGGTGTATGCCAAGGGCATAACAGGCGTTGGGCGCCGTTGCCGCCAGATCGCGCACGATGGCGAAATTGGCCCGTTCGACGGCGGGAATGACGATCATGCCCACGCCCTCCTGCTTGGCGCGTGCCGCCACCTGCAGCGATTCGCTGCCGAATTCATGCGCGTCGAGGTGGCAGTGCGTGTCGATCCACATGGCGATTCCTTAATATTGGTACGGCTGCAGCCCTTCGTCCGTCAGGCGCAGCACGCGGTCGCAGCGCCTGGCCAGCTCGATATCGTGCGTGACGATGACAAACGCCGTGCCCAGGGTGCGCGACAGCTCCAGCATCAGGTCGAAAATCTGTTCGGCCGTGGCGTGATCGAGGTTGCCCGTCGGTTCATCGGCCAGCACGCAGGCCGGCTGCGTGACGAGGGCGCGGGCCAGGGCCACGCGCTGGCGCTCGCCGCCAGACAATTCACCCGGAGTGTGCGTGACCCGCTTGGCCAGGTTCACGCGCGTGAGGATTTGCTGCGCCAGCTCGGTGGCCGGCGCGCGCTTCATGCGGCGGATCATCAAAGGCATGGCGACGTTGTCCAGCGCGGAAAACTCGGGCAGCAAGTGGTGGAACTGGTAGACGAAGCCCAGCGAAGCGTTGCGCAAGTCGCCGCGCGCCTTTTCGCTGAGGGTGGCGAAGTCCTTGCCCAGCAAGGTCACCTTGCCGCTGGTCGGCGTATCGAGGCCGCCCAGCAGGTGCAGCAGCGTCGATTTGCCCGAGCCGGAGGCGCCGACGATGGCGACGCGCTCGCCGCGGTGGACGTCGATGTCGATGCCGGCCAGGACCTGCACCTTGTAGCTGCCCTGCGTGAAAGTCTTGCCCAGGCCGCGGCAGGAAAGGACGGCGGAATCGGCGGAAGCGCCGTTGGAGGCAGGTTTGTTCAGATCGGTCATGGTAGTCGTCAGTGGTTTATTCATAGCGCAGGGCTTCCGCAGGTTTCACGCGGGCAGCCCACCAGCTTGGGTACAGGGTCGCCAAAAAGGCGAGGATCACGGCCAGCACGCCGATCTTGGTGACGTCGGGCCAGCGCAGGTCGGACGGCACGGTGCTGATGAAATAGATGTCCTTGGAGAGGAACTGCACGCCCAGCAAATGCTCGATGAAGGGCACGATGACGTCGATATTCATCGCCACCAGCACGCCGCCGCCGACTCCCAAAATCGTGCCCAGGATACCCACCAGCGCGCCCTGGATCATGAATATCTTCATGATGGAGCGAGGGGAAGCACCCAGGGTGCGCAAAATCGCGATATCGGCCTGCTTGTCCGTCACCGTCATCACCAGGGTCGACACGAGGTTGAAGGCGGCCACCGCGATGATCAGGGTCAGGATGATGAACATCATGCGTTTTTCCGTCTGCACGGCGGCGAACCAGTTGGCGTTCAATTTGGACCAGTCGCGCAGCCACAGGTCGCCAGGCATGGTCTTTTTCAGTTCCGCCGCCACTTGCGGCGCCCGGTTCATGTCGGCCAGGCGCAAACGCAGGCCGGATGGACCGTCGAGGCGCAGCAGGCGCTGGCCGTCTTCGATGTTGATGAAGGCCAAACCGGCGTCGAATTCATTGTGCCCCGCCTGGAAGATGCCGCTGACGGTGAAGCTGCGCATGCGCGGCAGCACGCCGGCCGGCGTGACCTGGCCCTGGGCCAGCATCAAGGTGACTTTTTCGCCGAGGTTGACGCGCAGGGCGCGCGCCAGCTCGATGCCCAGCACAATATTGAAGGTGCCCGGCTGCAGCGCCTTGAAGCTGCCCATGCGCGTCTGGCCGGCCACGTCGGAGACATTCGGCTCTTCCTCGGGCAGCACGCCACGCACGATGGCGGGACGCAGCGCATCGTCGCGCAGCAGCATGCCTTGCGTTTCCACAAACGGCGCGGCGCCTTTGACGGCCGGATTTTTAAAGGCCTGCGCCGCTTCGGCGCGCCAGTCCGGCATGCTGCCGCTGTTGTCGAACACTTCCACGTGGGCCAGCACGGACAGCATGCGGTCCGTCACTTCCTTCTGGAAGCCGTTCATCACGGACAGCACGACAATCAGTGCCGCCACGCCCAGGCCGATGCCGGCCATGGAAATGAGGGAGATGAAGGAGATAAAACTGTTGCGGCCACTGCGCTTGCCGGCCCGCGTGTAGCGCAAGCCGACCAGCCATTCGAAGGGCAAATTCTTGAAAATACTCATTATGCAGGCGGTCTTTATCGTTTCTTGATGTGTTATTCGTAGCGTAGCGCCTCGGCCGGCTTGACACGCGCGGCGCGCCAGCTCGGGTAGATGGTCGCCACCAGCGCCAGGCCAAAGGCGATCAGGCCGATCTGCGCCACGTCCAGCCAATGCACGTCGGACGGCACGGCGCTGATCTGGTAGATTTCCTTGGAGATGAAGTGCAGGCCGAAGATGCCTTCGATGAAGGGCACGATGACGCCCACATTCAGCGCCAGCACGACGCCGCCGATCACGCCCAGGGCACTCCCCAGCAAGCCGACCAGCGCGCCCTGGATCATGAAAATCTTCATGATGGAGAGCGGCGAGGCGCCCAGGGTGCGCAGAATGGCGATGTCGGCCTGCTTGTCGGTGACCGACATCACCAGGGTCGAGACAAGGTTGAACGCGGCCACGGCGATGATCATGCTGAGGATGATGAACATCATGTTCTTCTGGCTTTGCACCAGCGCATACCAGCTGGCACTGGCGCGCGACCAGTCGCGCATCCACAGCTGGCCCGGCATCGATGCCTTGAGTTCGCGCGCCACCTGCGGCGCCTGGTTCATGTCATGCAGGCGCAGACGCAGGCCGGACGGGCCGTCGAGTTGCAGCAGCTGCTCGGCGTCCTGCATGTTGACGAAGGCCAGGCTGCCATCGAGTTCATTATGGCCTGCCTCAAAGATGCCGGCGACCTTCAGCGCGCGCATGCGCGGCATGACGATGCCATTGGCCGGGTCGCCCGCCCTTGGCTCGCGTTCCAGCATCAATGTCACGTTCTGCCCCACTTTCACGTCGAGCGCCTTGGCCAGGTCGATGCCCAGCACGATGTTGTACGAGCCTGGCGTGAGGTCCTTGAAACTGCCCTGCTTCATCTGGCTCGCCACGCTGGAGACGGTGGCTTCCTGCTGCGGCAGCACGCCGCGCACGACGGACGGGCGCATGGTTTCGTCGTTGAGCAGCATGCCCTGCGTTTCCACGAACGGCGACACGGCTTTCACTCGCGGGTTGGCGTAGGCGGCGCGCTCCTGCGCCTGCCAATTCGGCATCGAGCCGCTCGTATCGAACACCTCGACGTGGGCCAGCACCGACATCAAACGGTCCGTGACTTCCTTCTGGAAGCCGTTCATGACGGAGAGGACGACAATCAGGGCGGCTACGCCCAGGCCGATGCCGGCCACGGAAATGAGGGAAATGAAGGAAATGAAGCTGTTGCGGCCACTGCGTTTCCCGGCGCGCGTATAGCGCACGCCGACCTGCCACTCGAAAGGAAATTGTTTGATAATGCTCATGCGCTCCCGCGACAACGATGATATGCGAGCGCGCAGTGTGCCACACAAATGGTATTTCATGCGCGAAACACATCACCGTGGCGCCATTTTTGCTGCACGCGCGGCCAAGGGGAAAACCACGGGGACTACTCCCCCAGCGCCACAATCGCCTACAATCTCGGGATGAATCAACTTACCCTCGTCCTGCCCTTCGCCTTGCCCAATGCCGAACTGGCTGCCGACCTGCTCAAGGTCTTGCAGGCGCCCGCGCTGGCGGCCCTGCTGTCGCGCACCTCCAATTGCAATTTAGAAACTTTTGACAACGCCAACCGCCTGCTGCCGCACGAAGCGTGGCTGGCGCATGCCTTGACCCTGTCGCCCGCGCCCAACGGCGAGGCGGCGCTGGCGGCCTTTGCGGCCCAGGCCATGCGCGGCTACGGCCTCGTGCCGGAACCGGGCGCGCGCTACTTCCTGCTGCATCCGGCCCACCTGGCCATCGCCCGCAGCCATATCAGCCTGGAAGACTTGCGCCAGCTCAAGCTGAGCGAGTCCGATGGCCGCACCTTGTTCGACACGGCTCGCCCGTATTTCGACGAAATCGGCCAGCCCCTGTCGTATGGCGACGCGGGCACATGGTTCATGCGCGCCGATGGCTGGAGCGACTTGCAGTGCGCCACGCCGGACGCCGCCACCACGCAAGACCTGTCCGTGTGGATGCCGGAAGGCGAGCATGCGCGCGCCGCGCGCCGCCTGCAAAACGAAGTGCAGATGCTGTGGCACGAACATCCCGTCAATGCGGCGCGCGAAGAGCGGGGCTTGAAAGCCATCAATTCCTTCTGGATCTGGGGCGCCAGCCTGGCCACGGCGGAATCTGCATCTGCACCGGCGCGCTGCGCGGCCAGCCTGTATACCAAGGACGCACCGGGCTGGCTGGCCGCGCTGGCGGAACCGGCGCGGCGCGATGCCAGTCCAAACAGTGTGCTGGCAAGCGAACAGGATGCGATCGTCGTGCTGGGCGGCTTGACCGAAGCGGCGCAGGCTCAGGAATGGGGCATGTGGCTGCAGCAGTTACAGGCACTGGAAGCGGACTGGTTCGCGCCCCTGCTGGCGGCCGTAAAAGATGGCCGCCTGGGCCAGCTGCGCCTGGTGCTGAGCCACCGCGACGCCTGGCTCGATTGCACCACCAGCAAGCATGCGCAGCGCAAATTCTGGCGCGTGATTACCTTGAACAAGTTGAAAGCATCATGACCCGTACCCGCATCGCCACCCGTCCCTGCCCTTACCGCGAATCCGAATTGCTGCGCCAGGGCGGCATCCACCCCGTGCTGGCCCGGCTGTACGCGTCGCGCGGCCTGTCCGACGCGACAGAACTGTCGAGCGAACTGGCGGCCCTGATACCGCCGTCCGGCTTGCTGCACATTGGCGCGGCCGGCGTTTTCCTGGCCGACGCGATTGCGGCCAAGAAACGCATGGTCATCGTGGCCGACTACGATTGCGACGGCGCCACCGCCTGCGCCGTGGCCATACGCGGCTTGCGCGCCATGGGCGCCGACGTCGATTTCATCGTGCCCAACCGTTTTGAATACGGCTACGGCCTGACGCCGGAAATCGTCGAACTGACGGCCCGCGAAAAGTCGCCCGACATCATCATCACCGTCGACAATGGCATCGCCAGCATCGATGGCGTGGCCGAAGCGAACCGGCGCGGCATCCAGGTCGTTGTCACCGACCACCATTTGCCGGCCGACACCCTGCCCGACGCGGCCGTCATCGTCAACCCGAACCAGCCGGCCTGCGGTTTTCCCAGTAAACATCTGGCAGGCGTGGGCGTCGTGTTCTACGTCTTGCTGGCCCTGCGCGCGGAAATGCGCCGGCGTGGCATCTTTGATGCGCAAACGCAACCCAAGCTCGACAATCTGCTCGACCTGGTAGCGCTGGGCACGGTGGCCGACGTGGTACGCCTCGATACGAATAACCGCATCCTCGTCGCCCAAGGCCTCAAACGCATGCGCAAGGGCAATATGCACGCGGGCGTGGCAGCCCTGTTCCGCGTGGCGGGCCGCGAAGCGCGCAGCGCCACGCCGTTCGACCTGGGCTTTGCCCTGGGACCGCGCCTGAATGCGGCCGGCCGCCTGCAAGACATGTCACTGGGCATCGAATGCCTGGTCACGGACGACGAAGGCCGCGCCTGGGCGCTGGCGCAGCAACTGAACGACATCAATCTGAAGCGGCGCGAAATCGAAGCGGAAATGCAGGATACGGCCCTGCTGCACCTCGATGACTTCGAGCCGGCCAACAGCAGCACCATCAGCGTCTTCGATGAGTCGTGGCACCAGGGCGTGATCGGCATCGTGGCCTCGCGCCTGAAAGAAAAATTCTACCGCCCGACCATCACGTTCGCGCCCGGCGCCGATGGCTGGATCAAGGGTTCGGGCCGCTCGATCCCCGGCTTTCACTTGCGCGACGCGCTCGACCTCGTGTCGAAACGGGCGCCCAGCCTGATCGACAAGTTCGGCGGCCACGCCATGGCGGCGGGCTTGACCATCCGCGCCGACGCCTTCGACGCGTTTTCCAAGGCCTTCGAAGCCGTGGGCCAGGCCTGGCTCAGCCAGCAACAGCTGGAACGGGTCGTGGAAACGGACGGCCCGCTGGAAGACGCGTATTACACGACGGCCTTCATCGAGCTGATGGATGGCCAGGTGTGGGGCCAGGGCTTCGCCCCGCCCGTCTTCTGCGATGAATTCCGCGTCGTCAGCCAGCGCATATTAAAAGAACGCCACTTGAAACTGCTGCTGGAAAAGAACGGCGTGCGCTTCGATGCCATCTGGTTCGGGCATACGGATGCCTTGGGCGAACGCACGCGGGTGGCATTCCGGCTCGATGCGAATGAATACAATGGCACGACCAAGGTGCAACTCATGGTAGAGCACGCCGAACCTGTGTAGTGACACCTGAAAGCAACACCATGCTGACCGGTCTGAATCACCTCACCCTGTCCGTGCGCGACCTGGCGCGCAGCGTCGCCTTTTACCGCGACATGCTGGGCCTGCGCCTGCATGCGCGCTGGGAAAGGGGGGCGTATCTGTCGGCCGGGGACTTGTGGCTGTGCCTGTCGCTGGACGGGCAAGACGCGGCTGCGCTGGCCAGCACCGCCTACACGCATTACGCGTTTTCCATTTCCCAGCAAGACTTTCCTGCCTTTGCCACCCGCCTGCGCGCCGCTGGCGTCCCCGAATGGCAGCAAAACCGCAGCGCCGGCGATTCCCTGTATTTTTTCGATCCGGACGGCCACCAGCTGGAAGCCCATGCGGGCAGTCTGGCGCAGCGGCTGGCCGCCTGCCGCGCAGCGCCGTATCCAGGCATGGTGTTCGAGGATTGAAGCTGGGCACATCGCACATTCAATAAATTCGTTAAATTCGTTATTCTTCAGAAAGACAAGCACCGTGATTGTGAAAAAACACTGTCATGCATCGATACACCCCTGATAACCTTGCTTTTAAGACTTAATTAAGCTGACAAGATTCCATTCATCAATAGGTAAATTTGCCACATTTTATTGCATAAATAAAAATATTGATTGAAAATAGTTAACACTTATTTGGCAAATTCACTAGAATTGATGACGCATCAGGAAATTCCCAATGATGCATGATCAGTTTTGAGGGCAAACCCGTCGAAAGGCGGGGACGCAAAGCCACCGGCCTACCGCGCGCAAGCGCCATGGCAGCGGGGCTGCCAATGCAGGGCCGGGACCGCCAGCGCGCGGCGCCAGCCTGGATGCATTGTCGAGATGTGGCCCTCGCCCAACTCGGAGAATTTCGCCATGAAAAAATGCATTCCCCCGCATCCCCGTCACGGGCGCCTGCTGCTCGGTGCTTCTGCCGCCCTCCTGCTGGCCGCGTGCGGCCCCGGCCAGGAGACCTCGACGCCACCTGCCGCCATCGCCACGGCCGCGACACAGTTCACTGTCGAGGTTCCCGTCATCCCCGCCGCCGTCGGCGCGCTGGTGGTGCAACCGATGTTCCATGCGGCCCCGGCCCTGCTCGATGCGCCTGACGGGCGCGACAGCGCCAACAGCAGCGGCTCGGCCCACTGGCGGCCGCATTTGCAGCGCGTGCCCGGCGCCATGACGGAAGTGGGCACGCGCCGCCTGACGGCGCAAAAAATCGCCGTCGCGGAACAGGCCGCGCAAGACATCGCACCATTGCTCGATGGCGGCGCGAGCGACATCGCCACCCCGATGGCCGGCAGCAGCGTGGTGGCGACCTATTCTCCCGCGCAAATCCGCGCCGCCTATGACCTGCCCGCCCTGCCGGCGGCGGGGACGGCGCTGACGCCAGCCCAGGCGGCACAGCTGGGCGCGGGGCAGACGATCTACATCGTCGACGCCATGCACAACCCGAACGCGGCCGCCGAACTGGCCATCTTCAACCAGAAATTCGGTTTGCCAGGCTGCACCACCAAGGCCATCGCCACGAATGCCACCCTGCCGCTGCCGCCCGCCCCGGCCAGCGGCTGTGAATTTTCCGTTGTCTACAACACGCCATCGAGCACCATGACGGCCACGGCGCCCGCCTATAACTCGGGCTGGGCCATGGAAATCGCGCTCGACGTGCAGTGGGCGCATGCCACGGCGCCGCTGGCGCGCATCGTGCTGATCGAGGCGCCCGACGCGTCCATCAACAGCCTGCTGGGCGCCGTGCGCCTGGCCAACCTGATGGGACCTGGCGTCGTGTCGATGAGCTTTGGCGCTGCCGAAGGCAACTGGACGGCTTCCGTCGACAGCGCCTTCACGGGCAAGAACATGAGCTACCTGGCCGCCACGGGCGACTCGGGCAGCGGCGTGTCCTGGCCTTCCGTATCGTCCAACGTGCTGGCCGTGGGCGGCACCACGCTCAGCTACAGCGGCAGCGGCGTGCGCAGCGAAACGGCCTGGTCCGGCACGGGCGGCGGCATCAGCGCCTACACGGCACTGCCCGCTTACCAGACGGCCAGCGTGCCCGGCCTGACCAACCTGCTGCGCCGCAACGTGGCCGACGTGGCCTTCAATGCCGATCCCGCCACGGGCCAGTACACGGCCGTGATGACACCGGGCAGCAGCACCGCCAGCTGGCTCAGCATCGGCGGCACCAGCCTGTCCACGCCGCAATGGGCCGGCCTGATCGCCATCGCCAACGCCAGCCGCGCGCTGCAGGCGAAGACGGCGCTCGGCCTGGCGCACAGCATGCTGTACGGCCAGATCGCCAGCGTGCCCGGCACCTTCGCCAGCAGCTTTGCCGACATCACGCGCGGCAGCAACGGTACCTGCGGCGTGTGCACGGCCAGGGTCGGCTACGACCCGCTGGGCGGCCTGGGCACGCCCAACGTGAAAAGCCTGCTGACCAGCCTGTCTGGCACGCAGATCGCACCGACCGCCCCCGTGGTGGCGCCAGCCAGCATCAGCGGCGCAGCCGGCAAGCCGCTGTCGTTCACCGTCTCGGCCAGCGCCGCCAATCCCCTCAGCTACACCATGCTGGGCGCGCCGGCCGGCATGAACATCGCCGCCACGGGCGTGGTCAGCTGGGCCGCCCCCATTGCGGGCACGTATGCCGTGACCATGGTGGTCAGGGATAGCGTCAGCGGCCTCAGCGGCCAGGGCGTGTACGCCATCGTCATTACCTCCGTTGCGCCGCCCGTCGTCGGCACCGGCGCCATCACGGGCAAGGTTGGCACGGCGCTGGCGTTCAATGTCAGCGTCTCCGCCCCCAATCCCGTCAGCTACACGCTCGCCGGCGCACCGGCCGGCATGAGCATCAGCAGCGCCGGGCTGGTGAGCTGGGCCGCGCCCGTGGCCGGCACCTATGCCGTCACCGTCACGGCCAAGGACAGCAAGACTGGCCTGAGCGGCAAAGGCATCTATACGGTGGCCATCGCCGCCCCGCTGCCACCCGTGGTGACAGTGTCCAGCGTCAGCGGCAAGCCGGGCGTGGCCCTGTCGTTCACGGCCACGACGGTGGCGCCCAACCCCGTCAGCTACAGCCTGTCGGGCGCGCCGTCCGGCATGAGCATCAATGCCGCCGGCGTCGTCAGTTGGGCCAGTCCCGTGCTGGGCAGCTACAGCGTCACCGTCATCGCCAAAGACAGCAAGACGGGCTTGACGGGCCAGGCCGTGGCGACGGTAAAAATCGCCGCCGCCGGTCCCACGATCAGCGCCGCCGCCATGACGGGCGTGGCCGGCAAGGCCATGAGCGGCAGCATCGTGCTGGCGGCGCCGGGCGCGAACGCGCTGTGGATCTCGATCACCGGCGCGCCGCTGGGCATGCAGTTTTCCATGAGCGGCATGACCATCACGGCCCGCTGGCCCCTGCCGGTGACGGGCAGCTACACGCTGAAGGTCGTGGCGCTGGACAATAACGGCTTGACGGCGCAACTGAGCGTGCCGATCACCGTCACGGCAAGATAAACGAACGCGGCCCGCCAACGGGGCGCTCCGGGACTTCCGTCCTGGCGCGCCCCGTTTTGCATGCGCGCGGCCGTTGCAACGAATCCTGAAAAGGAGTATAAATAGTCCATAAACAGAGTTTTATCGAAGGACATGCCATGAATCTCGCCTACGCCTACCCGAAAAGCCGCTTCGAACCGGCCGTGCTCGTCGACCTGAATGCCAAGGCCGAGCGCGAGCGATTGTCGCAGGCGGCCCTGAAGGGTTTTTTCAAGCTGGCCGCCGCCTGGAAACTGCGCGACGACGATGCGCGCGAATTGCTGGGCGGCCTGTCCAGCAGCGCCTGGTACGAGTGGAAGAAGCACCCGGACCGCGTGCTGGAAGTGGACCGCATCACGCGCATTTCCTATTTGCTGGGCATTTATAAAGCCTTGCACATCCTGTATGGCGACAAGCTGGCCGACGAATGGGTCAGTTTGCCCAACAAGAACCCCATCTTCGGCGGCCGCACGCCCCTGTCGCAGATGCTGGCCGGCGGCTTGCTGGCCATGCAGACGGTGCGCAAGCTGCTCGACGCGCGCCGCGGAGGACTGTGATCGTGCCTGCCGTCCCGAATGAACACCTGCCGCCGCTGGCCGCCTTGCGCCAGATCGACACGTGCCGCCTGATCCCGTCGCGCTTCGCCGACATGGAAGACTCCGTGCTGGCGCCCCTGGCCGAGGACGACGCGCACCTGCGCGAGCTGTTCGAACTCGATAACGCGACGAATGCGCGCCTGGTGGCCGAGTACGGCGGCGCGCCAGGAATTGGCGTGGACGAGCTGGTTTTTGGCGTGCCGCACTTCCGCATCATCAACGCCGCCTACACGTATGCCCGCCCGGAAGGGGCGCGTTTCAACGATGGCGAACGGGGCGCCTGGTACTGCGCCTTCGACATGAAAACGGCGCTGGCCGAGATCATTTTCCATAAAACCGTGGAATACCAGGAAATCGACTATTTCGACGACAGCGTCAATTACCAGTCGCTGCTGGCCGATTTTTCCGCCAGTTTCCACGACTTGCGCGGCCAGGAGCGCTACCAGGCTTGCCTGGACCCGGCCAGCTACATCGCCTCGCAAGACCTGGCCGCCATCCTGCTCGAAGCCGGCTCCATGGGCATCATCTTCCCCAGCACCCGGCTGGCGGGCGGCACCAACCTGGCCTGCTTCCGCCCTGCCCTCGTGGGCAATGTTCGCAAAGGCGCCGCCTATCGGTTAACATGGCGGGGTACGCCGATGCCGCACGTGGAAGCCCTGTAAGCCTACGCAAGCGCGCAATGGCACCCGATTCACCGCAACCTGATCTCGTATGCAAACCAATCCCGAAAAAGACACCGAACTGCGCCTCAAAGTCAACAGCGAAACGGCCCGCCTGGCCTGGAGCGAGCTGGAAAAGCACTTCGCCCAGGGCAACGTCGTCTGGGTCGCCAATACGCTGGACCTGGTCGAAGTGGCTGTGCGCATCTCGCACGACGACAAGGCCAGCATCGCGCAATGGATGGCCGATGGCCAGCTGGCAAAGGTGTCGGACCAGCAGGCGCTGGACTGGCAAGCCGCCGACGCGTCCCTGTGGGCCGTCGTCGTCAGCCCGTTCATTCTGGTGCAGCAGGAAAAACCCACCGGGCACTGACTCTACAGACCGTGCGGCAGCGACAGGCTGCCCGGCGTCACCGTCATGCTATCTACCGCACACTTGGATCACGCCGTTGTTGAACGGACTGGTGATCCAGACAACGTTTTTGTAGAGTCAGCTACCGCATGGTGGCATCGCTGATGCGACGCGCGAACGCCGAAACGCTGGCCACGCCGCTCTTGCCGAAATAATGTTTAGGCTTCATCGAGTCCCCACGCCAGTTCCGGGCGCAGCCGGGATTGCCACTGGGGCGGGCACTTCGACTTTTTGCAGCGCGCCATCATCGGCGCAGGCCACGCCGGAGAGCAGCAATAAACAAGGGGGCGATACCTGAAGTTGCTGCGTATAAGAGCTGCTCTACACCACGTGAGGGAGCGCGCAGCGTAGAGGATTTGACAAGCCAAAGCCAGCTTGCTTATTTCAACCTGTATATTCCCGCCTGCGGCGGACGGTGTGCGCAAAGGCGATGTCTATCGGTTAACATGGCAGCCATTCACTGATAGCCAACTGACTTCGCATGCAAAACAAGCCCGATACCCCTACTCTACGACTGCGCACGCTCATCACTGCGGACGCCCTGGAACGCATGGCGCCCGAACTGGAAGCGGCCTTCCACGCCAGGCTGCTGGCGAACCGGGTGCGCGGCGGCGTCGAGCAGCGATTGCAGGCCAGCGAACGGCAGATGCAGCAGGCGTTCGCGCGTGCGCCCCGGATCCACGCCGTGATGGTGTGGAGCAGCGTGATCGGCCTGGTGACGGCACTGGCTTTTGCCATGCGCGGCGGCTTGCTGGTGCACGGCGTTCGGCTGGACCTCGTTTGCCTGGTTTTTTTCGGCCTGATTTTTGCGTTGCTGGTGCTGGTGCCGCGCGTGATCAGCTGGCAGCAGCGGCCGTGGGAATGGCTTTGGCGCACCTTGGCGCGGCGCCTGGCCACCCAACAGCTGAAAAGCGCGCGCACACTGGCGCCGTTCGAGGCGCAGTATGATATCGACGATACCGGCGCCGACCGCAGGACGGTTACCTATACGCGCATCACCAAGGCCGCCGCCACCGTACGCTGGACCCACACGGTGGCAGGTCCCGGCATTTTCGGCGACGGCTACAGCCTGTTTTTTGAACCCTCCCCGTCCATGCATTGCGTGCTGCTGCATGCACGCGATGCGCGGTTCGAAGAGATGTTTGCTCAGTGCCCGCCACCCAGGTAGGCCGCAATCACCTTCGGATCATTTTTCAGGCTCTCCGCCGGCCCATGCACGGAAATGCTGCCGTTTTCCAGCACGTAGCCGTAATCGGCCACGTTCAGGGCGGCGGCGGCGAATTGCTCGACCAGCAGCATGGTCACGCCTTCGGCCTTCAAGCGCGTGATGATACGGAAGACTTCTTCCACCAGGATGGGCGCCAGGCCCATCGACGGCTCGTCCAGCAGGATCACTTCCGGGTTCAGCATCACGGCGCGGGCCATGGCCAGCATTTGCTGCTCGCCGCCCGAGAGCGTTCCGGCCAGCTGGTCGCGCCGCTCCTTCAGGCGGGGGAACAGCTCCAGGGCCTTGTCCAGATCGCCCTTGATGTCGCCTTTCGGGCGCGAGCGCGTAAAGCGGGGGAAGGCGCCCAGCAGCAGGTTGTCCGTCACCGACATCGAGGCGAACACCCTTCTGCCTTCCGGCGAATGGGCCAGGCCGGCGCGGGCGATGCGGTGCGAATCGAGGCCCGTGACATCCTTGCCGCCCAGGGTGACGGTGCCGGATTTCGGTTTCAGCATGCCGGAAATGGCGCGCATGGTGGTGGTCTTGCCGGCCCCGTTCGAGCCGATCAGGGTCACCAGCTTGCCCTTCGGGACGTCGAGCGAAATGCCGTGCAAGACTTCGACTTTGCCGTAGGCGGCGTGCAGATTGCTAATGGTCAGCATGGTTTTCCTCTCAGTGCGCCGCTGGCGCCAGGGTTTCGGCGCTGCCGCCCAGGTAGGCTTCGATCACTTTCGGGTCGCTCTGGACAAGCGCGGGTGCGCCTTCGGCGATCTTCTGGCCGAAGTCCAGCACCGTCACCACGTCCGACAGGGCCATCACCACATCCATGTGGTGCTCGATCAGGATGATGGTGATGCCATGTTCGCGGATCTTGCGGATGATGGCCATCAGCTCCTTGATGTCGGGCGCCGTCAGGCCCGCAGCCGGCTCGTCGAGCAGCAGCAAACGCGGGTTGAGGCCCAGCGCGCGGCCGATTTCCAGCAGCCGCTGCTTGCCATACGGCAGATTGCGCGCCTCTTCGTTGGCCAGGTCCGCCAGGCCGACGAATTCGAGGATGCTGGCGGCCCGCTCGCGCGCGGCCGCCTCTTCGCGCTTGTAGCGGGGCGTGTGCAGCATCACGTCCAGCACATTCGACTTGAAGGTGTTGTGCAGGCCCACCAGCACGTTTTCCGTCGCCGTCATCTCGCCGAACAGCTGCACGTTCTGGAAGGTGCGCGCCACGCCGCCCAGCGCGATCTCGGACGGCGTGCGGCCGGAAATCACGGCGCCGGCAAATTCCACCTTGCCCGCCGTCGGCTTGTAGATCCCCGTCAGCACGTTCATCATCGTGCTCTTGCCCGAGCCGTTCGGCCCGATCAAGCCGTGCACGGAGCCTTGGGTGACGTTCAAGTCCACCTGGTTCAGCGCTTTCAGGCCGCCGAACTGCATCAGGGCCTGCTCCACGCGCAGCAGGGTCGCGCCCTGCTGCCCGCCCTGGGCGTGGTCGAATGGCGCCACGCCGTGCGAAGCGACGGCTTCCACATGGCGCCGGCCCTTGCCGATAAAGCTCATCAAAAAGCCGACGATGCCGTCCTGCAGGTAGTACACGACAAATAAGGTCATCAGGCCGAAGATGGTCAGACGCCAGTCGACCATGTTTTCCAGCTTGTACGAATACGCGGCCAGGCCGATGGTGGCCACCAGGGGCACGAGCACGCCGCGCACGGTGGAGCGTTTCTTCGCCAGCATGAAGGCGGAGCCGATCACGCCCAGCACGGCGGCGGCCACGGCGATCTTGCGGAACAATTCGATGTCCGACAAGAGGCTGGGCAGCATGACGACGATCATGGCGCCGATCAGCGCGCCCGAACGCGTCTTGCGCCCGCCCATGATGACGGCCAGCAGGAACAGGATCGTCAGCTCGAAGTTGTAGGTATTGGGCGAGATGTATTCTTCCGAATACGCATACAGACTGCCGGCCAGGCCCGCGAAACCGGCGCTGATGACGAAGGCGTAGACTTTATAGCGGTACACGGACACGCCCATGCAGTCCGAGGCGATGGGGCTGTCGCGCAAGGCTTCGAACGCGCGGCCCAGGTTCGATTTCAGGATGCGGTGCACCACCACCAGCGAGATCACCAGCAGCGCGGCGACCATGTAGTAGTACTCCACTTCCGTCAGTTTGTGGCCGAACAGGACGGGCTTGTGGATCTTGATGCCCATCGGCCCTTCCGTCAGGAAGCTCATTTCATTGATCAGGATTTGCACGATGGTGCCGAAGGCCAGGGTCACCATGGCCAGGTAAGGCCCCGTCACGCGCAGGGCCGGCAAGGCCAGGATGGCGCCAAACACGGCCGCGCCCAGGATACTGGCGGGGATGGCCAGCCAGAACGGCGCGCCCAGCTTGAACACCAGCACGCCCGTGACGTAGGAGCCGATGCCGAACAGGCCCGCATGGCCCAGCGACACCTGCCCCGTGTAGCCGACGACGATATCGAGGCCGAACAGCAGGATGGCGTAGATCAAAATGGTCTCGGCCAGGTGAATATAGTAGGGATTCGGGATGACGATGGGGAACAACGCGAGCACGGCCAGGCCCGCCGCGCTCAATGCCAGCATGGTGATTTTCTTGTTCATGTCGTCCTCAGACTTTCTTGATCGCGGCTTTGCCGAACAGGCCGGACGGCTTGACGGCCAGCACCAGCAGCAACAGCAGCAGGCCTGGCACTTCCTTGTAGCCGGTGGAGATGTAATAGCCGGTGGTGGTCTCGGCGATGCCCAGGATCAGGCCGCCGACGATGGCGCCCACGCCCGACGTCAGGCCGCCGATGATGGCCACGGCAAACGCTTTCAAGCCCAGCGAGGCGCCCATGGTGGCCCCCGTCAGTGTCAGCGGCGCCACCAGCACGCCCGCAAAGGCGGCCGTGGCTGACGACAGCGCGTAGGAAAACGTGATGACCATGCCCGTGTTGATGCCCATCAAACCGGCCGCGTCGCGGTCGTTGGCTGTCGCCACGACGGCCTTGCCGTAGATCGATTTGCGGTTGAACACTTCGACGGCCAGCATGATGGCCAGCGCACCGACGATGACGGCCACCTGCATCTGCTGCACATTGGCGCCGAACACCTGGAACGGCGCGGCCGACAGCGGCGACGGGAACATCAGGTCATCCTTGCCCCAGATGTTTTCCGCCACGTTCTTGAAAATGATGGCCAGCGCGATGGTCGACATGATCCAGCCGAATTCGGACTTGATCTTGATGGCGGGCCGCACGCCTATCCATTCGACGAACACGCCCTGCAAGGCGCCGAAGACGATGACGATGGGGATCATCAGCAGATAGCTCATGTACGGGCCGCCGTGAATGGTGCCCACCAGGGAAAGGCCCACGAGCGCGCCCAGCATCAGGGATTCGCCCTGGCCGAAATTGAGGGTGCCGGAAGTGGCAAAGGTCAGCTGGTAGCCGAAAGCGATGACGGCATAGATCATGCCCAGCGCGACGCCGCTGAAGACGAGCTGCAGGAAGATTTCCATGGTATTCCCCGGAAGACGAAAGATGAAAAAATGGCCAGTCCTGATTCCTCAAGGCTGGCCACTGCGCGGCGACTGTCTGCCAGGCTTATTTCGCGAGGACGACTTTGCCGTCCTTGACTTCACCGAAGACTGTCAGGTCGGCCGTGATCGCCTCATGGTTGGTTTTGCTGAATGGCTTGTTGTAGGTGGTGACGGCGCCTTCCACCTTCTCGTTCAGGTTTTCCAGCGCGGCGCGCACTTTCGGACCATCCGTGCCGCCAGCCTGCGTGATGGCCGCGGCCAGCAGGTAGATGGAATCGTAGCCTTGCGCGGCCGAGACGGCCGATGGCATGCGTCCGCCCGATGGTTTGTAGGCGGCCACGTAGGCGTCGATGAAGGCCTTGCGCTTCGGCGTGCTGGCATCCTGGATGAAGGTTTGCGGCATGCGCGTGCCATTGCCGTTCTTGCCCGCGTTGTCGATGAAGTTGCCCATGGCCAGGGTCCAGCTGCCGATCAGCGGTACTTTCCAGCCCAGTTTTTCCATGCCGTTGGCGATCTGCGCCAGTTCCGGGCCGATGCCGTAGGTCAGCACGACTTCCGCCCCCGCCTGCTTGGCTTTCAGCAGCTGGGCCGTCATGTCGACGTCCTTGATGTTGTATTTTTCCACGACGACGGGCTTGATGCCCTTCTTGTCGAGCGCCTTTTCCAGGTCTTCACGGCCCAGCTGGCCATAGTTGGTGGAGTCGGCCAGGATCGCCACTTTCTTGAACTTGCGGTTCTCGATCGCCTCATGCACGATCATGCCGGACTGGATGGTGTCATTGGCCGCATTGCGGAAAATGTAGTTTTCCGGCTGGTCGGCGAATTGCTTGGTGACGATGGAACCCGTCGCCACATTGTTCATGACGGGAATTTTCGCTTCCTGGTAGAAACGCTGCGACGCCAGGGCCACGCCCGTGTTGATATAACCGACGGTGGCGGCGACCTTTTCCTTGTTGATCAGCTCCTGGGCGATCTGCACGCCGCGTTCATTCTTCGCTTCGTCGTCGCGCTCGATCAGTAGCAGGGAACGGCCCAGCACGCCACCCTTGGCATTGATTTCTGCCACGGCCAGCTTGACGCCGTCGCGCATCGACACGCCCATCGGCGCGGAACCGCCCGTAAACGGTCCGGACACGCCAATCTTGATGGGGTCGGCTGCGAACGCCGCCTGCGAGAAACCCAAAACCAAACTTGCCACGAGCAATTTCTGTTTCAAATTCATTGTCATCTCCTCTGATACAACGTTTTTAATGCCACTTATTTTTATAGTCGTACGCTGGATAACCGCCCCATCGATAAATCATTGTAGGTGAGTAAACATGCACCAGCAACAACTACATATGACGCGTCGCAACATGCAGAAAAGACACAATTGCTGGCCCGATGTCAGTCTTTTGTAAGGAAAATATGTCGCAAATTGACACAGCTGCTGCACATGGACACAGTGCAGGTGTCTGATCTATGTCAAAAGTATGGCGATGCAATGCTGATATGGTCACAGAACCAGGGTCAACCGGCCATGGCGGCAATCCCATCCTTACCATGGAGACCCTATGCGCCAGCCCATGACAACCATCTGCGCCTGCCTGCTGATCGGCGGCATGAGTAGCGCCTGCAAGAACTTCACGCCGGTCGACAAGTTCGCGGGACAGACGGTGGCGATAACGGAAGTATTCAAACCCATGCTGACGCACTCCATGAACAGTTGCACCAATAATGTACGGCGCAACAGCATCATCACCGACCGCCCCTACCTTGCGCAGGAAACGGAACAGGACCTGGTCCGGCGCTGCCAGGCCTACGCGACGCAATTGGCCGGCACAGCCGAACTGAACGATGTATTGAAACGCTACGCGGAAGTCCTTGCCGCGCTGGCCAACGACAAGCTGGCGAACTACAAGGATGAGATCGGCGCCCTTGGCGGTTCGCTGGACGCACTGCAACAGTCCCATGGCATGACGCCGGTGCTCGACGCCGGCCAACTGGACAAAGTCACGCGCCTGAGCACGCTGATCAGCCAGATCGTCACGCAGCAACGACAGCAGTCGGGGATCAACGAACTGCTGGCGCGCGAAGAAGATATTTATATCATCAGCAATGCGCTGAAAAAATATGCGCAGCAAAACTACCAGGCCAATCTGCACGACGAGGGCCTGACGCTAGCCTCCCTGAATCGCTCGCTCGACAATGCCGCCGCCAGGGAACCCGTTGCCAGCAACTATCTGAAGGCCAAGCTCTACCTGGACGGGCGGCAACTGCAAGAGCGCGGCAAGGTCATCGACGCCTATATTGCCGCCATGACCGAATTGCAGAACAGTCTCAGCACCTTGCGCGCCAAGTCCATGAAAGACCCGGCATTGGAGCGTCAACTGGACATATTTGCCAAGCAAGTCGATACCCTGCAAAAGCAGGCCGCCAATTATTCACCATCCCCCTGGTAGGAGTCTGACATGGGCAACGCTATCGCACTCGATGAAAAACAAACCACGGAAATCGCCGACAAGCTGGCACAGGCTTCGAACCAGGTACTGGAGCTGCGCATCGCGCTGACAGACCGCACGCCGCCAACACCGGCAGCCGTGCTGCATGATCTCAAGCAATATGAAAGCCACCTGGACCAGATGGTGTCCTTTTTCCGCGCCCATGGCATCTACCTGATCAACAAGGGCGCGCAGCAGGCATTGGCCAATGTGAACACGGCCATCGAACAAGGCAGGAAAACAGTGGCAGACATCGAGCACACGCACGCGGCCGTCAAGGCAGCGGCAGGCCTGTTGGACCTGGCTGCCGCCTTGCTGTCGCGCAATCCGCTGGCCATTGCCGAGGCGGCGAACAGCCTGCGGACCTGACCAGGAGGGCAATCACGGCTCTGCGGCCCTGTGCCCCATCGCGTGCGTGGCCATCTTCAGGTACAGGAAGGACTGCTCCTCGTTGTGCGCATAACCCATCCGACCTTCGGCCAGGGCCACGGATTTCTGCTGCAGCGCTTCCGGGTAGTTCTGGTCGCAGGCAGCGTCGAGCCAGTAGCGTGCCCTGGCTTCGTCGCTATCGAGCAGCATGTTCGCGACGATGAACATGGCCGGCGCCACGCCGCGTTGCGCGGCCAGTTCCAGCCAGCGCAGCGCGGCGGCGCCATCCTGCGGGCCGCCCATGCCGTTCTTGAACATCAAGCCCAGGTAATACGCGGCGGGCCCGCCACCCTGCCCCGCCGCCTGCTCGAACAGGACGCGCGCCTGCGGCTGGCTCGCCTCACCGGCGCGCATCAGCACCTTGGCCTGGGCCGTGACATCGGGCGCCGCCACAACGGGCGACGCCAGGGCAGCGGCCAGCAGCAAGTTTGCCAGCATCATTTCGACAGGTCGAGCTGGTACAGGGCAAAGCCCTTGCCCGCGCCATCATCAAGCTTCAGCTGCGTGACGTTGTCGATGCCGGCCGCCTTGGCCAGATCGATCACGTTCGGCGCGGAATGGAACACCACGAGGCCTTTCGTCGCGGCCTTCGCGAAGCGCCAGCTGCGCGCCGAGCCATTTTTCGCGCGCGTCAGGTTTTTTTCCTTGGTCACGTAAGCGATCAGGAGTTCGCGGTTGTTGTCGGGCGAGGCCACCACCGTCTTGCTGCCATCGAGGCCGGGGAAATTGCCGCCGCCGCTGGCGCGGTAGTTATTTGTCGCGATCAAGAATTCCTGGCTGGCGTCCACCGGCTTGCCCTTGTACGTCAGCCCCTGGATGCGCTGGCCGGGCTTTTGCGTGACGTCGATCTGGTAGCGCACGTCGGCGCTGGTGATCGCATCGAAGTTGTAGCTCGGATGGGCCGTGTTGACCAGTTCCTGCGCTTCCAGCTTGTTCGGGTCGATGGTATTGAAACGCTGCGCCGACTGTTCCAGCCAGGCTTTCAGTTCCGCGCCATTCATCTTCACGCCGTACAGCGCGTTCGGATACAAATACAGATCGGCCGCGTTATTCAGCGCCACATTGCCCACCTTGACGTCCGTGTAGTCGGACACGCCGGCCGAGCCGCTCTTGAACGGGGAAGACATCGACAGCACGGGCAAGTGCGCAAACTGCGGCAGGTTTGCCTTCACATACGCGGCCAGGTAACCCGCTTGCGCCTGGTTCACCACTTCGATGGCGCTGACATCGCCCACATCGGCGAAATACGTCGACATGCGGAAGTCGGTGGCGCCGACCGGCGTCTGCACGTAGGCGATCGTCGCCGCGTGTTCTTCCGCAACCAGCCTGGCGATCGCCGCATCGGGCTGCACGTAACTCTTGTCCGCGTTCTGGATGCCGCGCGCTTCCACCGTGGTGGCGCTCTTGTCGACCACCCACCGCTTGCCGTCATGGCGCAGGGAGAGGCCGATCACACCCAGGTGCTTGCCCCACAAGTTGGCCATCACGGTCGGCACGCCATTGACCAGGCCACGGGCCTTGTCGACGCCGGGCAGATTAAACTGCGGCACCGTGCTGGCCGCGTTCGGGAACAGCTGGTGCGAGTGGCCGATCAGCATGGCGTCCACGCCCGGCACTTGCGACAGGTAGTAATTGCCGTTTTCCATGCTCGGCGAATACGGGCTGTCATCGAGACCGCCGTGCGAAATGGCCACCACCAGTTCGGCGCCTTTGGCGCGCATCTCGGGGATGAATTTTTCCGCCGTCTCGCGCACGCCCTGCGTATAGACGCGGCCTTCCAGCCAGCGCTTGTCCCACGCCATGATGGTGGGCGGCGCAAAGCTGATGATGCCGACCTTCACGGTGGAGGTGATTGCCTTGCCATCGGGGCCGGTAGCCGTGATCTGCTTGGCTATGATGTGATATGGCGCAAACAGGGGCTGGCCCGTCTTGACGCTGTAGACGTTGGCCAGCACTTGCGGGAATGCGGGGCCGGCGCAGCGCGGCTTGCTGGCGTCGACGCTGTCGACCTCAAACTGGTTGCCCGTCACCTGGCTCAGGAACGCCAGGCCGTAGTTGAATTCGTGGTTGCCGATGCCGCCGCCGTCCACTTTCAGCAAATTCATGGCCTTGTAGATGGCCAGGGTCTGGTCGCAGGCCAGCGGTTTTACCAATGCCTGGTAGTCGGCCAGCGCCGTGCCCTGGATGGTGTCGCCGTTGTCGAGCAAAAGGTTGTTCGGATACTGCGCGCGTGCCTGGGCGATCAGCGCCGCCGTGCGTTCCAGGCCGATCGACGGCTCCGCCTGCAGCTTGTAGTAATCATAACTGAGCACATTCGCGTGCAAGTCCGTCGTCTCCAGCAGGGCCAGGGTGGCGCTGCTGCCGGCCGGCGCGGCCGATGGCGCGCGGACGGGTCCCGTGGCGGCGGGCGGCAAGGCGCCGCAGCCGGCCAGCAGCAGCGGTAACAGGGCAAGACGGGGAAATTGAAGCATGATGTATTCCTGTGGAAAGACAATATCGCCAGCATCATACGCAGCACGGCAGCCCCTATCAAGGCAAAAATATTGTCGCAAATACAGCAAAATCGTCATTTTATTGCCCCGTGCGGCAGCAATTGCGCCGCGGCGGCAGCGGAAACGCGCCGCGCTCGCGTATAATTCAAGGTTTGATTTCACCATAGAAGACCAGAACATTATGGAAGCCGAACGCATCAATATCATCTCCGCCCTGCTCAACGACCTGACGGTCCGCGAAGCCGAACTTCGGAGGTATCTTTGACTTCACTGTCAAGTCGGAGAAACTAGAGCAAGTCAACGAAGAACTGGAAGACCCCACCGTCTGGAACGATCCCAAGCGCGCCCAGGACCTCGGTAAAGAGAAGAAGGCGCTGGAAGCCATCGTCTTCACCCTGGCCAAGGCCGATGCCGACCTGCGCGACACCCGCGACCTGTTCGACATGGCGCGCGAAGAAGGCGACGACGAAACGCTCGAAGCGATCGAGCAGGACGTGCAGGAAATCCGCAAGGTCATCGAAAGCATGGAATTCCGCCGGATGTTCAACAATCCGATGGATCCGAACAACTGCTTCATCGACATCCAGGCCGGTGCCGGCGGTACGGAAGCCCAGGACTGGGCCTCGATGCTGCTGCGTCAGTACCTGCGCTATTGCGAACGCAAGGGCTTCAAGGTCGAAATCCTGGAACAGTCGGACGGCGAGGTCGCCGGCATCAAGACGGCCACCCTGAAGGTCGAGGGCGATCACGCCTACGGCTTCCTGCGCACGGAAACGGGTGTGCACCGCCTGGTGCGCAAGTCGCCATTCGACTCGGCCAACGGCCGCCACACCTCGTTTACGTCGCTGTTCGTGTACCCGGAAGTCGACGATTCGATCGAGATCGACGTCAATCCGGCCGATATCCGCGTCGATACCTACCGCGCGTCGGGCGCCGGTGGTCAGCACATCAACAAGACCGACTCCGCCGTCCGCATGACCCATGCGCCGACCGGTATCGTGGTGCAGTGCCAGAACGACCGTTCGCAGCACCGCAACCGCGCCGAAGCGATGGAAATGCTGAAAGCGAAACTGTACGAACATGAACTGCGCAAGCGCATGAGCGAACAGCAAAAGCTGGAAGACTCGAAAACGGACGTGGGCTGGGGTCACCAGATCCGCTCCTACGTGCTGGACCAGTCCCGCATCAAGGACTTGCGCACCGGTTTCGAGACGGGCAATACCAAGGGCGTGCTCGATGGCGACATCGACGAGTTCATTTCCGCCTCGCTCAAGCAAGGCGTATAAGGATGAACGCATCCGCTCCGGCATTGACGCAGCGCGCCTTCCTGTTCGACATGGATGGCACGATCGTCGACAACATGGCATTCCACACGACATCGTGGCTGGCGTTCTTTGAACGCCACGGCCATGCGCTGGACGCGGACGCCTTTTTCCGCGACACGGCAGGACGGCAAGGACATGAAATCATCGCCAAGTACCTGGGCGAGGATGCCGACCACGTCACCCTGCTGGCTGAAAAGGAAGTCGTCTACCGCGAACTGTATGGCCCGCACCTGGCGACAGTTGCCGGTTTCGACCTGCTGATCGCCAGCGCGCGCCAGGCTGGCGTGGGGCTGGTGGTGGGCACGGCCGCGCCGGACGAGAACATCGCGTTCACGCTCGACGGCCTGGACCTGCGCCACCGCTTCGATGCCATCGTCGGCGCAGCCGACGTGGAACGGGGCAAGCCACACCCGGACGTTTTCCTGAAAGGCGCGCTGCTGGCCGGCGCGCTGCCGCATGACTGCATCGTCTTTGAAGACGCGCCGCTGGGCGTGGAAGCGGCGCGCCGTGCCGGCATGCGCGTCGTGGTGCTCACCACCACCCTGCCTGCCGAAGCGTTTGCCGCCTTCGACAACGTCATTGCCATCGTGCCGGATTTCTCCTCGCTGGACGTCGACGCACTGTTTGCCAGCGTGGCGCCAGCGCTGGCGCCACATCATCAATAATCACCAACGAAGAACACCATGACTACGGATATCCAAGAACAAGCCGCCGCCCCCGATGAAAACAAGATCATCGCCGAGCGCCGCGTCAAGCTGGCAGCACTGCGCGAACAAGGCATCGCCTTCCCGAACGATTTCCGCCCCGAGCACAAGGCGGCCGATCTGCACGCGCAATACGGCAGCAAGACGCGCGAAGAGCTGGAAGCCGAACCTGTCACCGTGGTGCTGGCCGGCCGCATGATGCTCAAGCGCGAAGCGGGCAAGAAAGCCGCTTTCGCCACCCTGCAAGACGCCTCCGGCCCGAAAGCCGATGGCCGCATCCAGATCTACGCCACGCTTGATCTCACCGGCGAAGCGGCCATGGCCGCCCTGCACCACTATGACCTGGGCGATATCCTGGGCGTGACGGGCACGCTGTTCAAGACCAAGACGGACGAACTGACCATCAAGGTCACGCAACTGCGTTTGATCACCAAGTCGCTGCGCCCGCTGCCGGACAAATTCCACGGCCTGGCCGACCAGGAAACGAAGTACCGCCAGCGCTACGTCGACCTGATCATGAACGAAGAGACACGCCGCACCTTCAAGGCGCGTACCGCCGCCATCTCGTCGATCCGCCGCTTCATGGAAAAGAACGAGTTCATGGAAGTGGAAACGCCGATGCTGCACACGATCCCCGGCGGCGCGGCGGCAAAGCCATTCGTCACGCACCACAATGCGCTCGACATGGAAATGTATCTGCGTATCGCGCCCGAGCTGTACCTGAAGCGCCTGGTCGTGGGCGGCTTTGACCGCGTGTTCGAGATCAACCGCAACTTCCGCAACGAAGGCGTGTCGATCCGTCACAACCCGGAATTTACGATGATGGAATTCTACGCGGCCTACACCGACTACAAATGGCTGATGGATTTCACGGAAGCCGTCATCCGCCAGGCCGCCATCGACGCGCACGGCACCGCCACCCTGACCTACGGCGGCCGCGAGCTGGACCTGGCAAAACCGTTCCACCGCCTGACCATCGTCGAAGCGATCAACAAGTACGCTCCAGGCTACACCGCCGAGCAGTTGAACGATGCCGAATTCATCAAGGAAGAGCTGAAAAAATTCGGCGTCAAGCCGTTCGCCACGGCCGGCCTGGGCGCACTGCAACTGGCGCTGTTCGAAGAGACGGCTGAAGCGCAGCTGTGGGAACCGACCTACATCATCGACTATCCGGTCGAAGTGTCGCCATTGGCGCGCGCTTCCGACACGGTAGCCGGCATCACCGAACGTTTTGAATTGTTCATGGTGGGCCGCGAGATCGCCAACGGCTTCTCCGAGTTGAACGATGCGGAAGACCAGTCGGCCCGCTTCCTGGCGCAAGTCGCTGCCAAGGACGCCGGCGATGAAGAGGCGATGTTCTACGACGCCGACTACATCCGCGCGCTGGAATACGGCATGCCGCCAGCCGGCGGCTGCGGCATCGGCATCGACCGCCTGATGATGATCATCACGGATTCGCCGAACATCCGCGACGTCCTGCTGTTCCCTCATCTGCGCCGCGAAGACTAATCGCGGACGCAAGCCGATAAAAAGCCGCCTGATTTTGCGATCAGGCGGCTTTTTTTCTTATGCGGCCTGCCGTCAGCCGACCAGGGTCACGCGCTGGTGGCTGCGGCTGGCCTGCTGCGCCGCCAGCGCCGTGGCCAGCGCGCGCATGCCGTCGTCGCCCGTGGCGGCCGGCTGCCCTTCGCCGCGCATGGCGCGCTGGAAGGCGCGCACCGAACGCACGTACAGGTTTTCATGCTCGACGGGGATATCGATGCTGCCGCCCTCGCGCGTCAGGCTGATGGTGCCGACGGGGCGCTGCGTCATCACGCCGGTGGCGAAGATGGTGCCCTTGGTGCCAATGATTTCCACGCCGGACAGCGAATGCGGCGCATTGAACGCATCGTGCACCTGCACCAGGGTGCCGCTGTCGAACTCGATGACGGCCATCAGGCCCTCTTCCAGCCCGGCCACCGTCATGCCGCCGCTGGTGGCGCAGGCGGTGACATGGCGCGGCTCCGAGTCGAGCAGGAAGCGCAAGGTATCGACATCGTGCACGAACATGTCGAGCGTGACGCCACCTGACTCCGGCGCGTCCAGGCGCCAGCCGCGCAGATGCTGCGGCAGGTTATTCGCGTGCAGCACGCGGCCATACAGGGGCTGGCCGATCTCGCCGGCGCGTATCAGCTCGCGCACCTTGCCGTGGCTGGCGGCGTTGCGCAGGTGGTGGTTAATCCCCAGCACCACGCCCGCTTCGGCACAGCCGTCCACCATGCGGCGGGCGTCCTCCAGGTTCAGCGCCAGCGGCTTTTCGCACAGTACGTGCTTGCCGGCGCGCGCCGCCTGCAAGGTCTGCGCCATATGCCATTCGTTGGTGGTGCTGATGTACACGGCATCCGCGCCTGGATGCGCGAGCGCCGCATCGAGGTCCGTGTAGCTGGCGGCGATGCCGAACTGCTCGGCAAAGGCGGCGCCGCGCGCCGCGTCCCGGCTGACCACGGCCAGCACTTCGGCATCGCCCTGCTGGCCGATTGCGTCGACCATCCATTCGCGCGCCACGGTGCTGGCGCCGACCAGTATCCATCCGATTTTTTTCATTCGATTCTCCCCTTAAAAAGTGTGGCGCAGGCCGACGTTCCAGGCCTGGTTGCCGCTGCCGTTGTCGGTGGCGTTGCCCACCACATAGGCGGCGCCGTTGCGGTTGTCGATATGCGCGTAGGCCGCATACAAGGTGCTGCGTTTCGACAGTGCATAGGTGTAGCCGATGCCGACCTGAGAAGCGTCGCCGTTGGCGGCGCGCCGGTCGTCGCGCCGCACGTACGAGAACAGGACGCGGTGCGGGCCCACCGGGATGGTGGCGCCCAGCATCAGGTCCGCGCTGTCGACCGTCGTGGCGGCCCCCGCCGTGCTCTTGCTGACGGCGACCGCGCCATGCGCCTTGACCACGCCGAAGTCCCAGGTGGCGCCCAGCACCGTGTTGCGCGCCCTGCCCGCCAGCAGCGCGCTTGATATGGTGTTGGCATCCTGGTGCGCCATGCGCACATACAGCGGCCCGCTGGCATAGGTGGCCGCCGCGCCCGCGTAGCGTTTGGCCGACGCATCGCCCGGCACTTCGCCGAAGCCGTACGCCAGTTCGCCGGAGAGTCCCCCGCGCACGGGCGAGCTGTAGGTGATGCTGTTGTCGACCCGGCTGATGTAGCCGGCCGTGAAGACGTTGCTCATCCTGCCCGCAAAACCCAGGTAAAACGGGTCCAGCGCCCCCAGGCTGCTATCAATGAAGGTGTACTGGCGGCCCAGGCGCAAGGTGCCCGCCGCGCCGGCGAGGCCGACGAAGGCCTGCCGTCCGAACAGCAGACCGCCCTGGGCCGAAGCGCCCGTGTCGGCCAGGATGCCCGCATCCATCGTAAACAGCGCCGTCATGCCGCCGCCCAGGTCTTCGCTGCCCTTGAAACCGAGCCGCGAACCATTGGCGATGCCGCTCGTCAACTTGAGCACCCTGCCGCCGGGACCGCCGCTCTCGGACACGACACCCATGTCCATGATGCCGTACACGGCCACGTTCGACTGCGCGTAACACAGGCCACTGCCGGCGCCAATGATCATTGCCCCTACTACCTTCTTCTTCATCTCTTTCCCTGTCTGTGGATGCTGCACTTAGTTCACCAGATGGCGCGGACGCTCGCCGCGCAAGCCGGCCAGCAGGTTGTCCACGGCCTGCTGCGCCATCGCATAGCGCGTTTCGTGCGTGGCCGAGCCGATGTGCGGCAACGCCACCACGTTGGCCATGTGCGGCAGCGGATTATCCGGCGCCAGCGGTTCGCGCTCGAACACGTCAAGGCCGGCGCCGTGGATAGTGCCCTGCTGCAGCGCCTCGATCAGCGCCGCCTCGTCGACGATGCGCCCGCGCGAACCGTTGATGAAGATGGCGCCGGGGCGCATCAGCGCGAACTCGCGCCGGCCCATCATGCGTTCCGTCTGCGCCGTCAGCGGCAGCACCACGCAGACGAAATCGGAGCCGGCCAGCAAATCGTCGAGCGCCACCTGGCGCGCGCCCAGGGCCGTTTCCACCTCGGGCACCGCTTCGCCGTTCACGTACAGCACCTGCATGCCGAAGCCCAGCGCGGCGCGGCGGGCGACGGCGCGGCCGATGCGGCCCATGCCCAGCATGCCGATGGTCTTGCCGTGCACGTTGACGCCGTACTGGCTTTCGCCGACGCTGCGCGTCCAGCGTCCGGCCTTGACGAATTCGGCCAGTTCGACGACCCTCCGCGCGCTGGCGAGGATCAGCGCGAAGATCGTGTCGGCCGTCGTTTCCGTCAGCACGTCCGGCGTATTGGCCAGCAAGATGCCCCGTTCGCGCAGGTAATCGACGTCGAACTGGTCGACGCCCACGGAAACGGTGGAAATGATGCGCAGCTCAAAGGCCGGGTCCAGCAGTTCGCGGTCCAGGCGCACGCTGGCGCCCAGCAAGCCGTGCGCGCCGCGGATGGCGGCGGCGAATGCGGCGCGGTTGCCCGCATCGATCGCTTCGAAGTACGTCACCTCGCATTCGGCGCGCAGGCGCGCCAGCAGCGGCTCGGCCAGATTTTTATAGACAACCACATGTTTTTTCACGAGTGTTTCCCCTGTTCGGTTCAAGATGCGACCAGCGCGTCGAGCTGGGCGCGGGTCGGCAAGCCTTCCATGTCGCCGGCCACCTGGATGGCGAAGGCGCCGACCCGGTTGCCGCGCCCTACCGCCTGCGCCAGCGGCAAGCCTTCCAGCAAGGCGCTGACCAGGCCGGCCGCGAAGCCGTCGCCGGCGCCTACCGTGTCGACCACGTTGGTCACGCGCTCGCCCGCCACCATGCCGCTGTCGCCCTCGGCCGTACGGTAATAGGCGCCCTCGGCACCCAGCTTGATGACCACCAGCCGCGCGCCCTGCTGCAGGTAAAAGCCGGCGACATCGTGCGGCAGGTCGTGGCCGGTGAGGATTTTTCCCTCACCCAGGCCGGGCAGCACCCAGTCGGCCTTGGCGGCGAGGCGGTTGATCTGTTCGACCATGACGGCTTGCGACGGCCACAGCGAGGGCCGCAGGTTCGGATCGAACGACACGCTGCGGCCATTCGCGCGCATGAAGTCGAGCGCCTGGCCGGCGAACGCCAGGCTGGTCTCGGACAGCGCCGCGGCCACGCCCGTGGCGTGCAGGTGGCGCGCGGACAGGAAATAGGTGGGGTCGAAGTGCTCGGGCGCCAGCCGGCTGGCGGCGGAACCCTTGCGGAAGTATTCGACCAGCGGATCGGCGCCGTTCTCGGCCTTTTCCTTGAGCAGGAAGCCGCTGGACTGGCCGGCCACGGCGACGACCCGGCTGCAATCGACGCCCTCGGCCTGCACGCTGGCGCGGATGAAGCGGCCGAATGAGTCGTCGCCCACCCGGCTCAGCCAGCCGACTTTCAAGCCCAGGCGCGCCAGGCCGATGGCGACATTCGTCTCGGCGCCGGCCAGGCGGCGGGTGAAATGCGCCACGGCCGCCAAGTCGCCCGTTTGCTCGGCAACAAACATCGCCATCGCCTCGCCGTAGGTAACAACGTCAAGTTTCATCATGCAGCCTCCAGTATCTGAATGTAGCGGCCCGTTTCGGCCACCAGGTCGGCGCCCTCGAGCGGGAATTCGATGGCCCGCTGCACACCGGGCGCAAAGTGCGCGAAGACGGCGCGCCAGGCGGGATCGGCCTCGGAAACGGCGCAGGCGGACAGCCGCCCGCCGTCATCCGCGACAGCCTTGCAATGCACATAGCGCACGTACGGCGCCAGCAGGCGCGCCGCATGCTGCGCATCCTCGCCCACCCAGCGCCAGTTGCCGATGTCGAAGGTCAGCCCCACGGGCAGCCCGATGTCGCGCGCCGCCGCCAGGAAGCGTGCCATAGTCGCCAGCGCGCCGCCATGGGCCGTCTGGTCGTTTTCCACCAGCAGCGCCACGGGTGCCGCCGCCAGCTGGGCCTTCAAGGCCGGCAAGTCCGGCGCGGCCGGGTAATGGCCCAGCGACACCTTCAGGTAGCGCGCGCCCAGGCGCGCCGCCTCGCCCAGCATCTGCCGCAGCAGTTCTTGCTGCAGCTGCCCGTCCGCGTCCCACAATTCGATAGGCGTGGAATACACGCAGTACAGGCCGCGCGCGGCCACCGCCGCGCCCATGCGCGCCAGGTCCGGCAAGTCGGAGGTGAACAATTCGCGGCGGATTTCGATGCCGGCGCCGCCCGCATCGGCCACCACGTCGATGAAATGGCTTTGCCCCAGCTGCCTTACCCTGCTTGCGCCATAGGCCGACGCCGCCACCAGGACGGGGCTCATTTGATCGCTCCCGCGCCGACGAACTGGCGCGCTTCGGGCGTTTGCGGGTTGCTGAAGAAAGCTTCCGACGGCCCGCTCTCCCACACCAATCCCTGGTGCATGAAGACGGTGACGTCGGCCATGCGCCGCGCGAACTCCATCTCGTGCGTCACCAGCAGCATCGTCATGCCCGCCTGCGCCAGCTCCTCCATCACCTTCAGCACTTCCTGCGTCAGTTCCGGGTCGAGCGCCGACGTCACTTCGTCGAACAGCATCACCTGCGGCTCCATCGCCAGCGAGCGGGCGATCGCCACGCGCTGCTGCTGGCCACCCGACAGCTGCTCGGGATAGGCTTCGCGCTTGTGGTCCAGGCCCACCTGCTTGAGCACGCGCAGCGCCGTGGCGCGGCCCTGGGCATCGGGCACCTTCTTGACGATGCGCGGCGCCAGCATGACGTTTTCTTCCACGGTCAGGTGGGGGAACAGGTTGTAGCTCTGGAAGACCATGCCGACGTCCTTGCGCAAGTCGAGCAGGTGTTCCTGGCGCGCCGTCAGCGTATGGCCGGCCACGACGATGCTGCCGCTGTCGATGGTTTCCAGGCCGTTGATACAACGCAGCATGGTGCTCTTGCCGGAGCCGCTGCGGCCGATCACGGCGATCACCTGGCCCCGTTCGACGGCGAACGACACGCCCTTGAGCACGTGATTGGCGCCGAAGCTCTTGCTGATATTGTCGATTTCAACGATGGGCATGGAATTTCCTTTCCAGTGAATGGCTGTAGCGCGACAGCGGATAGCACATCGCGAAGTAGATCAGGGCGACGATGGGGAAGACGATGAAAGGCAGGAAGGTCGCATTGCTGACCAGTTGCCCTGCCCGCGTCAGTTCCACCACGCCGATGATCGAGGTGATCGACGTGTTCTTGATGATCTGCACCATGAAGCCCACGGTCGGCGGCAGCGAATGGCGCAGCGCCTGCGGCAGGATGACGTAGCGCAGCTGCTGGTAGCGGTTCAGCGCCAGCGCGGCCGATGCTTCCCACTGCTGCCGCTGCACGCCTTCGATGCAGCCGCGCCAGATCTCGCCCAGGTAGGCGCTGGCAAAGATCGTCATCGCCGCGCCGGCCGCGATGATCGGCGACAGCTTGTAGCCAAACAGGGCCAGGCCGTAATAGCTCAAAAACAGCACGATCAGCACCGGTGTGCCCTGGACCAGCTGGATGTACAGGGCGCTGATGCTACGCAGTACCGGGCTGCGCGCCGTGCGCAGCAGCGCCACCGCGAAGCCGGCGATGCCGCCCGTGATGAAGACGATCAGCGACAGGCCGATGGTCCAGCGCGTGGCCTCGAGCAGAAATTGCAGGTTATCCCAGGAAAAATCACTAATCATGTCATGCTCCCATGCGCGCCGCGCCCAGACGGCGGCGGCGTTTGAAGACGATCTGGCCCAGCACCCAGAAGCTGAAGCGGAACAGCAGGGCCAGCAGGATGTACAGCACCATCACGACGATGTAGATCTCGAAGCTGCGGAAGGTTTCCGAGTCGAGCAGGTGCGCGGCGGCAGTCAGCTCTTCGGCGGAAATGGCCGATACGACGCTCGATGCCAGCATCATCAAGGTGAACTGGCTGGCCAGCGCCGGATACACTTTTTCCAGCGCCGGCAGCAGCACCACGTGGCGCATCACCTGCCAGCGCGTCATGCCCAAGGCTTGGGCCGCTTCCAGCTGCGACGGATGCACGGCGCCGATGCCGGCGCGCACGATCTCGGCAGCATAAGCGCCGAGGTTGACCGTCATGGCGACGAGCGCGGCGCCGTTCGCGTCGAGCTGCAAGCCCAGCGACGGCAAGCCGAAGTAGATGATGAACAGCTGCACCAGGAACGGCGTGCTGCGGATCACCTCGACATAGGCGCGCACCGCCGCGCGGGCATAGGCGGGACCGTTCTTCAGGATGACGGCGGCGCAGACGCCCACCGCCAGCCCCAGCACCATCGATAAGGCGCTCAGGCGTATCGTCAGCGCCGCGCCCCACAACAGGCGGTCCAGCGATTGCATGACGAGTTCAAAATGAAATTCATACGGCATACTCAACTCCTTTTCTACGTGTGCATCCCCGGCCGCGCCACCGTGGCGGCGCGCCGTGCGGACAAGCACTATCGCTGTGCGGGTGGCGGCATCAGAAGGTCGGCAGCGCCGGCAGCGGCGCGCCGCTCCACTTGCGCGCGATGGCGTCGAGTTCACCGTTCAGCTTGACGTAGTAGATGAAGTTGTTGAGCCACTGGTGCAGCTCGAAGTCGCCGCGGCGCACGGCCATCGAGTTCGGTTGCAGCGAGTAGGAGAAGCGGACCTCGATCTTGCCCGCACCGCGCGTCTTGATGATGTCGAGCGCCATCGTGCTGGGAATCGAGACGGCATCGACCTGCTTGCTGAGCAAGGCCTGGGTGACGGTGGCGTCATCCTCGAAACGCACGATGGCCGTGCCGGCCGGCGCCATGCGGCTCAACGCCGTGTCATTCGTGGTGCCGCGCGTCACGCCCACTTTCTTGCCCTTCAAGTCGGCCAGGGCCTTGAATTTGCCGCCGACCGGTGCGACGATGGCCAGTTCAAAGGCGCTGTAGGGCATGGTGAACATCAGGGTCTTGGCCCGTTCCGGCGTGGGCGCCAGGGTCGCCACGAGGAAGTCGACCTTGCCCGATTCCAGCGACGGCACGCGCGACGGCGCCGTCAGCGGCACGATTTCCACGGGCAGGTTCAGGTATTTGCCGATCAGGTTGGCGACGTCGACGTCATAGCCGACGGGCGCGCCCTTGGCGTCGATGCTGCCAAACGGCGGCGTGCCGCTGACGACGCCGATGGTCAGCTTGCCCTTCTTGATCAAGTCGCCAAGCGTCTGGGCGCCGGCGTCGGCCGCCGCGCCGAGGGCGCACGTTGCTGCCAGCGCGCAGGCCACGATTTTTGCGTAAAACAGTGTCGTCATCTTCATGCTCAGTCTCCTGTGATCCCGGTAACGGCCTCGTCGAGGCACTTCCGGGAATATTGTCAAATGGACGATTTATTTCGTCTCTTGCCGTTTTCCACCTTTACTACGCTTGACTATCCACTCCCCTTTCCAGTGTGAATACAATCTATGAAACCGGTTCCATAACCTTTCCAAAAAAAAGGGCAAGGCCCTCTTCCCCGTCAGTCTCCGCCCCGGGTGGAATTGCGCACGATCAGCTTGCCCGGCAACAGCACTTCGCGCGGCGGGCATTGCTCGCCCTGCAGGCGCGACAGCATGCACGTCATCGCCGAAAAGCCGATTTCATAGGTCTGCTGCTCGATCGTGCTCAGGCCCGCCAGCGGCGACCATGGCAATTCGTCAAAGCCCAACAAGCCCACGTCCTGCGGCATGCGCAAGGCCAGGCGCTGCAGCATCAGTGCCAGTTCCAGCGCCACCATGCCGTTCGAGGCCAGCAGCGCCACGCGGCGGCCGCGCCACTGCGCCAGGCATTGCCGCACCTGCGCGTCGATGGAAGGCCGGTCGTCCAGGTCCACCGCCAGCACTTCGCCCACGCAGCCGGGATGCTCGGCCATCACGGACTGGAAACCGTCGGCGCGCATCAGGCGCGAACTGACGCCCGTCAAGGGCGGCGCGATAAAGGCGATGGCGTCGAAACCCTGCTCGATCAGGTGCGCGGTGGCCAACCGGCCCGCCTGCACATTGTCCAGGCCCACCAGATCGAAATCGGCGCCCTCGATGCGGCGATCGACCAGCACGATAGGCATGCCCGCCTGCTGCAAGTCGGACGACTCGATATTGCGTCCCTGCGTGTTGACGATCAGCCCTTCCACGCTGTACGAGCGCAGCGCGGCAAGCGACTGGCGTTCGCGCTGTTCGTCATTCCCGGTATTACACAAGATCAAGGTATAGCCATGCTGCTGGCAAGCCGCCTCCACGCCTTGCAGCACGGCCACCGTGTAAGGATTGAGCATGTCTGCCACTACCATGCCGATCAGGCGCGTGCGTCCCCGCTTGAGGCCGCGCGCCATCTGGTTCGGCTGGTAGCCGAGGCGCGCGATGGTGCTGGTGATCTGCTGGCGGATATTCTCGGACAGGGCATCGAGCTCGCCGCCGAGAAAGCGCGACACGCTCGTCTTCGACACGCCCGCCTCGCGCGCCACCTGGGCGATGGTCACGGGCCGTGCCGGCGCGCCGGAGAGGTTTTTTTTGCTGCCGCGTACTGAATCCAAGCTTGTTCTCCACTACCTGTTGACCTGCATATTTTTATTTTGGAACCGGTTCCAAAGATAGCACCCACGAATCGATGACGCAAGCGATTTGATTGCCTGTGGCGGCGAAGGAACACGATGGGGGCATCAATGGAAAAGCGCCGCCCGCCCCCGGCAAACGCAGAGGGCGGGCGGTGCTGACTAAAAAATTACTGGACGACGGTGTAGCAAGGCACGTATGCCGTGCCCGCCAGTTTCATGCGGTGCTGCGCCACGAACGAGGCGAGCAGCGCATCCATCGGGCCGGCGATGGATTTGTCGCCGTGGATCTCGAAGTTGCCGTGCTCTTCGATTGAGCGGATGCCGTCATCCTTGACGTTGCCCGCCACCACGCCGGAAAACGCGCGGCGCAGCTGGGCCGCCAGCAAGTGCGTGGGCTGGTTCTTGTGCAGGCTCAGGTTGCGCATGTTTTCATGCGTGGGGTGGAATGGCTTCTGGAATTCGTGGTCGATCTTCAAGAGCCAATTGAAGTAATACGCATCGCTGTGCGCCTTGCGGAATTCGCGCACCTGGCGTATGCCTTCGAGCATCTCGCGCGCCACCAGCTCCGGGTCGTCGATGATGATCTTATAGCGCTGCTGCGCTTCCGGGCCCAGGGTGTCGTGGATGAACTGGTTGATCTGCACGAAATACTCGCGCGACGTTTCCGGCCCCGTGAAAATCAGCGGGAAGGGAATCTCCGCATTATCCGGGTGCAGCAGGATGCCGAGGATATACAAAATCTCTTCGGCCGTGCCCGCGCCGCCGGGGAACACGACGATGCCGTGGCCGGCGCGCACGAACGCTTCCAGGCGTTTTTCGATGTCCGGCATGATGACGAGGTCATTGACGATGGGGTTCGGCGACTCGGCGGCGATGATGCCCGGCTCGGTGATGCCCAGGTAACGGCCATTGTGCAAACGCTGCTTGGCGTGACCGATGGTGGCGCCCTTCATGGGGCCCTTCATGGCGCCCGGGCCGCAACCGGTGCAGATGTCGAGGCCGCGCAAGCCCAACTGGTAGCCCACTTCCTTCGAATAATTGTATTCGGCACGGTTGATCGAGTGGCCACCCCAGCACACGACCAGGTTCGGGTTGAGCTGGGTTTGCAGCACGTTGGCGTTGCGCAGGATGTGGAAGACGGCGTCCGTCACGCCTTCCGTGCTCTGCAAGTCGAATTTCGGGTTACCCGTCACTTCATCGCTGACGAAGATGATGTCGCGCAACACGGCAAACAGGTGCTCGTGGATGCCCTTGATCATCTTGCCGTCGACGAAGGCGATGGCTGGCGCACCCTTGATGTCGAGCTTGATTCCGCGCTCGCGCTGGATGATGGAGATTTCAAACGACTGGTAGCGCTCCAGCAGGGCGCGGCCATCGTCGATGGTGCTGCCGCAATTCAAGACCGCCAGCGCGCAGCGGCGGAAAGTGTTGTACAGGCCGCCCTGGCTGGTGTCGAGCAGTTTGTTGACTTCAGTCTTGGAGAGCACGTCCAGGCGGCCTTCCGGTGAAACCAGAGTATCGATAACGTCGTGTTCCATAATGCGAAAAATTCCTTTAAAAATCGATGCTCGAAGGTCATGCAACCTTAATATACGACAAGTCAGGCAAGTTGTGCTGTGCCGCCGCAAAATCGCCGGGGCCGCCCTTGCCTGCAAACCGGTTTGACTAATATGAAACAGTCATTCTTGCTAATGCGAATCGAAATCTTCGCTCAGCGCAATTTGTAGATTAGAATGCCAGCCTATTGGAATTCCCGTGCGTGAGGTTCTTCATGAGAGTCCCCGCCGCCCGCAGGCTTCCATAAGTTCGTTGTATCGATTGACTATAATAATTTTTCAGGAGGAACCGCATGAGCGGTGCGACTACGCCCAACAAGGAAGCCGTTATTCCCGAGTTCAAGCAGATTATGGGCCATCCAAGCCCATTGTGGATGTTGTTCATGACTGAATTCTGGGAACGCTTCGCGTTCTACGGAGTTCGCTGGGCGCTGGTACTGTACATCGTTGCCCAGTTCCATGGCGGCGACGGTTCGGGACAGGCAGCGGCCAACCTTACCTACGGTTCCTTCCTCGCGCTGGTGTACGCCGGCGCCCTGTTCGGCGGCTACATCGCCGACCGGGTCATCGGTTACCAGCGCTCCATCCTGCTGGGCGCCGTCTTCATGGCTGCCGGCCTGTTCTGCATCTCGGTACCGAACCAGGACATCTTCAACCTGGGCCTGGCCACCATGATCGTCGGTAACGGCATGTTCAAACCGAACATCTCGACCATGGTCGGCAAGCTGTACACGACAGCCGACCCGCGCCGCGACAGTGGCTTCACGATCTTCTACATGGGTATCAACATGGGCGCCATGGTTGCCCCTGTCTTCACCCAGTGGCTGGCCGAGTCGATCTTCGGCACCAGCGCCATGCCATCGTACAAGATGGTCTTCATGGCTTCCGGTTTCGGCATGCTGATCAGTCTGGTATGGTTCGCCATCGGCCGCCGCGCCCTGAAGGGCATCGGCGCACCGGAAGCCGGTTCCGGCAACCCGATGCGCGTCCTCTGGGTAGCCGTCGGTTCCCTGTGCGTGATCCCGCTCGTCTACTTCCTGCTGACCGTCGGCGCTGAAAAACTGCAAATCGTCCTGACCGCGCTGTTCATCGGCCTGGCCGTGATGCTGATGATCGAAGGCATACGCAACGGTAAAGTTGCGCGTGACCGTGTCATCGCCATGCTGCTGATCTTTGTCTTCAACATCCTGTTCTGGATGTTCTTCGAACAGGCAGGCAGCTCGTTCACCTTCCTGGCTGACAAGATCGTCAACCGCGACCTGGGCTTCTGGATCTTCCCGACCGCCTACTTCCAGACCGTCAACTCGGTCGCCATCATCGTCTTCGCGCCGATCATCGCCGCCATCTGGGTCTTCCTGGCGCGCCACAACGTCAATCCTTCGATCCCGCGCAAATTCGGCCTGGGCTTGCTGGGCAATGCGGTCGCCTTCGGCCTGCTGATCTTCGCTCTGTCGAGCCTGGTTGGCGCCGATAACAAGATCCCGTTCTGGACCTTGACCACCGTGTACGTGCTGCAATCGATCGGCGAGCTGTGCCTGTCGCCTATCGGCCTGTCGATGGTCACCAAGCTGGCGCCAGTGCGCCTGGTCGGCCTGGGCATGGGCGGCTGGTTCCTGTCGACCGGTATCGGCAACAACCTGTCGGGCATCTTCGCCAGCCACGTCAGCGGCGAAAGCGGCATGTCGGTGCAATCGGCCCTGTCCGGCTACACCTTCGGCTTCTGGTCCCTGCTGGGCGCCGGCGTGATCCTGTTCCTGATCGCACCGCTGATCAACAAACTGATGCATGGCGTGAAGTAAGCGTCTTGCGCTAGATCAAAACGGCGGCCTGCGGGCCGCCGTTTTTCATGGCCGCGCCGGTTTTCCCCTTGCCGGACGGTACAATACGGCCAGGGCCACCGGCCACTCCACTCACATCACCAAAGAATATTATGTCCAGCATCTCCACCACCACGCCCCTCTCCGACGACGAATACGCCGAACTCGACACCCTGCTGGCCGCGCCTGCCCTGCCCGGAGCCGCCATGGACGTATCGATGCTGGAAGGTTTTCTCACGGCCATCGCCCTGAGCCCGAAGCAAATTGCAGTTGAGCAATGGTTGCCGTGGGTCTGGGACAAGGCGACCGGCACTGCGGCGCCCGCGCCAGATGCTGACAGCGAACGAGCAGCCAGCCTGGCCCGGCGCCACCATGCCTACATGGTCGAATGGCTGGCGAAGGACCCGGACAGCTTCGAACCCATCTATGTATGCGGCCCCGAATGGAGCGTGCCCGCCTGGTGCGCCGGTTTTGTGCTTGGCACGAGCCTGGACAAGCCCCAGTGGGCGGCCCTGGCCGTCAGCCACCCGGAGTACCTGGCACCGTTCCAGCACCTGGCCACGGCCAGCGAGCTCGATGACGATGCGGCCGAAACGGCCATGGATGGCGTGATTCCTTGCGTGATCGCCATCAACGCGGCCTGGGCGCGCCAGCGCCACCTGAAACAAAGCCAGCCCGGCGCCACCGTGCTGCGCGAACTGCCGAAGACGGGCCGCAACGACCCGTGCCACTGCGGCAGCGGCAAGAAGTACAAGAAATGCTGCGCCGACGCCGATAGCGCGGCCACCTGAGGCGCTATCTCCTTGCGCCAGCTGCTGACGGCCATCCTGCGCTTCCTGCTGCGCCATGCGCTGCAGTTCGCCCTGTTCATCGCCATCCTGCTGGCCGGACGCCTGCTGCTGGCCGAATGGCGCGCCTACAGCGCTGGCAGCGAAGCCGTCACCGCGCTCAGGCTGGCCGCCGGCGGCGCCGATCATCATGGCGCCGGCCTGGCCGCTGCCGCCACGGACCGCATCAACGCCCTGCGGCAAGCGCCACAAGCAAGCATCGCCGCGCGCCTGGCGCAAGTGAAGGCGCAATTGGCGGCCTTGCGCGCGCGGCAGCAGCCGTCGCTGTTCAGCCTCCCCCTGCCCGACACGAACACCCTGGCCCTGCACGCGCAAGACGAAGCGGCGCGCCGCGTGGAGATCGAAGTACTGGTACAGGAAGCCCGTTATCTGACGGCCCTGCAGGCGGCGATCAGTGGCGAAGATGCACGCCAGACGCTGGCGCGCCTGCACGCGGACCACGTGCGCGCGTATGCGGTACTGCAAAATAATCTGCGCCAGCGCCGTGAACTGGAAGCGCAGCATCCGCTGGCGGCACGCCTGCCCGGCAGCGACGCCTATGCGCAGCTGTCGCAGCTTGAAGCGCAGGATCAGCGTTTGCGCGAGATCAACCTGCAAGCGTATCAGGCCTGGGCAACGCAGCGCACACGCACCAGCGCCACTCACTCCGCCCGCCCCGCCCCATTTGCCATCGACGAGCAAACCTTGAGCGGCGCACTGGCGCCCGTGCAGGCGGCGATTACGGCCGGCGAAGGACAGCTGGCGCGCAACTGGATCGCCCGCTGGCGCGCGCCCGTCATGGACGTGGCGCCCACCGCCGCCCTGCTGATGCTGTCGGCCATGTTGCTGCCCGCCGCCATCAAGGCCTTCTTTTACTTCGTGCTGGCGCCCGTCGCATCCCGTTTGCCGCCGCTGTCGATCGCGCGCACATTGCAGCTCAACGCCGCCAGCCTGCCCCTGCCGTCGCAGGGCGAATCGCGCATTTCTGCCGTCTCGCAGGGCTTGCTGCTGCAGCCTGGCCAGCGGATGCTGATCCACCCCGAGTACCTGCAATCGTCGCCCGTCAGTACGCATAAACGCACTCAGTGGCTGCTGGACTGGCGCTTTCCATTTACCAGCCTGGCCGCCGGCATGGTGGCACTGACGCGGCTGGAAAGCGAAACCACAGCATCCGTGACGATTTCCGCCAGCGACGACCCGCTGCTGGAAGTGGCCATCGTCCAGCTGCCGGCCGGCAGCGCCCTCGTATTCCAGCCACGGGGACTGGTCGGCCTGGTCTGCGACGCGAATCAACCGCTGGCGATATCGAGCCACTGGCGCCTGGGCAGCCTGCACGCCTGGCTCACCTTGCAGCTGCGCTTCATCGTCTTTCGCGGCCCCGTCACCCTGATCGTGCGCGGCTGCCGCGGCGTGCGCCTGGAACGGGCCGGCCAGGGGCGCTCCATCAGCCAGTCCGCCACCCTGGGTTTTACCACCGACGTGCTGTATTCGACCTTGCGCAGCGAAACCTTCATCCCCTACCTGCGCGGCCAGCAGGCGCTGCTCAACGACCGCTTCGACGGCGACAACGGCGTCTACCTGTACGAAGAAACCCCGCGCCACGGCAAGCAGCCGGGCAAGGTAGGCAGCTGGTTCGAGGGGTTCACCGACGCCATATTGAAAGTGTTCGGCATCTAGCCGGAGCAACCCTATGAACGACTTCCTGTTTGCCGACTTTCTCGAGGACCATGCCACGTATGCGGCGGCAGAGGCCTACTGGCAGGCACGCCTGGCCTTCTTCGAGGGGCAGTGCGCGCCGTATCTGCGCACGGCGTTTGCCAATGGCCAGCCATTCTATGACGGCAATCCCATCGTCAACCTGGCGGACCGCAACGCCGGCAAGGCGGCGCGCATCGTGCAGCAATGCCCGCATGAATTCGGCCACGACTACACGAGCTTCGAGCAAGCCATCGAGCTGGCCGGCCCCAACGGGCACCGCCCGGCGCAGGAAAAGATCATCGTGCTGACCCTGACACAGGAGACGGCGCAGCGGGCCGAGGATGAATTGCGGGCGTGGTTTGCGCCAGCGTAGGGCCTAGCTACGCCGCAATCGAATGCGACACCGTCAGCCACTCGCCCGGCTGCAGATTCGCCGCCGCCTCGCGGGTGGCCAGCACGCTGTCCGGGTCCAGGTCCGAGCGTTTCAGCTTGTAGGAATAGGCGAAATCGTCGGCATCGAATGCCTGCCCCGCCTTGACGTAATACTTGAAGCCGACAAAGGAGTCGGGATTGGTGACGACCGAATACTCAAGCGTGACATTGTTCATGGCGGGCCTCGTCGACGACGGTGAAGTAGCCATTATGCGTCAATTCCGGCGGCAGCGAATCCTTGCGGCAAGTCAATAGCCCTGCCGGCCGCCAGCGCTACAGTAGGCAGAGTCCACCACCAAGCACTACTGCCATGCGCACCTTGCTCACGAAGATCAGGAATACACTGGCGCCGCAGGCGGGCCTGCCGGCGGCGGCGCGCATGGAGCGGACGTCGGACCGGCGCGGCTTGCCCGCCTTCGATCCCGGCCCGCAAGCCGTCGTCAAGGCTTGCACGGCCTGGCTATGCGCGGCGCAGGACCATTCCAGCTCAAACGACGGCGGCGTCGCGCGCGACTACAATTTGCTGACAGGCTGGTCGAGTTCCTACCCGGAGACCACCGGCTACATCATCCCCACCGTCATCGCCCTGGCGCAGCGCACGGGCGATCATGGTGGGGGTGATGCACTGCACGGGCGCGCACGGCGCATGCTCGATTGGTGCGTGGCCATCCAGTTCCCGCAAGGCGGCTTCCAGGGCGGGAAGATCGACTCCACTCCGCGCGTGCCCGTCACCTTCAACACGGGCCAGATCCTGCTTGGCTTGGCCGCCGGCGTGGCAGCATACGGCGAAGCCTACCGGGACGCCATGCAGCGCGCGGCAAGCTGGCTGCGCGACAGTCAGGATGCCGACGGCTGCTGGCGCAGGCATCCGACGCCGTTCGCCAGCGCGGGCGACAAGGCCTACGAAACGCATGTGGCCTGGGGCCTGTTCGAAGCGGACCGCATCGCGCCGGGACACGACTATGGCGCGGCCGGCCTGCGCCAGGTCGACTGGACGCTGAGCAAACAGCGTCTCAATGGCTGGTTCGCTTCGAACTGCCTCGACAATCCGCTCCTGCCCCTGACCCATACCATCGGCTATGCCTTGCGCGGCCTGCTCGAAGCGCACCGTTTTTTGGCGCGCGCCGACCTGCTGGACGCCGCCGCGCGCACCGGCACGAGCATCGCCAGGGCCGTGGCGGCCGACGGCTACCTGGCCGGCCGCCTCGGTCCCGACTTCCAGCCGGGAGCCAGCTACGCCTGCCTCACGGGCTCCGCGCAAAACGCGCATTGTCTGTTCCTGCTGTACCAGCTCACGGGCGAGCGGCGCTACCTCGATGCGGGACGCCGCCTGAATAGTTACGTGCGGCGCTCCGTCAGCATCGACGGTCCCGCGCACGCGCGCGGCGGCGTCAAGGGTTCGTTTCCCGTCGATGGAGACTACGGCACCTGGGCCTACCTGAACTGGGCCGCCAAATTCTGCATCGACGCCAACCTGCTGGAGATACAAATTGGCGATGCTTGAAAAGACAAAAAACGTCATCCACGCCGCGCTGGAAGCGTGGCGCCGCGCCGCCAGCGTACGGCACCTGCGCCAGAGCAGGCCCCACATGACGCGCGCCACGCTGGCGTCCGGCCTGGCGCGGCTCGGCGTGGCGCCAGGCGATACGCTGTTCGTGCATTCCTCGCTGAAAAGCCTGGGCTATGTCGAAGGCGGCGCAGTGGCCGTGATAAGTGCCCTGCAAGACGCCGTCGGCCCGCAAGGCACCCTGCTGCTGCCCACCTACTATCTGCCCGGCGGCTCCGTGCGCGCCACCTGCGCCATGCCGGACTATGTGTTCGACCCGCGCCGCCATGGCACGCACATGGGGCGGCTGCCGGAAGCCTTTCTGGCCAGTGATGCGATCCATCGCAGCATCCACCCGACACACTCCGTGTCCGCGTGGGGCCGCCATGCCGCCTGTCTGACCGAGGCGCACCACCGCGCGCCCTCGATCTTCGGCATGGACTCGCCCTGGCAGCGCTTCATCGGCTGCGAGCACGCGAAGGTGCTGGGCCTGGGCATTTCCATGGGGCCGGTGACGTTCTACCACGCGCTGGAAGACGCCATGGGCGACGCCTTTCCCGTGCCCGTCTGGGAAGACAATACAAAGCTGCTGGCTTGCCTGGACCACGCCGGCCGGCGCTGGGACGTGCCCGTGCGCCCGTTCGACCAGGCAGTCGCCCAGCGCCGCATCGACCATGCAGGCCGGGACGACTTGCGCGATTATTTTGCGCGCGAATTCGACGCCGCCGGCCTGCGCGTGAAGGGCCAGGTTGGCGATGCGGCGTCGTGGTGCATTCCCGCGCAGGCGTTTTATGCGCACCTGCACCGGTTGGCCACTGAGCACGTGACGATCTACGCCAGCGCGGCGCAGTTGGCGGCGCGGCCGATCGGGCGCGCATGAAAAAACCGCCCGGATCGTCATGACACCGGGCGGTTTTACTTGGGTTGGCTACAACATCAAGCCTGCGGGCGGTCCGCCTTCTTCTCTCTTGCGACGATATACAGCAGCACGATGATGGCCGCATACGGCAGCAGGGACAGCGCATCCGAATGCAGGCCCGCGTAGAACGGATTGCCATGCTCGGCCCAGTCGGCCATCATCTGGTCGAAGTGCGTCAGCACGCCGGCCGTAATGGCGATGATGATGCCGGCCAGCGCGCCGCCGGCGATGTAGCCGGAGGCCAGCAGCACGCCCGAACTGCGGTCGCCCGCCAGCTGGCGTTCTTCCTCGTTCAGCTTTGCATTGTGTTCCAGCTTGTTGTTGCGGCGGTCCGCCAGCCAGCGCACCAGGCCACCGACGAAAATCGGCAAGGTGGACGACAGCGGCAAGTACACGCCAACGGAAAACGCCAGCGACGGGATGCCGGCCATTTCCAGCACCACGGCGATCATCACGCCGAACAGCACCAGGGTCCACGGCAGTTGCTGGTCGAGGATGCCCTTGATGATGTAGGACATCAGCACGGCCTTCGGCGCATCGTATTTCTTCACTTCCGAACCATCGGGACGCTTGCTGTAATGGCCATTGATGCCCGGATCGACCAGGTAGGCCAGCTGGCCATCTTCCTTGACGAAATACTTGCCGGCCGGGCCGCCCACGGTGTCCGTCTTTTGCCAGACTTTATACGTATTGTGGTCCGTATCGGCTTGCGGGCCATGCAGCTCGCCCGTCACCGTCAGCTTCGACGCATCGACCGTCAGACCAGGCGCCACTTGCGCGGCCGGCACGTAGACGGTGCTCGCTTCGTTCAGCTTCAGCAAAATCGGGCCGAGGATCAGGGCCGACGACAGCGCGCCGGCCAGAATCGCGTACTGCTGCAGGCGCGGCGTGGCGCCCACCAGGTAGCCGGTTTTCAAGTCTTGCGAGGTGGTGCCCGCATTGCTGGCGGCGATGCACACGATGGCGCCCACCGACAGGGCTGTCACATAGTAACGCCCGCCCGTCCAGCCCATGATCAGGAAGATCAGGCAAGTGAACAGCAAGGTGGCCACGGCCATGCCGGAAATCGGGTTCGACGACGAGCCAATTTCGCCCGTCAGGCGCGACGACACGGTGGCGAACAAAAAGCCGAAGACGAGGATCAGCAGCGCGCCGAGGAAGTTCATGTGCAGCGGCGTGGCGAAGGTGATCACGGCGATGATGGACAGGCAGCCGATGATGACCCATTTCAGTGGGATATCCTGGTCCGTGCGCAGGGTGGAATTGCTCTTGACGCCCTTGCCGATGCCTTTCAGGCCGGCCGACAGGCTGCGCCAGATCATGGGCATGGCGCGCACCAGCGAAATCAGGCCGCCGGCGGCCACGGCGCCCGCGCCGATATACAGCACGTAGGCGCTGCGCACGTCGTCCGCGCCCATTTCGCTGATCAACTTGGTGCCCGGCGAGAGCACGGTGGTCAGGCTGTCGCCGAAGAACTTGATCATCGGGATCAAGAGCAGATACGACAGCACGCCGCCGGCCGCCATGGTGGCGGCGATGCGCGGGCCGATGATGTAGCCCACGCCCAGCAATTCAGGGGAAATCTCGGCGCCGATGGAGCCGCCCTTCAGCGGCGCGGCAAATTCCACGCCCGGCGTATCCCGCCAGCCCTTGAACGAGATATTGAAGACTTTATACAGCAAGCCGACGGCAAAGCCGCCGAAGATGATCTTCGCGCGGCGCTTGGCGTCCAGCGCGGCAGCCGAATCCTTTTCGATGCTTTCACCGGCGGCGATGCGCGATTCTTCCGTGGCGGCCGCTTTCAGCACTTCGGCGCAGGCCGTGCCTTCGGGGAATTTGAGTTCCTTGTGCTGGTCGACGATCATGGTGCGGCGCATGGGGATCATCATCAGGATGCCCAGCAGGCCGCCGAGGATACCGACCAGCATGACCCGCGAGATTTCCAGGTCGAAGCCGAGGATCAAAATGGCCGGCATGGTCACGCCCAGGCCGAAGGCCAGCGATTCGCCGGCCGAACCGGCCGTTTGCGTGATGCTGTTTTCCAGGATCGACGAATCCTTGCCGCCCACCTTCTTGGCCAGGCCGAACAGGGTGATGGCGATCACGGCGACGGGAATCGAGGCGCTGACGGTCAGGCCCACTTTCAGCACCAGGTACAGCGAGGAGGCGCCAAAGACCATCCCCAGGATGACGCCCATGAACAGCGCGCGGAAGGTCATCTCGGGCAGCTTCGCATCGGCCGGGATATAGGGCTTCACGACGCTCGGTGTTGCATCTTTTGCCATGGATATTTCCTTAATTTTTAAAAATAAACAGCCCGGATTGACGCCCGGGCTATTTTCTTGAAGCCGAGACTATCGCACAGCCGCGTTTCGATGAAAAGGTTTTTTGCTCCCGGTCCCGGCGCCTGGCCCGGCGCCCCGCCCGCACGGGAGGCGCTGGCGCATTGGTCTATAATCGCTGCCACCGTGCCTTGCACGCTCACGTGAGACTGCCTTGACTGCCAAACGAACCGGATTCCCCTGGCCTTCCCGCCGCGCCACCGTGCGCGGCTTCATCATCGCCGGCTGCGCTGCGCTGGCCGCCGCCGTGCTGCTGGCCGCCTACCTGTTCCTGTATGTGCGCCCGCGCCTGCCCGAGCTGGACGTCATCACCGACTACCAGCCGAAGATACCGCTGCGCGTGTACACGGCCGACAATGTGCTGATCGGCGAATTCGGCGAAGAACACCGCGACTTCGTGCCGATCGCGCAAGTGCCGGAAATGATGAAAAAGGCCTTGCTGGCCATCGAGGATGGCCGCTTCTACGAACACCACGGCATCGACTTCGTGCGCGCCGGCGGCGCCGTGCTGTCGAACCTGCGCCACGGCTTCGGCCACGGCGGCGGTTCCACCATCACCATGCAGGTGGCGCGCAACTTCTTCCTGACGCGCGAAAAAGTCGCCTCGCGCAAGCTCAATGAAATCATGCTGGCCCTGAAAATCGAGGCTGCCCTGTCAAAAGACCAGATTCTCGAGCTGTACATGAACCAGATGTACCTGGGCCAGCGCTCGTTCGGCTTCGGCAGCGCGGCGCAGACCTACTTCGGCAAACCGCTGAATGAACTGTCGATCGCGGAAATGGCCATGCTGGCCGGCCTGCCGCAAAACCCGTCGCGCCATAACCCGATCAGCAATCCCAAAAAGGCGCACGCGCGCCAGCAACTGGTCTTGAAACGCATGCGCGAACTCGATTACATCAGCGAAGGCCAGTACCAGCAAGCGCTGGCCCAGCCGCTGCATATCAATACCCGCGGCAAGCAGGGTTTCGACACGCACGCCGAATACGTGGCCGAACTGGCGCGCCAGGCCGTGTATGCCCAGTACAAGGAGGACAGCTACACCAAGGGCATCAGCGTCTACACGACGATCCTGAAAGCGGACCAGGACGCGGCCTACGCCTCGACGCGCCGCAACGTCATCGCCTACGACCAGCGCCACGGCTACCGCGGCCCGGAAACCTTCATCGACATGCCGCTTGAGGCCGAGCAGCGCGACGACGCCATCGATGCTGCACTGCAAAAACGCCCGGACAGCGACGGCCTGATCGCCGCCGTCGTCACGGAAGTGGTTAGCGGCAAGGTGGTGGCCGACACGGGCGACGGCGACGCCAAGACCATCACGGGCGAAGGCCTGCGCTTTGCCGCCCCTGCCCTGTCCGCCAAGGCGAGCGCTGGCATCAAGCTGCGCCCGGGCGCCGTGATCCGCATCAGCAAGGATGGCAAGGGCAACTGGGCCATCACGCAAGTGCCGCTGGTGGCCGCCGCCTTCGTCTCGCTCGATGCGGAAACGGGCGCCTACCACGCCATGGTGGGCGGCTTCGACTACAACCTGCAAAAGTTCAACCACGTCACGCAAGCCTGGCGCCAGCCCGGTTCGGCCATGAAGCCCTTCGTGTATTCGGCGGCGCTGGAAAAAGGCTTTTCGCCGGCCACCCTGATCAACGACGTGCCCCTGGAAATGCAGGCGGGCGGCAAGGTGTGGGCGCCGCAGAATGACGACTTCAAGTTCGACGGCCCGATCACCATGCGCTACGCGCTGGCGCAATCGAAGAACGTGGCCTCGGTGCGCATCCTGCGCGCGCTGGGCGTGTCGTACACGCACGACTTCATGGAAAAATTCGGTTTCGACCCGGCGCGCCAGCCCAGCAATCTGACGATGGCGCTGGGCACGGGTTCCGTCACGCCCGTGCAGATGGCGGGTGCCTACGCCCTGTTCGCCAACGGCGGCCACCAGGTGGAACCGTATTTGATCGACCGCATCGTCGACGCCAAGGGCACGGTGCTGAGGCAGACCAAACCGCCCGCGCCGAACGATGACAAGACCCTGGCGCTAGACCCGCGCAACGCCTTCGTGATGGACAGCATGCTGCGCGAAGTCACGCGCACCGGCACGGGCGCGGCGGCGACGAAAAAACTGGGGCGCGGCGACATCGCGGGCAAGACGGGCACCACCAGCGACGCCGTCGACGGCTGGTTCGCCGGCTATGGCGGCGGCATCGTGGCGGTGGCGTGGATGGGCTATGACGAACCCAAATCCCTGGGCGGGCGCGAATTCGGCTCCTCGCTGGCCATGCCGATCTGGATCGACTACATGCGCACGGCCCTGTCGACACGTCCGCAAGTCACGCGCGCCGTGCCGGCAGGCCTGAGCCAGGTCGACGGCGAGTGGCTGTACGACGAATTCATCGACATGAATGGCGTCAAGACGCTGGATATGGACGTGGAGACGCCGACGGATCCCGCGGCCGTGCCGGAGACGGTGCCGGCGGAAACGAACTAGATGAAAAAGCCAGGAGCGATCCTGGCTTTTTTTCGGCCGCGTTTTTTACGCCGCTTTGACCATGCTCAAATACCCGCGCACCGTACTGACGACGCTGTCGGCAAAATCGTCGACATTGACCTTCGCCGCACGGTACTTCCAGCGTTTCACGTACCAGTCCTGGAACAGGGCCAGGCAGTGTGCGGCAAGCAAGGTGGGATCGCCCTGCGGCTTCGGTTCGATTTCCCCGATGGTGGCGGCGATCAGGGTCTGCACATACAGTTCCGAATTTTTCGCCATGCTGCGCTGCTCCACCTGCAGCACGCGCGAATCCATGAAGACAAAATAAAACCACGGCTGCAGCACTTCGGACAGGTAGATCGACGAGCGTATCATCGCTTCCAGGCGGTCCAGCGGCGACTTCACGTCCGCAAACAGCAGCGGCAAGGCTTGCGTGGCGTGGCGCACCACGTCCTCGATCATTTCGGCCAGTTGATCCTTGCTGGTGATGTAGCCATACAGGCCGCCCATCGACAGCCCGGTCTCGCGGCACAAATCGCGCAAGCTCATGGCGCGGAAGCCCACGTCATTGGCCAGGCGGAAGGTGGCGACGAAGATGCGTTCAAGATTTTCCAGCGCCGGCTTGCGGCGTTTGACGCCGATGCGCTCCGCGTGGCGGTCAAGAATATATTCCCAGATGTTTTCGCCATTTAACGGCGTCATCTGCTGAAACTGTTCAAAATTAAAATGGGTCGACAAGTGCATTCCCAAGTAACGGTGGAGGAGCGATATCCATGCCATGCCGGTACGCGGCATGGCAAGACGGCGGGACGGCGGATGCCGGGCCGATTATAGCTCAGGAAAACAACTATTTGACTTTTCAACTATGCAATGGGTGCATAAGCAACGCCAAATTCCCACAGTTATTGCGCTGCATCATGCAATTCAAATGCAATTTAAATCCAGCAGTGCTACATTCAAAAAACCGAGCGCTCGCTATTTTTAATGCATCGAGAATGTAAGGAGCGCACGGTTCACCGCTACAGCATCGACATTTCCATATTATTCAAATAACGGAGACAAAATGAAGACTCGCTTCTGGCAATTGCTATCCACCCTGCTGTTTTCCCTCGCCATCCTGCCCGGCAGCGCCAGCGCCGCCGGCTACACGCAAACGAAGTACCCCATCGTGCTCGTGCACGGCCTGTTCGGCTTTGACAAGCTCGGTCCCGTCGAATATTTTTATGGCGTCCCCGCCGCCCTGCGCAGCGGCGGCGCGCAAGTGTATGTGACCACCGTGTCGGCCGCCAACAGCACGGAAGTGCGCGGCGAGCAGCTGCTGTCGCAGGTGCGACAAATCCTCGCCGCCACGGGCGCGGCCAAGGTCAATTTGATCGGCCATAGCCACGGCGGCCCCACGGCCCGCTATGTCGCCTCCGTGCGCCCCGACCTGGTGGCGTCCGTCACCAGCGTGGCCGGCGTGAACAAGGGTTCCAAGGTGGCCGATATCCTCAGCGGCGCCATTCCCAACACCAGCAACGCGCTGGGCAACGCGCTTGCCTCCCTGATCGGCATTTTGTCGGGCAACAAGGGCTTGCCGCAAAACGCGGGCGCCTCGCTGGCGTCGCTGTCCACGGCCGGCTCGCTGGCGTTCAATAGCCGCCACCCGCAAGGCGTGCCCACCTCCGCCTGCGGCGAAGGCGCCTACCAGGTGCAAGGCGTGCACTATTTTTCGTGGAGCGGCGCGCAACCGTACACAAATGTGCTCGACGTGGGCGACCCGGCCCTGGCGGCCATCAGCCTGGCCTTCGGCGGCGTCAAGAACGATGGCCTGGTGAGCAGCTGCTCCAGCCACCTGGGCAAGGTGATCCGCGACGACTACGCCATGAACCACCTCGATGAAGTCAACCAGTTCGTCGGCATCGTCAACCTGTTCGAGACGAGCCCCGTCACGGTCTTCCGCCAGCAAGCCAACCGCCTGCAAGGCCTGGGACTGTAAGGAGAAGCGCATGCACGCGAAATGGATCATCGGCGGCAGCCTGGCGGCCCTGGCCCTGTACCTGGTGCTGCGCCCGGGCGAGGCGCCCGCCCCGCCGCCGGAAAAGGCGGAACCGGACCTGTTCGCGTTCGTGCGCTCGATGGAAGGCACGCGGCCCGACGGCAACGTGACGGTGGCCGCCGGCGACAAGCTGGTGGTCGACGCGGAACTGGGCCACCTGTTCGACTACTATCTGGCGGGCCTCGGTGAAAAGCCGCTGGCCGCCATCCGCAGCCAGATCGAGGCGGAACTCGACAAGCGCCTGGCGCCCGTGCCCGCCCGCGAAGCGAAACGCCTGCTGGGCGCGTACCTGGCTTACAAGCAGGCGCTGGCCGGCGCGGAACAGGGCTTGCCGGCGCAAGCCGATCCCGCCGTGGCGGCGCGCGCGCGCCTGCAAGCCATGCGCACCTTGCGCGGCAATTACTTTACAGCCGAGGAAAGCGCGGGCCTGTTCGGCGCCAGCGACGCGTATGACGACGACGCCGTGGCGCGCATGGCGATACTCGGCGACAGCTCGCTCGACGAGGCGCAGCGCCAGGCGCAACTGGCCGCACTGGACCAGAACATGTCGCCAGCCCAGCGCGCCGCGCGCGATGCGCCGCTGCAAGTGGCGCAGCTGGACGCCTCCGTCAAGGCCTTGCGGGCACAGGGCGGCGGCGAAAATGAAGTCTATCGCCTGCGCGCCAGCACGTTTACGCCGGCGGCGGCGGCGCGCCTGGCGGAGCTGGACCGCGAGGAATCGCAGTGGCAGCAGCGCATCATCGCGTACCAGGCTGCCAAGGCACAGCAGGCCAGCCTTCCCGGCGGCGCGCAGGATGCGGCAGCCCTGCAGCAGCTGCGCGATGCCAGTTTCACACCGGAGGAACAGCGCCGGCTGGGCGCCTACGAATAGCGTTCAGGCCAGCTGCGCCAGCAAAGCCGCCGCCGCCATCACGTCCGAAGTGTCGCGCCCCTGCCGGTAACCGCCATGCACAGGGGCCAGCACGGCACGCGCGGCGGCACCGCGGCCTTGCGCCTGCAGCACGGCCGCCAGACTGGTGGCGCAGCGCAGCTCCCAGCCCGGCGCCTGCTGGCCCCTGGCCAGCTGCAGCGCTTCTTCCAGCTGCGCCCGTACCGCTTCCAGGCCGGCCGCATCGTCCTGCGCCAGCGCGCGCCAGCGGTGGTGCGCGTCGCGGCGCAGCACTTCCGGCGCGCTCCACGGCGCCAGGCCCGTGCGTGCGCGCCGCAGCGCCTGGCTATCGGCGGCCGCGTCGTGCAGGGTGGCCATCAAATCGACCTGTATCGGCCAGCTGCGCACCGAAGGCCAGGGGAACTGTGTCATCGCCTCGCCCCCGTCGAGCAGGCGCTGGTAGGCGGCGCCCCAGGCGCTCCAGTACAGCAAGCCATAGCGGGCCGCATGCTCGCACAGCAGGCAAATCCACGCATGCGCCAGTTCCCGCTGCCCGCACCACAGGGCGACGGGAATGGCATTGACGGCCAGCGCCACGCACAGCGTGACGCCATTGTGCTCGAAGCCCACCGCCACCGCCTCGCGCGCCAGCGCCAGGGCGTCGTCGGGGCGGCCCTGCATCCACAGGCAACGCGCCAGCGTGCCGCGCAGGCATACCTGGTGATCGGCCAGCAGGGCATTGTTAAAGCCGAGCTGCGCGGCCCCCTCGGGATGCGCGAGCACCATGCGCGCCAGCGCCGCCGACTGCGCGTAGCGACCCTGCACATACTCGCCCACGGAACGCATGCGCGCCAGCACCAGGCGCATCGCCGTGTCGTCGCGCGTGGCGCACAGGACGGCCAGCTCGGTGACGTAACTGTCGGCGCGCTGGAAATCGGCCAGCTTCAGGCTGCAAACCCACATGCCGCAGATCGCTTCGGCGCGGCGGCTGCCATCGTCCGTGCGCATGGCCAGCGCATAGCCGCGCTGGAATGAACGCAGCATGGTGCCGGTGATCCCCTGCGTATGCAGCAGCAGATGCGCCTGCGAGGCATGCAGCTGCATCTCGCTGTCCGGGTCGTCCAGCGCATGCGCGGCCATGTGCTCGAGCGCCCGCTCGACGCGCACGCGGTATTCATCCATCAGCGACAGCTGGTAGAACAGGGTTTGCGCGGCCAGGGTCAGGGCCACGCCCAGCGCCACGTCGCCCTCCTCGCCGAAGGCCCAGTCGATGGCGGCGCGCAGGTCGTCGACATGGCGGCCGTAGCGCGCGCTCCAGTGCGCCGGCGGCATGCTTGTCCAGTCGGCGGCGATGCGCCCGGCCAGGCCCAGACAATGGCGCGCATGGCGCAGCAGCACGGCGCCCGCATCCCCGCCCGCCGACAGCTGCGCGCCAGCATACGCGCGCGTGGTGTCGAGCAGCCGGTAATACACGTGCTGGCAGCAAAACTCGATGCTGACGAGGGACTTGGCGGCCAGGTCCGCCAGCGTGTCGAACACGTCGCAGCCCGCCACGGCGCTGGCCGACTCGAGGCGGAAGCGGCTCCTGAACACGCTCAGCGCCTGCAGCACCTGGCGCTCTTGCGCATCGAGCAGGCCGTAGCTCCAGTCCAGCGTGGCGCGCAGGGTCTGGTGGCGCAAGGGCATGTTGCGCGCGCCGCGCGTGAGCAGGCGAAAGCGGTCGTCGAGCTGGCGGCGCAATTCGTGCAGGCCGAAATGGCCGATGCGCCCGGCCGCCAGCTCCAGCGCCAGCGGGATGCCGTCGAGGCGCCGGCAGATGTCCACCACCACGGGCACGTCGGCGTCGGCCAGCACGAAAGCATCGTCGACGGCCGCGCAGCGTTCGCAAAACAGCTGCACCGCGGAGAAATGCCGGGCGGCGGCGGCATCGGGCACGGCGTCGGCCGGCGGCAATTCCAGCGCGGGCAGGCGCTGCAGCTGTTCGCTGCTGAGGCGCAGCGGCTCGCGGCTGGTGGCCAGCAGGTGCAGCAGCGGCGCGCCCTTGAGCAAGGCGTCGGCCAGCGTGGCGGCCGCGCCGATCACGTGCTCGCAGTTATCGAGCACGAGCAGCATGTGGCGCGGTCGCAGGTAGGCCAGCAGGACCGGCATGGCATCGCCGGCCGGCACCGCCACTCCCAGCGCCGTGGCCAGCGCCAGCGGCACCAGGCGGCCCTCGTCCAGCGGCGACAGGTCGACGAAACACACGCCATCGGCATAGCGGCGCAGCACGCGCGTGGCCAGGCCCACGGCCAGCGTGGTCTTGCCGATGCCGCCCGGACCGGCAATGCACAGCAGGCGCAATTGCAGCAGCTGGTTGGCCATCGTTTGCAGCACCTCGGCGCGGCCCAGCATGCGCGTCAGCATGACGGGCAGATTGTGACGCGGCTCGGCGCCCGCCGCACCGGACGCCGGCCGGCCCGTGTGCGCCAGCGGCGCCAGGAAGCCGTAGCCGCGTCCGGGGATGGTGGTGATGTAGCGCTGGCCATCGCGGCCGTCGCCGAGCGCCTTGCGCAGCGCCGCCAGATGCACGCGCAAGGTCGCGTCGTCGACCACGGCATTGGGCCAGACGATGGCCACCAGTTCATGTTTGTCGACGATGTCGCCGGCGCGCTCCAGCAGGGCCAGCAGCAAGTCCATGGCCCTGCTGCCCAGGCGCAGCGCGCGGTCGCCCTCGAACAGCAGGCGCTCCAGCGGCAAAAGGCGAAACGGGCCGAAGACATAGGCCGGGACGGGACTGTTTATCATTCTTGCGTGGGGGAGAAGGTGTTAAAGCACGCGGCTTGCAGTGGCCATATTCTACTGAGCATCCGCGCCATGCCGCATGGCGCCATGTTTCGCCACTGTTACAAGGCCGGCGGACAGCAGCGCGGCCACCTCGGCCGCGGGCGCCGGGCGGTGCAGATAAAAGCCCTGTACCTGCGGGCAGCCCAGCCGCCGCAGCTGCGCCAATTGTTCACCGTTTTCCACGCCTTCGGCCAGCGCCTGCAAGCCCAGGCCGCGCGCCAGCGCAAGGGTCGAGGCGACGATCACAGTGTCACAATCTGCGCTGCCACCGCTGCCCAAGTCGCGGATGAAGGAGCGGTCGATCTTGATGGTGTGAATCGGCAGCATCCGGACATGGCTCAAGCCCGAATGGCCGGTGCCGTAATCGTCGAGCGAAATGGCCAGGCCCAGCGCGCGCAGGCGGCGCAAGCCCTGCGCCGCCTGCGCCATGTCGTCGATGCAGCAGCTTTCCGTCACTTCCAGCTCCAGCAGGCCGGCAGGAATGGCGTGGCGCCGCAGGCAGCCCAGCACGAAATCGGGTAACTGCGCCGGCAACTGCGGCTGGCATAGCTGGCGCGCCGAGATATTCACCGCGACCGGCACCAGAGGCAAGCCCTGCGCGCGCCACTGCGCCAGTTGGCGGCAGGCCGCATCGATGCCCCAGTTGCCCAGCGCGGCAATGGCGTCAGTCTGCTCGGCCAGGCCGATGAATTCGTTCGGGTAAATCAGGCCGTGGCGCGGATGCTCCCAGCGCAGCAGCGCTTCCAGGCCGACCAGACGCAATTGCGCCGTATCGAACTTGCCCTGGTAGTGAAAGCAGAATTCGCCGTCAGCGATGGCGCTGTCAAGGCGCGCCTGCAACTCCCGGCTGCGCGCCGAAGCACCGGGCTTGCCACCCGCCCCCTCCTGCGCCCGGCATAACAGCGCCAGCGCGCCGAGCCAGAACCTTGCCAGGCGCGCCACTAGGCCAGCAGGCGCGGCACGGCCGGCGCGCTGCGGCGCAACAAGGTGTGCGCCGGTCCCTGCTGCAGGCGAAACACGCTGACCACCTGCAGCAGCTTCGCCGCCTCGCCCTCCAGCGATTGCGAGGCGGCCGCCGCCTCCTCCACCAGGGCGGCGTTCTGCTGCGTCACTTCATCCATCTGCAGCACCGCCTGGCTGACCTGGCCGATGCCCGTGCTTTGCTCGGCGCTGGCGGCCGTGATGTCGGCCACCATCTGGCTGACACGGCCCACGGCCGCCACCACGTCCTGCATCGTGGCGCCGGCCCGCGCCACGAGGGCCGCACCGGCGTCCACCTGCTGCGTGGAGTTGGCGATCAGGGCGCGGATGTCGCGCGCCGCCGCCGCGCTGCGCTGCGCCAGGTTGCGCACTTCCGTCGCCACGACGGCAAAGCCGCGCCCCTGCTCGCCCGCGCGCGCCGCTTCCACGGCTGCGTTCAAGGCTAGGATATTCGTCTGGAAGGCCAGCATGTCGATCACGCCGATGATGTCGGCGATCTGCGCCGAGGACGCGCTGATGGCGTCCATCGTATGGATCACATGCCCCACGGCTTGCCCGCCAGCGCCGGCGATATTCGCCGCCTCGACGGCCAGCACGCTGGCAAGGCGGGCATTGTCCGCGTTCTGCTGCACGGTGGAGCTGAGTTCTTCCATGGCCGACGCCGTCTGTTCGAGCGAGCTGGCCTGCTCCTCGGTGCGCGACGACAGGTCGATATTGCCGGCCGCGATTTGCGACGAGGCCGTGGCGATGGTGTCGGTGCCGCTGCGCACTTGCTGCACGATGTCGAGCAGGTTGCCGTTCATGATGCACAGCGCATCGAGCAGCTTGCCCGTTTCATCGCCGCCGTGGCGGCCGAAGGTCGATGTCAGGTCGCCGGCGGCCACGGTCTGCGCCACCGTCAGGGCATGGCGCAGCGGAAGGACGATGCTGCGCGTGACCAGCCAGGCGGTGACGAGTGAAAAGAGCACGGCCAGGGCGCTCAGTGCCAGCATCATGTTGCGCGCCGTGGCGTATTCGTGGCGCACCTGGGCGCCCGCCTCCTCCATCAGGTCATGCTGGTGCGAGATGAGGCTTTCCAGCGCCGCCATGTAGCGCAGCTGCTCGCCGCGCACGGTGCCGAGCAGCAAATTCGTCGCTTCGTCGCGCGCCCCCTCTTCCAGCAGGGCCAGCACCTTGTCGCGCCCGGCGTTGAACGTGGCGCGCGCCTGCGTCACGGCCGCCATCTGCTGGCGGCCCTGCGGCGACAGCACCACCTTGTCCAGCTGCGCCAGGCCCTTTTCCGTTTCGCCGCCCGCCCTGGCGATGGTGGCGCGTTCCTGCGCCAGCTGCTGCGGCTCCGTCATCAGGAGCAGGTTGCGCGAAGAGCGCGCGATGATGTTGACATTCTTGATGATGTCGTTGGCCAGCACGGTTTTCGGATATTTGTCATCGATCACGTCGCGCATGCGCAGTTCCAGGCTGGACAGGCGCAGCATGCCCAGCATGGCGGTCGCCAGCAGCAGCAAGGTCAACAACGCAAAGGAGCAGCGCAGGCGCGTGCCGATTTTCATATTTGCCATCTTCATTCGCATCCTTCAGTGTGGTGCATCGGTCATCGCGCCGGGCTCGCATGCAAGGCTGACGGCAATGGCTGTCGCCTGCCACGAATGGCTGGACGCAGCAGGCGGAGGGGTCAGCCGGGATGTGGCCGAGGCGGGAACAAGGGTGGTACGGCAGGCAGTGTGAGTTATCTCACAAGCAATGTCGCGTTAAGTTTTGCAAAGATTTGCTTAGATGGCAAAACAGCTATTCTTATAACGCTGTTTTTTTAATAAGTAGTAACCGCAGTGCGACCCTGTGCGCGCATGCAAAAACGGCCGCGCAAGGCGGCCGTCCGTTAGCGCATGCTGGCGCCGTCAATCCGTCAGAACACTTCCCACTCGTCGTCGCGCGGCGCGCCGCGCTGCGGGGATGGCACGGCGTGCAGGATCGGGCGGCCTGCGGTGGGGCGCGCTGCCGGACGCTTCGGCGCGGCGCTGACCACCACGGCGCGCGGCGCGGCCGGCTTTGCGTTCGCGTTTGCGCGCACGGCAGGCGCCTGTCCGCCATCGAGCTTGAAGACGCTGACCACCTCGGCCAGCTGGCCCGATTGCTCCTGCAGGGATTCGGCAGCGGCCGCCGCCTCTTCCACCAGGGCCGCATTTTGCTGCGTCACCTGGTCCATCTGGCCGATGGCCTGGTTGATCTGGTCGATGCCCGAGCTTTGCTCCTGCGTGGCCAGGCTGATTTCCGCCATGATGTCCGTCACGCGCTGCACGCTGGAGACGATTTCGGCCATCGTGCTGCCCGCCTCGGCCACCAGCTTGCTGCCCGCGTCGACGGCCACCACGGAGTCGCCGATCAGGGTCTTGATTTCCTTGGCCGCCGCCGCCGAACGCTGCGCGAGGTTGCGCACCTCGGTCGCCACGACGGCGAAACCGCGTCCCTGCTCGCCCGCGCGCGCCGCTTCCACGGCCGCATTCAAGGCCAGGATATTCGTCTGGAAGGCGATGCCGTCGATGACGGAAATGATGTCGACGATCTTGCGCGAGGAATCGTTGATGGCGTCCATGGTCTCGACCACCTTGCCCACCACTTCACCGCCCTTCACGGCCACGCCCGATGCGCTCAGCGCCAGCTGGTTCGCCTGCTGGGCATTGTCGGCATTCTGCCGCACGGTGGACGTCAGTTCTTCCATCGACGACGCCGTCTCTTCCAGTGAACTGGCTTGCTCTTCCGTGCGCGAAGACAGGTCCAGGTTGCCGCTGGCAATTTCCGACGAGGCCGTGGCGATGGTCTCCGTGCCGCTGCGCACCTGGCCGACGATGCTGACCAGGCTGGAATTCATGTCTTTCAGCGCCTGCAGCAGCTGGCCCGTTTCTTCCGTCGTGTGCACCTCGATATTGCTCGTCAGGTCGCCCGAAGCCACCGTTTGCGCCACTTTCACGGCCGAATTGATTGGCTGGGTGATGGCGCGCGTGATGTAGGCGGCGCAGGCGATGCCCAGCGCGGAGGCCAGCAAGCCGAGGATGACCATCAGGCTTTCCGAGCGGATCACGGCCGCGCTGCCGTCCTTGACGCTGGCGTCGGCCACGCCGTTATTGAGCTTGATGATCTCGTTGAGCGTGCCTTCGGCCTTGCCGAACAGCGCGCGCGAATCCTGATACTGTTTATAGAAAGTCACGAACAACTCTTTCTGCCGCGCCTCATCGCGGTTGTCGGCCAGCTGGCGCAAGATGGCGCGCACCTTGTCGTCATCTGCCTTCCAGGCCGTCCACTCGCCCTGGAAGCGCTGCCACAACACGGTTTCCTCGGGCGTTTGCGGCAGCGGCTCGTACAGCTTGCGGCCCGCCTCGATATTATTCCAGGCCTTGGTGCGCAGCTGCAGCGCTTCCGCGAACTTGTCCTGTGCCTGGTAATTGTTTTCATAGATGGCGGCCGTCAGGGTGGCGGCGGCAACGGCCGTCTGCCCTTCGCTGATCATCATCAAGCCCTGGATCGACGGCAGGCGCACCACGCCGATTTCATTGACGGCGCGGCCCACGGTGGCGATGCCCGTGTAGCCGCTGATGCCCACCACCAGCAAGGCCGCCATCATCACGGCGACCAGGGTCGCCAACTTCCATTTGATCAGTAAATTCTTAAACATGGCTAGGCCCTTTATAAAGTCACGATTTTTGCTGGCGAGGTTGAGGCTGGCATGTTCGAGTAAAACAGCTGACACTTGTATAAAGGTGGCGGGGATGGGGCGTACGCTTCGTTACAATTGGCGAGATTTTATAATAGGAAGCATAGTGGAAAATGGCTGCGCTGACTGCTACATACTTGATACAAATCAATATTTATTTCCTGACTGTGGCGCGCCTTGCACAGTGGCATCAAAAAGCTGGTCTGCGCCCTGCTTTGGTGCAAAAAATCCCCGCGTATCGCTATTGGCTACGCAGTTAATAGTCGTATAAGATGGTCAACACGCACACCACAGGTACAGCATGGCTTATCCTATCGAACACAAACTGGTGATCGGGGTCGCTTCCAGCGCCCTGTTCGACCTGGCCGAATCGCATCAGATCTACCTCGACAGTGGCCCCGAGGAATACCGCAAATACCAGGAAACGCATATCGACACGGTCTTGCCGCGCGGCGTGGCCTTCCCCTTCATCCGCCGCTTCCTGAACATCAACAAGCACTACCCGCGCCAGTCGCCCGTGGAAGTGGTGCTGTTTTCGCGCAATTCGCCGGAAACGGGCTTGCGCGTCATGCATTCGATCGCCCACTACGGCCTGGATATCTCGCGCGCCGCCTTCATGACGGGCAAGTCGCCCTACCCCTACCTGCCCGCCTTCAACGCGTCGCTGTTCCTCAGCGCGAATGAAGGCGACGTACGCAGCGCCCTGGCCTGCGACTATCCGGCCGGCCTGGTGCTGCCGTCGCGCACGGAAGACGATGAAAATGACGAGGAACTGCGCGTGGCCTTCGATTTCGACGGCGTGATCGCCGACGACGAAGCGGAAACCGTATTCAAGCGCAACAATGACGTCGATGAATTCCACGCCCATGAAACCCTGAACGTGGGCACGCCGCACCGCCCGGGACCGCTGGCCGGCCTGTTCCAGAAGCTGGCCACGATGCAGCGCCTGGAAGAAAGGGCCCAGCGGCGCGACCCCGGCTATAAAAAGATCCTGCGCATCGCCATCATCACGGCGCGCAACGCGCCCTCGCACGAGCGGGTCGTGACGACCCTGAAAAGCTGGGGCGTGGCGGCCGACGAGACGTTTTTCCTCGGCGGCATGGACAAATCGCGCGTGCTAGCCGTGTTCAAGCCGCATATCTTCTTCGACGACCAGCTGAGCCACCTCAAATCGGCGGGCGGCACCATCCCGATGGTGCATATACCGTTCGGCATTGCGAATATGCGCGCGGGCGATGGTCTATAATCTCGCCTGTCAGCGCCGTCACTGGCGGCGCGGCGCGCATCACAGCTGTCCCACTCAACTGCCTCTGCCACTAGTGTCATCGCCTGCATGTCCTTAGACTTAAAAAAAGCCCTCCCCAAGCCCGGCAACCGCTACGCGCTGCCCGCCCTGTATGGTTCATCCGACGCCTATGCCCTGGCGCTGGCCGCTTTGGCCTTGAAAGCGCGGGGCCAGATGCTGGCCGTGGTGGTGGCGCAGGCCAGCGACGGCCAGCGCCTGCTCGATGAAATCCCGTGGTTTGGCGGCAAGGAACTGCGCTGCCATCTGCTGCCGGACTGGGAAACCCTGCCCTACGACGCCTTTTCGCCGCACCAGGACCTGGTCTCCGAGCGTCTCGCCACCCTGCACGAAATCCAGACGCGCCAGTGCGACGTGCTGATCGTGCCGGCCACCACGGCGCTGGTGCGCCTGGCGCCGCCGTCCTTTTTGGCCGCCTACACCTTCTTCTTCAAGAAGGGCGAAAAACTCGACGAAGCGCGCCTGAAGTCGCAGCTGACCCTGGCCGGCTACAGCCATGTCTCGCAGGTGATGTCGCCCGGCGAATACTCGGTGCGTGGCGGCTTGCTCGACCTGTTCCCCATGGGTTCGGCCCTGCCCTACCGGCTCGACCTGTTCGGTGACACCATCGAGACCATCCGCACGTTTGACGCCGACACCCAGCGCTCGCTGTACCCCGTGCACGAAGTGCGGCTGCTGCCGGGGCGTGAATTCCCCATGGACGAAGCGGCGCGCACCACCTTCCGCAACCGCTGGCGCGAGCAGTTCGAAGGCGATCCATCGCGCTCGGTCGTCTACAAGGACATCAGCAGCGGCATCGCCTCGGCCGGCATCGAATATTATCTGCCCCTGTTCTTCGAGCAGACGGCCACCTTGTTCGACTATCTGCCAGAAGACGCCTCGCTGGCCCTGGTGGGCGAGATCGATGCGGCCATCGGTCGCTTCTGGACCGATACCCAGTCGCGCTACCGCTTTTTAAAAGCGGACCGCGAACGGCCGATTTTGCCGCCGGAATCGCTGTTCCTGTCCGACGAGCAGTTCTTCGGCCTGGCCAAGCCGTATCCGCGCCTGGCGATCGCCAAATCGAACGATGCGCTGGCGTCCGAACTGTCGGCGCCCGTGCCGAACATCGCCGTCAACCGCCGCGCCGACGACCCGCTGGCCAACCTGCGCAGCTACCTGCTGCAATCGGGCCGCCGCGTGATGATCTGCGCCGAATCGAACGGCCGCCGCGAAACCTTGCAGCAGTACTTCACCGAATACGATCTGCACCTGACGCCGGTGGAAGGCAGTGACGGCTTCCTGCAGTCCGACGCCAAGCTGATGCTGGGTGTGGCGCCGCTGCACGCGGGCTTCGAACTGTTTACGCCGGAAGGTAATTTATCCTTCATCACCGAGACGGAACTGTATGCCGGTTCCGGTCGCAGGATCGGCACCAAGAAACAGGAAGGCGTGACGCAGGTCGAGTCGATGGTGCGCGACCTGTCGGAGCTGAAAATCGGCGACCCCGTGGTGCACATCAACCACGGCATCGGGCGCTACATGGGCTTGACCAGCATGGACCTGGGCGAAGGCGAGACGGAATTTTTGCACCTCGAATACGCCAAGGACACGAAACTGTACGTGCCCGTATCGCAGCTGCATGTGATCTCGCGCTATTCGGGCGCTTCGCCGGAAGACGCGCCGTTGCACTCGCTCGGTTCGGGCCAGTGGGAAAAAGCGAAGAAGCGCGCGGCCGAACAGGTGCGCGACACGGCTGCCGAACTGCTCAACCTGTATGCGCGCCGCGCCCTGCGCCAGGGCCACTCGTTCGAATTCTCGTCGCACGACTACCAGCGCTTCGCCGACAGCTTCGGCTTCGACGAGACGCCGGACCAGGCCGAGGCCATCCACAACGTCATCAAGGACATGACTTCCGGCAAACCGATGGACCGCCTCGTGTGCGGCGACGTCGGCTTCGGCAAGACGGAAGTGGCGCTGCGCGCCGCCTTCATCGCCGTCATGGGCGGCAAGCAGGTAGCCATCCTGGCGCCCACCACCCTGCTGGCGGAGCAGCATGCACAGACCTTCGCCGACCGCTTCGCCGACTGGCCCGTGCGCATCGCGGAATTGTCGCGCTTCCGCAGCGGCAAGGAGATCACGCAGGCGTTCAAGGGCATGGCCGACGGCACCATCGACATCGTCATCGGCACGCACAAGCTGCTGTCCGACGACGTCAAGTTTACCCGCCTGGGCCTCGTCATCATCGACGAAGAACACAGGTTCGGCGTGCGCCAGAAGGAAGCCCTGAAAGCCTTGCGCGCGGAAGTGGACGTGCTGACCCTGACGGCCACGCCGATCCCGCGCACCCTGGGCATGGCGCTGGAAGGCTTGCGCGACTTTTCCATCATCGCCACGGCGCCGCAAAAGCGCCTGGCAATCAAGACTTTTGTCCGCAGCGAGGGCGAAGCCATCATCCGCGAAGCGTGCTTGCGCGAACTCAAACGGGGCGGCCAGATCTACTTCCTGCACAACGAGGTGGAAACCATCCAGAACCGCCTGGCCATGCTGACGGAATTGCTGCCCGAGGCGCGCATCGCCGTCGCGCACGGCCAGATGCACGAGCGCGACCTGGAAAAGGTCATGCGCGACTTCGTCGCCCAGCGTTTCAATATTTTGCTGTGCACGACCATCATTGAAACCGGCATCGACGTGCCGACGGCGAACACCATCATCATGCACCGCGCCGACAAGTTCGGCCTGGCGCAGCTGCACCAGTTGCGCGGCCGCGTCGGACGCTCGCATCACCAGGCCTACGCCTACCTGCTGGTGCACGACGTGCAGGGCCTGACGAAGCTGGCGCAGCGCCGCCTTGACGCCATCCAGCAGATGGAAGAACTGGGCAGCGGCTTTTACCTGGCCATGCACGACCTGGAAATCCGCGGCGCCGGCGAGGTGCTGGGCGAGAGCCAGTCGGGCGAGATGACGGAAATCGGCTTCCAGCTGTATTCGGACATGCTCAACGAAGCCGTGCGCTCGCTGAAAGCGGGCAAGGAGCCTGACCTGGCGGCGCCGCTGGCCTCGACCACCGAGATCAACCTGCACGTGCCGGCCCTGCTGCCGGCCGATTTCTGCGGCGACGTGCACGAGCGCCTGTCGATCTACAAGCGCCTGGCCAACTGCGCCACGCAGGAAAAGATCGACGACATCCAGGAAGAGCTGATCGACCGCTTCGGCAAGCTGCCCGACGCCGTCAAGGCCCTGGTCGAGACGCACCGTTTGCGCATCGCGGCGAAAACCGTGGGCATCGTCAAGATCGACGTGCATGGCGAGGCGGCTACCCTGCAATTCATGGCCAAGCCGCCGATCGACCCGATGCGCATCATCGACTTGATCCAGAAGAACCGCCATATCAAGCTGCATGGCCAGGACAAGCTGAAAATCACGGCCACCATGCCGGACCTGGCCGCGCGCGTGACGCAGATCAAGACCACCATCAAGCAATTGACGGTTTAGACTATTTCTATCTTTTATGCAGGGCTGACCCATGACCAATACCAAGACCATCACCATGAATCTGATCCTGCAGGGCCTGGACGGCGATAGCGCACGCCTCGAGCGCATCGCCGCGCTGGCCGCGCCGACGTCCATCACGCGCCTGGGTCCGAACGCCGTGCGCTGCGAACAGATCGCCTACTCGCCCGCGCTGCGCCCCACCATCGAAGTGGCGGCCCAGGCGGCGCAGCTGGACGCCACCTACATGATGGGCCAGCGCGAACTGGCCGAATTCAAGCTCGTGGCGATGGACATGGATTCGACCCTGATCACCATCGAGTGCATCGATGAAATCGCCGACATGCAGGGCCTCAAACCGCAAGTGGCGGCCATCACGGAAGCGGCCATGCGCGGCGAACTCGATTTTGCCGCCAGCCTGAAACAGCGCGTGGCCCTGCTCGAAGGCCTCGATGCGTCGGCCCTGCAGCGCGTCTACGACGAGCGTTTGAAACTGTCGCCGGGCGCGGAAGCCATGCTGGCGGCCGTGCAGAAAGCCGGCCTGAAAACCCTGCTGGTGTCGGGCGGCTTTACCTTCTTCACCGAGCGCCTGAAACAGCGCCTGGGCCTCGACTACACGCATGCGAACGAACTGGAAATCGTCGACGGCAAGCTGACAGGCAAAGTCATCGGCGGCATCGTCGACGCCGAGGAAAAGCAGCGCACGGTGGAGCGCGTGTGTGCGGAGCTGGGAATTTCCCCATCCGAGGCCATCGTCATGGGCGACGGCGCCAACGACTTGAAAATGATGGGCATCGCCGGCCTGTCCGTGGCCTTCCGCGCCAAGCCCGTGGTGCGCTCGCAGGCCGACGTGGCGCTGAACTTCGTGGGACTCGATGGCTTGCTCAATGTATTGACCTGAGTTGACTCTCTCTGGCGGACGGTGCGCGCAGGGATGCATATTTTTGCTATATTGCAAACTTATGATCATTCCGCCAACCCACCGTGAAAGTACACCGCATGCCGCCACCGCTGCCAGAAGAGATACAACGCCACCTGGATGTGTTTGTCGCCGCCGCGCAAGGCGCGTTTGGTGACGACCTTGCCGCCGCCGTGCTGTTTGGCTCGGCCGCCGATGGCCAGGTGCGCGCCACCTCCGACGTCAACCTGCTGTTGCTGCTCAAGCGCTTTACGCCGCAGGCGGCCGATGCGCTGCGCGGGCCCTTGCGCCTGGCGCACGCCGCCATCGATCTGCAGGTAATGTTCCTGCTCGAGAGCGAATTGACGCAGGCCGCCGACGCCTTCGCCGTCAAGTTCGCCGACATCATCGCGCGCCACAAGGTGCTGCATGGCGCTGACCCTTTTGCCAGTCTGCACACCAGCCGCGACGCCGTGCTACGCCGGCTGCGGCAAGTGCTGCTGAACCAGCAGGTGCGCATGCGCGAACGGTATATGCTATTGAGCCTGAATGAAGAACAGCTGGCCGGCGCCATCGCCGACGCGGCCGGCCCGCTGCGCTCGGCCGCAGCGTCCCTGGCGCAGCTGGAGGGCAAGCCTGGGCTGTCTGGCAAGCAGGCGCTCGAAGCGTTTGTCGACCAGCTGGGCGAGCCGGCCCTGCACACGGCCCTGCAAGCCATGTCGGCGGCGCGCGAAACGGCGCGCCTGGCGCCGGGGCAGGCCCTGCCCGCCTTTACGGGCTTGATGACGATTACCGGACACTTGCGCGAACACGCGGAGCAGATGCGGTGAACGGCTTCAATCCCTTTGACTGGAGCGGGCCCTGGTTCCTGCTGGCCTACCTGATCTTCGGCGCGCTCGTGTATTACAGCGTGCGCGAACTGCTGATACGCATGGAATTGCGCAATCCGCACGCCCAGCTGTCGCTGGCCGATGATCCCTACCGCATCGCCTTCCTGCGCGGCGGCGCCCTCGAAGCCGTGAAAATTGCCGCCATCGTGCTGGTCGACCGCGGCTTGCTGCGCGCCGATGGCCCGCTGCTGGAAACGGCCAGCGCCGACAGCCTGCGCTTCGCCAGCCATGACATCGAACGCGACGTGCTGCAGCTGTACCTGGGCCGCCAGGGCCACAGCAAGGAACTGGCCGAGCAGGCGGACATGCTGCCATCGTGCCGCGCCTACCAGGACACCTTGACCCGGCAGGAATTGCTGGTCGGCCCGCCGCTGCTGCGCCGGCGCGAACGCATCACTTGGCCCGCGCACTATTTGCTGCTGACGGTGGCCGCCGTCAAGGCCGTCATCGCCATCAGCCGCCAGCACTACAACCTGCTGTTCCTGGCGCTGCTGCTGGCGATCTTCCTGCTCATGCTGCGCGGCTTGCGCACCCAGCCGACCAGCTGGAGCGCGCAGCGGCTGCTGACCGACCTGCGCATGCTGTTTGGCCGCCTGAACATGCGCGCGGCGCGCCTGCAGGCGGGCAGCAGCAGCGCCGACATGGCACTGCTGGCCGCCATCTTCGGCCTCGGCGCCCTGCCCTTGTCCGTGTACGCCTATGTCGCCGAGCTGTACCCGGTACCCCGGCAAAACACGGGCGGCGACTCGTCATCCGGTGGCACGGGCGACTCGTCATCGGGCGGTGGCGATGGCGGTGGCGGCGATGGCGGCGGCAGCGGCTGTGGCGGTTGCGGCGGTGGCGGCGGCTGTGGCAGCTAGCCAGAGGGCCGCACGCGACCGCGTCGGCCTGGGCTGGCGCGGCGAACTGGCTGCCGGCATCCTGTCCAACCTGGCGCAGATCGACGTGCTGGAAGTGATCGCCGACGATTACTACCACGCCTCGGGCGCCGGCATCGCTGCCTTGGGCAGCCTGGCGCGCCAGGTGCCTGTCAGCCTGCACGGCGTCGGCATGGGGCTGGCGTCGACGATTCCCGCCGACCCGCGCCGCCTGCATGCGATGGCGCGCCTGATGCGGCAGGTGCAAGCCGAATCCTGGTCCGAGCACCTGAGTTTCGTGCGCGCCGGCGGCGTGGAAATCGGCCACCTGGCCGCGCCGCCCCGCACGCCCCAGAGCGCCGGCGGCGCAGTGGCCAATATCGCGCTGGCCACGCGCATCGTCGGCAGCGCGCCGCTGATGGAAAACATCGCCACCCTGGTCCAGCCGCCCGCCAGCACGATGGACGAAGCCGCATGGCTGACGCAAATCGTCGACGGCGCGCAAGTGCCGCTGCTGCTCGACCTGCACAACCTGTATGCGAATGCCGTCAATGTTGGCGAGGCGCCGGAGGAATTGCTGCTGCGCTTTCCCCTGGACAGGGTCGGCGCCGTGCACCTGAGCGGCGGCCACTGGATAGCCGCGCCGGGCGGCGGCCAGCGCCTGCTGGACGACCATCTGCACGACGTGCCGCCCGCCGTCTTCGCCTTATTGACCCAGCTGGCGCGCCATGCTCCCCAGCCCTTGACGGTGATCGTCGAACGCGACGGCAATTACCCGTCGTTCGAGCACGTGCTGGGCCAGCTGGAGCTGGCGCGCGCGGCCTTGCGCGCGGGGCGGAGCGCATGAGCACCCCCGCCCTGGAAACCTATCTGGCAAGGCTGTACACGGACGACGTCCTGCGTGCAGCCTTCCTGCTCGATCCCCATGCGCAAGCCTTGCTGCATGGCTTGTCGCCGCAGGAAGCGGAGGCGATGGCGGCGATCGATCGCGTCGGCCTGCAAATGGCGGCGGCCAGCTATCGCGCCAAGCGGTCCGCGCACGGTAGCAGGGCCACGCCGGCGCAACCCTGGTGGCGCCGGCTGCTGGCTGCCTGGACCTGACAGCCTACAGGTGCCACAGCCGCAGCGGCAGCAGTCCCCACCAGGCCAGCACCAGCAGCAGCTGCAAGGCCGCCAGCAAGGCGACCCAATCCCATTTCGCCCAAGAACCCGCCTCGGCCGCCGTGCCGCGGCTGCGCCAGCAGCGGGCCAGGCCGAACGCCGTCGCCAGCGGCAGCGCACCCGTCGCCAGCGCCAGCAGCACGCTGGCGATGGTGACGTCGCCCAGGCGCAGATAGGACTGGAAATAGAAAAACGGCAGCGGCAGGAGCAGCGCCAGCAGCGACAGCAGGGGCGCAAACAGATGGTCGCCCCGCCCCAGGCTGCGCCGCGCGGCACGCCACACACCCACCACCAGCACATACAGCAAGCCGGCAGCGCCCAGCGCCAGGCTGCCCCACAGCACCAGCATGCGCAGCATCGACGCCCGTTCATAGCTGCGCAAGCCGTCGCTGAGCACATGCTTGCCATCCTCCTGCATCAGCACGTGCGACGGCGTGCTGCGGTCGCTGGCGCGGAACAGCAGGCCGCCCACCGGTTCCAGTTCCTTCGGTTCACCCTGGAACGGGATCAGGAACAGCGATTCGCCATCCCATTTCAGGCGCGTAAAGCCGAAAACGGCATCGATCCAGGCCATGCTGGCCATGGGGCTGGGCGACGGTACGTAGACGCCCTGCCAGTTTTCCACCGTGGGCGCGGGCGTGCCGTGCGGGGCCGGCGCGCGCAGCGGCAGTTCCAGGTCGCGCAGCAGCAGGCGGTTAAAGCGCTCATAGTCGGCCTGCTCGGCATCCGTGTTGAAGGCCACGAAGAAGGCGCTGTCCTGCTCCGGATAGAGGCACAGCATGGCGCGGAAACCCACGGCCGTGCCAGGGTGGCAGGCGCCCACCACATTGTGGCGGTCGCGCACGGCCAGGGCCAGGCCGTGGCCTGTTGCCAGGCCCGCCTGCGCCGCATCCGTGCCGGCCGGTTCGGATAAGGCACCCATCAGCGCCAGGTCGATGAAGCGCTTGCCCTGCAGCTTGCCGTCGCCCATCAGGAATTGCGCCAGCTTGGCCATGTCGGCCGCCGTGGTGGTGAATTGCGCGGCCGGACGCAGGTATTGCGGCACTGCCGGCTGCGCCACGCCATGCTCGAAGTGGCCCATGGCCAGGCGCGGATCCGCCTGCGCGCCCGCCTGCGTGCTCATTTGCGTGCTCATTTGCGTACTCATTTGCGTAACATAGGCAAACGTGCTGTCCGCCATGCCCAGCGGCTGCAGCAGTTGCGCATCGAGATAACGCTCGTACGGCTGGCCCGTGACCTTCTCGATCACCATGCCCAGCAAGCCATAGCCCATGTTCGAATACGCATAGCGGCTGCCGGGCCGGGCGCGCACGCGCAGCAGATTGCGGTCGCCGTCAAAGGCGGCGGCCAGCGGCGTGTCCGGTGCCGGCTTCAGGCTGAACGCCTGCCAGAAGCGCACATTATCGAGGCCCGAGGTGTGCGCCAGCAGGTGGCGGATGCGCACGGGGTCGCTGGCTTGCCACGGGTTGTTCAGCGCCAGTTCCGGCAGCACTTGCTGCAAGGGCGTGTCGAGCGTGAGCCGGTCTTCGCTAACCAGGCGCAAGATGCCCAGCGCCAGCGCCACCTTGCCCACGGACCCCACCTGCATGCGCGTGTCCGCCTGCATGGGTATCTGCCTGGCGGCATCACGCAAGCCGGACGCGCCGACCTTGACCGTTCCGTCAGGCAAGACTTCACTCCAGACGGCGCCCGCCAAACCCTCTTCCTTCAAGCCGGTGGCAAACTCCGCATCCAGGGGCGCGCCGGCGGCATGGGCCACCGTGGCGCACAGCAGCAAGGCCGGCAAGGCCTTACGCAGCCATGACCTGGCGCACGCGGCCAGGGTGGGATAGCGATCTCGTTTCAAATGTATTCTGCCTTTTTGCATGGACTGCGCTGCCGCGCCGCTTTGCTTGTTACAATTAAAAATTGAGCAACGACGGGAGCTTTCATGTCACAAGATATTATTTTGGATACCCAACTCCAGCAGACCAAAAACCTGGCCTGGTGGTTGTACCTGATACATGGCGCCAGCTTTGTGTTTTCGCTGGGCGCGTTTTCCTTCATTCCGCTCATCATCAATTATGTGAAGCGGGACGAGGCGGCCGGGACCTTCGTGTACAGCCATCACAGCTGGATGATCCGTTCCTTCTGGTGGTATGTGGCCTGGATCGTCGTCGGCGCCATCCTGTGGATCACGCTGATCGGCATTCCGCTGGCGTTCCTCGTGTGGGGCGTGGCCTGGCTGTGGAAGGCCTACCGCTTGCTGCGCGGCTTCCTCGACCTGAACAACAACAAGCCCGTGCCCATGTAAAAGGTGCTTCGCGGCAAGCCAACGGCTTGCCGTTTCCTACATCGCCGCGAACGCCCGTTCGATATCGGCGATCAAATCCTGCGGATCTTCCAGTCCCACATTCAGGCGCACCAGCTGGCCCGGCAACTGCCAGCCCTTGCGCATGGCAGCGATGCGGTACGGCATCACCAGGCTGTTGGCGCCGCCCCAGCTGTAACCAATCTTGAACAATTGCAAGGCATCGACGAAGCGGTCCGTCTGCGCCTCCGTGTAGCGGGCATCGAACAGTACGGAAAACAGGCCGCCCGCGCCCGTGAAATCGCGCTGCCAGATGGCGTGGCCGGGGCAATCGTCGAAAGCCGGATGCAGCACGGTGGCAATCTCGCTTCTTCCCTTGAGCCAGGCAGCCACCGCGCGCGCGCCCGCATCGTGAGCGTCGAAACGCAACTTCATGGTCGGCAAGCCGCGCAGCACCAGGTAGGCGTCGTCCGCCCCAACGCCCATGCCCAGACGCATGTGCGCCAGCGCCAGGCGCTCGTGCAGCGCCCGCTCGCGCGTAATGAGCGCGCCCATCAGCACGTCGGAGCCGCCCGACTGGTATTTCGTCAGCGCCTGCATGATGATGTCCACGCCCAGGTCAAAGCCGCGCAAGGCCAGGCCCGCCGACCAGGTGTTATCCAAAGCCACCAGCACGCCGCGCGCATGGGCAGCCGCGCAGATGGCGGGCAAATCCGGCACTTCCATCGTCACGGAACCGGGTGCTTCCGTCCAGATCAGTTTGGTGTTGGGCTGGATCAGGGCGGCGATGCCGGCGCCGATGAGCGGATCGTAATAGCGGGCCGTGATGCCGAAATCCTGCGCCAGCCAACGCCCCAGTTCGCGGTTCGGGTTGTAGATATTTTCCGGCAATAAAACGTCGTCGCCCGTTTTCAGCAGGGCAAAATCCGCCATGGCGATGGCCGCCAGGCCCGACGGCGCCAGCAGGCAGTATTTCCCCCCTTCGATCTCGGCCAGCCGCGCTTCCAGGGTGAAGGTGGTGGGCGTGCCGTGCAAGCCGTAGGTGTAGGCGTTTTTCTCTTTCCAGTCGCCCGAACGCATGGCCGCCACGTCCTTGAACAGCACGGTCGATGCGTGATGGATGGCGTTCGGAAACGCGGCAAAGCCTTGCGGCGCCTGGTAATCGCTGTGGATCAGCGCGGTCTGGGGAGATTTGGTCTGGGTCATGGCGTCGGGAAATAAAAAAAGGCGGATCCGCAATTGCTGATCCGCCTTGATTGTAAGGGCTTTGCGCCCTGCACGCCGTACACCTGACAGAGTGTTACACCTGCATAAAAAACGTTCAGGCCAAGGCGCGCTGCCGAAGACAGTAGCATACTGTACGGCAAGGCAGCGCAACGCCGGCATGGCGGTTTTTTACTCGGCAGCGCCCCACAGGTCGTGCGCATCGGCCGAGGTGATCGTCACGTCGACGAATTGACCAACCGTCAGCTTGCGGTGCGGCTCGAATGGCGGCTTCACATACACGACGCCGTCGATTTCCGGCGCGTCGGCGGACGAGCGGCCCACGCCGCCGGAGCGGGTGACTTCATCGATCAGCACGCGCACGGTCTTGCCGACCTTGGCTTGCAGGCGTTTCTTGGAAATTTCTTCCTGCAGCAGCATGACGCGGCCGCGGCGCTCTTCGCGCAGCTCTTCCGGCACGGGATTGGCGATGGCGTTGGCCGTTGCACCTTCGACAGGCGAATAGGCGAAGCAGCCCAGGCGGTCGATCTGCGCTTCCTTGAGGAAGTCGAGCAAGTATTCGAATTCTTCTTCCGTTTCGCCAGGGAAACCAGCGATGAAGGTCGAGCGTATCGTCAGGTCCGGGTTGATGGCGCGCCAGGCCTGGATGCGGTCGAGGTTTTTCTCGCCGCTGGCCGGACGCTTCATGCGTTTGAGCACGTCAGGGTGCGCATGCTGCATCGGAATGTCGAGGTATGGCAGGATGTGGCCGCCGCTCATCATCGGGATGATCTGGTCCACGTGCGGGTACGGATACACATAGTGCAGGCGCACCCAGGCGCCGTAGGACTTGGCCAGTTCGCCCAGCGCTTCCGTCAGCTGCGTCATGTGGGTTTTCACGGGACGGCCATTCCAGAAGCCGGAACGGAATTTTACGTCCACGCCATATGCGGAGGTATCTTGCGAAATGACCAGCAATTCCTTGACGCCAGCCTTGAACAGGTTTTCCGCTTCGATCATCAGTTCGCCGATCGGGCGCGAGACGAGGTCGCCGCGCATGGACGGGATGATGCAAAAACTGCAGCGGTGGTTGCAGCCTTCGGATATTTTCAGGTAGGCATAGTGCTTCGGCGTCAGCTTGACGCCTTGCGGCGGCACCAGGTCGAGGAATGGCGCATGCGGTTTCGGCAGATGGAAGTGGACGGAATCCATCACTTCGGCCAGCGCGTGCGGGCCCGTGACGGACAGCACTTTCGGGTGCACCTTCATGATGATGTCGTCGCCGGCAGCATCTTTCTTGGCGCCCAGGCAACCGGTCACGATGACTTTACCGTTTTCAGCCAGCGCTTCGCCGATGGCGTCGAGCGACTCTTGCACGGCAGCATCGATAAAACCGCAGGTATTGACGATCACCAGATCGGCGCCAGCGTAGGATTTCGCCGTTTCGTAGCCTTCGGCGCGCAGTTGGGTCAGGATTTGTTCGGAGTCGACCAGCGCTTTCGGGCAGCCGAGCGAGACAAAGCCCACTTTCGGCGCCGCACCTGGCATGGCCAGCATGGCCTCGGGCTGGGCGGAAGGAACGGGAATACGGTGAATTTCAGACATAGTTGGCAGCTAGTAAAATGGTGAGGCGAATCGGCTATTGTACCCCGAGCCGACCCTTGCTGGCAGAACTATGCTGTTTTGATGACGCCGATACAACTCACGGGCGATCGAATCGCCCGGTGAGCGTGTGGCATGGATTACTTTTTGTCCGTTGGCGGGACCGGCGGAACGAACGGGAACGTGCCGAACAGATTCTTGCTCTGGCTCTGCATCTGTTCCTGCATCTGCACGAACAGGCTCTTGCTCTGGTCGATGTAGTTGTTCATCATGCCTTGCATCATCGGGCCCTGGACATTCATGAACTGGGTCCACATTTCCGGGCTGAAAGGCTTGCCTTCGAAACTGCCGGCCGACGTGCCCGTGAATTTGTGCTGGATATCGGTGAACGCTTGCACGTTCTTTTCCAGGTAGGATCCCATCATGCCCTGCATGGCGTGGCCATAGTAGCGGATGATCTGCGACAACACGCTGCTCGAGAACATGGGCGCGCCGTTCGCTTCCTCTTCCAAAATGATTTGCAGCAAGATGCTGCGCGTCAAATCTTCATTGGATTTGGCATCGACGACGGTAAACACCTCATTGTCCAACACCAGCTGCTTGACGTCCGTCAAGGTGATGTAGGAACTGGTTTGCGTGTCATACAGACGGCGGTTGGGATATTTTTTAATCAGGCGGTCTATACTTTTTTTTGCACTACTCATCACAAGTTCCACTTATTGCGCCGCAGCGCGTACAGAGTTAATCCGAAAAAAAAGCGAACGTGGGTCCGCTTTCGCACCTGCCTACTTTTTCCATTATAGAGTGGAAAATGGCTCCATTGCACATCAGGGTAGTAGATTCCCATATTTATTGCAACGCAACTAAAAGTAGATTCCTGACAAGACCGGGGATTACGCCGGTCTTGCCTGGCGAGAAGCTTTTGTAAACTAGTCCGCCCTGACTTTAACATACCGCCCCGGCGCCGGCTCGATTGCCGCGTGGCGCTTGTTGCCCGGCTTGCCTGGCGCCTTCACCTGCGCGCCGCCGTGTTCGGCCAGGAAGGCCGCCCATTCGGACCACCAGCTGCCCACGTGCTCGGTTGCACCTTCCATCCACTGCTCGGCACTTTGCGGCTTCGATTTGGCCGTGCGGGGCTGGTCATTACTCCAGTAGCTGCGCTTTTTCTTCGAAGCAGGATTGATCACGCCGGCGATATGGCCCGAAGCACCGAGGATGAAGCGGTTGGCTTTCGGCTTTTTCGGGTTCAGCAAGGCCGTGCTGGCATAGGCCGCACCCCAGGGCACGATATGGTCTTCGCGCGAACCGTAGATGAAAGCAGGCGCGTCGATGCTGCTCAGGTCGACCTTTTCGCCGGCCACCGTCAGCTTGCCCGGCACTTTCAGGCTGTTTTCCAGGTAAGTGTTGCGCAGATACCAGCAGAACATGGGACCCGGCAAGCCCGTGCCGTCGCCATTCCAGTACAGCAAGTCGAACGCGGGCGGCTCCTTGCCTTTCAGGTAATTCGATTGCACGTAGTTCCACACGAGGTCGTTCGGCCGCAGGCTGGAGAAAGTGCTGCCCAGGTCGCGGCCCGACATCAGGCCGCCCTTGGCCAGGGACTGCTCGCGCAGCGCCACTTGCGGCTCGTCGATGAAGACGTCGAGCGCGCCCGTATCGCAGAAATCGAGAAAGGTGGTCAACAAGGTCAGGCTGGCGGCCGGATTTTCGCCCCGCGCCTTGAGCACGGCCAGCGCCGTCGAGACGATGGTGCCGCCCACGCAAAAGCCGAACATATTGAGCTTGTCCTGGCCGGAAATGTCCTGCGTGACCTGAATGGCTTCGATCACGCCTTGCTCGACGTAATCGTCCCACGTCAGGTGCTGCATGCTCAGGTCAGGATTGCGCCAGGACATCAGGAACACGGTATTGCCCTGCTCCACCGCATAGCGCACGAGCGAGTTTTCTGGCTGCAAGTCAAGGATATAGAATTTATTGATGCATGGCGGCACCATCAGCAGCGGCCGCTGGTGTACCGTGGGGGTCGTCGGCGTGTACTGGATCAGCTGGAACAGCGCGTTCTCGAACACCACCGTGCCTGGCGTGGTAGCCACGTTGCGCCCCACTTCAAAGGCCGATTCGTCGGATTGCGAAATGCGGCCCTTTTGCATGTCGGCCAGCATATTGCTCAAGCCCTTGGCCAGGCTCTCGCCCTTGGTCTCGATCAGGGTTTGCTGGGCGTCGGGATTGGTCGCAAGAAAATTGGCGGGCGACATGGCGTCGACGATTTGCTGCACGGCAAACGCAATCTTTTGCTTCTGGTGCGGCGTCGCTTCCACGGCGTCGGCCATGGCGCTCAGAAACTCCGCGTTCAGCAGATAGGCTGCCGCATTGAAGGCCGACAGGGGGCTGGCGTGCCAGGCGGGCGCGGCAAAGCGGCGGTCTTTCAGCTCCGGCGTCTTGCCGGCCATAAAATCAGCCCACAAGCCCGTCAGTTTGGCCACGTAGGCATTTTTCAGTTGCTCGATCACTTCCGGCTTGATGCTGGCACCTGCATCCTGCAAAATGCCGGCAATCGGATTGCCCTGGGGCTGCGGTACCATGTTGAACCACGTCTTCCACTGCTCAGGATTGCTGATCTGCGCCATCCATTCTTTGGTCATTGCTTGAGGATCGGGCATGTTCATAGATGTATGTAAGTCCATTCAAGATTGAGGGACGCCGAACAAAACCTACTGCGCGTCGGAATAGGCGGCCTGCGATGCTCACCGTACTAGAGTACGGTTGCGCTTCTTAGCCACCTCTCCCTTCCGCTCGCTACGGTTTTGTTAGGCGCCGAAACGTAGTCGAAAAATAAATACTTTAGGATCACCTGCATGCAAACTTTTACTCACTGCCAATACCGATGATGCTCATGACCGCTGTTGCCTGGATCTATGTCGTCGGCCTCATGGCGCTGACAGAACCGTCCATCGTCGCCGGGGTGATGACCTTCGTGCTGTACTGCGTCATCCCCCTGTCCATCCTATTCTATCTGACGGGCTCGCGGAGACGCAAACGCAAGGCCGAGCTAAAAGCCCGCGCACTTGCCTCAGCAGACGATAAAACAAAAACGGCAGACACATAAGTGTCTGCCGTGCAGATTATTTGCGCCAGATCAAGCTGGCCTGTCTTCCCGTGACGCCATCGCGCCGGTACGAGTAAAACTGCGCCGCATCGCTGACGGTGCAATATTCCCCGCCGGCCACTTGCGCCACGCCATCGCGCAGCAGCATGGTGCGTGCCAGCGCATAGATATCGGCCAGGTATTTACCGGGCTTGTCGGCGATGGCGGTGAAGGCACTGGATAACACTTGCCGCTCAACATCATCGCACGCGCCGTTGCGGAACGCTTGCAGCACGTCCTGCCCCACTTCGAATTGCCGTGGGCCGATGGCCGGCCCCAGCCACGCAAGGATGTCCGTCGCGCCTTGCGCGCGCATGCTTGCCACCGTGCGCTGCAAAACGCCGTTGGCCAGGCCGCGCCAGCCCGCGTGGGCCGCACCGACAACCAGGCCATCCGTCGAGCAAAACAGCACGGGCAGGCAATCGGCCGTCATCACGACGCACACGGCGCCAGACTGTGTTGCCACGCTGGCATCGGCGTCCGGCACATGGCCGTCCAGCTTGCCGGCATCGGCCACGGCCACGCCATGCACTTGCGACAGCCAGGCCGGCTCGGCAGGCAAGATGGCGGCCAGCCGCGCGCGGTTGGCGGCCACATGCGCGGGATCATCGCCCACGTGCGTGCCCAGATTCAAGCCACCGCCGCCCTGCCCGTCACCATATGGCTCCTGGCTGACGCCGCCCACACGCATGCTCGACAGCGCGCCCACGTTCGCGGGCAAGCCGGGCCAATGGGGAATAATGCAAGGCAACGGTGACGTCATCAGACCTGTTCCGGCTCGGGAATGCCGGCGGTGGCGATCAGTTGCGCGAAGTCATCGGCCAGCGGCACGATCCACTCGCACGCTTCCAGGGTACCCGGATGCACGAGACCCAGGCGGCGCGCCTGCAGCGCCTGGCGCGAGAACACGGACACCAGATGCTGCTTGCCATACACGTAATCGCCGACCAGCGCGAAGCCCAGATGCTGCATGTGGACGCGGATCTGGTGCGTGCGGCCTGTTTCCAGACGGCATTGCATCAGGCTCACGGGACGACGGTCGAGTTCGCCGCTGCCGATCAATTCATAGTGCGTGATGGCAGGCTTGGCGGTGAAATTCTCCGAGACGGCCATCTTGACGCGGTCGCGCGGGTGGCGCGCGATGGACGCGTCGATGGTGCCGGCCGCCTTTGGCGTGCCCCACACGAGCGCGAAATACTCACGCTTGACGGTGCGCGCCTGCAACTGGCGCACCAGGTCCGTTTGCGAAGCGAGGGTCTTGCCGACCACCATCAGGCCGCTCGTGTCCTTGTCCAGGCGGTGCACGATGCCGGCGCGCGGCACGCCCGCCAGTTGCGGGCAGTGGTGCAGCAAGCCGTTGAGCAGAGTGCCCGACCAGTTGCCGGGGCCCGGATGCACGACCAGTCCGGCCGGTTTGTTGATGACGATGATATGCTCATCTTCGTGCACGATGTTCAATTCCATCGCTTCCGGCTTAAAAGCCTCGTCTTCCGGCGCACTTTGCGGCAGAATGACGATCTTCTCGTCGCCATAGGCGGTCATGTTGCGTTTGGCAACTTTTCCATCGACGGTCACGAAACCGGCTTCCAGCCACAATTGCAAGCGGCTGCGCGAGTATTGCGGCACCAGCTGGGCGATGACTTTATCGAGGCGGTGGCCGCAGGCGTCCGGCGTCAGTTCCAATGTAATCGGGGCCATTTCCTCGAAGACGTCGTCGGCGGCAAAATCGCCGTCAAACGCCTCTTCGGCAGCATGGTCAGAAAGGGAGTCAAACGCGGGGTCAGCCAAATTAGGCTTCGGAGTTAATATCACAGCATTCCCATCGGCTATAATCAGCCTATTGTAAAATCTTGGTTAAAACCTTCTTGCAAAACGTCATGCAAAAAAAATTATCGTTGGTAGTCGCTTCAGTCGTTCTGCTCGGCATGTCCGCTTGCAGCTTGTTGCCAGAAAAAGTGGATGAGACCAAAAACTGGTCCGTTACGAAATTATACTCGGAGGCGCGTGAAGAAATGGCCGGGCAGCACTATGAAGCTGCAATCGGCCTGTTCCAGAAGCTGGAGGCTAACTATCCTTTCGGCAACTATGCTCTGCAAGCGCAGATGGAGATCGCTTACGCGTATTATAAGTCGGGAGACCAGGCGCAGGCACTGGCTGCCGTCGAACGCTTCATCAAGTTGCATCCGAACCACGCCAATGTAGACTATATGTACTACTTGCGGGGCCTGATCAGCTTTAATGACCAGATCAGCTTCCTGAACTTCCTGTACGAGCAAGATCCGACCGAGCGCGATCCGAAAGCCACGCGCGAAGCGTTTGCGGCCTTCAAGCAACTGGTCGACAAGTTTCCAAATAGCAAATACGCGCCCGATTCGCTGGCCCGCATGAACTATTTGATCGATGCCATGGCGAAATACGAAGTGCACGTGGCGCGCTATTACTACCGCCGCGGCGCCTACCTGGCTGCCGCCAACCGAGCGCAAACGACGGTCAGCGACTTTGCCGCCTCGCCGGCCATCGAAGAAGCGCTGTTCATCATGTACCGCTCGTATGACAAGCTGGGCTTGACCGACCTGCGCGACGATACCTTGCGCGTGCTGACCAAGAACTACCCGAACACGGCATTCCTCAGCCCGGAAGGGGTGAACAAGGAACGCAAGTGGTGGAAGTTCTGGCAGTAAAATGAAAAAAACCGGAGCTTGCTCCGGTTTTTTTACTTATTCGCCTACCTTGCGCCGGAACACCCAGCTCTTGTCGTTCGACGCTTCCGGCACGAAACCGTAACCGTCGACATCGAACTGCTTCAGTTGCTGCGGATCGCGGATCTGGTTGACGGCCGCATAGCGGGCCAGCATGCCGCGCGCGCGCTTGGCGTAGAACGAGATGATTTTATACTTGCCGTTCTTCCAGTCCTCGAACACGGGCGCGATGACGGGCACGTCCAGCTGGCGCGGCTTGACGGATTTGAAATATTCTTCGGAAGCAAGATTGACCAGCACCTTGGCGCCCTGCTCCCTGGCTGTGCGGTTCAGGCCGTTGGTGATGGTGTCGCCCCAGAACGCATACAAATCCTTGCCGCGCGTGGTCGACAGCCGCGTGCCCATTTCCAGGCGGTGCGGATGGATCAGGTCAAGCGGGCGCAGCAAGCCGTACAGGCCCGACAGGATGCGCACGCGCGACTGGGCATAGTCGAGCTGGGCCGGCTGCAGGCTGCGCGCCTCGAAACCGGCATACACGTCGCCATTGAAGGCCATGATGGCCTGGCGCGCTTCCGCCAGCTGCGGCGTCCAGGAAGCGTAGCGGGCCACGTTGAGGGCCGACAAGGCGTCGGAAATGCCCATCAGGCTGCCCACTTCGGCCGGGGAAAACTGGCGCATGCGCTCGATCAGCTGGGCGGAATGGTCGAGAAAATCGGGGGTGCTGTGCAACGAGGTTGTTGGCGGCGTCTCCAGGTCGAGACTCTTGGCGGGCGAAAGCACGATCAACATAAATTATCACTACAGAATAGAATTGCCGACATGATACCTGCTCCACAAAAACTCGTCCTCGACACCAACGTTTGCCTCGACCTGTTCGTCTTCAACGACCCGCGCTGGGCGCCCCTGCTGGCGGCCATGGAAAGCGGCGCCGTGCATGCCATCACGCGCGAAGATTGCCGCGCGGAATATCTGGTCGTGCTGCATTACAAACATTTGCCGCTCGATGAAGCCAGCCGCGCCATTGCCGCCGCCCGCTTCGACGCGCACATCAGCGTGGTGGCACCGCCCGTGTCCGGCGTGCGCCTGCCCGTCTGCACGGACAAGGATGACCAGAAATTCCTCGAACTGGCGCGCGACGCCAACGCCGACATCCTCATCACCAAGGACAAGGCCCTGCTGAAACTGGCCCGCAAGACGGCCAAGGCCGGCATGTTCAAGATCATGGTGCCGGAAGGCTGGGCCTTGCCAGGCTGAGCCGCCAAAGCCCCACACGCAACGGGGCGCGCTGCGCTAGAATGGGACACGATTCCACTTTCCGCACCGCGACCCTACCGTTCATGAACAGCCCGTCCCTGCCCTACACGACTCCCGCCCTGACCAGCCGCCTGCCTCTCGTGGGCACCACCGTGTTTACCCGCATGTCCAGCCTGGCGGCCCAGCATGGCGCCGTCAACCTGGGCCAGGGGTTTCCCGACTTCGATTGCGCGCCACAACTGGTTGAACTCGTCAGCGACGCCATGCGCGCCGGCCACAACCAGTATCCGATGATGACGGGCGCCGCGCCCCTGCGCGAGGCGATTGCCGCGAAAATCGCCAGCCTGTACGGCCACAGCTATGACGCCGGCACGGAAATCACCGTCACGGCCGGCGCCACGCAGGCGCTCACCACGGCCATCCTGTGCTGCGTGCACCCGGGCGACGAAGTCATCGTCATCGAACCGGCCTACGACAGCTACCTGCCCGCCATCGCCCTGGCCGGCGGCGTGCCCGTGCTGGTCTCCATGGAGGTGGGTGAACAGGGCTACAGCGTGCCGTGGGACAAGCTGGCTGCCGCCGTCAGCAACAAGACGCGCTTGATCATCATCAACACGCCGCACAATCCGACGGGCACGATCTTGCGTCCCGCCGACGTGGCCGCCCTTGCCGACATCGTGCGCGGCACGCAAATTCTGATCTTGTCCGACGAAGTGTATGAACACATGGTATATGACGGCGTGCGCCATGAGTCGCTCGCGCGCAACGCGGAACTGGCGGCGCGCAGCTTCATCGTCTCCAGCTTCGGCAAGACGTATCACGTGACGGGCTGGAAGGTCGGCTATGTCGCCGCGCCAGCCTCCATGACGGCGGAATTCCGCAAAGTGCACCAGTACAACGTGTTTACCGTCAACACGCCGATGCAGTACGGCCTGGCCGGCTACATGGCGGACCCGCAGCCCTGCCTGGACTTGCCCGCGTTTTACCAGCGCAAGCGCGACTTGTTCCGCGACGGCCTGGCGGGCAGCCGCTTTACCCTGCTGCCGGCCGACGGCACGTATTTCCAGTGCGTGCGCTACGATGCCATTTCGCAAGAGACCGAAGCGCAGTTCGCCGAATGGCTGACGACGCAAATCAAGGTGGCCGCCATTCCTGTCTCCGCGTTTTACGCGCAGGGCAAGGAATCGGGCATCGTGCGCTTCTGCTTTGCCAAGAAAGACGAGACCTTGCGCCTGGCGCTGGAGCGCCTGCGCAGCATATAACCGAGCACTGAACATGGCTTCGCTGCGGCGGGGCAAAGGATGACAGATGGTACAGCGTCGCATCGGCCCGGCCGACTTGGTTCCCGGCGAACCCCTGCCCTGGGATTTGTTTTTGGCGGACCATAGTGCCGGCCCGCAACTGCGCAAGGGACAGATCATCACGGACGGCACGCAACTGGGCCGTTTGCTGCAACTGGGCTTGTACGTGGGCGCGCCGGAACAGCCGTCCGTCTTGCGCATGCTCAATGAAGCGGCGCAGCGCCTGGAACGGCTGCTGATGGCCTTGCGCAGCGAAAACAATGCCGAGCGCGACGTGCGCGACATCGCCCGCGAACTGCTGCGCGCGCTGGAACACGATGCCGATATCTCCCTGGCCAGCATCCTGCTCAACCAGATCGCTGGCAGCTACGCCGTGCGCCACTGTATCGAAACAGCCTTGCTGGCCATGCTGGTGGGCCGCAGCATGCACAAGTCCCACGATGAACTGTTGTTGATCGGCGCGGCCGCGCTGACGATGAACGTGGGCATGCTGCGCCACCACGACAGCTTCCAGGACCGGCGCGGCCCCCTGAACGACGACGAAATGCGCATCGTGCGTCTGCATCCGCAGGAAAGCACGGAATTGCTGCGCTGCGCCGGCGTCGACGACGAGGAATGGCTGAGCTGTGTGCTCCTGCACCATGAAAACGACGATGGCAGCGGCTACCCGCAGGGGCGCACGGCCGATGAAATCCTGCAAAATGCCAAGCTGATCGGCCTGGCCGACCGCTATTGCGCCCGCGTTTCCGCGCGCAACTATCGCCGCTCCATCGTACCCGACCAGGCGCTGCAGCACATCTTTCTCGACCAGGGCGTGCCTATCGACCCGCTGCTGGGCGAACAGTTCGTCAATCTGCTGGGCAAGTATCCTCCCGGAACGTTGGTGCGCCTGCGCAGCGGCGAACTGGGGGTGGTGACGCAACGAGGCGCCGGCCACGTGCATCCGCTCAGCGATACGCTGGGCGCGCCGCTGGCCGCCGCCCAGCTATCGCAGATGACGCCGCGCGACACGGGCGACAGCCAGTTCGCCATCGTTTCCTCGCTGCACGAAGACGATGCCGGCATGCATTTCAGCATGCGGCATGTGTGGGGCGATGAGGCGCGGCTGTAGGCTGGCTAGGCAAGGCCAGCGTCAAACTAAATCTCAGCTTACGGTTTCGGCGGACGGATGCCCGTGTACTGTGCGCTGACCAGCAGCCATTGCTTGTCGACAAGCCGAGCGACATAGCCGGCGCGCAGGGCGAAGGTGCGGGCGCCCCCCTCCTGATTGAGACGGTAGGACAGCCGCGCCGAGATGAGCGCCGTATCGCCAAACAGGCGCACCACCGGTTCATCGACCTGGAGCTGGGGACTCGGCCGCTTCTGCTCTGGCGCATAGAAGGACAACATTTTTTCACGCCCGTCCACCTCGCCGACCGGCGATATTTCCACATAATTCTCCGCCGTGATGGCTTTCAAGGCAACTTGATCAAAGTTATTCTGCGCCTGCGCATGGCGCTGCACCAGAGCCACCAGTTCGGCATCGCCGGATGCCGCGTTCGCGTTACCGATCACGCCGAAGGCGCCAAGCAGACAGGTGGAGAGGATATGTGGAACGGTCAATTTCATGCGTATTCATCCTGGTCAAGGTCATGGGGAAGCGTCCGTTGATTGCTGCGGCAGTATCGAACACTCGCTTGCGGGCCGCGCATCGCGAAAAAGCCCACTGTATGCTATCCCCTTGTCCTTTTCTGGCGCATGCCATTGCGACAAACCGCTCGATTCATGGATTGAAATGCGATTTCGCCGGTTCGGGATGCGCATGGCGATGCGTTTCAAAGACGCCCGCAAGCCATGCCTCAGCTCGTGCTCCCAGGCGCATCCAGCACCTTCTGTTTTAAATCAAGGTTGAGTGCCCACTGCTCTTCCACGGGAATGGCGCGCCGCGAACTGGTCTTGAGGGCCCCCTCTTGCGTCCACAGAAATGGATAAAAATTCAGGCACAGGTCGCCGGACAAGGGCAATTCATCAAAGCCGTGCGCCTCGCCAGGCTGCCGACCGTAAAACTGCCGCAACTGGCTGGTAAAAGCCCATTCGACAAACGCCGTGTAACCGATCTCCAGCGCTTCCCACTCCAGTGTCTCGGGGGCCAGGTAATAAAGCTGGCCCTGATCTGGGCCGAGCGCGCCGCCATTGAGGGCAAAAAAGCCGCCGAGCACGTCGTCGGCCACCAACAGAAAACCCTCGGCCTTTCCTTCGTTCCAGGTAGCAATGTTGCGCTCCAGCTTGCCATGGCCCGAGCCCAATATGCGCAGCCAGCCGTCATCCACCAGGATGCCCCCGGTTTCATAGGCTATCGCACCGAGGGGAGAACGCGTGGTGATCTGCAGGCTCAGCAGCACCTCCGCCCTGCCGGCCGAGGGAGGCAGCAATTCCACCGGTATGTCGGCCTCGCTGGCCCATTGCTTGATCAGCGCAAACGCCGGGTCTTCACTATCCAATAATTCATTCAATGTACGCATGGCACCTGACCTTATCGATGACCGCTTCCTGCGGTCGGAGTATGCATGGCGACGCTGGCACTGTCTGGCGGGCGGCGCCCGTCACCCTTCATTTTGCGGACGTCAAATACGCCCGCAAGCCATGCGTGAGCACGAAAGGAAACACGCTCGCGTGATCTTCATCCGCAAAGACGCGCAAGCGCGTCTTCAGGCCGGGGAACTTGCGCGATGTCAACTTCCCGTCGAACTCGCGCAAGTCGGCCACCATGTCAGCGTCCTCTTCCGAACGCGAACGCTTCTTGCCCGCCGCCAGCTTTTCCAGGCCGCCGATGCCAAAGAATACGGACGCCGGCAAGTCCTTGTGGCTGGCGGCATACGCCTGTTCGCGGTCGAACATGACGCCAGCGTCGTACCACAGCGACGGACTGCCGAGGATGTAGTGCTCGAAGGTGCGCGGTTCCGTCAGCAGGAATTGCAGGCCCAGCAGGCTGCCGTAGGAATGGCCGATAAACACCTTGCGCTGCATGTTGACGCGATAGTTGCTGGCGATGAAGGGAAATACTTCGCCCGAGATGAACTGGCCATACGCCTTCGCTTCGCCGAACGCCGGCTGCCGCCCAGGCATGTCCGAGCGGTACTCATGCTTGCGCGGCGTGGTGGGCGTGTAATCGCGGCGGCGGCTGTACACCCCACCATCGCCGTTGGCGTACGACAAGCCGACCACGATGACTTCTTCCATTCCCGCATGCTTGTTCAGGCGCTGCGCGATATTGCGCACGACGGGAAATGCATAATTGGCATCGGTGACGAACAGCACCGGATAGCGCTTGTTCCCCTGCCGGTAGGAATCGGGCAAGGCCACATACACCTGGTAATCGCGCTTCAGGGCTTGCGCCCGGATGTCGCGTACTTCCGTATTCTCAAGAACGTAGTTGGCAGGGGCGCTGGCGGGGGCTGCCTGGGCGCTGCCGGCCAGGGTGCTGCCGGCCAGGCAGCACAGGACGATAAGCAGACTGAGAGGCTTCAAGCTGTTTCTTTCATTGAGGTAAAGTTACTTCGCAGTCGCCGCCGCCAGCTGCACCAGCTTGCGCTCGACAAATGCCTGCAGTTGCGGCGACAGGGTTTGCAAGCCCTTGGCGCGCTCGAATGCCTGGCGCGCCTGGGCCGGGTGGTTGTCGGCTTGCAAGGCAATGCCGAGGCCCATCCACCAGACGCTGTTGTCGGGCGCCGTCTGCAAGGCCAGCTGATAGTGGTCGGCCGCTTCGCGGTAGCGCTGTTCGCGCTGCAGCACGCCGGCCAGGAAGGCGTGGTATTCGCCGCTGTCGCTGGCGTACGGCAAGCTGCGCGTCAGGGTATCGAGGGCCGCCGCGCCGCCGTTGGGCTTGTCCAGCTGCAAACGGGCCAGCATCATCGCTTGCGCCGGCTGTTTCGGGTCCAGCGCCAGGCTCAGCTGTAATTGGCGGGCTGCTTCGTCGGGGCGCTGCGCTTCCAGCAGCAGGCGCACCAGGGTTTCGCGCGCACCCTGGTGGCGCGCGTCCAGCTGCAGGGTCTGCTGCAAGGCCAGCATGGCGTCGGACACGCGGCCATCTTGCAACTGCGCCAGCGCGCGCCGGTATTCATTCTCCACGCGCTGCTGTGGCGTGACCTGTTTTCCGTCGATGATGCGCTCGCTGGCGGACAGTGCCGGCGTTTTCATCACGGGCGCGGCGGCAGGCTTGGCGGGGTGTTCCTTGATGCGGCGCATGTCGGCGACAGGCAGCCTGGCTGGCGCGGGGGCAGCTTCCTCGGCCTGGAATACGGGTTCGGGTTCAACCGCCACGACGGGCGCGGGTGCAACGGCGGCAGGCACCGGTACCGATACTGGAACCAACACCGGCGTGCTGGCCACGCTGACCAGCACGGGCGGCACGGCCGGGCGCTTCAGGTAGACCCAGCCCAGCGCGATGGCGGCGGCCGTCAAGCCGGCGGCGCCGCCGAAGACCAGCGCGCGCGAAACGCCCCGCTCGCGTTCGGGCACGGAGCGGATGCCGGCCGCGTCGCCGCGTCCATCGGGGGTGCCGCGCGCATCGAGGTCTTGCAACATCTTGTTAATCAGGCTCATCTACAGGCTCATCTTCGTCATCGGTTCAATAAAGTCCAGCTCGCGCCGCAGGCGGCGGCCAGCACGCCGGCACCGGCCAGCCACGGCCATGGCCGCCGCCACAAGCGGCGCGGCTTGCTGGCCAGGGTGTCGCTGGCGGCCAGCGCCACGTGGCGGGCGCCCACTTGCTGCCGTCCTTCGCCATACGCCACCATCAGCGCCTTGTGCGCCATGATGTTGATCAGGCGGGGAATGCCGCCGGAAGCCTGGTACAGCTTGCCCACGCCGCCACGGCTGAACAGGCGCGCGCCATCGAAACCGGCCACGCGCAGGCGGTGCGCCACATAAAAATCCACGTCGTCGCGCGACAGCGGGCCCAGGTGGTAGTGAAAGGTGATGCGCTGCGCCAGCTGGCGGATTTCCGGCAGGGCCAGCTTGACGTCCAGTTCGGGCTGGCCAAACAGCACGATTTGCAGCAGCTTGCGCTTTTCCGTTTCCAGGTTCGTCAGCAAACGCAAGGCTTCGAGGCTGTCGACGGGTATCGCCTGCGCCTCGTCCAGGCATAGCAGCACGCGCTTGCCTTGCGCCGCCAGGTTGAGCAGGCGCAGGTTGAGGGACTTGAGCAATTGATGCTGATCAGCATCTTTCTCCAGCAGCACATCGAGGTCATCCGCCAGCGCCAGGATCAGCGAGCGGGGCGGCAAGTTCGGATTCGGGATGTAGGCCGTGACGAAGTCCGGCCCCAACGATTGCATGAACTTGCGGCACAAGAAGGTTTTACCAGTGCCCACTTCGCCAGTGATCTTGATGAAGCCCTCGCCATTGCGCGCCGCCACCAGCAAGGTGTTGAGCGCCTTTTGCGACTGCGGGCCGTTGAAGAAGAAACTGGTATCGGGCGTGAGGCCGAACGGCGCCTCGCGCAAGCCGAAATGGGCCTGGTACATTTAGCGCCGCTCCGACGGACGGCGCGGGTCGAGCGCCTCGATGCGCTTGCCCGAATCGAGCAAGTCCTCGTTCCAGCTGTTCGCGCCGTCGACGATGGTCGGCTTGATCAGCACCACCAGCTCGCGCTTCTGGATCACCTGCCCCGTGTTGCGGAACAGCGCGCCCAGCACGGGAATATCGCCCGCGCCCGGCACTTGCGAGCGGTCCGCCGTGGTGGCCTGGCGCATCAGGCCGCCGATGGCGACGATGCGGCCATCCTGGCTGCGCACCATGCTGTCCATCTCGGACGTGCTGGACGCGGCCAGCGGCAGTTTCAGCGAGCCGGCGCTGCCCAGGTCGATTTCCTTGCTGATGGTCGACACCTGGCTGACGGACGGGTGCACGTGCAGGATGATGTTGCCATCCGCATCGATCTGCGGCGTCACGTCCAGCACCACGCCGGAAAAGAACGGTTGCAAGGTCACGTTGGGGCTGGTCGTCGCGCCGCTGGCCGTCGTATTCGTCGTGGTCGACACGCCCGTCACGTAAAACTCGTCCGTGCCGATCTTCAGCACGGCCTTCTGGTTGTTCATGGTGGCGATGCGCGGGCTCGACAGCACGTGCACGGAGCCTTGCGATTCCAGGAAGGAAATCATGGCCGCGAAATTGGCCGTCTGGAAAGCCAGACCGAACATGGAACCGGCCGCGTTCGCCGCCGAACTGAGGCCAAAACCGCTGCTGGCCGTCAAGCCATTGCCATTTGTCATGTTGGGCGGCTGGCCGCCGTTGAACGGCAGCGGCGCCAGGGTGCCGCCGGGCTGGATGAAACCGGTCGAGATGCGGTTCGTGTGGCCGCTCTTGATCGAGGCGAACGAGGCCCAGTTGATGCCCGTCTGCGTGTTGTCATTGAGTTCGACTTCGAGGATTTTCGCTTCCAGTATCACCTGGCGGTCGACGGACAGCTGCGTGGCCTTCAAATACATGTCGACATTGCGCAACTCTTCCGGCATGGCGCGGATGACGATCACGCCCGACTGCGGGCTGAGCACCACTTGCCGGCCGCCTTCGGTGCTGCCGACGATGGCTTCCAGCGCCGCTTTCAATTCCGGCCAGAAATCGGCCGTCGACGAGGTGGTCAGGTTGCTGCTGTCCAGCGTGCGGCCGCCCTGGCCGCTATTCGTTTGCTGGTTCTGCTCGTTATTCTGGTTATTGCCCTGATTGTTATTGCCGCCATTGCCCGAGCCGCCCGAGTTGGTCGAACCGACCGAACCTACCGACGTCGACGACACGCGCAGGTTGGAGCTGCCGCGGCGCGCGCCCGTCAGGTAATTGACGTGGAACAAACGCGTCTGCATGGTCAGGGGCTTGATGTAGATCTGCGTGCCCTCGACCTTGTAATCGTAGCCATACAGTTCGCGCACGGCGTCGAGCGCCTGGAACAGGGTCACGTCCTTCAGGTTGGCGGAAATCGTGCCGCCGATGTCGGGATGGACCAGCATGTTGTAGCGCGTGCCGGCCACGATGGAAGTGAAGAACTGGCGCGCCGGCACATTGTTGAAGGCCACGTTGAAGCGCTCGTCGAGCGCGGCGCGGGCCTTCGGCAATTGCTGGGCCAGGGCCGCCACGGGCGGCAGCAGCGCCGCTTCCACGGCGTCCGGCTGGGCCGCTGGCGCCGTGGTGGCCGCCGCGCCCTTGACGGCATCGGTGATCGCATTATAGGTGTCGCGCTTGACGGGCGCGACATTGCAGCCGCCCAGGCCCAGGCTGACGCTGATGACAGCCGCCATCGTACTGATCTTGAACATGCTCGCCTTGTGTTGATTGAGTTGCTTGGCCACTTCTTCTACTCCTGCTTGCTGCCGGTCTTGCTATCGGTCTTGCGATCGGCCTTGTTATCGGTCTTGCTGCTCGGGTACAGCTTGAAGGTTTCCAGTGATTTGCCACGCCGCAACACGACAGCCGTGTCGCGGATTTCCGTCACCACGGCGCCGGCCACCTTGCTGCCGACCCTGACCGTCTGGCCATCGATGACGGCCAGGCGGCGTCCGCCCGGCTCGGTGGAGATGAGCACCGATTGCAGCTGCGGCCGGGCCGCGACGACGGGAGTGGTATTGGCGGGCGCCCACAGGGCTGCCGGCGGGCGCGTCGGATCATCGAGCGCCTGCGCCTGCGCGCCCGGCCACGCCAGGTTCAGCGTCAACCCCAGCGCCAGGGACAGCGCCGGCAGCGCGCGGCCAACGGTCAAAGTGCGATCCATGTATCGTCCATGCTGAGAGTATGTAAGGTCAGGGTCAGGGTGGCGTTCGGGTAGCTGGCAGCGTCGAGGTGGGCGGCGCCCCAGAAGACGCGCGTCGGCATCGCTTGCAGCGCCTGCATGTATTGCACCATGTCGGCATAACTGCCTTGCAGCACCACTTCCACGCCGTGCTGGTGCAGCAGGGGGGCCGGCGCCGCCTTGTCCGCCGCAGCGCCGTTCGCGGCATCGGCTGAATGTGCGCCCACGGCGCTGGCGGGCAAGGTTTTCAGCGACACCACGCGCAGTCCGGCGTGCCGGCGCAGCAAGTGTTCCAGCAAGGTCACCATGCGCTCGGGCGCCACCAGGCCATGCTGCTTCTGGCGCAACGCCTGCGCCAGCGATGCCGTTTCCGCCTGCAAGGCTACCAGGCGCGTACGCGCTTCCTGGTCGGGATCGGTGGCGTGGGCCAGCATGGTCAGCTCGATTTCCTTGTCGGTGGCCGTCAACAGGCTTTGTTTTTGCGCAAGGCTCGCCTCCAGCGCGGCGCGTTTCGCCAGCAGGGGATTAAAGCTCATGAAATAAAACACGAACAGGACGGCGGCCGCGCCGGCGCCGAACACCATCAGCCGTTCGCGCAGGCTGAGGGCATCGAAGGCGGTGGCCCATTTCTTCAGCAAGGGCAGCATCAGCGTGTTCCTCCGGCAACAGGTTTTGCCGGCGTGACGGCGCGGTCGGCCGACTGCAGGCTGAACGCGACATAAGGCAGGCTAGGCGCCTTGCCCTCGGCCACGGCCACGGCCGGCGGCTGGGGCTGGCCGATGTCGAGGCTGGCGAAGGTCTTGCCTCTCAGTACCTCCTGCTGGCCCAGGCGCGTGATGTAGGCGGGCAGCAGCGACGCGTGCAAGGCGCGGCCCTGCAAGCCGAAGTCATTGCCGGCGCCGGCGATATCGACGCCCGTCAGCCATACACCGTCGACCCTGGCCTGCGCCAGCGCGCGGAAATAGCCGGCATAGCCGAGGGTATTGCCCAGCTTGCCGCCTTCCAGCACGTTTGACGCATCCTGCAGCAACTGGCGCTGCGCCTCGACGGCCGCCAGTTCCTGCGCCAGGGCCGGATCTTTCTTGCGTGGCGGGAAATCGCGCAAGATCTGGTCACGCTTCGCCTCGCCTTGCGCCAGTGCTGCCTTGACGCCCGCTTCGCGCTGCTCCAAACCGGCCAAAGCCTGCTGGGCCAGCACGCCCGCGGCCAGCAAGACCAGCGCCAGGCCGCCCAGGCCCAGACCGGCCGTGCGCGCCGACATATGGTGTTTTTTCAGTTCAAACTGGGGATTGAACAGATTGATCTGCTGGCTCATGCGCCCTTCCCTTCATGCTTGCCCGGGTGCAAGCCAACCTCGCGCAAGGCGGCCCCGATGGCCAGGAAGTAGCGCGCCTGCATGGCGGGGTCGCGCAGTTCGGCGGCCTGCGACAGGTCCAGCACCGTGGCCAGGTCCAGCTGCTCCACCGGCATGTAGAGATTGTCGGCCAGATACGCGTGCAAGCCATCGCTGGCGCCCGTCATCAGCATCAGGCGGGCCAGCGAAATGAAATGGAACTGGCGGTCGAAATGGTCGAACGAGCGCTGCAGTTCCAGGGTGACGCGGTCGTAATACTGGCTGGCGTCAGGCGACTGCAGTTGCGTCAGGGTTACGTCGATGCGGCGCGCCTGGTACAGCTCGCCATTGAAGCTCATGGTCAGCAAGCCGCCGTCGCCATCGAAAAACAGCACGGCGATGCCGCGTCCCGGCGTTTCCAGCAAGGTGGCGATATTGCGTTGCGCCATCTCGGGGATATCGATCACGGACAGGCCGATCTTGCATTCGGCGTACAGCGCCTGGCGCCGCGACACGGCGCTGTTGCGCGCCGCGACGGCAAACACGCTGCTGCCCCGCTGGGTGCCGTTCGGGTCGCCGGGGATGTCGAACACGTCGATGGTGGCCTCGGCCAGGGGAAAGTCCAGCATGTCCTTCAGGCGCCAGCCCACGGCCGTCTTCAGTTCCTCGCGCGGCACGGCCGGCGCTTCCAGCGACAGCAACTGGTATTCACCGCCGGCCAGCACGCTGGTGCAGTGGTGCGCCGTCGCCTGCAGTTCCTTGCCCAGTTTTTCCAGCACCTCGGCCGGCGCCGGCCGCGCGGCCGCCTGGTAGCTGGCGCCCCGCACGCGCGGCATGCCATCGGCGGGACGCTCGACAACGACAGCGCTGACGCCTTCGCGGCCAAACGCCGTAGCCAGCCATCCATCGTACTTCTTTGCTCTTGCGAATAAACCCATGCGAACTATCCAGTGTAAGTGCCTGCCCGATCTTGTCGCGCAGATAATGCATCCGACCAATTTTAATTCATGAAGCCAACTTTATTGTGTAAAAACAATAAATTAGCGATCTTTTTTTCATGCAGTTGACCTTACTGCGACAGCACGGCTTGCAGGCGGCGCTGGAAGTAATCGGCGTTATTGCCCGCATTCGGACAGCGCGGCTCGACAGAGGCCGGCTGGTTGCAAGCCGTGGCCGTGATGGTCCAGCTGGTCAAGGTACCGGGCCCCGTGGCCGTGCTGCATTGCACGGTGACGCTGAACGCCGATAGTGTCGTGCTCGCCGGCAAGCTGAACGTGGTACCGCCGATGCATGCCGCGCCGGTGGTCAGGCCCGCACTGATCTGTTTCTGCAAACCCCATTCGAGGCCGGCGCGGGCAGCCTGCTCGGCGCGCACGCCCTGCACGTCCATCGCCGATTCCGTCTGCTGGAAGGTGGAGATATTCACCATCACGGCCGCCAGCGCGGCCAGCACCACCAGCAGGAAAATGGCCGTGACGAGGCTGAAACCGCGCATGCGGCCCGTGTGTTGGCGCAGCATGCGCGTCATGGCGTATTCCTCGCCTGCACCTGTTGCACCAGGCGCAGCACGCCCGTATTGCTGTTCGCCGCACCCAGGCTCAGGCTGATATTCACCAGGCCCCGCTGCACATTGGCCAGCACGGCATAGCTGAAGGCGCACCCCGTCACCTGGCGCGCCAGCAGTGCGCCATTCTTCAATTCCGCCGCAACCGGCTGGGTGGCCTGGATGGCATAGCCGGCGTAACGGGTCAGCGTGCCGGTTCCCAGATCGCACGCATAGGTGACGGGCGTCGACACCACCTGGAAGCGGTTCGATGGCGACGGCAGCGGCGCCGGCGCCGTCGTGAAAGGATAGCTGCCGAGCGTAACGACGCCGCCGGACACGCCCGTCACGGCCGCGCGGTTGCAGCCATTCGCCGCGCTGCAGGCATAGGCATTGTTCGGCGCGTACTCCGCGCCCAGGTTGTAGACGACGATCTGGTCGCCCACGCTGATCGCCTGGCGCGCGCCCAGCGCATTGGCGGGCATGGCGCCGACGACGGTAAAGTTCAGAGGAAGGCCGGGGTCGGGAGGGGTATCAAAGCTCAGCACATTGCCCGGCGCGGCCGCATCGCTATCGCTCAGGTAGCGTCCGCCCGTCTTGGTCAGCAGCAATTCCAGGAACAGGCCGTCGTTCGACACGCGCACGCTGTTGGGCAGGGCCAGGCGCACGTCGCGCGTCAGGCGGCGCGCCGCCGTGTCGGCCGCATCGGCCAGCACCGCGCGCGCCGCGACATCCATATAGCCTTGCACGGGCACGCGGATGAAGACGGCGACCATGGCGCCGATGATGCCCGTGATGACGATCACGATGACCATCTCGACGAGGGTAAAGCCGCGCGGGCGGCGCTTGATGTTGAGGATAGTTTTCATGGAATGCTGTTCGGCGCATAGCGCACGCGATAGCCGTCGAGCACGATCTGCTGGTCGGCATACGGCACCGTCACCTGGATACGCAGGCTTTCCGTGGCAGGCAAGCCGTTCAGGGCTGCCTGGGTGATCACCACAGAGGCAACGTATTCCTGGGGGGAACCTGCAGCCCAGACTGCGCCCTGCGCATCCGTCTTGTAATTCGTGGCCGTGCCATACGCGCTCACGTAATCGTTGACGTTGTCGAAGGGCCGCGTCACGCCGCCCGCCTCTTGTCCGGTCACTTCCGGGATGGCGCAGCCGGCCGGGCTGGTGGCCGTTTGCGCGGCAGGGTCTTGCGGATCGCAATAGGTAAACCGCGCCAGCTGGATTTCTTCCAGCATGCCTTCGGCAATGGCCAGCGCCTGCTTGCGCAGCTGCGGGTCGGCACTGTGCTTTGTCGTCATGCTCATCACGCCGAGGATGGCGGCCGAGGCCAGGCCGACGATGACGATGAACAGCACCAGTTCGATCAGGGTCACGCCGCGTTCACGCCGGCGATGCTGGCTAATGGACATAGCCGGTCTCCCCTTCAACCGTGACGGTGCGCGTCAGGCCGTCGCCCTGGATGCTGATTGGCAGCCGCGCCGGGAAGGTCGATGCGTCAGGAAACACATTGGCCAGCACATATGGCTGGCCCAGCGCGTCGAAATAAAAGCTCGGCGTAGCCTTCGCGTCGGTGGACAGGGTGACGCTGGCCGGACGGCCTTCGCACAGCCAGTTGGTCGCCGTGCAATACTTCACCGTGTCTTTGCTGCCGCTGTTGCTGCCCGTCGGCGGCACCACCTTCTGCTCATCGCTGCAGCCGGCATCGAAGCACAGGGCCACCTTGTTGGCATCGATGCTGACAAACACGGCACGGTTTTGCGCCACCGCAAGCTTTTGCCCGTAGCGCACGATATTCGTCACCTGGTCGGCAAAACTGCGCGCGTCAAACGTGTCGCGCTGGAAAAACCGGTTGACGGCAAAGGTCGCCAGCAAACCCGCCAGCACCAGAACGGCCACCAGTTCGATCAAGGTGAAGCCGCGCGCAGCCGTACGCCGCAGGGGGCGTGGCGACCCTGCGTGGCGATGCGGAAAAGCTGTCGGTGGCTGCTGCAATGGATGGCCCGTAAAAAAGCCCAACGGGCTGGCGCCTGGGGTTGGGCTGGTGGTGCGCAAGGAAGGCCGGGCGTGGCCGGACTTTCCTTGCAGAGTGCTCAGATATTAATTGCAGGTCGTGGTGCTTGCTTCGACCGTAATCTTCGGCGCGTCACCTGCCTTGGTCGGAGCAACGTACGTTACCGTGCATGTCGCGCGGGTTGCATCGGGCTTCACGACACCACCTGCGAACTTGTAGTCTGGGTCGGTCAGGCCAGCCGCATCGATGATGGTATCAGCAGTCGGATAGCCATAAATACCTGCGATATCCTTACCTTCCATCTTCGCGCTGGTAACACCTGAAGCATCGGCAACCGCGCCGCCGACCAGCCACTGGGCATGATACAGGGCCGCGCCCGCCTTGACGGCGCCAGCGGCCGCCTGCATCTTGGCCACGCGCGCATCGGTCGACATGTCGATAAATTTAGGAATCGCCGTCGCGGCCAGGATGCCGAGGATCACGATGACGACGATCAGTTCGATCAGAGTGAAACCTGCCTGGGCGCCGCTTTTCATACTACGTAAAGACTTGTTCATTCTTGCTTTCTCCAAAATCAAATAAAAAATTCAAAACCAACGCCATGAAACTGTCGCTGCACCGGACCAGGAAGCGCGTCAGTTTGCTGCCGGGTCCGGCGATTTCCACACCACGATATCGGGTTCCTGGGCGAGCTTGTCAAGATCGGCGTCCGCACGTGGCAAGGTTACCTTAAATTTCACTGAATCAACCCTTTTACTGGGAAAAATATTGCCATTACTAAACAAATAGATGATTTTTTGTTCTTTTTTATCGTACAACCAATTCCCTGCAGGTAACTTTTCAAGCTCCGGCTGCGCGAACTCGCCCAGGTAGTTGGCCGGCTTGTCGGCCAGCCAGTCGAACGGGTTTTGCCGCGCCAGCGCCGGCAACTGCTCGCGCCGGTCCGCCAGGTACAGGTGCAGCACCTGCACCCGCAAGCTGGTGCGCAGGACGCCCAGCATCTGCGCCGCGGCCACCTGCTGCGCCTGCTGCTGGTAGTAGCTGACCCTGTTCAAGAATACGGCCATCAGGATGGCGAACACGCCCGCCACCACCGCCAGCTCGAACAGGGTGAAACCGCGCTGGCGGAACGGTTTGGCCATCAGTGCAGGGCCGCCCGACCCAGGTCCCAGATTGGCAGGAAGATGCCCAGCGCCAGCACCAGCACCATGGCGCCGAGGAAGACGATCAAAATCGGCTCGATCTGCGCCGACAGGGTTTTCAGCTCGTAATCGACTTCGCGCTCGTACATGTCGGCGATCTCGTCCATCAGATCGTCGAGCGAACCGGATTCCTCGCCCACGGCGATCATCTGCAGCACCACGGGCGTAAACACGTTGGCCGCCACCGAGGTGCGCAAGATGCTTTCGCCCCGCTCGACGCCGTCGCGCATCTGTTCCACGCGCGCGCTCAAATACGTGTTGTCCACCGTTTGCGACACCACCGTCAGCGCCTGCACGATGGGCACGCCGCTCGTGCTTGACAGGGCAAAGCTGCGCGCAAAACGGGCCATCGTGCCCTTCAGGATGATCTTGCCGGCGATCGGCAGGCGCAGCTTGGCGCGATCCCACTTATATAAACCCTGTTTCGTGCGCAGCCAGGCACGCCAACCGAAAAAGCCGCCCGCGCCCAACAGCAGCAGGATGGGCCAGTACGCCACCGTAAAGCGCGAGGTACCGATCAGGATGCGCGTCATCAAGGGCAGTTCCGCATGGAAACTGGCAAAGACCTTTTCGAACTGGGGAATGACGAAGATATTCACCACCACCATGGCGGCCAGCATGGCGAAGACGACGAAGGTCGGGTAGCGCGTTGCCGTTTTCACGCGCGCGCGCATATCGCGGTCGAATTCCAGGTGGTCGAACAGGCGCAAAAACACTTCATCGAGGCGCCCCGTCATTTCGCCCACGCGCACCATCGACAGGTAGAACGGCGTGAAGATGGCGGGATGGCGCGCCATGGCGGCCGACAGTTCGCGGCCCGCATCGAGCGACTCGCGCACATCCTTGATGATGCGCCCGAACGCGGGGCTGATGGCGGACTCCTGCAAGCCGGCCAGGCCGCGCATGATGGGCACGCCCGCCTTGAGCAGGGTGTACAGCTGGCGGCTGAACAACTGCACGTCCATGGGCGTGACTTTTTTCTCGGTCAGCCTGGCCCACCAGCCCAGCTGGTTGGCACCGGCCTTCGTCACCGTCTGTTTCGTGGCGCTGATGTCGACGGGCGTGCTGCCGCCCGCCATCAACTGATCGGCCACGGCGCCGCTGTCGGCACCTTCCATCACGCCGGTCAGCAGTTCACCGCTGGCGCTACGCGCCTTGTAGGAGAAAAACGGCACCTCAATCCTCGCTTTGGTTGCTGATGCGCATCGCTTCCATCACCGTCGTTCGGCCCTGGACCACCAGCTGCACGGCGTGGCGGCGCAGGGTTTCGCCCGCCATCTGCGCCGTCGCCACCTTCATGAAGTGCGATGGATCGGCATGGTTGGCGGCGTCGGCCACGGCGCGCGTGATTTCCAGCAATTCGTACACGCCCGTGCGGCCCCGGTAACCCATGCCGTTGCAATGCGAGCAACCCTTGCCGTGGAAATACTGGTTGCGCTCGACCAACTCGCCCAGTTCCAGGCGCAGCCATTCGTATTCGTTCGGCGTCGGCGCGTACGGCGTGCTGCAGCTTTCGCAGATCACGCGCACCAGGCGCTGCGCCAGCACGGCTTGCAGCGAGCTGCCCACCATGTAGCGGGGCACGCCCATGTCCATCAGGCGCAGCGGCGTGCTGATGGCGTCGTTCGTATGCAGGGTCGACAGCACCAGGTGACCCGTCATGGCGGCACGCAGGCCGATTTGCGCCGTTTCCTGGTCGCGCATCTCGCCCACCAGCACAATGTCGGGATCTTGCCGCAGGGCCGAGCGCAGCACGCGGGCAAAGTTCAGCTCGATCTTGTCGTTCACTTGCACCTGGTTAATGCCGGGCAAGCGGTACTCGACGGGGTCTTCCACCGTGATGAGCTTTTTCTCCACGGAATTGAGTTCGGACAAGGCGCAATACAAGGTCGTCGTCTTGCCGCTACCGGTCGGCCCCGTCACCAGCACCAGGCCGTTCGGGCGGCTGACGATGGCGCGGAACTGCGCCACCAGCTTGGGCGGCATGCCGATGGCGTCCAGGCGCAAGGTCGTGCCGCCCTGGTTCAGCAAGCGCATCACCACCGATTCGCCGTACTGTGTCGGCATGGTCGAGATCCGCACGTCGATGCGCTGGTTTTTCACGCGGATGGCGAAGCGGCCATCCTGCGGCAAGCGCTTCTCGGAAATATCGAGATCCGACATCAGCTTTAAACGCAGGGCCAGCGAACTGGCGATCTTGCTGTCCGCTTCCGTCTGCAAATGCAGCACGCCGTCGATGCGGAAGCGGATCTGCAGCCGGCCTTCCTGGGGCTCGATGTGGATGTCCGAGGCGCGCACCTGCGTGGCATCCTCGAACACCGATTGCAGCAACTTGACGATGGGCGCCTCTTCCAGGCCTGGATTGACGGCCAGCGCGCCGAAGTCGACGGAGACATCGCCCAGGTCCTGCTCCAGCTCGCGCGTCAGCGTGGAAATATCTTCCGTGCGGCGGTAGATGCGGTCGATGGCGGCCAGCACTTCCGTTTCATTGACGACGGCCAGTTCGATCTGCCGCTTGACCAGGCGCGCAATTTCATCGTACGCGAACAGGTCGGTCGGGTCGGACATGCCGACCAGCAAGCCCTCGCGACGATCTTCCAGCACCAGCGCGCGGAAGCGCCGCGCCTGGGTTTCCGGCAGCAGCCGCACCAGTTCGGGATTGATGTTGAAAAACTTCAGGTTGATGTAGGGAATGTCGAGCTGGCGCGCCAGGGCGCCCGAAATCTGCTCTTCCGTGACGAAGCCGTGCTCGACGAAAACGCGGCCCAGCTTGCGTCCCGAACGCTTCTGTTCCGTCAAGGCCTGGCCCAACTGTTCTTCCGTCAGCAATTTCTGCTGCACCAAAATTTCACCGAGCCGGACTTTCTCTGGCCTTGCCATGCTTGCTCCTCGACAAATTCTTCAGACGATGCACGCCAGCGGCGCGCGGGGGTATTTTATTCCAGAACCTGTTGTTTCTTAAAGAAAATACATTCCATCGTTTGATTTTTACGCATTTCAACACTCTGCAAGGAAACACTTGCCGCCCGCTCGTGCCCGTGACAATAATGGCGGTCGTATCCCGTCTTGCCTGCCGACCCTTGTCCCTATGAACGCCTGCGCCATCGAGTTCCACAACGTGCATCTGCAGCTGGCGGGCAGCGCCGTGCTGCGCGGCGTCGACCTGCAGGTACGCGCGGGGGAGCTGTTCGGCCTGGTTGGCGTGAATGGCGCGGGCAAGACATCCCTGCTCAAATGCCTGCTGGACTTTTGCACGCCCGAGCGGGGCGAGATCGCCATTTTTGGCCAGCCGCACCGGCATGGCGCGGCGCGCCAGCCCTTGTCGTTTCTGCCGGAACGTTTCCAGGCGCCGTATTACCTGACGGGCGGCGACTTCCTGCGCTACCTGGCGCGCCTGCACAAGGTGCACCCCGATGCGCAGGCGCTGCAGCAAACCCTGGACACGCTGGACCTGGCCCCGGACGCCCTGCTGCGCCCTGCGCGCGACTACTCGAAAGGCATGATGCAGAAACTGGGGCTGGCCGCCTGCTTGCTGTCGGGCAAGGAGCAACTGGTGCTCGATGAACCGATGAGCGGACTCGATCCGAAGGCGCGCGCGCAATTCAAGCAAGTGCTGCGGCAGGCGCGCGCGCAAGGCCGTGGCGCCCTGCTCACCTCGCATGCGCTGGCCGACGTGGAAGAATTGTGCGACCGCATGGCCATCCTGCATGCGGGCCGCATCGTCTTTACAGGCACGCCCGCCGAATGCCGCGCGCGTCATGGCGGCGCGACCGACGCCAGCCTGGAGCAGGCTTTCCTCAATTGCATTGCGGCATGAACGCCGACACGCACCTCGCCAGCCCCAGCCGTTACGCGCCCTCGCCGCACGGCATGTATCTGCGCCACTTCGGCTTGCGCATGGCGCCGTTCGGCATCACGCCGGACCCGGCTTTCTTTTATACGGGCAATACACGGGGCGAACTGCTCGCTGCGCTGTTGTATGCCGTCACCCAAGGCGAAGGCATCATCAAGCTGACGGGCGAAGTGGGCAGCGGCAAGACCATGCTGTGCCGCATGCTGGCCGAACGCCTGCCGCCTCAGGTCGACGTGCTGTATTTGCTCAATCCCCGGCTGGAACCGGACGAAGTGCTGCACGCCATCGCCGCCGAACTGGGCCTCGCGCTGGATGGCTGCCGCGCCGATGCCGTGCTGCGCGCCCTGCACGGCGAGCTGATCGCCCGGCATGCGGCGGGGCGCCAGGTGGTGCTGCTGGCCGAAGAAGCGCAAGCCATGCCGGGCGCCACCCTGGAAGCGCTGCGCCTGCTGACGAATTTGGAAACGGCCAGCCACAAGCTGCTGCAGATCGTGCTGTTTGGCCAGCCGGAATTGCAGCACACCCTGGACTTGCCCCAGTTCCGCCAATTGAAGGAACGCATCACCCACAGTTTTAATGTGCCGCGCCTGCCACGGGCCTTGCTGGACGACTATCTGGCATGCCGCCTGGCCGCCGCCGGCCGCACGGCGCCGCTCGTTTTCACGCCGGCCGCGCTGCGCCGGCTGGCACGCGCTGCGCAGGGCATCGTGCGCAGGATCAATATTCTGGCAGACAAGGCCTTGCTGGCCGCGTTTGCCGACGATGCGCAGGCAATCAGCGCGCGCCACGTGCGCCTGGCCATTGCCGACAGCCCCTTTTACCGCCCGCCCTGGCATGCGGGCAAGCTGCTGGCAGGCGCCTTGAGCGCGCTGATGCTGTTGCTGGCCGCTGCGCTGCTGTGGCAATGGCTGACGGGCAGCCAGGGACAGACAGCGGCGACCGTCAGGACGGCCCCGCCGGCAAGCCAGGCATCGCAGGCACACGCCACCACGCCCGCCATTGCGCACCCAGGCGCGCTGCAGACAGCCGTTGCGGACGCACCGCTGCCAGCGCCATCCACGCTGCTCGACAGCAAGCTGGCCGAATCACGCGACTGGCTGGCAAAGCAAGGGCCTCAGCAACTGGTGCTGCAAATCGCCAGCCTGCCCGCCACCGAAACGGCTGCGGCGGAAACCTTCCTGCAGCAGGCGCAGCAAGCCACCGGCCTGCGCGACCTCCATGTGTTTCGCTTGCCTGGCGCCGCGCCCGCAAAGACGCCGGGCAATACCTCCGCCGCGCGCCTGCTCATCGTCTACGGCAGCTTTGCCGACCAGGCCAGCGCCGAAGCCGTGCGGGCCAGGCTGGCCCCGGCGTCGCCACAGAAAATATTGCTGAGCGACATAGATAGTATCCGCATGGAAATGAAAGCCATGATCGCGGCGAAAACGGGGCGTGGCGCCCCCTGACTTTATTTCGGCATATTGCCTCCCGGGCCTGCACAGCCGATTGCTTTTGAGCGATCATGCTGGGTAAAATTACAAAAGCACAACACGACTTCAAGGGCGAACTTTTCATGACTCAACACCCTATTCCTGTGCTGGCCTCCTGGGTCGCCCTCGCCTGCAGCACCATGCTGGCCGGCTGCGCCACGCATCAAACGCCGCTGTCGCCTGCCCACCTCAATGCCGCGCCCGTTCCCGCCGGCGTCATTCCCGAACCGGTGCAGCAAAGCAGCGCGCTGGCCGCGCCCCTGCCGGCGCCCAAAGTGGAAACCTACAGTGTCACCGTGCACAAGGTGCCCGTGCAATCGCTGCTGTTTGCGCTGGCGCGCGACGCGGGCATGAATATCGATATCCACCCGCAAATCGAAGGCAGTGTCACCCTGAATGCGCTGAACCAGACGCTGCCGCAACTGCTGGCGCGTATCGGCAAGCAAGTCGACATGCGCTACGAAATCGATGGCAAGAACCTGACGGTGCTGCCCGACGCACCCGTATGGCGCACCTACAAGGTCGATTACGTCAACATGGCACGCAGCACCAACAGCAGCGTGAATATCGCCACGCAAATTTCCACGGCGGGCGGCGGGTCGAACAACGCCAGCAACCCCGTTGGCAGCACACAAGGCAGCGGCGGTAACGGCAATAACAATTCGACCACCCTGGTCGTGAATCGTTCGGAAAATAATTTCTGGTACAGCCTGGAAAAGAATATCCGCGACCTGCTGCGCGAGACCACGCTCAACGATGTGCAAGTGGACCCGCTGGCGCAGCTGAACCAGCAATTGACGACCATGCCCAGCCAGCAGGGGCAGCAAGGGCAGCTACAGAACCAGGCTGGCAACTACCCTGCCGGCGGCGCAACGGGCCAGTACGGCGCCCAGCCGCCGATGCAGTATGGCAACCCGAATGGGAGTCAAAACATGCCGGGCCAGCAGGCGCCCAGCCAGAACGCGACTCCCGGCCAGCCGCTGGACGCGAACGGCATGCCGCTGCTGAAACTGGCCAACAAGGGCAGCCCCTCGTCCGTCGTCGTCAACGTCGAGGGTGGCTTGATCGCCGTGCGCGCCACGGGGCGCCAGCATGAAAAGATCGCCGAATTCCTCGACGCGGTGTTGCACAGCGCCAAGCGGCAAGTGCTGATCGAGGCGACCATCATCGAAGTGCGCCTGAGCAATGAATACCAGCAAGGCATCAACTGGTCGCGCCTGACGGGCAGCCTGCAATTGCGCCAGGGGCAAGTGGGTACGGCGGGCCTGTCCAGCGGCGTCACGCCGAACGCCACGCCCGGCATCTTCCTGCTCAATTATCTGAAAGACAGCTTTTCCACCACCATCCAGCTGCTCGAATCGTTTGGCAAGGTGAAAGTGCTGTCCAGCCCGAAGATCAGCGTGCTGAACAACCAGACGGCCATGCTGAAAGTGGTCGACAACAATGTCTTCTTTACCATCAAGGTGACGCCCGCCGTGATCAGCTCGACGGGCACCATCACCACGCCGGCCACGTATGAATCGAAACTGGAAACGGTGCCCGTCGGCTTCGTCATGAGCGTCACGCCGCAGATTTCCGACAGCGATGAAGTCACCCTCAACGTGCGCCCCACCATCACGCGCATTGTTGGCTATGTGCAAGACCCGAATCCGGCCCTGGCCACGGCCAACGTGCAAAGCCGCGTGCCCGTGATCCAGGCGCGCGAGCTGGAATCGATCATGAAAGTGGGTAATGGCCAGATCGCCGTGATGGGCGGCCTGATGCAGGATTCCATCGACAATGCCCGCGATGGCGTGCCCGGCCTGTCCAGCCTGCCGTTGGTGGGCAATCTGTTTACCTACCGCAATGAAGCAAGCAGCAAGACGGAACTGGTGATCTTCATGCGCCCCGTGGTGGTCAAGGATGCTAGCGTCGAGGGCGATTACCGCGATTACCGCTACCTGCTGCCCGGCCAGGCGCCGCTCAACAGCCAGCCCTACACGGATGGCCCGCCAGCGCCGGCCGTCCGGCCGCAGGCGCGCTTGCAGGGAGACTTCCCATGAGCTTGCTAATGCAGGCGCTCAAGAAAGCCGAGCGCGCCAAACAGAACAGTCTTTCCGACGAGGAACTGGAAAAGCCGTCCGAAGCCTACGACCAGGTGCTGGAACTGGCGCCGGCCGACGCCCTGCCGCCCCGTCCCGCGCCGGCCACGCCAGCGCCCGTGCAGCCGGCCAGCACCTTGCGCCTGGAACCGCTATCGGACGCGCCCGCGCCGCAGCCGGCGCAAAATGCTGCCCAGCCAGATCCCCAGCCAGCTGCGCAGCAAGGCGCGCAGCCTGGCCCGCCTCCCGAGCCGCCGCGCGCGCGCCCCGAACCGCCGCCAGCCCGGCCCCGCGCCAGCCGCAGCAATCCGCCGCCGAAAGGTCCCACTGGCCCCATCAGCGTCGACCCGGCCACCGTGCGCCTGGCCGTGCTGCTGGCGATCCTGCTGCTGGTGGCCGGCTCGATGGCGTACTGGTACTGGCGCGCCAGCACCAGCCCCGGCGCGGGCGCCAACCTGCCCGGTGTGCCCATGCCGCTGACGGACGCCCCAGGGACGGCCGGCGTTGCCGGTCCCGTCGTGGTGCTGCCGGCCACGGGCGCCGCGCCGACGGACGCCATGACGCCCGCCGCGCTGCCGCCCGACTATCCGCGCGACGCGCGCCAGCCAGCGGCGGCAGCGGCGGCAGCGGATCAGCAAGCGATGATACAGGCGGCAGCCCAGGCCGCCGTGGCGGCCCAGCTGGCGCACATGGCGCCGCCCGCGCCACCGAGCCTGCCACCGCTGGCCGCGCCCGAGAATAGCCAGATCCAGGTGCAGCGCAGCGTCGCCGCACCGCAAATCAACCCCGGCGTGCAGCAAGCCTACCAGGCCTTCAACGGGGGCCAGCTGGGCTTTGCTCGTCAGCAATATGAAACCGTGCTGCGACAGGATGCGAATAACCGCGACGCGCTGCTGGGGCTGGCGGCCGTGGCCCTGCGCGAAAATCAGGGTGCGCAGGCGGCGGCCCTGTACGTGCGTTTGCTGGAAATCAATCCCGACGATGGCGAAGCGCTGGCCGGCCTGATCGGCCTGCGCCAGGGCGATGTGGCGCAGAGCGAGGCAAAATTGAAAGCCATCCTGGCGCGCAGCCCCGACAGCGCCCCAGTGCTGTTTGCGCTGGGCAATGTGTACGCCAAGCAGCGCCGCTGGAACGAGGCACAGCAGCAATTTTTCCGCGCCTACGGCGCCGCGCCCGGCAATCCCGACTATGCCTTCAACCTGGCCGTGGGCCTGGACCGGCTGAACCAGCCCCGGCTGGCCGCCACGTATTACCAGCGCGCCCTGACCCTGGCGCAGACGACTCCCGCCGCCTTCGACCAGGCCGTCGTGCAAACGCGTTTGCGCGAACTGACGGCCCCCGCGCCGGTGGCAGCACCCGTGGCCGAGCCAGCCATCATCACCCCCCGTCAGGAATAAGCATCACATGGCAGAACAGGCAAAACTTCCCCTCGGCAAACTGCTGATCCAGAAAGGCGTGATCAGCGAAGACCAGCTGCGCATCGCCCTGATCGAGCAACGGCGCAGCAGCGAACCGCTGGGCAAGCTCTTGATCACCCTGGGTTTTGTGACGGAAGCCACCGTGCGCGAGGCGCTCAGCGAAAACCTGAAACAGGTCAGCGCGGATCTGTCGAGCCTGGTGGTCGACGCCATTGCATTAAAACTGATCCCGAAAGACGTGGCCAAGCGCTATCGCGTCTTCCCTATCGTCTATGAACGGCAGGCGGACAATCTGATCCTGGCCATGGCCGACACCAGCAACATCGTTGCGCTCGATCAAATCAGCGCCATGCTGGTCAAGGGCATCACGATTTCCACCGTGCTCGTCAATGAATCGGATATTTCGCGCGCCATCGACCAGTACTATGGTTTTGAACTGTCGATCGACGGCATCCTGCACGAAATCGAAACGGGCGAAGTCAGCTATCAAAGCATGGCCTCGCCGTCGGACGAGTACAGCCAGCCCATGGTGCGCCTGATCGATGCGCTGCTGGCCGATGCCGTGCAGAACGGCGCCTCGGACATCCATTTCGAGCCGGAACAGTCGTTCCTGCGCATCCGCTACCGCATCGACGGCATCCTGCGGCAAATCCGCAGCCTGCACAAATCGTACTGGCCAGCCATGGCCGTGCGCCTGAAGGTGATGTCGAACATGAATATCGCCGAGGCGCGCGCGCCGCAGGATGGGCGCATCAGCATCAAGTTTTCCGGGCGGCAAATCGACTTCCGCGCCTCGGCGCAGCCCACCACGCATGGCGAAAACGTCGTGCTGCGCGTGCTGGACCGGCAAAAGGGCATCGTCCCGCTCGATTCCCTGGGCCTGGCCGAAGCGGAGCTGAACTTGTTGAAACTCATGATCGCGCGCCCCGACGGCGTGATCCTCGTGACGGGCCCGACGGGCAGCGGCAAGACCACCACCCTGTATTCGATACTCAACCATATCAATACGGAAAGCGTCAACATCATGACCCTGGAAGATCCGGTCGAGTATCCGATGAACATGATACGCCAGACTTCCGTCAACGAATCCGTCAAGCTGGGCTTTGCCGACGGCATCCGCTCGATGATGCGGCAAGACCCGGACATCATTTTAGTTGGCGAGATCCGTGACCGCGAAACGGCGGAAATGGCCTTTGCCGCCGCCATGACGGGCCACCAGGTGTATTCCACCCTGCATACGAGCTCGGCCATCGGTTCCGTGGCGCGCCTGCTCGACATCGGCATCTTGCCCGACATCATGGCCGGCAACATCATCGGCATCGTGGCGCAGCGCCTGGTGCGCCGTTTGTGTCCGCACTGCAAGGAAACAGTGGTCGCCGATACCATCGAACGCCGCCTGCTGGGCCTGGTCCCGGACGAGGCGCCCGTGTCCATCTGCCGCGCCGTCGGCTGCGAGCGCTGCGCGCACCAGGGTTACAAGGGCCGCCTGGCCATCATGGAAATCCTCAAGATGACGGCCGAACTCGATGAATTGACGGCGCGCCGCGCCAGCAGCCGCGAATTGCAGAACGCGGCGCGCGCGGCCGGCTTCAAGGGCATCGTCGACGACGGCATGCGCCGCGTGCTGGAAGGCGTCACCACCCTGGAAGAAGTAGGCCGCGTGGTGGACCTGACGGAAAGGCTGGCCTGATGGCGCAATATGTCTACCGCGCCATGGATGCCGCCGGCGCCCTGATTCCCGGCAGCATGGAGGCGGCCAACGTGCCGGACCTGGAAGCGCGTTTGCACCGCATGCAGCTCGACTTGATCGACTGCAAGATCACGGGCCAGTATCTGGTGCTGCTGGGCAAGCGCATCATCCACCGCCGCGACCTGATCAATTTCTGCTTTCACATGGAGCAATTGACGGGGGCCGGCGTGCCCATCCTGGAAGGCTTGAATGACTTGCGCGAAAGCACGGACCATCCGCGCCTGCGCGAAGTCGTCACGGACCTGATCGAAAGCATCGAGGGCGGCCTGCCCCTGTCGGGCGCGCTGGCCCAGCATGGCGACATCTTCGACGCCACGTTTACCAGCCTGATCCTGGCGGGAGAACAAAGCGGCAGGATCGCCGAGGTGTTCAAGAACCTGTCGGAAAGCCTGAAATGGCAGGACGAGCTGGCCTCGCAGACGCGCAAGATCATCATGTACCCCGTCGTCGTCGCCATCGTCGTGGCGGCCGTGACGTTTTTCCTGATGATTTATCTCGTGCCCCAGCTGACGGCCTTCATCCGCAACATGGGCGGCGAGCTGCCGCTGCACACGCGCGTGCTCATTGCCGTATCGAACGTGTTCATCGACTACTGGTATCTGCTGCTGGCTTTGCCCGTGCTGCTGTTTTTCGGCCTGCGCGCCCTGATCCGCCGCAACGAAGGCGCCCGCTATGCCTGGGATGGCTTGAAACTGCGGCTGTGGCTGGTCGGCCCCGTGCTGCACAAGATCATCCTGGCCCGCTTCGCCACGTTTTTTGCCCTGATGTATGCCTCCGGCATCACGATCCTCGAATGTATCCGCCTGTCCGAAGGCATCGCCGGCAACCAGGTGGTGGCGGCCGGCCTGCGCCGCGCCGCCCAGCTGATCAGCGAAGGCTACGGCGTCACTGCCGCCTTCCAGCACACGGGCATCTTCCCGCCGCTGGTGATCCGCATGCTGAAGGTGGGCGAGGCCACGGGTTCGCTGGACACGGCCTTGCGCAATGTCAGTTACTTTTACAACCGCGAAGTGAAGGAATTGATTGAAAAAGTGCAAGCCATGATCGAGCCGGCCATGACGGTCATCCTGGGCCTGCTGCTGGGCTGGATCATGCTGTCGGTGCTGGGGCCGATCTACGACACCATCAGCACAATTAAAACCTGAGGCCGCCGTGTTCCGCAAACAATTACTCTACCTCACCAGCGACGCCCTGTGCGCCTACGACTGGGACCACGGCGTGCTGGGCCCGGGCCAGTCCTTTCCCGCCAGCGCGGCCGGGCTGGACGGCTTCGCCGCGTGGCTGGAAGACCCGCAGCAGCAAAGGCTGGGCGTGCCCGCCTACCTGCTGACGGACTTGATCGAGGAAGATTTCCAGCATCAGCTCGTGCCCCATGTGCGCGGCAAGGCGGGCCGCGCCCTGCTCGAGCGGCGCAGGCAGCAGCTGCACCGCGATACGCCCTACCGGGGCAGCGCCATGCTGGGCCGCGAAAGCACTGGCCGCCACGACGACCAGGTGCTGTTTTTCGCCCTCACCAATCCCACCTTGCTGCAGCCGTGGACCGAGGCGCTCGAACACTTGCGCGTGCCCGTGGCCGGCATCTATTCGACCAGCCTGCTCAGTATCGCGCTGGTCAAAAAGCTGTCGATCGCGCACGAACACCTGCTGCTGGTGACGCAGCAATCGGGCGGCTTGCGGCAAAGTTACTATGAAAAGGGCCAGCTGCGCTTCTCGCGCCAGACGGCCACCATCGCACTCGACGGCGTGGCCGTGAATATCGCGCTGGAAACGGAAAAGACGCGGCAATTTCTCACCAGCACGCGCATGCTGGCGCGCGGCGACCTTCTGAATACTGTCATCCTGGCGCCGGCCGCGCAGATCGCCAAGCTTGAACTGCTGTGCGACAACGGCGTCGAAGTGGCGTACCACTTCATCGACATGCAACTGGCCGGCGCACGGGTGGGCTTGCGCCAGACGCCGGCGCTGGCCGATGCATTGCTGCTGACCTTACTGGGCAAGCATCCGCCGGCCAGCCACTATCCGCCCGGCGCGCTGGCCCGCTACTACCACTTCCAGCGCGCGCGCAAGACGCTGTATGGCGCCAGCGCGCTGATCGGCGCGTCGGCCGCCCTGTGGTGCGTGATCAATCTGCTTGGCGGCATCGCCGACGGGGCCAGCACGCAGCGGCTGGCGCAGGAAACGGCGTCCTACCAGGAACGCTACCGCAGCGTCATGTCGACGCAGCCGCCGGCGCCGGCCAAGACGCAGAACATGAAAGTGGCCGTCACCCTGGGGCAGATGATCGCCAGCCAGGCGCCGGAGCCGGGCCGCCTGCTGGGCATGCTGAGCGCAGCGCTGGAGCAGGCGCCGCAAATCCAGCTGGGCCAGCTGCACTGGAACGCGGGACCGCCCCCTGCGCGCACGAGCGGCAGCCAGCAGGCGCCGCCGCAGACGGAAGGCGGTCGCCCGCTGGGCAGCAGCCTGGCCGGCATTCCTGTCGCGCCGCCGCAGGCGCTGCGCCTGGAAGCGGATGTGGCCATGCCGAACAATGACTACCGCGCCGCGCTCGCCGCCATCACGGCCTTCGCGCAAACCCTGGCGCGCCAGCCTGGCATGCAGGTGACGCTCGAGGAAACGCCGCTCGACTTGCGTCCCAGCGTGGCCCTGTCCGGCAAGAGCGCCGCGCCGGCGCCGGACAGCCAGGCCCGCTTTACCCTCTTGCTGGAGTGGCAGCCATGAGCGGCCCCGTCAAGCAGCCACCCCTGCCCGGCATGCAGCGGGCAAGCACGCCCATGCGCACCCTGCCCGCCTGGCTGGGCGAACTGCACCTGGTGCGCGGCGCCCTGCTGTGCTTTGCACTGACCTTGCTGGTCAGCATGGCGCTGCTCAGCTTGAGCGCCGCCTATCGCATGCGCGAAGCGCAACAGCTGTACCTGGCCCAGCATACGCGCGCGGCGGCGGCCACCCTGTTCAACCACGCGGAAGCGGAAAAGCAGGAAATCCGCGCCTACGAGCCGCAATTCCTGGCCCTGCGCCAGCGCGGCCTGATCGGCGAGGAAAACCGCCTGGCCTGGATCGACGCCATCCGCCGCAGCCAGGAACAGCGCAAGCTGCTGCCGATCAGCTATGACATCAGCCCGCAGCAAGGGCTGCGAGTGCCGTTGCCGATGGTGATGGGGCAATATCATCTGCGTGGCAGCCGCATGCGCCTGCAGATGGATTTGCTGCACGAGATGGATTTGCTGAACCTGTTTGACGACTTGCGCCAGGCCGGCTATTTCGCCGTGCAGGATTGCACGCTCAAGCGCCATGGCGCGGCCGGCGGCGAGGCGGCGCCCGCCCTGGGCGCCGAATGCGAGCTGCTGTGGCTGACCGTCAACAGCCTGGCCGTGCCGGGGCCGCCATGAAGTCCCTCCTCATCCCGCGCACCCTGATCCTTGGCGCGCTGCTGGCCGGCGCCGCGCTCACGGCCCAGGCACAAGCACAGCAGCTGGGGCGGTTGTTCCTGTCGCCCCAGCAGCGCGCCCAGCTCGATGCGCAGCGCTACGGGCCGCCGCCACCCGATCCGGTCATGGCCGCGCCACCGCCGCCACCGCCGCCCGCCCCGCCCGTGGAATTGAATGGCGTGGTGCAGCGCAGCAGCGGCCGCTCCACCGTCTGGCTGAACCAGGAAGCGCAGAACGAGCCGCACAACCGCCTTGCCCGTGACAAACCCGGTACCTTGACCCTGCGCCTGTCGAACGGCCAGGTGCTGCTGCTCAAACCTGGCCAGCGCTACGATCCGGCCAGCGGCACGGTGACCGAGGCGCAGGAGACGCCGCCATGACGCCACGGCCAGCTCATCGTCAAACCCGTCGCCAGCGCGGCGCCGCCCTGTTGCTGCTGGTGGCCGTGCTGGGCCTGGGCGCGGCCAGCCTGCTGATCAGCGCCTTTGGCCGCAACACGGGCGAGGCCGAACGCCAGCAGCGCACCCTGGCCACCCTGGCGCAGGCGCGCGAAGCCTTGCTGGGTTTTGCCGCCACGCAAGGCCGGCTGCCACGTCCGGCCGCCTCCGCTCTCGACGGGCGCGAACGGTCCGCCGACTGCGCCGACGATGCCGCATGCAGCGGCTTTTTGCCATGGGTGGCGCTGGGCGTGGACGGGGTGGATGCCTGGGGCAAGTTGCTGCGCTACAGCGTCACGCCGGAAATGGCGCGCGCGCCCATCGTCTCGTTTTCCGCCATCGCCAACAGAGTCGTGCTCGAGCGCGGCGCGCGCGGCGAATTCGTCTTCGTGGCGGGCCAGGAACAGTGCGACGTCAGCGTCCAGTGCCTGCCTGTCGTGCTGTTCTCGCAAGGCAAGGATCATTACGGCACGGCCGCCAGCGGCGTGATGCAGATCAATATGGCACGCGGCAATATCGACGAAGCGGCCAACGACCGCGCCAGCCGCAGTTTCATTGCCCGCCCCGCCACCGGCAATGCCGCACTGCCCGGTGGCGCCTTCGACGACATGCTGACCTGGATTACCTTGCCCACCCTGTACCAACGCATGCGCGCCGCGCGCAACCTGCCATGAGCACCCGCCATCCGCGCCGCCAGGGCGGCTTTTCCCTGATCGAGATCGCCATCGTGCTCGTCATCGTGGGCCTGATGATAGGCGGCCTGGTCACGCCCTTGACGGTGCAACTGGAACAGCGCAAGGTAGCCGAGACGCAACAAGCGCTGAATGAAGCGAAGGAAGCGCTGGCCGGTTACGCGCTGCGCTACGGCTACCTGCCCTGTCCCGCCATCTCCGCCGGCAATGGCCTGGAAGATCGGCGTGGCACGCGCTGCACGGGCGAAAAACGCGCCGGTTTCCTGCCCTGGGCCACCCTGGGACTACGCCAGGGCGACAGCTGGAACAATCTGTTCCGCTACAGCGTGACGCCGGCCTTCAGCGACAGCGGCCAGCTTTTCAGCCTGTCGACGCCGCGCGACATCAGCATCGTCACGCGCAATGGCGGCGCGCTGCTGCAGGCGACGGCCTTGAACGACATCCCCGCCATGATCATGTCGCACGGCAAGAACGGTTTCAGCGCCACCAGCGTGCAGGGGCAGCGCCAGGCTGTGCCGTTCGGCAACAATGTCGACGAGCGCAACAATGCTTCGAACGCCACCACCGTCATCAGCCGCGCCGCCAGCGGCCCGCAGCAGGCGGGCGGCGAGTTCGACGACCTCGTCGCCTGGCTGTCGCCGAACATCCTGTTCAACCGCATGGTGGCCGCGCAAAGGCTGCCGCGCTGATGTCCATGCTCTCGCCCGCCGTCACCATCGCCCGCTACACGCTGCTCGAAGCGCTGCGCAGCCGGCTGCCGTGGCTGTTCTTGCTGGCCGCCTGCGCCGCCGCCGCCCTGGCCAGCTTCCTGCAGCAACTGGCGCTGACGGAAAGCGGCGCCGTGCAGGCGGCCCTGCTGGCGGCCACCTTGCGCCTGGCCGGCGTCTTCCTGCTGGCCACGTTTGTCATCACCAGCATGGCGCGCGAAGCGGCCGACCGGGGCCTGGAACTGCTGCTGGCGCTGCCGATGCCGCGCGCCGCCTACCTGCTGGGCAAACTGCTGGGCTACGGGGCGCTGGCGGCCGTGCCCGCCGTGCTGTTCGGCCTGTTGATGGCGCTGTTCGCCACGCCCGCGCAAAGCGCGCTGTGGGCGCTGTCGCTGCTGGGAGAATTGTGGATCGTCGCCGCCTTCAGCCTGCTGTGCGCGGCCAGCCTGCAACAAGCCCTGCCGGCGCTGGCCGCCACGGGCGGTTTCTACGTGCTGGCGCGCATGCTGGGCAGCCTGCAACTGCTGGCGCACGGCCCGCAGGCGGGTGATTCCTGGCCGCAACAGGCCACGGCCGGCGCCATCGACGTGCTGGCCCTGCTCCTGCCCCGCCTGGATGCCTTTACGCGCACGGAATGGCTGCTGTATGCCACCGGCGACTGGCAGGCGCTGCTCGATGTGGCAGCGCAAACCGGCATTTATGTGGCCTTGCTGGCCAGCTGCGCATTGTGCGACTTTTACCGCAGGAACATCTGATGGCCGCCGCGCAGCGCCCCTGGACCAGCGTGCCGCGCCCCCTGTGCTGGCTGCTGGCGGCATGCTTGCTGTTGCAGCTGGGCTGGCGTCTGGCGCAGCAGCACGCTCCCGCCCAGGCACGCCCCCTGCCCGCCGCGCCGCCGGCTGGCGTGGCGCGCCTGGCCAGCCTGGGCGAGCCGCTGGCCATGGCTAAGGCCATGCTGCTGTACCTGCAATCGTTCGAAGACCAGCCCGGCGTCAGCCTGCCGTGGCGCGAGCTCGACTATGACCGCCTGGCCGGCTGGCTGGAAACGGCGCAAACGCTCGATCCGCGCAGCCAGTATGCGCTGGTGGCCGCCAGTGTAGTGTACGCTGGCGTGGCCGACCCGCAACGCGCGCGCCGCATGCTGGCCTTTGTCGCCGCCAGCTTCGCAGCCGACCCGCAGCGGCGCTGGCCCGCCATGGCGCAGGCCGTGCTGGTGGCGAAGCACCAGTTGCACGACTTGCCGCTGGCGCTCGGCTACGCGCGCGCACTGCGCCGGCTGGCGACGGGACCGCACGTACCGCCTTGGGTGCGCGAGATGGAAGCGTTCATCCTGGAAGACATGGACCAGCTCGACAGCGCCCGCCTGGTGATCGGCGGCCTGCTCGCCAGCGGCCAGATCAGCGATCCGCACGAGCTGGCTTTCCTCGCGCGACGGCTCGACGAACTTGCCAAGAAGAAAGCAAAGGCCGTCCCATGACCCGCTGCCTGAAATGCCATGCGCGCCCGGCACCAATTGCAGTAAACTGCCATCCCAAGCTGTAGCACTTTTTTCAAGGAAATCCCATGCCCCCACGCCGCCAGCACGGCTTCACGCTCGTAGAAATCGCCATCGTCCTGGTCATCATCGGCTTGCTGCTCGGCGGCGTGCTGAAGGGACAAGGCTTGATCGACAGCGCCAAGGTGAAAAACATCATCCAGCAGTCGAATGCGCTGACGGCCGCCGTCAACGCCTATCAGGACAAGTTCCGCGCCCTGCCCGGCGACGATCTCCAGGGCACGGTGCACGTGCCCAATTCGGCCGGCAACGGCAATGGCGACGGCCAGATCGGCGATGGCCAGCCGCGCGAATTCACGCTGGCGCCGCAGCACCTGGCGCTGGGCGGCTTCATCACCGGCTCGTTCAACGGCACCTCGCAATTCATGACCAGCGCCCAGGGCGGCGCCGTCTACCTGTACAACGACGAAGTGGGCGGGCGCGCCGGCAACGGCATCCGTTTCGACAACTTGCCCGAAAGCTACGCGGAACAGATAGACAGCAAACTCGACGATGGCGTGGCCAGCACGGGCAGTGTCCGGGCGAACATGCCCTATGGCAATGCCGGTGCTATCATTCCCCGCACCGCCGTCTTTTTCTGAGCCGCCAGTCACTATCAAAGGAATACCATGCCACTGCACCGCACACTCATCGTCTCCCTGGCCGCCTGCGCCTTGCTGGCCGGCAGCGCGCACGCCCAATACGTGGGCCCGACGGCCGGCCCGGCCGCGCCCAGCAGTGTCGCCGCCATCCTGAAAAATCCCGTCGACGACCAGGCCGTCGTGCTGCGCGGCCATTTGCTGCGCAAAGTCGGCAACGAGAAATACACTTTCTCCGATGGCACGGCGGAAATCCGCGTGGATATCGACGACAAGGTCTTCATGAACCGCAAGATCGACGCCAAAACCCGGGTGGAAATCCGCGGCGAAGTGGAGAAGGATTTCATGGAAAGCCCGGAAATCGATGTCGACGTGCTGACCGTGGTGCCGTAATCCGCCGTGCCATCCCGCCGCCACGGCGGGATGGGTATCACCCCTCTTCTGTATGCCTTGCGCAACCTTTTTTCCACTCCAGAAACTAGGCTTGTCAGAACAATCAATTTCGTCTAGCATCTTTTCATTCAAGGTCAGCCAGCGCCAGCGTGAGCCTGCCTGTCGACTCATCCATTCTGGGAGCTTTCCGGGTGCAAGATTTGCCTTCGATACGCTCAAGAATTTCATGGCTGGTGCTCGCCTGGGTCATTCCGACGGCGCTCGTGTTTCTCCTGCTCGTGGCGCAAAGTTATACGCGCGAGCGCGACCATGTCGTCAGCGAAACGGCGCAGGCGGCGCGGGCGGTGGCCGCCGCCGTCGAACGCGACCTGAGCGGCGCCCAGATGGCCGCGCGCATCCTGGCCGATTCGCCCGCCCTGCAAGCCGACGACATCGGCGCCCTGCGGGCCCTGGCCGCCAGCCTGCTGCAGCCGGGCCTGGCCGTCAGCGCCTTCATCGTCTCCGACGCCAAGGGCCGCCAGCTGATCAATACAACCCTGCCCGCCAGCCAGGCGCCGCCGCCCCTGCCGCAAAAATGGGCCGCCAGCATGGAGCGCGCGCGCGACTACGGCAAGCCGCGGCTGACCAGCCTGGCCAAGGCGCCCGACAGCCTGCCGCAGCTGGCCCTGAATCTGCCCTTGCCGCGCACGCAGGGAACCGCCTACGTGCTGACGGCCCTGTATCCGCCCGACTACCTGTCCGTGCTGCTGCGCGAGCTGCACCTGCCAGCCTACCTGGGCGCGGCCATCATCAATGCCGATGGCATCAACGTGGCGCGCACCCTGGCGCCGCAGCGCTATGTAGGCCAGCGCAGCGCGGCGCCCCTGCTGGAACAGATACGCCAGGCGCGCGAAGGCGTGCTGCGCCATGCCACCCTGGAAGGCATCGACGTGTATACGGGCTTTCGCCGCGCCCCGGACGCCGCCTGGACGGTGGCCGTCACCATGCGCACCAGCACGGTGGCCGAAGCACTGCTGCGCTCGGTAGTCACGGGATCCCTCATCCTGGCGCTGCTGCTGGCCGCCGGCTTTGCCCTGGCCTGGCGCGTGGGCGGACGCCTGGCCAGCACCCTGCAGGAACTGACGCAGCAGATTCATGCGCTGGCGCAAGGCAAACCCTTGCTCTCGAATAAGCATGCTGACCGCGAATCAGCCGAGATGGCCGGTGCCCTGGGCGCGCTGGAACGCGACCTGCGGCGCCACCGCACGCAGCTTGAAAGCCTGGTGGCCGAACGCACGCTGGCCCTGGAAAAATCCACGCGCCTGCTGGAAACCGTGTACGCGACGGCGCCGATCGGCATGCTATTCGTGGACCTGGACTTGCGCATCGTCATGATCAACCACTACCTGGCCACCATCAACGGGGCCAGCGTGGCGCAGCACCTGGGCCGTCCCGTGGGCGCCATGCTGTTCGACGACGCCGTGCGGGCCGAGGTGGAACGCTGCGTGCGCCAGGTGCTCGGGACGGGACAGCCCATCGTCGACATCGAATTGCAAGGCCATAGCGGCCAGCAGCGCGAACAACTGAGTCACTGGATCGTCTCCTACCACCCGATTTTTGGCCCGGAACAGCAGTTGCTGGGCGTATCGGGCTTGTGGCTGGACATTAGCGAGCGCAAGCGCAGCGAAGCGGAATTTCGCCGTTCGAAACACCTGTTTGGCACCATCATCGAAAACATCCCGGCCATGGTCTTCGTCAAGCGCGCCGACAAGCTGAGCTTTGAAATGGTCAACCGCCACGCGGAACTGACCCTGGGACGCTCGCGCGAGCAATTGCTGGGCAAGACGGACCACGATTTCTTCCCGCCGCAGCAGGCGTCCGCCTTCGTCAGCGCCGACCGCAAGCTGCTGGCTACGGGGCAGATGGTGGAAATCGAGCAGGAAGCGATCAATACGGCGGACGGCACCACGCGCCACTTCACCACGCGCAAGGTGGTCTTGCGCGACGATGCGGGACGCGCCAGCCATGTGCTGGGGGTCTCGATCGACATCACGGAACGCAAGCGCGCCACCGAGGTGCTGCACGCCACCACCTGGCGCCTGGAACAGAACGAGCGTTTCATCCGCACCGTCACCGACAACCTGCCCGGCATGGTGTCGTACTGGGGCGCCGATTTGCGTTGCCGCTTCGCAAATAAATTCTATAACGAATGGTTTGGCCGCAGCAGCGCCGAACTGGCCGGCATCCACATGAGCGAATTGCTGGGACAGGAACTGTTCGACGTGTATGCGCCCCACGTCGAGGGGGTGCTGGCAGGCCGGCCGCAAAGCTTCGAGCGTGACCTGCTCGATCCCGGCGGCCAGGTGTGCCACACGTGGACCAACTACATCCCCGATTTCGACGACAGCGGCGGCGTGCGCGGCTTCTTCGTGCTGGCCTCGGACGTTTCCGAACTCAAGCGCACGGAATTGCGCCTGCATGAACTCAACGAGCAGATGGTGCGCGCGCGCGACAAGGCCGAGGCGGCCAGCGTCGCGAAAAGCGAATTCGTCGCCAACATGAGCCATGAAATCCGCACGCCGATGAACGCCATCATCGGCCTGGCGCGCCTGCTGGAAGAGTCGCCGCTGGAACGGCGCGAGCGCAGCTATGTCGGCAAGATCCAGATGGCGACGCAGTCGCTGCTCAATATCGTCAACGACGTGCTCGATTTTTCCAAGATCGAGGCGGGGCAGATGGTGCTGGAACAGCGCCGCTTCCAGCTCGAACGCATGCTCGAAAGCGTGGGTGTGTTGCTGGCCAGCAGCGCCTGGGCGCGCGGCGTGGAGCCCGTGTTCGTGCTCGCCCCCGGCGTGCCGGACGAACTGGTCGGAGACGCCCTGCGCGTGGAACAGATCCTCATCAACCTGGTGGGCAACGCCGTCAAATTCACCTCGCATGGCGAAGTGGTGCTGTCCATCGACAAGGTGGCCGAAGATGCGACCAGCGCCACCCTCGAGTTTTCCGTGCGCGACACGGGCATCGGCATCGGCGCGGCCGAGCAGGAACGCATCTTCGACGCGTTTTCCCAGGGCGACAGCGGCACCAGCCGCAAATACGGCGGCACGGGACTGGGGCTGGCCATCTGCCGGCGCATGGTGGAATTGATGGGCGGCACCCTCAGCGTGAAAAGCACGCTGGGCCAGGGCTCCGACTTCCGCTTCAGCTGCCGCTTCGAGAAGGTGGCGCCGCCGCCCGAGCCGTCCGCCAAGGGCGCGCCCAGGGTGCTGTCACTGCTGATCATCGACGACAACGCCAGCGTGCGCGCCATGCTGGAAGACTGGTGCGCGGCGCAGGGCTGGCACAGCCGCAGCGCCGACAGCGGAGCGGCCGGCCTGGCCCTGCTGCGCGCCCAGGCCAGCGGCGGGCCGGCGGCCGATCTTGTGCTGCTCGACGCGGCCATGCCGGGCATGGATGGCATTTCCATGCTCACCGAGGCGCGCGCCGACGCGCTCCTGGCGCTGCCGCCCGTGATCATGCTGGTGGCCGACCAGGACAGCGAAAACCTCGAACGCCTGGCCGACAGCCTGATGCTGGCCGGCATCGTTTCGAAACCGGCCACCCCGGCACGCCTGCTGGCAGCCGTGACGGCCGTGCGCGAAGGCCGCAGCAGTCCGTCCGCGCTGCCCGTGTCCACGCCCTTGTCGGGTTTGCTCACCGGCATGCGCGTGCTGCTGGTGGAAGACAATGAAATCAACCAGGAAGTGGCGCAGTACATCCTGCTGCACTCGGGCGCGCGCGTGACCGTGGCCGCCAACGGCCGGCTGGCCGTCGACTTGCTCACCGGCACGCCACACGCCTGGGACGTGGTGCTGATGGATTTGCAGATGCCCGTCATGAACGGCTACGACGCCACCCTGGCCATCCGCGCCCTGGGCTTGCCGGACTTGCCCATCATCGCCATGACGGCCAATGCCATGGATGAAGACCGCCTGCGCGCCATCGCCAGCGGCATGAATGCGCACGTGGCCAAGCCCATCGACGTCGACGAGATGATCCAGACCCTGACCCGGCTGGTGCGCGCGCCCCTGGCCAGCGGCGACGGCGCCGTCGAGGCAGCCGATGCCGTCACGCAGGCGCTGGACTTGCCGGCCACGGTGCCCGGCATCGACCTGGCGGCGGCCCTGCACCGCTTCGGCGGCGACTACGGCGCCTTCCTGGCCCTGCTCAAGCGCTTTGAGAATTCGCAAGGCGACGCCGTCGAGGAAACACGGCGCCTGCTGGCCACCGGCCACGCGCAGCAGGCGGCGCAGTTGCTGCACCGCGTGTGCGGCGTGGCAGCCAACTTGGGCGCCACGCATATCGCCAGTCTGGCCGCCGAGACGGAGAAAACGCTGAAAACGGGGCAATCGCACGGCACGGCCGCCTTGCTGGGCCGCCTGGAACACGCGATGGCCGAAGTCATCGAAGCGGCCCGCACCCTGCCCTCGCCCCTGCGGCGCAACCAGCCGGCAGCGGCCGCACCCGGCAGCGTACCGCTCGACCTGCACGCCGGCCTGGCCGAGCTGCTCGTCATGATCCGCAACAACAACCTGAAAGCGCTGGCGCAATTTCACGCCCTGCACCCCGCCATACAACAGTCAGACCGGGAAGCGGCCCTGGCGATGGCACATGCGATTGAAACGCTGAATTTTGCCGAGGCGGAAAAACTCGTGCTCGATCAGCTGAAACGAGAGGAAAACAAGTGAGCTGGACCAACCTTGCCATGAACGGGCGCATCCTCATCGTCGATGACGCCATGGAAAACATCCAGATCCTGCACCAGTTGCTGCGAGAGGAACACGACGTGCTGTTCGCCCTGAGCGGTGACAAGGCGCTGGAAATTGCGCATAATCAACTGCCGGACCTGATCCTGCTCGACGCCGTCATGCCCGGCATGGATGGCTATGCCGTTTGCAGCGCGCTGCGCGAATCGGCCATCCTCAGCGCCATTCCCGTCATCTTCGTCACGGCCCTGAACCAGCCCGAAGACGAGACGCGGGCGCTGGAAGCGGGCGCCGTCGATTTCATCACCAAACCGTTCAACGCGGCCGTCGTGCGCGCCCGCGTGCGCAGCCAGCTGACCATCAAGCGGCAGGCCGACGCCATGCGCGAACTGTCGCTGACGGATTCGCTGACGGGCGTGGCCAACCGGCGCAGCTTCAATGACACGATGGACAGCGAATGGCGGCGCTGCGCGCGCGACGGCGTGCCGATGGCCATCATCATGGCCGATATCGACCACTTCAAGGATTACAACGATACGTATGGCCACCAGGCGGGCGACCTGTGCCTGCAGCAGGTGAGCGCCGCCCTGCGCCGCTGCGCCGTGCGCCCGCCCGACCTGCTGGCGCGCTACGGCGGCGAAGAATTCATCATCCTGCTGCCACAGGAAACGCGCGACGGCGCCGAAGTGGTGGCCCAGCGCATTCTCGACGAAGTGCGCGCGCTGCACATTCCCCACGCCCGATCGGGCGTCGGCCCGCACGTCACCGTCAGCCTGGGCATGGCCAGCGTCATGCCCACGGAAGGCATGGACCCCAGCGCCCTGATCCGCGCCGCCGACGCCCTGCTGTACCGCGCCAAGCATACGGGGCGGGACAGGTATTGCGCGTCGGAGGGGGAATAGACGGCTAGCCTGTCGCTGGCGACAAGACAGACAAGACACGTCCCATCCCAGCTCGCATCAGCATCAAGCGGCTGTGCGATGCATCGGAGATGCGGCATGGATCAGGCTGGAAGGATCGTCCATCGACAAGGAAATAATAGCGTTATCGAACCGTCGACAGATCTTTAGACCACTGCTCAAAGTCTACGGTGGGCACACAATCGAGGGTTGGAAATTCAGCGGGAACCTTCAGTGCCTGGAGAAATTCCGCACTCATCTTGCCGAACAATACCGGCGCTGGCAACTTCGGCGCAACCAGCACCTTTCGTTGCTCCGGTCCGATGAACAGCACGGAAAATTTATCGGGATCGATCCTCTGGCAGTGGAACTTCGACACGAAATCCGCAGCATGGGCGGTGCGGTACAGTTTCTGTTGCCGCCCCTGCTCATCCAAATGGAAATGGATGAATAGCGCGCATAAAATACAGTTCATCATAATCGAAAGCACGAGAATGACACCGGCGGCGCGCTCATTTTCAGGCATCTCATCTGGAAAGTATGTTCCCTTCGCGATGAGAATCAGCACCACAAACGAGATACACGCCACGACGATAAAAGGCCATTCCATCCAGATAAAAAACCGCATGACGTTTGCTGCAGCCAGCGTCATCGGCAACCCTGATGGGTCGATGTGGAAAACCTTGTTGACATCATCCAGGGCGGCGACCCTGGCAAAATACGCCAATATGGCAAGCCCTACCGTCCACCAAAGCGCGGAGGATTTAAATTCCTGCAAGCCTCGTGGAAGCATCTTTTCAATCGCTGCCGCCAATGTAAACAAACCGATCAGGATCGCGACTGCTTGCACCCAAAGATACGTGTTCGCTTCAATTTTCCCGCTATCTAAAAGGCCAGCCCCGAAAAATAGCAGTAAAAGTGAAAAAAAGCCAAAACCGGCGAGGACATATCTGTGTGTTTGTGTCATCTTCAAATCTTCTATAGGATGCAGCCGGGATCGCTGGAGTGTGTATTTTGCAACCATTTGGGGCTCTGAACACCCCCGGCGGCGCAGAACAATCACCGCCAAGTGGTCATTATTACTTCAGCATTATTGCATGCACGGCAATTAAAAAATCCATAGCGCAATATTTCGCCGGCGCATGCCACGAAAAAACTCCCCCGGACTCAATAACATGCTGCTTGGCACGCTGCTGCGCTAGCGCAGCAACCAAGCGGCCCAGCGCAGCCGCAGCGGCGCCCAGCTCAAGGTCAGCGCCACCGTCAAGGCACCGAAAAACAGCAGCATGCACCAGCTGATGCTGCCGAAACCGGCGCCCTCGCGCGCCACGGCCACGCCGTACAGCAGGGCTAGGCCCGCGTAGCCGCCCAGGCGGCCCCGGCTGGCGGCATGGACGGGCATGCTGGCCGCGCTGACCGTGTGCCAGTGCCGCTCCTGCGACAGCGCCAGCAGGGCGAAACAGGCGTGGCTGCCGGCAAACAGCAGCAGCCAGACAAGCAATTCAGGCATGCGCGCCCCCTGTTCGCGGGGCTTGCCGCTGATGCTGGCGCAGGCGCAACGCCGCCCATGCCGCCAGCCCTGCCGTCAACCACAGGGCCAGGTCGAACACGGCCACGGCAGGCTGGCCGCGCAGCACGGCATGCCAGGGAAAGTCGCCCGTGCTTAACCAGTTGAGCGGCGGCGCGGCAAGGGCCAGCATGGCGATGCACCAGGCTTGCGGCAGCCATGGCGCATCGGGCCGCCGGCGCCAGAACAGGGCAACGCCGGCCCAGATGCCGCTGCCGGCCCAGGCCAGCAGGAACAGCAGCACTTCGAGCAGCGCCTTGTCCGGCAACCCGGCCGGCAGCAAGCGGTTCGCCACCAGCATGGCCAGGGTCGCGATCAGCAGCCCCGTCGTGCTGAAGCAGGCCACGGCCAGCACCAGCCGCGCGCCGCGCTGACCCGCCTTGGCATGGCGCGCCGCGCGCTTGCCGCTCCAGAGTATCAATCCCGAGGCCAGCATGACGCAACCGGCCAGCCCGGCCGCGCAATACAGCCAGCGCAAGGGCCAGTGCTCGAACAGGGCAAAGTGCATGCCCGACAGATAGCGCTGCAGCGCCGCGGCCGGCTTGAGCGGCACATATTTCAGCACCTGCCCGCTGGCGCCATCGAAATAAATCGTTTGCTCGTCCAGGCTGACCCGGTCGGCCGTGGCGCGGCTCACTTCCACATAACTGTTGCGGTTGCCCGGATGGCGCACGCGCACATAGCTGGGCTCGCCCTGCCCCCAGGCCCGGCGCGCCGTGTCGAGCATGGCGTCGATGGGGGCCATGGCCACGATGCCGGGCTCTGGCGATCGTTCTCGCTGGTACAGCGACAAGGCTTCGTTGAGGAAGCCTTGTCGGTCGCCCGGATACAGCGCGTGCATGCCTGCCGGAAAGTAAATCGAAAACAGGATCACCAGCCCCGACAGCACGATCATGAAATGGAAGGGCAAGGCCAGCACGCCGCTGACGTTATGCAGGTCCAGCGCGCTGCGCTGCAAGGCCTTGCGCGGGCGGAAGACGAAAAAATCCTTGAAAATGCGCGCGTGGATGATCACGCCCGACACCAGCGCCGCCAGCATCGCCATGCTGGCCAGGCCCACGACCCAGTAGCCGATGCCGGCAAACGACAGGTGCAGCCGGTAATGCATGGGAAAGAAGAAGGACGTGGCGCCGTAGGAGCCGGCCTCGGGCAGCAAGGTGGCGCTGCGCGGATCGATCTGGCGCGACAGCTCCTCGCCATCGAGCGCCTCGATCTGCAGCCGCGCCACGGGACTGCGCGGCCCCTGCAGGAAGACAGACCATTCCGCCAGCGCCTTGCCGTGCGCCAGCACCGCTACGGCGGGCAAGACTTGCCGCTCCACCGACACGGGGCCGGGCGCGGCGGCGATGCGCGTGTCCGGCATCATCCAGCGATCGATCTCGCGGTCGAACACGGACAGGCTGCCCATCCAGAACACGACGATCAGCACGCTGGCCATCACCACCCCGGTCCAGGTATGCACGAGCAGCATCGATTGCCGCAATTCACGTAAGGCCATGCGGCTCAACTCCATTCGAAAAAATAGGCGGCGCCGCAGTACAGCAGCCAGACACCGATCAGCAACAGCGCCACCGGCCACAATCGGCGCGCGACAAAAGCCCACAGGGCGGCACCCAGGTAGGCGAGAAAGGCCGCCATCGAGGCGATCAGCACGGCCTCGCTGCGCAGCACGCCCAGGCGGAACAGCAGCACCGCGCCGGCGCCGGCGACACTCCAGGCGAACAGATACGCGCCCGCCACGCCCAGCGCGACGCGCGCCACGGCATGCCGGCTCATGCCGGATCCCCGGGCAAGCTGGCGCGCAAGCCTTGCCACAGCACCGGCGCGTGGATGATGTCGAGGTGGCCTGTACCGGCCACCTCTTCCTCACCCAGCACCTGCGCGAAATGCGCCCGGCTGTCGAACAGCGCCACGCCGGCGGCGCGCGTGTGTTCCGCGATCCACACGCGGGCACTGGCGGAGGCCCGCTGCGGACGGTGACGGCGCAGCATCAGCGCATGGCTGGCGATGCTCCAGGCCAGGTACTCCTTGCAATGCACGGCGTCGCCGTCGAGCGGCAGCGCGCCGATGTCGCGCCCTTGCAGGTGCACGAACCACGCCCACTCGTCCTCGCTCATGCGCTCAAACAGCTGTTCCCAGCGTTCGCGCATGCCGGAACGGGGCAGCCACTGCTCGCGCAGCGCCCGTTCCCGCTGCGAATCCAGCGCCGGCGCCACGCCGCCAGCAACATCGAACTGGCCCAGCACGGGATCGATCATGCCCACCAGGCGCACGGCCACGTGGCCCTGCAACTGGCGCGCCGTCTCCTGCGCCAGCACGGCGCCCAGCGACCAGCCGGCCAGCGAGCACTCGCCGCCCGGACTGTTGGCCACGATGATGTCCGCATAGCGGGCAGCCAGCTCCGCCACGCTGATGTCGGCCCAGCGCTCGCTCCCCAGCGCATGGCTGACAAAGCCGTGCACGGGCTGGCGCGCTCCCAGCGCCTGCGCCAGCCCCTGGAATTCAAAGGCGTTCACCAGCAGGCCGGGACAGCAGAACAGCGGCGGCAAGTCACCTGTCGCGCGCAGGCTGTGCCAGCTTTCGCCCACCCGCGCACCGGCCGCGCTGGCGCCAAAGCGGGCGGCAAAGGCGGCCAGGGTGGGACTGCCGAACAGGTCGGCCAGCGACAGCGCATGCGCATCCTGCGTGTACAGGCTGCGCAGCATCTGGTTGACCTGCGTGACGCAGCGCACGGCCAGCAGCGAATGCCCGCCCAGCGCAAAGAAGTTATCCTCGCGCCCCACGCGCGACACGCCCAGCAAGACGCTCCAGATGGCCGCCAGCGCCTGTTCCAGTTCGCCCTGCGGCGCCGAGTACGCCGCGCTTTCCAGCACCGGCACCGGCAGCGCGCTGCGCTCCACCTTGCCCGCCGGGCTCAGTGGCAATCGCGCCAGGGCCACGATGGCCGCCGGCAGCATGTAGTCGGGCAGCGCCGCCGCCAGGGCCACGCGCAAAGCCTCCACCGACACCTGCGCCGGACTCACATACGCCACCAGGCGCGCGCCGGCGGCGCTGTCCTGCGCCACCGCCACCGCTTCGCGCACGCCAGGCTGCGCCAGCAGCTGCGCCTCGATCTCGCCCAGTTCCACCCGAAAACCGCGGATCTTGATCTGGTGGTCGATGCGGCCCAGGTAGTCGAGCTGCCCCGCGCGCCAGAGCACCAGGTCTCCCGTGCGGTACAGGCGCGCACCGGGCGACCCATGCGGGTCCGGCACGAAACGTTCGGCCGTCAGCGCAGGACGGCCAAGATAGCCACGCGCCAGCAAGGCGCCGCCGATGCACAGTTCACCGGCCGCGCCGGGCGGCGTCAATGCCAGGTCCGCATCCAGCACCTGCAGCGCGCGTCCCGCCAGCGGCAGGCCGATCGGCATCTGCGCCGGCGCCGCGCCGTCGAGGTAGGGCGCGCAGTCGAGCGTGGCCGCCGTCACCGCCGCTTCCGTCGGCCCATACGTATTGAGCAGGCGGATGTGGCGCATGCCCGCCTGACGCCAGGCCTGCAGCGCTTCCGGCGGCATCGCCTCGCCGCCCGCATGCACCTGGCGCAGCGCGCCGTAGTCGCGCGGGCCTTGCTGGGCAAAATCCTGCGCCAGCAGCGACCAGTAGGCCGTCGTCAAATCGGCCACGCTGATGCGGTAGCGGTGCAGCGCCTGGTAAAACGTCTCGCTGTCCCACAGCTCCGGGCCGCGCAAGACCAGCGCCGCGCCGATGCACAGGGTCGGCCAGGCCTGTTCGACGAAGCCGTCGAAGTTCAGGGTCGAAAATTGCAGCACGCGGTCCTGCGCCGTCAAGCCAAAGAAGCCGACGGACACTTGCGCATGCCGGCTTAACGCCTGATGCGCGATGCCCACGCCCTTCGGCTTGCCCGTCGAACCGGACGTGTATATCACGTAGGCCAGTTGCTGCGGCAGCGGCGCGTGGCCGGGATCGTGCTCCAGCGCGGATGGCTGTTCCACCAGTTGCACCGGCAGTCCCGCCGGCAGCGCCAGGCGCGGCAGCACGGACGCCTGCGTCAGCAGCAGCGCCATGCCGCTGTCGGCGATCATGTAGGCCAGGCGTTCGGCCGGATAGCCGGGATCGAGGGGCACGTAGGCGGCGCCCGTCTTGAGGATGGCCAGCAAGC
>NZ_PDZL01000039.1 GCF_002735705.1 Janthinobacterium sp. BJB426
GCGCAGCGCGCTGCCGGTGCCGGTGCTGGAAAGCGCGGCGTACTCGGCGCCGCAGGGCGAACTGGAACAGGCGCTGGCGGCCATCTGGAGCGTCTTGCTGGGCGTGCAGCGCGTGGGGCGCGAGGATAACTTCTTTGCGCTGGGCGGGCATTCGCTGCTGGCCACGCGGCTGGTGTCGCGCCTGCGCGGCACGCTGCAATGCGAGCTGCCGCTGCGCACCGTGTTTGCCGCGCCCACGCTGGCGGCGCTGGCGGCCGCCATCGGCGTGCACCGCGAGGAGGGGCTGCATGCCGAGGCACTGCCTGCGCTGCTGCCCTTGCCGCGCAGCGGCGCGCCGATGGCGCTATCGCTGGCGCAGCAGCGTTTGTGGCTGGTCGAACGCCTGGCCGCGACGGCGTCCGCCACCTATAACATGGGCGCCACGGTGCGCCTGACTGGGCCGCTGCAGGTGCCGGCCTTGCAGGCGGCGCTGAACTGGCTGGTGGCGCGCCATGAAAACCTGCGCAGCCGCTATCCGGAGCAGGACGGCGATCCGCAGGTGGAGATCGCCGCGCAGCTGCAGCTGGACTTGCCCGTCACCGACCTGCGCCACTTGCCGCTGGCCACCCGCGAGGCGGCGGCCGCCGAAGCCGTCCGCGCCGACGCGCGCCTGCCTTTCGACCTGGTGCACGGACCCGTGCTGCGCGCCAGCTTGCTGCGCATGGAGGATGAGCAGTACCTGCTGCAGTTCGCCATGCATCATATGGTGGCCGACGGCTGGTCGGTCGGCATCCTGGCCGACGAGCTGGCCCATGGCTATGCCGCGCACTGCCTGGGCGAGGCGCCACGGCTACCCTCACTGCCGCTGCAGTATGCCGATTACGCGGCCTGGCAGCGCGCCGTGCTCGATGGCCCGGCGGGCCGCAGGCAGGCGGCGTTCTGGCGCGAGGCGCTGGCCGGCGCGCCCGTGCTGCTGCCATTGCCGCTGGACTTCCCGCGCGCGCCGGTAGCGAGTCACGCCGGCGCCGAGCTGCGCTTCGTCCTGCCCGCCGCGCTGGTGGCCAGGGTAGAGGCGCTGGCCAGGCAGCAGCAGGCGACGCCCTTCATGGTCTTGCTGGCCAGCTTCCAGTGGCTGCTGCACCGCCTGACCCTGGCCGACGATATCGTCATCGGCACGGACGTGGCCGGACGGTGCCACAGCGACCTGGAAGGCTTGATCGGCTTCTTTGTCAATGTGCTGCCGCTGCGTTCGCGCATCGCGGCCGGCGACGATTTCAACGCGCTGCTGGCGCAAGCCAGGCGCACCACGCTCGATGCGTTCGAACACCAGGACCTGCCGTTCGACCGCATCGTCGAGGCGGCAGGCACGCCGCGCGACCGGCGCTGGAATCCGCTGGTGCAGCTGCTGTTCGTGCTGCAGAACACGCCGGCCGGCCAGCTGGCGATGCCCGGCATCGACGCGGTCATCCTGCCACCGCTTGAACGCTCCTCGAAGTTCGACATGGCGCTTTTCCTGGAACCGCGCGCCGATGGCGCGCTGGCCGCCGAATGGGTGTATGCCAGCGCGCTGTTCCGGCCCGACAGCGTGGCGCGCCTGGCCGACGCCTGGCTGGGCTTGCTCGACCGGGCGCTTGCCGCGCCTGCCACCCCTTTGATCCATTTCAGCGTACCCGCACACAAGGACATCATGGATAGCACACCCGTAACGCCATTCGCGGCCGGCAAGCTCGACGGCCTGAAGAAGAAAATGCCGCTGGCCGGCGCCAGGCCCGCGCCGCGCGCCGCCATCCGCCAGGGGCCGCTGCAGGCCGGCCGTGATTTTCCGCAGCTGATCGAGCCGGCCAGCGACGACCTCGATCCCGTCGCCTGGGCGCGCGGCCAGCGCGAGTTCATCGACGCCACCTTGCGCCGGCACGGCGGCATCGTCTTCCGTGGGTTCGGCTTGCGCACGGCGCAGGAATTCGAGTCCTTCGCCGAAGCCATCGACGCGCAGCTGTATGGCGAATACGCGGACTTGCCGAAAAAGGAGGGCGGCAAGAAGACCTACCGTTCGACGCCGTATCCGGAACAGCAGATGATATTGTTCCACAACGAGAGCGCCCACCTTGACCGCTGGCCGCGCAAGCAGTGGTTCTTCTGCGAGCTGCCGTCGCCCGTGGGCGGCGCCACGCCCATCGTCGATTGCCGCGAAATGCTGCGCCGCCTGCCGGCCGAGGTGGCCGAGACGTTCGAGCGCAAGCAGCTGATGTACGTGCGCACGTTTACCGACAAGTTCGACGTGTCATGGCGCGATTTCTACCGCACCGACGACCGCGCCGAAGTCGAGGCGCGCTGCGCTGCCGCCGGCATCGAATGCCGCTGGCTGGAAAACGACACGCTGCAGACGCGCACCATCTGCCCGGCCGTGATCCGCCACCCGATGACGGGCGAGCGCAGTTTCTTCAACCAGGTGCAACTGCACCATATCTATTTCCTCGAACCCGAGGTGCGCGAGGACTTGCTGGCGATGGTGGGCATCGAGCGCATGCCGCGCCACGTGTATTACGGCGACGGCACGCCGATCGGCGATGACGTCATGCGCCTGGTCGGCGAATTGTACGAGGCGTGCGCCGTGCGCTTCGCGTGGCAGCAGGGCGACGTCGTCATGCTCGACAATATGCTGGCGGCGCACGCGCGCGATCCGTTCCAGGGGCCGCGCAAGATCGTCGTGGCGATGAGCGAATTGCTGGGACGCGCGCAACTGGCGCAAGGCGGTGCGGCATGAGCGCGCCGGACGCCATCGCGCTGAGCGCCGAACAGCGCGCCGTGCCGCCCGATGCAGCCATGCTGCAGCTGACGCTGGATATCGCCGGCCAGCCCGATATGGCGCGCCTGCGCGTGGCGGCAGATACGCTGGCGGTGCGCCACACGCAGTTGCGCGCCCAATTTGGCGCCGTCGACGGCTACCGCGGCCTGCGCCAGTGGATTGCGCCGCCGGAGGCGGTGGACCAGGCGCTGCAGATCCACGCGACGCCGCAAGGCTGCCAGCTGGTACTGCGCCTGCCGGCCCTGGCGGCGGACCGGCGCAGCATGGAAATCCTGTACCGCGACCTGCTACGCCTGTATGACGGCGCGGCGCTGGACGAACCGTTGCAGTACGCCGAATTTGTGGAATGGCGGCGCGACATCGAGCAGGGCGACGATGGCCAGGCCGGGCGCGCCTACTGGGCCAATGTGGGCCGGCAGGCGCCGGTGCGCCTGGCCTATCGCGATGGCGCCGCGGCAGGAGCGCAGCGTGCGGTGCAAGCGCGCGAGCTGCCCGCGCCGGTGGCGGCCAGCCTGGGCCGGCTGGCCGATGCTTTCGGTGTGCTGCCGGTGGCGCTGTTGCAGGCTGCGTGGTGGGCGCTGCTGGCCCGCATCCAGGGGCATGGCAGTTTCAGCGCCGGCTGGCAGCACGACTGCCGCCGTGACTATGCGGTGATGGATGGCGCCGTTGGCGTCTTTGAAAAGATCCTGCCGCTCGATATCGGCCTGTCGCTCGACGAGCCGTTCGGCGACTGGCTCTCGCGCTGCGCCGCCATGCTGGAGCAGCACGTGCAGGCGCAGGAATTCGCGCCCGTGGCGGCGCCCCATGGCGATGCGCATTTCAGCGCGGGCTTTGCCGTGGGCGAGTTGCCGGCCGGCGCGCAGGTGGGGGACGTCACATTTGCCTGCGGCCCGTTGCCGGCCAGCGCGGACGTCTTTGAGCTGGCGCTGCTGGTCGAGCTGGACCCGGCCGGCGCGGCGCGGCGTCTGAGCGTGCGTCATGCGCCGTGCTATGGCGCGGCGGCTGCCAGCCGGCTGCTGGAGCAGCTGGCCACCTTGCTGGCGGCGCTGGAGGAGGGCGCCGCAGAGGCCATTTCCGCCTTGCCGCTGGTGGGTGCTGAGGAACGGGCGGCGCTGCTGGCCCTGAACGGCCCGGCCGTGCGCTATGGCGCGCGCACCTTGCCCGAGCGTGTAGGCGATTGGGCGCGCCAGACGCCGGGTGCACCGGCGCTGCAGGCGCGCGGCATGCAGCTCGACTATGCGCAGCTGGACGAACGCGTCAACCGCCTGGCGCACTGGCTGCGCGCGCAGGGCGTGGGCAGCGACAGCATCGTGGCGCTGGCCCTGCCGCGCAGCGGCGACCTGGTGGTGGCGCTGCTGGCCGTGCTGCGCGCCGGCGGCGCCTACCTGCCGCTGGAACCGGAGTGGCCTGCCGCGCGCACCGCGGCGATCCTCGCTGACGCCAGGCCGGTGCTGTTGCTGACACCCAATGAGGAAGGTCGGCGCGGCGGCGTGCGCTGCGTATCCCTGGCCGCCATCGCGCCGCAGTTGCAAGCGTGGCCGGCGACGGCGCCGGAACAGCCGCCCGACGCGGCGCAGGCGGCGTACGTGCTGTACACCTCCGGCTCGACGGGCACGCCGAAAGGGGTGGTGGTGGAACACCGCCACCTGCTCAATTATGCGCTGGCGGCCAGCGAGCAGCTGGGCCTGGACGGCGCGCGGCGCTTTGCGCTCAGTTCCGCGCTGGCGGCGGACCTGGGCAATACGGCGCTGTTCGGCGCGCTGCTGCATGGCGCCTGCCTGGTGGTGGCCGATGCGCAGGACATGGAGTCGCCGGCCGCGTTTGCGCGCTTCATCCGCGATGGCCGCATCGATTGCCTGAAGATCGTGCCATCGCACCTGGACGCGCTGCTCGACGAGCACGATGCGGCGCTGCCGGCCACCATTGTGCTGGGCGGCGAGGCCGCGCCGCGCCGGCTGCTGCAGCGCATCCATGCGCTGGCGCCGGCCAGTCGGGTCTTCAACCATTACGGTCCCACCGAGACTACCATCGGCGTCATGACGCACGCGCCGGACCTCGCCGCGCCGCTGCCGGCCGTGCTGCCGCTGACGCGCGTGCTGAGCAACTGCCGCGTGCTGGTGCTCGACAGCCATGGCGCGCTGGCCGCCACCGGCTCGCTGGGGGAGCTGCATGTGGGCGGCGCGCAGCTGTGCCGCAGCTACCTGAACCGGCCCGGCGCGCTGTTCGTGGACGATCCGCTGCTGGCGGGCGAAAAACTCTACCGCACCGGCGACCTGGCGCGTTATTTACCCGATGGCGGGCTGGAACTTGCGGGACGCGCCGACCATCAGCTCAAGCTGCGCGGTTTCCGCGTCGAGCCGGGCGAAGTCGAAGCGGCTCTGCTGTCCCTGCCCGGCGTGCGCCAGGCCGTGGTCGCGCCGCGTGGCGAGGATCACCAGCGCCACCTGGTGGCCTGGGTGGTGGCGCACGAGGGCCAGCAAGGGCAGGAAGAGGCCTGGCATGCGGCCCTGCGCGCCTGCCTGCCCGAGGTGATGCTGCCGGCGGCCATCGTGCTGCTGCCGCAGCTCCCGCGCCTGGGCAATGGCAAGGTCGACCTGCGCGCGCTGCCCGATCCACGTCCCCGCCAGGCGGCACAGGGGACGCGCACCGAACCCGCGACGGCCCTGGAATGGTTGCTGGCGCACCTGATGGGCGAGGTGCTGGAGCAGGAAACGCCGGGCGCGGATGATGACTTCTTTGCGCTGGGCGGACATTCGCTGCTGGTGATCAAGCTGGTGGGACGCATCCGCAAGGCGCTGCAGCTGGAATTCGCCCCTGGCCTGGTGTTTGACCACGCCACGCCGGCGGCGCTGGCGCGCGCCTTGTCGGCGCTCGCGAACGAGGCCGGCCGCCTGGAGCAGGTGGCGGGGCTGCGGCGCCAGCTGGCCGACATGACGCCGGAAGCGCGCGCGGCGCTGCGCCAGGGGGCGCCGGCCTAGTGTTTTTTAGGAGAGCTTGCGTTGCGCCGCCTGGCGCTGGCGACAGTCGAGCGGGCAGTCGGCGCAGAAATCGAGCCGCAGCCGGTAGCGCAAACAGCACAGCTGGCGCTGGCGCACGTTCGCCACCAGGCGCGTGGGCTGGTGCAGGGGGTTGGCCAGCTGGTCCGGCCATTGCGCCGTGGCGCACAGGAAGTGCAGGTCGGCGGCGATGCGCGGCTGCGCCCCCATCAGCAACTGGCATTGCAGCAGCGTTTCCTCGGCGATCACGGCGGCATTGTTCCACAGCAGGCGCGGCGCCAGGCGGTATTGCGTGGCCAGCGCGTCCACCACCAGCGTCAGGTGGTTGCGCACCAGCGGTTGCAGGCGCGCTGCGCTATCGAGCGCGGGATGCGCCGCACCGGCGTCTTCCAGCACGAAGCGCAGCGGCGCGCCATCGGTATCGGCCAGGAAACGCACGCGGCCAGGGGCGAGCGGGAAGCACCAGCCGCAGGCGGCCGATGCCGCCAGCACGGGCACGAGCAGGGCGTTGAAATACAGCTTGGACCAGGTCGACGCCAGCGCCTTGGGATGGGCGCCGGGAAAGCGCAGGGCAAACAGGGCCAGCGCCGCCGCCAGCTGCGGACCGTCGAGGAAGGCCTCGAGCGCGGTGCCGACGGGGGCGCTGGTGTCTGCTACGGCCAGCGCCGCGCCATAGGCGGCCAGCTCGCTATGAAACAGCTGGGGCAGGGGGCCGATCAGGCAATGCTGCGGACTTGGGGCTTGCTGGGGCAGGGACATGGTCATCGATTCTTCGTGGCACGGCACGTATAAATAAATACATGCTTTGGTTGCGGTAATAACAATTCTCATCTATTATCAGTTAAATGTAAATGTGAAGCATTCTCATTTGTATTCCCATTCTCATTAACGTCAACTGTAACTGATTCGGCACTACTTCTCTCATTGATGTCCTTCTGATTTCGAGGCTGTTTGCATGAACGTTTTCCTGTCCCTGATCCGGCGCTTCCGCGTGTTGCTGCTGCTTACTTCCTTGGCCAGCGTGTGCAGCGCGCTGGCTGGCATCGGCCTGATCAGTGCGATCAACCAGCGCATCGCCGCACCGGCCGCGCCTGGCGCGCATTGGGCCCTCGTCTTTGGTGCCTTGTTGCTGGTGCTGTTCGTCTGCGGCTTCGCGTCCCAGGCCCTGCTGACGGCGCTCGGCCACCGGGTGGTGTATGAAATGCGCCTGGTGATGCTCAAGCGCGTGCTCGATACGGGCATCGAACGCCTCGAACAGATCGGCGCGGCGGCCCTGTATGCGGCGCTGACCAAGGACGTGGCGGCCATCGGCATGGCCTTCAACCGCTTGCCCTTCGTGCTGTACAACGGCGTGCTGGTGCTGGGCGGCTTCGCCTACCTGGCCTGGCTGTCGTGGCAGCTGTTCCTGCTGACGATCGTCGCCGTGGGCGGCGGCGCCCTCTTTGCGCAAGTCATGATGCTGCGCATGCGCGCGCTGATGAAGCAGGTGCGCGAGACGGACGACGCGATCTTTGCCGGCTACGAAGGCGCCATCGAAGGGCGCTGCGAGCTAGCCCTGAACGCCACGCGCAAGCAGCTGTTTTTCGAGCAGGACTTCACGCCGGCCGCCGAACGGGCGCGCCAGCTGGAAGTGCGCGCCGATCGCTACTGGATTTTCAGCCTGAACTGGGGCGCCGTGCTGATCCTCGGCCTGGCCGGGCTGATGTTCATCGCCGGCGATTATTTCGCCGTGCCGGCGCAGGCCGTGGTGGCCTTTGTGCTGGTGCTGATGTTCCTGCGCATGCCATTGAACGACCTGGTCGAAGGCTTGCCGATGCTGTTGTCGGGTAGCGTGGCGCTGGAAAAGATCGACAGCCTGGCGCTCGAGGCGCATTGCGCCGGCTTTGACGTGCAGCCTGCCGCCGCGCCGGTGGCGCCGGGCCTGCCGCTGCTGGTCCTGGAGAACGTGCAATACCAGTATCCGCATGCCAGCGATGAATACGGCTTCCGTCTGGGTCCCGTCAACCTGCAACTGACGTCAGGCGAAATCGTCTTCATCGTCGGCGGCAATGGCAGCGGAAAGTCGACGCTGGCGCGCATCCTGACGGGCCTGTACCAGCCGTCCGCCGGGCGCGTCGAGCTGCTTGGCACGCCGGTCGGCGGCGCCAACAGTGCCTGGTACCGCAGCCATTTTTCCACCGTTTTTTCGAATTTCCACCTGTTCCAGGGACTGGTCGGGCCGCTGGGTACGTTCGATCCGGCGCTGGCGCAAGCCTTTTTGCAGCGCTTGCGCCTGGAGCGCAAGGTCACGCTGCACGCTGGCCGCCTGTCCACCGTGCGCCTGTCGCAGGGGCAGCGCAAGCGCCTGGCGCTGCTGATGGCGCATGTGGAGCAGCGCCCCATCCTGCTGCTCGACGAATGGGCGGCGGACCAGGACCCGCCATTCCGCGACTTCTTTTACCGCGAGCTGCTGCCCGAGCTGCGCCGTGGTGGCAAGACCATCATCGCCATCAGCCATGACGACCGCTATTTCGGCGTGGCCGACCGCGTGCTGCGCTGCGACGGCGGCGTGCTGCAGCCGCTGGCCGTGGCGCGCGGCGTGCGCGATAGCGCGGCGGACCTGAGCGCGGCCTGACGCGGCCCCTGCTTCTTATCTATTACGTGTCAGCTGCACCCCATTCGCGATTCAGAACGAGGATACCAACATGGCCGAGAACGTACAGCATCACCCGAGGGAATTTGTCACGCAGCGTGCCGGGGCGGCGGCCCTGTACACCGCCGTCGACGGCGCGCAATTGATCGTCACGCTGGACGGCGTGGCCGTGCAGCGCTGGCAGATGGCCGGTGCCCCGGCAGGGCTGCAGCTGACCTTGCAGTCCGGCGGCGAGGACGCGCTGGCGCGCGATGCGGCATTGGCTGCCTGTGAAACGGCGTTCGCGCTGTATCCGGGCGAAGCGGGCCTGCACCTGGCGGGGGCGCCACCCGCGCTGGCTGCGCAATTGCTGCAGGGCGCGGCATTGGACGCGGGCGCGGGCCTGCTGCAGCTGCCTGCCCAGCGCTTCTGGCAAGAGTCGGGCGTCTGGCTGACACGGCCAGGCAGCGGCGCCTACCCCTTGCAATACGTCATGAGCCACGGCCAGCGCCACCCGCTGCGCGCGCCCAAGCCGTCCGGCCAGGTGTATGCGCGCCACATTCCCTGGCTGAACCAGGTACTGTCGCTGCGCACCGTCGATATCGACGGCGACCTGGCCACTTTTAACCGCTGGATGAACGATCCGCGCGTGGCCCACTTCTGGCAGGAGGAAGGCGACCTGGCCAGGCACCGTGCCTACCTGGAGCAATTGCAGGCGGATCCGCACATGCTGCCGCTGATCGGCTGCGCCGACGGCAGGCCGTTCGGCTATTTCGAGGTGTACTGGGCCAAGGAAAACCGCATCGGCCCGTATTGCGAGGCGGCCGATTTCGACCGTGGCTGGCATGTGCTGATCGGCGAGGAAGACGTGCGCGGCCGCCCCTGGGTGACGGCCTGGCTGCCGTCGCTGATGCACTACATCTTCCTCGACGACGTGCGCACGCAGCGCATCGTCGGCGAACCGCGCGCCGACCATCACCAGCAGATCAATAACCTGGACCGCAACGGCTTTGCCAAGATCAAGGAGTTCGATTTTCCGCACAAGCGGGCCATGCTGGTGACGCTGCTGCGCGAGCGCTTCTTCGGTGAGCGGCGCCTGGTGCCGCCTGGCGTGGCGGAGCATGAACTGAGCTATTTCAACCACCTTGCCACGCGAAGCGAGTGACCATGCAAGCCAATTACCTCGTGCATGACCTGATCGGCATCGGCTTCGGCCCGTCCAACCTGGCATTGGCCATCGCCTTGCGCGAGGCGGCCCCCTCCGATGGCGCGCTCGACGCCTGCTTCATCGAGCAGAAGCCCGACTTCGTCTGGCATGGCGACATGCTGCTCGACGACAGCCGCATGCAGATCTCGTTCCTGAAGGACCTGGTCACCCTGCGCAATCCGGCCAGCCCCTATACCTTCATCAATTACCTGCAGCAGCACGGCCGCCTGCAGGATTTCATCAACCTGAAGACCTTCTATCCCAGCCGCCACGAATTCAACGACTACCTGCGCTGGGCGGCCGGGCGATTCGCGGCCGATTGCCATTATGGCGAAGAAGTGGTGGCGGTCGAGCCGGTGCTGCATGACGGCGTGCTCGATCACCTGTGCGTGCGTTCGCGCCTGCATGGCGGCGCCGAGCGCCTGCGCCATGCGCGCAACGTGGTCCTCAGCGTGGGCGGCGCGCCGCACATCCCGCCGCTGTTCGCCGCCTGGCGCGACGACGCGCGCGTGTTTCACTCCTCGCGCTATCTGGCGGGGCTGGCCGCCTTGCCCCAGCCGCGCCGCGTGGCCGTGGTCGGCGCGGGGCAAAGCGCGGCCGAGATCTTTCTCGACCTGCAGGCGCGCGGCCCCGGCATGCAGGTCGACCTGATCGCGCGCAACGCGGTGCTGCGCCCGGCCGACGACAGCGCCTTCGTCAACCAGATATTCAATCCCGAATATACGGACTATGTCTACCAGCGCGGTTCCGACGCGCGGCGCAGCCTGATCGATGAGCTGAGCAATACCAACTACGCGGTGGTCGACACGGGCCTCATCGAACGCATCTACGACTTGCTGTACCAGCAGAAGGTGCGCGGCAGCGAACGCCACCGCGTGCTGTTCGAGCATGAAGTGGCCAGCCTGCGCAGCGGCGACGATGGCAGCTTGCTGGCGGAATTGCGCCAGGTCGACGGCGGCCCCTCCGGCACTTGCCGCTACGACGCCGTGGTGCTGGCCACCGGCTACCAGCGACAGACCCACCGGCGCCTGCTGGCGCCACTGGCGCAGTGGTTCGACGTCGGCGACGTGGCGCGCGACTACCGGCTGCGCGGGCCGCAGGACTGCGCTGCGGGCATCTTCCTGCAAGGCTGCTGCGAAGACACGCACGGCTTGAGCGACACCTTGCTGTCCGTGCTGGCGATCCGCTCGCAGGAGATCGCCGACGCCATGCTGGAGCAGCGCCGCCAGTGGGGCCGGCCCGCCGCCGATGCCTTCAGTCGCAGGGAAAGCGCGCACGCCTGGTGAAATCCTATTTTTCATGCATGTTTCGAGGAGATGTTGATGTCCGTAGTTAAAAAAAGAGGCGCCCGGCGCATGGCGCTGTTGTCCGCATTCTCGGCCCTCTCGGCCGCTGGCGCCGCGTGGGGGCAACAGGATGAGGTGACCTTGAAGGAAGTGGTGGTGAGCGGCAGCGCCGACGAGCAAAGCGGCAATCCGCGCTTGCGCATCGGCTCCAAGCTGCCGCTGGCGATGCGCGAAATTGCGCAATCGGTCAGCGTGGTCACGCGCGACCAGATCGAGCAGCAGAACCTGGTCAATCTGTCCGACGCGCTGCGCCGCACGCCAGGCGTGACGGTGGAAAACAAGGATGCCAACCGGGCCATCTTTTACTCGCGCGGCTATGAAATCAATTCGGTGCAGCTTGACGGCGTACCCACTACCTACGATTTTCGCGTCAGCGCCTCGTCCGACCTGGCCCTGTTCGAGCGCGTCGAAGTGCTCAAGGGGCCGGCCGCGCTGTATGCCGGCACCAGCGGCACGGGCGGCAGCATCAACCTGGTGCGCAAGCGCCCGACCAGCGAACTGCGCGCCACGGCGGAGCTGAGCCTGGGTTCCTGGAACAAGCGCCGCGCCGAATTCGACGTCGGTTCCGCGCTGAACGCGGAAGGCACCTTGCGCGGCCGCGTCGTCGGCGTGGTGCAGGACAAGGACTTTTTCTACGATGACGCGCATGAGCGCAGCCACACGCTGTACGGCGTGGCCGACTATGCCTTCAGCCCGGCCACGCGTCTGACCGTGGGCGCCAGCACGCAATACGTGCGCGCCGCTGAACAGCCGTGGAATTATCCCGCCATGCTCGACCTGTCAAGCGGCAAGCCCGTGCTGTCGCTGCCCAGGATCCCGCGCAGGACGAATATCGGCGCCAATTTCAACCTGGATCAGTACCGCACCACCAACGCCTTTGCTGAACTCGAACACAAGATGGCCAATGGCTGGAGCGGGCACCTGTCCGCCAACTGGCTGGAAAGCGGCCTCGATCGCATCCAGGCCTATCCCTGGAATCCGATCGATCCGGCGGACAACCTGGTGCAGCTGTACGTGGGCGGCGGCAAGGACCGCCAGCGCCAGTCCGGCCTCGACGTGAACGCCGGCGGGCCGTTTTCGCTGTTCGGCCGCCGCCACCAGCTGCTGGTGGGCGCCAACTACAGCAAGATGCGCTTTGCCTCGCCGTATTACCGGGGCGAATTCGACGAGAAAGTGGATATCTTCCGGCCGCGCCATGACTTCCCCCGCCCGGACTTCCTGTCGCTGGGGGAAGGGCAGAACCTGCGTTCGGAACAGTATGGCGTCTACACGAATGCGCGTTTCAGCCTCACCGATCCGCTGACCCTGGTGCTGGGCGCGCGCGCATCGTGGTGGAAGGGCCGCACGCAGGACTACACGCCGGACAGCTCGGTGGAAAGCCGCAACGAGGCGACGGGCAAGATCTCGCCGCAACTGGGCCTGATCTATGACCTGAGCCGCGACTACTCGCTGTATGCCAGCTATGTCGACGTATTCCAGCCGCAGGCCTTCGCCGGGCGCGATGGCACGCCGCTCAATCCACTGAAAGGCAAGCAGTATGAACTGGGCATCAAGGGCGAGAGCGCCGACCGCGCGCTGAGCGGCTCGCTGGCGCTGTTCCGCGTCAGCGAAAACGGCCGCGCCCAGTCCGTGCTGGTGCCGGACGGCGTCGACTACTACATCGCCCGCGGCAAGACGCGCAACCAGGGTTTCGAAGCCCAGGTCAACGGGCGCCTGCTGCCAGGCTGGGATGTGTATGGCGGCTACACCTATATCAACTCGCAGGAACTGGAAAGCCTGGACGGACTCGATTCGAGCGCCTTTTCCGCCATCGCGCCGCGCCACATGCTGCGCCTTGGCAGCAACTATGCGTTTGCCGGCGACTGGAAGCGCTTCAGCCTTGGCGGCGGCGTGACGGCCGTCAGCCGCTTCTACAACAGCATCGCGGTGCTGGGCGGCGCCCAGCTGGCGCAGGGCGGCTATGCCACCGTGGATGCGCATGCCGCCTGGGCCGTCAGCGAACGCGCCACCCTGGCGGTCAATGTCAGCAACCTGTTCGACCGTCATTACTACCAGCGCATCAATACGCCGCAAAACGGCAACGTGATCGGCGAACCGCGCGCGCTGGCGCTGACCTTGCGCCTAAAGCTGTAAGCCCCTGACGGCCGCCGCCCGGTCCACGCCGGGCGGCTTATCCCATCGTACTCCGACGCCTCCATGACCACCAACCAAGACCAATTGCTTGCCCTGCTGCTCGACGATGAAACCGATTGCGTCGATGCGATACTGCCGCGCGCCCTCGATGGCGATGGCGCCGCGCCGCTGTCCTTCCAGCAGCAGCGCCTGTGGTTTTTGCAGCGCTACGAATCGCGCTCGACCGCGTATAACCTGTGCCGCGCGTTTCGCCTGGAAGGCCCGTGCGACGGCGCGGCCCTGCAGGCGGCGCTGCGCGCGCTGGTGCAGCGCCATGCCGTGCTGCGCACGCGCTTCGAGGAGCGCGACGGCTTGCCGCTGCAGATCGTCGAGGCACACGCCAGCCTGTCGCTGGGGCGCGAGACGGCGCCCGCGGCGGATGCCGCTGCCGCCGAATGGCTGGCCGCACGGCTGCGGCGCGAAGCCGACACGCCGTTCGACCTGAGCGCCGCGCCGCTGCTGCGCGCGACCCTGATCGATTGCGGCCACGAGCACGCGGTACTCATACTGAGCATGCACCACATCGTTTCGGACGCCTGGTCCAATCCCGTGCTGATCCGCGACCTGGCGCAAGCCTACCGCGCCGCGCAGGCGGGCACGCCGGGCCTGCCGGCGCTGCCGCTGCAATATGCCGACTATGCTGCCTGGCAGCGCGCCATGCTGCAGGGCGCGCACCTGGATGCGGAGCTGGCCTACTGGACGGCCTACCTGGGTCAGGACGTGCCGGCGCTGAATTTGCCCGTGCTGGCGGACGACCCCGCGCCCGCGCAGGCGTCCGGCTGCCACGCGTTTGCGCTGCCGCCGGCGCTGGCCGGCGCGGCGCTGGCGTTTTGCCGCGCGCAGCAGTGCACGCCATTCGTGATCCTGATGGCTGCCTGGCAGCTGGTGCTCGCCGGCTTGAGCGGCCAGCGCGACTTTGCCATCGGCGTGCCGAACGCGGGCCGCAACCGCCACGAAGTGCATGAGCTGATCGGTTTTTTTGTCAACACCCAGGTCTACCGCGCGCGCCTGGCGCCCGGCCTGACGGCGCGCACCCTGTGCCGCCGCTTGCGCGGCGAGGCGCTGGCCGCGCTGAACCACGCCGAGCTGCCATTCGAACTGCTGCTCGACGCGATGCGCATCGAGCGCGACCTGTCGCGCAATCCCCTGTTCCAGGTGCTGTTCAACCTGCGCCACGAAGGCGCGGCCGCTTCCGCCGTGCCCGTGCTCGATGGCTTGTCCGTCAGCCTGCTGTCGGAGGCGCAGGTCGAGGCCAAGTTCGATCTGTCGCTCGATGTCGCCATCGGCGCCGAAGGCGTGACGGCCAGCCTGGAATACCGTACCGCCCTGTTTGATGGGGCCGGCATCGCGGCGCTGGCCAGCTATTTTGTCAACGTGCTGGCGGCCATGCTGGAACGGCCCGATGCCGTGCTCGATGGGAGAGGCCTGTTGTCCGCCGCGCAGGCAGACGCCGTGCTGCGCCAAGGCCGCCATGAGGGCGGACCGTGGAACGACTTGCCCGTGCACGCGCAGTTCGAGCTGCAGGCCGTGCTGCACCCGGATGCGCTGGCGCTGCTGTACCAGGACGAGGCGCTCACTTACCGCGCGCTGAATCTGCGCGCCAACCGCCTGGCGCACGCGCTGCTGGCGCAGGGCGCGGGGCCGGAAGTGCGCGTCGGCATCGCCGTCGAGCGCTCGGTCGACATGCTGGCCGGCTTGCTGGCCATCCTCAAGACGGGCGCCGCCTACGTGCCCCTCGATCCCGGCTATCCGGCCGAACGCCTGGCCTACATGATCGCCGACAGCGGCATGGCGCTGCTGCTGACGCAGGCATCCGTGCTGCCACGTCTCGCGCTGCCGGCGGGACTGCCCGTGCAACTGGTGGAACAGCCATCCGCGCTGGAGCACGATCCCGGCCACGCGCCGCTGCCGCAGCAACTGGCCTACGTGATCTACACGTCCGGTTCGACGGGCAAACCGAAGGGCGTGGGCATCGCGCATCAGGCGTTAAGCCGGCATGCGCAAGTGTCCGTCGGCTTCTTTGGCTTGACGGCGCAGGAC
>NZ_PDZL01000040.1 GCF_002735705.1 Janthinobacterium sp. BJB426
TTCAGTCCGCTGGCCGCTCGTTGCACTGCGAATCAGACCAAAGGTTCCGGTAGCAGCCACCAACTCGCCTCTAAAAGACCCTTTGGCCGCTACCAGCTCACCTGAAAACCTTGCAATTGGAGCAACTCCAGCCCCTCCTGGCGTCACGGTAAGCCCTGGCATCTCAAAATAGCCCGTACTCGACAGCTGAAAAAAGCCGCCTGGCACATTGATATTTCCAATAAGCAATCCTTGGGCGCTCAAATGAAAGCCACTGCCGCCGTTGTTGGGCCAGCCGTAGTTACTGGACGGATACCCGGCGCCGCCATGCAGCGTCGCGCTGTAGATATCGCCTGCAGTCACCTTGCCAAGATCGGCGCTGATCGCGCTCAGCTGTCCCACCTTCAGCGCACTCAGGTACGGCGCCGACCACTTTGTGGTGCCGCTGGCGGGATTGAAAATGCCATCGGACCGGTACAGCGATTCGCCGGCGCCAAACAGCGGCGGCGAACCCTCCCACACCGTGCCGGCGCCCCAGGTATCAATCGGGGGATAGGATGTTGCGCCCTGTGTGCTGATCGTCGCTGGCGCGCTGGCCAGCGATAGCAAGTTGGTCTTGCTGTAGCAGATCCGTGCCGAGTTGCCTGTCACGCCATCGAAAATCTTGCTGACCGTCTGGCTGGCCGTGTAAGTCAGGCCGTCGACCACGATGCTGGCCGCGATCGTCACGCTGTCGCCCACCATGCCACCATAGGTCATACTGGCCACGTTGCCGACGCGCGTCAGCACGCTGGCGTTGCTGGCGGTGAATGTCACCTGGCCCTGCATATTTATCAGTCCTGCCGTGAAATCGATGCTGGCAGGCGCGGCAATTGCCGTCGCCGCCACCTTGAATGCCTGCGCAGTGGCCGCCAGCAGCAGCACTCGGTCGTTGGCAGGCTCGAAGCGCGGCACCGTATTCATGATCAGGCGGTCCCTGGCGCCGCCGATGGGCGTCATACCAGCACTCCCACAGTCACGCGCCCAGCAAGCCATTGGTGCGACAACAGTACCACCACACCAGGCACGCCGTCCTGCAGACCGAATCGACTATCTCGCAGCCGCACGGGCTGCCCCAGTTCCAGCATCATCATCTCGGGTTCTCCGTCAAATTCACAAATCGTGCGCTGCACCTTGTTCATGGCCAGGCGGCGCGCCGCTTCCGCACGGGCATCTTCGTTCGTCTTGAGGCAGGTTTCAATTTGCGGCGGATCGTCCGTCAGGCGATAGCGCGCACGCACCGCCTCGTCGACCGCGGTTTCGGTCAGCCATTCCTTCCCGTACAAGTCGGCATGCGCAGGCGGAATACTGGTGGTCAGGCTCGCCTGCACTGTGTAATTGCGATCAAAAGCGATCTTGACGGCGGCGACCACGGGGAGACGCTGCACGACGCGCAGTGACCCCATCCGCATTTTCTCGGAGCCAATTTGCACCGGCACACCGGCGGCCGGCAGCGCGATCTGCACCAGGCGCAGCTGGCCAGTGCGCGACATGATCGCCTGGGCGCCCACGCTGGCCGCCAGTTGCTGGATGGCCTGCGCCTGGTTCGTCCGGTCAGCAACGTACAGACCCACCAGTTGCGGGTGCGCTGCGTCGAAGGCGGCCAGGTTGACCAGGTCGAGATCAGCCAGAGTAAAACGGTCGGCCGCCTTGCCGTAGGCCGTCGCAATGCGCTGCACCAGCGGCGCGATGCGCGGGGCATACCCGCCGACGACATCGCCCTGCACGCTGGCGGTAACAGCATTCGCCTGCGGGTTGATTGTCAGCGTGAAGCGTCCAGTCGCATTGTTGATGGTGACAGGGACCGGCTTGCCGTTGGTGCGGACTTCGAACGTCGATTCGACTGCACCGAGAAAACCATACTCCAACGTGGCCGGGTTGGTCAGTAAGGGCGTGACGTTGTGACACTCGCCAAACGGGATCGGCAGGGTCGCGTCCTTGTTGGGTGAGACGCCGCCCAGCTTGGCCTCGGAGATCGGCGTGTCGAGACGCTGCAGCTTGTCGCGCAGGGACAGGTTGAGCGCTTCCCGGCTCGAACTACCGATATCGGCAATGATGCCATCAAACACCAGGCGGAAATCGGCGCGCGGCCAACGCGGATCGCCGGACCAGGCCTTGATCGGTCGATTGCGCCACACGTCGCCGAGCCAGCTGTCGAGCTTGCCGTCTGCATTGCCCAACTCGATATCCCCCCCCGACAGTCCAGCCTCACCGGTCAGGCTCACCTGCTCGGTGAAGGCCAGGCCGCCAGTGGCCAGCGGCAGATACACGGTGTTGGCCGGCACCTCCGCTGGACCCGTGACATACGGCCGCGAGGCAATATAGCGCGTGACCTCGCTGCCGCCCACATTCACTTGTGCCTCGATCAGCACCATGCGGATGGCTCGCGGACTCTTCAGCCATTGCAAAAACTGCTCATCTGTCATTGCGAGTACTCCACTTGTTTCGCCCAGGCGGATGCCTTGGCGGATTTATCGACGCCGGCCACGACCGTCTGGGCCGCTTTGTCGTTCGATTCGACGGTGGCCAGGATGGTGGCGCCGGTTTGCTTGGCCTGATCAGCGCGCAGCCCTTTGACCTCTTCCCGCAGGCTCTTGATCTCGGCCACCAGGGCGTCCGTATTGCCGCCGCCCTGGCTTGGCGCGCCGCCGAAGTAACGGCGCATGGCAGCGGCAGCTTGCGCGTCCACCACCACTTCGCCGCGGTGCAGCTCGGCCGCGTAGCCATCAAATGGCACATTGGCCAGGCCGCCGGCATGGGAGCCGTCGAACTGCACGCCCATGCCACTCGCCGTGCCCATCGCCGCACGCAGGTTGGCGATGGCTTGCGCCACCGTCAGCACGCTATCGTTGATGGTGATCAGGCCCGACACCTGGGCCTTGAGGGCATCCAGGCTGGCCTGATGCACGTCGACCTGAGCGGAGGCCCACTTGGCGGCGTCCTCGTTGGCGGCGATGACGCGGGCGTAATCCGCCGCGTACTTCGCATCCGAGGCGTTCACCACCTGCGACGCCGTCAGGAATGCCTGCTCAGCAGCCGACAGGCCGGACTGCGCCGTCGCATCGCCGGCATTCGCCGCCGCCAGGGTTTTCTCGAACTGGGCACGCGCTTCGGCGTACTTTTGCTCCGGCGTCAGCACGGACTGGCTGCCCAGAGCCATGCTGGCGTTCAGGCTGTTGAGCGTGGCCACCCACGATTTCGATTTATCCAGCGCCGTCTGGGCCGCTGCCGATTCCTTTTCGTAGGCCTTGCCCAACGCATCCTTGGCCGACACGACCGCCCTAGCCGCCTGCACCTGGTCGAACAGTGCACGATTGACGGCGGCGACGCTGGAGCGCTGGATGGCCAGCAGTTCCGTTTCGCTTTTCGTCAGCTCGTTCAGCTGCTTTTGCAGATCCATGCGTTCGCTGGCAATTTCGCTGGCGGTTTTGAGCACCGCTGCATACTCGCCAGTTGCCGCAGCCACTTCGGCAGCGTAATCGGCAGCTTTCTTGAACGGTTCGGCAAGGGCAATCAGCTCCACATACATCGCCTGGCCAGCAGCCGTGTTCAGGTCCTGCGCCAACACCAAGGCCTTAAACTGATCGATCGTCGTCACGCCCGATACGCCCAGCTTGCCCATGGCATCGTTCACCGATTTCGTGATCGGTGCCATGCGCTCCGCTTCCGACAGAAAGTTTTCGACGAAGAAGCCGGTACCGCTGGTCAGCTTGTCAAGGCCGCCGGCGGCCGCGATCAGGCTTTCGCTCAGCGCCACCGCGCCAAGACCGGTAGTATTGAAGGACTTACCCAACACGGCCAGCACGTCGGACACCTGTATGTAGTCGTTGGTGACACGAACCAGCGTTTCCAGATAGCCCTCACCTACGGCCTGATATTGCTGCAGGCCTGCCACGCCCCAGCGGGCCATGTCATCGCCCATCTTGGAAAATGCGGTTTCCAGTGCTTTCTGCTGTTCCTCGCCAGACAGACCTTTCAAGCTGATCTTGCCCAGATCGACGACAAACGAATTAAGCCGAGTGTTGAATGCATCGCCGCCTATGCCCAGCGCATCAGCAGCACCGCGGATCGTCTGTCCCATGCTGCTGATGATCATGGTGAACTGGTTATTCATTTCCCCCGACAGCGCGGCGGTTTGTGTGCTGTCCTTGTCCTTATAGGTGAAGCCGAATGCCTTCTTCTTCGTGTTGACATCGGCATAAGCTTGGGCGGTAAAGCCCAACGCGTCCACATTCCCAAGCGACATGGCGTTGCCGGTAATGCCCTGGTCTTTGATCGACGTCGAAGTCTTAAACAATTTCGATACCGCAAAGCCGATTGCCGCACCGATTGCCATGCCGATGGGGCCAGCGACCGCGCCCATCATCGTCAAGCTGCCGCCAATCGTGCCCATCGTCATCGCGCCAGCGATACTGCCACCCAGCATGGCGCCGCCGTAGGTGGCCGCACCGGACAGGGCCAGTTGCCCACCCTTGCCGAACGTCGGCGCCGAGCCGGTCTGTATGCCAGCTGCCGCACCACCGCCCTCGGCAACTACGCCCGAGCGGGCGAGTAGGCCGGCCAGATTGCCGATCCCGCTCACCATCTTCCTCAGCGACGAGTCCATCGAAATGGTGTGCGCCAATCCCAGGCCAGAGTTTTTCTCCATGATTGCCAAGCTGTGCGCGATCGATTCCGATTTCGCGGACGAATCGCCCAGCACCGTGCCGGTGCCGTTGGCCGCCTGGCGTTGTTCGGACAGGCTGACGCTGCCCCCGCCCATGCCACCGAACATTTTTGCCCCGATTGCAACTACAGCAGCCAGCGTCGCGGCGCCGGCCGCCAAGTTCATCGGGAACGGTAGCGAGGCCAGGGCTTTCACCACGGCCGTAATGCCCCAGGCGCTGGCCTCGGTCGCGGCCAGGCCAGTGGACGCGGCCGTGGTCGTCGCCTCACCGGTCAACTTAGTGGCGTTCAAGGTCAGGTTGGCGGCGACCTCCGCCTCTTTGAAGAAAATCTTCTTGATCATCGACTCGACAGCCATCGCCATTTCGTATGCACGAAATGCTTTTTCTGCAGTTTCCATCACCTTGTAACCGGTGCTGTTTTCCTTGAAGAAGCCCTTGGCGGCGCTGGCCATGTCGCCATAAGACTTGATCTGCGCCTGGGCGCCCTGCTGCGCTGCGGCGGCTTGGGCCTTGGCAACCTTCAGAGGATTGTCGCCGGCGTCCTTGATGCCGGCAGCCAGCTGGGCGGCAATGCCCGCTTGCGTGCGCTCGTAGCCGGTCAATGCCGTGGTCAGTCCGCCGATCGCTTTGCCCACGGCACCGAACGATTCGGCCATGCCGGTGGCAGCAGCCTGCGCCGCCGTGTCGACGGCCGTCAAAATGTCCAGCAACTCCTTGGCTTTGGCGACGTCGGTGCCTGCCTCCTGGGCCTGGGCGACACCTTGCGCGGCGCGCAAGCGCCTCAAACTGTCGATCTTGCGATTATTCAGCTCGATGGTCTTCTCGCTATTCGCGAAGCCAGCCAAGGCCGCGTTCTGCTCTTCCAGGTCGGCAATGGCCAGTGCCGTCTTGGCCGCTGGCAGCATGCCGTACGTGCGGATCTGCTCTTCGACGGCTGCGACTTGCGCATTAATCGATGCGATTTCCTTGTTCGCAGCATCGGCTGCGGCCGTCGCGGTGGCCGCTTGGCGCAGGCGCTCTTCCTCGTCACGGATGAAGCTTGCGTCAAAGAAGGCCTTTTCGGCTGCGTCGCGCTTACCCAGGATCTCGTTCAGTTCCTTCTGGTGCTTGGCTGCCTCTGCCTTCGTCGCGCTGTTGTGCCCTTGCAGTGCTCCGATCTGCTGGTCGAAAGAATCGATCTCAGCCTCATAGGTTTTCAGGGCGTAGTCGCGCTTGTTCTGGTAGGCCTGCTCCACGGAAAGCTCGCCTCCCTTGAGATACATGTCGTCGAGCTTGCCCAGTGCGTCGTAATGCGCTTTCGCTGTGGCGGCCTCTTTGGCATACTGCTTGATTTGATCGGCAAGCTGCGTGTTCTCGACTTGATCGGCCTTTGGCTTGGGTTCTCGGCCTTCCGTGTCGCGGTAAGTGGGTGTACCGACATATACGGAATTTGCAAGCGCTATTTGGGCATCCTGCTGAATTTTCAGGCTCTTGCCAGCGTTCTCTACCAGCAGAGCCTGCGCGCGCTGTGCGTAATCGCCTTCAACCTTAAGCTTTTCGTCAGCGTCTTTTTTTCTTTTCGCATTGATAGTTATCACGCGCTCGTCATAGGCTTTTTGGAACTTATCTTCACCGGCGAGGATCTGGTCTTTCGTATCGCCAAGCAGTTTGGCGTTTGCCTCCATCGCCGCTTGCATCTTCTTGTAGGCATCAATTTGACCTGTAATGCTAAAACCTGCCTCCGAGCGGTCAATCGTGTATTGGGTATGAATTTCAGAAGCCTTGCTTGCATACGAACCCGCCGCGCCCAGCAGCTTCATTGCGGAAAAAGCATTGTTGACGTTGTCGGCGACCACAACGAACACCTGCGCGAGCGTGCTGCCCCATTCGTGCAATTGGTTATTCCGCGACAATTCACTAACTTCGCCGTTCGCGTCCTTGAGGCCCTTCGTCAACGCCATGACTGTAACGGTCAACACCTCAAGGAAGGTTTCGCCGACCACGGTTTTCAGGTCGGTCATGTAGCGTTGCATCGACGTGATTTGTTTTCCGGCCGTACCCATGGCGGCCTCGTAGGTGCCAGCGATATCCGAGCCGCGCTCGATCACGGCATTGAGGCGCGCTTGCACGCGCTCGTTCTCCGATAGTTCCTTGGTCGTCTTGCCCAGCTCATCAGCCATCTGACGATATGCCGTCTGAAGGTTCACGTTAATACCGATGTTCCGCAGGATCAGCACGTTGCCGCGCGAGATCCCGTTCACCAGGCGGTCGAACGCATCCGACGAATTCAAGTGACCGATCACGGCCGCGTCCTGGGCGATTCGCGCCAGCACTGTGGCGTTTTTCAGATCGACGTGCGCCTGGACCAGCTTGGTTGCCGACTCACGCGACTCGACCATGGTAATTCCCTGACGAGCGATCGAGTCGGTCGCCGTATCCATCTGGGTTTTGGTGTAGCCCGCATTGCGGCCGACGACTTGAACGACCACACCAAGCGTCTCATACCGGGCCGCCAGCAGCGACGATTCCTTGATGTAGTCCCATACCTTCAGGGCGGCATAGGCCGCGACAAGAGCCTTGACTGCAAGCGCCAATACGTCTGACGATTTAGCGGCATCCTCCTTTGCCTTTGCCGCAGCCCTGATGGCGTCCTCATAGCCCTTAATCGCGGCGATAGCCTGCTGCGTTTCCTTGGTCACGCCCATTTGCGCTGCCTGATAGGCAAGCAGCTGGGTACGGCTCATGCCAATTGTGGCTGCCTGCTCACGCATACGCTCGATCAGTTGCTGCTGGCCCAGCGTCAATTGGGTGGTCGAACCGCCCAGCGCCGTCGTGGCCTGGGCTGCCTGACGCGCCTGCTCAGCCTGGGCACGCATGATTTTGGACGTGTCATCCATCTGGCCATTGCTGACGGCTGCACGCTGGCCAGTGCGCTGCGTGGCATCGCCAAGCGCTTCCACGCTCTTGGCAGCATCGCTTCCGCGGCGCCACACACCAGCCGACGAGTTTGTGAAGTTGTCCAGCGCGCCGACGCCCTCGGCCGATGTCGAGCGCACGCGCGCCGTCGCCGCGCTCAGCGAATCAACGGACGTGGTAGCCCCAGCCACTTTTGGCGCGACCCGCGCACCAGCATCACCCAGCGCATCGACAGCCGTTGCACCTTCGGCGGCCTTGGACTTGGCCCCAGCGCTGGCCTCGCCCAACTTGTCGACGGCAGCCGTGGCGCCAGCGGTCTTTTGCTCGACGCGCACCGCTGCCTCGCCAAGGGAATCCAGGGCCTTGCTGCCCTCAACCACCTGGCGAGTGTCGATGGAAAGTCCAAGCTGAGCGATATCGGGCATTTAAGGTTCCTTCTTGTTTTGGTGATGCATGAACAACGCGTCGAGGCGATCGATCACGCCTTCTTCAAACGGATCGAAGCGCACCTGGTGGCGCGCCTGCCAGGCCAATATTTCAGCGCTGGTGAGCGCGTTCACAGCCATGCCGCACTGGCGCTTCTGGTTCAGTAACGTGAACCAGGCCCAGATGTAGGCCAGCTCTGGCGGTAACTGCGGCACGACCGGCGCCTCGGGCGCCCGGTAAAGCGGGTTCTGCCGGGCGGTGTCCAAATGATCGCCCTTGGCGTTGCCGTCACCTGCTGCTGCAGCACGGTCGAATTGGTGATCGGCGTACAGCAGCATCGCGACGACTAGACTTTCAAAAAATCAGCGTCCTTTTCCAGGGCAGCGGAAACGCGCTCTTGCCAGGTCGGGAATTTATCGAACGACGCCGACGCCACCGACTTATCGAACGGAGCTTCGGCGCCGGCACTGGTGAAGCCGTACCAGCCGACCGTTACGGCCAGCGCCAGGCGCTTTGCGTTGTCGTCGATCAGGCTGACCAGTTGATCGGCGCCAGCGTCTGTCGAAGCATCGATCGCGGTTTTACGCTTCGCCGACTTCTTGTAACCTTCGGCCCGCAGGGCATGGTTTTCGTTGCGGTACTCTTCGGAGTTCTTGCCAACGATGATGAAGCCGGCGGTAGGCTCGCCGTCCTCGTCGAACAGGACCGGCACCTTGACGGTGACGCGCTCTGCCGGCGCGGACAGGTTGGCGATATCGAAGCCGGCGATGGCCAGGATTTGAGCGGTGTTCAGGGAAGCAGTGGTATTCATGGGTAATGCCTTTCGTGGGTTTTGATAAGTGCCCGTGCCGGCCGCTGCGCCCACGAAGGCGACAGCGACCGGTCGGTGCTGGGGTGGCACTTGCGCCAAAAGGAAAGCCCGGCGCCGGCCGGGCGGAATGGTTACACCAGGCTCGTGTCCTGGAAGGACACGGTCGTGGCCTCGTGCTGCGCGTCGTTGCCTTGGTAGCGCAGGATGTCGAAGGCGCAGGTCACGATCTTGTTTTTCTCGCCGTCGTCCACCTTGGCGCTGGTGATCTTGATACGGCCCATGGCGATCGTCATCACTTCAGCCGTCGGCGCCGTGCTGGCCGCCATGGCGTACGCCAGCGGCAGCTCGACTTCCTGCTTGAAGTAGTCGATGTATGCCGAATCCTGCATCAGCACCGTGAACTGGCCACTGCCCAGCACCTTGCCGCGCGAGGCGGCGGTGGCGAACTTGGAGCCGATCACCGGATCGATTTTGACCTGGCCATCCAGCGACAGCGACATACCCGTGCAGATTTGCGACGGGATGCCCGCGACCGACAGCATCGCGGTGGCGCCGGAGAACTTGCCGGTGCCGGGCGTGGATGCTGGCGCGTTGAAGTACGCGGCCGGCGTGGTCGGGCCTTCCAGCTTGCCCATCAGGGTGAAGTCCATGCTGGTGATGCCATTCGGCTGCACGGCAATATCGACCTTGCTGACCAGCTGGTCGATGAAGCAGCGATTCACGGCAATACCCGGATCCTGCACTTCCGCGGTGAACCAGTCGGTGGTGTGCCCGGTCAACGGCGTGAAGCTGCGCTTTCCGGTTGCGGTCACGGTCACCGGATCACCTTCGACTTTCACCGTCATGGCGCTGCCGTCCATAAACTGGCCCGTCAGCTTCAGCGCGGTGGCGGACGTGACGAAGAAATTCTTGCCGTTGTTGGCGGCGCCGGTGGTCAGGAAGCCGCCGATGCGCACGACAGTACCGGCGCGGTGACCGTCGGCCAGCCAGGAACCGGCGCTGCGGGTCAGACCCGTGGCACCCGATGCGATGGTATTTTGCGCCGCAGTAGTACCGCCGGCCGTGAAGTCGCGGCGCAGCAGCGCGGCCAGCAGCACAGCGTAGGTGCCGCAGCTGGCTTCCCCTTTAATGGCGCCGGAGGTACGGAAGTTGCCCAGGCGGGTATCGCTCTGTTGCTGGCTCGGGTCAATCTCGTTGCTCGAATACTTGTCAGCGTCCGTGTCGAACGTCGCGGTCACGCGCGGATAGAGGCGGCCGGCGGCGGCCAGCGCCTTCGTGCCTTCCGCTGTTTGCTTGCCGATAACGAGCAGGCTGTCGATGCCGTTTGCAGTGGTCATGGTATGGATTGCCTTTCTTTGGTCGAAAAAATAGACCGCCGAGGCGATCTGTGTGGGTGATGCGGGTTACAGGTTGCAGAACCAGCGAATCTTGACCGGGACCATCCATCGGTCGCCGTCTTCGCGGCCGACAGCGATTTCAGGCGTACGCTCAATCTGCACGGTCACATCGCCCTTCGTGAAGCTTGCGCCGCGACGGAACAGCTCCTTGATCATTTCAGCACGCATGCCGGCGGCGGCAGTGCCCTGGCCCGGCGGATACAGCAAGCTGACCTGGAAGATGCCGCGCTCCTGGCGCGAGCCGTCCCCCAAGGAATGATTGTCCGGTTCCGCTGGCAGCAAATAGGCCGCTTGATACGGTCGGCCGGTGACTGGCGTGTACGGCACGTTCTGCCAAGCGGTGTCGATGGCTGGCGCGAGGCTGGCCAGGGCCGCCTCCAGTGCCGCGCGTATTGTTGCTTGGCTCATAATTTATAGCTCGAATAGCCTTGAGCGAACTCGCTTGCGGTGGTGCCGTCGCGCACGCCGTTCACAGCATTGTCCACAATTGTGCGGAATTCCACGACCGTCAGCATCACCACGCCGACGGGCGCCTGGCGGGACCAGCCCTCTTCGATGCGTTTCGCATAAGGCAGGTTGTTCACGAGATAGATCACGTCGCCCGCCTTCGCCGCACTGATCGTGCTGCCGTGGGCGGCAATCGTGGCACTGCCGTCCTTGTCGATCAGGTCGCGCACGCCGGTGACGGGCGAGCCGATGGAAAGCTGCCAGTTGGCGCGGAAGCGGCCGCCGGTATAACCGGGTGGCGGCTTGTGCTTCCAGAACTTGGCGTCACCGACCGGCGAGCGCTGCACCAGCTTATTGTCGACCTTCATGGTGATGGCGCGCACCACCAAATCCTGGCTCGCCTTGGTCTTGGCGATGAATTCGGCGATCTGCATGGAAAACGACATACTTGCCATCAAATCCCCCGCAGCTGGAGCGTGTGCAGTACGGCCACGTCGACCGGGGCCGTGGCTTCAACGGTCTTGATCGTGTAGCTGGCACCACCGAACAGCACCAAATCAGCATTGGTCGGCGTAGGCATCGGCGCGCCGTTGCGCTGCAGCGGCGACAGCAGCAATTGCTGGTCGCCCGCCTGGATCAGCGTGCCGTCGATGTTCTCGGCCTCGTAATTGATCTTGACACCCGTGCCTTCGTAGTCAGTGGTCGTGCTGGGCGCCGTGCCCAGGCCCGGATCGTACTCGCCGGTCACGACCTGGCGCAGCACCACGATGCCGCCCTTGCGGCGCAGGGACTGGTCGGCGCGCTGGGCGGTTTTGGTGTAGTCGGTCATGCGCTGTCACTCCAGTCCGCCTTGATCATCCGTTTTGTCATGCCGTTTTCGAACAACATGTTCGTGCCATAGTCGTGGCAGACCAGAAACTCACCCAACATGCCGTAATTGCGACGCTTGAAGTCGCAAAGGAAGGCGGGCATCTTCTCCGGGTACTGGGAATCACCGGCGGAGCGCGTGCGCTCCATCACCAGTATGGTGCCGTTCGGACTGATCCAACGGCAAGCGGCGAACCAGCGCGACAGCGGCGTATCCTTGACGCGCTGCCAAGTTTCCCATTCAACGACGTTCTGGAAGTATCCGGCCCGTTCCTCGATCTTGATAACGCAGTCTGGCACCATGGCGCTCGTCCAGACCGCGCGTGACATGCCGGTGTAGATCAGGTCGTCGCATAGCAGGCCAAACGCCTCGCGGTGGATTGATGGACTAATACTCATGCCCGTGTCACCTTCATCGAATTGCCGCCGCCGGCCATGCCGAAGTACGGCGCCAACAGCGCGTCCACGGCCACGAAGCGCTCTCGCGCGTCCGTGGTGTTCTGGAAGTACTCTGTTTCCAGCGGGCCGGTCTTGTCTTTCTTGATCGCGTTCGAGCCGATGTTGAGGTCGGGTAGCAGATCCTCGCCGCTGCCGGCGCGCATGGCCAGGTCGATGAAGGCATTGACCACGTCCGGCGGAACGATTGTGCTGGGCACGATGAAGCCGTCGACCACGACGTTGTAGCGCGGCCAGTCCAGCATCTGGCGCTGATAGACGCGACGACCGGCCCAGCGCGTGCGGTAGGTGGCCATGAAGATCATCGCCTTGCGCAGGGCGATTTCCTTATCGGCCTCGGCCAGCGCCGCCCAATCGGTCCGGCCCAGGCTGGCGCAGCGCGCATCCGCCTGGCTGATGCTCGCGTAGCTGTCGGCATCGGGGGCGCCAGCGCCAGTTTCAATTGTAAGCATGCTGATCCTGATGTGGAAAGCCCGCGCGTGGCGAGCGATGGTGGCGTTTAGGCTGTCTTGGCCTTGGCAGGCTTCGACTCAGCGGCTGCCGCCTGGGTAGCAGCGGCCTGCTTGGCCACTTCGTCGCGCAGGCGTTGGGCCTCGGCTTCGTTGGCGGCGGCCTGCGCCGCGTTGCGGGCCGCAGCGAGCTCATTTTCGTGCGCCTGCTTGGCAACGCGCTCTTTCTCGGCCGCCAGCTCGCGTTCGCGTTGCTGCAGGTCTTCGTGCGCGGCCAGCAGATCAGCGCGAGCAGCCATCAACTCGGCCGCAGTCGGCACGCGTTCGCCCGGGCCTTGATCAACATATTCGGCCTTGATCGTGACTTCCGGTACGTCATCAGCTGCATTGACGCGGCCAATAGCCACGTTTGCATCGATGATCTTGAGGCCAGCCTGGCGCGCGAGCGCCTTGACGTCCTCGTTGTATTGGAACATCGGCCCTGGCAGATACCAGATGTTTGCCGGTACATTTTCCATTTGGAACTCCGTTTCTTGTGCTTGATGGAGAAGCCGCGCCCCCGTTGAGAGGCGCGGCGCGGGCTTACTTGGTCGCGTCACCGATGGTGATCACGCCAGCCGTGTGCTTATCGCTGGTGGCCACCTTGTCCCAGTTGGAGCCGGTAGCCAGCGCGGCGTCGGACGGCGATTTGCCGCCCGAGGCTTCGTCCCAGGTGTAGCCCTTCAGGCCGAGGCCAAAGGTATAGTCGACCTGCATCGTGGTTTCGATGCGCTGATTGCCATTGGTCGTCTCAATGTTGCTGATGATGTCGGAACCGTCGGTAACGGTTGCGGCACCTTCGGCCAAGGACAGCACACGCAGCTTGGCAGGCGCAGCAGGGCCAGGCGATGCGCCCACAGCAGCCGAATACAGCGCCGGCGCGTCGGTAACGACCACTGCCTTGCCGAGAATATCGACAACACGAACGTTTTGAGCCTGGAACAGCTGCTTGGCATTGGCCAGGTTGGCGCCGATCAGCTTGTGGAAGGTGGTGCCGTTCATGATCTGCGCGACCAGGTTGCCGCTGTGATCGCCGAACTTGCCGTGGGCTTCGTTCATGGCAATGTAGTCCACGCCCTGGGTTGCGCTCACGTCGTTGACCGTGTTCGCGTTGTTGCTGATGGCTGCGACCAGCGCTGCAATGGCGGTGTTCAGCTGATCAGCCATCATCGCTTCGGCGAAATTGCGCGATGCAACCTCGATGCCTTCAGCGGTCGGCTTATGCAGCCAGGTCATTTGCGACGGCTCGAATCGAATCGGGCCGAAGCCGCCAGCGATTTTGACCGAGCTATGTTTGAGCTGGGTCAAATCCGTTGCTGCGGCCGCGCCATTGGCGCCGTAGCGATTCACGCGGCGCTGTGCCGAATGGATCGCAGCGAAGAACGATTCTTGCAGGAAGTCGCCTTCAAAACCTTCCGTGGTAAGACGGATGGCGCCATTACTGGCTGCGTTGAACTTTTCCACCATCTGCGCCAGCGTTTCGATGGTCGCCGGCATGATGTATTTGTTGAAGACTTGCATTTGGGAGAGAGACATTTTTAGCCTTTCGCTAATTCGGGATATTGAGCGGCAAAAGCAGTGGTACGCTCTTCGCGCGTCCCACCGAGATTGCCCTGAGTTTTCTGACCGCCATTTGGAACGTCACGCTGCTGCGCGCCGCCGCCCGATGCGCCCGAGGCACGGATGATCTGGTCCTTGAACGGGCATGCGCGAACGAGCGCATCCAGGCCTTCATCAAAGTCCGCCACCTCACCAGGCCGCGTGGGCGAATAGATCTTGTTGCCGCTGGCGTCGTAAGGGACCATCTTGCCGTCCTCTACTTTGAAGTTGCTGCCGAAATAGGCTTTCGCCATCTCTGCAGGAATGGCCAGGCGAGTCGGATGCTTGTCGTCCGTGAGCAACTTCGAGCCGGCAAAGCTGCCGCCGATCATGTGGGCATTGAGCTCGGCAGTGCGCTTTTCGAGCATGCCGGTCAATTCCTGCTCGCGAGTTGCGCTGGCCTTGGCGGCAGCAGCCACCTGCTCCTGCGCGGCCTTGGCAGCAGCGGTCTTGATTTCCTCGACCTTGCCGGCCGTGACCAACTTGCCCTCGTCAAAATTCTTGACGGTTTCCAGCGCCTTGATGGCCGCCGCCGGATCTTCGATGCCTTCGAACAGCTTCACTTTCGCTTCCGATTCGGTGAAGCGGCGCTTGTAATCGGTGTTTTCACCGGTCAGCTGGCCGATCTTGTCGAAGGCCTGCTTGGCATCAAAGACGATTTCACGCCCGTCGTCGTGCACATACACGGGTTTGCCATCGCGGAGAACTGCATTGCCATTGGCGTCGAGGAGGAGTTTCATAGTTTGAACTTTCTGTTCAGGAGGTTATGGGCTTTCTGCCCGACAGGCCTGGCGCGCGGCTTTCTGCGTTGCGTACAGGCATAAAAAAATCTATGGTCACCCTCCTTTTTGCAAGCTGATTTTGTATGATGTGAGTAGGCTTGCTTAAATCTATCCGGCGTCTGGTTGGAGATGGATCTCCGCGCCACGATGAGAGTCGCGCCTG
>NZ_PDZL01000041.1 GCF_002735705.1 Janthinobacterium sp. BJB426
TGACGACGGCCTACTGGTCGCTGCTGGCGCAGGATTTTGCCCAGCAAGGCCCGCGCGACTACGGCGCGCTGCGCCAGGTGCATGCGGGCGGCGAGGCGATGCCGCCGGAAGCGCTGCAGGCCTGGCGCCAGGCTGGCATGCGGCATATCCGCCTGCTCAATACCTATGGCCCGACGGAAGCGGCGGTGACGGCGGCCACGCTTGACTGCGCGCCCTACCTCGATGGCGCGGCGCCGGCCCAGATGCCGATCGGCCTGCCGCTGGCGGGACGCGCGCTGCAGGTGCTGGATGCGGACCTGGCATTGACGCCGCCCGGCGCGGCCGGTGAACTGTGCATTGGCGGCGCCTTGCTGGCGCGTGGCTATCTTGGCCGTCCTGCGCTGACGGCCGAACGTTTCGTGCCGGACCCGCATGGGTCGCCCGGTGCGCGCCTGTACCGCACGGGAGACCTGGTGCGCTGGCGCGCGGGACAGCTCGATTACCTGGGACGCATCGACCAGCAGATCAAGATCCGCGGCTTCCGCGTGGAACTGGGCGAGATCGAGGCGCAGCTGCTGGCGCAGCCTGGCGTGCGCGAAGCGGTGGCGGTGGCGCAGGACAGCGCCGCCGGCGCGCGCCTGGTGGCGTATGTCAGCCCGGCGCAACTGGATGTGGACGCCTTGCGCGCGGCGCTGGCGGCGGCGCTGCCCGACTACATGCTGCCGGCGGCCATCGTGGCCCTGGCGCGATTGCCACTCAGCCCGGCGGGCAAGGTGGAGCGCAGCGCGCTGCCGGTGCCGGTGCTGGAAAGCGCGGCGTACTCGGCGCCGCAGGGCGAGCTGGAACAGGCGCTGGCGGCCATCTGGAGCAGCTTGCTGGGTGTGCAGCGCGTGGGGCGCGAGGATAACTTCTTTGCGCTGGGCGGACATTCGCTGTTGGCCGTGCAGCTGGTGTCGCGCCTGAACCTGGCGCTGGCCGTGTCGCTGCCGCTGCACGCCGTATTTGAAACCAAATCCTTGTCCCTGTTGGCCGCCGAAGTCGCCACCTTGCAGCAACAAGCTTCACAACAATCGAGGATGGATGATCTCGCATCATTCCTGGATATCTTGGAGTCGACCTGATCATGCAAACCGATATCGCACTGCAGTTGGCCGAACGTTTCAGCGCCCTGACGCCGGAACAGCGGCGCGCCTTTCACAAAAAGATGACCGAGCAGGGCATCACGCAGGCGCAGCTGCCCATTCCGCCGCGCCGCCAGGCGCTGACGCGCGCCCCCCTGTCTTTTGCCCAGCAGCGCCAGTGGTTCCTGTGGCAGCTCGATCCCGCCAGCAGCGCCTACCATATCGCGGGCGGCCTGCGCCTGCGCGGACGCCTGCGGGCCGATGCCGTGCAGGACGCCTTCGACGCGCTGATCGCTCGCCATGAATCGCTGCGCACGTATTTCGAGGCCGACGCGGATGGCCTGGCCGAACAGTGCATCGCGCCGCCGATGGCGCTGCGGCTTGCGCATGCGGACTTGCGCGGCATCGACGATGGCGAGACGCGGCTGGCGCGCATCGCCGACGATTTCAACCAGGCCCCGTTCGACCTGGCAAGCGCGCCCCTGCTGCGCGCGATGCTGGTGCGGCTGGCCGACGAAGAGCACGTGCTGCTGGTGGTCATGCACCACATCGTTTCGGACGGCTGGTCTATCCAGCTGCTGATCGAGGAATTCGGTGCGCTGTACCAGGCGGCGCAGGATGGCGGTGCTGCGGTGCTGGCGCCGTTGCCGATCCAGTATGCCGACCATGCCGCCTGGCAGCGCCACTGGCTCGATGCGGGCGAGCGCGATGTGCAGCTGGCCTACTGGACGGCGCGCCTGGGCGATGAACACCCGGTGCTGCAGCCGCCGGCCGACCATGCCCGCCAGGCGCAGCCTGACTACCATGCCGCGCGCTTCGATTTCGCGCTGCCGCCAGAACTGGGCGCGCAGCTGCACCGCAGCGCGCAGCGCCACGGCGCCACCGTGTTCATGCTGCTGCTGGCCGCCTTCAAGGCGCTGCTGTACCGCCACACGGGCCAGCAGGCGTTGCGCATCGGCGTGCCGATGGCCAACCGCAACCGTGTCGAGACGGAAGGCGTGATCGGCTTTTTCGTCAATACCCTGATCATCGATACGCGCCTCGATGGCCGCACGACCCTGGAGCAGTTGCTGCTGCAGGTACGCGACGCGGCGCTGGGCGCGCAGGCGCACCAGGACTTGCCGTTTGACGTATTGGTCGACGCCTTGCAGCCGGAACGCAGCCTGAGCCACCCGCCATTGTTCCAGGTACTGTTCAATCACCAGCATTTGCAGCCGCGCGGCGAGGTCCGGCTGGCGGGGCTGTCGGCGACGCCGTACGAACTGGGACGCCAGGCGGCCAAATTCGAACTCACGCTCGACACGCAGGAGCGGGCCGATGGCAACCTGTCGGCCAGTTTTGCCTATGCCGTGGAGCTGTTCGAACCGGCCAGCATCGCGCGCCTGTCGCGCCACTATCTGGCGCTGCTGCGGGCGCTGGCCGACACGCCGCAGTGCGCGCTTGGCGATGTGCCGCTGCAGGAAGACACGGAACGGGCGGCGCTGCTGGCCTGGAGCCGCTGCGACCAGTCGTACGCATCGCCCGAAGCGGTGCACCTGCTGATCGAGCGCCAGGCGGCGGCCACGCCGCAGGCCGATGCGTTGCTGTTTGGCGAAGAAGTGCTCAGTTATGCCGCCTTGAACGGGCGCGCCAATGCGCTGGCGCACCGGCTGATCGCCCTCGGCGTGGGACCGGAAGTGCGCGTCGGCCTGGCGCTGCTACGCTCTGTCGAGATGGTGGTGGGCTTGCTGGCCGTGATGAAGGCGGGCGGCGCCTATGTGCCGATCGACCCGGAATACCCGGCCGAACGCATCGCTTACATGCTGGACGATAGCGCGGTCAGCCTGCTGCTGACGCATGCACCCGTGCTCGGCACTTTGCCCGAGCACTTGCCGCCCTTGCTGATGCTGGACGAGGAAGCGGCGTATGCGGATGGCGTGCATGGCGACCCGCGCGTGGCGCTGCACGGGGAAAACCTTGCCTATGTGATCTACACCTCGGGTTCCACGGGACGCCCGAAGGGTGCCGCCAACCGTCATTGCGCGCTGTATAACCGCCTGGTGTGGATGCAGCAGGCGTATGCGCTTGGCGCGGGCGACACGGTGCTGCAGAAAACGCCGTTCAGCTTTGACGTCTCGGTATGGGAATTTTTCTGGCCGCTGATGTACGGCGCGCGGCTGGCCGTGGCCGGGCCGGGCGACCATCGCGACCCGGCACTGCTGGCGGCGCTGATCGAGCGCCATGGGGTCACCACCGTGCACTTCGTGCCATCGATGCTGCAGGCATTTGCCGCCGACCTGGCACCGGGCGCCTGCGCCAGCCTGCGCACGGTGATCTGCAGCGGCGAGGCGCTGCCGGCCGACCTGCAGGACCGCACCCTGGCCGCCTTGCCGCAGGCGCAGCTGCATAACCTGTATGGCCCCACCGAGGCGGCCATCGATGTCACGTGGTGGCATTGCCGCGCGGGCGATGCCGTGGTGCCCATCGGGCGTCCGATCGCCAATCTGCGCAGCTATGTGCTGGACGATAGTCTGAACCTGGCGCCGGCCGGCGTGGCGGGCGAATTGTACCTGGGCGGAGTGGGCCTGGCGCGCGGCTACCTGCACCGTCCCGCCCTGAGCGCCGAGCGCTTCGTGCCCGATCCGTTCGATGGCGGCGGCGCGCGCCTGTACCGGACCGGTGACCTGGTACGCTGGCGTGCCGACGGCGCGCTCGAATACCTGGGCCGCATCGACCACCAGATCAAGATACGCGGCCTGCGTGTGGAGCTGGGCGAGATCGAGTCCCAGCTGTTGTTGCAGCCCGGCGTGACCGAGGCGGTGGTGGTGGCACAGGCATCCGGCCAGGGCTTGCGCCTGGTGGCCTATGTCACGCCCGCATCGCTGGACACGGCGGCGCTGCGCGCGGCGCTGGCCGTACGCGTGCCCGACTATATGCTGCCATCGGCGTTCGTCGCGCTGCCGCGCCTGCCCCTGAATGCCAACGGCAAGCTTGACCGCAAGGCGCTGCCGGCCGCGCAATTTGCCGCCGGCGCGGCGCATGCGCCGGCCGAGGGCGAAGTGGAAAACATGCTGGCGCGCCTGTGGTGCGAGGTGCTGGGCCTGGAGCGGGTGGGCCGCGAGGATAACTTCTTTGAACTGGGCGGCGACTCCATCCTCAGCCTGCAGATCGTCGCGCGGGTGCGCCAGGCGGGCTGGAAGCTGACGCCGAAGCAGCTGTTCGAGCGCCAGAACATCGCCGCCCTGGCGCTGGTGGCGCAGCCGCTGCAGGCCGCGCCAGTGGTGCCGGACGATGCGCAGGGCGAGGTGCCGCTGCTGCCGATCCAGCTCGATTTCTTTGGCACCGCCATCCCGCAGCGCCACCATTGGAACCAGTCGCTGCTGATGCGGGCGAACGGAGCGCTCGACGCGGGCGCGCTGGAACGGGCGCTGCAGGCGCTCGCCGCGCACCACCAGGCATTGAGCCTGCGCTTCCGGCAGGAGGAAGCGGGCGCCTGGCGCCAGAGCTATGGCCCCGTGCCGGAGAAACTGCTGTGGCAATGCACGGCGCAAGACGGCGCCGCCATCGAGGCGGTGTGCCGCGAAGCGCAGCGCAGCCTGGACCTGGAACAGGGCCGGCTGCTGCGCGCGCAGCTGATCGACGTGGCCGATGGCAGCACGCGGCTTTTCCTTGCCGTGCACCACCTGGCCGTCGACGGCGTTTCGTGGCGCGTGCTGCTGGAAGACCTGGCAGCAGCTTACCGGGCCGCGCTGGCGGGGACGGCCGTGACGCTGCCGCCACGCGGCAGCAGCCTGCAGGCGTGGTCGCAGCGCCTGCGCCAGCATGCGCACACGCCGGCCGTGCGCGCCGAGCTGCCGTACTGGCTGGCGGTGGCGGCCACGCCGGCCGCCTTGCCCTGCGCCCGTCCGGACGGCGCCAACACGACGCGCCACGCGCGCGACCTGGGCCTGGCGTTGGACCGCGAGACCACGCGCCGCCTGCTGAAAGAGGCGCCGGCCGCCTACCGCACCCAGGTCAACGACCTGCTGCTGACGGCGCTGGGCCGCGCCCTGTGCCGCTACACGCGCCAGGCGCAGGTGCTGATCGAGGTGGAAGGGCATGGACGCGAGGACCTGTTCGACGACCTCGACGCCAGCCGCGCGGTGGGCTGGTACACCAGTATGTATCCGGTGCGTCTGGCGCCGCTGGGCGAGGCGGGTGCCGCCATCCGGCGCGTCAAGCAGGACTTGCGCGACGTGCCGGCCAAGGGTATCGGCTATGGCCTGCTGCGCCACCTGGGCGACGATGCGGCGCGTGCCGCGCTGGCCGCCTTGCCGCGGCCGCAGCTGATTTTCAATTACCTGGGCCAGTTCGACGGCAGTTTCGCGCCGCAGGGATTGTGGGCGCCGGCCGCCGAATCGGGCGGCGAAACGCAGGACAGCGATGCCCCGCTGGGGCATGAACTGGCGCTCAACGGGCAAGTGCTGGACGGTATGCTGAAACTCACGCTCAGTTTCAGCGCGGCGCGCCATGACGAAGGCGCGCTGGCGGCGCTGATGGACGACTATCGCCAGGAACTGGTGGCGCTGGTGGCGCATTGCTGCTCCGGCGCGCAGGGCGTGACGCCATCCGATTTCCCGCTGGCCCGGCTGGACCAGGCCAGCCTCGATGCGCTCGACTTGCCCGTGGCGCGCCTGGCCGACCTGTATCCGCTGTCGCCGATGCAGGCCGGTATGCTGTTCCACAGCGTGTACGCGCCGCAGGACGGCGCCTACCTGAACCAGCTGCGCGTGGATATCGATGGCCTGGACGCCGGGCGCTTCGCGGCCGCGTGGCAGGCCGTCATCGCGCGCCACGACATCCTGCGCACGGCCTTCTTGCCGCAGGCCGTGCCGCCGCTGCAATGGGTCAGCCGCGATGCGGGGCCCGCGCTGCAGGAACTCGACTGGCGCGGCCACGACGACATCCAGGCCGACCTCGACGCGCTGGCGCGGCGCGACCTGGCGCAAGGCTTCAAGCTGGAACAGGCGCCGCTGCAGCGCCTGCACCTGGTGCGCACTTCGGCCTCGCGCCACCATTTCATCTGGACCAACCACCATCTTCTGCTCGATGGCTGGAGCAGTTCGCGCCTGATGGGCGAGCTGCTGCGCCATTACGCTGGCCAGCCGCTGGCCACGCACGGCGGACGCTATCGCGACTACATCGCCTGGTTGCAGCGGCAGGACGCGGCCGGCAGCGAAAGCTACTGGCGCGCGCTGGCGGCGCCGCTGGCGGCGCCCACGCGCCTGGCCGGGCTGTTGCCGTGCGAGGCGGTGCCGGGCGGGCATGGGGAAGTCGGCACGGCGCTGGAGCGCCAGGAAAGCGTGCAGCTGGCCGCCTTCGCGCGGCGCCACCATGTGACGGTCAACACCGTCGTGCAGGCGGCGTGGGCGATCCTGCTGCAGCGCCATACGGGTCAGCGCACGGTGGCCTTTGGCGCCACGGTGGCCGGGCGGCCCGGCGACCTGGCCGGCGCGCAGCAGTTGCTGGGACTGTTCATCAATACGCTGCCCGTGATCGCCACGCCGCGTCATGCGCAGACGGTGGCCGGCTGGCTGGCCGAGGTGCAGGCGCAAAGCCTGGCCTCGCGCGAACATGAGCACACGCCGCTGGTCGACATCCAGCGTTGGGCCGGGCAAGGTGCGGGCGGCCTGTTCGATACCCTGGTGGTGTTTGAAAATTATCCGGTCGACGAAGCCTTGACCGGCGCGGCGCCCGATGGCCTCGTGTTCAGCGCCATCGAGCGGCGCGAGCAGACCAGTTATCCGCTGACCCTGGCCGTCATGCAAAACGAGACGCTGGCCCTGCATTACGGCTACGACCGCGCGCAATTCGATGCGGCCGGCGTGGCCGCGATCGGCGCCAGCCTGCTGGCGCTGCTGCGCGCGATGATCGCCGGCGCGCAGCAAACGCTGGGCAGCCTGGCCTTGCCCGATGCGCGCGGGCAGCGGGACTTGCGCGCGCTGGCGCACAGCGGCGCGCCGGCCGTGCCGTATGTGGCGGTTCATGCGCGCATCGCCCGGCATGCGGCGCTGCGCCCCGATGCGCCGGCCGTCGTGATGGGCGGGCAGCAGATCAGCCATGCGCAGCTGGAGCGGCGCGCCCACGCGCTGGCAAGGCGTTTGCGCGCGCACGGCGTCGGCGCTGAAATGCGCGTCGGCGTGGCGCTGGAGCGTTCGATCGACATGATCGTGGCGCTGCTGGCCGTGCTTAAGGCCGGCGCTGCGTATGTGCCGCTGGACCCCGACTATCCGGCCGGGCGGCTGGCCTACATGATGGACGACAGCGGCATCTGCCTGCTGATCGCCCAGGAGCAGGTGCTGGACCGCGTGACGGCGCCCGCGGGCGTGCCGCTGCTGCTGATGCCGCCGGCCGATGCGCAGGACGCTGCTGACGTTGACGTTGACGTTGACGTTGACGTTGACGCTGGCGACGTCGCGCCATGGCCGGCGCCGCACCGCCACAACCTGGCCTACCTGATTTATACCTCCGGCTCGACCGGCCAGCCGAAAGGCGTGGCGGTGACGCATGGTCCGCTGGCCATGCATTGCGTCGTCACGGCGGATCTGTATGAAATGGGGCCGCAGTCGCGCGAACTGCATTTCCTGTCGTTTGCCTTCGATGGCGCCCACGAGCGCTGGCTGACCACCTTGTGCGCCGGCGGCGCGCTGGTGCTGCGCGACGCCAGCCTGTGGACGCCCGAGCAGACCTATGCGGCCTTGCGCGCCGAACGCATCACGAACGCGGGCTTTCCGCCGGCCTACCTGAAGCAGCTGGCCGAATGGGCTGAACACAGCGGCAACCCGCCGCCCGTGGAGCTGTATTCGTTTGGTGGCGAGGCCATGCCGCAGGCGGCCTTCGAGCAGGTCTGCCGCGCCCTGAAGCCGCGCTTCCTGATCAACGGCTATGGTCCCACCGAGGCGGTGGTCACGCCGATGGTGTGGAAGGTTGGCGTCGATGCGGGCTGCCGCAGCGCGTATGCGCCCATCGGCCGTCCCGTCGGGGCGCGCAGCGCGTGGGTGCTCGATGACGCCTTGAACCTGGCGCCGCCGGGCATGCCCGGGGAACTATACCTGGGAGGCGAAGGCCTGGCGCGCGGCTACCTGGGACGTCCGGGCATGACGGCCGACCGTTTCATTCCCGATCCCTTCGATGGCACCGGTGGACGCCTGTACCGCACGGGTGACCTCGTGCGCTGGCAGGCCGACGGCCAGCTGGAATACCTGGGACGCATCGACCACCAGGTCAAGATCCGCGGTTTCCGCATCGAGCTGGGCGAAGTCGAGGCGCAATTGCTGGCGCAGCCCGGCGTGCTGGCGGCCGTTGCCGTGGCCCAGCCGCAGCCGGGCGGCAATGGCCACCTGCGCCTGGTGGCCTATGTGGCGCCCGCCAGCCTGCAGCCTGCAGGGTTGAAACTGGCGCTGGCGCGCCAGCTGCCCGACTACATGGTGCCGTCCGTGATCGTGGCGCTCGACAGCCTGCCGCTGAATGCGAACGGCAAGGTGGACCGCAACGCGCTGCCGGCGCCGCAGGCGCTGCAGCAGGGCGGCAGCGTGGCGCCGCAGGGCGCCGCCGAGCAATTGCTGGCCCAGGTATGGTGCGGCGTGCTGGGACTGGAGCAGCTGGGACGCGACGACAATTTCTTCGAACTGGGCGGCGACTCGATCCTGAGCCTGCAGATCGTGGCGCGCCTGCGCCAGGCCGGTTGGATCGTCACGCCGAAACAGCTGTTCGAGCGCCAGAGCGTCGCTGCGCTGGCGCCGCTGATGCAGGCCGTGGCGGCCAGCGCTGGCGGCAGCGCCGAGGTGGTGGGGGACGACGTGCCGTTATTGCCGATCCAGTCCGCCTTGTTTGCCGCGCAACTGGCGCGGCCCGGTCATTTCAACCAGTCGGTGCTGCTGCAGGCGTCGGCGTCCGGCGCCGGCGACGTCATCGCGGCGGCGCTGGACGTGCTGCTGCAGACGCATGCCGCGCTGCGCCTGCGCTTCAATAATGGCCCGCAGGGCTGGTCGCAACAGTATGGCGAAGCGCCGGACGCGCCGCTGCTGTGGCGCCGCGACGCGTGCGACGCGGCCGACGTGGAGCGCCATTGCCAGCTCGCCCAGCGCAGCCTGGACCTGCGCCAGGGACAGCTGCTGCGCGCCGTGCTCATGACCATGGCGGACGGCAGCGTGCGCCTGCTGCTGGTCGTGCATCACCTGGCGGTCGATGGCGTGTCGTGGCGCATCCTGCTGCAAGACCTCGACACCTTGTGCCGCCAGGGCGCCGCCGGCCAACCCTTGCGCCTGGCGGCGCCCAGCGCGCCGCTGCAAGCCTGGGCGCGGCGTTTGCAGGAACATGCGGCCAGCGATGCCGTGCGCGCGCAACTGCCGTACTGGCAGGCGCTGGCGGCCACGCCGTCACGCCTGCCGCTGGCGGACAGCCGTGGCGCCAGCAGCGGTGACCTGGTCGCCGGCGCGGTGCTGCAACTGGACCGCGACACCACGCGGCGTCTGCTGAAGGAGGCGCCGGCCGCCTACCGCACCCAGGTCAACGACTTGCTGCTGACGGCGCTGGGACGCGCGCTGTGCCGCCATGCGGGCGAGGACAGCTTCCTCGTCGAACTGGAAGGCCATGGCCGCGAAGACTTGTTCGAGGACCTCGATATCAGCCGTACTGTCGGCTGGCTCACCAGCGCCTATCCCGTGCGCCTGGCGCCGCTGGGCACGCTCGATGCGGCCTTGAAGCGGGTCAAGCAGGACTTGCGGGCCATTCCCGACAAGGGCATCGGCTACGGGCTGCTGAAATACATGGGCTGCGATGCGGACCGGCAGGCGCTGGCCGCGATGGCGCCGGCGCAGGTGTTGTTCAATTACCTGGGCCAGTTCGATGGCAGTTTCGAGGCCGATGCGGCCTGGCGCCCGGCGGCCGAAGCGAGCGGTGACGCGCAAGACCCGGAGGCGCCGCTCGGGCATGAACTGGTGATCAATGGCCAGGTTTTCGACGGCATGCTGAAAATGACGTTCAGCTATAGCACGGCGCGCCACGACGGCGCGGCGATCCGGGCACTGGCCGATGATTTCGGGCGCGAGCTGCGGGCGCTGGTCGCGCATTGCTGTTCCGGCGCGCTGGGCGTGACGCCGTCGGACTTCCCGCTGGCGCCGCTGGACCAGGCCAGGCTCGATGCGCTGGACTTGCCCCTGAACGAGCTGGCCGACCTGTATCCGCTCTCGCCGATGCAGGCGGGCATGCTGTTCCACTGCCTGCAGGCGCCGCAAGGCAGCGCCTATGTCAACCAGCTGTGCGTGGACGTGGCAGGGCTCGACGCGCAACGCTTCGCGAGGGCCTGGCGCGCGGTGGCGGCAGGCCACGACATTCTGCGCAGCCGTTTCGTGCACGATGGCGGAGAAGCGCTGCAATGGGTGAGCCGCGCCGGCGCGGGCGAGGTGGACTTGCTCGACTGGCGCGGCCAGGACGCTGGCGCCGCCGCACTTGACGCCTATGCCCGGGCGGACCTGGCGCGCGGCTTCGACCTGGCGCGCGAACCGCTGCAGCGGCTGACCCTGATCCGCTGCAGCGATACGCAGCAGCGCCTGGTCTGGACCAGCCACCATCTGCTGCTCGACGGCTGGAGCACGTCGCAGTTGATGGGAGAAATACTGCGCCACTACCACGGCGAGCCGCATGCGCCGGCGCCGGGCCGCTACCGCGACTACATCGCCTGGCTGCAGCGGCAGGATGGCGCCGCCGGAGAAGCGTTCTGGCGCGCGCAGCTGGCGCCGCTGGCCGCGCCCACGCGCTTGTCGCTGGCGCTGCCGGCGGCGGGCGGTACGGGCCAGGACAGCGTCAGCCTGCGCCTGGAGCCGGCGGCGATGGCCGGCCTGGCCGCCTTTGCGCGGCAGGCGCGCATCACCGTCAACACGCTGGTGCAGGGCGCCTGGCTGCTGCTGTTGCAGCGCTATACGGGCCAGGCTTGCGTGGCCTTTGGCGCCACCGTGGCTGGCCGTCCGGCGGACCTGCCGGGCGCCGACCGCCTGCTCGGCATGTTCATCAATACCTTGCCCGTGATCGCCGCCCCGCATGCGGGCGCACCGGTGGGCGAGTGGCTGCGCCAGCTGCAGGCGCAAAACCTGGCCGCGCGCGAATTCGAGCATACGCCGCTGTACGAGGTGCAGCGCTGGGCGGGGCAGGGCGGCGTCGCCCTGTTCGACAGCATCATCGTATTCGAAAATTATCCCGTCGATGCCGCCTTGCGCGCCGCCGAAGAGGGAGAACTGCGCTTCAGCATGGCCAGCAAGCGCGAGGAGACGAATTATCCGTGGACCCTGGCCGTGATGCAGGACAGCGGACTGACCCTGCATGCCGATTATGCGCGCGCCAGCTTTGACGCCGCCAGCGCGCGCCTGATACTGGAGCAGTTGGGTAGCCTGATGCAGGCGATGGCGCGCGACGCCGACGCGCCGCTCGGCGCCTTGCCGCTGCTGTCGGCGCCGCAGGGCGCGGCCGTGTTGCGCCAGGGCCGCCATGAGGGCGGGCCGTGGAACGACTTGCCCGTGCACGCGCAGTTCGAGCTGCAGGCCGTGCTGCAGCCGGATGCGCTGGCGCTGCTGTACCAGGACGAGGCGCTCACTTACCGCGCGCTGAATCTGCGCGCCAACCGCCTGGCGCACGCGCTGCTGGCGCAGGGCGCGGGGCCGGAAGTGCGCGTCGGCATCG
>NZ_PDZL01000042.1 GCF_002735705.1 Janthinobacterium sp. BJB426
ACCCGCCCCCTTCCCGCCACCGCGCTTCCAACTCCCGCGTCTGCGCCTGGCTATGCGGCTGGCCGCTCCTGCTCAGTCTGCTGTTTGGCCTGCTGGGGCTGGCGGGCGCGGCGCAGGCGGCGCCCTTGCCCCTGAGCACGCAAGGCATCCAGCACCTGGGCAACGGCGGGCAACTATTTCTCGCCGGAAATGAGGCCGCGCCTGCCGATGCGGCCGCCCTGCCCGCCTGGCTGGCACGCCAGCGTCCAGCCGCACAAGTCGACCTGTTCGGCGGCGCCTACTGGCTGCATGCGCAGGTGCGCAACGACAGCAGCGAAACGGCCTGGGTCATCGACCCGAACGACACCCTGATCGACCTGGTCGACCTGCACGTGTACGGCCCCGGGCCGCACGCGGCGCCGCAAACCTTGCTGACGGGCTACCAGCGTCCGCACGAATATTTGTTGCACTACGGCAGGAACGTACAACTGGCGCCAGGCGCCACGTATGACATCCTGATCCGCTTTTCCAGCCCGTATTACGCGCGCGCGCCCCTGTTCGGCGTGAAGACGCAGCAAGACTACCGCAAGCTGGTAGGCAAGGAAAACTTTCTGATGGTGGCGTCGATCGGCGCCCTGCTGGCGCTGGGCCTGTTCAATTTCTTCATCTTTTCCATCACCCTGGAAAAAGCCTCGGCGTATTACGCGCTGTACGTGCTGACCTATGGCCTGGCCTGGGCCATGACTTTCCACGTCTTTGCCGACCTGTTCGACTGGCATTTGCTGCAGCTGCATTACGTGCCGTTTTTCCTGCTGCCCGTCTTCAGCACCCTGTTCTACATGCACTTCCTGCGCCTGCGCGACTATTCGCCCCGGCTGTACCGCATCAGCCAGATCAACCTGGTGCTGCCCCTGCTGCTGCTACCCAGCTGCTTCTTCGCCCTGTCGTATGCGCACACCCTGGCCACCATCGTCATCAGCATCTGGATGCTGCTGGCGCTCGTCTGCGGCATCGTCGTCTGGCGCCGCGGCTACCAGCCGGCGCGCTTCTTCGTGCTGGCCTTCGTCGCCTTGATGCTGCCAGGCTTTCTGATCCTGCCGGCCAACCTGGGCCTGATGCCGGCCATGGTGGCCAACGCCCAGCTGGTGACACTGCTGGGCGGCACGCTCGACGGCTTGCTGCTGGCATTTGCCCTGGCCGACCAGATCCGATTGCTGCGCAACAACCTGGAACAGCGCGTGCAGGAACGCACCCTGGCGCTCACCCTCAGCAACGACGCCCTGCTGAAGGCCAAGGAGCACGCGGAAGTGGTCAGCCGCCACCGCATCGATTTTCTGTCCGCCATGAGCCACGATATCCGCACGCCGCTGGCCGGCGTGATCGGCATGCTGAAATTCGCCTTGCGCGACCAGTCAGTCAAGGGCCGCACGCAGGAGTACCTGCGCATCGGCCTGCACAATGGCGTATCGCTGTTGACCATTCTCAATGACATCCTCGATTTCTCGAAGATCGACGCGGGCAAGCTGACCCTGGAAACCGTGGACTTCGACCTGCTGGCGCTGATCGGCGACGCGGCCGGCATCGTGCAGGGCCAGGCCGACGCCAAGAGCCTGCTGCTGCGCCGCGAACTGGCGCTGGACCTGCCGCGCTACGTGCGTGCCGACCCCACGCGCCTGCGGCAAATCCTCATCAACCTGCTGGGGAACGCGCTGAAATTCACGGCAAATGGCGAAGTGCTGCTGGAAGTGCGGCGCGCCCGCACGCCGCCGCGCCGCGACGGCTGCAGCGAGATCGAATTCATCATCAGCGATACGGGCCCCGGCATCGACGCGGATACCTTGCCGCGCCTGTTCCAGAAATTCGAACAGGCCGACCACTCCACCACGCGCCGCTACGGCGGCACGGGCCTGGGCCTGGCCATCTGCAAGGAACTGGTCGAACTGATGCAAGGCACGATCGGCGTGGAAAGCCGGATCGGCATCGGCTCGCGCTTCCATTTCACCTTGCCGCTGACGCCGGGCAGCGCGCCGGCGGCCGACGCGCGCCGGCCGGCACGCCACGCGCGCCACGCCTGCCGCCTGCGCATCCTGTGCGCCGAAGACGTGCGCACCAACCAGATCATCATCGGCACCCTGCTCGAAAGCATGGGGCATGCCGTGACCATCGTGGAAAACGGCGAGCAGGCGCTGCGCGCGCTGGGCACGGAACCCTACGATTGCGTGCTGATGGATGGCCGCATGCCGCTGATGGATGGCGAACAGGCCGCGCGCCTGATCCGCGACGGCGGCAACGCGCAATTCCCCATTTCCGACGCGCAGATCCCCATCCTCGCGCTGACGGCCAACGCCAGCGAACATGACCGGCAACGCTACCTGGCTTGCGGCATGGACGATTTCCTCAGCAAACCCGTCGACGAAGCGCTGCTGTTCGAGAAAATCGACGCCATCATCGACCTGCTGCTGGCGCGCGGCCACGCGTTGCCCCCAGCCGTGCCCATCGAGGACGATACCCTGGCGCGCCAGTTCGGCCTGGACGACGCCGCCGACGAGCCAAGCGCACCGGCCGATCCCATGACGGCGCCCGTGCACATCCTGCCGCTGGCAGGCCTGTCGCCGCAGCATTTGCAGCGCATCGCGCAAGCGTTCCTGACGGAAGCGCCGAGGCGCCTGGACCTGGCCTGCCACGCCGTGCGCGACGGCAACGCCAGCGCGGCCGCTGCCGCCTTCCACGCCTTGAAGGGCAGCGCCGGCTACCTGAGCCGCCCCACCCTGCACGGCCTGTGCCACCAGATGGAAACCCTGGCCTCGAACGGCCAGCTCGATAACGTGGAACAGTTCCTGCCGCAGCTGCAGGCGGCGCTGGCTGTGGCGCGGCGCGACCTGAAGACTCAGCCCGCAGGCTGAGGCATCCAGCCCTGCGCCTGCAGCCACGCCAGCAGCAGTTGCGGCCAGGCGGCCGGCTCGCTGCCCGGTTTGCCCAGGCCCCAGCCATGGCCGCCGTGCCGGAACTGGTGCAGCTCGACGGGCACGCCCGCGCGGCGCAGGGCGGCGGCCATCAGCCGGCTGTTCTCGGGCGGGGAAATCGGATCGTCGAGCGCCTGCGCAATGAACATGGGCGGCGTGCGCGCATCGACGTGCAACTCCACCGACAAGGCGTCGCGCGCCGCCTGCGCGGGATGGGCGCCCAGCAGCTCTTTCTTCGCATGCGTCGTGTCGAATGGCGCTTGCATGGTCAGCACGGGGTACAGCAGCACGGCAAAGTCGGGCCGCGCGGAGACGCCATCGATCGCATCGACGGGCGCGTAGCGGGCCGCATCGGCCTGCACGGCCGTCATGCCGACCAGGTGCGCGCCGGCGGAAAAACCCAGCATGCCGATGCGCGCCGGGTCGATACCCCACTCGGCCGCCCTCGCACGGATCACGCGCATGGCCCGCTGGCCGTCCTGGAATGGCGCAGCCACCCCGCCGCCTTCGCGTGGCAAGCGATACACGAGTTCAAACGCCGTGACGCCGTGCGCCTGCAGCCAGTTGGCGGTGGGGCCGCTCTCCTTGCCCGCCTCGATATGCGCATAACCGCCGCCGCTGACCAGGAGCATGGCGATACCGTTCGGCTGCGCCGGGCGGTGCGCGATCAGGTAAGGCTGGTCGACCTGCGTGATGGAGCCTTTGGCGCTGTCGCGCTGCGGGCCCGGCGCCGCACCACCGGGCGGCGCGCCGGGCCACAGCACAATCGCGCCAGGCGGCGCGGCACCCGCGTGCAGGTGGACAAGGACAAGACACACCAGCATCAGGCGTTTCATGCCTTGAAATCCGTCTCGCCCTGGATCACGGCCGGATACCCGGTCATGGCGCGCGACGTCTGCATGCCGGCCATCACGGCCGCCTCCACGCAGCCCGCATTGAGGCCCGTCTTGATCCAGTCGCCCGTCAGGAACAGGTTGGAAAAGCCCGACTGGTCGGTGGCCAGCCGGTACTGCGTGCTGTTCACCACCGACATCACGTAGCGCTCGGACGGATCGACGTTGGCGCGCCAGTACTGGCTGTCGAAGCGCGTCGCTCCCGCACGCTCCTTCGCGTCGACCAGCCATTGCCACGGAAACGCGCCCGGCGCGCCCGCCTCGGGCCACAGCGCGCCGATCTCGCGTTCCAGCTGGTGCAGCGCGCCCTGCTTCGCCCTTGCCGCGCAGCGGGCGGGGAAATCCGTGTCGGTGACGGGCGGATAGCTGTCGACGGGGAAGGCGCTGCAAAAGTAGGAGACGTTTTTCGGCTCCAGCCCCGCCGGCCAGTCTTCGTGCGCCAATAACTGGTCCATCGGCGCCCACGTGTCGTACGGCTCCGTGAAGGCCGACAGCACCGGCTGCTGGCCCTTCGGCTGCGTGGTCCAACCCATCTGCGACAGGTTTTTGTTCAACCACACCTGATAGGCCTGCGTGGCCACGGTTTTCACCTTGTCGGCCGCCAGTTGCAGGGCCGGACTTTGCGCCAGCAGTTGCGGGCACAGGGCTTGCAGCGAGCCGATGGAAATGCCGAACACCACCTTGTCGAAGTCGATGCCCTTTTTCAAGACCGTGGCGGGCAGCGCGCGGCCAAACGCCTGCTGGTACTGCTGCGGCCAGCCGCTCCAGTACGATTCCAGGTTGACGTCCTGCGCTTGCAGCAGCGCGGCCTGGGCCGGTTCGATCTGCGCGTAATCGGGCGCGCTGGGCCAGCAAGCCAGGCCCTTGACGTCCACCAGCGGCGCGTAGCCGGCGGCCGGGTCCTTCAATTGCACCTGCTGCGTGATGCGGATGCTGTCGATGTCGCCCGCGCCCGGCACCAGTTCTTCCACGCGCTGGAAGAATTTGAATTCCACGCCCCTTTTCTTCAGCACTTCGTACAGCGGCGTGAAAATCGTGTCGCCCATGCCGGCCTGCATCTTGAACATGATGCCGCCCTTGTAGGCCAGGCCGATGCGCGCCATCGAACGCAACAGCGTGCCCGCCTCGATGTTCGGCTTTCCAAAATCGCCGCCCTCGTAGGCGAAGACCAGGTCGTAAAAGCCGCGCACGGGCGCCGAGTTGACGCTGAACTGCTCGTCGCCGCCATGCTTGCGCAGCCAGTCACGGAAGTCGATGTCGTTAATGACGTCAAAGCCGTGCTTGAACACGCCATCCTGGAACATGCCTTTCATGACCGTGATGCCCAGGTCCAGGCAAATGAACAGGCGGCGCAATTCATCGTCGCCATCGATCAGGGCGCGGTAGCGCAGGCGCAGCCAGGCGCGGATGCCGTTCAGGGTACTGGCCAGCAGCTGGTGGCGGGCCTGGTCGTGGCGCGTAGAGTCCGGCGCCAGGTCGGCCACCAGCGCCACCAGCGCGCCCACGGACAGGCCCACGTCGAGGCCCAGTTCATCGGCCTGCCCCACCACTTCATCGGCCAGGCGGCGCAGCCAGCCCGGCCACACGCCTTCGCCTTGCGACGCACTGGCGCGCACGATGCGCGCATCGGCATCGGCCACCTGGCGGATCTGGCGTATCCACTGCTCGATCCAGCCCACCATGGCGATGGCCATCTGCCACAGGGTGATGTCTTCGCCGCCCTCTCCCGGTTCGCCCGGCAAGGTGGGAAAGACGATGGACCAGTTGCGCCACTTGCCCTTGACGTCTTCCGACAGGGCCACGTAATCGTGCTGTTTGAAGGCGTCGCGCCAGGTGGCCAGCGGCGCGCCGGGCGGACGTTCCAGGCTCGCATACGCTTCCTTGATCATCTTGAAGGCATTCGCGTAGAAGCCGAACCAGATGTGCAAGCCGTGTTCCTCGATGCGCTGGCCCACTTGCGCATTGCGTCCGCTGGCGCCCTTGCCGCCCAGGCGCCAGCCCAGCTGGTAGACGGTGATGGCGTGCTGGTTTTGCCAACCCGGCTGGTTCGTCAAATAATACGCGGTGGTCATGGCCGCCACGCCACCGCCGAGAATGGCGATCTTTTCCGGCGCGATGCGGGAATTGTCGACCAGTTCCTCGCCCGGCATGGCCGTGAAATCGAAGTTCACATTGAACGGCAGGATGGCCGTTTGCGGCCCCAGTTTCAAACCCAGGGTCTGGTCCAGGGGGAAGCTGTCGAAGGCGTGCACCGTGCATTCATACTCGTAGCCCAGCAGGCGCGCGCTGTGCAGGCGATTGATCTCGGCCGGCGCGGCCACCAGGGCCTGGTACACGGCTTTCACACCGGCGCTATCCGGGAACTGCTTGAGGAAAATCTGGTCGATGCGGGGATTGCGCAACAGCGACAGGATGTCGGCCCAGCCGGCCTGGTCCATATCGAAGAAATCGGGGATGGAGAGGAAAATCTGGAATGCCTGCTCGATGAGCTCCAAAAAGCTGTTGACGGGCTTGTGCTGCCCCGTCTGCACGGTGGCGTTGACTTCCAGCAACGGGTGCAGGGCCAGTTTCGTCTCCGGCGAGAAATGCTGGAAACCCTTGGCGGCCACGGAGCAGCGCAGCGGCTCGCTGCCGGCGGCGGGAATTTCGTAGTCGCACAGGTATTTCGGATAGCCGAACAGTTCGCGCCCATTGATCAGGGCCATCGCGTCATCGACAAAAATATGGCACGGGTACCAATAGATATGCGCGAGCTTGCCTGCGGCATCCATCTGGCCGACCATGATCCAGGTGACGATGTCGACTTCCGTGATCCAGCCCTTGGCCTGGTCGACGGGATTGGCGGAGTCCGCATGGTTGACGCGGGTAAACGTCAGCATCACATACGGCGACAGGGCTTTCAGGGTCATCTTGCTGCCCGCCACCTGGTTCAGGGTGGTATTCACGGTCGCTTGCAATTTCGCCAGGTCGCCACGGACGAAATAGCCGTACATTTCCGACTGTTTCAATTGCAGCGGCGCATGCATCATCACCGAACCACCCTGATAGATATACGAAGGTCTTGCCGAAGGTGTCGCCGTCATTGCCCTGTCCCCTTTAAGTTTCATTCAAACAAGATTTCTACAGTGTATTTGAGAAAGATCAATGAATGATATGAAATAAATTAAAGGATTTGCCAAGATGCATAGGCTCAGCAGAAACGGGGGAGTACCAGCGAAAGGCAAGTGGCGGCCATCCGGTGTAGGATGGATCATCCGTGCAAAGCAGGCGAACTGACCCAGAAATGATTACTACCGACTACGTATCCACTTATTCCGGCAACCGCTTTTATCCCTTGCGCCCGCATATCGACAAGGTTGCCATCGAAGACATCGCCCACGGCCTCGCTTACCAGTGCCGCTTCAATGGACAGACGCAAGTGTTTTACTCGGTCGCCCAGCACAGCCTGATCGTCGCCGAACTGGTGCCGCCCCCTTTGCGCCTGGCTGCCCTGCTGCACGATGCGGCCGAAGCCTACCTGGGTGACATGGTGAAACCCTTGAAAGTGTTGCTGCCGGAGTTTTCGGTGCTGGAAGACAAGGTCAGCGCCATCATCGCCGCCACGTATGGCCTGGATTTTTCCGACTACGCACCCATCAAGCGGGCCGACCTGATCGCGCTGGCCACGGAAAAGCGCGACCTGATGCCGCACTCGGCCGAGCGCTGGGCTTACCTTGACGGCATCGCCCCCTTGCCCGGTATAATCGAGGCCATGGGCCCGGCCGAAGCCAAGCAGCGCTTCCTGCAGGCCTTTGCCCAGCTGGGCGGGTTTGGACTGGCGGCATGAACACTTCTGCCGCAGCTTCACGAACGGGCGCTAAGCCCCGGTTTTTGCACGGCTTTTTTAGATATCCACAGCAACTGTGGATAAAGTTGTTGATAAGCCCCTCTTGACAAGCCGCAACACCAGTATTGATGCGGGTTTCAACAATTTGCTGATTTCACAGGCAATTTTTTACCCCAATGAAATCAATGACTTGCGCTCACGAGTTTGCGCTAGAACAAACTTACTCTGCCACCATGAAAATATATTTTGCTGTGCATAAGCAGAGTGGCGCCAGGCCGTCTTGCTTGAACAGCATTGTTTTGACAAACCCCGCAGACTGGCATAGTGTGGAGTAGCGACTACGATCAACGGTGGATAAACGCATGAATACGGATAGCGACAGTTCCGCCAAAGGGGCGGACGAACCGGACTGGCTGGTCGACGAACCGCTGGGACGGACCGATGCGGCGGCAGAACCCGCCACCGCGGCGCCCTGGCGCGTGCTGATCGTCGATGACGATGTCGACGTGCATGTGGTGACTAAGTTCGCCCTCAGCCAGGCCAGTTTCAAGGGCCGCCGGCTGAGCTTTTTGCACGCGTATTCGGGCGCCGAGGCGCTGGTCTTACTGCGCGGCACTCCCGATATCGCCGTGGTGCTGCTCGATGTGATCATGGAAACCCAGGATGCCGGCCTGCAAGTGGCACGCCAGGTGCGCGAAGAACTGCACAACAGCGCCGTGCGCATCATCCTACGCACGGGCCAGCCCGGCCAGGCGCTGGAACACCGCATCATCATCGACTACGACATCAACGATTTCTGGTGCAAGACCGACCTCACCACGCGCAAGTTGTTTACCACCGTGATCGCCTCGCTGCGCACCTACGCCACCTTGCGCGAAGCGCAGCAACAGGTCACCGAACTGGCCGCCGCGCTGGCCCAGTGCGGCGACACGCCAGCAACGCCGACCGGCGGCACGCCCTGACCACCGCCCGCTACTTTCAGTCATAAAAACCAGAGCACTGGATAGGCATACAGGCTTGTGGCATGCCCCATTTTGGCCCGTCTTGCCGGCCCATCGCATGTGCCGAGCGGCTCCAATTTCCTAAGTGGCGGATTGTTAAGCGCTTTTTCAGATATCCACACGGACTGTGGATATCTTTGTGGATAAGGGCCTATTGACAGGCCTCAAAGCCACAGCCCGTGCGGCTTTCAATAAACTGCTCAATCAAACAGCAAAAATAAAACTCATTAAAATCAAACACTTAGAAACTCACACATAATCACAAGAAAATTATTTCGCCAATTTCGTTAACCCATCATTTGTGCATAACTGAGCCGTAATGATCAATCCGACAACACCGGACTCACGCTGCCGGCAACACAGTTGCCGCGTAGAAACTCAATGCACGGTCTGGCGGCGCTGTTCCGGATGCAGCAGCACGCGCTCGATCAATTCCGGGGCGACATTGTATGACTTCAGGTATTCCAGCGCACACAAGGTGCTGAAGGCGGCCTGCACGGCGATGCCCAGATTGACGATATCGCACATCTTCTGGTCGATCCGCACATGACGCACCACCGGTATGGCAGGCATATGCAGCGTTTCTGTGGAATGAGGCATGATGGACAACTCCTGCGAAGGGGACGGAGGGGAAGACGGCGTAGCGGTGCGAACCGCGACAGCGCGGAAAGGGACAGTGCTCGTGTTGCCGCTAAAAGTATTGCCGATAAACTCTCGATGTCAATGGCAGGGAAACATGAGCCACGGTTTTTTCTTGCAGGCACAAGCGCAGCCGAAAGCGATGGACAAGCGCGAGCGGCCACGGCGATAATCAGCCATGTCCTCGCCTTCTCCCCTTCCGCCCGACCTTCCCCGCCCGCAGCCCGCCTCGCTTGCCGACCTGTTCTTCTCGTTCACCTGGCTGGCCCTGCAAGGCTTTGGCGGCGTGCTGGCCGTGATCCAGCGCGAGATGGTCGAGCGCAAGCGCTGGCTGACGCAGGAGGAATTCCTGGAAGACTGGGCCGTGGCGCAAATCATGCCCGGACCGAATGTCGTCAACCTGTCCTTGATGGTGGGCGGGCGCTATTTCGGCTTGCAAGGCGCCCTGACGGCGCTGGCCGGCATGCTGGCCGTGCCCCTCGTCATCGTGCTCGTGCTGGGCGTGCTGTACACGCATTTTGGCGACAATCCGCAGATGGCGGGCGCCCTGCGCGGCATGGCCGCCGTCTCGGCCGGCATGATCGCCGCCACGGGCGTGAAACTGGCGACCGCGCTGGCCAAGCATCCGCTGCCCCTGTGGCTGACCTTGTCCATCACCGTGCTGGGCGTGCTGATGGTGGCCGTGCTGCGCTGGCCCCTGCTGTACATCCTGCTGGGCCTGGGCGGCATCGGCTGCCTGCTCACGTACCGGAAGCTGTCCGCATGAATCCGCCCCTGCAACTGGTGTTGAGCACCGGCGACTGGCTGAACCTGTTCGGCCACTACCTGATGCTGTCGCTGATGTCGATCGGCGGCGCCATTTCCACCACGTCCGAAATGCACCGTTTCCTCGTCGAACAGCATGGCTGGCTGACGCAGGCGCAATTCAATGAATCGATCGCCATCGCACAGGCCGCGCCCGGCCCGAACGTGCTGTTCGTCGCCCTGATGGGCTGGAACGTGGGCATGAACGCGGGCAGCTATGCGGCGGCGTATCTGGGCGTGCTGGTGACGATGGTGGGCATCATGCTGCCCAGCACCACCCTCACCTACGTGGCAGCCCAGTGGGGCTACCGCAACCGCGACCTGCGCCCCGTGCGCGCCTTCAAGCAAGGCATGGCGCCCATCGTCGTTGCCCTCCTGATTTCCACGGGCATGATTTTGGGCGGCGCCAACCATGACATCCGCACCGACTGGCCCCTGTGGAGCCTGTCCATCGTAGCCGGCCTGATCATCTGGCGCACGAAGATCCATTTGTTGTGGCTGCTGGCCGCTGGCGCCGTGCTAGGCTGGTTCCAGCTGGTTTAGTACGCCTATCAAAAGGCTCTGTCATCGGTAAATAGGGGAACTGCCGGAATCTTCCCTTGGCATTGCTGTCTGACTCTGCATACTTACCACACAGGGAGCAGATCATGCAGCCAGCCGAATGGATCCGTTTTATCGCCCAGTTTGCTCACCTGAACCGACGCCAGCGGC
>NZ_PDZL01000043.1 GCF_002735705.1 Janthinobacterium sp. BJB426
GAGACAGGCACATACGTCACCTTGAAAGAGCGGCCGCTGCCGCCCCCCGCCGCGCCGCTCGCAACCACCGTGACGGTCCCGTGCTGCGGCGGCGTGACGATGGTCACGTCCGTAATCGGGCTGCCATCCGTGGACGCGATGGTCAGGCTCACTTCCTGATTCGCCGAAGTGGTCGCCGTTTCATTCGGCACCGGCGGCGGCGCCTGGTTCACCTGCAAGGTCAGCGCCTGCTGCACCGTGAACTGGTGCGCATCCTTCGCTTGCAAGGTAAAGGCAAAGCTGCCCGCCACCGTCGGCGTGCCGCTGACGATGCCGGTGGCCGCATTGAGCACCAGGCCGGTCGGCAAGGTGCCGCTGCTCAAGGAGTAGACGTAGGGCGCAACGCCGCCGCCGGCCGTGAATGTCTGGCTATACGCGTCGCCGGCGCGGATCGCCGCCAGGCTGGCCGGCGTCAGTGTCAATACCGGCGCCGCCACTGCCAGGGTGTAGCTGTTGGTCGCGCTGAATGGCGCGCCCGTGCCCGTGCTGCTGTCGGTGACCTTGATGCTGAACGGGAAGCTGCCCGCCACATTCGTCGTGCCGGACAGCACGCCCGTGGCTGCGTTCAGGCTCAGGCCAACGGGCAAGGTGCCCACCACGGCATAGCTGTACGGCGCCGTGCCGCCCGTTGCCGTCAGGGTCGTGCTGTAGGCCGCTTCCGCCGTCGGATTGGGCAAGCTGGCCGGAGCCAGGCTGACCGTGGCCGAGGCCACCGTCAGGGTATAGCTTTGCGCACCGGTAAACAGGTGTGCATCGGCCGCCTGCACGGTCAAGGTAAAACTGCCGCCCGCCGTCGGCGTGCCGCTCAGCAAACCACTGCTGTTCAAGGTGAGACCCGCCGGCAGGCTGCCGCTCGACACCGTGTAGGCATAGGGAGCGACGCCGCCGCTGGCCGTCAGTTGCTGGCTGTACGCCGTGGCCACGGTCGCCGCCGGCAAGGTGGCTGGCGTGACCGCAATGGTCGGTGCGGAGACGGTCACGGTATAACTCCTGCTCGCGCTGAACGGCGCGCCCGTGCCCGTGCTGCTGTCCGTGACCTTGATGCTGAACGTGAAGCTGCCGGCCACATTCGTCGTGCCGGACAGCACGCCTGTGGCAGTGTTCAGGCTCAGGCCGGCCGGCAGGCTGCCGCTGATCACGCTGTAGGAATACGGCGCTGTGCCGCCCGTCGCCGTCAGGGTCGTGCTGTAAGCCGCTTCAGCCGTCGGGTTGGACAAGCTGGCCGGAGCCAGGCTGACCGTGGGCGCGCCCACGGTGACCGTCACGGTGCCGGGAGCGGACGTGCCGCTGCCATTCGTGGCCGTGTAGGTAAAGCTGTCGCTGCCGCTGTAGCCTGCCGTCGGCGTATAGGTGATGCTGGTGCCGCTGGCCGTCGCCGTGCCGTGCAAGGCGCCGGAGGCCACGGCCACCGACGTTGCCGCACCGCCGCCCAGGTTCAGAGTGACCGGATTGGCGCTGCTGCCATAGGCCACCGTGCTGGTGACGGCGCCGGCAACAGGCACGGCGATCGCCACCGTGCCGGAATACGCGAGAGCGCCCAAGAACGGGGCGCCTGCGCCAGTGCTGCTGTCGGTGGCGCTGACGGTGAAACTGTAGGCGCCGGCCGTCGTCGGCGTGCCGGCCAGGGTGCCGTTCGCCGCCAGGCTCAGGCCCGCCGGCACGCTGCCGGCGGTGACGGCATAGCTGTACGCTGCCGTGCCGCCGGTGGCAGTGATGGCCTGGCTGAAGGCGACACCGGCCGTCATTGCCGGCAGCGTCGACGGCGCAACGCTGATCGATGGCGACGCCACCGTCAGCGCGTAGGCGCGCGTGCCGGTGTACGGACCGCTGCCCGTCGAACTGTCCGTGGCAAGCACGGTGAAGTTGAAGGTGCCAACCGCCGTCGGCGTGCCCGACAGCAGACCGGCGCCGGACAAGGTTATGCCAGCAGGCAAGGCGCCCGCACTGATCGTGTAGGTGTACGGCCCCGTGCCGTTCGCGGCGCTCACGCTCAGGCTGTAGGCCACCCCTGCGCCTGCCACGGGCACGGTGCCTGGCGCCAGCGTCAAGGTAGGCGCGCCGACCGTGATCGTGACGGTGGCCGGTGCCGAGGTGCCGACGATATTGGTGGCCGTGTAAGTGAAGCTGTCAGGCCCGCCATAACCTGGCGTCGGCGTGTAGGTGATGCTGGTGCCGCTGGCACTGGCCGTGCCGTGCGAGCCGCCAGTGGCGATGGCCACGGAAGTTGCCGCGCCGCCGCTCAGGTTCAAGGTGATCGGGTTGGCGCTGCTGCCGTAGGCCACCGAGGCGCTGACGGCGCCCACAACTGGCGCACCGAAATAAGTAAATTGATCGGCCGCACCAGTGGCGCTGGTACCACCGACCGTGGTCACGCGCACATCCACCGTGCCCGTCCCGGCGGGCGCCGTCGCCGTGATCTGCGAGGCGCTGTTGACGGTGAAACCAGTAGCTGCCGTCGCGCCGAACGTCACGGCAGTCGCGCCGCTGAAATTCGAGCCGGTGATGATGACCGCGGTGCTGCCGGTAGCCGGCCCCGTGCCCGGCGAAATACCGCTCACCGCCGGTGCGGCTACATACGTAAACTGGTCCGCTGCACTGGTGGCGCTGGTGCCACCAGCGGTGGTGATGCGCACGTCCACCGTGCCCGTGCCGGCCGGCGCCGTCGCCGTGATCTGCGTGGCGCTGTTGACCGTAAAGCCGGTGGCCGACGTGGCGCCGAAGGTCACCGCCGTCGTGCCGCTAAAATTCGAACCACTGATGATCACCGTAGTGCCGCCCGTAGAAGGACCCGCCGTCGGTGAAATGCTCGTGACCACCGGCGCCGCCACATAGGTATATTGGTCCGCCGCGCTGGTGGCGCTGGTGCCGCCCGTCGTGGTGACGCGCACGTCCACCGTGCCCGTGCCGCTTGGCGCCGTCGCCGTAATCTGCGTGGTGCTATTGACGGTAAAGCCCGTGGCCGACGTAGCGCCGAAGGTCACCGCCGTCGTGCCGCTGAAGCCCGAGCCGGTGATGGTGACCGTGGTGCCGCCGGTCGCCGGACCGGCGGTCGGCGAAATGCTCGTCACTGCCGGTACCGCCACGTAGGTAAATTGATCGTTGGCACTCGTGGTGCTGGTGCCGCCGGCCGAAGTGACGCGCACGTCGACCGTGCCAGCGCTGCCTGCCGGCGCCGTCGCCGTGATCTGCGTGGCGCTGTTGACCGTAAAGCCGGTAGCCGACGTGGCGCCGAAGGTCACTGCCGTCGTGCCGCTAAAGCCCGTGCCCGTGATGATGACGCTCGTGCCGCCGGTAGTCGGACCCGCCGTCGGCGAAATGCTCGTCACCGCTGGTGCCGCCAGATAGGTATATTGATCCGCGGCGCTGGTGGCGCTGGTACCGCCAATCGTCGTCACGCGCACATCCACCGTGCCCGTGCCGGCAGGCGCCGTCGCCGTGATCTGCGTGGCGCTGTTGACCGTAAAGCCGGTGGCCGCCGTGGCGCCAAAGGTCACCGCCGTCGTCGTGCTAAAACCCGTGCCGGTGATGGTGACGGTGCTGCCGCCCGTGGCCGGGCCGGCCGTGGGCGAAATGCTCGTCACCGTCGGCGCCGGCACAAAGGTGAACTGGTCCGCCGCGCTGGTGGCGCTGGTGCCGCCCGCCGTGGTCACGCGCACGTCTACCGTGCCGCCGCTGCCAGCTGGCGCCGTCGCCGTGATCTGCGTGGCGCTATTGACCGTGAAGCCGGTGGCAGGAGTCGCGCCAAAGGTCACCGCCGCGGCGCCTGTAAACCCCGTGCCCGTGATGATGACGCTCGTGCCACCGGCGGTCGGTCCTGCCGTGGGCGAAATGCTGGTGACCGTTGGCGCAGGAATATACGTGAACTGGTTGGCGGCGCCGGTGGCGCTGGTGCCGCCGCTTGCAGTGACGGTCACGTTCACGGTGCCGGCACTGCCCGCTGGCGAGGTGGCGGTCATGGTCGTGGCATTGACGACGGTGACGGCGACGCCATTGTTGGCGCCAAACTTCAGCGCCGTAACGCCCGTAAAGCCGGTACCGGTAATGGTGACGGCAGTGCCACCGGTGCTGGGGCCGGATGCAGGCGACACGGCGGTGATGGTCGGCGGCGGCTGGGCGTTGATCACCAGGGAATAGCTTCTGGACGTGTTATACGGTCCGTTGCCGCCCGTGACATCCGTCGATTTGATCACGAAGTTGAAGGTACCCAGGCTGCCTGGCGTGCCCGAAATCAGGCCGCTGCTCGACAAGGTCAGGCCCGGCGGCAAGCTGCCCGACTCCACTACATAGGTATAGGGCGCGGTGCCATTGGAAGTGGACATCTGCTCGCTGTAGGGCGTCGACAGCCCCCCAGGAGACAAGACGGTGGGCGTGATGGACAAGATCGGTATGGCGATCGACACGGAATAGTTCTTGGTGACGGTCAACGGCGTGCCTGACGTCGAATCGGTCACCTTGACGCTGAATACATAGGCACCGGTAGCGTTCACGGTGCCGGAAATCACGCCGCTCGACGACACGGTTATACCAGGTGGCATGGTTCCGGAGTCAAGCGCATAGGTATAGGGCGCCACGCCGCCGCTCGCCGACATGGCCTGGCTGTACGGCACGCCAATCACGGGCGCGGTCAGACTGCCCGGCGACACAGTGAAGGCGGCGGCAGGAGGCAAGACGGTCACCGTGAAGGTGATCTCTCCTTGCGACTCGTCGAGCAGCACAAATGTATCGGACAGCGCGCCATCACCATTATTGGTATAGGTCGCCTTGTTATCCTGATTGTTGGTGAGGCCGGTAATCGTGCCATGCAATGCCGTGGCGGCATTATCGTTCAGGCCAAAAGTATTGCAGCTCGACAGGTCGATGACATACGCAGCGCCCGAGGCGACGATAAAACTCTGAGTGGGAGGGCAGATAACGCTCGGGCCAGCCGCCTGCGCGGGGGTGACGCCGAACGCCAGCACCAGCAGGCATAGCGAAGCGAACCACTGCCCGAGACGGCAAGATACGGATGTCCCGAAGGCCGCGCGCTCCGCCCTTCGCTGCCGCTTTGCAGCAAACAAGGCAAGCAGGAAAAAATGTGCCGGGCGGCCAATAATATCGTTGCAAGTACGCAACATAGTTTCTCCAATACAGAGTTTTTCAGACGAAATTCAGACAAAAATGAACGTGATTTCAGGTCGCCGGCAATGCCCATTCCGAGCTCTTCCAGAGTGCCAACAGATGTTGACGCTTGCCATATGACAACGTATGCTACTCCGAGATTTCAATAAAGTAACTATAACAAAAAGGGTTTTTCAAAACACAATATTGATTACAAATGGAAAATATTATTTTCTTAACATTTGATGGCATTCCAACCGTGGGAGAACGATGATGGCTGATGTGTATCTAGGACAAATCATGATGGGCGGTTTCAATTTTGCGCCGCGTGGCTTTGCAGCATGTAACGGGCAATTGCTGCCAGTTGCGCAGAATCAGGCGCTGTTTGCGCTGTTGGGCACGTATTACGGCGGCAATGGCAGTACGACTTTTGCCTTGCCTAACTTGCAAGGCAGTACCCCTGTTGGTGCAGGCGGTTCGGTGGATGGTTCCTGGCAACCCACTCCCTACCAGATCGGCACGCGCGCGGGAGTGGAGGCTGTCACCTTGATATCGACCGAGATGCCACCGCACACGCATGCGGCCAATGCGGTGACCACGCCCGGCACCTCGAAAAACCCCACCAATACCCTGTTTGGCGGCAGCAGCGCGGAATCCATCTACGGTTCGGCTGGCCCGCAAGTGACCCTCTCCAACAAGACCTTGGCGTTGACCGGCGGCAACCAGGCGCATAACAATATGCAGCCGTTCTCGGTCATCAACTTCAATATCGCCTTGAGCGGTATCTTCCCGTCGCGCAACTAACGAATCAGCCACTTCTTACGGAGCATAGTCATGACCACACCCTATGTCGGCGAAATTCGCCTGTTTTCCTTTCCCCGCATTCCCAGCGGCTGGTTCGCCTGCGACGGCAGCCTGAAACCGATCTCCGAATACGAGGTACTGTTCGTCCTGCTGGGCACCACCTACGGCGGTGATGGCGTCACCACCTTTGCCGTGCCCGACCTGCGCGGCCAGGTTCCCCTGCATATGGGCACCGGTCCCGGCCTGAGCAACCGGCCCATCGGACTGAGAAGCGGCAGCGAATCGGTGACCTTGCTGGCCACCCAGCTTCCTACGCATACGCACCCGTTCAATGTGAACAGCACCCTGGCGACGGCGAATGTGCCAGCAACCAACCTGCTGCTGACGGCCCCGTCGAATAACGACAAGATGTACACGAGCGATCTGACCGGCCTGACCGCCTATGCACTGGCAACCACCGCCACGGGCGCGACAGGCGGCAACCTGCCGCACGAGAACACCATGCCGACCCTGACCGCCTCATTTTGCATCGCATGGGCAGGCATTTTCCCATCGCAGCAATAACAGCCGGCACGCAAGCGCAGCCACTAACATCGATCAGGAGAACCTACCGTGACATCACCATACATTGGCGAGATACAAGTCTTCGGCTTCAATTTCACACCCTATGGTTGGGCCAGCTGCAATGGCGCCACCCTGCAAATCCAGCAATATAGTGCCCTGTTTTCATTGATCGGCACGCAGTATGGCGGCAATGGCACCACCACCTTCCAGTTGCCCAACTTCACGGGACGCGCGCCCTGCAGCCAGGGCCAAGGACCAGGCCTCACGCCGCGCGTGATGGGCGAGACCTTCGGCAGCAACAGTGTCACGTTGAACGTCACGGAGATGCCGAACCACACCCATCAACTCAATGTGTACCGCCAGCCCACCGCCGCCCTGCAGCACAACACACCGCTTTCGGGCGATGGCTTGATTGCGCTTGGCGGCACGTCTGCATTCGTGCCGACGACGCCACCCAATGTCACGCTGGCCCCTGCGGCGATCGGTACCGCTGGCGGTGGCCAGCCGCACGAAAACCGCCAGCCGTTGCTAGCGGTCAATTTCTGCATCGCCCTGCAAGGCGAATTTCCATCGTTTGATTAAGTTGGATTAATCCAGGCAGGCGGCGCCATCGCGGCGCCCGCCCTGCCTTTCTCCCCGTACTGGCCTCAGTTAAACACTGCTTGGTACAGAAAGCCGTGGCTGTCACGCGCCACCGGCACCAGAAAGATACCCACCTCGCCAAACGCCTCATGCTGCATCTGGAAGATTTTCTGGTTGAACAGGATGGGCGAGCTATTGTGAAACAGCAGGCTGAACGGCTTGCGCATCAAGCCCTCCAGGGTCGCTGACGGCAGCGGGCGCACTTCCTTCAGGACAAAGGCGGCATTCCCGTCAGCGGCCGCAACAAACGTCTCGTTGACGCGCGCGGCAAAATGTTCGAGGGTCAGGACATTCATCATTCCAGGTATTCCATTCCGTAAGCAGTGTGGTCAAGACGATGCCTGATTCTAATGGAATCATTGCCGCCCTGGCACGGCAATGACATGAAAAAAACAGGCGCCACATGCGCCACGGGGCGGAAGCAAGCTGCTCCCGCCCCGTGGCGTCACTCCGTGATTCGCAGCCCTACTTGAGCGGCATGGCGATGCCGAACATCACCGACTGGGTCCGCCCGCTATCGATATTCAGATTGCTGTTGTAGTCCAGCGTAATCGTCATGCCGTTCGACAGCAGCAGTTTAACGCCCAGCCCGGCCGCCCAGTTGCCCGTCTGCTGCGGCACCGTGCGGATCACGTACACGGGACCGTCGGCCACCAGGTCGGCATACGCCAGGCGCGCATCATCGGCGCCCTGGAACTGGTGCCGGTACTCGAGCCGCGCGCGCGGGAACCACGTGCCCAGGCCGCCCACATAGATGCCCTCGGCCCGCACACCGAGCGCGCCGATGCGCGAACGCACGGTCTGCTTGAAGTAGCTCAGCGCGTTAATGCCCGCCGCCTTCTCCGTGTACGGATCAAGCTTGGCCGACATCAGTTCCACGCGGCCATACGGCGACCACATCCAGGTTTCCTGGCGCATCTCGATACCGCCGACAAGGGCGCCGAACACCTGCTTGCCGTCGCGCTCGCCCGTGGCGAAACCGCTGCCATCGGACAGGTAGCGCGAGGCGTCGTACTGCAGGGTACCGTAGCCGAGCACGCCGTCAAGGAACACGCCCTTGCTCGGACGCAGGCTGC
>NZ_PDZL01000044.1 GCF_002735705.1 Janthinobacterium sp. BJB426
CGTGAAACAACTTTGCGCCGATGATAGTGCTGCAACCAGTGTGAAAGTAGGTTATCGTCAGGCTTGTTATTCGCAGTAGAGAAAAACCCGATCAGCAATGGTCGGGTTTTTTTTCGTCTGGTGGTTTTGCAGGTTTTACGGCGTACAGGCATAAAAAAAGCAGCGCTGCGCGCTGCCTTTTGCATTATCACCACATGTTGTGCACGGCGGGCACCGTCATGTTCTCTTCATATTCACACTGTACGATGACTTCCATTCTCATCAAGTAAATGTGTGCATCCATGTTGGCCAAGCTTAAACTCGTCAAAACGTCCAAAGGCATCGATAGCGCCTTGATGCTGTCGGCCATGCTGATACTCTGGATCGGCAATTACAGCAACCTCGATCTCATGATCGCCGACAGTATGTTCGACGGGACGCGTGGGCAATTTGCTGGCACGGGCAGCGCGTGGGCGGGTAATTTCCAGCTCGGCATGATCTCGCTTGGCTCCGCCTTGATCAGCTTGGCCATCTGGGACACCTTGCACCCGCTGGCCTGGCTTGCTTCACGCCGCAGCGCCTTGCGCGTCGTGGCCTTGTCGGCCGTTCTGGTGCCGTTAAGTATTTATTTGCTCTCTTCTTTCAGCGATGTGCCTTGCCCCACGGATTTGTTGCGCTATGGGGGACTGGAGCCGTACACGCGCCTGCTGGAAACATTGCCGGCCAGTGCCTCTGGTATGGTCTGCCTGCCCGCCACGCAGGCGAACACTGCCTGGTGGATGCTGGCCTTGCCATTGTTCTGTCTGCCCGAACGGCCACGCACGGCGCTTCTGTTCGCTTGTGTCATGCTGTTGTGTGGTTTGGCGGCAGGCTGGCAGCAGCAATTGCATGGTACGCAATTTTTCACACACACCTTGTGGTCTGCCTGGATCGCTTCTTTCCTGATATATCTGCTGCAAAAGCTGCTCCGGGACGAGGACGCGTTGGCCTGAAACACAAAAGTACGTCACAATCTGCCTGTCTAGTTGTCGTTTCATACAAAAACAGGAGCACCATGAACGAGCAGATTGCGAGAGAAGTGGTATTGGTCCGTGCTATCGAGACGGCCGACCAGAAAAAAGAAGTCCTCAGCGAGGATGACCGCATGTATGCCAGCCGCAGCGCGCGTGAGCTTGCGCAGTGGCAAGCTTCGGGCAAGCAGGCCGAAGTGACAGGTGACGATTTCCTGCAGCAGCGCTCCGAGCTGATCCTCAAGCGCATCACCGAACGCACGCCTGCCTTCGCCGCTTTCGCGAAACGCCGTAACGGCATGAAAACCCTGGCGCTGACCTTGCCCCTGCTGGCACTGCTGCTGGGCGCCGGGCTCGACCGCATCACGGATCCCCATCGCGTGGATCTGCTGTCGGCGCCCTTGTTGCTAATTATTGCCTGGAATGTACTGGTCTACCTGGGCTTGCTGATCTGGCTATGCATCCCTTCGCATTCCCTCGGCTGGCCGAAGGCGGGACTGGTGCGCCACCTGAGCGTGGGCCGCCTGGCCTTGCCGCGCAAGCTGCCGCACGCCCTGTCCTCGGGCTTGCTCAGTTTCATGGGAGAATGGGCGCATTTGAGCGCCAAACTGACGGCCGCGCGGCTGAGCCGCACCATCCACTTGAGCGCCGCCATGTTTGCCATCGGTGCCGTTGCCTCGCTGTATGCGCGTGGCTTCCTGTCGCAATACGCGGCCGGCTGGGAAAGCACTTTTTTGAATGCCGGCCAAGTGCACAGCCTGCTTTCGACCCTGTTCGCACCGGCCATCGCCCTGTTTCATTTGCAAGGTTTTTCGCTGGCGGAAATCGAAGCGCTGCGTTTCCCGCAAACGACAACTGTCGAAGGCGGCGCGCGCTGGGTGCATTTGTATGCGGCAACCATCTTCCTGCTGGTGGTCGTTCCCCGCCTGATCTTGGCCTTGGTCAACAACTGGCGCGCCGCGCGCTTGGCCAGGAACTTTCCGCTGGATCTCGATCAACCGTATTTCCGCAAGCTCAATGAAAGCATCGGCGTGGCCACAGGCGGCATGCTGCGCGTCCTGCCATATAGCTTTACTGTCGATGAGGCACGCCACAAGGGCCTGGGGCAAATCGCCCTCATGCTGTTCGGCGAGCAGGGTCGCATGATGCTGCGTCCGTCAACGTCGTATGGCGAAGAGCCGCAGGACGTCTTGCGCGACACGGACTTGAATGATCCACAAGTCAATATCACGGCCGTGCTGTTCAACCTGACGGCGACGCCGGAAAAGGAAAACCACGGCGCCTTCCTCGATTACCTGGCGCAATCGTCGGCACGCGGCATTGCTGTACTGATCGACGAGTCCAGCTATCTGGAGCGCGCGGGCGAGCAGGTGGATAACGGCGCGCGCCTGGCGGAACGAGTCGCCTTGTGGCAACAGTTCTGCCAGTTCCACAAAACTACGGCCACCCGGGTCAATTTGCTCAATCCTGCCTTGCACCCGCTTGATGCCGGTGTCGGGCTGAAAGTATCGGCAGCAGCATGAGTGTGAATGTGAATAAAGATGTGTGGGATGATGCGGTGCAGATTCAGTTCGCGCTGATTTCGCACACGAATAATGGCAAGACGACACTGGCGCGCACCCTGGTGGGCGTGGACATCGGCGAAGTGCGCGATGCTGCCCACGTGACCTTGTTTGCGGAATCGCATACCTTGCTGGCTACGTCGCAGGGGGATGCCCTGCAATTATGGGACACGCCAGGCTTCGGCGATTCCGTGCGCCTGCTCAAGCGTCTGGGACAATCGGGCAATCCCATTGGCTGGTTCTTGCGCGAAGTGCTGGACCGTTACCGCGACCGTCCGTTCTGGCTAAGTCAGCAAGCGCTGCGCACGGCCAAGGACTCTGCCGACGTGGTGTTGTACCTGGTTAACTCCTCTGAAAATCCCCGGGACGCGGGTTACTTGTCGGCGGAAATGAAAATCCTCGCCTGGCTGGATAAGCCGGTGGTGGTTTTGCTGAACCAGATGGGGCCGCCGCGTCCGGGGAATGAGGAGCACGGCGAGCAGACGCGCTGGCGCGAGCATTTGCAGCAGTATCCGATCGTGCGTGACGTCCTGGCGCTCGATGCCTTTGCCCGCTGCTGGGTACATGAGCGGGTGTTTTACGAAGCCGTGGGTAAATTGTTGCCGCAGTCGCAGCAAGTTGGCTATGCGCGTTTGTTTGCTGCCTGGCAAGAGCAGAATACGGCGCGTTTTCAGCAGGCCATGCACTTGCTGGCTACGCAACTGGCGGTGGCAGGGCAGGATCGCGAAGCCATTGATCCGGCGTCCAGGGGCTTGCTGAAATCGGCTTTGCAGGTAGTGGGTATCGGTAAGAATGCAGAGCAGCAACGCCAGGAAAAGGCCATGGCTAGCCTGGTGGCGCGGCTCAATACGCACAGCAGCATGACCACGCGTGAACTGTTGATCTTGCACAAACTCGACCCGACCGATGCGCATAAGATCAATAGCCGGATACGGGAAAATTTCGCCGTGCGCGCGCCGATCGACAAGGCGCAAGCGGGACTCTTGGGCGCCATGATTTCCGGTGCCGCGACGGGGCTGTCGGCCGACCTGATTTCCGGCGGCCTGACCTTGGGCACAGGCGCCTTGCTTGGCGGCGTGGTCGGTGCACTGACGTTTGCGGGCGCAGCCTGGGGGTTTAATTCCGGCACGGACCGCAACGAGCCCATCATGCAATTTACGGATGCTTTCCTGCGTACACTGGTGGTGGCGGGCGTGCTGCGTTACCTGGCGGTGGCGCACTTTGGCCGTGGCCGCGGCAACTTTGTGGAAAGCGAGGCGCCGGCCTTCTGGCAGGATGAAGTCGAGCAGGCAGTGGCACGCCATGACGCTGCTTTGGCCGAGTTGTGGAAAGAAGTGCGACGGGATAAATCGCCCGAGCAGGCTGCCGAGCGCGTCTTGCCCCTCATGTCGTCCATCACTTCCGATACCCTGGCACGTCTGTATCCGGATGTGGCGCGCCTGGTGTAGATGCCTGGTGTGGATAATCAGGCGCGGGCTTGCAGCCATTGTTGTAAAAATTGCACGCACGCCCTGATCTTGGCCGAGTTCGACAGCCGCGAGGTGGTCACCGCCCACACATCGGCAGCCTGTTGATACGCGGGCAAAATGCGCACCAGCTTGCCTTGCGCCAGGCTGCTTTCCACATCCCATGCCGAGCGCAAGATGATGCCGTGGCCGTCCAGCGCCCATTGATGGACGATCTCGCCATTGTTGGCCGAGAGCGGCCCATCGACGTTCACCGTTTCCAATCCTTGCGGCCCTAGCAGTTTCCAGCGCCGTCCATCCTGGTCGCGTTCGCGGATGACGATGCAGTCATGCTCGCGCAACTGCGCCAGGGTGCCCGGCGTTCCACGTTGTGCAAGGTAGGCGGGCGCGGCGCACAGTACGCGCTGATTGCTGGCAATACGATGGGCGATCAGGTTTGGCTCGTGCACCACGCCGATGCGAATATCGAGATCGAAACCTTCGCCCAGCAGATCTACAGGCCGGTCGAGCAATTCCAGCTGTATTTTCAGGTCTGGATACTGGCGTGCGAGCTGGGACAGGGCGGGGCCAAGCCGGTTGCGCCCAAAGCCGGAACTGGAGCAGATGCGCAGCACGCCTTGCGGCTGCAGTTTCGACTGCGCTACCGCTTCACCCATCTGCTCGACATCTTCCAGGATGCGCTGCGCCCATTGCCGCACGATCTCGCCGTGATCGGTGACGCTGACCCGGCGCGTGGTCCGGTGCAGCAAACGTACCTGCAGCGCCGCTTCCAGCATGCTGATGCGCTTGCTGACGACCGCCTTGGAAATACCCAGTTCGAGCGCCGTGGCGGCGAAACTGGTTTTATGGGCGACCTGGCAAAACAGGCGTAAGTCTTCTAGCAGCGGCGTATGCTTCATTGATTGACCACGAAATGTGAATACTTGGGTTATGAATTCCCTGATTGTATTCTGATCCGGTGCCAGTATCATCAACGCATCCCGCTAACATCCATCTATCAACAGGAGAACCGTATGCCCGTACACCGAATTGCAGTCATCGCCGGCGACGGCATCGGCAATGAAGTCATGCCGGAAGGGTTGCGTGTTGTCGAGGCGGCTGCGCGCCGTTTCAATATCGACCTGCAGTTCACGACCATGGAGTGGGCCAATTGCGATTATTACCTCAAGCACGGCCAGATGATGCCCTCGGATTGGTTTGTCCAGCTCAAGGATTTCGACGCCATCTATTTTGGCGCCGTGGGCTGGCCGGAGAAGGTGCCTGACCATATCTCCTTATGGGGTTCGCTGTTGAAATTCCGGCGCGAGTTCGACGAATACGTCAACCTGCGTCCTGTGCGCTTGATGCCTGGCGTGCCGTGTCCGCTGGCGAATAAAAAGCCCGGTGATATCGACTTTTATGTGGTGCGTGAAAATACGGAAGGAGAGTATTCATCCGTGGGCGGGCGCATGTTCGAGGGGACGGAGCGCGAGACCGTGCTGCAGGAATCTGTCTTTACGCGCAAGGGCGTCGACCGTATCCTGAAGTATGCGTTTGAGCTGGCGCAAAGCCGGCCTAAAAAACACCTGACATCGGCCACCAAGTCGAATGGCATTGCGATCAGTATGCCATATTGGGATGAGCGGGTGGAGGCGATGGGCCCGAGCTTTCCCGATGTCCGCTGGGATAAATACCATATCGACATCCTGGCAGCCCGTTTCGTGCTTAGTCCCGAGCGTTTTGACGTAGTGGTCGCTTCGAATCTGTTTGGCGACATCCTGTCCGATCTGGGGCCCGCCTGCACGGGGACGATTGCCATTGCACCATCGGCCAATATCAATCCGGAGCGCACGTTCCCTTCAGTCTTTGAGCCGGTACACGGTTCCGCACCCGATATCTATGGCCAGAATATCGCCAATCCGATCGGCATGATCTGGTCGGGTGCCATGATGCTGGACTTCCTCGGTAATGGCGATGCCAATTACACGGCGGCGCATGACGCGATTGTGCGCGCCATCGAGCAGGTGCTTGAGCATGGTCCGCGCACACCGGATATGGGCGGCAGCGCCAGTACGACCGATGTGGGCATGGCGGTTGCCGAGTTACTCAAATAAAGCTTGCCGCCCATGGGCGGCTTTGCTATAGTTCGCCTCCCCAATGAGACGCAGTCAAATGCGGCAGTTGAGGATCACCGGAAACGGCGATGCAGCAAAAAGAAGGAGTTGACGGACGTAGCGAAATGCTTCATACTCTTCCTTCTTCGCAGCTGACAAACACAACGCTTTGTCGATAGCGCGAAAGCAGTAACCGAATACAGTTCTTTAACAATTAACA
>NZ_PDZL01000045.1 GCF_002735705.1 Janthinobacterium sp. BJB426
AACTGGGCACGGACCGCGTGACGCAAGCGGGCGGCCTGCCGGCCAAGCGCTTGACCAAGCTGACCATCGCCCCGACGATCTCGGCCGGCCCTGGCCTGTGGTCGCGTCCTGAACTGCGCGCTTTCGTTACCTACGGCAAATGGAACGATGCAGCCACCGCCTCGGTCAATGCGTCGAACAACGGCGGCCCGATCTACAACAACAATACCAGCGGCACCTCGTATGGTTTCCAGGTAGAAACGTGGTTCTAAACGGAATCAGCGGTAAAAACTAAAAAGGGCGGAACCTCGGTTCCGCCCTTTTACTTTACGGCATCACCAATTTACGGCAGCGCCACCGGCAGTTCCGGATACTCCTGCGTCAACGCATACTTGGTGCCGCCCACGGTGACCGTGTAGTTGGCCGGTCCCGAGATCGGCAAGCGGTAGTTTAGGGTCAGCGCCACGGAGCCGCCCGGCGCCAGCGATTGCCAGGCGGGAATCGCAAAGCGGGCACGGTTGTAGTTCTTCGTAAAGCCGCCGATATTGTTCGGCCCCGTGTAGCCGGCATTGATCACCGTCAAGCCGAAGCCGGACTGGTCGCTCATGTCCGACGGTGCCGACACGGGATAGTCGAACTCCACCACGGTGCCGCCCGGCAGGGTCGACGTGGTGTTGTTCTTCACCGTCATCACGGGATTGATGGGGAAGTTGTTGTCGCCCAGCTTCCATCCGCCCAGGGTGATGCTGACGTTGGCCGCCGTGCCCGGCATGGCGATTTCGGCGCGCTTGTTGCCATACACGCCAGCCGTGCGGAAAGCCTGGTACAGCACGTCCGTCAGGGTGGTACCCATGAAATACTCGCCCTTGCCGCCGTTGCGCGTGGCATCCCAGGCATAGTCGCCCGCCATTTCCCAGATCATCACGCCGCCGATATTGTTGTTGACGATGTACTGGGCCTTGGCCGCGATCGATTGCGTGGTTTCCGTGGAAATGAACACTTTCTTGGTCGCATTCCATAGCCACGGCGCCACCATGGTACTGCTGTAATACGGCACATAGCTGCCCACCAGCGCCTTGTCCGTGACTTTATACGCATCGAGGTAGCTTGGAACGATGCCGTTCTGCAAGTTCAGCGCATGCCAGATGGGGTTGCCACCGCCCGGCGTGGGTTTGCCCTGCGAGTCCAGGTCATACCAGACGTTGTCGATGCCAGTGGCGCCCGTGCCGCAGGTCTTGGTGCCGGCGCAGGTGACAGTGGAACTGATCAGTGGCGTCGTGCCCCACAGGCCGTTCGTGCCGCCCGTCACATCCTTCCAGCCCCGCGTGTAGAACGGCACGCCGATATTGATGCGTCCCGCCTGCATGGCGCCACGGTAGTAGCGGTAGGCCCAGTCCGTGTTCAGGTAGCCGATGTTCTGGAACTGGTAGGCGTTACCGGCGCGCAATTCGCCATCATTGCCATCGTCAAACAGTGCCGCGTTCGGTCCCACATACTGGTTCCAAGCGCCATGCAAGTCATAGCTCATCAGGCTGGCGTAATCGAGATATTTCAATCCCGACATGTTTTCTTCGCCACGCAAGACCCAGCCCGAGGCGGAACCGGCGATGGTCAGCAGATAGTATTTATTGTCCTGCACGGCCGCTTCGTCGAGCTTCTGGCGCAGCACTTTCAGCAGCACGTTGTAGCTCGTCATCAGGCCGGCAAGGCGCGGCTTCGAGACGGCGAAATCGTTCGGATTGCCCGCTTCATTGTTGGTGGTCGGATGTTCGTAATCGACATCGACGCCATCGAAGAAGTTGTACTGGCGCACGAAGGCCACCATGGAATCGGCCAGGGTGTTGATGCCGGCCGTGTTGATGCTGCCATCCGCGTTCGTCGTGGCCGTATAGAAGCCGCCGCTGCCGGCCCAGCCGCCCACGGAAATCATCAGTTTCACGCCCGGATACTTCTTCTTGTATTGCGACAGCAAGTTGAAGTGGCCCTTGTACGGCAGCGACGGGTCCATGGCGGCGGCCGGCACGTTGGGCCATGTGAGGCCCGTATCGGGATTGGCCGCGCCGCTGCCGATGGCGATTTTCGACGTGGCGGGATCGACGGAGGCGAACGCATAGTTCAGGTGGGTAATCTTGTCCCACGGCAGGTTATTCACGAGGTAAGTCGGGCTGCCGTCGACGCCCGTGCGCCAGCTGGCGAAATAGCCGACGATGCGCCGGTTCAAGCCATTGCTCAGCACTTCGCGGCCATTCGTATCGTACACCTTGCAGTACGGCACATTCGGCACGGCCGAGATCAAGCCGTCCGGGCGGCAAGCCGTGGGGGTCGGTGTTGGGGTTGGCGTTGGGGTTGGTGTTGGTGTTGGCGTTGGTGTTGGCGTTGGTGTTGGCGTTGGTGTTGGCGTTGGTGTTGGCGTTGGTGTTGGCGTTGGTGTCGGCGTTGGCGTTGGCGTTGGTGTCGGCGTCGGCGTCGGGGTATCCGTCACGGCCCATGGGCCCCACTGGTCGGTGGCGCTGGGGACATTGCCCTGCGTCCACCACTTGGCCTTGTAGGTGACGCCCTGGTACAGCACGCACTGGCCGCCCGTGTAGACGGTGGCGGTATCCCAGACGGCGCACGCTTCGACGGCGGCGAGCAAGGTGTTTGGCGTGGCGGTCGTGCCTTCCTGGCCGCCGCCTCCGCAAGCGACGAGCACGCCGCTGAGCAGGGCCATCAATAATGCATTCGATTTCATGTTGTATTGGTCTCCGTTATGGTTTTACATCGAGAGCTGTTGCAGGCCCCTGAAGGGGCTCTTGTCAACTGTTATCCCTGGCCGGCTTTCCTGCTTTTGCTGCTACTGCAACTTCACATTCCAGTTGGCTTCCACGCATTTCACGTAGTTCCCGGCCAGCAAGGCGCTGTACGGGGTTTGATAGCTGACCAGCTGGCATTGGTTGTCGCCACCGGCGCTCCAGTTCTTTTCCCAATAGATGTTGTAGGAAGCGGAACTGGCCGGGGTGAAGCGTTGCATGTTGGCGCAAGACAATTGTTCGCCGGAATAATCCCAGCCCATGTCAGCGGCAAATTGCTTGTAGTAATCGATGCGGTTTTGCGCGGCCTGCTTTTCCGTGCCCTGCCCGCATTCGGCGTTGATGATCATGATGGTGGTGGCGAAGTTATTGCCCGCACCCGCCGTCGTATCGGCCGCGTTCGGCACCCACGTGCCGTCGAGCACATGCAGCATCGACGGCTTCGGCGGTTGCGGATAGACAAAGAAGAACGTGGCCGAGGCCAGGTTCAGCCAGGTCGACGCCACCAGGTCCGGATTTTTCAGCAGCACGGATTGATCGCCGTCATGCATGGCTTGGGAAAACGGCCCATAGTTGTAGTTGTACGACAGCTGCTTGGCGCCGCGTCCAAAATACTTTTTGAAGCTGCCGTCGGCATTCTTGCCGCAGGTCCACACCTTGTTGAAGACGGGATCGGCGCACTCGACGTTGTAGCCGCAACCGGCGCCCGTCTCGTCGCAGCCCAGCTCGCGCAAATACTTCAAGCCCTGGCGCCATTGCGGCAGCGGACTGCTGGCGTTATGGTCGCCCGTTTCCTGCACAAAATGGGCGAACATGGTGGACAGGCTGTGGCGGCAGATGGCGTCCGCATTGCGTCCGTCGCTGTAATCGTCGCACACGGCGGGGAACTTGGCCACGGCTTGCAGGAAGCGCTGATACGTGTAGCTGGCGTCGCGCGCGGCAAAATAGTAATCCCACTTCGCCGCCGGCAGCAGGCGCTCGACCCGTTTGACGTTGAGCGGATTGCTGGCCAAGCCAGGCTGCACGGCCTCGACGGCCGTATTGCCCAGGGTGCGGATCGAGGCCTTGACCTTGCGGAAGAAATCGTTGTTCGTCAGCGCCGCCTCGTTCGCCTCGGCCTGGGCCTTGGTGGGCACGCCTGGCGTCGGTGTCGGAGTCGGTGTCGGAGTGGGCGTTGGAGTCGGGGTGGGCGTTGGAGTT
>NZ_PDZL01000046.1 GCF_002735705.1 Janthinobacterium sp. BJB426
CGTCGATCTGGCGGATCCGGCGGTAACTCACGTGCACCGTCGTTTCCGTGATGCCGTACATATTCACCAGCTCCGGCGCCGTGTCGCTGTGTCGCTCGAACCACGGCCGCAGCTTGTCCAGGGCCAATGCCTCGCCGCCAAACACCACCGTGCGCAACGCCAGCGGCGCCGGCGTCAACTGATCCTGCTCGATGAAGGCATAGAACGCTGACGGCGTCTGGTTCAGCACCGTCACTCGCTGGTCCCGCACCAGCTGGTAGAAGTCCGGCGTCGATTGCGCCACCGCGCGCGGCACTACCACCAGGCGCCCGCCATGCAGCAGCGCACCCCAGATTTCCCATACCGAAAAATCGAAGGCATAGGAATGGAATAGGCACCAGCAATCTTGCTCATTGAAGCGATACCATGGCGCCGTACTGGAGAACAGCCGCGCCACATTCGCGTGCGATACCATCACCCCCTTCGGCTGTCCTGTCGAACCCGAGGTGTAGATCACGTATGCCTGATCATCCGCATGTCCTGCAACAGGCGTCCAATCCCCGTCGAACTCCGGCATGGCGCCGTCATCCAGCAACAGCACGTCGCATCCCTTGGCCACCAAGTGGCGCGTGGACGCCTGCGCCAGCACGATGCTGATTGCCGCGTCGCCCAGCATGAAGGCGATACGCTCGCCCGGATAGATCGGATCGAGCGGAACATAGCTGGCGCCGCACTTGAGAATGGCGAGGATGCCCACCACCACCTCGGCCGAACGCTCCAGGCACAGCCCGACCCGCGTGCCCGGCATGGCCCCCGCCGTCTGCAGGCGCTGCGCCAGGCCGTTCGCCGCGCGCTCCAACTCGCCGTAAGACCACTGCCTTTCACCATCGATCAGCGCCACCGCCGCCGGTTGCGATGCCGCCCGCAGCGCGAACGCCTGATGCAGGCACGCAGCCTCCGCCGGCACCAGCGTCGCGCGGCCGGCATCGAGTAACGCAGCACGGCTGACGCCGTCAATCAGCGACAATCGGGCCATTGGCGCATCCGGGGCCGCCAGCGCGGCTTCGAGCAGGCAGACAAAACTGTCGGCCAGGTGCCCGATCGTCGCCGGGGTAAACAGGTCGCTGCAATAAATCCACGACATGGCCAGGCCTGCGCCATCGTCCTTTACATCGAGCGTCAGGTCGAACTGCGCCGTGCGTTGCGCCGACTCCATCGGCGTCACGCTCAGTCCAGCCAACGAGCCCGATTCCTGTTCATTATTCTGCAGCGACAGCATGACCTGGAACAGCGCCGCATAGCTGAGCGAACGCGCCGGATTGAGCGCCTCCACCAATTCATTGAACGGCAGTTGCTGGTGCGCATACGCCGCCAGTCCAGTCTCTCTGCATTGGCGCAGCAGATCCGCAAAACTGCCCTCACCGTCGATCTGCACCCGCAGCACCAGCGTGTTGACGAAGAAGCCGATCAGTGCGGCCACCTCTGGCTGTTCCCGATTGGCTATCGGCGTGCCTATGGCGATATCATCGGCGCCGCTGTAGCGCGACAGCAGCGCGCTGAACACTGCGTGCAAGCCCATGAACAGGGTTGCGCCCTGTACGCGACAAGCCGCCACCAGCCGCGCGCTCAGCTCCGCATCCAGACGGCTGCGGTGCAATGCGCCACGAAAACTTTGCTGCGTGGGGCGCGGATAGTCCAACGGCAGGCTGTGCACCGTCGGCAGGCCAGCCAGCTTTTCTTCCCAGTAGCGCAATTGCTGCGCATGGCGTGCCTGCTGCGGCTCCTGCTGCTGCCAGTACGCGTAGTCCGCGTACTGGACAGGCAACGCTGGCAGCGCCAGCGTCCGCCCCTGCGCCAGCGCCGCGTAAGCCTCGCAGCACTCGCGCACCAAAATCGCACTGGACCAGCCGTCCGAGGCGATGTGATGCATAACCAGCACCAGCACATGACGCTCATCCGACAAGCGCAACACGCGGCCCCGCAGCGGCAGATCACTGCCGAGGGCGAACGGGCGCGCGCATTCCGCCTCGACCGCTTGCTCCAGCGTTTGCGGCGTGATTTCATCGACCGGCAACTCGAACGCCGTTACCTCGTGCACCTCCTGCCACACCGTGTCGCCATCGCTGGCATAGACCGTGCGCAGCACCTCGTGCCGCCGCACCACTGTTAGCAGCGCCGCATGCAACAGCTTCAGATCCAGCGCGCCGCCCAGTTCCAGCACCTGCGGCATGTGGTACTGCGTGCTGGTGCCACCATTAAAATGGTCAATCAGCCACAATCCCTGCTGACTAGATGATAGAGGGCAACGTTCTCCCTTCGATACGTGCGCCGTGATCAGCTGTTGCGCCGCCTTGGCAGCCCGCTCGACAAAGTGCTTTTCCAGCGCATCGCGCTGCAGACGTAAATGTCCAAGTAGGTCATCACCGATTTCCTGCGGTCTGGCACCAATGAACAGGCGCCCATCCTTGAGGCCAATTGAAATATTTCGCGTTTCAAGCGCTTGCAGTAACTCATGTAATGTCATAACCAGAACCCCTCGCTAGTATCCTGAACATTGGCGCTTAGACGCGCACTCAATGCATTTTCTTCAATTAACATGGCAATCATTCCAGCCTGCAAATGCAATACGCTTTGTTCAAAAATTTTGTTCAAGCTAAAGTCCATATAGAAGGTGTCGCGAATGGTCGATGCCAAGCGCATCGCCAGCAGGGAATGGCCTCCCAATGCGAAGAAATCGCTATGACGGCTGATGGGCCCAACTCCAAGCAGCTCTTGCCAGATAGCAGCCAAGGCGCTCTCCACTTCCCCCTCCGGGGCCGAGAAATCCGCATCAGTAACAGCATTCATGTCGGGAGCAGGCAGCGCACGGCGATCGAGTTTCCCATTCGCTGTCAGCGGCCAAGCCGTCACCGGGATGTACAGCGACGGCACCATATAGTCCGGCAGGCGTACCGCCAGTTCGGTGCGCAGCGAAGCGCTGTCGCAGCCATCCTCCGCACCCTGTACATACGCCACCAGGCGGGTACCGGCAGGCGAACTATCGGCCAGCACCACCGCATCGGCAACGCCCGTACAGGCGCGCAGGGCCGATTCGATATCTCCCAGTTCGATACGGAAGCCACGGATCTTCACCTGGTGGTCACTGCGGCCCAGATATTCGAGCTCGCCATCATGCGTGTAGCGCGCCAGGTCGCCGGAACGGTACAGCCGTT
>NZ_PDZL01000047.1 GCF_002735705.1 Janthinobacterium sp. BJB426
CCAGCACGTAGAGTTCATCGGCCTCGGCGATGCCATGCAGGCCATGCGGCCGGTCCGTCTTCGCCACGCTGAGAAAACGGTGGCGCCAGCGAAACGTGGTGTTGCGGTGTAATCCCAGCTGCTGAGCTGCCTGGCGCACCGACCTGGAATCAAGCAGGCAATCGGCATACGCGATCCATAGCGCCTTGTGACGCAAGCGGGCCAGCGGCGTGCCCGTCAAGGCATTGAAAGTGCGCCCGCAAGGCACGCAGCGGTAGCGCTGCAAGCTGTGCGCATGGCCATGCCGGTGCAGGTGAGGCGAGCGGCAGGCGGGACAGGCCAATCGCGGCTGCGCCACGCTTTCCAGCAACGCGACGGTCGCGTCTTGCGGTGCGTTGCCACACAGCAGGGCGATGCCTGTTTGCCGCTGGCGTCGGTTCAGGTGAGCAAACTGGGCGATAAAACGGATCCATTCGGCTGGCTGCATGATCTGCTCCCTGTGTGGTAACTATGCAGAGTCAGACAGCAATGCCAAGGGAAGATTCCGGCAGTTCCCCTATTTATCGATGACAGAGCCATCTTCAATGAGTTTCGCCAGCTCGCGCGGCACCGCCTGGGCCAGGAAATCGAGCGCCAGCTGTTCCGGATCGATGGCCGCGTCCAGCGGCAAGCCATGTTCAAAGCCCCCCACCATGGTGCGGCAGAAATGCGGCGATTCCGCCCGCGTTTCCACATACCAGCAGCCCGCATGGCCTTGCACGAAGTATTCGCCGATAAAGTAGCCGAGCATGGTTTTTACCCACTGCCAGCTCTCGTCGCGGATGACGATGGTGCGCATGGCCGCGTCGATGTACGGCAGGTACTCGGCCGCGTTGGTCAGTACTTCGTGCGCCGGCTGGATGCCCAGGCGCTCGACAAAATTCACCAGCGAGGCGCCCAGCGCGTCATAGTAGGCGTCAAAAGCCGTTTGGCTTTGTTGCAGTAACTGCTCTTGTTGCATCAACTGCATTCCCACTCTCCCTCCAACAAATTCACTGGCCGACGCGCGCGCGGCCGACAGCCGCGAGCGCATCAGCGTCCTATATCGTGAGCCGATGAATGTCGACATTCGACATTTTTCGAACTTAGCCTCCAGCCCGTAAAGCGCCATGAGTGGCAAAGTTTACCAAAAAATAGGAGTGTTCCAAAATTTAGGGTAGATTCGGTGCCGCATGGAACGCCGATAGCGATTTATTGAGCGCGTCAAATACGTGCTTCTGGCTTTCTTCGATGAAGAAGTGGCCGCCCGGGATTTCGCACCAGCTTTGCTCTCCAGTGAATTCGTGCGACCACGCACTACGGTCCTGCCGTGTCATGGTCTCATCGTCCGATCCGGAAAGCATCACCAATTCGCCCGACAGCAAGGGGCCCGGAGCATACACATACGTTTCGCTCAGCGCAAAGTCGGCTCGCAACGGGGGCAGAAACAGATCGATCAATTCGGGTGTTTCAAAAAATTCATCTGGCGTATCGCCACTAATTCGCAGCTCCTCAATCAGCTCCGCATCGGACATGACATGCAAGCGCGCTTCCTCCAAGCGGGATGGCGCCTTCTTGGCCGATGCGAAGAAGATAGCCGGACTTTTCCCCATCCCCTGCAGCCGGCGGGCAAGCTCAAAACCGACAAGAGCGCCGTTGCTATGTCCAAAGATGCCAAACGGCCGGTCGAGCCAGGATTGCATTTCAGCACTCAACAACTCCACCAGGCGATCAACGCGATCAATAGGCGCCTCATCGAATCGAGTGCCGCGTCCTGGCGGCTCGACACACACCAGTTCCACATGCGCATCGAGATTTTTTTGCCAATTCAAGTAAGTGCTTGAACTGCCTCCCGCATAGGGTAGGCAGAATAAACGAAACGATGCCTTCGGGCGTGGGGACGGCGTAAAAATTCCATTTAGCATAGTCATATCATTTCCTTAAGTGCGACGCAAATCAGGTGGCCTGCGTCGGGTTGTTTGCAAAATTATTGTCGTGCGTCAGTCGGCATATTGACGGCATAGAGGTCGAGCTCGGAAAGTTCGATATGCGATAGCGCGGCGCGTACTGAAGCGACCACATCAGTGAAAATGGCGGACATCCAATACGCCACAATCCATCCCGGAAGCGAAGAATTGCCCTACCCTTCATCCGCCTCTTCAGGAAGTCCAGTAACAGCACGTAGACTGTTGCAGGACTAGCGCACAGCAAAGCGCACAAGAAAAGCCTCCGGCGACGGCCAAGCAATATTGATTTCAACATACAAAGATGGTCCTATTTATTCTTCCTGGATAACAGCAACACGGGAATTGATGACGCGAACGGCAAGCATTTGAATCGTTGGCGCCACAAAAATGTCACGCACCGCAATGGGCAAGCCGGCCTTACGGCATTGACTGGCAAATCGCATCGCCAACAGCGAATCTCCTCCCATGGAAAAGAAGTGGTCGTTGCGGCCCACGCGATCCACCTTCAGCAAGGCTACCCATACGTCCGAGAGAGCTTGTTCGACGTCGCCCTGCGGCGCCTCGTATGCACGCTCCTCGTCCCTCTCCAGTTGCGGCAGCACCTTCACATCGAGCTTGCCGTTGGCTGTCAGCGGCCATGCCGCCACGGCCATAAAAATGGATGGCACCATGTAGTCGGGCAGGCTCTGGCCAAGCTGTGCCCGCAACGGTGCGCTGTCGATCACCGCCTGCGCATTGAGCACGTAGGCAACCAGGCGCACCTGTCCGGCAGAACCTTGCTCGGCCAATACCACCGCGTCGTCGACACCTTCGCAGCCGCGCAAGGCCGACTCGATTTCACCGAGCTCGATGCGGAAACCACGGATCTTCACCTGATGGTCGCCACGTCCAAGATATTCAAGCTCG
>NZ_PDZL01000048.1 GCF_002735705.1 Janthinobacterium sp. BJB426
ACCAGAGCAAGCTCCGTGCTGCCGTTCGACTTGCATGTGTAAGGCATGCCGCCAGCGTTCAATCTGAGCCAGGATCAAACTCTTCAGTTTAATCTCTGTTTAATGTCATTTCTGACAGGTCGGACAGTATCACTACCATCCAAATCTTTTGCATTGCAAAAGATTTGCTCACTCAAAAAACTGACAGGCTACTTCCGAAGAAGTATCCTATTTCATTATTTCTTGTGAACATTTGATATTTTAAGTTAGACGCCAATCCGAAGATTGACGCTGCACTTACATCAAATGCCCACACTTATCGACTGTTAATTGTTAAAGAACTGTATTCGGTTACTGCTTTCGCGCTATCGACAAAGCGTTGTGTTTGTCAGCTGCGAAGAAGGAAGAGTATGAAGCATTTCAGCACAATCGTCAACACCTTCTTTTCTACTACCCAGCCCCTGAAGGCTGTCCCTTTTGTGTCGCAAACTAGTGCGTCTCATTGGGGAGGCGAACTATAGCAAAGCGCCCCAGCGGAAGCAAGGCTTTTCGCTATACTTCTCTCTTTAAAGTACCGCCAGCATCTCATCCCCTCAGCCCCCCCTACCAATTTACTTTTAGCAGTCCGAGGAAGCTCTAAAATATTGATTAAATATTCATTTTTTCAAATTAATTGCAACAATAGCAATATCGCCTTTAATGTAAAGAATACCATTTGCCGATATTGCCAACTTACCACTGGCGTTGTAGCTCCACACTTGGGCGTGCGTGAGACGATCTATAGCATAAGTTGTGGTGTCAGTACTAATAAAGACCAAGTTTTTTGTAAGCAATACATCGCTAATGAATTCTTGGTTACCGGAAGGTGCGGTCCAGGACCAGAGGAGTGTGCCATCCGTCTCCTTGCGTGCCTCCAACATCAAGGTTTCACTATTGGCGGCGAAAATAATTCCGTCAGCGTAGGCCGAGTTCCCTAAGTAACTACCTTTTGCTGACCAACGCGGGGATTTTTTAATGACATCTAAAGCAACTATCCAATTTTTGGTATACGGCGTCAAATTAGACACCAACACCATGCCATTGGCTCCGATTACTGGTGCGCCACCAACACTGCGACCGCTCCAGGTCTCGTTTGGAACATTAATTTCGCTACGTAATGTACCTGTTACAGGATCAATCAGCTTAAGGCTACCGCCGACATAGACATACAAATTTTTTTCGTCCACTGCAGGCGTCCACCCATCGTTTTGCGGTAACGAGGTGAAAAAATTAAGTGCTCCCATTGATGGATTGAATGAATATAAACCACCATAATGGCCGCCGTTTGTATAGATGCTACCGCCGAAAATGGTAGGTGCCAAATAACTATCGTACTGTGAGTCCATTTTTGATTTAAAAATCTGCCGACCGCTACCAGCATCCAAACCAAACATTGCTGTCATATTCTGCGAGCCTGCTGAAATATAAATCGTGCTCTTGTTGAAGGCAGGCGGCTGTACGCTGGTGCCATCTGTATTATTTAAGGGGAAACGCCAAATCTCCCTTCCATCTTTCTCACTATACGCGGCCACAAAAGAAGGATTTTGATAAATAGAATATGTCTTCGTAGACAGGAAAATCATGTCATCGCCGGTCACTAGCGTCGATGGATGCAATGAAGATCCTTCATACGCTGCTGCCATCCATTTCCAACGTGCATTAAAATTACTTGGAATCAATGTCACTGGCACATACCCGGTATGTTGTGCATTACCCTGGAAGGTTTCCCAATCTGCTGCCCCCGCCAGTGGAGAGAGCTCACTCAAGTTCATTGCAGTCACTCCTCCTTCCGGTGGCACGACATCAATATCATATGGCAAGTTAAAAGGAGAGCCGGCAAGTTGCTTCGCACACAGGACGTCATAGCAGACATTAATGATAATGTTGCCAGCGTAATGGCCAGGCTTGGCTGAAAGGGCAGTTTTCACTTGAACATCCGCTGTTACGTCAGATAAAGGAACAACGGAAATATTCGGATCAAAGACGGTCGAATCGGAAGTCGCTTTTATATATACAGCCCCAGTAAATGCGACAGTCTGTTTTGCGTTCAAAATAATAGTTCTAGCATAACCGACAACACTGCTTGCACGAAGCGTAGCCGGTGTCAACGTATAGGGTGCAGGAGGCACGACAACTGGCGGTTCTACAATTGGGGGAGTAGTTACTGGCAACTCGACCGATGGAGGTGTCACAACTGGAGGTGTCACAACTGGAGGGACAGTAACTGATGGAGATATTGCTTCGGAACTGCTCCCCCCCCCACCTCCACAGGCAGAAAGAAGGGCCGCAACCACCATCACCATACTTATTTGAGACAGATTCATGTAATATCCTTTGCCAATAAGACATTACATTATCAACAATTAATTTATTTCACAATAGAAATTTTGATTTCCAAAAACAAATAATTAATTTTTTGACGAAAAAAAACCCCAACCGGATCACCGGAAGGGGTTTTTTCGAATAACAAGCCTGACGATAACCTACTTTCACACTGGTTGCAGCACTATCATCGGCGCAAAGTTGTTTCACGGTCCTGTTCGGGATGGG
>NZ_PDZL01000004.1 GCF_002735705.1 Janthinobacterium sp. BJB426
ACTTACATCAAATGCCCACACTTATCGACTGTTAATTGTTAAAGAACTGTATTCGGTTACTGCTTTCGCGCTATCGACAAAGCGTTGTGTTTGTCAGCTGCGAAGAAGGAAGAGTATGAAGCATTTCGCTACGTCCGTCAACTCCTTCTTTTTGCTACATCGCCGTTTCCGGTGATCCTCAACTGCCGCATTTGACTGCGCCTCATTGGGGAGGCGAACTATAGCAAAGCGCCCCCGTAGTAGCAAGGCTTTTCCGGGGTATTTGCGGCCAACTGCTACAATTTCGCCCCCTCAGCGCAAATCCGCGTCCATACATAGAAGATTCACCATGAAACAACAAGCTCAAGGATCAGGCCTGACCCTGAAACGGGCTGGCTTTACCACTGGCTTCGGCGTGCTCGCCGCCACCCTCGGTTCCGCAGTCGGTCTCGGCAACATCTGGAAGTTCCCCTACCTGACGGGCGCCAACGGTGGCGCCGGCTTCCTGCTCATCTATCTGCTCGCTACCTTATTAGTGGGACTGCCCGTGATGATCGCGGAAATCACCTTGGGGCGCCGCGCCAAGGTCAATCCCATTTCCACCATGGAACAGCTGGCACCAAAGGGCAAACCCTGGTGGCTGGTCGGCGTGATCGGCATGGTGGCCGCCTTCCTGATCGTCGCGTTCTACTCGGAAGTGGTCGGCTGGGTGTTTGCGTATATCGCCAAGGCCATCGATGGCTCCATCCTCAGCAGCGACAAGCGCGTGACGGAAGCGGCCTTCGCTTCGCTGATCAGCAATCCCCTGCAATCGCTATTCTGGCAATGGGGCGTGCTGCTGTTTATCGGCGGCATCTTGATGCTGGGCGTGACCAAGGGCATCGAGGCGATCGCCAAGAAACTCATGCCGCTGCTGTTCCTGCTGCTGCTGCTGCTGTGCGCGGTCAGCCTGTCGCTCGACAAAGCGGGCGAAGGACTGGCTTTTCTGTTCCGTCCTGATTTTTCCAAGCTGACAGCCTCCGTCGTGCTGACGGCCATGGGCCTGGCCTTCTTTAAATTGTCCGTTGGCATGGGCACGATGATGACCTACGGCAGCTATTTCCGCGACGACCAGAATATCCCCGTGACAACCCTGCGCGTGATGGCGGCCGACCTCGGCGTCTCCATGCTGGCCGGCATCGCCATCTTCCCCGCCGTGTTCACGTTTGGTTTCGCCCCCAGCGCGGGACCGTCGCTGGTGTTCATCACGATTCCCGCCGTGTTCTCGCAAATTCCCATGGGACAAGCGCTGATGGTGGTGTTCTTCATCCTGGCCGCCGTCGCCGCTACCGGGGCGATGCTGTCCCTGATGGAAGTGCCCGTAGTGATTTTCCATGAACGCTTTGGCTGGACCCGCACCAGGGCTACCGTCGTGACCATGCTGCTGCTGGCAGTGCTCGGTTCCGTCTGCGCGCTGAGTAACAGCACCCTGGCAGACTTCAAGCTGTTTAATTTGAATATGTTTGATCTGTTCGACTTCGTCTCGTCGAATATCTTCCTGCCGGTTGGCGGGATCGCGATTGCCTTGTTTACCGGCTGGGCCTGGGGCAAGCAGCATTTCATCGATGCGATCAGCAATCACGGCCAGCTGCAGAACAGAAAACTGGCGCATGTGCTGCTGTTCCTGCTGCGCTTTGTCTCGCCCGTATTGATCCTGATCGTGATGCTGAAAGGCCTGAAGGCCTTCTAATCAGAGTACCCGGGTGTAGGTCTGGCGCACCAGCACCCGGTCGCCGCAATCGAAATGCCACCATTCGCTGTTGATGCCGAAGAAGCCCGCCTGGAACATGGCGTCGCGCAACAGGCGGCGGTGCGCCACGTGTTCCTCGGTAATTTCCCCTTTCTCCAGCAAAACCAGCTCCAATGCCGGGTGCGAGCGCTCACTTAAATCGTCAAAGCCAGTCCCCATGTCCAGTTCCTGCCCATCCGGGCCGACGATGGTGATGTCGAGCGCCATGCCGAACGAATGGATCGAGCCGCGCGACGGCTCGGCGATGTAGCCGAGCAACTCCGTTCCCTGCAGCGCGTCCCACAGTTGCTGCTGCACCCGCTGCGGACGCAGGGCATCGAGCACCAATAGATGATGATCGGGCCGCCGCGCGGCCAGCCAGGCCACGGCCTGTTCCAGTGCTGCGGCCGCGTCGCGGTGCAGCCAGGCGCAATCGATGGGGCTGTATAAGTCGCGGCCGACGAAATTGTCGGGCGTGGCATAGCGCAAGTCAACGGCGATGCCGGCGATGCTGCTCAGGTGGCGAAATTGCGGATCGCTGCTCACCGCTTCCAATTGCAAACTTGCAACAGACATCAGACTCCTCTTTCCAGGCAATTACGCGCCGCCACGCCGATGCTGTCGGCCAGGCGCCGCGCGCCATGCGACAGCGGCGAGTGGCTCGCCGTCAATAAATACAGTTGGATGGGGATCGTGGGCGCCCAAGGACGGCGCTGCAGCCGCTCGGGCGAGCCGGACGCGGCCGTAAACGGGTCGACCACGGCCATGCCGGCGCCCGCTTCCACCAGAGAACGCGCGATTTGATAAGTCTGCACCACGGTGGAAAACACGGGGTGGATATCCTGCGCTTCGCAGGCGGCGACGACCAGTTCGCCCAGTGGATCGTTGTCAGCATGGCCGATCAGCTCGCCATTCAGGCCATGCGCCGTCAACGGGGTGCCGCAATCGGCCGCGCGCCAGGTGCCGGCCGGGGCGATCACCGTCATGACGCCCTGCGCGATCGGTTCGGCCACGATGCCCGGATGGCGCGGGTCTTGCAGCGACACGGCCAGGTCCGCTTCACCGAGGCGCAAGGTATTGACGATCTCGCCCGTATGGTGGGTAGCCAACTGGCAACGCGTGTGGGGAAAGTCGCGCCGCCACTCCGTCATGGCAAACGGCAAGACGCTGATGGCAATCGTCGGCGTGGAAACCAAACGGATGGTTTCCACCGCGTGGCCCTTCAGGCTGGCCGCCAGGCGGCGGATACCCAATAAGTCGCGGTTGAGCTTTTCCGTCTCGACAAACAAGCGGTGCGCCTCGGGCTTCGGGTACAACTTGCCCCGTACGCGCTCGAACAGCGGCATGCCGAGTTGCAACTCGCAATGCTGCAAGACCTTGGTTACGGCCGGTTGCGAGATATGCAGCACCTGGGCGGCGCCGCTGATGGTGCCAACTTGCATGATGGCGTGAAACACTTCGATATGACGCAGCCGCATGAGCTATTCCTTTACCTTGCCGTGGCCGCCTGGGCCGTCAACGTTCAGCATATAAGAAAAAGTCATGGACTGGAACGGCCATGCTACTTTGCAACAACAGCTGGGGCCGCTGGGGCTGGCGTCGTCAGCACTTCCAGCAGGGCCGCCGTTTCGCCATCAGGCGTGCCGTCGAACAAGGTGTTGCGGTATTTCATCTGGAAGGCGATCAGCACATTGCGCGTCGCTTCATCAAACACACCCGTATTCGGCGTCGCATAGCCGTGCTGGGCCAGCTTTTTCTGGAACCAGACGGCATCCGGCACTTGCTGCTCAAAAATGATTCGCTGCGCGGCCACGCGGTTCGCATCGGGCCAGACGATCAGGCCCGCATCGGCCAGCTGGCGCCATGGGAACAGCGGACCCGGATCCTGCTTGCGCTGCGGGGCGATTTCGTTATGACCGAGGATATTTTCCGGTGCGATGTTGTAACGGGCCTGTATATCTTTCAGCAGCGGAATCAGCTCATCGATCTGCGCCTGCGGGAAGGGATACCAGAGGCGGCCTTCCTGCGTGTCCTTGTAGCCGGGATTGACGATCTCGATGCCGATCGAGCTGACATTCAACTGTGTATAAGTCTTCCAGTTACTCACACCCGCGTGATTGGCCTGACGCGATTCATCGACCAGCACGTAAAACTTCGGCTTGTCCGTGTCCGTCAGCAAATAATGGCTGCTGACCACTTGTTCCGTCAGGATCTTGATCGAGCGGGGCAGGTCGCTGACAGTGTAATGGATGACGATGAATTTCACGCGCGGGCTCTGGCTGCGCGCCGTCAAACTGTGGTCAAGGTGCGGCGCGGGCGTGGTACAGGCGGAGAGCAGGGCCACCAGCAGGGCGAGGGCGATTTTTTTCATGAAAGATCCATGTTCGGGTTAATAAAATAGTCAGTTCTTGCCAGTACGCTGGCTGGCTGCCCGGGCTGCCAGCTTGGCCGCAGCCTCATGCGCACGAGCAACTTTTTGCTCCATCATCAACGATACCGGCAAAGCAGCCCGCATGGCAACCGCAATGGCCGGGTGCAACTGCGCCGCGCGGCCCGCCAGCACCACGGGACGGGAACCGTAGCGCGTCGTCAGGGCCAGCGCCAGACGCGCCAGTTCCTGTCCCGCGCGCTGCAAGATGTCCAGCGCCAGCGGGTCTGCGTCCGCACTGGCGGCCACGGCCAGCGCCAGCCGGCCGATGGCGCCCCGGTCCTGACCATACATGAAGGCGCGCGACAATGACCAGTCGCTGCCACCCAGCTGCGCAAATACGGCCCCGGCCATGGGAGACCCTTGCCAGCTGCCGGGCGCCTCGTCTTCGCGGCGCCAGATGTGGCGCAAGGCTTCGCGCGCGATCCAGTAACCGCCGCCGCCATCGTCGAGCAACACGCCGCGCCCGCCTGCGCGGTGAAACACGCCATCCGCATCGATCCAGGCGGCAATCGAACCCGTGCCAGCGTAGACCAGATAACCTTCGCCTGGTTCAAAACTGTCGCGATAGGCAATGTCGATATCGTTGCCCAAGCGGACATCAACGGCTTCCAGCGCCAGCAACTCCGCCAGCATGTACGCCAGCGCCACATCATCGCCGCCAAAGCCAGTCAAGCCCGCCACCACGGCACGCGGTTGGCCGACGGCCAGCACAGCCTGAGACAGTTTCGCAAACGTGGCGTGCACGGCTGCGCGGCCCGCATCGCTGCTCATTTGCAAGGCAGACAAGCCTTCCACGGCCCCTTCGGCCACGATGGCGCCATCGGCGGTGGCCAGCGCCCAGCGCGTCTGCGTGCCGCCCGCGTCGATGCCCAGCCCGAGCACGGCAGTGTCAGTATTAATTGCAGGGAAGGAAATCATGGCATGAGTGTAAAGCCAAGCGGAGCTTGCAGGCATGAAAGCTTGCGCATGTTTCATGCCCGCAGGTTATGGATTGCCGGTGAGCCGGCAAAGTTACTTGGCGGGGGCCGTAAACGGTTCGCGCACGGTGACGCGGGGGCTTTCATTGCCGAGACGGTCCACGGCGCTGACCACCACCGCGTTGACTTTACCGGTGGCATCGTCGACCAGGGTCAGTTCGCCCTGCACGCCCGTGACGACCGTGAAGCGCCAGTCTTCGCCATAGCGGGCCCAGACGGCGTATTGCGCCACGGGTTTGCCGCCGCCCGACGTCAACTTGACATTCAGGCTGGTGGAATCGCGGCGCAGGGCCAACATGGGCGTGCCCGGTGCTTCCTTGCCCAGCCACGGTGTGGCGGGAATCAGGGCAGGGCTTTGATACACGGTCGCCTTGAGTTGCTCGCTGACACCCTTGCGGTTCTGCATCAGGGGCACCATGCTGAAATGCACTTGTCCATTCGCGCCGGGCCGCGTGCGCGTCACTTCGATCTGCTTGATGATCTCTTGCGGCGTGAAGGATTTGGCGGAATTGTCGATGCGGCTCGTGTACAGGCCTGGCCACACGTGGCGGCCATACGGGTTTTGTGCCAGCCAGTAGTCGAGCAGCACGCCAAACGCTTGCGGCGCCTGCGCCACGGGCCAGTACAGCTGCGGCGACAGGTAATCGAGCCAGCCCTTGGCCAGCCACAATTCCGCATCCGCATACAATTTATCGTACTGGCTGAAGCCGACGATGCCGGCAGGGCGGCGGTCCGGACGACCGATGCCGAAGGGGCTGATGCCAAAACGCACCCAGCTCTTTTCGCGGTGGATGCCTGTATACAAGGCTTCGATCAGCTGGTTGACGTTCTGGCGGCGCCAGGAAGGGCGATCCAGCTGGCCGCCAGCCAGCAGATATTGCTGCCAGGACGGTTCATCGGGGAAAGGCAATTCGCGCTTGGCGCCGCCATTGCCCGCATCCAGCGCGGCCGTTTCCGCACCGGCACCGGCGCCAGGCGCATCGATTGGATACGGATAAAAGTAATCGTCGATGTGCACGCCATCGATATCGTAGCGGCGCACCACGTCGAGCACCACGTCTGTCGTATGTTTCGAGGCGGCGGCGTCGCCCGGATCCATCCACAGGTAGCGGCCGTACTGCTTGACGGATGCCGGGTTGGTGGACGCGAAACTGTCGCGCGCCAGCGGCGACTTGGCCGTCGCGTGACGGGCACGGTAGGGATTGAACCAGGCGTGCAATTCCAGGCCGCGCGCATGCGCCTGCGCTACCCAGAAGGCCAGCGGGTCATACATCGGCAATGGCGGCTGGCCTTGCTTGCCGGTCAGGTATTCCGACCACGGTTCCAGTTGCGACGGGTAAATCGTGTCGGCGCTGGGGCGCACCTGCAGCACAATCGCGTTCAGATTCAAGGACTTGGCACGGTCGAGGATGGCGATCGCCTCGGCTTGCTGCTTAGCGACAGGCAAATTGCTGCGGCTGGGCCAATCGATATTGGCGACCGTCGACACCCAGGCGGCGCGGAACTCGCGTGGCGCGGGCGGCGGCACTTCGCCCGTGATGTGCTGCACGGGCGGCACGGCCGGCAAACCCGCTTCGCCCGGCGTCACTGCGGAGGGCAGCTTGGTGCTGCTACAGCTGCTGAGCAAAGTGGCGGTGGCCAGCGCGGCCAATACGCCGGCGCTGGCGCCCAGGCGTTTTTTGAAAGTAGACAACAAAACAATTCCTTGCAGTGGTGAAGCGCAGGTCTATCGGTGCGGGCATTTTACTGTGCGCCCGCCATCCATGCGGGCGCACGGTTCAAAAGAATCAGGCCTCGGCCTTCTTGCCGAATTCGGGATCGATCTTGACCAGCGCGGCCATGATGAAAGCAGGAATGGTGGCGATGCAAACCCAGATGAAGAAATGCTGGTAGCCGAGCATTTGCTGTATCCAGCCGCTGGCCATGCCCGGCAACATCATGCCCAGGGCCATGAAGCCCGTGCAAATGGCGTAATGGGCCGTTTTATGCGCGCCATCGGAGACCATGATCATGTACAACATGTACGAAGCGAAACCGAAACCATAGCCAAATTGCTCCAGCGCAATACCCCCGGCGATCACATAGATGCTGCTGGGCAAGGCGCTGGCCAGGTAAACAAAGACCAGGTCGGGCAAGTGGACGGACAGCACCATGATCCATAAACAGCGTTTCAAGCCGAAGCGGGAAATGATGAATCCGCCCAGCAAGCCGCCCAGCGTCAGGGCGATCACGCCGATAGTGCCGTAAACGAGGCCCACCTGTTCCGTGCTCAGGCCCAGGCCGCCCTTGGCGACAGGGTCTAGCAGGAAGGGTGCCGCCAGCTTCAACAGTTGCGCTTCGCCGAGGCGGAACAGCAGCAAAAAGCCCAGGATGACGAAAATATCCTTCTTCTTGAAGAAGGAAGCAAAGGTGGCGACGAATTCCTGCAACGGAGAAACACCGGCGCCCTGGATGCTGGGGCGGTCATCCTTCGGCTTGGGCAAGATGAAATAGTGGTACAGGAAGAGGGCGATGAACAATCCTGCCAGAATGGCAAACACGACGGACCAGGCCAGTTGCACATTGCCCGTCGCATGCGTCAGATAGCCGGCCAGATACACGAGGCCGCCCTGGCCCGCGATCATCGCCAGGCGATAGAAAGTGCTGCGTACGCCGACAAAGGCCGCCTGCTGGTGCTCTTCCAGTCCCAGCATGTAAAAGCCGTCGGCGGCGATGTCATGCGTGGCGGAACTGAAGGCCATCAGCCAGAAGATGGCCAGGCTGATCTGGAAAAAGTGGGGCAAGGACGTCGTCAGGGCCACCAGCGCCAGCGCGGCGCCGATCACCAGCTGCAAGCCGACGATCCAGAAGCGCTTGGTGCGGTACATGTCGATAAAGGGCGACCACAGGGGCTTGATGACCCAGGGCAAGTACAACCAGCTGGTATACAGCGCGATATCCGTATTGCTGAAACCATAATTCTTGTACATGATCACGGACAAGGTCATGACCACTACATAGGGAATGCCCTGGCCGAAATACAGGGAAGGGATCCACAGCCACGGCTTGTTCGTGCGCACCGGGGCGGTTTGTTTCACTAGCTCCATACATCCTTCTTTGTCTCCCAGACAGAAGAATGCCGCGCCATCGGATCACGCCGCCAGTGCCGCCCGCACACTGCCGTCCGCGCCGGCCAACAATGCCTGTGCCTGGTTTGTGTTGATTTTTTTGATCAAGGCAACAATCGCCACCTTGACGTGAAATTGGCATTGCTCCAGCACGGTCCTGGCCTGCACTTCGCTGGCACCGGTGGCATGCATGGTCAGACGCACCGCCCGCCAGATCAGCTTGGCGTTGGTCGGCTTCAAGTCTACCATCAAGTTTCCGTAAGTTTTATGCAAACCCACCATCAGCGCGCTGGAAATCGTATTCAGGGTGATTTTTTGCGCCGTGCCCGCCTTCAGACGGGTGCTGCCAGAAATGACTTCCATACCCGTGTCGAGCACGATACCGCATTGCGCCTCGTGTGCCACGGGGGCATCCACATTGTTGGCGATGCCTATCGTCAAGGCGCCCGCCTTGCGCGCGGCCAGCAAGGCGCCCAGCACATACGGCGTGGCACCGGAGGCGGCCAGCAGGATCACCACATCATTGACCTGCGGCTGCAGGGCCAGCAAATCCTTCTCACCTTGCGATAAATCATCTTCGGCCCCTTCGACTGCCGTAAACATCGCGCCCGCGCCGCCGGCCAGGATGGCGACGGCCCGCTCGGGCGGCCAGGAAAACGTAGGATTCAATTCAACGCTGTCGAGCACGCCCAAGCGGCCGGACGTGCCCGCGCCCACGTACAGCAGGCGTCCGCCGGCCGCGATGCGGGGCAGGGCGGCCGTGATGGCGGCAGCGATGTCGGGCGACGCCAGCCGCACGGATTCGACGGCCCAGAACTGGTCATCGACCAGCGCCGCCACCAGTTGCTCCACCGGATACAAGTCCAGGTCCGGATGCCGCCGGCTCGGGGTTTCAGTTTTCAACATGATTTCAGAACATGGTTGAACGTGAAACCAGTTTAATACCAACGGGCGAGATCAACCATGAAAGGTTGGCGGACGGGCATAACGGGCGTTTATGGCTGGCGCAGGAGCGTGGCGTACTACTTGTACTTCGATACGCCCCCGTTTGTGTCTATACTTCCGTTCGACGCCAACATCCACGACACGCCCCATGATCGCTCGCCAATTGCTGTTCCTGTTTAGCGCCCTGGGCGCCATCAACGGCATTTTCCTGGCCGTCTATTTTTTCAGCCGTCGGCCTCGCTGCCTGGCCGACTGCATGCTCGGTGCATTGCTGCTTGCCGTCGGGGTGCGCACCGCCAAATCCGCCTTCCTCTACTTCAACCCGGCGATCGCCATCGAATTCCGCCAACTGGGCCTGTCGGCTTGCCTGCTGATCGGTCCCCTGACCTATCTCTATGTGCACTCTTTCATCGCCGGGCGCGCGCAACTGCCTGCCGGCCAGCAATGGCGCTGGCATCTCGGCCTGTCCTTCCTGATCATTGGCATAGGCGTTGCCTTTCCGTATTCCGCATATCGTTCCGTGTGGGACCTGTCGAGTCATGCCATTCATGTGTTCTGGCTAGGCTACCTGCTGGCGGCCGCCAGGCTGCTCTGGCAAAGCCGCCATGCATGGCTGAACGACGGACAGCGGATGGCGACCAGCAGCGTGCTCCTGCTAAGCGTCTTTGCCGGCAGCGGTGTCATGCTGGCGGCGTACGCGAGCACGCCGTTCACGTCCTATATTGTCGGCGCCTTGTCGTTCACCTTCTCGCTGCATGTGGCGGTCATGGTCTTTCTGCTGAGAAAGGAAACCTCGACGCCTGCCGATCTGAGGCAGAAATACCAGCATAGCCGCCTGACGCACGAAGATGGGCTTGCCGTGCTCGCTGCGCTGGAACAACAGATGAGCGGGCAACAATCCTATCTGAATCCGAACCTGACCCTGGCCCAACTGGCCAAGCGGGCGGGATGCACGCAGGCGCAGGTATCGCAGGTGCTCAATGACAAGCTGAGCAAGAGCTTCACTACCTACGTCAACGAATACCGTATCGCCGAAGCGAAACAGGTATTGACGGACGAACCGCAACTGAACATGGATATCGTTGCCGAGCGCTGCGGGTTCAATTCCAGTTCCACCTTCTACTCGACCTTCAAGAAAGTTGCTGGGCAAACGCCCGCCAGCTTCCGCGCCCAATCCAGCCAGGCGACCAGGGCCATTTCCGCGTAAGACCACTCCGGAAACGCCATTCCGGAGTCTGAAATCCTGTTTGGCGACATCAATTCCCCTGCATTTCGATAACTTATCGACCAACAACGATCTGCAATAGTCGTTGCTCCGATAAACGCAGTTCTTCATTCAGGGTAAAGTCATGATTCAGTTTTTATTGCGAACGGTACTCGCCTGTTGCTTGCTAAGCATCACCGCCGTCGGCACCGCCGCAACCGCAGACCAGGACGAAAATGCCGTCCGGGAAACCGTGGGCTTGTATCTGCATGGCACCAGCTTCAACGTACAGGACGAAATCAACCAGGCCTTCCAAGCGAATTCCCGCCTTTACCTCGACGGCAAAAACGATACCGAATGGGAGTTGAGCGGTCCGGAATACGCCAAACTCTTTAGCGAGGAGAAAAAAGGGCAATTCAATGGACGCCACGGACGGCTGATTAAAGTGGATGTCAGCGGCAAGGTGGCCACGGCCAAGGCCGAGATCCACATTCCCCAGCAAGGGGTCCGTTACGTGGATGTCTTTCTTTTGAAAAAGATCGCCGGCAACTGGAAGATCATCAGCAAGTCGGCCCATCGCGAGCCAGCAGCTCCGCGCCACGCACGCAAGGTGCTGCTGGTGGCGTCGAATGTGCATCAATATCCGGGCACAAAAATTAATGCAGGCAATAATTTCCCCGAACTGGCCTATACCTATGATGCCTTTCGCAAAGCAGGGTACGCGGTCGACTTCGTCAGTCCCGAGGGGGGCGCCATTCCCCTGGAAATGATCGTCACGTCGGACGCGCTGCTCAAGAAGTACCTGTACGACAGTGATTTCATGTGGGCACTGGCCCATACCAGGCCCGTCGCCGAGGTCAAGGCAGACGAGTACGCGGGCATGGCTTTCGTCGGCGGCGGCGCGGCCATCGTCGGCATCCCGGAAAACAAGCCGCTGCAGGACATCGCCTTGCGTATCTACGAACAACAAGGCGGAGTGATCGCGGCCATCTGTCATGGCACCGAGGGCATCAAGAACCTGAAGCTCAGTGACGGTACTTTCCTGATCCAGGGCAAGACGCTCACCTCGTTCCCCGATGCGTATCTCAACAAGGAATCGCCGGTATACAAGGCCTATCCCTTTTCGGCGGAAGCCAGCATCAAGCGCCATGGCGGCATTTTCAGGCACGGCGCCAATGGCAAGAGTCACGTCGAGGTCGATGGCCGGCTGGTGACCGGCATGAGCTGGGAGTCGTCCGTCGGCGTGGCGGAATCCATGATCCGCCTGCTCGAACAGTAGATTTATGGAGCGCGGCGCATTTCCGCCACAAAATCGTAATGATCGCTGCGGCAATACGAATGCGTCAGTTCCACCGCTTCGCCCGACTCCAGGTAGGCGATGCGCGTGATGAACAGCACGGCCTGGCCATCGGGGATGCCCAGTTGCTTGGCCAGCACATCCGTCGCATTCATGGCGCGGATGTGCTGCAAGGCGCGCACGGGGGACTTCTTGATGCTGCTCAAGTATTCATACAGCGAGTCACCCATGGCGGCCGGGTCCGGCACCACGCTGAAGGGCAGCACGCTGACTTCATACGCCATCACGACGTCGTCAGCCAGGCGCAGGCGCTCGAGGCGCGCCACTTTCGTGTTCTGCGCCAAGCCCAGGCTCAGCTGTTCATCGCTGCTGGCGATGACGACTTCGCGCTTGAGCCAGCGCGAGCCGGGGCGGTAGCCGCGCTGCTGCAGCTGCTCGGAAAAGCTCGACAAATTCGACAGCGGCTGTTCGATGCGCGGGGCAATATAGTTGCCCGAACCGCGGCGGCGCACGACGAGACCTTGCTCTACGAGCTGGTCGATGGCCTTGCGGGCAGTCACGCGCGATACGTCGAGCAGTTCGGACAGGGTACGTTCAGATGGCAGGGCCTGGTCTACCTGGTAGCGGCCGTTGCGTACGTCATCGCTCAGCTTGCGGGCGATCTGCATATATAAAGGCGAATTGTCATTTAAATCGACCTTGAGTTCTACGCTGGTCTGGCTCATACAGTTCTCCTTGTCCTCCTAGTGTAATAGCGATGGCGCTTGCGCGTAGCCCGTCCACCCATGAATAAATGGAAAATGACCATAAATAACGGTTATACACTTAAAAAAACAATGTTTTACCGTACGTATAGCTTTGCATTATAGATAAATAAGCAATTTTCATTAGCGTAGTCAACCATCCCGCCCTATGCTGGTGGCGCCTCCACCACATCGCAAAACAGGGAAACATGCACAATAAAATGACGGGCTTACTGGGCTTGCTGCTGCTGGGCACGACCTGGAGCGCGCTGGCCGCCCCGCCCGGCAGTGGCATGCAGCAAGACCATCAGCGCGCGCTCGATGCCACGCTGGCCGCCATCGTCGATGATGCGGCCCACCCGCTGGCCAGCCTGTCCGTGCTGGCCATCCGCCAGGGCAAGGTGTCGTATCAGCAACAATTTGGCTACCGGCATATCGGCGCCACGCCGGCGGACAGCTTGCCCGTGACGCCGGCCACTCTGTTCCGCATCGCTTCCGTATCAAAGATGATGACCACCGTGGGCCTGATGCGGCTGGTCGAGCAGGGCAAGCTGAGCCTGGACCAGGACGTGGGCATCTATCTGGGCTTTTCCCTGCGCAACCCGCACTTTCCCCAGCAAACCGTCACCCTGCGCAGCCTGCTCAGCCACACTTCCTCGCTGCGCGATGCGGGCGGCTATGCCTGGGGACCGGAACGCAGCTTGCGCGACGTGTTTACGGCCGGCGGCGATACGATGTGGGATGCGGCCGCGGCGCCGGGCCGCTACTTTATGTATTCCAACCTGAACTGGGGCGTGATCGGCACGGTGATGGAAAAAGTCACGGGCGAGCGCTTCGACTTGCTGATGCGGCGTCTGCTGCTCGATCCCCTCGATGTGCGCGGCGGCTACAACCCGGCGGCCTTTCCGGCGGAAGACGTGGCGAACACGGCCACCTTGTACCGCAAGCGCACGCTGGAGACGGAAGTGTGGCAGCCGCAAGGGCCGTGGATCGCCCAAGCCGACGATTTTTACACACATCCACCGGCCAACATGGCCAGCTATGTGATCGGCAGCAACGCCACCGTCTTCAGTCCCACGGGCGGCTTGCGCATTTCCGCCGCGGGACTGGGCAAGGTCATGCAAATGCTGCTCGACGGCGGCCGCTACCAGAATCAACAACTGTTGCAACCGGCCAGCATCGCGCTGATGTTTGGTCGCCAATGGCAACTGGCACCCGATGCCCACAATGGCGACAGCGAGCGGGGCCTGTACCGCGCCTGGGGCCTGGGCAACCAGCAGTTCGATGCAGTGGCGGGGCAGGGCAACGGCCTGGTCGAGGGCGCCAGTTTCGCGGCCGTGGGACACCTGGGCGACGCGTATGGCCTCGTGTCCGCCTTCGTGCTCGATTTCAAGAACAGGAACGGCATGGTGATGCTGGTGGGCGGCACGGGCAGCGATCCCGAACACTATCCTGGCGCCTATTCCGCCATGGGACGCAGCGAGGAATTGATACTCACCGCGCTCTACCGTGGTGCGATAGATAACAATCAGTCCGTGCATTGAAATGGTGCATTCCTGAAAGTTATGGCTGCACCATGATGTTTCATTGGCTGCCTTGGCGGCCAGCCTCTAAGCTCTTCCCGAATGCTTCCGCACCATGGGAGCGCAACGCAGCGAGGCAACATGCAGCAACAAGTCATCATCATCGGCGGCGGCGTCGTCGGTCTGACATCGGCCTGGTGGCTGGCCGAGGCCGGCTACAAGGTCACGGTACTGGAACGTAATGAACAGGTGGCGATCGCCGCCAGCTACCGCAATGGCGGCCAGCTCAGCTATCGTTATGTGGCGCCCCTGGCGGACGCGGGCGTACCCTTCAAGGCCCTGCAATGGCTGCTGCAGAAAGATGGTCCGCTGCGCTTCCGTCCCGAGGCCGACTGGCGCCAATGGCGCTGGATGGCCAGTTTCCTGCGCAATTGCAATGCCGCCAGCAACGCCCGCACGACGGCCAAGCTGCTGGAATTAGGCGAACTGAGCCGCGCCGGCATGGCGCAGCTGGAACTGACCGTGCCGCCCGAAGCGTATGCCTGGCGCGATGCAGGCAAACTCATCGTCTACCGTTCGCCCGCCATCTTTCAACGGGCCGTGGCGCGGCCCGAATCGGAAGAAGCGCGCCTCGTCCTGTCGCCGACGGAGGCGGTACAGCGCGAACCGGCGCTGGCCGCCCTGCAGAATTCATTGGCAGGCGGCATCTTTACGCAAGGCGAGGCGGTGGCCGATTGCCACGCCTTTTGCCTGGCCCTGGAAGCGCGCCTGCTGCAGCACCCGAATTGTTCGCTCATATTAAAAGGCGAGGCGCGCCGCCTCGTCACGCACAAGGGCAGGATCACGGGCGCCGACACCAGCCTGGGCCTATTGCAGGCAGATCACTATGTGCTGGCGGCCGGCATCCAGAGCCGCGACCTGGCCGCCACGGCGGGCATTTACCTGCCCCTGTACCCGCTGAAAGGCTACAGCCTGACGGCGCCCATCCGCGCGCAAGACCGGCCGCCCGAGATCAGCATCACGGATTTTGAGCGCAAGGTGCTGTATGCGCGCATTGGTGGCGACCTGCGCGTGGCCGCCATGGTCGACATGGTGGGCGCCGACAACAGCATCGACTGGAACCGCATCGCCGGCCTGACGCGGCTGGCGCGCGAAGCCATGCCGCACGGCGCCGATTACGACCAGGCCACGGCCTGGGCCGGTTTGCGTCCCGCCACGCCGAACAGCGCGCCGCTGGTGGGTGCCAGCAAATATGCGAACTTGTGGCTCAACGTGGGCCACGGCCCGCTGGGCTTCACCTTTGCCGCCGGCACGGCGCGCATCCTGGCCGACCTCATGGCCGGCAAGGCGCCGCCGTTCGCGCTGGACTTCCTCAGTCCGAAAAAATAGCCGGCCAAGGCGGCGCGCACGCGCCGCTGCCGATATGGCGGATAATTGCGGAACTTTCCTGTTCCCCTATCCGTCAGCGCATGCCCACACCCTCGACATCTGCCGCCTGCCCCTGTGGCGGCGCCTCCTACGCCAGTTGCTGCGGCCCGTATATCGCGGGCGACGCCTTGCCGCCCACGGCCGAAGCCCTGATGCGTTCGCGCTACACGGCGTTCACCTTGCGCGACGAGCCGTATCTGCTTGCCACCTGGCACGCCAGCACCCGTCCCGCCGACGCTTTATTTGCCGAAGAAGAAAAAGTCCACTGGCTGGGACTTGAGGTAAAATCTGCTTTACGTTTACGTCAACGTAAAGCAGTATCAGCAGATCAAGCCGAAGAGATACACCGCGATAGCGTGGAATTCGTAGCCCGCTACAAGGTCAACGGCCGCGCGCACCGCCTGCATGAAGTGAGTCGCTTCGTGCGCGAAGCCGGTGACGGTGGCATGCGTTGGTTTTATCTCGACGGCAGTTTTCCCGAATAGCGCGACCCGAGAGACCGGGCGATCATAAAAAGGAACCGCAATGCCGCACATCGAAAGCAAACTCAATCCGCGCAGTGAAGATTTCAAGGCCAATGCCGCGGCCATGCAAGCCATCGTCGACGATTTGCGCGACAAAGTGGAAAAGATCGCGGCCGGCGGCGGCGAGGCGGCGGCCGCCAAGCACCTGGCGCGCGGAAAACTGCTGCCGCGCGACCGCGTGCAGATGCTGCTCGATCCCGGCACGCCCTTCCTCGAGTTTTCCCAGATGGCGGCCTACGCCATGTACCAGGACGCCAAAGGCGTCGATGCGGCGCCCGCCGCCGGCATCATCACCGGCATCGGCAGGGTCTCGGGCCAGGAATGCGTCATCGTGTGTAACGACGCTACCGTCAAGGGTGGCACGTATTACCCGATGACGGTCAAAAAGCACTTGCGCGCCCAGGAAATCGCCGACCAGAACAACCTGCCGTGCATCTACCTGGTCGACTCGGGCGGCGCCAACCTGCCGAACCAGGACGACGTCTTCCCCGACCGCGACCATTTCGGCCGCATCTTCTACAACCAGGCGAATCTGTCGGCCAAGGGCATCCCGCAAATCGCCGTCGTGATGGGTTCTTGCACGGCCGGCGGCGCCTACGTGCCGGCCATGAGCGATGAATCGATCATCGTCAAGGAGCAGGGCACGATTTTCCTCGGCGGCCCGCCGCTGGTGAAAGCGGCGACAGGTGAAGTGGTGACGGCGGAAGACCTGGGCGGCGGCGACGTGCATACGCGCTTGTCCGGCGTGGTCGACCACCTGGCGCAAAACGATCTGCATGCGCTGTCGCTGGCGCGCACCATCGTCTCGAACCTGAACCGTAAAAAACCGCAGCAGATGGACTTGCGCGCATCCGTCGAGCCGAAATACCCGACGCAGGAACTGTACGGCGTCATCCCCGTCGATACGCGCAAGCCGTTCGACGTACGTGAAGTGATCGCGCGCATCGTCGACGGCAGCGATTTCGACGAATTCAAGGCCCGCTACGGCACCACCCTGATCTGCGGCTTTGCGCACATCTATGGCGTAAAAGTCGGCATCATCGCCAATAACGGCATCTTGTTCTCCGAATCGGCCCTGAAAGGCACGCATTTCATCGAATTGTGCTGCCAGCGCAAGATCCCGCTCGTCTTCCTGCAAAATATCACGGGCTTCATGGTGGGCCGCAAGTACGAAAACGAAGGCATTGCCCGCAATGGCGCCAAGATGGTGACCGCCGTGGCCACGGCCGCCGTGCCGAAATTCACCGTCATCATCGGCGGCAGCTTCGGCGCCGGCAACTACGGCATGTGCGGCCGCGCGTTTTCCCCCCGTTTCATGTGGATGTGGCCGAATGCGCGCATTTCCGTCATGGGCGGCGACCAGGCCGCTTCCGTGCTGGCCACCGTCAAGCGCGACGGCATCGAAGGCAAGGGCGGCGCATGGAGCGCGGACGAGGAAGCCGCCTTCAAGCAGCCGATCAAGGACCAATACGAACACCAGGGCCACCCGTATTACGCCACCGCGCGCCTGTGGGATGATGGCGTGATCGACCCGGCCGACACCCGCATGGTGCTGGGCCTGGGCCTGTCCGCCGCCTTGAACGCGGAAATCCCGGACACGAAGTTCGGCGTATTCCGCATGTAAGGGGGAGAAGACCATGGAATTTGAAACCTTAAAGCTGGTCATCGAGGGCAATGTCGCCACCGTGACCCTGAACCGTCCCGACGTGCGCAATGCCTTCAACGAGACGACGATCGCCGAACTGGCGCGCGCCTTCGAGGGTCTTGGGCGCAGCGACATGGTGCGCGCCATCGTGCTGGCGGCAAATGGCGCGGCCTTTTGCGCCGGTGCGGACCTGAACTGGATGAAGAAGATGGCAGGTTACACGCATGCCGAAAACCAGGCCGACGCGCTGCAGCTGGCGCAGATGCTGCGCACGATTTACCTGTGTCCGAAACCCGTGGTGGCGAAGGTCCAGGGCGACTGCTATGCGGGCGGCATGGGCCTCGTCGCCGCATGCGATATCATTCTGGTTGCGGAAGACGTGCATTTCTGCCTGAGCGAAGTGCGGCTGGGACTGATCCCGGCCACTATTTCACCGTATGTCATCAAGGCCATGGGCGAAAACGCGGCACGCCGCTATTTCCTGACCGCGGAGCGATTCTCCGCCCAGGAAGCGTTGCGCGTCGGCTTTGCCCACGAGGTAGTCGAGGCAAGCGCGCTGGACGCGAAAACCGCCGAGGTGCTCAAAGCGCTGACGGGCAACAGCCCGCACGCCGTGGCGCAAGCGAAAACGCTGGTGCGCGAGATCGTTGGCCAGCCGGTCAACGATGCGCTGCTGGCGGACAGCGCCGAGCGCATCGCGCAGATCCGCGCCTCGGAGCAGGGCCGCGAAGGCGTGCAATCGTTCCTCGACAAGCGCAAGCCGAGCTGGCTCATGGGCTAGCAATATCATTGGAGCAGTTTTGAAAGTAGAAAAACAATCGGGCTGGGTCGAACGCAGTCTGCGCAGCGTGTGGCATCCGTGCACGCAAATGCAGCACCACGAGACTGTACCGCTCATCCCCGTCAGCCATGGCCGCGGCGCCTGGCTGTACGACCACGAAGGCCGACGCTACCTGGATGCCATCAGCTCCTGGTGGGTGAACCTGTTCGGCCATGCGAATCCGCGCATCAATGCGGAACTCAAGGACCAGCTGGACCGCCTGGAACACGCGATGCTGGCCGGCTTCACGCATGAACCGGTGATCGAACTGTCGGAAAAGCTCTCTGCGCTCACCGGCGGCGTGCTTGGCCACAGCTTTTACGCATCCGACGGGGCGTCGGCCGTGGAAATCGCCCTGAAAATGAGTTTTCACGCCTGGCGCAACAGCGGCAAGAGTGAAAAGCAGGAATTCGTCTGCCTGAAGGGCAGCTACCACGGCGAAACCATCGGCGCCCTGGCCGTCACCGACGTCGCGCTGTTCAAGGATGCCTATGGCCCCCTGCTGCGTGCCACGCAAACGGTGATGTCGCCCGACTTCCGCCAGACGCAGGAAGCCGAAACCGCTGAAGATGTGGCGCGCCGCGCCGCCTTTGAAGTGGAACAGCTGTTCCAGGAAAAAGCGGACAAAATCGCCGCCATCATCATCGAGCCGCTGGTGCAGTGCGCCACCGGCATGGCCATGCACGACCCGCTGTACCTGTCCTTGGTGCGCGCCCTGTGCGACCGTTATCAAGTCCATTTGATCCTCGATGAAATCGCCGTCGGCTGCGGCCGCACGGGCACCTTCTTCGCGTGCGAACAGGCCGGCATCTGGCCCGATTTCGTCTGCCTGTCGAAAGGCATCAGCGGCGGTTATTTGCCGTTATCGCTGGTGATGACGCGCGAAGATATCTATCAAGCCTTCTACAGCACCGACGTGCGCCGCGGCTTTTTGCATTCGCACTCGTACACGGGCAATCCGCTGGCCTGCCGCGCGGCGCTGGCGACCTTGTCGATCTTCGAGGAAGACGATGTGCTGGCGGCCAACCGGGTGCGCGCCGAAAAAATCACGCGCGCCCTGGCGCCGCTGGCGCAGCACGAGCGCGTAAAACACTTCCGCCAGCAGGGCATGATCTGGGCGTTTGACGCCGTCGATGCGGCACCCGACTTTTCGCGCCGTTTCTTCAGCACGGCGCTGGAACATGAACTGCTGATGCGCCCCATCGGCTCCACCGTCTACCTGATGCCGCCGTACATCCTCGACGACGCCGAAATCGCGGGCCTGGGCCAGCAGACGCTTGCCGTCTTCAACAAAGTGATCGGAGCCTGAGATGGAACTGATCGCGCGCTTGAAGCAGCAGTTGCAGAGGCTGGAAGAGCGCAGCCTGATCCGCCGCCGCCGCACCGTCGACACGCCGTGCGCACCGCGCCTGACGGTCGATGGCCGCGCCATGCTGGCCTTTTGCAGCAATGACTACCTGGGCCTGGCGTCGCATCCGCGCATCGTCGCCGCGCTGAAAGAGGGCGCCGACCTGTATGGCGCAGGCAGCGGCGCTTCGCACCTGATCAGCGGCCATAGCCGCGCCCACGCGCAGCTGGAAGAGCGCCTGGCAGATTTCGTGGGCGCCAACCTGGAACAGGCGCGCGCCCTGTATTTTTGCACCGGCTACATGGCCAACCTGGCCGTGCTGACCGCCCTGTCGGCGGGCGATGCGGACACCGAGATTTTTTCGGAAGCGCTGAATCACGCTTCGCTGATCGATGGCACGCGCCTGGCGCGCGTGAAAACGCGCGTGTATCCGCATGCCGACCTCGATGCCCTGGCGGCCCTGCTGGCGGCCAGCACGGCGAAAACCAAGATCGTCGTCACCGACAGCGTCTTCAGCATGGATGGCGACCTGGCGCCGCTGCCCGCGCTGCTGGCCCTGTGCGAACAATACGGCGCCTGGCTGGTGGTTGACGACGCGCACGGCTTCGGCGCGCTGGGAACCAATGGCCGCGGCGCGCTGGAACACTTCGACCTGCATTCACCCTACCTCGTATACGTGGGCACCCTGGGCAAGTCGGCCGGCGTGGGCGGCGCCTTTGTTTGCGCGCACGAAGCCGTGATCGACACCCTGATCCAGAAGGCGCGCCCCTACATCTTCACGACGGCCGCCGCGCCCGCGCTCGCGCATGCGCTCCTGGCCAGCCTGGACATCATCGCCGGGGACGAAGGAAAACAACGTCGCATGCACCTGGCCGCGCTGGTGGCGCAATGGAACGAGGGCTTGCAACTGCAGCACTGGCAAGCCTTGCCGTCCGTGACCGCCATCCAGCCCGTCATCATTGGCGAGAATGCCGACATGCTGGACATCGCCGCCCACCTTTACCAGCAGGGCCTGTGGGTCGGCGCCATCCGCCCGCCCACCGTGCCAGCCGGGTCGGCGCGCCTGCGCGTGACTCTGTCAGCCGGCCACACGGCGCAGGAGGTGGCCCAATTGATCAACGCAGTCAACACCCTGGAAAGGAATCGCCATGAGCCTTGATGACCCTATCGTGGCGGAAGTGCTGGCGGACCTGGCGCCGGCCGTGCAGCCGGCGCCGGCCACTGCCGGCCTGCCCTCGCGCTTTGCCTGTTTCGTCACCGGCACCGACACGGAAATCGGCAAGACCTTGACGTCGTCGGCCCTTCTGCACGCGCTCGTTGCGCGCGGCGTGCGTGCCTGCGGCATGAAGCCGGTCGCCGCCGGCGCCGAGATGCGCGACGGTGAACTGCATAATGAAGACGCCGACAGCCTGATCGCCGCCGGCAACGTCACCATGCTGCGCAGCCTGACGACACCCTACATGCTGAAGGAGCCGGCGGCGCCGCATATCGCCGCCGCGCTCGAAGGCGTGAGCATCGAATCGGTGCCGATCCTGGCCGCCTACCTGGAAATCGCCGCCGCCTCGGACGCCGTGGTGGTCGAAGGCGTGGGCGGTTTCCGCGTGCCGCTGTCGCCCGGCTTTGATTCGGCCGACCTGGCGCAGCAGCTCGATTTGCCCGTGATCCTCGTGGTCGGCATGCGCCTGGGCTGCATCAGCCAGGCCTTGCTGACGCTGGAAGCCATCGAAGCGCGCGGCCTGACGGTGATCGGCTGGGTGGCCAACACCCTGGAAGTGGAAATGCGCTTCCTCGACGAAAATATCGATGCGCTGATCGAGCGCATCCCGGCGCCGCTGCTGGGCAAGGTACCGCGCCTGGCGCAACCGGGCGCGCAAGCGGCAGCGGCGTATCTCGATTTCACCGGCTTGCCGAACTGGCCGGCGCAGCATCCCAACACTTAATGTAGCTAAAAAATAGAAACGAAGGAATCACCATGTCTTTAGTCCAAGAAGCAGCAAAAACCGTCGAACTGCACCGTCCTGCGGCGCGCATCACCCTGCCGGAAGCGGCCACCTGGCCCATCGCCGATGTGCTGGCCCTGTTTGACCTGCCTTTCAATGACCTGATGTTCAAGGCCCAGCAAACCCACCGCATCAACTTCCCCGATGGCGATGTGGAACTGGCGACCCTGCTATCGATCAAGACGGGCGGCTGCGAGGAAGACTGCGGCTACTGCCCGCAAGCGGCCCGCTACGACACGGGCGTGGAAGCGAAAAAAATCCTCGACATCGACACGGTGCTCGACGCGGCCCGCCAGGCAAAAGCCAACGGCGCCACGCGCTTCTGCATGGGCGCCGCCTGGCGCGGCCCGAAGGACCGCGACATGGAAAAAGTCGAAGAGATGGTGAGCAAGGTCAAGGCGCTGGGCCTGGAAACATGCGCTACTTTGGGCATGCTGGAAGAAGGACAAGCGGACCGCCTGAAAAACGCGGGCCTGGACTTCTACAACCATAACCTCGATACAGCGCCCGAGTTTTACGACAACGTCATCTCGACGCGCGAATATCAGGACCGCCTCGATACTTTGGGCCGCGTGCGCGAAGCGGGCTTGAAAGTGTGCTGCGGCGGCATCGTCGGCATGGGCGAAACGCGCTTGCAGCGCGCGGGCCTGATCGCCCAGCTGGCCAATTTGAATCCGTATCCGGAATCGGTGCCCGTGAATCACCTGGTGCAGGTGGAAGGCACGCCTTTGTTTGGACTGGAAGCGCTGGATCCGTTCGAATTCGTGCGCACGATTGCCGTCGCACGCATCACCATGCCGAAAGCGCGCGTGCGTTTGTCGGCGGGCCGCCGCCAGATGGGCGAAGCCGTGCAAGCCATGTGCTTCCTGGCTGGCGCCAACTCCATCTTCTACGGCGACAAGCTGCTCACCACCGACAACCCGGAAGCGGAAGACGACCGCGTCTTGCTCGGTAAGCTGGGCTTGCAGACGCGCGGCGCCATGCTCGACTCGGTACAGAAAGAGAAGTGCGGCTGCTGATCCAGCCCATCGGAATGCGCTCCACCAGGGCGCATTCCTCACAGCGACACCTCAGATAAAAAACTTCCAGCCACGAGCTGCAAAGAGAGAGACCATGTTCACTAAAATCCTGATCGCCAACCGCGGCGAAATCGCTTGCCGTGTCGCCGCTACCGCGCGCCGCATGGGTATCCAGACCGTCGCCGTATATTCGGAAGCAGACGCCAACGCCAAGCACGTCGCCGTGTGCGACGAAGCGGTGCTGATCGGCCCCGCGCCGGCCAAGGAAAGCTATCTGTGCGGCGACAAGATCATCGCCGTGGCGCTGGCGACAGGGGCGCAGGCGATCCACCCCGGCTATGGCTTCCTCTCCGAGAACGCCGACTTCGCCGACGCCTGCGCCACTGCGGGCCTGGTCTTCATCGGCCCGCCGGCGTCCGCCATGCGCGCCATGGGCTCCAAGTCGGCCGCCAAGTCGCTGATGGAAAAAGCAAATGTGCCGCTGGTGCCCGGCTACCACGGCGAAGAACAGGATGCGGATTTCCTGCACGGCCAAGCCGACAAGATCGGCTACCCCGTGCTGCTGAAGGCGTCGGCCGGCGGCGGCGGCAAGGGCATGCGCGTCATCGACAACAGCGCCGACTTCAAGGCGGCACTGGCCTCGTGCAAGCGCGAAGCGATCAGCTCTTTCGGCGACGACAAGGTGCTGGCCGAAAAATACCTGTCGCGTCCGCGGCATATCGAAATTCAGGTGTTCGCCGACACCCTGGGCAACTGCATCTACCTGTTCGAGCGCGACTGCTCGGTGCAGCGCCGCCATCAAAAGGTACTGGAAGAAGCGCCGGCGCCGGGTATGCCGCTTGACCGCCGCGCGGCCATGGGCGAAGCGGCCGTCGCCGCTGCCAAGGCTGTTGGCTATGTCGGTGCGGGCACGGTCGAATTCATCGCCAACCAGGATGGTTCGTTCTACTTCATGGAAATGAACACGCGCCTGCAAGTGGAACACCCGGTGACGGAAATGATCACCGGCACCGACCTGGTGGAATGGCAGTTGCGCGTCGCCTTTGGCGAGCCGCTGCCGAAAAAACAGAGCGAACTGGCGATCCACGGCCACGCCATCGAGGCGCGCATCTACGCGGAAAATCCGGAGAAGGGCTTCCTGCCGTCGATCGGCACCCTACGCCACATGCAGTCGCCATCGGCCGTCACGTTCGAACTGGGTGGCACGCTGGTTCCGGCCGCCGTGCGCATCGATTCGGGCGTGCGCGAGGGCGATGCGATTTCACCATTCTACGACCCGATGATCGCCAAGCTGATCGTCTGGGGCGCGGACCGCCGCGAAGCGCTGGCACGCATGGCGCAGGCGCTGGCCGACTACCAGATCGTGGGACTGGCCAGCAATATCGCCTTTTTGAAACGCCTGGTCGAAGGCCAGGCGTTTGCCAGCGCCGACCTCGATACGGGTTTGATCGAGCGCAATCACGACACGCTGTTCCCCGCCCTGCAGGCGGCGCCCGACACGGCCCTGGCGCTGGCGTCCGTCGCCCTGCTGCTGGAAGAAAAAGCGGCCGCCGAAGCGCAATCGCTGCAGCGCGCCGACCCGTGGGGCAATGCCCTGGGCTGGCGTCTGAACAGCACCCTGGGACGCAGCCTGGCATTTGCCGACGAATTCACCTTGGCCAGCGAGGGCAAGGCCTATACCGCGCGCGTTGCCTACAAGACGGATGGCTGGCTGTTCAACGGCCAGCCCTTGAGCCTGACGGCGCACCAAGGCAACGAGCTGCACATCAAACTCGGTGAACGTGCCGTGCACGGCACGGTGCTGCGCGACGGCGAACAGTTCCACGTGTTTACCAGCGGCTTGCACCATACCCTGCATTACAGCGACCCGATGGCGCATGCGGGCGAAGTGGAAGCAGAAGGCGGCCGCCTGACGGCGCCGATGCCGGGCAAGGTCGTCGCCGTGCTGGTGAACAAAGGCCAGGACGTCAAGAAGGGCGAGCCGTTGGTCATCATGGAAGCGATGAAGATGGAGCACACGATCGCCGCGCCGCACGACGGCCTGGTGGAAGACGTGCTGTATGCCGTCGGCGACCAGGTGGCCGACGGCGCGCCGCTGCTGGCCTTCAAGGCTGCCGCATAAGGCAGCCACGATGCGCATCCTGTTACAACGTTCGGATGGCAAGGAAGCAGCGTGGATCAGCGACTTCCGCGACTTGCTGCCCGAGGCCGACATTATCTTCTGGCGCGAAGGCGAAGCGCTCGCGCCATGCGACTACGCCGTCGTGTGGCAACCGCCGGCGGCCATGCTGCCCGAGCTGGCCAACGTCAAGGCCATCTTCAACACGGGCGCCGGCGTCGACGCGCTGTTGAAATTCGGCGAGGCGCTGCCCGCCCAGGTGCCGCTGGTGCGTCTGGACGACGCGGGCATGGGCGTGCAGATGGCCGAATATGTGAGCCACGCCGTGCTGCGCCACTTCCGCCGCTTCGACGACTACGAGGCGCAGGGCCACGCCGGCACCTGGCAGCCGCTGCCTGCCTTCGACAAGGCGGATTTCCCCGTCGGTGTGCTGGGCATGGGGGTGCTGGGCACCCGCGTGCTGCAAGCGCTGGCGCAATTTGAATTCCCGCTGCGCGGCTGGAGCCGCAGCCACAAGCACGTCGATGGCGTCGAATGCTTTGCGGGCGAGGAGGGGCTGGAAGCATTCTTGCGCGGCACGCGCGTGCTGGTGTGCATGCTGCCGCTCACGCCGGACACGCATAACCTGCTCGACCGCGCGCGCCTGTCGATGCTGCTGCCGGGTGCCTACGTCATCAACGTGGCGCGCGGCGCGCATCTGGCCGAACCGGATTTATTGACCCTGATCCGTTCCGGGCATATCGCCGGGGCGACCCTCGACGTGTTCCGCAACGAGCCGCTGCCGCAGCAGCACCCGTTCTGGCAAGAACCCCGCATCACCATCACGCCGCATATTTCGGCCGCCACCCTGCGCCGCGAAAGCGTGGCGCAGATCGCCGCCAAGATGCGCCGCCTGCAAGCCGGAGACTCTGTCGCCGGCATCGTCAACCGTTTGCAAGGATATTGAAATGAATGCTCAAGCCAGTTTGCCCAAGCAGGTCAAGATCGTCGAAGTGGGTCCGCGCGACGGCCTGCAAAACGAGAAGGAAACCATCAGCGCCGCCGTCAAGATCGAGCTGGTCGACCGCCTGACCCTGGCCGGCTTCGCCAACATCGAGGCGGCGTCGTTCGTGTCGCCGAAATGGGTGCCGCAGATGGCCACCAGCGCGGAAGTGATGGACAAAATCGCGCGCCGCGCTGGCACGATTTATTCGGCACTGACGCCGAACATGCAGGGTTTCGATGCCGCGCTGGCGGCGAAGGCCGATGAAGTGGTGATCTTCGGCTCCGCGTCGGAGGCATTCTCGCAAAAGAACATCAACTGCTCGATCGCCGAATCGATCGCCCGCTTCGAAGGCGTGGCCAAGGCGGCCAAGGAACACGGCCTGCGCCTGCGCGGCAGCATCAGTTGCGCCTTCGGCTGCCCCTACCAGGGCGACGTGCCGCTCGATGCCGTGGCCGACGTGGTGGGCCGCATGCGCGACCTCGGTTGCGACGAGATCGACATCGCCGACACCATCGGCGTGGCCACGCCGCGCAAGACGCAGGCGGTGATGCAGCGCGCCATCGCGGCTTTCCACGTGGGCGGCCTGTCCGGCCACTTCCACGACACCTATGGCCAGGCGCTGGCGAATATCTACGCCAGCCTGGAAACGGGCATCGCAATCTATCACTCGTCCGTCTCCGGCCTGGGCGGCTGCCCGTACGCCAAGGGCGCCACCGGCAACGTGGCCACCGAAGACGTGCTGTACATGATGCAAGGGCTGGGGATTGCCACCGGCATCGACCTCGACCTGGTGGTGGACGCGGGGCAGTTCATCTCGCAGCAGCTGGGGCGCAAGGGATCTAGCCGGGCCGGCAACGCCATCGCGGCGAAACGCGCCGGCTGAAATTTGGAAGTTTGGGGTCAGACCCTCAATGCCGCTAGCGTCAAGCTCAGTGCCAACACATCCGGGGGTCTGACCCCGGCAGTACAGACGAAAAATACAGACGAAAAAAAACCCAAGAGCCTGAACTCTTGGGTTTTTTTCTACAAATTTGGTCGGAGTACAAGGATTCGAACCTTGGACCCCCTGGTCCCAAACCAGGTGCGCTACCGGGCTGCGCCACACTCCGAAGACCAAGATAATACAGGCCGTATCGACTTCGGTCAAGGGTCAGGTGAAACTCTATGTAAATTATTTACGGGCGGCACTGGAACCCATGTATTTTTCAAAACGATTGAAGTGTGCGACACTGGCTTGGCAAGTTTTCCCGATCAGACATGAAGGCGACAACGGCAATGGAGTTCAGGATAGAAAGAAACGACGGCGGCCGGCCCATGCCGAACCGCCGCGGCATCGTGCTGGGCATCGCCGTGTCCTTGCTGCTGCATAGCGCCTTGATCTACCTGTGGCGCCACGTGCAGCCGGCCGCGCGGATGGACACGGCCCCGCGCGTGGAATCGATCGCCGTGTGGATACGTCCGCTGGCCGCCAAACCTCCCCCGCCGCCCGTCGAAGTCGTCAGACCGAAACGCGAACCCAAGCCCATCAGCAAGCCAAAACTCGCCACTGCCCGGGAAACGCCGGCGGCGACCACACCGCCAGCATCCAGCCCGCAAGCCATCACGGTCGTCCCGGCATCACAGGCCACGCCGGTGGCCAGTGCCGATACATTCAGGCAAGAAACCCCGGAAACACCGAAATTCGACATGGACGCGGCCAGGAAGACGGCGCGCAAGATGGCGGGCGAGCGCGATCCCGCCAAGGCGGGCACGGCCGTGGGGCAAATCCCCGACAAGCCGCTGCAAACGGAAACCCAGCTGGCGCGCGACATCGCACAAGGCAAGCGCGGCGATTGCCGCACCGCCTATTCAGGCGCGGGCTTGCTGGCGCCCGTGCTGATGTTGCTCGACAAGAAGGATAGCGGCTGCAAGTGGTGACAATTTAACAACCTACCTATTTGGGGCAGGCCGCAATCAAATTATTCCTGCCCCTTCAACTGCAACGCCCGCTCATACAGGGCGTTTTTCTTGCGCCCCGTGATTTGCGCCGTCAAGTTCGCCGCCTGCTTGACGCTGCATTCGGCCAGCAAGATGTTCAGGATGCGTTCCGCTTCCACGTCTTCCGCGTCCTGCGCTTCCGTCGCGCCTTCCAGCAGGACGACGAATTCGCCCTTTTCGCGGTGTGCATCGGCGCGTATCCACGCCTCCGCCTCGGACAGGGGACAGCGGTGGATTTCTTCGAACAGTTTCGTCAGTTCGCGCGCGAACACCACCTGGCGCGTCGGCTCGAACGCTTCCACCAAGGCCGTGGCGCAATCGAGGATGCGGTGCGGCGCTTCATAGAACACCATCGTCGCCGTCACGCCGCGCAAGCTGTGCAGCATGTTTTCGCGCTGCTTGGCCTTGGCTGGCAGGAAACCGACAAAGTAAAACTGGTCATTCAACAAGCCGCTGGCGGAAATGGCGGTGATCGCCGCCGACGGGCCGGGCAGGGGCAGCACGCGCAAGCCGGCCGCGCGCACGGCGTCGACGATGCGCGCACCGGGGTCGGAAACGGCCGGCGTGCCGGCGTCGGACACCAGCGCAATGCGCTCGCCGGCGTGCAGGCGGGCGATCAGGGTCTGCGCCACTTCGCGTTCATTATGTTGATGCGCCGCAATCAAAGGCTTGTTCAGGCCAAAGCGCGTCAGCAGGTGCGCCGTGTTGCGCGTATCTTCACAGGCGACGGCATCGGCAAGGCTCAGCAGATGCAGCGCGCGCAGGCTGATATCGGTCACATTGCCGATCGGCGTGGCCACTATATACAATGTTGCGATAGGATAGACCTGGTGCGCCGCCTCTGTCATGATGGGCAGGCTGGCGATGGAACTGATTTCTTGTACGGTCATTTTGGAGGTTAAATGCTTGCTAATAGTGTGAAGTTACTGCTTGTTTGTGCCGCGACCGGCATGCTGAGCGCTTGCAGCACGCCTTGCGACGCGCCCGGGCAATTGTGCGCGCCTATTGAATCTAACACAAGGGCGCTGCCGCCTCCGAAGCCGCTGCCACCGCCCGTGCCGCCCAAGCCGCCCGCGCCCGAACCGGTGACGTTTGCCGTGGCCGTGCCCGATATTACCGCGTACGACGGCAGCGGCGCGCCGCTGGCGCCCATCACAAGCAAGCCAGCGACGGGCACGCCGCAGGACATGCCGGCCGCTACGGCGCCGGCGCCGTCCGACGGCAATGTCCACCACATCGGCCTGCTGCTGCCGCTGCGCTCGGCTTCCCTGGGACCGGCCGCCGAACTGCTGCGCGCCGGCTTCATGGCCGCGTACGAGCGCGACCGCAGCGGCTTTGAAGTGACGGTGATCGATACGGGCGACGGCAGCAGCGACGTCCTGAACAAGTTTGCGCAAGCGCAAGAAGAACAGGACATCGTCGTGGGACCTTTGTCGCGCTCGGCCGTGACGGCCGTGGCGAACAGCGATCTGGTGCGTAAACCCACGATCGCCCTGAACCACCCGGACAACCGCGGCGAGGCGCGCCTGCCGGCCAAGCTGCTGGTGATGGGCCTGTCGATCGAGGCGGAAGCGCGCCAGGTCGCCGCCTGGGCCGCCAGCGAACAGCCTGGCGCCAGTGCGCTGGTCCTGTCGGCCGGCTCGCCCTCGCAGCGCCGCATCAGCGCCGCCTTCAAGCAGGAATGGCTGCGCCAGGGCGGCAAGATCGAAACGATGGACTTGACGGCAACGAATGGCTACCTGAGCGATGCCGAACTGGTGCAGCTGCGCGCGCGCCTGGCCGCCACGCCGCCGGGCCTGCTGTTTGCCGCGCTCGACGCCGACCAGGCGCGCCAGCTGCGCGTGGCCATCGGCAGCGATTTGCCCCTGTATGGCACCTCATCCTTGAATCCCGGCACGGGACGCGGCGCCAGCGGCCCCGAGCTCGACGGTGCGCGCCTGCTGGACTTGCCATGGCAAGTCCAGCGCGACCATCCGCAAGTGATGGTGTATCCACAGCCCGAGCAGCCAGCCGAACGCCGGCTGACGGCCGACATGGAACGCCTGTACGCGCTGGGCATCGATGCCTTCCGCGTGGCGCGCGAAGTGGCGCTGCGGCCGAACGCGCCATTTACCCTCGATGGCGTGACGGGCCGCCTGGCCGTGCGCTTTGAGGAGAATCAAAGCGTGTTCGAACGCACGGAGCAAGCCGCCACCTACCAGCAGGGCGTGCTGGGCACCTGGCCGCCGGCCGCGCCCACGCCTGTCTCTGTGCCGCCGGCCCAGTAAGAGCACGCCATGCCACCCCTGCCTTTCCAGAATAAACAGGCACGGGGACGGCAAGGGGAAGATGACGCGCTCGCGTATCTGCTGCTGCAAGGCTTGGTGCTGCTGCAACGCAACTATTTGTGCAAGGGTGGGGAGCTCGACCTGATCATGCGCGATGGCGCCTCGGTCGTCTTCGTCGAAGTACGGCTACGCAGCAGTACAACCTTCGGCGGCGCCCTGGCCAGCATCACGCCAGCCAAGCAGCGGCGCATGGTGGTGGCCGCGCAAACCTGGCTGCTGGGGCAGAAAACGCTGCCGCCATGCCGCTTCGACGCGCTCGCCATCGATGGCGGACGCATCAGCTGGCTGAAGAACATCCTCGATATGTAAGCATTTTTAACAGTGCTTGTCCGCCATGCCGCGCGCCTGCACTATAATCGGCAGACTATGAATAATCAACGCATCCTCTCGCACTTCCACGAAAGTGCCGAACTCAAGATCCAGGCCGCCACCGTACTGGCGCAACCGATTGCGCAGGCGATCGACCTGATGTTTTATGCATTGTCCAACGGCAACAAGATCCTCGCCTGCGGCAACGGCGGTTCCGCCGCCGACTGCCAGCATTTCGCAGCCGAGCTGGTCGGGCGCTTCGAACGCGAGCGCTTTCCGCTGCCGGCCCTGGCGCTGACGACGGATACGTCGATCCTGACGGCCGTGGCGAACGACTACAGCTACCGCGAGATTTTCTCGAAGCAGGTGCAGGCCTTCGGCCAGGCCGGCGACATCCTGCTGGCCATCTCCACGTCGGGCAATTCGGCCAACGTGATGGCAGCCGTGGAAGCGGCGCTCGAGCGCGAAATGCGCGTCGTGGCGCTGACGGGCAAGGACGGCGGCGCCATCGGCAAGATGCTGACGGACGCCGACGTGCATATCTGCGTACCGGCCGAGCGCACGGCGCGCATCCAGGAAGTCCACCTGACCACCATACATTGCATCTGCGACGGCATCGATGTCGCTCTATTCGGAGGAGACGTGAATGACTAAATTCGGTACTGGCCCAGGCTGGAAACGCGTACAACGCCCGCTGGCCACCGCACTGCTGTGCGGCGCCATGCTCACCTCGCTCACCGGCTGCATCGAACTGATGGTCGGCGGCGCGGTGATGGGCGGCGTTGCCGCAGCGGACCGCCGCACCCTGGGCGCCCAGACCGAAGACAAGTCGATCGCCCTGAAAGGCGAGTCGCGCATCCCCTCCATCACCGGCGACGTGGGCCACGTCAACGTCACCAGCTTCAACCGCCGCGTCCTGCTGACGGGCGAAGTGCGCGACGAAGCGATGAAAAATGCCGTCGAGCGCGAAGTGCGCAATATCGAGGGCGTGGAATCGGTGGCCAATGAATTGATCATCGCCGGTCCGGCCAGCTACACCTCGCGCTCGAACGACGCGCTGATCACCACCAAGGTCAAGGCCAGCCTGGTCGACATGAAAACCATCTCGGCGGCCTCGTTCAAGGTCGTCACGGAAAACGCCACCGTCTTCCTGATGGGCAGAGTCACCCAGCGCGAAGGCACGGTCGCGGCCGACGTGGCGCGCGGCGTGGGCGGCGTGCAGAAAGTGGTCAAGCTGTTCGACTACATTTCGGAAGCGGAACTGAAGCAATTGCAGCCCGACCCGCCGCAGCAGCGCACGACGAACACCGTCAGCGACACGGTGCAGCAGTAAGCGCCTCCTCCGTTTGACCTACGGCTTTGATGCGGCGATACGGATATAATGGCCGCATCGTCGCGCTTTTCAAATGAAAACCATGTCAACTACGCCATCCGCAAGCAAGTCCTGGGTCAAGCCAGCCCTGATCGCCGTCTTCGTGGCGGGCGTGGCGGCAGCCGGCTATCTGTCGCTGAATGACAAGCAAAGCGCGCCGGACGTGACCTTCCACGGCATCCATGGCGAGAAAATCACCTCAAACAGCTTGCGCGGCAAGGTCGTGATGGTCAATTTCTGGGCCACCTCGTGCACCACCTGCGTGGCGGAAATGCCGGAGATGGTCGATACCTACAACAAGTACAAGGGGCAGGGACTGGAATTCGTGGCCGTGGCCATGAAGTACGATCCGGCCAACTACGTGCTGAACTTCGCCGAAACGCGCCAGTTGCCGTTCAAGGTGGCGCTCGACGTGACGGGCGAAGCGGCCAAGGCCTACGGCGACGTGGCCCTCACGCCCACCACCTTCGTGCTCGACAAGCAGGGCAAGATCCTCAAGCGCTACGTGGGCAAGCCGGAATTCGCCGAACTGCACAAGCTGCTGGATTCGGCCATCGCGGGATAGCACGGTACAAAACCCTGTTGCCAAGCGTTGTCAATCTGTTATAACCTTCCCTTGCGTGATCCCGTTCACCTTGTGAAGGCCAGCCGTGTCCCTAGCCGCTCAATCGCTCGACCCGCAGCAACTCAAAACCTGGCTGCTCGCCGCCGGCAACAAGGACGCCACCGCGTTCCGTCAGCTATATCACTCCACCTCATCGAAACTGTTTGGCTTCGCGCTGCGTATATTGCATAAGCAAGAGCTCGCTGAAGAAGCCTTGCAAGAGGGGTTCGTCGCCATCTGGAACAACGCCGCCACTTACCAGAGCCATCTGGCGGCGCCGATGACCTGGATGGCCACCATCGTGCGCAACAAGGCGTTCGATGTGCTGCGGCGCAGCGACGATACCGTGGAAATCGATGCCGAACAGTTTGATAGCGAAGTCATGAATGCACTCCGAGACCCCCAGGCCACGCCGATCGAGTCACTGCAACTGAGCGGTGACGCCAAGGCGCTGGCGTTTTGCATGTCGGCCCTGGAAGGGCTGCACCGGCAGGTGGTCGCCCTGGCCTTCTATCATGACCTGTCGCACAGCGAAGTGGCGCAGCAGATGTCGCTGCCGATCGGCACCGTGAAGACGTGGATACGCCGCAGCCTGGAACGGCTGCGCACGTGCCTGGCGAAACGGGAGGCATCATGAATATCCGCGGCAATGACGTGCTGCGCCAGAAACTGGCGTCCGAATATGTGCTGGGCACGCTGAAAGGGGGCGCGCGCCGGCGTTTCGAAGGCTGGCTGCACAATGACGCCGATTTGCGCAATATCACAGCCGAATGGCGCCAGCGCCTGGAACCGATGGCCGAATTCGCCACACCCGTGGCCCCGCCCAAGCGCGTGTGGCAGCAGATCGAGCAGCGCCTGCACCTGAAGCCGCAGGGCGGCTGGTCTGTGTTCCGCGATTCGCTGTCGTTCTGGCGTTCGCTGGGCATGGCTTCGAGCGCCATCGCCGCGCTGCTGGTGATCGTCGTGGCCACGCGCGTGATGGATGCGCCGCAGATCAGCTATGTGGCCAGCCTGACGGACGAGAAGGCGCAAACGGCCCTGCTGCTGACGGCCGACAGCCGCCACGGCGCGCTCGAGGTGCGCATGGTGGGCAACGCGCCCGTGCCTGCTGACCGCGACCTGGAATTGTGGGCCGTGCCGAAGAGCGGCAACCCGCGCTCCCTCGGCTTGCTCGCCGACAAGGGCAATGTGAAACTGGCCCTGTCCCAGCGCGCCATCGGCAGCGACGTGGCCTTGCTGGCCGTTACCCTGGAACCGAAAGGCGGTTCGCCGAATCCGAACGGACCGACGGGACCGATTCTCTACAAGGGTAACTGGGTGAAGATTTAAGCTTGTTTGGGATATAAAATCATCTGCGTGCAGCGGAACAGGGCAATCGTCTTGCCCGTTTCCTTGCTTTTCACCACGGCATCCCACACTTGCGTGTTGCGGCCCTTGTGCTCGACCTTGGCCGTGCAGGTAAGCGTGCCTTCGCGGGCTGTGCCCAGGTGGTTCGATTTCAATTCGATGGTCGTAAAATTACTGGCGCCTTCGGGCAGGTTGACGATGCAGCCATAGCCGGAAGCCGTGTCGGCCAGGGTCACCACGCTGCCCGCGTGCAGGTAGCCATTCGGCGCCAGCAAGTGCGGCAGCACGGGCAATTCCGCCGTCAGCTGGCCATCGCCCACTTCCGTGATGACGATGCCCAAGTGGCCGGGCAGGCGGCCGGTGCCGCGTTCATTCAACATTGCTACGGTAATCTCGGGATTGCTCATGCTGGTCCTTGTGCGGGTGAATCCGGGATACGCCGGAAAATACTATAATGATAGCAACTTTCCCCGCATCGGTTTGGCGGCCGCTTATTTCCGGCGACGCCGCCGTTTCCACCACACCAAACTGCCCGTCAGCAGGAACAGCAAGGGCATCAAACCGAAGACGGTAATGAAGGCGCGCCCGGCCACGCCAAACGCCTGGCCCGAATGCAGGGGGAATTGCCAGCCCAGGAATACATCGCCGGCCGGCGCCCGCAAGGGATCGCGTATGCGCAGGGGCAAGCCGCTGCGCGCGTCCAGGGTGATGCGCGTGGCGCCGTCGCCGTGGGCGATCTCGCCAGGCTGGCGCACGCGCACGTCATACGGCTGATCCGTTTTCGCCGGCAGCACGATGCGCGACACGCGCGCCTGCGGATACAGCAGCTGCGCGGCGGCCATGGCCTGGCCCGCATCAAGCACGGCGCCATCCTGGCCCACATTTTTCAATTTTGCCGTATCCGGCACCGTCGACACGAGTTCCACCAGCGGCACGATCAATTGCGGCAAATTGAAATAGATGCCGGAAAAGGCAAGCACGGCCAGCACCGGCGCGGCAAAGAAGCCGGCCGCCTTGTGAAACGTGTAATGAAAACGGGGCCAGGAACCGCCATGCGACACCGTCAGCGCGCGCTTGACCGCCGTCCACTGCAGGCGCGGCCACCACAGATAAATGCCGCTCAAGGCCATCAGCAGCAGCATCACGCCCGAGATACCGGTAATGGTCTTGCCCACTTCGCCGGACAAACCATAGCGGTGCAAATGAAACATGCCCGACATCAACAGCGGGCGCGTGAGGCCGAAACGCCCCCAGTCGCGCTCGCCTTTGACTTGCAAGGTGTAGGGGTCGACCATCACCTGGCGCACGATGGCCTGGCTGAAGGCCGACGGTTTGCCAGCCTGGCGGTACGAGGCCACGTACACGTCGCGCGCATCGGCCGGCGGATTGAGCTGCGAGGGCTTGCCGTAGGCGGGGTCGGCCGCGAGAGCGTCCACCACCGCCTGCACCGTGCGCGGCGTCACCTCAAATACCTGGCCGGGCGCAGGCCTGCTCGCCTGCAACAGTGTGGGATTCAGATACGCGTCGAGCTCCGGCATCCACGCGATGGCGGAACCCGTCAAGCCCAGCAGGACGAACAGGACGCCAAACCACAGGCCCGCATACAGGTGCAGCTTGGTGAACAACCATGGGATCGGGCGTGGGGACATGGACACTTTGGGAAATTTGGGCTGCGAAACGATAGCATGAAAGCCCGGCAGTGAAAATCATGCGTGGTCAGAAAGCGGGAAACCAAGCAACACGCTCATGGCAGCGTTGGAATGAGGTAAAAACGAGCGTTTCGGCACCATCAGCGAGCACATCGGCATCGCGGGTAAATGTTGCACGGCATACACTTTCCCCTATACTTCATCGAAAGGAAAACCATGACCACCTCCCGATTGCTCGCCGTCACGCTGGGTTTCGCTCTGCACCTGGGCGCCCAGGCCGCCGATTTCACGGTCACCAGCACCGACATCGCCCCTGGCCAGACCCTGGCGCCCGCGCAAGTGTTCCAGGGCTTCGGCTGCACGGGCGGCAACCTGTCGCCGCAATTGTCGTGGAGCAATGCCCCGGCCGGCACCAACAGCTACGCCATCACCCTGTACGACCCGGACGCACCCACGGGCAGCGGCTGGTGGCACTGGAGCGTGTTTAACTTGCCAGTGTCCACCACGTCCTTGCCTGCGGGAACGACGGCGACCACCTTGCCCACAGGCGCCATGCAAGGACGCAACGATTACGGCGACAGCGCCTACGGCGGCGCCTGCCCACCACCAGGCGACAAGGCGCACCGCTACCAGATCACGATCTGGGCGCTGAAAACGGACAAGCTGCCGCTGGACCAGCACGCCAGCGGCGCCATGCTCGGCTACATGCTCAACGCCAACGCGCTGGGCAAGGCACAGCTGACGGGACTGTATGGCCGATGAGATGGACGCGGTGGCCCTGAGCGAGCTGCGCATCGCCCACGGCACCATCGAGGCGCGCCGCGCGCAAACCCTGCGCCGCGTGCCTGTCTTCCAGAGCGCGCTGTGCCGCGTGCGGCAGGGCACCAAGCTGCTGGAATGGGGCGCTCGCCAGGCGCGCGCCGGCGCGCACGACGTGGTGCTGATGCCGGCGGGACAGGAACTGGGCGTGGCCAACCTACCCGGCGCGCAAGGCTACCGGGCTGAAGTGCTGAGTTTTTCACCGGCCCTGATCGCCCGTTTCCGCGCGCGCCATGGCAGCCTCGTCGATGCCCAGCTGCGCCAGGCGGCCACGGCCAGCCTGTGCGTGCCGCTCGACATGCACGCGGCACTGGCCTGGGACCAGCTGATGGCCAGCCTGGCGAGTAGCGCACCGCCCGCGCTGCTGGCGCACCAGGCGGAAGGCTTGCTGCTGGCCCTGGCCCTGGGCGGCCATTGCGGCCCCTTGCTGCTGGACCGCCGCGATCCACTGGCCGCGCGCGTGCAGCAAGTGCTGTTGCTGAACCCGGCCGCCGACTGGAGCGTGGCCAAGGTGGCTGCCCAGCTGCATGTGGGCGCGTCCACCCTGCGCCGCCAGCTGGCCCTGGAACAACGCCATTTCCGCACTATCCTGGAAGACGTGCGCCTGGGACTGGCCTTGCAGGAATTGCAATCCGGCATCTTACCCATCGGCGACATCGCGGCCGCCTGCGGCTACGCCTCGCCCTCGCGCTTCGCGGCCCGTTTCCGCCAGCACTACGGCTTGTCGCCGCGCGAGCTGCGCGCCACCCTGTAAGCTCGCTCTAGCGCAAATGAATTGCAACAAGCGCTGACAGCGGAGCGATTTTCTTGCTACTATGCGCCCATGTCTTCCCGCCAGCCCACCCGCAAGCTTGCTCATCACGGTGCCGCCGCCCTCGCGCGCACGCCGTGGCGGCTGTGCGTGGCACTGTTCACTGCGCTGGCCCTCGTGTTCCTGCTGTCGACGGCCGCCTCGCATCTGCACAAGACGACCCTCGACGCGGAAGAGTGCGCGCTGTGCGCCACCGTCATCGACAAGGTGGCCGATCTCGCCGTGCCGCCGGCCATCGTCGAGCCGCCCGCCCAGTTACTACCGTACCGCCTGCTGGCCATCGCGCCCGCACCCCTGGCGCCCGTCGCCGCCCTCGTTTTGCCGCCCGTGCGCGGCCCGCCTGCCGCCTCACTGTAGTTCCCACGCTGTTTTTATCCTTTTCAGGCTGCCCCTTGCCGCATATTGATGCGCGCCGGGCCGCCTGGCGTTGACACTTTGAGGTTTATCATGCAACACACACCACGCCTGAGCGCGCTGTCGCTCGCCCTTGCCAGCCTGTTCAGTTTTTCCGCCCACGCCGCCGAGCCTGCCGAAGCCAGTACTGATGCTGCCCCGCAAGACATGCAAAAGGTCGAAGTCACGTCCGCCCATCTGAAAAGCGCACGCATCGAGCTGTCGCCGAAAGTCGGCACCACCATCTACAGCATCGACAGCCACATGGTCGACATGCTGGGCCAAGGCGACAACACGCCGTTCAATGAAGTGCTGCTGCGCCTGCCGGGCGTGTCGCAGGATTCGAAGGGTTCCGGCGCCCTGCACGTGCGCGACGACCATGCCAATGTGCAATACCGCATCAATGGCGTGCAATTGCCAGAAAGCATCACCGGCTTCGGCCAGTCGATCGACACGCGCCTGATCGACAAGACGGATTTCATGACGGGCGCCTTGCCGGCCCAGTTCGGCCTGCGCACGGCGGGCATCGTCGATATTGAAACGAAAGAGGGCGGCATGACGCCTGGCGGGCGCATCGGCATCATGATCGGCAGCCACGACCACGTGGAGCCGAGTGCCGAATTTTTCGGCAGCGTCGGCAAATTCAATTACTACCTGTCCGGCAGCTACCTGGGCAATTCGCTGGGTGTGGAAAACCCGCAAGACACGCGCAGCGCCCTGCACGACAAGACGCGCCAGAACAAATCGTTCGGCAGCCTGTCGTATTTCCTTGATGACAACACCCGCCTGGGCGCCATGTTCGGCACGTATAACGGCCGCTTCCAGATCCCGAACAATCCGGACCAGGCGCCCGCTTTCAGTCTGAATGGCCACAGCGATGCGCAGGCGGGCACGTCCACGTTACCGTCGTCGCTGCTGAATGAAAACCAGCGCGAAGTGAACCGCTTCCTCGTGCTGTCGCTGCAAAAAAGCCTGGGCGACGTCAATTACCAGGTGTCGGCCTTCCACCAGTATTCGGAACTGCATTTCACGCCCGACGCTATCGGCGACCTGATCTACAACGGCGTCGCCTCGGACTCGCGCCGCGCCAACAGCGCTTCCGGCGCCCAATTCGATATCAGCTACAAGCTGCACCCGGACCACACCGTGCGCGCGGGCCTGGCCTACACGCGCCAGAAGACGACGAGCGACAACGCGGTGGCCGTTTTCCCGAGTATTGACGGGGCGCAAACCTCCACCACGCCGATCACGGTGCTGGACAACAGCGGCAAGACGGGCACCCTGGCCAGTGTTTACCTGCAGGATGAATGGCATATCAGCAAGCCTTTGACCCTGAACTATGGCGCCCGCTTCGACAAGGTCTCGGCCTACACGAGCGAGCAACAATGGAGCCCGCGCATCAACCTGGCGTACCAGCTGGCACCGGGCACGGCCCTCCACGCCGGCTATTCACGCTACTTCACGCCGCCGCCGCAGGAACTGGCGGCGCAAGGCAGCATCGACCTGTACGCGAACACGACGAACGCGCCGGAAATCGGCCAGTCCGACAACGTCAAGGCCGAGCGCACGCACTACTATGACGTCGGCATCAGCCATCAGGTGAATGCGAAACTGACCGTGACGGCCGATGTGTACTATAAAAAGATCAACAACCTGCTGGATGAAGGCCAGTTCGGCCAGGCGCTGATCTTGACGCCGTTCAACTATGCGGATGGCTACGCCAAGGGCCTGGAATTGTCCGCCATCTACAGTGAGAAAAACTGGGGCCTGTTCCTCAACGCCAGCACGCAAAAGGCGCAGGGCCGCAACATCAATTCGGGGCAAGCCCTGTTTGGCGCCGATGAGTTGAACTACATCAGCAAGAACTATGTCTACCTCGATCATGACCAGAAATACACGCTGTCGGGCGGCGGCCATTATCACTTTGGCGATTCGCAAGTAAGCGCTGACTTCCTCTACGGCAGCGGCTTGCGCTTGACACCGGACGGCGGCGCACCGAATTCCGGCCATTTGCCCGGCTACTTCACCGTCAACACGGCGCTCACGCACACGTGGAAAAACACGCCGGTCGGCAAGGTCGAGGGACGGCTGGCCCTGATCAACCTGTTCGACAAGTCGTACCTGCTGCGCGACGGTTCCGGCGTGGGCGTGGGGGCACCGCAGTATGGCGCCCGCCGCAGCTTCTATGCAGGCCTCTCAACCAGCTTTTAACCGTTACGCGCGAAGACAGCGGCAGGGAGCAACGCCTGCCGCTGTCGGTTGCCGTCAGGAATCAGCCATCACCCCAGGCGATGGGCGCCTGGCCATGCGCCTGCAGATACGCATTCGCCTGGCTGAATGGCTTGCTGCTAAAGAAACCTTTACTGGCCGACAAGGGAGACGGGTGCGGCGCCGCCAGCACCAGGTGCTTGCCGGGATCGATCAGGGTGCGCTTGGCTTGCGCGTAGCCGCCCCACAGGATGAACACGAGGTGTTCTCGCTCGGCGGACAGGTGACCGATGGCGCTGTCCGTCAATTTCTCCCATCCCTTGGCCGCGTGCGAACCGGCCGCCCCGGCGCGCACCGTCAGCACGCTGTTGAGCAGGAACACGCCTTGCCCGGCCCAATCGGACAAATCCGTGCGCGTGCGCTCGATACCCACGTCGCTGCGTAATTCCTTGAAGATGTTCTGCAGGCTAGGCTGCGGTGGCGTGCCTTCGGGAATCGAAAAGCACAGCCCCATGGCCGCACCGGGCGTGTGATACGGGTCTTGCCCCAGGATCACGACTTTGACCTGCCCGAACGGCGTCAGGTCGAATGCCCGGAAAATGAGTTTACCGGGAGGACAACACGGTCCCGCCGCATACTCTTGCTTCACGAAGGCGGCCAGGCGTTCCCAGTAGGGCTGGGCAAACTCGCCCTCCAGCCGCGCCTTCCACGATGCGTCGATGCGTACGTCCATGGCTCCTCCGTCAATCATGTTTTTAAAGCATCATCGATCAGTATAGCGGCGTCACGTCCGGTACCGCGTTACGGTACGGCTAGGCAAAATTTATTTATCGTCGTAGTGATAACGGCACGCGGCCACATAGATGCAGCCCGCGTCGGGCAGGTACACGAGTCGGTGCTGGCGGTCGATGCGGCGCGACCAGAAACCCGTCAGATCGCCTTTCAGCGGTTCCGGCTTGCCCGTGCCCTTGAAGGGGTCGGCCAGGCATTCATCGAGCAAGTCATTGATTTTTTGCAGGATTTTCAGATCGCTCTCTTGCCAGAACAGATAATCTTCCCAGGCATGATCGGTCCAGGCCAGCACGGCGCTGCGCGCCTGCTGCTTGTTCTCAGTCTTCCTGTTTTTCATGCTGCGCCAATAATTCTCGTGGCTGCGCCTTGCCCGCCTTGATCTGCGCCACGGACGCCATCAGGCGACTGGCATTCTTGGCCGTGCCCAGCAAATACAGGGTTTCCTCGATACTGTTGTAGTCCGACAAGGACAGCATCACCACGTGCTCGCCATTCACGCGCGTGATCACCGTGGGGGTATGGTCATTGCAGACGTCGTCCATCACGCTTTTCAGGCCCGCGCGCGCCTCGCTGAAAGTCAGGATATTCATGCCGTGCCACCGCTCCCTTGAAAGTACATGCCAATAATTGTACAGGATGTTGTACATCACCTCAATTAGACAAAAAAAACCGCCCGGCTAAAGCGGACGGTTTTTGATACAACTCAAGTGCTTAGAAATTCAGCGCCGATTCCACGCCGGCGCTGTGCGCCTGTTCATCCGCGTGGTACGAGCTGCGCACCATGGCGCCCACGGCGGCGTGGGTGAAGCCCATTTTGTACGCTTCTTCCTCGAACATTTTAAATACGTCCGGGTGCACGTAACGGCGCACGGGCAGGTGGCTGTTCGATGGCGCCAGGTATTGGCCGATGGTCAGCATGTCGATGTCGTGCTCGCGCATGTCGCGCATCACTTGCAGGATTTCCTCGTCCGTCTCGCCCAGGCCCACCATGATGCCGGACTTGGTCTTCACGTCCGGGTACATGGCCTTGAAATCTTTCAGCAGTTTCAGCGAGTGCATGTAGTCGGAGCCGGGACGGGCTTCCTTGTACAGGCGCGGCGCCGTTTCCAGGTTGTGGTTCATGACGTCAGGCAAGCCATCCTTGAACAGGTTCAGGGCTTTTTCCAGGCGGCCACGGAAGTCGGGCACCAGCACTTCGATGCGGGTGTTCGGCGACAGGGCGCGCGTTTGCTGGATGCACTCGACGAAATGGCCGGCGCCGCCGTCGCGCAAGTCATCGCGGTCGACGGAGGTGATGACGACGTAGTTCAAACGCAGCTTGGCGATGGTTTTCGACAAGTTGGCCGGCTCTTCCTTGTCCAGCGGATCAGGACGGCCATGGCCGACGTCGCAGAACGGGCAGCGGCGCGTGCACTTGTCACCCATGATCATGAAGGTGGCCGTGCCCTTGCCGAAGCATTCGCCGATGTTCGGGCAGCTGGCTTCCTCGCACACGGTCACGAGCTTGTTTTCGCGCAGGATGTCCTTGATTTCATAGAAACGGGTCGAAGCCGAGGCGGCCTTGACGCGGATCCAGTCCGGCTTTTTCAGGCGCTCGACTTGCTCGATCGGAATGATCTTGATCGGAATGCGCGAGGTCTTGCTGGCGCCTTTTTGCTTTTCGCTCGGGTTGTACGCTGGAGCGGCAGTAGCGGCGGGGGCGGTGCTGGAAATGGTCTCAGAAGTCATGGCTGCAAGCCCTTGACGGGCATGTTGGTTTGTTTGCTCAGGCATCCGCTGCCTGAGGCGCGCCTGCGGCGCTGTTTACTTCGCTTACATCGAGTAATACGGTCAATTCCTGGGCCAGGGCCCGCTGCACTTCTGCCAGCGGCGCCGAAACGCCCATGCTGCGCATGTCCACCGTCTTCAGACCGGAATAGCCGCAAGGGTTAATCCAGGAAAACGGGGCCAGGTCCATCGCCACGTTGAGCGACACGCCATGGTAGGTGCAGCCGTTGCCGCGCACTTTCAAGCCCAGCGCGGCGATCTTCGCACCCTTGCTTGGTCCGCCGGCAATATAGATGCCAGGCGCGCCATCGATGCGCTCGCCAGCGAGATTATACGCCGCCAGCACGTTGATGATGGCTTGCTCGATTTTATGCACGAACTGGCGCGCATACAGCTTGCCGCCCGGCTTGTTGCGGCGCAAGTCCATCAGCAGGTAAATCACCACCTGGCCGGGACCGTGGAACGTCACTTCGCCGCCCCGGTCCGTCTGCACCACGGGCACGTTCTCGGCGCCGGCCAGCAAATGGCCGCGGTCGGCCGCCAGGCCCAGCGTGAACACGGGCGGATGCTCGACGATCCACAGTTCGTCGCGCGTGTCCGTCGTGCGCGCGTCGGTAAAGGCGCGCATGGCGGCAAAGGTCGGCTCGTAATCGACGCGGCCCAGCTCGCGGATCAGCGCCGTTTCGGTGCGGGTGGTGGTCATGACAGATTCTGTAATCAGCTGCCGGCGCCCTGGGGACGCTGCGGCGAAGCCGTGATTATAAGCCAGGCCGCCATTTCATTCCGGGCCGGACTCTGGCAACCACAGCAATCTGCCCAATTTTTGTGCAGCATGGCGTATCTGGGCCCCATTCAGGGCCGTATAGCCGAGCAGCACGGCCGGCGCCAATTTTGCGCTGTGACAAAAATCGCCGAGCGGCTGCAGCGCCAGCCCCTCTTGCGCGGCGCGCGCGCAAAATGCCCGCTCGTCGCTGTCCGGCGGCAGCCACAGCACGCAATGAAAGCCCGCCTGCTGGCCGGAAATGGCGTAGCGGCCGGGCGCGGTCTGCTCGAGGCAGGCCAGCAGCAGGTCGCGCCGCTCCTTGTAGGCCAGCCGCGCCTGGCGCAAATGGCGCACGAAGGCGCCATCCTCCATCCAGGCGGCCAGCGCCAGTTGCTCCGTCACGCCCACGGACCTGCCCGTCAACCGCAGCATGCGCAGCAACGGCGGGCGCAAGGCGGGTGGCAGTACCATGAAACCCACGCGCAGGCCGGCAAACAGCGTCTTGTTGAAACTGCCACAGTAAATCACGCGCTGGTACTGGTCCAGCGCCTTCAGGGCCGCCAGCGGCGCGCTCTGGTAATTGAATTCGCTGTCGTAATCGTCTTCCACCACCCAGGCGCCGCTGTCATTCGCCCACTCCAATAACGCCAGGCGGCGCGTGACGGACATGGTCACACCCAGCGGCGACTGGTGCGCCGGCGTCACATACGCGAGGCGGGCATCCGCGTGGGCGGCCAGGGCGGCGCAATCGATGCCCTCGGCATCAACGGCAATGTCGACCGGCACGGCGCCAGCGAGGGCGAACAGGGCGCGCGCGGCCGGATAGCCGGGTTCTTCCAGGCAGACTTTATCGCCATCGCGCACGATGCTGCGCGCCAGCAAGTCGATTGCGTGGCGGATGCCGGTCGTGACGACGATGTCTTGCGGGTCGCAGCGGATGCCGCGGTACTTGGCGAGGAAATCGGCGATCTGCTGACGCAGCTGGGGCAGGCCGGCCGGATCGGCGCTGCACAGCTGCTCCGGCGTGGCGGCGGCCAGCGCCCGCGTGGCGCACTTGGACCAGGCCGCCATGGGAAACAGGCTGGCGTCGGCGCGCCGCGCAACAAACGGCAAGCCGTCGCGCACGCCCGTATCGGACACGGGAACGGGCTCGGAAAATGGCCCGGCCGGGGTGGCATCTGCCAATCCTGCCATCAAGAAGCGTTCCGGCACGACGGCGCACACGCGCGTGCCGGAACCGGGCACGCGCGTCACGTAGGCTTCCGCGTGCAGGCGGTCGAACACGGTTTCGATGGTGCCGCGTGACAACTCCCACCGTTCCGCCAGGGTGCGGCTGGATGGCAAGCGGCTGCCCGCCGGCAGCATCTTCGTCAGGATGGCCGAGCGCAGCGCTTCATACGCGCCATCCTGCTTGTTGACGCCCTCCTTGTCGAGCCAGCTGGTGGGACGAGGCAAGTCCAGGGCGTGCGGTGATTTTCCTCGCGGCATAATAATCGTCCAAGTGGTCCAATGAATTTTCTGATGACTGGCACTTCGCATTACACCACAAACATCCTACTCTCACCGTTCTGGTGCGTCTGCCATTTCTTGCATATCGAAAAACATGAATCAACGAACAACACTTCCCCTGTGGGCCTGGGGCGGCATCGTGCTGCTGCTGGTCTGCCTGTCGCGCATCAGCATCGACATTTATCTGCCGTCGCTGCCGGCCATGGCCGATGCCCTGCATGCCAGCGATGCCCAGCTGCAACTGACCCTGAGCCTGTTCATGGCCGGCTCGGCCGCCTCGATGCTCGCTTGCGGGCCGCTGGCCGACCGCTACGGACGCCGTCCCGTGCTGCTGGCCGGCACGGCCATTTATGTACTCGCCAGCATCGTTTGCAGCGTAACTTCCGACGTGCACGTGCTGATCGCCGCGCGCGTGCTGCAGGCGTTCGGCGGCTGCAGCGGCACCATCATCGGCCGGGTCATGGTGCGCGACCGCTTCGATCCCGCCACGCAGGCACGCATGCTGGGGAAAATATCGATGGTGATGGGTTTGTCGCCGATCCTGGCGCCGCTGGCCGGCAGCGTGCTCGACGCGGCGTTCGGCTGGCGCGCCGTGTTTGGCGTGCTGTGTGCGCTGGGCGCGCTGTCGCTGGGGTTGATCGCCGCCTGGGTGCCGGAAACCAGGCCGGCCAGCGTCGTGCCACAAGGTAATACTTTGGCGCTGTACCGCCGCCTGCTGGGCGACGCGTATTTCCTGCGCTATGCGCTGGCCATCGGCTGCGTGTATTGCACGTATTTCCCCTTCATCGCGGAATCATCCGTGCTGCTGCAAAGGGGCATGCACCTGTCGCCGCATGCGTATGCGCTGGTGTTCGCGCTGACGGTCAGCGGCTATATCGCGGGATCGAGCCTGTTTCGCGCACTGGGGCCGCGCCTGGGCGCCGATCATATGCTGGGCGTGGCGGTGCTGCTGAATGTAACGGGCGCGGCCAGCCTGTTGCTGGCGGGTACGTTGGCGCCGCAGCACGTGGCGTCGCTGGTGGCGCCGATGCTGCTGGTGATGGTGTCGGTGGGCATGGCCATTCCCGCCTGCCAGCTGGCCGTGCTGCAGCCGTATGGCGACCAGGCGGGCAGCGCCTCGGGCCTGTTCTTCTTCGTGCAGATGGCCATTACGGCCGCCTGCGGCGCCGTCATCGCCGCCATCACGGACGGCAGCGAAAAGCCGCTGCTGTGGGTGACGGCGGCGGCCAGTGGCGCCTTTGCCGCCGTCTGGCTGCTCACGAAGAGCCGGGCCAGCGTGGCGGCAGCCAGCCTTACATGACGATCTTCACCATCGGGTGGCCCGACAGCGCCATGTACAGGGCGTCGAGCTGCTCGCGGCTGATGGCGCGCACGGTGACGGTCAGGCCCGTGTAATTGCCCTTGCCCGATGGACGCTCTTCCATGCGGCCCGCGTGGAAGGTCGGATCGTGGCTGATCACCAGTTCCAGCATGGTCGGCGCGAAGTCGACATGCGTCGGGCCCATGATCTTGATGGGAAAATCGCTCGGGTATTCGATCAGCGATTCGCTGGGAGGAATGATGTGTTCGCTGGGAGGGATGGTTTGCATGGGAATTCCAATCAGTGCCGGTCAGTGCCAAAGGCGTATTGTAGCCAACTTTGGCAGCGCCTGCGCCCGCTGCCATGGCGCCAGAGGCGCGGAAAAAAAAAGCCAGCTTTGTAAGCTGGCGAAAACTATTTCGTTTGGACAAAATAGCCGGAAAATCGGTGCTGTCAGCCGTGAAGGCATTGCGCTGTCTTGCAATGACGTCACTGTAGACAAAACACCGCGGCTTGACCGCTGAAATGTGACGAACTGTCGGTTTGGCGGCTTGAACGTCGATAATCCATGACCGGACGGACAGGCGGCCAGCGCCAGCGGCCCGTTCAGCGTTCCATTTCCTGCATCCGGCCACTGCGGCCGGGAGCGCCGCGCTCATTGGCCCTGTCGTTGGCCCTGTCGTTGGCCCTGTCGTTGCCCCTGTCATTGACCCTTTCTTGATTCCTGGCGCGCGCGGCTGGAGCCGGCATCGGCGGCGCTGCGGGCCGCGGCTGGGCCACCGGCGGCGGGGCAGGCATGGACGGCGGCGGTGCCGTTTGCAGCACTTCGCGGCGGGGACCACGTTCTGCGCGATCCGGGCGCGGCGCATCAAAGGGACGCTCGGCGCGGGGCCGGTGCTCGCCACGCCAAGCGGGATGTGCCACCTGGTCTTGCACGGGTGGCAAGGCCGGCATCGCCGGCATCAGGGGCTGTTGCGGCTGGGGCGGCTGTGCCGGCACGGGCGGCCGGTTCGGCTGCATGGGACGCGGCGCCAGGTGCGTCTGGCCATCGTCCGTCTGCAGGCGACCGGGGCGGTTGACCCAATCGCGCCGGAACTCCCTGTCGCCGCGCGACGCATCGGAAGGGCGCTGCCAGTTGCCCGCCGGCGCAGCCGGCGTGCTCAAGGGCATGCTTTGCAGCACGGGCGCCGGCATGATGGTGCGGTTGCGGTGTTCGCGCTCACCAGCCACGGGACGGCGCCCCTCGGCCACGCGGTTGAGGCGGCGTTCATACTCTGCGCTGGCGCGGTAGCCGGGCACGTAACGGTCGTGCGGCGACAGGGGAAACCAGCCCACGTCGGGACGCTGGCCGCGGTTCATCCCGTGATTGCCGCCAACCCAGCCCACCAGGGCCGGCGCCCAAGGCACGCGGCCGCGCTCGCGGCCCGGCGCCCAGCCCCAGCGCTGGCCCAGCATTACCCAGCGGCCGTAATGCGAGGGCGCATAGCCCCAGGGTGCATTGTCGACCCAGGTCCAGCCCCATGGCGCGATCCACGTCCAGCGCCCGTCGCTGTACGGCGCCCAGCCGGCCGGCACCGTGCTGGGCAGCCACAGGGGGCCGTATTCCGCATCGTCCTGCCAGGCGCCGTAGCGGTCCAGCTCTTCATACCCTGTCGTATCGTCCGTGACATAGCGCAAGGCCGGCGCGGCGGCGGGCAAGGCTTCGGGCCAATTGTCGAAGGCGATCCGCTGCAAGGCGCCCGTGCGCAATTCTTCGTCCGTCAGTTCGGCGCGCTTGCCGGCACGCAAGGTCACGCTGCCCGTCGCGCCATCCACGTCGGCCGCCCCGTCGAGCACGCTGACGACGCTGGCGCCGCTCTGGCGCCCCGCCTCGATGCGCACCCAGCCCGGCTGGGTCAGGATCACGCGGGCCTGGGCCGTGGTCAGCTCGAAGCCGCGCAGCGCGTCGGGATTGCGCACGCGCACGCTGACCGTGCCATAGCTGAGGTGCAATTTGAAACTGTCGTCATCGAGTTCGCTCACTTCCAGCTCGGAATCGCCATCGAGGCGCACGGCGGCCGCGCCCACGCGCAATTCCGCCAGCGCGCCGCGCATGGTGCTCAAGCGGTTATCCGTCGTGACGGGCCAGTTCAGCAGGGCATTTTGCGCCTCGCCATCGCCGGCGCGCACCAGCACCTGCCCTTCGACGGTGGAAATGCGGCCCACGCGGACAGGCGGATCTTCGGCCAGGGCCAGGGAGCACGCCGACGACAGCAACACGGCGCACACGGTATTGAGGAAGGGGAAAGACAGGATCGGACGCATGGCAGCGCTCCAGGCAGGACTTACAAGGATGACATGCCCGATTACATCCGCATTGGGCGGGCATCGCAAGCGGGCTTACAAATGTTTGCAACTTGATCTGCCTCAGGACGCCGCCTGGCCACCGCGCTTGACGAAGAACAATGCCGTGCCGACGGCCATCAGCAAGCCGCCAAAGAAGCGGTTCTGCTTTTTCACGGCCTTGGCATCGCGGAAAAAACGCTGCATCGAGGAAGCCAGGAAGGCGTAACTGTGCATGACGATCTGGTCGATCGTGCACATGGTGACGGCCAGGATCAGCAATTGCGGCAGCAGGGGCGAAGTTGGACTGATGAATTGCGGCAATACCGCCACCATGAAAATGATGCCCTTCGGATTCGTCACATTGGTGAGAAAGCCCGTCAGCACGCGCCGGCCCATGGGCGGCACCACGGCGTCGGCGTGCAGCTCACCCGCCACCGCCACCTTGGCGCGCCACTGCGACAGGCCCAGGTAGATCAGGTACAGGGCGCCCACCGTCTTGACGATATTGAACGCCACTTCGGAAGCCAGCAGCAAGGAGCCCACGCCGGCGCCGGCGATGCCCAGCACCACCAGCAGCCCCAGCTGCAGGCCGAGAATCGTGGCGCTGGCCTTCTTCACCCCGTACGACAGGCCGTGCGACATCGACAGCACGGCGCCCGAGCCGGGCGAGACGGCGATGATGGAGGCGGCGATGACAAAGGTGATCCAGGTGGCAAAGGACATGCGGTTTCCATAAAAATGATGGTGATGAGCAATTTTAACCCGCTCAGTGCGGCCTTGCCGGCCATCCCTGGGGTAAGATCGCAGTCACACCTTAGCCACATCGTTCCTTGCCGTACAACCAAGAATAACATCATGAAAAACAACACTTTCCTCGCTCCAATATTCCCTGCCACCACCGTGGGAGCGCGCTGAGATGGCCGGCTCCAGCCTGCTGGCCCTGCTCGACGACATCGCCAGCATCCTCGATGACGTTTCCCTGATGACCAAGGTGGCCGCCAAGAAGACGGCCGGCGTGCTCGGTGACGACCTGGCCCTGAACGCGCAGCAAGTGGCCGGCGTGCGCGCCGAGCGCGAACTGCCCGTGGTGTGGGCCGTCGCCGTCGGTTCGCTGAAGAACAAGGCCATCCTCGTGCCCGCCGCGCTGGCCATCAGCGCGTTTGCGCCGTGGGCCATCACGCCGCTCTTGATGGTAGGAGGAGCCTACCTGTGCTTCGAGGGTTTTGAGAAGATCGCGCATAAGTATTTGCACCCGGACGACAGCCACAAGGCCGAGCTGGCGCAGGCGCTGCGCGACCCGCAGGTCGACCTCGTCGCGCTGGAAAAAGACAAGATCAAGGGCGCCATCCGCACCGATTTCATCTTGTCGGCGGAAATTATCGTCATCGCGCTGGGCACGGTGGCCGCGGCCACCTTCGCCGAGCAGGTGGCCGTCGTCGTCGGCATCGCCCTGCTCATGACGGTGGGCGTGTATGGCCTGGTCGCCGGCATCGTCAAGCTCGATGATGCGGGCTTTTACCTGGCCGCGCGCAAGGGTGCGGGCGCGCTGATGGATGGCGTGCGCGGCTTTGGCCGCATGCTCGTGTCAGCGGCGCCGAAACTGATGAAATTTCTCTCCGTCGTGGGCACCCTGGCCATGTTCATGGTCGGTGGCGGTATTTTGACGCATGGCTGGCCATGGGCCAGCGGCATGCTGCACCATGTGGAAGCCGCCGTCGGCGGCGTGGCCGGCATCGGCCCCGTGCTGGCAGCCGTCACGCCCAGCCTGATCAACGCGGTGGCAGGCCTCATCGCCGGTGGCCTGGTGCTGGCCGGCGTCACGGCCGTGTCGGCTTTGTTGCGCATGATCAAGCCAAGCAAATAGACTTTCTGGTCTGATGGGGCGGCAGGCGCATCCGTGCCTGCCGCCCCGGCCATGCCGGCGGCGCCCGCTGCCCATGGAGACCCTATGCATACTTCCCCCGCCCCACGCCCCAGCAGCGCCTTTATCGGCGCCTCCTGGGCGGCATTGCTGATCGGCATCGTCACCTACCTGTCCGGCCTGTGGAACGCCGGCATGGCCCTCAACGAGAAGGGCTATTACTTCACCATCCTCATGTATGGCCTGTTCGCCGCCATCTCGCTGCAAAAATCCGTGCGCGACCGTAACGAAGGCATCGCCGTGACGGGGATATACTTTGGCCTGTGCTGGATTTCCGTGCTGCTGGCCTTGCTGTTATTGACTGTGGGCCTGTGGAACGCTAATCTGCAAAATAGCGAGAAAGGGTTTTATGCGATGGCATTCCTGCTGAGCCTGTTTGCAGCCGTGGCAGTGCAAAAGAATGTGCGCGACGTGGCACGGGCCGCGCCAGCCACCTCTGCCGAGGCGCCGGGAACTTAAACACCAGCGGGGCATCTATTCCTGTATCCATGTCGGGAGAGGATGATGAGCGACCAGCAGAAACGTTTGCAAATGGCACTGGAGGCGGCGCACATGGCGATCTGGGATTCGCGCATCGTCGCTGGCCAGGTCATCGACGGCACGGTCAGCTGGTCGGCCAAGGGCGCCACCTTGCTGGGCCTGGAAGAGCGGGCGCTGACGCAGCCATTCCGCAGCTTTCTCGACTGCGTGCACGCCGGCGACCGCGACAAGGTGATCAAAGTGCTGCAGGACGGCGTGCGCCGGCGCGGCGGCTACGCCCTGCAATACCGCGTCGTCTGGCCCGATGGCAGCGAACACTGGCTGGCGGCCAAGGCGCACATCTTCATGGATGCCGGCGGCCAGCCCGAACGCACCCTGGGCATCATCTGGGATATCACCGAGCACATGGCGCGCGAACTGATGATCGCCGAACGCAAGGAACTGGCCGAAGTGACGCTCAGTTCCATCGGCGACGGCGTCATCACCACCGATCCGTTCGGCAAGACGCGCTACCTGAACCGGGTGGCCGAGCAATTGACGGGCTGGAGCAACGAGCTGGCCCAGGGCCTGGATATCTGGGAAACCCTGAACCTCGTCGATGAACACACGGGAGAGCCGCTCGAACACGTGGCCATCAAATGCTTGCGCCAGCGCCAGGCCATCGGCATTTCCACGCATGCGCAGCTGGTCAAGCGCGACGGGCGGCGCATCGCTGTGGAAGAGTCCGCCGCGCCCATCTGGTCGCGCAATGGCGACATCCTCGGCGCCGTCGTCGTGTTCCGCGACGTCAGCCACGAGCGCAAGCTGAGCCAGCAATTGTCGTGGCACGCCACGCACGACACCCTGACAGGCCTGATCAACCGGCGCGAATTCGAGCACCTGGTGGCTGGCGCCCTGCACACGGCCAAGCAGGATGGCCACGTGCATGCGCTGCTGTACCTGGACCTGGACCAGTTCAAGGTCATCAACGATACCTGCGGCCATGGCGCCGGCGACGTGTTGCTGCAACTGCTGGCGAAGATGCTGCAGGCACAAATGCGCGACAGCGACATCCTGGCGCGCCTGGGCGGCGACGAACTGGGCGTGCTGCTGCCGCACTGTCCGCTCGACCACGCGCGCGTCATCGGCGAACAGCTGCGCCAGTCCATCCGCGATTTCCGTTTCGCCTGGGATAGCCGCAGCTTCGAGCTGGGCGTGAGCATCGGCATGGTGGAAATCAGCCAGGACAGCAAGTCCATGAGCGAGCTGCTGAGCGCGGCCGACCAGGCTTGCTACCTGGCCAAGGAGCAGGGCCGCAACCGCATCCACGTCTACCAGGAGTCCGACGTCATGCTGGCCCAGCGGCATGGCGAAATGCTGTGGATCTCGCGCCTGAACGAAGCGTTCGCCCACGATTATTTCCGCCTGTACGCCATGCCCATCGTGCACCTGCACGACAGCCAGGAACACCACGACGAAGTGCTGATCCGCATCCGCAACAGCAAGGGCGATTTGATACTGCCCGGCGCCTTCATCCCGGCTGCAGAACGCTACGACATGATGCTGTCCATCGACCGCTGGGTCATCCGTGCCGTCTGCGCACATATCGAGAGCGTGCGCGACAGCCTGCCGCCTTTGGCCGCGCTGGCGGAAAGCCGGCGCCGCGCACCGGCCCTGTATTCCGTCAACCTGTCGGGCATGTCGCTGGCCGATGCCGGCTTGCACGATTACATCACCGAGCAGTTCGTGCAGTTCGCCATCGCGCCCGAGCAGATCTGCTTTGAAATTACGGAAACGGCCGTCATCGCCAACCTGCCCAAGGCGCAAGTGTTCATGCGCCAGCTCAAGGCCCTGGGCTGCCGCTTCTCGCTCGATGACTTTGGCAGCGGCTTTTCCTCGTTCGGCTACCTGAAAGCGCTGCCCGTCGACTATCTCAAGATCGACGGCGTTTTCGTGCGCGACATCGCCACCAACGCCATCAACCGCGCCATGGTCAAGGCCATCAATGAAGTGGGGCACGTAATGGGCCTCAAAACGGTGGCCGAATACGTGGAAGACGCGGCCACCCTGGCCGTCATCCGCGAACTGGGCATCGACTACGCGCAAGGCTACGCCGTGGGCAACCTGCGGCCGCTGACGGCGGGCGTGGATTAGCCGCCAGCGGCAACCAGTATCTTTAAAGCAATGCCGCATTGCTATCGCTAAATGCGTGCAAGCACGACCAATCTTGAGGATTTTGATCTACATCAATAAATTTGCGCAGGCGACTCCTTACACTGATCTCCATTCTTGCAATCGTGCAAGTCTTACTCACCAATTGCCTATTTAACTGATCAGGAAGCCGCGACCATGCGACAAAATTTGCCAGTGACTAACCGTGAAGTCCTCGTCCTGGACGATCAGGCCATCGTGTCGAAAACGGATATGAACGGCAATATCGTCTATGTGAACCCCTACTTCAGCCAGGTCAGCGGCTTCAGCGAAGCCGAGCTGCTCGGTTCGCCCCAGAACATCGTGCGCCACCCGGACATGCCGGCCGAAGCGTTTGCCGACCTGTGGACCTCGATCCAGGCCGGCACGCCATGGACGGGCCTGGTCAAGAACCGCTGCAAGAACGGCGATTTTTACTGGGTGCGCGCCAACGTCACGCCCATCCGCGAAGCGGGCAAGACCATCGGCTACATGTCCGTGCGCGTGAAAGCGGACAAGGACCAGGTCAAGGCAGCCGAAGAAGCCTATGCGGCCATCCGCAACAAGGAAGGCGGCAACATCGTCATCAAGAACGGGCAGATCGTGCGCCCTGGTCTGGCACACCTGCTGCATAACCTGACGCACATGTCGCTCAATCTGCGCATCTGGGCCGCCACCTCCATCGTCAACTGCCTGCAACTGCTGGTGTGCGTCATCAGCCTGTTCGCCAGCGGCGGCAAGATCACCAATTACGCCATCTTCGGCGCCACCCTGTTCGGCTTCCTGATCAACGTTTTCCTCTGGTACACCTTGCGCATGTCCGTGCTCAAGCCGCTGGGCAAGGCCCTGAACGGCGCACGGGCGATTGCCGCCGGCGACCTGTCGGGCAGTTTTGAAACGGAAAGCACGGATGAAGTGGGGCAATTGCTGCGCGCGCTGCAACAGATGAACAGCAATCTGATCGCCACCATCCGCGACGTGCGCATCAACGTGGAAACCATGGCCGTGGCCACCAAGCAAATCGCCGTCGGCAATATGGACCTGTCGGGCCGCACGGAATCGCAGGCCGCCAGCCTGGAAGAGACGGCCTCGAGCATCGAGGAATTCTCGTCGACCGTGAAACAGAATGCGGACAACTCGGTGCAAGCAAATGAACTGGCCGTGGCCGCCTCGAAAGTGGCCGTACAGGGCGGCGAGATCGTTGCCGAAGTGATCACCACCATGGACGAGATCAACACCTCGTCGAAGAAAATCGTCGACATCATCGCCTTGATCGAAGGCATCGCCTTCCAGACCAACATCCTGGCCCTGAATGCGGCCGTGGAAGCGGCGCGCGCCGGCGAGCAGGGCAGGGGCTTCGCCGTCGTGGCAGGCGAAGTACGCAACCTGGCGCAGCGCTCGTCCGTGGCGGCCAAGGATATCAAGCAACTCATTGAAATTTCCGTCGGCAAGGTGGGCGCCGGCATGCTGCAGGTGAACCGCGCCGGCGCCACCATGGAGCAGGTGGTCAGCTCCGTCAAGCAGGTGACGGCCATCATGCAGGAAATTTCCATCGCTTCGCGCGAACAGAGCATCGGCGTCGACCAGGTCAACCAGGCCATCGCCCACATGGACCAGGTGACGCAGCAGAACGCGGCCCTGGTGGAAGAAGCCGCCGCGGCCGCCACACGCCTGGCGGAAGAAGCTGCCAGCCTGTCGCAAGCCGTAAGCCTGTTCAATTTCGGCAAGATGCCGCCACCGCGCCGCGTCGCCATGCCTGGCGGCAAGTCGGGCGCCGCAGGCGCCGCGAACGCCGGCAAACCCGCCATGAAACGCCTGGCCGCCTAAACCTTTCAAGACTTTACACACATCATGCCTACACTACTCAGCAGTGCTTCCGCCGACCTGGACGCCGTCGTCGAATTCGACCCGGTCATCATCGGCAAGATGAGCCAGTCCGGCCCCCGCTACACGTCCTACCCGACCGCCGACCGTTTCAATGCGGAATTTGGCTACGGCAACTTCCTCGAAGCGCTGGCCGCCCTGCGCATGCGCGGCGGCCGCCGGCCGCTGTCGCTGTATGTGCACGTACCGTTCTGCGACACCCTGTGCTACTACTGCGCCTGCAACAAGATCATCACGAAAGACCGCAGCAAGGCGGCCACCTATCTCAGCTATTTAAAACAGGAAATCGCCATGCAGGGCAAGCTGTTTGCCGGCATGAACCAGATCGAGCAATTGCACTTCGGCGGCGGCACACCGACTTACCTGAGCGAAAAGCAGATGGATGAACTGATGGCGCATTTGCGCCAGCATTTCGAGTTTGCGTCCGATGAAGACGGCGAATACTCGATCGAGATCGACCCGCGCACCGTCTCGCGCGAGCGCGTGTTCTCGCTGCGCGCGCAAGGTTTTAATCGCATCAGCCTGGGCGTGCAGGATTTCGATGCCGACGTGCAAAAGGCCGTCAACCGCATCCAGCCGGAAGCGGAAACGGTGGCCATCATGCAGGCGGCGCGCGACGCGGGTTTCCGCTCGATCAGCATCGATCTGATCTATGGCTTGCCGAAGCAAAACCTGGAAACGATGACGGAAACCCTGCGCAAGGTGATCAACGCCAGCCCCGACCGCATCGCCCTGTACCATTACGCGCACATGCCGCATCTGTTCAAGCCGCAGCGCCGCATCCTCGACGCCGACATGCCCGACAGCGCCACCAAGCTGGCCATGCTGGGCCTGTGCATCGCACGCCTGACGGCCGCCGGCTACGTCTACATCGGCATGGACCATTTCGCCAAGCCGACGGACGACCTGGCCGTGGCGCAGCGCCAGGGCCGCTTGCACCGCAACTTCCAGGGATACTCGACGCGCGCGGAAGCGGACCTGATCGCCTGCGGCGTGTCGGCCATCAGCTCCGTCGGTGCCGTCTACAGCCAGAACGAGAAGACGCTCGACGCGTATTACGAAAAACTCGACGAAGGCGTGCTGCCGATCGCCCGCGGCATCAAGCTCGACACGGACGATTTATTGCGCCGTATCATCATCCAGATGCTGATGTGCAATTTCGAATTGTCGATCGCCACCATCGAGCAAGCGCACCCCGTGAAATTCCGCAGCTATTTCGCCGCCGAACTGGACAAGCTGCGCGAACTGGCGCGCGACGGTTTGCTCGTCATCGAGGAAGACTGGCTGACGGTGACGCCGAAAGGGCGCTTGTTGATCCGCAATATCTGCATGGTCTTCGACCGCTACCTGACCCTGGCGCGCGCCAACACGGCGCCCGACGCGGTGCAGCCGCTGCGCTACTCGAAAACGGTGTAGCGCCGCGCGATGAATGCCCTCAGCCTCGTGCCCATGTTCCTGGTCGGTCTGGCCGGCAGCGTGCACTGCATCGGCATGTGCGGCGGCATCGTCGGCGCCCTGTCGCTGGGCGGCGGCGCAGCGGCGGCGCCCACGCGTCCCGTGATCGCCATTGCCGTGGCGCGCCCGGCATTGCAGACAAGCTTGCAGACGAATGTGCTGCGCGTGCTGGCCTACAACGGCGGGCGCATACTCAGCTACATGCTGGCCGGCGCCATGGCCGGCAGCCTGGCGGGCGCGGGCATGCTGCACCTGGCGTCACTGCAAGTGGCCGGCTACTGGCTGGCCAACCTGATGCTCGTCGCCCTGGGCCTGTACCTGATGGATGCCTGGCGCGGCCTGGCGCATCTGGAAGCGGCCGGCAACGTCGTCTGGCGCCGCGTGCGGCCCCTGTTGAAACCGCTGATGCCGATGGATACGCCGTTAAAAGCGCTGGCCGTGGGCGGGCTGTGGGGCTGGGTGCCGTGCGGCATGGTCTACAGCGCGCTGCTGACGGCCATGCTGCAAGGCTCGGCGCTGAACGGCGCGGCCACGATGGCCGCCTTCGGCCTGGGCACCCTGCCCACCCTGCTGGGCATGGGTTTACTGGGTACGCGGCTGCGCGCGCAGATGCAGCGCCGTCCCGTGCGCATCGCCAGCGGCTTGCTGGTGCTGGGCTTTGGCCTGCTGGGCCTGCTGCGCGCCGCGCATGGCGTGTCGCTGGGCTGGCTCGACGCCCTGTGCGTCACGGGCCATCCATGAAAAGACGCATGAAACCAAACCTATGAATGCTGTTTTACAACCCTCCGCCTGCTTCCATTGTGGCTTGCCCATACCAGGCGGCTCCAGCTGGAACGTCACCATCGACGACGTGCCGCGCGCCATGTGCTGCCCCGGCTGCGAAGCGGTGGCGCAAACCATCGTCGACATCGGCCAGAGCGCATACTACCGCGACCGCGACGAATATGCCGTCAACGCGGCTGATGCGACCATGGTGCCGCCCGAGCTGCGCCTGTACAGCAATGATGACGCGCAATTCGCGCGCGACGCCAGCAGCTGCGAAGCGACCCTGTCCGTCGAAGGCATCCGCTGCGCCGCCTGCGTCTGGCTGATCGAGCGCCAGCTGACGCGTCTGCCCGGCGTACAGGCGGCCAGCCTGAACGTCGCCACGGAGCGCCTGTACGTGCGCTGGAGCCGCGCCGAATGCGAACCGGGCGACATCCTGCAAGCCGTGCGGCAAGTCGGCTACACGGCCTATCCGTATGATGCCGTGCGCCATGGCGAGCGCCTGCAAAAGGCCAGCAAGACCCTGGGCCGCCAGCTGTTCGTGGCCGGTCTGTCGATGATGCAGGTCATGATGTACGTGGCGCCCGCCTACCTGGCCGAAGATGGCACGCTGGACGACAATATGGCCAGCCTGATGCGCTGGGCCAGTTTGCTGCTCACCTTGCCGGCCATCTGTTACTCCGCCATGCCCTTCTTCCAGGGCGCCTGGGTCAGCTTGCGCGCGCGCACCCTGGGCATGGACGTGCCCGTGGCGCTGGGCATCCTGGCGGCCTTCTTCGGCAGCGTGGTGGCGACCTTTACGGGCCGCGGCGAGGTGTATTACGACTCGGCCACGATGTTCATTTTTCTCTTGCTGTGCAGCCGCTATTTCGAGCTGCAGGCGCGCCGCAAGGCCGCCTCGGCCCTTGAGCGCCTGCAGCACGCCTTGCCCGCCTCCGCCTCGCTGATGGCGGGCTTCCCGGACCACCGCGCCACCACCCTGGTGCCGGCCGGCAGCCTGGCCGTGGGCGACATCATCCTGGTCAAACCGGGCGAGGCAATCGCCGCCGACAGCGTCATCATCGAAGGCACGAGCGCGCTTGATCTGTCGCTGCTGACGGGCGAAAGCGCGGCGCAGCGCAGGAAAATGGGCGAACAGGTGCCGGGCGGGGCGATCAACGCCAGTGCGGCGCTCATCTTGCGCGTATTGAAACCGGCGCGCGAAAGCACCCTGTCCGATTTATTGAAACTGATCGAGCGGGCCGGCAGCGGCAAGCCGCAGATCGCGCAGTGGGCCGACAAGGTCGCCGCCTGGTTCGTGCTGGGCCTGCTGCTGTTTGCCATCGCCGTGTTCGCCTTCTGGAGCTGGCATGACCCAGCCCAAGCCTGGCCCGTGGCCATTGCCGTGCTGGTCGTGTCGTGCCCGTGCGCGCTTTCTCTGGCCACGCCGACGGCGCTGGCGGCCGCCACCGACAGCCTGTTGCGGCGCGGCGTGCTGATCGTCCAGCCACACGTACTGGAAACCTTGCACCGCGCCACCCACATCGTCTTCGACAAGACGGGCACCCTGACCCTGGGCCGGCCCGTGCTGCGGCAAATCGAAGGACTCGGCAGCATGGGCGAGGACGCGTGCCTGCAGGTGGCCGCCGCGCTGGAAGCGGGCAGCGCCCATCCGCTGGCGCAGGCGATACTGGCAGCAGCCAAGGAACAGCCACGCACGCACGCGGAACAGTTGCAGGAAGTACAGGGCCAGGGCCTCGAAGGCAGCGTCGATGGTGTGCGCTACCGCCTGGGCAATGCGGCCTTTGTCGCCGCCATCGCCGGCCCGCCGCTGGGCGATACGGCCGTCGGCATGCAGGGCATGACGCCGCTGTACCTGGGCACGCAAGGGCGCTGGCTGACGCGCTTCCTGCTCAGTGACGCGCTGCGCCCGGAAGCGCGCGAAGTGGTCGCGTATTTCCACCGGCGCGGCAAGCAAGTCGTGCTGCTCAGTGGCGACCAGGAAGCGCTGACGCAAAGCGTGGCGACGGAACTGGGCATCAACACGGCCTGCGGCGAATGCCTGCCCGATGAAAAGCTCGATTTCGTGCAGCAACTGCAGGCCACGGGCGCCGTGGTGGCGATGGTGGGCGACGGCATCAACGACGCCGCCGTGCTGAGCGGCGCCGACGTGTCCTTCGCCATGGGTTCCGGCGCCGCCCTGGCGCAGGCCCATGCGGACACGGTGCTGCTGTCGAGCCAACTGGTTTCCGTGCTCGACACGGCGAAAACGGCGGCGCGCAGCATGCGCATCATCCGCGAAAACCTCGCTTGGGCAACCCTGTACAATCTGACGGCCATCCCGGCCGCCGCGCTGGGTTTTTTGAACCCCTGGCTGTCCGGCGTCGGCATGGCTGCCAGCTCGGCCGTCGTCATCGCCAACGCCCTACGCCTGCGGAAAGTCTAATGGAAGCTCTTTACCTCCTGATCCCCTTGAGCGTCGTGGTCGTCTTCATCGCCCTGTGGGTGTATTTCACGGCGTCCGACAGCGGCCAGTTCGACGACCTCGTCGGACCGGGCCTGCGCGTGTTGCAGGACGACGATACGACAGCCAAGCCGCCGACGCCCGGCGAACCGCATCCCTGACCCCACCAGCCCGGCTGGCGTCCCGCACGCCATGCCGGCGCGTCTGCCCCTCATCCCTCCTGATTGCAGGGATCTTGCATGGCTTTTTTGACGGGAATTTGATCGAGATATCACTTTATTTCGATGCCAGTTCGCTACGCTTATTTCATCCGGGGAATTTTGATCCACATCAAAGTTTTTTCGCGGTCAAACACTTACTCTCTGGCCACCATCATAAATAGTAATTCCAGGGAGAGTCTTTGTGGATCAATCGCTGAACTATAACTACAAGATCGTGAAGCAATTCGCGGTCGCTACTGTGGTATGGGGCATCATCGGCATGCTGGTTGGCGTTATCATCGCCGCTCAGCTGGCCTGGCCTGCCCTGAACCTCGATATACCATGGCTGACATACGGACGCTTGCGTCCGCTGCACACGAATGCGGTGATTTTCGCCTTCGGCATCTGCGGCCTGTTCGCTACTTCGTACTACGTTGTACAACGCACCTGCCAGGTGCGCCTGTTTTCCGACAAACTGGCCGCCTTCACGTTCTGGGGCTGGCAAGCGGTGATCCTGTGCGCCGTCGTCAGCCTGCCCATGGGCCTGACCCGCGGCAAGGAATACGCGGAACTGGAATGGCCTATCGCCATCCTCATCGCCGTCGTCTGGATCGCCTATGCCATCGTGTTCTTCGGCACCCTGATCAAGCGCAAGGTCAAGCATATCTACGTGGCCAACTGGTTCTTCGGCGCCTACATCCTGGCCGTGACGATTTTGCACGTGGTCAATGGCGCCGTCATGCCAGCCTCGTTCACCAAGTCGTATTCCGCGTATGCGGGCGTGCAGGACGCCATGATCCAGTGGTGGTACGGCCATAACGCGGTGGGTTTCATCCTGACCGCCGGCTACCTGGGCATGGTTTACTACTTCATCCCGAAACAGGCCGAGCGCCCCGTGTACTCGTACCGTCTGTCGATCGTCCACTTCTGGGCGCTGATCTTCACCTACATGTGGGCCGGCCCGCATCACCTGCACTACACGGCATTGCCTGACTGGACGCAATCGATCGGCATGGTCTTCTCGCTGGTCCTGCTGGCACCAAGCTGGGGCGGCATGATCAACGGCATCATGACCCTGTCGGGCGCCTGGCACAAGCTGCGTACCGACCCGATCCTGAAATTCATGATCGTTTCGCTGTCGTTCTACGGCATCGCCACCTTCGAAGGTCCGATGATGTCGATCAAGACCATCAACTCGCTGTCGCACTACACCGACTGGACCGTTGCCCACGTGCATGCGGGCGCCCTGGGCTGGGTGGGCTTCATCACCATGGGTTCGATCTACTATCTGCTGCCACGCCTGGCGGGCCGCACGCAGATGCACAGCACGCGCCTGGTCGACGTGCACTTCTGGGTGGCCACCATCGGCATCGTGCTGTACATCGCCGCAATGTGGATCGCCGGCGTGATGCAGGGCCTGATGTGGCGCGCAGTCAATCCGGACGGCACCCTGACCTACACCTTTGTCGAGAGCGTGAAAGCGACGTATCCGTACTACGTGGTGCGCGTGGCCGGTGGCCTGCTGTACCTGTCGGGTATGTGCATCATGGGCTACAACACCTGGATGACCTTGCGCGGCAGCAAACTCCCCGTCGCCCGCATTCCGGAACTGAACGCGGCGCACGCCTGATAGGAGCATAAGCAAATGAAATTTTCACATGCATGGATTGAGAGAAACCCCTGGCTGCTGATCGCCCTGGTCACCGTGGTGATCAGCATCGGCGGCGCCGTCGAGATCGTCCCCCTGTTCTTCCAGAAGAGCACGACGGAGCCGGTCGCCGGCCTGAAACCGTACTCGCCGCTGCGCCTGGCTGGCCGCGACATTTACGTGCGCGAAGGCTGCTACAACTGCCACTCGCAGATGGTGCGTCCGCTGCGCGCGGAAACGGAACGCTATGGCCACTATTCGGTCGCTGGCGAGTTCGTCTACGACCGTCCGTTCCAGTGGGGTTCCAAGCGCACGGGGCCGGATCTGGCCCGCGTGGGCGCGCGCTACAGCGATGAATGGCACCGCACGCACTTGAACAACCCGCGCGACGTGGTACCCGAGTCGAACATGCCGTCCTACCCCTGGCTGGCGAAGACCAAGCTGGTGCCTGACGACATCATGCCGAAGATGCGCGCCCTGCAACGCCTGGGCCAGCCGTACAGCGATGCAGAAATCGCCGCCGGCCCCGCGCAGTTGCAGGACAAGACGGAAGAAGACGCCCTGGTCGCCTATCTGCAAGGCCTCGGTACATTAATCAAAACAAGGAATTAGCATGGCAATCGAAAACCTGTTTGACAGCGCCAGCAGCGTCATGACGGTGGTTTCCTTTACGACGTTCGTGGGCATCCTGTGGTGGACGTTCAGCCGCAGCAACAGCGACTTCGACGCGGCGGCACGCCTGCCGTTCGCCGATGACGCGCTCGACTATCCGGCCGAGGCCGAGATGAACCTGGCGAAGGAGCATCACCATGGCTGACTTTACCAATGGCTTCTGGAATATCTACATCGTCGTGCTGTCCCTGCTGGGCATCATCGGCTGCGGCGTGCTGCTGTACTCGCAGTCGAAAATCAAAGTGGTCGAGGGCGCCCCTGCCGACGGCACCACGGGCCACGTCTGGGACGAGGACTTGAAGGAACTCAACACGCCGATGCCGCGCTGGTGGATGTGGTTGTTCTACATCACCATCGTCTTCGCCCTGGCCTACCTGTTCCTGTATCCAGGCCTGGGCACCTATGCCGGCAGCCTGGGCTGGAAATCGACGGGCCAGTACGAGGAAGAGCTGAAGAAGGCGGAAGCCGACTACGGTCCCCTGTTCAACAAGTACCTGAGCCAGGACTTGAAGACGGTGGCGGCCGATCCGCAGGCACTGGCCATCGGCCAGCGCCTGTTCCTGACCTATTGCGCGCAATGCCACGGTTCGGATGCGCGCGGCAACAAGGGCTTCCCCAACCTGACCGACAAGGACTGGCTGTATGGCGGTGAACCCGACATCATCAAGACCACCATCCTGCACGGCCGCAATGGGCAGATGCCACCGATGGGCGCCGCCCTCGGCTCCGAAAAGGATGTCGAGAACGTGGCCCATTATGTGCTGAGCCTGTCCGGCTCGACCTCGGATCCCGTCAAGTCGGTGCTGGGCAAGGCCAAATTTGGCGCCTGCATGGCCTGTCATGGCGCCGATGCCAAGGGTAACCAGATGCTCGGCGCGCCGAACCTGACGGACAAGACCTGGCTGTACGGCGGCAGCGCCGATACCATCATGGAAACCGTACGCAAGGGACGCAACAACACCATGCCGGCCTTCAGTGATTTCCTCGGCGAATCCAAGGTACACGTGCTGTCGGCGTATGTCTGGAGCCTGTCGAATCCGCAGGCACCCGCCAAGTAAAAATGGAACCTCAAGTCATCAAGATGTATGCGGCCCGCGAGCAGATCTACCCTCGCGAGGCCAAAGGACGCTACGCTACCTGGCGATGGGTATGCGTATGGCTTACCCAGCTGGCGTTCTACGGCTTGCCGTGGTTGACCTGGAATGGCAGGCAAGCCCTGCTGTTCGATTTGACCACGCGCAAGTTCTACATTTTCGGCGTCGTGCTGTGGCCCCAGGATTTCATCTATCTGGCGGCCCTGCTGATCATCTGTGCGTATTTGTTGTTCCTCGTCACGGCCATTGCCGGGCGGGTGTGGTGCGGGTTCTCTTGCCCGCAAACGGTATACACGGAAATTTTCCTGTGGGTCGAACGCCGCATCGAGGGTACGCGCAGCGCGCGCATGGCCCTCGACAAGCAGGGCCCCTCCGTGCGCAAGGCGTTCAAGAAGACGGCCAAGCACCTGGCATGGGGCGCCATCGCCCTGTGGACGGGCTTTACCTTTGTCGGCTACTTCACGCCGATCAAGGAACTGGCGCAGTCGGTGACCACCTTGAATTTCGGTCCCTGGGAATGGTTCTGGGTCTTGTTCTACAGCCTGGCAACCTACGGCAACGCGGGCTGGCTGCGCGAGCAGGTGTGCAAATACATGTGCCCCTACGCGCGCTTTCAGAGCGCCATGTTCGACCAGGACACCCTGATCATCACCTACGATGCCAAGCGCGGCGAACCACGCGGCGCCATGAGCAAGAAGGCCGGCAACAACGACAAGCTGGGCGACTGCATCGATTGCACCCTGTGCGTGCAGGTGTGTCCGACCGGCATCGATATCCGCAACGGCCTGCAGTATGAATGCATCGGCTGCGCCGCCTGCGTCGATGCCTGCAACAGCGTGATGGACAAGGTCGAGCGGCCGCGTGGCCTGATACGCTACAGCACCGACCATGCGATGGAAAACAACTTCAATTCGAAGCAGATACGCCAGCGCGCCATGCGCCCGCGCGTCCTGATCTACACTTCCATCCTGGCCCTGATCATCATCGCCGTATGTACGTCGCTGGCCCTGCGCACGCCCCTGAAAATGGACGTGATCCGCGACCGCGGTTCGATGGGACGCGAAGTGGAAGACGGCATGATCGAAAACGTCTACCGCCTGCAGATCATGAACACGTCCGAGCAAAGCCAGCATTTCAAGATCAGCGCTTCCGGCTTGCCGGGCCTGACCTTGCTGACGCGCGAAGAAGTGACCTTGCAGCCGACGGAAACGCTGGGCTGGCCGATCCGCCTGCGCGTGCCGCACGGCGTGGGAGAGAAGGGTTCGAACAAGATTGCGATCGAATTGCAATCGCTGGACAACCCCTCGCTGCATGTGCGCGAAAGCGCGGTATTCATCGTGCCGCGCTAAAGTAGGAAGGCCGGTCCCCGCATGGGGATTGGCCGTTTACACAGGAGAAATACCATGTCCGACAGTCTGAAACTGCAAGCCCCCGTTGCACCGTGGTACAAGCATCGCTGGCCATGGCTGCTGATGATCGGCCCCGGCCTGTCCGTGGTCGTCGGCAGCTTCATGGGCTATATCGCGTTTACGCAGCCCGATGCGCTGGTGGTGGGCGATTATTACAAGCAGGGCAAGGCGATCAACCAGGATTTGAAGCGCGACACGATCGCCAGCGACCTGGCCATGGATACCAGCTTGTCCTACGACGTGGCGTCAGCGCGTCTCAGTGGTTCCGTGCACAGCTTCGGCAAAGCTTACCAGGGTCCGCTGCAGCTGCACCTGGCGCATGCGACCCTGCCGGAAAAGGACATCAAGCTGCTGGTGCGGCCCGATGCGGCCGGCAATTTCTCGGTGGCGCTGCCGATGCTCGAGCGCAGCCGCTGGCAAGTGCTGGTGGAAAATGACAAACGCGAGTGGCGCCTGTCCGGCATCTGGACCTGGCCGCTGCAACGCAGCATCGCGCTGCATGCGGACGAAGAGCTGTAAGCCTTATTTGCAGACGTCTGTACCGGCCGTAATGGCCTTCAGCTTGGCCGGCTGCAATATCTCGATCTCGCGGTTCGACACGCGCAGCCAGCCTTCCTTCTTGAATTTGGATAGCAGGCGGCTGACGCTCTCGATGGTCAGGCCCAGGTAGTTGCCGATTTCCTCGCGCGACATGCGCAGCTGGAAATTGCTGCCCGAATAGCCGCGCGCTTCATACCGCGACGCCAGGTTGACGATGAAGGCGGCAAACCGCTGCGTCGCCTGCATATTGCCCAGCAACAGCATGACGCTTTGCTCGCGCGTGATTTCCTGGCTCATCATGCGGTGGAAATGGCGCAGCAGAGTCGGCATATTGCCCAGCAATTGTTCCAGGCTGGAAAACGGGATTTCACACACTTCGCTGTCTTCCAGCGCCACCGCATTACAGTGGTGGCGGTCGGCGCTGATGGCGTCCATGCCCAGCAGTTCGCCGGCCATCTGGAAGCCCGTCACCTGCTCTTCGCCACCGGGATTGATCTGGTACGTCTTGAAGTGCCCCAGGCGGATCGCATACAGGTTCTGGAACGAATCGCCGATACGGAACAGTGAAGCGCCGCGCACGATCTTGCGGCGGCGGCCAATGATCTGGTCCAGCCTGTCCATGTCGCCCATATCGAGGCCCATCGGCAGGCACAATTGATGCATGCTGCAGGTCGAGCATCGCGCACGCAACGCCTCCACGTTCACGGTGGGCAAGGTGGGAGTGAGTAGCGCTTCAGTCATGTCGGTACCTTTTAGAAAATGCAACAACAAGTTTACTGCATACAGCTGCATACAGGGTTGCCGTATGCCAATTTCACCGTAATTTCGGCGAATAAACGACGTCCAGCCTTTAATTATATGGCAACATCGTCAAAAGCCCGTACGGGGCGGGCAATTTGCGCGGTGGCGCTTGCCAAGCTGGGGTATTGATAGGAAAATTCCTGACAGCATTATCTGCCGCCTGTGCCGCCCGGTACTGAAAAGGAAATCATGAAGCCTCTCGGCATCAAAGCAAAAGTCGCGCTGGCCACCAGCCTGACCTCGATCGCCATGATCGCGCTGGTCACCATGATCCAGGTGCAGCACATGCGCGACGACTTCACCCGAGTACTGCTGAGCCAGCAATCGTCCCTGATCACCCGCACCGCTGCCGAGCTCGACGACAAGCTGGGCATGCTGCTGCAGATCGTCACCCTGACGGCCCGGCAACAGCCGCCGGAATTGATCGCCCGGCCCGCCCAATTGCGCGAATACTATTCGCGCCGCTCGATGCTGGTGCTGTTCGATGACGTGCTGGTGCTCGACGCGCAGGGCGCCATCGTGGCCGACATGCCGGAAGTGGCGGGGCGCGCCGGCATCAACGTTGCCGAACGCGAGTATTTCCAGACCGTCCTGCGCACGCGCCAGCCCATGATCACCGAACCGATGCTCGGTAAATCGAGCGGCATGCCCATCGTGCAGATGGTGGCGCCCGTGCTGGCCGCCGATGGCCGGGTGGCCGGCGTGGTGATCGGCGTGCTGCGCCTGTACAAGGACAACCTGCTGGGCCGCCTGCGCTCGGAAAAGATCGGCAAGAGCGGCTATTACTTCATCCTCACGCGCGGCGCCGTGCCACGCTATGTGCTGCACCCCGATACGAGCCGCTTGCTGCAACCGCGCAAGCCGAACGCCAACCTGACGACGACCCAGTTGCTGAAGGAAGATGGCGAAGGCAGCATGGTCAGCACCAACAGCCGCGGCATCACGGCCGTCAACAGCTTCAAGCGCCTGAAATCCGTGAACTGGCTGCTGGCCGCCTCGCTGCCCGTCGAGGATGCCTTCGAACCGTTCGATGGCGTGCTGTACCGGCTGGTGCTGTGGAGCATCCTCGCTTCGCTGCTGGCCGCTGCCGTTCTGGGCTGGGTCACCGTGCGCCTGCTGTCGCCGCTGGTGCGCCTGCGCGACACCTTGCTGGCCCTGCGCACCAGCGGCAGCCGCTTCACCCCCGTGCCGGTACAGCAGCGCGACGAGATCGGCGAACTGACGGAAGCGTTCAACGGCCTGATGAGCGAACGCGACCGCCTGCAGCAGGAACTCGAAGCGCGCGCGGCGGAGCTGGAACAGGAACGCGACCGCGCCGAAGCGGCCAACCGCGCGAAGAGCGATTTCGTGGCCAACATGAGCCATGAAATCCGCACGCCCCTCAATGCCGTGCTGGGCATGGTGTATTTGCTGGGCAATACCAGGCTCGACACGGAACAGCGCAAGTATCTGACCATGGTGCGCGTGGCGGGCCAGTCGCTGCTGGGTATCCTCAACGACGTGCTCGACTATTCGAAGATCGAGGCGCGCCGCATGGAATTGTCGCCTGTCGAATTCGACCTCGACGAAGTCATGAATACCCTGGCCACGACGATGACGATGAATGCGGGCGAAAAGGAACTGGAACTGGCCATCGCCGTCGAACCCGATGTACCGCGGCGCCTCGTCGGCGACGCCCAGCGCCTGCAGCAAATCCTCGTCAACCTGGCCGGCAACGCCATCAAGTTCACGGAGAGCGGCGAAGTGGTGGTGGCCGTCAGCCTGGCCGAGAGCGAGAGCGGCCGCGCCTGGCTGCGCTTCGAAGTGCGCGACACGGGCATCGGCATGACGGAACTGCAGCAACAGCAGCTGTTTTCCGCGTTTTCCCAGGGCGACCAGAGCATCACGCGGCGCTTCGGCGGCACGGGCCTGGGCCTGGCCATCAGCAAGCAGCTGATCCACATGATGGGCGGCGACATCGCCGTCGCCAGCAGCGAAGGCAAGGGCAGCCGCTTCTGGTTCAGCGTGCCCTTCGAGATGCTGGCGCAACCGGCCGAAACGCGGCGCACGCCCGCGCTGGGCCAGCTGCGCCTGCTGGTGGCCGACGATAACCGCACCACGCGCGAACTGATCGTCAAGCTGATCGAGGCATGGGGCTGGCTGGCCGACGAAGTGGACTCCGGCTTTGCCGCCATCGAACTGTACCGCGAACGCCTGGCGCAGCAGCAACCGTACGACGTGGTGCTGGCCGACTGGCACATGCCCGTCATGGACGGCCTGGCCACAGCCAAGGCCATCCGCCAGGCGGCCAGCGGCCAGCGCCAGCCCATCGTGGTGATGGTCAATGCCTTCGCCCGCAACCACCTGGAGGAAATTTCCAGCGCGGCCGAGGCCGACGTTGTGCTGATGAAGCCGATCACGGGCTCCAGCCTGTTCGATGCCCTGCACCAGGCGCTGATTACCAAGAACGACGGCGGCGAGCCACGCATGCTGCACCAGCCGCTGGGCACGGAACTGGCCGGCGTGCATTTCCTGCTGGTGGAAGACAATCATTTGAACCAGGCCGTGGCGCGCGGCATCCTCGAACACATGGGCGCCACCCTGGACGTGGTGGGCGACGGCTTGCAAGCCGTGGAACGGCTGCGCACGGAAGCGTTGCGCTACGACATCGTGCTGATGGACATGCAGATGCCCGTCATGGACGGTTTCAGCGCCACCCACATCATCCGCACGGAACTGCGCCTGAACCTGCCCGTGATCGCCATGACGGCCGGCGTGCTGGCGTCCGAGCGCGAGCGCTGCATGACGGCCGGCATCAGCGACTTCATCGCCAAGCCCGTGGTGGTGGAAGAGATGATGGAAGTCATCCTGCGCCACCTGTCCAAGCGCCCGCAAGTGCAGACGGCCGAGCCGGCACGCGTCGCCGATGAGGAAGTGTTTTCCATGGCACCGCTGATGCGCGTGATGGGGCGCGATGCGAAGGGGCGCGGCGTGCTGCGACGCATGGTGGAAGACGCGCTGAACAAGGGCATGACACCCGTGCGCGACGCCGAAACAGCGTTGCAGGCAGGCCGCCACAGCGACGTGGCGCGCATCCTGCACAGCGTGCGCGGCTCCGTCGGCACCCTGGGCACGAAACGCCTGATCCGCGCCGCCTTCGCCACCGAGGAAGCCATCGATGCGGGCCGTCTGGACGAGGTGCCGGCGCTGCTGGCGCACACGGCGCAGGAACTGGAACTGGCGCTGGCGGCCGCGGCGGATTGGTTGTCCAGGCTGAAGGATTAGCACCCAAACGCCTAAGAAAATCGTAGCGAGCGGCAGTGAGTTGTGCCTAAGAAGCGCAACCGTGCTAGAGCACGGTGAGCATCGCAGGCCGCAAATCGCGACGCGCAGTAGGTTTGCTTTGGCGTTTTATGCGGGCACGCCCAGAATCACGCTGGACGCCTTGAACATCGCCGTCACATTGCTGCCAAGCTCGATGCCCAGGTCGGTACTGCTTTGATTCGTGATGATGGCGGCGATCGTGCCGCCGCGCGGCAGGTCCAGCACCACTTCCGTGTTGACGGCGCCCGTCTGCACGCGCGTCACCACCCCGGCCAGCTGGTTGCGCGCGGAAAAGCGCGCGCCATGGCTGTCCGTCACGAGGATGATCGACGAAGCCTTGATCAGCGCGAACGCTTCCGCGCCCGGCACCAGGCCCAGGCTGGCGCTGCTGCCCTGCGTGACGATGGCCACGATGTGCTGGCCGCCCGGCAATTCCAGCGTGACTTCATCGTTGACGGCGCCCTGTTTCAGTTCGGCCACCTTGCCCAGGAATTGATTGCGTGCCGTGGTTTTCATGGCCATTCTCCGTATGAGTAAAAGGTCGTCGGCGATGCCTTCCGCCTGGCTGCCCAGCTGGCGCAGGTAACGGGCATGCTCGCGCTCGATGATGCGGAAATTGTCGACCAGCTGGCGTCCCCGTGGCGTCAGCCGCGTGCCGCCGCCGCCCTTGCCGCCCGTCAGGCGCTCGACCAGCGGTTCGCCAGCCAGGTTGTTCATCGCGTCGATGGCATCCCAGGCCGCCTTGTAGCTCATCTTCACAAGCTTGGCCGCCTGCGTGATGGAGCCGCACTCGGCGATGGCACCCAGCAATTCCACCCGGCCGGCGCCGCCCAGGTTTTCTCCGCCCACCGTCATCCATACCGAGCCTTGCAGGCCAATGGCCGCTGATTTATCCAATGCGTTCACCCAATGCCATGTGTTCTTCCCTGTTATCGATCTGCCCGTCGCGCAAGTACAGCACATGCTCGCCCAGGATGCGCGCATCTTCCGGATCATGTGTGATCAGGATCATGGGCACGTCCAGGCGCTGCTGCCACTGGCTCAGTTCCAGCCGCATTTTGACACGCAGGGCCGGATCGAGGGCGGCAAACGGCTCGTCGAGCAGCAGCGCAGCCGGCTCGGCCACGAGCGCCCTCGCCAGCGCCACCCTTTGGCGCTGGCCACCGGACAACTCGTCGGGAAACTGCTGCGCCAGTTCCTGCAAGTGGAATGCGTCCAGCCAATGCTCGACCTTCTGCAATTTTTCGCGCGCGCGCGGGTTGAACCAGCCGCGGCTCAGGCCAAAACCCACGTTCTGGCGCACCGTCAGGTGCGGGAACAGCGCGTAATCCTGGAACAGATAGGCGACATTGCGCTGCTGCGGCGGCAAATTGATGCCGGCGGCGGAGTCGAACAGGGTGCGCCCGTTCAGGCGGATATGTCCTGCATCCGGTGTAAACAGTCCGGCAATGGCTTTCAGGGTCATGCTCTTGCCGGCGCCGGACGGGCCATACATGGCGATGCGCTGGCTGCTGGAGGTGCATTGCACCTGCAGGTCGAAGCGGCGTTTGCCGGAGCGCAAGGTGGCGCGGAGGTCGAGGTCGAGTTGCATAGGCATCATCATAGGCGTCATTTGTGCGCGATGCGCCCGGGTGCCAGGCGGCCAGCCGACAACAGCACCACGATGCAGACAACAGAGATAATCAGGACCAGCGTATTGGCCACTTCATCCTGACCCGCCTGCACGGCTTCAAACACGGCCACCGACAGGGTCTGCGTCTTGCCGGGGATGCTGCCGGCCACCATCAGGGTGGCGCCGAACTCGCCCAGCGCGCGTACAAAACCCAGCAGCACGCCGGCGAGGATGCCGCGCCAGGCCAGCGGCAAGGTCACGCGAAAGAAAATCGCCATTTCCGAGATGCCCAGCACGCGGGCCGCCTGCTCCAGCTGGCCGTCGACGGCCTCGAAGGCGGCGCGGGCGGGCTTGAAGACGAGGGGAAAGGCGACCACGGTGGAGGCGATCACGGCGCCCTGCCACGTAAAGATGAGGTTGATGCCGAAGTTATCCTGCAGCCAGATGCCCAGCGTGCCGCGCCGGCCCAGCAGCACCAGCAGGTAATAGCCGAGCACGGTGGGCGGCATCACCATCGGCAGGGTCAACAGGGCGTCGAGCAGTTCGCGCCCGGGAAAACGCGTGCGCGCCAGCAGGTAGCCCGTACCGATGCCAAGCAACAAATTGAGCGCCGTGGCCCATGCTGCTACCTTGAGCGACAGGGCCAGCGCGGTCCAGGCGATATCCATGCAGGTGCGTACCTAAATTATGGCTTTTTGAAACCGTACTTGGCGAGAATGGCTTGTGCCGGCGCCGTCTGCAGGTAGCTGACGAAGCGCTTCGCTTCGGCCGCATTGCCGCTGCCCTTGATGGTGGCGATCGGGTACAGCACGGGCGCGTCCAATGGCACCTCCAGCACCACGTTGACCTTGTCTTTCATGATGGCCGCGTCGGTGGCGTAGACAAAGCCCGCATCGACTTCGCCGCGCGCCACGTAGTCGAGCGACTGGCGCACGTTCTGCGTGCCGATGGCCTTGGCTTGCACGGCATCCCACAGCTTCGCCTTCTTCAGCGCGCCTTCGGAGTAGCGGCCGACGGGCACGCTGGCCGGGTTGGCGATGGCCACGCGCGTCACATCTTTATGCGTCAGGTCCGTCAAACTCTTGATGCCCAGCTTGCTATCGTGCGGCACGATCAGCACCAGGCTGTTGCCGACGAAATCCATGCGGTCGGCCGGCAAGACGAAGCCCTGTTTTTGCGCCGCATCCATGGTTTCCTGGTCGGCTGAGGCAAACACGTCCACGGGCGCGCCCTTGACGATCTGTTGCAGCAGCACGCCCGAGGCGGCGAAGTTCAGGGATACCTTGCTGCCTGGATACTGCGCCTCGTAGCTTTGCGCCGCATCCTTGAACGCATTCGTCAGGCTGGCCGCGGCCGACACCACCACTTCGCCGGCAAGGGCGGAGGTGGCGGCGGTGGCCAGCAGAGCGGTGCCAAGCAGGCGGGCGAGGGAGGTGAGGCGCATGATCGTATCCTTGTAAAGTGAACGGTGAACAAGGAGCGTAATATACACTTATATATAGCGTTCTGCCATTGCATGGGTCAAGACAATGCCAATGGCATTGACAGATGCAGATGGCCGGACTATTTTTAAGAATAGAAGAATATCCACTACTTTCCAGGGTTAAACGATGGGATACGCAGCGGTACTGCTTGGCCCCTCGATGCTCCTGGCGGTCATTCTTCTGGCACTGCTCATCGAGAGGCGGCATCCCCTGCAGCAACAGCCTTCGGGTGCGTCACGCTTCAATCTGGCGTATATGGTCATCTATGCCGCCAGCGGCGCCATGCTTGCCCCGCTCACGGCCATCGTCACGGTGCAGCTTGTCAATGCAGCCGGCGGCGGGTTCATCAATCTCGACGCATCCGGCTCGATGCTGGCGCCGGCATTCATCGTGTATGCCCTCAGCATGGATTTTCTGGAATACGCCTTTCATCGCGTGCAACACCGCGTACCCGCCATGTGGGCCATGCATTCCTTCCATCACAGCGATACGACCATGAATGCCAGCACCACGACCAGGCACTATTGGGCCGAAGCGGGCATCAAGGCACTGAGTATCTATCTGCTTGCGGGGATCTTGTTCAAGACCAACATGGTGATTTTAGGAATGTACGGCATCCTGGGCTTGTATCATGTTTTTCCGCATATGAATGTCCGGGTCGGCTTTGGCCGTTACTGGATGTTGTTCAATTCACCGCAGTACCATCGCGTTCATCATTCGGCGCAAGCTGAACATTTCAACCGTAATTTCGCCGGGCTGTTCCCCGTCTTCGACCGGTTGTTCGGCACCCACCATATTCCCTGCGCGGAAGAGTATCCGCCGACGGGTCTGGACACGGGCAAGGCGCCGGGAACCTTGCTTGACGCGCTGACGTGGCCAGTGCGCAGCAAGGCCCCGTCCGCGCCCTAGACGCGCGCCACCGCCACCTCGTCGCGCCGCGCATACCGTTGCGCGATCACGGCGCAGATCATCAGCTGAATCTGGTGGAACAGCATTAGCGGCAAGATCACCATGCCCAGCGAACGCGTGGAAAACAGCACCTTGGCCATCGGTACGCCGCTGGCCAGGCTTTTCTTCGAGGCGCAAAAGACGATGGCGATTTCATCTTCCTTGTTGAACCCCAGGCGGCGGCTGACAAAGGTGGATATGCCCAGCACCAGCGCCAGCAGCAGCAGGCTGATCAGCCCCAAGGCCACCAGCGTTTCCACCGAAATCGTATGCCACAGGCCTTCGCTGACGGCTTCGCTGAAGGCCGTGTAGACCACCAGCAAGATCGAACCCTGGTCGACGTATTTCAAGGTGGCTTTATGGCGGTCGACCCAGCGGCCGATCCAGCGGCGCAGGAACTGGCCGGCCAGGAAGGGCAGCAGCAGCTGCATGACAATCGACAATACCGCGTCCACCGACGACTTGCTTTCCGCGCCCTTGGCCACCAGCAAGCCCACCAGGATGGGGGCGAGGAAAATGCCGATGAAGTTCGAGGCCGAGGCGCTGCAGATGGCGGCCGGCACATTGCCGCGCGCCATGGCCGTCATGGCGATCGACGATTGCACGGTAGAGGGCAGAGCGCACAGGAACAAGATGCCCATGTACAGGTCGGGCGTGAGGAAGGTCAGCGCCAGCGGGCGCAAGGCCAGGCCCAGCAGCGGAAACAGGACAAAGGTGCTGGCCAGCACCAGCAAGTGCAGGCGCCAGTGCATGGCGCCGGCCACCACGGCTTCGCGCGACAGCTTGGCGCCGTGCAGGAAGAACAGGGCGCCGATGGCCACCGTGGTGATGTTGCCGAAGACCACGGCCGTCTGGCCCGTGCAAGGCAGGAAAGTGGCCAGCGCCACGGTGACGAGCAGGGCGAGGGTGAAGTTATCGGGTTGCAGATTGCGCAGCAGGGCGCGTGGAGAGAAAGAAGACATGCGTGGACCTGGTAGCGGCGCAGGACAGCGCCAGTGCCAGGCATTCTACCTGCTTGCTTGGCGGCATGCAGGGAAGATGCATGCCGCCCAGTTCGCTGCTTTAAACAATACCGCTGCTGCTCGCCCCTGCCTTCGGTGGACGCGCGACGCCACGCGCTTCGCGGTAACCGCTGCTGCGGTAGCAGGCGACCGGATCGATGGCCGCGCCCGAACGCAGGCGCGCCATGGCCAAAATCGCGCTGACATCGGTACGGAATGCCTGCTTCAAGGCCTGCGCGGACGCATGCACGTCATTGCTTTCCTGCAGGTGGCGCAATCCGGCGCGGTCGACCAGCGCGGACTGGATAAAGGCGCGCTGTACCTCGACGGCGCTGCTCATCAGGCTTTCGATCGGGTCGGTCACATTGTGCGACTGGTCCAGCATGTAGGCGGGGTTAAAGGTGCTGCCTTCGCGCTCGGCCGCATCGGCCAGTTCATTGAATACCAGGAACAACTGGAACGGGTTGATGCTGCCCGAATCGAGGTCGTCGTCGCCGTATTTGCTGTCGTTGAAGTGGAAGCCGCCCAACTTGCCGAACTGCGCCAGGCGCGCGACGATCATTTCAATATTCGTGTTTGGCGCATGGTGGCCCAGGTCGACCAGACATTTGGCTTTCGGGCCCAGGGTGGTGGCGCAGGCAAAGCTGGTGCCCCAGTCGGCGATGGTGGTGGCGTAGAAGGCCGGCTCGAACAGCTTGTGTTCGATGAAAATATTCCAGTCGGCGGGCAGGGCGCCGTAGATGTCGCGCATGCTGTCCAGGTAGCGCTCCAGCGCACCACGCAGATTGTGTTGGCCGGGGAAGTTGGCGCCATCGCCGACCCACACCGTCAGCGCTTTCGAACCGAGCGCGCGGCCCAGTGCTATGCATTCGATGTTGTGCTCGACCGCCTGCGCGCGCACGCTGGCGCTTTGCGAGGTCAGACTGCCGTGCTTGTAGGTGTGCTCCTGGCCCAGCTGGTCCTGGAAGGTGTTCGAATTGACGGCGTCAAAGCCCAGGCCATAGCCTTCGGCGACTTCACGCAGGGCTGCCGTGTCGCTCACTTTGTCCCATGGAAAATGCGGCGAGACGGCGGGCGTGGCTTGCGTCAGTTGATGGATGACGGCGCAGTCTTCCAGCTTTTCAAATATATTGCGCGGTTCGCCCACGCCGGGGAAACGGGCAAAGCGGGTGCCGCCGGTGCCGGCACCCCAGGTTGGCACGGCCACGGCAAAGGTCTGCGCCAGCGCCGTCAGTTTTTCAATGTCCTGGCCGCGCCGTTCCAGCACGCCGGCCAGCGCCGCATAGTCGGCGTCGAGGTCGGACTGCAGCTTGGCATTGTGTTCGGCCACCAGGCCTTCGTTGATCATGGTGTTCATGCTTCGTCTCCTTGTGCACAGCGCGGCGCGTTGGCCGGCTGCTTTTTTATAGGACTTGATTATCGTGTAAATGCGGCCGCGTTGCCGGCATCGACATTGATGATATTGCCGGTACTCTTGGCGGCTTTTTCGCTGGATAGGAAATACACGGCTTCGGCGATGTCTTCCGGCAGCACGCTGCGTTTGAGCATGCTGCGCTGGCGGTAGAATTCCTCGATATCGTCCGAATCGATCTTGTTCGAGGCGGCCCGCTCTTCCTTCCACTTGCCATCCCAGATGCGCGAACCGCGGATCACGGCGTCGGGGTTGACGACATTGACGCGGATGCCGTGCGGCGCGCCTTCCAGCGCCAGGCAACGGGCCAGGTGAATCTCGGCCGCCTTGGCGGTGCAATAAGCCGAGGCGCCACCGGAGGCCACCAGGCCATTCTTGCTGGCCACATACACCATGCTGCCGCCCAACTGCTGCTGCTTCATGATGCGGAAGGCGGCGCGGCTGACCAGGAAGTAGCCGGTGACCAGAATCGACTGGTTGCGTTCCCACATTTCCAGGGTCGTGTCTTCCACCGGCGCCGACGAGGCGATACCCGCGTTCGACACCAGCAGGTCGACGCCGCCAAAGCGCAGCGCGGCCGCGTTCAGGATGGCCTCTACTTCATGCTCGGCCGTGATATTGGCGCGCACCGTGGCGATATTGTCGCGGCCCGCCACCTTCAGCAGCGCCTGCTCGGCTTCTTCGAGGGCGCCGCCATCGATATCGGTCAGCATCACGCACGCGCCTTCCTGCAGCAGCTGGCGCGCCACGGCCTGACCGATGCCGCCGGCGCCACCGGTTATCAGCGCGATGCGGCCGGCCAGGCTTTTCGGTTTCGGCATGCGCTGCAGCTTGGCTTCTTCCAGCAGCCAGTATTCGATATCGAAGGCTTCCTGTTCCGGCAGGCCGACATAGGTGTCGACGCCATTGGCGCCGCGCATCACGTTGATGGCGTTGACATAGAACTCGCCGGCGATGCGCGCCGTCGCCTTGTCCTTGGCGAACGACAGCATGCCCACGCCAGGGATCAGATAGATGATCGGGTTGGCGTCGCGCACGGCGGGGCTGTTGTCGTGCTTGCAGCGCGTATAGTAGGCGAGGTAGTCCGCGCGGTAGGCGGCCAGCGCATCGTCGAGGCCCGCCACCAGCTTGTCGAAGTCTGGGCTGGCGGGCTCGAAGTCGATCACGAACGGGCGGATCTTGGTGCGCAGGAAGTGGTCGGGGCAGGAAGTGCCGAGCGCGGCCAGCGGCAGCAAATCGTTGCTGCAAACAAAATCGAGCACATTGGCGCTGTCGTCGAAGTGGCCCAGCTTGTATTCGTCCTGGCTGATCTTGCCGCGCAGCAGGGGCATCAGCCGCTGCGCCAGCGCGGCGCGTTCTTCCGACGGCAGCGGTGCGACCTTGGCGCCGCCAAACGCCGGTTGTCTGGTATTGGCGGCCAGCCAATCTTCGGCGCGCTTGATGATGGCCAGCGTGACTTCATAGCAGGACTTGGCCGTATCGCCCCAGGTAAACAGGCCGTGGCCTTCGAGGATGATGCCCTTCAGGTTCGGCTGCGCCTGCGATACGGCTTCCAGTTTCAGGCCCAGGTCGTAGCCGGGGCGCTGCCATGGTAGCCAGCCCAGTTCGCCTTCAAAAATCTTTTGCGTCAAAGCCTTGCTGTTGGCGCAGGCGGCGATCGCGATCACCGCATCCGGATGCATATGGTCGACATGCTTGCGCGCGATATACGCATGCAGCGGGGTATCGATACTGGCCGCGCGCGGGTTCAGGTTGAAGGTGCAATGGGGCAAATAGGCCACCATTTCGTCTTCCAGCGCCAGGCCACGGTAGCGGCCTTTCAGGGCATTGAGCTTGTCCATATACAAGGTGGAAAAGCCGTCGAGCTTGATGCTGCCCAGGTCGCCGCCGGAGCCTTTGACCCACAGCACTTCGGCTTGGTCGCCCGTCAGCGGATCGGTCATGGTGATCTTGGCCGAGGTATTGCCGCCGCCAAAATTGGTGATGCGCATATCCGAACCGAGCAGGTTCGAGCGGTACAGCAGCAGTTCCGGTTCGCTCAAGGTTGCGGCGTGCGCGTCGTCCCACAGCGAGGCCATGGGCGCGGGCGATTTGGTGTCCATCGTGGCGGTCATACAGTGTCTCCATTATTGGTTATGTGTGCGATTGCCATGACCGCATCTGTGTGCGGAGCAGCTGGCGGCAGCAGCGCTCAGTAGAAATCAGCGGCCTGGCCATGTCAATCAACAAGCAATCAAAACGGTGAGAGAAACGCAAATAATCATCATGTTGATCGGAACCCCGATCAGCCATTTGCGCAATGGGCAAATAATCACCATGTTGATTGATTGATTGTTGACATGGACTGCTCAACTGCTTAGGCTGGCTCACCGATAAAGAAGTCGTCCCTGGCCATTGCGCACCGCGCCGCAGCCTCCAAGGAGATGACTCAAGAGGAGACAACGTGATCAATCACAAACGCCGCAAAGGGCTGTTGAAGTTACTCGCCGAGCACACCACGGCGAGCGTCGATCAATTGGTCAACTGGCTCAATTCGTCGCCGGCCACGGTGCGGCGCGATATCGCCTGGCTGGCCGAGCGCAATCTGCTGGTGCGCACCCGTGGCGGAGCGGAAAGCCTGCCGCAAAAAAAACAGCGTACGTTTGCGCTGTCGGGCGAGACATTCCAGAACAATATCGACCGCTGCGCCGCGCAGAAACGCGCGATTGCCCGCCATGCCTGCGGCCTGTGCGCGGACGGTGACACCATCATCATCAATGGCGGCACCACCACCTATCGCATGGTGGAATTCTTGGTCGACAAGCGCCTGAAAATCCTCACCAATTCCTTCATGATGGCCGAGCGCCTGTTGATGACCAGCGAGAACGAAATCATCCTGCCAGGCGGCAAGGTCTATCGCGAGCAGAACGTCATTTTGAGCCCGTTCGACAACGACATCAGCCAGCACCATTACGCCGGGAAAATGTTCATGGGCGTGTACGGCCTGTCGATGCTGGGCCTGATGGAAGCGGACCCGATGCTGATCCAGGCCGAAAAGCGCCTGATCAGCCAGGCCGAGGAACTGATCGTGCTGGCCGACAGCAGCAAGTTCGCGCGCAAGGCCGGGCTGATCCTGTGCGGCCTGAACCGCGTGTCCTGCGTGATCACTGATACGGGCGCGTCCGATGCAGCCGTGCAGATGCTGGAGCAATCGGGCGTGAAAGTACTGGCGGTGGCGCCCGAGCAAGCCGCTGAAGCGAGCCTGCTGCAGACGGAAAAGGAATGGCAAGTCCACTAAAAAAATAATAAGAACAAGATGGCAGGGGACATGGTGTCTACCGCCACATCAATAATAAAAGGAGACGTGGCATGAAAATGAACAAAATGATGGTGGCGGTCCTGAGCACCTGCATGATGGCCTGCCTGGCCACCGGTGCCCAGGCGGCGGAAAAAATGAAGATCGCGATGGTCGTGAAGAACCTCGGCAACGGCTTTTTTGACGCCGCCCACGAAGGCGCGAACGAAGCGGCCAAGCAACTGGGCGACGTGGAAATCATTTACACGGGCCCAACCACGGCCACCGCCGAAGGCCAGATCGAAATCATCAGTTCCCTGATCAGCCAGAAGGTCAAGGCCATCGTCATTTCCGCCAACGATGCCAATGCGCTGGTGCCGATCACCAAGAAAGCCATGCAGCGCGGCATCAAGGTCATTTCCTTTGACAGCGGCATCGCCAAGGACGGCCGCCTGATGCAATTGAATCCATCGAGCCCGGCCCTGATCGGCCAGAAGCAAATTGAAATGGCGTCTGACGCCATCGGCGGCGCCGGCGAGATCGCCATCCTGTCGGCCACCGCGCAAGCGACCAACCAGAATATCTGGATCGGCGAAATGAAGAAAACGCTGGCCCAGCCCGCGTATTCGAAAATCAAGCTGGTGTCGACCGTGTATGGCGACGACCAGTCCGACAAAAGCTACCGCGAAGCGATTGGTTTGCTGCGCAGCAACCCGAACCTGAAAGCCATCATCGCCCCGACTACGGTTGGCATCAATGCGGCCGGCAAGGCCGTGGTCGATGAAAAACTGGTCGGCAAAGTGTATGTGACGGGCCTGGGCCTGCCATCGGAAATGGCCGGCCACGTGAAGAGCGGCGCCGTGAAAAGCTTTGCGATCTGGAATCCGATCGACCTGGGCTACGCCGCCACCTATGCCGCGCACCAGTTCGTGACCGGCAAGGCGACCGGCAAGGCCGGCGAATCGATTGCGGTCGGCCGCATGGGCAAGCTGACCGTCGACGCGGCAGGCGAAGCGGCGCTGGCACCACCGTTCACGTACGACAAGGATAACGTCGACAAGTTCTCGAAGATCTTTTAAGTAGGTCGGATCAGGCGCGTAGCGCCGTAATCCGACAACACCAGCGACGTCAACAATGTTGTCGGGTGACGCCTCCGGCTAACCCGACCTACCATTTTTCTTATGTGAACGGCTATGTCACAGAATCCCCCTATTTCGCAGGCCGAGGCGCCGGTATTGCGCCTGCACGGCATCTGCAAGCATTTCCATGGCGTCACCGCGCTGAAAGACGTGGCGCTGACGGTGCGCGCCGGCGAAGTGATGGCGCTGATCGGCGAAAACGGCGCCGGCAAGTCGACCCTGGTCAAGACGCTGACCGGCATTTATCAACCGGACGCCGGCCATATCGAAGTGAACGGCCAGCGCGTGCTGTTTGCCAGCCCGCAAGACGCGATGGATGCCGGCATGACCGCCGTGCACCAGGAAACCGTGATGTTCGATGAACTGACGGTGGCCGAAAATATCTATATCGGCCGCCAGCCGCAGACCGGCTATCCGGCCCGCATCGACTGGGCGCTGATGGCCAGCCAGGCCGAAGCGATCTTCGCGCGGCTGGAAGTGCAGTTGCCGGTCTTGGCCAAGGTCAAGGACCTGAGCGTGGCGCAGCGTCACTTCGTCGAGATCGCCCGCGCCCTGTCGCAGGATGCGCGTGTGGTGATCATGGACGAGCCGACGGCCTCGCTGTCGCAGCGCGAAATCCACGAGCTGTACCGCATCATCGGCCAGCTGCGCGCGGCCGGCACGGCGGTCATTTTCATCTCGCACAAATTCGATGAAATCTTTGCCGTCGCCGACAGCTATACGGTGCTGCGCGACGGCCATTTTGTCGCTGCCGGTTTGCTGGCCGAAATCACCGAACCGCAGTTGGTGTCGCTGATGGTGGGCCGCGCGATCCACCAGGTATTTCCCAAGGTCGAGGTGCCACTGGGAGCGACCCTGCTGGAAGTGTCGCAGTTCTGTCATCCGACCGAATTTCGCGATATTCATTTTTCGGTGCAGCAAGGTGAGATCGTCGGCTTCTATGGCCTGGTGGGTGCCGGCCGCTCCGAGGTGATGCAGGCGCTGTTCGGCCTCACGCAAGGCGTGACGGGCACGGTCAAGATTGCCGGCAAGGAAGTGGCGATCCGCAGCGCCAGCGACGCCATCAAGCACGGCATCGCCTATGTGCCGGAAGACCGTCAGCACCAGGGCGCGCACCTGTCGCTGTCGATCGTACAGAACATTACCTTGCCGATTCTGGATGGTATCGGTTTTTTTCTCCGCAGCAAGCGTTCGCGTGAAACCGCGATTGCGCGCCAGTTCAGCGAACAGCTGGAACTGAAAGCCAGCCATTTTACGCAAATGGTGTCGGAACTGTCCGGTGGCAACCAGCAAAAAGTGGTGCTGGCCAAATGGCTGGCCACCAAGCCGAAAGTCATTATTCTCGATGAACCCACCAAGGGCATCGATATCGGCTCGAAAGCGGCCGTGCACCGCTTTATCAGCGAGCTGGTGACGCAGGGCCTGTCGGTGATTTTGGTGTCGTCGGAATTGCCGGAAGTACTGGGCATGGCCGACCGCGTGGTGGTGATGCACCAGGGACATATCAATTGCGTGTTGCCGCGTGCCCAGGCGACACCGGAAAAAGTGGTTGCCGCCGCCTCCGGCAGCGCGTACTCGAACGAGGAACTCACATGCACTACCTGAAACAACGCGAAGTCCAGCTGGCGCTGCTGATCGTGCTGCTGGCCGGCGCCGTGGGCCTGCGCGCCCCCGTCTTCCTGACCCCGGGCAGCCTGGGCAACCTGCTGACCGACAGCACTTTATTGATCATGCTGGCGCTGACGCAAATGTTCGTCATCGTCACGCGCGGCATCGATCTGTCGATGGCCTCTAACCTGGCCTTGTCGGGCATGATGGCGGCGCTGCTGGCCGTCAATTATCCCGACCTGCCCTTGGCGCTGGTGATGCTGGTGGCAGTGCTGATCGGCCTGCTGCTAGGCCTGGTCAATGGCTATCTGATCGGCTACCTGGACCTGCCGCCCATCGTGGTGACGTTGGGCACCATGAGCGTGTACCGCGGCCTGGTGTTCGTGCTGTCCGGCGGCGCCTGGGTCTCGTCGCACCAGATGCCGGCCAACTTTATCGCCTTTCCATTGAGTCATTTGTTTGGCGTGACGCACCTGGTGTGGATCGCGGCAGTCGCCATTCTCGCCACCTGGCTGCTGGCGCGGTATACGCGCTTCGGGCGCGACCTGTATGCAATCGGCAACCAGCCGCTGGCGGCGCGCTATGTCGGCATCTCGACGGCACGGCGCCTGTTCTGGACGTATGGCCTGTCAGGCATGATGGCGGGCCTGTGCGGCTATCTGTGGGTGGCCCGTTACGCGGTCGCGTATTCGGAAATTGCCTACGGTTTTGAATTTACCGTGATCGCCGCCTGCGTGATCGGCGGCATCAGCATCGCCGGCGGCGCCGGCACCGTGGCCGGCGCCGTGCTCGGCGCGCTGTTCCTGTCGGTGATCAACAACGCCTTGCCGATCATCAAAGTGTCACCGTTCTGGCAAAGCGCGCTGACGGGCATCGTGATCCTGACAGCCGTCCTGATCAATGCACGCGGCAACAAGAAAGCCGGGCGCCAGATCCTGCCGCTGGCCATGCTACAACCCTCATCAAGGAGCGCCGCGTGAACGCGATCTCGACTTCCCTGCACCAGCCTGACGCGGCCAAAACGTCATCCGACAAGGCACCCGGTTCGCGCTACACCATCCTCGACCGCAAGGCGCCGCGACTGTCGCATTACCTGGCGCATTGGGAAGCGCTGCTGGCGTTGCTGCTGGTCGCGGTATTCATCGGCAACAGCGTGTTCCTGCCGAACTTTTTCGACACCTATAATCTCGCCGACAGCACCTTCAATTTCAGCGAAAAAGCGCTGATTGCATTGCCGATGGCCTTGCTGATCATCTGCCGCGAAATCGATATTTCCGTCTCGGGCACCCTGGCGCTGTCATCGGTGGCGATGGGCTTTGCGCACCACCACGGCGTGCCGCCCGAAGGCCTGCTGTTCGTGGCGCTGGCCATGGGCGCCGTCTGCGGCAGCCTGAACGGCGTGCTGGTGACGCGCTTTGCCTTGCCGTCCATCGTCGTGACGATCGGCACGGTGGCGCTGTTTCGCGGTCTGGCCAGCGTGATCCTGGGCGACCAGGCCTACACCGGTTACCCGCAACTGCTGATCGACTGGGGCCAGGGCTATTTCTTCGACATCATTCCGCGCCCCTTTGTGATCCTGCTGGCATTCGCCGTGCTGTTTGCGGTGCTGCTGCATGCGACGAGCTGGGGCCGGCGCATCTTTGCCATCGGCAGCAATCCGATGGCGGCGCGTTTCTCGGGCGTGGCGGTGGACCGCTACCGCTTTGCCCTGTTCGTGCTGACGGGCGCCATGGCCGGTCTGGCCGCCTGGTTGCTGACCGGACGCATCGGCAGCACGCGGCCGAATATCGCCATGGGCTGGGAACTGGAAGTGATCACCATGGTCATCCTCGGCGGCGTCAGCATCGCCGGCGGCAAGGGCAGCATCGGCGGCGTGATGCTGGCCGTGTTGCTGCTGGGCATGGTCACCTATGGCCTTGCGCTGCTGAATATTCCTGGCGTGATCATGACGATCGTGGTCGGCATCTTGTTGCTGATTACGATCGCCCTGCCGCGCCTGTTGACCCGCACATCGACGAAAAAATAATCATGGAACAAATTGCTTTCAAGATGCAGCTGAAACCCGGCAATGCCGCAGAATATCAACGCCGCCACGATACCATATGGCCCGAGCTGGCGGCCTTGCTGCACGAGTCCGGCGTGCGCGACTACAGCATCTTTCTCGATGAAGCGACGGGTGCGCTGTTCGCCGTGCTGCGCCGCATGGACGGCCACGCGATGGAGTCGCTGCCGCAGCATCCGGTGATGCGCCGCTGGTGGGATTACATGGCCGACCTGATGGACACGCAGAGCGATGCCTCGCCCGTCGTCGTGCCGCTGGCACCCGTGTTTCACCTCGCCTAAGGACTGCCGTGACCATCGACGCCACCGTTGTACTCGATATCGGCAAGACCAATGCCAAGCTGACCTTGCTGGATGCCGCCGGCGCCATCCTGGCCGAACAGCGCTGCCCGAACAACATCATTCAAACAGGACTGTATCCGCACCACGATACGGAGCGCCTGTGGCACTGGCTGCAAACCACCCTGGCCGCGTTTTCACGCCTGGCCCGCATCAGCGCCATCGTGCCCGTCACCCATGGCGCCACGGCGGCGCTGGTCGACGATACGGGCCTGGTGCTGCCCATCCTCGACTATGAGTCGACCTTGCCGCAGGCGCTGGCGGCCGAGTACGCGGCGCTCAGGCCAGCCTTTGGCGACGGCCTGTCGCCGCAACTGCCATGCGGCCTGAACCTGGGCTTGCAGCTGTACTGGCTGGCCAAAACGTATCCGCAGGAATTCGCCCGCGCGCGCCATATCCTGACCTACCCGCAATACTGGGCCTGGAGACTGTGCGGCGTGGCGGCCAGCGAAGTGACGTCACTCGGTTGCCATACGGATTTATGGCAACCGCAGCTGGGCACCTTTTCCTCGCTGGTGCATCGCATGGAATGGACGCAGCTGTTTCCGCCGCGGCAAGCGGCATGGACGGCGCTGGGGCCGGTGCGAGCCAACCCAGCGCTGCCCGATTGCCAGGTACTGTGCGGCATCCATGACAGCAATGCTTCGCTGCTGCGCTATCTGGAGACGGAGGCGAACGACCAGCCGCGCACGATATTGTCGACCGGTACCTGGGCGATTGCCGCCGCGTTTGGCGCGCGACTGGACCGGCTCGATGAAACGGCCGACATGCTGGCCAATGTCAACGCGCTTGGGCAACCCGTGGCCTGCATGCGCTTTATGGGCGGACGCGAGTTTTCGGTGCTGGCAGGAGGATCTCCGCAAGTATGCGATGTGGCCGATATCGAACGGTTGGTGCGGCAGGGCAGCCTCGCGCTGCCGTGTTTTGCCGAGTCCGGCGGGCCGTTCGTCGGGCAGGCGGGACGCATCGTGGGGCCGGCGCCACAGACGGCGCAGGAATACTACGCGCTGGCCACCCTGTATTGCGCGTTGATGAGCGACTATTGCCTCGATGCCCTGGGCGCCGGCGGGCCGGTGATGGTGGAAGGCAGCTTTACCGACAACCCGCATTTCGCCTCCGTGCTGGCAGCGCTGCGGCCAGGCCAGGACGTGGCCGTATCGCAGGACACCAGCGGCACCACCTGCGGCGGCTGGATGTTGCACCGCTGGGGCGAGGTGCCGGCGCTGGAGTCGACGGTGATGGCGGCGCTGGCCTTGGACGGCCTGACTGCTTATCGAGAACAATGGCGGGCGCTCGCAACCGAACCGGCCTTGAAAATACGGGCGTAAACGAAAAATGCCCTGTCCGCAGACAGGGCAACCCGGAGTAAAGTACAGCGCGAGGGGGATTAGCCGGCGGCTTTGACTTTCAGCTCGTTCTTGATTTCTTTCACGCCGCTCACGGAAGCGACGATCTGCACGACGCGGTCACCCGCTTCGGCGCTCGGCACGTCGCCCGACAGGACGACCACGCCTTGCTGGGTTGCTACCTTGACTGGCAGGGCAGCGGCTTGCGCATCGGCGCTCAGGGCGGCCTTGGCCGAGGAAGTGATGGTTTCATCAGGGACGGCAGCGGCGGCGTTGGCGGCCACGACGGTGTCAGCAGGAGCTTGTGCTTTTGGTGCGGAGTCAGCGGCATGCGAAGCGGTGATCGAGGCGCCCGACAGTACGATAGCGGCAACCAGGGTATTGAACAGTTTCGATGTTTGCATGGTAGTTCCTCTCAATGAAGTTAAAAGCTTCTTACTTGGATAAAGCAACACTTTGAAGCGTCACATCTACCCATACAGCAAGCACCGTGCCAGCTTTTAAATTACATTCAAAATCAACGACTTACATGCAAACGCAATTTTTCCAGCGCATTTCGCAGCGATCTGGCCCGAAAAACGGGGGGTTTTGTCGCCTGACAGCGACAGCTTATGGCAACAATATCAATGTTTTAAAATAAGTCGTTGATTATTAAGGTTTTATTTTTGTCGCTATTCAGCGACAGGGTCGCCATCGCCCCGGAACAGGGCCGGCGTCAGCTCGTATTTCTGTAATAAGCGGTAGAACTCCGTGCGGTTGCGGTCGGCCAGGCGGGCCGCGTCGGCCACGTTGCCATCCGTCAGGCGCAGCAGCTGAATCAGGTAGTCGCGCTCGAAGCGCTGCTTGGCTTCGTTATAGCTGAGCGCTTCCAGCGACGGCACGCGCAGGGCCCGCTGCACCAGGGACAAGGGCACCAGCGGCGCCGTGGCCAGCGCGCACACTTGCTCGACGACATTGACCAGCTGGCGCACATTGCCGGGCCATGGCGCCGCTACCAGGGCCGTGAGGGCGTCTGGCGCGAAGCCATTCAACGGTTTCTGGTACTTGGCCGCCAGCTTCTGCAGGAAATGGTTCGCCAGCAGGGCAATATCTTCGCGGCGCTCGGCCAGCGGCGGCAGGGTCAAGGTCACCACGTTCAGCCGGTAATACAAGTCTTCGCGGAATTGCCCCTCGGTCATCGCCACGTCGAGGTCGCGGTGCGTGGCGGACAGCAAGCGCACGTCCACCGGACGCGTCTGGTCGGCGCCGACGGGGCGCACGGCCCGCTCCTGCAGCACGCGCAGCAGTTTTACCTGCAGCGGCAGCGGCATGTCGCCGATCTCGTCCAAAAACAGGGTGCCGCCATCGGCCGCCTGAAATAGCCCTTCGCGGTTGCCGACGGCGCCCGTAAACGAACCTTTCACGTGGCCGAACAATTCCGATTCCAGCAACTGCTCGGGAATGGCGCCGCAGTTGACGGCGATGAACGGCGCCTTGGCGCGGCGGCTGGCGTTGTGCAGCGCGCGCGCCAGCAACTCCTTGCCCGTGCCGCTGGGGCCGCGTATCAAAATGCTGGCATCGGATCCGGCCACCAGCTTGGCTTCGGCCAGCAACTCGGCCATCTGCGAACTACGGCTGATCAGCTCGGCGCGCCAGCTCTCGTCGCCCGATGCTGGCGCCGGCATGACGGTGGACAAGTTGATGGCATACGCCACTTTTTCCATCAAGAGCTTGCCATCGAACGGCTTCGTCAGATACGCAAACGCGCCGCGCGCCGTCGCGTCGACGGCGTCGGGGATGGTGCCGTGGGCCGTCAGCAAAATGACGGGCAGGGCCGCATGCTGGCGGCGGATTTCATCGAACAGGGCCAGGCCGTCGCGGCCCGGCAATTGCACGTCGGTAATGACCAGGGCTGGCAATTCCACGGCCAGGCGCGCCAGCGCCGCTTCCGCGCTGCCCACGGCCGTCACGCGGTAATTGCCAGCCTTCAGGCGGATGGTCAGCAGGCGCAGCAGGTCGGGGTCGTCGTCGACCAATAAGATGTGGGCGTGTTCGCTCATTTCGGCGCTCCCGCGGCAGGGCGCACGGACAGGCTGCGCTCGATGTTTTTCAATGCTTCGAGTTTTTCATTGAGCAAGTCGATGCGGCGCTGAGCGTCGCGCAACTGCGTGTTGAGCTTGTCGATGCTCTCGTCCTGGCGGCGCAGTTCCGCGTATTGGCTGCCCAGCAATTGCGCCAGCGGCGCCAGCAGTTGCGCGTCCTTGCCCGTGGCCGTGGCCAGCGGTTCCAGCAACGCTTGCGCGCGGGCCAGGTCGCCGGGACCGCGCAAGGCCGCTTGCAGCATGGCGCGGCGCAGCGTGTTGTGCGGCGCGTGATCGGCTTTCGCCAAGTCCAGCTGCGCCTTCACCAGTTCCGACGGCGTCATCAGGCGCAAGGCGCCTTGATATGCGAGCAATTCCGTCAGCTGGGGGTCCGTCACCACCACCACGCGCGGCGGCGTCTGCACCAGCACGGGCGTCTGGGTGGGGGGCTTGGCGGCGCAAGCGCCCAAGAGCAGCGCGCAGGTGGCCATGGCGGCCAGGGGAATTCTCGTCATCATAAGGGCAGTTCTATCCGAAAATGCGCGCCGGCGGAGCGCGGTAAAAGAGTGACGCTGCCATCGTGGGCGGCGATATATTCACGCACGATGGACAGGCCGATGCCATTGCCGTTGCGCGCGCCGGCCGCCTGGCGCACGCCCTGGTAAAACGGCTCGAAGATGCGCGCGGCATCCTCGGGCGCCACGCCGGCACCTTCGTCGATGCAATCGATGCGTACACGGCCGCCTTCGCAAGACAGGGTGAAACGCACGGTGCCGCCTTCCGGACTGAAGCGCACGGCATTCGACAGCAAATTCGCCAGGGCCGTCGCCAGCTTGTCGCGGTCGGCCTGCACGATCAGGGATTCTCCCTGCACCTCGACCGTCAAACGGCGCGCCAGCCATTGCAGACGCTGCCCGGCCACCACATCTTGCAGCAAGACCAGCAAATCGACCTTGCTGTGCGCCAGGTGCTGGGCGTCAAAAGCGGCGGTATTGTAGCGCAGCAAGTCCTCGATCTGGGTTTGCAGGGACGCCGTGTTTTGCTGCAGGATGCCGGCGATTTCGCGCTGGCCATCGCTGAGCTTGCCCGCCACCTCGTCTTCCAGCAAGGCCACGCCTTCGCGCAGGGCCGCCAGCGGCGTTTTCAGCTCGTGCGAAATGTGGCGCAGAAAACGTTCCTTGTCGGCATCGAGGTCGGCCAGACGCTGGCGCAGCCAGTCGAGCTGCTGGCCCAGGCGGCGCGTGTCGGCCGGTCCGCCGACGACGATGGGCTGGTCGTAGCGCTTGTCGCCCAGGCGCTCGATGGCCGTCTCGATGCGGCGTAGCGGGCGCGACAACAGAAAGCCGAAGCAGGTGGCCAGCACGGCCGCCAGCAGCACGGCGCCACCGACCAGCACGCCCAGCACGCGGCGCTGGCGTTCCAGCTCGGCCAGCAGGGCGTCGTTGCGGCTGCCGATTTCCGTCTTGCTTTCGCGCGCCAGGCTGTCATTGATCTGCGTCATGCGGGCAAACGCGCGGTACACGACGGCATGGCCATCGCGCTTGCGGCGCTTACCCGCCTGCAAGACTTCCCACGCCGCTTGCGCCTGCACCGTCCATTCATCGGCCAGCTGGGAAGCGAACTCGGGCGTGGCCCGGTTCAGCACTTGCAGCGCCGCCGTCGCTTCATCGCGGGCGGCCGCGTAGCGTTCGCGGAAGACGGGATCGTCGAGCACGAGGAATTGACGCGCGCTACGCTCCATGGCCAGGGTGCGCTCGGACAGCCGCTGCGACTGTTCCGTCAGGGCAATCGCCTGCGCCGCCGTCTCGCGCCCCAGCCGCGCCAGGTGCTCCAGGGTCAGCAGGGCTTGCACGGAGGTGGCCGTCAAAATGCCCGTCGTCAAAATGAAGGCGGCAAATAACAGTTGGCGAAAGGAAAGTCGGGACAAGGTAGGCGCCTTCGGTTCAGTCTGGACAGTAAAAGGCGCATGGTACGCTAAGCCTCCATCGCGGGGCGCCACCCGTCAAAAAATAGCTGATCTGGCAACGTTGTTGCTTTTGCGGCCGGCAAGCAAGCCACGGCGGCGGCGCGCAGATACTCCTAGTACAATAGGGAAAAGCTTCATACAGGCATCAAAGTGGCCCCGGCCCTGGCATTACGCCACTTTGCCCCCACATGTGATGCAGCCCCACCGACACTCCGAATCACCTACCGCAGAGATCCCATACCGCATGAGCACATTTGAAAAAGTCAGCAGCAACTTCATTCCAGTCTTGCAGGCAACCATCGAGCAATATGTCGAGCCAGCAACGGGCATGCGTCATATCCACATGCATACCGAGCAGGCTGAGATGGTGTTCCTGGTGGCCTTTCCCACTGTGCCGGAAGTGAGCGACGGGCGCGCCCACATCCTGGAACACCTGGCCTTGTGCGGCTCGTCCCGCTACCCGGTGCGCGACCCTTTCTTTTCGATGCTGCGCCGCTCGACGGCCACCTTCATGAATGCGATGACCTATCCGGACCGCACCGTGTATCCGTTCGCCAGCACCGACCGCAAGGATTTCTTCAATCTGCTCGACGTGTACCTGGACGCGGCTTTCTTCCCGAACCTCGATTACCTGAACTTCCGCCAGGAAGGCTGGCGCCATGCGTTCGAAGGCGACAAACTGGTGTACCAGGGCATCGTCTTCAATGAAATGAAGGGCGCTTTCAACAGCCCCATGCGCGCGCTCGACAGCGGCATCGCCAGCACCTTGCTCAAGGGCACGACCTACGAAGTGGAATCGGGCGGCGATCCGCTGGTAATCCCGGAACTGACGCATGACATGCTGAAAGAATTCCACGCCAGCCATTACCACCCGTCGCAAGCCGTGATCATGACCGCCGGCAATATCGAAGCGTCGGCCGTGCAAGAACAAGTGGCCGAACGCGTGCTGTCCAAGCTCAGCGGTTTCTCCGAACGCCGCCTGCCGCAGCTGGCCCCCGCCTGGACGGCGCCGCAGGAAAACATCGTGAAGATTCCGTCGCAGGAAGCGCGCGACGATGAATTCGGCCTGCAATTCGCCTGGCTGATGGGCGAGTCGAGCGACCCCATCGCCTACTACCACGCGCATTTGCTGTCGCACGGCTTGCTGGGCGAATCGTCGGCGCCCGTCATGCGCGCCATGGAATCGGCCGGCTATGGCCGCCCATCGGACATGAATGGCCGCGACGCGGGCATCCGCCAGATGGTGTTCCACATCGGCATGGAAGGTTTAACCAAAGAACAGATCGCCGATGCGCACCAGCGCATCTGGACGGCCCTGGAAGAGACGGCGGAAGAGGGCATTCCCGCCGCCGTGCTGCACGCGGCCTTGCGCGACATCAAATACAGCCAGCGCGAAATCAGCAGCGGCCGCATGCCTTACGGCCTGGGCCGCTTGCTGCACGCCTTGCCGCTGGCCATGTATGGCGGCGACGTCATGGACGCCTTCGACAATGCGGCCATCCTGGAAACGCTGGAACAGCAGATCGAAGACCCGGCCTTCTTCAAGCAGCTTGTGCGCGAACTGATCGCCAACCCGACCCGCCTGACGACGCACGTGGTGCCCGACAGCGCCTACTTCACGGACCGCGCGGCCCAGGAAGACGCCAAGCTGGCGGCCCTGCAAGCGCGCCTGACGGATGCCGAGCGCGAGCACATCGTGGCCGAGTCCGCCGCGCTGGAAGCGCATCAGCAACTGCCATCGAATTCGGAAGTGCTGCCGCGCATCCGCCCTGGCGACGTCAGCGCGCTGCCGCGTCCGGCATTGCCGATTCCCCCTGCCGTCAACGGCGCCGTGGCGTTCAGCATCGCCTCGAACGGCATCAGCTATGCCAACGTGCTGTACGACGTGTCGGGCTTGCCGGAAGCGTCGTGGCCATGGCTGCGCCTGTACACGGACCTGGCGCCGGAACTGGGCGTGGGCGACATGTCGTTCGACGACGCCAGCGCCTGGCGCCAGAGCATGGTCCCATCGTTCCACATCGGCCTGGAAGCCATTCCCCGCCCGCAACAGGCGATGCGCGTGGAATTGTCGTTCTCGGCCAGCGGCTTGCGCGAAGAACACGCGGCCATCGCCGCCGTGCTGTCGGCCTGGATCGCCAAACCCCGCTTCGATGAAGAAGAGCGCCTGGCTTTCCTGATCGAAAGCCTGGTGCAAGACAAACTCTCCAGCCTGGCCGAGTCCGGCAACCGCTACGCCATGCTGGCCTCGGCGGCTCCCCTGTCGCCGACGCGCCGCTTCGACGACATCGTCGGCGGCCCGGCGGCACTGCCGTTCTACCGCCGTTTGCAGCAGCTGAGCAAGACGTCGGCAGGCTTGCAGGAAATCGCGCGCGAGCTCGACACCCTGCACGCGCACATCATCGCCCAGCAGCCAACCGTGCTGTGCGCGGGCCTGGAGCAGGATGGCATCGCCCTGGCTCGCTTGCTGGCATTGCCGGTAGCCAGCACGGATGCCACGACGCCTGGCGACACGGCAGCGCCAGCAGCCTTGCCGCTGGCCAACACGGCCCTGCATGCGACGAGCCAGATCAACCATTGCTTCGTTTCCTGGGCCGTACCCGGCGTACACAATCCGGACGCCTCGGCCCTGGCCGTGGCCGCTGAACTGATGACCAACCAGGTGCTGCATACGGCCCTGCGCGAAAAAGGCGGCGCGTATGGCGGCAGCGCCAGCTATGCGGCCGGCGCCGGCACGTTTACCTTGAGTTCCTACCGCGACCCGCGCCTGGCCGGCACGTTTGCCGACTTCGGCACGACGCTGGATCAAATCCTCGACGGCGATTTTTCGCAAGAGCAGGTGGAAGAAGCCATCATCTGCGTCATCAAGGGCCTTGACAAGCCGCACTCGCCATACGCGGAAGCGCTGACGGCGTGGAACATGCAGCAGCGCGGCACGACGGAAGCCGTGCGCCAGCAGTTCCGCACCGGCGTATTGACCTGCACCCTGGCGCAGATCAAGGACGTCACGCGCACCTGGCTGAAAAACGGCCAGCCGAGCCGCGCCGCGTTTGCGGGCAACACGACGCAGGACCTGGCCGGGCTGGAAGTGGTGGATTTGCTGGCGCTGGCTTCTTAAACGGCCGTTACGACGCGGTAGCCATCACTTGGGTACCGCGTCAGGTTCCATGAACATCAGTTCCCACTGATGCCCATCGGGATCCTGAAAACTGTGGCCATACATGAAGCCGAAATCCATCGGCTCCTTGTAGATGCTGCCGCCCGCCTGGACGGCCTTCGCCACCAGCGCATCGACTTCGCCGCGGCTCTCGGCCGACAAACACACGAGCACTTCCGTCGCCACGGTGGTGTCGCACAGCTGCTTGGGCGTAAATTGCTTGAATTTTTCGTGCGTCAACAGCATCACGAAGATGTCGTCGGCAACGATCATGCATGTTGCCGTTTCATCGGTGAAATGGGCATTGAAACTGAAGCCCAGCGCCGTGAAAAACGCCACGGAGCGTTCCAGCGACTGGACGGGCAGATTGACAAATATTTTGCGGGCCATCATGTCTCCTTGAGGTGAGATGAAAAATGCTGCCCGCCGATTCTACACCGGCTTGTTACGTGCCAGCGCGTCCCACGGTCTTCGGCGCGTAGCCGAAATAACGGCTGAACGCGGTGCTGAAATTGGACGGATGGCGATAGCCCGTTTGCCAGCCCGCCTGCGCCACCTGACATCCATTTTCCAGCAGTAACTTTGCCCGCTGCATGCGCAGCGCCAGCAGGGTGCGCTGCGGACTGTCGTGGTAGCGGTAGCGCCACCCCTGCTTGAGCTTGAACAAGCTCAGTCCCGCTTGCAAGCACAGGTAATCGAGCGTCAGGTCTTGCGCCATCTGCTCCTGCATCAGCGCGTGGACGCGTTCCAGTTTGGCGATATCAGTCTCGGACCAGCGCGGCAAGGCAGCGGGTGCGGGCGCCGGACGCAGCGCCCGCAACTGTTCCGCCAGGATACTGAGCACGCCGATATGCACGGCCAGCGGATCCGTCGCGCGCAGCAGCGAGCGCGCGTGCAGAGCGCTGCTGCGCGTCGTGGCCGCATGCGCCAGCTGGCGCGCACCACCGTTCGGTAACAATGAAGTCAGGCCTTCCGGCCAGTAGCGCGCCAGCGCGTCTTCGCCGACCAGCACGCGCAATTGCACCGCCCGTTGATCCGCCTCGAAACGGCGCTCGCCGCTGACGTGGTGAAACGCCGTCACCGTCGTATGGCCGCCCTGGAAACGCAATTGCCCGCCATCGCGCGTCGTGTAACCGGACGCGCCTTCCAGGCCGATGGTAATGACCATGCCGCCCGCATCGTCATGCTGCGATGGCTCGACGAGGGCAAGGCGCGGGCGGTAATCGGAATGCACGAGCAGCAAGCCCTGGTCGACCTGGCGCTGGTCCGCGCGGCACGCGCCCATTCCGGGGTCCAGCTGGCGCCGCGTCCAGCCTGCCGCTTCCCTGTCCTGTTCCCTCATCGCTCCCCCTGTTTTCCACGCGCCGTCGCGCATACGAAATGCGCCGCGTCGCATACAAATGCAAATGATAATTATTCTCATTGTTACATAAAATAGGCTTTCTTGCCTACCTCGCCGAAAGGAAATGCCATGCCGTTTACCACGCAACATGCCTTGCAACCCTACTGGGACCTGGCCGTCGCGCCCGTCCAGGCCGATGGGCTGGCCGCCGCCCTGGAACTGGGCATTTTCGAGGTGCTGGCCACGCCGCACACGCCGGTGCAGCTGGCCGAAGCCCTGTCGCTGCACGCGCCGCACACGGCCCTGCTGCTGGAACTGCTCTGGAGCATGCAGGTGCTGGAACGCGATACGGCCGATGCCGATGCAGACACACAGCGCTACCGCTGCACGGCCGCCACCTTGCAGTATTTCTGCCGCAACTCGGTGGCCTTCTGTGGCGACGCCTGGCTGTACCGGCTGCATGCGCTGCGCCACTTCGCCACACAGCTCAGTACGCTGGTGCGCGAGGGCGGCAAGGCCGCGCCCTACAGCACGGCGAATGGAGTCAACTGGGCCGTTGCCGCACAGCAGCAGATCGGCCAGGAACAACGCGCCGTCACCATGCGCGCAGCCCTGTCCGTGATGCTACGGATCGCCCCGTTTGCAGACGGCAGCACGCCGCTGCGCCTGCTCGACCTGGGCGGCGGTCCGGGCTGGGTTGCCATTGCGCTAGCGCAAGCCCATGCGGGCTTGCATGGCTGCGTCTTCGACTGGCCGGAAACGGCGGCCGTGGCGGCCGCCAACATCGCCCATGCGCAACTCTCTGACCGCCTGGAGACGGTGGGCGGCGACCTGGACAGCGACGATATCGGCAGCGGTTACGACCTCATCTGGTGCTCGTCCGTGCTGCATTTCGTGCCCGATATGGCGGCGGCCTTGCGCAAGATTAATGCGGCCTTGAAACCGGGTGGCGTCTTCGTTTGCGTGCAGGCGGAAATCGCTCCGGCAGCCGTTGACGCGGCGCGCGTGCTGCCGTATTACTTGCCGATGCGCATGTTGGGCCGCACGGTAACGCGCCAGGGGAAATTGGCACAATTGCTGCGCGACACGGGCTGGCGGCAAGTGGAGCAGTACGGCGCCAGCGATTTCCCCATGGCACCCGTGCAAGTGCTGATTGCGCGCACTTGAATGGCAGGCGTTTTACGCCGCACCTTGTTGCAGCGACTCGATGATCAGGCTGGCCAGCCGCTCGACGGGCGGCCTGGACACGCTGGAGGCGCGCAGCAATTCCAGCGACAACGGGGGCAGGGCGGGCAAGCCCGCCGCCACGTGGTCGAGCGCGCAGACGGAAGAGGGCAAGCCCAGGCTGGTGCGCACCGTCACGCCCAGCCCGGCGGCGGCCGCCGCCCACAGCCCCGCCAGGCTGGGGCTGGTAAACGCCGTGCGCCAGGCGATGCCGGCCCGGTCCAGCGCCTGCGTGGCGCAGCGCTGGAACAGGCAGTCGCGGTCGAACGTAATGAGCGGTAAAGGTTCGCCCGATTCGGGCCGCCAGGCCAGGCTGGACGAGGCGATCCAGCGCATGGCCGGTTCGGCGATATGCTGGCGCTGCTGCGGCGGATACTCGGCCACATCGGCGATGCACGCGCCGCCCCACAGCAGGGCCAGGTCCAGCTGTCCCATGGCCAGCCCTTGCATCAAGGCCGTGTTGCGCGCCACGTGCGCTTCGATGCGCACTTTCGGATGCGCGCGGGCAAAGCGCCCCAGCACGTCCGGCAGCAAGGCTTCGCCAAAATCCTCCTGCAAACCGAGCCTGATCCAGCCTTCCAGTTCCGCGCCGCGCAAGGCGACGGCCGCCTCGTCGTTGAGTTCCAGCAGGCGGCGCGCATAGCCGAGCAGGACTTCGCCGGCCGGCGTCAGCGCCAGTCCCCGGCCATCCTTGCGGAACAGGGGCATGCCTGCCTGCTCCTCGAGTTTTTTCAGCTGCGCGCTGACGGCCGAGGTCGAGCGGCCCACCTTGTCGGCTGCGCGGGCAAAGCTGCCCAGCTCGATGCCAGCCACATAGCTGCGCAAAAAGGCGATGTCGAAATTCAGCAAGCTCATGGCGTGACGGAGATTGTCCTGTTTTATGGGATGGTGACTGGTAAATTATCTGATATTCAGAACGATCGTACTGCGCAACACTGTCAGGGTCAACCACTTTCCCCTCCCTGCCATGACCACCAACTGCCCTGCCGTTTCCCTTCCTGTCACTGCGCCCGCACTGGGCGATGCCCACCGCTGGAAAGTGCTGGCCGTCGGCGTGGCGGCCAACGCCAGCTTTTCCGCCGCCGCCAACGGCATGCCCACCACGGCCATCTGGCTGCGCAGCGGCTATCACCTGAGCAATACGCAACTGGGGGTGGCGCTGGGCGCCATGGGCCTGGGCGTGGCCCTGACCGAATTGCCATGGGGCATGGCTACCGACCGCTGGGGCGACCGGCCCGTGCTGCTGACCGGCTTGCTGGGCACCATGCTCGCGCTGTTGACCTTGCTGCTGTGGATCACGCCGGCTGACGGTTCCGTGCCGCCCTTATGGGCGCTAGCGGCCGGGCTGGCGCTGGTCGGCGTGCTGGGCGGCAGCGTGAATGGCGCCAGCGGCCGCGCCGTGATGCGCTGGTTCGGCGCCGGCGAACGCGGTTTCGCCATGAGCATCCGTCAGACAGCCGTGCCCATGGGCGGCGGCCTCGGCGCCCTCGTCCTACCCAGCCTGGCATCGCGCTACGGTTTCATGCCCGTGTTTGGCGCCCTGGCCATCGTATGCGGCCTGTCGGCGTTTTTTACGTGGCGCTGGATGCATGAGCCCGACTTGTCTGCCGAGGCCGCCACGGGGCCGCACAACGCGTCCACGGGCCTATCTGCAGTGAAGCAGCCGCTGCCATTAAAAAACCGTAAAGTCTGGCGCATGGTGGCCGCCATCGGCTTGCTGTGCGTGCCGCAGTTTGCCGTGCTCAGCTACGCCACCGTCTTCCTGCATGACCATGGCCACCTAGGCCTGGCAGCCATCACGGCCGTGATGGTGGCCCTGCAGGCGGGCGCCATGGTGATGCGCATCTGGAGCGGGCGCCATACGGACCGCCACGCGAACCGGCCGGCCTACCTGCGCGGCTCGGCCCTGGTAGCGCTGGCCTCGTTCATTTTGCTGGGATGCATCGCCTGGCTGCAGGCACCGGGCTGGCTGTTGATGGCCGCCGTGGTGCTCGCCGGCATCGCCGTGTCCGCCTGGCATGGCGTGGCCTACACGGAGCTGGCCACGGAGGCGGGCGGCGCCAACGCGGGCACGGCCCTGGGCATGGCGAACACGGCCGTATATGCGGGCCTGTTCCTCACGCCGATTGCCATCCCGCATTTGCTGGCGGCCAGCAACTGGTCCGTCGTGTGGTGGCTGGCGGGGCTGGTGGCGCTTGCTACCCGCCCGCTGTTTCCGAAAGACTAGGGCAGCGCCCTGATCCGATACACGCAGCGCATGGCGTTGGCCAGCACATGCTGCTCGCGCACGATGCTGGCGTGCGGTCCCACCACTTCCTGGAACAGCTGCAGTTCCGAGCGGCAAAAGCCCTGGCAAGTGCGTGCGGCGGCGCAGATGGGGCAGTGGTCTTCGATCAGCAGCCAGTCGTCGCCGTCCGCTTCCACGCGCGCCATATAGCCCTCTTCATCGCGCACGGCCGCCAGTTGCTGCAAGCGCGTGGGCAAATCCGGCGCCGAGCACGCCAGCGCATACGCGCTACGGCTTTCCTCTTCGCGCTGCGTGATGAGTTTATCCAGTCCCGCCTCGCCGAACAGCTGGCGCACGGAACCGATCAGCTTGATCGTCAGCTGCGCATGCGTGTCGGGAAAGCGCGCATTACCCGCTTCCGTCAAGACCCAGTTCTGGCGCGGCCGGCCAGCGCCTGCCTGCGCTTCCTGGCGTCCCTCGATGAGGCCCGCCGCCACCAGCTTTTGCACTTGCTGGCGCGCCGCCTCGCCCGTCATGTCCAGGGTCTTGGCCAGGGTCGCCGTGGAGACGGGGCCCTTGGTCTTGATGAAATACAGGATGCGCTCCGTCGTTTGCGGCGCTTCGCTATTATCCAAACGTTTACTTGTGTAATTCATTTCGCTCAACTATCATGGGGCCAGTTAACCAACTAATTGCTTGCATAATAGGCCGGTAGCTCCCTGCTGTCGAGGAGTTTCCACGTCCGCATGCCGGCAAGACACTTTCTTGGACTGGATTTTCAATGCAGCTGCAGCACTCTCTCTGGCTGTTTCACGCCATCCTCGCCACCGGCCTGGCCACCTGGCTGACCCTGGCCACCCTCAACAACCTGCACGCCTTCCAGGGCGCCGTCTGGGCCATCGGCAACACCATGCGCATGGATCCATTGCGCCAGGACCCGACCATCCAGACGCCGCTGCTGCGCCGCGCGCTCACGTCCTTGACCCTGCACCGGCTGTCGCTGGGCGTGGTGCTGGCCTTGCAGCTGCTGGCCGCCATCGCCGCCTGGACGGGCGTGACGCTGTTCTTTGGCGCCTCCCTGACGGCGGCGCTGCCCTGGCTGAACCTGGCCTTGTGCGCCATGGCCGCCTTTTTGCTGCTGATGCACCTGGGCGGCCTGTGGTTCGGCTACTGGATCGCGCAGGAAGGCTTGCAGACGACGCATCTGGTGCTGCTGCTGTGGACCATCGCGCTGTTTGTACTTTTCAACGCGCAGCGGACCTGATCAGCCTCCGCTGCGCCTCTTCTTCCCCGCTGTAAAGGACTTCATCATGAATACGAAACTCGTCGGCGCTTCCGCGCTGGCCATCACCCTGGCCGTCGCCGGCGCCGCCCTGTATCCGCGCGCGGACTCCCATGCGGCCGATGCCGCCGCCTATCCCGCCACCAAGGTGGCGCTGGTGCCCGTCGTGCTTGGCACGCAGGAACGCTACTTTTCTGGCGTGGGCGAACTGGAAGCGGCGCGCCAGGTGCAGGTGGCGGCCGAGACGGGCGGACGCATCACGCATATCCGTTTCGAATCGGGCCAAAGCGTGGCGGCCGGCGCCATCCTCGTCCAGCTGAATGACGCGCCGGAACAGGCGACCCTGCTGCGCCAGCGCGCGCAACTGAAAAACGCGGAAAGCAGCCATGCCCGCACGGTGCAGATGGTGAAGGAAAAGGCGGCCACGCAGGAGCAATTGGATAGCGCCCTGGCCGCGCGCGATGCGGCCCTGGGCGACGTGCGCCAGACGCAAGCGCTGATCGCGCAAAAGACCATCCGCGCGCCGTTCGCCGGCCAGCTGGGCATCCGCAAGGTGCACGCGGGCCAGTACCTGAACGCAGCCGACACGGTGGCCAGCCTGATCGACACGAAGGCGCTGCTGGTTAACTTCGCCCTCGATGAACAGAGCAGCGCGAAACTGGCGCCCGGCCAGGCCGTACAAGTGCTGGTGGACGCCTATCCCGGCGACATCTTTACGGCGAAGATCAACGCCATCGATCCGCTGATCGCCCGCTCGCGCATGGTGCAGGTGCAGGCGGCGCTGAGCTATCCGCGCGGCGCTTTAAAAGCAGGCATGTATGCGAATGTGCGCGTGGCGCGCGAAGCAGGACAACAACTGACGGTGCCGGAAACGGCGGTGACCTACAGCGCGTATGGCGACACGGTCTTCGTCGCGCAGCAGGAGGGCAAGCAGCCGCTCACCGTCAAGCGCGTGGGCGTGAAACTGGGCGAGCGGGCAGGGGGCCGCGTGGCCATCATCGACGGCTTGCGCGAAGGCCAGCGCGTGGTCGCTTCGGGCCAGCTGAAACTGGCCGACGGCATGGCCGTGCAAGCCGTCGCCAATACCCTGGACGAGGCCAAGCGCGCCGCGCCCAAGGCCGGCTCTTAAGGGAAGGCCATCACCATGAAATTTACCGATTTATTCGTACGCCGCCCCGTGCTGGCGCTGGTGATCAGCACCTTGATTCTGATGCTGGGCGTGATCGCCCTCCTGCAGCTGCCGATCCGCCAGTATCCGATGCTCGAATCGTCCACCATCACGGTCAAAACCACGTATCCGGGCGCCTCGGCGGAACTGATGCAGGGTTTTGTCACGCAGCCGATTGCGCAAGCCGTCTCGTCGGTGGAAGGTATCGATTACCTGACCTCGTCGTCGGTGCAGGGCAGCAGCACGGTCACCGTGCGCATGGAGCTGAACCGCGATTCCACACAGGCGCTGACGGAAGTCATGGCCAAGGTCAACCAGGTGCGCTACAAGCTGCCCGAAGGCGCGTTTGACCCCGTCATCGAGCGCTCGGCCGGCGACTCCTCGGCCGTCGCCTATGTCGGTTTTGCCAGCGAGAGCGTGTCCGCGCCCGCGTTGACGGATTACCTGGCGCGCGTGGTGCAACCGATGTTCGCCACCATCGACGGCGTGGCGAAAGTCGACGTGTACGGCGGCCAGCAACTGGCCATGCGTTTGTGGATCGACCCCGCGAAACTGGCGGCGCGGGGCCTGACGGCAGCCGACGTGGCCGACGCCGTGCGGCGCAATAACTACCAGGCGGCGCCCGGCAAGGTGAAGGGACAATTCGTCGTCTCGAACATCAGCGTCAACACGGATCTGACCAGCGTGGCGGAGTTCCGCGACATGGTCATCCGCAAGGGCGGCGATGACAGCGCCACCCTCGTGCGTTTGAAAGACGTGGGCACGGTGGAACTGGGCGCGGCCGCCACGGAGACGAGCGGCATCATGGACGGCGTGCCGGCCGTGTATCTGGGCCTGTCGCCCACGCCCGGCGGCAACCCGCTGGTGATCGTCGACGGCATCAGGAAGCTGCTGCCCGAGATCCAGAAAACCCTGCCGCCCGGCGTGAAAGTCGAGCTGGCGTTCGAGACGGCGCGCTTCATCCAGTCGTCCATCGACGAAGTGGCGCATACGCTGCTCGAAGCGCTGCTCATCGTCGTCATCGTCATCTACCTGTGCATGGGTTCCCTGCGCTCTGTGCTGATACCCGTCGTGACCATCCCGCTGTCGATGCTGGGCGCGGCGGCGCTGATGCTGGCCTTCGGCTTCAGCATCAATCTGCTCACCTTGCTGGCGATGGTGCTGGCCGTGGGCCTTGTGGTCGATGACGCCATCGTCGTGGTGGAAAATGTGCACCGGCATATCGAGGAAGGCAAGACGCCCGTGGCAGCCGCCCTGGTGGGCGCGCGCGAAGTGGCCGGCCCCGTGATCGCCATGACGATCACCCTGGCCGCCGTGTATGCGCCGATCGGCATGATGGGGGGACTCACGGGCGCGCTGTTCAAGGAGTTCGCGCTGACCCTGGCCGGCGCCGTGGTGGTGTCGGGCGTGGTGGCCTTGACCTTGTCGCCCGTGATGAGCTCCCTGCTGCTGCAGCCCAAACAATCGGAAGGGCGCATGGCGCGCGCGGCCGAGCATTTCTTCGAGGGTCTCACCAGCCGTTATGCGCGCCTGCTGGACCGCTCCCTGCACCACCGCTGGCTGAGCGCCGGTTTCGCCGCGCTGGTGATGGTGAGTTTGCCGTTTTTATACCTGCTGCCGCAGCGCGAACTGGCGCCGGCGGAAGACCAGGCCAGCGTGCTGACGGCGATCAAGGCGCCGCAGCATGCCAACCTCGATTACGTCGAACGCTTCTCGTACAAGCTCGATGACATCTATAAAAACGTGCCGGAGACGGCGTCGCGCTGGATCATCAATGGCGGCGAAGGGCCGGCATCGAGCATCGGCGGCATCAACCTGACGCCGTGGGCCGAGCGTTCGCGCAATGCGGCCGTCATCCAGGCCGAATTGCAGCACGCCGTGGGCGACGTGGAAGGCACCAGCATCTTCGCCTTCCAGCTGGCGCCCTTGCCGGGATCGAGCGGCGGCTTGCCCGTGCAGATGGTGCTGCGCAGCGCGCAGGATTACGCCACCCTGTTCCGCACCATGGAAGACGTCAAGCAGCGCGCGCGCGATAGCGGCCTGTTTGCCGTCGTCGACAGCGACCTCGATTACAACAACCCGGTGGTAAAAGTGCGCGTGGACCGCTCGAAGGCGAACAGCCTGGGCATCCGCATGCAGGACATCGGCGAATCGCTGGCCGTGCTGGTGGGCGAAAATTATCTGAACCGCTTCGGCATGGATGGCCGCGCCTACGACGTCATCGCACAAAGCCCGCGCGAACAGAGACTCACGGCGCAAGCCCTGACGCAGCAATACGTGCGCGCCGACGACGGCAGCCTGCTGCCCCTGTCCGCCGTCGTCTCGGTGACGGAACAGATCGAGCCTAACATGCTGACCCAGTTCAACCAGCAGAATGCGGCCACCTTCCAGGGCGTGCCCGCGCCCGGCGTGACCCTGGGCGACGCCGTGGCCTTCCTCGATGGCGTCGCCAAGACCCTGCCACCGGGCTTCAGCTACGACTGGCAATCGGACGCGCGCCAGTTCGCCACGGAAGGCAATGCGCTGCTGCTGGCTTTCCTGGCGGCCGTCGTCGTCATCTACCTGGTACTGGCGGCCCAGTATGAGAGCCTGACGGACCCTTTGATCATCCTGATCACCGTGCCCCTGTCGATTTGCGGCGCGCTGATTCCGCTGGCCCTGGGCTACGCCACCGTCAATATCTACACGCAGATCGGTCTCGTGACCCTGATCGGCTTGATCAGCAAGCACGGCATCCTGATGGTGGAATTTGCCAACGAATTGCAGGTGCATGAACAGCTCGACCGCATCACGGCCATCCGCAAGGCGGCGCAGATCCGCTTGCGCCCGATTTTGATGACGACGGCCGCCATGGTGGTGGGCCTGGTGCCGCTGCTGTTCGCTTCCGGCGCGGGTGCCAACAGCCGCTTCGGCCTGGGTGTGGTGATCGTCTCGGGCATGTTGATCGGCACCTTCTTTACCCTGTTCGTGCTGCCCACCGTGTACACCTTTCTGGCCCGCCGCCACACGGCCGACCATGCCACGCCGCGCGCACGCGATCTATCGCAGGCGCTGAAGGAATCCATATGAAAAATTACCGCTATCTAGCTTCCCTTTTGGCTGCCCTTTTCCCCATGCTGGCCGGCTGCGCCATCAGCCCCGCCTACGTCACGCCGGGCACGCCCGCCATCCATTTGGCCAGCCCACAGCAAGCGCAATTCGCACCCGGCGCGAGTACCGTCAGCGAAGCCGCCTGGTGGACATTTTTCGACGATGCGCGCCTGTCGCAACTGATCGCCAGCGCGCTCGAACACAACCTTGATATCGCGCAGGCGCAAGCCAATTTGCTGGCCGCACGCGCCATCTTCGACGAACGCCGGCTCGATGAACTGCCCACCATCACAGGCCAGGCAGGATGGCAGCGCAAGGTGCAACAGGACACGCCAGACAGCCGTGCCGCCAGTACCAGCACGCGCGTGGGCTTCGATGCGCAATGGGAAATCGACCTGTTCGGCCGCCTCGCGCATATTTCCCGCTCGGCGCAGGCACGCGCCGACGCGGCGCAGGCCGATTTGCGGCAAGTGCAACTGACGATCGCCGCCGACGTGGCGCGCAATTATTACGAGGCCCTGGGCTACCAGCAAAACCTGGCGCTGACGCAGGCGCAGGTGCAAAGCTGGCGCGACACCGTCGCCCTGATCGACGCGCGCATCCGCGCCGGCAGCGGCTTGCCGGAAGAGCGCTACAACGCGCTGGCCAACCTAGCGCGCAGCGAGGCGGCCTTGCCGCCATTGCAGGCTGGCTTGCGCCAGGCGCAGTACCGGCTCGATGTCTTGAGCGGACAAGCACCGGGCGCCATCGCGCTGGCCACCACGCCGCGCCAGCAGGCGCCGCTGGCGGGCCAGCTGCCCTTGGGCGACGTGAACCGCCTGATCAAGCAGCGCCCCGACGTGGTACGCGCCGAGCGCCTGCTGGCCGCCTCCAGCGAAGACGTGGGCGCCGCCACGGCCGACCTGTATCCGCGCCTCAGTCTCGGCGGCTTTTTGGGCTTTTTCGCCCTGCGCGGCAGCGGCGTGTTTGACAGCGGCGCACGCGCGGTCGAGGTGGCGCCATCCGTCAGCTATCCCGCCTTCCGCCTGGGCAGTGTGAAGGCGCGCTTGCGTGGCACGCAGGCCGAAGCGCAGGGCGCGCTGGCGCGCTATGCGCAAGCCATCCTGGTCGCGCAGGAAGACGTGGAAAACGCCATCACGCAACTGGCGGAAAACCAGACGCGATTGGCCTCATTGCTGCAGTCGGCGCGCCACGGCAACGCGGCCCTCGGCATCGCCAGCACGCGCTATGCGGGTGGCTCCGGCAGCTACCAGGCCGTGCTGGAAAACCAGCGCGCCTTGTACGATATCCGGCGCGAAGCGCTGCTGGCGGAAACGGCGTCCTACATCGATGCGATTGCCCTGTACAAGGCGCTGGGATGGGGGCAAACTATGTAGCATTTTCATGCATGAGGAGATGCGATGTTCACGCAAGGCAGCTGGCTCAATCCACCGGAAAACTGGTCCGCCGACGGCGCACAATTGCGCGTGACGACGGATGCCAGCACGGATTTCTGGCGCAAGACCTCATACGGTTTTATCCGCGACAGCGGCCACTTTTTCGGTACTGAAGTCAAAGGCGACTTCACGGTGCAGTTGCACGTGGCGGCGCAGTATTCTGCGTTGTACGACCAGGCCGGTTTGATGGTGCGCATCGACGAACAAAACTGGATCAAATGCGGCGTCGAATTTTCCGACGGCCAGCTGTTGTTGAGCAGCGTATTGACCTTGGACAAATCGGATTGGGCCGTCAGCATCGCGCCCGCCATGCCGGACGGTTTCTGGCTGCGTGTGACGGTGGCGCAAGGCGTGATCCGGGTGCAGTATTCGACCGATGGCAAGCTATGGCCGCTGCTGCGCCTGGCGCCGTTTCCCGTCGCCGCGCGCTACCTGGCGGGCCCCATGTGCTGCACACCGGAACGTGGTGGCCTGGAAGTGGCTTTTTCGCAGTTTTCCATCGCTCCGGCGCAACAAAAAGACTTGCATGATTTAAATTAAATTAAACCACCCACGTCTCGTGCAAATGGCGCCACAACAGGCTACCATCCGGTGTTTTGTCATACACGACGGTCGACAGCCTCTCGGTGTTTTCTGCGCCCGGCAGTGACTGGCATTCGCGGTAGGACACGGTGGCGCCAGCCGTGCTTTCCTGGATCATTACCAGGTCCGTGATGCGCATGACGAGGCCCGGGCGGCTGCCGGCGGCGACGCAAAAAAACGCCGCCAATCCGGCGCCATCGAGCTGCTTGCCACCGGGTGACACCATCGTGAAACCGGGCGAAAACCGCGCCAGCAAATCAGCGCAATGTTCCGGCGCCGTGGCTTCGCCGGAAAGCCACTCGCGGATCAGCACATGCGTGGATAAAACGTCGTCAAAATACGGGTTTGTTGCAGTCATTTTTTGCTTGCTCCATGTTGTAGTAAAAGGTCGAGAACGGCGCGGTTGTCGATACGCAGGCACAGTGCCAGCGGCAGTACGCACGAGGCGGCGGCGAGGGCAAAGCACCAGTGAAATACCTGCGCCGCACGCAGGTGCTGGGCAGGGTCATCGAGCGATGCGATGCCCTGCGTCGCCAGCAAGCCATTGAGCAGTACGCTGAGCAGCGCCACGCCCAGGCAAAAGCCCAGTTGGCGGTTGATATTCCACACGGCGCTGGCCTGGCTCAATTGCCCATCCGGCGTGCGCAAGAATGCCGTGCTTTGCGCCGTGCTGCTGCACAAACCACCGCCAAAGCCCATCACGGCATACGCACCGGCCAGCCAGAATAACTGGCCCGCCGCATCCACGCGCAGCAGCATCAGCATGCCCGCCGCCTGCAGCAGCGCACCAAAGATAAACAGCGGTTGCGGACCCACGCGGCGGTAGCTTTTGCCGGTCAGCGAAATGGCCGCAAACGAGGCCAGCGCCCACGGCAGCATCAGCGCGCCCGCCGTCGATGCGGACATGCCCAGCACGCCCTGCAGATACAGCATGGCCAGCAGGCTCACGCCCATGAAGACACCGGGCACCAGCAGATACATCAGCATGGCAATGCGCAGCAGCGGCTCACTGGCCAGGCGCAGGTTGAGCAGCGGCGTCGACTTGCGCAGCGCGCCGCGCACGTAGCCCCAGGCGCAGGCGGCGCCCAGCGCCAGCACGGCGGCGCCGGCCGGCACGTCGCCCGGCGTGCCCAGCATGGTCAAGCCCAGCAACAGCAGCAAAATCGCCGTGCTGCCCGCCAGCAGGCCGCCCACGTCGAGACGGGGTACGGCCGCGCGTGGCGGGTCGGCGCGCAGCCAGCAGGCGGCCAGCAGCAGCGCCAGCGCGGCAAATGGCACGTTCAGGTAAAAAATCCAGCGCCACGACAGGCTGTCGACGATGACGCCACCCAGCGCGGGCGACAGGGCGGGCGCCAGCAAGCCCACCAGCATGATGACGGAGGACAGGCCAGGGCGCTCGGCAGGCTGATACAGCTGGTAGGTCATGCTTTGCCCCAGCGGAATGAGCAAGCCGCCGCCCAGGCCCTGCACGCAGCGCCAGGCGATCAGCGCCTCGATCGATGGCGCCAGGCCGGCGCCGATGCTGGCGCATAAAAAAGTTAGCAACGATGCCATGAACACGGTTTTGCTGCCATAATAGGCAGCCAGCCAGGCGCTGGCGGGGATGACGATGGTCAGGCCGAGGATGTAGGCGGTGCTGATCCAGGCCAGCTGCGCCACCGAAGCGTGCAGGGCATGGCCGATGTCGGGATAGGCGACGCTGGTGATGAACATGTTGATCAGGTCGACGAAAAACCCCAGCAGATAGATGGCCGCCACCTTTTTGCGATAGTCCATGGTGCTCCGAATGGCAAACGGCCAGCTTAAGCGCTCAGCGTCATTTGCGTAACGGGCCAGCCCCGATTACACTGTCAAACAAATTTTGACAAACCTCTACAACCCGCATGCCTCCTCATTCTTATTTATGATCAGTCTTGACCGTTTGGGTATTTTCATCGCCATCGTCGACGCCGGTTCGCTGACGGCGGCCGCCGTCGTGCTGGGCCAGAGCAAGGCCGTCGTCAGTTTTAACTTGAAACAGCTGGAGGCGGAGCTGGGCGTGTCGCTGCTGACGCGCAGCACGCGCAGCCTGGCGCTGACCGACGTGGGGCGGCGCTTTTACGAGGATTGCCAGCGCGTGCTGAGCGAAGCGCAAGGCGCCATCGAGACGGCGCGCCAGGGCCACCTGGGCTTGCGCGGCACCTTGCGCCTGACCACCACCGTCGAGTACGGCAGCCGCACGGTGATCCCCGCGCTGATCGCCTTTGCCGCCGCCCATCCGCAGCTGCAGATCCAGCATTCGTCGTCGTCCTCGCACGAAGACCTGATCTCGGGCCGCTACGACCTGGCCATCCGCATGGGTTCCCTCACCGATTCGAGCTACCGCGCCGCGCTGATCGAGCCGTATGCGATCTGGCCCGTCGCCTCGCCCGCCTACCTGGCCAGCCTGCCCGGCCGGGACATCGCCACCTTGGACGACTTGCAGCGCGCGCGCTGGCTGGCGCACAGCCGCCTGACCACGCCGCTGCGCTGGGACGTGCACACGCCGGACGGCCCCGCCGCCTTTGCCGTGCAGGACGACGCCGCCATCCATTCCGACTCCGCCTCGGCCCTGCTGGGCTTTGCCCTGGGCGGCTGCGGCGTGGCCCTGCTGCCGCAATGGCAGGTGGAGGCGGAAGTGCGCGCGGGACGCCTGCGCCGCCTGCTGCCCGACGTCGTCTTCCCGCAGCAGGGCGTGTATGCCGTGTATCCGAACACGCAGCACATCGCGGAAAAGGTGCGCGCCTTTATCGACTTTTTGCGCGCGTTCGTGGGCACGCCGGATTGAAATTTCACTTCGTCAATATTTGATCACTACAACGGTTTCCCGGGGGCAAACGGGCGCCCCTTTCGTTTTGCACGGCCTACACTGGAAGGACGTTGTTCACCAATTGGAGACCATCATGGCACATACATTGGCAGCAGTTTTCGCCGTCCGCGATATGGCCGAGCGCGCCCGGCACGACCTGATCACGGCGGGATTTCCCGGCGCCAACATCCGCCTGCACGATGCGGGCAGTGACGACACTTCCGCCACGGAAAACATCCGCCGCGACGACAGCGACAGCCTGCTCGACAATATCAAGCATTTCTTTACGGACCTGTTCGGCAGCCACGCCGATCGCCACATCTATGCGGAAGCCGTGCGGCGCGGGCATGTCGTGCTGACCCTGGAAGGCGCGAGCGACGCCGATATCCAGCGCGCCACCGACATCGTCGAGCGCTATGCGCCGCTCGACATCGATGCGCACGCCGAGCACTGGCGCGCCGGCGGCTGGCAAGGCGCGCCGCACGACGACAGCGGGCGGCGCCAGGGCGCCAGCATGCAGTCAAGCGCGCCATCGCGGCAGGGCATGTCCGCCAGCAATATGAACGAGGCGCCAGGGTCGCAACAATTTGCCAGCGACATGGCGCCACCACCGTCCAGCGCGGGCGCCAACGCACGCCGCTACCCCAGCGCCGACAACTTGCCAGGCACCAGCTACGATGACGAGCAGTACTACCGTAGCCACTGGAGCGCCACCTATGTCGCCACCGGCGCGCGCTTCGAGGACTACGATCCCGCCTACCGCTATGGCCATTCGATGGCGAACAGCGACAGCTACCGGGGCCGCCCGTGGGACGACGTGGAAGCGGACCTGCGTTCCACGTGGGAGCATACGTATCCGCAATCGGCATGGGACAACTTCAAGGCGGCCGTCCGGCACGGCTGGGAACGCATCACGTCCTGATGCGCGAGGAGGGGGACAGCCCCCTCAGCGCCCCTCGTGCGTGAGCTTGAGGAAGTGGTTCAGGATGTGAAAATGGTCTTCGAAGAATTGCTCCTCCATGGCCGGCAGCGACGCCACGGGTACCCACTGCGCCAGCGCCGCATCGTCGGCCGCCGTCACGGCCGGCAACTGGCGCGTCTTCAAGTCAAAGTAATGCGCATGCGTGATGGTGCGCCCGCGCTGGCTGCGGTCCGGATGGTCGAACACGGCCACGCCGACCAGCGCCTCGACGAGGGTGGGCGCCAGCACGCCCAGCTGGGTTTCTTCCGCCAGTTCGCGCAAGGCGCCCTGCAGCAGGCGTTCGCGCGGCTCCAGGAAGCCGCCGGGCAGCGCCCACAGGCCCTTGCCAGGATAGCCGCCGCGGCGCACCAGCAGCACGTGGCCGCCCGTCTGCACCAGCGCGTCGACCGTCGTGAAGATGGGCGGATACGGCGCCGCGCGCCAGCGCGCCTTGTACGCTTCGATGGCGCGGTATTCCTGCACCAGCGGCGCGTACCACGGCAACAAGGTCCACGCCTTCACATACTGGCCGATGGCCGCCGGCAGCAGCTGCGCCACGGCGCTCAGCGACACGTCCACGTCTTGCGCCTCGAACAGCACGTTGCGAATCGCCGTTGCGCCGATGGGGGCACCGGGATCGATCTCCAGATTGAGTAACTGCCAGTGCGGGAAGTGGTGCAGGTAATAACTGGTGGCATCCTTGAAACAGGCCACCAGGGCGACGCGCTGCGCCGCGGGCACGGCGCCCGTCACGGCGCGCCGCACGGCATCGGCCCACAGGCCATCGTCGTAGTAATCGCGCACGGCCACGTAATGCACACGCGCGCGCTGCGCCTCGGGTAAGGTCGCGGCGATCATGGCGGCCCGTTCCTGCCACGTAAACGGGTTTTTCGGGCTGCGCGCATGGAAGGCGGAGCCGAGCACCACCACCACTTGCGCGGCCGTCGCCAGCGCCTTTTGCAGCAAGCCCGCATGGCCATTGTGAAAAGGCTGGAAGCGGCCGATCAGGATGGCCGCGTCGGCGGAATAGGATGGGGTCATGCGTCGTCTCCGGTGGGGTAGTGGGCGGCGATCGGCAATTGACGCCCGCTGCCAAAGGCGCGCGAACGCACGCGGATGATGGGCGCCGCCTGGCGCCGTTTGTACTCGTTGCGGGCGACCATGCCGAGGATACGCGTGACGAGAGCCCGCCCCTCGTCCGTCTCGCGCAGCTGGTCGACCAGGGTCAACGCTTGCGCGCTTTCGGCCGCGGGCAAACGGCGTCCCTCGATATGCCATTTGAGGATTTCATCGAGCACGGGATATGGCGGCAAGCTATCCGTGTCGCGCTGGCCCGGCGCCAGTTCCGCCGACGGCGGTTTATCGAGCACGGCGACGGGAATCAGTTCGCGCCCGGCGCTGGCGTTGAGGTGGCGCGACAGGGCGAACACCTCCGTTTTATACAAGTCGCCGATCAGTCCCAGTCCCCCATTCGTGTCGCCATACAGGGTGCAGTAACCAACCGAGATTTCGCTCTTGTTGCCGGTGGTGAGCAGCAGGGCGCCGAAGGCATTCGAGTACTCCATCAATATCGTGCCGCGCACGCGCGCCTGCAGGTTTTCCAGCGGCAGCCCTTGCAGCTTGCCGTCGAAAGCTGCCGCATAGCCGGCTGCGTATTGCGCCACGATGTCGCGGATCGCATGCGTGTGCAGGGTGATGCCCAGGTTGGCGCACAGGGCGACGGAATCGGTGACGGAGCCGGCGCTGGAAAACACGGACGGCATGGTGATGCCCGCGACGTTGTCGGCGCCCAGCGCCTCGACGGCCAGGGCCAGGGTCAGCGCCGAGTCGATGCCGCCCGAGCAGCCGACGACAACTTTCGTAAAGCGGCAGCGGCGCGCGTAGTCGCGCAAACCAAGCACGATCTGGCGCCGCGCAAACTCCACGGCAGGGATGCCTTCCGGGTCGGGCACGGGGAAAGGCTGACCATCGGGCCGCGTAAAACGGCCGCCGGCAAAGCGCAGCAACTGAAAATCTTCGACGAAGCGGGCCGCCTCGAATTGCACGCCCAAGGTCGGCGACATGGCGAACGAGGCACCGTCGAACACCAGCTGGTCCTGGCCGCCCACCTGGTTGACGAAGAGCAAAGGCAAGTTCACGCGCGTGCAGGCGGCGCCAAACACGGCATGGCGCTGCGCCCGTTTGCCGATGTCGGACGGGCTGGCGTTGATGCTGACGACGAGGTCGGGCCGCGCCGCGTGCAGGGCGTCGAAGGGGTTGACGGCGTAGGCGCGGCCATCGTCGTTCCAGCCGTCTTCGCAAATCATGAAGCCCACCTTGCAGCCGGCGATAGCGAGGGTGCAGGCGCCGGGCGGCCCCGGCTCGAAATGGCGACCCTCGTCGAAGATGCCGTAGGTCGGCAGCAGCTGCTTGTAGTATTCGGCCACGATGCGCCCGTCGCGGATGGCCAGCAAGGCGTTGTACAGGGGCTTGCCGACGCCGGGGTTCGGCCGCGCCGTGCCGATGACGGTGACCAGCGCCGTCCAGCGCGTGGACGCTTCCAGCAGCTGATTCAGCGCCTGCTGCATGTCGCGCAGGAAGGCGGCATCTTCGAACAGGTCGCCCGGGTAATACGCGCACAGCGACAATTCGGGGCACACGAGCAGGTCCGCACCTTCCTCGCTGGCGCGCCCCATGCGCGCGATGATGGCGGCACAATTGGCGTCGAAGTCGCCCACGGTGGGATTCATCTGGGCGAGGGCGATGGTCAGCATGGCGATCCTTCATTGGTTACGCTTGAAACCACTATCCTGCCTGAAATTTTACTGAGCGTACTGATGCAATCGTGCAAGCCAGCCGATCCTGCCGCTACAAGGTCTTGAGCCAGACCCGCAAGCGCGTGCGCGCATTCGCATACGGCGAAGCCGTATTGAACTGGATCATGCGCCCCATCGTGTAATGCGTGTACCAGGGCTGGCCATACAATTGCGCGTCGTCATGGCTTTCTATCAGCGCCAGCAACTGCTTCTTCGCCTGTGCCAGGCGCTGCAGCAAGTCGTCCATGCTGAGTTCAGCATAGTCCGCATAGAAGCGCTGCGCCAATTTTCCCAGAGCGTTCCACGTGAAACCTTCAGCGGGAAAAGCGATGTCCTCGATGCGTTTGCCGTCACGCAGTTGCGCGTGCCAGTGCAAGACCAGCTCATTCCAGCCCACCAGATAGGCGAGCAGGTCGCACACGCTCATGCGCGTGCCCGCCACTTGTCCTTCTAGCACGGGTTCCAGCGCCAGCGCCGGCGGCACGCGCGCCAGCTCCTGTATCAACTTCGCGTACGTGACGTTGATGGCGTCTATGAGTTCCTGCTTGCTGTCGGGAATCGCCATCACGCTGCCTTCACGACCGGCAAGCCGGCCGTCTGCCAGTCGTCATAACCGCTGCCGAGGCGACGCGCATGCAAGCCGTGCTGACGCAGGGCCGCCACCGCCTGCACGGACAGCACGCAATACGGGCCGCGGCAATACGCGGCGATCTCGGCGTGCGCGGGCAATTCGCCCAAGCGACGCTGCAAGTCATCAAAAGGAATATTGATCGCACCGGGCAAGTGGCCGGCGGCAAATTCCTGCGCGGGCCGCACGTCGAGCACGGTGATGCTGGCCTCGCGCATGCGCTCCAGCAACTCGTCGCCCGTGATCGCTTCCACATGGTCGCCCCGTCCCAGCGCCTGCAACTCGCTGCGCTGGTGCTGCGCATACACGTCCAGCGCATCGAGCAACTGCATGACAGGGCCGTTACCGAGCCGGTACAGCACGCGCTTGCCGTCGCGCCGCGCCAGCACGAAACCGGCGCGCCGCAACTGCTGCAAATGCTGCGAGGTATTCGCCACGGACAGGCCCGTCAACTCCACCAGCTGCTCCACTGCATACTCGCCGTGCACGATCTGCTCGAGCAGGCGCAAACGCGGCGCGCTGCCTAAAATATGGGCAAACCCGGCGGAACCGGTCAGCAATTCGATATCAGCATTTTTCATTGACACGATGCTAGCACCCTTATAACATTCAAGCAATCAATTGAATGTTAGGGGCGATAATGCAAATACTCTGGCTCGATGCGCTGGCGATCGGCGTGGGCGCGACGGCGGTGATGGATGTGTGGGCGGTGGCCTTGAAACGCTACTGGTGCATCCCCTCGCTGAACTTTGCGATGGTGGGGCGCTGGCTCGGTCATTTGCCGCGCGGCACCTTGAGCCACGCCAACATCGCCCAGGCGGCGCCCGTGCGCGATGAAGCCATCCTGGGCTGGACGGCCCATTACGTCATCGGCGTGCTGTTTGCGGCCATGCTGCTCGCGCTGGTGGGGCAGGAGTGGGTGCAAGGGCCGACCTTCGCGCCGGCGCTGCTGGCGGGCCTGGTGAGCGTGGCCGCGCCGTTTTGCATCTTGCAACCGGGCATGGGCGCCGGTCTGGCCGCCAGCAAGACGCCGCACCCAAACGCCGCCCGCCTGCGCAGCCTGATGGCCCACACGGCGTTCGGCATCGGCCTGTACCTGGCAGCCCTGCTGTGGTCGACTATCCGCTGATCAGCTCGTCAGCGGCGGCACGGGAGCCGGTGCCGGTGCGGCTGCCACCGCTGACATGGCCGGCGCCTCGGGCTGCGCCGGCACAGTGCTCAGCACCATCGTGCTGGGCTTGGCAATGGCGATGTGCGCCTCGTCCAGGCGCTTGAGCAGTTCGAACAGCAGGGCGCTGCGGATGCCCGACGTCAGGCGCGGCGACGAGGCATAACCGGTGGCGTTGAACAGCAACAAGCCATTGTCGATGCCGTCGAGCTGCACGTTGGGCGCCGGCGTGTCGAGCACGTCGGGATTGTCGACAAAGGTGGACAGGATCAGCGCGCGCGCCGCTTGCGCATCCGTGCCCAGCGGCAATGGCAGCTTGACCTGCACCAGGCCCAGCGGATTGGCCAGGGTGACGTTGCGCACCGTCTTGGTAATGAATTCCGAGTTCGGCACGATCACCGTCGAGCGGTCGCCCAATTGAATTTCCGTGGCGCGCACATTGATGCGGCGAATGTCGCCTTCCACGCCGCCCAGCGAGACCCAGTCGCCCACCTTCACGGGGCGCTCGGCCAGAAGGATCAGGCCAGAGACAAAGTTCTGCACCACGGCCTGCAAGCCAAAACCGATACCCACCGACAAGGCCGACGCCACCCATGCGATGCGTTCCAGGCCGATGCCAGCCGCCGACAGGGCCAGCGCCACGGCCAGCACGCCGCCGATGTAGCCGAACAGGGTGATGAACGACACTTGCATGCCCGTGTCGAGATTGGTGGTCGGCAAATAACTGTTTTGCAACCAACGCTTGAACAAGCCCAGCGCGACAAAGCCGACGAGCAGCACCAGCAGGGCCTGGATCAGCGCGGCAGGGCGGATCGCCACCTCGCCGATAGCCAGGCCATCCTGCAACTTGCCGACACGCTGGAACAACTCGCCCGGACCTTCGCCGAACGGCGCCAGCAGCAGCATCAGGGCCAGCAGCACGACGATGGCGCGGCCAATGCCCGACAGCAGCACTGCCGCCTGGTCGCGCGCCTTGGGCGTGGCCAGCACAGGATGGGCCGCGTCCGGCGGCGGCGGCGTGGACGCCAGCAGCATGCAGATATCGTCCACCAGCACCGTCAGCAAATACGTGCTGCACAGCACGACGATGACCCAGGCAATTTGCTTGGCGACAAAGCTGCCGAACGCCACATAGCCGACCAGCAGACTGATGACGCTGGACGCCAGCGCCAGCCACAGCAGCACCGTGACGCAGCGCAGCCACAGGGGCGTGACCAGGGTGGCGGGATCGGCCTCGCGCAACTGGCGCCAGCAGCGCTCGGCCCGCATCAAGCCGTAGGCGATGGTCGTGCTCATCACGAGGGCGACGATGCAGTTGACGGCCACGGCCGTCGACAAGCCCGCATTGATGACGATGGTGACTCTTTCCGTCGCCCACACGAGCACGACGATGAAGGAAAACATCGAGGGAAAATTGCGCATGCGGTGCGCCAGCGCGTCCGGCAAGGGCAGCAAACGCCACGACACGCGGCGCGGCGACAGCAGCGCGTGGCCGAGTCCCGCCGTAAAACCGGCAAAACAGATGATACCGATCAAGCTGCTGAGAAAAGTCGAGGTTTTTTCGGACAGGCCGCCGTCCCAGCGCAAGCCCATGGCCAGCAATTCCGCCACCAGGCCCGGCGTGGCCAGCGCCAGCACCAGCACGGCCAGCGCATGCAGGGAACGGCGCAAGCGGCCATGCGGCACGCGCGTGGACGTCACCACCAGCAAATAGCGCGAAGCCCAGACGCTGGCGCCGATCACGGCCACGATGGCGGCCAGCAAGCCGCCCCAGGCCGACCACGGCGTGGCGCTTGCCGCGTTCGCCAATTCCAGCTCCAGCGCCCGCAGGCGCTGCAAATTCTGCGGCAATTCCGCATGCAGCTGTTTCCAGAACGAGCCGGCGAGTATCGAGGCCGTGCGTTCGCCCAGGCGCGCCTGCAACTGCGCGCGGCGTACCGTCGACACCTGCTCCGACGCCTGCGTCGCTTCCACGGCCAGCAAGCGCGCCAGTTTTACTTGCGCATCGAGGGCGCTGCTGGTGCGGTCCAGCTGGCTGCGCTGCGCCGCCACGTCGGGGGCATCCTTCGTCCCCGCCGCCGGCTTGCCCAGCTCGGCCAGCCGCGCCTGCACGCTGGAGAGCGTGGGCGTGAGCGCATCGGCCACCTTGTCCGCCTCGGCGCTGGCCGCCAGCGCATCGGCACGCATCTGCGACAGGGTCGCATCATCGAGCTCCGCCTCGCCATCGAGCGCTTTCTGGATGCCGGTGATCTGCTTGCGCAAGCCATCGAGACGCTGGTCGGCCGTGGCGGCGTCATCGACGGGCTGCGACCAGGCGGGCGGCGCGGCCAGCGAGCACGCCAGCAGTAACGCCAGCAGAAAGGGGAAGAAACGGAGACGGAAAGAAGTCATGCGGACCTATGGCTGAAAATGAGAAAAACGGCCGGATTGGCGATGGCGCCGGTCATGGCGTGCCGCCCGGCGGGTGCCTGCCAATATAGCTGAAAACACCGGCAAGCCGCAGGATAAGCGCAACTGGCGTGTGCTGCGGAGGGAAACTAGGCATATTGCCCTATGGAAATATCATTCGAAAAGGTCTAGGATCGTCGTCCGCTTGGCGGCGCGGCAGCCATCTGCACGCCGCCGACCTTTTCACCATTCCCTCCGTATTGAGACAGCCATGAAGTTTTTATCCCACCTGACCATCGGCACACGCCTTGCCACAGGCTTTGGCACCATCGGCGCCATGCTGATCATCATCTCTTGCCTGGGCATTGCCATGCTGGGCAAGATCAACCAGGGCACCGGCCATATCGTGCATGACAGCATGCCCAAGATCGAGCTCGCCAACAGCGTATCGGCCAACATCAACGACATCGCCATTGCCCTGCGCAACATGATGCTCAGCGCCGATCCGGCCGACCAGCGCAAGCAAACGGACGCCATCCTGGCCGCGCGCCAGGCAGCGGCCGGCAATCTCGGCAAGCTCGCGGGCATGCTCGATTCCGACCGCGAACGTGCGCTGCTGGCCAAGATGAACGACGCCAACACGCGCTACGCACAGGGGCAGGAGGCCTTGCTTGAACTGATCAGAAGCGGCACGCCGGACGACAGCAGCGCCTACCTGTACGGCCAGCTGCGCCCCGTCTTGCTGGTCTATAAACAATTGATTGCTGAACAGATCAGCTTGCAAAACACCCTGGCCGCCACGGCGGGCGACAATGCCAATGCCACCTATGCCAACACGCGCACCTTGCTGATCGGCATGTCGCTGGCTGCCCTGGCCATCGCGGCGGCCTTGGCGTATGGCATCACGCGGTCGATCACCGGTCCCGTCGCCACGGCGCTGCAGGTGGCCAACACGGTAGCCGCAGGCGATTTGCGCAGCCAGATCACGGTGCAGTCGCGCGATGAAATGGGGCAACTGTTGCAGGCACTGAAGCGCATGAACGACAGCCTGGCGCACACGGTGGGCACGGTGCGCGCCGGCACGGAAACGATCGCCTCGGCCTCGTCCGAAGTGGCGGCAGGCAGCCTGGACCTTTCTGCGCGCACGGAGCAGCAAGCCAGCTCGCTGGAAGAAACGGCCTCGTCCATGGAAGAGCTGACCTCGACCGTCAAGCAGAATGCCGACAATGCGCGCCAGGCGCACGTGCTGGCCGACACGGCCTCCGGCGTGGCGCAGCGCGGCGGCGCCGTCATCGCCCAAGTGGTGGCGACCATGCGGCAAATCGATGCCTCGTCAAGCAAGATTGCCGACATCATCGGCGTCATCGATGGCATCGCCTTCCAGACCAACATTCTGGCCTTGAACGCGGCCGTGGAAGCGGCGCGCGCGGGCGAACAGGGCCGCGGCTTTGCCGTCGTGGCCACGGAAGTGCGCAGCCTGGCGCACCGCTCCGCTGCCGCGGCCAAGGAAATCAAGACCCTGATCGACGACTCGACCCAGACCGTGGCGGCCGGCAGCGAGCTCGTGCATCAGGCCGGCAACACCATGAGCGACCTGGTCGACAGCGTGCGCCGCGTGACCGACATCATGGAAGACATCACCTCGGCCAGCGCGGAACAGACGGCCGGCATCGAGCAAATCAACCAGGCCATCAGCGAGATGGACAACGTCACCCAACAAAATGCGGCCCTGGTGGAAGAGTCGGCAGCTGCGGCCGCTGCCATGCAGGAGCAGGCGGCTACTTTGGCGCAGGTGGTGAGCGCCTTCAAGCTCGACGCCGGCGCACCGGCAAGCAAGCCGGCAATCGCTGCGACAACCGTACCGCGCCAGCAAGCCGTCGCCCTGCGCGCGCCGGCGGCCAGGAAAACTGCGCCAGGCGCCACGGCGTCGTCCGACTGGGAAGAGTTCTAAGGCAGCAACGCCACAGGTGCCTCTCGGCGCCTGTGGCGTCATGCAGCATGGCCTGCTTCCTGCTAAGCGATCTGATCCATGTCAATAAACAACCAAGTTTGACACGGCGCGGCTAGGCCGAGAGTTCTCTCCGGATGATGTCCGCGCCAGCACTGAGCGCATTGAGTTTGCCTCTTGCCACGCGGCGCGACAAGGGCGCCATGCCACAGTTGGTGCTAGGGTAGAGTTTGTCGGCATCGACAAAGCGCAGCGCCTTGCGCAGGGTGCTGGCTACTTCCTCCGGCGTTTCAATGGTATTGGATGCCACGTCGATGGCCCCGACCATCACTTTTTTACCGCGTATGAGTTCAATCAGGTCGATGGGAACACGCGAGTTGTGGCATTCCAGCGAGATGATGTCGATATTCGATTGCTGCAGCTTGGGGAAAGACTCTTCATATTGGCGCCACTCGGAGCCCAGCGTATTTTTCCAGTCCGTATTGGCCTTGATGCCGTAGCCATAGCAAATGTGGACGGCCGTTTCGCATTTCAGTCCTTCGATTGCCCGCTCCAGGGTGGCAATCCCCCAATCATTGACCTCATCAAAGAAAACATTGAATGCGGGTTCATCAAACTGGATGATATCGACGCCAGCCGCCTCCAATTCGCGGGCTTCCTGATTGAGGATCTTGGCGAATTCCCAGGCCAGTTTTTCGCGGCTCTTGTAGTGGCTGTCGTACAGCGTATCGATCATCGTCATCGGGCCTGGCAGCGCCCATTTGATCGGCTGCTTGGTTTGCTGACGCAGAAATTTGGCGTCTTCCACAAAAACCGGCTTCGGACGGCTCACCGCACCAACGACGGTCGGCACGCTCGCATCGTAGCGGTCACGAATCCTGACGGTCTCGCGTTTATCAAAATCCACGCCGCTCAAATGCTCGATGAACGTGGTGACGAAATGCTGGCGGGTTTGCTCGCCGTCACTGACGATATCGATGCCAGCCAGCTGCTGTTCCTGCAGTGACAACAGCAAGGCATCCTGTTTGCCCTCGATCAATTCCTCGTCCTGTAACTTCCAGGGCGACCAGAGTTTTTCAGGCTGTGCCAGCCAGGAAGGTTTGGGCAAGCTGCCGGCAGTGGAAGTAGGCAATAATTTTTTCATGATGATTGATGTCGTGTATTGTGATTAATCAGAGAGCGTAGTTCGCAGCCCATTGTTCAAGAACATTTTTGTAGGGCTTGATGAAGTGCTCTTCCGTATATTTGCCCTGCTTGACCGCCAGCTGGCTGCGCTCTTCCCGGTCATAGACAATTTGCGTCAATGAGTAATCCTGGTTCTTCAGGCTAGGCTGATACAACTTCCCTGCCGCGGAATTGGCGTTGTAAATTTCGGGCCGGTAAATCTTTTGGAACGTTTCCATCGTGCTGATGGTGCCGATCAGCTCAAGATTGCTGTAGTCACCCAGCAGGTCGCCGATAAAATAAAACGCCAGCGGTGCAGCACTGTTTGGCGGCATGAAATAGCGCACCTGCATCCCCATTTTCTCGAAATATTCATCCGTCGAGGAGAACTCATTTTGCTGATACTCGACGCCCAGGATGGGGTGCTGGTTTTCAGTGCGCTGATAGGTTTTGCTGCTCGAGGCGCTGATGCAGATCACCGGCGGCTTGCTGAAGCGCGCTTTGTAAGCATTTGATTTGACAAAGTGCTTGAACAGCTTGCCATGGAAATCGCCGAAATTGTCCGGCGTGCCAAACGTGGATTTATTATTGTTGTGCTCTGGCAGCAACACGCTGAAGTCGTAATCGCGCACGTACGAAGAGAAGTTATTCCCGACGATGCCATCGATGCGCTCATTGGTTTTTTTATCCAGGATATTCGGCTTCAATATCTCGATCAATGGAATATTGTCGCCTTCGGCACCGATATTCAACTCGACGGAAATGATTTCAAGTTCTACTGAGTAGCGGTCTGCCTTCGGGTTGTCCCAATGCGCCAGGCTGTTGAAGCGGCTGTCGATCATCTTCAGGGTATTGCGCAAATTCTCCTGGCGACGCTCTCCCCTGGCCAGATTGGCAAAGTTGGTCGTCAAGCGCGTGCTGTCCGATGGGTGATAGTTTTCATCGAAAACAATGCTCTTGATGCTGAATACAAAATCTTTGCTCATGGTGATCTGTCCTGATGTCTGCGAAAAAGATGAATGTGTTGCTTGCCTGGTGACCGTGGCGATGCGTATCAGGCCGCAACCAGCGCTTCAGCGGCGGCATGTCTCGCCTGGCGCGTCAAGCCGACCAAGGGCAATGCCCGTTGGACGGCCAGCGCGGCCCGCTGGATCAGGGCCTCGTCCTGCAGACGGTAGTCGAGGAAATCCTTGTCGGTCGCGTAGACGCCCAGTGGCAATGTGCGTGCCTGGAAAAAGCTGAACAAAGGCCGCAACTGGTGGTCGATCATCAGGGCATGGCGTTCGCTGCCGCCGGTGGCCGCCAGCAAGATCGGCTTGTCGATCAAGGCATCCTGATCAATGAAGTCGAAGAAGTGCTTGAACAGTCCCGTGTAGGAACCACGGAAGACCGGTGTTGCCACCACCAGGATGTCGGCTTGCTCGACCGCCGCAAGTTCCCGCTCCACCGTATCGGGCAGGTGGGAACGCCAGGTCGCGCCGGCAAGCTGCGGTGCGAGCTGGCCCAGCTCGACCAGACGCTGTTCGCACAACACTTCATCGGCGATCAGGTCCATCAGGTGCTCTGCCAGGGCTGCCGCCTTGGAAGGACGTTGCAGCCCGCCGGAAACCGCGACTAAACGAAGTGGACGTGTCATGTTTGCTTTCATAGGGATGGATGCGCCAGGGCCGAAAAATACAGGCAACAAGGGGATCGATGATAGCGGCGAAGATCGATGACGTATAATGGTCTTATTTCATACATCCATGAACATGGCTCATCTCAATGCTTGAACGCATCCACCTCAGCATCGTCCAGCAGGTTGAGAAACAAGGTTCGTTGACGGCCGCCGCAGGCGTGCTGCACCTGACCCAGTCGGCCCTGAGCCACAGCATGAAGAAGCTGGAGCAGCAACTGGGCACCGACGTCTGGCTGCGCGAAGGGCGCAACCTGCGCCTGACGCAGGCCGGCCAGTATCTGCTGGCGGTGGCGAACCGGGTGCTGCCGCAACTGGACCTGGCCGAGGAGCGCCTGGGCCAGTTCGCGCAGGGAGAGCGCGGCGCGTTGCGCATCGGCATGGAATGCCACCCTTGCTACCAGTGGCTGCTGAAAGTGGTGTCCCCTTATCTGGCCGCCTGGCCCGATGTGGATGTGGACGTCAAGCAAAAGTTCCAGTTCGGCGGGATCGGCGCGCTGTTCGGCTACGAGATCGACTTGCTGGTCACGCCCGACCCGCTATACAAGCCGGGGCTGACATTCGAACCCGTGTTCGACTACGAGCAGGTGCTGGTCGTGGCCAAGGGCCATGCCCTGGCTGCGGCGGCGTATGTGAAGCCGCAGCAACTGACCCAGGAAGTGCTCATCAGCTACCCCGTCGACATCGAGCGCCTGGACATCTATAACCAGTTCCTGTTGCCGGCCGGCGTCACGCCCAGGCGCCACAAAGCCATCGAAACCACCGACATCATGTTGCAGATGGTGGCCAGCGGCCGAGGCGTGGCCGCCCTGCCGCGCTGGCTGGTCGAGGAATATGCGGCCAAGATGGACGTCGTGCCTGTGCGGCTAGGCCCACGCGGCATCGCCAAGCAGATTTTCCTGGGCGCACGCGAGACGGACACCGCCATCGACTACGTGAAGGCCTTCATCGCACTGGCGCGCCAGCCTGCCAGCGCTCATGCGCAGTGAGGCTATGGTCGGCCCCTTGATGCATCCCGCTCAGCCCTGGCCCGCTGGCAACATCACTGATGCCTATTCCCTGGAAGCCAGTACGAAGGACATTGCTGCTTTGAGTGCGGCGGCGCCCCGGATATTGCCTGGGTCCACCATTTCCATTCCCTACCTGGCACGCGAGGACGACGACACGCGGCTGACCGCAGCGCGGGCCGTGCGCAAGCTCGGCTTTGAGCCCATGCCGCACTTGTCTGCGCGCCGTATCGTCTCGCTCGCTGGCTTGGAGTCATTCATCCAGCGCGCGGTCGCTGAAGCGGGCGTCGAGCGCTGCTTCGTCATCGCTGGAGATCCATCCACCCCGATGGGGCCGTTTTCCGACAGTGCCTCGCTGATCGACACAGGCGTTTTCGAGCGCGCGGGCATGAAGGTGATCGGCGTGGGTGGCCACCCGGAAGGCCATCCGGTGATGAGCAAGGCTGAACAGTGGGAGGTGCTTGAACGCAAGTGCCACAGCATCGAGATGCGTGGCATGGCGCCCTTGATCGTCACGCAATTCGCGTTTGATGCCGACATCGTGTTGACGTGGTTGCAAGCGCTGCGCGCGCGTGGCATCAACCATCCCGTGCGCGTGGGCGTGCCGGGCCCCGCGAGCATCGCGGTGCTGGCGCGCTATGCCGCGGTGTGCGGCGTGGGCGCCTGCGCCTCGATGTTATCCAAGTACGGGATTTCCATCGGCAAGCTGTTCGGCACGGCGGGGCCGGATCTGTTTGTCGAGCGCCTGGCCGCCGGGCTGACAGCGGCCCATGGCAAGGTCAGCCTGCATTTCTTTCCCTTCGGCGGCATCGCGCAGTCGGTGAAGTGGGTAGAGCAGTACCGTTCTAGCACCGCCCCGGCCCCTTGAAGCAGATGTCGACGAATAATAAAGTCTGACACAACGGTCCATTAAAAATCAATGACTTATCCTTTTAGCTTCGTACCGACGAGCGAAATAAAGTTTGACACAAAGGACGACTTTCACGCTGGTGCCTAGATTCTTGCAATAATAAAGTTTGACACAAAGGCGTCGAAGCTTGGTCGGCCAACTCAGAAGTTGATAACGAAATTCTTGCACTATTAAAGTTTGCTACTACTTTCGCTCGGGAGACGCGGCTTCACCTTACGATCATGATGGGTAAAGTTGGCAAAACTATTTTATGCTGCGCCTGATCGCGGGTTGCGCGAAGAAGCTGGGAGCCGCAGGGCCAAAACTCGACTTGCTGGGGTTAATTCACGAGGGTAACGGTTTTCGGCCCAAAGGGGTGCCTTGGAAACAGCCATGCTTCTCGTTTCACACGTAAAACTACCATCCTATGCGGTACCGCCCTACTGTAGCGATGCCGTGATAAAAGTATGGTAGCTCGATTACCAGCGTGCCGATGACGACTCGGTGATCAATCGTCCTCAAATACTGCCGCGAGTTCCTGACTCCGCCTTAAACGCACGTTTGCTGCAAGAACAGATCGATCTGATCGTTGAGGTCCCGAATCGTGGTCCCCAAGAAATTCCTCAAAGCTTGTATCGTCAATCTCGATTCCCTTGAAGCCAGCCTCGGCCGGGGAAGCCCGATATGGATCATGACTGGAGCCGCGCAACCAGTACTGGTTTGACGAAAAGTTTTGGCCAGTTTGCTGCTTGATCTCAAGTGCCGTGCGCACGGTTAGCAGGCCCACTGCCGCAAGCAGAGACACCGCTGATGAAAAGTGATTCCGCGAAACGCCGAGCGTGACTGCGCCTTGGTCATAGCTCAGTTTTGCCATGTTGGTGTGTTTATCCCTGATCGATGCTAGGTAAAGGTAGAGCTGGAGTGCATGCAAGCTCGACCGCTTGCGGTTAGGCAGCTGCATCAAAGCCTGGATGGCGTTTTCGCTCTTCGAGCCGTACAGGGGGCGCTTTGGGAGTTTGACCCAGTACGGCGGTTCGTCAAAACCAACAATCTGCAGGATGGTCGGGCGCCCACCAATCCTAGCAACGATGTTCCATTCGACTAACAGCTTGAGTCCATCCACGACCATTGGTCGCGACAGATCGAGCAGTTCGCATAGCGTGGTGAGCGAAAGCTGCGCGCTACCTGCTGGGAGACGATCCGTCTCGTGGAACTCAGCCTTCAGGCAGATTGCAAGGTAGATTTTCAATGCCGCGATCGCAGTGCCTTGTGATGCAGCCCGAATCCGCTGCTGGAACTCAGGGTCTTTTTGCCAGGACACGGGCATTTTCCGCCAACCGAACTCTTTGTTGTTATCCATGCGTTATTTCCTTTTCGATGCACTCTTGATCGCCACGGCTGCCAGCCATACAACAGCGAGCGCGACGACGCCAATAATCAAGATAGCCAGATTGAGAGGTGCAATATCGGCAGCTGATTGCACGAGGGAGGATGAAAGCTGCTGCATGGTGTAGCCCCAAAAAAAATTAACGATGACAAATTCTAACGGGCATAGCCGACAAATATCTAGATAGCGTATTTTCTAAGAGTCTACCAAAATCCTTTTTATTTCAATGGGTTATGTTCTATTTCTCTATAATTTTACGGTAAATGGGAAGAAAATTGAACCGTTGAAAAAGCAAATAAATTACTGTTTTTCTCTCTCTCATTAACCTTTCTATCCTGTCATTTACCAATATGAGCAGCGTCCGTGGGAAACAACGAGACGGGTCGACGTCACTAAGCGATCCGGGGAACGTCGCAATGGAAGCGCCTGGTCACCGCCGGGCGCAGTGAGATCGATGAGATGCCGTCATATAACTGCGCTTCGATTTGGTAACGCTCGCGCAGGAAGCGGAAGAGAGGCGCTGCTCCCGGCATAGAACGCATTCTGCAGTCTGGCATCATTCCCGCGCCGTGCACGGCTAACCTAACTGCGGCCCCCGTTAGCTACACCGACATCACCTGAACCTGCTTGGCCGACATGGCCGACATCAAAACGAATAAAACCGGCGTTTGTGGACTACTCGCAAACAGGCCCGTTTACATTTGACCTCAATTTCGATCAAGCATCAGCCTTGTCCTGCAGCGCTATTTGCCTCCGTCAGCCGACGGCACTTTGGCGCGCACCGGCAACCACCTACAGTTTTTTCCTGTCGGTCCTGGCCGCCATTGAGGCGGCCAGGATCACGTCGACCATAGACCCGTCGTGTTCACTTCGTCACACTGTTAACTCTGTTTCGTGAAAGAAGTATACTTTTCAATTATTTCGCTGTATATTTCACTGTAATTCAACCAAACGGAGACTCTATGTCCCTTCAATTTATCAATGACGCGAATGGTAATCCTGCCTACGTTGTCATCCCCTATGACGAATATCAACGTAACGAAAGCTTGAATGTCGAAGCTGACGAAACAAAGGTTTCGACATCCTTATTAAGTACCGACGGCCTTTACGTCACTTTGCCACATGGCGGCCCAGGCGCGAAAATCGATCTGCGCCAGTTTATCGATGCCTGGGTACGCCGTGGAACAAACTGGGTAGTGGCAGTTAGCAAACGTCAACAGGCTTACGACAAGTTCGAGAATGAGCTGAAAAATGGTCTGGATGCAATTTTACGCCGTTGCTTTCTGCCACCCAACTCACCTTATATGAATACAATGCAGGCAACCACAGCTGTAGTTGACGCCTTGGTCGAAACCGGCGTTTTCAGACATTCAGTTGAAAAAATACCTGGCTATTACCGCGCAGTGCAATGTATCCACATTAATGTAGAAGAGGCTGTAGCATTTTTAGAGAAAAATGGCCATCCAAAAAATCCGCTTGAAATTCACTACTTTGTATTGCCGTTCTAATATTAATATTAGTACATGAGGGGGACGCGATACTGCGTCCCTTTTTTTGTATAAACAAGAACTTTCACTGTGCCGTTACACTCGGTGTAGCATTTCAGTACAGACCTATCTTTCATGCAGTGCATTCTAATTAGTTTCACGTTGCAGGCGATGCGTCGCTAACTACTAAGTACTAACCAAAAATTTACGGTGAGTTCGGCACCGAAACCTTGCATCAGATACAGGCTGCTCGACGACGTGGACAGCTTGTGTTCGAGCAGCCCCTTTGCTTGACCGGCGGCTGTCGCCCCATAGCTGACGTCGGTAAGCGCCTCGGATCAGCCCCCCTAAAGGGTCGGCTAAATTGGATTCGCGGTCACAGGCCGCAAGCGCCGGTTTTGAATTTGTATTTCCGCTTCGCTCGAGCTGATTTCATATTTACTTCAGCTGCGTACCCACTGCTTTCCTAACAGTCACCAGCGCGGGGTGGGCTATGCAAAGAGATCGGTGTTCACTAGAAGAACAGCGCCTCCATATCCTGAATCGCTTGGGGCGTGGGAGCAGTAGCCTGATGCAAAGCCGCTCGGCTTCTTGGATTCATGCCTCTTACCGCTGCGAAGACGCGCGCACGCCAGTAGTTGAAGGGCGTCAGCCTTTGTGCTTCGGCTTTGGCAAGCCCGGCGTCGCGGAGTTTCTCCAAAAAGGATGCATCGTCAGGCGCGCGAGCATCCTCGGCCAACTTTGCTCCCAATTCTCTGAACTCGCCCTCCACACGAGACTTGATCTGATAGACGTCATCCCAGGTCGCGAGCTTTTCTTGTCGATCAGGATCAGTGCTCCCGAAGTTAACGACCACGCGCGGAAACAGATCGTGCGCGTCATCTATAACCACCTCGATCTCTTGCAACGACACACTTTCGGTCCACGGCGAAAAGCTGAGGCGACGGGCCCCATCCTTGAGAAGCAAGTCTTTGGCCAGCTTGGCCTTGGAGTTGCAGGTGCTACAGATGGGCAGCAAGTTCTTAGGATCGACTCCGTATAGCGGGTACAAGTCTTTTGCCAGAAGGTGGTCGTACGGGCCGCGCCACTGCTCGTTGTCGTTCTCGTCAGCCCGAACCTGAGCAAGGTATTCGGTACCGCAAACGCAGCACACATTGCCATTACCTGGCGCATTGGCGTGACGGAAGCGAGCGTAGTGGTCGTCAATGCATTCACCACATGCCTGCTCCACGCCTCTGAGCTTCGCCGTGCGTTGAAACAGGTGAACTGCGAGAGTCTTCAAGGCGGGAAATATTGCATCAGGTATGGGTAGCAGCGGCTCTGTTCGATCAGTCAGGAATGTGCAAGGCTCTATGTTGAGTGCCAGTGAGTCCTTGAGGGCTTGCTTCTGCCGTTGATGAAGCGCTGACAAGTTCGCCACCAAAGCGTCAATCGCTGCACAAGTCGGCGGATTTCCAGTTACTGCAGCGCATAGGCTGGCTGGAAGGTCTGTTTCGTCGACTTGCCGCCCCTCAAGCGTGGCCAGCATCGTCTCTCTAAGAAAGCGATTGAGTCCGTCGAAAACCTTGGACTGCTGAAGATTGGGGCTGATCGCAAACAGCATCAGCTGGCCCGCAGTTTGTTGATGAGGTACGAGCGTTCCATCGACTCGCCGACGGAATCTTCAAGCCATTCCAGCTTTTGTTCGGTTGTGAGTTGAGGGTTTTGCAGTCGCTCACGAATTTCGTGGACAGCAGTCTCGGAGATCGTTGCACGCAGGTTGAAGTGCTTTTTGATCAGCACGTCAAACGATGCGCCAAAGGTTTCTCCAGGCGGATTCATCATGTCAGTCACGCCGTTGACCTTCTTAAAATGGAACACCGCTTCGCGAGGCAGTGAAGAAACCAGAAACGGCGAGTGCGAGGAGATGATGGCCTGAGCTTTTCCATTGGCCTCATTCGCCTTTTCAAAGTCCAAGTGGAATCGGGTGCGCCAGCTTGGGTTCAGGTGCGTTTCGGGCTCGTCGTAGAGGAACAGCGTCTCATCGTCCCCGAAGAGTCGCACGGCACCCAGTGTCAATAGAAGCTGCACTTCTCCGTCGCTCAAGTCGTCAAACGCGATACTTCGCTCGCCATCAGACATCCATAGCTCCTGCACAGAAAGTGGGAGCTTCCCTTTCAGCGGCTTCTCTACATGGCCTTGAAAATTATCTCGTCGCAGCTCGCGCTTCACGATCCCTGACCATTCATCGCCCCCCAGAAGTTGAAGCTTGTACAGGGCCGAGAACCATTGGTCGGGTTCTCGCGAGTCGTCAGCCATCCGACGGATGACTTCCGGGTCTAAGAAATCGATCTCGATGTCGCCGGCCAAGTAGTCCAGTTCCAGCAACTCATACTCGGGCTCGCTAGTTCGTGGGGAAATCGGTGTACACCTGTTTGGCCCCGCCAATTCGATTAAGCGCTTGATGTCGCGAGTGTTGTCTGAAGCGGTCGCTTGGCCACGCAGGTCGTACCTCAACACCACGCGCGCTGGATGGCGGAAAGGGATCTCATTCCACACCTCGTCACGATCAGCATACGGAAGCATGCCGAGTGTGGCGATCAGCAGCGCTGCGCAGTCATAGTCGAGGAAAAGGTTTCTGGGTACCGCCGTGTCTTTCTCGCGTAACCTGAAAAGACCCGATTCACGGTCATGCCCTTCGGCAGCGAATATTCCCGGGCTACGCCTGAGATAGCGCTCATTGATGGCCAGCGTTGCCCTTTCATCCACTTCGGGCTGCGCAAGCTCCTTCTTCAAGTTTGCCCGGACCCGAATCACGTCAAAGTACTGAAGCGCATTGCGCATGAAGGGTCGTTGAAGGTTCTCGGACATGCCTGAGGCGTATCCGATGACCCGCGGTAGCGTCAACTCTTCCAATGAGCCATCTGCCGTGATCTCAGTCCATGCCCCCTGGGCCGACTGCGCAACACCATCGCGAGGCTGGGCAGCCAGCTGATGCACCGCAATACGAAGACGATCCCGCGTGTCTACGGCGAACCGGCGCAGACCTTCGTAGCGAGACGATGCCATCTCGTACCTAACGCGGAAGTCATACCCCAGCGGCCCACGTACCCGGAAGTCCTGTCGCTGTCGACGTTCAAGGAAGGCAAAGGCTTCAGCGATGAGTTCCATCACCTGCGACTTACCCGAGCCGTTGGTGCCGATGAGGACGGCCACGTCACCCTTCACCGATGAGAAGTCAAAGGCCTGATCCCTCAGGCCTTTGTATTGCCCGAACAGGTCAATCGACAGCAGTTTCATACGGCGCTCTTCCGCCCGCGCTTCGCACTGGTCGACGTTGCTTCCTGCTGCAGTCGGCGTAGCAGTTCACTGGCCGGTTCGTCATTAGGGTCTTGCGGCACCAATTCACCACGGAAAGCCTTGGCCAGCAGTGCCGGGCTCAGGCGCTCGGTGGCGGTCTGCGCGGTTCGCAGGCGGCCTTCGAGCCGGTCGGCAAAGGCGAACAGACTTTCGACTCTACGAATGATCTCAGACTGTTCTTCGCGACCTGGAAGCGGATAGGAAATAGCATTGAGGATTGTCTGATTCAAAAACAACCTTGTGCTTCCTTTGCAGAGCTCATCGACCTGCTTAAGTACCTGGGTACACCCAAGAAATAGAAATACAAAGTAGTTTGGCTCGATAATAGCTTCGTCCAGCACGACCCGGATAATGTTCGTCGAGAAACGCAACTCGCCTAGCCCCGCCGGTATGACACACACCTCGCCAACTGTTCCAGATCGAGAGATGATCACATCCCCCGCCTGAAGGTCATATGCTGAAAGCTCCAAGGCTTTTTCGGGAGTGATGCGAATTTTCGATCCCGCAAGGAACTTGCCGTGATCAATATTCTCGATACCTACAACCTCGATGCCTTGAGCAACGTGCTCGGATTTCGAAAGAAGAGTTCCGAACGGGCCTGTCTTTAACGGCGTTCGGACCTTCGAAAGCAGGTGTGCCATCTGCTTCGCACTAAACGGTGTCTCTTTGACTGCGTCTGATGCAGCCTTCATGCCGTGCGCGGTGCGCCAATCCTCAGTCAACCGCCCCGAGGTGGCGGCGGCAAGGACGGACTGGCGGAAGCGTTTGAGGAAGGTGGCTACACGGGCCAGCCGAATATTGACGGCGTCCACACGGGTGAGGACGGTATCGAGTTTGTCGACGATGCGTTTTTGCTCATTGCCAGGAGCGATTGGCGCCACAAAGGACCGGACATCTTTCCCACGGACTGCCGGGTAGAGGGCGCCCTGCACCAGCGAGTTCATTGCATCCACGAAAGCACTTGTCCGAACTAGGTAGCCGAGCCACCTAGGATCAAGACCTGGGGCTCGCAAGACCTCAAAACCCGTTGAGGCAATCTGGCCATCTAGCGATTGGTCGACGAGCGCGACCGCGTTCAGATTGGGTCTAGTTGTTGACACAATCGTGTCACCAGCCCTAATTCGCTTCCGGGCGCGCGAAGGCGCGTCTTTGCCTAGAAGGCGTTGCGGCGCAATGACCTTCTTTTTGAAGCGATCAACCGACCCGATGTCGACGTAGGTGAACTCCATGTCAATTGCAGGGGCAACTTGTTCTGTTTCAACGCATACCGAACCAATCGGAGCTCGTGCCCATGAGGAAGGGAGTTGGCTCATTGCTGCTCCCCCAGCTCCGCCAAGATCTCTTCTAGTTCCGCCAACGCACCGTTCAACTCGTCGACTGCCTCTCGCGCCAACACCGCCGGCTCGGGTAGGTCGGCAGCATCTTCCGCGTTCTCGTCCTTGAGCCAAGCGATGTCCAGGCTATCGCCCTTTTCGCTGGCAATCCAATCGCGGCGGAAACGGCGGAAACGGCCATGTTCGTCCTGTTCATGCCGCGTGGCCTTGCCGTTGGGCTCGTCCCCATACGCGGCGATGAAGTTGGCAAAGTGCGCCTCGGTAAGCGGGGTACGTTTGCCGAACTTGGGGGCGTTAGCGCGCATGTCGTACACCCAGACTTCTTGCGTGCTGCCGGTGGCGGCCTGGCTGACCTTCTCAAAGAACAGCACGTTGGTCTTTACCCCCTGGGCGTAGAAGATGCCGGTGGGCAGACGCAGGATGGTGTGCAGCCGGCACTTATCCATGAGGTCGCGGCGGATGTCGGCGCCCACGCCGGCCTCGAACAACACGTTATCGGGCAGCACCACGGCGGCACGGCCACCGTCACGTAGGTGGCGCACTATATGCTGCAGGAAAGCGAGTTGCTTGTTGCTCGTCGCAAAAGTCAGGTCGTCACGCGTGGGCCCGCCACCGCCCTTGGCGGTACCGAAGGGCGGGTTGCTGAGGATGATGTGGCTCTTGGGCAGGCCGCTGCCCGCACTGCCCAATGTATTGCCAACGTGCACCACGCCCTCATCGTCGCCCTCCATGCCATGTAGCAAACAGTTCATGAGTGCCAAGCGGCGGGTACCGGGTACTAGCTCCATGCCCAGGAAAGCATCGTTGCGTTGGAACTTGCGCTGCTTCTCGCTGAGGTTGTATAGGTCGTCCTTCTGGTCCTTGATGTAGCGGTCCGCGGCAATCAGGAAGCCAGCCGTGCCCGCTGCCGGGTCTTGCACGGTCTCGCCCGGCTGCGGCTTGATGACCCGCACGATGGCGTCAATCAACGGGCGGGGCGTGAAGTACTGTCCGGCGCCGCTCTTTGTTTCGGTGGCATTCTTTTCCAGCAGGCCTTCGTACAGGTCGCCGAGGCCGTCCTGCCGGGCGCTGAACCAGTCAATGCCATCAAGGCTTTTGACCAACTGCTCCAGGTGCCGGGGTTCCTTCAGGCTGGTCTGCGCGTCTGCGTAGATGGCAGCGATCAGCCGGTCGTCGCTGTCCGAAAGCCTGAGCAGTGTCTCGCGGTAATGGCGAAGTAGGTTCAGGCCGCTCTTGTCGCGCAGCTCCGGCCAGCGGGCAAAGGGCGGTAGCTTGTGAGCCTGAAGGATGCCGCTTTCGGTGTTCTCGTACTCCATCTTGATAAAGAGCAGCAACACGAGTTCGGTGACGTAATCGCTGTAGTTGATGCCGTCGTCGCGCAGCACATCACAAAGATTCCAGAGCTTTTGGACGATGTCTTGGGTGGTCATTTTTGAGTTTTTTTATTCTGTTGAGTGTTAAACGTTGAATTGTTAGGCGGCACGTGGCCAGAGACCGGCAGCCAACGCCCCCATCACACTGTCAAGCTGTCCGCCCAGCAGTTTGTCGAGCTGCTTCGCACCACCGTCGTTGGCGAAGGCGTTGTTGACGAAGGCTTGGTCGATGACCAGTTCGTGCGTGAGCTGTTTGGCCAGGCGGTCAAGCCATTTGCGCTGTACCGGTGTCCAGCCGTGTAGGGCGTAGATCTTCAGCATCGCCTGGGTCACCCGCTGGTCGAAGGGCAGCAGAGCTTCACCCAGCGCAGCTTGGCGGATGTAGGCGATGACACCGGCAGCGATGTCCTGGTTGCTGTGCTTGCGCCAAGCAGCCTTGAGGCTGGCTTCGGAGTAGCCAGCACCGTCGAGCAACAAGCGAACCTCCTTGAGCTGTTCGCGAGTGAGGTCCCTCGGGCGGTTGACGACCGCGGCCATGGCGACCGACTGGTTGACTTGCGCGCGCACGAAGTGGCTGAAGCTGTCGAGGTAGTCCTCGGGCTTGGCGTACAAGCCCCAACTTTGGCTGCGTTCCCGTAGCTCGTCGGCATGTGCGGCGATGACAGGCATGTAGGCAGTGCCTAGGAGCTGTTTGACCTCGGCAAGTTGCAACAGCAGGCGTGTGTTGTGGCGCAGAAAATCGGCTGCCGCCTGGGAGCCACGCTCCTGCCCGAGCTGATGCAAGTGGCGGTGCAGTTGCTGCGGCGGGACTCCCCATTGCTGCTCCAACTGGTCTAGCTTTTCTTTCAGGGCCGGCTTCTTCTCGGCCTTGTGCGCAGCATCGCGCAGAACGCGCATGAGCTTCTGGTTGAGCTGGTCAAGCACATCGTCCGCGTGGCTGCGGCCGGGAGCGCTGCCTGCGGCCTCGTGCGCGGCCGGGTTGTTCAGCTCTTCGAACAACTGTTCCAGCGTAACCTTAGGGTCCTTCACCAACGGCTGCATGGTGTTGACGGCCTGCAGCGAGGCGTACAGGTCTACCGGGTCGTAGATCTTGAAGACGGTCTTGCCGATCTCGTCGCAGCGCCGGGTGGCGCGTCCAATCATCTGTTCGTACAGGATGCGCGAACGCACCCGGCGCATGAAGACTAGATGGCAGATGGGTGGCACATCGATGCCGGTGGTCAGCAAGTCCACCGTGATGGCGATGGTGGGGAAGCGCTCGTTCTTGTAGCGACGGATGAGCTGGTCGACTTTGTCGGACGCACCAGTGATTTTTTCCACTGCGGCTTGGTTGTAGTGGTCACCGTACACAGCCTTGAAAGCGTCGCCCAACAACCGTTTGACCATGTCGGCATGCGCATCGGTGGCACAGAAGATCATGGTCTTCTCTTCGCCCATAGGGTCCAGCTCTTGAGCGAGCTGTTCACAGATGACGCGGTTGAATGGTTCGCTGATGACGCGCTTGTTGAAGCTTTCGAGCTCGAAGTGCAGTTCGTCGTCCAGCTCGGCAGTTTCGATTTCGCCGGTGCCAAGGTTGATGGCCTCAACCAGTTGGCCGCTGTCGAAGTGAATGCCGTGCTGGCTCAGCAGGGTCTGGTAGCGAATGGGGGGCTCGTGGTCGATGAGCCAGTCGTCCGCCACGGCTTCACGGTACGAGTAGGTGTAGACAGGTCGGCCAAAGATGTCGGTGGTGTGGCGCGCCGGAGTCGCAGTCAGCCCCACCTTGACGGCGTCGAAGTAGTCCAGCACGCGCCGGTAGGTGGAGAGGTACTGGGCCTGGTCACGCAGGGCGAGTTCACCTTCAGTCATGTCCTGATCCAGCGTGTAGCCGCGGTGGGCTTCGTCAACGATGATGCAGTCGAAGGTGTCCAGCGGAGGCGGGTTGTCGCTGCCGAAGATACGCTTGACCATGGCCTGCACCGTTGCCACCTGCACGCGGGTTTCGGCCTCGGCAGCCATGTCGCCGAGTTCAGCGATGTTGTAGATCTTGGACAGGGGTTGGCTTTGCTCCAGCGGTGCTTCATTGAAGGCATCGATGGCCTGATCGCCCAGCGCCGTGCGGTCCACTAGGAACAGGATGCGACGGAAGCGCTCGGTCTTGAGCAGGCGGTAGATGAGGCCGATGATGGTGCGCGTCTTGCCTGTGCCGGTGGCCATGGCCAGCAGGCAGTTGGTCTGCCCGGCGGCCAGCGCGGCTTCCACCGCGCCGATGGCTTTTTGCTGGTAATCGCGCAGCCCTAAGTAGGCAAAGCTTTCCTGTTGCAGCTTGGCTTCCGCCTCGGCCTTGTTGCGGCGGAGCTGGTCGAGCAAGCCGTCAGGTGAGTGGAAGCTTTGCAGCGGCTTGGCCAAATTGCCCTGGTGGCGCAGATCGCGGAACCAGGTGCCGCTGGCTTCAGGGCTCTGCTTGACCAGCGGGCGGCCGTTGCACGAGTAGGCAAAGGGCAGATGAAACACGCCTCCCTGACCGTCGGGCCATGGGCCCAGGCGGCCTTCAGCCAGCCAGGCGGCTTCGTGCTCGTGCCCGATTTGCAAGCCGCGTGCGTAGCGCTCGGCCTGGCCGATCTTCCCGGCGACGTTGACGTTCAGGCGCTTGGCCTCGACCGCTGCAATGGGCATGAGACCAGCGAACAACACGTAGTCGGCGCCCTGCTTCCCCGCAGTGGGCCACTCGGCAATCGCCAGGTTGCGGTTACGCTCCGGCCGCGCACCCTTGGCGTGCGTGAGCGCGTGGGTGTCGGCCTCCCAGCCAGCGTCTTTGAGCATCTGGTCGATGAGCAGGCGCGTAGACGCTTCGTCCATCGCCACCTTCTGTGCAGCCTGTGTGGCGCGCTGGGCAAAGGCCTGAATGTCCTGTGAGCTCGGAATGGCTGGTTGGGCATTGGCGGCTTTCAGATGTGCGTCAAATTCGGCCTTGAGGGTGGCGTAACGGGCGCTGGCCTCTTCGGCCAGGCTTTCGTAAACGCTGCGCTCTTCTGTTGCCCGTTCGGCCAGTAAGCGCTCTTGCGCCGCTTGGGCAACCAGAAGGTCGGCCATCAGAGCGTTGGCTGCCTGTTCAGTCTGTGCTTCCTGAAGGTGCTGCGTGAGGTCGGCCACTTGCTGCTGCAGCGCGAACAGCCGCTGGCTGGGATCGTCCGGCAAAATGAAGGGACCGGGCTTGAATTCTGGGTTGCTGCCGAAGATTCGGTGGAACCACAGCGCGATTTCACGCGCGACCTTCAGCGCCTCCAAGCCCTCACGGAAACCGATGCGGTGATCTGCCTGATGCGCAGCCTCGTTGCCTCTGTGGCGCAGCAGATGGAACATCTGTCGTACTTGCGGATCCAGTCCCAGACGCTGGTCCACTGCGCGCAGCAGCTCGGCCTGGGTGGGTTGAATCAGGCGGACACCAACCCGGGAGGCCACATCCTGCGTGATCGACTCGGCTAACAACCGCAGCTTGAGCACGCAACTTGCCGGATCAAAAGGATAAAGCAGCTCCGCCGTCGCCCCAAGATCAGCGAGCAACGGGCTGTGCTCAGCTAGAAATCCGAAATTGCTGAGTCCTTGCGCGATGCCTCTCACCATTGACCTTTTGCTCCCTTGAGTCCTTGCAAGCTGGTTCGCCCGCGGTGTTTGGTGGAGTTACCCTTTTACAACGCTCTTATGCCCGCTTGCGGCGTCCGCCGCCCCTTCACTTCGAATACCTCGCGATCTGCAGTACTCGAGCACCATGAACTCGACCATAGATGCCAAGCTGCGCCGCTCCTGCTCAGCGGCGGCGACCAGCGCAGTCTTCACATCCGGCGGGACTCTAACGCTAACAACCTCTGTCTTCGTGACGGCCACGAGCTGCTCCTGTGTGAAAAACGCTAGCGTTTTGCCAAGTATATCAGGAATGGTCTTTCCGGCCAACAAGTCATCGGCATTGGCGCGCTCTGCGCAAAGAACCATGGCGCGCGCATGTGTGTTCGGGCGCTAACTGAACATGGCTGCCGGCCGGGACATGCTGTACGCATGTCGATCATTCCGTTACCCAGGTAATATAAAGCAAGGAACGCGCAACGACGAATCGTTGATGAAAGGTTTCGGCACCGCTTTCACAATAAATTTCGCCTGACTACTTAGTTCACCGGGAAGAAACCATAACGCCCCAGATTATTGTTTCGCGTAAAGTGCTGGTAATTCATTGACGATAGAAGATCGACCTCGGGCTCTTGGTTATCGAAGATGATGACTTGATTTTCCGTATAGGCATCGCATAGATCTCGATACACAGAGTAGACCATGTTCGGTTCAATCGATTCGTCTTCCTCTCCCTGCTCGATATCTGCCGGTTTATACGTTGTTAGCGGGGAGTCGAGAACAACAAATCCAGGGTGCCTGTTCGAAGGCATCAAAGTTTTCATCAAACCTAGTACAAATGCAGAGAACGCGACTGCACGATAGCCCTTTCCGAAGTCCTTACGAGGTGTTCCACCGATCTCCAGGTCCCGCGACTTGTCCAGGAACTTCGTAGGTGAGTAATCTGGAAAGCCCCAGCGCTTCAGAATGTCTTCAACGTTTTCTACGAAATGGGTAAGCTGTTCAGAGAAATCGTCAATCTCATATGCAGCTCTTTCCTGAGGTTCATAGCTTCGCAACCGATCCAGTTCGACTTGCGCTGCATTGCGGCCCTCAAGTCGAGCAAGCGAGGCAGCTAACTCCGTCTTCTTCTGCGAATGTTCGTTCTTAGAAAATACCAGTTGGTTCAACTTTTCGCCGACATCTGCTTGCAATTCAGCATCCATCTCAGTAACACGAGTCTTAATTCGCTCGACATTAGAGAGACCGCTGCCAATCGTCTCATCCAATTGCACGATTGCACCCTGCAGGTCCTTCATCTGTACTTCAATCTTGTGCGCCTCGGCATGCGCACTTTGGAGCAAGATATCAACGTCCACATCCGTCGTCGCTTCATCAAAATGCGAACCGCATGTAGGACAACTTACCTGCCCATAGTTCTCGAGTAAAAGAGCGGCTTCAGATAGACCCACGACGCGCGAGCGATCCGATTCGTACTTTTCCATGAGTAAGCTAAAACGCTGTCTCAAAGCCTTGGCGTCGCCGATCTCGTTCTCAACGTTTGCTGCGAGCATGAGCTCATCTTTACGTCGCTGCAGAAATTGCCCCTTGGATAGAACCAACTCCTGAATTCCTGTATCAAGAATTTGGATGGATCGGTCAAGCTTGGAGATTTGATCTTGAATCTCTACTGTAGTCTGCGTCGGAGTTGAAACCTCTGGGAAAATGAGCTGCATCAGCGCCTCTAGCTGCTTAACCCTTCGCTTTATCGATTCGGCGCTCTCGTCAGTATCGCGGGTATCTTTTGCACGGCTCTCGTCAGCTCCGGTGAGCAGCGTTTTTAGAAGTGACTTCTCAAGAGTGGTGTCTGTCCTTTGCCCAGTACCCAATGGCGAGTAACGAGCAACAATGCGGTCTTCGTCCACTACAAAGATCGGCTCAAGAGTACGCAGCGATAATGCACGGGTGGTGTGGTTTTCTTTACTGTAGAGAAGAAGTTTGTTATTGAGTCCAATCTTCGATAGAAAATAGTTGGAGAGATTCTTCAGATCGGGTTTATGACGCCCCTTCAAAACGACTTGCTGGCCGTTAGCTGTCGTTACCGTGGTTGGGGAATTTAAAAAAAATTGACGTGAAATTTTGAACGATTCAGTGCCTTCTTCCATCGTCAAAATAACATTATTATAGCCATTAGATTCCTTTATGGATTTCGGAACAGCCGAGGCTCCTAGTGCGAATTTAAAGCATTCAATCAAATAAGATTTTCCTGTATTAGAAGGCCCAGCAACCACGTTCAATCCTTTCGAAAAATAAAGGACTGCCGGTCTAACGTTTTCGCCAACTACTTCAATAGACTTAATTATCATTTTTTTGGAAAGACCTGTGTATATAACCAATACGCTGACTATCGATTAGATCAAAATTTTCTTCTAACCAAAACAGATTAGTCCATAAATTTCTAAAATATTCAGATTTAAGACAACCGACGTATTGCGGGGTATTCTCGGATGCCTTGAAGAAAACTCCATCAGAGTTCGCCACAGACGAAATCAGACCCTTGCTAATAAACAATTTTAACGCAGCAGGAAGAATTTCTCTTCTACGAATAATCTCAGCTACTTTGTTTGGTAGATCAGTATGAAGATTTAAGGGGCCACCAAATTCTTTTGAATATAATAAAACATAGTCAAAGAAAACTAGCCTATCAAGATCCAATGCTCGTTCAGAGAAGCAGGTCAAAATGAAGCTAGCTCGAGTTGCAAGCTCGATTCTGCTATTGAAAATTGATATAGGAAAATTGTCACTCATCATTTTTCCAGACAAATTTCTTATCATTAACAATGTGATGCACTAGACCCTTTTTGTCCTGGATCTTCATATAAAATTTTAGGGGGTGGGATTCGTATGATATCTTTGAAGTGGCCTCACATACTTTCAAATACCTAGTATAGCCTTCTGCATAAGTAAGGTTGACTGTAGGTGATATCGCCTCATAACACTCTTCCTTAAGTTCTTGGAAGCTACTTGGCGGCAACCAATCTCTAGAAAATAAATCAAGCGATGTGGCACAAAAGTAATTGTTCCGTGCGCTGTTAAATTCTATGTTCAGTTTCTGATGTCCCGGTAAAGAAGCCAAGTCCACAGGGAATTTTTTATAATCAGAGAATGCGTCCAAAAGCGCCTGCACATACGTCTGCTCCACCCCCCAGTCAACATCCACAGGAGCTGCCGCTGGCGTTGGGCGCTTTCGTGAATAAATTCCAAATCGAATCTCGTGATATGGTGTCGATCTATGTAACTCGATCAATCTGATTGGAGGAATATCATCGAATATAGTGAAATCAACGGATTCCTCGATATACTTTCGTAAGTCGGCGGTTAGCTCCACTTCAGCCGTTGACGTGATCTTATTTTTGATCGACTTTTCCCAGCGATCTAGAACTTCTTGCTTTAGGCTCTTTCCAGTCCTATCATTAATAACTTTAATTAGATGAGTACTACTTCCTTTCGGTGAAACAAAATAGTACTCTTTCGGAAGATAATATTCTTTAATATAGCTATAATAGATGAGTTTACCTACCTCTAGGGCGACATCAGCCACACTTAACTTATCGCTATAGTGTTTGCATTGGTAATTTACCCAGCCAGTCGCGGTATAGGCGATTACATCTCGCCCCATATCGCCGCCACCGCCGCACCGAACAACCTTCACATACTTGTCTTTAATGCAGGAAACAAATTCAAGGGTGAAGTCCTCCCAGGTATCCTCATCCCAGGTCGTCAATCTAACCAATGGACTAATAGGGGTTCCTGTCGCAACCGCTAGTGCCGTAATCATTTCACTGGGCTGTGAAGGTTCTGGTATGGCCGTCTCGGCACTTGGCACTAGTGAGTTAGGTTTCATAAACCGATAGGTGGGAATGGATCGAAGCAGATAGCGGCGCTCCCGCATAACTCAGGGAATTAAATTTAAGTGATCGCGGCAGTATTTTACTTGTTGACGCTCAGCAAATTCTATCGAAATGTCACAGATCAGCCTCGCATGTATTTGAGCATCGAAACCACGGGGCTTGATAACATCGTGTATGAAACCCCTAGTCAATCGCTGCGATACCATGGCAATGGCGGAGGCGCGCATTTGACGGCGGGCTTCGAGCCCGTTACGGTTGCGTATCCTATTATCCCCCTCTGCTACATGACTCATGCTGTGAATCACAAAGTTTCCAGGCTCCCGTTTTTTCCAGAATCATTTCCCGGTGAGACACTTTACGGAAGAGTCTCTCGCTACCATTTGCTCTCGGCCGAGCCCAATCACGAGAAGACATTTATCTCCCTTTTCAGCGTACCGAGCAACGAAATGAACTTCACCGACGCTGCGCCTTTCGCCCTGAGTGCGTTGGTGCGGCGCCTGCCTGGGCCGCCGCATGTACGGCTGGGTCAGCTTCTTGAATTGAATAGTTTCGTCGCTCTCGTCATGCCAGTACTGACAGCGCCCGATTGGGAGTATCCAGATCCGAAATTTGCCGAAAGTAACGTATGCTTAAGATGCGCTGCTGACGAAAGCGCAGCCGATCAACTGCCTTATCTCCATCGATCGCATCAACTACCAGGCGTCAAAGTCTGCTGGAAGCACGGCACCAGGCTCATTGATACTTGCCCGCGCTGCGAGGAACCCTTCCGAATTGCTGGAAAATTCTGCTCGGTGCCGATGCTCCCTTGTCAATGCGGTTGGAAACCGTTAGCGCTGGGGACCAGCGGCCACGATAATATACGCGACCAGGAATTTGCAAAAATGGCTCACCGTGTCTTCCAGCGCAGGACTTACGAAACACCGGCATCACGCTTGATCCAGTTTTTTCAAATGCATATCGACCACAGCGTATTTCAACGGAAATCGGATGGCAGGCTACCAAGCCATAATCTGACAATCGGTATTGCCGAACATCTTGAGAGGAACCACTCCACGCTTGAAGTGGCGTCCGCTGTATCGCGATTTATCCGCTCTGGCAAGAGCCCGAGTGCATGGATCGCCAATCTAAATCCTCACGTTCTGGAGATGAAGGCACGGCATCGACGGGATGGGTAGAAGCACAACTTAAAGGAGCGTGTAGGCCAGTGCTTCGTTGGAGGGATGCAATTTACGTACTCCAGCAAGCCGCAGCACTTCCCATAGCTGGTGGTGGAAGTCAGGCCGTTTTTTCAACTCGCAGTAAGCCCACATAATGCGCCGGCGTTGGTGAGCTTGTGCAGATTCAGCGCACGTTTTAAGCGCTGCTTCGGTCAATGGGAGATTGGACAAGCTGTGCTCGATTGTGTCAGCCATGGACGTAAGCCTTTTTAGCTTTGTCTCATTGATATACGTCGGCTTACCCGGCATGCTGCGTAGCTGCGCTTCGATCTCAAAAATCTGGCGAGCAAGTGCTGTATCACGCCGACGCCAATCCACGCAGCGTTTCCTAGTCCGCATGGCTGGGAATGTTTTGAGTTGCTCTGTCAGCCACAGCCCATCATGCCTGCGCAGCCAGGCATAGGCGGCTTTGTCAGATCGTGAATCCATATACCGCTGGCGATATTGCTCTCTTAGCAATGCGAACAGCTTTGCTTCATACTCTTGGGCCAACGCCGCATCCATACGCAAGATCCGATACACCGACACGATAGAAATTGCATGTCTCTGTGCCACTTCTTCAATACATAGCCCAAGCCTCAGGGAGGTTCCGACATCAGTCACACGCTCCGCGGTAAGATGCTTGGGGCGCTTGGAAACTCTGATTCCGGCGCGGGCAGCCTCGACAGCCGCTGTCGTCACGCTGATTCCCATCACGCCAGCAACGCCAGATAAGGTCGCGCCTTGGAAAGACAATTTTTCAGCCAGTACTGACAGATCAATTATCTTGCGTGCACGTGAGGTAAGCGGCATGTCCGGCACCGCTTCAGCACATTGAAGGTTAGGCCGGTCCTCAACACAACGCAAACAGTCCATCAGAACGATATGCAGCATGGGATGGACGATTGCTTCCCGCGGCTTTCTTAACAGATTGAGCGCGCAGTCAAAAAGCCTGCATCGCACCACACTAAATTCGATATTCACCGGCAAGCAATTGCAATAAAGTCCGATCAATTGATCCAGATCGTCAATGCGTATTCTGCCATTGGCACGGATGAGGCCATGCGCAGCCGCACTTGAACGATGCAGGCGGTGGATGCCTTCTGCGCCCTTGGTTTGCATACGGCCATGCAACACGTCACCACTCAACAGAGCAAGTCGCAAAGCGGTTTCCTGCTGTATGTCGGACAAGTGAATGTCGTCCAAGTGGCCCGCTATGGCTTTATCGTCCGGCAGGAGCAGCTTATGCCTATTGAGCTCAATCGTTTCAGCGGCTAGCGCACAGAGTGTTTGTTTGTGGACAGGACATACGAGCACTCCAGGTAATTGGTGGACGCGATGCCAATAAGGCTGGCCAGTAGTGAAGTATTCCTCCTGCGCGCAGATCCGGCAAAATCTCAGTTGGTTATGGCCTCCCAAGCGGCTTGCTATTAACCCGATGGACATCTTGATGCCAGAGGCGCTGTCACCACGCATGGCTGCATACACCGAGCTCGCACGCCGTGCCGGCATAAAGGCCGTATAAAAAGCCAAGAGCGTATTGTTAGAAGCAATGTCGTCAACGCTGACATTGGCCTCGTTCGGGAGCCTGGACACTAACGTGTCCAATTTGCTTGGTAAAGCCGAGACGACGACATGAGTGTGTCCGCCGATCAACTCATGCAGCGACGCCCTGTCAACCTCTTGACCGGAAAGACGATGGTAACGGCACAGGCGGCTATATAACGTTTCATCCGGAAATGAGGCAGGGAAGTAACGTAACATAGCTGCCCCATCTTCTATGCGGCCATATACGCAGGCTCAAACTCGAATGGGTCACTGGCCAACCAGCCAGCGGCGCGGAGCACATTCGTCGCTTGCGAGACGGTCGGTATTTTCGCCGACATGGGTACCATACGGGCCACCTTCGTTGGTGCGGCAGAGCTAGCCTTTTGTGAAGAATCAGCGTACATATCGCCAACGGAGCTCTGCTGCGCAGCGGAGGCATTATTGGCAGCTGATTCAGAATCGGCTGTTGTTCCCGCCCCCCCGAGTCTTTTCTGCTGCTGTGCGCGTAAGATTGAGATGGCGGTAGGAACGACATAGAGATCGTCCTGCATGATTTTTTCCAATTGATCGTCGAGCGGTAACAAATCCTCGAACTGGCTCATCTTGGCTGGATCTTTACTTCGTAAAGCCTCGATCGCTGGCAACAACAACTTCATCTTTGTACCAGCGATATGCTTAAAAACGGTCTCATCAAGTTGCTCGATGCCCGACTGAATTGCATATCGTTGCCCCAAGATCATGAACCGGGCCAGAAAGTCGGTGACGCCTTGGGTCAAATCATAGATGGTGGCTTTTAACGCATCGGTCAACTCGCAGGGATTTTGAACCCATTGATAGTCCCACATTGTCTCAAGCAACAGATTCCACGTCTCATCATGCTCTTCCGGTTGTTTGAAATCGTACACGCCTTGACCGGAAACCCTGCGGGCGTTCCTGACAACATCAGCAAAAAGTCTTGCCATAGCGTTGGTTCCCACAAATACGACAGGAATGCCTATGGTGTTGATTAACGTGACGAAGAAATTGAGCATGCTTTCCTTACCCGGCGTTTTTGCCGCGTTAAGGTGCTGTAGCTCATCAATGAAGATGGCGCCGACAAAATACGTGCTCGCCGTCTGCTCCATCGCTTGAATCAAACTCGATACACTGCGCTTAGTTCGATAATGGGTTACGTGAATATCATCTCCAAGCGCTGCATCAACAGCGCGAAAGAACGCTTGGCACAACCCAACCAATGAGCCGTCATTTGGACAATCAAATCGTAGCCAAGCAATCTGTGTATGAATGAAATCGCGCCCGTGGTATCGGGTATGCGTAATAACCTGTGGATAAAGATTCAGGACCGCCTTCAACGCAGTGGTTTTTCCCATTCCACTCAGTCCAATCAAACTGAACGTTGAGGCTGTAACGTTGGTAATTGAAGAGCCACTTTGGGCTCTGATGGAATGCAAGTGCCGCCACGTGGCTGCATCCATTGGATTTCGCCCGATGTAACCACTACGTAGAACTGAAGAGATGACAGCTTCCAGTTCTAGATGAATCATAAATGGCTGGATCAGATGCGATATCCGATTTAAGCAATGCATGCGAATATGCTTAGGAAGTGCTCTTTCTTCTCCCGGTAAAGGGGGAATCGAGGCCAAACCTTCCCCCGCATCTTCTTCAGACAAAATAGGCGGCAAGGCCTCAATTAAGGGATTACCGGCGTACTCCAATACTGGAGAGTCCTCATAAAATGCTTGAATTGAAACCACTTATTTGCTCCTATTTCTACCGGCACGGCTCAACAAACTAATCACCTCAGCCCCTCTCGCACCCGCATATTCGCTGGCTACGCTTGACTCCCTTTTGGCTGGAGCTGGAGCAGACGTAAGTCCAGCCGCAAATGGTTCGCTATTGCCACAAAGCGCTGCTGCGGAAGCATCGGCTCTCTGTATGTCGCGCTCCAGGGCTCGATTGCCCTTAATGCCAGCCACCGCAGCCGCGGCTGATGTAGGCGCCTGCGCTTCTTGCTTCGCTGCGCTCGCCGTTGCAACAGTAGACTCCACGAATCCAGCGAGATCGACCCTGCTATTGAGCGCGGCATATTGGCTCTCTGGAGAAATTGCCCCAGTTATCGCGAGCATATCGACTACCTCTTCAGTGCGCATACCGACACATCGCGCTTCAGTAGAGCGGAGCGGACATTGCACAAAGGCGCCGGATCTATCCTTGATCCAGATGTGATCGGCCATCGGTTCAGACCAAATGTCGATACTTTCGCGACCATTGGCCCTGGCATTCGCCGAACGCTTTCCAGTCGGATCTAGCACATTGTTGTAAAACATTCCGTTAATGTAAATCCCACCTGCCTGCACCGAGCCTCGGGCCTGAGGCAGCAGATGCAGATATATCTCTTCGCGGGTTCGCTCATTTGGCTCGATCAAGTCGTTTTGCGCCGCCCAGTTCCAAATCGCGATAGGTGTGGGCTCAACGTTCTGCCCAATCATGACCTTTGAAAGACGTTTAGGGTCACGACTATGATGATTCCAATCCAGCACAGACCTGATCATGATGCTCGTGAATTGATGGAGGTCGAGCGTGGCATCTAGACGGTAATCTCGTTGCCCCCGCTCCTTCTCCCGGCTTTTGAGCCCACCAGGCATCCAGCGGATCTGGCCACGGCTTTGCAGGAGACGGAACGAGCTTTCGACCGTACCCTTCCAGTCAGCGCGAAACGGCGGAAGAATATCGAGCGTAATAGACAGCTTATGCATCGCCTGCTCCGCAGCCTCACCTAACATTTCACCCCGGTCGCCAACAACCTCATGTGGAAGGTGCTCGCAAGGCCAATCCGCCGGATCGATAACGATCCCGAAGGAAGCACAATAGGCTACCTTGTCAGTGAAAGCATTAAATAGCGCGTGCCGCGCTATGTTCCAGCTAGGTCCTTCCAAGCCCACATGCAGACCGACGATCATTCGCGACATCACGTCAATGACAACATATACAACCGGGCGGCCGATAATCCAATTGCGATTGAAGCGACTAACCAGATAAACGTCCGCAATCGTGGCGTCAATTTCGAACCGGTGACACGGACCACGCAAACCATGATGAGCGTTCCCAACGATAGGCCGGTGGTCCATCGCCCACTTGGTTTCCCCCTTTCGGCCCCGCATGACATCCATCGCGTCAAAGGCTTTTTTACCCCAATAGGAAAATTGTGTCGGAGAGGGTACTTGGTCCAATTGCTTGAGTGGCGCACCTCCACAACTGCCATCTGGAGATGCAACTTCTACACGATAAAAGTGGTCCAGCATCTTATTGTATGCATCAATGATGAGCCGGGTTCCATTATTTTTGTACAGCGTATAACCGATTTTGATGATCCGCTTATCGTCTTCAGTAAGTTTTTTTGTTGTCTGACTCTCTTCGCCCAAGTAGCGGGCAGGACGCCCCGCCTTCTTCTCGCCCGAGTACTCTCGCTCGACACCAGGTGCCCCGGAATGAATATACTTCCCGAGGAAAGCGTTTGGCGTCATGCCAAAGGCCCAGTAACGGTAGACAAGGCGATAGATCGTTTTCTTTGGCTTGTTTATCTTGCTGGCGTACGCCGCAATGATGGGCCCAAGTTTGCCTGGCAGATAAATTTGCTTGTCAGCAAAAATAGGGCCGATCAGACCCCATAGTTGAGTTCGCTTAGCTTTGGCGGCATCGCTTAGCTCGTCTTCTGTTTGCAGCATGAATGAGGGCAGGCGCATCGATACCTTGCGCAACTTATCAGCAGCAAGCATTGATTCAAGGTCGCTAAGCCGCATCGGCGTCGGCACACCATACGGCTCTTTGAGAGCAAACAACATGACCAGGTCAATCTCTCGGTCTGTCCAAAGAACACGCATCGGGTGCTCAAACGGCGGTTCGGCGAAAACCGCCTTCAGAACTGCATTAACAGTTAGCATTATGCGGCCCTCCTGTTCGTTTCACGAAGGGCCGGTATCGACAGTTTCGGGCATTTCAAAGTGGGGTCCAACGGGGTGCTAGCGATGTCCGTCACAATGCTCTTGTTCCAGAGTAAGTGCTTTAAGAGTTTCATACCTGATCGGTATGGGATGCCGGCCGTCGTTGAGGCGCCACGTACCAAAGACGCCATGGTCCGATCGCCATCCGCCGCTTTTAGAACGAGCTCCGTGAATCGGCTTTGCTGGTCTGGCGAAGCATCCACGGGTTCCTCCATCCGTGCAGACCTGTGTAACCATTCCAAATTGTCGAAGAGGATCTGGCTACCCACTTTTTCTGTCACAATTTTCCAGTCCGTTACAGAGCTTTCGGCCCATATTGCCCGCTCCAGATCAAGCTTATCAATAGTCCATAGCCCACTATTGGGATCAACAAGGTCTTTCTCATACTTGCAGGTTCTGATCGCCAGTCGTTTTTTTTGTCCGGGTTCCTGAAGTGTGACCACGAAGTCGGACGTCAACACAAATGGAAGTTGCGTGCCTACAAAAACCGGATACTGGATGCCCATTTCCGCAGCGATGTCCCGGGCCTTCGATGTCGCAAACAATGGGTACTGTTCGCGGATGTCTACCACCAGGTCAGAAAATTCAAGCAGAAGGAAATAGCGAAATTCCAGGTCGGAAAAAAAATGGTGCATGCGCCCAGATTTTATGCCTGGGGCTTTGCGAGACCGGCCTAGTGATGGAATATCTTGCACGCGCAGCACGGTTTGTAGGATGAGCCTTCCCCTTGTCCGTACCCCTGTTTAACAAAGCGCGCAATATCCGCTTCGGTCTTGAATCGTCTCTTTCCCATAGCGAAATCCTGTAGATCTTTGCGAAAAATGCCATATGGTAATGGTCAGGGATTCAAAGCGCTAGATTCAAACCGAACGGCGTAGAGTTTTGGCAGTGTGATAGTTAGGTTAGCAGCTTTTAAGCTACATTCCAGTTTACTGCCTGTTGTGATGCATCCTGCACGTGCTCACCGGTGACCCAAATCGGGCTGGCCCTCCGGTCTCAGCGCCACATAGGTGAAATCGATATGGCCGAAAAGGGGGCAGACGCATATTTCATCCGCCAGACACTGCAACACGCGCTGCAAAGGCTGATGGAAATGGACGTCGAAGCGCTGTATCAGGCCGCCTACGGCGAGCGCAGCGAGGAGCGCATCAACAGCCGCAACGGCTACCGCGACCGGGCCTATGAAACACGGGCCGGCAAGGCCTGGAGCCGCGGCGCACGGCCGAGAAAGCGCTGACGGCGGTAATCCCGGAAGCTTATATCCAGGGCATTTCAACGCGTTCGGTCAATGAACTGGTGAAATCCATGGGCATGACTGGTGTGTCCAAGAGCCAAGTTTCGCGGCTGTGCGAGGAAATCGATGAGCGCGTGCAAGCCTTCCTGGACCGGCCCATCGAGCGTGACTGGCCCTACCTGTGGATCGTCGCCACTTGCGTTAAATCGCGCCAAGCCGGACGGGTGGTATCGGTAGCAGTAATAATCGCTGTGGCCGTCAATACCGACGGCGTGCGCGAAATTCTTGGCGTGGCCAAGAGTCTTTCCGAAGGAGAACCGCTCTAGACGGACTTCTTGCGCGGCCTGACCCGGCGCGGTCTGCGTGGCGTCAAGCTCGTCATTTCCGATGCCCATGAGGGACTCAAAGCGGCAGCCAGCAACGTGCTCAAGGCAACATGGCAGCGCTGCCGCGTCCACTTCATCCGCAACGCGCTAGCGCATGCTGGCAAAGGCCAGCGCCAGGCTGTGCTGGCCATGATCAATACCATCTTCGTACAGGAGACGCCGGAGGCGGCCAGTGGCCAGTAGCCAGTAGCCAATGGCGAACTGTGGCCGACTGGCTGCGGGCCAAATTTCCCAAGCTGGCCAGCAAGATGGACGACGCCGAACATGAAGTGCTGGCCTTCATGGGCTTCCCCAAGGCACACCGAACCCAAATTCACAGTACCAACCCGCTGGAACGGATCAATGCCGAGGTGAAGCGACGCACCAACGTCATCGGTATCTTCCCCAATGACCAGGCCATTATCCGACTCGTCGGTGCCATGATGCTCGAACAAAACGACGAGTGGTCGCTGAAGCCGCGATAGATGCAGCTTAAAGGATTGCAATCCTTGAGCGGAAATCAGTCTGCACGGCTCTCTGCCGTGATCAACTGACCAGGGCCCCAGCACCTTGAGAATCACATCTCATACACCACGTCTAGGGACACCATTACACAAATCGGAAATTATGCCCTGATGGGTCTAGGGCACTGGCAGGGCCAGAAGTACGCCTGCTGTGCCTGGGCAGACCTTATTCTTTGATTGACATGAGGAAGGAAACACACCGCTTGAAAGCCGCTGCCAGGGCCAAAAGCCACGCCAGACGGCCTTTGTCAGACTTTATTATTTTTTGTCAGACTTTATTATTTATTGTCAGACTTTATTGTTTGTCCACAGCAGAAAGGCCGAATCCGGCCTGCTTACTCCACCGTCACCGACTTCGCCAGATTGCGTGGCTTGTCCACATCCGTGCCGCGCGCCAGTGCCGTGTGATACGCCAGCAATTGCAGCGCGACCACGTGCAGGATCGGCGACAGGTCGCCGTAGTGCTCGGGCAGGCGGATGACGTGCAGGCCTTCGCCGGAGCTGATGCGGGAATCCACGTCGGCGAAGACGTACAACTGGCCGCCGCGGGCGCGCACTTCCTGCATGTTCGATTTCAGCTTTTCGATCAGGGCGTCGTTTGGCGCGATGGTGACGACCGGCATTTCATTCGTCACCAGGGCCAGCGGGCCGTGCTTGAGTTCGCCGGCCGGATACGCTTCGGCGTGGATATACGAGATTTCCTTCAGCTTTAACGCGCCTTCCAGGGCGATCGGGTAGTGCATGCCGCGGCCCAGGAAGAGGGCGTTTTCCTTGCGGGCGAATTCTTCGGACCAGGCGATGATTTGCGGTTCCAGCGCCAGCACGGAAGCGATGGCGACGGGCAAGTGGCGCATGGCTTTCAGGTGCGCCGCTTCCTGTTCTTCGGAGAGGCGCCCATTGACTTGCGCCAGGCACAGGGTCAGCAGGAACAGGCCGGCCAGCTGCGTCGTGAACGCCTTGGTGGAGGCCACGCCCACTTCCACGCCGGCGCGCGTGATGTAGGCCAGCGCGCATTCGCGCACCATGGCGCTGGTGGCCACGTTGCAGATGGTCAAGGTGTGCTGCATGCCCAGGCTGCGCGCATGTTTCAGGGCGGCCAGGGTATCGGCCGTTTCGCCGCTTTGCGAAATGGTCACCACCAAGGTGTTCGGGTGCGGCACGCTGTCGCGGTAGCGGTATTCGCTGGCCACTTCCACGCTGACGGGCACCTTGGCGATCGACTCGATCCAGTACTTGGCTGTCATGCCCGCATACGAGCTGGTGCCGCAGGCGAGAATCAGCACGCGGTCGATCTGCTTGAAGATGGCATAGGCGTTGTCGCCGAACAATTCCGGCATGATGCCCGTCACGCCTTCGAGCGTGTCGCCGATGGCGCGCGGCTGCTCAAAAATTTCCTTTTGCATGTAGTGGCGATACGGGCCCAGCTCGGCCGCGCCCGTGTGCGCGTGCACGGTCTTCACTTCGCGCTCGACGGGCATGCCGTCGACGTCGACGATCCAGCAGCGCGACAATTGCAGGTCGACCACGTCGCCTTCTTCCAGGTAGATGATCTGGTCCGTCGTGCCGGCCAGGGCCATGGCGTCCGACGCGACAAAGTTTTCACCGTTGCCCAGGCCGACGATCAGGGGCGAGCCCTGGCGCGCGGCGACCACGCGGTGCGGTTCGTCGCGGCAGAACACGGCGATCGCATACGCGCCGTCCAGGCGTTTCACGGCCTGCTGCACGGTTTCAAATAAATCGCCGTTGTACATGTGCTCGACCAGGTGGGCGATCACTTCCGTATCCGTCTGGCTCTGGAAGACGTAGCCGAGGGCCGTCAGTTCGGCGCGCAGTTCATCGTGGTTTTCGATGATGCCGTTATGCACCAGCGCCACGCGGGCGTTCTCTTCCGTTGGGGAAAAGTGCGGGTGGGCATTGAAGGAGACAGGGGCGCCATGCGTGGCCCAGCGCGTGTGGGCGATGCCCGTAAAACCGCTCAAGCCTTCTTCGGCGATCTGCTTTTCCAGCTCGGCCACGCGCGAGGTGGAGCGCGAACGCTGCAAACGGCCATCCGCATGCAGGGCGATGCCGCAGGAATCGTAGCCGCGGTATTCCAGGCGCTTCAAGCCTTCGACCAGGATGGGAGTGATATTACGTTGCGCTACCGCGCCGACGATGCCGCACATGGAAACCTCTGTCTAAAATTTAATCAATGCATGCATGCTAATGCAGAGCGTATGAAATATGCTTTCTAAATACGTATATTTTTGACTGAATATTTCACCTCTATTTTGCGATGAAATATTATTTCATTTAAACTCAATATATTTTCAAATTCATCAAAATCATGAGCGAACACAACATTACCCTCGACGAGATCGATCGTCGCATCCTGAACGCCTTGCAAATTGATGCATCGCAAACCAACAGCGAGCTGGCGCGCTCGGTACACGTCTCGGCGCCCACCTGTTTGCGCAGGGTCAAGCATTTGCGGGAAAGCGGCGTCATCGAGCGGCAAGTGGCCATCGTCGCACCGCAGCTGGTGGGCGCGCGCCTGACGGCCATCGTGGAGATCACGCTCGACGTACAGGCGGCGGAGCGCATGGCCGAATTCGAGCAACTCGTGGCACAGGAAGCGGCCGTGCTGCAATGCTACCGCGTCTCGCCCGGGCCCGACTTCGTGCTGATGGTGCAAGTGGCCGACATGCCTGCCTATCACGCGCTGGCGCACCGCCTGTTTGCTGCGCACGCCAATGTGCGCAACGTGAAAAGCTATTTTTCCACGTTCCGCAGCAAATTCGAGACGCGCATCGCCGTGTGAAGCAGGCTGCAGACAAGTTATCCCTGCTTATCCCTGGTTTTTCGTCTGCTTATACACAAGCTTATCCACAACACAAAAAATTACAGATTTCCACAGCCGCCACATCCGGCCTCGCGTGAGGCCTCTGAATAAATATACATGGGCTCCAGGATAAAACTTATCCCGGCTTATGCATCGCTTATCCACGTCTTGAGAACAGGCTTTTGCACAGCTTTACCCACAGCCGACATTCAAGAATAGCCCTTGAATATCCTTCAAATACAATGACTTACAAGTTATCCATCACTTGTTCGCAGATTACGCACAGGCTTATCCACATTCCAGATAAGCAAAAATCAGGGCATGGTTTGGTAGCCTACGCAGGCTGACCCATATGCTGGAGCGGCAAGCTGGGCCAAATAACTTATCCCGTCTTTTCCACAGGATCTTTACCGTTTATACGCAGCTTATACCGGGCTTATCCATCACTTGTCCGCATGCTTGTTCACATATTTATCCACACATAACAATACGGAGAAAATACTGTGTGGGAAAAGTGGCGTGACTTATCCCGAGTTGTCAGTCCACTCTCCACAGGATTATCCACAGGCGTAAAAAAACGCCGCCAGCCCGGACAGGCTGACGGCGTCATGCGAACCGAGGACGGCGCGCTTATTTCTTGATTTTCACGGGACGCGTCCAGCCGTCGATGGTCACCTGGCGCGCGCGCGAGACGGTCAGCTTGCCGGCCGGCGCATCTTTCGACAAGGTCGTGCCGGCGCCCAGGGTGGCGCCCTTGCCGACGGTGACGGGCGCGATCAGCTGACTGTCGCTGCCAATGAAAGCATCGTCTTCAATTACCGTGCGGAACTTGTTTACGCCATCGTAGTTGCAGGTAATCGTGCCAGCGCCGATGTTGACCCTGGAGCCGATGGTGGCGTCGCCGATGTAGGCCAGGTGATTGGCCTTGCTGTGCGCGGCGATCTGGCTGTTTTTCACTTCGACAAAGTTGCCGATGTGCACGTCTTCCGCCAGGACCGTCCCCGGGCGCAGGCGCGCATAGGGGCCGATGATGGAAGCAGCGCCGACGACGGCGTCCTCGATATGGCAGAAGGGCTTGATGTGCGCGCCAGCGGCCACCGTGGCGTTGATGAAGACGTTGTTGGCGCCCACGCGCACGCCGTCGCCCAGTTCCACACGGCCTTCGAACACGCAGCCGACGTCGATGGTGACATCGCGGCCGCAAATGAGTTCGCCGCGCACGTCGATACGGGCCGGATCGAGCAGGGTCACGCCCCGTTCCAGCAGCGCTTGCGCGATATTGTTCTGGTGGATGCGTTCCAGCTGGGCCAGCTGCACCTTGCTGTTGACGCCCGCCACTTCCCATACGGCAGCAGGGTGGGCCGAAGTGACGGCCACGCCGTCGGCGACGGCCTGGGCAACGATATCGGTCAGATAGTACTCCCCTTGCGCATTGTCATTCGACAAGGCCGACAGCCATTGCTTCAGCTGCACGGTAGGCGCGACCATGATGCCGCTGTTGATTTCCTTGATGGCGCGCTCTTCAGGCGTGGCATCCTTTTCCTCGACGATGCGCACGATGGCGCCATGCTCGCGCACGATGCGGCCCAGGCCATAGGGATCGTCCTGTTCCACGGTCAGGATGGCCAGCTTATCGTTGCCGGCCGCCTGCACCAGTTGCTGCAGGGAAGCGGCGCTGGTCAGCGGCACGTCGCCGTACAGGATCAGGGTCGGCACGCTGTCGTCCAGCAAAGGCAGCGCTTGTTGCACGGCATGGCCGGTGCCCAGCTGCTGCGCCTGCTCAGCGGCGTCGATCTGCACGGCATGGTTCACCTTGTAGCCGTCGAGCAACGTCAGCACCGCTGCGCCCCCATGCCCGTAAATCACGCATAATCGGGACGGCGCCAGGCCGCGCGCCGTGTCGATGACGTGCGACAACAGCGGCTTGCCCGCCAACGGATGCAATACCTTGGGCAGTGCCGACTGCATGCGTTTGCCCATACCGGCAGCGAGAATGACAACGTTCATAGACCGTCTTTTATAAGTTAAGAATATGAAAAAGTTTAACACGCAGGCCCCGTCTTCCACGCCTTCCAGCCGCTTTACTTATGCCGTGCTGGCCATACTGCTCGTCGTCATGGCCGGTTGCAGCGGCTTGCGCCTGGCCTACAACAATGGCGATACCGTGCTGTACTGGTGGCTGAACGCGTATGTCGACCTGGACCGCGACCAGAAGGGCTGGGTGCGCGAGGATATCGACAAGCTGTTCGACTGGCACCGCAAGACGCAATTGAAGGATTACGTGGAAATCCTGCGCACGGGCCAGAAGCAGCTGCAAGGCAATGCCACGCAGGCGGACCTGATGGCCGACTACGGCGAGATCAAGCAGCGCACCCAGGCGCTGTTGCTGAAGGCGGCGCCCGAACTGGCCGACCTGGCGCGCTCGCTCAAGCCCGAGCAGATCGCGCAGATGGAAAAGAAATTCAAGTCGAACAATGAGGATTACCGCAAGAAATACCTGAGCGGCGACCAGGAAAAGCGCCAGAAACTGCGCTACAAGAAAGCCATGGAGCAATTCGAACTGTGGTTCGGCAGCTTCAGCAGCGAGCAGGAAGCCATCATCCGCAAGGCGTCCGACGCGCGTCCGCTGAACAATGAGATCTGGCTCGACGAACGCATGCGGCGCCAGCAGAACGTGTTGAACCTGGTCAAGAAAGTCCACCAAGAAAAGCTCGGCAAGGAAGCGACCGCGGCCTTGATCACGACCCTGATCAAGGACAGTTTCGAGCGCCTTGAGCATTCCGAGCGCAAAGCCTTCTTCGATGCCTACGAAAGCAGCACGGCGCAGATGGTCATGACGGTGATCAAGAACGCCACGCCGGCGCAAAAAGCCCACGCCGTCAAGCGCATGCAGGGCTGGATCGACGATTTCAATTCCCTGGCCACGCAAGCCAAATAGAGAGGCAGCGCCAGCAGGGGGGAGGGGGCCATATGCTATAGTGGCCGCCATCGAATTGAAGAAGTCCCCCATGCAAAAGAAGATCAAGAAACCCGCCAAAGTCCCCGTCCACCACGCGCCGCCACCGAACCAGGTGCGCATCATCGGCGGCCAGTGGAAGCGCTCCGTGCTGCCTGTTTTGCAGGCACTGGGACTGCGCCCGACACCCGACCGGGTGCGTGAAACCGTATTTAACTGGATCAATCACTTGCGTGACGGCGACTGGTCCAACGCCCAGGTGCTGGACCTGTTCGCTGGCAGCGGCGCGCTGGGCTTCGAAGCGGCCAGCCGCGGCGCAGGCTCCGTCACCATGGTCGATACGCACACACCCGTGGTGCGCCAGCTGGAAGAGAATAAGGCGAAATTGCGCGCCGACAATGTCCAACTGCTGCGCGGCGACGCCCTGCTGACGGCGCAAGGCCTGGCAGCGCGCGGCCAGCGCTTCGACCTGATCTTCCTCGATCCCCCCTACCAGCAGGATTTCCTCGCGAAAGTGTTGCCCTTGTGCGCCAACCTGCTCAAGGAAGGCGGCATGGTGTACGCGGAATCGGGCTTGCCGCTGGTCTTTGACGAGAATAGCGAGCTGGAAAAACCGGAGTGGATGGCGCCATGGGAAGTCATCCGCGCCGACAAGGCGGGCACCGTTTATTATCATTTGCTAACTTACAACAAAGTGCCGGCAACTGCCTGAATCTGCCTATAAATGAGGCAAAAAAGCTCCCTGGCCCGAGGCACTGCACCAAGGTGGTCACCAATTTCAGGCATAATGCGCGTCTATATTGGTGCATCGTCAGGGAGCCGCAATGGTTGTAGCCGTTTATCCAGGAACATTCGATCCGCTCACGCGCGGTCATGAAGATTTGGTGCGCCGCGCATCGGGTCTGTTTGACAAGCTGATCGTCGGTGTCGCCGACAGCAAGAACAAGCAACCGTTTTTCTCGCTCGACGAACGCCTGGAAATCGCCAATGAAGTACTTGGCCATTACCCGAACGTGCAAGTGGAAAGCTTTTCCGGCTTGCTCAAGGATTTCGTGCGCAAGCATGAAGCGCGTGTCATCGTGCGCGGCTTGCGCGCCGTTTCCGACTTCGAGTACGAATTCCAGATGGCGGGCATGAACCGCTACCTGCTGCCCGATGTCGAAACCATGTTCCTGACGCCATCCGACCAGTACCAGTTCATTTCGGGCACCATCGTGCGCGAAATCGCGGCGCTGGGCGGCGACGTCTCCAAGTTTGTCTTCCCCTCGGTGAACCGCTGGCTGCAAAACAAGATTGCCGCCAACGCTGCTTCATCGCAATAAGTAAGAGTGAAATCATGGCATTACTGATCACCGACGAATGCATCAATTGCGACATTTGCGAGCCCGAGTGCCCGAATGACGCGATCTACATGGGCGCGGAAATCTACGAAATCGATCCCAACAAGTGCACCGAATGCGTGGGCCACTTTGACGAGCCGCAATGCCAGCAAGTGTGCCCCGTCAGCTGCATCCCCTTCAATCCCGCCTGGCGCGAAAGCCCGGAGCAATTGATGGCCAAGTACGAACGCCTGCAAGCTGAACTTCCCGCCAAGACTTAAGCTTTTCTCCCGCGCCACTTCTGGGCCACTTCTGCGTGGCGCCAGCTTCTGCCAACTGTTCTACACTGTGTGCTGACTTATCCACAGCCCATGGTTTCCACGGAGGTAGAAGATGCAAATAAGCACATCCCGTTTGGGCCGCTCCCTCGCGGCCGCCTGCCTGAGCGCCGTCCTGGCACAGCCGGCGCTGGCCGTCGAGATCGGCGGCGTCAAGCTGGACGACACGGTGCAGCTGGCCAGCCGCGAATTAAAACTCAACGGCGCCGGCGTGCGCTACAAGGTCATCTTCAAGGTCTACACGATCGCCCTGTACCTGCCGGAAAAGAAAACCCAGCTGGCCGACATCCTGGCCCTGCCCGGACCGCGCCGCCTGGAAATCGTCATGCTGCGCGACATCACTTCCGACGAACTGGGGCAAGCCTTCATGCAGGGCTTGAAGCGCAGCTCCGACCAGGCCGACCGCACGCGCCTGCTGAGCCAGACGATGCAATTCGGCGCCATGTTCGAAATGGTGCCCGGCCTGAAAAAGGGGGACATTCTCACCGTGGACTGGCTGCCGGAAGAGGGGACATTGTGCAAGCTGAACGGCAAGCAAGTGGGCGACACGGTGCCGGACCTGGCTTTTTACAATGCGCTGCTGAAAATCTGGATCGGCGCCCATCCGGCCGACACCTTGCTACGCGCGCATTTGCTGGGCGATATGGCTTAAAGCGGCCTGAAGCGGCCTACACGAAAACGCGGGCGTAAAAAAAGCCGGTGCATGCCGGCTTGTCTTTCTGCAACAGCGGGCTTATGCGCGGGTCGACAGGGCGCGCAGTTCGGCGGCATTGCTTGGCGACACGCCATCCATCTTGCCCAAGGTGCGCTGCAAAGCTTGCGCTTCGCGCATCTGCTGGCGTGCCAGGCGCTCTTCGCGGCTCAGCTTGGGGCGCACCACCAGCATCATGGCGCGGGCGATGCCCACCAGCAAAGGCTTGAACAGCAGGGCGAAGGCGCCCACGGCGACGATCACCAGCACGAGTTGCAGGGCGTTCAGCAGGGAAATCTCCAGCACGGGTGCGGATACTGCGTACAGGGCGGAGGCGAAGGTAGACATAGTGTTCCAGTGCATTATAGAATTTGCCAGTACTATAGTGCAGTGCAACATATAAATCTAATTCCATTTCTTGATACCAATTATATGAATCGTGAATGGAAAACTGTAATATTTTTTGACGAGTGAAAATATTCGTGCCCGGCGCGGTTTACACTCTTAAGTAATCAATTCAACTTTTATCTTGGGCTTTCCATGAGTTTTCTGACGCTGGATCTGAACTTGCTGCGTGTTTTCGACGCCGTCATGACGGAACAAAACCTGACGCGCGCAGCCGGCCACCTGGCGATGACGCAGCCGGCGGTATCGAACGCCATCAAACGCCTGCGCGAGAGCCTCGGTGACGAATTGCTGATCCGCACGGCGTATGGCGTGAAACCCACGCCCCGCGCCGAAGCGCTGTGGCCATCCGTGCGCTCGGCCCTGGCCAGCCTGGAAGCGGCTGTCACACCGGAAACCTTCGACGTGTCGAAGACCCACGCCACCTTCCGCATGGCCATGGCCGATGCGACGGCCGCCTTCTGGCTGCCGTCATTGATGCGCTCGATCGAACGGGAAGCACCGGGCGTCAACGTGCGCATGATGCCGCTGACCACGCGCGAACCGCGCCCGATGCTGCTGCGCGGCGATATCGACCTGGCCGTCGGCTTCTTTCCTGGCGTGGCGGCACAATTGTCGAGCGAAACCGGTTCGCCCATCCGCCACGAGCGCCTGTATTCCGGCAAGTATGTGTGCGTGATGCGGCGCGGCCATCCGCTGGCCGACAAGGAATTGACCCTGGATAACTACTGCGCGGCGAACCATTTATTGGTGAGTTTTTCCGGCCGCGCGCATGGCTTGATCGACGAGGCGCTGTCGCAGATCCACCGCGAACGGCGCATCTTGCTGACGGTCAACCAGTTCTTCACGGCTGGAAGAGTCGTCGCCAATTCCGACCTGATCACGGTCTTGCCGCGCCATTTGATCGCCTCGACGGGCATGACGGAGTCCTTGCTGTACAAGGATTTGCCATTGACCTTGCCAGCCGTCCACCTGGACATGCTGTGGCATGAGCGCGACGCCCGCAGCCCCGCCCACAAATGGCTGCGTAATCACCTGGAAAGCATGAACACGCCCACTTTACGGACGGCGACGGCGGCCGGCGGCGGCGTGGCGCCGAAACCGCATATTGAGTAAGTTTTCTGCCAGCACCAAAAAAAACGCCTGATCAGACATCAGGCGTTTTTTTTATGCGTGGCTGCTGGACCGGTAACCAATCCTGAAACCGCCCCAGTGCTTGCCCTCGACGTGGATGGGCACGGATAAATCGTGCATGACTTCGCCCGTGTCGCGTTTATAGGTCTGCAACAGGAACGCCCTGGTATTGCTGCCGCAGCGCTTGCCCGTACGGTCGCTGAAGATGCGCTTGGTGCGGTTATTCACCATATCGGTGGCGTAGTCACCCGTCAGCGGCTGCGAGAATTTCTTGTTGTGTGTCGGAAAATAGCCATTGTTGTCGACGGCGCCCGCATACGCCAGATGGGGCAATGCCGCCAGCACGCCTTCCTGCAGGTCGGGCAGCACCTTGTCTGTAAATGCGTCGAACTTCGTGTTGTGCTTGGGCGGATTGGTATTCGGGATGGGGCGGTAGTGGCGGTCGAACAGGGCTTCGCGCGTGATGCGCCCCGACGCGATGGCTTGCTCGAACAATTTGCCCACTTCGCGCGCGGCGCGCTGGGCCGCCTCGCGGATCTCGTCGTGCGGCGTGGCCACGCTCGATTCGCCGAGGGCGCCGGCGATCACTTCGGCCCGCTCGGCCAGGGCCATGGCCGACTGCGTGGCGCGCGGCAATTCGGCATTCGTCGACAGCATGCTGTCGCGGATTTGCAGGATGGCGTCGGCGATCAGTTGCGTCGTCTCGACGTGTTCGCGCGAGGCGCGGGCGATCTGCCCGATCTCGTCCTCCGACTCGCCCGACGATTCTTCGATATGGCTGAGCGAGGCATGCACGCTTTCCACATTGCGCGCCGCTTCCGTGACGCCGGCCGCCAGCGAACTCATGCCGCGTGCGGCTTTTTCCGACTGTTCATTGATTTCGCGCACCATCACGCTGATTTCATCGGAGGCTTCCTTGGTGCGCTGCGCCAATTGCCGCACTTCCCCGGCCACCACGGCAAAACCGCGGCCGTGTTCGCCAGCGCGCGCGGCCTCGATGGCGGCGTTCAGCGCCAGCAAGTTGGTGCGCGCGGAAATATCGGAAATGGCTTCCGTAAAGCCCGTGATGCGTTTGGATTTTTCCTGCAAGCTCAGCATGTTGCTGGAAGCGCCTTGCGCTTCTTCGCGGGCGCTATTGATGCGACGCAAGCCTTGGTCCACTTCGGCGCGCGCCGCCACGCTTTCCACGCGCACGCCGGCGGCCACCTTGGCGGCCCGTTCCGCATTGGCGGCGATCTTTTCCGTCATGGCGGCATTTTGTACGGAGCTGTCGGCGATGTCGCTGGCCGTGCGCACGTCGAGTTCCACCTTCTGTTTGACGGAATCGACAAAATACGAGGTTTCCGCCGCGCCGATCATGATGGCATCGATGGCGTTGCCCACCGTGTCGGCGAACTGGTGCAAGCCCGGCTCGCCGCGCGGACGGCCGGCAAAGGCCAGCAGTGCGGCGCCGATGGCGGCGGCCACGCAGGCAATCAGATAGGGATGGTCGCCGCCCGACAGCAGCAGATAGGCCAGGCAACAGGCGATGGCCATGGCCAGGATCGTGAATACAAAGAAACGCACCAGCTGATGCTGCAACTGCTTCATTTGTCCCCCGCTGCGCGAACCCGTCACGTCCCGTTGAGGGGACGTGCTGTAACCGTATGCGGGGCGGGCACGATTGCCCACCTTGCACCCTGAAGTGACCGTCTGCGCGGCGTTTCAGGCGGCTACCGGATAGCAGAATTGTAGTTCTACCCTACAACATTTGTTCCGATAGCTCAATCAGAAAAGTGGGACGGCTACACCAAGGTCACTTAATTGGCAATTTGGTGGTGTTTTTGACCTCTTCCATGACGGCGTAAGTGTGGGTTTCCCGCACACCTTTCTGCAACAGCGTCTTGCCCAGGAATTCGCGGTAGGCGGCCATGTCCTTGACGCGCGCCTTGACCAGGTAATCGAAACCGCCGGCCACCATATGACATTCCAGTACCTCTGGAATGATTTGTACGCTATGCTTGAAGGCATCGAACACTTCCGGTGTCGTGCGATCGAGCACCACTTCGATGAACACCAGCAGCGACACGTCGAGCAGCTGCGGGTTTAACTGGGCCGTATAGCCCATGATGTAACCGGATTCGTGCAACTTGCGCACGCGCTCCAGGCAGGCCGCCGGCGACAGGTTCACGCGCGCGGCCAGCTCCACATTGCTGATGCGTCCATCGCTCTGCAATTCCATCAAGATTTTCTTACTGATCTTGTCCAGCATTCCTATCACCCCCAAATTAATATTATTTGGTTAAATTGTCGCATCAAAAACTATCTATTGCTAGTCCCCTGTATTACCAGAATTAATCCATAAGAATCCCCTTTACAATCGAATCATCTTAACGTCCGACTTTCTGTATTTTTTTGCACCAAAAAAGAGCAAGAATTACGTCAGTTTTCGTCCCCTTTTCCTTGTAAAGAGCACTTATGCACCCTGCAGGCCCCTCGGCTTTTACCCCGATTCCTTTTGCTGCGTTCCAGGCAGAAATCCTGCCCGAAGCGACACCACAACGCGCCGCCATCACCGCCGCCTATAGGCGCGACGAGGTTTCCGCCGTGCAGTGGCTGTTGCAACAAGTGCGCCCCAGCAGCACCGAAACGACGGCCGAAGGACAAGCGCTGGCGCACCGTCTGGTCTCGAACGTGCGCCAAAAACGCACACGCGCCTCCGGCGTCGATGCACTGATGCACGAGTTCTCGCTGTCGTCGGAAGAGGGTGTTGCATTAATGTGTCTGGCTGAAGCGCTGTTGCGTATACCCGACAGTCAAACGGCCGATCGCCTGATTGCCGACAAAATCAGCAAGGGTGACTGGAAGAAACACCTGGGCGAATCGCCGTCGCTGTTCGTCAACGCGGCCACCTGGGGCTTGCTGATCACGGGCAAACTGGTCAGTACCAGCAGCGAATCGGGCCTTGGTTCGGCCATGACCAAGCTCATCGCCAAAGGCGGCGAACCGCTGATCCGCAAGGGCGTCGACCTGGCCATGCGCATGCTGGGCAACCAGTTTGTAACGGGGCAAACCATCGAAGAAGCGTTGAAGAACAGCCGCGAGAATGAAACGCGCGGCTATCGCTACTCGTACGACATGCTGGGCGAGGCGGCCCTGACCCAGCAGGACGCGGCCAATTACTATGCCTCGTACGAAACGGCGATCCACGCCATCGGCAAGGCCTCGAACGGCCGCGGCATCAAGAACGGCCCCGGCATTTCCGTGAAACTGTCGGCCCTGCACGCCCGCTACAGCCGTGCCCAGCGCGCCCGCGTCATGGAAGAATTGCTGCCGAAAGTCAAAGCGCTGCTGTTGCTGGCCAAACAGTACAACATCGGCTTCAACATCGATGCGGAAGAAACGGACCGCCTGGAACTGTCGCTCGACCTGATGGAAGCACTGGCTTTCGATGCGGACCTGGCCGACTTCGACGGCATCGGCTACGTGGTGCAGGCGTATCAGAAGCGCTGCCCATTTGCCATCGACTACCTGATCGACCTGGCGCGCCGCAGCGGCCGCAAGTTCATGGTGCGCCTGGTGAAAGGCGCATATTGGGATGCGGAAGTCAAACGCGCGCAAGTCGACGGCCAGGAAGGCTATCCCGTCTACACGCGCAAGGTCTACACGGACGTTTCTTACCTCGTGTGTGCGCAAAAACTGCTGGCCGCCAGCAAGCTGATCTATCCGCAATTTGCCACGCACAACGCGCAAACCCTGTCGACCATTTATACCTGGGCGAAACGCGACGGCATTACCGACTATGAATTCCAGTGCCTGCACGGCATGGGCGAGACCTTGTACGACCAGGTCGTCGGTCCGGACAACCTCGACAAGCCGTGCCGTATCTACGCCCCTGTCGGCTCGCATGAAACCCTGCTGGCCTACCTGGTGCGCCGCCTGCTGGAAAACGGCGCCAACTCGTCGTTCGTCAACCAGATCGTCGACGAAAGCGTGGCCATCGATAGCCTGATCCGAGATCCGCTCGAGCAGGCGCGCCTGCAGGGCGGCTTGCCGCACCCGTCGATTCCGCTGCCGCTGGACATGTTTGGCAGCGAACGCAGGAACTCGGCCGGCCTGGACCTGTCGAATGAAGACACTTTGCGCACCCTGGCCACCGGCCTGGCGCAGCAGCAGACTTGGCAGGCAGCGCCGCTGATCGATGGCGCCGTCAGCCTGAATGGCCCCACGCACATGCTGCACAACCCGGCCCAGCACGACGACGTCGTGGGCAAAGTCATGGAAGCCGGTCCGGCCGACGTGGAAACGGCCCTGGCCAGCGCCAGCGCGTATGCCATGGATTGGCAAACGACGGAACCGTCGATCCGCGCGCAAGCCTTGCTGCGCGCGGCCGACCTGTTCGAAGAACACCACATCGAGCTGATGGCCCTGGCCGTGCGCGAAGCGGGCAAGTCCCTGCCGAACGCGATCGCGGAAATCCGCGAAGCCGTCGACTTCCTGCGCTACTACGCGGCACAGGTGGAACACGCGCCGAATACCCTGGCGCTCGGTCCCGTCACCTGCATCAGCCCGTGGAACTTCCCGCTGGCCATCTTTACGGGCCAGCTGGCCGCCGCACTGGCGGCAGGCAACGTGGTGCTGGCCAAGCCAGCCGAGCAAACGCCGCTGATCGCCCACCGCGCCGTGCAATTGCTGCATGCGGCCGGCGTGCCGCGCGGCGCGCTGCAATTTTTGCCCGGCAGCGGCGAGGTCGTTGGCGCGGGCCTGTGCAATGACACGCGCGTGAAAGGCGTGATTTTCACGGGCTCGACGGAAGTGGCGCAATTGATCAACCGCAACCTGGCGGCGCGCGCCGTGGCCGAAGGCATCGACATTCCCCTGATCGCCGAAACGGGTGGCCAGAATGCCCTGATCGTCGATTCGTCCGCCTTGCCGGAACAAGTGGTGCAAGACGTGATGTCGTCCGCTTTCGATAGCGCCGGCCAGCGCTGCTCGGCCTTGCGCGTGCTGTTCCTGCAAACGGAAATCGCCGACAAGACCATCCACATGCTCAAGGGCGCCATGCAGGAATTGCGCGTTGGCAATCCTGACCGCCTGGCCACCGATATCGGTCCCGTCATCGATGCGGAAGCGCAAGGTAACTTGCTGGCGCACATCAACAAGATGAAAACCATGGCCATCGATCACTATTCGCTCGATTTGCCGACCGTCAAAGGCACGTTCGTCGCCCCGACCGTGCTGGAAATCAAGTCGCTGGCACAATTGACGCAAGAAGTCTTCGGCCCCGTGCTGCACGTAATCCGCTACAAGCGGGCCGAACTGCCGCAACTGGTGCAATCGATCAACGACAGCGGTTACGGCTTGACCCTGGGCATCCATACGCGCATCGATGAAACCATCGATTTCATCACCAAGCGCGCGCATGTGGGCAATATTTATGTAAACCGCAACATCGTCGGCGCCGTCGTCGGCGTGCAACCGTTCGGCGGCGAAGGCAAATCGGGCACGGGACCGAAAGCCGGTGGCCCCCTGTACCTGAAACGCCTGCAACGCAATGCGCCGGCCGGCGCGCAGCACCAGCGCCAAGCGCCGCCAGCCCTGGATGCGCTGACCGTCTGGGCAAAGATGCATGGCCACGACAAGGTCGAGCAACTGGCACAGGACTATGCGCGCACCACCTTGCTGGGCAGCACTACCGTCTTGCCAGGCCCGACCGGCGAACGCAATACCCTGAGCTTTGCCGCGCGCGGCACGATACTCTGCGCGGCAACCACGTCCGGCACCTTGATGAACCAGCTGGCGGCCGTGCTGGCCACCGGTAATCAGGCCCTGGTACTGGCGCAAACGCCGGATCTGATTCCCGGCGACTTGCCGGCCGCGCTGAAAGACCGCATCCAGGTCGTCAGCAACCTGGAGTCGGTCAAGCATGATTTCCAGATCGCCATGATCGAGCCTAGCCTTGATGGCCAGCTCAAACCGCTGCTGGCGGCACGGGAAGGGGCCCTGGTGGGCACCATCGCCACCACGCAGGAGGGTGCCATCCCCCTGTGGCGCCTGGTCGCTGAGCGGGCGCTGTGCGTGAATACGACGGCAGCAGGCGGAAATGCCAGCTTGATGATGTTAAGTGTCTAAATTTTAAGCAGACAGTTAACGCGGAAGGGCAGAACCAGTGGTTCTGCCCTTTTTTTATGCACGCTAGCTGAAAAATCAGCCAGCCAGGCGCTGGCACAATTGCTGGATCACCGTCAACGCATACGGCGAGGCGACGGTTTGCACAAAACGCATGAAGTCGACTGCCGCTTCTTCGTTGGCGTTGTCGGAAATGGTGCGCATGACCGTAAATGGCACGCCCAGTTCAAAACACACTTGCGCCACGGCGGCGCCTTCCATTTCAACGGCCAGCAGGTCGGGGATATCAGCTTTGAGCTGGTTCACATGCGCGGCGCTGCTGATGAACTGGTCACCGCTGGCGATCAGGCCGCGGTGGACCTGTGCGTGCTGCAAGCCAAATTCCACGATATGCGCTGCCTTGAGCACGCTGGAGACATCGTCACGTAAGAAATCTTCGGCTGCACCAGCCAGTTGCGTGCTCAGTTCCAGGTCCGTGGCAAAACGCTGCAAGCCTGTCAGCGGCACTTCGAAGCGGGGAAACAAAGGGCGGGCGTCCATATCGTGCTGCAGCAGCGCTTCGGCCACCACGATATCGCCCACTTTCACGTGTTTATCCCCACTGCCTGCCACGCCGGTGAAGACGATGTGGGTAACTCCGTACTTTTCCACAAGGATAGAAGCTGTCATGGCAGCGGCAACCTTGCCCAGACGCGACAGGACGCACACAGCGTCGATATTCCACAGGGTTCCCAGGGTGTAGTCGCGCATGCCGTGCGAACGCCTCTGGGGGCCTTGCATGGCTTCTACGAGCCCCTGCTGTTCTTCGTGCAAGGCACTGATGATGCCTAAACGCATATTTTTGTGTGAATTCATGCTGTTTTTACAGGTTTTGGGGATTGCCAGACGGTTTACATGGTGAAAACAGCCGTTTCGGCGACTTTTCCACCGTTCGCGTTTGTCTCTGTGTTTTAAATAAAGATGTATACATAAAAATAGTAGTGATAGTAAACGGCCATTTTTTTGTGGATAAGTCGGTATACCATCGAAAAATCATCGACTTAGCGCACAAAAAAGTAGGCGCACAAGCATTGTATCTATGGAGGACTTATTTGGGATAAAAATCGGGCTGTGGACAAAGATCGACTTTTCCCACATCTCATCCTGTGGATATGCAGGCACTTATCCACACCAGCAAGCAAAAATCACGGGTTTTCTTGCTGTAGTGGCATGTTTGACGTGCTTCGTCTGCATTGATTGTGTTCTGGTAATCCAGCTTGAATGACCACGAGCGCTGTTCTTTCATACACCTTGGCATCCAGGTGATTTCTGAAGACGGTTTGGCAGTGGGTCGTACTGTCCGTCGTTGACTTCTTTTTTTGATGTTTTTGCATACTTTTGGGAAATATCCCCGGACTTCCGCTTTTTTTGTCGGTTTAGAATAGATCTATATATAAAAATAGTAGTAATAGTAAACGCGTTTTTTTCTGTGGATAAGTCGTTTTTTTTCAACAGGATCAACCGTTTACGCGAAAAATAAAACGTGCATAATCGCTGTATCACGCGAGGAGCAAAATTGTATAAAATGCGGGTCTGCGCATAACTTCGTGTTTACTCACAAGTCATCCTGTGGATATCAAGTGACTTATCCACAATCGTTGTAAATTTCCCCTCTTTTCAACATCGAACCGCTTGCTGGCACTGTGCCCGCTCAGGTCTGTTGACGTTTCCATTTTGCAAAACGGTTTGGCAGTGCAGTGCGCGTGATGCTGGCCGCGCCGGTTTTCGTTGCTCAGTTGTTGGCTCGATTTTTTTTAAGAACAAAAGGCGCTTGCAGTTTTTTTTGAAGACAGGCTTGCACACCTTCTTCAAGGGAAGGGCAGGCAAAGCGAGCTTGTCGGGTTTACCTTAATAAGTTGGTATACAAGAATAGTAATAGTAGTTAACGGGCGCCTCTTCTGTGGATAAGTCCTGATTTATCCTTGTAAACAATCGCTTGGCGTACGGATAAGCGCTGAGTAAGCGTTGTATCTGCCTGGGACGGTTTCTGGACAAAAAAATGTTGCTGAAAAAATTTTTCGTTTACGCACATATCGTCCCTGTGGATATCCATACGGTTATCCACAGCTCGCAGCCCTTGTTTTGCTGTTCTTTTTGACCTTTTCCCATATAGTCGGCCACGATTAATGTCGCCCTGGCTCGGCACTGGTGGTAATCTCAAGGCGGCTCAGCAGCCATGCATGCAGGAAGAAAGACAGACTCTGGTAATGGGACGCGGCGGGGAGACACGCTGCGCGACAGCTTGATGGCATACCGAAAGGAGCTTCATTGGAATCGGCAGGCGAATACGACTACATCATCGTGGGCGGCGGCACGGCAGGTTGCGTGCTGGCCAACCGGCTCACGCGCGACAAGGATGCCAGCGTTTTACTCGTGGAAGCGGGCGGCAAGGACGATTACGTGTGGATCCACATCCCCGTCGGCTATCTGCATTGCATCGGCAATCCCCGCACGGACTGGCTGTATTCCACGCAGGCGGACGCGGGATTGGGTGGGCGCAGCCTGATGTATCCGCGCGGAAAAGTCCTGGGCGGCAGTTCATCCATCAACGGCATGATCTACATGCGCGGCCAGGCCGGCGATTACGACCACTGGGCCGACTTGACGGACGACGCTTCCTGGCGCTGGGACAAGGTCTTGCCGCTCTTTAAACAAAGCGAGGATTATTACGGCGGCGCCTCGGAAAACCACGGTGTCGGTGGCGAGTGGCGCGTGGAAAAACAGCGGCTGTCGTGGGATATTTTGAACGCGTTCCGCGATGCGGCGCAGCAGGTCGGCATTCCGAAAACCAGCGATTTCAATGGCGGCGACAACAGCGGCAGCGCCTATTTCGACGTCAACCAGCGCCGCGGCATCCGCTGGAATACCTCAAAAGCATTCCTGAAACCGGCATCGCGCCGCCCGAACCTGACCATCATGACGGGCTGCCACGTGGAACGATTGCTGCTGGAAACGACGGAGTCGGGGCCCCGTTGCACAGGCATTGTATTTACGGGCGGCGGCACGCAGTGGCAGGCGACGGCCCGGCGGGAAACCTTGCTGACGGCGGGCGCCATCGGTTCGCCGCAATTGCTGCAACTGTCCGGTATCGGCCCGGCCGCCTTGCTGCAGCAGCATGGCATCGCGCCCGTGCTGGACTCGCCTGGCGTGGGCGGCAATTTGCAAGACCATCTGCAGCTGCGCATGGTATACAAGGTGCAGGGCGTGAAAACCCTGAACATCATGGCGGGCAATATGCTGGGCAAGATGCAGATCGGCTTGCAATATGCGCTGTTCCAGAGCGGGCCCATGTCGATGGCGCCGTCGCAGCTGGGGGCGTTCGCCAAGTCCGATCCGCTGCAAGCCACACCGAACCTGCAATACCACGTGCAACCGCTGTCGCTCGACAAATTCGGCGAACCCTTGCACGCGTTTCCCGCGTTTACGGCCAGCGTCTGCAATCTGCGTCCCACTTCGCGTGGCCACGTCCACATCGCGTCGGCCGACAGCTACGCGGCGCCGAAGATCGTGCCCAATTACCTGAGTACCGAGCAGGACCGCAAAGTCGCGGCCGATGCCTTGCGCCTGACGCGGGCCATCGCCGCCGCACCGGCCCTGAAACAATTCTCTCCGGAAGAATACAAGCCCGGCGTGCAATTCCAGAGCCAGGAAGAACTGGCGCAGGCGGCCAGCCAGATCGGTACCACCATTTTTCACCCGGTGGGTACTTGCCGCATGGGCCCGACCAGCGATGCCTTGAGCGTGGTCGACAGTCAGTTGCGCGTGATTGGCGTGGCTGGACTGCGCGTCGTCGACGCGTCGATCATGCCGTACATTACTTCTGGTAATACGAACTCGCCCACGGTGATGATCGCGGAAAAAGCGGCGCAAATGATACACGCGGCCTGGAAATAGCTGAGTAAAGGCGCGCGTTTGCGCCATTCGGGCTGGCGAAAAATCCCCGTAGTTATACTGTATTGTGCGTTAAATTTAAGTTGTGTATTATAAAAATGACTAAGTAGTACAAAAAGTACAACTAGGAGACACGATGTCAAACGTAATCTTGGAAACAAGAAATTTGACCAAGGAATTCAAGGGTTTCACCGCTGTGAGCGAGGTGAACCTGAAGGTAGAGCGGGGCCATATCCACGCCTTGATCGGTCCGAACGGCGCCGGCAAGACCACGTGCTTTAACTTGCTCACCAAATTCCTGGTCCCCACTTCCGGACAGATCCTGTTCAATGGGAAAGATATCACGGCGGCCAAACCGGCCCAGATCGCGCGTATGGGCGTGATCCGTTCCTTCCAGATTTCCGCCGTCTTCCCGCATCTCTCCGTGCTGCAGAATGTACGCATCGGCTTGCAGCGCCAGCTCGGTACCTCGTTCCACTTTTGGCAAAGCGAACGGTCCTTGAACCAGCTTAACGACCGCGCCATGGCCTTGCTGGCCGAGGTCGACCTGACGGAGTTTGCCGACACCATCACGGTCGACATGCCCTACGGGCGCAAGCGGGCGCTGGAAATTGCCACCACCCTGGCGATGGAACCGGAAATGATGCTGCTCGACGAACCGACGCAAGGCATGGGCCACGAAGACGTGCACCGCGTGACGGAACTGATCAAAAAGGTGTCGGCTGGCCGCACGATTTTGATGGTCGAACACAATATGAGCGTGGTTTCCGGCATCTGCGACAAGATTTCTGTCCTGCAGCGCGGCGCCATGCTGGCCGAAGGCAGTTACGCGGAAGTGTCGCGCAATCCGCAAGTGATGGAAGCGTACATGGGCACCACCCACGCGGAACTGGAAGGGGCACATTGATGACCGCTAGCAACAAGGCCCCCGCACTGGAAATTGCACAGCTGCACACCTGGTATGGCGAATCGCACATCCTGCACGACGTCAACCTGAAAGTGGAGCAGGGCGAAGTGGTGACTTTGCTGGGCCGTAACGGCGCCGGCCGCACCACCACCTTGCGCGCCATCATGGGCTTGACGGGCGCGCGCACGGGCTCGATCAAAGTCAATGGCGTCGAAGCGATAGGTTTGGCCACGCACAAAATCGCCCACCTGGGCATCGGGTATTGTCCCGAAGAGCGCGGCATTTTTTCCTCGCTGTCGACCGAGGAAAACCTGCTGCTGCCGCCGACCCTGGCCAGCGGCGAGAAGGGCATGTCGGTGGAGGAAATCTACGCCATGTTCCCGAACTTGCAGGAACGCCGCCACAGCCAGGGCACGCGCCTGTCGGGCGGGGAACAGCAGATGCTGGCCGTGGCGCGCATCCTGCGCACGGGCGCGCGTTTGCTGCTGCTCGATGAAATTTCCGAAGGCCTGGCGCCCGTCATCGTGCAAGGGCTGGCGCGCATGATCACCACCCTGAAAGCGAAGGGTTACACCATCGTCATGGTGGAACAGAATTTCCGGTTTGCCGCGCCGCTGGCGGACCGGTTTTATGTGATGGAGCACGGTCAGATCGTCGAGACTTTTGCTGCATCCGAACTGGAGGCCAAGATGCCGGTATTGACCGAGCTGCTTGGCGTGTAGTCCCCATGTAGTCTGTTGTACTCGTCATCGTCCAGCAATCGACTGAATAGCAAACAATAATCCCAACGGAGACACTATGAAACGTAACGCTATCGCCATTGCCACCGCCACCCTGTGCGCACTGGGCTTGTCCGCCGCCGCGCATGCCCAGGTATCGGGCGACACCATCAAGATCGGCTTTATTTCCGACATGTCGGGCGTGTATTCCGACGTCGACGGCTTAGGGGGCGCGGAAGCCATCAAGATGGCGATCGCCGATGCCGGCGTGGTACTGGCCGGCAAGAAGGTGGAATTCATTTCCGCCGACCATCAAAACAAGGCTGACATCGCCGCCTCGAAAGCGCGCGAATGGTTCGATCAGCAGGGCGTCGACATGCTGATCGGCGGCACCAATTCCGGCGCCAGCCTGGCCATGGCCAAGGTCGCGGCGGAAAAGAAAAAAATCTTCATTGCCATCGGTGCCGGTTCCTCGCGCCTGACGAATGAAGAGTGCACGCCCTACACCGTGCATTACGCCTACGACACGGTGGCGCTGGCGCGCGGCACGGGCGGCACCATCGTCAAGCAGGGCGGCAAGAGCTGGTACTTCATGACGGCCGATTATGCGTTTGGCCACTCGCTGGAAAAAGACACGGCCGAAGTCGTCAAGGCGGCCGGCGGCAAGGTGTTGGGCAGCGTCAAGCATCCGCTGGGCGCCTCCGATTTCTCGTCCTTCCTGCTGCAGGCGCAGGCAGCCAAGCCGCAAATCCTGGGCCTGGCCAATGCGGGTGGCGACGCCATCAACAGCATCAAGGCGGCCAACGAGTTCGGCCTGACGAAATCGATGAAACTGGCTGGTCTGCTGATCTTCATCAATGACATCCATTCGTTGGGCTTGAACCTGACGCAGGGCATGTACCTGACGGATGGCTGGTACTGGGACTTGAATGCGGAAACGCGCGCCTGGTCGAAACGCTATTTCGCCAAGATGAAGAAAGAGCCGTCGATGCTGCAGGCGGCCGACTATTCGGCCGCGGCCAACTACCTGAAAGCCGTCAAGGCGATCGGCACGGATGATACCGAGAAGGTCATGGCGTATCTGAAGAAGACCAAGATCAACGACATGTTCACCCAGAATGGCGAAGTGCGTCCCGATGGCCGCATGGTGCACGATATGTATTTGATGGAAGTCAAGAAACCGTCCGAGTCGAAATATCCATGGGATTACTACAAGGTGGTCGCCACCGTGCCCGGTGCACAGGCGTATGTGACCAAGGCCGAGTCGAAGTGTTCGTTGTGGAAGTAACGCTGTAGCCATACCTCCAGCGGATCGCCCGCCTGTGCGCGGGTGGTCCGTCCTGCATGCGCTTCGCTCGCAGGGTTCGCCTTGCGCTGCCGCACCCGTTTGCGGTGGCGCGTTTCCCTTGATACCACACCGCTACTCGGCGGTGCTTTTTATACTGTGATGCCATGGAAATTTTCGGCGTTCCAATACAAGCGATGATGAGCCAGCTGCTGCTGGGTCTCGTCAACGGCTCGTTCTATGCCATGTTGTCCCTCGGTCTGGCCGTCATCTTCGGCTTGCTTAACGTTATTAATTTCTCGCACGGCGCCATGTACATGATGGGCGCCTTCCTGGCCTGGATGGGCCTCAGTTATTTCGACATCAATTACTGGGCCATGCTGGTCATCGCCCCGATCCTCGTCGGCCTGGTCGGCATCCTGATCGAAAAGACCATGCTGCGCTGGCTGTATAAACTCGACCACCTGTATGGCTTGCTGCTGACCTTTGGCATCACCCTGATCATGGAAGGCGTGTTCCGCTCCTTCTATGGCGTCTCGGGCCAGCCGTATGCAGTGCCCGAAGCACTGGCCGGCGCCACGGACCTCGGTTTCATGATCTTGCCGAACTACCGCGCCTGGGTGGTGATCGCCTCGCTCTCCGTCTGCCTGGCGACCTGGTTCGTCATCGAAAAAACCAAGCTCGGTGCCTACCTGCGGGCCGGCACGGAAAACCCGAAACTGGTGGAAGCGTTCGGCATCAACGTGCCGCTGATGGTGACGTTGACGTTCGGCTTCGGTGTGGCGCTGGCCGGTTTCGCCGGCGTGCTAGCGGCGCCGATCATCCAGGTCTCGCCACTGATGGGCTCGAACCTGATCATCGTCGTGTTTGCCGTGGTGGTGATCGGCGGCATGGGTTCCATCATGGGCTCCATCCTGACGGGCCTGGGCCTGGGCGTGATCGAGGGCCTGACCCGCGTGTTCTACCCGGAAGGCTCGGCCACCGTGGTGTTCGTAGTGATGGTCATCGTGCTGCTGCTGCGTCCCGCCGGCCTGTTCGGCAAAGAAAAGTAATCCTCATCAGTCATGTATTGGAGCTACCACGATGAATAAGAATGTAGGCTACGCCATTGCCTTGCTGCTGGCGTTGGCGGCCCCGTTTTACGGCTATCCCGTCTTCCTGATGAAGCTGCTGTGCTTTGCCCTGTTTGCCTGCGCCTTCAACTTGCTGATCGGCTACACGGGTTTGCTGTCGTTCGGCCATGCGGCCTTCTTTGGCGGCGCCGGCTATGTCACCGGCTACGCGCTGCGCACCTGGGGCTGGCCGACGGAACTGGGCTTGCTGGCCGGCGTCGCCACGGGTGCCTTGCTGGGCCTGGTGATTGGCGGCCTGGCGATCCGCCGCCAGGGCATCTACTTTACGATGATCACCCTGGCGCTGGCACAGATGGTGTACTTCCTTGCCTTGCGCCTGCCGTTCACGGGCGGCGAGGATGGCTTGCAGGGTGTTCCACGTGGAACCTTGCTGGGCACGATAGACCTGGGCAATGACACCGTCTTGTACTATGTCGTGCTGGCCATCTTCGTGGCCGGCTTCGCCCTGATCGTGCGCACCATCCACTCGCCGTTCGGCCAGGTGCTCAAGGCGATCAAGGAAAACGAACCGCGCGCCATCTCGCTCGGCTACGACGTCAACAAGTACAAGCTGATGGCCATCGTCCTGTCGGCCTCCTTGGCCGCGCTGGCCGGCGCCACCAAGACGTTGGTGCTGGGCTTTGAGACGTTGACCGACGTGTATTGGGGCATGTCGGGCCTGGTCGTGCTGATGACACTGGTGGGCGGCATGGGCACCTTGTCCGGTCCCATCCTCGGCGCCGTCTTGATCATCGCGCTGGAGAACAAGCTGGGCGATGTCGGTACCTATCTGGCCACGCACACGGGCATCGAGTGGTTCGGCACCCTGGGCGAATCGGTGGGCATGGTGACCGGCGTGATCTTCGTCATCTGCGTGCTGATGTTCCGGCGCGGCATTGTCGGCGAAGCCATCGCGCGCTTTGGCGGCAGGCCAGCCAAAGCCGCTGTCTGATTTTCAAGCAACGCCGGACGGATCGTCCGGCGTTTTTCATTGTGCGTCCACTGTTACTTTAACGGAGAGTACCACCATGCAAACGACGATCACGCGCGCGGGCACTAGCGCAAGCCTGTGCACCTTGCTGGCATTGGCAGCCTGCGGCAGCAACCATGCGCCGGAAGAACTGAACCAGATGCCCGGCTACCTGGGCACCATCACGCGGGCCGACTATGACGGCAAGACGAACGATCTGCTGACGGCTGGCCTCGGCAAGACGGGGCTGGCGGGAGCAACTCCCGCGTATGCGAACGTGGAACAGCCGACACCGCTCGAACTGCGCCGCAATGCGATTTACGCCAATTACCGGGCCGTGCTCGACATTGCTGCCAACAGCGGCTACGGCACCTTGTACGGACCAAATGTCGATGCCAACGGTAGCATCGGCACGGGCGAGGGCCTGGTTGCCGGCAGTGAATACATCGCCTATGCCGACGATGGCACGGGCAAGAAGAATGTCACCTTGATGGTACAGGTGCCGGCCAGCTTCGATCCGGACCACCCCTGCATCGTCACGGGCACGTCGAGCGGCTCGCGCGGCATTTACGGCGCCATCGGCAGCTCAGGCGAATGGGGCCTGAAAAAAGGCTGCGCCGTGGCGTATGCCGACAAGGGTTCCGGCACGGGCCTGTACGTGTTCGAGGACGACAGCGTCAACCTGCAAAATGGCGTGCGCGCGGGCAGGGTGGCCGCCGGCAAGAATGCGCTCTTCGCGCCGGAATTGAGCGATGCCGACCGCCTGGCCTGGGCGGGCAGCAATCCGAACCGCATCGCCTTCAAGCATGCGCACTCGCAGCAGAATCCCGAGAAGGACTGGGGCAAGGTCACCTTGCAGGCGGTCGAGATGGCATATTATGTGTTGAACGAGCGCTATGGCGTGCTGGCCCGCGACGGCAGTTCCCACCTGGTGCGCCTGACACCGAAGAACACCATCACGATCGCCTCGAGCATTTCCAACGGCGCCGGCTCGGCCTTGCTGGCGGCGGAACAGGATACGCAAGGCTTGATCAGCGGCGTGGCGGCCAGCGAGCCGCAGATCCAGCCGACGGCGTCGACTGCCTACAGCGTGCGCCAGGGCGGGGCGGTGGTCGCCAATCACGGCCGCGCGCTGTTCGACTACGCCACCTATGCGGCCTTGTATCAGCCGTGCATCGCCTCCGTGGCCGGCAATGCGGGACGCTGCACGGCGCTCGTCAGCAAGGGGCTATTGAACGGCGCCGACCTGGCCGCACAGCAGGCGGACGCGAAGCAGCGCTTGCGCGCGTATGGCTGGCTGCTTGATGCCGATCCGCTGCAGGCAGCGCACGCGGGCACGAATATCCTGGTGGCCGTCACGTATGCGTATGCCTACGGGAAATTCCCCGTGACCGATAAAGTGTGCGGTTTCACGTTTGCGCAGACGGACGGCGGCGGCAATCCGATCGCGTTTACTTCGGCACAGAAGGCGGCCAGCTTTGCCGCGCAAAACGGCATCCTCGGTAGTGTCGTGTACGAGAACAGTGTAGGCGGCGCCAGGGTCTACACGGCCGGCGTATCGCCGTCAAACAGCCTGGCGGACCAGTCGCTCGATGGCTTCCTGTGCCTGCGCAGCCTGGCGACGGGACGCGATACCGTCAGCGGCGCCAACTTGCAAGGCACCTTGGCCGGGCAAAGCGTGCGCGTGCGGGCAGGCATGGCCGAAGTGGCTGCCAGTGGCAAATTGAATGGCAAGCCGGCCATCATCGTGCACGGCCGCAGCGATACCTTGATTCCCGTGAATCACGCTTCGCGCGCCTATCTGGGCTTGAACGCTGCCGTGGAGGGGAGTAATAGCAAGCTGCGCTACATCGAAGTGACGAACGCCAACCACTTCGATTCCTTCAGCAGCGCCTTGCCGACCTTGATCGTGCCGCTACACGTCTACCTGAATCGGGCGCTTGACGCCATGTATGCGCATTTGTCCGCCAAGCAAGCCTTGCCGCCATCGCAGGTGGTGCGGACGGTGACGCGCGCCGATGCGTCGACCCTGATCACGAATGTCAACGTGCCGGCGATTGCGGCAACGCCGGCACCTGGCAATGCCATCAGCGTGACGGGGACTGTCGTCGATATTCCCAACTAGGCTGTATTTCCTGTGGAAGCTGCGGCCACGTTTCACGTGGCCGTTTTTATTCCCAGGCCGACTCGGCAATATCGCCCAGTCCCTGGAAGACAGGCTTGGAAAACCAGTAGCCCTGCATCAGCGAAATGCCGCAGCTGGCCAGAAAGTCGCGCTCGGCGCGTGTCTCGATGCCTTCGGCCAGCACGCGGATACCCAGCTCCTGGCACAGGCTGGCGATGGCCCGCACGATGGCCTGGCGTGGCGCGTGCGTATCGATGCCGCGCACCAGGTCCATGTCGATCTTGATGATGTCGGGCTGGTATTCGGCCAGCAGATTCAAGCCCGCATAGCCGGCGCCGAAATCATCGATGGCGGTCTGGAAACCGAAGCGCCGGTAGGCGCGGAAGATCTCGACGAGGTGGGGACGGTCTTGCACCCGTTCGCCTTCCGTCACTTCAAAGATGATTTTATCGGTGGGGAAGCGGTGCAAGGTGGCCGCTTCCAGAGTGCTGCGGATGCAGACTTCAGGACGGTAGACGGCATTGGGCAGGAAGTTGATCGACAGAATGCCCTGCATGCCCAGCCTGGCGGCGCCGGCCACGGCCTTGACGCGGCAAGCCTGGTCGAAGCGGTAGCGGTTGGCATCGTTGACTTGCGCCAGCACGCTGGCCGCGCTTTCGCCGTTGGGACCGCGCACCAGTGCCTCGTGCGCATAGATGCTGCGTGTGGCGAGATCGACGATGGGTTGATAGGCATACTCGAAGGCAAACGGCAGCGGCGCGCTGTCGTGGCAGCCGGCACAGGCACCGTGCGGAAAGCTGGTGCTGTCAGGATGAATGGGGATATCGGGAGGCGTCATGGCGGCAGTGTAGCAGGGTGGGTTGGCAGATTCAGTCTGCTGGTTCACAGTGCGGCGGCATAGATGGCGCGCACATCGCCGCGTGTGACGGGCCGGGGATTGTTGCCCAGCAAGCGCGTCTGCAGCATGGCTTCATCGGCCAGCCGGTCCAGATCGCTGGCCGCGATGCCCACCTCGCGCAGGGTGCGCGCGATGCCGGTGGCCAGGGCAATCTCCTGCATGACGTCGATCAGGGCCATGGCCCGCGCTTCCTCGCTGCCCGCGATGCCGGGCTGGAAAATGGCGGCCAGTTGCGCATACAGGGGCGCCGCATGGGACAAATTAAAGCGCAGCACGTGCGGCAACACCAGCGCATTCGACAGGCCATGTGGCACGTGGAACAGTCCCCCGATGGGATAGGCAAGCGCATGCACGGCGGCCACGGGCGCATTGGCAAACGCCTGGCCGGCCAGCATGGCACCGAGCAGCATGGCTTGGCGCGCCGGCAGGTTGCTGCCATCGCGGCAGGCGGTGACCAGGTTGCTCGACAGCAGTGACAGCGCCTCGGTGGCCAGCATGTCGGACAAGGGATTTTTCAGCAGGCGGCTGGTGTACGCTTCGATCGCGTGCACCATGGCATCGATGCCGGTGGCGGCTGTCACGGCCGACGGCAAGCCCAGGGTCAGGCTGGCGTCGAGGATGGCCAGGTCCGCATACAGTTGCGGCGCGACTACGCCCATTTTGCTGGTGGCGCCCGTGGTGACGATGGCGATGTGCGTCACTTCCGAACCCGTGCCGGCCGTGGTGGGCAATTGCACCAGGGGCAGGCGCTGGCCGTGGACATTGCCGATGCCATACAGTTCGGCCAGTTCCTGGCGGCCCGGCGCCAGCACGGCGATCAGTTTGGCCACGTCCAAGGAGCTGCCGCCACCGAGGCCGATAATCAGTTCCACGTGAAACATCTGCGCCTGCGCTACGCCGGCCAGCACGATGGCTTCGGGCGGATCGGCTTGCACCTCGGAAAAGACGTGGACCTCGATGCCGGCCACCTGCAAGCTGCGCAGGGGAGCATCGGCCAGCCCCGTGCGCAAAAAGCCTGCATCGGTGACGAGCAGGGCGCGGCGCACGCTGGGGAAGTGACGGGCGATATGCGCACCCAGCTGGGCGGCGGCGCCCGCTTCAACGATCAGATGCGGCACGGTGCGGAACTGGAAGGCGGACATGCAGACTCCTGACAGTGATGGCAGAAGCCCAGCTTACTCCGCTTTCCCGCCCCGCGCCTGTTTCACGTGGAACAGGATGCGCGGGTTACTCCCACTCCAGCGCGCCGCGTTTCCATTCATAGGCCAGGCCGATGGCCAGCACGCTCAGGAAACCCATGACGGCCCAGAAGCCAGGCAGGCCCAGTTCGTTCACGTTGGCCGCCCAGGGCATCAGGAAGATCACCTCGATATCGAACAGGATGAAGAGAATGGCGACCAGGTAGAAGCGGATGTCGAACTTCATGCGCGCGTCGCCGAACGCTTCGAAGCCGCATTCATACGGTGACAGCTTTTGCGCATCGGGCTTGTGCGGACCGAGTACGCGTCCCAGCAGCATGGGCACGATGCCGACCAGGATGCCGATCAGAATGAACAGGAGGACGGGAAAATAATTTTCGAGGAGCATGGGAATTCCTCTCAGTGACTGGACGACAGTTTCATCAGCACGATGCCGCACACGATGAGGACGGCGGCGCACACGCGCATGGTATTGACTTGCTCGCCCAGAAAGACGATGCCGACGATGAAGGCGCCGACGGCGCCGATGCCGGTCCAGATCGTATAGGCCGTGCCCAGGGGCAGGGTGCGCATGGCAAGCGACAGCAAGCCAAAGCTGGCGATCATCATGACGATGGTAATGACGGAGGGAGTGAGTCTGGTGAAACCCTCGGAGAGTTTCATCGAGTATGCCCACACGACTTCAAACATGCCGGCAATCAGTAATAGTATCCAGGCCATGGCGGCTCCTTTACAGAGCGGGCCGTCCCGGTGTGTTCCCATGATGGGGGAGGCCGTCCTCCTGGATGATCGTCCCGTTGGCCACTGGCGTGACCACGAATGCAGACGATGCAGCAATTGTAGCAAACATTGTCCAGTGCCGCACCTCCATCCTGGATGCGATTCGTGTTCCACGTGAAACAGAAATCTCCGTTGACTTGCCACTGCTGAGTAAAAATTAAGCAAAAATTGGCCGTTGCAAGGTTGCGCTTGCAAAAAGACTCTATAATCGGAGCTCTCTTTCCGCATTTTTACTTGCACTGTTACCTATTTATCATGTTATTTCCTACAGAATTCGACGTCATCGTTGTCGGTGGTGGTCACGCCGGTACCGAGGCGGCCCTCGCTTCCGCCCGCATGGGGCAGAAGACGCTATTGCTCACGCATAATATTGAGACACTGGGCCAGATGTCGTGCAACCCCTCCATCGGCGGCATCGGCAAGGGCCACCTGGTCAAGGAGGTCGATGCCATGGGCGGCGCGATGGCGATTGCCACTGACGAGTCCGGCATCCAGTTCCGCATCTTGAATTCCTCGAAGGGCCCGGCAGTCCGCGCCACGCGCGCCCAGGCCGACCGTATTTTGTACAAGGCCGCCATCCGCACGCGCCTGGAAAACCAGCCGAACTTATGGCTGTTCCAGCAAGCCGTTGATGATTTGATCGTTGAAGGCGACCGCGTCGTTGGCGCCGTGACGCAGATTGGCCTGAAGTTTCTCGCGCGCGCCGTCGTGCTGACGGCTGGCACTTTCCTCGATGGCAAGATCCACGTGGGCTTGAATAACTACTCGGCTGGCCGCGCCGGCGACCCGCCTGCCATTTCGCTGTCCGCCCGTTTGAAAGAACTGAAACTGCCGCAGGGGCGACTGAAAACAGGCACGCCGCCGCGCATCGATGGCCGCACGATCGACTTTTCCGTGATGCAAGAGCAGCCGGGCGACCTCGATCCCGTGCCAGTCTTCTCGGTCATGGGCAACACGTCCATGCACCCGCGCCAGGTGCCGTGCTGGGTCACGCACACGAATAGCCAGACGCACGATATCATCCGCGCTGGCCTGGACCGTAGCCCCATGTACACGGGCGTGATCGAGGGCGTCGGCCCTCGCTATTGCCCGTCGATCGAAGACAAGATCCACCGTTTCTCGGGCAAGGAATCGCACCAGATATTCCTCGAGCCGGAAGGCTTGACGACGCATGAGTTCTATCCGAACGGCATCTCCACCAGCCTGCCGTTCGACGTGCAGATCGCCCTGGTGCAATCGATGAAGGGCATGGAAAACGCGCACATCCTGCGCCCCGGCTACGCCATCGAATACGATTATTTCGACCCGCGCGGCTTGAAGGCGTCGCTGGAAACGAAGGCCGTCGCCGGCCTGTTCTTCGCCGGCCAGATCAACGGCACCACCGGCTACGAGGAAGCGGCCGCGCAAGGCATGCTGGCGGGCCTGAATGCGGCCTTGCTGACGCAGGACAAGGAAGCCTGGGTACCGGGCCGCTCCGAGGCCTATCTGGGCGTGCTGGTCGACGATTTGATCACCCAGGGCGTGCAGGAACCGTACCGCATGTTCACCAGCCGCGCCGAGTACCGCCTGAGCTTGCGCGAAGACAATGCCGACATGCGTCTGACGGAAATCGGCCGCACCCTGGGTTGCGTGGGCGACGCCCAATGGCAAGCCTTCGAGACCAAGCGCGAAGCGGTGGCGCGCGAACTCGAGCGCCTGCGTTCCACGTGGGTCAACCCGCGCATCCTGGCGGCCGCCGAATCGGAACGCATCGTTGGCCAGGCTATCGAGCGCGAGTATTCCCTGGCGGACTTGCTGCGCCGCCCGAACGTCGCCTACGACACCTTGATGAGCATGACGGGCATGGAAGGCCAGGCCCTGGCCGGCCCCGGCGTGATTGACCCGGCCGTGCGCGAGCAGGTGGAAATCCAGCTCAAATACGCGGGTTACATTGAGCGCCAGAGCAAGGAAATCGAGCGCCACGAACACTATGAAAACCTGGCTTTGCCGGAAGGTTTCAATTACCTGGATATCGGCGCGCTGTCCGTCGAAGTGCGGCAAAAACTCGACAAGCAGCGCCCGGAAACCCTGGGCCAGGCCTCGCGCATTTCCGGCGTGACGCCGGCGGCGATTTCGCTGCTGCTGGTGCACCTGAAAAAGCGCGGTTTTGGTGCAGGTCAGGCCGAAATACAGACCACCACTTTAAAGGACGAGGTTGTTGAATGAAGCAGTTTGACCGGGCCGCATTGGCCCAGATTTTGAATGAAGGCATCGCCGCGCTGGGACTCGACCTGAGCGCGGATCAGACGGAAAAACTGCTCGATTACCTGGCCTTGCTGGCCAAATGGAACAGCGTGTACAACCTGACGTCGGTGCGCGATCCACTGCAGATGCTGACCCTGCACGTGCTCGATTCGCTGGCCGCCGTGCCGGCGTTCGCGGATGCAAAGAATGTGCTCGATGTGGGCGCCGGCGGCGGCTTGCCGGGCATGGTCCTGGCCATCGCGCGGCCTGATGTGAAGGTGTCGATGATCGATACCGTGCACAAGAAGACGGCATTTTTGACGCAAGTGAAGGCGGAACTTGGCTTGAGCAACGTCACCGTGTACACGAAACGGGTGGAACAGCTGGAAGTGCAGCAGAAATTCGATGTGATCACTTCGCGCGCCTTTGCCGACCTGTCTGACTTCGTCAACTGGTCGAACCACGTGCTGGCCGAGGGCGGGCAATTCATCGCCTTGAAAGGGGTGGCACCGCCAGACGAGCGCGAGCGACTGCCGGCAGACTGGAAAGTGACGGAATTACGCGCAATTCAGGTGCCAGGGCTAAATGCAGAGCGTCATCTGGTCTTTATAGCAAGAATTTAAAAGACGAAGAATAAATGATATAAACAATTTATACGGTATAAATAATATAAACCGTATAAATGATTTATATCGTATAAATGAAATAAATAGTATAAATCGTTTCGGCCAGATGCCGGGGCGCACGATGAAGTTTGCATCTCTTTACAACTAGAAGATACATGGCCAAAATTTTTTGTGTAGCAAATCAAAAGGGTGGTGTTGGTAAAACCACAACAAGCGTCAACCTCTCCGCCGGTCTGGCCAAGTTGAACCAGCGCGTGCTGCTGGTCGACCTCGACCCGCAGGGCAATGCGACCATGGGCGCCGGCATCAACAAGGCCGGTCTGAAGGCGTCGACCTATGAAGTGATGCTGGGCGAGTCCGATGTCAAAACGGCACGCCAGCGTTCGGAAGCGGGACGCTTCGATGTCTTGCCGTCAAACCGCGAGCTGGCCGGCGCCGAAGTGGAGATGGTCGAACTCGACAACCGCGAACGCCGCCTGAAGGATGCACTGGCCGAAGTGGACAGCGAATACGATTTCATCCTGGTAGATTGCCCACCGGCATTATCGATGCTGACCCTGAACGGCCTGTGCGCCGCGCATGGCGTGATCATTCCGATGCAGTGCGAGTACTACGCATTGGAAGGCTTGTCCGATCTGGTCAACACCATCAAGAAGGTGCATGCCAACCTGAACCCGGATCTGAAGATCATCGGTCTGCTACGCGTGATGTTCGATCCACGCATGACATTATCGCAACAAGTGTCGGCGCAGCTGGAGCAGCACTTCGGCGACAAGGTTTTCAATACCATCATCCCGCGCAATGTACGCCTGGCCGAAGCGCCGTCGTACGGCCTGCCCGGCGTGACCTTCGACCCCAGCTCGAAAGGCGCCCAGGCATATATCGCCTTCGGCGCCGAGATGGTCGAACGCATCAAACATATGTAAACAAGGAGCGAGCGTCTGCACATAATGATGTGAGCGCTTACTCTGAAAACACGATTAGGACAGCATGGCTACGAAAAAATTAAAAGGACTGGGTCGCGGACTCGACGCCCTGTTGGGCGGCGGCGGCGACTTCGCCAGTCCGGACACGCATCAACCGTCGAACTTGCCCGTGTCACAAATGCAAGCCGGCAAATATCAGCCGCGCACCCGCATGGACGAGGGAGCGCTGAATGAACTGGCCGCCTCGATCAAGGCGCAAGGGCTGATGCAGCCGATCCTGGTGCGCCCGATCGGGCAAGATACCTTGAGCGGACTTGTTAAATATGAAATCATCGCCGGCGAACGCCGTTTCCGCGCTTCGCAACTGGCCGGCCTGACGGAAGTGCCAGTGCTGGTGCGCGATGTGGACGACCTGGCCGCCGCCGCCATGGCGCTGATCGAGAATATCCAGCGCGAAGACCTCAATCCGCTGGAAGAAGCGCAGGGCATCCACCGCCTGATCGCCGACTTCAGTTTTACGCATGAGCAAGCGGCCACTGCGCTGGGACGCTCGCGCAGCGCCGTGTCGAACCTGTTGCGCTTGATGAACCTGGCCCATCCCGTGCAGACCATGCTGATGGCCGGCGATATCGACATGGGTCATGCGCGCGCGCTGCTGGCCGTCGATGCGGCCAGCCAGATCACGCTGGCGAATCAGGTCGTGGCCAAGCGCCTGTCGGTGCGCGAAACGGAAAAGCTCGTGACGCGCACGGTCGAGGAAGCGGCCAACCCGGTCGAGCCGCGTCAGAAGGAAAAATCGGGCGACATCGCGCGCCTGGAAGAAGAGCTGTCCGATGCGCTGGCCACCCCCGTGGTGTTCAAGATGGGCAACAAGGGCCGTGGCCAATTGGTGATTGATTTTGCCGATCTTGACGTGCTCGATGGTTTGTTGACCCGCTTGCGTGGTTAAATAGCAAGCTGCAAAGGCAGGGGCCATGCGGGTGTGGACAATCCGGCCATGCTTTCCAGATGCACCACGTAATTCCTTGATAACACGGCTGGAAGCGGCCAGACAAGCGACTTTGCCATATAGTGGTGCAAATGGCGGCGAATAGTCGGTAAAGCGTCAGTTTCACGCAGCAATTGCCCTGCTGCGGTGCAGCAACGTTTGACTCTATAGATCAAAGCCAACTATAATCCCGTGTCTTTGCGTGTGTAGATTTTTCTGGGAACTTGGCAATTGAGTGATTCACAACAAAGTATTGCCAAGCCAGTCTACAAAGTAGTTGCATTGCAGCTAGCAATCGCTATCAGCTTTGCCACGGTCACCCTGTTTTTCGGTGGTCATGTCAGAGGCTGGTCCGCCGCATACGGCGGCGCTATCGCAGTCATCGGTAGCCTGGTGTATGCCCTGTTGGTCGTTCGCGGTTCTAGCGACGCCAACAAGGCATTCCGGGCGCATTTGCGCGCAGAAGTGGTGAAAATATTTATCACAGCGGTGCTGTTTATATTGGCACTGGTGTTGTTTCAGTCGGCCGCCTGGTTATGGCTGATCTTGGGTTTCGCGGTGGCAACCTTAGCATACTGGTTTTCATTGCTCGCTGTTTAATCATTGGTTTTGGGGCTTGTTGAGCTCTGAAACGACAAATCTAAATTCATTATGACCACAGAACACGCTATTGAAGCGGGCCATGCTGCCCCGGCCAACGCCACAGAATACATCAGTCACCATCTGGCCCACCTGAGAAGTGCCGACGGCATGATCAATCTGGATACGTTCTGGATTTCGGCCATTCTGGGCTTTGTTTTCCTGGCTGTTTTCTATATGGCGTCGCGCCGCGCGACGGCTGGTGTCCCTGGCAAGTTGCAAAACTTCGTCGAAATGGTCATGGAAATCGTCAATGACACTATTAATGGGGCCTTCCACGCGAAAAGCAAGGTCATCGCGCCGCTGGCCATCACTATTTTTGTGTGGGTCTGGTTGCTCAACGCGATGGACTTCCTGCCGGTTGACCTGTTGCCGAAGATCCTGAGCTGGTTTGGCGTGCATAAACTGCGCGCCGTGCCGACCGCCGACGTCAACCACACCTTCGCCATGTCGCTGTCGGTCGTGCTGTGCGTGATCGCCTTCTCGATCAAGGCCAAGGGCTTGGGCGGCTGGATCAAGGAACTGTTCACGGCACCGTTCCATGCGAATGGCCTGATCGCCACGATCGCCCTGGCACCTGTCAATTTCTTGTTGCAAATGGTTGAGCTGGTTGCAAAACTGATCTCCCTGTCGCTGCGACTGTTCGGCAATATGTATGCCGGCGAACTGATTTTCATCTTGATCGCGTTGTTGCCTTGGTGGGCACAGTGGGCGTTGGGTGGTCCATGGGCAATTTTCCATATCTTGATTGTAACTTTGCAAGCTTTTGTGTTTATGGCGTTGACGGTTGTGTATCTGAGCCTCGCGGTTGAGAAACATTAATCATTAACTTTATATTTTGTTTTTTTAGTATCTTTCGTTTTTAAATTTAGGAGAATTTTATGCAAGCTCTGATCGCACAAGTACAAAGCATGACCGTTCTGGCAGCAGCAATCATCATCGGCCTGGCCGCAATCGGCACCGCTCTGGGCTTCGCTATCTTGGGTGGCAAATTCCTGGAAGCTTCGGCACGTCAACCAGAACTGATGCCACAACTGCAAACCAAACTGTTCGTTATCGCTGGTCTGCTGGATGCTATCTCGATGATCGGCGTTGGTGTTGCTCTGCTGTACACGTTCGCTAACCCGTTCCTGTCCGCTCTGACGGCTGTTGCTCAGTAATTCGCTCCAACCCTAGGAGAAACTTTTAGTTAGGAGCAAAGGTATGGACATCAATATGTCGCTCATCGGCCAGATGATCACCTTCGCGGTGTTGGTCTGGTTCTCGATGAAGTTCGTATTTCCAGCGCTGAACAATGCGCTGGATGAGCGTGCCAAACGAATCGCGGATGGATTGGCTGCGGCCGATCAAGGTCAGGCTTCGATGGCAGTCGCTGAAAAGCGTGCGCAAGAGGCATTGAACAGTGCACGTGAAGAAGCGTCGCAACGCGTTGCGGACGCTGAAAAGCGCGCGCAGCTGGTTGCTGAAGAGATCAAGCAAAATGCACAAGCTGAAGCTGCGCGTATCATTGCGCAAGCCCAGTCGGACGCCGAACAGCAACTGTCGAAAGCACGCGAACAATTGCGCGCTCAGGTGGCTGACCTGGCTGTCAAGGGTGCCGAGCAGATCTTGAAGCGTGAAGTAAACGCTACGGCTCACGCCGAAATGTTGCAGCGTCTTGCTGTCGAGCTGTAATCATGGCAGAACTCGCAACCGTCGCCCGTCCCTACGCGGAAGCTTTGTTCCGCGTAGCCCAAGCTGGTAAGGAGTCAAGCAACCTCGCGGCGTGGTCCGAACTGGTGTCCGAACTGGCACAGATCGGTAGCCACCCCGAGGTACAGGCGTACGCGCGCAATCCGAAAGTTTCGGAAAGCGACGTCGCCGCCACCATCCTGTCGTTGTTGAAATCGCCGCTCAATGAGGAAGTGAAAAACTTCGTCACGATGTTGATCGAAAATGGCCGCATCAGCCTGCTGCCGGAAATCGGCGCGCAATTCCATACGTTGAAAAACGGTCTGGAAGGTGCGGCTGACGCCGAGATCACGAGCGCTTTCGATCTGAGCGAAGGCCAAACGGCCGAGCTGGTCGCAACGCTGGAAAAGAAATTCAGTCGTAAGCTCAACCCTGCCGTCACAGTGGATCCATCGCTGCTCGGCGGCGTGCGCGTGGTCGTTGGCGACCAAGTGCTCGATACCTCGGTGCGCGCCAAGTTGCAGCAACTGCATGCTGCACTGGTGTCGTAAGACACGCGCTTCGGCAGGCCAGCTTAGACAGACCCTTACCCCTCGCGCAAGCTGAGAGAAACACTTTTAGGAGTTAGTATGCAACTCAACCCATCTGAAATCAGCGAGTTGATCAAGAGCCGGATCCAAGGTCTTGACGGCGGCGCTGAAGTGCGTAATCAAGGCACGGTTATTTCCGTCGCCGACGGTATCTGCCGCATCCACGGTTTGTCGGACGTGATGCAAGGCGAGATGCTGGAATTCCCAGGCAACACGTTTGGCCTGGCAATGAATCTGGAACGCGACTCCGTCGGTTCCGTGATTCTGGGTGCCTACGAGCACATCTCCGAAGGCGACACGGTGAAATGCACCGGCCGCATTCTGGAAGTGCCAGTCGGTCCTGAGCTGCTCGGCCGCGTTGTCAACGCGCTGGGTCAGCCAATCGACGGCAAAGGCGCCATCGACACGAAACTGACGGCCGCGATTGAAAAAATCGCGCCGGGCGTGATCGCCCGTGAGTCCGTTTCGCAACCAATGCAAACCGGCCTGAAGTCGATCGATGCGATGGTTCCAGTTGGCCGCGGCCAGCGCGAACTGATCATCGGCGACCGTCAAACCGGTAAGTCGGCTGTGGCGATTGATGCGATCATCAATCAAAAAGGCCAGGGCATGAAGTGTATCTACGTCGCGATTGGCCAAAAAGCCTCGTCGATCAAGAACATCGTGCGCTCGCTGGAACAGCACGGCGCGATGGAATACACCATCGTTGTCGCCGCTTCCGCTTCGGAATCGGCCGCCATGCAATACATCTCGCCGTACTCCGGTTGCGCCATGGGCGAATACTTCCGTGACCGCGGTGAAGATGCACTGATCGTCTACGATGATCTGTCCAAACAAGCTGTTGCATACCGTCAAATCTCGCTGCTGCTGCGCCGTCCACCAGGTCGCGAAGCGTACCCAGGCGACGTGTTCTACCTGCACAGCCGCCTGCTGGAACGCGCAGCACGCGTGAACGCCGACTACGTCGAGAAGTTCACCGATGGTGCCGTCAAAGGCAAGACCGGTTCCCTGACGGCGCTGCCGATTATTGAAACGCAAGCTGGCGACGTGTCCGCATTCGTTCCAACCAACGTGATTTCGATTACCGACGGTCAGATCTTCCTGGAAACCTCGCTGTTCAACGCCGGTATCCGTCCTGCGATTAACGCCGGTATTTCCGTATCGCGCGTCGGTGGCGCCGCCCAGACCAAGGTCATCAAAAACCTGTCCGGCGGTATCCGTACCGACTTGGCGCAGTACCGTGAACTGGCCGCGTTTGCGCAGTTCGCTTCGGACCTGGATGAGTCGACCCGCAAGCAGCTGGACCGTGGTGCCCGCGTAACGGAATTGCTCAAGCAAGCCCAGTACTCGCCACTGTCGATCTCGCTGATGGCCGTATCGTTGTTCTCGGTGAACAAAGGCTTCATGGACGACGTGCCAGTCAAGCAAGTGCTGTCGTTCGAAGCTGGTGTCCACGCTTACATGAAGACCAAGCAAGCTGCTCTGCTGGCCAAGATCGAAGAAACCAAGCAACTCGACAAAGACAGCGAAGCAACTCTGTCGGCGGCCATTGCTGATTTCAAGAAATCCGGCGCATATTAAGCGGCCAGGCGGCGCCCACCTCGAGTGAGGCGCCGCCCTACGCGCAGAAGGAGTAAGGACTCATGGCATCAAGCAAAGAGATACGAGGCAAGATCAAGAGCGTAGAGAATACGAAGAAGATCACCAAGGCGATGGAAATGGTCGCCGCGTCCAAAATGCGCAAGGCGCAAGACCGGATGCGGGCCGCTCGTCCCTACAGTGACAAGATTCGGAATATCGCCGCCAATCTGGCGACCGCCAATCCGGAATACACGCACCCGTTCCTGGCAGCTGCCCAGGGTACGCAAGCGAAGGCAGTGGGTTTCATCGTTGTCACGACCGACAAAGGTCTGTGCGGCGGCATGAACACCAACATCCTGCGCCAGGTGACGTCGAAGTCGCGCGAGCTGGAAGCAGCTGGCAACCGGGTTGAAGCAGTTGCCATCGGTAACAAGGGTTTGGGTTTTTTGAATCGCATCGGCGTCAAGATCGTCGCCTCTGCCATTCAGACCGGTGATACGCCCCACCTGGACAAACTGATCGGACCCGTCAAGGTCATGCTCGAAGAGTTCCAGGCAGGCAAGATCGATGCAGTGTACCTGTGCTACACCAAATTCATCAACACGATGAAACAGGAACCAGTCGTGGAGCAATTGCTGCCCCTGACGGCCGACAAGATGGTCGCCGACAAGGGTGCCCACTCGTGGGATTATATCTACGAGCCGGACGCGCAAAGCGTGATCGACGAATTGCTGGAGCGCTATGTAGAAGCGCTGGTGTACCAGGCAGTCGCGGAGAATCTGGCGTCCGAGCAATCGGCACGGATGGTCGCGATGAAAGCTGCAAGCGACAACGCGGGTAGTGTGATCGGCGAATTGAAGCTGATCTACAACAAGACCCGCCAAGCTGCGATTACCAAAGAACTCTCCGAAATCGTCGCCGGTGCGGCTGCGGTTTAAACGAATTTAACTATATTGAAGGAACGAACATGGCTGATGGCAAAATCGTTCAGTGTATCGGCGCTGTGGTGGACGTTGAGTTTCCCCGCAACGCGATGCCTAAGGTATTTGATGCCTTGAAGATGGCAGGCTCGGAACTGACCCTGGAAGTACAACAGCAGTTGGGCGACGGCATTGTCCGTACCATTGCACTCGGCTCGTCCGATGGCCTGCGTCGCGGCATGATGATCCAGAACACCGGCAAACCTATCATGGTGCCAGTCGGTAAAGCAACCCTGGGTCGCATCATGGACGTGCTGGGCAACCCGATCGACGAATGCGGCCCAGTGTCGCACGAGCAAGTCGCATCGATCCACCGCACCGCTCCTGCATACGACGAACTGTCGCCATCGCAAGAACTGCTGGAAACCGGCATCAAGGTGATCGACTTGGTTTGCCCGTTTGCAAAAGGCGGTAAAGTTGGTCTGTTCGGCGGCGCTGGCGTAGGCAAGACCGTCAACATGATGGAACTGATTAACAACATCGCTAAAGCGCACAGCGGCGTGTCCGTGTTCGCCGGTGTTGGTGAGCGTACTCGTGAAGGTAACGACTTCTACCACGAGATGGCTGACGCGAAAGTGGTCGATCTGGAAAATCCGGAGAACTCCAAAGTGGCGATGGTCTACGGTCAGATGAATGAACCGCCAGGTAACCGTCTGCGCGTTGCGCTGACCGGCCTGACGATCGCTGAATCGTTCCGTGATGAAGGCAAGGACGTTCTGTTCTTCGTCGACAACATCTACCGCTTCACGCTGGCAGGTACCGAAGTATCGGCACTGCTGGGCCGTATGCCGTCGGCTGTGGGTTACCAACCGACCCTGGCTGAAGAAATGGGCCGTCTGCAAGAGCGTATCACGTCGACCAAGACCGGTTCGATCACCTCGATCCAGGCCGTCTACGTTCCAGCCGATGATTACACCGATCCGTCGCCTGCTACCACGTTTGCTCACTTGGATTCGACCGTTGCGCTGTCGCGTGACATCGCTTCCCTGGGTATCTACCCAGCCGTGGACCCACTGGATTCGACCTCGCGTCAGCTCGATCCGTTGATCGTTGGTCAAGAGCACTATGACACCGCGCGTGCCGTGCAAACGACCCTGCAACGCTACAAGGAATTGCGCGACATTATCGCGATTCTGGGTATGGACGAGCTGGCACCGGAAGACAAACTGCTGGTTGCCCGCGCACGTAAGATGCAGCGTTTCCTGTCGCAGCCTTTCCACGTCGCTGAAGTCTTTACCGGCGCGCCTGGTAAATACGTTTCGCTCAAAGACACGATCAAGGGCTTCAAAATGATCGCTTCGGGCGAACTCGATCACCTGCCGGAACAAGCGTTCTACATGGTCGGCACGATCGAAGAAGCAATCGAAAAAGCCAAGAAACTTAACTAAGTTAAGTCTGGGCCTAACCCTGCCCCTTACAAGGCGGGGTTCTTCAACCCGATAGGACACACATGGCACACACAATTCACGTTGACGTGGTTTCCGCTGAAGAACTGATTTTTTCAGGCGAAGCAGAATTCGTCGCGTTGCCGGGTGAACAGGGCGAGCTGGGTATCTACCCACGCCACACGCCTTTGATTACCCGCATCCGTCCGGGCGCGGTCCGCATCAAGGTAGTCGGCCAGGCTGAAGAAGAGTTCGTCTTCGTTGCCGGCGGCCTGCTGGAAGTGCAACCGGATACCGTGACCGTCCTGGCCGATACCGCGATCCGCGGTCACGACCTGGACGAAGCGAAAGCGCTGGAAGCGAAGAAGTTGGCGGAAGAAAATATCCACAACAAGGATTCGGGCATCGACTACGCGCAAGCGCAAGCCGAGCTGGCCAGCGCTATTGCGCAACTGGCAGCGATCCAGAAGCTGCGCAAGATTTAATTTCAATCTGCGCCGCACAAGAAAGGCAGCCTTCGGGCTGCCTTTTTTTTCAGCAAACGAATTTCAGTAAAAATCAGCGGCGCTTGTCCTTTCCCCTTTCCATTCCCGCCTTTAATACCGTCTTCCACTTGGCGCGCGCGGCAATGCGCTCGAGCGGCGTTTCCTCGCTGCGGTGCGCATCGCGCAGCAGCTTGTGATAATTGCTCAAGCGGTCCGCATCGACGGCGCCGCGCACGGCGCAACCAGGCTCGCTGGCATGCCGGCAATCGCGGAACTGGCATGTCGCCGCCAGCGCCGCGATGTCGTCGAAGGTGGCCGCCAGGGTCTGCGCGTCGGCGTCCGCGCGCCAGCTGCGCAGCCCCGGCGTATCGATGATGCAGGCGCCGCTGGCGCACAGGTGCAGCGAGCGCGCCGTCGTCGTGTGCCGGCCACGGCCGTCGCCATGGCGCACGCCATTGGTCGTTTGCTGCGCCGCTGACAAGGTGTTGGTCAGGCTGGACTTGCCGGCGCCCGATGAGCCGAGCAGCACCAGGGTCTGGCCAGCATCCAGCCAGGGTTCCAGGATGGCCACGTCATACGCATGGCGCGTATCGATGGCAAACAGGGGCACGTGAGGCGGCAGGCGCTGTTTGAGCTGCGCCAGCTTGCCAGCCACGTCCTCGGCCACGTCGGCCTTGCTCAGCACCACCACGGGGCTGACCTGGGCCGCCAGCACGATGGCCAGGTAGCGTTCCAGGCGGCGCGGGTTGAAATCCCCATCGAGTCCCATCACCAGCAGGGCCGTATCGACATTGCTGGCGAGCACTTGCCGCCGGCCGTCATTGCCGCGCCGGGCGATTTGCGTGACCGGGGATAAGTGCGCCGTTATCCACAGCGTGCCGTGCGCATCGGGTTCGGCGGCGATCCAGTCACCCACCGTGAGGACGGTGTCCTGGGCCAACAGCTCGTGCAGCAGGCGCGGCACGATGTACGCGGGGTGTTCCCGGATGCCGTCGTGCCCGCCGATGCTGTCGCGGTGTACGGCGCTCACGCGCAGCAGTTGTGCGGCAGGGCAAGAGAGGTCGAGTTGGGTGGCTGCGCTGGCGATGGCCTGCTGCAGCCCGATAAGGCGTAGTTGCGCGAAATCGAATGCGATCATGGTAGCGTGATTCCAGATTCTGTCGTCCGCGTGCGGACGTGTAGCCTGCGCGAGCAGGCACCGCCAGTCGCTATGACTGGCACGAAAGAAAGGGAAGTCGGCTACGCGATCACGCGTATGGGAAGTGCGAGCTAAAAAGGCTTAGCAGGGGAAAACAGTGATCAGGCAGCCGACAGCACGGCAGTATCCGAATGGCGCATGTTGTCTACTCCTGAGGTGTGATGGAAAACGCCAGTGTGCCAGCGGCGCGCGCCGCCGTCAATGGAGCGTGTGGCTCAGCTGCACATGCCGTAAGCCTGGCGCTCGGGGAAGTAGCGGTAGGTAAACGTGCGCACCGGGTAGCGCTTGCCGGCGACGAGCATGTCGGGCATCGACAGGTCAAAGCGCTGCGGCAGCTGGCGCGGCAGTTGCAGGCGCAAGCGCCACTGGGTTTCGGCGCTCGAACCGACGGCGGAAAACATGATGGGCAGCTGCTCGATGACGTCGACGATTTCCGCCTTGCGGTTCATGCCGCGCTGGTAGATGGTCAGCACCTTGGCTTCGGCGAATGGCTGCTTGTGTGGTTCTTCCAGCAGGAAGGACAGGCGCGTAAAACTGGCTTGCGTGCCGATGGGAAGCGTAAAAATCAGCGCCAGCTCCGTGCCGCCTTCCTTCAAGGTGACGGGTGGCGTGGCATACACGCTGATACCGCGCGGCAGTTCGAAGCGCGAACCCTCCGTCCACGTCTTGCACTCGGGCGTGGTGGCCTGGTACAGGCTGGGCGCCGTGTAGTCGTTGCAGGCGGAGACCAGCAGCAGCAGGGGCAGGGCGAGGAGGGCGGAACGGTGCATGGGAGTCACGGTTGGGATATGAGCCGACAGTGTAAGCGATCCCTCCGCGATCCACCAGCGACGCTAGGAATGCCCGGGTGGCGCGCGCCGCACCGATTGCAGCTGGCAGTGCGCCGCCTGCAGCGCGTCCTTGATGGCGTCCAGCGCCAGCTGCGGCTGCGCCGCGCCGCACATGAAGATATCGACGGCGGCAAAGCCGCATTCCGGCCAGGTGTGGATGGAGATGTGCGATTCGGCCAGCAGCACCACGCCGGTGACGCCCTGGCCGGCGCCAAAGCTGTGGAAATGGCTGTGCAGTACTTGCGCGCCGGCCGCGACGGCCGCCTCGCGCAGCAGACGCTCGAGCGCCGCGCTCTCGCACAGGCGTTCCGGCGCGATGCCAGACAAATCGGCCAGCAAATGGGTGCCCAGGGGCAGATGCGGTGTGGCTGCCATGCTTACTTGTGGCTGCCGCCGCTGGAGCCGCCACCATAGCTGCCGCCGCCGCCGCCCGTGCGCGAACTCCAGCTGCTGCCGCTGCTGCTGCCGGCTACCTTGAACATGCGCACCCAGTTGGCGGCCGTGACACTGAAGGTCACCATCAGGGCATAGATCACGTATTTACTCATGGGGGATTCTTTGCATTCTTGTCGAGAAAAGCGGCGGGCAGGAACAGCGCCAGGCAGCCAAGCAAACTCCACATCAAGGTGCTGGAGAACGAGACAAACATGGGGATCGCATTCAAGACCAGCACGATGACGATGAAGACCTTGGCGATGCCGCGATGGCTCAGCTGGATATTCTGCGCTTTGGTGCCACCATGGAAGGCGGCGCCGAACCAGGCGGCCATCTGGTCATAGGCGACGGGCACGGAGCGCGACCACGTCATTTCCTCGCCGGTGAGCTCCGCCGCCAGTTTGGTCTGTCCCTGCTCGAATTCATGGACATGCGTGCTGTCGCCGACGGCCACTTTCCAGTTGAAGGCACCGGCCGCGTACACGACCTGCGAGCCGTAGTCATACAGTTTGCGGTAGGTGGCGCCATCGAGCGTGCAGGTAGCGGTGTCCAGCGATGCCCAGTTGGGCCAGTTCGGCAGCACATTCGAGCGCGACCAGCCATCGTCCGTCTCCACCAGCCAGAAGAAGCCGGCGCGCGCGTTGTACAGCAGGTATTCGTTCCACTCGCTGCCCTCGTCGTCGGCGCGGCGCATCATGCCGATCACTGTGAAGTCGACATTGCTGATCTTCGCGCTGGCGCCCAGCTCCAGCGTGATGTCGGCGTTGTCGTGCACTTGCTTGCCGATGGCCAGCACCTGCGCCTCCGGGCCGCTGGCGTCGAGCTGCGCGTGGCAGGCGGGGCACACGAGTTGCGCCGCCGCGCCAGGTACGTACTTGATGCCGCTGCCGCAGGACGGGCAGTCGAGCGCGTCGAGCTTGCCGCGGTATTTGCCGGCGCTCTTGGCGATGGCGTCGTCGTCGCGCAGCAGCTGGCACTGCAAACCGTCCAGGGTGACGGCGACGCCCTGGTAGACGACGGGTTGCGGGCCATCCGTGTAGTCGAGCGTGACAAAGCTGGCGTAGTTGCGGAAGTCCGCCACCTGGATGCGCCAGCCGGCGCCCACCTTGAACGGCAATTCGCCCTGGCCGGCGATGCATTCGGCGCTGCGGATCTCGGCCGCCGTGTACGGCTCGCCGCAGATCGTATAGCGCTTGCCCGGCGCCAGCTCGCCAAAGACGGGCAGGGCGTCTTGCGTGCTGCGTTCGCGCGTCAGCGTGTACAGGCCGGACGAGTCGCCCAGCCACGCCGTGCTGGCGTCGTCGAACAGCAGATACCACTCGTTCCACGTGCCGGCGCTGTAGCGCTGCTGGATGCGGCCGACGACCGTGAAGTGCACGCCATCGTGCACGCCGGCCGTGCCGATCTGGATCGGCGAATAATCTTCCAGGACGGCCGACATCTTGCCCACGTCCCTGACGGAATCGGCGTCCTTGAGGATGGTGCTGTGGCAGTACTCGCACACGGCGAGCACGGAAGCATGCGAGCGGAAGTGGACTTCCGCACCGCAGCTGGGACAGGAAACAGTTTGCATGCAGTCGCGCTTAGCCGATCAGTTTTTTCAGCAGTTCAGCCTTGGCGCCGTCGTAGTCGGCCGGCGAAATGAGGCCCTTGTCGAGCAAGCCCTTGAGTTTTTCCAGACGCGTCTCGATCGCTTCTTCCGCGGGGGCCGGAGCTGGCGCCGGGGCGGGCTGCTGCAGCGCACCGCCCATGCTTTGCGCCATCACCTGGCCAATCGACAGCCCGGCGCCCAGGCCCGCGCCGATGCCGGCCATGCCGCCCTCGTTTTGCGCCGCCAGCGGGATCGCGTTGGCCACCTGGAATTTGGTAAAGCCGCTCATCTTGTCGGCGCCCAGGCCGCCCTTCATGCCGGCCGAGATGCGCTCGTCGAGCGCCGCCTGCAATTCTTCGGGCAGGCTGATGCTGGCCACGTTGAATTCATCGAGGCCCACGCCATAGCGGGCAAACGCCTGCGCCAGGCCATCCTTGACTTCCTGCGCCATCAGCGCCTGGTTGGCCGCCATGTCGAGGAAGGGGACATTTGCCCCGCCCAGCGAGCTGGCCATGCTCGACATCAAAATGCCGCGCAATTGATCTTCCACCTCGTCGCGCGTATAGACTTCGCGCGTGCCGCTGATCTCGGTGAAGAAGGTGCGGGCGTCTGCGATGCGGTACGAGTACATGCCGAAGGCGCGCACGCGGATCATGTCGAAATCCTTGTCGCGGATGGTGATCGGCTGCGGCGTACCCCACTTGCGGCCAGTCTGCACGCGGGTGCTGAAGTAATACACGTCCGACTTGAACGGCGAATCGAACAGCTTGTCCCAGTTTTTCAGGTTGGTCAGCAGCGGCAAAGTCTGCGTCGTCAGCTTGTGCGTGCCAGGACCGAAGACGTCGGCGATCTTGCCTTCATTGACGAAGACGGCCACTTGCGATTCGCGCACATTCAGGATGGCGCCGTTCTGTATCTCGAAATCCTGCATGGGGAAGCGCCAGGCCAGTACGCCTTCCGTCTCTTCGTTCCATTGCAGTACATCGATAAACTGCTTCTTGATAAAGCTGCCGAGGCTCATGATGGTGTCCTTGAATGAGGTAAAACGTCAGGAAATGCAGGCGGCGTTGATGGCGCCGATCGACAGGGAAATGGCGGCCAGCAGGCCGCCGAAAGCGCTGTTGTTCGATTCGATCTGGTCTTTCGACATGCGCAGCAGGCGCGTGGTGACCACATAGGCGAGCAATTGCACCACCATGGCGCCGAAAGCCCAGGCAAAAAACTGCTGGTAGTCGGCCGTGTGCATCAGGGACGAGGCGATGGTGGCGGAAAAACCCAGCATGGCGCCGCCTAGCGACAGGGCCGCCGCCTGGTTGCCCTGGCGGATCAGCAGCACTTCGTTATACGGCGTAACGCGCGTGTAGATGATAAAAAATACAATCAGCAGCCCGGCGGCCAGTAAAAGGTGGATCAGATAGTTTAGGATGGCGGGCACGGCATTCCTCACAATGAGTATTTGATAACGTCAACGCATATTAGAACAAAAAAAGTCCAATGAACAAAAAGATTCTGATTTTGTCTGTCTTCGTGGTCGCTTCCTGCGGCCTCGCGTATGAGCTGATCGCCGGCGCCATGTCCAGCTACCTGCTCGGCGACTCCATCCTGCAGTTTTCCACCATCATTGGCTGTTACCTGTTCGCCATGGGTGTGGGTGCTCACTTTTCAAAGTATGTACACGACGACGACGTGCTTTCGCGCTTCGTCGACATCGAACTGGCCGTGGGCCTGATCGGCGGCCTGTCGGCCGCCATCCTGTTCATGACCTTTTCGTGGATGGCCGCGCCATTTCGCACCTTATTGTATGTGATGGTGTTCCTGATCGGCGCACTGGTCGGCATGGAAGTGCCGCTGGTGATGCGCGCCCTGAACACGCGCCAGACGGAATTTTCCGAGCTGGTCAGCCGCGTGCTGACCTTCGATTACCTGGGCGCGCTGGCCGTTTCCCTGCTGTTCCCGCTGGTCCTGTCGCCGTACCTGGGTCTGGTGCGCACGGGCTTCCTGTTCGGCATGCTCAACGTGGGCGTGGGCCTGTGGAGCATTTATGTGTTCCGCGCCGAGCTGAAAAATCTCGCCGGGCGTTTGCTGCGCGCCTGCGCCGTGATGCTGCTGCTGATCGCCGGCTTTGCCATGTCGGACCGCATGGTGGCCTGGGGCGAGCACGGCCTGTTCGGCGACCAGATCGTGTATTCCACCACCACGCCTTACCAGCGCCTGGTGATCACGCGCTGGAAGGACGATACGCGGCTGTACATCAATGGCAATTTGCAGTTTTCCTCGCGCGACGAATACCGCTACCACGAGGCGCTCGTGCACCCCGTGCTGGAAGCCTTGCCGTGGGCGCGCCGCGTGCTGGTGCTGGGCGGCGGCGATGGCCTGGCGCTGCGCGAAATCCTCCGTTATCCCCACATCGAACACGTCACCGTGGTCGACCTTGATCCGGCCATGACGGCCGCGTTTACCACGCGCCCGGAACTGGCAAAGTTAAATAATAATTCGTTCTCCGACAAGCGCGTCACCGTCGTCAATGCCGATGCCGCCGTCTGGCTGCGCAACAACGGCGATATGTTCGACGCGGCCATCGTCGATTTCCCCGACCCGTCCAGCTTTGCGCTCGGCAAGCTGTATTCGGTGCCGTTCTACGACCTGGTGAAAAAGCACCTGGCGGCCAAGGGCCTGATGGTGGTGCAATCGACGTCGCCGTTCTTTGCCCCGCACGCCTACTGGACCATCAATTCGACCCTGCGTGAAGTGGGCATGCGCACCTGGCCCTATCACGCCTACGTGCCCTCGTTCGGCGAATGGGGTTTTATCCTCGCTTCGCCCCAGCTCGACTACACACCGCCGACGAAATACCGCCTGCCCATGCGCTACCTGAACGCGGACACCACACGCGAAATGTTCATCTTCCCGCCCGACATGCAACCGCTGCCGATGGCGCCGAATCGCCTGAATACCCAGTCGCTCGTGCATAAATTTGAGCAGGACTGGAACCGGGTGATCCGCTGATGCAGCGCCGTTCCTTCATGCTGTGGGCCGCCGGCGGCACGGCGGCCGCCGCCGCTGGCATCGGCAGCATCGCCGCCTACCTGCGCTGGCAGGAAATCACGCCGAAGGTGCTGTATCCGGGCCGGGAAGAGGGGCACTATCTGCGCAAGCTGCTGCGCGAGCGCACGGCGCTGCCGGCGCCCTCGGCCACCATCACCACAGACGTGGCCATCCTCGGCTCCGGCATCGCCGGCCTGACGGCGGCCTGGCGCTTGAACAAGCTGGGGCACAAGGATTTCCTCATGATCGATGGGCCGCAGCCATATGGCAACGCGGCGGGCGGCCACTTCGGCGACCTGGCCTATCCTACGGGCGGCCATTATTTGCCGCTGCCTTCGCCTGAATCGACCCATGTGCGCGAAATCCTGTTCGATCTGGGGATTATCCAGCGCGATCCACAGGCGGAAAAGCCGTACTACGATGAGCGCTACATCCTGCACGCGCCCGAGGAACGCCTGCTGTTCAACGGCCACTGGCAGGAGGGCTTCATTCCCACCGAAGGTATCTCCGCCGAAGAACTGGCGCAGCACGAGCGCTTCTTTGCCGAGGTGCGGCGCCTGCGCCAGGCGCATGGCAACGACGGCAAGCGCGTCTTCGTTTTTCCTACCGTGGAATCGTCGCAAGACCCGGCCTGGCAGGCGCTCGACACCATCACGTTAAAGCAGTGGATGGAGCGCGAAGGCTATACCTCGCCCACCTTGCACTGGTATCTGAACTACTGCTGCCGCGACGACTACGGCACGCGCTACGACCAGGTGTCGGCCTGGGCCGGCTTGCACTACTATTGCAGCCGCTGGGGCCAGGCGGCGAATGCGGGCAATGGCGCCTGGCTGACCTGGCCGGGCGGCATGCAGCCGGTGGCCACGGCCATGGAGCAGGCGTCGGGCGTCAAACGTCATGCGGGCACGGTGGTTTCCGTGCAGACGACGGACCAGGGCGTCGAAGCGCTGTGCCTGGAACTGGTCGACGGCCAGCCGCGCACCTACCTGGTCAAGGCGCGCAAGGCCATCTGCGCCATGCCGCTGTATGTAGCGGCGCGCGTAGTGAAGAATATCGCCGGCTATGGCTTTGACGCGAAGCGCGATACGCCCGCGTATGCACCGTGGATGGTGGCGAATTTTTTACTGAAACGCTTTCCCGACGAACTGCCGCATGCGCCCCTGTGCTGGGACAACGTCGTGTACCAGGAACCGGGCCTCGGCTATGTCGTCTCCACGCACCAGGACATCCGCGTGCGTCCGCCCGAAAAAACCGTCTTCAGCGCCTACGTGGCCCTGTCCGACCGCACGCCGCAGGAAGCGCGCAAATGGTTAGACGTGGCCACGCCCGACGAGTTGCTGGCGCTGGCCAGCGTCGATTTGAAGACGGCGTATGGACGCGATTTTGCCAGCTGCGTCGAGCGCGTCGATATCACCGTGCGCGGCCACGCCATGGCAGCGCCGTTGCCGGGATTTCGCAGCAATGCGGGCTTGAAGGCGCTGCGCGAGCACGATGGCGCGATTCTGTTTGCGCATGCCGATCTGTCGGGTTTTTCCGTATTTGAAGAGGCGGCGTGGTGGGGGGATCGGGCGGCCCGATTAGCTGCCGCATAAAAAAGGCCGGCGCAAGCGCCGGCCAGAGCCCCCTAAGGCTCGAACCTGTGCTTCCTTGTTCTTCTCATTTATTTTTATTAATGACGTCGATGAACACGGCTGCCAGCAGCACCAGGCCCTTGATCACCTGCTGGTAATCGATGCCGATGCCCATGATGGACATGCCGTTGTTCATCACGCCCATGATGAAGGCGCCGATGACGGCTCCCATCACCTTGCCCACGCCGCCCGAGGCCGAGGCGCCGCCGATGAAGCAGGCGGCGATCACGTCCAGCTCGAAACCCGTACCCGCCTTCGGCGTGGCCGTGTTCAGGCGCGCCGCGAAGATCAGGCCGGCCAGCGCGGCCAGCATGCCCATGTTGACGAAGGTGTAGAAGCTGACCCGTTCCGTCTTGATGCCGGACAGGCGCGCCGCCTTCTCGTTGCCGCCCACGGCATACACGCGCCGGCCCAGCACGGTGCGGTTGGTAATGAAGGTGTAGGCGACGATGAGCAGCGACATCACGGCCAGCACGTTGGGAAAACCGCGGTACGACGCCAGCAGGTAGCTGAAATACACCATCACTGCGGCGAAGATCGCGTTTTTCAGCAGGAAGAAGGCGCGCGGTTCGTTTTCCATGCCGTGTTTCAGTTGCTTGGCGCGGCTGCGCAGCGAGGTGATGATCAGCGCCGCAGCGGCGATCACGCCCAGCAGCAGCGACAGGCCGCGCAGGTTTTCGCCGCCGAACGGATCGGGCAAAAAGCCCGAGCTGAGCATCTGAAAGCCTTCCGGGAAGGGGCCGACCGACTGGCCAGCCAGCAGCGCCAGGGTCAGGCCCTTGAATACCAGCATGCCGGCCAGGGTGACGATGAAGGACGGGATTTTAAAGAAGGCGACAAAATAGCCTTGCGCGCCGCCGATGACGGCGCCGGCCAGCAGGCAGATGATGCTGGCGGCGACAAAATTCATGTTGTAGTTGACGATCAGGACAGCCGCCAGCGCGCCGACGAAACCGACCACCGAGCCGACGGACAAATCGATATGGCCGGCCACGATGACCATCAGCATGCCCAGCGCCATGATGACGATGTAGCTGTTTTGCAGCACCAGGTTGGTCAGGTTCAGCGGCTGCATCAGGGTGCCGTCGGTCATGTACTGGAAAAAGCCCATGATGACGATCAGCGAGAGCAGCATGCCGTAGTCGCGCATATTGTTCTTCAAAAAGCCGGCATAGCTTTTCGCTTGCGGCGCGGCCGCTGGCGCTGCTGCTGCCGGCGCGCCCGCTGTCAATTTATTGTCCATTGTTTTCTCCGTGTGTAACGATCGCGCGCATGATCCGCTCCTGCGACGCTTCTGCTGCGCTTAATTCGGCCGCGAAGCGGCCTTCGTTCATGACATAGATCCGGTCGCACATGCCCAGCAATTCCGGCATTTCCGAGGAAATCATGATGATGCATTTGCCTTCGGCGGCCAGCTCGCTGATGATGCTGTAGATCTCGTACTTGGCGCCCACGTCGATGCCGCGGCTCGGTTCATCGAGGATCAGGATGTCGGGGCGCGAAAACAGCCACTTCGCCAGCACCACTTTCTGCTGGTTGCCGCCGGACAGATTGACCACCTTCTGCGCCACGCTCGAGCAACGGGTCTTGAGCTTGCGGCGGAACTCCTCGGCCACGCCGAATTCACGCTGCTCGTCGATCACCATACGCTTGGAAATCGCGTCCAGGTTGGCCAGGCTGGTGTTCTTCTGGATGTCTTCCTCGAGGATCAGGCCCAGGCCCTTGCGGTCTTCCGTGACATACGCGAGGCCATGGGCGATCGCCTTGCCGATGGTGCTGACGTCGATCTCCTGGCCATTCTTGAGCACCGTGCCGCTGATGCGCTGGCCGTAGGCGCGTCCGAAAATGCTCATCGCCAGTTCCGTGCGCCCGGAGCCCATCAAGCCGGCGATGCCGATGATCTCGCCCTTTTTGGCATGCATGTTGATGCCCTTGATGACGGGGCGGTCGGCATGCTCGGGATGGAAGACGCGCCAGTCGCGCACTTCAAAAATGGTCTCGCCGATGGTGGGCGTGCGCGGCGGATAGCGGTCGGCCATTTCGCGCCCGACCATCTTTTCGATGATGCGGTCTTCGCTGACGGGCTCCACGCGGCAGTCGAAACTGTCGACTGTGTTCCCGTCGCGCAGCACCGTGATGGCATCGGCGACCCGTGAAATTTCATTGAGCTTGTGCGAAATCAGGATCGAGGCGATGCCCTGGGCTTTCAGGCCCAGCAGCAGGTCGAGCAGGGCCGCGCTGTCGCTTTCGTTCAGGCTGGCCGTCGGCTCGTCGAGGATCAAGAGCTTGACGTCCTTGCACAGCGCCTTGGCGATCTCGATCAGCTGCTGCTTGCCTACGCCCAGGTTGGTGATCAGGGTGTCCGGGGACTCTTTCAGGCCGACTTTCTGCAGCAGTTCGCGTGTTTTCGCTTGCGCGTATTCCCAGTCGATGACGCCCATGCGGGACGGTTCGTTGCCGAGGAAGATATTCTCGGCGATCGACAGCTGGGACACCAGCGCCAGTTCCTGGTGGATGATGATGATGCCGATTTCTTCGCTGTCCTTGATGCCGCGGAAGTGCCGCGTCTGGCCCAGGTAATCGATGTCGCCCGTATAGCTGCCATGGCCGTAGACGCCGCTCAGCACTTTCATCAGGGTCGATTTGCCGGCGCCGTTTTCGCCGACGATGGCGTGGATCTCGCCGCTGCGTACCCGCAGGTTGACATTGTCGAGCGCAACGACGCCCGGGAATGTTTTGCGTATCCCGCGCATTTCCAGGATAGTGTTCGTCATATAACCTCTCTGGCACGGCCGCGCTGGTCGGCGCCGGTCGTGCGGCAGTTTTGTTCTTGATCGTGCATGAAGCGAAAGGCCCGGCAGCGCCGGGCCTTCAGTACCTTGATTGCTTATTTCACTTGCGCTTCCGTGTAGTAGCCGCTGCCGGTGACGAGCACCTGCTTCCAGTTCGCCTTGTCGACGGTGACGGGTTTGAGCAGGTACGATGGCACCACCTTGACGCCGTTGTTATAGGTCTTGGTGTCGTTGACGGTTGGCGTCTTGCCGCTCATCATCGCGTCGACCATGTTTGCCGTCACCTTGGCCAGTTCGCGCGTGTCCTTGAACACGGTCGATGCCTGTTCGCCGCGGATGATCGATTTCACCGACGGGATTTCCGCATCCTGGCCCGTCACGACGGGGAACGGCTGTTTCGGCGTGCCGTAGCCGACGCCCTTGAGCGAGGACAGGATGCCGATGCTCAAGCCGTCATATGGCGACAGTACGGCATCGACGCGCGCATTGCCGTAGTAGGCGCTGAGCAGGTTGTCCATGCGGGCTTGCGCCACGGCGCCATCCCAGCGCAGGGTGGCGACCTTTTCCATGCCCATCTGCTTCGAGCGCACCACCAGCTTGCCGCTGTCGATGTACGGTTTGAGCACCGACAGGGCGCCGTTGTAGAAGAAGTGCGCATTGTTGTCGTCGGCCGAGCCGCCGAACAGTTCGATGTTGAACGGGCCTTTGCCTTCCTTGAGTTTCAGCGCCGATTCGATATAGCCCGCCTGCAGCACGCCGACCTGGAAGTTGTCGAAGGTGGCGTAGTAATCGATGTTTTTCGTGCCGCGGATCAAACGGTCATACGAGATGACCTTGATGCCCTTGTCGGCCGCCTTTTGCAGCACGTTCGACAAGGTGGTGCCGTCGATGGCGGCGATCACCAGCACCTTGGCGCCCTTGGTGATCATGTTTTCCACCTGCGCCAGCTGGTTCGGGATATCGTCGTCGGCAAACTGCAGGTCCGTCTTGTAGCCGCGCTCCTTGAATACCTTGACCATGTTGTCGCCATCGGCGATCCAGCGCATGGACGACTTGGTCGGCATCGAGATGCCGATCGCGCCCTTGTCGGCGGCGCTTGCCACGGGCATTACCGCCATGCCGGAGATGGCCAGCGCCAGGCTCGCGGTCAGCATTTTCATTGTTGTTTTCATTTCAGGTCTCCACCGTCTTCGATAGTTGAATGTGCCAGGGCCGTCGTCCCAGTGGGCGGGCTCCGTGCGGATGGCCGATTGCAGGCCACGGCTGATACTAGTTTGTCCATCCATCCCTCACCAATCACTTTTTTTGCATAGCCGATATCCAAAACGATATCGATGACTCAATTGATGCAATGCGCCATGACACCGCTTTCCACCTGCTGGCAGGGCCGAAACGGGGGCCGGGCGGCGGCTTTTTTTGGTGCACTGCAATACCAATAATCATCATTCAATTTGGTGATTTTCGTAATTGCGGCGGCACAGGGTGGCGCGCAGAATCGCTCCGAACTTGACCAATTGCCTTCCCATCACGCTCCTTTGAAAGCTTGCCATGCAGCCGATTTCACCCGCCTCCCTGTTGCCCGCCGACCTGGCGCAGGCCCTCCTTGTTGGCCGCATCTGGCGTGACGGCCCCTGCGTCGTCGCCGTGCGCGGCGGCGAGGTGGTCGACATCACGCAGACGGTAGCGACGGTGGCCGAGCTGTTCGAGCGCAGCGATGCGCTCGATATCGCCCGCCATGCACCCGGCATCGCGCTTGGCTCCGTGCAGGCCCTGCTGGAGCAGGCGCTGGCCGCACCGGCAGGCGAGCTGCTGCTGGCGCCGTGCGATCTGCAGGCCGTCAAGGCATGCGGCGTGACTTTCGCCGTCAGCCTGCTCGAACGGGTGATCGAAGAACAGGCCGGTGGCGACGCGGCACGTGCGGCGAGCCTGCGCGCCGCCCTGCAAACGACCCTGGGCGGCGACTTGTCCGCCCTGAAACCGGGTTCGGACGCGGCGCAGCGCCTGAAACAGCAGCTGCAGCAGCGCGGCGCCTGGTCGCAATACATGGAAGTGGGTATCGGCCCCGATGCGGAAGTGTTTACCAAGGCGCAGCCGATGTCGTCGGTGGGCTGCGGCGCGCAGGTGGGCTTGCTGCCTTCGTCCGCCTGGAACAACCCGGAGCCGGAGATCGTCCTGGCCGTCAACAGCCGCGGCGAGGCGCTGGGGGCGACCTTGGGCAACGACGTCAACCTGCGCGATATCGAAGGGCGCAGCGCCCTCTTGCTGGGCAAGGCCAAGGACAACAACGGCTCCTGCGCCATCGGCCCCTTCATCCGCCTGTTTGACGAACACTTCACGCTCGACACCGTGCGCCAGGCGGAAGTGTCGCTGCTGATCGAAGGCGCGGACGACGGCTTTGTGCTTGAAGGCGCCAGCTTCATGCGCGAGATCAGCCGCGACCCGCTCGACCTGGTGCGCCAGACGGCAGGCCAGTACCACCAGTATCCGGACGGCTTCATGCTGTTCCTGGGGACCATGTTCTCGCCCGTGAAGGACCGCGGCGCGCAGGGCGGCGGCTTTACGCACCACCTGGGCGACCGGGTCACCATTGCCAGCGCTTCGCTGGGCGCGCTGGTCAACGAAGTGCAGCGCTGCGATGCGATTACTCCCTGGACGTTCGGCGTGCGCGCGCTGTACCAGAACCTGGCCAAACGCGGTTTGCTTTGATCCGATTATTTTAAAAAGAGAGACACCATGCAGCATGCAACTTACCCAAGCCTGTCTGGCAAGCGCGTCGTCATCACGGGCGGCGGCACCGGCATCGGCGTGGCCATCGTCGAGGCGTTCGCGCGCCAGGGCGCCCACGTCACTTTTCTCGACATCGCCCGCGAGGCGTCGCTGGCGCTGCAGGAAAAGCTGGCCCACCTGCCGCAGCCGCCCGTTTTCCGCTATTGCGACCTGACGGATCTGGCCGTCCTGGCCGCCACCTTCGCCGAGATCGAACACAGCGCGGGCACCACGGATATCCTCATCAACAACGCGGCCAATGACGACCGCCACGAACTGCAGGACGTCACGCCCGCCTACTGGGACGAGCGCATGGCCGTCAACCTGCGCCACCAGTATTTCTGCGCTCAGGCAGTGGCGCCCGCCATGCGCGCCAAGGGCGGTGGCGTGATTCTCAACCTGGGATCGATTTCCTGGCACCTGGCGCAAGCGCGCCTGTCGATCTACATGACGGCCAAAGCCGGCATCGAGGGCCTGACGCGCGGCCTGGCGCGCGACCTCGGTGTCGACGGCATCCGCGTCAACTGCATCATTCCCGGCGCCGTGCGCACGCCGCGCCAGGAAAAGCTGTGGCATACGCCGGAAGCGGAAGCCGTGATCCTTCAGGGACAATGCCTGCAGCTGCGCGTGGAGCCGGAAGACGTGGCGGCGCTGGCGCTGTTCCTCGCGTCGGACAATGCGGCCAAGTGCGCCGGACGCGAGTACTACGTCGACGCAGGCTGGTACGGCGCATGAGCATTCCCGCCCAACCCAAGGCGCGGCGCTTCCGCTCGCAGGACTGGTTCGACAATCCCGACCATATCGACATGACGGCGCTGTACCTGGAGCGCTTCATGAACTACGGTATCACGGCCGAGGAGCTGCGCTCGGGCCGGCCCATCATCGGTATCGCGCAAAGCGGCAGCGATATCAGCCCCTGCAACCGTATCCACCTGGAATTGGTCCAGCGCGTGCGCGACGGCATCCGCGATGCGGGCGGCGTCCCGATGGAATTCCCGCTGCACCCGATTTTTGAAAATTGCCGCCGTCCCACGGCCGCGCTGGATCGCAACCTGGCGTATCTGGGCCTGGTGGAAATCCTGCATGGCTATCCGATCGACGCCGTGGTGCTGACGACGGGCTGTGACAAGACGACGCCGGCCCAATTGATGGCCGCCGCCACGGTGGACATCCCCGCCATCGTGCTGTCGGGCGGTCCCATGCTCGACGGGTGGATGGACGGCGAACTGGTGGGCTCCGGCGCCGCCATCTGGAAGGGCCGCCGCCAGCTATCCGCCGGCCTGATCGACAATGACAAATTCCTGCAGATCGCCGCCGCCTCGGCGCCGTCGGCCGGCCACTGCAACACCATGGGCACGGCATCGACCATGAATGCGCTGGCCGAAGCGCTGGGCATGTCGCTGACGGGCTGCTCGGCCATCCCCGCGCCGTATCGCGAACGGGGCCAGATCGCCTATGCAACGGGGCGCCGCATCGTCGGCATGGCGCATGACGATGTGCGCCCGTCGAGCATCCTCACGCGCGCAGCGTTTTTGGACGCCATCATCGTCAACGCGGCCATCGGCGGTTCCACCAACGCCCAGCCGCACCTGATGGCCATGGCGCGCCATGCGGGCGTGGAACTGCACTCGAGCGACTGGATGGCGCACGGCTACGACGTGCCGCTGCTGTTGAACATGCAGCCGGCCGGGAAGTATCTGGGCGAGCGCTTCCACCGGGCCGGCGGCGTGCCGGCCGTGATGTGGGAGCTGCAGCAGGCGGGCTTGCTGCACGCGGACCGGTTGACGGTGACGGGCCAGACGATGGCGGCGAACCTGGCGGGCCGCGAGAGCGCGGACCGCGAGATGATCCGCCCGTTTGCCGCGCCGCTGAAGGAAAAGGCCGGTTTCATGGCCTTGCAGGGCAACCTGTTCGACTTCGCCATCATGAAGACCAGCGTGATCTCGCCCGCTTTCCGCGAGCGCTACCTGTCGCGTCCCGGCAGCAAAGGCGTGTTCGAGGCGCGGGCCATCGTCTTTGACGGTTCAAGCGACTACCACGCGCGCATCAACGACCCGGCGCTCAATATCGACGACAGCTGCATGCTGGTCATGCGCGGTGCAGGTCCCGTGGGTTGGCCCGGTTCGGCCGAAGTGGTCAACATGCAGCCGCCCGATGCCTTGCTCAAGGCGGGAATTCTGAACCTGCCGACCCTGGGTGACGGGCGCCAGTCGGGTACCTCGGACAGTCCCTCGATCCTGAACGCCTCGCCCGAGAGCGCCGTGGGTGGCGGCCTGGCGCTGCTGCGCACGGGCGACATCATCCGGGTGGACTTGAGCGCGGGCCGGTGCGACATGCTGGTCGATGCAGACGAACTGGCACGCCGCGCCCAGGAACTGCCGCCGCCTGTCAACGACAGCGCCACGCCGTGGCAGGAAATCTACCGCGCCAGCGTGGGCCAGCTGGAAACGGGCGCCTGCATGGAGCTGGCGCTGAAATACCGCGCCGTGGGACAGACCCTGCCACGCCACAATCATTGATTTTTGAAGCCGCAACACCCGTAGTGAAAAAACGTAGTTAATAAAATCCACAAGGAGACACACAATGAACAAGATCATCAGTGCAGCCATCATGACCGCCATGCTGGCATTGAGCAGCAGCGCCGCCCTGGCCGATGCGAAAAACCCGAAAATCGGCTTCTCTATCGACGACCTGCGCGTAGAGCGCTGGACGCGCGACCGTGATTTCTTCATCGCCGCCGCCGAGAAGCAGGGCGCCAAGGTCTTCGTGCAATCGGCCGACGCCAGCGAGCAGCGTCAGATTTCGCAAATCGAAAACCTGATCTCGCGCGGCGTTGACGTGCTGGTGATCGTGCCGTTCAACGCCACTGTCCTCAACAACACCGTCAAGGAAGCGAAAAAGGCCGGTATCAAGGTGCTGTCGTATGACCGCCTGATTCTGAACGCCGATATCGACGCGTACATCTCGTTCGACAACGAGAAAGTGGGCGAGATGCAGGCCGAAGGCGTGACCAAGCTGCAGCCGAAGGGTAATTACTATTTGCTGGGCGGCTCGCCGACCGACAACAACGCCAAGATGCTGCGCGAAGGCCAGATGAAGGTACTCAAACCGTTCATCGACAAGGGCGACATCAAGATCGTCGGCCAGCAGTGGGTGAAGGACTGGAGCGCCACCGAAGCGTTGTCCATCGTGGAAAACGCGCTGACGGCCAACGGCAACAAGATCGACGCCATCGTCGCCTCCAATGACGGCACGGCCGGTGGCGCCATCCAGGCCCTGGCTGCGCAAAAGCTGGCCGGCAAGGTGCCGGTCTCGGGCCAGGATGCCGATCTGGCGGCGGTGAAGCGCGTGATCGCCGGCACGCAGTCGATGACGGTCTACAAACCGTTGAAAACCATCGCTGCCGAAGCGGCCAAGCTGGCCGTGCAACTGGCGCGCAATGAAAAGCCGGCCTACAACTCCAGCTATGACAACGGCCTGAAAAAGGTCAGCACGGTACTGCTGAAGCCTACGCCGCTGACCAAGGCGAATGTGAACATTCTCGTCGATGACGGCTTCTATACCAAGGCGCAGCTGGGTAATTGATCACCCGCTTGATGTCGGGTTACGCGCTGCGCGCTAACCCGACCTACTCCTTCCTGGTGACTGAATGTGAGCTCAGATGTCTGAATATCTGCTTGAAATGAAAGGCATCGTCAAACAGTTTGGCGGTGTCCGCGCGCTTGACGGCATCGACCTGCAGGTGCGGGCCGGTGAGTGCATCGGCTTGTGCGGCGAGAATGGCGCCGGCAAGTCGACCCTGATGAAGGTGTTGTCCGGCGTGTACCCGCACGGCACCTGGGAGGGCGAGATCCTGTGGGAGGGCCAGCCCCTGCGCGCGCAATCGATCCGCGACACGGAAGACGCGGGCATCATCATCATCCATCAGGAACTGATGCTGGTGCCGCAGCTGTCCGTGGCCGAGAATATCTTCATGGGCCGCGAGCTGACCCTGCCCGGCGGGCGCATGCATTACGCGGCCATGTACAAGCGCGCCGACGAGCTGCTGCGCGAACTGAAAATTCCCGAACTGAACGTGGCGCAGTCCGTGATGAATTACGGCGGCGGCCACCAGCAACTGGTGGAAATCGCCAAGGCGCTCAACAAGAATGCGCGCTTGCTGATCCTCGACGAGCCGTCGTCGTCGCTGACGGCGTCGGAAATCGCCGTGCTGCTCGATATCCTGCGCGCGTTGAAGGCCAAGGGCGTCACCTGCATCTACATTTCGCACAAGCTCGATGAAGTCGCGGCCATCTGCGACACCATCGTCGTCATCCGCGACGGCAAGCATATCGCCACCACGCCGATGGCGCAGATGAACGTCGAGCGCATCATCGCGCAGATGGTGGGCCGCGAAATGAGCCAGCTGTACCCGCAGCGCGTGCAGCCGGCGCCTATCGGCGAAGTGCTGTTCGAGGCGCGCCACGTGACGTGCATCGATGCCGACAACCCGCAGCGCAAGCGGGTCGACGATGTGTCGTTCACCCTGCGCAAGGGCGAGATCCTTGGCATCGCCGGTCTGGTGGGGGCGGGGCGCACGGAGCTCGTGTCGGCCCTGTTCGGCGCCTACCAGGGGCCATGCCAGGCCGAGGTGTGGCTCGATGGCCGCAAGATCGATACCCGCTCGCCGCAAAAAGCCATTGCCATGGGCCTGGCCATGGTGCCGGAAGACCGCAAGCACCACGGCATCGTGCCCGACCTCGACGTGGGGCAGAACATCACCCTGGCCGTGCTGGAGGAATTCGCGCGCGCCACGCGCATCGATGGCGAGGCGGAATTGACGGCCGTGCGTGGCGAGATCGCGCAGCTGGAACTGAAGGCGGCCAGCCCGTCGCTGCCCATTACGAGCCTGTCGGGCGGCAACCAGCAAAAGGCCGTGCTGGCCAAGATGCTGCTGACGCGCCCGCGCGTGCTGATTCTCGACGAACCCACGCGCGGCGTGGACGTGGGCGCCAAATATGAAATCTACAAATTGATGCTGGCCCTGGCCGACCGGGGCGTGGCCATCATCATGGTCTCGTCGGAACTGGCCGAAGTGCTGGGCGTGTCCGACCGCGTGCTGGTGATGGGCGAAGGCCGCCTGCGCGGCGACTTTATCAACGATGGCCTGAGCCAGGAAACCGTGCTGGCGGCGGCGCTCGACCAGCGCCCGGCACCCGCCGCCAACCCCGCAAACAAGGAAACCGCAGCATGAAACCGCACAGTATCAAACAGCTGTTCACCCAATACAAGATGCTGGCCCTGCTGATCGCGGTCGCCTTGATCTGGGCCTTCTTTTCGTGGAAGACGGAGGGCAGTTTCCTCACGCCGCGCAACCTGTCGAACCTGCTGCGCCAGATGTCCGTTACCGGCATCCTCGCCTGCGGCATGGTGCTGGTGATTATCGCCGGCGAGATCGACCTGTCGATCGGTTCCCTGCTGGGGCTACTCGGCGGTATCGCCGCCGTGCTGGACGTGACGCAGCACTGGCCGCTGGCCTTGAATCTGGCGGCCGTACTGGGCTGCGGCCTGGTGATCGGCCTCCTGAATGGCTACCTGACTGCGTACCGGGGTATCCCCTCCTTCATCGTGGGCCTGGGCGGCATGCTCGCATACCGCGGCATCCTGCTGGGCATCACGGGCGGCATCACGATCGCGCCCGTTTCCGAGCCGATGGTCTACCTGGGGCAAGGCTACCTGCCCGCGGTGCCCGGCATCGTGCTGGGCATCGGCCTGTTCCTGCTGGCCGCCTTCCTGACGTGGCGCGCGCGCGCCAGCCGTGCGCAGCATGGCTTGCCGCAGACGGCGGCCTGGGCCGACGGCTTGCGCCTGGCCGTCATCGGCGCCGTGCTGTATGCCTTTGTGCAAACCCTGAACGGCTATGAAGGCATCCCGCTGCCCGTGCTGTTGCTGCTGGCCTTGCTGGGACTGTTCAGCTATATCACCAGCCAGACCGTGTTCGGCCGCCGCATCTACGCCGTCGGCAGCAATATGGAAGCGACGCGCCTGTCCGGCATCAACGTGAAAGCCGTCAAGCTGTGGATCTTCGGCATCATGGGCCTGATGTGCGCGCTGGCTGGCCTGATCAACACGGGCCGCCTGGCGGCCGGTTCACCCTCGGCCGGCACCTTCAGCGAACTCGATGCCATCGCCGCCTGCTTCATCGGCGGCACCTCGATGCGCGGCGGCTCGGGCACCGTGTACGGCGCCCTGATTGGCGCGCTGGTCATGGCCAGCCTCGATAACGGCATGTCCATGCTGGACGTGGACACCTACTGGCAGATGATCGTGAAAGGCAGTATCCTCACTTTGGCCGTGTGGGTCGATGTCAGCACGCGAGCGGGGCGTAGATAGCCGTGAAACGATCTGGCACGGGAGGAGACACCATGAAGATGCCGACCGCGCACCGGATCGCGCTGCTGTTTAACGGGAATAAGATCTACGACCGCGACATCATCGCGGGCATCGCCGCCTACCTGAACACCACGCGCGTGTCGTGGGACCTGTTCCTGGAAGAGGATTTTCGCTGCCGCCTGCCCGGCATCGAACGCTGGCAGGGCGACGGCATCATCGCCGATTTCGACGATCCCGCCGTTTGCGCGGCGCTGGCAAACAGCCGCCTGCCGGTGGTGGCCGTGGGCGGCTCGTATGCGCGCGCCGAGGATTACCCGGCCGGCATCCCGTACGTGGCGACCGACAATTTCAAGATAGTCAAGCTGGCCTATGAACATCTGGTGGAAGCGGGCCTGACGCGTTTCGCCTGTTTCAGCCTGCCCGAGGCCGATGTCAACCGCTGGGCGCAGGAGCGCGAGACGGCGTTTTGCACCCTCATGGAGCGCGACCACATGCGCGCCGACGTGTACCGTGGCGTCGCCACCAGTGCGCCCTCGTGGGACGAAGCGGTGGAGCAGCAGATTGCTTGGCTCAACAGCCTGGAAAAACCCGTCGGCATCATCGCCGTCAGCGACGCGCGTGCGCGCCAGCTGCTGCAAGCGTGCATGCACGCGGGGATCGCCGTGCCGGAGCAGGTCGCCCTGATCGGTATCGACAACGACCCGCTGGCGCGCATGCTCACGCGTATTCCCTTGAGTTCCGTGATCCAGGGCACCGAGGAAATGGGCCGCACGGCCGCGCATTTGCTGCACCAGATGTTGAATGGCGCGCGCCTGTCCGGCACGCGCATCCTCGTGCCGCCGGCCGGCCTGAACGTGCTCGCCTCCACGCGCCACCAGCCTTTCCAGCATCCGCAGGTAATGCAGGCGCGCCACTTCATCCGCCAGTACGCCTGCCAGGGGATCAAGACGGAGCAGGTGGCCGATTACGTGGGCGTGTCGCGCTCCTCGCTCGAAGCGCATTTCCGCCACGAGCTGGGACGCAGCGTGCACGACGAAATCCTGCATTTCAAGCTCGATGCGGCCAAGACATTGCTGGCGCGCGGGCCGGGACAGGTGGCCGAGGTGGCCGTGCGTTGCGGCTTTACCACGGTGCAGTACATGCATGCCGTCTTCAAGCGCGAACTCGGTTGCACGCCGCGCGAATTCCAGCAGCGCAGCCGGCCGCCGCCAGCGCCCGGGCAGGCGCCATGATGCATCTGCTGCGCAATGCGCGCGGCATGCGCGTGGCCATCGACGCGCACGATGCCAGCGTGCGGGCCTGGTGGGCGCCCGACCGCTATGGCCGACTGGCCGATGTGCTGGGCGCGGCGCCCCCTGCGGCGCGGTCTTCCACGGGCTGGCAGTGCGCGCCGCCGGAAGACGGCCACTTGCGGTTGTGCCTGCTGCAGGACGGCCTGTCGGTGCGGCTGACCTACCGGTTCGACGACGATGGCAGCCTGCAGCTCGACTGCGATGCCTCGGCTGAGACGCTTTCCCGTTTTGCGCTTGCCGCGCCCCTGTTCAACCTGCAGGGCGGCCGTGCCGCCGTGGGCGATCATGTGCTGCGCCTGGCCGCCGACCGTTACCGGCCTTGGCCAGGCGGCTGCGCGGACGGCTCGCCGCTTGATGTGGCGGGCAGCGCGTTTGACTTCCGCCAGCCGGCGCCGCTCGCTACACGCCTGGCCTGGCCCGCGCTCGTGCATTTACCGGGATTCCGGCATGACTTTTACTGGACGGGCAGCGGACAGCTGCGCGAGGCGGCGCGGGTTGCCGACCCTTCGTCTGGCCGGGTCTTGCGTTTTTCCAGCACCCAGGACAGCTGCCATTTGTATTCCGATGCGCGCTGTTTTTCCCTGCTGGCGCAGGGCGTGCAATTGCAGCCGGGACAGGTGATGCGCTTCAAGCTCGCCTACCGTTTGGGTGTGCAGGATATTGATGCGTTTGACATATCGGAACCGGTATCAATGATGTCAAATAAGTGATTGGTCAGATATGCGGGGCAGTTCTACCATGGGGTAGTTTTTCCCTCATTTATTTTTGTCCTGACCGACGCTGCGAACCTGCCCATGAACATACTCACCATCGATGCCGGCACCACCAATACGCGTACCTTGCTGTGGCGCGCAGGCGTCGTCGTCGCCCAGGCGCAGCTGGAAACGGGCGTGCGCAATACCGCCATCGATGGCCATAACGGCGCGCTGAAACAGGCGCTGCGCGACACCATCGCCAGCGTGCTGGCCAGCGCCGGCATCGCGCCGTCCGAGGTGGACCTGGCGCTGGCCTCGGGCATGATCACATCGCCCATGGGGGTGCAGGAGGTGCCGCATTTGCCGGCGCCCGCGGGCCTGGCCCAGCTGGCGCAAGGCATGCAGGCGGTGGACTTGCCCGACGTGCTGGCGCAGCCCCTGTGGCTGATTCCCGGCGTGCGCAACCAGCATGGCGCCGTCGGCCTGCACAACGTCGAAGCGATGGACATGATGCGCGGCGAAGAGACGGAAGTCGTCGCGCTGCTCGAGCGCCTGCAATTACGCGGCGCGGCGACCCTGATCATGCCCGGTTCGCATACCAAACTGATCAGCGTGGACGAGCAGCGCCGCATCCTCGGCTGCAGCACCACCATCGCGGGCGAGCTGCTGCAGGCGATCACGCAGCACACGCTGATCAAGCAATCGGTCGAGGGCGGTTTTGCCCAGACCCTGGTGCCGAAAATGCTGCTGGCCGGCGCGGCGGCGGCGCAAAAAACGGGGCTGGCGCGCGCCTGCTTCAGCGTGCGCACGCTGGGCCAGTTCAGCGCCGTCGAATGCAATGAGCGGGCCAATTTCCTGATGGGCGCCGTCCTCAGCGGCGACCTGCTGGCGCTGCGCAACAGCACCGCCATCCAGATGCGGCCCGATAGCCCGCTCGTCATTACAGGTAAACCCATGCTGCGCCAGGCGCTCGGGCTGCTGATCGAAGAACACGGATTTTTTTATGGCAAGCGCATCATCGTCGACGACCAGCAGCAAGACTATCTGGCCGGTCACGGTGCGCTGCTGATCGCCGCCGCACGCGGCTTGATTTTCCCGCAGGAGACAGTATGAGCAGCAACAAGAACAAGCGTCCCTTGCGTTCGCAAGCGTGGTTTGGCGGCGACGACAAGGACAGTTTTATTCACCGCAGCTGGATGAAGAACCAGGGTTATCCCAGCGACGCCTTCGATGGCCGTCCCGTCATCGGCATCTGCAATACCTGGTCCGAACTGACGCCCTGCAATGGCCATTTCCGCGACCTGGCCGAGATGGTCAAGCGCGGCGTGCTCGAGGCGGGCGGCTTCCCCGTCGAATTTCCCGTCATGTCGCTGGGCGAGACGAATCTGCGCCCGACGGCCATGCTGTTCCGTAACCTGGCCAGCATGGATGTGGAGGAATCGATCCGCGCCAACCCGATCGACGGCGTGGTGCTGCTGACGGGCTGCGACAAGACCACCCCGGCCCTGCTGATGGGCGCGGCCAGCGTGGACTTGCCCACCATCGTGCTGTCGGGCGGCCCTATGTTGAACGGGAATTACCGCGGCAAACCGATCGGTTCGGGCACGGACGTATGGAAATTTTCCGAAGACGTGCGGGCCGGGCGCATGACGTCCGCCGAATTCAAGCAGGCCGAATCGTGCATGTCGCGCTCCGCCGGCCACTGCATGACCATGGGGACTGCTTCCACCATGGCCAGCATGGTGGAAGCGCTGGGCGTGACCTTGCCCGGCAACGCGGCCATTCCCGCCGTCGATGCGCGCCGCAAGCTGCAGGCGCAGCTGACGGGCCGGCGCATCGTCGACATGGTGCATGAAGACCTGAAACTGTCGCAGATCCTCACGCGCGAAGCGTTTGAAAACGCCATCATGGTCAACGGCGCCATCGGCGGCTCGACCAATGCCGTGATCCACCTGCTGGCCATTGCCGGGCGCATCGGCGTGGACATGCGCCTGGGCGACTGGGACCGCCTGGGCCGCGACATTCCCTGCCTGCTGAACCTGATGCCGTCGGGCCAGTACCTGATGGAGGATTTTTACTATGCGGGCGGCCTGCCCGTGATCATCCGCGACTTGCTGGGTAAATTGCACGGCGAGGCGCTCACCGTTACGGGCGCCAGCATGGCCGTCAACGTGGCCGAAGCCGAAAATTTCAATCCCGAGGTGATCACGCCGCTGGCGCAGCCTTTCAAGGACGAGGGCGGCATCGCCGTCCTGCATGGCAACCTGGCCCCGCGCGGCGCCGTCATCAAGCCTTCCGCCGCCTCGCCCGAGCTGATGCAGCACCGTGGCCGCGCCGTCGTCTTCAACAGCATCGAGCATTATAAAAAGCGCGTCGACGATCCCGCCCTCGATATCGACGCCAGTTGCGTGATGGTGCTGCAAAATTGCGGCCCGCAGGGCTATCCGGGCATGGCGGAAGTGGGCAATATGGGACTGCCGAAAAAACTGCTGGAACAGGGCGTGCGCGACATGGTGCGCATCTCGGACGCGCGCATGAGCGGCACGGCCTACGGCACGGTGGTGCTGCACGTGGCGCCGGAAGCGGCCGTGGGCGGGCCGCTGGCCCTGGTGCGCGATGGCGACATGATTGAACTCGATGTGGCCGGACGCCGCTTGCACCTGGACGTCGACGAGGCCGAACTGGCGCGCCGGCGCGAAGAGTGGAGCGCACCGCCGCCGGCCATGAAGGGCGGCTACCAGTCCATGTACATCAAGCACGTGACGCAGGCCGATGAAGGCGCGGATCTCGATTTCCTCGTCGGCTGCCGCGGTTCGGCCGTTCCGCGCGAATCTCACTGAAAACAAGGAAAAAAATGATGGGGACACAGGCCCAATTACTGGTCGATGCACAAAATTTTCTCGGCGAGGGCGTGCGCTGGTGCGAACGCAGCGGCCGCGTTTTCTGGACGAATATCGAAGGCTGCCAGCTGCATGCGCTGGTGCTGGCCACGGGCGAACGCCAGAGCTGGGCCATGCCCGAGCGCCTGGCGTGCTTCGCGCTGACGGACAGCGACGACGTGCTGCTGCTGGGACTGGCCTCGCGCCTGGCCTGGTTTGACGCGCGTAGCGGGGCTGTCACGTCCTTGCACATGGTGGAGGGGGACTTGCCCATGACGCGCCTGAACGATGGCCGCTGCGACCGCCAGGGGCGTTTTGTCTTCGGCACGCTCGATGAACGTCCGTGCCGCGATGCCATCGCCAGCTTTTACCGCCTCAACCTGGACTTGACGCTGGAGCGATTGCCGCTGCCGCAGATCGCCATCTCGAACAGCATCTGCTTCAGCGTCGATGGCACGGCCATGTACTTCTGCGATTCGATGAAAAAGGCGATCTACCGCTGGGACGATTACCTGGGGGGCGACGTCAGCCGTGTGCGCGTGTTTGCCGTGCTCGATCCGGGACCGGGTGCCGCCGATGGCGCGACCATCGATGCGGATGACCACCTGTGGAGCGCGCAGTGGGGCGCCGGCACGGTCTTGCGCTTCGCGCCGGACGGCAGCGTCGAGCGCAAGATCAGCCTGCCCGTCTCGCAGCCCAGCTGCGTGAGCCTGGGCGGCCCGCACTACGACGAATTGTTCGTCACGACGGCGCAGGAGAGCTTGACCCCGGCCCAGCTGGCGAGCGAACCGCTGGCCGGCGGATTGTTCCACGCGCGCCAGACGGGCGTGCGCGGTTTGCCGGAAGTGCGCTTTGGCGCCCTGCCGGCCTGAAAAGAGAGAGCATATGCAAAAACATACGGTTTTCGAGGGCATCCTCGCACGGGGCATGGTCGGTATCGTGCGCGCCGACTCGCCCGATGTGGCGCTGCAGATCGCCGAGGCGTGCATCGCCGGTGGCATCACGGCGCTGGAAGTGGCGTTTACCACGCCCGACACCCTGGGCGTGCTGCGCACCCTGCGCGAACGCCATGGTCATGACGTGCTGCTGGGCGCGGGCACGGTGCTCGATACGGAAACGGCGCGCGCCGCCATCCTGGCCGGCGCCCAGTTCATCATTTCACCCAGCGTCAACGTGGAAACCATCACGCTGTGCCAGCGCTACCAGGTGCTGTCCATGCCGGGGGCGATGACGCCGACGGAGATCGTCACGGCCCTGCAGGCCGGCGCCGACATCGTCAAGGTCTTCCCCGCCGAGATGTTCGGCCCCGCTTACATCAAGGCCCTGCGGGCACCCTTGCCGCAAGCGCCGTTGATGCCGACGGGCGGCGTGACGGTGGAGAACCTGCATGAATGGTTTGCCAGCGGCGCCGTGGCCGTGGGCATTGGCAGCAGCCTCAGTGGTCCGGGCGCCACGGGAGATTACGCGTCCGTGACGGCGCGCGCGCAAGCTTTCGTGGCGAAGATGGCGGCCGTGCGCAAGGCTAAGTCTTCTGGCTAGCTCCCGGCGGGACGGGAATCTGCTACGCTAGGCGGGCAATGTCGCACGCCTCATAGACCAGAATATGTCCAACATCGCCCGCATCCTGCAAGACAGCCGCATCATCGCCATCGTCGGCATGTCCGACAAGCCCGAACGCGCCAGCCATGAAGTGGCCGACTACCTGCTGCGGCATGGCTACCGCGTGTTGCCCGTCAATCCGGCGCTCGCCGGGCGCGACGTGCTGGGGCAGCGCGCTTACGCCACCCTGACGGAGGCTGCGGCGGCGGTGGCACCGGCGCGCATCGACATCGTCGACTGCTTCCGCAAGTCGGAAGATATCCTGCCCATCGCCGAGGAAGCCATCGCCGTCAAGGCCGGCTGTCTGTGGCTGCAGCTCGACATCGTCAACGAGCAGGCGGCGCAACTGGCGCGGGCGGCGGGACTCGATGTGGTGATGGATCATTGCACAAAAATCGAGCACCGCAAGCTGGCGGTGGCGGCATGAAGGCGCGCACGCAATTTCGCGCCGGCAAGGGTTTTGACCTGAGCGAGGATTTCGCCGGCAAGCGCCTGCTGGGCGCCGCCACCAAGGCGGCCAACAAGAAGCTGACGCCGGCCCAGTGCAAGGCCATCGATCGCGAGGAAACCGTGGCCCTGACGGCGCAGATCGCCGAGTGCCAGAGCATGCTGTATGCGCAGCACAAAAAGAAGCTGTTGCTGGTCTTGCAGGGCATGGATACGTCGGGCAAGGATGGCACGGTCAAGGCGATCTTCAGCAACATCAACCCGATGGGCATCCGCGCCGTGGCGTTCAAGGGACCCACCGATATCGAACTGGCGCACGACTACCTGTGGCGCGTGCACCAGCACGTGCCCGTCAAGGGCGAGATCGCCATCTTCAACCGCAGCCATTACGAGGATGTGCTGATCACGCGCGTGCAGGACATGATCGACAAGGCCGAATGCCAGCGCCGCTACGCGCAGATCCGCGATTTCGAGCGCATGCTGAGCGAAACAGGCACCGTCATCCTGAAAATCTTCCTGCATATCTCGAAGGACGAGCAGCGCGGACGGCTGCAGGAGCGGCTCGACGATCCCGACCGCCAGTGGAAGTTCGACCCCAACGATATCGCCCAGCGCAAGAAGTGGGATGGCTACCAGCGCGCCTATGAAACGGCGATCCGCGAGACGGATGCCGACCACGCGCCGTGGTACGTGGTGCCATCGAACTCCAAGACGCAGCGCAACCTGGTGGTGGCGTCCCTGCTGCTGGAAACCCTGCAGGGCATGAAGCTGGAATACCCGGCGCCGGACCCGAAACTGTCGTCTTTCAAGGTCGAGTAGTTCCGCGCATCGCCTGCGGAATCGGCCGCGCTGTGGCATAGTATCCCTCGTCGATAATTCAAACCAGACCGGAGATCCATATGCTGCAGTTGAAAGATCCTACCTTGTTGCGTCACCAGGCTTACGTGAATGGAGCCTGGGCGGATGCCGATGGTGGCCAGACGATTAATGTGAGCAATCCCGCCACGGGCGAGCATATCGGCACGGTGCCCCTGATGGGAGCAGCCGAGACGCGCCGCGCCATCGAGGCGGCCAATGCCGCCTGGCCCGCCTGGCGCAAGAAGACGGCCAAGGAACGCGCCGCCGTGCTGCGCCGCTGGCATGACCTGATCCTGGAAAACGCCGACGACCTGGCGCTGATCATGACCACCGAGCAGGGCAAGCCGCTGCCGGAAGCGAAGGGCGAAGTGCAGTTCGGCGCCTCGTTCATCGAGTGGTTTGCCGAAGAAGGCAAGCGCGTTGCGGGCGACACCCTGCAATCGCCATGGCCGGACCGCCGCCTGGTCATCACCAAGGAACCGATCGGCGTGTGCGCCGCCATCACGCCGTGGAACTTCCCCGCCGCCATGATCACCCGCAAGGTCGGCCCGGCCCTGGCCGCGGGCTGCCCGATGGTCTTGAAACCGGCGGAAGCGACGCCGTTTTCCGCGCTGGCGCTGGCCGTGCTGGCCGAGCGCGCGGGCGTACCTGCCGGCGTGTTCAGCATCGTTACGGGCGCGCCGAAAGACATCGGCGGCGAAATGACGTCGAATCCCATCGTGCGCAAGCTGACGTTTACGGGTTCGACCCAGGTGGGCCGCCTGCTGGCGGAACAGTGCGCGCCAACGATCAAGAAACTGTCGTTGGAACTGGGCGGCAATGCGCCGTTCATCGTCTTCGACGATGCCGACCTGGATGCGGCTGTGGAAGGCGCCATCGCCTCGAAATACCGCAATGCGGGCCAGACCTGCGTGTGCGCCAACCGCCTGTACGTACAGGACAGCGTGTATGACGCGTTTGCCGAAAAATTGGTGGCCGCCGTGGCCAAGCTGAAGGTCGGCAATGGGATCGAGGCGGGCGTCACGCAAGGCCCGCTGATCGACGCCAAGGCTGTCGCCAAGGTGGAAGAACACGTGGCCGACGCGCTGGGCAAGGGCGGCCGCCTGCTGGCCGGCGGCAAGCGCCATGCGCTGGGCAATGGCTTCTTCGAGCCGACCATCATCGCCGATGTGACGAACGACATGCGCGTGGCCACCGAGGAAACCTTCGGCCCGCTGGCGCCCCTGTTCCGCTTCAAGACGGACGATGAAGTGATCGCCCTGGCCAACAACACGGAATTCGGCCTGGCCGCCTACTTCTATTCGCGCGACATCGGCCGTATCTGGCGCGTGGCCGAAGGCCTGGAAACGGGCATGGTCGGCGTCAACACGGGCCTGATCTCGAACGAGATCGCCCCCTTCGGCGGCGTCAAGCAATCGGGCCTGGGCCGTGAAGGGTCGACCTACGGTATCGAAGACTATCTCGTCATCAAATACATTTGCATGGGCGGGATCTAAGGCCGCTTAACGCGAGCCGCGGCGCGCGGCGAGGCGGTCCAGCATGCCCTTGACCGCTTCCATCTGCGTGCCGCTCTTGCGGTAGAAATCCGGGTCGATCGGATTGATGCTGGTGTAGCCCCAGAAATCCCAGCAGCCTTTCGGGTTGTACGGGTAGACGGGGCTCGGTTCGGCTTGCGGATACAGCACGATGATCTTGTTGGCGTCCGCCACCTGGTTGTAGCCGGTGCTGGTATAGAAACGGTCGCCGATCGCCTGCGTCGTTTGCAGGCAGCCGTGGAACACCACGTGCACGCGGCAGCTCTCGCTGTCGCAGGCTTTCGGGATGTAGGCGTAGCCCGTATTGTTCATGCTCGAGTACGCGTTCTGGATGAAGCTGCGCTGGTTGAAGGCGATCAGCTTTCCCGTCAAGGTGGTCGCCGACGGTTGCAGGTCCGGGTACAGGTGCTGCAGGATGTCGCGCGCCTGCACGAAGTCGCAGTCATTGATGAAGGGCGACGCCGTTACATCGCAAGCCTTGTCCTGGTTGTTGTCCGTGATGATGGCATGGCCTGCGCCGACATTGTCGACGAAGCGGATCTGCTCGGCCGGCGTGCCCGCCAGCGCATAGAATTTTCCCACCTGCTCCACCACCGGCTGCGTCACGGTCCGGTCTTTCGTTCCGCTGAACAGATACACGCGCTGGCGTTTCAGGTTGGCCGTGTCGTCGATGAGACGGGCGCGCGCAAAATCGTTCGCCGCGCGCAGCAATTCGCTGGCGACGGGCGGCGCCACCTGCGCGCTGCCGGGATTCATGCAGGTGGTCAGGGCATTCGTCAGGTAGGGGATGTAGGGGAAGCGGCCCGGCTGGCCCGAGCAGAAATACGGACCGCCCGCGATGATGCCGGCGCCGGCCACCGTAGCCGAGTAGGCGACGGCAAACTGCGCCGCCATGAAGCCGCCCGAGGACAGGCCGGACACGGTGGTCTGGCTCAGGTCAGCCTGGTAGCCGGGCAGGGCGGGGGCGTCCTTGGTCGTGGCGGGCTTGACGGCCTTGGCCGTCGTGGCGGCGTGCGCGCCGCCTGGCGCCAGGATGAGCAGGCTGGCGGCCAGCAGGGCGGTGGTTAGTGTAGTCAGGTGCGCGGTCAGGTGCGGGAAGGGCATGGCGACTCCAGAAGGCAAGGAAAGGGACAGGAAGGCCGAGCATAGGTAAAAAAACTGTGCTTTGGGCAAGTACTGCACCGTCGTTGATGTCGCTCAAGCAATCGCTGTTGTTGTCCGTCTCATACGCGCGCGCGGCGTTTGACATAGAATGGTTTTTTTCCGTTCAACCATGGTGCCCTTCATGTCCAAGACCCTTGCCCAGCTGTTTGCGCTCACCACCCTTGCCGCCGGCGCCAGCCTGGCCATGCCGGCCCATGCCGCCGACACCGCGCCAGCTGCCGCCGCGTCAGCGGCCTGCCCCGCCATCCTCAAGCAGACTTTCAACCGCCTGCAGGATGAAGCGCCGCAAAACCTGTGCCAGTATGCGGGCAAGGTCGTGCTGGTGGTCAATACGGCCAGTTATTGTGGTTTTACCAATCAGTATGAAGGGCTCGAGGCGCTGTACGCCAAGTACGGCAGCAAGGGCCTGGTAGTACTGGGCTTCCCGTCGAACGATTTCGGCAAGCAGGAGCCCGGCAACAGCAAGGAAATCGCCGATTTCTGCTACAACACCTATGGCGTGAAGTTCCCCATGTTTTCGAAGTCCGTCGTCTCCGGTCCTACGCCGAATCCGCTGTACGTGGACCTGATCAAGCAGACGGGCAAGACCCCGGCCTGGAATTTCCACAAATACCTGATCGACCGCCACGGTAAAGTGGTGGAAAGCTTCCCCAGCAAGGTGACGCCGGACGACAAGAAACTCGTTGGCGCGGTGGAAAAAGCGCTGGCGCTGTAAGTTGCCGAGACGCAAGCAGGCTTGATCGCCTGCTTTTTTTTAATGCCGCGCTTGTCGTCTTGCCATCATTGTCCTAAGCTGGTTGTTCGCGTTTGTCACAACCAAGGAGAACATCATGGCGTATGTCGATGGATTTGTGGTACCCGTACCGAAGGCCAAGCTCGATGCCTATCTGGCCATGTCGCGCAGTTGCGGCGCCGTCTGGCGCGAATATGGCGCGCTGGAATTTCGCGAATGCGTGGGCGACGATGTCAAGCCAGGCAAGCTGACTTCGTTCCCGCAGGCGGTGGACTTGCAAGATGGCGAAGTGGTGGTGTTTTCCTGGATCGTGTATGCGTCGCGCGCCAAGCGCGATGAAATCAACGACAAGGTCATGAAAGACCCGCGCCTGGCCGAGATGATGGACCCGGCCAAGCTGCCGTTCGATGGCAAGCGGATGATCTACGGCGGTTACGAGATGCAGGTAGATCTCTAGCGACTGAAACAGTCCATGGCGGCGTTGCAATGCCTCGTCGTGCCGTTGCACTGCCTTCGGCAATGCGCCTTGCCTTGAACGGTTTCAGGCGCTAGCGATAATATGTGCCGGCAGCGCCCCGCGCAGCGCATTGCACACGACGATCGCATCGGCCCGCGCCAGCATGGCGCGCGTGATGATGGTTTCCTGCGCGTTCCAGGCGGGATCGGCCAGCATGGCGGCGCGCTGCACGCCGGGCAGCAGGCCGCAGGACAGGGGCGGCGTGTGCCAGCGGCCGTCCAGGCGGACGAAGACATTGCTGCGTCCGCCCTCGGTCAATTCGCCCCGTTCGTTAAAGAACAGCATGTCGAAGCCGCCTTGCGCTTCGGCCGCGCGCCAGGCCGCATCGTAGCGCGCGCGCACGCTGCTCTTGTGACGCAGGAACAGGTCGTCGGCAGTCGTGGCGTCGGGCGCCAGCAGGATGTTGACTGTCTCCGGCAAGGCGGTGAGGGCACCGCTTTGCGTCGTAAACCGGCCATCCTGGCGCAGCGCCAGGCGCAGGCGGAACGGGACATCATCGGGGCGTGCTGCGCAGGCTGTCTGCAGCGCGGCGCGGGCGGCATCTTGGTCCCAGGTAAAACCGAAGTAGGCGCAGGAGGCGGCCAGGCGTGCCAGGTGGCGCTCTTGCTGGCGGCAGCCATCGTTGCGGCTGGCGTGCAGGGTCTCGAACAGTTCGAAGTCGTTCGTGAGGCCCGTGAGGAAGCGGGCCTTGAGCTGGCATTCCGCAAATTCCTCGTGCGGGTCGCTGTCCAGGACGATACCGGCGCCCACGCCCATCTCGCCGCGCCGGATGCCGTCAGGGCCAGCCGGCTGCAAGGCCAGGGTGCGGATCGGCACGGACATGCAGAAATCGCCCACGGCGTGGGCGGCGCCGGCGGCTGGCGGATCGAACCAGCCGATGGCGCCCGTGTAGATGCCGCGTGGCGCTGGTTCCAGTTCGGCGATGATTTCCATGGTGCGGCGTTTTGGCGCGCCCGTGATCGAGCCGCATGGATACAAGGCCTGGAAGATGTCGGCCAGGCTGGCGTCGCCGCGCAAGCGCGCCTGCACGGTGGAGGTCATTTGCAGCACGCTGCTGTAGCGCGTCACCTCGAACAGGGCCGGCACCTTGACGGAGCCCGTGACGGCGATGCGGCCGATATCGTTGCGCAGCAGGTCCACGATCATCAGGTTTTCCGCGCGGTTCTTCGGATCGGCAGACAAGGCCGCGGCGCGGCGCGCGTTTTCTGCCGTTTGTTCAGGCGGGGCGGCCGGCGCCGTGCCCTTCATGGGACGCGCCATCAACTCGCCCTGCGCATGGCGCACGAACAGTTCCGGCGACAGCGACAGCAGGGCGCCGCCATCGGGTAGCATTACCAGCGCGCCGTAGGGCACGGGCTGGCGCGCACGCAGCCGCGCATACAGGGCCAGGGGCGAGCCGAAAGCATCGAAGCGCAAGCGATACGTGTAGTTGACCTGATAGGTGTCGCCAGCCACGATATAGTCGTGGATGCGGTGCAGTGCCTGCGTGAATTCGGCCTGATCCACGTTCGCGCGGATATCGGCCACGCCGGCCGGCGCGGCGTCCGCGCTGACGCGCTCGTCCAGCCACTGCGCCACCTCGTCCTGCGACAGCTGCGTGCAATGCTCGAAGACGAGCACTTGCGCCAGCGGCGGCGCGTTGATACCTGCCGCGCGCGGCGGCATGGCCAGCAAATGCGCGCCCAGCTCGTAGCTGCACACGCTGACGGCGTACTGGCCGCGATGTAAGGCCTCTTGCAGCCCTTCAAGCAGGGCCGGCCACTGTCGCCCCTCGGTGCACTGCAAGACTGCCGCCAGGCCCGTGTACAGGCGCGAACCGGCGCCCGGAGTGCTGGCGTCGTCGAGCAGGGCGAAACAGTCGGTGTGCATGGGGACAGCCGCAGCGGTGACTTACCCCAGCAGCATGGCGATTTGCAGCGCCGCTTCCTGGGAGGGATTGATCTTGAAGCCGCTCTTGGCGTAGCGGTGCCAGCGTCCGATGACGAAGCTGACGATCAGGGTGGCGCGCGCCGCCACTTCGCTTTCCTTGCCATGGCCTTCGGCGGCGGCCACGCGCAAGGCCTGCTTGAGCGCCAGTTCCACGCGGTCGTAGAACTGGTTCATGCGCACTTGCAGGCGCTCGTCCTCATTGACCAGCGCATCGCCGATCAATACGCGCGTCATGCCCGGATTGCTGATGGCGAAATTGAGCAGCATGCCGATGATGTCGCGCGTTTGCGTCATGCCGTCGCTGTGCTTTTCCGCGATCTGGTTGATCAGGCCGAAGACGCTCGACTCGATGAATTCGATCAGCCCTTCGAACATTTGCGCCTTGCTGGCGAAATGGCGGTACAGGGCCGCTTCCGACACGGTCAGTCTGGCTGCCAGTGCGGCAGTGGTGATCTTTTCGCCTTTCGGCTGCTCCAGCATTGCGGCGAGGGCCTGAAGAATTTGTAGCCTGCGTTGGCCCGGCGGTGTGCTTGCCATATTTTCTCTTGTCGTTAAAAAAAATGCTGCCTTGATGGGAGGTCCGTCACCGCCGCTAGCGGTGCGGCTTCCGGCGTCAACCGGAAGCCCAGGAGTCCCCTTCAACGCAGACGGTGAAGGCGGCGTGCCAAATGCCGGACAGATTTTACTTTGACATCGACATAAGCGGGGCGATTTAACGCCTTGGGCAACTTCGCCACGCCGATCGGATCGGCCATTTTCAGGTATTGCGTGACCCAGGCCGTGCGCAGGCCCAGTTTTTTCGCACCCTTCAGGTTGGCCAGGGTGTCTTCCACCAGGATGCAGCGGCCAGGGCGGATGTGGTGCTTGCGCATCAGTTTGCGCAGCATCAGGGTCGATGGCTTGGGCCGCAGCTGGCGGTGCACATGCATCGCTTCGATGGCGACGTGATGTGAAAAATGCTGGCGCAAGCCCAGGTGGCGCATCACGTCGCTCGAATAGCGCAGCGGCGCGTTGGTGAGTAAAATTTTACGGCCAGGCAGGCGCTTGAGTAAAGCCCCCAGCCCCCGCTCGGCGCGTATCATGGCCGGCAAATCGTCGAACGCGTGCGTCTCGTGCAAAAAATGCGCGGTTTGCACCTGGTGATGCTTGACCATGCCCAGCAAGGTGGCGCCATAGCGGCGCCAGTAGGCCGCGCGCGCCGCATTGACGATGGCGTCGTCGGCCGGCGTGACGCCATCGCCCAGCACGCGGGCAATATACGTGTTCATATTGGCCGTGATGGTGGGGAAGATGGCATGCGAGGCATTGTGCAGCGTGTTGTCGAGGTCAAACAGCCAGACCGGCGACGAGCGGTTAAGATGGGACACAGGCACAGGAGTCTTTAGGCAAGATGATAAGCAGGATGAAAAATTCAACAATCAGGAAAACCATGCGACGCCAGATTATAGTGATGTTTTGCGGATTATTCTTGCTGCCGTTGCCGGCGGCCTTTGCCGAAGCGCCGCCCGTGGCGCAAAACCGGGGCGCCCTGTTCAAGGTGCAGGATGCCAGCCATACCCTGTATCTGTTCGGTACCATCCACGTCGGCTCACCCGACTTTTATCCGCTCGAGCCGACCGTGACGCAGGCGCTGCATCAGGCTGGCGCGCTGGCGCTGGAGATCGATCCGGGCGCCGATCCGCGTGCCGCCCTGGGCGCCGTGCTGAAATACGGCATGGAGGCGCCGGGCAGCAAAGTGCCGCCTGACTGCCGCCAGACCCTGGCGCCACGCCTGGCGCCGCTGTTGCAAAAATACGGCATTCCAGCCGAGTCGGTGGCGCCGATGAAGCCGTGGATGCTGGCCAGCATGCTGGCCATCGGCGAATTTTCCATGCTTGGCTACCGCTCCGACCTGGCCGTCGACAATTATCTGTCGCAGCAGGCCAGGGCGCGCAAGATCCCGGTGCTGGAGCTCGAATCGATGGAAGGCCAGATGGCGCTGTTCGGTGCCATGTCGCCGCTGGATCAATGCCGCTTTCTGGAAGACGGCGTGGCGTCGATCGAAGACCAGGAACAAAGCCAGGAAGCGCGCGAGATCGCCAACGCCTGGCGCACGGCCGATGCGACCGCCTTTGACAAGCTGGCCGCGAAAGCGGCAACCGACCCGTCGTTCGCCGCGCAGTTCGTGCAAAAGGTGTTGTTAGATGGCCGCAACCCGGCCCTGGCCGACGGCATCGCCAACTTGCTTGCGCGCGAAAAGTCCAGCCTGGCCGCCATCGGCGTGCTGCACCTGGTCGGAACGAAAAGCGTGCCGGAGCTATTGCGTCAGAAGGGCTTGAAGGTCGAGCGGGTGTATTAGCGCTGAATGTACGGCGAGGAAGGACAACGCCGCCATGGACAGTTTTTTAGCTGCGGGGAAAGGATACTGGTGCCCTTGACGTGGATCGAACACGTGGCCTCTCCCTTACCAAGGGAGTGCTCTACCACTGAGCTACAAGGGCAAATTAAAAGCGGCGCCAGGTGATCTGCGCCGCCAAACTACTCGCTGTGATGCATTGCGATTTTTTTAGTGCGAACGGATCATAGTACCAAAAGCCTGCTCGGTCAACACTTCCAGCAATAATGAGTGTTCGATGCGGCCGTCGATGATGTGCACGGTGTTCACGCCGGACTTGGCGGCGTCGAGCGCGGACGAGATCTTCGGCAGCATGCCGCCCGAGATCGTGCCATCGGCGAACATCTCGTCGATTTCACGTGCCGACAGGTCTGTCACCAGGTTACCCTGCTTGTCCTGGACGCCAGCGATGTTGGTCATCATGATCAGTTTTTCTGCTTTCAGGATTTCCGCGATCTTGCCGGCTACCACGTCGGCGTTGATGTTGTAGGCCTGGCCATCCTGGCCGAAACCGATCGGCGAAATGATGGGAATGAAGGCGTCGTCCTGCAGCGCCTTGACGACGGCCGGGTTGATCGCGTCGATCTCGCCGACGAAGCCGATATCGAGGAATTCGCCCGGATGTTCGCGGTCCGGCATCTGCATCTTGCGCGCGCGGATCAAGCCGCCATCCTTGCCCGTCAGGCCCACAGCCTGGCCGCCGTAATGGTTGATCAGCATGACGATATCCTGCTGCACTTCGCCGCCAAGCACCCACTCCACCACTTCCATGGTTTCTTCATCGGTGATGCGCATGCCTTGCACGAAGGTGCCTTGCTTGCCGATTTTTTTCAGCGCATTATCGATCTGCGGTCCGCCGCCGTGCACCACGACAGGGTTCATGCCGACCAGCTTGAGCAGGATGACGTCGCGCGCGAAGCCGTGCTTCAGGCGTTCGTCCGTCATGGCATTGCCACCGTACTTGATGACGATGGTCTTGCCATGGAAATTGCGGATGTAGGGCAGGGCCTCGGCCAGAATCTGCGCCTTGATTTGTGGCGACACCGCCGTCAAGTCGTCATTCATGTCCAGGTTCAAGTTAGCTAGTTGATTCATGGCGAGTCCGGAAAATAGATTTGTGAGATTTTACAGGGAAGAAGAAAATCTTGGAGGCATTATAGGGCGATCTTGTTGTATTTTCCCTGATGATCCTATAGTCTGGCCCGATATGTTCCCCAGCCAGCCCTTTTACTGCCAGTTACATCTGCGTCGCATCCCGGCGCAGCATGACACACACTTGCCAATTCACACACAGCCATGAGCCAGTGCACTCTCTGCGGCGCCACCTTCCAGTGTGGCCAGCGCGATCCGGACGCCAAGGAACCCTGCTGGTGCGTGGCCCTGCCGCCAGCCGTTCCCGTGCCCGGCAGCGCCGCCGCGGGCTGCTGGTGTCCCGCCTGCCTGCAAGCCCATATCGCCAGCTTGACGCCCCCGGCAGCAACGCCGGCCAAATAAGCCTATCGGCGCGCTTTTTCCTTTGCAAAAGACCTTGCATTTTGTAGGGGAATACGTTCAGACTTCGGTTTTTAAGAATTTCTGATAGGAAACTCTCATGCGTTTCAGGGATATCCGCATCGGCGTGCGCATCAATGCCGGTTATGCCATGTTGATCGTGCTGATGCTGGTCGTTATCGTCCTGGCGGGGAGCCGCATCTATGCCATCCGCGCCGAGACCGACGATATCCTGCAGCGCGACTGGGTCGCCGCCAAGGCGACCAGCAAGATCCACGGGCTGGCGCGCGAGGCGGCCACGCGCATCGGCAACCTGCCGAACCAGCACGAGCCGGCGCTGCGCCAGGCAAACCAGGCGCGCCTGGAAGCGATCAAGCAGGGCATCGATGAGCAGGTGCGCATTCTCGACGGTCTCGATGCGCGGCCCGAGGAACGGCGCCTGCTGGAACAGATGCACCTGGCCCGCGCCGATTACTATGTTTCGCTCAAGACGATGTTCGAACTGATCGAGCGCGGCGAGGATGCCCGCGCCGAGCAGGCCATACAGACGCAGACCTTGCCGGTGCTGGAAAAAGTGCTGCTGTACGTGGGCCAGCTCGACGACCTGCAGCAGCAGCTGATCCGCGACAGCGCGGCCAGGATACGCAACGACATCGATACCTCGCTGCTGCTGATGGGCGGCATCGGCCTGGCAGCCTTGCTGACGGGTCTCGCCTTTGCCTGGTCGGCGCGCTCGATCACGCGTCCGCTGGGCGAGGCGGTGGCGATCGCCACGCGCGTGGCCAATGGCGACCTCAGTTCCGTCATCGAAGTGACGTCGCGCGACGAGACGGGCGAATTGCTGCAGGCGCTCAAGGACATGAGCACCAGCCTGGCCGTCGAGCAGGACCTGCGCCACGCCGTCGAAGTGGCCGAGGATGCGACCAAGATGAAATCGGACTTCCTGGCCAATATGTCGCACGAAATCCGCACGCCGATGAACGGCATCATCGGCATGACCCACCTGGCGCTGCAGACGGACCTCACGTCGACCCAGCGCAACTACCTGGAGAAGGTGGAATCGGCTTCGAAGAACCTGCTGGCCATCATCGACGACATCCTCGATTTCTCGAAGATCGAGGCGGGCAAGATGGCCTTTGAAAAAGTCGATTTCTTCCTCGAGGACGTGCTGGCGCAGATCGCCGACCTGTCCGTGATGCGTGCCCAGGACAAGGGACTGGAACTGCTGTTCGACATCGCCCCCGACGTGCCGAACGCATTGCAGGGCGACCCGCTGCGCCTGGGCCAGGTGCTGATCAATCTCACCAACAACGCGATCAAGTTTACGGACAAGGGCGAGATCGTCGTCACCATCCGCTTGCAGCAGCTGGAAGAACGTGCGGCTGTCTTGCGCGTGGATGTGCGCGACACGGGCATAGGCCTGACGCCGCCCCAGCGCAGCAAATTGTTCCAGGCCTTTACCCAGGCCGACACCTCGACCACGCGCCACCATGGCGGCACGGGCCTGGGCCTGACCATCAGCAAGCGCCTGGTGGAAATGATGGAAGGCGAGATCGACCTGGTCAGCGAAGCGGGCGTGGGCAGCACCTTTTTCTTCACGGCCCGCTTCGGCCTGGCCGCCGTGCCGCGCGACAGCCTGCCGCAACTGCAGCATCAGCAGCAGTTCCAGGGCCTGCGCGTGCTGGTGGTCGATGACAACCCCAGTGCGCGTGAAATCTTCGTCAGCATGCTGACGGCGCTGGGCTTCGAGGCGCGTGCCGTGTCTGGCGGCGTGCTGGCCATCGGCGCCGTGGCGCAGGCGCGCGCCGAGGGGCGAGCGTACGGACTGGTACTGATGGACTGGAAAATGCCGGGCATGAACGGCCTCGATACCCTGGCCGGCATCCGCGCCGATGCCGCCGGCATCGATGCGACGCCGGCCTGCATCATGGTCACGGCCTTCCATCGCGAAGCGCTGCTGGAAGCGGCGCGCCAGCGGGACTTGCCGTTCGACGGCGTCTTGAACAAGCCGGTCAGCGCCTCGACCCTGCTCGACCAGATATCGTTCGTGTTTGGCGGTGTGACGGGACAGAGCCGCAAGACGCAGCGCCAGAGCAGCTACCGCGATGACGAGCGCGCCTTGCGCGGCGCCTGGCTGCTGCTGGTGGAGGATAATGAAGTGAACCAGGAAGTGGCACAGCATATTCTCAACGACGCCGGCATCCGCGTCGACATCGCCAGCAATGGCGCCATCGCGCTGGCGAAGATCGAGGAAAACGCCTATGACGGCGTGCTGATGGATTGCCAGATGCCGGTGATGGATGGCTACCAGGCGACGCGCAAGCTGCGCCAGGATCCCCGCTATTCGAATTTGCCCGTGATCGCCATGACGGCCAATGCCATGGTGGGCGACAAGGAAAAATGCCTGGATGCCGGCATGAACGATTTCATCGCCAAGCCGATCGACGTGGCGCAGCTGTTCGGTACCCTGGCGCGCTGGATCGCACCGGCCACGCCGCAGGCAATGACGGCGGTGATGCCGCAGCCGGAAGCGGAGCTGCCCGTGATCGCCGGCCTGAAAATGGCGGAAGCCATGCGTCGCGTGGGCGGCAATGCCGTTTTGATGCGAAAATTGCTGGACCGTTTTGTGGAAACCCAGTTCGACGCCATGCAGCGCATCATTGCCGCCATCGAGAACAACCAGCTGGAAACCGCGATCCGCGAAGCGCATACCTTGAAGGGCCTGGCGGGCAATATCGGTGCCGGTGGCCTGGCCGACAGCGCTGCGCGGGTCGAGCACTTGCTCAGCCTGGGTTCGCACGACGGCTTGCCGCAGGCGCTGGCCGCCTGCGCCCTGGCGCTCGACGAGCTGGTGCCGAAAGTCGTGCTGGCCATGCAGTCGCGTGGCAATGCGGCCGAGGCGGGCGGCGCGGCGGTGGCGTACGTGGCGCCGGTGGACCGGGCGCACCTGGAAGCGGGTTTGCGCGAATTGTCGCAGCTGCTGCTGCAGGACGATGCGCAGGCCGTCAAGCACCTGGACGGCATTGGCCCCGTGCTGGTCGCGGCCGGGCAGGCGGAACACGCGCGCCAGTTGAAGCGCATGCTGGGACAATACGATTTCGAAGGTGCGCTGGCGCAGCTGGGCGAGGTGGCCGATGCGCTGGAGCTGACACTGTGACAAGGATAACTATGCAGAGCGAAGGACGGGCATGAGAGCGCCGGCAAGCAAGCCAACCATTCTGGTGGTCGATGACACGCCAGACAATATCGACCTGCTGCGCGCGGTGCTGGAAGACGATTACCGCACCAAGATCGCCGTGAATGGCGAGCGCGCCCTGAAGATCGCCGCCGGCAGCGACCAGCCCGACCTGATCCTGCTCGACATCATGATGCCGGGCATGAGCGGCTACGACGTGTGCCGTGCGCTGAAGGCCGATCCCGCCACGGCCGGCATCCCCGTGATTTTTGTCACCGCCATGAGCGAAGTGGCGGACGAGCAGCTGGGCCTGGCCCTGGGCGCCGTCGATTACATCACCAAGCCGATTTCGGCGCCCATCGTGCTGGCGCGCATCAGGACGCAACTGGCGATGAAGCAGATGCAGGATTTCTTGCGCGACCAGAACCAATACCTGGAAACGGAGGTGGAGCGCCGCGTGCAGGAAGTGGCGGCGCTGCAGGACGTCACGATCCACGCCATGGCCTCGCTGGCCGAGACGCGCGACAGCGAGACGGGCAACCATATCCGCCGTACCTCGCACTACCTGAAGGCGCTGGCTGAGAAGGTGCGCGGCTTGCCGCGCTTCCGCGATTTTTTGACGGATAAGAATATCGAACTGCTGTTCAAGACGGCGCCGCTGCACGACATCGGCAAGGTGGGCATCCCCGACCATATCCTGCTCAAGCCCGGACGTTTCGAGCCGCACGAAATGGCCATCATGAAGACGCACACCACGCTCGGGCGCGACGCCATCCTGGCGGCCGAGCACGAGCTGGGCATCGAAGTCGATTTCCTCAAGTACGCGAAAGAGATCGCCTACAGCCACCACGAGAAATGGGATGGCAGCGGCTACCCGCAAGGCCTGGCCGGCGAAGCCATCCCGATTTCGGCGCGCCTGATGGCGCTGGCCGACGTGTATGACGCCCTGATCAGCCGGCGCATCTACAAGCAGGGCATGGACCATGCGCAGGCCGTGCAGATCATCGTCGAAGGACGCGGTTCGCACTTCGACGCCGAGATTGTCGATGCCTTCCTGCAGATCCAGGAGCAGTTCATCGCCATCTCCACCCGCTATGCCGACGGCGTATGCGAGATCGCCGACAAGCAGCGGCAGATCGCGCCCTACACCGACAATATCAACTGACGGTCTTGAAGAAGCGCAGCATTTCCCGGCTCGCGTCCGGCCCTTTTCCATCCGTATAACTGCCGTTATGGCTGCCGCCGGACCAGGCATGGCCGGCGCCGTGGATGACCCAGTGTTCGCCCAGCGGGGAGCCATCGGCCTGGCTGTGCGTGGTGCGCGTGTAGCGGTGGCCATTCGGCACGCTGCCGTCGATGGATGCGGCCTTGGCCGCCTTGCCGCCTGCCTGGCTGCGCACGCCCTGGGCGATCAGTTCATCGCCATTGCGCGGATTGACGGTGGTGTCGCGGTCGCCGTGGAAGACGATGATGGGCACGCCGCCGGCCGGCGCCTTGCGCTGGGCATTGGGCATGGCGCCGCCCTTCATGGCGGCCAGCGCCGATGGCAAGTCCTGCGCCGAAGCGAAGGGTAGGCCCGAATGCACGCCGACGGCGGCAAACAGGTCCGGGTACAGGGTACCGACGATGACGGCCATGGCGCCGCCCGCCGACAGGCCGGCGACGAACACTTCGCGTTCATTCACTGGATATTCGTCGATGACTTGCCGGGCGATGCCGGCGATCAGCGATGGTTCGCCCTGGTCGCGCTGCTGGTCGATGGCATTGAACCAGTTCCAGCAGCGCGAACTGTTGGCGCCCTGCGTTTGCGCCGGGTAGACGACAAAGCATTCCTTTTCTTCGGCCAGCGCATTCATCTGCGTGCCGGCGGCGAAATCATCGGGATTTTGCGTGCAGCCGTGCAGCATGACGATCAGCGGCATGGCCTGGCCGTGATAGCTGCTGGGGATATACAGTTTATAGGAGCGCGTGCCCGCATGGTTGCGGTACACGCCGTCGATGAATTGCGCACCGGCCGGCATCTCCACCGGCGTGGCGGCCGGCGTGTTGAAGCCAGGTGGGTGGAAATTCGGCAGCTCGAAACTGGGCATGTCGAAGCTGTGCTGGCCCAGGCCGGCCGGCACGCCCAGGCGCGCCATGAAATCCTGCGCGAAGTCCTGCGCCGCCTGCGCGGGCGTGGGTGGCGCGGCGTCAGCTTGCGGCTGCTCGGCTCGGGCCTGCGCAGGTGGTGACGCAGGTGGTGGATTGATATCGCGCATCGGCTGCGGTGGCGGCGCTTGCGTGGCTGCCGCCGGCGGCGTCAGGCCGGCGGCAGACAGCGCCTGCTGGATCGCTTCGGTGGCTGCGGCGGGACCGCCGCCCATCAGATTGCGGGTTGCGGCGCGCATCTGCGCCAACATGTTGAGAGGTAGTTTCATGACTATCCTTAACGGTGCCGCGCATCGGCCGGGTCATCGCCGCGAACCAATACGCTAGTGAATTCGCCCTGCAAGCGCCGTCTTGACGACGGTGCTGGCGTGCAGGGCACCTAATACGAAAATCGACTCGATGGTGGCCAGTGCCAGTTCCACGGAGACGTCGCTGGCAATGCTGGCCAGTCCCAGCACCTGGATTTGCAAGCGCTGGCCGGCTGCCTGGATCGCTTCCAGGTCGGCGCGCGAATAATGCTGCATGCCCAATACCAGGCTTTTACGGGCGACGGTTTGTTTCACCACGTCGGCGTGGATACCCAGCTGGTTGCGTATGGCCGTACGGATCAGATCCGTGCGGTTGGAATAAAATCCTTCCTGGACCAGCAAATCGATCTGCCCCAGGTCGATCAAGCCGAGGTTGATCGTGATTTTCTCGGATTCCCCAATTTTGGGCTTGCTGTCTTGCTTGGCCATATCTCTCCAAAAACTCCACGTGGCATCCATTTGCCATCTGTATGGATGGTAGTATAGTTGTGTAGTATCTCAAGTCAAGCAGGATTTGGTCTGATAACGCTGTAGGACGGGCACCCGTAGAGTGAGAATGGGCTGCAAAATAAATTTCCAGAAGATGATTTTTTGATCATGTTTTCACTTGAAAATTTATTCACAGAAACATTGCATGGCGATGCCGCCGACTCGCCGGCGCCGTTTCGCGGCATAATGAAAGCCTACACGTTTACCGATGCCGCTCCATGATGGTCGCTACCCCACCTCCGCCAGCCATTCCTCTCCCCTCGCCAGTGCCGTCGCCCTGCGTCAGCCTGTGCAAGATGAACCGCAACAGCGGCTTGTGCGAAGGCTGTTTGCGCACGCTCGACGAGATCATCGCCTGGAGCAAGGCCGACGACGACTTCAAGCGCGCCGTGTGGGCCGAATTGCCAGGACGTGTATCCCTGCTCGATTTCGAGCCCGACTACTGAGGAAGCCATGCCGCGATCGCCAGCGCTGTTCCCCGATGCCATGCAGGTGTTCGAACGCGGCTGGCTGTCGTCGAATAACATCCTGTTCCAGGGCAGGGATGACACGGCCCTGATCGACAGCGGCTATGTCACGCATGCGCCGCAAACCCTGGCCTTGCTGCGCCATAGTCTGGCGGGCCGGCCGCTGGACCGCCTGTTCAATACGCATCTGCATTCCGACCATTGCGGCGGCAACGCGCTGCTGCAAGCGCAATACGGCTGCCACACGGCCATTCCCGTCTCGGAAGCGGACAAGGTGCGCGCGTGGGACGTCGACGCCCTGAGTTTCCAGGCCACGGGCCAGCAATGCCCGCGCTTCGGCTTTGACGCCACCGTCTCGCCGGGCGACACGTTGACGTTGGCCGACATGCGCTGGCAAGCGCTGGGCGCACCGGGCCACGATCCGCACTCGCTGATTTTTTACTGCGCCGACGAGGGCATCCTGATCTCTGCCGACGCCCTGTGGGAAAACGGTTTTGGCGTGATCTTCCCCGAACTCGATGGCGGCTCCGGTTTTCTGGAAGCGCGCGCCACGCTGGACCTGATCGCCGGCCTGGACGTGCGCGTGGTGATTCCCGGCCATGGACGGCCATTCCAGGACGCCGCCGGCGCCCTGCAGCGCGCCTGGTCGCGCCTCGATTACCTGGCGTCCGATCCCGTGCGCAATGCGCAGAACGCGGTAAAAGTGCTGCTCAAGTTCCTGCTGCTGGAACGCCAGCGCATCGCCATCGCCGAGATACCGGCGCTGCTGCGCGGCATGCCCATCTTCGAAGAGGCCAACCGGCGCTTTCTGCGCCAGGAAGCGGCCGCGCTGGCCGAATGGGCCGTGTCCCAGCTGGTGAGGGCCACGGCGGCACAGGTCGAGGGTGAGTACTTGCTTAACGAAGGCTGAAACGGTCAGGCGATAAATTCAGCACGATCGTACTTTTTCTGCACTATAATCAACGTTCAGTGTATTTCTCATCCCGATCAACTTTCCAGCGAGTCCGCCATGGCATTGCCTGTTGCGTTGCAAAACCTCTCCTTACCCGTAATCGCCTCGCCGATGTTCATCGCCAGCGGCCCGGCCCTCGTCGCGGCACAGTGCAAGGCCGGCATCGTCGGTTCCTTCCCGGCCCTGAATGCGCGACCCGCCGAATTGCTCGACACGTGGCTCACGGATTTGCAGGCCGAACTGGCTGCCTTCCAGGCCGCCAATCCGGACAAGAAGGTCGGGCCGATCGCCGTCAACCAGATCGTGCACCAGTCGAATGACCGCCTCGCGCATGACGTGGCAGTGTGTGTGAAACACCAGATCCCCATCATCATTTCCTCGCTGCGCGCGCCGCCGAAGGAAATGCTCGACGCCATCCACAGCTATGGCGGCATCGTGCTGCATGACGTGATTTCGATCCGCCATGCGAAAAAAGCGCTGGAAGCCGGTGTCGATGGCTTGATCCTGGTGGCCAGCGGCGCCGGCGGCCATGCGGGCACCCTGTCGCCGTTCGCGCTGGTGGGCGAAGTGCGCAAATTCTTCGACGGTCCGCTGGCGTTGTCGGGTTCCATCGCCACGGGCGACGCCGTGCTGGCCGCGCAAGCCATGGGCGCCGACTTTGCCTACATCGGCTCGCGCTGGCTGGCGACCAAGGAGTCGAACGTCAGCGAGGGCTACCGCGACGCCATCGTTGATTCCAGCGCGGCGGACATCGTCTACACGAACCTGTTTACGGGCGTGCACGGCAATTACCTGAAAAAATCGATCGAAGCGGCCGGACTCGATCCGGAAGCGTTGCCCGAAGCGGACAAGAGCGCGATGAACTTCGGCTCGGGCAGCGCCAAAGCCTGGCGCGACATCTGGGGCGCGGGCCAGGGTGTGGGCTTGATGGATGACGTGCCGAGCGTGGAAGAGATGGTGGCGCGCCTGAAAGCCGAATACGATGCGGCGCGCGCGCGCTTGAAGCTGTAACCTTGCTGCTGCCGGATGACGCGGCATGTCGCGTCATCCAGGCCATCCTTATTCCTGCTTCAAATCCTCGGGCTTGATGGCCCACAGGCCCGGCAGGTTGCGCCAGTAGCCATACGCATCCATGCCGAAGCCGACGACGAAACGGTTCGGGATCACCAGGCCGACGATGTCGGCTTGTACCGGCTTCTTCTTGCCGATGGCCTTGTCCGCGAACACGGCCAGGATGACTTCCGAGGCACCCATGTCCAGCAAGCGCTGTTTGACGTGCGCCAGGGTCTCGCCTTCGTCGAGAATATCGTCGAGCACGATCACGGTGCGGCCCGCCACGTTCGAACGGGGGATGACTTTCCACACCACCTCGCCACCCTTGTCGTCGTCGCCGTAGCGGCTGACATGGATGTAGTCGAATTCGAGTGGAAAGCTCAGTTGCGGCAGCAGGTTGCCCGTAAATACAACGGCGCCGCCCATCACGCCCAGCACCAGCGGGAACTCTTTCGAGTCCTCGGCGTTGAAGCGCGTGTTGAGCACATCGGCCATGCGCGTGATCGACGCCTGCACGGCGTCTTGGTCGAACAGCAGTTCCGCGTTCTTGATCAGGTCACGGGCACGGTTGTGATGAAATTCTTGCATGGACTCTTGCATGGCGATGAATGGGGCTGATGGTCAATGCCGGTATTATCCCGCAAATCGGCCTTATTTGTAATCGCGCATGTCGTCGATGATTTTCCCATCCTGCGCCAGGCTGCCCACGGCCACGAGCAGCACATCGCCGCGCAGCTTGGTCAGTTCGCGGATCGAACCGATGATGGCTTCGGTGCCGCTGGCGTCAGTCGGATCGTCGACTTCGCAATGCAAAGTCATCTCGTCGTTGGCCATGCGCCCCGACACCACCAGCCGCGCCTTTTTGATGTGCGGGTGGCGGCGCGCGATCTCATGCACCTGCGATGGGTGCACGAACATGGCGCGCACCTTGGTGGTTTGATCGGCGCGCCCCATCCAGCCCTTGATGCGCGTATTCGTGCGGCCGCACGGCGACTCCTGCGCGTCCATCAACACGGCCGACAGATCGCCCGTGGCGAAGCGGATCAGCGGATAGTCGGCATTGAAGACGGTGACGACGACTTCGCCCACTTCGCCCGGCGCGACGGGAATGCCGCTGCCCGGATGGACGATTTCCAGCAGCACGTTTTCGTCCACGACCATGCCGGGATTGAGCTTGCCATTGCTGGCCGTTTCATAGGCGATGCTGCCGATATCGGCCGAGGCATAGGTCTGGAACACGTGCGGCACGCCGTTTTCGGCAAACCAGCTGCGCAGGGACTCGGGCAAGGCTTCTGCGCCCATCACGGCCTTGGTGACGCTGCTGATGTCGGCGCCCATCTCGCGCGCTTTTTCGATGATCAGTTTCAGAAATGACGGCGTGCCGATATACGTGTCGGGCTTCAGGTCGGCCATCGCCTGCACCTGCATTTCCGTCTGTCCGATACCGGCCGGGATGACGGTGCAGCCGATGCGCGCGGCGCCCCCTTCGACCATGAAGGCGGCCGGCGTGAAGTGATACGAAAAGCAGTTTTGCAGCAAGCCGCCGGCGCGCACGCCGGCCGCATACATGGGACGCGCGAAGCGCCACCAGTCGGGGCCGCGGCCTTCGGGATCGAAGATGGGGCCGGGCGAGACGAACACGCGCGACAGGGCGTTTTTCGGCGTCGTGTTCAAGCCGCCGAACGGCAGCGCGTCGTGCTGCAATTGCTTGAGGTCGGACTTGCGCGTCACGGGCAGCTGCGCCAGCGCGGCGCGGCTGGTGATGTCGGCTGCGTTGACGCCGTCGAGGATGCGGGCCCAGCCCGGCGCCTTTTGCGCGCGCGCGATCAGCTGCGGCAGGCCGGCCATCAATTCGCGTTCGCGCGCTTCGGGGGCGCGTGCTTCCAGACTGTCGAGCGTATCGGTCATGTTGCTGATTCTCCAATGTCACGTTGCATTTTTTTCGTCAGTCCCGCAACAATCAGGCTGTATGAGCGCTGCAGCAGGGTAGCCATTTCGTCGTCGTCGAGGGCGTCTGGGCTGGCGACCAGCACCCATTTGGCCCGCGCCAGGTAGGGCGCCGGGCGAAAGCCGGGACGGTCCGTCAATTCCAGGAAGCGTTCCGCATCGACCTTGATGCTCATGCCGCGCGTGCTGTGCGCTTCCGCGCCGCACAGGGCGAACAGGCGGCCACCGACGGAAAACGCCAGCACGTTGCTCCACTTGATGTCTTCTGTCGCGCCGGGAAAGCCGCGGCACACTTGCTTCGCCCGTTCCAGATCCATGACGGCAACTCCCGATGTCAGGCCAGCCAGCGCTTGCGGCGGCGGTAGAACTTCATGTCGCGGAAGCTCTTGCGCCCGGCACTGGACACGCCCAGGTAAAACTCTTTGACGTCTTCGTTGCTGGCCAGTTCCTGCGCTTGCCCTTCCATCACGACCCGTCCGTTTTCCAGGATGTAGCCGAAGTCGGCGTAGCGCAGCGCCACGTTGGTGTTCTGCTCGGCCAGCAGGAAAGAGACGTTTTCCTTGTGGTTCAAATCCTTGACGATGCCGAAGATCTCTTCAACGATCTGCGGCGCGATGCCCATCGACGGTTCGTCCAGCAAAATCATCGACGGCTTGGCCATCAGCGCGCGGCCGATGGCGCACATCTGCTGCTCGCCGCCCGAGGTATAGCCGGCCTGGCTGCTGCGCCGGGTTTTCAGGCGCGGGAAATAGTGGTAGACCTTTTCCAGCGCGTCTTTCAGCTCGCCGCGCGAGAGGCTGCGCGTGTAGGCGCCCGTCAGGAGGTTTTCCTCGATGGTGAGGTGGCCGAAACAGTGGCGCCCTTCCATCACTTGCGACAGGCCCCGCTTGACCAGTTCATTCGGCGTCAATTGATCCACGCGCTCGCCCTTGAACTGGACTTCTCCCTTGGTGACGTCGCCCCGTTCGCCGCGCAGCAGGGTCGAGATGGTCTTCAGGGTGGTCGACTTGCCGGCGCCGTTGGCGCCCAGGAGCGCCACGATCTTGCCTTGCGGGACTTGCAGCGACACGCCCTTCAGGACCAGGATCACATGGTCGTAGATGACTTCGATATTGTTCACCGACAGGTAGGGCGGCGGCGTGTCCGCCTGGGGCGGGGCTTGCGTGGCAGTGTGGGTCATGGCTGCTTCTTTAAAATGTTAAACACGGGACCGGCGGTAGCCGGTCCGGTTCCTCTCGCCTACTGCATTACTTCATGCACGCCGGCGTAATCTTTTTCTCTTCGGCGTACTTGCCGGACGATTCCTCGACCAGTTTGCGCACCAGGGCCTTGTCGCCGACGATCCATTTCGGCGTGATGGCGGTCCATTTCTTGCCATCCCACTGCTGCACTTTCACGGCGCCCGAGCCTTCATGGTCATCGCAGCTGGTTTTCACGGTGGGGAACATGCCCAGCGCGCCCACGGCCTTCTGGCGCGCATCGTCGACGTTCAGGTTTTCCAGGCCCCAGCGCATCTGCTCGCCCGTGATCGGTTTGCCCTTGCCGAATTTTTCCTGCGCCACGCGGATCGCTTCGACCCACAGGATGCCAGCCGTCACGCCGCGCATGTGGTAGACGGAGCCGATGCGCGACTGGTCGGATAGGTTGCCCTTGCCGGACGCGTAGAGTTTCTTGCGGATGTCGTCAAGCACGGGGTAGTTGCCCGGCGTATTGAACGTCATCGCCGTGTAGCCCTTGGCCGCGTCGCCCGATGGAATCGTGTCTTCCTCGGAGCCGGCCCACCAGACGCCCAGCATTTTGTCGCGCGGGAAGCCGTTGCGCTGCGCCGTCTTGATGGCAACGGAATTCATCACGCCCCAGCCCCACAGGATCACGTGGTCCGGTTTGGCCTGGCGGATCTGCAGCCACTGCGATTGCTGTTCGCTGCCGGGCGGCGCGACGGGAATTTTCACCAGCTCGAAGCCGTACTGTTTCGACAGCGCTTCCAGCACGGGCAGCGGTTCCTTGCCGAAGGCCGAATCGTGGTACAGGTGGACGATTTTTTTCCCTTTCAGCTTGTCCATGCCGCCATCCTTGTCGCCAAGGTATTTGATCATGGCGGCGGCCTGGCTCCAGTAGCTGGAGATCAGCGGATACACGTAGGGGAAGACCTTGCCGTTGGCGGCGTCCGAGCGGCCGTAGCCGATCATCGTCATGGGGATCTTGTCTTGCGCCACGCGGTCCAGGATGCCATAGGCGACGCCCGTGGACAGGGTTTCGACCAGGGTGGCGCCGCCCTGCTTGGTTTTCAGGCGTTCATAGCATTCGACGCCGCGCGACGGGTTGTATTCCGTTTCGCATTCTTCCCAGCTGATCTTGACGCCATTGACGCCGCCGGCCTGGTTGACCAGGTTGAAGTAGTCGATGATGCCGCCGTAGAAACCGGAACCGCCAGCCGCGTAGGGACCCACGCGGTAGGACGGCAGGGCGATGTACTGTTCCTTGTCCTGCGCCTGGGCGCTGCCGGCCATGGTGAGTGCGGCACTGGCGATGGCGGCGGCCAGCATGAGCGATTTGATGTGTTTCATTGTGTGTCTCCTCTTGTTTTATTTGATTTCAAGTCAACCGACATCAGACTGCAAGGTACAAATTCCTAGTGCGGGAAAGGCCACAGGCGTAATTTCTCTTTCGCGATCTGCCACAGCCTGGCCAGGCCGTGCGGTTCGACGATCAGGAAGAAGATGATCAGCGCGCCGAACACCATCAGTTCCAGGTTCGAGGCCACGCTGGTGGGCAATGCCAGGCCATGCGCGATGGTGTTTAGGAAGACGGGCAGCAGCACGATGAAGGCCGCGCCGAGGAAGGAGCCGAGAATCGAGCCGACGCCGCCGATGATGATCATGAACAGGATGCGGAAGGACAGGTCTAGGTTGTACGCTTCCGGCTCCACCGTGCCCAGGTAGGCGTAGGCATACAGCGCGCCGGCCACGCCGCAGTAGAACGAGCTGACGGCGAACGCCAGCAGCTTGGTGCGCATCAGTCTGAAACCGATCACTTCGGCCGCCATGTCCATGTCGCGCACGGCCATCCACGAGCGACCCACGTTCGAGCGGATCATGTTCTTGGCCAGCAGTGCCATGCCGGCAACGATGGCCAGCACCAGCAGGTATTTGCTTTGCGGCGTGTCGAACTGGTAGCCGAGGATGGTCATCTTCTGCACCGTGATCACGCCCGAGGAACTGTAGTTGGTCAGATACGGGATCTTGGTCAGGCACCAGACGACAAAAAACTGCGTCGCCAGGGTGGAGGCGGCCAGGTAAAAGCCGCGGATGCGCAAGGAGGGCAGGCCGAAGGCGATGCCCACCATGGCCGCGCACAGGCCGCCGAGGATGAAGGACACCAGCAGCGGCAGGCCAGGCAGGCGGGCCATGAAGTTATACGAGGCAAAGGCGCCCACGGCCATGAAGGCGGCCGTGCCCAGCGACAGCTGGCCCGCGTAACCGGTCAGGATGTTCAGGCCCAGCGCCGCCAGGGCGAAGATCAGGAAGGGGATCAGGATCGCCGACAGCATGTAGGGCGAGGCGAAATACGGCAGGAGGAAGACGGCGACGAGGAGCGTGGCCGTCAGCGCCAGGCGGTCTTGCCGGATCGGGAAAATCTGGTTGTCAGCCTGGTAGCTGGTCTTGAATTGTCCTGCTTCACGGTAAATCATGGCGTGTCCTTTGTGATGGGTGCATCGTATGCATGGTGCGGCGTCAGATGCGCCGGATGATCTTCTCGCCGAACAATCCTTCCGGACGCACCAGCAGGAACAGCAGGGCCAGCACATACGGGAACCAGCCTTCGATGCCGCCGCCCACCATCGGGCCGAGATAGACTTCGGCCAGCTTTTCCGACGCGCCGATGATCAGGCCACCGACGATGGCGCCCGGCACCGACGTAAAGCCGCCCAGGATCAGCACCGGCAGCGCTTTCAAGGCGATGAAGGTGAGGGCGAATTGCACGCCGTTGCGCGCGCCCCACAGCAAGCCGGCCACCATGGCCACCAGGCCCGCCACGCCCCACACCACGGCCCAGATGCGCTGCAGCGGGATGCCGACCGCCAGCGCCGCCTGGTGGTCGTCGGCGACGGCGCGCAGGGCGCGGCCCACCTTGGTTTTCGAGAACAGCAAGGCCAGGCAGATCACCAGCAGCGCGCAGATGCCGGCCGCCACCACGTCGAACTGCGAGATGATGATATTGAAATGCTCCATCAGGAAGGGCATCGGCACGTCTTCGATGGGCAGGTCCAGCTTGTGCACCTGCGAGCCCCACATCAGCTGCGCCAGGCCTTCGATGAAAAAGGTCAGGCCGATGGTGGCCATGAACAGCGTGATTTCCGGCTGGTTGACGAGCGGGCGCAAGACCACGCGTTCAATCGCCATGCCCAGCACGATCATGGTCACCATCGTCAGCGGGATGGCCAGCCACAGCGACAGGCCGAACTTGTCCATGATGCCGACGCAGGTGAGGGCGGCGAAAAACACCATCGCTCCCTGCGCGAAGTTGAACACGCCCGAGGCCTTGTAGATCAGCACAAAACCGATCGCCACCAGCGCGTACATGACGCCCGACAGCAGGCCGCCGATCAGCACTTCAAAGAAAAAATTGATATTCATTGCTATTCCTCGTCTAGTGCGCCACACCTAAGTAGGCGTTGATGACATCCTGGTTGCTGCGCACCTCGTCGGGCGTGCCGTCGCCGATCTTCTTGCCGTAATCGAGCACCACCACCCTGTCGGAGATATCCATCACCACGCCCATGTCGTGCTCGATCAGCACGATGGTCGTGCCCAGCTGGTCGTTGACGTCGAGGATGAAACGGCACATGTCCTGTTTTTCTTCCACGTTCATGCCTGCCATGGGTTCGTCCAGCAGCAGGATGTCCGGTTCGGCCACCAGCGCGCGGCCTAGCTCCACCCGTTTTTGCAAGCCGTAGGGCAGGCGCCCCACGGGAGTCTTGCGGATGGCCTGGATTTCCAGGAAGTCGATGATCTCTTCGGCCTTCTTGCGGTGCTCGATTTCCTCGCGCCGTGCCGGACCCCAGTACAGGGCTTGCAGCAGGAAATTCGACTTCATCTTCAGGTTCCTGCCCGTCATGATGTTGTCCAGCACCGTCATGCCCTTGAACAGGGCGATGTTCTGGAAGGTGCGTGCGATGCCGGATTTGGCGGCCGCATAGCAATCCATGCCGCGCCGGTGTTCGCCCCGGTAGATGATTTCGCCCTGCTGCGGGCGGTACACGCCGTTGATCACGTTGAGCATCGAGCTTTTGCCGGCGCCGTTCGGGCCGATGATGGCGCGGATTTCATGCTGCTTGACGTCGAACGAGATGTCGGTCAGCGCTTTCACGCCGCCGAACGACAGCGAGATATTCTTCAGGTCGAGGATCACGGGACCCGTCTTGCGGGCCGTGCCGAAATGGGCGTCGGGTTCGTTCATTTGCATCGTGCTGTGCTCCATCATGCGGCCAGGCCCTGGGGCCGATACGTTTTGCTGTCCCAGATCTGCAGGTCGGCGCTGGTCGAGCCAAGGCGGCCATCCTCGAATTTCACCTGGGTCTCGATGTATTGCGTTGCCTTGCCCTCGTACAGGGCGGAAATGAGCACCGCGTACTTTTCGGCGATGAATTTGCGGCGCACCTTGCGCGTGCGGGTCAGTTCATCGTCATCGGGATCGAGCTCCTTGTGCAGCACGAGGAAGCGGTGCACCTGCGTGCGGTCCATCAGCGGGTCGGCCGCCAGTTCCGCGTTGACCTGCTCGATGCAGTCGCGGATCAGGCCATAGGTTTCGGCGCGCGCCGCCAGGTCCGTGTAGCCGGAATAGGCAATGCCGCGCCGCTCGGACCAGTTGCCCACCGCTTCGATGTCGATATTGATGAAGGCGCAGACCTGGTCGCGCGCATGGCCGAAGGCCACCACCTCCTTGATGAAGGGGAAGAACTTGAGCTTGTTTTCGATGTAGTTGGGGGCGAACATGGCGCCGCAATTCATCTTGCCCACGTCGGCCGCGCGGTCGATGATTTTCAGATGGCCTTCGCCGTCGAACACGCCTGCGTCGCCCGTATGGAAATAGCCGTCGTCGTCGATCACTTCGGCGGTGGCGTCGGGACGCCTGAAGTAGCCGCTCATGGTGGCCGGCGACTTGACCAGCACTTCGCCGTTTTGCGCCAGTTTCACCTCCACGCCGGGCGCCGGCAAGCCGACGCTGTCGAACTTGATATTGCCGTCCGGTTGCAGACACACATAGGCGCAGGTTTCGGTGGAACCGTACAGCTGCTTGAGATTGACGCCGATGGAGCGGTAGAAGCGGAACAGGTCGGGGCCGATGGCGGCGCCGGCCGTGTAGGCGACGCGCACGCGCGACAGTCCCAGCACGTTCTTCAAGGGGCCGTAGACGAGCAGCTCGCCCAGCTTGTAGCTGAGGCGGTCCGCCAGCGCGACGGGCTTGCCATCCAAAATCTGCGCGCCGCAGCGCTTGGCCACGTCCATGAAATGGCTGAACATGTGGCGCTTGATGCTGCTGGCGTCTTCCATGCGTATCATCACGCTGGTGAGCATGTTCTCGAACACGCGCGGCGGCGCAAAGTAGCACGTGGGGCCGATTTCGCGCATGTCGATCATCACCGTGTCGCCCGACTCGGGGCAGTTGACGGTGAAGCCTGCCACCATGGCCTGCGCCAGCGAGAACAGGCAGTCGCCGACCCATGCCATGGGCAGGTAGGACAGGATGTCTTCCTCGTCGGTGAGCTTGTCGAAGGCGACGCCGCCAACGCCCGCGGCCAGCAGGGCCGTGTGGCTCTGGCACACGCCCTTCGGTTTGCCCGTGGTACCCGAGGTGTACAGGATCACGGCGGAGTCGCTGCCCTGGCCCGCTGCCACGGCGGCGTCAAAAAAGCCCGGATGTTCGCGGTCGTAGGCCCGGCCCAGCACCTGCAGGGCGGCAAAGGACATCAGTTCCGGCTGGCGGTAATGGCGCATGCCGCGTTCATCGTCATACGCGATGTGGGCCACGTGCGGATACAGGGCCTTGAGTTCGAGCAGCTTGTCGACCTGCTCCTGGTCTTCGACGATGGCGTAGCGGATTTCCGCATCCTGCAGCACATAGGCCATGTCGGCGGCCGGCGCGTCCTGGTACAGTGGCACGGGCACGCCGCCCAGGCTTTGCGCCGCCAGCATGGCCCAGTACAGGCGGGGACGGTTGTCGCCGATGATGGCCAGGTTCATGCCGCGCTGGAAGCTGATGGCGGCCAGGCCGCAGGCCAGCGCGCGCACCTCGTCGTTGACCTCGCGCCAGGTCCAGGTTTGCCAGATGCCCAGGTGTTTTTCGCGAAAGGCGGGCTTGTCGGATCGTACTGTCCCGTGTTGCAATAAGCGCCGTGGAAAAGTCGGCATTGCTGCTGTGGTATTCGTTTGCACCAGTGTCTCCCTGTTGCTTGTCTCAGGCCCCACCTCGTTGGATGGCGCTCTGTGTTTTTTATGTGTCAGGCGTTTATGCAATGATAGTAGCTTGCGTTAGTTTGCCAAGTTGTCTTTTCGGGGACATTTACCCACTTTTCGATGGTGCATTGCACAATGACCTACCCTGATATCAGTCTCAAGGATGCCGTGCGCGCGGCCCACTGGGCGCAGCTGCTCGACCCCGTGCAACTGGCCCGGGTCGAAGCGGATGTGTTCGAGACTTTCGTGCCGAAAGGCGGCTTCGTGTGCCGCAAGGGCGAACCGGTGGACAACTGGATCGGCGTCATCAGCGGCATGGTCAAGATGAATAATTTTTCCGCTTCCGGCAAGGCGATGACCTTTATCGGCGTGCCGCCCGGCAGCTGGTTCGGCGAAGGTTCATTGCTGAAGAATGAAATCCGCAAATACGACACCATGGCCCTGCGGGACACGCGCGTGGCGCGCCTGCCCGGCACCACCTTCCACTGGCTGCTGGAAACGAGCCTGCCATTTACGCGCTTTTTGCTGATGCAGCTCAACGAGCGCCTGGGACAGTTCATCGGCATGGTGGAAAACGAACGCCTGCTGGACCTGAACACGCGCGTGGCGCGCTGCCTGGCCTCGATGTTCAACTCGCATTTATACCCGGGCGTGGAAACCCTGGTGCAGCTGTCGCAGGAGGAAATCGGCCTGCTGTCCGGTTCCTCGCGCCAGCGCGCCAACCAGGCCTTGCAGGTGCTGGAAAAAAAGGGGCTATTGCGCCTCGATTACGGCGGCATCCGCGTGCTGGACCTGGAAGGCTTGCGCCGCTACGAGGCCGATGATGCTCTCTGAGACCACGCGCGCCGCCGCCCTGCGCGCACGCCTCGATGGCGGCTTTGTCGAGCATGCGCGCTTCACGGGGCCGCCGGTCGATTTCCAAGACTGGACACCCGAAGAACTGGGCGCCGTCTGGGGGGCGCTGCACCGCGCGGCGCGCTTCGGCCATGACGATATCGCGCGGTTCAATCTGGCGCACACGCTGCTGGAACAGGTGACTGAGGCCGGACTGGCGCCATTGCTGGCCGGCGCCGTGTTCCTCGACGCACTCGACGCGGCCGGTGATTACAACCGGGAATGGGAGTACGTCATCGGCTGCCTGGCCAGCCTGCAGGGCGAGGCACCGGCAGGCACGGCGGGGCAGGCGCGGCGCATTCTCGGCGAAACCTCGGGCTGGGCCGAGCGGCCCTACCAGGCCTGGCTGCTGACGCGTCTTGCCGGCGGCGACGCCCCTGCCCAATTCGCGCAGCTGATGGAGGAGCGTCACGCCCGTGATCCGATGCCATTGACCTTGCAGGAATTGGCACTGCTGCCGCAGCTGGCGCAGGCGTCCCTGCTGGCGCTGGCCGGTTCGCGCTACAGCGGCTACTGGAACCGCGACAGTATCGGCGAGGCGGATCCCGCCGCCGTGCTGGCCGACGATGCGGCGTATGCCGCTTTTGCGCGCACGATACTGGAACAGGCGGCGCGCCATATCGCCGCCATCCACGACGGCAGCGTGCCGTATGCGGCCGATGCCGCCTTTGCCACGGCAGATTCTCCCGTGCTGGCGCGCGCCGCGCGGGTCGCTGCTTATCGCGATGATGGATGGTTCCGTCCCGTGATCGCCGTCTTGCTGCCCTTGGCATGCGTGGCGCCCGGCGCGGCCAGGAGCGCGCCGTCGCAGTCGCTGGCGATGGCGCTGGGCCATGCGGTGGAAACCATCCCCACGCCGGAAAGCTTGCTGGCCCTGCGCACGGCGCTGGCGCAGGTGCGCCATGCGGGCATCCGCAAGAAGCTGGAGCGCAATCTGAAACCGGCCGAACGGGCGCTGGCCGAACGGCCCGATATCGCCTGGCGGGTCGGCATGCCCGGCCCCATGGGCAAGCGGCGCCAGGCCATGCTGGCGCGCCGCCTGGAAGCGGGCTACGCCAGCGAGGTGTGGTTTGGCCTGGACCAATGGCGCGCCTTGCGCGACGATGCCGATATCGAGACGGTGGCGCGCGCGCTGGTCTGGCGCACGGGCGACGGCCTGGCCTTCATGCCCGACGGGAAGGGCGCCATCGATGCGCAGGGGCAGCCAGTGGCATTGCCTGAACAAGGCGACATCGGCCTGTGGCATCCCCTGCACGGCAGCGGGGAGCAGCGCGCCGCCTGGCAGGCGCTGCTCGCGCAGCGGCGCGTGCGCCAGCCGCTGCGTCAGGTGTATCGTGAAATATATGCACCGCCCGGCGACGGCGGCGCCCCATTTGCCGGCTACCAGTTGTCGCTGCGTACCTTGCTGGGACTGGCCCGCCGCGAAGGCTGGCGGCTCGATGACGATGAAGGCTTGTCGCGGCAATTCGGCGCCTGGCGCGTATTGCTGCGCCTCGGAGGACACGTCTATCCAGGCGCGGGCGGCGCATGCATGTCAAACGGGCTGGCGCCCGCGCAGATGATGCCGATGGCGCCGGTGGCATATTCGGAAGCGTGCCGCGCGGTGGACCTGCTGGTCAGCGCCAGCGCCCTGGCGCTGCTGGAAGAGGAGCAAAGCGTGCAGCGCGAAGAGCGCCTGTTTTACCTGGCCAATCTGGCGCCGGGGCCGATGGCGGGCATGCGGCGCACCGTGCTGGAACAGGTATTCGCGGACCATATCGAGGACGGACGAATGGCGCTCGAAGCGCGCCACCTGATGGTCTGCAGGCATGCGATTCACCTGAGTACCGGCAGGGTCACGCTGGATGGCGCCGAGGTAGCGAGCGAGGTGGCAGCGAAGGGGAGCAAGCTGGGAGCCGTGCCGTGGCTGCCGCACGATGAGGCGCTGCTGGAAAAAATCGTCGGCCTCGCCGGCCAGCTGCTCCAGCATTGAAGACGAGCCGCATCCTGATCCTGGCCTGGGCTGCGTGAGTACTGCATTGCCGGCAATCGGAGTATCATGAGCGCTTCCCAGCACAGCACCTTTTCGCCGCCATGCAGACATCCGTTCACAGTAATCCCGCCTCCCGTTTGACCTTGCTGCGCGCCGCCATGCGCGCGCAGCAGATCGATGCCCTGATCGTGCCATCGGCCGATCCGCATTTGTCCGAGTACCTGCCGGCCCGCTGGCAGGGCCGCGAGTGGCTGTCGGGCTTTACGGGTTCCGTCGGTACCCTGGTCGTGACGCAGGATTTTGCCGGCGTGTGGACCGATGGCCGTTACTGGGAACAAGCGGAAGACGAGCTGGCTGGCAGCGGCATCGTCCTGAAAAAAATCCCGTCCGGCGCCAGCGTGCTGTATATCGACTGGCTGGGCGAGACCGTGCAGCCGGGGCAGACGGTGGCCGTCGATGGCGCCGTGCTGGGTCTGGCCAATGCGCGCCTGCTGCAGCAGGCGCTGGGCGCGCAAGTGACCCTGCGTACGGACATCGACGTGCTGCAAGCCGTGTGGCCCGATCGCCCGGCCATGCCGGTCGCGCCCGTATATGAACATGCGCCCGCGTATCCATCGCTGTCGCGCACGCAGAAACTGGCGGCCCTGCGCGCCGGCATGGCGGTGCACGGCGCCAGCCACCACGTGATTTCCACGCTCGACGATATCGCGTATCTGTTCAACTTGCGCGGCGCCGACGTGCACTACAACCCCGTCTTCCTCGCGCATGCGCTGGTGGGCCCGGAGCGCGCCACGCTGTTCATCGCCGAAGGCAAGCTGCCGGCGTCCCTGCGCGCCACCCTGGAAAGCGAAGGCGTGGACGTGGCCGCGTACGACCGCACGGCGGTTGCATTGGCCGCCTTGCCGGCCGGCGCCACCTTGTTGCTCGACCCGCGCCGCATCACGTTCGGCACGCGCCAGGCCGTGGCCGAGGGCGTGCGGGTGGTCGAATCCATCAACCCGACCACCCTGGCCAAGTCGCGCAAGACGGATAGCGAAGCGGCGCACGTGCGCGCCGCCATGGAGCAAGATGGCGCTGCCCTGTGCGAATTTTTCAGCTGGTTAGATTGCACCCTGGCCGACCCGCAGCGCGCGCTATTGACGGAAATCGGCATCGACGAACACCTGACGGCCGCGCGCGCGCGCCGCGCCGGTTTTGTCAGCCCCAGTTTCGGCACCATCGCCGGCTTCAATGCGCATGGCGCCATCATGCATTACCACGCGCATGCGGATTCGGCCGCCACCATCGAAGGCGACGGCTTGCTGCTGATCGACTCGGGCGGCCAGTATTGGGGCGGCACCACGGACATCACGCGCGTGGTCCCCGTCGGCACGATCACGCCCGAACACCGGCGCGATTTCACCCTGGTCTTGCGCAGCATGATCGCCCTGTCGCGCGCGCAGTTCCCGCGCGGCGTGAAGTCGCCCATGCTCGACGCCATCGCCCGCGCGCCGCTGTGGGCCGAGGGCATCGACTTTGGCCACGGCACGGGCCACGGCGTGGGCTTTTTCCTCAACGTCCACGAAGGGCCGCAATCGATTTCCCAGTCCGCCATGCCGGAGCCGCAGACGGCCATGGAACCGGGCATGATCACCTCCATCGAACCGGGCATCTACCGCCCTGGCCAGTGGGGCATCCGCATCGAGAACCTGGTGCTGAACGTGCCTGCGGAAACGACGCAGTTTGGCGAATTTCTCCGCTTCGAAACCCTGACCCTGTGCCCGATCGACACGCGCTGCGTGGAACGGTCGCTGCTGCGCGACGACGAGGCGGCGTGGCTGAACGACTATCACGCCACCGTGCGCGCGCGCCTGGCGCCGCTGTTGTCCGGCGATGCGCTGGCGTGGCTGGAACAGCGCACGGGAGCCATCTGATGCGCTCGACCCGCGCCACCTCCGCCATCGAGCGGCTCAAGGAACGCACCGGCCACCGTCTCTACACGATGGCGCGCACGGGCGATGAACTGTTCTTTCTCACGGAAGGCCCCGGCTTGCCGCCTTTGTGCCCGCCGCTGGAACTCGATGCGTTTGTCGCCTTCGTCAATGGCCTGGGACCGCAAAAGGCGCGCCGCGTCAGCAAGCTCGACGTGGCGTTTGAAAAGCAGCTGACCAAAAAGCCCCAGGATTAAATGCCGACCATCGACTTCCTGCGCGCCTACTGGTCGCCGGCCGAGCTGGCGACGAATGGCGTGATCCTGCTGAACCTGCTGGGCGCGCTGCTGCTGGGCTTGCTGGTGGGTTACGAGCGTTCTTATCACGGGCGCGCGGCCGGCATGCGCACTTACAGCCTTGTCTGCATGGCCTCGGCCGCGCTGACGGTGCTGGGCGGCTATCCTGAATTTTGGTACGGCGGCCATGGCGCCATCGTCGGCAGCGATCCCACGCGCGTCATCCAGGGCATCGTCACGGGCGTGGGTTTCCTCGGCGCCGGCGTCATCATGCGCGAGGGGTTCAATATCAGCGGCCTGACGACGGCCGCCTCGATCTGGGCCTCGTCCGTGATCGGCATCATGGTCGGCATCGGCTTTTATCTGTCGGCCATGGGCCTGGCCTTCCTGTGCGCGATGGCGATGATTTTTCTGTCAAAATTGGAGAACTGGCTGCCGTCGCGCCACGCGGTGGCCATCACCATGCGCTTCAAGCAAGGCTTTATTCCCCGTGAGGATGCGCTGCGGCGCATGGCGGCCAAGCGCGGCTACGATATCGCCAGCGGCTCGCTGACCATCGGCAGCAACGAAGGCATGCAGGAATGGCGTTTTGTCGCCATCGCGCATGGCAAGAACACGGGCGCCAGCCTGTCGGCCATGTCGGCCGAACTGGCCGCTTTCGAAGGCATCGCCGGCTTCCAGCTGTCGCATGCCCGCAATTGATACGGATGCCGAGAGAATGAATATGGATGCACAGGCACAAGCGGTACTCGATTTCTGGTTCCTGCCGCCGGATAACCCGGATTATGGCCAGTCGCGCATGGAATGGTTCCGCAAGGATGACGGCTTTGACGCGCAGATACGCGAGCGTTTCGGCGCGCTGATCGATGCCGCCATCGACGGCGGCTTGCGTGAATGGGATGCGACGCCGCACGGCGCGCTGGCGCGCCTCATCGTGCTCGATCAATTCACGCGCAATGTGTATCGCGGCACGCCGCGCGCCTTTGCCGGCGACACCCGGGCGCTGGCGTTGGCCATCGCCTTGACGCAAGCGGGACAGGACGGGCAATTGCCGCCGATGCTGCGCGCCTTTGCCTACCTGCCGTTCGAACACGCGGAAGACCTGGCCATGCAGGCGCGTGCCGTCGAGCTGTTCCAGCTGCTGTCGCAGGCGCAGCCCGGTTTTGACGGCATGCTCGACTACGCCGAGCGCCACCAGGAAGTGATCGCCCGCTTTGGCCGTTTCCCGCACCGTAACGCCATCCTGGGCCGCGCTTCCACGCCGCAAGAGGTGGAATTCCTGCGCCAGCCGGGATCGAGCTTCTAGAAAATCATCATGAACGTCACTTTGAATATCATCGGCGCCGGCCACGTGGGCCGCGTGCTGGGCAGTTTGTTCGCCGGCGTGGAAGGTGTCGCCGTGCAGGACGTGCTCACGCGCTCGATGGCCTCGGCGCAAGCGGCCGTGGCCTTCATCGGCGCCGGAACCCCCGTCGACAGCTATGCGGCCTTGCGCCACGCCGACGTCACCATGCTGGCCGTCTCCGACGATCAGATCGGTCCGGCCTGCGCGGCGCTGGTGGCCGAAGGGCGCCAGGCGGGCGCCATCGTGTTTCACTGCAGCGGCGCGCTGGCCTCGAACGTGCTGCTGGCGGCCACGCAGGCCGGCGCGTTTGTCGCCAGCGCCCACCCGATCCGCAGCTTTGCCGATCCGGCACAAGTGGCCGCCACCTTTGACGGCACGTTTTGCGGCGTCGAAGGCGACCCGCTGGCGCTGGCCTTCCTCACGCCGGCCTTGAACGCCATCGGCGCGCGCCCCGTGCCCATCGATCCGGCCGCCAAGACCCTGTATCACGCGGCCGCCGTCTTTGCCAGCAATTATCTGGTGACGGTGCTCGACGCGGCCTTGCGCGCCTACCAGGCGGCCGGCATTCCCGAGCCGGTGGCGCGCGAACTGGCCCAGCCCCTGGTGACGGAAGCGGTGGCGAATGTATTCCGTCTGGGCGCCGCGCCCGCGCTGTCCGGTCCCATCGCGCGCGGCGACTCGGCCACCGTGCAACGCCAGCAACTGGCCGTGCAAAACTGGGATGCCGCCACGGGCGAGTTGTACCGGGCGCTGGTGGCGCCCACGCAGGATCTGGCCAGGCGCAAGCGCGGGGGGTGACTCAGGCGGCGTGCACGCCGTTGCGGCCGTGATGCTTGGCCTGATACAAGGCGCTGTCGGCGCGCGAAAAGAAGGCCGATTCGCTTTCCTCCGGCCGGTACTCGGCCACGCCCAGGCTGATCGTCACGGGCAGCTCCGGCGCGGGCAGGCCGAAATCGTGGTGTTCGATGGCAGCGCGCAGGTTTTCCGCTACTTCCGCCGCTTGCGCCAGGCTGCAGTTATTCAGCAGTACCAGGTATTCCTCGCCGCCCCAGCGCGTGATGACGTCGCTTTCGCGCACGGTGGCGCGCGCCACGTCGGCCACACCCCGGATGACCTTGTCGCCCCACAGGTGGCCGTGAGTATCGTTGACGCGCTTGAAGAAATCGATGTCGAAGAGGATGGCGGACATCGGTTGTTCGTTGCGTTTGGACAAGAGCATGGCGCGCTGGAACAGCAATTCCAGCGATTGGCGGTTCAATAGCCCCGTCAGTGCATCCGTCGAGGCGATGCGTTCGATGCGGCGCTGGTAGCGGTTCACCGTTAGCAAGGTCAACAGCAGTACCAGCAGGGTGACGCCAAAGCTGATGGCCAGGTTGAAGATGAAGACGCGCTGCAGCGACTGGACTTCGTCGCTGACATTCTGCTCGACCACCAGGTACCAGCCCAGTTCGGGAATGAAGCGCGAATTGACGAGGATTTGTGCGCGCCCCAGCTGGTACGACAGATGCGTCGGTTCGCTCTGGTGGTTGATGATCTGCTCGGCAATGGCGTTCACGCCGGGCAGGCTGCGGATGTTGCCGTGCCCGTTGCGCATGGTCTTGCCCGCCAACACCAGCATGCCGGCGCCGTCGACAAAATAGATGTTGCGGTGGAAGCGCGCCTGGTAGCGGTCGATGATGTGGCTCATGGTCGCCAGGGTCAGGCCGATGCCGGTAGCGCCGATGAACTGGCCATCGTAATCATAAACGCGGTGGTTGATGAAGATGGTCATGCTGTCGCGGTTGGCCATGTCCACGTCGACATTCGTCTCGTAATCGGTCTGCTCCATGGCGCGTACGCGGTAGTACCAGATGTCGCGCGTGGCCTGTGGGCTGACGGATTTCAGGGTGCCTTCCGCATAGTAATATTTGCTGCTCTTGTCCGAGACGAGAAAGCTGGTGATGGCGCCGTACTTCTTCTTGACCTCGGCCAGGTAGCGCACGATCTGTTCCGGCTTGTTTTCGCCGGCCAGTATCCAGTCGCGCACGAAGGTGTCGTGCGCCATCAGCGAGGAAATGAAGACGGGACGCAGCATGTCCTTCTGGATTTCCGAATAGATATTGTCGCCCGTCAGCGGCAGGGTCTGGTCGGCGATGCCATGCTCGATGGCCTGGCGCGAGGCCAGGTAGCTGGCCAGGCTGGTGGCCATGAAGCCCGCCCCCAGGATCAGGGTGAGGAGGATGAGCAGGCGGTACTTGATCGACAGAAGACGCATGGAGACGAGGGGTGGCCGGCGGGAAGGCAATCGTGAGGCAAGCCAAAAGTATGCAGCAGGCCGGGTATTGGCGCAATGATAACTGGCTTTATTGATAATTTACGCTGGCGAACGCGACAAGATAACCACGACTTACCAAATAAAAGTGCCGATTTGTCGACAAAGATGCCAATTAGCAATAAGATTTGACGAGGGGAATCATTGCGCACCGCCCCTGTCTTGCCGCCCGTTTCAGGCGCGGGACATTACGCGCAGGGAGTGTTGTATGTTATTTTTAAAGAGTACGTCTGTCAGCAAGGCCCCCGGCATCTACGAGGTCGACATCGCCGCCAAACCACCGGGCAAGACCTTCGGCATTTTTCTCGCCACCGATCCCGACCATCCACCCCTTGCCTTGCTGGGACAATTGAAGGCGCTCGGCTTCGAGAACACCTATAGTTCGCCTTATCTGCACAAGGATGCGGGCAAAGTGCTGGACCTGCATTTCCAGAAGGATGGCACGGATATCTTCAAGGGCTGGAAAACCGAGGAGTGCACGCACAACCTGGCGGCCATCACGGCGCTGTTCGAGGAGCATGGCATTGCTATCGCCCCACGCGTGATGTCGATGGCGGAAGCCTACGCTTAATCTGCCTCAACCGCTTCAACCCGCCTCCACACCAATGTGATACAGCGCCCACGGGCAGCTGGTGTAGCGTTCGGCCAGGGGCAGGGCTGCCACGGCCGCGATGCGGTCCGCATCGTGGATCGCCCATAGCGGTCCCAGTCCGCCCAGCGCCATCGCCTGCCCGTCCAGGTGGGTGGCGACAATAAAACGCTGTGCGCGCGCCTGCGCCATGGTCAGCGCCGCCGCATAGCCATCCACGGCGCGCAGCAGCAGCCGCACGGCATCTTCCTCGGGCGCGCCCGCCGCCTTCAATACATCGACCAGCAACGGCCCGCGCAGGGCGTGTGCCTTGCCATCGTATTCCAGGGTGGGGTGGATGGTGCGCGCCGGCAAGTTCGCCAGCGCCGCAAAGTCGAAGGCCCGCGCCCGCTCAAAACTGATCTTTTGCTTGTGCATCATCTGGTCGCGCACGGCGTCGAATGGACCGCGGTTCGGCTTGTCGATGCTGCCAGTGATGGTCAGCAGGGCAGGACCGCGCAGGCCGGCGGGCGCCGCCCGGGCGATGGCGGGCAGGGCCGCGCCGGCCATGGCGGCGGCGAGAAACTGACGTTTGTGCATGCACTTCTCCTCTGGACTGAAATCGCTAATGCTCTTAAGTCTATCTTAAGTTCGCTCAACGGTGCGCATTGTACGGTTATTGTCAGTTTGGAATGCTGACTTACATCTTGTCACAGTTCTTACGGAATGAAGAAAGACGTAGCTTTTTTCGGCTGTTATTGTGTCCTCATCGCACTTCGCTGAACTGCGAATCCAGGCACGAATCTAGGAACATTAACTAATTGAGAGAGAGAACATGATGAAGAAGAAAATCCTGTTTGCAATGATCGCTTCCGTTACCGCACTGACCGGCATGAGCGCCGCCCACGCCGAAGGCGCGTATGTGGGTGCTGGCGTCACGGGCAACCGTTATAACTTCGATATTCCTGGCGCCACCAGCGCCGATAATCACAGCGGCTACAAGGCCGGCGCCAAGATCTTCGCCGGTTACGATTTCGATAAAACCTGGGCGGTCGAAGGCGGCTACGCCGATTTCGGCAGCAAGGATTACAGCTATGTCACCGGTGCTGGCAACGGTTCCGTGAAAAGCGATTCGCACGGCTACTACCTGGCCGGCAAGGCCACCATGCCCGTGACCGACAAGGTCGGCGTGTTCGGCAAGCTCGGTGTGGCCAAGGTCAAGAACAGCTTGAGCGGCACAGGCCTGTCGACCGGCATCAGCGGCAACGACAAGACGGGCGTGTACGCTTCCGTTGGCGCCCAGTACGCGATCAACGAGAAAGTCTCGCTGACGGCGGAAGTGGAACACTTCGGCAAGAGCGCCGACCAGGGCCGCAAGGCTACCGGCCTGGCCCTGGGCGCACGCTACAACTTCTAATTCACCGGAAGTTTGCTGAAAAAAAAGGCAGTTACCGCGAGGTAACTGCCTTTTTGCATTGCCGGACCGAAATTACGTGGTCAAGGGCTTGTAGCGGATACGCTTCGGTTTCGCGCCTTCTTCACCCAGGCGTTTCTTCTTGTCGGCTTCATATTCCTGATAGTTGCCGTCAAAGAAGGTGACTTGCGAATTGCCTTCGAAGGCCAGGATGTGCGTGGCGATACGGTCGAGGAACCAGCGATCATGGGAAATGACCATGACGCTGCCGGCAAATTCCAGCAAGGCGTCTTCCAGCGCGCGCAAGGTTTCCACGTCCAGATCGTTCGACGGTTCATCGAGCAGCAGGACGTTGCCGCCCATCAAGAGGGTTTTCGCCAGGTGCAGACGGCCACGCTCACCGCCGGACAGGTTGCCCACCATTTTTTGCTGGTCCGAACCCTTGAAGTTGAAGCGGCCCAGATAGGCGCGCGACGGCATTTCAAAGCGGCCGACCGTCAGCATGTCGGCGCCGCCGGAGACGTCCTCGAACACGGACTTGTTGTCAGCGAGACTATCGCGGTTCTGGTCGACGATGGAGACGCGCGCCGTCTGGCCGATGGCCACTTCGCCGCTGTCCGGCTGTTCCTTGCCGGTGATCATCTTGAACAGGGTCGACTTACCGGCGCCGTTGGGGCCGATGATGCCGACGATGGCGCCTGGCGGCACGGTAAAGCTCAGGTTGTCGATCAGCAAACGGTCGCCGAACGCTTTCGACACGTTCTTGAACTCGATGACGTCATTGCCCAGGCGTTCGGCCACGGGAATGAATATCTCCTGCGTTTCGTTGCGCTTCTGGTATTCGTGCTCGGACAACTCGTTGAAACGGGCCAGGCGGGCTTTCGACTTGGCCTGGCGCGCTTTCGGGTTCTGGCGCGACCATTCCAATTCCTTCTGCAGCGCCTTCTGGCGCGCCGATTCCGTCGATTCTTCCTGCTTCAGGCGGGCTTGCTTCTGCTCCAGCCAGGTCGAGTAGTTACCCTTCCATGGAATGCCGCTGCCGCGGTCCAGTTCCAGGATCCACTCTGCCGCGTTGTCGAGGAAGTAGCGGTCATGGGTGATGGCCACCACGGTGCCGGGGAAGCGCAGCAGGAATTGTTCCAGCCAGTCGACCGATTCCGCATCCAGATGGTTGGTCGGTTCGTCGAGCAGCAGCATGTCGGGTTTCGACAGCAGCAGCTTGCATAGCGCCACGCGGCGCTTTTCACCGCCGGACAGCACGCCGACCTTGGCGTCCCATGGCGGCAGGCGCAGCGCGTCGGCGGCCATTTCTAGCTGCAGATTCAAATTGCCGCCGTCGGACGTCGAAATGATCGCTTCCAGGCGTGCCTGTTCCGTGGCCAGGGCGTCGAAATCGGCGTCTTCCTCGGCATACGCGGCGTATACGGCTTCCAGCTTGGCTTGCGCTTCAAACACTTCGCCCAGGCCCGATTCCACTTCCTGGCGCACGGTTTTTTCCGGGTCCAGCTGCGGTTCCTGCGGCAGGTAGCCGATGTTCAGGCCCGGCATCGGCACGGCTTCGCCCTGGATGTCGGTGTCGATGCCTGCCATGATTTTCAGCAGGGTCGATTTGCCGGAGCCGTTCAGGCCCAGTACGCCGATCTTCGCGCCTGGGAAGAAGGACAGGGAAATATCTTTCAGAATCTGGCGCTTGGGCGGGACGATTTTGCCCACGCGATTCATGGTGTAGACGTAATTTGCCATTAGAAATCTCGGGTGATATACAAAGACGGACAGGATACGGTAAACGCCCGCTTCCGGCCAGCGCTGCGCGCTGCCGGGGCGGGTAAAACCGGATTACGCAGCCAGCCGCGCGCGGCGGCTGCTCCACAGCCCTTCAGCCGCGTACAGGCCCAGCGCCGTCCAGATGACGAGGAAGCCCAGCATGCGCTCGGGCGTGAACGATTCGTGGAAGACCCACACGCCGATCAGTAACTGGCCCGTGGGGGCGATGTATTGCAACAATCCCAGCACGGCCAGCGGCAGGCGGCGCGCGCCGGCGGCAAACAGCAGCAGGGGAATGGCCGTGATGGGGCCGGACGCCAGCAGCAGCGCGCGCGTGGCGGTGGAATCTGTATTGACGAAGCCGCTCTGGCCATGCCAGCCCAGCCACAGCATGTAGGCCAGCGCCAGGGGAAATAAAATCAATGTTTCGAACGACAGGCCTTCCAGCGCGCCCAGCGCGGCCGTCTTGCGCAGCAAGCCATAGCCGCCGAAGGTGGCCGCCAGCAGCAGGGCGATCCAGGGCACTTGCCCCGCCTGCCACGTGAGCCAGGCCACGCCGCAGGCGGCCAGGCCGATGGCCAGCCACTGCAGGCGGCGCAGGCGTTCGTGCAGCAGCAAAAAGCCCAGCATGACGTTGATCAGGGGCGTAATGAAGTAGCCGAGGCTGGCGTCGACCACGTGGCCGTTGTTGACGGCCCAGATATAGATGAACCAGTTGGCGGAGAGTAAAAACGCACTGGCGACGAAGCTGGCCACCACCCTGGGCTGCGCTTTCAGGCTGCCCAGCCAGCTCCACTGCCGGCGCACGGTCAGCACGATTCCCAGGAACAATAGCGACCAGACCATGCGGTGCGCCAGGATTTCCTGCGGCGCGATCTCGCCGATGGCGTGGAAGTACAGGGGGAACAGGCCCCAGCACAGGAAGGCGAGGGAGGCGTACAACATGCCTGGATTCATGATGGGCTTCGCTGGAGAGTAGACAGTCTGTCATTATGGCTGAAAACATCGGGAGCTGCCCGGCGCCGCTGGCGAGGCGTAGAATGGCAACAAATTAATGGCCGCAAGCCCGCGCAGCAAGGCGGAGCGGCACAAAACCACGACTTTGGGGCAGCTGCGGAACCATGCAAAAATACTCTTGCTATTTGCTAATACCTATCATATTGTGCGATGCAACAAAACAAAAACGGGTGCAACCTTGACGTCGGAACATAAAAAAAGCGGCCTTGCCGGCATGACGCTGGCGGCCGTGGGCATCGTTTACGGCGATATCGGCACCAGTCCGCTGTACACCCTCAAAACGGTCTTCGACCCCGCCCATGGCCTGCTGCTCTCGCATGAAAACCTGCTGGGCATCGTTTCGCTGATTTTCTGGGGCCTGACCCTGATCGTCTCGCTCAAGTACGTGACACTGGTGTTGCGCGCCGACAACCGTGGCGAGGGCGGCATCATGGCCCTGATGGCGCTGGTGCTGTCGTCCGTCAGCCGCCTGTCGCGCTGGCATTTCCCGCTGATGGTGATCGGCGTCTTCGGCGCCACCCTGTTCTATGGCGACAGCGTGATCACGCCGGCCATTTCCGTGCTGTCGGCGATCGAAGGCCTGGAAGTGGCCACGCCCGCCTTCAGTCCGTATGTGGTGCCGCTGACGATGGTGGTGCTGGTGGCGCTGTACTCGGTGCAGTCGCATGGCACGGCCGGCATCGGCCGCTATTTTGCCCCCATCATGGTGCTGTGGTTTGCCGCGCTGGCCGGCATGGGCGTGGTCAACATCATCAAGTCGCCGGCCATCCTGGCCGCGCTCAATCCCCTGCACGCGGCCACTTTCCTGATGAATAACGGTTTTGTCGCATTCGTTGCCCTGGGCGCCGTGGTGCTGGCGCTGACGGGCGCCGAGGCGCTGTACGCCGACATGGGCCACTTCGGCAAGAAGCCGATCCGCCTGGCCTGGTTCCTGATCGCCTTTCCCGCGCTGGCGCTGAACTACCTGGGCCAGGGCGGCTTGCTGCTGGCCCATCCGGAAGCCGTCTCGAATCCGTTTTACCAGCAACTGGGCGCGTGGAGCGTGTATCCGCTGGTGATCCTGTCGACCATGGCTACCGTGATCGCCTCGCAGGCCACCATTTCCGGCACCTTCTCGATGACCAAGCAAGCGATCGCGCTGGGCTTTTTGCCGCGCATGCGCGTGCGCCACACGTCGGAAAGCGAAATCGGCCAGATTTACATCCCTGCCGTGAACTGGCTGCAGCTGGCCGTGGTGCTGCTGGCCGTCATCGGCTTCGGTTCCTCGGAAAACCTGGCCGCCGCCTACGGCATCGCCGTCACGGCCACGATGCTGTCGACCACCATCCTGACGTTCTTCGTCATCCGCTACCGCTGGAAGATGAACCTGGCCCTGTGCTGGGCCGCGACGGGCTTTTTCCTGATCATCGACGTCAACCTGGTGTCGGCCACCGCGCTGAAATTGTTCCATGGCGGCTGGTTCCCGCTGCTGCTGGGCTCGATTTTGTTCATCGTCATGCTGACCTGGAAGCGGGGCCGCCAGCTGGTGTTCCAGAATCTGGAAAAGCATGCGATCCCGCTCGACGACTTCCTCTCGTCGCTGTTCATCGCGCCGCCGCTGCGCGTACCGGGCACGGCCATCTTCCTGCGTGGCGAAACGGATGGCGTGCCGCATGCGCTGCTGCACAACTTGTTGCACAACAAGGTGTTGCACGAACGGGTGATCTTCCTCACCGTCTTCATGCATGAAGAGCCGTGGGTGGCGCCATCGGAGCGCGTGCGCGTGGTGGATCTGGGCCACCAGTGCTACCAGGTGAATGTGCATTATGGCTTCAAGGATGAACCGGATATTCCATCCGCGCTGGCGCAATGCGCGCAGCAGGGACTCGATTTCGAGATGATGGAGACGTCGTTCTTCATCGCGCGCCAGACCATCATCTCGACGCCCGGTGCCGGCATGATGCCGTGGCGCGAGCACCTGTTCGTCACCATGTCGCGCAATGCGCGCACGGCGGCCGACTACTATCAGATTCCGAGTAACCGGGTGATCGAACTGGGCACGCAGGTGGAAATATAGATATTGTGTCAACGTTGCATCGAGACACATTTATTGCCTTGCTTACGTCTGCTTACAAATGGGCTACGCGAGTCCTGTTAAACTCCAGCCCGTACCGGTCCGCACCGTACGGGCTTAGCCACACACCAATATTTAAAGGGAAACCATGAAATCGGTATTTCAAATGATCGCCACCCTCGCTTGCGCCGTGGCCCTGACCGCTTGCGGCGCCGCTGCCAACACCGAGAAGCCGGTCGTGCTTGACCCGAACACGCAAGTCAAAGAATTCGTCTTTCCTGACCTGGTGAAAGGCACCGGCACGGTTGCCGCCGCGGGCGATACCTTGACGGTGGTCTACACGGGCTGGCTGTATGACGCGAGCAAGCCGGACGGCAAAGGCGCGCAGTTCGATGCGACACTCCCTCCCAAAAGTTTTACGTTTATCCTCGGCATCGGCAAAATGATTCTGGGCTGGGACCGTGGCCTGGTCGGCATGCAAGAGGGTGGCACGCGCCGCCTGCTCATTCCGTATGACCTGGGCTATGGCGTTGGCGGCACCCGTGATTCGACGGGTGCGGTGGTGATCCCGCCTTACGCCGGCCTCGTGTTCGACATCACGCTGCGTAAAGTAGATAAAAAGTAAGCACGCGCAAGGTGCACGGATAAAGGGCGACTCCATGGAGTCGCCCTTTTTGCTTTTGCGGCGGAGTCAGGCGGGTGCCAGTTCCTGGAAGTAGTACGTGGCGCCGCCCAGATTGGCTGGCGCGTCATATTGCAGCACCTGCGTGCGGCGCAGCGCCACCGGTGCGCTGAAGGCGGGGCCGTCGTAGACGAAGGTGTGGAATTCGCCGTTTTCGCCGCAGGCGTCGACGCCGGGCGGCAGGTCGGCCAAAAAGGCGGCGTCGAACTCGCGCCCGCAAAATGCGCGCGGCAAGTGCTGGCCATTGATGCAGACGACGATGGCCTTGAAGCCGGCGGCGAGAAATTCATCGACCAGCGCGCGCCGTGCTTCGCCCCACAGGGGCAGGTGCGCCGTCAGGCCGGCGACGGCGCAGACTTTTTCTTCCCAGTTGCGGTGCGGCTGCAAGTCGATGTCGCCGAAGATGGCGTGGGCGATGCCCGCGTCTTTCGCCGCGCGCAGCATGGCGACGAATTGTTCCTCGTAGCTGGCCCAGCTGGCGTGATAGCGCTGCAGGCGCGCCCCCAGGCTGGTCGCCTGCGCCTCAAGCAGCTCGGGCGGCACGCCGTGCGAGCGCGACTTGCGGCCATCTTCATCCATGGCCGTGATCAACAGCGGCACGCTGATGCCGGCGTTGCGCGCGCGCCACAGGGCCAGGCAGGAATCCTTGCCGCCGCTCCAGGAAATCAGGGCCGTCGTCATACCGCCGCTCCCGGCTGCACCGCGCGCAGCATGTCGACGTGCTGTATGCCGTCTTCGTCGTACGGTGCGCTGACGGTGACAAAGCCGAACGACTGGTAGAAGCGCTCCAGGTATTGCTGGGCGCCGATGCGGATGGCGTGGCCCGGGTGCTGGCGTTCGGCGCGCGCGATCCCTTCCGCCAGCAGATGCTTGCCGGCCCCCGTGGTGCGCGCTTCGGGCGCCGTCAGCACGCGGCCCAGCGACATTTCCACGTACTTGGCGCCGGGCGCCAGCACGCGCAGGTAGGCGGCCAGCCGGCGCTGGCCGTCGACCGTTTGCCAGCCCAGCAAATGCATGGCTTGCTGGTCATGGCCGTCGAGGTCCGGGTAAATGCACTGCTGTTCGATGACGAACACGCGCTGGCGCAAGGCCAGCACCTGGTACAAATCGTGGGGGCCGAGTTCGTCGAAGGTGTTCCATTGCCAGGTGATCATCGCTGTTCCAGGTTGTCAGGGAAAAGCGCCATTTTAAAGCGGCAGACGAAAAAAAACCGCGCTGCCTTTCGGGCAGCGTGGCTTTTGATGTGTAAACCTCTGGCTTACCGCGCCTGACAGAAGCGTAGCGAGCGGCAGTGATTTGTGGCCGAGAAGCGCAACCGTGCTGGAGCACGGTGAGCATCGCCGGCCGCAAAGCGCGACGCGCAGTAGCTTATGTCAGGTGCCATCATACGATGGTGAGGGTAACGTCGATATTGCCGCGCGTGGCGTTCGAGTACGGGCAGACGATGTGGGCGGCGGCGACCAGCGCTTCGGCGGCGGCGCGTTCCATGCCTGGCAGCGAGATTTTCAGTTCCACTTCGATGCCGAAACCCGTGTCGATGGCGCCGATGCCGACGTTGCCTTCGATCGACAGGTCCGCCGGCACGGCGATCTTGTCGCGGCCGCCGACGAATTTCATGGCGCCGATGAAGCAGGCCGAGTAGCCGGCGGCGAACAGTTGTTCCGGATTGGTGCCAACGGCGCCATTGCCGCCCAGTTCTTTTGGCGTGGTCAGCTTGACGTCCAGCACATTGTCGGACGATACGGCACGGCCTTCGCGGCCTCCGGTGGCGGTAGCTTGAGCGCGGTACAGGACTTGTTTGATCGACATGATGGTTTTCCTTGAGTTGATTAAATAGTTTACTACTAAATAGTGTGCTACTTGTTTCGTGGGCTGTTGCCCCAGGATGCCCGTCTGCAGAAGCACTTGCCGGCGTCCATGTGCTCAATATATATCGTGTGCTATTTAATTGCAAGCGATTTTATTTCGATGTGGCGCATATTGATGCTTTATTTTGATGCCTTTGTCGCCAGTATTGCCCTTCCATCGCATAATGGCCACCGCCGCTGGCGCCGATAGTTATGCTTGGCCCCACTTCACCCCCCAAGGAAAAATCATGACTAGCCTCTTCTTTATCCTGCGCATCACCCTGGCCACGATGGTCACCTACATCATCGCCATGGCGATTCTGGTCGAGAATTTCTTGCGCTATATCTTCGGGCAGACGGAAGGATTTTTTGTCATCGTTGGCGCGCTGCTGGCCAGCGCCGTCATCACGAATGCGTTTTCCCATGTGCGGCGCGTGCGGCTGATCGCCGGCGCCGTCAATGCCAGCACCCTGTCGAGCCGCCAGCGGCGCCAGATCGAGATTCCGTTCGAGGCGGGCGAGGCCTTCGACATGATCGACGCGGCCATCCGCGAACTGCCGGGCAGCGAAGTGGTCGAAAGCGCGCGCGACAGCCTGCAGGTGCAGGCTAGAGTGCGCCGCGCCGCGCCCTACACGCACACGGGCTTGCCCCGCATGCGCCTGCTGGGCTTCCTCGAGCCGCGGCCGAACCAGATCCTCGCCACCGTCACGCCGAATGGCGAAGCGGGCAGCGTGACCCTGATCTGCGAGCCGGCGCGCAACGCCTGGACCGACTGGTTTCTCGTCGACCATGGCAGCAACCTGGAAAACGCGGAAGCGGTGACGCGGGCGATGACGCGCCGCGTGGCGCAGCGCCGCCGCGGCGAGCAGGCCGAGGCGCGCCAGACGGTGACGGAAAAGGAACTCACTGTGGCCAAGCTGAGCCTGCTGCACGCGCAGGTCGAGCCGCACTTCCTGTACAACACCCTGGCCAGCGCGCAGTTGCTCACGCGCAGCGACCCCGTGCGTGCCGACGAGATGCTCGGTAATTTGATCCTGTATTTGCGCCACTCGCTGCCGCGCACGGAGCAAGCCATGTCGACCCTGGGCACGGAGCTGGAACGGGCGCGCGCCTACCTCGATATTTTGAAAATCCGCATGGGCGGCCGCCTGAACTTGCAGATTGAGGTACCGCAATACCTGCGCCAGGCGGAGCTGCCGCCGATGATGCTGCAAACCCTGGTGGAAAACGCCATCAAGCATGGCCTGGAGCCGAAAAGCGGCGGCGGCACCATCTGGATCATGGCGCGCAGCGGCAATGGCACGGTGATCGTCACGGTGGCCGACGACGGCAAGGGGTTCAGCGACGACGGCGCCGGCACGGGCATAGGCCTGCGCAATGTGCGCGAACGCCTGCGCCTGACCTACGGCAATGCCGCCGCGTTTGCCATTGTCGCCAATTTCCCCGATGGCGTGACGGCCACCATCACGGTGCCGGACAGTACGGCGCAAGGAGTTTCCTATGCATAAGCCCGAGATGACTTGCGTCATCGCCGAAGACGAAGCCCTGCTGCGCGATGCGCTGGTGGCCCTGCTGGCCGAAGAGTGGCCCTACTTGCGCATCGTCGCCGCCTGCGACGACGGCGGCGCGGCGCTCGAGGCCATCGCCACCCTGCGCCCCGACATCGCCTTCCTCGACATTCGCATGCCGGGCTTGACGGGGCTGGAAGTGGCGGCCGGCGCGCTCGAAGCGAGTCCCGCCACGCAGGTGGTGTTCGTCACTGCCTATGACCAGTACGCGATCGATGCCTTCGATAACGGCGCCGTCGATTATTTATTGAAGCCGATAGCCCGCGAGCGCCTGCAGGCGACCTTGCAGCGCGTGCAGGCACGGGCCGGCAAGAGCCAGGCCGGCGACGGCGCGCTGGCCGGCCTGCTGCAGCAATTGAGCAGCGCCTTGCCGGCGGCGGCCAAGTCGCCGCCGCTGGTGTGGCTGACGGCCAGCAGCGGCAAGGATACGCGCCTGATCATGGTGGAAGACATCGCCTATTTTCAGTCCGACACCAAGTACACGGCCGTCATGACGGCCGAGGGCGAGGCGCTGCTGCGCAAGCCGATCCGCGAACTGCTCGATGTGCTCGATCCGGCCATCTTCAAGCAGATCCACCGCGCCACCATCGTCAACATGAAGATGGTGGCGTCGGTCACGCGCGACGAGGTGGGGCGCGGCGCCTTGCGCCTGAAAACGCGGCCGGAAACCCTGGCCGTGAGCCAGCCGTTCATGGCCTTGTTCCGGAATATGTAGGCCGGCTTAGTCAGCCGTCTCGAAACCTTCGAGCACATTGACGACATTGATGCCGATTTCCTTCACCGCATAGCCCCCTTCGAGGATGAAGGCGGTGGGCAGGTTCAGATGCGCGAGGCGTTCGCCCACGCGCAGGTAGTCGCCGCTTTGCAGGGCGAAGTGCGACAGCGGGTCGCCGGCGAAAGTATCCACGCCGAGCGAGACCACCAGCGCATCGGGCGCATACATATTGATGCGCAGGCAGGCCGTTTCCAGCGCGGCGAACCAGCTGGCCGTGGTGCTGCCGGCCGGCAGCGGCAAGTTGACGTTGTAGCCGAGCCCCGCGCCGCTGCCCGTTTCATCGGCATGGCCCAGGTAAAACGGATATTCACTGCGCGGGTCGGCATGCACGGAGGCGAACAGCACGTCGTCGCGCTGGTAAAAGATGCTTTGCGTGCCGTTGCCGTGGTGGTAGTCGATATCGAGGATGGCGACCTTGCGGGCGCCGTCGTCGAGCAGATGCTGTGCGGCCAGGGCCGCGTTGTTCAGAAAACAGTAGCCGCCAAAGAAATCGCTGCCCGCATGGTGGCCCGGCGGGCGCGTCAGGGCGAACGTGGCCCGCTCGCCCAGGCGCAACGCGTGCGCCGCGTTGACGGCGCAGTCGGCGCCCGTCTTGGCCGCCGTCCACGTGCCGGCCGTCAGCGGCGTGCCATTGTCCATCGAGTACAGCCCCAGCTTGGCCGTGAAGTCGTCCGGTTCGATGTCGCTGCGCAAGGTGCGCACGGGCCAGACGGATGGCAAGGCGTCCTTGCCCGCGTTGTCGGGATCGAGCGCCAGCCAGTCGTGCCAGGCGTGGCGCAGGAAATGCAGGTAGCGCGGCGTGTGGATGCGCTCCAGCGAGGTCAGCGGCACGCCGTGCGGCGTGACGATGCGGCCCAGGTTGCGCCGTCCCAGCTCGGCCACCACCATGTCGGCCCGCTCCGGCGTCTCGAAGCAGGGCACCAGGGTGCCGCGAAACATTTCGAAGCGGCCCCGGTGCTGGCTGTGCAACTCATTGTAGAAGGTCAGCATGGGGGCGCTTTGCGCAAGGTCAGGCTCAGGTGTGCGAACACAGGGTGCTGGCGCGGTAGGCGGCGACGAAATCGTCGAAGCTGCCGGCTGGCGCCGCTTCCATGGCGCGCTGCTCGGCCAGCGAGCTGGCGGCCATCGCGTCGAAATACGCGCTTTGTTCCTGCGTCGCCGGATGCGCGCGGAAGTAGGCGGCGTGGCGTTCGCTCTGGCGCAGGCCGAAGGCGGCGAACGAGCCTCCATTGGCGCGCAGCTCGGCCAATACCTTCGCCGACGGCGTCGCATCCGGGTCGGCCAGCTTGATGGCTTGTGCCGCCAGGCTGTCCGCATGCTGCGTGCCGCCAATGCGCGCATCGAGCAAGGCTGCCACGGGCGCGATGCGCGCCAGCAATTCCTCGCCCCAGGCCTGCAGGGTGATCTCTTCGCCATCGCGGCGCAGGGTGAGGCCCGGCTTGCGGCCTTCCTTGACGGTGCGGGCGAAATTGTTCGTGTAGCAGGCGCTTTGCTCGGCCGAGATGGGAGCGCTGTCGTCGAGCGCGCAGAACAGCAAAAACGCGTCGAGGAAGCGGCCCGTTTCCAGGCTGATGCCGACCGGTTCGAACGGGTCGACATCCATGCAGCGCACTTCGATGTATTGCACGCCGCGCAGGCACAGGGCCTGGATCGGGCGCTCGCCCGTGCGGATCACGCGTTTCGGGCGGATGGTCGAATAGTATTCATTCTCGATCTGCAGCACGTTGGTGGACAACTGGATCCACTCGCCATCCTTCTTTGTGCCCAGCGCCGCATACGGCGGATACGGGTCGTTGACGGCGTGCGTGAGCGCGTTGACGTAGTCTTCCAGGCTGTTTTCGTGCGGGCGCAGGCCGGACTGGGCATCGTTCTGGTAACCGAGGTCGCTCATGCGCAGGCTGGTGGCGTAGGGCAGGAACAAGGTGTCGTCGGACAGGGTGTCGAGCTTGTGCGCGCGGCCGCGCAGGAAACCGGCGGACAGGGCCGGCGAAGCGCCGAACAGGTACATCAACAGCCAGCTGTAGCGGCGGAAATTGCGGATCGTTGCCAGGTAGCTTTCCGACTGCACGTCTTTCGGCGAGGCAGCTGCCTGCGTGGCGCTGGCGCTGGTGTCCGGGTTGCTGGCCAGCACTTGCCACAGCTGTTCGTCGAGCGAATAGTTGTAATGGATGCCGGCGATGCATTGCATGGCTTTGCCGTAACGCAAGGCCAGGCCGCGCCGGTAGACGTGCTTGAGCATGCCCATGTTGGAGCTGCCGTAGTTGGCGATCTCGATTTCTGCTTCGGGCGGCAACTGGCATGGCATCGACTGGCTCCACAGCAACTCGTTGCCGAGGCGGCTGTAGGCGTGGCGGTGCACGGTGTCGAGCTTGTCGAGCGTGACGCCGATGTCGGTTTCTGCCGGCGTGATGAATTCGAGCAGCGCTTCGGCGTAGTCGGTGGTGATTTCAGGGTGCGTCAGCGCCGAGCCCAGGGCGGCGGGGTGGGGCGTGGAAGCCAGATGGCCGGCGTGGTCGACGCGCAGGGTTTCACGCTCGATGCCGCGCAAGCCGCCCAGCAGCGCGCGGTTGGCATCTTCAGTCAGCAATGCCAGGCGGCGAGTCAACAGGTTGGGCAATTTGAGCTTCCTTTCTTGTGCAGCATATAAATAATTTGTGCTGAGATTAACCGAATTTTGGCAAATGCGTCGGCGCCGGCCCAAAAAACGCCGCGTCGCCAGCGTCCGCCCCGCACAAGGGGGGCGGCGCTTCGGTCAGGAATTCGCTTGATATTTTAACAAACTGCGGGGGATCTGGCGCGTTGCCGGATCAAGTCCCGCGCACGTGGATGGGTCAGCCCAGGCGGGCGCCGCTGACTCTTTCGATGCCGGCCAGGTCGCGCCAGCTTTGCACTTTGCTGTAGCCGGCCGCGGCCAGCAGCTCGCGCACCTGGGCCGCCTGGTCATAGCCGTGTTCCATCAGCAGCCAGGCGCCGGACGCCAGGTGGCGCGCGGCGCCGGAAACGATGATGCGCAGGGCCGACAGGCCATCCGCATGGTCGGTCAGCGCGCCGGCCGGCTCGAAGCGCAAATCGCCTTCGGCCAGGTGGCGGTCGCCGCTGGCGATGTAGGGGGGATTCGAGACGATCAGGTCGAACTTTTCCGTGCCCAGCGCTTCGAACCAGTCGCTGGCCATGAAGGTGATGTTGACGCCGTTGGCGCTGGCGTTGCGGCGCGCCACGGCCAGCGCCGTGCTGCTCACGTCCAGGGCCGTGACGACGGCATCGGGCCGCGTATGCGCCAGGGCGACGGCGATGGCGCCGCTGCCGGTGCCCATGTCGAGCACCCTTCCGCCGGGCGGCAGGCGCTCGAGCGCCAGTTCCACCAGCACTTCCGTGTCGGGGCGGGGGATCAGTACGGCGTCGTTGACTTCGAACGGCAGGCCGAAAAATTCGCGCTGGCCGACGATGTAGGCGATCGGCTCGCCCTGCAGGCGGCGCGCCAGCAAGCCGGATAAACGTTCGGCTTCAACGGGAGTGAGTACGCGCTCCGATTGCGTAATCAGGCTCACGCGCGACAGGCCCAGCGCGTGGCCCAGCAGGATGCGGTTGTCGAGCGGATCGAGCAGCGGACGGATTTGCAGGGCGCCGACAGTGCTGCCGGCGGGGATCAGTGTTTCTGGCATAGATAAATGGCTATTGTTTGCGACGCAGCAAGGTCCACAGCATGGCGATGGCGAAGATGGCGAACCAGGCGAATGCCCATTGGGGAATCGACAGGCCGAGGAAGGGCTCGCCGGCGTTTTCGCAGGCGCCGTACGATTCAAACATGAAGGGCATGAGTTCGGCCGTGAAGACCTTGTTCAGCGCCGTTTCCACCGGGTCGATGCCGCACGAGAAGCCGGGGTTGGCCAGCACATACAAATGCTTGGCGCCCACGCCCAGGCCGCCCAGGGCCGCCAACACACCGATGCCGGTGCCGATTTTCGGACGGTTGGCCGCCGCACCGGCCAGGCAGGCGATGCCGATAGCGAGGAACAGGTAGCGCTGGATCACGCACAGCGGGCACGGCGCCATGTTCATGGCATGCTGCAAATACATGGCCACACCCAGCATCAGGAAACACAGGGCGGCGATCAACAGGAGGACGGTGCGTGAATTTTTCATGGGCGACACGGTGAGGTGGATGGAATCGAGCTGGTCATTTTCGCACAAGGCTGGATTTTTATTGCTTAGCCGCTACTTAAACCCTTGATCTGGCTGGGCGCTTCAAAAAGTGTTCAGGGCAAGACGCAGCGCCGCAGGCAGTACGAACGTACGGCCAGGCGCTGCAACGCCGCCATGGACGCTTTTTAATCGCCCAGCGCGGCTAACAGCTCTGCCTGGTGTTCAGCCGCCAGCGCATTCGTCAAGTCCGTCAAATCCCCATCCATGATGAAGTCCAGCTTATATAACGTCAGATTGATGCGGTGATCCGTCAGCCGGCCTTGCGGGAAATTATACGTGCGGATGCGCTCGCTGCGGTCGCCCGAGCCGATCAGGCTCTTGCGCGTGGCCGCTTCCTTCGACTGCTGCTCGCGCAGTTGCACGTCCTTGATGCGCGCGGCCAGCACTTTCATCGCCTGCGCCTTGTTCTTGTGCTGGCTGCGGTCATCCTGGCATTCGACCACGATGCCGGTTGGCAAGTGGGTGATGCGCACGGCGGAATCCGTCTTGTTGATGTGCTGTCCACCGGCGCCCGAGGCGCGGTAGGTGTCGATGCGCAGGTCGGCCGGGTTGATGTTGACGTCTTCCACCTCGTCCGCTTCCGGCATCACGGCCACCGTGCAGGCGGAGGTGTGGATGCGACCCTGCGTTTCCGTGGCCGGCACGCGCTGCACGCGGTGGCCGCCCGACTCGAATTTCAGTTTCGAATACGCGCCATTGCCCACCACGCGCACGATCACTTCGCGGTAGCCGCCCAGATCGGAGTCGGATGCCGACACGAGTTCCACCTGCCAGCGGTTGCGCTCGGCAAAGCGCGTGTACATGCGTAATAAATCACCGGCGAACAGGGCTGATTCATCGCCGCCCGTGCCCGCGCGAATTTCCAGGAAGATATTGCGCTCGTCATTGACATCCTTCGGCAGCAGCATGGTTTGCAATTCGCGTTCCAGTCGCGTCATGGTGGCCTTGGCCGTCTCGATTTCTTCCTGGGCAAATTCCTTCATGTCCGGGTCGGACAACATCTCTTGCGCTGTCGTAATATCGTTGCCCGCTTCCTGGTAGGAATGGTACAGCGCCACCAGCGGGCCCAGTTCGGCATGCTCGCGCGTCATCTTGCGATAGCTGTCCATGTTCGACGTGGCGTCCGGATGCATCAGCAGTTCGTCGAGTTCGACCAGGCGGTTCGCCAGTTGATCGAGTTTGGCCAGCATGGATGGTTTCATAGCGATTCACGGTAAAAGAGTGTAGGGATGATGCGGGTCCGGCACGCCCGGCAGGCGGGCAGGGGGCGGCCGCGCGGGCGGCCAGCGGGGCTGCGCTAACGGCGGGGGCGGAACAGTTTCGGCAGCAGGGTGACCAGCTGCTTGCGCTCGTCGCCTTGCGCGTGGTGCAGCGCCTGCTGCGGGCCGTGCAGGAACTTGGCCGTCAAGCCTTTCGACAGCGCTTCCAGGACGGCGTCGATGTCGGCGCCCTTGGCCAGCATCTTGCGCGCCCGCTCCACTTCCAGCAGGCGCAGCGCTTCGCTGTTTTCATGCAAATGCTGGATGACGGGCACCATGGCGCGGTCATCGACCCAGCTCATGAACGATTGCACGCGCGTCTCGATGATGGCTTCGGCTTGCGCCACGGCTGCTTGCCGGCTTTCCAGGCCCGTCTGCACGACCTTGCCCAGGTCGTCGACCGTGTACAGGAAGACGTCGTTCAAACGCCCCACTTCCGCTTCGATGTCGCGCGGCACGGCCAGGTCCACCATGAACATGGGCTTGTGGCGGCGTGCCTTGATGGCGCGCTCGACCAGGCCCAGGCCCAGCAGCGGCAGGGATGATGCCGTGCACGAGATGACGATGTCGAACTGGTGCAGCTGCTCCGGCAGGTCGGCCAGGCGGATGGCCTTGCCGTTGAAGCGGTGCGCCAGTTCCTCGCCCCGTTCCATGGTGCGGTTGGCAATGGTGATGCTTTTCGGGTTTTGCGCCGCGAAGTGCGTGGCGCACAATTCGATCATTTCGCCGGCGCCGATGAACAGCACGTTCTGCTCGGCGATCTTGTCGAAGATGCGTTGCGACAGGCGCACGGCGGCGGCCGCCATGGACACGCTGTGGGCGCCGATTTCCGTGCTGCTGCGCACTTCCTTGGCGACGGAAAAGCTGCGCTGGAACAATTGGTGCAGATACGTGCCCAGCCCGCCCGCCTCGTCGGCCGTGCGGATGGCGTCCTTGATCTGCCCCAGGATCTGCGTTTCGCCCAGCACCATCGAATCGAGCCCGGAGGCGACGCGGAAGGTGTGGCGCACGGCATCGTGCTGCGGCAGCATATATAAGTGGGGGCGCAGCTCGCTGTAGTTGAGCTTGTGATAGTCGGCCAGGAAATGCGCGCCCGCGTCGAGCGGATTGGGCACGTGGCTGGCCGCATACAGCTCGGTGCGGTTGCAGGTCGACAGGATGGCCGCTTCGTCGTTGTCGCGCAAGTCGATGCGCTGGAACCAGGTGCGCGCCGCCATCACCGCCGAACCCAAGTGCTCAGGCGCAAACGCCAGCTGTTCGCGGAGCGACACTGGGGCGGTGGTATGGTTGAGGCCGACGGCGAGCAGTTGCATTTCAGGGCTGTTGGGATGACTTATGCCGACATTATAGCGCTTTGTGCCCGCGCTTTGAGCAGGTCAGCCGTTTGCCGCCGTTCAGCCACCCAGTTTTTCCAGGCGATAACCGTAGCTGTAGACGGGCACCAGGCGGTAGCCGTGTTCCGGTTTCAGCTGCAGCTTGTTGCGCACGCGCGAGACGTGGGTATCCATGGTGCGCGAGGGCAGGGCCGTATCGCGTTGCCACACGGCTTCGTGGATGTAGGCGCGCGACAGGGGACGGCCCAGATTGCGGAAAAACAGCAGCGCCAGGGCGAATTCCTTGTGCGTCACGTCCAGTACTTCGCCATCGCGCAACAGGCGGCCGGGGCGGGTTTCAAACGTGTAGTGACCGAATTGCAGGTACTCGGCGCCATTCTGGGCCGGGTAGGCCACGCGCAGCAGCGCCTGGGTACGCAAGGTCAGTTCGCTGCGGCGCAGGGGCTTGATCATGTAGTCGTCGGCGCCGGCCGTCATGCCCGCCACCACGTCGTCTTCGCCGGAACTGTTGGTCATAAACAACACGGGTGCCTTGGGTGCCAGTTTTTCCCGGGCACGGCGCAAGACTTCGGCACCGTCCAGATCGCTCACATGCCAGTCGAGGATGAGCATGTCGCAACTGTCCTTGCGCAGTTGCCCCAGCATTTCCTTGCCACTCTGAAACTCGTGGCAAGCGTGGCCGGCGGCGGTGAGCACCTGGCAGATCAGTTCTGCCTGGCTATGGTCGCTATCGAGTACGGCAATTCGCATAATGGGCTGGAGTGTGTAGCAACAAACAGACGGTCCGCTCTGCTTATCGTAATGTTAAGGAATGCTCAAGTGAAATATAACAGAGATTGCAACTGTGTCCAGTGAAATCGGCAGCGCAGGCCTTTACGTTACACTTGTTCATCTACCCTTACTCGCGGAGAAACGGCCATGCCAGACAAGAGTACTACCGATTGGACCCTGATACCGGGCAACCATGCGGACATCGAGCAAGTGCGCGAGCGTTGCCGGCGCCTGGTGCAGCGGCGTGCCATGATGTCGGCGGGCGCCTCGGCCATCCCCATTCCCGGCATCGACCTGATGTCCGACGTGGGCCTGTTTTCCATGCTGATCAATGATATCAACCACGAATTCGGTCTCACGCCCGAGCAGATCGAGCGGTTGAACCCGCAGTTCAAGATGATGGCCTACCGCGCGGCGGTGGGCATGGGTGGCATGCTGGTGGGAAAGCTGGTGTCGCGCGAACTGATCCTCCACCTGCTCAAGCGCAGTGGCGTCAAGATTGCCACCAAGCAGGTGGCGCGCTTCGTGCCGTTCGCCGGCCAGGCGGTGGCGGCAGCCATTGGCTACGCCGTGTTTCGCCAGATCGGCAACCAGCACGTGAACGCCTGCGCCGCGGTGGCGCAGGAATTGCTCACGGTCAGGCCGGATTAACGCTTACGCGTCCGGCAGCACCACGTTGACGTCGAGCACCTCCAGGTTGCCCTGGCGGTCCAGCGAGATCTTGATGTCGTCGGCATTCACCTTGGTGTACTTGGAAATGACGGCGATCAATTCCTTGTGCAGGGCGGGCAGGAAGTCCGGACCATCGCGTCCGCTGCGTTCGCGGGCGATGATGATCTGCAGGCGTTCCTTGGCCGCGGTGGCCGTCTTCGGCTTGGGGGGGAACAGGAAAGAAAGCAAGGCCATATCACTTCGCCCCAAAAATGCGCTGGAGTAATCCAGGCTTTTCATAGTTGGTAAAGCGCAACTCGACATCTTCGCCGAGGAAACGCGAGACCACGTCTTCATAGGCTTGCGCCACGTCCGTGCCCGTGAAGTGGATGGCTGGATTGCCCTGGTTCGAGGCAGCCAGCACTTGCTCCGATTCCGGAATGATGCCCACCAGCGGGATGCGCAGGATTTCCTGCACGTCCTGGTAGGACAGCATTTCATCCGATTCCACGCGTTTCGGCGAGTAGCGGGTGATCAGCAAATGTTCCTTGACCGGTTCGCCGCCTGTCTGCGCACGGCGCGACTTGGCTTGCAGGATGCCGAGGATGCGGTCCGAATCGCGCACCGACGACACTTCCGGGTTGGTGACGATGATGGCTTCGTCGGCGAAAGTCAGCGCCATCAGCGCGCCATGCTCGATGCCGGCCGGCGAATCGCAGATGATGAATTCGAAACCCATGTTGATCAGGTCGTTCAACACGCGTTCCACGCCTTCTTCCGACAAGGCATCCTTGTCGCGCGTTTGCGAAGCGGGCAGGATGAACAGGTTGTCGCAGTGCTTGTCCTTGATCAGGGCCTGGTTCAGGGTGGCCTCTTTGTTGATCACATTGATCAGATCGTAGACGACGCGGCGCTCGCAACCCATGATCAGGTCGAGGTTACGCAGGCCCACGTCGAAGTCGAGCACGGCTGTCTTGTGGCCGCGCATGGCCAGGCCAGTGGAAAAACTGGCGCTAGAGGTCGTCTTGCCGACACCGCCCTTGCCGGACGTCACAACAATAATTCTTGCCACAAATAATCCTTTTCAGATATCTCTTGAATTGTGCAGCTTAAGAGCGGTTCACGGGAGTGACCGGATTGACAGAGTGTATATCGATTCTGTCGCCAGCCAAACGAATTTGCGCGGGTCCGCGCGCCATTTCTGCGGGGAAACCATCCTCGAACGTGCGGTACACGCCGGCGATCGAGACCAGTTCCGGTTCCATGGCCAGCGCGAAGATGCGGGCCTGGGCATTGCCCGAGGCGCCGGCCAGCGCGCGGCCGTACAGCGAGGAATATACGTGGATGCTGCCGTCGGCGATGATTTCGGCGCCATTGTTGACGACGGCGGTGATGATCAGGTCGCAGCCGCGCGCATAAATGCGCTGGCCGGCCCGCACGGGGGTGTCGATCACCATCACCTGTGCGTCGGCGCCGGACTGGGCGGCGGCAGTGGGCGTATCCTTGGGCGGCGCATCGTCGCGCGTCTTGCCGCTGTCAAGGCTCAAGCCTTGCGCCAGGATGGCGTCATGCATGTCGGCCGGCGCATTGCGCACGGCCACGGCATTCAAGCGGTATTTTTTCAGCAAGGCCACGAGGGCGGCCCAATCGATGGGCACGCTGCCGGGCGGCAAGGCCGCCACGTCCAGCACGGCCAGGTCGTCCTCGAAAAAGTCGGCCACGCCTCCCGTCATGTCGCGCAGGGCGGCATCGAGTGCCTGCGTATCGGCGCTATGCAGAATGGCGGAGACAGCAACGACGGTGGAAATCTTGATTTCGATAGGCTTCTGCGACGGGCTTTTGGACATAAACATTTATCAAAGTGAAACTGCGGCAGGCCAGATGTTCCGTACGGCAACAATGGGAGCAGTAAATTTCTTGCATTCTACTGCAAAAAAATCAGCATCAGGGGCCTGGCGCGTGCTATTCCGCAGGGCAACACCTACTTCATGTCAAAAAAAACGGACGGCGCCCCGGAAAACCGGTGCGCCGCCCTGAAAGCAGCCGAGAATGCGCCCTGACGGCGCTGTCCTGGATCAAGCTGCGCGCATCTGCCGCGCCGCCGCGACCATATTCTTTAAAGCCGCTTCCGTTTCCGCCCAGCCCCGCGTCTTCAAGCCGCAGTCCGGGTTGACCCATAACTGGGCTGGTGGAATGACGGCGATGCGGAAGGCGCGCGTGGCCCAGTCCAGGTAGGCGTCCCACTGGCCGCGGCGCAGCGGCAAGCCTTCGCGCATGGCCGGCTCGTCGACCTGGATGATGCCGATGCCAGCCGTTTCCAGATCCTGGACTTCATCGCGGATGGCCAGGGCCAGCTGCAGCGCCGTGGCGGCGCGCGGCTGGTCGTCGCGCACGAACGACCATTGCAAGATCGTCACCGGGCCCGTCAGCATGCCCTTCATCGGTTTATTGGTCAGGCTTTGCGCGTGCACCGTCCAGGCCACCGTCATGGCGGCCGGGCGCTGCACGTCGCCGTAGATGACGGGCGGTTTCACACAGCGCGAGCCGTACGATTGCACCCAGCCGTGGCGCGTGAAGATAAAACCGTCCAGTTGCTCGCCAAAGTATTCGACCATGTCGTTGCGTTCCGCCTCGCCATGCACGAGCACGTCCAGGCCCAGCGCTTCCTGGCGTCCCACAGCGTGGGCGATTTCGGCGCACATCTGTGCTTCATACTCGGCGGATCCAAGTTCGCCCCGCTTATGGCTGGCGCGGCGGCTGGCAATGGCCTGACGGAAAGTGGCCAATGCGGCCAGTGCGCTGTCATCGGGGTGGCCTTCAAGCGCATCCTTGAGAACGGCGATTTCCGACAGTTTTTCCGTGGCGAACGCCAGCCAGGTCTTGATTTCGCTATCGAGCTCCGTCTCGGCCGCCAGGCTGAACGGCACGTGCAGCAAGGAGCATGACGGCGCAAGCCACAGGTGGCCGTTGCGCTTGGCCGCCAGCGGCCGCAGCACGGCCAGGGCTGCGTCGAGGTCGGTGCGCCAGATATTGCGGCCATCGACGATACCGACCGACAAGACTTTATGCGCGGGCAGCCAGTCCGTCACGCTGATCAATTCATGCGGCGCGCGGATGCCGTCTACATGCAGGCCGGCCACGGGCAGGCGGCAGGTCAGGCTGAGGTTTTCTTCCAGCGGCGAGAAATACGTGGCCAGCAAAATATTCACGCCCACCTGGTTCAGCTGCCAATACGTGCTCTCGAAGGCGCTGCGCCAGGCGCTGGGCAAGTCCAGGCCCAGGATCGGTTCGTCCAGCTGCACCCACGTCACGCCTTGCTGTTTCAGGCGGTCGAGCAGAGCGCCGTAGACGGGCAGCAATTGTTCCAGCAGGGCCAGACGGTCGAAGCCTGACTCGCCCGGCGTCTTTTCCTTGCCCAGCCAAAGGAAGGTGAGGGGGCCGATCAGGGCCGCCTTGACCTGGTGACCGAGCGCCTGCGCTTCGGCCACTTCCGCCAGCAGGCGCTCGCCAGCGAGAGAAAATCGGGTCTGCGGCGACAGTTCGGGTACCAGGTAATGGTAATTGGTGTCAAACCACTTGGTCATTTCCAGCGCGGCAGTGCCGGCGGCGTTGCTATGGTGCGCGTGGCCGCAGTCCGCATGCGTTGCTTCACCGCGCGCCATCGTGAAATAGCGCGCCAGGGGCGATTGCTCCGGCGTGAAGTTGAAACGCGCCGGTTCGCAGCCCAGCAGCTGGATATGGTTGGCGACCTGGTCATACAAGGCGAAGTCGCCCACGGTGACGTAATCGAGCCCGGCGTCCCTTTGCAATGCCCAGTGGCGCGCGCGTAGTTGCTGGCCCGTCGCTTCCAGCGCTGCCTCGGACAGCTCGCCGCGCCAGTGGCTTTCCAGCGCCAATGTCAGCTCGCGCGCGGCGCCGATACGGGGAAAGCCAAGGATATGGGTGTGCACGGTCATGATGTCATCGAGATTTAATGTGAATGCGCTAGAGTGTGCGGCAACTTGATCTATAATCAAAACGAAACATTTTGCCGAATAACATGAAAATAATTCACGCACAGAATCCATTTCCCCGATGCTAGAAATCCGTCACCTGCGCACCTTGAGTGCCCTGCGTTCGTCCGGCAGCCTGGTGCGCGCCGCGCAGCTGCTCAACCTGACCCAGTCGGCCCTGTCGCACCAGATCCGTTTGCTCGAAGAGCGCTACAAGGCGCCCCTGTTCGAGCGCAAGTCGATGCCGATCGCGTTTACGGCCACGGGCAGCCGGTTGCTGGAGCTGGCCGACAAGCTGCTGCCCGAGATCGAGCTGGCCGAGCGCGACGTGGCGCGCCTGTCGCAGGGCGACAAGGGGCAGTTGCGCGTGGCGCTCGAATGCCATACCTGTTTCGATTGGCTCATGCCCGTGATGGATGCGTTCCGCCAGCGCTGGCCGGAAGTGGAGATCGATCTTGTCTCCGGCTTTCACAGCGAACCGGCGGACTTGCTGCGTTCGGGCGAGGCGGACCTCGTGATCGGTTCGCCGTATGGCCCCGATTTCACCGTGTTTCCCCTGTTCCGCTTTGAAATGCTGGTGGTGATGGCGCAGAAGCACCGGCTGCAGGCGCAGCGCCGGCTGGTGGCGGCCGACTTTACGGGCGAGACCCTGATTACCTATCCGGTGCCGGAAGAACGCATCGACCTGATCCGCGAAGTGCTGCGGCCCGCCGGCATCCAGTTTGAACGTCGCACGGCCGAATTGACGGTCGCCGTGCTGCAGCTGGTGGCGAGCCGGCGCGGCATTGCCGCCTTGCCGAACTGGGCCATCAAGAATTACGTCGATTACGATTATGTGGTGGCGCGCCCTGTGGGCGAGCACGGCTTGTGGAGCGATTTGTACGTGTCCGTGCCGGACCACCTGCAGGACAAGGCGTATGTGCGCGATTTCGTCGGCGTGATACGCGAGCAGTGCGCGGCCTCGCTCGACGGTATCAAGTTGTTGTCCTGATCAACGTTGAATTGGAAACAAACCAACAGCAAAGCTTGATAAATATCAAGGTTCAGCAATGAACCACCGCTTACAGTTGAGCACTGTGCGGCGCAACATGGCGCTGCCTACTCTTTGGGGAGGAACACTATGTTTTCATTTTCCGAGCAATGGGCACTGGCCGGCAAGGCCGTGGTGGAAGCACAATTGATCAGCGCGCAAGCGTATGCCCAGGCCGCCGTCGACAGCGGCGCCAGCGTCCTGGAATTGCAGCTCGATGCGGCCCGCGCGGCGCTGGCGGCCGCTACGGTAGCGGGCAATCAGCTGCTGTCCGCGAAGGATACGCAAGCGCTGCTGCAACTGTCGCGCACGCAGTCGCAACTGGCCATCGAACGCATCGGTGCATATAACCGTCAGGCAAAGGATGTTGCTCAGGAAACCCAGGAGAAATTCGATACTGTGACAAAGGGTGAGTTTGCTGCATCGCGTCAAAAAATTGACGAGCTGTTGCAGGTGGTAAAGCAAACGCCCGTGCCCCTGATTATTCCCTTCAATAATTTTCTAAAAACCACTTTCGGCGGCGCCGATGAAGGGTATGATAAAAATAAAAATACGCGTCCTGCTCGCCAGGCCTGAGCGTGTTGCGGCCCGGCAGCGGCTATCCGCCGCGCCAGGCCGCCCGCCGCCACCGCAAGCAGGCTGTCATCGCCGCCGCCTGCGGTGCGGCGCTGGAACTGCGGCGCATGCCGCGCTAGAATGAAACACAGCTTGCTGTGTCTTCCCGGATTCTCATTGGATTGTATTAACACCTTGACCTTGGCCCTCGTGGCCTGCTTATCGGAGAAATAAATGGATGATGTCGTAATCGTGGCCGCCGGCCGTACCGCAGTCGGCAAATTCGGTGGCAGTCTGGCCAAGATTCCTGCGTCCGAATTGGGCGCGCATGTAATCAAGGGCTTGCTGGCACAAACCGGCATCGACCCGAACCTGATCGGCGAAGCGATCCTGGGCCAGGTACTGACGGCCGCCGTCGGCCAGAACGCCGCGCGCCAGGCCGTCATCAAGGCTGGCCTGCCTAGCTCCATCCCGGCATTTACCATCAACAAGGTATGCGGCAGCGGCCTGAAGGCCACGCACCTGGCGGCGCAAGCGATCAAGTGCGGCGACGCCAACATCATCATCGCCGGCGGCCAGGAAAACATGAGCGCTTCGCCGCACGCGATGAACGGCTCGCGCGACGGTTTCCGCATGGGCGACTTCAAGATGATCGACACCATGATCGTCGACGGCCTGTGGGACGTGTACAACCAGTATCACATGGGCATCACGGCGGAAAACGTCGCCAAGAAATACGAAGTGACGCGCGCCGAGCAGGATGAGTTCGCGCTGCAATCGCAACTGAAGGCGGAAGCGGCGCAAAAGGCGGGCAAGTTCAAGGATGAAATCCTGCCGCTGGAAATCGCCAACAAAAAAGGCACCGTCGTCTTCGACAGCGATGAATACATCAAGCCTGGTTCGACCCTGGAATCGCTGGCCGGCCTGCGTCCCGCGTTCGCCAAGGACGGTACTGTTACCGCCGGCAACGCCTCGGGCCTGAACGATGGCGCCGCCGCCGTGATCATGATGTCGGCTTCGCAAGCGAAGGAACTGGGCTTGAAGCCGCTGGCGCGCATCAAGGCCTACGCATCGTCGGGCCTGGACCCGGCCGTCATGGGCATGGGCCCCGTCTCCGCATCGCGTCTGTGCCTGAAAAAAGCCGGCTGGACGCATGAAGAGCTGGACCTGATGGAAATCAACGAAGCGTTTGCCGCGCAAGCGATTGCCGTCAACAAGGAAATGGGCTGGGATACCAGCAAGATCAACGTGAACGGCGGCGCGATTGCCATCGGCCACCCGATCGGCGCCTCCGGCGCGCGCATCCTGGTCACCCTGATCCACGAAATGATCCGCCGCGACGCCAAGAAAGGCCTGGCTGCCTTGTGCATCGGTGGCGGCATGGGCGTTGCCCTCGCGATCGAACGCGATTAAGTAGCTTGCACCGCACCCAAGCTACTGCGCGGCGCGCTTTGCGGCCTGCGATGCTCACCGTGCTAGAGCACGGTTGCGCTTCTTAGCCACAAATCATCGCCGCTCGCTACGCTTGGGTGCGATGCGGTACGCCGCCGTCATGCAGCGGTTTTGGACTGCTTTATTTAAATAATTAACTTTTTAGCAACAGAACGACACTGAGGGGATGAAAATGGCAAGAGTTGCATTGGTAACTGGTGGCATGGGTGGTCTGGGCGAAGCGGTGTGTTTCAAGTTGGCCGCGCTCGGCTATCGCGTGGTGACCACATATTCCCCAGGCAATCCGAAGGTCGCTGACTGGCTGGCGACGACGAAGGACATGGGCTATGACTTCAAGGCATATCCGTGCGACGTGGCCGACTACGATTCGGCGGCCGCCTGCGTGGCTGCCGTGGAAAAGGACATCGGTCCTGTCGACGTGCTGGTGAATAACGCCGGCATCACGCGCGACATGACGTTCAAGAAGATGGACAAGCCGAACTGGGATGCCGTGATGGGCACCAACCTCGACTCCGTCTTCAACATGACCAAGCCTGTCTGCGACGGCATGGTGGAACGCGGCTGGGGCCGCATCATCAATATCTCGTCCGTGAATGGCCAGAAGGGCGCCTTCGGCCAGACCAACTATTCGGCCGCGAAAGCCGGCATGCATGGTTTCACCAAGTCGCTGGCGCTGGAAGTGGCGCGCAAGAACGTCACCGTCAACACCATCTCGCCAGGCTACATCGGCACCAAGATGGTCATGGCGATTCCGCAGGAAGTGCTCGACAGCAAAATCATCCCGCAAATTCCGATGGCGCGCCTGGGCAAGCCGGAAGAAGTGGCCGGCCTGGTGGCTTACCTGGCTTCCGATGAAGCGGCGTTCGTCACGGGCGCCAACATCTCGATCAACGGCGGCCAGCACATGTCGTAATCGTTGTTGAGGTAAAACAGAAAAGACAGCTGCGGCTGTCTTTTTTTATGCTTGCCAGCAAAACAAGGAGATCGCCGGATTTGCCTTAGAATCAGTATTTCTCCAATGCATCATCTCCATGACCCTTGTTCCTGTCTTGCGCCGCGCCAGCGTGGCCGCCATCCTTTTCCTGGGCGCCAGCGTGGCCCAGGCCAGCGTCGCCTTCCACGTCACGGTGACTACCGAGCGCGTCAACCAGCCTGGCGTGAAAACCAGCTTGCCCGCGCGCGCTACGCAGGAAAGCGATGTCGTGCTGGGGCCTCATTACCTGAGCGTGCGTGATGGCAAGAGCCTGTCCGTGCTCGACTTTGCCACGCGCCGCCGCCACCTGGTCGATCTGGCGGCATCCACCTACGATAGCTATTCGCTGTTCGACGTGGCGGGCTTTCGCCGCATCGAGATCGCGCACCGCCAGGGCATGGCCGGCGCGCTCCAGGCTGGCGGCTTGCAGGCTCACGTCACGCTGCCCGTGTATGAAGAGCAAGCGCTGTCCGTGCCGGCGGCCAGGCGGCGCAATGCGCTGGCGCCGCACGTGCTCGACGGTGCCGTGCTGTGGTCGCTCGACGGACAGCCCCTGCTGCGCCTGGGCATAGCCGGCAGCCCCGTCAGCGGTGACGAGGCCACGGCGTTTGCCCAGTACCTGCGCTACACCTGGGGTGGCCACCCGCTGGTGCTGAAGATGCTGGCCGGCGGCAAGCGCCTTCCTGCTGACTTCACCTTGCACTACCAGGAGGTGGGCGGCACGGTGACGCGGCATTTCCGCATCAGCCGGCTTGTCATGGATGCGCCCGCCACATATTCCCTGGCCGCCTACCGGCCCCGTCCGCTGGAGGCCGATGCGTCCCCGCTCGAGCGCGTGCTGGCGCAGGCGGCGCGCTTGCCGCCGCTGGGACCCCAGGCACATCTCGCGCTGCGGGCCGAAGCGGAAAAGCTCTTTGCCGCGGAAAAGCCCTTCGAGGCTTTCTTGACCATGCTGGAAGACCATTTTTCCACGGGCGAACTGGTCGACAAGCTGTCGCCCCAGCAGATACGGGCCATGCAGGAGTGCGAGCCCATCCACGATCTGACGCGGGGGCTGCTGGCCAAGGACCAGGAGGGCATCGCGGCCGCGCTGGCTACCGTGCAGGAATTGAGGAAGCAAACGGGGTTGGAGCAGCCCGTCTTGGCCTTGTTCGAGGGAAATTTGCGTGCCAAGCTGGGGCAGTGGCCGGCAGCGACCGCGCTGTATTTGCAAGTGCTGCAGGCAAAACCGCACATGGCCGCCGTGTACCAGGACCTGGGCGACGCCTTGCTGGCGCAATTCGATGCGCCGAACGCCTGGCGCAGCTGGGATGCGGGGCGTGCCATGGCACCGTCGCTGCGGCAATTTCGCAAGGTCGACGATTTGGAGCGCAGCCTGCTGCACGATTACCCCGCCTTCTTTGCCGAAGGCACGACGCTTCCGCCTGAAGGTCAGCCCAGCACCAGCCGTCCGGCCAGCAAGACGAAGACGGTGGGCAGCACGAACTTGCCGTAAGGCGAGGGTTTACCACGCAGGCGGCGCGCCAGGCGCGCGGCCAGCACGGCGTACAGGGCATCGAACAGCAGGCCCACCAGCACCAGCACGGCACCCAGGCGCAGGTATTGCATGCCGACCTGCTCGCTGCCGACGACGAATTGCGGCAGGAACATGCTGCAAAACAACAGTGCCTTCGGATTGAGCAGATTCGTCAGGAAGCCGCGCACCAGGCTGGCGCGGGCGCCATGCGCCGTGGCGGGGGCAGCTGCTTCCTGTGCCGTTTTGCTCGACAGGGCCGACTGCAGCAGGCGCAGCGCCAGGTACAGCAGGTAGGCGGCGCCCGCCCATTTGACCCACTGCAAGGCTTGCGGATGCGTCACCATCAATGCCGCCAGGCCCGCGCCCGACAGCGCCACGTGGACGGCGCGCGCGCCGGCAATGCCCACGGCCGTCACCAGCGCCGTGGCCACGCCGCGCGCGGCGCCAGTCGCCAGCACCAGCGCCATGTCGGGGCCCGGTAATAAAAAGGCGCCAGCCAGTGCCAGCAGGTACATCAGGAAGGTAGAATCGGACATGGCTCGGTCGAAAAGAAAGCGGGAGCATGCGCACGGTGCGGCCTGCTCGCCGGGATCCCATTATGTTCTTGCTGTGATGAAATGTGCTTGCTTTTCCTGCCTCGCATGCCCTAGTATTAGGGTAGATTCCACTCTTATAAAAATAAAAATTAGATGAAAATTTCAGAAGTTAGCCTCGACGCCACCGATTTACAGATACTCAGGCTGTTGCAGGATGAAGGACGGCTGTCGAATGCGCGCCTGGCCGAGCGCTTGAAACTGAGCGAAACCCCCGTCTGGCGCCGTTTGCGCCGCCTGGAAGAGGAAGGTTTTATTACCGGCTACCAGGCTTTGCTCAACCGCAAGAAGCTGGGCATCGGCCTGGTGGCGTTTGTGCGCGTCGTGTTTGCCAACCATGGCGGCGAACAGCCGTCGCAGTTCGAGCAAGCCATCGCGACGATTCCCGAGATCTTGTCGTGCCACAATGTGGCGGGCGAAGCCGATTATTTCCTGCAAGTGGTGGCGCGCGACTTGGAAGCGTATGGCGAATTCGTCTCGACCGTGCTGCGCCGCCTGCCTGGCGTGGCGGAAATCCAGTCCAGCCTGTCGATGCGCGAAATCAAGTCGTCGAACCGCCTGCCCTTGCTGCTGGCCTGAGGCGCTGGCGGCGCACTATAATTGGAACAGTTGCCAGGACGCGTGCCTGGCGCCCTGACTGCCATTCTAAGGACCGCCATGCCCGATTCTTTGTCCCCCCTGTTTCCCGTCCTGTCGCCGAACCGGCACGGCATGCTGGCGGTCGATGACATCCACACCATTTACTGGGAAGAGTGCGGCAATCCCGACGGCATTCCCGTGCTGTTCCTGCATGGCGGCCCGGGCGCGGGCCTGTCGCCGCAGCATCGCCGCTTTTTTGACCCGCAGCGCTACCGCGTGATCCTGTTCGACCAGCGCGGCGCCGGCAAGTCCACGCCGCTGGGCGAATGGCGCAACAACACGACGCAGTTGCTGATCGCCGATATCGAACGCTTGCGCGCCCAGTTCGGCATCGCCCAATGGCTGGTGTTTGGCGGCTCGTGGGGCTCGACCCTGGCCCTGGCGTATGGCCAGGCGCATCCGGAAGCGTGCCTCGGTTTCGTGCTGCGCGGCATTTTTCTGTGCACACAAGCGGAAATCGACTGGTTCATCGAGGGTGTGCGCTGGTTTTATCCGGAACTGTATGAAGAATTCGCCGCGCCTATTCCAGCCGAGGAACGGGGCGACTTGCTGGCGGCTTACGTGAAACGCATCCTCAGCAGTGATCCCGCCGTGTACTGGCCGGCCGCGCGCGCCTGGAGCCGCTTCGAAGGGCGCCGCGTGTACCTGATGCCGCAGCCGGAAGATGCGCCGAACGATGCGCTGGACCTGGGCGTGGGCCGGCTCGAATCGCACTACATGGCCAATCTCGGCTTCTTCGAGGAAGACCAGCTGATCCGCAACATGGGGCGTATCGTGCATTTGCCGGCCGTCATCGTGCAGGGACGCTATGACGCCATCTGCCCGCCGCTGTCGGCCTACCGCCTGAAGCAAGCCTGGCCCGGCGCGCAGCTGGAAATGATCCCCGACGCGGGCCATGGCGCGCTCGAGCACGGCATCGCTTCGGCGCTGGTGCGCGCCACCGAGCGCTTCGTGCCGGAGCGCGGCTTCGCATGACGCCAGATCACGCCGGTTGGCAAAGCGGCCAGCCGGCGTGCGCCACCTGCTACACTATGGCCTGTGCTGGCGCCAAGGTCGGGCGCCGGTGTGAACCCACGACTTTTTATCCATGAACATACAGATCGGCGACATCGGCCATATCATCCAGCTGGCGATTGCGCCGGTTTTCCTGTTGACCGGTATCGGCACCATGCTGGTGGTGCTGACCAACCGCCTGGGTCGTATCATCGACCGTACGCGCGTGCTGGAAGACCGGCTCGACATCGGCTACAACGATTTCTATATGGATGAGCTCGATACCTTGTATCAGCGTACCCATCTGATCAATTATTCGATTTCGCTGAGCACGGCGTGCGGTTTCTTCGTCTGCGTCATCATCGCCATGCTGTTTTTGGGCGATATTCTGAACCTGACCCTGGACAAATACATCGCGGCCTTCTTTGTGCTGGCCGTGATTTGCCTGATCGGCTGTTTTATTTATTTACTGCGCGAAATTTATCTGGCCGCGACGGCCCAGCGCATCCGGCGCCATATCCGCCCGCCACGGTAAGCGGCGCGCCGGTTTACCCTACTATTGAAGAACGAGTCCAGCATGCACGATTACAAACGTCCCCCCACCCTGCACCGCTACGGCCAGCGCAGCGAACTCGAGCTGGCGCTGAGCCTGGGCCAGTTCCGCCTGATGCCTGCGGGAAATTGTTTGACCCTGAGTTTTTCGCAAGTGTGGGACAAGCAACTGTTCGACCTGTTCGCCCCGGCCGACGCCTGTCTGATCATCCACAATACGGAAGAATTCGGCGAACGCCTGCACCGCGCCGTGCAGCGCACCTTGCCCAGCTGGGCAGGCATCGATGGCGTCGTTGAGTATGGCCAGCGCGCCGCCCTGGGCGCCGCTTTCACCAAGACGCGCGCCGAAGCAGCCGAGCAGGAATGGCTGTTCGCCTGGCGCTCGATGCAGCCGCAGGCCAGCCTGAATCCCGTCACGGTCAAGCTGGGCAGCCTGGAAAACTTCGCGGAAATCCGCGACCGCGACACGTATCTGGCGTAATTTTAGCCCGATTTATCCGCGTACTGGCTGTCGATGCGAGCCAATACTGCCGCCATCATGCGTTCGATATCACCGCGTATCATGGTCGTGCCCAGCATGCCGGGCACATAGAAGCCTGGCATCAGCCGGCTGGAAAAGACGATGCGCGTGCCACCCGTCTCGGGGATGGGATACAAATTCCAGCGCGATTCGTAGTGCCGCATGTCGCCGGAGATCAGGGCGATGTCGATGGCCGTGAACGGCGTTTCCGTGGCCCGCACCACCAGGTGGATGGGGTGGTTCATGAACAGGAAGCGCGCCATGCCCTGCTGCTCGATGATGACTTCATTGCCGTTGCGCGACAGCACGCGGCAGGAACTGAGGTCGGGCACGAATTCGCTCATGCGCTCGTAGGTGGTCAGGGTCTTCCACACGGACGCCGGCGGCGCCTGCACGCTGCCGCTGGCATCGACTTCATACATGCGCTGCCCGTCGACCTCGATGCGCTTGACGTCGACCTTCAGCTTGTCCAGGCGTATCGCCTGTGCCAGCGCGGTCGCGGGGACGGCGCACAGCATCAGCAGGCAAAGGAAGAGTCGCGTCATGCACCTAGCCTACGGGAAACTTGCGCCCGGCACAAGCTGTACGCATCGCCGGCCCGTGCGTCGGGCGATTTAGAACTCCCGGTCTAGAGAAATACACTGCGGCGATCGGCAATGCTTGCTACCGTACGGCCTGCATACCACCTCTACCGGACCGATCACCATGACTGCCTATCCCCACCTGCTGGCCCCGCTTGACCTGGGCTTTACCTCTTTGCGCAACCGCGTCATCATGGGGTCCATGCATACGGGCCTGGAAGACCGTTTTTATCATTATGGCAAGCTGGCCGCCTTTTACCGCGAACGGGCGCGCGGCGGCGTGGGGCTGATCGTCACGGGAGGCATCTCGCCGAACCGCCAGGGCTGGCTGCTGCCGTTCGGCGGCACGCTCAATTTCCTCGGCGACGTGCCGAACCACCGCAAGGTGACGCGCGCCGTGCACGAAGAGGGCGGCAAGATCGTCATGCAGATTCTGCATGCGGGCCGCTATGGCTATCAGCCATTCGTCGTTTCGGCGTCGGCCAAGAAATCGCCGATTTCGCCGTTCCGTCCCCGTCCCCTGAGCGAGCGGGGCATCGAGCGCACCATCTGCGACTACGTGCGCTGCGCGCGCCTGGCGCAAAAGGCGGGCTATGACGGCATCGAAGTGATGGGCAGCGAAGGATATTTGCTGAACCAGTTCCTGTGCGCGCGCACGAATCTGCGCCAGGACCGCTGGGGCGGCACGATCGAGAACCGCATGCGCCTGCCCGTGGACATCGTGCGCCGCATCCGCGCCGCCGTCGGCCCCAACTTCATCATCATGTACCGTCATTCCCTGCTCGACCTGGTCGAGGGCGGCAATACCTGGGAGGACGTGGTAACGGTGGCCAAGGCCCTGGAGCAGGCCGGCGTGACGATTTTGAATACGGGCTTTGGCTGGCATGAAGCAAGGGTGCCCACCATCGTCACCTCGGTGCCGCGCGCCGCCTTCGCTTCCGTGGCAGGCCGATTGCGCCGCGAAGTGACGATTCCCGTGGTGGCGTCGAACCGCATCAACATGCCGCACGAAGCCAATGCCATCCTGGAGCGGGGCGACTGCGACCTGGTGTCGATGGCGCGCCCGTTCCTGGCCGACCCCGACTTTGTCGCCAAGGCCGCTTCCGGCCGCGCCGACGAGATCAACACCTGCATCGGCTGCAATCAGGCGTGCCTGGACCATACCTTTGCCAACAAGCGTGCCAGCTGCCTCGTCAACCCGCGCGCCTGCCATGAAACGGAACTCGTGTACGCGAAAAAGGCCGTGCCGCGCCGGGTGGCCGTCGTCGGCGCTGGCCCGGCCGGCTTGTCCGCCGCCTGCGTGGCCGCCGAATGCGGGCACGCGGTGACCCTGTTCGACAGCAGCGACAGCGTGGGCGGCCAGTTCAAGGTGGCCATGCAAATTCCCGGCAAGGAAGAATTCACGGAAACCATCCGCTATTTTGCGCGCCGGCTGGCACTGCTGGACGTCAAGCTGCGCCTGGGCCAGCGCGTCACGCGCGAACAGTTGCTGGCCGGCGGCTATGACGACGTCATCGTCGCCACCGGCATCAAGGTGCGCCTGCCGGCCATTCCCGGCATCGACCACCCGAAGGTGCTGTCGTACCTGGATGTGCTGCAAGCCAAGAAACCCGTGGGCGCGCGCGTGGCCATCATCGGCGCGGGCGGCATCGGCTTCGACGTGGGAGAGTATTTATTGCACGACCCGGCGCATCCGCTGCCGCAGCCCGTGGCGACGTGGGCGGGCGAGTGGGGCGTGGACTTGAACGCGGCCACCGGTGGCGGCCTGGTGCCGCCCGTCGCGCCCGATCCCGTGCGGCAAATCTTCCTGTTGCAGCGCAAGACGTCGAAAGTGGGCGCGGGGCTGGGCAAGACGTCGGGCTGGGTGCACCGCGCGGCGCTGGCGAGAAATGGCGTGGCCATGCTGGCCGGCGTGAGCTACGACAAGATCGACGAGCAGGGCTTGCACATCACCGTGGGCGGCGAGCAGCGCCTGCTGGCAGTGGACAACGTGGTCATCTGCGCCGGCCAGGACAGCCTGACGGAACTCATGCCGCCCGCCGACAAGGATGGCAAGCCCTTGGCCACTGGCGGTCCGCGCTTCCACAAGATTGGCGGCGCCGCGCTGGCGGCGGAACTCGACGCCAAGCGGGCGATACGGGAAGGGGCGGAGCTGGCCGCCAGCCTGTAAAAAGAAAGCCTGCCGGCTGGGTAGCGGGCAGGCTTGCTGGATGGAAAGGGTGCCGGCTTAATGCCCACCATGTCCTTTCTTCGCCGCATCAAAACTCTGCAGCACGTGTTCGGCCATGCCATTGGCCAGCTCGTGCTCGCCAATAAATACCTTGCCCGCGTTTTCCGCGCGCAGCAATTCCGCCTCTTCCTCGCTATGCGTGCGCACCACCGTCATGATGCTCGGATTCAGCGCGCGCGCCGTCTCGATCATGGCGCGCACGTGGAAGGTGTCCGGCGTGGCGATGACGAGCATGGTGGCGTGCGTGATGTGCGCCTGGATCAGCACGGCCGGTTCGCCCGCATTGCCGGCCACGGCCGGGATGCCCTGCTTGCGCAGCTGGTCGACGATTTCGCGGTTTTCCTCGGCCACGACGAAGTGGATGCCCCGTTCCATCAGGGCGGCGGCGATGCGCCGGCCCACGCGGCCATAGCCGACCAGAACGATCTGGCCCGACAGTTTTTCCTGCGGCACCGTCATCGGCAGCTCGGCCAGCGGGTCCGTGGTGCGTTCGAACTTGCGCGCGAAATCGCTGTTGCTCATCACGCGCAGCAGCGGCTTGGCCATGCTGAAGACGAGCGGGTTGAGGGCGATCGACAGGATGGCGCCTGCCAGGATCAGGCTTTGGCCTTCCTGCGGCATCAGGCCCAGGGAGAGGCCCAGCGCGGCCAGGATGAACGAGAATTCACCGATCTGCGCCAGGCTGGCCGAGACGATGATGGCCGTTTTCGGCGGATAGCGCAGCGCCATCACGAGCAAAAAGGCGGCAATCGACTTGCCGAAGATAATGATGGCGCACACGGCCAGCACTTGCAGGGGCTTGTCGATGAGGATATTCGGCTCGAACAGCATGCCGACGGAAACGAAGAACAGCACGGCAAACGCGTCGCGCAGCGGCAGCGACTCTTCCGCGGCGCGGTGGCTCAGTTCGGATTCGCGCAGCACCATGCCGGCGAAGAAGGCGCCCAGCGCGAACGACACGCCGAACAGCTTGGTCGAAGCGTAGGCGATGCCGACGGCGGCGGCGATCACGCACAGGGTGAACAGCTCGCGCGAGCCGGTGCGCGCCACTTGCCACAGGATCCATGGGAACAGCTTGCGGCCGACCACCAGCATGAAGACGATGAAACCGGCTACTTGCCCCAGCGTAATGGCCAGGGTTTGCCACAGGCTGACGGCCTCGGCATCCGGCGCGACCTTGCCGCCCAGCACGCCGGCAAACGCCGGCAGCAGCACGAGGACCAGCACGGTGACGAGGTCTTCCACCACCAGCCAGCCGACGGCGATGCGCCCATTCAGGGAGTCGAGGATGCCCCGTTCTTCCAGCGCGCGCAGCAGCACCACGGTACTGGCCACGGACAGGGCCAGGCCGAAGATCAGTCCGCCACCGAGGGTCCAGCCCCACCAGTGGGCCAGGCCCATGCCCATCGCCGTGGCGACACCGATCTGCAGGATGGCGCCGGGCAGCGCGATCTTGCGCACGTCCCACAAGTCTTCGATGGAAAAGTGCAGGCCGACACCGAACATCATCAGCATCACCCCGATTTCCGCCAATTGTCCCGCTATTTCCGCATCCGCCACAAAACCGGGCGTGGCCGGTCCGATGATGATGCCGGCGGCCAGATAGCCGACCAGGGCCGGCAGTTTCAGGCGCGCGGCGATGAAGCCGAAGATGAGGCCGAACCCGAGGGCGGCGGCGATGGTGGTGATCAGGCTGATGTCATGGGGCATGCGTGTGGGGTTCCTTATGGGGACGTGCGGGTAGAAAAAGATGTTGCTCAGCGACCAAGTATAAACGCATCAAAGCCCCTGCCGGAAAATTTCCTGCGGCTTTAATGCAAAAAACCTGTGCTATATCTTCGTCCAGGTGGCCACGAACGCATGTCATCCACCTCGAACATCGCCTAATTCAGGAGTCAGGCGATGTTACACCCATGCGCTCAGAGCTTGCGCACGACCACGCAGCCGATGGAATAGCCGGCGCCGAACGAGCAGATGACGCCCGTGGCGCCCGCCGCCATGTCATCCTGATATTTATGGAAGGCGATGATGGAACCGGCCGACGAGGTATTGGCGTAGGTGTCGAGGATTACGGGCGCTTCGTTGGCTTCCGCGTCGCGGCCCAGGATCAGGCGCGCGATCAGCAAATTCATGTTCAGGTTAGCCTGGTGCAGCCAGTAGCGGGAGACTTGCGCCACTTCCACGCCGGCCTTGGCCAGGGTGGCCTTGATCATCTCGGCGGCCATCGGGCACACTTCTTTGAAGACCTTGCGGCCTTGCTGGCGGAATAATTTATCGGCCTTGCCCATGCCGGATTCGTCAAAACGGTTGAGGAAGCCGAAATTGTTGCGGATGGCATTCGAGAAGCGCGTTTTCAGTTCCGTGCCGATGATTTCGAACTGGTGCTGGGAAACGGCCGTGTCTTTCGCTTCGACGATGATGGCCGTGCAGGCGTCGCCGAAAATGAAATGGCTGTCGCGGTCGCGCCAGTTCAGGTGGCCGCTGGTGATTTCGGGATTCAGCACCAGCACGGCGCGCGCCTGGCCGCTTTGCACGGCGGCCACGGCTTGCTGGATGCCGAAGGTGGCGGACGAGCACGCCACGTTCATGTCAAAACCATAACCATCGATGCCCAGCGCATCCTGCACTTCCACGGCCATGGCCGGGTAGGCGCGCTGCATGTTGCTGCAAGCGACCAGTACCATGTCGATATCGGCCGGCGTGCGACCGGCGCGGGCCAGCGCATCGCGCGCGGCGGCGACGGCCATTTCCGCCTGCAGGGACAGCTCGTCATCGCCCCGCTCCGCAATGCGCGAGACCATGCGCGCCGGATCGAGGATGCCTTCCTTTTCCATCACGAAGCGCGACTTGATGCCGGACGCCTTTTCGATGAAGGCCACGCTCGACAGGTCCAGCGCCGTCACTGTGCCCGCGGCGATCGCGTCGGCGTTGTCGGCATTGAATTTTTCCGCGTAGGCATTGAAGCAGGTGACCAGCTCTTCGTTGGAGATCGAAAATGGCGGCGTGTACAGTCCGGTACCGCTGACGACGACTTGTTTCATGGTTAAACTTTCAAATTTGGCAATCGACGTGGCGCCGATAAGTGAAGCAAATTTTACACAAACAGGCTCGACTGTAGAGAGTTTCGTGTTGCGGGGCAGGGGAAGTGTGGCGGAAGATTGATTTTTGTCGCGTGGACGGCTGACCGGAGGGCATGGCGTCCCCCGTCAGTACTGCTTACTTTTTCTGTTCTTTCTTGACGTCGGCTTGCACCACCACCGGTTCGGCCTTGGCCAGTTGCACCGGCAAACCCTTCAGGTGGTTCAGCGCCTGGTGCAATTGGAAATCGTCCTTGCTGCCAAATTCCAGCGGCTTGCGGGTCTTTTCCAGGGCGATGATGCGCAATTGCTCTTCCATCTCGTCGTTGACGGGGGCCGCCTTGGTGCTTTCCTTGTCGCGGTCGTTGCTCAGGTGCTTGGTCAGGTCCGCTTCGCGGATGCGCAAGCCGTTGAGGCCGTCGCCGTCCGCATTTTCATCGACCAGCAAATCGGGCACGATGCCCTTGGCCTGGATCGAGCGGCCGTTCGGCGTGTAGTAGCGTGCCGTCGTCAGCTTGACGGCCGTGTCGGCGGTCAACTGGCGGATGGTTTGCACGGAACCCTTGCCGAAGGTTTGCGTGCCGATGATGGTGGCGCGCTTGTAATCCTGCAGGGCGCCGGCGACGATTTCCGAGGCCGAGGCCGAGCCCGTGTTGACGAGCACCACCAGCGGCACTTTCTTGATGGCGGCCGGCAATTTCGCCAGGGCATCGCCTTCCGAGCGGAAAGTATAGTATTCGGCGCGGCCGTAGAACACCTGTTTCGAATCGGGCAACTGGCCATTCGTCGAGACGATGGCCGCGTCCTTCGGCAGGAAGGCGGCCGACACGCCGATGGCGCCCTGCAGCACGCCGCCCGGATCGTTGCGCAGGTCCAGCACCATGCCTTTGAGGTTCGGGTCTTGCTGGTAGAGCGCCGTGATCTGCGCGGCCATGTCGTCGACGGTGGGTTCCTGGAATTGCGACACGCGCAGCCAGGCGTAGCCCGGCTCGACGATCTTCGCTTTCACGCTCTTTTGATGGATTTCCTCGCGCGTGATGGTGAAGGCCAGCGGCTGCGGTTCATCCTTGCGGGCAATCGTCAGCGATACCTTGGTGCCCGGCTCGCCGCGCATGCGCTTGACGTTGTCGTCCAGGCTCACGCCTTTCACGGGCTGGCCGTCGAGGCGGGTGATCAGATCGCCGGCCTTGATGCCGGCGCGGTAGGCGGGCGAATCCTCGATGGGCGAGACGATCTTGATGTAGCCGTCTTCGCTGAGGCCAATTTCAATGCCCAGGCCGACGAACTTGCCTTCGGAACCTTCGCGCAGCTCGGCGTAGGCTTTCTTGTCGAGGTAGGCGGAATGGGGGTCGAGCGAGGCGACCATGCCGGAAATGGCGTCTTCCAGCAGTTTCTTGTCTTCGACGGGTTCCACGTAATCGGACTTGATCAGGCCAAACACGTCGGCCAGCTGGCGCAGCTCTTCCAGCGGCAGGGGCGGCTCGACGGTTTTTTGCGCCATCGCGGAAAATTGCAGCGACACGGCGACGCCGGCCACCACGCCCAGGCCAATCAAGCCGGTATTTTTGAGTTTGCCCATCATTGCACCTTTGCAGCTAGCGTGTCTTGCACAAGCGCCAGTCCCCGTGGAGCGGCGCTTTGTTGAAAGTATAGACCTGAATCTCTGCCGGCGTGGGCCGGCCATGGAAAAAGCGTGCCTGGGCCCAGTCTACGCGCGAAAACGGGGCGGCCAGCTTGCCATATGTTGCGGTTTTGTATGCGATGTATAGTTAGTCTTGAGGGGAGTAAGCATTTGTAAGAGTCGAAAAAAAGCGTGTGCGGCGGCCCTATAGTGGACTCGCATTCTCGACCCGAAGTGGTTTTGCCTGCGTCCACGGACGCAGGCTTTTTTTTATCCGGAGCCTCCATGACCTCGTTGACCTTTCTCCCCGCCATGCGCCGTCTCGGCTTGGCCTTGCTGCTGGGCACCACCGCCTTGACCGCCTCGGCCGTGCCGATTGCCGAGATGCGCCTGGAAGACTTGCTGCCGATGGCGCCCGACTTCAAGACGGAATTGAAGCTCAATGCGAATCAAAGCACCTTGTGGCAGCAGGTGGAAGGGAAATCCCGCCAACTGTTGCGCGAACGCAAGGCGCGCCGCGAACGCCTGCAAGTGGGCGTGACGCAGGGCTTGCAGGCGCCCCGGCTGGAGCTGCGCGACTTGCTCGCCGGTCTGGATACGGAAAGCACGCAGAGCCTGGCTGAAGAAAAGCAGCTGCGCGAGTGGTGGCTGAGCATCAACGATGCCCTGGACGAAACCCAGCGCCAGATGGTGGCCCAGTTCATCGCCGGCCAGATGGCGCGCGTGATGGACGCCGCCGTGCCCCGCAGTGAATCGCGCGGCGCGCCCGGTGGCGAGCACGGCGGGCGCAAGGGCGGCAAGGGGGGAATGGGCGGCATGGGCGGTGCGGGCGTGAGCATGGGCAGCGGCGGCGCCGGCATGACGTTGCCCGGCAACTGAGGAGCAGTCCGGGGGGCAAGGATGGTCAAAGGGCATGGTCGCGTGCTACATTCCTGCAGCGCCTGGCGCGGCAGGCTATCCGCCCGCAGCTATCCGCCCGGTCTCTTTGACATGCCCCATAAGGACAATCCGTGAATCGCTATCTCTTAAGCAGTCTGACCCTGACCCTGTTGGCTGCGTTTGCCCATGCCGCCGAACCCGCATCCGCCGTGGCCGCCCCGACCGTGGCGCCCAGCGTCGCGCCTGCCGCCGCTGGCGTCGTTTCCGGCATCGATGTGCAGTACATCGACCCTGCCGTGCGCGTGCAAGACGACTTCTTCACCCATTTGAATGGCAAGTGGCTGGCCACGGCCGAGATTCCTGCCGACAAGTCGAGCTGGGGTTCGTTCGCCAAGCTGCGCGATGACACCACGCCGCAATTGCGCGGCATCATCGTCGCCACGCAACAGGACAAAAACAAGAAGGCGGGTTCCGAAGCGCAGAAAATCAGCGACCTGTACGCCAGCTACATGGATGAAGCCAAGCTCGAAGCGCTGGGCACGAAGCCGCTGGCCGGCGAACTGAACCGCATCCGCTCGTTGCGCGACAAGAAGGGCGTACCGGCCCTGATCGCCCACCTGAGCCAGACGGGCGTGTCGACCCCCTACGCCGTCTATGTGGGCCAGGATGCCCGCGCCTCGACGAAATATGCGGCGTACGTGAGCCAGAGCGGCCTGGGCATGCCAGACCGCGATTACTACCTGGAAGCCAAGCAGGCTGGCGTCAAGGAGAAATACCAGGCGCACGTGGAAAAGATGCTGGCCATGGCCGGCGACAAGAACGCCGCTGCCCGCGCCAAGGCTGTTGTTGCACTGGAGACGGCCCTGGCCGAAGTGCAATGGACCAAGGTCGAGAACCGCGACCCCGTGAAACGCTACAACAAGACCGACATCAACAAGCTGAACGACCTCACTCCCGGCTACGACCTGAAGTCCGGCCTGGCCGCCCTGGGCATCGCCAACAAGGTTGATTACGTCATCGTCAACCAGCCGAGCTACCTGAGCGGCTACAACAAGGTACTCGCATCCGCCGACCTGGACACCCTGAAAGCGTATTTCGAATGGCAGTTGCTGCGCAGCTATGCCAGCTACCTGTCGAAAAACTTCGTCGACGAAAGCTTTGCCTTCTACGGCACGGTGCTCAGCGGCGTGACGGAAAACCAGCCGCGCTGGAAGCGTGGCGTGGGCGCCGTCGAAGGCGTGCTGGGCGAAGCCGTCGGCAAACTGTATGTCGCGCAATATTTCCCTGCGGAGCGCAAGGCGCACATGCAGGAATTGGTGAAAAACGTGCTGGCCGCCTACAAGGACAGCATCGACACCCTGGACTGGATGAGCCCGGAAACCAAGAAGGAAGCGCAAGCCAAGCTGGCCAAGTTCACGCCGAAGATCGCGTATCCGAACAAATGGCGCGATTACACGAAGCTGCAAATCGTCCAGGGCGACCTGGTAGGTAACATGATGCGCGCCGCCAACTTCGGTTCCGCCCGCCAGGTGGCCAAGCTGGGCAAACCGATCGACCGCGAAGAGTGGGGCATGACGCCGCAAACGGTGAACGCCTATTACAGCTCGACGATGAATGAAATCGTCTTCCCGGCCTCCATCCTGCAACCGCCATTCTTTGACGCCAACGCGGACGACGCCGTCAATTATGGCGCCATCGGCGCCGTCATCGGCCATGAAATCAGCCACGGTTTCGATGACAAGGGCAGCCAGTCCGATGGCGACGGCAACTTGCGCGACTGGTGGACCCCGGCCGACCGCAAGAATTTCGCCGCCAAGGCCGACGCGTTGACTAAGCAATACGATGGCTACAGCCCATTGCCTGGCTACCACGTCAACGGCGCCCTGACCCTGGGCGAAAACATCGCCGACAACTCGGGCGTGGCGATCGCCTATAAAGCCTATAAAATCTCGCTGGGCGGCAAGCCGGCGCCCGTGCTCGATGGCTTGACGGGCGACCAGCGCTTCTACATGGGCTTTGGCCAGGTGTGGCGCAGCAAGATGCGCGAAGCGCAGCAAATCGTGCAGATCAAGACCGATCCGCATTCGCCGGGGCAGTACCGCGCCAACGGCACCATGGTTAACCAGCCTGGTTTTTATGAAGCGTTTGGCGTGAAACCGGGCGACAAGATGTATGTCGCTCCGGAAAACCGCGTCATCATCTGGTAATCACGTGCACGTCGTAGAAAACGTACTACTGTAACAACAGAAAAGACCACCTCGCGTGGTCTTTTTTGCATTCTGGCCAAAGTTTTTTCTGTCGTTTCGGCCGGTATGCTACAGTCAAAAACCGGGCCAGAAGCCTTGGGCCTTCTGACCCTTATATTCCACACAATACAATATAGAGGACAACCGTGAATCGTTATTTGTTAAGTGCATTGACCCTGAGTTTGCTGGCCGGCGTGTCCGGCATGGCTGGCGCCGCTGATTCTGCGAAGAAAGCTGCTGCCGCTCCCGCCACGGCCGTCGCCGCCGCGGCGCTGACGTCCGGCATCGCCGTCGAATACGTCGACCCTGCCGTGCGCGCGCAGGACGATTTGTTCCAGCACCTGAATGGCAAATGGCTGGCGGAAACCGTCATTCCAGCCGACAAGTCGAGCTGGGGCAGCTTTGCCAAGCTGGCCGACGATACGCAAACGCAGCTGCGCGGCATCGTTGAAGGCGCTGCCGCTGACAAAGCCCGCGCGGCCGGTTCGAATGCGCAGAAAATCGGTGATTTTTATAACAGCTTCATGGACGAAGCCAAGCTGGAAAGCCTGGGCCTGACCCCTTTGAACGCGGAGCTGGCGAAGATCGCCGCGCTGCAGGACAAGGCGGAATTGCCGGCCGTCATCGCGCACTTCAGCAAGCTGGGCGTGACCTCGCCTTACGACTTCGCCATCCACCAGGACGCCAAGGATTCCACCAAATACGTGGCCGACATCGTGCAAAGCGGCCTGGGCTTGCCTGACCGCGATTACTACCTGGAAGCAGGCAAGGCCGACACGCGCGCCAAGTACCTGGCCCACGTGGAAAAAATGCTCAGTTTGGCAGGTGATGCGAACGCGGCCGCCAATGCCAAGGCCATCCTGGCGCTGGAAACGGAACTGGCCAAGGCGCAATGGAGCAATGTGCAGAATCGTGATCCCGTCAAGACCTACAATAAGGTGGAACTGGCGAAACTGGCCGCCGTGGCGCCAGGCTACGACTGGGCCCGCTACCTGAAGGATACGGGCATTGCAGGCAAGGTCAATTACGTGATCGTCAGCCAGCCCAGCTACCTGAAAGGCTTTGCCGAGATCGCCAACAAGACGCCGCTGGAAACGTGGAAAGCATACTTCCAATGGCACTTGCTGCACGCTAACGCAGGCTACCTGCCAAAAGCGTATGTCGATGAAAACTTCGCCTTCTATGGCACCACCCTGACGGGCGTGACGGAAATGCGTCCGCGCTGGAAACGCGGTGTGGGCGCCGTCGAAGGCGCGCTGGGCGAAGCCGTGGGCCAGCTGTACGTGGAACAATATTTCCCGGCCGAGCGCAAGGTGCGCATGGAAGCGCTGGTGAAAAACCTGATGACGGCGTACAAGCAAAGCATCGACAAGCTCGACTGGATGAGCCCTGTCACCAAGAAACAGGCGCAAATCAAGCTGGCCAAGTTCACCACCAAGATCGGCTATCCGAACAAATGGCGTGATTACTCGGGCCTGACGGTGGCGTCGGACGATTTGATCGGCAACATCCAGCGTTCACACCTGCTCAACTACAACCGCGAATTGAACAAGCTGGGCCAGCCCATCGACCGCGACGAGTGGGGCATGACGCCGCAGACCGTGAACGCCTATTACAACCCGGAAATGAACGAAATCGTCTTCCCGGCCGCCATCCTGCAAGCGCCGTTCTTTGACGCCAACGCGGACGACGCCGTCAACTACGGCGCCATCGGCGGCGTGATCGGCCATGAAATCAGCCATGGCTTCGACGACCAGGGCGCCCAGTACGACGGCGACGGCAACCTGCGCGACTGGTGGACCAAGGCAGACCATAAAAACTTCGCCAAGAAAACCAAGCAGCTGGTGGCGCAGTACAACAGCTTCAGCCCCGTCAAGGACCACTTCGTCAACGGCGAGCTGACCCTGGGCGAAAACATCGCCGACAATTCCGGCGTGGCGATCGCGTACAAAGCGTATAAATTGTCGCTGAACGGCAAGAAAGCCCCCGTCATTGACGGTTTCACGGGCGAGCAGCGTTTTTATGCTGGCTTTGCCCAGGTATGGCGCATGAAGATGCGCGAAGCGCAGCAACTGGTCTTGCTGAAAACAGATCCGCACTCGCCAGGCCAGTTCCGCGCCAACGGCACCATGCGCAACCAGCCCGGCTTCTATCAAGCCTTTGACGTGAAACCGGGCGACAAGATGTATCTGCCACCAAAAGACCGCGTCATCATGTGGTAAGACGCTTGTCCCAGGTATAAGTTGCCAGCCGCCCCGCGCAAGCCGGGCGGCTTTTTTACGTCGTTTGATCTGGCGCAAATTGCGGGTAAAAAAAAACCGCCCATCCGGGCGGTTCCTTGATACTGCACGTTGCTTACTTGGCAGGTTCTGCGGCAGGAGCAGCGCCATCCGCGGCAGCGGCCGGTGCCGGCACTTCCGGTTCCTTGAATTTGCCGCCCGACGCGTTGGCGATGTAGACGACGGCGCGCGCTACTTCCACATCGTCGAGGTCGGGATTGCCGCCCTTGGCAGGCATCGCGCGCAAGCCTTCGATGGCGTGTTTCAGGACCGTATCGTAGCCCTGGGCCAGACGGGCCGACCAGCTGCCCGCGTCGCCAAATTTCGGTGCACCGGCCACGCCGGCGCCATGGCACGCCACGCAGGTCGCCGTGTACACGGCTTCGCCGCTTTGCAGCACTTTCGGACCGCTGGCATCCTTGAAGGTAAAGCCGGCATTGGCCACCGGGCTCAAGCGCTCGGCAATGGCTTCCGGCGACTGGCTGTCCGTACCGGCGCCCGTCAGTTTTTGCGCCGTGACGAACTGCACCAGCAGGATGATGCCGATGACGGTGATGAGGAAGAAGCCAGCTACGGCGGCAAGCAATTGTTTAGGCGTTTTGATCGCTGATTGTTGTTCGTTATGTGCGTCGCTCATGATGTCCTTAGTCCAGATTTGAAACTGATGGCCGTGTAAGGTAGCATTTTTACATGCTTGTATGTAAACCTTTATGAAACCCACAATTATAGGCACAAAAATTGAGCAGCGACATGCAATTGCCAGCGATACGACAGTTTCCGTAGACGTAGGTAAAGAAAAACGGTATCCTTCGCATCACTTCAGAAATTCCCCCTACGCGGCTGTAGCTCAGTGGATAGAGTATTGGCCTCCGAAGCCAAGGGTCGTGGGTTCGATCCCCGCCAGCCGCACCAGTTTTTCTCCAAAAAATCAACTACTTAGTTGCTGCATTGCTTTGCGATGTAAGGCGTTATTTCGCATATTTTGGCACACTCCTTGTGCCAAAATTGTGCCAACGTTTACGGCCCCTGTTGTTGCTCTTTCTCTCGGCTCTTCAATATCATTTTTTGTAACGTATTCCACTCTTGACTCTGAAATTCCTTCCAGCGTTCTATTGAAGCTTTGTCTGTTGGATTTACTTCTATTTTCGACATCACTGAGCCCAACAGCACCCACTGCGTGAAGTGTGGACGTGATGAGCATACCAACGCGATCATTTCCGCTGTTGGTTGTGCTTTTCCTAAAAAAACCGCCTTCCACTCCTCAGCTGCAATCTCATCTTTCGACCGCTCCTGGAGATAGGCAAAAAGTGAATCTCCTTTAGGGGATGCCCATTCGGCTATTACCCAGTTTAGTCGGTCGCCCATTGTCTCTCCTTGCCGGCGTGTCGGAGGACTAGTCAAGAAGGGGAAGTCCTCCTTGCTTGGTCTTTTCACGCCTTCCAGGATCCAACTTTCATCTTCCGGAAATTTTGTTGTCCAAAATTCAATCAGTGGTGAGGTTGCCTCTTGCTTTTTGTAGAAGAAATTCTTCCATCTTGATGCGGGAATCCCGCTTGCCTCTTCCAGCAACCTAAATTTTCCTCGATCACCAAATCGATGTTCGATCTGCTGGCGAAGACGTTCGCTCAACTCAACATCTTTATTCGTTCTGGTCATTCGTCTTGTCCTTTGTATGTACGAATTGTGACGAGTTTGAGGTTATGTTGCAACGAAATGCAATACAGTGTATATTTCATACACCATGTAGAAAATATACACCATTCAGAAGACTATTCACTTTCACATGAAATTAACCTTGTTGAGCGTAGATCAGTTGGCGGAGCTGATTCACAAGTCGCCTTCTAGCGTCCGTAGTGATGCTTCGCGTAATCCAACGACATTGCCTCCAATTTGCCGACTGCCGGGCAATAAGCGTCTGCTCTGGCGTATAGAGGACGTGTCAACTTGGCTCGAAAAATTTGTCGTTAAGCCAGTCAGTGCCACACCTGGGATGGTTGTGCACGTACGCGTTGCCGGTGAGGTCTATGTGGGGTGGCGGCGTTACATCGTGATAGCGGATGCAACCGGACGAATGCACTACGAGTCACCAGAGCTATTCGTGGGTAGCGGTTTGATGCTTCAAGGTGATGTGAATGGACAACGCATCACGACATTTTCAGGGCAACCTCTAGTGCAGTCGACAGGTGTAGGAGCAAGCAGATGATGCGCGGATTCTCGATTCTGTCATGCTCGGTATGCTCCTAGATGTTTACGGCTATTCAGCTACGATGGAGAGCGGTGTAACTGTAGTCTGTAAGAAGGCAGAGAAAAAAGCCGAAGCTGAGGAATTTACAGCGACGGTGATCTTCCGTCCCGAGTATCGTGAGGTAGGTTATCTGGTCGAGTTGACCTCGACTCTCGTTCGAGGTGTGTTCGCAAATAAGCGAACTTCTGCACCGGCGCTGGCTGTTGGCGGTGAGGATAGATCAAATCAATCTGGTCAATCAAATCAAGCGCCCATGGTGCAATCTTCCGCCTCCTCTGGCACTACGTTCCGTGCCAGCACTGGTGATGATTTTTTAATTTTCTCTGGTACAGACAAGGAAGCTGACAAGCTACGCAAGTTGCTGACGCAACTGGACACTCCAGCTGGAGAGGTTCTTATCAAGGGGTACGTGTATGAGGTAGGAAAGTCTGACAATGAACAGGCTGCGCTCGACCTTTTCGTATCTGCATTGAAGGACAAAGTTTCAGTGTCGATAGCCGGGGCTAGTGCCAGGCACAAGAGACTGGCGATATGAGTGGGATGGATATGAGACCTTGATTCCTACCGTAAAGGGGTTGTTTTGCCCAGAATGTGATGATGTTGTGACGTGTGATGAGCATACTGTGCGTCTTGAGGACCTTATGCTTGTTTTTCGGAAGAGGGTCGTTGAAGGGCGGCGCAAGTCGACGTGTGACCTTTCAAAGGTCTCCTGTGACCTGTATGCGGGTCGCGACTGCACCTTGTAGCGCTTGGTTGGCTGGACATGACGTTGATAGGTAAAGAGGAGTCACTACCCTACGCGGATCGTATATTGCTTGCCAGCTTTGGTCCTTGCGTACCGAAAAAAGGGCGATTTGAGGCCCGCGAGGGCTGGAGCGAAGCGGAACCCTTTTTGCCTCACGGTGGCATGTAGGAGCGTTTTGGCCGGTCGTCCCGGCCAGCGACGATGCCGGCCGGTGGTTGTCGCAGGCTTTGGGTTCAGTACTGCGAAGATTCAAGGAGCAAAAGTAGGAGCACATCACAACTTGTCCTTGTGATGGAACTGACGCGCCTTTAGCCAATAGGAAAATTTTAGCCGCTAAAATTTCTGTACAGCGCGGTAGTCGCATTTTTCAATCGTCAGGTCGCAGCAGTGAAACGAGCTACCTCACTACAGGAACTACATTGCATGCATAGTGCATTTTGATGCCCGTATCCGTGCAAAATTTTGCTGTATCGAAGGTAGTTGTATGGCGTAGTTTGTATAAAAGCCTACCTTGACGCCACAGTTGTTACGTCACCATTACCAGTGTGCGCGGTCAGGCAAGACTGCGCGTTTCGTATCAGGCTCGTGACTCACCATTTTGGGAGCTATCATGACGAACCAGAATGGTTCCACTCAACAGTCATACGACCGCGTCGAGTCGGGTACGGTACTTGAGTCGAACAAGCGGGAGCTACGTACACCGTTGACTGTGCGGGACGGTTGAGAAAGGTGTGATGGAGGTGGTCTACTGGATCAGGCTCAGAGAGGCAAGTTTTACATGTTTCACGGTATGTCTGTCTGAAGTATTTGACCGTTACCAATGGCAATGCAAGTAAGAAATTCTAGCCGGGGATCATGGCTTAGCTGACCTTCAAGCAAGTTGATGGAAAGGGATTGGCTTCTACGATGCCTTACCGTTATTCTCTCCAAGCATTCAGACATGTACTCGCGAAATTCTTCGCTGAGCGTTGTACTATCAATCATCGCTTGATGATAGGCAACAAGAGCCAGGTATGCCGGCTCACCATCGAGCACAAAATAGTTGCCAACTGGTATCGCGTTGGTTGGGTACTCTCGCCGTAGCTGCTTACGAAGATCATTGATCTCTGCTGGCTCATCGGGCGAACAGTGATAAATAGCGAAGTAGTACTCAGCAAATCTCTCGTCCGTTCCATCTAGACTGCGCTCTAATGTTGTTATGGAGGAAAATCGCAGATTTCCATTTGATGTTGAGTTTGCTCTTTTAATCATGTGTATGTTCCTCTCGGCTATCGGCGTGCATGCCTAATGATAGCGTCTCTTAAGAAAAATATAAAAAAATCTAGATGTTGAGGTTTTTTCTGAGTATTTGGCAAAGTAGCTCACTTGACAATGACCAGTCGTGAAGATACCCTATTTATTTCCTTGGAGAAATTTTTTGAAAAAATTTATTGTTGCTTTATCTGTATTAATATTTTCCATTTCGACACATGCACAAATAATTGAACATAATGGCATGTATATATCGCCATACTGCGCAGTTAATGATCATGAGTTTAGTTCGATGCCAGGAATCACCTCTTATCGAAACTACATTGATGGGGCTGCATTTCGTAAACCTGACGGTGGGCTTTTAGCCGTACCTTTAGAGCATGGGATTGGCTGTAAGGTCACAATTCGTGAAGAGGAGAAAAAGCTAATCGCTCATATTATTGTTCGGCGAGTTTCATTTGAACCTCTTGTCAGGGATAAAGAAGAAATATTGTTAGTGATGCCTAAATCTCGTACTGATTTATGGGAACACGATGTAGATTTAAGTACTGTAGATAAAGTCGAATTTATTCGGGGTGAGGTTCCGTTAGATATGAATGTAATTGTAGGGGTTGTGCGTACTAAACCTTAGAATAGAATCATTCCCGCGTAATAATTTTTATATAGATTTTTTGTCTACTTTAATTTTTGCTGTGATAATTAGGGTGTGAAATGGAAAGATATATCTGGAAATCTGGTGTTTCAAGAAATCATTGTCCTCAATGGATTTGTCCTGAATGTGAGGTTGGGCGAGCTAAATTAATTAAAGATTTATTTACTTCGCATGAAACACAGAGATCAAAAAATGAAGTGAACGATGATTATTTTCATCCTGAAAATCGTGTGTATGGTTTCTCTACATGGGCAGTGTGCGACAATGAAAAATGCCAGCAGAAATTTTGTATTTCTGGAATAGGTGGAAATGAGCCAGATGTAGATGCAGATGGTGAGCAGTGCTGGACAGAGTATTTTTTGCCGAAGTACTGTTTTCCAATGCCAAAAATAATAAAAATTCCCAAGGCGACTCCATGGGCTATTACTGCTGAGCTTACTGCCACCTTTCCACTTTTCTGGTTGAACAGAGAGGCCTGCGCTGGTCGAATTCGTGTTTCAATTGAAAGGTTACTTGATGATCTTGGTGTGGATAAAGAAGGAACAGCAAAAAATGGTAATCGGTTTGATATAAAATTGCATGACCGTATAAAATTATTTGAAGAGACAAATAAAAATGTCGGTCAAATATTGATGGCTTTGAAATCCCTTGGGAACTCAGGCAGTCATTCTGGCTCGCTCTGGGGGAGTGGAGTTACTCAGGATGACTTATTGGATGCTTTTGATATTATCGAGCATGCTCTGATGGAGTTATTCGAAAATCGCTCTGCAGAGGTGGCAGCTATTTCTGCAAAAATGCAAGCAAAACATAAAAAATGAAATCTAAAATCTACTTGAAAATATCTTTTAATTTAATTTCTGTGCTATATCTTCTGCGCGTAAATTCGTATAGCGCTTCAACATGTCCAAAGTTTTATGACCGGTTATAGTCGCTACCTCCATTACGTTCAACCCTTTTTCAAAAAATCTACTTGTTGCTTCGTGGCGTAAGTCATGAAATCTTAGTCCGATTATGTTGCCTCGATGAGGTTCGCAAGCTCTTTCAAATGCTTGACTCATAGACTCAGCTCGTAGTGTGAATATCTTTCCTTCATTCTTTGAACCAAAGTCTTTTAACGCCTTGATTGCAGCTTTCGACAGTGGAACCGTGCGAGGTACATCTGTCTTTGTCTTTGGTAGATGTACCGTTTGTTTTTTTAAGTCAACTTCGTTCCAGGACAACGAGGCCAGCTCGCTTCGGCGCATACCTGTTTCGACCGCCAAGATAACAATTGTTTGCAATTCTGCGGAGCCAGTGATTTCTAAAATCTTGCTAATTTCCTCTTCCGTTACCCTACGATCACGACCGCGAGGCTTGGCTGGCTTACGTACTTGAGCAGTTGGTAAGCCTCCAGGAAGGGAGATGCCCCAGTCCATAGTTGCCGTTTTAAGTACTCGGTTCAACAGGTTGATTTCGTGAATCACGGACTGGGGTCCGACGACCTTCAAGCGTTGGTCACGAAACCTTGCAACTTGAGTTGAATTCAGACTGGCCAGGCGGTAATCTCCAAATGCTTCCACCAATGTTTTGATGCGAGATTTGTCGGACTGTTCGCTGCGCTTGGTCGGGAGTACTTCAGTGGCGAATCGTTGAAGCACGTCTTTGACCAGCGTCGCTTCAGCTTCAGTGCGAGAAACGAACACGCCGCGCTCCATTTCGGACTCAATGATGGTTGCCCAGCGTTTGGCATCGGCTTCCTTGGTGAAGGTCTTAGTTTGAGTAGGGTAGCCGCGCTTACGAATTTGTACGTGGTACTGGCCTTCGCCTTTTTTGCGGATGGTTGGCATGGGATCTGTTGGCAACGTTAGAATAAGGCAACAGTGTGCCAAAATTGTGCCAAGAAAGGTAAAATATATCGCTAATGCCCATGGATGCTAGTGCTAATTTGGGCCTCCGAAGCCAAGGGTCGTGGGTTCGATCCCCGCCAGCCGCACCAAGATGTCCCCCGTCGTTTCCCTCAATTATTCCCCCTCTGTTCGCAGTTGATGGCTGGCCCTGTGTCTGTTCGACTTGCCGTCAAGGCGCCGTGTCGTGCTTGTTCCTGCACACATTGTTATACTATTTTGGTTGCGTTTATTGCGTTTGACTCGTAAGCTTGAATGAAAAGCAGGGAGGAATGCCATGTCGAATGTAATCGATCGTCTGGAAAATAAAGAAGACCTGGAACTGGCGAAAGCGGCGCAGCGCTGCCTGGTCAGTGCGCTGGATCATTCGCGTGCCGTGCAGATTGCCGTTCTGGAAGAGGGAGCGCAAGACTTGGGCGATGCCCCCTTGCTGCGCTTGCCGCCGAATGTGTTGCGCCTGTTTGCCGATGTCTTGGGTACCCTGGCGCAAGGTAAGGCCGTGACGGTCATGCCGAAGGAACATGATGTGACGACGCAGGAAGCGGCGATGTATTTGAATATGTCGCGGCCTTATCTGGTGCGTCTGCTCGAGGCTGGGAAGATTCCCCATCATAAGGTGGGTACGCACCGCCGGTTGCGCTTTGAGGATGTGGTGCAATACAAGGATGAGCGCAAACGGCGTTCGCAACAGGCCTTGCAGGCCTTGGCAGATCAGGCGCAGGAGCTTGAACTGGGGTACTGATGGCCGGATACTACCGTTACACTGCCGTCCTCGATGCCTGTGTGTTGTACCCGGCACCCTTGCGCGATTTATTGCTGAGTTTGGCGGCGGACGGTATCTTCAGCGCACGCTGGACTGCGCAGATACAGGAGGAGTGGCAGCGCAACTTGCTGCTCAAGCGGCCTGATCTGGACCCTTCGGCCTTGGCGCGCACCAGCGCGCTGATGGCCGAGGCAGTGGGGGACGGCGTAATCGAGTCATACGAATATCTGATTGATGCCTTGGTCTTGCCCGATGCCGACGACCGGCACGTGTTGGCGGCAGCCATCGTGGGGCATGCAGACGCTATCGTCACATTCAATCTCAAAGACTTCCCGGACGCGATCATGCGAGGGCACAACATTGAAGTCTTGCACCCCGATGATTTTCTGGTGGCGCAGTATGAACTCGCGCCGATACGCATGCTCAGTGTCGTCAAGGAAAACCGGGCGCGATTGCGAAAACCAACCAGATCCGCCGCCGAACTGATTGCCACTTACGAAGCGCAAGGCTTGCCGCAACTGGGCAAGTTGCTGCGTTCCGCGATTGCCTTGCTCTAGCGCCCGCTCCCATCGCTCCGCTGCTACCCTTGAAATACATGCCTGCGTTTTTCTGAGGCTTGAACTGCCGTTTTTTCAGGCATGATCCTGCCTGAAACATCCCTGACGCCCCTGCCGTTGTCGCTTTGCAACCTCCAAAGTCCTTCCAGCGCCGATATCAATATTGATATCGAAACAGTGGAAAAATTGATTGGAGAGATTATCGCCCAGCCCCTAAGATAAACGCCGAGCATGCGAACGACATGCAAGCGACATAAAAAATATCAATACAATATCTGGAGATTCATGATGCGCAACGCCACCGGCCCGCTCGCGGCCACTTCCCCTCGTCCATTCACCTTGAAGGCAGCCGTTGCGGCACTGGCCGGTATTGGCTTGCTGAGCACGGCATCGGTCTGGGCGCAGGAGGCGGCGGACGCCAGTGCCGAGCCGGCTGCGGAAGTGTCGGTCGTGACCGTCAGCGGCGTGCGCCGCTCGGCGCAAAATTCGCAGCAGATCAAGATGCGTTCGGACCAGGTCATCGATTCCATCGTGGCCGACGATATCGGCAAATTCCCCGATAACAACGTGGCCGAAACCCTGGCGCGCATTTCCGGCATCCAGATCCGCCGCGATTCGGGCGAGGCCAGCGCCGTCATGATCCGCGGCTTGCGCGATGTCACGACCCTGCTCAATGGCCGCGAACTGTTCACCACCACGGGCCGCTACGTCAACCTGGCCGACATTCCCGCCACCATGCTGCAGCGCGTGGACGTGTACAAGTCGCAGGGCGCGGACCAGGTCGAAGGCGGCGTGGCCGGCATCATCGACGTGCGCACCAACCGTCCGTTCGACTTCAAGGATTTCACGGCCAGCGTGAATACGCGCGCCGTCTACAGCGACAAATCGAAAGCCACGGACCCGAACATCAGCGGCATGGTGGCTAACCGCTGGAAGACGGGCATCGGCGAAGTGGGTGCGCTGTTGGGCTTGTCGCAGCAGCAGCACCGTTACCACGAAGAGCGCGCATTCAATACGGCGCCTGTGGATAAAAGTTTCCTGTTGCCCGGTTTGACGGGGCCGGATCAGGTGGGCTTGTTGCCGATCAAGGGCGACCGCCGCCGCACGACCGCCAATGCCGTGCTGCAATGGCGCCCGAACGCCGACGTCGAACTGTACGCGGAAGGCATGGCCACGCGCTTCCTGCTCGATGCCGAGTCCGATTACTTTGTCGGCTTGCCATGGTGGGGCACGCCCGTGTCGGCCACAAAGATTCCCGGCACCGACCAGTTGCAAACGCTCACTTCCACCAACGTCAACACCATCATGTCAACGCAGGCGAACAAGAACCAGACGAAGACGCATCAATTTGCCGTGGGTGGCTTGTGGGATATCAACCCGGAATGGCGTTTCACGTCGGAAGTGGCCAGCACCAAAAGCACCTATGCCTGGCGCAACCCGATTCTCGATGCCATCACCGTCGTGCCGAATGCCCGCATCAATACCAACCAGAACGGCACCTTGCACGTCGACTACACGGGCATCGATTTGCAAGACCCGTCGAATTACTATCTGAAGGGCTTTTTCGACCGTTACGGCCGGGATCAGGGCAGCTCGAACGACGTGCGCGCCGATCTGGCGTACACGCCGAGTGCCGGCGGTATCTTCAAGGAAATCAGCGTCGGCCTGCGCGGCGTGAAGCGCGAGGCCGAATCGATCAAGAGTTTCGAGGGCAATGCGGAAGCACCGGACGTGTCCGGTGCCGCGTTTCCGTTCAGCCGCCAGAGCGTGACGTCGATTCCCGGCCTCAATTGCCTGTCGGAACCGATGTCCAGTGGCGGCTCCGACTATGGCTTGAAGCAATGGTACACGCCGTGCGCCAGCTTCCTGCTCAATAACACGGGCACCATCCGCGAAGCCGTCACGGGCAGCAGCGCGGCGCGCGCCATGGACCCAGGCTCATTCTTCAAGGATACGGAAAAGACGTATTCCATCTATACCAAGGCGAAAATCGCCTTCAAGCTGGCCGAATATCCCGTCGACGGCACCCTGGGCGTGCGCGTCGTGCGCACCGAGCAAAGTCTGCAAGGCAACAGTTCGCAAGATGGCGTCTACACGCCTGTCATCAGCGACACGGCCAGCACCGATGTGCTGCCGAGCGTGGCCCTGAAAATCAAGCTGCGCGGCGACCTGGTCGGCCGCTTCGCTGCGGGCCGCACCATCAGCCGCCCCGGCTTTTCCCAGCTGAACCCGGGTGTGGCCCTCGTCAACTCGACGGAAACGGTGAAAGCGACAGGCGCGGGCGGCAATCCAAACTTGAAACCGGTCACGGGCGACAATGTCGATGCCGCGCTGGAATGGTATTTCGCGCCAGCCGGTTCCGTCACGGCCACCGTCTTCCACCACAAGTTCGACGGCTATATCCAGCAACGCATTTCCAGCGAAACCATCGCCGGCAAGACCTACGACGTGGACCGCCCGTACAACACGGCGGCCGGCAAGCTGCAGGGCCTGGAAATTGGCTACCAGCAGTTTTATGACGGCTTGCCGGGCTTGTTGAGCGGCCTGGGCTTGCAAGCGAACGGCACCTACATGAGCGGTACCACGGACGACGAGACGGGCAGCCATGCCATCACGGGCGTATCGCGCTATGCCTACAACCTGGTGCTGCTGTACGAAAAAGATGCGTGGTCGGGTCGCCTGGCCTACAACTGGCGCTCGAAATTCATCGACAGCTACAACCAGGGCGGCCCCGGCCTGGACCTGAAAGTGGCGGCCACAGCCCAGCTCGACGGTTCGTTGTCGTACAAGATCAACGACCAGTTCACCGTGACCCTCGATGGTAATAACTTGCTCGACACCAAGTTCAAGGATTACTGGAACGAGCCGGGCGTGTATGCGCGCGATACGCGACGCTATGACCGGACAGTCGGGTTATCCCTGCGCTGGAAAATGTAAAACGTCCATGGCTGCGTTGCATTGCCTTGCCGTACTCCTCGTACTGTCTTCGGCAACGCGCCTTGCCCTGAACGTTTTACATGAGTGAAAAAAGCAGTATCCAAGGGCGTTGCCATGGTTTCGGCCGGCAACGCCCCTGTCAGTTGGGCAGTCACGCACGATTCATCATAAAAAGAATGGACGGAAAGCATGGAGACGCAAAAATTATCTACCGTTGAAAAGGTCGGCTTCGGCGCCGGCGACATGGCGCTCAATGTCGTCATTTCGTCGATGATGCTGATCATCACCTTTTTCTATACCGATATCTATGGCTTGAAAACCACCGACCTGGCCCTGCTGTTTGTGGCCGTGAAAGTCATCGGCGCCATCGCCGATCTGGTCATGGGCCAGATCACCGACCGCTACAGCTTTGCCTCGGGCCGCTACCGGCCGTATCTGCTGTGGCTGGCCGTGCCGTATGGCGTCAGCGTCTTCTTTGTCTTCAGCACGCCCGAGTGGCAGTATGACGCCAAGCTGATCTGGGCATATTCGACGTATATTTTGATGACCATCATGACGGCCGGCGTGGGCATCCCCTACATTTCCCTGATCAGCGGCCTGACCAGCGACCCGCAGGACCGCCTGTCGGCCAACGGCTACCGCTTGTTCTTCGCCAAGATCGGCGCCTTCATGGTGACCATCGTCGTACCCATCCTGTCGCAGCGCTGGGGCGGCGGCAATCCGGCCGTCGGCTACCAGGCAGCCATGGCCGTAATGGCCGTCATGGGCGTTGCCCTGTTCCTGTTCTGCTATTTCTCCACCACCGAGAGGGTCGTGCACGTGGTGGAAAAGCAATCGCTGCTCGATCAATTGAAAGTGCTGCTGCAAAACGACCAATGGTTGGTGCTGTGCGGCGTGTGCGTCACGGGCACCATCGGCTATGTCGTACGCGGCTCCGTCGCCATTTATTACGCGAAATACTATCTGGGCGGCAGCACGGAAACTGTCGCCGCCTTTTTGACCACGGGCGTGGTGGCCGCCATCCTGGCCATGATCGCCTCGACCTGGATCACCAAGTTTTATTGCAAGGTAAAACTGTTCCGCTACACGCAGATCGGCGTCGCGCTGATCAGCCTGGCGATCTATTTCCTGGTAAAACCGAGCGATACCGTGCTGGCCTTCGCCCTGTATTTCCTGCTCTCCTTCGTGGTGGACTTGCATGCGCCCGTATTCTGGTCGGCCATCGCGGAAACCATTGATTATGGTCAAGTGAAAACGGGCAAGCGCGTCTCCGGCTTCGCCTTTGGCGGCATTTCCGTGTGCCAGAAGGCGGGCATGGCGGTGGCGGGCGGCCTGGTGGGCGTGCTGCTCGCGTATTTCGACTACCAGCCCAACCATGAGCAAACGCAATTCGCCCTGAACGGCATCGCCCTGATGCTGTCGATCATCCCCGGCTTCTTTCACTTGCTGATGGGCTTGTTGATGTTCAAATACCGCATCAGCGATACGTACTACAGCGGCGTCAAGTCGGAAATGCACAAGCGCGGCTACGTGGCCGCGTAAGAATAATTGAATGGAGTAAACAACATGGCAGACGTCTTGAAACCGCTGATCGAACAGCGCGCCGACCCGCATATCTACCGCCACAGCGACGGCTACTATTACTTTACGGCGTCCGTGCCCCAGTACGACCGTATCGAACTGCGCCGCGCCGACAGTATCGCCGGCCTGGCCGACGCGCAAACGGTCGACGTGTGGCACAAGCCGGAAACGGGGCCGTACAGCGAGCTGGTGTGGGCGCCCGAGCTGCACTTCAACCAGGGCGCCTGGTATGTGTATTTCGCCGCCGCGCCGAGCCGCGAGATCAAACATAAACTGTTCCAGCACCGCATGTATGCGATCCGCAATACGCATGCGAATCCGCTCGAAGGCGCGTGGGAATTCATGGGCCAGATCGACACGGGCATCGACACCTTCTGCCTGGACGCCACCACGTTCGAGCACGACGGCGTGCTGTACTACCTGTGGGCGCAGAAAGACGTGGCCATCGAGGGCAATTCGAACCTGTACATCGCGCCGATGGCCACGCCGTGGCAGCTGGCTGGCCCGCCCGTGATGCTGAGCAAGCCGGAGTTTGACTGGGAAATCCGCGGCTTCTGGGTCAACGAGGGGCCGTCCGTGCTGAAGCGCAACGGCAAGATCTTCATCAGCTACTCGGCCAGCGCCACCGATGAAAACTACGCGATGGGTCTGCTGTGGGCCGACGAGTCCGCCGACTTGCTCGACCCGTTTTCGTGGAGCAAGTCGCCCGAGCCCGTGTTTGCCACCTGCTATGAGCACGGCATCTACGGCCCCGGCCACAACAGCTTTACGACGGCCGACGACGGCGACAGCGTTTTGCTGGTGTACCATGCCCGCACCTACACGGAAATCGTCGGCGACCCGCTGTGGAACCCGGACCGCCACACGTTTGTCAAACCGCTGCGCTGGGATGCGCAAGGCATGCCCGTGTTTGGCCGCTCATCGACCCTGTAAAACCTGGACCCGACGCCATGACCCCAGTTGATTCTGTTTCAGTGACGCAAGCGCCGTTCGGCACCCTGCCTGATGGCCAGCCCGTCAGCGTATTTACCCTGACGAACCGCCAGGGCATGCAAGTCAGGGTGCTCGACTTTGGCGCCATCATCAGCGAAATCCACGTGCCGGACCGCGACGGCACTTTTGCCGACGTAGTGCTCGGTTTCGAGCGCATCGAACCGTATCTGGCCAACGGCGCTTTTCTCGGCGCCGTCATCGGCCGCTACGGCAACCGCATCGCCGAGGGACGTTTCAGCCTCGATGGCAAGGATTACCAGCTGGCCGTCAATAACGCGCCGAATCACTTGCATGGTGGCAACCAGGGCTTTCACCAGGTCATGTGGCATACCGAGCCGTTCACCCGGGGTGATGTCGTTGGCGTCACGTTCACGCGCAGCAGCCCGCACGGCGAAGACGGCTACCCTGGCAAGCTGGACGTTACCGTCGTGTACGAACTGGACAACGACAACGCGCTGAGCCTGCGCTACCACGCCGTCACGGACCAGGCCACCCCGATCAACCTGACCAACCACAGCTATTTCAATCTGGCGGGGCAGGGCGATATCCTCGGCCATGAGCTGTCCATCAACGCGGACCGCTACCTGCCCGTGGACGCGGGGTCGATACCCACGGGCGAACTGGCGGACGTGTCCGGCACACCGTTCGACTTGCGCCAGAGCACCATTATCGGCGACAGCATAGCCCTGCCGCATGAGCAGCTGCGCATCGGCCGCGGCTACGACCATAACTTTGTGCTCAATAAACAGGCAGATCACGGGCTGAACCTGGCCGCCACCGTGCGCGATCCGCAATCGGGCAGGGTGATGCAGGTGTACACACAGGAGCCCGGTGTCCAGTTTTATTCGGGCAATTTCCTCGACGGCAGGCAGCCCGGCAAGCTGCGCGCCAACAGCTACCGCAGCGCGCTATGCCTGGAGACCCAGCATTTCCCGGATGCGCCGAACCAGTCCCACTTTCCGAACACCATCTTGCGTCCGGGTAAGGAATATCGGACGCAAACCGTGTACCGCTTTTCCGCCGAGTAAGCTCTCTGCCAAAACAGCCCACGCCCTGCCGCCACGCGCCCGCAGGGCGTTTTCATTGGGACCTTCTGATACCGTTTTCGATATCGGAACGCATTAAAAATTGATTGGAAAGGCATGGCAGGATTCTTTAGTATTCCAACATCGCTGCCCGGGCCGACGACCTTAGATCCGGCATGGCACAACCAGGAGAATGGCATGTCTGAGACAAAAAAGAAGGTAGCCCTGCGCTCGGCCGAGTGGTTCGGCTCGCAGGACAAGAATGGCTTCATGTACCGCAGCTGGATGAAAAACCAGGGCATACCTGACCACGAATTTCATGGCAAGCCCATCATCGGCATCTGCAATACCTGGTCCGAACTGACCCCCTGCAACGCGCATTTCCGCCAACTGGCCGAGCACGTCAAGCGCGGCATCCTGGAAGCGGGCGGTTTCCCCGTGGAATTCCCCGTCTTCTCGAATGGCGAATCGAATTTGCGCCCGACGGCCATGCTGACGCGCAACCTGGCGTCGATGGATGTGGAAGAATCGATCCGCGGCAATCCGATGGACGCCGTCGTGCTTCTGGTCGGCTGCGACAAGACCACGCCAGCGCTGCTGATGGGCGCTGCCAGCGTCGATATCCCGACCATCGTCGTCAGCGGCGGTCCCATGCTGAACGGCAAGCTGAACGGCAAGGACATCGGTTCCGGCACGGCCGTGTGGCAGTTGCACGAGCAGATGAAGGCCGGTTCCATCACCTTGCACCAGTTCATGTCGGCCGAATCGGGCATGTCGCGCTCGGCCGGTACCTGCAACACCATGGGCACGGCCTCGACCATGGCCAGCATGGCGGAAGCGCTGGGCACCTCGCTGCCGCACAACGCGGCTATTCCCGCCGTCGATTCGCGCCGCTACGTGCTGGCGCACATGTCGGGCATCCGCATCGTCGAAATGGTGCATGAAGACCTGCGCCTGTCGAAAGTGCTGACGCGCGAAGCATTTGAAAACGCCATCAAGGTCAACGCCGCCATCGGTGGCTCGACCAACGCCGTGATCCACCTGAAAGCGATTGCCGGGCGCATCGGCGTGCCTTTGGAGCTGGAAGACTGGACCAAGGTAGGCCGCGGCACGCCGACCATCGTCGACTTGCTGCCGTCGGGTCGTTTCCTGATGGAAGAGTTTTACTACGCGGGCGGCTTGCCGGCCGTGATACGCCGCCTGGGCGAGGGCGACTTGCTGCCGCACAAGAATGCGCTGACCGTCAACGGCAAGTCGCTGTGGGACAACTGCGTCGAGGCGCCGATCTACAACGACGAGGTGGTACGTACGCTGGACAACCCGCTGCTGGCCGATGGCGGCATTTGCGTGCTGCGCGGCAACCTGGCGCCACGCGGCGCCGTGCTGAAACCGTCGGCCGCCTCGCCGCATCTGATGCAGCACCGCGGCAAGGCTGTCGTGTTCGAGGATTTCGAACATTACAAGGCCCGCATCGTTGATCCGGATCTCGATGTCGATGCGAACTCCGTGCTGGTCATGAAAAATTGCGGCCCGAAAGGCTATCCCGGCATGGCCGAAGTGGGCAACATGGGCTTGCCGCCGAAACTGCTGGCGCAAGGCATTACCGACATGGTGCGCATCTCGGATGCGCGCATGAGCGGCACGGCCTACGGCACCGTCGTCCTGCACGTGGCGCCGGAAGCGATGGCCGGCGGCCCGCTGGGCATCGTCCGGGATGGCGACATGATCGCCCTCGATTGCCACAACGGCAGCCTGAACATCGACATCAGCGATGCGGAAATCGCCGAGCGTCTGGCGAAGCGCGAACTGGGCAGCGCGCCCGGACCGAAGAGCGGCTACCAGCAGCTGTACATCGAACACGTGTTGCAGGCCGACGAAGGCTGCGATTTCGACTTCCTGGTCGGCAATCGCGGTTCCGCCGTGCCGCGCCACTCACATTAAGCGGAGAGAATCATGCTGTTGCTGCAATTTACGAATGAACACGGCGGGCGCCTGGTCGGCCTGCTGCAAGACGACCAGATCCGCGTCATCGAAGGCTACAACACGACCTATGCGCTGGCGCAAGACGCCATCCGCAAGAAGGTCAACCTGGCGGAGCTGGTCAATGCCACTGTTGGCAACGCCACGCACTTGTATGCGGACGTGGCCGGCAGCGGCCGCCTGCTGGCGCCGCTCGACCACGCCGATGAAGCGCACTGTTACGTGACGGGCACGGGCCTGACCCACCTGGGCAGCGCCGGCGCGCGCGACGCCATGCACAAGAAGATCGGCGGCGACGCGGAATCCTTGAGCGACTCCATGAAAATGTTCCGCCTGGGCGTGGAAGGCGGCAAGCCGGCTGACGGCACGGCTGGTGCCCAGCCAGAATGGTTCTATAAAGGCGACGGCTCCATCGTGCGCGCTGGCGGCCAGCCGCTGCGCATGCCGGACTTTGCCCTCGATGGCGGCGAAGAGCCGGAAATCGCCGGCCTGTACGTGATCGGCGACGACGGCCAGCCATATCGCGTCGGCTACGCCATCGGCAATGAATTCTCGGACCACATCACGGAACGCCAGAACTATCTGTACCTGGCCCACTCGAAGCTGCGCGCCTGCAGCGTGGGCCCGGCCATGCTGGTGGGCGAATTGCCCGCGCATATCGCCGGTACTTCGCGCGTGCTCGATGCGGCAGGCAATGTGCGCTGGGAAAAGGCATTTGTCAGCGGCGAAGAGAATATGTCGCACACGATTGCCAACCTGGAACACCATCACTTCAAGTATCCGCTGTTCAAGCGCCCTGGCGACGTGCACGTGCACTTCTTCGGCACGGCAACGTTAAGCTTTGCCGATGGCGTGAGCGTGGCGCCGGGCGAAACCTTTGAAATCGAAGCGCCGGCCTTTGGCCCTGCCTTGCGCAACCGCCTCGACGTCTTCCCAACCGAATTTGCGAAAGTGAGCACATTATGAGTTTCAATATCACCGGTGATGCATTGATCGGCGGCGTCGCCGTCCAGGGCAATGGCGGCTCCTTCGAAGCGTGGGACCCGGCCGCGCGCGGCCACATCGCGCCCGCCTTCCACATGGTTGACGTAGCGCAAATCGACGAGGCATGCCGTCTGGCGCAAGCCGCGTTCGACCCTTTCCGCGCCACCACGGATGCGCAGCGCGCCGATTTTCTCGACACCATCGCCGCGCAAATCGGCGAACTGGGCGACGAATTGATCGTGCGCGCCATGACGGAAAGCGGTTTGCCGCGCGCGCGCCTGGAAGGCGAACGTGGCCGCACGGTGGGGCAATTGAAATTGTTCGCCGGCTTGCTGCGCGAAGGATCGTGGACGGATGCGCGCATCGACAGCCCGCTGCCGGAACGTACGCCGCCGCGTCCTGACTTGCGCTTGCGCATGATCGGCCTGGGCCCCGTCGCCGTGTTTGCAGCCAGTAACTTCCCGCTGGCCTTCTCGGTGGCGGGCGGCGATACGGCCTCGGCCCTGGCTGCCGGTTGCCCTGTCGTGCTGAAAGCCCACTCGGCCCACCCTGGCACGTCGGAACTGGTGGCGCGCGCCATCGTCAAAGCGATTGCCATCTGCAAGCTGCCGGCCGGCGTGTTCGCCTTGCTGACGGGCACGGGCAATGGCATCGGCCAGGCGTTGGTGGCCCATCCAGCCATCCAGGCTGTCGGCTTTACGGGGTCGCGTTCGGGCGGCATCGCCCTGATGAAGGTGGCGGCGGAACGTGCGCAACCGATACCCGTGTATGCGGAAATGAGCAGTATCAACCCCGTGTTTGTGCTGCCGCAAGCCCTGGCCGCCCGTGGCGCGGCGATTGCCAGCGGCTTTGCCGCTTCGCTGACGATGGGCGTGGGCCAGTTCTGCACCAATCCCGGCCTCGTGCTGGGCTTGGCCGGCGCCGACTTCACGGCCTTTGCCGCCGCTGCCGCCGACGCGCTGGTACCTGCGCCGGCCGCCACCATGTTGACGGCCGGCATAGCCAGCAGCTATGCCAAGGGCGTTGCCGCCCTGGCGCAGCACGCCGACGTGACGCCGCTGGTGCAAAACACGGGCGACGAAGGCAAGGGCGCCGCGGCCCTGTTCGTCACTTCGGGCGAAGCGTTTTTGGCCAAGCACGACTTGCGCGACGAAGTCTTCGGCCCTGCCTCCTTGCTGGTGGCTTGCCGCGACATGCAACAGTTGCTGGAGATTACGGAAAGCCTGGAAGGCCAGCTGACGGCCACCCTGCAGATGGATGCCGGCGACCTGGAAGACGCGCGCCGCCTGCTGCCCGTGCTGGAACGCCGCGTGGGCCGCATCCTGGCCAACGGTTTCCCGACGGGCGTGGAAGTATCGACGGCCATGGTGCACGGCGGCCCGTTCCCGGCCACGTCGGACGGCCGCAGCACGTCGGTGGGCACGGCGGCCATCAACCGCTTCCTGCGCCCCGTGTCGTACCAGAACCTGCTGCAGGACTTGCTGCCGGAGTCGCTGCGCGACGATAATCCGCTGGGGATCTGGCGCCGTCACGATGGCGTATTAGGCAAACTTTAATCATCAAAAATAAAAATACACAGGCGGAGACAAGATGAAGCAATTGGCGAAATATGGCAGCTTGCAGGGCAAGCGCGTGTTCATCACGGGTGGCGGCAGCGGCATCGGCGAATCCCTGGTGGCGGAGTTTGCCGCCCAGGGCGCGCTGGTGGCGTTTGTCGATATTGCCGTGGAAGCGAGCGAGGCCCTGTGCCGCCGCCTGGCCGAAGCGGGTCTGGCGGCGCCATTGTTCCGCCCTTGCGACATCACGGATATTCCCTCCTTGCAAGCCGTCATGGCCGAACTGGCGGAGACGCTGGGCGACTTCGATATCCTCGTCAACAATGCCGCCAACGACCAGCGCCACCAGGCGCAGGACGTCACGCTGGAATACTGGAACGAGCGCATTGCGATCAATCAACGTCCCATGTTCTTCACCTGCCAGGCCGTCTTCGAGGGCATGAAGCGCCAGGGCGGCGGTTCCATTATCAATGTCAGCTCGATATCCTGGCACATGAAGTCGGGCGGCTATCCCGTGTATGCCACCACCAAGGCCGCCGTCGTGGGCCTCACGCGGGGCCTGGCGCGCGATTATGGCGCGCACAATATCCGCGTCAACACCGTCACGCCGGGCTGGGTCATGACGCAGCGCCAGATCGACCTGTGGGTCGACGACGCGGCGGAAGTGGAAATCAAGAAAAGCCAGTGCTTGCCAAGCAAGCTGATGCCACAGGACATCGCCGCCATGGTGCTGTTCCTCGCCTCGGACGATGGTGCTATGTGTTCCTCCCAGGAATTCATTGTGGACGCTGGCTGGATCTAAGCCTTAGCGCATCGTTCAATCCGCGCCGGGACTGACCGGCACCTCCGATCTAGAAATACCCTCTTGCCGCCCCAACCCCGCGGCAGGAGAGGCATCGCCATTCCATCGCCGGGTTGATCCCGGCCCTTGCTTTTCACTCAAAAACAGGAGACAGCATGAAACTCATCCATACCAGCATCGTGGCCCTCAGCCTTGCCATGGCCGGCAGCGCCTTTGCCGCGCCCGTCAGTGTCACCATCGACGTGGCCAAGCCCGGTTCCGTGATCAACAAGAACGTGTACGGCCAGTTCGCCGAACACCTGGGGACCGGTATCTATGAAGGCATGTGGGTGGGGCCGGAGTCCAGCATTTCGAATACCAAGGGCTGGCGCAACGATGTGCTGGGCGCGCTGAAACAGTTGCACGTGCCCTTGGTCCGCTGGCCGGGCGGCTGCTTTGCCGATGAATACCACTGGAAGGATGGCATCGGCGCGCGCGAGAAGCGTCCGACCAAGGTCAACACCAACTGGGGCGGCGTGGAAGAATCGAACGCCGTTGGCACGCACGAATTCTTCGACCTGGCCGAGCTGCTGGGCGCGCAAACCTATATCAACGGCAACCTCGGGTCCGGTACGCCGCAGGAAATGTCCGAATGGCTCGAATACATGACCTCGGACAGCAAATCGACCCTGGCCGAACTGCGCCGCAAGAATGGCCGCGCCCAGCCGTATAAAGTCGATTACTTTGGCATCGGCAATGAAGCCTGGGGTTGCGGCGGCAATATGCGCCCGCAGTATTACGCCGACCTGTACAAGCACTATCACACCTTCATGAAGACGCCGGAAAGCGCGCGCCCGAAATTCATCGCCAGCGGCGGCAATGACGACGACATCAGCTGGTCCAGCACCCTGAGCCGCGAAATCAAGCCGAACATGATGGACGCCATCAGTTTCCACTACTACACGGTACCGACCGGCGTATGGGAAAAGAAGGGCGCCGCCACAGGCTTTGGCGAAAATGAGTGGATTTCCACCCTGAGCCGCACCCTGCGCATCGATAGTTTGATCAAGAACAATATCGCCGCCATCGACAAGAACGATCCCTCGAAAAAGACGGGCTTGTACGTCGATGAATGGGGCACCTGGTACGACGTCGAGCCGGGCACCAACACGGGCTTTTTGTTCCAGCAAAACAGTTTGCGCGATGCGCTGGTCGCCGCCTTGAACTTCAATATTTTCCACGCCCACGCGGACCGGGTGCGCATGACGAATATCGCGCAAATGGTCAACGTGCTGCAGGCGATGATCATCACGGACAAGGACAAATATTTCCTCACGCCCACGTATCACGCGTTTGAAATGTACGTGCCGTTCCAGGATGCCACCTCGCTGCCGGTCGCCATCAGTGGCAATGGCAAATACAGCCTGGGCAAGGTCAGCATTCCTGAAGTGAGCGCCTCGGCCGCGCGCGGCAAGGATGGCAAGGTGTACTTGTCGCTGGTCAATACGAACCCGCACAAGGCCGTCGATGTGAGCGTGGCGCTGGCGGGCAAGCAAGTGGCCAGCGTGACAGGTCGCGTGCTGACCGCAGGCAAGATGGATGCCGTCAACAGCTTTGCGCAACCGCAAGCCGTGCAACCGGTGGCGTTTAATGCCAAGGCGCAAGGCGGCAAGCTGACCGTGTCGGTGCCCGCCAAGGCCGTGGTGGTGGTGGCGGTCGAATAAACCTGCCGATTTTGATATATCCAGCCGGCCCGCATGACGGGCCGGCTGGTCATGTGGAGAACACGATGCGATTTTCGATAACGATGGCCTTGGCGGCCATGCTTGCCCTCAGTCCCGTCCAGGCGAGCCAGGTCAGCGTGCACGACCCCGTGATGGCCAAGGAAGGCGACACGTATTATTTGTACAGCACGGGTCCCGGCATCACCTTTTACAGTTCGAAAAACATGGTCGACTGGCAGCCGGAAGGGCGCATCTTCGCGGGCCAACCGACCTGGGCAAAAACAGCTGCTCCCAGCTTTGACGACCATATCTGGGCGCCCGACGTGCAATTTCACGACGGTAAATATTATCTGTACTACTCGGTATCCGGCTTCGGCAAGAACACGTCCGGCATCGGCGTGACCGTCAACACGACCTTGAACCCCCGCTCGCCCGACTACCGCTGGGTGGACCAGGGCATGCTGCTGCAGTCCGTGCCCGAGCGCGACGAGTGGAATGCCATCGATTCGAACATCATCACCGACGCGAAGGGCACGCCGTGGATGTCGTTCGGCTCGTTCTGGAATGGCATCAAGCTGGTGAAACTCAACAAAGACTGGACTCGTATTGCGGAACCGCAAGAGTGGCACTCGCTGGCCCGCCGCGTGCCCCTGCCGCCAAGGGCAGGCGAATTCAAGCCAGCGCCCGAGGAAATTGAGGCGCCGTTCATCTTCCAGCACGGCAACGATTACTTCCTCTTTGTGTCCTGGGGCTTGTGCTGCCAGAAGGAAAAAAGCACCTATCACCTGGCCGTGGGTCGCTCCAGGAGCGTGACGGGACCGTACCTGGACAAGGATGGCCGCGACATGGCGCAGGGCGGCGGCACGGTGCTGCTGCAGGGCGACAAGGATTGGAAGGGCCTGGGCCACAACAGCGCCTACACGTTTGACGGCAAGGATTACCTGGTGCTGCACGCGTATGAGACGGCGGACAATTATTTGCAGAAGCTCAAGATCCTGCCCATGACGTGGGACAAGGATGGCTGGCCGCGGGTCGATGCGCGCGACTTGAACCGCTACCAGAGCCGCCAATTGCCGGCTGCCCAACCCTAAGGGCGCACCATGTACAAGACCGTGTTGATGCTGGCGCTGGCCGCCAGCGGCCTTGCCACGCCTGTCCTGCAGGCAGCCGAACTGTTTCCTCTCGCATCCGTGCGCTTGAACGCGGGGCCGTTTCTCGACGCACAGACGACGGATTTGCACTATTTGCTGGCTTTCGAGCCGGACAAATTGCTGGCGCCGTTTCGCCGCGAGGCGGGCTTGCCGCCAATCCAGCCCAGCTATGGCAACTGGGAGTCGACGGGTCTCGATGGGCATTTGGGCGGGCATTACCTGTCCGCGCTGGCGCTGATGGTGGCGTCCACGGGCGATGCGCAGGCGCGCGAACGCCTGAACTATGTGGTGGCGGAACTGAAGAAATGCCAGGACGCCAATGGCAATGGTTATCTGGGCGGCATTCCCGATGGCAATGCCGCCTGGCAAGCCATCGCCAAGGGAGAGTTGCAGGCGGATACCTTCTCCGTCAATGGTAAATGGGTGCCGTGGTACAACCTGCACAAGGTATTTGCGGGCTTGCGCGACGCGTACCAGTACGCCGGCAATCTTGAAGCGAAGGCCATGCTGATCGCCTTGTCGGACTGGGCCGTGAAACTGTCGGGGTCCTTGAGCGATGAGCAGATGCAAGCCATGCTGCGCGCCGAGCACGGCGGCATGAACGAAGTGCTGGCCGACGTCTACACGATGACGGGCGACCAGCGCTACCTGGACCTGGCCGTGCGTTTTTCGCACCAGGAGGTCTTGCAACCTTTGGTGGCGGGGCAAGACAAGCTGACGGGCTTGCATGCGAATACGCAAATCCCAAAGGTGATCGGTTTCGAGCGCATCGGCGCGCTGACGGGCCGGCGCGACTGGCAGCAGGCGGCGCAATTCTTTTGGCAAACTGTGCACGACAAGCGCACGGTGGCCATCGGCGGCAATAGCGTCAAGGAACATTTTCATGACGAGCACGATTTTTCTTCGATGGTGGAAGAGGTCGAAGGGCCGGAGACGTGCAACACCTACAATATGCTCAAGCTCACGCAGCAGCTGTTTCGCCGCGATGAGCAGGTCAAATACACGGATTACTACGAGCGCGCCCTGTACAACCATATCCTGTCGTCGCAGCGCCCGGGCACGGGTGGCTTCGTGTATTTCACGCCCATGCGCCCGAACCACTACCGCGTGTATTCGCAAGTGGACAAGGGCATGTGGTGCTGCGTGGGTTCCGGCATCGAAAGCCAGGCCAAATATGGCGAGTTCATCTACGCGCATGACGGCGACGCCCTGTACGTGAACCTGTTCATGGCGTCCACCCTGGACTGGGCACAGCAGGGCGTCAAGATCGTGCAATCGACCCAGTTTCCCGACCAGGACACGACGCGCATCAAGGTGCTGGGAAATAAAACCTTCAGCATGAAGATACGCTACCCGCAGTGGGTAGCCAAGGGCAAGTTGCGCGTCAAACTCAATGGCAAGTCCCTGCGGGTGAACGGCGCGCCGGGCGAGTATGTGACGATCACGCGCGCCTGGAAAGCGGGCGACACGGTCGACGTGGTGCTGCCGATGACGACGCGCCTGGAACAGATGCCGGACCAGTCGAATTACTACGCCGTGCTGCACGGCCCCATCGTGCTGGCCGCCAGGACGCAGCCGTTTGCGAATGAACAACTGAACTATTTTGCGGACGACTCGCGCATGGGCCATATCGCCCAGGGGCAAGTGTGTCCGCTGGAATCGTCGCCGCTGTTCGTCAGCGACACAAAAGAGTTCATGCACAAGATCAAACCCGTGAAGGGCCAGCCGCTGACATTCACGGCGCCCGGCTTGATCCAGGGCAAGGATGCGGCGACGATCAAACTGATCCCGTTCTTCCGCCTGCATGACTCGCGCTACATGCTGTACTGGCCCGTGTCCACGTCCGCCAGGCTGGCGCAGCTGCAGGAATCCACGCGCCAGGCGGAATCCGAGCGCCTGGCGCTCGACGCGCAAACCATCGACCAGGTGGCACCGGGACAACAGCAGCCCGAGTCCGACCATTTCTTCCAGGCCGAAGGCGGAGAAAACGGCGTCAACAAGGGCCGGCACTGGCGCCATGCGACGGGCTGGTTCAGCTATGAATTGAGCGACCCGCAAGCCGAGGCGAGGATATTGCGCCTGACCCTCTCTACCCTCGATGCGGGCAGGACCTTCGACGTGCTGGTGAACGGCACGAAGCTGCAGACGGTTGCCGTGACGGCCGATGCGCCGCAGGAATTGCATACGCTCGATATCGCCATTCCCAAGGCGCTGGTGGCGGCGGAGAACGGCAAGCTGGTCGTGAAATTTGTCGCCGGCAAGGATTCCGTGGCGGGCGGCCTGTACGGGCTGCGCTTGCTGCGCTGAGTCGCAGGAACGGGCAAGGACGCCATCCAGTGATACGCAAATCGGTATCGCAAGCGAAAAAGAATTGATTGGATGGCTATGTTGCTTTCTCCTACCATGGGTTCATAAAAAACCGCCCATCCGGCATCCGGCTGTGATGGTATTCCAAAAAAAACTGGAGACAAGAATGAAATTGACACGCCGCACACTCCTCGCCAGCGCCATGCTGCTCGCACTGTCCGCTACTTCTTCCGCTTTCGCCGCCAAGCCCCTCGTCATGGGCTTTTCGCAGGTAGGCGCCGAGAGCGAATGGCGCACCGCCAATACCGTCTCCATCAAGGATGCTGCCAAGAAAGACGGCGTCACCCTGAAATTTGCTGATGCGCAGCAAAAGCAGGAAAACCAGGTCAAGGCGCTGCGTTCGTTCATCGCGCAAAAAGTCGACGTGATCGCCTTCTCGCCCGTCGTTGAATCGGGCTGGGATACCGTCTTGCGTGAAGCCAAGGCTGCCAAGATTCCCGTCATCCTGACGGACCGCGCCGTCAACGTGGCCGACAAATCGCTGTACGTGACCTTCATCGGTTCCGACTTCGTGGAAGAGGGCCGCCGCGCCGGCCAATGGCTGCTCGAGCACGCCAAGAAAACCCCCGATGCCACCCTGAACATCGTCGAGCTGCAAGGCACGGTCGGCTCTGCACCTGCCATCGACCGCAAGGCCGGTTTCCTGGAAGTCATCGGCAAGAATCCGAAGATGAAGATCATCCGTTCGCAAACGGGCGACTTTACGCGCGCCAAGGGCAAGGAAGTGATGGAAGCGTTCCTGAAGGCGGAAGGCAAGAAGATCAACGTGCTGTACGCGCACAATGACGACATGGCCATCGGCGCCATCCAGGCCATCGAAGAAGCGGGCATGAAACCGGGCAAGGACATCATCATCATTTCGATCGATGGCGTCAAAGGCGCGTTCGAGGCCATGATCGCCGGCAAGCTGAATGTCACCGTGGAATGCAGCCCGCTACTGGGCCCGCAACTGATGTCGATTGCCCGCGATGTGGTGGCCGGCAAACCCGTGCCGGCGCGCATCACGACGGTGGAAGGCGTGTTCCCTGCCGAGGTGGCAGCCAAGGAATTCCCGAACCGTAAGTACTAAGCTTGCCGCATGATGAACACGCAAGCGCAACACAATGCCGCGCCAGCTCCCTTGCTGGAGTTGCGCGGCATCAGCAAGTCTTTTCCCGGCGTCAAAGCCCTCAGCGACGTAGCCCTGCGCCTGTATCCGGGTGAAGTGCATACCTTGATGGGGCAAAATGGCGCCGGGAAATCGACCCTGATCAAGGTGCTGACGGGCGTCTACACGCCCGACAGCGGCCAGATTTTGCTCGATGGCAAGCCCATTGCGCCCGCGTCCACCTCGGATGCCCAGGGACTGGGCATCAGCACCGTGTACCAGGAAGTCAATCTGTGCCCGAACCTGTCGGTGGCGGAAAACATCTTTATCGGCCGCTACCCGCGCCGCTTTGGCGCCCGTTTTGGCCCGATTGACTGGCGTTCCATGCAGCAACAGGCGCGTGCCTTGCTGCAGCAATTGCAGATCGATATCGATGTCACGGCGCAACTGTCCAGCTTTCCGCTGGCCATCCAGCAAATGGTGGCCATTTCGCGCGCGCTGAACATTTCGGCCCGCGTGCTGATCCTTGACGAACCCACGTCCAGCCTGGACGAGGCGGAAGTCAATCTGCTGTTTTCCGTGCTGCGCCGCCTGCGCGAGCAGGGCATGGCGATTCTGTTCGTCACCCACTTCCTTGACCAGACCTACGCCATTTCCGACCGCATCACCGTCATGCGCAATGGCGAGCGCGAGGGAGAGTATGCGTGCAGCGAGCTGTCGCGCCTGGCGCTGGTCAATAAAATGATCGGCGTGGCGGCCGACACCGTGGCGCAAGAGCTTGATCTGGCGCAAGACGCGGGCGCCGCCAGCTTTGGTCCGACCGTGCTCGAAGCGCAGGGACTGGGCCGCAAGGGTGCCTTGCTGCCCATGGATTTCCACATCCGACAGGGTGAACTGCTGGGCCTGGCCGGCTTGCTCGGCTCGGGCCGCACGGAATTGGCGCGTTTGCTGTTCGGCGCCGACAAGGCTGACTCCGGTTCCATCACCATGCAAGGCAAGGCACGCCAGTTCAACGTGCCGCGCGATGCGATTGCCCGGGATATCGGCTTTTGCTCGGAAGACCGCAAGCACGAGGGCGCGATTTTGTCGCTGTCCGTGCGCGAAAACATCATATTGGCCTTGCAGGCCCGCACGGGCTTGCTGCGCGCCATTCCGTTCAAACGCCAGCAGGCGCTGGCCGATGAATATGTGAAAGCGCTCGGCATCAAGACGGCCAGCATCGAAACGCCGATCGGCAGCCTGTCGGGCGGCAATCAACAAAAGGCCTTGCTGGCGCGCTGGCTGGTGACCTCGCCGGCCATGCTGATTCTCGATGAACCGACGCGCGGCATCGACGTGCGCGCCAAGCAGGAAATCATGAGCTATGTGGGCAAACTCTGCCGCAAGGGCATGGCCATCCTGTTCATCTCGTCCGAATTGCCGGAAGTGCTGCGCTGCAGCGATCGTATCCTGGTCATGCGCGACCGCAAGGCCTGCGGCGACTATGCGCGCGGCGAGCTGGACGACAGCTCCGTGCTGCAAGTGATTGCCGGAGACGCCACATGAGTTTATCCACGCCCTCCAGCGCGCCACTGGCGCGTGCGGCTTCCCTTACGAATGCTTCCATGTTGCAGAGTGTCTTGCATCACCCCCTGAGCCGGCCCCTGGCCGCGCTGTTGCTGCTGTTGCTGGTCGATTTCTTTGCCATCCCCGGCTTTTTTCACCTGGAAATTCGCGACGGTCACTTGTACGGCAGCGTGATCGACATCGTCAACCGCGCGGCGCCCTTGATGCTGGCGGCGCTGGGCATGACCCTGGTGATCGCCACGCGCGGGATCGATATTTCCGTGGGTGCCGTCGTGGCCCTGTCCGGCACCGTGGCTGCCATGCTGATCGGCGGCACCATGGTGATGGAGAATGGCGTGCCGACCTACGTCAGCAACATCCCCATGGGCTGGGCCCTGGCGGCCGCCCTGGGCGCGGCCCTGCTGTGCGGCGCCTGGAATGGCGTGCTGGTGGCGGGTCTCGGCTTGCAGCCCATCGTCGCCACCCTGATCCTGATGGTGGCGGGGCGCGGCCTGGCGCAATTACTGACGGATGGCCAGATCGTCACCGTCTATTATCAGCCGTACTTTTTCATCGGCAGCGGTTACCTGTTCGGCTTGCCGTTCTCGCTGTTTCTCGTCGCTGCCGTGTTTCTCATCACGGCCGTGCTGATGCGGAAAACCGCCTTGGGCCTGTTCATCCAGGCCGTCGGCATCAATCCCGTCGCCGCGCGCCTGGCCGGCATCAAGACTGCCACCCTGATCTTCTTCGTCTACGTCTTTTGCGCGGCCTGCGCGGGGCTGTCGGGCCTGATGATCAGCTCGAACATCAAGAGCGCCGACGCGAACAACGCGGGCCTGATGCTGGAACTGGACGCCATCCTGGCCGTGACCCTGGGCGGTACGTCCCTGGCCGGCGGCAAGTTCAGCTTAGTCGGCAGCATGATCGGCGCCCTCATCATCCAGACCCTGACCTACACGATTTATTCGCTGGGCGTGCCGCCGGAAGTGAACATGGTCGTCAAGTCCGTCGTCGTCTTCCTCGTCTGCCTGTCGCAATCGTCGGAATTCAAGCAATTGCTGCATCGGAGAAAAGCATGAAGGGCTTGCTGCACACCCCGTATTTCACCTCGCTCGTCACGGTCTTGCTGCTGGTGGTGATGCTGGGCCTCGGTGGCGCCGCCTATCCGGGCCTGCTGTCGACGCAAGTGATCTTTAACCTGTTGATCGATAACGCCTTTTTGCTGGTGATCGCCGTCGGCATGACCTTCGTCATCGTCTCCGGCGGCATCGATCTGTCCGTCGGTTCCGTGCTGGCCCTGTCGACCATGATTGCCGCCTGGCTGCTGAACGTGGCGCACTGGCCGCCGCTGCTGGTGATCGTCACCGTGCTGGCGCTGGGTACCGTCTTTGGCGCCAGCATGGGGGCGCTGATCCATTATTTCAAATTGCAGCCGTTCATCGTTACCCTGGCCGGCATGTTTCTGGCGCGCGGACTGTGCTACTTGATCAGCATCAATTCCATCACCATCGATGACCCGCTGTTCGTGGCCATGTCGCAGACTCAGTTGAGCTTTCTGGGTGGCTTCGTCTCGCCGGGCGTGGTGATTGCCGTGATCACATTGCTGCTGGCCATCTGGCTGGCGCACGCCACGCCGTTTGGCCGCGCCGTGTATGCGATCGGCGGCAACGAACAGTCGGCCCTGATGATGGGCTTGCCTGTGGGCCGTACCAAGGTGCTGATCTATGCCTTCAGCGGTTTTTGTGCCTCGCTCGGCGGCGTGCTGTTTTCGTTTTACATGCTGTCCGGCTATGGCTTGCATGCGCAAGGCACGGAACTGGACGCGATTGCCGCTGTCGTCATCGGCGGCACCCTGCTCAGCGGCGGCTACGGCTATGTGGCGGGCGCGCTGTCGGGCGTGCTGGTGCTGGGCACCATCCAGACCCTGATCGCCTTTGACGGCACGCTCAGCTCGTGGTGGACCAAGATCGTCATCGGCGGCCTGCTGTTCGTCTTTTGCGTCGTGCAAAGACTGATGGCCATGGGCCAGAAAAATACCAACGGGAGTTAACCTTTATGTTGAAGCAACACACACTTGCCGCAGCCATCGGCATGGCGGCGGCGCTCGCCTGTGTCACCTTTGGCGCGCAGGCGGCCAATCCCATCGTGAAAAACATCTACACGGGTGATCCGGCCGCGCTGGTCGACAATGGCAGGGTGTATCTGTACGTGGGCCACGATGAAGCGAGCGCCACGGATACGGATTACCGCATGCACGAGTGGCGCGTGTATTCTTCGTGCGACATGGCGAACTGGACGGACCACGGCTCGCCCGTGCGTTACTCGACCTTCGCGTGGGCCGGCAAGGATGCCTGGGCCGGCGACATCGTCAAGCGCGACGGCAAGTACTATTTTTACTCCACCGTTGATCACAAGACCATCGCCGGCAAGGCCATCGGCGTGGCCGTGTCCGACAGCCCCACGGGGCCGTTCGTCGATGCGCGCGGCAGCGCCCTGATCACGAACGACATGACGAAACAGACTGCCATTCCCTGGGACGACATCGACCCGGCCGTCTTCATCGATACGGATGGCCAGGCCTATATTTACTGGGGCAACACGGTCTTGAAATACGCCAAGCTGAAAGCCAATATGACGGAGCTGGACGGCCCGATTTTGACTTTCGGCATGGATGCGTTCACGGAAGCTGCCTACATGCACAAGCATGCGGGTACGTATTATTTGTCGTACTCGCGCAATTTCCCCGAGGAGACGGCGTATTCGACAGGGCCGACACCGACGGGGCCCTGGCATTTCCGCGGCACCATCATGGACAAGAATGCCGTCGTGAAAACCATTCACCAGGCCATCATCGAATTCAACGGCAAGTCCTACATCTTTTATCACAATGACAAGTTGCCCGGCGGTGGAGAATACCGGCGTTCCGTGGCGGTGGAAGAGCTGAAATACAAGCCGGATGGCACCATCGAATTCATCCATCAAACGGCTGGCCCGGCCGCCAACCCGAGCGCCGCCTGCAAGGCATCCTGAGCCATTTCAACAAGTACAAAAAGGAGACACACCGATATCAACAATATCGATATCCATCAGTATCCGATATCGATCATGATATGATTTATTCATGGATACCCTCAACCCCAACTGGTTCTTGCGAGCCCGCCTGAAGACGCGGCAATTGCTGCTGTTGATCGCCCTTGACGAGCAGCGCAACATCCACCGCGCGGCGGAAGAATTGCACATGACGCAGCCGGCCGCGTCCAAGCAAATCAAGGACCTGGAAGAGATGCTCGACGTGCGCCTGTTCGACAGGTTGCCACGCGGCATGGAGCCGACCATCTACGGCGAGACGATGATACGCCACGCTCGCATGGCCCTGACGAGCCTGTCGCTGGCGCATGACGACATCGTCGCGCTCAAATCAGGCCTGACGGGCCAGGTGGAAGTGGGGGTCATCATGACGCCAGCCATGGCCTTGCTGCCGCGCGCGATTGCCCGCATCAAGCAGCAGGCGCCCTTGATGCGCATCGGCGTGCACCTGGAGCACAGCAATACCTTGATGGACATGCTGCAGCACGGCACGCTCGATTTCATGATCGGGCGCATCCTGGAAAAGGAAAGCAGCGCGGGACTCATCTACGAGGAATTGACGGAAGAGCCGGCCAGCGCCGTGGCGCGCAATGGCCATCCGCTGCTGGCGCGCAAGAATCTGCAGTTGAAAGACTTGGCGGGCCAGCCGTGGATCTTGCCGCCGCAAGGCAGCATCCTGCGCCACCGCTTCGACATGATGTTCCGCCGCGCCAGCCTGGAACCGCCCGTCGACGTGGTCGACACGACAGCCTTGCTCCTGATCACGTCCCTGCTGCAGCAGACGGATTCCCTGCACGTGATGCCGACGGAAGTGGCCCATTACTATGAGTCGCTGAACGTGCTGAGCATTTTGCCCATCGAACTGCCGTGCAAGATGGATGCGTTCGGCATCATCCGCCAGCAGGATCATTTGCTGTCGCCGGGCGCGGATATGCTGTTGAAAGCGGTACGCGCCACGGCGGCGGATATGTATTAAACCCAACGGCAAATGCTGGGGTCGTACCCTCAGGGTACGACCCCGGATCTTGCTTTTGGGGTTCAATCCGGCACCTCAAAGAAAAACAGCTGCACCAGTCTGCCATTCTCCGGCGTGTCGCCAAACACATTGCTGATCGAGTGAAAGTAATGTCCCTTGTACACGATCAGGCGGTTGTGGCGCATCGGCACTTCCAGCAGGGCTTGCCAACTGTCGCGCTGTTCCTGCAAGTCGTTGAATTTCTGCACTTTACTGTTCGGCAGCCAGCGTTTCTGGAAGTCCTTGAAGCTGGCGTAGCCGCCCGCTTTCACGTCTGCCTCGGGCAACCTCCGGTACCAGCCGCTGGGCTGGTGGCGCCAGAACGTGGTGCCGCCCTGGCATTGCTCGGGCGGGTTCAGATACAGCACGCCCGCATAGAAATTGAAATTGTTGCCCGTCTCATTGTCCACGTGGATATCCGTGCGCGCCATCGCGTCCGCATAGCTGAGGCGATACGAACCGTTGTCGGGCGAGATGAAACGGATGGGGCGGCCCAGCGCCGTGGCGATGCGCTCCATGATGGCTTGACTGGGCTGGCCTGCCGTCTGGCTGCCCGGATAGTTTTGTCCCGCATAGCGCTGCTGCTCGAACGGCAACGCCAGCGCCTGCGCGCGCCAGGCGATCGGGTCGGGCAGGAAATCGTCGAGGATGTGCAGGTCCGTTTCGCGCAGGAAATCGTGCAGCGATGGCGCGACGTTGATCGCTGTCAAAGTTTCTACCTGTTCTGCTTGCGGACTGGCGAAGCCGATGCGGCACGTTTGCGTCAGCGCCGGATGCAGCGCAAGGCCTTGCGCGTAGCGTTGCAAGGCCAGTTCCTGCTGTCCCGTGCGGTAGTACAGCTCGGCCAGTCCCTGCAGGGTTTGCCAGCGCTGCGGACGCAGGGCGTGGGCCCGTTCCAGTTCGGCGATGGTCTCCATCAGCCGCTGTTTTCCCAGCAGCAATTCGGCATGGCTGATGGCGAAATCGTGTTCGTGCGGCGCCAGCCGCGCCGCCGTGACGTAGCTGGCCAGCGCCGCCTCGCTGTCCGTGCCGCGCAGCACATTGCCGAGGTTGTAGTGGAACAGGGCATTGTCGGGCTGCTGCTTGAGCGACAGTTTCAACAAGCCCAGGCCGATGGCGCCCTGGCCCAGTTCCAGCATCGCCAGGCCCTGGAAATGCTGTGCTTCGGCCAGGGCAGGGTTCAGTTTATACGCGGCCTGGTAGGCGTTGATCGCCTCGATCAGCTTGCCCTGCTGCTGCAGCCCATGCCCGTTTGCCAGATGTTGTTCCGCCAGTGTCTGTTCGCCCATGTCCCGATCCCGATCCCGATGCAATGTGGCGAACAGTGTAACCGAGGCCGTTCTAGCGCGCCTGGCTGACGGGAATTTCTTCCCCGTTCAGCTTGATCGCCACCTTGACGATCTGCGCCTTGACCTGGTTGCTGGCCATGTCCGTTTCCTGGGCGTAGGCGTAGACGACGATGGCGAAGTCCTTGTAGCCGCTGCGCGCCGCCTCGATCTTGCGCGCCGCATCCTGGTCCACTTTCAGCAGCGAATAACCGTCGCCATTCGTGAACGCCAGCTTGTAGTCGCCGTTGTCGTACATGTAGTAATACGTGCCCGCGTCGGCGAACTTGGCGGGGAAGGCGGCCTTGTCCATCGCGTACGGCGACAGCGCGCCCTGGCCATTGATCTGGTAGCGCAGGTAGCGCTTCGCCTTGGCCTCATTGACCTTGGCGTCGATCTGCGGTTTCAGGGCGTCGAGCACTTCCTGCTTGCGGAAGGCGTCGTTGCTGCCCGCATATTCGCGCGAGATGCGCTGCGCCACGGCCGCATAGTCGGGCGGCAGGCCGGACAGGGCGAGGTAGCTGTACATCAACTGGTGGCCGCTGGTGATGTCGACATAGCTGGACGTTGGCGTGGAAGCGTCCGCTTGCGGCAGGCTGGCGGCGGCCGCCTTCACTTGCGCCTTGGCGGCCATGTCGGCGACATTCGCGGCGACGGGGGCGGAGGCGGCTGGTGTGGCGTTATCCGTCTTGCCGCAGGCGGACAGCAGGACGGCGATGGCGAGCAGGGCTGGGAGGGTACGGTTCATGATATTTCCTTGAGTGAATGTGTGAGGTGGCTTAGCCGATGGTTTTACGTTTGTATTCGCCGACGCCGTAAGCGGCCAGGACGATGGCAGACGCCAGCACCAGGTAAAAACCGATGCCAAACGAGAGGCCTTGCCACACTTGCCCCAGCATTTCGCTGGCCATCTGCTCGGCCATGCGGGCCGCGCGGGTGCCCATGATGCCGCCCATGGCGTTACCCGCATCGCTGACGGCGCCCTTGATCTTGATGAACAGCAAGCTGCTGTGGATGACGATGAACAGCAGGGGCGCGCACTTGCCCAGCGCCGCTTTCGGGTGCTTGCTAACCATCGTGGCGCAGCAGGCGCCGATGGCCAGCAGGAAGAAAAATTGTGCCGACGTAAAACCGCCGCCGCCATCGCGGGCAAAGCTTTCCAGGCTGTCGGCGGACAGGCCCAGCAACTGCCAATAGGTACGCGAGACGGAGGCGAACAAACGGATGCCGATGGTGTTGAAGACAAAGGCGCCGGCGAGCAGGACGCCCAGGCTGGCCAGCACCTTGATGCCCAAGGCGGACACGGCCTGGCCCCACAGTTGCTGGCCCTTGTCGCGCGCCAGTTTCGCCGCGCCGGCCATTTCTTCCTGCGCCAGTTGCTGCGTTGCCACGGCGCTGACGGTGGCGAGGCTGCCTGCGTCATCGAAGCGCACGTCGACGACGGCGTTGATGGCGGGCGCCACGTCCGAGCGCCAGTGCGTGGTGACGTCGAACGCATGTTGAATGCCGGCCACGCTGACGGAACCCTGTCCGCTCGGCTGGTAGGCGAGGATGCGGCCACGTTGGCCGGTGGTTGTTGTTGCTGGGCTGGATGCTTGCATGGGATTTCCCTGGTCACTGTCATGCTGTATTGCATGTACCCACGGATAACGGGGGCAGTTCAGAGAAATCCAAAATTATTTTGAATTATTTTTTTGGCGGCTGCATCATGTCCTTGGCGGCGCCCTGGTAATCCTTCATCAAGCCCATGAAAGCATCCTGCAAATGCCGGGCCGCATCCTGTGGCGGCGCGCCCGTGCGCCGGGCCAGGTCGAATTTATACGCGTGCGCGGCCGTGTAGCCCGCCTGCGAGGCGGCATCCAGCAGCACGCCCGCGCGTTTCAAAGAGGCCGGGTCACCCTTGACCATCAGCAATTCGGCCAGATAGGTCTGCGCAATCGGAAAATCTTTCGCGGCCGCCTTTTCCAGCCACTGCATGCCTGCCTTCGGCTGTTTGATGCCCGCATCGCCGCCGCCGATGCCATAGCCGAGGGCCGTCAGCGCCACCAGGTCTCCGCCGCGCGCGCGCTTTTCCAGTTGCTGGCGGGGAAACGGGCGGGCTGCGATCTGCATGCGGATTTCATAGTTGATGTCTTGCAGCACATTGCCTGGCCACACCTTGGCGCCGGATGCTGCCGGCTTCTCCACCGCCGGGGCAGGCGCGCGCATGCCGCCCTGGCCTTGCGCGCCGGCCAGCACGCCCGGCGCCGGCTGGCTGACGCCCTTGCCGCTGCCCATGTTCAGTACCAGGCGCGCCGACGTTTCGCCAAACGACACGCGCGGTTTTTGCACGTCGTGCGTCATGGCGGCAACCCTGGCCGCCACTTGCGAAAACACGTCGCTCATCGGCAAGCCCGGCGCGTCCAGCGCGTCGAGCAGGGCGCTCGTGTAGGGACTGTTGCGCGAATCGGACGACCAGAAATCGCGCGCCAGGGCGCCCGGTCCCGCCGAATAGGCGATCACCACGCCGCGTGGCGCTTGCGTGTCGGCAAAGCCGTGGCTGGCCGCATTGCCGCCAGGGACCACCACGGCGCCGCCGCGCGTATATTCCTGGCGGCAAGCGTCAAGGATCAGCACGGCGCCGCGCGCGCCCGTGCGCTGCAAATCGCCCGCCAGGCTGGAAACGGACACGCCTTGCGCGGCGATGGCGGCAGCGCTCAGGGCATTCATGTTGGCGCCCAGCGGCAACACATAATTGGCTTCGCCCGCCTGCGCGCCGTGGCCCGCGTAAAACACGAGGGCGATATCGGCGCCGCGCGCCTGCGTGGAAAACTCGGCCGACGCCTTTTGCAGCTGTTGCGCATTGATGTCCGTGCGCAACAGCACTTCAAAGCCCAGGCGGCGCAGGCGTTCGGCCATGGCGCGCGCATCGTTCACGGGATTCAATAGCGGTTGCGGATAGGCCGCGTTGCCGATCACCAGGGCGATGCGCTTGCCGGGGCCGCTGGCGGCTTGCGTGGCGTTGCTGCTCAGCAAGAACAAGATGGTCAATAACAGGGGAAATATGCGGCGCATCGGTGTCCGGTGGAATTGTCGTGAAAGTAACAAAAGTTAGCGATTTTCACTCTGATATGAGAAAATTGCCTAAATGCATTTTACCTTACTGACAAGTTTCTCTTGTCTGGCCAGCGCACGGTGTGCGTCGCCGCTGGCCAGTGGCGCGTGCCGCCCAACACACGATCGGACCGGCTGTGCAATCGGAACAATTTGAACGGATTCATGCTTTCTGGACCCGCCGCCAACAACTGACACAAGGCGAACTGGGCGAGTTTTACCAGCGCGTCATCGCCGCGCTGACGCCGTGCCGCCCGCGCGAGGCGGCGTCGCTGGGCGATTCCTTGGCCGACTTGCGCCACCAGTTCTTCATCGAAAAAGTCTTGCACGGCGATAGCGACGCGGCACCCCATCACGTGGGCGCCCTGTTTTTGTACTTCAAGCGTTTCATCATCGACCAGTTGCGCAAGCAGCGCGATGACGAGGATGCCGATGCGCAAGAAGGCTGCGCACTGCGCGCGCCCGACGCTTATGCGGAACCGCTGCGCGACTATCAGCTCACGCCGCAGCAGGTGCGCGAAGCGGCCGACGTTTTCATCACCACCTTGCCCCGTGACTTGATCTTGCTGCTGCGCCATTGCGGCTGCGGCGGCATGCCCGTCAAGGAACTGGCCGAGCAGATTGCGTCCGCGCATTACCACGGCGGCAAGCTGGGCCTCGTGCACAGGCAGAAGGGCGATCCTGCCAGCGCGGGCCGGCAGATCGTCGAGCCGGCCCACCGCGCCACCTTGCTGGGCAGCTGGGTCTTGACCCTGCTCAAGCTGCGCGTGGGCGACACCCTGGCCGCGCGCGACCTGCAGGCGGCGCAAATAGTTTTGGATATTTTATGTGTGGCCGCGTTATCCCTGCACATGGACCCCGTGTCCACCCACCCGAACACTGATGAAAGGCCACCGGCATGACTGCATTGACGCCCACACTGGCCATCGTTGCCGCGCGCCTGCCGTCGCCCCCGTCTGCCATCGACATGCTGGATGAGGATGTGGCGGGCGCTACCCCCGACTGGCGTGGCATTGCCGTGCCGGAACACCTGATGGAACGTTTTGCGCGCCGCAGCGACGCCGCGCCGCTGGCCGGGCGGCCCATCGCAGGCGGACAGATTCACCTGCTGGCACGCTGCCCCGGCTTTGGCGCCGTGCTGCTCGACGCCTGGGACAGCACGCGGCAGCGCTGGCGCGGCTGGCTCGTCACGCCGGATACAGCGTATGCGGACGCCTGCGGCCTGGTGGTCGAGCAGCGCGACGCGCCCGCCGATCCGCGCGCGGGCCTGGTGCTGTGCGACATGCCCGTGACCCTGGCCGTGACGGACCTGGGCGCCTGCCTGGGCGTGTTCAGCCAGGAGCGCCTGCAGGCGGCGCGCTGGCTGGAAACGCATGGCCGCGCGAACGGAGCGGGGGTAGCCGCGGAGCCGGGCGTGATCGCCCGCGTGGCCATGCCCGGCGACGATTACGCCTTGACGGGCACACCGCTGTCGAGCGAGCTGGGCAAGGATGGCCGCGTGGCCTACCGGCAATTGCTGCGCCAGGGCTTGCAGCAATTGCAGATCGCCCCGGCCGATGCAGTGGCGCCGATATCGAAGCCTGTGCAGGCAGCCAATGCGAACCGCTGGCTGAAAATCGTCACGGCCGTGGCCGCCAGCGTGATGGTGGTGCAATCGGCGTGGCTGTTCCTGCCGAAAGAGGGCGCCGTTGTTGGCAACGCGGAGTTCCGCAACGGCGGCAGCGGCGTCGAGACGGGCGTGCGCACGCGCGTGCTGTTCCGTGCAGAGGCAACGGAGGCGGAAATCCGCACCTGGCTGCAGCGCGAGCAGCTGGAAATCGTTGCCGGACCGGACACCTTGGGCGCTTTCACCGTGCTGTCACGCAACCGCCAGAAAGTCTTGCCGCCGCCAGGCCCGGGCAATCCGCTGGCCGTGATCAATCCTTGACCCTGAAATAAGAGAAAGTTATCCAGCATGACAACGTATAAGAATTTTGCATCCGCGCACTGGCGCAAGCTGGCCATGGGCCTGGCCGCCGGCGTCCTGTTGACGGGCTGCGCCATGACGCCGAACGGCCGTGGCGGCGTGTTGATGGGCCTCGATACGGCCGAGTTGTTCGGCACGCCGATTTCCACCTTCCGCCTACGCGATGGCACGGAAGGCACCTTGCGCAAGGATCCGAAGGGCAAGTATTCGATCAAGCTGTCGCAGGCGTTTCGCGTCGTGCCGCTGGACAAGGCCGTCACGGCCCGCGTGGCGCGCGTGGAAAACGTGGGCGAGCGCACCGTGGTGATCGTCGAAACCCAGGAGCGCGGCTGCGCCTACCGCTATGAAGTGCTGGCTTTCCAGGGCACGGACGTGCTGCAGTGGACGGTCGGCAATTGCAAGGACCGCCCCCGCGTGGAACTGGCGGCGGATGCAAAATCGCTGAATATCGACTTCCCCAACTACAACCGCCTGGCGCGCATGATCTACACGGACAGCCGTTTGCTCAACGCCAGCGTGCCCGTGCCGCCCGGCGTCGATACGCGCGCGCAGCCGTTTGCCGACGACGCCTTGCGCGCAACCGGCCCCGTCATCGCCAACATGCCCGGCAGTGACAGCGGACGCGTGATTCCCGCCGCTCCGGCCGCCGCACCGGCACCGGCCGCGAAACCGGCCACCCGCGCGACCAGCCGGAACCGCCGCCAGGTGGCGCAGGAAGCGCCGGCGCCAGCCCGCACCGTGCCAGGCGCCCCGGCAACAGCGGCTCCGGCCGCACGTGCCGCCGACAGCGCCTCGCGCGTGCCGGCCGCCATGAGTTTCCAGACGGAAGAAATCAAGCCCGTCGTCATTGACTTGAGGAAATAAGATGGCCGCGAGTTTGCGCAGTCTGCAAATCCGGCAGACCTTGATCCTGATCGTCCTGACGATTATCTACCTGTGCTTCGAGCTGGGCTTCAATGCCCGCCTGCTCGACGTGGTGGGTGGCAACGTCAAGCCGGAAGACGTGGAAGGGGTGGAATTCTACGGCCGCAGCCTGTCGGGCATCGCCGCCGCGCTGGTGGTGCTGCAACTGATGTGGCGCCGCCGCCTGAAGAACAATGGCAGCGGCCCGGGCTGGACAAAGATCATCGTTTGCTGCGTGGTGACGGCCGGCGTTGTCTTCGGCGTGCTGAAAACCACGGTGAATGTGCTGGTCAATACGCGCGACGCGGAATTTCGCCGCATGGCCTTCAACACCACCTTGCTGCAGCGTTCGCTGGTAGGCGGCAGCTTGCAGCTGCAGGGCCTGGTCGACGATCCCACCCTGTTCGCCAAGCCGGAAGGCAAGTCCTTCCTGGCCCTGTTCCCCTTCCTGGCCGTCTCGGTCGGCCATCTTGACGAGCGCATGGGACCGGCCAAGGAGCAGCTGGTGCGGGCCAACGTGCGCCAGGTGGCAGGCGGCCCGTCCGGCTACTATGACAAATATCAAGAGGCCATGCGCGAGCTGGCCGGCAAGTGGGAATTGTATGCGGGCATCATCCCCGATAGCGATGCCGGCTTGCGCGCCAAGCAACAATCCTCGTGGCAGGAATACGTGAGCAGCCTGTCGCGGCGCGGCTGGCAGCCGCATTCGGTGCCGATGCGGCGCCAGGCGGCGGTCGTCAATAATGTGCGTAAGAAAGTGCCCGTGCCCGCCAACTGGCGTACCGACGACGAGCAGGGCTTCCGCGCCGCCGTCAAGCGCCGTTACACGGCCGAGGCGGCCAGCAAGGGCGTCTCCGTGCGCGGCGAGCGCATCCCGCCGGGCTTGCCGTTTGCCGCCTTTGTCGCGCGCCCCGGCGTGCAGGCGGAATTGCGCGAAGCGTTGAAGTTGCCGGCCAGCGCCACGGTGCAGGCCGCGTATGCGAGTCCGGCCGAGTTCGGGCGCCTGTTCGAGCAGTTCCTCGATCGCCAGACGGCGGAAAAACTGGTGGAATACCGCGCCAGCCGCACGGATTTTGAAGCGGGTGGCAGGTTCTTCCACGAGGGCAAGGAAGCGGCGCGCGCCGCCATCGTACCGCCCGTGGCCCTGTTCTTCTCGCTGCTGGGCGCCATCGGCCACTTTTCCAAATTGCTGTACCTGATCGCTACCGTCGTATTATTGCTACTGGCCATGCGCCGTGGCGAGCAGGCGGGTGCCGATGGGCAGCTGAGCCGGCGTTCCGCCTGGATCGCCACGGGCGTGCTGGCGACGGCCTTTGCAGGCACCTGGGGCATGCTGTCCATCCTCGACAACAACGTCACGCGTAGCGAGCTGTTCCGGCAAATGCTGGACTGGACGCGCCAGGGTGAGCCCGACAGCACGCGCTGGAATCTCGCCGGCAAGGCCATCCTGGCCAATATCACGCACGTCGTGGCGGTGGGGCAGGGCTACAGCTACCCCGTCAACGAAGCGATCCGCATCCACGTTTTGCAGGGAATTCACTATGGCTATCACGCGCAACAAAAATAAGGCGGCCACGCTGGCCTTGCTGCTTTCCATGTTCAGCACGTTTGTACAGGCCGACTGCCTGGGCATGAAGGTGCACGCCCACCGTGGCGCCGGCAATGCGCCGGAAAACTCGCTGAGCGCGCTGCGCAACACGTATTTCGGCACCTGGGACGGCGTCGAGACGGACTTGCAGCTGCTCGGCGACGGCAGCTGGGTGGTGCACCACGATCTGTTGACTGGCAGAGTCGTCGACACGGGCTCGCCCCGCACCGTGAAACAGTTGACGGCCGACGACTGGCGCGCCGCCAGCATGAAGAACCGTGGCGTGGCCACGCCGGAAACGCCGCCGTTCGTCAGCGATGTTGCCGACCTGGCGACGGCGTTCCCGGCGAAAACCCTGAATGCGGAAATCAAGGACGTCGTGGCGTCGTGCGCGCCGATCAACACCCTGGTGGGGCAGTTGCGCGCGAATATCAAGCACGGCAACTGGTTCTTGACGTCAGGCGTGCCGAACAACCTGGCGTGCGCGCGCCGCGCCGACCCGCAGGGTTACCTGGGCCTGCTCGTGTTTGACGCGCGCAATGCGCAGGCGGCCGGCGCCAACCGGGTCAGCCGCTACATCGCGAAAAATGCCCGTCCGCCCAAGCTGGACAAGCCGTGGCTGCAGCGCGTGCAGCAACAGATCGGCATGCCCACGGGCGTGCACGTGGATGCGCGCAGCCTGGACGCCAATCCGAATTTGCTGGCCGATGCGGCCAGCCTGAACATGCCCGTCTTCGTGTACGCCGTCGATGGCGACTCGGCCCTGGCCGCGTCCTTGCTGCGCGCGCAGCAGCGCAGCCACCGCTGGCCCAGCGGCGTCATTCTTGATGGCAATCCCGAGACGTTTTGTGCGATGATGAAGTAAGCACTTTCACTGCGAGACCACGCCATGACCATGCCAAACACCGACCCCGCCGCCGCGCTTGCCCGTAGCGCCATTGGCGCCATGTTCTTTTCCGTGTTTGGCGGCCTGTGGGTGGCCGCCTGGTGCGTGCAGACGTATGGCGCGCAATCCGCGGCGCTGCTGCCGATTGCCGGCATCACCGTCTTGCTGTTCATGCTGGCGTGGCGCCAGTTTCGCCGCCACCGCGCCGCGCATGCGGCGGCGGAACAATCGCCGCAGGCCAGGCGCGTGGGCAGGCTGTTCAATATCGTGAATGCGGGGCAATGGATCGCCATCTTCATCGTCGGTAACGTTCTGAAAAACATGGGACTGCAGGCGTGGTTCATTCCTGCCGTCATCTTGATCGTGGGCTTGCATTTCTTTCCACTGGCCTGGCTGTTCAAGGCGCGCCGCCACCTGGCCATCGGCATGGCCCTGTGCGTATGGGCCATCGGCTATCCGCTCACCGTGCGCCACGGCCCCATCCATCCCATCGGCTGCCTCGGTGCCGGCCTGATCCTGTGGGTGGCGGCCCTGTCCGCCGTGCGCGCCGGTTTTGCCGTGCAGCAGAGCGCCTTGCAGCCCCAGAAATAGCTTTTCCGAAGGCCTGCGCAGGGCCGCTTTTTGCACAGTTTTTGCGCATCGCAGCATCGATAATGTTTGCATCGCGCGCGCGACTGGCATATAAATGTAATCGATTACATTTATATGAAAAGCACCATGCCAGCAGCCGTCCCATCCCCTTTGCCGACAGAAACCGTCTCCATCAGCGCCGTTGCCGCGCATGCGGGCGTGTCGGTGGCCACCGTCTCGCGCGTGATGAACGAGCAGGCGGGAGTGCGGGCGCCCACGCGCGACAAGGTGCTCGCTTCCGTGGCCGCGCTCGGCTACCGCATGAACCACCTGGCGCGCAGCCTGCGCACGGCCGAGAGCCGCATGCTGCTGACCATGGTGCCCGACGTGGGCAACCCCTTCTATGCGCAAATCGTGCGCGGCATCGATACGGTGGCGCGCGAACATGGCTATTTCGTGCTGCTGTGCGATACGGGCGCCGACGCGGGCCGCGAGCGCTCGTACTTCGACTTGCTGCGCATGCACCGCGCCGACGGCGCCATCTGCCTCGACCCGGACACGGTGCAGCACGCCCTGTCACATGAATCCGTCAGCCTGCCGTGGGTGGCCTGCTGCGAATTCGACCCTGCCGTCGCCGTGCCGTATGTCGGCATCGACAATCACCGGGCTGCCTCCGACGCCGTCGCGCATCTGCTGGCGCGTGGCCATACGCGCATCGGCCTGATCAACTCCGATGAACGCTATCTGTACGCACGGCAACGCCAGCAAGGCTACCTGGACACCCTGGCTGCCGCCGGCCTGCCCGTGCAGCCGCAGTGGGTGCACACGGTGCAAAGCCTCGATTACGAAGCGGGCACGGCCGCCACCTTGCGGATGATGGCGGAAGCGGATGCCCCAACGGCCATCTTTGCCGTCTCCGACACCCTGGCCATTGGCGTCTTGAGCGCGCTGCGCCAGCTGAAAAAACGCGTGCCCGAGGACGTGGCCGTCATCGGCTTCGACGATATCGCCATCGCCGCGCAGATCGACCCCGGTCTCACCACGATTGCGCAGCCGATGCGTGAACTGGGCGAGACGGCGGCCCGCTTGTTGCTGCAGCGTTTGGCGGACCCGGCGGCGCAAGTGCCGGGCGTGTTGTTGCAACACCAATTAATTTTGCGAGGGAGTGCATAGTGAGCGTTGCCGTCGGTTTCGAGGGGGTCTGCAAGGATTTCGGCCCCGTGCGCGTCTTGCATGGCGTCAGTTTTACCTTGTCGCCGGGGCGCGTGTATGGCTTGCTGGGTGAAAATGGCGCCGGCAAGTCGACCCTGATGAAAATCCTTGCCGGCTACGAGGCTGTGAGCGAAGGGCAGTTGCTGGTCGATGGCCAACCCCGGCGCTTTGCCAGTTCGCGCGCGGCGGAGTCGGCCGGTATCGTGCTGATCCACCAGGAATTCAACCTGGCCGAGCACCTGACGGTGGCGCAAAACATGTTCCTTGGCCACGAGAAAACGCGCGGCTGGCTGCTCGACGAGAGCGCCATGAAGGAAGAAGCGTCGCGTTACCTGAAACAGGTGGGCCTGGACGTGTCGCCCGACACGACCATCCGCGACCTCATAGTTGCTGAAAAGCAGCTTGTGGAAATCGCCAAGGCCTTGTCGCGCCGCGCCCGCTTCCTGATCATGGACGAGCCGACGGCCACCCTGACGTCGTCGGAAACCCAGCGATTGTTTGCCGTCATGGCGCAGCTGAAAGCGGATGGCGTGACGATTTTATATATCTCGCACAAGCTCGACGAGGTCGAGCGCAACACGGACGAGGTCATCGTCATGCGCGATGGGCGTTTCGTCACGCGCGAGCCGACGGCCAGCTTGACGCGCCAGCAGATGGCGAACCTGATGGTGGGGCGCGAATTGTCGGACATGTTCCCGGCCAAAGTGCCGCTGGCGAAAGACGCTCCTGTGTTGCTGAAAGTGGAGGGTTTGTCTGTGCCCGGCTGGGCCAAGGATCTGTCCTTCGAGGTGCGTGCCGGCGAAGTGCTGGGCTTTGCGGGCCTGGTGGGCGCGGGGCGCACGGAATCGTTCGAGGCCTTGCTGGGCTTGCGTCCGCGCAGCGCGGGTGTGATCGAGATCAATGGCCAGCCCGTGGACATCCGCACGCCGCGTGAAGCCATGCAGCACGGCATGACCTATCTGAGCGAAGACCGCAAGGGCAAGGGCTTGCACGTGAACCTGGGTTTACGGGAAAACCTCACCATGATGACGATGGAGCGCTATGCGCGGCCGTGGCTGGACTTGAAAGCGGAAAAGGGGGCGCTGGCCAAGGCCGTCGAGGATTTCAATATCCGCACGGGCGACCTGGACAGCCGCGCGCGCATGCTGTCTGGCGGCAACCAGCAAAAGCTGGCGCTGGCGAAATACCTGCATTCGGACCCGCGTGTCGTCGTGCTTGATGAACCGAGCCGTGGCGTGGACGTGGGCGCCAAGCGCGACATTTATTTCCTGATCCACCGCCTGGCCGCCGAAGGGCGCGCCGTGATCGTGATTTCATCCGAACTGATCGAATTGATAGGCCTGTGCCACCGCGTGGCCGTGATGCGCGCCGGCACCTTGCAAGCCACCCTGTCTGCTGACCACCTGACTGAAGAGGAGTTGATTGCCCATGCAACCGGCACGCACTGACACCACCGTATCCCCTATTGCTCGATTCGGCGCGCGCATCAAGGGCTTTGGCCCCGTGCTGGGACTGTTATCTCTGTGCATCGCGGGCACCTTGCTCAACGGCGACTTCGCCACCCTCGACAACCTGATGAACGTGCTCACGCGCACGGCGTTTATCGGCATCATCGCCGTCGGCATGACCTTCGTCATTATTTCTGGCGGCATCGATTTATCGGTCGGCTCGATGGCGGCCCTGATCGCCGGCTGCATGATTTATTTCATGAATGCGCTGGCGCAAGGCGCGGGCGGCAACCTGGCGCCGATCACCATGCTGGTGCTGGGCATCGCCATGGCGCTGGTATTGGGTGCCGGCTTTGGCCTGATGCATGGCTTGTTGATCAGCAAGGGCAATATCGAGCCGTTCATTGTTACCCTGGGCACCTTGGGCATCTTCCGCGCCGTCTTGACCTACCTGGCCGACGGCGGTGCCCTGACGCTGGACGCCACCCTGTCCGAGCTGTACAGCCCCGTGTACTACACGAGCGTGCTGGGCGCGCCGATACCCATCTGGATTTTCCTGTTTGTCGCCGCGGCCGGCGCCATCATTTTGAACCGCACGACCTTTGGCCGCCACGTGCAGGCGATTGGTTCCAACGAGCAAGTGGCGCGCTATGCGGCCATCAATGTCGACAAGGTGAAAATTGCCACCTATATGCTGCTGGGCGTCTGCGTGGGCATCGCCACGGTGCTGTACGTGCCGCGCCTGGGCTCGGCCACGCCGACGACGGGTTTGCTATGGGAACTCGAAGCCATCGCCGCCGTCGTCGTCGGCGGCACGGCCCTGAAGGGCGGAGAGGGGCGCATCGTCGGCACCGTGATCGGCGCCATCCTCTTGTCCGTGATCAGCAATATCCTGAATTTGACCAGCATCATCAGTGTCTACCTGAATGCCGCAGTGCAAGGCGTGGTGATCATTGCCGTCGCCTTCCTGCAGCGAGGCCGCAAATAAAAACACAGCGGCGTTCTGAAAGGGCAGCCAACGGGCGCCCACAACCTTGGAGGAGAGCAGCATGAAGAGCTTTATACGGGTAGCAGGGATGGCAGTGCTGGTGATGCAGGCGTGGGCGCTGCCTAGTGCGCAAGCCGCAGAAAAGCTGGTGGTGGGCGTGGCCATACCCACGGCCACGCACAGTTTTACTTCCGGCATCGTCTGGTGGGCGAACCAGGCCAAGGCGGAACTGGAAAAAGCCCATCCTGGCCTGAAAATCATCGTCAAGACGGCCGCCACGGCGCCCGAGCAGGCCAATCAGTTGCAGGACATGTTGACGGTGAACAAGATCAACACCCTGGTGATCTTCCCCATCGAATCGGCCTCGCTGACGCAGCCCGTCGCGCAAGTGAAAAACAAGGGTGTCTACGTGACCGTGGTCGACCGTGGCTTGACGAACACGCAATCGCAGGATGCGTACATCGCGGGCGACAACACGGCCTTCGGCAAGCTGCCGGCCGAATACCTGGCGAAAAGCCTGAATGGCAAGGGCAATATCGTCGTGCTGCGCGGCATGCCGACCACCCTCGACAACGAACGCTACGATGCATTCAGTGCCGTGATGAAGGGCCATCCCGAGATCAAGGTGCTCGACGCCAAGTATGGCAATTGGAACCGCGACGATGCCTTCAAGGTCATGCAGGATTACCTGACCCGCTTCAAGCACATCGACGCCGTCTGGGCCGCCGATGACGACATGGCCATCGGCGTGCAAAAGGCCATCGCGCAAGCCAAGCGCACGGACATCAAGCAAGTGTTCGGCGGCGCGGGCGCCAAGGGCGCCGTGAAAAAGATCATGGACGGTTCCGACCCGCTGATCGTGGCCGACGTGTCCTACTCGCCAAAGTTCATGTACGACGCCATCAAGCTGACGACGGAAGCGCGCCTGAAAGGTGATAAATTGCCGGCCAACACGATCATCCCTTCGGTGCTGATCACGCGCGAGAACGCCAAGCAGTTTTACTTTCCGAACTCGCCTTTTTAAATTGAACCTCCCCCAGGGCCAGATTCCTGGGGGCTAAAGGATACCCATGAAAACCATCCAGGGCCCGGCCATTTTCCTGGCCCAGTTTCTCGGCGATGAACCGCCGTTCGACTCGCTCGAGCACCTGGCGCAATGGGCGGCCGGCCTGGGCTACAAGGGCTTGCAGCTGCCGACGGCGCCGCGATTGTTTGATCTGGAACAAGCGGCCAATAGCCAGCAGTATTGCGACGACGTGAAAGCCCTGCTGGCGCGCCATGGCTTGCAGGTGACGGAACTGTCGACGCACTTGCAGGGTCAGCTGATCGCCGTGCATCCCGCCTACGACGCCCTGTTCGACGGCTTTGCGCCCGAGCACGTACGCGGCGATCCCGCCGCGCGCACGGCCTGGGCCACGCAGCAACTGCTGTGGGCGGCCACCGCCTCGCAGCGCCTGGGTTTGACTGCGCACGTGACGTTTTCCGGCGCGCTGGCCTGGCCGTATCTGTATCCATGGCCGCAGCGCCCGGCTGGCCTGGTGGAAACGGCATTTGCCGAGCTGGCCAAACGCTGGCTGCCCATCCTCGATGCGTTTGACGCGGCCGGCGTGGACGTCTGCTATGAATTGCATCCGGGCGAGGACTTGCATGACGGCGTGACCTTCGAGCGCTTCCTGGCCGCCGTCAACGACCACCCGCGCGCGTCGATCTTGTACGACCCCAGCCACTTCGTGCTGCAGCAGCTCGACTACCTGGCCTTCATCGACATTTATCATGCGCGCATCAAGGCCTTTCATGTGAAAGATGCGGAATTCCGGCCGAACGGGCGCCAGGGCGTGTATGGCGGTTATGGCGACTGGCAAGACCGGGCCGGGCGCTTCCGCTCGCTGGGCGACGGGCAGATCGATTTCAAGGCCATCTTTTCCAAGATGGCGCAGTACGATTTCCCCGGCTGGGCCGTGCTGGAATGGGAATGCTGTTTGAAACACCCGGAAGATGGCGCTGCAGAGGGCGCACGTTTCATCCGCGATCACATCATCCACGTGGCCGAACACGCATTTGACGATTTCGCGGGCAGTGCGGTTGACCAGGATCAAATCCATCACTTGCTTGGCTTGAAATAAGGAAACGACATGCAGCGACGCTTACGGCTGGGCATGGTAGGGGGCGGGCAGGGCGCATTCATCGGCGCCGTGCACCGCATCGCGGCGCGCATCGACGACCAATATGAACTGGTGGCGGGCGCCCTGTCGTCGGACCCGGACCGCGCGCGTGACAGCGGCGCGGCGCTGCACCTGGCGCCCGAGCGCTGCTATAGCGATTACCGCGCCATGGCGCAGGCGGAGGCCGCGCGTGCGGACGGCATCGAAGCCGTGGCCATCGTCACGCCGAATCACTTGCACGCGCCCGTCGCCACGGCGTTCCTGGAAGCGGGTATCCATGTGATCTGCGACAAGCCGCTGGGCATCTCGCTGGCGGAAGGGCAAAAGCTGGCGGCGCTGGCCGAGCGGAAAAATCTGCTGTTTGCGCTCACGCATACCTACAGCGGCTACCCGCTGCTGCGCCACGCGAAAGCCATGGTCGAGGCGGGCGAGATCGGCGAGCTGCGCCTCGTACAAGTGGAATATTCGCAGGATTGGCTGGCCGATGCCATCGCGGCGGGCGGCATGAACGAAGGCAACTGGCATAACGACCCGCTGAAAGCTGGCCCAGGCGGCACCCTGCTCGACGTGGGCTTGCACGCGTATCACCTGGCGCAGTTTGTCAGCGGCTTGACGCCGCAGTCCGTGCTGGCGGAATTGTCGACTTTTGTACCGAATCGCACCTTGGACGACCACGTGCAGGTGATGCTGCGCTACGCCAACGGAGCGAAAGGCACCCTGTGGGCCAGCCAGGTGGCGACCGGTTGCGAAAACACGGTGCGCCTGCGCCTGTTCGGCAGCAAGGCGCAACTGGACTTTGACCAGGAACAACCGAATGCACTGTGGTGTACGCCGCAGGGCGGCAACCGGCAACTGCTGCGTCCTGGCCGGGTCGACAGCGCCGCCGCGCGCCACGCCACGCGCGTGCCGGCCGGCCATCCGGAAGGGTACCTGGAAGCGTTCGCCCAGCTGTACCTGGATGCGGCTTTGCGCATACGTGCGTTGCAATCGGGCTTGCCCGTGCCCAAGGAAGCCAGCTGGCTGCCCACCGTCACCGATGGCGTGGCCGGCCTGGCCTTTGCGGAAGCCGTGCTGCGCAGCCATGCCAATGGCGCGAGCTGGACGACCCTGGCAAGCTGACTGTTACACTGGAGCCATGCGCTCCTTTACCATCACCATCCTTCCGCAAGGCTGGCAATTCCCGGCCGACGCGGGAACGACTCTGCTGGCCGCCGCCGAGCTGGCCGGCATCCGCCTGCTCAGTTCCTGCCGCAACGGCACTTGCCGCACCTGCCTCTGTCACATGCCCGAGGGAAAGGTGCGCTATACGGTGGACTGGCCCGGCATTAGCCCCGATGAACGCTTCGACGGCTACATCCTGCCCTGCGTGGCCGTGGCGGAAAGCGATCTCACCATTCAGGCGCGCGCCGTGCGCACGGGCAATTAATTCAGGACGGCTTGCCGCCCTTGAGGCGCTGCAGCAGCGCTTCCACGCTGTCGCTGACGGGCAAGCCGTGGCGGCGCAGCAACTGCACGTGCAGCACGAGGTTTTCCAGCACCAGCTTGGCCGCCACGGCCAGCAGGGCCAGGTTGCGGTCTTCCGGGCTGAAACTTTCCATCGCGTCGGCCATCTCGCACAGGTGGTTGGCGATCAGCCCGCGCAATTCCTGCTCATCGAAGGGCAAGTCGGCAAAATCGATGGGATCGGCCACTTCCACTTCCTGCATCAGCACCGCTAGTTCTTCCGGGGTAATCGTCATGCCTGGCCTCCTTGTGTGCTTGCCTCTATTTTAATTGTATTGGCCGCAAAGCGGACTAGAATGAGTCGAGGCCGACGACGTCGAAGGGCAGCATGGCGCATCTGCATTTTACGCAACAACTGGCACGCTTCCTGGACGTCCCCACGCTCGAGGTGGTCGCGCCACGCCTGCGCGCCGCCTTGGATAGCGCGTTTGCGCAGCAGCCGCGCCTGCGCGGTTATGTGCTCGACGAGCAGGGGGCCTTGCGTCCCAATGTGGTGATCTTCATCGACGGTGCCCGCTGCCGTGAGCGGCGCGTGCTCGACGATGCCTTGCGGCCCGACAGCCAGGTGTATATCTTGCAGGCCCTTTCAGGAGGTTGATGCCATGACAGCAGTCCCGCAGCGCGCGTATCTCGGCACCCGCAAGGGCTTGTTCCAGTTCGATGTCGATGCGGCCGGCGCCTGGCAGCTGGCGCTGGTGCAGTTTGCCGGCGATCCCGTTTCCATGCTGCTGCACGATGGCCGCGACGGTACCCTGTACACGGCCCTGAACCTGGGCCACTTCGGCGCCAAGCTGCACCGGCGCGATGCGGACAGCGGAGAATGGCGCGAAGTCGCCGTGCCCGCCTATCCCGCCAAGCCCGAGGGCAGCACCGATAGCGTGGACTGGACCGTGCGGCAGATCTGGTCGCTGGCGGCGGGCGGCGCGGACCAGCCTGGCGTGCTGTGGGCAGGGACTTTACCTGGCGGCCTGTTCCGTTCCAGCGACCGCGGCGACAGCTGGCAGCTGGTGGAATCCTTGTGGAACGTGCCGCAGCGGGCGCAGTGGTTTGGCGGCGGCTACGACGTGCCCGGTATCCACAGCATCTGCGTCGACCCGCGCGACAGTCATAAAGTGCTGGTCGGCGTGTCCTGCGGCGGCGTGTGGCAAACGCTCGATGGCGGCGCCAGCTGGGCCCTGAGCGCGACGGGCATGCGCGCCGACTACATGCCGCCCGAGCTCGATGAAAACGAAGCCGTGCAAGATCCGCACCGCATCGTGCGCAGCGCCGGCACGCCGGACGCGCTGTGGTGCCAGCACCATAACGGCATCTGGCGCTCGGACGATGCCGGCTGGCAGTGGCAGGAAGTCACCACGGTGCCGGTGTCGCATTTCGGCTTTGCCGTGGCCGTGCATCCGCGCGATGGCGACACGGCCTGGTTCGTGCCGGCGCAGGCGGACGTGCTGCGCATTCCCATCGATGGCGCGCTGGCCGTCACGCGCACGCGCGATGGTGGAAAAACGTTTGAAGTGTTGCGCGCGGGCTTGCCGCAGCAGCATTGCTACGACCTCATCTACCGCCACGGGCTGGCGCTGGCCGATGATGGGCGCAGTTTATTGATGGCGTCGACGACGGGCGGCGCCTGGTATTCGGGCGACGAGGGCGAACACTGGCAGACCATCTCTGCCCACTTGCCGCCCGTTTATGCCGTCTGTTTTGCCACGCCGTAGTAGCACAGGAAGATATCGACGGCCAGTTCCGTCACTTCGCGCCGGCGTGCCGGGCCCAGCAGAGGCTCACCCATGGTGATCTGCGGCCAGAAGGCAAAGGTTTTTAACGGCGACATCAGCAGGTGCGCCACTTCCAGCGTCTCGCCTGCCTTGATGCGCCCGTCTTGCTGCGCCGCCCGAATCCAGATATTCAGGCCCGTTTCCTTTTCATTCAGGCGCGCCACCATGGCTTGCGCCCGCTCGGGCGAGTGGATGGTTTCGCCAAAGATCACGCGCGCCAGGTCGATGAAGGCCGCGTCGCATAACAACACCATTTTCTGCTCGACCAGGGCCAGCACTTGCGGGCGCAGCGGCTGGTCGGCAACATAGGGCACGGCGGGCTGGGCCACGCTGCTTTCCCACATGCGTTGCAGGATTTCCGCGAACAACTCGTCCTTGCTGGGGAAGTGGTTGTACACGGTGCGCTTGGAAACGGCGGCCGTGGCAGCGATCCTGTCCATGCTGGTCGCATCAAAACCGTGGTCGCGGAACTCGGCGATGGCGGCATCGACGATGGCGACGCGCTTGCGGTCGGTGAGGCGTTGCGGTGCTGCCATGGCTGAAAATCTCCTTTGAAAACAATATTTTACACCTCTTGGTTTACTTTGCCAGAAATAGGAACTACACTGTGTAGTGTAATTTAACCCTTGTACATTCCTTGCCGGACCACATATGCACTTGCACCGAGCCGCACGTCGTCTCTTCTTTCTGGGAGTCCTGATCATCATGAGTTCTTGCACCCTGCGCGCCGCGCCTGCCGCGCCCGCTGAATCACCACAACGCCACGAAGGCAAATTCCGCAACCCCGTGGAAATGTACAAGCTGGGCACGACAGCGACGCTCAAGTTGCTGTGGACATTTGTCTTTGATAAACCGGATAGCACAGTGCCGGCTGCTGCCGTGCCCGTGCAAGTCTTGACCCGGGCGCAACTGCTGGCCGCGCCCGATAACAGCCTGTTTCGCCTTGGCCATTCGACCTTGCTGCTGAAACTCAACAACGAGTTTTTCCTCACCGACCCCGTGTTTTCCGAGCGGGCCTCGCCGGTGCAGTGGGCAGGACCGAAGCGTTTCCACCAGCCGCCCATCAGCATCGCCGACTTGCCGCCGATCAAGGCCGTGATCCTGTCGCATAACCATTACGACCACCTCGACTATGCTGCCGTGCTGCAGCTGGCCGCCAAGACGGAACATTTTGTTGCGCCGCTGGGCGTGGGCGATACCCTGGTCGAATGGGGCGTGCCGAAGGACAAGGTGCAGCAATTCGACTGGTGGCAAGGCACGACGATTGCTGGCGTGAAACTCGTCGCCACCCCATCGCAGCATTTCTCGGGACGCGGCTTGTTTGACAGCAATCAAACCCTGTGGGCGTCGTGGGTGATCGACGCGCCCGAGGTACGCGTGTTTTTCAGCGGCGACTCCGGCTATTTCGATGGCTTCAAGCAGATCGGCGACAAGTACGGCCCGTTCGACGTGACCATGATCGAGACGGGTGCCTACGACAAGCTGTGGCCGGACGTGCACATGCAGCCGGAACAGACCTTGCAAGCCCACCTGGACTTGCGTGGCAAGTGGCTCATGCCCGTGCACAACGGCACCTTTGACCTGGGGCTGCACGCCTGGCATGAACCGTTCGACCGCATCACGGGGCTGGCGGCCAAGCAGGGCGTGAACCTGGCTACGCCGCAGATGGGCGAGGCGGTCGACCTGGCGCAGCCGAAAAAAGGTGAAAAATGGTGGCTGGCGATGCTGGAAGAAGAGATGGTGCGGTAATCTACGCCGTGACGTCGATCAGGCGGCCCAGGGTCTGGCCATAGCCGTTCAGCTGGGGCGTGCTTTTCGGCGCAGCGGGGATGGCTTGTTGCGGCACGGCCACCTTGATCGCCTGGTCCAGCTGCGGCGCCTTGATGGCGGTGGGGGCATCGGCCTGGGCTTGCTGGCTGCTGCGCTGTGTCTGGCTCAGCGATTCCTGTTCCCGCGCCAGCAACTGGCGGCTTTGCGCCAGCTGTTCACTGTCGCGCTGTACCTGGTTCTGGCCTTGCTCGACCCGGCGTTGCGCCGTGACCAGCGAGGCTTGCAAGTTGTTGACAGACGTTAGCGTGACCACATTGTTCACCTTTGAAAGTATGCCCAGGCGTGTACAGAAGAGAAGGGAATCCAGGAAGATGTGCTGGATCAGGTGCAACATGCCAAGCGGTAATCTTTACCTGAATCAAGAGTAGGACAAATTCTCGCACAGTTCCAGTAAATTATGTTTTCTTGATAATGCTATCGTGCACGCCTTGCATTGCCAAGCCGTCATCCTGAAGCCGCTGCAGCACTTGTCAAAGTGAGTACCTGCTATCGTTTTTCGCCCTTGTCTGACTACCATCACTGCGCAGAGGGTAGACGTGGTCACATTTAAAATGTTGCTTTTTAAATAGTCAATATGTTGTTGTTTTTCTACCGGGTCTGCGCACGCTAATGCGCGGTCTGTTTGGCGCTCTGGGCTATAATTGACGGTCAGAGTTGGTTTCTTTTGCCATACAGACAGGTAGTTAACATGAATCTCAAGAGCCTCGCAATTGCCCTCGGCATGTCGAAAACGACAGTCAGCAGGGCGTTGAACGGCTATCCGGAAGTCAATTCCCGCACCCGTGAAATCGTCCTGGCCGCCGCCAAGAAAGTCGGCTACCGGCCCAACCCGCTCGCGCGCAGCCTGGCCGTCGGCCGCACCAATGTGCTGGGCATGATCTATCCCCTGCTGCCCAGCGACCTGGGCGACAGCGTCTTTCTTTCCGTGGTGAATGGCATGTCGGACGCCGTCGAAGCGTCGAAGATGAGTTTGATCATCGCCCCCGTGTCACCGCAGAATGAACAGCCTTCGTATGAAAACATGGTGCGCGGGCGCCAGGTCGATGGCCTGGTGGTGGGCCGCACCAAGGTGGTCGACGAGCGTATCGCCTACCTGACGAAAGTCGGTTTTCCCTTTGTCGCGACTGGCCGCACGCGCATCGACGCGCCGTATGCGTATTTTGACTACGACAATGACACGGGCATCGACCTGGCCGTGTCCTTCCTGGCGGCGCATGGCCACCAGCGCATCGCCCTGCTGAGCGCACCGCTGGACTTGCATTTCGCCTATGAGCGCAAGGAAAGCTTTATCCGTTGCATGGCGCAAGCGGGTTTGCCGGTCGATCCCGCCTATCTGCTCGACAATACTTTTGATCGCCGCAGCGGCTACCAGGCCATGCAGCAATTGCTGGCCTGCTCGCCCCGTCCCACGGCCGTCATCGTCGACAACCACTTGTCCGGCGTCGGCGTGGTGCGCGCGCTGATGGATGCGGGTATCGAGATCGGCAAGGAAATCTCCGTCATTGTCTGGGGCAATGTGGAAGACACTTTGATCGGCATCAACGTCACCACCATCGACCAGCCCGACCTGCGCCGCGCGGGCGCCAAGATGGTCGAAATGCTGCAATCGCTGCTGGCTGGCACGCCGCCGGAACGGCTGCAGGAAATCTGGCAACCGGTGCTGTTGCCGGGGGCGACGGTGGGGCGCTGCGCGGATTGAAAAAAAACGCAGAGCCGAGGCTCTGCGTTGTCTTTTATGCCGCGTGCTTGCTTCCATCAGCCAGCACGGCCAGCAATCTCGCCTTGTCCAGGCGATACGTGTCGACGGCCGCTTCCTTGACGTGGCCGAAGCCGCGGATTTTTTCGGGCAGGGTCGCCAGTTCCACGCAGGTCGCCAGGTTGTCCGCCGTCAGGTTGACCAGCATGCCGGCCAGCAGTTCGCGGTATTCGACGATCAGCGCGCGTTCCATCTTGCGCTCGGCCGTATAACCGAAGACGTCGAAGGTGCCGCCCCGTAGCCCCTTGGCTTTCGCCAGCAGCTTGAAGGCGCGCCACATCCAGGAACCGAACTCCGCTTTCACGAGGTGGCCTTTCGCATCTTTCTTCGCGAACAGTGGTGGTGCCAGGTTGAATTTCACGGAGAAATTCCCTTCGAATTGCTGCTGCAATTGCTCCACGAAACGGCCATCCGTGTACAGGCGCGCCACTTCATACTCGTCCTTGTAGGCCAGCAACTTGAAATAGCTCTTGGCGACAGCTGTCGACAGCTTCTGGCCCAATCCCAGGGTGTTTTCCCGGTCGCGTACCTGCTTGACCAGGGTCAAGTAACCATCCGCATACGCGGCATTTTGATACGCGGTGAGGAACTCCACTCTTTTCTTGATGACGCTATCGAGGCTTTGCGGCATTTGCACGATGATCGCTTGCGATGGCATGGCGATCTGCGTTACCTTGCGCACGTCGACGGCGGCGCGGCGGCCCCACAGGAAGCTTTTCTTGTTCGATTCGATGCCCACGCCATTCAATTCAATGGCGCGCAGCAAGGCCGCTTCCGTCAGCGGGATGCGGCCTTTTTGCCAGGCGTAGCCAAGCATGAACAGGTTCGCGGCAATCGAGTCGCCCATCAGCGCGGTCGCCAGTTTGGTCGCGTCGATGAAGTCGGCCGCGTCCGCGCCACCGACGGATTCCTCGATCAGCTGGCGCACTTCCGTCGTAGGATATTGCCAGTCGGCATTCTGCGCAAACGTGCCCGGCGGCTGCTCGTGCAGGTTGACGACGGCCAGGCTGCGGCCCGGACGCATTTTCGACACGGCGTCCTGCGCGCCGGCCGTCAGCATGTCGCAGCCCAGAATCAGGTCCGCTTCGCCCGTGGCGATGCGCTGGGCGCGGATGTGCGCAGGCGACCTGGCGATTTTCACGTGCGAGGTGACGGAACCGTTCTTTTGCGACATGCCCGTCATGTCCAGCACGGACGCACCCTTGCCTTCCAGGTGGGCCGCCATGCCCATCAGGGCGCCCACGGTGATGACGCCCGTGCCGCCGATGCCGTTGATGAGGATGTTGTACGGCGCGTCGCAAGCGGGCAGTACCGGTTCCGGCAAGGGGCCGAAGTTGTCCGTCTCGCCTGCTTTGCTGGCACCCGTCTTGGTCTTCTTCAGGCTACCGCCCTCGACCGTGACGAAGCTGGGGCAAAAGCCCTTGGCGCACGAGTAATCCTTGTTGCACGAGGATTGGTCGATGGTGCGCTTGCGGCCAAATTCCGTCTCTTTCGGCAGGATCGACACGCAGTTCGACTGCACGCCGCAGTCGCCGCAGCCTTCGCAGACGGCGTCGTTGATGACCATGCGTTTCGGTAAATCGGGATATTCGCCTTTTTTTCTTCTCCGGCGTTTCTCGGCCGCGCACGTCTGGTCGTAGATCAGCACGGACACGCCGGCTACTTCGCGCAATTCGCGCTGCACGGCATCCATGTCCTTGCGGTCGTGCAAGGTCAGGTGGGCGGGCAGGTTGCTGCGGTCGCTGTAGCGGCTCAGGTCTTCCGTGACCAGCGCGATGCGGGCGATGCCCTCGGCTGCCACCTGCTGCGCCATCATGGGCACGGTGATGAGGCCGTCGACGGGCTGGCCGCCCGTCATGGCGACGGCGTCGTTGTACAGGATTTTATAGGTGATGTTCACCTTGGCCGCCTGCGCGGCGCGGATGGCCAGGTAGCCGGAATGAAAGTATGTGCCGTCGCCCAGGTTCTGGAACACGTGCGGCAGCTCGGAAAACGCGGCTTGCCCGATCCACGGCGCGCCTTCGCCGCCCATGTGCGTGGTCAGCTTGTTCATTTCCGGGTAGATCGACGTGGCCATCACGTGGCAGCCGATGCCGGCCAGCGCCAGGCTGCCGTCCGGTACCTTGGTCGACGTGTTGTGGGGGCAGCCGGAGCAGTAAAACGCGGGGCGGAACGGCGTATTCACGGCTTTCTTTAATACCGCATCCTTGGCGTCGAGGAAACTCAAGCGCGCCTTGATCAGGTCGCAAGTGACGGGGTCGGAAATCAGGCGTGCGATGCGGCTGGCGATGACACGCGCCACTTGCGAGACGGAAAAATCCGCCTTCGAGGTCAGCAGCCATTCGCCGCGCGGCGCCACCCATTCGCCCTTTTCGTCGAACTTGCCGATGACACGCGGGCGCACGTCGTCGCGCCAGTTGTAGAGTTGTTCTTTCAACTGGTACTCGACGATTTGCCGCTTCTCTTCTACCACGAGGATTTCATCGAGACCTTGCGCAAACTCACGCACGCTATCCGGTTCCAGCGGCCACGGCATGGCCACCTTGAACAGCCGCATGCCGACGTCGGCCGCCATCTGTTCGTCGATGCCCAGCTCTTCCAGTGCTTCGAGCACGTCCAGATACGATTTGCCGGAGGCGATGATGCCCAGCTTGGCGTTCGGGCTGTCGATGGTGGTGTGGTTGAGCTTGTTTTCGCGCGCGTAGGCCAGGGCTGCATAGATCTTGTAATCCTGCATCAGCGCTTCCTGGTTGCGCGCCTGCTGGCCCAGCGGGATGCTCGACAGGCGCGCGTTCAGGCCGCCTTCGGGCATGATGAAATCCTGCGGAATCTTCACTTCCACGCGGAACGGGTCGGCATCGATGGAGGCCGACGATTCGACCGTGTCGGCCAGGGCCTTGAAGGCTACCGTGCAGCCGGAAAAGCGCGACATGGCCCAGCCGTGGATACCGAGGTCCAGGTATTCCTGCACATTGCAGGGATACAGGACGGGAATCATCGAGGCGGAAAACAAATGGTCGGACTGGTGCGGCAGGGTCGACGAATACGCGCCATGGTCATCGCCAGCCACCAGCAGCACGCCGCCCAGTTTCGACGTTCCCGCGTGGTTCATGTGCTTGAAGACATCGCCGCAGCGGTCCACGCCCGGACCCTTGCCGTACCACATGGCAAACACGCCGTCGTACTTGGCCGGGCCGATCAGGTCGACCTGTTGCGAACCCCAGACGGCCGTGGCGGCCAGGTCTTCGTTGACGCCGGGGACGAATTGCACGTGGTGCGCTTCCAGCTGTTTCTTGGCTTTCCACAGGTTCTCGTCGAGCCCGCCCAGGGGCGATCCCCGGTAGCCGGAGATGAAGCCGGCCGTGTTGAGGCCAGCGGCCTGGTCGCGCAGGCGCTGCATCATCGGCAGGCGCACGAGGGCCTGGATGCCGGACAGGAAGATGGCGCCGGAAGTGGCCGTGTATTTGTCGTCGAGGCTGACGGTGGTCAAACGGGAAGTGTCGGGGGGCGTAGATGGCGCGGCACCGGCGTTTCTAACGAACGCTGCGGAGCCGTTTTCCGTGGTCACGGACATGGCTGTCTCCAAAAGGGTGTTTCAGATAACGGCTGTACAAGGGGCGCGCCCGGTAAGGCGCGCGCTGTGCAGACGGGATGGCCGCGTGTGGGCGGCATATAACTATTTTAAATTTAAAATAGTTAATGTGGTCAGTGTAGAACGAGTCAGGGGAGTGGGCAAATACGCTTTGCCGATGGGGGTATAAGAAATACTTATGCCATAGGCGAGAGCACATTCGCCCCCACCCAGCGCCCGCTGCCACACAGCTCGGCGGCCACTTGCAGCACGAGGTTTTTCACGGCGTTGCCTGCATTCGTCAGCGGGATATTTTTTGACGCACACAGGGCCACCGTGCGCGACAGGACGGGGCTGTGGATGGCATAGCTGCGCATGGCGCCGCTATCGAGTTCGGCCAACAGGGGCGCGGCCGGCAGGATGGTGGCGCCCATGCCGGCCAGGATGGCCGATTTCAGGATGGCGATCGAATTGATCTCGATCACGTTCGCCGTTTCCAGGCCCAGTTCGCGCGCGCGGCTGTCGATGCGCGGGCGCACGCCATGCTGCAGGCCCGGCAGGATCAGGGTGGTGCTCAGGGCTTGCTGGAACGACACGGCATGGCCGGTGGGCGCGAATGGCGAATCGCTGCGGCAGATAAAACGCATCTCTTCTTCCACCAGCGGGCTGCAGGAAAACGGCGTCAGCTGGCCATCGTCGAACAGCACGGCCAGGTTGATGCGGCCCGATTTGAGCTGTTCATTGAGGTTGCCCGTGATTTCTTCCGTCAGCTGCAGGGTGATTTCGGGATAGCGTTCGCGCGCGGCCAGCAGCAGGGGCAGGGCCAGGGCACCGGAGATGCTGTGCGGTAAGCCCAGGGTGACATTGCCGGACGGCCGCGTGGCGCTTTGCGTGACGGCCGAGCGGGCGTCGGCCACCTGTTTCAGGATCGCCTGCGCATGTTCGTAAAACACCTTGCCCGCGTCCGTGCTGAGCACGCCTTGGGCCGAGCGGTGCAGCAGTTGCACGCCCAGTTCCTCTTCCAGCTGGCGCAGCTGCTGCGTCAGGGCCGGCTGCGCCACGTGCAGGATCAGGGCAGCACGCGACAGCGAGCCGTGGTCGACGATGGCAACAAAGTAGCGTAATTGGCGCAGTTCCATGGGTCCCAGAAGCGGTGCGTTGAGCGGAAAAAACGGGGTGTTGCGCCACGGCGCCGAACGCGGCCAGCAGAATAACAATTTTGTTATACTCATTCTAGCGCCTTCGGTGCTCCAGCCGCGTATTTGTGGGATGACAGCATGCTCAAGAAAGTTGATTCGTCTCAATTAAAAGTGGGCATGTACATTCATGACCTCAGCTGCGACTGGATGACGCATCCGTTCGTGCGCAACCGTTTCCTGTTGCGCAGCGACGATGAGATCCGCAAGATCGTGCAGGCCGGCATCCACGACGTGGTGATCGACAGCGGCAAGGGTCTCGACGTGCAGGACGCGCCCACCGTGGCGCAGGCGCGCGCCGAGACGGAGCGCGAACTGGTGCAGATCGCCACGCTGCCGCAAGTGGTCACGCGCGTGTCGCTGGGTATGGAGCTGGCGCGCGCCACGCAGGTGCGGCGGCAGGCGGCCAGCCTGGTGCGCACGGTGATGGCCGACGTGCGCCTGGGCAAAGCTGTTGAGCTCGACCGCGTGCAGCACACGGTGCAAGACATCACCGAATCGATCCTGCGCAATCCTGGCGCCCTGGTCGGCTTGTTGCGCATCAAGAGCAAGGATGACTACACCTTTTTGCATTCCGTCAGCGTATGCGCGCTGCTGGTGGCGTTTTGCCGCTCGCGCGGCATCGATGCGGCTACCACGCACCAGGCGGGCCTCGGTGGCTTGCTGCACGACACGGGCAAGGCCCTGGTGCCCGACAGCGTGCTGAACAAGCCCGGTCCCTTGACGCCGGAAGAATTTACCCTGATCAAACGCCATCCGCGCGACGGCTACGACATCCTGCGCCAGTCGCCCGAGGTGGGCGCGATTCCCCTCGACATCGCCCTGCATCACCATGAACGGCGCGACGGCAGCGGCTACCCGGACCAGTTGGCCGGCGACGCCATCAGCGAGCTGGCGCAGATGGCCGCCATCGTCGACGTGTATGACGCGCTGACATCGGATCGCAGCTATCACAAGGGGATTCCCGCCGCCGAAGCCTTGCGCAAGATCTATGAATGGAGCAAATTCCATTTCAACCCCGTGTTCGCGCAGGATTTCATGCGCTGCGTGGGCATCTATCCGGTCGGCACCATGGTGATGCTGGAATCGGGCCGCCTGGCCGTCGTTGTCGAGGCACACGAAAGCAATCTGCTGGCGCCGAAGGTGAATGTGTTTTTCAGTACGAAGAGCAAGACCTACATCAAGCCGGAAACGGTCGACCTGTCGCGCGGCTTCGGCTTCGGCGGCGCCGACAAGATCGTCGGCCATGAGTCGGCTGCCAAGTGGCAAGTCGATCCCATGCGCTTTTTATCGCTGGCGGATGCCTAGAAGAATTCTGCCGTATCGTTCGAGGTAATGGTTGTTAACAGACCTTTTGCCACCAGCTCATCGTAATGGCAGGCCAGGTTGCGGCCATGGCTTTTCGCGTAATACAGGGCCTGGTCGGCGCGGCCGAGGATGATGACGGGCGCCTCGTAGGCGTTGATGCTGACGAAGCCCACGCTGACGGTCACTCTGCCCACTTGCGGGAAGTCGTGCGCCTCGACGTTGGTGCGGAAGCGGTCGATGATTTTCTGCGCATTGTCCAGGGTGATCGAGCGCAGCAGCACGACGAATTCCTCGCCGCCGAAGCGGAAGATGCGGTCTTGCGAGCGGAACGACGATTGCAGCTGGTTGGCGATCAGGATCAGCACTTCATCGCCATACAGGTGGCCAAATTTATCGTTGACCAGTTTGAAATGATCGACGTCGATCACGGCCAGCCATTGCCGTTCCGTGTCCGTATGGTGGCGCCGTTCCTCATCGACGGGACGCGGCTTCTCCGCTTCCGGTTCGCCGCGGCTTTGCAGGATTTTCGCCAGCTGGTCGTCGAAGGTCTTGCGGTTCAACAAGCCGGTGAGCGAATCGCGTTCGCTGTAGTCGAGCAGGTTCTGGAAATTGCGGTACACGCTGACGATGCCGCCGATCACCTGGATGGTGGCGCCCGTGTACGGCGTGGGGTTGGTGATTTCCAGGCAGGTGGTGACCTGGTCGCCGATCCAGATGGGCAGCCACAGCAGGTGGCGGCCGTCGGCGCACAGGGTGTCGGCGCTTGCTTCATGGCGCTTGATGCAGGCGGCCAGGGCTGGATAGTCCGACAGCGGTTCGCCCGGCAGGGTAGGGTCGTTATGCTCTTCCATGCGGGCCACGCTGCCCGCCACGATGATGGCCCGCGACCGCACGAACACCTGGCCACGCACGGTGGTCAGGGCCAGCACACGGGTCTGTGACGCGGCAGCGAGTTCCTGGACCGCCGAGATCACGGAGATGTCGAGCATCGTGTGGTCGCGGTGCCCGGTCATGTCCACCATGTGTTTCAGTAGGGAATCCATTGTCGATCTCTGGAAAGTAGTCACACAAGTGTCGTCATACCAGCATTGCATCAAGCAAGAGCATGTTCGCGTCCGTCTACAAGAAGCCAAGATTTATTTGGTGGCATGACGCTCTGTACCGCCGGGCGAGAGGCCTTTCCAAAGAAGAGCTAAGCAGGATAATGTCTTTTTGCCTAATAGGCAATTAACGTATGCAATATTTCATGTAAATACATGAGATTCATGCACTGCATTGCAAAAAACTTGCTCTGACGAAGGCTTTCAATCCTGATCGCAACATTTGTTTGCGTTAGCCGTCATTTCAACAGGGTTTGATAATTTCCATGTGGAAACTTGTGGCGCGTCAATTTGCCAAAACGTGGACGCTTTATAGTCAATGCAATGGCGCAGAAATTTACGGCAGGAAACATATTAGCAGGAATGGGCAATGTTTCACACCCGATTGCGCCAGGGACTTGTGATTCACTTTTGGGAGCTTGTCATGCATACCTTCCTGTCGGCAGTACAGCAGTTTGTCAAGGATGAGGATGGCATTACGGCAATCGAATACGGCCTGATTGCGGCCTTGATGGCTACCGCCATCACGGCCGGTTTCTTGCTGATCAAGACCAACTTGCTGGCCGTCCTCACCGACATTTCGTCGAACCTGGTGTTGACGCCCTAAGCGGGTGCCCGTCATCGGCCGGCCGGTGGCGGGTTTTTTTCGGGAGGTGTGCCATGCCTGCAACTGCCTTGTGCGATTTGCTGTTGCTGTGCTTTGTGACGGGGGCCGCCGTCAGTGATTTGATCCGCCGCAAGATTCCGAACTGGCTGGTGCTGGCCGGCATCCTCACTGCCCTGGTCGTGCACCTGTGGCTGTGGCCGCAAAACGTGCTGCCGCTGTGGCTGGGCGGCATGGCGACGGGCTTTTTCCTCTTTTTACCCTTGTATGTGCTGCGCGGCATGGCCGCCGGCGACGTCAAGCTGATCGCCATGGCGGGCGCCTTTGCCGGTCCCTGGCCCGTGCTGCAGATCTGTTTCGCCACGTTTGTCCTGGGCGGCCTGATGGCCGTGCTGATGATCACGTACCAGGGCAAGTGGCGCGCCTGCCTGCTCAATCTGCGCCAGCTGCTGTGGCCGATGATCGCGCGCATGGCAGGCATTCCCCTGGCGCCAACCGCACTCGGCAGCGGCGCCAGCGTGGGCAACATGCCGTACGGACTGGCCATTGCCCTGGGCTGCCTGCTGGTGCAAGGGCGGCACTATTTCTGATTGGTATTCATTGCTCTTGATCAATGGGCGCCAGTCCCCGCTCGCTAGAATGAATTCTGTTGAATGCCCGCTTAACCGGCTAAGGAGACGCAGCATGACCGAGGTCGACTATTCCCTGAGCACCGAGAGTGCGCCGCGCCCTGCCGACGCGAACCTGATGCCGCCCTTGCCGCCGCAGCCGAAGAGCTTGCGTGAAACGGGACTCGAGCGGCCGCTGGTCGTCGAACTGATCGCCAAGCTGATGTTCGTGGGCGGCAAGACGCACCTGTCCGCGCTGACGACGCGCTTGCGCCTGTCGATCAATGTCTTGCGCGAAGTGCTCGATTTCATGGTGACGGAGCAGATGGCCGAAGTGGCCTGGCGCGGCGAATCCGATATCGATGTGCAGTACCAGCTGACGAGCGCCGGCAAGCAGCGCGCCAGCGCTTTTCTTGAGCGCTGCGCATATATCGGTGCCGCTCCCGTTACCCTGGAAGCGTATCGTGCCATGGTGGCGCGCCAGTCGTGGCTGGCGCAGGAACAGCGCGTCGGCAGCGATGACCTGGCCGCTGTGCTCGGAGGCGCGCACGCGGGACCGGGCATGCTCGACGTGGTCGGCGCGGCCCTGCATTCGGGGCGTTCGCTGCTGCTGTACGGTCCGCCAGGCAGCGGCAAGTCGACCCTGGCGCTGCAGCTGGGACAATTGCTGCACGGTCTAGTCGCCGTGCCCTACGCCATCGTCGTCGGCCACGACATCATCCAGCTGTACGATCCGGCCCAGCACCTGCCGCCCGCGCCGCAGCACGTCAGCCATGCGCGCCAGGCGCTGGAGCGGCGCAGCACAGACATCCGCTGGGTGCTGTGCCAGCGTCCCGTGATCCACGTGGGCGCCGAGCTCGACGCCGGCATGCTGGAACTGCGCCATGACGCCAGCGGCGGCTGCTACCAGGCGCCGCCCCATGTGCGGGCGAACAACGGCATGCTGATCATCGACGACCTGGGCCGCCAGCGCCTGGGCGCGCAAGAATTGCTGACGCGGCTGATGCAGCCGCTGGCACGCGGCAGCGACCAGTTGGGCTTGCCCGGCGGCGTGCAGATCAGCGTGCCGTTCGACAATGCCCTCGTGCTGGCCACGAACGTGCCGCCGGGCGAGCTGTTTGATGCCGCCTTGCTGCGCCGCATCGGCTACAAGGTGCAGGTGGGGCCGCTGGCCGAGAGCGCCTATCGCGCCTTGTTCCGCCAGCAATGCCGGCTGGCCGGCATGGCCATCGACGAGCAGGCCGTGCACCATCTGCTGCAGCTGCATGGCGCGCAGGGACGGCCCTTGCTGGCCAGCTATCCGCAGGAATTGCTGGCGCGCATAGGCGACTTCGCCGGCTTTGCCGGCAGCGAGGCCTGTCTGACGGTGGCCGCCCTGGAGCAAGCCTGGAGCAGCCTGTTTGCCAGCTGCGACATGCCGGCCGCCAGCCTGTGCGAGCGCATCGCATGAAAAACCGGCGCGCCCTCCTGATGATGGGCCTGGCGGTCGTGCTGGGCTTGTTGGCCGTGCTGCTGGCCTCGCACTGGCTGCTGCGCCAGACGCCGGCCGGCAAGGGCAAGATCGTCGTGGCCGCCAGCGATGTCAACCTGGGCCAGCGCCTGACGCCAGAGATGCTGCGCCTGGCCGAATGGCCGGCGGAAAGCTTGCCGCAGGGCGCGTTGCAAGACCCGGCAAAACTGGCGGGACGGGTGCTGAAAACCAGCGTGCTGCGCGGCGAGCCGCTGAGCGAAGCCAAGCTGGCGCCGGCCGGCACCCTGGGCGGCCTGTCGGCCCTGATCACGGAAGGCCGGCGCGCCATCACCGTGCGCGTCAACGACGTGATCGGCGTGGCCGGCTTCGCCTTGCCGGGCAACTATGTCGACATCATCGTGAGTACCCAGCAGGATGCCGGTGACCGCGCGTTTCCGCAAAGCCGCAACATTTCCAAGATCGTGCTCGAACGCATCCTCGTGCTGGCCGTGGCGCAGGAAGTGGGGCGCGACGAGACCAAGCCGCGCGTGGTCAATGCCGTGACTCTGGAAGTGACGCCGGAGCAGGCGGAAAACCTGGACCTGGCGCGCAGCGTGGGCAGCCTGTCGCTGGTGCTGCGCAACCAGGTCGACCCGCAGCCGGGCGTGACGGCGGGCGCCACCAAGCTGACCCTGCTGGGCGGACCGCACGAAGCTGACGAACCTGTTCCTGCCGCCACACCCGTGCTGGCCGCAGCGCCGCGTCCGGTACGCGTGGCGAAGGCGCCGCCGGAAGCGACGCGCCAGTGCAGCGGCGTCATCGACGGGACGCGCCAGTCGCGCGAATGTTTTTAGCCAACCATGGACACGCTCATGAACCGCGCCCTGCTGATACTGTTCTGCCTGCTGTCGCCGCTGGCCGGCGCGGCGGCCGATCCTGGCCCGCGCTGCGGCGGTGAAGCGGCCTCGCCCGGCAACTTGCAGCTACAGGTGGGCAAGTCGAGCATGCTGCGCCTGCCTGAAGCCGTGCAACAGCGCAGCGTCGGCAACCCGGCCATCGTGCAGGCCATGCTGGTCGCGCCCGACACCTTGTATGTGGTCGGCGTCGACGTGGGCAGCACGAACATGATCATCCAGGGCAGGAGCGGCGTGTGTAGCGTGGTGAACGTCAGCGTCAGCATGGACCCGGCCGGCTTGCAAGCGACTCTGACGGCCCTGATGCCGGAAGAAAAAGCCATCCGCGTGACGGCCGTGGCCGACACCCTGGTGCTGTCGGGCACAGTGCAGGATGCGGGCGCCGTGCTGCGCGCCGTCGAGCTGGCGCACGCGTATGTGCGCCGCGCTACAGTGCCGCTGGCGCTGCCCAAGCCTGCCGATGGCGCCGCCATGCCCCTCGCCGCCACGGCGCCCGGTGGCGGCGCGGGCGGCGCGAACAGCCGCATCATCAACATGCTCGACGTCAGCGCGCCGCAGCAGGTGATGCTGGCCGTGCAGATCGCCGAAGTGTCGAAGTCGCTGCTGGAACGGCTGGAAGTGGGCGCCACCCTGCGCTTCGCTTCCGGCAGCTGGGCCACCACCTTGCTGTCGAATTTCCTCAGCGGCACGGCCAATGGTTTGCTCGATGTGCGCAAGTCGAATGGCCGCCAGCAGCTGACCATCGAGGCGCAGAAACAGGATGGCCTGGTGCGCATCCTGGCCGAGCCGACGGTGATGGCGATCAGCGGGCAGGAGGGCAGTTTTCTGGCTGGCGGCAAGATATTCATTCCCGTCGGCCAGGACAACAACAAGATCACCTTGGAAGAGCGCGAATACGGCGTCGGCCTGCGTTTTACGCCGACCGTGCTGTCGGGCGGGCGCATCAATTTGAAGGTGGCGCCGGAAGTGTCGGAACTGTCGCGCGAGGGCGTGGGCATTTCCGCCGCCGGCGTCAGCGGACGTTCTATTTTGCCCGTCATCACCACGCGGCGCGCCTCGACCACGGTGCAGCTGTACGACGGCCAGAGCTACGCCATCGGCGGCCTCATCAAGAACAACCAGGTGAGCAACATCGCGGGCGTGCCCTGGCTCAGCGAAGTGCCTATCCTCGGTGCGCTGTTTCGCAGCACGGATTTCCAGCATGACCGCACGGAATTGCTGTTCGTCATTACCGCGCATCTGGTGAAACCCTTGCCGGCCGACGCCGTGCTGCCGACGGCGCAGCTGGCGCCGCCTTCGCGCAGGGACTTGATGTTAGGCGGCAAGATGGAAGGCACGCTGGCGCCGCCGTCCGTGCCGCCGTCGGTACCAGCACCGCGCGCGGCCAACGGTTTCGAGTTGAAATGAGACGGGGAGATACGCCATGCCGAACTCGCTCTTGACATCGCTGCGGCGCCTCGCGGCCCTGGCCCTGGCCATGCAGCTGGCCGCCTGCGCGCACGGCAGCACGCCGCAGCTGGACCGGCGCTTCGGCGACGCCGTGCGCCTGGCCATGGCGCAGCAGGTGCGCGATCCGGCCAGCACGGGCAATCGTACGCCGGCCGATGGCCTCGACGGACCCAGCGCGCACGCCGTCATGCAGCGCTACCGCGCGTCGTTTGCCGAACCGAATGCCCAGGCGCCGCAGCCGGTGCAATTCATGCTGGGAGGCGGCAGTGGCAAATAGACGCCAGCGCGGGGCGATGCTGATCGCCTTTTCCATCCTGCTCATCGTGGTGCTGGGCTTTATCGGCCTGGCGCTCGATGTGGGACAAGTCATCGGCCGCAAGACGGAACTGCAGAACCTGGCCGACAATGCGGCAATGGCGGCCGCCGCGGAACTGGTGGGCACGCCCGAGGGCTTGCTCGCCGCCGTGGAAAAAGCCAAGGGCAGTGCGGCCGACCGCAGCGCATGGCGGCGCCGCATGCAGGGCGCCATCCTGTCGGACGCCAGCATCCGCTTCGCCAGCGCGCCCGACGCACCCGCCAGCGGGTGGCATGCGGCGGGCGCCGTGCCCGACGCTGCCACGGCGCTGTTCGTGCGCGTCGATACGCAGGCCAATACACCCTCGCTGGGGCGGGTGGCGACGGCCTTCCTCGGCGCCTGGTCGCCGGCGCTGCGCACCCTGGACACGGGCGCGCGCGCCGTGGCGGGGCGCACCAGCCTGCACCTGATGCCGCTGGCCGTCTGCGCGCTGTCGGCCAGCGCGGCCAGCCCGCGCACGAATGCGGCACTGCTGCCGGCCGTCGAGTTGCTGGAATATGGCTTTCGCCGCGGCGTGGCGTATAACCTGTTGAAACTCAATCCGCATGGTGCCACGGCCGAACATTTCGTGCTCAATCCGCTGGGCCAGCCGGGCGTGGTGGGAGTGTCGCAGCAGGTCGGTGAAGCGAGCGTGTTGCCGTTTGTCTGCAGCGGCACGGTGCAGTATCCGCGCATCGGCAGCGCCCAGGTGCACGTGCACCGGCCTTTTCCCGCCGCGCTGTGGACGGCTTTCAATGCGCGCTTCAACCAGCATGCGGGCAGCGGCTGCCATGCCGTCACGGCGCCGCCCGACACGAATATCCGCGCCTATCCGAATACGGCCGCGAGCTGGTGGATGACGAACGCGCCCGACGCGCCGAGCGCCCTGAGCACGGGCAATCCGCTGCTGTCCGTGGCCGACCCGGAATCGAACGCGACGCCGCCCGCCGTCGGCAGTTACGGGCCGCTGTGGTCGTTTTCCAGGGCGGCCAGGTACAGCAACCCGAAGCCGGCCGGCGGCTATCTGCCGTTTGCCACCAGCGACTGGCCCAAGCTGTATCCGGCCAGCCCGGCCGCGCCGGCCGCCAAGTCCGGCTATCCTGCCACGCCGCCCTACCAGACGCTGGGCTTCCAGACGGCGCCGACCGGCAACACGGGCGTGGCGCAGCGGCGCCTGCTGCATATCCCCCTGCTGGCCTGCCCCGTGCCGGCCGGCAGCGACGTGCTGGCGCAGGTGCGCGGCATCGGCCGCTTCTTCATGACGGCGCCGGCCAGCAATGGCGTATTGAGCGGCGAATTTGCCGGCCTGGTGGACGAGGGCACGCTGGCCGGCCCCGCGGAGCTGCTGCAATGAGGCCGCCCTGCCGCGCCGCACGCCGCCAGGGCGGCGTCGCCGCCATCGAACTGGCGCTGATCCTGCTGTTCTTCATGGCGCTGCTGCCCTTCGTGCTGCTGTTCGGCCGCGCGCTGCTGGTGTACACGGCACTGCAAAAAAGCGCGCACGATGCGGCGCGCTACATGGCGACCATGCCGCTGCCGCAGATGGGCAAGTTCGATACGGCGAGCCAGGGCGCCGCGCTGGCGCGGGAAATGGTGGCCGAAGCGATGGCGGAAAGCTGGCCGGGCATCAATCCCGCATGGGTCAATGTGGATTGCGTGTACGCCGACGATTCCTATGCCTGCGGCAGCTACGCCACGGCGCCGCTGCAGGTGCGCATCAAGGTCACCGCCGACATGCCGGTGGATTTCCTGCCTGCGCTGACCCGCAAGTGGCTGCCGCAACTGGCGCCGATCCCGCTGCGGGCCAACGCGACCTTGCGCTATGTCCATTGAACCGCGCCTCCGCCGGCAGCACCAGCGCGGCGTCTTCGCCGTCGAATTCGCCATGCTGGCGCTGCTGTTCTTCCTGTTCCTGTTCGCCATGCTGGAAATGGCGCGCGCCGTGTACGTGTGGAACATGGTGCATGAGATTACCCGGCGCGCGGCGCGCGCCGCCGCCGTCACCGATTTCAGCAATGCCGGCGCCTTGCAGGCCGTGCGCACGCAAGCCGTGCTGCGCGCCACGCCGGGCACGCTGCCGCTGGGCGGCGGCATCGGCGACGCACATGTGCGCATCGATTACTTGTCGGAAAGCGCGGGGGGCGCCGCGCTGGCGGCCGTGCCGGTGACGGTGCTGCCGGGTTGCCCGCAGCGCAACCGCATCAATTGCCTGGATGATCCGCAGGGCGCCAGCTGTATCCGCTTCGTGCGCGCGCGCCTGTGCCAGCCCGGCGAGGGTGCGCGCTGCGAGCGCGTGCCGTACCGGCCCGTGCTGCCGCTGCTGGGGATGATGTTTCCCTCTGGCGCAGGCGCCATACGCTTGCCCAGCGGGACCACCATGGCGGTGGCCGAGTCGCTGGGCTATCCGGACAATCCCGGTTTTTGTCCATGAGCGCCAAGCCGCCGGCGCAGCCGAATGTAGTGCCTTGAATGAAGGAGGGGTGATGAAAGCCTTGGTGATTACCCGCGACGCCAGCCTGCACGATGAAATCGCGGCGCAAGGCGCGGCCCGCATGCCCGTGCTGCGGCTGCTGGAGCGGCGCAGCGGCCTGCGCGACGCCGTCGAGCGCATGCTGCCCGAAGCGCCCGAGCTGGTGATCGTCGACGCCAGCGGCATCGATGCCGACGAAGCCGACCTGCTCGAGCGCCTGGCGCGCCAGTATCCGCTGGCCGTGCTGATGCTGCTCACGCGTGGCCAGCAGCAGGATGTGCTGATACGCGCCATGCGCGCCGGCATGCGTGAAGTGCTGCAGCTGCCGCTGGTGCACAAGGCCTTCCACGAGGCGATGGATCGGGTCGATATCCAGGCCGGCGTGACGCAGATGCGCGACGGTAAAGTGCTCGCCTTCATTTCGTGCAAGGGCGGCAGCGGCGCCACTTTTCTATCGACGAATTTTTCCTACGCGCTGGCAAGCCTGGCCGGCTGCAAGGTGCTGCTGATCGACTTGCACGGCCAGTTCGGCGACGCCACCCTGTATGTCTCGGACCAGAAGCCGGCCATGACCTTGTCCGACATCTGCGCGCAGATCGCGCGCATGGATGGCGCCTTCCTCGCCTCGTGCCTGGTGCACGTGACGCCGAACTTCGGCGTGCTGGCGGCGGCCGACGACCCCGCGCACAAGATCGACATGCAGCCCGAGCACATGGACCGCATCCTGGCCGTGGCGCGCCAACACTACGATTACATCGTGCTCGACGTGGGGCGCCAGATTGATGCGCTGTCGCTGCGCGCGCTCGACAATGCCGACGCCATCTATCCGGTGCTGCAGCTGGCCTTGCCCGACATCCGCGACGGGCGCCGCCTGCTCGACATTTTCCGCTCGCTCGGCTATCCGGGCGAACGCCTGCGCCTGATCGTCAACCGCTATGAAAAGGGCGGCCGCCTGCGCCTGGCGGACCTGGAGCAGGCGCTGGGCGCGGAAGTGGTGCACACGGTGCCCAACGATTACATCGCCGCCACCGATTCCGTCAACCAGGGCATCCCGCTGCTGCAGCTGTCGCGCACCAGCGCCGTGGCGCGCAGCCTGGCCGAACTGGTGGAGCTGGTGACGGCGCGCCGCGTGACGGAAAGCCGCGGCCTGTTCGACCGCCTGTTCAGCCGCAGCGAGGCCTAGGACAGGATAGATGTCAAGGCTCCCGCCGGGAGCCATCATGGGAGCCGAGATGACTTTACGCGAACGCCTGGCGGCGAATGAAACGGTGCGCCCCGCCACGCATGGACAGGGCGCGCTGGCGCTGCACGCCTACCAGGAACTGAAAAAAACCATGCACCAGACGATACTCGACCGTATCGACCTGGAACGCTTGAAACGCCTGACGGCGGAGCAGTTCAAGCACGAGCTGGCGCTGCTGGTGCAGCGCGTGATCGAGGAAGAGCGCATCGTGCTGAACCAGCACGAGCGGCATAGCCTGGTGCTTGACATCCAGCACGAGATGCTGGGCTTTGGTCCGCTGGAACCGCTGCTGGCCGATGCCAGCGTGTCCGATATCCTCGTCAATACCTGCGACAAGGTTTACGTGGAGCGGGGCGGGCGGCTGCAGCTGACGGACGTGACCTTCCACGACAATGCGCACCTGATGAAGATCATCGAAAAGATCGTCTCGCGCGTGGGCCGGCGCGTCGACGAATCGAGCCCGATGGTCGACGCACGCCTGCCCGATGGATCGCGCGTGAATGCCATCATTCCGCCGCTGGCCGTCGATGGCCCGATCCTGTCGATCCGGCGCTTTGCCGTGCAGCCTTTGACGATCGCCAACCTGCTCGACTACAAAAGCCTGACGCCGCCCATGGTGCAGGTGCTGCAGGCGCTGGGGCAGGCCAAGGTGAATATCCTGATTTCGGGCGGCACGGGCAGCGGCAAGACGACCCTGCTCAACGTGCTGTCCGGCTTCATCCCCGGCAGCGAGCGCATCGTCACCATCGAGGATGCGGCCGAACTGGCGCTGCGCCAGCCGCACGTGGTGCGCCTGGAAACGCGTCCGCCGAATATCGAGGGCAAGGGTGAAGTGAGCCAGCGCGCGCTGGTGCGCAATGCGCTGCGCATGCGGCCCGACCGCATCATCCTGGGCGAGGTGCGCGGCGCCGAGGCGCTCGACATGCTGCAGGCGATGAACACGGGCCATGAAGGGTCGCTGGCGACCATCCACTCGAACACGGCGCGCGACGCGCTGGCGCGGCTGGAAAACATGGTCGGCATGGCCAGCGTGAACCTGACGCCGCGCGCCACGCGCCAGCAGATCTGTTCGGCCGTGACGGTGGTGATGCAAGTGTCGCGCCTGACGGACGGCGCGCGCAAGCTGGTCAGCCTGCAGGAGGTGACGGGCATGGAGGGCGACATCATCGCCATGCATGAAATCTTCCGCTTCGAGCAGACGGGCGTCGATGCCGCCGGCAAGGTGCTGGGCCACTTTTGCGCCACGGGCGTGCGGCCCCGCTTCACGGAACGCTTGCGCATGTTTGGTGCGCCCGTGCCAGACAGCGTCTTCGACCCCGACCGCATCTACGAATAGGAGGCAGCATGGACCTGGTCTTCTACGGCTTTGCCGTGCTGCTGTTCGCCGCCTGCATCCTGATGGTGGAAGGGGCCTGGCTGTGGTGGTCTGGCACGCATGGCAGCGCGGCGCGGCGCATCAACCGGCGCCTGCGGCTGATGGCGGCGCGCGGTGAGGCGGGCGGCGAGCGGGTCTCCATCCTCAAGCAACGCCGCTATGCGCGCACGCCCGGCCTCGAGCGCTGGCTGCGGCGCCTGCCGCAGGCGGCAAAGCTCGACCACCTGCTGCTGCAATCGGGTTTGTCCTGGTCGGTGGCGCAGTTCCTGGGCGGCGCGGGCGGCTTGCTGCTGGTGGCGCTGCTGTGGCTGCTCATCTGGCCCATGCCGCTGCCGGGTGCCTTGCTGCTGCTGGGCGTGGCCGGCGGCGGGCCGTGCATGGTCGTGCTGCGCGCGCGCGCGGCGCGGTTGAAAAAGATCGAGGCGCAATTGCCGGAAGCGGCCGATTTCCTGGCCCGCGCGCTGCGCGCCGGGCACTCGTTTTCGAATGTGCTGCAGATGGTCGGTGATGAACTCAATGAGCCGATCAGCGGCGAATTCAAGATGGCGCACGAAGAGATCAATTACGGCGTGCCGATGAACGAGGCGCTGCAAAACCTGGCCGCGCGCATTCCGCTGACGGACTTGCGCTACCTCGTCATCGCCGTGCTGGTGCAGCGCGAATCGGGCGGGAATCTGGCCGAGGTGCTGGTCAGCATCGCCCGCATCATCCGCGCCCGCTTGAAGCTGCTGGGGCAGGTGCGCGTGCTGTCGGCCGAGGGGCGCATGTCGGCCTGGGTGCTGGGGCTGATGCCGGTGGTGATGATCGGCGTCATGGCGCTGGTCAACCCGCAATACATCCGCCTGCTGTGGACCGATCCCAGCGGCATCAAATTGCTGTGGTACGCGGCCGGCATGGTGGCGCTGGGTGTCGTGTGGATGCGCAACGTCATCCGTATCAGGATATAAAACAGGAGGTCGCATGAGCGGTGCACAACTGCTGTTTCTCGTGATCGTCTTTGCCGTGGTGGTGGCGCTGGCCCTGCTGGCATGGGTGATCTTCTTTTCCGGCACCTTGCGCCAGCGCCTGTTCGGTTCCATGGCGCCGGCCGCCAGCGAGGCGGTGGCCGACTCTGGCTGGGTGGAGCGCGTGGCGCGCGTGGCGCAGCCGTTCAGCAAACTATCTCTGCCGGAAGAGGGCTGGGAGCGCTCGCCGCTGCGCACGCGCTTCATGAACGCGGGCTGGCGCCAGGCCAGCGCGCCGGCCCTGTACTTTGCGGCGAAAACCGTGCTGGCCCTGCTGTTTCCCACCGTGCTGGGCCTGTACGCGGCCAGCGCCATGGCGGCGCAGCTGCGCAGCGTGCTGCTCTTGCTGCTGTGCGTCAGTGCCACCCTCGGTTACTACCTGCCGAACCTGGTGCTGGCCAGCACGGCCAAGCGGCGCCAGCGCGACATCTTTGAAAACATCCCCGATGCGCTCGACTTGCTGACCGTGTGCGTGGAAGCGGGCCTGAGCCTGGAGCGCGCGCTCGTCAAAGTGTCGGGCGAAATCCATATCAAGAGCGTGGTGCTGGCGCAGGAATTGCAACTGGTGCTGATGGAAATGCGCGCCGGCTTTTCCAAGGAAAAGGCGCTGCGCAACCTGGCCTTGCGCAGTGGCGTGGAAGACGTCGACACCCTGGTCGCCATGCTGATTCAATCGGAACGCTTCGGCACCAGCATGGGCGATTCGCTGCGCGTGCATTCGGAAAACCTGCGCGGCAAGCGCAGCCTGCTGGCCGAGGAGGCGGCAGCGAAGATCGCCCTGAAACTGCTGTTCCCGCTGATCTTTTGCGTCTTTCCCACCCTCATGCTGGTGCTCATGGGGCCGGCCGTGATCGAAGTCTATCGCGTGCTCGTGCCGGCCATGGCCAACCGCTGAAAGGAGCTATCATGCGCTTGACGATTTCCCGCTTGGCCGCCGCCTGCGCCTGCCTGGGCCTGGCCGCCTGCACCACGCAGCTGGCCCACGCGCCGCTGCCGCAGTGGCCTGACGCCGATGCCGCCTACGTGGCGGGGCGCCGGCATTTCGAGCGGGGCGACTTGCCTGCCGCGCAAGCGGCCTATGAACAGGCGTTGCGCGCCGCACCGCGCCACGTGAATGCGCGCAACGGCCTGGCCGTGCTGCATGCGCAGCGCGGTGAACACGATGCGGCGATCGCCCATTGGCTGGCCTTGACGCGGGAGGCCAGTCCGCCGCAGCCGCAGCAGGCGTATCTGTTCAGCAATCTCGGTCACGCCTATTCCCTGAGCGGGCGCGATGCGCAAGCGTTGACGGCGCTGGAACAGGCGTGTCTGCTTGACCCGCTCAATGCGCTGGCCTGGCAGCACCTGGCGCAAGTGCTGGAACGGCTGGGACAGCACGCGCGCGCCGCCGTCATGCGGCGCCAGGCGCAGAGCCTGCAGGAACATGACTTACGGCGCGACCTGGCCGTCTTGCGCAGCGAGGCGCCGCCGCAGGCTGTGCCCGTGGCCGCGCCGCTGCCGGATGTGCCTGCCATGGCGCGCATCGACATCACGCAAACCGACGGCATGGCGCGCCTGCAGCGCGTGTCGGCGGCCGCGCACGGCGTGCCCGCTGTCGCTGCCGTGCCGCGTCCGCGCCTGGAAATTGTGAACGGCAATGGCGTGCCCGGCCTGGCCGCAGCGCTGGCGCGCAGCCTGGCCGGTGCTCCCGTGCAGGTGGTGCGCTTGGCCAATGAAACCAGTTTCCAGGTGGCGCGCACGCGCGTCGAGTACCGGCCCGCGCAGGAGCAGGCGGCGCTTCAGCTGGCCCGTCAGCTGGGGCTGCAGGTACAAACCCAGGTGCAGACCCAGGCCGCCGATTGCCCCGCCAGCGAGCTGCGCCTGGTGCTGGGGCGCGACCTGAGCGATCCGGCCATGCTGCACCGCTATTATCTGCAGCAGCTGCAGCTGGCGCGCCAGGCGCTGGCGCGGCTCGGTTAACACGTTCTTGCCTGCATAAAAAACGCGGCGCCTTTGCGGGCGCCGCGTTTTGTTGGCATGCCGGTGTCTAGCTTGGCCGGCGGCGGCGCGTAAAAGCCAGGCCAGCCAGTCCCGTGCCCAGCAGGAACAGCGTGCCTGGCTCGGGCACGACCAGGGGATCGATGACGACGATATCGGTGCGCGTGGATTTCGAAAAGTTCAAGGTATAGCTGCCGGCCGGCAGGGCGAAATTCGAGGTCAGGGAAAACATCGCAAAGCCATTCGTGAAGGCGCGCCCGCTGGCCGGGTCATTCGTGCCGGCCGTCATGTTCAGGCTGAACGGGTCGAGGCTGCCGGCGCCATGGTTGCCGTTGATGTCGCTGCCATTGTTGGCATCGCCATCGGGCGCGAACTGGAAGATCACGCCATCGGCATTCGCTTTCGACAGGCAACCGACGGGACTGGCGCTGTTGCACGAGATATTGAAGATATCCATGATCGATACGTTCGACTTGTCGCCCATGGTCGTGACGTTGGCCAGCAGGTCGCGCCGTCCCATGAAGCTGAAGGTGATGAAGCCGGCGCTCGACAGGGTCAGGTTGACGGAGCCGGTGAGCGTGTCGCCGGCCGTGGAGGATGCCGCCCCCACCGAGTTGCGCTGCGCTTCGGACACGGCGCTGACGGTGGAACCGGCGGCAGTGAGCATGTTGCCGAAGGAATGCGCATCGCCGCGCGCGAATTCCAGCGCGGCGGTGGGCGCATAGTGGTTTTGCGGCGAGGCGCCGCAGCCGGCGCCGGAGCACACTTGCAGCACGTCGGCGTTGGCGGCCGGGCCCGTATTGACGGCGCGCGGATTGACGGCCACGCCGCCCTGAAAGAAGGCGCTGTCGCTGGCATTGCGATTGGCGCCGGCCAACGACAAGGTGCCGGCACTCGTGGTGATGCGGAAATTGTTCAATTCATTGACGGCCAGGCCGTACGCGCCGGCATGCACCTGGCCGCTGGCCAGCAGGCTCGCCGCCGCCAGTGCGCCCAGCCAGCCCAGGGTCTTGCTTCGTGTGTGATCGACGTTCATCGCAGCCTCTTATCGTGGTCAGTCTCGGAAAATCCGGGGGCAAGGAATCCAGTTCGACTTGCCTGGATTCATCTTGTAGACAGTGATAAGCAGCTTGCGTGCCACACAAAAAAAGCATATTGAATCAAACACTTGCGCAAAGTGGACTGAACTGGAGAGGGCAAAGTGTAAGAAAGGCCGACGCCGCCTGGCGGGCGGTGCCGGCCAGCCTCAGGTGCCCCGGTGATAGCCGAGGTGGCCGCCCGAATTGCGTGCGCAGCCGCAACCGATGCGCGCCACTTCCTCGCCTTCCGTCAATTTCCAGTTGGTAATCGTCGTGTGCTGCCAGTCGATGTCGCTTTTCTTGACAGGTTTTACCGTCAGGGTACGTTGCTCCACATCCGTGTATTCCATCAATTCTTCGTCATCGGCGATGTCGAAATGGCGGTGGATCAGGGAAATACCGAAGCGGTCGAGTGCGCCGTAGCGTTGCAGCACGTCGCGCAGTGCGCGAAAGCAGGCGAGATCGCCGGGCAGCAGCGGATCGACGGCGGAAATATCGGCGACGGGCTGCCATTGCATGGCGTGGATGTTCAGGCTGTGCATGATGTCCTCCTGTGCCCCCCTTGTATCAAGCCCAGGCTGCCAAAGGGGCCTGGCACGCCTGGTGACATGCCCATCGTGGCCGCAATGCCGCTGCGGTGCTTGCGCCAGATCAAAGGTGCGGCACATCGCCTCTCGCTGATCATTGCCCGGTAAAATAGGCCATGGCAAACAAAACCCCCACCTTCCCCGGCGCGCGCACGGGCCGCGGCCAGGTCCTGGCCGTGCTGCTGTCGAACCGCGACCACTCCGGCGCCGAACCGCTGCAAGGCAGCGTCTCGTTGGCCGCTATCGTCAAGGCACTGAAACGCAAATACCACTGGCCGATTGAAACGCACAGTTTCCCCGCGAATACGCAGGACGGCCGCGCAAGCTGGGCAACCGTCTACAGCTTGCCGGAAAAGGTCATTGAGACCGCGCTGGACAGCGGCGGCCGGGAGTGGCTGGGGAGCCGGACAGTAGCCGGGCGGCGCTGAGCGCGCCGCAGTACGCTATTCGAGCCGGAAGCCGACCTTGAGCGTGACCTGAAAGTGCGCCACCTTGCCATCGACGATATGGCCGCGCGATTCCGTCACTTCATACCAATCCATGTGCTTGACCGTCAGCGCCGCCTTGGCAATGGCATCGCGTATCGCCTGATCGCTGCTCTCGGTCGATGTTCCCACCAGTTCGATCAGCTTGTAAGTGTGTGCGGACATGATATTTCCCCAGGTAGGCAAGCCAGACATCGTGAGCCTGCTTTGCGCAAGCACATGCTCATCTTGCGCCTAAATGCGCTGGACGTCATTGCGCGGTGCAGCAATGCATGCACGTGGAACTATGTTCATCGGCACATATTGATAGTCCCGATATCTCGCGTCCTCCTCCTACCTGCGGTGGAAGCTTTTGGTTGTGTTGTAAGACCGTTGTCGGCTATTCTGCTCAGAATGTAAACACTCATCACCAAGGGTAACCCATGCTACGGAACTTCATTGCAGTTGCGGTAGTTACATCGTTATTGCAAGGTTGCGCAGCAATCATGCCCGGTATTGAAAGTAACGTGAAGGTGTTCCATCAGATGCCAACAGCACAAACGGCAGATGCGACCTATTCAATACTTCCATGGCGTAAGGAACATGAAGGTTCATTAGAGCATGACGCGTACGCTCAGCAGGTAGCAACATGGCTTCGTTTGAAAAACCTGAATGTTGTATCCCTTGGCGCCCCCGCCAAATTTGCTGTGTATCTCGATTTTGGTATTGACGATGGCCGCACTGAGTCCGTAACTTACTCACAGCCCCAATGGGGTGTAACCGGCTATGGAAGCTCCACGACCACCGGCACAGTCAATCGAATTGGGAATACTTCATATGTCAATGCCACCACAACCGTACAGCCAACCTATGGTGTCACTGGATTCAATCAAGTTACGGACTCGACAAGAGTTTATCGCCGGTTTGTCAGTATCGACATTGTTGAAGTTGGAACGCAGGGCGGTCCTACCCCAAAGAAAATTTATCAAGGGCAATTAAAGAGTGAGGGGTCTTGTGGAAACCTCCCAGCAGTCATGCCATCGTTTCTACAGGCACTGCTAAGCGACTTCCCTGGCACGTCTGGTACTTCTCGCAAAGTGAAACTGCCGTGGTCAAGTCAATGCTAGGAGGTAGCATTTTCTATAGCAGGTAGTAATTGTTTCGTGCAAAGCAAAAAAGGGCTACCTGCCGAAGCATGTAACCCTTTGATTTCCTACTAAAATTCTGGTGCCGACTGCCGGTTTCGAACTGGCCACCTGATGATTACAAATCAACTGCTCTACCAAATGAGCTAAGTCGGCAAAAACTGCGCGTTGCGAATTATACGCTATTTAATGCGTGTCAGGGTCGGGCGGCCGCCTTTTTTTGGTGGCTCGTCGTCGCCGGGCGTGGCGCTGTCGCGTTGTTCGGGGGAACTGGTCGGCACGGACGACAGGGTCGGGGCGCTGGATACCGGGGCGATCGCTGGCGGCGGGACGTCGGCGGAGGCCGGGCTGTCCGTCGGTTGCGCGTCCGGGTCATCGTTGCCCAACACGGGCTCGAAAGCCATGCCCTGGCCGTTTTCGTTGGCGTAGATGGCCATCACGTTGTCGACCGGTACGTAGATTTCGCGCGAGACGCCGCCAAAGCGGGCGTGGAAGCGGATGGCGTCGTTGTCCATCTTCAGGCCGCTGGTGGCGCCGAAGCTGATGTTGAGCACGATTTCGCCCTTTTTCACGTATTCCATCGGTACCGTGGTGCGCGAATCGACTTTGACCGCGAGATAAGGCGTGTAGCCGCTGTCGGTGCACCACTCGTAGATGGCGCGCAGCATATAAGGTTTGGTTGAGATTTCAGACATGGTAGACACTGTGAGGCGGGAGCGCCCCTGTCAATGACAGGGTGGCGCACCGGTAATTCAAAAGACTGGCTGCTGACGCAAGATGCCCCGGCAGACGCTGCCTGCCGGGAAGATCTTTTAGCGGCGCATCACTTTCTCGGATGGCGTCAGTGCTTCGATATAGGCCGGACGCGAGAAGATGCGTTCGGCGTATTTCATCAGCGGTGCAGCCGTCTTCGACAGTTCGATGCCGTAGTGGTCCAGGCGCCACAGCAGCGGCGCGACAGCCACGTCGAGCATCGAGAATTCGTCGCCCAACATGTACTTGTTTTTCAGGAACAGCGGCGCCAGGGTCGTCAGGCGGTCGCGGATTTCCGCGCGTGCCTTGTCGTGGGCCTTGTCGTTGCTCTTGGCGCGTTCGCTTTCCAGCACGTGCACGTGCACGAACAGTTCTTTTTCGAAATTGAACAGCATCAGGCGCGCGCGGGCACGCATCAGCGGATCGGCCGGCATCAGTTGCGGATGCGGGAAGCGCTCATCGATGTACTCGTTGATGATGTTCGATTCATACAGGATCAGTTCGCGCTCGACCAGGATAGGCACCTGGCCGTACGGATTCATGGTCGAAATGTCTTCCGGTTTGTTGAACAGGTCGACGTCGCGCACTTCGAAGTCCATGCCTTTTTCAAACAGGACCAGGCGGCAGCGTTGCGAAAATGGGCAGGTTGTACCCGAATAGAGAACCATCATTTTTTATAGTTCCTTAGAAACAAAGGGGGTGAAGCCGCGAACGGCTCACCCCAGGTCGCTTGTCCACTCATGCGGACAACGCAGAAACAGGCATAAACCGGCCTATGGCCGGCGCCTCACTTATTTGACTTCCTTCCAGAACGACGCGTTAAGGCGCCATGCCAGCAGAGCAAAGACCGACAGGAACAGCAGCACCCACACGCCCAGGCGCTTGCGTGTCTGCTGTGCCGGTTCGGCCATCCACTCCATGTAGCCGACCAGGTCGGCTACCGCATTGTCATACTCGATCTTGTTCAACGTACCTGGCTTGACCTGCTCGAAGCCGGCAAATTTGTGGATCTTCTTGCCAGCGTCGTGCGGATCATTCTCTTCCACGAACTTGGCAGACTGGACACCTTGCAATTCCCATAATACATGCGGCATGGCAACATTCGGCACGACCATGTTGTTCCAGCCGGTCGGACGAGTGTCGTCTTTATAGAACGTACGCAGGTAAGTATACAGGTAGTCGCCGCCTGTGCCAGCGGAAGATGATTTCGCGCGCGAAATTACCGACAAATCCGGCGGTACGACGCCAAAGAAAGCCTTGGCGTCCTGCGGTGCCAGGCTTGTCGTCATCAAGTCGCCGACTTTATCGCCGGAGAACAACAGATTCTGCTTGATCTGGTCTTCCGTCAAACCCAGGTCGCGCAGCCGGTTGTAGCGCATCGACACGGCGGCGTGGCAATTCAAGCAATAGTTGACGAACAATTTGGCGCCATGTTGCAGCGCCGCCATGTTGGTTTGGCGGTCAGGAGCCTTGTCCAGCGGAAAGCCGCCTTCGCTGGCGAGAGCCATGGTAGGCACGAAGGCCAGGATGGCGAGCAGTTTTTTTGCAATCTTCATATGATGTATGTCCTTTGAGCGTGGCGTGAGAGCGGCTTAGTGCGGGTGAAACGTCACACGCGACGGCACGGTCTTGAACTTGCCCATTGCACTCCACCATGGCATCAACAGGAAGAAGCTGAAGTAAATCAGGGTGCACACTTGCGACACGATGGTTTTCGTATCCGTTGGCGCCTGGGTCCCCAAGTAGCCGAGGATCAGGAACGACAGGCCGAAGATGGCGTACACATATTTGTGCCAGGTCGGACGGTAGCGGATCGATTTCACGGGCGAATGGTCGAGCCATGGCAGGAAGGCCAGGATCACGACGGAACCGCCGAAGAACACCACGCCCCAGAATTTCGCGTCCAGCACCTGCGGCAGCATGCCGATGATGGCGACGATGGCGATGCCGGCGATGACCGACTTGACGATCGTCGACAGGCGCGACTTGAGCCAGATGAACACCACGTAAGCAGCCACGACACCCATCAGCACGTACATGAAGTCGGCCGTGGTGGCACGCAGCACCGAGTAGAACGGCGTGAAGTACCAGGTTGGCGCGATGTGCAGCGGGGTCTTCAGCGAATCGCCGGGCAGGAAGTTGTTATATTCCAGGAAATAACCGCCCATTTCCGGCGCGAAGAAGACGACGGCGCTGAAAATGACGAGGAAGATCGACACGCCGAACAGGTCATGTACGGTGTAGTACGGATGCGAAGGAATCGAATCGACCGGGTGGCCATCGGCGCCCAGATTTTCTTTGACTTCGATGCCGTCCGGGTTGCTCGAACCGACTTCGTGCAGGGCGATCAAGTGCGCTGCAACCAAGCCCAGCAGTACCAGCGGGATGGCGATCACGTGGAAGGCAAAGAAGCGGTTCAGGGTCGCGTCGGAAACGACATAGTCGCCGCGGATCCACAGCGACAGGTCAGGGCCGATCAGCGGGATGGCGCCAAACAGGTTGACGATCACTTGGGCGCCCCAGTACGACATCTGGCCCCATGGCAACAGGTAGCCGAAGAACGCTTCGGCCATCAGGCACAGGAAGATGGCGAAACCGAACAGCCAGATCAGTTCACGTGGCTTGCGGTACGAGCCGTACAGGAGGCCGCGCGTCATGTGCAGGTAGACGATGATGAAGAAGGCCGAGGCGCCCGTCGAGTGCATGTAGCGCACCAGCCAGCCCCACGGTACTTCGCGCATGATGTACTCGACGGAATTGAAGGCCAGGGCCGCATCCGGTTTGTAGTGCATGGTCAGGAAGATGCCGGTGACGATCTGCAAGACCAGCACCAGCATGGCCAGCGAGCCGAAGATGTACCAGAAGTTGAAGTTTTTCGGGGCGTAGTACTTGCCCCATTGGTCGTTCCACAGCTTGGTCAGGGGAAAGCGGTCATCGACCCAGCCCAGTGCTTTTTCGGCGACGGGAGCGTCTGCCGGGAACTTCGTTTCTTTGAAAGCAGCCATGATCAAGCCTCGCCTTTCTCGTCTTTACCTATCAGCAATTTGGTGTCGCTCAGATACATATGACGCGGCACTTGCAGGTTGTCCGGCGCCGGCTTGTTCTTGAACACGCGGCCTGCCATGTCGAAGGTGGAGCCGTGGCAAGGGCACAGGAAGCCGCCTTCCCAGTCATCGGGCAGCGACGGTTGCGGGCCGGGGGTAAATTTCGAGGAAGGGGAGCAGCCAAGGTGGGTGCAGATGCCGACAGCGACGAGAATTTCAGGCTTGATCGAACGCGCCTCGTTCATGCAGTATTCCGGCGTGAATTCGGCGGGATTGCGTTGGGAATTGGCATCGGCGACCTTGCCATCGGTTTGTTTGAGCGACGCGATCATTTCCGGCGTGCGCTTGAGGATCCAGACCGGCTTGCCGCGCCATTCGACGGTGCGCATTTCGCCGGGTTGCAAGGTGGTGATGTCTACTTCGACCGGCGCGCCAGCCGCTTTCGCGCGCTCCGACGGCTGGAAGGTGCTTACCAAGGCTCCCGCGGTTGCCAATCCAACTACACTGCCCGCCGCGCACGTGGCGACGAGCAAGCCGCGACGGCCTGAATCGACCTGCTTTTCGTTACTCATGCAAACCCCAATCAGTCAAAATGCGAATCTTTATTATGAGTGGCAGCCGCGAAAAACCCGTCGCCGAAGCTCTTTCCCACTGATTGCCGCAACCCGCATCTTTGTACGGTAAAGTGGCAACATCCCTGCGGAACTTCGGACTATGGCGCAGCCCATGCCAGTTTCTTGTTGATTATCCGGAAGTGAAAAAGCCACTTCTGGCAACCGCAAATTATAAGTGAAGCAAACAACGAATAAAACAAAAACGTTGCTTGTACCATAATTTATATACTTTTGCAGGAGGTGGCTAGTTCTTTCGAACTAGATGCGCACGGCTGTGCCGGAATTGGTCTCGCCGGCAACCACAAGTTGGTGTACCCGGGAATCAATAGTATGATCGGCATGTTTTTTATACATATCCGAAGGAGAAATTCATGGCAATGATGAAAGAATTTAAAGAATTTGCAATGAAAGGCAACGTCGTCGATCTGGCGGTTGGTGTCATCATCGGCGGCGCCTTCGGCAAGATTGTCGATTCTCTGGTGCAAGACGTGATCATGCCACCCATCGGCCGCATTTTCGGCGGACTCGATTTCGCCAATTACTATCTGCCCCTGAATGGTCAAGCTACCACGATGACCCTGGTGGAAGCGAAAAAGGCGGGCGCCGTGCTGGCCTACGGTAATTTCCTCACCATTCTGCTCAATTTCGTCATTTTGGCCTTCATCATCTTCCAGATGGTGCGCCTGATGAACAAGGCCCGCCGCAGCGAACCGGTCGCGCCGGCAGTTGCACCGGCCACGCCGGAAGACATCGTGCTGCTGCGTGAAATCCGCGACTCACTGCAGAAGAACGGACAGAATAGCAACGATCTGGCAAAATAAGTCGTTCCGGCACCGGCCGGCTGACCTGGGTGGAGTGCTATGCGACGATTCTGGTTATTGTTTGCGCAAACCGTGACGATCGCGTTGGCGCTGTACTTTGTGTACGGCGCGCTGCGCCCGGCCAGCCGGGTACAGCAACTGGGCTCTCCCACCAAGCCGGTGCCCGTGGTGGAAACGGCGTCGAGCAGCCTGGCGCCCGGCTCCTACCGCGACGCGGCGGCGCGCGCCATGCCCGCCGTCGTCAACATCCTCACCCTGCAAGTGCCCAAGCGCGGCGCCCATCCGCTGGCGCGCGATCCCTTCTTTAAACGTTTCTTCGGCGACCGCGACCCGGACGGCGAGGATGACGACGACTTGAAAAACAGCCTCGGTTCGGGCGTGATCGTCAGCCATGAAGGCTATGTGCTGACCAACAACCACGTGGTTGAAGGCGCCGACGAAATCGAAGTCGTGCTCACGGATGGCCGCAAGGCGCCCGCCAAGATCGTCGGCCTGGATCCGGAAACGGACCTGGCCGTGATCAAGATCGACCTCGACAAGCTGCCCGTCATCGTGCTGGGCCAGTCGGAGCTGGCGCGCGTGGGCGACGTGGTGCTGGCCATCGGCAACCCGTTCGGCGTGGGTCAGACGGTGACCATGGGCATCATCTCCGCCCTGGGCCGCAACAACCTGCACATCAACAGTTTTGAAAACTTCATCCAGACGGATGCGGCCATCAACTTCGGCAACTCGGGCGGCGCCCTGGTCGACACGCGCGGCAATCTGATCGGCATCAATACGGCGATCTACTCGCAAAGCGGCGGCTCCGTCGGCATCGGCTTCGCCATTCCCGTCTCTACGGCCAAGACGGTGATGGAAGCCATCATCAAGGATGGCCACGTGGTGCGCGGCTGGATCGGCGTGGAAACGCAGGACATCACGCCCGAGCTGGCGCAAAGCTTCGGCTTGCAGCGCACGAGCGGCGCCATCATCGCCGGCGTGGTGCGCAACGGCCCGGCCGACAAGGCGGGCATCGTGCCCGGCGACATCCTGCTGACGGTGGAAGGCAAGCCCGTCGGCGACACGACGGAAATGCTGAACCTGATCGCCCAACTGCCGCCCGGCGGAAAAGCTAAAATGACGGTGCTGCGCAAGAATCGCGAAGCGGCGCTCGACGTGATGGTAGGCAAGCGCCCCATCCCGAAAGAGCTTTCCAAATAGTTGCTGATCGGAATTTGACACATGCATGTGCGTGATTTGACCCAATTTTTACGTGAACTGAGCGACAACAACAACCGTCCCTGGTTTGTCATGAACAAGCCCCGCTACGACATCCTGCGCGAGGAATTCCTCGCGCTGGTCACCAGCCTGATCGGTGAGTTGGGCAAGTTCGACCCGGCCGTGAAGTACTGCAATCCGAAAAAGGCCTTGTTCCGCATCAACCGCGACGTGCGTTTTGCGCACGACAAGAGTCCGTACAAGACGCGCTTTTCGGCCGCCATCGCGCCGAACGACATGCGCCGTCCCAGCAAGGCGGGCGGCCCCACGTATTATCTGCAGATCGATGGCCAGGGCAATTTACTGTTCGGCGCCGGCGAATATATGCCGCCGCCGGGCCGCCTGAAGGCGCTGCGCGAGCATATGCTCAACGACGCGCCAGGCTTTTCCAAAGTGTTGAAAAATAAGCGTTTGAAGGCCCGTTTCGGCACCATCCAGAACGAAGGCAAGCTGCAGCGCCCGCCGAAGGGGTTTGACGCGGACGCCGAACATATCGAATTCATCAAGCTGAAGAGCTTTTTTGTCTGGACCGAAGTGCCGCTGCCCGTGAACGCGCCCGAGAAACTGCTGCCGACCCTGGCGGAAGGCTTGAAGGATGCGTGGCCGCTGGTCGAGTGGATGCGCGGTGCGAAAGAGCCGGAGGAAGTCACCGAGTAATTGCGGAAGGAGCACATGATGGCACTGGAGCACGCAAGTTCAGGACAGGTGATCGAGGTGCTGCGCAGGGACGGCGACGACCTGTCGCAGTTTTCCGCCATCGCGCTGGCCAAAACGGATGAGCTGGAATTGATCCGCATGTGCATGCCCAAGGGCAAGACCATGCCCGAGCATCACGTGCTCGGCGAAATCACCTTGCTGTGCCTGCAAGGGCAGGTGGCGGTGGAGGCGCATGGCGGCGTGCAGGTGCTGGGATCGGGGCAGATGCTGTACCTGCTCGGCGGCCAGGCGCACGCCCTGGAAGCGCGCGAAGACAGTCTGTTATTGCTCACCATACTCATGCACAAGGCGGGGCGCTAGCTTTCCGGGTGCTTCAAGCCGCCTCGGCGCGCGGATCGCGCGACAGCAGCTGCTGCACCATCACGTGCGGCAAGTCCCCATCGAACAGCACGCCGGCCACCGCGTTGGTGATCGGCATGTCGACGCCCATGCGGCGCGCCAGTTCGCGTACGGCCTTGGCGCAGGGCACGCCTTCGGCCACGTGACCGAGCTCAGCCACGATGGTGTCCAGCGCCTTGCCTTGCGCCAAACCCAGGCCGACGCGGCGGTTGCGCGACAGGTCGCCCGTGCACGTCAGAATCAAGTCGCCCATGCCCGTCAAGCCCATGAACGTTTCTGTCTGGCCACCCAGCGCCGTGCCCAGGCGCGTGATTTCCGCCAGGCCACGCGTGATCAGCGCGGCGCGCGCATTCAAGCCCAGGCCCAGGCCGTCGGCCACGCCGGTGGCGATCGCCAGCACGTTCTTGACGGCGCCGCCCACTTCCACGCCCACCAGGTCGTCGCTCGCATACACGCGGATGGTGCCGCCATGCAAGGCCGAGACGACGGCGCCGCGCAAGGCGGCATTGTGCGAAGCGATGGTCAGCGCGCACGGCAAGCCGCGTGCCACTTCCTGCGCGAACGAGGGGCCGGACAGGGCGCCGCCGGGAATCTTGTCGCCCAGCACTTCCTGCACGATCTGGTGCGGCAGCAAGCCCGTGCCGCCTTCAAAGCCTTTGCACAGCCACACCAGGTTGCCGATCGCCTTGTCTTTCAGCTGATGCAGCATGGGCCGCAAGCCCGCCACAGGGCAGGCGGCGATCAGGAGGCCGTGTTCGCCGCTGGCATGCGCGACGGCGGCGTCGAAATCGGCGCTGATGCGCAGCTGCGGCGGTAAAGGGAAACCGGGCAAATAGCTGTTTTCACCGCTGGCGGCCATGGCGGCCATGGCCTGGCCGTTGCGGCCCCACAGCAGCACGTCATGACGGCCAGCCAGGGCCATGGCCACGGCCGTGCCCCAGGCGCCGGCGCCCAGGATGGTGATCTTGCGGGCGGCGGGAATATTGTCGGGAGTGACTTCAGGAGAAACTTGCATGCAACCTCAACGGGGCAGGGGGAACGGACGCGGTGCTTACAGGCCCCACACTTCGCTGGTCTTGACGTAGCCGCTCTGGCCATCCTTGTGGCGCACCTTGACCCAGCCGGAGCTCGGCTGCTCGCTCATTTCCAGCAGCACGCCCTTGTCGACGAGGATGATGGGGGAGGCGATGTCGTCGGGGCTGGCGCGAACCTTGAGGTTCGCGGCGCGCGCCACGACGTTGCGCTTGGCCGACAGGCCCTTGGCTTCCGTCCAGGCCATTTCGCCGCTGGCGTCGCGTACCTTGACCCATTCGCCGTAGCTGAGCACCACTTCCAGCGGCATGCCGCGTGGCGCCACGTACAGCTTGCCTCCCTTGGAGGATGGCGCGTCGTACAGGATCACGGGAGCGGCGCCCACCGTTTTGAAATCGACGGCGTGGCTGGCGGCGGTCGCCAGCAGCAGCACGGCGCCGGCCATCCAGCGGAACTTGCTCAAGAGCGCACTTTTCAACATGATATTTTTGAACCTTAACGAAACACGGCGGCCAGGCCGCCGTGTCAGGCCAGCCTTGACGGCCAGCGGGGTCTTGCAAGAGCTTAGTGCGTTTCGCTGGCTGCTGGCGCTGCGGCAGCGGCGTCAGCAATAGCTTGCAGACGTTGTTGGTAGAACACTTCGAAGTTGATCTCGGCCAGGTGTACTGGCGGGAAGCCGGCACGGGTGATCACGTCGGCGATGTTGGCGCGCAGGTAAGGGTAGATGATGTTCGGGCAGCCGATTCCCAGCAGTGGATCGAGTTGATCAGCAGGAATGTTGCGTGCTTCGAAGATACCGGCTTGCTTGCCTTCAACCAGGAAAGCGACTTTTTCGCCGACTTTGGCGGTGACGGTGATGGTCACGGTGGCTTCGAAGATGCCGTCGGCCAGAGGCGCAGCGCCCACGTCCAGTGCCACTTCGATGGCTGGTGCTTCTTGTTCCAGGAAAATAGCTGGGGAATTTGGTTGTTCCAGCGACATGTCTTTCAGGTAGACGCGTTGGATTTGGAAGACTGGTTGCAGATTTTCGTCAGACATGGAACGCTTTCGTTGTAAAGGACAAGAACGGCACACCGTTCAAATATGGTGCTTGCGGTATTCAAACCGCGCCGGATAGGCGCGGCCAGATCAGGTGCGAGGGCAATTGTATCAAAACAATACGACAAAAAACCAAGCAATTTCTCGAACCCGCTTTATATCAGGCTGCCGTGCCATTTAACAAGGGGTCCAGCTTGCCAGCTTGATCGAGCGCATACAAATCGTCGAATCCGCCCACGTGGGTATCGCCCACATAGATTTGCGGGACCGTGCGGCGGCCCGTGCGTTCCATCATCTTGATGCGCTCTTCCGGGTCGAGGTCGACGCGGATCTTTTGTACGGCGACGCCCTTCGATTCCAACAGGCGCTCGGCGCGCACGCAATACGGGCACACGGCGGTGCTATACACAATTACTGGGACGGTCATGATGATTCCTTCAGTTAATGCTGGTTTATTTCGCCAGCGACAAGGTTTTCAATGGCAAACCCTGCTTTTTCCATTCGTCGAGGCCGCCTTCCAGGCTCGTTGCCTCAGCGAAACCAGCTTTGCCCAGCAGGCCGACGGCGGTTGCCGAACGCGAACCTTTCTGGCAAACCACTACAATGGGGCGCGTTTTGAATTTTTCCAGCTCGCCCACGCGTTTTGCCAGTTCCGGCAGCGGAATATTTTTTGCGTCAGGCAAGTGACCCGTGGCGAATTCTTCCGCGCTGCGCACGTCGACGATGATGGTTTTGCCGCGGTTGATCAGTTGCGTGACTTCCAGCACGGTCGCGCGCTTGCCGCGCATCGACAGCAGTGGCCAGAGGAGGGCGCCGCCGGAAATAATGACGATGGCAAACAGAAAAATGTGGTCGATAATGAATTTCACGTAGGGTCCAATGGTTTAAGTCAATCCGCGCATTATAAAATAGAAGCTGGACGAGGTCTTTTTACGTTTTGCTTTTTTGATTTGAACCCCTTGAGAAGATAGAACTATGTACAAAATCGTTTTCATGCGTCACGGCGAGTCCACCTGGAACCTCGATAACCGCTTCACCGGCTGGACCGACGTCGATCTGACGGAAAAGGGCGTCAACGAAGCCAAGGCCGCCGGCCAGATCCTCAAGCAGGAAGGTTTTACGTTCGACGTGGCCTACACTTCCGTTCTGAAGCGCGCCATCCGCACCCTGTGGCTGGCGCTCGACGAGATGGACATGATGTATTTGCCAATCAAGAACGACTGGCGCTTGAACGAGCGCCACTACGGCGCCCTGCAAGGCCTGGACAAGGGCGAGACAGCCGCCAAGTATGGCGACGAGCAAGTACTGGTATGGCGCCGCAGCTACGATACGCCGCCGCCGCCGCTGGAAGCGAACGACGACCGCGCCTCGTACAACGACCCGCGTTATGCCGGCTTGCCGCAAGCATCGATTCCGCTGACCGAATGCCTGAAAGACACCGTGGCGCGCGTGATGCCGGCCTGGGATGAAGAAATCGCCCCGGCCATCCGCGCCGGCAAGAAAATCATCATTTCGGCCCACGGCAACAGCCTGCGCGCGCTGATCAAGATGCTCGACGGCATCAGCGACAGCGACATCGTCGGCCTGAACATTCCGAACGGCCAGCCGCTCGTGTATGAACTGGACGCCGACCTGAAACCGATCCGTCATTATTATCTGGGCGACCCGGCAGCGATTGCGGCAGCGCAAGCAGCCGTGGCGAACCAAGGGAAGGCCAAGTAACTTGTCGTCTTCCTTCCGCGGCACAGCCATCGCCCCCTCTGCTGAACGACCCCTGCCGGCGTGGCGCGCCGGTGCCATGCTGTGCCTGGCGCTGCTGCTTTGCAGCGGTGCCGCGCAGGGCGCCAAGCCCACCGAACGCAGTAAGCAGAAGGCGGCCGCGGAAGCACAACGTGCAGGACTGCAACAAAAGCTGACGGCGCTCAAGCGCGACATCAGCCGCACGGAAAGCGCCAAGGATGACGCGGCCGATACCCTGGCCGAGTCGGAAGAGGCCATTTCCAATGCCAACCGCGCCTTGCGCGACCTGGCGCAGGAACAAAGCGCGACGGGTGTGAAACTCAATGCGCTGGGGCAAGAGCACCAGCAGTTGACGGCCACCGTCGAGAAACAAAAGACGCAGCTGTCGAAGTTGCTGCGTGAACAATATGTCGCCGGCAATGAAGACCGCATCAAGCTGCTCTTGTCGGGCGATAACCCGAACCGCATCAACCGCGACCTGCAATTGATGGCGTATGTGTCGCAGGCGCAGGCGCGCCTGCTGGAAGCCTTGCGCGCCAACTTGCTGGCCGTGGAGAAAAACCAGGCGGACGTGCAGAACGCCAAGGATGAACTGGAAGAAATCGCGCAGGAAGAGCGCGACCAGAAAGCCCTGCTGGTGCAGGAGAAGGCGCGCCGCGCCGCATTGCTGACGAGCTTGTCGCAACGCCTGGTGGCGCAGCGCAAGGAAGTGGGCAATGTCGAGCGCGACGAACAGCGCATGGGCAACCTGGTCGACAAGCTGGCAAAACTGATCGAAGAGCAGGCCGCCGCTGCCGCAGCGGAAAAGAAACGCCAGCAATTGCTGGCCGAACAGCGTGCCGCCGCCAAAGCGGCCGCCGACGCCAAGATTGCCGCGGAAAAACGCGAACGCCTGCTGGCCGCGCGCGCCAAGGCCGCCCAGGCGCAGGCCGAGCGCGAGCGCATTGCAAAAGAGCAACAAAACAAATCGGGCAAGATCAAGCCGCAAACGCCGCCACCGCCACCCGTGAAACTGGAACCGATCGATGACGACGAGCCGCCGCAAGTGGCCAAGGTGGCGACTAGGCCGGAACCGAAGCCCGAACCGGAGCCGGAGCGCCCAAGCCTGGGCCCGGCCGCGCCAGCCGGCGCCTTTGCCAGCCTGAAAGGGCAGCTGCGCGCGCCCGTGGCGGGCAAGATCGCCGCCCGCTTCGGCAGCAAGCGCGGTGACGGCCCCAGCTGGAAGGGCGTGTTCATCCGCACGGGCGAAGGCAGCGAGATCCACGCCATCGCCGGTGGCCGCGTCGTGTTTTCCGACTGGTTGCGCGGTTTCGGCAATTTGATCATCGTCGACCATGGCGGCCAGTACATGAGCATTTATGGCAACAACCAATCCCTGCTGAAAAGAGTGGGCGACGCCGTCAAGGGCGGCGACGCCATTGCCAGTGCGGGCAACAGCGGCGGCAACGAGGAATCAGGGCTATACTTTGAATTGCGTCATCAGGGCCGCGCCTTCGACCCCGCCACCTGGGTGAAGTTTTAATTCAGTTCCCACCATTGCTGCGGCAGCGAATTTGTAGATTGCGAAGAATACATGGGTATCAAAGTCAAAAGTATCGGCCTGATCGGTCTGGGCGTCCTGGCCGGCATCGGCATGTCGCTGCAGTTCCCGGCCGTGGCGCAGAAGATCACGAATGCCCCGCTGCCGCTCGACGAGCTGCGCCAGCTGTCCGACGTCTTTGGCCTGATCAAGTCCGATTACGTCGAGAAGGTGGAAGACAAGAAACTCTTGACGGAAGCCATTTCCGGCATGGTCTCGTCGCTCGATCCGCACTCCGTGTATCTGGATAAGAATGCCTTCAAGGAAATGCGCGAAAGCGTGCAGGGCAAGTTTGTCGGCATCGGCATCGAAGTGAGCATGGAAGACGGCTATGTGAAAGTCGTCTCGCCCATCGAGGACAGCCCTGCCGCCAAGGCCGGCATCCTGGCGGGCGACCTGATCACCCGCCTCGACAATATCCCGCTGAAAGGCTTGCAGCTGGAAGAAGTCATCAAGAAGATGCGCGGCCAGCCGGGCACCAAGCTGGTGCTGACGATGTCGCGCAAGGGCGAAAGCAAGCCGCTGGTGTTCCCCATCGTGCGCGAGGAAATCCGCGTGCAAAGCGTGAAGGCCAAGATGGTCGCGCCCGGCTATGCCTGGCTGCGCATCGCCCAGTTCCAGGAACCGACCGTCGGTGACATGGTCAAAAAGATCAACGCCCTGTATGCGCAAGACCCCAAGCTCAAGGGCCTGGTGCTGGACTTGCGTAACGATCCCGGCGGCGTCGTGCCGGGAGCCATTGGCGTGGCGACAGCATTTCTTCCGGGTAACTCCGTGATCGTTTCCACCAAGGGCCAATTACCCGAGTCGAAACAGGTGTTTTATGGCCGCCGCGAATTTTATGCGCCGCCGGGCGCCAAGGCCGATCCGCTGGCCAAGCTGCCGGCAGGGCTGAAAACCGTGCCGCTGGTGGTGCTGGTCAATGCCGGCTCCGCTTCCGCCTCGGAAATCGTCGCCGGCGCCTTGCAGGATTACCAGCGCGCCACCGTCATCGGCACGCAAACGTTCGGCAAGGGTTCCGTGCAAACCTTGCGCCAGATCACGGCCGACACGGCCGTCAAGCTGACGACGGCCCGCTACTACACGCCGAAGGGCCGGGCCATCCAGGCGCGCGGCATCGTGCCGGACTTGCTGGTCGATGAAACGGCCGAGGGCGACGGCTGGAACAGCCTGCGTATCCGCGAGGCGGACCTGGAAAAACACCTGAGCAGCAACGACGGCAAGCCGGAAGCGGCCAAGCCAACCATGGAAGGCATGCAGGATCAATTGGAAGAAGAGCAGCGCCTGATCGCCACGGCGAAAAAGCGCAAACCGCTCGAATACGGCGCCAAGGATGATTTCCAGCTGCAGCAAGCGCTGAACCATTTCCAGGGCTTGCCGGTGCAGCTGGCCAAGGTGGACCCGAAGGCGGAGAAGATCGGCGCCAAGCCGGAAATTGCTTCCGACATCAAGGCCGATGACAAGAAGATTCCTGTACAAAAACCGTAGTCGCCGCCATGAACGACCATCAGCTGCTGCGCTATTCGCGCCATATCCTGCTTGATCAGATCGGCATCGAAGGCCAGCAAGCCTTGCTCGACGCGCATGTGCTGGTGATCGGCGCGGGCGGGCTCGGCTCGCCGGCGGCCATGTATTTGGCCGCCAGCGGTGTCGGCAAGCTGACCCTGGTCGATGACGATACGGTCGATCTGACCAATCTGCAGCGCCAGATCGCCCACACGACGGCCCGCGTGGGCCAGCCGAAAGTGCTGTCGGCGCGCGAGACCTTGACCGGCATCAATCCCGAGATCGATATCATCGCCTTGCAGGAGCGCCTCGACGGCGCGCGCCTGGCCGAACTGGTCTGCTCCGCCACGGTGGTGCTCGACTGCACCGACAACTTCGCCACGCGCCATGCCGTCAACCGCGCCTGCGTGGCGGCCAGGGTGCCGCTGGTGTCGGGCGCCGTGATCCGTTTCGACGGGCAAGTGAGCGTGTTCGACCCGCGCACGGGTACCCAGCCATGTTATTCCTGCCTGTTTCCGCAGGAGCAGCAGTTCACGGACGAGGCGTGCTCGACCATGGGCGTGTTCGCGCCGCTGGTCGGCGTGGTGGGCGCGATGCAGGCGGCCGAGGCCCTGAAACTCATCATGGGCGCGGGTGTATCCTTGGCCGGACGGTTGCTGCTGCTCGACGGCTTGCACATGGAGTGGAGCAGCATGCGCGTCGCGCGTGACCCCGGCTGCGCCGTTTGCGGCGAAGTGGTCTTGCCGGCCTGACAGGCCCCGCAGAAATTTTTCCCTATATGACAGGCTTTGTCATATTTCCGCTTTATACTCTGCACTCATTACTCACCTTCTTCTCTCTTTCTTATGCAAAACGCAGCAAACCATCCGATACGCCAGCGCCGCGCGCGCGGCTTCACTTTGATCGAAATCATGGTCGTGGTGGTGATCATGGGTATCCTCGCGTCGCTGGTGGTGCCCAAGCTGATCGCCCGCACGGGCGAGTCGAAAGTGGCGGCGGCGAAAGTCGACATCGCTACCGTGATGCAAGCCTTGAAACTGTATCGCCTGGATAACCAGCGCTACCCGACCACCGAGCAGGGCTTGCAGGCGCTGATCGAAAAACCGACCACGGGACCGGCCGCGAATGGCTGGAAAGCGGGCGGCTACCTGGAAAAAATGCCGAAGGATCCATGGGGCAACCCGTACCAGTTCCTGTCGCCGGGCGTGAAAGGCGAAGTCGACATCATTTCGCTGGGCGCCGACGGCCAGCCTGGCGGTAGCGGCGACGACGCCGATATCGGTTCCTGGGAACTGTAAGTTTTCCATTGCATGCCTGCCATGACCACCGGTCGCGCACCGCCCCGGCCACGCGCCAGCGGCTTCACGCTGATCGAATTGCTGGTGGTGATGGTCATCATCGGCGTGACCCTGGGCCTGGTGTCGCTGAACGCGATGCCGAATGGCCAGCAAGCCTTGCAAAAGGAAGCCGAGCGCATCGCGCTGCTGCTGCAACTGGCGCGCGATGAAGCCATCGTGCGCAGCCGGCAGGTGGCGTTCGAGGCTGACGAAAATCAATACCGTTTCCTGGTTCTCAATGAAAAGCTGTGGCAGCCCGTGACGCAGGACGATTTGCTGCGCGAGCGCGCGTTTGCCAACACGCCCATGCTGCTCAGCGTGCAGCCCTCGAACAGCGTGGCCCAGCCGCTGCGCATCATCTTCGGCCGCGAACCGGTCGACAAGCCTTTCGTGCTGACTTTGGCCAGTGGCGAGCGCAGCGTGGCCATCCGCGCCGACGGCATCGGCCACTTCACGGTCGAGCAATGATGGCCTTCCCACGACAACGCCGCCAGCGTGGCTTTACTTTGCTGGAAGTCCTGGTCGCCCTCGTCATCGTCGGCACGGCCCTGGGCGCCTCCCTGCGCGCCGTCGGCAGCCTGACGCAAAACAGCGACGGCTTGCGCAGCGCCATGATGGCCACCTGGTCGGCGGAAAACCATTTGGTGCGCTTGCGCCTGGCGAAAACGTTCCCGCAGACGGGCAAGCGCACGGTCGACTGCCCGCAGGGCGATTTAAAACTCATTTGCGAAGAGGAAGTGGTGGCCACGCCGAATCCCCGCATCCGGCAAGTGCGCGTCAACGTGTACGACGCGCAATATCCGGCCCGGCGCATCGTGCGCCTGGTATTACTTTCCTTTAACGACTGATGGCGCGCCGTCATCTTCCCGCCAAGGGGTTCACCCTGATCGAGCTGCTCGTGGCGATCGGCATCCTGGCCATGGTCGCCGTGTTGGGCTGGCGCGGCCTGGACAGCATCATGCGCTCGCGCGAAGTGCTGACCAGCCAGCTGGAACAGGCGCGCGGCATGCAGCTGGCGTTTGCCCAGATGCAGAGCGATTGCGACCACCTGGCCGGCGCCGGCCAGAACAATACCCTGCTGAATGGCCGCATCAACCTGTCGGCGGAGACTGACCGCCTGACCCTGGTGCGCCTGGCCGCCTCGGAACAGGAGCCGCAGCAGTTGCAAGTGGTCACTTACCGCCTGCGCGGCGGCGTGCTGACGCGGCGCGAGTCGAACGGCACGCGCGACCTGGCCGTGCTCGACACCCTGTGGCAGGCGGCGCGCGACGATACCGATACCTCCAGCGCCGACGTCACCTTGATGAACGGCGTCGACAGCATGGTCATGCGCGGCTGGAACAATGGCGCCTGGAACGTGCTGACGGCGGGCGCCACCATCTCCACGCAAGTGCCGGGCCTGGAAGTGACCCTGCAGATGCCGGGCCAGGACGCGGGCCTGTCGAAAGTCTTTTTATTGGGGCCGGGATGACGCGCTTCAAGTTTCCCTCGCGCCAGCGCGGCGTGGCCGTCATCACGGCCCTGCTGCTGACGGCGCTGGCTATTACCGTTGTCGCCAGCCTGTTCTGGCAGCAGCAGGTGCAAGTGCGTTCGATGGAAAACCAGCGCCTGCGCCTGCAGACGCAGTGGGCCATGCGTGGCATGGTCGACTTCGCCCGCTTCTGGCTGCGGCAGGACAACCCCATGCTGACGGCGCTCGATGGCGTTTGGGCCACGCCCATCGAGGAAGCGCGGCTCGACGATTATGTGGACCGCGAAAAGGTCGACACGGAAAAATTCGACGCCACCGTCTCGGGCCGCGCACTCGATGCGCAGGCGCGCTTCAATATTACGAACCTGCTTGAAGCCACGGGCGGCATCAATGCGAAGCAGGTGCTGGCCTACCAGCGACTGTTATCCAACTTGCAGCTCGATAGTTCCCTGGCGCAAGCGACGGCCGATGCCGTGCTGCGCGCGAAGCCGAAACCGCGCACTGTTGCCAGCGGCACCGACGGCAAGACGCCCGCCGCCATGCCCGCATCGGGCGGCGGCAGCGAGCCGGTGGCGTTCACGCAGGTCGAGGATTTGCTGGCCGTGCCTGGCTACACGCCACAGATCATTGAAAAACTGCGCGATTTCATCATCGTATTGCCGGAAATAACGCCCGTGAACGTGAATACGGCCCCGGCCGAGGTGCTGGCGGCCGTGACGATGATGTCGCTGTCCGAGGCCAGCGCCCTGACTTTGAGCAATCCGCGCAAAAAGTTTGTCGATAAGTTAAATTTCCAGAATAATATTAATGCTGCATTGATTGAAGGCGTGGAACTCGATGTGAAGAGCCGCTACTTCCTCACCGTCATCCGCGTGCGGCTGGATCGTGCCGCCCTGGACGCCGTGGCGCTCGTCAATCGAAAAACGGATCCGCAACGCACCACCAGCCTGGTCTGGCTGCGGGAAAATTAACAGCTGAAAGCGAGTCACTTTGACAATATTGTATATCCGTCACCCGGCCAAGGCGTCTACCAACAGCGCGCCTGCCTGCTCCTTTGTGCTGGCCGGCGACGGCGGCGCCCTGTTGCAACAGGGCAGCGCGCCGCTGGGCAGCCTGGGCCAGCTGATCGCCGGCGCGAAGCAGGTGCTGCTGCTGCTGGCCGCGGCCGATGTGACCCTGCTGCGCCTGAAAATGCCGCCGCTGGCCGGCGCCCGTTTGCGCGCAGCCTTGCCGGGCCTGGTGGAAGAACACATTTTGGGCGACGCGCAGGATTGCCTGCTGGTTGCCGGCGCGCCCGACGCTGCCGGCATGCGCACGGTGGCCGTGGCGCAGCGCGCCTGGGCCGAGGTACTCGTCAAGGCTTTGCTGGCGCAGGGCGCGCGCAAGGTGGTGCTGCTGCCGTCGCAGCTGTGCCTGCCCTTGCAGCCGGGCAGCGTGACGGCCGCCTTGCAGGCAAGCGGCGACGGCCTGGAACTGGCCTTGCGCCAGGCGCCGCAAGAGGGCCTGGGCCTGGTCTTGCCGCCCCAGCCGCAGCAGGCGCTGCTGACGACGCGCGCCTTTGCCGGCGATGTGCCGCTGACGGTCTATGTGGCGCAGGCCGAGCTGGCGCACTATCAACAGCTGGCCGCCGGCATGGAGGGTGTGACGGTGGAGCTGGACCACTGGGCGCACTGGATCGCCGGCGCCAAGGGCGCGGGACTGGACCTGGCCGGCGCCCTGGGCACGGCCACGGGATCGGCCACTGAATGGCGCCGCTGGCGCTGGCCGCTGCGCCTGGCGCTGCTGGCCGTGATCGTCAACCTGGCCGGCATGAATATCGAATGGATGCGCCTGAAGCGCGAGGCCGCCACCGTGCGCACCTCGATGCAGCAAACCTTCAAGGCTGCGTATCCGAACGAAGCGCCCGTGTATGGCCTGGAAGCGGAGCAGATGCGGCGCAATATCGCCGCTGCCCGCCTGCAGGGCGGGCAGGCCAGCATGGATGATTTTACGAGCATGAGCGCGGCCCTGGGCGAGGCGCTGGGCGGCCTGGCCGGGCGCGGCGTGGTGGCCTCGCTGGAATACCGCGAGCGCAGCCTGATCGTCAGGCTGAAGCCGGACATGGTCGACGCCAGCGCCCAGGCGCAGGTACGCGATGGCCTGGCCGCGCGCAAACTGGCCTTGAATGAAACGGCGCCGGGCGTGTGGAAGATCACGCCGGTCACGGGAGCAAAAGCATGAGTGCAGCAGTCAACAAGGCGCGCGCCGCGTGGGCGGGGCAGCAGCAGGCCGTGCAGGCCTTCTGGGCCGAACGCACGCAGCAGGAGCGCAAGCTCCTGACTATCGGCGGCGTGGTGGCGGGGCTGGCCCTCGTTTACGCCGTGTTTTTCGAGCCGGCCTGGACGGGCCGCATCGCCTTGCAAAAGAGCTTGCCCGAGCTGCGCCAGAATGCGGCCCAGCTGCAGGCGCTGGCGCGTGAAGCGGGCGACCTGGCGCGTCAGGCGCCCGTGCAGGTGGCGCCGATGAGCCGTGACAGCCTCGATGCGTCGCTGAAGGCGCGCGGCCTGGCGCCGCAATCGCTGTCGCTGACGGGAGAATACGCGCGCGTGCAATTGAACGGCGTGCCGTTCGCCAGCGTCATGCTGTGGCTCGATGGCTTGCGCCGCGAAGGCCGCGTGGCGGTGCAGGAAGCGAAGATCACGGCGCAGGGCAAGGCGGGCTTGGTCGACGCCAGTTTGAGCCTGCACCAGAGCCCGGGCGCGGCGCGATGATGCGCCTGCTTGGCTGGCTGCTGGCCATCATCGTCAGCGTCTGCGTTACCCTGCTGGTATTCTTCCCCGCCGGCTGGGTGGCCAGTCTCGTGGAAAAGCAGACGGGCGGACGTTTGACCTTGGGCGACGCGCAAGGTACCCTGTGGCGCGGCTCGGCCTTTGTCGGCGGGGCGGCCAGCGCGAATGGCGCCGTGACGCCGCTGCTGCCGGGGCGCTTCAGCTGGCGCATTTCGCCGTCCGTGCTGTGGGGATCGGTGGACGTGGAATTGCAGAATGCGCAGGCGCTGTCGCAGGCCGTCAATTTGCGCGGCTCGTGGTCGCACTGGCAAGTCAGCCCGGCGGCCCTGCTGCTGCCGGCCGATGGCCTGGGCGGCCTGGGTGCACCGTTAAATACCGTGGCGCCGACGGGCAGCATGCGCCTGTCGTGGAGCACCTTGCAGCTGGCACTGGAACAACAGCAGTTTTCCGCCGTCGGCCGCACGACCTTGCAGATGACGGACATGGCCTCGCGCCTGTCATCCTTGCGTCCGTTGGGCAGTTACGAGCTTGATTTCGATTGGCAGGGGCAGCAGGCGACGTTGACCTTGCGTTCCATCAAGGGACCGCTGCTGCTCGACGGCAGCGGCAGCCTGAATCAGGGGCGCATGCAGTTTTCCGGCCAGGCCCAGGCCGCAGCAGGATATGAAGAGACCTTGGCGAGTTTGTTGAATTTGCTGGGACAGCGCCGTAGCAATAGCGAAAAAAACATCATCGCCTTAGAGTTCAGACAATGAAAAAACCATCCGTGAGCCCAATTACCTCCTCCTTCTCGCTGCGCCGCCTGTCGGCCGCCGCCTTGCTGTGCTGTTCCGTGGCCGGCATGCCGGCACCCGTCTGGGCCGCGCCCGGCGATGAAGCGGCGCTCAATTTCGTCGGCGCCGACATCGAGTCGGTGATCAAGGCGGTGGGCCATTACACCAACATCAATTTCGTCATCGACCCGCGCGTCAAGGGCACGATCACGCTGGTGTCGGAAAAATCGATCAGCAAGACGCAGGCGTTCGCGCTGCTGGCCTCGGCCTTGCGCCTGCAGGGCTATGCGGTGGTTTCCGGCGACGGCTATGCGAAAGTGGTGCCGGAAGCGGATGCCAAGCTGCAATCCGTGCCGACCCAGGTGGGCAACGGCGCCAGCCAGGTGAAGGGCGACCAGATCGCCACGCAGGTGTTTTACCTGAACTACGAATCGTCGGCCAACCTGCTTGCCGTGCTGCGCCCCCTGATTTCGCCGAACAACACGATCAACGCCAACCCGGGCAACAACTCGCTGGTGATCACCGATTACGCGGATAACCTCAAGCGCCTGGCGAAGATCATCGCCGCGCTCGACGTGCCCGCCTCGACGGACCTGGACGTGATTCCCGTGCGCTATGCCATCGCGTCCGACCTGGCCTCGATGGTGAATAAACTGATGGAAGGCGGGAATGCGGCCGGCGCCGCAGGGGGCGACGCGGGCAAGGTGTCCGTGCTGGCCGACCCGCGCACCAATTCGCTGGTGCTGCGCGCGCCGTCGGCGGCGCGCGCCAACCTGGCCAAGTCGCTGATCTCGAAGCTGGATCAGCCGACCACGCAGCTGGGCAATGTGCACGTGGTGTACCTGAAAAATGCGGACGCCACCAAGCTGGCGCAAACCCTGCGTTCGGTGGTGACGTCGGACGGCACGGCCGCCTCGGCGCAGCAGCCGAGCAACAACAGCCTGAATACGAATAACCAGAATAACCAGGGCGGCGGCATGAACAGCACTGGCCTGGGCGGCAATACGCAAAGCGGCACCACGGGCGGCGCTTCGCTGAGCAACGGGCCGCAGCAGCTGTCGTCGGGCGGCGCGGCCGGCTTCATCCAGGCCGACGCATCGACGAATACCCTGATCCTGACCTGCAACGAGGCCGTCTACCGCAACCTGCGCGCCGTGATCGACCAGCTCGACGTGCGCCGCGCCCAGGTCTACATCGAGGCGCTGATCGTCGAAGTGACGTCGGCCAAGGCGTCCGAGTTCGGCGTGCAGTGGCTGGGGCTTTCCGGCGACAGCAGCAGCAGCTACCGCGTGGGCGCGCTGCAGTCGTTCGCCGGCGGCACCGACAACAATATCGCCAAGCTGGCGCTGGGCGGCGGCAAGGTGCTGCCGACGGGCGGCCTGACCCTGGGCATCTTCAAGCAGATCAACGGCGCGCTGGGCCTGGGCGCCGTGGCGCATGCGCTGGAATCGGACGGCAACGCGAACATCCTGTCGACGCCGAACCTGATCACCCTGGACAACGAGCTGGCGACCATCAAGGTGGGCCAGAACGTGCCTATCCTGACGGGCCAGTACACCAGCACGGCCGGCACCAACACGAATCCGTTCCAGACCATCGACCGCAAGGAAGTGGGCCTGACCCTGAAGGTGCGTCCGCAGATTTCCGAAGGCGGCACGATCAAGCTGGGCATCTATCATGAGACGTCGAGCGTCGACAAATCCACGTCGACAGCCGTCAGCGGCATCACCATCAACAACCGCGTGATCGAGAACAATGTGCTGGCCGACGACGGCCAGATCATCGTGCTCGGTGGCCTGATCGAGGACAGCACGGGCGACAACGCGGAAAAAGTGCGCGGCCTGGGCGACATTCCCCTGATCGGCAACCTGTTCAAGTACCAGACGCGCGAGCGCAAGAAAACCAATCTGATGATCTTCCTGCGCCCTGTCATCGTGCGCAACAAGGAACAGAGCGGCAGCCTGGCGGCCGACCGCTACGACTACATGCGTTCGGCCGAGACGGCCGCCGTGCCGGCCACGGGCAATCTGATGCTGAAAGACCTGGGCACGCCCGTGCTGCCTGCCTTGCAGGATGGCCAGCCGGTGGGCGGCAACATGGTGACGCGTCCCGTGCCGCCGGCACCGACGCCGCCGCCAGGCGCGCCGGCCAACGCGGCCACGCCGCCGCAGTCGCTGCTGCAGCAATATCAGCAACAACCGCAGCAGCCGCAGAAGTGATGGGACAGTCATGAGTAATCTGCTTCCCTACGCCTACGCGCGCGATTTCGGCTTGCTGGCCCGGCCCGGCGCCGTCGACGGTGCCCCCGTCGAGGTGCTGGTGGCCGCATCGACGGCGCCGGCGGCGATTGCCGAAGTGTCGCGCCGTTTCGGCCAGATCCAGCTGACGGTGCTGCCGCGCGGCGAACTCGATGCGGCCATTGCCGGCGCCTACGCGGGCGGCGGCGGCGACGCGTCGCAGATGGCCGATGAATTCGACGCCGACCTCGATCTGACCAAGCTGCTGCAGGACGTGCCGGCCATCGAGGATTTGCTGGAATCGTCCGACGACGCGCCCGTCATCCGCATGATCAACGCGCTGCTGACGCAGGCGCTGCGCGAAGGCGCGTCCGATATCCACATCGAGCCGTTCGAGCAGACCTCCGTTGTGCGCTTTCGCATCGACGGCAGCCTGCGCGACGTGGTGCGCCCCCGCAAGGCCATCCACGGCTCGCTGATTTCGCGCATCAAGATCATGGCGCAGCTCGACATCGCCGAAAAGCGCTTGCCGCAGGACGGCCGCATCACCCTGCGCGTGGGCGGCAAACCCGTCGACGTGCGCGTCTCGACCCTGCCCACCGGGCATGGCGAACGGGCCGTATTGCGTTTGCTGGACAAGGAAGCGGGGCGCCTCGACCTGCAGCACCTGGGCATGAGCGCGCCCATGCTGGGGCAGTTCGACGGCCTGATCACGCAGCCGCACGGCATCGTGCTCGTCACGGGCCCCACCGGCTCGGGCAAGACGACGACCCTGTACGCGGCGCTGTCGATGCTGAACGCCACCACCACGAACATCCTGACGGTGGAAGACCCGATCGAGTACGACCTGGCCGGTGTCGGCCAGACGCAAGTCAATCCGCGCATCGACATGACATTTGCCAAGGCGCTGCGGGCGATTTTGCGGCAAGATCCCGATGTGATCATGATCGGCGAGATCCGCGACCTGGAAACGGCGCAGATCGCCGTGCAGGCATCCTTGACGGGCCATCTGGTGCTGGCGACTTTGCACACGAACGACGCCTCTGCGGCCGTCACGCGTTTGCTCGACATGGGCATCGAGCCGTTCCTGCTGTCCTCGTCCCTGCTCGGCGTGCTGGCGCAGCGCCTGGTGCGCAAATTGTGCGGCTCCTGCAAGACCTTCGACGGGCAATACTGGCAGGCGGTCGGCTGCGAACATTGCGGCCAGACGGGCTACCAGGGGCGTGTCGGCGTATATGAACTGCTGCGCACGACGGAGCAGATCCGCGCGCAGATCCACAACCGCGCGTCGGAAGCGGAAGTGCGCACGGTGGCCCTGCAGGACGGCATGACGAGCATGCGCGACGACGGCGAACGCTGGCTGCGCGACGGCACCACCACGCAGGCTGAATTGCTGCGCGTGACCAAAGACTAGGCCCGCCACCATGCCCGCATTCCGCTATGAAGCCGTCGACGCCCAGGGCGCCACCCGCAAGGGCGTGCTCAATGCCGACAGTCCCCGTTCCGCGCGCGCCGAGCTGCGCGTGCAAGGCCTGGTGCCGCTGGCCGTCGAGCCGATCGCCGCGCAAGTCGACGCCGCCGGCGTGACCAAGCGGCGCGGCTTCGGCGAGCGCCTGTCCAGCACCGAGCTGGCCCTGTTTACGCGCCAGCTGGCCAGTTTGCTGGAAGCGGGCCTGCCGCTGGAGCAGGCCTTTTCCGCCCTGCTGGAACAGGCCGAGCGGCCGTATCTGCGCGACCTGATCGCCTCGATCCGCTCGGAAGTGATCGGCGGCGCCGCGTTTTCCGACGTGCTGGCGCGCCATCCGCGCGACTTCGCGGAAATTTACCGGGCGCTGGTGGCGTCGGGCGAACAGATCGGCCATCTGTCGCGCGTGCTCTCGCGCCTGGCCGACTATATCGAGCGGCGCAATGCGCTGGTGCAGAAGGTCAAGCTGGCGTTTACCTATCCGGCCATCGTCACGGTGGTGGCGTTTTCCATCGTGATTTTCCTGCTCACCTATGTGGTGCCGCAGATCGTTTCCGTATTTGCCAATACCAAGCAAAAGCTACCCATGCTCACCGTGATCATGCTGGCGCTGTCGGACTTCGTGCGCAACTATGGCCTCATCGTGGCCGTGATCCTGGCCGGCGCCTGGTTTGCCTGGCGCCGCGCCTTGCAGCAACCGGCCCTGAAACGCCGCTGGCATACCTGGCTGCTGACGGCGCCTTTGTATGGGAAATTTGAGCGCAGCCTGAATACGGCGCGTTTCGCCAGCACCCTGGCCATTACCACGGGTTCCGGCGTGCCGATCCTGCGCGCGCTCGACACCAGCCGCGACACCTTGACCAACGTGGCGATGCAGGAATTGGTGGCCGAGGCCAGCGGCGCCGTGCGCGAAGGCGTCAGCCTGGCGCGCGCGCTGTCGGCGCAAAAGCATTTTCCTCCCATGCTGATCCACATGATACGCGCCGGCGAAATCACGGGCGAGCTGCCGGCCATGCTGGAACGCGCCGCCAGCGCGCAGGAGCAGGACCTGGAACGCCGCACCCTGACGATTGCCGGCCTGCTGGAGCCGGCCCTGATCCTGGCCATGGGCGTGGTGGTGCTGCTGATCGTGCTGGCCGTGCTGATGCCGATTATCGAAATCAATCAGCTCGTAAGATAAGAATCCAAGGAAGCCATGAAGCGTTTGCCTCAAGTTACAAGTTTGCTCGCCGTCGTGGCGCTGTCCGTGTCGCTGGTCTATTGGGCCATGCAGCTGTTCAAGGCGCCGCAACGCCCCATCAATCCGCCCCCCAATCCGGTGGTGCAGGATGCCAGCGTGGAGGCGGGCGCTTCGCTGTTCGGCGGCCAGGTCAGCGTGGCCACGGCCAGCAACTACCAGCTCAAGGGCGTGGTGGCCGCCGGCAATGGTCGCGGCAGCGTGGCCATCATTTCGACCGATGGCAAGCCTTCCGTGGCCTTGCCGGAGGGTGCCGAAGTGGTGCCCGGCGTGACGGTGCTGGAGGTGCATGCGCGCCACGTGCTGCTGCGTGACGGCGGCGTGAGCAAGCGCATCGACCTGGTGGCCGACGACAAGGCGCTGGCCTTGCCGGGGCCGGTGTCCGCCACCCCAACGCCGGCCGCGGCCCCTGCGCCGGCATCGAATTTGGTGCCGCCGCCGCTGCCGATGGAGCAGCAGCGGCCGGCGACCATGATGCCGACGCCGCAAGTGAGCGGCAGCGTGCCGCCGCCGTCGAATTAACGCTGTTTTTATCGTATTTTGCCGATGGCGCCATGCCGCCATCGCCACAGGAGTCTTCATGTTCCCGATCCGTGCCGTCCTGGCGGGCTGCGTGGCGGCGCTGTGCGCCTTGCCGCCAGCTGCCGCAGCCGACGTCCCCGCTGCCGCCACTGCCTCTGCCTCCGTTGCCCCGCTGACCGTTCCCGCACCCGTGGCGGCGCGTCCGCGCATCGCCCTGGTGCTGTCAGGCGGCGGCGCGCGCGGCCTCGCGCATATCGGCGTATTGAAAGTGCTGCAGGAGCTGCATGTGCCGATCGACATGGTGGTCGGCACCAGCATGGGTGGCGTGGTGGGCGGCGCGTATGCGGCCGGCGCTTCCGTGGCGGACCTGGAAAAGATGGCGCGCGAGACCAACTGGGCGCGCGTGGTGGCTGACCGGCCGCCGCGCGACGAACTGGCGTTCCGCCGCCGCGAGGAAGATTTGTTGCTGCCGTCGCGCATCGAGTTTGGCGTGAGCCACAATGGCATTTCCACGCCGCCGGCCGCGGCCAGTAATGCGGCACTGGAGATGGCCTTGAACCGGCTGCTGCCGGCCGGCATGCGCGACCGCCCCGCCAGCCAGCTGCCGCTGCCTTTCCGTTCTGTGGCGTCGGACCTGGTCAATGGCGAGCTGGTGGAACTGGTGGACACGCCTTTGTTCCTGTCGATGCGCGCTTCGCTGGCCGTGCCGGGCGTGTTTGCGCCCGTGCGCGTGAATAACCGGCTGGTGGTCGATGGGGGGCTGGTGCGCAACCTGCCCGTCGACATGGCGCGCGCCATGGGCGCCGACATCATCATCGCCGTCAACGTGGGCACGCCGCTGGCGCCGGAAAAAGACCTGGGCAGCGCCATCGGCGTGGCGCAGCAGATGCTGCAAATCCTCACGGAGCAGAACGTGCAGCGCTCGCTCAAGGAACTGCAGGCGCAGGATATCCTGGTGGCGCCGGATTTGACGGGCGTCAGTTTCCTCGACTTTGAAAACTATGCGCGCGCCATGCGTGCCGGCGAGCAGGCGGCGCAGGCCCTGGCCGCCCGTCTGGCGCCGCTGGCCCTGCCGCCGGAGCAGTATGCGGCGCGCGAGCAGCTGCGCCTGGCCGCTCCGGCCCTGCTGGACGTGGCCCTGCCGCTCACGCGCCTGGCCGTGGAGAGCGAAGGCGATATCAATCCGCGCATCCTGCAGGCGCAATCGGGCCTGGTGGAAGGACAGTCGGTCAGCCAGGAAGATGTGCTCAAGGCGGCGGCCAGGCTGTATGGCCGCGGCGACGTGGCGCGCGTGGAGACGGAAGTGGTCGATTCCGGCGACCAGCGCGCCGTCACCATCAAGGCGGTCGAAGCGCCATGGGCCAGCAACCGCCTGCGCGTGGGCCTGGAACTGGCCAGCGATTTCAGGGACAGCAATAATTTCGCCCTGAAGCTGCTGCATGCGCGCTCGAACCTGAACAGCTGGGGCGGCGAGTTGCGCAGCACGGCGCAGATCGGTAATACGCGCGGCTATGGCCTGCAGTTCTGGCAGCCGCTGGGGGCCGGCAACCCGTGGTATATCGCGCCGCAGCTGCAATACACTTCGTCGGCGATAGATTTGTTCGACAAGGGCCGGCGCAACGCCCGCCTGGCCTATAACGGCCAGACAGCTGCACTGGTGCTGGGACGCCAGTTCGGTACCTGGGGCGATCTGCAGTTCGGCGTCGCTCGTACGGAAGTCAAGGGCAAGCTGGCGATTCCGGCCGACCCTACGCAGCCGGAGTCGCGCGCGCTGGGCACCACGCAGTTCGTGCGATTCCGCGCTGATACGCTCGATTCGCCGGGCTTTCCCACGCGCGGCGTCCTGCTTGAGGCCACCTGGGCGCGCGATACGACCACGGGGGCAGGCGAGGCGGCCCTGGGCCAATCGTCCATCACGGGCCTGAAGGCCTTTGGCCGCGGCAACTGGGCCGGTCACGTGTATGGCGAATGGGCGCGCTCACAGCGTGACGAAGCGCCTCTCAATCTCGGTGGTTTCCTGCGCTTGTCCGGCACGGAATTTGAATCGGTGAGAGGACGCAGTATCGCCTTCGCGCGCTTCGTGATGGCGCGCCGCATCGGTTCCCTGCCGAGTACCCTGGGCGGCGTGGTGCGGGCCGGCTTTTCGCTGGAGATGGGCGGCGGCTTCGATCAGAGCGAGCGCTGGAAAAGCAGCAAATTCACTCAGGCGAGCAGCGCCTTTGTGTCCGTCGACACGCGCTTCGGTCCTGTGTATGTGGCGGCGGGCGCGACCAAGGGCGGCGAGAGCACGCTTTATCTGTTCCTGGGACCGGTCTGGTAGGGCGCCGCGGGGGCGGCCGTACTGCGGCGCAGGGCCGTGAAGGCGGCAAATTCCCATGAGCGAAAGCCCAGCAGCAGGGTAAAGCCGTCGCGCTCGGCGGGTGCCAGGCGCCGGTCGTTCTGGTGCAGGCGCGCCAGTTCCTCGGCCAGCTGGCGGATCTTTTGCACCAGCTCCTGCGCGCTCGACAGCGACAGGCGCGCCGGGATGCACATCAGGGTTTCGCCGGCGCCGTCAAAATGCCCGCTGAAATAATCGGCCACCACGTGTTCGCGGAAGTACTGCTGCACCGGGCCGTCGGCCAGCCAGTGGAAGGCGTTCGAGACGCGAAGGCTGTAGCGGTTCAGGGGCTTGAGTTCGATCAAGCCCAGGCGATCCAGTTCGGCCAGGCAGCCGATGCATTCGGCCTGCGTCAGCGCATACGTTTCCACCACCTGCTCCAGGCTCCAGTGGCCGAGGCAGCAGATCGCCACCAGCAGCAGGCGCGGATGCGCGACCAGCGACTTTTCCTGCACCAAGGTGAGCGTGTCGGCATGCGGCGTGATGTCGGCCGCGCCGCGCAGCACATCTTCCATGGCGATGCCCGAGGCCTTGCAGATCAGGGCCAGGCGCGACAGCGACATGTCGTGCTGGCCAAACATGCGCTTGACGCTCGATTCGCTCATGCCGATGCGTTCGGCCAATACCTTGTAGGTGATGCCGGCGGCGCGCAGTTGGGTGCGCAGCACGCGCAAAACCAGTTCAGGTGAACTCACGATAGTTCCTTTATGCAAGTTTAGTAGCGGTTGACGGTACCGAATGTAGCCGTTAATGGCACTTTGCACAAGGTGATAGTACTTTTCGGCGAAAGCGATGACACTCCCGCTTGTGGCTCGCGCAGCGCGCTACAACCAGGCAATCCATCCACTTGTAGAGGTTATCCATGTTCTCCAAATTTCATTTTTCAGCAGCGCTGCTGGCGCTGGCCGCCATCGCTCCCCTGCATGCCGCCGCAGCCGAACCGGCACCGGGTCCGTTCTATGCGGGCGCCAGCTATGGCTTTCGCGCCAGCACCGGCCTCGATTGCATCGCCGGACAAAGCGATTGCGACAAGAGCAGCAAGCGCAATGGCAAGGCCTACCTGGGTTACAGTTTCGACGCGCTGCCGTTTCAGGGCGGCGTGGCCCTGCCTTCGATTGAGCTGGTGGGGTACACGGGTGGCGAGGTCAAATCCGGTTTCGACACGGGCGCCGGCAAGCGCGCGGGCCGCGGCAAGTTCACGGGTCTCGGCATGCAGGGCGTGCTCGGTTACCAGTTTGACGCGTTTACACTGAGCGGACGCGCCGGCGCTGCCTACACGCAGGGCAAGGTCGATTATCTGGGCGGCGGTTCGGACAAGAAGAGCAAGATCGGCCTGACCTACGGCATCGGCGCGGCGTATGCGCTGAACCAGAACTGGTCGCTGCACCTTGACTGGGACCGCGTGCCGGTCAAGTACAACAGCAAGCAAACGACCAAGGTCGACATGTTTTCGCTGGGCGCGTCCTACCGTTTCTAAGGGGATGCTGCTGCGGCACAGAGTGGCCTGATGGCGGACGCCCTATGAACAGGGTGTCCGCGGGCGGCCTATTTTTCCGTTTCGACTTTCAACAGCAATTTCGCCAGCAGGCGTTTTTCCTGCTGGCGCTGGCCTGACACGGTCTTCACGTGCGCCCCGGCGGCGCGCTGCAGGGCGGCAGTGGCGACCGGATTGCGCGGTTTTTGCGAGGGTTCGACGCGGAACTGCATTTTCTGCCGCGTCGCCAAGGCCTTGTTTGCCATCGGTTTCCCCCTTCCTTCCTACAGCACGTAGCGCGACAGGTCCTCGTTGACCGACAGCGCTTCCAGGCGTTCGTTGACGTAGGCAGCGTCGATCACCAGCAGGTTTTCCGTGGTGCTGCTCCCTTCGCTGGCCGTAAACGACACTTCTTCCAGCAGTTTTTCCATCACCGTGTGCAGCCGGCGCGCGCCGATGTTTTCCGTGCGCTCGTTTACCGAATAGGCGATTTCGGCCAGGCGCGTGATGCCTTCCGGCGCGAATTGCAGTTTCAGGTTTTCCGTCGCCAGCAAGGCTTCGTACTGCATCGTCAGGCAGGCATCGGTGCTGGTGAGAATGCGCTCGAAGTCCGAGATCGACAGCGATTCCAGTTCCACGCGGATGGGGAAGCGGCCCTGCAGTTCGGGGATCAGGTCCGACGGTTTCGACAGGTGAAACGCGCCCGAGGCGATGAACAGGATGTGGTCCGTGCGGATCATGCCGTACTTGGTGTTGACGGTCGTGCCCTCGACCAGCGGCAGCAGGTCGCGCTGCACGCCCGCGCGTGAAACGTCGGCGCCGCCCGATTCCGAGCGCGAGGCGATCTTGTCGATTTCATCGAGGAAGACGATGCCGTTCTGCTCGACGTTCTGGATGGCCTTCTGCTTCAGTTCATCTTCGTTGAGCAGCTTGGCCGCTTCTTCTTCGACCAGCAGTTTCAAGGCTTCCTTGATCTTGACCTTGCGCGCCTTCTTGCGCTGCCCGCCCACGCCCGAAAACATGGACTTGATCTGCTCCGTCATTTCTTCCATGCCCGGCGGCGCCATGATTTCCATCTGCGGGCCTGCCTCGGCCAGTTCGATCTCGATTTCCTTGTCATCGAGCTCGCCCTGGCGCAAGCGCTTGCGGAAGGTCTGGCGCGTGCTGTCGCCGCTGCCCGTGTCCACGGCCGCCGCCGTATTCGGCGTGAAGCCGAAGTCGCGCGCCGGCGGCACGAGGATGTCGATGACGCGGTCTTCGGCCGCATCTTCGGCGCGTGCGCGCACTTTCTTCATTTCCAGCGCGCGCGTCTGCTTGATGCCGATGTCGATCAGGTCGCGGATGATGGTGTCGACGTCGCGCCCCACATAACCGACTTCCGTGAATTTGGTCGCTTCGATTTTGATGAACGGCGCCTCGGCCAGCTTGGCCAGGCGGCGCGCGATTTCCGTCTTGCCGACGCCCGTGGGGCCGATCATGAGGATATTCTTGGGTGTGATTTCATGGCGCAGGGGCTCGGCCACCTGCTGGCGGCGCCAGCGGTTGCGCAGGGCGATGGCGACGGCGCGCTTGGCCTTGGCCTGGCCCACCACGTGCTTGTCGAGTTCGGTAACGATTTCCGACGGGGTCATGTTCATGATCATAGTTGGCTTTCTATTCTGTGCTCGGGCGTGCCTGGACTCAGTCCAGGGTCTCGATGATGTGCGACATGTTCGTGTAAATGCAGAGTTCCGCGGCGATGGTCAGCGATTTCTTGACCACTTCGGCCGGCGACAAGTCCGTGTTTTCCTGCAGCGCCTTGGCGGCGGACTGGGCATAGGTGCCGCCCGAGCCGATGGCGCCAATGCCGTCTTCCGGTTCCAGCACGTCGCCATTGCCCGTGATGACCAGGGTCGACTCGCTGTCGGCCACCAGCAGCATCGCTTCTAGGCGGCGCAGCACGCGGTCGGTGCGCCAGTCCTTGGCCAGTTCGACGGAGGCGCGCAGCAGATTGCCCTGGTGTTTTTCCAGCTTGCCTTCAAACCGGTCGAGCAGGGTAAAAGCATCGGCGGTGCCGCCGGCAAAGCCGACCAGGACCTTGCCCTGATACAACTTACGCACTTTGCGGGCCGTGCCCTTCATGACGATGTTGCCCAGCGTTACCTGGCCGTCGCCGCCCAGGGCGACTTGCTTGCCGCGCCGGACGCAGAGGATGGTGGTGCCGTGAAATTGTTCCATAGTGACCTCAAAAGATTCGTGCCGATGCGTGCAAGGCCATGCGATTGCGCGCCCATGGCTCAAAAGTGGGGATGGAAAAGGCAATTGCAAGCGGCAGTGCCTGCTTCAGTGTAGTCGGCGCGGGACGAAAAAAAAGCACGCAACCGAAGGTTGTGTGCTTTTTTATGCGCCATCGCGGGCCGCCGGGACGGCCGCGCAAGGGGAGGGCGATCAGTCGCCGTACAGCTTTTGCTTCAGTTCGCGCCGTTGCTGGGCTTCCAGCGACAGGGTGGCCGTTGGACGGGCGATCAGGCGCGGGATGCCGATAGGCTCGCCCGTTTCTTCGCACCAGCCATAGTCGCCGGCGTCGATGCTGGCGATCGATTGCTGCACTTTCTTCAGCAATTTGCGTTCGCGGTCGCGCGTGCGCAGTTCCAGCGCATGCTCTTCCTCGATGGTGGCGCGGTCGGCAGGGTCCGGTACGAGCACGGTTTCACGCAAGTGTTCCGTGGTTTCGCCGGCGTTTTTCAGCAGGTCTTTTTCGAGCTGCTGCAGGCGCGCCTTGAAGAATGCCAGTTGTGCCGGATTCATGTAGTCATCTTCGCTCATGGCGCGAATTTGGTCTTCGCTGATGAGAGGGATGTCTTGGTTGGCGGCCGGGGTCGATTTATTAGTTTTGGTCATAACTTCGCTTACCTTCGATACGACAGAGTTTTCAAATTGATCAGTTGATGCGGCGATACCGAGCAACTGTACAGGTTCCGCTTGGCATTGCTGTCCCGCTGTACTGCGTGCGACCTTGGCTTGCCGGCGAAAGCCAGGACTACCGGCCGGCTAAGGTGCCATGTTGATAACTTTTTACCGCTCTATGCCAGTCGCGCTATGCGCGCGTCAACAGGCGTGTTGGGTGGATCGGTTGCATGCCTGGCATGCGGCCAGCGGCAGTTTGCCAGCATTTCATGACAGGCGAACGACATGGGCCGTTTTCGTCGCTGATTTTGGCACGCTTTGCTTTATATTGCCATCCCGATTTGTTGACTAGCCGATCAGAAACGGCTACTTGTTGGTTTATGCCAGCAAGACGGGTGTCAGACAGCGGGAAAGCGTGCTTAACTTTCCCTTTTGTTTCTGCTTTGCAACGGATACTTTACAAAACCCGGCTAGTTTATACCAAACATTGTTCGAGTCCGCGAATAAAAATGTCTTTTGGTAGATTCTTGCCAATAAACACCATTTTGCTGCCGCGCACTTCGTTTTCGCCCCATTTGGCGCCCAGGTCGCTACCCATCAGTTGGTGCACGCCCTGGAAGACCACCTTGCGTTCGGCGCCCTGCATCAGCAGCACGCCCTTGTAGCGCAGCATGCGCGGGCCATACACTTGCACCAGGCCGCCGAGGAACTCATCGAGCTTGGCGCTGTCGAACGGTTGCGTGCTCTTGAAAACAAAGGCGGCGATATCGTCGCTGTGCTGCGCATGGTGGTGGTCGGCATGGCCGCAATCGGTGGCGCAGGCGTCGCTGTGCTCGTGTTCATGCTCGTGGCCGTGATCCTCTGCGTGTGCATGCGCGTGATCGTGGTCGTGGACGTGCGCCGTTTCCGTGGCCAGGAAATCCGGGTCCAGTTCCAGCTTTTCATTCAGGTTGAAACCGCGGATGTCGAGCACTTCGGCCAGCGGGGCGCGGCCGAAATCGACCTTGGCGATCGGTGCGCGGGGATTGATGCGCTTCAGGCGGCGCGTCAGCGTGGTCACGTCCTCTTCACTGACGAGGTCGGTTTTCGACAGCAGCAGTTTGTCGGCAAAACCCACTTGCCGCTGGGCTTCCTCGTATTCATCCAGTTGCTTCATGGCATGACGGGCATCGACTACCGTGATAATAGCGTCGAGCATGTAGTGGCTGCCCACTTCTTCGTCGACAAAGAAGGTTTGCGCCACGGGGCCGGGATTGGCCAGCCCCGTCGTTTCGATGACGACGCGGTCGAAGGCCAGCAAGCCGGCGTCGCGCTTGCGCGCCAGTTCCGTGAGGCCCACGATCAGGTCGCCGCGCACGGTGCAGCAGATGCAGCCGTTGTTCATCTCGATGATGTGTTCGTTGCTATCCTGCACCAGGATTTCATTGTCGATGTTTTCCTGGCCAAACTCGTTTTCGATCACGGCGATGCGCATGCCATGGTCTTCCTGCAGTATGCGGTTGAGCAAGGTGGTTTTGCCTGCGCCCAGGAAACCGGTGAGGATGGTGGTTGGAATCAGTGCCATGAGAGATGCCTTGTAATCGGTGGTGCCGCCGCGCAAGCGGAAGAATGCGGACGATTATGCCGGAATTTTGCAAAAGCTTGCAAATGCGCGCCCATCCGCTTGATATGGATCAGGCTGCCCCATTGGTGCGGCCGCCTACTTGAGCTTGGCGCGCGGGTGCGCCTGGTCGTACACGTGCGCCAGGTGCTGGAAGTCGAGGGCCGTGTAGACCTGGGTCGAGGTGATGCTGGAATGGCCCAGCATTTCCTGTACGGCGCGCAAGTCGCCCGACGATTGCAGCACGTGCGAGGCGAACGAGTGGCGCAGCACGTGCGGGTGCACATTCGCGGGAATTTCCGTCGCCAGCGCGTGCGCCTTCAGGCGCAGTTGCAGCACGCGGGGCGAGATGCGCGTGCCGCGCGTGCTTAAAAACAAGGCAGCGCTGCCATCGGCCGCTGGCGGGCGCACGCCCAGCCAGGCGGTCAGGGCCACGAGGGCCGCCTTGCCGACGGGCACCTTGCGCATCTTGCTGCCCTTGCCCGTGACGATGACTTCGAAGCTGGCCATGTCGAGCCAGCCCAGCGAGGCGGGCTGGCCATTTTCCGCCTTGCAGTAATGGGTATCCAGGCTGGTCAGTTCGGACACGCGCAGGCCGCTCGAATAGAGCAGTTCGAACATGGCGCGGTTGCACAGTTGTTCCGGTTCGGCAGCGCCTTGCTGGTGTTGCGCGGGCGCCACGAGGCGCACGGCGTCATCCACCGACAGGGCTTTGGGCAACGTTTTGGCCCGCTTGGGGGCGCGGATGCCGTCGACGGGATTGGCGTCGAGCGCCGTCTCGCCGCTGAGCCAGTTGAAAAAGCCCCGCCACGACGACAGCTTGCGGGCGATCGAGCGCGGGTCGAGGCCGCCGGCATGCAGCTTGGCCGTGTAGCGGCGCACTTCGTTGTGCGCCAGCGCCGTCCAGGGCGTGTTGCCGCTCAGTTCCAGCAAGGTGCGCAGGTCGCGCCCGTAGGCGTCCAAGGTATGCGGCGACAGCTTGCGCTGCGTGGCCAGCTGCGCCAGGTAGGCGTCGAGCCACTCGGCCTTGCCGCGCGCCTCGTTCATGGCTGACTCAGGCAGGCGAGCCGGCGCGCAGCGCGGCCAGGGCGGCGCTGGCCGTGGCGCCGATATGCACGAGGAAGTCCGTGCCCATGCTCGAGGTAAAACGTTCGCTGTCGGGCGAACCGAGCACCAGCAAGCCGAAAGTGCCCGTCGTGCCAGGCGCGCGCAGGGCGATCATGACGGCCGATTCGATTTTATCCGCTTGCAACCAGTGCACGGCTTCGAAATCGCGGTTGCTGCCGCAGTACGGCGTTTGCAGGCTGTTGGCGAACATGCGCACATCGGCCGTGACATCTTCCGTGAACCAGCCGTTGGCGTGTTCCGGCAGCACTTGCCACAGGCGCAGGCTGACGTAGGGCACGTCGAAATTGCTGTGCAAGGCATCGACCAGCACGCGCGGCATGTCTGCATCGTTGCGCACTTGCAGCATGGCCTGATTCCAGCCGTGGAATTTGCTGGCGATGTCGCCATTTTCCTCGGCCAGGCGGCTCAGCTTGGACATGCGCAGTTCCAGCGCCTTGTACTTGTCGCGCATCACTTCCATCTGCCGTTCCTGCAGCGAGATGGTGCGTCCCGTCAGCGGGCTGCTCAGCTTGACCTCACCGAGCAGGGCGGTATGCTCTTCGAAGAAATTCGGGTGCTCGCTCAGGTACTGGGCGACGGTGCTGGAATCGAGTGTGGCGGTCATTGAGAATATCTGTCAGTGAAAGTTGAACACTTCATTCTAACCGAGAGTGCGGCGCCATAGGCGCAAAGGGGACGGTAGCGATGCATTTTCCGTGCGCCCATGAAAAAAGCGGCATGGTTGCCCATGCCGCCTTGTACTCCTGGCTCAGCAATCACCCGTGGAGGGTGACTGGTCGGCCATTAGAAGTTGTGATGCAAGCCCAGACCGATGTAGGTCTTCGAAACAGCATCCTTGCGGTTCGAGATGTCCGCGTACAGGTAGGTGCGCTTCGACAGGTTGTAGTCGTAGCCCAGCGATGCTTGTTTGGTCTTGGTCACGCCGTCTGGTGTTTTTTGACCGTAGCCAGCGCGAATCTTGCCTGGGCCGACGTCGTAGTTGGCGCCAACGAGCCATGCTTTGGTGTCGGTGTTGATGATCTTGAAGTTGCCATCATCCTGATGCTGGTACGATGCCATCAGTTTCAGTTCCGTTACCGGATTGAACGATGCTGCAACCGACCACAGCTTGGCTTGCAGGCCATTGCGCTCATACGCGGCCATACCGGCGAACTGGCCGTAGTTGTACGTAGCCGAGACCGAGTACGGATTCGACGCTGGCACGGCATTGGCTGGCACGAAGTAGTTGCCTGCCGTCGCAGGAACCGCGATGTTACCGTTGGCTTCCTTGGCGGCGACAGTGGCGTTGAACTGGAAGCCGCTGATGACTGGCGAGTTGTAGAACACGGCATTCGAGAAGCGGTTACGCGAGTTGCCTGGCGCGCTCAGCGGATCGCTGCTGTAGGCGGCAACGGTCAGGTCGGTTTGGAAACCGGCTGGCGTAGGCATGCCCGACCATGGTTCAAACGCGGTGCTCGATTCCTGGAAGGCGGTCAGGCCACGGCCCAGACGCACGGTACCGAAGTTGCCTTGCAGGCCGACGCGGCTTTGACCCTGGAACAGGGGACGCGAATTGGCGCCCGACGTGTTTTCTACGGTGCCGGTGTCGGATTCATAGCGAATTTCCAGTTGGAAAATAGCTTTCAAACCATTGCCCAGATCTTCCGTGCCCTTGAAGCCCAGTTTGTTGTTGTCGCGCTTGGTGACAGCGGTGGTCGAACCAGTCGCTTTGCCCAGGCCTGCATCGATCGTGCCGTAGATTTGGACGGACGACTGCGCTTGTGCGGTTGCGGCAAAGGCGCCGAAGAGTGCGAGGGCAACGAGTGATTTTTTCATGTCTTATTCCCTATTAAAAGTGAGTTCCGTCCGAGATCCGAGCAGATTGAAACACGCTAACTGTCGCGTTTCGATGAATGAACCTTAATTCGTCGGCGCGCAAGACGTGCGGGATTGGTCAAATGTGCGTGAAAAGATTGGTGAAAAGCGGCATAACTGCATGCCCCTGTTGTATTTTTGTAACGCGCGGTTTATGCCGGTTCTGCGCCGGGGGCACGCGTTTCCCCACCGTCACGCCAGCCGCGCCTCGTCATCTTGACGTGTCCGGGCCAGGACATTGTTGCGTTGAATCAAGTTCTTAAGCCGGCTTTGGCTGATTTATGACACAAGGACGTTACACTAAGGGACGGCCTGCATTGATGGGCCTGGAGACGGCTCACTATTATTAGAATCATTGACTCAATATCGAGAATCGATGGCAAATCGCGAAACATTAGGATTGATCAAGGGCGCACGCGCGGGCGATGTGGCTTGCCAGCTGGCGTTGGGACGCGTGTATCTGTTTGGACAGGGTGTGCCGCAAAGCTTGCCCACGGCCTTGCACTGGCTGGCGCGGGCGGCCCAGGAGGATAGCGAGGAAGCGTGCCTGCTGATCGGCACGCACGTGCCGTTCGAAGTGGCGCAACCGGCAGCCAAGGCGCTGATCCCGTATTACGCGCAGGCGTTCGATGCGGGCCTGGTGCAGGCGGGCCTGGTGCTGGCGCAGCTGGTGCTGGGCAATGCCGCCAGCCACTGTGAAACCATGCGCGCCAAGGCGCGCGTTGCGCTGGACGCCGCCGTGCGCGCCGGCTTGCCCGATGCGCAATGGTTGTTATCCATGCAAGAGGGATCGCTTGCCGCTTCCGGGCCGGCCACCAGCCTGGCTGGCGAGCACGCCTTCGATGGCGACGCGCCGCTGTACGCCTGGCTGGAGCAGGCATGGAGCCAGGGCAACCATGCGGGCTTCCTGTCGCAAGGCTTGCCGCTGGCGCGCGAATTGCTGCAACGCCAGGCAGCGGCCGGGGCGCGCACGATCGCCCTCGACGCGCAGCAGGTGTTGTTGCTGTCGCGGTGCGCCCAGGCCTTGGCGCCTGGCGGCGATGCCGAGGGCTGGCAGTGTTGCGAGCTGGCCGCGCATGGCGGCGACCGCACGGCGCAGCTGGAGCTGGGGCTCGGCTATGCGCGCATGGATGCGCATGGCCAGCGCCTGGCCACGCGCAATGGCGCGGCCAATTTCAAGCGGGCCGTGCGCTGGCTGACGCAGGCTGGCGAGCAGGGACTGGCCGAAGCCTGGTTCGTGCTGTCGCGCATCTATACGAAACCGGAATTTTCCCAACGCAATGTGGTCGAAGCCCATTCCTGCCTGGAGCGTGCCGCCGACCTGGGGCATGGCCCGGCCCAGCTCGAGTGCGGCATGCATGCCTGGCGCAATCGCCGCGACGGCGTCAACAATGATGTGCGGGCCGCGTACTGGCTGCTGCAGGCGCAGGCGCAAGGCAGTCGTGAAGCGGAGGCGGCGCTGGCGAAGATTGCGCCGCAAGGCGAACCCGGCGACTGGGGCCAGTGCGCCGCCATGCACGCCGATGGGCATTTGCGGCAATTGGGCCAGAGCCACCCCCTGCTGGCGGCGCGGCTGGCACTGGCGCGCTGCTTTCATCTGTCGCGTGCCGAGGCGCTGCTGCTCGATATCCATGCAGCCGACCAGGGGCATTGTCTGTTGATCGATATCAGCGCCACGCATGGGCGCGGCAAGCGGCGCCTGGTGCTGATCCGCACGGCGCAGGAGCGGCAGCTGCTCGACCAGGCGGTGCGCCTGTTCGAGCGCGTCGATTGCGGCGTGGCGGGGCCGGAAGGCAATTACCGGCAGCGCCTGTACCGCCTGAAGTGCTACCTGGCGGAACTTGATGTCGCGCAGGAACAGCAGTTCCTGGCGGCCTGACTTTTACTGCTCACTTTCACCCGTCTACAACTCGATCGTGCCTTCGAACACGGTCACGGCCGGGCCCGTCATCAGCACGGGCTGGCCGGGGCCTTGCCAGGCGATCGACAGTTCGCCGCCGCGCGCGCTGATGCGCACGGGGGAATCGAGCAAGCCGCGCAGGATGCCGGCCACGGCGGCGGCGCAGGCACCCGTGCCGCACGCCAGGGTTTCGCCCGCGCCCCGTTCAAATACGCGCAGTTTCACATGATGGCGGTCGACGACCTGCATGTAGCCGGCGTTGACCCTGCGGGGAAAGCGCGGATGGTGCTCGATGCGCGGACCCGTCACTTCCAGGTCTTGCGCCTCGACATCATCGACCACTTGCACGGCATGCGGATTGCCCATCGAGACGACGGACACCAGCACGGGAGAGGTTTGGCCCGGCAAGGCCAGGTCCAGCGGCCACACAGTGTCGTTGCCTTGCGCCACGCCATCGATGCCGTTGGCATCGAACGGCACCAGCTGTGGCTCCAGCACGGGCGCGCCCATGTCGACCGTGATGCTGCCGTCGAGTTCCAGGCGCGGCGCGATGATGCCGGCCATGGTTTCTACGCGGATACTGTCCTTGGTCGATAAACCCTTTTCGCTGACGAACTTGACGAAGGCGCGCGCGCCGTTGCCGCACTGTTCCACTTCGCCGCCATCGTTGTTATAGATGCGGTAGCGGAAGTCGCAGCCGGGCAGGCGCGGCTTTTCCACCACGAGGATCTGGTCGGCGCCGATGCCGAAACGGCGGTCGGCCAGGCGCTGCCACTGGGCCGGCGTGAGGTCGATATCTTGATGGATGGCATCGATGACGATGAAGTCATTGCCGGCGCCATGCATTTTGGTAAATTGAAGTTTCATGGTCTGCCGTATCACTTGTGCTGGTTATAGAACGATGCTTCGCCTTCCGGACGCGTCTTGAAGCGTTTATGCGTCCAGAAATACTCGGCTGGTGCTTCGCGCACTCTTTCCTCGATGAATTCGTTCATGCGGCGCGTGGCGGCCGTGATGTCGTCGCCCGGATAATCGTCCCAGGCCGGGTAATACGTCACTTGCCAGCCCTGGTAATTGGGCAGAAAGGTGGCGATGACGGGAATGACTTGCGCCTTGGCGGCCAGCGCCAGGCGCGCCGTGGCCGTCAGGGTGGCGGCGGGCACGCCGAAGAAGGGCACGAATTCCGCATCCTTCTCGCCGAAATCCATGTCCGGCAGCATGAAATACGGCAAGCCGTCGCGCAGCGCGCGCAGAATCGTCTTGATGCCGTCCTGGCGCGTAAACAGCTTGGGCGGCTTGAAGCGCGAACGGCCGTTGCGCAAGGCCTGGTCGAAGGCGGCGTTCTTTTGCTGCACATACATCGACGAGGCGGAGATCTCCATGGCGGTAGCGGCGCCGGCCACGTCGAGGCAGACAAAGTGCGGACACAGCAGGATGGTCGGCTTGGCCGCGATCTGCTGGCCGGGGAAGGCGGGCACCTTCTTGATCAGGCGGTTCAGGCGTGCTTCCGATGACCACCACAGGATGCTGCGTTCCCACACGCTGCGCGAGTACGCCTGGAAATGCTGGCGCGCCAGCGCCACGCGTTGCTTTTCCGTCAGCTCCGGCATGCACAGGCGCAGATTCGTCAGGGCGATGTCGCGGCGCGCGGGCATGGCGATGAACAGCAGGCTGCCGACGGCCACGCCGAAGCGGCCGAGGATGGGCAAGGGCAGCCAGTGCAGCAGCCACATGAAGGCGATCAGCAGTCTCATGCCTGCTCCTTGGCGGCATCGGACGTGGCGGACGTGGGCGGCGGCGCGCCGCGCGGCACCTTGTAGCGATTGTAGCTCCACAGGTATTGCGCCGGGCTGCGCGCGATCAATTGTTCCATCGCCGCGTTGATGGTGCGCGCCTGCTCGGCCGAGGTGCTGGCTAGCGACTCGGTGAAGGGCACGAAATGCACGACATAGCCGCGCCCGCCCGGCAGGCGTTCCGCGTAAGTGATGATGACTTCGGCGCCGCCCATCTGCGCCAGCTTGGCGGGCAGGGTCATGGTGTAGGCGGGACGGCCGAAGAAATCGGCCCACACGCCTTCGCCTTCTTGCGGCACCTGGTCGGGCAGCAGGCCGATCGGTTGTCCTTTTTTCAGGCATTTGGCGAAGATGCGCACGCCCGACATATTGGCTGGCGCCAGCATCAGGTTTTCGCGCGCGCGGGCGCCTTCGATCAGCGGTTTCAGGGCGGCGCGCTTGGGCGGGCGGTACATCACGGTGAGCGGCGTGCGCAGCGCGATTTGCTGGGCGACGATTTCAAAGCAGCCCAGGTGCGGCGTCAGGAAGACGATGCCACGGCCGTGCTGCAGCGCTTTTTCCACCAGTTCCCAGTTTTCCACCGTTGCATGGCGCGCCACGCGTTCGGCTGGCGCGCACCAGATGAAGGACAATTCCAGCACGCTCTTGCCCGCTTCGGCCACGGCCGTGTGCAAGTGTTGCGAAAACCCCGCACCTTGCATGTTCTCGCGCATGCGGCGGCGGTAGGACGGGGAAATGGCGTAAATCACCCAGCCGAGCGCAGCGCCCAGGGTATGCAGGACGGGCAGGGGAAAGATCGATAAGAAGCGGAAAATTGGGACTAACATGTATAAGCTGTTTCCAGGAATGGCGTGTTGCCGTGCCAAAATTTTTTAAGAAGCGTAAAATACCACGTATGCAGTAACCGCTGAGTTAATAGACAACTTGCGATGCGGAATATAAATCTCGCTAAAGCGTCGCAGGCAAAATCCTCTTTACTGCGACAGAACATTCACATAGTAAACAGGAGCTTGCAATGTCAAACGACTATCTCTTCACTTCCGAATCCGTTTCGGAAGGCCATCCCGACAAGGTTGCCGATCAAATTTCCGACGCCATCCTTGACGCCATCCTGACCCAGGATCCAGCCGCCCGCGTGGCTGCTGAAACCCTGTGCAACACCGGTCTGGTGGTGCTGGCTGGCGAGATTACCACGCACGCCAATGTGGATTATATTCAAGTTGCGCGCGAAACCATCAAACGCATCGGCTACGACAACACGGAATACGGCATCGACTACAAGGGGTGCGCCGTGCTGGTGGCCTACGACAAGCAGTCGCCGGACATCGCGCAAGGCGTCGATGAAGGTGCGGGGATTGACCTGGATCAAGGCGCTGGCGATCAGGGCCTGATGTTCGGCTATGCCTGCGATGAAACGGCCGAGCTGATGCCCGCCGCCATCCACTACGCGCACCGCCTGGTCGAGCGCCAGTCGCAGCTGCGCAAGGATGGCCGTCTGCCATGGCTGCGTCCGGACGCGAAATCGCAAGTGACCCTGCGCTACGTCGATGGCCGCCCCGTCGGCGTGCACACGGTCGTGCTGTCGACCCAGCATGCGCCGGAAATCTCGCACAAGCAGATCGAAGAAGCCGTCATCGAAGAAATCATCAAGCCGATCCTGCCGCGCGAATGGCTGACGGAGACCAAATTCCTCGTCAACCCGACGGGCCGTTTCGTCATCGGCGGCCCGCAAGGCGATTGCGGCTTGACCGGCCGCAAGATCATCGTCGACACCTACGGTGGCGCAGCGCCGCACGGCGGCGGCGCGTTCTCGGGCAAGGATCCTTCGAAAGTCGACCGTTCGGCAGCCTACGCGGCCCGTTACGTGGCGAAAAACATCGTCGCGGCCGGCCTGGCGCGCCAATGCCAGGTGCAGGTCAGCTACGCCATCGGCGTGGCCAAGCCGATCAACATCACCGTCTACACGGAAGGCACGGGCGTGATTCCCGACGCGGAAATCGCCAAGCTGGTGCTGGCGCACTTTGATTTGCGTCCAAAAGGCATCGTGCAAATGCTCGACCTGCTGCGCCCGATCTACCAGAAGAGCGCCGCCTACGGCCACTTCGGCCGCGAAGAGCCGGAATTCACGTGGGAACGCACGGACAAGGTCGCCCTGCTGCGCGACGCTGCCGGCCTGAAGTAATCTAGTCAGACTTGCAAGAAAAGCGCCCCGGCCTCTGGCCGCGGGCGCTTTTTTTATGTGTTGTTACATGGCAATACATGGCGAACAAACTGGCGCGCCGGCCTTGCCAATGTTAAAATCCACAGTCCGAGGAGCGTTGCGACGAAGAAATTCGCCAGGCTCGGAATATCCTGCAACTGCGCTCACGTACCTTTTTCAACTGAAAGGAGGGCGTGATGAACGCCGTACTCAAATCGCAACACGACTACACCATCGCCGATATCACTCTGGCTGCATGGGGCGACAAAGAAATCAAGATTGCTGAAACGGAAATGCCTGGCCTGATGGCCATCCGCGAAGAATTCGCGGCAGCGCAGCCTTTGAAAGGCGCGCGCATCACCGGTTCCATCCACATGACCATCCAGACCGCCGTGCTGATCCAGACCCTGGAAGCACTGGGCGCGCAAGTGCGTTGGGCATCGTGCAACATTTACTCCACGCAAGATCACGCTGCCGCCGCCATCGCCGCCGCCGGCACGCCTGTGTTCGCCATCAAGGGCGAGTCGCTGGATGACTACTGGGAATACACGCACCGCATCTTCGAATGGCCGAACATGGACGGCAAGGCGGTCTACTCGAACATGATCCTCGACGATGGCGGCGACGCTACCCTGCTGCTGCACCTGGGCGTGCGCGCGGAAACCGACCTGTCGGTGCTGGCGAATCCGGGTTCGGAAGAAGAAATCTGCATGTTCAACTCGATCAAGCGTCATCTGCTGGCCGACCCGACCTGGTACTCGAAGCGTCTGCCGGAAATCCTCGGCGTGACGGAAGAAACCACCACCGGCGTGCACCGTTTGTACCAGATGCACAAGGAAGGCAAGCTGGCTTTCCCTGCGATCAACGTCAACGATTCCGTCACGAAATCGAAGTTCGACAACCTGTATGGCTGCCGCGAGTCCTTGGTCGACGGCATCAAGCGCGCCACCGACGTGATGATCGCCGGTAAAGTGGCCGTTATCGCCGGTTACGGTGACGTCGGCAAGGGTTCGGCCCAAGCCATGCGCGCCCTGTCGGCGCAAGTGTGGGTAACGGAAGTCGATCCGATCTGCGCACTGCAGGCGGCGATGGAAGGCTACCGCGTCGTGACCATGGATTACGCCTGCGAACACGGCGACATCTTTGTCACCTGCACCGGCAACTATCACATCCTCACGCACGATCACCTGACGCGCATGAAAGACCAGGCCATCGTCTGCAACATTGGTCACTTCGACAATGAAATCGACGTTGCTTCGTTGAAACAATACGAGTGGGAAAACATCAAGCCGCAAGTCGACCACATCATCTTCCCGTCGGGCCGCCGCATCATCCTGCTGGCCGAAGGTCGCCTGGTCAACCTCGGTTGCGGCACGGGCCACCCGTCGTACGTGATGAGCTCGTCGTTCGCCAACCAGACGATCGCGCAGATCGAGCTGTACGCGAACACGGCCAACTACCCGGTCGGCGTGTACACCCTGCCAAAACACCTGGACGAAAAAGTCGCCCGCCTGCAACTCAAAAAGTTGAATGCGCAGCTGACGGAACTGACGCAAGAGCAAGCCGACTACATCGGCGTGCGTCAAGAAGGCCCCTACAAGCCTGAACACTACCGCTATTAATCGGTAGCTCTGGGCTGTAACTCACCCTCTGAGGGCCGGCGCCTGCCGCCGGCCTGACCCTATTTTTGACAGGCTAGAGAAATGCGCTTGCTACTGATTTGGTTTATCAATGCGGCAGCCCTGTTTGCCGTCCCCTACCTGATGCACTCGGTGACGATGAGCAGCGGCTGGACGGCGCTGCTGGCCGCTGCCGTGCTGGGGCTGGTCAATGCGTTGATCCGTCCCTTGCTGATCCTGCTGACCCTGCCCGTGACGTTCTTGTCGCTGGGCTTGTTCATCTTGATCATCAACGGCTTCATGTTCTGGCTGGTGGCGCAGATGATCGATGGTTTCCATGTCGCCAGTTTCTGGTCTGCCGTGGGCGGTGCCATTTTGTACAGCATCATTTCCTGGGCCCTGTCGACCTTACTTTTGAGTAACGACGATGGAAAAGCATAATTTCAGTATTGAGTTTTTCCCGCCGAAAACCCCGGAAGGGGCGGAAAAGCTGCGTGCCACGCGTGTCAAATTGTCTGAGTTGCATCCGAAGTATTTCTCGGTGACCTTTGGCGCCGGCGGCACCACGCAGCAGGGCACGCTCGACACCGTGCGCGAGATCCTGGCGGCCGGCGAACAGGCCGCGCCGCACTTGTCTTGCGTGGGCGGCTCGCGCGAATCGATCCGCGCCGTGCTGGCTGATTTCAAGGCGGCCGGCGTGAAGCGTATCGTGGCCTTGCGGGGTGACTTGCCCAGCGGCTATGGCGCCTCGGGCGAGTTCCGCTACGCCAACGAGCTTGTGGAATTCATCCGCGCCGAGACGGGCGACCATTTTCATATCGAAGTGGCCGCCTATCCGGAAGTGCATCCGCAAGCCCGTTCGCCGCAGGATGACTTGAACGCGTTCGCGCGCAAGGTGCAGGCCGGTGCCGACGCGGCCATCACCCAGTATTTCTACAATGCCGACGCGTATTTCCAGTTTGTCGAGCAGACGCAGAAGATGGGCATCAACGTGCCGATCGTGGCCGGCATCATGCCGATCACGAATTACACGCAGCTGATGCGCTTTTCGGACATGTGCGGTGCGGAAATTCCTCGCTGGGTGCGTCTGAAGCTGGCCAGCTTCGGCGACGACAGCGCGTCGATCAAGGCTTTCGGCCTGGACGTGGTGACGGGCTTGTGCGAACGTCTGCTGGAAGGCGGCGCGCCAGGCTTGCATTTCTATAGCATGAACCAGGCGGCGCCCACGACCGCACTGTGGCAGCGCCTGGTGAAATAAACCGTCCTGACGCGTTAAAAAAGATCGCCCTCGGTCACGATGTGATCGAGGGCGATGTCGTATTCGCCGTTGGGAAAGCTGGCAGACAGGCAGGCATAGGCGATGCCGAGGGTGCGCGGACGGGGCGTGGCCGCCAGGGTGCGGTCATAGTAGCCGCCGCCATAGCCGAGGCGAAAGCGTTCTTGGTTAAAACCCAGGCAGGGCACCAGCAGGGTGGCGGGCGCCGCACGCAGGCGCAACTGGGCCGGCACGGCCACGCCCATGCCATCCTTCACCATGGCTTCACCGGGCGTCCAATTGCTGAATGCCAGCGGCGCATGCTTTTCAAGCACCACCGGCAAGCTTAATTGCACGCCGCGCGCGGCCAATTGCGCATAGGCGCCGTGCAAGTCCGGCTCGCCGTGCAGGGGCCAGTACACGCCCAGTTCCTCGACATTTTCCTGCGCGCACCAGTCCAGCAGGCGCTGCGCGATGGCCGCATCCCATTGCGCGCGCGTGGCGTCGGGCAGGGCGCGCCGGGCCGTCAGCAAGGCTTTGCGCAAGCCGGCTTTTTCCTGTGGCGCAATGGGTGGCCGTGCAGCCGGATCGCATGTTATTCTAGGGTCGCTATTCATATCACCATCAAGTTAAGATTGAGAGTCGTACATTGATTTCCCCACTGAAATGGATTGCCGGCACGATGCTGTGTGTTGCATCGGCCTTGTCTCCCCTGGCCGCCCTGGCCCAGGTATCGACCACCGCAACGCCTGCCGCGCCCGACACGCGCAGCGAGGACGATGCCTTCCTGCTGCTGCGCGACGCCGCGCGCAAGGATGACGTCGAAAAAGCCGACTTTTATGCGGGGCGCCTGACGAATTACCAGATTCCATCGTATGTTGACTATTATCGGCTGAAACCGCGCATCAAACTGCTGACCGAGGCGCAATTTCGCGATTACCTGAACCGCTACAAGGGCAGTGCCATCGCCGACCGTTTCCGCAACGACTGGCTGCTGGAACTGGGTCGCAAGCGCGACTGGGTCGTGTTCGATGAGCAATACCCGCAATTCGCCCTCGATGACGACACCCAGCTCAAGTGCTATGCGCTGATGTCGCGCGCGGCCAAGGGCCAGAACGTGGCGTCCGAGGCGCGCAACCTGCTCGTCTCGCCGCCTGGTTATGGCGAAGCGTGTGGCAGCCTGATCGCGGCATTGGCGCAAAATGGCCAGTTCGACACGAACGACCTGTGGGCGCAGATCCGCCTGGCGGGCCAGACGAATGCCACGGGCCCGGCGCGCCGCATCGCGCTGCTGCTGGGCGCGTCCGACGCGAAGATGGCGCAAGCCATCGATTTGCCCGCGCTGGTGCTGGCCAAGGGGGCGGGTCTAAGTCGCGCCGACCACGAGATGTACCTGGTGGCCGTCGGCCGCATGGCAAAAAGCACCTTGAAACTGGGCGTGGTGGCCTTGCAAAAGGCCAGTGCGCAACTGACGGCGCAGGAACAGGCCATCGGCTGGGCCAGCCTGGCCCTGCAAGCGTCGTACTCGCTTGCCCCGGAAGCATTTGAATATTGGCAAAAAACCAATGGCGCACCGTTGACCCAGGAGCAGATGCAGTGGAAGGCGCGTATTGCCTTGCGCGAAGGCAACTGGCCGCTGGTAAAGGCTGCCATCCAGGCCATGCCGGCCTCCCTGCGCGCCGACCCGACCTGGGTCTACTGGCTGGCGCGCGCGCAGCAGGCGGAAACGCCGGGTCGCCCGAACGCGCAGGCGGACGCCCTGTACCGCACGATCAGTGAACAATCGAATTTCTACGGCTTGCTGGCCAATGAAGAGCTGGGCAACCACCTGGTCTTGCCGCCGCCGGGCCAGCCGATCACGCCGGCGGAAATCGCCGCCATGGCCGCCAATCCGGGTTTGCAGCGCGCCTTGAAATTCTTCAACATGCGCTTGCGCTTCGAAGGCACGCGCGAGTGGAACTGGGAATTGCGTTCGATGACGGACAGGCAACATCTGGCGGCTGCGGAATTTGCGCGCCAGAACAATGTGCTCGACCGCATGGTCAACACCTCGGACCGCACGCGCCTGGAAGTGGACTACACGCAGCGCTACCCGACGCCGCACGACGACGTCATGCACCCGGCCACGCAAACCCTGGGCCTGGACAAGGCGTGGGTGTATGGCTTGATCCGCCAGGAATCGCGCTTCATCATGGATGCGCAGTCGCACGTGGGCGCGTCCGGCCTGATGCAGGTGATGCCGTCGACGGCCCGTTACGTCGCCAAGAAGATCGGCCTCACCGATTTCGTTACGGAAACCTTGAGCGACGTGCGCACCAACGTGTTGCTGGGCACGAATTACCTGAACATGGTGCTTGGCGGTCTCGACGGTTCGCAAGTGCTGGCCAGCGCCGCCTACAACGCGGGGCCGGGGCGCTTGCGCATCTGGCGCGCCACCATGACGCGTCCGCTGGAAGGCGCCGTCTTTGCCGAGATCATTCCGTACACGGAAACGCGCGGCTACGTGAAAAACGTGATGGCCAACGCCACCTATTATGCGGCCCTGTTCGAGAAGAGCCCGCAATCGCTGAAAGCCCGCCTGGGTACCGTGGGCCCGAAAAACAGCGCTGTTTCTGCCGATTTGCCATCATCCAACTAAAGCTCGCCGACCATGCAAACGACCATCCTTGATCCCAGCCTGACGCAAACCCTGGCCGCCGCGCGCGAGCCGGGCCTGACCCTCATCATCGGCAACAAGAATTACTCGTCCTGGTCGATGCGCCCTTGGGTGGCCATGACAGCGTTCGGCATCCCGTTCCAGGAAGTGCGCGTGCTGCTCGACCAGAGCGACACGGCCACCAAAATTGCCGAATATTCGGCTTGCGGCCGGGTCCCCGTGCTGTTGGCGGGCGAGATCACGATCTGGGACAGCCTGGCCATCTGCGAATACCTTGCCGAGCAGTTTCCCGATAAACACATGTGGCCGCAAGACGTGGCCGCGCGCGCCATGGCGCGCTGTGTCTGCGCGGAAATGCACTCGGGTTTCACGGGCTTGCGCACGGATATGTCGATGAATATCAAGGCGAAGTTGCCGGGACGTGGCCGCACGGCCGCCGCGCAGGCGGACATCGGCCGCATCAGTGAAATCTGGGAAGAGTGTTTATCGCGCTTTGGCCACCACCAGTTCCTGTTTGGCGACTTTTCCATTGCCGATGCGTATTTCGCCCCCGTCGTCATGCGTTTCCGCACGTATGGCGTGAGCCTGGCGCCGGCCCTGAACGCGTATTGCGAGCGCGTGCAGGCGCACCCGGCCGTGGCCCGCTGGATCATGGAAGCGCTGGCGGAGACGGAAGTTGCTGCCAAGCACGATGCGGAACTGCCTGATTAAGAAAAGAGTGTTATGAAGATATACACGGTCGGTGGCGCGGTGCGCGACCAACTGCTGGGCTTGCCCGTGAAAGACCACGACCACGTTGTCGTCGGCGCCACGCCGGAAGACATGCTGCGCCGGGGCTTCCGGCCCGTCGGCAAGGATTTCCCCGTGTTTTTGCACCCGAAGACGCAGGAAGAATACGCGCTGGCCCGCACGGAACGCAAGACGGCGCCCGGCTACCGGGGCTTCGTCTTCCACACGGCGCCCGACGTCACCCTGGAAGACGACCTGGTGCGGCGCGATCTCACCATCAACGCCATCGCGCAAGCCGAGGACGGTAGCCTGACCGACCCGTTCGGCGGTATTCAGGATATCGAGAACAAAATCTTCCGCCACGTTTCCGATGCGTTCGGTGAAGACCCCGTGCGCATCTTGCGCCTGGCCCGCTTTGCCGCCCGTTTTCATACTTTCACTGTGGCACCGGCCACCATGGAACTGATGCGCCGGATGGTGCAGGACGGCGAAGTCGACGCCCTGGTGGCCGAGCGCGTGTGGCAGGAAGTGGCAAAAGGATTGATGGAAGCGCGGCCGTCGCGCATGCTGACGGTGCTGCACGAATGCGGCGCGCTGGCGCGCATCATGGGCGAAATCAGCATCAGCGAACGCTTGCTGCAAGTGATCGACCATGCCGCCGTGCAAGGTCATGACTTGCCCGTGCGCTTTGCCGTCTTGATGCTGCATATGAGCAAGGATGCCATCGAACAGCTGAGCGAGCGCCTGCGCGTGCCCAACGAGTGCCGCGAACTGGCCATCATGGCGGCGCGCGAGTTGCATAATATCAACGGCGCGCTGGCGCTGAGCGCCGAAGAACTGGTGAGCTTGTGCGAGCGCTGCGACGGCTTGCGCAAGCCGCAGCGTTTCGTGCAGATGCTGGACGCCATCGCCTGCGATGTGCATGCACAGGATCCTGTATTTCCACAGTCCGCGTGGCTGCAAGCCATGCTGGCGGCCGTGCGCGGTGTCGATGCGGGAGCACTGGCACAAGCTTGCGCACAGGAACCGAAACGCATTCCGGCCGTCATCCATGCGGCGCGCGTGGAGGCCGTCACGAACGTGATCAGCCGTACGGAACTCCCATGACCCTGCCCAAATTGTTCCAGAACCCGTTTCGCCGCTGGCTGAGCCGTAGCGGCGGCGGGCGTCCGAGTGTGCTCGTCAAACAGTTGCATGAGCGCGACCGGCGCCGCATGATGAAGCATTTTCTTTCTCTTGAGAAAAGCGACCGCCTGCTGCGCTTCGGCAGCGCCTTGCCCGATGAATTGGTGGCTCAGTACGTGCAGAAGATGGATTTCTCGCGCGACATGATCTACGGCGTCTACAACAGCCTGTTCAAGCTGGTGGGGGTGGGGCATCTGGCGTTCGCGCCGAAGGACACGTCGCCGGCGAAAAGTGTCGTCACGGACAAGGAGCAGGTGGCCGAGTTTGGCGTGTCCGTGTCAAAATCCATGCGTGGCATGGGGGTCGGGTCAAAACTGTTCGAGCGGGCGGCGATTCACTGCCGCAACAACGATGTCGATACCCTGTACATGCACTGTCTGTCGTCGAACAAGACGATGATGCATATCGCCAAGAAGGCGGGCATGGAAATCCAGCGCGACTATGGCGAAGCCGATGCCTATCTGAAACTGTTGCCGCCGAACCCGAGCAGCATGCTGCAGGAAGCCGTGCAGGAGCAGTTCGCCATGTTCGACTACACGTTCAAGGCGAATGCGCGCGCCGCGTTCAAACTGTGGGATCGCTTGCCGGGGCGCAAGAAGAAGCCCGGACCGCCGGCACCACCGTCACAGTAAGGGCAGGGCCGTCGTATCCTTGATGCGCTGCAAGGCAAAGCTTGATTTCACATCCAGCACGGCCGGGTGGCGCAGCAGGGTCGCCATCATGAAGCGCGAAAAGTGCTCCATGTCTTCCACGTGCACGCGCAGCAGGTAATCCATCTCCCCCGTCATCGCATAGCAGGCCACCACTTCCGGCCATTGCGCCACCGCCACGGCGAAGTCGGCGCGCGGCGAGGTGTTCGTCACCAGGTTCGGTGCCAGCACCCTTGCCGTGCTGTGGGCGGTGGCATCGCTGTGCTTTTCCAGCCGCACGTTCACATAGGCGAGCAGGCCCAGGCCGATCTTTTCCGGGTCCAGCAGGGCCACGTACTGGCGGATCACGCCCGCTTCTTCCAGCCGTTTGACGCGGCGCAAGCATGGCGACGGCGACAGGCTGACCTGCTCGGCCACGTCCTGGTTCGACAGGCGGCCATCGGCCTGCAGGACGGCGAGGATCTTGCGATCCGTTTTATCCAGCGTAATTTTGCTCATGCTTCCTCCGGTGGTTCTTGTTTCACGCAATATTATTGCGCAAATCATGATTGTTCGGGAGATCTTTGGCATTTAATGCCCACAGACCGCGCCTATACTGTGCGCTACTTCTTGGAGGAGACATCATGCAATTTCAGCCTTGGGATAACCCGATGGGTACCGATGGTTTCGAGTTCGTCGAGTATGCAGCACCAGACCCAAAAGCATTGGGCAAGCTGTTCGAGAACATGGGCTTCACGGCCATCGCGCGCCACCGCCACAAGGATGTGACCCTGTACCGTCAGGGCGACATCAATTTCATCATCAATGCCGAACAAGATTCGTTCGCGCAGCGTTTTGCCCGCCATCACGGCCCGTCCGTGTGCGCCATCGCCATCCGTGTCGACGACGCGGCTTTCGTCTACCGCCGCGCGCTGGAACTGGGCGCCTGGGGTTTCGACAATAAAACCGGTCCGATGGAGCTGAATATCCCCGCCATCAAGGGCGTGGGCGATTCGCTGCTGTACTTCGTCGACCGCTGGCGCGGCAAGGGCGCCGACAAGCCGGACGCGGCCGCACCGGGCGGCATCGGCGACATCAGCATCTATGACGTCGACTTCGTCGCCATTCCCGGCGCCGTTGCCAACCCCGTCGGCCATGGCCTGACGTATATCGACCACCTGACGCACAATGTGCACCGTGGCCGCATGAAGGAATGGGCGACGTTCTATGAAAGCCTGTTCAACTTCCGCGAAGTGCGCTATTTCGACATCGAAGGCAAGCTGACGGGCCTCAAATCGAAGGCGATGACTTCGCCATGCGGCAAGATCCGCATTCCGATCAATGAATCGTCGGACGACAAGTCGCAGATCGCCGAATACCTGGACCAGTACCATGGCGAAGGTATCCAGCACATCGCGCTGGGTACGGACAATATCTACGCGTCCGTGCAAGGCATGCGCGATACGGGTATCGATTTCCAGGACACGATTGAAACGTACTATGAGCTGGTCAACCGCCGCCTGCCGAACCACGGCGAGCAGCTGGAAGAACTGCGCCGCCTGCGCATCCTGATCGATGGCCACAGCACGGAAACCGAACGCGAACTGTTGCTGCAGATATTCACGCAGACGGTGATCGGCCCGATCTTCTTCGAGATCATCCAGCGCAAGGGCGACCAGGGCTTCGGCGAAGGCAACTTCCGCGCCCTGTTCGAGTCGATCGAGCTGGACCAGATCAAGCGCGGCGTGCTGAAAGATACGAACGCGGCGTAATGTTGCTTTGTAATAAACGGTAGTAAAAACAGCAGCAAAAAGGTGAGAACACAGGAGTGCAGCGCAGCAAAGAACTGCGCGCATTCCTGTGGTAGTCTACGACAAACAAGTCATTTTTCCGCACCGGCATTGTCCACAAGGCACAGTCGGTACGTGTGAGTTCAACCGACTTTGCACGCGTAGCACAGAGAATAATGGAGACAAGTAATGAATGCACCAATCAAGGGCTCGAGTCTTGAGCCGGGCGCGCACGCGTCTGAAATTTCGCTAAACGATAAATACACGCTCGAGCGTGGCCGCGCCTTCATGACGGGCACGCAAGCGCTGATCCGCCTGCCCATGCTGCAGCGCGAGCGCGACCTGAAGGCTGGCCTGAATACGGCCGGCTACATCACCGGTTACCGCGGTTCGCCTGTGACGTCCGTCGACATGACGGCGATCAAGGCCAAGAAATACCTCGATGAACATCACGTCAAATTCCACCCTGGCCTGAACGAAGACCTGGCCGCCACGGCCGTCTGGGGCACGCAGCAAACGAACTTGTTCGAAGACGCGAAATACGATGGCGTGTTCGGCATGTGGTATGGCAAGGGCCCCGGCGTCGACCGCTGCGGCGACGTGTTCAAGCACGCCAATAACGCCGGTTCCGCCAAGCACGGCGGCGTGCTGGTGCTGGCCGGCGACGACCATGCGGCCAAATCCTCGTCCACGGCGCACCAGTCCGACCATATCCTGAACGCGTGCGGCATTCCCGTGCTGTATCCGTCGTCGGTGCAGGAATACATCGATTACGGCTTGCATGCGTGGGCCATGAGCCGCTACACGGGGCTATGGGTGTCGATGAAATGCGTGACCGACATCATCGAGTCGGGCGCCGCCGTCGATTTCGACCCGGATCGCGTGCAGATCACCCTGCCGACGGACTTCGAGATGCCGGCCGGTGGCTTGAACATCCGCTGGCCCGACACGGTGCTGGAACAAGAAGTCCGCATGAACAGCTACAAATGGTATGCGGCGCTGGCGTATGCGCGTGCCAACAAGCTCAATAAAATCATCTGGGACAGCCCGAAGGCGCGCATCGGCATCATCACGGCCGGCAAATCGTATCTCGACACGCGCCAGGCGCTGGCCGACCTCGGCATCGACGAGCAGACGGCGTCCGACATCGGCATCCGTCTGTACAAGATCGGCATGACCTGGCCGCTGGAAGCGGACGGCGTGCATGAATTCGCCAAGGGCCTCGATGAAATCCTCGTGGTGGAAGAAAAGCGGCAAATCCTCGAATATGCGCTGAAGGAAGAACTGTACAACCTGAAGGATGGCGAGCGTCCGCGCGTGGTCGGCAAGTTCGACGACACGGGCGAATGGAGCAACCAGAAGGGCACGGGCCACGGCGACTGGCTGCTGCCGGCCACGTATGAGCTGAACCCGGCCATGATCGCCCGCGCGATTGCCAGCCGTATCTCGCGCTACTACGCGGGCCACCCGGTCGAGCAGCGCGTGAAGGAGCGCATCGCCTACCTCGAAGCCAAAGAGAATGTGCTCAAAGCGATCAGCGTGAAACCCGATCCGCAAAAGGACCGCACGCCGTTCTTCTGCTCCGGCTGCCCGCACAACAGTTCCACGAAAGTGCCGGAAGGCTCGCGCGCGCTGGCTGGCATCGGCTGCCACTACATGGTGCTGTGGATGGACCGCGAAACGTCGACATTTACCCACATGGGCGCCGAAGGCGTCACGTGGGTGGGGCAGGCGCCGTTCACGAATGAAAAGCACGTGTTTACCAACCTCGGTGACGGCACGTATTTCCACTCGGGCATCCTGGCCATCCGCGCCGCCGTCTCGGCCAAGGTGAACATCACCTATAAAATCCTGTTCAATGATGCGGTCGCCATGACGGGCGGCCAGGAATTCGACGGTCCTTTGTCTCCGGCCATCATTTCGCGCCAGATCGCCGCCGAAGGCGTGGGCCCGATCATCGTCGTCACGGATGAACCGGAAAAATACCCGGACGATTACGCCTGGGCGGAAGGCGTCACCGTGCGCCACCGTTCGGAACTGATGGATGTGCAGCGCGAACTGCGCGACATGCCGGGCGTGTCGGCCATGATCTACGACCAGACCTGCGCCTCGGAAAAACGCCGCCGCCGGAAACGCAATGAATACCCGGATCCAGCCAAGCGCGCCGTCATCAATGAAGCCGTCTGCGAAGGCTGCGGCGACTGCTCCGTGCAATCTAACTGCCTGTCGGTGGAACCGCTGGAAACGGAACTGGGGCGCAAGCGCCAGATCAACCAGTCGTCCTGCAACAAGGATTTTTCGTGCACGACGGGCTTCTGCCCCAGCTTCGTGACGGTGGAAGGCGGCGGCCTGAAAAAGCCGAAGAAGGCAGCTGCCGCCGACAAGGACGCGCCAGCCGTGCCGGCCTTGCCGACGCCAAACATTCCCTCGACGGCCGAGCCGTTCGGCATCCTGGTCACCGGCATCGGCGGCACGGGTGTGGTGACCGTCGGCCAGATCCTGGCCATGGCGGCCCACGTGGAAGGCAAGGGCTGTTCCGTGCTCGACATGAGCGGCCTGGCGCAAAAAGGCGGCCCCGTGATGTCGCACGTGCGTCTGGCGGACCGCCAGGAAGACATCCACTCGACGCGCGTCGGCACGGGCGCGGCCGACCTGGTGATCGGTTGCGACCTGATCGTCACGGCCAGCCGCGACGCGCTGTCGCGCATGGGAGAAGGCCGCAGCTGGGCCATGATCAACTCGACCAGTTCGTCGACGGCCGCCTTCGTGAAGAATCCGGACTGGCAATTCCCCGGTGCTTCCGCGCGCATGGAAATCGAAAAGGCGTGCGGCAGCGACCACGTGGACTTCATCGACGCGGGCCAGATCGCCACGGCACTGATGGGCGATTCGATCGCCACGAATATGTTCATGCTGGGCTATGCCTGGCAAAAGGGCAAGGTGCCATTGAGCGAAGCGTCCATCATGAAGGCCATCGACTTGAACAACGTCTCGGTGGCGTTCAACAAGGCCGCCTTCAACTGGGGCCGCGCGGGCGCTCACGATACGGCCAGCCTGGTGCGCATGACCACACCGGCGAAAGTGGTGGAATTCAAGCGCATCGAAACGCTCGACGACCTGATCGAAAAACGCGTGGCCCTGCTGACGGCCTACCAGGACCGCGCGTATGCGCAGCAGTATCTGGACTTCATCAAACAGGTGCGCGCCGCCGAAAGCGCCCTGAATGGCCCGCACTTGCGTCTGACGGAAGCCGTGGCCCGCTACTTCTACAAGCTGATGGCGTACAAGGACGAGTATGAAGTGGCGCGTCTGTACACGGACGGCGCCTTCCAGGCGAAGATCGCCGCCATGTTCGAAGGCGACATCAAGCTCAAGTTCCACCTGGCGCCGCCGATCATGGCCAAGACGGACGCCCAGGGCCACCTGGTGAAGAAGGAATTCGGCCCGTGGATGATGAAGGCGTTCGGCGTACTGGCCAAGTTCAAGGGCTTGCGCGGCACGGCTTTCGACGTGTTCGGCCATACGGCCGAGCGCAAGATGGAGCGTGCGCTGATTCTCGAATACCGCGCGACGGTGGGCGGCTTGCTGCCGAAACTGACGACGGCCAAGCTGGCGCAAGCCGTGGCGATCGCCAGCATCCCGGAAGACATCCGCGGCTATGGCCATGTGAAGGAGCGTCATTTGAAGGCGGCGAAAGAGAAGGAAGCCAGTTTGCTGATCGCCTTTAACGCGCCGACGCCGCTGCCGCCCGTCGTGGCGGCGCCCGTGGCGGCCACCGTGGCGTGATGCGGTGAACTTCACGCTGTAGCAATGGCGCCTGCGGGCGCCATTTTTTTTGTATCAAAGAAAACAACGCCTGTTTGTAAAAAGTCTTATAATTTTTCGATAATTTCTTTTCGGAAAGTTCGTCATGCCTGCCCTGCGCCTCTCGTCCCTGGCCGTTCCTCTCGTATTGTTGTTGAGTGCCTGTGGCGGAGGCGGCGGCAGCGACAGCGCGCCTGTCGTGCCGCCCGTGACGCCGACGGGCCCGACGGCGCTGGTCGCTTCCTCGACGGTGGCGAACCGCTGCGAGGCGCCGCGTAGCGGCAGCAGTATCGACAAGCCGGGCAGCTTGCTCGATGAGCAGACGTGGGTGCGCAGCTGGATCGATGAAACGTATCTGTGGTACCGCGAAGTGCCGACCACCTACCAGCCGCAAAGCTTCACCACGGCCAAGGCGTACTTCGATGTGCTGAAAACGACGGCCACGACGGCATCCGGCAAACCGAAGGACCAGTTCCATTTCACCTTGTCGACGGCAGAGTGGGAAGACTCGCTCAACGGCGTGGAACTCGGTTACGGCATGCTGCTGGCGCTGACGCGCACCACGCCGCCGCGCAGGGCCGTGATCTCGATCATCGAGCCAGGCTCGCCAGCCGACCTGGCGGGCTTGCGGCGTGGCGACGTGCTGCAAACCGTCGATGGCGTCGATTTCGTCCATGCCCCCGACACGGCCAGCGTGAATATCCTCAACGCGGGCCTGTTCCCCACGGCGCAAGGCACGCACACGCTGGGATTCAGCCGCAACGGCGCGCCCCTGTCCAGGAGCCTGACGGCGGTGGACGTGAACACCAGCGCCGTGCAGAACGAGCGCATCATCGACACGCCCACGGGCAAGGTGGGCTACCTGACCTTCAATACGCATAACAACGTGGCCGAACGCCAGCTGGTCGAGACCATGACCCGCTTCCAGGCGGCCGGCATCAGCGACCTGGTGCTCGACGTGCGCTACAACGGCGGCGGTTATCTGGATGTCGCCAGCGAACTCGCCTACATGATTGCCGGCCCGCAAGTTACTGCCGGCAAGACCTTCGAGCAGGTGCTCTTCAATGACAAGACGCGGCCGGAAGCGCCCGTGCCATTCCATGCGCAAAGCCAGGGCTTCGGCGGCCCGAATCCCCTCGCCAAGGGAACGCCGTTGCCGTCCCTGGCTCTCAAGCGCGTGACCTTGCTGACAACCGGCAATACCTGTTCGGCCAGCGAAGCGATCATCAACGGCTTGCGCGGCGTGGACGTGCAGGTCAACCTGATCGGCGGCACGACGTGCGGCAAGCCCTACGGTTTCTTTCCCGCGCCGAATTGCGGCACCACGTATTTTGCCGTGCAGTTCCAGGGCGTCAATGCCAAGGGCTTCGGCGACTTTGCCGATGGCATGGCGCCGACCTGCGACGTGGCCGACGATTACCAGCACCAGCTGGGCGATCCGGCGGAAGGCATGCTGGCGGCGGCGCTGCGCTACCGCAGCAGCGGCAGCTGCACGCCGGCCACGGGCGCCATCAGGCTGTTGAGTTCGATCGAGAGTCCGACCGACACGGCTACGCGCCTGTTACGGCCATTGCACAAGGAAATTGCCATCATGCGCCATTAAGGCGCAGGTTCCTGCCATGCGCCAGGGTCAGCGCGTGACGATTTCCTGCTCATGAATCTTTCTATATAACAATTTTGATATATAGAAAGATGAATCCATTCGTTCTGGAATGACTGGCATTTTGCTATCTTGCCGCTTTTCTCCCACCTTGAGAAGCGCAACGATGTCGAAACAGTTCAAGTTAACCCCGCTCAGCCTTGGCGTACTGGCCATCCTGGGCGGCACCGCATGGCAGGCGCACGCGCAAACGCAAGCGCCCGCAGCGGATCAGCAGCCGGCGGCCACCCCGCCGGCCGTCGTGGTCACCGGTTCGCGCATTCCCCGCGCCAGCCTGGAAGGCCCGTCTTCCGTCACCATCCTGACCGGCGATGAAATCACCAAGCAGGGCTACAAGAACGTCTTTGACGCGCTGACCAGCCAGGTGCAGAACAGCGGCTTTACGCAAGGCGAGGATTACGGCAATACCTTCACGCCGTCGGCCAATACCATCAGCCTGCGCGGCCTCGGTCCGAACCATACCCTGATCCTGCTGAACGGCCGCCGCCTGGCCGACTTCCCCATCGCCTATGACGGCGCCGTCAACTTCACCAACCTGGCGAACATCCCGGCTAGCATTGTCGACCGCATCGAGATCCTCAACGGCGGCGCCTCGGCCATCTATGGCTCGGACGCGATCGCCGGCGTGGTCAACGTGATCCTGAAAAAACAGGCGGAAGGCTTCGATATCAACGTCAAGGTTGGCGGTACCTCGCGCGGCGGCGCCGGCAACCAGCGCGTGCAACTGACGGGCGGCGGCAATTTTGACAAGCTGCATACCCTGTTCAGCGTGGAGCTGAGTGAACGCGATCCGCTGTGGAGCATGGACCGCGACTTCATGACCAGCCGCTCCGGCGTGCCGACCACGGTTGCTTCGCGCCGCACCCAGGCCTCCGGCACGTCCGGCAGCTATGTCGACCTGGGCGACACCTGCAACCAGTTCGGCGACATGTTCGGCGGCAGCGTCGTCAAGTACCAGGCGAAGAATGGCAGCTATTGCGCCAGCCCGAAAGCCCGTCCGACCTACTGGACCACGCAGACCAAGAACAGCAGCCAGAACGTGTTCGGCAGCGCCAATTACGAGCTCGATGCGGAGACCACGCTGTTTGCCGATTTCCTGCTTGGCAAGAACAAGACCGTCAACAATACACGCGGCCCGTCGTGGACCTCGGCATCGCTGAACGGGGGCTCTTTCCTGAACCAGAACACCGGCGCCTACGAAGAGTGGACCCGCTTCATGGCGCCCGAGGAAATCGGCGGCGTGCAGCGCTACAACCGCAGCTGGGAGGACCTGGCCACGGCCATCTCGCTGGGCGCCAAGGGCCGTATTCCTGGCACCGCCTGGCAGTATGAAGCCAACTACAACGCTTCCATCTACAAGAGCGAAGGCCATACGCCGCGCATGTTGTCGAACATCGACAGCTTCTTCCTGGGACCCAAGCTGGGCACGGATGCCAAGGGCGTGGCCATTTACGCGCCGGATGCGGCGCGCCTGTCGCGCCGCCTGACGGCTGCCGAATTCGACAGCATCACCGGCTACAGCGACAGCCGTGACAAGGCCTGGACGAATACCCTGAGCCTGGCTACGAATGGCGACCTGTTCCAGCTGCCTGCCGGCACGGTGAAAGTCGCCACGATTGCCGAGGCGAGCAAGCAGGGCTTCAGCAACGAACCCGACGCGCGCATCGACCAGGGCTATTTCAATATCGCTACCGGTTCGGGCACCACGGCCGGCACCCGTTCGCGCTATGCGCTGGGCGCGGAATTGAATGTGCCGCTGCATGAGAAGCTGACCGCTACCGTGGCTGGCCGTTATGACCGCTACAGCTTTGCCGGCCGCAAGGAAGGCAAGTTCACCTACAACGGCGGGCTGGAACTGCGCCCGACGCCGGACCTGCTGTTCCGTGCCAACTACGCCACCAGCTTCCGCGCGCCGGACATGAACTACATCTACCAGGCCCGCGGCAAAGGCTATTATGCGAGTACCACCGACTACTACCGTTGCGACGCCGCCGGACAGGCCATCGACGGCTGCGAGTACGCGAATAAATCGCCGGGCGCCGATTACGTGCAGAACGGCAGCCGCGACCTGCAGTCGGAAAAGGGCAAGTCCTTCGGCGTGGGCGCCGTCTGGTCGCCGAGTGCCAATTTCGACGTCTCGGTCGACTATTGGAACATCAAGATCGACGACCTGGTGACGAACCTGGACGCCGACAAGCTGCTGCGCGACGAATCCGATTGCCGCCTGGGCAAGGCCGACATCGGCTCGCCGACCTGTATCGACACCCTGGGCCGCATCGAGCGCTACGCGGCCAATGCCTTGAACAAGGCGGGCGAGATCAAGACCATCACCGTCAATCCGATCAACGCGGCCAAGCAAAGCAGCAGCGGCATCGACGTCAGCCTGAAGTATTTGCTGCGCACGACAGACTATGGCCGCTTCGCCTTCAAGGCCAACTACGCGCGGGTGCTGAGCAAGAAATCGCAGCAATTCGCCGGTGACGCAGAGACCGATGAAACCAAATCGATGACGAACAGGGATTGGCCTGACAAGCTGAACCTGAGCGTCAACTGGGGCGCAGGCGACTGGTCGAATACCTTGCTGGTCAGCCGCTACGGCAAGGTGCCTAACTCTGCCGGCAAGGGCTACCTGACGCCGACGGCGCTGGCCAACATCAGCACCGTGTACCGCATCAACGACCGCGCCACCGTGTCGCTGATCGTCAACAACGTGTTCGACAAGATCAAGCGCGATACCAGCAACGGCTGGCCGTACTACCCGATCGGCAACTACAGCCCGCAAGGCCGCCAGGGATGGGTCGAATTCAACTACCACTTTGGCTCGTAATTCACGCTTGCCAGAGCAAGGCCGGAGCAGCTGACGCTGTTCCGGCTTTTTTATTTGCCACGGCGTTTTTACCTGACCGCCACTCTATAATTGCCCGCTTGTCCTCTCTCGATGGAGTTTGACCCATGCTACGCCACGCCCTGCTGTCCGCCGCCTTGTTTTCCCTGTTTGCCGTCAATGCGCATGCCGCGCGCGATATGCGGCTGTCTTCCCTGAAAACGGTGGCCGAGTACTCGGGCTTCAAGAATACGGGCCGCTACGAGGAAGTGGAAGCCTTGTGCCGGCGCTTCGAGGAGCACCGTCCGAAACAGGTGCGCTGCTTTGAATTTGGCCGCACGCCGGAAAACCGCCCCATGCTGGCGCTGGCCGTTTCCAACACGGGTGCGCTGACGCCGGACGCGGCCAGGCTGCGCAAGATACCGGTACTGCTGGTGCAGGGTGGCATCCATGCGGGGGAAATCGACGGCAAGGATGCAGGTTTCCTGGCCTTGCGCGAAGTATTGGAGGGCAAGGCGGCGCCCGGCGCGCTGGACAAGCAGGTGCTGCTGTTCGTGCCGGTCTTCAATGTCGATGGCCATGAGCGCTTCGGCCAGTGGAACCGTCCGAACCAGCGCGGCCCCGTGGAAATGGGCTGGCGCAGCACGGCGCAAAACTACAATCTGAACCGCGAATACATGAAGGCCGATACGCCCGAAATGCAGCACATGCTGGCGCTGGTGAACGCCTGGGATCCGCTGGCGTATGTCGACCTGCACGTCACCGATGGCGCCCAGTTCGAACCCGATATCTCGATTCAGGTCGAACCCGTGCATGCGGGCGATGCGGCCTTGCGCGCGGCGGGAACGGCGCTGCGCGACGGTGTGCTGGCCGACCTGGCAAAGCAGGGTTCCGATCCGAAGCCGTTCTACATGTCATTTGCCGAAGAAGACAATCCGCAGTCGGGTTTTGTCGATTCGACGCCGAACCCGCGCTTTTCGCACGGCTATTTCCTGTTGCGTAACCGTTTCGGCGTGCTGGTGGAAACCCACTCGTGGAAGGACTACCCGACCCGCGTGCGCATCACGCGCAACACCATCATTTCCCTTCTTTCGCAGATGGCGCAGCATGGCGCGCAGTGGCGGCAAACCGCCTCGGAGGCGGACCAGCGGGCGACGCAGCTGGCCGGCAGTGCGCTGCCCCTCAGCTACAAGACCACGGAGAAAAGCCGCATGATCGCGTTTCGCGGCTATGCGTATACGCGCACGCCGTCCGAGGTGTCGGGCGCCCTGATGACGCGCTATGACGAAAAGACACCGCAGATCTGGAATGTGCCGCTGCGCGACGAGATCGTGCCTGACCTGCAGCTGACCGCACCGAAGGCCGGTTACCTGGTGCCGCGCGCGGAGGCGGCCATGGTGGGCGCCAAGCTGCGCCAGCACGGCATCGCCTACAAGGAAATGCGCAGCATCTTCGCCCGGCAGAATGTGGAAGTCTTCCGCGCCACTGCCGTCAAGTTTGGCGCGCAGTCGTTCGAGGGACGCCAGACGGCGGCGGTACAGGGCGAGTGGCAGAAAGAGGAGCGCCTCGTCGATGCCGGCGCGCTGTACGTGCCCGTCAACCAGCCGAAGGCGCGCCTGGTGGTGGCGCTGCTCGAGCCGCGCGCGCCCGACTCGCTGCTGGCCTGGGGCAGCTTCAACACGGCGTTCGAGCGCAAGGAATACATGGAGGACTATGTGGCCGAGGATGTGGCGCGCGCGCAGTTGGCGGCCGATCCGGCGCTGGCGGCGCAGTTCCGGCAGAAGCTGGCCGACGAGCCCGAGTTTGCAAAGAATCCACGCGCGCGCCTGGAGTTTTTCGCCCGCCGCCACGCCTCGTGGGATGAGCGGCTGAATCTGTATCCGGTCATGCGCGTCGACGTCGCGCCTGTCAGTTTCATGGATTTGTAACGCCAATACGCGCGTCGCCGCACGGTGCACACCGAAGTTGTCAAATCGCGCAGATTAATCGAAAGAAAATGCTATTCTCCGCTCGATGCTGGCGCCGCCACCACGAGCAGGGAACATGCATGGTCGACAAGACACTCTACAACCAGTACCGCGAGGCGTTTTTTCGCCTCTGCGACGCCGTCGGCGAGAATCAGGTGGAACAGGTGCGCAGCCTGCTCGAGGCCACGCCGCCGCTGCTGACCTTGCGCCGCTACAACATGGATGACGGCGAATCGCTGCTGCATCTGGCCGCGGCCGGCGGCAGCCGCGAGGTCTGCGCCCTGCTCGTATCGCTGGGCATGGACGTCGATCTGCCCCTGCCCGGTTACCGCAACCTTACGCCGCTGGACGCGGCGGCAAGCCATGGCCACCTCGATACCTGCCGCTGGCTGCTCGAGCAGGGCGCCGCCGTCGATGGCTTGCCGGACAATATACTGTCGCCGCTGGACAGTGCCTGCGTTGGCGGCCACCAGGACGTGGTCGCATTGCTGCTGCAGCGGGGCGCCAATCCGAACCGCCTGCATACGCGCTGGAACCAGGCGCCGGTCGATATCGCCACCGGCTGGGGCTTCCCCGGCATCGCCCGATTGCTCGCTGCCGCCGGCGGTGTCAGCATACTCGACGTGCCGCAGCAAGCGGCCGCCTCGCCGCAGGAAGCGATCCGCACCTTCATGCACAACAGCGCCGGCTGGGTGCTGCCGGCCTTGTTCAGCCCGGACAGCGGCGACGCGCGCTTTTCGCTGGGCATCAGCTGCATCGGCGGCAAGCGCGATTTCAAGCTGTTGTTTACGGCCGGCCTGTTCCAGCAATCGCCGATGACCGAACTGGCCATCTGCCTGCCGGCCCGCTGGCCGCTGACCGTGCATGGCTTCGCGGAGCACAGCCCCTGGCGCTTTCCCGTGGCGCTGCTGGCGCGCCTGGGACGGCGCACGCTCGACCTGGCCAGCCTGGCGGCGGGCGAGCTGCTGCGGCGCGACGATCCACACCTGGCGGACCTGGCCTGGCCGGACGGCGTCGATGCGTTGCTGGCCATCGACAAGCGCTGGAATCCGGCGCCGGAGGAAGGCGACATCGCCGACGATGACAAGGTCACCATCTATCTGCTGGTGCCGGTGGCATTCACCAAAAAAGGCGCGCCCGACGCCAGCGCCTTGCCGGCCCTGATGGAACGCAAGCTCAAAGGCAGCTGGAAAGTGTCGGCCCTGCCTGTCCCCGTCATTGGCTAGCGTGCACGCGCACAGGACCAGATCAAGCCGGCCAGCCTGCAGCGATGTTATCCTGACTATGCATCTTCCGCGTCCGCGCGCAACCTGTTCACGCATCGGTTTTTCATGACACAAAAAATTCTGGTCCTGAGCGTTTCGGCCGGCGCCGGCCACATGCGCGCGGCGCAAGCCATCGAGGCGTATGCGGCGCGCGATGACCACGGTGGCGGCGGCCCTGCGGCGCAGGCTCTGCATCTCGACGTGATGGATTTCGTCACGCCCGCCTTTCGCAAGCTGTACACGGATGTGTATATCAAGCTGGTCAACAAGGCGCCCGCGCTGTGGGGCTATCTGTATCACGCCACCCACGATGCGCCGCGCGACAGCTCGATGCAGCGCCTGCGCCGCGCCGTCGAGCGCCTCAACACGCGTGCGCTGATGGCGCAGATCGCCGCCTTCCAGCCCGACGCCATCATCTGCACGCATTTCCTGCCGGCCGAACTGCTGTCGCGCGCACTGCGCCAGCAGCAGCTGGCTTGCCCCGTGTGGGTGCAGGTCACGGATTTCGACCTGCACCGCATGTGGGTGCACGAGCAGATGCAGGGCTATTTCGCCGCCACCGACGAAGTGGCGTTTCGCATGCGCCACGAAGGCATCCCCGTCGAACGCATCCACGTGACGGGCATCCCCATCATGCCCGCGTTTGCGCAGGCACCCGGACGCGTGCAGAGCGCGCAGGCATTTGGCCTCGACCCGCAGCGCACGACGATACTGCTGATGGGCGGCGGGGCGGGACTGGGCAGCCTTGAAACGGTCGCCGCGCGCCTGCTGGCGCTGCCGGGCGACTTCCAGCTGATCGTACTGGCGGGGAAGAACGCCGCCGCGCTGGCGGCGCTGCAGGCACTGGCTGGCCAGTATCCCGGCCGCCTGCTGGCGCAAGGCTTTACCAGCGAAGTCGAGCGCCTGATGGCGTGTGCCGACCTGGTGATCACCAAGCCGGGCGGGTTGACCACCTCGGAATGCCTGGCGCTGGGCTTGCCCATGATCGTCAACTCGCCGATTCCCGGCCAGGAAGAGCGCAATGCCGACTATCTGCTGGAGCAGGGCGTGGCCCTGAAAGCATTCGATGCCGTGACCCTGGAATACCGCGTGCGCCTGTTGCTCGATCATCCTGAACAGTTGCAAGCCATGCGCGCGAAAGCGCTGGCCCTGGGCCGCCCGCGCGCCGCGTTGGACGTGCTGGCGCAGGTGCTGCGCGCTGACGCCGTTCTTCAATAACAAGGAAGCCATGATATTGCATGTCGTACTTTTGACCCTCGCCCTGGGGCTGGCCGCCGTGCCGGCCGGGGCACAGCCATCGCCGCCACGCCACCCTGACTGGGCCACGCCGCTGCCGCAGGTGTCGAACCTGCACCAGGTCACGCCCGTCTTGTACCGCAGCGCCAGGCTGGACAGCGCCGACGTGGCCCAGTTGCAGGCGCTGGGCGTGAAGACGGTGATCAGCCTGCGCTCCTTCCACTCCGATACGCAGGTGCTCGATGGCAGCGGCATCCGCGCCGTGCGCATTCCCATCAATACCTGGGCCATCCGCGACAAGCACGTGATCGACACCATGCGCGCCATCCGCGCCGCCGGACAGCAGGGACCCGTGCTGCTGCACTGCCTGCACGGCGCCGACCGCACGGGCATGATGGCCGCCATGTACCGCATGCTGTACCAGGGCTGGCCGCGCGACAAGGCGATAGACGAGCTGAAAAATGGCGGCTATGGCTACCACGCCGTGTGGAAAAATATCGAAAGCTACCTCAAGCGCGTGAATGTGGACGAACTACGCGCACGTATCGATGCGCCGCAACCCTGATACCCCGCTGGCGCGCCACTTCAGGCATGATTGCGATTCCAATCACGTTTTTCCGGAATCCGCATGGAACACCACAGCTTTCTCATCAACATACTGTTTTACCTGGTCGCCGCCATCATCATGGTGCCGCTGGCCAAGCGCCTGGGCATGGGCGCCGTGCTGGGTTACCTGGTGGCCGGCGTCGTCATCGGACCGTGGGGCCTGGGCCTGATCAAGAACGTCGAGGTCATCCTCAGCTTTTCCGAATTCGGCGTTGTGCTGCTGCTGTTCCTGATCGGGCTGGAACTCGAACCGAAGCGATTGTGGCTGCTGCGCCGCCCGATTTTCGGCTGGGGCGGGGCGCAGGTGGGCGTCGTCAGCGCGGGCTTGTGCGCCGTGGCCATGGCCTTTGGCGTGGACTGGCGCACGGCGCTGGTCGGCGCGCTGGGGCTGTCGCTGTCGTCGACGGCCATCGTGCTGGCCACCCTGGGTGAACGTAAATTAATGAGCACGCCGGCCGGTTCCGCCGGCTTTTCCATCTTGCTGTTCCAGGATATCGCCGCCATTCCCATGATCGCGCTGGTGCCCCTCTTGGGCGGCCTCGTCACGCACAGTGGCGAACCGGGCTGGCTGCGCGTGGCCAAGCTGGCGGCCGTGCTGGCGGCGCTGGTGATCGGCGGGCGCTTCCTCGTGAACCCCATCCTGCGCTTCATCGCCCGCACGGACTTGCGCGAAATCTTCACGGCCTTCGCCCTGCTGCTGGTGATCGCCATCTGCGTGCTGATGGAATCGGTGGGCCTGTCGATGGCGCTGGGCACTTTCATGGCGGGCGTGCTGCTGGCCGACTCCGAATACCGCCATGAGCTCATTTCCGACCTGGAGCCGTTCAAGGGCCTGTTATTGGGCCTGTTCTTCATCGCCGTTGGCATGTCCGTCGATTTCGGCGTGCTGCGCGCGCAGCCCTTGCTGATCCTGGCCCTGGTGGCGGGCCTGCTGGCGGTGAAAATCGCCTTGCTGTATGTGCTGTCGAAGTTTGTCGACATTCCCCGCGGCCAGCAGCTGTTCTTTGCGCTGCTGCTGTCGCAGGGCGGCGAATTCGCCTTCGTCGTGTTTGCCGCCGCCGAGGCCGCGCACGTGTTTGCGCCAGAGACGGCCGCGCTACTGGTCGTGGTGGTGACCCTGTCGATGGTGGCCACGCCCTTGCTGCTGCTGGCGCACGACAAATTCGTCGCGCCGCGCCTGCAGAGCGAGAAGAAGCGCCGCCCCGACGACCATATCGAGGCGCAGGACAATCCCATCGTCATCGCCGGCTTTGGGCGCTTCGGCCAGATCATCGGCCGCCTGCTGGCGGCGAACAAGATCGGCGTGACGGTGCTCGATCACGATCCGGACCAGATCGACCTGCTGCGCAAGTTCGGTTTTAAAGTATTTTATGGCGACGCCACGCGCGTGGACTTGCTGGTGGCGGCCGGCATCGAAAAGGCCAGGGCGCTGGTGATCGCCATTGACAACGTGGAAGACAGCCTGGCCCTGGTCGACGCCGTGCGCCTGCGCCTGCCGGAACTGACGATTTTGGCGCGCGCGCGCAACGTCACGCATTACTATGAATTGATGAAGCGGGGCGTGACCCTGATCGAGCGCGAGACGTTTGCCGCGGCGCTGCTGTTGGGCGAGCAGACCTTGCAGCAGGTGGGCTTCAGCGCGGAGCGGGCGCAGCGCGCGGCCGGCATCTTTGGCCGGCATAACCTGAAAACCCTGCTGGAAGTGGCGCCGCACTTCCAGGACCAGCAAAAAGTCATGTCCCTCACGCGCCAGGCGCGCGAGGAACTGGAAGACATGTTCGAGAGCGATGCGGCGGCGTTTGCGGCGGCTGAAACTTCGGGGTCAGACCCGGGGGCAGACCTTCGGGTTTGATGGGGAGTCTCCAGCCTTATTTGCCCCGCTTCGCTTCAATCGCCTCGATCTGATCCATGATGCCGTTCATGCGCGCCACCAGCGCCTGGTACGGTTTTGGCGAAGCCAGGTCGACGCCGGCCGCCTTCACCAGCTCATACGGGTAGGCCGAGCCGCCCGCACTGAGCATCTTCAGGTAGGCAGCCAGCGCGCCGGGTTCCTTGTCGAGGATGCGCTGCGCGAAATCCTGTGCCGCCGCGATCGAGGTGGCGTACTGGAACACGTAGAAGCCGTGATAAAAATGCGGCACATAGGCCCATTCCAGCGCGTAGGCGGGATCGATGGTCATGACGCCTTGCGCTTCGCCATGGTAGCGCTTGAGGATGCCGGCATAGATGGCCGTGATTTCTTCACCCGTCAGCGATTCTCCCTTGTCTACCTTGCCGTGGATGGCGGCCTCGAATTCGGCGAACATGGCCTGGCGGAAGTAGGTGCCGCGCAGGTTTTCCAGCGCCGCGCCCAGGTACAGCAGGCGCTCGTCGTCATCCCTGGCCTGCTTCAGGCGCGCGTCGAGCAGCAGCGCCTCGTTCGTCGTCGAGGCGATTTCCGCGACAAAGATGCTGTATGGCGCATAGATCGATGGCTGCGCCTTGTTGGCCAGCACCGAGTGCATGGCGTGACCCCATTCGTGCGTCAGGGTGCTGACGGCTTCGTAATTGTCCGTGTAGTTAAGCAGCACGAACGGGTGCACGTCATACGCGTCGCCATTCATGTAGGCGCCCGCCGCCTTGCGCGGGCGCGGGTACACATCCATCCAGCGCGCGTCCACGGCGGCGCTCAATGCCTTGACATAGTCGGGGCCCAGCGGCGCGACGGAGGCCAGCATCATCTGCTTGCCTTCGGCCAGCGGGAACGTGCGGTCGCTTTTCAGCAGCGGCGCATAGATGTCGTAGTACGCGAGGTCCTTGACGCCCAGCATGCGCGCGCGCAGCTTGAAGTAGCGGTGCAGGGTGGGCAGGTTGGCGTTGGTTTGCGCGATCAGGGTCTGGTAGACGGCAGGCGGCAGATGGTCGGCGTCGAGCGCGGCGCTTTGCGAGTCGGCATAGCGCCGCACCTTGGCGTAGGCGGCATCCGTCTTCAGCTGGCCGTACAGGGTTTCGCCGAACGTGCGTTCATATTCCTTCCACTTGCCGAAGAAGGCGTCGAACACCAGCTTGCGGTCGGCGCGCAGGTCGTCGTCGCGGTACTTGGTATAGGCCGCCTGGTCGAGGCGCACCTGCGTGCCATCCGACAGTGTGACGGTGGGCCACGCGATTTCCGCATTGGCCAGGGTGCGGTAGACGCTGGCGGCCGAGCTTGTTGCCAGGCCGAACTGGGCCACCAACTGTTCGCCTGCTGCGTCGAGCGTATGCGGTGCGCTGCGCAGCATGTTGCTCAGTTGAAAGCGGTACAGCTGCAAGTCCTTGTCTTGCGCCAGCATGGCGTCGATGCGCTTGCTGCCCAGGGCGAGGATTTCCGGCTGCAAAAAGGTCGTCGCCTGGGAAAAGTCGTTGCCCAGCAGGGCGGCGCGCTGGTTCAGCTGGTTGCCCTTGCTGTCGCCCGTGTCCTGGTCGTAATACTGCGCCGCATAGGTGCTGAGCGTGTTGACGCGCTTGCGCGCCTCGGCGACCAGACCCAGGCAGCTTTTCAGGCGGGCGGGCGAGGCTTTCAACTGCCCCTTGCAGGCGCCCAGTTGCTGCAGCTGGGCCGACAGCTTTTTCGCGTCGGCGTCGAAGGCGGCGTCGTTTTGATACAGCGCCGTCAGGTCCCAGCGGTCGGCCTGGCGGTCGGCGGGAGCGGCAGAGGCGGTGGCGAGGCCGAGGGCCAGCAGGGAGAACAGCAGGGGGCGCTTGAGCGCGGATGGCGTCATGGTTCATTCCAGTGAGGTTGTCGGAAGAATGCGTGCTGACCGCCGGGCAGGAATGCGCGCGTGACACATCGCGTACCGGCAGAGCTGACTACGGTACATCAAATGGACGCAGGGGGAAAGAGGAGGGATGCCGCCACCTGGGCGGTGGCGGCGAAAACAACACGGGCTTACAACAGCGGCTTACAGCGCTTGCAGCGGAATGGTGCCGAACGTGGTCGGTGTCGAGCACGGCTCTTCGTCAAACGCGATGTCGCCCATGGGGCTGGCTACGCCGTCCGCCTTCAAGTCCTTGAAACCGAACAGTTTCGGGTCCATCAAATGCGATGGTGCTACGTTCGACAGGGCCGAGAAGATGCTTTCCACGCGGCCGGGGAACTTCTTGTCCCATTCGCGCATCAAGCCCTTGATCTGCTTGCGCTGCAGGTTTTCCTGCGAACCGCACAGGTCGCATGGAATGATGGGGAAGCCTTTGACTTCCGCATAGCGCTGCGTGTCTTCTTCCTTCACATACGCCATCGGGCGGATGACGATGTGCTTGCCGTCGTCCGATTGCAGCTTGGCCGGCATGCCTTTCAGTTTGCCGCCGAAGAACATATTCAGGAAGAACGTTTCCAGGATGTCATCGCGGTGGTGGCCCAGCGCGATCTTGTTGGCGCCCAGCTCGTCGGCCACGCGGTACAGGATGCCGCGGCGCAGGCGCGAGCACAGCGAGCAGGTCGTCTTGCCTTCCGGGATCAGACGCTTGACGATGCTGTAGGTATCCTGGTTTTCGATGTGGAAGGCCACGCCCAGTTCCGTCAGGTAGGCGGGCAGGATTTCCGGCGGGAAGTTCGGCTGCTTCTGGTCCAGGTTGACGGCGACGATATCGAAGTGAATCGGCGCGCGTTCGCGCAAGGTCATCAAAATGTCCAGCAGCGCGTAGCTATCCTTGCCGCCGGACAGGCACACCATCACCTTGTCGCCGTCTTCGATCATGTTGAAATCGCCGATGGCTTGCCCCACCAGGCGGCACAAGCGCTTGTGCAGCTTGTTGTTTTCCAGGGCGATCTTTTCCGCCTTCTTGCGCGCCAGTTTCTGCGCTTCCACATTGGCCGGGAATTCCACAGCCGTTGTCGTTGTTTCCAGTACTGCGGTGTTGTTCATGTTGCTCATGCTTCATCCTTGATCTTGAATACTTCCACGCCCACGCCTTCGCAGTCGGGATACACGTCCGGTTTCATGCTCGACACACGCGCCGCGCGCACGCGCGGGTGGGCCAGCATGGCGGCGAGCACGTCGTCGACCAGGCTTTCCTGCAGCTGCACGTGGCCCTGCGCCATGCGCCTGGCGATGGTCTCGCGCATGAAGTCGTAGTCGACCACTTCTTCCAGCTGGTCATCCTTCGGCGTCGACAGGGCCAGGGGAATGTACAGGTCGACGTTGATGAGGACGCGCTGCTCGCCCTTTTTCTCGAAGTCGTAGACGCCGATGTTGATGAGAACTTCGTAATTGCGCAGGAACAGGCGGCGGCAATCGGCCAGGCGAGGATGGGACAGGGCGGACGACATAGGTTTTACCTTTTAGGGGATGCTGGAATGCTGGTTGTTTGGTATGGCTGCTGATTATTTGGTCAAAAACATAACATCGCGCGGCAAGCCGATCAAATGCTGGCCGCCATCGACCAGCAGGGTCGTGCCCGTCAGCGCGCGCGCGCCGGCCACGTAACAGACGCTGTCAGCCACATCCTCGGGCGTGCTGGAGCGTCCCAGCGGCGTGTTTTCATGCGCCTTGACAAAGTTCGCTTGCGTCTGCTCGCCGGAGACCATGGTGATGCCGGGTGCGATGCCCACCACGCGCACTTTCGGCGCCAGCGCCTGGGCCAGCATGGTGGTCGCCGACAGCAGCGCCGCCTTGGACAGGGTGTACGACAAAAAATCAGGATTGAGATTGTACAGTTTTTGGTCCAGCAAGTTGATGACCACGGCTTGCCCGCCTGCCGGGGTGGCCTGGTACAGCGCTTGCGCCAGCAGGATGGGAGCGGCCAGGTTGGCGTGCATGTGGGCGTCGAGCGCGGTGAAGGAAAAATCGCCCGCATTGTCGTATTCAAACAACGATGCGTTGTTGACCACGCAAGTAACGGGCCCCAGCGCCGCCTGCGCCTGCGGCAGCAGCTGGCGCACTGCCTCTTCCTGCGCCAGGTCGCAGGGGAACGCTTGCGCGCGGCGGCCCAGCGCGGCGATGTCCGCCACCAGGCTGAGCGCCTCGTCGCGCGAGTCGCGGTAGTGCACGGCGATATCCCAGCCATCGCGCGCCAGGCCCAGCGCGATGGCGCGACCGATGCGGCGCGCGGCGCCCGTGACGAGGGCGACGCGGGGAGTGCTGTCGAATGGCGTTGTCGTTGCTTCTGTCATGTCTTTGCTATGGTTGAGATATTCGGTGGACGCCACACTGGCGGCATGCGCCGCCGATTCGCTACAATGCGGGAATGTCTCTTCCCGCACCCGATAGCGACGCGCTGGCCGCGTCCCATGCCTTGCAGCACCTGATTGCCGCCGAAATCGCGCGCAATGACGGCGCTATTCCCTTTGTCCGCTTCATGGAGCTGGCGCTGTATGCGCCTGACCTCGGTTATTACAGCGGCGGCGCCGCCAAGCTGGGCAAAGATGGTGATTTTACAACCGCGCCGGAGATTTCGTCCCTGTTCGGCGCCACCCTGGCCCATGTGGCTGCCGCTATTATGGCGCAAACGGCCCCGCGCATCCTCGAATTCGGCGCCGGCACGGGCAAACTGGCCTGCGATATCCTGACGGAAGCGGCGAATGCCGGCATCGCTATCGAACAGTATGCGATCGTCGAATTGTCCGGCGAATTGCGCGCGCGCCAGGAGCTGGCCCTGGCCGCCTTCCCGCAAGTGGTGTGGCTCGACGGCTTTCCCGACAGTTTCGAGGGCGCCGTGTTCGGCAATGAAGTGCTGGACGCCATGCCCGTCAACCTGATCAGCAAGACGCCCGCCGGCTGGTGCGAACTCGACGTCAGTATCGCCGATGGCCAGTTCGTGTTTGTCGAACGGCCTGCCGGCGCGGACGTGGCCGCGCAGATCGCCGCCCAGGTGCCGGATGCCGATGCATTGCCGGTCGGCTATGTCACGGAAATTCATGGCGTCGCCTGCGGTTTCATGCGCTCGCTGGCGCGCATGCTGACCAATGGCAAGGGTGGCGCGGCCGTGCTGTTCGATTATGGTTTCCCCGCGCATGAATATTACCTGGACTTGCGCGCCACGGGCACGCTGATGTGTCATTACCGCCATCACGCCCACGCGGAACCGTTTTATCTGCCCGGCTTGCAGGACATCACGGCCCACGTGGATTTCACGGCCATGGCGGTGGCGGCGCAGGATGCCGGCCTCGATGTGCTCGCCTACATGAACCAGGCCTCCTTCCTGCTGGGCGCTGGCCTCGGCGACTTACTGCTGCGCACCGATCCGCAACAGGTCAAGACCTATTTGCCGCAAGCCAGCGCCGTGCAAAAGCTGGTGTCGCCCGCCGAGATGGGGGAATTGTTCAAGGTGCTGGTGGTGGGGCACCAGGTGGCGTTGCCGGAAGCGCTGTTGTCCAGCGACCGCAGTCACCGCTTGTAAGCGCCTGCAATATCAAGGCAGGGCAGTGTTGCCCTGCAATTTCCTGTCCGCCGGTGGTTATTATCTTGTCATATCGTATATGATGACCGACACAGCACGGTTCCATCCTGCAAGAACCCGTCGCCGCGCACCGATTTCAAGATAGAACGATGGGAAAGATACATACACACTATGACAACCTGAAGGTGGCGCGCCTGGCGCCGCAGGAAGTCATACGTGCCGCGTACAAAGCCCTCAGCCAGAAATACCACCCGGACAAGAATCCCGGCGACGAAAAGGCCGCCCGCATCATGGCGATCCTCAACAGCGCCTATGGCACCTTGTCCGATCCCCAGCGCCGCAAGGAACACGACGAGTGGATCGCCGCCGAGGAGTGGGAAATCGAATGGCTGGAAAGCACCCACCAGGAAGAAGGCAAGAGCCGCGATGGCCGCGCGAAAGGCCATGCCCAGCCGCATGAACACGCCTGGGCGCAGGACGTTCCCCCGTCGAAAGGCAAGGAGCGGCGCGGCTTGCCGCCCGTCTGGCGCAACTGGCGCTGGTGGTTGAGTTTGCTAGTCTGCCTGTTGCTGGGCTGGCTGGGCGCCTTGCTGATGCTCGACACGTCTCAGCCCGTGCCTGCCGCGCTGGCGTCGGCCTGGAGCGGCCTGGCCCGCGATGGCGCCAAGCCCCATGCGGAAGCGGCCACGCCAGCGGCCAGTGCCGCGTCTTCGCCGAAAGGCGAGGCCGTGGCAGTCGATAGCTGGGCCGTGGGCAAGCCGTACGCGCCCGAACCCCCGCAAGCGAAGACGCCCGAGATCCGCGTGCTGGCCGTCTCCCAGCTGAGCTTGAAAGCCAGCCAGCCCGCCTGCGATGGTGCAGGCAAGGCCGAGTCCCCATCGCTGGTGGCGCCAAATGGCGAACCCTGGCCGGCCCATTCCGGCTATGTCGATGGATTCCCGATCGGTAACAAGGGCGATGAGCTGGCCGTGAGCATCGATAACAGCGGCAATGCCGCGCCCGTGTTCGTCAAGCTGTTTGACACGGAGCGGCGCTCGAACGTGCGCTACCTGTACATCCTTGCGTATGACAAGCTGCTGGTGGAGCAGCTCAGCGCGGGCAAGTATGAAGTGCGTTACCAGGCCGTCGGGCCCGGCCAGGACAATTGCAGCGGCGCCACGCGCAGCGGTGCCTCGGCATCGTCGCCGTCCGCCAGCGAAGGCGGTACGCAGAATCCTGTTGTAAGCAGCATCTAATCTGATTATGCTTGATATGCGTCAACGCAGCGTCCACATCGAACTTATCCATTAGGAGTATTCATGACCGACCTCAAAGCCGATGCAGATGATAACTGGCTGCTCGACGAAGATGAGCCGGTGGCCAGTCCAGCCGGGCTTGCCGCGCCTGACCAGCGCCTGTGGCGTGTCCTGATCGTCGATGACGACGTTGACGTGCATGCGGTCACGCGGCTGGCGCTGCGCAATGTCAGCTTCAAGGGGCGCGAGCTGGAACTGTTTTCCGCCTACAGCGGCCGCGAAGCGTACGACATCCTGCGCGACACGCCCGATATTGCGCTGGTGCTGCTCGACGTGGTGATGGAAACGGATGACGCCGGCCTGATCCTCGCCAAGCGCATCCGCGCCGACCTGAACAACTCCATCGTGCGCGTCGTGCTGCGCACGGGCCAGCCGGGCCAGGCGCCCGAGCAGCGCGTCATCATCGAATACGACATCAACGATTACAAGGCCAAGACGGAACTGACGACGCAAAAGTTGTTTACCACCGTCATTTCGGCCCTGCGCGCCTACGAGAGCCTGATGATGCTCGAACGCAGCCGCATCGGCCTGGGCAAGATCCTCGCCGGCGCCACCAATCTGTACCAGATCCATTCCCTGCGCGAATTCGCTTCCGGTGTGCTGAACCAGGTCAGCGCCATCCTCGACGTGGGCGCCGACGGCGTGCTGTGCCTGATGCAGGGCGGCGCCGGGCGACCCGAGGTGGTGGCCGCCACGGGTACCTATGCCATGCTGGCCGAGTCGGAAGCCTTGCCGGCCGACCATGCGCTCACCGCCACCATCGACAAGGCGTTCGCGGAAAAGCGCAGTCAGTTCGAGCATCCGGCCAATGTGCTGTTCATCCACACGGAAGGCAATCGCGAGCTGGCCATTTCCGTTACGCCGCCGTGGCCGCTGGCGCAGATCCAGCGCGACTTGCTGGAAGTGTTCTGCCAGCGTATCGCCGCCGCCTTCGACAACCTGTACATGTTCGGCCAGCTGCGCAAGGCGCAGGAGGCGACCGTGGTGGCGCTGGCCGACCTGGCCGAGTTCCGCGACAGCGACACGGGCGGCCACGTGCGGCGGGTGCAGCTGTTGTCCGACGCCATCGCCCGGCGCATGCAGCAGCGCGGCGTCTACGCCGATGAGCTCAGCCCGCAGTTGCTCGACATGATCGGCCTGGCCAGCATCCTGCACGATGTGGGCAAGGTGGCCACGCCGGACGCCGTGCTGCTCAAGCCGGGCAAGCATACGGATGAGGAACGGGCGCAGATGCAGCTGCACGCCAGCGTCGGTCGCACCATATTGGAACGGGCCGCCAACATGGTCGACGGCGTCAGCTACCTGACGTATGGCGCGCAGATTGCCGGCGGCCACCACGAACACTTCGATGGCGCCGGTTATCCGAACGGCCTGAAAGGGCGCGACATTCCCGTGGCTGCGCGCATCGTTGCCGTGGTCGATGTTTTTGACGCCTTGCTGCACGAGCGGCCTTACAAGGAACCGTGGCCGTATCCGCAGGTGCGCGAATACATCGAGCAGCGCAGCGGCAGCCAGTTCGATCCGGAAGTGGTGACGGCGCTGCTGGAGCTGATCGACCATGAGCCGCAACTGTGGCATCCGGAGCGCGCTGTCGCTTGAGCAGCAACTTCGTCGGCCTTTTTCGGCACGCCGCCATTCCCTTGCGCGCGGCGCCGTCATATACTCGGCAGCCTCATGCTGGCTGGCGCCACGCACCAGTGTGGCGCGCCGCGGAGTTTTCGGACATCACGACATGAAAGAACTCAAGGGCCTTAGCGCACTGATCATCGAGCCGCATCCGGGCATGCGCGCCAGCCTGCACAATATGCTCAACCTGTGCGGCCTGGCGAAGATCGACGACGCGGCCAGCTCCGGCCAGGCGATCCGCATGCTGGGCAGCAAATCGTATGATCTGATCCTGTGCGAATACGATCTCGATGGCGGGCAGGATGGCCAGCAGATGCTGGAAGACTTGCGCCACCACAAATTGATGCACGCGTCGACCATGTTCTTCATGGTCACGGGCGAAGGCAGCTTCGCCAAGGTGGTCAGCGCCGTCGAACTCTTGCCCACCGATTACATCCTCAAGCCTTTTACCGCTGACAACATGCTCGAGCGCATCGGCCGCGCGCTGGACAAGCGCAATGCCTTCGTGCCCGTGTATGAGCTGATCGACGTGGGCAATGAGCGCGCGGCGATTGCCGCCTGCGCCGAGGGCGCCAGCCTGTATCCCCGCTACGCCACGGATTTCCTGCGCCTGCGCGCGGAATTGCATTTGCTGCTGGGCGAGGCGGCCGACGCCGAGCCGATCTACGCGGGCCTGTATGAAGCCAAGTCTATCGGCTGGGCACGCCTGGGACAGGCCAAGACGCAATTCCTGCTGGGCGAGTACGAAGCGGCGCAGGGCACCCTGGAAGGGCTGCTGGAAAACAACAAGCGTTTTCTCGACGCGTATGACTGGCTGGCGCGCACGCACCTGGCGCAAGGCAAGCCGGAACTGGCGCAGGCCGCCTTGAGCGAAGCGGTGGCCCTGTCGCCGCACGCCGTGCGCCGCTTGCGCCGCCTGGGTGAGGCGGCCCTGGCGGCCGACGATATCGAGATGGCGGAAAAATCCCTCAAATTGGTCGTCAGCAAGGCCAAGTATTCGGAATTCCGCGACCCGGAAGACCATGTGCGCCTGGTGCAGACCCTCGTGCGCAAGGGCGACCCGCTGCAGGTGGGCGCCGTGATCCGCGACCTCGACAAGTCGATGGGCGGGCAAAAGAATGCGGAATTGTGCAGCGCCCTGTGCAGCGCCATGCTGCATGCGCATACGGGTAATGAGGAACGCCTGCAGCAATCGCTGGACGCGGCCCTGGCCGCCAACCGCCACAGCGTGGGCGGCTCGAACATGCTGAAAACGGAACTGGCGCGCCATTGCCTGGCGCATGGTCGCGAGGATGGCGCCGCCGAGGTGATGCGCGAAGTCATGCGCAACGCGCCCGACAGCGCGGCCATGACGCGCGCCATGGCCGTCTTCGAGCATGCCGGGCGCGAAGAGCTGGCCAAGGCGCTGGCGCGGCAAAGCCGCCAGGAAGTGGCGGACATGGTGGCAGCCGGCGCCGCCAAGGCGGGAGAGGGCGATTTCCGCGGCGCTGTCGATCTGATGGGCGAGGCCGTTACGCGCCTGCCCGACAATCCGCAAGTGGTCTTCAATGCGGCCGTGGCCGTGCTGAAATGCCTGGAGCACGAAGGCTGGGATGAACGCATGGGGCAGCAGGCGTTGACGTTTATCGCCGGCGTGCGACGCCTGGACCCGCGCAACCCCAAATTGCCCGTGCTGTCGGGCCTGCATCAGCAGTTGCTGCGCAAATATAAGCCGCTGGGCAACTCCTGGATGCATCCGCCTGACGCCCGGTAAATGGAAAAAATGCGGGGTGCATGACGGGAAAATGCGGCTTCCCGCCAGGGGTGATAAAAAAAATGCGAAAAAAGTCGACTTTTTCGCGCCAACCCTTGCACATTCTCAAATCGGGAGCTTATAATCACGCCCCGAAGCAGCCAACTTCTTCTTTATACGCAAATGCAGCAGTCAGGCATCAGCAAATAAGGTTGACAGTTGTGAGTAGATGCTTCATACTCTGCGGTTCCCGCGGAGGGGTGGCCGAGTGGTTAAAGGCGACAGACTGTAAATCTGTTCTCTATGAGTACGCTGGTTCGAATCCAGCCCCCTCCACCAAGTTTTTGCAAGGAAAACTGGGTAGTAGCAAAGAGCAAGTGAAGATAAAGTGAACGATACCTCGCGGGTGTAGCTCAATGGTAGAGCAGAAGCCTTCCAAGCTTACGACGAGGGTTCGATTCCCTTCACCCGCTCCAGTTTCCGTTCAGATGCTTGATGCATCGCATGCAACAAATTACAGCCCTTGTAGCTCAGTGGTAGAGCACTCCCTTGGTAAGGGAGAGGCCACGTGTTCGATCCACGTCAAGGGCACCAGAATTCGCAGCAGGCAGCACAGAAGCAATTCAAACCAGACCGTCGGGCGTGTGCCTGAGCAATCTAATCAAATCATTAGGAGTTCAAAATGGCAAAAGGTAAATTCGAACGGACCAAGCCGCACGTCAACGTCGGCACCATCGGCCACGTCGACCACGGTAAAACCACGCTGACCGCTGCAATCGCAACGGTTCTGTCGAAGAAATTCGGCG
>NZ_PDZL01000049.1 GCF_002735705.1 Janthinobacterium sp. BJB426
CGAGCTTGAATATCTTGGACGTGGCGACCATCAGGTGAAGATCCGTGGTTTCCGCATCGAGCTCGGTGAAATCGAGTCGGCCTTGCGCGGCTGCGAAGGTGTCGACGACGCGGTGGTATTGGCCGAGAAGGGCTCTGCCGGACAGGTGCGCCTGGTTGCCTACGTGCTCAATGCGCAGGCGGTGATCGACAGCGCACCGTTGCGGGCACAGCTTGGCCAGAGCCTGCCCGACTACATGGTGCCATCCATCTTTATGGCCGTGGCGGCATGGCCGCTGACAGCCAACGGCAAGCTCGATGTGAAGGCGCTGCCTGACGCCCGCGAGCGTTTTCAAGTGGAATATCTCGCACCGCGCACGGAGGTGGAAGTAAAACTCGCTGAAATTTGGGCTGAGATACTTGAACTGGAACAGGTCTCCGTGACAGCGAACTTCTTTGCGCAGGGTGGTGATTCAATCCGTGCTGTAAGACTGATTGCACGCTGTGGCCAGGAAGGGTTCGCGCTGGCGGTACGCGACCTTTTTGCTTATCAGTCAATCGAATTGATGGCCAATGCGATTTCATCGCGCTCGACTGCAACGACACACCTCGCGGTCGATGCCGGTCCGTTCAGTTTGTTAACGCCAGAGGAGCGAGTGCTCGTGGACGTGGCCAAGTACGAAGATGGCTATCCTTTGACGCAGCTTCAGGAAGGTATGGTTTTCCACAACCAGCGAGATGGCGACTATTTGATCATCGACAGCGTGAAGCTGGAGCGGCCATGGTCAGAAGCAGCATTGCAGGAAGCGTTGACAGGGATGATGACGCGCCATGAAATATTGCGGACGGTTTTCGACTATGACATCGGCTACCGGCCATTGCAACTGGTGCTGCGCGATGCGCCGCTGCCACTGCAAGTGCATGATTGGCGTCATCTAGAGGCGACAGAAAGTGAAGCGAAGTTTGCAACTTGGTATGATTGTCAGGTCGCCAATACTTCCGTTTTCGATGGCAAGGCGCCGTTGTGGAGTATCGATGTGCACTGCGTGTCGGATGCTGTTTTCCATTACACGCTCATTCACCACCACGCGATATTGGACGGCTGGAGCGTTTCCTCTTTTAATACAGAGTTGTTCCAACGTTATCTGGAAGTCCAGCGTCTGTTGCCAGAAATCGCAAGGTCGTCACTGCCGCCGTATCGGCATTACGTCGCTCAAGAACTTGCAAGCTTAGCCGATCCAAAGGCCCGGGCATTCTGGGGGGAAATGATAGCGTCCGCCACCATGCCGACATGGGAGGCAGGCAAACGTTTGACGGCGCAGAGCGCGCATCTTGATCTCTCGACGCGCGGTGAACAGCTTCGCGAACTGTGTGCACGGCTCGGGGTCGCGCCAAGGACGGTATTGCTGGCAGTTTACCTCAAGGTGCTTGCCTTCCTTAACGGAGCTGAATCGATCACCAGCAGTGTCACTGGCCACGGCCGCCTTGAGGTGGCCGGCGCCGATCGCAGCTTGGGCTTGTTCTTGTCAACGCTACCGATTTGTACGAATATCGACCAACCTAGCTGGTCTGTATTGATCTCCGCCGTCGATAGTCAACTTCAGCAAGCATGGAATTACCGACATTACCCGGTCTCCCAACTTCAAAGGGATAGCGGCGTCGATTTATCCGCAGCGTTGTTCAACTATACAGATTTTCATGTGTACGACGGAGTCAATGGTGACGGTATCAGTGGCATGGATACCTTCGAGGTGACAAATTATCGTCTGTTGTGCCACTGGACGCATGACCCACGGCAGGGCCAGCTGAATTTGAGTATTAGTGCCGACGCGGGACTCTATTCCACTGAAGCATTGCAGCACGTCATGATCAATTTTGAGCGTGCACTTGACGCGGCCCTTCTTTGCACCAATGAACCTGTTTGGACAGCAAGCCTGATGGCGCCTGCCGAACGCGAACGCTTGTTGCAGCTGGGGCGGGCGACGCAATCGACGGCACCGGCGCAGTGCCTGCACCAGCTATTTACGGCGCAGGCACTGGCCACGCCGCAGGCGATGGCCTTGATTGATGGCGAGCGTCACTGGACCTATGCCGAACTGGAGGCGGCATCGAACCAGTTGGCGCATCGCCTGCTGGCGTCGGGCGCGGCGCCCGGCGCGCGCGTCGGGCTGTGCCTGGAACGCTCGGGCGAAGTGGTGCAGGCGATCCTGGCCATCCTTAAATGCGGGGCGGCCTACGTCCCGCTTGACCCGATCTACCCGGCGGAGCGGATCGCCTACATGCTTGACGATGCCGCGGTGACACTGGTTGTGGC
>NZ_PDZL01000050.1 GCF_002735705.1 Janthinobacterium sp. BJB426
CTGACGATAACCTACTTTCACACTGGTTGCAGCACTATCATCGGCGCAAAGTTGTTTCACGGTCCTGTTCGGGATGGGAAGGGGTGGGACCAACTTGCTATGGTCATCAGGCATAACTTGTACTGGCATTTGTCCTCTGTGGAGCGACAAAGCCTGAATCTGGAAGAAGCAAAGATTGGGGTAATGACTGGTAGTATCAACACACACGCAACGTTGTACCGTCTTATCCTCTGTACCTGCTAAGGTTATAGGGACAAGCCGTACGGGCAATTAGTACTGGTTAGCTTAATGCATTACTGCACTTCCACACCCAGCCTATCAACGTCCTGGTCTCGAACGACCCTTCAAAGAGCTCAAGGCTCTGGGAAATCTCATCTCAAGGCAAGTTTCCCGCTTAGATGCTTTCAGCGGTTATCTCTTCCGAACTTAGCTACCCGGCAATGCCACTGGCGTGACAACCGGTACACCAGAGGTTCGTCCACTCCGGTCCTCTCGTACTAGGAGCAGCCCCCTTCAAATTTCCAACGCCCACGGCAGATAGGGACCAAACTGTCTCACGACGTTTTAAACCCAGCTCACGTACCACTTTAAATGGCGAACAGCCATACCCTTGGGACCGGCTACAGCCCCAGGATGTGATGAGCCGACATCGAGGTGCCAAACTCCCCCGTCGATATGAACTCTTGGGAGGAATCAGCCTGTTATCCCCAGAGTACCTTTTATCCGTTGAGCGATGGCCCTTCCATACAGAACCACCGGATCACTATGTCCTACTTTCGTACCTGCTCGACTTGTCAGTCTCGCAGTTAAGCACGCTTATGCCATTGCACTATCAACACGATGTCCGACCGTATCTAGCGTACCTTCGAACTCCTCCGTTACACTTTAGGAGGAGACCGCCCCAGTCAAACTGCCTACCATGCACTGTCCCCGATCCGGATAACGGACCAAGGTTAGAACCTCAAACAAACCAGGGTGGTATTTCAAGGTTGGCTCCACGAGAACTAGCGTCCCCGCTTCAAAGCCTCCCACCTATCCTACACAGATTGGTTCAAAGTCCAATGCAAAGCTACAGTAAAGGTTCATGGGGTCTTTCCGTCTAGCCGCGGGTAGATTGCATCATCACAAACATTTCAACTTCGCTGAGTCTCGGGAGGAGACAGTGTGGCCATCGTTACGCCATTCGTGCAGGTCGGAACTTACCCGACAAGGAATTTCGCTACCTTAGGACCGTTATAGTTACGGCCGCCGTTTACTGGGACTTCAATCAAGAGCTTGCACCCCATCATTTAATCTTCCAGCACCGGGCAGGCGTCACACCCTATACGTCCACTTTCGTGTTTGCAGAGTGCTGTGTTTTTATTAAACAGTCGCAGCCACCAGTTTATTGCAACCCTTTC
>NZ_PDZL01000051.1 GCF_002735705.1 Janthinobacterium sp. BJB426
TGCAGCTCAGTTGGGAATACAGCACCGACCTGTTCGATGCGGCCACGGTGGCACGCTTCGCGGCCAGTTTTGAATTCCTGTTGAGCGCAATGTTGGCGCAGCTTGATGCGCCGATCTCTTCGCTGTCCTGCCTGCCGCCGGCAGAGCGATCGCGTCTGTTGGCACTGAGCGGCAAGGACGTAGCGGGATCGACTTCGCTGCTGCTGCCGGAGCGTTGCGCGCGAGTGGCGCGTCTGCATCCGGACCTGGTCGCCGTGGAAGATGGGGTGACATCGCTGTCGTACGGGGCACTGGACGTGCAGTCGAACCGGCTGGCCCATGCGCTGTTGCAGCGCGGCGTCGGGCGCGACGACTTCGTCGCGTTCTGCGTCGGGCGTAGCGTGCTGCTGCCGGTGACGGCACTGGGGATCATGAAGGCGGGAGCGGCCTATATTCCGCTGACGGCCGAGGTGCCTGTCGCCCGCGTTGCCGATATCATCACCGATGCCAAGGTGCGCTGGTTGATCGCTGACGGCGAACAGCGTCATTTGCTTTCGGGATGCGGCGCCACGGTCCTTGACCTGTCCGAGCTGCTGCTTGATGCGGCCCTGCCTGACACGGCTCCCGCGCTCGTGCTGGTGCCGGAACAGCTGGCCTATGCGACGTTTACGTCGGGAACAACCGGGCGCCCCAAAGGGGTGATGATCGAGCATGGTGGCCTGGCTGCCATCGGTGCGGCCTGGGATGACATCTACCAGTTGGCGCTGAAGGGCGACCGCTGGCTGCAGATGGCGAACGCCAATTTCGACGTATTTGCGGGGGATTTGGTGCGTACGCTCGGTTTTGGCAATACGCTGGTGATCTGTCCACGCGCGGTACTGCTCGATGCGCAGGCGCTCACCGCCTGGCTGCATGACGAACGCATCACGGCGGCCGAATTCGTGCCAGCGGTGCTGCGCGAATTATGCGCCTATCTTGAAGAGAGTGCCTCAAGCGCTCCGCCGATGCGCTTGCTGGTGGTCGGTTCGGATAGCTGGTATGGAGCCGACCAGGCACGGGTACGGGCCGCGTTCGGTGTATCGCCACGGCTGATTAATACCTATGGGGTGACTGAAGCGACCATCGACAGCAGCTACCACGAGGGGCAGGAAACCGGGCAGGGAATGGTGCCGATCGGGCGTCCGTTCGCAGG
>NZ_PDZL01000052.1 GCF_002735705.1 Janthinobacterium sp. BJB426
TGCTTGCCGTCGCGCTCGCCCGTGGCGAAACCGCTGCCATCGGACAGGTAGCGCGAGGCGTCGTACTGCAGGGTACCGTAGCCGAGCACGCCGTCAAGGAACACGCCCTTGCTCGGACGCAGGCTGCCATACACAGCCGCCACGGCGCTGTCGGCCGTGCTGCGGCTGCCGTTCTGGCCCACGTCGCTGCGGTCATGGCTGAAACCGGCGCCCACGCCCAGGGTGGCCAGGTCGCTGAGGCGGTAATCGCCACCCACGCTGACACCATTCGTGCGGAAGCGGAAGCCCGTCTCGCGGCCATTCACATAGTGCTGACCGAAGTCGACCGCGCCACCGAGCCACAGCGACAACGCCTGCTTCTGCGTGTCCGGCTTTTGCGGCATGTCCGGCAAACCGCTGGTGGCGCCACTGACGTCCACCTGCTGCCGCTCGCTGCTGAAACCCGTGTCAACCTGACGCAAGGCCGCCTTGCGCATGAACGGTTTCACGGCCGTGCCAAACACGCGGTCCGCTTCGTCCGCCTGCCAGCGCGCCAGCGCCGCCGTCGGGTTACCGCTGTCGTTCGGCGGCGTCAGGCTCAGACCAAAGCTGGAACGTCCCCAGCCATCGCCATGCAGGCTTTCCAGCCGCTGCGTGAAGTTCGACAGCTGCGCGCTGGCGAAACGCCGCGCCGCATCGGCTTGCGCCGCCTGCAGGCCGATCACTTCCGGATCGACCGACGGATCGCGGCGCGCCGTCACGGTGACGTTCACCACGCCCGGTTTCGAGGTGGCGAAGGCATTGCTCAAGGTATAGCTGACCACCGCCGCGCCGGCAAACTTGCCCGAGGCTGCAAAGCTCAGCTGGTACGACGGCTTGCCGGCCGTGCCCACATCGCGCACCACCGCCTTGCCCGCTTCCGCCGGCGCCACGCTGAGTACATTCGCCGCCGTGAACGGGCCGCCCGTGGCGCCCGCCGTCAGGTCGACGGTGACCGTCAGGCCGGCCACCACCGTGGCGCTCTGGCTGAGTACCTGCGGCATCGGATTGACGGCAATCGTCGACGTCACCGGCGCCGAGGTGCCGAACGCGTTCGACACGGTGTAGCCGATGCGGATGTCGCCGCTGGTGTTGATGCCTGGCGTGTAGACGATGTCCAGGCCATTGAC
>NZ_PDZL01000053.1 GCF_002735705.1 Janthinobacterium sp. BJB426
GTGCTGTAAAGCAGTGAGTCTTGGGAGGCCCTCATGTTGTCATGGGCGCCTCTTTTATTTCAAATTCGGTATGGTGGGCCGCGATGGCCCATGCCGTGCGCGCCAGTTTGTTGGCCAATGCGCAGGCCACCACATTCGAGTGGCGTCGCGTGAGCATGGCGTGCACCCACTGCGCCAGGCGCCCACGTTGACGCTCCAGCCTCTGCATGTAAGCCCGCGCGCACTGCACCAGCAAGCGCCGCAGATTCTTGTCGCCGCGCTTGCTGATGCCCAGCAACTTGTTTTTACCGCCGGTACTGTACTGGCGTGGCACCAGCCCAACGGCGGCGGCGAAGTCACGCCCGCAGCGGTAGTGTTTGCCGTCACCCACTTCGGCGGCCAGCACGCTGGCCGTGATCGGACCGATGCCGGGCACTGTCATGAGTCGCCGGCCTAAATCGTCCTCGGTCACTTGCCGGGTCAGGTCCTTCTCAATATCGGCAATCTGCTTGTCGAGATACTTGAAATGGGCATGCAATCGCTCCAGCAGCAGCATCAACCGTGCTGGCAGGCGCTGTTCTGCCAGCACGGAAGGCAATTTGTTGATCGCAGCGTGGCCAACCGGCAAGCTGATGCCAAACTCCAGCAGAAAGCCGTGGATTTGGTTGCTCGCCCTGACACGCTCGCGTACCAGCGATTCGCGCACGCGGTGCAGCGCCGAAAGCGTCTGTTGAGCCTCGTTCTTGGGCGTGACAAAACGCATGGCGGGACGGCTGGCCGCCTCGCAAATGGCTTCGGCATCGATGAAGTCGCTCTTATTGCTCTTGACGAAGGGGCGCACGAACTGCGGCGAGATCAGCTTGGCCTCATGGCCAAAGCCGGCCAGTTGCCGGGCGATGAAGTGCGCTCCGGCACAGGCCTCCATGATGATGGTGCAGGGATGGAAAGTGGCGAGAAACGCGATCAGTTGTGGGCGGCTGAACTTCTTGCGCAGCAGTGTTTTACCTTGGCGATCCTGTCCGTGGACATGAAAGCTGTGTTTGCCGAGATCGATGCCGATGAGCGTAACGTTTTCCATGATGGCCTCCTTCAGAAATGAAAACACCCTATAAGTTTAGTAACTTATA
>NZ_PDZL01000055.1 GCF_002735705.1 Janthinobacterium sp. BJB426
CACGCAAAACAGCACCTCGATGCTGCAAACGGCTGAAGGCGCGTTCGGCGAAGTCACCAACATGCTGGTGCGCATGAAAGATCTGGCCACGCAAGCTGCCGATGCTTCGTCGAACACGGCCGACAAGACCGCCATGCAAGCCGAATATGACGCGCTGGGCCTGGAACTGTACAACGTGATGACCAATACCACGTTCGGCGGCCAGAATCTGCTGGGCGATGGCACGACTGGCAAGGGCACTCTGTCGGAAGCCAAGATGACCTTCCAGATCGGCGCCGCCAAGTCGGAAACCATGGACTTCACCGTGCAAGCAGGCATGGTCACGCTGGACACCGCGCTGAAAGGCTTGTCCGCCAACAACTTCAAGGCTACCAGCGGCGGCGTCGGCACGGAACTGACCGGCACGGCAAACGCCACGATCGACCTGCTGAAAAATGCCATCGACAATGTCGGCACGATCCGCTCGTCCCTGGGCGCCGCCGCCAACCGCCTCGACCACGTCAACAGCAACCTGTCGAACATCGCCACCAACACCAAGGCCGCTACCGGCCGCATCATGGACGTTGATTTCGCCACCGAAAGCTCGAACATGACGTCGTCGCAAATGCTGCTGCAAGCCGGCACCGCGATGCTGAAACAAAGCAACAGCATGTCCTCGATGGTCATGTCCTTGCTGCAATAATCTTTGCCTGGCCGTCCGCGGCCAGCAACGCCAAGCCAGACTGCGGTCTGGCTAATGAGATGGTCACCCTCCACCCTATAAGTTACTAAACTTATAGGGTGTTTTCATTTCTGAAGGAGGCCATCATGGAAAACGTTACGCTCATCGGCATCGATCTCGGCAAACACAGCTTTCAT
>NZ_PDZL01000056.1 GCF_002735705.1 Janthinobacterium sp. BJB426
CCGCGCGCAACCGGCTGCTCACTTGCGCGTCCAGTCGGCTGTGCAGCAGCGCACCCTCGAAGCTCTGTTGCGCCGGACGCGGATGGTCCAGTGGCAGGCTGTGCACTTCCGGCAAGGAGGCCAGCTTCTGCTGCCAGTACGTCAGTTGCTGCGCATGGCGCGCCTGTTGCGGCGCCTCGCGCTGCCAGCGGGCGTAGTCCGCATACTGCACAGGCAGCGCCTGCCAGCCCGGCGCCCTGCCCTCGACCAGCGCCGCGTACGCTTCGCACCACTCGTCGACCGCGATCGCACCCGACCAGCCGTCCGACGCAATATGGTGCAGCACCAGGACCAGCACATGGCGCTGCGGCGCCAGGCGCAACAATTGCGCCCGCAATGGCAGCTCGCAACGCAGGTTGAACGGCCGCCCCGCTTCCGCTTCGATGGCCATCTCCATGGCCGCCTCATCTTCCACCGCCAGCACCGGCAGGGCCAGCGTGGCCACTTCCTGCACTTCCTGCCATGCATGATCGCCATCGCTGGCATAGGTCGTGCGCAGTATTTCATGGCGCTGCACCACCAGTTGCAGTGCCTGCTGCAGCAGCGCCACATTCAACTCGCCCCGCAGTTCGAGCGCCATCGGCATATGATATTGCACGCTCGCACCATCACCCATCTGGTCGATCAGCCACAGGCGTTGCTGGCCATGCGACAACGGCGCCCGTCCGGGTCCGCGATGCACGATCGGCTGCGCCTCCGCTGGCCCGGCCTGCTCGATGCGCAGTGCCAGCGCCGCCAGCGTCTGCGCCTCGAACACGGCCGTGATCGGCAAGGCAGCCTGA
>NZ_PDZL01000057.1 GCF_002735705.1 Janthinobacterium sp. BJB426
TGCACTTATTCGCTTGTCCCTATAACGTTAGCCTCTCATCATTTGCATAATGAAAGAGCGCTACAGGGATAAGAAAGTACAACGTTGTTGCTTGTTTGTTGATACATACAATCATTACCCATCGATTTGCTTTTTACGGCAAACCGATCAATAAATAATCTTTACTTCTTCCAGATTGTTAAAGAACGAAACAGCTTTGATCGCTAAAAGATCAAACCTAAACCCAAGTCTTGTTGACTGGCTTACGTTTGCGCTTTCGAGTAAAACTTTGGTGGAGGATGACGGGATCGAACCGACGACCCCCTGCTTGCAAAGCAGGTGCTCTCCCAGCTGAGCTAATCCCCCTGTGGGTATTCCATACTGGTAGGTCTGGCTGGACTAGCGTCCACCTTACCCCCGGGTCTGTTTTTGCTGGTAGGGCTGGTTGGACTCGAACCAACGACCCCCGCGTTATCAACACGGTGCTCTAACCAGCTGAGCTACAGCCCCAACGCGGAACTACTACGACTACTGTTTCTTCTTAATTAAACAGCCGATAAGTGTGAACATTTGATGCGTGAACCATTTCTGATTCGTGCAAACTCTAGAAAGGAGGTGATCCAGCCGCACCTTCCGATACGGCTACCTTGTTACGACTTCACCCCAGTCACGAATCCTACCGTGGTAAGCGCCCTCCTTGCGGTTAAGCTACCTACTTCTGGTAAAACCCGCTCCCATGGTGTGACGGGCGGTGTGTACAAGACCCGGGAACGTATTCACCGCGACATGCTGATCCGCGATTACTAGCGATTCCAACTTCATGCAGT
>NZ_PDZL01000058.1 GCF_002735705.1 Janthinobacterium sp. BJB426
ACAGTGCCTGGACAGGGCACAAACTGTCGTCAAACTGGTGCAGCCGATACGTCTGCGCCAGCCGCGCATCGGCACGCGCAAGCTGCACAGCATGCTCGGTGCAGCCTTTTCCCGAGAAAAGATCAAAGTGGGACGCGATGGGCTCTTTGACATCTTGCGGCAGGAGTGGCTGCTGGTACAACCGCAGCGGGCCTATCACAAGACCACGAACAGCCATCACCGCTTCCGGCGCCATCCGAACTTGCTCAAGGAGGGACCGGGGCAAGTGTTTGCCACGCAGCCGGAGCAGGTGTGGGTAGCCGATATCACGTATCTCCCGACCGCCGGAAAATTCGTCTATCTGAGCTTGGTGACGGATGCATACTCGCGCAAGATTGTGGGCTACCATGTGCACGCGAGCTTGCAAACCGAGGAAGTCAGCGAGGCCGTGAAAATGGCACTGCGAGCGCGACAGCGCAAGACGCCGCTGATCCATCATTCAGACAGGGGCATCCAGTATTGCTCTACTTACTATCAGGAAATTCATCGTCGTCACGGACTGACTTGCTCCATGACAGATGGCTACGACTGCTATCAGAATGCGCTGGCCGAACGTATCAACGGCATTCTGAAAGGCGAGTTCCTGCTGAATCGACCTGCGGACCTGAAACAGGCGAGCAAAATGGTGGCGCAATCGGTGCGGATCTATAACCAGGAACGGCCGCATACGGCCCTG
>NZ_PDZL01000005.1 GCF_002735705.1 Janthinobacterium sp. BJB426
GGCTGGCATACGCGACCGTCTTGTGCGTGACGGCGGCGGCGCTGAAGGTTGCACCCAGCTTGGCTGCCTGCTTGAGCAAGACCATGCCCGGTGCATTGTCGCCGGCCGGATCGCGCGCCTGCGCGTCGTGGTTGACGAGGTAGCTGGAAATCAATAGGCCGGCACCGGCCCGCACGGCGCCGTAAGCGTCCGTGCGCAGCTCGGCGCCCGTGCCGCGCAGGCTGCCCCGGTAATTGTCGGCCGCATGGATCAGGTGGCCAAGATTGAGTTCGCTTGCCGCATGGCTGCTCTTGAGCTGGATGCGCCCTTGCTGGTCGGTATCGTCGAACAGCAACTGGTTGTAGCCAGAGCCGGAGCCGGCGGCGCCGAATTCCTTGCTGCGGATGCCCCATTGCGCCGCGCCGTTGCGGTGGCCCGCGCTGCCGCCAGCCGCGCCATGCCAGAGCGGACTGTTGCCGCCAGCCACGTTGCCCTGCGCCGATGGCGCATGGTCGCGCGCCGGCTCGAAGACGCTGGCGTCCGCGGGCTTGTCCGTGATGCCGCCCGGCGTGGGCGCGACGCCACCCTCGCCTTGCCCGTTGTACAGGGCGCCGACGATGATGGGCCGGTCGATATCGTTTTCCAGGAATTGCACCAGCACTTCCTGGCCGATGCGCGGCAGGAACTGGCTGCCCATGCCGCCGCCGGCCGAGCGCTGCGCCACGCGTACCCAGCAGGTGGCGCTGCCGTCAAGTTGCCAGTGGAAACGGATGCGCACCCGGCCCAGCTTGTCGCAATGGATTTCGCTGCCGCCGCTGGCGCCGCCGTCGGCGCCGACGACGATAGCGCTCTGGCTGCCGCAGGCCGTCGGTTTCGGGTGGTGGCGCGCGTCGCCGCCGTCATGCACGGGGCGCCATGGCGTTGCCGCGGCAAGCATCTCGATGCAGTTGGCGTAACCGCTGGCTTTCGCCTGGGCAATCGCGGCGGCAAAGTCGGCAAAGCCGTCGCCCAGGCCTGGCATGGCTTCTTCCAGCAATTCGGGCACTGGGCCGAACAGTTCTGCCAGCGCCTGCGACGCGGGCGCCGGCAGGTTGTTGATGCCGATGCTGGCCACGCGGAGCACGACATAGTCGGACGCGGCACCATCGGCCTGCGGCAACGGCCCCTGCGTCAGGGTGAACCGCGTGCCGGCGCGCAGGGTGCGTACCGTCGAGCGCGCCTGCCACAACTGGGCGCGCGCTTCGCGCGACTGCATCTGCAACGCGGCATAGTGCTGCGCCTGCGCGCCATTCGCATACCAGTACTGGCCCGGCGTATCGTAACTTTCCAGCACGGGGGCATGCTTGCCGCCGATGGCCAGATTCGTCGGCACGCTGGCGGCGACCGCCTTCTTGGCCTTGTAATCGTAGCTCAGCACGCTACTCAGCCCGACGTGCAGGCTGCGCCGCGCACACAGCGCTTGCACGCTGTCGCTCGCTTCGCCGGCCCTGGCGCCATGAAAACGCAAGCCGCCGCCTTGCGCGCTGCTGGCGTCCTCGGGCGTGGCGCAGGGCTGGCTGCTGTCGGCGAACAAAATTAGCGTGTGCGCCTCGAAGCGCCAGGCGATGCCCTCTTCCGTCAGCAGCCGGCGCACGAAATCGAAGTCCGATTCCCGGTACTGGCAGCAATAGCTGCGCTCGCCCGCCTGCCGCATGCACTGCGCCACCTCGTCGCTCCATTGCCACAGGGCATGCGGCGCATAGGCTTGCAATACCTCGTCGACGATGGCCGTCACGCTCCGGTCTTGCCATACGCGGCTGTTACGCACTTGCGTCAACAGCCACAGCCAGGGCGTGATGCGCAAGCGGTAGCGCGCCAGGCCGCCATTGCTGCCCAGCATGGCCGCTGCGCTGATATAGCCGGAAAACTGCGTGCGCGTGCCGTCGGCCAGGCTGATATGCAGGCTGGCAGGCTGGCCCAGCAAGGAGGCCAGCGCAACATGGGCATTCGTGGACAAGGCGATAATCTCGCGCGCGCCAACCTCCTGCAGCCGTTCATCGGCGGCAAAGGCTTCGACCAGCAAGCCGCTGTCCTGGCCATCGTCGCCGATGGACAATGCATACAGGCGCGTCGCGCCATTGAAGGCGGCTACCGCGCTAACGATATCTTGTGTCAAAGGATGCTCTTCATCTGGAAAGTGGCATCGCACATTGCTTATCAAAACAATGTGCAAAATAAACAAGTCCAGGCAATTATGCGCGAGTTCTCAAAAAAGCAAGATTCAATTGAACAAGTAGTGCGCGGGGAAGACAATAGTCGATGCTTCGGGCAATGGATTCGGTACAATACTCCGGCAAGCCCATTCACTCTTTCCCGTGCAGCCATGAACCAACTCGAACAACTGAAGCAATTTACTACCGTGGTGGCCGACACCGGCGACTTCCAATCGATCCAGGCTTACACGCCGCGCGATGCGACGACGAATCCGTCGCTGATCCTGAAGGCCGTGCAAAAGGATGAATACAAGCCGCTGCTGGAAAAGGCCGTGCGCGACCATCCGAATGCCTCGACCGCCGAAATCATCGACCGCCTGCTGATCGCCTTTGGCGTGGAAATCCTGCAAACCATCCCCGGCCGCGTCTCCACCGAAGTCGATGCGCGCCTGTCGTTCGATACAGAAGGTACTGTCGCCAAGGGCCGCGACCTGATCGCCCTGTATTCGAACGCCGGCATTCCACGCGAACGCGTGCTGATCAAGATCGCTTCCACCTGGGAAGGCATCCGCGCCGCCGCCATCCTGGAAAAGGAAGGCATCCGCTGCAACATGACCCTGCTGTTCTCGCTGGCCCAGGCCATCGCCTGCGCCGAAGCGGGCGCCCAGCTCATTTCGCCGTTCGTCGGCCGCATCTACGACTGGTACAAGAAATCGACGGGTATTGACTACATGGGCGCGGAAGATCCGGGCGTGCAATCGGTACGCCGCATCTACAATTACTACCGCAAGTTCGGCTACAAGACCGAGGTGATGGGCGCGAGCTTCCGCAACACGTCGCAAATCCTCGAACTGGCCGGCTGCGACCTGCTCACCATCAGCCCCGACCTGCTGCAAAAGCTGGCCGACAGCGATGCGCCGGTGGAACGCAAGCTGAGCGCCGAAGCGGCGCCATCGACCAACATCGTGCAAATGTCGCTGAACGAAGAAGCCTTCCGCTTCATGATGAATGAAGACGCGATGGCGACGGAAAAACTGGCCGAAGGCATCCGCGCCTTCTGCGTCGATTCCGGCAAGCTGAAACAGATGATCGCGGCACTGCGCTAATCACGACGTGCGTAAAAAAAGCGGCGTCCGTGCAGTGCACGGCGCCGCTTTTTTCATGCCCGCGTGATCAGGAACAACGGAATGTGGCCACACCCTGGTAATTGGCGCCATTTGCCAGTTGCGCCTTGTAAGCGGCGATCAGCAGATAGCGGCCAGCGCCGCCGTCGCCCAGCATCAGCTGCGCGCCCGTGCCATTCGACAGGTAGCCGCCGGTGATGCTGCTCGACGCGGCCGAAGCCATGGTCGTCGAAGCCGCTACTTTACCCGTGCTGCCGCCTGCGCTGGCGTCGATGGTCAGCGCTATTTTGGCGCCGGAGGCATCGAAGGACATGCTGGCATTGCCGCTGGCGGTACCGAAGTTAGCGGTCGACGAGACGCTGCTGCCACCCGTATAGCTTGGCGCCGTGAACGTGCCTGCATCGCAGGTGAACGTGCCGGTCGCTGGCAGTGTGGCGAGCACGTTATAGGCGACGTAATGCGCACTGGCATTGTTGCCGCTCAACGTCGTGGCGCCAGAGCTATTGCTGAATGAGCCCTTGAACCAGCGTCCCTGCGCAAAGCTGGCGTCGCCGCTGATTTCACGCGTCACGGCCGGGTTGCCCGTCAAGACGATGCTGCCGATAGTGCTCAAGGCGCCGGAGGTATCCTGCACCAGCGTGCTGGCCTTGCCATTGCTCTGCAAGCCGATCGACGTAAAGACGAAGCGGCTGTTGTCGCCATTGACGAAACGGGCGCTGACGGTGCCCGTGTTTTCGCCAGTGGCGGTCGGCGTGACAGGCACCACTGGCGGCGTAACAGGCGTCACGGGTGGATTCACGGCGACTACCGGGTCAGCTGGGGAGGACGAGCCGCCACCGCCGCAGGCAACGAGAGAGCCAGCGATGAGGGTCAGAACAAAAGCGTGATTCAGTTGCATAAAATTCCAATCAAAAAGCAAGACATAAGGAATCCTTGGCACATGCCAAAAATTCAACGTCCAATATTATGCAACATTTCTCAAGAGAATGGTTGCCTTAAAGAAATTTATTAATACTAACAATGTGACTATGGCGAGTGCGATTGTGTCGTGGCGCCACGCTGGCGGTAAAATACGCGGCTACAGGCCGCTAACAACAACTCATGCAATCACCGATCACCATCCGCCTGGGCCGCCGCGCCCGCGCCCGCATTGCCGGAAACGGCTTGTGCGCGAGCGACATCGCCATCGTCCCTGCCGCCGCAGGCGGGCCGAAAGGCTTGATCCTGCACCAGCTCGATTGCTGGCTGTTCGGTGATTTTCTGGCGCAAGCGCCGCGCCCGCGCCACTTCGTCGGCGCCTCGATCGGCGCCTGGCGCATGGCCGCCGCCGTGTTTCCCGACCCGGTGGCCGCGCAACGCCGCCTGGTGCGCGCATACGTGGGCCAGCGCTATCCAGACAAGCCCGAGGCGGCGCACGTCAGCCGCACTTGCCGCGCCCTGCTCGATGCCGTCCTCGATGGCCAGGATGCGCAGCTGCTACGGCATGCGCAACATAGTCTGTCGGTGCTGGCCGTGCGCGGCATCGGCGCGCTGGCGCAGCCGGGCAAATGGCGCGACCGGCGCGGCTTCCTGCTGGCGGCCGCCGGCAACGCCGTGGCGCGGGCGCGTCTGGCCGCCTCGCTGGAACGAACCGTGTTCCATGCCGGACCGGACGGTGCCAGCTGGCTGCGCTCGCGCTTCGACGCCTTTCATTCCCACTTCGTGCCGCTGGCGCAGGACAACCTGCGCGACGCGCTGCTCGCTTCCGGCTCCATCCCGCTGGTGCTTGACGCCGTGACGGACATCGCCGGCGCCCCGCCCGGGCGCTACTGGGACGGCGGCCTGGTCGACTACCATCTGCACCTGCCCTACCAGCGCGAACCGGATCTGGTGCTGTACCCGCATTTTGCCGACCATATCGTGCCGGGCTGGCTGGACAAGGCCATGCCCTGGCGCCGCGCGCGCAGCGGCGATAGCGCACTCGACAACATGATCCTCGTCTCGCCCTCGCCCGCCTTCGTGGCCAGCCTGCCGAATGGCAAACTGCCGGACCGGCGCGACTTCCCGCACTACGGCCAGGATCATGCAGCGCGCATGCGCGACTGGCGCCGCGCCATCGCGGAAAGCGAACGCATGGCGGCCGCCTTCGCCCGCTGGGCCGAGCAGCCGAACCTGCGCCAGGCGCTCGACCTGTAGCACGGGCGAGACTGCAACAGGCTCGAAAACAAGCGTGCTTTTCCCTCGCCTATTGGTCACTTATCAGTGCATACTATGTCGCACAGGCAATTAAATCCCCTCTGCGACAGGAGCTCCAACCATGCACGCCCTCTCCCACCTTCGTATCGGCACGCGCCTGGCTGCAGGCTTCGCGCTGGTGCTGCTGCTGTCCGTGATTTCCACCTCGTACGCGCTGTACAGCGCCAGCGTGAACGCCGAAGCGACGCGGCAAATGATGGAAAAACCGCTCGCCAAGGAACGCCTCGTCTCGGACTGGTACGTGCTGATTTACTCGGCCATCGCGCGCACCTCGATGATCGCCAAAAGCACGGATGAAACGCTGTCGAGCGTGTTTGCCGACACCATCGCCGACAGCACGAAACAGGGCAGCGAACTGCTGAAGAAAATCGAGGCGCTGCTCGACAGCGACGAGGAAAAAGCCATCTTCAAATCCTCCATCGCCGAGCGCGTCAAATACCAGGACGCCAAGACCCTGGTGATGAATGCGCGCAAGGCCGGCGACGCGGCGCAGGCGGAAAGCACTTACCGCGACAGCTTCGCGCCCGCCGCCGCCAAGTACCAGAACAATGTCAAGGCCCTGCTATCGCAGCAGCGCCAGGCCATCGACGCCACGGCGCAAGCGATCGAGGCGGCCAACGGGCGCAGCTTCACCCTGCTGCTGACCTTGTGCGTGCTGGTGGTGGCGCTGGGCAGCGTCTGCGCCTGGCTGATCACGCGTTCGATTACGCAACCGTTGAAGGCCGCCGTGAAGGTCGCCGAAACGGTGGCCGACGGCGACTTGCGCACGCACTTCGGCACGCCCGCCAGCGATGAAATCGGCGACCTGATGCGCGCGCTGCACGGCATGAACGAGGCACTGCGCAAGGTAGTGTCGGAAGTGCAGACGGGTACCAATGCGATTGCCACGGCGTCGGGCGAAATCGCCGCCGGCAACCAGGATCTGTCGGCACGCACGGAGCAGCAGGCCAGTTCGCTGGAAGAGACGGCATCGTCGATGGAAGAACTGACCAGCACCGTGAAGCAGAATGCGGACAATGCGCGCCAGGCCAACCAGATGGCGGTGGCCGCCTCCGGCGTGGCCGAACGGGGCGGCAGCATCGTCAGCCAGGTGGTCGACACCATGGGCGCCATCGATACGGCATCGACGAAAATCGTCGACATCATCGGCGTCATCGACGGCATCGCCTTCCAGACGAATATCCTGGCCCTGAACGCGGCCGTCGAAGCGGCGCGCGCTGGCGAGCAGGGACGCGGCTTTGCCGTCGTCGCCACGGAAGTGCGCAGCCTGGCGCAGCGCTCGGCCGCGGCGGCGCGCGAAATCAAGACCCTGATCGGCGACTCGGTGGAGCAGGTCAACAACGGCACGCGGCTGGTGCAGCAGGCCGGCAACACCATGGGCGAAGTGGTCGACAGCGTGCGCCGGGTCACCGACATCATGGCCGAGATCACTGCCGCCAGCGCCGAGCAAAGCATGGGCATCGACCAGGTCAACCAGGCCATCGCGCAGATGGACCAGGTGACGCAGCAAAATGCGGCCCTGGTGGAAGAAGCGGCGGCAGCCGCCGAAAGCATGCAGGACCAGGCCGCGCGCCTGGCGCAAGTGGCGGCCGGCTTCCAGCTCGAACACATGGCCGCAGCGGCGCCGGTACGCACCGCACGGTCGGCGCCCACCCGGCTGGCCAAGCCGGCGGCCAACAGCACCACCGCCAGGCAGCCCAGCATCGCAACCAGGAGCGCGCCTGCTGCGCGCAAGCCCCAAGCGCAGGTGGCTGGCGAGCAGGATTGGGAAGAGTTTTAAGGCGGGCAACAGGGTCCGTCAAAAGGGTTTGACAGCGCCCTGGCGCGCGAGGATACTGGCTTCAGGTGGCATGGCGCTCCACCGGCAGCGATACGTGTTGCGCCTGACATCGTTTTGCGGGAGCACGAACATGAAAAGTATCCGCCGCGTCAGCGAACAGCTGCGCCTGGGCTTCCTGCCCCCCTTGCTGCTGTGCGCAGCCCTTGCCGGCTGCGCCACTGCGCCCACGATCCAGCTGCCGCCCAACCTTTTCAACGATGCCAGCTTTGCCGCGCCGGCCGTGCCGGTCGACCCGCAGCAGGCGTTTGCCATGAGCGAGGCCATGCGGCACTATGTGCGTGTCGATATCGCGCGCGAAGCGCGTACCAAAAATCCCCGCCGCGCGCTGGCCGATGCCCTGCACAACCGGGCGGGGCTGCAACTGGAATATGATGCCGCCATCACGCGCTCGGCGGCACAGGCGTTCGATGCACGCAGCGGCAACTGCCTGTCGCTGGTCCTGATGACGGCAGCACTGGCCAAGGAGATGGGACTCGACGTGCACTACCAGGTGGTCCTGGGAGAAGAAAACTGGAGCCGCAGCAGCGGCATGTATTTCGTTGCCGGCCACGTCAATCTCACGCTGGAACGCCGCGCCATCGGCAATACCGCCGGCTACGAGGCCGATTCCATCCTGCTCATCGACTTCCTGCCTGGCGAAGACCTCACCGGTCAGCGCACGCAGGAAGTGCGCGAAGCAACCATCCTGGCCATGTACCTCAACAATCGCGCCGCCGAAACCATGGCCAACGGCGAACTCGACCAAGCCTACTGGTATGCCCGCGCCGCCATCCAGCAAGACCCCACGTTTGCGGGTGCATTGAATACCTTGGGTATCATCCAGCTGCGCCACGGCGATACCGAACCGGCCCGGCGCACGCTCGCTTACGCACTGGAACGCTCGCCATCGAACACCGTGCTGCTGTCCAACCTGGCGCAGGCACTCGACGGCCTGGGACGCGCGGAGGAAGCGCAGCTGCTGCGGCGCAAATTGCTGGCCCTGCAGCCGGAGCCGCCCTTCCACTTTTTCAACCAGGGCCAGCGCGCCATGGAAAGCGCCAACTACCAGGAAGCGGCACGCCTGTTCAAGCGCGAGATCGCGCGTGACCCCTATTACCATGAATTCCACTTCTGGCTGGCGCAGGCGTATGCGCGCATGGGACAACCCTCGCTGGCGGACAGGCAGCTGGAACTGGCGATGGACAACAGCACCACGCGCGGCGAGCACGGGCTGTACGCAGCCAAGCTGCAGCGCCTGCGCGCCGCCAGCGCGCATTAGCGCATCAGGCAGCGTCAGTCTTCCAGGAACATCTGCTGCAGGTCATTCAGGAAGGACAATCCCAGCGCCGTCGGATGGATGACCTGGTGGTCGCGGTACAGCAAGCCTTTCGCTTCGGCCGCATTCAGCGGCTGCTCGATGGCGTTGAGGGCCAGACCCGTGCGCTCGGCGAACAGGTTCGGCGAAAAACCCTGCGTCAGGCGCAGGGTATTGAGCATGAATTCAAAACCCATTTCCTCGCGCGCCAGTTCGCGCTCTTCCTGCACGGGGCTACCGGCCAGTACCGCGTCCATGTAGGCGCGCGGCTGCTTGTAGCGGGCCTGGCGCAGCACGCGGTGCGGGAACGAGATTTTACTGTGCGCGCCCGCGCCGATGCCCAGGTAGTCGCCGAATTCCCAGTAATTGCGGTTGTGCTTTGCCTGGCGGCCCGGCTGCGCATACGCCGACACTTCATAGCGGCCATAGCCCGCCTGCGCGGCGCGCGCGGCCACCATGTCGGCGATGTCCGCGCTCTCGTCATCGTCTGGCAGCACCGGTGGATACTTGGCGAACAAGGTGTTCGGTTCGAGCGTCAGGTGGTACAGCGACAAATGCGGCGGCGCGAACGACAGCGCCGTGTCCAGGTCCTGCTGCGCTTCGGCCAGGGTTTGCGTGGGCAGCGCATACATCAGGTCGAGATTGAAATTGTCAAAGTTGGCGTGCGCGATCTCCACCGCGCGGCGCGCTTCGTCATCGTCATGGATGCGGCCCAGCGCCTGCAAATGGCGGCCATTGAAACTCTGGATGCCGATCGACAGGCGGTTGATGCCGCTGGCCCGGTAAGACTTGAATTTTTCCGCTTCGAAGGTGCCCGGATTGGCTTCCATGGTGATTTCGCAATCGGGCTCCAGTGGCAGCAAGGTGCGCACGTCCGACATCAGCCGGTCCAGGCCCGCCGCCGACATCAGGCTGGGCGTGCCGCCGCCGATGAAGATGGTGTGGATCTTGCGGCCCCAGATCAGCGGCAGCGCCATTTCCAGGTCCAGGCGCAGGGCGGCCAGGTATTCGGCTTCCGGCAAGTCGCCGCGCACCTCGTGCGAATTGAAGTCGCAATACGGGCATTTTTTCACGCACCACGGGAAATGGATGTACAGCGACAGCGGCGGCAGGGCCGTCAGGTTCAGCGCGCCCGGCTGCAGGTATTTCAGGGCCGCTCCGGCCGCGCCGGAAATGCCTTCCTGCGGCGCGGGAGCGGTATTCGGCTTGGCTGCCGACCTGGCAACGGCGCCCACCAGTTTGATCGGGATCATCGCAGCTTTTCCACCAGCGCGCGCAGGGCCTGGCCACGGTGCGACAGCGCGTTCTTTTCATCGGACGTCAGTTCGGCCGCGCACTTGCCCAGCGCGGGAATGAAGAAGTGCGGATCGTAGCCGAAGCCACCCTGGCCGCGCGGCGTGGCGATCATCTCGCCATTCCAGCGGCCATCGGCGATCACGGGCTGCGGGTCGTCCGCATGGCGCACGTACACCAGCACGCAGTAGTAATAGGCGGATTTGTCGGCATGCGCTTCCAGGTCGGCGATCAGCTTGGCGCTGTTGGCCACATCCGATTTCGGCTCGCCCGCATAGCGGGCCGAGTACACGCCTGGCGCGCCGCCGAGCGCATTGACGCACACGCCGGAATCGTCGGCCAGCGCCGGCAAGCCCGTCAGGCGCGACGCGTGGCGCGCCTTTTGCAACGCGTTTTCAACGAAGGTGTGGAATGGTTCGTCGCTTTCCGGCACGGCGTACTCGCCCTGGGCGTGGACGGAAAAACCGATGATCGAGAGCAGCTCGTTGAATTCCTTGAGCTTGCCGGCGTTGTTGGAGGCGAGGATGAGGCGTTGGGTCATGTCAGTAGTCCGGTTGAAGTGCCGACATTGTAAACCTTTTGCGCTCCCCTCACCTTGGCCCGCCGCCGAGTTCAACGGCGGCAAGTGTGGGCTTTTTGCCCGGCGCGGCGGGCAGCGATGTGTAAATCTATGTAAAGATCAGATCCCCAAAGCCTGCTTCTGCAGGGCGATCAGGTCGGCGATGCCGCCCTGTGCCAGGTCCAGCAAACGGTTCATGCCGGCGCGGTCGAAAGCGGCGCCTTCAGCCGTGCCCTGCACTTCGATGAAGTGGCCCGCTTCCGTCATGACCACGTTCATGTCCGTGTCGCAGCCCGAGTCTTCCACGTAATCGAGGTCCAGCACCGGCATGCCCTGGTAGACGCCCACCGAGATGGCGGCGACGAAGCTTTTCACGGGAATGGCGGTGATCGCGCCGCGCGCCTGCAGCTGGGAAAACGCGTCATACGCGGCCACCATGGCGCCCGTGATCGAGGCCGTGCGCGTGCCGCCGTCGGCCTGGATGACGTCGCAATCGAGGTGCAGGGTGCGTTCGCCGAAGGCCTGCAAATCAAAGGCGGCGCGCAGCGAGCGGCCGATCAGGCGCTGGATTTCCTGCGTGCGGCCGGACTGCTTGCCGCGCGCCGCTTCGCGGTCCATGCGCGTGTGCGTCGAGCGCGGCAGCATGCCGTACTCGGCCGTCAACCAGCCCTGGCCCTTGCCTTTCAGAAAACCCGGCACCTTGTCTTCGATGCTGGCGGTGCAGATGACCTTGGTGTCGCCGCACTCGATCAGCACCGAGCCTTCTGCATGCTTGGTGTACTGGCGGGTGATGCGGATGGCGCGCAGCGCGTCGACGGCGCGGCCGCTCGGGCGGGATTCAAATGTCATGGGATGTCCTGTGTGATTGGGGTTGCGGCAGCGATTTTACCACCGCGCGCCCGTGTATTTGCAGTCATGCAACAGCGCAGGACGCAATGGCGAGCCGCGCACACATGATCCCTACAATCCTGCCCCGCCAAACACAATTTTCTTTACAATGCCGTAAAACGCACACTATTCAGCAATTTTCAGGCCATCAGACCATGCGGTTCTGTTTTTGCGGCGCGGGCGGTATTGCCTGCGCTGGCTGATTAAGTGTATAAGTGACTGTATACAAGACCAAATCGGGGAATCCTTTGAGCATTTCAAGCATGACAGGCTACGCGGTTGCCACCAGCGAAGGTGCTGCAGGCACACTGACAATTGAAATCAAGAGCGTCAACTCACGCTTTCTCGACCTGCAATTCCGGATCAACGACGATCTGCGGGCCCTGGAGCCTGACTTGCGCGCCGCCGTCATGTCCGCCATCACGCGCGGCAAAGTCGAGGTACGCCTGAGCTTTGGCCGCAAGGCCGCCACAAACGGCACGCAAGCGCTGAACCTGCCCCTACTGGCAGAACTGGCGCGCCTGCAAAACGAAGTGGGCCAGCATTTTGTCTCCGCTCCCGTCATGACGGTGGCCGAACTGCTGCGCTGGCCTGGCGTCATCGAAGAAGCGCAAGTGGGACAGGAGTCCCTGCAGGCGGACGTGGGCGCGCTGACCCGCCGCACCGTGGCCGCCTTCGTCGACAGCCGCAAGCGCGAAGGCGCCGCGCTCGAAGCGGTGCTGGTGTCGCGCATCGAGGCGATGGAAGCCATCGTCAAGCGCATCACGCCATTGATTCCGCAAGTGGTGGCGGCCTTCCAGCAAAAAGCCATCGAGCGCATGCAGGACGCGCTGGGCCTGGCCAGTCAGGGCTCGAATTCGGCCCTGTCGCGCCAGGACGCCATGGAGCGCATCCGCCAGGAAGTGATTTTGTACGGCATCCGCATCGACGTGTCGGAAGAGCTGGCGCGCCTGTCGGCCCACCTGGGCGAAACGCGCCACATCCTCACCAAGGGCGGGCAAGTGGGCAAGCGCCTCGACTTCATGATGCAGGAACTGAACCGCGAAGCCAACACGCTGGGCGCCAAGGCGTCCGTCAAGGAACTGGCCGACGCCTCGATGGACTTGAAGCTGCTGATCGAGCAGATGCGCGAACAGGTACAGAACCTGGAGTAAGCGCCCTTCAGGCCAGGCGCGCTCCGGCGCGCCCCTTGTCGCTGGCAGCGATGACGACGCAGGCGACAAACAGCACGATGCTGTATTCCACGCCGCCGGCGCCATGCTCGCCCACGAACCATCCCTTGGCCGCATGCACGATGGCGATGCCGCCGATGCAGATCACCATCAGCCCGGCCGCCGCCCAGCGCGTGTACTTGCCGACGATGAGCAAACTGCCGCAAACGATTTCGACGACGGTAATTGCCCACACCACAGCCAGGCCGTAAATGAATCCCTTGTCTTCCAGGAACCCGGCAAAACGGGGGATGGTGCCATTGGCGATGCGCGTGATGGCGTGCGCCATGAACATCACGGCGATGGCCACGCGCAGCAGCAACATGGCCTGGGCAACACTGAGAAACGGAAAATTCTTCATGCGCGCATCCTGTCGGTAAATAGTTATCAAGAAAAAACCATTCCAAATTAAATAACTATTTCCTCAAGATAACAAGCAAAATATGTGCAAGCCTGGCGGCAAGGCGCATCGCGGGGCTGGCTCGCCGCCTTGCCTCTTGGTAAAATACCGAATTGGGCGGCGCCCATGCAAGTGCACACGCCGCCATCACACGCATATGGAAAGATCCGCATGAGCCACCCTACCGCCTTCTCCGGCAGCCTGTTCGTGGTCGCCGCGCCATCGGGCGCCGGCAAATCGACACTGGTCAATGCATTGCTGGCGCAAGAGCCCGGCATCAAATTGTCGATCTCGACCACCACGCGCGCCCCCCGTCCGGGCGAGCAGCATGGCCGCGAGTACTATTTCACGACGGCGGAAGACTTTGTCGCGCGCGCCGACCAGGGTGAATTCCTGGAATGGGCAGAAGTGCATGGCAATTACTACGGCACTTCGCGCATCATGGTGGAACAGCAAATGCTGGCCGGCACCGATATCCTGCTGGAAATCGACTGGCAGGGCGCGCGCCAGGTGCGCAAGCAATTTCCCCGCGCGGCCGGCATTTTCATCCTGCCGCCATCGATCGATGCGCTGGAAGAACGCTTGAACAAGCGCGGCCAGGACGAGCCGCACGTGATCACGCGCCGCCTGCTGGCGGCCGGCGGCGAAATCGCACACGCTCCCGAGTTCGAGTATGTTATTATCAATGAAGAGTTTACGGTCGCTTTGTCCGAACTGAGCGCGATCGTGAGAGCGGCCCGTTGCCGGTTTGCGCAACAAGCGGCCCGCAACGCATCGCTATTCGCCCAGCTGGGCCTGCACGCAGAATAATCGTCTCTGCACGCCAGTTCACACAGCGCCCCGCACCACGCACACAATTTAGGAGTTACTATGGCCCGTATCACAATCGAAGATTGCCTGAAGCAGATCCCTAACCGTTTCCAGCTGACCCTGGCTGCGACTTATCGCGCACGTCAGTTGTTGCAAGGCCACACCCCCAAGGTCGAAGCCAAGGACAAGCCTACCGTTGTCGCACTGCGTGAAATCGCTGCCGGTAAAGTCGGTATCGAAATGCTGAAAAAGGTCCCGATGTAGTGGGAACCCGCGTGCCGGAACAGTGCTGACCCCTGGTTCTACCGTATCCTTTATTCACACTGTGAAGCAACGCGACGTTTTATGAGTCTGACCCCAGCCGACACGACTTCCGCAGCACTGCCGCCCCTGGCCTCGCGCCAGGCGGCAAAACCACAGGGCGCTTCCGCGCCCGGCGCCGGCACGTCCGGCAGCAACACCCCCGCAGCACCGCCAGCGCCCGCCCTCGGCGTGGCCTCCGTCAGCCACCTGGCCGACAAGCTGGCCGAATACCTGTCTCCCGCCGACCTGAAAAAAGTCAAGGAAGCCTACCGCTTCTCCGACGAAATGCACCTGGGCCAGATGCGCCGCTCGGGCGAGCCGTATATCTCGCACCCGATCGCCGTCGCCGAAATCTGCGCCGACTGGAAGCTCGACGCGCAAGCCATCATGGCCGCCCTGCTGCATGACGTGATGGAAGACCAGGACGTCAAGAAGGATGAATTGATCGAACGCTTCGGCGCGCCGGTGGCGCACCTGGTCGATGGCCTGTCGAAACTGGAAAAGATCGAATTCCAGAGCCAGATCGAAGCGCAGGCGGAAAACTTCCGCAAGATGCTGCTGGCCATGGCGTCCGACGTGCGCGTGATCCTGATCAAGCTGGCCGACCGCCTGCACAATATGCGCACCCTGGACTTCATGACGGCGGCAAAAAAACGCCGCATCGCCAGCGAGACCATGGAAGTGTACGTGCCGATCGCGCATCGCCTCGGCCTGAACAACATCTACCACGAGCTGCAGGACCTGTCGTTCTCGCACCTGTACCCCATGCGCTACCGCACGCTGGCGAAAGCCGTCAAGGCGGCGCGCGGCAACCGGCGCGAAGTGGTCAACAAGATCATGGAAGCGGTGAAAAGCACCTTGTCCATGGCCGAGCTCGAGGCCGACGTCACTGGCCGCGAAAAGACCCTGTACGACATCTATAAAAAGATGCGCAGCAAGCATTTGTCGTTCTCGCAAGTGCTGGACGTGTACGGTTTCCGCGTGGTGGTGGGCAGTTTTGCCGACTGTTACGTGACCCTGGGCACCCTGCACAGCCTGTACAAGCCCATGCCGGGCAAGTTCAAGGATTACATAGCGATCCGCAAGCTGAACGGCTACCAGTCGCTGCACACGACCGTCATCGGCCCCTACGGCACGCCCGTGGAATTCCAGATCCGCACGCAGGAAATGCACCGCACGGCCGAGTCCGGCGTGGCGGCGCATTGGCTGTACAAGAGCGGCGAATCGAACCCGTCCGACTTGCAGCAGCGCACGCATGCGTGGCTGCAATCCTTGCTCGACATCCAGCAGCAGACGGGCGACTCGGCCGAATTCCTCGAACACGTCAAGGTCGACCTGTTCCCCGATTCCGTCTACGTGTTTACGCCGAAGTCGAAGATCATCGCCCTGCCGCGCGGCGCCACGGCCATCGACTTCGCCTATTCGATCCACACGGGCATCGGCGACCAGACCGTGGCCGTCAAGATCAACAACGAAACCTCGCCCCTGCGCACCGAGCTGCACAATGGCGACATCGTCGAAATCATCACCGATTCCTCGTCGCGCCCCAGCCCGACCTGGCTGTCGTTCGTGCGCACCGGCAAGGCCCGTTCGGCCATCCGCCACCATTTGCGCACGATCAACCTGCCCGAATCGATCGCCCTGGGCCAGCAATTGCTGTCGCAGGCGCTGCAGACCTTGAACATCGACGCCGACCTGCAAGCGCCATTGGTCGAACGCCTGCTCAACGAGTCGAGCGCCAATTCCATGGACGAGCTGTACGCGGACATCGGTATCGGCAAGCGCATGGCCACCCTGGTGGCGCGCCACATCTTCGGCTTGATCGGCGGCGAAGCGGCCAGCATGCCGGTGGAACACAATAGCGGCAGCGAACTCGACCCGGTCACCATCTGCGGCAGCGAAGGCGTCTCCGTGCAACTGGCGCCATGCTGCTTGCCGATTCCCGGCGACCAGATCATCGGCCAGCTGCGCCGCGACCAGGGCTTGCTCGTGCACACCAGCGACTGCTCGCAAGCGAAACGCCAGCGCGCCAAGGAACCGGACCGCTGGATCGCCGTGCGCTGGGGAACCGAACTGAACCGCCGCTTCGACTGCCGCATCAAGGTGCTGATCAACAGCGAGCGGGGCATCCTCGCCCGCGTGGCCGCCGAAATCGGCGAGTCCGACGCCAACATCATCTATGTGGGCATGGACGAAGACAAGGACAACGTCCTCGACCAGCTGCGCTTCACCGTGCAAGTCAAGGACCGCGTCCACCTGGCCGCCCTGCTGCGCAATGTGCGGCGGGTAGCGGGTGTCAATAGAATATTGCGCGAACGAAATTAAAAAACGGCTGGCCAGATTCTCTGCCCAGCCGTTTTTTCATACCGATCACATCACTTCAAGCCTCCCCCGGCGCCGGATACGTCACTTCCAGCAACTCCAGTTCCTGCTCGCCCAGCGGCGTGGTGAGGGTGATCACGTCGCCTTCGCGCGCCTTGGTGATGGTGCGGGCCATGGGCGAGACCCAGCTGATCTTGCCGTTCAGGGGATCGAATTCATCGATGCCGACGATGGTGATGGTATGCGTTTCGCCGTCGCTGGTGCGGTAAGTCACCGTGGCGCCGAAAAACACCTGGTCGTTGCCATGGTGCACGCTGGGGTCGACGATGGCGGCCAGGTCCATGCGCTTGGTGAGGAAGCGGATGCGGCGGTCGATTTCGCGCAGCCGGCGCTTGCCGTAGATATAGTCGCCATTTTCCGAACGGTCGCCATTCGACGCGGCCCAATGGACGATGCGCACCACTTCCGGACGGTCGACGTCGATCAGCTGCAGCAGCTCTTCCTTGATGCGCTGGTAACCGGCCGGCGTGATGTAGTTCTTGGCGCCGGCGGGAATGGCCAGCGCCAGCGCGGCCGCTTCTTCATCGTCGTCGTTGTCGGATTCTTTTACAAAGGCTTTATTCATCTGTCTATTGTAGCCCCGCCAGGGAGCCGCAGGCACACGCGATGCGGGGGCAAACGGGCTTTTTTGACGTATCATCGTGGCAATCGCGGCAAACCGGCGCCGCACACGGAGACGGATGAAAAAATTCTACAGAGTCAGGCGCTGGCTGTTTGCGCCGCTGGTCTACCTGGCCGCCATCTTCCTGCTGATCGAGGAATGGCTGTGGGCGACCGGGGCGCGCATCATGCAGGTGATCGCGCAATTTCCGCCCCTGCATGCGCTGGAAGCGTGGATCAAGCGCCTGCCGCCGTACTGGGCGCTGGCCATCTTCGTGCTGCCGGCCGTGCTGCTGTTCCCCGTCAAACTGCTGGCCCTGCTGGCCATCGCGCGCGGCCATGCATTTTCCGGCATCGGCGTGATCGTCATCGCCAAGCTGGGCGGCGCGGCCGCCGTGGCGCGCCTGTACAGCCTGACGCGCCCTACCCTGTTGAGTCTGCCATGGTTTGCGCGCTGGCATGGCCTGTTCATGGAAACCAAGGACCGCTGGATCGCCCGCCTGCGCGCCACGCGCCCCTGGCGCCGTGTCAGCCGCCTGTCGGCCGCACTGGGCCGCGCCCGCCGTGCCTGGTGGCAACGCTTGCGCAAGGGCACGCCAGGACGCCATAACTCCCGCCCGGCCAGGGTGCTGCGCCGTTTCGCCGCCTTCTGGCGCGCCCGCCGCTGATGAAGAAAGGCCACTCCATGCACGACACTCCCCGGCTGGCCCCCGCCATGCGCGCGGCGGCGCCGGAAATTTACCTGTACGACGCGGCCAGCTTGCAATTGCTGGACGCCAACGATGCCGCCTGCGACAACTTGCAGTATGCGCGCAAGCAATTGCTGGCGATGACGCCCTACACTCTGGCGCCGCAGCTGGACGCGCAGCAACTGGCCGCCGTGCTGGCGACCCTGGACGACAGCATCGGCGCGCAGGCCTTGCTGCACGTACAGCAGCGCCGCCGCGATGGCAGCCTGTATTCGCTCAGCCTGCACCTGTCGCGCGCCAGCCGCCAGGGACGCGCCCTGCTGCTGGCCGAGGGCGAAGACTTGCGCACGCCGCAGGCGACAGCCGCCGCCCTGGCGCAAGTACAGTCGCGCTTTAACGCCATCGTCTCGAATACGCCGGGCCTCGTGTACCAGTTCTGCCTGCATGCGGATGGGCGCGCCGCCTTCCCCTACCTGAGCGATGGCTGCCAGGCCCTGCTGGGTTTGGGGCCGGCACAGCTGCACGCGCGCCCGGAACTGTTTTACCAGTTGATCCTCGCTGACGACCGCGCCTCGTATCTGGAATCGATGCAAGCCTCAAAAAGCGCCTTGTGGAGCTGGAACTGGGAAGGCCGCATCTGGATCGATGCCTGGAAGGATGTCAAATGGATCAACCTGCGCTCCACGCCGCGCGCGCTGGCCGACGGCACGGTGCAGTGGGAAGGCATCATGACGAATATCACGGAAAGCCGGCTCGAGCAGATCGAAGTGCGCCAGTCGCGCGCCCGCCTGGCCGAACTGACCGCGCACATCGACAAGGTCAAGGAACACGAACGCACGCGCCTGGCGCGCGAACTGCACGATGACCTGGGCGGCAATTTGACGGCGATCAAGATGGCGCTGGCCATGCTGGCGCGCCGTTTGCCGCCGGACGACCCGCAACTGCAGGAAAAGGCCGACTATGTCGATGCCCTGGTCGACCGCAGCATCGACGCCGTGCACCGCATTTCGCTGGACTTGCGCCCCTCCATGCTGGACCTGGGCCTGGTCGCCGCGCTGGACTGGCAAGTGAAGGAATTCGCGCGCCAGGCCGGCATCGAATGCCAGTTCATTTCAAACCGCCAGCACATCGAACTGGAACTGGACCAGGCGACCAGCCTGTTCCGCATCGCCCAGGAGGCGCTGACGAATATCGCCAAGCATGCGCAGGCAAGCAAGGTCAGCGTGCGCCTGGCCCGGCAGCGCCAGCATATCAGCCTGTCGATCGCCGACAATGGCGTCGGCATGCGTCTGTCAGACCGCGCCAAGCCGCAATCGTTCGGCATCCGCGGCATGGCCGAGCGCGCCAGCGCGCTGGGCGGCACCCTGAGCCTGATGGACGGGCCGGACGGCGGCACCATCCTGAGCATAAAAATCCGGCTGACCACGCCGCGAGAGGCGATAATAGCGGCTGCAGCCAGCGCACCAGCGCAGAGCGGATCGCCATAAGGCCACAGGGCCGCCGCAGGGCGCAGAGATTCAGATAGGAAACAACGCAGTCATGAAAGAAAAAGCCACCATCCGGGTATTCATCGCCGACGATCATGCGATCGTGCGCGAGGGCTTGAAGCAAATCCTCGCCGACACGAAAGACATCATCGTGGCCGGCGAGGCCGAAAATGGCCACGACGCCATCAAGCTGTTCCGCGGCTCGAAATGCCAGGTGTTGCTGCTCGACATCTCCCTGCCCGACCGCAGCGGCATCGAGGTGCTCAAGCAGATCAAGAAGGAAAAGCCGGAACTGGCCGTGCTGATGCTCTCCATGCACCGCGAGGATCAGTACGCCATCCGTTCGCTCAAGGCGGGCGCGGCCGGCTACCTGACGAAACAGAGCGCGCCGCGCGAGCTGGTCACGGCCATCCGCCAGGTGGCACAGGGCTTGAAATACATCAGCGCCTCGCTGGCGCAGGAACTGGCCAACACGGTGGGCGAAGACCACGAAACGGCCTTGCACGACACCTTGTCGGACCGCGAATACCAGACCCTGGTCATGATCGCCTCCGGCAAGGCCGTGGGCGCCATCGCCGAAGAACTGAAATTGTCCGTGAAAACCGTCAGCGAATACCGCGCCCGCTTGCTGGTCAAGATGAAACTCAAGAACAGTGCCGAACTGACGCATTACGCCATCCGCAACCAGCTGGTGGATTGACGGCAAAGTGGCATGCACGCTGGCATCGGGCGAATTGAAAGGACTTCTCCTTGCTTCTCGCACAATAAGTTCTTTGCCAACTCGCATATCATGAGGATAATTAGAAATATCTAAAAAGGCTGTGCCTACATGTCCAGTAAATTGCCAACTTCACCAGCAAGCGCTCCCGCTGGCGCCACGACGACCGCCGCCGCTGCGGCGATGAACCCTGCCGATATCGCCCGCGAAGCGTTTCGCCGCCTGGCCACGCGCCGCATCGCCCCGACGCCAAGCGCCTACCGCGATATCTATAATGAAATCGCCGGCATCAGCGAACAGGCGGAGACGCCCGGCGCGCCCGCCGCCGTGTTGGCCGCCAGCGCACCCACGGAAAGCGGCGCGGAGAATGTCCTGACGCAGTTTGCCGCCAAGATGAGCGAATCGGCGGGCGAACTGGGCGACTTTGGCCGGCGCTTCCAGCGTGCCCTGAAAGCGCGCGACTGGGACAGCTATGCGCGCACCCTGGCGCAGCTGGCGGAAAAACAGGTCAAGAAAGGCGGCGGCATCGAATTGCCGCCCCTGCCGGACGGCGAACAGACGCGCACCCTGCGCGAGTTGCTCAGCCGCACCCTGGGCTTTGCCGTCGCCACCTTGCTGACGGGCACGCCCGCACTGGTGGAGGAAGCCGAATCGCTGGGCGCGGCCATCAAGCTGGCCCACACGGAAGAAGCGCTGAACGAAGCGGCCCTGCGCCTGAAGCAGCTGTGCTACCAGATCGAATTGAAAAGCGGCGACACGGCCGAGCAGCAGGAACTGCTGCTGCGCCTGTTCAAGTTGCTGCTGGATAACGTCAGCCAGTTGCTCGACGACGACAGCTGGCTGCGCGGCCAGGTCGATGCCGTGCAAAACCTGATCGCCGGCCCGCTCGACCAGCGCGCGCTGGAAGACGCCACGCGCAGCCTGAAGGAAGTCATCTACAAGCAGGGCCAGCTCAAGCACAGCCTGTCCGACGTCAAGCTGACGGTCAAGAACATGATGATGACCTTCATCGACCGCCTGGGACAAGTGGCGGCCAGCACGGGCGATTTCCATGAAAAGATCGGCGGCTATTCGGAAAAGATCAGCCAGGCGGAAAATATCAGCGAACTGAACAGCGTTCTCGACGAAGTCTTACGCGAAACGCGCATGGTGCAGAACGAAGCCTTGCGCGCGCGCGACAAGATGGTGCTGGCGCGCCAGGAAGTGCAGGATGCGGAACAGCGTATCCACACGCTGGAAGCGAAGCTTCAGCATATGAGCGAACTGGTGCGGGAAGACCAGCTGACGGGCAGCCTGAACCGCCGTGGCCTGGACGACGTGTTCGAGCGCGAGACGGCCCGCTCCGACCGCCGTGGCACGCCGCTGTGCATCGCCATGCTGGACCTGGACGATTTCAAGCGCCTGAACGACACCTACGGCCACCTGGCCGGCGATGCGGCGCTGAAACACCTGGTCAAAATCGTCAAGGAAACCCTGCGCTCGATGGATGTCATCGCCCGCTTCGGCGGCGAGGAATTCCTCATCCTGCTGCCGGAAACGACGGTCGAGGCCGCCTCATCGACGATGACGCGATTGCAGCGCGAGCTGACCCGGCATTTCTTCCTGCACGACAACGAAAAAGTCTTGATCACCTTTTCTGCCGGTGTGGCCCTGCGCCTGCCCAACGAAGACCAGGCCGAACTGGTCAAGCGCGCCGACCGCGCCATGTACCAGGCCAAGCAGACGGGCAAGAACCGCGTGGTGGTCGCGGACTGAACCCTGGCGCTTCGCCGCATGCCGTCCCGCCACCCGGCCGGACGGCACAATCATGGCAAAAACAATAATATCCTTCCCCCTCCGGCACGCCGCCAGCCTCCGCAACATATAAAAATAAAACTATTTTTACCCTCAAGTTTCTTTAAATTATGTCGTCTAGCGCGCGGCCGGCGGCAAACTGAAGGGCTAAAAATTAAAATTTAAAGCACTTTTCGCCATAAATTTTCCCGCAGAGCAACCGTTACCCTAAACAACAGCGGCTTGATTGTCCCGGAACAGCGGGGCAGGCCAAAGTGACTAGCACATAGCGCAATGTAGTACCTGTTTGGAGAATTATCATGGCTGCAGTAATTAATACCAACATCTCGTCCCTGAATTCGCAACGCAATCTGTCGACCTCGCAGTCGGCCCTGAGCACCTCGCTGCAACGCCTGTCCTCCGGCATGCGCATCAACAGCGCCAAGGATGACGCCGCTGGTCTGGCAATTTCCGACCGTATGACGTCGCAAATCCGCGGCATGACCCAAGCAACCCGCAATGCAAACGACGGCGTTTCGCTGGCTCAAACGGCTGAAGGCGCGTTGGCAAGCTCGGGCGACATCCTGCAACGTATCCGCGAACTGGCCGTGCAATCGTCGAACGCCACCAACTCGTCGAGCGACCGTCAGGCGCTGCAAACCGAGGTAGGCCAGCTGGGTTCGGAACTGAACCGTATCGCCCAAACCACCTCGTTCAACGGCCAGGCGCTGCTGGACGGCACCATGGGTACGGCCAACTTCCAGGTCGGCGCAGATGCCAATCAGCTGATTTCCGCCAGCGGCGCGAACTTCCTGACCAACACCTACGGTAACAACCGTATCGCCAACGATGCATCGGCCGTCAAGAAAGATGCGCTGGGTAATGCAGTCGTCGGCAAGCTGACGATTTCCGGCTCCATCGGCACCGCGACCGTCGACACGACGGCAGCAGCCGCCGGCGTCAAAGGCAGCACGGCCAAATCCGTCGCCGCCGACATCAACAGCCAAACGGCGAAAACGGGCGTGACGGCAACGGCACAAACGGACGTCAACCTGAACCTGGGCGCAGAATCGTATTCGTTCGCCATCAATTCGGACAACCCAAGCACAGCGCCAGTCACCGTATCGTTTGCCGTCAGCGGCACGGCGTCGACCGCCGCCGACTATGCCGCAGGCATCAACGCCATCAATGCCCAAACGGCAAAGACCGGCGTCACGGCCCAGTACGACAGCATCAACAAGGGCATGAAGCTGACCAATGCATCGGGCGAAAATATCAACCTGACGCAAGGCACGACGGCCAACACCAAGTTCGACGTCGATGGCTACAAGGCCGATGGCAAGGTCCAAGCCGCATCCCAATCGATCATCACCGCAGCCGCCGCTGCCACGGTCAACGGCCGCGTGACTTTCGACTCGCAAAACAGCTTCTCGGTGACGGAAAACACCCCTACCGGCCTGGCAGTTGGTAAAGCAACGGCACAAGGTTCGACCCTGAACTCCGTGTCGACCCTGGACGTGACGACGTTTGACGGCGCGCAACTGGCACTGAAAATTGCCGATGCAGCACTGGCAACGGTGAACGGTCAACGCGCCCAGTACGGTGCTTTGCAATCGCGCTTCTCGTCGGCGATTGCCAACCTGCAATCGACCACGGAAAACCTGTCCGCATCGCGCAGCCGCATCGTCGATACCGACTTTGCATCGGAAACGGCCAACATGACCCGCGGCCAGATCCTGCAACAAGCTGGTACGGCCATGCTGGCGCAAGCGAACTCGCTGCCAAACGGCGTCCTGAGTCTGCTGCGCGGCTAATCTCCGATTAGTCAGGCAACAGCGCAGGACTCGATTCCCCTGCCGGATTTTTTCGGCAGGGGAATTTTCACTAGGAGAGCACCATGACTATCGACACGATAGCGGCCGCCTCCGCGGCCAGGATAGACAAGAGTTATGTGTCTGCGGACACGCCGGCGGCGCGCCCGGCAGCACCACGCAACGCCACGGAAAACGCTACGGTTGCGCCACAACAAGCCAGCAAGGAGCCCAGCCGCGAGCAGCTGGACAAGGCGGTATCGGAGCTGAACCAGTCGTCGCAGATGAAGACGCAAGGCCTGGAATTTTCCATCGACGAAGACAGCCAGCGCACGGTCGTCAAGGTCATCGACCAGGAAACCAAGGAAGTACTGCGCCAGATTCCTACCAAGGAAGCCCTGGAATTGTCCAAGACCTTCGATTCGGCCAAAGGTTCGCTGATCAGTCAAAGCGCATAGCGATGGCATGGCACACGGACATGCGACATCGTGGCAATACGCATCGGCATGACCACGGGGTCCGATAGCCTGGCTATCCGGCCCCGATTTTATTGCAACCAACACAACACGTCCCCGCCCCTTTCCCGCTTTTTCGCTCCCGCTGAAAACAGCGCGGTAAATCCCCCTCTCAAGTCCTGATTGATTCTGCCGATAACAGCTTATATTAGCGTTTTCCTAGGAGTATTCAGTGGCCATCACACCTACACTTTCATCCATCGGCATCGGCGCCGGCGCCAGCGGCCTGGATGTGAATGCCATCATCGACAAGCTGATGACGGCCGAAGCCGCACCGCTGGGTACTTTTGACAAGAAAACGGCCTCCTACCAGGCCAAGCTCAGTGCGATGGGCACGCTCAGTGGCGCCGTCAGCACCTTCCAGAATTCACTGTCGGCCCTGTCGAATACCAATAACTTCCGCGCCGTCAGCGCCACGCCCGCCGATCCCCTGGTATTGACGGCCAGCGCCGGCGCCAAGGCCGTGGCCGGCAACTACAACATCAACGTCACCCAACTGGCCCAGTCGCAGACCCTGATGTCGGGCGGCATGGCCAGCAAGTTGTCGACCATCGGGCTGGGCAGCAAGACAACGATTTCCTTCCAGCTGGGCGCGCTCACCGGCGGCACCTTCGGTTTGAACGGCACCGCCCTGGGCGCCACCACGGCGCAGACCGGCATCAGCAACGGCTCGCTGATACTCAACGGCACCGCCATCCCCACCGATGCCAGCACCAAGAGCGCGCGCGCCCTGGCCGACGCCATCAACGCCAAGAGCAGCACCACGGGCGTGACCGCCACGGCCCAGCCGACGTCGAGCAGCGCCACCATGTTCGCCGGCTTCGGCAGCGTCGAAACGGGCGCGGATGGCACCTATTCGCTGTCGGTGGGCGGCATCGAGATCGTTACGCAGGGCAACGGCGTGGCCGCCAACGGCGGCATCACGGCCGCCTCGCTCGATACGACGCTCGAAGGTCCGAATGCCGTCTCGAATGCGCTGGCCGCGGCCAACATCACCGTCACCGGCAAGGCCGCCGACGGCACCCTGAAATTTACGCGCGCCGACGGTTCCAACCTGAACATCGAAGAAGTGGTGACGGGCTCGGTCAAGGGCGGCATCGGCCACGCCTCGAACTCGGTCAATGACGGCTCGAACGTGACGCTGACCAGCACCATCAACCTGGCCTCGAGCAATGCCAGCCCGATCACCATCGCCGGCAGCAATCCGGCCGCCGCCGGACTGACGGCAGGCTCGGGTGGCGCCTACATGAACACCAACTTCACCCAGGACGGCACGCAGGCGACGGGCACGGTGGTGATCGACGCCACCAACAACACCTTGCAAGGCATCCGCGACGCCATCAATAACGCGGGCCTGGGCGTGACCGCCAGCATCGTTTCGGACGGCACGGACAAGCCGTTCCATCTGGTCTTGAGCTCGTCGAAGACGGGCGCCAACTCGTCCATGAAGATCTCACTGAGCGGCAGCGACGGCCTGCCCCCGGACAGCGCCCTGAATGACTTGCTGTCCTACGATGCGAGCGGCACGCAAAACCTGAAACAGAACAGCGCCGCGCAAAACACCAACTTCAGCGTCAACGGCATCGCCATCACCAGCGCGTCGAACAGTGTCGATACGGCCATCGAAGGCGTGACCCTGGGCATTGCCAAGGTCGGCAGCACCAGCTTGTCGGTGCAGAAAGATACCTCCACCGTCAAGACCAGCATCAATACCTTCGTCAAGGCGTATAACGACCTGAATACGGCGATGGCCAAGATGACGGCCTATGATCCGGAAACCAAGAAGGGCGGCGTCCTGCTGGGGGACTCCACCGCGCAATCGATCCAGAGCCAGTTGCGCAAGCAACTGGGCGCGCCCATTACCGGCTTGAACAGCAGTTTGAGCACCCTGAGCCAGGTCGGCATTTCCTTTCAGAAAGATGGCAGCCTGACCCTGGATTCCAGCAAGCTCGACAAGGCCATCAGCGCCAACTTCACCGACATCGCCGGCCTGTTTTCCGCGCTCGGCAAGGCCACCGACAGCAACGTCGCCTTTACCAGCTCGACCGCAGCAACCAAGCCAGGCAGCTATGAATTGACGATCACCACGATGGCCAGCCAGGGCTCGATCACCTCGGCCGCCGTGATGCCGGCCACCACCACGATAGGCAGCGATACCACGTGGAGCATCACGCTGAACGATACCGAGCCCAGCGCTGCCAAGAATACGGCCCAGGTCGTCATTCCTGCCGGGACGTACACCCCGGCCCAGATGGCGTCCATCATCCAGTCATCGATCAACGGCGTGAAGTCGTTTTCCGACAACGGCTCCACCGTGTCGGCTTCCGTCGATGGTGCGGGCAAACTGGTACTGGCGTCGAGCCGCTATGGTTCCGTCTCGAATATCGCCATCAGCAGCGGCACCGGCACGGCACCAACCGACCTGTTCGGCGCATCCGCGCCCGTCAAGGGCACGGACGTGGCTGGCACCCTGGGCGGACAACCGGTGATCGGCTCGGGCCAGACCCTGACGGGCGCCGCCGGTTCGCCGGCCGATGGCCTGAAGATTGAAGTCACGGGCGGCACCACCGGCTCGCGCGGCACCGTCAGCTTCTCGCAAGGCTATGCCTACCAGTTGAATAACCTGGCCACTTCCTTCCTCGGCACGGACGGCATGATCACCAACCGCTCCAAGGGCCTCAACGAAACCATCAAGAGCATCGCGACGCAGCGCGACAAGTTCAGTGACAAACTGAACGACATCGAAGCGCGCTACCGCGCCCAGTATTCGCGCCTGGACGTGTCCCTGAATAAATTGCAGGGCATGCAAAGCTATTTGACCCAGCAGCTGGCCGCCATCGCCGCCAACCGTTAAGCCCAATCATCAGGAGAATTAAATGTTTGGAACCCAACAACGCGGCGTCAACGCCTATGCCAAGGTCGGTCTGGAAACGGGCATCGTTTCGGCCTCGCCGCACAAGCTGATCGTGATGCTGTACGACGGCGCCCTGGTGGCCGTGCTCAGCGCGCAGATGCACATGAAATCGGGCAATGTGCCGGAAAAAGGCAAGTCCATCTCGAAAGCCATCCAGATCATCGACAATGGCTTGCGCGCCAGCCTGGACAAGGAAGCGGGAGGCCAGATCGCCGAAGGCCTCGACGCCCTGTATGAATACATGAGTGCACGCCTGCTGACGGCCAACCTGCACAACGATATTACCCTGCTGGAAGAGGTGCAGCGCCTGCTCACCGACTTGCGCGAAACCTGGAACGCCATAGGCGCCACCCCCGCCGCCATGCCTGGCGCCGATCTGAAACGTATGCCCAGCCTTGCGAGCGCCTGACCCATGATGACGAATCAAGAAGTCCTGACCACTTACGAAGCCATGCAGACCCTGACGGGCCAGATGGTCACCGCCGCCACCAACGCCGACTGGGATGCGCTGGAAGCGCTGGAACAGCGCATCAGCACGCATGTGGCCGCGCTGAAGGCGAATGAAGAAAAAGTCGTGCTGGAAAGCGCTGGCCGCCAGCGCAAGGTCGCCCTGATCAAGCAGATCCTGGAAGACGACCGCAAGATCCGCGACCTGACCATGCCGTGGATGGCGCAACTGTCCAAGCTGATCAGCAGCACCGGCACGGAGCGGCGCCTGGCCAACGCCTACGGCGCGTAAGCGCCCACGGGGCAAGGTCAGCTATCATGTTGCCGAAGATGGATGCGATCGGCATGACGCCCCTGACCCCGGTCAAGGCCACGCGGACGGCCGACGCCGTCGCCGACCCGCGCCAGGCCGAGTTCCAGCGCTCGCTGCAGGGCCTGATCGGCAAATCCATGCAGGGACAGGTGCTGGCCCGCATGGGCGACGGCAGCTTCCTCGTGCGCGTGGCCGGTACGCCGGCCCGCATGCAACTGCCCGCCGGCGCCCAGCCGGGCACGGAAATCCCGCTGACCTTGATCGGCATCAATCCCCGCCCCTCTTTTCAAATCGGCAATAGCCGCGACCAACCCGCCAGCGCCCTGCTGACGTATGCGGACGCGGAAGCCGAGCCCGACGCTGCCGAAGCGCGCGGCCCCCAGGCCGGCGCCGCCCAGGCGGGCACGCGCGCCAGCAGCACGGCCGCCACCCTGCTCAGCCGCGCGCCCCTGACGCCCGCCAATCTGCTGCCCGCCCTGGCAGGCGACACGCCTGCGCCCGAACTGAGCACCACCGCGCGCGCCATCAGCAGCGTGCTCAGCCAGGCGGAAAGCGTGCCCGGCGCGCCCCTGTCCCTGGTCGGCAAGACGCCACTGATGGCCACGCCGGGCGCCGCCCCGGCCCAGGTAGCTCAGAACCTGCGCGATGCCGTCGGCAGCAGCGGCCTGTTCTATGAATCGCATGTGGCCGAATGGGCCGAAGGCAAGCGGCCGCTCGCGTCGCTGCTGCTGGAGCCGCAAATGCAGAAGGCGGCACAGGGCGACATGGCCAGGACGGGGACCGACCTGGCCTCAGCGCAACTGATCAATTTACAGCTGCACACACACGAACAGGCGCGCGTGCAGTGGCAGGGCGAAGCGTGGCCCGGCCAGAAGATGCAGTGGGATATCAGCAAGGATGCGCCGGAAGGACAGCAGCACGATGGCCGCGATGGCGACGAGGAAGCGACGGCCTGGCGCAGCAATGTGCGCTTCCAGTTTCCCCTGCTGGGCGACCTGGCCGCGCACGTAGTCTTGCAGGGTGGCCGCGTGGCCATCCAGTTGCAAGCGGGCAGCGAAGGCAGCGCCGGCACCTTGCGCCAGCATGCGGCGGCGCTGGAAGCGTCGCTCGATGCGGCCGGCTGGCCCTTGTCGTCGTTGACGATCGCCGGCAAGCCCGAGGCAGCCGAGCCAGCGGAAGCGGATGATGCTTGACGACACCAAGCGCAAGGTACCGCAGACGGCCGTCGCCCTGGCTTACCAGAGCGGCACGCCGGCGCCCAAGGTGGTGGCCAAGGGCAGCGGCCTGATCGCGGACCAGATCATCAGCACGGCGCGCGAACACGGCGTCTTCGTGCATGAATCGAAGGAATTGGTGGCGCTGTTGATGGATGTCGACCTGGACCGTCAGATTCCGCCCGGCCTGTATCGGGCGATTGCGGAACTGCTGGCCTGGTTATATCATATTGAATCTGCGAATGGCGGGCCGATCCCGCCACCGCCCGACACCAGCGTCAACCTCACCGATACATAGACAGGCATCAATGCAAGCACATATTATGGATTCCGGCCTCGAAAACTGGCATGATTTTGAAGTGGAATCGCGGCGGGAAATCATCGCCTTGCTACGCAGCATCAGTGAAAAGAACCAGCTGATCCGCATGTTGATCCACGGTGAATCCGATGTGTGCGTCACTTCCATCCTGGAAGTCGATGCCGAGCACGATACCGTCATCCTCGACCGTTCCGTGAACGCCGACCAGAACCGGCGCATGCTGGCCGCCAAGGGCATTTCGTTTGAAACCTCGCTCGACAAGATCCGCATCCTGTTTGCCAGCGCCCTGGTGGAAGAGTGCCATTTCGGCGGCACGCCCGCCTTGAAAATTGCCATTCCAGAAACACTGATCCGCCTGCAGCGGCGCGAGTATTACCGCATGACGACGCCCGTGAGCAATCCCGTGCGCGTGGCGATCCCCCTGCCGCCCTCACTGGGTGGCGCCGACACCCTGTTCCCGCTGGCCGACATCAGCTGCGGCGGCATCGCCATCCTCGACAATAAACTGATGCTGGGCGAGACCATCGGCAGGGATTATCCCGGCTGCCGCATCGACTTGCCCGACGTCGGCATCGTCACCGCGACTTTGCAAATTCGCAATTCGCTGGACATGACCTTGCTGAACAACAAGCTGAACCGCCGCCTCGGCTGCCAGTTCGTCGACCTGCCGCGCAGCATGCTGGCGCACGTGCAGCGCTATATCACGCGGCTGGAGCGTGAGCGCAACGCCCGCATGGCGGGGTTGGGTTAACACCTTACAAACCTACTGCGCGTCGCCATTTGCGGCCTGCGATGCTCACTGTACTAGAGTACAGTTCCGCTTCTCGGCCACAACTAGCTTCCGCTCGCTACGTTTTGTAAGGCGTTCGTGACGTAGCAATACACTTGCCTGTATCAAACCTGCATATTCATGATCTCGTGATATGCAGAAACCAACTTGTTTCTCACCTGCACCGTCGCCTGGAATTCGATGCTCGACTTTTGCATCGACACCATCACGTCCGACAGGCTGACCTTTTCGTCGCCCATGGTAAAGCGCTGGCCCAGGGCCGACGAGGCCTTTTGCGCGCCGCTCACGGAGTCGAGCGCGCTCTTGAAGGCATCGGCAAAATTCACCTTTGCCGCTGGCAGCTCGGTCTGGATCGCCGGTATTTTCGCCTCCGGCCGCGTGGCCGCCGACTTCAGTTGCGCGATCATCGCCTCGATCCTGCTGCTATCGATACCGCCTGTTTTCACTTTGCCTCCCGATTCTGGTCTGCTTCATATCTGTTCCATGCCTGTTGCACCCAGAGAACAAAACCCTGGCTTGCAAGGCAACGACGGGTACAATAACTTCCGTCACATGTTGCCAGGGTTCCACAATACCAGCGCCAACGCCAGCCGCTCGGCCGAGCAGGCGGCAAAAGCGCCTTCTATTTGGACGATTGAAGCGCGTGACAGTGGCGGATAATTCTGCATATCGCCCCTCCTCCCGAGGAAGCGGCCCCCGCTCATTACCAAACATACGCGCCCTGGAAGGCAATCATGGCTGTAGCCGAAGAAATCGATGTGAACCGCATACCCCCGGAACCGGCGCCTGCCCGCTCGCCCGTGGAGTCCGTGCAAGCCTTCGCCAAGACGCCGATGGGCAAGAATTTCCTGCGCGGCCTGGGCGTGGCGGCACTGGTCGCCATCGGCGTGGCCTTGTACATGTGGAACCAGCCGCCCGAATACAAAGTCCTGTTCTCGAACTACACGGACCGCGACGGCGGCGCCATCACCGCGTCGCTGGACCAGCTGGGCATCAAGCACAAGTTTTCCGAAGGCGGCGGCGCCATTCTCGTACCGTCCGAGCAAGTCCACGACGCGCGCCTGAAACTGGCCGCGCAAGGCTTGCCGAAGGGCGGCAACGTAGGCTTCGAGCTGATGGAAAACCAGAAGCTGGGCGTGTCGCAATTCCTGGAACAGGTCAATTTCCAGCGCGCGCTGGAAGGCGAACTGGCCAAATCGATCGAATCCGTCTCCGCCGTCGACACGGCGCGTGTCCACCTGGCGCTGCCCAAACCATCCGTCTTCGTGCGGGAACAGCAAAAACCGACGGCGTCCGTGCTGCTGAACCTGCATCCGGGCCGTGGCCTCGATCAGTTGCAGGTGAGCGCCATCGTGCACCTGGTGGCTTCCAGCGTGCCGGAGTTGCTGCCGATCAATGTCACCGTGGTCGACCAGGCCGGCACCCTGCTGTCGAACCAGGAAAAGGACAAGGACCGCGCCAACGGCATCAAGAGTCTGGACCCGAACCAGCTGAAGTACGTGCAACAATTGCAGCAAAGCGTGATCAAGCAGGTCGAATCGATCTTGCTGCCCATCGTCGGCGAAGGCAATGTACGCGCCGAAGCGACGGCCGATGTTGATTTTTCGCAAAGCGAGCAGGCGGCTGAAACCTACAAGCCGAACTCGCCGCCGGAAGCGTCCACCATCCGCAGCCAGCAAACGAGCGAATCGACGGGCGCCGGCAATGCCAACCCTTCCGGCGTGCCGGGCGCGCTGTCGAACCAGCCACCAGGCGTGGCGACGGCCCCGTTGACGGCCGAAGCGCCTGGCGCACCGGGCGGCGCGCCGACGGCACCGACACAGAAGGAATCGACGACGAATTATGAAGTCGACAAGACCGTGCGCTACGAGCAGAAATCCATGGGTGGTTTGCGCCGCCTGTCGGTGGCCGTCGTCGTCAACTACCGCCGCAGCTTCGACAAGGATGGCAAGGTTACGGTCAAGCCAATTTCCCCTGCCGAAATGGTCCAGATCAATAATCTGGTCAAGGAAGCGATGGGCTACAACAAGGAACGCGGCGACAGCTTCAGCGTGGCCAACTCGCCCTTCGACGGCATCGACCGCGCGCCGGAAGGCAAGCTGGAGTGGTGGCGCGACCCGGCCAACTTGCCGCTGGCCAAGGAACTGGCGAAATTCCTCATCACGGCCCTGATCCTGCTGTATATCTTCATCAAGATCGTGCGTCCGATGCTGCGCCCCGTGATGCGCAAGATCGACGATTTCGGCGCCCCGCCGCCCGTCATCGAGCCGGAATTGAGCAAGGACGGCGAAGAAAACGAAGTCCTGCTCAGCGAAGCGGAGCTGGAAGAACTGGAAGAAGATACGGCCCGCGGTTATCGCGAAAACCTGGCGATGGCCAGGAAACTGGCGCAGGAAGACCCGCGCGTCGTGGCCAACGTAATCAAAGCATGGATAGGCAATAATGACTGAGACAACGGGACTGCAAAAAGCATCGATCCTGATGCTGGCACTGGGCGAGAGCGAAGCGGCCGAGGTCATGAAATTCCTCGGGCCGCGCGAAGTGCTGAAACTGGGCGCCGCCATGGCCACCATGAAGGGCATCGCGCACGAGCAGGTGGTCGAGGTGCTCGGCGACTTCCGCGCGCAGACGGAACTCAACTCCACCGTCGGCCTGGATTCGGACGAATACATCCGCCAAGTGCTCACCAAGGCGCTGGGCGACGACAAGGCGTCCGTGCTGCTGTCGCGCATCCTGGGCGGCAAAGATGCGTCCGGCATCGAATCGCTGAAGTGGATGGATTCGCAATCCGTGTCCGAGCTGATCCGCAACGAGCACCCGCAGATCATCGCCACCATCCTCGTCCATCTGGAACGCGACCAGGCGTGCGAAATCCTCGGCCACTTCACGGACCGCCTGCGCAACGACGTCGTCTTGCGCATCGCCACCCTGGACGGCGTGCAGCCAGCCGCCTTGCGCGAACTCAACGACGTGCTGACGAAACTGCTGTCCGGTAATGAAAATATCAAGAAATCGTCGCTGGGCGGCGTGCGCGCGGCGGCCGAGATCCTGAACTTCATGAGCGGCGAGCAGGAAGGCTCCGTCATGGACAATATCAAGAACTACGACAATGACATGGCGCAAAAGATCATGGACGAAATGTTCGTGTTCGACAACGTAATCGATATCGACGACCGCGGCATCCAGTTGCTGCTGCGCGAAGTGCAGTCGGAAATGCTGATCATCGCCCTGAAAGGCGCCTCGCAGGAGCTGCGCGACAAGATCTTCAAGAACATGTCGCAGCGCGCCGGCGAGATGATGCGCGAAGACCTCGAGTCGAAAGGCCCCGTGCGCCTGTCGGAAGTGGAATCGCAGCAGAAACAGATCCTGCAGATCGTGCGCCGCCTGGCGGACGAGGGGCAGATTGTCCTAGGCGGAAAAGGCGAGGATTCGTTTGTCTAACTTGATTCCCAAAGAGCAGCAAACCGCCTACCAGCGCTGGGAAATGACCTCGTTTGGCGACGAGCGTCCCAGCGTGGTGGCGGCGCGCAAGCTGCTGGAACCGGATCCCGAACCGGAGTTCGACCCCTTTGCCGAACTGCACGAGGAAGAGCTGGCCCCGCCGCTCGAATACCCGACGCAGGAAGAACTCGACGCCATCCGCGAGGAAGCGCGCGCCACGGCCTTCGACGAAGGCCGTGCGGCCGGTTATGCGGAAGGCCACGCGGCCGGGCATGCCGATGGCCATGCCGAATCGTATGCGCAAGGCAAGGCGGCGTCCGCCGTGGAACTGGCGCACCTGCAAACCATCGCCGTCGACTTCGGCACGGCCGTGCAGCAGGCCGACGACCTGATCGCCAATGACGTGATGGAGCTGGCCCTGCAGCTGGCCAAGGGCATGCTCAAGACGGCCTTGCCCGTGCGCCCCGAACTGATGCTGCCGATGGTGCGCGAAGCCATCGAATACTTACCCGTGCTGCAACAACCAGCCTTGCTGATGCTCAACCCGGAAGACGCGCAAGTGGTGCGCGACGGCATCGGTGATGAGCTCGACAAGGGTGGCTGGCGTGTCATCGAAGACCCCAGCGTGGAACGCGGCGGTTGCAAGATCGACACGGCCAGCAACCAGATCGACGCGCAGACATCCACCCGCTGGCACCGCCTGACGCACGCGCTGGGCAAAGACCTGGACTGGCTGGCGCCGTGAGCGAGCCCGTCAAAGGCCCGACTGCCCATGCGGCGCGCTGGCGCGCCTACCTGAACGACTGTTCGGCCGTGGTCGGCTTTGTCGAACCGATGCAGATTTCAGGCCGCGTCACGCGCGTGGCCGGTCTGGTGATGGAAGCCGTGGGCTTGCGCCTGGCCGTCGGCGCCGCCTGCACCGTGCCGCTGCCGAATGGCGGCCGGGTCGAGGCGGAAGTGGTCGGTTTTGAGGGCGAACGCCTGTTCTTGATGCCGCAAAGCGATGTCGAGGGCATCGTGCCCGGCACGCGCGTGTTTTCCGTCGAACCGGCCATTCCCCGCCCCGGCAGCGTGGCGCACCCGCGCCGCCGCCCCAGCGACCGCGCGCGCCACCTGCCCGTGGGTCCGCAACTGCTGGGCCGCGTGCTCGACGGTGCGGGCCGCCCGCTCGACCAGCTCGGTCCGTTGCACACGACCGATAGCGCCCCCATCAATGTACGCCCCGCCAATCCGCTGGGCCGCGCCCCCATCGTCGACACGCTCGACGTGGGCGTGCGCTCGATCAACGCCATGCTGACCGTGGGCCGTGGCCAGCGCATGGGCCTGTTCGCCGGTTCCGGCGTCGGTAAAAGCGTGCTGCTGGGCATGATGGCCCGCTACACGGAAGCGGACGTGATCGTCGTCGGCCTGATCGGCGAACGGGGACGCGAAGTAAAAGAATTCATCGAACAAATCCTCGGCCCCGAAGGCCTGGCCCGTTCCGTTGTCGTGGCCGCGCCGGCCGACACGCCGCCGCTGATGCGCCTGCAGGGCGCAGCGTATGCGACGGCGATTGCCGAACACTTCCGCGACCAGGGGCAAAACGTGCTGCTGATCATGGATTCGCTGACCCGCTACGCCATGGCGCAGCGCGAAATCGCCCTGGCCATCGGCGAGCCACCGGCAACCAAGGGCTATCCGCCATCCGTCTTCGCCAAGCTGCCCGTGCTGGTGGAGCGGGCCGGCAATGGCGAGGAAGGCGGCGGCTCGATCACGGCTTTCTACACCGTGCTGACCGAGGGCGACGACCAACAAGACCCGATCGCCGACTCGGCGCGCGCGATTCTTGACGGCCACATCGTGCTGAACCGGCGCCTGGCCGAAGCGGGTCATTATCCCGCCATCGACATCGAGCAATCGATTTCGCGCGCCGCCCACTCGATCACCACGCACGAACACCAGCAGCAGGCGCGCAAGCTGAAACAGCTGTATTCGCGTTATGAACGCAGCCGCGACCTGATCAGCGTGGGCGCCTACAGCGCCGGCACCGACCCCGTGCTGGACCAGGCCATCGCCCTGCATGAAAAGATCGAGGCGTTTTTGCAACAGCAAATCACGGAGCGGGTCAGCATGGACGAGAGCTTGGGGCAACTTACCGCTCTATTCGACTGATTAGGGCTTGCATAGCGGGAATATAATCAGCCATGGCTTCTCCTTCCCAACTTGCAACCCTGATCGACCTTGCCCAGCGCGAAACGGATGACTGCGCCAAGCGCCTGGGCGCGGCCCTGAAAGCGCTCGACGATTGCCGCCAGAAGCTCGACATGCTGTCCGGCTACCGCGACGACTACGCCAAACGCTTCGAGGCAAGCATGAGCAGCGGCATTACGCCCATGGCTTACCGCAACTTCCAGGCCTTCATGGTCAAGCTCGACAGTGCCATCCTGGGCCAGCAGCAAGTAGTCGAACATGCGCAAGCGCGCAGCGACAATGAAAAGATGCGCTGGCAACTGGCCGAACGCAAGCGCATGTCGTACACCACCCTGAACAACCGGGCGCAGGAACAGGCGCTGAAGCTGGAAAACAAGCGCGACCAGAAAGCAATGGATGAGCACGCGGCGCGACAAGCCTATTACAAACGCTAAGCAACACTGAGGCAGCATCATGCAAACCCAGCCAACACCGATTTCCCAGATTATCTCGCCCAACGCCACGCCGGGCGCCGCCAACCGCAGCCAGCCGTCCACCAGCAGCACGGCGGGCGACTTCCAGCGCACCCTGAACCGCCAGATCGAGCAGCGCCAGGTCAGCCGCAATATGGCGCAAGCGCAAATACAAACGCCGGCGCCGGCACCGGCAGCTCGTCCCGCCAGCCCCGCCGCCACGCAGGCACCCGCCCAGGCGCCAGCCAGCGAAGCGAAAGCGGCGCAAGCAGGCACCGAACAGGCGGCCAGCAGCGAACAGCCGCCCGCGCAATCGAGCGAGGCAGCGACACCAGACACCGCCGACAGCGCCCCGGCCGAGGCCAGCGTGCCTGCCGCCCCCGCCGCGACAGTCACGCCGCCAGCCGATCCGGCCGCCGAAATGCTGGCCCTCGTAGGCAGCATCCAGCTGGCCATCCAGCCACCGGCAGCCGCCGCCGCCAAGGCCGCGCCGGAACTGCCGGCGCGCGCCAGCGTCAAGGCCGAGGGCAAGAATCCGGCAACAGGCCCCCTGCTGGCAGTGGGCCAGGGCAGCGGCAAGGCTGCCGCCACCGCCGCCGCGCAAGCCGACAGCGGCGACTTTGCCGACAGCCTGGGCCAGGCCCAGGGCAAGGCAGCCGCCACACCGGGCGCCAGCGTGCCGACCGGCAAGGCCGAACCGGGCAAGCTGGCCATCGACGCCCAGCTGGCAGCCACCGCCAAGGCGGGCGCCGCCGTGGCCGAACCGATCCTCAAGGAAACACCTGCCGACCTGAACCGCCTGGCGGCCCAGTTGCAGCCGGGCGCGCTGCAGCAGGCTGCGGCCGCCGTGGCCGTGCCGGCCGACAAGCTGACGGGCCGGGTCGGCACGCCGGCCTGGGACCAGCAGCTGGGACAGAAAGTCGTGTGGATGGCGGCTGGCGGCGACCAGAGCGCCACCCTGACCCTGAATCCGCCCGACCTGGGACCCGTGCAAGTGGTACTGACAGTCACCAATGACCAGGCCGATGCCGCCTTCATGTCGGCCCAGCCGGAAGTGCGCCAGGCGCTGGAAGCGGCCATGCCGCGCCTGCGCGAGATGATGAGCGAAGCGGGCATCGCCTTTGGCAGCGCCACCGTCTCGGCCGGCACGCCGGAACAGCAGGACCAGGGTAACCGGGAAGCATCTGGCGGACGCCGTGGCAATGGCCAGGGTGGCGGCGCATCGGGTGGCGAGATCGCCATCGCGCCGGCGACAGGCGGACGCAGCCGGCCCAGCCTGAGTGCCGTGGATACCTTTGCCTGAGGTCAATTCGTCGTCCGCAAGCCACTGGCGCGCCCCACGGCGTAACTTTTCGTCTAAAAACAGCGAGTTGAGGGCGCTTCCGCCCTCTTTTCACTGCATCCTTCTGCGCAGAATTTGCCGATAATGACATAATGGCGTCGTGATCCACTTCCATGCACTCGAGTACCATTGAAAGCAAATCCAAAAATGAAAGCAGATCCGAAAGCAGATGCAGGCCTGGCTCCCGCCGGCGCCTCGAAAAAGAAGCTTCTGATCATCGTGCTGGCCTCGGTGCTGGTGGCTGGCGGTATCGGTGGCGGTGCCGCCTGGTACTTCCTGCATGGCAAGGCCGATAAAGAAGAATCGGCACCGAGCAAGAAAAAACATGCCGCTTCCAAGGCAGGTCCGCCCGTCTTCGTGCCCATCGATGCCTTCACCGTCAATTTGCAGCCGGAAAATGGCGAGCAATACTTGCAAATCGCGTTTACCCTGCAGGCCAGCAGCCCGGAAGAAATGGACTTGATCAAGATCAACATGCCGAAAGTGCGCAGCCGCTTGTTGCTGCTGCTGTCCGGCAAGAAGGCGTCCGAACTCAATACCGTGGAAGGCAAGCAGCAACTGGCGGCCGAAATCATCAATCAGGTGAACCAGCCGTTCGAGGACAAAGGGCCGGAGCAAGACGTGACGGACGTATTATTTACCGCATTCATCATTCAATAAGCAGCCATGGCCGATAATTTCCTCTCCCAGGAAGAAGTCGATGCCCTACTCAAGGGCGTCAACGGAGACCAGGACGACGCGCAGGCGCCGGAAGATGTCACGGGAGTTCGTACCTACAACTTGGCAACCCAGGAGCGCATCGTGCGCGGCCGGATGCCGACGTTGGAAATTATCAACGAGCGTTTCGCCCGGCTGCTGCGCGTGGGCCTGTTCAACTTCCTGCGCCGCAGCGCCGAAGTGTCGGTCGGTTCCGTGCGCGTGTCGAAATACAGCGAGTTCATCCGTAACCTGGTGGTGCCGACCAATCTGAATCTGGTGCACATGAAGCCGCTGCGCGGCACGGCCCTGATGGTCTTCGATCCGGGCCTCGTGTTCCTGCTGGTCGACAACCTGTTCGGCGGCGACGGGCGCTTCCATACGCGCGTCGAAGGGCGCGACTTTACGCAGACGGAGCAGCGCATCATCCTGCGCATCCTCGACATCGTCTTCGAAGCCTATACCAAGTCGTGGGAACCGGTCTTCCCCGTCGAGTTCGAATATATCCGTTCAGAAATGAACACGCAGTTCGCCAACATCGCCACGCCGAACGAGGTGGTGGTGGCGTCCACGTTTACGGTGGAATTGGGCTCCGTTTCCGGACAAATCCACTTCTGCATGCCGTATTCGATGATCGAGCCGATCCGCGATTCGCTGACCTCGAGCCTGCAGGGCGAGGCGCTGGAAGTGGACAAGCGCTGGATCCGCCTGATGACGCAGCAGATCCAGATCGCCGAAGTCGAGCTGGTGGCCTCGCTGGGCACGGCGCGCGTGTCGTTCGATGAAATCCTGAACATGAAGGTGGGCGACATCATCCCGCTGAATATTCCCGAACTGATCGCCGCGACCGTCGACGGCGTGCCCGTGATGGATTGCACGTATGGCGTGTTGAACGGACAATATGCCTTAAAGGTTGAAAAGTTGTTGGCCAATGCCGATAACATGAATAACCACTAAATAAATACCCGGGCCGCGTTGCGGTCCGTATCTGTACAACAGGAGAAACACATGTCTGACAACCAAGACGACCAAAGCGCGGAAGACGATTGGGGCGCGGCCATTGCCGAGCAGGCCAAGGCGGAAGCCGAAGCGCTGCAGAACCAGGCCGCCAATACGGCCAGCGCGGCCAGCGCCGCCGTGTTCAAGGACTTTTCCAAGCAGGCATCGAAGTCGGAAACGCACAACGATATCGATTTCATCCTCGATATCCCGGTGCAGCTGACGGTCGAACTGGGCCGCACCAAGATCGCCATCAAGAACCTGCTGCAGCTGGCACAGGGTTCCGTGGTCGAGCTCGACGGCCTGGCCGGCGAACCGATGGACGTGCTGGTGAACGGCTGCCTGATCGCCCAGGGCGAAGTGGTGGTGGTGAATGACAAGTTCGGCATCCGCCTGACCGACATCATCACGCCTTCCGAACGCATCCGAAAATTGAATAAATGAAGCCTGGCCTGTTGATTTCCACTGTGCTGCCGCTCCTGGCGGCATGCAGCATTGCCCTGGCTGAAGCGCCAGCCGCGTCCGCACCAGCGGCGGCCAGCGCCGCCAGCGCTTCCGTCGCGCTGGCAAGCGAGACACCGCCTGCCGCAGCGGCGCCAGCAGCCTCACCTGCCACTACAGCTGCTGCCTCGCCTGCCGCCGCCCTGCCGGCCATGCCGCCAGGCGCACCGATGACGATGGCGCCGACCAGCTCGGCCGGCAGCCTGCTGCAAACTATCTTCGCGCTTGTGTTCGTGCTGGCCCTCTTGATCGGCCTGGCCTGGTTCATGAAACGCTATGGCCCCAAGGTGATGGGCGGCAACAACAAGATGCGCGTCGTCAGCTCGCTCAACCTGGGCGGACGCGAACGCATCGTCCTCGTCGAAGTGGCCGACCAGTGGATCGTCGTCGGCGCCTCGCCCGGCCGTATCAACGCGCTGGCCACCATGCCGCGCCAGGAAGGCGATCTGCCGCAACTGGCCACGGCGCAAAACGGCCCCGCGGCCGCCAATTTTTCCGAGTGGCTGAAACAGACCATCGAAAAACGCAATGGGAAATAAGCAGCAGATGGCGTGGTCCACCTTGAAGACTCCCCTGACCTGGCTGCTGGCGGCAGCCGCCCTGGCCTTGCCGCTGTGGGCCATGGCCCAGCCGGGCATCCCGGCCTTCAACAGCACGCCGGCGCCGGGCGGGGGACAGAATTATTCCTTGCCAGTGCAGACGCTCATCCTGATGACGTCGCTCACCTTTTTGCCGGCGGCCTTGCTGATGATGACCTGCTTTACGCGCATCATCATCGTGCTGTCCTTGCTGCGTCAGGCCATCGGCACGCAATCGGCGCCGCCGAACCAGGTGCTGGTGGGGCTGGCCCTGTTCCTGACTCTGTTCGTCATGGGTCCCGTGTTCGACAAGATTTATACGGATGCCTATCTTCCTTATCAGGAAAACAAAATCACCATGCAGCAGGCGATGGACAAGGGCGTCGATCCCCTGAAAACCTTCATGCTCAAGCAGACACGCCAGGCCGACCTGGCCCTGTTTGCCAAGATGTCGCGCTCGCCGGCCCTGCAAGGCCCGGAAGACGTGCCGCTGCGCATCCTCGTGCCCGCCTTCGTCACCAGCGAGCTGAAAACGGCGTTCCAGATCGGCTTTGCCATCTTCATCCCGTTTTTGATCATCGACATGGTGGTCGCCAGCGTGCTGATGTCGATGGGTATGATGATGATGTCGCCCGCGACGATTTCGCTGCCGTTCAAGCTGATGCTGTTCGTGCTGGTCGATGGCTGGCAGTTGCTGCTGGGCTCGCTGTCACAGAGTTTTTACTAGGGGAAGTACGATGACACCCGAAAGCGTCATGACCCTGGGCCGCCATGCGATGGAAATCACGCTGATGGTGGCCGCGCCCATGCTGCTCGTCGCCCTCATCATCGGCTTGATCGTGAGTATCTTCCAGGCGGCCACGCAGATCAACGAGGCGACCCTGTCCTTCATTCCCAAACTGGTCGGCATTTTCGTCGCCCTCGTCGTGGCCGGCCCGTGGATGCTGTCCGTCATGCTCGACTACATGCGCCAGGTGTTTACCGGCATCCCGAACCTGGTGGGCTAGTGCAGTCGCTGTTGCCATGCTGACCCTGTCCAGCATCGAACTGAACACGTGGATCGCAGCACTGCTGTGGCCACTTAGCCGCATCCTGGGCCTGATCGCGGCCGCCCCCCTGTTCGGCAACGCGGCCGTGCCGGCCACCGTCAAGGTGACCCTGGGCGCGCTGCTGGCCATGATCATCGCCCCCACCGTGCCGGCCTTGCCTGCCGTCAACCCGATGTCCTTGCCAGGCTTGTTGATTCTCACGCAAGAGATGCTGGTGGGCCTGGCCATGGGTTTTTCCATCCGCATCGTGTTTTCCGCCATCGAAATGGCCGGTGAAATCAGCAGTCTCACCATGGGCCTGGGCTTCGCCTCGTTCTTCGACCCGCAAACCAAGGGCCGCTCTTCCGCCATCAGCCAGTTCCTCGTCATGCTGGCCACCTTGATGTTTCTGACAGTCAACGGCCACCTGGTCTTGCTGGCGGCGCTGGCGGAAAGCTTTGTCAGCCTGCCGATTTCATCGAGTCCCATCAGCGGTGGTGGTTTCCAGCAATTGGCGGCCTGGGGTGGGGAAATCTTTCGTTCCGGCCTGCAAATTTCGCTGCCCATCATCGCGGCCCTGCTGCTGACCAACGTGGCGCTGGGCATCCTGACGCGGGCCGCGCCGCAGCTGAACATTTTCGGTATCGGTTTTCCCGTTACCCTGGGCGTGGGCTTGCTGGTGATCGGCATGGTCCTGCCCTACCTGGCCACGCCGTTCCAGAACATGTTCCTGCGCGGCATAGAAACGGCGCGTTTGCTGCCACGCGGCTTTGCCACGCGCGACCGGCCTGCGCCGCCCGTACCACCGAATCCCTTGCGCCCGGCGCCACCGGCACCGCTGCCAGCCGCGCGCTGAACAGAAGTATCAGCCCAGCGCGTGGCGCAGCAGCAGCGCCGACAGCACGAACATGGTGATACCAATCAAGCCATCGAGCACTTGCCAGGCCCGGGGCCGCGCAAACCACGGCGCCAGCCAGCGCGCGCCAAATCCCAGGGAGGCAAACCACAGCAGGCTGGCCGCGCTGGCGCCGGCAATAAACCAGGCGCGCAACGCGCCCGGCTGCTGCGCGCCGATACTTCCCACCAGCAATACCGTATCCAGATACACATGCGGGTTGAGCAAGGTAAACGCCGCCGCCTGCGCCAGGATGGCAGCCAGGCCCAGTTGCGCCCCGCCTTCGGCCGCGCGCAACTGCTGCGGCCGGCGCGCGCGCCGCAGGGCCTGCCAACCGTAGACGGCCAGGAAAGCGGCGCCGCCCAGCGCCAGCGCGCTGGCCAGCAGGGGACGCTGCCCCAGCGCACTGGCCATGCCCAGGACGCCGGCGGCAATCAGCGCCGCGTCGGCCAGGGCGCAAAACAGCACGATGGCGCCCACGTGTTCGCGGCGCAAGCCTTGTCGCAAGACAAAAGCGTTTTGCGAACCGATGGCAACGATGAGTCCCAAGCCCAGGGTCATGCCTTGGAGAAAGACGGAAAAAACCAGTGGTGTGGTGGCGGTCGGGAGTGTCATGCGGCGATCTTGCCAGCCCCACGAAATGAAGGCAAACTACCTTTTCTACAGCCAGTTAAGGAAAACTTCATTCATGCTCGATTATGCCGCCCTCGCCGCGCTGGCCGCCGTCATCCGCGAAGGCAGTTTCGAGCGCGCGGCGCGCGCCTTGCACGTGACGCCATCGGCCATTTCGCAGCGCATCCGCCTGCTGGAAGAGCGCGTCGGCTGCGCGCTGGTGATACGCGACCAGCCCTGCCGCGCCACGCAAACGGGCCGGCGCCTGTGCCAGCACGTGGACCAGGTGCAATTGCTGGAGCAGGATTTGCAGGGGACCTTGCCGGCGCTGGCAGCGCAAGGCCCCTCGCGCGCCAGCGTGCCCGTCGCCGTGAATGCCGACAGCCTGGCCACCTGGCTGGCGCCCGCCATCGCCGCCTTCGCTGCCGAATACCCGGTGCTGCTACAGGTGGCCGTCGACGACCAGGACCATACGGCCGAGTGGCTGCGCAGCGGTGCCGTGCTGGCGGCCGTCAGCGCCACGGCCCGGCCCGCATCAGGCTGCAACAGCCGTCCGCTGGGTGCCATGCGCTACCTGGCGGCCGCCAGTCCCGCCTTCGTGCAGCGGCATTTTGCCCACGGCGTGGGCGCCGCCAGCCTGGCGCTGGCGCCCAGCCTCGTCTTCAATGCCAAGGACGAGCTGCAATCGCGCTGGGTGCGCCGCCTGTGCCACCGGCACGTGGAATTGCCGCGCCATGCCCTACCTTCGTCGCACGCCTTCGTCACGGCAGGCCTGGCCGGCATGGGCTGGGGCTTGCACCCGCAGGCGCTGATCCAGCCCCATCTCGACAATGGCACCCTGGTGGAACTGCTGCCCGCTACGCCATTGGACGTGCCCCTGCACTGGCATACGGCGCGTGCCGCGTCCAGCCTGCTCGATGGCTTGAGCGGCGCCATCCTGGCCGCCGCCCGCACAAGCCTGCTGCAGCCCTGATTGGCAGCCTCAGGGCTGGTCACTGCTGAGCGCGAAGCGCCAGCGCCGCAGGTCGACATTCAAACGCAGCTGGTGATGCTTGACCAGGTAGCGCACGCCGACCAGCGCCGCCGCCAGGCCCGAGAGTGCGCCTATACCCAGCGCCCAGCGCGGGCCGAAGGTATCCGCTACCCAGCCCACGATGGGCGCGCCCAGCGGCGTGCCGCCCGCCGAGATGGCCAGCACGATGGCCATGACCCGGCCCCGCATGGCGGGCGCCGTCGACAGTTGCACGCTGCTGTTGACGCTGGTGGTAAAGGTTTGCGCGGCAATGCCGATGACCACCAGCATCATGCCGAACAGCCAGTAATTGGGCATCACGGCGGCCAGCGCGCACGCCAGGCCGAACAGCGCTGCGGCGCCCAGCAGCAAGGCCAGGGTGGGCTGGCCGCGCCCCGCCGCCAGCAAGGCGCCGGCCACGGAGCCGCAAGCCATGATGGAACTGAGCACGCCATACTGGCCGGCGCCCGCATGGAAGGCCGTCACGGACATGGTCGACAGGAAAATCGGGAAGTTCAGGCCGAAGGTGCCAATCAGGAACAGCATCAGCAAAATAGCCATCAGGTCGGGCCGCTGGCGCACGTAGCGGAATCCCTCGCCCAGGCTGGCGCGCGTGGCCTTCAGGCGCGGCGCGCGGCGCAGCAATTCCACGCGCAGCAGCAACAGCGATCCGATCACGGCGGCAAACGAGACGGCGTTGATGATGAAGACCCAGCCGCTGCCGACGCTGCTGATCAGCAAGCCGGCGACCGCCGGGCCCAGCATGCGCGCCGCATTGAACGAGGTGGAATTGAGCGCCACGGCGTTCGTCAAATCTTCCTCGCCAACGATTTCGGCAACAAAAGTCTGGCGCACGGGCGAATCGAAGGCCGTCACGCAGCCCAGCAGGAAAGCAAACACGTACACGTGCCACAGTTGTACCAGGCCGCTGATGCACAGCAAGCCCAGGCCCAGCGCCAGCAAACCCATGGCCGCCTGCGTACACAACAACAATTTCCTGCGATCCAGCAAGTCGGCCGCCATGCCCGTCAGGGGCAGCAACAGCAGTTGCGGGCCAAATTGCAAGGCCATGACGATGCCGACGGCGCTGGCATTGTGCTGCGTCAACTCGCTCAGCACCAGCCAATCCTGCGCCGTGCGCTGCATCCAGGTGCCGATATTCGACACGAGGGCGCCGCCGGCCCAGATACGGTAATTGGGAATGCGTAGCGAACGGAATGTGTTGTTCATCTGGGCGTGCGGGCTCCTTGCCGGGGTCGTGGTGAAAAATTCAGCGGATCACTCCGCCAAGCGTTTGAGTAATGCCACCGCATGGTTCAGTTCGATGACTTCGTCCGGCGTGAGCCGGGTTTCAATGGTGCGCGCCAGCCAGTCTTCGCGCGCGGCGCGGCTGGCCGCTATCCAGGCGCGGCAGCTGTCCGTCAGGGTCAATAGCGTTTGCCGGCCATCAAGCGGATCGGGCGAACCCGTCACCATCTGCGCTTCCGTCAAGGCTTGCACGGTGGCTGCCATCGACTGGGGCCGCATGCCTTCGGCGCGCGCCAGGCTGCTGGCAGTGGCCGGGCCGTCGCGTTCAAGACGGCTGAGCACGGATGCCTGCGACATGCTGACATCGCCCAGGTGCGCCTCTTCGCGCAGGCGGCGGCGCAACTTGCCGACCAGGATGCGCAATTCGCCGGCCAGTTGCAGGACTTGTTCGTGGTCTTCTTGCGGGGTGGTCATGGTAGCCGTGTGGTGGATCAACGGCCCCTACTATAACACATATGCAGGTAGACTGCACAGTTTGCCTGCATATCTTATCAAGACGGCCATCTTGCGGACGCAAAAAAGCCGGGGCGGGAGATCTCCTCCCTGCCCCGGCTTGCCGGCCATCCGATGCGGATCGCTTAGCTGATGTAGTTGAACAGCGACAAGCCCGAGATGGAAGTGAAGGACTTCTGCGCCGCCTGCAGGGTGATCTGCTGCTGGCTGAACAGGGAAATCGCCTTCACCATGTCCAGGTCCTGCAAGCCGGACAGGGTGCTCGCATATTGCAGGTCGAGGTCGTCGCCGGCGCTGTCGAGCGTGTCGAGCTCCTTCAGGCGCGAACCGACTTCCGCGCGCACCGACAGCACGTTATCGTAGGCCGTATCGAGGATATCGTGCGCCGCGTTCAGGCTGGCCGTCAGGCGCGCCTGCCCTGCGTCGCCCGAGGCAGGTTCACCTAGTGCTCCGATCAGGTTGGTAATCGTGGTAAAGATCGATTCCTTGCCGCTGGGCTCCAGGGTGAACTTGTCCAGGTCGGCCGGCTTGCCCGCGACATTGACTTGCTGGCCGTCAAAGTTGATGGCGTCGCCCGATTTATAGGCCACCGGTACGGCGGGATTCGGGATGGTCTGGCCCAGGGTCACGTCCGTCACGGTATAGGTCGTCTTGGCATCCGTGCCCGTGCCCGTCACCTGGAAGTCGATCGTGTACTTGTGGCCCGTCAACTTGGTGGGATCGGTGACGGTGCCGCCGGAAATGATGCCGGCGCCGCCGCGCGTGAAGTTGCCTGGATCGGCCGCCGTGGTGAACTTGCCGTTGCCCGTCAAATTGTTCTCGAACACTGCCGCGCCCGAGTCGCTGGTGGCCAGGAAGCGGGCCGACCCCACTTGCAGCTCGCGCTGGCCCTGGTCGCCCACGTAGGTGGCGCCGCCCGGCGTCTGGCTGAACGGTTGCGTCGTCGATTTGTAGCCGGAAAACAGATAGCCGCCCGCGTTATCGGACGTGTTGGCGATGCCCATCAGGTCCGTCAAGCGACCCTTCAGCTCCGTGGCCAGGCTCTGGCGGTCGATATCCTTCAAGGCCGGATTACCGGCCTTCAGCACCAGGTCCTGCACGTCGGCGATCAGCGAGGTGGTGCTGGCCAGGGCCAGCTCTTCCTGCGAGAGAAAATTCTTGGCATTCGAGCGGTTCGTCACGAATTGCGTGTTGATCGATTGCGATTGCGTCACTTCCAGCGCGCGCGCCGAGGCGATCGGATCGTCGGCCGGCGTCAGGTTGCGGCGATTCGCCGACAGCTGCATCTGGGTGCGGTTCAAGGCACCCTGCAGATTGTTCAGCTGCGTGCTGCCCGCGTCATAGATCATTTTGGTACTGATACGCATGATGCTGCCCTTCCTGATGGCGGCGGGGCGCTATGCGCCGCCGCCTGAATAATTAACGTCCGAGGCCGATGACCACGTCGAACAGGGTGCTGGCGATCTGCATGACCTTGCCGCAAGCCTGGTAGGCTTGCTGGTAGCGCAACAGATTGGCCGCCTCTTCATCGAGGTTGACGCCGGAGACGGCTTGCTGCTGCGTGCTGGTTTGTTGCAACAGTGCAAGACTGGCCAGGCCGCTGACTTGTACTTCGCGCGTCTTGTTGCCGACATAGCTGACAGTTTCCGCGTACGAACCCTGGAACGTGGCCTTGCCTCCATCGAGAATGTTTTTCGTCTGCAAGCCCGCCAGCAAGGCGGCATTGCGGTTGTCGCCCACGCCGCCCGAGTTCGGCGCGATGGTGAATTTGTCGCCCTGCGCGGGCGCGCCCGTCATGTTGAAGTTGATGCCGCCAAAACTGAAGCTGTCGCCTTCCGTGTACGGAATATTCGCCGTACCGGCCGGATACGTGGTGGTCGCGCCGTTCAAGCCTTTCACCGTCACGGCCTGGCCCGCCGGGAAACCCGACAGCGAGGTGGTCGCCTTGTCGTACGTCAAGGTGACGGTACTCGTCAAGGCATTACCCGGCGTCAAATACGCCTTGTCCACGCTACCTAGGCCGAGCTTGCCGCTGCCCGTGTTGCTGACGGGCGCGCCCGTGGCGATCGGCGCGCCGGCGGCCAGTTTGTTGCGGTCGGTAATCGCCACGGCCAGGTCGGAAGCCCCGTGCGCGGTTGGTCTGACCATGAAGTTATCGCCTTCGGCAGCCGCACCCGTGATCGAGAAATCCACGCCGTCGATGGTCTGCGGCACGGTTTGCGGATACGGGTTGATGGTCGTTTTCGCGCCGTCGCTCTGGCGCGTCACCACGTAATTGGCGCCGTCATACTTGACGGCATAGTCGCTGGCCGTCAGCTTGGTCGGATCGCTGACCTTGGCCGACAGCGTGGTCGTGCTGGTCGCATTGTTGCGGTAATCCGCGCCGATGACGGGATCGGGCAACTTGAAGAAGTCGGCCCCCATGTCGCCATTCAAGTCCTGGCCCAGCTTGTGCTGCTCATTGAAGGTGGAAGCCAGTGCGATGGCGACCTTGCCCAGCGAATTCTGGATACGGTCCAGGCTGCCGCTGCGGAATTCCAGCAAGCCGCCCAGCGAGCCGCCGCTGAGGGAGCTTTCCGACAGCTTGGTGATGCTCGAACCCGTCACATAGCCGACATCCAGGCGGTTCGGGTCCGTCGGCGACGGCGTGGTGGCCAGTTCAAAGTTCTTGTCGCCCACCACCAGCGGCTGGCCCGAACCGATCGAGACGGTAATCGAATTGCCGGCGCCCGGCTGAACCGTTGCCTTGACGTATTTGTTCAGTTCCGTGATCAACTGATCGCGCTGGTCCAGCAAATCGTTGGGCTGATTGCTTTCATTCACGGTCAGGTTGGTAATCGAGGTATTCAGTTCCGCGATCTGCTTGGCGTAGGAATTGATCACCTTGACGTTCGAGGTGATCTGCGAATTGACGCCGTCGCCGATTTCCGTCAGGCGGGCGCTGAGGCCCTGGAAGCGCGCGGTCAGCGAGTTTGCGCTCGACAGCAATGCCTGGCGCGACGACACGGACGAGGGATTCGAACTGAAATCCTGCACGCCCTTGAAGAAATCGGCCATCGCCGGCGACAGCCCGGCCGTGGGGTCGGCCAGCATATTGTCGATCTGGCTGATCTGCGTGTAGTACGCGTCGAGCGAGCTGGTGGCCGACTGCGCACCATTCACCTGGGCCGCCATGAAACCGTCGTACTGGCGCTTGACTTGCGACACCTCGGTACCATTGCCAACAAAGCCATAACCGGCATTGTTGAACTGCGCCGTCTGCTGCAGCACCACCTGGCGGTTGTAACCGTCCACGTTGGCATTGGTGATGTTATGCCCGGTCGTCGACAGGCCCACCTGCGCTGCAAGCAAACCGCTCTTACCGATGCTGAGTAGATTCGAAGTCATGGTGTCTTATTGGTTACCGTCAAATGTATTTACGGCAGCCGCGGCGAAAACTTGAAGCGCGCGGCCTGCACAGGGGTATGGCGGTGGCTTAACCGACCAGCGAATTTTTAATGATTTTTGTCAATTTAGCAGCGTAATTCGGGTCCGTCGCGTAGCCGGCTTTCTGCAAGCCGTGGGCGAACGTGCTGGCGTCGCCCGCGCTGGCCAGGACTTTCTCGTAGCGCTTGTTGTTCGTAATCAACTGCGCATAGTCCTTGAAGCTGTCCGCGTAGCTGTCGTAGGCGCGGAATTTTTCCACCTTGCGCTGCGCCTTGCCATTCACGTATTCCGTGGTGACGGCTTCCGTGACCTTGCCCTTCCAGTCGCTGGATGCCTTGATGCCGAACAGGTTGTGGCTGCTGCTGCCGTCCCGGGCGATGATTTCGCGCTTGCCCCAGCCCGTTTCCAGTGCCGCCTGGCCCAGCATGAACTTGGCCGGGATGCCGGTGGCACGGCTGGCTTCTTCCGCATGCACGCCCAGTTTTTCCTGGAAGGCGCGCACGTGCGGCGCCTGCGTGGCGTTGGCCTTGTCGCTCAGGGTCTTGCCGGTGGCGGCGGCGCTGCCGGCGCCATCCGTCAGGGCGCCCTGCTGCTGGCGGAAGGCGGCCAGCGCCTGCGCCATGCTCGATGACCGGGGCGACGGCGCTTCGGCGCCATCGGCGGCCAGCGCCTGGTTCGACGACGACAGCTGGCGGATCAGCACGTCCGCCAGGCCCGTGCCACGCTTGGCCAGGTTCTGGCTCGTCTGCTGGTCCAGCATCGAGGTGTACATCTTGCTTTGCTGGCTATCCATGATGCCGTCTTGCGGCGTCGCTTCGCGCATGCTTTTCATCATCATGTTGATGAACATGGCTTCGAATTGCGTGGCCGCCTCTTTCAGGGCGGCGGGGTCCTTCGCCTTGGCGGACTGGCGCAAGCCATCCATGCCTTTCACGTCATAGGCGGCGGTATTGCTGAGGTCGGTTTGACTGATCATGGCGTGTCCATCAAATGATTTCAAGTTCGGCGCGCAGCGAACCGGCCGCCTTCATCGCCTGCAGGATGGCCAGCAAGTCTTGTGGCGAGGCGCCGATGGCGTTGAGGGCTTTCACCACGTCGGACAGCGAGGCGCCACCCTTGACCAGCATGACCTTGCCCGGTTCCTTCTTGATATCGATCTGCGCCGTCTGCGTGACCACCGTGCGTCCGCCCGACAAGGGCGCCGGCTGGCTCACTTGCGGCTCGACATTGATGGTGACGGACAGGTTGCCGTGCGAAATGGCGCACGTTTCCAGGGTGACGGACTGGTTCATCACGACGGAACCGGTGCGCGCGTTCATGATGACCTTGGCCGCCAGGCGGGCCGGGTTGACTTCGATGCTTTCCAGCTGGCCCAGGAAGGACACGCGCTGGTCGCTGCCGCTGGGCGACTGCACCTGAATCACGCGGCCATCGAGCGCGGCGGCCGTGCCGGCGCCGTAGCGGCTGTTGATGGCGTCGACCACGCGGCTGGCGGTGGCAAAATCGGTGGCGTTCAATTCCAGGCGGATGGTGTTGTTGGCGCCCAGCACTGACGGCACGCTGCGCTCGACGGTAGCACCACCAGAAATACGTCCCACGCTCAGGTGATTGATGACAACGGAGCTGCCGGCCGCCTGCGCGCCCACGCCGCCCACCAGCACGTTGCCTTGCGCCATGCCATACACCTGGCCATCGGCGCCCTTCAAGGGCGTCATCAATAAAGTGCCGCCGCGCAAGCTTTTCGCATTACCCATCGACGACACCGTCACATCGAGCAACTGGCCCGGCTGGGCAAACGCGGGCAAGGCCGTCGTCACCATCACGGCGGCCACGTTTTTCAGCTGCAAACTGGTGCCTTGCGGCAAGTTGATGCCCTGCTGCTGCAGCATCGCCGCCACGCTCTGGATGGTGAATGGGGTTTGCGTGGTCTGGTCGCCGCTGCCGTCGAGGCCGACGACGAGGCCATAGCCCATCAGCTGATTCTGGCGCACGCCGGCGATGCTGGCCAGGTCCTTGATGCGCTCGGCCTGCGCCATGGGCGCCAGCAGAGAGATGGCCAGGCCGAAAATGGCGGCAAAGCGGGAAAAGGTAAAAGTTGCCATGATCAGAAAGGTAGCAGGCTGAGGAAGAAGCGCGAGGCCATCGAAGCCATCTCGGCGCGGTCGATCTGGCTGTTGGTGCGGTATTCGACGCGCGCTTCGGCCACCTGGGTCGAGGGCACGACATTGCCCGTGCCGATGGTGTCCGGATTGACCATGCCCGAGAAGCGGATGAATTCCGTGCCCTTGTTCATGGCGATCTGTTTTTCGCCGGCAACGATCAGGTTGCCGTTTGGCAATACCTCGATCACCGTCACGCCGATCGTGCCGCTAAAAGTGTTGCTGGCGGACTGGTTGTCGCCATCGGCAAATTTCGTCGCGCCATTTGCCGCCACGGTGCCGCCGAAACGGCCTTGGGCGAAGCCGGGCGTGCTGAAGCCCACGCTGCCCGACTTGTTGCCGGAACTGGCGCCCGCCTTGACGGCATTCGTGCGCTCGGTGATGGCGATCGTCATGGTGTCGCCCACGTGGCGCGCGCGGCGGTCTTCGAAGGCGGGACGGTAGGTCGACGGCTGGTAGATGGAGCCGTTGTTGACGACCACGGGTTCCGGCATCGGCGCGCGCGTGGTGGTCGGGTATTGCACGATGGACGTAGGCGTGATGGCGCAGCCGGACAGCAGGACTGCAGAGAACAAAGCGATGATGGGGTATTGCATGGCGAACCTCCGCTGCCATCCGGCGGCGGATGGCATGACGACTATGAAAATTAAAGTTGCGACAATTTCTGCAGCATTTGATCGGATGTGGTGATGGCCTTGCTGTTGATCTCGTAGGCGCGCTGCGTCTGGATCATGTTGACCATTTCCTCGGCCACGTTGACGTTCGACGTCTCGATATAGCCCTGCATCAGCACGCCAGCGCCGTTCGTGCCCGGGGTGTTGGTTTGCGCCACGCCGGAAGCGCCCGTTTCCATGTACAGGTTTTCGCCCTTCGATTCCAGGCCGGCCGGGTTGACGAAGGTGGTCAGCTGCAACGAGCCGATTTGCGATGGCGCCACCGTGTCGGGCAAGGTAACGGAAACGGTGCCGTCGCGCGCCACGGTCAGGCTCAGCGCATTGGTCGGCACGGTGATGGCGGGCTGGATGACGAAACCTTCGGAGGTCACCAGCTGGCCGTTGGCATCCGTCTGGAACGAGCCGTCGCGCGTGTAGGCGGTGGCGCCGTCCGGCATCAGCACCTGGAAGAAACCCGTGCCGTTGACCATCACGTCGCGCGAATTGCCCGATGCCTGGGGATTGCCCTGCGTATGGATGCGTTCGGTAGCCACGGTGCGCACGCCCGTGCCGATCTGCAAGCCCGATGGCAGCTGCGTTTGCTGCGACGATTGCGCGCCCGGCTGGCGCACGTTTTGATACAGCAAGTCTTCAAACACGGCGCGCGACTTCTTGAAGCCGGTGGTGCTGACGTTGGCCAGGTTATTGGCGATCACGTCCATCTGCGTCTGTTGCGCTTCCAGGCCGGTTTTGGCAATCCAAAGGGAACGAATCATGATTTTTCTCCAATAACAGCGCTAACCAGCCCTGTAGACTATTTCTATGTGACCATTATGCGGTGGCCCCTATCAATTCAAAGCGAGGATCTGGGTGGCTTTCGCCGCGTTATTCTCGGCATTCTTCAACAGGCTCATTTGCGTTTCGAACTGGCGCGCCAGGGCGATCATGCTGACCATCGAGTCGACGGGGCTGACATTGCTGCCCTCCAGGGCACCGGTGGTCAGCTTGACGGCCTGGTCGGCCTGCGCCACCGTGCCATCCTTCAGGCGGAACAGGCCGTCATCGCCGCGCACCAGTTGCTGCTCGGGCGGATTGACCAGCTTGATGCGCCCCAGCACCGTCGACGGGCCCGGCGGCACGTCCGTGGAAATCGTGCCCACCGTGCCGTCGCTGGCAATGGCCACCGTCACGCCGGGCGGAATGGCCATCGGGCCCGTATCGCCCTGCACCATCAGCCCCGACTGCGTTTGCAGCATGCCATTTTCATTGAGTTTCAAGGCGCCGTTGCGCGTGTAGGCTTCGGAACCGTCGGCCGACTGCACCGCGATCCAGCCGCCATTTTCCACCGCCACGTCGAGCGCGCGGCCCGTGTGCTGCATCGGACCTTGCGTGAAATCGGAACCGACCGTCGAATCGACGACGAAGGTGCGCGTCGGCATCATGCCGTCAGCCACCACGGGCACGGCGCGGAACGAGTCGAGCTGGGCGCGAAAACCCGTGCTGGTGGCGTTCGCCAGGTTATTCGCCGTGGTCGCCTGCTTGTCGAGGATGTGCTTGGCGCCCGAGCCGGCGGTGTAGATGAGACGGTCCATGTGTTTTCTCCGTGCAAAACGAAAGCCGGGAGCCATCCGGCAGAACGGCTCCCCTTACTCTTAACGCAGGTTGACGAGGGTCTGCAGGACCGAATCCTGCGTCTTGATGGTCTGCGCATTCGCCTGGTAGGCGCGCTGGGCCGTGATCATGTTGACCAGTTCCGCCGTCAGGTCGACGTTCGACACTTCCACCGCCGAGGCGCGCAAGTTGCCCAGGTTGCCCGTCTTGGGCTCGGCCGTGACGGGCTTGCCCGAAGCCGAGCTTTCCACCCAGGCATTATTGCCCAGCGGTTCCAGGCCGTTCGGGTTAACAAAGTTGCTCAACACCACTTGGCCCAGGCTGCGCGTCTTGCCATTGTTGTACTGGCCCTGGATGATGCCGTCGTCGCCCACGATGAATTGACTCAGCTGGCCGGCCTTGTAGCCGTCCGCTTCCGTTTTCTTTTCCGCCGTGGCGCTGCCCAGCTGGGAAGACTTGGTGAAGTCGACCTGGACCGACAGGGTCGGATTCGCGCCCGTGGCCGGGAAGATCGGCAGGTTGACGGTGACGGGCAGGGTTTGCGGCGGCGTCAGGGCCAGCATGGCGGCCCGGTCCAGGGTACCGACGGTGTTGAAGACCAGCGAACCGGTCTTGACGGCTGGCACATTGGTGACGGCGCGGATGGCCGCGTCGATCTGGTCGGGCGTGCGGCTTGAGTTGATGCCATTCGGCACGGCACTGCCATAGGTGGCGGCGATGGCGGCCAGTTGCGCCGGTGTGGCGCCTGCGGCGGCGGCGGCGGCCGAGACGGCGGCACCGGCAGCATTGCCATAGGCGACGGCGGCGGCCGTCACATTGGCCGGCACCAGCGGCACGGCCGTGGCGGCGGCCTGGTAGGCGGCGCGCGCGGCCAGCGAGGCGGCGTCCGTCTGCAGGGCGGCCGCTGCCTTCATGCTGGTCACTTCCGTGCCGTCCATGGCCGAGTAGACATCCCAGGTGTTGGTGCCCGTCTTGACGTAGAAATTCGACATGATGTGGGAATTACCCAGCGAATCGAAGACTTCCACGGGAAACGACTTGCCGTACGAGGTGTCTTCCGTTGTCTTGAACGGCACCGTGGTCGGCATGGCCGTATTCGAATTGAGGTTGACTTCCGTGCTGATCTTGGTCGTTGCCTGGGGCTTCATGTCCGACTGGTCGATCTGCAGGGGCACCATGGCGCCGGCGACGATCTTGCCGTTGGCGTCGGCCGGATAGCCGGTCAGCTGCGCCAGCTGGGCGTTGACGATGAAGCCGCTCTTGTCGACCTGGAACTGGCCATTGCGTGAGTACTGGATGGCGCCGTTGACGCTGGTACGGAAGAAGCCGGCGCCATTGATGGCGATGTCGAGGGGATTCGACGACGATTCCAGGTTACCCTGGTTAAATTGCTGGGCGATTTGCGACACCGACACGCCGATCCCCGCCTGGTTGCCGCCCACGCCATACAGCGAGTTGGCATAAATGTCGGCGAACTGGGCCTGCGACTGCTTGAAACCTACGGTCGACGAGTTGGCGATGTTGTTGCCGATGACGTCCAGCGATTTGGCGGCGCCATTCAAGCCGCTCAGGCCTTGTTGGAAAGACATTGTGTTCTCCTGGTAGAAATTAGGGGTAGAGGGTCACGCTCAGGGTAAGCGGCTTACAGAATCTGTTTCACGTCGGCCATGGTGATGCTGCCCACGCCCGGCACATTCAATTTCACGCCATTCGCGCCCGTCGACACGCTAGCGACCGATCCGAACATCAGCGCCGTTGCATCCTTGAGCTTTGTGCCACCGCGCGACGCTTCCACCGTGAAGGTGTAGGCGCCGTCAGCCAGCACGACCGGCTTGCCATCCTTGTCGAGATCGGCGGTGGAACCGTTCCAGCCCAGCGGCAAGGTGCCCGCCGCCTGTGCGCCCAGGTCGATGGAATGGACTTCCTTGCCATCCTTGTAGATGACGACCTTGACCTTGTCGGCTGGCGTGGCCAGGTCCACGCCCAGCAGTGCGGCGCTCTTGCTCAGGTTGATATCCTTGCCCGCCGTCAACACGCCATGGCCGATGATGTTGGCCGCCTGCATCGATTCGGCTTGCTGGTAGCTGGCTTTCAAGCTTTCCACGGTGGTATTGAGCTTGTTGACGCCCGTTACCGTCGACAGCTGAGCCAACTGGCTGGTCAATTGCGCATTGTCCAGCGGATTCATCGGATCCTGATTTTTCAGCTGGGTGACCAGCAGGGTGAGGAATTTGTTCGTTTCCGCTTCGACACTGCCTGGCTCGGCCGTCGTCTTCTTCGGATTCATCGTCGCCATCAGGTCGGTGATTTTAGAGGTACTGGTATCGATGGTTGCCATAATGATCAGTCAGCCTTATTGGCCGAGGGTGAGGGTTTTCAGGAGCAGCGACTTGGCCGCGTTCATGGTTTCCACGTTGGTCTGGTACGAGCGCGAAGCCGACAGCATGTTGACCATCTCGTCGACCGTATTCACGTTGGGCATGGTGACGTAGCCCTTCTCGTCGGCCAGCGGGTTCTTCGGGTCGTAGACCAGCTTCATCGGCGACGGGTCTTCGATCACCTTCTGCACCTTGACGGCCGTGGCGCCATTGGCCATGGGCACGGCTTCAAACACCACCTGCTTGGCGCGGTAGGCTTCGCCCGTGGCGCTGGTGGCGCTGTCGGCATTGGCCAGATTGCTGGCCACCGTGTTCAGGCGCTGCGCCTGGGCGCTCATGGCCGAACCGGAAACATTGAAGATATTAAATAGCGACATGATTATTGTCCTCCCTGGATGGCCGTCAGCATGCCCTTGATCTGCGAGTTGAGGAACGTCACGGCCGCCTCGTAGCGGATGGCGTTGTCGGCAAAGGCATTGCGCTCGAGATCCATGTCGACCGTATTGCCATCGACGGCGCCCTGGGCCGGCGCGCGGTACAGCAACGGCGTGCCGTCGGCCAGGGTCTCGACCTTGCCGCCACCGGCTGCGCCCGCTGCGGCGGCCACGCCCTTGCCCGGCATATGCTGCGGCGCCGTGCCCTTCAGCGCAGGCGGCACGCCGTCCTTGCGCGCCATCGCGCCCTTCAGCGCGGCGGCGAAATCGACATCGCGCGCCTTGTAGTTGGGCGTGTCGGCATTGGCGATGTTCGAGGCGAGCAATTCCTGGCGCGTCGAGCGCAGGCTCAGCGCCGTCTCGTTGAAGCGCATGTAATCGTCGAGTTTCCCTATCATGTCAGGCTCCGGAAAGATCTGCCACTGGCGCCCGAGATGGCGGAAGGATGGCGGTATAGTGATGACAGGAAACATAGTACGGCGCCCACCAGCAAGACCATCGCCGGATCAGACCGTACTTTTACCCCTTAATCGGCGCTTCGAACGGGGCGGCGCGCACTATCATGGCAGTATTCCAGAGGCCTATCACCATGAAAACACCGCTCGCTTTCTTCTTTGCTTTTGCCGCCCTGCCACTGCTGGCGCAGGCGCAAAACGCCGGCCGGCAAACGCCGGAAGCGCTGCGCAACAGCGTGGACCAGTTCCTGCAGGTGCAAAGCAACGGTTTGCCGGGCAAGGTGACCATCACCGTCGGCGCCGTCGATCCGCGCCTGAACCTGGCCGCCTGCCCCGCGCCGCAAGCGTTCATGGCGCCGGGCGCGCGCGCCTGGGGCAAGACCACCGTCGGCGTGCGCTGCACGGCGCCCTCCATCTGGACCATTTATTTGCAAGCGAACGTGGCCGTCGTGGGCGACTACGTGGCCAGCGCCGTGCCGCTGGCGCAAGGCCAGGCCATCGACGCCAGCCAGCTGGTGACGATGCAGGGCGACCTGGCCGCATTGCCGGCAGGCATCGCTACCGACATGGCGCAGGTGGTGGGCGCCAGCACGAATATTTCCTTGCCGCCAGGCACGCCGATGCGCCTCGACACCCTGCGCCGCAAGCCGGTGGTGATGCAGGGCCAGCTGGTGCGCGTCGTTTCCAGTGGCAATGGTTTCCAGGTGGCATCAGAAGGACGCGCCATCGGCAGTGCCGGCGATGGCCAGACGGTGCAGGTACGCACGCAGAGCGGCCAGCAGATCAGCGGCGTGGCGCGGGCTGGCGGCATGGTGGAGGTGGCGTTCTAAACACGGATGGACAGCGATATTGTGGTCTGGCGCACTAAAGTTTCGGAAGAAGGTGCCGATAATGACACATATCCCGGAGTTTTTTGACTTCGACCAGACGAGGATCACGCTGTGAAAATTACCGACAACACCATTAAAAGCAATCCCGGCCTGCCGGTGGCGCCCGCGAGTACCTCCGGCGCCCGGAATGCCGAGAAAGCCCAGGCAACACCGACAACGTCGGACAATGTACGCCTGTCGCCGCAAGGACAGGCATTAGCGGCCAGTGCAACTGCCGGCAGCGGCGCCGTGTTCGACACGAAAAAAGTCGAACGCATCAAGCTGGCGATCGCCGACGGCCAGTTCCAGGTCAACTCAGAAAAAGTGGCGGACGGTCTCCTCGACACGGTCAAGGACTTGCTGCACTCACGAAATAGATAGGTTCCCTCATGCAATCAGTGACTCCGTTTTCCAGCCTGCGCGACGAGCAACAGCTCATGACCACATTGCTGGCATTGATGAAAGAAGAACAGCGGCATCTGGTTGCGGCTGACATCGATGCAATCACGGAGCTCACCGTACGCAAGACGGCACTCGTAGGACAATTGAGCCAGCTGGCGGCGCAACGCCATCAGGCGCTGGCGGCAGCCGGCTTCATGGCCGCCGAAGCGGGCATGGAAGACTGGCTGGTCGGCGCCAATGAAGCCGAAGCGGCGCCCCTGTGGAAAGCCCTGCTCGAGACGACGCGCGAAGCCAAGGAACAGAACCGCCTGAACAGCCTGCTCGTCAACAAGCACATGGTACATACGCAAGGCGCCCTGAACGCCATGCGCCCCCCGGCCCAAAGCGGCAATTTCTACGGCCCCAGTGGCCAGCCAACGACCAACACGGCCAGCCGGCGCGTCGTCATCGGCTAGTTTCCCTTATTGACCAGTTCAACCGTGCGCGGGACGCCCCGCGTGCTGGCGATATTTCGCCACGATGGCTTGCGCCCTGGCGCTGGCGGCCGCTTGCTGCTCCGGCGTCAGTTCGGCCTGCAGCCAGTGCCAGTACTCGTCCTGATACGGATTCGTGACGCCGGGCGCCAGGATATCGTCGTAGACCTGGCGCAGGGCCAGCAGGTAGCCATACGCTTGCGGCGCATCCTTCTGCACCACCTCGCCATCGCGCAGGTAGGCCATCATCAGGGTAGCCACGCTGCTCAGCTCCGCCGCGTCCGCCTGCGCCGTCAGCTGGGCGATGGCTTGCCGCTTCCACGCCTGCACCAGCGGATCGTCGGGACGGTTGCGCAGCGCGCTGCGGTCGCCGAACGGCCCTTCCGACAGGAACAGGGTGGCCGCACCGGGCACGCCGCCTTGCGCGGCGGTGGCCAGGTAGCCGAGGCGATCCTCGCGCTGGCGCTGCGTCAGGCCCCCGCACAGCTGCTGCTGGGCGGATTTTTCTTCCGCCGTCATCTCGCGCCCCAGCTCGAATTCCATGCCCGGCAAGCGGCTTTCGCGCTGGAAGACGATGCAGTCGTCGATCAGGTTGAAGGCCGCATACGCGTCTTCCGCCCTGCCGCTGGCGCCCAGGCGTTCGAGCCGTTGCGCCAGGGAAACGACAACGGGCATTTCAGCCGCAGGGACGGAAGCATCGATACTCAAATACGATTCCAGGCTGCGCCCCGGCGCAGCGCTGGCCACAGATTCCGGCGCGCCGCCGTCGGGTGCTGGCCAGTACACGAGCGCCAGCACTGCCGCGATGGCGGCGGCGATGGCGATGCTGGTGAATTTGACGTTCATGGTGAGGATGCGCGTGGATGGGAAGCGCACGTTACCACAGGCGCGCGGCAGTGGGCCGCACGCCTGTGCACTCTCAGCCGCCGGCCTTTTTCGCCTGGTGGCCCAGTTTGGCCAGCGCGGCCAGGATGGTGTCCACATGGTCGCCCTGCACTTCGATCACGCCATCCTTGACCGTGCCGCCCGAACCGCACTGCGTGCGCAACTGCTTACCCAGCAGGGCCAGCGCAATGGCGTCCAGCGCCAAGCCTTTTACCACGGTGACGCTCTTGCCGCCGCGGCCCTTGGTCTGGCGCGACACGCGCACCACGCCGTCTCCGGAGGGCGCCGCCTTGGCTTGCGCCTTGCACGCGCATTGCGCCAGCGGCTGTCGGCAGGCGGGACACATACGGCCCGTTTCGGTGGAATAGACGAGACCGTCCAGGGAGCTGCTTTTCATGAGGAAGAGATAAAAAGAGAGAAGGCCGCGATTGTACCAAGCGGCGGCGTTCAATTGGCTGGTGCCACCGGCGCCGTCGGCACTTCCGTCACCGTTTCGGGGATGCCCGACAAAATCGTCACGGCGACCCGGCGGTTACGCGCGCGCCCTTCCGCCGTTTCGTTGGGCGCCACGGGAATATTGTCGGCGTGGCCCACGGCCGTCAGGCGCGAAGCCTTGACGCCGCTGGCGATGAACAGGCGCACCACGGCGCTGGCGCGCGCGGCCGACAATTCCCAGTTCGAGGCAAAATTGGAATTGCTGATCGGCTGCACGTCCGTATGCCCTTCCACCTGCACGTCGTGCGTGTCGTCCTTGAGCAGCACGGCCACGGCGCGCAAGGCCTGGTCCGACTCAGTCGTCAGCCGCGCCGCGCCCGGGTCGAACAGCACGCTGGCATTGATTTCCACGCTCACGCCGCGGCTCGTCTGCGTGACGCGCACCTTGCCCTCCTTCACCAGCGGCGCCAGGGTCGACGTCAGGTCCTGCGCCAGGCGCGTCATGTGTTCGCGCTCGCGGCGGATGGCTTCCGTGCGGCGTTTCAGGGCGGGGTTCGGCAGCGGGATGGCCTGTGGCGCTTCCATGATGATGGGCGGCGCGCCCTTTTCCAGGCTGAAGGCCTGGCCGATGGCGTTCTGGAAGACGCGGTATTTGCCCTCGTTGACTTGCGAAATCGCATACATCACGACGAAAAAGGCGAACAGCAGGGTGATGAAGTCGGCATACGAGATCAGCCAGCGGTCCTGGTTGTCCGGTTCCTCGTCATACTTTCTGCGCGCGCGCCGCATCATGGTCAGTGCTCGCTCAGTGCTCGTGAAGCAGGCTGGCGACGCGCTCTTCGATGATGCGCGTATGGTCGCCCGTGGCGATGTCGTACAGCACGGCGGCCGTGATTTCGTATTGCAGCACCCGGCGCGAAACAATGGCCTTGAGTTTATTCGCCACCGGCAGGAACAGCAGGTTGGCCAGGCCCACGCCATAAATCGTCGAGACAAACGCCACGGCGATGCCGCTGCCCAGCTTGCTCGGGTCGGTGAGGTTTTCCATGACGTGGATCAAGCCCAGCACGGCGCCCAGGATGCCGATGGTGGGCGAATAGCCGGCCGCCGATTCCCACACCTTGACGGCCTGGCGCTCGGCCATTTCGTAGGCGGAAATTTCCACGTCGAGCAGCTGGCGCAGCTTGTCGGGCGCGATGCCGTCGACGATCATGCGCAAACCCTTGGCGTTGAAGCGGTCGGCCGTGTTTTCCATCAGGCGCTCGAGCGCCAGCGGGCCGTCGCGGCGCGCCGTCAGACTCCATTGCCCGATGTCGCGCGCCAGCGCGGCGCGCGTGTCGGACGGCGGCAGGAAGACCCAGCGCAACATTTCCAGGCCACGCACAAAAGTGCGCAGCCGCGTTTGCAGCAGCACGGCGCCGAAGGTGCCGACGATGACGATGGCAAAGGCGGCCGGCTGCAGCAGGGAGGCCATCTTGCCGCCTTCCAGTGCCTGGCCGACCAACAGGCCCGCCAGCGCCAGCGCCAGCCCGATTACGCTGGACCAGTCCACGCCAGCTCCCTCAAGGTTGCGCGCAGGCGCGCGACGGCCTGGGTATGCAGCTGCGAGACGCGCGATTCCGACACGCCCATCACCGCGCCGATCTCCTTCAGGTTCAGCTCTTCTTCGTAGTACAGGCCCATGAGTATTTTCTCGCGTGGCGGCAGCGCGTCGATGGCATCGATCACGGATTGCCGGAAATCGGTATCGAGCAGGGAACGCAAGGGGTCGCTGTCCTCGTCCACGCAATGGCGGTCGAGGAAGCTGTCATTGCCGTCCGGGTCATGAAAGTCTTCGTAGTACACAAGCTGGTGGCCGCCGCCGTCGCCCAGCATTTCCTGGTAGTCGGCCAGCGACATTTTCAGCAGTTTCGCCACTTCCGACTCCGTCGGCGGGTGGCCGAGGCGCTGCTGCAAGGTGCTCATCGCCTCTTCGATCTTGCGCATGTTCTGGCGCATGCTGCGCGGCAGCCAGTCGCTGGTGCGCAATTCGTCGAGCATGGCACCGCGGATGCGCAGCACGGCATACGTCTCGAACTGCGCGCCATGCGTCTCTTCATAGCGGCTGATGGCATCGAGCAGGCCGATCATGCCGGCCTGGATCAGGTCATCGACCTCGACCGAAGGCGGCAATTTCGCCTTCATATGGTGCGCCAGACGCTTCACCAGCGGAATGTGCTCCGTCAGCAAATAGTCCTTGTTCGATTTCCCTTTGACCGTGTACATAGGCTGCTTATTGTTTTCTCATCTTATCTGGTGCTACGGTTGGCTTCAGGCGCTGAACTGGTGTGGGCTCCCCGTCTGGTACAAGGTGCCGCCAAGTACCGGCGCCGCCGAACGGGCCAGCCGCTCGGCCAGTCCGCGAAACGCCACCGACGCGCCCGCCAGCGGAAACGCATCGACCACGCTGCGGCCCAGGCGCGCCGCGCGGTGCAGATACTCATCGGCAGGCACCGAACCCATCGAGGTCAGCTTCACGGCCAGATAGCGGCTCGCCGCCTGCGCCATATTATCGTATACCACTTTTGCTTCGGATTCGGAAGCGCCGGTGACGAGAATGCCGAAGGGACGGCGTCCCAGTTCCTGGCTCAGGCGCTTGATCAGGCAGTACGCCGCCTTGATCGAGGTGGCGCTGGTGGACACTTGCACGACGATATCGGACGAAGCCATCAGCGGCACGGGGAAACAGGCGCCCTCGTCAGCCACGACGCCGTCGACCAGCACGATGCCGCTCTGGCGCGCCAGCACGTCGAAAGTCTTGCCCAGGCGGCGCAGTTCGTCCTCGCCCGCATAGTCCATGCTGTCCATCAAATGGTTGCGCGCGCCAAGGCTGGCCACGCCGAAGCCTTGCGGCACCTGGTGGATGACCTGGTTCAAGCCGCACTGCTGGCGCGCCACGTCGCGCAGGCTGGCGCCGTGCGCCAGGCCCAGGCGCGCAGCCACGCCATCGCTGCCGCCGCTGGCGTCGAGCAGCAGCACGTCATTGCCGCCGTAGACGAGCGAAGCGCCCAGGTTGACCAGCATGGCGCCCTTGTCGTCCTGCGGCGTGGCCGAGAGGAACGTCATGACGCGCGGCTGCGGGCCGGCCAGCATGCGGCGCAAGCCTTCGGCCTGGTCGAAATCGAAATTAGCCAAGGTGCACCCCGCGCGCTTCATTGTTGCGGGCGGCCGCCTGCGCCATCAGCAGCGGCAGTTCGGCATCGGAAAACTGCGTGGCCGCCGAATCGCGCTTGAGCTTGAAGGCGCGGTCGATCAGGTAGCCGCGGTCGGCAAGGTACAGGTCTTCCGGCACGCGCTGGCCGTTCGACACATAAAACAGGTTCAGCTTCTGGCGGATCACCACGTCGAGCACGTTGCCGATCGAGGCCGCTTCATCGAGCTTGGTCATGATGCAGCCGGCCAGGCCGCTGCCCTGGTAGGCGCGCACCACTTCGTTCAACGTTTCCTGCGTCGCCGTGGAATTGAGGCACAACAAACGTTTCACGTCGGCGCCGGCGCCCGACAGCATGGCCACCTGTTCCGTCACCATCTGGTCGCGCTGGCTCACGCCCACCGTATCGATCAGCACCGTGTGCTTGTTCTTCAATTCCTTCAGGGCGATGCGCAAGTCCGCCTCGTCCTTCACCGAATGCACCATCACGCCGAGGATCTTGCCGTAGATGCGCAGCTGTTCGTGCGCGCCGATACGATAGGCATCCGTGGTGATCAGGGCCAGCTTTTCCGGGCCGTGGCGCATCACGCAGCGGGCCGCCAGCTTGGCCGTGCTGGTGGTCTTGCCGACACCGGTCGGGCCGACCAGCGCAAACACGCCGCCCTGCTCCAGCATGGCGTCTTCATTGGCCACAGTATTCAGGTTGCGGCTCAGGACGGTCTTGATCCAGCGCATGCTTTGCGCGCCATCGAGGCCGGCCGGCAACTTGTCGATCAGGTAGCGCGCCAGGCTGGCCGAAAAACCGGCGGCCAGCATTTCGCGCAGCACGACGGCTTTTTGCGGCTCGCGCTGCTGCGTCGAACCCCACGAGATTTCCGCCAGCTGAGTTTCCATCATGCCGCGCATGGCGCGGATTTCATTCATCATGCCGCTCATCTCGGCGGCGGCGTTCTCTTTGACGTGCGCCAGCGCGCTGGCCATCATCTGCTGCATGCGGGCCATGTCCACTGGCTCGGAGGCAGCCTGGCGCGGCGCGGCAGGACGTGGCGCGGCCGGGCGCTGGGCCGGGGCGGCAGGACGCTGCGGCGTGGCGAACTGGGTCTGCAACTGGGGACGGGGCTGGGCCATTTCGGAGGCGGCCGGCGGCGACGCCAGCGAAGCGGCATCGTCATTGGCCAGCGCGAGGATTTCCACCACGCCATCGGCCTGGCGGTTCGACAGGATCACGGCGTCGGGGCCCAGCGCTTCGCGCACCTTGCGCAGCGCATCGCGCGACGAGGCGCCCGTAAATTTCTTCACATTCATGACCGGCCTCCCAAGGCGGGGGTGGCGCAATATTGGCTGAACTGTGTGACCATCGTCGACTCCTGTTGCTTGAGTGCTGTCTTCCACATGGACACAGATCACCCGGACAGTTTCCATTATTAGCGATGCTTACAGGAAATGATCGAAGGAACAGGACGGGAAAGTACCCGTTATTCAGTTTGCCGGGAGGAAATTGATGTTTATTTGACCAAAAGCAAGGATCGAGGGTCGATCCCGCCGGGACCGCCCCTACGTGCCGCTTAACGCAACTACTGCGCGCCCACCAGGGCCGTGACGCGGATCGTCTTGGTTTCCGGCACTTCCGCATGCGACAGCACTTTGAGCTGCGGCAAGGCGCGGCGCAGGAAGCGCGACAGCAGGGCGCGCAGCGGCGCCGGCACCAGCAGCACCGGCGTCAGGCCCAGCGCTTCCTGTTGCTGGGCAGCCAGGCCCGCCTGGTGCGCGATGGTGTCGGCCAGGCCCGGCTCGATGCCGGCGCCATCGCCGCCATTGCCCATCGCTTGCATCAGCAGCCGCTCCAGGCGGCTGTCCAGGGTCATCACGGACAGTTCGGCCGAGCCGGGGAACAATTGCTGCACGATGGCGCGGCCCAGGGCCACGCGCACCAGCGCCGTCAGTTCATTCGGGTCTTGCGTGCTGACCGTATGCTCGGCCAGGGTTTCGATGATGCTGCGCATGTCGCGGATGTGCACGCCCTCGGCCAGCAGGTTCTGCAGCACCTTTTGCAAGGTCGACAGCGACAGCATCTTCGGCACCAGATCTTCCACCAGGCGCGGGGCATCCTTGCCCAGGTGGTCGAGCAGCGACTGCACTTCCGCGCGGCCCAGCAGCTCGGAAGCGTGCGAGGTGATCAGGTGATTCAGGTGCGTGGCCACCACGGTGCCCGCATCGACCACCGTGTAGCCCATCGATTGGGCCTGGTCGCGCAGGCTGGCGTCGATCCAGGTGGCGGGCAAGCCGAAGGCGGGGTCGTTGGTGGCCACGCCCGGCAAGGTGCCGCTGGCCATGCCGGGGTTGATCGCCAGGAACTGGCCGTTGAACGCTTCGCCCACGCCCACTTCCACGCCCTTGAGGGTGATGCGGTAGGCGGACGGTTTCAATTCCAGGTTGTCGCGGATATGCACGGGCGGCGCCAGGAAGCCCACTTCCTGGGCAAACTTCTTGCGGATGCCCTTGATGCGTTTGAGCAATTCGCCGCCCTGCGTCTTGTCGACCAGGGGAATCAAACGGTAGCCCACTTCCAGGCCCAGGGTATCGACGGGCATGATGTCTTGCCAGCTGGCTTCTTCCTGCTCGGGCGCCACGGTTGCCTGCGGCACTTCGGCCGGCTTTTCGGCCGCCTCTTTTTCCTGCGTGCGTTTTTTGCTGATCAGATAGGCGGAACCGGCCAGCAGCGACGCCAGCAGGATGAAGACCATGTTCGGCATGCCGGGAATCAAGCCCATGCCGCCGATGATGCCGGCGGTAATATATAGCACTTGCGGTTTCGCAAACAATTGCCCTACCAGCTGGGTGCCGATGTCCTGTTCGCTGGCCACGCGCGAGACGACGATACCGGCCGCCGTGGAAATGATCAGCGAAGGAATCTGCGCCACCAGGCCGTCACCGATGGCCAGCAGGGTGTAGTTCTTGAGCGCATCGGCAAAGCCCATGTCGTGCTGCAGCAAGCCCACCAGCAAGCCGCCGACGATATTGATGACGGTGACCATGATGCCGGCGATGGCGTCGCCGCGCACGTATTTGCTGGCACCGTCCATGGCGCCATAGAATTCCGCTTCCTGCGCCACTTCCGTGCGGCGGCGGCGCGCTTCGTCTTCGCCGATCAGGCCGGCGTTCAGGTCGGCATCGATGGCCATCTGTTTACCGGGCATCGCGTCCAGCGCGAAGCGGGCGCCCACCTCGGCGATACGGCCCGCGCCCTTGGTCACGACGGTAAAGTTGATGATCGTCAAAATAATGAAAACCACGATACCGACCGTGTAGTTGCCGCCGATCAAGAAGTGACCGAACGCTTCAATCACTTTACCGGCCGCGTCGGCGCCCGTATGGCCTTCCGTCAGCACCACGCGCGTGGACGCCACGTTCAGCGACAGGCGCAGCATGGTCGACACGAGCAAAATGGTCGGGAACGCCATGAAGTCGAGCGGCTTGACCGTGTACAGCGCCGTCAGCAGCACGATGATGGACAGCGCGATATTAAAACTGAAGAAGATGTCGAGGATGAAGGCCGGCAACGGCAGCACCATCATCGCCAGCAGCATGATGATGATGATAGGCGCGGCGATGCCCTTGCTGGCGTTGCCACCCATTCCACTGAGCCAGGCTGGCATTCTCAGGCCGTTCATGGTGTACTTCCTTTATTCTTGTCTGCTGCGCCAGTTGCGGGCGGTGTCTGTGATGCGGGATTCTGCGGGTCGAGCTCGGGCGGCACGTCGAGTTTCTTCGGCTTGTCGGGACGCTCGCCCTGGCCCTTGCCATAGCTGCGCAGCTGGAACACATAGGCCAGCACTTCGGCCACGGCGCCATACAGCGCTTCGGGAATCTCGTCGCCGATGTCCGTATGCTTGTACAGCGCGCGCGCCAGGGCCGGCGCTTCCAGGATGGCGACCTTGTGCTCGCCGGCCAGTTCGCGGATCTTCGCCGCCACCTCGTCGATGCCCTTGGCCACCACCTGCGGCGCGCCGCGCGAATTCTCGCCATATTTCAAGGCCACCGCGTAGTGGGTAGGATTGGTCACCACCACGTCGGCCGTCGGTACATCGGCCATCATGCGGCGGCGCGACATTTCATGCTGCATCTGGCGTATCTTCGCCTTGATCTGCGGATTGCCGTCCGATTCTTTCGACTCTTGCTTGACTTCCTGCAAGGACATTTTCATCTTGTTGGCGTAATGCCACATCTGGTATGGACCGTCGATGGCGGCGATCAGGCCCAGCGCGCCGACGATCAGCAAAAAGGCCGTGATCAGCAGGCTGATCAGATGAGCCGAGCCGGCGCGCAGGGATTCCACCGACAAGCCCAGCACGGCATCCTTTTGATGCTGCATCACCATCCAGGCGACGACGCCGACGACGAGGGTCTTGGCGATGGCCTTGAGCAATTCCACCAGCGCATTCTTCGAAAACATATTGCCCAGGCCGCGAATCGGGTTGAGCTTGCCAAAATTGGGGGTGAACGCCTTGGAACTGAACAGCCAGCCGCCCACCAGCACGGGCGAGGCCAGGGCCACGAGCATGATGGCCAGCGCGTACGGCAGGCAAGTCAGCAAGACGGAGCCCACGTCGTAGCCGATGCGCAACATCATCGCGTCGGGATTGAGGATCTGCTCGCGATCCAGGGTCAGGCCGGAAACCATGACAGCCGTCAGCCGCCGCACGATGGCGTCGCCGGCAAACCACAGGCAGCAGCCGGACGCCATCAACACAGTGAACGTTGCCACTTCACGCGATCGCGGAACGTCGCCTTCCTCACGCGCCTGCTCGAGGCGCTTCGGTGACGCGGCTTCGGTCTTTTCTGCGTCGCTGTCTTCCGACATCAATCAACTCCGGTGAAGTCCTGCAGCCTGGCTAGGCGCAATACGGACTGGGCATGGAGCATTATCGAGTCAAGTGCCTGCTTGCCATCGGCGGAACAGGGGGGCAAATCCCCTGCATTTCCTTTACTCTCAAGTAACCTTAGCGGGACTTCCTCGCTTCCGCCTGCTTCACGGTCTGCTCGATGGCGCCAAACAAGGATTTACCGTCATCACCGAGCATTTCCAGCCGGACCACATCACCAAACAACAGGAATGGCGTGCTGGCGATGCCATCGGCGATCATCTCCTGGTTACGTCGCTCAACGATGCTTGAAAATCCCTTCTTGACTTCCTTGTTGGCGACCCCGCCCGCGCTGACCACGCTGCCGGCGCGCGCGTTGCGCGTCTGGCACAGATGGGCGAGCAATTGCGGATAATTGAAGGCCATGTCGGCGCCCGCGTGGGGCTGGCCCGTCAACTTGCCGTTCAGGCTGCAGCGCAGGGCGTAATGCACCTTGCCGCCGCGCCAGGCGTCGCCCAGCTCGTCCGGCGTGATGGCCACAGGCGAGCAGGCCATGGCCGGTTTCGCCTGCAGGAAGCCGTAGCCACTGGCTTGCTCGTCGGGCGCCAGGTTGCGCAAGGTGATGTCGTTGACCAGCATCAACAGCTTGATATTCAGGTGCGCCTGGTCGGGCGTGGAACCCATGGCCACGTCGTCCGTGATGGCGGCGATGCCTGCCTCGTAATCGATGCCCCACTGCTCGTGCGCCAGGGTGATGTCGTCATGGGCGCCGAGGAAATCGTCGCTGGCGCCCTGATACAGCCGTGGCGCCTCGCGCAAGTTGGCGGGCACATCAACGCCAGCAGCCTTGCAGGCGCGCTCGATCTGCTGCAGATAGGACGCGCCGGCCACGCGCAAGCTGCTGCGCGGCAAGGGCGCCATGCAGTTGGCCGGGTCGAACTCGAAGGCGCGATGGCCGCGGCCGCTATTGATGGTCTGGTACAGCAAATCGAGCTGGGGCGCGATGAAACTCCAGTCATCGAGCGCCTTTTGCAGGGTCGGGGCGATGCCATCGGCCAGGTGGGCCGTTTTCAGGTCGCGCGAGACGACAGCCAGCTGGCCGTCGCGCGTGCCATCCTTCAGGGTTGCTAATTTCATGTGCGGGAAACTTCGTCAAATGCAGGCAGTGGAAACTAAAGACGCAAAAAAGCCGGCAAATACCGACATTTAGCGGTCAAGAAGAGAGGTGCAACACCAGACAAAACCGTAGCGAGCGGCAGTGATTTGTGGCCGAGAAGCGCAGCCGTGCTAAAGCACGGTGAGCATCGCAGGCTGCAAAGCACGACGCGCAGTAGGTTTGGCCTGGTGTTATTACGCCAGCAGCGCGATCTGCTCGGGTGTCAGATAGCACCACTCGCCTTCGGCGAGGCCCAGCGATTCCAGGGTCAGGCTGCCGATGGCGGAACGGTGCAGCGCGCTGCAATGGTTGCCGGCGGCGGCCAGCATGCGCTTGACCTGGTGGTATTTGCCTTGCTCGAGCACAATTTCCAGCTGGTGCTCGCCGCGCTTGACGCAGACGAGGGCCGCCAGCGGGGCCGGTTCGTCGTGCAATTGCACACCAGCCAGCAACAGGGCCACCAGTTCATCCGTCACAGGCTCTTGCGTGGTGGCCTGGTAAATCTTGGGAACGTGGCGCTTCGGCGACGATTGTGCATGGATAAACGGGCCATCGTCAGACATCAGCAGCATGCCGGTCGTATCGTGGTCAAGCCGGCCGACGGGCTGGACTTCGCGCCAGGTGAATTGTTCCGGCAGCAAGGTCAATACGCCAGGATGATGGCTGGGCTTGCGCGAGCATTCGAAGTTGGCGGGCTTGTTCAGCGCCAGGTACAGGTGCGTGCGGACCACCCACTCTTCTTCGAACACGTGCAGCACCAGGCCTTCGGTCTCGACGGTGGTGCGGTAATTGGTCTGGGTGACGCCATCGATGACGACATCGCCATCCTCGATGAGGGAACGACAATATTTACGGGTGCCAAAACCCTGCGATTGCAGGATGCGGTCTAGGGATAATTTACTCATGGGCGTGACTTTACCAGAAGCGGCTGGCAGCGTGAAGCGGCGGCAGCTGGCGTCCGCGCGGCGGTCCAGGCAGCGCGAAACCATGCTGCACGCAGAAATACCAAAAAGTACAAGGTGAGAATTGGCGAGAAATGGTTGATTCTTTTGAGAAATATCAAGCGCTCGGAATATCGCGTTGATAGACTGAAACTTCGTTAGGAATCCGCCTAACGAGCTTTAGGAATAATAACCAGGCAACGACCCACAAGGACATTGTATGAAGCATACCGATACCATCGCCTTACAAGGCAGCATCGCCGACATGCGCCAGCGCATCGCTGCGGAACAGGCGGCCATGCACAAAGTCAGACTCGGCGTGGCGCGCTGGAGCAACGCTCCTGCGCCGCAGGATGCGGACGCGCCGCCATCGCCAGCCAGTCAGACGCACTGGCATGCCGAGGCGCAATGTCAATTCATGTGCTGGCTGGAACTGGGCGGTTTTGCGCACGCCGATGCGGAAACCGACACCACGAGCGCGCCTCCGCCCGACACCAGCGCCATTGCCAGCGACGGCGCCAGCATGAGCATCAATGCGGCGGCGGCCAGGCAGTCCTCGCACTGCAACGGCTGCGCCGTCTGAGCGCGCCCCATCCGACCAGCCATGCCCCGCCCTCGCATGCCTGCCTTGCCAGCACGCCCCGACACAACAGCCGGCGACCCCGGCCCATCCGGCACACACAAAAGGAAACGGCGGCATTGCGCCGCCGTTTCCAAGCCCCATCGGGACTTTAGTGAGGAATGTAAATTCACTCAAAACCACATCTGCGATGCGGCGAGTAGTTCCAAGACTTGCCAATCAAGTTAGTACTGACAACATAGTTGATATATCGCCCCTCCTTGAAAAGAACTACGCTTTCACTATAGCCCAAGCAGCCCCATTTTCAAGTCAATTTACCACCTTATTGAAAATCATTCTCGACTGGCTTGTCTGCCAGCCAAGAGTGATGTTCTCAGCGCAACGCCGGTTGTGACTGCTGCACGGCTGCCTTCATGGCGCCCGCGCCCATGGCGGCGCCAAACTTCTTCAGCACCCGTTCCGGCAAGCCTTCATGCTGCGTGTAGTCGACGATGTCTTCCGCCTTGACGACGTCGCGCGCCACGCTGTCGACCGTGCCGAAATCGTCGGCCAGACCCATTTCCACGGCTTTCGCGCCCGTCCAGTACAGGCCCGAGAAGGTATCGGCCGTTTCCTTCAGGCGCTTGCCCCGTCCCGCGCGCACGACGTCGATGAATTGCTGGTGGATTTCATTGAGCATGCCTTGCGCATACGCCTTGTGTTTTTCCGTCAGGGGGCTGAACGGGTCCATGAAGCCCTTGTTCTCGCCTGCCGTCAGCAAACGGCGCTCGACGCCGACCTTTTCCATCACGCCCGTAAAGCCGAAGCCATCCATCAGCACGCCGATGGAACCGACCACGCTGGCCTTGTTGACGTAGATGCGGTCGGCGGCGGCCGCGATGTAATAGCCGCCCGAGGCGCACATTTCATCGACCACCACATACAAAGGCTTGTCCGGATAGCCCTTGCGCAGGCGCTGCATCTCGTCGACGATCATGCCGGCCTGCACGGGACTGCCGCCCGGACTATTAATATGCAGCACCACGGCCACGGAGCCGGCATCGGAAAACGCCTTGTCCAGCGCGGGGATGACGACGGCGGCCGAGCCGCTGCCTTCGGACTCGATGGCGCCGCTGATGTCAATCAGGGCCGTGTGGCGACCCAGGGTTTCGCTGTCGTCGGCCGTGTTGTAGTCATAAAACACCCACAGGGCGAACAGCACGATCAGCAGGCTGAAGACCTTGAAAAAGATGCTCCAGCGGCGGTGCGCACGTTGCTCTTGCAAAGTGGCAAATACCAGCTTTTCCAGCACGTCGCGCTCCCAGTGTCCCGCAGGGGCGCCGTGGCCGGCGGCTGGCGCGCTGCTGTCCAGCTTGTCATTCGTGTTATCGCTCATGGTTCACTTTGCTTAAATTACAGAAAGCCTGCCCCGGCCTCACGCCGGCAGTGGCTGGACATACTCGTCGGGTTGCCAGTACAGCTGGCCATCGCGCTCGGCCACGGCGATCGGACGCAAGCGCCCGCCCTTGCAGGGGCCGCCCGCGCACAGACCGCTTTCCGGCACATAGATGGCGCCATGCGTCGAACACATCAGGTACAAGCCGCTGGATTCGAAAAACTCGCCTTCCGCCCAGTCCAGCTCGATCGGCACGTGGGCGCAGCGGTTCAGGTAGCCATACGCCTTGCCGCCATGGCGCACGACAAAGCCCGTGGTCGCTTCGCCACCGGCCGAGACGGGAAAGCGCACGCCCTTGCCGCCATCGGCCACGGCGTCGGCGGCGCAAATGAATACATCGACAACATCGTTCATCATGCGTGCTCGCTCAGCCATTGATGCAGCTCGGCCACCGTGGCGGCCGAATACAGGGGATTGCAGGCTTGCAACTGCTCCACGGGATGCGCTCCATACTCTACGGCAATACTGGCCGCACCTGCATTGCTTGCCATCAATAAATCATGACTGGTGTCGCCAATCATCACGGTGCGGCGCATATCCTGGCCCAGTTCACGCGTCAGTTCCTGCAGCATGGCCGGATGGGGCTTGGAAAAGGTTTCGTCAGCGCAACGCGTCGCATCGAACAGCGACAGCAGCTTGACGGCATTCAAGGAGCGGTTCAGGCCAACGCGGCTCTTGCCCGTGGCGACGGCAAGAAAGTACGCCTGCTGCGACAGATCCTGCAGCATTTCGTAGACGCCGGGAAACAAGGCCAGCTCATGGTCGCGCGACAGGTAGTGATAGCGGTAGCGTTCCGCCATGCGAGCATGGTATTTCGGCTCCACGTCGGGCATCACCAGCTGCATGGCTTCCTGCAAGCCCAGGCCGATCACGTGCGAAGCGAGCAACTCGGTGGGAATTGGCAAGCCCAGGTCTTTGGCCGACGCCTGGATGCACTTGACGATGGTCGAGGTACTGTCTATCAGGGTACCGTCCCAATCGAAGACGATCAGATCAAATTGCTTTCTTGCCATGTTTCCCGACGGCATAGCCGTCGGCTCCTTGAGAATGAATGATGGCGACTGACTACCTTGTGGGTAGTGTCACGCGCACGCGTCGAATTTTATCGTGCGGCAACGGCCAATGGTTTGCCCAAGCTTACCAAGAAACGCTCGCATTCGGCAGCCAGCGGCGCGTTCAGGGTCATCGTCTTGCCCGTCTCCGGATGCGTAAACGTGATCTGGTGCGCGTGCAGGAACATGCGCTTCAGGGCGCCGCGCGTGCTGTCGGCTTTCAACAGGGCACGGTTGAGGGCAAAGTCGCCATATTTATCGTCGCCGGCGATGGGGAACCCGGACGAAGACAGGTGCACGCGGATCTGGTGCGTGCGTCCCGTCTTCAATTCCGCTTCCAGCAAGGCGAAGTTGTGATATTTATGCAACAGTGAAAACACCGTGTGCGACGCCAGTCCATCGGCTTGCACGGCCACCCGGCGCTCGCCTTCCGCCGTCGTATATTTATGCAATGGCAACTTGATATGCTGGCGCGCATTCTTCCAGTCGCCGGCCACCAGCACCAGGTAGCGCTTATCCGTGACGCCGTCGCGCATCTGTTCATGCAAGTTCGTCAACGCCGTGCGTTTCTTTGCCAGCAACAGCAAGCCGGACGTGTCACGGTCCAGGCGGTGCACCAGTTCCAGGAACTTGGCGTCGGGGCGCGAAGCGCGCAATTGCTCGATCACGCCGAACGAGACGCCCGAGCCGCCATGCACGGCCACGCCGGCCGGCTTGTCGATGACCAGCAGCTGCGCATCTTCGAAGATGATCTTGAATTCGGCGGCCGGCGCGCCCGTGGGCGCCTTTTCGGCCACGCGCACGGGTGGAATGCGCACCACGTCGCCGGCGGCGAGACGGTACAGCTGATCGATACGGCCTTTATTAACCCGCACTTCTCCCGATCGCAAGATCCGGTAGATGTGGCTTTTAGGCACTCCCTTGCACACTCTTAATAAGTAGTTGTCGATGCGCTGGCCTGCTTCTTCCTCGGCGATCGTTACGAATTGGGCTTGCGGCTGAACCGGGGGTGTTGAAGGGGGAACAACATCATTTTGACTCTTCATTTACTATGTCTTCCCAGAAATCTCTCTAAGTCCTTCATTTTGAATATATAATTGTTTTTGCTGCGGCCCTGGCTGCTGCGAGTGTAAGAATAAAAGCACATTTTACACAGGGGCGTCTCCACCGGCCTCGCCAAATTGCAAATTCGGTGGAAAAAAATGTATATGCACCATCCCTGCGCGAATCAAGGTTGCACCGTAGTTGTAATCGGATAACGCGTGGAGATGCTGAAGTGAGTGTGGGATTATAAGGATAAGTACCCGTTAGCGCGACTTATCGAGTCGGGCTCGCGGGTTGATGAAGTTGATAACGCTTGCCGTTTTCGCCAAACCCCGTATGTGGCCAAATACTGAGGGTTGTCGATGATAGGCTGAGGCCAAGCCTCGCCATCGCGATCCCTGTAATGAGCCGGCTAACGATTTTGGCTCTGAATTTGCTGACCACTTGCATTCTCTGTCCCCGATGCAGTTCATTCTCATCCGGGTTGTTTCAGATGAGTTGCAAGTGTCCTGTGCACTCGGCATGACGATCGACCTCACCGCGCCTGTTGCGGCCGTAACGTATACCTCGTACGCGTTGTTGCTCCGCACGCCTGGGCATTTCCCCCGCCAGCACTCCCGTTCTCGCATATATCCCTGTACTTCGCCGCTTCCCCGGAAGCGGCTTTGAGATGGCCTACGGGTCGCGGAGTTATAAAAATGAAACGCATGTTGTTTAATGCCACGCAGCAAGAAGAACTGCGCGTAGCGATTGTCGACGGACAAAAACTGATCGACATCGATATCGAGACAGCCGGGCGCGAACAGCGCAAATCCAACATCTACAAGGGCGTGATCACGCGCATCGAGCCATCGCTCGAAGCGTGCTTCGTCAGCTATGGCGAAGACCGCCACGGCTTCCTGCCTTTCAAGGAAGTTGCCCGCACGTATTTCCGCGAAGGCGTTGATGTGCGTAACGCTTCCGTCAAGGAAGCGCTGCGCGAAGGCCAGGAAATCATGGTCCAGGTTGAAAAGGAAGAGCGCGGCAACAAGGGCGCTGCCCTGACTTCCTTCGTTTCGCTGGCCGGCCGTTACCTGGTATTGATGCCGAACAACCCGCGTGGCGGTGGCGTATCGCGCCGCGTGGAAGGTGAAGAGCGCCAGGAATTGCGCGAAACCATGGATAAACTGGACTTGCCAGCTGGCATGTCCGTGATTGCCCGCACGGCAGGCATCGGCCGCAACGTCGATGAACTGCAATGGGACTTGAATTACCTGATGCAACTGTGGCGCGCCATCGAAGGCGCCGGCAAGTCGGCCAACGGCGCTTTCCTGATCTACCAGGAATCCTCGCTCGTCATCCGCGCCATCCGCGACTACTTCCAGCCCGACATCGGCGAGATCCTGATCGACACCGACGAGATCTACGACCAGGCGCACCAGTTCATGAGCCACGTGATGCCCGACATGGTGCACCGCGTAAAACGCTACAGCGACGACGTGCCGCTGTTCTCGCGCTTCCAGATTGAACATCAAATCGAAACGGCGTACAGCCGCACCGTGCCGTTGCCATCGGGCGGCGCCATCGTGATCGACCACACCGAAGCGCTGGTCTCCGTCGACGTCAACTCGGCCCGCGCCACGCGCGGCTCGGACATCGAGACAACCGCCTTCAATACCAACTGCGAAGCGGCCGAAGAAGTGGCCCGCCAGCTGCGCTTGCGCGATCTGGGCGGCTTGATCGTCATCGACTTCATCGACATGGAAGTGGCGAAAAACCAGCGCGAAGTGGAACAGCGCCTGAAAGACGCGCTGCACCATGACCGCGCCCGTGTACAAATGGGCAAGATTTCCCGCTTCGGCCTGATGGAACTGTCGCGCCAGCGCCTGCGTCCTTCGCTGTCCGAAGGCTCGCACGTGACGTGCCCGCGCTGCTCCGGCACCGGCCACATCCGTGACACGGAATCGTCCGCCCTGCAGGTGCTGCGCATCATCCAGGAAGAGGCGATGAAGGAAAACTCGGCCACCATCCACGTGCAAGTGCCCGTGGACGTGGGCGCCTTCCTGCTGAACGAAAAGCGCGGCGAAGTACTCAAAATCGAAAACCGCCACCGCATCGCCGTGATCCTGATCCCGAACAAGCATCTGGAAACGCCGCACTACAAGCTGGAACGCATCAAGCACGACGATCCGCGTCTGGAAGACAGCCAGGCCAGCTACAACCTGGCTGAAAGCGCTGAAACCGACATGGCTTACAGCAAGCGCCAGAAGGAAGAAGCCAAGCCGCGCCAGGAAGCCGTCGTCAAGACGATCACCCCTGACCAGCCGGCACCGCTGGTCGAGCGCAAGCCCGTCGAAGCAAAACCGGCTCCGGTGGCCGCGCCTGCCGCGCCGCAAGGCCTGATCGCCAAGATCATCAGCTTCTTCACCGGCGCCCCGGCACCGGTGGCACCGGCACCTGCCCCAGTCGCCCCAGCCAAACCGGCCGGCGCCGACCGTGGCGACCGCAACAGCCGTGGCCCGCGTGGCCGTGGCCGCAACGGCAAGCCAGGCCGCGAAGAGCGCGAACCGGGCCAGGGCCGTCCAGCCCAGGACGATGCAGCAACGGAAGCACTGGAAAAGGCGGCCCGTCCGCCACGCCCACCGCGTCCGCCACGCGAACCGCGTGAAGCGCGCGAAGGTGGCGATGCAACGACGGCGCCACGCGAACGCGGTGAGCGTCCGGAACGCGCGGAACGTCCTGAGCGCGCAGAGCGCCCGGAACGCGCCGAACGTCCGCCACGCCAGCCACGCGAAGGCCGCGAACCACGCGCCGACAAGGCTGTTGTTGCTGAAGTGAAAGCTGATGAGCTGGCCCTGGTTGGCGCCACCGCCAGCGCGGTGAATGTCGTCGTGCCGTCAAACGGTCCTGAATCCGACGCCGCACCGGCGAACTTGCTGAAAGCACCGGCAAATGCCGGTCCTGAAGGCGAAGAGACGGAAAACGACGTGGAAGGCGAAGAACCGCGCCGCCGCCGTCGTCGTGGTGGCCGCAACCGCAACCGCCGCGACCGCGAAACGGGCGAGCTGATCGAATCGGCAAACGGTGAAAATGAAGGCCAGGACGCGCCAGTGATCAGCTTTACGGTTGCTCCGGCGCCGGAAGCTGCCGCTGATGCGGCTCCAGTAGCCGTCGTGGCTGCCGACGCTGTCGTCGCCGTCGCTGCGCCAGTGGAAGCGGCATTTGATGCCGCTCCTGCCGTCGTGGCTGACGTAGTCGAAGCAGTGGAAGTGGTCGAAGTCGCCAAGGTTGAAGAAGCCGCTCCTGCTGCTGAAGCTGCACCAGTTGCTGAAGTTGCTGAAGTTGCTGAAGTGATCGTGCCGCCAGCTCCTGTCGAAGCCGTCGTTGCTGCAGTGCAAGCTGAACCAGCCGCTGCCGAACCAGCACCAGCTGCCGAGTACAGCTTTGCCGAGAAAGCGGAAGCGGCGCCAGCGCCTGCTCCAGCGGAAGTCATCGTCGAAGCGGCGCCAGTCGTGGAAACGGTTGCTGTCGTGGCGGAAGAAGCGCCAGTCGCCGAAGCGGCACCTGCCGTGGTGGAAGCCGCCCCGGTGGTTGCCGAAGCGGCTCCCGCCCCTGCACCAGCGCCGGCACCTGTCGTTGCTCCTGCTCCGGCAGCACCAGTGGCCGCGCCGCTGGACTTGAGCGCAGTGCTCGGTTCGGCCGGCCTGACCCTGGCTGCCACCGATCCGGAAAAACTGCGCCTGGCGCAGGAAGCGGCTGCCAAGGCAGTTGCTCCCGTACGCAAGCCGCGCGAACGCAAGCCATTGCCGCCGCAATCGGATGAGCCGTTGATCCAGGTCAACACGCAACGTCCATAAGCGGGCCGGGTTCGCCCAGCCGCCAATGATGAAAGGGGGAGCTCAGGCTTCCCCTTTTTTACGTCCACACCTTTGCCAGCCATCCGCCATGCACGAGCACGCCCCTCCTTCCCCCGTCAGCCTGCGCAGCGCCTTCTGGTACTGGCTCAAGCTGGGCTGCGTCAGCTTTGGCGGCCCGGCCGGGCAAATCACCATGATGCATGCGGAACTGGTGGAAAGGCGGCGCTGGATTTCCGAGCAGCGTTTCCTGCACGCCTTGAATTACTGCATGCTGCTGCCGGGGCCGGAAGCGACCCAACTGGCCATCTACATCGGCTGGCTGATGCACCGCACGCGCGGCGCCCTGGTGGCGGGCCTGCTGTTTTTGCTGCCTTCGCTGCTGCTGCTGATCGCCCTATCCTGGCTGTACATGGCATATGGCCACGTGGGCGCCATCGCCGGCGTCCTGTACGGCATCAAGCCGGCCGTCGTCGCCATCGTGCTGGCGGCCGCCTGGCGCCTGGGCCGGCGCACCTTGCGCAGCCCCGGCCTGATCGCCATCGCGGCGGCCGCATTTGTCGCCATCGCCGTGCTACATCTCCCATTTCCGCTGATCGTGCTCGTCGCAGCCCTGCTGGGCATGGCGGGCGGGCGCTGGCTGCCGGGCCACTTTCATATTGGCGCCACGCAACATGGCGGCGCGGCCCGCTACGGCGCCGCCCTGATCGATGACGACACGCCCACGCCGGAGCACGCGCGTTTCAGTTGGCCGCGCCTGCTTGGCACGGCCGCCGTGGGCCTGGCGCTGGCCTTCCTCGCCTGGCTGGGCCTGGCGCTGGCGGGCGGCGCGGAGCAGCCGCTGGCGCAGATGGGCGTGTTTTTCAGCAAGGCGGCCCTGCTGACGTTCGGCGGTGCGTATGCCGTGCTGCCCTACCTGGTGCAGGGCGCCGCCGACCACTACCACTGGATCAGCAGCGCGCAAATGATAGATGGCCTGGCGCTGGGCGAAACGACGCCCGGCCCCCTGATCATGATCGTCGCCTTCATCGGTTTTGTCGGCGGCTGGAGCCATGCCGTGACAGGCGAGCACCTATGGCTGGCGGGCGTGTGCGGCGCGCTCGTCGCCAGCTGGTTTACTTTCCTGCCCTCGTTCATCTTCATCCTGGCCGGCGCGCCGCTGGTGGAAGCATCGCGCGGCAATTTGCGCCTGAGCGCGCCCCTGACGGCCATTTCGGCGGCCGTGGTCGGCGTCATCGCCAGCCTGGCTCTGTTCTTTGGCCGCCACGTCTTCTGGCAAGCAAACCCGCTGCCGCACTGGGACTGGCTGGCGATATTCATCGCGCTGGCGGCCGGCGTGGCGCTGATCCGGTTTCAAGTTGGCACCATCAAATTGCTGCTCGCCTGTGCCATCTTCGGCCTCGTGCTATCGTATCTGCCTTGACCGATTTAACGTAAGTGGTATCACCTTTCATGGCTGACAAGATTATCTACCTCGCCGAGGCCCGCAATGGGGCTTTGGTGATCCCCGCGCAGCTGGAAAGCCCGAGCGGCAACGTGGCCGACAGCCTGGGCCGGCCCCTGCACGACTTGCGCATCTCGATTACCGACCGCTGCAATTTCCGTTGCGTGTATTGCATGCCGAAGGACGTGTTCGACAAGAACCACGTGTACCTGCCGCACACGGATTTGCTGTCGTTCGAGGAAATCACGCGCGTCGCGCGCCTGTTCGTCGCGCACGGCGTGGAAAAGATCCGCCTGACGGGCGGCGAACCGCTGCTACGCAAGAATATCGAAAAGCTCATCGCCATGCTGGCCGCCCTGCGCACGCCGTCGGGCCAGCCGCTGGACCTGACCCTGACGACCAACGGCTCCTTGCTGGCAAGGAAAGCGCAGGCGCTCAAGGATGCGGGCCTGAACCGGGTCACCGTGTCGCTCGACTCGCTCGACGACGCCACCTTCAAGCGCATGAACGACGTGGACTTTGCCGTGGCCGACGTGCTGCACGGCATCGATGCGGCGCACGCGGCCGGCCTGGGCCCCATCAAGATCAACATGGTCGTCAAGGCCGGCATGAACGAGCAGGAAATCGTGCCCATGGCGCGCCACTTCAAGGATACGCCCTACATCCTGCGCTTCATCGAATACATGGACGTGGGCGCGTCGAACGGCTGGAACTTGCAGGAAGTCATCCCGTCCGCCGAAGTCGTGCGGCGCATCGCCGCGCACATGCCTTTGCTGCCCATCGACCCGAACTACACGGGCGAGACGGCGGCGCGCTGGCGCTATGCGGATGGCAGCGGCGAGATCGGCCTCATTTCCAGCGTCACGCAAGCATTCTGCGCCGACTGCAGCCGCGCCCGCCTCTCGACCGAGGGCAAGCTGTACACGTGTTTGTTCGCCAGCAGCGGCCACGACTTGCGCAGCCTGCTGCGCGGCGGCCGCAGCGACGCGGAAATTTCCTCGGCCGTGGCGCAGCTGTGGCGCGGCCGCGGCGACCGCTATTCGCAATTGCGCACCAGCCAGACGGATTTGACGGGCGGCGCGCTTGAGCACGGTAAAAAGAAAGTGGAAATGTCGTACATCGGCGGCTGAATCGGGCGCGGCGCGGGCCCCGCGCTGCTACCATGGCGCATGCACCCACTTTTTACCTGACATGATCAACAAACACGACATTACCGGCCTGATCCTGGCCGGCGGCCTCGGCACGCGCATGGGCCAGCGCGACAAGGGCATGCTGCCCCTGCATGGCCAGCCCCTGGCCCGCCACGTGCTGCAGCGCCTGGCGCCGCAAGTGGGCCAGCTGGCCATCAGCGTCCACGCGGATGCGGGCGATTACGCAAGCTTCGGCCTGCCCGTGTGGCCGGACTCTCTGCCGGGCCAGTTGGGGCCGCTGGCGGGTTTGCACAGCGGCATGCAACATGCCACCACGCCCTACCTGCTGACGGTGCCGTGCGATTCGCCATTGCTGCCGCCCGACCTGGCCGCGCGCCTGGCGGCCGGCCTGGCCGAGAACGATGCCGACCTGGCCATCGCCGTCACCGAGGAAATCGACCCAGCGACGGGGCAAACTGTGCGCCGCCCGCACCCCGTCTTTTGCCTGGTGAAAACCTCTGCCCTGCCCCAGTTAGACTCGTACCTGCGCGGCGGAGAGCGCCGCATGCGCACCTGGCACGGCCCCCTGAAGCTGGCCGAAGTACTCTTCGAGAACAATAGCGCGTTCGGCAACATCAATACCCCGGACGAGCTGGCCGCCCTGCAGGCGCAGGGCTTGTCTGTGCCGATGGCGCAAGCCATCCTGGCCGACACGGTCGCACCCGTCGCCGAGATCGAGGAACTGCCGCTGCCGCAAGCGTTCGAGCGCATCCTGGCAGCCGACATCGTCTCGCCCATCAGCGTGCCCGCGCACGACAATTCCGCCATGGATGGCTATGCGCTGCATGGCGACGACCTCGGTGGCGACACGCCCGTGACCCTGGCCGTGGTCGACACCATCCTGGCCGGCCGCCCGGGTACGGTCACCATACAGCGCGGGCAATGCGCGCGCATCATGACGGGCGCCGTCATGCCGGACGGCTGCGACAGCGTGGTGCCGCAGGAACTGGTACAGCAAGCCAGCGCAAGCAGCATTACCGTGGCGCCCGACTGCATCCGCCCCGGCGACAACCGCCGTTTCAAGGGCGAAGACTTGATGCAGGGCCAACCTGCGCTGCTGCAAGGCAAGACACTCGGGCCGGCCGAACTGGGTTTGCTCGCCTCGCTGGGCATCGCCACGGTACCCGTGCGCCGCCGCCTGCGCGTGGCCTTCTTTTCCACCGGCGACGAATTGCGCTCGATCGGCGAGCCGCTCGATGCCGGCTGCATCTACGACAGCAACCGCTACACCCTGCTGGGCATGCTGACCCGCCTCGGCTGCGAGGTGCTCGACATGGGCATCGTCAAGGACAATCCGCAAGCGCTGGAAGCGGCCCTGCGCGGCGCCTGTGCCTCGGCCGACGTCATCGTCACCTCGGGCGGCGTGTCCAGCGGCGCGGCCGATTTTACGCGCGATATCCTGGCGCGCCTCGGTGAAGTGGCCTTCTGGCAAATCAACATGCGTCCGGGCCGCCCCATGGCCTTTGGCCGGATTGCCAGCGAGGGCGACACGGCTTTGCTGCTGGGCCTGCCTGGCAATCCCGTGGCCGTGATGGCGGCGTTTTATTTCCTCGCCCGCCCCACCCTGCTGCGCCTGATGGGCGCCGATGCGGACACGGCCGCCCTGCCGCTGCTGCAGGTGGCGGCGCAAGCGGCGATCCGCAAAAAACGGGGCCGCACGGAATATCAGCGCGGCATCGTCGAACGGGGCCCGGACGGACGCCAGCACGTGCGCTTGACGGGGGCGCAAGGCTCGGGCATCCTGCACTCCATGACGCAAGCCAATTGCATTATCGTGCTACACGAAGCGCAAGGCCATGTGGCCGCCGGCGACCTGGTCGATATCGTACTATTCCATGGACTGATATGAAACTGATACTGACACTGGCCCTGCTGCAGGGCATGACGGCGTACGCGGGCGAAGTCCACAGCAATGGCTACACGGTGCGCTTCGACGAGCGCATCGAGGAAGCAAGCGGTGACTTGCACGGCGAAACCGTGGGCCGCGTCAGCATCGTGCGCACCAGCGACCAGGCGCTCGTGTGGCAGGAAAACACGCCCTTGCGCCCCGATTGCGGCGTCGTTGCAGCCGTCACCGCCATCAACGACCGCTTCGTGGCCGTGTGCGGCCACCTGGGCGGGCGCCACTACACGCAAAAGATTATCTTTATGCAGGGTAACGCACTGTCCATGGTCAGCGTGGACCAGTACGACTCGCCCAGTCCCGTGCGCGTGGAGCGCAACGGATCGCTGACCATCGACGTCCAGCGGCGCGACCGATTCCCAGGTGAACTGACGGGTCCGCATTACTTTCCCACCGTGTACCGCTTGCACCACGATGACGCCACGTTCGGCTTCGTCCCCAGCTTTGACGGCGATGCCGCCGAGCGCTACTGGCAGCACTACCGCGCCACGCGCCAGCTGGCGCCGGCGGCGGCCGTGCTGCCGGAACTGCTGGCCTCGCTGCTGGCGGCCCAGGCCGGCAAGCAATCGATCTGCGCGGAGCTCGATACGCTCGCCGCCGACTTACAGCGAGGACGGCAGGACGATGCGCAAGGCGCGCGCACCTTGATGCGCACGTGGCTGCACAAGCTGCCCGCCATCGGCTATCCCGCCTTCGATACGCAAGCCTGCCCAGGCCGCATCTAACACCCATCGTTGCACCGCCGCCTGCCGGCGGCGCATCCCTCAAAACCCTCCGCCCTCCAAACGGCCCGCCTTGCGCGGGCCGTTTGCATTGCCCCTTCGCAATCAATTTCCCCATGCGACAACTGCTCGCCTATCGAGATAAAAATATTAATTATTTCGTTAAATAACATATCAACAAACACAACACAAATTGTAATAATTTTATTTATTTGTTGATATGAGAGTTTCTTCGGTGATAACATCCGATCTCGCATAAAAATTCAATTTTGATATTGTTTTCATGAGGAAACTAATAATGAGACACCGTTCATGGATCGCGGGCGCCGGCATGCTGGGAGCGGCTTGTCTGCTCGGCATGCTGTCGCTGGCGCCGCTGCCCGCTGATGCCAAAGGGGCTCCACGGGCCGATGTGCTGGAACACTGCAGCTGGAATCGCCCGGGCGTCGACCCGTTCATGGGGGATGTCGTTGCCGCCGTGGACCGCTACCCGGACATCGCGCCGCAGGTGCGCGAGCAATTGAAGGCGCGCATGCGCGCGCGCCAGTATGATGAAATCGTCGTGATCAGCCGCGACGCCATCCGCGGCAAGGGCAATTACGATGCACGCATCAGCGACATGCATTTCGGGCCGGGCCGCGTTTGCCGCAATGTCACGCGTGCAGGCTGGAGCGAGCAGATGCAGGAACGGGGACTCGTGTACTGCGTGCAGGGCGCCTGCATCCTCGTGCCCACCGTGTGCCGCAATGTCAGCCGCATCACGCAGGCGGCGGCCGGGCCGCGCGGCGCCGGTGCTGCCCCTGGCGGAGCTGCGCCAGGCGGCGCAACGCCGGTGGCCGCCACACCTGCGGCAACGCCTGCCACGGCGGGCGTGCCCGTCATCGAGCATCCCGCCGGCGCGCATGGCGGTTCGTTCACGGGCGTGCCGCCGGCCGTGGTGGCCAGCCTGCCCCTGCTGGTCTTCGATGTCGTGCGCACCGGCAACGACACGATGCTGCCGTCGAGCATAGGCGGTGGCCAGCCACCACGCGGCGGCAGCATCATCGCCGAGCCATTCGTCCCCACCGTCATCCTGCCCTCGCTGCCGCCCACCGACCTGTCCGTCCTGCCGGCCGTGCCGGAACCGCACACCTGGGCCATGCTGCTGGCGGGACTGGCGCTGCTGGCCGGCGCCACGCTGCGCCGCCGACCGGCGGCAGCGGCCTGAACGCGGGCGGCGCTATTCGCCGTCCGCCTCGGCGGACAGCCCAGCGTCCGCCTTACCCAGCAGCAAGGCGGCCGCCTCGCCCGGCAAGGCTTCCACGGATTTCAATTTGCGCGCCATCTGCCGGCTGCGCACTTCCGCGCTTTCGATATTCTTCGCCGCCTTTTCCAGGGTCAGGCGCGTTTGCGACAGCACGTCGCCGAACTTGCCAAATTCCGTCTTGACGGCGCCCAGCACTTGCCACACTTCCGACGAGCGTTTTTCCAGCGCCAGGGTGCGGAAACCCATCTGCAGGCTGTTGAGCAAGGCAGTCAGGGTGGAAGGCCCGGCGATGCTGACCCGGTGCACGCGCTGCAATTCGTCGGCCAGGCCCGGACGGCGCAGCACTTCCGCATACAAGCCTTCCGTGGGCAGGAACAGGATGGCGAAATCCGTCGTTTGCGGCGGCGCCAGGTATTTCTCGGCAATGGTTTTCGCCTCGCCCCGCACGGCCCGTTCCAGCTCGCGTCCGGCCAGGGCCACCCCGTCGGCATCGGCGCGCTCGGCCGCTTCGACCAGGCGCTCGTACTGTTCCTTGGGGAACTTCGCATCGATCGGCATCCACACGGGCGGCCCGCCATCAAGCATGCCCGGCAACTTCAGGGCGAATTCCACGCGCGCGCCGCTGCCCGGCACCGTTTCCACGTTCTTCGCGTACTGGTCGACAGTGAGTACCTGCTCCAGCAGCATTTCCAGCTGCACTTCGCCCCAGGTGCCGCGCGTCTTCACATTGGTGAGCACCCGCTTCAAATCGCCCACGCCCAGCGCCAGCTGCTGCATTTCGCCGAGGCCTTGGTGGACTTTTTCCAGCCGCTCCGACACTTGCTGGAACGAGGCCGTCAAACGCGTCTCCAGCGTCGCGTGCAGTTTCTCGTCGACCGTCTTGCGCATCTCTTCCAGGCGCGCGCCATTATCGGCCTGCAAGTCGCGGATCTTGTTTTCCAGGGTGGCGCGCACTTCCAGCATGCGCTGCGCATTCGATTCCGTCAGCTGCGCCAGCGTCTGGTTGGTGCTGTCGGCAAAGCGCGCCAGGCTTTGCGCCTGCTCTTCGCGCCCGACTTTCCCCTGCGCCTGCATCTGCGTGCGCAGGCTGTCGAGCTGTTGCAAGGTCGCCGCCTGGAATTGCGCCAGGCTGGTAGCCAGGTCTTGCCGCGTGGCTTGCGCCGACGCCTGCAGTTGCAGCCGCACTTCGCGCTCGACCCGGTCGATGCGTTCCAGGCTTTGTTGCTGGTGCTGCTGCACCAGGGCCAGGGTGGTGGCGCCATCGCCGGCCGCGCCGCGCGGGCGCAGCAAGATCAATAGCAATAAAACGATGGCGACGATGGCGGCGCCCAGCAGGCTGTAAAACTCGATAGGGCTCATGGGTGTCAGTCAGGTTTGTTGCGCATCCAGTCGGCCGTCTGATAGAACGATTCCATCAGGCGCACGCGCAAGGACTCTTCGATGCCCGTGTCTTCCATGGCCCAGGCCATGGCGCGCAGCCACTGGTCGCGCTCGCTGGTGCCGATGGCGTAGGGCAAGTGACGGGCGCGCAGGCGCGGGTGGCCGAATTTCTCGATATACAAGTCCGGTCCGCCCATCCAGCCCGTCAGGAAGAAATACAGCTTGTCGCGCGAACCGTCCGTCGACGGTGGATGCATGACGCGGATGCCGGCGAACTCGGTTTCGAGCTCCATCAAGTCATAAAAACGGTCGACCATTTCGCGCAGCACGGGGGCGCCGCCGATGGTCTCGTACAGGGTAGGGGCAGTGGTATCAGTCATGGCCGCCATGATAGCGCAAGCGCCGGCGGCCCATGCGGCGCCGGCGCCTCTACCACAATAAAAAGCAATATACTTGACTACTCAAGCTTATATCAACTACCATGCAATCTTTAAACACGGACAAAACCACCATGTCGACCACCGCAGAATCGCATTTGCTACGCAATACCAATTTCCGCTGGCTGCTGGGCGGCGGCCTCGTGTCCATGCTGGGCGACCAGTTCAGCATGCTGGCCCTGCCCTGGCTGGTACTCAGCCTGACGAACGATAGCCTCAGCCTGGGCATCGCCGTGGCCCTGATGGGCGCGCCGCGCGCCGTGCTCATCTTGTTCGGTGGCGCCATCGCCGACCGCTACTCGCCCCGGCGCGTGCTGCAGCTGAGCAAATATGCGAACGCCGCCATCCTGCTGGCGCTGTCCGGCCTGCTGATGCTGGACCAGGCCAGCCTGGCGCTCGCGTATGCGGCCGCGCTGGCGCTGGGCATCGCATCCGCCTTCGCCATTCCCGCCGGCACGGCCATCCTGCCGCAAGCCGTGCCGCCGCCATCGTTGCAGAGCGCCAATGGCTTGCAGATGGGTGCGCGCCAGTTGTCCTTGCTGGCCGGCCCCCTGCTGGCGGCGCTCGTGCTCGGCGCCCACGGGGGCGGGCAGAAAACCGCTATGGCGGCGCTGGCCGCCGCCTTTGCCATCGATGCGCTGACGTTTCTGTTTTCCGCCTGGACCTTGCGGCAAGTCAAGCTGCGGCCACTGGCAGCGGCCACTGCGCAGGGCATGTGGCGCGACATGGCGGCGGGCCTGGCCATGGTGTGGCGCGACCTTCCTTTGCGCAGCTGCTATGCCTACTGGGCCGTGGTGGCGTTCTTCGTCATGGGTCCGCTGCAAGTGGCCTTGCCCGTGCTGGCCGGCGAGCGCCTGCACGGCGCTGCGGCGTTGGGACGGCTGATGGGCGCACATGGCGCCGGCACCCTGGCCGGCATGCTGGCGTCCAGCCTGGGCGGCGCCTGGCTGCGGCGCCGCTTCGGCGCTACCCTGCTGCTGGTCGATGCGGTCGTCGGCCTGCTGCTGATGGGGCTGGGACAAGTCGACACGGCCTGGCAAGGCGCGGCCCTGCTGGCCGTGACGGGGCTGCTGGGCGGCTACTTGCAGGTGGCCATCTTTACGTGGATACAGCGGCGCGTGGCGCCCGCCATGCTGGGCCGGGCGATGGCGCTGTTCATGGGCATCTTCCTGGGCCTGGCGCCGCTGTCGGCGGCCGCCACGGGCGCGCTGCTGCGCCACGTCACCGTGGGCGAACTGTTCTGCGGCGGCGGCGCCCTGCTGCTGGCCGCCGCCGTGGCCGCCGCCCTGCTGACCGGTATTCCCCGCATCGGGGAAGCCGATTGCGTCATTCAACCTTGAGAAAGTTTCACTATGGATAAAAAACAGCAAGCAGCCCTGAAAGCGGCTTACCGGCAACAGCCACCGCCGCTGGGCATCATCGCCCTGCAGCACTTGCCCAGCGGGCGCACCTTGCTTGAAAGCAGCCGCAACGCGCCCGGCATGCTGAACCGGCACCGCTTCGAACTGAACCTGGGCAAGCACCGCAATGCGGCGCTGCAGGCGGACTGGCGGCGCGACGGCGCGGCGGCCTTTTCCTGCGCGGTCATCGATACGCTCAAGCTCCCCGACGATCCCGCCTTCGATGCGGACGCCGAACTGGGCGCTCGGCTGGATCTGCACCGCGCGCACTGGCTGGAACAGGGGCAGCCACTGTATTGAGCTGCGGTGCATTACACTTGCATACTCAAGCACTTCGCAGCAAAACAAAGGATGGCATGAACGATCACACTCCCCTCTCGCCGGACGGCGATGGCGCGCTGGACTTTTGCCTGCGCCTGGCGCGCGCCCAGGCGCTCATCGTGCGCCGCTTCGACAGCACCCTGGGCAATTTGCATGGCCTGAGCTTCAGCGACTATCAATTGCTGTACCAGCTGCAGCGCGCCCCCGGTGCGCGCCTGCGCCGCATCGACCTGGCCGAGCGCCTGGCGTTGACGGCCTCTGGCGTCACGCGCTCCCTGATGCCGCTGGAAAAGATTGGCCTGGTGGCGCGCCAGGCCGATGCGCGCGACGCACGCGTCGGCTATGCCGTGCTGACGGCCGCCGGCCAGGAATTACTGGGACATGCCAGCACCACGGCGCAGGCGGTGGGACGCGAATTGCTGCAGGACGCGCCGGCGGAACAACTGGCGGCGCTGTCGGCCATCCTGGGCAAGCTGGCTGGCTGACGCTGCCAGCCTGCCTGCCGCTTAGACGAGCGCCAGCTTGCGCAGGCGCCGCGTCGACTGCCACTGTTCCACGCCCGCTTCGGCGCGAATGGCGGCGCAGCCCGCGAGCACCCGGTCGATGGCCGCCTCGTCGAGTCCCGCGTTCAGGGTCAGGCGCACGAGGGCGCGGTTCTTCGCCGTTGCCGGAGCGCAAAACATGGCGCCGAAAATACCTTGCCGTTCCAGCGCCTGGCGCAGGGCCAGGGTGGCCGGTTCGCCGCCCGCCTCCAGCGCCACGATCTGCTCCGTGCCATCGCTGACGTTGTAGCCCAGTTCGCGCAAGCCTTCGCGCACCTGCAGCGTATGGCGCCGCAAGGTGGCGCGCCGCCCATCGGCGGCCATGATGAAATCGAGCGCCGCGCCCAGCCACGCCAGCTCATGCGCCAGCAGGCAGGAACTGAAGATGGCGGGCCGTGATTCGGACAAAAAATAGCCCTTGAAGCGGCTGGAACAGCTGATGAAGCCGGCCCGGCCCGCGAAGGCCTTGGCCAGCGACGCCGTGCGGAAATGCACGCGGTGGCCCAGGCCCCACGCTTCCACCAGGCCCGCGCCCTGCGGACCATGCGTGCCCAGCGAGTGCGACTCGTCGACCACCACCACGCAGTCGCTGCGCTCGGCGATTTCGAGCAATTCCAGCAGCGGCGCCAGACTGCCGTTGGTGCTGTACAGGGCGTCGACGACGATCACGCCGCGGCCATGCTTTTCCACCTGCCGCCGCAGGTGGGTCATGTCGTTGTGCAGGAAAGGCACGGCCTGGGCCTGCGCCGACAGCACGCCTTCCCACAGCGAGGCGTGGGCCTGCATGTCGAGATAAACGGGTATGCCGGGGCTGGCGATACACTGGATCAAGCCCACGTTGGCCGCCATGCCGGACTGCGCCAGGATGCCGTCCTCGCAGCCCATGAAACGGGCCAGCCGGCTTTCCAGCCGGTGCTGTTCACTGCCTTCCTGCAAGTACACGGCCGACATCAGCATGCCGCCCGCATGCGCCTGCAAGGATGCCACCTGGGCCGCCACCAGCGCCGGCTCCGCGGCGATGGACAGGTAGTCGTTGCCGGCCAGGAAAATGGCATGGGCCGGTGTCGGTTGCCAGGCGTGGGGATGTTGGCCGCCCAGCAATTTTTCGATGCGCGTGATGTGATGCGCATCCATGCGCCGCACGATGTAGTCTGGCAGGCAGTGTTCGGCACGGGCGAACGATGGGATGGGCAAGCTGGTAGCGATGGTCATGAGTTTTCTCCTAGGGAAATGTTTGCTGCGGATTAAAGCCTTGACCGTCTCGCCAACCCATCCATTGACGTATATCAATGTCCGGCGAGATAACCGTTCAACCAGGAAAATTTACGCGATGATAATGTTCTAAAGAGAATCAAGGCAGAGTCATGACGCAGCAATTGCAAGCACGATGGACATACTGGCGCAGGCGCCTGCTCCATTCGCTGCTGCATGAGCGCATGCCGCATGAAAACCTGGCCGGCAGGGTCGCCATGCTGGCCGCCGTGGGCACGGTGGCGATGCCGCTGTACTATTTGCTGTGGCATTACTTTTTTCCGCAAGCTTATGAAAACCTGACCTTGCGCCTGACGGGCGTGGGCATCTGCGTGGCCGGCCTGTTTGCCCGCCGCTTCTCGGCCCGCTGGCTGTCGCGCTACCTGCTGTTCGCGCTCAGCTACATCCTGCCCTTCTTCTTTACCTTCATGTTTGTGATGAACCATGCTTCGTCCATCTGGAGCGAATCGCTGCTGATCGGCCTGGTCGTGCTGTTTCATTTCGAAACGAAACTGGCTTGCCGCGCCTACCTGATCGGCACCAGCGCCGCCTGCCTCGCCGTCATCCTGCAAGGGGAAGGCGGCTTCCTGCTGCAGCGTGAAGTGCTGCAGCAACTGCCCGTGCACTGGTTCACCATTGCCGCGCTGTCCGTGGTGAAAGTGGGCAGCAAGGTGCTGGAACGGGAACGGCTGGCAGGCCTGGCGGCCGGACTCGGTTCCGTGGCGCACGAGCTGCGCACGCCGCTGACCAGCGTGGAGGCCAATGTGCGTGGCATGCGCCGGCTGCTGCCGCAGCTGGCCGGCCAGGTGGACGACATGCCCCCGCTGCAGGAAGCCCTGACACGCATCCAGTTCGAAGTGCGCCACATGCAGCACATGATCGATTTGTTCCTGATGAGCGCCAGTGCCGTGAACCGCAACCTCCAGCCCAGCCAGGCACTATCGATGCTGGCCATGGTCAGCTCCGTGCTCAAGCGCTACCCATTTACCGGCAACAACCAGCGCAGCAGCGTCAAGGTGGACGTGCGCGCCGACTTCCAGTTCGCGGGCCAGGACGAACTGTGCGTGGTGATCCTGCTGAACCTGCTGAGAAACGCGCTGAAAGCCATCCAGCGGGCCGGCAAGGGAAGAGTGCGCATCGTCATCGACGGCGCCCGTCCCGTGCCCAGGCTGCTGTTCATCGACACGGGCTGCGGCATCGCGAAGAACCGCCTGCCGCTGATCTTCGAGCGTTTTTACTCCTATCCCGTACACAACGGCAGCGGCATCGGCCTGGCCCTGTGCCAGCAGATCGTCACGGCCTGGCAGGCGCGCATCCGCTGCGTGTCGCGCGAGCACGCGTATGCGATTTTCATCCTGGAGTTTCCCCAGCCTATGCCGGCCCGCTTCCAATCCTCTTTCCCCGCAAGGTGACGCATGCAACTGCCCGTCTACACCCATCCGACCCTGACCGTCCTGATCGACGACAGCGATTCCTTCCTGAAAAGCCTGGCGTTCCAGCTCGATCCCGGCCTGGCGCGCAAGACCTTCCACGACACCAGCAGCGCCCTGCACTGGCTGCGCCAGAGCGCGCAACCGGGCGAAACGCCGCTGCACGTCAATTTCGACACGCAGAACCTGCCGCCCGACCAGTGCAACGTGGCGCTCGACATCGAGCGTATCTGGCGCATCAGCGGCCAGGCGCAGCGCTTTGCCGTGCCCTCCGTGCTGGTGGTCGATTATTCGATGCCGCAGATGAATGGCCTGGAATTTTGCCAGGCCGTGCGCGACTTGCCGTGCAAGAAGATTTTATTTACGGGCGCGGCCGATGAAAAGGTGGCCGTGACGGCCTTCAACCGGGGCTTGATCGACCGCTACATCAAGAAGAGCGACGACGATGCGCTCGACATCCTGGAACAGGAAGTCCATGCCCTGCAGCGCGAATTTTTCCTGCAGCAATCGGACACCGTGCGCGACCTGCTGATGCTGCACGACTACAGTTTCCTGCAAGACGAAGCGCTGGCCGCCGTCGTGCACGAGCTGTGCCGGCGCCATGGTTTTGTCGAATACTATATTTTTCCCAATCCCAGCGGCATCCTGTTTTTCACGCGCGACGGCCAGGCCAGGCTGATGATCATCGAGACGGAACGCAGCCTGCACACGCAGTACGAAATGGCGCGCGACAGCGACGCGCCCGAATCCCTGCTGCTGGCCTTGCTGGAAATGCGCGTGATTCCCTACTTTTCCGACGCCGACAGCGACGGCATGTATGCGGCGCACATCGGCGAAAACTGGTTCCGCTACTGCGCCGCGCCCACCATCTGCCTGGGCCGCGTGACGTATTTCTGGGCCCTGTTCGACGTGCCGCCACACCAGCTGAGCCAACCGGTCATGTCCTACGCGCAATTTTTACGCGCGCAGGCGGACGACAGCGTGGGCGCTTAGCCTTCCCTTAGCGTTTGCAGCGGCGGATGCTTCAAGACATTGCGCAAGCCCAGCCAGCCGCCGGCAATCGCGCACAGGGCGCCGGCCAGCAGGCCGAACGCCCACACGCCGGGCGCGAAGCTCCAGGCGAACTTGAACTGGTAGGTGGCCAGCGCCCAGCCCATGGCCGCCGCGCCCGTTGCCGCCAGCAAGCCGGCCAGCGCACCGACGAGCGAAAACTCGATCAGCTGTGCCTGCGCCAGCTGGCGCCGCGTGGCGCCCAGCGCGCGCAGCAGGCCCGCTTCGCGCGTGCGCTCGTCCTGCGAGCCCATCAGGGCCGCATACAGCACCAGCAAGCCCGACGCCAAAGTGAAGGCGAAGAGGAATTCGACGGCCGTCACGACCTGGTCCAGCACGCCCTGGATCTGCTTCAGCACGCCGCCCACGTCGACCACCGTCAGGTTCGGATAGTCGCGCAGCAAGGCATTGCCCAGGTCCGCCTGCGCGGGCGGCAGGTGAAACGCCGTGATCCACGTCTGCGGCGTGTCCGCCATGGCGGCCGGATTGATAATGACAAAGAAATTGACGCGCATCGAGCCCCATTCCAGCTTGCGCAAACTCGTGATCGCCGCTTCGACGGGCTGGCCGGCGATGTCGAAGCGCAGCTTGTCGCCCAATTTCAATTTCAAGGTCTTGGCGATGCCCTCCTCCACCGACGCCTCGGCTGGCGCACCGGGCGCATTGCCGAACCACTTGCCGGCCACCAGCTTGTTTTCTTCCTGCATCGTAGCCATCGTCGACAGGTTGAATTCGCGGTCGGCCAGGCCCTTGGCGCGGTCATCCTCGTAGGTGGTTTCCGTGATGGCATTGCCGTTCACGGCCACCAGGCGCCCGCGTATCATCGGATACAGGGGCGCGTTGGCCACGCCGGCCTGGGACAGGCGCGCGGCGATCGGGTCTTTCTGTTCCGGCAGGATATTGATCATGAAGCGGTTCGGCGCGTCGGGCGGCGTGGCGTTGCGCCAGGCCACCATCAAGTCGCCGCGCACCACCGTCAGCAGCAGCAAGGCCATCAGGCCCAAGGCCAGGGACACCACCTGGATGACGGTGGCGCCCGGCCGGCGCTGCAAGGACGTGACGGCAAAGCGCCAGCCCTGATGATTGAAAGCGCCGCGCAGGGTTTTCAGCGACTTGATGCCCAGCCAGCCGGCCAGGCCGAACAGGGCAAAGCCGCCGAGGAAGCCGGCCGCCGTCAGCAGCGCCAGTTTCACGTCGCCGGCCTGCCACAACAGCAGCACGACGAAGGCGGCGATACCGAGGCCATACGTGGCCAGGGCCAGCGCCTGCGGCGGCTCCTGCTCGCGGCGGATCACGCGGTTGTGCGGCACATTGCGCAACTGCAAAATCGGCGGCAGGGCAAAGCCCAGCAACAGCAGCATGCCGGTGGCCACGCCTTGCAGCGCGGGCAGCATGGAGACGGGCGGCAAGTCGCTCTGCACCAGTTTCCCCAACAGCTCCAGCAGCACCAGGTGGCCGCCGAAGCCCACCATCACGCCGACCACGCTGCCGGCCAGGCCGACCAATAAAAATTCGATCACGTACATGGCCGTAACCTGGTTTTGCGTCAAGCCCAGGCAGCGCAGCATGGCGCACGCATCGAGGTGGCGCAGCATGAAACGGCGCGCCGCCATGGCCACGGCGACGGCCGCCAGCATGGCCGACAGCAAGCCGACGAGCGACAGGAAACGGTCGGCACGGTCCAGCGTCGATTGCATCTGCGGGCTGCCCGATTCCAGCGATTCGATGCGCACGCCCTTGATGGCCTGCGTCTTGATCTGGCTTTCCAGCCAGGCTTGATATTGCGCAAGCTCGGCCGCCTTGGCGGGCGGCGCCGACAGCAGCAAGCGGTACGACACGCGCGAGCCATTCTGCACCAGCGCCGTGGCGGCCAGGTCGCCCAAGGGCAACATCACGCGCGGCGCGAAATTCAAAAAGGAAGCGCCGCGGTCCGGTTCGCTGGCGATCAGTTGCGTGACCGTAAATGCCTTGTCGCCCAGGGTCAGGGTGTCGCCCAGTTTCGCGTTCAGGCTGGACAGGATGGCCGCATCGACCCACAGGGTGCCGGGCGCCGGCACCTGATCCGTCGGCCGTCCCACGGCATCCTGCGCTTCGCTCAGTTTGGTCGTGATTTTCAGCTTGCCCCGCTGCGGGTAGCCGGCCGAGACGGCCTTGATGGACGCCAGTTGCGACAGCGATTGCTCACCCTCGCCCGCCTGCGCCATGCTGGGAAACGTCACCGTGTCGGCCAAGATAAAACCGCGCTTGAGCGCTTCGGCGCGCCAGGCCGCATTGACGGGCTGGTCGGCGCTGATGACCAGGTCGGCCCCCAGCAGCTGGTGCGCGTCGCGGTTCAGGCCCGCGCGCAGGCGGTCGACGAAGAAGCCGACGGCCGACAGGGCCGCCACGGCGACGATCAGCGCGACGAGCAGGAAACGCAGTTGCCCGGCGCGCCAGTCGCGGCCGGTCATTTTCAGGGAGAGGCGGAACATGGGCGGCGGGTCTTCAGGTAGAGTTATTGCGTTGCGCCGTGGGCGGCGGCGTGCTGCGCGAAATACGCATCGACGGTGGCGAGGAAGGCGTCTTTCTGCGCCTGCGGCAGGAAGGCGGCAATGAAACCGTTGCGCGCCAGGCGTTGCGCGTGGGACAGGCCCAGCGGCAGCGCGTCGAAGATGGCGTCGAAGTTGTCGTTCATGTAGCCGCCGAAATACGCGGGATCGTCCGAGTTCACCGTCACCAGCAGGCCGGCGTCGAGCAGTTGCACCAGGTTATGGTCATGCATCTGGTCGAACACGCGCAGCTTGGTGTTCGACAGCGGGCAGACGGTGAGCGCGATCTGTTCGCGCGCCAGGCGGGCCGTCAGGTCCGCGTCTTCCAGGCAGCGCACGCCATGGTCGATGCGCTCGACTTGCAAGTCGTCGAGCGCCGTGCGGATGTAGGCTGGCGGGCCTTCCTCGCCCGCGTGGGCCACCAGGTGCAGGCCCAGCTCGCGGCAACGGGCAAACACGCGCGAGAATTTCTCGGGCGGGTTGCCCACTTCCGACGAGTCGAGGCCGATGCCGATGAATTTGTCGCGGTGCGGCAAGGCGTCTTCCAGGGTCTCGAACGCTTCTTTCTCGCTCAGGTGGCGCAGGAAGCACAGGATCAGGGCCGCGCTGACGGGGCTGTCCTGGCAGGCGCGGTGGATGCCGTTGATCACGTCGGCGATGGCCACGCCGCGCGCCGTGTGGGTTTGCGGGTCGAAGAAGATTTCCGTGTGCAAGACGTTGTCCGCTTCGGCACGGCGCAGGTAGGCTTGCGTCATGTCATAGAAATCCTGCTCTTTCAAGAGCACGCTTGCGCCAGCGTAATAAATGTCGAGAAAAGACTGCAAATCCGTAAAAGCATAGGCGCTGCGCAAGTGTTCCACCGATTCATAGCCCAGCGGCACGCCATTGCGCTCTGCCAGTGCGAAAATCAGTTCTGGCTCCAGCGAGCCTTCGATATGGATATGCAGTTCGGCCTTCGGCATGCCGCGGACGATCGCGCGCAATTGGGAGTTCATCATGGGTGTTCCTTATAGGGTGACGATAACAATGCTGGCCCGCGCACGCACGGCGCGCGGGGCCATCAGACATGCAGGCATCTTAGCGCAAGATGGCCAGGCTCACCGGCGCCCGGCCGCCATGACGCCCGCTGCGGCGGCGCTACGGCCGGCTCCGGCACGCGCTGGCGAATTGTCGTATGATGATTTAAAAGGTACAAAATAGTTCATTGGAATCGATGAAAAATTTGATGATTTATCCAATTAAATCAACAATTTACAAACAAGTATTAAGGATATGCTGACATATCTTTTGACTTCCTGATCCTTTAGAGCAATAATAAATTTCATGGGGTAATGGTAGGTGCAACAAGCGCTATCAACAGTGAAAAAAAGCCGGCTGGCCACGTCAGCACACGGCATCAAGCGCCAGTTTTTTGGTCCGGGCAATCCGGACTCGCAAAGACAGCCGGGCTTGAAACAACAATAAAAATCGATACGGGGTACAGGAAAAATTCAAGCGGCAAGCCCAGGCGAGTGCCAGGCGGGCGGCCATGGTGACTGGCAGTACAGGTTTACATTAAAGGACATTGACATGACCATTTTTGATAACTATGCAGCACGCTACGAGCGCACCCGCGAAGAGGAAATGTCGCTCACCGAATACCTGGCCCTGTGCAAGAAGGACAAGCTGACGTACGCCAGCGCGCCCGAACGCATGCTGGCCGCCATCGGCGAGCCGCAGCTGGTCGACACGCGAAACGACACGCGCCTGTCGCGCATCTTCGCCAACAAGATCATCAAGATCTATCCCGCCTTCCGCGAGTTCTACGGCACCGAGGAAGTCATCGAGCAGGTCGTCTCGTATTTCCGCCACGCGGCGCAAGGCCTGGAAGAACGCAAGCAGATCCTGTATCTGCTGGGGCCTGTCGGCGGCGGCAAGTCGTCCATCGCGGAAAAGCTCAAGTCGCTGATGGAGCATGTGCCCTTCTATTGCCTGAAAGGCTCGCCCGTCAACGAATCGCCGCTGGGCCTGTTCAACGAGGAAGAGGACGGCACCATCCTGGAAGAGGATTACGGCATCCCGCGCCGCTACCTGCGCAACATCCCCAGCCCGTGGGCCGTGAAACGCCTGCATGAATACAATGGCGATATCAACCAGTTCCGCGTCGTCAAGCGCTACCCGTCCGTGCTGAAACAGATCGCCATCTCGAAAACGGAGCCGGGCGACGAGAACAACCAGGATATTTCTTCGCTGGTGGGCAAGGTCGACATCCGCAAGCTGGAAGATTATGCGCAGGACGACCCGGACGCCTACAGCTATTCGGGCGGCCTGTGCCTGGCCAACCAGGGCCTGATGGAATTCGTGGAAATGTTCAAGGCGCCCATCAAGGTCTTGCATCCGCTGCTGACGGCCACGCAGGAAGGCAATTACAAGGGCACGGAAGGTTTCGGCGCGATTCCGTTCGACGGCATCATCCTGGCCCACTCGAACGAGTCGGAATGGAAAACCTTCAAGAACAACCGCAACAACGAGGCGTTTCTAGACCGTATCTATATAGTCAAGGTGCCGTACTGCCTGCGCGTGTCCGACGAAATCAAGATCTACGACAAGCTGGTGGCCAATTCCTCGCTGGTCAAGGCCCCGTGCGCGCCCGGCACCCTGCGCATGATGGCGCAGTTCGCCATCCTGTCGCGCCTGAAAGACCCGGAAAATTCCAGCATCTTCTCGAAGATGCTCGTCTACGATGGCGAAAACCTCAAGGATACGGACCCGAAAGCCAAGTCCATGCACGAATACGTCGATTACGCGGGCGTGGACGAAGGCATGAACGGCCTGTCGACGCGCTTTGCCTTCAAAATCCTGTCGAAAGTGTTCAACTTTGACAATTCCGAAGTGGCTGCCAATCCCGTGCATCTATTATATGTACTGGAACAGCAGGTCGAGCGCGAGCAGTTCGCGCCGGAACTCGAGCAGCGCTACTTCTCCTATATTAAAGAGCACCTGGCGCAGCGCTACGTGGAATTCATCGGCAAGGAGATCCAGACGGCGTACCTGGAAAGCTATTCGGAATACGGACAGAACATTTTCGACCGCTACGTGACGTTTGCCGATTTCTGGATACAGGACCAGGAATACCGCGATCCGGACACGGGCGAAAGTTTTGACCGCGAATCGCTGAACAATGAACTGGAAAAGATCGAGAAACCGGCGGGCATTTCCAATCCGAAGGATTTCCGCAACGAAATTGTCAACTTCGGGCTGCGCGCGCGGGCCTCGAACGGCGGCAAGAATCCCGCCTGGACCAGTTATGAAAAGTTCCGTACCGTGATTGAAAAGAAAATGTTTTCGAATACGGAGGAATTGCTGCCGGTGATATCCTTCAATGCCAAGGCCAGCGCCGACGATGCCAACAAGCACGCCGACTTCGTGGCCCGCATGGTGGAAAAAGGCTATACGGCCAAGCAGGTACGCCTGTTATGCGAATGGTACTTGCGCGTGCGCAAGTCGTCATAGCGCGGACAGCGGAGGCGCGCTCCCGCCCGGTGACTGGCGGAGCGCGCAAGACGAGAGGCAAGGAGGCACCCTTTGACATACCTCATCGACAGGCGCTTGCAAAGCAAGAATAAATCCGCCGTCAACCGCGAGCGTTTCTTGCGGCGTTACAAGGGCCAGATCAAGGATGCCGTGGGGCGCGCCATCAAGGGGCGCTCGATCACGGACGTCGAGAATGGCGAGAAGGTCAGCATCCCCGTCAAGGACGTGGGCGAACCGTCGTTTGGCCACGCGCATGGCGGCGTGTGGGAAGTGGTCAATCCCGGCAACAAGGAATACCTGAAAGGCGACCAGATCGCCCGGCCGAAAGGCGGCGGTGGCGCCGGGCGGGGCAAGGCGGGCAATAGCGACGAGACGACGGAAGACGATTTCATCTTTGAATTGTCGCGCGAAGAATTCATGAATTATTTCTTCGAAGACCTGGAATTGCCGCACATGGTGAAAACCCAGCTGACGGCCACCACGGAATTCAAGAACCAGCGCGCCGGCTACAATATGTCGGGTACGCCATCGAATATCCACGTGCTGCGTTCCCTGCGCGGCGCGCTGGGGCGGCGCATCGCCGTCGGCGGCGGCGCCCGCAAGCAGCTGGCGCAGGCCGAGGAAGACCTGGCGACACTATTGCACGAAGGCGCGCCCGACAGCGACCCGCTCGTCACGGAGCTGCGCCGCCTGATCCACCACCTGCACACGCGCCTGCTGGCCATTCCCTTCATCGACCCGTTCGACTTGCGCTACAGCAACCGCATCAAGGTGCCCAAGCCGATGACGCAGGCCGTCATGTTCTGCATCATGGACGTCTCCGGCTCCATGGACGAATCGCGCAAGGACACGGCCAAGCGCTTCTTCATCCTGCTATATCTGTTCCTCAAGCGCGCCTACGACAAGATCGAGGTGGTCTTCATCCGCCACCATACGGCGGCGGCCGAAGTGGACGAACATGAATTCTTCAACTCGCGCGAGTCCGGCGGCACCGTCGTGTCCTCCGCCCTGCACTTGCTCAACACCATCATCGATGAACGCTATGGCGCCGGGCAATGGAACAGCTATGTGGCGCAGGCCTCCGACGGCGACAACTGGGACAACGATTCCGTGCTGTGCCGCCAGTTGCTGATCAACACCATCATGCCCAAGGTGCAGTACTACACCTATGTCGAGATCACCGACGGCCCGCAGCAAAACCTGTGGGAGCAATATGCGGGCGTGCTCGACCATCACGCCCATTTCGCCATGCAAAAGATCGTCACGCCGGCCGATATCTACCCGGTCTTCCGCGAACTGTTCAAGAAACAGGTGAAATGATGAGTGCAGCCTTTGACCGCGCCAGCAACACCCCGGGCGAACCGTTCGTGCGCCTGCGCCACCCGAACGCCCTGCCCGAGCAGTCAGAATGGACGTTCGAGCTGATCGAGCAAATCCACGAGGAAATCCGCCGCGTGGCGAAACAGTTTGGCCTCGACACCTATCCGAACCAGCTGGAAATCATCACGGCCGAGCAGATGATGGATGCCTACACCTCGGTAGGCATGCCCGTGTCATACAACCACTGGTCGTTCGGCAAGCACTTTCTGTCTACCGAGAAAAGCTACAAGCGGGGCCAGATGGGCCTGGCCTACGAGATCGTCATCAACTCGAACCCGTGCATCGCCTATCTCATGGAGGAAAACAGCCTGACCATGCAATCGCTGGTGATCGCGCATGCGGCCTACGGTCACAATTCCTTCTTCAAGGGCAATTACCTGTTCCGCGCCTGGACCGATGCGGACGCCATCATCGACTATATGGTGTTTGCCAAGAATTACATCGCCGAATGCGAGCAGCGCCATGGCGTCGATGCCGTGGAATTGCTGCTCGACTCGTGCCACGCCATCCAGAACTATGGCGTGGACCGCTACAAGCGCCCGGCGAAACTGTCGATGGCGAAGGAATATGCGCGCCAGAAAGAGCGCGAAGCCTATGTGCAGTCGCAGATCAACCAGCTGTGGCGTACCCTGCCCCGCCGTGAAGACGACGAGGAAGAGGACGACCAGCGCAAGGCCGCTCCCCGCTTTCCGCCCGAACCCGAGGAAAACCTGCTGTACTTCATCGAAAAGTACGCACCGCTGCTGGAACCTTGGCAACGCGAGATGGTGCGCATCGTGCGCAAGATTTCCCAGTACTTCTACCCGCAGCGGCAAACCCAGGTCATGAACGAGGGCTGGGCCACCTTCTGGCATTACACGATATTGAATCAGCTGTATGACGAAGGCGTGGTGGGCGACGGCTTCATGATGGAATTTCTGAAAAGCCATACCAACGTGGTCTACCAGCCGCCCATCGACAGCCCCTATTACAGCGGCATCAACCCGTATGCGCTGGGTTTTGCCATGATGAGCGACATCCGCCGCATCTGCGAGCACCCGACGGACGAGGACCGCGCCTGGTTCCCCGACATGGCCGGCACGGACTGGCGCAAGAGCCTGGACTTTGCCATGCGCAATTTCAAGGATGAAAGCTTCATTGCCCAGTATTTGTCGCCGCGGCTGATCCGCGAATTCCACTTCTTTGCCGTGCTCGACGACGACAAGAATGAAAAGCTGGCCATTTCCGCCATCCACGACGATGCCGGCTACCGCTACGTGCGCCAGCAGCTGGCGGAACAGTACAACCTGGGCAACCGCGAGCCGAACATCCAGGTCTGGTCCGTGAATACGCGCGACGACCGCGCCCTGACCCTGCGTCACACGCAGTTCCAGCGCCGCCCGCTGAACCAGCAGGCCGTCGAGGTGCTCAAGCATGTGGCACGGCTGTGGGGCTTCGATGTGCACCTCGATACGGTCGATCCGCAGGGGGTGGTGCTGGGCACCTTGAATTGCCGGCGCGAGAAGCGCAACCGGCGCGATGACCCGGTTGTCCGGCCATGAAATGATTTGTTGATAATAATCAATAGCAAGAATATAAGCGCTTCCTATGCCTATATAGGAATTCCGTATGGCCTGGCGGCGTCGAAACGGCTGTCAGGAGCGTCTTTTTTGACCTGGGTGAAGTGCGTTCCGCACCCGTTTGGTGCGCGCGGCGGGCTAAGTGGTCTGGTTCCGAGTCAAAACATTTCCAAAAAGAAAGATTTTTCTCCAAATTTAGCAGTTTCCATATTGAATATCACGAAATATAATTCCGCCATATAGGCACATCGGAGAACTTAGCAGCGGTCGCCCAAAACGGCTGTAAAAAACCGATAAGACCGCCTTTTTTTCTGTCCGAAAGCGTGCAAAGATGACATAAGCAAGTACGTTTTCAGGGCGCAAAAGCGCCAAAAATTTAACCGGTTTTAGGCGTTAAAAATCTGTGTAAAATAAAGAATTCGTATGTATAATTCGGCGACGTCCCGGATACGGCTGGAGCTTTGTGTCGTCATTTTGGGGTTCAGTTGCAAGACAAGAGATGGTATTTGGAGAAAGCAGGCATGAATTTTTCGAACGAGAAAAGTCCCAAGAACTACACAGGCATCACTATCGTTGTCCTGCTGCACGTTCTCGCGGCTTACGGGATCGTGACGGGCTTGGGCAAGCGGTTGGTCACCAAAATGATGGAACCGGTTGAAACCAAGATTATCGAGGAAGTCAAACCGCCTCCACCGAAGGATCTTCCACCGCCACCACCGCCGCCAGAAATGAAGGCGCCACCGCCGCCATTCATTCCGCCAGTCGAGGTGAACGTGCAGCAGCCGCCACCACAGCAGAACGTGATTGCAAATGCGACTGCCGTGAAGCCAGCCACGAATGTATTGGCACCGCCATCGCCGCCTGCACAGCCTGCGCCAACTCCTGGACCAGCCAAATCGGTGCGTACACCGGCCGTGGTTGACTTCAGTGTCTGCGAAAAACCGGCTTATCCAAAGTCGTCGCAGCGCAACGAGGAAACCGGTGTGGTGACACTGTCGTTCCTGATCGGTGTAGACGGCAAGGTCGCTGATTCGAAGATCGTGAAGTCCAGCGGCTTCAGAGACCTGGACAAAGCCGCGGTGCAAGGTATCAGCCGCTGTACATTTAAGCCGGCAACAGTTGACGGCAAGCCGGAACAAGGCTGGCAGCAAATGCAATACGTTTGGTCGCTGGATTAAAACCCGAGACAGTTATCCCCTGTCTCACACTATGATTTCGTTGTCATTACGTTCAGCGATCTGTTATTTTTAATTTTGGAGGAAGCATGTTTAAGAATACCCGTTTGTCCGCATTTTTTGCCGCGGTTCTGTTGTCCGTTACCGCTACTACCGCTCTGGTAGCAGCTCCGGCATTCGCTGACGCGCCAGCATCGGCTGCCGCTTCGGCTCCTGCGGCAGACGCTGCACCAGCACCGGTTGCTGCAGATGCCGCCGCTCCAGCAGCAGACGCAGCAGCAGCTCCAGCCGCTGATGCAGCCGCTCCAGCCAAAACCGAAGAAGTGCACAACCCGTTCGGCCTGCAAGCAGTGTGGGACGGCGGCTTCGTGCCACGCGCCACCCTGATCATCATGGTCATCATGTCGATCGGTACCTGGTACATCATCATCACCAAGCTGATCGATCAAATGAAGATCTTCAAGCAAGCTAAAGAAGCCGCTGCCAAATTCTGGAAAGCTCCTTCGATCGCTGCTGGTTCGGCAACCCTGGAAGAAGGCTCGCCATTCCGCTTCATCGCTGAATCGGGCACCAAGGCAACGGCTCACCATGACGGCGCCCTGCTGGAACAAATCGATCTGTCGACCTGGGTGACGATGTCGATCCAGCGCGCTTCGGACAAAGTCCAATCGCGTCTGCAAGATGGCCTGTCGTTCCTGGCAACCGTTGGTTCGACCGCACCGTTTATCGGTCTGTTCGGTACCGTTTGGGGTATCTACAACGCACTGACCGCTATCGGCATGACCGGTAACGCATCGATCGACAAAGTTGCAGGTCCAGTTGGTGAAGCACTGATCATGACCGCTTTCGGTCTGCTGGTCGCTGTTCCTGCCGTTCTGGGTTACAACTGGTTGGTTCGTCGTAACAAAACCGCAATGGAAGACATCCGCTCGTTCAGCGCCGACGTTCACTCGGTTCTGGTTTCCGGCGTAATGTCCACCAGCGAAGCTGGCCGTGCTGCCGGCGCTAAAAAGATCGGATAAGTCATGTCGATGTCCGTCGGCTCCGACAGCGGAGAACAAGATCAGGTAATGTCAGAAATCAACACGACGCCGCTTGTCGACATCATGTTGGTTTTGCTGATCATTTTCTTGATTACGAGTCCGGTTGTCCTCAAGCTGCAGAAAATCGATCTGCCGATTGAGACGAACCAAGCCCTGCAAACCAAGCCGCAAAACGTTAACATCGTTGTTAACAAGGATGGCGAGATTTACCTGGGCCAGACCAGACTGAAAGACACGAACGAGCTGTTCGATTATCTTAAAGTTGAAGCAGTGAAAGTACCGCAGCCGGAAGTACACGTTCGTGGCGACCAAGAAACACGCTACGAATCGATCGGCCGGGTTATTTACACGACCCAACGTGCCGGGATCCAGAAGGTCGGCTTCATCACCGAACCACCTGACAAGAGCTGATAGCGACTGACAGCGGCGCCCCGGCAACACGGGGGCGCCACTGAAGGAAGCTTGCCGGGCGGCAGTTTCGCCCGGTGCTTCGTTGGACTTCTTAAAGGAAACACTATGAGTATGAATGTCGGTTCGGGAAGCGCAGCAGGCGCGGATCCGGAACCAATGATGGAACTGAACATGACGCCCCTCATCGACGTGATGCTGGTGCTGATTATCATGTTGATCATCACGATTCCTAAGCAAAACCACTCGGTGAACCTGAACATGCCGGTCGGCACCCCGCCGCCACCGACAACCGAACCAGTGGTCGTCACGATCGATGTCGATTTTGATGGCACTATCTTGTGGGACAATCAGGTCGTACCTGATCGTAATACGCTGGAAGCCAAGCTGAGCAACGTTGCTGCGCAAGCAGATCAGCCAGAAGTGCATCTGCGTCCTAACAAGCTGGTGGAATACAAAGTCGTCGCCGGTGTGATGGCGTCGGCGCAGCGTCTGGGCGTGACCAAAATCGGTCTGGTCGGCAACGAGCAATTCCAGTAAGCTGTAGCAATCAGGTTATCTTTACATCCGAATAGGCAGGACTTCCTGCCTATTCGCTTTTTACTGAAAGACTTTCTCATGTCCAAGTTTCGTCTCGCTCATCTCGGCCTCGTCATGGCCGCTATCGGTTTTACCGCAGCAACTCCTGTAATCGGCCTGGGCTCGCTGGCATATGCCGCGGACACCGTGCGCGCCGAAGTCGGCAAGCCACTGCAAGAAGCACAAAAACTCGCTAGCAGCGGCAAAAACAAGGAAGCGCTGGCCAAACTGCGTGAAGCAGACAGCGTCGGCGGCAAAACCGCCTTTGAAAGCTACCAGATCGAACGCGTACGCGCTTCGGCCGCCGCCGCCGCTGGCGACAACGGCACGGCCATCAAGGCTTTTGAAGCCGTCATCAATTCCGGCCGCCTGAGCGCCGCCGAAGCCCCCAAATTCACGCAAGCGCTGGCAGGCATGTACTACCGCGCCAAGGATTGGCCAAACACCATCACCTGGATCAAACGCTCGCTGAAAGACCGCGAAGATCCACAGATGCGCGAACTGCTGATCCAGACCTACTACGTCAGCGGCAACTACGCCGAAGCGGCAAAAGAGCTGCAAGCGCGCGGCGGCAACTCGGAAGCAAGCCTGCAAATGCTGGCCAACATCCAGATGAAGCAAAACGACAAGGGCGGCTATGTCGCCACCCTGGAAAAACTGGCATCGAGCTATCCGAAAACCAGCTACTGGGCCGACCTGCTGAACCGCGTTTCGGGCAAACCTGGCTTCTCGCAACGCCTGGGCCTGGACGTCCAGCGCCTGCGCCTGGCCAACGGCCTGTTCAGCAAGCCTTCCGAATACATGGAAATCAGCCAGCTGGCCCTGCAAGCAGGCAATCCTGGCGAAGCGCTGAGCATCATCGAGCAAGGCTACAAAAAAGGCGTGCTGGGTACCGGCGCCGATGCACCACGTCACCAGCGTCTGAAAGACCTGGCCCTGAAAACCCAGGCTGACCTGAAGGCCAACGCAGCCAAGTCGGAAGCGGAATACACCAAGAACAAGGACGCCGACAGCTTGAGCAAGCTGGGCTTCGCCCTCGTCTACGACGGCCAGGCGGAGAAAGGTTTGGGCTTGATGAACGACGCCGTGAAATTGGGCACCGCCAAGTATGCGGAAGAAGCCAAGCTGCACCTGGGCATCGCCTACATCCACGCCGGCAAGAAGTCCAACGCCACGACGGCACTCAAAGCCGTCAAGGGCACGGATGGCGCGGCTGACCTGGCCCGTTACTGGACCTTAATGAATAAATAAGACAACGCCTCCCGGGGAGTTGCAGGCAGCTAGTCGAGTGCCACCAAAAGCGTTGCCAGCACACCCGCCGGCAACGCTTTTTGTTATTTCAGCAGTGAAATTCACCCTGCGCCCGCCCTGCCGGGTGTGCATCCCTGAAACAGTCCGTATAATCCCCCTTTTGGCACAGTTTTTCATCAGATTCCTATGAAGGTATTCCGCGGACTTCCCAATGCCCAGGCACGAGCGCCTTGCGCTCTGACCATCGGCAATTTTGACGGTGTCCACATCGGCCATCAGGCCTTGCTGGCGCGCGTGCGCGGCGCCGCGACCGAACTCGGCATTGAAGCGGCCGTGATGACGTTCGAACCGCACCCGCGCGAATTCTTCGCGCAGCGCGCGGGCGACCTGTCCAAAGCCCCGCAGCGCATCGCCAACTTGCGCGACAAGCTGCAATCGCTGGACGACGCCGGCATCGACCGTGTCGTCGTCGAGCACTTCAGCGCCCAGTTCGCCGCCTTGACGCCGCAGGAATTCACGGAAAAAGTCCTCGTCGACGGCTTGCACGTGAAATGGCTGATGGTCGGCGACGACTTCTGCTATGGCGCCCGGCGCGCCGGCGACGTGGCCATGCTGCAGGAAGCGGGCCGCCAATATGGTTTCCATGTAGAAACATTACCTACTGTGATGAACGGCAGCACGCGCATCTCGTCGTCGGCCGTGCGCCTGGCGCTGGCCGCCGGCGATTTCCCGCTGGCCACGCAGCTGCTGGGCCATCCATACGCCATTTCCGGCCACGTGATCCACGGCCAGAAGCTGGGCCGCACCCTCGGCTTCCCCACCCTGAACCTGCGCGTGGCGCACCGCCCCGCCCTGTCCGGCGTCTTCATCGTGCAAGTGCACGGCCTGGCACCGCAACCGCTGCCAGCCGTGGCCAGCCTCGGCGTGCGCCCTACCGTCGACGACAGCGGCCGCGTCTTGCTGGAAGTACATCTATTTGATTTTAATCAATCCTGCTACGGCAATCTGGTGCGCGTGGAATTCCTGGAAAAACTGCGCGACGAAGAAAAGTACGACGATTTGCCCACCCTGACGGCCGCCATCGAGCGCGACTCGAACCAGGCGCGCGCCTATTTTGAGCAGCGCAGCGGCGCCATTACCGCCACCGACCGAATTTGACGCCGGCCAACTCCGCCGCCTGGCGGCTCCCGCCGCCGCAAACCATTCAATATCATTAAAGAAGATTATGTCCGATCAAAACAAGCCAGCCACGCCCAAACAGAACAAGAAGCCTGAAAGCAAATACCCGGTCAACATGACGGAAACCCCGTTCCCGATGCGCGGCGACATGGCCAAGCGCGAGCCGCAATGGGTACAGCAATGGCAAGACAAGAAAATTTATGAGCGCGTGCGCAAGGCTGCCGCCGGCCGTCCAAAATTCATCCTGCATGACGGCCCGCCGTACGCGAATGGCGATATCCACCTGGGCCACGCCGTCAACAAGATCCTGAAAGACATGGTCGTCAAGTCGCGCTCGCTGGCCGGCTTCGACGCGCCGTATGTGCCGGGCTGGGATTGCCACGGCATGCCGATCGAGATCCAGATCGAAAAACTGCACGGCAAGAACCTGCCGACGGCCGAAGTGCTGGAAAAGGCGCGCGCCTACGCCAACGTGCAGGTCGAGCGCCAGAAAAAGGACTTTATCCGCCTGGGCGTGCTGGGCGAGTGGGACAACCCATACCTGACCATGGCGCATGGCAATGAAGCGGACGAATTGCGCGCGCTGGGCAAGCTGCTGGAAAAAGGCTATGTCTACCGCGGCCTGAAACCCGTCAACTGGTGTTTCGACTGCCAGTCGGCGCTGGCCGAGGCGGAAGTGGAATACGCGGAAAAACGCGATCCCGCCATCGACGTCGGGTTCAAGTTCGCCGAGCCGGAAAAACTGGCGGCCGCCTTCGGCTTGCCATCGCTGCCGACCGATAACGGTTTCATCGTCATCTGGACCACCACGCCGTGGACCATCCCGTCGAACCAGGCGCTGAACGTGCACCCGGAAGTGAAATATTCGCTGGTGAAGACCGAGCGCGATGGCCAGCCATTGCTGCTGATCCTGGCGCAAGACCTGGTCGTGTCCAGCCTGGCGCGCTTCAAGCTCGATGGCACGACCATCGCCACCTGCGACGGCGCGGCCCTGGCCGGCATCAGCTTCCGCCACCCGCTGCATGCGGCCGACGCTTTCTACGACCGTCTGTCGCCTTTGTACCTGGCCGAATACGTGACCACGGAAAGCGGCACGGGCGTGGTGCACTCGGCGCCAGCCTACGGCCTGGACGACTTCATCTCGTGCAAGGCGCACGGCATGAAGGATGACGACATCATCAAGCCCGTCATGGGCGACGGCAAGTTCGCCTCGACCCTCCCCCTGTTCGGCGGCATGACCATCTGGGAAGCTTCTAAGCCGATCTGCAACGCCCTGCGCGAAGCGGGCGCGCTGTTCGAAGTCAAGATGTTCGACCACAGCTACATGCATTGCTGGCGCCATAAGACGCCAATCATCTACCGCGCCACCTCGCAGTGGTTCGCCGGCATGGACGTGACGCCAAAGGACGGCGGCGCGACCCTGCGCGAGACGGCCTTGAAAGGCATCGCCAATACCGAGTTCTTCCCGGACTGGGGCCAGGCGCGCCTGCACGGCATGATCGCCAACCGTCCCGACTGGACCCTGTCGCGCCAGCGCCAGTGGGGCGTGCCGATGGCCTTCATCGTGCACAAGGAAACGGGCGACCTGCATCCGCGCACGCCGGAACTGCTGGAGCAAGTGGCCAAGCTGATCGAAAAAGACGGCATCGAGGCATGGCAGGCGCTGGACTTGCAAGACCTGATCGGCGACGAAGCGGCCATCTACGCGAAGAACAAGGACACGCTGGACGTATGGTTCGATTCCGGCGCCACGCACCAGACGGTGCTGGGCGGCCCGCAAGGCCACGGTTCGCACTCGACGCAGCTGCAATTCCCGGCCGACCTGTACCTGGAAGGTTCGGACCAGCATCGCGGCTGGTTCCACTCGTCGCTGCTCGTGTCGTCGATGCTGAATGGCCGCCCGCCATATAAAGCTCTGCTGACGCACGGCTTCACGGTCGATGGCGAAGGCAAGAAGATGTCGAAGTCGCTGGGTAACACCCTGGCGCCGCAAAAGATCTCGGACACCCTGGGCGCGGACATCCTGCGCCTGTGGATCGCCTCGACCGACTACACGGGCGAGCTGTCGATCTCCGACGAAATCCTGAAACGCGTGACGGAATCGTATCGCCGCATCCGCAACACCCTGCGCTTCCTGCTGGCCAATACGTCGGACTTCAATCCGGCCACGGACGCCGTACCTGTCGCGGAAATGTTCGAAATCGACCGCTATGCGCTGGCCAACATGGCCTCGCTGCAAACGCAGATCGAGAACAACTACGCGCGCTACGAATTCCACCCGGTGGTCTCGAAGCTGCAGACGTACTGCTCGGAAGACCTGGGCGGCTTCTATCTGGACATCCTGAAGGACCGTTTGTACACCTCCGGCCTGACGTCGCACGCGCGCCGTTCGGCGCAGACGGCCCTGTGGCACATCACGCAAAGCCTGCTGCGCCTGATGGCCCCGGCCCTGTCGTTCACGGCCGAAGAAGCGTGGGCCGTCTTCGCCGGAGCGGATGCCTATGCCGCCAGCGATGAAACCATCTTCACGCAAACCTGGTGGCAACTGCCGGAAGTTTCGGATGCGGCCGACCTGCTGGAGAAATACACGGCCCTGCGCGCCGTGCGCACGGACGTTACCAAGCAGCTGGAAGACTTGCGCACCTCGGGCGCCATCGGTTCGTCGCTGCAGGCGGAACTGACGATCAAGGCCGCGCCGATGAAGTACAAGCTGTTGACCACCCTGGGCGACGACTTGAAGTTCGTCTTCATTACCTCGCAGGCAACCGTGGCCGAAGTGGCTGACGAAGCGGCCGAGGAAGTGGTCGTGGCCGCGTCGACGGCGCCGAAGTGCGAGCGCTGCTGGCACTACCGTGCGGACGTGGGCACGGACGCCGCGCATGCTACCCTGTGCGGCCGCTGCGTCAGCAATCTGTTTGGCGCGGGCGAGAAACGCCGCTTCGCATAAAACGGCGCGGGACAGGTTCCTGCGCCGCTTCCCACCGCCGCTGCCCGCAAGGGCAGCGGCGGCATTATCTTCCCTGGAAAAATATGGCCACTAAAAACCGTTTTTCATCGAAATCGTCGTCCTCGGCATCGCTCGTGCCCTGGCTGGGCATTGCCGCCATCGTCATCCTGTTCGACCAGATCACCAAGATCACGATCCTGAAGACCTTCCGCTATGCGCAAGAGATGGTCATCACCTCGTATTTCAACCTGGTGCTCGCGTATAACAAGGGCGCCGCGTTCAGCTTCCTGTCGGACCAGGGCGGCTGGCAGCGCTATTTCTTCACCGGTATCGCCCTGGCGGCCGCCGTCTACATCATCTACCTGCTGAAAAAGCACGCCGGCCAGCGCATGTTCTGCTGGGCTCTGGCGCTGATCCTGGGTGGCGCGCTGGGCAACGCCATCGACCGTCTGGTCTACGGCCACGTGGTCGACTTCCTCGACTTCCACTGGAAAAGCTGGGGCCATTTCCCCGCTTTCAATATCGCCGACAGCGCCATCTGCATCGGCGCGGCCCTGTTCATCATCGATGAACTGCGCCGGGTAAACAAATAAACACGCAGGAGAACGGCATGGAATTGTCCGGCAAAAAAATCGTCCTGGGACTCTCAGGCGGCGTCGCCTGCTACAAGGCGGCGGAACTGTGCCGCGCGCTGACAAAGGCCGGCGCCTCGGTGCAAGTGGTGATGACGGATGCGGCCAGCCACTTCATCACGGCCGTCACGATGCAGGCCCTGTCCGGCCACCCCGTGCACACGAGCCAGTGGGATGCGCGCATCGCCAACAACATGGCGCATATCGATTTGACGCGCCATGCGGACGCCATCCTGATCGCGCCGTGTTCGGCCGATTTTCTGCGCAAGCTGGCGCATGGCGTGTGCGACGACCTGCTGTCGACCCTGTGCCTGGCCCGTCCCTCCCACCTGCCCCTGCTGGTGGCGCCGGCCATGAATGTGGAAATGTGGAAGAACCCCGCCACACAGCGCAATGTGCAGCAGCTGCGCGACGACGGCATCAAGCTGTTTGGCCCGGCCGCCGGCGAACAGGCGTGCGGCGAAACGGGCCTGGGCCGCATGCTGGAACCGGAGCAATTGCTGACGGAGCTGATCGCCGCCTTCCAGCCGAAGGTATTGGCGGGCAAGCGCGTGCTGGTCACGGCCGGCCCCACCTTCGAGGCCATTGACCCCGTGCGCGGCATCACCAATCTGTCCTCGGGCAAGATGGGCTATGCGGTGGCGCGCGCGGCGCGCGAAGCGGGCGCCGAGGTGCTGCTCATTTCCGGCCCGACGGCCCTGGATGCGCCCTTCGGCGTGCGCCGCATCGACGTGCAAAGCGCGCAGCAGATGCACGATGCCGTGCTGGCCCACGTCGACGGCCAGCATGTCTTCGTCGCCGTGGCCGCCGTGGCCGACTGGCGCGTGGCCAACGCCAGCGAACAAAAGATGAAAAAGCAGGCCGACGGCTCCGTGCCCGAACTGCAGTTCGCGCAAAATCCCGACATCCTGGCCACCGTGGCGGCACGCACCAACCTGGCCGGCTATCCCTACTGCGTGGGCTTTGCCGCCGAATCGGAAAACCTGGTGGAATTCGGCTCGACCAAGCGCGAGAAAAAGGGCATCCCCCTCCTGGTCGGCAATATCGGCCAGAACACCTTTGGCCAGGACGACAACACCATCATCCTGTTCGACGAAGAAGGCCATACCGTGCTGCCGCGCGCCTCGAAACTGAACCTGGCGCGCCAGCTGATTTCGGAAATCTCGAAGCGGCTGGCAAAAAATTCACTGCTCAAATAATCCATTTTTAGACGACTTAGCTTCAATGAAAAATATCGACATCAAGATCCTCGACGCCCGCATGAAAGAACTGCTGCCGGCCTACGCCACACCGGGCAGCGCCGGCCTGGACCTGCGCGCCTGCATCGATGAAGCGATCACCATCGAAGCCGGCCAGACCGTGCTCATTCCCACCGGCCTGGCCATCCACATCGGCGACCCGTCGTATGCGGCCATGATCCTGCCGCGCAGCGGCATGGGCCACAAAAACGGCATCGTATTGGGGAATCTGGTAGGCTTGATCGACTCCGACTACCAGGGCCAGCTGATGGTATCGACCTGGAACCGGGGCCAGAGCGCTTTCACGCTCAACCCCATGGAACGCCTGGCGCAACTGATTATCGTGCCGGTACTGCAAGTGGGCTTTAACGTCGTCGAGGAATTCGGCGACAGCGAACGCGGTGTTGGCGGTTTCGGCAGCACCGGCAAACATTAAGGATTTTCTTATGCCAGGTTTCCGCCATCTGATCCCAGCCCCGACTTCGCTGCGCCATCTGGCCTCGCCACTGCTGGTGGCTTGCGTTGCCCTTCTCTCTGCCTGCACCACGCCAACGACGAATGTCAGCGGCCCGTTCAACGTGGTGCCGGCGCCCGATGCGCCCGCCCCGACGGCGCAGCAAAAGGCGGCGCAGGACGAACTGGTGAAGATGGTGGCGCTGCAGGACCGCCTGTCGAAAGTCTCGGCGCCCCTGCTGATCAACAATGCGGACCTGTGCAAGACGTATGCGCGCAACCTGCTGGGCTTCACGGCGCAGAACAAGTATTCCTACCCTGGCATCTATGCCGACGCGGCGCAGGCGGCCCTCGGCTACGGCGAACAGATGCAGGTTTCCGGCGTCTTGCCGGGCAGCGGCGCCGCGCGCGCCGGCTTGCGCAAGGGCGACGGCTTGCTGGCCGCCGAAGGCAAGCCGCTGCCGGCCGGCCCGAAAGCGGAAGGCCCGTTCGGCGCCATCGTCGGCCCGCTGGCCTCGAAAAGCGCGAGCCTGAACATGACCATCGCCCGCGACGGCCAGCAGCAGGACCTGAAAATTCCCGTCACGCGCGCCTGCGCCTTCCGCGTCGCCCTGGGCAATGCGGACAATATCAACGCCTACTCGGACGGCGCGCGCATCATGCTCACGCGCGGCATGGTGAATGCGGCGCAAAACGACGAAGGCATCGCCTTCGTGATCGCCCGCGAAATGGCGCACAACATCCTCGACCACGCGCGCAGCCAGCGCACGGCAGGCACGGCCGGCAGCATCATCGACAGCCTGGGCGCCGTACAGCCTGATGTATCGATGCTGACGGGTGCCGCCGGCATCAAGGCCATGCCGCAGGAACTCGACGTGCAAGCCGACACCCTGGCCATCTACCTGCTGGCGCGCGCCGGCTACAACGTCGACAACGCCGCCCGCTTCTGGCAACGCCTGGCCGCGCAAGTGCCGGCCACGGTCGCCAATGGCTACACGGCCCTGCACCCTGGCACCAACTCACGCATGGCCGCCGTCAACCGCGCCGTCATCGACGTGCGCGCCAAGCAGGCAGCGAAAAAGCCGCTGAAGCCTTAACGCAGCAGGTTTGGTCAGGCGCCGGGGAAGTTCGGGAAGTAGGTGCCCATGACCCATGTGAGGGCGCCGCAAAATACCACTGCCAGGAACAGGGCGATGAGCAGTTTGCCAAACTTGGGAATGCCGTCGTCTTGCGTCTTTTGGTCGTTCGACATGAAAACTCTCCGCAGGCTGTTGGAGAGCGTAGTATAGCCACAATATTGAAGAATATTCCATACTTTGCCGCCTACCTGCGGCTTTCCTTTCGCGGCCCATGGACAGCATCGACCTTGAAGTTCTGAAAACCAGCGCCGCCTGGCTCGCCGCCGGCCACCGCTGCGAACTCGTCACCGTCATCAAGACCTGGGGTTCCAGCCCCCGCCCCGTGGGCGCCACCCTGGCCATCTGCGACGATGGCACGGTAGTCGGTTCCGTCTCCGGCGGCTGCATCGAAGATGATTTGATCGACACCGTGCGCGTGCACGGCATCGTGCGCACACAGCCCGACATCGTCAGCTACGGCATCAGCGCCGACGAGGCGCACCGCTTCGGCCTGCCCTGCGGCGGCACCATCGAGCTGGCCATCGAGCCGCTGCATGCTGACAGCCGCGTGGCCGAACTGCTGGCGCGCCTGGAAGCGCATGAACTGGTCGAACGCCGCCTCGACCTGCACAGCGGCGCCGTCACCCTGCAGCGCGCCACGCCGGGCGCCGTGCTGGCCCTGGAAAACGGCGTACTCACCACGCAACATGGCCCGCGCTGGCGCTTGCTGATCATCGGCGCCAGCCAATTGTCGCGCTTCGTGGCGCAGATCGCCACGGCCATGGATTACCACGTCATCGTCTGCGACCCGCGCGAGGAATACCGGGGCGGCTGGAACGTGCCGGGCGTGCCCCTGCTGCACGCCATGCCGGACGACCTCGTGCTGGAATTAAAGCTCGACAGCCGCAGCGCCGTCGTCGCCCTCACGCACGATCCCAAGCTCGACGACCTGGCCCTGATGGAAGCATTGAAATCGCCCGCGTTTTACGTGGGCGCCATCGGCTCGCGCGCGAACAACGCCAAGCGCCGCGAACGGCTGCTGCAGTTCGACGTCAGCGCGGAACAGCTGGCGCGCCTGCATGGCCCCATCGGCCTGTACATCGGCAGCAAAACGCCGGCCGAAATCGCCATTTCCATCCTGGCCGAACTGACGGCCGTGAAAAATGGCGTGCCCGACGCCCTGCAGATCCAGCACGCGGCGGCCCTGAGCCCGCCCACTACCGACATCTGCGCGCGCTAAGGCACAAAGCAAGAAACGCGGTGCGCCCGCATCGCTCCCCTGATACCGTCCCTGACTTTGGCCCCCCACCATGACCCTGCTGCACTGGATTCTCCCCCTGCCCGCCGGCTACCGCCGCGACGACGTCATCGCCTTCCACAGCCGCGACGGGGAAGCCGTGGCCGAACAAGTCACGCCGACTGGCCTGCGCAAGGGCATCCTGCTGCAAGGCGTGCCGGTCGTGCTGGATGTGGCCTTCACGGACGCTGCCGCCATCTGCCGCGCCGAGATCGATGGCGATGGCGTTTGCGACCTTGAAACACCGCTGCACAGTGCCCTGCTCAATATCCTCGGCCTGCGCATCGATCCGCAGCCGTTTGCGCAATTGGCCGCCGGCGACCCGCTGCTGGCGCCTTTGGTCCGCGTCAATCCGGGCTTGCGCATCGTGCAATCGGCCAGCCCCTTCGAGGCCCTGACCTGGGCCATCATCGGCCAGCAGATCAACCTGCCGTTCGCCATCGCCCTGCGCCGCACTTTCATCTTGCAGGCAGGGCACCGGCATGGCAGCGGCTTGTGGTGCTACCCGGAGGCGCGCGACGTGGCGCGGCTATCCGTCGAGGACTTGACCAGCCGCAAATTCTCGCGCGCCAAGGCGGAAACCGTGCTGCGCCTGGCACATCTCGTCAATGACGGGGAACTGTCGCTGGAGCTGCCGCCCTCCGGCGACGTGGCGGCGATGTCGCAGGCGCTGCTGGCCGTGAAGGGCATCGGTCCGTGGACCGTCAACTACGCGCTGCTGCGCGGCTACGGCTATGCCGACTGCTCGCTGCATGGCGACGTGGCCATCCGCGCCGCCCTGCAAAAACTGCTCGGCGAAGAGGTCAAACCGGACATGGCGCGCACGGAACAGTGGCTGCGCCAGTACGCGCCGCACCGCACCATGGCGGCCGCCCACCTGTGGGCCAGCCTGCACGCGCCGGAAAAAAATATTTTGCCTGTCGGGGAATAAACGGCAGGCGACAGGCGTCTATCCCTTGCAAGCCCTCAAAACCTCAAGGAGACCATCATGCGCTTTACTACTTTTGCCGCCACCGCCCTTTTCACCGCCTTGTCCGCCCCGCTGGCTTTCGCCGCCGACGTCATGCCCGCCAACGGCATGCTGGTCAACGCCAGCGGCATGACTGTGTACGTGTTTGACAAGGATGTCGCCGACAGCGGCAAGAGCGCCTGCAGCGGCGGCTGCCTGGTGGCCTGGCCCGCCGTCATCGCCACCGAAGCGGCTCCCGACGCCCCGTATGGCAGCATCAAGCGCGACGACAACGGCGCCATGCAGCTGACCTACAAGGGCAAGCCCCTGTATTTGTACAAGGAAGACAAGAAACCGGGCGACGTGGCTGGCGACAATTTCAAGAACGTGTGGCACGTCGTCAAGCCTTAAGCTCACTATCCCGTCGCCACGATGACCACGCAAGAGGACAGCCGCCAGCTGCAAGCGTGCCTGCCCGGCCTGCGCCGCTATGCGCGCGCGCTGGCGGGCGCCGCGCACGCGGACGACCTGGTGCAGGACACCGTGGAGCGGGCCTGGCGCAAATTCGACCAGTGGCAACGGGGCGGCGAGATGCGGCCCTGGCTGTTTTCCATCATGCATAACCTGCACGTGGACCAGTTGCGCCGCCCCGGCCTGGCGCTGCAGGAGCTCGACGACGACACCCTCCTGCCCGCGCCGGAGCGCGCGCCGGGGCAAGCCATCGCCATCGGCGAAATGGATGCGGCGCTGGCCCGTTTACCGCTGGGGCAGCGCGAAGTCATCCTGCTTGTCGCGCTCGAGCAGATGCCGTACGAGCAGGTGGCGTCCACCCTGGGCATCCCTGTCGGCACCGTCATGTCGAGGTTGTCGCGCGGGCGCGAGCGGCTGCGCGAACTGCTCGACGGCCGCCCCGCCGGCAGCCATGGCGCCCCCACCCTGAAAGTCGTGAAATGACAACGCAAGCCATCAGCGAAGCGCAATTGCACGCCCTGGCCGACGGCGTCCTGCCCGAGACGCAGCGCGCGGCCATCGACACCCACCTGCGCGCGCACCCCGAGGATGCCGCCAGGGTGGATGCGTGGCGCGAACAGAACCGGCAATTGCGCGCCCTGTTCGACCCCGTGCTGTACGAAGCCGTGCCGCCGACGCTGCGGCAGGCGGCATCGCCACCGGCCGCGAACGGCGCCTGGCAGCGGCACGCCATGCAGGCGGCAGCGGCCGTCGTGCTGGTGATCGCCGGCGGCGCGGGCGGCTGGCTGCTGCGCGGCGATGGCGGCGATGCCGGTGCCCTGCGGACCGCCAGCGCCAGCCCGATCTCCCTGGCGCGCAGCGCCGCCATCGCCCATGCCGTCTACACGCCCGAAGTGCGCCACCCCGTCGAGGTGGGCGCGGAACAGGAAGCGCACCTGGTGCAATGGCTGTCGAAACGCCTGGGCACGAAATTGCAGCCGCCCGTACTGTCGCCGCTCGGCTATCACTTGATCGGCGGGCGATTGCTGCCCGGCGATGGCGACGGCCCTGTGGCGCAATTCATGTATGAAGATGACGCTGGCAAGCGCCTGACCCTGTACGTGGCGAAAGAGCGGGTGGGCAGGCAGGAAACGGCCTTCCGCTATACGCAGGAAAAGGAGTTGAGCGTGTTTTACTGGATCGACGGCCAGCTCGGTTATGCCCTCTCGGCGGGCCTGCCCAAGCAGGAACTGGGCAAGATCGCCGACGCCGTGTACGCGCAGCTGGGGCAGCCGCGTTAAGTGGCGCTTGCAGTCCGCTGCCGTGCGCGTGATCCGGCCACGTGGATGACGCCAGCCAGCAAGCCCACTACGACACCAAACACCGCCACGCCCGTCCAGCCGAAACGCTGCATCAGCCAGCCGCTGACCGCCACGCCGACGGCGCCGCCGATGAAGGTCGCCGTCATGTACAGGCTGTTGATGCGGCCCTGGGCGGCCGGATCGACGGCAAAGGCGCGCGTCTGGTTGGCCACCAGGGCAGCCTGCACGCCGATATCGAGCACGATGACGCCGATCACCAGCAAGACCAGCGACGAGGCGGCACCCGCCAGCAGCAAGTAGGACAAGGTCACGATGGCGATGCTCAAGCCGATGACCGTGCGCGAACCGAGTCTGTCGGTGGCCCTGCCGCCCAGCGTGGCGGCCAGCGCGCCAGCCGCGCCGATGATGCCGAAGGCGCCGGCCCAGGCGCTGCCCAAATGCCATGGGCCGTTGGCCAGCAGCGACGCCAGGTTGACCCAGAACGCATTGAAGCACGCCCACAACAGCGCCTGGATCAGCATAGCTTCGCGCAGCGGGCGATGCTCGCGCGCCAATGGCCATAACGACGCCAGCAAGCCAAGGTAGGAAAGCTGGCTAGTCGGTCTCCCGCGTGGCAGCAAGGCCGCCGCCGCGATCCAGACGGGCACCATGAACGCCGCTTCCATCGCGTACACGGCGCGCCAGCCCCAGGCCTCGCCCACCACGCCGGCCACCGTGCGTCCCAGCAGGATGCCGACCATGATGCCGCTGACCACCGTCCCGACGGAACGGCCACGCTCGCCGGGCGGCGACATGCTCGCGGCGAGCGGCACCAGTTGCTGCGGCACGCAGCTGACGATGCCCAGGCCAAACGAGGCTCCGATCAGCGGCCAGATGCCCGGTGCCAGCGCCGCCGCCAGGGCGCAAGCGAAGGCCAGCGCGATCTGCCCCAGCACCAGGGTGCGCCGGTCGACGCGGTCGCCCAGCGGCAGGAGCAGGGCCAGCCCCGTGGCAAAGCCCAGCAGCGCCGCGCCGGCGACCAGGTTGACAGCCGCCAGGTCGACGCCCAGGCCGGACTGGATCAAGGGCAGGATAGGCTGGGTGCAATAGATGTTGGTGATGACCGCACCGGCGATCACGGCCATTATGAGTATCTTGCCGCGCGGCGCGGATGCCACGGTGGGTGCATCGGGCGGGGGTGTGGGCATGGGGCGCATGGCGCTGTCCTTTCAAGTTGCCGCGGCAACATGCCGCAGCGAAGGAGACCAGCTTACGTACTTGCACCGATAAAGAGAATCCCATAAGATTGAGAATCATTCTTCCAAAATTCGATAGGTTCACATGAGAACACGCCGTGGATAGGCTGGAATCCATGTCCATCTTGCTGGCGGTGGTGGACGCAGGCAGCCTGTCGGCTGCCGCGCGCCATCTCTCCATGCCGCTGGCCACCGTCAGCCGCAAGGTGGCGGCGCTGGAAGCGCACCTCAACACGCGGCTGCTGCACCGCACGACGCGCCAGTTGTCGCTGACGGAGGCCGGTCTATCCTACGTGACCGCGTGCCGCCGCATCCTCGAAGAGATCGGCGAAGCGGAGCGTATTGCGACGGGCGAATATGCGGCGCCGAAAGGCGAGCTGACGATCACGGCGCCCGTCATGTTCGGACGCCTGCACATCGTGCCCGTGGTGGCGGCGTTCCTGGCCCGCTATCCGGACATCGAGATCAGGCTGGTGCTGACCGACCGCGTCCTGCACCTGATGGACGAGCAGGTCGACGTGGCCGTGCGCATCGGCGACCTGCCCGACAGCAGCTTCATGGCGACGCGGGTCGGCACCGTGCGCCGGGTCGTCTGCGCCAGTCCCGGCTACCTGGCAGCGCATGGCACACCAGCTGCGCCGGGCGACCTGGCAGCCCATGCCTGCATCAGCTTCGAGGTGCTGGAATCGCGGCGCGCCTGGGTCTTCGGCACGGGCAAGGCTGCGCAGTCCGTGTCCGTGCATTCGCGCCTGGCCGTCAATACGGTGGACGCGGCAATCGCCGCCGCCACCCTGGACGCGGGCGTGATCCGCGTACTGTCGTACCAGGTCATGGACGCCCTGCGCGACGACAGGCTGCGCATCGTGCTCGCACCGTTCGAAGCGGCGCCCTTGCCCGTCAGCCTGCTGCACAAGGGACAAGCGCCGCTGCCGTTGAAATTGCGCGCCTTCCTCGATTTCGTCACGCCGCTGTTGCGCGCCGTGGCACTGGACGTCAGCCCAGCGCGCGCCTGAGTTCCGCATAGGCCTCGACCAGCCGCTCCTTCGAATAGCCGCGATTGAGACCACTCGGATTGGGCAGTATCCACACGCGCGCACCGCCGAAGCGCTCCGGCTGCTCGCCCCACTCCAGCTGGCGTTTTCCCGTCATCGCCGCGTAGGCGGCCTTGCCCAGGAAGGCAATCCACTGCGGCTGCGCCAATGCCAGTTTGTGCTGCAGGCTCGCCGCCGCTTGCGCGAATTCATCCGCTCCCACCTGGTCCGCGCGGCTGGTCGGGCGCCCGACGGCCGCCGTCAAACCGAGCCCGAAACCGAGCACGCTGGCATCGTCCTGCGGTGCCACCAGATGCGGCGTGAAGCCGGCCAGGTGCAGCACGGGCCAGAAGCGGTTGCCGCGTCCGAGAAAATGGTGGCCGGCGGCCGCCGCGTCCACGCCGGGATTGAGGCCGCAAAATACCACCTGCAAGCCGGGAGCGAGGATGTCGGGCAAACCCGGCGCCGTTGTGATGTATGTCATGGAAAACTCCGATATCAGAAGCCGCAGTATGCCACCGGCCATATCTCCTGCAGCGCAGGGCGGCTGGTGCTACCATCCCATACTGATGAGCTAATCCGTTTGGCGGATGGCCGTCGCGCTGTCCCGCACCATCCCCCACCGAGGAATACACATGACGACCCTGACCATCAATGGCAAGCAGCACGACCTTGCACTGCCTGAAGACACGCCCCTGCTGTGGGCCCTGCGCGACGAACTGGGCATGACCGGCACCAAATTCGGCTGCGGCATGGCCCTGTGCGGCGCCTGCACCGTGCACCTCGATGGCGAAGCCATCCGCTCCTGCGTAACGCCGGTCTCGGCCGCCGCTGGCAAGAAGATCACCACCATCGAAGCGGTGGGCGAAGACAAGGTTGGCTTTGCGCTGCAGCAAGCGTGGCAGGAACACGGCGTGCCACAATGCGGCTACTGTCAGGCCGGGCAAATCATGTCGGCCACGGCCCTGCTGCACAAGACGCCAAAACCGAACGACCAGCAGATCCGCGAAGCGATGAGCGGCAATATCTGCCGCTGCGGCACCTACACGCGCATCCATGCGGCCATCAAGCAGGCCTCGGCCAGCATCAACGCAAAAGGAGCGGCCAAATGAGCATCCATGACACTGCCGCCGCACATTCGCCCGCGCGGCGCAACTGGCTCAAGGCCGCCGGCGCGCTGGCCGGTTTGACCCTGGTGGCCGGCCCTTCGGGCCTCGTGATGGCGGCCGACGCCGTCAAATACGGCGGCGACAGCATGGCTGGCGGCGTGGTCGACGACACCCTGGTCTTCCTGTCGATCGGCGCCGACGGCATCGTCACCATCGTGGCGCACCGCTCCGAAATGGGCCAGGGCATCCGCACCAGCCTGCCCATGGTGGCAGCCGACGAACTGGGCGCCGACTGGGCGCAGGTGCGCGTGCAGCAGGCGCCCGCCGATGAAGCGCGCTACGGCAGCCAGGATACGGACGGCTCGCGCAGCATGCGCCACTCGTTCCGCGCCATGCGCCACGTGGGCGCCACGGCGCGCCTGATGCTGGAAACGGCGGCCGCCGTGCGCTGGGACGTGCCCGTGACGGAAGTCAGAGCCGTCAACCACGCTGTTGTGCATGCGGCCAGCGGACGCTCGCTGTCGTTCGGCGCGCTGGCCGAGGAAGCGGCCAAATTGCCGGTGCCGCCGCGCGCGCGCATCAGCCTGAAAACGGCGGACGAGCTGCGCTACATCGGACAAACGAGCACGCGCGGCATCGACTTGCACGACATCGTCACCGGCAATACCCACTTCGGCATCGACACGCGCCTCGATGGCATGACGTATGCCGTCATCGCCCGTCCGCCCGTCTTTGGCGGCAAGCTGAAAAGCGTGGACAAGACCGCGGCCCTGAAGGTGCCGGGCGTGCTGCGCATCGTCGAACTGGCGGGTAGCCCGCCGCCGGCCATGTTCAATCCGCTGGGCGGCGTGGCCGTCATCGCGACAAACACCTGGGCCGCCATCAAGGGCCGCGAAGCGCTGGTACTGGAATGGGACGACGGCCCGAACGGCGATTACGACTCGAAGGCATTCCGCAAGACGCTGGAAGCGGCCGTGCGCCAGCCCGCCAACCCGGCGCGCGACCAGGGCAAGACGGTGGCGACGCTGGCCGCCGCTCCCGCCGCGCGCAAGCTCAGTGCCGAATACTATCTGCCCCACCTGGCCCACGCCACCATGGAGCCGCCCGCCGCCACCGTACGCATCGCCAACGGCAAGGCCGAAGTGTGGGCCTGCGTACAGGCGCCGCAGGCGACGCGCAGCAACGTGGCCAAGGCCCTGGGCCTGGCGTATGACGACGTGACCGTGCACGTGACCCTGCTCGGTGGCGGCTTCGGACGCAAATCGAAACCCGATTTCGCCGTCGAGGCGGCGCTACTGTCGAAAGCCACGGATGGCGCGCCCGTCAAGCTGACGTGGACGCGCGACGACGACCTGCAGCACGACTACCTGCACACGGTCTCCGTCGAACGGCTGGAAGCGTCGCTGGACGCGAAAGGCATGCCGACGGCCTGGCTGCACCGCACGGCCGCGCCCACCATCACCTCGACCTTTGCCGCCGGCGCGAACAAGCAGGCGCCGTTCGAGCTGGGCATGTCGGCCATCAACGTGCCGTTCGCCATCGCGAACATCCGCGTCGAGGTGCCCGAAGTGCCGGCCCACACGCGCATCGGCTGGTTCCGTTCCGTGTCGAACATCCCGCACGCGTTTGCCATCCAGTCGTTCACGGCCGAACTGGCCCATGCGGCAAAGAAAGACCACCGCGACTACCTGCTGGCGCTCTTGGGCCCCGCGCGCAAGATCAATCCGGCCGACCTGTCCGACGGCTGGAACTATGGCGAAGACCCGGCAAAGTATCCAGTCGATATCGGCCGCATGCGCCACGTGATCGAGCTGGCGACAGCCAAGGCGGGCTGGGGCCGCAAACTGCCCAAGGGACGGGGACTGGGTCTGGCCGTGTCCTACAGTTTCGTCACCTATGTGGCGGCCGTGATCGAGGTGGAAATCAATGCGGCCGGCGAAGTCATCGTGCCGAGGGTCGATATCGCCATGGATTGCGGACCGCAGATCAACCCGGACCGCGTGCGCTCGCAGATCGAGGGCGCCTGCATCATGGGCCTGTCGCTGGCCATGAGCGGCGAGATCAGTTTCAAGAATGGCCGGGTCGAGCAAAGCAATTTCCACGACTACGCCGTGCTGCGCGCCGCCGATGCGCCGCGCGTGATCCACACGCACCTGGTGCCGGGCACCCTGGACATGGAGCTGGGCGGCGTGGGCGAGCCGGCCACGCCACCCATCGCGCCCGCCCTGTGCAACGCCATCTTCGCCGCCACGGGCAAGCGCATCCGCGCCCTGCCCGTGGGCATGCAGCTGGCGAAGAAAGGCTAGGAGCGCCGCGCAACGAAGAACTGCAGCAGCAACGCCGCGGCTGCCACGGCTGCGGCGCCGGCCGCCAGCAGCCACATGGACCAGTCCAGCAGGAGCAGCAAGCCACCCATGGCGGCGCCGATGGCGCTGCCCAGGTACAGCGCCGATTCGTTGAGGGCGATGGCCAGGTTGCCGTCGCCCTGCCGCGCGCGCACGGCCAGCAACCGCTGGTTTTGCGGCACTTGCAGGGCCCAGCCAGCCGCGCCCCACAGCACGATCGGCGCCAGCATCAGCCAGGCCGACCAGCCGGCCGCCAGCGGCAGCGCGCACAAGGCCAGCGCCAGCAGCAGCAAGATGCAGCAGGTCAGTTTCGGCGCCGCCACCTTGTCCGCCCAAGGCCCGACCAGCACGCTGCCAACGATTCCCCCCACGCCCCACGCCCACAGGAAAGGCGTGACGGACATCGCCGCGCCGTGCGCCGACCACGCCAGCAGCGGCGCGATAAACGTGTACATGCCCAGGCTGGCGATGGCCGCCAGCAGCGACACGAGCAAGATGGACAGCACCTGCCCATCGGCCAGCAAGGCCAGCTTGCGGCGCAGCGACGTGGCCGGCGCCGCCGGCAGCGCGGGCAGTTTCCACAGCAAGCCCGCCAGCGCCAGCCCACCCAGAAGAGTCACCAGCCACAGGGCCGCCGTCCAGCCCAGCTGCTGCGCCAGCAGCAAACTCAATGGCACACCCAGCACCGTGCCGCCCGCCATGCCGCCCATGATCACGCCGATGGCCTTGCCCCGCTGCTGCTGCGCCGACACGCCCGCCGCCGCCGCGATGCCCAGCGCCAGATACACGCCAGCACCGATGCCGGCGATGCCCCGCCACGCCAGCAGACTGCTGAAACCGGGCGCCAGCGCGCTGGCTGCATTCGCCAGCACGAACACGCCCAGGGCGAGCAAGAGGCCGGAGCGCTGCGCGCGCGCCGGCAGCAAGGCCACGGCAAGCGGCGAGCCGAGGCCATAGGCCAGGGTAAACGCCGTCACCAGTTGCGCGGCCATCGCCAGGGAGATGGAAAACGCGTCGGCGATCATCGGCATCAAGCCCGCCGTCACATACGACGCCATGCCCAGCGCGAACGCGCCAATGGCGATCAGGTAGACGGTGGCGGGAAGAGCGGTACGGGAGAAAGAATAGTCAGACATGGGCCAGCTTTCAGAAAGAAAGCAGGCATTCTGGAATACAATATAAACAATTACAATTTAACTGTTTATGCTATTACTGATAGCAACAGACTCACCGGAAAGACAGCACCATGCGCACTTTGGCCCGCACCCGCCACGAACTGGCCGCCTACCTGCAGGCGCGCCGCGCACGCCTGTCGCCCGAGGAGGTGGGCTTGCCCGGCGGCGGGCGACGCAGGACGCCCGGCTTGCGCCGCGAAGAAGTGGCGGCGCTGGCTGGCGTGGGGCTGACCTGGTACACCTGGCTGGAGCAGGGGCGCGACATCGGCGTCTCGAGCGCCTTTCTCGACAAGCTGGCCGAAGTGCTGAAACTGGACGGGGGCGAACGCCGCCACCTGTTCCTGCTCGCACATGCGCGTCCGCCAGCCGAAGAAGGCAAGACGTTTTGCGTGGTGCCCCCGCCGGTGCGTCGCCTGATGCACGAGCTGGCGCATCCGGCCTATGTGCTCAATCTGCGCTGGGACGTGCTGGCTTTCAATGCGGGCGCGGACACCCTGTTTGGCTTCGGCGCGCATGTGCCATCGCGGCGCAATCTGCTGTGGCTCTTGTTTACCGACCCGCTGCTGCGATCACGCTTCACGGCCTGGGAAGAGCAGGCGCCGCTGATGCTGTCGAGCTTTCGCCGCGACTACGCGCGCGCCACGCAGGAAGCGGACATCCACGCGCTGGTGCAGGAACTGGAAAAAGTCTCGCCCGAATTCAAGCTGTGGTGGCGCCGCCACGACGTGCATGCGCCATGCGCCGGCGTGCGCCGCCTGAGCATCGACGGCGAGCAAGTCGCGTACGAGCACACCTCGCTGACCATCGATGCGGACCGCCATTTGCGGCTGGTCGTGTATGCGCGCCAGATGGAATAGGAAATCTCCCCGCACAACGAAAAAACCGCTGGCCCTCTTGCGAGGAACCAGCGGCTTCGAATTGGTTGCGGGGACAGGATTTGAACCTGTGACCTTCGGGTTATGAGCCCGACGAGCTGCCAGACTGCTCCACCCCGCACTCGAATTATATACCAGATTGTTGCGCGGCGTAAAGGGCATGATTTGACAATTGCACGTGTGCCCCGTCTGCCGGAGTTTTCCGCTGGCCAGCAATGGAAAAAACCGCTGATCTTTTGCAAGAATCAGCGGCTTTCCGGTATTGGTTGCGGGGACAGGATTTGAACCTGTGACCTTCGGGTTATGAGCCCGACGAGCTGCCAGACTGCTCCACCCCGCACAAGAATTATAAGGGCAAACGGGTGGCTTAGGCAATAGCTATCTCAAATTCAACCGTAATAGACCAATCTAATGAATGCGCGGGCGAGAGGATCGCCGGCCCAGCGTGCCTGCGCAGCTCGCCACGGGGTGCGCAATCGGTGTACAGTAAGCGTTACACCAGACACCCATTTTCCGAAGCCTGCCCATGAAATTCTGCTCCGAATGCGCCCATCCTGTCAGCCTGTCCATTCCGGAAGGCGACAACCGTCCGCGCTATGTCTGCGCCAACTGCGACGCCATCCATTACCAGAACCCGAAAATGGTGGTCGGCTCCATCCCCGTGTGGGAAGAAGATGGCCAGCTGCAGGTCTTGCTGTGCAAGCGCGCCATCGAGCCGCGCCTCGGTTACTGGACCCTGCCGGCCGGTTTCATGGAAAACGATGAAACGACGTCGGACGCGGCCGAGCGCGAAACGGTAGAGGAAGCGGGCGCGAATATCGAACTGGGACCCCTGTTTTCACTGCTCAACGTGCAGCGCGTGCACCAGGTGCACCTGTTCTACCTGGCGCGTTTGCGCGACCTCGATTTCGCGCCCGGCATCGAAAGCCTGGACGTGCAGCTGTTTACGGAAGCACAGATTCCCTGGGAGGACCTGGCCTTCCCCACCATCCGCGCCACCCTGGAACTGTTCTTTGCCGACCGCGTGAAAATCCGCGAAGGCGGCAGCTACGGCGTGCATACGGGCGACATCACGCGTCCGATGGCGCGCACGGATGCCGAGCAAGCCCCCGAATAAGTCCCCTCACCTGCCACCTTTGACGCCGCATGATTCCCTGGCTCGACACCCATACCCCGTTCCCCGACGTCTCGCGCGCCCTGACCGACGAGGCGCCCGGCCTGCTGGCGGCCGGCGCCGACCTGTCGCCCGCGCGCCTGCTTGACGCCTACCGGCGCGGCATCTTCCCCTGGTTTTCCGAAGGCCAGCCTATTTTGTGGTGGAGCACCGACCCGCGCATGGTGCTGATGACGGAGCATTTCAAAGTGTCCGACAGCTTGGCCAAGGCGATCCGCAAGGTCGAGCGCAGCGCCGCCACGGACGGACGCTGGCAGCTGCGCTTCGACGGCGATTTCGACGCCGTCATGCGCGCCTGCGCAGCGCCGCGCAAGGATGGCCCGGGCACCTGGATTTCCGACGAAATCATCGCCGGCTACACGGGCTTGCACAAGCTGGGCTATGCACACTCGTCGGAACTGTGGCTCGATGGAGAACTGGTCGGCGGCGCGTATGGCGTGTCGATCGGGCGCATGTTCTATGGCGAATCGATGTTCGCGCGCGTGACGGATGGCTCGAAGATCGCGCTGGCGCAGCTGGTGCGCTTTTTGAAGGCGCGCGGCGTGACCATGATTGACTGTCAGCAAGAAACAAGGCACCTGGCCTCGCTGGGCGCAGCGCCCATTTCGCGCGCGCGCTTCCTCGCCCATGTGAGGATCGCCATTGAAGCAGCGCAAATCACGGATTGGCAGGCTGCGCCACCGGCATAAAAAAGCTATGATATCTCTACGCAGACTTCCATTGCCGCGGACAGACCAGACAGGATCAGCATGACGCACCTGAACGAACTACCGTTTGCCACCCTGCAGTTCTACACGACGGCGCCCTACCCGTGCAGCTACCTGGACGACCGCCAGGCCCGCTCGCAGGTGGCCACGCCTTCGCACCTGATCAACAGCGACGTGTATTCGGAACTGGTGCGCAACGGCTTTCGCCGCAGCGGCATTTTTACCTACCGCCCGTATTGCGACGGCTGCCAGGCCTGCATTCCCGTGCGCGTCGTGACGGGCGAGTTCACGCCCAACCGCAACCAGCGCCGCGCCTGGAGCCGGCATGCCGACCTGCAGGCGGGCGTGGCCACCCTGTCCTTCCTCGACGAGCACTACGAACTGTACCTGCGCTACCAGAGCACGCGCCATGCGGGCGGCGGCATGGACCAGGACAGCCGCGACCAGTATGCGCAATTCCTGCTGCAAAGCCGGGTCAACACGCGCCTGGTGGAGTTCCGCGATGCCGAAGGCATCCTGCGCATGGTCAGCATCATCGACGTGCTGGCCGATGGCCTGTCATCCGTCTACACTTTTTTTGACCCCGACGTGCCGGGCGCCTCGTACGGCACCTACAACGTGCTGTGGCAAATCGCCCAGGCGCGCGAACTGGGCCTGCCCTACATCTACCTCGGTTACTGGATCGAGCAAAGCCCGAAGATGGCGTATAAAATCAACTTCAAGCCGCTGGAAGCGCGCATCAAGGGGCAGTGGGTCGTGATGTAAAAAAAGGGGCTTGCGCCCCTTTTTCATTGCCTACTTGCTCTTGTCCGGAAACGCCGGACGCTTGGGTCGCGCGGGAGCGTTCTTCGCCAGTTCGGCCTGGATCACCTCGATCGCCTTTTCCAGCTGCGGATCGCGGCCGGCGATGACGTCGGCCGGCGTTTGCTCGACTTCGATATCGGGCGGCACGCCTTCGTTTTCCACGCCCCAGCCGTTTTCGCGCGTCCAGAACGCCAGGTTGGGCGCCGTGATGAAGCCGCCATCCATCAGCACGGGGAAACCGAGGACGCCCACCAGGCCGCCCCAGGTGGCCTTGCCGATCAGCGGGCCCATGTTATTTTTGCGGAACATCCACGGCAGCAGGTCGCCGCCCGAACCGGCCGTCTCGTCGATCAGCATGGCGCGCGGGCCCTGGATCGACGCGGACGGCGTCTTCATGTCAGCGCCATAGCGCATGGTCCACCAGGCGATTTCCTTCTTCTGCAGGATCTCGATGTAGTAATCGGCCACGCTGCCGCCGCCATTGAAACGCTCGTCGACGATGATGGCCTGCTTGTCCGCCTGCGGGAAGAAGTAGCGCTTGAAGTAAGTGTGGCCCAGGCCCGCCGTATTCGGCACGTACACGTACGCCACCTTGCCGCCGGTCGCCGCGTTGACCTTGCGCATATTGCCTTCGATCCAGTCGCGGTTGCGCAAGGCATCCTCGGTCGGGACGGGCACGACGGTGATCGTGCGCGCGCCCTTGCCGTCGGCCGAGGGACCGACTGTCAGATCGATGGCCTTGCCCGCCGTGTTTTCAAAGGCGCTGTACAAGTTGGTGGGTGGCGCCACCGGGCGGCTGTCGACGGCCAGCAGGTATTCGCCCGCCTTGACGTTCAGGCCAGGCTCCGTCAGCGGCGCGCGCAGGGCCGGATTCCAGTTCAAGCCGCCATACACTTTCTTGAAGCGATAATGACCGTCGCTCACGTCATAGTCGGCGCCCAAGAGTCCACCCGGCACTTTCTTCGCCTCGATAAAATCGTCGCCGCCGCCGCCGCGATGGTGGCCCACGGCCAGTTCGCTGCACATCCACTGGATCAGGCGATTCAGGTCCGCGCGGCTCGACAGCTCGGGCAGGAACACGGCGTACTTGTCGCGCATGGCCTTCCAGTCCACGCCATGCATGCCCGGATCATAGAAGTAATCGCGGTTGATGCGCCACACCTCGTTGAAAATCTGCGTCCACTCGGCGCGCGGATCGGCTTTTACTTCAATGGCGTCGACCTTGATCTTGCCTTCGCCCGGCGCCAGCAGCTTGCCCGTGGCAGAGCCCATGGCCCAGTTATCCTTCTGGCGGTACAGCAGCTTCTTGCCATCGGCCGACACTTCGAAGTCGTCCGCTTCGGCCACCACGGTTTCCGCCTTGCGCTCCTTCAGATCGAAGCGCTGCACGGCCTTCTTGCCATCGCTTTCGCGCAGCAAAAAGATCTGCCCCGCAGCGCCAGCAGTCAGATTGGAGAACTGCGCGGCCGGCAGCGGCAGGTCGACGATGCGCGTGGCGATGCCATCGAAATCGATGTGGATCGGCGCCACGGGCGCCACGACTACTTTCGGGTCGTCGCGGCCCGTCTTCGGATCGATCTTCGCTTCGCTCTTCGGCTCCGCCTCCGCCTTCGCCGTGTCCTTCTTGCTCTCCGCGCTGGCGGCCTTTTCCTCGTCGCTTTCCTTGATCAGCGGCGACGGCAGGTCGCGCCGCAGCACGGCCATCCACACGGTGCGCGTCACCAGGTTGTCTTCATTCTGCTGCGAGAACCAGTTGTTGCTGGGGCCAGCATTGGTGGACGCAAAGAAGTACAGGTATTTGCCGCTCTTGTCGAACACGGGCTGGGCCACGTCGGACAGACCATCGGTCACGGGCATCGACTTGTTCTGCTCGACGGAATAGATATAGGCGCTGCGCGTGTAGGTGGGCGAATTGAGCGTGTAGGCCAGCCAGCGCGAATCGGGCGCCCACGAGGCGCGCATGCTCTTGTCGACGCCATACATCGGCTCCGTGGCCACTTTCTGCACCTTGCCCGTGCCGACGTCGATCACGTACATGCTCCAGCCATTGTCGGCAAACGCGATCTTCCTGCTGTCGGGCGACCAGACGGCGTTGTCATAGAAGCCACTGCCATTCAGCTTGAACTTTTTCACGGCACCCTTGCCATCCTGCGCCCGCACATGCAGTTCATATTCTCCCGACTCGTCCGAGAAATACGCGACCGAGCGGCCATCTGGCGACCAGATGGGCGTGCGCTCGTGGGCGCCGGCCGTCTGCGTCAGGTTGCGCACGTCGCCCTTGTCGGCGGGGATGGTGACGATCTCGCCCCGGTACTCGAAGGCGATGCGCGCGCCCGAGGGCGAAATCGAGGCGTCGCGGATGTATTTCGCGTTCTTGACCCAGCGGGGCCGCGTTTGCCCCAGGTCGCTGGCCACGCCGATGGCCAGCTTGTGCGCCTGGCCGCTGGCGATGTCAAACGCGTGCAGGTAGCCCGCCTGCTCGTAGACGATGGTGCCGTTCGCGGCCGACGCGTTCAGCACGGGGAAATCCGCATGCTGCGTCAGCTGGCGCACGGCTTTCGTCTTCACGTCATACGCAAACAGGTTGAATTCGCCATTGCGGTCGGAGCGGAAGTAGACGGTGTCGCCCAGCCACATCGGATCGACGTCGTTCGAGCGCGTCGTCGGCTGGGGGATTTTTTCAATCGACTTGTCGCTGGACGAAAACAGCCACAGCCAGGAATTGGTGCCGCCACGGTAGCGCTTCCACTGCTTGAAGGCAGGCGCCAGCGGGTTGTACGCAATGTGCTTGCCATCGGGCGAATACGTGGCGCGCGAGGCGTTCGGGATTTCCAGCTGCGTTTCCACGCCGCCCGCCACCGGCACCGTAAACAGCTTCTGGAAGCGGTTGTTGAAAGCGGCACGCGGTGAGGTGAACATCACGGCCTGGCCATCGGGCGTGAACGATTGCGCCAGATCAACACCTGGGTGGAAAGTCAGGCGACGCGGCACGCCGCCGGCGGCCGCGATCACATACACGTCGACATTGCCGTCGATGTTGGCGCTATACGCGATCTGGCTGCCGTCGGGCGAGAACACCGGGTTGGACTTGTCGCCCAGGTCGGACGTCAGGCGCCGCGCGCCGCCGCCATCGAGGTTGGACAGCCACAAATCGCCCGCATAGATGAAGGCGATGTGACGGCTGGAGACGGCCGGTTCGCTCAGCATGCGGGTATCTTGCGTATTCGGCAGTGCCAGGGCCGGGTGGCTCAGCAACAGTGCGCTGGCGGCCGCGATGGCGGTCAGGATGCGTGTCTTTTTCAATCGATGTCTCGCTTATGAAGTCAACAGAACAGAGAAGAAACAGGAAAGTCCAAGGCCGGATGCGGATTATCAATGGATCAATATTGCATTTGGCCAACAAGAACTATACACCCGGCAGCCGCGTGGAACACGGTAAAATACGGCACTTATTTCGCGCGCCGCCAGCCCTTCCCGGCGGCCCGCACACCTACTCAAAGCGCCCCATGTCTGAAAAATTCCTGTACTCCCTCGCCCGCCCCTTGCTGTTTTCGATGGATGCCGAAGCGGCCCACCATCTCACCCTGCCCGCCCTGAAACGCGCCAGCGCGCTGGGCCTGACGAAGCTGGCCGGCAAACCGGCGGCGGACCCACGCACGGTGATGGGCATCACCTTCCCGAACCCTGTCGGCCTGGCCGCCGGCCTGGACAAGGATGGCGCCTACATCGACGCGCTGGCCGACCTGGGCTTTGGTTCCATCGAAGTGGGTACCGTCACGCCGCGCGCGCAGGCGGGCAATCCGAAACCGCGCATGTTCCGCCTGCCGCAAGCGCAGGGCATCATCAACCGAATGGGTTTCAATAATGGCGGCGTCGACGCCTTTGTCGCCAATGTGCAGGCATCGAAGTTTTACCAGAACCGCGCCGGCGTGCTGGGCCTGAACATCGGCAAGAACGCCGACACGCCGATCGAACGGGCGGCCGACGACTACCTGCTGTGCCTGGAGAAAGTCTACCCCTACGCCAGCTATGTGACGGTGAACATCTCGTCGCCGAACACCAAGAATCTGCGCCAGCTGCAGGGCGCGTCGGAACTCGACGCCCTGCTGTCGCAGCTCAAGGAAGCCCAGGCACGCCTGGCGGACAAGCACAAACGCTACGTGCCGCTGGCCCTGAAAATCGCGCCGGACATGGATGGCGAACAGGTAAAAAGCATCGCCGAGTCGCTCACGCGCCACAAGATTGACGGCGTCATCGCCACCAACACGACCCTGTCGCGCAGCGCCGTGGAAGGCATGCCGCACGGCGCGGAAGCGGGCGGCCTGTCGGGCGCGCCCGTGTTCGAACTGTCGAACAATGTCATCCGTCTGCTGAAGGCGGAACTGGGCGACGCACTGCCCATCATCGGCGTGGGCGGCATCATGCAGGGCAGCGATGCCGTGGCCAAGTTCGAGGCGGGCGCGCAGCTGGTGCAGTTGTACAGCGGCCTGATTTACGCCGGTCCCGCGCTGATCAAGGATTGCGCGCGCGCGCTGCGCGGCAAACAGGCGAAATGATAGCCAGGGTCAAGCTGGGTTCCAGCAATCTGGAAGTGAGCCGGATCTGCCTGGGCACGATGACCTTCGGCGAACAGAATAGCGAAGCCGAAGCGCACAGCCAGCTCGATTACGCGCTGGAGCGGGGCATCAACTTCATCGACACGGCCGAGATGTATCCGGTGATGGCCAGCGCGCAGACGCAGGGCAGCACGGAGCGCTACCTCGGCAGCTGGCTCAGGAAAAGCGGCAAGCGCAGCCAGATCGTGCTGGCCAGCAAGGTGGCGGGGCCGAATTCGCGCATGCACTGGATACGCAAGGGCAAGACGGATCACGACGCGGTCAACATCCGCGCCGCCGTCGAAGACAGTTTGCGCCGGCTGCAGACGGAGCACATTGACCTGTATCAATTGCACTGGCCCAGCCGCAACCTGCCCATCTTCGGCGCCAGCGTGTACAACCCGCGCAAGGAGCACGCGTCGGTCGCCATCGAAGACACCTTGGCCGTGCTGGGCAAGCTGGTCGAGGAAGGCAAGATCGGCCACATCGGCGTGTCGAACGAATCGTCGTGGGGCGTATGCGAATACATCAAGCAGGCGCAGCTGAAAGGCTTGCCGCGCATCGTATCCATCCAGAACCTGTACAACCTGACGGCGCGCCATTTCGAGACGAGCCTGCTCGACGAAACCTGCCACCGGGAAAATGTGGGCTTGCTCGCCTACAGCCCGCTGGCGTTCGGCCAGCTGACGGCGAAGTACCTCGACGATCCGCAGGCCAAGGGCCGCCTGACGCGCTTCCCGGCCGGCTGGAGTCCCCGCTACGTGCGCCCCGCTACCATCGCGGCCGCCGGCCAGTATGCGGCGCTGGCCCGCGCGCACGGCTTGACGCCGGCGCAACTGGCGCTGGCCTGGTGCTACTCGCGCTGGTTCGTGGCCTCGACCATCATCGGCGCCACCAGCGTGGCGCAGCTGCAGCAAAATATCGACGCGCATCAAGTCACGCTGTCGCCGGAACTGGTGGCGGCCGTCGACGCCATCCACGCCAGCGCTCCCAATCCGGGACAGTAAACTCCCTCCGTCTGGCGGTGCATGTCGCCGCCAGACTCCCCACTCTCATCCAGATAGTCGTATTTATGCAACAGCTGGCAATTTACTGCTGTGCAGCATTGCGGCCTTGCCATGCCCGGTCGTATGCTGGAAACGAGGCCATATGCGCTACCCGCGCCATTCGGACGCGTATCAGACATTTATTGCATATCGATAGACAGAACGATTCGTAAGCATGCCACAGGCCCACTGTTACTCTGATGTCATCACCGGACCGCCCTGGTTCGCGCATTCACTAACCGAAGAGATATTGTCGATGAGTTCAAGCACCGCCCGCTCCCAGATTCCCGCCCTGCCCGTGAAAACCGTTATTGCAGCCAGCCTGATCGCCTGCTTCAGCCTGCCCATGCAAGCGCAAGCGCAGCAAGAGCTGCCGGCCGAAGGTGAATTGCAATCGGTGGTGGTCACCGGCACCTTCGCCAAGAACCGCCGCACCATCGATTCCGAGTCGCCGATCGACATCCTCACCTCGCGCGACCTGCAAAGCACGGGTTCGGCCGAACTGGCCACCGTGCTGGCGCGCCTGCTGCCATCGATGAACTTCCCCCGTCCGACGGGTGCCGATGGCAGCGATGCCGTGCGCCCTGCCCAGCTGCGCGGCCTGTCGCCCGACCAGACGCTGGTACTGGTGAACGGCAAGCGCCGCTACACCTCGGCCGTCGTCAACGTCAACGGTACCCTGGGCCGCGGCTCGGCGCCGGTCGACCTGAACGCCATTCCCCTGGCCGCCATCGACCATGTGGAAGTGCTGCGCGATGGCGCGGCGGCCCAGTATGGCTCCGATGCGATTGCCGGCGTAATCAACATCATCCTGAAAAAAGGTGCGGCCGGTGGCGACATCGAAGTGGGCTATGGCCAGACGCAGGAACGCGACGGCAAGCAAAAATCCATCAAGGGTTCGGCCGGCTTCGCCCTGGGCGACGATGGCTGGGTGCGCGTCTCGGCAGAAGTGGCCGATCGCGGTCCGACCAACCGTGCCGGCCGCGATTTCAGCAACCCGCTGGAACCGCGCTATGGCCAGGTCAACCTGCGCTACGGCGATGCCGAGAGCAAGCCGGCCACCGTCTTCATCAACAGCGAATACCATCTCGGCGACAACCTGGACTGGTATGCCTTCGGCGGCTACGGCCAGCGCGACACCTCGGCCGGCGCCACTTGGCGCGCAGGCCTGGTGAAGAATGAAAAAGGGGACTACATCACGCGCTCGTCGATCTTTCCCGAAGGCTTCTTGCCAATCCAGAACAGCACCCTGACCGACCAGTCGCTGGTGACCGGCTTGCGCGGCGAAGCGGCCGGCTGGCGCTGGGATGCCAGCCTGAACTACGGCAGCAACAAGTTCAAGCTGGATCTCGACAATACCGTCAATTTCGACCTGGCCGCCGCCAGCCCCACGCACTTCTATGTGGGCTCCCTGAAAAATGAACAGACCGTCCTGAATCTCGACGCGGCGCGCGAATTCCCCGTCGCTTACTTTACGGGGCCGCTGACTGTGGCCGTGGGCGCCGAAGCGCGCCATGAAAAATACACGATCGGCGCTGGCGAGAAAGCATCGTATACCGGTACCGGTTCGCAGGGCTTTGCCGGCTTCCGTCCCGAAAACGCGGGTAGCCACAGCCGCCACAATGAATCGATCTACGTCAACCTGGAAGCGGAAGCGACGAAAAAACTGTCCGGTGGCGTGGCTCTGCGCCATGAGCGCTACAGCGATTTCGGCAGCACCACCTCGGCCAAGGGTTCGGCCCGCTATGCCTTCACGGACGCCCTGTCCCTGCGCGGCACCGTGTCGAGCGGCTTCCGCGCGCCATCGCTGGCGCAGCAGTACTACACCATCACCACCACCAACTTCCAGGTCATCAATGGCACGAATACGGCCATCGAAACGGGTACCTTTGCCGTCAACACGCCACAGGCACGCGCCCTGGGTGCACAAGACCTGAAGGCGGAGAAAGCGCGCAACTACAGCCTGGGCCTGCAGTTCCAGCCCATCCGCAACTTCACGACGACGATCGACGCCTACCGCATCGACATCGATGACCGCATCCTGTTTTCCTCCAATCTGATACTCAGCACTACTTTGAAAAACATCCTGGCCGCGCAGGGCACGCCAGTGGGCGCGGGACGCTATTTCACCAACGCCGTCGATACGCGCACGGAAGGCGTCGACATCGTCAGCACCTACCGCATCGACTTGCAGGACAAGGATCGCCTGGACCTCACCGTGGCCTACAACCACAACAAGACCTCGGTGCAGAAAGTGGCGGACAATCCGGCCATCCTGACGGCCAACAACCTGAAACTGATCGACCGCCAGACCATCCAGCGCGCCACCGTCGGTTCGCCGAAAGACAAGTTCAGCCTGGCTGCCGACTACAGCTTCGGCATCTGGAATGCGCACGGCGTCGTAACGCGCTACGGCAGCTTCATCGTGCCGCAAAACAATGCCCTGCAAGACCAGCACTACGATCCGCAATGGGTGCTGGACGTGTCCGGTTCCGTAAAACTGGGCAAGAACTGGCGCCTGGTGGCCGGTATCGACAACGTCACCAACCGTTATCCTGACCAGATCACCAGCGTGGGTAACCTCAACAATGGCGGCACCCAGCCGTACAGCGGCTTCGCGCCGAACGGCTTCAACGGCCGCTACTACTACGCCAAGGCTGGCTATAGCTGGTAAGCGCAACGGCAGCACATGAAAAGGGAGGCCTCGCGCCTCCCTTTCTTATTTGCCGCTCATTATTGATCAAGGATGGCGCACGGCGTGCTTTCAAGCCTGCAATCGGCTACCATGGGTTTTACTCTTCTTGATGACGGATCACCATGCCCAGCTGGCACCTGGCCGACGCCGCAGAACTGGCGGCGCGCCACCCTTACACCTTTTATAAATCGCCGCCCGAGGCCATCGCCCAGGTGCGTCCCGGCGACGTGGTCAAGCTGATCTTCGCCTTCCACAGCGACGATCCGCAGGCGCCGGGCGCCGAGCGCATGTGGGTGCTGGTCGATACGGTCGAACCGCATGGCCGCTTCACCGGCAAGCTCGACAACATGCCCGGCTACATCGCCGATTTGCAGGCCAAGGCCCCCATCGCCTTCGAGGCCCGCCACATCATCAATACCCAGCACGACGATGACGATAACCTCGTCAACCGCTACGCGGGCCTGTGCTTCGTCACAAAACGCGTGCTGGAAGACGGCGCGCCCGTCGGTTATCTGTACCGAGAGGAACCGGATAACGGCGACGACAGCGGCTGGCGCTTCACGGCCAACGATGAAAGCGACGACTACATCAACGACAGCGCCAACGTGGCCCTCGTATCGCTGGGGGCCGTGCTCAGCGTGGACGACCGTTTTATCCGGCTGCTGGATGCTCCCGCCGGCGCAGCCTATGCCTTCGACCATACCACGCAACAATTCGTGGCGGTTGAGGAATGACAAGCGATGAACTGAAAGATTTTTGTGCGGCGCAGCCCGGCGCGCAAGCCGTGCTGTACGGTGCGCCGTCGAACATCCTCGTGTATGCAGTGGCGGGGAAAAAATTTGCGTATTTCAAGACCAGCGCACCGGAACAGTGGCGCTTCAGCCTGCGGGTCAACGCCGGGCGCTTTGTCGAATTGACGGACATGCCGGGCGTGAAACCGGCCCGCTACATGGGCCGCTTTCACTGGGTGACAATCGTCGATGTTGCGCGCTTCCCGGCCGATTACCTGGCGGAACTGGTACAGGACAGCTACGCGCGCGCCGTGGCCAGCCTGACGCGCGCGCAACAGGCAGCCATCGCCTAGAGCGCTTCCTCTCCCGCCATGGCGCGGTCGATGTCTTCGCGCGTCAGGTCAGGCGCCAGCTGCAGGATGAACTCGTAGGCATAGGCACGCAGGTAGGCACCGCGACGCACGGCCAGGCGCGTCGTGTTGGTGGCGAACAGGTGCGACGCTTCCACGGCCCGCAGGCCCTTGTCGCGGCCATGGTCGAAGGCCATCGAAGCAACAATACCCACGCCCAGGCCCAGCGCCACGTATTGCTTGATGACGTCGGAATCCATGGCCGTGAGGATGATGTCGGTCGCCACGCCCGCCTTGGCGAACGCGTCGTCGATATGGCCGCGCCCCGTGAAACCCTTGTCGTAGGTAATCAGCGGATATTTCGCCAGGTCTTCCAGGCGGATGGGCGAGTGTTCGAGCAGCGGATGGCCGTCCGGCACGACGATCAAATGGCTCCAGCGGTAGCACGGGAACGACACGAGGTCGGGGAACTGGCTCAAGCCTTCCGTGGCGATGCCGATGTCGGTCTTGCCGGACAGCACCCATTCCGCGATGTGCTCGGGTGCGCTTTGTTGTAGCGCAATACGCACGTCGGGGTAAGCGGCGCGGAAACTTTGCACCACTTTCGGCAGCGCATAGCGCGCCTGCGTGTGCGTGGCCGCCACGGACAAGGTGCCGCTGGTCTGGCCGCTGTATTCGAGGCTGGCCTGCTGCAGGTTTTCCGCCTCGATCAGCAGGCGGTCGACGATCTTCAGGATGCCCTTGCCCGGCTCCGTCAAGCCCGTCAATCGCTTGCCGTTGCGCTCGAAAATCACCACGCCCAGCTCGTCCTCGAGTTCGCGGATTTGCCGGCTCACGCCCGGCTGCGACGTGAACAGGGCGTTGGCCACTTCCGTCAGGTTATAGCCGCGGCGGGCCGCTTCGCGGATCGAGCGCAGTTGTTGAAAATTCATGGTGTTCCAGCCTCTTAGGTTCTTGTAGGTTCAACGAACACGTGTAACCGTTTCGGGCGAACAACTAACGTCTCGCCCTCCTTCAGCTGCAGATGGGTAAAACGCTCATTCGACATCACCGCTTCGATCAACTCGCTGTTATCAATGCGCTGCAAGTCCAGCTGGGCCAGCGGACCGATCGCATGCGCGCGGCTCAGTTTCACGACGATGCCTTCCGCACCCTGCGTGTAGCGGTCGATTTCCAGGTCATGCGGACGCACGTAGGCCGTGCCTTTGCTGTCGCTCACGCCTGCGTAATCGGGCACTTCGAAGCTGGCGTCGCCCGTCGCCATCACGCCGTCATGCACGCGGCCGTGGAACAGGTTGACGTTACCCAGGAAGCCATACACGAAGGGCGAAGCCGGATGGTTGTAGACTTGCTCTGGGGAACCGAGTTGCTCGACGGTGCCCTTGTTCATCAGTACGACCTGGTCCGCCACTTCCAGCGCTTCCTCCTGGTCATGCGTGACGAAAATACTGGTCACGTGCAAGTCGTCATGCAGGCGACGCAGCCAGCGGCGCAATTCCTTGCGCACCTTGGCATCCAAAGCGCCGAACGGCTCGTCCAGCAGCAGCACGCGGGGCTCGACAGCCAGCGCGCGCGCCAGGGCGATACGCTGGCGTTGCCCGCCCGACAGTTGCGGCGGATAGCGGTCGGCCAGCCAGTCCAGCTGCACCAGTTCCAGCAAATCTTTCACCTTGCGGCGGATCTGGTCTTCCGACGGACGCTCGCTGCGCGACTTCACGCGCAAGCCAAAGGCCACGTTTTCAAACACGGTCATGTGCTTGAACAGTGCATAGTGCTGGAACACGAAACCGACTTGCCGCTCGCGCACGTGGCGGTTCGACGCGTCTTCCGCATCGAGCAGCACCTGGCCGCTGTCAGGATGTTCCAGGCCGGCGATGATGCGCAGCAAGGTGGTCTTGCCGCAACCGGACGGGCCCAGCAGGGCCGTCAATTCACCGGCGGGAAAGTCCAGCGAGATATTGTCGAGGGCGACGAAATCACCGAAACGTTTATTGATGTTTTTAACTGCGATGGTCATATCAGTGCTCCGTAGAACGTAAGGCGGAATCGTCGGCGTCGCTCTCGTTCAAACGCCACTCAATGAAAGCTTTCAGGGCCAGGGTCACCAGGGCCAGCAAGGCCAGCAGGGAGGCGACGGCAAACGCGGCGGCGAAGTTGTACTCGTTGTACAGAATCTCCACCTGCAGCGGCATGGTGTTGGTTTCGCCGCGGATATGGCCGGACACGACGGACACGGCGCCGAACTCGCCCATGGCGCGGGCGTTACACAGGATCACGCCATACAGCAGACCCCACTTGATGTTCGGCAAAGTGACCCTGCGGAAAGTATTCCAGCCCGAGGCGCCCAGCACGATGGCGGCTTCTTCCTCTTCGCTGCCCTGCGACTGCATCAGCGGGATCAGTTCGCGCGCGACGAACGGGAAGGTGATGAAGATCGTGGCCAGCACGATGCCGGGCACGGCAAACAAAATCTTGATGTCATGCGCCTGCAGCCATGGGCCGAACCAGCCCTGGGCGCCAAACATCAGCACATAGATCAGGCCGGAAATCACCGGGGAAACGGAAAACGGCAAATCGATCAGGGTCAATAAAATGCTCTTGCCGCGAAATTCGAACTTGGCGATGCACCAGGAAGCGGCCACGCCGAACACCAGGTTCAGCGGCACGGCGATGGCGGCCGTGATCAAGGTCAATTTAATGGCGGAAATTGCGTCCGGATCGATGATGGCGGCGATATACGCTTCCCAGCCCTTCTTGAACGCCTCCGCAAACACAGCCACCAGGGGCACGATCAAAAAGGTCGTCAGGAACAGCAAGGCGATGGTGATCAATACCGTGCGCACCCACAACGGTTCCAGCACGACGGGGCCGACATTCGGCTCGAAGCGGCGCGCCGTCGGGCGCGCATTGTCCACGCCAGCGACGGCAGTCGTATTCGTACTCATGATTTCTTCGCCTTTCCGCGCGTCCATGCTTGCAGCAGGTTAATCGTCAACAACAGCAAAAAGGAGACCACCAGCATCACCACGGCGATGGCCGTGGCGCCCGCGTAATCGTATTGCTCCAACTTGGTAATAATGAACAGTGGCGTGATTTCCGACACCATCGGCATATTGCCGGCGATAAAGATCACGGAACCGTATTCGCCCGTGGCGCGGGCAAAGGCCAGCGCAAAGCCTGTCAGCAAGGATGGCAAAATCGTGGGGAAGATGACGCGGATAAACGTTTGCAGGGAGTTGGCGCCCAGGCTGGCGGCCGCTTCTTCCAGTTCCTTTTCCGCGTCTTCCAGCACCGGTTGCACGGTGCGCACGACAAACGGCAAGCCGATGAAGGTCAGCGCCACCACCACGCCCAGCGGCGTGAACGCCACCTTGATGCCCAGCACGCCTTCGATGAACTGGCCGAACCAGCCGTTCGACGAATACAAAGCCGTCAGGGTGATGCCGGCCACGGCCGTGGGTAAGGCGAACGGCAAGTCGACCAGCGCATCGATGATGCGCTTGCCGGGGAATTTATAGCGCACCAGCACCCAGGCCAGGATGCCGCCAAACACCACGTTCAACAGGGCGGCGATCAGCGAAGCACCAAACGTCAGCCGGTACGACGCCATCACGCGGTCGGACGTGACGGCGCTGAAGAAGGCGTCCCATGTCATGGTGAAGGTTTTCAGGAACACCGACGACAGCGGAATGAGAACGATCAAGGCCAGGTAAAAGAGCGTAAAGCCCAGTGACAGCTTAAACCCCGGCATGACCCGAAACGGCGCTCCGCGCGCCTTGAGCGGTGCTGCTGATGCTGCTGACATAGAAACTCCTTCTTATTACATTTTTGAGTTATAGGGCGCAATAATCACATGCAATCGTTATAAAAAGAACTAACCATTTCTCATTTGCTTAGATGGATTTTGCATACTTCCCTGTCAAAGCGTTGGACGAAAAAAAAACGCACCGGCGAGGTGCGCTTTTTGTAAAAGTAAAAACTTTTATTTATTTGGCTGCGGCGTGAGGCGCAAGTACGGCTTGGCAGCTGTAAAGCCCTTCGGATATTTCTGCTTGATCACGTCCGGATCTTGCACGGTCAATGGAATGATGACGTCGTCGCCATCTTTCCAGTTGCCGGGCGTGGCCACCGTGTAGCCGTCCGTCAGTTGCAAAGCGTCGATGACGCGCAGGATTTCATTGAAGTTGCGGCCCGTGCTCAGCGGATACGTGAGGATCAGCCGTACCTTCTTGTTCGGGTCGACGATGAAGACGGAGCGCACGGTGGCCGTGACGGACTGTTCCGGGTGGATCATGTCGTACAGCACCGACACTTTCTTGTCGACGTCGGCGATGATGGGGAAGCCCACCACCGTGTTTTGCGTCTCTTCGATATCCTTGATCCAGCTCTTGTGCGACTCGGCCGCGTCCACGGACAGGGCGATCGCTTTCACGTTGCGTTTGTCGAATTCCGGCTTGAGCTTGGCCGTCAGGCCCAGTTCCGTCGTGCAGACGGGGGTAAAGTCGGCCGGGTGGGAAAACAGCACCACCCAGGAATTGCCAGCCCACTCGTGGAACTTGAGCGGGCCTATCGAGCTGTCTTGTTCAAAATCAGGGGCGACATCGCCCAGGCGTAAAGTCATCATGATCTCCTGTGAGGTTGTGTGGCAATCGGATTCGTCGAATCAGGCTGCCTGACGGTGGCGCTTGTCGCTTTGCGCCAGATCAAACAGTGTTTGCAGCTGCGCCTGGCCGTAGACCCAGTCACCAAGGCGCGACTCGGCGTTGATATGGCCCAACGCACCGCCATCAATATACTTGCAATTCCAGCGCCGTGCCCACTGCGCTGCGTGTTCGGCAGTCATCCACGGATCCGTCTGGCTGGCGATCAGGATGCCGGGGCAAGGCAGCCGCTTTTGCGGCAAGGCCTTCGCCACGCCAAACTTGTCGGGATCGGCCGGCCCCACCAGCAGCACGCCAGCCACGCCCTGCGGGTCGCGGGCCAGGCTATGCGCCGTCGTCAGGCAGCCGAAGCTGTGGGCGACGATCAGCGTCGGGCGTGCATCTTGTCGCCGCACCTGGTCCAGGCGCGCCGACCAGGTGGCCAGGTCGGGGTCGTTCCAGTCATCCTGCTCGACCCGCTCGAATTGCGGATACAGGCGCTGCCAGCGGCTCTGCCAATGCTCGGGACCGCTGTTATGCAAGCCCGGCACGATCAGTACCCGGTAATCGGAAAAGCTGCGCAGCGCCATGATGTGTCCTTTTAGTAACGGTCTGGCAATCGTGCCATCCGGTATTACTTAGGCTGGTAGATCTGGTCGAAGATGCCGCCGTCGGCAAAGTGCGCCTTTTGCGCGGCAGTCCAGCCGCCCGCCACTTGCTCGATGGTGAACAGGTTGACCTTGGCGAACTGCGATGCGTATTTCTTCGCCGCCTTGTCCGTTGCCGGACGGTAGTAATTCTTGGCGATGATGTCTTGCGCTTCGTCCGTGTACAGATAGTTCAGGTAAGCCTCGGCCACCTTGCGTGTGCCATGCTTGTCGGCAAACTTGTCGACGACGGCGACAGGCGGCTCGGCCAGGATGCTGACGGAAGGCGTGATGATGTCGAACTTGGTCGGACCCAGTTCCTTGACGGCGAGATACGCCTCGTTTTCCCAGGCGATCAGCACGTCGCCGATACCGCGTTCAACAAAGGTGGTGGTGGCGCCGCGTGCGCCGGAATCGAGCACGGGCACGTTTTTATACAGCTTGCCGAGGAAATCCTTGGCCTTGGCTTCGTTGCCGCCCGGCTGGCGCAGCGCATAACCCCACGCGGCCAGATGGTTCCAGCGGGCACCGCCCGAGGTTTTCGGGTTCGGCGTGATGACGGACACGCCCGGCTTGATCAGGTCATTCCAATCCTTGATGCCTTTCGGGTTGCCCTTGCGCACCAGGAACACGATGGTCGAGGTGTAAGGCGAGCTGTTGTGCGTCAAGCGCTTTTGCCAGTCGGCGGCCAGCAGCTTGTGCTCGGCCAGCGCGTCGATGTCATAGGCCAGGGCCAACGTGACCACGTCCGCTTCCAGGCCATCGATGACGGCACGCGCCTGCTTGCCGGAACCGCCGTGCGATTGCTTGATCTTGACGTTGTCGCCCGTCTTGCCTTTCCACTCCTTGGCAAATGCCGTGTTCACATCCTGGTACAGCTCGCGCGTCGGGTCGTATGACACGTTGAGCAGGGTGATATCGGCAGCCTGCGCTGTTTGCAGAAGGGCAAACGCGCTGATGGCGGCGGCAATGATGATTTTTTTCGACAGCATCTAAGATCCCCGAGTGGTTGAACTTTCAGAGCCACCAGATTACGGCGCCATGGCCGCAAAGAGAACGAAGCGTTTCGCCATTTGATATGCGATTTCCGCATATGGGCGAGGCGCAACGGGGATTTAGCAGTTAATAAAAGCGGTTGAACAGGACGACGGCCCACGTGGCGAAAGCGAGGATGCACGTGAGCAGCACGGCTGCGCTGCCGAAATCCTTGGCGTTTTTCGACAGTGGATGGCGTTCCAGCGAGATGCGGTCGACCACGGCTTCGATTGCCGAATTGATCAGTTCCACGATCAAGACCAGCAGCAGCACGCCGATCAGCACCAGTTTTTCAAACGCGGAGATGCGCAGCAGCAAGGCAATCACCGTGCCGACGACGAACAGGCCCAGTTCCTGGCGGAACGCGTGTTCGTGGCGCCAAGCTGCTTTCAAGCCATCGAGCGAGTAGAAAAAGGCGGAAAAGATCCGCTTCAAGCCACTTTTACTTTTGAATTCATTTACAGGTTGCATGGTTTTCCATATGTAAAGCAGGTGCAGTGGACACATTATGGGGGTGACATAGCACTGTGACCATTTATTCGCTGAATATCTCGGAACATTTCACTATTTTTTCACATCATGGTATAAAGAAGCATGAATACTGCATTGCACCAAATCCATCATGAAAATTGAACCGGTCGCTGCCCCGAAGACAACGATCCAGGTGATCGAACGCATGGTCGCCCTGCTCGATGCCCTGGCCAAATATTCCGACCCGGTCAGCCTGAAGGAATTGTCGAAAGTTTCCGGCCTACACCCCTCGACGGCGCACCGCATTCTCAACGACATGGTGCTGACGCGCTTTGTCGACCGCATCGAACCGGGCACCTACCGGCTGGGCATGCGCCTGCTGGAACTGGGCAATGTGGTGAAAAGCCGCCTCAGCGTGCGCGAAGCGGCGCTGGACTTCATGCGCCAGCTGCACAAGAAAACCCAGCAAACGATCAACCTGTCCGTGCGCCAGGGCGACGAGATCGTCTACATCGACCGCGCCTTTTCCGAGCGCTCGGGCATGCAGGTGGTGCGCGCCATCGGCGGGCGCGGTCCGCTGCACCTGACCTCGACGGGCAAGCTGTTCCTCTCCGTCGACGAGCCGAAAGCCATCCGCGCCTACGCCACGCGCACGGGCTTGGCCGGACACAACAAGAATTCCATCACGGATCTGCAAAAGCTCGAGCGCGAGCTGAGTCTGGTGCGCGAGCGCGGCTATGCGCGCGACAATGAAGAGCTGGAACTGGGCGTGCGCTGCATGGCCGCCGGCATCCGCGACGATACAGGCAAGCTGATCGCGGGACTGTCGATCTCGGCGCCAGCCGACCGCTTGCAGGATGAGTGGCTGGTGGACCTGGTGGAAACGGCGAACCAGATTTCCGTGACCTTGGGATTCATTCCTCAAGAGTAATAAGAATGCAGGGCGGCCATGCCGCCCTGGACACCTTACCCTCCTGGCAAGCTCATATTGGCTGGTTTCAGTGCCTCGAGCCACTTGCGCATGCGTCCCGCATCGGCCGTACGCGACTGTTTTCCCTTGGAATCGAGGAAAACCATGATCACGGCGCGTCCTTCGATGACAGCCTGCATCATCAAGCAACGTCCCGCTTCATTGATGAAACCCGTCTTTTGCAGGCCAATCTCCCAGCCCGGATTGGCCACCAAGTGATTCGTATTGCCAAACTGCATGGGCTGGCCGCTCGCTTCGACGATGGCTTTCGGGTCCGTCGAGTACTCGCGCAGCAGCGGATGGCGGAAGGCGGCCATGGCCAGCTTGCCCAGGTCGCGCGCGCTGGCCACGTTCATTTTCGACAAGCCGCTGGAATCGACGTAATGCGTATCCATCATCCCCAGCTGGCGCGCCTTGCTGTTCATGGCGTCGACAAACGAAGGCAAGCCGCCCGGATAATTGCGGCCCAGCGCCGAGGCGGCGCGGTTTTCCGAGCTCATCAGGGCGATGTGCAGCATATTCGCACGCGTCAATTGCGAACCCACCTTCAGGCGCGAGCTGCTGAACTTGGCGCGGTCAACGTCCTCGTCCGTGATCGTCAGCACTTCATCCATGTCCTGGCGCGCTTCGACCACCACCAGGCCCGTCATCATCTTGGTGATGGAGGCGATGGGCAGGGCGACATTCGAATTCTTTTCAAACAGCACTTCCGCATTGGCCTGGTCCAGCACCAGCGCCACGCTGGACTTGAGGTCGAGCGGATCACGTGTGAGGTTCAGGCCTGCCAGGTCGCCCATGGTCGGCATCGGTGCGGCCATGGGCACGGCCACGCTGCTGATTTTTTGATAGATGACCTTGCGTTTGCCGCGCACCATAACGACCCGGCGCACGGTCTTTTCGCGCGGCGCGGCCGTCGCGCCCTTGCGCAGCACGACTTTGACTTTCTTGGTGTTGTGTTTCTTCGCGGCTGAGGATTTGCCGTTCGCTTCCTTGGCGTGCACGGCCGCAGCCGGCGCCAGTGCAAACAGCAGGGAAGCCAGGATACCCAGCGCCAGTTTAAACTTAGCCATTCGATAATTCCCCGTGAAGCTGTTGCCTTATTGCAGTGTAGCGAAATGCAGAGTAATCGCAAGTCTATTTAACAGTTAGGACAGTATTTATTGCAGTAATGAAATACAAAACGTTAGCGATCCGCAAACAAGCCCATCCTTGACGGGCGGTTTACCGGCGCCTATCACTGGCAATGTCTATTTGTCCATGAATTTAACAAAGCCGGCCAGCGGCTCGCGTTCCGTGTTCAGGCGGTTCTCGACCTTGTCCGGGTCGGCATAACCGAGGGCCATGCCGCACACCACCATTTCGCTGGCCGGCACGCCCAGCTCGTCGCGGATGATGTCATGGTAATGAATGAAAGCCGCCTGCGGACAGGTGTCGAGCCCGCGCGCGCGCGCCGCCAGCATGATGTTTTGCAAGAACATGCCGTAGTCGAGCCAGGAACCCTGTTCCAGCACCCGCTCGATGGTAAAGATCAGGCCCACGGGCGCATCGAAAAACTGGAAATTGCGCCCGTGCTGGGCAGCCATGCCGGCCGTGTCGCCCCGCTCCAGGCCCAGCAGCTGGTACAGGTCCAGGCCGATCTTGCGGCGGCGCTCGATGAAAGGCGCCGTCCACTGGCGCGGGTAATAGGTATACGACGCCGTGCGCGCGGGCGCATCGGGCGCCTTCGGCGCGTCGTAGGCGGCGAGGATGCGGCGCGACAGGCGCAGGCGCGCCTCGCCCGACAGCACATACACTTTCCACGGCTGCATGTTGGCACCCGACGGCGCGCGCGCCGCCACTTCCAGGATGCGCGCGATGTCGTCCTGCGCCACCGGCGTGGGCAAAAAGGCGCGGATCGAACGGCGCGACAGAATCACGGCGTCCACGGCTTGCTGCGCCGACTGTGTTTCAGATGCTTGCTTGTTCACTGCCCTGCTCTCCCGCTCTCTACTTCTTGACCACAAATACCACACCGACCACGGCCACCAGCATGCCGGCGATGCCCAGCATATTAAAGGCTTCGCCAAACATCAGCCAGGCCATCACGGCCGTCGTGGGCGGCGTCAGGTAGAGCAAGCCCGTCACTTTCGTCGCATCGCTGCGGCGGATCAGGGCGAACAGCAGGAAGATGGCGCCGATGGACAGCACGAGTACCGACCACAGCAACGCGCCAATAAAATTCGCCGTCCATTGCACATTGCTGAAATGCAGGTCCAGCCCTTCGTAATACAGGGCGAATGGCAAGACCACCACGATGGAGGCGGCAAACTGCACCACCGTGCCGGTGCGCAAGTCGAATTGCGGACAGTGGCGTTTTTGGTACATGGTGCCGGCCGTCATCGACAGCAGCGCGAACACGCACAGCAGCACACTTTCTACCGTCAAACCCACGAGGTTGATCTTCGCGTACACGACGAGAGCCACGCCCAGCAAGCCAAAGAACAGGCCCAGCCACTGGCGCGGGCGCACGGATTCGCCGATCAGCGGTGCGGCGCAGGCCGTCAGCACGGGCTGCATGCCGACAATTAACGCAGACAGGCCGGCCGGCATGCCCAGCTTGATGGCGCACCAGACGCCGGCCAGGTAGCCGGCCTGCATCAAAATGCCGGCCACGGCGATCTGGCGAAACTGTCCTACCGGCCAAGGCGCGCGCAACAGCAGCACCAGCGGCAGCAGGATCACCAGCACGCCCAGGAAGCGCAACAGCAGAAAGGTCAGCGGCGGCGCGTAGGGCAAGCCGAACTTGGCCACGATAAAACCTGTGCTCCATAACAACACAAAGAAGCCGGGCAAGGCCATCGGCGCCAGGGTCGTCAGGAAAGGGGTTTTGGGGGCTTTGCCGCTGGCGCCAGCCGCGGCGGGAAGATTGGACATGGTATCAACTCGGGAAACGGGATCGGCACCGGGGCCTGCGCCAGTGCGGGAGGCAAAGTCTAGCATGCTGCGCCGCACCCGTCCTGAAAGGCGGGGAAATAACAGTTTAGGGTTAAACCATTAGCACACAGAAATCAAATATTTCTCTTTAGAAACAATGGTTTTTGACGCAAATCTATTCAATTGTTGCATCGCACAAGAATCGCTTGACTTACGTTTTTTTCGCCGTAGAATAGGGTTTGTTGCGTTGCACAATTCTTGTTCAGCTTGAAAAATTTAGATTCACCTGCTTTCCCAAACGGTACACGCAGCATCAAATTAACCAGATTTCGATTTTTTGGAGATTTATATGTTTTCAATTCCTGAGCAATTTTCGTCCGCTACCAAAGCCAACCTGGAAGCCCAATTCGCCCTGTTCTCGTCGCTGACGGGCAAGGCCTTCGAAGGCATCGAAAAGATAGTCGAACTGAATCTGACCGCTGCCAAGGCAACGCTGGAAGAATCGACCGCCGCCGCCAAGCAATTGCTGTCGGCAAAAGATCCACAAGAATTCTTTTCGCTGACCGCTGCCCAAGCCCAGCCTGGCGCCGAAAAAGCCATCGCTTACGGTCGTCACCTGGCTGCCATCACGTCGGGCACGCAAGCCGAATTCAGCAAAGCTGCTGAATCGCAAATCGCTGAAACCAACCGTAAAGTCCTGTCCCTGGTGGAAGAAGTCACCAAGAACGCGCCAGCCGGTTCGGAAAACGCCGTCGCCATCCTGAAAAGCGCCATCGGCAACGCCAATGCAGGCTACGAGCAATTCTCGAAAACCAGCAAGCAAGCCGTCGAAGCCATCGAAGCCAACCTGGCATCGGCCGTGAACCAGTTCACGCAAGCGGCTGAAAAAGTCGTGCCACGCGCTGCCGCCAAGTAATTATTAAGCGACCGCCAAGGCGGTCCGCTGTACCAGCTCCTCCAGGCATCCATCCCGCATTTCCCCGACGGATGCCATTATGCCCCAGCCTGGCTGGGGCATTTTTTATGCCTGAACACTTCCTGAACGTGATTACTCCCCCAGATACGCCGCCTTCACGCGCGGGTCGTCGAGCATGGCGGCCGCGTTGCCGCCCATGGTGACCAGGCCGGAATCCATCACATAGCCACGGTGCGCCGCCTGCAGGGCCAAACGGGCGTTCTGTTCGACCAGCAGAATCGTGATGCCTTCGGACGACACCTTGCGGATCACCTCGAAGATTTTCTCGACCATGATGGGCGACAGGCCCATCGACGGCTCGTCGAGCAGCAGCAGCTTCGGATGGCTCATCAGCGCGCGCGCCATGGCCAGCATCTGCTGTTCGCCGCCGGACAGGGTGCCGGCCATCTGCGCCGCCCGCTCCTTGAGGCGGGGAAACACGTCGAACCAGCGGGCGATATCGTCTTCGACGCCGACCTTGTCCGTGCGCGTGTAGGCGCCCATCATGAGGTTTTCGCGGATCGACATGCGGGTAAACACGCCCCGCCCTTCCGGCACCATGGCCAGCTTTCTTTCCACCAGGTGAAATGATTTCGTGCCCTTGAGCGATTCGCCCAGGTAGCTGATCGTGCCCTCGATCTTGCATTCAGGCAAAGTCCCCGTGATGGCTTTCAAGGTCGTCGTCTTGCCGGCGCCATTCGCGCCGATCAGGGCGATCAGCTCGCCTTGGTTGACTTCCAGGTCGATGCCTTTCACCGCCTTGATGCCGCCATAGGCCACGTGCAGGCCCGCCACCTTCAATATATTGCTCATGCGTGCGATCCCCCCAGATAAGCCTCGATGACGGCCGGATTTTTTTGTATTTCGGCCGGCAAGCCTTCCGCGATGCGCTTGCCATATTCGAGTACCGTGATGCGGTCGCACAGTCCCATCATCAGTTTCACGTCGTGCTCGATCAACAGCACGGTCTTGCCTTCGGCCTTGATTTTTACCAGCAACTCACGCAAGGCCAGCTTTTCCGTCGCATTCATGCCGGCCGCCGGCTCATCGAGCGCCAGCAAGGTCGGATCGGTGGCCAGCGCGCGGGCGATTTCCAGGCGCCGCTGGTCGCCATACGACAGGAAGCGCGCCGTGCGGCTGGCGAACTGGGCGATGCCGACGAAATCGAGCAATTCCATGGCCCGCTTGCGGATCGACGCCTCTTCCTCGCGCGCCGCCTTGTGGCGGAAGATGGCGCCGAACACGCCCTGGTGCGAGCGCACATGGCGCCCCACCATGACGTTTTCCAGCGCCGTCATGTCGCCAAACAAACGGATATTCTGGAAGGTGCGCGCGATGCCCGCCTTCGCCACCTTGTGCGGCGCGGACGGCGAATACGGCTTGCCAGCCAGCTCGAAGGTGCCCGTGTCGGGCTGGTACAGGCCGGTGATGACATTGAAAAACGTCGTCTTGCCGGCGCCGTTCGGGCCGATCAAGCCATAGATTTGCCCTTGTCGGATGGTAATGCCCACGTCGGTGAGCGCCTGCAAGCCGCCAAAACGCTTATTTACGCCGGCAATATTGAGAATGATCTGTTCGCTCATGCTATTCCTCCCTTAAGCGGACACGACGCCGGTGGATTTGTTCGGCTGGTCCACATCGTGGTCGGGCCGGTCTTCGTGCTTCGGCGATGGCCACAGGCCGGCGGGACGGTTGAGCATGATCAACACCATGGCCAGTCCGTACAGCAACTGGCGCAGCACTTCCGCCTCGATCACCACGTGGCCGAACAGCGCCTGCTGGGCCGGCTCCACCACGTGGCGCAGCACTTCCGGGATCGAAGCGAGGATCACGCCGCCAAGGATCACGCCGGGGATATGGCCGATGCCGCCCAGCACCACCATGGCCAGCACGGCGATCGATTCCGTCAGCGAGAACGATTCCGGCGAGACAAAGCCCTGGAACGAAGCAAACATGGCGCCAGCCACGCCGCCGAACGAGGCGCCCATGGAAAAGGCCAGCAATTTCACGTTGCGCGTATTGATGCCCATGGCCTTGGCGGCAATCTCGTCTTCACGGATGGCCACCCAGGCGCGGCCCAGGCGCGAATGCTGCAGGCGCTTGGTGACAAACACAACGGCGATGCACAGGAACAGGAACAAAAAGTAATAGGCGTTCACGGACGGCATGGAAAAACCGGCCACCGTGACGGTGCTGTTGGTGCCCGCCTCGCCCGCCAGGTTGACGCCGAAGATGCGGATCGGGTCGATCAGATTGATGCCTTGCGGCCCATTCGTGAAATTGATTGGGTCGTTCAAATTATTCATGAAGATGCGGATGATCTCGCCAAAGCCCAGGGTCACGATGGCCAGGTAGTCGCCGCGCAGCTTCAAGGTGGGCGCGCCGAGCAAGGCGCCGAACAGGCCGGCCACGGCAGCGGCCAGAGGCACGATGATCCAGATCGACAAATGGATGCCGTTTTCGCGGATTTCCGGCCCCATCAGCTGCACCAGGGTCTCGCCCAGCACCGGATATTGATTCACCACCGATTCGAGCAGGATGGCGAACTGGGGCGACGCCAGCAAGGCCGTCAGGTAGGCGCCCACGGCGTAGAAGGCGATGTAGCCGAGGTCGAGCAGGCCTGCAAAGCCGACGACGATGTTCAAGCCCAGGGCCAGCATGATGTACAGCAAGGCCATGTCGATGATGCGCACCCACGAGTTGCCGAACTGGGCGGCAAAAAACGGGAACACCATCAGCAGCGCGGCCAGGCCCAGCATGCCGGCGTAGGCTTTGGTCGGATTTTTCTTAGCGTCGAAATCGAGTAGTGCCATGATTTAATCTCCCAGTTTCACATCAGGCACGGTCGGCCACGCGTTCGCCCATGATGCCGGACGGGCGCAGGGTCAGCACGATGATCAGTACGACGAAGGCAAAGATATCCTGGTAGTGGCTGCCCAGGAAGCCGCCCGTGATGTCGCCGATATAGCCGGCGCCCAGGCTCTCGATAATGCCCAGCAAGATACCGCCCAGCATGGCGCCGTAGATATTGCCGATGCCGCCCAGCACGGCCGCACAGAAGGCCTTCAAGCCGGGGATGGCGCCCATGGAAAATTGAATGGAAGCATAGTTGGCGCCCCACATCACACCGGCCACGGCCGCCAGCGCGGCGCCGATGGCGAAGGTGGCAACGATGACCTTGTCGGAATCGACGCCCATGAGTCCTGCTACGCGGGGGTTTTCCGCCGTGGCCCGCATGGCGCGGCCCATCCGTGTTTTTTCCACCAGCAACACCAATCCGCCCATCGACAGCGCGGCCAGGGCCAGCAGCAGCACTTGCGTTTGCGAAATCACGGCGCCGCCTATGTTGATGGGATCGGTCGACAGCAATTGCGGGAAGGGCAAGGGATTGCGCGTCCAGATCATCATGGCGAAGGTTTGCAGCAGGATGGAGACGCCAATGGCGGTAATCAGGGGAGCGAGGCGGGGGGCGTTGCGCAGGCGGCGGTAGGCGACCCGCTCAATGATGATGTTGACCAGAATACAGATGGGAATGGCGCCGAGGATGGCCGTGGCCAGTTTCAAATAGCCGGGCCAGTCCGGCACATAAATGCCCAGCAACTTGAGAATGGTCAAGCCCACCATGGCGCCGATCATGAGCACGTCGCCGTGGGCGAAGTTGATCAGGTTCAAAACGCCGTACACCATTGTGTAACCGAGGGCGACTAAGGCATACATGCTGCCCAACACCAAGCCGTTAATGATCTGCTGGATGAATGTATCCATGATTGCCCTATCAAATATGCATTTTTCGGGAACAACTTCCGCCAGAACATGTCGCTGATACAAAAACGGCACCGGAGGAAGAATTCCTGCAGTGCCATCCCTGGACCGTTCTCACCAGCATGGTGCACGCACTCAAAACGGGCGTGACCTTGCTTAGTCATAACGACAACATATTCAAGCTTGAGGCAATCATAACGATCTTTTGCAAAAACTAAGCTTGGAATAAATCGATCATTTCCGAATTAAATTCGGTTTTGAGGTAACTATTTCATCGATACTCAATCGCAATACAGACTCAGGCGACGTCGCGCTTGATCCCGTCGAGGCCTTTCGGCATCGGGAACGTGACGGCTTCCTGCACGCCGTCGAGCGGGCGCACGCTCTTCACGCCGCACTCTTTCAAACGGTCGATGACGGCTTGCACCAGCACCTCGGGCGCCGAGGCGCCAGCCGTCACACCCACGCGCAGCTTGCCTTCCAGCCAGGCGGGATCGATCTGCGAGGCATTGTCGACCATGTAGGCGGGCGTACCCATCTTCTCGGCCACTTCGCGCAAGCGGTTCGAATTCGAGCTGTTCGGGCTGCCCACGACGATCACCACTTCCACTTGCGGGGCCATGAATTTCACGGCTTCCTGGCGGTTCGTGGTGGCGTAGCAAATGTCGCCTTTTTTCGGCTCGGCGATATTCGGATATTTCGCTTTCAGGGCCGCAATAATGTCGCTAGTGTCGTCAACTGACAACGTTGTTTGCGAAACATAGGCCAGGCTTTCCGGATTGGCAACCTGCAATTTCGCCACATCGTCGAGCGTTTCCACCAGATGCATGCCCATATCGGCCTGGCCCATCGTGCCTTCCACCTCGGGATGGCCGTCGTGGCCGATCATGATGATCTCGCGGCCTTCGCGGCGCATCTTGCCCACTTCCATGTGTACCTTGGTGACCAGGGGGCAAGTGGCGTCAAAAATGCTCAGGCCGCGCGATTCCGCCTCGGCGCGCACGGCTTTCGATACGCCATGCGCGGAAAACACGAGCGTATTGCCAGCAGGCACGTCATCGAGGTCATCGATGAAGATGGCGCCCTTGTTGCGCAAGTCGGCCACCACATAGGCGTTGTGGACGATTTCATGGCGCACATAGATCGGTGCACCAAATTGCTGCAAGGCGCGCTCGACGATTTCGATCGCCCGGTCGACGCCAGCGCAGAAACCGCGGGGCTGGGCCAGTAACAGTTCTTTATCCATCGCTATTCCTTTTTACAGCACCGAAATGAGCTTGACTTCAAAACGCAGCGGCTGGCCAGCCAGCGGATGGTTGAAGTCGAACAGGGCCGAGTCCTCGCGCATCTCGCGCAGCACGCCGGCAAAGCGGCCGCCGCCCGGCGCGGCGAAGTCGACCAGGTCGCCGATCTTGTAGTCGGCGCCGGGCACGGAGTTTTCGTCCAGCGTTGCGCGCGAAACAGACTGCACCAGCTCGGGATTGCGCTCGCCAAAGCCTTCGCCGGCCGCCAGCTCGAAGGTCTGGTGCGTGCCTTCAGGCAAGCCCAGCAGACGCTGCTCGAGGAATGGCGCCAGCTGGCCCTGTCCCAGCATCAAGGTAGCAGGATTTCCGCTGAAGGTAGTGACAATATCAGTACCGTCAACAGTAGCAAGACGATAATGCAGGGTGAGGTAAGCCGCTTCGGTGACGACTGCTGGTTGCTCGTTGGACATAGTAGTTTTCAAGTAACTGGTGCAAAACGATATTGTAAGCCACCCTGAGCCAGCGCGCCCCATGCCATCTCGGCGCGGCCGTGCTTTTGTCAAAAAACATGGCCGCGCGCCCTGTCACTTATCCGACGTTGACGTACGTCAACCCGCCAGGCGTGCTGGCGTGATTGCCGAAGCCCGAGCTGTCTTCCAGATCGCCATCGAGCTTCCAGCGTCCCACGGACCGGTGCACGATGCCATACTGGCCATAGTCATACACTTCCTTCGGCGTCAGCACGCGATCGTACAGGATGACGTCCGACAACTGCCAGGCGGGCATGCCCTGCTCCAGCGCATGCACGGGGTGGCCGATCACAAGGGGGGTGCCGGCGGCCTGCACGAATGGATTTGTCATCTTGTTGCTCTGGTACATCAGGAAATCATCAACGTACAGGCTGATGCTCCCGTCATGCTTGACGGTGTAGGTGCAGCGAAACCAGCGGTTGGCAATATCCACCTGCAGGCCGTGGCCATGGCTATTGACGCCCTGAGCAACACTGTTCCACATGGACAGGAACGTCTTGCTATCCTGCTTGAACAGCGCCCATCCTTTCTTGTCCGCCTGATGCGCTACAAAAGCCTGCGCCTGCCCAACAGTCGAGGAGAAAGCCTGTTGCCGGACGCAATACGACAACGAAAAATCCGCGCTCTCATAGCGCACGGACGACGGCACGGTGAGCATCAGGCCAGGCTGGAATTGCAAGGTCTTCGTCACGCCGAAACAAGGCGTGGGCGGCGCCGGACGCATGGCATCTTCGCCGCGCAAGGCATCCCAGACAGCCTTGCGTTTGTTGCTGTAAGTCGGCGTCTCCACCAGGTTCAGACCGTCGTCTTCCATGGGTTTTCCCCCATTCCAGTCCCAATAGCACGCCAGTTGCACGCCCGTACGGCGTATGGCGCTCAACAAGGCATGCAGGTTGTCTTGCCGTTCGGTATCTTGCAACGCCAGCTCCTGCTTTTGCGACAGGCAAAAGCTGCCAAGGTAATACGGCTTGCCCAAGGCATGTGCGGCTCGCTGCATCACTTGCAGGTAAGCGAGCGAAGACGAGACGAAGTCGGCCGGCAAATCCGCGCTGCTGCCCAGGGCGCTGCTCACATATTCATTACCCGGGAACAGGTTTTCACACAGACAGTCGACCGGATCCGGATTCACGAATGGCAAGGTTTCCGTAACGTATTGCTGCAAGGATCCTTGACGGGGCGATGTATGAGCGATGCCGGCATTACCGGAAGAAATCATGCGCGCCAGACCATCGTTGTCACGCAGCAATTGCGCAGTCTCCTGGATGATTTCCCGGGTAGCGGTCAAGCTGATCCCGGTCACGCCCATCAGTTCCTGCGCAGCCATCCAGGCGGCGATGCCCGCGTGGTTGCTGTAGTGCTGCGCAAAAGCCTGCGCAAAGGCACGCATATAGCGGCGTGTTTTCGACTGTGGATTGACCAGTGCGACCCGCGCGATGGCGGCCTGTTCGTCTTTTGTAGCGCCCGCAGGGCCCGCTTCCCCCACCAATTGCGGCACGGCGTAGGGATTCCAGAATGGGCAGGCGATGATGCCGATGCCATTGGCCAGCGCGCAATCGAGCAGCGCCGTTATGGCAAGCCAGTACGAATCTTTGATATTCACATCGGTTAGCGTGTTGTCGGTTGCGAACTTTGGCTCGCCAACGACTTCGCCCCAGTTCCAATAGCCATCCTTGCCCTTGAAAGGCGCCAGCATCACCTGGAGGTACTTGAAGCCGTTGGCGGCAAGATACGGCAAATCGGTGCTGTAATCGGGAGTCTTCGGGTCCGGAGCGAGCGGTGCGTTAACGCTCCATTGACGGTGTTCCAGATATGCATGCGCATTGAGGCCGATGCCGCTGACCTTGCCCGTATTGACGCCGGCGGCGTTGAACTCTTGCATGACTCCATTGATAACTTTGATGTACGGCATGACGACTCCTGTAAAACAAGTGGAAGACATTGAGTTCAGGGCCCTGACTCCCCATCGCTGCAACTTGCATGGAATGCAACGACAGGCAAATGATAGCGCCTGAAAATGGCCGGGCCGGGCATCTTGGTTTTTTTACCATGATCTGACAGGAAGACGAGCTAGCGCAGCATGGCCGCCTGGGGAAGGCGCGACAATCGTTGACAGGCGCCACGACCAGCCGGGCGCGACGGGGAGGCAGCATGGGCATCAAGGATTGGCCGGCCGGCGAACGGCCGCGCGAACGACTGATCGAGGATGGCGCGCAGTCGCTGTCAGACGCGGAATTGCTGGCCGTGTTCCTGCGCACGGGCGTGCGCGGCAAGAGCGCCGTGGAACTGGCGCGCGACACGGTCGAGCACTTCGGTTCGCTGCGCGGCCTGTTTGGCGCCAGCCTCGTGAGTTTTTCCGCCGTGCACGGCATGGGCAGCGCCAAGTTTGCCCAGTTGCAAGCGGTGCTGGAACTGGCGCGGCGCGCCATCATCGAAGACTTGCAGGCGGGGCAAGCCCTCAATTCGCCGCACGCCGTCAAAGATTATTTGCGCCTGACCCTGGGCCACCTGGCGCATGAAGCATTCCACGTGTTGTTTTTGGACGTCAAGAACCGCCTGATCACGACCCAGGAAATGTTTCGTGGCACGCTCACTCACACCAGCGTATATCCGCGGGAAGTAGTGAAACAAGCGCTGCTGCATAACGCGGCCAGCGTCATGCTGGCGCACAACCACCCGTCCGGCACGCCGGAACCGAGCGAATCGGACTTATTGCTGACGCGGGCGCTGGTGCAAGCGTTGTCGCTGGTGGACGTGCGCATCCTCGACCATTTCGTCGTGGCCGGGCGACATGTGCATTCGTTCGCAGAACATGGCCAGATCTAGGCCAGGACTGGCCAGGCAGCAGTTAACCATGTGTAAACAAGGACATACGTGACAGCAGCGACACGCTTATCTAACAGTAAACAGCGTTGTTTACCAGTGCTTTCCCCTGGGAAGAAGGGTGAAAGTCAAATTGTTAAATTATTTCAACACAACATGACACAATTGTTTTTCGCAAGTCATTGATAAATCTGCTTATTTTGGATATACTCTCGTTTTTCCAATTTGGAATATCTTTAAGGAGTGCGCCATGGCACGTGTTTGCCAAGTCACTGGGAAGAAGCCGATGGTCGGCAACAATGTTTCCCATGCAAACAACAAAACCAAACGTCGTTTTTTGCCTAACTTGCAGAATCGTCGTATTTTTGTTGAATCTGAAAACCGCTGGGTCTCCCTGCGTTTGTCCAACGCCGGTCTGCGCGTCATCGATAAAGTCGGCATCGACGCCGTATTGGTCGATATGCGCGCTCGTGGCGAAAAAGTCTAATTAGCAGAATAAGGGAGCTATCATGGCAAAATCAGGCCGCGACAAAATCAAGTTAGAATCGACCGCCGGTACGGGTCACTTCTACACGACCACCAAAAACAAGCGTACGACGCCTGCGAAAATGGAGATCATGAAATTTGATCCTAAAGCACGCAAGCACGTAACGTACAAAGAAACCAAAATCAAGTAATTGATATTGTGTTCTGTAAAAAGAGCCGCTCCGATGAGCGGTTTTTTTTCGCCCTGATTTTCATCTCGCGTTCTCCCCTTCTGCCTGGACGAAAAAAAAGGCCCTGGAAACCAGGGCCTTGATATGACGCGACGGCTTACTCAGGCATAGCTGCGCAGGCGCAGGGAGAAATCTTGCAGCGACTTGATGCCCGACGCTTCGGCACGCGTGCACCAGTCTTGCAGCTTTTGCAGCAATTGCTCGCGCGTAAAGTGCGAACGTTCCCAGATGGCGCCCAGCTCCACGCGCATGTGGTGCATGGTTTCCAGCGCCTTGCTGTGCTGGAACAACTCCGACAACTGCTCATGATGCGCATCGGCCAGCTTGCCCGGCTCGCGCTGCATCAGCTTGCGCGACGATTTCAGGAAGCGTTTTTCCAGCTCGGCCTTGTGCTTCAGGTGTTCCAGCTCTTCCTTCCAGGCATGCTTGATCGATTTCGCATACTTGGCCATCACGTCGTAGCGGTTGGCGATGACGGACTGCAAGGTCTCGAAATCCGCTTCCAGCTTGCCGTGCGAGAACTTCGGCTCCGGCGCCAGCTTTTTCACCTTCGCCAGGCCTAGCATTTCCAGTGCGCGGATATACGCCCAGCCGATATCGATTTCATACCATTTCGACGACAGCTTGGCCGACGTCGCATACGTATGGTGATTGTTGTGCAACTCTTCGCCGCCAATCAAGATGCCGAAGGGAATGATGTTGGTGGCCGCGTCGGCGCAGTCGTAGTTGCGGTAGCCCCAGTAGTGGCCGATGCCGTTGATGATGCCGGCCGCCGTGATGGGGATCCACATCATTTGCACGGCCCACACGGAAATGCCGATCACGCCGAACAACACGAAATTGATGACGAACAGCGATACCACGCCCAGCCAGCTGTATTTGGTGTACAGGTTGCGCTCGATCCAGTCCGTCGGCGTGCCGTGGCCGTACTTGGCCATGGTTTCCATGTTCTTCGATTCAGCGCGGTACAGCTCGGCGCCTTCCCAGAACACTTTCTTGATGCCGCGCGTCACGGGGCTGTGCGGATCTTCTTCCGTATCGCATTTGGCATGGTGCTTGCGGTGAATGGCGGCCCATTCTTTGGTGACCTGGCCCGTCGTCAGCCACAGCCAGAAACGGAAGAAATGACTAGGGATGGCGTGCAATTCCAGCGCCCGATGGGCCTGGTGGCGGTGCAGGTAAATCGTGACGCTGGCGATCGTGATGTGGGTGACCACCATGGTGTACAGGAAAACTTGCCATGCGGACAAATCGGTAATGCCAGTTGCCATGAACTGCAAAACGTCGTGTAAAACGGAACTCAATGTCATTACTGCTACTCCAAGTGGACAGGGCGTGCGCACGGTCGCTCCAGTGACTCTGGAGGTCCGGCAGAGTTAATTTTAGGCGTGATTGTACGCCCTAATGGGTGCGATCAGGCAAAATCGGAGGCAGGCAGCGAGGTTAAGGCTGGGTGCCGGATGGCGTGGACTCACCCTCTGCCGCGCCCGCGAGCGGGGCAGGAGGCGTACCAACAATACGCAATTCGCGTTGCGGAAACGGTACAGTGACCTTATGTTCCTGCAAGGTGCGCCAGATAGCGCGGTTCACATTCGACTTCACGCCGCCGGTGCCGTTTTCCGGGTCCGCGATCCAGAAGCCGATCTGCACATCAAGGCCGTCGGCGCCGAAACGCACGAGGGTGGCCGATGGCGGATTGCTTTGTGACACACGCGGCACCTTGGCCGTCGCCGCTTCCAGCAAGGGGAAGATGACATCCAGATCCGTTTCATAGCCCACCGACACGGCCGTCGACAGCCAGACCATGCGGTTGCTCAGCGACATGTTCTGCACGCCGCCGGAAATCAGCATTTCATTCGGCACGATGGATTCAACGCCATCGCCACCCAATAACACAGTATAGCGCGTATTGATTTGCGTGACCTTGCCTGTAAATTGACCCACCGTAATCATGTCGCCGATGGTGAGGCTGCGGTCAAGCAGGATGATGAAGCCGGAGACGAAGTTCGCGGCGATCTTTTGCAAGCCAAAGCCGAGCGCCACGCCGAAGGCGCCGCCAAACACGGACAGCACCGTCAGGTCGATGCCCACCAGCGACAGGCTAACCAGCACGGAAACAAGGATCAGCACGGCGCGGCCCATGCGCGACATCACCACGCGCAAGGAAGTGTGCAAGCCCTGCATTTTCATCAGGCGCTCGTCGAGCGAGGTGCCGGCCCACATGGCCAGCACCAGCAGCACGGCCACCGAAATAGCGGCTTGCAAGATGGCAGCCACGGAGACCTTGTTGCGTCCCAGCGGGACGACGATGCTTTCCAGGAAGGTATGCAATTCCGGCCACAGGCCCGTGATGTACAGGGCCATGCCGGCCCATACCACCACCGTGAAGATCTTTTCCAGCAACAACATGGTCGGGCTGATGTCGCCATGGCGGGCAAAAATGCGGCGCAGCACGTAAAACCCGAAGCGCACCAGCGCCATCGAGGTGCACAGGGGAATGGCGATACTGAGCAGGTTCACGGACTGGAACTTGGCCAGGAAATGCTGCGCAATACCCAGCAGCATGGCCGCCAGCACGGGCGTCAGGATGCGGATGAAACTATCGGTGCGCTGCAAGGTTTCCGGCGTGGCGGGCACGGTGGCCGCTTCCGCTCGCTGGTGCAGGAGCACGCGCAACTGCCGCACCAGCAGCCAGCTCAGCGCCAGGCAGCCGACGATGACCAGCGCCTGCCACAGGATGGCCGGTTGGCGGAAATCGTTGACAAAATCAGTGATCAGGTTGAGCAGCGGGGTTTCATTCATGGCGCAGGAGGTCCGGAAGGTGGGACGGAAGTGGTACGGATGGGCATCTAGCCCATGCCGCCAGACGGGCTGGCGGCATTGAAAGCCGCCACTGCAGGGTGCAGCGGCGGCCCGTGGCAGGCTTACTCGGCTGGTTCAGCGTCAGCGTCGTCGGCCGGTTTTTCATCGGCGTAGACTTTTTTCGGCATGACCTTGCGCTCGAACACGGCGGCGAAGAAACCGTCGGTCTGGTGCAGATGCGGCAACAATTTCAGGTAGTCGCCCATTTCCAGCTCGATCTTCTGTTCGGCCAGCACCTTGCTCATCGGCACCAGAGTGAAGTCCGGATGGGCGGCCAGGAATTGCTCGGCGATAAAATCGTTTTCTTCGTTCAGGAAGCTGCAGGTGGCGTACACCAGGCGGCCGCCGCCCTTGACCAGGCGCGCAGCGCCGGCCAGGATGGCTGCCTGCTTGGCTTGCAGTTCCACGATGGAATTCGGCTGCTGGCGCCATTTCACGTCCGGATTGCGGCGCAGGGTGCCCAGGCCGCTACATGGCGCATCGACCAGCACGCGGTCGATCTTGCCGGCCAGGCGCTTGATCTTGGCATCGCGCTCATGCGCGATCTGCACCGGATGCACGTTCGACAGGCCGCTGCGGGCCATGCGCGGCTTCAGCTTGGCCAAACGTTTTTCCGACACGTCGAACGCGTACAGACGGCCCGTGTTGCGCATCAGCGCGCCCAAGGCGAGCGTCTTGCCGCCCGCGCCGGCACAGAAATCGACCACCATTTCGCCGCGCTTGGCGCCGACGATCTGCGACAGGATCTGGCTGCCTTCATCTTGCACTTCGATGGCGCCGCTCTGGAACAAAGGCATGTTTTGCAGCGAAGGCTTCTTGATCACGCGCAAACCCAACGGCGCATAGGGCGTCGGCGTGCTGAGGATCGGCGCTTCGGCCAGGGCCAGCATCACATCTTCACGCGTGGCCTTGAGCGAGTTCACGCGCAAGTCCAGCGGCGCCGGCGCATTCAGCGCATCGGCCAGTTTCATGGTTTCCGCTTCGCCGAACTGGGCGATCAGCTTGTCGAACAGCCAGGTCGGCATGTTGGCGCGCATGTTCGACGGCATCAGGCTGCGGTCGATCTGCGTGATGCGTTCCAGCCATTCCACTTCTTCTTCCGTCAGGCCGCCCAGGGAGTCCGCACCGACGGCTTCGGCCAGGCCGAGGATGGTCAGGCGGCGCATGGTCGGGCCACTGCCCGCTTCGGCAAAGTCCGTGAAGAACGATTTGTTGCGCAGCACGGCATAAATGCCTTCGGCGATGGCGCCGCGTTCGCGCGAACCGAGGCGCGGATGGTCGCGGAAATAGCGCGACAGGGTGGTGTCGGCCGGGGCCGTGAAACGTAAAATTTCGCGCAATACTTCTTCAGCATTGGCAAGTATCGCTGGTGGCAATCTCATTGTTATTCTTCCTGTAATATTTTATTGAGGGTCCACGCGGACCTGGCCATGCTCGACTGACAGTTTATCGTCAATGAACAGGCGGATGGCGCGCGGGTAAAGCAGATGTTCCTGTACCAGCACGCGCGCCGATAAGCTGTCTTCTGTATCGCCTGGCAAGACGGGGACTGTCGCGCTCGCCACGGCCGGACCATGGTCAAGCTCGGCAGTCACGAAATGCACGGTCGCGCCGTGTTCCGTCACGCCCGCCTCGAGCGCCTGGCGGTGTGTCGCCATGCCCGGGAACAGCGGCAGCAGCGACGGGTGGATATTGAGCATGCGCCCCGCGTAATGCTCGACGAAGGGCGGCGTCAGGATGCGCATGAAACCGGCCAGCACGACCAGGTCGGGGGCAAAGCCGTCGATTACGGCTTGCAGCGCCGCATCAAACTGTTCGCGGCTGGCATAATCCTTGTTGGCAACAACTGCCGTCGCTATCCCGTGTTCCGCGGCAAAAATCAATCCCTGGGCATCAACCCGGTTACTGATGACAGCGGCAATACGGGCTGGCCATTGCTCGGCTTGCGCCGCGCGTACAACCGCTTCCATGTTGCTGCCGCGTCCGGAAATGAGGATAACGATATTTTTCATAGCGCGCATTGTACCCGCTATGGCGATGCGAACCAAGAAAGGCCGGCGATATTGTTGCGCCGCAACATGATCGCACAACAGGTGCTTTCGCCGGACGATGCTGCCTGCCAAGCCGGAAAAAGGCTGATTTTACGCTATCACAACGTGAGTAAGTGTTTACTCGAACGAATAGAAGACGCGGAACGGGACTTTCTTCTCGGCCCAATAGTCGGCCGCGTCGCGGAACACGTCGAGCAGGATCTCGCGCGCTTCCTTGTCGAATTTTTGCGTATTTGGCAATTGCTCGAGCACCACCAGGAAACCCGTCTGCGTGCCGGCCTTGAACATGGTGTCCGTCAGACACAGGCGCAGGGCATCGAAATTCTTCGCCAGGTTTTTCGGAAACAGGAATGCTTCTGCAATAATGCCGATGACTTGTTGTTTGGTCTGTCCAGCGTTGCAATGCGCATATAAAAAGTGCTGCCCGAGACGAATCGCCTCGTCTTGTAATTCGGTCACGCGAAAGGCACGGATGGACTGGACAAGGTTGGGCGGCACGGTTAGTAACAAACTCATTTTTCCCTCAAATCGACCTGTTATGTATGGATTGTTCTAGCTGCTCTTCTTATTGCATCCCCGCACGCGGGTCAATGCGCACGCGGTGATTCGATCTGTATCAACTTTTATGCGATTCAGTGCGATTTTATATAAGCCATACGCGTATTAGGGTAACGTGTTGTCCTGCATGAATCAACCCGAATATGATGTCAAACGCAAGATTTGTTACAAACCGCTGGTTTCAAGTCACTTCAACATCTTGTATCGATTGAAAGTGCATGTTACAGACTGTGGGGCAAGGGGCTTGGGCTGTTACATTTTGTTGCCATGCGAAACACTTGCCTTGGTCTGACGGGATTACTATAGTCCCAAGTTGTAAAAAATACCCTGAAAGATTCTCTAGATAACGAGGTTACAAATGAACTTGCAAGCCAAATTGATGATGTCAGCCCTTTGTATCGGTGCATTGCCACTCGCCCAGGCCGCCGACTTTGAAGATTTCGGCAAGGTCGTGCGCGTCGTGCCGCAAGTGGAACAGATCAATCGTCCACGTCAGGAATGCCGTACGGAATACGTGCAAGTCCAGGCACCGCCGCAACAGCGCAGCGCTGGCGGCTCCATCGTCGGCGGTATCGCCGGCGCCCTGCTCGGCAGCCAGGTCGGTGGCGGCAATGGCCGTACGGCCGCTGCGGCCGCTGGCGCGATTGCCGGCGCTGTCGTCGGCGACCGTGTCGACAACCAGAACAATTACCAGGGCGGCATGCAGGAACAAGCCGTCAAGCAATGCCGTCAGGTCGACCACTGGGAATCGCGCAACAATGGCTACCAGGTCACGTACGACTACCGCGGCCGCAACTACACAAGCATCATGTCCTACGATCCGGGCGAACGCATCCGTCTGCGCGTCTCTATTGAACCCGCTCAGCAATAAGCGCAGCAACCGGCCCGTACCATGCCAGCCCCAGTGGCTGGCATTTTTTATGGCGCCCCGGCACGGGCTATAATGCGGCACACTTTCAGGCCGCCTTATGCTTATCAAACGAAAATCCATCGAACAAGTCGAATCCTCGCGCCCTGCGCGCAAGCCCCGCTACGCCCCTGTCACCCTGTCGGAAATGGATGGCGTGCGCTATCTGCATTTCGGCACGGAATGGGTGCAGGGTGCCATGCGCATCCGCAAGCCGGACTGGCCGGAACTCGAATACGCGCAGCAGATGATGGCGTGGATGCTGTGGATCGAGCAACCGCAGCGTATCGCCCAGCTGGGCCTGGGCACGGCCGCGCTGACCAAGTTCTGCTACCGCCAGTTTCCGCAGGCGCAGGTCGAGGCCATCGAACTGAACCCGTCCGTCATCACCATCTGCGAATCGATGTTCAAGCTGCCGCCCAACGACGAGCGCCTGCACGTGCGCGAGATGGATGCGCTCGACTACGTCAACGACGACGCCAACCATGGCACCCTGGACGCCCTGCAGGTGGACCTGTATGACGCCACGGCGCGCGGTCCCGTGCTCGACAGCGCCGATTTCTATACCGCCTGCTGCGCCTGCCTGGCGCCGCACGGCATCATGACGGTCAACCTGTTTGGCGACCACCCCAGCTACGCAAAAAACATCAAGGCGATGAAGTTTGCGTTCGAACAGGTGATCTGCCTGCCGGAAGTGCATGATGGGAACGTGGTGGCGATCGCTTTCAAGACGAAAGTGGCACTCGATGCCGAGGCGCAAGCCGCCTTGCTCGAGCGCGCCAAGCAGATCGTCGCCGAAACCAAGCTGCCCGCCAAGTCCTGGGTCAAGGGCATCGTCAGCACCCTGTAACCGCCGGCAAGTCCAGGCAAGGCCGGCAGCCCGGAAAGGCGCCGGCCATGCCCGCATCCCCTCCTCCCTCTCTCACCGCTCCCGATACGCCGCTGCAACTGCCGCAGCTGCTGGCCTGGCTGCAGGAAGACGGCTTGCTCGATGCGGCACAAGCGGCCGCTATCGACGCCCAGGCCGCCCTGTTGCCCGCGCCTGCCTTGCATCCGCTGTGCAACATCGCCCACGGCGCACTCACGCTCGACACCCTGTGCGCCTGGCTGGCGCAACGCTCCAGCCTGCCATATGTGCGCATCGATCCCCTGCACATCGATTTCAGCCAGGTGGCCGACGTCATGACGGCCGGCTATGCGGCCCGCTTCAACATCCTGCCCGTGGAAAGCACGCTTGATCGCATCGTCATCGCCACGGCCCAGCCATACGCGCTCGCTTGGCAGGCGCAGCTGGGCAACCTGGCGCCGCGCAAACTGAGCCTGGTCATCGCCAACCCGCTGCACATCGCCGACGCCATCGCGCAATTTTTCAGCCTGGCCAGTTCCGTCAAGGTAGCCCGGCAAGCGTCCACGCAAGACCTGGCGCTGCGCCAGAATGTCGAGCAACTGGTGGAACTCGGGCGTAACAAGACCAGCCTGGACGCCAACGACCAGCACGTCGTGCGCATCGTCGACTGGCTGTGGCAATACGCGTTTGCCCAGCGCGCCTCCGACATCCATCTGGAACCGAAGCGCGACGCGGGCCTCGTGCGCCTGCGCATCGACGGCCGCCTGCATCAGGCCTACCAGCTGCCGCCCGTGGTGCTGCTGGCCATGACGGCGCGCATCAAGTTGCTCGGGCGCATGGACGTGGTGGAAAAACGCCGCCCCCAGGATGGGCGCATCAAGACGCGCAATGCGCAGGGCCAGGAAATCGAGCTGCGCCTGTCGACCTTGCCCACGGCTTTCGGCGAAAAGCTCGTCATGCGCATCTTCGACCCGGAAGTGGCCGTCAAGAGCCTGTTTGACCTGGGCTTTCCGCCCGCGGACGCCGAACGCTGGCGCCAGCTGACGGCGCGCACGCACGGCATCGTGCTGGTGACGGGTCCCACCGGCTCGGGCAAGACCAGCACCCTGTACAGTACCCTGAAGGCGCTGGCCAGCAGCGAAGTCAATGTGTGCACGGTGGAAGACCCCATCGAAATGGTCGAACCGGCCTTCAACCAGATGCAGGTGCAAACCCAGGCGGGGATCGAACTGTCGTTTGCCGATGGCGTGCGGGCGCTGATGCGGCAAGATCCCGACATCATCATGGTGGGCGAGATCCGCGACCTGGCCACGGCAGAGATGGCCATCCAGGCGGCGCTGACGGGCCATTTGGTGCTGTCGACCCTGCACACCAACGACGCGCCCTCGGCCGTCACGCGCCTGCTGGAACTGGGTGTGCCCGCCTATCTGCTGGAAGCGTGCCTGATCGGCGTGCTGGCCCAGCGCTTGCTGCGCTGCCTGTGCGCGGCCTGCAAACAGCTGGACGACGCCCCCGGCGCCGACGCCTGGCAGCGCCTGACGGGCGGCCAGCTGGCACGGCCGGCCGCCGCGTACCGCCCCGTCGGCTGCGCCCTGTGCCGGCACAGCGGCTACCTGGGGCGCGCGGGCATTTATGAACTGCTGGGCGTGACGGAAGCGTTCGGCCAACTGGTCAAGGCGGGCGCCGACCTGCATGCCCTGCGCCGCCAGAGCCTGCTAGACGGCATGACACCGCTGCGCATCGCTGGCGCGCACAAGATCATCGATGGCACGAGCAGTATCGACGAAGTGCTGAAGCTCACGGCAGCCCTGCCGTGAGCTTCAGCACTTTCTCGCAGGAATGCTTTGCATTCTTTTTCAACTGATATATAATGCGGCCTCTTTCGGGTCGTTAGCTCAGCTGGTAGAGCAGCGGACTTTTAATCCGTTGGTCGCAGGTTCGAATCCCGCACGGCCTACCACGAATGCGCAGTACTAAAAAGCCCATCCTCACGGATGGGCTTTTTTCGTTTCCGGCCCTCGCGGTTATACTGGCTCATCGTCTTGCCAGCCCTGAAAGAAACGCATGAAACTTGCCGCCCCCCTCCTCTTGGCCACCGCCTGCCTGTCCGCCCACGCGCAAATGCAAACACCTATCGTGCTCGACGGCCAGTACAGCGCGCGCACGGACGAGATGAGCCTGCAGATCATCGGCAACCGCGCCTGCTTCGCGCCCGACAAGGCGCAGTGGGGCCGCCTGCCCCGCCCTGCCGCCACGCACGATGCGTGGTTCTGTTTTTCCAACGATGGCGAGGCGCGCCGGCTGCTGCGCGTGCCCGCGCGCCAGGCCGACAATTGCGGCTGGCAAGCCCGCGCGCGCATCGTCATTGACACGTATCAACCGTATGTCGAGCAAGGCGACGGCAACGACATGGCGCGTTTGCAATCGGTGGTGAAAGTGGCGCAACCGAACGCCATCGCCTGCGAGTAATCAATCCAGCTCGTATTCCTGCAGATAGCGGGCAAACAAGTCACCATCGGCCAGCGGACACGCAAACCCTGCACCCCAGTCGGCCAGCAGCAACTGCTCTTTCAAGGGCAACAGCAGCAATTGCGACATGCTATCGCTGCACCACAGGTGGCTGACGATGCCGTTATCGTTCAGGCTGGCAAACAGGGTTTCCGTCTTGTCGCCGCCAAAGGCCAGCTCGTTCTTGCACTCGACGCGGTAAGTGCTGTACCCCGTGTACACGGCGTCGTACGGCGGCAAGGCATCCCCTAGCGCCAGGCGCAGCTGTTCCGCCGTCATGCCCAGGGTGGATAGTAGGGACGGGGCCGCCTTGATCACATACATGTCCGTCCAGCCGGCGCCGCTGCGGTGCGCGTCGGCGAACGCCTGCTGCTCGCCCATCTGCGTCACACAGTGCTGCAAGTTATCCAGTGGCAACAGTTCAATCCGGCAAAAATCGTCTTCGTGGTAGTACGCTTCCCGCATGTTTCAATTCTCCAGCAAATCTTGCAGTTGCACATTGCGCCGCGACGTCAGCCGGCCGGCCCAGGTTTCGCTCGTCACGGATGGATAGCGCACGGCGCCAAAGTTCATCCAGGCATCGCGGTACGCCAGCCACAGACGCTGGGTGGCGCGGATGCCATCCTTGCCCACGGCGCCCGCATGGGTTTCCGCCGGCTTTTTCATGAGCTTGCCGTAGATGGCGTTAAGCTCCTTGTCGAGCGCCGCCGCCTGTTCCTTCGTCATGCTGGCCGGCAGCTTGCCCGCTTCGTAGTCACGCAGATCGTGCGCCAGCAGATCGAGCTCGGCCGTGCGAGCGGCGATGCTCAGGGCGGCGCGCGCCGTGCCGCTCAAGTCCGTTTCATTGGCCGCGCGCGCATCGGCAAACTTGCTGGCCGCCGCCTGCAATTTTTGCAGCGACGCTTGCGCCACGGCAGGCATGCTTGCGCTGACCTTGCCTGTCGCCTGCGTGCGCACTCGTTGTTTCTGGCGAGCATCGATGGCGCTGCACACGCCCATCATGTAGCCGCTGGTGATGTCGTCGCATAAATCGATCATGCCGCGTCCGCTGGCATTGATCTGCTGCAAGTGTTCGATGCGGCCCCGCATTTCGGCCGGCGCTGCGTCGATGCTGCACGCATATTTGAGCGCCAGTAATGGGTCTTTCTGCACGCCCTGTCCATTCTGGTACAGCATCATCAAGACGGCGCTGTTTTGCGTGGCCATGGAGCAATGGCGCGCGGGACGCCAGTCGGCCGGCTTGGGCGCGGACATACTCTTGGTATCGTAGTACAGGTCGGTAGCCTGGCATTGCTGCAGGGACGCCACGGCGGACGGGGCCGGCAGGTCGGCGGGCGGCGGCGCCGCATCCTTGACCTTCAGGCAAGCCACATACCAGGCTGTGCTTTCCGCGTGACCCACGCCCATGGCGCTGGTATTCGGGTACGGTGCGGCGGCAACGGCAAAAACCGGGACGGCCAGCAGGCAGTTCGCGCCCAGCAATAGCGTTTTCAATAAGGGTAGACTAATTTTCATGTTCAAGCAGCGCCAGCGTGAGTAAAGCGGCAAGTTTAACTGATCGGATACGCGCTGCCCGCCCGATACACAGCCATCCCGCCTGGTAAGTAACGGTACCCAGCCTTGGCAGTGCTCGAATCGATGGGCAATAATGTTGCCCGCTGTACTTTTTTCACTACTCCGGACCACGCCCATGACCTCACCCCGTCTTCGCCGTTCCCTCGGCTCCCTGCTGATCGCAGCGGCCTGCGCCTCGCTGGCAACGACCGTCCACGCCGCCGACACCAAGGCCACCACCCCAGTTGCCGCCACGCAAATGCAAGCCAGACACGCCATCACGCATGAAGATGTGTGGCTGATGAAACGTGTGGGCGCGCCCGTCGCCAGCCCGGATGGAAAGTGGGCCGTGTTTTCCGTGGTCGACAGCGCCTACGACAGCAAGGAACAATGGTCGGACCTGTGGATCAAGTCACTGCTTGACGACAGCCCCGCACGCCGCCTGAGCTATTCCAAAAGCGGCGAAAGCGCCGTGGCCTGGTCGCCGGACAGCCGCCAGCTCGTCTTCGTCGCCAAGCGCGACGGCGATGAGGCGGGCCAGATTTACCGTCTCGACGTGGCCGCCGGCGGCGAAGCCCAACGGTTGACGAGCTTGACCATGGGCGCGCGCATGCCGAAATGGAGCCCGGACGGCAAGCAGCTGCTGTTCATCAGCGATATCTATCCAGGCAACAAGACGGAAGCCGACGTCAAGCAAAGCGCGAAAGAGCGCAAGGACCGTAAATACAGCGCCCGTGCGTATGAAACGACGGCGCCCCGCTATTTCGACAAATGGCTGACCGACAAGCAAGTGCGCCTGTTCGTCGTCGATGCCCAGCCTGACGCCAAGGGCGAGAACACAGCGCGCGACATCCTGTCGGGCACGCAACTGGTCACCCTGCCGGGCTTTGGCGGCAGCCAGGGCGACGAGGGGCAATCGCTGGACGCCGTCTGGACGCCGGATGGCAAGGCTGTCGTCTTCAACGCGGCCGCCAACCGCGATGCGGCCCAGCGCGAAGCCGTCTATTCGCAACTGTATCTGCTGCCCGTGGCCGGCGGTGAAGCGCAGCGTTTGACGCAGGATAAGCACAGCTATGGCAGCCTGAAATTCGCGGCCGACGGCAAGACCCTGTTCGCCTTGAGCGACGCGCAAACGCCAGGCAAAGTATATGACGTGAAACGCCTGGCCAGTTTTGCCTGGCCGATGAACAACCCTGCGCCAACGATTTTGACGGCCAAGCTGGACCGTTCGGTTTCCCGCTACGTGCTGCCCGAAGGCGGCAAGCGCGTCCTCTTCAGCTATGAACATGCTGGCCTGGAAAAGCTGTACTCGATCGACGCCAGGGGTGGCGACGTGCGCGAGGAGCCATCCTTGCCGACGGGTACCATCAACTCGCTGAGCAGCGGCGGCAAGGCTTTGGTCGGCGTGTGGGAATCCGCCATCAACCCACCGGAAATCTATGCCTTCAACGGCAAGCAGCCGAAGCGCCTGACGGCCTTCAACACGGACAAGGCCAGCAAGATCGACTGGCAGGCGCCCGAGCACTTCTGGTTCACCACGGCCGACGGCCGCCATATCCACAATATGCTCGTCAAGCCGGCCAATTTCGATCCGAACAAGAAATACCCGCTGTTTACCGTCATCCACGGCGGCGCGGCCAGCATGTGGCGCGACCAGTTCGTGCTGCGCTGGAACTATCATTTGCTGGCCAAGCCCGGCTATGTCGTGCTGCTGACCGACTACAAAGGCTCGACCGGCTATGGCGAGGAATTCTCGCGCTCTATCCAGTTTGACCCCTTGAAGGGTCCGGGCGACGAGGTCAACCAGGGCGTCGATGAAGCCATCAAGAAATATCCATTTATCGACAGCACGAAACTGGCCGCCGGCGGCGCCAGTTATGGCGGTCACCTGGCCAACTGGCTGCAAGCGACCACGACGCGCTACAAGGCCATCGTCTCGCACGCGGGCGAAATGGACTTGATCATGCAATGGGGCACCAGCGACGGCGGCTTCGGCCGTGAAACGAATGCAGGCGGCCCCGTCTGGTCGAACCTGCCCGTGTGGCGCGATCAAAGCCCGGTCATGCAAGCGGGTAATCACGAAAAAGGCACGGGTTTCACGACCCCGATCCTGATCACCGTGGGCGAGCTCGATTACCGCGTGCCGGCCAACAATGCCTTGATGAACTTTGCCGTGCAACAACGCCTGAACGTGCCGGCGAAATTGCTGGTCTTCCCGGACGAAAACCACTGGATCTTGAAGGGCGAGAACAGCCGTTTCTTCTATAGCGAAGTTGAGGGCTGGCTGGCAAGGTATTTGAAATAATCCTGCTACACGTTTCTTGAAAAGCCAGGCTCCGCTCACGCGGGCCTGGCTTTTTTCATGCCGGCTGAACAGCGGCTACGGCCGCTTTCTGGCGCTGGATCGCCAACACCATCAGCGCGGCGACGAGGCAGGCGGCGCCGGCTGCGAACAGGGCCGGGTTGTAGGTCAGCATCAGGGTGCGGATGCGGCCCGCCCCATATGCGGCCACGGCGGCGCCCAGCTGGTGGCCGGCAAAGATCCAGCCGAACACCATGCCCGCCCGCTCCCGCCCGAACGTGGCCCCCACCAGTTTCACGGTGGGCGGCACGGTGGCTATCCAGTCCAGGCCGTAAAACATGGCGAACAGCGACAGGCCGTACAGGGTGAATTCCGAATACGGCAGCCAGAACAGAGAGAGACCCCGCAAGCCGTAATACCAGAACAGCAGTTTGCGGTTGTCATAGCGGTCCGACAGCCAGCCGGACAAGATCGTGCCGAACAGGTCGAACGCGCCCATCATGGCCAGCACGGACGCGGCCGGCACGGCGGACAGGCCCGAGTCGCCGCACAGGGAAATGAAATGCGTCTGGATCAGGCCGTTGGTGCTGAGGCCGCAGATGAAAAAGGTGCCGAACAGTATCCAGAAGGTACGGTTCGCCGCCACGCTGCGCAAAATCACGAACGGCGTGGCAAACGTCATCTTTGCCGCAGGCGGCGCCACCAGCGGCGTGGCCGGGTCGGCGCCATACGGACGCAAGGCCACCTCCTGGGGACGGTTGCGCATGCACAGGAAGGCCAGCACGGCGACGATGGCGCAGGCGGCAAACACGGGCATGACGGCCGTACGCCAGCCGTAGTGCTCGATCAGCCAGGCGCCCACGGGCAGGAACAGCAGCTGGCCCGTGGCCGAGCTGGCCGTCAGCACGCCCACCACCAGGCCACGGTGCGTCTCGAACCAGCGGTTTGCCACCACGGCGCTCAAGACCAGCGCCGTCATGCCCGAACCGAGACCCAGCAGGATGCCCCACAGGGCCACCAGGTGCCAGAACTGCGTCATGCGCGTGGCCAGCAGCATGCCGGCAGCGATCAGGCCCAGCGCCACGCAGATGACATTGCGCAAGCCGAAGCGTTCCATCAGGATGGCGGCAAACGGCCCCATCAGGCCAAACAGCACGAAGCGCACGGCCAGGGCCGAGGAAATCTGCTCGGCATCCCATCCGAATTCGCGGCTCAGGGGCTGCATCAGCGCACCCGGCAAGCCCAGCGCGGCGGACGAGGTTAATGCTGTGAGGAACGTGATGGCAACGATGACCCAGGCAAAGTGGATGCCGCGCCGCTCCAGCCATTGCGAAAAAGGATAGGAAAGCATGCAGTCCTCATGAGAAAAAGTGGATACCGGCCAGCACCAGCGGGCGGGATTTTTCTCATGTTATATTATGATCGTAATTTATACAATCAAAAAACTGGAGCGACACTGTTACTTGCCGCTCCAGTCCTGGCTTGAATGCCGATGCAAAATGTACTTATTTCACCTTCAAGCCATTCTTCACGTCCGTCACGCCTTCCACACCACGGGCCAGGTCGGCAGCTTTTTTCACTTGCGCCTGGGAAGGCACGAAGCCGCTGAGCATGACGACGCCGTTCACCGTTTCCACGTGCACATCAAGCGCTTTCAAGTCACTGTCCTTGACGAGATCCGCCTTGATCTTGGTGGTGATGACGGAGTCTTCCACTGCCACCTTGGTGCTGCCGGCCGCATTGCGCGTCACGCAGGCGGCCTTGGCCGTCGCATCCATGGCGTCGCAGTTTTCCTTCGTCGTGGCGGGCGGATTTTGCGCCACATTGGTGCCGGCCCGGGCGCCCGTGTTGGCATCGGCCAGCGCAGCCGTTTTCGCCGCCTTGGCATCGTTCATGCATGTGGTTTTGTCGGCGCCCGTGCGGTCGCCGCACTTGGCCTTGGCCAGGTCATACTCGGCATTGGCGACGTCCTTGCGGGCCTTGCCCAGTTCCCGCGGCGTGTTGCGGTACTGGGCCACGGCGTCCGAATCGGCCTTGGCGCGCGCCACCTTGGCTTCTTCCACGCAGACTTTTTTCGCGTTGCCGCTGTGGCTATCGCAGGCGGTCTTGGCCTGTTTGTAATCACTGGATGCCTTGTCCGTCAAACTCTTGTATGAGGCATCCTGCGCATACGCGGGCGTGGCGGCAAGCAGGGCGCTGGCACTGGCGGCCAGCATGAGTGCGATCATTTTGTTCATGATGGTTCCTCTCTGGTTAGTTGATGCCCAGATTAGACCCCTGCCGCGCGCAAAGCTCCGTGCGACAGCACACGCTGACAGGCCATTCGCATAATAATCAGCGTTTATTTGTCGCCGCTCAAGCCCTTCCGCCACAATACTTGCGCCTGTTCAAATGGTGAAGCGGACTCATCAAATGCATCAGCGCCATCGGCCAGCGCCAGCCAGGCCTGCGTGGCGTGCGAACCGCTTGCAACCTCGCCAGCCGCGCGCACGCCGCGCATCCAGGCCAGCACCTCCTGGTACTGCCCGGGGTGACGTCCATGTATCCAGGCCAGGGCTACCAGGTCCGCATAACCCTCTTCCCGGCGCGTCTCGCGCAGCTCCTGTGCCAACGGTGTCAATTTACCCTGCTGCCTGCTGCGCGGCTCGACAAAGCCGCGTGGCAAGGCATGCCAGTCGCCCTGCGCATAGCGCTGGCAGTGGCCAATCTCATGCGCCGTCATCGCTTCGATCATGACACCGTGACGCGCCAATGGCACACCCCGCAAGATGCTGTCCGCCTGCGCATTGCCGCGCAAGGACAGCACCAGCTTGCAGCGCCCTGCTGCGTAGCCCAGCGCCAGCGGCACGGCGCCGGGCGCCTGCTGCGGCTGCACGATGATGTCGATGGGCAAACCTTGCCCACGCGCAAATGCGATGACGGCTTGGCCCGCCTGCAGCCAGCGGGTTTCCAGATCGGTGAGCTGGGCCTGCGCAATGGCAGGCACGGCAATAAGCAAACTCAACAGCGAGAACAGTTTCAACATGGGATCAACGGGAAGAAAGGAAAGCCACCATTGCAGAGTAAGCGGCGAGGATATTTCCACAAGGAAAAACTGGCAACTTTTCCCAAATAAAGACGAAAAAAAACCGGCGCAGGCGCCGGCTTTTCAGACTGTAGTCAGGCTCGGGTCTATTTCTTCGCCGCCTTGTCCAGCGCGCGGGCCGTGACGAATTCCGGGCGGATATCGTTCGGTACGGCCTTCATCTTGTCGAGCGCCACTTGCACTTCAGGGCGGATCACCACGTATTTGGTCATCAGGTCTTTCGCGCGCGCATAGTCGCCCGTCGCCTCGATGGTCAAGAATTCACGGTCCAGGTCGATCACGGCCTGTTTGATCTTCGTAAAATCAACGCCGAACCTGCCATCGCCCAGCGAGACAAAACCACCCTTGTCGAGGATGTAATTCATCTGGATGGCCATGCCGCGCGCGTGCGAATCCGTCAGGCCGAAATGCAGGGTGCGGAAACCGGAAGCGAGGAAAGTGTTGTACAGCTTGCGCTCGGCCACGTCGCCCTGGCCCAGGGTATCGTTCAGTTGCCCCTTGTCCATCATGTAGCGCAGCGCGAACAGGCCCGTGATGTCGGCCTTGGCTTCCTCGATGGTCGAGTAGGCTTCCTTCAAGTCCTGGCGCGGCGTCGAAGGCTTGTCGTCGACAACAGTCGCATGCGGGCCCAGGCCGTGCATGATTTCATGCGCGAGGATGTGCGTGAAGAAGGAATTGAAGTCCACGTCCTGCTGCGCTTCGGGCGTGAGCACCAGTTTCGAGATCGGCGTCAGGGTGGCCTTGAACTTGGCTTCCTGCACGTTTTTCAGCATCACGCGCTTGGAGCCGCGCGCGCTGATGATGCGCTCGTCGTTCGGCAGGTTGTAGGCGGCCGTCTGCACGGCCATGTTGCCATCGCCGGCGCCATACACCTGGTTGACCACCACCATCGGCGCCAGCGCGCCCACTTTCGGGTTGCGGTACTGGGCGTCGAGCGGCAAGTTGTCTTCCAGTTCCTGCATGTGCTTGGCAAAGAAGTTCAGCTTTTGCGTCTCCGCCTGGTCACGGATGTTCACGTAGGCCTCGAACGCGGCCTTGTAGCCGAACAGCTCGTCGTTGTACGTTTCATACGGGCCGATGGTGATGTCGACGGGCGAATCGAGATCCATCCAGGCGAAGTCGGACGGCAGGTAGTCATTGTCGAGGAAAGCCTTGGCGCGCAAGGTCAAAAATTTCTTCAGCGAGGCGTTGTCCGTGGCGGCGGCCGCTTCGTCGAGCAGCTTGGCCAGTTGCTTCAGCTCCACCTTGTATTCATCCGAATACTTGACGGTCTGGTATTTGCCATCCTTGCCCGCGCGAATCGTCGTAAAGAACCATTGCGCCTGCTGCTTGTCGTCCGCCGGCAAGCCATTCATCCACGTTTCCAGGCTGGCCTTGGTGGCGCCCTGCGGATAGAAATTGCCCGCTTCCGGCTTGTGCGCGGGAATGGCGATGCCGGCATAGCTGGCCGGCATGAACGAGGCGTGGGCGTCAAGCACCGACCATGGCCCCTTGTTGATCCAGAAATAGTTCAAACGGGCCTGACCCAGGGCCGACTTGTCTTTCTTCAGGGCCGCCCACAGGGCTTCGTTGCCGGACCAGCGCTGGCGCAGCTGCAGCACGTCGACCAGTTTGGCCGCTTCGACCAGCTTGGCGATGGCCTGGCGGTCGCCCGCAGACAGGTGCGTGACATCGGCAGTCAGCGCGACGGGCGCATAGCGGGCGCTCATGCTGGTCAATTGTTGCGCCGTAGCGGGGGCGGCTGGCGTTGCGGCGCAAGCGCTGCCGACGGCGGCGGCCATCAGCAGGGGAATCAGGATGTTTTTCATGGGGCCTCGGTGTATGGTTCACAGCAAGAAAGCGCCCCGCGCTGTTACTGCGCGTCCGCTTCCTTGTTCAGCCTGCGATTGTCCCACCTGCCCCCATGGCATGGCAAGCGACTTACCAGACCTTGTACACCTGCCCCGTCTGCGCCCCTTCCACGCTGCGGCTGTAAGCGAGCGCCACTCTGCTGGCGGCGGCCGGTTCGAAGCCGTAGAAGAACGGGCCATATGCCTCCAGCGATTCTTCCAGCACCGTGGGGCTGACGACATTGATGCGCACGCCGCGCTGCAACTCGATGGCGGCGCCCCTTGCAAAACCTTCCACGGCCGCGTTGGTCATGGTGGCAGCCGTGCCAAAGCGGATAGGCTGGTCGGCCACGATGCCGCTGGTGAGGGTGATCGAGCCGCCGTCATTCAGGTATTCCTGCGCCACCAGCGCCACGTTGACCTGGCCCATCAGCTTGCTTTCCAGGCCCAGCTGGAATTGCTCGGGCGTGAAATCGGCCAGGGGGCCGAAATGCAGCTTGCCGGCCGTGACGACGACGGCGTCGACCTTGCCGATGCGCTTGAACAGGGCGCGCACTTGCGCGATGTCGCCCATGTCGGCCTGGTGCGTGCCGCTGCGGCTGCCCACTTCGATGATTTCATGGCGTTGCGCCAGTTGTGCGGTGACGGCCTTGCCGATGGTGCCGCTGGCGCCAATGATGACGATTTTCATGATGCTTCCTTGTATGGGTTGAACGATGAAGCCAGTATGCGCCGCTTACAAAAAGGAATAAATACGCTAGAATTTACAAGATTACCAACTCAGAGTTTGCAATCAAGGTGCCATGGATAAATTGCGCAGCATGGAGATCTTTGTCGCCGTCGTCGATGCGGGCAGTTTCACGTCCGCCGCCGAGACGTTCCAGATTTCGCCCGTGATGGTGGGCAAGCACATCAAATACCTGGAAGAGCGGCTGGGCGCGCGGCTGCTGGCGCGCACGACGCGCCGGCAAAGCCTGACGGAAATCGGCCAGCAGTATGTGGAACAGTGCCGCCAGATCCTCGCCAGCATCCATGCGGCCGAACGGGGCGCGGAAGCTATGCGCACGGCGCCGCGCGGCAAGCTGAAGATCACGGCGCCCGTGTCCTTCGGCAGCGAATGCATCGCGCCGCTGCTGGCCGACTACCTCGATGCCTATCCGGAAGTGAGCCTGGAATTGAACCTGAACGACAGGACGGTGGACCTGGTGGAGGAAGGGTTTGATGCGGCCATCCGCATCGGCAAGCTGGAAGACTCCGGCATGGTGGCGCGCGCGCTGCGGCCGTATGCGATGGTCATCTGCGCCGCGCCCGCCTACCTGGCCAGACACGGCACGCCGCGCACGCCGGCCGACCTGGCGCGCCACGAATGCCTCGATTTCATGCAGTGGACGCGCCATGTGCGCTGGCGCCTGGCCAGGAGCGGCGATGACGATGGCAGCCCCGTGCGCGAGAGCCGCTTCCGCTCGAACAATGGGCAGGCGCTGCGCGTGGCGGCCTTGCACGGCTTCGGCATCGTCATGCAGGCGGAGATCCTGATGGCCAGCGATATCGCCGCCGGCACGCTGGTGCCGCTGCTGGCCGACTACGTGCCGGCGCCGCGCCCCATGCACCTCGTGTATGCGCGCGACCGCCAGCCCACGCCGAAGCTGACGACCTTCATCGATTTTCTGCTGGAACGCTACGGGCCGGCGGCGACACCGCCGCCGGCCACGCTCACGTAATCGTCGTACTTAGTTCGACTTGACGGTCGATGGCGCGGAAGCCAGCTTGGCCAACTCGCCGTCCGGCTGCCAGCCGGCACCTAAAGAACGGGCCACGGCAACGGTGGCCAGCAGGCGCTGGGTCTTGATCTGCGCGGCGGCGCGGTCCGCCGCCAGGGAACTGCGCTGCGCATCCGTCACGTCCAGGTAGGTCGAGATGCCGCGCTCGTAGCGCGTGCGCGCCACCAGGTAGGCGCGCGCCGCCGCTGCCTGCGACAAGGCTTGCGCGTCGCCCTGCAACTGGCGCTGCTCCACGTCGGACAGCGCATCTTCCACTTCGCGCAAGGCCGTCAGCAGCTTGGTTTCATGGTTCGCCACGGCTTCCGCATAGCGCGCCTTGCTCAAATCCAGGTTGGCCTGGTTGCGGCCGCCGTCGAAGATCGGCAAGGACAGGGCCAGCGGACCAAAGCTGAACTGGCGCGAACCGCCCTGCGCCAGGTCGCGCAGCTTTTCCGAGGCGTAGCCGAAATTGCCCGTCAATTGCAGCGTCGGATAAAACGCGCCTTCAGCCACGCCCACTTGCGCATTCGCCGCGCGCAGGCCCGCCACGCTGGAGACCAGGTCCGGACGGTGCGCCAGCAGGCTGGCGGGCAGGCCGACGGGGATACCTGGCGGCAGCGGCAAGGCGGAGGGATCGGCCGCTACCGGCAATTGCAGCGCCGACGGCGGCTTGCCCGTCAGGGTGGCCAGGCTGTTTTCCAGCTGGTTGCGCTGGCGCTTGACTTCATGCAGGTCGGCCTGCGCGTTCGACAGTTCGACTTTCGCGCGCGCCAGGTCCAGCTCATTCGTCAAGCCCGCGTTGAAGCGCGCCTCGACCAGCTGGGCCGATTCGCGGCGCGTATCGAGCGCACCATTCAGGATCGCCATTTCCGCATCGAGGCCGCGCAGCTGCCAGTAATTGCTGGCCACTTGCGCCGACAGCATCAGCAGCACGCCGTCGCGGTCGGCCTGCGCCGCCAGCGCCTGCGAATCGGCCGCTTCGACCATGCGTTTTACACGACCCAGCAAGTCGACTTCATACGACAGCGTGCCGCCCACGGAAAAATTGTTGCCGCTGATGGAGCGGTTGCCCAGGGCCAGGCCCTGCGAGGTGTTGGCCGAGGTGCGCGAGTTCGAGATACCCGTGCTGACGTTCACGCTCGGCCCCTGGTTGGCGCGCGCCATGCCGCTTTGCGCCAGCGCCTGCAGCAGGCGCTCGCCGGCCGCTTTGACTCCGGGGTTGTCCTGCAGCGCGCTCTGTTCGAGGCGGTTCAGGGTGGCGTCGCCGTAGATGCTCCACCATTCCTTCGGCAGCTGCGCGGCGTCCGCCGCACTGGCGCCATGGCGGAAGGTGTCGCTGCCGGCGACGTTCGCCGGGGCGGTGAAATCCTGGCCCACGGTGCCGCAGGCGGACAGCGCCACGGCAAGGGAAGCGGCCAGCGCGATTTTCGTCAATACTGTTTGCATGATGTGTACCTTCTTGTTCTTGAGGTGCTGCACGTACGGACTGTGCGCGGTCAATGACCGCCGCCACCGCCACCGGGAGCTTTGAGTTTGTCGGCCAGCCACAGGGGCACGATGCAGGCCAGCAGGATGGCGCCGACGAGGAAGAAGCCGTCGTTATAGGCCATCACATACGCTTCGCGGCGCACGATGCCGTCGATCGCCTGCAAGGCCTGGTTGCCGGCCGTGACGGCGTCATAGCCCTTGGCCATGAACGATGACGTCAGCTGGTCGATGCGCAGTTGCGTGGCGCTCGAATACGCATTGATCGCTTCGCCCAGGCGCTGCGAGTGGAAGTGCTCGCGCGTGCTCAGGGCCGTGGCCAGCAGGGCGATGCCGATCGAGCCGCCCAGGTTGCGCGTCATGTTGAACAGGCTCGAAGCGGACGCCATGTCTTTCGGCGCGATGCCCTTCATGGCGAAGTTCGACAGGGTCAGCATGACGAAGGGCTGGCCCAGCGCGCGCACCACCTGCGACCACAGCAGCTGGTCGTAGCCGGTGGAAGCGTCCATGTAGGCATTCATCATGCACGAGCCGCCAAACAGCAAGAGGCCGATCGAACACAGGATGCGGTTATCCACCACGGACGACAGCTTGGCGACGAAGGGCATGATGAACAGCTGCGGCAAGCCCACCCACATGATGACTTCACCGATCTGCATCGGCGAATAGCCGGCGATCTGGCCCAGGAACAGGGGCAGCAAAAAGGCCGAGCCATACAGGCCCATGCCCGTCACGGCCGACAGCACCGTGGCGACGAGAAAATTGCGCTGGCCATACAGACCCAGGTTGACGAACGGCTCGGCGCGCGTGGCGCTGGTGACGACCCAGCCCAGGATGCCCGTCAGAGCCAGCGCGGCAAAGGCGATGATGAAGCCCGAGTCGAACCAGTCCTTCGAGTTGCCCTCTTCCAGGAAGATGGTCAGGCAACCAAGGCCCAGGGCCATGAAGAAGATGCCCAGCCAGTCTGCTTTCCAGAACAATTTGAGCTGCATCGGCTCCTTGTCCAGGCCATAGATCATGCCGGCGATCAGCAGCACGCCCGGCACCCAGTTGATGTAGAAGATCGATGGCCAGCCATACAGCTCGGAGAGGTAGCCGCCCAGGGTCGGACCCATGGCCGGCGCCAGGGTGGCCGTCAAGCCAAAGATGGCCATGCCGACGGCCCGCTTCGATGGCGGCAGCTTGAGCATCACCAGGGTGAACGCCATCGGGATCAGGGCGCCGCCGGTGAAGCCCTGCAGCATACGGAAGACGATCATGCTTTCCAGGTTCCAGGCCGCGCCGCACAGGGTGGAGAACAGCAGGAAGAAAGCAGTGGTGCCGATCATGTAGGTGCGCAGTCCGAACACGCGCGCCAGCAGCGCGGTGAGGGGAATGACGATAATTTCGGCGACCAGGTAGGCCGTGGAAATCCACGAGCCCTCTTCCTGGGTGGCCGACAGCGAGCCAAGGATATCCTTGAGCGATGAGTTCGTGATCTGGATGTCGAGCACCGCCATGAAGGCGCCCAGCATGCCGGCGGCGACCGCCAGCCAGGTGCGCCCGGAGACTTTCTCGTCGATCACGGGAAACGCTGGCGGCTTCGCCAGCGTGGTGGAGGGGCTGCTCATGGAAGCTTAGCGCGTGGTGGTCTGGGCGACGGGAGCAGCTGGCGCGGCGGCGTGGCGCGCGGCCTCGGCCTTGTCCTGGGCCGATGCGGGCTGGTTCACTTCCACTTCGGCGATCACTGACATGCCCGGCACCAGGCGGCCATTCATGGCCTTGATGTCTTCCGGCTGGAAGACGATTTTCACGGGCACGCGCTGGACGATCTTGGTGAAGTTGCCGGTGGCGTTATCGGCCGGCAGCAGCGCGAATTGCGCGCCCGAGGCAGGGGCGAAGCTGTCCACGGTACCCACCAGTTTCTTGCCCGGCATGGCGTCAATGCTCACGTGCACGCTTTGGCCGCGGTGCAGGTCAGCCAGCTGCGTTTCCTTGAAGTTGGCGGTGACCCAGACGTTGTCCTGCACGATGGCCGTCAATTGCTGGCCAGGCTGCACGCGCATGCCCGTTTCCACGTTGCGCTTGCCGATGCGGCCGGCGACGGGGGCCAGGATGCGGTTGTATTGCAGCTGCTGTTCCGCGTCCTTCAATTGCACGCGCAGCACGGCCACTTGCGCCTTGGCCACGTCGCGCGCAGCTTGCGCGGCACCGATCTGTGCCTTGGCGGCGGAAGCGCTGTCGCGGCGGGCGGCCAGATCAGCCACGGCGCTCGAGCGTGCCGCATTGGCCGCATCGAGTTCCGCTTTCGAGACGGCTTTCATCTGACTCGTGTACAGCTGGCCATAGCGCTCGGCATCCTGTTTCGCGCGCAGCAATTGCGCGTCCGCTTGCGCCACTTGCGCCTGGGCGCCACTGGCTTGCGCCTGCACTTGGGCGATCTGCGCATCGGCCTGCAGCACTTGCTGCTCGGCGCTGGCGATCTGCGCGGCGATCTGTTCGGTTTTCACGCGCTGGTCGAACGGGTCGAGTTCGGCGATCACGTCGCCCTCTTTCACGATTTGATTGTCGTCGATGAAAACCTTGGTGACGACGCCGGAAATGCGCGCCGAAACAGGGTGCACGTGGCCGGCCACGTAGGCGTTTTCCGTTTCCACGAAATAGTGGCTGCGGTACCACATGCGGGCACCGGCACCCAGGGCAACCAGGACGATCAGGCCGGCGATGATTTTCACGCGGTTATTTGGTGGTGCTGCGGAGCTGGCGGCAGCGGCAGGCGCGGAAGGGGCGGCCGGGGCCGCGGGTGGGACGGCGCTCAGCACCTTGTGCTCTGCTTGGCCTGGCTGGTTGGACATACTCGCTCCGGAAATGAAATGATGTAGGTTCATTATTGGGCAAAGAAAAGCCAAAGTCAAGAAATGAAACGATTGCATTTCATTTTAATTTGCACTACAGTGTGAGCCATCACTTACCTTCCACCTTATAAAGAGACCCAGACCATGTCCGATCCCGGCCTCAGCGATACCTTGCCAACCGATAAAGAATCCGACGCCGCCGCCCAGGACCTTTCCTGCTGCGGCAAGCCTGCCGGCCGTCCACGCGCGGCCGACATGGAAGCGCGCATGGAAAACCTGCTGCACACGGCCGGCTGCCTGTTTCTGGAAAAGGGATATGGGAAGGTGAGTCTGGAAATGATCGCCCGCGAAGCCCATGTGGCCGTGCGCACGATTTATGTGAAGTTTGGCGGCAAGTCGGGCTTGTTCAATGCCGTGGTGGAATTGCGCCGCGCCTCTTACTTCTCGACCATGCCGGCGCTGGAAACGGATATGCGCCCCCTGCCCGCCATCCTCGGCGAGTTCGGCCTGCTGTTCGTGCAGCTCGTCACCATGCCGGCGGCGATTCGCCTCAATCGCATGGTCGTGGCCGAAGCGGCCACGCATCCGGAACTGGCGGAAACGTTTTACAAGGTGGGACCGGGACAGACGCGCGAGATGCTGACCAAGTTTTTCAGCCGCCCCGACATCGCGCCCCTGTTTCGCGAGGAATTGACGCCATCCATCCTGGCGCTGCACCTGCTCAATTGCCTGTTGGGCGACCAGATGTCGCGCCTGCTGTTTCCACCACAGGCGCAACCGGACGTGGCGCAATTGCGCGCCAAGGTGGCGATCAGTCTCGACCTGTTCCTGCACGGCACCTTGCGCCAGCCGCTCGCGGACTGACGCGGGACGGCTGGGCGGAGAGATCAGCCAGGACGGCTGCAGCCTTCCGGCACCGCCGCGTCGGCGTGTTCATCGCTCAAGCCCAGCGCGCGCAGAAAAGGCTGGGCCGCCGACGCGCCATCGAGACTGAGTGAATACTCACTTCCATCGTAACGGTCCGGGCCATAACGCATCAGGTCGAACGAGGTTTCAAAGCGCTGCGCCAGGAAATACGTGCGGAAGTAATCGAAGGAAAACGCCACCTGACCATCGGCCCCCAGCAGCAAGCCATGCGCATACAACGGCGCCAGCCAATCCCCGGCCGTCATGTTCCAGCCCTTCACGCCACAATAGTCGCTGGCAAAGCGTTCGAGCTCCGCCGCGCTGAGGAAGACGGTCTTGGCTTCGAACATCACGAACGCCAGCTCCATCAGGAATTCGCGCGCATCGGCTGCCTCGCCGGCACCCACGCGCTGCGGCGCGCCCGCCTTGCCCAGCAAGCCATCGAGATAGGCGCGCTCGCCTGCCAGCTGCGGCAACAAGGTGGCAAATACATACTCGGCATCCATCTGCCCCGTTTCCTGGCCATTCGGCGTGTACAGTACCGACAGGGCGAAGTTCTTGCTCACGTCATCGAACTCACGCAGGGACACCGTCCACTGCGAACCTGCCGCGCCGCCATCGGTGGCGACCGCGTCCGCGCCAAACTCGAGCACGGCGAACGCCGCCATCTGGCCATGCTCACCGTACAGGCTGCCGGGATTGCTCTTGAACAGGATGCCCAGCGATTTCATCAGCGAACTGGCATCGCCCGTATGCTGGTGGCCATGGAACACGGCGTGGATATTCTTGTAGTGTGCACGCTGCTCGGCACTGGCGTGCTCGTCGGCGGAGAAAAAACTGAAGCCGGCATTGCCCAGCGCCGCCGCCGCGACACCCTGCGCGCGGCTGCCCGGCACCAGGTAGAAGCGCGCGCCGGGCAAGCTGGCCGCCTGCAGCAAGGGGCGCAGGAAGTATTCGTAGACATACACGGGCGTCGTGCCGGCACAGGCGTCCAGCGCGACCAGCTGGCCCGTGAAGAAAATCGCATCGATCTTCTTGCCCGCCGCCAGGATGGCGGCCACATCCTGGTACAAGGCATGCAGCATCACGGCTTGCTCTTGCTCATCGGCCCGGCGCAAACGGACATCGGCAATATGAAGGGCGGTAAATTTTTTCATTGTTGCAAAACTCTTTCAGTACAGCGGAATTTGACCGAACCCCACGCTGGCAACATTCCTGGAAAAATCACACGCTTCCATTGAAGCAAAAAGAAGAACATGGTGACAGACCTCCATTCTGCCACTTTTTCCACACGGCAATACTCACCAATGTTCACATCAGGCGGATCTGCCACAGGCTGTCTGCGGTTTACGCTGCCGAGATCAAGGGATATAAAAAAACCCGCAATCGCTTGCGGGTTTTTGAGTGCTACAACGTGCGACTAAGCCATCAACGCTTGCGCGGTGGCGGCAAGTCCGTGCACACGCCTGCTTCGGCGCGCTTTTGCCAACCTGCCGATCGACTCACCCAGGGTCGGGTGAGGATGGATGGTCTTGCCGATGTCGGTGCCGTCGCAGCCCATTTCGATGGCCAGTGCGATTTCACGCTTCATCGTTCACCTGTCGCCCGCGTGCGGGCCGACTAAAGGCTTTCAATCGTAGTTGGATAATAAAAAACCCCGCAATCGCTTGCGGGGTTTTTAGTGTTACGACACAGCGCTACAACATCAACGCTTGCGCGGTGGCGGCAAGTCCGTGCACACGCCTTCGTACACTTCAGCGGCCATGCCGATCGACTCACCCAGGGTCGGGTGAGGATGGATGGTCTTGCCGATGTCGGTGCCGTCGCAGCCCATTTCGATGGCCAGCGCGATTTCACCGATCATGTCGCCTGCATGCGTGCCGACGATGGTGCCGCCGATGATGCGGTGCGTTTCAGCGTCGAACAGCAGCTTGGTGAAGCCTTCGGCGCGGCCATTGGCCACGGCGCGGCCGGAAGCGGCCCAAGGGAAGTGGCCCTTCTCGACCTTGATACCCTTGGCTTTCGCTTCGTCTTCCGTAATGCCGGCCCATGCCACTTCCGGATCCGTGTAGGCGACCGATGGAATCACCTTGACGTCGAAGTGCGACTTCTGGCCGGAAGCCGCTTCCGCGGCCACGTGGGCTTCATGCACGGCCTTGTGCGCCAGCATCGGCTGACCGACCAAATCGCCGATGGCGAAGATGTTCGGCACGTTGGTGCGCATCTGGCTGTCGACGTTGATGAAACCGCGGTCCGTGACCTGCACGCCGGCCTTGTCGGCGGCCAGCTTCTTGCCGTTCGGGCTGCGGCCCACGGCGACGAGTACCAGGTCGTAGATCTGTGGCGCCGGCGCCGTGGCACCCGCTTCGGCCGCTTCGAACGTGACCTTGATGCCTTCCGGCAGCGCTTCCACCGCGACCGTCTTGGTCTTGGTCATGATGTTGTCGAAGCGCTTCTCGTTGAACTTTTGCCACACCTTGACGGCGTCGCGGTCCGCGCCCTGCATCAGGCCATCCATCATTTCGACCACGTCGATGCGCGCACCAAACGTGGAATAGACCGTCGCCATTTCCAGGCCGATGATGCCGCCGCCGATGACCAGCATACGTTTCGGGATCTGGCGCAATTCCAGCGCGCCCGTCGAATCGACGATGCGCGGGTCTTCCGGCACGAAGGGCAGTTTCACCACGGACGAACCGGCGGCGATGATGGCTTGCTTGAACTGCACGACTTTTTTCGAGCCGTCGCCTGCCGTCACTTCGATGTGGTTCGCGGACAGGAATTGGCCCACGCCCGTGACGACTTGCGTCTTGCGCGCCTTGGCCATGCCGGCCAGGCCACCCGTCATGTTCGAGATGACGCCTTCCTTGTACTTGCGTACCTGGTCGATGTCGATGGTCGGCTTGGCAAACGTCACGCCGGTGTTGGACATGTGCGCCGTTTCGTCGATGACGGAGGCGACGTGCAGCAGCGCCTTCGACGGGATGCAGCCCACGTTCAGGCACACGCCGCCCAGGGTAGCGTAGCGCTCGACGATGACCGTCGACATGCCCAGGTCGGCCGCGCGGAACGCCGCCGAATAGCCGCCAGGACCGCCGCCCAACACCATCATGTCGACATCGATGTCAACCTGGCCGCTGTAATTGCCGACCGGGATGGCGGCAACGGCTGCAGCTGGTGCCGCCGCTGCAGGAGCCGGTGCCGCTGCAGGCGCAGGAGCGGCCGCCGGTGCGGCTGCGGGAGCTACAGCACCTTCCGACGCTTCCACCACCAGCAATGCGCTGCCTTCGGCGATCTTGTCGCCGACCTTGACTTTCAACTCCTTGACGACACCCGCGTGGGTCGATGGAATCTCCATGCTGGCCTTGTCCGATTCGACCGTGATCAGGGACTGGTCCACCTTGATGGTGTCGCCGACCTTGACCATCAGTTCGATGACTTCGACTTCCTTGAAATCGCCGATATTCGGTACTTTTACCTCTACTGTGCTCATCAATCGCTCCTTACAGCAGAATTTTGCGCATGTCGGCCAGGACTTCGCCGAGGTACACGGAGAATCGCGCGCCCATCGCGCCATCGACCACGCGGTGGTCGTAGGACAGCGAGGTGCCCATCATCAGGCGTGGCTGGAAAGCCTTGCCATCCCATACCGGCTTGATCGAGGCTTTCGACAGACCCAGGATCGCGACTTCCGGCGCATTCACGATAGGCGTGAAGTGCGTGCCGCCGATGCCGCCCAGGGACGAAATCGTGAAGCTGGCGCCCTGCATGTCGGCCGGTTTCAGCTTGCCTTCGCGTGCCTGCAGCGACAGTTCCGTCATTTCGCGGGCGATCTGCGACACCGACTTCTGGTCCGCGCCCTTGATCACGGGTACCACCAGGCCATTCGGCGTGTCTGCCGCGAAGCCGATGTTGTAGTACTGCTTGAGGATCAGGTTCTCGCCCTTGGCGTCGAGCGACGCATTAAACGCGGGGAATTTCTTCAGCGCGGCGACGGACGCCTTGATGACGAAAGCCAGCATGGTCAGCTTGGCCGCATCCTTGTTCTTCGCATTGGCCGCGTTGGTGTCGACGCGGAACGCTTCCAGGTCCGTCACGTCCGCTTCGTCGAACTGCGTGACGTGCGGGATCATGACCCAGTTGCGGTGCAGGTTAGGACCCGAGATTTTCTTGATGCGCGACAGCGGCAGCAATTCGGTCGTGCCGAATTTGCTGAAGTCCAGCGACGGCCATGGCAGCAGATCCAGGCCCACGCCCGAACCGGCCTTGGCGACCGGCGCATTTGGCGCGGCGACAGCGCCCGACATCACGCCCTTGACGAAGTTCTGCACGTCTTCCTGGGTGATGCGGCCCTTCGGACCGGAACCGCCCACGCGGGTCAGGTCCACGCCCAGTTCGCGCGCGAACTTGCGGATCGACGGCGAGGCGTGCGCCAGCTTGCCATTTGCGGCAGGAGCTGGTGCGGCAGCAGGTGTTGCGACAGCCACCGGCGCCGAAGCGACGGCGGCCACTGGCGCGGCGGCAGCTTGCGCTGGCGCGGCGGCTGGTGCAGCAGCGGCAGGGGCAGCGCCGCCCGTCGTTTCCACGACCAGTACCAGCGAACCCTTGGCAACCTTGTCACCGACCTTGACTTTCAATTCCTTGACGATACCGGCATGGCTCGATGGAATTTCCATGCTGGCCTTGTCCGATTCGACCGTCAGCAGCGACTGGTCGACCTTGATGCTGTCGCCGACCTTGACCATCAGTTCGATGACTTCGACTTCCTTGAAGTCGCCGATATCGGGCACGGTCACTTCGACCAGGGCCGGCGCGCCGGATGGAGCGGCAGGTGCTGGCGCGGCGGCAGGAGCGGCAGCAGCAGGTGCAGCTTCAGCAGCAGGTGCAGGTGCAGGGGCGGCAGCGGCAGGCGCAGGCGCAGAGGCCGACGCATCGTCCGCCACTTCCAGCAGCAGGACCAGCGAACCTTCGGCGATCTTGTCGCCCACGTTGACTTTCAATTCCTTGACGACACCGGCGTGGCTCGATGGAATTTCCATGCTGGCCTTGTCCGATTCGACCGTGATCAGGGACTGGTCGACCTTGACCGTATCGCCTGGCTTGACCATCAGTTCAATGATCTCGACTTCCTTGAAATCGCCGATATCCGGGACTTTGACTTCCACAATGCTCATAGCTTGCTCCGTTATTTTATTTGTCAGATGGACCCGCACACACGCCAGGGCGGCACTTTCGCACCGCCCTGGCATCATCGGGTCCGCACAACGATTACTGGGTCACCGGATTCGGTTTGTTCGCGTCGATGCCGTACTTGGCGATCGCCTGCTCCACCACCGACACGTCGATCTTGCCTTCGTCAGCCAGCGATTTGAGCGCGGCCACGGTGACATAATAACGGTTCACTTCGAAGAACTCGCGCAGCTTGGCGCGGCTGTCCGAGCGGCCAAAGCCATCGGTACCGAGCACTTTATAAGTGCGGCCCTTCGGCATGAAGGCGCGGATCTGTTCTGCAAACGCGCGCATGTAGTCGGTCGTGGCGACGATCGGGCCGTCCGTGTCCTGCATCAGCGACGTCACGTAAGGCACGCGCTGCTCTTTCGACGGGTTGACCATGTTCCAGCGTTCCGCATCCTGGCCATCGCGGGCCACCAGGGTCAGCGACGGTGCCGACCACACGTCCGCTGCCACGCCCCAGTCGTTTTGCAACAGCTCGGCGGCGAAGATCGATTCGCGCAGGATGGTGCCGCAACCGATCAGCTGTACGCGCAGCTTGGCGTCAGCCTGGCCTTCCTGCAGCTTGTACATGCCTTTCAGGATGCCTTCTTCCTGGCCTGGCTTGATGCCTGGCTGGGCGTAGTTCTCGTTCATGATCGTGATGTAGTAGAACACATCTTCCTGGTTGGCGATCATGCGGCGCAGGCCGTCCTGGATGATGACGGCGACTTCATGGCTGAAGGTCGGATCGTACGGCATGCAGGTCGGGATGGTCGCGGCAAAGATATGGCTGTGGCCATCTTCGTGCTGCAAGCCTTCGCCGTTCAGGGTCGTACGGCCAGCCGTGCCGCCCATCAGGAAGCCACGGGCGCGCATGTCGGCCGAAGCCCATACCTGGTCGCCGATGCGCTGGAAGCCGAACATCGAGTAGAAGGTGTAGAACGGGATCATGATGCGGTCGTTGGTCGAGTACGACGTCGCTGCGGCGATCCACGAGCTCATGCCGCCCGCTTCGTTGATGCCCTCTTGCAGGATCTGGCCAGCCTTGTCTTCGCGGTAGTACATGACCTGGTCTTTGTCGACCGGCTCGTACAACTGACCTTTCGGGTTGTAGATGCCGATCTGGCGGAACAGGCCTTCCATGCCGAAGGTACGCGATTCATCGACCAGGATAGGCACCACGCGCTGGCCCAGGTTCGGGTCTTTCAGCAGGGTCGAGATGACGCGCACGAAGGCTTGCGTGGTCGAGATTTCGCGGCCTTCCGGCGTCGCTTCCAGCACGTTCTTGAAGGCGTCCAGGCCAGGCACCGGCAGGGTTTCTTCCGACTTCTGGCGGCGCTGCGGCAGGTAGCCACCGAGGGCCTTGCGGCGCTCGTGCAGGTAGACCATTTCCGGCGCGTCGTCGGCTGGCTTGAAGAACGGGATGTCGGCCAGCTTGTCGTCAGGGATAGGCAGCGAGAAGCGGTCGCGCATTTCGCGGATGGCTTCGTCGTCCAGTTTTTTCGTCTGGTGCGCCGTGTTGCGCGCTTCGCCGGACTTGCCCATGCCGTAGCCCTTGATGGTTTTCACCAGCAGGACGGTAGGCTGGCCCTTGTGCTCCTGGGCGATCTTGAAGGCCGCGTAGATCTTGTGCGGATCGTGGCCGCCACGGGTCAGGCGCCAGATGTCGTCGTCCGTCATGTTGGCAACCATTTCCAGCAGCTTCGGATGCTTGCCGAAGAAGTGCTTGCGCACGTAGGCGCCGTCTTTCGCCTTGTAGTTCTGGTATTCGCCGTCCACGGTTTCCATCATGACGCGCTGCAGGATACCTTCCTTGTCTTGCGCCAGCAGGGCATCCCAGCCCGGACCCCAGATGACCTTGACGACGTTCCAGCCGGCGCCGCGGAATTCGCCTTCCAGCTCCTGGATGATCTTGGTGTTGCCGCGCACGGGGCCGTCCAGGCGCTGCAGGTTGCAGTTGACCACGATGACCAGGTTGTCGAGCATGTCGCGTGCGGCCAGACCGATCGCGCCCAGCGATTCCGGCTCGTCCATCTCGCCATCACCGCAGAAGGCCCAGATCTTGCGGTTGTCGGTTTTCGCGATGCCGCGTGCGTGCAGGTACTTCAGGAAGCGCGCCTGGTAGATCGCCATGTGCGGGCCCAGGCCCATCGACACGGTCGGGAACTGCCAGAAGTCAGGCATCAATTTAGGATGCGGGTACGAGGACAGGCCCTTGCCGTCGACTTCCTTGCGGAAGTTCAGCATTTGCTCTTCGCTCAAGCGGCCTTCGAGGAAGGCGCGCGCGTAGACGCCGGGCGAGGAGTGGCCCTGGATGTACAGCAGGTCGCCGCCGTGGTCGGCCGTTGGCGCGTGCCAGAAGTGGTTGAAACCGATGCCCAGCATGTTCGCCAGCGATGCGAACGAGGACAAGTGGCCGCCCAGGTCGCCGTCGGCGCGGTTGGCCTTGACGACCATGGCCATGGCATTCCAGCGCATCCACGAACGCAGGCGCTCTTCGTATTCCAGGTTGCCGGGACAGTGTGCTTCTTGCTTGGTGGGGATGGTATTGACGTAGGCGGTGGTGCTGGAGAACGGGATCTGGGCGCCGCGGCGGCGGGCCAGGTCAACCATGCGCTCCATCAGGTAATGCGCGCGTTCCGGGCCTTCATTTTCCAGAACGGCTTCGAGCGCGTCCAGCCACTCCTTGGTTTCCTGCATATCCGGGTCGGTGCCGATCTGTGTCGTTACCTGGTTCAGTTGAGCTGACATCTGTTGAGTCTCCTTTGTGAACGCCCCACCCCGATTTTCCGGATCGCTGTCGGACGGTATTTCGCTGATTATTTACTATTAAGTCGGTTTAGTGTGGGGATTCTAACAGCGTATTTACTATTTTTCAAATTACGATATAGCATTTCATATTATGAAATTACCCTATGAAATTTATGCTGCACTGCCGCAAATTCTGTTCGGAAATTAGCGTGATCAAAGTGCCAAAAACGGCGCCATAAAACCCACAGGCCCTTGCGCCCCTACGCCACCAGCACACCAGCAAACCGAATTAACACCCCAGTCGTCCGCACAGGCATGCCGGGCCAAGCGGGCCTGAAAAATGTCGATGGCAAGGCGCGGCGACGCAGACAGTACGCCAGTACGGCAAGGAGCTGCAACGCCGCCATCGGCATTTTCTCAGGCCCGCGTCTCCGGCCCGCTGTTGTCACGCCTTTACATAGCCAAAACCGCCCCTTTGCGCCGCCCGGCTTTATAATCTGTCTTTTCCCTCCCACACAGCCTCCCTACCATGCCAGCACAACTGATCGACGGAATCGCCCTCTCCCAAAAACTGCGCAGCGAGATCGCCACGCGCGCCGCCGCCCTCACGGCCAAGGGCACCCAGCCCGGCCTGGCCGTGATTCTCGTCGGCGAAGACCCGGCCAGCCAGGTGTACGTCCGCAACAAGGTCAAGGCGTGCGGCGACGTGGGTTTCCACTCGGTGCTGGAGAAATATGAAGCGGATCTGTCCGAAGCGGACTTGCTGGCGCGTATCGCCAGCCTGAATACCGACCCTGCCATCCACGGCATCCTCGTGCAAATGCCCTTGCCTAAACACATCAACCCGCACAAGGTCATCGAAGCGATCGCCACGACGAAAGACGTGGACGGCTATTCCGTCCTGAGCGCCGGCGAACTGATGACGGGCTTGCCCGGCTTCCGCCCGTGCACACCGTATGGCTGCATGAAACTGATCGAAAGCACGGGCGTCGACTTGCGCGGCAAGCACGCCGTCGTCATCGGCCGCAGCAACACGGTCGGCAAGCCGATGGCCCTGCTGCTCTTGCAAGCGAACGCTACCGTCACCATCTGCCATAGTGCGACGCCGGACCTGGGCCTGTACACGCGCCAGGCGGATGTGGTCGTGGCCGCCGTCGGCCGCCGCAACACCCTGACGGCCGATATGGTCAAGCCGGGCGCCATCGTTATCGACGTGGGCATGAACCGCGACGATGAAGGCAAGCTGTGCGGTGACGTGGATTTTGCTGGCGTGAAAGAAGTCGCGTCCCACATCACCCCCGTACCGGGTGGCGTGGGTCCGATGACGATCACTATGTTGCTGATGAACACGGTAGAGGCCGCCGAGCGCATTTAAGAATCACCGGGGCGGCATTGCCGCCTTATTAATATGGAACTGACGATGACTACCAATCCCCTGCTTGATTTTTCCGGACTGCCACGCTTCGACGCGATCACGCACGAGCATGTCACGCCTGCCATCGATACCCTCTTGGCCCAGGCGCGCGCCACGGTGGCGCAGCTGGAAGCGCCCATGGAAGAAGTGAGCTGGGAAAACTTCGTCGCGCCCCAGGACCAGATCGCCGAAACCCTGGGCCGCGCCTGGAGCATCGTCAACCACTTGAATAGCGTGATCGATACGCCCGAGCTGCGCGCCGCCTACAATGCGAACCAGCCCAAGGTGACGGAATTCTGGACCGAGCTGGGCCAGAACGAAATCCTGTTCGGCAAATACAAGCAATTGCAGGCCCGCGCCGATTTCGCCAGCCTGTCGCCGGCGCGCCGTCGCATCGTCGACAACGCCGTGCGCGACTTCCGCCTCGGCGGCGCCGAGTTGCCCGAGGACAAGAAAGAGCGCTTTGGCGCCATCCAGGAAGAACACGCGGCCGTCTCGACGCGTTTTTCTGAAAACGTGCTTGACGCCACCAATGACTACAAGTTGCTGGTCGACAATGAAGCCGACCTGGCCGGCCTGCCCGACGACGTGAAGGCCGCCGCGCGCGCCGCCGCCGAAAAAGCCGGCAAGCAAGGCTATGAATTCTCGCTGCACTTCCCGTCGTACTACCCGATCCTGCAATTTGCCGACAATCGCGCCCTGCGCGAAACCATCTACCGCGCCAACGCCACCAAGGCGTCGGACCAGGGCGAGGTCTTCAGCAAAAAAGAGGACTGGGACAATACGCACAACATCGTCACCTTGTTGCAATTACGCGACGAAGAGGCAAAACTGCTCGGCTACGGCAACTTCGCCGAAGTGTCGCTCGTCTCCAAAATGGCCACCTCGCCCGCGCAAGTCATTGCCTTCCTGGAAGACCTGGCCAAACGCGCGCGCCCGTTCGCCGAGAAGGATCTGGCCGAATTGAAACAATTCGCCCGCGAAGAACTGGGCATCGCCGAGCTGCAAGCGTGGGACGTGCCTTACGCTTCCGAAAAGCTGCAGGAGCGCCGCTATGCGTTCTCGGCCCAGGAAGTCAAACAATATTTCCCTGAGCACAAGGTGATCGACGGCCTGTTCCGCCAGATCCAGAACCTGTTCAGCGTCGAAATCAAGCCCGATACGGCGCCCGTCTGGCACAAGGATGTGCGTTTTTACCGCATAGAGCGCGACGGCAAGCTGGTCGGCCAGTTCTATCTGGACCTGTATGCGCGCGCGGGCAAAAGCGGCGGCGCCTGGATGGACGACGCGCGCGGCCGCCGTGCCGATGCGCAACATGTGCAAACGCCGATCGCCTACCTGACCTGCAATTTCACGGAACCGGCCATCGTCGATGGCAAGGCCCAGCCTGCCCTGTTCACGCACGATGAAGTGATCACCCTGTTCCACGAATTCGGCCACGGCCTGCACCATATGCTCACCGTCGTCGACGAACTGGGCGTGTCGGGCATTTCCGGCGTCGAATGGGATGCCGTGGAACTGCCATCGCAATTCATGGAAAACTTCTGTTGGGAATGGGAAGTGCTCGAACACATGACGGCGCATGCCGTCACGGGCGAACCGCTGCCGCGCGCGCTGTACGACAAGATGCTGGCCGCCAAGAATTTCCAGTCCGGCCTGCAAACCCTGCGCCAGGTGGAGTTCTCCTTGCTGGACATGCATTTACACTATGACTACGATGCCAGCACGGGCCAGAGCGTGCAGCAGCTGATCGACGGCGTGCGCGCCCAGTTTTCGCTGCTCATCCCGCCCCCGTTCAACCGCTTCCAGAATGCCTTCGGGCATATCTTTGCCGGCGGCTACGCGGCCGGCTACTACAGCTACAAGTGGGCCGAGGTGCTGTCCGCCGACGCCTATGCGGCGTTTGAAGAGGCCAGGGCGCTGGGACCGGCCGCCACCGCGCAAGCAGGCAAGCGTTACCTGCAGGAAATCCTGTCCGTCGGCGGCTCGCGCCCTGCGCTGGAATCGTTCACGGCCTTCCGCGGCCGCGAACCGTCGATCGACGCCCTGCTGCGCCACAGCGGCATGGCCGCTTGATCGCCATGAGCCGCGTCGATTTTCACAGCAACGTGCCGGACAAGCTGGCCTACGCCTGCCGCCTGGCGCGCAAGGCCTATATGGCTGGCAACAAGGTCGTCGTGCTGGCGCAAGACGGCGCCCAGCTCGACGCCTTGAACAGCGCCATGTGGACCATTTCCGCCACGGATTTCCTGCCGCACGTGCTGGCCGGCGATCCGCTGGCGGCGCAAACGCCCATCATCCTGACCGATGACCCGGCGGCGGAGGTGCCGCATCACGACATCCTCGTCAACCTGTCGCAGTTGCCGCCCGTCAATTACGCGCAGTTCCAGCGCGTGTTCGAGATCGTTTCCATGGATGAACAGGATGCGCAGGCGGGCCGCCAACGCTTCCTGCACTACCGCCAGCAAAACGTGCAACCGACCCACTTCGTGGCAGGGAACTCAGTGGACAAACAATGAGCCAGCAGCCATTCGACCAGGGCATCCCCCTGCTGACGGAGGTGCTGCTGGGGCCGGAGGTGACGGAAGCGGCACCAGTTGCGGCGGCGCCTGCCATCGAGGCAGCGCCGGCGTTGCCACCTGGCGTAGTCCAGCCCGACTGGGACGCCATCGAACAGCGGCTGACGCAGCGCATCCTGCATCAGGTGCAGGGCAAGATCGACCATCTGCTGGAAGAGCGCATCGCCCACGTCCTGCAAACAGCCCTGCAAAACGCCCTGATCGGCATGCGCGGCGCCCTGCGCGAAGATTTGCAGCAGTCGCTGGAACAGATCGTGGCCCATGCGGTGAGCCACGAGCTCGGGCATTTGCACCCTCCCGCACAGTCCTGAGCAATCGGGTTACGCGCTGCGCGCCAACCCGACCTACCCTATTCTTCCTTCCAACGCCATTCTTTGGTGCGCTCGCGCCTGCGAAATCGGTGCATCGCGCCTCACTTTGGTGATTGTTGCGACAAAATGTAAAAAGCCCGAAATGCGGCTTTGCTCCGCCTGTTTTTTGTTGTACCTTTCTTCACACGTACCGCCCCTCGAAGCGGTTTTCACGAGACGCCGCCGTATCTTTATCCATTGGAGAATGTTTATGCTGCTCAAGACCAAAGTCCTTCCTCTCGCCCTCGCCCTCGCCTTTGCCGGCCATGCAGGCGCACAGGAAATCATCAAGATCGGCCACGTCGCCCCGGTCTCTGGCGCCAGCTCCCACCTGGGCAAGGATAACGAGAACGCGGCCAAGATGGCCATCGAGGACTTGAACGCCAAAGGCTTCAAGATCGACGGCAAAGCCGTGAAATTCGTGCTGGTGCCCGAAGATGACGCAGCCGATCCCAAGCAGGGCACGGCCGTGGCGCAAAAGCTGGTCGATGCCAAGGTCAACGGCGTCGTCGGCCACCTGAACTCGGGCACGACGATTCCTGCCTCGCGCATTTACTTCAATGCCGGCATTCCGCAGATTTCGCCGGCCGCCACCAACCCGACGTACACCCAGCAGAAATTCAACACGGCCTTCCGCGTCGTGGCCAATGACAACAAGCTGGGGGGAACTTTGGGCGCATATGCCGTGGGCAAGCTGCAAGCGAAGAAAATCGCCGTCATCGACGACCGCACGGCCTACGGCCAGGGCGTTGCGGAACAGTTCGTCAAGGGTGCCAAGAAAGCAGCGCCTGGCGTGCAAATCGTCGGCAAGGAATTTACCAATGCCAACGCGACGGACTTCAACGCCATTTTGACCAGCATCAAGTCGAAAAATCCTGACCTGATCTTCTTTGGCGGCATGGATTCCGTGGGCGGCCCCATGCTGCGCCAGATGAAGGCGCTGGGCATCAAGGCCAAGTTCATGGGCGGCGACGGCTTGTGCACGGAACCGCTGGGCAAGTTGGCGGGCGACGCCGTGGGCGAAGACATGGTCACCTGCGCGGAAGCGGGCGGCGTGACGGGCGCGCAGCAAAAAGGCATGGACGACTTCCGCGCCCGCTACAAGCAGAAATACAATATGGAAGTGCAGCTGTACGCGCCATACGTCTATGACGCCGTGATGACCATGGCCACCGCCATGGCCGACGCGAAATCGTCGAAACCGTCCGTCTACCTGCCGTTCCTGGCCAAGGTGCACTACCAGGGCGTGACGGGCCCGATCTCGTTCGACGCCAACGGCGACATCAAGGACGGCGCGCTGACCTTGTTCACTTACCGTGACGGCAAGAAGACCAAGATGGAAGTCGTCAAATAATAGAACCTACTGCGCGGTGCGATTTGCGGCCTGCGATGCTCACTGCCTCGGCGGCCCCGTGCATTCGCACAGCTCCGCTTCTTAGCCCAACGGGGGCGCCGAGCCTCACATCCGCTCGCTACGGTTCTTGCTGTCCGGCCACGTAAGCCTGCAAGCCTTCGGCCAGCGCGTCGAAGGTGGCGCGGCAGCGCAGGCTGCCGCGCAAGTCTTCATGCATGGTAATCCAGGTTTCCATCGGTAGCGCAAACGCTTGCGGCAACACGCGCCGCAGGGCCGGATTGCGCGCCGCCAGCCCCGCCTGGCACACGCCGATGCCTGCGCCCGCCCGTATCAGGGCCAGTTGCGCCAGGTCGCTGTCGCTGCGCCAGGCAAAATTTTCCCGCGTAAATCCGTTGAAAGCCGCGCCCGCGTTGCGCACGAAGGGGCTCGCCTCGTCGTAGCCGATGACGGCATGTTGCGCCAGGTCGGCCAGTGCCAGCGGCGTGCCGTGCCGCGCCAGGTAATCCGCGTGCGCATGCAGGCCCAGTTCGATCTCGCCCACCTTGCGCGCCACCAGCTGCTCCTGGCGGGGCCGCAACATGCGCACGGCGATGTCCGCTTCCCGGCGCAGCAAATCCTGCACCTTGTTGCTCAATACCAATTCAATGGTCAAGCCCGGATGGCGCGCGCGCAGGCGGGCCAGGATCGGCGGCAGCACTTCCACGCCCACCACTTCGCTGGCCGCGATGCGCACGACACCGGCCACGCCCTGCCCCTGGCTGCTGGCGGCGCGCTCCATCAGGGCCGCCGTGTGCTCCATGGTTTCCGCATGGGGCCGCAGCGCCAGCGCCACTTCCGTGGGGAGCAAGCCCAGTTGGGAGCGCGTAAACAGGGTCGCACCCAGCGCCTGCTCCAGCGCGGCGATATGCCGGCCGACGGTGGGTTGCGTGATGCCCAGCGCGCGTGCCGCGCCGGACAGCGAGGCGTGCTTCAGCACGGCCAGCAGCGAACGGTAGTATTCCCAGGCAATGGAAGTAGTCATACATAAATGTATAGCCCGTATTCGATGTTCGTCAATTCCCAATTAGCCTTGCGCGGCAGATACTGGTCTCATCAACCACACGGAGGACAATATGGACAAAACAGTATTGGTACTGGGCGCCACGGGCGGCATCGGCGGCGAGATGGTGCGCCAGCTCCTGGCGGCGGGCTGGCAGGTGCGCGCCTTGACGCGGGGAGAGCTGCCATCGCCATGCGGCGACGGCGTTGAATGGCTGCGCGGCGACGCGCTGTCGCGTACGGACGTGCTGGCCGCTGCCAGGGGCTGCGCCGTCATCGTGCACGCCGTCAACCCGCCCGGCTACCGCCACTGGGGCCAGCTGGTGCTGCCCATGCTCGACAATACGATTGCCGCGGCCATCGCCGAAAACGCCACCATCGTGCTGCCGGGCACCGTGTACAACTTCGGTCCCGACGCCTTTCCAGTCTTGGCGGAAGACGCGCCGCAGCATCCGCTCACGCGCAAGGGCGCCATCCGCGTGGAACTGGAAGCGCGGCTGGAACGGGCCAGCACGCAGGGCGCCAGGGTCATCATCGTGCGCGCGGGCGACTTCTTCGGCCCCCGCGCCGGCAACAACTGGTTTTCGCAGGGCCTCGTGAAACCGGGCCAGCCCGTGCGCAGTGTGCTGTATCCGGGCGCGCCCGGCGTGGGTCACCAGTGGTCCTACCTGCCCGACGTGGCGCGCACGATGCTGCAATTGCTAGCCATGCGCGCCACCTTGCCCGCATTCTCACGCTTTCACCTGGCCGGGCACTGGGACCACGACGGCAGGCAAATGACGGGAGCGATTGCCCGCGTGGTAAAACAGGCGACAGGAGCTGCGCCCGTCATCCGGCGCTTTCCATGGTGGCTCATGACGCTGGCGTCGCCGTTCGTGGCAACCCTGCGCGAAATGCGCGAGATGCGCTATCTGTGGCAAACGCCTCTATCCATGGAGAATGCGCGGCTGCTGGCCGTGCTCGGCCAGGAGCCGCATACGCCGCTCGACGAGGCCGTGCGGGCGACATTGGAGGGCATGGGGAATCTGCAAAAGGCAGCGGGCAAAAAAAATGCGCCGGGATTGCCGGCGCGCTGATTGCAGGTACTACGGCACAGATTATTTCTGTGCCAGCACCCATTTGACCAGGGTGTGGGCTTCAGCATCGCTCACTTGCGGGTTCGCTGGCATCGGGATCGCGCCCCAGGTGCCGGAACCGCCTTTCATGACTTTCGCCACGAGCTTGTTTTCCGCGTCTTTCTGACCAGCGTACTTGGCAGCCACGTCCTTGAACGCAGGGCCCACCAGTTTCGTGCTCACCGCGTGACAAGCCATGCAGTTCTTTGCTTTCGCCAGATCCGGATTGGCCAACGCTGCTTGCGATGCCAGAGCCGATACGGTCAATACACTCACCAACATAAAACGTTTCATTGTCTTTTCTCCAAAGTTACTTCCTGCGGCATTTTACTGTGTTTCCGCAGATGCACCACGAGCCCAGATCAAGCGTTTCAATGTAGTAACGCAATGTCCTTGTATCAGGCACTCACATTCTGCCCCAACTGCACGCGCATGACCATGTTGTTTGTAAGGCGATGTAACGACAGCCGGCCCCGCGCAGTGGATCGGGGCCGGCCGTCGCACTTACACAACAAATCAGCGTTTCTTCAACTGCGACAGATCGCGCACGGCGCCCCGGTCGGCCGACGTCGTCAGGGCTGCATAGGCCTGCAGCGCCTGCGACACATAGCGCTCGCGGTTGACGGGCAGCCAGGCAGCATCGCCCTTCGCTTCCATGGCGGCGCGGCGCGCGGCCAGCTGCGCATCCGTGACGCGCAGGTTGATCGTGCGCTCGGGGATGTCGATGTCGATAAAGTCGCCCTCTTCCACCAGGCCGATGGCGCCGCCTTCAGCCGCTTCCGGCGAGGCGTGGCCGATCACCAGGCCCGAGGAACCGCCCGAGAAGCGCCCGTCCGTGAACAGCGCGCACGCCTTGCCCAGGCCCTTGGACTTGATGTACGAAGTCGGGTACAGCATTTCCTGCATGCCGGGACCGCCTTTCGGGCCTTCGTAGCGGATGATGACGACGTCGCCTTCATGCACGGTATCTTCCAGGATGGCAGCGACGGCCGCGTCCTGGCTTTCGAACACGCGCGCCTTGCCCGAGAATTTCAAGATGCTTTCATCCACGCCTGCCGTCTTGACGATGCAGCCCTTTTCGGCCAGGTTGCCGTACAAGACGGCCAGGCCGCCATCCTGCGAATAGGCATGCGCCTTGTCGCGGATGCAGCCCGTGCTGCGATCCGTGTCGACAGCCGCGAAACGCTCGGACTGCGAGAACGCCGTCTGCGTCGGCACGCCGCCCGGTGCGGCGCGGAACAATTCATGCACGGCCGGATTGTCGGTGCACATGATGTCGTTTTGCGCAATGGCGTCGGCCAAAGTCGGCGCGTGGATGGTCGGCAGGGTCGTGTTGAGCAGGCCGGCGCGCGCCAGTTCGCCCAGGATGCCCACGATGCCGCCGGCGCGGTGCACGTCTTCGATATGGTATTTGTCCGTCATCGGCGCGACCTTGCACAGGCACGGTACCTTGCGCGAGATGCGGTCGATGTCGGCCATCGTGAATTCCACTTCCGCCTCGTGCGCGGCGGCCAGCAAGTGCAGCACGGTATTCGTCGAGCCGCCCATGGAGACGTCGAGCGCCATGGCGTTTTCAAACGCGGCCTTGGTGGCGATCGAGCGTGGCAGCACGGAATAATCGTCCTGTTCATAATGGCGCTTGGCCAGTTCCACGATCAGGCGGCCCGCGCGCAGGAACAGCTGCTGGCGGTCCGAGTGCGTGGCCAGGATGGTGCCGTTGCCGGGCAGGGCCAGGCCCAGCGCCTCGGTCAAACAGTTCATCGAGTTGGCCGTAAACATGCCGGAACACGAGCCGCAGGTCGGACAGGCCGAGCGTTCGATTTCCGCCACGTCGGCGTCGGATACGGTGCTGTCGCCCGCCTTGATCATCGCGTCGACCAGGTCCAGCTTGATGATCTTCTGCGTGCCGTTGACCACCTTGACGACCTTGCCCGCTTCCATCGGGCCGCCGGAAATGAAGACGACGGGGATATTGATGCGCATGGCGGCCATCAGCATGCCCGGCGTGATCTTGTCGCAGTTCGAGATGCACACCATGGCGTCGGCGCAGTGGGCGTTGACCATGTATTCGACGGAGTCGGCGATCAGGTCGCGCGACGGCAGCGAATACAGCATGCCGCCGTGGCCCATGGCGATGCCGTCATCGACGGCGATGGTGTTGAATTCCTTGGCCACGCCGCCGGCCGCTTCGATTTCGCGCGCCACCATCTGTCCCAGGTCCTTCAGGTGCACGTGACCGGGCACGAACTGGGTGAACGAGTTGACGACGGCGATGATCGGCTTGTCGAAGTCGCCGTCCTTCATGCCGGTGGCGCGCCACAGGGCGCGGGCGCCAGCCATGTTGCGGCCGTGGGTGGTGGTGCGGGAGCGGTATTGCGGCATGATGGACCTTCCAAAAGTGTTGATGCCTGACTGTGCGGGTTTGCAGTAAAACCCTGCATGCAGTGGGGGTACGTCAGATTGCCTTGCGCGCGTCCCACTGTCAAATATATGATGCACGTGTCTGTGAGTCGATTTTCATATCACAGGACTTATTCCACATGGAAACGCATATGAACCTTGAACTGCGCCAGCTGCGCTACTTTGTCACCGTCGCCGAGGAATTGCACTTCGGCCGCGCCGCCGCGCGGCTGCACATGACGCAGCCGCCCCTGTCGCAAACCATCATGGCCCTGGAAGAATTGCTGGGCGCCCCGCTGTTCGTGCGCACGCGGCGCGAGGTGCAGCTGACGCCGGCCGGCACGGCCCTGCTGCCCGAGGCGCGCCGCCTGCTGGCCCAGGCGCAGGATTTACCCGCGCTGGTGCAGCGGGCCGCGCAGGGCGAGGCAGGGCGTCTGAGCCTGGCCTTCGTTTCCTCGGCCGACTACAGCGTGCTGCCGCCGCTGCTGCGCGCTTACCAGACGGCCTATCCGCAAGTGCAGATCGCGCTGCAGGAAGCCACCTCCGACCTGCAGCTCGATGAATTGCTGGCCGGGCGCACGGATGCGGGCCTGTTGATCCCGCCCTTGCCAGAAAAGGCGAAAGGGGCGCTCGACTACCTGCCCGTACTGGCCGAACCGCTGGTGCTGGCCGCGCCGTCCGGCCTCGACATACTCAATACGCCGGGCCCCGTGCGCCTGCGCGACCTGCCGTCGCTGCCTTTGATCATTTTCCCGCGCGCCATTTCTCCCGCCCTGCACGACGCCATCCTCGGCGTGTTCCGCGCGGCCGGCATTACGCCGCAGATCGGCCAGGAAGCGATCCAGATGCAAACCATCGTCAGCCTCGTCTCGGCTGGCATGGGCATCGCGCTTGTGCCACAATCGGTATCGAATCTGATGCGCCCGGGCGTAGAATACAGGCCGCTGCAGGACGCCACGCCGCTGGTGGAAACGGGCCTGGCCTGGCGCCGCGACAATCCGTCCGCCGTACTGCAAGGTTTCCTGGCGCTGCTGCGCAAGCAGTTCGGCGCGACCGCCGATTAAATTAAGTAGCCGCTAAGGCAAAAAACCGCCAGCGCCCCCATACTACGCAACCTTGGCTTTAAACAAAGAAAGAAACCCCATGCTGATACACCCGATGCCCGACCCGATAGCCATCCAGATCGGCCCGCTCGCCGTGCACTGGTACGGCCTGATGTATGTGCTGGCCTTCGCCCTGTTTATTATCCTGGGCCGCGTGCGCATCAAGCAGCCGCATATCGCCGTGCTGGGCTGGAAGAAGGAAGACCTCGATGACATGCTGTTCTACGGCATGCTGGGCGTGGTGATCGGCGGGCGCCTGGGCGAAGTGCTGTTCTACCGCCCCGAATACTTCATGCACAATCCGCTCGAGATCTTCATGGTCTGGCATGGCGGCATGTCCTTCCATGGCGGCTTCCTCGGCGTCATCCTGGCCATGTACCTGTGGAGCCGCAAGGCGGGCCGCAACCTGTTCGACGTGCTCGACTTCATCGCCCCGCTGGTGCCGCTCGGCTACGCGGCCGGCCGCCTGGGCAACTTCATCAATGCAGAACTGCCGGGCCGCATCGCGCCGGACACCCTGCCGTGGGCGATGCAGTGGCCAGGCATTCCGTATCCCGTGCACCCGTCGCCGCTCTACCAAATGCTGATCGACGGCATCCTGGTCTTCATCATCCTGTGGCTGTATGCGCGCAAGCAGCGCCCGCGCATGGCCGTCGGCGCCATGTTCACCCTGCTGTACGGCTGCGCGCGCTTCTTCACGGAATACTTCCGCACGCCTGACTGGGAAGTCGTGTGGCTCGGCGTGCCGATCACCTCGGGCCAGATGCTGTCCCTGCCGATGATCGTCGGCGCCATCGCGCTGCTGGTGTGGGCGTATAAAAGCCAGGTAATGGGCACGCCGCCCACCAAGGCCCGCCCGGCCAACACGTAAAACCGCTGTTCCCCGGTGGCGCGCCAGGCAGGCGCGCCACCCTCCCCTCCTCTGGCAACATTTCCCTAAAAACAGCAAGATTTCCGTATGGAATGGACTTGCTGTTGACATCTGGGTATCATCGTTTGCACGTGCCGCCACCGGGGAGTGCCTTGCCATGCCGCCTGCCGGGCAAAAACTGACATGCTCGATCGCGCTGGGCGCCGGCTATGTGCTGGCCCAGCTGACCTTGACGGCCTGGGCCGGCTCGCACGCCCCCTGGGTCAGCTATGCGTTCAGCATTGTCTCGCCCCTGCTGGCGCTGGCCGCCTGTTGCCGCTGCGCCTATGTCAGCGCGGCAGGCGCCGCCAGGACAGGCTGGGCCCTGTTCGCCGTGGCCATGCTGTTCTGGAGCTCGGGCATGATATTGTCGGCCTGGCAGGACCTGAGCGGACAAGTGGCCTCCGACGCCACGTATTTTTCCGATTTCGCCTATTTCATGTATGGCGCGCCCCTGTTACTGGCCATGTCGTCCGTGGCGCACGAGCATCCCTCGCGCACCCTGCAGTGGCTCGATGCCGTGCAAGTGCTGCTGGCAGCCTACCTGGCCTATACGGCCATCTTTTCCGTGTCGCCCTTCGAACAGCGCTCGATCGCACCGATTCCCGCCAGCCTGCTGGTGCTGACCTACAACGTGGAAAACCTGGCCCTGGCCTGTTGCGCCTCGCTGCGCCTGCTGGCGCACCGCCGCGATGGCGGGCAAGGCCGCTTTTATCTGTTGCTGACGGTATTTTTATGGTGCTATGCGGGCTGCGCGGCAGCATACAACTATCTGACCTTGCATGGCGTGACCGAGGCCTGGAGCGAGGTGCTGCCGGGCCTGCCGTTCCTGCTGCTGGTGCTGCTGTCCACGCGTGTCACGGCGGCGCAGACGGGGACGGAAACCGCACAGGCGCAGCGGACCCCGCAAAAGCTGACCCTGCTGATCGACAATTTCAGTCCCATCTTTTTTACGGCCGCCTTGCTGGGCCTGGGCTTTGCCGTCATGCGCGCGCATTTCTACCTGGCGGCGGCATCGCTGTTCGTCGCGCTGCTGGTCCACGCGCTGCGCTCGGCCACCCTGCAAAGCCGCTACATGCAAAGCGAACTGGCCTTGCGCGCGGCGCATGACAAGCTGGAAAAGCTGTCGCTGACGGATGGCTTGACGGGCATCGCCAACCGGCGCTGCTTCGACCAGACCCTGCAGCTGGAGTGGCAGCGCGCCGCACGCAACAATCAAGCGCTGGCGCTGCTGATCATCGACATCGATTTCTTCAAAAGCCTCAACGACGGCTTCGGCCACCCGTATGGCGACGCCTGCCTGGTGCAGATCGCGGCCGCCCTGCATTCCGCGCTGCCGCGCGCCAGCGACCTGGCGGCCCGCTTCGGCGGCGAGGAGTTTGCCGCCATCCTGCCCGCCACCGATCGCGTGGGCGCGCTGGCCGTGGCGCACAAGATGCAGGAAGCGATCGCTGCGGCCGCCATCGTCCACGCGCCGTCGCGCGGCGGCCTGGTGACGGCCAGCATCGGCCTGGCCCTGAATGACGCAGGACAGACGCCGGAGCAATTGCTGGCCTCTGCCGACCAGGCCCTGTACCGGGCCAAGCAGAATGGTCGCAACCGGGTCGAAGGCTAACTTGTCAGCTTGCCGGTAATGACTTTCCATTGCGCCGGCGTCACGGGCGTGATCGACAGCCGGCTGCCCTTCTTGAGCAGCAGCATGTCTTCCAGTTCCGGCATCTGGCGCATCTCGGACAGGGGCAGCAGCGCCGTCTTCTTCACGCCGCGCACGTCGACGCTGACCCAGCGCGGCTGTTCTGGCGTGGCTTTCGGGTCGAAGTATTTGCCGCCCTCTTCAAACTGGCTGTGATCGGGATAGGCGCCGCTGGCCACTTCGGCCACGCCCGCCACGCCCGGCTGCGGGCAGCTCGAGTGATAGAACAGCACGCCATCGCCCGGCTGCATGCCATCGCGCATGAAGTTGCGCGCCTGGTAATTGCGCACGCCAAACCAGGGCATGGTGTGCTGCGGCGCCGCCATCAGGTCGTCGATGCTCACTTCATCGGGTTCGGATTTCATCAGCCAGTATTGTTTCATGTTCACTCCCTATCAAAAGCAACAGGCGTAAAAAAACGGTTGCGCATCGATGCTGCAACCGTTTTCTTTGTACTACAAATTGGGCCCCGCCTGTGCCGCTATGCCGGCATCCCGAACCAAACGGTTCAAGGTGGTCACGTTAGTTCAATTTCGGGTTCGTCGAACGAGCGACGCTCACTCCCATCAAACAAAATTCGCAACCGATGCGCATAAATGGTTCAAGGAATATATGGCAATCGCGAACACCGCAGGGTAGACCCAAGTTTACTCCTTTGCTCGCGCATCGCAAAGACAAATCGTCGCGTGCACGCTTAAAAAAGGTTTTCCTGGGGCGTCAGAGCGCTATCCAATACCGTGTGCATGGCCGAGATTTTCTGCTTCACTTCCAGTATCGTCAATTCCGACAGCGGACCTTGCGGCGACTTCACGGAAAGGAATTCAGCGGCCACGCCCAGGGCGGCCAGCACGGCGATGCGGTCGTTGCCCTTGACCTTGCCCGCGTCGCGGATGGCCTTCATTTTGCTATCGAGATAGATCGCCGCTTCGCGCAGCGCGCGCTCTTCGCCGTCGCGGCACACCATGCTGTAGGACTGGCCCATGATATTGACATCGACACGCGGCATTACGCTTCCTTCTCGTTCTCGGCAATATAGGCGCCCGCTTCCGAAGCGGCTTGCTCCAGGCCAGCTTGCACCAGTTCGGGAATTTTTTCCAGCAACGCTTCCACCCGCTCCTGCGCCTCGCGCATGCGTTGCACATACTGCGCGTTATCTGCGGCCAGCGCGGCATTGTCCTTGCGCAGTTGCGCGTTCTCACGGCGCAGCGCATGGGTCATTTCGGCCAGCAGGCCTATTTTGTCGGATAATTCGTTGAATTCGGAAATCATGCCGCCACTATAGGGCGGACGCTCCATGGGCGTCAATCGAATCACGCCGCTGTCACACATATTTACATCAATGCAGGGCAGTTGGCGGACAATACACGCTTTTTCCGGCGCTTTTCGCCAAGTGCACGCATCCGCCAGCGCCGCGATGGCCGCGTTTTACTCGTCGACGTAATCGGGTTCGATATCGAGGCCGCCATAGCGGTTTTCGCAAGAGCGGCGCGTCAGCGTCTGTTCTCCGCCCTTGCCGTCAAGCACCATCGTCAAGTCGCGGCAAGTACGGCTGTAGCTGCCAGGTTTGGCGTCCGTACGCGAGGGCGTCAGTCGCACTGCCAGCGGCACCGCATTGCCCAGTCCCTTGTTGCTCCACTGGCGGCTCTTGCCATCCTCTTCATCTTTCAAGGTGCGCACGGCGGCCTTCAGCAACGATGCTTGTTCTTTTGCATTCAGCTTGGCGATGGTGACGTCGGACAGGAACGGCGGATACACGACGGGCGCCGGGTCCTTGCCCTGCACATCCCATTTCCCGCTGTTCTGCGAACAGGTGCGGCGGCTCAGGTCCTGCGACTTGCCGCCCGCCGTGACGACGAATTTCAGGTCGCGGCAGACATGCGCCTTCAGGCTGTGCTCCGTCATGCCCGAGTTGCTAAAGTTATACGTGACTTTCACCAGCACACCGCTGTCGCCGCCGTTGTCCCACACATGGGCTTCCTGGTCGTCGTCGTCCTTGTTCAAGTCGTTGAACAAATCGCCCAGCAGCATCTCCTTTTCCTGCGGCGTCAGGGTCGCCACGGTGATTTCGTCGGCGATGGTGGGCGTTTGCGCAGCGGCATTACCCAGACAGGCGAGGCCGATGACGGTGGCGCCCAGCAGGCGCAGGGCGGGACGGGAAGGCGGAAATGGCATGGTGTGCTTTCTGATGCAAGTGGTGATCTGAGGCGATATTGATATGCAATTGCAATCATCTTATCAAATTTCATAGTCAAACTCTGTTTCCTGTGCGTACAGGAACGCCCCCTCTCCGGACGGCATGCTAGAGTCGCGCCTGTTGCTGACGCCCGGGAACGAGGCTTGCGCCAGCGCAAACCCTGCGTAAATGCAGGCTGCGCAGAACGTCTATGCTTATCTTCCCGGAGAATAAGCCCTTGAATAAGCCCCCTACCGTCCCTATAATTAGCACTCGTTAGTAGAGAGTGCTAACAAACTCTTTCGTAGCAATCCTCAGGACTGATGGTGCTTGCCAGACCACTGCAGGGAACGCTACGCGGCGGGCGACGCCGCGATGCACCACTGCCGGATACAGGCAAGGACAGGATGACATGGGGTTTGCTTGACCGTTGCGGGCTGCTTTCAACGGCGGTCACTGAAAGCAGGCCTGGCGCTGTGCCAGGCATGTATTCATTTAGCAACACCTATCCATTGAACTTTAAGGAGTTTTGTATGAATCTGCGCCCATTGAACGATCGCGTCATCGTCAAACGCCTCGACCAGGAAACCAAAACTGCGTCCGGCCTCATCATTCCTGATGCAGCTGCTGAAAAACCGGATCAAGGCGAAGTCCTTGCCGTAGGCAATGGCAAGATTCTCGACGACGGCAAAGTCCGTCCTCTGGATGTCAAAGTGGGCGACCGCGTCCTGTTCGGCAAGTACGCCGGCCAAACCGTCAAAGTTGACGGCGATGAGCTGCTGGTCATGCGCGAAGAAGACATCATGGCGATCGTCGTCAAGTAATTGTTTCCACGTTGTAGACAGATACATCCCGAAACTCAGGAGAATTGAACATGGCAGCTAAAGAAGTAGTATTCGGCGACGCAGCGCGCGCCAAGATGGTCGAAGGCGTCAACATCCTCGCCAACGCAGTCAAAGTAACGCTGGGCCCGAAAGGCCGCAACGTGGTCCTGGAGCGCTCGTTCGGCGCCCCTACCGTCACCAAGGATGGTGTATCGGTAGCGAAAGAAGTTGAACTCAAAGACAAGCTCATGAACATGGGCGCGCAAATGGTCAAGGAAGTTGCTTCCCGCACCAGCGACAACGCCGGCGACGGCACCACCACCGCGACCGTGCTGGCACAAGCCATCGTGCGCGAAGGCATGAAGTTCGTTGCCGCCGGCATGAACCCGATGGACCTGAAGCGCGGTATCGACAAAGCTGTTGCAGCGACCGTCGAAGAACTGGCGAAAATCGCCCGTCCTTGCACCACGACCAAGGAAATCGCCCAGGTTGGCGCGATCTCGGCGAACTCGGACTACTCGATCGGCGAGCGTATCGCTGAAGCGATGGAAAAAGTCGGCAAAGAAGGCGTGATCACCGTTGAAGACGGCAAGTCGCTGAACGACGAGCTGGACATCGTTGAAGGCATGCAGTTCGACCGCGGCTACCTGTCGCCATACTTCATCAACAACCCAGAGAAACAAGTTGCCGTACTGGACAGCCCATTCGTCCTGCTGTGCGACAAGAAAATCTCGAACATCCGTGACCTGCTGCCGGTACTGGAACAAGTCGCAAAAGCTGGCCGTCCACTGCTGATCATCGCAGAAGACATCGAAGGCGAAGCACTGGCAACCCTGGTTGTGAACAACATCCGCGGCATCCTGAAAACTTGCGCAGTGAAAGCCCCTGGCTTCGGCGACCGTCGCAAAGCCATGCTGGAAGACATCGCTGTCCTGACCGGCGGCCAAGTGATCGCTGAAGAAGTCGGCCTGACCCTGGAAAAAGTGACCCTGGCCGAACTGGGCCAAGCGAAACGCATCGAAGTGGGCAAGGAAAACACCATCGTTATCGATGGCGCCGGCGAAGCTGCCTCGATCGAAGCACGCGTAAAACAAGTGCGTGTACAGATCGAAGAAGCGACCTCGGACTACGACCGTGAAAAACTGCAAGAGCGCGTAGCCAAACTGGCTGGCGGCGTTGCCGTGATCAAGGTTGGCGCAGCCACCGAAGTCGAAATGAAAGAGAAAAAAGCCCGCGTTGAAGATGCACTGCACGCGACCCGCGCTGCCGTGGAAGAAGGCATCGTGCCAGGCGGCGGCGTAGCCCTGCTGCGCGCACGCGCCAACATCACGGTCAAGGGCGACAATCCTGATCAAGACGCTGGTATCAAGATCGTCCTGCGCGCAATGGAAGAACCACTGCGCATGATCGTGCAAAACGCTGGCGAAGAAGCTTCGGTCGTCGTGGCAGCCGTACTGGCTGGCACGGGCAACTACGGCTACAACGCTGCCAACGGCACGTATGGCGACATGGTTGAAATGGGCGTCCTGGACCCAGCCAAAGTGACCCGTTCGGCGCTGCAAAACGCCGCTTCGATCGCTTCGCTGATGCTGACGACCGACTGCATGGTCTGCGAAATCGCTGACGACAAAGCAGGCGGCGGCATGGGCGGCGGCATGGGTGGTATGGGCGGCATGGGCGGCATGGACGGCATGATGTAATGTCCGGCATCCCCACGCGCAGGCGACGGCGCGCAGGGATGCATACGCCGGGGAGAAACAGCAGACCAAAAGCTGCCTGTTCTTCCCCGGCAGCCCCGAAAAGCTATCTTCTACGGAAGGTAGCTTTTTTTTCGCCTGTTGGCCTGTTGATTTGGCAAGCCCCGCGATTGCCGGCCTGTGCATTTTGCTTTAGCATGGCCGCCATCATCCCTCTTTCTCACGCCCACCATCATGCCGCCACGCGCCTCCTCTTCCAAAACCACCATCATCGCCGGCATCCTGGCCGGCTTGCTGGCCGCCGGGCTAGTCGCTTTCTACCTGCACCAGCAGTCCGCGCCGCACGAGGGCAATGCCCCGGCCGCGAGCAGCAACGCTGCGGCGCCGGAGCAGAACGCGCACGCCGTCGATGCCTTGCTGGCTTTGCCGGAAATCAAGGCCTGGTCGGCGCATATCGAAAAGGCTTCGGGCGGCCGCGCGCACGGCGCCGTGATGGAAACGTCGCCCGAGACGCGCCTCGTCGATGGCGTCGCCAGCTACCAGCTGAGCTTTTTCGAAAGCACGCCCGATGCGGCGCACCGCTGGGAAAGCTTTGTCGTGACGCCCGATGGCAAGCGCATCCTCGTCGACGACATCGTCAGCGGCGACCTGATCAGCCTGGAACAATGGCGCAAGGACAACGCGCCCATGCAACGCGTCGCCACGCAGTAACTACGTCGGCGTTGTAGCGCAAGCTTTACTTTCTGGCATCAACGCCCGATACTCGCCCACATGCCCGCCATCACTATCCGCCCCCTCACGCCAGACGACGCCAGCGCCTACCGCGCGCTGCGCCTGGCAGGCATCGCCGAACTGCCCACCGCCTTCTGCACCACGCATGCGGCGGAAAGCGGCTTGCCGCTGGCACAGATAGCCCAGCGCTTGCACGCCACTTCCCACCAAATAATATTTGGCGCTTTCAATGAAGAACAATTGATCGCCATGGCCGGCCTGCGCCGCGAGCCGATTGCCGTCGTGCATGACAAGGCCAGTCTGTGGAGCGTGTACGTGGCGCCGCAGGCGCGCGGGTGTGGCGCGGGACGGCAACTGGTGCAGGCGGCCATTGCACACGCCTGCAGCGTGCCCGAACTGGCCCGCGTGCGCCTGGCCGTGGCGCAGGACAACCACGCCGCATTGACCCTGTACCTGGACTGCGGCTTTACCCTGGAGGACTGTCCCGCAGCGGATGGCATGCTGCATATGCAGCTGTTGCTGCCCCGCCCGGTTCGTGCAAGTGCCAGTGCAAGTGCCGAAAGTAATGTCTTTATGAAAATCAATACCTTACAAATCCCTGCGAAATAGCGGACAGGCCGTTTTTTCTGTTGCAAGCAAACGCGGCAGGCCTTAGCATCGCGGCTTACAAAAAAAACTTGGGGGAGAGCCAATGTCATCGGCCGAGACACAAACCGCCACGGGCAAAATGCCGCGGCAAATACCGTACATCATCGCCAACGAAGGCTGCGAACGCTTCAGCTTTTATGGCATGCGCAACATCCTGACGCCATTCCTCATCAGCACCTTGCTGCTGATGATCCCGATCGACCAGCGCACGGGCGAAGCCAAGCACGTGTTCCACACCTTCGTCATCGGCGTGTATTTCTTCCCGCTGCTGGGCGGCTGGCTGGCCGACCGTTTCTTCGGCAAGTACAACACCATCTTCTGGCTCAGCCTCGTGTATTGCGCCGGCCATGCCTGCCTGGCCCTGTTTGAAAACAGCGTCAACGGCTTCTATTTCGGCCTGTTCCTGATCGCCTTCGGTTCCGGCGGCATCAAGCCGCTGGTGGCTTCGTTTGTCGGCGACCAGTTCGACCAGACCAACAAGCACAAGGCCAAGCTGGTATTCGACCTGTTCTACTGGATCATCAACTTCGGCTCCTTCTTCGCGTCGCTGCTGATGCCGATGTTCCTGCGCGACTACGGTCCGTCGATCGCCTTCGGCATCCCCGGCATCATGATGCTGGCCGCCACCATCGTCTTCTGGATGGGCGCCAAAAAATACGTGCATGTGCCGCCGGCGCCACCGAATCCCGATTCGTTCACCCGCGTGGCCCGCACGGCCCTGCTGGCCCGCGTCGATGGCGGTTCGCGTCCCGGCCTGTACGTGGCCTACGTCGGCGTCATCGGCGCCCTGTATGCGTTCTACAGCATTCCCGAATGGGGCTTCGTGATTGCGGCGTGTACCGCGCTGGTATTGCTGCTGGCCTTCGGCAGCATCGGCACGGCCATGCAGCTGGAACGCGCACGCGGCATCCACCCCGACGAAGCCGTCGAAGGCGTGCGCGCCGTACTGCGCATCCTCGTCATCTTCGCCCTCGTCACGCCCTTCTTCTCGCTGTTCGACCAGAAGGCATCGACGTGGATCGTGCAAGCGAACACCATGGAAAAACCAAGCTGGTTCCTGCCGGCGCAGATGCAGGCGCTGAACCCGATGCTGGTGATGTTGCTGATCCCGTTCAACAACCTGGTGCTGTACCCGATGCTGAACCGCTTCGGCCTGGAAGCGACGGCCCTGCGCCGCATGACGGCCGGTATCGGCTTTTCCTCGCTGGCGTGGATCGTCATCGGTCTGCTGCAACTGGCCCTCGACAGCGGCAATGCCGTCTCCATCATGTGGCAGATCCTGCCATACGCCCTGCTGACGTTCGGCGAAGTGCTGGTCTCGGCGACGGGACTGGAGTTTGCCTACAGCCAGGCGCCCGTGTCGATGAAGGGCGCCATCATGAGCTTCTGGAATCTGTCGACCACGGTGGGCAACCTGTGGGTGCTGATCGTCAACCGCAGCGTCATGAACGAAGGCGTGATCGGCAAGATCGCCGAAAGCGGCATCAGCGTGACAGCCTTCCAGATGTTCTTCTTCGCCGCCTTCGCCGCCGTGGCCATGCTGGCCTTCGGCCTGTATGCGAAGCGCTACAAGATGGTGGACAACTACCGCCAGGCGGTGATCCCGGCGAAAGCATGATGCCAGTTTGATCTGCCGCAATCAAGAAGGGCGCCCTCGGGCGCCCTTTTTTTACGTCGTCACCGTCGGCCCATCGCGCCCCGTGCGCTCACGGATCTGCGCCAGCTGCCCGGCCACGGCAATCAGCCCCGCCAGCGCTTCCTGGGTCGGGATGGCGTGCCGGGCCGGATCGGCTTCGTAGCGCTCCAGGTACAGGCGCAGGGTGGCGCCTTCGGTGCCCGTGCCGGACAGGCGCAGCACGATGCGCGCGCCGTCCGTCATGATGATGCGGATGCCCTGCTGCGTCGCCACGGAGCCGTCGACAGGGTCCGTGTAGCTGAAATCGTCGGCCAGCGCCACCGTGTAGCCATTGGCTGCCTGGCCAGGCAAGGCGGCCAGCTGGCCGCGCACGGCCTCCATCAGCTGCGCCGCGCCGGCGCTGTCGATGTCTTCGTAATCGTGGCGCGAGTAATAGTTGCGGCCATATTCCGCCCAGTGCGCGCGCACGATCTCTTCCACCGATTGTTTTTTCGCTGCCAGCAGGTTGAGCCAGAACAGCACGGCCCACAGGCCATCCTTTTCGCGCACGTGGTTCGAGCCCGTGCCGTAACTTTCTTCGCCGCACAAGGTGGCCATGCCGGCGTCGAGCAGGGTGCCGAAGAACTTCCAGCCCGTCGGCGTCTCGTGGCACGGTATGCCCAGCGCGCTAGCGACCCGGTCGGCCGCGCCCGACGTGGGCATGGAGCGGGCGATGCCCGTCAAACCGTCGCGGTAGCCGGGCGCCACCGTGGCGTTGGCGGCCAGGATGGCCAGGCTGTCCGAGGGCGTCACGTCGAAGCGCCGGCCGACAATCATGTTGCGGTCGCCGTCGCCGTCCGAGGCGGCGCCGAAGTCCGGGGCATCGTCGCTGGCCATGCGCGTAATCAATTCCTGCGCGTTGACGGGGTTCGGGTCCGGATGGCCGCCGCCGAAGTCTTCGAGGGGAACACCGTTGATGACGCTGCCCTTAGGCGCGCCCAGCATGCCTTCCAGGATGGCCATCGCATAAGGGCCGGAAACGGCGTGCATGCCGTCAAAGCAGATGCGCAGGCCGCCCGCGAACAGGGCGCGGATGGCGTCGAAGTCGAACAGCTGCTGCATCAGTTCCGCGTAATCAAGCACCGGATCGATCACTTCGACCGTCATCTGCTCGATGCGCGCCACTCCCAGGGTGTCGAGGTCGATGTCGGCAGCGTCGCTGATGCGGTATTCGGTGATCGTTTGCGTGCGCGCAAACATGGCCTCGGTGACCTTTTCAGGTGCCGGGCCGCCATTGGCGATGTTGTACTTGATGCCGAAATCGCCATCGGGGCCGCCCGGATTATGGCTGGCCGACAGGATGAGGCCGCCGCTGGCGCCATGCTTGCGGATCACGCAGCTGACGGCCGGCGTCGACAAAATGCCGCCCTGCCCCAGCAGTACGCGCGCGTAGCCATGCGCGGCCGCCATGCGCAGCACCGTCTGGATGGCCGCGCGGTTGTAGTAACGTCCGTCGCCGCCCAGCACCAGGGTCTGGCCGCGGCAGTCGCCCAGCGTGTCAAAAACGCTCTGCACGAAGTTTTCCAGGTATTGCGGTGCGCTGAAGACAGCCACCTTCTTGCGCAAGCCCGAGGTGCCAGGCCGCTGGCCGGCCATCGGTGCCGTATTGATGATTTGAATAGTCATCTTGCCTCCCTATCAATTTCCGATGGTAACGCAGGCCAGGCAAGCGGCAAAGCGTTGTACGTCTGCCACGGTGCGCCAAGCCGCTTAACACGACATCGCGGCATGCCATATAATGAGAATCATTCTCATATGCGGCATTCCTGGCTGCGGACTCATACATCGGACGCCGTGGTTGCACGCTATTACCAAGAACTGTTGAACTTTTGCTGGCGCAGCTTGCGCAACCGCGAGGCTGCGGCCGACCTGGTGCAGGAAAGCTATGCGCGCGTGCTGGGCGAGGCGGCCGTGCGCGAACCGCGCGCGCTGCTGTACCACACGGCGCGCAACCTGCTGGTCGACCAGCACCGCCGCGCCGCCGTGCGCCAGCACGAGGAACTCGACGCCCTGCCGGAGGCCGCGCATCCGGCAGGGCCCCGTCATTTGCAGCCGGAACAGGCGCTCGAAAGCAGCCAGGACTGGCAAGCCTGCGTGGCCGCCATCGACGCCTTGCCGCCCCGCTGCCGCGACGCCTTCGTGCTGCACGTCTTCGAGGAATTGCCGCACGCGCAAATCGCCGCGCGCATGGGCATTTCCGTGAGCATGGTGGAAAAACATATCGCGCGCGGCATGCTCAGTTGCCAGGCGCAGTTGCGTTCTCTGCGGGAATGCGCATAATGCCGTCCATGACCGCCCACCCGACCCGCCATGATTTCGGCCCCTCCGCCCAGGAGCAGGCGGACTTGCGCGAGTACGCCGACTTTGCCGCCACGCAAGACGGCGTGGCATTGGCTGCCGCCACCTGGTTCAGCCGGCGCGGCAACTTCGATGCGCAGCAACAGGCCGAGTTTGCCGCCTGGCTGGCGGCCGATGCGCTGCACGCGCAAGCATATGCGCAGCTGCAACAGACCCACCGCACGGCGCGCCGGATTCCCGCGCAGGTCGCCGCGCGCTGGGCCGTGCCCCAGGCAGCGCCAGCGCCATTTCTCCGCCGCCCGCTTCTGCGCTCCCTGCGCATGCTGCCGTATGCGGCGGCCGCCATGCTGCTGCTCGGCGTGGGCGCGGGCGCCTACCAGTGGTGGCAACAACCCACGTTCAGCCAGTCGTATGCCACCACGCGCGGCCAGCGCCTGGCCGTCTCGCTCCCCGACGGCAGCCAGGTGCAGCTCGATACAGCCACGCAATTGCACGTCACCCTGTACCGCCAGCGGCGCGAAGTGCGCCTGGCGCACGGCGAAGCGCTGTTCCAGGTGCAATCGAAACAAGGACAAGCGTTCGACGTGCTCAGCGGCCCCTTGACAGTGACGGTGGTGGGCACGCAATTTTCCGTGCGTAACACGCTGGCGCACGACGGCCAGCTGCGCGTGGCCGTGCAGCATGGCCAGGTGCGCGTGGCGGGCGCAGGACAAGAGCTGGTCGACCTGCGGGCCGGCCAGGGCGTCAGCAGCGATGCCAGCGGCCGCCTGTCCGCCGTCGCCAGCCTGGCCCCGGGCAGCGTGGCGCCATGGCGCAACGGCAGAATCACCTTCGACAATGTACCGCTGGGCGCGGCACTGGCCGAATTCGAGCGCTATGGCGACACGGGCTTCGTCGTGCGCGATCCCGCCGTCGCGCGGTTGCGCATCGGCGGCAGCTTCAGCCTGACCCAGCTCGACCGCTTCGCCGCCGCCTTGCCGCAACTCTTGCCCGTACAAGTCGTGCGCAGCGGCACCGTCAGCACCATCGGCATGGCGCCGAAAGCCGCTGCGCAGGCACCGGCCATGCAACTCCCAAAAAATAAATGAAAATAGTTCGCATTCGCAGGTGAGGGTTTTGCCCGCTGCCGCGTCTACCAAGTTAATCGACAATAAATTAACCTGGAGAAATGCAACATGTGGTCCCCCCGCCTCAATCTGACACCCGCCCCCTTCGCCCTGGCCGCCATGCTGGCCCTGGGTACCATTTCCCTCGCCCACGCGCAAACGGCGCCCGCCGTCACACTGTCCATCGCCGCCCAGCCTCTGGGGCAAGCCCTGAATGAGCTGGCGCGGCAAGCCAATTTGCAACTGCTGTTTGCACCGGAACTGGTGGCCGGCAAGACGGCACCCGCCGTCAGCGGCACGCTCAGCGTGGCCGACAGCCTGGAACGCCTGCTGGCCGGCAGCGGCCTGGCAGCTGCCATCGACGGCAACAGCGTCATCATCCGCCCGGCGCCCGCCACCACGGGCAAGGTGGCGACCCTGGCGGAAATCACCGTCAGCGCGCGCCAGGAGGCGACGACGGATACCGAGCTGACGAAGTCGTATGCGGCACAGGCAGTGAGCATCGGCAAGGGCCGGCAAAGCCTGCGCGAGATTCCCCAGTCCGTCTCCGTACTGACGCGCCAGCAACTGAACGACCAGAATTTGCTGAACCTGGACGACGCCATGCGCGGCGTGACGGGCATCACCGTCGAAGCGAGCAGCACGGGCGGCAACCACGGCAATTTTTATTCGCGCGGCCATGCGCTGGACTCGGTACAGGTCGATGGCGTAATGACGCCGGCCAGCACGGGCAACGACCTGTCGGCCGGCTTCGGCCTGGCCATCTATGACCGGGTGGAAGTGCTGCGCGGACCGGACGGCCTGTTCCAGGGCGCGGGCGACCCGGGCGGCAGCATCAACCTGGTGCGCAAGCGGGCGCGCGACACCTACACAGCCAGCGGCGTGCTCAGTGCAGGTTCCTGGGACCGCTACTATGCGGAAGCGGACGTCACGGGCCCCTTGAGCGCGGACGGCAAGGTGCGCGGCCGCCTGGTGGCCGCCTACGAACACCGGCGCTCCTTCGTCGATCATGTGTATGCGGAAAAACCGCTGCTGTACGGCACCGTTGCCGTCGATGTGGCGCCGGGCACCGTGCTGACGGGCGGCGTCACCTATCAGGAATACAAGGGCCGTCCCGCCTTCGGCCTGCCCGCCTATGAAGACGGGCGCCTGCTCGACGTGCCCCGCTCCACGTACCTGGACCCGGCCTGGAACCACATCACGGAAAAAGTTACGGAATATTTTGCCGAACTCGATCACAAACTGGACAACGGCGGCCAGTTCAAGGTGACCGCCCTGTACCGCGAACAGGACGAACCATCGCGCCATTTCGGCTGGCCCGATTGTTCGGCAGACCCTGTCACGGGCGAGAGCTGCCTGATCAGCTGGACCTACCGCAGCCACTGGAAAACGCAGGGACTCGATGCCTGGCTGGCGACGCCGTTCCAGGCGTTCGGCCGCAGCCACGACCTGATCGTGGGCGCCGACTACCGCCAGGTGCACAAGAATTTCCAGTATGGTGGCGGCGACACTGCGCCGATCAACATCTTCCATCCGGATAACAATATCGCCCGGCCCAGCTACACTTTTACTGACGGCAACGACAATCGCACCAAGCAGTTCGGCCTGTACGCGCGCACCCGCCTGCAAGCGACGGACCGGCTCGCCGTCAACCTGGGCGGGCGCCTGACGCACCGGAACAACCATACCGTCAACCGCAATGCCTATTTCAACCAGTTCACCGATGTCAGCAACACCATCAATGCGAAATTCACGCCGTACGCGGGTCTGGTCTATGAACTCGACAAGCAGGTCTCGGCCTACGGCAGCTACACGCGCATCTTCTCGCCCCAGATCACCACGGACGCTGCTGGCCAGCCCCTGAAGCCGCGCACGGGCCAGCAATTCGAGCTGGGATTGAAGGCGGAACTGTTCGACAAGAACGTCAATGCGCATGCGGCCCTGTTCCGCATGGAAGACGAAAACCGCGCCATGCCCGATCCGGCCAACCCGCTGTTTTCCATCGGCGCCGGCAAGATGCGCAACCAGGGCGTGGAAGCCGAGCTGAGCGGCAGCCCCCTGCCGGGCTGGAACATCACGAGCGGCTACTCCTACACCAGCACACGCACCCTCGAAGGCAGCGATGAGCAGAAGGCCCAGCTGTACACCTTCATCGCGCCACGCCATAATTTCAATCTGTGGACCAATTACCGGTTGGCCGGCGCGCTCGATAAAGTCAGCGTGGGCGGCGGCTTGCGCAGCGTCAGCAGCATGTACCGCCTGAACGGCCCCGTGAAATTCGAGCAGGGTCCCGTCACCACGGTGGGCTTGCAGGCTGGCTACCGCCTCAGTCCCAAGCTGGAGCTGTCGCTGACGGTGAACAACCTGTTCGACAAAAAATACTACACGCGCGTGTGGGCCGCCTATGGCTCCAACTTCTATGGCGAACCACGCAATGCCATGCTGACCCTGCGCGGCCAGCTGTAACGCCTGCGCTTGCGCGCTTGCACGGCCACCGCGTCAGTACGGTGGCCGTGCTCGTTTACAACATCGCACTCTTGCATGTCTCGCAACCTCACACTATAATAAGAATAGTTCTCATTCACATTTGGATTCCGTTCGGAGTCCGCATCCCGCATTCCCGCCTGCCATCGACCGGCCAGGACGGCGTGGCTGATGCGCAGCTGGATGACACGCTGCGCCAGCCAGGCATCCCTGCCAAGCAAGCCTTCCCGTATCAATAACGCAAAAAGGTAGTTTCATGGCGCGAGCACGCTCGCTGGCCGGCGCTGCCGCCGCCACTTTCCGGTATGTTGCACCGCTGCGACAACCACGTTTCTCACCACAAACTAAGGCATACACCATGCACCTCACTTCCATCGCGCGCCTCGGCGCCCTCGCCACAGCCCTGCTGGGCGCGGCCCTCGTTTCCGGCACGGCCAGTGCGCACCAGATCTGGCTGCAGCAGGACGGCAAGGCGGCCAGCGTGTACTTCGGCGAATTCGGCGACAACCTGCGCGAAGCATCGCCCGGCCTGCTGGACAAGTTCAGCATCAAGAACGTGACGTGGGTGTCCGCCAAGGGCGCGCAACCGCTGCAGGCGAGCAAGACGGCCGGCGCCTTCATCCTGAATGGCAAGGTGGGTGCCGGCGAAAGCATCATCGTCGAGGAAGACAACTACCCGTCGTGGGAAGAGAAGAAGGATGGCAAGGCCACGCGCACCATGTGGATCCCGGCCGCGCGCCTGGTCGCCGATAGCAAGGCGCAAGCACCCGCGCTGACCCTGGACCTCGTGCCGACCGGCAAAGCAGGCCAGTTCCAGGTCAGCTACCAGGGCAAGCCGCTGGCGCAAGCCAAGGTCAACGCCGTGGTGCAATCGGGCTGGGGCAAGGAAGCGTGGAGCGATGCGCAAGGCCTGGTCAGCTTCCCGCTGCCATGGAAAGGCACCTATGTGCTGGAAGTGCAGCACACGGACAAGACGGCTGGTCAGCGCGGCACGCAAGCCTATGACAAGGCCATGTTCGTGACGACCCTGAGCCTGGTGCAGCCGCAAGGCGTGACGCCGCTGCCGGCCGGTCCGGCCCTGCCACCGAGCAAGGATCACGACTGACCATGCCAGCGCCAGCCATCATTAAAATGCCGCGCCTGCGGCTCTCCGCCGGCGCGGTGTACCGCCTCGGCGTGGCTTCGCGCAGCGTCGCGGCCATCGTTGGCGGCTACGTGCTGGCCGCGCTGGTCACCATGCTGCTGTCGGTGAGCCTGCCCATGGCCCGCTCCGAAGCCGTCATGACGGCCACCCTGCTGTCGTTTGCCATCTATACCTGCGCCGTGATGTGGGTCTTCGCCACGCGCAGCGCCCTGCGCGCCTGGCTGGGCCTTCTGATGCCGGCCGCCGTCATCGCCGCCATCCTGCAGTGGATGGACGCACTATCCTGGAGTCTCGCATGAAAGAAGGTTTCCGCCAGTCGATGGCATGGCTGCACACCTGGTCCGGCCTGCTCGTCTGCTGGATCTTGCTGCTGGTGTTTTGCGCCGGCACGGCCAGCTACTACCGCAATGAAATCACCCTGTGGATGCAGCCCGAACTGCACGGCGCCGCCGCCAGCCAGGTGTCGACGGAAGTGGCGGCCAAGGTCGCGCAACAAGCGATGGAAGAGCGGGCCACGGGCGCCACGCGCTGGTTCATCAGCCTGCCCGGCGAGCGCAATCCCGCTACCCAGCTGGGCTGGAGCAAACCGGCGCAACCCGGCGAAAAGAAACGCGGACGGCGCGGCAATTTTCATAGCGAAAAAGCCGACCCGGCCACGGGCGAGGTGCTATCGAAGCCGCGCGAGACGCGGGGCGGCGAATTCCTCTACCGCCTGCATTTCGACCTGCACTACATGCCGGCCATCTGGGCTCGCTGGATCGTGGGTTTCTGCGCCATGTTCATGTTCGTTTCCATCATCAGCGGCATCGTCACGCACAAGCGCATCTTCAAGGACCTGTTTACCTTCCGGCCGAAAAAAGGCCAGCGCTCGTGGCTGGACGCGCATAACGTGACGGCTGTGCTGGCCCTGCCCTACCACATCATGATCACCTACACGGGCCTCGTCACCCTGATGTTCCTGTACATGCCTTCCGGCGTCACGGCCGCCTACAAGGGCGACCAGGATGCCTTCTTTGCCGAAGCCTTCCCCGGCCGCTCGGGCGACAGCAAGCCGGCCGGCGTGGCCGCGCCGCTGACGTCGCTGGCGCCCCTCGTGCGCCAGGCGGAACAGCACTGGGGCGGCGGCAAGGTCGAGCGCATCTCCGTCAATCACCCGGGCGACGCCAACGCCACCATTTCGCTGACGCGCGCCGGTGGGCGCGACATGTCGTCGAAGCAGCCGTCGATGGAATTCGATGGCGTGTCCGGCAAGCTGTTGTCGAGCGACGGCGAGGCACAGCCCGGCGCGGCCGCCACGCAAGGCGTGATGGTTGGACTGCACGTCGCGCATTTCGGCGGCCCGCTGCTGCGCGCCCTGTTCTTCCTGTCCGGTCTGGCCGGCTGCGCCATGGTCGCCACGGGCGCCCTGCTGTGGGCCGTCAAGACGCGCCAGAAGCAAGCCAAGGCGCTGGCCGCCGGCAAGCGCGCCAGCTTCGGCCTGCGCCTGGTCGAAGCGCTCAACATCGGCGCCATCGCCGGCATTCCGATCGCCTTCGGCGCCTACTTCTGGGCCAACCGCCTGCTGTCGGTGACGATGGAAGACCGGCCAAAAGAGGAAATCGCCTGCTTCTTCGGCGCCTGGGCCCTGGCCGCCATCATCGCCCAGCTGCGCCCCTCGCGCGCCATGTGGCGCATGCAGCTGGCCGCCGGCGCCTTCCTGCTGGCGTCGCTGCCCGTGCTGAACGTCTTCACGACCAATTCGCACCTGGGCGTGACCCTGTTCCTGGGCCGCGGCCCCGTGGCGGTAGCCGCTTTCGACCTGGTGGTGCTGGTGCTGGGCCTCGGTCTTGCGTATGCGGCGTACAAATTGAAACCGCTGCCCGTGAAGGCGGCCAAGGCAGCACCGGCCAAGCCGGCAACCACGATGGAGGCCGCGTGATGGAATTGTTAGCCAATTTCCTCGTCTTCGCGCTGTGCTATGCGGGCCTGTCCTCGCTGTGCCTGGCGATGGACCGCCATTACGCCGACCTGCACGGACGCGGCGCCGAACCGCCCGCGCCGCTGCGCCGCCGCCTGCAGTGGTCCGGCTGGCTGGCGCTGGCGGCCGGCCTGGCCTGGGCCATGCACATCGCCGGCGGCGGCTACGGCCTCGTCTACTGGGTCGGCAGCCTGACGGGCTGCGGCTTGCTGCTGATCTGGCTGCTGCCGTATGCGCCGCACCAGGCCATGCGCCTGGCGCGCGTCATTGGCGTGGCATCCGTGCTGGCCGCCGTCGCGCTGGCAGTACGGTAACGATCATGGCCATGCCACCCCTGCTGTCCACGCAGCTGGAAAGCCATTACCGCGCACACCACGGCTGGCTGGTGCACTGGCTGCAACGGCGCCTGGGCAATGCCGCCGAGGCCGCCGACCTGATGCAGGACACCTTCGCGCGCCTGCTGGCCGGCGCGCCCATGCAGCCGCAAACGCCGGCCCTGCGCGCGCCCAAGGCTTACCTGGCGACCGTCGCCAAGCATCTGCTGATCAACCACTTGCGGCGCCAGTCGCTGGAACGCGCGTGGCTGGCCGCGCTGGCCGCCCTGCCCGAACAGCATGTGCCATCGACCGAGCGGCGCGCAGAAATCCTGCAGGCGCTGCAAGCGGTCGATGCCATGCTCGACGGCCTGAAACCGAAGGTGCGCGCCGTCTTCATCCTGGCGCAGATCGAAGGCCATGCCTATGCGGACATCGCCGCGCAGCTGGGCATCGGCGAACGCTCCGTGAAGCGCTACATGGCCGAGGCGCTGACCGAATGCGTGCTGCTGGCGCCGGACTTGCCAGCATGAGCGCGGCCGCTTCGCCATCTCCGCCGCTGTCGCGCAAGGTGGCGCGCCAGGCCGTCGAATGGTATTTACTGGAGCAGTCGGGCCAAGCCACGTCGGACGACCTGGCCGCCAGCGCACACTGGCGCGCACGTCACCCGGAACATGCACGCGCCTGGAACAGGGTGCAGCAGGTGAGCCAGACGGCGAATTTGCTGCCGCCGGAGCTGGCCGTGCCCGTGCTGCGCCGGCCGCAGCGCCGCGTGGCCGTGCAAGTGCTGCTGGCGCTGATGGCGGCGCCCGCCGCCTGGCTGCTGGTGCGCCACGAGATGCTGGCCGATTACCGCAGCGGCGTGGGCCAGCGGCGCGAGGTGTCCTTGCCCGATGGCGGCATCCTGGTACTCAACACGGACAGCGCCGTCGATGTGGCGTATGGCGCCGGTGAACGGCTGCTGACCCTGCGCCGCGGCGAAGTGCTGGTGCAGACGCGCCCCGATCATGCAGGCAGCCGCCCTTTCATCGTCGCCACCTGCCATGGCCGCATCCGCGCCCTGGGCACGCGCTTTACCGTGCGCGTCGACGACGACAGCAGCCGCGTGACTGTACTCGAAGACGCGGTGGAAATCACGCCGCGCGCGCCGTCGGCCACCGTCCGCACGCTCATGGCGGGACAGCAAAGCCGCTTCGACGCCAGCCACGCCGGCCTGCCCACGCCGGCGCCGCTGCAAGCCGATGCGTGGACGCGCGGCATGCTGGCGGCGCAGGACATGCGCCTCGATGCCTTCGCCTTCGAGCTGTCACGCTATCGCCCCGGCCTGCTGCGCGTGGAACCGCAAGTGGCAGGCTTGCGCCTGACGGGCGCCTTCCAGCTCGACGACACGGACGCCGTGCTGGACAGTCTGGCGCGCATGCTGCCCGTCGACATGCTGTACCGCTCCTCGTACTGGGTCACCATCGCGGCCCGCAAAAAATAATGATTAAGAATTGGCCCTTTTTTTCGCCGTGACCTGTCCTGACGGTATTACAACGACACTTACCGGAAAGGCCAGACCATGCAACCACCCCGTTTGACTCCCCTCGCGCGCGCCATCGGCAGCGCCGTGATCCTGCTGTCGCTGTCGCAGGCGCCGGCCATGGCCGCCGATGCCACCGTGCCAGCCACCGCGCAAACGGCCTTCCACGTGCCGGCGGGCGACCTGTCCGCCGCCATCGCCGGCTTTGCCATCGAGGCCAAGGTGAGCGTGGGCGCGGCGGCCGAACTGCTGCAAGGCGTGCGCACGCCGGGCTTGAGTGGCAGCTACACGGTGCCGCAGGCGCTGGCCCGCCTGCTGGCAGGCACGGGCCTCGACGCACTGCCCAGCGGGGAACGCAGCTACGTGCTGCGCAAGGCAGGCACGGCATCGCCCGCCGCGCCGATTGCCGCGACCTTGGGCGAAGTGGCCGTCAGTTCCAGCGCCCTGCGCGACGGCACCACGGAAGGCAAGCGCGGCTACGCGGGCCTGACCAGCGCCACGCGCCTGAACCTGTCGCTGCGCGAAACACCGCAAGCCGTCAGCGTCATCACGCGCCAGCAGATCGAGGACCAGGGCTTGCGCACCTTGCAGGACGTGCTGGTGCAGGCGCCCGGCATCACGGTCGACCATTCCTCGAGCACGCGCGAATACGACCAGGTGTTTTCACGCGGCTTCGAAGTCACCTCGTACATGTTCGACGGCATCCCGACCAGCAAGAGCCTGGAAGCGCGCACCTACGACATGGCCATCTACGATCGCGTCGAAATCATCCGCGGCGCCACTGGCCTGATCAGCGGCACGGGCAGCCCGTCGGCCGCCGTCAACCTGGTGCGCAAACGTCCGGGCCGCAGCTTTGCCGCCACGGCCGGCGCGCAGCTCGGTTCGTGGGACCGCTACCGCATCGAAGGCGATGTCTCGACGCCCTTGACGGCGGACGGCAAGGTGCGTGCGCGCCTCGTCGCAGCGCATGAAGACCAGCGCTCGTTCATCGACCGCTACCAGCAGAAAAAGGATGTGCTGTACGCCATCGTCGAAGCGGACCTGACGCCATCGACGGTGCTTGGCGCCGGCATCAACTACCAGCAGGAAAAGCTGAAAGGCGCGGGGCGTGAATTTCCCATGTTCTACGCCGACGGCTCGCAGACGCATTTCCCCCGCTCGATGAACGGCACGGCGGCGTGGAGCACGTATGACCGCGAACAGAGCATGCTGTTCGCCACGCTCGACCATTATTTCGACAATGACTGGATCGCCAGGGTGGCCGTCAGCCGCAGCAGCAACCAGTACGACGCCTTGCAGGGCTTTTCCGGCGACGGCTACCCGGACCGCGTGACGGGCGGCGGCATGAAGCTGTGGCTGGCCAACTGGCACAGCAAGCCGCAACAGACCTCGCTCGACGCCTATGTCAGTGGCCCGTTCCAGGCCTTCGGCCGCCAGCACGAACTGGTGCTGGGCGTGAGCGCTTCGGAACTCAAGACGAATAGCCCCGTCTATCCGAACTGGCGCCTCGATGGCTATGACCATACGGTGCCCGATATTCACGCCTGGAACGGCGCCATGCCGGTGCCCGACTACAGCGGCACGCGCCGGGGCAGCTCGTACGACAAGGAGCGCGAAAGCGGCCTGTATTCGACCTTGCGCCTGCGCCCGACGGACGCGCTGTCGGTGATTTTTGGCGCGCGCCTGTCGTACTGGAAGCGCGACATTCGCAGCGATTTTTTCAACGGCACGGACCTGTATGACGCCATGCGCGAAAACGGCAAGATCACGCCATATGCGGGCCTGGTCTACGACCTGGGCCGGCACTGGTCGGCCTATGCCAGCTACACCAGCATCTTCACGCCGCAAAGCCAGCGCGACGTCAACAGCCACTTCCTGGCGCCGCTGGAGGGCAAGAACTACGAAGTGGGCGCGAAGGGCGAATTCTTCGGCGGCAAGCTCACCACCAGCGCCGCGCTCTTCCAGCTGAAGCAGGAAAACCTGGCCGAAGCCGATCCGGGTAATGTCTGGATCATCGGCACGGGCGGCGGCTCCTACGCCTACCACACGGTCAAGGGTGCCACCACGCGCGGCTTCGAGGCGGAAGTGTCGGGCCAGCTGCGCCCCGACTGGCAACTGACGGCCAGCTATGCCTATAGCCGCATCCGCAATGCCGCCGGCGCACGCATCCAGACCAACCAGCCGCAAAGCATGGCCAAGCTGTGGACCACCTGGCGCCTGGCGCAAGGTGTGCCGGGCCTGGTGCTGGGCGGCGGCGTGAACTGGCAGAGCGATATCTACACGGACGACCGCGGACCGAACGGCGAACGCTTCGCGCAGAAGGCATATGCGGTGGCGGGACTCATGGCGCAGTACCAGGTCAGCAAGCAACTGCTGGCGACCCTGAACGTCAACAATGTCTTCGACAAGCGCTACTACTCGACGGGCATGGGCGGCTACTACGGCGATCCGCGCAACGCCATGCTGTCGCTGCGCTATCAGTTCTGAACGGCTTCGCTGCTTTTGAGCAGCGCCTCGATGCCCTCGGGCGCCATGGCGCGGCCCAGATAGTAGCCAAACGCCTCGTCGCAGCCCATCTCGGCCAGCAGTTCCAGCTGCTCGCCGCTTTCCACGCCGCCGGCGATGGTGCGCAGTCCCAAGGTGCGCGCCATCGCCACGATGGCGCGCACCATGGCGCCGTCGCCGCCCGGCTTGCCCACGTCGTCGACAAAACACTTTTCAATCTTGACGGCATCCGTGGGAAAGCGTTTCAGGTAGTTGAGCGAAGCGTCGCCCGTGCCGAAATCGCTGATGGCGATCGCCATGCCCAGCTGGCGGAACTGGCGCAGTATCAGTTCGCAGTTCTGGTTGCGGTCGATCAGAATACCGGCAGCGATTTCCAGTTCGATGCAATGCCCCGGCACGCCGGCCGCCTCCAGCGCGGCGCCGAAATTGCGTGCGATATCGCGCTGGTAGAACTGGCGCGCCGACAGGCTGACGGACACCGTCAGCCTCTGCCCCTGCGCAATCCATCTGCGTGCCTGTTCCACCGCCGTGGCCATCACCCACGCTCCCACCGGCAGGATCAGGGCGCTTTCTTCCAGCACCGGCAGGAAATCGAGCGGCATCATCAGGCCCAGCTCCGGGTGCTTCCAGCGCAGCAGTGCCTTCACGCCCGTGATCGTGCGCGTCCTCAAGTCCATGCGCGGCTGGTAATACAACGCGAACTCGTTGCGTTCGAGCGCGTGGCGCAAGGCCGTCTCGAGGATGGTGCGCGAATACGACTGCGTCTGCATGCGCGGCGCGTAGCGCAGGCAGGTACCGGGCGCGTGGCGCTTGGCCGCATACATGGCCAGGTCGGCCTTTTCGATCAGCGCATTGACGTCGTCGTCGTCGTCCGGGTACAGGGCCACGCCCACGCTGGCCGCCACCGACAGGCTGTATTCGCCAATGACGAAGGGGGCGGCGATGGCGCCGACGATTTTCTCGGCCACCCGCTCGGCATCGTGCGCCGTGCGCAGTTCCGTCAGCAGGATGATGAATTCGTCGCCGCCCTGGCGCGCCACCGTGTCGACCTTGCGCACGCACTGCTGCACCCGGCGCGCGAACTCCGTCAGCACCTGGTCACCCACGTCGTGCCCCAGGCTGTCGTTAATGGATTTGAAGCGGTCGATGTCGACAAACAGCACGGCCAGCAAGGCCTGGTGGCGGCGCGCGTAGGCGATGCCGTGCTCGAAGCGGATCTGGAAATGCAAACGGTTCGGCAGACCCGTCAAACCGTCATGGTGGGCGATGAATTCCAGCTGCTGCTCGGCGCGCCGGCGCGCCGACACATCGTGCAGCAGCAGCACCGCGCCGCCCTGCGCCAGCGGCGCGCAGCTGTACTGCACGTCGATGCGCTTGCCGTCAAGGTGGCGCAGCAGAACGGCGCCGCGCGCCACTTCCAGCACTTCCTGCTGCGCCACGCACTCGCGCACCTGGCGCGCCGCATCGACGGGCGTGCCGTCATGGAACAGGGGCAGCAGCTGCGTCACGGGCTGGCCCAGGCCATCGTCGCCCAGCAGCCCGCCCATGGCGCTGGCGCGGGGATTCAGATAGCGCACCACGCCAGCGTGGTCGGTGCCGACGACGGCCGCCGGCAATGCGTGCAGCAGCGCCAGCGCCTCTGCCATGCGCTGCGCCTGCGCCGCCTGCAGCACCACGCCCGTCGTATGGCGCAAGCGCCACGTGCGCGCCGCCTGCCACTGGCAGGCCAGCAGCACGCTCAGCATCACGGCGAGGGTCAGGCACAGCGCCAGCAGCAGCGCCATCATGCGTCACCCGTCAGGCAAGAGATGGAAGACATGCTTTTCCTTTGCAACGCGCGCCATGCGGCCGGGCGCAGAACCATGCGGAAAGGAAATAGTATAAGAATTTCGGCGCGATATTTGCCTGATCGGGCGCCGCTTGACTGGTGTCAATCACGGCGAGGCGTGATCACTGTTGCAATCCTCCCACAGACAATCTCACCAATTATTGCAACAATTGCTGCGTCGCACTAAAATGAGAATGATTCTCATTATTGAGATTCACTCCATTCATCTGAGTCCCTGCGCCCAGGCCAGGACAGCAGCGGCATGGCCAGGCAAGCCAGGCGCAACACTCCCCCAGCGACGCATATTGTGAAACAGGCATCCGCCTGCTTCATCCACCACATCATCGCGACACCGGGAGCAGTCAATGACAAACCACAGCGCACAGCGAAAGGCCGCCGCATTGGCGCCGACCCTCACGGCCGCGGCCATTCTCGGCACCTTGGGTGCACCGGCCCACGGCCAGGCGCAGCAGCAGGAACAGAATCTGCCCGAGGTGCGCGTCAACGCGCAGGCCGCCTCCGCCACCACCGAAGGCAGCGGCTCCTACACCAGCGGCAGCATGACCGCGGCCACACGCCTGAACCTGTCCGTGCGCGAGACGCCGCAATCGGTCAGCGTCGTCACACGCCAGCAAATGGACGACATGAATATCCGCTCGGTCGAGGACATCGCCAATATCACGCCGGGTCTGAGCCTGAACAAGGGCGCCACCGAGCGCGCCAGCTTTTATTCGCGCGGTTTCTCGATCAGCAATTTCACGGAAGACGGTCTGACCATGTCGGCCGACGGCGACACCCTGGGTTTCGCCACCCTGGCCATGTACGACCGGGTCGAAATCCTGCGCGGCGCCGCCGGCATGATGAATGGCGTGGGCAACCCGTCGGGCACGATGAATTTCGTGCGCAAGCGCCCTACGGCGGAGAACGAAGTGTCGCTCACGGGCAGCATCGGCCGCTACCACGACTACCGCGGCGAAGTCGATGCGCGCGGCGCGCTGAACCAGGCGGGCAGCCTGCGCGGGCGCGCCGTGGCCGCCTACCAGGATACCGACACGTTCATCTCGAACTACCGCCACAAGCGCGCCCTGCTCTACGCCACCGCCGATGCCGACCTGTCGCGCGACACGACCCTGAGCGTGGGCTTCCACGTCAACGACGAGCGTAATCCCGGCTCCACGTGGTACGGTTTGCCGACGGCGCTCGATGGCAGTTTCCTGCCGCTCGACCGCTCGGCCAGCAACGCGCCCGACTGGACCTTCTGGAACAAGAAAAACACGCGCCTGTTCGCCGAACTCGAACACCGGTTGGGCAACGGCTGGAAGGTCAAACTGGCGGCGCAGGCACTGCAGGACGAACTCGACTCCGTCGTCACGGGCATCGCCCGCGTACCGAAAACAAATCTGTTCCGCCTCAGCGCGGCCAACGCCTTTGTCTACGACCGCCAGCAACGCATTGTCGATGCGCAGGCAGCCGGTCCTTTCAGCCTGCTGGGCCGCCGCCATGAAATCGTCTTCGGCGCCAGCTACCGCACGCGCGATACCGAGGACAAGGGCTACAAGTCGGTGCCCGACTACAGCTACACCTTCAACCCCGTGAACTGGGATACGGGCGCGCCTGTGAAACCGGCAATAGGTACCTTCTACTATGGCCAGGACAGCAAGACGAAACAGACGGGCGTCTACACGACGGCCCGCTTCAGCCTGGCCGATCCGCTGGCCCTGCTGGTGGGAGGCCGCGTCGACTGGTACGACTACCGCGCCATCAATACGTTTACGGGTGCACGCTCCGGCTACAAGGTGAGCCGGGAAGTCACGCCATATGCGGGCCTGGTGTACGACATCGACACCCGCCATTCGCTGTACGGCAGCTGGACCAGCATCTTCAATCCGCAGAGCGCCGTCGACAGGAATGGCGTGCTGCTCGACCCCGTCACGGGCATCAACATGGAAGCGGGCGTGAAGGGCGAATACTTCGGCGGCGCGCTGAACGCCTCGGCGGCCGTGTTCCGCATCGTGCAAAAGAACCTGGCGACAGCCCTGCCGCTGACGCAGTGCGGCCCCGGCCTGCTGTCGTGCTCCGAGGCGGCCGGTGAAGTACGCAGCGATGGATTCGAGCTGAGCGTGTCCGGCGCGTTGACGCCGCGCTGGCAGATGAGCGCGGGCTTTACCTACAACACGGCCGAGTACGCCAAGGCACAAGGCAGCAATGCCGCAGGCGCGCGTTATGCGGCCGAGCGCCCCAGCCGCCTGTTGCGCCTGTCCACCAGCTATCGCCTGTCCGATGCGTGGCGCATCGGCGGCGCACTGCGGGCGCAGAACCAGATCTACAAGACCAACAGCGCCATCCGCCAGGGCGGCTACGCGGTGGCCGACCTGAACGCGGGCTGGCAAGTGAACCGCCAGCTCGACGTGCGCCTGAGCGTAACCAACGTCTTCGACCGCAGCTACTACCAGGCCATCAGCAGCATCGACAGCGGCAATGCATTCGGCGATCCGCGCAGCGCCGTGCTGACGGCGAAGTACACGTTCTAAGCCAGCGCCAGCCGGCCCGGTTTCAGTTCCGCATGCGGCGCCAGTGCCGGCGCAGCATGCAGCTTGAAGATGCTGACGGCGTCGGCCAGGCTGGCCGCCTGCTGCTGCAGCGCGTCCGCGGCGGCGGCGGCCTGCTCCACCAGGGCCGCGTTCTGCTGCGTCACGCCATCCATCTGGCTGATGGCGATGCTGATCTGCTCGATGCCGTCGCGCTGCTCCACGCTAGCCACGGCGATTTCGCCGATGATGGCGTTCACGCGCTGCACGCTGCTCACCACGTCGTCCATCGTGCGCCCCGCCTGGCCAGCCAGCACGCTGCCCTCTTCCACCGTGCGCACGGATGCGCCGATCAACTGCTTGATTTCCATGGCCGCCGCGCTTGACCTCTGCGCCAGGTTGCGCACTTCCGTCGCCACGACGGCAAAGCCGCGTCCCTGCTCGCCCGCGCGCGCCGCTTCCACGGCCGCATTCAGGGCCAGGATATTCGTCTGGAAGGCGATGCCGTCGATGACGGCGATGATGTCGACGATGCGCTTTGACGAGGCATTGATATGGCTCATGGTCTGCACCACCTGCGCCACGGCCTCGCCACCGCGCTGCGCCACGTCGGCCGCGCCGCCGGCCACCTGGCGCGCCTGGTCCGCGTTGTCGTTATTCTGCCGCACGGTGGACGTCAGCTCGATCATCGAGGCGGCCGTCTCTTCCAGCGAGCTGGCTTGCTCCTCCGTGCGCGACGACAGGTCCATATTGCCGCTGGCGATTTCAGCGGACGCCGTGGCGATGGCATCCGTGCCGGCGCGCACCCGTCCCACGATGGCGGCCAGGTTGCCGCTCATCGCTTTCAAGGCGCGCAGCAGGTCGCCGATTTCATCGCGGCTGCCATCGGCCACCACGGCGCGCAAGTCGCCGGCCGCCACTTGCTGGGCAATGCCGACGGCCGCGCCCAGCGGCACCGTGATACTGCGGATCAGCCACCACACGGTGACAGTACCGACGACCAGGGTCACCAGCACGGTGGCCAGCATGGCGATGCTGGCGCTGCGGTGCGCGGCCGCGTCCTGCTCCTTCATCTGCGTCATCAGGGCGTGCGACTGCTTGCCGATGGCCGCGACGATGGCGTCGATCTGGCGCGTCGGTTCACGGTCCATGCCCTTGACCAGCGCATCGACAGTGTGGGCACTGTCGGCGCGCGCGCCATCAAACTTTTGCAGCGCCGCCAGGTAGCTCACGCCCAACGCGCCGTGCGCCTGCAGCGCATGCTCCACGGGTGTCGTGTCGAGCTGCAGCGCGGCCATCATCGCCTGCAGGCTTTTCAATTCCTTGCGCGTCTGCGCGCCGCTGGCGACAAACGCATCGCGGTAACGCTGGAAGGCGGCCGCATCGCCGCCGCGCAGCAGGATGTTTTTCCATTCCTGCACCTGGATCTTGAATTCCACTTGCGCGCTGCGCGCCGCGTCGACCGCCTCCGTCAGGGCGACGGAACGCTGCATGGCGTCCGCGCTGCGCGCACTGGCCGCGTCGAGCGCGCTCCAGCCACGCGCGCCAACGAACACCAGCGCAAGAAAAAAGAAGGCGCCCAACAGACCCAGGCGGATGGAGATTTTCAGATTCGCAAGTTGCATGTATTTCTCCCGGCAGCAAGAACAGGATGGCAACAAAGGCGCCACCAAAACTATCCAATTCTCACCAAATGGGGAAATCATGGGGCGCGCCCCGCGAAAAACCAAGCAGCGCTTTCGCTAGAGAAACACTTTCAACATAGAAACAACAAATTACAAGTAAAAGTTAACTGTCAAGCCACGCCTTCGCCTGGCGCGCCGGCAAACTCCGCGCGCAGCAGCGGATACAGCCGCCGGTAGCGCCCCAGGCGGTCGTCCAGCACGGCAGACGCTTGCGGCGCGATTGTCTCCTGCACGGGCGGGCGCGTGCACACCTGCGCGGGCGGCAAGCCCGTCACCGCCATCTGCGCCAGGCGTGCGGCGCCCATGGTGCCGCCAGCCACGCCGTGGTCGTGGCGCAGCACGTTCAAGCCCGAGGCATTCGCGCACAGCTGCGCCCAGAAGCGGCTGCGCGAACCGCCGCCCACGAACGACGCTTCTTCCAGATGCGTGCCGGCGCTGCGCAGGGCCGCATTGCCGTCGGCCATGGCAAAGGCCACGCCTTCCATCACGCTGTAGGCGAGTTCCGCGCGCCCGTGTTCCGTCGACAAACCGAAGAACACCCCGCGCGCGCAGGCATCGTTATGCGGCGTGCGTTCGCCGCTCAAATACGGCAGGAAGATGGGCGCCGTGCGCGCCTCGACGCTTTCCGCCAGCTTTACCAATTCGCCGATATCGGACGACTGCGTCAGCCGCGCCACCCAGCTGAGGCTGGACGCGGCGCTGAGAATCACGCTCATCTGGTGCCAGCGCTCGGGCAGGCAATGGCAGAACGCGTGCACGCCCTGGCCTGGATTCGGCGCAAAACCGTCGCTGCCGGCGAACAGCACGCCGGACGTGCCCAGCGACAGCAGGCCGGCGCCCGGCTCCACCACACCCAGGCCCACGGCGGCGGCAGCATTATCTCCCGCGCCGCCGGCCAGCAGCACCGTGTGCGCGATGCCCCACTCCTGGCACAGCGACGGGCGCACCTGCGCGGCGGCGGCGCTGCCTTCGACCAGGCGCGGCATGTGCTCGCGCGACAGGCCGGTGGCCGCCAGCATGCGCTCGGACCAGTCGCGTTTGGCCACGTCCAGCCACAGGGTGCCGGAAGCGTCGGACATGTCGGACACATACTCGCCCGTCAGGCGCAGCGCCACGTAATCCTTGGGCAGCAAGACCTTGGCCGTGGCACGGAACAGCGAAGGCTCGTACTTTTGCAGCCACAGCAGCTTGGGCGCCGTGAAACCCGGCATGGCCTGGTTGCCCGTGATGGCGCGCGACTCTGGCACCAGCGCCTCGAGTTCCACGCATTCGGCAAAGGCGCGCGTGTCATTCCACAGGATGGCCGCGCGCAGCACGTGCTGCTGCTTGTCGAGCAGGGTCGCGCCATGCATCTGGCCCGACAGGGCGATGCCGCGCAAGCCGGAAAACGCCACCGGCTGGGCGGCGCGGATGGCCGCGATGACGTCCAGGGTGGCGTGCCACCAGTCCTCGGGATTCTGTTCCGACCAGCCGGGATGGGGACTGGACACGCGCAAGGCCACGCCGGCGCTGGCAAGGATGGCCTGGGCGTCATCGGTGAGGATGGCCTTGACTTCGGAAGTGCCGATATCGATACCGAGATATGTCATTTGATTCCAGAATAAAGTTAAGAATGGCCGTCGCCTGACGGCTCGGGCATGTTCATCAGCAGGCAGGAGCGGAATTTCGACGGCGACATCTGCTTGTGGGCCAAAAACTGGCGGTTGAAATTGGAGAGGTTGTTGAAGCCCGTGCGGTAGCAGATATCGGTGACCTTCATGTCCGTGTTCATCAGCAGCTCGCAGGCCAGCGCGATGCGCTCCTGGTTGACGTATTGAATGAACGAGGTGCCCGTATGCTTGCGGAAGAAGCGCGTGAATTTCAAGGTATTCATTTCCGCCACGTCGGCCACGTCCTGCTCGCAAAAATCGAGCGTGATGTTCTGCTTGATATAAGCCAGCACCAGGTTGATGGTCGACGACATGTAGCGGCCCGCCTGCGCCAGGTAGGTGACGCTGGCCAGCGGGCGCCGCTCGCGGCAGTCGCACAGCTCGCCGAACAGGCGCGTAAACAGTTCGACGCGGCGCAAGCCCTGCGCCGTCGTCAATTCCTTCATCAGCGGCACCAGGCGCAGGCCCAGCGCATCGGGAAATTGCAGACCCCTGCCTGCCTCGCCCAGCAGGGCTTTCAGGGGCGCCATTTCCGGGAACAGCAGCGCGCAGCGTTCGATGAAGTCGCTGGAAAACTGCAGCACCAGGTCGCGCTCGGGCAGGACCACGCCTTCCGGCAGTTCGCTGACCCAGTTATGCGGCAGGTTCGGCCCCGTCAGGATCAGATTGCCCGCCCCGTAACTGCCGATATGGTCGCCGATAAAAAATTTGCCATTCGATGTAATGATGAAGTGCAGTTCATACTCGGGATGAAAATGCCATTTCGCCACGGTGTGCGGAAAGCCGTGCGCCCACGCGCGAAACGATTCGTGGATCGGTTTGTGGATCAGTTCCAGGTCAGGCGTCACGGCAGTTCCCTTGCACGGTCTTGGTCACCCTATTCTAACCACTTACTGACCACCGGGCGCCACGGCCAGCCCGCTGTCGGCGTCGAACAGATGCATGTGCTCTTCGTCGAAGGCCAGCGCCAGGGTCTGCCCTACCTGCGCCGCGCTGTTGGCCGCATTTGCCGGCAGCAGGGCCGACAAGGTCAGGGCGCCGCACTGAAAGCTGATCAGCGCCTCCGCCCCCAGCAGCTCGACCAGGTCGATCGCGCACGCCAGGCCATGCGTGCCCGCTTGCTCCTGCGGCAGCGCCGCGCGCAAATGATTCGGGCGCAGGCCGAAGACCACGCGCGCACCCGCCTGCAACGCGGCGAAGCGGGGCGATATCAATGGCCAGCGGTAGCCGGCGCAGACGAGCACCGTCTGGCCGCCGTCTTTTTCGACGACGCCATCGATGAAGTTCATGGCCGGCGTGCCGATGAAGCCGGCCGCGAACAGGGTGCGCGGATGGTTGTACAGTTCCGCCGGCGTGCCGATCTGCTCGATATGTCCGCCCTTCATCAGCACCACCCTGTCGGCCAGGGTCATCGCCTCGAGCTGGTCGTGCGTGACGTACAAGGTGGTGGTGCGCAGGCGGCGGTGCAAGCGCTTGATGTCGGCGCGCAGCTGCGCGCGCAGCTTGGCGTCCAGGTTCGACAGCGGTTCATCGAACAGGAACACTTGCGGCGTCTTGATCATGGCGCGCGCAATGGCCGTGCGCTGCTGCTGGCCGCCCGACATGGCGCGCGGCTTGCGTTCCAGCAGGCTGTCCAGGCTGAGGATGGCCGCCACCTCGCGCACGCGGCGCTCGATCTCGTCGTGCGGCACCTTCAGGCGGCGCAGGCCGAAGGCGATATTATCATACACCGTCATGTGCGGGTACAGCGCGTAGTTCTGGAATACCATCGCCACGTTGCGCGCGCGCGGCGGCAAGTCGTTGACGACGGCGCCGCCGATCAGCAGCTCGCCGCCGCTGATGTCTTCCAGACCCGCGATCATGCGCAGCAGGGTCGACTTGCCGCAGCCCGATGGCCCCAGCAGGACGATGAACTCGCCGTCATCGATTTCCAGGTCGAACGGCTGCAGCACGGCCGTCTTCTCGTCATACGTCTTGTGCAGCTGCCTGCAAGTGATGTTTGCCATGATCAGTCTCCTGCCAGTTCAATCTGGATCTTGACGTCGCGCGGATGGCCCTTGGCCGCTTCTTCGAACGCCTGCACGCCATCGGCAAAGCCGAAGGTGCGCGAAATGAAAGGCTTGACGTCGATCTTGCCCGAGGCCAGCAAGGCGATGGCGCGCGGGAAGATGTTCGCGTAGCGGAACACCGATTCGATGCGCACTTCCTTGGCCTGGATGGCGACGATATCGAAAGGCACGTTCTCGGGCGGCATGCCGACCAGCACCAGGCAGCCGTTCGGGCACAGCAGCTCGACGATGTTGTCGTAGGCGCGCATGCTGCCGCTGGCCTCGAAAACGATGTCGGCGCCCCAGCCGTCCGTCAAGTCGCGCACCGTGTCCGCCAGACTGGCCCGGCGCACATCGACCGTGGTCACTGCCGGATTTCCGGCGAACAGGGCCAGTTTTTCCGGCACCAGGTCGGCCAGGATCACGCGCGAGCAGCCGCCCGCCAGCGCCGCCAGCGTGTTCATGGCGCCGATGGTGCCGGCGCCGATCACCACGGCCACGTCACCGGGCTTGATGGCCGCCTTTTTCGCCGCCTGCAAGCCAATGGCCAGCGGTTCGACGATGGCGCCTTCGCCGAAGCTGACGTTGTCGGGCAGCTTGAATGTGAACGAGGCCGGATGCACGACATATGGCGTGAGGCAACCGTGGATGGGCGGCGTGGCCCAAAAGCGCACGGCGGGATCGAGGTTGTACAGGCCGCGCATGGTGGCGGGAGAATCGAACTGCGGCACGCCCGGCTCCATGCAGACACGGTCGCCCACTTTCAGGTGCGTCACCTCCTCTCCCACTTCGGCCACGACGCCGGACGCCTCATGACCGAGCACCATCGGTGCTTCGACGGCGAAGGGACCGATCTTGCCATGCTTGAAGTAATGCACGTCGCTGCCGCAGATGCCCACGGTATGAATCTTGATTTTCACATCGCGCGGACCGACGGCGAGCGGCATGTCGATGTCGCGCAAGGTGATGGAATGCGCTTGTTCCAGTACGAGTGCTTGCATGATGAATTCCTTTTATTTGTGTTTGAGCATGGAGTTGAGCAGCCGTCCCAGGATGCCGACGAACAGCAGCGGCGGCAGCGCCAGCAGCACGGTGGAAGCGTTCACCACGCCCCACGGCACTTCCTGGCCCATCGACGTGAAGGCCGACGCCACCACGGGCAAGGTCATGCTTTTCGACGAGGTGAGCGCCAGCGCGATCATCAGTTCATTCCAGACCAGCACGAAGCTGAAGACGATGCCACCCATCAGGGTCTTCGACGCCACCGGCAGGGCCACGTGCCAGAACACCTGGTACGGGCCATAGCCGTCCAGCGCGGCCGCTTCCTCGATCTCTTTCGGGATGCGCGCAAACGCGGGAATCGACAGCCAGATGATGGTCGACAGGGTCACCAGCAGATACGTCACCACCATCGACAGGCGCGAGTCGTACAGACCCAGGTCGATCCAGATCGAGATCAGGGGAATGGCGACGGCGACGGGTGGCAAAAAACGCAGGGACAGCAGGAAGAACTGGATATCCTTCTTGGCCGGGACCGGATAGCGGGCGATCGCATACGCGGCCGGCACGCCCAGCACGGCGCCCAGCAACACGGCCACGCCGACGATGGCCACGCTGTTGCCCAGTCCCGTCAGCACTTCGGGGCTGGCCAGCACCTGTTTGTAGTTGGCCAGGGTCGGGCTGAAGAAAAAGCGCGGCACAGGCGTGACGATATCCATCAGCTCCTTGAAGGAATTGAGCACGGCCCACAGGATGGGGAACAGCGCCACCAGAATAATCACGGTGGTGATGGCGGTGGTGGTGATGGCGCTGGCACCGCCCGGGGTGCGCAGCACCCTAAGACACCTGACAAAACCGTTGCGAGCAGATGTGAGTTGTGGCTGAGAAGCGGAGCTGTGCGCATGCACAGTGAGCATCGGAGGCCGCAAATCGCGCTGCGCAGTAGGTTTGGTTAGGGTGTTCTTAGTCAGTTTTCCCATTTGGCGACCCGCTTCCAGAGTAAGGTGAAAATAACAGTCGTGGCCAGCATCATCAGCACGGCCATGCTGGACGCATACGACACCTTGCCCATCAGGCCGATGCCTTGCGCATACGCGTACATGTCCAGGGTTTCGGTGGAGATGCCGGGGCCGCCCTTGGTCATCACGTAGATCAGGTCGAACGAGCGCAGCGACTCGACCATCTTGATGAACACGAGGCTCATGATGGGCACCTTCAGCATCGGCAGCGCGATGTACGCATACACCTGGAGCGTGCTGGCGTAATCGAGGCGCGCCGCTTCCAGCGGTTCGCCGGGCAGGGTTTCCAGCAGCTTCAGGATCACGGCGCCGAAGAACAGGCCCCACTGCCAGATGTCGACCAGCGCCACCGCGTACAGGGCCGTGGCGGGATCGGACAGCAAGGCCGTGCCGCCCAGGCCCACGCATTCGAGCATCCAGTTGAGGATGCCCATCAGCGGTGAATACATGAACTTCCAGATGAAGGCGGCCGAGACGCGCGGCAGCAGCACGGGCACGATCAGCAGCAACGCGATGACGTCACGCGTGCGTCCCTTCACCTTCTCGAACAGGAACACGGCCAGCAGCACGCCGACGATCAGCGAGCCGGCCACGGTGACCACTTCCCAGATGGCCGACACCTGCACGGCATTGACGAATCGGCGGTCGCCGAACAGGCGGATAAAATTGGCAAAACCGACATACTCGCTGTCGCTGTAGCGCAGCACGCGGTTTTGCAGGGCCAGGTTGATGGCGGCGATGCTGGGCACCAGGCCCAGTATCAGCAGGACCAGCAGCGGCAGTGTCAGAAAGACTGCGGGCAGCCAGGTGTGGCGTTTTTTACGGATGGGGTGCGGCATGGCAATGGCTTTCAAACGTGAACAGGCGAGCGCTGGCTTTACCCCAAAAGCAAGAGCTGGGGTCAGACCCGCCGGGTCTGACCCCTGATTTAAGCTAACGGAGTCGTCGGCGATACGGGCTTACTGACGTTTCTTAGCCCGCTGCATCACTTCCGTCGCATACTCATTCGCTTCATCGAGCGCGCTTTGCACGTCGCCGCGCGTGCCCGTAAACACTTCCTCCAGCACCACGCCCAGGTTGTCGCCGATATCCGGCCACTCGGGACTAGGCCAGATGGTGACGCGCGAGACAGGCGTGGTGTCCGTCAGGCCCGCCTGGATCTGCGGCTTGACGTGCTTGCGGAAGTAGTCGCTGTTGATGGTGCTGGTGCGGTTGTAGTCGCTGAAGACGTTGTCCTTCAGGCGCGCCTGCTCCTGCTCCTTGCCCGTGGCGAAAGCGATGAACTTGCCGGCCGCCTGGCGCGTGCATTCATCCCTGGCGCCCGCGGCGGAGATGGCCAGGCCATGGCCGTAGGCGGCAGATGCCAGCGGCGCGGGCGGGCGCACATAGCCCACCTTGTCGACCACCGAGGATTTTTTCGGGTCTTCCATCCAGTCGGCGAAGGGTGTCGACTCGATCATGAAGGCCACCTTGCCCGACCTGAACGCTTCGAGCGCATTGCTCCAGTCGTAGGTGGCGCCGCCAGGCGGAGAATACTTGAACAGGTCGCGGTACAGGGTCGTCGCTTTGACTGCCTGCGGCGAATTGAAGGTGGGCACGCCATCCTTTTCCCACTTGCCGCCGGCGGCCAGCATGAACGGCGACCAGCGCCACACATTCATGCCCGAGCCGCGCTGGCCCCGCGCCGCCCAGCCGTACACATTCGGCGGGCTGTTCATTTTCTTGACGGCGGCGACCAGTTCGTCGAGCGTCTTCGGCACGGCGATGCCGGCCTTTTCCAGCAGGTCACGGCGGTAGAACAGGAAGTCGCTGCCGCCGATCAGGGGCGCGAAGTACGCCACGCCCCTGTACGAGGCGACGGCGCGGCGGCCCGGCAGGAAGTCGTCGTAGTCGGCCTCCTTGGGCAGGTATTTGAGCAGCGGGACGACCCAGCCTGCCGTGGCAAATTCGGCCACGTTGGCTTCATCGATGTAGTAGATCTGGTAGGAGCCGGCCTTGGTGGAGGCGTCGAGGCGGGCTTTCGAGCGGCGGTCGTTTTCGCCGAAATAGCTGATTTGTACCTTGGTGCCGCTTTTCTTTTCATACTCGGCAAGGGTCTTTTCCATCACCGTCAGACCCAGGCTTTTTTGCGCCAGCACCTTGAGCACGGGCACCGAGCAGCTTTGCGCCGAGGCGTCTGCGAACCCGGCGGACATGAGGGCGCCCCATGCAACAGCAGTCATGATTTTCATAACACGTCTCCATTTTTATAGTCCGGCGGTTTTCCACCGGTATGCCAACTATAAAAACAAAGACCGCGCGCCACCACTACAAAAGGCGCGGGTTTCTAAATACTTTTTTTCACTTCACTGATACGCATTTTCCGCCTCAATCCAGGCGAAAATCCTTGCGGTAGACATTCGTGTCCTTGCCATCGGGCGGCAGGCGCGAAAAACGCTCGAAGCGCAGGCCCAGCTTGTTGAGCAGATTGATCGACGTCTGGTTCTGCTGCGAAGTGATGCCGTACACGGTGGGCAGGCGCAGCACGTGCTGCGCATGGTGCATGATGGCGGCAGCCGCCTCCCAGGCATAGCCCTGGCCCCAATATGCGGGCAGCAGGGCGTAGCCGATATCGGGACCGGGCAGGCTGGCGCGCAGGATCAGGCCGCAGATGCCCATGGCGACGCCGTCGCCGCGCCGTTCGACGATGCAGAAGGCATAGCCATGCTGCCGAAACTGCGCTATCGCTCCCGTCTCCAGCGCCGCGCGGGCCGCCTCCACGGTGTGCAGGTTGCGCTGGCCGATATGGGCGATCCATGACGGCTCGTTGACCAGCGCCAGATAGAACGCCGCATCGTCGGGCGTGACGGTGCGCAGGCGCAAGCGGGGCGTATCGATGACGGTCATCGACTCTGTCGCGGCGCCGCTCATGCCGGCCACTGCATCGGATCGGTCAGCAGCTGGTACATCACGTAGGCGTCCACATAGCCCAGTTGCGCGTGGCGGTAAGCCAGCGGCAGGGTGGCGACGACCGTAAAGCCCAGCTTTTTCCACAGGGTGACGGCGGCAAGGTTGGTGCTGACGACAAAGTTGAACTGCATCGCCAGGTAGCCCGCGCGGCGCGCTTCTTCCATGCAGTGCACGCCCAGCAGGCGGCCCACGCCCACGCCCTGCGCGGCCGGATCGACCATGAACGAGGCATTGGCCACGTGCGATCCATGGCCCGGCTGGTTCGCCACCAGCTTGTACATGCCAAGCAGCCGCTCGCTGCCCATCACGGCGACAAAGCTTTGCACACCGGGGCCGAACCAGTAGGCATGGCATGCTTCGCGCGTCGTGTCGGCGGGGAAGGTATAGGTGTCGCCGGCGGCCACCAGGGTGTGGAAGATTTCCCACATGGCGTCGAAGTCGGCTTCGCTGGCCGGGCGGATGTCAATTTCTTTCAAGGCGGTGCTCCCGATAACAAGTGATGGCTGATTGTATCAGCGCCCCAGGCGGAAATTCACGCTATCGGGCCGCCCCGGCAGGTGCAGGCGCGATTGCGCACGGGGCGCCTCGCTGACGACTTTCCCGCGGCGCAGCACCAGGCGCCGCGCCGCGCGCAGGCGCAACGCTTCCACCGTGGAGCTGCTATCGAGGATTACCAGATCCGCATGGCAGCCGGGAGCGATGCCGTAGCCATCGAGGCCCAGGATGGTCGCCGGCGTCTGCGTCACGGCCAGGAAGCACTCGTGCATCGCTTGCTGGCCCGTCATCTGCGCCACGTGCAGCCCCATGTGCGCCACTTCCAGCATGTCGCCCGAACCGAGGCTGTACCACGGATCCATCACGCAGTCGTGGCCAAAGGCGACGGGAATGCCGACAGCCAGCATCTCGGGCACGCGCGTCATGCCGCGCCGCTTCGGATACGTATCGTGGCGCGCCTGCAGGGTGATGTTGATGAGGGGGTTGGCGATGGCCGCCACGCCCGCCTCGCGGATCAGCGGCAGGAGCTTGCTCACATAATAGTTGTCCATCGAATGCATCGATGTCAGGTGCGAACCCGTCACCCTGCCCTGCATGCCCAGGCGCTGGCTGTGGAAGGCCAGTGTTTCGATGTGGCGCGACAGCGGGTCGTCCGACTCGTCGCAATGCATGTCGACCATCAAGCCACGCTCGCAGGCAAATTCGCACAGCAGGCGCACGGATTCCGCGCCGTCGGCCATGGTGCGCTCGAAATGCGGGATGCCGCCCACCACGTCGACGCCCATGGCAATCGCGCGCTTCAGATTATCGAAGGCGCCGGGACTGCGCAGGATGCCATCCTGCGGAAAGGCCACCAGTTGCAGGTCAAGATACGGCGCCACCTGGCGTTTCACGTCGAGCAGCGCTTCGACGGCCAGCAGGCGCGGGTCGCAGATATCCACGTGCGAGCGGATGGCCAGCAAGCCGCGCGCCACGGCCCAGTCGCAATACTGCAGGGCGCGTTGCACCAGCGCGTCCTGCGTCAGTTGCGGTTTCAGCTCGCCCCACAGGGCGATGCCTTCGAGCAGGGTGCCAGACGCGTTCACGCGCGGCAAGCCGTAGCTGAGCGTGGCGTCCATGTGGAAGTGGGCGTCGACGAACGGCGGCGTGACCAGGTCGCCGGCGGCGTCGATCTCTTGCGCGCCCTGCACGGGCAAGACGGGGCCGACGGCGGCGATGCGACCACCCTCGATGGCGATATCGATGGCGCGGCGCCCGTCGGGCAGGCTGGCATTGCGGATGACAAGGTCCATGCGGACACTCCTTCGGTTGACTACGGTACCTGATGCTTCCAGTGCATTGTCCTCTTATCTTCCTCAAGGATGCTGCAGTGCAAGAATATAGTCACTGGCAAAAGCGTAGCCATAGATTTCATGACAACGCTTTGCGCGCGCGCAAACTTCCCGCAAATGCTGCCGGGCGCATGAATACAGCGAGCATGCAGAAAACACGCGGCGCACGCCCTTGAGAAAATAGCTTTCAACTAACTCGAATCACCGCTAGAATATTCATATTGCGTTGCATCATAAAAAGTCCATGATCAGCTTTTAGCGCGCTACCTACTTTACAAAACGCGGCCAACTCTGGTTTTCGGGATTTTGCAGAGCGTTTTGCCAGCATTTTAATCCGTACAAAGGAGTAAATATGTTCCCGCTTCCTGAACAAATTTCCAGTGCCGCCAAGTCGCAACTGGAAAACCAGCTGCAAATCTTCAGCACCCTCACCAGCAAAGTCTTTGAAAGCGCCGAGAAAATCATCGCGCTGAACCTGAACGCCGGCAAGGCCGCCATCTCGCACACGGCGGAAACGGCGCAGCACCTGCTGGAAACGCAGGACCCGCGCGACTTCTTCAGCTACAGCAGCAGCCAGGCGCAGCCGAATATCGAAAGCGTGCTGGCTTACAGCCGCCAGCTGTTCGGCATCGCCTCGAGCACCCAGGCTGAATTGCTAGCCTCGGCCAAGGCCCGCCTCGATGCGGCCGCCCCTGTTGCCGCCCCAGCTCCTGTCGCTGCCGCAGCCAAGCCAGCGCTGACCGCTGCGCCTGCTGTTGCACCAGCGCCTGCGCCAGCACCTGCCCCCGTTGCCGCCAAGCCTGCCGAAGTGGCCAAGCCTGTCGCCAAGGCAGCGCCCGCCCCCGCCCCTGTTGCAACGCCTGCCAAGGTTGCCGAGAAGGTTGCCGACAAGTCTGCAGTGAAAACGGCCGAAGCCAAGCCAGCCGCCAAGCCGGAAGCGGCCAAGTCCGCACCTGCCGCCGCACCTGCACCTGCGCCAGCGAAAGCCGCCGCGCCAGCACCGGCCAAGCCGGCAGCGAAACCATTTCCTGTCAGCAAACCGGTCGCCAAGCCGGCCAGCGCCGCCGGCAAGACCGTGGCCAAGGTTGCCGTAAAGCCGGCCCCTGCGCCAGCCGCCAAGCCGGCAGCCAAGGTTGCGCCCAAGAGCACGCCATCGAAACAGCTCGACATGCTGGGCGGAGGCAAAGGCAGCGGCAGCGGCCGCAAGTAAGCCTCGCGCACGCCACTGACGCAGCAAAACAACGGGCTACGGCCCGTTTTTTGCTTGCCCGTCCACAGCGCGATTTTCTACCTTGTTGTATCCTACGCGTACTTTCCGTCCGCGTGCCCGTCCTTCCGCCCCGCGACACCCCATTACTAAAAACAAAAGGTAACCATGAGTTTATCGAGGCTCATCGCCGGCTTCGTGCGTCAGCATTGGCCGGCGTATGCCGCCGCTGCCGTCATGCTGACAGGCGTGGCAACACTGACCGTCTGGATCCCGCGCCGCGTGGGCGCCATCATCGACGCACTGGCCGCGCACCGCATGACGGCGGCCGAACTGTGGCTTGAGCTGCTGACCCTGCTCGCCGTCGGCGTCGTCATCTACTTCCTGCGCGTGGGCTGGCGCATCACCCTGTTCAAGGCCGCCTACCAGCTGGGCGTGATGCTGCGCACGCGCTTCTACACGCGCATGTCGCAGCAGGGTGCGTCGTTCTACCAGAACCAGCGCACGGGCGACCTGATGGCGCTGGCGACGAACGACATCGACGCCATCGAAATGGCCGCCGGCGAAGCCATGCTGGCCGGCTTCGACGGCACTTTGACCTTGCTGATGGTGCTCGGCATCATGCTGCTGGGCGTGGACTGGCGCCTGGCCTGCATCGCCCTGCTGCCCTTCCCGCTGATGGGACTGGCCTTCTGGCGCATTTCCAGCCATATCCACACGGCGTCGACGGATTCGCTGAAACGCTTTTCCGCGCTGAACGACCATGTGCAGGAATCGCTGTCGGGCGTGCGCACCCTGCGCGCCCTGGGCCTGGAAGAGCGCAGCAGCAAGCAGTTCTCCACCCTGGCCGGCCACGCGGCCAACGCCAGCCTGACGGCGCAGCGCTGGGAGGCGGCGTACGAACCGGCCGTCGGCCTGACCCTGACGGCCGCCACGGCGCTGACCCTGGGCCTGGGCGGCTACCTCGTGTGGCAAGACCAGCTGACCATCGGCGCGTTGACGAGCTTTTCCATGTACCTGGGCCAGCTGATCTGGCCCATGTTCGCCGCCGGCTGGGTACTCTCCCTGATCGAACGGGGGCGCGCCGCCTGGCAGCGGCTGCAACCCATGTTAGATGCGCCACTGGCCATCGACGACCACGGCACGATCGATACGCTCACGCCCGGCCCCCTGCAATTGCAGGACATCGGCTTTGCCTACGCGGGCCAGACGGCGCCCGCGCTGTCGGGCATCTCGCTGCGCCTGCAGCCGGGCCAGACCCTGGGTCTGGTCGGTCCGACGGGCAGCGGCAAGTCGACCCTGCTGCGCGTGCTGCTGCGCCAGGTCACGCCGCAATCGGGCACGGCCACGTGGAATGGCGAGGCGCTCGACGCTTACACCCTGCACGCGCTGCGCGCTGCCATCAGCTGGGTGCCGCAGGAATCGTTCCTGTTTTCCGCCACCATCGCCGACAATATCGCGCTGGCCCGTCCCGGCGCCACGCGCGAGGAAGTGGAGCGGGCGGCGCAGCTGGCCGACATCCATGCGGACATCCTGCAATTCCCGGACGGTTATCAGACGCACGTGGGCGAAAAGGGCATCACCCTGTCCGGCGGCCAGCGCCAGCGCGTGGCCATCGCGCGCGCACTGCTGGCCGACAACGGCTTGCTGCTGCTCGATGATGCGCTGTCCGCCGTCGACACCGGCACGGAAACGCGCATCCTGCAACACCTGGAAGAACTGCGCGCGCGCCGTCCCGAGCGCAGCGCCATCATCGCCAGCCACCGCCTGAGCGCCGTCGTCAACGCCGACCTGATTTTGGTCCTGCGCGACGGTCACGTCACGGAAACGGGCAACCACGACGCGCTGATGCAGCGCGACGGCTGGTATGCCAGCCAGTGGCGCTATCAACAACTGGAAGCCAGCCTCGATGCCATCTAAGACCGACCAAGCCAACGCCACGCAATCCGTGCGCCGCCAGGCCGCGCAAGCCATCGGCCTGCTGCGCCGCGCCGCCGCGCCCGACCTGCGCCATTTATACTGGGCCACGTTCTGGCTGATTCTCGCCGCTGCCCTGGAAGTGACGGGCCCCATCCTGGGCAAGGCCCTGATCGACCAGCATCTGCTGCCGCGCAATCTGGACTGGACGCGCATGTCATTGCTGCTGGGCGGCTGCCTGCTGACAGGCTGGGTCGCTTCCGGCCTGCGCTATTTGCAGCTGGTGCGCCTGTCCGGCCTGGCCATGCGCTCGGTGCAGCGCCTGCGCGAAACCGTCTACCAGCACGTGCTGCGCCTGCCCATGGCCTTCTTTGACCGCGCCATCACGGGGCAACTGGTCAGCCGCGTCACCAACGACACGGAAGCGGTCAAGTCCCTGTACGTGCAGGTGCTGTTCGTCATCCTCGACAGCTCCATCGTCCTGGTCGGCACCATGGCCGCCATGGCCTTTCTCGACTGGCGGCTGATGCTGATCGTGCTGGCCCTGCTGCCGGCCGTGCTGGTCATCGTCTTCCTGTACCAGCGCTGGAGCGCGCCGGCCGTCACGCGCGCGCGCGCCCTGCGCAGCGAGATCAATGGCCAGATCGCCGAATCGATCGGCGGCATGAGCGTGCTGCAGGCGAATAACGCGGAAAAGCGCTTCGGCGCGCGCTTCACGGGCATCAACCAGGATCACTACACGGCGCGCATGCAGGAATTGCGCGCCAACGCCTGGCTGCTGCGCCCCGCGCTCGACATGCTCAATATCGTGCTGCTGGCTGTCGTCATCTTCAGCTTCGGCCGGCGCGAGATGGGCGCAGTGGAAGTGGGCGTGCTGTACGCGTTCATCAGCTACATCGCCCGCGTGATCGAACCCTTGATCCAGATCACCATGCAGTTCAGCCAGCTGCAGCAGTCGGTGGTGGCGACGGCGCGCGTCTCGGCCCTGCTCGACGAAGCGCAGGCGCTCGAACATGCACAGGGCAGGGAAACACCTGCCCTGCGGCAGGCGAAAGCGGGCAGCGACCTGCCCGCCGTCGACATCCAGAACCTGACCTTCGCCTACGTGGAAAACCAGCCCGTGCTGCACGACCTGTCGCTGACGATTCCGCAAGGCGCCTTCTTTGGCATCGTCGGCCATACGGGCAGCGGCAAGTCGACCTTGCTGTCCTTGCTGCTGCGCTTTTACCCCGTCACGCAAGGCAGCATCGCCATCAATGGCGTGGCCCTCGACAGCATCGACAACGAGCACTTCCGCGCCGACGTGGGCCTGGTGCCGCAAGACCCCTTCCTGCTGGCCGCCTCGGCGCGCGAAAATATCGACATGGGCCGCGGCTACACGCAGGCGCAGATCGAGACGGCCGCGCGCGCCGCGCATGCGCACGACTTCATCGCCGCGCTGGAGCATGGCTACGACACGCCGCTGGGCGAAGGCGGCTCGCGCCTGTCGTCAGGGCAAAAGCAGCTGATCGCGATTGCCCGCGCGCTGGCCGGCCAGCCGCGCATTTTGCTGCTGGACGAAGCGACGTCGCGCATCGATAGCCAGACGGAGCAGATCGTGCAGCTGGCCCTCAACGAGTTGCGCGGCAAGGTGACCATCATCGCCATCGCCCACCGCCTGTCGACCATCCGCGAAGCCGACCGTATCATCGTGCTGAACCACGGCCGCATCACGGAAGCGGGGCCGCACGATGCCCTGATGCAGATCGAAGGCGGCTTGTACCAGCGCCTGTACCTGCTGCAGCAACTGGCGCAGTAAGCGCGCCTTGTCAATGCCCGCAGTGTGCACTTTCGCAAATTTCTGCGCCCCGCATGATATTTCTTGATTGCAACAGAATATAATCTGTTACAGACAGGTAGTCATTGCGGGAGCGGGACGTTGGCAGGCAGACAGAGACGGGCATCATGGCGAAAGGCGCATTGGCTGCTGGTACTGGCCTGCTTGCTGCCGCCCGCCACCCATGCCCAGGTCAGTAAGCTGGAACAACACATCGCCGCCGTGCGCGAGGATGGCCGCTTCGTGCCCGCGCGCGCCCTGCAGCGCCTGCAGGAGGTGGAAACGCAGGCGCGCAGCGCGCCCCTGCTGGTGCGCGCGGAATTCCTGACACAGCTGAGTACGGTGCGCATGCGCCTGGGGCAGAACGACCTCGCCATGCAGCTGGCCGAGGAGCTGATCGCCTACGCCCGCCTGAACAAGAGCGACGTGGCGCTGGCGAAAGGCATCCTCTGCAAGGCCTATGTCACGTTCGCCATGAACGAGCGCCGCGCCTCGCACCTGCTGGCCTTCGAGGCGGAACGCATCGCCAACCGCACGGACGACTTGCCCGTGCGCGTGCAGGCCACCATCAGCGCGGGCCAGTCGTGGGCCGAGGAAGGCAATTTCCCGTTTGCGCTGGCCAAGCTGCAGGCGGCAGTCGACCTGGCGCGCCAGAGCCATTCCCCTTCCAGCCTGGCCGCCGCCCTGAATGCCCTCACCCTGCTGTACACGCAGATGCGCGAATACGACAAGGGCTTCGAGGTACTCGATGAATTGCTGGCCGTCTCCGGCACGCTGGAATCGCCGGGCCGCATGGCGCAGGCGAAGAATACGGAATACGGGCTGGCGCTCGACGCGCAACAGCCACAGCGGGGCCAGCGCGCCCTGCTGGCGGCCCTGGCGCTGGAACGCCAGCTGGGCGCGCGCGGCATGGTGGCCGTTACCCTCGTCAATCTGTCGGACAGTTACCTGAAGGAAGGCGATTACGTGCGCGCCCTGCGCTTTGCGAATGAAGCCATCACGGCGGGGCGCCTGGTCAACAATGAACAGGTGGAGGCGACGGCGCGCCTGAACATCGGCCAGGCGCTGATCGGCCAGGGACGGCTGCAGGAAGGCAAGCAAAGCGTGGCCACGGGCCTGGCCTACTACGAACGCACGGCCAACCAGCCAGAAATGCAGGCCGTGCTGCTGGAATACGGCATGGCGCTGGAAAAGGCGGGCGACCTGCGCGGCGCCGTGACGGCGTATCACCGCGAGCGGGGCATCTCGAACCAGCTGTTCGAGAAACAGCGGCAAAAAGCCGTGTATGAGTTGCAAGAAAAGTATGAGGCGGAAAAGAAGCAGCGCCAGATCGAGCTGCTGAGCCGAGAAAATCAGCTGAAGAGCACGGAAATCGACAACCGCCGCCTGCAGCAGCGCGTATGGTGGCTGCTGGCGCTGGTACTGGCCATGGCGTCCGCCATCGTTGGCTTGCTGTACCGCAAGGTACGCCACGCGAACGTGCAGCTGAAGGTGAAAAACCAGGAACTCAAGCGCCAGAGCTCGCGCGACCCGCTGACGGCCCTGTACAACCGCCGCCATTTCCAGGAATTCATGCGCAGCCATGCAGGCAAGCCGCAGCCGGCCTACGGCGGCGCCAATGTCGTCGGTGCGCTGTTCCTGCTCGACGTCGACCATTTCAAGCATATCAACGACCGTTACGGCCATGCGGCGGGCGACCTCGTGCTGACGACGATCGCCGAAACCTTGCACGAGGTGTTGCGCGAAACGGACATGATCGTGCGCTGGGGCGGTGAGGAATTCCTCGCCTTCCTGCCGGCTGTCGCGCGCGACGGACTCGACGATATTGCGCGGCGCATCCTCAACGGCATGGCGGCGCAAAGCATCCACTACCAGGGACAGGCCATTCAGGTACACGTGTCCGTCGGCTTTGCACCCTATCCGCTGGCGCCGCTGGGACGCCCGCTCACGTGGGAACGCAGCGTCAACCTGATCGACATGGCGCTCTACCTGGCCAAGGCGCACGGGCGCAACCGGGCGTATGGCTTGCGCGGTTTTCAGCAGGTGGAAAGAACGACCCTGGAAGCGGTGGAGCAAGACCTGGAACGCGCGTGGCGCGACGGCTTTGTCGATTTGAGCGTGGTGCTGGGGGGAACGGACGGGGTGGAAAAGACGGTGACGCAAGGAGGCCAAGCCAGCGATGGCGTCGCCGCAGCTGCCATCACCTGACGGCAGCTGCGGGAACCGGGCCGGCGCTGGCCGGCCCTGGCAAGATTACTTGTGCGCGGCGTCCTGCATCTTTTCGCCGGCTTTTTCCACTTTCTTGCCGACGGCATCGGCCGCTTCGCTCATTTTCTTGTCGGCGTCAGCGGCGACCTGATCCATCTTGGCGCCCGTATCGGCAGCGGCCTGGCTCACGGCAGCATCGGCTTTGGTAGCGGCGGCCTTGATGTCGGCTTCAGCCTTGGCAGCGGCCGCATCGATTTTCTGGCCAGCTTGTTCCGCAGGACCGGCAGCGACATCATCCTTCTTCTGGCACGCAGCCAGTGCCACGACCATCATCCCGGCGGCGCACACGGTCATCCAATTTTTGCTTACTTTCATGATATTCCCTTTCATTGTTATCAAAAGACACAGATCAGTTCGCAATATACACCTGCCTAAAATTTTCTAGCGTGCGCTAACGCACATAAAAACAGGCTTTTGTGGCGTAGTTGTAAGCAATGGTATCTTGATATCTTTTAGCCATGTTTTCGCTCTGGCGGGCGGGGTGCCTGATAGCCATCCGTCAGGGTGTGCAGGAAGGCGATCACGTCGGCGATCTCCGCGTCGTTCAGGGCGGGCGCCTGGCCCGGCTGGCGGTCGAACGGCGCTTCCACATTCACGTTCGCCGCCAGGCCCGGCGGCAAGTCGTCGTATTTGCGCACCTTGCCGTGTTTATCTATCGGATACCACTTTTGCGGCGCCGTATCGCGCTGCACGTAAAAACGCAGCACCTGCTCAAGGCTGTCAAAACTGCCATTGTGGAAAAACACCTTGCGCAGGGCGACATTGCGCAGGGACGGCGTCTTGAAGCTGCCGCAGTACTCCTTGTGCTCCCTCAAGTCGGTGCGGTCCGGGCCGCACAGTCCCATGTCAAAGAACGCCGGGTCCGCATTGACGGGCAGCTTGCCATTGCGCGGCACACCGATATTGATCAAGCCATAGTCCGTAAATTGCGGGAAGGCGCCGCCGGAAGTGACCTGGCTGATATGGCAGGAGGCGCAATTGCCCTTGCGCTCATCGTTGAACAGGGCCAGGCCGCGCGCTTCCTGCGGGCTCAAAACGGCCTGCTTGCGCAGCACGGCGTCGTACTTGCTCGTGTACGGATAGAAGTCCAACGGGCTTTCCTGGAACACTTCCAGCGACATCAGCGCCCAGCGCAGCGCCTGACCCGGCTGCTCGAAGATATCCGCGCCATACGTCTGGCGAAACTGCGCCGCCAGGGGGCCAGCCTGCAGCTTGGCAACGACGGCGGCCGCATCGCGGTTGCCCATCTCGCGCGGCGACAACAACGGCGCCAGGGCCTGTTCGTGGCCGGACTGGGCGCGCCCATCCCAGTTGCGTCCGCCCGTGGGACCCGCGTCGACGCTGTCGTCGCCATCATCGTCATGAAAATGTTCGGTAAAGGCGGGCGCCGTCTGCAGGTAGCGCAGCGAAGGGGCGGCCCGCGTGCCCGCATCCTTCAGCTCCGGGCCGCCCAGCTGCACTGCCAGGCCATTCGGCGGGCCATACGCATGTTCGGGACTGTGACAGCTGGCGCAGGACATTTTTCCTGAGACAGACAGGCCGGGCTCGAAAAACATGGCGCGGCCCATGGCCGTCATTGCCGCCACCGAAGGCTGGCGTTGCAGGGTGGGCGCGTAGGCTCCGGCCAGATAGGCGGCCGCAGGAGCGGTCTGGACTTCTTTCTGCGGCGCGGGCTGGCAGGCGGACAGCGCGCAAATGGCAAGCAGCACGGCGGGTATCGTTTTCATCATGGGCTGGCAGCGTAGCAACGGCATGTGACAGCTGCGTGACAAAACCCTGCAAAACCTAATGTATCAAGTCCGTACATTACGTCATGTAACAGGCGCTGACATGTCACGCAGCTGACATATTGCCTGCCTAGCATGCGACGTTTTCCACCCAGAAGGCATGAAAATGAACTTGCACGCAAAAACTTCGTTACGGCCCCTGCCGTTGTTACTGACGCTGGGCCTGGCCGCCTGCGGCAGCGACTATGCAATCACGCCCAGCACCACGGGCCAGGTGATCGGCAGCTACTATGAAAACGCCCAGGTGTGCCTGGAAAGCGCCACCGCCAAACTGACGTGCGACAGCGCCTCCGCCGTCGTGCGCACGGCGGCCGACGGCAGCTACACCTTGGACGGCCAGGGCGCCGTGCTGGTGACCATCGGCACGGATGCCATCCGCCATGAAGCCATCGGCGACACGGGTAGCAAGGTGACGCAAAAACTGCTGCTGCGCGCTCCCGCCGGGCACAGCGCCTTCGTCAGCGCCCTGTCGACGGAGCTGGCGCTAGTCATGGATGGCAACGGCGGCGACTTTGCCGCCGCCAGCGGCAAGCTGGCCGCGCGCCTGGGCGTATCCGAAGCGGGCCTGGCATCGGACTTCAACAAGGCCAGCGGCGACGAGCTGGCGAAACTGAAGGCGGAAAACGCCAGCGTGACGAGCTTGATCGCCAGCGCCAGCACGCAGGCGGCTCCCGCCGACGCGCTGGCCGCGCTGAACGGCGCGCTGGCGCTGAACAATATCCAGACCATCGTCGTCATCTACGCGGAAAACCGCGGCTTTGACAATCTGTACGGCCTGTTCCCGGGCGCCAACGGCGTGCCGGGCGTGAACCCCACGTCGACATCCGCCTACGTGGCGCAGAAAGACATCGACGGCAGTACCCTGCCCGTGCTGCCGCCCACCTGGGGCGGCATGACGGCGGCCGGCCAGAGCACCGTCATCACCCAGGCGCAATCGGCCAACCTGCCCAACAAGCCGTTCCAGATCGACGACGCCAGCAGTCCCCTGTACCTGCCGCAATCGGTGATCACGCGCGACCTCGTGCACCGCTTCTACAACAACCAGATGCAGATCAACGGCGGCGCCAACGACAAGTTCGCCGCGTATTCCGACGCGGGCGGTTTGAGCATGGGCTATTACGACGGCAGCAAGATGCAGCTGTGGGACATCGCCAGACAATATGCGCTGGCCGACAACCTGTTCATCGGCGCCTTCGGCGGCTCTTTCCTCACGCACCAGTACCTGATCTGCGCCTGCGCGCCCACGTATCCGAACGCGGACACCTCGGTGGCCAAGGGTTCGATCGCGAAGATCGACGTCGACGCCAAGGGCAACTTTGTGCGCCTGACGCCGTCCGCCACGGCGCCAGCCACGGTGCTGAACGGTGCGCCCGCGTATGCCAACGATGGCGCGTTGACGCCGGCCGACAGCACGGGCATGTTCTACGCCGTCAACACCATGCAGCCGCCATTCCAACCCAGCAGCAACGCGCCGGCGTCGGGCGACAGCGGCAAGCTGTATGCGGACACGGGCAAGGCCAACACCCTGCCGCCGCAAACGCAGACGAATATCGGCGATTTACTCTCTGGCAAGAACATCGACTGGGCCTGGTATGCGGGCGCCTGGAAGGACACGACGGCCCTGGCCACGGCCAGCGCGCGCGGCGGCAGTTTCCCGAATCCGCCCAACTTCCAGTTCCACCACCAGCCCTTCAACTACTTTGCCAACATGGACCCGGTGAAGGCGCCCGCCTACCGCGCCGCCCACCTGCGCGACTTCGACAGCCAGTTCCTGGCCGACGCGGGCGCCGGCAAGCTGCCGCCCGTCGCCTTCTACAAGCCGCAGGGCAATTTGAACCAGCACGCGGGCTACGCCAGCGTGGCCGATGGCGACGCGCACATCGCCAGCGTCATCGCCCAGCTGAAGAAAAGTCCGCAGTGGAAGAACATGCTGGTCATCGTCACCTACGATGAAAACGGCGGCTTCTACGATCACGCGGCGCCGCCGAAGGGCGACCGCTGGGGTCCGGGCACGCGCGTGCCGGCCATCCTCGTTTCGCCCTATGTGAAAAAGGGATTAGTTGATCATACGCAATACGATTCGGCGTCCATCCTGCGCGCCATCACGCACCGCTTTGCCCTGCCAGTGCTCGACGGCTTGAGCACGCGCGACAAGGCGCTGGTGGCCAACGGCGGCAAGCCCATGGGCGACTTCAGCGCGGCGCTGGCGCTGGTACCGCAAGAGTAAGGCTGCGTCGAATGCGCCCGCCCGGTATGACCGCGGCGGGCGTTTGAGCGGTTGGCGCTACTGGCCCGGTGCCGTATCCAACAGCGAACGTTCGAGCAATTGCGACAGCGCCGTGCGCAGCGTCTGCGTGCGCGCCGCCAGTTCCGGCCGCTTGTAGCGTTCGGCAGCGATCAAGCTGCTTTCCAGGCAAACCCTGTCGCCCTTGGCCAGACAGGCGTCGGCAGCATCGAGCTGGACGCTCGCCTGCGCCACCTTCACCTTGGCATCGAGTTCCAGCGTGTCGGGATCGTCGCCCCAGCGTTTCACGTAGATGGCCAGGCGCGTGGCGGCCAGCTCCGGCTTGCCCCCGTCGAGGGCCTGGTTGACGCTGTCCTGCAGCGCCGTCCACGCCTGTGCCCGCTGCTGTTGCTTGTCGCAGGCAGTGGTGGACTTGGTGATGTTCGTCTGCAAGCGTTTGATCTGCGCAGCGGGCGCCTTGGCGCTTTTCAGCACGGCCAGCGCGCTGCGCGCACCGTCCAGGTCGCACTGCGCCGCCAAAGCCGTGGCGGCCTCGACCTGCTCTGCCACGCTGGCCGGCTTGTCAGCCGGCTTGTTATAGAACCAGATACCCGTCAGCACCACTGCCGCCGCGATCCACGTGCGCAAGCGCACGGGCGGGCGCGGCGGCGGTACCGAACCCTTGACGGCCGGTTTCGCGGGCGGCGCCTTGGACGGCGCAGCAACCGGTGCGGCAGGTGCTGGCGGGACGGGCTTGGGAGTGACAACTGGCTTGAGCGCGGGCTGCGGCGCCGGAGTGGGCACAGGAATAGGCGGAGCGACGGGCACGGGCACGGGCGGCGGCGCCACGGCTTTCTCCAGAACAGGTGCTTGCGCTATCTGGCGCGCTCCGCAAAACGGGCAATGCGCCACGCGCAGCGGCAAGGTCCGGCCGCAAGCGGCGTTGATGCAAACGTCATTCACTGTTTCAAGCACATTCCAACCTTTTCCTGGAGTCATTCCACTGCGTTCTGCCGCAATATTACCTTACGCAAGCATGGCAACGGCGCACCGGCGCCGAGTTCCGTGGCCTTGATACCGATCAAAAAGCATCCGCCGCCGCGTCCTAAGCTATAGGCACCGGCCAAGGACAAGGAGAACGCCATGCCAGCCCACCTGATCATCGAAGACGGCCAGCCCTCGTGGTGGGACAGCGCCGATATCTGGGTCGTGCCGGGCAATGATCCGAATGGCCCGCCCGGCGCGCCCATCGCCGGCACCAGCAACTACCTGTGGGGCCGCGTGCACAACACGGGCAACAGCGCCTCGAACGGCGTGCGCGTGGATTTTTACTGGGCCGACCCCTCCGGCCAGATCGCCGTCGGCGCCGCCACGCAGATCGGCTCCGCGTTTGCCGACTTGCCACCGGGCGCCACGCAGGAAGTGCTGTGCCTGGTGCCCTGGGTCCCCGTCATCGTCAATGGAGGGCACGAATGCCTGCTGGCCGTGGCCCACGGCCCGGGCGACATCAACCCGCTGCCCGATCCCCTGCCCAACGGCTTTCCCTTCCTGCCCAAGCAGCACGAGCAGATCGCCCAGCGCAACGTCACCGTGGTGCTGGCGGCACGGCGCGCACAATTGCTGTCCATCGCGGTGGCGGCCCTGCCCCGCGCAACGAAAAAAGTGGAACTGCACATTGAGCAGGGCGGCGAGCTGCCCGAGCGCCTGCTGGCCACCCTGGGGCTTGAGCGATGGCAGCCGGCCAAGGAAGCGCGCCTGGTAGCGGGCCTGGAGCGCACGCCCCATTGCAATGGCGATGCCCCCGGCGAGCAAAAACTGGCGCTGGAGGTGCCGCGCGGCCAGGCGCAGGCGGTATACCTGAGCGTGCGCGCCGAAGCCTTGCCGCCACGCCAGTATGCGCTGCTGCGCGTGCTGGAAAGCCAGGAGGGCAAGGTCATGGGCGGCATCACGTATATCGTCACCGATCTCGAGAAAGAGCAAACTCAAGAGCAGGAGCAAGAGCAGCACAGCCCCGAGGAGCAAGCATCATGAGCGATACCCCCCTGCAGGTGCTGACGCGGCCGTTCGCGATCGAGCCCGTCACCAATATCATGCTGCCTGATGGCATCTTCGACAATGCCATCTATGGCTTGCGCATCGCCGCCCACGTCACCAACATGTCCGGCAGCGCTCTGAATAATGTCACTGTGTACCTGGAAAGCGTGGGCGATCCCGGCATCGTGCCCGTGGCACGCACCTTCTTTTTTGCCAGCATTCCCGCCGGCGCGGCCATGCTGGTGATGTGGGATGCCGACTTCCAGCATGCTACGCCCGGCAAGCGCCTGGTCAGCTTTGTCGCCAAGGCGGACGGCTACACGCCGCACCGCTCGATCCAGCAGATCTTCGTCTCGCAAACGCGCTTCGACAGCGTCACCAATACCTACACGTGCACGGTCGAAGAAGGCACCCTGGAACTGTCCAAGCCGCAAGGCCACTTGCCGGGCAAGCGCTGGGGCAGCACGGGGAAGGATGGAAAAGAGTGCCGCTGCCCGCCCGGCCTGGGGCCGATCGTGCCGACCGGCATGACCCTCGTCTGGACGCCGAATCCCGCCTACGCGGGCACGCATGGGGAGCTGCCGTTTTCCGACCCGTGGTGGAAGGTTCTCGCCATCATCATTGCCATCATCGCCGCGCTGGTCGCCATCATTTCAGCCGCGCTCGGTTCCGGCAAGGCCAGCTTCAGCGTGGGCGGCACGTTCGAGGAGACCGATCCCAGCGTCGATTGCTGCTCGCTGGAAGGGGCCGGCTCGGGCCAGCCCGAATTCACAGTGGCGGGCGTGGCCTCGGCCATCGCCTCGGGCGCCATCGCCGTCGCCTGCTCCGATATCGCGGACCCGTTCTGGCGTGGCCAGGAAGCAACACCACCGGCCGCCGGCGAACTGACCCTGGCCGAGCGCGTGGTGGCGAAATGGGTGTTACCCGAAGCGCCGAACGCGGGCCTGCCCTACACGGCCGACATCAGCTGGCAGTACGAACGCTTCACCACGGGCGCCACCTACCAGCATGCAGTCACCGAAACGCAAGTCAACATCCACGTGGCGGGGCCCGTGGAAACGGATACGCCCGCCGTCGTGCAAGCCTACGAACCGCTGTGGATACGCGCCAGCTTCAAGCGCGACAATGGCAATGTCTTCCGCGGCACGGAGCTGTATGCGTTCGTGCTGTTCCAGGCGCCGCAGGGACTGTATTTCGTGGAATCGCTGACCGACAACGGCCTGGGCTTCGACCCGGGCGCCAATGATGGCGTCTACGCAGGCAGCCTGGACTTGAAGCGGGCTTACCGCACCCTGCTGCAATACGACCAGAAGGTCTACGGCACCTGGAGAGTCTTCGTCTTCGCCCAGGACGTCAATCTGACCAAGCCCGGCACGCCGCCGGAAATCGCCGCCCAGCACATCGGCGGCATGTTCGTCGCCAGCGCCATCGAAATCACCTTCGACGACACCCTGCCCTGCCCGCTCAAGGCGCAGGCGAATATCGTCGTGGTGTGAGGGGAGGCGTGAGCGAGGTCAGGCGTAGGTCGCACAGGTCGGATTAGCGGGGCCGCCGAGGCGGGGCAAAGCCCTGCGTAATCCGACAACATCGTTGGCTCCCGTATGCACACCAGGAGCGGCTGAGAAAATGCTCAGGGCTAGGCGCCGCCCCGAAGACAGTACTTCAGTACAGTGAGGTAAATGCAGGGCAGGCAACAACGCCATGGGCGTTTTATCACCCGCCCTTAAACTTTAACGCTTTCGGGCTTGGCGATAAGCGTGCGCGGAATGATATCCGTTACCGGACAAGTATCCATCGCCTCCGAATACGCAAGCCAGCGCTGCAGGCTCTCCATGCGGCGGATGGTGATGCCCTTGCCATTGATATAGCCGATCTGCTCGAAATTGGCGGGGCTGGTGGTCAGTTTCGATACGGTGGGCGCATTGTCGACCAGGCGGTCGTAGGCCTTGCGCGCCTTGTGTTCCCACTTGGCCAGCACGGGATCGTCAAAGCGATTGCTTTCAAAATACACGGTGATGGTACGGTCGTGGTTGGCAAAGCCGACGATGGCCGCACCCTTACGTATGGTCAACAGGACATCTTCCTTGACGCCCGTGACGGGAACGAAGACGGCGGCGCGCCCATCCGTATCCGGCCGCTCCATGGGAATATCTTGTCCGATTATGCTCATCACTTCACACTCTTAATCATCGCCTGTTGGCTTGTTGTCCCTGCATCACTGAAAGCGTGCCGCCGTGCGCATGCGTGCGTTTGCCGCTGCGCCGGGCCACTCCCAGGCTCGCTGCCATGCCCTGCAATACCATTTATCAAATAATACATTGCCGGAAAGCACTACACAAGATAATCAGGGGCGCGGCTGCCGCCTGCCCTCCGCCGGATGGGGAATGGTGTGGCCAGCAGCAATCACCTTATAATGCTGCGATTACTTCACGTCCCCCACCTTCGCACCATGACGCTTCCCGAGAATGACACCAGCCGGCTCGACGCCATCAGCGCCGCCGCCACCGAAGTGGCCGCGCAAAACGTGGCCGACCTGCTGGCCATGGCCATATGCCACCGCCCCGACGAACCGGCCCTGATCGTCTGCGACAAGCGCAGCTGGCTCAATGTCGTGCTGACGGAAGCGTATCGCCAGGCCTTGCCGGACGCCACCTTCATCGATTTCGACGAGGTCACGCCCGATGCCGTGCTGGCCGCGTTTGCCGAACTGCCGGCCGGCAGCCTCGTCGTGCTGATCCAGTCGACCAGCTTCCGCCTGGAAGCGTTCCGCATCCGCATCGAGCTGTTCAAGCGGGGCCTGAAAGTGATCGAACACGTGCACCTGTCGCGCATGCCCGGCGTGCAGGGACTGCACTACATCGCCTCGCTGGCCTACGACCCCGCCTACTACCGGGGCGTCGGCCATGCGCTGAAGGCGCGCATCAACAAAGCCCGCCACGGCATGGTCGACAGCGGCGGCGAGCAGCTGGTCTTCGCCTCGCCGTTCGAATCGGCCAAGCTCAATATCGGCGACTACAGCGGCATGAACAATATCGGCGGCCAGTTCCCGCTGGGCGAAGTGTTTACGGAAGCGCAGAACCTGGAAGCGGTGAACGGCCGCGTGCGCATCTTCGTTTTTGGCGATACGCACTTCATGGTCAACCGCCCCGACACGCCGATCACCCTGATCATCGAAAAGGGCAGAGTCACCGGCACGGAAAACGCCACGCCGGAATTTACCGCCATGCTGGAGATCATCCGCGCGCATGAAGGCGAAGTGTGGGTGCGCGAACTGGGCTTCGGCATGAACCGCGCCTTTTCGCGCGAACAGCTGGTCAACGACATCGGCACGTATGAACGCATGTGCGGCATCCACCTGTCGCTGGGCGCCAAGCACGGCGTCTACACCAAGCCGCAATTCAAGCGCAAGGATGCGCGCTACCACGTCGACATCTTCGCCGTCACCGAAGCCGTCTACCTCGACGACGAGCGCGTGTACGCGGATGGCGCGTGGACCGTGGAAGCCGTCGCTTTCAGCTGAAAAACCCCGCCGCTTCCAGTTCCCTGTCCCACGGCGGCACAGGCTGGTATTCGGCCACCAGGAAATCGATCAGCGCGCGCACCTTGGGCGACGGCTGGCGGCTGGCCGGGTACAGGGCGCTCAAGTGATTCAGCGGCAGGTCCCAGCCGGACAGCACGGGCACCAGGCTGCCATCGAGCAGGTTGCGCCAGGCGAGAAACGTGGTGCTGTAGACGATGCCGAGACCCCGCTGCGCCGCCTGGTGCAGCACCAGCCCATTATTCGCCGTGAAGCCCGCCTGCACGCGCACGCTCACTTCTTCCCTCTGCTCCCCTGCTCCACGCTGAAAATGCCAGTTCGTGCCATCGGTCAGGTGGCTGAAATGCAGGCACTGGTGCTGTAACAAATCCTGTGGCGTGCGCGGCACGCCCCATTGCGCCAGGTAGGCGGGGCTGGCGCACAGCACGGCGCGGCACGGCGCCAGCGGGCGCATGGCCAGCGCGCTGCTGTCCGGAATGCCGCCCACGCGGATGGTCAAGTCAAAACCATGGCGTATCGGGTCGAGCAGCGCGTCGTCGACAAACAACTCGGCTTGCACCTGCGGGTGCAGCAGGCTGAAACGCGCAACGGCGTCGGCCAGCCACGCGCTGCCGAAGCTCGATGGCGCCTGGATGCGCAGCGGCCCGGCCAGCTCCGCCCCCGCTCCCGCCTGCGCCACGTGCGCCACCATGCGCGCCGCTTCCTGCGCCTGGCTGACGGTGGCCATGCACGGCGCCAGATAGGCGCGGCCCGCGTCCGTCAGACTCACTTCGCGCGTGGAGCGGTGCAGCAGCCGCGCATGCAGGCGCTCTTCCAGCTGCATGATGGTCTTGCTGACCATGGCCCGCGTCAGGCCCAGGCGCTGTCCCGCCACCGTAAAGCTGCGCTGGCGCGCCACTTCGACAAAGATTTCCATCGCTTTTAGTTGATCCATGTCAAAGATTGTCTTCGCTTTGGCGACAATCTGTCAACCGCGGGGCGATTGTTTGCCGCACTCGCCCATCCTACAATGGCGTTTTCCATTGACCTCCGGAGCCGCCGCCATGCTGACAATCTCACAACAAGAACAATACCAACGCGACGGCTACCTCATCCTGCCCGATTTCAAGGGTGCGGACGAAATCGCCGCCCTGCGCGCGCGCGCCGAGCAGATTGTCAACGAATTCGATCCCAGCGTCAGCCAGTCGATCTTCACCACGCGCGACCAGGCGAAGAACACCAACGATTATTTTCTCGCGTCCGACAACACCATCCGCTGCTTCTTCGAGGAAGAAGCGTTCGGTCCGGATGGCCAGTTGAAGCAGGCCAAATCCCTGTCGATCAACAAGATCGGCCACGCCATGCATGACCTGGACCCCGTCTTCCGCAGCTTTTCGGCCGATCCGAAACTGGCCGCAGTGGCGCGCGACCTGGGCCTGGCGGATGCACAGGTCTGGCAATCGATGTACATCTTCAAGCAACCCGGCATCGGCGGCGAAGTGCGCTGGCACCAGGACGCCACGTATTTCGAGACCACGCCGGTAAGCGTGACCACCTTCTGGTTCGCGCTGGAAGACGCCACCCTGGACAACGGCTGCCTGTGGGCCGAACCGGGCGGCCACCGCGGCCCGCTGCGCGAACGCTTCATCCGCAACGGCGACGCCGTGCGCGTGGAAAAACTCGATAGCACACCGTGGCCCGACGACAGCACGGCCGTGCCACTGGAAGTCAAGGCGGGCGCCCTCGTCTGCTTCCACGGCTTGCTGCCCCATTACAGCGCGCCGAACCGCTCGCCCGTCTCGCGCCACGCCTACACCTTGCACGCCACGGACGGCCAGACGCAATACGCGGCCCACAACTGGATCCAGCGCGACGACTCCTTCCCCGTGCGGGGCTTCGTCTGATGCGCATCGAGGTTTTCGCCGCCCACTGGGGCAATAACGAGCTGCCGCCCGACGTCTTCATCGACAAAGTGCTGGCGGCCGGTTTCGACGGCATCGAAATGTCGCTGCCGCTGGACGCGGCACTGCGCAAGGAATGGACAGACCGCATCGCCAGGGCGGGACTGCAACTGATCGCCGCGCAGTGGGAAACCGTGTTCCACAGCGACTTCGAACAGCACCGCGCCGCCCTGGCGGAACTGCTGGAAAACGCCTGCCTGGCGCGCCCCGTGCTGGTCAACACGCACACGGGCAAGGATTACTACAGCCAGGCGCAGAACGCGCAGCTGCTCGACCTGGCCGCCGCTATCTCCGCAAAACACGGCGTGCCCATCGTGCATGAAATCCACCGCAGCCGCTTTTCCGGCCACCCGATGTTGCTGCTGCCGTATCTGCAGCAGTATCCCGAGCTGCCCTTGACGGCCGACCTGTCGCACTGGTGCTGCGCCTGCGAATCCCTGCTGGAAGACCAGCCGCAGACCCTGGCTCAAGTACTGCCGCTGGTGCGCCACGTGCACGCGCGCGTCGGCCATGCGCAAGGACCGCAGGTAGCCGACTTCCGCGCGCCGGAAGCGAAACAGGCGCTCGACGCTCACCTGGCGTGGTGGGACGCCATCGTCGCCCTGCGCCGCGCGACCGGCGCCGAGCGCATGACGTTCACGCCGGAATTCGGCCCCGCCCCATACACGCAAACCTTGCCATACACGCAGCAGCCCGTGAGCGACGCGTGGGAACAGAACGTCGCGATGCTCGAACTGCTGCGCGCGCGTTACGCCGGGTAGGCGCCCGCGCTCATTGCAATTAGGTAGTGCGCTATATATACTGTCTCCATGGATACCACTACCGCCCCCAACCCCTTGCACCAGGTGCCGCGCCTGGACGGCCAGCTGTGCTTTGCGCTGTACTCGACCTCGCTTGCCATGAACAAGCTGTACCGCAAGCTGCTGCGCAAGCTCGGCCTCACCTATTCGCAATATCTGGTGATGATGGTGTTGTGGGAGCGCGATGGCCTGACAGTGTCGGAAGTGGGCGAGCGCCTGTTCCTCGACTCGGCCACACTGACGCCCCTGCTCAAGCGCATGGAGCAATCGGGCCTGTTGACGCGCACGCGCGCCGCCAGCGACGAGCGGCAAGTCATCATTTCCCTCACGGAACAGGGCGACCAGTTGCGCCACGAGGCGGCCCTGCTGCCAGAAGCCATCCTGACGGCCAGCCACTGCAGCGTGGAGCAGGTTGTGGACATGAAACAACAACTGAACCAGTTACGCGACAGCCTGATGAAAAGTGAGTAAAAGCGCTTCTTTTCCGAGCAAAATCAGGTAAAGCATTGCCCTGACAGCGCCAGGCAAAAGCTGGCGCGAAATCAGCCTTTCTTTATTACAAATCGATACAAGGATGGCCCCACCCTGCGTATAGAATAGTTGCCACTATTTCCTTACAACAACATCAGGGTGAATATGCGCATACCTTTCGGCTCCGTAGCCTCGCTGGCTCTCTGCTTTACCGTGTCGGCCTTCGCTGCCGAGCCCTTCGACGACAAGTTCCGCCAGCTCGAAGAAGTGCTGCCCACCCCGAATACCTACCGCACCGCCTCCGGCGCACCGGGCCACGCCTACTGGCAGCAGCGCGCCGACTACACGATCCGCGCCACCCTCGATGAAGCCAAACGAGAAATCGCTGGCAGCGGCACCGTCACCTACCATAACCAGTCGCCCGACACCCTCGGCTACCTGTGGGTGCAGCTGGACCAGAATATCTACAAGCCCGATTCCGACGCGCGCCGCATGGCCACGGCGCCATCGCGCCAGGCGTGGGCCAAGACGGCGGGCGAAGACACGATGAAGTTCGAAGGCTTGCGCGGCATCCTGGCACGCGGCGACTTCCAGGGCGGCTTCAATATCCGCGCCTTGAAAGGGGGCGATGGCCAGCCTTTGAAATATGTTGTGAACCGCACGATGATGCGCATCGACCTGCCGCAGCCTCTGAAACCGGGCCAGGATTTCGTCTTCCAGATCGACTGGGATTACCGCATCAATGAACAGAAGGTACTGGGCGGGCGCGCCGGCTATGAAGTCTTCGACGACAAGAACGCCCTGTTCGAAGTGGCGCAGTGGTTCCCGCGCATGGCGGCCTACTACGACGCAGCCGGCTGGCAGCACAAGCAATTCCTCGGCTCCGGCGAATTCACCCTGGAATTTGGCGACTACGACGTGCAGTTGACGGTGCCAGCCGACCATATCGTCGCCTCCACGGGCGAGCTGCAAAACCCGCAGGAGGTGCTGTCCGCCGCGCAGCGCGAGCGCCTGGCAAAGGCCCGCGGCAGCGACAAGCCCGTCGTCATCGTCACGCAAAAGGAAGCGGAAGCGGCCGAGAAATCCGTGAGCCGCGCGCAAAAAACGTGGCACTTCAAGGCGGCCAACGTGCGCGACTTCGCCTGGGCCTCTAGCCGCAAGTTCATCTGGGATGCACAAGGCTACAAGAAGGGCGGCAGCGATGTGATGGCCATGTCCTACTATCCGAAAGAGGGCAATCCGCTGTGGGAAAAGTACAGCACGCAAGCCATCGTGCACACGATCGAACAGTACAACAAGTACAGCATCAACTACCCGTATCCGACGGCCATTTCCGTCAACGGCCCCGTGGGCGGCATGGAGTATCCGATGATCTCGTTCAACGGTCCCCGTCCCGTGAAAGACAAGAAGACGGGCGAGCTGACCTACTCGAAGCGCACCAAATATGGTTTGATCGGCGTGATCATCCACGAGGTAGGCCACAACTACTACCCGATGATCATCAACTCGGACGAGCGCCAGTGGACGTGGATGGATGAAGGCCTCAACACCTTCGTGCAATACCTGGCGCAGCAGGCGTGGGAAGAAAACTATCCGGCCTCGCGCGGCGAACCGCGCGAGATCGTCGACTACATGCGTAGCCGCGACCAGGTGCCGATCATGACCAATTCCGAATCCTTGCTGCAGTTCGGCAACAACGCCTACGCCAAGCCGGCGGCGGGCCTGAACATCCTGCGCGAGACCATCCTCGGGCGCGAACTGTTCGACTACGCGTTCAAGGAATATGCGCAGCGCTGGAAGTTCAAGCGCCCCACTCCGGCCGACTTTTTCCGCACCATGGAAGACGCTTCCGGCACGGACCTCGACTGGTTCTGGCGCGGCTGGTTTTATACGACCGACCCGGTCGACATCAGCATCGACGGCATCAGCGAGTACGGCGTGAGTTCGAAGAATCCCGAAACGGAAAAGGCCTGGAAAAAAGCGCAAAAGGAGGCCCAGCCGGAATCCGTCACGAACCGCGCCAACAAGGGCATGCCGCGCCGGGTCGATGCACATCCGGAGCTGAAGGATTTCTACAATCAGCACGACGATTTCACGGTGACCAACAAGGACCGCAACGCCTATGCCGAAGCGCTGGCCGCCCTGGAACCGTGGGAAAAGGACTTGCTGAAACAGGGCAAGCACCTGTACCTGGTCGATCTGTCGAACGTGGGCGGCATGGTCATGCCCCTGATCCTCGAAATCGAACTAAAAAGCGGCAAGAAGTACGTCGAGCGCGTGCCGGCCGAAGTGTGGCGCTACTCGCCGAAGAAAATCACCAAGGTCGTCATCACGGATGAACCGATGGTGGGCCTGGTGCAGGACCCGTACTGGGAAACGGCCGACATCGACACCAGCAACAATAGCTGGCCGAGAAAAATCACGCCATCGCGCCTGGAACTGTTCAAGAGCGAGAAGTCGCCAAAGGACAACCTGATGCGCGATTTTCATACGCCGCTGAAAGACAAGAACGGCGGCTCGGCCAAGGGCGACGAGGCGTGAAGCGCTGGCGCGCGCTGGCTTGCGCCACGCTGGCCTGCGCCAGCATGGTGGCGAACGCCCATAATTTCCACATGGGTATCGCCGACATCAGCTATAACGCGACCAGCGGCAGCACGGAAGTGGTGCACACCTACACGGGCCACGACGTCGAGGCGCTCCTGACGAACCTGTACCAGCGCCAGTTCGACCTGGGTCAGGAAGACAGCGAAGCGGCCCTGCACCGCTATGTCGAGAAACAGTTCTACCTCGTGGGACCGGACGGCAAGCGCCTGCGCCTGAACTGGGTCGGCATGAAAGTCAATGCCGACAACGTGGTGATCTTCCAGGAGATCGAACGCACGCGCCTGGCCCCCGCCACGCGCATCCACAACCAGTTGCTGATCGATTTCCTGCCCAGCCAGCGCAACACCCTCAACGTGCAGGACAGCGGCAGCATCCAGACGCTGATTTTCGACCGCCAGAACACGGAACTGCCGATCCGCTAAGCCCTGCTACAACCAGACACCCATGACGCCACGCACTCTTTCCCTCCTCCTTGCCACCCTGTTTTCCGCCACCGCCGCCCATGCCGACGACATCTTCCAGCGCGTGCTGGTCGATGGTTCGCGCCTGAACCAGCTGGGCGTGGCCGATTCGGCCAACGCGGGCAGCGTCACGCAAAAGCAGCTCGACGCGCGCACCAGCTACCGTCCCGGCGAACTGCTCGAAGCCGTGCCGGGACTGATCGTCAGCCAGCATAGCGGCGAGGGCAAGGCCAACCAGTTCTACCTGCGCGGCTTCAACCTCGATCACGGCACGGACTTGCGCACCACCGTCGACGAGATGCCCGTCAACCAGCGCAGCCATGGCCACGGACAGGGCTGGACGGACCTGAACTTTTTGATCCCCGAACTGGCCATGCGCCTCGATTACAAAAAGGGGCCATATTCGGCGGCGCAAGGCGATTTTTCCTCGGCCGGCGCGGCGTCCGTCATCTACGCGAACCGCCTGACGCAGGGCATCGCCAGCCTGGGTATCGGACAAAACGGTTTTCGCCGCGCCCTGCTGGCCGATACGCTCGACGCGGGCGACGGCAGCCTGCTGTACGCGCTCGAAGCGCAGCATAACGATGGCCCGTTCACGCAGCCGGACCGCTACCGCAAGCTCAATGGCGTGCTGCGCTACAGCGAAGGCTATGCCAACAACGGCTTCAATGTCACGGCCATGGCGTATGACGCCAGCTGGAACGCCACCGATCAGATTCCGCTGCGGGCCGTGCAGGACGGCACCTTGGGCCGCTTCGACGCCATCGATGCCAGCGACGGCGGCAAGGCGCAGCGCTACAGCCTGTCGGGCGCCTGGCGCCAGACGACGGACGACATGTCGTCCAGGGTCAGCGCCTATGTGATCGCCAACCGCCTGGCCCTGTTCTCGAATTTTACGTATGCGATGGATGATCCCGATAACGGCGACCAGTTCGCCCAGCCCGACCGGCGCGTGACGTCCGGCCTCGACGCCAGCCATACCTGGCACCACCACACGGACAGGGGCAGCAGCGACACCACCATCGGCCTGCAGCTACAGAACGACAATATCCACAATGGCCTGTACAACACGCGGCAGCGGCAGATCCTATCGACCACGCGGCAAGACCATATCGTCGAATCGAGCATCGGCGTGTATGGCGAAAACAGCACGCGCTGGTCGCGCTGGCTGCGCACCGTGGCCGGCCTGCGCGCGGACGCCTACCGCTTCGATGTGCGCAGCGACCGCGCCGCCAATTCGGGCACGGCCAGCGACCATTTGTTCAGCCCCAGCCTGAGCGTGATCGCGGGGCCCTGGCGCGATACGGAAGCGTATTTCAACATCGGCAATGGCTTTCACAGCAACGATGCGCGCGGCACGACGATCACGCTCGACCCGAAGACGGGCGAAGCGGCGGACAAGGTCACACCCCTGGTGCGCTCGCGCGGACTGGAACTGGGCTTGCGCAGTGCCGCCATCGTCGGCCTGCAAACCTCGCTGTCGCTGTACCGCCTGGACTTCGATTCCGAGCTGCTGTTCATCGGCGACGCGGGCGCCACCGAGGCGGGCCGCCCCAGCCGCCGCTACGGCATCGAGTTTTCCAGCTACTACAAGGCGGCCAGCTGGCTGTCGCTGGACCTGGACCTCGCATATGCGCGGGCGCGCTCGCGCGGCAGCGACCCGGCGGGCGACCTCATCCCCGGCGCCATCGAAGGCGTGGCCCAGCTGGCCATGACGGTGACGCCATCGGGGCCGTGGTCAGGCTCCTTGCGCCTGCGCTACTTCGGTCCGCGCCCGCTGGTGGAAGACAACAGCGTGCGCTCCGCGGCCAGCGTGGGCTTGAACGGGCGCATCGCCTACCAGATCGACAAGACCTTGCGCGTGGAGCTGGAAGGCTACAACCTGGCCAACCGGCGCGACTCGGCCATCGACTATTACTATGCCTCGCGCCTGCCCGGCGAGGCGCAGCCCGTCGACGATATCCACTTCCATCCGGTGGAATCGCGCTCGCTGCGTCTGACCCTGGTAAAGAATTTTTAACGCAACAAGAATAATTCCTGTCTCAGTGCACAGGAAACGCCGCGAAGTCGTAGAATGCCAGGCTGGATAAACTGAGACAGGCCGCATTGCGGCCGGCACCGCCATGAGCACTTCCGCACCGATCTTTACCGACCCGTCCCACGTCAAGGAAGCCTTGCGCGATGACGGCTATGCCGTCCTGCGCCCGCAGGACGTGGCCGCGCTGGCCGGCTGCCCGCTGGCCGCATTGCGCGCGCTGGAACCAAGCTGGAATACCTTGCCGCTGGACAATTACCTGAAGGATGGCGGCCGCTATCGCCGCCGGCGCCACTCGTGCTTCGTGCAGGATGGCGAGCGCCTGACGCAGACGGCGCACCGTCCGCACTGGCAACCGGTGGAGTACAACGCCCTGCACGGCGGCATGCACCGCCTGTTCGAACCGGTCGAAGCGGCTATCGTCGCGCAAGCGGCCTGGCAACAGCTGCTCCGCGCGCTGGGCGACGCCTGCTCGCAGGTCAAGGGCAGCCAGCCGTGGTTCATCGAGGCGCACCAGTTCCGCATCGATACGACCGATGGCATCGGCCGCCCCACGCCGGAAGGCGCGCACCGCGACGGTGTCGATTTTGTCGCCGTGCTGCTGATCGGGCGCGAACAGGTCAAGGGCGGCGAGACGCGCATCTTCGAAGCAGACGGCCCCAACGGCAAGCGCTTTACCCTGACCGAGCCATGGTCGCTGCTGCTGCTCGACGATGCAGCCGTGATCCACGAATCGACGCCGATCCAGCCTATCGGCGAGCATGGACACCGCGATACGCTCGTGCTCACCTATCGCGCAGGCCAATTCCAGGGCGAAAACTGACAAGCGGCCACAGCATTCCCTGTGGCCAAAATAGTTACTTGGAAGTTACTTTTGCAGACCTAAATCCGATATAGTCATACGATGTCGATATTGTGCGCTCATCGCGCCCAGCATCACCACACTGAAATTCTAGGAGAGGTCTGTGGACTCCAACAACCAAATCAAGCCTGACGAAATCGAGATCCTGATCGTCGAGGACAGCCCGACTCAGGCGGAGCGCTTGCGCCGCCTGATCCAGTCGCTGCACTATAACGCCCGCGTGGCGGCGAATGGCCAGCTGGCCCTGGCCGCCATCCGCGAGCGCAAACCGCACCTGGTGCTGTCCGATATCGTCATGCCTGAAATGAATGGCTACGACCTGTGCCGCGCCATCAAGTCCGATCCGACCTTGCGCGACATCCCCGTGATCCTCGTCACCTCGCTCAACGATCCGAAGGACATCATCCGCGGCATCGAGTGCGGCGCCGACAATTTCATCCGCAAGCCTTACGCGGAAGACTACCTGCTCAACCGCATCAGCCACATGCTGATGAACCAGAAGTTGCGCAAGAACCAGAACGTGGAAATCGGCATCGCCCTGTACCTGGGCGACCAGAAGCATTTCATCAATGCGGAACGCCAGCAAATCCTCGACCTGCTGATCTCGACCTATGAACAGGCGGTGCAGGTGAACGGCGAACTGCAGGCGCGCGAACGCCAGGTGATCGAGCTGAACATGCGCCTGGCGCACCATGCGGCCGAACTGGAAACCATCAACCGCGAAATCGCCCTGAAAAACCTGGAACTGGCCGAAGCGAGCCGCATGAAGTCCGCCTTCATCGCCAACATGTCGCATGAACTGCGCACGCCGCTCAACGCCATCATCGGCTTCACGGGCGCGCTGCTGATGAAACTGCCCGGCCCCCTGACGTCCGACCAGGACAAGCAACTCAATACCATCCGCGCCAGCGCGCGCCATCTGCTCTCGCTGATCAACGACATCCTCGACGTGGCCAAGATCGAGGCGGGCAAGCTGACCCTGTCGATCGAGCCCGTGCACTGCCAGGAACTGATGGCCGACGTGGCCGACACCCTGCGCCCCCTGGCCCAGCAAAAAGGCCTGGCCCTGGAAATGGCGCTGGGAGAAGCGGGCCAGCCGCCCGCCATCATCGACACGGATCGCCGCGCACTGACGCAAATCCTCATCAACTTGCTCAACAACGCCATCAAGTTCACGGAACAGGGCACGGTGCGCATCAGCCTTGCCCAGCGCGACGAAGACGGCGTGCTGGTGACGGAAATGAGCATCGCCGACAGCGGCGCCGGCATCAAGGAAGAAGACCAGGCCAAGCTGTTCCAGGCCTTCTCGCAGCTCGATTCCACCTCCACGCGCCATGTGGAAGGGGCGGGACTGGGCCTGTACCTGTGCCAGAACCTGGCCAACGCCATCGGCGGCGCCCTGTTCTTCAACAGCGACTACGGTTCCGGCAGCACGTTTACCCTGGCCCTGCGCAGCAAGGCCTGAGCTGCTGTGCGCCGCAGCATGAAATGCTGGCTTTTTGCCATCCCAGACAGACCGATACAGTAGTTCTACGGTATTGCACCGCACCATTTTCGGCGCTATAGTAGAACTGTCTCCTCCAATTCGTTCTCCGAACATTGGATTCAGCCCGCGAATACAACCGCGGGCTTTTTTTTGCCTGCGTTTTCCACGCATCTTCATCCTTTCTTAACTAAATCAACCGGCTTAGTTATATCAATCGCTTGAGATATATGATTAAATCTCCGACATGATTGAAAAAACCGCCATCCCCACTTCCCACGCCGACGATGGGCGCAAGCCCCGCTCCGACGGCGAACAGTCGCGCGAGCGGCTGCTGCATAGCGCCATCCGCCTGTTCGCCGAACAGGGTTACGCCAAGACCTCCACGCGCGAACTGGCGCAGGCGGCCGGCACCAACGCAGCCGCCATCAGCTATTATTTTGGCGACAAGGCTGGCCTGTACCGCGCCGCCTTTGCGCAGCAGTCAGCCAGCCCGCAAGACAATATCGCCCTGTACGAACAACCGCATTTCACCTTGCGCGAAAGCCTGGAAGGCTTTTATGCGCAATTGCTCGCGCCCATGCAGCAGGGCGACATCGCACGCGACTGCATGCGCCTGTGGTGCCGCGAAATGCTCGAACCGACGGGCCTGTGGGCGCGCGAGATCGACCAGAATATCCGCCCCGAGCACGAGGCGCTCACGCGCGTGCTGGCGCGCCACCTGGGTGCGCCCGACAACAGCGACGACATGCACCGCCTGGCGTTTTCCATCGCTTCGCTGGCCTTGCAGCACATGGTGGGCACCGAAGTGCTGCAAACCCTGCGCCCGCAACTGCTGGAGTCGCCGCACGCGATCGACACCTGGCTGGCGCGCATGACCGACTACGCGCTGGCCATGGCCGAGGTGGAGCGCCGGCGCCTGGCCATTCCACCCTCCCACCGTACCGCTCAACGACAAGCAGAAGGACAAGCATGACGACTATTCGATGCACCGTTCAACGCGTCCTGGCTGTCAGCATCGTGCTGGCACTGGGCGGTTGCGCCCTGCAGGGGCCGCCCGCAGCGGTGGCCGCCAGTGCCCCCGCTCAGTGGCAGGCACCGCTGCCACATAACGGCAAACTGACGGACCTGGCCAGCTGGTGGCAGGGTCAGGGCGACAGCCTGCTGGTGGAACTGATCAACGACGCGCAGCAGGTCAGTCCGACCATCGCCGCCGCCGGCACGCGCATCGTGCAGGCGCGCGCGGACAGCATCGCCAGCGGCGCTGCGCTGGCGCCCAAGCTCGATGCAACGGGCAGCGTGGTGCGCACCAGCCAGCAATCGGCGCAGCCGAGCGGCACCACCTCGCAGGCTGCGCTTCAGGCGTCGTGGGAAATCGACGTGTTTGGCGCCAACCGCGCCACGCGCGATGCGGCGCAGGAGCGCTACGACAGCGCCCGCGCGCTCTGGCATGAAGCGCGCGTCTCGGTGGCCGCCGAAGTGGCGAACCAGTACTACGCCTTGCGCACCTGCCAGCAATTGCAGGCCGTGTCCGATCAGGATGCCGTCTCGCGCCGCGATTCGGCACGCCTGACGGAGCTGAGCGCCGGTGCCGGCTTCCAGCCGCCCGCCAACGCCGCCCTGGCCCGCGCCAGCGCCGCCGAAGGCGCCAGCCGAGCCATCGAACAGCGCGCCGCCTGCGACGTGAATGTCAAGGCGCTGGTGGCCCTGTCGGCGATGCCGGAAGCGTCGCTGCGCCAGAAGCTGGCGGCCAGTCCCTTTGTTGCGCCCTCGCCCGTGGCGATTGCGGAATTGCCTGCGCAAACCCTGGGCCAGCGTCCCGACATCTACAGCGCTGAACGCGAAGTGGCAGCCGCCAGCTTCGAAGTGCGCGGCGCGCAGGCGCAGCGCTACCCGCGCCTGAGCCTTGCCGGCTCCATCGGCAAGGGCAATATCCGCGCCGGCGGCACCAGCATCACGGCCAGCACCTGGAGCATCGGCCCGCTGGCCGTCAGCCTGCCCATCTTCGACGGCGGCACCCGCCGCGCCCAGGTCGATGCGGCCACGGCGCGCTACGACGAAGCCGTGGTGAAATATCGTGCCGGCGTGCGCCAGGCCGTGCGCGAAGTGGAAGAGGCGCTGGTCAACCTGGCCAGCACGGACGAGCGCAGCAGCTACGCCAAGACGGCCCTGGAAGGCTACCGCGTGTCGTTTGTCGCCACCGAGGACCGCTACAAGAATGGCCTGGCCAGCCTGATCGAACTGGAAGACGCGCGCCGCACGCGCCTGGCCGCCGAAAATACGGTGGTCAATCTCGAGCGCGAACGCAGCGCCGCCTGGGTGGCGCTGTACCGCGCCGCCGGCGGCGGCTGGACCAGCAGCGCCATCGCCAACAATGCCCTCTGACGGATACGACAACATGAAAAAAATGACCTTGAAACCGATGGCGCTCGCCCTTGCCGCCCTTTGCGTTGTGCTGGGTGCCGGCGTGGCCCTGTACTCCCCGTCCTCCACGGCGGCAGATGACGCCAAGGATAAGAACGCGGCGCAAAAGCCGGCGCTCACCGTCACCACGGCCAAGCCGCAAACGGCCAACCTGCCCATCAAGCTGCAGGCGAACGGCAACGTGGCCGCCTGGCAGGAAGCCGTCATCGGCAGCGAATCGAACGGCTTGCGCCTGACCGACGTGCGCGTGAATGTCGGCGACGTCGTGCGCGCCGGCCAGGTGCTGGCCGTGTTCTCGAACGACACGGTGAACGCCGACGTGGCGCAGGCGAAGGCCGCCGTGCTGGAGGCGGAAGCGAATGCCGCGGAAGCAGCCGCCAACGCACAGCGCGCCCGCTCGCTGCAAAGCACGGGCGCCATCAGCGCGCAGCAGATCAGCCAGTACCTGACGGCAGAGCAGACGGCCAACGCGCGCATCGCCTCGACCAAGGCGCAGTTGGCGTCACAGCAGCTGCGCCTGAAATACACGCAGGTGGTGGCGCCCGACAGCGGCATCATCTCCTCGCGCTCGGCTACCGTGGGGTCGGTGGTGGGCGCCGGCACGGAATTGTTCCGCATGATCCGCCAGGGCCGCCTCGAATGGCGCGCCGAAGTGACGGCCACTGAATTACTGAACCTGAAAGCGGGTACCCTGGCGCAGGTCAAGGCCGCCAACGGCAGCACTTTGACGGGAAAGGTGCGCATGATTGCCCCTACCGTCGACCCGCAGACGCGTTCCGCCCTCGTGTATGTCGACCTGCCGGCCAGCACCGGCAACAATGCACCGTTCAAGGCCGGCATGTACGCCAGCGGCGAATTTGAGCTGGGCACCTCGGGCGCGCTGACGGTGCCGCAGCAGGCGATTGCCGTGCGCGATGGCTTCAGTTATGTCTTCCGCCTCAATGCCGACCAGCGGGTCAGCCAGATCAAGGTGCAGGCCGGACGGCGCCTGAGCGACCGCATTGAAATCCTGGGCGGCATCACGGCCGACACGACGATTGTCGTCAGCGGCGCCGGCTTCCTCAATGACGGCGACCTGGTACGCAATGTGCAAAACCTGGTTGCAGCAGCTGCCAAGCCAGCCACGGCGAAAAAGTAAGGAGAGGCCATGAATTTTTCCTCCCTCTCGATCAAGAATCCGATCCCGGCCATCATGCTGTTCGTGCTGCTGACCCTGGCCGGTCTGCTGGCCTACAAGGCCAATCCGGTACAGGATTTCCCTGACATCGAACTGCCCATCGTCACCGTCAGCGCGGTGCTGCCCGGCGCCGCGCCGGCCCAGCTGGAAACGGAAGTGGCGCGCAAGATCGAAGACTCCGTCGCCACCCTGCAAGGCGTGAAAAACATCTACACCAAGGTGCTCGATGGCGTCGTCACGGTCACCGTGGAATTCATCCTGGAAAAGCAGATCGCCGAAGCCGTCAACGATGTGCGCGACGCCGTCGCGCGCGTGAAAGCGGACATGCCGGCCGAGCTGCGCGACCCCACCGTCACCAAGGCTTCCACGGCCGGGCGCGTGGTGCTGACCTTTATCGCCACGGCGAAAGGGGGCGTGGACAATCCGCTCGACGCGCCCGACCTGTCCTGGTTTGTCGACAATACGGTGGCCAAGCGCCTCTTGACCGTACCCGGCGTGGGCGCCGTCACCCGCGTGGGCGGCGTCTACCGCGAGATCCAGGTGGAACTCGATGAAGCGCGCATGGCCGCATTGAAAGTGTCGGCCCTCGACGTCTCGCGCCAGCTGCGCCTGGTGCAGCGCGAAGCGCCTGGCGGCCGGGGCGACATCAGCGGCGCCGAGCAATCAGTGCGCACCATCGCCACCGTCAAGACGGCCGATGAACTGTCGCGCGTGGAAGTACCGCTGCCGGACGGCCGCCATGTGCGCCTGGACCAGGTGGCCACCGTGCGCGACACGATCGCCGAACCGCGCGCGCTGGCCGAGCAGGATGGCAAGACGGTCGTCGCCTTTGAAGTGTTCCGCACCAAGGGCGCCAGTGAAGTGGCCGTCGCCAAGGGCGCACGCGACGCCATCGCCGACCTGCAGAAGGAAAACCCGAATGTGGTACTGCAGCAGTCGATCGACAATGCCTTCCCCGTCGAGGAAAACTTCGACGGCTCGATGGAGCTGCTGTACGAAGGCGCGCTGCTGGCCGTGCTGGTGGTGTGGTGGTTCCTGCGCGACTGGCGCGCCACCCTGGTGGCCGCCGCTGCCCTGCCCCTGTCCGTGATGCCGGCCTTCCTCGGCATCTACTGGTTCGGCTACACGCTCAATACCGTCACCCTGCTGTCGCTGGCCCTGGTCGTCGGCGTGCTGGTCGACGACGCCATCGTGGAAATCGAAAACATCGAGCGCCATCTGCGCATGGGCAAGTCGCCAATGGAAGCGGCCATGGAAGCGGCCGACGAAATCGGCATGGCGGTGATCGCCACCACCTTCGCGCTGGTCGCCGTGTTCCTGCCAACGGCCTTCATGAGCGGCATTCCCGGCCTGTTCTTCAAGCAGTTCGGCTGGACGGCCGTGCTGGCCGTGCTGGCGTCTCTGGTGGTGGCGCGCCTGCTCACGCCGATGATGGCCGCCTACATATTGAAACCGCTGCCGCACAAGGAAGAGCAGGATGGCTGGCTGATGACGCGCTACCTGACGGTCATGCGCTGGTGCCTGAACCACCGCGGCATCACGGCCATCGCCGCAGCCCTGTTCTTTGTCGGCGCCATCGCGCTCGTGCCGCTGCTGCCGACCGGTTTCGTGCCGGCCGCCGACCGCGCGCAGACGCAAATCAACCTGGAACTGCCGCCCGGCTCCACCTTGGGTGAAACGCAGGCCGTGGCAGCATTGGCGCGCGATGCGGCCATGCGCACGCCTGGCATCCAGGGCGTCTTCAGTTCGATAGGCGGCGGCTCCAGCGGCGACGCCTTCGCCCCCGGCGCGGCAGCCGAGGCGCGCCGCGCCGTGCTGACCCTGACCACCGTGCACCGCACGGAGCGCAAGGAATCGATGGCTGGCCTGGAAACGCAGTTGCGCAACAAGCTCGATACGATTCCCGGCGCCCGCTTCACGGTGGGACCGCCCGACACGGGCGTCAAGATGCAGCTGGTGCTGCGCTCGGAAGATCCGGTGGCTTTGACGGCGGCGGCGCAAAAAGTCGAGCGCGAACTGCGCGGCCTGAAAGGCATCGGCAACGTCAATTCCAGCGCCTCGCTGGTGCGACCGGAAATCATCGTGCGCCCCGATTTCGCCAAGGCGGCCGACCTGGGTGTGACGGCGGCGGCCATCGGCGAAACGGTGCGCGTGGCCACGGCCGGCGACTACGACACGGACCTGACGAAAATGAACCTGCCCGAGCGGCAAGTGCCGATCCGCGTCAAGTTGCCCAACAGCGTGCGCGCCGACCTGGCCGCCATCGAGCGCCTGACGGTGCCCGGCAAGAATGGTCCCGTGCGCCTTGCGAACGTGGCCACGGTGACGATGGAAAGCGGCCCGGCACAGATCGACCGCCTGAACCGCAGCCGCAACGTGACGCTGGACGTGGAACTCGGTTCGCGCACCCTCGGTGAACTGAACGAAGAAGCGCGCGCGCTGCCGTCGATGAAGAATCTGCCGCCATCCGTGAAGATCGCCGAACTGGGCGACGCGCAGGAGATGGCCTCGCTGTTCGCCAGCTTCGGCCTGGCCATGCTGATCGGCGTGCTGTGCATCTACTGCGTGCTGGTGCTGCTGTTCAAGGACTTCATGCAGCCGGTAACCATCCTGGCGGCGCTGCCGCTGTCGATCGGCGGCGCCTTCGTGGCGCTGCTGATCACTGGCAGCGCCCTGTCGATGCCGTCGATGATCGGTCTGATCATGCTGATGGGGATCGTCACCAAGAACTCGATCCTGCTGGTCGACTATGCGATCCTGGCGCGCCAGGCGGGCATGAACCGCTTCGATGCGCTGGTCGACGCCTGTCACAAGCGCAGCCGCCCCATCCTGATGACGACGATCGCCATGGGCGCCGGCATGATGCCGCTGGCACTGGGCTGGGGCGCCGACCCCAGCTTCCGTTCGCCGATGGCCATTACCGTGATCGGCGGCCTGATCACGTCGACCTTACTCAGCCTGCTGGTGGTGCCTGCCGTGTTCACCTACATCGACGATCTGGAGCACCTGCTCAAGCGCGGCATGGCGAAACTGCGCCGCCAGAAGGCGCCGCTGCGGCGCGATGACAAGGTGGCGCTGGAAAAATAAGCGCCGCCACTGTTTGCAAAATCGCCCCCTGCGGGCAAGGAAGCGAAGGACCGGCCGTCAGGCCGCGCTCCCTCGCTTCCATCTATCTGGCATACTGCGCCCATTCTCCATGAACGCAATCTGCCCTGCCTATGAATTACCGCACCCCGCTCGTCCTGCTACTGGTATCCGCACTGCTCGGCGCCTGCTCGGACAAGACCGCCCCCGCCAGCGCCGACGTGGCAGCTGACGTCGTAACCGAGGTCCCCGCGGCCGCTGACGATGCCGCATCGGCCGAACACGTGCCGCCGCCGGCCGCCACGGCGCCAAGAACGGAAGCGATGAACACGCCGCAGGCGCGCGAACTCGAAGTGGGCATGATGCGCGCCGTCTTCGGCAAGGACTATCGCAGCGACAGCGACGATGCGCTGGCCGACCTGTCCGATCCGGACAAGCACGTCGACAGACTCAGTTACGTGGTCAGCTCCGTCAGCCACAAGCTGCTGCCCGATGGCCGCGCCATCCTGGTGGCGAATGCGGAAACGGCCAACACGGAAGGCACGGCCGAATCGGCGCATGCCTCGTCGGGACTGTTGAATGTGTTTTTCCTCGCGCCCAAGGGCCAGCCGGAAGACGGCCAGTGGCAAGTCGTGAAACGGCTGGAAAACATTGCCGCCCTCGGTTCGTCGGGCCAACTCGGCGAAGTCCACTGGGTCATGCTGGGCGCGAACAAGCCGGGACTGGCGATCCGCCATGGCTATACGGGCCAGGGCTACACCATCACGCAACTGGCCCTGTTTGAAATCGGCGACGGCAAGGTGACCACGCTTGATGGCGGAATCGACCTGTACTCGGACAATATGGGCGCCTGCACGCCGGACATGGACGAGTGCTGGATGGTCAGCGGCAATTGGCGCTTCGCCACGGCGCGCAATGGCGGCGCCTACGACGACCTGCTGATCGATTTCAAGGGCGCCTCCGAGAAGATCAAGCCCGGCGTCACGGTCAAGCCGGATGAAGACCCGCCGCGCATTGCCACACCGTTGAACGGCCACGCGCGCTATGGCTTCGATGGCAAGGGATACAAACTGGTCGAGGGCAAGAACACGGTGCCTGGCGTCTGAGCCAGGCACCGGCAAAAAATCAGCGGCGCGCCTTCTCCAGGCGCACCAGCAGCGGCGCATACATGGCACGCGTATGGCTGCTCCAGCGGTCCATGGCGCTGTCGATATCGAGCAGCAGGCGGTCCGACAATACCTTGTCACCCTGCTGCAGCGCCCAGATCGCACACTCGGCGCGGCATTCGAAGCTGTTGTAGCGCGTCAGCGCGTCGTCGAATTCCGCCTTCGCTTCCACCTGGCGCCCGCTTTGCGCCAGCGCACGCGCCGTCAGCAGGGACACCATCTCGGGACGGAATTGGATATCCGTGCGGCGAATGAACTTCAGGTGCGTCAGCGCTTCGGCACCCCGCTCGCACTCCAGGTAGGCGCGTGCCGCACCCAGGCGAATTTCCAGGTCCGAGGAAAACGCGCCCCGCAGGCAGGCTTCATACGTCGATGCCGCTTCCTGCGCATCGCCCGCTTCCAGCTGCGCGCTGGCCAGGCGCATCTGGTTTTGCGCCGTCGGCGTGTACTCGAAGGCGGCCTTCGCCTCGCGCAATTCGCGGTTCGGATCAAGCACCTGCACGGCCACCGAAGCGACCTTGCGCGCGCCTTGCGGCAGGCGCGAATTGGGCAAATAGATGGCGAAGAAATACACCACGCTGCCCAACAGCGGGAACATGAATAAAATGAGCAGCCAGTACAGCTGCTGCCCGTTGCGCACCACATGGATCGCAAAAAACAATGCGATCAGAATGTGGATGCCTATGCCAAAAATCGTCATGCTGCAACCTCGTTCGTTCGTGACGGGAGCCGCTGGCACCATGCCGCAGCTTTCCCTGGCTCAATATTACACCGGCCACCGCGGCAAGCTCGCCAGGGAGACACGCGAACGGCGAAAAAAAAGCAGGGCAGCCGCGAGACTGCCCTGCTTTCCTGGCGCGTCAATCGGCGTCAGAACGTGCTGATGGCGTTCAGGAACCAGCCCCGGCTGCGATACGACAAATCCGTCAAATCGTCCGAGAAGGTCGTGAAGTTGTAGCCGATGCCGATCTTGGCGTGTTTCGCCACATGCCGGTAGACGCCGATCAGGGCGCCGGCGCGTGCGTCTCCCGCCTCGCGCGCCTTCAGCCTGCGCCCCTCGATCAGGGCGTCCCACTCCTTGACGATATGAATGTCGGCGCGCAGCACCAGCAATTCCGCGCGGCTGGAGAACCAGTCGCCTTGCGTCTTCGACGCCCGCAACTGGCCCGTGCGCACACCGAATTTCCCGCCCACCGACAGCCATGGCCTGACGTCATACGTCGTATCGACATTCAGGATATGGCTTTTCTGCGTGTAATCGAGCACCCCGCCCGTGACGCCGTCAACCTGGCCTGGCGATGGCAGGTTGTAAAAGTACGTGTACTTGAACAGGGTATTCCAGCGGTCGTTGTCGACCGGGCGATAGGCCGCTCCCGTCACGACTTCCGTGTAATCGCCATCGTAGAAGGCCCCCCGCGTGGAGCTGCTGCGCGACAGGTTGAATTTCCCCAGCAGGCGCCAATCGCGGTCCAGCTGGTAGCTCAGCGCATTACGTGTCAGCCACACCTTGCGGTGTTCGCTGTTCGCGTCCGTGGCGCAGCCGCCGTCAGCCGGCACGGTGGCGCAACTGCCATCGACCGTACCCAGCGACTTCGTGCGGTCGGTGCGGAACTCCAGCGCGCTGGAAAACTTCAGCCGCTCGTAGGCATACGCCGCCGTCAGGCCGATGGCGTCGCGCTTCAAGTCGCCCGACAAGGGGTTCGACAGCGTACCCGTCTCGAACTTGATGCCCGTGGTCCAGCGCTCGGTGGGCGCCAGGTCCACGCCGAACGCGTGCGTCAGGCTTTGCGGTCCCGCGCCATTGCCCCAGCGGCTTTCCGCAAACAGGCCGGCTTTGTCGTTCAGGCGGTAGCGGCTGCCCGCCGTCAGCGTGGACTGGCGGCCGCTGTAGTTCACATCCGGCGTTTCCGTCTCCATGCGGTAGTTCAGGTAAACGCTGCTGCGCTCATCCATCTGCATGTTGCCGAACAACTGGCCGCCCACGCCGCCGCTGCCGCCCGACGCTTCGGCCCCGAGGCGCAGGCGTTCGCTCACCTGGTAGGTGCCACCGAGTCCCGCGCGGTCATTCAGGGCGCGATTGCCGCTGCGCGACAAGGTATGCTGCACGAAACCGTACATGTCCCACGGCGCATACAGCAATCCTGCCACGCGCGCCGAGGCCACGCCGGAAGCGAGCGTGGTGTCGGGGCCATACTGCGGACCGCCAGCCATGCCCGCCTCGCGGCCCTGCGTCACCAATTGGCCCGTGATGCCGCCTTCCAATCCCTGCTGCTGCGGTACGACGCTCGACGCCGGCGTCCTTTCCAGCACGCCATCACGGGCTTGCTGGCCTTCCTGCAATGGCCGATAGTCGACGCGCAGCACGGCGTCGCTACGCCCGCCATCCTGGCTCAGGATGGCGCTGGCATTGTCCCCGCCAATCGCATTGTCGCGGCGGTCGTGCCGCAGGCCTGCCGACACGCCCCACTCCGCATCGAGCTTGTGGCGCAGTGCCGCTTCCACCGCGCGCGCATCCTGGCTGGTGGCCGTGCGGTCATCTGCCTTCAGCGACATTTCCGTGCGCTCGCCCAGTGGCAAGGTCGCAGCCAGGCCCGTTTGCCGCACGGCTTCGCCGTTCAGGGTCTGCATGCCCGGTCCCGCGTAGCCCGCTTCGCGGTCCTGCCAGTAGGCGGCGATACGGCCACGCGCCGCGCCGCCCAGGTCAGCAAGGTCCAGCGCACCGTCGAAACGCTTCGCGTTGGCCGGGCGTCCACCCGCCGTCGTCTGGTTGAAATCAAAACCGCCGCTCGATGAACTGAGCACGCTGCTGGCGTCGCCACTGGAACGGGCTGCCTCGGCCTTGATCCAGGTGCCCGGCTTGTAGCGCAAGGTCAGGTCCAGCTCCTTGAGCGTCTGATCCGAACCCTGTTCGCCCTGGTGATAATTGCTGGCCCCGATGCGTACATGGTCGTTGAACCAGTGGCTGGCGCGCACCCCCACCGAGGTGCCGGAAATGGCGCTCAGGCCCGGCACGTATTCATATGTCGCCACCAGGTACACGGGATTGCCGCTCAGGCTTGCGCTTTGCACCAGCGCACCGCCATCGGCCACGGAGGACAGCGGCGAGCGCAAGGTCAGGCGTCCCTGCAGGTAGTTGATTTCATAATCCTGCGACGGCGTCAGCTGGATGCGTTCGATCACCAGGCCCGAATCCTTGTCGCGCACTTCCACCCACAGGCGTTCCGAACCCTGCGTCAGATCCAGGTGGCGCAGATAGTATTGCGAACCGCCCGTGCCGCGAAATTCCTCGCGCGACTGCAAGGTCCCCGGCGAAGCGGCAAAGGCGTTGACCGTGCTGGCCTTTTCGCCATGGCTGGTGCTGGCGGCGCCATTCCACAACAGGTTCGCGCCATACAGGCCACGGCTGTACTGTGCCAGTTCCGAGCCGCTCCAGGTGGTCTGGAAATTCCCCCACATGACGGAAGAATCGCCTTTTTCCAGGCGCACGTAAAAACGCCCCTGGGTTGGCGCATCGTCGACGGTGGTGCTGTCGTCGCCGTACACGGGATAGTATTTGTCCGGATCGATGCGGCGCAGCAGGTAGTTCGGATCCTTGCTCTGGAAGTTGTGGAACAGGTCGCGCAGCGGCTGCTCGCGCGTGTCGGCGCTGGCCGTCAGCAAATAGTCGCCCTTGATCTTGCCCTTCAAATAAAACGCGCCACGGCCATCGGCCCAGGTCTCGTTCTTATAGTGCTGCGTGTCGCCCGTGACCAGTTCCGCCGGCCCCTTGGTGCGGTCGCGGCCAATGGTCAGGTCGGCCAGCGCCACATAGAACCAGTCGCTGTCGGCGATGTTCAGGTTGCGGCGGAAGGTCATGCCGGCTCCGCTGCCATCCTTCACGGCCACCTCCACCGTATGCGGTCCAGGACGCATGATCTGGCGCATGGCGAACTTGCCGTTGGCGTCGACCGGCACGACCATGCCCAGCGCCGTCACCTGCTGGCCAGGCTTGATCTTCTCGCCGCTGATGGTGACGCTGCCGCCTGATGCATCGATATTGCGCAGGATCAGGCTCGATTCGCCCCAGCCGGCCAACGCTTCGCCACCGGCCTTCTTGCCCGGCGCTTCGGCCGGCACCGCATCGAGCAGGCGCAGTGGCTGCAGGCGCGTCTCGTCGAACTTGCCGCTGGCGTCGTATACGCGCAGCAGGTAGCCGATCTGCTCCGGCGCATCCGCCGGCGCCTGCCAGGCCGTGGCTTCGCCCATCGTCGCGGGCACGATGGCAAATGGCTGCTCCTGCGTGCTCTGTCCCTTGGCGAAAATGCGGATCTCGGCGCGCTGCTGGAAAAAAGCGTAGTTGGTGTAGGTGCCAAAACGCACAGGCGCCTGGCGCTGCGCATGAGGCGCCGCCAGCCAGACATTCAAGGCCGGCGCAACGTTCAGGGGATCGTACTTGACCTGGATGTCGGAACGTTCCAGCGCCACGTCGACGCAGCGCTGGCGGTCCGCCTCCTGCTGCCGCGTATCGGTTTCCTGCACCACGCCATCGATGCTGATGGAGAAGGCCGCATCGCGGTTGGCCACCTGGCTGGCGACGGCACAATCGTCGACCAGTACTTCCGTCTCGATGCGCTTCGGCGCTGCGGCGGCGACAGCCGGCAGTTCGACGGCTTCCTCGTACCAGGCACGGATTTCCGTGCGGCGGTTCTGCGCCATGCCTTGCGGCGTGGCGTTCGACGCGATTGCTTCGCTCTCGCCCTTGCCGCTGGCGGCAAAGGCCGCTGCCGGCAAGTCCAGTGCACGCATCAGATAGGCCGTGACGGCCAGCGCGCGCGCCTCCGACAGATGCTGGTTGGTCGGAAAAGTCGGCTTCAGCCAGGCAGCGATGCGCTGGTTGTCCGTATGCCCGATCACCTGCACGCGCACCTTCTGCTTGCCGCGCAAACGTGCGGCAAGCGCGTCAAGCCGGGCCATCGCGGCCGGCAGCAGCACATCGCGGCCGGACTCGAAGTTGGTGCCCGACAGCAGGTCGTCGAAGGTCACGCTCTGCTGCGCCGGCACGGCCGGCGGCACCGCTTCCAGGATCACGCGGCGCTCGGCGCGGCTCAGGCCGGACGGCGCCAGACCGCTGAAAGCCGACGACTCCTGCTCGCCGCTCGAGGGCTGCTGCGCCCCCATGCTGTGGCCCCGGTCCAGCATTTTTCCCCGCAGCGCGTGCTCATTTGCCTGTTGCGCGTGCGCGCCCAGACACACAAAGCCTATGCTGCCAAGCAAATACACGAGCCGCTTGGGGGCCGGGCTGGCCGCCGCTTTGAGGGTGCCTTGATTGCTAACGTTCATGGTCATTTTCGGTTTCATTGTGCGCCCTCGATCTCGATGACGAGGGGATATTCGTTTTGCAGTGCCTGCCAGCGCGCCTGCATCTCGCTTTCGATCGCCTTGCTGCGGCGCGCCGCAAGCGCGGCATCGCCGCCAGCGGCATACGCGATGCGCAGTACCGACGGCTTGGCGCGCAACTGGCTCACCAGTCCTTCGATGCGCCCGGCCCATTCCGCCTGCAAGGCCGTTTCGCCCGCAACGAATGCAGCGTCGCTCAACTCAAGACGTACTACCCGATGGATCGTGGCGCCGAAGTTCAGCTTGACCACCTTGCCTCGGGTCAGGCGCACATCGCGCGGATTTTCCGTGGTGACGCGGTAGCCGCTCGGCAGGGTGCGGTCGTCAAGCTTCATGACGAAGTTCGAGCCGCGGTCCGCATTCGGAATCGCCGGACAAGCCACGTGGAAACGTCCTTCCGCATCCGTCGTCACCAGCAAGCCGCGCGCCGTTGCCATGCGCACGCCGGCAATGCCCGCTTCGCCTTCATCCTGGTAGCCATTCGCGTTCTGGTCGTCGAACACCTTGCCGATGATGTCGGGACAATCGAAGGTGGCATCCGGCACCACGCGCACCGTGGCAGTAGCCAGGTTGGAAATACGCGTCTCGCCCGTCGCTGCCCAGGCCTGGTTGACGTATTCGCCATCGCCAACGCCGCTGCCCACCATCAGCATCAGCTTGTAGGTCTTCTTCTCCTTCGGTGCGAAACCGCTTTCTTTCCAGCGCAGGCTGCGGCCATCGACGACAGGTTCCGCCGGCACGCCATTGCGGGTAGCACTGCCGACGCGGTACTTGAAGCCGGCCGGTATCAAATCGCGCACCTCCATCGCCCCCAGCGTCGCCGCCTGGGGATTGCTGGCCGTGATCGTGTACGGCACCAGGTCGCCGCGCGTGACGTTCAGCATCGGTGTCGTCTTCGTCACCATGATGCTGTCGCTGCCCAGCGGATCGAGCGGAATATGGTTGTTCAGGATCGGTGCCGAACCGCCATTCGTGATGACAAAGCTCAGGTAATACTGCGTGGTCCTGGCGCCTCCGGCGATCAGTCCCGTGCAGTTATTCGGATCGAGTTCCATCTTCGTCGACAATGCCGGCGCCAGCTCGCTGGCCTGGATAAAGGCCGGATCGGGCACCAGGCCCACTGTCAATGGTCCCTTGCAGGCCGGCAGGCTGCCGGATGGCGCCAGCAGGTAGTTCGCCGGAGCTAACACGCTCAGCGTATACACGCCGCTGGGGAAGCCGTTCTGCAACAGGAACTGGTACATGCCGTCGCTGCCTACGGTTTGCGTCTGCTCGGCTACCCCACCGACCAGGTGCGCGGCGCTGTCGAAACCGGCAGGGCCGCTGATCGACACCACGGCGCCAGCCACCGGCTTGCGCGTCACGGAGTCGTACACCACGCCGGCAGGATCAAGCGGCAGATTCTGCTCGACGACACGGTCGCCGTCGCGCAAGGTCAGGTTGCTGATGCGGCTGCCACCTGGCACCACCTCGCCTTCGCCCCCCGTCGAAACGGGCACATTCGGCATGTTGTTGCCATCCTTGAGGAAGGTGATCGCATAGCCGGAACCCGTCGGCAAGCCACTTGCCTCGTAGCCGGGGCAATGCAGGTTGTCGAACTGGTAGAAGCCTTTCTCGTCCGTGATGGCGCGGCAGATCAATTTGCCTTCCTGGTGCAATTCGGCCGTCCAGCCAGCCACGCCAGCCTGGCTGCCGTCGAGCGGACGCACACGGCTGCCGTCGTGGTTCAGCCATACGTAGCCGTTGATGATGGGCGGCTTCAATTGCGGTATGCCCTTCTCGCCGAACAAATAGCCGCGCATGTCGTCGCCCGCCGCCAGCTTGATGCCGGTGATCGTATCCTTGTTGCCCACGCCGACAGGCTTGCTGGCGTTGGCCGTACCAACCGACCCTGGCAGCACTACCGTCTTGCCGTCCACATAGCCGGCCGGCTGCGTTTCCGTCAGGGTGTAGCCGGCGGCGTCGCTGACTGGCACCGTATCGAACAGATAGCTGCCGTCGGCACCGGTCACCACGCTCAGTTTGACCAGCTTGCCATCGACGGAAGTGCCGCTCAGGACCACCGTCACGCCGGCAATGCCTTGCTCGCCTTCGTTGCGAACGCCGTCGTTATTCAGGTCCGCATACACCACGCCACCGAGCTTGCCCAGCATATGGCGTTCGCCAAACAGATAGCCGCTCGCCTGCGTCGCCACTGGCAGCACGATGTCGCCGATCGTGTTGTATTCTGGCGCCGCGCCGAAGCTGGCGTTATTCACCTTGCCGCCGGCGCTACCGGCCGTTTCGCGGCCGTCGAGATACACGGCAGGCTGGCTTTCCAGCAGGCTGTAGGTACCGGCAGGCAGGCCGTCGAAGCGGTAGCTGCCATCGGTTCCCGTCACCACCGTACGGCTAAAACCATTCGCGCCGCGCAAGGTGATTTCAATCTCGGCGATGCCTGCTTCACCCGCGTCCATGGCGCCGTTGTCGTTCAGGTCGCGATACACGAAACCCCGCAACGACGACACCTGTTCGCGGAAATCATAGCCGCTGCCATTGCCCTGTGGCGGCAGGATGATGCCGCTGATGACATCGACCACGCCGGTGCCGACCGGCTTGCCGTTGACGCTGCCGACAGAAGTACCCGTCGCACCCGGATAATTCCCCAGGCCGGCCGGTTGCGTTTCAGTGACCGTGTAGCCGCCCGGACCCGATGGATACAGGCCAGGGAAAGTGTAACTGCCATCGGCGGCCGTGACGACGCTGACATTGACCGGCTTGCCGTGGCCGTCGATGCCGCTCAGCGTCAGGCTCACGCCCTGCAAGCCTTCGCCCTTCTCGTAGCTGCCGTTGTCGTTCGCATCGCCGTACACGCGGCCGGAAATACTCGCCGCCAGCAGTTCGCCGAAGTCAAAACGCGTATGGCTCTTCGCCGCATCGAATGGAATGCGCGCGATGGCGTTGGCCGTGCCGATGTCACAGGCAGGATTGGCGCAGGATGCGGCGCCGTCGATCAGGCCTTTGCGCTGGCGTCCGTCCAGATAGGCAGTAGGCTGCGTTTCCACCAGCGTATAGCCGGCCGCATTCGCGTTCGGCAGATCGCGGAAGCTGTAGCTGCCGTCGGCCGCCGTGATGGCCGTGCGCTTGACCGGCGTGACGCCATCGCGGGCGATGCCGGACAGGCTGATGGTAACGCCGGCGATGCCTGCGGTTTCACCCGCATCGCGTACGCCATTATCGTTGGCGTCGACGTAGACGGCGCCGCTGATGGCGCCTGTCTTCTCGCCGAAATCGTAGCCCGTCAACTGTGCGCCCGGTACGAGCGCGATGGCGCTGACCACGTTGGCCACGCTGGCATTGCCGCCGCCATTGCCGGCAGCCTGGCCCGCATCGGCGTAATTGACCGGCTGCGTTTGTGTCACGGTATAGCTGCCGGCAAGCAGGCCGTCGAACTGGTAGGCGCCGTTGGCATCGGTGAGCACCGTCACCGGACCGCCTGTACCGCCGGTCAGTGTCAGTGTCACGCCCGTCAATGGCGTGTCGCCGCTGCTGGCCGCGCCATTGCCATCCACATCGAGGTAGACCCTGCCGGCGATGCTGCCCGTCAGTTCGCCAAAATTGTAATCGCGCGCGCTGCCGCCGTTCGGCAGCACGACGCCGCTGAACTGGTCGAAGCGGGGTGCGCTGCCGCCGATGCGTCCTGTCGCGACACCATTCACAGTGCCCACGCTTTCCGCGCCATCGAGGTAGGCGGAAGGCTGGACTTCCACAACGGCATAGCCGTTGCTGTCGCTTTGCGGCAGGCCCGTGAAGCGGTAGCCGCCGTCGGCCGCCGTTTGCAGCGTGCACAAGGCAGGCACGATCACGCTGCAGACATCGAAGCCGTCAGCCGTGGTGCCCGACAACGTGACCGTCACGCCGGCGATGCCCGTTTCGCCCGAATCCTTGCGGCCATTGCGGTTCGCATCGATATACACGTAACCGGACAGCGACTGCGCCACGCCGCCCGCCGCGCCTGGCGCCTGGCCGAAATGGTAGCCCGTCGCCGTGGCACCGGGCAGCAGCACGATGGCGCCGGCAGTGCGGATCGCCGCACCCGGCACACCGGTACCAGGCACGCGCACGGCGCCGTCGATCAGGCCACCCAGGCTGCCAGCCTGCGCACCCGTGTGATACAGGCTGGCCGGCGGCGTGACCGTCACGGCATAGCCGGCGGCGTCGCTCGGCGCCAGGCCGGCAATCAGGTAACTGCCATCCGCGCCCGTCTGGAAGGTACAGCTCGGCACTGCACTGCCTGGACAGACTGGATGACCGAGATGGTCGTTGCCGCTCAAGGTCAGCGTGACGCCGGCCACGCCCGTGCTTTCGCCACCCTGGCGCACCGCATCGCGGTTGTTGTCCATGTAGACGCTGCCGGCAATCGACGCCAACGCCAGTTCGCCGAAATTGCGCTCGGTGTAGCTGAGGCCCGGTTCGATGCTGCCGACGACGATGCCTTCCGGCGCCGCGCGGCCCGCGCTGTTCGCCACGACATTGCCGGCACCGTTCTGCTCCTTGCCATCCGCATAGCCGGCAGGCTGGGACAGTTCGGTGACCGTGTAGGATTCTCCCAGCCGGCTTGGCGGGACATTGGTGAAACTGTATTTGCCATTGGCGTCGGTGGTGGCCGTGCAGGCACTGCCCATCGCGGCGCACACGTCGGCGCCCCAGAAGGTCAGGCCGGAGAGCTTCACCTGCACGCCGGCGATGCCATTTTCGCCCGCCTCGCGCACGCCGTTATTGTTCTTGTCGGCGTACACGTAGCCGCTGATGGCCGCATGCGCGTATTCCTGGAACAGGTAGCCGGTCGCCGCCGTATTCGGCGCCAGCACGATCTGGCCGATGGTGTTGTGCGCCGCGCTGGCGGAACAGTTGGCGCCGCCGTCGCAGCTGGCCGGTGGCGGCGTGCCACCGGCCGTGCCGGCGACTTCAAACAGGTCGGCGTAGCTGGCCGGCTGTGTCTCGACGAGGGTGTAGCCGCCGGCCGCGGAGCGCGGCAGGCGGTCAAACAGGAAGTCGCCGCTGCTGGTACCGAGGGTCAGCGGTGCGCCCGCCGTGCCGATATCGTTGCCCCAGAAATCCTGGCCGTACAGCGAGAACGTCACGCTGGTGGTGATTTTTTCACCGGCATCCATGCTGTTGCTGCGGTTTGCATCGTTATAGACGGAGCCGGCGATGCTCGACTTGACGATCTGCACATCGACGCTGGAACTGTTGTTGCCTGCATTCGGATCGCGCGAGGTGCCCGGCGTCGGCACGATGCTGGCCGTATTCGTGATATTGCTGGCGAACGGTCCCGCATAGGCCGGGTATGGCGCCTTCACGGGGATGGTGATGCTGACCAGATTGGCCGTGTCGGCTGCGCCCGATGCAATCGGCAGCACGCCCAGCGTGCAGGTCACGGTGACCGGCGAACCGCCGCTGACGCAATTGTTCAAGGTCAGCGGAGCGCCCGAGCCGAGGCGTGCCGTCGGCGCGCCCGTCAGCACGAAACCGGCCGGCAGCACGTCGGTGACGACCGTGCTGGCCGCGAGGGCGGGACCCAGATTCCCCACCACCAGGGTGTAGGTGAAGGGCTGGTTGATGCTGAACGGCGAGGCGGGCGAAACGGTTTTCGACACCAGCATCAGATCGGTCTTCGGCAGCACGGTGGTGGTTTCTTCCACCACGTTGTTCGTCGCCAGCTTGTCGCCGGCAAACGGCGCCGCCCCCGTTTCCAGGGATTCGACGCTGGCATTGATCTTGTAGGTGATCGATCCCAGCGGCGCATTGCTGACGGGACCCGTATCGAATTTCAGGCCGAACACGCGGCTGGCGCCACTGGCCAAGGTGCTGCCAGCGGATGAGCTAGCCAGGTAGCACACCAGGTTCGAGCCCGCGCCGCCTGGCTGGCTGCACGAGGCGCCGGCCGGCAAGGTGCTGCCGGCGGCATTCCACAGCATGGTATACGGCACGGCCGCGCCGTTTTGCGGCGGTGGCACGGGAGCCACGACCAGCTTCAGGCCGGTGGCCAGCGAAGGGCCATTGTTTTGCACGCTGACCTGGTACACCAGCGCATCGCCGAACGGGCTCTGTTCGTAGCCCGTATCGACGGCCGACACGCTCAGGTCCAGCTCCTTGCTGATCACGGTGACCGTGGTGCTGCTGCTGTCGTTGGCCGCATTGCTGTCGTCGGTCGTGGTGCTGATGGTGGCGCTGCTGACATAGGTCGCGTCGAGCGCATCGGGGTACGGGAACACGGGAATGGCCGAGAAAATCAGCTGGCGCGTCTCGCCATCGCCGAGCCCAAAGGTCCGGCATTCGATGCCGGACTGTCCCGCATAGGGCGCGCCGCTGAAGGCAGGCACCAGCGTGCATTGCGCAGCGCTGCCCGCGATGCTGGCCGAGCCGGCCACAAAGCTCATGCGCGCCGGATCGATGACCTGACGCAGTACCACATTGGCGGCGCTGCTGGGTCCATTGTTGCGGATCGAGGTGGTGTACACCAGCGGCACGCCGACGCGCACGGGGTTCGGCGCACCGGACATCGCCGTGACGCCGACATCGGCCCGCGGCACGACGGTGACGGTGGCGCCGGAGCTGTTATTGGCCGCATTGGTGTCGATGGCATCGGGACTCGATACCGTGGCGGTATTGAGCAAGGCACCGTCCTTCAATGGGCGGTTGAGCGTGATGGTGATGGTGCGCGATGCACCACTGCCCAGGTTCAGCAGCGTGCAAGTGACGGTTGAAGCAAAGCTGCAGCTTTCGCCCGCGCCGCTGCCGGCCAGCGCGACGCTGCCACCCGTGGTGCCGCTGCTGCCGTTGTACCAATGCGGCAAGGCGTCGACCACCTTGACGGTCGGAGCGCTGTCCGGGCCGGCATTGCTGACCACCAGGGTATAGCTGAAAGTACTCGACGCGGCCGGCAAGCTGGCCAGGGACGCCGTCTTGACGATGGCCAGGTCAACGTTCAGCGGCGTCGATGTGACGCTGGCGGTGGCGCAATTGCCCGTGCTCGCATTGTCCGGCGGCTGGTGCGCCGACCCGGCGACCATGCCGGTACAGGCAGTATTGCTCAAGGTGCCAGCAAAACCGGCTTGCGCGCGCGTGGTCAGAACCAGGGCAGGCAGTTTTGCGCCGCGCGCCAGGCTGCCGCTGATCGTGTAGTGACAGGTGACCAGCTGTCCGGCCACGCTGCAGGTCCAGCCGGTGCCGCTGGCACTGACATAGCTTTCTTGCGGCGACAAGGTATCGGTCACGGTCACGGTGCCGCTGGCGGCACTGGTGGAGGTGTTCGCATTGGTGACCGTGATGGTATTGGTGATCAGGCCATTGGCCGCGACCAGCCCCGGCGACTTGCTCTTGGTCAGGGTCAGGTGGGCGAATGGCGCGACGATGGTGTAGGTGGCCGAGGCGGGATTGTTCAAGCCATCGAGCGGGGCGCTGCGCGCCACGTCCACCACATTCGCGCCGCCCGTCGCACCTGCGGCGACGGTCAGCGGAATCAGGAACTTGGAGGAGGTGACGCCATGCGCCAGCGCGCCGATACTGCAGGTGATCGTCTGGCCCGCCTTGGCGCAGCCAGCCGGCAAGGTGCCGATGGTGAAATCGCTGGACACCGTCGTCTTCACGGTGACGCCGCTGGCATCCTGCGTGCCGCTATTGACAGCCCACAGGTTCAGGCTGACCGCCTCGCCCGCCGTCAACGAGCTCAGGCCGCTGGTGTTCGACACCAGGGTTTCCTTGGCATCGAGGTCGGTGCCCGGCTTGACCGTGACGATGACCTGGCTGGGTCCATTATTGCCGTCTTCCGGATCACCGGTCTGCAAGTCGCTGGAGGCCACCGACGCACCGTTGGTGATGGTGCCGGCGATGCTCTTCACGATGCGTCCGCCGATCGTGATTGGGGGAGCCTGCTGTCCGACGCCGATGGCCGCGCCGCTGTAAGTACAGGTCAGCACGGTGCCCGAACGGGCGCATGCCCAGCCGGTGCCTGATGCCGACGCGTAGGTAAAATCCGCGCTGGCCGGCAAGTTGTACGTGACCTTGAATTGCGATGCGCTATCCGGACCGGCATTCGCCACGTCCACTTGGTAGCCCACCGTTGCGCCAGCCGCTGCCGTACAGGCTGCGGGGCAGCCGCTCAAGCCGGTCGTGCCGCTGGCGGCCACGCTCAGGTCCGCGCCCTTGATGACGGTGACCGTTTTGATCGAATCGTTGTTGAAGCTGTTGCCGTCCGTGTCCACGTTGGCAAAAGACACGCTGGCCTTCGTGACCACGGCGGAAGCCGCCGAGCCGGTGCCGCTGAAGTTTACGGTCCAGTTCGCTGTTTTGCCCAGTCCGCTGCGCGTGCAATTGAGCAATTGCGGACTGCCCGCCAGATTGAAGGCGCAACCGGCCGGCGCCGTGCTCGATGCAAAACTCACATTGGCAGGCAGTTCCACCGCCAGGCGCACGGTGCCCGTCGCATCGACCAGGTCTTCATTGTTCGTCACGACCACCGAAAAGCTGGCCTTGCCGCCGCGCGGCACGGGATCCGGCGTTTGCAGATAGGCGGAAACGGATAAGTCGATGGTCGCCGCCGATGCCGTTCCCACCCCGCCAAGGGTACAGAAACAGACGATCAGCCATAGCAAGCGCTGCAGGAGAGCGCGCGGCCCTCCCCGCTTGCAAGAGATCAGACAGGAGAAGATAGTTCGCAAAAAGGAGGACATAGGCATGGCAGTCATCAGGGGGTTGTGCGGTGTACTGCAACGGCACTTCCGGCCCAGAAAAAATAGCGAACAGCCTGTTTTTTCACCCTGCTGGCATGGCAAGGCGGCACGAAAGTCAACAAGTATTCAATGTGTAATTTTTAGCAACATTGATGATTTGCGACATTCTGGTGCATTTTTTAATGCTTTACAATCAATAAAAATATTAAAAAGTTAATTAATTGAGATTGGACAAGGAAATCAAAAAATTCCTCAAAGGCACTTGTGCCCATGCTAACAAGTGTGTCTATTTTGTTATTTATTGAAATTGGTACTAAGACAGTTTTTTTGGCATCACGCCCTTGGAATGGCAGAAAATGACGGTAAAGATGCCAATTTCAGCCAATGTGTCACTATGTATCCTACCGTACATATCAAAATATAAAGTGTTTCCCATGTGATACTAAAAATAATTGAAATGACAATGTTTATTGGTATCACAGAAGATGCGCGGCGAAAATCGCAAAAGAATTCCCAGTGGAAATTCTTTGTGCAAAATACCGTGAAAATATCGTTGTTAAAATACAACAACAAAAATTGGCAGCGCGCCGTCGCGGACAGGGGAAAAGCAGGGATTTTTGGGAAAGGGCAGCAGGAGGACGCCGCCGTCAGCATCCAGGCAAACAGCCTGGATGTTGCAGCAAGAAAGACCAGCGCTTGTCCCGGCAGATGAATCCGTCGCCTGCCGGACAGACTGGAACAAGCTTTAAGGGCGGGCCGCTGCCGACCAGCCGCCGCCCATGGCCCGGTACAGGTCGACCGAGGCGACGAGGATGCGCGTCTTCAGCTGCAGCAGTCCCACGTCGGCGCTGTACAGGGTGCGCTGGGCGTCGAGTTCTTCCAGGTACGAGGCATAGCCATTGCGGTAGCGGTTATGCGCGATGCGCAGGGTGTCCGCCGCCGTGGCGCGGCGCGCATCGTTTTCCACGGCTTGCTGCCGCAGCCGGTAGATGGCGCCCAGGCTGTTCTCCGTTTCGGCGAAAGCATTGCGCACCACGTTTTCATATGCGTACACAAGCTGGTCGCGCTGCGCGCCGGCCGCATCCGTCTGCGCCTGCACCCGGCCACCATCGAACAGGGGGCCGGCCGCCAGCGCCGTCAGGCGCCACAGGGCCGTCGGCGCATGCAGGAAATCGGTGAGGGTCGTCGCTTGCCCGCCGCCGACGGCCGTCAGCTTGAACGAGGGCAGCAGCTGGTCTCGCGTGGCCGCCAGGCTGGCGTTGGCGGCCGCCAGGTTGTGTTCCGCGCGCGCGATGTCGGGCCGCCGGCGCAGCAATTCGGATGGCAGGCCGGCCGGCACGCCAGGCGCCGCCAGCTCGGCCAGCGGCAAGCCGCGCGCGATGGGGCCGGGATTGCCGCCGACGAGGATGGCCAGCGCGTTTTCCTGTTCGAAGATTTGCCGCTGCAGCTGCGGCACCTGCTCGGCCGCCGCATGGTATTCCGATTGCGCCTGCAGCCATTCCAGGCGCGAGCTGTAGCCCACCTCGAACTGCTTGCGCGCCAGCTCGCGCGACTGTTCGCGCAGCTGCAAGGTCGATTGCGTCAGCGCCAGCTGCGCGTCGAGTCCCCGCAGATTCAGGTAACTCGTCGCCACGCTGGCGGCGATCGACAGGGCCGCCGCATCGAGGCTGGCCTGCTCGGCGCGGTAGCTTTCGCCGGCCGCATCGCTCAGACTGGCCAGCCGGCCCCACACATCGATTTCATAACTGGCCTGCAGTTCCGCCTGGAAGACATTCGTCACATACGGCTTGCCGCTGGAGGCCAGGGTGCGCGTGCGCGTGGGCGAGCCGTCGAAGGCCAGGTTGGGCGCGCGGTTTGCATCGGCCTGCGCCAGGCGCGCGCGGTATTCCTGCACGCGGGCGCGCGCCACGCGCAAGTCGCCGTTGCGCGCCAGCGCCTCGCCCACCAGGTCGCTCAAGACCGGATCACCGAAGGCTTGCCACCACAGCTGCTCGACATGGGCGTCAGTCGCCGCCGGTGCACCTGCCGCCTGCGCGCGCCAGCCGGATGGCAACTGCAGTGCCGATGCGGGCTGCGGTGGCGCGTTGGCGGCGCAGCCGGCCAGCGCCAGCGCACCGGCCATCAGCAGGAAATGGCGCTTCATGGCTTGGCCTTCTTCGCTGCAGGCGGCGGCGCCGGATTCTCCGCCGAGTCGTTCAGCACGGCCGACGTGTCGACGCTGACCACCACCGACATGCCGGGCACGAGGCGGCGTGCGTTCGCCTGGCCCGCATCGATGCGGATGCGCACGGGAATGCGCTGGGCGATTTTGAGGTAATTACCCGTCGCGTTATCGGCCGGCAGCACGGAAAACTCGGAACCCGTGGCCGGCGAGATGCGCTCCACTTGCCCCGTCAGCACGGCGCCGTCGAGCGCATCGACGTGGAAGGTGGCACTCTGCCCCTCCTGCACGCCGTTCATCTGCGTTTCCTTGAAATTGGCGATCACCCACATCTGGCGCGGCACCAGCGCCATCAGCTGCGCGCCCGAATTCACGTACGCGCCCTGGCGCACCGTCACCTGGCCCAATTGTCCATCGGAAGGCGCCACGATGCGCGTGTTATCGAGGTCGATCTTCGCTGCCTTGACGGCCGCCTGCGCGTTCGCCACGGCCGCTTCCAGGGCCTGCTTGTTGACCACCACGCTATGCACGCTTTGCTGGGCGATGTCGAGATTGGCCCTGGCCTGCGCCAGCGCTGCCGCCATCTGCGCCTGCGTGGCGCGCGACTGGTCGTGTTCGCGCTGCGACAAAGAACCGTCGGCCACCAGCTGCTCCACGCGATTGAGGTCGGCGCTGGCCTTGCGCGCCTGCGCTTCCGCGTTAGCCATCACGGCCTCGCTGACGGAAATGCCCGCCTGCGCGCTGGCCTTTTGCTGCGCCCAGTTCGACAGCGCCGCCTGCTGCGCGGCCAGCTGGGCCTGCGCCTGCTCGTAGCGCTGCTGATAGATGCGATCGTCGATGCGCACCAGCAGCTGGCCCTCCTTGACGTCCATGAAGTCCTGCACCGTCACCTCCACCACATAACCGGACAGCTGCGTGCCGATGATGGTCACCTGCCCCCGCACGGTGGCGTTTTCCGTCGTCACGATGGGACTGGTGAACGGCGGCAGCCGCCACGCGTACAGCACGATCAGCACGCCCACCAGGGCCACGGCCGCAAAGGCCAGCGCGGACAGCCATTGGTGGCGCCGGTCCGGCTGCGCCGTGGAAGGGGCGACGGGTGCGGGTGCGATGGGCGGCACTGGCGGCGTGGTGTTATTTTCTGTCATTGCTCGGTTCCGAATTGGTAATGGGGACGATGGCCATGGCCGTCTGCGCATCGCGCACGGGGCCGACCAGACGGCGCGCGCCGATGGTGATGCGGGTCCAGGACTGGCTGACCAGCATCCAGATCAAGGTGGCGATGGCGACGCCGGCGATCATCAAAAAAACGTCGTTATAGGCCAGCACATTGGCTTCGCGCGTGGCGATGGCGCCCAGGCGCGCCACGCCCTGGGCGCTGCGCAAGGTGGGATCCGTCAGCACGCCGCCATAGCTTGCGGCGCCCGACTGCACGCGCGCGGCCACCTGCGGGTCAAGCATGGTGAGATGCTCGACCAGGTAGCTGGAATGGTATTTTTCGCGCGCCGTCTGGATGGTGCCGACGATGGCCGCCCCGAGCAGGCCGCCCAGGTTCTGCGTCATGGTAAACATCACGGAAAAACTCACCAGGTTGCGCGGTTCGGCGATCACGGCGCCCATGCCCGCCACCATGGTGGGACCGAGGAAATAAGTGCCGCCAAAGGCCAGCAGAAACTGGCTGACATACATGTTGACGGGGCGCGTCTGGCTGGTGGCGTGCGCGTCGATCAGGGCGCCAGCGGCGATCAGCAACAGCGCGAACATCAGCGAACGGTTCAGGGTCGCGGGGTTGATCGTCAGCGCGCTGACCACCAAACCTGCCACGCTGCCCAGCAGGACCACGATGAACAGATTCTGCATCTGGTCCGTGTTCAAGCCCAGCGCCTGCAGAAAGCCCACGGCACCCGTCGATTCGGACAGCACGATACGAAACAGCAGCACGGATAAAAACAGCTTGGCGATCTTGCCTGTGGTGAGCCAGCGCGTGTTGAGCAGCGGGCGCGCGCGGTTATGTTCGATGGCCAGCGAGGCGGCGATCAGCACGATGGAACATGCCAGGCACACGCCCACCCACTCGGACTCCATCCACCACGCCGTGCGCCCCTGCGCCAGCACGGCGCACAGCAGGGCCACACCGGGCGCGAACAGGATGAAAGTGAGGAAATCGAGCGGCTCGAACGTCTGCACGCGGTCACCGGGCGGCAGTTTCAGGGCCAGCACGCAGCCCAGCGCCAGCAGGGCCAGCCCCAGTTCGAACAGGTACAGGCCATGCCATTCGCCGATCTGCAGCAGCTCGGAAGTGAAGATGCGCGCCAGCGGCAGCGCCAGCTGAGCAAAACCCAGGCCCAGCACCACGCCCTTCAGGCGGTGCCGCGCGGGAAACGCCTGCAAGGTGTAGTACAGCCCCAGCACGCCCAGCGCGCCGCCCACCATGCCATGCGCGGCGCGCACGGCGATCGCCGACGGCAAGGTATTCGCATACAGGTGGGCGAACGTCACCAGCGCATACAGCACCAGGAACGCTTCCGTGAACAGGCGCAGGCCGAACTGCTGGCGGAACTTCACCAGCAGCAGATTCATGGACACGATGGTCATCACGTAGGCGGCCGGCAGCCACTGCATCTGGTAGGCATAGGCAGCCAGCGAACCTTGCAGGTTCAGCAAATTGGCCGTCACCAGGCCGTTGCCCAGTCCCCCCGTCAGCGCGACGATCAGGCCGACGATGAAATACGCGACACGCTTGGGCGTCGAATGTTCGGGCATCGATGGCGACCCGGGCAAGGTCGGGCGTTCGCCCGGCCCCCAGGTGCGAGGTGTGTACTTGTCCATGCAGTAATCGCGATCCGGTTTGCTGAAGCCGTTCCTTGCCGCTGCTATCCAGATAGTGGCAAATGAACAGTTCTAGTCAGCAGCATATCACCGCAGGACGTTTTTATTGTTTACATTGTTACATGGCGTTGCGCATGCAGCTCAAACAGCGTATGCAACGGGGCCGGCGGTTCCGGCCCCTGTGCCGATGCAGCCTCTCACACCCGCGGCGGGTCCGTCTCGCGCGCAAACACCCGGTGCGCGACCAGCGCCTTTTTAAAGGCCGGCACGGCTTTCACCACGTCGCCGGAAGGCGCGACGATGATGGCGGGATCCGGCTTGCCATCGGGCAGGGTCACCGGCACGCCAGCCTTGTCCAGCAAGTCCTTGCCGGCGCCGATGGCCAGCATCGGCTTGCAGTGGCGGTATTGCAGGCGCAGGAAGTCGAGCGCATTGGCATCGTCGCCCAGCTGCTGCACGGCGCCCTGACCGTCCGGCACCACGACGGCGTCGAACAGCACGGACGGTCCCGCCTCGAGCGAGATTTCCACGTCGAGCGGCGCGCCGCCGCTGGTGTCGACTTTCCCCAGGTGGCTGCCCGCCAGGCGCGGCACGGCGCCATCGGCCAGCAGCGCGGCATAGATATTGCGCACCTGCGCGCCATCGCTGCCCGGCCCCACCAGGATGGCCACGCGCAGGGTATGGATGCCCGTCTTGCCGGGGCGGAAAAAGAGCGACAGCGCCGGCGATGGCGGATATGCCGGCAGCGGCTGCAGCGAGGCACGCGGCATGACAGGTGGCAGCGCCAGCCCCAGGCCATCGGCCAGGCGCTGCGCCAGGGTTTCGTCGACGTTGCGCAGCATGGCGACGATGCGCTGGCGGATAGCCACCGTCTGCACCTTGCTCAATTCAAAGCGGAATGCATGCACAATGTGCTCTTGTTCGATAGGCGTCTGGCTGATCCAGAACAGGCGCGCCTGGCCATAGTGCTCAGCGAATTTCTCGGGCTTGCCGCGCACCTTGTCGCCTTCGGCGGAGGCGGGAAAACTGTTGAAGCCCTTCGCGCCCGCCTGGAATGGACAGCCGCCCGCCAGCGAATTGGGTTCATACGCGACCCGGCCCCGGTTGATGGCCTGGCGGTGGATGCCGTCGCGCTGGTTGTTGTGCACGGGCGCCAGCGGCGCATTGATGGGGATTTCATGGAAGTTGGCGCCGCCCAGCCGCGTGATCTGCGTGTCGACATACGAGTGGATGCGTCCCTGCAGCAGCGGGTCGTTACTGAAATCGATGCCTGGCACGATGTGCGCCGTGCAGAATGCCACCTGCTCCGTCTCGGCGAAAAAATTGTCCGGGTTGCGGTTCAAGACCATTTTCCCGACGGGGACGAGAGGGACAAGTTCTTCGGGAATCAGCTTGGTCGGGTCGAGCACGTCGAAGGGAAACGCATCCGCCTGCGCTTCCGTGAAGACCTGAAAGGACAGCTCGTACTCGGGATACGCGCCGCACTCGATGGCTTCCCACAGATCGCGCCGGTGGAAATCGGAATCGGCGCCGCTGATCTTGACGGCTTCGTCCCACACGAGCGAGTGCGTGCCGGCCATGGGCGACCAGTGGAATTTGCAGAACACGGACTGGCCCTTGGCATTGACGAGGCGGAAGGTGTGCACGCCGAAGCCCTGCATCATCCGGTAACTGCGGGGGATGGCGCGGTCCGACATGGCCCACATCAGCATGTGCGTGATTTCCGGCGACAGCGAGGCGAAATCCCAGAAGGTGTCGTGCGCGCTGGCCGCTTGCGGCATGCCATTGTGCGGTTCGGGCTTGACCGCATGCACGAGGTCGGGGAATTTCATCGCATCCTGGATGAAGAAGACGGGGATGTTATTGCCGACCAAATCCCAGTTGCCCTCGTCCGTATAAAACTTCACGGCAAAGCCGCGCACGTCGCGCGCCGTATCGGTGGAACCGCGTTCGCCAGCCACCGTGGAAAAACGCACGAAGACGGGCGTGCGCTTGCCCGCCTTGGCGAACAGCTTGGCACGCGTATGCTTGCTTTGTTCCTTGTAGCATTCGAAGTAACCGTGGGCCGCCGAACCGCGCGCATGCACGACGCGCTCGGGGATGCGCTCATGGTCGAAATGCGTGAGCTTTTCACGCAGGATGAAATCTTCCATCAGGGTCGGGCCGCGCAAGCCCGCCTTCAGCGAATTCTGATTGTCACCCACGGGCACGCCCTGATTGGTCGTCAGCACGCAGCCGCTATCGTCGGCACGGGCGCCGTCCAGCGAGCTATTCAGCGCATTCTCGCCCAGCGCGGGCTGGCCATCGCCCGTCTTTGGAGAGGGTATCGTTTCGCCCGTGGTGCTGGCCGTGGCCAGCGGCTCGCCAGCTGCCACATGCACGCCTTCGGCCGGCGTGCGCGCCGCCTCGCCGTACTGGCCTTCCTCTTTCGGATTGACGGCCATGGCGGCGGCCAGCTGCTGGCCGGCGGCCGTCTTTTGCAGCAGCGCGCGGGTCACGTCATTGTCCGCCCCCAGGCTGTGCGGCGCATTGCTGTCAGATGGACCGGACATGCTGCTCAAAACGGAACCCGCACCGTCCGTGGACGGCGATTTCTTGTTGGTAGCCATTACGTCTCCTGTGAGTAGTTTGCCCCGGGAGAACGCTACAACTCCCTCATTCAGCGCACGAACAGGGCAATCAAAATAATGATGGGTATAGGTATGCCGATCAACCACAACAAAATGGAGCGCATCATCACTCTCCTTTACTGCTTGCTACTACCTTGTGCGCGTGGGCGCCGGCCCGCCCTGCCATGACGGCGAGGGGAATAGCGCCCACGACAACTACCTTCCAGGAAGGCGCAAAACTTATTTACGCGAGCCCAGCAATTTCGACAGGCCGTACCCGGCCGCTGCCGCGATCAGCAAGGACACTGCCGGGCGCTCGCGCACATAATCGCGGCCCGTCTCGCCGGCGCGCTGGCAGGCGGCGCCCAATTGCTTGCCGCGCGCCATCAGGGTTTCGGATGCCTTGTTGACGCTGTCGCTGACCTGGTCCAGGCGGTCGCCCACCTGGTCCACGCCGTCATGGGCGCGCGTGGCCACCTTGTCGGCCAGGGGTTGTGCCTGGCTTGCCACCTTGTCGATGGTGCGGTGCAATTCCTGGCGGGTATCCTGGGGGGTACCGTTCATATCGGAGCTGGTTTTTTCAATCGCGTTCATGATGGTTTCCTTTAACAGTGAATAATTTCAACCATGCTCGATGCCGTGACCGAATCATGATTCTCCTCGCTTCGGGGAAAAAGAAGCGGCTAAACGCTGCCGGGCTGAGCCATATCAAACAGTGGATCAGCAGCAAGCTGTTAGCACTACCTTACCCGCGCCAGCCGCGCGCCACCGTGCGCTGCCACACCTTGAAGGCCAGACTTAAATTCCTGTTGGAAATAGCAATCCCAGCCAGTCCGATTTGGATGCAGGGAAACGATCCATTATGCATAGTCCTTGCCGCAAGATAAAACCTGCTCCACTCACAAATGCATGGATTTTTTCAAGGTATTTCCTCATAATTGCATGAATAAATACCCATACATATAGATAAAATGTCCAAGTCAAAATCCATACAAGAAGAAAGCCAGGCCGGCGCATGGATCACGCCGTTCGTGCAGCACGGCGGTCCGCGCTACCTGCAGATCGCCGACATGCTCGAGCGCGCGCTATCCGATGGCAGCCTGCGCCCGGGCGACCGCTTGCCGCCGCAGCGCAGCCTGGCCGCGCTGTTCCAGATCGACCTGACGACCGTGACGCGCGCCTATGACGAAGCCAAGCGCCGCAACCTGCTGGAAGGGCATGGCGCGCGCGGCACCTATGTGGCGGCGCCAAAAGTGGAATTGACGCAGATGCTGGACCTGAGCATGAACATCCCGCCGCCGCCCGTAGGCGTGGATTTCGACGACCTGCTGAAACAGGGCGTGGCGCAGGTGCTGATGCGCACGGACAGCGATCTGTTGATGAGCTATCACCTGGGCGGCGGCAGCCAGGCCGACCGCGCGGCGGGCGCCGCCTGGCTCGCGCCCATGTTCGGCGATGTCGACGCGGAACACGTGGTGGCCTGCCCCGGCGCGCAGGCGGCGCTGGCGGCGCTGATTTTGACCCTGAGCCGGCCCGGCGACGCCATCCTGACGGAAGCGGCCGTGTATCCGGGCTTGCGCCTGGCCGCAGGCCAGTTGAACCGCAAGACCATCGCCGTGGAAACGGATGCCGACGGCATGCTGCCCGAGGCGCTGGAAAAGGCTGGCCGCAAGCACCACGCGCGCCTCGTGTATTTGAACCCTACCCTGCAAAACCCCACGGCGCACACCATGCCGGCCGCGCGCCGCCTGGCCATCACGGAGGTGGCCCAGCGCTGCGGCATGCACATCATCGAGGATGACCCGTACTGGCTGCTGGCATCCGATGCGCCGCCGCCCCTGGCGCATTACGCTCCCGCCCACGTGTCGCATATCGCCACCCTGTCAAAATGCCTGGCGCCGGGCCTGCGCATGGCCTATACACTGATCGCCGACACGCAGCTGCGCGAACGCTTCCTGCAGGCGCTGCGCACGTTCAGTCTGATGGCCACGCCCGTGACGACGGCGCTGACGACGCAATGGATACACGACGGCTCCGCGCACGCGCTGCTGGCCGGCATACGCAGCGAAGCGGATGCGCGCCAGGACATTATCCGCACCCTCCTGACGGGCACCACTCACCCGCGCAGCGATGGCATTCACGTGTGGTTTTCGCTGCCCAGTTACTGGAGCTCGCGCGAACTGGCCGACACGGCCCGCGCCCAGGGCGTGGCCGTCACGGCGTCCGACGCCTTCTACGACAGCCGTGCGCCGAACGCCATCCGCATCTCGCTGGGCAGCCTCCGCGACCGCGCGCGCCTGGCCAGCGCATTGAAGAAATTATCACTGCTGCTGGCGCACAAACCTGCCGTGCGGCGGGAATTCGTCATTTAACGGCGCAACCGCGCATCCACCGAATACTTGCCCGCGCCGCTGATGGCAATCGTGCCGAAGACGATGATCAGCAGCCAGCCAAACTGGCCGTCGGCGATGCTCCAGTCAGGGTGCACGAGCAGCATCGACACGCCCAGCAGGAACAGCAAGGGCAGGCAGGCCAGGCGCGTCAGCAAGCCGGCGGCGACCAGCAGCGGGCAGACGATTTCCGCGAACAGGGCGCAGTACAGGGTGACGGCACGGCCCAGGTGCAGCGGGTCGTCGATGTGCGCCAGTTCCTCGGAGAAATGCAGCAGCTTCGGCAAGCCATGCACGTGCAGCACCAGCAGCGCGCCCGCCACGCGCGCAAACAGCAAGCCCGCGTCGGGTAAAAAGGGGCCGGCCAGCGCCGCCATCGAGTTTTTCTTCATGATTACTCCAGTGGGAAAGCCAGGCGGCGCGGGGCGCCGCTGCCAGCCATCATAGGCAGGCGGGAGACTCGGCGCGACTGGTCTTTTGGCAGAGGCGCCAGCGCGCGCGAAGGCCTAGACTCGCTGTTGCCATCATTGGCCCCTCCCCCATCCCCGAAGGAAATGCATCATGCCGAAGAAAATCGAAGCCGAAGAAGTCAACTCCCGCCGCAAGCTGCTCGTCAGCGTCGCCGGCGTGGCCGCCGGCGCGGGCCTGCTGGCCGCCGGTGGCGCCAGCGCTGCCGCCAAGCCAGCCGCCGCCGCTGCAGCGCCGGGCAAGCTCACCGTCAATAGCGTCACCGTCAAGGACGGCACCGTCATCCACTTCAAGGACTGGGGCACGGGCACGCCGGTCGTCTTCAGCCACGGCTGGCCATTGCAGGGCGACGCCTGGGAAGACCAGATGATGTTCCTGGCCAGCCACGGCTACCGCGTGATCGCGCACGACCGCCGCGGCCACGGCCTGTCCAGCCAGCCATGGCAGGGCAATGACATGGATACCTACGCCGACGACCTGGCCACCTTGCTCGACGCGCTCGACATCAAGGGCGCGACCCTGGTCGGTCATTCGACGGGCGGCGGCGAAGTGGCGCGCTATATCGGCCGCCATGGCGAAAAACGCGTGGCCAAGGCCGTGCTGGTGGGCGCCGTGCCGCCGCAGATGGTCAAGTCGGAGACGAATCCGGGCGGCTTGCCGATGTCCGTCTTCGATGGCATCCGCGCCGGCGTGCTGGCCGACCGCTCGCAATTCTTCAAGGATCTGACCGTGCCGTTCTTCGGCGCCAACCGTCCCGGCAACAAGGTATCGCAAGGCATGCGCGACACCTTCTGGCTGCAGGGCATGCAGTGCGGCATCAAGAACGCCTACGATTGCATCAAACAATTTTCCGAGACGGACTTCACGGCCGACCTGAAGAAAATCTCCGTGCCGACCCTGGTAGTGCACGGCGGCGACGACCAGATCGTGCCGATCGACGCTTCCGGCAAGGCCGCAGCCAAGCTCATCAAGAACGCCAGGCTGGTCATCTATGAAGGCGCGCCGCACGGCTTGCCGGCCACTCACAAGGACCGACTGAACGACGACTTGCTGGCCTTTATCAAATCCTGACCGTTCTGCGCTCCCCGCACCGCCGGCCCGCCCGGCGGTGTTTCACTCTCCCCAGCGCGCAAAAAAACCGCCCGCCTCCCCCATTCGTATAACTGCCTTGCCTGCCAGGCCATGCATACTTGTTGCAGCGCGGCATACGCTGCGACAGCGACAGGAGCACGGCGATGGCCAGCATGCATTATCCCCTTCAAAAAAACGACGCCGGCCTGGCGCAGGCCCAGCATCTAGGCGGCATGGGCGGCATGGGCGAATTTGCTGCATCGGTCGCGCACGAGGTGCGCCAGCCGCTGGCGGCCATCACGCTCAATGCCGATGCCGCCCTGCGCTGGCTCGATCACGATCCGCCCCGCCTCGACGAGGCGCGCGCGGCGCTGGCCCTGGTCGCCAGCGCCGGCAGCCATGCCAGCGCCGTGCTGCGCAGCGTGCAGGACCTGGCCTGCAACACGCCGGGCAGCCACGGCCATTTTGTGGCCGACGACGCCGTGCAAGACCTGCTGCCGCTGCTGTGCGCGCCACTGCAACGCCACGCCATCCGCCTGGAAACGCAGCTGGCGCCGGGCCGCCCGCTGCTGCACGCCGACCCGGTGCAATTTCGGCAAGTCATCCTGAACCTGCTGATGAACGCCATCGAGGCCCTGCAGGGCACCAGCGGCCGGCCGCGCACGGTGCTGCTGTCCTCGCGCCTGGATGGGGAAGTGCAGCATTTCAGCATCGCCGACAATGGCGCCGGCATCGCGCCGCAGGCAGCTGGCCGCCTGTACCACGCCCTGTATTCCAGCAAGCCGGACGGCATGGGCATGGGCCTGGCCATCTGCCGCCGCATCGTCGACGCGCATGGGGGGCGCCTGTGGCATGCCCCCGGCGCCCCCCATGGCAGCGTTTTCCACTTCACCCTGCCAGCGCCATGAGCACAGCCATGCACACAACCCTGCCCCCGGCCGATCCGCCGATTACCCTGTTGATCGCCGACGACCACCCGCTGATCCTGGCGGGACTGGCCTCGCTGATCGCGTCACTGCCAGGTTTCCTCCTGCTGGGCCAGGCCGGCACGGGCTACGCCGCCGTAGAACTGTACCGGGAGCTACGGCCCGACGTGGTGCTGATGGATTTGAACATGCCGGAAATGCATGGCGTCGAGGCGATCGAACGCATCTGCGCAGACGACGCGCAAGCGAAGATCATCATCCTCACCACCTACCAGGGCGAAGACAATGTGCACCGCGCCCTGCACGCCGGCGCGCGCGGCTACCTGCTGAAGGATTCCGGCTTCCTACAACTGACGCAGTGCATCCGCCAGGTGGCCGCCGGCAGGCACTACCTGCCGCCGGAACTGGCGGCGCAGCAAGCCAGTCGCATCGAGGCGAATCGCCTGTCGAAACGCGAGCACGACATCCTGCTGCACCTGTCCGCAGGCAAGAGCAACAAGATGATCGCGCGCAACGCCGGCATCGAGGTAGGCACCGTCAAATTTCATGTAAATAACATTTTGACCAAGCTCAACGTATCAAGCCGCACCGAAGCGGCCACGGTGGCCGCCCGGCGCGGCTTGCTGGGCGCGTTCTGACGCCACGGTATCAAGCGGCGCTGTCGTCCTTCTGCTGCGGTTCGGCCTTGGCCAGCGTTGGTTTCGCCTCCACGCCGCTGATCTTCGGCACACACTCGCTGCGCAGCCACGACACCGTGATGGCTTCTCCCGCCATCAGGCGCTTGACGCCGGGGACGATCTGTTCGCCGATCAGCATGCCCAGCAGGCCGATCAGGGCAATGGCGGGCGGCGCCGGCGAGCGCACCTGCAGGACGGCGTAAATGACGCCAACCAGCAAGCCCACCGCCAGCGAAATCACATATAACTTCATGGCGCATTCCTTTCGATGAAAAAAACGCCGCGCACGCTCAGGCGCGCGGCGCATGGCACTGCCGCGTGGCGCTTACCTGGCCGGCACCGGCGCCAGGGTGGCGTGTTCGCCATGGGTGCGCTGCGGTGCCTTGTGCACCATCGTGTAGGCGTAGTCGACGCCCATGCCGTAGGCGCCCGAATGTTCGCGCACGATGGCCATGACGGCGTCATAGCTTGCCTTGTGCGCCCAGTCGCGCTGCCATTCCAGCAGCACCTGCTGCCATGTCACGGGCACCACGCCGGCCTGGATCATGCGCTGCATGGCGTAGTCGTGCGCTTCCTTCGACGTGCCGCCGGATGCGTCGGCCACCATGTAGATTTCGTAGTCGCCTTCGAGCATCGCGCACAGGGCGAAGCTGTTGTTGCACACTTCCGTCCACAGGCCAGAGACGACGACTTTCTTCTTGCCGTTGGCGGCCAGCGCATCGCGCACCTTCTGGTCATCCCAGGAATTCATCGAGCTGCGCTCGAGGATATCCTTGCCGGGGAAGACGTCCAGCAGCTCGGGATAGGTGTGGCCGGAGAAGCTTTCCGTTTCGACGGTCGTAATGATGGTGGGGATGTTGAACACCTTGGCGGCCTTGGCCAGGCCCACGGTATTGTTTTTCAGCGCTTGCCGGTCCATCGATTGCACGCCGAACGCCATTTGCGGCTGCTGGTCGATGAAAATGATCTGGCAATTGTCGGGGGTAAGGACTTCCAGTTTCGGATTGGTCATGATGTCATCCATGAAGACAGGGTTGAGTGGGTACTGCCGTGCATCGTATGCCTGGCGGCGTGCCCGCACCACTATCTAAATGTAGGCTGGCATGGAGCTTTCCTCTGGGGAATCCCCCCTGCAGCCCGGTGAGCGCTGCGGTAAAATACCTTTTGCTCACCATGTTCCGACGACTCTTGATCGATAACTCCTCTTTGCCAGGCAACATCATGCGCAGCGATATGGCGCCGATACGCATCCTCATCGCCGACGACCACCAGTTGCTGCTAGACGGCATCGCGGCCCTGCTGCGCGCCTTTCCCGGCGTGGCGCTGGTGGGCCAGGCCACCGATGGCCAGCAGGCGGTGCAGCAATTTGACGCGCTGCAGCCCGATGTCACGCTGATGGATTTGCAGATGCCAGTCATGAGCGGCCTTGACGCCATCGGCACCATCCGCGCGCGCCATCCGCAGGCGCGCATCATCGTGCTGACCACCTACAAGGGCGACACGCAAGTGCTGCGCGCCATCCGCGCGGGCGCATGTGGTTATGTGCTGAAAAGCGCGCTGCGCCACGAATTGCTGGCGGCGATACAGAACGTGCATGCGGGACGGCGCCACATCACGCCCGAGATCGAGGCGGAACTGGCGCTGTACGCCTGCAGCGACGTGCTGTCGAACCGCGAACTGGACGTGCTCAAGCAGGTTGCGCAAGGCAATTCCAACCGCGAAACGGGCGCACTGCTGCAGATCAAGGAAGAAACCGTCAAGGCGCACATGAGCACCATCCTGGCCAAGCTGGGCGCCCGTGACCGCACCCACGCCGTCACGATCGCGCTACGGCGCGGCATCCTCGACGCCTGAGCCGCGCCAGTACGCTCAGGCCGCCGGCACGCCCGGCTGGCCGCTACGCTGCTGCACGACGATCAATCCCCCCAGCAGCATCAACGGCAAGGCCAGCGCCACGAAACCGAAGGCCAGGTAGGCAAAGGCGGCGGCGATGGCGCCCAGGGCAAAGGCCAGCAACGGCCAGAAGAACTTCCCGCAGCGCGCATGGGTGGCAGCATCGGCCGCGCCGCGCAGCACGTCGACGGTGTCGATGACGATCTGCGTCACATTCCCCGTCATCATGGAAGTGGGCGCCAAGTGCGCCAGCAGCAGCCGGCTGGTGGCACTGTGCACGCCCATGGCGGCCGTGCCCAGCAAGCCTGCCGCCATGGCCATGGAACTGACATCCTTGCCGATCGGCTCGGCCAGGATGCCAAACACCATGAAGCCGGCCAGCAAGGCCCACTGCAGCAGCATCGCCAGGGTCAGCGACGGGCCGGCGCGGCGCTCGACGGCCAGCACCATCAGGCGTGTGATGGCGACGCCGGCGATAAAGGCGGGAAAAGCGAGAAACTTCAGCAGGATGGAAGCGCGTGATGCATCCGCCAGGGCGGCGCCGATCAGCACGAAGTTGCCCGTGACATGGGCCGTAAACAGGCCAAAGAGGGCAATAAAACCCAGGGTATCGACATACCCGGCTAAAAATCCCAGGCTGGTGCCGAACAAGCGGCTGTGTGGTGGCTGATCCATCGAATGACTCCTGATACCGTGCAATGCACTAAAAAAACAAAAAACGCGCCAGCTCCCCGGCGCCGCTACCTGCATGGTAAGCCATGCGGCAGGCCGCCGCCCCCGTCCTTCGGCCAGTGCGCTCCGCCTCACCTGATCTTTTGGCCCGTGTTCACGCGCGGGACGTCCGCTACACTGGCCGACGTGACTTTCGCGCCGCGCACGCCGGCCCTCCCGCACTGCAACCATGGAGCTGCACCATGCCAGAACACACCCTCCCCGCCACCGCACCCTTGATCCTGCTCAACGGCTGTTTTCATACCGTCGATAAAAGCTGCCCGCAAGCGAGCGCGGTGGCCATCGCCGACGGCAAATTCCTTGCCGTCGGTGACGCCGATGACGTCATGCGCCACCGCGCGCCCGACAGCCGTGTGATCGACCTCGGTGGCCGCACCGTGATCCCCGGTCTGAACGACTCGCACTTGCACCTGATCCGCGGCGGCTTGAACTACAACCTGGAATTGCGCTGGGAAGGCGTGCCGTCGCTGGCAGACGCCCTGCGCATGCTGAAGGAACAGGCGTTGCGCACGCCGAACCCGCAGTGGGTACGCGTCGTCGGCGGCTGGAATGAATTCCAGTTCGCGGAAAAGCGCATGCCGACCCTCGATGAAATCAACGCGGCCGCGCCCGACACCCCCGTCTTCATCCTGCACCTGTACGACCGCGCCCTGCTGAACCGCGCCGCCCTGCGCGTGGTCGGCTACGACAAGAACACGCCGAATCCGCCGGGCGGCGAAATCGTGCGCGACGCTGCCGGTAACCCCACGGGCATGCTGATCGCGCGTCCGAACGCCATGATTTTATATGCGACCCTGGCCAAGGGTCCGACCCTGCCGCGCGAACTGCAAGTCAATTCCACACGCCAGTTCATGCGCGAACTCAATCGCCTCGGCCTGACCAGCGCCATCGACGCGGGCGGCGGCTTCCAGAATTATCCGGAAGACTACGCGGTGGTCGAGGAGCTGGCGCAAAAGGAGCAGCTGACCATCCGCATCGCCTACAACCTGTTCACGCAAAACAAGGGCCGCGAACTGGAGGATTTTGAAAAATGGACGGAGATGGTCACGCCGGGCCAGGGCGACGATTACTACCGCCATAACGGCGCTGGCGAAATGCTGGTGTTTTCGGCCGCCGACTTCGAAGATTTCCTCGAGCCGCGCCCGGACCTGGCTCCCGGCATGGACGACGAACTGGAAAAGGTCGTGCGCCACCTGGTGTCGAAACGCTGGCCCTTCCGCCTGCACGCCACCTATGACGAATCGATAGCCCGCATGCTGACGGTCTTTGAAAAGGTCAACCGCGATATCCCGTTCGACGGCCTGCACTGGATGTTCGACCATTGCGAAACCATCACGCCGAAAAACATCGACCGGGTCAAGGCGCTGGGCGGCGGCATCGCCATCCAGCACCGCATGGCCTTCCAGGGCGAATACTTTGTCGACCGCTACGGCGCGGAAGCGGCCAAGGCCACGCCGCCGATCGCGCGCATGCTTGCCTCGGGCGTGCCCGTGGGCGGCGGCACCGATGCCACCCGGGTCGCCAGCTACAACCCGTGGACGGCGCTGTACTGGCTCGTATCGGGCCGCACCGTGGGCGGCTTGCGCCTGTACGACGCGGGCAGCCGTTTGTCGCGTGACACGGCGCTGGAACTGTGGACGGCGGGCAGCGCCTGGTTTTCCAGCGAGCAAGGCAAGAAGGGGCGCATCCAGGAAGGCATGCTGGCCGACCTGGCGGTCCTGAGCGCGGATTTCTTCAGCATCGATGAAGAAGCGATCAAGTCGATCGAGTCCGTGCTCACCATCGTCGGCGGCAAGATCGTCTACGGCCAGGCGGAATTTACCAAGCTGGCGCCACCTCCTATCCCCGTATTGCCGGACTGGTCGCCCGTGAAAAACGTGGCCGGTCACTACCGCGCCGCGCCGCCGCAAAAGACCAGCGTCATGCAACAGCACCAGTGCCAGGGCGCCTGCGGCGTGCACGCCCACGCGCACGACGTGGCGCGCAAGAGTTCCGTGCCCGTCTCCAGCCACTCCGGCTTCTGGGGCGCGCTGGGGTGCAGCTGCTTTGCGTTCTGAGGCCATGCTGACGCGCTTGCCCCTGCTGGCTGCCGGCGCGCTCGCGCTGGCCGCTAATCTGCCCGCCGCGGCACAGGAAAATGTGCAGCTGTACGGCCGCCTGAACGTGGCGCTCGAAGCGCTGCACTCGTCCGGCAGCGGCGACAAGGTGCAGCGCGTCACCAACAACCGCTCGGTACTGGGTTTTCGCGGCAGCGAAGACCTGGGCGGCGGCTGGCAGGCGCTGTTCCAGGTCGAGGGCACCTTGGCTCCCGACACGGGCGCGGGATCCATCGCCGCGCGCGACACGCGTGCCGGCATAGCCGGCCCGTGGGGCACCCTGTTTGCCGGCAACTGGACCCTGCCCTACAACAGCGCCACTTCCGCGCTCGACCCGTTCTACCCCACCACGGCCGGCTACATGAGCCTGATGGGCAACGGCGCGGGCGCCACCGAAAGCAATACCAGCAATGCGTACTCGTTCGACCGACGCCAGCAAAACAGCGTGCATTACTGGACGCCGCAGTGGCGGGGCTGGTCGCTGCGCGTGGCGCGCGGCATGGCGGAAGAACGGCCGGCCAACGGCGCGCATCCCGCACTGATGTCGGCCGCCCTGCTCTACGACGGCGGCTCCCTGTATGCCAGCCTGGCGCAGGAAGAACACCACGACTACCAGGGAAGGGGACTCTCCGACCGTGGCAGCAAGCTGGCCCTGGCATGGAGGATAGACAGCGCCACGCAACTGGCCGTGGCGCTGGAAAGCCTGCGTTACGCCACGGCCACGGGCGAGCTGCGCCGACGCACGGTGTATGTCTCCGCCACGCGCCAGTTCGGCCGCCATGGCCTGCGCTTCGGCCTGGCCCACGCGCAAAGCGCCACCGGCAGCGCGCTGGAAACCATCGGCACCGTGCGCGCCGGCAGCGGTACGGGCGCCACCCACGCCACCGCCGGGTACGACTACCAGTTGTCGAAACGCAGCAGCCTGTATGCCTACTACACGCTCCTGGCCAACGGCCGCAACGGCATCGCCGACTTTGCCATCAACAGTCTGGGACGCGATGCAGAAACGAAGGGCGCCACCTTGTCGGGCGTGGCGCTGGGGATCAAGCACAACTTCTGAACCGCGGTTTTCGTGGACAGCCCTATGCGCGGCGAGTACAGTCTGAATTCGTCAACCAGGGCAGGCATCTGCGAACAGACACCATGAAGCGAGCATCAACGCCAGCACTCAGCGACTGGGTCAGGTGCGCCGAACCGGTACAAGGAATCGAACGCATCGAGGCGTGGTTCAAGGGCAAGGCCTATGCCATGCACCGCCACGACACCTACGCCATCGGCCGCACGCTGGCGGGCGTGCAGCGTTTCAGCTACCGCCGCGGGCAGCGCAACAGCCTGCCCGGCAATACCATGATCCTGCATCCCGACGAGGCCCACGATGGCCAGGCGGGCACCGACGCCGGCTTCCGTTACCGCATGCTGTATATCGAGCCGGCGCTGTTCCAGGACGTGCTGGGCGGAAGCGCGCTGCCCTTCATCGAAGGCGGCGTGTCGACCGATCCCCGCCTGGCGGCGGCCACCTGCGCCTTGCTGCCGCACGACGGCCACCCGCTCGAAGCGCTGGAACAAAGCGAGGCGCTGGCAGAACTGGCGCATGCGCTGGCGGCGGCGGCCGGCACGCCGGCGCAGCGTCCAAAAGGCGATTTCCTGGCGGCGCGGCACGCGCGCGACTACTTGCAGGCGCACTGCACGCGCGCCGTCACCCTGGCGGAACTTGAAGCGGCAACGGGACGCGATCGCTGGAGCCTGTCGCACGACTTTCGCGTCTTCTATGGCACCAGCCCGTACCGCTATCTGACGATGCGGCGCCTGGAAATGGTGCGGCGCCTGCTGCTGGCAGGCAGCACGCTCGCATCGGCTGCCATGGCCGCGGGCTTTGCCGACCAGAGCCACATGACGCGGCACTTCCTGAAAACCCATGGAATCACGCCTGGCCGCTGGCTGCGTTACGCCGGTGGCGCCAGCACACGCTGAAAACACCCACGATCGTTCAATACGGCCGGCAAGCAGCTGCGTATTCTGGCTGCATCGCCACTTGAACGGAGCACAGCATGTCAGTCACCACCACCAAGCGCGGCCAGGGCCAGTCCATCGACCTGGCAGGCAAGATAGCCCTGATCGACGGGCACTGGCAGCCGCGCGTCATCGCCGAAATGAATGACTACCAATTCAAGGTCGTCAAGGTACTCGGTCAATTCCAGTGGCACCGGCATGCCAACACGGACGAAACCTTCATCGTGCTGGAAGGCGAATTGCACATCGCCCTGCGCGGCCCTGGCTACGCGGAAGGACATGCCATCGTGCTGCGTGCCGGCCAGATGGCGGTGGTACCCCGTGGCGTCGAGCACAAACCGTGCGCCCTTGCCGAAGCCCGGCTGCTGCTGATCGAGCCGCGCGGCGTGGTCAATACGGGCGATGGCGACGCGGATGAGCGCACTGTGCAGAACGATCAGTGGATATGAAGCCGGAAGGATGACAAAAAACAAAAAACCCGCTGACTTTTGCAAGTCAAGCGGGTTTTCTGATGAAACTTGGTGCCGTTGGCCGGAATCGAACTGGCGACCTTCACATTACGAATGTGCTGCTCTACCAACTGAGCTACAACGGCGAAGACCCACATTCTACAAACAATGCACAAAATTTGCTAGTGTCAACGCGAACTTTTTTGCATTTTTTTGGCGGTCCGGCTGCGGGCCGCTAAAAATCGTGGAAAAGTGCGGCTTTTACTCCGCGTGGTAAGCCGTGACGCGGGCCACTTCGTCTTTCGAGCCGAGGAAGACGGGCACGCGCTGGTGCAGCTTGTGCGGGGCGATGTCCATGATGCGCTGCTGACCATCGGTGGCGGCGCCGCCCGCTTGCTCGACGATGAAGGCCATCGGGTTCGCTTCGTACATCAGGCGCAGCTTGCCCGGCATTGAGGTGTCGCGCAGGTCGGCCGGGTACATGAAGATGCCGCCGCGGTTCAGGATGCGGTGCACGTCGGCCACCATCGAGGCGATCCAGCGCATGTTGAAGTTGGTGCCACGCGGGCCCGTGTCGCCGGCCAACAGTTCGTCGACATAGCGTTTCACAGGCGGATGCCAGTGGCGCGCGTTCGACATGTTGATGGCGAATTCCTTCGTCGTCGGCGGGATCTGCATATTGCTTTGCGTGAGCACCCACGAACCCATTTCACGGTCCAGGGTGAAACAGTTCACGCCATTGCCGAAGGTCAGCACCAGCATGGTTTGCGGGCCGTACACGGCGTAGCCGGCCGCCACTTGCTTGCTGCCTGCCTGCATGAAGTCCTGCTCGGTCGGCTGCCCCATGCCGTCCGGCGCCTTCAGTACCGAGAAGATGGTACCGATCGAGACGTTGACGTCGATGTTCGACGAGCCATCCAATGGGTCGAACAGCAGCATGTATTCGCCCTTCGGATAGCGGTTCGGGATCGGGTGGATCGATTCCATCTCTTCCGACGCCATGGCAGCCAGGTGGCCGCCCCATTCGTTCGCTTCCAGCAGGATCTCGTTGGAGATGATGTCGAGTTTTTTCTGTACTTCGCCCTGCACGTTTTCCGTGTCCGCCGTGCCCAGCACTTCGCCCAGCGCGCCCTTGCCGACGGCGTGGCTGATGGTTTTGCAGGCGCGCGCGACGACTTCGATCAGCAGGCGCAGTTCGGCCGGAATGCTGTTGTTCGAGCGCTGCTCTTCAACCAGGTATTGCGTAAGACTGATGCGTTTCATGAAATCCCTTTTGTTTTGATGAGTTATTGCGGTGTTAATTGGCCAATGCCTTGCTGACGACTTCCATCACGTCATTCGACAGGCTGGCCTGGCCGGCGACTTTTTCCAGCGCCTCGCGCATGTGGCTTTGCAGCGCAGGCACGTACCGGCGCCAGCGGTCCATGGAGCGCGCCAGGCGGGCCGCCACTTGCGGGTTCAGGGCGTCGAGCGCAATCACTTGCTCGGCCCAGAAGGCGTAGCCGCTGCCATCTGCCGCATGGAATTGCGATGGATTGCCGTTGGTGAAATTGAAGATCAGGCTGCGCGCGCGGTTCGGATTTTTCAAGGTGAAGGCCGGATGCGTCATCAACTGGCGCACGGCTTGCACATCGGTCGTTGGCGCGGCCGCCTGCATGGCGAACCACTTGTCGATCACCAGCGCTTCGTTCTCGAAGTCGGTATAGAAGCTGGTCAAGGCCGCCTGCGCATGCGGCTGCGAGCCGGAATGAATCAGCGCCGCCAGCGCCGCGGCGCGGTCCGTCATGTTGCCGGCATTGTCGAACTGCAGCCGCGCCAGGTCCAGCTCCGCCGCTTCGGGCGCGATCAGCAGATACGACAGCGCCAGGTTTTTCAGCGCGCGCTTGCCGGCCGACAGGGCGTCAGGGCTGTATTCGCCCGGCGTCTGGTTGGCGTGGTATTGCGCCAGCAGTTCAGGCTTCAGGGCGGTGGCGATGGTGCGGCGCATGAACTGGCGCGCCGCATGGATCGCTTGCGGGTCGACTTGCGCCATGCGCTCGGCGATGATGGTTTCCGACGGCAGGATCAGCGCCAGCTCGCGGAAGGCGGGATCGAGCGCTTCGTCGGCCAGCAAGGCGCGCTGCGCTGCGATGAAGGTGTCGTCCAGCACCAGGGTCTCGCCAGCAGCCACGGCACCGGTCAGTTTCAGCAGGCGCTCCATGGCTAGGCGCTGGCCAGCTTCCCAGCGGTTGACGGGATCGCTGTCGTGGCGGAACAGGTGCAGCAGTTCGGCGTCGGTATAGCCATACTCCAGCACCACGGGCGCGGAAAAGTCGCGCAGCAGCGAAGGCACGGGGGCTTGCGCCACCTGCGTGAAGCGGAAAGTCTGCGACGCTTGCGTCAGTTCCAGCACGACGCTGGTGGCGCCGTTCGACGCCACACCATCCACGTACAACGGCAGGTCGCTGCCATCGGCAGCCAGCAAGCCGACGGTGACGGGAATGTGGAACGGCAGTTTCTTCGGCTGACCCGGCGTGGCGGGGCAGCTTTGCGCCAGGGTCAGCTCGAACGTCCGGCTGTCCGCGTCATAGCGCGTGGAGGCCTTGACGATGGGCGTGCCGGCCTGGCTGTACCAGCGCTCGAACTGGCTAAAATCGCGGCCATTCGCGTCCGCCATGGCGGCGCGGAAGTCGTCACACTGGACGGCCTGGCCATCGTGGCGTTCAAAATACAGGTCCATCCCCTTGCGGAAACCGTCACGGCCTACGAGGGTCTGGTACATGCGCACCACTTCGGCGCCTTTTTCGTAGATCGTGACCGTATAAAAGTTATTGATCTCGACAAAGGAGTCGGGACGCACGGGATGCGCCATCGGACCCGCGTCTTCCGGGAACTGCGCCTGGCGCAGGGTGCGCACCTGGTCGATGCGCGTGACGGCGCGGCCCGTGTCCGTGCCGATCATGTCGGCCGAAAACTCCTGGTCGCGGAACACCGTCAAGCCTTCCTTCAGCGACAGCTGGAACCAGTCGCGGCACGTCACGCGGTTGCCGGTCCAGTTGTGAAAGTATTCGTGGCCCACCACCGCTTCGATGCCTGCGTAATCGACGTCGGTCGCCACGCGCGAGTTGGCCAGCACATACTTGGTATTGAAGATGTTCAAACCCTTGTTTTCCATGGCGCCCATGTTGAAGTCGCCGACGGCGACGATCATGAAGCGGTCCAGGTCCAGTTCCAGGCCAAAACGTTCCTCGTCCCAGCGAATCGAATTTTTCAGCGACTGCATGGCGTAGTCGGTTTTATCGAGGTTGCCGTCTTCCACCCACACCTGCAGCAGCACTTCGCGGCCCGATTTCAAGGTGTAGCGCTCTTCCTGGCACACCAGGCGCGCGGCGACCAGGGCAAACAGGTAGGAAGGTTTCTTGAACGGGTCTTCCCACTTGGCGTAATGGCGACCATCACCGAGGTCGCCTTCTTCGATCAGGTTGCCGTTCGACAACAGCACCGGATACTTGTCCTTGTCGGCGCGCAGCATGACCGTATACCTGGCCATCACGTCGGGGCGGTCCGGGAAGAAGGTGATGCGGCGGAAGCCTTCCGCTTCGCACTGCGTGAAGAAATTATGGTTCGACACGTACAGGCCGGACAGCGAGGTATTGTCCTGCGGCGCCAGCACGGTTTCGATATCGAGCGTAACATCGTCCGGAGCCTTGGGGATGCTCAGCATGCTGGCCGTCAGCTTGTACTGCGACGGTTTCAGCAGCTTGCCGTTCAGGCGTACTTGCACCAGTTCGATGTGTTCGCCGTGCAATTCGATGCTGCGGCTGGTGCTGGCCGGGTTATGGCGCATGTGAATCCGGCTCGCCACCACTGTGCGGGCGGGATCGAGATCGAAACCAAGTTCGACGCTGTCAACCAGGAAGCTGGGCGGCGTGTAATCTTTGCGGTAAATCGTCTGAGGGCTGTCTGTGCGCATAGGGATTTGGGTGGGAGCGGAGGCAAAAGCCTATTTTACCAACACCAGCCCCCGATAGTCGCGATTCAGGCCAGGAATGTTGGATTCCCTTACACGCCGACATGCTCGGTAACATTCTGTAATAATAAATAGAAACAAATAGAACTATTCTTATAATACTAAGCGATGAATTGTGTCTACTATCAGGAGGTCATGCAATGAAACGTTATCTCACCATCATGATGGCCGCATTGACCGTGTTGCTGACCGGATGCGCCACCACCATACGCAGCGATGTGACCGTCTTCCACGAGTGGCCTGCGCAATTGCAGGACAAATCGTATGCGTTTGAAGCGCCAGCGGCGGAAAACGACACGCTGGAATACCGCAACTACCAGAACCTGGTGCGCGCGGAACTGGCCAAGCACGGCTTCGGCGAAGCGTCCGGCCCGGCGGCAGCCAATTTGCGCGTGGCGATGCAGTTTTCCACCGTCGACTATCCTGAGCGCGTGCTGCAGGCGTCCGATCCATTCTGGTATGGCCCTGGCTACTGGCCTGGCCGCTACGGCTACCGCTACGGCGCATGGCCAGGCTATGGCCGCTTTGGCTACAACCCCTACTGGTATGGCCCGATGGACGTGGAAGAAAGCGTGCGCCATAAATATGAACGCGAATTGCGCGTGACGATCAATGACCGCAACGGCAAGAAACTGTACGACGTGACCGTGCAATCGACGAGCAACAAGCGCGCCACGTCGCAAGTGATGCCGGCCATGGTGGCCAGCGCCTTTGCCGATTTCCCCGGCCAGAGCGGCGTACCCCGGAAAGTCGAAGTCAAAATCGAATAATCAGGTGGCAATACAAAAAAACCGGCTGGTGCAGCAATGCACCAGCCGGTTTTTTTTCACCTACGAATAATACGCCTCGGCGGCAAAGGTCAGTGCGCCGATCAGGGCCACGGCCAATAACAGCACGATCAGCAGGCGGCCGAACTTCGGCGTGCCGTCATCGCTGCCGCTCATGGCACGATGATGGTCGAGCCGGTCGTCTTGCGCCCTTCCAGGTCCGCATGCGCCTGGGCGATATGGGCCAGACTGTAGCGCTGGTTGATCTCGATCTGCACTTCGCCGCTGCTGACGACGCCGAACAGCGAGGCTGCCATCTCTTCCAGGTTGGCGCGGTTCGACGCATAGCTGAACAGGGCCGGGCGCGTGATGAACAGGGAACCGCGCGAGGCCAGTTCGCTGAGGGTGAAGGCCGGCACGGGACCGGAGGCGTTGCCGAAGCTGACCATCATGCCCAGCGGCGCCAGGCAGTCGAGCGAACCCGTAAACGTGTCCTTGCCGATGGAATCGTAGACGACGGAGACGCCCTTGCCGCCCGTGATCTCGCGCACGCGCTCGACGAAGTTTTCCGTGTTGTAGTTGATGACGTGGGCGGCGCCATGCGCCTTGGCCAGCGCCGCCTTTTCATCGGAGCCGGCCGTACCGATCAGATTCACACCCAGCACCTTCGCCCACTGGCAGGCGATCAGGCCCACGCCGCCCGCGGCCGCGTGGAACAGGATGGTATCGCCCGCCTTCAGCGCCACCGTGCGGTGGAACAGGTATTGCACCGTCAAGCCTTGCAGCATCATGGCGGCGGCCGTGTCGAAAGCTATGCGCTCGGGCAACACCAGCAGCAGGGCCGCTGGCAGGTTGCGCTGCTGCGCATACGCGCCATTGATGCGCGCCGCATACGCCACCCGGTCACCGATTTTCACTTCCGTGACGCCCTCGCCCACCGCCTCGACGATGCCCGCCCCCTCGACACCGAGGCCACTGGGCAGCGGCTGCGGATACAAGCCCGTGCGAAAATACACGTCGATGAAATTGAGGCCGATGGCCTCGTGCTTGACGCGCGCCTCGCCGGGGCCGGGCGGCGGCAGTTCCACGTCCACATACTCCATCACTTCCGGGCCGCCCACGCGCTGTACGCGGATGGCCTTGGTGGTAATCGTTGCGCTCATGCTCATCTCCTTGTCTCGGTGAATCAGGCGGCAGCGTTGGCCTGCGCCTGCAGTTGCGACAGCACCAGGTGCGCCGATGACAGATTTGTCGCGCACGCCACGTTGTGCACGTCGCAGGCGCGCACCAGGGCATTGATGTCCGGCTCGTGCGGCTGCGGCGTCATCGGGTCGCGCAGGAAGATCACGCAATCGATCAAGCCTTCCACCAGCAGCGAGCCGATCTGCAAGTCGCCGCCGAACGGACCGGAATGCTTGCGTTCCACCTGCAAGCCCAGCTCATTGATCAGGCGGCCGCCCGTGGTGCCCGTGGCCGACAGTTCGCAACCCTTCAAAAAGTCCAGGTATTCGCCCGCCAGGGTAATCATGTCATCTTTTTTCTTGTCGTGGGCAATCAGGGCGATGCGTGTTTTCATGGTGAGGACGTTTTCAGTGGGTGGAGGAATTATTTCTTTTTCGACAGCAAGTAAATCCCGGCCAATACCAGGCTGGTGCCAGCCAGTTGCCAGTTGGTGATCGGTTCATCGAGAATCATGGCGCCCAGGAACAGGGTCGACACGGGGCCGATCATGCCAGCCTGCGAAGCGACGGGCGCGCCGATGCGCTCGACGGCGATCATCGTCATGAAGACGGGCATCACCGTGCAAAAGATACCATTGAGCAAGGACAAGCCATACACGGGCATGGGCTGGATCAGCAACTCGACGGGGCGCAGGATGAAGAATTGGGCGATACAGGCAAAGCTGGCCACGCACATCGCGTAGGAAACGAGCCGCATCGAACCGATGCGTTTCACCAATTCGCCCGAACCCAGCAGATACACGGCATACGCACAGGCCGAGCCCAGCACGAGCGTCGACCCCAGCGCCACATTGCTGGCGCCGCCCTGCAAGTCGTGCACGAACACCAGTACGATGCCGCAATACGAGGTGAGCAAGGCCAGCCACTGCAAGCGGCTGATGCTCTGCTTGAAGTACACGGTGGTAATCAGGAGCACGAAGGTGGGCGTGAGGAACAGGATCAAGCGCTCCAGCCCCACGGAAATGTATTGCAGCCCAAGAAAGTCCAGATAGCTGGACAGATAGTAGCCGACGAGCCCCAGCCCGACGAGGCGCCAGCGGTCGCGGTTTGATAGCGGCGGCTCCGTGCGCATCTTCCACCAGGCGATGACGGCGAACACGGGCAGCGAAAAGATCATCCTGAAGGCGATCAGAGTGACGGCGTCGATCTGGTAGCGGTACAGCAGCTTGGCGACGATGGCCTTGGTGGAAAACAGCACCGCCCCGCCCACGGCGATGGCCAGGCCACCGAGGTAGACGGAACGGGGAATAGATGGAGGGGTGGCTTGCGGGGAACTGGAGCTCATGCCCAGATTGTAAGGCAAAAGCCGGGGTCAGACCCGGCGGGACCCGGCGTCCCCGTCCGACCCCACATAAAACCGACGGCGGATTACGAGACCGCCACCGCCGCCGCACCCGCCGTCACTGTCGCCGTCGTCACCCGCGCAATCACGTTCGCCGGCGCGGCCGTGCCGACCAGTTTATTCACCTGCTTGAACTGCGCCACCAGCTTGCCCGGCGTCAAGGTGACCACTGTGTAGCCCTGCGCATCCGTATTCAAATGCTTGATCCAAGGGTTGTTGCCCAGGCCGGACAATTGCTGCGCCAAGCCCAGCAGGGTCACGCTGAAGTCGGTGCTCGCTTTCAAGCCAGCCTGCACGGCTGCTACCGTCGCATCGAGTTGCGCTTCCGGCACGCCCTTGGCGGCCAGGGCGCCGCGCAACTGCACGCGCAATTGCTCCAGCAGGCTGTCGACGGTGGGCGCCGCCTTACCCATGGTGTAGTCGAGCAAGTTGACGTCGAGATTGACCGTGCCCAGGCCCGTGACGGGGATGGCCAGCGGATAGCTGACGAGGGTGCCGATATCGCCCATGGCGCCGGCAGCCGACTTCAGGTAGCTGAAGAAGGAATCGGAGCTGACGCCAGCCGACACCAGGTCGACCATGACGGGCGTGCCGCCGCCCGCCGCGTCGAAGTCGTCGCTGACGGTGCCCGCAAAAAACGAGTGGATATCGCCGGTCAGCGCCACCACGTTGCCGATGGCATTGGTTTTCAGGTGCTCCATCAGGTTCTTGCGCTCGCTGTTGTAGCCATCCCACTGGTCGCAATTGAGCAGGAAACGTGTAAAGAATGGCGCCAGCGCCGCCTGCTGGCCGGAAGCGGCGACAAAACTCGATGCGGCGCCCTTGGCCTGCACGTCGGGCTTGATCCAGCCGAAGGCGATCACTTGCGCGGCGGCGGCCGGCGAGCTGCTGTTGTAGGCAGCCACCGTGATGCCGGCCTGGGCCGCGCTCAAGCCGGCGCCCACGGCAGCGGCGCCCTGCGCGCCGGCATTGGCTGCGGCGCCGGCAATGGCCATCGCCGCCGCTTGCGCCACGGTCGTCGATGCGCCCGCCGTCGAAGCGGCCACGATGCCTGCGGCCAGCGGCACGCTGCCGCCCACCAACGGCAAGGTGCTGGCGATGGCCTTGCCCACGTTGGCCATGGCGCTCAGCGCCAGCAAGGTGGCGATCGCATCCGTGCCATTGAGACCCATGCGCAGCAGGGACACTTCATTGCCCCATAGCTTCCAGGTGGAGGTCGCCGCCTTCATCTTGCTTTTCCACCAGTCGCGCTGGGTCGTTCCCAGCATGCCGACGGCAGCCAGCGGATCGGCGCCGGCCTTGGTGGCGGCCGCCATTTTCTGTCCTTCCACGCTGTCGAACAGCGCTTGCGGCACCAGGTAGCGGCTGCCGATGCTGCCCAGCGGCTTGCCCGTGGCCGGATTGATGGTCGACTCGGCGATCGCATGGTCGGCGCGGTACAGGCGCTCGTCCGTCATCACCAGCTGCATCAGTTTGCCGAACTGGAAATCGCGGTAAATCTGGATGTTCTGGAACGTCGTCGCGGCGCTATCGAACGTGACGTCGGCCGGCATGTATTCGAACCACGCCTGGTTGGCGCTGCGGCGGCGCGTCGGTTGGTGCAAATCGCTGCCGTCCGCCGCCACGATGCCTTCATAGGTGGAGGCGTCCTGCCATGCATCGTCCGTGAATTCGTGGTCATCCCAGACGGCGATGAAGGCAAAGCGCTCGTGCACGGCTTGCAGGCGCGCATCGGTGCGGTATTTCTTGTACAGGTAGCGGTAGTCGGCCACGGTGGTCGCGTATTTCGCGCCGGATGTGCCGCTTTTGAACGTGCCGTCGGGCAATTTCAGCTGGTCGTGGCGGCTTTCCACGGCGCCGCTCTGGAAGGCCTCGCCCACCGTTTCATAGATGTAATCGCCCAGGTGGACGATGAAATCGAGCGATTCGTTGGCGGCGATGTGCGACAGCGCACCCCAGTGGTTGATGCTCCAGTCCTGGCACGTCAGGTAGGCAAACTGCAGCTGCGCCACGTCGGCGGTGGCGGCGGGCGCCGTCTTGAAGCGGCCCACGTTCGAGCGCACGTCGCCGGCGATGAACTGGTAAAAATACACCTGGCCCGGCTGCAGGCCCGTCACCTTGTGGCGCAGGGTGTTGTCGAAATCGGCTTTCAGGGGCAGCTTGGCGTCGACGATGGGCGTGCCGGCCAGAGCCGTGTTGCCGCCCAGGGCCGCCGTATTGTCGCTGGCGCTGACGATCAGGCGCACGGCCACGTCGGACTTGCCCGCAACGGCGGGCGCGACGGCGTCGAAACTGGCGGGCACGACGCGCGTCCACAGCATGGCGCTGTCGGCGCGCGGATCGCCCGAGGCCACGCTTTGCGGGAATTTCCAGTCGCTGCCCGAGGCCAGCGGCACGCCAGGATCGCTGTAGTCGGTGCTGCCGCAGGCGGCCAGGCCGACGGTGGCCACGGAGACGGTAATAAAGCCGCCCAATTTCAGAAATTGCCGCCTGTCCATTTGACTTGCCATAATGTCGCGCCCTCGATATGGTGAAAGCGCGTCACTTTAGCAACAGATTGTGTCATCCTGATGACGGGGCCATGCCGCTTCGCAAGGGGCCGATATGCTAAAATGTCGGCCACAATTGAACACCCGTCTAAGGAAGATTCGACATGGCAGGACATAGCAAATGGGCCAATATCAAGCATAAAAAGGCTGCCACCGATGCCAAGCGCGGCAAAATCTGGACGCGCCTGATCAAGGAAATCACGGTCGCGGCCCGCATGGGCGGCGCCGACGCCATCACCAATCCGCGCCTGCGCCTGGCGGTTGACAAGGCGGCCGATGCGAACATGCCAAAAGACAACGTCCAGCGCGCGATCAACCGCGGCAGCGGCGGCGTCGACGGCGCCAACTACGAGGAAGTGCGCTACGAAGGCTACGGCGTGGGCGGCGCGGCCGTCATCGTTGAATGCATGACGGACAACAAGGTGCGCACGGTGGCTGAAGTGCGCAACGCCTTCAACAAGAATGGCGGCAACATGGGCAACGAAGGCTCGGTCGCCTTCATGTTCCAGCACTGCGGCCAGCTGCTGTTCGCGCCGGGCACCGACGAAGACAAGCTGATGGAAGCGGCCCTGGAAGCGGGCGCCGACGACGTCATCGCCGATGAAGAAGGCGGCTTCGAAGTGCTCACTCCCGTGCACGATTTCGCCACCGTCAAGGAAGCGCTGGAAGCGGCAGGATTCAAGGCCGAAGTGGCCGAAGTCATCATGAAGCCGGCGACGGAAACGGTGTACTCGGGCGACGACGCCATCAAGATGCAAAAGCTGATCGATGCGCTGGAACTGCTGGACGATGTCCAGGAAGTATTTACCAACGCCCTGATCGAGAACTAGGCACGGGGTAAAAAAGTCCATGGCGGCGTTGCATGGCCTCGCCGTACTAGCCGTACTGTCTTCGGCCATGCGCCTTGCCCTGAACATTTTTACCGCGTGCCAGGCAATATGTTAAACAAGGGCGGCACCGCCGCCCTGCAACCCACATTGAACGAACGGTCCCTATGAAAATTCTGGTAGTCGGCTCTGGCGGCCGCGAACACGCCTTGGCCTGGAAACTGGCCCAGTCCGAACGCATACAGATGGTGTATGTCGCGCCGGGCAACGGCGGCACCGCGCGCGATGCGCGCCTGGTCAATCTCGACATCAGCGACCCGCAATTGCTGGCCGACTTCGTTCAACAGGAACACATCGGCCTGACCGTCGTCGGCCCGGAAGTGCCACTGGCAGCGGGCATCGTCAACCTGTTCCGCTCGCGCGGCCTGAAAATCTTCGGCCCGACGAAAGAAGCGGCGCAGCTGGAATCGTCGAAGGACTTCGCCAAGGCCTTCATGCAGCGCCACGGCATCCCGACGGCCGCCTACCAGACGTTTTCCGACGTCGCTCCCGCGCACGCCTATGTCGACGCCATGGGCGCGCCGATCGTCATCAAGGCCGACGGCCTGGCCGCCGGCAAGGGTGTCGTCGTCGCCATGACCCTGGAAGAAGCGCACCAGGCGGTCGACAATATGCTGGCCGATAACCAGTTTGGCGACGCTGGCGCGCGCATCGTCATCGAGGAATTCCTCGCCGGCGAAGAAGCGAGCTTCATCGTCATGTGCGACGGCAAGAACATCCTGCCGCTGGCCACCAGCCAGGATCATAAGCGCCTGAAGGATCACGACCAGGGCCCGAACACGGGCGGCATGGGCGCGTATTCGCCGGCGCCGATCGTCACGCCGGCCATGCATGCGCGCGTCATGCGCGAAATCATCGTGCCGACCATCCAGGGCATGGCCAAGGATGGCATCACGTTCACGGGCTTCCTGTATGCGGGCCTGATGATCGACGACAAGGGCACGCCGAAGACGCTGGAATTCAACTGCCGCATGGGCGACCCGGAAACGCAGCCGATCATGGCGCGCCTGAAAACCGACCTGGTGACTGTCATGGAGCACGCCGTCAACGGCACCCTCGACGCCGTGGAACTGGAATGGGACCGCCGCACGGCCGTTGGCGTCGTCATGGCCGCCGCCGGCTACCCGGACGATCCCGTCAAGGGCACGTCCATCGGCGACATCCCGGCCGAAACGCCGGACTCCGTCACCTTCCATGCGGGCACCCGCATCGAGGGCGAGCGCCTGGTCACCAACGGCGGCCGCGTGCTGTGCGTGGTGGGCCTGGGCGACAGCATCAAGATGGCGCAGAAGCAGGCATATGAAACCGTGGAAAAAATCCATTTCGACGGCGCGCAGTACCGCCGCGACATCGGCTGGCGCGGCCTGAAGCACTAAGCACGCCCCTTGGTGGCAAACGGCAGGGCCGGCGCGGAATACATCCGCCCCGGCCCTGTTTTTGATTGGCGCGCCGGGAAAACGGACCTTGCGCTAAGATTTTGCCTTTCAGACAAAGTTTCAGCCCATGACCGGTCACCTCCATCCTGCCCTCGCCGAACTGCGCCGACTCAGCCTGATCACGGGCAATGAGCTCGACGACGCCACCGACGAACTGGAGATCCTCGCCTTGGACGAGGAAGACGACGTCGACATGCCGCGGCTGGCCGCCGGCGCAGGTCCCGCCGAGGCACTGGCATGGCTGCTGCGCACCGACCTTCTGCCACAGGACGACTTCCTGCGGCGCGTACAGGATCTGCCGCGCCGTCATGGCGGCGCGGCCCTGCTCGAGCGCCAGCAACTGGCCGCCGACGCGCTCAATATGGTCAATCGCCAGGCCATCGACACCCTGTACGACGAAGACCTGATCAACCAGTGGCAGCGCGACGCCGCCCACGCCAGCCTGCCCGTGGACCGCCTGCTTGCCTCGCCGATCGCCGCCCTGCGCGAGATGCTCCGGCAAGGCACCATGACGGCGCAGCAATTCGAAGTATTGCGCACGCGCCAGCACGGCTCGGAGCTGGGACGCATCATCGTCGATGGCGCCGCGCGCCAGGCGCGCCGGGAGCGCCCCGCCTATGCGCGTCCGGGAACGTGGGTGATGGCCGCGCTGCTGGTGCTGGTACTGGCCTTTGCCGGCCGCGCCATCGTGGCCAGGCAAGCGCCCTCTCCCGCCGCAGCCCCTGTCACCGGGCAAGGCGTAGAGCGGCCCGACTTGCAGCAGCGCGCCGCGCACGCAGTGGAAAGTGCGCGCTTGCCCGGCGCCAGCGCGGACCTGTCCATCACGGTGGTGCAGGACGACGCCACGCCGCCCGCGCGCTGAACCACAACACAAACGCACAGCGCAAGCGCCGCCCTATCACAAAAACGCGTAACAGGGTACAATCCGTCCTTACTTTTTTATTTCGGCCTCGTCGGCCCACGCGATGTCGTCAACTCCCTCTCCTTCGGCCGTCAAGGCCTATTTGCTCGATTTGCAAAGCCGTATCGTGCAGGCGCTCGAAGCGCAGGACGGCAAGCCCTTCCTGACCGATGCCTGGCAGCGCCCCGAGGGCGGCGGCGGCATTTCGCGGCTGATCGAGGAAGGCAATGTGTTCGAGCGGGGCGGCGTGAATTTTTCGCATGTCACCGGCGCCGCATTGCCGCCATCGGCAGCGGCCGCGCGCCCTGAACTGGGTGGCAAGGCGTGGGAAGCGATGGGCGTGTCGCTGGTGCTGCATCCGCGTAATCCGTATGCGCCCACGGTGCACATGAATGTACGGTTCTTCACCACCGTGAATGCCGATGGCGCACCCGTATGGTGGTTCGGTGGCGGCATGGACCTGACGCCGTATTATGGCGACGCGGACGACGTGAAGCACTTTCACCAGGTGTGCCATGATGCGCTGGCGCCATTTGGCGAGGAGCTGCATCCGAAGTTCAAGCAGTGGTGCGACGATTATTTCTACCTGAAGCACCGGCGCGAAGCGCGCGGCGCCGGTGGCATTTTCTTCGACGATTTCAATGCCCTGGGCTTTGACGACAGCTTTGCGATGATGCGCAGCGCCGGCGACGCCTTCATCGACGCGTATGTACCGATCCTGGCGCGCCGCAAGGATACGCCCTACGGCGAACGCGAACGCGATTTCCAGTGCTACCGGCGCGGACGTTATGTCGAGTTCAACCTGGTGTTCGACCGCGGCACCCTGTTCGGCCTGCAGTCGGGCGGACGCACCGAGGCGATCCTGATGTCGATGCCGCCCGTGGTCAAGTGGCGCTACGACTGGCACCCGGAAGCGGGCAGTCCCGAAGCGGCGTTGTATACTGACTTCCTCGTGCATCGCGACTGGCTTCAGGCGTGAACCCAGGCAGCAGGGCATGCGTGGCGCTGCTGGGCGGCAGCTACGATCCGGTGCATATGGGCCATGTCGCGCTGGGCACGCATTTTTCCAGCCTGCTGCACGCCGATGAACTGCGCGTGATTCCGGCCGGCGCGCCCTGGCAAAAGGGCAATCTGGGCGCCACCGGCCAGCAGCGCGCCGAGATGGCCGGCCTGGCGTTTACGGGCCTGCCCTTGCCGGTCGTGATCGACCGCCAGGAAATCGAGCGCAGCGAACTTGGCCAGGCCAGCTACACCATCGATACCTTGCGCCAGGTACGCGCCGAGCTGGGTGCGCGCGCTTCCATCGTTTTCCTGATGGGCGCCGACCAGCTGCAGCGGCTCGCGACATGGCGCGAATGGCAGCAATTATTTGAATACGCGCATATCTGCGTCGCGGCCCGCCCCGGCTTCGCGCTGAATGACACCGCAGTGCCGCAAGTGGTCGCCGAAGAATTTTCGCGCCGCCTGGGGTCACTGGACAGCATCCGCAACACGCCGCACGGTCTGACTTATCTGGCACAGGACTTCGCGGTGGATATCTCCGCCACCGAAATACGTGCGGCATTACAACGGGGGAATCGGGCAAACTCGCTTGTTTCCCCGCTAGTGCTAGACTATATTGAACAACATAATTTATACAAAAGCTAAATGGACATCAAAAAACTGCAAACCCTCGTCGTTGACGCCCTTGAAGACGTCAAAGGCCAAGACATCGCCGTCTTCGAAACGAGTCACCTGACCAGCCTGTTCGACCGCATCGCGATCGTCTCCGGTACCTCGAACCGTCAAACCAAGGCGCTGGCCGCCTCGGTGCGCAACAAGGTCAAGGACGCCGGCGGCGACATCATCGGCATGGAAGGCGAGGACACCGGTGAATGGGTGCTGGTCGATCTGGGCGACATGATCGTGCACATCATGCAAGCACCTATCCGCGCCTACTACCGCCTGGAAGAAATCTGGGGCGACACCCCGATCAAACTGGGCGCCGCCAAGCGCGCGCCGAAAAAAGCGGCCGGCGACGAGCCGAAAAAGGTCAGCGGCCATCTGGCAGCGAGCAAGGCCAATGTGGAAGCTTCGCCCGTGATCGAGAAAAAGACACCGGCCAAGAAAGCCACGGCAGCCACCGCCGCCAAGAAAGCCCCGGCGAAGAAAACCACCGCTTCCAAAGCTGTCGGCAAGACCGTGAAAGTCGCGCCAACCAAGACCGAAGCGGCTGCCGTCAAAGCCTTGAAAGCGCTGCCAGAGAAAAAAGTGCGCGCCCCACGCGCGGCCAAGCCGGCAGCCGATGCTGCACCGGCAAAAACCGTGATCAAGCGTATCAAAAAAGTCGAAGCGTAAGCCTCGATGCAGCTCATCATCGCTGCGGTCGGCCATAAAATGCCGGCCTGGATAGAGACGGGCTTCGCGGAATACGCGAAGCGCATGCCGCCGGAATTGCGCATCGTGCTGAAAGAAATCAAGCCGGTGGAGCGTTCCGGCAGCAAGACCGCCGCTACGGCGATGGTGCTGGAACGCGAACGCATCGAAGCCGTCCTGCCCAAGGGCGTGCGCATCATCGCCCTCGACGAACGCGGCAAGGACCTGACCAGTGTCGGCCTGTCGCAGCAGTTGATGACGTGGCAGCAGGATGGCCGCGACACCGCTTTTTTGATCGGCGGCGCCGACGGCCTCGATCCGCAACTCAAGGCACGTGCCGAAGGCATGCTGCGCATTTCCAGCATGACCCTGCCGCACGGCGTGGTGCGCGTGATCCTCGCCGAGCAGCTGTATCGTGCCTGGTCGATCACGCAAAACCACCCCTATCACCGCGTCTGAACTCCCCCATGAAAACGGCTGATCACAAGATCTACCTCGCCTCCAAAAGTCCGCGCCGGCGCGAACTGCTACGCCAGATCGGCGTCGATTTCGAATTGCTGCTGCTGCGCAGCGACGGCCCGCGCGGCGCCGACGTCACCGAGGAAGTCCTGCCCGGCGAATCGGCGCTCGACTATGTTGCCCGCGTATCGAATGAAAAGGCCGCTTTCGCCTGGGACCTGGTGCGCCGCCGCCACCTGACCCCGCGCCCCGTGCTGGCGGCCGACACCACCGTCACCATCGACGGCGTCATCCTCGGCAAACCGGCCGACCGGGCGGAGGCCGTGGCGATGCTGCAGCAGCTGTCGGGCCGCACGCACGAGGTGCTCACCTCGATCGCCGTCCACTACAAGGATTTCGCCGAGCAGCGCATGCAGGTGTCGCAAGTGCGCTTCGGCGTGCTCTCACCCGCCTCGATCGCCGCCTACTGCGCCACGCCGGAACCGTACGACAAAGCCGGCGCCTACGGCATCCAGGGCAGCGCCGCGCTGTTCGTCGAGCACATCGAAGGCAGCCATTCCGGCATCATGGGCCTGCCCCTGTACGAGACGGCGCAATTGCTGCGTGAAGCAGGTTTGCCCCTGCCCTGATCCCGAGTATGATGTCATTCGTTGCCTCCACTCCCGCGCCTCCATGAACGAAGACATCCTGATCAATATCACGCCGCAAGAAACGCGCGTCGCCCTCATCCTGCAGGGCGCCGTGCAGGAATTGCACATCGAGCGCACGCTCACGCGCGGCCTGGCCGGCAATGTGTATTCCGGCAAGGTGGTGCGCGTATTGCCGGGCATGCAGTCGGCCTTCATCGACATCGGCCTGGAGCGCGCGGCCTTCCTCCACGTGGCCGACATCTGGGAAGCGCGCGGTCACGACGGCCAGAACGCCACGCCGGCGCCGATCGAAAAAATCCTCTTCGATGGCCAGGTGCTGACGGTGCAGGTGATCAAGGACCCGATCGGGACGAAAGGCGCGCGCTTGTCGACGCAGATTTCCATCGCCGGGCGCATGCTGGTGTACCTGCCGCAGGACAAGCACATCGGCATCTCGCAGAAAATCGAAAAGGAAGCGGAGCGCGAGCAGTTGCGCGTGCGCCTGCAAAGCCTGCTGCCGCCCGACGAAAAGGGCGGCTACATCGTGCGCACCATGGCCGAGGATGCATCTGATGCGGACCTGAAGGCGGACGTCGACTACCTGCGCAAAACCTGGAGCACCATCACGCACGGCGCGCGCACGCGTCCCGCCACCAGCCTGCTGCACCAGGACTTGAGCCTGGCACAGCGCGTGCTGCGCGACTTCGTCGGCGATGAAACGGCCACCATCCAGGTCGACTCGCGCGAAAACTATGTGAAATTGCGCGAATTCGCGGAAATCTACACGCCCAGTGAGCTGACGCGCTTGCAGCACTACACGGGCGAGCGCCCGCTGTTCGACCTGTATGGCGTGGAAGAAGAGATCCTGCGCGCGCTGGGCCGCCGGGTCGACCTGAAATCGGGCGGTTACCTGATCGTCGACCAGACGGAAGCAATGACCACCATCGACGTCAACACGGGCGGCTTTGTGGGCGGGCGCAATTTCGCCGACACGATTTTCAAGACCAACCTGGAAGCGGCGCACGCCATCGCCCGCCAGCTGCGCCTGCGCAACCTGGGCGGCATCATCATCCTCGACTTCATCGACATGGACAATGCCGAGCACCGCAACGCCGTGTTGGCCGAACTGAAACGCACCCTATCGCGCGACCGCACCAAGGTTTCGGTGAGCAATTTCTCGCCGCTGGGCCTGGTGGAAATGACGCGCAAGCGCACGCGCGAGTCGCTGGCCCACATCCTGTGCGAACCTTGCCCCGCCTGCGCCGGCAAGGGACAAGTCAAGACGTCGCGCACGATCTGCTATGAAATCCTGCGCGAACTGCTGCGCGAGGCAAAACAGTTCAACCCGCGCGAATTCCGCATCCTCGCCTCGCAGGAAGTCGTGGATTTGTTCCTGGAAGAAGAATCGCAGCACCTGGCCATGCTCGGTGACTTCATCGGCAAGAAAATCTCGCTGCAGGTGGAGAATGCCTACCATCAGGAGCAGTACGACGTGATTTTGATGTAGTCCATTGCGCACGCTGACCATGAAAACAAACGCTGCCCTGTGCCTGTTGCTGCTGTGCGCATCGGCGGCCCTGGCCGCTGCCAACGCCACGCTCCCCGTCACCCTCGCCAAGGGTACGCCCGTGGTGCAACTGGAGCTGAACGGCAAGACGCTGCCGTTCGTGCTCGACACGGGTGCAAGCACCAGCCTGCACCTGACGCCGGAGGTCGCGCAATCGCTGCCGGGGCTGGCCTACACGGGCCGGCAACGCAAAAGCATCGACCTGGCTGGCAAGGTTCATGCATCGGACGAATTTCTCGTCCCCGCGCTCACCGTCAACGGCTTGCCATTCGCTGCCATGCAAGGCGTCATTCTGACGCCATGGGGCTTGTCGCTGGGCGAGCAAAAGGGCTTGCCGGCAAATATGTCCGTGCTGGGATTGAACTTTTTTGCTGGCAAGCGGGTCGTGTTCGACCTGCCAGCAGGCACCCTGCAGATCAGCGCCGGCGATGGCGCCGCGCCACCTGCCGGATGGCTGGCAGTGCCATATGAGCGCATCGATGAAGGTTTGCTGCTGCATCTGGCCGACGGCAAGAAAACCTATCGCCTGGTGCTCGACACGGCCGCCTCCATTTCCATTATAAAAAGTTCGGCAGCCGAAGCGTTTTCTCGCGTGGAAAAATGCGCTTTCAAGCTGGGGCCCGGGCTTCCCTGCCGCACGATCACACTGCCGCTGCCGGGAGGAAAAAGCATCTCGCCCCTGTTGATGGCGTTGCCGGATGAATTCAAGGCAGATGGCATATTGGGCACGGATTTCTTCAGGCAAATGCCTGTGCTGTTCGACCTGCAGCATCAAATGCTGTATTTGCGCCCGCCCGCGCCGGCTGCTTGACGCCTATGTACGCAAGCAATAACACCACTGCCTTCTGGCGCGATCCGGCTCTGCCCCACGTGGAAAGCCGGCGCGCCTGTAACAGCCGCGCGTGCTACAAGCCGCACAGTCATCCCACGTTTTCCATCGGCGCCGTCGACGCTGGCGGCAGCATTTTTACAGGCAGCCAGGATGGCCAGGCCGTGCTCGCCAATGGCAGTCTGGTGCTGGTGCCGGCCGGCTGCGTGCATGCCTGCAATCCCCTGCCTGACGCCCTGTGGAGCTACCAGATGCTGCATCTCGATGCGCAGTGGCTGCAAGCACACGCGCCGGGGCTCGATGGCGATACGGCGGCGGTGCTGCACTGCCCGCTGCTGTACGCGCAGTTTTGCGCGATGAATGCGCTGCTGTTTTCAAGGGCCGGCGCGGAGGAGAAAAATGCGGCGCTGCTGGCGTTTCTGCGCGCTTGCGTCAGCGCCTGTGCAGACCCGCTGCCGTCGGAACGCAAGCCGGTGCCGCAGCAACTGGCGCCCGTGCTCGAAACGCTGCAGGAGCAGCCCTCGGCCAGCCTGCGACAACTGGCGCAAGCGGCAGGCCTGAGTCCTTATCAATTGATCCGCGCCTTTCGCGCCGCCACCGGCATGACGCCGCACGCCTACCAGTTGAATGCCCACGTCAACCGCGCGCGCAGCCGCTTGCAGGCAGGGACGGCGCTGGCGCAGCTGGCGCATGAGCTGGGCTTTGCCGACCAGAGCCATTTGCAACGCGTCTTCAAGGCGCATGCTGGCATCACGCCGGGGCGCTATCGCTAGCCTGCAATTTTCTTCAATACGCGCCAGCAACACGATTGCATACTCGCCTCCTTATCATTAAGGAGCGCAAGCCATGCAGGACTTTTTATTGATCGTCGCTGCCCACTTTCTGTCCCTGCTGTCGCCCGGCCCCGATTTTTTCCTGATCGCGCGCACCTCGCTGGCCCACGGCTGGCGCGGTGCCGCCGGCACGTGCATGGGCATTACCGTGGCCAATGCCGTGTTCATCGTGGCGGCGTTTGGCGGACTGTCGGTGCTGCGGGCGGGCAGTACGGCATTCATGGTGGTGCGGTTGGCGGGATGCGCGTATCTGCTGTACCTGGGCTGGCTGTTCCTGCGCCACGCGGGCAAGAGCAGCCTGGAAGCCGCGTCCGCCACCGGCAAGGCGCGCTGGCGCGGCGGTGTCGCGATGGGGTTTGTCTCGGCCATCCTGAACCCGAAGAATGCGCTGTTCTACGTCAGCCTGGCCACCGTGCTGGCTGGCAGGCAAACGAGTCCCGCCGCGATGGCGGCGTATGGCGCGTGGATGGTGTTTGCCGTGCTGGCGTGGGATATGGCGGTGGCGCTGGCCATCGGCAGCAGCGCCCTGCGGCAGCGCTTTGCGCGCGCGCTGCCGTCACTGGAACGGCTATCGGGCGTGATGCTGATCGTGCTGGCGGCAGCGCTGCTGGTTGATCTGGGCAGAAGCGCAGCCTGAGCGCCGCGCCCCCGCAGACCGCTAGTGCGATCCGGCGCCGGAAAACAGCTGAATCGTCAGCACGCCCGCGACGATCAGCGCGATACCCAGCATGGCCGCCACATCGAGTTTCTGGCCAAAGACAACATAACCGATGGCGGCAGTCAGTACGATGCCCACGCCGGCCCAGATGGCATAGGCGATGCCTATCGGCAGGGTCTTCAAGGTCAGTGATAGAAAATAGAATGAGATGCCATAACCGAGCACACAGGCAAGCGATGGCCACGGTTTGCTGAAGCCATGCGATGCCTTCAGGGCGCTGGTGGCGCCCACCTCGCCCAGGATGGCCAGGATCAGATACACATAGCTGTTCATGCATCCCCCTTTCCGCCCGCCAACGCTGCCGCCACCAGGGACTGCAGCGAGGTGCTAGGCCTGCCGATCAATGCGCTCAAATCGCGGCTGTCGCCAAGGATATCGCCGTGCGCCACGCCCGCATCGGCACTGGCCAGAGTGGCCGCGACTGCCGGCGGAAATCCATGGCGCGCCAGCGGCCAATGGCCCGGCTGGGCATAATCGGCTTGGTGCACGACGATGCCCAGTTCCCGCAGGTTCCGGGCCGCCGCGGGACGCCGTACGGCGGCCACGATTTGGCCTGCAGGCACACTTTTGAGCAACTCCCCTATTACCAGCCGGCCCAGTTGCCCTGTCGCTCCCGTCACACAGATCATTGTTTTCTCCCAAAAGATTCAAGCCCGCATCGCGCGTCTTTGCGCGTGCACAGGAAATGAATGATCCTATAAAAATCAAAATGAGTCAATATCGATTCATTTTGATTGCATTGGATTCTCCGGCGCATTGCGACTTCGTCTGTCTTGGGCGACAATGGCTATTTGAGCGGAGGACGGTAGGATGAATCAAGCTTGTCCATGGAAAGCCTGCCCATGCAGGGCGTGATCGACGACAAACTGGCCAACGCCCTGGCGCTGGCGGTGGCACGGCACCCCCGAGCCAATCTGCAACAACTCGCCGCGCTGGCGGGCATCAGCAAGGCCACCTTGTACCGCATCGCTCCCACGCGCGAAGCTGTCGTCGCACTGCTGGCGACGCGTGCCAGCGACCATATGCGCAGCGCGCTGGAAAAAGCCAGGCTGGACGAAGCCCCTTTCGCGGCGGCGCTGCAGAGGCTGACCGAAGGCGTCATGCAAGGCAAGGAGTTGTATCTGTTCTGGAGCGCGTCGCTATGGAGCGATTTGCACGATGCGAAAAACGATGAAGTGACGGGCTACACGCCGTCGTTCTACAGTGCGGCGCTGGAAGCGTACTTCCTGAATGGCCAGAAGGTGGGGGTGTTTCGCGTCGACATGTCGGCCAAATGGCTGGCGAAAGCGTATGACTTCCTGCTGTATGCGGCGGCCGAGTCGGCGCAAAAAGGCGAGATTGCCACGGTCGGCATCCCGGCCATGGTAGACCAGCTATTCCTGTCGGGCGCCAGCACCGCGGACGCCCCGCGCATGGGCTGACGAAGGTGCTGCGCCCCTGCGCGGCAAATCAGACCAGGAACATGGCCGGATTGGCAGCACGGGGACTGGAAGTTCAGGCTGGCAGCGGGTCCAGGTAAAACACGGCATACACTTTCAGGGGCGTCGTTTCCGTCGCCTTTTCCGAGCGCACCACGGAGCAGTCGTCGGCAGCCAGGCTGCGCCAGTTCTGGATGCCCGCCTTGGCGAACATCGCGTGCGCTGGGGCATTCGCGGCCAGGTCCAGCACCAGGCAGGCGTTGCGCGGACCGGCTCCGTAGTTGACGGCGCGGATCTCGATGCCGAAGGTCGTCATCCACGGCTCCCACAAGCCTTTTTCCTTGCCGGCGGCCATGCGGTCTAGCATGTCACCGAAGGTCAAGCCTTTCTTGACGGTGCTGCGCAGGGCCTCCAGCGACGGCGCCAGGCGGGGATCGGGCTGCTTGTTACCGGCGCGAATTTCAGCGATCGCTTTCAATTCCTTGATGATGGCCGCATCGCGTTCCGTGTAGTCGCGCATGCGCGCGTAAAACTCGGCGTCGAGGAAGGGATTGACGGTCAGCTTGGCGACGCCCTCTTCGCGGCGTTTTGGGGAAGGCGTGTTGGTTTTGGTCATGGCGATAGAGGGGCAAAATACGTTGAGGGGCGCCAGTGTACCACCTTGCAGCGGCGCGGCCCCAGGCGCGGCCTCAGCCCCGGGGAGCGGCCGTCGATTCGCGCACCACCAGTTCGGGCTTCAGGCGCACGTCGAGCACGGGAGAATCGGGCGAATCGATGGTTTGCAGGATCAGCCGGGCCGCTTCCGTGCCGATGCCGTGGTGGCGGATGCGGATGGTGGTCAGGGGCGGACGGATCATGTCCATGTAGGGCATGTCGTTGTGGCCCACCACGGAAATATCTTCGGGACAACTCAAGCCCAGTTCGCGAATGGCGTCGTAGCAGCCGAGGGCCACCAGGTCGCTGCCCGTCACCACGGCCGTCGTCCGCGGCGACTGGCGCAGCAGTTCCAGCAGGGCCGCCTTGCCGCATTCGCGCGAATAGCCGCTGCTTTCAAACACGAACGCTTGCGAGGGATCGAGTTCGCTGGCCTGGATGGCGGCCAGGAAGCCGAGGCGGCGCACGTGGCCCGTGGACAGGTTTTCCGGGCCGGCGATGTGCGCGATATGGCGGTGGCCCAGCGCCAGCAAGTGTTCCACGGCCAAACGCATGCCGACCACGTCGTCGCTGACGACGCAGGAAGCGACGCCCGTCTCGTCGCTGCGGTTGACGGTGACGACGGGCACGTTCTGGTCGATGCACATCTTGATGACGGGATCGTCGCGGCGCGCCGTAGCCAGGATCAGGCCGTCAACCTGCTGCCCCAGCAGGCGGTTGATGACGAACAGCTGCTCTTCCTCGTCGGCGCCCACATTGGCGACGATGGCCAGGTAGCCATGCTTGCGCAAGCCTTCCTCGATGCCCAGCAGGATAGGCGGGAACACCGCGTTGGTAATATCGGGCAAGACCACGCCGATGATGCGCGACTTGCGCGTGACGAGGGTGGAGGCGGCGCGATTCGGCCGGTAGCCGAGCCGACCCGCTTCGGCCAGCACGCGCGCGGCCACCTCGACGCTGACCATTTGCCGCGTTGCCGGGTTCATCACGCGCGAGACGGTGGAAAAGTGCACGCCGCTGGCCCGCGCGACGTCGCTTAAGGTGGGGTTCTTGTTTGTCATGGGCTTCCCGGATCGCAATGTGGTGATTTTATCGTAAAAATTCCTCTTCCCGTCAAAAACCGAGCAAACGCTTGCATTGAAATAATACCGTCGCCCAAAGCGGTTTTGAGACTCTTAAGTACAATCCAGCCTTGACAGCGTGCAAACGCTTGCATAACATGGCCCGGATTGACCACTCGGGCCTGGTTGCCCTTCCCAGAATTCTTATGTCTACTTCGCACAGCAAGCACGCCGAACAGAACGGCGAAACTTTCAACCTGAAAGAAGCCGCCCTCGCCTATCACGCCGAACCTCGTGCAGGCAAGATTTCCGTCACGCCAACCAAACCGCTGGGCGACGCGCGCGCGCTGACCCTCGCGTACTCGCCAGGCGTGGCCTTCGCCTGCGAAGCGATCGTGGAAGATCCGCGCACAGCCGGCATCTACACGTCGCGCAGCAACCTGGTGGCCGTGATCACCAATGGCACCGCCGTGCTGGGCCTGGGCGATATCGGTCCGCTTGCCAGCAAACCGGTAATGGAAGGCAAGGCTTGCCTGTTCAAGCAATTTGCCGATGTCGATGTGTTCGACATCGAACTGGCCGAGAACGATCCCGACCTGTTTATCGACACCGTGGTGCGCATGGAGCCGACCTTCGGCGGCATCAACCTGGAAGACATCAAGGCGCCGGACTGCTTCTACATCGAACAGCAATTGCGCAAGCGCATGAACATTCCCGTCTTCCACGACGACCAGCACGGCACGGCCATTATCGTCGCGGCCGGCATCCTGAACGGCCTGGAACTGGTGGGCAAAGATATCGGTAACGTCAAAGTAGCCGTATCGGGCGCCGGCGCGGCGTCGATCGCCTGCCTGGACTTGCTCGTCTCACTGGGCCTGAACAAGTCGCTGCTGAAAGTATGCGACAGCCAGGGCGTGATCTACCCGGGCCGCGATGCCAGCATGGAAGAGAACAAGGCACGCTACGCGAATGACACGAGCGACCGCGACCTGGCCGACGCGATGGTTGGCGCCGACATCTTCATCGGTGTCTCGAAGGGCGGCGTGGTCAGCGCGCAGATGGTCGAATCGATGGCCGCCAAGCCTTTGATCTTCGCCCTGGCCAATCCGCATCCGGAAATCGCCCCGGAAAAAGTGCATGCCGTGCGCGACGACGCCATCGTGGCCACGGGCCGCTCGGACTATCCGAACCAGATCAACAACGTGCTGTGCTTCCCGTACATCTTCCGCGGCGCGCTCGACGTGGGCGCCACCACCATCAACGAGGAGATGAAGCTGGCCTGCGTGCGCGCCATCGCCGCGCTGGCAAAGGAACCATTGCCGGGCCATACCACCAGCGCGCTGACGCCGCTGCAACTGATTCCATCGCCATTCGACGAGCGCCTGCGCAGCTGGGTCGCGCCAGCCGTGTCGCAAGCGGCCATCGCCACCGGCGTCGCCACCCGCGTGCCAGCCAACGCCTGAGACGCATGACCGGCCTGCGGGTCTTGGCAAAACAACAGCAAGTTACCATTGCTTACAAAAAAACCATGACTAAAAACCATGGTTTTTTTCATTTCCCCCTTGAGATCGCCCATAGCGTTATCAAAGAGTAAATTTCCTGGAGCGTTTTTGTTGCCACCTTCGATTACAATGACGTCTACTTTATGTTGCTACAGTTGCCATAATGGCGACGACATGCGTTACCAAGGATATACATGCTCGGCTTGACCACTGTTTGTGTTTTTCTCTTTTCGGCATTGGCGCTGGCTGTCACCAGCGGATACTCCCTCGGCGCGCTGGTGCTGTTGCTGGCCAGCAGCTGGCTGCTCTGGAAACGTCCCCGTCTGAACCTGCAACGCCGCGATTACCTGATGCTCGGCACGCTGCTGCTGTACTTCTTCATTTTTACGGCCAATATGTTGTACCACGGCGATCCGGCGCGCGAACTCGACATCCCCCTGCGAGCGCTGCTGGCTGCGCCGGTCATGCTGCTGCTGATTGCCTATCCGCCGCGGCCTGCTGCATGGTGGAGTGGATTGGCAATTGGTGCCACAACTGGCGCTGCGCTGGCCTTCTCGCAGTTTCTCGCCACCAACGCCACACGCCCACAAGCGGCGACCAGCAATCCTATCCATTACGGGAACGTCAGCATGCTATTTGGCATGCTGGCGTTGTCAGGACTCGGATGGGCCCGTGAGCAACGCCACTCGACCGCCTGGACATGCCTATTGCTTGCGGGCGGCCTGGCCGGCGTTTTTGGCTCCGTTATCAGTAGCAGCCGGGGCGGTTGGGTGGTACTGCCTATCTGTCTCGTGATTATCGCGGTACATCACGCCAAACAGCATGGAAAACGCTACCGGATCGCCATGTTTACCTTGTTGCTTGCAATAATCACAGCGGCCTATGCAATGCCAAGCTCGCTTGTCTACCAGCGCGCGATCATTGCAGTTTCTGAACTGGAAAAATTCGAAAGCGCCGGCGATGCGGCGACATCTGTGGGGCAACGACTGGAGATGTGGCATACCGCGCTGGAGATGTCCAAGCAGAATCTCTGGCTGGGTATGGGGCGCACAGGCTATCTCGCACAAAAGCAAGAGCTCGTGGCCGAAGGAAAGATGAGTACCTCTATCAGCGCTTATACCAACGCCCACAATGACTATCTCGACGCCTTGGTCAAGCGCGGCATCCTCGGCCTGCTGGCATTGCTGGCACTATTTATTGTTCCGCTCACCCTGTTTGGGTATGCTCTGCGCCACAACCTTCCAAGTGCACGGCCATATGCCCTCGCCGGCGTAATATTGTGTACCTGCTATCCTGTTTTTGGCCTGACGACCAGCTCGCTTACCCTGAATATCGGCATCATCATGCTGGTCTTCCCGATGGTGATACTGTGGGCCATGCTGCGTCAGCAGGAACGCATTGCCTGAACTCGTTTTTCGCCTGACCGTTTTTGCTGTCCCTGCAAGGAACCATACCGATGCTCACGCCCGACCTGAAGCGCCTCACCGCACTGCACGCGCCCTACAAGAAACACCTGGCCCTGGCCCTGCTGGCGATGGTCGTCACGGCGGCCACGGAACCGCTGCTGCCGTATGCGCTCAAGCTACTGCTCGACAATGGTTTTGGCGGCAAGGTGAATTTTTCCTTCTGGCTGGTGCCACTGATCGTCATCGGCATCTTTGCCATGCGCGGCGTGTCCACCTTTGCCAGCAGCTACCTGATGAGCTATGTCTCCACGCGCATTCTCAACGAGTTGCGGCGCAGGATGTTCACCAGCATGCTGAACCTGCCCATCGACTTCTACAACACGCACACGGTGGGCAAAGTCATCAACTCCATCATGTTTGAAGTGCAGCAGATCATCGAAATGGTGACCAAGGTGTTTACCTCGATCGTGCGCTCCTCGCTGACCGTGCTGGGCCTGCTGGCATGGCTGCTGTATCTGAACTGGGCGCTGACCCTGGTCACCCTGGTGCTGCTGCCCGTGCTGACCATCGTCGTGCGCACCACGGGCAAGCGCCTGAAAAAACTCAACCGCGACTCGCTGGCCGTCAATGCCGAGCTGACCCAGGTCATCGAGGAAACCACGCGCGCCCAGCAAGTGATCAAGATCTTCGGCGGCCAGGACTACGAGAAATCGCGCTTCGAAGAACGTGCCGAGCAATTGCGCCGCTACAGCATGCGCATGACCACGACCTTTTCCGCCACCGTGCCCATCACCCAGGTGATCACGGCCGCCGCCGTGGCCCTGGTCATCGTGATGGCCCTGTTCCAGTCGGAGCAGGGACAAATCACGGTCGGCGGCTTCGTCTCCTTCATCACGGCCATGCTCATGCTGCTGACACCATTAAAACAGCTGGCCGAAGTCAACGGCCCCCTGCAACGCGGCATGGCCGCCGCAGAGGAAGTCTTCCAGCTGATCGACAAGACGCCGGAACGCACGGGCGGCAAGCCGCTCGCTGGCCGCAGCAGCGGCCGCATCGAGTTCAAGGACGTGAGCTTTGCCTACCCAGGACATCAGGAGCCGGCCCTGCGGCATATCGATCTGAGCATCGCGCCTGGACAAACGGTCGCCTTTGTCGGCATGTCCGGCGGCGGCAAATCGACCCTGGTCAGCCTGCTGCCCGGATTTTACTCCGCCAGCAGTGGCGAAATCTTGCTCGATGGGCAGAATATCGACGCCATCAACCTGACCAGCCTGCGCAGCCAGATCGCCATGGTCAGCCAGCAGGTGGTGCTGTTCGACGATACCCTGGCCGCGAATATCGCATATGGCGATGCGGCGCCGGATCGGCAGCGCATCGAAGCGGCTGCCGCGGCCGCCTTCCTGTCGGACGTCATCGACGGCTTGCCCGATGGCCTGGAAACGCGCTTGGGCGACAACGGCTCGCGCCTGTCCGGCGGCCAGCGCCAGCGCGTGGCCATCGCCCGCGCGATCTACAAGGATGCGCCCATCCTGATCCTCGATGAAGCGACCTCGGCACTGGATACGGAAGCGGAACGGGCCGTGCAAGCGGCGCTGGAACATCTGATGCAAGGTAAAACCACCCTCGTTATTGCGCATCGGCTATCAACAATTGAACGTGCGGACCGTATCGTGGTATTGTCACATGGGAAAATAATGGAAACCGGCAGTCACCAGCAATTATTGGATGCCAACGGCGCCTATGCCAATCTGCATCGCCTGCAATTTTCCCAGCAAGTGGCTTGACACCATCGAATGAATACCTGAAATCGTACTGATACATGACGCCTTTGATTCCCGCCGAACTTCTACAAAAGTCGGACAAAATTCTTTTCATCGCCCATCTGGCGCTGGGAGACTTTACCTACCTGCAAAACGGTTTCCGCGCCTTTGCCGCGGCCTATCCCCATATTCAGATCCACCTGTGGGTCGACGAAGTGCGCCGCACGTCCGACGCGAAACAATGGGAAAGCCTGCGCACCTATTCGCTGTATGACTGGGTAGAGCAGTCTGGCCTGTTCGCCAAGGTGTACCGCAAGACCTACAGCCCGGCGCTATACGAAGAGTCACTGCGCGAAGCCAAGGCGGAACACTATCCCATCGTCGTGTCACTGGCCCACGTACGGCCACAGCAGTACGCGGATCTTGCCCGCGCGATCAGCCCGAACGGGCTGGTGATCGGCACGCGCAAGCCGTTCAGCCCACTGCGCCCCTGGCATTACCTGGCCTATCGCAAAATCGATGCCGTGCTGGCCTCGTATGCGGGACAGGATGCCGGCGAGCACCATATCAGCAGCGTGTACGCGGACTGGTTCCATCAATTGACGGGACTCGACATTCCCGTGGCCGAACGCTATCCCTTCGTGCACATTCCCGAACAGGCGCTGCATCAAGCGCAGGCGCAGCTGGCCACCTGGGGCTTTGCCCCGCGCCAGGGTCCGCTCGTACTCCTGAACCCGTTTGCAAAGTCGCACAAGCGCGGCTGGCCGCTGGAACGCATCGCCGAGCTGATCGCGCGCATGCAGGCGATGCCGAAGTGGAAAAATGCCTGCTTCCTGATCAATGCCATGCCGCAGGAACTGGCCAAGGTCGATGCCGTCGTGCAGGCGCGTGGCTTGCCGCGCACGCAAGCCTTCAGCGCTGTCGACAACTTTTTCCAGCTGCCCGCCATGCTGGCGCAATGCGACCTGATCATTTCGGTGGAAACATCGATCATGCACCTGGCGAACGCCGTGCATGTGCCGGTGGTGGCATTGATGCGCAAGAAGAATCCGGAATGGGCGCCGTTCGACAGCGCCAACAGCACCGTCATCACGGTGGCGCGGCGCAGCGACTGGGTCAAGGCGATTTCAAGCGATCAGGTATTGCAGACCATCGCCTAGACAACGCTGCAGTGGCTAACCGGTGCCCAGCATGCTGATGCGCACCAGGTCGGCCACATTGTCGACGCCCAGCTTGTCCATCAGGCGCGCCTTGTGCACTTCCACCGTGCGCACGGAAATGCCCAGTGCCGGGGCGATATCCCGGTTGTGCTGGCCTGTCACCACCAGATGCATCACTTCCCGCTCGCGCGGCGTCAAGGCGCGCAGCAAGGCTAACCCCTCCACCTGGCGCAGCAATTGGCCGCGCGCATGCGCCTCGCGCGAAAACGCTTCCTCAATGGCGGCCAGCAGCTTGTCGTGGTCAAACGGTTTTTCCAGGAAATCGCTGGCCTGCGCCTTGAAGGCCTGGCGCGCCAGAGTGACGTCGCCATGTCCCGTGATAATAATGACGGGCAGCATGCATTTAAGCTCCAGCAAGCGGCGCTGCAGGCTCAGGCCATCCATGCCCGACATGCGGATATCGACCAGCAGGCAGCCGGCCCACTCTGGCCGCCAGCTGTGCAGGAAATCCTCGCCGCAGGAAAACAGGGCCGTGCGGTAACCGCGTATGCCCAGCAGCAAACCCAGCGCATCGCGCACGGCGGGATCGTCATCCACGATAAACACCGTCAAATTACTTGTCACCATACTCTCCTGTAGCGGCCGCACTGGCGCGCGCCAGGGGCAGGACAAAACGAAAAATGCCATGCTTGCCCACTTCGGCCCATAGCTGGCCGCCATGCGCTTCGACGATGCTGCGGCTGAGCACCAGCCCCAACCCCAGGCCGCTGGCCTTGGTCGAGACAAACGGTTCGAACAGGCGTGCCGCCAGGCTGTTGGAAATGCCGGGCCCGCTATCCTCCACGGACAGGCGCAGCCGCCCGCCTTCGAGCCGCTCGGCCGAGACCGTGATGCGGCGCCGGCCGCGCGGCTGGCCCATCACCGCATCCTGCGCATTGGCCAGTAAATTACGCAACACCAGCTCGATTTGCAGGCGGTCGGCATTGACGGCCAGCGGCGACGGCGGCGCCAGCACCAGCTCGATGCCATGCTCATGGAACAGCGGCGTGAACTGGCGCGCCATGCCCTCGATCAAGGCGCCCGCCTCTACCGCTTCGAGCTGCATCGCGCCCGTGCGGAAAAAGTCGCGCAGGCGGCGCACCACGTCCGCGGCGCGTCCCGATTCCACGATCATGTGCCCCACTGCGCCCTGCAGCAAGGCGCCCGTCTCTCCCCGTTCCAGCAAGTATTCGCACGCTTTGCCATAGGTCGACAAGGCCGTCAGCGGCTGGTTCAGCTCATGCGCGAGCGCGGCCGCCATCTCGCCGGCGGCCGCCAGGCGCATCGTGTGTTTCAGTTCGTCGGCCACCTGGCGCATTTCATCGACGACGATGCCGATAAAAAATCCCACCAGCGCCAGCACGGCATCGAGCAGCTGCAATTCATAAAACTGGATATCGACCGCATGCGTCCATTTCACCAGGGTGATGATGCACAGTTGCAATACAAACACGGCCAGCACGGCGCCATGCAAGCCCTGGCGCGAGGCGGCCCAGATCACGGGGAGAAACAGGAAATAGAAATGCTTGTATTCGGAACGCACGATGGAACCGAAAAGGCTCCACAGCACGAAACTGGCGAGGGCCAGATACGCCAAGGTTTCCCAGCGCCACACGGCGGCATGCAGGCGCTCACGCCCCCGTTCGCTGAACAGCACCCAGATCAGCGGCATCGATACCAGCATGCCGACCATGTCGCCGATGCCGAAGCGCCAGACTGCCGTCCCCCATTCGCCGGCCGGGATGCGTCCCGTCAGCGACAGCAGGGAAATGTAGCCGAGCGCATTGAGCACGGTGCCAAGCAGCACGATGGCAACCCAGGCGCTCAGGCGGCGCCGGTTGTCGAAGATGTCGCTGCTGCTGAAACTGCGGCGCAAGACTGCGCCCATACCGCCATAGCCGAGCACCAGCCACGCCGAACAGAGCAAGGTCAGGGGCAGGCCTGCCGGCATGCCGCGCACCAGCACCTCGCCGGCCACCAGGGCGATAAACCACGGCAGCGCCGCCTTGCGGCCGTGGATCAGCCAAAATACCAGGCCCAGCGCGGGATCCGGATTCCAGGGGGTAATGTTCAGCCCGTACATCGGATCGATATACGTGGCCCAGTCAAATAGCAGATACAGGCCGACAAAGGCGGGATACGGCAGGTAGCGGGACAGGAATGGGCGCATAACGGTGTTTTTTAACTGTCCCGCATTATGCATCGCAAGCGTGCGCCACGCCATGCCATCTTGCGTTATAAGCACATGAAATAATCTTCATGCAATGCCGCAAGGGCGCCAGCGCAGTCAGGCCTCGGCCAGCGGCAAGCGCACCTCCACCAGCAAGCCCAGACCGCCATTGCCTCTGTGCAACTGAATCGTGCCGCCGTGCTGGCGCACGACGGACGCGACAATGGACAAGCCCAGGCCGCTACCCGGCTGCGCCTGCTGCGGCGCGCGGAAAAAACGGTCGAATACGCGTTCATACAGCGCCGGCGCGATGCCCGGTCCCTGATCGGCCACATGCAACACGGCCTGGCCCCGCTCCGCATGCAGCGACACGGTCACGCTGCTGCCGCGCGGGCTGTACTTGATGGCGTTCTCCACCAGGTTGTCGATCAGCGAGACCAGGCTCTCGCGCTGTCCGGCTACGCTGAGCGAGACGCTGGCTTGCAATTCGAGCTCGATATCGCCCGCCTGGGCCAGGCCGGACAGAGCCGCCAGGCGGTCTTGCAGCAAAGTATCGAGCGCCTGCCGCCGCGGCAACTCGCCCCCGCCCGCCTGCACTTCGCTGCGCGTGAGCTGCAGCAGCTGGCCTACCAGACGGGTGGCGCGGTTGCCGCTGTTCAAGATACCGTCCAGCAGCTCTTGCTGGCGTGCATCGTGCGCCTGCCCCTGCAAGGCTTCGACATTCACGCGCATGGCCGCCAGCGGCGTGCGCAGCTCATGCGTGGCGTCGGCGATGAAGCTGCGTTCGCGCGCCGCACTGGCATCGACCCGCTGCAGCAGGGCATTGATATTGTCGACCAGCGCCGCCAGTTCGCCATGCGGCGGCTTGAAGGCCAGCGGCCGCAAATCCTGCGGTCCGCGCGCCGCCACTTCCTGCGCCACCTTGCGCCATGGGCGCATGGCCAGGCGAATCGACAGCCAGGCCGGCACCAGCAGGAACGGCAGGCTGATCAGCAGCGGCAACAGGTAGTAGCCGCGTGAATTGATCGTGATGAAAAATTGCCAGGCACCGCCCACCTCCAGCACCGTCACGCGCGTGGCCCCTTCGGACAGGCTGCGGCTGCGCCAGGCCTGGCCCTTGATATACACCACCTCCATCTGCTCGGGCCCGGCGCTGCGGATGCCGCTGGGCGCTGCGGGGGACTTGTAGACCAGCTTGCCTTCGCGCCAGACGAGGATGCGCGGCGCCAGCTCCGGCACCTGCCCCATTTCAAATTCCTCGCGCAAGGCTTCGTCGATGGCGCGCAAGCTTTGTTCCTGGCGCTGCGGCTGCTCCGCCAGGTTATCGGCCACGCTGATAATGGCGTGCAAGACGCCGCGGCTCACAGTACTCGCTTCGCTCGTTCCCTCGAACAGCACATACGCCACGGCCAGGCTCCACAGCACGGTCAGCATCAGCATTTGCGCCATCATCAGGCGGCGCACCAGGGTGGGCCGGCGCAGCATGGCCCAGAAACGCCCCATCATGCGCCGGCACCGGGCGAAGTGGATGTCTCGCCCTGCTGGTCGATGACATAGCCGACACCGCGCACGGTACGGATATATCCCTCGCCGATCTTGCGGCGCAGGTTGCCCATATGCACATCCAGGGTATTGCTGGCATTCGCCAGCCCGCCGGGCAAGATATGCTCTTCCAGCACGCGGCGCGTGATGACCCGGTTGGCGCGCATCAGCAAGGTCTTCAGCAGGGCATACTCACTGGCCGTCAACTCTACGGGACGGCCATGTACGCTGACCCTGCGCGTGGGCACCTGCAGCAGCAAGCCGCGCAATTCGATGGTGTCGCCATCGAAGCCATAGCTGCGGCGTGCCAAGGCGCGCACGCGCGACAGCAGCTCGGCCAGCACGAAGGGCTTCACCAGGTAATCGTCGGCGCCGCCGTCCAGGCCCCGCAAGCGCTGTTCCAGCGTATCGCGGGCGCTGAGGATCAGCACCGGCAGGCGCGCCGCGCGCAGCCGGGCCAGCAAATCAAGGCCATCGCCGTCGGGCAAGCCCAGGTCCAGCAACACCAGCTCACAACTGTCGTGCTCGATGCTGCGCGCCGCATCCTCCAGGCTGCGCACCCAGACCACTTGCATGCCCTGGTCGCGCAGGGCGATCCGCACGCCATTGCCCAGGTCCATATCGTCTTCAATCAGCAGTATCTTCATGGTGAGTATTAAACCACCGCAAGCTGAAGAATGGGTAAAGAAGCGCTCTTCATACAATCTTAATAAAAGGCTCATTTTTCCTTCATGGCAAGGATGGATACTGTCGGCAGTCAATCGAGCCACTCCGGCCTCGGTTCTCCACCTGACGGAAAACACCATGCACGCACCCACAACCCTGCTGACCGCGCTGGCACTCGCCAGCGGCATGATCCTCAACCCGCTGGCCGCCGCGGCGGCCGAACCCGCTGCGGAAAATGTCTTCACCATCGGCGGCGGCGTCGCTGCCGTGTCCAGCTATTCCGGTGCCGACAAGCTGTCGGCCTCGCCCCTGATCATCCTTGATTACGCCATGGCCAATGGCTTGTTCATCAGCACCTCGCGCGGCCTCGGTTATGGCGGCCAGGCCGGGCCCTTCAGCTACAGCGCCGCGCTGGGCTACCGCGGCAAGCGCGAAGACCACAAGCGCACGGGCATCAACGGCTTCGGCGGCAGCGATTATCTGAAGGGCATGGGCGAAGTCAAGGGCAACGCCAGCGCCCTGCTCAGCGCGGGCTATTCGCCCTTGCCGGGCCTGTCACTGAGCGTGTCGAGCGACATTCCCCTGTCGAATCGCGAAAATGGCGCGAATGTGCATTTCGGCGCGACAGGCCAGATCTATGGCCGGGCCGACGCCAAGGGCGTGCAGCAGGACAGCGTGAGCATCGGCGGCCAGCTGGGCTGGGGCGAGCGCAAGTACGTGCAGACCATGTATGGCGTGACGGCCTCCCAGGCTGCGAATACCTCGTTCAAGCAATACACGCCCAAGGGTGGTTTCTATGAAGCCCAGGCCACCGTCAACTGGGAGCACCGCTTCGATGCGCGCTGGGGCATCAATACCCTGGTCGGCGTCGAGAGCCGCCTGGGTGACGCGGCCAAGAGCCCCATCGTGCAGCGCAAGACCTCCCCGATCGGTGCCGTGTATGTCACCTACCGCTATTAAAACAAGCGCGGCATAAGGGGAACCCGTACGCTGTTTCGCCAATTTACAGGGCGCGGGGGCATGGATAAGATGAACTGGTTTTTCCACCACGGCCACTCCTTCCATGCATGCATCGCGCCTTGCCCCGCAACGCCACCGCGCCCCGGACAGCGCCGCGGGCGCCTGCGGCAAGCCGGGCCAGGATACCTTGCTGCTGCTCTTGCCCGTCAAGCGCGCCAGCGACATCATCTACGGTGCGCGCTACGCCAGGCGCCTGCAGGAATGGGGCATCCAGGTCAGCGTCAGCCTGCTGCACGTGACACCGGCGCCAGCGCGCCGGACAGATGGCTTGCCCCAGCACAGCGCCGGCGCATGCCATGCGCTGGACCTGGCCACGCAGCAGATGATGCACGAGGCGGGACTGTATCTGAGCCGCTCTCAACTCGCCTTCAGCACGCATATTTTTGCCGGCGAGCTGCTGTTTACGATCCTCGATACGGCCGAACTGCTCGGTTGCCACGAAATCGTCCTGCCAGCCCTGCGCCATAGTCCCTGGCAGCGCCGTTTTTCCGGTGCGCTGGCGCGCAAACTGGCGCGCGCCACGCGCAGCGCCACGGTATTGCTGGCCGACACCGACGGCATGAGCGGGCCGCCGCCGGCCTGAAGCGCAGCCAGCACCCTGCGCCAGGCCCATCCACATCCACATGAAAACTCTTTGATGACACAAGCTATTACCCTGCACGCGGGCCTGAGCAATATGCCACCAGGCATGTCCCGCGTACGCGAGCTGCTCAAGCTGCAATTGCGGGCACAGCTGCAGCGCAGGCAGACGCGCATCTGGCTGCAGTTGCTCAATTCCCACCCCGTGTTCCAGGACTTGCTGCAAGCCTACCCGCGCCTGATGCACAAGGTGTACCGCCCTTACCTGAGCACGAACCTGTCATGCCGCCAGCGCGTCGCCTTGCTGGTCGAGCACTATCATTTCATCCTGCAACAAGGCTGGGGCAAGTTGATGACGCAGGCGGCGCGCGCGCCCGTGCGGCTGGGTACCGTACCGGGAAAATCGGGCGCGCCCTACCACCTGCAGCTGTGTTCGCTACAACCGATGGACCGCGAAGGCGAGATGGTCCTGCAACTGGCGCATGGCGATGACGTGATCTACTCGGTCGCGTTTTCCTTTTTCGGTTCCCGCGCGCGCGCCAGCATGGGCGTGGGCATCGGTTGCATCCAGGGTCCGCGCGGCGCGGAAGGCTTGCGCCGCGTGCGCGAGGCAACCCGCGACCTGCATGGCATGCGCCCCAAGGCCCTGATGGTGCGCCTGGTGCGCCAGCTGGGACATGAACATGGCTGCCGCAATATGGTGCTTGTAGGCAACGCCAACCGCGCCGTCCACCATTCCGCAAAAAAGGGCCGGCTGTTCGCCGATTACAATTCCCTTTGGCAAGAACTTGGCGCGCAGGCACGCAAGGATGGCGATTTTGAGCTGCCATGCGAAAACCTGCCCCTGCCTGTCCTGGAAGACATACCCTCGAAAAAGCGCTCGGAAGCACGCAAACGCCACGAACTGACGCTGGCCATGATCAGCAGCCTGCGTAGCGGCCTCGATACCCATCGCAGCCCGGTGCAGGTCGCCTCGGCAGGCGCTGCGACAGCCGCCAACGAGGTACGGCAAGCGGTCGATCTGGATGACGACGACTACGCCTCCGCTGTCGCCTGAGTCCCCTGGCCACCGCGCGATGGCGCTCCTGCGGCACACGCTTCAACCCATGCGCGGCGCAATCCTGTTACGCTAGCACTATCGGCATGCCCTGCGGTGCGCCGGTTCCCCCAACGCTTACTAGGAGGCACTCATGCGCGTAGACATCTACCGCCGGGCCGAGCACGACGGCATTTTTTCCTATCTCGCCGTGCCGGAAGGAAAGCTCATTCCGGAAGAAGTTACCAATACTGACTGGCAGCTGGAAGTACGCGCCAGCGAAGTGGCCGACGATGCCGAGATCTTGCCCAGCTACCATATCGAACAGCCGCACCAGCAGATCGCCGCCAAAGGCTATGCGATCACAGGCCTGAAAGACATGTAAACGAAAAAAGCCAAACCAGCATGTCTGCGGTTTGGCTTTGTTGCCTGCGCCGGGCGGTGCCGGTCAGTATTCGACCGCCACTTCTTGCGCGCCCAGCATCTGCTCCAGCGCCATCTGCAATTCATCCGATGGCGCCACTTTCCATTCGTCCCCAAACTGCAGCACGCAGCTGACGCCTTGCGGGCTGACCTTGGCGGCGATCGGCAGTCCGTCTGCCGCCCGGTGCGGCATGATCACGTCGCTGATGCGTTTCATGTCCAGCGTCGTGGGCAAGGTCAAGCCCAGCTGGCGGCCATATTGCACGCGCGCGGAGATGATGTCGAAGGCGCTCTCGGCCGTGATGCGCAAGCCGCCCGAAAAACGGTCTTCCGAGACCTTGCCCACGACGGCCAGGAATTCATCTTCCTTGAAGATTTTCCGGTTCGAGTCGAACAGTTCGCCGTACACCGTCACCTCCACCGTGCCGCTCTTGTCGTCCAGCGTGACGATGAGGATCTTGCCGCGCTGCGTCATCTGCGTGCGCAAGCCCGTGATGACGCCAGCCATCATGCGCGGTTCGCGCGACGGCGACAGTTCCGACAGTTTCGTGCGCGCAAAACGGCGCGCCTCGGGCGCATACGAATCGAACAGGTGGCCGGACAGGTAAAAGCCCAGCGCGATCTTTTCTTCCGTCAATCGCTGCTTGTCGCTCCACACGGGCACCTTGACGTACTCGGGCGGCGCCACCATGTCGCTGTCGTCGCCGCCAAACAAGCTCACCTGGTTGGCGGCCTTGGCCGCCTGGTCGGCGCATTCCATGGCGAACGCCACGGACGCGAGCAGGATGGCGCGGTCGACCTTCAGGCAATCGAAGGCGCCGCTGCGGATCAGGGATTCGATGGTGCGGCGGTTGATCTGCTTTTTATCCACGCGCTTGCAGAAATCGAACAGGCTCGTAAATGGCCCGCCCGCCTCGCGCGCGGCGATGATGGCTTCGATGGCGTTCTGGCCCGAGCCTTTCACGGCGCCCAGACCATAGCGGATCTGCGTGACTTTCTTGCCGCTCACGGACGGCGCCGCGCCGCTCGGCATGAAGCGGTAATCGGATTCATTGATATCCGGCGGCAACAAGGTCAGCTTGCAGATTTCCAGCGAGTCTTCCACCAGTATCTTGATTTTGTCCGTGTCGTCCATGGCCAGCGACAAGTTGGCGGCCATGAAGGCGGCCGTGTGGTGCGCTTTCAGGTAAGCCGTGTGATACGACAGCAAGGCGTAGGCGGCGGCGTGCGATTTATTGAAACCGTAGCCGGCGAACTTTTCCATCAAGTCGAAGATCTCGTCGGCCTTTTCCGCCGTCAAGCCATCTTTCGCCGCACCGGCACGGAAGATTTCGCGGTGCTCGGCCATCTCTTCGGCCTTCTTTTTACCCATGGCGCGGCGCAGCATGTCGGCGCCGCCCAGCGAGTAGCCGCCGACGATCTGCGCCATCTGCATCACCTGCTCCTGATACACCATGATGCCGTAGGTTTCGGACAGAATCGATTCCGTGCGCGGATCGGGATAATCGAAACGCTCACCGTGCTTGCGCTTGCAGAAGTCGGGAATCAGGTCCATCGGACCCGGACGATACAAGGCCACGAGCGCGATAATGTCTTCGAAACGGTCGGGGCGCGCATCTTTCAGCATGCCCTGCATGCCGCGCGACTCGAGCTGGAACACGGCCACGGTCTTGGCCTTGGTCAGCAAGTCATACGATGGCTTGTCGTTCAGCGGCAACGTTGCCAGATCGAAATTGGCTTGCGCGGGATCAAGCTGCTTGATGTAGCGCACGGCGCGGTCGAGAATCGTCAGGGTCGTCAGACCCAAAAAGTCGAACTTCACGAGGCCGACGGCTTCCACGTCATCCTTGTCGTACTGCGACACGACGCCCGAATCGCCGCCCTGCGTGTACAGCGGGCAGAAATCCGTCAGCTTGCCCGGGGCAATCAGGACGCCCCCCGCGTGCATGCCGATATTGCGCGTGATGCCTTCGACCTGCTGCGCCAGGTCCAGCAGCTGCTTGACCTCTTCCTCGTTTTCCAGGCGCTCCTTGAGCAATGGTTCCTCTTCGATGGCATCGGCGATCGACACGGGCTTGCCCGGCTTGAACGGAATCAGCTTGGAGATGCCGTCGCAGAAGTTGTAGCCGAAGTCCATCACGCGGCCCACGTCGCGGATCGCGCCCTTGGCCGCCATGGTACCGAAGGTGGCGATCTGCGAGACCGCCTCCTTCCCATACAAATCCTTGACGTGCTGAATGACGCGGTCGCGCCCTTCCTGGCAAAAGTCAATATCGAAGTCGGGCATCGAGACGCGCTCGGGATTCAAAAAGCGCTCGAACAGCAGGTTGTACTGCAATGGGTCAAGGTCGGTAATCAGCAGCGAATACGCCACCAGCGAACCCGCACCCGAACCGCGGCCCGGACCGACAGGCACGCCGTTTTCCTTGGCCCACTGGATAAACTCGGCCACGATAAGGAAGTAGCCGGGGAACTTCATGTTGCAAATCGTGTCCGTCTCGAACTTCAGGCGCGACTCGTAGCGCGGGCGCTCCTTTTCACGGCGCTCGGCATCGGGATACAGCTGCAATAAGCGTTTTTCCAGGCCGGCCTGCGATTCGGCGACGAGGAACTGGTCGATCGTCATGCCGGGCGGGGTGGGGAAATTCGGCAACTGCGGCTTGCCCAGGGTCAGGGTCAAGTTGCAACGCTTGGCGATTTCCACGGAATTGGCCAGCGCGGCCGGCAAGTCGGCGAACAGTTCCGCCATGTCAGCCTGCGACAGGAAGCGCTGACTGTCGTTAAAGCGTTTCACGCGCTTGGCGTTGGCCAGCATTTCGCCTTCGGCGATACAGGTGCGGGCTTCGTGGGCAATAAATTCTTCTGGAGAAATAAATTGCACGGGATGCGTGGCCACCACGGGCAAACCCAGCTTGGCCGCCAGGGCCACCGCATGGCGCACCTGCGCTTCCTGGTTGGCCTGGCCGCCGCGCTGGATCTCGACATAGAAATGGCCAGGGAAAATCTCGGCCCAGCGCTGGGCGTTGCGCTCGGCCAGGGCCAGGTTGCCATTCTCGATAGCAATACCGACATCGCCAAAGTGCGCGCCCGACAGCACGATCAAGCCATTCGCCGCGCTTTCGCCCGGATACAGCTCGTAGGTATTCGTCGCCAGGGCCTGCAGCCACTCGATGCGCAGCTCGGCGCGCCCCTTGTACTGGTTCGTCAGCCAGGCCGTCGACAGCAGTTCGCACAGTTGCAGATAGCCCATGCGGTTCTTCGCCAGCAACAGCAGGCGCGATGGTTTTTCGCGGTTGTCGTCATTCGTGATCCACACGTCGACGCCGACGATGGGCTTGATGCCCTTGCCGCGCGCCTCCTTGTAGAACTTGACCATGCCGAACAGGTTCGACAGGTCGGTGACGGCCAGCGCCACCTGCTTGTCCTTCGCCGCCGCCTTGACCACGTCGTCGATGCGCACCAGGCCATCGACGATCGAGTACTCCGAGTGCACGCGCAAGTGGACGAAGGCAGGACCGGGCTGCATCGCTTGCTGTGAACCTGCCGGAGCGCCGGCCTCTTGCATTACCATTTCCATCCTGTGTACCGTTTCGTGCAAAATTCAATGGGGTCTATTCTACCGCGTCGCGGATGCGGACCGGGTATCCCGCCTGGCCTGTCGGGCTTATAATATCGGCTGTTCAGTCTAACCCGATCGCCATCATGCAAGCCATCACCCCAGCAACACCCGCCGTTTCCGCCGCCGTCAGCCCGCCCGCCGCCACGTTTGTCAATATTGCCGCGTATAAATTCATCACGCTAGCCGATACGGAAGCCATGCGTCCCTTGTATCAGGAGCAATGCCTGGCGCTGGACCTGAAGGGTACGATCCTGCTGACGCCGGAAGGCATCAACATGTTCCTGTCCGGCACGCGCGAGCATATCGATGCCTTTCTCGCCTGGGTGCGCAGCGACGAGCGTCTGGCCGACCTCGAGTGGAAAGAAAGCTTGTCGAACGAGCAATCGCACAAGCGCATGCTGGTCAAGCTGAAAAAAGAAATCATCACCATGCGCATGCCGCTGATCAAGCCGGAACTGGGCCGCGCCCCGTCCGTCGACGCGCACACGCTCAAGCGCTGGTTAGATGCCGGCGTCGACGATGCAGGCAAACCCGTGGTCATGATGGAAACGCGTAACGCCTTTGAAGTGGACGTGGGTACGTTCAACAATACGCTTGATTACCGCATCGACAAGTTCACGGAGTTTCCGGCCGTGGCGGCCGCCCACAAGGATGAACTGGAAGGCAAGACCGTCGTGACCTTCTGCACGGGCGGCATCCGCTGCGAAAAGGCCGCCATCCACATGAAGGAAATCGGCTACGACAGCGTGTACCAGCTCGACGGCGGCATCCTGAAGTATTTCGAAGAAGTGGGCGGCGAGCACTACACGGGCGACTGCTTCGTGTTCGACTACCGCACGGCGCTGAACCCGAAACTGGAACCGACGGAAACGGTGCAGTGCTTTGTCTGCCGCGCCGTCGTCACGCCGCGCCAGCAGCTGGCGCCGGAATATGTGTATGAGGTGTCATGCCCGCATTGCTACAACAAGCACGTCGAATAAATTACAGGTAATTTACCCGACGTCCCCTCAGAACCGGCTTACTTAGCCGGTTTTTTTGACTTGGTCGTCACCCATTGGCGCGCCAACACAAGTAATCCGGAAAGTAATACACCTCCCAGGAAGCTCATCATCAAAGCGGTCGAAAGTCTGGTCGACGGATGTTCCGGTAAGCTCGGTCCTGCAATGAAACGGCTTTTCTCAAGGTACACATTCATGGCACTTTGATTATCAATGGTGATCTGGTTGTACACCTCCTTCACCAACTCATCATTCAAATCCTTGCTCTTGAAGACCCCTTCTTTTATCTCCTCCAGCGCGCGCAACACTGCTTCACCGGATTTATTGTTGTCGATTAAAACTTTGGCCTTATCGTAATATTCACGCATCAGCAAGTTCTGCTTTTTTTCGCGTTGAAATTTGATAATCAACTCATTCGCCGACAGTGCTTCCAGTTCTGTCGACATAAGATGGGTTACTGGCGACAGGTAGCGGGAATTCTCTTCTGTAATTGTGACCACTTGCCTGTTCCCCTGGTTTATCGCATCCGGATAATGGCTGACGATCTGCTTCAACGCTCCACCTTTACGCTGGTAACTTTCAAGCTTGTCTTTAAGATCGATAATCTGATTATCCAAGCGAGTAATTCTTGTCGTAATTTCAGCGTGCTTAAACCGCAAGGCATCGGAATAAATCAGATACACGATACTATCCATTGCATACCGCCCCAGAAACGCAACCATCGCCTGTGCATCGGCAGGATTACGTGCCTCAAAATTGATGCGCAAGCCAATCACGTTGTTGTCGCTATCTTTCGGCGGCTCCATCAATTCTTTAGCATCGATTTTGGTAAATGGATATACCGGCTCAATAATCTTTCCAATGCCATCACGCGAGAAGAAAGCCTTGCGCAGCTCACTCAGTGCAGGATCGCCCTGCAGCTTGTTTTGCACTACAAAATCATTAAACCTGCTACCGGTGGTGTAAGCAGCAGCGTAACGTTTATAGTCCGCCAAGGAAATTCCATTCGCTGGCTCCTTGCTCTTGTTATCCACGTCAGTTTTGACAATCAATGGAATGGGGCCACCAAACTGCAAAAATCCATCGCTGCGGTATTTGGAGAAATACATCGTGCTCGATACGCCCAATATCATGATCAGCGCCGTGCCACCCACTAATGTCTTACGACCATCCCACAATATGGAAAACACTTCGCGCCACACGATAGGTTCATCGCTGCTATTTCTTTTCAATTCAGGCATATCATCTAATTTTTTCATAATTCTCTTCAAATATTTCATTAACCGCTACCAAGTCAATTAACACAGACACGTACCTTTTCTTACGGTCAACGTGCCAATGTAACCACCGGCTTGTAATCGCATGCAGTCCGGCTATATTGTACTGACCAAAGCAGGTCCTCAATACCGCACTGCGGCGCATATTCACGCACAATCCGCAACAACAAAACACGTATTTGTTCATGGTCAAAATTATTACAGGCCTGCGTCATTTCATTCAACATTGGCTCCAATTGTTGCCAAGGAATTTCCGACTCTTGCGCCCGCATAATCAGTGGATGTTCAGTCCCTTCGACATTCTCACCAATCAACAATTCCTCATACAGCTTTTCGCCCGGCCGCAAGCCCACATGGTGAATCTCAATCGTTCCGTCAGGGGTCGACTCGTTTTTCACTTCCAGTCCACTCAAGTGAACCATACGCTTGGCGAGATCAACAATCTTTACCGGATCACCCATGTCCAGCACAAATACATCTCCACCAGCCCCCATCGCTCCCGCCTGCAATACCAGTTGAGCCGCTTCAGGAATCGTCATGAAGTAACGGGTTATCTCCGGGTGCGTGATGGTAATGGGACCACCTGCCATAATTTGCTTGCGGAACAACGGCACGACAGATCCTGAAGAACCCAGCACATTCCCGAAACGCACCATACAAAAACAGGTATGCGTTTGCTTGCGCGAAAATGCCTGCAAAATCAATTCGGCCATCCGTTTTGTCGATCCCATAACATTCGTCGGACGCACTGCCTTGTCGGTCGAAATCAATACAAAACGCTTCACGCCAGCCGATACTGCCGCCTCTGCCAGGCTCCATGTGCCAAGCGCATTATTGCGAATACCATCGATCGGATTATGTTCGACCAGTGGCACATGCTTGTAGGCCGCAGCATGATAAACCGTTTCGACATTGAAGCTGCGCAAAATCTTCTCGCACTTCTCCGTTTCCAGCACCGACCCCAGGAACGGGAGCAATTCCACCTCAATGCGCAAGGACTTACGCAAGGCTTGCAGTTCCTGCTCAATGGAGTACAGCGCAAATTCCGACATCTCCAGCAAGATCAAGCGGGCTGGCTGCTGGCGCAATATTTGACGGCACAGTTCCGATCCTATCGACCCCCCAGCGCCACTCACCATCACGGATTTCCCAATAATGCACATGGCCATCAATTCATGGTCAGGCTCGACCGCATCCCGTCCCAGCAGATCCTCGATCTCGATTTCACGAATATCTTGTACCCTCGCAATACCACTCACCAGACTCTTGATTGGCGGCGTCACGAGTGTTTTGATCTTCAAGGGTTCCAACTGATCCAGGATGCGACGTTGCTGTGCCTTGGACAACGAGGGCATTGCGACCAGAATCTTGCTAATCTGTTTATCGACGATCAACTCCGGCAGCGCCTCTGGTGCATAAACACGAATACCGCCCAGAGTTGCTCCTTGCAATTCCTTTTTATCATCAATAAAAAACACTGGGCGATATTCACCGGCACCGTTCAGAGCTTGGGCCAATTGATTTCCGGAACTTCCCGCACCGTAGATGGCAACCCGCACACCACCGTCGGCTCTCGCTGTCCGCATAAAATAGGCACGCGCAAAGAATCGACTAGCCAACATGTACATGATGGCGTTCACCCAATAAATGCCAAACACACCCCGCGACAAGCCATTGAGACCGCTCACGAACGCCGCCAATGTCACCAGCACGGCGACAGAGAGAGTCACTCCTATCATAACCACATAGACAATCTTGTAGTCGATGAAACGGATGACGGCCCGGTATAAACCAAATCGGATAAAAATCGGAATGGCCACCAGTGGCGCTGCAATGATCAGCCACACATATGGCCGGAACAAAGCGAGGTTGAAGCCGTCAAAACGTAAAAAAATCGCCACGCAAAAAGTAAATGGCAGGAAAAACATATCCACCATCATCGCGACGATTTGTTTACGTAACCGCGAAAAACTTAATAACGGTTTCATTAATTATTACCCATCTAAATATAAACTATGGCGCGTTCACGGGCCAGAACGGCATCGCTAAAATTCACGCCAGCGCCGTCGCCGACACAGGCGCTGTACCAAATACGCTGCAAGCAGTTAACGCGATGCCTCGGCAAATACCGCTCGAACCACTTCACCGACCGCCCGCATGTACTCGGGCGCCAACGTAGGGTGAACCAAGAACATCAGGCTCGTCTCCCCCAGCTCATGTGCCACTGGCGTGTGGACGGCACGCTTAGGCAAGCTCTCGAATGCTTTTTCAAGATGTATTTCGCTGCAAGAACCGGAGAAGCAAGGTACACCTGCGGCATTGAGTTCAGCCATGAGACGGTCGCGGCTCCAACCCGACGCAAGACATTCCGGCTTTACGAACACATAATACTTATAGTAAGCATGGCCAATCTCAGGCGGCGGCAATGTCAGTCGCAGCGCGGGAATCTTGGAAAACACCTCGGTCAAGAAAGCGGCATGTTGTTTGCGTGTGATGATCCAGTCATTTAATTTGGCAAGTTGCAGACGACCTATCGCCGACTGTACCTCTGTCAATCGCCAATTCGTCCCGAAGGATTCTGTCAACCAGCGGAATCCTGGTGGGTGCTCGCGCCGGTAGACAGCATCGTAGCTTCGACCAATATCTTTGTAAGCCCAGGCCTTTTCCCACACAGCCTCGTCGTTGGTGGTCATCATCCCACCTTCGCCTCCGGTTGATATGATTTTGTCCTGGCAAAAAGAAAATGCCGCCGCATGACCGATCGACCCGACTTGACGTCCCTTGTAGGTGGCGCCATGCGCTTGTGCGCAGTCCTCGATCACCTTCAGATTAAATTCTTTGGCCAGGGCCATGATCGCATCCATGTCGCATGGCCAGCCAGCCAGATGCACAACCAGAATCGCTCTGGTTTTCGGCGTGATTGCAGCACGAATCGCAGCAGGCGAAATATTTTGCGTGTCGCGGTCAACGTCGACGATAACAGGCACGGCACCGCGCATTACTGCACAGCTTGCCGACGCGATATAAGTACGACTGGTAGTAATAACCTCATCACCGGAACCGATGTCCAGTGCATAAAGTGCAAGCTCCAGCGCTACGGTTCCATTGGCAACTGCAATGGCATGCTTGGTCCCGACATAGGAGGCATATTCACGCTCAAAAGCCCGGCCGGTATCGCCAGTCCAATAGTTAACTTTCCCTGATCGCAATATATCCGTTACGACAGCAATTTCGTCTTCCGGATAAACAGGCCATGCAGCAGGAGGAGGTAATATAGATTTCATCTTATAATCCATGATGCCAGCCAGGCTGGCGAGTTTTAATCACTTTGGCGGGAACGCCAACAACGGTAACGTCAGATGCGACGTCATGTATAACAACGGTTCCGGCGCCGATAATCGACCAGGGACCTATACTTTTCCCCTGGATAATGATGCTACCGATTCCCAAATCGCAGCCTTCACCAACTTGCACTGCGCCAGAAATATTGACTGACGGTGCAACAGTGACGTAGTCATGGATGTGTGCATCATGAAAAATCGCAGCACCAACATTCACGATAACATGCTTGCCAATCACAACATCCGTGGTCAAGCGCGCGCCTGCACAAATAATCGCACCATCACCGATCACTACGCGATTTCCGATCCAAGCCTGCGGGTGCACCAGTTTATGAAATTTCACGTCGCAGCTTTGTTCAATGCGCGCAATGATTTTTTTTCTTGCGATCGTATTGCCAATCGCAATTACAACATGTACATCGATATCACTGTGCTGCTCCAGCCATTCTAGTCCACCCAGTACAGGAAACCCATGCACATCGCATCCATGGTTCTCCCGCTTTTCGTCTAGAAAACCGAGAAAGTTGAACTCAGGTGCCACTACATTGATATCCTCGACAATCTGATGCGCCTCGCGTCCCATGCCGCCAATTCCCCAAATTACCAGGTTCTTATACATTAGCTTTTTTCCTTGATACCACCTTGAAAGCGTGGCATCGTCTCCACTCCTTCAGCGCTAATGCCTTCTTTGACCAGCACTTTCTTTACTGTAAGAAACAATATTTTCATATCCAAAAGAAATGACTGATGATCTACATACCAGACATCCAGTTCAAATTTTCGTTCCCAGCTAATAGCATTACGTCCATTTACCTGCGCCCAGCCTGTGATACCTGGCCGTACCAGATGCCGACGAGCCTGCTCTGAAGAATAGAGCGGCAAATATTCCATCAATAATGGCCTTGGACCTACTAGACTTACATCTCCTTTCAATACGTTGAACAATTGAGGCAGCTCATCGAGACTGCTGCGCCGCAGAAACTGGCCAAAACGCGTCAAACGTATCTCATCAGGCAACAATTCACCAATTGCATTTTTTTCATCCGTCATGCTACGAAATTTATAGACGGTAAACGACTGTCCATGCAACCCAGGACGTGTTTGCGAGAACAAGACAGGGCTGCCGAGAAATATGCGGACCAGCAATGCCAGTACGATGATCAGAGGCGACAGCACAATGATCGCGAACAAGGCCGCCATGAAATCAAAGGTTCTTTTCAACATATGCATCACTACTTTCCAGCATTTTTTTTGGAAAACAAAACATGCTCAAAAACCTTGATGAATGCGGCGACACCAACACTCAAGGAAAGCTTGTTCTTATAGAACTGAGCAGCCTTCTGACCCATCGTTTCGCGCACGGGCAACGGCAACCGGGCAAGTTGCAATACGCCTTGCGCAATCGACTCAGGGTCCTCTGGTATCGCCACGACACCGGCTTCCGCTTCACGCACCAAGTCAGCAGCGTCACCCCGCACTGCCATGATAATTGGCCGCCCAACAGCAAGATAAGCTTGTGTCTTGGATGGAATCGTGATGGAGAACAAAGGATCATCTTTCAAGTGCACCAGCAAGGCATCTGCACGGGCCAATACTTCGCCAACCTCGTTCATCGGCATGCGAGGTACAAAACGCAAGTTCTGCAAGTTAGATCGCGCGCATAAAGCCTTGAGGTTTTCCACCTCAACCCCGCCACCAACCAGTACAAATTGCACACGGCTCTCTTCCGCCGCCACCAGCTGCGCAGCAGCGATGACCGCTTCCAACGCCTGTGCCTTTCCCATATTCCCAGCGAACACCACATTAAAGCGGCCATCCATAAAGGACAGGTCAGCAACCCCGCCCACTGGCGCTTGCAACCCAGTCTCATCACACCAATTGTAGATGAGCGACATTTTCTTCTCGGGTACCCCACGCTCGGCCAACAGACTCCGAAAACCCGGCGATAACACAACAATATGGCTGGCTCGGCGATAAATCCAGTTACACACAGCCCCCGCGACACTCAATATGCGGGGATTACCGATCATGCCCGTCGCCTTCAGGGTGTCCGGCCACAGATCCTGGATATCATAGACAAAAGGTGTACGCCGGAACCAACCGATCAAGGCGCCGGCGACACCAACCGTCATTGGCGGATGATAAACGTAGATGATATCCGCCTTGCGCGCCATGAAAATTCCGTACAGGCTGGACGACAAAGCAAAGCTAAAGTAATTCAACAGACGTTTCAAGGCAGAGCTATCATGGCTTGCATAAAGCGGTACGCGTGCTATCCGCACACCGCCGATGCTTTCGCGATGGCACCACGACTGACGATAACCAGCATAGATCTTTCCCTCAGGATAATTGGGGAAACCAGTAACGACCTCGACTTCATGTCCGAGTTCCTGCAATTTTTGGGCAAATAAAAGCCCCTTGAAGGTTGGCTCTGGATCAAACCACTGGGTTAACAAAAGAATACGCAAGGGGTTCCTTTTCCGTGAACGGGCTTATGCCTTCTTCCACACCACGCGATTAACGTAGTCGGTATAGCTATGAATAATGCGCAGCACCTTTTCCGATACGTTTGGCATGCTGTAATCGGCAATCTGGCGCAAATTGCGCTGCGCGCCACGGGATTGCGTTTCCAGAATCGCCAATGCCTGTAAGATGCGCTCGCCATCCAGACCAGTCATCATCACAGACGCTTCTTCCATGCCTTCGGGACGCTCATGCGCCTCACGAATATTCAGCGCGGGAAAGTTCAGGATGGAAGACTCTTCGGTAATCGTGCCACTATCGGACAACACGGCACGCGCACGTGCCTGCAGATGTACATAGTCCTTGAAGCCCAGCGGCTTGAGCAAGCGCACCAGCGGATGAAAAACGAAACCCTTGGCATCAATGCGCTTTTGCGTGCGCGGATGCGTCGATACAATGACAGGCAACTGATAGGTTTCCGCCACCAGATTCAGTGCCTGCATCAGCTTGAGAAAATTGACATCCGAATCGATATTTTCCTCACGATGTGCGCTGACCACAAAATACTGTCCCTCCTCCAGGTCGAGGCGTGCCAACGCGTTCGAGGCATCAATGCCTGGCATATAATGGTGCAGGACCTCAAACATCGGGCTGCCAGTCTTGATAATGCGGTCGGGCGGCAAACCTTCGCGTAACAGGTACTCGCGTGCGATATCGCTATAGGTCATATTGATATCGGCAGTATGGTCGACAATCTTGCGATTCGTTTCTTCAGGTACCCGCTGATCGAAACAGCGATTACCCGCCTCCATATGAAAAATAGGGATCTTGCGACGCTTGGCGGGAATCGCAGCCAGACAACTATTCGTATCTCCTAAGATCAACACGGCATCCGGTCGTTCCTGCTCCAGCACCGCATCGACCGCGATGATGACTTTTCCGATGGTTTCTGCCGCGTTGCTTCCTGCAGCATTCAAGAAATGATCGGGCTTGCGCACTTCCAGATCCTGGAAAAAAATCTCATTTAGCTCGTAATCATAATTCTGTCCGGTATGGGCGATCACATGATCGCAATGCCGATCCAGCACGGCCATGACACGCGACAAGCGAATGATCTCCGGACGTGTGCCAACCACTGTCATTACTTTTAATTTTTTCATCTTTAAACCTTGTACGTGATAGTGTCTGGATGTGCCCGGTCAAATATCTCATTCGCCCACAGCATCACGATCATTTCCTCCTCACCGATATTGGTAATGTCGTGCGACCATCCAGGAATGGTTTCCACAACTTGCGGAGTCTCGCCGTCCGTGAGCAGCGTATAGGTTTCGCCAGTATCGATCTGACGGAATCCAAACCGTGCACGTCCTTTTATGACAAGAAATTTTTCTGTCTTGGTATGGTGATAATGTCCACCACGGGTAATCCCGGGATGTGCCGTGAAGTAGGAAAATTGCCCAGCATCGCGGGTTTTGAGCATCTCGACGAATACGCCGCGCGGATCTGCATGGCGGACCAAAGGATATGCAAACTGCCCCGGGGTGAAATAACTGATATAGGTGGAATACAAGGCGCGTATCAGACCTGTTCCCACAGCCTCGATGACCATGGACGTACGGCTGTCACGAAACGCCTGCAGCTGTTGAGCAAGTGCACCTACAGTAATTGCATAGACAGGTGCGACCTCGCGCTCTCCGGCCGCGGGCTGAGTATCGAGTACGCGCAAAAAGTCAGTAATCACATCATCGACATATACCAGCTGCAACGGCACGGCCGGGTCATTGATCTGAATCGGCAAACCATGCGCAATATTGTACGAAAATGTCGCGACAGCAGAGTTGTAATTAGGCCGGCACCATTTACCGAAGACATTCGGCAAGCGATATATATAGGTTCGCGCCAAGCCCTCAGACGACAGCGCCCGCAACGCATCTTCCGCGCTACGCTTGCTGATGCCATACGGATTGTCCCGGCTGGCCTGGGAAGACGAGGTATACAGGACAGGGACACCACGTCCATCAGCGCGTACGATTTCGCAAAGGCGCTGCGTCAGGTCGGCATTTCCCTCGACAAACTCGGCTTCATTTTGTGGCCGATTTACGCCAGCCAAGTGAAAAATGAAGTCGGCCTCGGCCACCTTCTCTGCCAAGGAAGACAGCACTTCCCCACGTACGAAAGTAAGAACATCAATGTCGCCGCGCTCGCGCAAGCGAATCAACAAATTCTTGCCGATAAAGCCATTTGCGCCAGTAACAAGTACTTTCATGGCCTCAGCTTTCTGCAACAGCATTTTCGCCGCGGACAATACTCTTGATGAATTCCAGTTTCATCAGGAGTGCCTGCATGCCCTTCACGTCAAGGCGGTGTGTATTGTGCGAGTTGTAGTCCTCTGCGGTCGAAATCTTCTGCTCGCCGTGCTCGACAAATTTTCCGTAATTCAAATCCCTTAAATCAGGGGGAACACGGAAATAATCACCCCGATCCTCCGCCGCAGCCATCTCTTCACGGCTGAGTAAAGTTTCGTAAAGCTTCTCTCCATGGCGCGTGCCGATGATATCCACCTGATGGGCAGCCATGTCCAGCAATCCCAACAATGCTTGCACGAGTGTATCAACTGTGGCAGCTGGTGCCTTTTGCACAAAAATGTCACCATTGCTACCATGCTCGAAAGCGTACAGCACCAAATCAACGGCATCTTCCAGGGTCATCATAAAACGCGTCATCGCCGGGTCGGTAATGGTGAGCGCGGCCCCAGCTCGTATCTGATCGACAAACAAAGGGATAACGGAACCGCGCGATGCCATCACATTGCCGTAGCGGGTACCGCAAATGACCGTCTTGGCATCATCCACATTGCGAGACTTGGCTACCATGACCTTTTCCATCATGGCTTTGGAGATGCCCATGGCATTAATCGGGTAGGCGGCCTTGTCCGTGCTAAGACAGACTACGCGGCGCACGCTATTCTGAATTGCCGCCTCCAGCAAGTTTTCAGTTCCGATGATATTCGTCTTGACGGCTTCCATTGGATGAAATTCACACGATGGAACCTGCTTTAATGCCGCAGCATGAAAAATAAAATCAACCCCACGCGTGGCATTGAGAACACTGGAATAGTCACGCACATCGCCAATATAAAATTTCAGCTTCGGATGATTGTACTTCTTACGCATGTCATCCTGCTTCTTTTCATCTCGACTGAAAATCCGAATTTCACCGATAGATGTATCCAAAAAACGCTTCAACACAGCGTTTCCGAATGAACCCGTTCCGCCAGTAATCAACAAAACCTTGTCTTTAAACATAATATTTTTCTCTATAAATAATTAACATGACACGTCAGGTACGGTTGCGCATACGCGCCACATATATCACCGACACCCATAAAATAATCGCAATCACTGGCTGGAAAAAATTCCCACTTGCAAAAAGCATATTCAGCATGGACATGAGGAAAATCAGCACTGTCGTTTTTCGATCTACATCAGCGCTGTTCAACGTGTCGAAGTAACAAGTTACTTTATAAATCAACGTGATGAAATAAATCAACAAGGCACTAAACAACGGCAATCCTGCAATTGAAATTATATCAAAATATGCATTATGCATCATTGGCAAATCGGGATAACCTAGAGAGCCAGAACCGCCAAATACACCCATGCCCCAGAACAGCCTGTTCAAGCCGTAAAAATCGAAGACAATACCAGGCAATTCAATGATCCGGTCAAATGCACTTTGCAAGAGGGATACATCGGATTGAACGTCCTCCCCCGCGGCACCTAGCGAACTCTTAAATCCTACTTCAGCAATATCATATAGTCCTGTGCTCCACAAAACAACTGCACCAATGACTAATACAATCAAGCCAATCTTAAACAGCTGCCTAAAGGAAACTTTTTCAATTATCGCAATACCTACCGCTGCGATGAAAATATTTGCAATTGCAGCCTTCTGCAGAGAAATAAAGCCGCCAGAAACGATTATGGATATCAGCAATATTCTTTTCCATCCCTGAAAATAAAAATAGCTTGAAATTATGGCCATCCCACAAATTACTCCGTACACGGTCAGGCTTCCTGCGAGTGATGCATATCGAGAAAAACCAGCTCGCTCACTTGACTCTGCAAACCAATCAATGGGACCGAAGATAAATTGAAAATATAATGACAGGGCGCATAATGCCATGAACTGACTAAAAACCATCCAAAACACATCGACTTTATCGCTCCGGACAATCATTAATGCACTCAAAAATGCCATAATCAAGCTTGAGAAACGGAATATACCGAGTGCAGCCCCACCATAATCATCATTGTAAATAACGGACAATAACAAAACATAAAAGAATACACAGCAAAGTGTCGCAATAGCAATGACATCACTCTTTGTCAGCTTATAACTCACATAAAACCAGGTACAAGTCGCAAGAAAAATAATTCCCTGTATTGCAACATATGCACTATTTACGTTCCTCAATAAATGAAGGAAAAATGACCATATAAGCAACGATATCAATACATTATAGACTTTAGTCATACCATCCCGCCCCAACACTAGCCTGCGTCAGGCGATCCTCACGCGACCTGACTCCGGCGAGATAATTGCATAACAACACATAACGATATGCTCGTGAGAAATAGAAATTTCTTTTTGCATCTGTTTTTTGCAAAAATAATTCTATGGTACGACAAAAATATCGATTAAACAGAATCGACAAAAGCGCTCTTGCCAATACAGTCGAAATTCCTTTTACAGAATAGATCGTCTCGATCAACCTCAGTTTTCGATGCGAATGCACGATTTCTGGAGCTAAGCATGAGAGCATGTACATTCCATCACGTGCCGTGCAAAATATTTTTCGTTTATATTTGACAATATCACCATTATATTCGTGATGATCAATACAAAACCTTCCCATCCTGATTTTCATCCCGGCCTTAAGTATACGCCATGGAAATTCATGATCCTCGCAACCGTAACCGATAAAACGCTCATCATAAAACAAACCTGCCTGTATCAAATCTGTCTTTTTTGCCACCATATTCATGGAAACAAAACTCCACTGATCCAACTCCCGAAATGGCCAAGATGAAAAAGTAGGATGTTTTGAATCCCGATAACGATAATAATTACTGCCTCCTACCAGACTGGCGGGGAATCGAATTTCGCCACACAATATGACGCCTGGATTGTTACCCACATCAAGAAAAACATTCTTCAAGTAGTCAGCTTGCGGAACACAGTCATCATCAAGAAAAATCAACAAATCATGACGAGCCTCGCGGATGCCGACATTTCTTTTTTGTGCAACAATATTTTCACATTGCAAATGACGGATATTCAAACACGGATGAACTTCCCGGGCGCGCATGATGATTTCTTCAATTTGTCCGCCACTATGGCTGTCACATACCAGGACTTCAGCCTCTACGCCGGACGGTATCTGTTCAGCCAGACTGGAAAACATCAGTTCTATCTGTTTTTCACGTTTCCAGTAAGGAATAATTATTGATATATTCATTTTCCTTGCTAATTCCTAATTTTTATAACTGCGTATGCGCAATGCCATACAGATGCCCACTACCAGTTCCACCGCAAGCAATGTCACAGCGCCACCCGTTTCTTTAAGATAGTATGCCGCCGGCGCCACAATTACCAAACTCACTGCTGCTCCAGAAAAAATCGATCCCAAATAACCTTTCATATCTCCGCGAGGTATCATGAACAACAATCCCATCACCGAATTTATCAGAATAAAAAGCGGTGCAAAGGCGAGCACTTTTAATGCCGGGATAGCAGCCAAATACTTCACTCCAAATGCTTTTTCAATGAGAATTTCCGATATGAAAAACAAAACCAAAGAAATCACAAGCAGCATCAATGCCATCCACTTTAATATCTTTGTCGCCAGCGCCCGAGACACCTCCGGCTGATCAATATATAAGGCGTTCACTTTGGGGAAATATGCTTGCAAAATAGGAGAAAATAATCCACACACCGCCTGTTTGACGGTATTTGCGACATTCAAGTAGCCGACCGATTCCGGTCCGGCAACAAATCCGACTACTACCGGCGTCATCAGCGTATACATACTGGTTAATAGTGTCGATGAAAATACCTGAATACCTTCCAAAAATGATTTCCGAATTTCCAGAAATGAAAATCTCACCCAAAAAACAAGACGTCCATGATATATCGTCAAGATCGCAAATATTCCGGCCAGTACATTAGGAACAGCCAGCAAGAACATCGCCATATTGATGTCGCCTTCGCCGTTCACCAAGAAATAAAATGATATTAATACGCATGCACGTGACAAGATAGAAAAGGCGGTGATCGAACCCATCTTTTCCAGCCCTTGAAATAACCAAATAGGGTATATTACTGTTCCAATTACCGCTATAAAATTTATAAATAACAACTCTTTGATTGCACCGTAAGCATCAAATACCATAATCAAAAACAGCATCACGAATAATGAAATGACACTTAATATTGCTTTCGCCCACATGGTGCGAAAAAAGACATCCGAAATAATACGTTTATCTTTTCCCGCTATTGAAATACTCTTTGTCGCGCTATAATTAAAACCAAAGTCGGTCAGCAAGATCAAGAACTGCATTGTTGCCAAAGAAAAACTAAGAATACCGAATTTCAATGGCCCCAACGTATGCATCAAAAATGGGAAAACTAAAAGCGGCATCAAATAATTAACGCCCTGATTCCCCATAAGGTATACAACATTCAACTTCTGCCGGGAAATCACATCCAATCCCCGTAAAAATAGGAAATCATTAATTTAATTTTTTTCAAAATGTAAAGCCCAATCATCAACACTAGAAAATTTCTCTATTTATAATGACTTGGTGTTGCGTAATATGTTACGGGCCCTTGATGAATTTGCGACACGAAACTCGTAATTGCCTTTGGGCATAAACCATTGCCGTTTTAGTGCATCCCATACCTGCAAACGCTCCCGCCCAATTTTCAACTCCACTGTTCGTTGCTGGCCGCTATGCAAATGCACCTTCTCCCACCCTACCAGACGTTGCGGCGGTTCACCATCGAATGGTATGGATGCATAAATTTGCATGACTTCAGCGCCGCTGCGGCTGCCAGTATTTTTCAGACTAAAGCTGATCTTCACGTCACCATTCTGAGTTAACTCAGTTTTCAGATCCGTATAATCAAAGCTGGTGTATGACAATCCGTAACCAAATTCGAATAATGGTTCGATCTTGTGATGATCGTACCATCGATACCCCATCATCAGCCCTTCGTTATATCTGACACTTAAATTGCTTGATGAAATATTTTTCTGAGGTAAATCTTGTTCCATCTTCGGGAAAGAGATAGGTAGCTTTCCCGAAGGGTTAACATCACCAAACAAGATATCAGCGATGGACTCTCCTCCGCTATCTCCTGGATACCACGAAGCCAGCACCGCAGAAACGGTATTCAGCCATGGCATAGTCACTGCGGTACCGTTTTCCAGTACGACCACAGTACGAGGATTCTTTTTCGCCACAGCCTCGATCAATGCACGTTGATCGTAAGATTGATTGGCGGGATCGGTATGCTGGTCAGGCAACGCCAACGAAACCAGATCTCGCCCTTCGCCGCTGAACTGTGAAGCAAAAATAATTGCCACGTCAGCAGTCGCTGCGGCATCCGAGGCCGCACGCGTATCATTGCCATCAAAATAACGAACTTGAGCAAGCCCAGCCTTGGCCTTGATTGCCTGCAATGGCGATGAGGACGAATATGGAGCACATTCCGAAAACATTTTTTCAGGCAGTAAACAGACCACAGGATTGTTCACTGAGGCGAAAGGACCACCAGAGCCACCTCCTGCCATTACGCCCACAGAAGCGTGCGCTCCGATGACGACGATAGATCTGATAGCCTTGCTATCAAGTGGAAGAAGTCTTTTGGCCTCACCATTTACGCCTTGGTTTTTTAATAAAACAATAGAAGCGTCGGCCACTTTTTTAGCGACTATACGTCCATCGGCGCGATTTATGATGCCACCAAGAACTGGTGGAGAGTCCATAATGCCGACCTGAAACAGCGTTCGCAGCTTCCGTGTCACCATATTATCCAGCCTGCTCATGGAGACGAGGTCAGCAGCAATTGCAGATTTCAGTTTCTGATTAAAGTACGTAGGCTCTCCACCAGCGCCTAGAGCATCATCCTGCGAGCCTGGTTGCTCTTCATCCAATCCAGCGTTAGCCGCCCTCACGGTATCACTGACAGCGAAACTCCAGTCGGACTGCACATATCCCTTAAATCCCCATTCATTTTTCAACACGGAATTCAGGAGATAAGAATTTTCACATGCCTTGACCCCGTTGACATAATTATAAGCACACATGACATTGCCAGGCTGACCATCCTTGATCGCTATTTCAAATCCGAGCAGGTATAGTTGCCGCATAGTCCGCTCATCGACCACCGAGTCCGAAGTAAACCGGTTTGTTTCCTGGTTATTCAATGCAAAATGCTTGACCGTAGCAATAACCTTCTGCTGCTGCGTACCTAGCGTGCGCTGAGCCAAAAGATACCCAGCCAGTACGGGATCCTCGCCCAAATATTCAAAAGTACGACCGTTCCTTGGCTCCCGGATCAAGTTAATGCCGCCCCCAAGCCCCTCAACGAAGCCCAGCGTCCGCAACTCTCGCCCGATTAAAGCGCCGTACTCAAATGCCATATCCCGATCCCAACTGGCAGCGAGAGCCAATGTCGATGGCATCACCGTCGCATTCACATTGGCAACCCGGACGCTGGTCGAAGAATCAGCTATGTTGATATCTGGAATACCAAGGCGCTTGATACCAGGAATATAGCCCGCGCCATTCAACGGCGAGGCGCCGGGCCCGACCCCATGCACCAATTGGATTTTCTCTTCAAGCGTCATTTTCTGTACCAGAGCGGTAGCCCGAGCATCAGGGTTCCCTTCCGCCACACGAGGAACTTCAGCATTATTGTTGCCACACCCCAGGAGAAAGGTAGCAATAAAAAAAACGGCTGACGAAGAAAAACCCGAGGACTGCATTGTTGTTTAACCCTTCTCTATTATTAGTATTGACAATACACATGAAAATTCAATCTCACGCTATGTCCTCCGATGACGGCATTTCAAGTACTCGTTGATCTCTCGAATTTCAATAAAAAATAGCTTCAAGCGGCAATAAATAGCAGGTCTCGAAGCGGGTAACGGAGGCGACATGAGGAACATAAGGGCATGCAAATGATTGAAACGTCGCTGCTCACCCTTGACAAGAAAACCTCAAAATTGAAGGGCTTGACATTTTATACGAAAATACAGACCCCGACCACAAGCGCTTTACATTATTGCATCATTTACAAAATAGCAATAAAAATACATAAACAATAAAAGCTTGGAAATAGAATCTCAATAATATCAATAAAATACTGGAATATAATGACAGGAATTATTGATAAAAGTTATCACAAATGAAACTACTGAGGTGCAAATCATACTACATGCATAATATCATGCAGGATAAACATGATTAGCAAACGCAAAGATAAATCTTACAATTGGATATATTTGTTACAAAGTGGGTTGGCACCGACGCAAACAATCCATACAGAAAATGCAGGCTCAAGTGGCGCATAGGTAGGCAAACTGAAAGTGGCTAGAACACCGATCAAACCGGCTGCGCGTCGTGCTTTGTAGCCAGCGATGCTCACTGTCTCGACGGCTGCGTACATTCGCACAGCTGCGCTTCTCTGCTACAGCTCACTGCCGCTTACCACGGTGCCATTAGGCGCTGCAAATCGATATGGCAGGAAAATATAGCAAATCCACTCTTTCCTGCCACTACCCACATAAAATGAGGACGAAAAGGAACTCAATGGAATAGCCGTATGGAAATACGGTTCCAAAAGATATCAGCTCTTCAACAGCCCCCCCAGCAACGCGGCCACCTTTTGCTTCGGCTTGGCCGCGGCAGGCGCCATGCTGGCGGCAGCCGGGGCTGCTGCCTTGGCGGGCTCATATGGCTTGAGGAACCAGGGATCGGCCTTTTCGCGGCGGGCGCCCGGACCAAAGGCGGGACGCGCACCGCGCTCGGCGGAGCGGCTGTCGCGGCTCTCGCCGGCATGGCGGCTCTCGGGAGCGCGCGCGGGACGCGCCTCGCCACCTTCGCTGCGGCGCGGCGGGCGGCGCTCGCTGTCGCTGCTGCGGGCAGGAGCCGGGTTGAAGCCCGTCAATTCACCGCGCTTGATGCTTTGCTTGATGAGTTTCTCGATATCGGCCAGCAAGCGCTCATCTTTATCCGAGTAGATCGAAATGGCGTCGCCCGAGGCGCCGGCGCGGCCCGTGCGGCCGATGCGGTGCACATAGTCTTCCGCGTTGTACGGCAAGTCGAAGTTGATGACGCAAGGCAAGTCGGAAATATCCAGGCCGCGCGCCGCCACGTCGGTGGCCACCAGCACGTCGATCTCGCCCTTCTTGAACGATTCCAGCGCCGCCATGCGTTCCTGCTGGCTCTTGTCGCCGTGAATCGCCGTGGCGCTCATGCCTTCCTGTTCCAGCACGCGGGCCAGGCGCGAGGCACCGATCTTGGTGTTCGAGAACACGATGACCTGCTTCAGGTCGCGCTGGCGCAGCAGATGGGCGACCAGGGCATGCTTCTGGTCTTCCGTCACCTTGTAGACCACTTGCGTGACCTTGTCGGCCGTCTGGTTGCTGCGCGCCACTTCGATCGTCAGCGGATCGTTGAGGAAGGTGGCGGCCAGCTTCTTGATTTCTGGCGAGAACGTGGCCGAGAACATCAGGTTCTGGCGTTGCTTAGGCAGCAAGTTGATGATGCGTTGCAAGTCTGGCAGGAAGCCCATGTCCAGCATGCGGTCGGCTTCATCCATGACCAGCATCTGTACCTGGCTCAGGCTGATGTTCTTTTGCTCGATATGGTCGAGCAAGCGGCCCGGCGTAGCGATGACGATTTCCACGCCACCACGCAGGATGACGGTTTGCGGCTTCATGTCCATGCCGCCAAAGACGACGGTCGAGCGCAACGGCGTGTGCTTGGCGTAGGCCTTGACGTTTTCGGCCACCTGCACCGCCAGTTCACGCGTCGGCGTCAGGATCAGTGCGCGCACCGGATGGCGTGCCGGCGACATGCTGCTGCTGGCATGCGCCATCAGCAACTGGATGATCGGCAAGGAAAAACCGGCCGTCTTGCCGGTGCCCGTTTGCGCGGCACCCATCACATCGCGGCCTTGCAGCACGACGGGAATCGCTTGTTCCTGGATCGGTGTCGGATGGGTGTAACCCTGGTCGGTCAATGCGCGCTGGATTTCAGGCGCGAGGCCAAAGTCGGCAAAAGTCAGGCTGGGGGTAGCGGGTGCGGCAGGTGCTGGTGCAGGCGCAGCGGCGACGGGCGCCGCGTCAGGGGCAATCGCCGGGCTGGGCGTAGGAGTCGATTCGGTTTCAGACATAAATTTTCTGGTGTGCCTCCGCACTGCGGAAGCCATGCTTTCTCAATAAACAACATTTCGGGGCACAGGCAGCTCCGTCTTGCAAGCCATGGATCATTGTTCTTGCGGCACCTCCGTGCTCCGGGACATGCTGTAGGGCGTATGCGGGAGCGTCGAAGAGATGTGCTGCGATGGCGGCGGAGATCGCGCCGGCGGAACATCGCGCGCAGAAGATACAATATCAGTGCTGTAAACGATACCCTAATTCACCGCAACTGTACACGGAAACCGTGATTTTTGAGCAAAAAGCGTTCCAGCAACGGCGCGCCGGGATGCCGTATCATGCGTGCTCCGATACCAGCTCCGCCATCCCCTGCCCTCACCATGCCCACCCCGCCCTTGCCCCACGATCCGCAACCGCAGCCGCCCAACAAACCGGGCAATGACGAGTGCTGCCACAGCGGCTGCACCTTTTGCGTGCTGGAGATGTACCAGGAAGACCTGGCCGCCTACGAAGACGCCCTGAGAGCCTGGCAACAGCGCCAGCAAGCCGCTGCTGCGCCCGTCACCCAGGGCGTCAAGAAACCGCGCAAGCGCGCCTAATTAAAAGCTTTCCCACTCATCCACTGGCGCTGCGCGACGCGCCGTGCCGGCCAGTTGACGTGGCGCAGCTACCGGCGTCACGGCTGCCGGCGCCTTGACCGCCTTGACAGGCGCACGCGGTGCGGCAGCGCTGGCCACATCGAGCTTGAAGATGCTGACCACTTCGCTCAGGCTAGCAGCCTGCTCTTGCATCGATTCGGCCGCCGCGGCCGCCTCTTCCACCAGGGCTGCATTTTGCTGCGTCACCTGGTCCATCTGGGCGATGGCCTGGTTAACTTGTTCGATACCGGCGCTCTGCTCGCTGCTGGCGGCCGTGATCTCGCTCATGATGTCCGTCACGCGGGTGATGCTGGCAACGATGTCATCCATCGTGCGGCCCGCCTGATCCACCAGTTTCGATCCCGCCTCGACTTTCTCGACCGAATCACCGATTAGGATCTTGATGTCCTTGGCCGCCGCGGCCGAACGTTGCGCCAGGTTGCGCACTTCCGTGGCCACCACGGCAAAGCCGCGTCCCTGTTCGCCTGCACGCGCGGCCTCGACGGCCGCATTCAGGGCCAGGATATTGGTCTGGAAGGCAATGCCGTCGATGACGGCGATGATGTCGACGATCTTGCGCGACGAGGCATTGATCGACGCCATCGTGCCCACCACCTCACCGACCACCTTGCCGCCCTCGATGGCGATGCTCGACGAGGTCAGCGCCATGGTGTTGGCCTGGCGCGCATTGTCCGCATTCTGCTTCACGGTCGACGTCAGCTCTTCCATTGACGAGGCCGTTTCTTCCAGCGAACTGGCCTGCTCTTCCGTGCGCGACGACAAGTCCTGGTTGCCGGCGGCAATCTGGCTCGACGCCGTGGCGATGGTATCGGTGCCGCTGCGCACCTGGCCCACCAGCGTCTGCAGGCTGGCATTCATGTCTTTCAGGGCCTGCATCAATTGCCCCGTTTCGTCTTGCGATTGCACAACAATATGCGCCGTCAAATCGCCGGCCGCCACCTGGCGCGCCACGCCGACGGCCGCGATCAGCGGACGCGCCACGCTGCGCGCCACCCACAGCGCCAGCAGCATGCCAACGACGACGATGCCCACCACCAAGCCGATCAGGCTGGCGCGCGAGGCCGCATACGTTGCGTCGGCGCTGGCGCTCGAGCGCACGCCGCCATCCGTATTAATCGACACCAGTTTATCGAGGAGCACCATCATGTCCGCCATGACCTTGGCGGACGGCCCCACGGCCAGTGCGCGCGCCTCTTCTTTTTTCATGTCGCGCGACAGGCTCAGCATGGCTGCATGCAGGCGCATGAATTCATCGTTGAGCGCCAGGAAGCGCTCGAACACTTCCTTTTCGCCCGGTTCGGAAATCAGGCTGCGATACTTGTCGCCGTCCACCTTCAGCTTGGCCTGGGTTTCCGTCATGCGCGTTTCATTCTGCGCCATGTCGGCATCCTGCGCGGCCAGCATGTGCGCCAGTTCCCAGCGGCGGAAATCGCTGACGTCGCTGCGCATGGACATGGCCGCCAGCACGCTAGGCATCCAATTGTCAGACAAGTCGGTCGACGCGGTATTGATGCGCGCCATGGAAAAGATCGCCGACACGCCCAGCGCGGCCGTCAACAGCAGCACGGCGCCAAACGACAAGATCAGCTTGGTGGCAATTTTCAGATCAAAAAACCATTTCATGCGTTGCTTTCCTTCATTAAACGGGTCAACGGGACAAGACAGCCACGCGCAGTCAAAGGTAAGGCGCGGGCAGTGGGGCGACCAAGGAAGGCATCGCAGGCAGCAGCGGAGGGAAGCAGTGAGGGAGAGCAAGGGCAACGGCTCATCCCGACACACGAGTCAAATTTCCGCAATGCAACATTTTATCACCGTCGTAAGACGACACAGAGTGGTTTGATCAAGGCATTCAGCCAAAGTTCGCGGGTAGCGGGCAGCGTGGCGTATTTTTTTGTTCAAGCATGGCTGTTTCCACTGGGAAAAATGAAGGAACAGGCGTAGGAGTCGGATGACACGAGGCAATGTTCCTAGCCTACATAAGCGCGTCGGCTCATCCGATGCCCGTCCGCGGCCCCTGGTTCTATAGTGGATACAAGATTCAGCACAACGCTAGCAAGCCAGAAAAGCAGCGCCATCCAACAAAATCAGAAGACGAGGCCCTACCATGTACAAAGCTTATAGCAACCTGACACCAGCCACGCATACCCACGCCTCCCAGCACAACTGGCAACCCGCTCCCGCCACGCCCATGATCAGCATCACGGGCGCGCAACAGAACGAATTGCTGCGCGCCTTGTCGCGCGCCGATCTGGAGCGCCTGTTCTGCCAACTGGAACTGGTCGCTTTGCCTGCCGGCAAGCACCTGTTCGATTGTGGCGGCAAGATTGAATACACGTACTTCCCCACCAACGCCATCGTTTCCCTGCTGTATGTGATGGAAGACGGCGCCACCACCGAGATCGCCGTCATCGGCCGCGAAGGCGTGGCCGGCGTGGTGCTGTACGAAGCCGAGCGCGCCACCTGCACGGCCATCGTGCAAACGGCTGGTTACGGCTACCGCCTGAAAACAGCCTTCCTGCGCGAAGTGTTCAGTGAAGGCGGCGCGCTGGCACAATTGCTGATGCGCTACACCAGCGCCATGTTTGCGCAAATGGCACAGAACGTGGTGGGCGGCCGCCATTGCAGCATCGAACAAAAGCTGTGCCGCTGGCTGCTTGACCGCCTCGACCGTTCGCTGTCGAACGAGCTGAAGGTGACGCAAGACACCATGGCCAACATGCTGGGCGTACGCCGCGAAAGTGTCACCGTCACGGCCCGCAAGCTGCAGGACGAAGGCTTGATCCAGTACCGCCGCGGCACCGTCGAAGTGCTCGACCGCGAAGGCCTGGAAGCGGCCGCCGGCAATTGCTACAAGGCAGCCCGCGCCGGTTTCGAACAGTTCCGCAGCGGCATCAGCGCACACAATTAAGTACTCAGCGCCAAGTCATCCGCGCAAGCACGCTTCGGCGTGCTTTTTTCATTCCGGGATGTTGGCTCCGCTGCAAACCGGACGCGCCGCCTCAACATCCGCACCGGCGGCCAGCCACCAGCCTGGCCTGCCATCTTCAAACGAGTGGTATTCGGGCGCAAAGGCCGCCTGGGTGGGATCATCAAAACTGCCGACCAGCAAAGCCACCGTGGGCGCATCGTCGATGGCGCCGATGGAACTGCCACAAGCGGCGCAAAAGGCCCGGCTGGAATACTCGGAAGAGCGGTAAGTGGCCGGCACACCGGCCGTGCCCGTCCAGCGCACTTGGTCGCGCGCAAATTCCACCCACGCCACCATCGGCGCGCCAGTGTGCTGCTGGCAATTCCGACAGGAACAACTGTGCGGATTGCCGCCCTCGCCTGTCACTTCAAAGCGCACCGCGCCACATAAACAGCCACCTGTTTGCACCACATTCTCCATTGCCGCTCCCCGTTTGCACTGTTGCGTGCCCTGCCAGCAGACACGTACCCGGTATAATATTGCCATAAACCCGTCCCTGGCACGGTGCGCATCGTATGGCGCCGGCACTATGAAAGAATGAATGGAAGACATCAATTGCGAAGGCTTGCCGCATATCCGCGTACTGGCAGGCGAAAACACCGACGGCCCCGTGTATGAAACCCTGCCCACGCGCCAGATCGACGAGCACGTCTACGAACTGCTGGCCTCGCCCGGCCTGACCCTGAACCTGGCGCGCGGCGACATCGTCAACATCGCCGACCCGCTGGCCCCCGCCGAAGTCTTAAAGCGCGGCGGCAATTTCTGCATCCAGATCTATGCCGACGACGTGCCGCAAGAAGCGGTGGACCAGCTCGAACGCGACGTGCAAAGCCAGCTGGGCGGCACCCTGGATGGCCAGTACAAGGGCAACCTCACCTTCAGCGTGCCGGGACACCACGGCATCTACAACGTCAACGGTCCCTTCGACGCCTTCCGCGCGGCGACGGGCGTGGAATGGTACTTCGCCAATATCTACGTCAACCTCGATGACGACGATGACGAAACCTTGCTCAACTGGTGGGTGGATATGTAAAGTTCCTCGTGTTCCAGACGGGGCCATGACGCGCGTCAATGCCCCGTATTGCCCTGGCGCACATCAAGATACCTGCCCACATCTTGCGTACGCTCTCTCTACCTTCAGCCACAGAGAGAAACGCCATGCCCTACATCGCGAGTACCGACTATGCAAAGCAAAAAGAAATCGTAGGAAATGGCGAGTGCGTCACTCTGGTCAGGCACCTTACCGGCGCCACTGACTCTTCGCTTTGATCGCTCCGAACTCTTTCGAATGAAGCCGCTCGCACTGCTGGCATTTTCCATCGCGGGCATGGCGATGCCGTACGCTGCCGCAGCCCCCGTTGTCTCCGTTTCTTGCCCACAAGCGGCTCCCTCTACCTGGAACCTGCCAGCCGCCAGGCTCGACAGCGTGCGCGTGCTGTCCTATCCGGCGAATCATCCGCCGGTGGACGGCGAGGCCTTGCCCATCCTGGCCCCGATCAGGGAGTGGACAAGTGCCGGTACCTTGTATCAACGCTGGGATATCAATTTCGATGCCCCACGCTATCTGTTTCAGGTGGATTGCCTGTATGCCACTACCGAGCGCTACCTGCGCATGGATTTGCCAGGAGTCAAACAGTGCGTCGCAACCGTTAAACAGCGAACGAAAATAGTCAGGTTTCAGTGCAAATAAGCAACGCGGCTGGCATTCATCCGTAGCGCTTATCGCCACAGGATGGGCGCATCCCGTTAAACAGGCTGCAAACCTTCCTCACCACCCGCCAGCGCCCCCTGTGGCGAGAAATAAGCGAACTTGCCCGTGGCAGGCTGGTACAGCAAGGGGCCCTCGTCAGAAATGGCCAGCAAGCAAGGCCAGCATGCGGCAAGCGCGGCCGGTGTCAGCGCATAGGCGCGCGCCCGGCTGGCCATGAAAAAGACGGGCGCCGCCTCGGCAGCGTGAAAATGGGAAGAGAGAAACCTTGCCACGCATCCATCCTGTGCCAAGTGTTCGCTGGAAACGGCATCGAACTCGGCCAGCCAGTCCGGCCCCGACACCGTAGTCTGCAGGCGGTGTCCCGCGCGCAGTTGCATGGGATGCGTCTCGTCGGGATGGGCCGACACATGGCGCGTCCACAGTTGCGCCGCCGCATCGGGCGTCAGCGCTTGCACCTGTGCCAGCGTCTGTGCCGTGACGGCAAAGTCGGCATCGAAGAAGGGCCAGTCCGGCTCAGGCTGCAGCGGCCGGCCAGCGGCGCCACCCAAGTCCCCTACGATTGACATATCTCAAGGTAGCGGCCCAGCACCTTGTCCATGCCCAGTTCGATGCATTCGACCACCAGCGCATGGCCGATCGACACTTCCAGGATGCCGGGAATGTCCAGGAAGCGCGCCAGGTTGTGCAAATCGAGGTCATGCCCCGCATTCACGCCCAGTCCCAGCGCCTGCGCCCGCCGCGCCGCCTGCAGATAGGTATCAAACACGGCATCGGCCTGCGCGCCGCCATAACTCTCCGCAAACCGCTCCGTGTACAGCTCAACCCGTGCCGCCCCCACCTCGCGCGCCCATTCCAGCGCCGGGTAATCGGCATCGACAAACAGGCTGACGCGGATGCCCAGGTCGTTCAATTCCGCAATGGCGGGACGCAGCAGCGCCGTGTGCTGTTCAATGTCCCAGCCGTGATCGGACGTCAATTGCCCCGGCATGTCGGGCACCAGGGTGCATTGCGCGGGGCGCGCGCTTTTTACGACTTGCAGAAATTCCGCCACCGGATAGCCCTCCACATTCAGCTCGCGTCCCCGCTCCGCACACAGGCGCTGCAACGGGGCAACATCATCGTAGCGCGCATGGCGCTGGTCCGGACGCGGGTGCAAGGTGATGCCGGCGGCGCCCAAGTCGAGAAAGCGCGCGGAAAATGCCAGCAAATCGGGGAAGTTGCGGCCGCGCGAATTGCGCAGCAGGGCGATTTTATTGACGTTGACGGAAAGCTGGGTCATGGGAAGGTGAAGTGAAAGTGACGAGTCTGGCAGCGATTGTAGCGGATCGCCCGCGCAGGGCACGGCCAACCGAACTCATCGCTACGTGCTACGATGCAAGACAAGTTCCTTTCAATACATACCATGACCTACCAGCTATTCCTGTTTGACCTGGACGATACCCTGCTCGACTTCCGGGCGTCCGAAAAACGCTCCTTCCTGCACACCATGCACGAACTGGGCTTGCGCGACGGCATCGACGCGCTGTTTTCCCAATACCAGGCGATTAACGTCGACCTGTGGAGACGTTTCGAGACGGGTGACGTAACCAAGGATTTCCTGAAAGTGGAACGCTTCCGCAAGACGTTTGCACTGAACGGCATCGCCATCGATCCGGAACTGGCCAGCCGTCTGTATCTGGAATCGCTGCCGGACACGGTCGTGCTCATCGATGGCGCCAAACAAGTGTGCGAAACGCTGTCGCGCATCGGCGAAGTGGGCATCATCACCAACGGCGTCGAGTCCATCCAGAAGCGCCGCATCGCCGCCTCCGGCCTGAGCGACTACATCTCCTTCGTCGCCACTTCCGAAGCGTGCGGCCACGCCAAGCCGGACGTGCGCTTCTTCGAATATGCCGCCAACATGGCGCGCGCATTCAGCAAGGACACGACCATCATCATCGGCGACCGCCTGGACGCCGACATCCTCGGCGCTAACCGCTACGGCATAGCCAGCTGCTGGTTCAACCCGGACAGCATGGCCAATACCTCGGCCGCCATCCCCACCTGTGAAGTGGCCAGCTTGCATGACATCGTGCCGGCGCTGGACGTGATGCAGGTGAACTTGAAACAGGCTTGATCTTCCACAAGCGCACCACCTGAAATACGCTGGCAGCGGCACGAAACATGCCGCTGTTCGCGTACCATCAAGACTCGTCCATTCTGATGCCAGCCCATGCCTCCCTTCATCGTCCTGCTCGCCATCGCGGCCTTGATCCTGTTCTTTGCCATGCTGGCCACGCGCCAGACGGCCAAGTCGCGCAGGCCGCTGCGCCTGCACAGAAAACCCGTGATGACGGCGCGCGAACAGCAGATGTACCACCTGCTGCAGACCGCATTACCGGAATGCACGGTGCTGGCGCAAGTGGCGTTTTCCGCGCTGGTGACGGCGAAAGGATGGGCCAACAGAAACCGTTTCGACCGCAAGGTGGCCGATTTTGTTCTGTGCAGCCAGCAACTGAACGTCATCGCCGTGATCGAGCTCGACGACCGCAGCCACGCCGGCCGCGAACGCGAGGACAGGGAGCGCGACGCCATGCTCAAGCTGGCCGGCTATGTCACCTTGCGCTATGCCAACTTCCCCACGCAGCAGGCGTTGCGCGCCGACATCGAGCAACTGTTGCTGCAAAGAGGCGACGTCGTTCCAGCCTGATTGCACCATCGCGTATCAATCGCGCGTCAGCACTTCCAGCAACTCAATCTCGAAGATCAAATTGGAATGTGGCGGTATCAAACCCACCTGCCGCTCGCCATACGCCAGATGCGCCGGCACCCACAACTTGCGCGTGCCACAGACCTGCATGCCGTGCAAACCCAGAATCCAGCCCTGGATGACCTTGTTATTGCTCAACACACAGCGAAAAGGCTCACCCCGCTTGTGCGACGAATCAAACTCCGTGCCATCTTCCAGCCAGCCCCGGTAGTGGGCCGTGATCAGCGCGCCGCGCACCACCGCCTTGCCATCACCCACGACGATATCGTCAATCTTCACTTCAGCCGTCATCTCGTTTCATCCTTCATCAATCTCGATGCCGTGATTGTACGGCAGCATGCAAAAAGCCCCGGCAGTTGCCCGCCAGGGCTTCAATCGATACTGCGAACTCTGGTGGCCTCCCTTGAGTCGAACACGGCACCAACGGATTATGAGTTTGCCAGAAAAACCATGTCCGTAGGTAAATCAAGATCAAGTAAGCGCAAGTTGGCAAAGGCAATAGCATCCAACGAATCAATGAGTTAGCGAAATTTAGATCAATCGAAAAATCGTTAGGAGTGTACTGCTGCTCTACCGAATTACCTCTTCTTATTAATTCAGCCCTCTTTCAGTGCGGCTGCATGATCAGCACTGGTTCATCTATTCAATACGTTCGACGGAAAGCAGACATTGCATCCTTCCTCGTATGGCCTAAGACCCATGATCCGTCAGACTTGAGCATCAAAGCCGCTCTGTAGTACCAAGGGAGACAATGAAAATAGTCGCGCCGAACAAGAAGTACAATAGTTGACAATATCAGTATACTATTCAATCATATCCATTGAGGTTAAGCAATTCGTGACCAACTGCAACTTGTGACTGCTGGTGTCACCGTTGCGCGCTAAGACAGGATGACCTGCCTAATCATCCATACCATTAAAATTTCATAATAAGAAAACGATGGCAACCAAAGTATCCACTAAAAAATCGACAACTACGATCTCGCCCAGCGTCTACCATGAAGCGACCGTAGACCTGTCGATCCGCCTCATGAGTCCTGGGGTCAAGCCAGCCGACGCCTTGAAAACTGCACATGGGCTGGTTAAACATAAATGTGACTATGGCACGCTGCTTTACGAGACGCCCAAAGCGGAGCCCCCCGATTGGGCCAATTTCCTCGAAGCCAGCGCCCCCGGCCTCAAAGCGAAACTGAGCGGCCAGCACTCGTCCGCAGTGCTGCTAATCGAGGCGGGGCCGATCGGCGCCAATCGTCTGTTCGCCATATGCTTCGGCCAAGGCCATCACGCCATCGAAACCGACCGTATGGAACGACAATTCGGTCTGCGTGTTGTCCTGAACAGCGTCGCACGCGACAAGCTTCGCGGACTTGATAGCGCAAGCCTCGACTCCACTGTGATCCAGCGCCGCACCCAAGCCAGCCGCGAGAGCGACCTTCTTGAATTCGGACTCGATACCAATCGCGACCTGCTCCGCCTTGCATCCGGCAAACCGAGTGATGTAGCGCTTGCAAAGGCGATGTCCGGCAAAGATGCGCTGCAAGTCCGTAAGAAGATGGCTATCTCAAGTTTGCCGCAGTTTTGTGGGGAACTGCTAACCCTGTACACCGCCACGGAATATGAAAAAGATTTCAAGTTTATTGACCAGGTCAAACCAGTGCACAGAGGCGCACTACTCGACACCCTCGACGCCCAACTGTTCGCCGAACTGGCCGGCTTGGTCGCCGGCAAGGCTTCCGACCTGCATCTGGCGGTGCCGGACTTCCTCGGACCGGACCAGGTGCCGGAACTCTGCTATTACGGTTCCAACCTACCGCACAAGAAAGAACGCTTTAATGCGTTGGTGATCGAAGATTATATTCAAGAACTGACGGGCAGTTTCGCGAAAAACAAAGACATTGCGGACATCCGCACCCATGAAGTCCGTGCGATGAGCGCAGACCCCAGCAAACCTTTTGGCAGCATGAAAGTTTACGACTGTTTTGTATACGAAACCATCCACAGCCACACCACATACGTGTTGTTCGATGGGCAGTGGTTCGGGGTCAGCGACGACTATTACAAAGAGGTGGAGCAGTCCTATCTCGACGTACTCAAGCCTGCTTTCCTGCTGTCGTCCACAGCGAAGAACGAACGCGCTTTGATTGACGACCTGTGCGATCCAAGCTACCCAGACCTGCTGTGCATGGACCAGACCAAGGTCTCCCCCACAGGGGCCAAAGGCTCGAATATGGAACCCTGCGACTTCTTTTCCAAACAACAGCAGCTGATCCACCTCAAGGATTCTGCAACATCGGCGCCGCTCAGCCATCTGTGGAACCAGGGTCTGGTTTCGGCACAGTCGTTTCGGCTCGACAAGAAATTCCGGAAAGATGCTCGCAAGGAGGCCGGGAGGCGCGAAACGAAGCACGCTCGTTCCGGTTTTGTCGCCTTGCTGCCTAAAGTGGCTAGCATCAACCCATCGGACTACACCATTGTGTATGGTATCTTGAAGAAAAAACACGCGCGCACAAAAAAACTCAACATCCCTTTCTTCAGTAAGGTAGCGCTGCGTGGCATCGTGGAGCAGCTGACCATGATGGGATACAAGACGGAACTACATTTGATCGAAAAGTGCTAGTTCTCCTGCGCAATAGGCGGGTCATGCGGTTGCAACCCTCTGCCAGAAATTGAAATAATTAGAGAACGGATAAACAAATGAAAGACGATACCATGCGATATCTGTCTTGCTAGGTCGATTGACAAAATTGCACATCTGACATCGATCAAGTTCAATTTCATGAAATCCCCTTGTGTCAGACTACTTATATGGACGCCTCCCGTTTGCTAGTTATTTTTGTGTGCTGTTGGACAGGATAGGCTACAGTCACGCGCATAAAAAAATCTATGGTCACCCTCCTTTTTGCAAGCTGATTTTGTATGATGTGAGTAGGCTTGCTTAAATCTATCCGGCGTCTGGTTGGAGATGGATCTCCGCGCCACGATGAGAGTCGCGCCTGTCGGTCCTTAAAAGCCGCTCGGCCTTTGACAGCCGATTTTTTAGCCAGGTTATCCGTCAGGCCGGTGTGCCGTTCACGTCATCCAATGTCAGCAGTCGCAAAACCAGGTAGGTGTGCTGTAAAGCAGTGAGTCTTGGGAGGCCCTCATGTTGTCATGGGCGCCTCTTTTATTTCAAATTCGGTATGGTGGGCCGCGATGGCCCATGCCGTGCGCGCCAGTTTGTTGGCCAATGCGCAGGC
>NZ_PDZL01000059.1 GCF_002735705.1 Janthinobacterium sp. BJB426
GGTTAACCTTGCCACTGAATGTAAGTCGCTGACCCATTATACAAAAGGTACGCAGTCACGGAACAAGTCCGCTCCTACTGTTTGTATGCACACGGTTTCAGGATCTATTTCACTCCCCTTCCGGGGTTCTTTTCGCCTTTCCCTCACGGTACTGGTTCACTATCGGTCGATTACGAGTATTTAGCCTTGGAGGATGGTCCCCCCATATTCAGACAGGATGTCACGTGTCCCGCCCTACTTGTCGTACGCTTAGTATCACCGGTCCGATTTCACATACGGGACTATCACCCACTATGGCTCCTATTTCCAGAGGATTCTGTTATCGGTCCGACTATCACGTACAGGCTCTTCCCATTTCGCTCGCCGCTACTTTGGGAATCTCGGTTGATTTCTTTTCCTGCAGCTACTTAGATGTTTCAGTTCGCCGCGTTCGCCTTGCATACCTATGTATTCAGTATGCAATACCCTAAAAGGGTGGGTTGCCCCATTCGGAAATCTGCGGATCAAAGTGTGTTTGCTCACTCCCCGCAGCTTATCGCAAGCTACTACGTCCTTCATCGCCTGTAATCGCCAAGGCATCCACCATGTGCACTTATTCGCTTGTCCCTATAACGTTAGCCTCTCATCATTTGCATAATGAAAGAGCGCTACAGGGATAAGAAAGTACAACGTTGTTGCTTGTTTGTTGATACATACAATCATTACCCATCGATT
>NZ_PDZL01000060.1 GCF_002735705.1 Janthinobacterium sp. BJB426
ACGGTGATGTTGCCGCCCTCGATGGTGATGTTGGCGCCGCCCGCCGTCGACAGGCGGATGCTTTTCGCCGCCGCCCAGTCGATGTGCGCGGCGGCGCTGACGATATTGACTTCCTCGCGCGCCTGCACGTTGAGCACGTCGGCCTGCGCCTGCAGGTCGATGGCTTGCTTGGCGGCAATCAGTTGCAGACCGATATTGTTCTCGCCCGCCTTGACCACGCCGGCCAGCGCGCCGATGGCCTGGCCGCTGTGCACGCGCAACTGGCCGCCGCCGACGAACTGGGTGTCTTGGCCGCTCATCAGGGAGGTGGTTTCGCCATTGACCAGCTGGATATCCTGGCCCGCCAGCACGCCCAGGCCGGCACGGGCGGCGATGGCGATGATGGCGTCGCTGCTGTGCGGCAGCTTGTCGTCGCCGGGGCTGGTCGGCTTGCCCGCCGCATCGCGCCTGGCGGCGGCCGTATTTTCCTGGCTCAGCATGCCGGAGACGCTCGTCTGGAACGCTGGCAAGGGCGCCGCCTTTTCGTCGAGCACGCTGGCATTCGCCTTGGCCGGGCCCAGGTGGCTGGCATACGCGACCGTCTTGTGCGTGACGGCGGCGGCGCTGAAGGTTGCACCCAGCTTGGCTGCCTGCTTGAGCAAGACCATGCCCGGTGCATTGTCGCCGGCCGGATCGCGCGCCTGCGCGTC
>NZ_PDZL01000061.1 GCF_002735705.1 Janthinobacterium sp. BJB426
CGGCGCCCGTCCGGGTCCGCGATGCACGATCGGCTGCGCCTCCGCTGGCCCGGCCTGCTCGATGCGCAGTGCCAGCGCCGCCAGCGTCTGCGCCTCGAACACGGCAGTGATCGGCAAGGCCGCCTGACGCTCCTGGCGCACCTTGGCGATCACGCGCATGGCCAGCAACGAGTGCCCGCCCAAGGCAAAGAAATTATCCGCCGCCGACACCGGCCGGCCTGGCTTGAGCAAACTGCTCCACACATCCGCCAGCCATAATTCGCACGCCGTTGCCGGCGCCACGAAAGCCTGTTCGGCCGCTATCGTCGGCGCCGGCAGCGCCTTCCGATCGATCTTGCCGTTTGACGTGACGGGCAAGGCCGCAAGGCACATCAGCGCCGTGGGCACCATATAGTCCGGCAGCGTGCTGGCCAACTGGGCACGCACCGCATCGGCCGACCATGCCATTGGCTCGGCCACGACATACGCCGCCAGGCGCTTTTCGCCGACCTGCGATTCGTATACATTCACCACCGCCTGCCGTATGCCGGCGATTTTCAGCAGCGCCGTTTCGATTTCGCCCAACTCGATCCTGAAACCGCGCAGCTTGATCTGGTTATCGGCACGCCCCACCAGTTCGATCACGCCATCCGCACGTATGCGGGCCAGATCGCCCGTACGATATAG
>NZ_PDZL01000062.1 GCF_002735705.1 Janthinobacterium sp. BJB426
ATACAATCATTACCCATCGATTTGCTTTTTACGGCAAACCGATCAATAAATAATCTTTACTTCTTCCAGATTGTTAAAGAACGAAACAGCTTTGATCGCTAAAAGATCAAACCTAAACCCAAGTCTTATTGACTGGCTTACGTTTGCACTTTCGAGTAAAACGTGGTGGAGGATGACGGGATCGAACCGACGACCCCCTGCTTGCAAAGCAGGTGCTCTCCCAGCTGAGCTAATCCCCCTGAGATATTACTAATTAGCTGGTAGGGCTGGTTGGACTCGAACCAACGACCCCCGCGTTATCAACACGGTGCTCTAACCAGCTGAGCTACAGCCCCAACGCGGTGCTACTACGACTACTGTTTCTTCTTAATTAAACAGCCGATAAGTGTGAACATTTGATGCGTGAATCATTTCTGATTCGTGCAAACTCTAGAAAGGAGGTGATCCAGCCGCACCTTCCGATACGGCTACCTTGTTACGACTTCACCCCAGTCACGAATCCTACCGTGGTAAGCGCCCTCCTTACGGTTAAGCTACCTACTTCTGGTAAAACCCGCTCCCATGGTGTGACGGGCGGTGTGTACAAGACCCGGGAACGTATTCACCGCGACATGCTGATCCGCGATTACTAGCGATTCCAACTTCATGCAGT
>NZ_PDZL01000063.1 GCF_002735705.1 Janthinobacterium sp. BJB426
GCTGGTGGAGGCGCTGCAGCCGCAGCGCTCCCTCAGCTATTCGCCCCTATTCCAGGTGATGCTGTCGTTGCAGAACAATGAAGAGGAAAGCGGTTCGCTGCCTGGCCTGACGGTGTCGTCGCTGGCCACGCAGCAGCACACGGCGCAGTTCGACCTGATGCTGAACGTGGAAGAGGACGAGGACGGCCTGCAGCTCAGTTGGGAATACAGCACCGACCTGTTCGATGCGTCCACGGTGGCGCGCATGGCGGACAGTTTCGCCTGTTTGCTGGATGGCGCACTGGCAAATCCGCAGCGTGCACTCGATACTTTGCCGTTGATGGCGCCTGCCGAACGCGAACGCTTGTTGCAGCTGGGGCGGGCGACGCAATCGACAGTGCCGGCGCAGTGCCTGCACCAGCTATTTACGGCGCAGGCACTGGCCACGCCGCAGGCGGTGGCCTTGACCGATGGCGAGCGTCACTGGACCTATGCCGAACTGGAGGCGGCATCGAACCAGCTGGCGCATCGCCTGCTGGCGTCGGGCGCGGCGCCCGGCGCGCGCGTCGGGCTGTGCCTGGAACGCTCGGGCGAAGTGGTGCAGGCGATCCTGGCCATCCTTAAATGCGGGGCGGCCTACGTCCCGCT
>NZ_PDZL01000064.1 GCF_002735705.1 Janthinobacterium sp. BJB426
CTGCCAGCCATTATTGCGCTTGCCAGTGGCGATGTCATCCTTGCCTTCGCCGATGATGTAGGTCGCGGCCAGGTCCAGCGTGCCGTTTTCATTGACGGGAATCTCGCCAAAGATGAAGTTCTGGCGCACGGCCGATTTGGTGTTGACGCCGCCGTTCGGCAACGGGACCTTGACGTCGTTGTCCTTGAAGAAGGCGTACGAGAATTTACCCGGTCCTGCAGGAATGCGGTCCAGGCCGGCGCCCGTGCCGTTCATGTTGATGTACTGCAAGTCCAGCATGTGGATGTCAGGACGGTAGTAGAAGCGCTTACCTATCCAGGCCGTGCCGCCGTTCAGGAAATCGAGTCCCTGCGCTTCCACATAGGCCTTGACGATGCCCAGTTTGTTGTCGCCGAAATCCGAGTTTGGTGCGTAGGCGTTGACCCAGATGGTGGCCAGGTAGTTCACGCCGCCGGACTTGGCGACGGACTTGGTGTAGCCGAATTCCGTGTAGGCGTCGCACTCATTGCCCAGACGGTATTTCATGGTGTTGCCACCCAGGCCGAAGCAGCCTTGCGAACCGCCACCGCCCGAAGTATTGCTGCCGGCGCCAGCGCGCAGGTAGCCGTGGAAGCCTTCGG
>NZ_PDZL01000065.1 GCF_002735705.1 Janthinobacterium sp. BJB426
CGGCCTTGGTGTTGGTCGAGATGTTCGACAGGTTGCTGTTGACGTGGTCGAGGCGGTTGGCGGCGGCGCCCAGTGCGGAACGTACCACGCCGATGCTGTCGATGGCCGAGACCAGGCTGCCGATGGCGGCGTTGGCGCTGGCGGTCAGTTCGGTGCCCAGGCCGGCGGCGCCGAAGTTGGCGCTGGCCGAACCCAGTGCGGCGGTGACGCTACCCATCGAGGTGGACAGGTTGATGCTCATCGTTTCCGATTTCGCGGCGCCGATCTGGAACGTCATGGCGCTGGCGATGGTGCCGCCGGTCAGCAGAGCTTGGCCGCCGAACGTGGTGTTTTTCATCACGTTGGACAATTCCAGACCCAGTGCGTCGTATTCGGCTTGCATGGCGTCCTTGTCGGCCGTGTTCGACGAGGCATCGGCAGCTTGCGTAGCCAGATCTTTCATGCGCACCAGCATGTTGGTGACTTCGCCGAATGCGCCTTCAGCCGTTTGCAGCATCGAGGTGCTGTTTTGCGTGTTGCTCATGGCGACCGTCATGCCGCTGGTCTGTGCTTTCAGGCGGGTAGCGATCTGCAGGCCGGCAG
>NZ_PDZL01000066.1 GCF_002735705.1 Janthinobacterium sp. BJB426
ATGCCGGCGCGCAAGTTGACGGCCTCGTGGCTGATACCCGCTTCCCTCGCAAACGCCCGGTAGGCCGCATGGCCATCCGTTACCAGCAGAACATCCTTGTCGATAACGGGCAACAAACATCGGTGCAGCTGCGCCTTCGTCAACGCGCCTTTGCCCGTGACGAAATCGAGGGTCTGGCCCGTGCGGTCGCGCGCCACCAGGATGCAGATTTGCTCATTCGATATACCGCGTTTAAAGGCATGGCCGCCCCGGCGGCGGGCCGGACGCGTCATCTGCCTCGATCCCTTTTCCGATTCCAGCACGTAGAGTTCATCGGCCTCGGCGATGCCATGCAGGCCATGCGGCCGGTCCGTCTTCGCCACGCTGAGAAAGCGGTGGCGCCAGCGAAACGTGGTATTGCGGTGTAATCCCAGCTGCTGAGCGGCCTGGCGTACCGAGGCGGAGTCGAGCAGGCAATCGGCATACGCGATCCATAGCGCTTTGTGACGCAAGCGGGCCAGCGGCGTGCCCGTCAAGGCATTGAAAGTGCGCCCGCAGGGCACGCAGCGGTAGCGCTGCA
>NZ_PDZL01000067.1 GCF_002735705.1 Janthinobacterium sp. BJB426
ATATCCGCAGCTTCGGTGACTGGCTTAGCCCCGTTACATCTTCCGCGCAGGACGACTCGATCAGTGAGCTATTACGCTTTCTTTAAATGATGGCTGCTTCTAAGCCAACATCCTGACTGTTTTAGCCTTCCCACTTCGTTTTCCACTTAGCCAATCTTTGGGACCTTAGCTGGCGGTCTGGGTTGTTTCCCTCTTGACGCCGGACGTTAGCACCCGACGTCTGTCTCCCAAGCTCGCACTCATCGGTATTCGGAGTTTGCAATGGTTTGGTAAGTCGCAATGACCCCCTAGCCATAACAGTGCTCTACCCCCGATGGTGATACTTGAGGCACTACCTAAATAGTTTTCGGAGAGAACCAGCTATTTCCAAGTTTGTTTAGCCTTTCACCCCTACCCACAGCTCATCCCCTAATTTTTCAACATTAGTGGGTTCGGACCTCCAGGGCGTGTTACCGCACCTTCATCCTGGCCATGAGTAGATCACTTGGTTTCGGGTCTACACCCAGCGACTGATCGCCCTATTCGGACTCGATTTCTCTACGGCTTCCCTAT
>NZ_PDZL01000068.1 GCF_002735705.1 Janthinobacterium sp. BJB426
ACCGGTGCTGCCCAGATGGACGGCGCGATCCTGGTGTGCTCCGCAGCTGACGGCCCAATGCCACAGACCCGCGAACACATCCTGCTGGCCCGCCAAGTTGGCGTTCCATACATCATCGTGTTCCTGAACAAGTGCGACCTGGTCGACGACGCAGAGCTGCTGGAACTGGTCGAAATGGAAGTGCGCGAGCTGTTGTCGAAGTATGAGTTCCCTGGCGACGACGTGCCTATCATCAAAGGTTCGGCCCGTATGGCGCTGGAAGGCAAAGAAGGCGAAATGGGCGTTGACGCGGTTCTGCGTCTGGCCGATGCCCTCGATTCGTACATCCCAACGCCAGAGCGCGCTGTTGACGGTGCATTCCTGATGCCAGTGGAAGACGTGTTCTCGATCTCGGGTCGCGGTACCGTGGTAACCGGTCGTATCGAGCGCGGCATTGTTAAAGTCGGCGAAGAGATCGAAATCGTCGGTATTATCGATACCGTCAAAACGACTTGCACCGGCGTGGAAATGTTCCGCAAACTGCTGGATCAAGGTCA
>NZ_PDZL01000006.1 GCF_002735705.1 Janthinobacterium sp. BJB426
GAGATCCATCTCCAACCAGACGCCGGATAGATTTAAGCAAGCCTACTCACATCATACAAAATCAGCTTGCAAAAAGGAGGGTGACCATAGATTTTTTCATGCTGCGGAGCGTTTCGTACGAAAAATATTTCCATAAAAAAATTGATTCAAATCATTTTGCAGCAATTATTTTGATATGAATGACCATGATGTTTCATTATCCAGATGGGCATGGCAGGCGGATAATTTTATGACTGGTGCGTCGCCGGGCACCTGAGTGCATTGCCGGCGCGTGCCAACACCGACAACCATCTGGAGGCGGCAGGGCATGAACACGCAGCAAATGACACAGTTACAGCAAGCACCAGCAGGTAGTACTGAACTCCAGCTCGACACGCGGCTGACCCGCGAAGCGGCCGAATTGCTGGCCAGGGCCGACATCCATCTGAATGGCCGCGCCGCCTGGGACATGCAGTTGCGCAAACCGGGCGTGCCTGAACGGGCCTTCGCCAGCGGCAACCTGGGCCTTGGTGAAGCGTACATGGACGGCGACTGGGATGCGAAGCGGCTCGATGAATTCTTTTGCCATCTGCTGCGCGCCCGGGTGGCCGACGACGTGCGTCCCATGCGCCTGGCCTTCCACGCCCTGTACGCGCGTCTGTTCAACTTGCAGACGGAGCGCCGCGCCTGGATGGTGGGCAAGGAGCACTACGACCTGGGCAACGCCTTCTATGCGGCCATGCTCGATCCGCGCATGACGTACACGTGCGGCTACTGGAAGGATGCCAGCAACCTGGCCGAGGCACAGGAAGCCAAGCTCGATCTGATCTGCCGCAAGCTCAGGCTGGAACCTGGCATGCGCGTGCTCGACATCGGCTGTGGCTGGGGTAGTTTCATGCGCTATGCGGCGGAAAAATACCGGGTGCAGTGCGTGGGCGTGACGATATCGCAAGAGCAGGCAGCGTATGCGCGCGGCATGCCGGGCGGCGAGCAGCTGGACTTCCGCCTGCAGGACTACCGCGACACCGATGAAAAATTTGACCGCATCGTCAGCATCGGCATGTTCGAGCATGTGGGGCATAAAAATCACCGCACTTTCATGGAAGTGGCGCACCGCTGCCTGGAAGATGACGGCCTGTTCCTGCTGCACACGATCGGCAAAAACAAGCGCCATTCCACGTGCGACCCGTGGATCGACAAATACATCTTCCCGAATGGCGATTTGCCGTCGATCGGCCAGATCGGCGACGCCATGGACGATCTGTTTGTGGCCGAGGACTTGCACAACTTCGGCGCCGACTACGACAAGACCCTGATGGCCTGGCATGCGAATTTTGAGCAGGCGTGGCCGCGTTTTGCTGGCCAGCTGGGTGAGCGCTTCCACCGCATGTGGTCGTACTATCTGCTGTCGTGTGCCGGCGCCTTCCGCGCACGCGACTTGCAGCTGTGGCAATGGGTCTTGTCGAAGCAGGGCGTATTGGGTGGCTATGCGCGCATTAGTTGAGATGTGCGGCAACTGATATGATGAATTGATGGATATCAATCAAGCCCGTACCTTTCTCGAAGTGGCGTCCTGCGGCAGCTTCATCATGGCCGCCGAGCGCATGCACGTGACGCAGACGGCCGTCAGCGCCCGCATCCGTACGCTGGAGCAGCAACTGGGGCGCCAGCTCTTTGTGCGCAACAAGGCGGGGGCGCGCCTGACGTCGGCCGGCGAGCGCTTCATGCGCCATGCGGCCACCATGGTGCAGGTGTGGGAAAGGGCGCGCCACCAGGTGGCCCTGCCGCCGGGGCGCGATGACGCCGTCAGCATCGGTTGCGAGCTGAGCCTGTGGCAACCGCTGCTCGGCGACTGGCTGATACGCATGAGCCGCGACTGCCCCGAGATCGCCTTGCGCGCGGAAGTCGACAGCCCCGCGCGCCTGCTCGACGCCGTGCACGACGGCTCGCTGGACCTGGCCGTACTGTACAACCCGCCGCAGCGCCCGGGCCTGGCCAGCGAATTGCTGGCCGAGGAAAAGCTGGTGATGGTGACCACGCGCGATGACGGCCAAATGCATGCCGATACGTATGTGTACGTGGACTGGGGGCCCAGCTTCGCGGCCAATCACCAGGCGGCCTACCCGGAGCTGAGCAGCCCGCCCATCGCCATTTCCCTGGGGCCGCTGGCCCTCGTCTACCTGCTGGAGGTGGGCGGCGCCAGTTATTTCCGTATCGGCAGCGCGCAGCCCTATCTCGATGCGGGCCTCTTGTACCGCGTGCGCGACGCGCCCGAATTCTCGCATTCCGCCTACGCCGTCTACGCGGCGCAGCGCGACAACCCGACCCTGGACCGCGCCCGCGCTTGTCTGCTGGAAGTGGCGGAGAGAATCAAGTAGATTCGACAGACGTAAAAAAGCCGACCCGAGGGTCGGCTTTTATTTTCATGCCCTGGTGCATAAGCGCAGCGCTTAGTCGCGGCTGCCGCCGGCGAAACCGAGCAGTGACAACAGGCTGGTGAAGATGTTGTACACGTCCAGGTAGATGCGCAGGGTGGCCGAGATGTAGTTGGTCTCGCCGCCGTTGATGATTTGCTGCACGTCATACAGGATGTAGGCCGAGAAGATGGCGATGGCGACCATGGAGATCACGATCGACAGTGCCGACAGGCCCAGGAAAATATTCGCCACCGATGCGAGGATCAGCACGATCACGCCGGCGAACAGCCATTTGCCCATGGCCGAGAAGTCGCGCTTCGAGACCGTGGCGATCGTTGCCATCACGGCCAGGATGGTGGCCGTGCCGCCGAACGCCGTCATGATCAGCATGCCGCCGTTCGAGTAGCCGAGCGTGCGCGTCAGGATAGGCGTGAGCATCAGGCCCATGAAGAAGGTAAAGCCCAGCAGGACGGCCACGCCGAGACCCGAGTTCTTGGTTTTTTCAATCGCGTACATGAAGCCGAAGGCGACGGCCATGAAGATGATGAAACCCATGCCGCCGGTCAGCATCGGCAAATGCATTTGCACGCCGATGAAGGCGCCCAGCACGGTCGGGATCATGGACAGCGCCAGCAGCCAGTAAGTGTTGCGCAAGACCTGATGGCGGACTTGCTGCATGCCCCCCGAAAGGTCAAAGGTGCGTTGCATGTTCTGATTCATAGTGCCTCCGTGTTGTCAATTCAAATTACTGCTTTACCCAAGGATAGCATGAGGGCCGGAATTTGCCAAAAAAGCAGCTTAAGATTTCATTAAACTCAAGCGGCAGGGAAGGATGCCCCCTGCCTGTCTGGGTGATATGGGGTGGAGTATGGTAAAATCAAAGGTTGATTGAGTTATCAATTTACCGTTTTAAACCTTACTTTTTATTGGAGTTTTCACACATGGCAATCGAACGCACCCTGTCGATCATCAAACCAGACGCAGTTGCAAAAAACGTAATCGGTCAAATCTACTCCCGTTTTGAAAACGCTGGCCTGAAAATCGTTGCTGCACGCATGACCCAACTGTCGCGCGAACAAGCTGAAGGCTTCTACGCAGCGCACAAAGAACGCGGCTTCTTCAAGGATCTGGTCGACTTCATGGTTTCCGGTCCAGTCATGATCCAAGCCCTGGAAGGCGAAAACGCCGTTCTGGCCCACCGTGACCTGATGGGCGCGACCGATCCGAAGAAAGCAGAAAAAGGCACGATCCGCGCCGATTTCGCCGATTCGATCGACGCTAACGCCGTACACGGTTCCGACGCTGTCGAAGCTGCTAAAGTGGAAATCGCTTACTTCTTCCCAGAACTGAAGGCTTAATTGCCTTAGATAACGTTATTTCCTGGCGTTATCTGTGAAATAACTTATCACCCCCTGTTCCCGCTGCGCTGTGGAGTTTTCTCTCCGGATGCGCGCGGGGACGGATTTTTAGAATAGACAAGATCATGAATACGACGACCCTCACCAACTTGCTGGACCTCGATCCCGCGCAACTCATCGCCTACTGCGCCGAGTTGGGAGAGAAACCGTTTCGTGCGAAACAATTGCAACGCTGGATACACCAGTTCGGCGCCTCCGACTTCGACGCCATGACGGATCTGGCCAAGTCGCTGCGCGACAAGCTGGCCACGCGCGCCGAAGTGCGCGCCCCGGCCATCATCAGCGACCACACGTCGACGGATGGCACGCGCAAGTGGCTGGTCGACGTCGGCAATGGCAATGCCGTGGAAACCGTGTTCATTCCGGAAGAAAACCGCGGCACCCTGTGCATCTCGACCCAGGCCGGCTGCGCCGTGAACTGCCGTTTCTGCTCGACGGGCAAGCAAGGCTTCAACCGCAACCTGTCCGTGGGCGAAATCATTGGCCAGCTGTGGATGGCGGAATTCGAATTGCGCCGCACCAAGGGCATCGAGCCGGGCCCGAAAGGCGAGCGCCAGATCACCAACGTGGTGATGATGGGCATGGGCGAACCCCTGCTGAACTTTGAGCCGACCGTCACAGCCCTGAAATTGATGCTCGACGACAACGCCTACGGCCTGTCGCGCCGCCGCGTGACCCTGTCGACCTCGGGCGTGGTGCCGATGATGGACAAGCTTTCGCAGGAAGTGCCGGTGGCCCTGGCCGTCTCGCTGCACGCCTCGAACGATGCCTTGCGCGATGGTTTGATTCCACTGAACAAGAAATACCCGCTGAAGGAATTGATGGCGGCCTGCAAGCGCTACCTGGAATTCGCCCCGCGCGATTTCATCACGTTTGAATACTGCATGCTCGACGGTGTCAACGACAGCGACGAGCATGCGCGCGAACTGCTTGCGCTGGTGCAAGACCGCGAGTTCGGCGTGAACTGCAAGTTCAACCTGATTCCGTTCAACCCGTTTCCCGAGTCGGGCCTGTTCCGCTCGAAAAACCCGCGCATCAAGGCCTTTGCCCAAGTCCTCATGGATGGCGGCATCATCACCACCGTGCGCAAGACGCGCGGCGACGATATCGATGCGGCCTGCGGCCAGCTGGCCGGCGAAGTCAAGGACCGCACCCGGGTGCAGGAGCGCATGGAAAAAATGACTGAGTATCAACAGAAATTTGGCGCCAATTTCGGCAAGATCGTGGAGATCCGCTCCTGATGCGGGGAAGCATGGCTTATCCTGGCGTACTTGCCGCGGCTGTTGTCAGCCTGGGCGTGCTGCTGGCCGGCTGTGCTTCCACCGCGGACAAGGAGCAAGCCGCATCGGTCGAGCAGCGCGCCGCCTTGCGCTTGCAGCTGGCCAGCGCCTATTATATGCAAGACCAGTTTGCGGTGGCGTTGACAGAAGCGGATCAGGCGGTGCAGCTGCTGCCGGGCAATGCCCAGGTGCGCGGCATGCGCGCCCTGATTTTTGCTGCCCTGCGCCAACCTGCTGCTGCTGAAAAAGATTTTCTTTACGCATTGCGCCTTGCGCCCCACAATCCCGAGTTGAGCAATAATTATGGCCTGTTTCTGTGCCAGACCGGGCGCGCGGCGCAGTCGCTGGCGTATTTTGATGCCGCATTGCAAGATACCGCCTATGGCACGCCTGAACTTGCGCTGCATAATGCGGCCGCGTGCAGCCTGCTCATGAAAGATTACCCGCGCGCCGCCAGCTACTGGCTCAAGGCGGAGCGCATCGCACCTGGCGCGGCAATCACGTATGCCGGCCTGGTGCGCGTGTATTACGAACAGCAAGACTACCGGCAAGCGGCTCAATACCTTGAGCGGCTCGGTAAAGCAGCGACAATGGAGAGCCAGACGGCCGATGTGCTGTGGCTCGGGATCAAGGTGCAGCATAAGCTCGGGGATGCGGGTGCGGAAGCTGGCCTGGGGGCGCATTTGCGCCGCCACCATTCCGGCTCCCCCGAATATGCTGCTTATCAAAATGGGGCGTTTGATGAGTGAGACAGGGATACCAATGAATTCAGAGTGGGCAGAAACGCCTCAGCAGCAGCCCCAGGGCAATCTTGCGTTGGCGGGCGCACAGTTGAAGGCGCAGCGCGAAGCGCTGGGCTGGCCGGTGGAACAGGTGGCCGACCAGCTCAAGCTGGCGCCACGCCAGGTGATCGCGCTGGAAGAGGGCGACATGGCGGCCTTGCCGAACGTGGCCGTGGTGCGCGGTTTCGTGCGCGCCTACGCCAAGGTGGTGCGTCTCGACGCGGCGCCGCTGGTGGCCATGATCGAAGTCCATCCGGCGCCGGCGCAAGACCCGGCCGCGCCCGTGCGGCGTGAAATTTCCGCCACGTTTTCCGAGTCGCGCTTCCCGTCGATGACGCAACGCTCGTCGAACCAGACTCCCCTCTGGATCGCCGGCGCCGTGGCCGTCGTCGTGGCGGCCGCCTTTGGCGCCTATAAACTCGGTTATGTGCCGGCCAGCCTGCTGTCCTCGCACACGGAGAAAGAAACGGCGCATGCGGAAGTGGGGCCCGTGGAAACGACCCTGATCAAGCCGGGCCAGGATTTGACGCCGGTGCAGTCGCCATCCGTGCCGCTGATCTCCGTGCCACCGCCGCCAGGCAACGATACGCAGACTGGTGCACCGGCCTCTGGCGTCGCTTCGGTGCCGGCCGCCGCCGTGCCGCCAGCAGCTGCGCCGGCAACGACGCCTGCGGCCACGACGGCCGCCGTCACGCCGCCCGCGGCGGCTACCACTGCAGCTGCCGTGGGCGCGAATGCGCTGGTGCTGAAGGTCGAGCAGGATTCCTGGGTGGAAATCCGCCGTCCTGGCAGCACGCCGCTGATTTCGCGCATGGTGAAGGCGGGCAGCACGGAAACGTTTGATATCACGGGTCCGGCCACCTTGGTGGTGGGCAAGCCTGGTGTTGTGCAGGCAACTTTGCGTGGCGCCAAGCTGGATCTGCCGACCGTTGCCGGCGGCACGATTTCGCGCGTCAGCATCAAATAATTGCAGTAATCGTTCAAGCAAACTCAGAAGATAATATTATGGCTACCTCGAAAACAGCGATCGGCTCCGGTCCATCCGGCCGGCGCGACAGCCGCAAGGTGCTGATCGCGCACGGCCAGCGCCAGATCTGGGTGGGCGGCGACGCCCCCGTGGTGGTGCAGTCGATGACGAACACGGATACGGCCGACGCCATCGGCACGGCGATCCAGATCAAGGAACTGGCGCGTGCCGGTTCGGAACTGGTGCGCCTGACGGTGGACCGTCCGGAAGCGGCCGCGGCAGTGCCCTACATCCGCGAGCAGCTCGACAAGATGGATATCGACGTGCCGCTGGTGGGCGATTTTCACTATAACGGCCATACCCTGCTCAACGATTACCCCGATTGCGCGCGCGCGCTGTCGAAGTACCGCATCAATCCCGGCAACGTGGGCAAGGGCGCCAAGCGCGACACGCAATTTGCGCAAATGATCGAGGCGGCTTGCCGCTACGACAAGCCGGTGCGCATCGGCGTGAACTGGGGCAGCCTGGACCAGGCCTTGCTGGCGCGCATCATGGATGAAAACGCGGGCCGCGCCGAACCGTGGCCGGCGCAAGCCGTCATGTATGAAGCGCTGGTGACGTCGGCGATTGAAAACGCCGTGCGCGCCGAAGAGCTGGGCCTGGCGCGCGACAAGATCATCCTGTCGTGTAAAGTTTCTGGCGTGCAAGATTTGATCGCCGTGTACCGCGAACTGGCGCAGCGCTGCGACTATCCGCTGCATCTGGGCCTGACGGAAGCGGGCATGGGCAGCAAGGGCATCGTCGCCTCGACGGCGGCCTTGGCCGTGCTGCTGCAAGAGGGCATCGGCGACACCATCCGCATTTCGCTCACGCCAGAACCGGGCGGCGACCGCACGCGCGAAGTGATTGTCGGCCAGGAAATCCTGCAAACCATGGGCTTGCGCAAGTTCGCGCCCATGGTCATCGCCTGCCCGGGCTGCGGGCGCACGACGTCGACCACCTTCCAGGAGCTGGCCGACAATATCCAGACGTATCTGCGCGAGCAGATGCCGGAATGGAAGAAATCGTATCCGGGCGTGGAAGCGATGAACGTGGCCGTCATGGGCTGCATCGTCAACGGTCCCGGCGAATCGAAGCATGCGAACATCGGCATCAGCCTGCCCGGCACGGGCGAGTCGCCTGCCGCGCCCGTGTTTGTCGACGGCGAAAAAGTCGTCACCCTGCGTGGCGAACGCATCGTCGAGGAATTCCAGGACATCGTCTTGAAGTATGTACAGAGTCACTATGGAAACACGGTTGCCGTCTGAGCCTGATCCGATAAAAAAGTAAAGAAGAACACTATGTCCGAAAATAAAAAGCTCGACAAGATCACTGCCGTCAAAGGCATGAACGATATCCTGCCGGCCGACGCTCCGCTGTGGGAATTGTTTGAAAATACGGCGCAATCCGTGCTGCAAAGCTATGGCTTCCAGCAGATCCGCACGCCGATCGTGGAAGAAACGAAATTGTTCGCGCGCGCCATCGGCGCCGTGACCGATATCGTGGAAAAGGAAATGTATTCGTTCACCGATTCGATGAACGGCGACAACCTGACCCTGCGTCCTGAAGGCACGGCCGGCGTGGTGCGCGCCGTGGTCGAGCACAACCTCGTCTACGAAGGTCCGAAACGCCTGTGGTACAAGGGCCAGATGTTCCGCCATGAGCGCCCGCAAAAGGGCCGCTATCGCCAGTTCCACCAGTTCGGCGTGGAAGCCATCGGTTTTACGGGGCCGGATATCGACGCCGAAATCATCATGCTGTCGCGCCGCCTGTGGGATGACCTGGGCCTGGAAGGCATTCGCCTGGAACTGAACTCGATCGGCGACGCGGCCGAGCGCCTGCGCCACCGCGCCGACCTGATCGCCTACCTGGAAGGTCACAGCGAACTGCTCGACGAAGAAGCCAAGCGCCGCCTGCACAGCAATCCGCTGCGCATCCTCGACACCAAGAACCCTGCCATGCAGGACCTGGTCAATGGCGCGCCGAAGCTGCTGGACTACCTGGGCGAGGAATCGCTGGCCCACTTCCACGGCGTGCAGAAGATTCTGAACCACAACAATATCCCGTTCACCATCAATCCACGTCTGGTGCGCGGCCTCGATTACTACAACCGCACGGTGTTCGAGTGGGTCAGCGACAAGCTGGGCGCGCAAGGCACGGTCTGCGCCGGTGGCCGCTATGACGGCATGGTGGAAATGTTTGGCGGCAAATCGACGCCCGCCGTCGGTTTCGGCATGGGCGTCGAACGCCTGGTGCTGCTGATGAAGGACGCGGCCGAGCCGGAACAACCGGCCCAGTGCGACGTCTACCTGGTGCACCAGGGCGAGCAGGCAGGCTTGCAAGCCTTCGTGCTGGCCGAGCGGATTCGCGATGCGGGCCTGGACGTTGTGCTACATTGCGCAGCGAGCAACGGTGGTGGCAGCTTCAAGACACAAATGAAAAAGGCCGACGCCAGCGGCGCGGCGTTTGCCGTGATCATGGGCGATGATGAAATCGCCAATAACGTCGCGACGGTGAAAGCCATGCGCGAAGCCGATGCCGGCGCGCAGCAGAACACGGTGCCGTTCGACGATGTCGTCGATTACGTGGTGGACCAGATCATCGGCGACCACGATTGCGGCCATGACCACGGTCCTGGCGGCCACGTGCATCACCACCACTGATTTGCAGCAAGACCGTTCTACCCTCGATCAACTACTCATTAAAACTGACGACCCATGGCATACGATCACGAAGAACAAGAACAACTGGCAACCCTCAAGGCCTGGTGGCAGCGCAATGGCAATCTGACCTCCTGGGTCCTGATCGTGGCGCTGGCAGGCTACAGCGGCTGGGCTGGCTGGCAGTACTACCAGCGCACGCAGGCCGCGCAAGCGGGCCAGCTGTACGACGAACTGCAAAACGCCATCGCCGCCAAGGACACGGCCAAGGTGATGCGCGCGGCCGGCGACATGCAGTCGCGCTTCGGTGGCACGGCATATGCGCAGATGAGCGCCCTGTCCGCTGCCAAGGTGGCGTTCGACGCGAATGACCTGAAAACGGCCAAGACCCAGTTGCAATGGGTGGCCGAGCATGGCACGGAAGAGTACAAGTCCATCGCCAAGCTGCGCCTGGCTGGCGTCCTGCTGGACGAAAAAGCCTACGATGAAGCGCTGAAAGTGCTGGCGACGGCTTCCGTGGCGCAATTTGCCGGCGCCGTGGCCGACCGCAAGGGCGACATCCTGGTGGCGCAAAACAAGCTGGCCGATGCGCGCACGGCTTACCTGGCCGCGATAGCCGCGACGGACAAGAACAATCCAGGCCGTCAATTGATCCAGGTCAAACTGGAAGCGATCGGCGGTACGGTACCGGAAGACAAGGCCAAGGCTGACAAGGCTGCCGCCTGACAGGAACACTGATGGCGTGGCCGCGCGGCGTTCTGCGCCGCCTGCCTTGCCCTTACAAGTACAAGAAAAAGGTTGGATAACACTTATGCGTGTCACTGAAAAGCTGGTAGCTGCAAGTCTGTTGGCCCTGATGGCCGGTTGCTCGTCGTGGAACCCGTTCGCCTCGAAAGATCCGAAAGTCGAACCGGCCAAGCTGGTCGAGTTAAAATCGAGCATCGCCGTGCGCGACGCCTGGAAGTATTCGATCGGCAAGGCCGGCGTGTACGCGTTTACGCCTGCGCTGGCTGGCAACAGCCTGTACGTGGTCAATGCCGATGGCGCGCTGGCGCGTCTGGATGCGGCCAGCGGCCGTGAAACGTGGCGCATCAAGGCCGGCAGCGACATCACGTCGAGCGCCGGCAGCGATGGCACGCTGGTGGCCGTGGGTGCCGCCAAGGGCGTCGTGCTGGCGTTCGACGCCGATGGCAAGCAGCTGTGGAAGGCGCAGGCGTCCAGCGAAGTGTTGACGGCGCCTGTCGTGGGCCAGGGCGTGGTGGTGGTGCGCAGCGTGGACAACCGCATCGTCGGCTTCGACGCCAAGACGGGTGAGCGCAAGTGGACGGTGCAGCGCGCCACGCCAGCCTTGACCTTGCGCAATGCGCCGGGCATGGTACTGGGCGGCGCGAATATCTACGTGGCCCAGCCGGGCGGCAAGCTGCTGGCACTGACGGCCGCCACCGGTGTGGTACGCTGGGAGATCGTCGTCAGCGAACCGCGCGGCGCTACCGAACTGGAGCGCGTCTCCGACATCGCCGGCACGCCGGTGGCGTTCGAAGGCGAAGTGTGCGTCGTCACGTACCAGGGCAAGGCGGGCTGCTTCGACGCCGCCACGGGCGTGCCGCGCTGGACCAAGCCGATCTCGTCCGATGTGGGCGTGGCCGTCGACCAGCGTTTCGTGTTTGTTGCCGATGACCAGGGCGGCGTGGTGGCGTTCAGCCGCGAAGGCGGCCAGAGCGCCTGGAAGAATGAGGCGCTGGCGCGCCGCCGCCTGTCGACGCCGGCCTCCTACGGCCGCAGCGTCGCCGTCGGCGACTATCAAGGTTATATCCACTTCCTGTCACGGGAAGATGGCGCATTAATAGGTCGTGTCAGCACCGACGGTAGCCCGATTGTTTCGGCTCCCGTTGTTGCCGGTTCGAATTTGATTTTTCAAACCCAATCAGGGACAGTGACCGCTCTCGCGGTCGAGTAATACAATGAAGCCGGTAATTGCACTAGTAGGTCGACCCAATGTTGGGAAATCGACTTTATTCAATCGTCTGACCCGCTCGCGCGATGCGCTGGTGGCGGATTTGCCTGGGTTGACGCGCGATCGTCACTATGGCGAAGGCCGTGTCGGCGAACGTCCCTTCCTGGTCATCGATACGGGTGGTTTCGAACCCGTCGCCAAGGAAGGCATCATGCACCAGATGGCACTGCAGACCAAGCAGGCCGTGGCCGAGGCCGACGTGGTGGTGTTCATCGTGGACGGCCGTCAAGGCCTGACCCCGCATGACAAGACCATCGTCGACTTCCTGCGCAAGAGCGGTCGCCCGGTCTTGCTGGTGGTCAACAAAAGCGAAGGCATGCGCTATACGGCCGTCGTGTCCGAATTCTATGAATTGGGCATGGGTGATCCGTATGCGATCTCGTCGGCGCACGGCGACGGCGTCAACGACCTCGTCGAAGTGATGCTGGACCTGGCGTTCGCGCAGCGTCCGGATGAGCCTGAAGAGCTGGAAAAGACCGACCGCGGCATCAAGATCGCCCTCGTCGGCCGTCCGAACGTGGGCAAGTCGACCTTGATCAACACCCTGCTGGGCGAAGAGCGCGTGATCGCCTTCGACATGCCGGGCACGACGCGCGATTCGATCGAGATCCCGTTCGAGCGCGATGGACAGCAATACACCTTGATCGACACGGCAGGTATCCGCCGCCGCGGCAAGGTGTTTGAAGCGATCGAGAAATTCTCGGTGGTGAAAACGCTGCAGTCGATTTCCGAAGCCAACGTGGTCGTGCTGATGCTCGACGCGCAGCAGGATATCTCGGAACAGGACGCGCATATCGCCGGCTTTATCCTGGAATCGGGTCGCGCGCTGGTCGTGGCCGTGAATAAATGGGATGGCTTGCAATCGCACGAGCGCGATGAAATCAAGATCGATATCGACCGCAAGCTCGACTTCCTGTCGTTCGCGCAGATGCATTTCATTTCAGCGCTGAAGGGCACCAACATCGGTCCGCTGATGAAGTCGCTCAACGCCGCGTATGCGGCCGCCATGTGCGACCTGTCGACGCCGAAGCTGACGCGCGCCCTGATCGAGGCCGTGGAGAAGCAGGAGCCGCGCCGCAAGGGTTCGATCCGTCCGAAGCTGCGTTACGCCCACCAGGGCGGCATGAACCCGCCTGTGATCGTTATTCACGGCAATGCGCTCGACGCCGTTGGCGATCCATACAAACGCTATCTGGAAAAACATTTCCGCGATACGTTTGCGCTGGTCGGCACGCCGCTGCGCATCGAACTGCGCACGGGTAAAAACCCGTTTGCACGCACGCCAAGCAAGTAATGATTTAACTGCTGAATTAAGTGCATATTAAGGCGCCGCAGAGATAATGCGGCGCCTACAGCCAATTAATGGCTTTTGCACGGAAATAATAAAGTGTTAATGCGCCATGCGCGACAGCGATCGCGAAAACAGGTTACAGTAGCTATGACGCATCTTTCTTTCTTTGAAAGGTGTGAGAGCACTTGAAATCAAGCGAGTCGCCTCCAATTCTTACACAACAACATAAACAACGGAGCTGTTATGAGCAACAAAGGGCAACTGTTACAAGACCCATTCCTCAATGCATTACGCAAAGAGCATGTTCCTGTCTCGATCTACCTGGTCAATGGCATTAAATTGCAGGGCCATATCGAATCGTTCGATCAATATGTCGTATTGCTGCGCAATACGGTGACACAGATGGTGTACAAGCATGCCATCTCGACAGTGGTGCCGGCCCGTGCCGTCAATCTCAATATTGAATCTGAAGCGGAGTAAAGCGTTGAGCTTGACGGCCCAGCGCCTTTCACCCTCCATCGCCCCCGTCCGCGCCAGCGGCGCTGATGCGTTTGCATCGGCGTCGGCGTCCGCCACAACTCATCAGTTGCCATCATGCGCGCGGCACTAGTCGGGGTTGACTTCGGTCACAGCGACTTTGCCGCCAGCATGGAGGAACTCATGCTGTTGTCGCGTTCGGCTGGCGCCGACCCGATTTCCACCATCACGGCCAAGCGTTCCAGTCCCGATTCCGCGTATTTCGTCGGCAGCGGCAAGGCCGATGAAATTGGCGACGTCGTCGTCAACGATGGCCTGGAAATCGTCATCTTCAACCATGCCCTTTCGCCGGCTCAGCAGCGCAATCTGGAAAAGCGCCTGAATGTGCGCGTGCTCGACCGTACCAGCCTGATCCTCGACATCTTCGCGCAGCGCGCCAAGAGCCACGAGGGCAAGCTGCAAGTCGAGCTGGCCCAGCTGCAGCATCTGGCCACGCGCCTGATCCGCGGCTGGACCCACCTTGAGCGGCAAAAGGGCGGTATCGGCTTGCGCGGTCCCGGCGAGACGCAGCTCGAGACCGACCGCCGGCTGATCGGCGACCGCGTCAAGGCCTTGCGCGCCCGCCTGGAAAAGCTGCACAAGCAGCGCGAAACGCAGCGCCGCGCGCGCGGCCGCAATCACACATTTTCCGTGTCCCTGGTCGGCTATACCAATGCCGGCAAGTCGACCCTGTTCAATGCCGTGACCAAGGCCGGCGTGTATGTCGCCGACCAGTTGTTCGCCACCCTCGACACCACCTCGCGCCGGGTTTACCTGGGCCAGGAAGTGGGCAATGTGGTGATCTCCGACACGGTCGGCTTCGTGCGCGAATTGCCGCACCAGCTGGTGGCGGCCTTCCGCGCCACGCTCGAAGAAACCATCCATGCCGATTTGCTGCTGCACGTCGTCGACGCCGCGTCGCCGGTGCGCATGGAGCAGATCGAGCAGGTCAACCTGGTCTTGAAAGAGATCGGCGCCGATCATATTCCGCAAATCCTCGTGTGGAACAAGATCGATGCGGCCGGGCTGGAGCCTTCGGTGGAGCGCGATGAATATGCTACGATCAGTCGCGTATTCGTCAGTGCGCAGAAGGGCAGCGGGCTCGACCTGCTGCGCGATGCGATCGTCGAGATGGCCAGGAAGGCGCCCGGTTCGGCCCACCTGTACCAGAATGACGAATCACTGCAGGAAGATCAGTTTGACGGTCAGTACGACCAGCACGATGGCGCCGCCCCGGACCAGGACGAAGAGCCTGGCGAGGACGATAGGATTTCCACCCACTCCCAAGTCGGAACACGATAGTTATGCTTGTCTCCCTACTCAAAAAAACAGGCTTGAAGTTGTCCCTGAACGACCCCCGCTGGGGCAATCGCAAGGACGACGGCAAGAAAGCCCAAGAAGGCAAAAAGCCCGGCGAAGGTCCGCCGGACCTCGATCAGTTGTGGCGCGATTTCAATCAGCGCCTGAACGCCTTTTTCGGACAGAAGAACCGTCCCGACAACGGCGGCAATAACAACGGCGGTGGCGGTGGTCCGCGTCCCGACATGAAGGGCGCCGGCATCACCGCCGGCGTGGTCGGCGTGATCGCCGTCTTCATCTGGCTTGCCAGCGGCGCGTTCATCGTGCAAGAGGGCCAGAGCGGCGTCGTGCTCACGTTCGGCAAGTACAGCCACACCACGCCGGCTGGTTTCAACTGGCGCTGGCCGTATCCGTTCCAGACCGACGAAACGGTCAACGTGTCGCAGGTGCGCACGGTGGAAGTGGGTTACCGCCAGTCGCTGCGCAACAAGCAGGCCAGCGAATCGCTGATGCTGACGGATGATGAAAACATCATCGACATCCAGTTCGCGGTGCAATACACGCTGAAAGACCCCGTGGCGTGGCTGTTCAACACGCGCGACCAGGAAGACACCCTGCGCCAGGTCGCCGAAACGGCGATCCGCGAAGTGGTCGGCCGCAGCAAGATGGACTTCGTGCTGTACGAAGGTCGTGAAAAGGTCGCGTACGATACGCAGCAGCTGATGCAGCAGATCCTCGACCGCTACAAGGTCGGTGCCGCCATCACCAACGTGACGATGCAGGCCGTGCAGCCGCCGGAGCAGGTGCAAGCCGCCTTCGACGATGCCGTCAAGGCAGGCCAGGACCGCGAACGTCAGAAGAATGAAGGCCAGGCTTACGCCAATGACGTCATTCCGAAAGCCCGCGGTGCCGCTTTCCGCCTGATGGAAGAGGCGCAAGCCTACAGTGCGATGGTGACCGAGAACGCTGCCGGTAATGCTTCGCGCTTCAAGCAGGTGCTGGTCGAGTACCAGAAGGCGCCGGTCGTCACGCGCGACCGCATGTATCTGGAAACGATGCAGCAGGTGTTCAGCAGTGCCAGCAAGGTCATGGTCGACGCGAAGACGGGCAGCAATCTGCTGTACCTGCCGCTCGACAAGCTGATCGCCCAGACGGCTGCCACCGATGCTGCCGCTGCTGCCGCCCGTGCTGCCGCGACACCCGCAGCCAACACCGTTTTGCCACAGGAAGCCATGCCGACAGTAGAAGTCAATACGCGCCGCGACAGCCGCTCTTCGCGTGAACGGGAGAGCCGCTAATGAACCGTATCGTAGCCGCCCTGATCGCGGGCTTTATCGCGATCATGCTCTTGTCCTCGACCGTGTTCGTGGTCGACCAGCGTAAGTATGCGGTCGTCTTCGCCCTCGGTGAAGTCAAGGAAGTCATCAGCACGCCAGGCCTGTATTTCAAGCTGCCGCCGCCGTTCCAGAACGTGCTGTATCTGGACAAGCGCATCCTGACCCTGGATACGCCGGAACCGGAACGCTTCATCACGGCCGAGAAGAAGAACATCCTCGTCGACGCCTATGTGAAATGGCGCATCGCCGATCCACGCCTGTATTTCCGCAGCTTTGGCGGCGATGAAAAGCCGGCCCGCAACCGCATGTCGCAAATCGTCAAGGCGGCGCTGAACGATGAAATCACCAAGCGCACCGTGCGCGAAGTGATCTCGGGCCAGCGCGGCAAGGTGATGGAAGCGATCCTGGCCAAGGTCTCGGCGGAAGCCAAGGCCATCGGCGTGGAAATCGTCGACGTGCGCCTGAAGCGTGTCGACTACGTCGAGCAGATCAACAACTCCGTGTACGAGCGCATGAAGTCCGAGCGCGTGCGCGTGGCCAATGAGCTGCGTTCGACCGGTTCGGCCGACTCCGAGAAAATCCGCGCCGACGCCGACAAGCAGCGCACGGTGATCCTGGCCGAAGCGTATCGCGAAGCCGAGAAGATCCGCGGCGAGGGCGATGCCAAGGCATCGCAGGTCTATGCGGAAGCGTTTGGCAAGAATCCGGAGTTCTACAAGTTCTACCGTAGCCTGGAAGCCTACCGCGCCACGTTCAAGGACAAGGGCGACGTGATGGTGGTCGATCCGAGTTCGGAATTCTTCAAGTACTTCAAGGGTAACGGCACGGCCGCTCCGTCCAAGAAGTAAGGCAGCATCGACACTGCCCCCGGCCGCAAGGACGGGGGGCGGCAACAGCGGGGCCGGCGTGAATGCCGGCCCCGTTTTTTTGTGCCCGTCATGCTGTTGCGGGAAGGCGTAAAATGCGGTGTTTTTAGGGCTGTGCGGCAGCGTTTCGGAGAACTTATCCCTAAAGGCCCGTGTTTTCGCGTAAAATATCAGGTTCGGCCTCTTGCCTGGCGCGCCCGCCGCTGCCTCGCATGATGCATTTTTCAACTTTCTTCCGTATCTCGCTCCCTCATGCCGAATTGGCTTTTGCCCGAAAATATTGCCGATGTTTTGCCGTCGGAAGCGCGCAAGATCGAAGAGCTGCGCCGCCTCATGCTGGATAATTTCCGTCTGTACGGATATGAACTGGTGATGCCGCCGCTGCTCGAGTATCTGGAATCGCTGATGACTGGCGCTGGCAAGGATACCGACCTGCGCACGTTCAAACTGGTCGACCAGCTGTCGGGCCGCATGCTCGGCCTGCGTGCCGACATGACGACGCAAGTAGCGCGCATCGACGCGCACCTGCTCAACCGTGCCACCGTCACCCGCCTGTGCTACGCCGGCAGCGTGCTGCATACCCGTCCGTCGGGCCTGCACGCCACCCGCGAACCGCTGCAGATCGGCGCCGAAATCTATGGCCACGCCGGCCTGGAAGCGGATGCCGAGATCCAGGAACTGGCGCTCGCTTCGCTGGCACTGGCTGGTTTCGACTCTGTCCGCCTGGATTTGTCGCACGTTGGCCTGTTGCGCGCTATCATTGCGCAAGACGCCGCCGCCGTGCGCGACGAAGCTGCGCTGTACACCTTGCTGCGCGCGAAAGATGCGCCGGGCCTGCGCGCCCTGACCGCATCCTACGATGCCGTGACGCGCGATGCGCTGCTGGCCTTGCCGAACCTGTACGGCGACATCGATGTGCTGGCGCGTGCGCGCGAAGTGCTGCCGCCGCTGCCGGGCGTGCTCAAGGCGCTGGCCGAACTGGCCGCGCTGGCAGGATCTGCCCTGGGCCGCGCCGAAGTGGCGATCGACCTGGCCGACCTGCGCGGCTACCAATATGAAAGTGGCGCGATGTTTGCGCTGTATGTACCTGGCTTGCCGAACGCGGTTGCGCGCGGCGGCCGTTATGACCACGTCGGCGAAGCGTTCGGCCGGGCACGTCCCGCGACCGGCTTCTCGCTCGATTTGCGCGAACTGGCGCGCCTGTTGCCGACCGCGGAACGGAAGCATTCGATCCGCGCGCCGTGGGGCAGCGCGCCAGAATTGAAGGAAAAAATCGCCGAGTTGCGCAAGGCGGGCGAGGTCGTGATCCAGAGTATGCCGGGTCACAGTAATGAACAAGACGAGTTCGAGTGCGATCGCGTGCTGGTACTTGCCGATAATGGTAGTAGCTGGATTCTTAAAAACTTAGGTTGAGTGATGTCAAAGAAAATTATGGCAAAGAACGTTGTTGTCATCGGCACCCAATGGGGCGATGAAGGTAAAGGCAAGATCGTCGATTGGTTGACCGATCACGCCCAGGGTGTGGTGCGTTTCCAGGGCGGCCACAATGCAGGCCACACGCTGGTCATCGGTGGCGTGAAAACCGCGCTGCAGCTGATCCCGTCGGGCATCATGCGTCCGGGCGTCGCCTGCTACATCGGTAACGGCGTGGTCGTTTCCGTGCCGGACGTGCTGCGCGAAATCGACAAGCTGGAAGCGGTCGGCGTCGAAGTCGCCTCGCGCCTGAAAGTGTCGGACGCGGCGCCCGTGATCCTGCCTTACCACACCGCGATCGACCTGGCGCGTGAAGCCAAGCGTGGCGATGCGAAGATCGGCACCACCGGCAAGGGCATCGGCCCGGCCTACGAAGACAAAGTAGCGCGCCGCGCGATCCGTATCGCCGACCTGCTGAACGAGAAGCGCTTTGCCGAAAAGCTGGCCGAAAACCTCGATTACCACAACTTCGTGCTGGAAAACTACCTGAAAGCACCGAAAGTCGACTATCAGAAGACCCTCGACGACGCGCTGGCCTATGTGCCGCGTCTGCGTCCGATGGTCACCGACGTGTCGAGCGCGCTGTACAAGGCGCACAAGGCTGGCGCCAACCTGCTGTTTGAAGGCGCGCAGGGTTCCCTGCTCGACGTCGACCACGGTACGTATCCGTTCGTCACCTCGTCGAACTGCGTGGCCGGCAATGCCGCCGCCGGTTCGGGCGTGGGCCCAGGCATGCTGCACTACATCATGGGCATCACCAAGGCTTACACGACGCGCGTCGGTTCCGGCCCGTTCCCTTCGGAACTGCCAACGGATGCGGGCGTCGGCCACCACCTGGCGCAAGTCGGCCATGAATTCGGCACCGTGACGGGCCGTGCCCGTCGCTGCGGCTGGTTCGACGCCGCCTTGCTGCGCCGCTCCGTGCAAATCAACGGCGTGACGGGCATGTGCCTGACCAAGCTGGATGTACTGGACGGTATCGAAACGCTGAAACTGTGCACCGGCTACACCATCGACGGCGTCGCCACGGACATCTTCCCATCGGGCGCTGAAGAAGCCGCCCGTTGCGTGCCGGTGTACGAAGAGATGCCAGGCTGGACGGAAAGCACGGTCGGCGCGAAATCGCTGGCAGCCCTGCCAGCAACAGCCCGCGCTTACATCAAGCGCATCGAAGAACTGGTCGGCGTACCGGTGGACATGGTTTCGACAGGTCCGGATCGTGAAGAAACGATCGTGCTGCGCCACCCATTCGAGTAAGCTGCTGGACACAATCCGCCGCAAGGCGGATTTTTTTAATCACGCTAATAATAAGATTCCACTATCATGACTACCCCACAATCGAACGATCAACATCTCTGGGTCAACTGGGAAGAATACCACCGCCTGATCGAGCGCCTGGCGCTCAAGGTCTACGAATCGGGCTGGAAATTCGACCAGGTATTGTGCCTGGCGCGCGGCGGCGTGCGTCCTGGCGACGTGTTTTCGCGTATTTTTGATTTGCCGCTGGCCATCCTGTCGACCAGCTCCTACCGCGAAGACGCGGGCACGGTGCGCGGCGACCTCGATATCGCCAAGTACATGACCATGACCAAGGGCCCGCTGGCTGGCCGCATCCTGCTGGTCGACGACCTGGCCGATTCGGGCGTCACCCTGGACAAGGTCACGCGTCACCTGAAGGAAAACTTCCCTGACGTGACCGAAGTCAAATCGGCCGTGATCTGGCTGAAGGGCTGCTCCGTCGTGCGTCCCGACTACTTCCTCGACGAACTGCCGCACAATCCGTGGATCCACCAGCCGTTCGAAGACTACGACGGCCTGCGTCCGCACCAGTTGGCGGCGTGGATCAAGAAGGGCGAAGCAGGCAAGTAATTGCGTGCGCGCTTGCAAAAAAAAGACGATCGTGTATCGTCTTTTTTTTCGTCCAAGGAAATGCGATGACCATACTGACGACGGCGCGCCTGCGCCTGGAACCGATCAACGAGAGCCATTACGAGCGCATGCGCACGCTCAACACCGATCCCGAGGTGATGACGTATCTGAACGCGGGCCAGCCCGAGACGGAAGAGGACACGCGCGCGGCCATCACGCGCACCATGGGCCGCTGGGCCGAGTGGGGCTATTCGTGGTGGGCGATGATACGCCTCGACGATGGTGAGCTGGTGGGCATGGCGTGCCTGCAGCACCTCTCCGGCGTCAAGGCCAATCCCTTGGAAATTGGCTGGCGCCTTGCGCGCACCAGCTGGGGTCAGGGCTATGCCAGCGAAGCGGCGGCCGCCATCGTCGCGCATGCGTTCGACGTCGTCGGCGCGCCCGAAGTGGTGGCCGTGGCGCACCCGGACAATGCCGCCTCGATCAAGGTCATGACGCGCCTGGGCATGCAATACGTGGGCATGGAGCGCCATTACGACCTCGATAGCGTCGTCTACCGCCTGGCGCGCCCATGACGGCAGCGCAGAAGCCCCTGAAGCTGGGCTGCAGCTACGGCGTGCGCTTTTCACCGGATGGCACGCGCCTGGCCGTGCTTGGCCGCGACCTGGTTCTGTGGAACGTGGCGGCGCGGACCAAGCTGTGGCGCGGCAAATTCATCGCGCACATGTCGGGCATGGCCTTTTCTCCCGATGGCGGCCGGCTGGCCATCAAGAGCACGACGGGGCAGATGGCCGTGGTGGATGCCCACGCAGGTCAGTTGCTGCTGAACTTCCAGAACAAAAAGGATGGCGAAGGCTGCGGTCCCGTGTGGTCGCCATGCGGCCGGTATCTGGCCGACGGCGGCTGGGATGGCCGTCTGCGGGTGCGCGACGCGCAAACGGGCGAGGTGCTTTTCACGCAGCTGCATCCGGGCGAGATGCTGCGGGGTGTCTGCGCCATCGATGGTGGGCGGCGTTTGCTGGTCCATCATGGCGTCAAATCGGTGGACGAAGGGCAGGTGCAGCCGCCTGATTACTGCAGTGTATGGGACTGGCCCTTGCAAGACGGCGGCGGGCGCAAGGTGCTGTCGCTGCCAGGCTTGAAGTCCTGCGCGCCATCGCCGGATGGAAAGTATCTGGCCGTGCTGCACCATGCCGGTGGCGAGGAGTATCTGTCCATGTATGCGCTGGCCGACGGCCGCTGGCAGGCCAAGGTGCCCGTGGAGGCGGGTGGCGGCACGGGTAACGGCTTGCGCTGGCTGCCCGACGGCAGCGCGCTGGGACGCATCGGCAAGGGCAAGCTGCTGTTTTACGGCTGGCCCGGGCTCGGCGTCCTGGCGCAGGAAGATTTTATCTATCCCTGCGCGCTGGACTTTTTGCCTGGCTCGCCATTGGCCGCCATCGGCTCCTGGGAGTCCGGCATGCTGATGGATCTGAACCTTCACAAGGAAACCGCATGATCACCTGTTATTTGCGTTACATCATCGATCCGTATAAATTGCGGGAATTCGAAGCCTACGGCAAGCTGTGGATACCGCTGGTCGAACGCTTCGGCGGCCAGCACCACGGTTACTTTTTACCATCCGAAGGCGCCAGCAACGTGGCGCTGGCCATGTTTTCGTTCCCCAGCCTGGCCTTGTACGAGCAGTACCGCAGCGACTCGATGCAGGACGCCGAGTGCCAGGCCGCCTTCCGCTACGCCGAAGAGACGCGCTGCATCGTCAGCTACGAGCGCAGTTTTTTCCGCCCCGTGTTTGCCTGAACAGGGTCAGTCGCGCTGCGGTGCACCCAGCGGGAAGAGGTGGCGGTACGGGCGCGCTTCTTCCATCGTGCGGGCGAACGATGGGCGGGCCAGCAGGCGCGCGCGGTAGGCGCGCAGCAGGGGTAGTGTGGCGGGAATCGGCTGCGTCCAGTCCGCATAGAACAGTGAAGGAGCGGCGGCGCAGTCGGCCAAGGTGAAGTGGTCGCCAGCGGCCCAGGACCTGCCGGCCAGGCGGGCTTCCAGCCAGGTATAGGCGAGGTCCAGCTTGTCGCCGGCAAATGCGCGGCCTTCGCGCGTCTTCACCGGGTCGCCGCTCAGGGCGGCGCCAACGGCATGCTGCACGGGCGTCATCACATGCAGGTCGAAATAGCGGTCGAGAAAACGCACGTCCAGCGCCTGCATCGGGTCGTCCGGCAGCAGGCGCAGCGGACCCGGATGGGCCAGTTGCAGGTATTCGATGATGATGCTGGTCTCGGCGACATTGCGCTCGCCGTCCACCAGCAGGGGAAACTTGCGCAGCGGCCAGCGCTCCAGCCATTCCTGAAGGTGCAGGGGCTCGTCCGGCGCCAGGCAGCGGAAGGCGAACGGTATGGCATTCTCGTACAGGGCGATGAGCACCTTTTGCGTGTACGAGGAAAAGGGATGGCCGTAGAGGATCAGCGACACGATGGGATCTCCTGTCATTGCGAAGGGTTGGCAACACGCGCGTGCAGCAACGATAGTGCAATGACAGGATCAATGCAAGCGGTCCGGGCTGTTCCCGCTGGCCTCCGTGGCCCGTCCGCCTAGCCGAGGTTCGCCAGGTAGCGCAAGCCCGTGATGCTGGGGAAGAAGCAATACACGCCGCCACGCGTGATGACGCTGCGCGAGAAATGCTGCAGTGTGGTATTGCCGCTGCCCTTGGGGCCCACGCCGGGCAAGGTGAAGGAACTGACGGCCGGGTCGTTGACACCCAGAAACAGGTCCTGGCCGCTGATGTTGAGCGTGGCATTGCCCGCCTCGGGACCGGCCGGGCCGACGGCCGATTTGACGAAAATATCCTCATTGTTCCATTGCTTCATCAGGAATTCAAACTGATTGCGCAGGCTGGCATTGATGAAATAGCCGACCAGGCCGCGCTGTTCTGCGATGGGGGCGGCCGGATCATATTCGCTACCGTAGGGCATGGCGCGCCGCACGATGCGGTGGTGGCGGGCGGAGGCGCCCACGACGGCTTCGTCGCGCGGATTGTTGCGCCGGATATGCGAACCGATCGGGCATTTCAGACCCAGCGTGTCGTCCAGTTCCGGCTGTTCATCGACATAGTGAAAGCGGTTCAGGTTGGCGTCCGGCAGCACGGGCCCTGCCTCGTCCGGCCTGAGCACGAGCGGATTGCCATTGCGCCAGCGCCCGCACATCTTGGCGGCCACCATTTCGGTGCTGAGCCCGGAACTGGCCGCGCCCTGGCTCAGGATGCTATCAAACAGGGGCACGTCCTGCTCCAGGATGCGGAAGGCGGCGTAGCTGCCATTGGTGGACAGTTGCGGCGGCTGCACCTCGTAGGTGCCGCCGTTCTCATTCTGATAGCCGAGCAGGAATTCCCCCGTCATGACGCTGTTGAGCGGGTCAGGGTCGTGCTCGTGCTTGCGCTGCGGTGCGCCATCGACGTCCGGCTGGGCGATGCTGTCGCGGTAGCCGAAATGCACGCGGTTGTCTGGCAGGGCCACGCCGTCGTGTGCATACAGTTCACGCCAGCCGGCGGCAAAGGCGCGGCGGAGTCTGGCCGAGCTTGCCTCCAGCACTTCCGTCGATTCGCTGACCCACAGGCTCAGTATCGCATGCACCTGGCCCGCTTTGGTGGCCGGCCCCAGGTTGCCGAGCCAGTGTTCGGGGGCGCTGTCGCCCACGTCGCCCACGGCCTTGACGCTGGCCGGGTCGGCTGCGCCCCGTTGAAATGCCTGGTCAAAGGTGGTCAGGTCGGTCGCGGCAACGCCCAGCGCCGACAGGCCGGGAGCGGTAAAGCTGAGGTTCAGGAAGCAGGGCGGCTTGGGGCGGATATGGCGCGCGGTGGTAATGGACGGCAAGCCGTCGCTGCCGTCGAGCAGGGCCGCGATGGTGCGCCGTGCCTGCGCCGCATCCGTGATGCTGAAGATGAAATGGCGCGCCAGGTTGACGCGGTAGCCGCGCAGGATCGTGCCTTGCACGTCGTCGTAATCGATGGTGGGATCGGCCATGCTGTCTCCGGGGGCTGGGGTGGTGGCTGGCAGGGTGGTGGGGCCGCTTGCGCAGCCCCGGCGTGGTGTTCGGTTCAGACCGAGGCGAGGATTTTCTGAACGGTCTGCGGATAAGCGCTATACAGGCCATTATTGGGCACGTGCTGCGCGGCGTCGTTGGCCGTGATGAAGGCTTCAAATGCGGTCACGTGCTTCGCAACGGGCATCAACGCCTTGCCACCCACGACAAACTGCAGCAGTGCGTCGAATACCTCGCCCAGTTGGTCCACGAAATCTTCGATGTAGTCGTTGAAGCTGCCGTCATACTCGGTGATTACGCCGATGATCAGGGTATCGGAAGGGCCCACCGATTGAAGGTTGGGCAGCAGATTGGCCTGGGAGCGGTCAAGCAGGGTGAAACGGGCAAAGTGCACGGTACCGATATCGGTGAGGGCGGCATTGATCTTCGCCTGGTACTCCACCAATGTTGCGGCGATGGCGGTCGGATTGGTGCCGGGAAGTACCGGCATCATTAAGCACAGTGGATTTGCCATGGGAGGCTCCTCATTACGTGGTTGTCGGGAGGACCGACACTACGCCGCGGCGCCCGGTGCGTCAAAAACTATATTTTCGCGTCTGTTGTTAAATGTATACTATTGCAACATGATAAATATGCGAAATGTGGTCTCATGTGGATAGTTGCCGAGGCTGGCCGGCGCCGGCGGACACTCTGCCGCCAGGCTGTTCCCGCCTGTTTCAGGAAGCGCAAGTGGCGCCGTCGGCAGCGCCGGGTTCCGCAGGTTTTATTGGAGGCGCGCTGCATCGCCCGCTGTTAAAACCGGATGGGACAAGGCGCCGCCGTCCCTTCGCCGAAACCGGCGTAGCCGGACCGCGCGCTGAGGTTCAGCGACATGCTGCCTTTGTCGGGTAAATAGATGCAGTATTCACCGGTCGCCGTGGTGACGCGGTAGATGCGTTTCGGGTCGTTTGGCGCGCTGAACAGCTCAATGCGGGCCGCTTCGAACCACTTCGGCTTGACCGCCGCATGCGCTTGCGCAAATCCCTTTGCCAGGCGCGTCTGCGGCGTCTCGGGCGGCGCCACGAACTCCTGCGGATGCTCGGCGCGCAGCTGGCGGTCGATGGCGCCGGCTGCCAGCAGCGCCTGTTGCGCCAGGGTCAGGGTGCCGGTCTTCGGGGCGGCCGGTGCCGGTTCTGCCGGCAGGGCATCGTCTTGCGGCTGCTCCTGCAGCGATGCCGTCGCCTCCTTTGGCGGCGACACGCTTGCCGCGCTCGATGGATGGGCTGGCGCGCGTGCCGGCGCCGGATCGGGCTTGGCGGGTGGAATGAAGCGTTGCATTGGGCGCTGTGGCGGCATCAGCTGCAGCCAGATCCGGTCATCGTGCTCGATTCTCATGTGTGCGGGCCGCGTGGCTACCCAGAACAGCGCCAGGTGCAGCACGATAATCGCGGCGATGTAGCGGCCATGGGAACGCTGGCCGAGAGAAAAATCATGCGCTTGTCCTGCAAGGTCGATGCGCATTTGTTTCCCGCCTGCCCAGGCCGCCACGCCTCAATCCTCGGCCTGGAATTCGCTGGCCGAGACGAACAGATCCCACGAGGCGATGAACAGGGCCGCCACCACGGGGCCGATGACGAAGCCGTTCAGGCCAAACAGGGCCATGCCGCCCACGGTCGACAGCAGCACCACGTAGTCGGGCATCTTGGTGTCCTTGCCGACCAGGATGGGGCGCAGCACGTTGTCGACCAGGCCGATGACGAAGACGCCGAAGGCGGCCAGGCCTGCGCCTTGCCAGATGGCGCCCGTGGCCAGGAAGTAGGCGGCCACGGGCGCCCAGACGAGGGCGGCGCCGACGGCCGGCAGCAGCGACAGGAAGGCCATCAGCACGGCCCACAGCAGGGGCGCGGGCACGTCGAGGAACCAGAACGCCAGCCCGCCGAGGGCGCCCTGGGCGATCGCCACGAGTATATTGCCCTTCACCGTGGCGCGGATCACCGTGGTGAAATTGGTGAACAGGCGTTGCTTGTACTTGCGGCTCAGCGGCACAGCACCCTTGATGCGGGCCGACAGGGCGGAGCCGTCGCGCATGAGGAAAAACAGCAGGTACAGCATGATGCACAGGCTGGTGAGAAATTCGAAGGTGTACAGGCCCACATTGATGGCTTTCACGGCCACCACCTGGCTCACTTGCGTGGCGCCCTCGGCCAGCTTGTCCTGCAGGCTGGCCAGGCTGGTCAGGTTGAAGCGGTCGAGCAAATTGATCAGCCATTGCGGCAGCACCGCCATGATCTTATTGAAGAACATGGCGACCGTGATTTCACCCGAGCGCACCATTTCCACGACGCTGGCCGCCTGGTTTACGAGCGACACGGAAATGAGCGACAGCGGCAGGATCACGATGACGATGATGAGCAGCAAGGTCAGCAGCGACGCCAGGCCGGCGCGGCCCTTGGTTTTCCTCAGCAGCCAGCGGTACACGGGGGCGAACAGGATCGCCAGGATGACGCCCCAGAAGATGGCGCCCGCATACGGCGCCAGTATCCAGCCGAAGCCGATGGTGACGATGCTCAGGAGGAGCAAGAACACTTTCTGGTGCAGCGTGAGGGTATGCATGGGCGGTAGCGGAAAGATAAGGGTTGAGTTGTCCCATCATAAGCGAGGCATGGTGCGGCGCGCCATAGAATTGTCGTGATGCGTGCGCGAGCGCACCCGGCACCGGCGGGCTGACAACGCGGTGGCGGCAATTCCAGTAAGCTGTTGCTCCAGGCGTTCCATCCCGGGCGCCTAAGACTTCGACTTCAGGAACGCGCGTGGCCGACAATATTCACTTTTATGAACCGGCACAGGGCCATGGCCTGCCGCATGATCCGTTCAACGCCATCGTGGGGCCGCGGCCCATCGGCTGGATCGCTTCGCAGAGCAGCGAGGGCGTGCTCAATCTGGCGCCGTACAGCTTTTTCAACGCCTTTAATTACCATCCGCCGCTGATCGGTTTTTCCAGCATCGGCCGCAAGGATACCTTGCGCAATATCGAACAGACGGGTGAATTCGTGTGGAACCTGGCGACGCGTCCGCTGGCCGGGGCGATGAATATCAGCTGCGCGCCGGCGCCGCCCGAAGTCGATGAATTCGCGCTGGCCGGCCTGACGCCGGCCGCCTCGCGCATCGTCAACGTGCCGCGCGTGGAGGAAAGCCCCGTCTCCTTCGAATGCCGGCGCACGCAGATCATCGAGCTGCAAGGCGTCAATGGCGACGGTGTCGGCAGCTGGCTGGTGCTGGGGGAAGTGGTGGGCGTGCACATCGCGCACCACCTGTTGACCGATGGCGTGTACGACACGGCCGCCGCGGCGCCGATCTTGCGCGGCGGCGGCCCGGCCGATTATTTCGAGATCGGACCGGACAGCTTGTTCCACATGCGCCGGCCCAGCTATCCCTGAGCCAGGATTTATTTCTGCATGATGGGGTCGCGTCCCAGGGTGCGCGCCAGCGCGCCGCCGTCGCCGCGCCAGAATTCGCGGTCGGCCAGGCGCACGCGTTCGGCCGCATGCTGCATGTGTTCCATGGCCGCCTGGCGCGCCCGTTGCGGGTCGCCGTCAGCAATCGCCTGCACGATCTTTTCATGTTCGCGCCGCACTTCGATGGAAAAGTCCGTGCGCCGCGCTTCATTCGCGCGCGTCACCTTGACGGCCGAGCGGATCGGGTCGGCGAACATGGCGACGAATTTTGGCCAATAGGGATTGCCCGTCGCCTCGGCGATGGACAAGTGCAGGCGCACGTCTTCTTCCACGCCATCGACGCCGGCCGCCACCGCTTCCTCGATGCGCCGCAGCGCGTGTTCGATGTCGGCCAGCTGGCCCGGCGTGCGCCGCACGGCCGCCAGCGCGGCGATTTCCGCTTCCAGGCCCTGGCGCACTTCGATCAGGTTCAGCAGCGATTGCACCGATTGCTCCGTCAGCGCGTCGCCCCGTTCGCCGCTCTTCGCGCCATCCTGCGCGCACACGAAGGTGCCGCTGCCCTTGCGCGTGACGAGGATGCCTTCGGCCTGCAGCAAGGCTATGGCTTCACGCAGCACCGTGCGGCTCACGCCGAAATGCTCGGCCATCGCCTGCTCCGACGGCAAACGCGTGCCGGCGGCCAGGCCATCGTGCTGGAGCTGCTGGCGCAAGCGGGCCGCCACGCGCGCACCCAGGGTGCCGGTGGTGAAGCTGCCCGCGGCGGGCTCCGGCGCGGGGAGGGTGAAGCTGAACGTGCGGTCCATCGGGTGCATCCTTGCGCTAACGGTTTTCAAATGGGATTGCCTGCTTGCCATTATATGGAATATACAGCTTGACACACATAAAACACACACATAATATACATCCATACAAATTTTAGACAAGTTGCCAGCCACCTCCGGTGGACCATAAAAACCCGGCACGGTCGATCCCTTCGTGATCAGGAGACAAGCATGGAAGTGTCACAAACAATGCCGGGCCAGCCGGTAGGCGCCGCCGCCAGCCAGAAAATCATCGATGACGCCGTCTACCGCAAGGTGACCTGGCGCATCATCCCCTTCCTCATGCTGTGCTACATCGTCGCTTACCTCGACCGTGTGAACGTGGGCTTCGCCAAGCTGCAGATGCTGGCCGACCTGCGGTTTTCCGAAACCGTGTATGGCCTGGGCGCCGGCGTGTTCTTCCTCGGCTACTTCCTGTTCGAAGTACCCAGCAATGTGATGCTGCATAAAATCGGCGCGCGCGTGTGGATCGCCCGCATCATGATCACCTGGGCCATCATCTCGGGCGCCTTCATGTTCGTCACCACGCCGACCATGTTCTACATCATGCGCTTCCTGCTCGGCGTGGCCGAAGCGGGCTTCTTCCCCGGCATCATCCTGTACCTGACCTACTGGTATCCGTCCGAGCGCCGCGCACGCATGGTCTGCACCTTCATGGCGGCCATTCCCGTGGCGGGCCTGATCGGCGGCCCGCTGTCGGGCTGGATCATGGAAACCTTCGCCGGCGTGCATGGCTATGCGGGCTGGCAGTGGATGTTCGTGCTCGAAGCCATCCCCGCCGTGATCATGGGCGTGGCCGTGCTGCTGTATCTCGATAACAGCATCCGCGCCGCCAAGTGGCTGACGGAATACGAAAAAGTGATCCTCGAGCAGCGCATCGCCACGGAAGCGAAGGGCAAGGTGTCGCACCCGTCGATCCGCGCCATGTTCGCCGATCCGCGCATCTGGGTCATGGCCCTGATTTATTTCTGCTGCGTGATGGGCCAGTATTCGCTGACGTTCTGGCTGCCCAGCCTGATCAAGGCGGCTGGCGTGACGGGCGTGCTCAATATCGGTTTGTTTACCGCGATTCCCTATTCGTTTGCCGTGGCCACGATGATTTTGCTGGGCCGCAGCTCGGACAAATACCGCGAACGCCGCTGGCATATGGCCATTCCGCTGGTGATCGGCGCGGCCGCCATCGTCTGCAGCGCGCTGGCCGGCGCCCATAACACGGGCTGGGCCATCTTCTTCCTGACGATCGCCGCCGGCGGCATCCTGGCCGCCTCGCCCATGTTCTGGAGCCTGCCGACGGCCTTCCTCGGTGGCGTCTCGGCCGCCGCCGGCATCGCCGCCATCAATTCGGTGGGCAACCTGGCCGGTTTCGCGGCGCCATACATGATCGGCTCGATCAAGGACCTGACACAGTCGACCGACATCGCCATCTACCTCCTGGCGGCCATCCTCGTGATCGGCGCGGTCATCATCATGCGCGTGCCGGCCAAGCTGGTGAACAAATAAAACTGGAGTAGCAGATGAACGTAGCAATCAAAAAAGTAGGTGTGATCGGCCTGGGCGCCATGGGCATGGGCATCGCGCAATCCTTGCTGCGCGCCGGTTTTGAGGTGCATGCCTGCGACGTGCGGCCCGAAACCGTGCAAGTGCTGGCAGACAAGGGCGCCCGTGCGGCGCAGTCGCCCGCCGCGCTGGCGGCGCAGGTGCAGGCCGTGCTGATCGTCGTTGTCAACGCGCAGCAGACGGAGTCCGTGCTGTTTGGCGAACACGGTGCGGCCAGCGCCCTGGCGGCGGGCAGCGTGGTGATCGCCTGCGCCACCGTGGCGCCGGAGTTTGCCGAGGCCCTCGGCGCGCGCCTGGCGGGCATGGGGCTGCGCTTCATCGATGCGCCTATTTCCGGCGGCGCGGCCAAGGCGGCGGCCGGCGAAATGTCCGTCATGGCGGCCGGCGCGCCCGAGGCGTTCGATGCCTGCGCCGGCATCTTTGACGCCATCTGCGCAAAGTTGTACCGCCTGGGCGAACAGCCGGGGCAGGGCTCGAAAGTCAAGATGATCAACCAGTTGCTGGCCGGGGTGCACATCGCCGCCGCGGCCGAAGCGATGGCCTTGGGCCTGCGTGCCGGCTGCGACCCGGACGCCCTGTACGAAGTCATTTCGAACAGCGCCGGCAGTTCCTGGATGTTCCAGAACCGGGTGCCGCATATTTTGAAAGGCGATTACGCGCCGCTGTCGGCCGTGAATATCTTCGTCAAGGATTTGGGCATCGTGCTCGATTACGCGAAAAAAAGCGTGTTCCCGTTGCCGCTGTCGGCCACGGCGCACCAGATGTTCATGCAGGCGTCGGCAGCAGGCTTTGGCGGCGAGGACGACTCGGCCGTCATCAAGACTTTCCCGGGGATCGATCTGCCGGCGAAAGCGTAACTGAATAAAAAGGAACAATCATGACCGTACTACTGGGATGTATCGCCGACGATTTCACGGGTGGCACCGACCTGGCCGGCATGCTGGTCAAGGCCGGCATGCGCACGGTGCAGCTGATCGGCGTGCCGCAAGGTCCGCCGCCAGCCGATGTCGACGCCGTCGTCATCGCGCTGAAGTCGCGCACGACTGCGCCGCAAGACGCGGTGGCCGAGTCGCTGGCGGCCTTGCGCTGGCTGCAGCAGGCCGGATGCAAACAGTTCTACTTCAAGTACTGCTCCACCTTCGACTCCACGCCGCGCGGCAATATCGGCCCCGTAGCCGAGGCGCTGATGCGGGCGCTGGACACGGATTTCACCATTGCCTGCCCGGCATTCCCCGCCAACGGCCGCACCATCTACAAGGGCATCCTGTTTGTCGGCGACGTGCCGCTGGCCGAATCTGGCATGCGCGACCATCCCTTGACGCCGATGACGGATTCGAACCTGGTGCGCGTGCTGCAGCAGCAGGTGCAAGCCAAGGTAGGTCTGGCCGATTTCTCCGTGGTGGAGAAGGGCGCCGCAGCCATCGCCCAGCGCTTCACGGACTTGCGCGGCCAGGGCTGCCATTTCGCCGTCGTCGATGCCGTCTCGAACCGCGACCTGGAAGCCATCGGCGCCGCCTGCGCGGACTTGAAACTGATCACGGGCGGCTCCGGCATCGCGCTGGGATTGCCACAGAATTTCCGCCAGCGGGGGCAATTGGCGCCATCGCCCGCCGGCCAGGCGGGGCGCCTGCCGCCGCCGACAGGCCTGCGTGCCGTGATCTCGGGCAGCTGCTCCGTGGCCACGCAGCAGCAGGTGGCGCACCTGCGTGAACTGGCGCCATCGTTCCACGTCGACCCATTGCAGCTGGCCGCGGGCGGCGAGGTGGTTGACGTCGTCGTGGAGCAAGCCCTGGCCTGGGCCGACGCGCACCTGGCGCAAGGCCCGGTGTTGATCTATGCCACGGCCACGCCGGACGCCGTGCGCGCCGTGCAGGCGCAGCTGGGCGTGGAGCGGGCCGGCGCGCTCGTCGAGGAAACCCTGGCCGCCATCGCGCAAGGCCTGGTGCGCCTCGGCGTGGGCCAACTGATCGTCGCCGGCGGCGAAACCTCGGGTGCGGTGGTGAAAGCGCTGGGTGTGGCGGGTTTGCGCATCGGCCCCGAGATCGACCCTGGCGTGCCGTGGACGCAAGCCTTGCCTGCATTGGGTGACGATGGCGCGGCGCCGCTGGCGCTGGCGCTCAAGTCCGGCAATTTCGGCACGGTCGATTTCTTCAGCAAAGCGTGGCAGGTGCTGGCATGAGCAGCAGCGAATCGCGCCAGCGCGAGCAGATCGTCGACTTCGGCAAGTCGCTATACGAGCGTGGCTTGACGGCGGGCAGCAGCGGCAACCTGAGCGTGCGCCTGGATGACGGCTGGCTGCTGACGCCGACGAACGCCAGCCTGGGACGGCTCGATCCCGCGCAATTGTCCAAGCTCGATTGGGACGGCAACTTGATCAGCGGCGCACCGCCGTCGAAAGAGGCGTTCCTGCACCGCGCCATGTACGCGGAGCGGGGCGGCGCCGGCGCCATCGTGCATCTGCACTCGACGCATTCGGCGGCCGTGTCGTGCATGTGCGGCTTGAACCATGACGACTGCATCCCGCCGCTCACGCCCTACTTTGTGATGAAGGTGGGGCGCCTGCCGCTGGTGCCGTATCACCGTCCGGGCGACCCGGCGCTGGCTGGCGCCATCGGTGCCATGGCACGCAAGCATTCGGCCGTGCTGCTGGCCAATCACGGCCCCGTCGTCTCGGGCTCGAATCTGGAAGCGGCCGTGTATGCGGCCGAGGAACTGGAAGAGACGGCCAAGCTGTTCCTGCTGCTGCGCGACGTGCCCACGCGCCCGCTCGACGCGGCGCAGATCGCCGACCTGAAACACACATTCAAACTCGACATATAAAAAATCCAGGAGATACGCATGCCCCGCTTTGCCGCCAATCTGACCATGATGTTCAACGAAGTGCCGTTCCCGCAGCGCTTTGCCGCCGCCGCGCAAGCGGGTTTTAAAGGCGTCGAATTCCTTTTCCCGTATGACCACGCGCCGCAGGAAGTGGCCGGCTGGCTGCGCGAGCATGGTTTGATAAATGTGCTGTTCAACCTCCCGCCGGGCGACTGGGCGGCGGGCGAGCGGGGCATCGCTTCGCTGCCGGGCCGCGAGGAAGAATTCCGCGCTGGCGTGGCGCGCGCCATCGAGTATGCGCTGGCCCTGGGCACCCCGCGCGTGCACATGATGGCGGGGCTGGTGCCGGAGGGCGCCGACCTGGCGCTGCACCGTGCCACGTACCTGACGAACCTGCGGTACGCGGCCCAGGCCGTGGGCCAGCATGGCATCGAACTCTTGATCGAACCGATCAACGGGCGCGACATGCCTGGCTACTTCCTCGTCACGCAGGCGCAGGGCCATGCGCTACGCCTGGAATCGGGCCAGCCCAACGTCAAGGTGCAGATGGATTTTTATCACACGCAGATCGTCGAGGGCGATATCGCCATGACGTTCAGGAACAACTTCGACGGCATCGGCCACGTGCAGATCGCCAGCGTCCCGGCGCGCAATGAGCCGGACGATGGCGAAGTCAATTACCCGTATTTATTCAGCCTGCTCGATGAACTGGGTTACGACGGCTGGATCGGCTGCGAATACCGTCCGCGCGGGCGCACAGAAGATGGCCTAGGCTGGCTCGCCGCATACAACAACAAACAAGGAGCATGAACATGAAAGTACTCATTACCGGCGGCGCCGGTTTCCTCGGGCAGCGCCTGGCGCGCCAGTTGCTGGCGCAAGGCCAGCTGACGGACAGCCAGGGCCAGTTGCAAACGATCAGCGAGCTGGTATTGGTCGACGTGGTGGCTGCGCATGACTTCAACGATGCGCGCGTAAAAGTGGTCACGGGCGACATCGCCGACGGTGCCCTGATGCGCGCCACCATCGATGCGCGCACAAGCTCGATCTTCCACCTGGCCGCCATCGTCAGCGGCCAGGCGGAAGCCGATTTCGAGCTGGGCATGCGCATCAACCTGGACGCGTCGCGGCTGCTGCTCGATATCTGCCGCGAACTGGGGCACAAGCCGAAAGTGGTGTTTACCAGCTCCGTGGCCGTGTATGGCGGCCAGCTGCCGGACGTGGTGCAGGATACGACGGCGTTGAACCCGCAGTCGTCGTACGGCGCGCAAAAAGCCATCGGCGAACTGTTGCTCAACGATTACAGCCGCCGCGGCTTTGTCGATGGCCGCGTGCTGCGCTTGCCCACCATCAGCGTGCGTCCCGGCAAACCGAACAAGGCGGCGTCATCGTTCGCCAGTGGCATCATCCGCGAACCCTTGAATGGCGAGGCCGCCGTCTGCCCCGTGTCCACCGACCTGCGTCTGTGGCTGCTGTCGCCGCGCGGCGCCATCGCCTCGCTGATCGCCGGCCATGAATTGGCGGGCGAGGCGTTTGGCGCCAGCCGCACAGTGAACTTGCCGGGCTTGAGCGTGAGCGTGGGCGAAATGATCGCCGCACTCGAAGCCGTGGCCGGCAGCGAAGTGGCGGCCCGCATCAGCTATGCACCCGATCCCGCCGTCGAGCGCATCGTCAGGAGCTGGCCCGGCGCCTGGGATACGGCACGGGCCGAAGCGCTGGGTTTGACGGCCGATGCAGATTTCGCCGCCATCATCCGTGCGTATGTCGACGACATGAAAGCGGCCGGCTAGGTGACTGTCTCCAGCTGCGAGCGGCGATAGTCGAGCGGCGTGCTGCCCACCAGGTCCACAAAACTGCGGCTGAAATGGGCCTGGTCAAAAAAGCCCAGTTCCTGCGCCAGGCTGGCCAGGTCGGGCGCATCGGGCTGCGCCAGGCGCCAGATCGCTTCCTGCAGGCGATAGCGCTGGATCACCCACTTCGGCGGCACGCCCACGTAGTTGGCGAACAGGCGCTGCAGCCGGCGTTCTCCGATGCCCATTTTTTCGCACAGCTGCGCCACGCTTGCCGGGCCGTTGTGGGCCGCCGCCGCGGCCGTCAGCCTGGCTGCCAGCAGGGCGGCGGCGTCGACTTGCGGCAGCCTTGCCAGCAGCAGTGCCTGTGCCTGCGCCACCATGGCCGTATCGTCGGCTTGCCGCAGCACCAGCGCCTCGGCTTGCGCGGCAGGCATGTCCAGCATGGCATCGGCGGCGATGGTCGTATCGGTGAATGACGACAAGGGCTGGCTGATGAACGGGCGCAGGCCGCCCGGTGAAAAACGCACGCCCAGCACCTTGCCCGTTCCGCTCAATGGCCGGTCGAAGGCGCCGCGCACCACGCCATGGATGGCCGTGCGCCCAAGGTCGAACACCAGGTGGGCGTTCGGGTAGGGCAGCACGCGCTGCGTCTCCGGCGCGCAGTCCCGCCTGTCCCATTCGACCACCCAGAAGTAGTCGACGAACGGCGCCAGCGCGCCAGCCGGCGGATAGGTCGCCAGCCGTATGCGGCGCGCCGCTGCCTGCGGGTCGACGATGCCTTTCGGCGCCTGGCCGCGTGTGGCGAGCACATTGCGCGGGTTGTCGGGTTTATCCAATATTTGTCTCCTGCGTGGCTTTAAGCTGGCTCTCTCGCATCGATTGAAAGGGAGTCATGAAATCACACAGCTTGTCTGGCCTGGTGCTGGCCGCATGTTGTCTATTGGTGGCGCCAGCCGGCGCCGCCTCGTCTGCAGAGGGGGATCATCGCATGCATGTACGCGCCACGGGAAGTTTCAGTATCACCATGACGCCGTCCGCGGCGCCGCAGCGCGCGGGGCGCACGACCTTGGGCAGGGTGCTGCTCGACAAAGTCTATGCCGGCGACCTGGTCGCCACGGCAAAGGGCGAGATGCTCAACGCCGTCACCGACACCAGGGGCGCGGCAGGCTATGTCGCCATGGAAGCCATCACGGGCGTGCTGCAGGGCCGGCAAGGCACCTTCGTGGCGCAGCATGCGGGCACCATGGCCGACGGCCAGCAGACGCTGTCCATCGTGATCGTGCCGCATTCCGGCACGGGGCAGCTGAAAGGCATCAGCGGGACGCTGGCCATCCGCATCGTCGATGGCCAGCATTTCTACGACATCGACTATTCGCTGCCGGAGCCGTAGGCGGGTCAAGGCACGGATAGCCGTCTATTTGCCCAGTATCGACGCCACATTGTCGGTGCCGGGCGCGCCGAACAGCTGCTGCTTGAGGACGTGCAGCTGGTCGCGCACCTGCGCCGCTTTTTCGAACTCGAGGTTCTTTGCGTGGTCGACCATCAGTTTTTCCAGGCGCTTGATTTCCTTGCTGACCTGTTTCTCGCTCATGGCTTCGAACTTCGCCGCTTCCTGCGCCACTTGCAGGGTTTCGCGCGCTTCCTGCGGGCTGTAGACGCCATCGATCATTTCGCGGATCGATTTTTTCACGCCGATCGGCACGATGTTGTTGGCTGTGTTGAAGGCGATCTGCTTGTTGCGGCGGCGTTCCGTCTCGTCGATGGCGCGGCGCATGGAGTCCGTGATGCGGTCGCCGTACAGGATCGCCGTGCCGTTCAGGTTACGCGCGGCGCGGCCGATGGTCTGGATCAGGCTGCGCTCGGAACGCAAGAAACCTTCCTTGTCCGCGTCCAGGATGGCGACCAGCGACACTTCCGGCAAGTCCAGGCCCTCGCGCAGCAGGTTGATCCCCACCAGTACGTCGAAGGTGCCCAGGCGCAGGTCGCGCAGGATTTCCACGCGTTCCACCGTTTCGATATCGCTGTGCAGATAGCGCACCTTGATGCCATGGTCGCCCAGGTATTCCGTCAATTGCTCCGACATGCGCTTGGTCAAGGTCGTCACCAGCACGCGCTCGTCCTTCTTGATGCGCTCGACGATTTCCGACATCAGGTCGTCCACCTGGCTGCTGGCGGGGCGCACGATGATCTGCGGGTCGACCAGGCCGGTGGGGCGCACGACTTGCTCGACCACTTGGTCGGAATGGCTCTTTTCGTATTCGGCCGGCGTGGCCGAGACGAACACGGTCTGGCGCATCTTCTGTTCGAATTCCTCGAATTTCAAGGGCCGGTTGTCGAGTGCCGACGGCAGGCGGAAACCATAGTCGACCAGGTTCGTCTTGCGCGAACGGTCGCCGTTGTACATGGCGCTCAGCTGGCCCGTCAGCACGTGCGACTCGTCGAGGAACATCAATGCGTCTGGCGGCAGGTAATCGACCAGGGTCGGCGGCGGTTCGCCCGGCAGCGCGCCGCTCAAATGGCGCGAGTAGTTCTCGATGCCCTTCGTAAAACCGATTTCCGCCATCATTTCCAGGTCGAAGCGCGTGCGCTGTTCCAGCCGCTGCTCCTCGATCAGCTTATTCTCCTTGCGGAAGAATTCGAGGCGTTCACGCAGCTCGTCCTTGATGGTTTCCACGGCGCGCAGCACGGTGGAGCGGGGCGTCACATAGTGCGAGCCCGGGTACACGGTGAAGCGGGGGATTTTCTGACGCACTCTGCCCGTCAGCGGGTCGAACAGCTGGATCGATTCGATCTCGTCGTCGAACATTTCCAGGCGCACGGCCAGCTCCGCATGCTCGGCGGGGAAAATGTCGATGGTATCGCCGCGCACGCGGAAGGTGCCGCGGCCGAAATCGACTTCGTTGCGCGTGTACTGCATCTGGATCAGGCGCGCGATGACGTCGCGCTGGGCAACCCTGTCCTTGACGCGCAAGGTCAGGATCATCTGGTGGTATTCGTTCGGATTGCCGATACCGTAGATGGCCGAGACGGTGGCGACGATGATGACGTCGCGCCGTTCCATCAGCGACTTGGTGCATGACAGGCGCATCTGCTCGATATGCTCGTTGATCGACGAGTCCTTTTCGATAAACAGGTCGCGCTGCGGCACGTAGGCTTCGGGCTGGTAGTAATCGTAGTAGCTGACGAAGTATTCGACCGCGTTTTGCGGGAAAAAGTCGCGGAACTCGCTGTACAGCTGCGCCGCCAGGGTCTTGTTCGGCGCGAAGACGATGGCGGGCCGGCCCATGCGTGCGATGACGTTGGCCATGGTGTAGGTCTTGCCGGAACCGGTCACGCCCAACAGGGTCTGGAAGGCCAGTCCGTCGGCGATCCCCTCGGATAACTGGTCGATCGCCGTGGGCTGATCGCCGGCCGGAGGGAAGGGCTGGTGCAGCTTGAACGGGGAGTCCGGGAAAGAGATAATTGCGCTTTCCGCCTCGCTGGCGGTAGATAATTCGGGCATGTGAATCAGACCTTTGTTAGAATAGTGCTCTGCTGGCGGCCCTGGCGTTGTATTTTGGGGCGCTGTCTACAACTCCGCTGTGAACCTGCTTCCAATCGAATCCAATCTTATCATGACGAACCCAACTGTTTCTGCCAGTCTGTTTAGCGCCATCGAGATGGCCCCACGCGACCCGATCCTGGGCATCACCGAAGCATTTAACGCGGACCAGAATCCCGCCAAAATCAATCTGGGCGTTGGCGTCTATTATGACGACAACGGTAAAGTGCCTCTGTTAGCTTGCGTACGCAAGGCGGAAGCCATCCTGATCGAACAGGCGGCGCCACGCACCTATCTGCCGATCGAAGGCCTCGCCGCCTACGACAAGGCCGTGCAAGAACTCGTATTTGGCGCCGACAGCGCCGTAATTCAAGAGCGCCGCGCCGTGACCGTGCAAGCCATCGGCGGCACGGGCGCACTGAAGATCGGTGCCGACTTCCTGCAGCGCTTCGCGCCGGGCGCGCAAGTCTACATCAGCGACCCAAGCTGGGAAAACCACCGCGCGCTGTTCGAAAACGCCGGTTTTGTCGTGAATAACTACGCGTACTACGATGCCGCCACCCATGGCGTGAACTTCGACGGCATGCTGGCCAGCCTGAACGCCATGCCAGCCGGTTCCATCGTCGTGCTGCACGCATGCTGCCACAACCCGACCGGCGCCGACCTGAGCGTGGCCCAGTGGGATCAGATCATCAGCGTCGTGACCTCGCGCGGCCTGGTGCCGTTCCTGGACATGGCCTATCAAGGCTTCGCCAACGGCATCGCCGAAGACGGCGCCGTGGTGCGCCGCTTCGCCGACGCGGGCGGCCCGCTGCTGGTATCGAACTCGTTCTCGAAATCGTTCTCGCTGTACGGCGAGCGCGTGGGCGCCCTGAGCGTCGTCGCCGCCAGCGCCGATGAGGCGGCACGCCTGCTGTCGCAGCTGAAACGTGTCGTGCGCACCAACTACTCGAACCCGCCTACGCATGGCGGCAAGGTGGTCGCCACCGTCCTGGCCACGCCGGAACTGCGCCAGCTGTGGGAAGAGGAACTGGCGGGCATGCGCGTGCGCATCCGCGAAATGCGCAATGCCTTCGTGGAAAAACTGAAAGCCAAGGCGCCAGCCCACGATTTCGAATTCGTGCGCCAGCAAATCGGCATGTTCTCGTACTCGGGTCTCACCAAGGAGCAGGTGGCGTCCTTGCGCGAGCAGTCGATCTACGCCGTGGACACGGGTCGTATCTGCGTGGCAGCGTTGAATTCGCGCAATATCGACATCGTCATTGACGCGATCGCCAAAGTGCTTTAATATCTTGCTTCTTCGGCGCTGCATGCAAGTGCGGCGCTGATGGTAGTAGAAAGTCGGCGATGGCCGTGTTTGTGATGATGCAGTATCAGTCTTGCAAATATGGAACAAGCGACATATAATATTGCCTCTTTTCCCTGATAGCTCAGTTGGTAGAGCGACGGACTGTTAATCCGCAGGTCCCTGGTTCGAGTCCAGGTCGGGGAGCCAGAATTCGAAAGGCCACGTTGAAAAACGTGGCCTTTTTTGTTTTTGCGGCGCCGGCGCGTAGTTTGGGGCAGGGTAAGATTTTCCCTATGGAAATCTGGACAGCACCAAGTTTGGCCTATATAATACGGCCTCTTTTCCCTGATAGCTCAGTTGGTAGAGCGACGGACTGTTAATCCGCAGGTCCCTGGTTCGAGTCCAGGTCGGGGAGCCAGAATTCAGAAGGCCATGTTGAAAAACATGGCCTTTTTTGTTTTCCGCCGCCGCCCGCAGGGCCGGCCGGTGCGTGATCGCGTTTTGCGCTATCCTGAAGGCATCACTTCAGGAGCACCTTCCCATGACTTGTACCTCCGCCTTGCGCCACATCGTCCTGTGCGACTTCCTTGATGGCATCACGTCTGCCAAGCACGCCGAGCTCGTCTATGAGTTTTCCCAGCTGAAACACCGCATTCCCGGCGTGCGGCAATTTGAATGGGGGCCGAACGTCAGCCCGGAAGGCCTCGATGATGGCTTTACCGATTGCTTTACCCTGACCTTCGACGACGCCGGCGCGCGCGACGTGTATCTGGCCCATGCGGCGCACCTGGCCTTTGTCGAGCAGCTCAAGCCATGGCTGGGCCGGGTGCTGGTATTTGACTACTACCCGCAAGAGCAGCCCGGCTGACCGCTGCCGGGCAGGCTGACGCCGGGAAAATATACATTTTTCTGGGGGAAATCTGGACACCGTAAAATTTACCCTATAGAATGCGGCCTCTTTTCCCTGATAGCTCAGTTGGTAGAGCGACGGACTGTTAATCCGCAGGTCCCTGGTTCGAGTCCAGGTCGGGGAGCCAGAACATCAGCAGTATCGAAAAGCCCAGCCTTCACGGTTGGGCTTTTTGCGTTTCAGACGCTCTTACTTGCTTGGTTGAACTGTATCCAATGTCTTGATGATGGCCTCTTGGAATTTCACCGGTTCATCCTGGTGTATCTGATGCCCGGAATGTTCGAAGAAAAACAGCCCCTTCCTTGGCGCCTTCAAGGTGTCGAAATACGCTTGCGTGATCCTGGTCGAGGTCTGGATGTCGTTTTTACCGACGAAGAAGTACACGGGGCAGTCAACGCTCTTCAAGGTCTTGGGCAGATCAATGTTCATGACCTCGTTCCAGACGGGCGACCAGGTTTTTGACCATTGAAGAAAGCCCGTCTTGAATCCCTCGCTCGTCGCGAATGCCTTGCCATCCTTGTAAAAAAGCCATTTCCTTAAGTAAAACATGCTTTCGTCACTAGTAAACGGGAAACTGATACTGTTCAGTTCCTGGCTGGCGACGGCATTGTCCTTGAAATGCGCTTTCAGGGCTTGCAGCAATTCTTTCTCGCTTTCCAGCTGGCTCACGACAGGATTCGACGCGAAATAGGCATGCAGCAGTTCCGGGTGATGCTTGACGATATCAAAGCCCAGGACGTTGCCCCAGGAGCTGCCCAGCAAGTATATTTTGTCCTGCCTGAATTCCTTGCGCAGAAATTGGACGACCTGATACGTGTCGTTCTCCATCTGCCTGACGGATGGCTGCGTGGGGGAAGGATTCAGTTTCAAGGTTTTTCCGGCGTCCCGCTGGTCCCATTGCACAATCGTGAATCTGCTTTTCAGGATATTCGTAAAGGCATCCGCTCCCTTGATCATGGAGCTGCCCGGACCGCCGGACAAAAACAGCAGCACGGGCTTGTTCGCGTCGTCCGTCTTGATTTCCAGCACCTGCTTTATCCCGCCAATGTCAGGTGTCAGGGTGGTGGTGACTTCCGCGGAAACGGGTTTCGCTTCCGCCATGGTTTGCGCCTGGCATGCGTAGAAGGGAAGCAGGGCCGTAAAGAATACTGCCAATGTCATTTTTTTTATCATGGTGTGAGGGTCAGTTTCAGGTTGTCAGAGGTTGGTTTCATAGAAATCATTGGCCTTGCCCTGCAGGCAGCCGCAACGCTTCCAGCGCCAGATAGCCGGGCTGTAACTGCGCGGCGATGGCAGCCAGGCCGTCTGTTGCTGGCACGGGCGGATCGCCGTGGTAAGCCGTGCCGTACTTCGCATGCACACCGCCTTGCGCGTGCATCGCTTGCAATTGCGCCGCCGTGGAGGTGATGCCGAAACGGGCCAGCAAATCGCTGAACACGATGTCTGGCAATTGCTTGTAGTTAATTAACTGCAGCTGGCCTGCGGCAGCATGAGGCAGGGCCGCGTCGAACAGGCTGGCCAGCACGAGGCCCGTGTAGCCATCGATATCGCCCGGCGTCAGCAGGTGCGCGGGCAGCGGCAGCTGTGCCGGATGCAGCATGCCGGGCACCATTTGCGGGCCGCGCTGGCGCTGGTGCGAGGCCAGCACGGCCAGCGGTTCGCGGTAGACGAACAGGCAGGGCGTGCCGGGAAACGCTTGCCGCAGCAAGTCCAGGCTGTGGATGTGCCAGCAGTCGAACTTGATGAGGAAATGCGTCTCGTCGCCCGAGCGGCGCCGGCCCAGGGCCAGGATGGCCTGGCGCAGCAGGGCGATGCTGTCGCTGCCCGCCATGCCATCGTGATGCAGCCGCAGCAGCGAATCGATCACGGGCGGCTCGGACATGACGATGCATTGCGGCAGGGATGCCAGCAACTGGCTCAGCAGGGTTGAGCCGCAGCGCGAGACGTGGAAGATGAAGGCGTCGGGCGCCAGGCCATCGCCCAGCGTGGCCACCATGGCCAGCGCCGCCAGCGGCGTGCGGCAGACGCGGCGCTCCTCGTGCGGCTGGCGCGCCAGGGTGTTGACAAAAAAGGCGTCGTTGAAAGGTGTTTTTCCCAGGTGGCGCCAGCACATGGTGGCGTCCGCCAATGTTTCGCCGCGCTCCACGTACAGCGGATACCAGCCGCGCAGATCCATGCCCTCGTGCCACGTCACCGTCTCGCCCCTGGCCAGCAGACGTTCCTGCTGCGCAAGGCCCGGCGCGGCGCTCACGGGGCGGCCCCGTCTGCCAAGGCAGACAGTTGGCTTGCCAAGGCCAGGCTGGCAGGCGAGGGCGACAGTCGCAGCTGGGCGATGACGGCCCGCACATTGCCATCATTGATGCAGGGGTCGCCATATTTTTGGGGCGCTTTCGGCACGAAGCCGGCCGAGGTGAACAGCGCTTCGATCCAGGCATTGGTGACGCAGTCGAGCACGAGGTGGATGCGCGGCGCCGTGCCCTGGTTGTGCACCGCGTGCAGGCAGCTGGCGTCCATGTACCAGGCGTGGCCGGCCGTGAAGTGCACGCTCTCGCCATCGATGGTAAACAACACCTGTGGCGAAGTGTGGATGGGGATATGGATGCGGATCAAGCCATCGGCCAGCGACGTGCCGGCGTCGCGGTGCGCGCGGATGACGGCGCCCGGCGCCAGGGCCATCAGGCGCGCGGCGCGGATATCGCAGGCGAAGCTGGCGAGCACTTCGCGCAGGCCGGGACAGCGCGCCAGCTGCGGCGTGGCGGCGTAGGCGGCGCCATCGACGGGCATGATGTCGCCGGCTGCTCCGTCAGGCGAGCGCAGCGGCACGCAGCTCCAGCCGTTTTCATAGGCGCCCGTGTTGAAATGGCTGATCCACTCGCTGGTGGAGAACTGGTCGCTGTCGCCTTGCATGCGCGCCACGTCGAAGCGCAGCGGCAGTTGCAGCCAGGTGCTGGGGGTATTTTGCGCCGGCACTAGGGGGCGCTCCATTCCAGTTGCTCCTGGACGTCGTTTTCCCCGCGCAGGCGAAAGCCCAGCCGCTGGTACAGCGCGCGCGCGGCGGTGTTGCTTTTGTTGACGGCTAGGTGGAGGTGTAATTGCTCCGCACTGGCTTGCGCCTGCAGGCCGCGCAGCACGGCGCTGCCGGCGCCCTGGCCTTGCGCGGCGGGCAGGATGGCGATGTCGACCAGGTGCAGCACCTGATCCTGGCGCTCCAGAACCAGGCGGCCGATGGGGATAGTGCCGTGCTGCAGCACCAGGTACACGGCGTGCGGATACGCCTGTCGGTAACCGTGGCTTTGCATGCGGCGCTGCATGGCGATCAGCTGTTCGATGACGGCGGGCTCGGCCGGCATCTGGTGCAAGTCGTCGCGCGTGGAGCTGTACAGCGCGGCGGCAAAGCCATCGTCGTCGTCGCGCTGGACGCGCAACTGGTAGGGGGCGGAAAGCGGCAAGTTGTGCATCGGTGCTCCGGCAGGTCGTTGCGATGGCGCCAAATGCGCAGGCGTGTATTTATTTGCTATGCTGCCAATTTTTCCGCGTACTTGCAATCATTTCAAGGAAGCCGCCATGCATTCTGTCTTTATCCTGCCTTATCCGTGGAGTGATGCGTGGAGTTGCGCGTGACTTCGGCACGAGCGGAACTGGCCGCCATCGCGGCCGCGCTGTGCGATCCGCGGCGTTCCCTGGCCAGCCTGGTCGGCGAAACGGTGCAATTGCGCCAGCTCGTCGAGCGCCATTCGCGCCTGTCCATGGACCGGCAGGACGGCTTGCGCGATGGCGAGAGTTTTCTTCCCAGCGGCTGGGCTATCTCGCCCGTGCAGGCGGGACTGTGCGCGCGCGAGCCCTACCGCAGCGCTGCCTTCATCCAGGGCCTGGCGCTGGCCGTGCGCGAGCGCCTGGACGTGAGCGGCGGGCGGCCCGTGCGTGTGCTGTATGCGGGTTGCGGCCCGTTCGCCCTGCTGGCCTTGCCGGTGATGGCCGTGCTCGATGCGACGCAGGTGCAGTTTGCCATCCTCGACGTGCACGCGGAGACGCTGGCGTATGCGCGCGAGCTGATTGCAGCCCTGGGCCTGGACGGCCATGTGACGGACTACCTTTGCGCCGACGCGGCCGCCTATCGTATTCCTGCCGGCGCCACACCGGACGTGATCGTCAGCGAAACCATGAATACGGCGTTGGGCAAGGAGCCGCAGGTAGCCATCCTGCGCAATCTGCACGCGCAAGCGCCTGCGGCGGCGCTGTTGCCGGCGGCCGTCACGGTGCACCTGGGCCTGGACCGACGCAGCCCTGGCGAGCCGTGCACCGACTGGGGCCGCGTGTTTGCGCTCGATGCGGACGCCTTGCGCACCTGGCAGGGTGAGTCGGGCGACAGTTTGCCGGCCGCCAGCATCCGCCTGCCCGACGTGCTGGAACAGGCGCCGCGCTTGCTGACGCGCATCCGCGTGCATGGCGACATCGTTCTGGGCGACCATGAGTGCAGCCTGAACCTTCCACTGCCCTTGCCGGGCAAGCCAAGTCTGCCTGGTGGCAGCGTGCTCGACTTCCATTACCGCCTGGGCGGCCAGCCGGGACTGGCGTTTTGCCTGCGCGAAACGCCTGCATCCCTGCAGGCATTGCACCAGCCAGTGCCTCAGTAGTAGTACTACATTGGCAGACTATTTACTTCTGTAGGATAATATGGAACCGGTTCCATTTATGCGCAAATGCAATGTGGCGCAATCATCGAAGTCAATAAAACAACAAGTCTTGCGGGAGTCTCATGAACCATCCAGGCACTGAACCATCTGCAACATCCGCTTCATCCCTTCCCCGTATCAGCCGCCGCCAGGCCCTGATCGGCCTGGCCGCCTTGCTGGCGCAGGCCGGTTTCTGGAGCAATCCCCTGTCCGCCGCCATGCAGGCGCCGGCCAGCGTTCCCGCGACGGGCGTGGTGCCCGCCACCATGCTGTTCTATACCTTGTCGCAAACCATCACGGGCCACCGCGACCTGTCCACCGCGACGGCGGCGCGCATGGAACAAGCCATGCGCAGCAACATGCCCGGCTTCGCCGAGCGCTTGCCGCAACTGGGCGCGCTGCTCGTCACGGGCCAGGAAGCCAAGGCCCTGCTGGCGGCCGCCACCGCCGCGGATGCCGGCTTGCGCGAGCTGGCGCTGGCCATCGTCGCCGCCTGGTACACGGGCACTGTCGCCGGCAACGCGGCGCAGGGCACGAAATCCATCGTCGTCGCCTACGCCGAGGCTTTGATGTACCGCACGGTGGCCGATGGCCAGGTCGTGCCCACGTATTGCAATTACGGCCCCTTGTGGTGGTTGAAGGCGCCGCCGGCCGTGCGCGTCTCCGCGCCCGTGGCGCCAAAACCTGTACCGGCTCCGGCTACCACGGGCACTCCCGAAACTAAAGGCAAGCAAGCAAAATGAAATCACCCCAATTCAAGAGTAATGGCGACGTCGTCGCCGATGTCGTTATCGTTGGCACCGGTGTCGTCGGCGCCATGATGGCCGACCAGCTGGCCGCGCAGGGTCACTCCGTGATCATGCTGGAAGCGGGCCTGCGCATCGAGCGCGGCCAGGCCGTGGAAAACTGGCGCAACATGCCGTTCGAAAACCGCGCCGGCTCCGACTTCCAGGGCCTGTATCCGCAGGCGGAAAACGCGCCCGCACCCCTGTATTTCCCGAAGAATAACTACGTGGAAGTATCCGGCCCCAACGGCAGCAGTTTCCAGCAAGGCTATCTGCGCACGGTGGGCGGCACGACCTGGCACTGGGCCGCGTCGTGCTGGCGCCACTTGCCATCCGACATGCGCATGAAGAGCGATTACGGGGTAGGGCGCGACTGGGCCATTTCCTATGACGAGCTGGAACCGTACTATTGCCGCGCCGAGCAGGAAATGGGCGTCGCCGGCCCCAACGATCCGGCGCTGCAATCGCCGAGCGAGCGCAGCGCGCCGTATCCGATGGACATGGTGCCCTGGGGCTATGGCGACAAGCGTTTCGCCGAAGTGGTCAACCCGCACGGCTACCGCTCCGTGCCGATCCCGCAAGGCCGCTCGACGCGCCCGTGGCAGGGCCGTCCGACTTGCTGCGGCAACAACAATTGCCAGCCGATCTGCCCCATCGGCGCCATGTACAACGGCATCCACCACGTGGAGCGGGCCGAGCTGAAAGGCGCTAGTGTGCTGGCCGAGGCCGTCGTCTACCGCATCGATACGGACCAGAACAACCGCGTCACCGCCGTGCACTGGTACGACGCCAAGAAGCAGTCGCACATGGCGACCGGCAAGGCTTTCGTGATCGCCTGCAACGGCATCGAGACGCCGCGCCTGTTGTTGCTGGCGGCGAACCAGAACAATCCGAACGGCATCGCCAACAGTTCGGACCAGGTGGGCCGCAACATGATGGACCACTCGGGTTTCCACTGTACCTTCCTCGCCAATGAGCCGATCTGGACGGGCCGTGGCCCGGCGCAGAGCAGCTGCCTGGTGGGACCGCGCGACGGCGCCTTCCGCGCGCAGTATTCGGCCAACAAGATGATTCTGAACAATATCACTCGGGTGGGGCCTGCTACCCAGCAGTCGTTGAAGCTGGGGCTGGTAGGCAAGGATCTCGACGACGAGATCCGCCGCCGCGCCGCGTTCGGTGTGGACTTGTCGATCAGCCTGGAACCGCTGCCCGAGGCGCACAACCGTTTGACCTTGAGCAAGACGCGCAAGGATCCGCTGGGCCTGGCCTGTCCCGACATTTACTACGACGTGGGCGATTACGTGCGCGATGGCGCGAAGGCCGCGCATGCGCAACTGGAACACATTGGCAAGCTGTTTGGCGCCGTGGAATTCCATATCACCGACAGCCTGAACGCGAATAACCACATCATGGGCGGCGTCATCATGGGTTCGAATCGTCTTGACTCCGTGGTCGACGGCAATTGCCGTGCCCACGACCATGCCAATTTGTGGCTGCCGGGTGGCGGCGCCATGCCGTCAGCCAGCGTGGTCAACACCACCCTCAGCATGGCCGCGCTCGGTTTGCGCGCGGCAGACGACATCGCCCGCACCCTGGCAAGGGAGGCAGCATGATACGCCGTTTATTCCTGAGCCTGGTTTTGGCAGCTAGCTTGCCGCTGGCCGCGCACGCTGTGCCACCTGTTCCGCCCGTCACCCTGACGCCGGACCGCCCGGCCGCGCCCGTGGCCGCCAAGCCCGATGCGCGCCTCGAACGCGGCCGCTACCTGGCCATCGCGGCCGACTGCATGGCGTGTCATACGGCTGCGGGCGGCAAGCCGTATGCGGGCGGCTACGCCATCGATTCGCCGCTGGGCACGATCTACGCGACGAACATCACGCCATCGAAAACAGGCGGCATCGGGCACTACAGCGAAGTGGATTTTGCGCGCGCCCTGCGCGAAGGCGTGCGCGCCGATGGCAGCCATCTGTATCCAGCCATGCCCTACACCAGCTATGCGCAGCTGACGGATGCGGACGTGGGCGACCTGTATTACTACTTCATGCAGGCCGTCAAGCCCGTCGATGCGCCGGCGCGCCAGACAGCGTTGCCGTTCCCGTTCAATGTGCGCCTGTCCATGCTGGGCTGGAATACCTTGTTCCTCGACAATAAACGCTTTGTGCCTGATCCAACGAAGAGCGCGCAGATCAACCGTGGCGCCTACCTGGCCGAAGGCCTGGCGCACTGCAGCGCCTGCCACACGCCGCGCAACGCGCTGATGGCGGAAATCGGCAGCCAGACCCTGGCGGGCGCGTCGCTCGGTTCCTGGCATGCGCCCAACATCACGTCCGACAAGGTCAGCGGCATCGGCGCGTGGACGGACGCGGAACTCACGGCTTACCTGAAGACGGGCCACGTGGAAGGCAAGGGGCAGGCGGCGGGCGGCATGGCCGAAGCCATCCAGAACAGCCTGCAATTTCTGCGCGACGATGACGTGGCCGCCGTCGTTGCCTGGCTGCGTACGGTGCCGCCCGTGCGCGCGCCGGGCCAGACGAAGGCTGCCTTCAGCCATGGCAGCGCCGCCAGCGAAGAACCGCTGCTGCGGGGCATGGCCAGTTCCACCGAGCATCATTCACTGAACAGCGGTGCCGTGCTGTTTTCCGGCTATTGCGCCAGCTGCCATTCGGCCAGCGGCGCCGGCAGCACGGGCCAGGCGTATCCAGCCTTGTTCAACAACACGGCGACGGGCGGCAGCACGCCGGCCAACCTGGTGTCGGCCATCCTGTTTGGCGTTGAGCGCAAGATCGAAGGGGAGGAGCACGAAGCGTTCATGCCCCGTTTCGACCAGCGTTCCTACGTGCAACCCTTGACGGACGAGCAGATCGCTTCGATTGCCAATTATGTGCTGAAACAGTATGGCAACCCGGATGTGTCTGTCACGCCCGCATATGTGGCGCAGGCGCGCAGCGGCGGCGAGAAACCCGTGCTGGCACGTGCTCAGCCGTTCATGCTGCCGGGCGGCATCGTGGGCATCTTGCTACTGATCGCGCTGTTTGTGTGGTTGCGCCGGCGCCGTCAGCGCAGAGGATGAACGCTGAAACGGCGGCGAATATGAACGTTGGGCGCAACTTGCAGTAAAATGCAGGCTGAAAAATGGTTACGAGCAATCGTAGCCATTTTTTATTCTGGCACTATCCTGGCGAGTGTGTTCGCCTTATTTTAAAATTGACAATGTCCCATTCCCTGCATCACCAATTTTTACGTTTCGCCGCCGTCGGCGCTTCCGGCACGGCCGTGCAATACAGCGTGCTGTGGGGCGGCGTGGAATGGGCCGGCATCAGCGCCGCCGCCGCGTCCGGCATCGGCTACATCCTCGGCTCCGTCGTCAACTACCTCCTCAATTACTTTTTCACGTTTAAAAGCGACAAGGGCCATGGCGAGGCGGCAAGTAAATATTTCACCTTGCTGGGCATCGGCTGGTGCATCAATACAGGCCTGATGTGGCTGCTGGTACACCAGTTGGGCTGGTATTACTGGCTGGCGCAGGTGTTGGCGACGGGCATCGGGCTGGTCTGGAATTTCGCGGGCAGCCGCTGGTGGGCCTTCAAGCCGGCCGGGGCACCGACCAAATAACTGGTTATTGCAAGAAAAAAAGATGCGTCTTGGCCAAGACCAGGCGCGCGGTTTTACCAATACAAGGGGTTAATCATGCAGTTCCTGGAACGCTATTTCAAACTGAAGGACAACGGGACCAATGTGCGCACGGAGCTGCTGGCCGGCCTGACCACGTTCCTGACGATGGCCTACATCATCTTCGTCAACCCGTCCATCCTTGGCGACGCGGGCATGCCGAAAGACTCCGTTTTTGTCGCCACTTGCCTGGCGGCCGCCATCGGCACCCTGATCATGGGCCTGTACGCGAACTACCCGATCGCGCTGGCGCCGGGGATGGGCTTGAATGCGTACTTTTCGTACACGGTGGTCAAGGGCATGGGCATGAGTTGGGAAGTGGCGCTGGGCGCCGTCTTCATTTCCGGCTGCCTGTTCATCCTGGTGAGCCTGTTCAAGGTGCGCGAGATGATCATCAACAGCATTCCGCCCGCGCTGCGCACGGCCATCACGGTCGGTATCGGCCTGTTCCTGGCCATTATTTCCCTGAAAAGTGCCGGTATCGTGGTATCGAACCCCGCCACCATCATCGCGCTGGGCGACTTGCACCAGGCGGCGCCCATCCTGGCCATTCTCGGCTTTTTCATCATCGTCGCGCTGGATCGCCTGAAAGTGCCGGGCGCCATCCTGATCGGCATTCTCACTATCACGATTGCCAGCTTCTTCTTTGGAGGCAACCAGTTCAACGGCATCGTCTCGGCGCCGCCCGCCATCGAGCCGACCCTGTTCAAGCTCGACATCATGGGCGCGCTGTCGATCGGCATCGTCAACGTCGTGCTGGTATTTTTCCTGGTGGAATTGTTCGATGCGACGGGCACCCTGATGGGCGTGGCCAACCGTGCCGGCTTGCTGAAAGACGGCAAGATGGAGCGCATGAACAAGGCCTTGCTGGCCGACAGCACGGCGATTGCCGCCGGCGCCTGCCTGGGCACGTCGAGCACCACGGCCTTCGTGGAAAGCGCGGCCGGCGTGCAAGCGGGTGGCCGCACGGGCTTGACGGCTGTGGCCGTCGCGCTGCTGTTCCTGGGCAGCCTGTTCTTCGCCCCGCTGGCACACACGGTGCCGCCGTACGCGACGGCGCCCGCGCTGCTGTACGTGGCCTGCCTGATGCTGCGCGAACTGACCTTCATCGACTGGGATGACAGTACGGAAAGCATTCCCGCCGCCATCACGGCCCTGATGATGCCGTTTACCTATTCCGTGGCCAGCGGCGTCGCCTTCGGCTTCATCACCTATGCTGTCTTGAAACTGTTGACGGGCAAGGGCAAGCAGGTATCCGTGGTGGCTTACATCATCGCCGCCATCTTCCTGTTCAAGTTTATTTACCTGGGTGAGTAGCGTGGGCGAATAGCGCGTTTGCCGCCGCATGCGACAAGGCCGCCCGTGCATCAGCAGGGGCGGCCTTTTTTGAAGGCGCCGCCTACATCAGCAGCGCCGCCACCAGGTCTTTCTTGGCGTCGCCGGCGCTGCCGTCGAAGCGCAAGGCCGCTTCTACATGCGACAGATGTTCGACCATCAGGCGCGCGGCAAGATCCGCGTCGCCGCTGCGCGCCGCCTCGAGAAAGCGCCCGTGCTCGTCGCACGAGCAGGCGGCGGCGTCGCCCGACTGGTACAGCATGGTGATGAGCGAGCTGCGGCCCACCAGTTCGCGCACGATGTCGCGCAGCACGGCGTTGCCGGCGATATCGGCCAGCAAGACGTGGAAGTCGCCCAGCAGTTGCGAGCGCAGCGGCGTCGCTTGCGCCAGCGCCAGGCGTTCCGCTTTCAGGTGGCGCTCCAGCATCCTGTAGTCTGCAGCTTTGGCCCGCGCGACGAATTCGCGTGCCAGGGCCGCTTCGATGATGCGCCGCGCGGCAAAGATGTCGCGCGCCTCTGCCTCGGTTGGCTGGCTGACGAAGGCGCCCTTGTCGGGCACCATGCGTATGAGTTTGTCCTTCGAGAGTATGAGCAGGGCGGCGCGGATCTTGGTGCGGCTGACGCCGTACAGCCGGCACAGCGCCTCTTCGCGCAGCCGCGTGCCAGGCGGCAATTGGCGCGCCACGATGGCGGCCGCCATATGCTCGGCAATTTCCGCCGAGCTATCGCCGCTGCCGGCTTTGTCCACCAAGGTTGCGCTTGATTCTGTCATGTCGGGTGAGAGCAGTAAGCCAGGGGCAAGGTGACCTTGCAAGCGCATGTCCGCGCGGCGGCGTGGTTGACGCCTCGCTGCCGGCATGCCGTTATGCGCCTTGCATATCAGCAAGGCCTGGCTATTCTACTATCTTGCGTGGCGCCGCGCAGACGGCCCCTGCCACATTGCGAGGCTCGCCCGCTGGCGGCCTGTTTTGCTGGCCATGCAGCAACCATGCAGCAACCATGCAGCAACCATGCAGCAACCATGCAGCAACAACTGGACACGAGAAATTTTGACGTATATAATTCGGCCTCCTTTCCCTGATAGCTCAGTTGGTAGAGCGACGGACTGTTAATCCGCAGGTCCCTGGTTCGAGTCCAGGTCGGGGAGCCAGAACAAGCAGCAGCAAAGGGCCACGTGGCAACACGTGGCCCTTTTGTCATGCGCGCACGGTTTCTCATTCACGCCAGTCATCGCTTCAGTGCGTCAGCGACGTGCGCGGTGTTTCCCGGATCAGGGATCGACAAACACGTCGAAACGCACCTTGAGCGGACTGCCCCACGAGATATCCACCCAGGCACGGAAGCCGCCGTTATAGGGCGCGATGTTGTACACGGCCATGCGGGCGGCGCCGATGAAACGGTCCTGGGGCGTCGCGGCATACTCGCTGATGTTGAGCAGCACGCGCGAGTTGGCTTTCACGTTGGCGTTGGCGAAGTTGACCGAAGGATTCACGCCATTGGCCGTCCACGTGTAGTAGGTGGTGAAGGCGGCGGCGCTCAGGTTCAGGTCCTGTGCGGCCGCGCCTTTCGCGGCTTGGCCGTCCTGCTCCAGAGGCAGATCGGTGGTTTCCGGCGCCAGGTTGCTGCCGGTGCGATGTTCTACTTTCATTTCCATGATGTACTCCTGATCGATAGTTTGGACGCCGCGCCTGTCGTCGTGCGGCAAGACGCCCTATCTGTTGCCGTGACGGCCAGTGTCACGTCCTGGCTGATAAGGTAGCCGCCTGCTCCATGCTGTTGGAGTAATTCATTCTAGGCGTACACAGGGGACGAATGCGCGCGGCGCCACCGGAAAAACGGCGCTTGCTTGTGCTGGCGCAAACACCTTGCAGGCAGGCGGCAGGATCTTTTCTCGCAGGCTATTTTTATGGGGCGCCACGCATGCCGCGCAGGACAATGGCACAATAGGCCCAGCCGACCTGTCGATGCGGAACCCGTTGCGAGCCTAGCCCATGCCGATACTGAACCTGAGTGCCGAAACCGATATCTATTACGAATTGATCGAAGGCGACCCCGCCAAGCCCTGCCTGGTATTCCTGCACGAGGGACTCGGTTGCTGTGCGATGTGGAAAGATTTCCCCGCGCTGCTATGCCAGGCGACAGGGTGCCGCGGCTTGCTGTATGACCGTCATGGCTATGGGCAGTCGTCGCCGCTGGCGGCGCGGCGCCAGCTCCACTACTTGCACGACTATGCGCTGTGCGAGCTGCCGCAGGTGCTGGCCGCACTGTTGCCGGGACAGGATCATTTTCTCGTCGGCCACTCGGACGGCGGCAGCATCGCCCTGATTTATGCGGCGCAGCAGCCGCCGCGTTTGCGCGGCATCATCACCGAAGCGGCGCACGTGTTTGTCGAGGATATCACGCTTGACGGCATCCGCGTGGCGGACGCGGCGTTTGGCGCGGGCAAGTTGCGCGCGCTGGCGAAATACCATGGCGACAAGACGGAAACCATCTTCAAGGCCTGGTCGGATACATGGCTCAGCTATGGCTTCCAGTTCTGGAATATCGAGTATCTGCTGCCCTCCGTCGAATGCCCGGCGCTGGTGCTGCAGGGAAGCGAGGACCAGTACGGCAGCGCGGCCCAGGTCGACACGATCGTGGCGCAGGCGCTCAACGCCGTGCCCGCCATGGTCGAGCAATGCGGCCATACGCCGCACCAGGAGCAGCCGCAGGCATTGCTGGCGCTGATGGAAGGCTTTTTGCAAGGCCGCATGGACGCGGCCACTCACCCGAGAAATATATGCTAGACCACCTCGATCACCTCGTATTGACCACCCGCGACAAGCCGGCCTGCATCGATTTCTATACGCGCGTGCTGGGCATGCAGCTGGAAACGTTTGGCGCCGGCCGTCATGCCTTCAAGTTTGGTGCGCAAAAAATCAATCTGCATGAAGCCGGCAAGGAATTCCTGCCCAAGGCGGACGTGCCCACGCCCGGCTCGCTGGATATGTGCTTCATCGCCGCCGTGCCGCTCGACGTGTTCATCGCCCACCTGGCGGCGCTGGGCATTGCCATCGAGGAAGGACCGGTGGCCCGCACGGGCGCCAATTGGCCCATCCGCTCTGTCTATCTGCGCGACCCGGACCGCAACCTGATCGAAGTGTCCGAGCGCGCCTGAGGTTCGTCAATGCTCATCAATGGCAGGCGGGATCGCTGTCCCAGCGGCCCGAGCAGATGCGCGAGCGGCACAGCATGCCTTCGATCAGGCCCAGCTGCTGACAGCGTTGCAATAGTTCTGCCGTTTCTTCTTCCTGCCTGCGCAGCACCACGTCGCGCACGGGCGTCGTCGTGCCTTCTTGCCGGTGCGCATGGGCCACCATCGCCGTCAGCAGGGTGACGTCGCTGTCGCCGGGTGCGGCAGCCGGCCTTGTCCCCTGTGGCCGCACGTTTGCCGGGCGCACGGGCGGCGGCGCCTTGCGCGGCGCGCTCGCGGCTGCCACCTCGGGCAAGGACGGTGCCGCCGTATTGACGATGGTGGCCGCCTGTGCCGGGTGTTGCAGCACCGTTGGCGCCGGCATTGCGGGCGCAGCCATGGCGATGGCGGGTGCCGGCGGCCGGGGCCGGGGCAGGGGCTGAACCTCCGTATCGTAGGCGAGTACGGCCGAGACCAGCACCGCCAGGCACAGCGCGCCAGCGGCCCAGTGCCGCCAGCCGGGGCGCCAGCGCAGGGCCGGCATGGATGCGGGCGCGGCGATGCCATGTTCGAGCTGCGACAGGATGCCCTTGCCTTCGATGCGCGCACCAGCGGCGCCGGCTTTGCTCAGCAGGTTGGGACCGCGCGCCTGGCCATCCCCGGTTTTCAGTAAAGACAAAATATCACCTCCGCAGTGGATCAAATTCGACTGACCTTGATGTAAACCGCGCTCATGCGGGCCGCGGACGCCTACGATCTAGCGATACCGCCGAGCAATGGATTGCCCGGTCCCGCCGATTCCCGTCACGGAGCGCCCCATGTTCGTCGCCCTGGTCCTGATGTATTTCCTGTTGGCCTGTTTTGCCTGCTGGCTGCTGCTGTTTCCCGGCGGCCGCGCCATCGTGCTGCACACGCTCGTCAACCTGGGCTGGCGCGTGCAGCGGCGCGCGCAGCATTTGAAGGGCGGCAGCGGCGCGCAGTGGCAGCGCGTGCAACGGCACACGGGCTCGGGCATGGCGCGCGCCTGGCAGCTGCTGTGGCGGCATCGCTGGTTGAGTCTGGCCGGCAGCGTGCTGGTCATCGTGCCGCCGCTGCTGGCCTGGCTGTCCAGCGACCGTATTGCCCTGCGCGGCTATGCCGATCAGCAACACGTCATCAACGACCAGGTCAGCGACTTGCTGAAAGGCGAGCAGCTGGTGCCGCCGCCAACTCTGCCGCCGCTGCTGTTTTCCACGGCGGAAGTAACGCAGCTGCGTCCGCTGCTGGGCGGCGCCAGCCGCAACTGGCAATTGCTCGACCACGATTTCGCGCAGCGTTTGCTGCTGGTGTTCAAGATCATGAAAGACGTGCATGGCTATGACATGGTCTTGCTGGAAGGCTATCGCAGCCCCGCGCGCCAGGATCAACTGGCGGCGGCCGGCCCGAACGTGACGAACGCGAGGGCGTTTCAAAGCTATCACCAGTATGGCCTGGCGGCCGATTGCGCATTCATGCATGAAGGAAAGCTCATCATTTCTGAAAAAAATGCCTGGGCCATGCGCGGCTACCGTTTATATGGCGTGACGGCCGAATCGGTGGGCCTGCGCTGGGGCGGGCGCTGGACCATGATGGATTTTGGCCACACGGAATTGCCGCAACCGCGCGTGCTGGGCAAGTAAGCCGCGCCAGCCATTCTAGCGCCGGGTCGGGGTCTGAATTTCACCGCTGCAAACTTGCTTGCGCAGCGTCAAGGGCACACCGGCAACTGCCGCGCGCTGGCGCCTGGTACTTGTCATATGTCAACAAAGGCGCGCCGCATTGCTGTCAGCATGGGCCGACTCCGCCTTACTGCGCGGCGGCGCTCCTCCTGCTTTGCGACCTTACCCTGGGCTCATCATGCTGCGACGACTCTGGCATTTCCTCATCGACAGCCGCCATCTGACCATACTCGGCTTCGTGGCGCTGGCCGTGTTCCTGTACCTGGGTGCCGAGGTGCTGGAAGTGGCGCTGATCTGGGCGCTGGCCTTGCTGCTGCTGGCATTTCTTACCTGGCTGGGCCTGTGGCTGTGGCGCCGGCGCCGCGCGCGGCGCGATGCGCAGGCGCTGGGCCAGGCCATCCTCAACGAGGCCGAGATTGCCGCCGCGCAAGCGGCCTCGGCGTCCACGGCCAGCAGTCCGCAGCCGGGTGAACTCGGCGCCGTGCGCACGGGCATGCTGGCTGCCATCGAGACCATCAAGACATCCAAGCTGGGCCTCAAGTCGGGCGCCGCCGCCCTGTACGAATTGCCGTGGTATATGATCATCGGCAATCCGGCCGCCGGCAAGAGCAGCGCCATCCTGCATTCGGGCCTGCAATTCCCCTTCGCCGACGGCAAGATCGTGCAAGGCGTGGGCGGCACGCGCAACTGCGACTGGTTTTTCACCACGGACGGCATCGTGCTCGATACGGCGGGACGCTACTCCGTTGTCGACGAGCACCGCGGCGAATGGTTCGGCTTTCTCGACCTGCTGAAAAAATACCGGCGCAAGGCGCCCGTCAACGGCATCCTCATCGCCGTCAGCATCGCCGAATTGAACGGCGACCCTGATGTTGGCATGCAACTGGCGCGCAGCCTGCGCAAGCGCGTGCAAGATGTCATCGAACGCCTGGAAGTGTTCGCGCCGCTGTACATCGTGTTCACCAAGGCGGATCTGATCGCCGGCTTCACGGAGTTTTTCGCGGATGCCGAGCGCAGCGAGCGCGAGCGCGTCTGGGGCGCCACCATGCCCTACCAGCGCAAGCTGCCGACGGCCGACTTGCTGGCGTTTTTCAACCAGAGTTTCGATGAATTGCACGACGGCTTGACAGAGCTGAGCCTGGCCAATATGGCGCACCGGCAACGCAAGACGATGGCGCCCGGTGTATTTACTTTTCCGCTGGAATTTGCCGCCATCAAGCCGGCCCTGCGCGCCTTCATCGCCACCCTGTTCGAGGAAAACCCGTTCCAGTTCCAGCCCGTGTTCCGCGGCTTTTACTTCACCAGCGCGCTGCAGGAGGGCGAGCCCGTCAGTGCCTCCTCGCAGCAGGTGGCGCGCCGCTTCGACCTGGCCTTCGCACCGGCCCCGGCCGCCGCGTCATCGGGTGTGCGCCAGCACGGCTATTTCCTGCTGGAGTTGTTCCGCAAGGTCATTTTTGCCGACAAGCACCTGGTGGCCAACTATGCCAACCGCGCCAGGCTGCGCTTCAAATATGCCGTGTTCTTTGCCGCCACCGTGTCGCTGGGCGCTTGCCTGGGCGGCTGGAGCTGGTCCTACCTGGGCAACCGGCAACTGGTGGCCAACGTCGAGGCCGATTTAACTAAAGTGGTGAAGCTGCAGGAGCGGCGCCTGGACTTGCAGTCGCGCCTGGAAGCGCTTGAAATATTGCAGGACCGCATCGAGCAGCTGGAAGCGTACCGCACGCAACGGCCGTGGTCCCTGCGCCTGGGCCTGTACCAGGGCGAACTGCTTGAACGCAAGCTGCGCGAGGAGTATTTTGCCGGCGCGCGCCAGGTCATGCTGACCCCCGTGGCGGGTGCGCTGGAAGCCCTGCTGTTTGAAATGAACGCCAGCGCCGACCAGTTGCAGCCCGCGGCGCGCACGCCGCAGACGCCGGCCGCCGCATCCTCTGCGCCACGCAATGTCCAGTACCAGGCGGCCAGCGCGACGAATGTGGAAGACGCCTACAACGCGCTGAAAACCTATCTGATGCTGGCCGACAAATCGCATGCGGAAAGCAGCCACCTGAACGACCAGCTGACGCGTTTCTGGCGCGCCTGGCTGGAGGGCAACCGGGGCGCCATGCCGCGCGAGCAGATGATACGCAGTGCCGAGCGGCTGCTGACGTTTTACCTGGCGCAGATCGGCGACCCGTCCTGGCCGCGCATCGAACAGAAGCTGGCGCTGGTCGACCAAGCACGCGAAAACCTGCGCCGCGTGGTGCGCGGCATGCCGGCGCGCGAGCGCGTGTATGCCGACGTCAAGGCGCGCGCCTCGACGCGTTTTCCCGGCATGACGGTGGCGCGCATCGTCGGCGAGCAGGATCAGGCCTTGCTGGCGGGCAGTTACGCTGTCTCCGGCGCCTTTACGCGCCAGGCCTGGGAAAAGTTCGTCGAGGGCGCCTTTCGCGAGGCCGCCAACCGCGAACTGCAAAGCGCCGACTGGGTGCTGAAAAGCGCTTCCACCGACGACCTGACCCTGGAAGGTAGTCCGGAGCAGATCGAGAAAAACCTGGTGGCCATGTACAAGGCCGACTACGCGCGCGAGTGGCAAAAATTCGTGCAGGGCGTGGCCGTCGCGGACCTGAAAGGTTTTGACGGCGCCGTGCAGGCGATGAACCGCCTGGGCGACCCGCAGTCGTCGCCGATCGCCAAGCTGCTGACGACCATTTACGCGGAAACCTCGTGGGACAACCCGGCCTTGCAGAACGCGCAATTGCGCAAGGCGGAACGGGGCATCGTCGCCTGGTTCAAGGAAACCGTGCTGCGCCGCGCGCCGTCGCAACTGACGGCCAATCCCGGTCTCAATGCGCAGATCGACCCGGCCCGCCTGGACAAGCCCATGGGGCCCGTGGGGCGCGAATTTGCCGGCGTGGGCAAGCTGGTGTCGGCCCGGGACAACAATGCCTCGCTGATGCGCGCCTACCTGGAAGCGCTGTCGAAACTGCGCAGCCGCCTGAACCAGCTGAAGAACCAGGGCGACGCGGGGCCTGGCGCGCGCCAGTTCATGCAGCAGACCCTGGAGGGCAGCGGTTCCGAGCTGGCCGACGCGCTGAAATTGGTCGACGAGCAGGTGCTCACGGGGATGAGCGACGCGCAAAAGCAGGCGATTCGTCCCATCCTCGTGCGCCCGCTGATGCAGACCTTTGCCGTCATCGTCGCGCCGGCCGAACTCGATATCAACAAGACCTGGGCGGCGCAAGTGTATGAACCGTTCCAGAAATCGCTGGCCAACAAATATCCGTTCGCGCCCACGGCGCGCATCGAGGCGAGCAACCTGGAAATCGGCCAGTTCTTCGGCCCGGAAGGACTGGTGGCGAAATTCGTCACGACGTCGATGGGACCATTGGTAGTGCGGCGCGGCGACGTGCTGGCGCCGCGCACCTGGGCCGACATGGGCATCAGCCTGTCGCCGCAGGTGGTGGCGCGCTTTCCCGGCTGGATCGCGCCGCTGGGCGCGGGCGGTGTGGCGGCCACCTCGACGGCGGCGCAAACCGTCTTCCAGATCCAGCCGTCGCCCGCGCCCGGCACGCTGGAATACACGGTGGAGATCGACGGCCAGCAACTGCGCTACCGCAATACGCCGGCGCAGTGGACGAACATGGTGCATCCAGGGCCGCAGGGCGCGGCGGGCGCCCAGGGCGCGCGCATCACGGCCGTCACCTTCGACGGGCGCACGGTGGAACTGTTCAACGAGCCTGGGCAATTCGGCTTGAAGCGCATGATCGACGCGGCGGCCAAGAAGCGCAAGGAGGGCGGCGTGTTCGAACTGCGCTGGGCGCGCGGCGAGGTGGCCGTGGCGGTCGACCTGAAAATCACCAGTAGCGCCGAAACCTCGGGCGCGGGATCCGCCACGGCGCTGCAGGAGCAGGGCTTTCGCGGCATGCAGCTGCCCGAGACCATCGTCGGCATGCCGGGCGGGCCTGTGCCAGTCGTCGCTGCAGTTGCGGCGAACGGGGTGGCGCCATGATGCGCGCGCAACAGCAGGTGCGCCTCGGTTACTTTGGCAAGATCCCCGCGCGCGGCGATTTCATCAAGGCTTGCGATAATCACGCGCTGGTGCAGCTGCTCGACGACTGGCTGGCGCAGGTGATGACGGCACTGACGGTGGAACCGCGCTGGAAGCTCAATTACGACGCCTTGCCGCCGCTGCGCTTTGCCTTTGTCGGCACGCGCAGCCGGCGCGCCATCGCCGGGCGCCTGGAAGCGAGCAACGACCAGTCGCTGCGGCGCTTTCCCTTCATGGCCATGGGCGCGCTGGAAGTCGACGACGCCGAAGCCTTTGTCGCCTGCAGCCCGCTGGCGCTGGCGCCACTGTGGCAGCGCGTGGAGCAGCTGTCGCACGGCATCGTGGCCAGCGCCGAACCGGGGCCGGCCCTGCTGGCGCTGGCCGGCAACGTGGTCGACATCGAACCGGCCGCACCGGATCACGCGGCGCGGCTGGCCGCCTTTTTACAGGCGCAGACCGTGCATGGTTTGCAGGCGATGCTGGCGTCACCCGCCTTCCCCGTGACGGTGCGCGAATTGCTGCTGGGCCTGGGCTTGCTGCTGCAGCCCGTGCGCCAGAGCGGCTTGCCGCGCCTGGAAAAAAGCCTGGTGCTGCCGCTGCCGCAGGACGCGCAGCTGCGCGATCTGGTGGCCAGCTTCTGGCTGCATCTGATTGCGCCTTTCCTGCGCCAGGCCGATTTCGAACTGGCGCTGTTCTTTTCCCACCTCGACGAGGCGCCCGTGCTGGTGATCGGGTTTTGCGGCGCCGACCCGCATGGCTTGCGCGCGCTGATCGATCCGCAGGCCGGCTGCGAACGGCTGATCGTGTTCGACCAGCTGGACTGGGTCGAGGAGCAGCTGGGACACGAGGCGGCGCTGCGCCAGTTGTCCGCCTGCCTGCAGCAAGAGCAGCTGTCGTTGCGCTCGGCCTGCGCCATGTTTGCCGACACCTTTGCCTGAAGGATTGCGATGAAATTCCCCGTCATTTTCCTGCTGCCGCTGCTGCTTCCTGCGGCCATTCCCTGCCACGCCCAGGCGCAAGCGCCCCAGACGCCGATGCCGGGGCAGATCCTCGTCACGGGTACCCTGGCCGACGAGGCGGGCAAGGCGGCCGTGCTGGCCCGTCTGCGCGAATTGTATGGCGCCGAGCGCGTGGTCGACCAGATCGCCATCGGCAACGTGGCCGTGCCGGCCAACTGGAACGGCTACGTGCACAAGCTGATCGCGCCGAACCTGAAGCTCATTTCACGAGGACAGATCAGCATCGACGGCAACAACGTCAGCGTGCGCGGCGAAGTGGCGAACGAGGCGCAGCGCCAGCAGATCGCCAGCGACATCGCCACCAGCCTCAATCCCACGTATGTCGTCAATAATGGCTTGCGGGTCAAGGCGGCCGAGGCCGAGCAGGGCTTGCTCGATGCGGCGCTGGATAAACGCATCATCGAATTCGACAGCGGCAAGGCCACCATCACGCCCGCCGGCCTGGCCATTCTCGACGAGATGGCGGCCGCCATGCTCAGGCTGCGGGGCCGCAAGGTGGAGGTGATCGGCCACACGGACGACACGGGCCTGCGCGCCAGCAATGTGGCCCTGAGCCAGGCGCGCGCCGAAGCCGTGCGCGCCTACCTGGCCAGCAAGGGCGTCGTGGCCGATACCGTGCTGGTGTCGGGGCAGGGGCCGGACCGCCCCGTGGCCAGCAACGCCACGGCCGATGGCCGGGCGAGAAACCGGCGCATCGAGTTCAGGATTGCGCAGTAGATTGGGTTGACACCTCACAAAACCGACGCGCAGTAGGCTTTGTGAGGTGTTCAGGGCAAGGTGATGGTCAGGTGTGCTGGCCGTGGCGCCAGCTTGACCAGGTCCGCATACGCGGCCAGGGTCGTTTGCGTGCCGCGCGTCAGATGCGTTTTCAGGCCCAGGTAAGCGCAGATGGCCAGCAGGGCGAAAAAGCTCGACAGCGCCCACAGCGGCACGTCGCTGCCGCGTTTGTTGACCACCTGGTCGGGGCGTTCCGCGCGCGGCGCGAAGCCGCGGCTCTTGCCCTTGATGTGGGCGATTTCGTCACCCAGGCGCGCCGTCAGGTAGCTGAGTTTTTCGCCGCCGTCGATCGCATACTTGCCCTGAAATCCCAGTAATAGACACATGTGGAAGACCTGCAGCGCTTGCACGCGCATGGCGCCCTTGCCGCGCAAGGCGTCGAGGCGGTCGAAAAAGTGTTCACCGGCCAGCTGGTCGCCAAAGATCAGCAGCTGCAGCGGGCGCCGCTCCCACTGCTTGCGCAGGGCGAAGGGCGAGGCCAGGATGATTTCATCGACGGCCGCGCAGAACGCATATTTGGCCGCCTCGATATCGTCGCCGTCGGCGCGGATCTTTTTCGCTTCGCGCTCGAAGTCGTCGAGGAAGGCCGTGATGCGGTCCATGAAGCTTTGCTCGTCGCCGGGCGCCGAACCGTGCTTCAGCATGAACAGCATGTAGAAGCCTTCGTGCATCAGGTCCAGCAGGGCGCTGCCGGCATGCCGGCCGCTGCCTGTAGGAGCGGAACCGCGTTGTCCCAGCAGGGATGGCGCCGCGCGCCGTTCGATGAGCTGGCTCATGCCGTCACCGCGATCAGTTCCAGCTGCAGGTCGCGTATGCCGGCCGGCACGTAGACGGAAATCGACTGCGCCTTGAGCATCTGTTCATACAGCACGCCGCGGTTTTCAATCGCAAAATAATAGGTATCGGGGCGCACGGGAATGGCGGCGGGCACTTGCGGCGCATGCGACAGCTTCAGGCCGGGCATGGCCGTGAGCACGCATTTTTCCACGTCGTCGGGCGCGCCCACTTTCACGCGCAGCGGCACCACCTCCACCAGTTCGATGGCGGGCATGGCGGCGCGAATGGCCAGGTACAGGGTGGTGTGCTGGTCGATCTTGCCCGAATTGAGCTTGCCAAGGTAGTACGACGGCTTGTCCTCGAGCAGGGCGATGGAAAAATACTTCGACGAGATGACGGTGTCGAGCAGTTCGCGGATGATGGCGTCGATGGCGTCGAAGCAGGCGCCCGGCTGCGCGTGGTCGTAGGCGGGCAGGCTGGCCAGGGTGTAATGCTTGGAGTAGCTGAGCAGGCCGCCCGCCAGGCCCAGCAGCGCCTCGTACAGGCGCTCCGGATGCAGGGCCGGATGGCGCACATAGTGCATCAGCGCAGCGGCGGCCGTGCTGACCGTGTGCAGCAGCCAGAAAGACGACACGTCGCCTGAGCGGAACTCGATCACGTTGCGGCTTGGCTCGCGGTGGTGGCCGTGCAGCGCGCTCACCTTTGCCTGCAGCGCGTCGAGCAGGTGTTCCAGCACGCCCTGCAGGCGCGGCGCGCCGGCGATCGCCAGGCTGGGCGCCATGAACGAGGGCACGGGCTCGAAGCCGCCCGACACCGTGCGCCGCAGGGCGATCAGGGGCAGGCAGTCGTAGGAGCCGCGCGCCTCGCTGTCGGGAATCAGGCGCACGGTCTTCTTCAGGTAAGCCACGTCGGCCACGGCGGACTCCGTGAACAGGTCGGGCGTGGCGCGCATGGCGTGCGCAAAGCGCGTGGCCGCCGGCGTGCCTGCCGTTGACGCCTGCACCGTGTAATTCATGCCTTCGCGGTTGAGGATGGGCAGCGCCGCGTAATACGTCACTTCCTGCACCGCCGGCGGCAGCGCTTCCAGGTCCACCGGCGGGGGCAGGGTATCGCTGCCCGGGGCGCCGTCGCCCAGCGCCTCGAACACTTCGCCGTCGCGGAAGATCGCCGACAGGGCGTGCAGGCGCAAGCTGCCCGTCTTCAGCGCCGCCAGGTCCCATTCCATGTGCGCCACGCCCCACAGGTAGGGATGCAGCGCGCTGGCCGTGTGATGCAGGCGCGCTTCGTGATATTGATCCTGGCGCTGGAAATGCTGCGGCCGCAGGAACAGCCCCTCTCCCCACAAGACTTTCGCTGCCATGCCCATCTCGTTTCTCCTTGAATGTGTGGCGTGTTTGTGTGTGCTAATGGCAGCGCGGGGCCGACAGCGCGGCCATGCCGCTGACGCTCAGCGCGCAGGCGTGCAGGCCGACCGTGATGCCGCCGCGCTCCGCGTCGGCGGCGGCAAAGGTGGCGCGCCAGCGCTGCGCCGCCGGAGCGCGGAACAGGGCCACGACGCCGATGAAATATGCTTCCTTGCTGACTTTCTCCTGGACCTCGTAGCGCTGGCCCGGCACCAGCAGCACTTCCTTCACTTCCATCAGGTCGGCGCCCAGCGCGACCTTTTCGCGCTGCGTATCGAGGAAGCTGTCGTAGGGCGCCTGCTCGAAGGCGGCGCTCTGGCGCAGCTTGTAGATGCGCGCCACCAGCGCCAGCGGCCGGCCGTCCGCATCCGTGTTGAGGCGCTGCGCCGCATGCAGGCGGATGCTGACGTTGCGCGGCGGCTTTTGCGCGTCGGGCAGTTCCGGCGGCGGCTTGGCCACGCCGGCCATCTGCAGCGCCGCGTTGGCGAGGGTGCCGATGGCGCCGCCTGCACAGCCGGCCAGCAGCAATGTCTGCGGCAACACCAGCAGCAGTAGCGCAACGGAGCGGGCCAGGCGGCGGAGCGGGGCGTCAATTGGCATGGCGGATCTTTGCAAGGTGAAGGGTGGAAATAAAAGTGTTGCAGTCATTTAAGCGCATGCATGGGCGGCCTGCTTGCGCTGGCGCAAAATCGGACAGCGATCAAGGTAATTACTGCGCCAGATCAGGTTTCATGTCGCTGTACGCGGCTCTGATGTGGAACTTCTTCTTTGCTGATTAATCTCAATCTGGCAAAAAAATTGGCGATCAATAATGGCCTCCACCAAGGCGCCGCCCATCTTTCCCAGCGGTAGCGTCCTCCACGTGAAGGAATGCCCCGATGAAGCCAGCCACCATATTGCCCCGTATTGCCTGCCTCGCCAGCGCCTTGCTGTTGGTCGCCTGCGCCACGCCGGACCAGCCGGCACCTAAAAAACCTGCCGCGCCGACCCTGGCGCAAGTGATGAACGACGCCGATGCGGCCGCGCGCGCCGGCCAGTACGAGCGCGCCATGACCCTGCTCAAGGGCGGCGGCAGCAGCTACCCGGCCGACAAGGCGCCGTGGCTGCAACTGGCGCAGATGAAGTTCGACCGCGGCCAGTACGGCGACGCCATCGGCCATGCGCTCGAAGCGCTGGAACGCGATCCGGACGACAAGGTCGCCAACAGCATCGTCGCCGTCAGCGGCTTGCGTTTGTCCGGCAAGGCGCTGGCCGACCTGTCGCGGCAAAACAATCTGAATGGCTCGTTGCGTTCGGAAGCGCAGGACCTGGCCAAGCTGCTGCGCGCGAGCATCGGCGAAGACGTGCTGGTGCCGCCGGCCAGGCGCCCGCCGGCGGCCGGCAAGCGCGCCGCCGGTTCCGGCACACCGGCGGCGAAGGGCGCGGCAGCGCCAGGCGGCACGGCCGACCCGTTCAGTGGCCTGAAATAAGCGAGCATTCCCACCATCCCCTTGCAAAGGAAGCGCCATGCCCAAGTCCGACAGCGTGCAAAAACGCCTGCAAAAGATACGCGCGCCGCGCGTGCAAATGACCTACGACGTCGAGATTGGCGACGCGATTGAAAACAAGGAGCTGCCTTTCGTGGTCGGCGTGCTGGGCGACTTCGGCGGCAATCCGGACAGCGAAAAAAAGCGCCTGAAGGATCGCAAGTTCGTCGCCATCGACCGCGACAACTTCGACGAAGTGCTGGCCGGCGTGGAGCCGGTGGCCCGTTTCGCCGTGCCGAACCGCCTCAGCGAGGCGGGCGGCACGTTCGCCGTCGACCTGCACTTTCGCTCGATGGACGACTTCCGCCCGGAATCGGTGGTGCGCCAGGTCGATCCCTTGCGCAAGCTGCTCGAGGCGCGCACCAAGCTGGCCGACCTGCGCAACAAGCTGGCCGGCAACGACAAGCTGGAAGACTTGCTGACGGAAGTGCTGAACAACACGGACAGCCTGGCCACCCTGAAACCGCAGTTCCCAGCGCAGGAGGATTAAGATGAGCGCCCAGGCAGAAGCCCCAGAAGCCCTTGCGGTATCCACGCCCGACGCGCCGGCCGCCATCGACTTGCTCGATCAGATCGTCGAGCAGAGCCGCGTCGCCAAGTCCGGCGCCGAACATGCGCGCGCACGCGATCTGATCTCGGAACTGGTGGCGCAGGTGCTTGACGGCACGGTGCTGATGTCCAGCAGCCTGTCGGCGACCTTGGACGCGCGGGTGGCGGAAATCGACCGCCTGATCTCGGCCCAGCTCAGCGAAATCATGCACGCGGCGCCATTCCAGCAGATCGAACAAAGCTGGACGGGCCTGCGCTACCTGGTCGGCAGCTCCGATACGGGCACGCGCCTGCAGATCCGCATGTTCAACGCCACCAAGCGCGAACTGGTGAAGGATTTCCAGGCCGCGCTGGAGTTCGACCAGAGCAGCATGTTCAAGAAGGTGTATGAAGAGGAATTCGGCACCTTCGGCGGCGCGCCGTTCGCCGCGCTGCTGGGCGACTTCGCCATCTCGCGCCAGCCGGAAGACATGTATTTCATCGAGCAGATGTCGCACATCGCCGCCGCCGCGCATGCGCCCTTCATCGCTTCGGCCGCGCCGGAACTGTTTGGCCTGGAAAGCTACGGCGACCTGGGCAAGCCGCGCGACCTGGCCAAGGTGTTCGACACCATCGAGTACGCGAAATGGAAAGCCTTCCGCGAATCGGAAGACGCGCGCTACGTCGGCCTGACCTTGCCGCGTTTCCTGGGCCGGTTGCCCTTTAATCCCGTTGACGGCACCACGGTCGAAGGTTTTAACTTCGTCGAGGAAGTCGACGGCAGCGACCATCACAAATACCTGTGGTGTAACGCCGCGTATGCGTTCGGCTGCAAGCTGACAAGCGCCTTTGCCGACTACGGCTGGTGCGCCGCCATCCGCGGCGTGGAAGGCGGCGGCCTGGTGGACGACCTGCCGACCCACACTTTCAAGACGGACGAGGGCGACGTGGCCCTGAAATGCCCGGCCGAAGTGGCGATCACCGACCGCCGCGAAAAGGAATTGTCGGATCTGGGCTTCATCTCGCTGGTGCACTGCAAGAACACGGCGTATGCGGCGTTTTTCGGTGCGCAATCGGCGCAGAAAAGCCGCAAGTACAACAGCGACGCGGCCAACGCGAACGCGCTGCTGTCGTCGCAGCTGCAGTACATCTTTGCCGTTTCGCGCATCGCCCATTACATGAAGGCCATGATGCGCGACAAGATCGGCAGCTTTGCCGCTGCCTCCAACGTGGAAGATTTTCTGAACCGCTGGCTGATGCAGTACGTGCTGCTCGACGATAACGCCAGCCAGGAACAGAAGGCGCAGTTCCCGCTGCGCGAGGCGTCCGTGCAGGTGCATGAAGTGCCGGGCCGGCCCGGCGTGTACCGTGCCGTGTCGTTCCTGCGGCCGCACTTCCAGCTCGATGAATTATCCGTTTCGCTCCGACTGGTCGCGGAGTTGCCGAAGTCGACCAATTCCTGATCCACCCATCTTTCAACCACAGGAGCACACCATGGCAATCGATGTATATCTGCAGATAGACGGCATCAAGGGCGAGTCCACCGATGACAAGCACAAGGACTGGATCGAGTGCAAATCGGTCAGCTGGAGCGTCGAGCAGCCGAAGTCCGCCACCGCTTCGACGGGCGGCGGCCACACGGCCGAACGCTGCGAGCACAAGGACATCGTCATCTCCAAGCTGGCCGACCTGGCCTCGCCGGTGCTGCTGCAGACCTGCTCGGCCGGCAAGACCATCCCCAAGGCGCGCTTCGAATTCATGCGTGCCGACGGCCAGGGCGAGCGCGTCAAGTACTTTGAAATCGAAATCGAAAATGTGCTGATCGGCGCCGTCACGCCGAATGTGGAAGAGGGCGACATCCTCGGTGAACACGTCGGCTTCAAGTTCTCGAAAGTGAAGTGGAAATACACGCAGCAAAAAGTGACGGGCGGCGCCGGCGGCAATACTTCGGGCGGCTGGGACCTGGCCGCGAACCGCGTGGCTTGATCCATCCTTGCGCGGCGCGCGGCGGACATCCTCCTGCGCGCGCCGCGCCGACTTTTCAGGAGAGCGCATGGACAGTTATGTACCTGGCCTGTTCGACCGCCTGATGGGCGACGGCGGTGCGGCGGGCGGCGTGGCGGTGCGCCTGTCGCTGGAACAATTGAAGGATGCGGTGGCGCGCGACCTGGAAGAGCTGCTCAACACGCGCGTGGCGCTGCCGCCTGGCGCGCTCGACGCCTATCCGGAATGCGCGGCCTCCATCGTCAACTATGGCCTGATCGATTTCGCCGGCATGTGTTTGTCCAGCAGCGAAGACCGCACCCGCATCTGCGCCGCGCTGAAGGCGGCCATCGAACGCCACGAACCGCGATTGCGCAATGTGCGCGCCCGCCTGGAGCGCGAAGCGGGCGCCATCAACCGCGTGGGTTTTGTCATCAGCGGCACCCTGGCCGTGAGATCCGGCGGGGAGACGGTCAATTTCGACGCCGTGCTGCAGCCGTCGTCGCTGCGCTATTCGATCAACCGCAAGGGAGCCGCCTTATGAGCAATAACCTGAAAACCCTGATCGCCAAACTGAATGACACGGCGCGCACGGCCGCCACCCGCGCCGCCGCCATCTGCGTGGGGCTGGGCCAGTATGAAGTCGATATCGAACACCTGTTCCTTGCGCTGCTGGAGCAGGAGCGCAGCGATTTCGTCACCATCGCGAAGCGCAGTGAAATCAGCCTGACGGCGCTGGAGGCGGACCTGCGCCGCGAGATCGGCGGCTTCCGCACGGGCAGCGCGCGCACGCCCGTCTTCTCGCCCCATTTGCCGCTGCTGTTCGAACATGCCTGGCTGATCGCTTCGCTGGACACGGCGCAGCCAGGGCCCATCCGCAGCCGCCATCTGCTATTGGCGCTGCTGACGGAGCCGGAACTGTCGCAGCTCGCATACCGCGGCTCGAAGCTGTTCGCCCGCTTCAGCGTGGAGCAATTAAAGCACCATCCGGACAAGCTGACGGCCGGTTCCGCAGAGGAAAGCGCGGCAGTGCCGCAGCTTGCCGACACGTCCGACGATCCTGTGGCTAGCCTGGCCAGCAAAACCCCGGCGCTGGACCAGTTCACCACCGACCTGACGCAGCTGGCGCGCGACGGCAAGCTCGATCCCGTGATCGGCCGCGAGGCGGAGATACGCCAGGCCGTCGACATCCTGCTGCGCCGGCGGCAGAACAATCCGATTCTTACGGGCGAGGCGGGCGTGGGTAAGACGGCCGTGGTGGAAGGCCTGGCCTTGCGCATCGCCGCCGGCGATGTGCCCGAGGTGCTGCAGGGCGCGCACATCCACGCGCTCGACATGGGCTTGCTGCAAGCCGGCGCCAGCGTGAAGGGGGAATTTGAAAGCCGGCTGAAAAACGTCATCGACGAGGTGACGAAAAGCCCGCACCCGATCATCCTATTCATCGACGAGGCGCACACGATGATCGGCGCCGGCGGCCAGGCGGGGCAGAACGATGCGGCCAACCTGCTGAAACCGGCGCTGGCGCGCGGCGCCCTGCGCACCATCGCCGCCACTACCTGGAGCGAGTACAAAAAGTATGTTGAAAAGGATGCGGCGCTGGCGCGGCGCTTCCAGGTGGTGAAGGTGGAAGAGCCGAATGAAGATATCGCCTGCGCCATGCTGCGCGCCATGGCGCCGCTGATGGAGCGCCATTTCGGCATCCGCGTGCGCGATGCCGCCATCGTCGATGCCGTGCGCCTGTCGCACCGCTACATCAGCGGGCGCCAGCTGCCCGACAAGGCCATCAGCGTGCTCGATACGGCCTGCGCCAAGGTGGCGCTGGGCCAGCGCGCCACGCCGGCGCAGCTGGAAAACGCGCACCGGCGCCAGGAACGCGTCGGCGCGGAGATCGCCGCCCTGGCCCGCGAGGCGGCCGATGGCGAAGTGCCCGACAAAGCCGGCGCCGCGCGCCTGGCGCAGCTGCGGCGCGAGCATGATGACGGGCAGGCGATGGTCGCGGCGCTGGCGCAGCGCTGGGAGCGTGAAAAGGCGCTGGTGGCGCAGATCGGCGACTTGCGCGTGCAGCTGCGCGGTGAGCGGCCGGGCGAGATCGGCGCGGCGCGCCTGCTGGCGCTGAAGGAAGAACTGGCGGCCCTGCAGGGAGAAGCGCCGCTGTCGCCGCTGGAAGTCGATGCGCAGGTGGTGGCCGGCATCGTCGCCGGCTGGACCGGCATCCCGCTGGGGAAAATGCTCAAGGATGAAATCCGCACCGTGCTGACCCTCGATGGGGCGCTGCGCGAACGGGTGCTGGGACAGGAGCACGTCATCGAGGCGGTGGCGCAGCGCGTGCGCACGGCGCGCGCCAGCCTGGACGACCCGAACAAGCCGCAAGCCGTGTTTTTGTTCACGGGGCCGTCCGGCACGGGCAAGACGGAAACGGCGCTGGCGCTGGCCGACCTGCTGTATGGCGGCGAGCGCAAGCTCATTACCATCAACATGAGCGAGTATCAGGAGGCGCACAGCGTGGCCGGTCTGAAAGGCTCGCCGCCCGGCTATGTCGGCTATGGCGAAGGCGGCGTGCTGACGGAAGCCGTGCGGCGCCAGCCCTACAGCGTGGTGTTGCTCGATGAAGCGGAAAAAGCCCACCCCGACGTGCTGGAACTGTTCTTCCAGGTCTTCGACAAGGGCGTGCTCGATGATGCCGAAGGGCGCGAAGTCGATTTTCGCAACACCATCATCATCGGCACCTCGAACCTGGGGTCCGGCGCGATGATGGCCGCCTGCCTGAACCGGGCGGCGCAAGACTTGCCCACGCCGGCCGCGCTGGAAGAACTGGTGCGCCCGCAATTGGTGGCGCACTTCAAACCGGCCCTGCTGGGGCGCCTGAAGGTGCTGCCTTTCTATCCGTTGAACGACGCGGTGCTGGCCGACATCATCGCGCTGAAGCTGGCGCGGATAGGTACACGCATCGCGCGCAACCACCAGGCGCAGTTCAGCCATGACGCGGGCCTGGTCGACGCCGTGCTGGCGCGCTGCACCGAGGTCGATTCGGGCGCGCGCAATGTCGACCATATCCTCAACGGCAGCCTGCTGCCGGCGATCGCCGAAGCGGTGCTGGCGCGCATGGCCGCAGGCGAGCCGGTGGCATCGATACGCGTCAGCGCGAATAAGCAGGGGCAGTTCAAGTACACGATCCGATAATCCACCTTCCGGAGAGCGCCATGTTCAATCTGGAGCAATTGCTGCACCCCGTCAGCGCCGTCAGTCCATGCGGCGAAGATATCACCTTCAGCCAGGAGCTCGACGCCATCGCGCGCGCGCGCCAGCACGACGACCCGAGCCTGGACCAGGGCGAGTGGGTGACGGCGCTGAAGGAAGCCGACTGGCCCTTCGTGGCGACGCGCTGCGAACAGCTGATCGCAGCGCGCAGCAAGGATTTGCGCGTGGCAGTGTGGCTGGCCGAAGCGCACGCAAAGACGCGCCACTTCCGTGGCCTGGGCGATGGCTATGCGCTGCTGGCCGGTCTGTGCGAACGTTACTGGGATGGCCTGTACCCGCCGGCGGAAGAGGGAGACCAGGAACAGCGCATCGGCAATGTCTTCTGGCTGCTGTCACGCACGCCCCAGCTGCTGCGCGAGATCCCGCTGACCGAAGGCGCCGACGGCTTGTACTCGCTGCAGGATTTCGAGGCGGCGCGCCAGCGCGCGGCCGCCAGCCTGGCGCAGGGCGCAGCGGATCAGGGCTGGGGCGATGCGCGTCACGAAGAAGGGACGACCCTGGCGCAGATGGAGGCGGCGCGGCAAAGGAATACGCGCACCTTTTCCGACGCCTTGCTGGCTGATGCGCAGTACTGCATGCAGTCGATGCTGGCGTTCGAGCGCAGCGTCGATGCGCGTTTCGGCGCCGATGGTCCGAGTTTTCGCGCCGCGCGCGAAGCGCTGGAAAACGTCATTCACTTCATCGCGCCGCTGTCGCCTGGCGCCGACTTTGCCGGCGCGCCGGCCGCCGCTGGCCAGGGTGCCGGTGGCAGCGGGGGCGCCATTGTGCAGCGCCAGCAGGCGCTGGCCCAGCTGCGCCAGGTGGCCGATTTCTTCCGCCGCACGGAGCCGCACAGCCCCGTCGCTTACCTGGCCGACAAGGCCGCCAGCTGGGGCGAGCTGCCGCTGCACCTGTGGTTGCGCGCCGTCGTGAAGGACTCCAGTACGCTGGCGCAGCTCGACGAAATGCTGGGCACGAACAGCGCAAGCGGATGATGGCGTTTGCCCCTTCCATGCTACTCTTCGGGCATGTCCAGAATGCCCATCCTGCCTGCCGCGCTATGCCTGTTCATTGCTGCCAGCGCGCAGGCCGAGGGGGTAACGCCGCTGGTGATTTATGGGGACGATGATTATCCGCCGTACTCCTACGTTGAAAACGGCCAGCTGAAAGGCATCTACACGGAGATCGTGCGCGAAGCGGCGCAATCGATGCCGCAGTATGCGGTGCAGCTGCGTCCCGTGCCCTGGAAACGGGGCGTGCTGATGCTGCAGACAGGCGAGGCGTTTGCCCTGTATCCGCCGTATTCGTGGCGCAGCGAGCGGCCGTATGTGCGCTATTCCGTGCCGCTGCTGATGGAGCAGCTGGTGGTGCTGTGCAACCGGGAGGTGCTGGCCAAGCGCACGCTGCGGCAGTGGCCCGCCGATTACGGCGGCCTGCACATCGGCGTGAATGCGGGGTTTTTGCTCGGTGATGCGAAGCAGACGGCAGCCCTGCAAGCGGCCAGCATCGTGTTCGATACGGCCAAGGGCACGCGCACGAATCTGCTCAAGCTGATGCGCGGTCGCATCGATTGCTATGTCAGCGACCGCCTGTCTGCGCAGTGGGAATTGCAGCGTATCCGGCGCGAAGGGCCGCCGGGCACGCCGATGCAGGCGATACAGGAAACGGCGCAGCTGGCCAGCCAGCAGGGCCACCTGGGTTTTACGGCGCGCCGGCCCGCCACCTACCCTTATCGCGATGATTTTATCGAACAATTCAATGCCGCCATCGTGCGCATGCAACATAGTGGCGCGATCCGCCGCATCATCGACCGTGCGCTGCTGCCCTGACGTTGCCACCTTGATTCACCCGATGGAGAAGACCATGAAAAAACTGCTGTTCCTGTGTGTGCTCGTGCTGGCCGGCTGCGTGGGCCGCCCCGAGAATATTGTGCCTGTTAGTAACTTCGACACGAGCCGCTATCTGGGCAAGTGGTATGAGATCGCGCGCCTCGACCATTCCTTCGAGCGGGGCCTGAGCCAGGTGACGGCCGATTACAGCTTGCGCCAGGATGGCGGCCTGAAAGTGCTCAATCGCGGCTACAAGGATGCGGACGCGGTCTGGAAGGATGCGGAAGGCAAGGCGTATTTCGTCGACAAGAAAGACGTGGGCTACCTGAAAGTGTCGTTTTTCGGCCCCTTCTATGGTTCCTACATTGTTTTTGATTTGGACCAGCAAGATTACAGCTATTCCATGATCAGCGGCCCCGACAAGTCCTACTTCTGGCTGTTGTCGCGCACGCCAACCATGGACCCGGCCTTGCAGCAGCGCCTGATCGGAAAAGCCGCTGGCCTGGGTTTCGATACATCAAAATTGATCTATGTAAAGCAAAACTGACCTTGCTTGCCTGCCGCCCGTTCGTGGCGGCATACCATCTTCTGAGTGTTGCTTTTCTGCATGTTATTTCTTGCAATACCACTCTGATTCACTCACAATCTGCTCCAAAGTAGTGCGCTGCGGCGCGCTGCCATTCCGGTGGCGACCTTACCGTTGCGCCACCGCTCGTGATTGCCGCACGGCAGATGCCTGCTATATTGGTACGTAGCAGTAGCTCGGTTTCGTGGCGTCTGTGCATCGTTTTCTTCAGATAGGAATCACGTAATGAAAAACCTCAAGATCGGCGTACGTCTCGGTGGCGGTTTTGCCGCCGTCCTGTTCCTGTTGACCAGCCTGACCGTGGTGGGCATCGTGCAGATGCAAAGCGCCAGCAAGGAAACCGATGCGCTCGTCAACGTCAAGGTGCGCAATGAGCGCCTGATCGCCGAGTGGACCAAGGTCATCGAGGTCAATGCGGCGCGCACGGCCGCCGCCTGGAAAGTCAGCGATCCCGAACACCAGAAGCAGTTCGAAAAGGAAATGGCGGTCTCGTCGGCACGCGCCACGGAAATCCAGAACGATATCGGCAAGAGCGAGCTGAGCGCGGACGAGCAGGCGCTCTACCAGGAAGTATTGAGCACGCGCAAGGCGTACACGGAAGTGCGCAAGAATGTGTTCAAGGCCAAGAATGCGGGCGACCTGGAACTGGGCAAGCGCCTGTATGAAGGCGACATGGCCGTCAAGCGCGATATCTACCTGGCGTCGCTGAAGAAGCTGGAATTGCTGGAAGCCAAATTGCTCGATGAAACGGCCGCGCAAATCCGTTCGCGCTACGAAAACGGCCGTTTGCTGCTGATCTCGCTGGGCGTGGTGGCCATCTTGCTGGGCATCGCCTGCGCATACTGGATCACGCGCTCGATCACGCGTCCCATCACGCGCGCCGTCGAGGTGGCGGAAGCCGTTTCCGCTGGCGACCTGACCAGCCATATCGTGGTGGAAAGCCGCGATGAGACGGGGCAATTGATGCATGCGCTGAAAAACATGAACGATAAACTGGTCAGCATCGTGGGCCAGGTGCGCGCCGGCACCGAATCGATCAGCACGGCGTCGAGCGAAATCGCCGCCGGCAACCTGGACTTGTCGTCACGCACGGAAGAGCAGGCCAGTTCGCTGGAAGAGACGGCGTCGTCCATGGAAGAGCTGACCTCCACCGTGAAACTCAATGCCGACAATGCGCGCAGCGCGAATCAACTGGCCATCGACGCTTCGCAGATCGCCAGCAAGGGTGGCGTGGTGGTGTCGGAAGTGGTCAGCACCATGGGTTCGATCAACGATTCCTCGCGCAAGATTGTCGACATCATCAGCGTCATCGACGCCATCGCCTTCCAGACGAATATCCTGGCCCTGAACGCGGCCGTGGAAGCGGCCAGGGCCGGTGAACAGGGCCGTGGTTTTGCCGTCGTGGCTTCCGAGGTGCGCAACCTGGCGCAGCGTTCCAGCGCGGCGGCCAAGGAAATCAAGGGCTTGATCGACGATTCCGTGCAAAAGGTCGAGGCCGGTTCGCAACTGGTGGACAAGGCTGGCCGCACCATGGATGAAATCGTGCAAAGCATCAGCCATGTGACGCAGATCATGAACCAGATCACGGACGCCAGCGATGAACAGCGCGCCGGCATCGAACAAGTCAACCAGGCCATCGGCCAGATGGACCAGGTGACGCAGCAAAACGCGGCCTTGGTGGAAGAAGCGGCCGCGGCGGCCGAATCCATGCAGGAACAGGCCGCCAGACTGGCCGAGGTCGTGGGCGTGTTCAAGCTCGATGCGACGCAGCAATATGTTGCCGCCAGTGCTGGCCCGTCCATGACGGCGTCTGCGCCAATCAAAGCTGCCACGCGAGTTGCCATGCAAGCTGCCGCGCGACCTGCGATACGGCCCGCCAAGCGACAGGCGCCGGCATCGGCCGTGACCGCTTCCACGTCGGACAAGGCGGCTCCAGTGGAAGCGATGCGCCCGCGCGCGCCGAAGGCGCCCGTGGCATCCGGCGCTGACGAATGGGAAGAATTTTAAGCGCAGATTCCCCTCGGCATGGCGCGGGCGCTACAATCGCGGCTTGAAGACAGCCGCGAACGCGCTCCGCCATGACCACCCGCCGTACCTCCAGCCCGATTTTCAGCCCTATCTCTAGCGCTATCGCCAGCCCTGCCACCGCCTCGTCCTCCCTGGCTGAACTGGCCAAACGGGCGCGCTGCCCCGCCTGCCTGCGCGCAGCAAGCAGCTGCATCTGCCGCTGGATCGCCCCCGTTGTCCAGGCGGTGGACGTGCTGATCCTGCAGCATCCGCTGGAAGTCCACAATGCCAAGGGCAGCGCCCGCTTGCTGCACCTGAGCTTGCCTAACAGCCGCATGCTGACGGGCGAGCAGTTTGCCCCCGATACGCTCGCCGGACTGCTGGCCGGCAAGCACAACGTGCTGCTATACCCGGATACGCCCGGCGACCGTTCGCTGGGCATCGCGCCGCCGCCAGCGCTCGACCCCGCCATCTTGCTCGATCCCACCTTATTGCGGCTGGTGGTGCTGGACGCCACCTGGCGCAAGAGCCGCAAGATGCTGTACCTGAATCCCCTGTTGCAACAGTTGCCGCGCCTGCCCCTGCGCGATACGCCCGCTTCCCATTACCTGATCCGCAAGGCGCACGCGCCAGACCAGTTATCGACCCTGGAAGCGACGTGCTATGCCTTGATGCAGTTGGAGCAGGACGAGGTCCGCTTCGTTCCCCTGATCACGGCATTTGACGGTTTTGTCGCGCAGCAGTTGAGTTATGTCATGCCGCAGGGGGAAAAAGCTTGAAATAGCACCATGGCAGCCCTTGATATTGGCCGCACAGCGGCATAGTATACTGTACGTATATACAGTTGATGGGGCCGTTCATGAAAGCAATCATTCCAGAGCACGATGACAGCTTCGCCGGGCAAGCCATGTTGCCGCCGCAATCGCTGAAAGCGCACAAGGGGCGCGGTGCCGTCTCGAACCTGCAGGGGCGCTACGAAGTGCACGCGCGCGCCGGTTTCGATGATGGCTGGAGCGTGGGCGGCCTGGATGCGGCAGATGGTGAGGCGCCGGCGCCGGCGCCGGCCTGGAAGACGCAGGTCAGCGACGAGCAGGCACGCACCATTCTCACGCGCAACGCTTCGCCCGATTTGCCGTTCAACGTCTCGTTGAACCCATATCGCGGCTGCGAACATGGCTGCATTTATTGCTTTGCCCGCCCCACGCACAGCTATCTGGGCCTGTCGCCGGGCCTGGACTTCGAAAGCCGCATCTACGCCAAGGTGAATGCTCCCGAACTGTTGCGGCGCGAGCTGGCCAGGCCCTCGTATGTGCCCGAACCGATCGCCCTGGGCGTCAATACCGATGCGTATCAGCCGTGCGAACGCGAACGGCAGCTGACGCGGCGCGTGCTGGAAGTGCTGCACGAGTGCGACCATCCCGTGGCGCTGATCACGAAATCGTCGTTGATCGAGCGCGATATCGACATTCTGGCGCCCATGGCGGCCAAGCGCCTGGCAGCCGTGGCCGTGACTGTCACCACGCTCGACCCGGCCATCGCGCGCACTCTGGAACCGCGCGCGGCCGCCCCTGCGCGGCGCCTGCGCACCATCCGCACCCTGACGGAGGCGGGCATTCCCGTAGGCGTGAGCATTGCGCCCATCATCCCGTTCGTGACAGAGCCGGAAATCGAACAGCTGCTCGAAGCGGTGCGCGACGCGGGCGCCATCCACGCCCATTACGTGGTGCTGCGCCTGCCGTGGGAAGTGAGCCCCTTGTTCCAGCAATGGCTGGACGCGCACTTCCCGGAACGGGCCCAGCGCGTGATGAACCGGGTACGTGAAATGCGTGGCGGCAAGGATTACGACAGCGCGTTCGGTGCGCGCATGCGGGGCGAAGGCGTGTGGGCCGACCTTATCCGCCAGCGCTTTGAAAAAGCCGTGCACCGGCTGGGGCTGCACGGCAAGGGCGGTCGCTTCAAGCAGCTCGATTGCACGCAGTTCCGCCGGCCGCTGGTGGTGCCGCCGCTGGGAAACAAGGCAAAAGGGGGAAATGCGGGTCAGCTGGATTTGTTCTAGCGCATGGCGTGACCGGACTGCGGTCAATGCAGTTCCCGCTTCCGGCAGAGGCCAGGAGGCGGGAATCTGGCGAGCGGAATCGGTGCTCAGTGGCAGATGGCAAAGGTGCCATTCACGCCTTGCCAATGAATCGCGCCGCGCCGGGCGCAGCAGGCGCTGCAATTATGGGCTGTCGGTCCGCCTATCGGCCCGTGTGTATCGAAGCACTGGCCTTGGCCCGTGTTGGTCGGTCCGCAAGCGGACGGCTGCATGCCGCTGGTATGCGGGCCGCTGGCTTGTACGTTGGCTTGTACGTTGATAGGGCCACGCGCGCTGCGCGAAACAGGCGGGCTTTGTAGTGGGAGTCGCATCGCTGTCCTTCCTCAATCGTGGGTGATGCTGGCTGGCTGAACGGGCGACGAGAAACTCATCGCCCGCAGGCATGCCGGGTTTAGCCGGGATGGCTCGATCTTGCTGGCTTGATCAGCAAACGGTGGCGTTGCAAGCCATCAGGCAGAGTTGCTGTGCGGTGCCGCTCAAGGCGCCGCAAGCCGCTTTGCACAGGGTGCAGGTAATGCCGGAAGGAGCGACGCCCTGGCTGATGGCGGAGATGCTGGGGCTGCGTTGTACGGCTTTGGCTTGCAATGGCAGATTGTTCATTTCGAAACTCCTTGTGGTGGCGCCGCCGCGGGCAACGGCAATGGGTGTGCGTACCGAAGTACGGTGCTGATCGTTTCCCGCCAACGACCGTATGCTGAGGCGCGTGCACGCATCGCTGCGCCCACGTGCCCCGACAATTCAAATGCTGTTGACGTTAGCGTTGCGACCAGTAGCGCACTGCGCCGACGCTGACCGGTATCACGTCGCTGACGTCGACTGCGAAGCGGGCGACCGTGTTGGCTACCTGCAGGTTTTCCGGGTTGAAGAAGGTCATGATGATGTCGTAGCATTCTGAGCCCGGGCGGCAGACAGGGCTCTGTTGCACGACGATGGTATCGAGCTGCATGCCGGTGGTCTTGGCCAGCATTTCCGCCGCTTGCATGGCATTCGTGGCCGAGAAGTTGAGCGCGCGGTCCATGCCCGTGACGCCCAGGTTGCGGAAGTCGTAATAGATGCGGTTCAGGAAGTTTTCCAGGCGCGCGCCCGTGTTGCTGCTGTTGATTTCCAGGCTGTCCTGCACCGCCATCAGGCTGTCGATCAGCTGCGGCACATTCCAGCTGAACATGCCCCGGATGGCCGGCTGGATCACGGGAACGACCTGGCCGGACATCAGCCTGGCGGCGCCCGAGATTACGCCGGGAAACGAATTCATGACGACCAGGCCATCGATGGTGCCGACATAGGCCTCGAACAGCAGTTCATAGGTCAGGTCGGCATATGGGCCGACGGGAACGATCGCATAAATCGGCGTGGCGTCCAGGTTGACGGTCCAGGTCAGCGATTGGCGGAAATATGGCTTTGCGCGCAGGAATTCGATCAATTGCTGCGGATCGCCAGGATTGTCCCTGCCTGGTGGCATGGCCTGGACGAAGGAATCGCGGCGCGCTTCACTGCCGAAGTCAATGCCCAGGTTGCCCAGCGCATACACCAGGGTCGGGCCCTTGGCGCTGCCGCCGCCGCAGCCGCAATCGGAGGCATCGATGCCGGAAGCGCTGATGCCTTGTCGCGTCGCGCCGGAAGGGCCCGCGAAGTTGGCCGGGGAGGGGGTTTCCAGCATGGGAATGCTGAGCGGATGCGCCTGCGCGGAAGTGTCGGCATTGGCTGGGCTCGCTTCAATCACAGTATCGTCTGACATTTCAATTTTCCCTTTTAATAATAGTTGAGTGGCGTCCGGCACATTCAATGTCCCAGTCAGGAGGCGGCGACAGTCCAGCTCGCCATTGGTGTTGCAACGCGTTGCGCTCTGCAGCAATGCGCTGCAAACTCCACGAGGGTCAGGACGATCCCCATGTTGGTGTTGCCGGCATAGCAGCAAGGCTGCGATGGCCGAGACGATCGGGGTGGCAAAGCTGGTGCCGCTGCTGAGCCGCACGCGCCCTGCGGGAGCTGCGCCGAGGATGTCGGTGCCGGGCGCCATGATGCCGCGCGCGCGATAGGCTTCGCCCCAGTTGCTGTTGGGCATGGGCGCGCCTTGCCGGTCCAGGGCGCCGACCACCAGGGTGTACTCGATGGAGGCGGGAATATGCAGGCAATCGCAGCCGTCATTGCCCGCCGCCGCGATCAGCAGGACGTTGCGTTCATGGCACAGCTGTATGGCTTTTTGCAACAGGCCATCGGCGCTGCCGCTGTCGGACAGTTCACCGCCGCTGACATTGATGATGTGCGCGCCGTGCTCGACGGCCTGGGTGATGGCGCGGGCCAGGTCGAGCTGCGTGCATTGTGTCAGTGCGCCGTCGGCGCGGTCGGCAAAGATGGGTAGGATCAAGCCCCGACAATGGGGGGCCAGGCCCGTGACGGGGCTGCCGGGCTGGCCAAAGATGATGCTGGCGACATGGGTGCCATGTTGCGATGCCCGGCCGCTGCCGCTGGCACCCGTGGCGAGCGTGTCGAGCAGTTGCAGCCTGGCGCCGGCAAAGCAGGGATGGCTGGTATCGACGGGACCGTCGAGCACGGCGATGCAGATGTCGGCACAGCCGGTGTTGCCATCTTGCAAGGCAGCCAGGCCGGGCAGCAAGCCATGATTGGCCAGGCTGTCGTGGGTGGTGGATACTTCCATGGTCGTCGGCACGCGGCGCTCCTTGCTGGGTCCTGGAGGGCGTGCGGCTCACCGCTTGAGGTGCTCCGCCCGCCTGCTGCGGCGCCTGTTGCTCTAGCGCCGATAGCATGATCTTTAGCAAGGGCTGTGCCAGAAGGCCAAGTGCTTGATTTTCAAGGGATGGCGCTGATTTGCATTGTCGTGACGCAACAATGATGACTGATATCGTCCACTCTTTTTGAGCGTGATGGACGAAAACGGCAGGCGGCAAGGACGGGGAGGGGGCGCCCGGGACACGGCATGGCGTGACGCGGGCGCGTGCGGCGGTTCAGCTATCCTTGCTGTAGCAGGCGCGGCTGGGACGCAGGCGCATGCGCACGAGGGACACCAGGAAGCTGAAGCCTGCCTGGTTCGGATCGATGACCGGCACATAGGTCTGCAGCGCGTCCTCCAGCAGCGCGCTGACGCGCGCGGCGACGCCGACAAATCCTGTGCAGCCGAGCAGGATGGACTGGGCGCCGTCTTCCTGTATCGCCAGCATGGCGGCCTGGAAGGTTTTTTCGACCACCGTGTCCAGCTTGCCGAGATCGGCGACGGGACAGTCGATGGAACGGATCGAGGCGAAGCTGTCCTGTAAGCCGTAAGCCTGCATGTGGCCCCGCTGCATGGCGAGCGTGCTGGGCAGTATCGTCATGATCGACAGGCGCTGGCTGAGGGCCAGCGCCGTAAAGGCGGCGGGCGGGAAGCCGCCGAGGATGGGAATGTCGATCACTTCGCGCGCGGCCTCCACGCCGCACATGTCGAAGTCGCTGAGCCAGATGCCGTCATAGCCTTCGCCTTCGATTTCTCTGGCCAGCTGCACCACCGGATAACCGTTTTGCAGCCAGTCGACGCGGTATTCGATGCAGTCGTGCCCGCTCGAAATATTGCGTACGGACACTTCGACATCGGGCGGCATCACGGGCTCGATGGCGTCCAGCAGGCGCTGATTGTAGATGGACGTGGCCACCGGCGCCACGATACAGATGCGCAGCGGCTTCATGCGGCGCTCCCTGCCGCTGCGCCGGTGTTGCCCGCCAGCGGCATATAGGGTCCCAGGTAGCCGATGGTGTTGAGCAGTTGCATGAAGCTGTCGAGTATCAGGCCGCCCCGTTCCCGCAATGCCGGGTGGGCTTGCAGGCCCAGCAGCGTCACCTTGCGCTGCAGGAGGGCCGGGTTGAGCGTGCCGTCAGGCAGCAGCAAGTCGCCATTCGAATACACGGCCTGGCCATCGCCCTCGACAAAGTAACTGATGGTGTCGGGCGCCATGCAGAGGGGCGTGCTGCGGCTGCTATCCCAGGCCAGCAGCGATTCGTTCTGGTACAGGACCGTGCATAGCCGTTCACCCGCGCGGATGGTGATCTTGCCCAGGTCGAAGCCATTGCGCGAGTCGACTTCGGCGGCGACGAATGTGCCCTGAGGAAACAATGGCCAGGCGCGCATGTCGCATTGTCGCGCAAGATAGTCGACCAGTTCGTCCGCGCTGCGCAAGCGGCCTGTCTGCAGTTCGCGGCCCAGGCGCAGGGCGCGTCCCAGGGTGCCGCGCACGGGCAGCGCCCGGGCCAGTTCCGCCGGCGCCATGATCCACATGGCCAGCCCGCCGAACTGCTTGAAATCGGCCTGCGAGACGATGGGGCGCATCATCTGGTCGATGATCGTTGCCACGTCCTGCTGGTGGGCGTGGGCGCCGTTCACGCCCTGGCTCGGCTGGACGTCAAGTTCCACGCGCAGTCCCGACTGGCTGACGAGGAAGGCCGGGCACGGATTGATCTGCTCAGCCGCATACGTCAGCTGCGGCAGCGAGGGAACGGCGCGGCCGGCGCCATCGGCGTCGATCACCGCCAGCCCCAGATGGGCGGCGACCAGGCAGGCGACGAGAAACCCCAGCGCCCCGCTCTCGGGCGGCGCCAGGTAGGCCAGGGTGCGGTTTTCCAGCGCCAGGTGCTCCCTGACGGCGATCACGGCATCGACGGGACCTTGCGGAAGTTGGGCGCCATTGATCGCCACGGGCGAACCCAGGTAAGCCACCATGACCGTCTCGCCATCGGTGGCTTCGTCGACGCTGACCACGCGCACTTGGGCGTCCGGATAGTAATCGCCGGCGTGGAATTGGGCCAGCAGGCTGCGCGCGGAAGTGAGCGTGCCGCCGCCACCGCTGCCGAAGAAGCAAGCTCCCAGCAGTAGCGATTCAAGGTCATCGTGGTTCAGCACATAGCTCATGTTGCGGGTCCTCAGGTTGGCATGGCATGGAAATGGTTTGCGCCAGGGTGGTCTGCAACTGCAGCGCCTGGGCAAACCGGGGGAAAGCCGTGTCACGTTCCACGCCGCGCAAGGCGCGCGTGAGGTGTTCGAGTGCTTCGGGCCGGCGCCCGCGCTGCTGCAGCAGTTGCGCCAGGCGGGTTGCCACCAGCAGGCTGCCGGCCGTCGCGCCCAGCGCCTTGGCGGTCGACAGTGCACTGCCCAGTTCGCGTTCCGCGTTGTCCAGGTCACCCACAGCGATCCACGTCTGCGCATGCATGTCGAGCAGTTCGACCAGATAGGCCCGTTCGCCATGTTCCAGCGCCAGTTCGATGGCGCCGTGCAGCAGTTGCCGGGCTTGCGATGGCTGGCCTGCCGACAGCAGCAGTTCGCCCCGTTTCCAGGCCTGGAATGAATGGAAGAGCATGCCGCCTTCGCACAGCATGTATTGCTGGTAGCCATCGGCGATGCGCTGTTCGGTCTGTGCATGGATGTTGCCCGACGCCAATGCGCAGGCATGGAATATCTGGCCCACCCCCAGGTAGAATTGATAGCCATATTCGCTGGCGACGGTTTGCAGGTCTGCCGCCAGGTTTGCCAGCCGGCTCCAGTCCTCGAACATGCAGGCGAGCCACGCGGCGCCCTGCAGTGCGATGGCGCGATGGAAGGGATGCGGGTTGTCGGCGCCGCCGCGCAATGCCAGGTGGTCCATCACCTGGCGCGCGCGCCGGAAGGCGCCGCTCTGGAAGCAGGACAGGCCTTCGAAAGTGGTCGACAGCGCGGCGATGTCCAGGCCCTGTCCCCCGGTGTCGGCCGATGCCGCGCCGCATAGCAAGTGTCCGCGCTCCAGGCAGGCCAGCGTTTCGCGGTAATCGCCGAGCCAGAACAGCGTGTTGGCCAGGGCCAGGTGGGCCTGCGACAGCAAGTCCGTGTCACCTATGGCTTGCGCCCGCTGCAGCATGTCTTGCGCCGTAGCCCGCGCCGCCACCAGGTCCAGCGCCATCAGTTGCGAGCTCCAGATGCCGAAGCGCAGGGCGGTGATTTCCACCTCGTCGCCCAGCGCCGCCGCTTCCTGCAATGCCTGCTGGTAGCAGGCGAGCGCTTCGGCGCTTTGCCAGCCGCTGATGCCGCGGTGCGAAATGGCGAGCCAGCGGTGCAGGTCGCAGCTCAGGCGGCGCGCGGTGCAGGGGTGGGCGTCGGCGGCCAGCAAGGTGAGGCCGCGACGCAATACTTCAATGGCTTCCTTGAAACGGGCCGCCTCGATCAGTGCACGTCCCTCCAGCAGGCAGACGCGGGCAAAATTGCTGCGCTCCTCGTCGCCATGCACGCGGCGTTCGATGACCTTGCGGTTGATGCCCAGGTGGCGCGCCGCGATCGTCTTGTTGCCATCGGCAAGGCGCATCGCATAGTCGATCAGCAATTGTTCCGCGGCCTCCAGCTTGTCGTCGCCTTCCAGCCGCATGAGGGCTTCCGCCAGCAGCGTGTGATCCGCGTCTTCCGGCATGCCCGCCGACAGGAAGGCTTCCAGGCTGTGGGCATCGATCAGCGCCGATTCGGCCAGTATCGACAGCCGTTCAACCAGGTTGCGCAGTTCGCGGATATGGCCGGGCCAGGCATGCCGGCCCAGGCGTTCCATGGCGGTGGCGGTAAAGCGGATGGGCCGCTTCTGCAGGCTGGCAAAGTGGGTGGCGAGGGCGGCGACGTCGCCGCGGCGCTGGTCCAGGCCCGGCACGTCGAGTTTCAATACCGCCAGCCGGTAATACAGGTCTTCGCGGAAACGGCCCGCTTGCACCATCGCGGCCAGGTCGCAATGGGTGGCGGCCACGATACGGCCGTTGAACGGCTGGATATCACCACCGCCCAGTGGCCTGAAACAGCGTGCTTCGAGTACGCGCAGCAGCTTGCTCTGTACACCTAGCGGCAATTCGCCTATTTCATCGAGAAACAGCGTGCCTTGTCCCGCTTGGGCGAAGAACCCGGTGCGGCTGTTGAGCGCTCCCGTAAATGCGCCCTTGGTATGGCCGAAGAGTTCCGCGTCGATCAGGTGTTCCGGCAGTGCGCCGCAGTTGAGATCGACAAAGGGCGCAGCGGGATCGCCGCTGTGCCGGTGCACGAGCTGGGCGATGATTTCCTTGCCGGAACCGGTTGGGCCACTGATGAGCACCGTGCAGCGGGTCGGCGCCACGGCTTCGACCATGCGCAGCAGGCGTTGGAATATTGGAGAGCTGCCAATGATGTTCAGCCCGCCCCCGGCGCTGCCGCAGTGGACGGGGACATGCACAGGGGCAATAGCGCCTGCTCCGGGAAGCATGCAATGCGGCTGCCTCCCATGCTGTTGCAGCATAGACCTTTCGGACATGGTCGTCTCGCTCCGGTGATTTCGCTCCGATCATGCAGGGCCGTATTTTTTGTTCTGCCCCGCTGCCTGCCGACGCGTACCGTTGCTCCACTCATGCATAAAGGAATCGCGCGTTCCGATTATGGCCGTTAATAAAACGGCGATAGTCGCCAATTGTCACAATGAAAATATATTCATCGCTTGCATCATGCTAGCTGGTTACCTGCCGTCACTCACTGCGTTGCTGGCGGCGCATCCTTCAATTGCGCCAGATGTTGCTCGATGGCAAAGACGTGCGGGTCGCTCTTGCCCAGCTCGCGCAGGGCGCTGGCCAGGTGCAGCAGGTATTCGCTGTTCGGGCCGCTGGGGCCGGCAGAGCGGGCGATCTGGCGCGCGATGTCCAGTTCCGGGGCGGCGCCGAGGAAGGCGGCGTTTTCCTCGTTGGCGATGTACACCAGGCCTTCGACCTTGCTGCCATCGTCGAAGGTGATGTCGGTGGCCAGGCGCAGGTAGCCGTTCTTTTCGCGGTGGTCGAGGTGGGCGAAGACTTCGGGCGTGATCAGGTAAGCCATGCCGTCGCACACGGCGCCCGCTTGCGGCACGATGGTGGCGACGCGGCCCGGCGCCATCGGCGTGCCCCGGTGGTCGTGCGAGCCTTGCCAGAAGCGCCGCGTCCAGCCGGCGATGCTGGCCGGGCGGCGCTCGATGTAGGGGAAATCGGCCTTGTAGATCAGCGAGCCATAGCCGAACAGCCAGACCTGTGCATGGCCGTCGAATTTGTTCATGCGCTGGTTGATGGCGATGGTGGCGGCGTCGATGGCGGACAGATCGTTCTGGTGAGGCTGGGTCATGGTGCGAGCGGTGAAAGGGCGATGCCCGATTATAAAGCGGCGCCAGCCGGGCCGCCCGCTCCCACGTTCCACTCGTGCGTCTCGACAAAGCGGAACAGGAAGGCCATGAAGCTTTCGGCTGCCGGCGACAGCGACCGCCCCGTCTTCGTGTAGACGAAAAAGCGCCGCGTCAGTTCCGGCTCGTGCAGGGCGCGCATCTGCAATTGATATAGTTTGACCATCGGTTCCGCGTACGGCAGGCAGACCGTGATGCCCAGGTTGGCGCTGACCATGGCCAGCGCCGTCGTCATGAAGGTCACTTCGTTGTACGGATTGAGCGACAGCTCGCGAAACGCGCCGTGCATGTCGCGCAGCAGGCGTTCCGTGAACTGGCCCTGCAGCGAAATGAACGGATAGTCGCCCACGTCGGCCCAGGTGACCCTTTCCTTTTGCTGCAGCGGGTGCTGTTCGGGGAAGACCAGCACGAAGGGCATTTCAAACAGCACTTGCGCGGCGATTTCCGCCGTGGGGTCGCGCTCGGGGCCGATGCCGAAATCGACTTCGCCGCTGAAGACACGCGCCGACACATTCTCCACGGGGCAGTCGACGAGGCGCAGCTGCACGTCCGGGTGCGCCTGGCGGTAGGCGGCGATCACTTCCGGCAGCAGGGTGCACGCCATCATCTGCGGCGCAGCGATGCGCACCATCCCCGTTTTCAGGGCCTTGCGCTGGGCGATGCCGGCCATGGCGCCGTCGAGGTCCTCGATCATCTTTTCAAACAGCGGATACAGCTCGCGGCCTATTTCCGACAACTGCGTCTTGCGCGTGCTGCGCTCGACCACGCGCACGCCCAGCACGCTTTCCAGTTCCTTGATCAAGCCGCTCAAGGCGGACTGCGTCACGTGCAGGTATTCGGCGGCCAGGGTAAAACTGCCGGTCTTGGCCAGCGCCACGAAGGCGCGCATTTGCCGCAGGCTGGGACTCATAAGATAATCCGATAAATCAATGGTTAAAAATTGTTTGTATGATAGCTGGAACTCGATTCTAATGGTGAAAAGCTGAAAAACAGGCCAGCCAACGCGCCCACGGCGCCATCCATTGGAGACAAGCACATGAAGATCAAGCAAATCCACCACGTCGCCTACCGCTGCATCGACGCGAAGAAAACCGTCGAGTGGTACGTCAAGCATTTGAACATGAATTTCGTCCTCGCCATCGCCGAAGACCTGGTGCCGTCGACCAAGGCGCCGGACCCGTACATGCACGTCTTCCTCGATGCGGGCCAGGGCAATGTGCTGGCCTTTTTTGAACTGCCGACGCAGCCGCCGATGGACCGCGACCGCAATACCCCGGCCTGGGTGCAGCATCTGGCGCTGGAAGTGGGCAGCATGGAAGAACTGCTGGCCGCCAAGGAACGCCTGGTGGCCGGCGGCATCGAGGTGCTGGGTCCCGTCAACCACGCCATCTTCCAGTCGATCTACTTCTTTGATCCGAACGGCCACCGCCTGGAGCTGGCGGCCAACGTGGGCACGCCCGACATGATGGCCAAACTGGACGCCGTCAAATGGGAAATGCTGGAAGAATGGTCGCAAACGCGCCGCGCGCCCAAGCACGCCGCCTGGATGCACGCGCCGGCCGACGCCTGAACGCATTAGACCGCCACTCTCTGACAAATACACCGAACAAGGAACACCATGAAACTCGCAACCCTGAAAAACGGCAGCCGCGACGGCGCCCTGATCCTCGTCAGCCGCGACCTGCGCCAGTATCAGCGCGTGGCCGCCATCGCGCCCACCTTGCAGGCCGCGCTCGACAACTGGGACGCCGTCGCGCCGAAACTGGAACAGGCCTACGCCGACCTGAACGCGGGCCAGGCGCCGGACGCGCAGCCGTTTGATGCCGCGCTGTGCCACTCGCCGCTGCCGCGCGCCTACCAGTGGGCCGACGGTTCCGCCTACATCAACCACGTGGAACTGGTGCGCAAGGCGCGCAACGCGGAAGTGCCGGCCTCGTTCTACACGGACCCGCTGATGTACCAGGGCGGCTCGGACAGCTTTATTGGCCCGCGCGATCCGATCTTTGCCTTGTCCGAAGAGTGGGGCATCGACCTGGAAGCGGAAGTGGCCGTCGTCACGGGCGACGTGGCCATGGGCGTCGGCGTGGACGATGCGGCGAAAGCGATCCGCCTGGTCATGCTGGTCAACGATGTCTCCTTGCGCAACCTGATTCCGGGCGAGCTGGCCAAGGGTTTCGGTTTCTTCCAGTCGAAGGCGGCCAGCGCATTTTCCCCCGTCGCCGTCACGCCCGATGAACTGGGTGCCGACTGGGTTGGCAGCAAGCTGCATTTGCCGCTGCTGGTGGACCTGAACGACAAACCGTTCGGCAAGCCGAATGCGGGTGAAGACATGACCTTCGACTTTGCCCAGCTGGTCGCGCATGCGGCCAAGACGCGCGAACTGGGCGCCGGCAGCATCATCGGTTCCGGCACCGTGTCGAACAAGCAGGGCAACCTGTTTGGCTCGAGCATCGAGAACGGCGGCGTCGGCTACTGCTGCCTGGCCGAAGTGCGCATGTATGAAACCATCGAACACGGCGCGCCAAAAACGGCGTATCTGAAGTTCGGCGACACGGTGCGCATCGAGATGCGCGACGCGGCGGGCGCCAGCATCTTCGGCAGCATCGAGCAGACCGTGGCCGTGTACGCCGGCCGCGCCTGAGGGGAGGCGCCCGATGAAGCTGTACACCTACTTTCGCAGTTCGGCCGCCTACCGCGTACGCATTGCCTTGAATCTCAAAGGCATCGCCTACGACAGCATCCCCGTGCATCTGCTGCAGGATGGCGGACAGCAGCTGCTACCCGCCTACCGCGCCGTCAACCCGTCGGCCCTGGTGCCGGCGCTCGACGACGACGGCGCCATCCTCACGCAGTCGCTGGCGATGCTTGAATATCTCGACGAGACGCGGCCGGCCGTGCCGCTGCTGCCGGCCGATGCGCTGGGCCGCGCCAGGGTGCGCGCGCTGGCGCTGGCGATCGCCTGCGACGCCCATCCGCTGACAAATCTGCGCGTGTTGAAATACCTGAAAAACACTCTGGGGCTGTCGGACGAGGCCAAGCAGGAGTGGTACCGCCACTGGATGGCCGAGGGCCTGGCGGCCGTGGAGGCGCTGCTGGCGCAGGGCGACCCTGCCGGCACGGGCCTGTTCTGTCATGGCGACAGCCCGACGATGGCCGATTGCTGCCTGGTGCCGCAGGTATTCAATGCGCAGCGCTTCGCCATCGACCTGGCGCCATATCCGCGCGTGGCGCGCATCCATGCCCATTGCGCCGGCTTGCCCGCGTTTGCTGCCGCCCATCCGTCGCAGCAGCCTGACGCCGAATAGATTTTCTAAGCTGCAACGCAGGAGGCCCCGTCTGGCAACAGGCGGGGCTTTTTTATGCGTGCTTGATTTTTGGTGGGTAATGCCAGCTTGCCGGTGCGCTACAATTTGCGTTTGCCCAAATACTTTACGCGCCATGACTGCAACAACCGTTCCTGCCAGCATCATCGATGCCCTGTCCCTGGCGCATGATTCCTGGCGTCCCATCCTGCTGCGCGGCTTGCACGCCGTGATGGCGGCCGATCCCGCCTACCTGCCGGCGCTGGCCGCCGACGATTACCTGCCCACGCAGGGCCGGCTGTTCGCCGCCTTTGCCCTGCCGCTGGCGCAGGTGCGCTACGTGCTGGTGGGCGAGGGGCCGTATCCGCGCGCCGACAGCGCCACGGGGGTGTGCTTCATGGACGGCACCGTCGGTAGTCTGTGGTCGGCCACGGGCCTGTCGAAGCCCGTCAACCGCGCCACCTCGCTGCGCAACTTCATGAAGATGCTGCTGGTGGCCGATGGCCAGTTGCAGGGCGGCGACACGTCCGGCGTGGCCATGGCGCCCGTGGCCGCCGCCGCGCAGCTGCCGGGCAGCGGCGTGATCCAGACCCTGCCCGACTTGCAGCGCAAGATGACGGAGCAGGGCTTCCTGCTGCTCAACGCGGCGCTGGTGTTCCGTGCCCACGTGCCGCCCGTGCAGGATGCGCGCGGCTGGCTGCCCTTCCTGCAGGTGGTGCTGGAAGCGCTGGCGCAGCAGGGCGGGGCGGCCACGCCGCAACTGGTGCTGTGGGGCAAGATCGCCGAGCTCATCAAACGCCTGCCGGTGGCGGCATCGTTGCCGCAGGTGACGGCGGAACATCCGTATAATCTGTCCTTTATCGGCAATCGTGACATGCAGGCCTTGTTTGGCCCGATGCAACTATTGCGTGCTTGAGCTTGAATCATCGCCTGTCTGGCGGAAGTGCGGGGAATATGCAAATCAGTAACGTGGAAGAATTGAAGGCGTGGATCGCGGCGGGCGGCGTGCCCGACTATCTGTATTTCTGGGGGCACACGCCGGCGCAGCCGCAGGTGCCCGACAAAAGCTGCTTCAGCCAGTGGTTTCCGTCACCGTTCAGCCTGGCTGGCGTGACGTATGCGACGGCCGAGCACTACATGATGGCGCAAAAGGCGGCCCTGTTTGGCGACACTGCCGTGCAGGCGCGCATCGTGGCGGCCGGGCGGCCGTCGGAAGTGAAGAAGCTGGGGCGCGAAGTGGCGAATTTTGACGCCAAAGTATGGGAAGCGGCCCGCGCCGGCATCGTCTTCGATGGCAACTTTGCCAAGTTTTCGCAAAAGGCCGCGCTGCGCAAGTTTCTTCTGGGCACGGGCGAGCGCGTCATCGTCGAAGCCAGTCCCGTCGACCGCATCTGGGGCGTGGGCCTGGCGTCGGACAATCCGCGCATCCTGGACCCCGCCACCTGGGACGGCTTGAACTTGCTGGGATTTGAACTGATGAAAGTGCGGACTGCTTTACGGGGCTGAGAACGCCCTGCGATTTCCCGACTGTTGTTTTCCTGATGCCGCCGCGCCTGGCGCGGCCGGCCATGCCCCTTCCAGCCCTGTGGTCATCGAGGGGCGCTCTGACAAACCCCGCCGAATTTGTTATACTTGACTAAATCATTCAACTACTCGGGGTTTGAGGAGTTGAAAAACCGCAATATTTTAAACCAGTTGACCAGAGGATGTATGCGTCTGACTACAAAAGGCCGTTTTGCCGTGACAGCGATGATCGATCTTGCCCTGCGCCAGGGCAAGGGACCGGTCACCTTGTCCGGCATCAGCCAGCGCCAGTCGATTTCCCTGTCCTACCTGGAACAGCTGTTCGGCAAGCTGCGCCGGCATGAGATCGTCGAGTCGATCCGCGGTCCCGGCGGCGGCTACAGCCTGGCGCGCCGTGCGGACAAAGTGACGGTGGCCGACATCATCATCGCCGTCGACGAACCGCTGGACGCCACGCAGTGCGGCGGCAAGGAGCATTGCCACGGCGCCGACGCGGCCACGGGTGCGCGCTGCATGACGCATGAATTGTGGTCCACACTCAACGAAAAAATGGTCGATTATCTGGATTCTGTGTCCTTGCAGGACCTGGTCGACCAGCAGAGACAAAAGATTGCCGAGCAAAGCGTGATGGTGATGCACCGTAACCACGCCGCCCTCGGTTGATAATGACAAAAATACCAGTTGCTGATTGCAGGAGTTATTGATGAACGCCCCAGAAAAAAACGTAGGCCAAGTGCACTTTGAAACCGCACCGCATTTCCCGATCTACATGGATTACTCGGCCACGACGCCGATCGATCCACGCGTCGCCGACAAGATGATTCCGTACCTGCGCGAGCAGTTCGGCAATCCGGCATCGCGCAGCCACATGTATGGCTGGACGGCGGAAAAAGCCGTGGAAGAGGCACGCGGCCACGTGGCGGCCCTGGTGAACGCCGATCCGCGCGAAATCATCTGGACCTCCGGCGCGACGGAAAGCAACAACCTGGCCATCAAGGGCGCGGCACAGTTCTACAAGACCAAGGGCAAGCACATCATCACCGTCAAGACCGAGCACAAATCGGTGCTCGACACGGTGCGTGAACTGGAACGCATCGGCTTTGAAGCGACCTACCTGGAACCGCAGGACAACGGCCTGATCACCGTCGAGCAGCTGGCCGCGGCCGTGCGCCCGGACACCATCCTCGTGTCGGTCATGCTGGTGAACAACGAAATCGGCGTGATCCAGCCGATCGACGAAATCGGCGTGTTCTGCCGCTCGAAAGGCATCATCTTCCATTGCGACGCTGCGCAAGCGACGGGCAAGGTCGTCATCGACCTGCAAAAAACCAAGGTCGACCTGATGACCTTCACGGCACATAAAACCTACGGCCCGAAAGGCGTGGGCGCCCTGTACGTGTGCCGCAAGCCGCGTGTGCGCCTGGAAGCGCAGATGCACGGTGGCGGCCATGAGCGCGGCCTGCGCTCGGGCACTCTGCCGACGCACCAGATCGTCGGCATGGGCGAAGCGTTCCGCATCGCCAAGGAAGAAATGGACAGCGAAATCGGCCGTATCAAGGCCTTGCGCGACCGCCTGGCCAAGGGCCTGCAAGAGATCGAAGAAGTCTACATCAACGGCGACATGGAGCACCGCGTGCCGCATAACCTGAACGTCAGCTTCAACTACGTCGAAGGCGAGTCGCTGATCATGGCGATCAAGGATATCGCCGTGTCGTCCGGTTCGGCCTGCACCTCGGCCAGCCTGGAACCATCGTACGTGTTGCGCGCCCTGGGCCGCAGCGACGAACTGGCGCACAGCTCGATCCGTTTCACCATCGGCCGCTTCTCGACCGAGGAAGACATCGACTTCGCCGTGAACCTGCTGAAATCGAAAGTACACAAGCTGCGCGACCTGTCGCCGCTGTGGGACATGTTCAAGGACGGAATCGACATCAATTCGATTCAATGGGCCGCCCACTAACCAATACCCGGGCCTCCACTACGGGGCCGGCAAGAATATTTAAGGAGCATCAAAATGGCTTACTCGGACAAAGTACTCGATCACTACGAAAACCCGCGCAACGTGGGCGCTTTCGACAAGGGTGATGAAACCATCGGCACCGGCATGGTAGGCGCGCCTGCCTGCGGCGACGTGATGAAACTGCAGATCAAGGTTGGCGCCGACGGCCTGATCGAAGATGCGAAATTCAAGACCTACGGCTGCGGTTCGGCCATCGCGTCGAGCTCGCTGGTGACCGAATGGGTCAAGGGCAAGACCCTGGACCAGGCACTGGCCATCAAGAACACGCAGATCGCCGAAGAACTGGCCCTGCCGCCAGTGAAGATCCACTGCTCGATCCTGGCGGAAGACGCCATCAAGGCAGCTGTTCTGGATTACCAGACCCGTCACCCGGCAGCAGCTTAAACGTTGGTAGCCCGCCCCGGCCGCAAGGCCGGGGCAGTTACGGAGAAATACATGATCACACTGACCGAAAAAGCGGCGAAACACATCAACCGTTATATCGAACGGCGCGGCAAGGGCATGGGCCTGCGCTTTGGCGTGCGCACCACGGGCTGCTCGGGCCTGGCTTACAAGCTCGAATATGTCGATGAAGTGGCGGCCGAAGACAGCGTTTTTGAGTCGCACGGCGTGAAAGTCTTCGTTGACCCGAAAAGCCTGCCTTACATCGACGGCACGGAACTCGATTTCGCGCGCGAAGGCTTGAACGAAGGCTTCAAGTTCCACAATCCGAACGAAAAAGACGCCTGCGGCTGCGGCGAGTCCTTCAGGATTTAAACAGCTGGCAAGACCCCGGTCGGTGCGCTGTACCCATCGATTGCGGTACAGCGACCACCGACCATTATGCAAAATCACTTCGAATTATTCCAGTTGCCGGCGCAGTTCTCGCTCGACATGAGCGCGCTCGACGCGGCCTACCGCGACGTGCAGGGCAAGGTCCACCCTGACCGCTTCATCAATGCCAGCAGCGCTGAAAAGCGCGTGGCGATGCAATGGGCTACGCGCGCCAATGAAGCCTACCAAACCCTGAAAAGCCCGCAAAAACGCGCGCAATACCTGTGCGAACTCAATGGCGTCGACTTGCAGACGGAGTCGAACACGGCCATGCCTGTCAGCTTCCTGATGCAGCAGATGGAATGGCGCGAAGAGCTGGGCGATGCCCGTGCCGGCAAGGATGCCGACGCGCTCGACGCCCTGGACCGCCAGCTGCGCGGCGAACGCAAGGCCTTGCTGGCCCAGGTGGCGGCCCAGCTGGACGCCGCCGACTATGTGAATGCCGCGCAAAGCGTGCGCGCCCTGATGTTCCTCGACAAATTCGGCGAGGAAGTGCGTTTTGCATATGAGGCCATGGAAGCCTGACTGGCCAATCGCTTGACCGGCGTGCCAAGCGCCAGTCCGGCGCGCGTCTTATAATGCGCGACAGGCATCAACTGCATCACGCAAAAAATTAATCGAGGCACGAATACAATGGCACTTCTGCAAATTTCCGAACCAGGCATGTCGACCGCGCCGCACCAGCACCGTCTGGCCGTCGGCATCGATCTGGGCACCACCAATTCCCTGGTCGCCACCGTCCGCAACAGCATTCCCGAGGTGCTCAACGACGAAGAAGGGCACTCGCTGCTGCCGTCCGTCGTGCGCTACCTGCCGAATGGCCACGCCAACATCGGCTACAAGGCCCTGGCCGCGCAGACCACCGACCCGAAGAACACCATCGTTTCCGTCAAGCGCTTCATGGGCCGCGGCCTGGCTGACATCGCCTACGCGGAAAACCTGCCCTACGACTTCCAGGATACGCCTGGCATGGTGCAGCTGAAAACCGTGGCCGGCGTGAAAAGCCCCGTCGAAGTGTCGGCGCAAATCCTCGCCACCCTGCGCCAGCGCGCGGAAGATTCGCTGGGCGACGACCTGGTGGGCGCCGTGATTACTGTACCAGCGTATTTCGACGATGCCCAGCGCCAGGCCACGAAAGATGCGGCACAATTGGCCGGCATCAATGTCTTGCGCCTGCTGAGCGAGCCGACGGCCGCCGCCATCGCCTACGGCCTCGACAACGCCTCCGAAGGCGTGTACGCCGTGTATGACCTCGGCGGCGGTACCTTCGACATCTCGATCCTGAAGTTGAGCAAGGGCGTCTTCGAAGTGCTGTCCACGGGCGGCGACTCGGCCCTGGGCGGCGACGATTTCGACCGCCGCCTGTTCTGCTGGATCAGCGAGCACGCCAAGCTGGCACCCCTGTCGGACGAAGACACGGCCATCCTGATGGTGAAAGCGCGCGAGATCAAGGAAACGCTGTCGACCAAGTCGGAAACGATGATCGATGCGGCCCTGAATTCGGGCGAAGAGATCCACCTGCGCATCACGGCAGCGGACTTTGCCGCCATGACGCAGCACCTGGTGGCCAAGACCATGAACGCCATCAAGAAAGCCCTGCGCGACGCGAACGTGGATGCGGACGACGTCGACGGCGTGGTGATGGTGGGCGGCGCCACGCGCATGCCGCACGTGCAGCGCGCCGTGAGCGAATTCTTCCACACGACGCCGCACGCGAATATCGACCCGGACAAAGTGGTGGCGCTGGGCGCCGCCATCCAGGCGAACTTGCTGGCTGGCAACCGCGCCGCCGGCGACGACTGGCTGCTGCTGGACGTGATCCCGCTCTCCTTGGGCATCGAGACCATGGGCGGCCTGGTGGAAAAGATCATCCCGCGCAATTCGACGATCCCGTGCGCGCGCGCGCAGGAATTCACGACGTTTAAAGATGGCCAGACGGCGCTGGCCGTGCACGTGCTGCAGGGCGAGCGCGAACTGGTCAGCGACTGCCGTTCGCTGGCGCGCTTCGAGCTGCGCGGCATTCCGCCGATGGTAGCGGGCGCCGCGCGCATCCGCATCACGTATCAAGTCGATGCGGACGGCTTGCTGTCCGTCTCGGCGCGCGAGCTGCGCTCGGGCGTGGAAGCGTCGATCAGCGTCAAGCCGGCGTATGGCCTGGGCGACGACGACATCGCGCGCATGCTGCAGGATTCGTACACGTCGGCCGACGTCGACATGGTGGCGCGCGCGCTGCGCGAAGAGCAGGTGGAAGCGGAACGCATCCTGCTGGCCACGCAGTCGGCGCTCGATGAAGACGGCGGCTTGCTCGACGATGCCGAGCGCGTCATCGTCGACGGCTTGATGCAGCGGGTGCGCGACGCCATTGCGCAATCGCAAAGCGGCGCCATCGACCACCAGGCCTTGAAGCTGGCGATTGAAGCGTTGGCCGACGGCACCGAGGATTTCGCCTCGCGCCGCATGGACCGCAGCGTGCGCACCGCTCTCACCGGCAAATCGCTGGATCAGGTCGTACAAGACTAATTGAACAGCGCGCCGCCGAAACTGCGGCCGCGCTCCGAATGACAGACTGAAAGAAGAAACCATGCCACAAATCGTTATCCTGCCGCACGCCAAGCTTTGCCCGGACGGCGCCGTCATCGAAGCCCCTGCCGGCAAGTCCATCTGCGACATCCTGCTGGAAAACGACATCGACATCGAGCACGCCTGCGAAAAATCGTGCGCCTGTACCACTTGCCACGTGCTGGTCCGCGAAGGCATCGACTCCCTGAACGAAGCGACGGAACTGGAAGAAGACATGCTGGACAAGGCCTGGGGCCTGGAAGCCGTGTCGCGCCTGTCGTGCCAGTCCATCGTGGCCGAGGCCGACCTCGTCGTCGAAATCCCGAAATACACGATCAACCAGGTCAGCGAAGGCAGTCACTAACATGAAATGGTCCGACATCACCGCAATCGCCGAAGCCTTGTTCGACGCGCATCCGGACATCGATCCCCTGACCGTGCGTTTCACCGACCTGCATAACTGGGTGGTGGAACTGGACGGCTTCGACGATGACCACACGCGCGGCGGCGAAAAAGTGCTCGAAGCGATACAGATGGCGTGGATCGATGAAGCGCGCTAAGGGCGCGGCAGCCGCCGCCACCGCAGCCGCTGTGCCGAAAGACGTCATCACGGCCGCCAGCAACATGCCCGAGATCAAGGATGGCCAGTCGGTCGCCTTGCTGCAGGAATTGCACATCCTGACGCGCGACGGCAAGATGAACCAGGACAGCCGCCGCAAGCTCAAGCAGGTGTACCACCTGACGCAGTTCATCGAACCGCTGCTGCGCGAAGTGCAGCTGGATCACCCGGGCGTGTCGCTGGTCGACCACGGCGCCGGCAAGTCGTATCTGGGCTTCATTTTGTACGACCTGTTCTTCAAGAATGGCAACGATGGTTCGCACATCTACGGCATCGAGACGCGCGAAGAGCTGGTGCAGCGCTCGCAAGAGCTGGCGAAGAAATTCAAGTTCCCCGGCATGTCGTTTTTGCCGCTGTCCGTGGCCGAATCGACGGAGTCAAACTTGTTGCCGCAGCAGATCGACATCGTCACGGCCTTGCATGCCTGCAACACTGCTACCGATGACGCGATCCACTTTGCCTTGAAGAAAAAGGCGAAATTCATGGTGCTGGTGCCATGTTGCCAGGCGGAAGTGGCGTCGGTATTGAAGAAGAACAAGGGCAAGAGCCTGGGCAAGAGTGTCTTGACGGAATTGTGGCGCCACCCGCTGCACACGCGCGAGTTCGGCAGCCAGATCACCAACGTGCTGCGCTGTTTGCAGCTGGAAGCGCACGGCTACCAGGTCAGCGTGACGGAACTGGTGGGCTGGGAACATTCGATGAAGAATGAACTGATCATCGCCAGTTACAAGAACTTGCCGCGCCAGCGTCCGACGGAACGCCTGCAGGAAGTGCTGCAGACCCTGGGCCTGGAAGAGATGGGCCACCGTTTCTTTGCTGAAGAGCTGGCCAAGGCCACTGCGTAAGCATACGCTGTTGCACACGAGGGGAGGGGCGGGTCGGTTACAATACCGGCTTTCTCCTCCCTTGCTTTTTGCGCCTCCCCATGACCACACCACACGAAATGCCCACCGTCCGCCTGGCCAAGCGCCTGTCTGAAGACGTGCCCTGTTCGCGCCGCGAGGCCGAGCTGTATATCGAGGGCGGCTGGGTCACGGTCGATGGCGTGCTGGTGGAAGAGTCGGGCGCGCGCGTGGCCGACAATCAAACGGTGGTGCTGCTGCCGAACGCGACCCTGGAAGAAATGCCGCCCGTGACGATCCTGCTGCACAAGCCGGCCGGGATCAACGGCGGCGTCGGCGCGGAAGGCAAGCCAGCCTTGAGCTGTTTGCGTCCCGAAGAAATTTTCACGCCGGAAAATGTGGCGCCCAGCTCAGTCACGCGCTTCCTCAAGCGTCATCTGATCGGCTTGACCATCACCAATCCGCTGGAAACCATGGCGTCCGGCTTGCTGGTGTTTACGCAGGATTTCCGCGTGGCCCGCAAGCTGGTAGATGAAGCGAAAACGGTGGAGCAGGAATTCATCGTGGAAGTGTCGGGCGCCATCGCCGAGAATGGCTTGGCGCTGCTGAATCACGGCTTGCCCTTCAATGGCAAGCCTTTGCCTCCGATCAAGGTCAGTTGGCAAAATGAAACGCGTTTGCGCTTTGCCCTGAAAAACGTGCAGCCGGGCCAGATCGCCCACATGTGCAAGATGGTGGGACTGGACGTCGTCGCCATGAAACGGCTGCGCATCGGCCGCATTTCGATGGGCGCCATGCCCGCGGGTCAATGGCGCTACTTGCAGGGTTACGAACGCTTCTAAAGCTGCGGCGCCACGATGGAATGGCTTTCCGCAAAGCTTTTCCATAGCCGTTCGGCAATATTCAAGGCGATGGTATCGGCCTTCTCTTGCAGGGCCGCATTGCCCATGCCCTCGGTCGTGGCAAAGAACAGGGTCAGCCAGCGGCGGAACATGCAGGGCGTGAGATGCTCCATTTGCGCGTGCTGGGCCAGCGGCTTGCCGTGGTAGCGCATGGTGCCGCGCAATAAGCCTGACCAGAAATCGACCAATGTTGCCAGGTGGGCATCCCAATCCTTGACCTCGGCGGCAAAGATGGGACCCAGCATGGCGTCGTCGCGCGCGGCCGCATAAAAGGTGTGGACGAGGTGCTTGACTTCGTCTTCGCTGCAGACTTCCTCGCGGTAGGGCGCGAAGCGTGTGTGGGGGAGGGGGGCGGTATTATTCATGGCATGCCATGATCGCAGAGCCCCCGTGGTGCTTCAATGACCCAGGTCAAGCCGCTTAAAAACTCAGGCGGCGACTTTCTTCGACTTCTTCGCCGGGGCTGGCAATTGCACGATTTGCGTGCCCGCCAGCTTGTCGTGCAGGAATTGCCCGTTGCCCGTGAACAGGGCCGTGCCTGACCAGGCCAGGATGCCGATACCGATGGCGCCCAGGGCTGTCCAGTGCTGCAAGTCCAGCAAATACGACACCAGCAGCGCCGGCAGCAGCCACATCCATGACAGGACATAGCGGTACGCGGCCACGCGCAGCGGCACATGGGCGTGGCCCGGCAGCACGACTTTCAGGCGCCACGTCTTCATGGCCAGGGTTTGCCCTTCGCGGCTCCACTGATGGATGAAATACGCCCCCATGACGAGGAAGGCCAGGCATTGGCGCATGTGTTCCGTCAACGGCGTATGCGCGCCTTGCACGGCCAGTTCAAACAGCAGGAACGGCAGGAACAGCACGGCCAGGGCCAGCAGCGACTCGTACACCATGGAAATCAGGCGGCGCTTGATCGTGGGATGGGAAGTGATGCTGGCGGCGGGCGTGCTATTTGTGCTATTTGGCATTGGTTGGCAGTGGGGCAGGCGTGGCAGGTGGCGTGACAGGCACGGTGGCAGGGGCCGCGGCGGGATCGCCTGGCACTGCCGTCGCTGCGGGAGCGGGCGGCAGGACGGGCGCGGCGGCGGCAGGCGCTGCCGGCATGGCGGGTGGCAGGATCACGGGCGGCTTGCTCGTATTCGAATTGATCGCAGGCACTTTGCCCAGCGGTTTTTTCGGCACGAGCTCCGTCGCCAGCTTTTTCTTTTGATCTTCCGGCAATTGCTGGTATTGCTCCCATTGCGCGGTTTTTTGACCCGGATCAATTTTCTTCGTGCGCGCATAGTTTTCGCGCACGAGGCTGCGCTGTGCCGGCGTCAGCTTGATCCATTCGCGCATGCGTTCATGCACGCGGGTTTGCTCGTCCGGCGTCATGGACGCAAAACGGCTGGCGATATCGAGCCATTTCTGCTTGCGCAGCGGTTCCAGCTTGTTCCATTCGCCCGCCAGCGGCTGCAGGGCTTCCTGCTGCGCGCGCGACAGCTTGTTCCACGATGGATTCTCGCCCGCCTTGGGCGTGCCGCCCTTACCGGCCGTGCGGGGCGAGCCGGGCTTGACGGTCGGGGCCGGCGCCACCACGGGCGCGGCTGCCACGGGAGGGGCGGCGGGAGCGGCATGTTGCTGCGCACCTACCCAGGCGGCGCCGGCGAGGGCGCAGGCACCCAGGCCGATGCCGCCAGCCAGCCAGCCTTTGCGTACGCTCGAACGTGCCATGCTTATTGCTCGCGTTTCGTCAGGTAGGCGTTGAAGCCATGGTCCATATAGGCCGAGAGCGGCAATTCGTCCGACAGCACGGCGGCGTCGATTTCTGCCAGTTCGGCAATATGTTGTTCCTGCTCAAACTGATAGATGCCCACCAGGCCGCCGACCAGCAGCAGCAGGGGGATGATGACGCTCATGCGGCCCAGCCACGACAGCGGCTCGACAAACAGGCTGCTGGCGATGCCGGCGAAGACGTCCTTGCGCACGGCGACGGCGGCGGGTGCGTCCGCCTTCTTGCGCGACAGGGCCAGCTTGCGTGCCGCTGCCAGGCGATCGGTGGCCGATGTGGGCAGGTCGTCGAGTTTTTCGTTCAGTGCATGGCGCACTTTGTAAGCGAAATTGAGATCGTCGGTGTTCATAATTTAATTCCCTTGGCTTTCAGCGATTCGGCGAGCGTGTGGGTAGCTCTAGAGCAATGTGTTTTCACGCTACCTTCGGAGCAACCCATCGCTTCCGCTGTTTCAGCCACATCCATGTCCTGCCAATAACGCATGAGGAAGGCTTCGCGTTGACGTGAAGGCAGTTTTTGTACCTCTGCATCAATCAAATCAAGGATTTGCGCGCGTTCGACCTGGTCGGCCGACGATTCGGCGGCGCTGGAACCCTGTTCCGATTCATAAGTGTCAAGTATATCAAAATCCTCATGCTCGTCGCCCGAGGGCTTCATGCCGGAGAAGAGGCTGACCCAGGTGTTGCGAACTTTTTCTCGGCGGAAATAATCGAGTATGGTGTTCTGCAAGATGCGCTGGAACAGCATCGGCAGTTCGGCGGCCGGCTTGTCGCCGTACTTTTCGGCCAGCTTGATCATGGCGTCCTGCACGATGTCGAGTGCCGACTCTTCCTTGCGGACCGCGTAGGCGGCCTGCTTGAAGGCGCGCCGCTCGACATTTTCTAGAAAGTCGGATAATTCTTTGTCTGTTGCCATGCGGTATTAGGGATCTTAGCGGCTGCGGGAGCGGTGGGCGAATTGGGGCGGGTATGCTTTTTGCAACCCCGTGCATGCTAGCAAAAAATGTGCGTTTCCGCAGGGTTTTTGCACTACGTGCGAGCAAAATGGCCTTTCGGCTGACATTTTCCTTGACCATAATGGTGCGACGCGATAACGTATGGGACGCTTTGAACACCCCAAAGCCCTATGGTCAGGTCGCGACCGGCACACAAGGCCATCCGCGGCAAGACGCGCTTTCATTTGTAGGCAGTTTGTTCTAACCCGCGCCACAAGCGCGAGCGGTTCGTACAGGCGCCACAGAAACTCCGGCCAAACGAGTTGCGTTAAGCGTTGTTTTGTAAGGTATCTATGGGTGCCCAAAGAAATGTCGTGACCGCATGAAAAGGGAAGCAGGAGCACTGTCGCGCACGGCGAACTTCGTCAGGAAAGAACATCCGATCAATCTCCAATGGACCTTGAAAGGAATGTTTCATGAATACCGAAGCAGCAGCAGGACCCATTACCGGCGCAGAAATTGTCGTGCGCTGTCTGGCTGAAGAGGGCGTCGAGCACGTCTTTGGATACCCGGGCGGAGCCGTACTCTACATCTACGACGCCATCTTCCAGCAAAACAAATTCCAGCATATCCTGGTACGCCACGAGCAGGCCGCGATCCACGCCGCCGATGCCTATTCGCGCAGCTCGAACAAAGTCGGTGTCGCCATCGTCACGTCCGGTCCGGGCGTCACGAATGCCGTCACGGGCTTGTCCACTGCGTACATGGACTCGATTCCCATGGTGGTGATCTCCGGCCAGGTGCCGAGCCACGCCATCGGACAGGATGCGTTCCAGGAATGCGACACGGTCGGCATCACGCGCCCCGTGGTCAAGCACAACTTCCTCGTCAAGGACGTCAAGGACCTGGCAGCGACGATCAAGAAAGCCTTCTTCATCGCCCGTACCGGCCGTCCGGGACCCGTGCTGGTCGATATCCCCAAGGATATCAGCATGCACAAATGCCATTTCGACTATCCGAAGGAAGTCGAGATGCGTTCCTACCGTCCCGTCGACAAGGGCCACTCGGGCCAGATCCGCAAGGCCGTGCAGCTGTTGCTGCAAGCCGAACGGCCGATGATCTACACGGGCGGCGGCGTGATCCTGGCGAATGCCTCGGCCGAGCTGAACAAGCTGGTCGACCGCCTGGGTTTCCCGTGCACCAACACCTTGATGGGTCTGGGCGGCTACCGCGCCTCGAGCGAGCAGTATGTCGGCATGCCCGGCATGCACGGCACCTATGAAGCGAACATGGCGATGCAGAACTGCGACGTCCTGATCGCCATCGGCGCCCGTTTCGATGACCGCGTGATCGGCAACCCGAAACATTTCGCCTCGCATCCGCGCAAGATCATCCATGTGGACATCGATCCATCGTCGATTTCCAAGCGCGTCAAGGTCGATATCCCCATCGTCGGCAACGTCAAGGACGTGCTGATCGAGTTCCTCGCGCAACTCGACGCGGCCGAAGCCAAGCCGAACGTCAACGCCTTGAGCAACTGGTGGAAGCAGATCGCCGAATGGCGTGGCCGCGAATGCCTGAAATACCCGACCTCCGACCTGGTCATCAAGCCGCAAGCGGTGGTGGAAAAGGTATTCCAGATCACCAAGGGCGACGCCTTCATCACGTCCGATGTGGGTCAGCACCAGATGTGGGCTGCGCAATATTATGGCTTCGACAAGCCGCGCCGCTGGATCAATTCCGGCGGCCTGGGCACCATGGGTGTCGGCTTGCCATACGCCATGGGCGTGCAGATGGCCAATCCGGACGCCACCGTTGCCTGCATCACGGGCGAAGGCTCGATCCAGATGTGCATCCAGGAATTGGCGACGTGCAAGCAGTATCATTTGACGCCGAAGATCATCATGCTCAACAACCGTTTCCTCGGCATGGTGCGCCAGTGGCAGGAAATCGATTATGGTTCGCGCTATTCCGAGTCGTACATGGATTCGCTGCCCGACTTCGAAAAGCTGGCGGAAGCGTACGGCCACGTGGGCATGAAAATTGAAAAACCGGGCGACGTCGACGGCGCCCTGAAAGAGGCGTTTGGCATGAAAGACAGGCTGGTATTCATGAACTTCATTACCGACCAGTCCGAAAACGTGTGGCCCATGGTGAAAGCCGGCAAAGGCCTGTCAGAAATGATGCTCGGCTCGGAGGACCTCTAATCATGCGCCATATTATTTCTGTCTTGCTGGAAAACGAAGCGGGCGCCCTGTCGCGCGTGGTGGGCCTGTTCTCGGCACGCGGTTACAACATCGAAACGTTGACCGTGGCGCCGACGGAAGACTCGACCCTGTCGCGCATGACCATCGTCACCAGCGGCTCGGACGACATCATCGAGCAGATCACCAAGCACTTGAACCGCCTCATCGAAGTGGTGAAGGTGGTGGACCTGACCGAAGGCCAGCATATCGAACGCGAGTTGATGCTGATCAAGGTTCGTGCCGTGGGCAAGGAGCGCGAGGAAATGAAGCGCACCGCCGATATCTTCCGTGGCCGCATCATCGATGTCACCGAAAAGACGTACACGATCGAACTGACCGGCAACAAGGTCAAGCTCGACGCGTTCATCGATTCGATCGACCGCGCCGCCATCCTGGAAACCGTCCGCACGGGTGGTTCCGGCATCGGCCGCGGCGAACGCATCCTCAAAGTATAAAAATAGAAGCAGCACTACGCGGCCCAAGGGCCGCATTTAAAACAACAACGCATCATCAAATTATAGGAAATACCATGAAAGTTTTTTACGACAAAGACGCTGACCTCTCCTTGATCAAAGGCAAAAACGTTGCCATCATCGGCTACGGTTCGCAAGGCCACGCGCACGCACAAAACCTGAACGACTCGGGCGTCAACGTCACCGTCGGCCTGCGCAAGGGCGGCGCTTCGTGGACCAAGGTCGAGCAAGCTGGCCTGAAAGTGGCGGAAGTCAACGACGCCGTGAAAGCGGCCGACGTCATCATGATCTTGCTGCCAGATGAAAACATCGCCCAGGTCTACAACGAAAACATCGCCCCGTTTGCCAAGCAAGGCGCCGTACTGGCCTTCGCCCACGGCTTCAACGTGCATTATGGCCAAGTCGTGCCACGCGCCGATCTGGACGTGATCATGGTCGCGCCGAAAGCCCCAGGCCACACCGTGCGCGCCACCTACACCCAGGGCGGCGGCGTGCCCCACCTGATCGCCGTGTACCAGGACAAATCGGGCATCGCCCGCGATATCGCCCTGTCGTACGCCTCGGCCAACGGCGGCGGCCGTGCCGGCATCATCGAAACGAATTTCCGTGAAGAAACCGAAACGGATCTGTTCGGCGAACAAGCCGTGCTGTGCGGCGGTGCCGTGGAACTGATCAAGGCCGGTTTCGAAACCCTGACGGAAGCGGGCTACGCGCCTGAAATGGCCTACTTCGAGTGCTTGCACGAACTGAAGCTGATCGTCGACCTGATCTATGAAGGCGGCATCGCCAACATGAACTACTCGATCTCGAACAACGCCGAATACGGCGAATACGTGACCGGTCCTAAGGTTGTGACGTCGGCCACCAAGGATGCGATGCGTCAATGCCTGAAAGACATTCAAACGGGCGAATACGCGAAGAGCTTCATCCTGGAAAACAAGGCAGGCGCACCGACCCTGATCTCGCGCCGCCGTTTGACGTCCGAGCACCAGATCGAAGAAGTGGGCGCGAAACTGCGCGCCATGATGCCTTGGATCGCCAAGAACAAGATGGTCGACCAGTCGAAGAACTAAGCATTTTTTGCTGATTCACCATGAAAAGCCGGCGCAAGCCGGCTTTTTTTCGTCCATTTGATGCCACGTGCTGCACCGTGGCGGGCTGGCCGTGAGTATGTGCGTATATTCAGGAGTTTCTCATCTGTATTATTGCCACTCAATTAATTTCCGATAGGAATCAAAAAGTGAGCAATCGTCCCACCTCTGTCAATATCATCGGCTGGTTTTTAATCGTGACGGCACTTATCTCGCTCGTTTCCAGCTACATCAACATGGATAACCCGATCACGAAGGAACTGATGGCCAAGAGCGGCATGTCGGTGCCGCTGCAGTATGGGGTCATGTACCTGGGCCTTGCCGTTGCATTCATCTCGGGCATTGCCATTCGCCAGGGGCATAAATGGGCGCGGACGCTGTATCTGGGCTGGAGCGTGTTCGGCCTGGTCGTGGCCCTCTTCACGTCGCCCGTGAAGATCATGCTCGTGCCTGGCGTGCTGATGCTGGCCGTGATTGCCTACTTCCTGTTCCGTCCGCAAGCCAACGCCTACTTTTCTCCGCGCCTGGCGGCGAACGATGCGTAAATTTTTCAGCGTTGCCTTCAAGTCGCTTGCCGGCATGTTTGTCTATCTGATCGCCTTGTTTGCCTTCCTGGCCGAGCGGCAAGTCAGCGGCAAGCTGACGATGCTGGCGGTCATGGCCGCTTGCGGCGCCGTGGCCATGCTGGTCGGGCTGGCCTTGAGCGGGTTTGCCCAGTGGCGGCGCGATACCGGCATTGTGCTGCTGGCCGCCGCGGCCTTTACCGCCTTCCTGGTGCTGTGCGCCGCATGCATGTTCGGCAGCGACGATGTCATGAAACTCATGCCGCCGGGAAGCATGGACATGTTTGACAGCTATCTGACTGGCGCCGCCGTCCTGCTGGGCATTGCGGTCCTGGGCGGCTGCTTGCTGCGGCAAGCCGGGCCTCGGGTCGTCAATCCGGCCTGAGCCGGGCGCATCGCCTGCCGGACAATGCCGGGCCGCCGCAAGGAGGCCTGGCTTTTTCTTGCCCGCCCGTTTTTCGCCCGCCTCCTGTCTTTTTATATTCCTATATAATTCCGCCCTTCCTTTGCAGTTTCCTGTGGACTGCATCTGTTTCGGTATCTGCCGACCGCAACGCGCATCACCGCTTTTGTAGCACGCCAGGCGCTAATTGATCAGCCGCTTGCGCAACCTGAAGGACCCCTATGACTGACCGCATTACCGCCACAGTACCCATGCCGGGCACTGCCGAATCTTCCATTTCCGAACGGCTTCCCGTCCTGGCCTTGCTGGCCCTGGCCATGACGGCGTTTCTCGCCCTCCTGTCGGAAACCTTGCCGGCCGGCTTGCTGCCGCAGATTGCCCGTGACCTCAATATTTCCGAAGTCATGACGGGCCAACTGGTGACCGTCTACGCCATCGGTTCCATCCTGACGGCGATTCCCCTGACGGCCCTGACGAGTGGCTGGCGCCGGCGCAATGTCTTGCTGCTGGCCATCATCGGTTTCTTGATCTTCAATACGGCGACAGCCCTGTCGCCCAACTATATGGTCGCCCTAGCCTCGCGCTTCGTCACCGGCATGGCCGCAGGCTTGGCCTGGGGCTTGATGGCGGGCTACGCGCGCCGCATGGTGTCCGTCGAACAGCAGGGCAGGGCGATGGCCATTGCCATGATCGGCACGCCGCTGGCCCTGTCGCTGGGCGTACCGCTGGGCACCCTGATGGGCGGCGTGCTGGGCTGGCGCAGCATCTTCGGCATCATGTCGGGCCTGGCCGTGGTGCTGGTCGCGTGGGTGTTGCTGGTTGTGCCCGATTACCCTGGGCAAAAGAATGGCGAGCGCCTGTCGATCCGCCAGGTGTTCCTGACGCCGGGCGTGCGGCCGATTCTGTTTGTCATCGTCGCCTGGATGCTGGCGCATAACATTCTGTATACCTATATCGCGCCGTTCCTGGCGCCGTCCGGCTTGCGCCCCCGCGTTGACCTGGTGTTGCTCGTGTATGGCGTGGGTTCCTTGGCCGGCATCTGGCTGGTCAGCCAGCTGATCGACCGCTGGCTGCGTCCGCTCGTGCTGGGCTGCATCGCCGCCTTGGCCCTCGTGATGGTGGCGCTGGGCCTGGCGATGGACTCGCCTGCCGTGATCTATGTCAGCATGGCCATCTGGGGCATCACCTTCGGCGGCGCCGGCACCTTGCTGCAGACGGCGTCGGCGGACGCGGCCGGCGACGGCATGGATGTGGCGCAAGCGATGGTGGCGACCATCTGGAACGTGGCCATCGCGGGCGGCGGCCTGGCGGGCGGCTTGCTGCTCGACGGCTATGGCGCGGCATCGTTCCCGTGGGCCATGCTGGCCTTGCTGCTGGTGGCATTGACCATCGCCTGGCGCGCGCACCGCCACAGTTTCAAGCCGGGCCGGCGCAGCGGTGGCGCAGTCGTAGGCCACTAATAACATTGTTATTTATGATGACAGTGTGTTGAAATGTGAGCAGATGTGACTGGCAAGCACATTTTGTGACGATTTGTTAATTTGCGCCACAGGAATGAATGAGGCGTTAGAATCTACACAGTTTGACAAGTTTCTCAGGCGAAAGGGACGGCAAAAGCGTCCCTTTCGCTGGCTGTCAGCCACATTAACTACCTAGGAGTACCCCCATGACCGTGATGAAATCCGTCCTTGTTGCCGCCGCAGCGACCGTTGCCCTGAGCGCACAAGCTCAAACCTTGCCAACCAACGGCACTCTGGTGGTCGTACCCGCATTTGGCGAAGTCAAGCATGTCAATGACCAGGTGGTCGCTACCCTGGCCGTCGAAGAACAGGACAAGGACAAGGCTGCCGCCGCGTCGAGAGTCAACCAGAAGATGAACAAGGGCATCGCCATCGTCAAGCAGGCCGACCCGTCGGCGGCACTCAAATCGTACGGCTACTACACCTATCCCGTGTACCCGGAAGAGCGCCCATTGCCGGCCGGCGCCGTGGCCAAGCCGCGTTTGCCTACGGCCTGGCGTGTCGGCCAGTATCTGGAAGTGACGACGGCCAATCTGGCGTCCTTGCCAAAAACCGTGTCGGCGGCGCAAGGCGTGCTGACCCTGAATGGCTTGAATTTCGGCCTGAAGCCGGAAACCATCCGCCTGCTGGACGACCAGCGCATCGCCGCCACGTATAAAAACCTGAACGAGCGCGTGGCCGCCATCGCCAAGGCCATGGGCCGCAACGTTTCCGACGCCGTGCTCGATACGGTGGACTTCGAAGGTTCGGGCAACTATGTCACCGAAAACCGTGCTGCCGCCGCACCGATGATGATGCGCAGCGCCAAGATGGCCGAAGACAGCACCGTTGCAGAACCGAGCTTCGAGCCGGGCGAAACGACGCTCGACATGCGTGTCGTCGGCAAGGTCAAGTTCAAGTAAGCACAAGTAAGCTCGCCAATGTGGAAGTATTCCACATTGAAATGTTTTAATAATCATGGGGCTGTTGGCCCCATGGTTGTTTTTGCCCCATTATTTTCCAGGAGAACATTATGACCGTCATGAAATCGCTGCTGGCTGCCGCCGCCGCTACCATTGCCCTGGGTGCCCAAGCCCAAACCTTGCCCACTTCCGGCACCCTCGTGGTGGTGCCCGCGAATGGCGAAGTGGTGCATGCGAACGACCAGGTGACTGTCACCCTGGCCATCGAAGAGCAGGACAAGGACAAGGTTGCCGCCGCCTCGCGCGTGAACCAGAAGATGAACCAGGGCGCGGCCATCGTCAAGAAAGCCGATCCGCAAGCCGTGCTGAAGACCCAGGGCTACTACACGTATGCCGTGTACCCGGAAACGGCGCCCCTGCCGCCAGGCGTCGCGGCCAAGCCTAGAGTGCCGACCGGCTGGCGTGTGGGTCAGTATCTGCAGGTAACGACGACCAATCTGGCTGCCTTGCCGAAAACCGTTTCCGCGGCGCAAGGCGTACTGACCCTGAACCGCCTGAACTTCGGCCTGGCGCCCGCCACCATCCGCAAGCTCGACGACCAGCGCATCGCCGCCGCCTACAAGAATCTCAACGAGCGCGTGGCTGCCATCGCCGGCGCCATGGGCCGCAACGTCAATGACGCCGTGATCGACACCATCGATTTCGAAGGCTCGGGCAATTACGCGCAGCGCGTCAGCGTGGCCGGCGCGCGCAACATGAGCGCCGACTCCATGGGCTATGGCGGCAACCAGGTGGCTGAGCCGAGCTTCGAGGCAGGCGAAACGACCCTCAACATGGGCCTGGTGGCCAAGATCAAGTTCAAATAATGCTTGAGCAGGCGTCAATATTGCCGGCTTGACGCCGCCGCGCTTTTCTTTGGCGGTGGCTCCTCTATAATGGCAACATCGGCAGGCGCATGCCGCAAGACGAATGCGCCTGCCATCTGGCACCGAATCCCCCGCAGTACACAAGATATGGAACAACATGGCAAACTTCCCCCGTCGTAGAGGCAAGAACGGCACTCCCGCAGCATCCAAAGCGTCCCGCTTCAGCAAATTCGTGCGCCAGCCGGTGACCGAGGGTACTGGCAAGAAAACCTTGCGCCGCCGCGGCATCTATCTGTTGCCGAATGCCTTCACGACGGCAGCCCTGTTTTGCGGCTTCTACGCCATCGTCATGGCCATGAACCAGAAATTCGAACACGCGGCCTGGGCCATCTTCATCGCCATGATCCTCGACGGCCTCGACGGCCGCATCGCGCGCCTGACGAATACGCAGAGCGAATTCGGCGCCCAGTACGACAGCCTGTCCGACATGGTCTCGTTCGGCGCCGCGCCGGCGCTGGTGATCTATGAATGGTCGCTGCGCGGCATGGGCAAGCTGGGCTGGCTGGCCGCCTTCGTGTATTGCGCCGGCGCCGCCTTGCGCCTGGCCCGCTTCAACACGAATATCGCCGTGGTCGACAAGCGCTTCTTCCAGGGCTTGCCCAGCCCGGCGGCCGCCGCCATGGTGGCCGGCTTCATCCTGCTGATGAACGACCTGGAATTTGCCGGCAACCAGCTGGCCTGGGTCTCGTGGACGATCGCCCTGTTCTCCGGCTTGACGATGGTCACCAACGTGCCGTTCTACAGTTTCAAGGATGTGAATTTCCGCAAGTCCGTGCCCTTCATCGTGGTATTCCTGCTGGCATTGTTCTTCGCGCTCATTTCCATCGACCCGCCGAAAGTGCTGTTCCCGATTTTCGTCGCCTATGGCCTGTCCGGCTACGCCGTGTTTTTCTGGCGCATGGCGAAGGGCAAGCCCGTCAGCATCATCCAGACCGACCCCGAGCATTGATGCGCTGAGTCGGTAGCGTCGCCAGTCTTCAGCCAGCCAGGAGCAGCCATGAGCACCAGCAACCGACTCATCATTTTTGACACCACCTTGCGCGACGGCGAGCAATCGCCGGGCGCTTCCATGACGCGCGAGGAAAAGCTGCGCATCGCCAAGCAGCTCGAACGCCTGAAGGTCGACGTGATCGAAGCGGGCTTCGCCGCCGCCTCGCAGGGCGACTTCGAGTCGATACGGGCGATTGCCGGCGCCGTGCGCGAGTCCACCATCTGCTCGCTGTCGCGCGCCAACGACCGCGACATCGCCCGCGCCGCCGAAGCGCTGCAGCCGGCCGAGCGCAAGCGCATCCACACGTTTATCGCCACCTCGCCCCTGCACATGCAGATCAAGCTGCGCATTACGCCAGAGCAAGTGCTTATGCAGGCGCAAAACGCCGTGCGCTACGCGCGCCAGTTCACGGACGATATCGAATTCAGCCCCGAAGACGGCAGCCGCTCGGACGAGGATTTTCTCTGCCGCGTGCTGGAAGGCGTGATCGCCGAGGGCGCCACCACCATCAATTTCCCCGATACCGTGGGTTATGCCGTGCCGGAAATCTTTGGCGCCACCATCAAGCGCTTGCGCGAACGCATACCAAACTCCGATAAAGCCATCTGGTCTGTCCATTGTCATAACGACCTGGGCCTGGCTGTGGCCAATTCGCTGGCCGGCGTCATGATCGGCGGCGCGCGGCAGATCGAGTGTACCGTCAATGGCCTCGGCGAGCGGGCCGGCAACACGGCGCTGGAAGAGGTGGTGATGGCGCTGCGCACGCGCGCCGCCTATTACAACCTGACGGTGGGCATCGATACGACGCAGATCGTGGCCGCGTCCAAAATGGTGTCGCAGATCACGGGCTTTGCCGTGCAGCCGAACAAGGCCGTCGTCGGCGCGAACGCCTTCGCGCACGCGTCCGGCATCCACCAGGACGGCATCTTGAAGGCGAGGGAAACGTATGAAATCATGCGCGCCGAAGACGTGGGCTGGACGGCCAACAAGATCGTGCTGGGAAAACTGTCGGGGCGCAATGCCTTCAAGCAGCGGCTGCACGAGCTGGGTATCGCGCTGGAATCCGAGGGGGAAGTCAACGCGGCTTTCCTGCGCTTCAAGGAGCTGGCGGACCGGAAATCCGAGATTTTCGACGAAGACATCATGGCCCTCGTCAGCGAGGAACAGCAGGCGCAGGAGAGTGAGCACTACCGTTTCATTTCCCTGACGCAGCAGTCGACGACGGGCGCCGTGCCCCATGCGCGCGTGGAATTTCTCGTCGGCGGCGTGCAGCGCAGCTGCGAAGGGCAGGGCGACGGCCCCGTCGACGCGACGGTGAACGCCATCGAAAGCGCGGCCGCCAGCGGCGCGGAGCTGGTCTTGTTCTCCGTCAATGCCATCAGCACTGGCACGCAGTCGCAGGGCGAAGTGACGATGCGGCTGTCGCGCGACGGGCGTATCGTCAACGGCGTGGGCGCCGACCCGGACATCATCGTGGCGTCGGCCAAGGCGTATTTGTCGGCATTGAACAAATTACACGCCAAGGATGAGCGGATCGATCCCCAGCCGTGAGGGGGCGCTAACTACCAGAAGAAGCGCCGCTCTTCCTTGGCCGGATCGGGTCCGTTCATCATCATGCGCACGATGCCGTCATGGTCGAAGTGCACGTGCATCATGGAATCCCACACGCCCGATTCCTTGTAGCGGTAAGACCAGACGTGCAGTTTCGGCAGCGACAGATACGAGGTTTCCGTCGGGCGGCCCAGGGTGTGCAGCACGTCTTGCTGGGTCGACACGCCCACCTTGATGCGGGCAAAGCCGGGCGTGTCGAGCACTTGCTCGTAGGAAATCAACTTGTCGTCGGGGCCGAAGCGGGCCATATACGTGTACTGGCCGTACGGACCCGTCGCGTATTCGAGTTCCGCACCCGTGGGCAGTTGATAGATATTGCTTGGCCGGCCCAGGCGCGCTTCCACGGCGGCGCGCGGTTCACCCGGCTGCGGCGGCGGGACGTTCCAGCTGGCGCAGCCGGCCAGCACGGCAAACAGCAGCGGTGTTGCTGATTTGAGCAGTTTATTCATGGTTGACCTCCTGAAATGCAGGAAAACCCTATCATGCACCGAGAAAAGCGCGCACGGCAGGATACAGGCGGGCATTTTTCCGATATACTTGCGCGTCTGGTTGGAAGCATAGGCCAGTATTTTAATAATCGTAGTTCACGGTGGATAGGGTTCAGACTCTGTGCACCGCATGTGAAAGGTTTATCATGACAGTAGAAAACATCAACAAAGCCGCTATCATCGCGGACAACGCACGTGGTCAAAACGACACCGGCTCCCCTGAAGTGCAAGTTGCACTGCTGACAGCTCGCATCAACGAACTGAACGGCCACTTCAAAGCCCACTCGAAAGATCACCACTCCCGCCGCGGCCTGATCATGATGGTCAACCGTCGTAAGAGCCTGTTGTCCTACCTGAAGGCTAAAGACGCTACCCGTTATCGCGACCTGATCGCTAAACTTGGTCTGCGCAAGTAATTTTTGCCGTACAAGGTTTATACAGAAATGCCTGCGCCAGTTCGCTGACGCGGGCATTTTGTCATTTGAATTCCGGATTTTTATCGGTAAGTGCAGTATTCTCTACCGATATCATGTTTTAAAAGTAAAGTAGTAAAGGTGGCAACGATGTTTCTGCCGCCTGTGGTGAGGTGAACGACAGCCCCTGAAAATCTGTCGGCAATTAGAAAAGGGATACCCCATGTTTAACAAAGTTACGAAAACCTTCCAGTACGGTCAACACCAAGTGACCCTGGAAACCGGCGAAATCGCACGTCAGGCATCCGGCGCAGTGCTGGTGTCGATCGAAGATACCGTCGTTCTGGCAACGGTAGTGGCACGCAAAGATGCCAAGCCAGGCCAGGATTTCTTCCCTTTGACGGTTGATTATGTTGAGAAAACCTATGCTGCCGGTAAAATCCCGGGCGGTTTTTTCAAGCGCGAAGGCCGTCCTTCCGAAAAAGAAACACTGACATCCCGTTTGATCGACCGTCCTATCCGTCCGCTGTTCCCGGAAGGCTACCTGAATGAAGTGCAAGTCATCATTCACGTGCTGTCGGTCAACCCGGAAATCGATCCGGACATCGCCGCCATGATCGGCGCTTCGGCTGCCCTGTGCGTATCGGGCGTGCCTTTCAACGGTCCTATCGGCGCCGCGCGCGTCGGTTACGCGAATGGCCAGTACATCCTGAACCCGACCGTCCAGCAACTGAAAACGTCGGAAATGGACCTGGTTGTCGCCGGTACCGAAACGGCCGTGCTGATGGTCGAATCGGAAGCGAAACAGCTGTCCGAAGAAATCATGCTGGGCGCCGTGGTCTTCGGCCACGACCAGATGAAAGTCGTCATCGACGCGATTCACGACCTGGTGCGTGACGGCGGCAAGCCGGAAGTGGAATGGGCGCCTGCGCCGAAAAACGAAGCACTGATCGCCCGCGTCGCGCATTTCGCCAACGCCAAGATCAATGACGCGTATCAAACCAAGGACAAGCAAGAGCGTACGGCCAAGCTGAAAGCAGCGACGTCGGAAGTGATCGCCGACCTGTCGGCTGAAGCGGCTGCTGCCGGCGGCGCATCCATAGACAGCGCTGAAGTGAACAACATCCTGTTCGACATCGAAGCAAAAATCGTGCGTACGCAAATCCTGGACGGCGAGCCACGCATCGACGGCCGCGACACGCGCACCGTGCGTCCGATCTCGATCCGCACCAGCGTGCTGCCACGCACCCACGGTTCGGCCCTGTTCACGCGCGGCGAAACGCAAGCGCTGGTCGTGGCAACGTTGGGCACCGCCCGCGACAGCCAGAAGATCGATGCACTGATGGGCGAGTTCACCGATTCGTTCATGCTGCATTACAACATGCCTCCGTTCGCCACCGGCGAAACGGGCCGCGTCGGTACGCCGAAACGCCGCGAAATCGGCCACGGCCGCCTGGCCAAGCGCGCGCTGATCGCCGCCCTGCCAGCAGCTGAAGAGTTCAGCTACTCGGTGCGCCTGGTGTCGGAAATCACGGAATCGAACGGTTCCTCGTCGATGGCATCGGTGTGCGGCGGCTGCCTGGCATTGATGGACGCCGGTGTGCCGATGAAGGAACACGTGGCCGGTATCGCCATGGGCCTGATCAAGGAAGGCGGCAAGTTTGCCGTGCTGTCCGACATCCTGGGCGACGAAGATCACCTGGGCGACATGGACTTCAAGGTAGCCGGTACCCGCAACGGTATCACGGCGCTGCAGATGGACATCAAGATCATGGGCATCACCAAGGAAATCATGCAAGTGGCACTGGCGCAAGCCAAGGAAGGCCGCGAGCACATCCTGGGCGAAATGCAAAAAGCCATGCCGCACGTCAAAACCGAACTGTCCGATTTCGCACCGCGTCTGATCACCATTAAGATCAACCCGGAAAAAATCCGTGACGTGATCGGCAAGGGTGGCGCCGTGATCCGCGCGCTGACCGAAGAGACGGGCACTCAGATCGACATCAGCGACGAAGGCGTGGTCACCATCGCTTCCGTCGACGCTGCTGCCGGCCAGGAAGCCAAGCGCCGCATCGAAGAACTGACCGCTTCCGTCGAAGTGGGCAAGACCTACGAAGGCACCGTGCTGAAACTGCTGGACTTCGGCGCCATCGTGCAAGTCATGCCAGGCAAGGACGGCTTGCTGCATATCTCGCAGATCGCCAACGAGCGCGTCAACGCCGTGGCCGACTACCTGAAAGAAGGCCAGCTGGTCCGCGTCAAGGTTCTGGAAACGGACGACCGCGGCCGTTTGAAACTGTCGATGAAAGCTGCCGAAGGCAACGAAGCGCCAGCCGCTTAATTTCCTTCAGATTCGCCTGACTGCGGCCTCGGCCGCATGATCAAAACCGCCAGCGCGCAAGCCCTGGCGGTTTTTTTGCGCCTTGTTTGCGCTGTATCGAAGGTGGATGCCGGATTGTGCATCGATCTTGATGCAGCGCGTATCGGCCGCCGCCGCGCCTTGTAGATTCGGGAGGGGATATTCCCCTGAACGAGTCTTCCAAGGAGATGCAGCATGCGCACATTCTGCGGGCTGGCCGCCGCCTTTCTGCTTGCCGTCGCGCCCGGTGTCCGGGCGCAGCTGGACAGCGCACCGACGCCGGTGCCGTTGCCCATCCCCATCGCCGCCGCGTCCGCGGCCATGCCGGCGCAAGACCTCGACACCTTGCGCGCCGTGCATGCGCGCGAAATCAATGACCTCAGCACCTTCAGGACGGCGGGCTTGCAGCGCGTAGCCATCGATCCCTACCTGGACAGCGCGCCGGGCCAGCAATTCCTGCGCGAACTGCGCGCCGCCGATCCTGCCGCCCCGGCCGAGACGATTTACGCGCGCGCGGTCGAGCAGCTCGCTTCCGGCAGTACCTTGCCCGACTTGCAAGCCATGTCGGCCGCATTGGTAAAAATCGTGCCGCATGGCCAGAATGTGTCGCCGTACTCGCCATATTTCACCACCAGCGCGCAATTGCAGCAGGCCTCGGGCCAGTGTGCCAGCCTGGCCGACTGTTTCGGCTTGCCCTTGAAGAGCGAGGCGCCGCTGTATGATGTGTATCAGATCATGCCCAAGGGGACTGTCAACGTGTTCGTCAGCCAGGTGGCGCCGACGCAAGAGCTGGGCGGGCTGGTGCGGCGCCGTGGCGGGGCACAGCAATATCTGCTGCCCAACCGCAGCCTGTGGTCGGCGCCCGTGCTGATCGGCACGATCAAGAATTGAGGAGTGATAATGGATCAACAACGTTTGCAAGCCCATGCCGCCGAACTGGAACAATGGCTGGCCCGCCTGGCGTCGGCCGACGGGGAGGTGGCCGACCTGCGCAGCGCGCTCGAGCCGCTGCTGGCACTGGCGGGCAGCGGGGCCTTGACGACGCCCCTGCCGTGGGGCGATATCCCCGGCGGGCGTTATTTTACGGAAGGCGGCTTGCGCCAGTACCCCGAGCTGGAGCAGGCATTTGCCCGTTTCCGCATCGAGGCCACGGGCGGCGAATCGCCAGCCCTGCGCAAGCTGCGCGGCGAGCTGTAATTAATATATGGTATCAATTGTTGTTTATGGGTAATTGACTGTCAGTATTGCTTGACGACAAAATCTTATTCATCGACCATGGCGCATCCCTCCCGATTTTCTCTTTTTTATTGGATGCACCATGTTGTCCTCCCTTAAGGCGCGGCTGATCGCCATCGCCGTTTCCATCGTCGTGCTGGCCATGCTGGCCGTCGCCATCGCCAATTTCTTCACGACGCGCTCCAGCACCCTGGCTGCGCTCGACACGCAGATGCTGCAGTTGTCGCACAGCCACGCGCAAGCCATCGCCGAATGGCTGCGTTCCAAGCAGGCCGTCGTCGGCTCGCTCAAGCAGGGCGCCACGGCGGCCGACCCGCTGCCGGCCCTCAAGGCGGCCGAGCAGGCCGGTACCTTCGACATGGCGTATATCGGCTTTGCCGACAAGCACGCCGTCTTTTCGCAGGAGCGCAAGCGCGCCGCCGACTATGATCCCACGGCGCGCCCCTGGTACAAGCTGGCGTCCGAGGTGGGCGGCCCCATCATTACGGCGCCGTATATCGGCGCCAGCACGGGCAAGCTGGTGGTGACGTTTGCCGAGCCGCTGGGCGGCAAGGGCAGCGTGACGGGCGTGATGGCGGCCGACGTGATGATGGATGCGGTGGTGCAAAACGTCGCCTCGATCAAGCCGACGGCGTCCAGCTATGCCTTCCTCGTCGATGGCGGCGGCAAGATCATCGCCCACCCGGACGGCAAGCTGACCCTGAAGCCCCTGGCCGAGCTGGACCCTGGCCTCAGTGCGCAGACGCTGGCCGATATCGAAAAGAGCGGTGACGGCGCCGCCATTCGCCTGGGCGAACGCAATGGCATCTTGCATGTGAGTAAAGTGCCGGGCAGCGACTGGCTGCTGGCTACCGTGCTCGACCGCGCAGAAGCGACGCAGGCATTGACCTCCATGCTGCGCGCGTCGGCCCTGACGGCCTTGCTGGTGCTGGCCCTGGCCGCCACGGTATTGAGCGTGCTGGTGGCACACGCCTTGCGCCGCCTGGGCCTGGTGCGCGATGCGATGGAAGCGATCGCCACGGGCGATGGAGACCTGACCAGCCGCCTCGACGCGCAAGGTTCGGACGAGCTGGCGCAGATCGCCAAGGCATTTAACTTGTTCGTCGAAAAGATTGCCACCGTGCTGGTGCAGATCCGCAGCATCAGCACCCTGGTGCGCAGCGAATCGGCCGATATTGCCGCCGGCAATGCCGACCTGTCCTCGCGCACGGAAGCGCAGGCGGGGGCGCTGGAAGAAACGGCCAGTTCGATGGATGAGCTGACGTCGACCGTCAAGCAGAATGCGGAAAACGCGCATGCGGCCAATGAGCTGGCCATGTCCGCCTCGGAAGTGGCGGCCAAGGGCGGCAGGGTGGTGCAGCAGGTGGTGGGCACCATGGCCGGCATCCAGGAAAGCTCGCGCAAAATCGTCGACATCATCGGCGTGATCGACGGCATTGCCTTCCAGACGAATATCCTGGCCCTGAACGCGGCCGTCGAGGCGGCGCGCGCGGGCGAGCAGGGCAGGGGTTTTGCCGTCGTGGCGTCCGAAGTGCGCAACCTGGCGCAACGCTCCGCTGGCGCGGCGAAGGAAATCAAGGAGTTGATTGGCGATTCGGTGGAGAAAGTGGATGCCGGCGGGCGCCTTGTCGATGAAGCGGGCCAGACCATGGACCAGGTGGTGGCGTCGGTGCAGCAATTGACGACCATCATGAGCGAGATCACGGTGGCCAGCCGCGAACAGAGCGCCGGCATCGGCGAGATCAATACGGCCGTCACGCACATGGATACCATGACGCAGCAAAATGCGGCCCTCGTCGAGCAAGCCGCCGCCGCCGCGGAAAGCCTGCAGGAACAGGCCGTGGATCTGGCGCAAGCCGTCGGCATGTTCCGTCTGGGTGATGCGCCTGCCGCGGCATCCGCGCCCGTGACGCGCCTCAAGGCGAAGCCAGCCGTTCGTGTCCTTGCGTCGCGTGCGCCGGTCCGCGCGCCGTCGCCGGCCAAGTCCGTCAAGGCGGCCAAGTCCGGCGCCGACGAGTGGGAAGAGTTTTAAGACGACGAGTAGCGATCTGCACGTTCATCCGCGTTTTTGTCAGGCCAGCCTGCCAAAAGCGCAGTTCGTCGCAATCGGCGTGTCTGCCGGGGGCGGTATGGCTATAGTCACACCATACCGCAAGCCCACTGCCAGACACCCGAGGAGATTCACATGAACGTCGCTAAAAACATGGAAGTCATCGCCGTTGCCGCCGCCATCCTGCTCGGCGCCAGCTGCTACGCCACTGCCCCGGCCGCCCCGGCCCTGCAAGTGGCCAGTTCCACGGCCACCCTGGCCGCGCCAGCGGACACGGCTGCCATGCACGTGGTGGTGGTCAAGGCCAAGCGCCTGAGCGTTACCGAAAAAGCCCGTTTCGCATAATTGATTGTCAGCAATTTTTGCTGCTGCTACAGTGGCAGCCAGTGGCGATGCGCGCAAGCCCCACGAGGGCGCCGCGAGACATAAAAACAAGATACCGAGGATGCACTACATGAAAAAGACACTGCAACTGGCGCTGTTGTTCCTGGCGACTTTGGGCCTGGTGCGCGGCGCGGCCGCCGAGACCCGCCTGCTGGAAATGCGCAACATCGACGCCCGCGTGGTGCGCGTCAAGCTCGATGGCGTGATGGAAGTACGCATTCGCCAGGGCAACGTGCCTTCGCTGAGCATTACGGCCGACAAGCGCTATATCGCCGATGTCAGCACGGCGCAAAGCGGTGATACCCTGCACATCGAAACGGAAGTGCGCGGCTTCAAGATCGGCCCTTCATCGATCCGCGCCGACCTGGTGCTGCCGAATTTGCGCGAAGTCAGTTCGGAAGGCTTTGGCAGCACGGATATCACGGGTTTCAAGGGCGAGGAACTGACCCTGTCGCTGGAAGGGGCGGGCAGCATCAAGCTGGTGGGCGACTACCGCAAGCTCAATGCCAGTCTGGGCGGTGTGGGCAGCATGCAACTATGGATAGGCAACAATGAGCGGGCCGAGCTGGACTTGCAGGGCGCGGGCTCGGTCGTGCTGGGCGGACGCGGACGACTCCTGAAAGCCAGCCTGGGCGGCCTGGGCAGCCTGAATGCGCAGCAATTCGAAGCCGACGCCGTCAACCTGGAATTGAGCGGCCTTGGCAACGCCACGGTGAATGCCCATACGAATGCCAAGCTGAACTTGAGCGGGCTCGGTTCGGTGGTGGTGTACGGCAAGCCAGCCAACCGCGATGTCAGCGTCGAGGGCCTGGGCAAAGTCAGCTGGAAGTAAAAGCATCCTGCCACAGGCCTTCGGCAGAACAATAATAAGTAGTCAGACCACATCCCATTCCGATGAAAAAACTGATCATTACCTTACTCATGCTGTTGACGATACAGCTACCCGCGCGGGCTGGTTTCGCCGAAGGCGCCAGTGCCTATAACAACAAGAATTACACGCTAGCCTACAAGGAAATATTGCCACTAGCTAAGACCGGCAACGCCGATGCCCAGCATTTGCTGGGCTTGATGTATTACATGGGACGGGGTTTGCCGCAGGATTACAAGCAAGCCATGTTCTGGCACCGCAAGGCGGCCGAGCAGGGCAAGGCCGACGCCCAGTATGTCGTGGGCGCCATGTATTACACGGGCAACGCCGTGCTGCAGGACCATAAACAGGCCGTAGGCTGGTTCCGCAAGGCGGCCGAGCAGAACCATGCCGAGGCGCAGCAGGTGCTGGGCCTGATGTACCGCTACCACATGGGCGGCGTGCAGCAGGACAACGTCATCGCCTACATGCTGTGGAACCTGGCGGCCGCGAATGGCAACGCAAATGCGGCCGACCAGCGCGCCGCCGTGGTGCGCAAGATGACGCATGAGCAAGTCGAGGAAGGGCAAGCCCTGTCGGCGAAATGGAAGCCGGGCACGCCCTTGCCGCGCCAGTCGAAGACGGGCGCCGGTTAAGAGCGGCGGTGGTCTGCAGGGGAGGGCGGCTTGGCGTACAATCGCCGTTTTCCCTTGAAAGAGTCCCGCCATGCGTGCAGTTGCCATCAGCCAGCCAGGTCCCGCCGACGTTTTGCAGATCGTCGAGTCTCCCGTCCCCGCCTTCAAAGCCGGAGAGCTGCTGATCAAGGTGCACGCGGCCGGCATCAACCGTCCCGACGTGCTGCAACGCCTGGGCAAATATGCGCCACCCGCCGGCGCCTCCGACTTGCCGGGCCTGGAAGTGGCGGGCGAAGTCGTCGATGGTGATTTCAGCAACACTGAATTCAAAAAAGGCGACCTGGTCTGTGCGCTGGTGCAGGGCGGCGGCTATGCCGAATACTGCGCCGCGCCCGCCGGCCAGTGCCTGCCGCTGCCGCAAGGTTTGACGGCGATGGAAGGTGCGTCCCTGCCGGAAAATTTCTTTACCGTCTGGAGCAATGTCTTCGACCGCTGCGCGCTGGCCGATGGTGAAACGTTATTGGTGCAGGGCGGCACGTCCGGCATCGGCGTGACGGCCATTCAATTGGCGGCCGCCCTGGGGCATCGCGTCTTCGCCACGGCGGGCAGCGACGAAAAGGCGCGCGCCTGCGAGGCGCTGGGTGCCGAACGGGGCATCAATTACCGCACGGAAGATTTCGTCGCCGTCGTCAAGGAATTGACCGATGGCAAGGGCGTCGATGTCATCCTCGACATGGTGGGCGGCGACTACCTGCCGCGCGAGATCAGCTGCCTGGCCGACGACGGCCGCATCGGCCTGATCGCCGTGCAGGGTGGCACCAAGGCGGAGCTGGATCTGGGCACCTTGCTGCGCCGCCGCCTGACGGTGACGGGTTCCACCCTGCGTCCCCGTTCCGTGGCCTTCAAGGCGGCCATCGCGAACCATTTGCGCACGACCGTCTGGCCGCTGATCGAGGCGGGCAAGATCAAGCCGGTGATCTATAAAACTTTCCCGTTGGAAAAAGCCAACGAGGCGCATGCCTTGATGGAGGCGAGCACGCACGTGGGCAAGATCATGTTGCAAGTTGTTTGAAACGGGGCACTGCCTGTTTGACCGGCATCGGTGCCGGAGTTAGAATGACGGGTTATTAGAATTTAGGCTACTATGCGTCGCAAACTCGTCGTCGGAAATTGGAAAATGAACGGCAGTCGCACCTCGAACGCGGTGTTATTGTCTGAAATAGTTGCTGGCCTGGCTGCCTCTGGCGCCGCCAGCGCCGTCTGTGTGCCTGCGCCGTATCTGGCGCAGTGCCAGGCGCAATTGGCAGGCACGGCCATTGGTTGGGGTGCGCAGGATGTCTCGGCGCACGCCAGCGGCGCCTACACGGGAGAAATCTCGACCGCCATGCTGCAGGATTTTGGCTGCGGCTATGTGGTGATCGGGCATTCCGAGCGCCGCGCCTACCATGGCGAGAGCGATGCGCAGGTGGCGGCCAAGACGGTTGCGGCGCTGGCGGCGGGCATCACGCCTATCGTCTGCATCGGCGAAACCCTGGCGCAGCGCGAAGCGGGCCAGACCAATGCCGTGGTGGCGCAGCAACTGGGCGCCGTGCTGGCGGCGATTTCCGCCGACGACGTGGCGAAACTGGTGCTGGCCTATGAGCCAGTCTGGGCCATCGGCACGGGCAAGACGGCCACGCCGCAAATGGCGCAGGACGTGCATCAGGTATTGCGCGCCCAGCTGGTGGCAAAGAATGCGGTAGCAGCGACCGGCGTGCAGATCCTGTACGGCGGCAGCATGAAGCCGGAGAACGCAAAAGAATTGATGGCGATGCCGGATATCGATGGCGGTCTGATCGGTGGAGCAGCATTGAAGGCGGCGGATTTCCTGGCGATTATTCACGCCGCTGATTGAATTACTTTAAACTAAGAATGGAATTGCAATGAACATGATGTTCAATCTGGTAGTGGTAGTACAGGTTATTTCGGCATTGTCGATTATCGCGCTGGTGTTGTTGCAGCACGGTAAGGGCGCCGACATGGGCGCCGCCTTCGGTTCGGGCGCCTCGGGCAGCCTGTTCGGTGCGACGGGTTCGTCGAACTTCATGTCGAAATCGACGGGCGTTGCCGCCGCGATCTTCTTCGGCGCCACCCTGGCCCTGTCGCTGATGGCGAATCAGCGCGCCACGACGGTCGGCGGCGGCGTGATGGATAAAGTCGTCAAGCCAGTGCCGGTCACCGGCGCGGGCGCGATCCCGACGACGGTGCCTGCGGCACCGGCAGCCAGCGCTCCGGCAGCGGCGGCACCGGTTGCCAGCACCCCGGCCGGCGCGATTCCGAAGTAATTCTGGTTCAGCTCGATACCTCATCGAGAGTAATTCTCATTACGGGCAGATTATTGCTCAATGTTTCAGCAGCGCGGCAGGAAAAAATCGTGACGCGCTGGAAGATGTAAAAATTTATCGTTTTTATCTGTGTTTTGATGCATTTGTGCATTAACTTTAGCGGCAAAGCAGAGTAGAATACGGGCCTTACCGCCGACGTGGTGAAATTGGTAGACACGCTATCTTGAGGGGGTAGTGGCGCAAGCTGTACGAGTTCGAGTCTCGTCGTCGGCACCAGAAATCAGAAGCCAGCAACGGCGCACGAGCCATGGCTCGTACAAAGTTGCTGGCTTTTTTTACGAGGATGTGTCGTTCGATCCTGGTCTTAGCTTTGATTGGGATCGTGCGTTAGATACGCTGCAAATGATCGCAGCGTCCTCATTTAACCGATCGTTCAATATAAGCTCATCAATCGTGAACCTCGAAAATTACTTCCCCGTCCTGCTGTTCATTATTATCGGCCTTGGTGTCGGTATCGCTCCCCAGCTCCTGGGGCGCCTGTTAGGCCCTAACAAGCCCGACGCAGCAAAACTCTCCCCGTACGAATGTGGCTTTGAAGCATTCGAAGACGCGCGCATGAAATTTGATGTGCGCTACTATCTGGTCGCAATCCTGTTTATTTTGTTCGATCTGGAAACGGCATTCTTTTTCCCATGGGGCGTTGCAATGCGCGACCTGGGCTGGGCCGGTTTCGTCACGATGATGGTGTTCATCGCTGAATTCGTGGTCGGATTTTGGTACATTTGGAAGAAAGGTGCCCTTGACTGGGAATAAGCCATGGCTATTGAAGGCGTATTAAGCGAAGGTTTCATCACCACCTCGGCCGACAAGCTGATCAACTGGGCGCGCACCGGGTCTATGTTCCCGATGACGTTCGGTCTGGCCTGCTGTGCGGTCGAAATGATGCATGTGGGCGCTGCCCGCTACGATATGGACCGTTTCGGCGTCGTGTTTCGTCCGTCGCCGCGTCAGTCCGACGTCATGATCGTTGCCGGCACCCTGTGCAACAAGATGGCGCCGGCCCTGCGCAAGGTCTACGACCAGATGGCGGAGCCACGCTGGGTTATCTCGATGGGTTCCTGCGCCAATGGCGGCGGGTACTACCATTACTCCTATTCCGTGGTGCGCGGTTGCGACCGCATCGTGCCCGTCGACGTGTATGTGCCTGGCTGTCCTCCGACCGCTGAAGCCTTGCTGTACGGCATCATGCAGTTGCAGAACAAGATCAAGCGTACCAGCACGATCGCACGCTAACCGGGCCGCTTCAGATTATGACAACACATTTAGAAGTATTGCAAAACGCCCTCGGCACTGCCCTGGGCGATCGCGTTAGCACGACGGTTGCGCTGGGCGAAGTCACTCTGGTCGTCAAGGCCGAGGACTACCTGGCCGTGATGCAGACCCTGCGCGACGATCCGGCCCTGCATTTCGAGCAAATGCTCGACCTGTGCGGCGTCGACTACTCGACCTATGGCGACGGTAGCTGGGATGGCCTGCGTTTCGCGGCCGTTTCGCACTTGCTGTCGGTCAAGCACAATTGGCGCGTGCGCGTGCGCGTGTTCGCGCCGGACGACGACATGCCGCTGCTGCCCTCCGTGGTGAGCATCTGGCGCGCCGTCAACTGGTACGAGCGCGAAGCATTCGACCTGCTGGGCATCCTCTTCGAAGGCCACAACGACTTGCGCCGCCTGCTGACCGACTACGGTTTCATCGGCCATCCGTTCCGCAAGGATTTCCCCGTCTCCGGCTATGTCGAGATGCGTTACGATCCGGAACAAAAGCGCGTGATTTACCAGCCCGTGACGATCGAGCCGCGGGAAAACGTGCCGCGCGTGATCCGCGAAGAACATTACGGGATGAAATAATGGCTGAGATTAAGAACTACACCCTGAACTTTGGGCCACAGCATCCGGCCGCGCACGGTGTGCTGCGCCTGGTGCTGGAGATGGATGGCGAAGTCATCCAGCGCGCCGACCCGCATATCGGCCTGCTGCACCGCGCCACCGAAAAGCTGGCCGAACAGAAGACCTATTTGCAATCCGTGCCGTACATGGACCGTCTCGACTATGTGTCGATGATGTGCAATGAACATGCGTACGTGATGGCCATCGAAAAGATGCTGGGCCTGGAAGTGCCGCTGCGCGCGCAATACATCCGCGTCATGTTCGACGAGATGACGCGCATCCTGAATCACCTGATGTGGCTCGGCACCCACGCGCTGGACGTTGGCGCCATGGGCCCGTTCCTGTATTGCTTCCGCGACCGCGAAGACTTGTTCGACGCCTACGAGGCAGTCTCGGGCGCGCGCATGCACGCGGCCTACTACCGTCCGGGCGGCGTGTACCGCGACCTGCCGGACGCGATGCCGCAGCACAAGGCGTCGATCATCCGCAACGCCAAGGCCATCGGCAAACTCAATGAAAACCGCCAGGGTTCCCTGCTGGACTTCATCGAAGACTTCGCGCGCCGTTTCCCGAATTCCGTGGACGAGTACGAAACCTTGCTGACCGACAACCGTATCTGGAAACAGCGTACCGTCGGCATCGGCGTGGTCTCGCCGGAAGATGCGCTGGCCATGGGCTTTACGGGCGCCATGCTGCGCGGCTCGGGCGTGCAGTGGGACTTGCGCAAGAAACAGCCGTACGAAGTGTACGACCTGATGGATTTCGACATTCCTATCGGCACCAACGGCGATTGCTACGACCGCTACCTGGTCCGCGTGGAAGAACTGCGCCAGTCGAACCGCATCATCAAGCAATGCGTGGAGTGGCTGCGCAACAATGAAGGTCCTGTCATGACCAGCAACCGCAAGGTGGCGCCTCCGGGCCGCGTCGACATGAAGACCAACATGGAATCGCTGATTCACCACTTCAAGCTGTTCACGGAAGGTTTCCACGTGCCGCCAGGCGAGGCCTACAGCGCCGTGGAACATCCGAAGGGCGAGTTCGGCGTGTACCTGGTGTCCGATGGCGCCAACAAGCCGTACCGCATGAAACTGCGCGCGCCAGACTACGCCCACTTGCAGTCGCTCGACGAGATGGCGCGTGGGCACATGCTTGCCGACGCCGTGACCATCATCGGGACGCAAGATATCGTGTTCGGCAGTATTGACCGCTAAGAGGCAAAAAGTATGTTGTTATCAGAGCAATGCTATAAGAAAATTGACCGCGAGCTGGCCAAGTATCCGGCCGACCAGCGTCAGTCGGCCGTCATGGCCGCGCTGGCCCATGCCCAGGATGAACTGGGCTGGCTGGCGCCGGAAACCATGAAGGAACTGGCCGATTACATCGGCATGCCGGCGATTGCCGTGCAGGAAGTGGCCACGTTCTACAATATGTACAACGTGAAACCCGTGGGCAAGCACAAGATCACTGTGTGCACCAACCTGCCATGCGCCCTGTCGGGCGGCGTGCGCGCTGCAGACTACCTGAAGCAGAAACTGGGCATCGATTTCCGCGAAACCACCGCTGACGGCCAGTTCACCCTGGTTGAGGGCGAGTGCATGGGTGCTTGCGGCGATGCGCCTGTCTTGCTGGTCAGTAATAAAACCATGTGCAGCTGGATGTCGAACGAGAAAATCGACGCCATGCTGGAGGAACTCAAGAAATGACGTCACTCCACAACCGCCATATCGATCCATTGATCCTGAAGGATCTGGATGGCAAGAACTGGCATTTGCAAGATTATGTGAACCGCGGCGGCTACAGCGCCCTGCGGCGTATCCTGAAAGAGAAAATCACGCCGGAACAGATCATTGCCGACCTCAAGGCTTCGTCCTTGCGCGGCCGTGGCGGCGCGGGTTTCCCTACCGGCTTGAAGTGGAGCTTCATGCCGCGCCAGTTCCCGGGCCAGAAATACCTCGTCTGCAATACAGATGAAGGCGAACCGGGCACTTTCAAGGACCGCGACATCATTCGTTACAATCCCCATGCCCTGATCGAAGGCATGGCCATTGGCGCTTATGCGATGGGCATCACCGTCGGCTACAACTATATCCACGGTGAAATCTTCCAGGAATACCTGCGTTTCGAAGAAGCGCTGGAAGAGGCGCGCGCCGCCGGTTTCCTCGGTGACAAGATCATGGGCAGCGAGTTCTCGTTCCAGTTGCACGCGCACCATGGTTATGGCGCCTACATCTGCGGCGAAGAAACGGCCCTGCTCGAATCGCTGGAAGGCAAGAAAGGCCAGCCGCGCTTCAAGCCGCCTTTCCCTGCCTCGTTTGGCCTGTACGGCAAGCCGACGACGATCAACAACACGGAAACCTTCGCGGCCGTGCCATTCGTGCTGAACATTGGTCCAGAGAAATACCTGGCGATGGGCAAGCCGAACAACGGCGGTTCGAAGATCTTCTCGATCTCGGGCGACGTGGAAAAACCGGGCAACTATGAAGTGCCGCTCGGCACCCCGTTTGCAACGCTGCTGGAACTGGCAGGCGGCATGCGCGGTGGCAAAAAGATCAAGGCCGTGATCCCTGGCGGTTCGTCCGCTCCGGTGATCCGCGGCGACATCATGATGCAGACCGACCTGGACTACGACTCGATCGCGAAAGCCGGTTCGATGTTGGGTTCGGGCGCCGTCATCGTGATGGACGAAACACGCTGCATGGTAAAGGCGCTGGAACGCCTGTCCTACTTCTACTTTGAAGAATCGTGCGGCCAGTGTACGCCTTGCCGTGAAGGCACAGGCTGGATGTACCGCATGGTGCACCGCATCGAGCAGGGGCAGGGTCGTCCAGACGACCTGGACATGCTCAACTCGATCGCCGACAACATCCAGGGCCGCACTATTTGCGCGCTGGGCGATGCGGCTGCCATGCCGGTACGGGCCTTCATTAAGAATTTCCGTGAAGAATTTGAATATCATATCGAGCACAAGCATTGCTTAGTGCCCGCATATATCTAAGCTGCGTCAGGTAACGATCACCATGGTTGAAATCGAAATAGACGGCAAAAAAGTCGAAGTCCCTGCTGGTAGCATGGTGATGGACGCCGCCAACAAATTGGGAACCTACATTCCGCACTTCTGCTATCACAAGAAATTGTCGATCGCAGCGAACTGCCGCATGTGCCTGGTCGAAGTGGAAAAGGCGCCCAAGCCTTTGCCCGCTTGTGCGACCCCGGTCAGTGCCGGCATGATCGTGCGTTCCGCCAGCGATAAAGCTGTGCAGGCGCAAAAGTCGGTCATGGAATTCTTGCTGATTAACCACCCGCTCGATTGCCCTATCTGCGATCAGGGCGGCGAATGCCAGTTGCAAGACTTGGCAGTGGGTTACGGCAAGAGCGAATCGCGCTACAAGGAAGACAAGCGCGTCGTGCAGCCGAAGGAAGCCGGTCCGCTGGTGTCCATGCAGGAAATGTCGCGCTGCATCCAGTGCACCCGTTGCGTGCGCTTTGGCCAGGAAGTGGCTGGCGTGATGGAGCTGGGCATGATCGGCCGCGGCGAACACTCGGAAATCGTGTCCTTCGTGGGCCAGACCGTCGACTCGGAACTGTCGGGCAACATGATCGATCTGTGCCCGGTTGGCGCACTGACCTCGAAGCCGTTCCGTTACAGCGCCCGTACGTGGGAACTGTCGCGCCGCAAATCGGTCAGCCCGCATGACGGTCTGGGCGCGAACCTGATCGTGCAAGTGAAAGCTGGCAAGGTCAAGCGCGTATTGCCGCTGGAAAACGAAGCCGTCAACGAGTGCTGGATCTCGGACAAGGACCGTTTCTCGTACGAAGCGCTGGACAGTGCCGAACGCCTGACTTCCCCGATGCTGAAACAAGGCAACGAGTGGAAAGAAGTCGATTGGCAAACGGCGCTGGAATACGTGGCGCACGGTTTGAAAAATATCAAGCACGAGCATGGCGCCGACGCCATCGCCGCGCTGGCAACGCCGCATTCGACCGTCGAAGAGCTGGTACTGCTGCAAAAAGTCGCCAACGGTCTCGGTTCCGAGAACGTCGACTTCCGCCTGCGCCAGACCGACTTCGCGCTGGACGCTGGCGTCAAGCCATGGCTGGGCATGCCGATCAACGAATTTGGCCAGATCAAGCGCGCCTTCGTCATCGGCTCGTTCCTGCGCAAGGATCACCCATTGCTGGCCACGCGTTTGCGCGCATCCGTCAAGGGCGGCGCCAAGCTGTCGATCCTGCACGCCTCGGACGATGATCAATTGATCACCATCGCCAACAAGATGATCGTCGCGCCTAGCGATTGGCTGGCGGCCTTGTCGGAAGTGGTCGTCGCTGTTGCTAAAGCGAAAGAAATTACGGCGCCTGCAGGCTTCGAAGCCGTCAACGCTTCGGACGTGGCTGTCGCCATCGCTGCCAGCCTGATGGCTGGCGACAACGGCGCCGTGCTGCTGGGTAATGCGGCAACGCAACACCCGCAAGCGTCGCAACTGCATGCTGCCGCGCAATGGATCGCCGAACAGACGGGTGCCAAGCTGGGTTACCTGACGGAAGCGGCCAACACGGTTGGCGCGCACCTGGTCGCCAAGCCGCGCGCCAACGTGCAAGCAGCGTTTGCCGTACCGAAAAAAGCCTACGTGCTGCTGCACGCCGAGCCGGAACTCGATGCCGCCAATCCACAAGCGGCCCGCGCCGCCCTGGATGGTGCCGACATGGTCGTGGCCATGTCCGCCTTCAAGCACGGCATGGATTACGCCGATGTCTTGCTGCCGATCGCCCCGTTCGCTGAAACCTCGGGCACCTTCGTCAACTGCGAAGGCCGCGCGCAAAGCTTCAACGGCACCGTGAAACCGCTGGCCGATACCCGTCCAGCCTGGAAAGTGCTGCGCGTCCTGGGCAACATCCTGGGCCTGGCCGGTTTCGACTACGACACCTCCGAAGCGATCCGCGACGAAGCGTTTGGTGCCGGCGTGACCGATCTGTCGGCACAGCTGAACAACATCGCGAAAAATGCACCGGAAGCGGCAAGCTACGCCCCGGCGTCGCCTGCGCTGCAACGCATCGCCGACGTGCCGATCTACTTCGCCGACGCGCTGGTACGCCGCTCCGAACCGCTGCTGCGCACGGTCGATGGCGCCGCGCCGCAAGCGCACCTGTCCCTGGCGCTGGCTGAAAAGCTGGGCATCAAGGCGGGCGACAAGGTCAAAGTGGCGCAAGGCTCCGGCAGCGCCATCCTGGTGGCGGCAATTCACGCCGGCCTGCCAGCCAATGTGGTCAAAGTGTCGGCGGCGCATGCCTCGACGGCTAACCTGGGCGGCATGTTCGGTGACATCACAGTTGAAACAGCAGAGGGGAAAATCTGATGGCTCTGCCTGAATTTGTAAACGTCATCAACAGTACCGGCCAGGATTTGCTGGGCGGTACCTGGCCGTTCTTCTGGACCCTGATCAAGATCCTGTGCGTGCTGTTGCCGCTGATGGGCCTGGTTGCTTACGCCACCCTGTGGGAGCGCAAGCTGATCGGCTGGATCCAGATCCGCGTCGGCCCGAACCGCGTGGGTCCCCTGGGCCTGCTGCAACCGATCGCCGATGCGCTGAAACTCTTGTTCAAAGAGATCATCATCCCGGCCAAGGCTGCCAAGGGCCTGTTCGTGATCGGCCCGATCATGACCATCATGCCGGCCCTGGCCGCCTGGTCGGTCGTGCCGTTCGGTCCGGAAGCCGTGCTGGCCAACGTCAACGCGGGCTTGCTGCTGCTGCTGGCGATTACCTCGATGGAAGTCTACGGCATCATCATCGCCGGCTGGGCCTCGAACTCGAAGTACTCGTTCATGGGCGCCATGCGCGCTTCGGCACAGATGATTTCGTATGAAATCCCGATGGGCTTCGTGATGGTCATCGTGCTGATGGTCTCGGGCAGCCTGAACTTCATCGACATCGTTGGCGGCCAGCAAATCGGCTACTTCGCCGAAAAAGGCGTGAACTTCATGTCGTGGAACTGGCTGCCGCTGCTGCCGATGTTCGTCATCTACCTGGTGTCGGGCCTGGCTGAAGCCAACCGTCACCCGTTCGACGTCGTCGAAGGCGAGTCGGAAATCGTCGCCGGCCACATGGTCGAGTACTCGGGCATGGCCTACGCCATGTTCATGCTGGCCGAATACGCCAACATGATCCTGATCGGCGCGCTGGCTTCGATCATGTTCCTCGGTGGCTGGTCCGCACCATTTGCCTTCCTCGAGTTCTGGGGTGGTTTCGGCGGCTTCTTCTGGCTGTTCGCCAAGACCTTCTTCATCGTGTCGGTGTTCATCTGGGTGCGCGGTACTTTCCCACGCTACCGTTATGACCAGATCATGCGCCTCGGCTGGAAAGTGTTTATCCCGTTGACGCTGGTCTACCTGGTCTTCGTCGCTGCCTGGATGCAGACATCCTGGAATATTTGGAAGTAAGAGAGTGCATACGAATGGATAAGGTAAAAGATTTCTTCAGCAGCCTCTTGTTAGGCGAGCTGATCAAGGGCATGGCGTTGACAGGCAAGTACATGTTTTCGCGCAAGATCACGGTGCAATTCCCGGAAGAGAAGACACCGATCTCGCCGCGTTTCCGTGGCTTGCACGCGCTGCGCCGCTACCCGAACGGCGAGGAACGTTGCATCGCCTGCAAACTGTGCGAAGCAGTTTGCCCGGCGATGGCCATCACGATCGAATCGGAACAGCGTGACGACGGTTCGCGCCGCACCACGCGTTACGATATTGACTTGACCAAGTGCATCTTCTGCGGTTTCTGCGAAGAGTCCTGCCCGGTTGATTCGATCGTCGAGACGCAAATCCTGGAATACCACGGCGAGAAACGCGGGGATTTGTATTACACGAAAGAGATGTTGCTGGCCGTAGGTGATCGTTATGAAAATGACATCGCCGCTGCGCGCGCCGCCGACGCACCTTATCGCTGATGGATGCGCCGTAGCCCCTGGCTGCGGCGCGCCCCTCGTTCATCTGTACGTCTATTGGGTTTTTTATGGACTTTAAAACAATTTTGTTTTACGCCTTCGCGCTGATCTTGATTCTGGCAGCGACGCGCGTCATCACGGCCCGTAATCCGGTCCACGCAGTACTGTTCCTGGTACTGTCCTTCTTCTCCGCGGCCGGCATCTGGATGCTGCTGCAAGCTGAATTCCTGGCCATCGTGCTGGTATTGGTGTATGTCGGCGCCGTGATGGTGCTGTTCCTCTTCGTGGTCATGATGCTCGATATCAATATCGACCGCATGCGCGAAGGCTTCTGGGGCTATCTGCCTTTGTCGGTGACGGTGGGCGTAATCATCGTGCTGGAAATGGCTGCCGTCCTGTGGCACGGTTTCCGCAACTTTGCGCCTAGCATCGCTCCGGTGAACGTCAACCTGGGCGGCACCAAGGAACTGGGCCTGCTGATCTACACGAAATATGTGTTCGCCTTCGAGATCGCTGCCGTCGTGCTGCTGGTGGCCATCGTTGCCGCGGTTGCACTGACCCTGCGCAAACGCAAGGACACCAAGCACTTTGCTCCAGGCGACGCCGTGCGCGTCAAGCGCAACGACCGCCTGAAGATCATCAAGATGGACGCGGTTGTCGAGCGTCCTGCGGCTGAGCCGGAAGTTAAGGAGGCACCATGACATTATCGCTCACACATTTTCTGGTCCTGGGCGCGATCCTGTTCGCAATCTCGATCGTCGGTATTTTCCTGAACCGCAAGAACATCATCGTATTGCTGATGGCAATCGAATTGATGCTGCTGGCGGTGAATATGAATTTCATCGCGTTCTCCCATTTCATGGGCGACGCGGCCGGTCAGATCTTCGTTTTCTTCATCCTGACGGTTGCCGCCGCTGAGTCGGCTATCGGTCTGGCTATTCTGGTGGTGATGTTCCGTAATCTGGATACCATCAACGTCGAAGACCTGGACAGCCTCAAAGGCTGATGTTTTTCAGACTCGATCTCTCGAATAATAACGATTAAGGTTCATCATGGCGGGGCAACTCCTCAACCCTAACCTCCTTCTTGCCGTACCGCTGGCGCCGCTGGCCGGTGCCGCGATTGCAGGCTTGCTTGGCACCCAGTTCCTGGGTAATTTGGTCGGACGCAAGACGTCGCATACCGCGACGATCCTGGGCGTACTGATTGCGTTCATCCTGTCCGTGCAGACACTGCTGGCAGTGATGGATGGTGCGACATTCAATGGCACGATCTATAACTGGATGACGATCGGCACCCTGAAGATGGAAGTGGGCTTCCAGATCGATTCGCTGTCGGCGATGATGATGTGCGTGGTCACCTTCGTCTCCCTGATGGTGCACATCTACACGATCGGCTACATGAAGGACGACGAAGGCTACAACCGCTTCTTCGCCTATATCTCGCTGTTCACGTTCTCGATGTTGATGCTGGTCATGGCCAACAACTTCCTGCAACTGTTCTTCGGTTGGGAAGCCGTGGGCCTGGTCTCTTACCTCTTGATCGGTTTCTGGTACCAGCGGCCGACGGCCATCGTGGCCAACATGAAGGCTTTCCTCGTCAACCGCGTGGGCGACTTCGGCTTCATCCTGGGCATCGGCCTGCTGCTGGCTTACGCCGGCACCATGAACTATCAGGAAGTGTTCGCCAAGAAAGACGAACTGGCTCTGTTGAGCCTGCCAGGTACCGACTGGGCCCTGCTGACCGTTGCCTGCATCTGCCTGTTCATCGGCGCGATGGGCAAGTCGGCGCAGTTCCCGCTGCACGTGTGGCTGCCTGACTCGATGGAAGGTCCTACCCCGATCTCGGCACTGATTCACGCCGCGACGATGGTGACGGCCGGTATCTTCATGGTTTCGCGCATGTCGCCGCTGTTCGAACTGTCCGACACGGCACTGTCCTTCATCCTGGTGATCGGCTCCATCACGGCATTGTTCATGGGCTTCCTGGGCATCATCCAGAACGACATCAAGCGCGTCGTCGCTTACTCGACCCTGTCGCAGCTGGGCTACATGACCGTCGCGCTGGGTTCGTCCGCGTACTCCGTGGCCGTGTTCCACCTGATGACACACGCATTCTTCAAGGCACTGCTGTTCCTGGGCGCCGGTTCCGTCATCATCGGCATGCACCATGATCAGGATATCCGCAACATGGGTGGCCTGCGCAAATACATGCCGATCACCTGGATCACGTCACTGGTCGGTTCGCTGGCCCTGATCGGCACGCCGCTGTTCTCCGGTTTCTACTCGAAAGACAGCATTATCGAAGCCGTCGAAGCGACGCACATCTGGGGTGCTGGCTTTGCCCAGTTCGCCGTGCTGGCTGGCGTGTTCGTCACCGCCTTCTACTCGTTCCGCATGTACTTCCTCGTCTTCCACGGCAAGGAACGTTTCGGCCAGGCGCACGCGCACGGTCATGACGACCATCACGCACCGAAAGCGGCCCATGGCGCGCACGGCGATGCACATGACGATCATCACGAGGAAGAGGAAGACGACCACGCGCACCACGGTCTGGAACCTGGCCAGAAGCCGCATGAATCCCCATTCGTCGTCTGGTTCCCGCTGGTGATGCTGGCGATTCCTTCGCTGATCATCGGTTACCTGACGATCGGCCCGATGCTGCATGGCGATTTCTTCAAGGGCGTGATCTTCGTCGGCGAAAACCATCCAGCAATGGAAGAGTTGTCGCATGAATTCCACGGCGCAATGGCGATGGCGATCCACGGCCTGTCGACGGCACCGTTCTGGCTGGCATTGTCCGGCGTGGTGGCAGCCTACTACTGCTACATGGTCAACCCGCGTGTACCGGCCTGGTTCTTTGCCAAGTTCCACGCGATCCACACCCTGCTGGACAACAAGTACTACATGGACAAGTTCAATGAAGTCGTGTTCGCCGGCGGTGCCCGCTTGCTGGGTAATGGCCTGTGGAACTTCGGTGACAAGAAGCTGATCGATGGCCTGCTGGTCAACGGTAGCGCCAAGGTCGTCGCCTGGCTGTCCTCGCTGTCGCGAGTGTTGCAGACCGGCTACATCTATCACTATGCATTCGTGATGATCCTGGGCGTGCTGGGCTTCCTGATCTATTTCCTGCCATTCTGGCCCGCTAAGTAAGCTGACCTGATAAAAGAATACTGAGAACCATGATGCAGTCTACGATTTCTACACTACCTCCTTACCTGAGTCTGTCGATCTGGGTGCCGATCATTTGCGGCGTCCTGATCCTGGCTCTCGGCCGTGACAGCAAAGCGGGCTTTACCCGCTGGCTGTCGCTGGCTGGCGCCGTGCTCAGCATGCTGTGCACCTTGCCGCTGATCCAGCATTTCGACAACGCCGCACACGGCATGCAATTCGTCGAAAAAGCACCGTGGATTGAAACCTTCAATATCTGGTACTCGCTGGGTATCGACGGCCTGTCCTTGTGGTTCGTGCCACTGACGGCGTTCATCACCGTCATCGTCGTCATTTCGGCCTGGCAAGTGATCGAGAAGCGCATCGCCCAGTACATGGGCTCGTTTTTGATCCTGTCGGGCCTGATGATCGGCGTGTTCTGCGCGCTGGACGGCTTGCTGTTCTACTTCTTCTTTGAAGCAACCCTGATCCCGATGTTCATCATCATCGGTATCTGGGGCGGTTCGAACCGCGTGTACGCGTCGTTCAAGTTCTTCCTGTACACCTTCTTCGGTTCGCTGCTGACCCTGGTTGCCATCATCTACCTGCGCAATGTGTCGGGCACCTTTGACATCCTGGCCTGGCATGCGTTCAAGCTGACGATGAACGAACAGATCTTCATCTTCCTGGCCTTCCTGATGGCGTTTGCCGTGAAAGTGCCGATGTTCCCTGTCCACACGTGGCTGCCGGACGTCCACGTGGAAGCGCCTACCGGCGGTTCCGCCGTGCTGGCCGCCATCATGCTGAAACTGGGCGCCTACGGCTTCCTGCGTTTCTCGTTGCCGATCACGCCGGACGCCAGCCACTACCTGTCGGGCTTCATGATCACCCTGTCGCTGATCGCCGTGATCTACATCGGTCTGGTTGCCCTGGTGCAAACCGACATGAAAAAACTGGTCGCCTATTCGTCGATCGCGCACATGGGTTTCGTCACCCTGGGCTTCTTCATGTTCAACGACATTTCGGTGCAGGGCGGTATCGTGCAGATGGTCTCGCACGGTTTCATCTCCGGCGCGATGTTCCTGTGCATCGGCGTGCTGTATGACCGCATGCATACCCGCAATATCGCCGATTACGGCGGCGTCGTGAACCGCATGCCGAAATTTGCCGCCTTCTTCGTGCTGTTCTCGATGGCCAACTGCGGTCTGCCAGCCACTTCCGGCTTCGTCGGCGAGTTCATGGTGATCCTGGGCGCAGTGAAATACAACTTCTGGATCGGTCTGCTGGCTGCAACGGCACTGATCTGGGGCGCGGCGTACTCGCTGTGGATGGCCAAGCGCGTGGTGTTCGGCAAGATCAAGAACAAGCATGTGGCCGAACTGACCGACATCAACAAACGTGAATTCTTCATGCTTGCTGTGCTGGCCATCGCCGTGCTCGTGATGGGTCTGTACCCAGCCCCGTTCACCGACACGATGCAAACTTCGGTTGCTGACCTGCTGCAGCATGTCGCCACCAGCAAGTTGCCTTAAATAGAAGACCGATAACATGACTAATGCACCTAATCTGGTACCGCTGTACGCGGAAATCTTTCTGCTGATCGCCACGTCGGCGCTCTTGCTGATCGATATGTTCTTGCCTGCGGCGAAGCGTTCGATCACTTACGTGCTGGCCTTGCTGACCCTGGCCGGCTGCGCCTTGCTGACCGTGGGCGACTTCAACGCGGGCACCACCGTCTACACGTTCCACAACATGTTCGTGTCGGACCCGATGTCGCAGCTGCTGAAACTGTTCTCGTACGGCGCCGTGGCGCTGACCCTGATCTACTCGCGTGCCTATGCCACCGACCGCAACATGCTGTCGGGTAACCTGGGCGGCGAGTTCTACGTGCTGGCCCTGTTTGCACTGCTGGGCCAGATGATCATGATCTCGGCCAACAACTTCCTGATCATCTACCTGGGTCTGGAACTGATGTCGCTGTCGCTGTACGCACTGATCGCTTTGCGCCGTGACAATGCCAAGGCCACGGAAGCGGCCATGAAATACTTCATCCTGGGCGCACTGGCTTCCGGTTTCATGTTGTACGGTATCTCGATGCTGTACGGCGCGTCCGGCACGCTGGACCTGGGCGAACTGCGCGTGGCGCTGGAAAACGGCAAGACCAACGGCACCATCATGGTCTTCGGCCTGGTGTTCCTCGTTGCCGGCCTGGCCTTCAAACTGGGCGTCGTGCCATTCCACATGTGGGTGCCTGACGTGTATCAAGGTTCGCCGACGGCAGTGACCTTGCTGCTGGGCGCGGCGCCGAAACTGGCTGCCTTCGCCATCACCCTGCGCCTGCTGGCCGAAGGCTTGCTGCCGATGGCGCATGACTGGCAGCAAATGCTGCTGGTGCTGGCCGTGATGTCGCTGGCCATCGGTAACTTCACCGCCATCGCGCAAACCAATTTGAAGCGTATGTTGGCGTACTCGACCATCGCACAAATGGGCTTCGTTCTGCTGGGCTTGCTGTCCGGTACCGTTGACGCACCGAACAACACCCTGAACGCGGCTGGCGCAGCCACCGCCTACGGCGCTTCGATGTACTACGTCATCACCTACGTGTTCACCACGCTGGGTACCTTTGGCGTGATCATGTTGCTGGCACGTAATGGTTTCGAAGCAGAAGAATTGGCCGACTTCAAGGGCCTGGGCAAACGCAGCCCGATCTTCGCGCTGGTGATGACCCTGTTCATGTTCTCGCTGGCCGGCGTGCCGCCGCTGATGGGCTTCATGGCCAAGTACTCGGTGCTGGCCTCCGTGCTGGCCACGGGCCAGCTGTGGCTGACCATCGCTGCCGTGCTGTTCTCGCTGATCGGTGCCTTCTACTACCTGCGCGTCGTGAAAATGATGTGGTTTGACGAGCCGACGGACAGCAATGCGCTGGTCGTGCATGGCGACATGCGCGTCGTGCTGGCTTTGAACGGCGTGTTCGTCCTGGCGCTGGGTGTGATGCCTAACAGCATTCTGGCTGCCTGCGCGACCGCCATCACCAAGACCCTGGCGTCCTGACCGATGGATGTCACCGCTTCGAGCTGGCTGGTGATCGCCCTGGGTATCCTGGGCGCCAACCTGCCTTTCCTGAACGAGAAACTGTTTGCCGCCGTACCCTTGAAAAAGGCGGCGCAAGCAGAGCAGGGCTGGCGCAAGCCGCTGGCGCTGCGCCTGCTGGAGATGGTGATTCTGTACTTCATCGTCGGCGCCGTGGCATTCGCGCTCGAAGCGCGCATCGGCAACGGTTTCCCGCAAACGTGGGAGTTCTACGCCATCACAGGCTGTCTGTTCCTGGTGCTGGCTTTCCCGGGGTTTGTGAGCCGTTATTTACGCAAACGCCGCTAGGCAACATCTCCGAAAGCGGCGCCTCTGGCGCCGTTTTTTATTGAATAAAGGAATCCCATGGATACCCAAGCCACTGATACGCAATTGATTGAAACCAAGGTCGATGGCGAGCTCGTCTACCAAGGCGGCTTCCTGCGCGTGCAGCGCGACCGTGTTGCCTTGCCTGATGGCAAGATCACGGCGCGCGAATTCGTGCTGCATCCGGGCGCCGTCGTCATCCTGCCGCTGCTCGACGATGGCACGGTGCTGATGGAGCGCCAGTACCGCTATCCGCTGGACCGGGTCTTCATTGAATTCCCGGCCGGCAAGATCGATGCGGGAGAATCGCACCTGGCGTGCGCCCAGCGCGAGTTGCTGGAAGAAACGGGCTACACGGCCAGCGACTGGCAATTCGTCTCCACCATCCATAACGCCATCGCGTATTCCGACGAACACCTGGAATTGTTCCTGGCGCGCGGCCTGGTGGCCGGCGAACGCCAGCTCGACGAAGGCGAATTCCTGGAAACGTTTACGGCCACCGTGCCGCAGCTGCTGGACTGGGTCAAGGATGGCACGATCACGGACGTGAAAACCGTCATCGGCATCTTCTGGCTCGACAAGATTACCAGCGGCGCCTGGCAAGCAGCTTGATCCTGCGCATGCGCACGGTTCTTTTTCTGCTGCTGACCTGCATCACCTTGGAGGCGCAGGCGCAGGCGCGCACGCCGTTCCAGGTGCGCTGCGAGGACACGATCAGCAAGACGGTGTCCGTGCTGACGGCGCAGCAGAACGGCTACAGCATCGACACGCATCTGCCGTACAAGGCGTTGACGGTGATGAAGGGTACGGCGCGCGCGAATACCTGGGTGCTGGGATTGACGAAGACGGATTCGCGCGTGGCCATCGCCCTGGCCGGTCCCATGCTGCAGGACCCGGCCAGCGGCTATGAATGCGTGGCGCCGCAGATCACCGTGACCCTGACGTATGCGCCCGTGGTGATCTATATCGGCCGCGAGTTTGCCCCCGGCACTTGCGCGTATGATGAGATACTTGCGCACGAGCTGCGGCACATGAAAACCTATATGGAACACTTGCCGCGCGTTGAAAAGACCGTGCGCGCGGCGCTGGCCAAGCGCTTCGAGGCGCGGCCGCTGTATGCGCCCAGCGGCACGGCCAAGGCGGCGCTGGCGCGCGAGATCGACACGGGCTGGTTGCCATACGTCAAGGCCGAAATGCGCAAGGTGGAAGCCTTGCAGGCGGCCATTGATTCTCCGCAAGAATATGCGCGCCTGGGCAAGGCCTGCAAGGGCGAGATCCAGAATATCCTGACGGGCAAGACAGCGCCCGGCAACTAGACAAGGAATGGCATGACAGCAGCACCGAATAGCGTCCGTTACTTTGCGTTGATCCCCGCCGCCGGCGTGGGCGCGCGCATGGAAGCGGGCAGTCCCAAGCAGTATTTACCCATCGCCGGCAAGCCCATGCTGCGCCACGCGCTCGACGCCTTTCTCGCCAGCCCCCTGATCGCGCACACGTATGTCGTCGTCAGCGCGGAGGATGGCATGATTGATACTGTCGTGCCGGAACACGGCGCAGGGGTTGGCGTATCGGTGTTGCGCTGCGGCGGCGCCACGCGCATGGAAACCATCCTGAATGGCCTGCAGGCGCTGCACGGCAGCATAGCTGCCCACGACCAGGTGCTGGTGCACGACGCGGCGCGCCCTGGTCTGACGCCGGCACTGATCGCAAAACTCATTGCCGAAGTCGGCGCGCATCCGGCCGGCGGCTTGCTGGCCTTGCCCGTGGTCGATACCGTCAAGCGGGCCGGGCCGGGCGGCCTGTCGACGCAGACGGTGCCGCGCGACGGCCTGTGGCTGGCGCAGACGCCGCAAATGTTCAGCTATGCGTTGCTGCACCAAGCCTTGTCCGAAGCGCCCGATCCGCAAGCGATTACCGACGACGCCAGCGCCGTCGAAGCGCTGGGCCTGGCGCCGAAACTGATCGAGGGCCACCCGCGCAACCTGAAGGTGACCTTGCCGCGCGACATACACACGGCCGAGCTATATTTGGCCCACTCTTGGCCCATCCTTGAATCCTGAACAGAAAGACCGCATGACGACCATCACCACTCCCGTACTGCCTTTCCGCATCGGCCAGGGCTATGACTGCCACGCGCTGGTGGAAAACCGCGACCTGATCATCGGTGGCGTGAAGATCCCCCATCACCTGGGCTTGCTCGGCCATTCCGACGCGGACGTGCTGCTGCACGCCATTACCGACGCCATCTTCGGCGCCGCTGCCCTGGGCGACATCGGCCGCCATTTCCCCGACACGGACGCGCAATTCAAGGGCGCCGATTCGCGCACCCTGCTGCGCGAAGCCGTGCGCCGCGTGCAGGCGACCGGTTATATCATCGGCAATATCGACGCCACCATCATCGCCCAGCGCCCGAAAATGGCGCCGCACATCGCCGCCATGTGCGCCAATGTGGCGGAAGACCTGGGCGTGAGTGTGGGGCAGGTCAACATCAAGGCCAAGACGAATGAAAAACTGGGCTACCTGGGCCGGGAAGAAGGCATCGCGGCCGAAGCCGTGGCCTTGCTGCTGCGCGCCTGATACGCCACCGACCATCGACCACTGACAGGAGAGAGCATGTTCCAGCGACGCCGTATCAGCATTGTGCTTGCATGGGCACTGACCGCCGCGCCATCGGCCTGGGCCGAACTGCAAGCCACGGGCGAGCCGCCCGCCGCGAAACAGGGCTGGAAGGCCGAGACCGTCGCGCAGGGCGTGCGCCAGCCGTGGGGCATCGCCTGGCTGGGCGAGGGGCGCGCGCTCGTCACCAGCAAGCAGGGCACTTTGCACCTGCTGAACGGCAAGAAATTCGAGGACGTGGCGCTGGAAGGCATGCCCAAGGTATTTACGGGCGGGCAGGGCGGTTTGCTCGATATCGTGATTCACCCGCAGGATGCCAGCAAGCCGAATCCACGCGTCTACATGACGGTGTCGACGGGCACGAATGACGCCAACCGCACGATGCTCGTGCGCGGCGTGTTCGACGGCAAGAAGGTGACGGGCATCCAGACACTGTTCAAGGTCGCCACGGACAAGAGCGGCGGCCAGCACTTCGGTTCACGCCTGCTGTGGCTGCCGGACGGCACCTTGCTGATGAGCGTGGCCGATGGCGGCAATCCGCCGTTGCGCATCGGTGACCGCCTGGCGCGCGAGCAGGCACAGAATCTGGCCACGCACCAGGGTTCCATCCTGCGCCTGACGGACGAGGGCAAACCGGCGCCCGGCAATCCGCTGGCGGCCAAGGGCGCCTTGGCGGAAATCTGGTCGTATGGGCATCGCAACGTGCAGGGGCTGGCGCTCGATCCCGTCTCCGGCCGCGTGTGGGCCACGGAACACGGTCCGTACGGCGGCGACGAGCTGAACCTGGTGGTGGCGGGCGGCAACTACGGCTGGCCTTTGCAAAGCTATGGCGCCGACTACAAGACGCACGAACCGGTCGGCAAGCATGAAGTGGCCGGCATGCTCAATCCGAGCGTGGCCTGGGTGCCATCGCCGGCGCCGTCGGGGCTGGCCGTCTACACGGGCGACAAGATTGCCGCCTGGCGCGGCAGCATCTTCAGCGGCGGCCTCGCGGCCCAGGATATCCGCCGCATCGCCGTCGATGCAAATGGCAAGGTGACGGGGCAGGACCGCCTGTCCATCGGCGCGCGCGTGCGCGACGTGCGCCAGGGGCCGGATGGCTATCTGTACGCGCTGACGGATGAAGACAAGGGACGCTTGCTGCGCATCGTGCCGCAGTAACACGGCAGGCGCCCACTTCGCTTAAGATGGCGCCTTTACTTCATTCAAGGTGGCGGCATGGCCCGTGATACTTATGCATACCGGCACGTCGCCGTCGAATCGCGCGCGGTTCATGGCCGCGTGGAAATCCGCCCCGTGCCGGGCCAGGCTTTTTCACCGGAACTGGCCGTGCAGTGTTCGCGCCGCCTCGTCAACCTGCAGCGCTATCCGCTTGGCAGCCGTTTTCTGCTCTTTGCCAAGCTGACGGACCGCCTGGGCGGCACGCCTTTCCTGTACGCATATCACGGCGACGCGGACGTGGTGATGACGCCGGCCGAAGTGACGAAATTTCTCGGCGAATTTCGCCGCGGCCGCATTTGATACCTACGATGCGATGCAGGCCGCGCCGGCCTTGACGCTGGCCTGCGGCTTGCCGAAGATGGCGATCGTCAGAGCGCAGCCGAGGGCGAACAGGCCGCCTACCACCATCGCGCTGGACACGCCTAGCCGGTCGACGGCCATGCCACCCAGCAAGGCGCCGGACGCCAGCGACACTTGCACGATGGCGACAAACAGCGCGCTGCTGCCTTCCATCAAGTGCGGCGCCGCCTTGAACATCCACGTCTGCACGGCGATCGGCATGGCGCCGAAACCGAAACCCCACACGGCCACCAGCAGCATGGCGGTGAGCGAATGGCTGCCGAACGCAGCCAGGGCCAAGGTGGACAAGCCCAGCACGGCGCCCGTCACCATCAGCGCGGCCCGTTCGTAGCGGCCGGCGGCCCAGCCGCCCACGAGGTTGCCGATGAAGCCGGAAGCGCCGTACACGAGCAGCATGGCGCTGACGGTGCCGGCCGCCAGGTGCGAGATTTGCGTGAGGAAGGGCGCAATATACGTGTAGGCGGCGAACTGGCCCGTGAAGATCATGGCCGTGGCGATCAGGCCCAGGCGTGCCTTGCGGATGCCGAAAATCATCGGCAACTGGCGCAAGCGGATGGCCTGTGTCGGTGGCAGTTTGGGCAGCAGCAATAACTGGCCGAGGAAGACCAGCACGGCAATGGCGCTGGCCGCGCCGAAAGCCACTCTCCATCCCACCAGTTCGCCCACCAGTGCGCCAGCCGGCACGCCTGCCACCGTGCCCAGCGAGACGCCGGCGAAGATGATGGACATGGCGCGCGACGCATGCTGCGGCGCTACCAGGCGCGGGCCGATGGCGCTGCCGATGGCCCAGAAGCCACCCACGCCCACGCCCAGCATGGCGCGGCCCAGCAGTATCCACGCATACGAGGGGGCCAGCGCCACCAGCAGGTTCGAAGCGACCAGCAGGGCCGTGAGGGCCAGCAGCACGATGCGGCGGTCCAGGCGGCCCGAGCCGACGGTGACGAAGATGGCGGCAAAGGCGGCAACGATGCCGGGCGTGGTGATCATCAAGCCAGCCTGGCCCTTGCTGATGGCCAGTTCGGCGGCCATGGCCGGCAGCAGGCCGACGGGCAGGAATTCGGAGGTGACGAGGGCGAAAGCGCCGATGCCGACGGACAAGACGGCCAGCCACGGCGCCACGGTGGTATCGTCGTCAGTAGGGTTGGAAGGTGTGTGCATAGGGGTTCCTGAAAAGCCCGGAGGTTTTTAACCGGTCGGTATATAATCAGGGCAGGCGGACATTGTTGTCAATAATTTTTTACCGAACGGTATGAAACAAGATAAAAAAGAGGAAGCCGTCAAGGCGAAAACGGGGCGGCCACGCACGTTCGACGCGGACGAGGCGCTCGATTGCGCCATGAAAGTGTTCTGGGAAAAGGGTTATGAAGGTAGTTCCCTGCCGGAATTGACGAAGGCCATGGGCATGAACCGGCCCAGCCTGTATGCCGTGTTCGGCAACAAGGAGCAATTGTTCCACAAGGCGCTCGAGCGCTACAGTGACACGCGCATGCGGTTTTTCGACGCGGCGCTGGAACAGCCGACGGCGCGCCAGGTGGTGGAAGCCTTGCTGACGCAGTATGTCGACGCGCAAACCATGCCGGACGGTCCGCACGGCTGCATGGGCGTCAATGCGGCGCTGGCCTGCAGCGACGATGCCTTGCCGATCCGCGATGAATTGTTCGCGCGCCGGCTGCGCGGTGAGATCAAGTTGCGCGACCGCTTGCGGCGCGCGAAGGAAGAGGGGGATTTGCCGCCCGATTCCTGCCCCGAGCAGCAGGCGCGCTTTGTCGTGACCCTGTCGCAGGGCATGGCCATCCAGGCGGCCGCCGGCGTCTCGCGCGAGCAATTGCAGCAGATGGTGGGCTTGCTGCTGCGCAACTGGCCGCTGTAACTACCCTGTCGGGGCGATGGTCTTGGCCAGGTCGCTGGGCGCCTTGCGCCGCCAGGCGGCCGTCAGGGCGGCGGCCAGCATGTCCAGTTCGGCATCCGCCAGGCGCACCGTGATGCCGGCCAGGCGTTCGCCCCACCACAGCTTCTCGCAGCCTGACGGCGTGATGACGGTGGCGATATGCGCCGCTTCCGCATCGAGCAGAACGTTGATGTGCTCGTCATCGGGCAGGGTGGCAAAGATCTTCCCGCCCACGCGGAAGGCCGGACGGTCGTGGTGTTCTTCCTCGGTGGCGTCGGGAAACGACAGTGCCAGATAGCGTAGTTCTTCCAGGTCGACCATTCCTCTTTCCCCCAGTTCGGACAGATAGCAGCGTGACTACATTTTGCCATGCTGTTTCGCCCCGTGGTGCAGCGGCATGCGAAAAGAAATGCGCACGATGCGACACTGTCGCGCGCGCTTGTGGCGCTTGCGCGACAGGTCCGGCTACCGCTCCAGGGGCAAAATGCCCGTCCAAGCAGGCCTGTTCAGCCTGTTTGCGTGTGATTGTCATAAAAGTATCTTACATGACTAAAAGAAAAATACTTTTCTTCTAGGGAATTTAAGATAGAATAGATTCAACGTTTCACCTGACCCGTCAACTGTCTGGTTTTGTCCCGGGAACCCGAACCCTTTCCAGGACGCTTGCAGTGCCGCCATGGCACGCCGCAAGTCCGCGCTGTTTTGCGGAAGCCACGTCCCCGACCGCTCATCCTTGCAATTCTTGCGCTACGCCGACACGCCTCAATGCAGCGTGTATTCAGCTCAAGCGCCTTCACGCCTGTTGCGCCCGTTGAATACTTACTGACTGGATACTTATCATGAAAAACTTGCCTAAATTCGCCCTGTCCCTGATCGTCGCTGGTGTGTTTTCCCACGCGAACGCCAGCACCATCACCGTGTCCACCGGCTATTCGAACGCCGGCGCGCAAGCTTCCGCCGCCGCTTACCAGTCCGTGGTGAATGCCGCCGTGGCCACGCCGGGCGCCGGCTATGGCACGACAACGATCGCCAGCTACAACAACTTCACGAATAGCAGCCTGTTTGGCGCCGGCAGCAACGTTGCCTTCAAGTCGGTGATCAATTTTGGCGTCAGCGCAGCCGATGCGGGTGCCTGGAGCTTCCGCAGCGGCGTCGATTTCGGCAAGGGCGGCGCCCTGTTCCTCGACGGCGTTGCGCTGGATTTCAAGAGCAGCGACTTGTGGTGGGCTGGCAATTACAATAGCAGCAGCCAGTTCCTCGGCGGTTCGGGTACCTTGTCGGCCGGCAACCACACCTTGAGCATCTTTGGCCTGGAAAACTGCTGCGATGGCGGCCAGCAAGTCCAGTTCAAGGCGGGCAACAACAATTTCGCCAGCTTTTCCAGCACCGATGGCCTGGTGTCGGCCGTGCCGGAACCAAGCACTTATGCCATGCTGCTGATCGGCCTGGGCTTGCTGGGCTTCACGGCGCGCCGCAAGCAAGATGACAAGTTCTAAGCGCAAGTCTTAAGTAGCACTCTTCTGCGCGCCTCGCGGCGCACGTAAAAAAGCCCGCCTGTCTGCTAGGACACGGCGGGCTTTTTGCATGGCGGCTTAATCGCCGCTGTCTTCGTCTTCGTCGGCGCCCTTGGCCGCCTGGCCGCGCTCGGCGTCGACGGCGCGCTGCAGGCTGGCCGCATCGCGGAAGAAGGCGTCCGTCGTGTGATTCGGGCTCAGGCGTAAGGCTGGCGGATAGATCACGGACATGTAGGGCTCGTCGGCCAGGCGGCCGCTGGCCTGCAGGTTGCTCAGCAGGATCAGGGTCGAGCCAAGGATGGCCAGCACGATGGCGACGAGGCCGAAGCGGCGCGGATGCTGCGGCTTGATCGTGCACAAATGGTAGTAGATCATGACGCATACAATGACGATGAACATATGCCGTCCGTAGCGCGTCAGCACTTCCAGCGACAGCGCATACGCCGCCACGTTGCTGCCCAATTCCCACACTTCCATGGCCAGCAAGCCGCAGCCGATGATGAACAGGTGGCGACCGAAGCGCGCCACATGGCCAAACAGGCGGTTTGCCACGGCCCAGATCGACGCCCACACGAGGCCACCGGCCAGCGCGTAGGCGATGATCATCAGGTAGGAAATGGGTTCGAAGGCGTCCGCATCACTGAGCCAGTTGCTGAAGGCGGCCGAGGCGCCGATCATGGTCAGGCCGGCAACGGCGGGGCGCAAGCCTTCCCAGTCGTGCCTGGTCGTGTCGCCCAGTTCGGGCGCCACCGGTTGGTCGCTGGCGCGCACGCGCAGGCGCGTGTGGCCCAGGCGCACGATGCTGTTGCCGCTCATGGCCACTTGCAGTTGCCGCTGTCCCCGGTGGATCACGCCATTCTGGCTGCCCAGGTCGCGCAGCAGCAGGCCGCCCGCGCCGTCGTCCTCGACAATGGCGTGCGCGGCGGCCGTATGCGCGTCGTCGAGGATGAAGTCGTTGTCGTAGCCACGTCCGATGCGGATCGGCAGGGACTCGATCCGCTGGCGTTGCCGCACCTCGCCATTCTCGGCGAGGATTTCGATGAAGTATGGTGCTTTCATGGCTTGCGGCTGCTGGTGGTGGAGGGCGCGCGCGACAGCGCTTCGAGGAAGGTGCGCGTGACGCGCATGCCGTTGGCGTACGACACGCCGCGCGCGTCGATGCGGCTTTGCAGGCTCATGAGTGGCTCATCGGTGCTGGCGGCCAGCAGGGCAAAGTCGTACAGTCCCGTAAACTTACGGTAGGCGCGCACGCACAGGATGGCGCGCAGGGGCAGGGTGGTGTTCTTGACGAACTGTTCGGTGCATTGCGGGCCGGTCAGATTCACGCTCTTGTAGCTGCCGAAACTTTCATTCTTGAACGAAGCGCTGGCCAGCTCGGAAAAGCGCAGCGGGCCCAGTTCGCTGCTGCGCAAAAATTCGTGGCGCATCGACACTTGCCCCGTCTGCAGGGCGCCGGAGATGAAGATGGCCGATTCCATGGCGCAACTGGTGTTGTCGAGCATGTAGGGTTTGTCGGACTTGACGTTGGAGCGGCCCCAGCAGCGCATCTGGTCGGACTCGCGCACGGGCACGCGATACGGGCCCATGGCTTTCAGGCTCAAGGGCGTATCGAGCAGGCGCGCCAGCATGACTTCCTGGTGCGCCAGCAGTTGCGCCGTCACCAGCGGCTTGAAGTCCTTCGGCGGCTTGCCTTGCTGCGCCACCTTGGCCAGCAATTGCTGCGCATAGCGGGCGGGCACGAGAAAACTGACGAGTTCGCCGTCGAGGCGTTTCGACACGTTCACACCGGCGACGTCGCCATTCGCGGTGACGCTGGGGCCGCCGCTCATGCCGGAATTGATCGGTCCCGTAAACATCAGCTGGTCGTAGAAGCTGCGCGTGACGACGCCGTTGTACGAGCCTTCCGAAATAGCGAAGCCCAGGTCCAGCGGATTGCCCATCGAATACAGGTACTGGCCCTGGGTCAGCGGCGCCAGCGGCTCCGGCATCTTGAAGAAACCCGTGCCGTGGCGGTTCACGCGCAATACCGCCAGGTCGTGCAGCACGTCGACGGCCAGCAATTCCACATTGCCGCGCTGGCCGCTCGTGTCGACCCACTCGCCCACATAGGTATCGGGGTCGAGGGCGAATTGCGACACGACGTGATAGTTGCTGACCACCAAGTCGCCCGTGCCGATCAAAAAGCCCGAGCCGACGGACGATTGCGTGCGGCCGTTCTTCAGCAGCACGCGCACTTGCAGGATGTCGGCGCGCGCGGCCGTGTACAGCTTTTGCGCGGCCGATGAGGGCGGCGGCAGGGCCGCATGTTCGGTGGCGGCGGGCGCGGCGGTGGCCGGCGGCGGCTTGATGGGGGGAGTCGATGCGGTGGGGAGCGCGGCTGGCGCAGGCGCCTGCGCCGCGTGTGCGCCTGCGCCAGCGCACAGGCTGGCCAGCAAGCAGGCGTAGTTAGATAATTTCATGCATCCTTTGTGCGTGAGCAGGAGCGAGGCCGGCGCCCGGGTGACGCGCCGCTGCGCGCCGGCCCGGGGGACTACAGGGCGCCGTCTTCCAGCGCCGGTGCCGTTTCCGGCGTCATCATGTGGCCGAGCTTGCTTTGCTTGGTATTCAGGTAATGCTGATTGAAGGCGTTGCGGTTGACCAGCAGCGGCACCCGTTCGGCCACCGTGATGCCCAGCGCTTCCATGGCGGCGATCTTGCGCGGGTTGTTCGTCATCAAACGCAGGCTATTAATGCCGAACTGTGCAAACATGGGCTTGCACAAGGTGTAGTTGCGCGCGTCGGCCTTGAAACCCAGCTGCTCATTTGCCTGTACCGTGTCGGCGCCCGCTTCCTGCAGGCGGTAGGCGCGGATCTTGTTGATCAGGCCGATGCCGCGTCCTTCCTGGCGCAGGTACAGCAAGATGCCGCGACCTTCCTCGGCGATGCGTTTCAAGGCGCCTTCAAGCTGCGCGCCGCAGTCGCAGCGCTGCGAAAACAGCACGTCGCCCGTCAGGCACTCGGAATGCACGCGCGCCAGCACCGGTTCGCCGTTGCCGATATCGCCCAGCACCATGGCCAGGTGTTCCTTGCCCGTGGCGTGTTCGACAAAGGCGTGCAGGGTGAACTGGGCCCACGGCGTCGGCAGTGCGCAGGAAGTCGTGTAATCCAATTCGCCTGTCGCCAGGAGGTCTGCGCCGCTTTGCATGGTTGTGCTCATATAAGTAATTATCAAAAATAAAAGGCGCGTGACACCACTCCGGTGCCGGCGCGCCTTGCCATCATACCAAAAAGCAGGGAAACGTTTTCCCTGGCTGCCATTCGGTCGTTGCAATGTCTGGTGATAAGCCTTACTTAGGGGCACTTCCTTCTTTTACAAGGTGAATTGCCGGCTTTGCCTGGCGGCGGCTGCCGCCAGGCACGGTGCATCAGCTGCCGATGCGTCCGCCGTCGTTCTTGGTGATCACGATGGTGGCCGAGCGGGGACGCTTGCCGGCGCCATAACCGGCGTTGGCCGGCCACTGGCTCGTGTATTTGGACGGATCGCCGATATTCGCCAGCTTGGTATTTTCGCCCGGATGCTGGATGTTGATGAACATGGTCTTGCCATCGGGCGTTTCGCTGATGCCCGTGATTTCCGAACCGACCGGCCCCACCAGGAAGCGCTTGAGCGTGTCGGCCGTAGGTTTCTTGCCGATGAAGGTGTCGACGGCCAGGTTGCCGCCGGCCGCCGTCGCGTAGTTCAGGGTCGACTTGGCGCCATCGCCGACCTTGCCGGGGATGGCCGCCAGCATCATGCAGTTGGTGACATCCGTGTACGCGCCATCGTCCGTCTGGATCCAGCAGATGCCCGTGTAGGGGCTGAAGGCGAGGCCGTCGGGGCTGGAGAAATCCTGCTCGGCCGTCAGGTTCGACAGGTTGATCTTGCTGGCGTCGGCGCCGCTCTCGGCGCCAAACAGGTAGACATCCCAGGTAAAGCTGGTGGCCGCGGCCGCGCCCGTGCCTTCCTTGAAGCGGATGATATGGCCGTTCGGATTGCCGTTTTGCGCCGTCGTGCCCTTCATGTCCGTGTAGGCGCGCGGGTTGGCGCTGTCCGGCGCCAGTTGCGACGAGCCGCTCGGATTGACGGTGCGGTTCGAATTGTTGGTCAGCGTGTAGTAGATCTCGCCATTCGCCGGATTGACCGAGCACCATTCCGGGCGGTCCATTTTTGTTGCGCCCACGGCGTCGGCCGCCAGGCGGGCATTCACCAGCACGTCGGCCAGGTCGGCGAACTTGTAGGCGCTGTACGCCTGGATCAGCGCGTTCGACATGGCCAGCTCGATCCACTGGCCCGTGCCGTCGGCGGCCAGCTTGGCCACGTACAGCTTGCCCGAATCGAGGTATTTGTCGCCGGTGGCGATACGGTCGGCCGGATTGGCGTCCGCGGCGGCCCAGACGGCGGTCGTGACGAATTTGTAGATGTACTCGTTGCGCGAATCGTCGCCCATGTACACGGCCAGTTGCTGGCCCACGGCCGGCACGCTGAAGGCGGCGCTTTCGTGCGCGTAGCGGCCCAGCGCCGTGCGCTTGCGGATGGCCTTGGTCTTGTCGTACGGGTCCATCTCGACGATGTAGCCCATGCCATTCAATTCATTGCGGTAATCGTCGCTGCCATTGGCGGATGCGCCGATCTTGCTCAGGTTCCAGCGCGCGTATTTGTCGTCGCTGCCGCCCGTTTCCCAGCCGTGGCGCGAGGCGCCGCCCTGGCTGCGGCCATAGCGGTTCAGCGAAGCGACGGATTTGTCGCCGCGCGCCGCATTGTCGGTGGCCGAGCGGGTGAAGTAACCGGCCCAGTTTTCTTCGCCGGACAGGTAGCTGCCCCATGGCGACTTGCCCGTGCCGCAATTGTTGATGGTGCCGCGCGTCTTGGTGCCGGTCGGCGAATACTTGGTCACGACGAGGGCGTTGCCGCGCACGGGGCCGGCAAGCTCGATGTCCGTCAGCGGCGTGACGCGGCGGTTGAAAGCGGAATCGTTGACGGTGGCCCAGGCGCTGCCCGTCTTTTTGACTTCCACCACGCTCAGGCCGTGGACGGCCACTTCCTTGTCGACTTCGGCGGCGGGGCGCGGCAGCGAGGTGGTGCCGCCATTCACGTGCAGGAAGTGCGAGGACAGTGTTTCGTCCGTGGTCGCTTCGTGGTTCATCGCCAGCAAGCCCCGTTCGGCGCCGGACGCCAGCGGCGCACCGGCGGCGGACAGGCCGTAGTATTCCATGCCGTCGTGGTGGTCGCCGGCGCGGTTGTCGAAATCGGTATCGCTGCCGTCATTCTTGTACGCTGGCGTGGCCGCGCGCAGCGAGTCGCCCAGCGCATACAGGGCCGTGGCCGTGTAGCCTGCCGGCACCGACACGACGTCGGCCAGGCTTTTCGGCACGGCCGTGAAGGCCAGCAGTTTTTCGGGCGTCGGTGTCGGCGTCGGCGTGACGGCGATGGCGTCGCTGCCGCCACCGCAAGCGGACAGGCCCATCGAACCCATGACGGCGGTAGCGGCCGTGACGGCGCTGCCGCGCAGCCAGTTGCGGCGGCTCAGGCGGGCGCTCAGGATGCTGTTGAAATGGTTGTCGTGGGACGCGTTGCTGTCAATGTCGTTCAGATCGGTGGCGCGGATGGCCAGATCGTTGGGCTTGTTCATGGGCTGCGATGTCCTGTGGTTGCGTGATTAAATGGCAACCGCATGATAGTCAGTGTATGTGACCGCGCCATGTCAGCTTGATGACAAAACGGTGACAGGCTGCCGGCCGGCCGGGCGGACCGCGTCCGTGACGGGCCCGTCCGGTCAGGCAGCCTTGGTCTTACCTGGCCTGGCGAAAACCGCGCTCCACCAGCAACAGCATGCCGCCGAAGATGGACAGGTTCTTCAGGAAGTTCGTCAACTGGTCCTGGAAGTGGGCCGCATCGGCGCTCCAGAAGGCGTGGAAGATGAGCGTCGTCGGGATCAGGAACAGCGCCAGGGCCAGCGCCGCCCAGCGCGCCTGCCAGCCCGTGATCAAGAGCAAGCCGCCGCCCACTTCCAGGACGATCACGCCCACCAGCAAGATATTGGCGATCGGCAAGCCCTGGCTGGCCATGTAACCGGCCACACCGGCAAAGCCGCCGATTTTCAGCAAGCCCGAGACAAAGAACAGCACGCCAAGGGCGGCACGGCCGAGGGGCAGCAGGATATCCGTATTATTTTTCATGTTTGTTTCCTTTTCTTTATTTTTATCAATTATTTAGGCAGGTCGAAGAGCAGAAATTCCGCGTCTTCCGGCTGGGTAATGCTCACGGCCGCTTCCTGCGTCAATTTCAGCGCATCGCCCGCTTTCAAGGGCGTGCCGTTGACGACCAGGCTGCCGCGGATCAGGTGCACATAGGCGAGGCGGCCTTCGTCGAGCGCATGTTCGGCCTGTTCGCCTTCCTGCAGGATGCTGGCGTAGATCGCCGCATCCTGGTGGATCAGCACGGAACCCTGGCGGCCGTCGGAGGAGGCGATCAAGCGCAGCTTGCCCCGTTTGCTTTCCGGCGTGAAGTGTTTCTCTTCATAGCTGGGGGGAATGCCCGTCACGTTCGGCTGTATCCAGATCTGCAGGAAGTGCAAGCCATCCGTTGCCGAGTGGTTGAACTCGCTGTGGCGCACGCCGCTGCCGGCGCTCATGCGCTGCACATCGCCGTAGTGCAGGACGGAACCGGTGCCCATGCTGTCCTTGTGCTCCAGCGCGCCGTCGAGCACATACGAAATGATTTCCATGTCGCGGTGGCCGTGCGTGCCGAAACCCTGGCCAGGCGTGACCCTGTCTTCATTGATCACCAGCAAGGGGCCAAAGCCCATGTGCAGCGGATCGTGGTAGCTGCCGAAGGAAAAGCTGTGGTGGGAATTGAGCCAGCCGTGGTTGGCGGCGCCGCGTTCTTCGCTATGACGAATCTGTAACATGGAGGACTCCGTTTCTATAAGTTAATGTGCGATAATTTCGAAGGACCGTTGCCTGGCGCTGTGCCGTGGCCTCTGCCCTTCGCAGTACGATGAACAAAGTATAGGCGCCTGTTCAGAGAAAGAAAAACGGAAAATATTGCGACCTATGATCGAAAAAATCGAATGTTAAGACTTAGCCTGGAAGCCTTGCAAATCGTTGACGCCATCGACCGCCGTGGATCGTTCTCGTCGGCCGGCAAGGAATTGCATAAAGTCCCGTCCACCATTTCCTATACGGTGGCCAAGCTGGAAGACGACCTGGGCGTGCAGGTGTTCCAGCGCAATGGCCCGAAAGTCATGCTGACGGCGGCCGGCCAGGAATTGCTGAAAGAGGGCCGCTATTTATTGAAGGCGGCGCAGGACCTCGAGCACCGCGTGCGCAGGGTGGCGTCCGGCTGGGAAACGGAATTGTCCATCGGCATCGATTCCATGTTTTCCGCCGTGGCCTTGGCCGACGACGTGCGCGCCTTTTACGACGTGGCGCAGCAGACGCGCCTGCGCCTGTCGCAAGACACGCTGTCGGGCACGTGGGAAGCGCTGCTGGACCGGCGCGCCGACTTGCTGGTGGGCGCGCCCGGTGACGGGCCGGCCGGCGGCGGCTATATCGCGCAGCCGATCGGCATGCTCGACTTCGTCTTCACCGTGGCGCCCACGCACCCGCTGGCCCAGGTGCAGGAACCGTTGTCGCGCGACCACCTGCAGCAATACCGGGCCGTGGTGGTGGCCGATTCGGCGCGCCAGATGGCGCCGCGCACGGTGGGCTTGCTGCTGGGGCAGGATGCCTTGAGCGTGCCGAACATGCAGGTCAAGTTCGACTATCAGGTGCTGGGGCTTGGTTTTGGCTTCCTGCCGGGGCCGTGCGCGCGGGCCGCCATCGCGCGCGGCTTGCTGGTGGAAAAGGCCGTGGAAGAACCGAAACCGTCGGAAACGTTTTACCTGGCCTGGCGCGTGGGCGAGGATGGCGCCGCATTGCGCTGGTGGATGGCGCGCATGCGCGAACCGGATGTGTTTGCCCGCCTGGCGCAGCATCTGCCGGGCCATTCGGCGTAGGTCTTAAAATGTTGACATAGGCCAACATTTTTAAGTTACCATATTCACAGTATTTCCGCCCGACCTCCACGCCCCACAGTGGGATTTTGATGATTACACACACAGCAGCGCTCCTGATATGTTCCCCTGACCTGGTCCACGAGTGGGGTTGCCATGCTTGAGGCGAAGGTTGCGCTGTGCCTGCGCCTGGCTCAGGATGCCCGTGAACAGGCGGGGCCGCAGCAGGCCGCCACCCTGGCGCGGCTGGAGGAGGAACTGGAGCGTCTGCGCGGCGCCAGCCGCCCCGTGGTGCGCGTGGCGCCCCCCGACGCCTTGCTGGAAATCGACCCTGACGGCTTTTTGATCGGCTGGAACCATGGCGCCGAACAGATGTTCGGCTATTCCGAACTGGAAGCCCTGGGCCAGCACATCCTGTTCCTGTATCCGGAAGACGACGCGGAAGCGAGCGTGCTGGAATTGCATTTCACGCAGGGCGACGTGGCCACCGATGTGCGCCGGCGCAAGAAGTCGGGCATGGTGACGTGGCTGCGCATGCACCGCCATGTGATCCACGACCAGGCGGGCAAGGGCTGCGGCATGGCCGTGCGCCTGTCGGCCATGAGCGAGCCGCTGTCCGACGTGGACAAGGTCAGGTTGCACGCGCGCATCATCGAAGACAGCGAGCAAGCCGTGCTGATCACGGACGCGGAAGAGCGCATCGTCTCGATCAACAGTTCCTTCAGCCGCATCACCGGCTACTCGCCGGCCGAAGCCATCGGCCGCACGCCGGACTTGCTGCGCTCGGGCGTGCACGACCCCGATTTCCGCGCCAAGGTGCGCGCCGCCATGCGCGGCCACGGCTCCTGGCGCGGCGAAATCATCGGCAAGCGCAAGAATGGCGAATTGTTCCCGCAAGACGTCACCATCAGCGTCGTGCGCGACGAATTCGGCGAAATCAGCCACGTGTTTTCCCTGTTTTCCGATATCTCGGTGCACAAGGATGCCGAGGCGCGCATGCAGCGCATGGCCAACTACGACAGCCTGACGGGCTTGCCCAACCGTTGCCTGCTGAATCAATTGGTCGACCAGGGCCTGGCCGAAGCGAAACGCCAGGGCACGCATGGCGCGCTGATGGTCATCGACATCAGCCGCATCGGTTCCATCAGCGACACGCTTGGCCATGAAGTGGGCGACCAGCTGGTGATCGCCATCGGCCAGCTGTTCCGTGGCGCCCTGCGCGACGCGGACATCCTGGCGCGCGTCGACAACAGCAAGTTCGTCGTGGCCCTGCTGCATATCGAAAAGCGCGAACACGCGGCGAATGTGGCGCAAAAGCTGCTCAACCTGCTGGAGGCGCCGATCAATATCGACACGCACGCGCTGCACGTGGGCGCCAGCATCGGCATCACCGTGTATCCGGAAGACGGCCTGGAAGCGCCGGCCCTGTTCCGTTTTGCCGACGTGGCCGTGGCCAAGGCGGGGCAGACGATCGAATCGACCTTCCTGTTTTACCGCGAAGACATGAACCGCCGGGCCAAGGAACATTTGCGCCTGGAAAGCGAAATGCGTTTGGCCTTGGGTGACAAGGAGCTGGAATTGCATTACCAGCCGAAAGTGAGCCTGGCCAGCGGGCGCATCGTGGGCGCGGAAGCCTTGCTGCGCTGGAAGCATCCGATGCGCGGCATGGTCTCGCCCGGCCTCTTCATCCCCGTTGCCGAGGAAACCAGTTTGATCCTGGAACTGGGCACCTGGGTGCTGGACGAGGCCTGCCGCCAGATCCGCAACTGGGAAGACCGTGGCCTGCACATGCCGGCCATCGCCGTCAACCTGTCGGCGCGCCAGTTCGATGAACAGTTGCCGGCGCGCATAGCGGCCGTGCTGGAGCGCTACGGCGTGCGGCCCGACCAGATCATGCTGGAAATCACGGAAAGCCTGCTGATGCGCGGCGCCGACAAGGTGATCGACATCATGAACCAGCTGGTGGCCATGGGCCTGGCGCTGGCGCTGGACGACTTCGGTACCGGCTATTCCAGCCTCGCGTATTTGAAAAAATTCCCCATCAGCACACTGAAAATCGACCGCTCGTTTGTCATCGGCTTGCCCTTCGAGGAAAACGATTGCGCCATCGCCCGCGCCATTGTCACCATGGCGCAGCAGCTGCGCCAGGAAATCGTTGCCGAAGGGGTGGAAACGGCCGAGCAGATGCGCTTCTTGCGCGAACTCGGCTGCGACCAGCTGCAAGGTTATCTGTTCAGCCCGGCCGTGACGGCGGCCGAGTTCGAGCTGATGCTCGATGAAGGCCGGCAGTTGCGGCTGGAAGAGCTGGCCTGAGCCGGCGATTGTCAGATGGTTAGTCGTCCACGGAAACCCCGGCTCGCATAATACGATTCGGCGCCATTGTGGTAGACGAAGACCTGTTCATAGCGGCGGTCGCAAAACAGGGCGCCGCCCAGCGCGCGGATGCTGTCCGGCGTGGCGATCCAGCTCGACGTTTTGCGGTCGAATGGCCCCAGTTCCTGCAACTGGCGGTATTGCGTCTGCGTCAGCAGTGTGACTCCCATCGCCTGCGCCATGGCCATGGCGCTGCCGGCCGGCTTGTTGGCCTTGCGCGCGGCCAGGGCCGCCGCATCGAAACACAGGCTGCGCCGGCCGAGCGGACTTTCTGCCGAGCAATCGCAAAACGTGACGGCGCCCGTGTCGCCGGCGTGCCCGATGACGTCCGGTTCGCCGCCCGTGTCTTCCATCTGCTGCAATACCGCCAGGCTGGCGGGAGCGGCGTCCAGCCGCGCCAGCACCTTGTCCCACGTCCATTGCGGATGGCGGTGTCTGTGCTGGCTGAAGCGGGTTTGCAAGGTGTGGATCAAGGTCTCATGCATGAGCGCGGCTCCCGGAAGTTTCAACGATAGGGCCGATTATAAGACGCGATGCGTGCTCACCCCAGCTTGACCTTTTCCAGCAGATAATCGAGCATCACGCGCACCCTGGCCGGCACTTGCAAGCCCGGTCCCACGAAGACGGCGTGCACGAGTTCCCTGTCGCCCGGATTGTAGTCCTGCAGCACTTCTACCAACTGACCTTGCGCAATGTCGCGCAGCACGTGCTGGCGTGAGAAGCGTCCCAGTCCCATGCCCGCCAGTACCAGTTGGCGCATGCTTTCGCCATCGCTGACGCAGGTATTGCCCTGCGGCGCCACATTCAACATGCCGCCAGCGCCATCGAGGAAGGGCCAGGTTTCGTTCTGGCAGCGGAAGTTGAAGGCCAATAAATTGTGTCCGGATAATTCCTGCGGCGTGCGCGGCAGGCCGTGGCGCGCCGCGTAGGCGGGCGACGCCACGACAACCATCGCGTCTTCTCCGAGTTTGCGCGCCACCAGGTTCGATTCCTTCAGCTTGCCCGTGCGGATGGCGATGTCGGTGCGGTCTTCCAGCAAGTCGACGATGGCGTCGCTGACGACGACGTCGAGCACGATGTCGGGATAGCGCTGCGCGAACTCGGGCAGGATGGGCAGCAGGTGGCGCACGCCGAACGGTACGAAACAGTTGATGCGCAAGCGTCCGCGCGGCGCTGCGCCCTGCGATGCTTCGCGCTCGGCGCCATCGATATCGTCGAGGATGCGCTTGCACTGCACGAAGAAGGCGTCGCCTTCGGGCGTCGTGTGCAGCTGGCGCGTGCTGCGCTGGAGCAAGCGGGCGCCCAGCCGTGCTTCCAGGCGATTGACCAGCTTGCTGACGGCCGATGGCGTCAAGGCCAGACGGCGCGCGGCGGCGGAAAAGGCCCCCGTTTCCACCACGGCGGCAAACACGGCCATCTCGAACGCGCGGTTGATGTCTTGCCTGGCCATTATTGAATCCATTTCACAGGTGTTTCCATTATTGGAGTCTATATCAAAAGCGTTTGCATCGATACACTGGCTGGCTTGAACCATTGTTGGAGCCATCATGACCACCGCAAGTCCTGTTTCCACTTCAGCCAGCAAGATGCCGCCCGGCGTGCTGGCGCTGGCCGTCGGCGCCTTTGCCATCGGCGTCACCGAATTCATCGTCGTCGGCATCCTGCCCACCATCGCGAAAGATTTGCATATTTCCATCGAATCGGCCGGCTCGCTGGTCAGCCTGTATGCGCTGGCGCTGGCCATCGGCACGCCGCTGCTGGTGCTGCTGATGTCGCGCCTGCCGCGCAAGGCCACCTTGCTGGGGCTGATGAGCGTTTTTCTCGCCGGTAACCTGCTGGCCGCCTTTTCGCATACGTTTGAACTGTTGCTGCTGGGGCGGGTCATCACGGCCGTGGCGCACGGCACCTACTTTGCCATCGGCGCCACCGTGGCGGCCAGCCTGGTCACGAAGGAACAGGCGGGCAGGGCGATTTCCGTCATGTTTGCGGGATTGACCCTGGCCATGGTGATCGGCGTGCCCTTCGGCAGTTTTCTGGGCAACCTGATGGGCTGGCGCTTGCCCTTCTTTGCCGTGGTGGTCTTGGCCGCGCTGGGCCTGGGCGCCATGGCGCGCTGGCTGCCGGCCGGTTTGCAGCAAGGCAAGGGCGGCAAGGCCATGACGCAGCTGGCGGCCCTGGGCAGCGGCCCCATCCTGACGATGATGGCGGTGACGACGTTTGGCTTTGGCAGCAGCTTTGCCGCGTTCACGTTCATCACGCCCATCCTGACGGACGTGACGGGATTTTCCGCCACCATGGCCAGCGCCTTGCTGATCGTGTTCGGCATCGCCACCTTTGCCGGCAACCTGGCGGGCGGCTACCTGACCAGCCACCTGGGCTGGCAAAAGGCCTTGCGCCTGATGCTGTTGTTGCTGGCCGTCACGCAAGCGGGCGTGGCGTTGAGCATCAGTTCGCCCTGGATGATGACGGTGATGCTGTTCGTCTGGGGCGTGTTTTCCTTCGGCCTGTCGCCCGCCTTGCAGGCAGGCATGCTGGCCACGGCCGAGCGCTACACGCCGCAAGCCGTCGATTTCGCCTCGGGCCTGAACATTTCCGCATTTAACCTCGGCATTTCCTTTGGTTCCATGCTCGGTGCGTTGATGGTCTCGCGCCAGTTGATGGCGTCGTCGCCGTGGGCCGGCGTGGCCGCTGCCTTGCTTGCACTGTTGCCGCTGGCCTGGCTGGCGCGCAAGAACCTGGCGTCGCACGTGGCGGGTGCGGCCGTGCACTGAGGTTCAGGTATGCACGGCGGCGGCCGGCGCCGCTTTCTTCATGCGCTGCGCCATGTACGAACTGCCCATCGACGCGGCCATGATCATGGCGATGGCCAGCCATTGCCCGGCACCCAGGCGCTCGTCGAGCAGGATGTATGCGAGCATGGCGGCCACGGCCGGTTCCATGCTGCTCATGATGCCGAACGCTTGCGGCGTCAGCCGCTTCAGGGCCACCATTTCCAGCGAGATCGGGATGGCGCTGGAAATGAGGGCCACGCCCAGGCCCACGCCCAGCACGACAGGCGAGAGCAGGGCGGCGCCGCTGTGCATCACGCCCACGGGCACGACCACCAGCGCGGCCATTGCCAGGCCCAGCGATACGGAGTGTCCCGCATGCAAATGGCTGGCGCGCTTGCCGAAGACGATGTACGAAGCCCAGCAGACGGCGGCGCCCAGGGCGAACAGCACGCCCGTGGGGTCGAGGTTGCTGACGTCGTGGCCGAGCGGCAGCAGCAGCGCCAGTCCCGCTACGGCCAGGGCCACCCAGACGAAGTCGATGGGGCGGCGCGAGGCCAGCAGGGCCACAGCCAACGGGCCGGAAAACTCGATCGCCACGGCGATGCCGAACGGGATCGTGCGCAAGGCCATGTAGAAGCACAGGTTGGTCATGCCCAGCGCCGCGCCATACAGGGCCACCGTGCGCAGATCGGCGCGGCTCAGCTGCCAGCGCCACGGGCGCCAGAACAGCAACAGTAGCAGGGCGGAAAAGCCCACGCGCACGGCCGTCGTGCCCTGTGCGCCGACGAGCGGGAACAGGCTGTGCTTGGCCCATGACGTGCCCAGTCCCAGGCAAGTGACGGAGCCGAGGATGGCCAGCAGGGGAATCAGCGAGGAATAGCGGCGTAATGGCATGGTGATAAAAGGCTTGATAACGGAATAGCGAAAGTTTATTGTGTCTGCTCCGATATTTGCACTGCAATTTGACCTTCATGACGCAACTTTCGCTCACGCCCTCCCTTGCCCTAGACGCCTTCGATCTGGCGATCCTCGATATTTTGCAGCGCGATAACACGACTTCGCAGCGCGAAATCGCCCGGGCCGTGCACTTGTCCGCGCCGGCCGTGCAGCGGCGCATCCGCCGCCTGCGCGAGAGCGGCGTGATCCGCAACGAGGTGGCCGTGCTCGACGCGAGCCGCCTGGGCCGTCCCCTGATATTGACGGTGGAAGTGCATTTGCACGACGAGCATCCTCAGCGCACGGCCGGCATGCGCGCGCGCATCATGGCCGAGCCTGCCATACAGCAGTGCTACGGGATTACCGGCGAGGCCGACTACCTGCTGGTGATCACGGCCAGCAGCATGGCCGAATACGAAGCGCTGACGGAACGCCTGTTCGGCGGCGACGACAATATCCGGCGCTACCGCACCTCGGTGGCCTTGACTTGCCTCAAGATGGGTTTGCACGTGCCGCTGGGGTAGGGCTTACTGCTCCTCGCGCTCCGCATCGCGTTCGCGGCAGCTCAAGGATGCGTAATGACCTTTCGGCAGCCGGGTCTTGATGGCCACCTCGTTCAGTGCATGTTGAATATCGACCGGGTCCGTCAAGGTGCAGCGCTGGGCGCTGGCGAACGCTTGCAGGTTTTGCGTGCTGCCGCGCACTTTCACCGTCACGCCGGCGCCGGGGCTGACGCAGCAGCCTATGTATTGCGTGATGTATTCCTCTTCGATGAGCACCAGTTCATGCCCCATGAAGCTGGCCGGCTTCTTCAGCAGGTAGTAATCGGTGTAGTCGAAGCGCTGCTGCGGGCGCTGGCTGATAAAACCTTCGCGCACATAGGCGGCGATGGCCTTGCCGGAGGTGCCTACTCTGTCCGTCGTGCCCTTTTTCAGGTGCAGGGCATGCCGCAAGCCCATTTCGAGCCCGGGATCGGTAGCGGCGAGGGCGCTGGCGCAACTGGCGGCGAGCAGAAGAGCGCCGAGCAGGCGGCGGGTGCGGCATGCAGGCATGAGAGTGATTTCTTGCATATATTTAAACTAAAGGGGAGTAGGGGCGCAGTGTAGCGCACGTCACGCGGTAGGCATGGCACAATGCGTGATCCGCATGCCACTCACCCCAGGATTTTCATGACCCGCGCCCTCCTTGACCAAGCCCAGATCCATCCCGCCGCCCGCCCCTTGATCGGCAGCAAGCACAAGGACATCGTGCGCGAGGTGCAGGCGGCCATCGCCGCGCACCAGGTGGTGGTCGTCGGCATGGCGCTCAATCCGTTTCCGCGCAAGGCGCGCAAGATCCTCGACGTGCTGGGCACGCCCTACCAGTACCTGCAATACGGCAGCTATCTGAACCAGTGGCACCGCCGCAATGCCCTGAAAATGTGGACGGGCTGGCCCACGTTTCCCATGGTCTTTGTCAACGGCGTGCTGATCGGTGGCGCCAGCGAACTGCACAAGCTGGTGGAAAATGGCGAGTTCAGCGCCATGCTGGCCAAGAAGGTGCGCGAGTTTTAAGACCCGCCTTCTATTCTCCTTACTCGCCCGGCCGCCACGGTGACTTGCGCGTGCGCAGCGGGTCGAGCAAGCTGCGCAAGTCGTTGTGGTCGAGCTCGTACATCAGCGCAATTAAACTGCCCAGTTCGCCCGAGGGGAAACCCTCGCGCGCGAACCAGCCCAGGTAGTGTCCGGGCAAATCGGCCAGCAAGCGTCCCTGATACTTCCCATATGGCATTTCGCGCGTGACCAGCAGCGCCAGTTTTTCTGAATTCATGGTGGTGATCCCGTGTTGATGCGGTCAGTGTAGCAGACCATACAATTGTTGATTTGCGCGCAAGTATCTTCTTCCTGTGGAGGTATTTTTCGAAACAAAGAAAGCCCCGATACTGCAAGCCTCGCATTTGCATCCACCTATATCGGAGTCTTTCATGCCCATTGCCTTGCTCGCGCTGACCCTCAGCGCATTTGCCATCGGAACCACCGAGTTTGTCATCGTCGGGCTGTTGCCCACCATCGCCGCGGACCTGGGCGTCAACCTGCCATCGGCCGGCTTGCTGGTCAGCCTGTATGCGCTGGGCGTCGCCGTCGGCGCACCCGTGCTGACTGCCCTGACGGGCAAGATTCCCCGCAAAACCCTGTTATTGTCGCTGATGGTCCTGTTCACCCTGGGGAACTTGTTGGCGTGGAAGTCGCCGGGCTACGAGACCCTCGTCATCGCTCGCATCCTGACGGGGCTGGCGCATGGCGTATTCTTTTCCATCGGCTCGACCATCGCCACCTCGCTGGTGCCGAAGGACAAGGCCGCCAGCGCGATTGCCATCATGTTTACGGGCCTGACCGTGGCCCTGGTGACGGGCGTGCCGCTGGGCACCTTCATCGGCCAGCATTTCGGCTGGCGTGAAACCTTCCTCGCCGTCTCGGCCCTGGGCCTGGTCGCCTTTGTCGGCAGCTTGCTGTACGTGCCGTCGACCATCAAGCACAGCAAGCCTGCATCGTTGCTGCAGCAAGTGCAGGTGCTGGGCCAGCCGCGCCTGTTGCTGGTGTACGCCATGACGGCCGTCGGCTATGGCGGCTCTTTCATCGCCTTTACGTATCTGGCACCGATCCTGCAAGACGTGTCGGGTTTCAGCGCCGGCGCCGTGGGCGTGGTGATGCTTGTGTATGGCGTGTCGGTGGCGTTTGGCAATATCTGGGGCGGCAAGCTGGCCGACAAGAAAGGCCCAGTGCGTGCCCTGAAACTGATCTTCCTGCTGCTGGCGCTTGTTTTGCTGCTGTTGACCTTCACGGCGCCGCATCCTGTGCTCGTCGTCATCACCGTGCTGCTATGGGGCGCCGTGGCCTTCGGTAACGTGGCCGGGCTGCAAGTGTATGTCGTGCAGCAAGCGGAACACTTCACGCCCCGCGCCGTCGACGTGGCTTCGGGGCTGAACATCGCCGCGTTTAATCTGGGCATCGCCGGCGGCGCCTGGGGCGGCGGCCTGATCGTCGAACACTTGGGCCTCGTGCATACGGGCTGGATCGGTGCGCTCGTCGTGCTGGGTGCATTCGGCTTGACGGCCTTGAGCGGCCGGATGGACCGCTTGAATCCCATCCCTGTGCGCACTGGCGGCGAAAAGTCGATCCATGCGGTAGGGCATTAAGCCGGCTTGATTTGCAAGCAAGTTGCTGGCACGGGCGAGAGTAGGGTTTACAATAGTGCTTACCTTTCTCTCGCCCATACTCCCCATGTCCGATACAGCAATGTCACCGCTGCGCCTGCGCGCCGCCATCAATCCGAAACCGCTGGGCGTCGCCCTGTTGCTCATCGTGCTAGGCGCGTGGTACCTGGCGCAAACCGTCGGCATTCACCAGTCCGCGCTGTACGTGGTGGGCGCCTTGCTCGGCATTACCCTGTATCACGCGGCCTTCGGTTTTACGTCCGCCTGGCGCGTCTTCATCGCCGATGGCCGCGGTGACGGCTTGCGCGCGCAAATGCTGATGCTGGCCGTGGGCGTGGCGCTGTTCTTCCCGGCATTGTCTGCCGGGACCCTGTTCGGCACGCCCGTCGCGGGCCTGGTGTCCCCCGCCGGCACCTCCGTCATCTTTGGCGCCTTCATCTTCGGCATCGGCATGCAGCTGGGCGGCGGTTGCGCTTCCGGCACCCTGTACACGGTGGGGGGCGGCAGCACGCGCATGCTCATCACCCTGGCCGCCTTCATCGTCGGCTCCGTCATTGGCACGGCGCACATGCCGTTCTGGACGGCGCTGCCGCAGCTCCAGCCCATTTCCCTTGTCACGAGCCTGGGCCTGGTGCCCGCACTGGCGCTGAACTGGATCGTCTTCGCACTGATCGCCGGCCTCACGGTGCTGGTGGAAAAGCGTCGCCATGGCAAGCTCGTCGCGACGCCCCTGCGCCCGGCGCAGGCGTCACCCTGGCTGCATGGCCCGTGGCCGCTGGTGGCGGGCGCCGTTGCTCTCGTCGTACTGAACTTCGCCACCCTGGCGCTGTCGGGCAAGCCGTGGGGCGTGACGTCCGCGTTTGCCCTGTGGGGCGCCAAGGCCGCGTCCGTGGTCGGCATCGATACGGCCAGCTGGGCCTACTGGTCGACCAAGGCCAACGCGGCCGCCCTGGCCGCGCCGTTGACGCAGGACAAGACTTCCGTGATGGACATCGGCATCGTGCTGGGCGCCATGCTGGCGGCGGCGCTGGCCGGCCGCTATGCGCCCGTGTGGCGCATCCCGCGCCGCTCGATCATTGCCGCCATCGTCGGCGGCTTGCTGCTCGGTTACGGCGCGCGCCTGGCCTACGGCTGCAACATCGGCGCGTATTTCAGCGGCATCGTCTCGGGCAGCCTGCACGGCTGGCTGTGGCTGGTCTGTGCTTTTCTGGGCAACGTCATCGGCACGCGTTTGCGTCCGTGGTTCGGCCTGGAAGTGGAGAAAGTCAAACCGACCGGCTGCTGACGCCGGCGGAAACAGGGGCTTTGCTGTATATTTCTGCCCCTGTTCCCCTTTGCCGCCAGCGCAACGTTCATGTCCCCAGTCACCCTGTTTGCCGTCGTCCTCGCGTATTTCCTGATCCTGCTGGGCGTGGCATGGCGCACCTCACGCCATGCCACCAATGACAGTTTTTTCATCGGCAACAAGGATAGCAACTGGATGCTGGTGGCCTTCGGCATGGTGGGCACGACGCTTACGGGCGTGACTTTCATCAGCGTGCCCGGCGCCGTGGGGAATAACGGTTTCGGCTATATCCAGCTGATGATCGGCTATGTGCTGGGCTATCTGGCCATCACCTTCATCTTGCTGCCGCTGTACTACAGGCTGCAGCTCACGTCGATTTACCGCTACCTGGAACTGCGCCTGGGACGGCGCTCCTACCAGAGCGGGGCGGCGTTTTTCATCGTCTCGCGCTTGCTGGGCGCCACGGCGCGGCTGTATCTGGTGGTCAATATCCTGCAAGCGACCATACTCGACAGCCTGGGCGTGCCGTTCTGGCTGACCTCGTGCGTCGTGCTGCTGCTGATCCTGCTCTACACCTATGAAGGTGGCGTGAAAACCATCGTCTGGACCGATACCCTGCAGACGGCATGCATGCTGGCCGGTCTCGTCATCTGCAGCGTGTTCTTGCTGCGCGCAATGGATATGTCCCTCATCGACAGCCTCGAGCGCATGCGTGCGCAAGGTCTCACGCGCATCTTCACCGTCGATCCGGACAGCCCCGCCTATGTATGGAAACACATTCTTGCCGGCATGTTCATCACGATCGCCATGACGGGCATGGACCAGGAAATGATGCAAAAGAATATCTCCGTGCGGACCTTGCGCGACTCGCAAAAGAATATGCTCAGCCTGACCGTGGTGCTGACGGGCGTGCTGCTGCTGTTCCTGTTCCTCGGCGGCTTGCTGCACCTGTATGCGCCGCTGGCCGGCGTGACGGCCACCGGCGATAAATTGTTCCCCGCCGTGGTGCTCGGACATTTCCCTGCCGTGGTGCAGCTGATTTTCTTCATCGCCCTCATTTCCGCCCTGTTTCCCAGCGTGGATGGGGCGCTCACGGCCTTGACGTCCACCTTCTGCATCGACATCCTCGGCCTGCAGCGCAGGCAGGACTTGACTGCGGCGCAGCAGATGCGCTGGCGCCGCCGCGTGCACCTGGGGTTTGCCGCATTGTTTTTGATCCTGATCATGGTTTTCAAGTGGTTTGACGACCCCAGCATGATCGGCGTGATCCTGAAACTGGCCAGCTACACCTATGGTCCGCTGCTGGGCCTGTTTGCCTTCGGTTTGCTGAGCCGGCGCGGCGTGCGCGACCGCTGGGTGCCGCTGGTCGCCGTGGCGGGGCCATTGCTGTGCGCGCTGATCGAGCAGGAGCAGATGCGGCTGTTCGAGCATTACCGCATCGGCCTGGAATTGCTGATCCTGAATGGCGCCCTGGTGCTGGGTGGCCTGTTCCTCATTTCCACGCCGCCAGGGCAGGGCGGACAAGGCACGGCATAGTTATCAAAATAAGACGAATCCGAAGACGATCGGGGCCATTTTCAGCTATATTGATTTCCTTTAGGTACATAACCTCACGGAGCATCAATGTCACTCAACCCCTTCCCGCCGCTACGCCGCGGTTTTGGCGCATTCTGGCGCGCGCTGGACGCCACCCGCCGCGCGGTCATCAATCTGATTTTCCTGCTGATCGTCATCGCCATCCTGATTGCGATCTTTGGCGGCGGCGCCAAGCCTCTGGCGGAAAAGACCACGCTGGTGCTGGACTTGCAAGGCCCGCTGGTCGAGGAAACCCCGGGCGGCGTGCGCGAGGCCGTGCTGGCCAATGTCAGCGGCGAAGTCAAGAAAAACGTGCAGCTGCGCGATGTGCTGGCGGTGCTCGACACGGCGGCCAAGGACAAGAATATCGGCTCCATGGTGATCCTGCTCGACGAATTGCAGGGCGGCGGCCTCGCTTCGCTGCGCGAAGTGGCGGCCGGCGTGGAACGCTTCCGCGCCACGGGCAAGAAAGTCACGGCCTGGGGTTCGAGCTATAACCAGCGCCAGTACCTGGTGGCCGCCAAGGCCGACGAGGTATTCCTGCACCCGATGGGCGGCGTCATGCTGGAAGGCTTTGGCCGCTACCGCAATTACTACCGCGACGCGCTCGACAAGGTGGGCGTGACGGTCAACCTGCTGAAAGTGGGCACGTATAAAAGCGCGGCCGAGCCTTTCATCGCCAACGGCCCGTCCGAAGCGGCGGCCGAAGCGGACCGCTACCTGAACAACGGCCTGTGGACCACTTACACGACGGACGTGGAAAAGGCGCGCAAGCTGCCGGCCGGCGCCATCATGCAATCGATCGACAAGCTGCCCGAGCTGATGACGGCCGCCGGCGGCGACCTGGGCAAGCTGTCGCTGGACGCCAAGCTGGTCGACGGCCTGAAAACGCGCGACGAACTGCGCCAGTTCATGATGGCGCGCGGCGCGAAGAACACGGAAGGCACGAACTTCCGCCAGGTGAACTACACCGATTACCTGGCGCGTTTGCGCCCCGTGCACATCGGCGACGCCGTCGGCGTAGTCATCGCTTCCGGTGAAATCGGCGACGGCATCGCGGCACCGGGTTCCATCGGCGGCCTGTCCACCTCGCGCCTGATCCGCCAGGCGCGCGAAGACAAATCGATCAAGGCCATCGTGCTACGCGTCGATTCGCCGGGCGGCAGCGCCTTCGGCTCGGAATTGATCCGCCGCGAACTGGAACTGACGCGCGCCGCCGGCAAACCGGTGGTCGTCTCGATGGGCAACGTGGCCGCTTCGGGCGGCTACTGGATCAGCACCTCGTCCGATGAAGTCATCGCCGACGCGGCCACCATCACCGGTTCCATCGGCGTGTTCGCGATTCTGCCGACGGCCGACAAGGTGGTGGAAAAGCTGGGCATCCACACGGCCGGTTCGCCCACCACCTGGCTGGCCGACGCGGGCAACCCCTTGCGTCCGCTCGACCCGCGCTTTGCGCAAGTGATCCAGGGTTCGATCAACCACGTATATGGCGACTTCCTGAACCTGGCCGCCAAGGCGCGCAAGACGACGCCGGAAAAGATCAATGAAGTGGCGCAGGGCCGCGTCTGGACGGGCTTGCAGGCGAAAGAGCGCAACCTGGTCGACCGCATCGGCAGCTATGGCGATGCGCTGGCCTCGGCCGCCAAGCGCGCCAACCTGGGCGCCGACTACCGCGTGACGTATCTGGAGCAGGAAACGTCGAACGTGGACCGCTTGATCGGCATGTTCGGCTCCAAGGCCATGGCCTCGCTGGGGCTGGGCGAGCACGTGAAACTGGGCCTGGCCACGACCGGCTTGCCGGCCGACGCGGCGCTGGGCATGGCGCAGGACCTCTCCTGGCTGTCAGGCATCACGCGCGAGCACAAACCGTTCATGGCACTCACGCACTGCCTGTGCGAGGTGCCTTTGGGCGGCAGGTAACACTCACATCAACAGCATACCCAAGCCGGCTTCGTCCGGCTTGTTTCATATCAGGAGCAAGGCATGGCAAGCGACATGAGTACACACACTGACACGGCGATCGCCATCCGGCCGTGCGCGAAGGGCGATGAAGCGGCGCTGGCGCTGGTGGGGCAGGCCACATTCCTGGAAGCGTTTGCCGGCATCCTCGACGGCGCCGACGTCATCGCCCATTGCCAGCGCCAGCACGACGCGCAGTTGTACCGCGACTGGCTGGCGCTGCCGACCATGCGGCTGTGGGTAGCCGAGGCCACGCCGGGCGGCGCGCCTGTCGGCTACCTGGTGCTCAGCCCCGCCAGCTTGCCGGTGGCGGATCCGCAGCCAAAGGACCTGGAAATCAAGCGCATCTACCTGCTGCATCGCTTCCAGGGCCAGCGCGTGGGCCAGCGTCTGATGCAGGCGGCGCTGAGCCAAGCGCGCGCCAGCGGGGCAGGGCGCGTGCTGCTGGGCGTCTATGCGGAAAACCACGATGCGCTGGCGTTCTATGCGCGCTGCGGCTTTGCGCAGGTGGGCCGGCGCACCTTCCGCGTGGGCCGCACCGACTACCAGGATGTCATCCTCGGCATGACGCTGTAAGCGCAAACGGCCCGCGTGGCGCCAGGTCAAGCCGGCTGGCGGGAGATTTGTAGCGAGTTTGTATCTGCATGCGAGTCGCCCGCGCGCCGCTGGAGCCGGGGGGCGACACCCGCCAAGCCTGATTTTTCCACCGTTCCCCCACAGGGGCGGCGTGCCTGCCGGCGCGCCTGATCCGCCCATGCCTGCCTGGCTGTGTGTAATTGTTTCAAGTAGAAATGAAACAGTTACATGACTATGCTAGAGTCGTTTCACGCTAGGGAGCGATGTTTTTTCAGCTGACTTTCAGCTCTTGACTCCCCCGGCTTTGTACCGAAACAACCCCGAAAAACGGTCGTCCGGCCTGAGTGTGTCCCACCTCGGCCGGCGCCACAGACTCGCCGTGCCAGCGGCCTAGACAAGGATAAGCGATGGATTCGCAGACAACACCCAACACCCCGCGGCGCAGCCGCCGTTCGAAAATCGTCGGCACGGTCATCGCGCTGGCCGTGATGGCTGCGCTGGGGGGCGGTGCCTGGTACCTGACCCACTCCGGCACCAGCGCCCAGGGCGGCCCCGGCATGGGCGGCCCTGGCGGTGCTGGCGGGCCAGGTGGCCCCGGCGGGCGCCGCGGCGGCCCTTCGACCACCGTCGGCGTGGCCACGGCCGTCAAGTCCGACCTGCCCGTGGTGCTCGATGCGCTGGGCACGGTGACGGCGGCGTCCACGGTGACGGTGCGCCCGCAAGTGTCGGGCATTTTGAAGGAATTGAAATTCAAGGAAGGCGGCATGGTCAAGGCGGGCCAGGTGGTGGCGCAGATCGACCCGGCGCAGTTCGAGATGGCGCTGATGCAGGCCACGGGCCAGCGCCAGCGCGATGAAGCGCAGCTGGAAAACGCGCGCCTGACCCTGAAACGCTATCAGACCTTGCTGGGCCAGGATTCCATCGCGCGCCAGGACGTCGACACGCAGGCCGCACTGGTCAAACAGCTGGAAGGCACGGTCATGACGGACCGCGCGGCCGAAGGCACGGCCAGGTTGAACCTCGGCTACACCAAGGTGGTCTCGCCGATCAGCGGGCGCGCCGGCCTGAAAGTGGTCGATATCGGCAATCTGGTGAGCACCAGCGATACGGGCGGCGTGGTGGTGGTGACGCAGCTCTCGCCCATCGACGTGGAATTCTCCGTGCCACAGGATAAGGTGCAAACCATCCAGGAGCGCCTGAACGCGGGTTCGGCCCTGGCGGCGCTGGCGCTGGACCGCACGCGCACGCATACCCTGGACAAGGGCAGCTTGAGCGCGCTGGACAACCAGGTCGACGTGCAGACGGGCACCGTGCGCGCCAAGGCCCGCTACACGAATGACAAGATGGCGCTGTTCCCCAGCCAGTTCGTCAACGTGCGCCTGGAGCTGGGCAATATCACGGGTGCCGTGCTGGTACCCGTGACGGCCCTGCGTCACAGCAATAACGGCGACTTCGTCTACGTGCTGAAAGCGGATAAAACCGTCACCGTGCGCATGGTCACGCGCGGCCAGGCCACCACCGACATGGTGGAAATCCGCGCCGGCCTGGAAGCGGGCGAGCAAGTCATCACGGAAGGCGCCGACCGTCTGAAGGAAGGCGCGAAAGTCACCCTGGCCGGCGACAAGCCTGCCATGGGCGGCGCAGGCGGCGCGGGAGCCGCCAACGGCGAACGCCGCCACCGCCGCCAGCACGCTGAGGGCGCGGCCAGCGCGCCGGCCGCATCGGCTGCCGCATCGGCACCAGCGAAGGGCGCAGCGCAATGAGTCCATCGACGCCATTCATCCAGCGCCCCGTCGCCACGGCGCTGCTGATGCTGGCCATCGTGCTGGCGGGGCTGGTCGGCTTCAAGTTCCTGCCGCTGGCGGCCTTGCCGCAGGTGGACTTCCCCACCATCCAGGTACAGACCCTGTACCCGGGCGCCAGTCCGGAAGTCATGGGGCAGACTGTCACGGCGCCGCTGGAGCGCCAGTTCGGGCAGATGTCGGGCTTGCAGCGCATGAGTTCCACCAGCGCGGCCGGCGTCTCCATCATCACCCTGCAGTTCACCCTGGGCCAGACCCTGGACGTGGCCGAGCAGGAAGTGCAGGCGGCCATCAACGCGGGCGGCTCGCTGCTGCCGACGGACTTGCCGGCGCCGCCCGTGTACGCGAAGATCAACCCGGCCGACGCGCCCGTGCTGACCCTGGCCATCACGTCGGACACGATGCCGCTGACGCAGGTGCAGAACATCGTCAACACGCGTCTGGCGCTGAAGATCAGCCAGGTCAATGGCGTGGGCCTCGTCTCGCTGTCGGGCGGCCAGCGTCCGGCCGTGCGCATCCAGGGCGACACCAAATTGCTGGCGTCGTATGGCCTGGGCCTCGACAGCTTGCGCACGGCCATCGCGGCGGCCAACGTCAACAGCGCCAAGGGCAGTTTCGACGGCCCCACGCGCTCGTTTACCATCAACGCCAACGACCAGCTGGTGACGGCGGAAGACTACAAGCGCCTGATCATCACCTATAAAAACGGCGCACCCGTGCGCCTGTCCGACGTGGCCAACGTCGTCGACAGCGCGGAAAACACGCGCCTGGGCGCCTGGTCGGGCAAGCAGCCGGCCATCATCCTGAATGTGCAGCGCCAGCCCGGCGCCAACGTCATCAAGACGGTCGACGCCATCAAGGCCCTGCTGCCCGACCTGCAGGCCAGCCTGCCGGCGGCCATGAAGCTCGACGTGCTGAGCGACCGCACGACGGGTATCCGCGCCTCGGTCGAACACGTGGAAATGGAACTGCTGTTGTCCGTGCTGCTGGTGGTGCTGGTGATCTTCGCCTTTTTGCACAGCATGCGCGCCACGGTGATCGCCAGCCTGTCCGTGCCCATTTCCCTGATCGGCGCCTGCGGCGTCATGTATTTGCTCGGCTACAGCTTGAACAACCTGTCGCTGATGGCCTTGACGATTGCCACGGGCTTTGTCGTCGATGACGCCATCGTCATGATCGAAAACATCGCCCGCTACATCGAAGAGGGCGAAACGCCGATGGCCGCCGCCCTGAAAGGCGCGTCGCAGATCGGCTTTACCATCATCTCGCTGACGGTGTCATTGATCGCCGTGCTGATTCCCCTGCTGTTCATGGGCGACGTGGTGGGCCGGCTGTTCCGCGAGTTTGCCATGACCCTGGCCATCACGATTCTGATTTCCGCCGTGGTCTCGCTGACCCTGGTGCCGATGATGTCGGCGCGCTGGCTGAAAAGCCACGCCGACGAAAAGGTCAGCGCCACGGGCCAGCGCATCCAGGCTTTCCTCGACCGCGTGATTGTGCAGTACGACCATGCGCTCGTATGGGTCTTGAAACGCCAGGGCCTGACCTTGCTGGTGGCCCTGGCCACCTTGCTGCTGACCGTCATCCTGTATATCACCATCCCGAAAGGCCTGTTCCCCACGCAGGACACGGGGCAGCTGCAGGCGCGCATCGAAACCTCGCAAGCCGTCTCGTACGAACGCATGGCCACCTTGCAGCAGGCCGCTGCCAGCGCGCTGTTGGAAGACCCCGCTGTCGATACCCTGAGTTCCCTCGTTGGCGTCGATGCGGCCAACAACACCATGCTGCACACGGGTAGCATGCTGATCAACCTGAAGCGTCCGCGCAGCGGCAGCCAGGACGAGGTCATGGAGCGCCTGCGCAACCGCGTGGCCAAGGTGGCCGGCGTGACCCTGTATCTGCAGCCGACGCAGGATCTCACCATCGATGCGGAATCGGGCCCGACGCAGTACCGCGTCTCGCTCGAAGGGGCCGACACGGCCACCGTCACCGAGTGGGCCGGCAAGCTGGCCGCGCGCATGCGTGAAAAATCGCAGCTGCGCAACGTCGTCACGGATGCGGGCGCCACGGGCGCCGCCGTCACCGTGGCGATTGACCGCGACAGCGCCGCGCGCATGTCAGTCACCACGGCTACCGTCGACGACGCGCTGTACAACGCCTTCGGCCAGCGCATCATTTCGACGATTTTCACGGAAACCAACCAGTACCGCGTCATCCTCGAAGCGCAACCGGGCATCGTCACCACGCCGTCCGACCTGTCTGACCTGCAGGTGCGCACGGGTTCCGGCAAGTCGACGCCGCTGTCCGCCTTTGCCAGCGTCAGCGAAAAACAGGCGCCGCTGCAAATCACGCACGTGGCGCAGTATCCGGCCACCACCCTGGGTTTCGATACGACGCAGGGCGTGGCGCTGGGCAGCGCCGTCGACGCCATCCGCCAGGCCGCAAAGGATATCGCCTTGCCGCCATCGGTGACCTTGACCTTCCTCGGCGCGGCCGGCGCATATGAAAACTCGCTGTCGAACCAGCTGTGGCTGATTCTGGCCGCCGTCGTCTGCGTCTACATCGTGCTGGGCGTGCTGTACGAAAGCTACATCCACCCGCTGACGATTCTGTCGACCCTGCCGTCGGCCGGCGTGGGCGCCTTGCTGGCGTTGATGATTTCCGGGCAGGACCTGGGCGTGATCGGCATCATCGGCATCATCCTGCTGATCGGCATCGTCAAGAAGAACGCCATCATGATGATCGACTTTGCCATCGAGGCCGAGCGTGACGAGGGGAAAAGCCCGCAGGAAGCCATCCACCAGGCGGCGCTGCTGCGCTTCCGCCCTATCTTGATGACGACCCTGGCGGCCCTGTTCGCGGCCGTGCCGCTGATGCTGGGCTGGGGCGAGGGCGCCGAGTTGCGCCGTCCGCTGGGCCTGGCCATCTTCGGCGGCCTGATCGTCAGCCAGGTGCTGACCCTGTTTACCACGCCCGTCATCTACCTGGCCTTCGACCGCCTGGGCCAGCGCTTCGCGCGCAAGACAGCTGGGGTGAACCTGGACAAGCCGGCCGATAACGCGGGGAGCGCCGCGTGAACCTGTCCGAACCGTTCGTCAAGCGTCCCATCGCCACCGTGCTGCTGACCATCGGCATCGCGCTGGCGGGTATCGGCGCCTTCTTCGTGCTGCCCGTCTCGCCGCTGCCGCAGGTCGATTATCCGACCATTTCCGTCAGCGCCAGCCTGCCCGGCGCCAGCCCCGCGACCATGGCCACCTCGGTGGCCACGCCGTTGGAACGGCGCCTGGGCGTGATCTCGGGCGTGAACGAGATGACGTCGTCGTCGGGTACGGGTTCGGCGCGCATCAACCTGCAGTTCGACTTGAACCGCAAGATCGATTCGGCCGCGCGCGAAGTGCAGGCCGCGATTGCCGCTGCGCGCGTGGACTTGCCGGCCACCTTGCGCAGCAATCCCACCTACCGCAAGGCCAATCCGTCCGATGCACCTGTCATCATCCTGGCGCTGACGTCGAAAACGCGCACACCGGGCCAGATCTACGACGCCGTGTCGAACCTGGTGCAGCAAAAAGTGGCGCAAGTGAAGGGCGTGGGCGACGTGGAACTGGGTGGCGGCTCGCTGCCGGCCGTGCGCGTGGAACTGGTGCCATATCAACTCAATCACTATGCCGTGTCGATGGAAGACGTGCGCGCCGCCATCCAGGCCAGCAACGCCAACCGCCCGAAAGGGGCGATTTCCGGCGACGAACGCAGCCTGCAAATCTATTCGGGCGCGGCGACGGCGTCGGGCGGGCGCAGCGCCGCCGATTACCGCAGCCTGGTCGTGGCCTGGCGCGACGGCGCCGCCATCCGCCTCGACGACGTGGCCGAAGTGATCGACGGCGTGGAGAACAACAATACCCTGGGCCTGTTCAATGGCGACCCGGCCGTCATCGTGCTGATCACGCGCCAGCCGGGCGCCAACGTCATCGCCACGGTGGACGGCGTGCGCGCGCTGCTGCCGCAACTGCAGGCGCAGCTGCCGGGCGACATCAAGCTGCAGGTGGCGTCCGACAGCACCAATTCCATCCGCTCGTCCCTGCACGAGATCGAGTTCACCCTGATCCTGTCCATCGTGCTGGTCGTGCTGGTGGTCAGCGCCTTTTTGCGCAGCGTGCGCGCCACCATCATCCCGGCTGTCGCCACCATCGTCTCGCTGCTGGGCACTTTCGGCGTGATGTACATGCTGGGTTTCAGCCTGAATAACCTTTCCTTGATGGCGCTCACGGTGGCCACGGGCTTTGTCGTCGATGATGCCATCGTGGTGCTGGAAAATACGCAGCGCCACATCGAGGCGGGCATGGACCGGTTCAAGGCGGCCCTGCTGGGCGCGCGCGAAGTGGGCTTTACGGTGCTGTCGATCAGCCTGTCGCTGGTGGCCGTCTTCATCCCGCTGCTGTTCATGGGCGGGCAGGTGGGACGGCTGTTCCGCGAGTTCGCCGTGACCCTGTCTGCCGCCGTGATGATTTCGCTCGTCATTTCACTGACGACCACGCCGATGATGTGCGCCTGGCTGCTGAAAAGCGGCGCGCAGCACAAGCCGCCTGGCCGTGTCGCGCGCTGGTTCGAACGCGGGTTCGAGCGCATGCTGACAGTCTATGAGCACTGCCTGGACTGGGCCTTGTCGAGTGCCGCTCTCGTGATGACCATCCTCGTCTTCGTCGTCGGCCTGAACGTGTACCTGTTCGCGGCCGCGCCCAAGGGCTTCTTCCCGCAGCAGGATACGGGCCAGATCAATGGCGGCATGCGCGCCGACCAGAGCATCTCGTTCCAGGCCATGCAGAGTAAATTGCGCCAGCTGGTCGACATCATCAAGGATGATCCGGCCGTCGCCACCGTCGTCGGATTCACGGGCGGCGGACGGGCAGGGGGCGGCTTCATGTTCATCGACCTCAAACCCGCGTCGCAGCGCACGGACAAGGGCCAGGCCGTGATCGCCCGCCTGCGCCCGCAGCTGGCCAAGGTGACGGGCATTTCGCTGTTCCTCAACCCCGTGCAGGATTTGCGCATGGGCGGGCGTTCAAGCAATTCGACCTACCAGTACACCCTGATCAGCGACAACCAGGCGGACCTGAAGAAGTGGGCGGCCAAGCTGGCCGACCAGATGAAGCTGCAGCCGGCCCTGATCGATGTCGACACGGACCAGGCGGAAAACGGCGTGGAAACCTTTGTCAGCATCGACAAGGACCGCGCCACGCAGCTGGGCGTGCAAGTCAAGGATATCGACAATGCGCTGTACAACAGCTTCGGCCAGCGCCAGGTGGCGACCATCTACGATGAGCTGAACCAGTACCACGTGATCATGGAAGTGGCGCCGCGCTATGCGCAAAGTCCGGAAGCGCTGCGCTCCGTGTACGTGCCGGCGTCGAATGCGGCGGCCGTCGCAGCCAGCGCCACGACAGCAACCACCAGCACCGCCACCACCAGCGTGGCGCCGTCGAATACGACGGCGGCGCGCGACCCGTCCAGCGGCTCGGCCCTGTCCACGACCCTGGCGCACATGGTGCCGCTGTCGTCGTTCAGCACCTTCGCGGAAAGCTCGACGGCCACCTCGATCAATCACCAGGGCGGGGAGCTGGCGACCACCGTGTCGTTCAACCTGGCCGACGGCTATCCGCTCAGCGACGGGCAGGCTGCCGTGGCCCAGGCAGAGTCGGAAATCGGCATGCCCGTCAATGTGCGCGGCAGCTTCCAGGGTTCGGCGAAGAGCGCGCAGGACAGCAACAAGGAGCAGCCGCTGTTGATCCTGGCGGCCATCGTGGTGATCTACATCGTGCTGGGCATCCTGTACGAAAGCCTGATCCACCCGATCACCGTGCTGTCGACTTTGCCCTCGGCAGGCGTGGGCGCCGTGCTGGCCTTGCTGCTGTTCCGCATGGAGTTTTCCATCATCGCCCTGATCGGGGTGTTCCTGTTGATCGGTATTGTCAAGAAAAATGCTATATTGATCATCGACTTCGCGCTGGAGGCCGAGCGTTCGCGCGGGCTGACAGCTGTGGAAGCGGTGCGCGAGGCATGTTTGCTGCGTTTCCGCCCCATTCTGATGACCACCCTGGCGGCGGCGCTTGGCGCCTTGCCGCTGGCGATCGGTTTCGGCGAGGGGTCAGAGCTACGCCAGCCCTTGGGGGTCGCCATCATCGGCGGCCTGATTGCCAGCCAGTTACTCACATTGCTGACCACCCCGGTGGTCTACATCCTGCTCGACAAGCTGCGCACGCGCAGCGCCGACGAGCAGCAATTGAGCCGCATTCCTGGGCCAGATAACCCGAGCACACAATCATGAAGCAAGTAAAACCTATTCCATCCGCCGTCCCCGCACGCCACCTGCCGGCACTGGCCGCTGCCACCGCTTTCCTGCTGCTGGCCGGCTGCGCCGTCAGCCCCGCGTATGAAACGCCGACGGCGGCCGCGCCGCAAACGTTCAAGGAGGCGGCCGGCTGGCAGCCCGCCGCGCCGGCCGATACCCTGGAGCGGGGCCCCTGGTGGACCCTGTTCGGCGACGCGCAGCTGAACCAGCTGGCCGAAGGCATTGACATCTCGAACCAGAACGTGGCTGCCGCCATCGCCTCGTATGAACAGGCGCGCGCGCTGGTGCGGGAACAGCGCGCCTCGCTGTTCCCGACAGTGAACCTGACGGGCAGCGGTGCCCGTTCCGGCGGCGGGGGCGAGCAGCAGACGAACAACAACTTCAAGGCGGCCATCGGCGCCTCGTGGGAACCGGACGTGTGGGGCAAGCTGCGCGCCGGTGTGACGGGGGCGGACGCCAGCGCCAGCGCCAGTGCGGCCGACCTGGCTGCCGCCCGCCTGTCGGCGCAGGGCGAGCTGGCCACCAATTACTTTTCGCTGCGCCAGAGCGATGCGCAGATCGCGCTGCTCACTGCCACGATCGACGGCTACAAGCGCGTGCTGGAGATCACCGGCAACCGCTTCAACTCCGGTATCGCCGCCAAGTCCGATCTGCTGCAGGCGCAGACGCAGCTGGCCAATGCGCAGATCGACCTGTCCAGCCAGACGCGGGCGCGCGCGCAGCTGGAACACGCGATCGCGATACTTTTGGGTCGTGCCCCGTCCGACTTCAGCCTGGCCGTGGCGCCATGGACGCTGACCGTGCCCGAGGTGCCGCTGGGCGTGCCATCGACCCTGCTGCAGCGCCGTCCCGACATCGCGGCCGCCGAACGCCGGGTGGCTGTGGCCAACGAGCAGATCGGCATCGCCCGTTCGGCCTACTATCCAAGCCTGAACCTGACGGGATCGTATGGCTCGGGCGCCAGCCGTGTGGGCGACCTGTTCAATGCGTCGTCGAGCCTGTGGTCGCTGGGCGTGTCGGCCGCGCAAACCCTGTTCAACGCGGGCGCCACCACGGCCAGCGTGGATGCGGCCAAGGCAGGTCATGAGGCGGCTGTGGCGCGCTACCGTCAGACGGTACTCAGTGCCTTTGGCGCCGTGGAAGACCAGTTGTCGGCCACGCGCGCGCTGGCAGAGCAGCTGGCCTTGCGCCAGCAGGCATCGTCCGCCGCCGACCAGGTCGAGCAGCAGATGCTGAACCGCTACAATGCGGGCCAGGTCGGCTATACGGACGTGGTGACGGCGCAAGTGACGGCCCTGTCGGCGCGCCGTTCGCTGGTGCAGGCGCAGGCGGACCGCCAGACGACGGCCGTGGCCCTGATCCAGTCGCTGGGCGGCGGCTGGCACGTGCCGCAGGCGCAATAACGGGGTAATCAGGCGCAGGAAAACCCCTGCGCCAAATTCGCGTTTTTACGCGCTGCTTGAGTGCTAGAATGCAAGATTATCAATTGCCGGCCATGGCAAGGTTTGCCGAGGCTGGTTTCTTGCAGACGATGATAACCCGCAAACGCAGCAAAACCAGTCTGGCCAGCCTGCCTACTGTTACGGAAGCGCCCACCATCGGGTTTCCCGTGGTGGCCATCGGCGCTTCCGCCGGCGGACTCGACCCTATTGTCGCTTTCCTGACCCATGTGCCGCCGGAAAGCGGCATCGCCTATGTGGTGATCCAGCACCTTGATCCCACGCAAAAAGCCCTGTTGCCGGAACTGCTGCAGCGGGCCACCAGCATTCCCGTCACGGAAATCACGCATCAGACCGCATTGCGGCCCAACCATATTTACGTGATCCCGTCGAATGCCGACCTCGGCCTGTCGAAGGGGCGTTTCCTGCTCAGCGAACCGCTGCAGCTGCGCGGACACCGCTTGCCCATCAATGCTTTCTTGGAAAGCCTGGCGGCCGAGCTGGGCGAACTGGCCGTGGGCGTGATTCTGTCCGGCATGGGCAGCGACGGCACGCGCGGCTTGCAGGCCATCAAGCAGGCGGGCGGCCTGACCCTGGCCCAGCATCCCGATACGGCCAAGTTCGACATGATGCCGCAAAGCGCTATCGCTGCCGACGCCGTGGACCTCGTCGATTTTCCCGACAAGATGCCGGAAAAGATCGTCAGTTACCTGTTTCGCAGCAGCTTCCTGGAGTTGCCGGGCAGGGAGCCGAGCGGACGCAATGCATTGCAGGAAATTGTCGCCTTGCTGTCCGAACATACGGGCAACAGCTTCTCGGACTACAAGATCAATACGGTGCTGCGCCGCATCGAACGCCGCATGAGCCTGTACCAGATGACGTCGATGGAAGAGTACATTCCCTATCTGCGTAACAATCCCGCGGAAATCGACTTGCTGTTCAAGGAATTGCTGATCGGCGTGACGAATTTTTTCCGCGATCCGAAAGTGTGGGAATACCTGAAGATGGTGGTCTTGCCGCAAATGCTGGCGGCTCACCCGGACGGGCGCGCGTTCAAGGCCTGGATTCCTGCCTGTTCCACGGGTGAGGAAGCGTATTCGCTGGCCATGGTCTTCCATGAAGTGGTGGCCGGCAGCAACCCGCCGGCGAAATACAGCCTGCAGATTTTTGCCACCGACCTGTCGGCCGACGCCATCGACCGCGCGCGCCAGGGCCGTTTTCCGCCAACGATCAGCAGCGATGTGTCGGCCGAGCGTCTGGAACGGTTTTTCTTGCAGGACAAGAACGATTACCTGGTCCGGAAAGAGATCCGCAACATGATCATCTTTGCCCAGCAAAACATCATTTCGGACCCGCCGTTTACCAAGCTCGACATCCTGTGCTGCCGCAATCTGTTGATTTATCTCAATGCCAAGCTGCAGCAGCGTTTGATTCCCCTGTTTCATTACGCCTTGAACCGCGACGGCGTTTTGCTGTTGGGCAGCGCCGACACGCCCGGTCATTTTTCCGACCTGTTTTCGCCGCTGACGACATCGACCCGGTTGTACCGCCGTCTCGACAACCTGGCGCGCCAGCGCCTGCTGACGTACTTCCCCACCAAGGTGTCGTCGGCCACTCCTCCTACCCCCAGCGACACGAGAGAAGTCAGCATGCCCGGAAAAATCCAATCCCATGTCGAGCAATTATTGCTCCAGAAATATTCGCCTGCGGCCGTGCTGCTGAACCAGGATGGGGACATCCTGTATATCAATGGCCGCACGGGCGCCTTCCTGGAGCCGGCGGCCGGCAAGGCCAACTGGAATATCCACGCCATGGCGCGCGAGGGCTTGCGCTACGAGCTGGCCAGCCTGATCAAGCAGGCGCTGCAAAGCGAAAGCGTGGTGCGCCTGAAGGGGCTGGTGGTCAAGGACCATCTGGGGCAGTCGCTGGGCGTGGACTTGAGCGCGGAAGCGCTGAGCCAGCCTGAATCCTTGCGCGGCATGGTCTTCGTCACGTTTTCCAGCGTGCCTTTGGTGGCCGAGGCGCGCCGCGGCCGCTCGCCGAATCCCAAGGTGCTGGAACTGGAGCAGCAGCTGATCCAGGCGCGCAATGAAATCCAGGCCGTGCGCGACGAAATGCAGACCTCGCGCGAAGAGCTCAAATCGGCCAACGAGGAATTGCAGTCGACCAATGAAGAGTTGCAATCGGCGAACGAAGAGCTGACCACGTCGAAGGAAGAAATGCAGTCGCTCAATGAGGAGTTGTACACCGTCAATGCCGAGCTGCAATCGAAGGTCGATGATTTGTCGCTGGTCAATAGCGACATGAAAAATCTGCTTAATAGTACCGATATCGCCACCATCTTCCTCGACAGCGACCTGCGCATCCGCCGCTTCACGGCGCCGGCCACGCAAATCTACAAGCTGATCCAGACGGACTTGCGCCGCCCGCTCAGCGACATCGTCAACGACCTCGCCTACCCGAACCTGGAGGCGGACGCGCTGGAAGTTATCCGCAGCCTCGTGTTTTGCGAGCGGCAAGTGCAGACCAAGAATGGGCGCTGGTACAACGTGCGCATCATGCCGTACCGCACGGTGGAAAATGTCATCGATGGCGTGGTGGTGACCTTTATTAATATTACCGAGTCGAAGGTACTGGAAGCCCAGTTGCGCCAGATCCAGTCCGGCGCTGCGGCGGCAGGCAATAGCGGCGAGAACGTGTCATGAACGAACCATTCGACGAGGAGAACGTGCCGGCCAGATTGCGAGAACAGGCCGAGCAATTGGCGGCGCAGCAGCGCCAGCCCTTGCCGCAGTCGAATGAAGAGGTGATGCGCCAGTTGCATGAGTTGCAGGTCAGCCAGATCGAGCTGGAAATGCAGAGCGCGGCCCTGGCCGAACTGGAGCAGCTGAAAAATGAATATGAAAGCAGCCGCGACCGTTATGCGCAGCTGTATGAACAGGCGCCCGTCAGCTATTTTTCGCTGGCGCGCGAAGGCGTCATCACGCGTGTCAACGTGGCGGCCTGCGGCTTGTTGCAACGCGACAAGAACCGGCTGCTGGGGCGGCGTTTCGAACAATTCGTCGCGCCCCAGGCGCAGGGCGGCTTCCGGCGCTTTCTCGACGCCGTCTTCACCAGCGGCACGCGGCAGGTGCTCGAAGCGCAATTGTTCGAGGGCATGGCGGGCGGCATGGTGCGCATCGAGGCCAATTTCGATGTGGACAGCGCCACGGCGCGCATGCTGGTGACGGACCTGGGCGACGAGCACGCGCGCGAATCGGCCTTGCGGCGCGCATTTGTCATTCTCGACAGCATCCGCGAAGGCGTGCTGGTGACGGACAGCGCCAACCGCATCATTTCCGTCAACCCCGCCTTCACCACCATCACCGGCTACCAGGCGGAGGAAGCCATCGGGCGCGATCCGTCCTTCCTCGGCGGCGGCACGCATTTGCCGCATTTTTATGAAGCCATGTGGCGCAGCCTGCACCAGGATGGCAGTTGGTATGGCGAACTGGTAAACCGGCGCAAGAATGGCGAGCGTTTCGTCGAATCGCTGTCGATCACGCCCATGCGCAGCCCGGATGGCGCGATCAGCCATTTTGTCGGCGTGTTTTCCGATATCACCGAGCGCAAGCTGGCCGAGGCGGACTTGCGCGAACTGCACCGCGAGCTGGACCAGCGGGTGGTCGACCGCACTGCCGAATTGCTGCGGGCCAACCAGCACCTGCAGCTGGAAGTGCACCAGCGCGAGCGGGCGCAGGAAGCCTTGCGCGATGCCGAGCGCTTCTTTCACGCCACCATCGATTCCCTGACGGACCGGGTGCTGGTGCTGGACCGGGCCGGCCGCGTCGTGCATGCCAACCAGGCTTGCCTGGCCTTCGTCGGGCAAACGCCGCAGCCGCTGCAGTACCTGGAATTTTGCGAAACGGACCCGCGCTGGCAGCGCAGCGCCGGGCGCGAGCTGGCTGCCGGCATCCGCGCCGTGATTGCCGGCAATGCGGACACGTTTGCGCTCGAGTACGAGTTTTCCACGCGGGCCGGCCCCCGCTGGTCGCAGGCCAGGATCAGCCGTTTTCTCGGTGAAGGGCCGCTGCGCGTGGTGGTGGCGCACACGGACATTACCGAACGCAAGCTGATGGATGGCGCCCTGCGCCAGTCGCACGCGCAGCTGCGCCAGCTGGCCCTGCACCTGGAAACGGCCAAGGAAGACGAGCGCAAGCGCATCTCGCGCGATATCCACGATGAACTGGGGCAAAACCTGCTGGCGCTGCGCATCGATATTTCCATGCTCAGCGCGCGCACGGAAGGCTCGCATCCGCGCCTGCACCGCCGGGTCGGCGCCGTGCTCAGCAATGTCGACACCACCATCAAGAGCGTGCGCGGCATCATGAACGAGCTGCGTCCGATGGCGCTGGACCTGGGCTTGCAAGCGGCCATCGAGTGGCAGGTGGGCGACTTCCGCAAGCGCAGCGGCGTCGCTTGCCAGCTGCTGATACGCGATGAGGCGCTGTTTTCCACCATCGGCAGCCAGGTCGAGATCGTGCTGTTCCGCATCGTGCAGGAAGCGCTCAGCAACGTCATGCGCCACGCCCAGGCCAGCCAAGTCGCGATCGAACTCAGTTCGGATGCCTGCGCCGTGTATGTGGCCATCAGCGACAATGGCATCGGCATCACGCCGCAGCAGCAGCGCAAGAAACAGTGCTTTGGCCTGATCGGCATCGCCGAGCGGGTGACGGCGCTGGGCGGCCAGTTCGAGGTGGGCATGCCGGCATCGGGCGCCGGTTGCCGGCTGTCCCTGCAGATACCCTTGCAGGGGACGGGCCGGCCGGTTGCCTGATACAGAAATTGCAATGGGTTAATTTTTGCCGACTCATGCCGGCTGGACAGGCTATACTTTCGCCTGCTTTTTATGGAGGAGCAAATCTTGTTCAAGACAATCGTTTTACCAGTCGCCTTGATGGGCGCGTTCGCCGGCGCACACGCCGACGAAGGGCAGTGGCAACCACACCAGCTGCCACAGCTGAAAGCCGAACTGAAACGGGTCGGCATCGAAATTCCTGCAGAAAAACTGGCTGACCTGAGCAAGCACCCGATGAGCGCCATCGTGTCGCTGGGCGGCTGCTCGGCCGCTTTCGTTTCCGACGCCGGCCTGGTGGTGACGAACCACCATTGCGCGTATGGCGCCGTGCAGCGCAATTCCACGCCGGAACACAATTACATCACCAACGGCTTCCTGGCCAAGACGCGCGCCGCAGAGCTGCCGGGCGGTCCGAACAGCCTCGTGTATGTGACGGACAAAGTGGAAAACGTCAGCGAGCGCGTGCTGAAAGGCTTGACGGACGACATGAGCGGCCGCGCGCGCCACGAAGCCGTGGAAAAGCGCGTCAAGGACCTGATCGCCGAATGCGAAACGGACAAGATGTACCGCTGCTCCGTGCCCGCCTTCCACCGCGGCCTCGAGTACTACCGCATCCGCCAGATGATGATACGCGACGTGCGCCTCGTGTACGCGCCATCGGACAAGATCGGCAACTTCGGCGGCGACATCGACAACTACGAATGGCCGCGCCATACGGGCGATTACTCGTTCCTGCGCGCCTACGTGGGCAAGGATGGCCGTCCGGCCGACCCGTCGCCCGACAACGTGCCGTACAAATCGAAGGATTTCCTGGTGGTCTCGGCCGAAGGCTTGAAAGCCGGTGACGGCATCTTGCTGGCGGGCTACCCCGGCCGTACCAGCCGCTACAAGCTGCCGGCGGAAATCCGTTTCGCGCGCGATACGGCCTTCCCCCTGAAAGTGTCGGAACTGCAAGCGGACCTGGCCGTGATGGCTGACGCGACGAATGGCGACGCGGCCGCTGCCGTGCGCTATGCGAGTGTCGTGAAAAGCATCAACAACGTGCTGAAGAAAACCCAGGGCTTGCTCGACGGTTTCGCGCGCAAGGATATCGCCGCCATCAAGGATGTGCAGGATGCCGAGTTCCGCGCCTGGTACGCCAAGCAGCCGAACGTGTCGCCGACCCTGCTGGCCGAACTGGACGCGGCGATCGCCAGCGACATGGCCTTGAGCGAAGAAGAGTTCGCCTGGTCGGTCGCCACCAACAGCGACTTGCTGAAAAGCGCGCGCACCCTCTACCGTTTGTCGCTGGAGCGCCAGAAAGCGGACGCCGAGCGCGAATCGGGCTTCCAGCAGCGCGACCTGGCCTTCATCAAGGCCCGCCTGACCCGCCTGGAGCAGTCGTACGTCAACAAGGTCGACCAGGCACGTTTTGAAGCCGGCCTGAAGCGTTACGCGCAACTGGCGGCGAAGAGCCATCCGCAAGGCCTGGACGCGCTGCTGCCGGCACCAGCGGCCGTGGCGGCCCTGTACCAGCAGACGCAGCTGGCTGATACGGCCAAGCGCCTGGCCTGGCTGGAAAAGGACCAGGCCGCCGTTGCCCAGTCCGACGACGCCTTCATGGCGCTGGCCATCAAGCTGCAGCCGGTCGAGGCGGCGCTGGAAGAGCGCCGCAAGGAAATCGACGGCAACCTCGAACGCGTGATTCCGCAATACATGCAAGCCGTGATCGCGTGGAAGAAATCGCAAGGCAAGCCCGTCTATCCTGACGCCAACTCGACCCTGCGCGTCACCTACGGCACGGTCTCGCCGTACTCGCCGCGCGACGGTCTCAGCAAGGGACCGTTCACGACCGTGGAAGGCATCGTCGAGAAAGTCACTGGCAAGGCCCCGTTCGAAGCCCCGCAAGGCTTGATCGACGCCGTCAAGCAAAAGCGCTACGGTCAGTTCCGCGATCCGGCCCTGGGCACGGTACCCGTCAACTTCCTCACCAGCGCCGACACCACGGGCGGCAATTCCGGCTCGGCCGTGATGAACAAGCGTGGCGAACTGATCGGCCTGAACTTCGATTCGACGTATGAATCGATCACCAAGGACTGGTACTTCGACACAGCCATCACGCGCGCCATCCACCTCGACATCCGCTACATGCTGTGGGTGATGAAGGAGGTGGACCACGCGGATAATTTGCTGCAGGAAATGACGATCAAGTATCCGAAGCCAGCGAAAGCTGCGAAGAAGTAAGCTTGAATTTGCGCTAGCGCAAAGCCGCATCCGCCGCACGGCCGATGCGGCTTTTTTGCGGCGGCGCCACGTATAATTCCTATCCCTCTTTATTCTTTTCCGACAGGCCCGCCATGCCCCTGACTCCCGCTTCACCACTTGACTGGCAAACGTTTGAAACGGCATACGCTGTCGAAGAAACCTGGTTCAAGCTAGCCAGCGCATCGCTGGCAGTGCTGGGCGCCTCCCCATTCAAGGGTCAGGCATTTTCAGCCTTTGCCTTCAACGCCGTTTCATTCCCGTCCCTTTCGCTGAGCTTTGACACCGATCCCGACAACAAGGAACACGATGCTTACCCTCCGGACTGGTCGAACGAGTGCATGGAAGTCGACGTGCCGGCAATCGGCCAGCTGTGGGAAGAGGGCCATGCCAGCATCGAAGCTGCGCTGAGCGAGCTGATCGACGCTGCCGGGGACGAGCAGCTCGACGCCATCGAAGAGGGCTATCTGCACAGCCTGAGGAAAACGATGGTGCGGCTTGAAACGAGCCATGCTTTCGAGCAAATCAAGACCTGTGCGCGATTCTGGACCGTGGTCACGCAAGTCGATGCCGATACGGATGAAGAGGAGCGGCTGCTCGACCAGGTGCGGCTGGCGGCATTGAGCAGCCATGCATGACGGGCTGACTGCTATATCAGGGCTTTCCAGGCCCTGACTTCCGCGTCCGTGAGCACCGGCCCCCAGCCGCCGCGCAGCGCCGCATCGTGCTGTGCATAGTGCGCAAGCTGCGGCACGGCCACGTCATGCCTGGCACAGATATCAAGGACGGCTTCCAGCTGCAGCTGGCTGGCCGGAAGGTCGTCGCCATACCAGCTACAGGCGCTCGTTTCCAGCACATGCTGAACAAGTTCCTCCAGTGTGCCGAGCAGGTGGCCCGGCAATGCCATGCGGAGGTCGTCCGGCCAGGGATCGCCCATGCCGTTCACAGCCAGGGAAGCAAAGCCGCGTTCCCAGGCTGCAAAATCCCCAGGCGCGACCTGCGCCACTTTCCACACGTGTTCGGTGAACGCGGACAGGGCCGGATGGTGAAGGGCATGCTGCTGGCAAAAGCGTTGCAGGCACGTGAGCGCAATGCATTGCCTGGCAATCACGGAGAGCGTGGCTATCGATATCTCATGCATATTTAATTAAATTTCTGATTGTTTATTTATTAATAATGAGTGAGTATTGCGTATATAAGTTCAATTAAAGTATCTGTGGAGAGTCATCCCATGACACTGTCCAGCAAGGTTTTTTCAGCCGTTGCGTTGAAATCATTGATGCCCTCGTTCGCCTATCGCATTACCTCCATAAAGCAGGATAGTGGTCTATTCCATGAACCGAACGATTTTGTCATCCAGGTCGACGATGATGGACGATTCTGGGATAAGGAGGGGGCCGACCGCACACTTGATATCATTCGCTATTCAGCGAAGAGCAAGAATACAATTGTAGTAGTTTTCGTCCATGGATGGCATCACAATGCCGATCCAGACGATACCAATGCATTTGATTTTTCTCGTTCGCTTGCCAAGACCCGGGCCGTCCTGAATGATGCTCCGCTTGGCGTTGCTGGTCCCTATACGCGTTCGCGGATGAATCTGACCAGTAGCGGGGACGTGAATGTCATCGGAGTGTATGTCGGCTGGCGCGGTCGCTCGCTACCGATGCCGCTCAGTTTCTGCACTTTCTGGGGCCGTAAACGCGCGGCGGAAAGGGTGGGGCAAGGCGAATTGCATCACTTCCTTCTCGCGCTCAATGGCATTTATCGCGACCGCAGCAAAGCCCGGCTCGATTCGGAAAACACGCCTTTCATGGGGTTGGTTGCGTTTGGGCACAGCTTTGGAGGGCAGGTCGTCTTCAAAGCTGTCGCTGAAACAATCGAAAAAGAACTGGCGGCTGACAAGGCAGGGCCGTTGCAGGGTTTTGGCGACTTGACTGTGCTGGTGAATCCCGCACTTGAAGCGGCGCAGTATGAAAATATCCACCAGATGGCATCGCGCCGCGGCTATGACAAATCGCAGGCGCCAGTCATGTTGGTGATTTCATCCCAGGGTGATTGGGCTCGCAAGTGGGCGTTTCCCATCGGCCGCATACTCGGCTCGACTATCAACGGCAAGCCTGACGATGACAGATGGCTGTTGTGGGGCAAGGCGCTTGGCGAATATGGGCCGCAGCGAACTCACGTAATGAGCGTGAAGTTGGACGAACCAGTTGTCGAGCAAAATTTCGATCCGGGCGAATATGAGCACAGTCCATGCGAGGTCGCCCGGCGCGATCTGTCTGCGGCCAAGAAATATGGCAATGTTGATTTCCGGCCGATAGAGCCACACCGTCCCTACAATCCCTTCATTGTCGCCTACACGGATAACAAGCTGGTGATTGGGCATAGCGGTATCTTTGAAAATTCGCTGCGTAACTTCATCAATGACTTTGTTGCCCTGACTCAAGGTAAGAGGATGATTGTTGGTGGGAAGACGCTGAAGTGTTAGCGTCGGCTTCTTGCCTGCTGCGTCGATGGCAGCGACGCAGCGTGAAGAGGTGGGGCTTGCAATATTATTCCTGTCCGATTGTATTCTTCGCCTGCATTAATGCCTCCACCGGCAACTGGAAAAAGCGCGGCACCATCGCGGGCGATAGATCGTCGCCGCCGTCCGCCATGGCCAGGCGGCCACTCAGCAGCAGCATCACGTAGCCGTGGCCCAGCGACCAGCCGGCGCTGGCGGCTGCCTTGTCCCAGCGCGCATCGAGGCCCGCTTCGCGCACGGCGGCGCCGGCCGTCTGCAGCACGTACTGGAAGCACGCCTGCGCCGCTTCCAGCAGGGCGGGGAACTGGCGCACGTCCTGGTGTTCGAACATCAGCCGGTAGTGGGCCGGTGCAGCCAGGGCGAATTCGATATATTGCTGGCCCAGCAGCTGGAAACGCTGTTCGGAGGGCAGGCTGCCCGGCGGTGGCAGTTCTGCCTCCCACTTGGCGATCAGGCTGGCGAAACCGGCCGCCGCCACGTCGGCCAGCAAGGCTTCCTTGCTGGGAAAGTGACGGTACACGGCGGCGATCGACACGCCCACCGTGCGCGCCAGTTCGCGCAGCGATAGGGTGGCGTCGTGCTGCTGCGCCAGTTGCGCGATGGTGGCGGCGACCAGGGTGTCGCGCAGGTTGCCGTGATGGTAAGTACTTGTGCTTGTCATTCTATGTTATCGCTGTTCACATTGTCGTGTATGATGCTCATGTTATCACTGAACACATGGAGAGCACATGCAAGAGATAAGCAACGTGGTACGCGCCGTGGCCTTGCCGCCCGGCGCCAGCATCGCCCCCCTGTACCCAGGCAGCAACCTGGCCGACGCTTATGCCGTCGACCTGCCGACCGCGCAGGCGCGCCAGATGGACATGGAAAGCCTGGCGCGCGTGCTGCTGGGCAGCCAGCCGGGCTGGGCGCGCAAGCTGATGGTGGTGCGCGACGCCATCGTGGCGCGCTTCGGCATCCGCACGGCCAGGCAGATGGAAGCCCGGCCAGGCAAGCGCATCGGTATCTTCCGCATCTTTGCCGTCAGTGACGATGAAATCATCGTGGGCGAGGATGACAGCCACCTGGATTTCCGCCTGTCGGTGCTGCGCAACCGCGATGCGGGGCCGCATGGCAGCGTCACCATGTCCAGCGTCGTGCATTGCCATAATGGGGTGGGGCGCGCCTACATTCTGGTGATCCGGCCTTTCCACAAGCTGATCGTGCAGCGCTCGCTGGCGCGCGCCGTCAAGGGCGGCTTCGCCTAAGCGCACTGAGCAGGCAATCTTGCTTATTCAGGGCTGATATTGCATACTGCACCACCAGCCTCATCACGATTCCCATGAACGATACGCTTCTCCTGCTGGGTTTTGCCACCACGCCGCTTGAACTGATTTCCTTTGTCCTGGCATTGACAACCGTTGCGCTGAACATCCGCCAGAATCACTGGGCGTGGCTGTTCGCCATCATTTCCTCGGCCGCCTACGGTTTCGTGTTTTTCGAGTCGCGCCTGTATGGCGACATGGCCTTGCAACTGCTGTTCATCAGCGTCTCGTTCTGGGGCTGGTACCAGTGGCTGCATCCGGCCAGCGGCGGCAAGGTCCTGCCCGTGACGCGCCTGAACGGACGGGGCTGGCTGGCCTGCGGCATGGGCTGGCTGGTCGGCTTCCTGCTGATCGCCTGGCTGCTGACGACGACGGACACGGACGTGCCGCATGCGGATGGTTTCCTTACGGCAGGAAGCCTGGTGGGACAATTCCTGTTGTCGCGCAAGAAGCTGGAAAACTGGATCGCCTGGATCATCGTCGACGTGCTGTACGTGTGGCTGTATGTGCACAAGGGCCTGACCCTGACGGCCGTGCTGTACGCCTTCTTCGTCGTGATGGCCATCATCGGCTTGCTGGCGTGGAAAAAATCGGCCCCGGCCGCCCCCGGCGCGATGGTCCTCAAGTGATGGGGCACTGCGTGCGCGTGGCCATCCTGGGCGCGGAATCGTCGGGCAAGTCGACCCTGGCGGCCGCCCTGGCCGAACGCTACGGCAGCGTCTGGGTGCCCGAGTATTTGCGCGAATTTGTCGAGACGCAGGGCAGGGTGCCCGTCGCGGCTGACCAGTTTGGTATTGCGCGAACGCAAGTCGAACGCGAAGCGGCAGCCACTGCGCAAGCGCATAATTTCCTGTTTTGCGACACGACGCCGTTGATGACGGTAGTCTACAGCCGCCATTATTTCCATGGCGCCGATGCGCCGCTGGCGGCGCTGGCCGATGCCACGCGCTACGATCTGACCCTGGTGACGGCGCCCGACAGCCCGTGGGTGGCCGACGGCTTGCAGCGCGAGTCGGAAGCCGTGCGCCAGCTGATCTACCGCTACCTGCTTGATGAGCTCGACGCGCGCGGCATCGCCTACCACGTGCTGCACGACAGCCTGGAGGCGCGCCTGGCACAGGCGGCGCCTTTGCTGCAACAGGCGCTCGCTGCAGCGCCTGCTATTTCCCTCAATTAAAAGTCAAACTGCGCCGAAACCTTGAACGTGCGGCTGGCGCCCGGATACAGATAGCCATCCGATTCCGGCGTCACGTCGCGCCAGTAGAACTTGTCGGCCACGTTGTTGACGCTGGCGCGCAGCACGGCGCGCGTGCCGGCGATGCGCGTGGCCCAGGCGGCGCCCAGGTTGAACACGTTGTACGACGGCACGAAGGTCGTGTTGTTGTACTCAAACGCTTTCTTGCCCGCAAATTCCCAGCTGCCATTCACGCTCAAGCCCGCCACCTGTTGCACGGCGTAGTCCGCATGCACGGCCGCCTTGAAGGCCGGCACGTTGGGCACGCGCTTGCCGTCGAGGTCCGCATTGCCCGTGCCTGACTGCTGGCTGTTCAGGGCCGTCACGGAAGCGCCCAGGCTCAGGTTGGACGATGCCTTGCCCTGGGCCGACAATTCCAGGCCACGGTGCTGGGCCTGGCCTTCGCGCACGAAGTTATATTTTTTTGGCTGCAATGCCAGCGGCTGGTTGAATTCCAGGCCCTTGCGGATCTGGAACAGGCTGGCCGCCACCATGAAGTCCGGCGTCACATCCATTTTCACGCCGAGTTCGATTTGCTTCGAACGGCTGGGCGACAATTCCACGTTGGCGTTCTCCGCCTTGCGGTCGGCCGTGCCGCCATGTTCCATGCCCTGCGAATAGGCCGCATACACGGACAGATTGTCAAGCGGGGTGTAGACGAGCGAAACGTTGGGCAGCAGGAAATCGTGCTTGGCGCGGATTTCCGTGTCGGCCTTCAGCACATACTGGTAGCCATCGACATTGATATGGCGCAAGCCGCCATGCAACTTCCAGTTTGGCGCCAGGCTGACGATATCCTGCACGAAGACGGAGTTTTCCGTATCCTTGCGCACCAGGCGCACGGGGCCTTGCACGCCTGTCGACATGTCGACGATCTGCGGGCGGTAGATATTGCTCACGCCAGCCCAGTCGTACACGTACAGGCCGGCGCGGTCCTTGCGGCGGAAGGTTGAGACGCCGGCCGTGAATTCATGGCGCAGCGAGCCGGTGGCGAATTTGCCCTGGATCATGGCTTGCGCGCTCAGCGGCTTTTTCGTCTCGCCCAGGCTGCGGTAGTCATACACGTCGTAGTCGCCATTGCCGCAGAAGCCCGGGTACAGGTCTTGTGCGCTGCAGCCGTACGGGAAGGCCGTGTAGTCGTCGCGCTTGAACGAGTGCTGGTTGGCCGACAGGGTGGCGTGCCAGTCGTCATTGAAGGCGTACTGGAAGCGCAGGCCGATATTGCTGGTGACGGTTTCCACGGGGCGCGTCCATGGCTGCAGGTTGAGCATGGCATCGGCGCTGATGCCGGTTGGCAAAGTTGTATTGTTCAGCAGCTGGAAGCCGGGCGCCGTCGCCTGCGCCTTGTCCTGGTAGTCGGCATCGAGTTGCAGCAGGGCCTGCGGCGAAATCTGCCAGTCGAAGGCGCCGGAAATAAATTTGCGGTTGCCGTCCGCGCCCTTGATGTAGGAGCGCAGGCGCTCGGCCGCCACGTTGACGCGGTAGCCGAAGCGCGTGTCTTCCAGGCGGCCGCCCAGGTCGATGGCGCCATACAGGGTGCCCCGCTCGCGCGCTTCGACGGTGACGGTGCGCAATGGCGCGGCGGTCGGGCGCTTGACAATGAAGTCGATCACGCCGCCCGGCGCGGCCACGCCTGCCTGCAAGCCGGCCAGGCCCTTCAGCACTTCGATGCGTTCCTTGTTTTCCAGCGGAATTTGCGTGTCGCCGGGAATGGCCACGCCATCCTTGCGGTAGCTGGAATTGTTGTCGAGCTTGAAGCCGCGGATGGAAAATTGTTCCGCATAGCCGACGGCGTTGTAGGCGTCATTGATGCTGGTGTCGAGCTTGACGGCATCGCTGAGATTGCGAATTTGCAAGTCCTGCATGTCTTTTTGCGAAATGACGGTGACAGACGCCGGCGTCTGCAGCAGCGGCGCGTCGGAAAAACCGCCCACGGAGGCGCGCTTGGCGGCTGGCGCCTTGCTGGCCGTGACGACGACTTCGGCCATGCTTTGGGCCTGCGGGTCTACGGCTTCGGCGGTGTCATTTGCGGCCAGGGCGGGCGCGGCAAATGCGTGCAGGATCGCCAGGGTCAGTACAGAAACAGATAAATTCGGTGTGGACATAGATTGCTCGTGGTTCAAGCCGACTCGGTAAAGAGCACGGCAGGCTGCTTGTTCGGCTGGCGCCAACGCAGGAGCTATCAAAGGAGGGAGGTACTTTGCGCTTTCCTTCGCTGGCATTATCCAGATCAGGTACGAAGGGTATCTCTCACCCGGATGACTGCTCCAGGACCCCTAGCGAAATGACAGCTTAGCATGAACCACGGCCAGCTGTCCCGCTGGCTGACCGTTTTACAACAGTGTGGCTGGAATCTATAAACTGAGTTCCAGCACCTTGCGGCTGACGGTCGGCGTCACTTCACGCTGTTCGCCCAGCGCCGTCATGCCGTGCGCTTCGAGGGCGGAGACGACGGCGTCCACGCTGGCGTGATTCAGGCCGTAGTCGGCCAGGCGCGTCTTGACGCCCATGTGGCGGAAGAAGAATTCCGTGCGCGCAATGGCCGCCTCGATGCGGCCATCCTCGTCGCCGCCGTCGAGGCCCCAGACGCGGGCCGCGTACTGCAGCAGCTTGGCGCGCTTGGCCTGCTTGCGCACGCGCAACATGCTGGGCAGGATGATGGCCAAGGTCTGCGCATGGTCAAGCTCGTACAAGGCCGTCAATTCGTGGCCGATGGCGTGCGTGGACCAGTCCTGTGGCACGCCCACGCCGATCAGGCCGTTCAAGGCCAGGGTGGCGCTCCACATCACGTTGGCGCGCACGTCGTAGTCGTCCGGGTGCGACAGCGCCTTCGGGCCTTCCTCGATCAGGGTCAATAAAATGCCTTCGGCGAAGCGGTCCTGCACGGATGCGTTCACAGGGTAGGTCAGATACTGTTCCATCACATGCGCAAACGCATCGACGACGCCATTGCCCACCTGGCGCAGCGGCAAGGTGAACGTTTTCGACGGGTCCAGCACGGAGAATTTAGGATATACCTTGCGGCTCATGAACGAGCGCTTTTCCTGCGTGGCCTTGCGCGTGATCACGGCCGAACCATTCATTTCGGAACCCGTGGCCGGCAAGGTCAATACGGTGCCGAAGGGCAGGGCGGCCTCGACGATCTTGCCGCCTTTCGCCAGGATGTCCCACGCCACGCCTTCGTGCAGGGCGGCCGCGGCGATGAACTTGGTGCCATCGACCACGGAACCGCCGCCGACGGCCAGCAGGAAATCGATGCGCTCGCTTTTCACCATGGCCACGGCCAGCATCAGGGTTTCATAGCTGGGATTGGGTTCGATGCCGGCAAATTCCAGCACCGTATGGCCGACCAGCGCCGCCTTGACTTCATCGTAGACGCCGTTCTGCTTGATGCTGCCGCCGCCGTAGGTCATCAGGACCCGCGCCTGCGGCGGGATCAGGCTGGCGATGGCGGCGATCTGGCCCTGGCCGAAAAGGATTTGCGTCGGATTGTAAAAGTCGAAATTGAACATGGGGCTCCTGCCGCTGGGGTTTAGGCTGTTGCTGAGCCATGATTATGGCCGAACAGGTGGAAACGTGTCGTGGACGCTTGAGCTTTTCGTCCGCGCGGTGGAGAATGCAGCCGATGTCACCACCACGCGAAAAGGAATGCGCATGACCAACGTCCCACTGGAAGAATCCGGCTTGCCGGCCACCGCGCTCGACATGCACCGCGCCATCGGCGCCACCATCGCCGCACTGCAGGCGCTGGATTTGAACAGCCAGCGCTTCGAGGCGTGCACGGACCCGGAACTGCGCCGCGTGCTGGCGCATGCGGGCGACACCAGCCGCAAGGAAGCGGCCATGCTGCTCGAATGGATGCGCCGCCGCGATGCGCGCCTGGACACGGCCATGAAGGAAGCGCTGTTCAAGGCGGGGCCGATAGTTGCCCAGTATCACTATGACGAGAAAATATTGTAACTATTGGTTTGTTGCTGTGGCGTACCATGCGCCACTTTCGCCTTGCTTCGCGTAGACTGTGCCCCTAATTAAATTTAACGTCGGATAGCAGCGGCTGTCCGGTGTATTCCAGGGGGCTTTAAGAAATGAAATCATTACCATACCGAGAAGGCAGCTGGTTTGCCGTGCCCTTGCCGGGCGGCGGCTATGCCGTCGGCGTGGTGGCGCGCAGGGCGCCTGCCGGGCGCATCATGCTGGCGTATATGTTCGGGCCGAAGCGCGACAGCTTGCCCACGCTGGACGAGCTGGAAGGCTTGCGGCCGGAACAGGCCGTGCGCCGCCTGCGCACGGGCGACATGGCCCTGCTCAACGAGCGCTGGCCCCTGCTGGGTGATAGCCTCCACTGGGAGCGCGACGCCTGGCCCATGCCGGCCTTTATCCGCCGCAACGAATCCCTGCAGCGCGCTTGGCGCGCCAGCTATGCGGACGCCGACCCTGCCAAGCTGAACCGTGAGGAATCGATCCCCTTCGATACGCCGGGCATGGAAAGCGATTCCCTGTACGGCTACGGGGCGACGGAATTGCTGATGAATAAATTGCTGGCGCAGGAGCAGGCGTCGGCCTGATGACACGGGGCCAGTCCCGACGGGACTGACCCCGGCATGTCAAGTCACGCCGCTGGCAAGCTGATCTGGAATGCCAGGCCGCCGCCTTCGCGGTTGCGCACTTGCAATTCGGCGCCATGGCGCAGCAGAACGCGGTCGACGATGGCCAGGCCCAGGCCGGCGCCGTTTGCCTGCCCGCGCGCCGTGTCGAGGCGGGTGAACGGCTTCATCAGCTGCTCGATTTTTTCCGCCGGCACGCCCGTGCCATGGTCCTGTACCTCGATGATGACCTTTTTCGCGCCGTGGCTGGTGCGCACCTGGCAGGCGATGTCGATTTCCGTCACGTCGCTGCCCGGCGTCTTGCCATAGCGGCGCGCATTTTCGATCAGGTTGTTCAGCACGCGGCGCAGGTCGGTGGGGTTGCCCATCGCATGCGCGCCGTCGGCGATGCTGGCGTTGATCTTCACGTCCGGCAGGCGCATCGCTTCGCGCGTCATGTCAGTCAGCAAGCCACTGAGGTCGACGTCCGTAAAGCTCGACGCTTCCGTCGGCTTGGCATAGTCGAGGAACTGGCTGATGATGGCGTCCATTTGCCCGATGTCGGACTGGATGCCTTCACGCGCCTCGTCCGACAGGTTCGCCATTTCCACTTCCAGCTGCATGCGCGCCAGCGGCGTGCGCAAATCGTGCGAGATACCGGCCAAAATCACGGCGCGGTCCGATTCCACCTGTTTCAGATCATCGACCATCTGGTTGAAGCTGCGGTTCGCCTCGATGATTTCGATCGGGCCCTTTTCCGGCAGCGGTGCCGGCTGCTTGCCCTTGGCGATGTCGCGCGCGGCCGCCGTCAGACGCGACAGCGGCAGATTGATCAGGCTGGAAATGATGGCCGCGCCCAGCAGGGACAGCAGGGATACCAGGCTGGCCCAGCCCAGCCATTGGAAGCCCGTCAGGCCGCGCAGGCGCTCGCGGTCCAGCATCAGCCAGTACTCGTCGTCGTCGATCTTGAAGCTGACCCAGAAGCCGGCCACGCCGTTGACGCGCGCGGAAAAGCGCGTGTCCTTGCCCAGCTTGGCCTTCACCAGCGCCTCAATGTCGGGCATCAGGTAGTTGTCGGGCGGCGGCTCGATGCGGTCGTCCTCTTCCAGCGAGAAGATGCGGATGCCTTCATTGCTGACAAGGTCGAACAGCAGCTCGCGCCGCAGCTCGGGAGCCGAGTGCGTCAGTGCCGCATGCGTGATGGTGACGACGGAAATGATCTGGGCGGAAATCTGCTGCGCCTGCGGCTCGCGCTGGATGAAGGAAATCATGCTGAACCAGGCGATCATGCTGACCGTGGTCAAGGTGCCGAGCAGCAAAAAGGTGCGCCAGAACAAGCCGCTTTTCAGCCGCGCCAGGCTGATATCGGGAAAAAGCTTCATCATGCCTCGCCAGCGATCAGCGCGGCTGTCCGTCCGGGATGAAGACGTAGCCGAGGCCCCACACGGTCTGGATGAACAGCGGACTCGACGGATCTGGCTCGATGAGTTTACGCAGGCGCGAAATTTGCACGTCCAGGCTGCGGTCGAACACTTCGTATTCGCGGCCGCGCGCCAGTTCCATCAGTTTCTCGCGTGACAGCGGCTGGCGCGCATGGCGGGCAAACACTTTCAGCACAGAAAACTCGCCCGTGGTCAGCGGCACCGTTTCGCCATTCTTTTTCAGGGTACGCGTGCCCAGGTCCAGCACGAAGTCGCCGAACTCGAAGGTTTGCGGCGTTTCCGACGGCGCGCCCGGGATTTCATCGGGACCCTTGCGGCGCAGCACGGCGCCGATGCGGGCCACCAGCTCGCGCGGATTGAACGGTTTCGGCAGGTAATCGTCGGCACCCATTTCCAGGCCCACGATGCGGTCCACGTCCTCGCCCTTTGCCGTCAGCATGATGATCGGCGTCTGGTCGCCCGCGCCGCGCAGGCGGCGGCAGATCGACAGGCCGTCTTCGCCCGGCAGCATCAGGTCGAGCACCAGCAGGTCGTAGCGTTCGCGCAGCCACAGCTTGTTCATGGCCGTTGCGCTCTCTGCCGTGAAGACATTGAAGCCCTGTTCGGTCAGGTAGCGGCGCAGCAGGTCGCGCAGGCGCACATCGTCATCGACCACCATGATTTTTGCCTGGTGGCCGTGGATCGATTGCGTTGTTGTATTGCTGCCGGAAGTGGAGGTTGTGGTCATTTAGGGTGTCGTGTTATCTTATATTAGTTGCTATAGTAACGCCTCGCGCGGCGTCGGCAAGGGGCTGTGGCGACCCATTACAAAGTGTTACAAACTTTACCCAATTACTCTTACTGCACCGTGTAAAGCATCATACACTGGGGCCACAGTGGAAATCAGCTTTAAGTTTATACGGCATCGCGGAAGAGGAACTCAATGAATATCTTTACTAAAAAAATTCACGCCGCTCCCAGCGCAGCTATTGCCGCACGTACGACTGTGCTGTCCGCATTTGCCGTTTGCTCCGTGTTTGCCGCCAGCCTGGCGTCAGCGCAAAACCAGCCGCCGCCACGCCGTGACGACCAGCAGCAAATGCAGGCCCAGCGGTATGAACAGGTACAGCGCACCAGCAGCAATGATACGCGACTGCGCGAACAGCGTGACGCACGCAGTTTCGACACGCGTGCCGAAGAGCAGCGCCGCGCCAACGAAGGCGCGGATGCTTCGCGCCGCACGGGCCGCATGACGCCCGACGAACGGCGCGACCTGCGCCGCCAGATCAACGAAGTGGGCCAGGACATTTACTCGAATCCGCCGCGCCGCTAGGCAGCCGTCCCCCCTCCGACAGGGCCATCTCGCAAGACATGGCCCTGTTTGCATCTGGCCGCCAACATTGTTGCTCAGTCAGGCACACGGCCCCGCCCCGTGATATTGTTCTAACGCAATGAGGCAATTCTCGGTTTTTGGGGAGGCAAGAGGTGAGCGACGACGACACACCCGTTCCGGATGCGGCCCCCGCAGGCGGCTTGCCGCACGGCCTGGTCCAGCGCGACGAGGGCGTGTTCCTGGATCTGTCGCTGGCGCCGGCGCAACTGCGCGCCGCCGTCGACCAGCTGTTCCAGTCGGGCCAGTTGCTGGCCGGTCTCGATTACGGTTTGTTCCTGCTGACCCTGTTCCATGCCCCCGCACCCCGCGCCGCGCCCAAGGGCGACGCCTTGCTGCGCATCGCCGTGCGCGTGGCGCCATTCCCGCCGCCGCGCCGCGCGCTGTATAAACAAATCAAGATCCGTGGCGACAGCGCCGAGTTTTACTTTGAAACCTTGCCGGCTGACACTGATGGCCAGGTGCCGGCGCGCCGCGAGTTTGACGAGCTGGTGGCGGACTTGTGGTGCAAGGGCGTGCACTACGGCATCGATGGCACGGCCGTGCGCGCCATGCTCGCCAGCGGCAAGGCCGAGCGCATCACGGTGGCGCGGGTGCTGCCGCCGCAGCCGGGGCGCGACGCCCAGCTGGTGGAAGTGTCGCAAGGCATCCACCGCGACGATGCGCCGCGCGAACGCTCCGATGGCCGCCTGGATTTGCTCAGCTTCAAGAACCGCTTTCCGCAAGTGAAAAAACATGCGCGCCTGCTGCGCCTGCTGCCTGGTACGCCCGGCTTGCCCGGCTACGACCTGGCCGGCAAGGCGCTGCCGCCGCCCGCGCCGCTGGAACTGGACTTGGCCACGGTGGCGGGGCCAGGCACGGCGGTCGAGTATTTCAGCGATGGCGCTTTCCTCGTCGCCACCCAGGATGGCTACGTGAATGTCGACGAGCACGGCAAGATGTCGATCGAAAACAAGATCGTCAGCCGCGAAGGCGTCAGCAGCCGCACGACGGGCAATCTGAAGCTGCGCGCCGCCTACGAGGAGTACGGTGAAGTGCAGGAGCAGCGCCAGCTCGACGGCAGCGACATCACCATCCATGGCGATGTGTATGGCCATTTGCACTCGCATGGCGGATTAATATGGCTACGGCGCAATCTGGTGGGCGGCACGGCCTTCAATGAACACGGCGACGTGCGCGTCGAGGGCGTCGCGTCCGGCTCCGTGCTGCAGGCGCTGAGCGGCGAAGTGCATGTGAAGCGGGCCGAAAGCTGCGTCATCGCCGGCACGCGCGTGGTGATCGACAGCGCCAGCAATTGCGAGATCATCGCCGACGAGGTCGTCATCGAACTGGCCGAAGGCTGCGCCGTGGCGGCGCGCACCATCCGCATCGGCAGCGCCGGCCCCCGCAGGCAGGTGGAAATGCTGCTGTTTCCCCTCGTGCCCGACCTCAGCGCGCTGGAGCAAAAGATTGCCGAGAGCCTGGCGAAGGCAACGCAGTATCAGCAAGTGCAGCACAAGCGCCAGCAGGAAATCGATGCCATCGCGCAATTGCCCGAGGTGCGCAATTACCTGACCCTGGCGGGCCAGCTGCGGCGCGGCGAATTGCAACTGCAAGCAACGCAGCAGGTGCAGTACGACAAGCTGGCCGCGCGCATCGCTCCCGTCCTGAAAGAGGTGGCGCGCCTGCGCGTGGAGGTGAAACAGTCGGAAATCCTGCATGCGCAGATGCTGGCGCTGGTGGCGCAGCTGCGCCAGGAACGGCAGGCAACGGCGGGCCAGTCGCGCTGCACCCTGGGCCTGATCGATGGCGAGACGACGGTGCGCGCCCTGGTCGTGCCGCCCGGACCGGCCAAGGTCTACGACCGGCCGCCGAAGGAAATCAAGGCCTTGCTGCGCAGCGCCACGCCGGCCACCCAGCCCGTGTTCGCGGACAGCACGGGCAGCCTGGACTGGACGTACCAGCCACCGCCTTAATCAGTCGGTAACTTTGCCGCGTGATTGTTTCAGCACGCTGTGCGTGCTCTTGCTGTCGAGGCGGCGCCGCTGCGAGCTGCGCGTGGGCTTGGTGGCGCGGCGCACGGCGGGCAGGAAGGTCACGCTGTCGATGATTTCCTGCAAGCGCCGCAACGCTTCTTCCTTGTTCTGCTCCTGGCTGCGCGACTGCTGCGCCTTGAGCACCAGCACGCCATCCTTGCTGATGCGGCTGTCGCGCAGGGCCAGCAACCGCTCCTTATACGCTTCCGGCAGCGACGAGGCGGCGATGGGAAAGCGCAAATGGATGGCGCTGGACACCTTGTTGACGTTCTGCCCGCCCGGGCCCTGGGCGCGGATGGCGGAAAATTCAACTTCAGCGGGATTGACGAGGTGTTGCATGGCCTGCCTGTTGGGGAATGATGGGGGTATTGTAAGGGAAGATGGCTGCGCCGGCGCAATGCCGGGGCGGTCAGCCGATGATGTCTTCCGGGAAAGTTGATGTTTCTCAACGCCGTTCGCGGCGATGCTGGTTAGCATGGGGCCAACATTGCGCCACTGCGCATCCTGGCAGCGCTTACCGGATGAAAGGAACACCATGCAGCCCACGACCACGCCTGGCGCCGCAACCGCGCAATACCTGACGCGGTACTTGAGCTTCCGGCTGGGCGGCCTGGAATACGGCCTCGACTACCGCTGCGTGCGGGAATTGCGTCCGCTGAAGGAACTCGACCGTTTTTCCTCGGAAGGGGAAGTGCTGCACAGCGTGGCCGTCTCGCGCGGCGTGATCATCCCCATCGTCGACATGCGCGCCGCGTTCGGCAGCGCCCACGGCGCGCCCGATCCGGCCACCGACGTGATCATCTTGCAGTTGAGCAATGGCGTGATGGGCATGGTGGTCGATGGCGTCACCGATATCGTCAGCCTGGCGCCCGGCGACATCGCCGCCGTGCCCGGCCTGGGCGAGGCGGAAGCCGATTACCTGCTGGGCCTGGGCACGGTGGCGGGGCGCCGCCTGATCCTCGTCGATATCGACCGCCTGATGGCGATCCGCAGCCCCAGCCCCATGCAGGCGGCATAAAAAAAGACGACCCGAAGGTCGTCTTGTGTCTTGCGTTAGCCGAGTTTCTCTAACTGATCCTGCAAGTCCAGCCATTCCGCTTCCAGCTGCGCCAGGTCCTTGGTAAAGAAGGTCTGGTCGGCCAGCAATTGCTTCAATTTCGCCTTGTTGGCGGCGTCATAGATGGTCGGCTCGCCCAGCTTGGCGTCGGTTTCCGCCTTTTGCGCATTGCGCTTGGCGATCTGCTCTTCCTGGCGCTTGATCTTGTTTTCGATCGGCTTGCGCAGGGCGGCCGTTTTCTGGCGCTCCTCCGCTTCCTTGCGCTTGTCGCGCACGGGCGCGGCAGGGGCTGCTGCGGCAACGACGGGCGAGACCACGGGGAAATCGGTCTTGTTGGCCTTGCCGGCGGCTGGCAGCACATCGGTACCTTTGCCCAGCTTGGTCTTGAACAGCCAGTCCTTGTAGTCGTCCAGGTCGCCGTCGAACGGTTGCAGCTTGCCGTCGGCAACGATGATGAATTCGTCGGTGGTGGCGCGCAGCAAGTGGCGATCATGGGACACGACGACCAAGGTGCCTTCGAACTGGGCCAGCGCTTCCGTCAGTGCTTCGCGCGTTTCCAGATCCAAGTGGTTGGTCGGTTCATCGAGCAGCAGCAGGTTCGGACGCTGCCAGACGATCAGGGCCAGCGCCAGACGGGCTTTTTCACCGCCCGAGAACGGGGCGATGGACGCGGTCACCATGTTGCCGGGGAAGTTGAAGCCGCCCAGGAAGTTGCGCAGTTCCTGCTCGCGCACAGTCGGGGCGATCTTCGCCAGATGCCACAGCGGCGATTCGTCGTGGCGCAGCATTTCCACCTGGTGCTGGGCGAAGTAGCCGATGTTGAGGCCCTTGCCCATGGTGGCGTCGCCTGTCAGCGGCATCAGTTCGCCGGCGATGGTCTTGATCAGGGTCGATTTGCCGGCGCCGTTCTGGCCCAGCAGGCCGATGCGCTGGCCGATCTGCAGCGAAAACTTGATGCCGTTGACGATGGTTTTATGCGTGATTTCGCCCGTCGCTTCGTTCTCGATCTTGTAGCCCGCATCGACGTCTTCCATCACCAGCAGCGGATTTGGAGCCGACAGCGGCTCGCGGAATTCGAACGAGAATTCGGCGGCGGCGCGCAACGGCGCCAGTTCTTCCATCTTCGCCAGCGCCTTCATGCGGCTTTGCGCCTGGCGGGCCTTCGATGCTTGCGCCTTGAAGCGGTTGACGAACGATTCCAGGTGGGCACGCTTGCGCTGCTGCTTTTCCAGCGCGCCTGCGGCCAGGATCATCTGCGCCGCGCGTTGGCGTTCGAAGCTCGAATAGTTGCCCGAGTAGCGTTTCAGCTTGCGCTCGTCGATATGCACGACCACGTTGACCACTTCATCGAGGAAGTCGCGGTCATGGGAAATGATCAGCAAGGTGCCGGCGTAGCGCTTGAGCCAGTCTTCCAGCCAGATGATGGCGTCCAGATCCAAGTGATTGGTCGGTTCATCGAGCAGCAGCAGGTCGGACGGGCACATCAGCGCTTGCGCCAGGTTCAGACGCATGCGCCAGCCGCCGGAGAAACTGGCCACCGGTTGCTGCATCTGGTCCAGGGTGAAACCCAGGCCCAGCAGCAATTGCTCGCCGCGCGACTGCACCGTGTACGCGTCCGCATCGGCCATGGCGCTGTAGATTTCGCCGATGGCGATACCGTTTTCCGACGTGGCCGGCTCCGATTCCAGGCGCGCCAGTTCCGCTTCCAGTTTGCGCAGGGTGATGTCGCCATCGATCGCGTAGTCGAGCGCGGCACGGTCCAGCGGCGGCGTTTCCTGCGCCACGTAAGCCACGCGCCACTTGGCCGGGAAATCGATCTCGCCCTGGTCAGGGTGCAATTCGCCACGCATCATGGCGAACAGGCTCGATTTGCCCGCGCCATTGGCGCCGATCAGGCCGATCTTGTCGCCCGGATTGAGGGTGACATCGACTTGTTCGAGCAACGGTTTGATGCCGCGCATCAGGCTTACTTGTAGGAAACGTATCATTTTTTTCTTTGTGTTGTAAATTAAGGCGCTGCGTGCTGAAGCCTGCGCTTACGCCAGCTTGAGCTGCTCGGCCGTCAGCAGGAAGACCATGTCGTCGCCGGCGCTCGTCGTCAGCCAGGTCAGGCCCAGCTCGCCGAAGGCCGCTTCGGCATATGCGCGTTCGTTGCCGATTTCAATCATCAGGATGCCGTCGTCCGTCAGGCGCTCGGCCGCGCCGGCGATGATCTTGCGCACCAGGTCCATGCCGTCGCTGCCCCCGTCGAGGGCGATTTGCGGTTCCGCCAGGTATTCCTGGGGCAGGGCGCCCATCGAGGCGGAATTCACGTATGGCGGATTGCTGATGATCAAATCATATTTCTTGGCCGGCACGTTGGCGTACAGGTCCGATTCGATCAGGGTGACGCGGTCCTGCAATTTGTAGGTGTCGACGTTGCGCTTGGCCACGGCCAGCGCGTCGGCGGAAATGTCCACGGCATCGACGGCGGCGTTCGGGAAGGCATCGGCCATCATGATGGATAGGCAGCCCGAGCCGGTGCACAGTTCCAGGATGTTTTCCACGGCTTCCGGTTCCGCCACCCATGGCGAGAAGTATTCAGGGATCAGTTCTGCGATGAAGGAGCGGGGCACGATCACGCGCTCGTCGACGTAGAAGTTATACGTGCCCAGCCAGCCTTCCTTGGTGATGTAGGCGGCCGGCACGCGGTCGATGCTGCGGCGGTCGATGACGCTCATCACGCTGGCCACTTCCGACGGCAGCAGCTTGGCGTCGAGGAAGGGTTCGAGCTTGTCGAGCGGCAACTTCAAGGTGTGCAGGATCAGGTAGGCCGCTTCGTCGAACGCTTCGGCGCTGCCGTGGCCGAAAAACAGCTTGGCGGTATTGAAACGGGTAACGGCGTAGCGCAGCAGGTCGCGTGGCGTGGAAAACGGGTTCGGGGTCATGGCATTCTCGAAAAGACGGTGTTCTGGCCCGCCGTGACGGGCCTCGGTATTCTGGTTCAGACGGGCAGCAAATGCTCCAGCGTGCGCCGGTAAATATTCTTCAGAGGATCGATGTGGCGCAGTTCGATGTGCTCGTCGATCTTGTGAATACTGGCATTGGGCGGCCCGAATTCTATCACTTGGGGGCAGATTTGCGCGATAAACCGGCCATCCGAGGTGCCGCCCGTGGTCGACAGCTCCGTCGCGATACCCGTTTCTTCGAGGATCGCGGCGGACAGCGCATCGCTCAAGGTGCCGCGCGGCGTGAGGAAGGGCAGGCCGCTCAGGGTCCATTGCAAAGCGTATTGCAAATCATGCTTGTCGAGGATGGCGTGCACCCGCTCCTGCAGGTTTTCCGCCGTGCTGGCCGTGGAAAAGCGGAAATTGAAATCGATCACCATGTCGCCCGGAATCACGTTATTCGCGCCCGTGCCCGCGTTGATATTCGACATTTGCCACGAGGTCGGCAAATAGTACTCGTTGCCGGCATCCCATTTTTCCTCGACCAGGTCGGCCAGCGCCTGCGCCGCTTCGTGAATCGGATTCTTTGCCAGGTGCGGGTAGGCGATATGGCCTTGCACGCCCTTGATCGTCAGCCGGCCCGACAGCGAACCGCGGCGGCCGTTCTTGATCATGTCGCCCAGCTGCGCGCTCGACGTCGGCTCGCCCACCAGGCAATAGTCGATCTGCTCGCCGCGCTCTTTCAATTTATCGCACACGATGACGGTGCCGTCCGTGGCCGGGCCTTCTTCGTCGCTGGTGATCAAAAAGGCGATCGAACCCGTGTGCCCGGGCGTGGCGGCGATGAACTCCTCGCAGGCGACCACCATGGCGGCGATCGAGGTCTTCATGTCGGCCGCGCCACGGCCATACAGCTTGCCGTCGCGGTGCGTGGGAATGAAGGGCAGCGAACGCCATTGTTCGACGGGACCGGTGGGCACCACGTCCGTATGGCCGGCAAAGACGAACACGGGCGACGTGGTGCCGCGGCGCGCCCACAGATTGGTGACGTCGTTCGACTGTATCGTTTCGCAGACAAAGCCCAGCGGCGTGAGGAGGTCGATCAGGTGCTGCTGGCAGCCCTTGTCGTCGGGCGTGACCGAGGACAGGGCGATCAGTTTTTCGGTCAGGGCGAGGGTTTTGGAGGTGGTCATGGGTATGGTCGTGCCGGCAACATCGTGGTCAACTAGGGGGTTACAGCGAGAAAATGGTCTTGTACTGCGCATCCGAAAACGCCACGCTGAACTGGCCATCCTTGTCCAGCACAGGGCGCTTGATGATGGACGGGTTTTCCAGCATCAGCTCCAGGGCGCTGGCCGCGTCGACGGTGGACGCCTTGCGCTCGTCGGACAGGGCGCGCCAGGTCGTGCCTTTCTTGTTGACCAGCACATCCCACGGCAATTGCTGCAGCCACGCTTCCACGGTGGCGCGTTCCAGGCCCTGCTTCTTGAAGTCGTGGAAGGTGAAATCGAGTTGCTGCGCGGCCAGCCAGGTGCGGGCCTTTTTGACGGTATCGCAGTTGGGGATACCGTAGAGTGTAATGGTCGTCATGGGTAGGGCAAAGGGGAATGAATGCGGTTCGCTTGATCGCGGCGCTTGCGCCAGGGAAAAATGCGATGGTAGCCGACATTATACAGTCGATGCGCTGTCGATGCGGCAGTGCAACACGGCCCGGTGATTTCCCCTACACAGGCCGCGGCGCCGCCTTGCCCGACTCCGCCGGACCGAAATGCAGGCCCAGCCGCAAGGCCAGGGCGCGCAGGGCGCCGCTTTCCTGCTGGTGCAGGGCCAGCGCGATATGGCCGTCGGGGCGCACCAGATAGGCCGCGTCGCGGCCCAGGCCGGCCAGTTTGGCGGCGACATTGAAGGTGTAGCAATGCACGGGCAGTTTCAGCACGCGCGCTTCGTCGAGCAGTTCGGGCGCAGGCTCGCCATAGATGTGCAATTGCCAATCCATGCTGCGCAAGGTTGTGAAATTGTCTTGCGTGCCGTCCGAGAACCACGGCAGGCGGTCGCCGCCGCGCAGGTATTCCGCGTGGCCCGCGGAGAGGGCGCTGTCTTCATAGCTGATCCGGATTTGCGAAACGGTCTGGAACAGCAAACGGCGTGCCCGCCCGAAGCCGGAGAGGAAGGGCAGCGCGTGCGGCACCAGCCAGCGGCGCAGGAATTGCCCGGCCATGCCTTGCGCGACGATGGCCTGGAAGGCGCGGTCGGTGGTGGCGACGAGCTTGCGGGCAAACACGATGCGCTCGCTTTCATAGGTGTCGAGCAGGGCGTCGTTGCTTTGTCCCCGCAGCTTTTGCGCCAGTTTCCAGGCCAGGTTGACGGCGTCGCCCAGGCCCGTGTTCATGCCTTGGCCGCCCACGGGGCTGTGCAGGTGCGCGGCATCGCCGAGGATGAAGCAGCGCCGTTCGCGAAATTGCGCGGCCACCCGGTGGTGCACTTTATACGTGGAAAACCAGTTCACGTGCTCGACCTGGATATTCAGCAAACTTTCCACCTGTTCCCGCACGTCGTCGAAGACGGGCGCGGGCGCGCCTTCCGGGCGGTCGGGCAGGATGCCGATCAGGCGCTGCATGCCACTGGTGCGCACGGGCAACATCAGCGCAAACGAGTTCGCGCCCAGATGGGCATGCAAATCCGTATTCTTGCCGGCCACTTGCGCATCTGCCACGTAGTACAGGTGATCGTAGGTGCCGCCGGAAAAGTCGAAACCGGCGATCTCGCGCACCTTGCTGCGGGCGCCGTCGCAGCCGCAGATATAGTTAAACGTGCAATATTGTCGTTCGCCATGGTTGAGCAGGATGGCTTGCACTTCGCTATCGTCCTGCGTCCACAGATCCAGCGCGACGTTCCATTCCACATGCACGCCGGCCGCCGCCAGCTTGCTGATCAGGAAGCGCTCATGCTCGTCCTGCGGCAGGCTCAGCACGAAAGGGTAGGGGCTCAGCCCTTCGCCGATCTCGCCCAGCGCCAGTTTCACCAGCTCCTCGCCGCCCTCGTGGATGTGCATGGCATTGATCTTGATGCCCAGGCTGACGAGCTCGTCGGCAAAGCCCAGTTGCTGGTAAAACTCCAGGGTGCGCGCATGCACGGCCATGGCCCGCGACGCCTGGCCCGGGCCGCTGTTCTTGTCGATGATGCGGCAATCGACACCATGGCGCGCCAGGCGCAAGGCCAACATGAGGCCGGTAGGACCGGCGCCGACGATCAGGACGGGAGGAGTATTCATGCCATCCAGTATAGGGCAGGATGGGAGCGGACAACGGGACAATTGAAGATGGTATTCAGATGCGGTGCGGGAGATGTGCGGTGCTGGCCATTGTGCCAATTTGACTGTTGCGCAGTTTTTTCAGTGTGGCAAATTGCGCACCGTCTTCATCTATCCGATAGTCTTTGAGCAGAGTGCCCTGCGCGTCCCACACTTGTTCCAGGATGCATATTCCGAGTTCATAGCGTCCATCGGATTTGCGCGCGCCATTGTCGTGCCATTCATGCGCCGGGCCATGTAACGCGTTCAGGGCAAACCATTCTTCGCGAATAAGTCTGCTCGCAACCGACCATTGCCGGGAAATACCGTTTTTCTGGCCATCAATAAAACTCGTTTCTGTTATCAATACGCCATCCGTATCGTTTTCAAATGCTATGCCGCTAAACGGTATGCCTGCGTAGCACATTAGCAGGTAATCCTCTGATGGCTCCAACGCTTCGTAATCGACTCTGGACATGCTTTACCTTCAACAAGTGTTGCACTGGCGTGGACAGAAACGACAATGTCCCGCCGGGGCGGGACATTCGGATGTTACTGATGCTTCACAGCGCAGTGATCAAATGCCGCGCAGCAACTCGTTGATGCCGGTCTTGGCGCGGGTTTTTGCATCCACGCGCTTGACGATCACGGCGCAGTACAGCGAGTACTTGCCGTCTTCCGAAGGCAGGTTGCCCGAGACCACGACGGAACCGGCAGGCACGCGGCCGTAGGTGACTTCGCCCGTGGCGCGGTCGTAGATCTTGGTCGACTGGCCGATGTACACACCCATCGAGATGACGGAGTTTTCTTCGACGATCACGCCTTCGACGATTTCCGAACGGGCGCCGATGAAGCAGTTGTCTTCGATGATGGTCGGGTTCGCTTGCATAGGCTCCAGCACGCCGCCGATGCCGACGCCGCCGGACAGGTGGACGTTCTTGCCGATCTGCGCGCAGGAGCCGACGGTGGCCCAGGTGTCGACCATGGCGCCTTCATCGACGTAGGCGCCGATGTTGACGTAGGACGGCATCAGCACGACGTTCTTGGCGATGAAGCTGCCGCGGCGGGCGACGGCTGGCGGCACCACGCGGAAACCGCCTTTGACGAAGTCTTCCTTGGTGTAGTTGGCGAACTTGGTCGGCACCTTGTCGTAGAACTGCATCGTGCCGTCGGACGGCAGGACGACATTGTCTTCCAGGCGGAACGACAGCAGCACGGCTTTCTTGACCCACTGGTTGACCACCCAGTCGCCCGTGGTTTTTTCCGCCACGCGGATGCTGCCGTTGTCCAGGCCATTGATGACGTGGGAAACGGCATCGCGCAGTTCGGCCGTGCCGTTGCCCGGATTGATCTCGGCGCGGTTTTCCCAGGCCTGGTCGATGATGGTTTGCAGTTGTTGGCTCATGATGATGTCTTGTTTATTTAGTTGGTTGATGCGGATGCGGAAAGCTGCTGGCAGAATTTTACTATGCGCAGTGCGGCTTCCAGCCCTTCGGCCGTTTCGGCCACCAGGGCCATGCGGATGCGGTTGCGGCCCGGATTGATGCCGTGTGCGTCGCGCGCCAGGTAACTGCCAGGCAATACCGTCACATTATATTCGGCGTACAGGCGTTGCGCGAATTCGGTGTCGGACAGTCCCGTGCGGCTGACGTCGGCCCACAGGTAGAAGCCGGCGTCCGGCAACTGCACGTCCATCACCGATTGCAGCAGCGGCGTGATGGCGTCGAACTTGGCGCGGTACTTGGCGCGATTTTCCTCGACATGGGTTTCGTCGTTCCAGGCCGCGACGGAGGCCGCCTGCACGGCGGGGCTCATGGCGCCGCCGTGGTAGGTTCGGTAGAGCAGGAATTTTTTCAATACTTCGGCATCGCCGGCAACAAAGCCCGAGCGCATGCCCGGCACGTTCGAGCGCTTCGACAGGCTGGAAAACACCACCAGGCGCGCATACGGGCGCTCGATGGTGGACAGGCCCAGCATGTGCGCCGCCTGCAGCGTGCCAAGCGGCGGCGTGTCGCCGTGGTAAATCTCGGAATAGCACTCGTCGGCGGCGATGACGAAGTCATAGCGTTCGGACAGGGCGAACAGGTGTTCCCAGTCCGTCAGAGTCAGCACGGCGCCAGTCGGGTTGCCGGGCGAACACAGGAACAGCAGCTTGACCTTTTCCCACACGGACGCAGGCACGCTGTCGTAGTCGCAGCCGAAATTGCGCGCCGGGTCGGAATTGACGAAATACGGTTCGGCGCCGGCCAGATAGGCCGCGCCTTCATAGATCTGGTAAAACGGATTCGGGCTGATCACGAGCGAACCGGCCGACGGATCGATCACCGTTTGCGCCAGCGCAAACAGCGCTTCGCGCGAACCGTTCACGGGCAGGATTTGCGTGGCAGGATTGAGCTTTGGGATGTCGTAGCGGCGTTCGAGCCAGCCGGCGATGGCGGTACGCAAGGCTTCCGAACCGATGGTGGTCGGATAGCTGGCCAGGCCATGGATATTGTCGACCAATGCCTGCTCGATGAACGGCGGCGTCGGGTGCTTGGGTTCGCCCATGCCCAAGCTGATGGGCGCATACTCGGGATTGACCGTCACGCCGGCAAACAGCTGGCGCAGCTTTTCGAATGGATATGGTTGCAGTTTGGCAAGAAGTGGATTCACGGAGCGGACCAGGGCAAGAGTGGGGTGATAGTGTCGCGTATGGATTGCCGGGCATGGCGCAATGACGCCGGTCAAGCAATCAGCTTAGCCTTTTATTATAGCCGTCCTCGCGCACGGGCTGTGCAAGTAGGCTGTTGTCGACCTGCACGGCATGCCGCTTCCGGGCCTGGCAAGGTAAAATACGCTATGTCTACCTTACTTCCCACCCTGCTTGCTATTGAAACCTCGTCCGAACTCGCCTCCTGCGCCTTGTTGCGCGGCGATGTCGTCCTGTCGCGCGCCTCGTCGGGCGTGCGCACCCATTCCCAGTCCATCTTGCCGATGGTGCAGGAATTGCTGGCTGAAGCGGGCGTGACCCTGGCCGACGTCGATGCCATCGCCTACGGCTCCGGTCCCGGCTCGTTTACGGGCGTGCGCACGGCTTGCGGCATCGCGCAAGGCCTGGCCTACGGCGCCAATTTGCCCGTCGTGCCCGTCGTGACGCTTGACGCCATGGCCCTCGCGTGCCACCAGCAGCATGGCGCGCCACGCATCGTGACCGTGCTCGACGCCCGCATGGGCGAAGTGTACTGGGCGCAATACGATTACCAGGATGGCTTGCAGATTGTTTCGCCACCGGCCCTGAGCGCGCCGGCCGGCGTGGCGCCGCAAGGCGACGTTGCCGGCTGTGGCAACGGCTTTACGGCGTATGCCGAGGCGCTGGCAGCGCTGCCGTGCGCCGCCAAGGCTGACGCCGCCATCATGCCGCACGCCGTGCAAGTGGCGCAGCTGGCGCGCATCGCCTTTGCGGCCGGTCAGTTCGTGACGGCGGCCGAGGCGCAGCCTTTGTACTTGCGCAACAAGATCGCTTACACGAGCGCGGAACGGCAGCAGATGCAACTGGCCAAGGCCGCTGCGGAGCCAGCACAATGAGTGTAGCGGGCCAAGATCGTGCTGCCGGCTGGGACTTGCTGCGCCTCGACTATCAGCCGATGCAGGAAGCGGATCTGTTGGAGGTGCTGGCGCTGGAGCAGTGCGTGTATCCGCATCCCTGGACGCATGGCAACTTTGTCGATTCGCTCAAGAGCGGCTATCCGGCCTGGGTGCTGCGCGACGTGGATGGCACCTTGCTTGGTTACTTCTTGCTGATGCTGGTCGTCGACGAGGCGCACTTGCTCAACGTGGCCGTCGAGGGTGCCATCCAGGGTCAGGGATTGGGCCGCTTCCTGCTGAACCAGTCCTGCGCCTGCGCGCGCCAGCTGGGCATGGAATCGATGCTGCTGGAAGTGCGCCCGTCGAACGTGCGCGCGCTCGACATCTACCAGCGCTATGGATTTGAACAGATCGGCCGGCGCAAGGGATATTATCCGGCCAGTAACTCGCAACGTGAGGACGCCATCGTGATGCGTTATACCTTATGAGCCGCAGCGCCGTTTTCCTCGATGAAATGGGCGTCGGCCCCCTGTGGCGCTTGCGCCAGGGTGTTGCACCCGAACCGGTTGACGTCGCCGCCGAGGCCCCCGTGGAGATGGAAGCCGTCGTGGCGGCGCCTGTGGCAGAAGCCATAGAAGCCGTGATCGAGGTGGTTGCTGAGGCGGTCGCCGAGGTGCAGGTCGAAGCGCCCGTTGCTGTTGCCGCTACGCCAGCTCCTGCCGCCGAGCCGGACGACACGGCCTGGTTCGATGATGCGCCGCCACCGCCACCGGCCAAACAGCTGAGCGATGCCGATATCGCCGCCCTCGACTGGGATGGCTTGACGGCCGCCGTGGCCAAGTGCGCGCGCTGCGACTTGTGCAAGACGCGCAAGGGCGTCGTCATGGGCCGTGGCGACCGCCAGGGTAATTGGCTGATGCTGGCCAGCAGCCCGTCGCGGCTGGAAGAGCGCGAAGGGCGTGCCTTGCCGGGCGAGCAGGGCAAGTTGCTCGACAATATGCTGAAAGCCATCGATATCGATGCGGGCAGCGGCGTGTACATCACGCACTTGCTGAAATGCCGTCCGCTCGACGAGGCGGGGCAGGAACGCTTGCCCACCGAATCGGAGTCGGCCGCCTGCCGTCCCTATTTTGACCGCGAACTGGCCCTGCTGCAGCCGCGCACCATCGTCACCCTCGGTTCGATGGCAGCCGCCGGCATCAATCCCGGTGAAAAACCCGTGCGCGGCACGGTGCGCCAGTTGGGCAATGCGTCCGTCGTGGCCACCTTCCACCCGGAAATGCTGCTGCAGGATGGGACGGGCAAGGCCAAGGCGCGCGCCTGGGCCGACCTGTGCCTGGCGAAAAGCACGCACGGTGATTGAGACTGCCGTCGGCACCTTCCAGGCCCGTTTCGAGCAGCGCTGGGGGCATCTGACGCACCCGCGCGTGCGGGCGCTGGCCTGGCTGCTCGACTCGCCCGATCTGCTCGATCCGTCCAGCCGCCACTGGGGCGGGCGCATTGCAAGTCTCGCGCCCGTCACGCCTGCCGTGGCTGCCTGGCTGGAAGGGCTGCAGGCAGACCCCTCACCGCTCGATGCGGCGCTGGGGCCGAAATTCTATTCCCGCCTGGGCCTGTACGCTGAAAAGCTGCTGGCCTTTTATTTTGAACAGCACGGGGTATTGCAGGCGCATGGTTTGCAAGTGCAGGTGAACCGCAACGACACGGTAGGCGAGTTCGATTTTCTGCTGCGTGACGGTAACGACTTGCTGCACTGGGAATTCGCCACCAAGTTCTACCTGCTCGAAGGCGCGCCCGATCCGGGCGTCTTCAACCACTTGATCGGCCCCAACCTGGCCGACACTCTGGGCTTGAAGATGCGCAAGATTCTCGACAAACAACTGGCCCTGTCCCGCCACCCGGCCGCGCAAACCCTGCTGGCACAGCCCGTGCGCGCGGCGCAGGCGCTGGTCAAGGGCTGGCTGTTTTATGCGGCAGGCGCCACGCCTGCCCTGGACGGTATTTCCCCTGAACATGGACACGGCTTCTGGTGCACGCCAACACAATTACCGCAGCAGCGCTATGTCGTGCTGCCGCGCCTGCAATGGCTGGCGCCGTTCAAGGGCTGCGAGGTGGAGGTGCTGGACGTGGAGGCCTTGTGCGCGAAGTTGTTTGATCTGGCGCAACCGGTGATGGTGGCCACGGTGGATACTGTCGAAGGTTGGGAAGTGGAGCGTACGCGCGGTTTTGTCGTGCCGCATGACTGGACGGAGCAGGCTGCCGCGCGGCGGCTGTTAGGTACGCTGCCAGCGTAATGCTGGGGTCAGTCGCTTTGCGATCGGAATGTATCCCATTGGGATACGTTCCCCCGCCGGGACTCGGCGTCCCCGTCTGACCCCAAAATTAATGTTTCTGCTCGCCAATCAAGGACAGATTGTCGTGCTCCGCCTGGTTCAGCTTGTGCCTGCGCATGATCATGTACATGGTGCCGGCGACGAACAGGCCGAACAGGGTGATGATGATGTTCAGCGGCAGGTGCAGACGGATCATGATGGAATACACGGCCAGCATGGTGAGAATCGACAGGTTCTCATTGAAGTTCTGCACGGCGATGGAATGGCCTGCGCTCATCAGCACGTGGCCGCGGTGTTGCAGCAGAGCATTCATTGGCACGACGAAAAAGCCGGACAGGGCGCCGATCAGTATCAGCAGCGGGTAGGCGATCCACACAGAATGCACTTGCGTCATCATCATGACGATCACGCCCATGGCGATGCCCAGCGGAATGACAGTCAGCGATTTGCGCAGCGGAATGAAGCGGGCCGACAGCACGGCGCCGGCGGCCACGCCGATGGCGACCACGCCCACCAGGCTGGTCGCCTTGTCGAATGGCATGTTCAAGGATTGCTTGGCCCATTCCAGCACGATCAGTTGCAAGGTGGCGCCAGCGCCCCAGAACAGGGTCGTCACGGCCAGGGTGATCTGGCCCAGCTTGTCTTTCCACAGGATGGAATAGCAATTGGCAAAATCGGTAATCAGTTTGATAGGATTGCGTTCCTGGTGCGGATACACGCAGCCCGTGTCGGGAATCTTCAGGTTGGCCAGGGTTGCCAGCACATAGATGCCGACCACCACGCACAGGGCCGCTTCCGTCTTGTTGGTGATGCCCGTGTCGATCAGGGGGAAGTCGAAGGACAGCAGCATGTCGGACACGTGGCCGCTGACGAGTGCGCCGCCCATGACGGTGCCGAGGATGATGGAGGTGACGGTCAAGCCTTCGATCCAGCCATTCGCCGCCACGAGTTTTTCCGGCGGCAGCAGTTCCGTCAGGATGCCGTACTTGGCGGGCGAGTACACGGCCGCGCCAAAACCGACGACGGCGTAAGCCAGCAGCGGGTGTACGTGGAAGAAGACGAGGGCGCAGCCGAAAATCTTGACCATGTTGGCGATGAACATGACCTTGCCTTTTGGCAATGCATCTGCGAAGGCGCCGACAAAAGCGGCTAACAGCACGTAAAACAGGACGAATGACAGTTTGAGCAGCGGCGTGATCCACGCCGGTGATTTCATGGACACCAATAAATCGACGGCGACAAAAAAGAGGGCGTTATCTGCCAGCGAGGAAAAGAACTGCGCCGCCATGATGGTATAAAAACCACGATTCATTCTGGAATGCCTGAAATCATATCTGGCTTGCTTTATACCACGAAAAAACGGCAAACCCCAAGTTTGGAAGGGGCTGCTTTGCATAGTCTTGTCTAAGCGAAGCTTAATTTTTCTGCCGTAGAAAAATACATCACATGTGAGCATTTTATACATGGTGTCCTGTGCGCCGGTCTGGTGCGCGGCGACGGACCAGCTTGCGACCCATCCGGTAAAATACGGCTTTCCCACCCGCCGTGAACGACGCATATGCCCAGGCCCCTCATCGCCACCATCCATCTCGATGCCATGCAACACAATCTGGCGCGCGCCCGTGCCGGCGCCCGCGGCGCCAACGTGTGGGCCGTCGTCAAGGCAAATGCCTATGGCCACGGCCTGGAACGGGCCATGCGGGGCTTTGCCGAGGCCGATGGTCTGGCACTGGTCGAGGTCGACTACGCCGTGCGTCTGCGCGAACTGGGCTGGACCAAGCCCATCTTGCTGCTGGAAGGTTTTTTCGACGCCAGCGATTTGCCTGTCATGGCGCAACATGGCTTGAACGGCAGCGTGCATTGCGAAGAACAGATCGCCCTGCTGGAAGCGGCGCGCCTGCCGCACGCCATCGATGTGCACCTGAAAATGAATACGGGCATGAATCGCTTGGGTTTCACGCCGGGCGCCGTGGCCGCCGCGTATGCGCGCCTGCGGGCCATCCCGCATGTCGGCACGATCACCTTGATGACGCATTTCGCCAATGCGGACGAGGCGGGGGCCACGCGCTTGCCTTTGGCCCAGCAGATGCTGCGTTTCGAAGCGGGCGCGGCCAGCATTGGTGCTGCCTTGCCGCGCAGCCTGTGCAATTCGGCCGGCGTGCTGCTGCATCATCTGGACAGTGACTGGGTGCGCCCCGGCATCATGCTGTACGGCGGCACGCCCAGCGGCGCTCCCGGCGGCACGTCCGCCCAGGCGTTCGGCTTGCTGCCCACCATGACCTTGCGCAGCAGTATCATCGGCATCCAGGATATCGCCGCTGGCGAAGTGGTCGGCTATGGCAGCCGTTATGAAGCGGCCGGCAATATCAAGGTGGGCGTGGTGGCGTGCGGTTATGCGGATGGCTACCCGCGCCACGCGCCCGAAGGCACGCCCGTGCTGGTCGATGGCGTGCGCACGGGCCTCATCGGCAGGGTGTCGATGGACATGCTGATGGTCGACCTGACGCACGTGCCGGGCGCTAAAGTTGGCAGCGCCGTGACCTTGTGGGGCCAGGGCATGCCGATCGACGAGGTGGCCCTGGCTGCCGGCACCATCGGCTACGAGCTGATGTGCGCACTGGCGCCGCGTGTGCCCGTGGTCGAAGCGACACAGTGACGGCGGCCCGCTGTTTGTATATACTGTATATATAGACAGCAGTTTCACCTTACCCGGGCAAAGTACACCATGGCAAAAGTCAAGACCATCTACACCTGCAGCGACTGCGGCGCCATCAGCAACAAATGGATGGGGCAATGCACCTCGTGCAACCAGTGGAATACCATGGTGGAAACCCTGCCCGAAACGGGCGGCAACAACCGTTATTCGAATCCGCAGCACATGTCGCTGGCGCAGACGGCGCCCGTGCTGTCGCTCGACGATATCGACGCCATCGACGTGCCCCGTTTCGGCACGGGCATCGAGGAATTCGACCGCGTGCTGGGCGGCGGCATGGTCGCGGGCGGCGTCGTGCTGATCGGCGGCGACCCCGGCATCGGCAAGTCGACCCTGCTGCTGCAGGCGCTGGCGAACATGTCGCACCACAAGCGCGTGCTGTATGTCAGCGGCGAGGAATCGGGCGCGCAGATTGCCCTGCGCGCCAAGCGTCTCGTCATCGACGCCAAGGAACTCAAATTGCAGGCCGAGATCCAGCTGGAAAAGATACTCTCCACCTTGAACGACCTGAAACCGGAAGTGGTGGTGATCGATTCGATCCAGACCGTGTATTCGGACGCCCTCAGCTCGGCGCCCGGTTCAGTGGCGCAAGTGCGCGAATGCGCGGCCCAGCTGACGCGCGCGGCCAAGCAGACGGGCGTGACCATCATTCTAGTGGGGCACGTGACGAAAGAGGGCGCGCTGGCCGGTCCCCGCGTGCTCGAGCACATCGTCGACACGGTGCTGTATTTCGAGGGTGACGCCCATTCCAGCTTCCGTCTCGTGCGCGCCATCAAGAACCGTTTCGGCGCCGTCAACGAACTGGGCGTGTTCGCCATGACGGAAAAGGGGCTGAAGGGTGTGTCGAACCCGTCCGCGCTGTTCCTGTCGCAGCACGACAACCAGGTACCCGGTTCCTGCGTGATGGTGACGCAGGAGGGCACACGCCCCTTGCTGGTGGAAATCCAGGCCCTGGTCGACACGAGCCACTTGCCGAATGCGCGCCGCCTGTCCGTCGGCCTGGAGCAGAACCGCCTGGCCATGCTGCTGGCCGTGGCGCACCGCCACGCGGGCATCGCCGCGTTCGACCAGGATGTGTTCATCAACGCCGTCGGCGGCGTCAAGATTACGGAACCGGCGGCCGACCTGGCCGTGTTGCTGGCGATTAACTCGTCGATGCGCAACAAGCCGCTGCCACGGGGATTGGTCGTGTTTGGCGAGGTGGGTCTGGCGGGCGAAATCCGTCCCGCGCCACGGGGCCAGGAGCGCTTGCGCGAAGCGGCCAAGCTGGGCTTTATCCTGGCTGTGGTGCCCAAGTCGAACTTGCCCAAGCAAGTCATCGAAGGCCTCAAGGTCATCGGCGTCGAGCGTATCGACGAAGCATTCAATAAGCTGCGCGACCTGGAGTAAGAGTTGGTATGGTTTAAATGCCAAGCTTGAGACAAGTCAAACAAAATTTCCGTTTAGAACTATAATATTTGTCCGATGGATTCACCCAGTGAATCCGCATCGACAATGCATAGTTAGAGAAGCGGAATATAGTGTCAGTTGAGCAAAGGCAGGGCGCACGCAAGATATTGCGTGCCAAGGCAATGTTGGTAATGGATGGCGCGGGCCCCGTGGCGGCGCGCACCCTCGATGTGGGGCCGGGCGGCATGGCAGCCGTCATCGCGGAACCGGTGCCGACAGGTAAGAAGGGCAAGGTGCTGTTCGAATTGTTTTACGATGGCTCGGCGCACATCATCGAGGCGCGCGTGTCCGTCTCGCATTGCATTTTCAGCAGCGCAGGTTTCAAGGTGGGACTCACTTTCCTGCAGTTGGACATGGCCGTCAGCAGCGCCATCTCGAAATTCATGCGCTGAGGCAAGCCTGGAGGGCGCGACAGGTGAAATGCGCTAAAATGGTGCATATGGGTTTGCAGTCAGGAAAAACCTGTTCTGTTCGCTGTTTTGATATTCCAGTAATACTGCATAATTATCAACCAGAAGAGGGACCTTGCCGCGCTACGCGCGCCTGCCGTCCGTTTCCAGCGCAGCACGGTCACGACCTGAACCGTGTGCCATGACCTTACACCCGACGGGAACGCCTACCATGTTTAATTCGACCATCAACAGCAGGGCCTACACCAACAACACGCAGCAAACGACGCAGGGCAATATTTCGGCCGATGTGTATGCGAAGGTGGAGCGCCAGATGCAGTCGCAGAACACGGGCGTCGTCAAACTCAACGCCAGCCTGGCGCGCGACCAGGCCAAGTTCTCGGGCCTGGGCCAGCTGCAATCGGCGCTGGCGAAATTCCAGACCGTGGCCAAGAACATGGCCGGCAGCGGCCTGGCCACGTCGGCCACGTCCAGCAGCAAGGATGTGCTGAGCGCCACCACCACCGACAAGGCTGTCAGCGGCAGTCATGAACTGAATGTCAAGCAACTGGCGCAGGGACAGACTTTGCTCAGCGGCGCGCAGAAATCCTCGAGCGCGGCGATCGGCACGGGGGCGCCCGCGCTGGTGAAGATCGAAGTAGGCTCGGCCGACGGCAAGCAATTTACGCCCGGCAGCGGCAAGATCATTTCGCTGACCATCGACAGCAGCAACAATAGCCTCGACGGCATCGCCGCCGCGCTCAAGCAGCAGGGAATCGACGCCAGCGTGGTGAAGGGCGCTGACGGCTACTCGCTGGCCTTGAACGGCAAGAGCGGCGCCGACAGCAGCATGCGCATCAGCGTGTCCGGCGACGCGGCCGTCAGCAATCTGCTCAGCTATGCGCCTGGCGCCGGCAAGGGCATGCAGCAGACGGCCGCCGCGCAGGATGCGCTGCTGACCGTCGACGGCAAGGAAATCAAGAGCGCCACGAATACCCTGACGACGGCTGTCGAGGGCGCCACCATTGAATTGAAGAAAAAGGGTGTGACCGACCTCGTCATCGCCAAGGACAGCAGCCAGATCGCGACCAACGTGGCCAGCTTCGTCACGGCCTACAATGAACTCAACAGCAAGCTGCAGAGCCTGCAGCAGGGCGATTTGAAGTCCGATACGGCCCTGGGCCAGGTGCGTTCGCAGATGGAGCAAGTACTGCGCACGGCCAGCACGGGCGTGCCATCGTCGGTGCTGGGCAGCGCCGGCGTCACCCTGGGCAAGAGCGGCGAGCTGGTGCTCGACGATAAAAAGCTCAAGGCGGCCATCGCGGCCGATCCTGAAGCCGTCAGCAAGATGTTTACGAATAACGGCAAGGGTGTGGCGGACCAGTTCGCCAGCAAGATCGGCGAGCTGACGGGCGAAACGAGCATCATCCGCAAGGAAGTGCAGACGGTCGGCAAGGACATCACCACCCTGACCAACAAGAAAGCCGTGCTGGCCAAGGCGCTGACGGCCCAGGCGCAGGCGCTGGTGAAAGCGTATTCGGCGCAGGAACAGATGGGAACGAACTCGGCCTTGCCGGGTTATACGGGCAAGAATTCGCTCTTCGACTTCATGGCCTAAGGACGCACCGCTAAAGCGCCCATGGCGGCGTTGCATCGCCTTGCCGTATAGCGTACTGTCTGCGGCGCTACGCCTTGCCCTGAGCGCTGTATCGGCGCGCTTGTTACATGCGGTCGCCCTGGGCAAAGAAGGCTGACGGCGAGCTGCCGAAAGTCTTCTTGAACATGGCGGAAAAGGCCGACTGGCTGGCGTAGCCCAGTTCTTCGGCCACCTGCGACAGCGGCACGCCGCGCGCGATCAGGGGCGCCGCGTGCGCCAGGCGCACTTGCTGGCGCCACTGGCCAAAACTCATGCCCAATTCCCGTTCGAACAGCCGCGCCAGGGTACGCTCCGAGGCGCCGACTTGCTGCGCCCAGTGTTCCAGGGTCTGGTTCAAGCCCGGTTTCTCGATCAGGCTGTCGCACAGGGTCTTCAGGCGCTTATCGCCAGGCAAGGGCACGCGGATGGGGCGCGTGGCCGAGCGTTTCAATTCATCGAGGATCAGTTCGGCCAGCAGCGCCTCGCGCGCCGGTTCCTGGCCAGGGTCCAGCTGTTCCAGCGCCATGATCAGCTGGCGCAGCAGGTTCGATACTTCCAGCACCTTGCAGTCCTGGCCGGCGAACGGTGCGCGTGCGGCATGGATGCACAGCGGGCGCAAACGGGTTTTTTCCAGTATCGTGACGGCATGCTCCACGTTGGGCGCGATCCAGATGGCGCGCATGGGCGGCAGTACCCAGCTGCTGTTGTTGGCGGTGATGCGCAGCACGCCCTCGAGCGCCATGGTGACCTGGCCCCAGGGATGCGTGTGTGGCGAGAGAAATTCATCGGGTTGCAGGTCGCGCGCGATCATGGTCACGGGGATGGTCGCGCTCGGCGCTTCCCGTGGCGGACACATGCGGGTATGGTGGAGGATAGGTACACCCATCAGCTTGGCCTTCATTCGATAAATTATGTCGTTCTGTCGGAAAACAGACGATGGTATTTTGCATACACTTGAGCTTCACCAGTATAAGACAGGGTATGACATGATAACAACTAACTCGGCATCCGAAATTCCCACCTTGCGCAGCGACGCCCGCGTCATCGGCCTGGTGGGGCTGGCGCATGGCGTGTCGCACTTCTATCACCTGATCCTCGCGGCCCTGTTCGTCTGGCTGAAACCCGCCTTCGACCTGTCGTATGCGGAACTGGGCCTGCTGATGACGGTGTTCTTCATCATTTCGGGCGTGGGACAGGCGCTGGCCGGCTTTGTCGTCGACCGTTTCGGCGCCCGTGCCGTGTTGTTTTCCGGCATTTTCTTGCTGGGCGTGTCGGCGCTGGCCCTGTCTACCGCACACAGCTATGCGGCGCTGATGCTGGGCGCCATGCTGGCCGGCATGGGCAACAGCGTGTTTCATCCGGCCGACTACACCATCCTCAACCAGCGCGTCTCGGCGGCCCGCGTGGCCTACGGCTTTTCCGTGCATGGCATCAGCGGCAATATCGGCTGGGCGCTGGCGCCCCTGTTCATGACGTATGTTGCCACCCATTATGACTGGCGGGTGGCGCTGCAATGCGCGGCCGTGCTGCCGTTTGGCGTGCTGCTGATCCTGTTCCTGAACCGCCACGCCATCCGCCCCGAACCCGTGAAAAAGGCCGCGCCGGGCCAGGCGGCTGGCGGCGAAGGCACGCTGGACTTCCTGCGCCTGCCTGCCGTGTGGATGTGCTTTGCCTTCTTTTTCATTACCGCCATCGCCCTGGGCGGCATCCAGAGCTTTGCCAGCGTGGCCCTCGTCAAGCTGTACGGCATGAGCCTGGCGCTGGCTACCAGCGCCTACACGGCCTATATGCTGGCCTCGGCCGTGGGCATGCTGGCCGGCGGCGTGGTGGGTGCGCGCAGCAAGCAGCCGGACCGCAACGTGGCGATCGCTTTTTCCGCCGCCGCGCTGCTGGCCGTGCTGCTGGCCATGGCCGTCGTGCCGGCCTGGGGCGCGGTGGTGCTGATGGGCGCCATCGGCCTGATGTCGGGCGTGGCGGGGCCTTCGCGCGACCTGATGATACGCGCGGCGGCACCGAAGAATGCCACCGGGCGCGTGTATGGCGTCGTGTATTCGGGCCTCGACAGCGGCCTGGCCGTCGGTCCCCTGTTCTTTGGCGCGCTGATGGATGGCAACCATCCGGCCCTGCTGTTCGTCTTCATCGGCGTGTTCCAGGCGCTGGCGATTGCCACGGCCGTGGGCGTGGGCGGCAAAACACGTGCTGCGGCGCTGCAAAAGGCATAGAATCGTTGCCATCTGCCACGAAAGGAATTCCCATGACCTTTGCGACCACCGACCTGTGCGACGACTATGCAGCCATGCTGGACGATGGCACCCTGGCCGTGCTGCCGCCCGTGTACCGCGCCTTTGGCCAACGCGTGCGTTTCAGCGGCCCCGCCACCACCTTGCACGTGTTCGAAGACAACGCGCTGGTGCGCAGCACGCTGGAAACGCCGGGCCAGGGTCATGTGCTGGTGATCGATGGCGGCGGCAGCCTGCGCCGCGCGCTGGTGGGCGGCCAGCTGGGTGTGCTGGCTGAAAACAACGGCTGGGCCGGCATCATCGTCGATGGCTGCATCCGCGACAGCGAGGAAATCAATGTCTGCCAGATCGGCGTGCGCGCCCTGGCCACGCATCCGCGCAAGAGCAACAAGACGGGCGCCGGCCAGCGCGACGTGCGCGTGCAGATCAGCGGCGTGGCCGTGCATCCGGGCGACTGGATCTACGCCGATGCGGATGGCATCCTGGTGGCGCGCCAGGAACTTGATTGAGCCGCCCCTCTCAGGAAGAGCGTTACAAATTTTCCACATTAAATATATTTTTGTAAAGTTCTTTGATTTTTATCATGGCTGGGATATGATTTCACTTAAGGTAACTTTAATGCCTATAAGGCAAGGAAATCAGCTCATGAAAATCGCCACCATCGCCGCAGTTGTCGCCCTGTTTGCTGCAGGCACCGCCAGCGCCAGTCCCGTCAACCTGATCACGAATGGCAATTTTGAAACGGTCGCTGCCGGCTACACCTTCGACAGCGGCTTTAAGGTCGTCAACAGCGGTTCGTCGGCCATTACAGGCTGGACCGTTGGCGCCAGTTCCGTCGACCTGATCCGCAACGCGTATAACGCCATCAACGGCTACAGCATCGATTTGCTGGGTACGCCAGGTCCGGGTTTCTTGTCGCAAAGTTTCAATGTCGTTGCTGGCCAGACCTACAGCCTGAGCTTTGACATGGCGCGCAATTCCGGCGGCCCGGCAGGCCAGGGCGTGGCCGTCAATTTTGGCGGCGTGGTCGGGGATTTCTACTCGACGGCTGCCGCCTCGAACACCTTGTACAACAATACCCTGAGCTTCACGGCCGCTTCCACCGGCCTGGCAACCCTGTCGTTTGCCAGCGCCGCCAAGGCCGGCACGCCGTTCGACAATTACTCGGGCGCCGTGATCGACAATGTTTCCGTGATGGCCGCCGTGCCGGAACCGGAAACCTACGCCATGCTGCTGGCCGGCCTGGGCCTGATGGGTTTCCTGCGCCGCCGCAAGGCCGCCAGGTAATCCCGGCTCCGCCCCACGTCAGAACCGCCTGCTGCATTGCACAGGCGGTTTTTTGTTTTTCAGGGGGCTGGTGCTGCCTCGGCATCTCCCCGCAACGGACAGGCGGCCGCCTGCGGTTCCAGCCGCCGCGCCAACTCGCCGCGCAACTGCGTCAATCCCGCGATGCGCGCATCGATGTCGGCCAGCTTGCGCGCCAGCGCCGCGCGCAGCAGGTCCGCCATGGCCGGATCGCCTGCGCCGGCCAGCAGCGGCATGTCGGCCTCGATTTCCGCCAGCGTAAAACCCAGCTGCTGCGCCGTGCGCAAGTAGCGCAGCCAGTCCGCCGCCTCGGGCGGATAGTCGCGGTAGCCATTCGCGCCGCGCCGCGCGCGCAGCAAGCCCCGCTTTTCATAGAAGCGCAGGGTATCGCGGCTCAAGCCCGTCGCCTGCGCCATCTCGCCGATCTGCATGGAAATATTCCTTCATAAAATGCTTGACCATGGAGTGTACTCCAGCCTTGAGAATGGGCGCTTTCCATACACAGGAGTTCCCATGTTATCTGTTGTTGCTTTCCGCCGCCTGGTGCGCGCCAGCGCCATTTACGATGTCCTCATGACGGCCGCGTTTGTCACGCCGTGGACGTTCCTGCTCATGCGCGAGCACTTGAACGCCCTCAACCTGGCCCTGGGCGGCGCGCCACTGCCAGTGTTCGAACCCTTGCATTTGCTCATCAGCAGCATGATGGGCAGCGTGGTGATGGTCTGGTCGGTGCTGCGCATGCTCGATCCGCAGCCGCGCTTCGGCCGCTACGACGCGGTGGCCCGCTACCTGTTTTCCACCTGGATGGCGTGGGCCTTGCTGATGACGGGCCAGCCCCTGCTGTGGCTGTTCCTCGTGCCGGAACTGGCCTGGGGCCTCGCGCAAAGCTTGCCATTGCGCCGCAGCGAAGGTGTGCGGGAAGGGCATCCACGCGAATCGCTGTTGAGATGACGATAACGAAATGCAATAATGGCCGTGCTCGCAGTGCAACAATGACTGCAATGAACGACTCTAAGGGAATGAATATGCAGCAGGATGCCGCTGGAAAAAACATGGCGTTGCTCGATCCGGTGGTGGCGCCGCGCATCGCGGTGACGCGCCTGGTGACGGGCCTGCTGCAAGGCTTGCTGCTGTACTGGCTGTACAGCACGGCCCAGGACAAGGTGTGGCCCGCCACGGAAGCCTATCTGCTGGGTCCGTTGATGTTGATCAGCTTGCTGCTACCGATCCTGCTGGTATCCAGCCTGGGCCATATGTCGGCGAAGCGCATCGTGCTGTGGATGGCGGGCGCCGCCGTCGTACTGGCCGTGCTGGCCTGGCATGACGTGGCGCGCGGCGCCGAGCACGTAATCTGGGGCAACTACAAGCCGGGCGCGCCCCTGCGCGTCATTTCCGCCCAGCTGTTCGGTTTTTGTGTGGTGGGCTTCTATATCGCCCACGCGCTGGTGCTGGCCAGCGCCCAGGATGGCCAGCGCATCGCCCGCTATCCCACCTACTTTGAAATCGCCTGGAAGCTCGGCATCCAGCTGCTGTTTTCCCTGCTGTTCGTGCTGGGCCTGTGGCTGGTGCTGTGGCTGGGCGGGCAGCTGTTCCTGCTCATCAAGCTGAGTTTCCTGAAAAAACTGCTGGGCCAGGCCTGGTTCGTGATTCCCGTCATCTGTTTCGCGTTTTCGTTTGCCATCCACATCACGGACGTGCGCCCATCCATCGTGCGTGGCATCCGTACCTTGCTGCTGGTGCTGCTGTCGTGGCTGATGCCGATCGCCGCTGTGCTCGTTTCCGGTTTCCTGCTGACCTTGCCCTTCATCGGTTTCGAGCGCCTGTGGGCCACGCGCCATGCGGCGTCCGTGCTGCTGGGCATGGCCGGCGTGCTGGTGGTGCTGATCAATGCCGCCTTCCAGAATGGCGAAGTGGGCCATGGCGTGGCGCGCGGCATCCGCCTCGGCACGCGCCTGGCTTGCCTGTTGCTGCCGTGGGTGGTGGGCATCGCCATCTATGCGCTGACCCTGCGCGTGATGTCGCATGGCTGGACGTCCGACCGTCTGATCGCTGCCGCCTGTCTGTTGATCGCCACCTGCTACGCCGCCGGCTATGCCTGGGCGGCCAGCAAGTATGGCGACTGGCTGCACCTGATCGCCAACGTCAATGTGGCCACCGCCTTTGTTACCCTGCTGGTGCTGTTCGCCCTGTTTTCTCCGCTGGCGGACCCGGCGCGCATTTCCGTGGCCAGCCAGATGGCGCGCCTGGACAGCGGCAAGGTCGGCGTGGACAAGTTCGATTTCGAATACCTGCGCTTCCAGGGCGCCCGCTACGGCCAGGCGGCCCTGCAGGAATTGACGAAACGCACGACGGGGCCGGATGCGGCCATCGTGCGTGCCCGCGCCGACGCCATGCTCAAGCGCCAGAACCGCCTCGACGAGACGGGCGCGCTGAGCGACGTGTCGATCAACCTGACCCTGCGCCCGGCCACGGCGAAGTTGCCGGACAGCTTCCTGCGCCAGGACTGGACGCAAGTGGGCCCGGCCTGGCGCCTGCCCGCCTGCCTGAAGCGGGCAGGGCCGCAGTGCGATGCCTACCTGCTCGATTTCGATGGCGATGGCAAGCAGGACGTGCTGCTGATCAGCAATGACCCGCGTGCCTCGTCGGTCTTGCTGGCGGAAAAGGAAGACGGCAGCTGGACCGCGCGCGGACAAATCCCCACGGATGCGCTGCGCTGCAAACCCCTGCGCGAGAAACTGCAGGCGGGCGAGTTCCAGCTGGTGCCGCCGAAAGTGCGCGAACTGGAAGTCGACGGCCAGCGCGTGCCGATGACCTTATATACGCCAGAGGACGAGGTCAGCTGTCCCGATGAGACGGCGCCGACTCCGTAAATGGCAGTGAGAGGACTTGGTGCGCCTGAGCAAACCTCTTGATGGCGCTGAAGGCAGCAACTTCGTGCATTGATTCTGACTGTCCAGTATCGGCTGCCACAAGCGGTCACTCGCGCGAGCAAGAAAAAATGGAAGATAAAATAATGCTCTTGCGGAAGATTCAATCAGCTATTCAGCAGATTCAGCCTCTGGCAGCGAAAGGCTGGCCGCCTGGGCAATCTATCCTACGACAACTAGGTTGGTGCGAAGGATTTGCGTCTGGATGTCCTACCGACCCAGCGCTAGGGCCACTGTCCATGGGATTGATTGCCACTCGCGAACTTGACATGTACGGCGACAAGCCCGATCTCGCCTTGTTGATCAACGATATCCAAGACGCTGTGAATTCACTTCATTGATCCGCCTACTTCGGTAGTTCTATGACCGCTTCGGGTCGGAAGCTGTCGCACATGAAGGCGGCAACCGGCCAGAAGCGGACAGTCGCATTTCGTTAACGCCAGTGGAAAGTAAGAGGAATTTGGTGTCAAATCTTTCGATTCTCGAACGGCTGGAAGATTTACTTTCGGCTTATGGCAAAGGTGAGTTGACTCGCGATGCGTTTGTAGATTTTCTCAGCAATAGCATCCGAGCGCTTGAAGGTGTTCCGATTAGTGTTACTCATGAATTTCGACGGCACGAATATGCTATCGAAACAGAAGGTTATTTTGATGAGGAAGGGTTTGAGTCTCGGCAAGACTCAGCTCAAGAACGCTTGCTTTCTTGGATTCTTGAACTCAAGCGTATTTATGGAATATAGGTGAGCAACCTTCCAAACAATGCCCAAGGTTGATGGGCCGCTTAGGGGCGGAAACTGCCAACGACGATAACCGGCCAGAGGCTGTCACTGAAGCACAGGAAATATCATGTCCATTGCAAGAAAAGGAAGCCGCCGGATTATTGTCGATTCTTTACCATATCGATGGTCGGTCAGCCTGCCTGCCTGTACACAGGCCATGGGGGAAACGAATGTGTCTTTCGCAGTCGAATCTGAAAACGGTGGCCGAACCACTCTTCTGGTGAGAACAGATATCGCACGTCCGGATATTTGGCTGGGTAATTTTACGCGTGCTATCACGCCCTCAGTCGTGGAGCACGCTATTCGACAGGCATTGAGGAAGGGGTGGTATCCCAGCCAATGTGGAAGCTCCTTTGAAATGACAATGCGACTCGCTTGAGCCCACTGACAATCCGCCAGTCGCGTTGTGCACCTACGGTGGGCGCTGCAGTCCATTATCAACATTGACAATGCCCTTCGGCACTGTCGGCCGCAAGCGGCTGCGGTTTGTTCCCATCATCGATGTTATTTAATTATTTCTACAATATATTGCGCAACATATTGTATGATTGAGACTCACCGAGGGGGAACATTAGAATGCGCTATCACTTATGTCTGCTTCAAACGCTGTCGGCACTGTCCATCATGTGCGCACCGGGCGCTTTTGCCGAGGAGCCAAGCATCTCGCGCAACGAAAAGAGCGAGATCATCGCCTCCCTCAATAGCACCTTGAATGCAAACTATGCGTTTCCTGACATCGCAAGAAAGATTGCGCCGGTGCTTCAGGCGCATCTGGCAAACGGAGATTATGACTCGGCGACGACGCAGGCAGCGTTTGCGAGCAAGCTGACGGACGATCTCATCAAAGTCAGCGGCGACCTGCATTTTTTCGTGGGTGCCGACGCAAAATGGATCGCGGAATTCAAGGCAAAAGCCAATCCGACGCTCAAGACCAAGATACGCAAAGAAGAATCGAGCAGGCTGGAGGAGACCAATTTTGGTTTCGATGAGGTCGCTCGCCTGAAGGGAAATATCGGTTATATACGATTCAGCTATTTTGCCGATCCGGAGCTTGCCTATGATACGGCGGCATCCGTTATGCGCTTCGTCGGCAATACGGACGCCCTCATTATCGATTTGCGCTATAACAATGGAGGACATCTGGAAATGGCGCAGTTTCTAGCGAGCTATTTCTTCTCCAGCGAGAAAGACCAGCTGCTCTTTGACTATTATTATAATGAGGATGGCAAGCGTATCCAGCGCGGGCAATGGGTGCTGCCGGGCCTGCCAGGCAAGCGCATGGTGGACAAGCCGGTGTATATCCTGACCGGTTCCACGTCGTTTTCCTCCGCAGAATGGTTTTCCTATGCGATGAAGAAGCTCGGGAGAGCGACACTGATCGGGGAGCGGACCGCCGGTGGTGCGCATCCGGTTGCGCGCAAGCCCCTCAATGACGATTATTTCGTGCAAGTGCCGATCGGCCAGATCCAGGATCCCGTGGAGCATGGCGATTTCGAAGGAGTTGGCGTGCAACCCGATATTCCAAGCCCGTCCATTCGCGCGCTGCCTCTGGCGCACAAGCTGGCGCTTGAAAACCTGGCGAAGACCGATGACGCCAGGCGAACCGAACTTGCCTGGCTGCTCCCCAGCTTGACGGCAGCGATCGAGCGCCCGCATGTCGATGCCGGGCTGCTGACGAGCGCCGCCGGAAAATATGAAGGCCGCCAGCTCGTCCTGGACAATGGCACGCTCTACACTATCTGGCGCGACCGGTTTCGGGTCGCGCTTGAGCCGATCGGTCCCGACCTGTTCGCGGTGGAAGGCGTGTCGGGTTTTCGATACCGCTTGAATGTTTCGCGCGGGAAAGTGACGGCGCTGGAACGCGTGAACCAGGACGGCAGCATCCAGAGGTACAAGCGCCTTGACTAAGAAGACACCTCACCCGGCCGCGATCGATGACGCCGTGTTTCTCGGCCGAGCCGTCGAACGGCTGAGCATTCTGATCGCTGAGCAATCCCAGACCGTCTTCGATACGATGGGGATCGTCATCCCGGTGCGTTCGTGTTCGCTGATGACTGTTCTTGCCACGCTCGGCGCGGCCTCCGCTTCGGATCTGGCGCGCGAACTCGGACATTCGCACCAGTTGGTCATGCAAAAGATACCCAAGCTGCTGCGTCTGGGCCTCATACAATATCGGAATGATGACAATGATGCCCGGCGGCGGATATTCATGCTCACTGATGAGGGCTTGTCGCAGCTTGCGAAATTCGAGCAGTGCACTGTGCTGATACGGGCGGCCTATGCCGGCTTGTTTGCCGAGGTAGGGGACGTCAGGCAATTCGTGGATCGGGCCGCAGATGCGCTCAACGAGAGGCCGCTGGACAAACGCATCAATTCCCCGGCCTGACGCAGACGGTGTCCACTTCAGGCCACGAGCAGAGCGTTCCTGATGCTTGTCCGGGCGAGGCGGCCTGTTTCGCTGCTGTAGCAGTCGTTCGACTGATACAGCATGTGCTTGTATGCGGCGCCTTGTGCCTTGTCCCCGCCGTGCCGCGCTTCTAGACTGGGGCCTTCTCCACGCTGCGATTGACTGCCATGACCGAACTCCTGCCCCTGATGAGCTATTGCTTTGTGATGTCCGCCACGCCCGGGCCGAACAACGTCATGCTGGCCACCACCGGCGCCAATTTCGGCTATCGCGGTGCGCTGCCGGTGATCCTCGGCATCCAGGCCGGTATCTTTGTGCAGACCATGCTCATGTGCGTGGGGCTGGGCAGCGTGTTCGTCGCTTATCCGATGGCGCAGCAGGTGCTGCGTATCGCGGGCGCGCTGTACCTGATGTTCCTGGCCTGGAAGCTTGCCGGCGCCTCGGTGGCGGGAAGCAGCACAGCGAAAGCCGTGTCGTTTGCGCAGGCGGCGCTGTTTCAGGCGCTGAATCCCAAGAGCTGGCTCAAGGCGGTCACCATGGCGTCCGTATTCATGCCTGCACAGGGCAACATGCTTGCCAGTGCGCTGCTGGTGTCCGTGATCGGCACCGTGGTAGGCATGCCGTGCAACGCCATGTGGGCGCTGTTCGGCGTCTCGATCCGCCGCGTGCTGAAAGCGCCACGCAACCAGCGCATATTCAATCTGACGATGGGCGCCATCCTGCTGGTACTCGCCGTGATGTTTTTACGCTAGACTTCCACCCATGTTCGCCATCGACCGCTCCTCGCCCATCGCCCTGTTCAAGCAGATCGAGGCCGCATTGCGCCAGCAGATCGCGCAACGCGTCCTGTCTGGCGGCACCAGGCTGCCGTCGATCCGTCAGCTCGCCACGCAGCTCGCGGTCAGCACCAACACCGTGGTGGTGGCGTATGACCGGCTGGTGGCCGCAGGCGTCATCGATACGCACGGCACGACAGGCTTCTTCGTCTGCGCACCCACCGACGCCAGCCGCGCCATTCCCGACGAGGTGGCGCTGGAAGCGGGCCAGGAGCAGGAGCCGGTCTGGCTGAGCCAGCAAGTGAACGACCAGCGGCCGGGCGTGCTGCTAGCCAGCAGCGGCGCCTTGCCCCCCACCTGGCTGCAGGACGCGCTGCCGGCCGCCGCCGTGCAACGTGGCCTGGCGCGCAGCGCGGCTGGCATGGCCTCGCGCTGTCCGCCGCAAGGTCTGGCCGAACTGCGCGAGCAGATCGCGCTGCTGATGCGCGGCATCGGCATCGCCGCGGACGCCAGCCACATCCTCACCACTTTCGGCGGCACCCATGCCATCGATCTGATCTGCCGCACGTTTCTGCAGCCCGGCGATACGGTGCTGGTGGAAGACCCCGGATACTTCCTGATGTTCGGCAGGCTGCGCCAGGACGGCGTGCGCCTGGTGCCCATCAAGCGCCGCCCCGATGGCCTCGACCTGGACGAACTGGAAGCGGCCTGCCGCGCGCACCGTCCGCGCCTGCTGTTCGTGCAGACGGCATTGCACAATCCCACCGGGTGGAGCAGCAGCGCCGCCAACCTGCACAAGGTGCTGATCATGGCGCAGCAGTACGGCTTCCTGATCGCCGAAGACGACGTGCACGGCCATTTCCAGCCGGGCCACAGCACGCGGCTGGCGTCGCTGTCCGGACTGGACGGCGTGATCTATTACTCGAGCCTGTGCAAGGCGCTGAGCCCGGCCCTGCGCATGGGCTACCTGGCCGCGGCGCCCGCCCTGCTCAAGTTGCTGATGCGCACCAAGATCCACTCCATCATGACCTTGCCTGCGCTGAACGAATACGTGCTGCTGGAAGTGCTCAAGGCCGGCAACCTGCGCAAGCACCTGGAGCGGCTGCAACGCAAGATCATGGTGGCGCGCAACGCCAGCACGCGGCAACTGAGCGCGGCCGGCGTGCTGTTCGAGCAGCCCGGCGACGCAGGCATTTTCCTGTGGGGCAGCATGCCCGAAGGGCTGGACGTGGACTTGCTGGTGCAGGACGCCTACCGCAACAAGATCCTGCTGATGCGCGGCGCCGCGTTCTCGGCCAACGACACGCCCGACCAGCACATCCGCTTCAACGTCGCCTTCAGCCAGCATCCGCGCGTGAGCGCCTACCTTGATGAACGCCTGCGCGCGGTGGCTGGCGCGCGCTCAAGCCTGGCCCGCGCCTTTCTTTAGTTTTTATTGGTATTCTGGACGAACGATTGTTTCGTCAACGTGTGAGCAAGGAAACGCCATGAAAAAACAGATCATCCTCAACCTGCCCGTCAAGGACCTGGATAAATCCAGGGCCTTCTTTTCCGCCCTTGGCTTTACCTTCGATTCCCGCTTCAGCGGCGAGAACGCGGCCTTCATGAACATCGTCGACCGCAGCATCCAGGCCATGCTGACGACGGAAGCCTTCTTCCAGTCGCTGATCGGCAAGCCGGTGGCGAATGCGAAGGAGGCCAATGAAGTCGTCATTTGCCTGAGTTGCGAAAGCCGGGAAGAGGTGGATGGCCTGATCGCCAGGGCGGCGGCCGCCGGTGGCCGCATACCGCATCCGCCCGAGGACCATGGCTTCATGTATGACCAGGGCTTCGAGGATATCGATGGCCACCTGTGGAACCTGGTCTGGACGGCGCCGGAAGCCTGACGATTGAGACTAGCCGGCTGTATCAGTTCTTCGTGCGCACCTGGCGCACGTGGTTTTCCAGTTCGCTGAACGACGGGCGTTCCGTGGCGGAAATGACCTTGCGGCCAAATTCCACGGCCAGCGCCGGCGCGTAGCCGTTCAGGCTGGCCAGCAGGGTCACTTTGACGCACTGGTACATCTTCGCCGTTTCATGGTGCTTGCGGCGCAGCAAGCTGGCCAGCGGCGCGATGAAACCGTAGGCCAGCAAGATGCCGATGAAGGTGCCCACCAGCGCCTGCGCGATCAGCACGCCCAGCTCGGCCGGCGGCAAGCCGACGGAGGCCATCGTGTGCACCACGCCCATCACGGCGGCCACGATGCCGAAGGCGGGCATGGCGTCGGCCAGCTGCGAAATCGTCTGGATCGGCATTTCCGCATCTTCGTGGTGCGTCTCGATCTCGTTATCCATCAGGTTTTCGATCTGGTAGGCGTCCATATTGCCCGACACCATCAGGCGCAGGTAATCGGTGATGAATTCCAGGATGTGCTCGTCACCGAGCGTGTACGGGTATTTCACGAAGATGGGGCTGCGGTACGGGTCGTCGATATCGTCCTCGACCGACATCAAGCCTTCCTTGCGGATCTTGCTGAGGATTTCATACATCAGGCCCATCAGTTCCATATAGCGCGCCTTCGTGTACTGCGAACCGTGGAACAGGGTGGGCAGGGCGGCGAACGTGGCGCGGATGGCCTTGGCGTCATTGCCGACAAAGAAGGTGCCCAGCGCGGCGCCGCCGATCATCAGCAGTTCCAGCGGCTGGAACAGGGCCGCCAAGTGACCGCCCTGCATGGCGAAGCCGCCGAAGACGGAAAACAGCACGACGAGAAATCCGAGTATGACTAGCAAAACCTACTCCTTCATAATATTGCCATATCGCAATATTGTAGTTTAACCTGATTTGGCCGCTGTGGCCGCTTCCGGCTGCAACTGCTCGATGAGAAAATTGATAAAAGCGCGCACTTTGGCGGGCAGCTGGTGGCGGCTCGGGTAATAGGCGTACAGGTCGGCCGGCGCCAGCGCGTAATCGGCCAGCACCACGCGCAGGCGGCCGCTGTCGAGGTAGCGCGTCAGGTCCCATTCCGAGCGCAGCAGGATGCCGTGGCCGTCCAGGGCCCAGCCCAGCACCACGTCGCCATCATTGCTGGCCACCGTGCCGCGCACTTTCACCGTGTGGGTGGCGCGTCCCTTACTCAGGCGCCAGATGCCGTAGGCGTCGTCATTCTGCCGGTGCACGATGCAGCGGTGCTGCGCCAAGTCGTCCGGGGTGTGCGGCGTGCCGTGCGCCTGCAGGTAGGCGGGCGAAGCGCACAGGAAGCGCCGGTTCGACATGATGCGCCGCGCCGACAGCCGCGTGTCGGGCAAGTCGCCGAAGCGGATGCCCAGGTCGTACGCCTGCTCGACCAGGTTGATAGGGCTGTCAGTCAGCTGCAGCTGCACTTCCAGCTGCGGGTGGCGCAGGGCGAATTGCGACAGCAGGGGCGCGATCACCGTGCGCCCGAAACCCAGGGTGGCATTCACGCGCAGCAACCCACGCGGCTGCGCGCTGCCGCTGGCCAGGGATTCTTCCATGGCGCGGATATCGTCGAGGATTTGCCGCGCCTGTTGCAGATAACTTTCGCCATCGCCCGTCAGGCTGATGCGCCGCGTGCTGCGGTTCAGCAGCCGCACGCCCAGGCGCTGTTCCATCAGCTGCAGGCGCTTGCTGACGGCGGGCGGCGTGATGCCCAGCTCGCGCGCCGTGGCCGACAGGCTGCCCAGCTTGGCCAGCAGCACAAAGAAGGCCATTTCCGTGGTGGCGTCGCTTTTCATTATTAACCTGAGGTGAAGAATGGTTTAAATTAGACTCGATTATACGACTCTCATTCGCGGGTAAGCTGGCGTCACCATTCAAGCACAGGAGATCCGCATGAAAATCGTCGAGATCCGCGAAAAGACCATCCCCATCTCTTCCCCCATCCGCAATGCCTACATCGATTTCACCAAGATGACCCTGAGCCTGGTGGCCGTCGTCACCGACGTGATGCGTGACGGCAAGCCCGTCGTCGGCTATGGCTTCAATTCGAATGGCCGCTACGGCCAGGGCATGTTGATGCGCGAGCGTTTCATTCCCCGCATCCTCGACGCCGATCCGGCCAGCCTCGTGACGGATGACGGTGGCAACCTCGACCCGCACAAGGTGTGGGATTGCATGTACACCAATGAAAAGCCGGGCGGCCATGGCGAGCGCTCGGTGGCCATCGGCACCATCGACATGGCCATCTGGGATGCCGTGGCGAAGATCGAGAACAAGCCCCTGTTCCAGTTGCTGGCCGAGCGCCATGGCACGGGCGTGCCCGACAAACAGGTCTTCGTGTATGCGGCCGGCGGCTATTACTACCCGGGCCAGAGCCTGTCCGCGCTGCAGGACGAGATGCGCAGCTATATCGACCGCGGCTACACGGTGGTCAAGAAAAAGATCGGCGGCGCCTCGCTCGATGAAGATTTGCGCCGCATCGACGCCATCATGGAGGTGCTGCAGGATGGGCAAAAGCTGTGCGTGGATGCCAACGGCCGCTTCGATCTGGATACCTCGATCGCCTACGCCAAGGCGCTGCGCCAGTACGACCTGTTCTGGTATGAAGAGGCGGGCGACCCGCTCGACTTCGAGTTGCAATCGACCTTGCGCAGCTATTACGACAAGCCGATGGCGACGGGCGAAAACCTGTTTTCCATGCAGGATGCGCGCAACCTGATCCGTTATGGCGGCATGCGCGCCGACCGCGACTGGCTGCAGTTCGATTGCGCCCTCAGCTACGGCCTGGTGGAATACCTGCGCACCCTGGACATGCTGCACCAGCACGGCTGGTCGCGCAGCCGCTGCATCCCGCACGGCGGCCACCAGATGTCCCTGAATATCGCGGCAGGGCTGGGCCTGGGCGGCAATGAATCGTATCCGGATTTATTCCAGCCGTTCGGCGGCTTCCCCGACGGCGTCAGGGTGGAAAATGGCCACATCACCATGCCGGACCTGGTCGGCATCGGTTTCGAGGGCAAGGCCAACCTGTATGCGGAAATGCGCGCCCTGAGCGGGCAGTAGGCCTCAGGCCGGCGCCTGGCGTTTCACCTGCGCGGCGGGGCTGGACTTCTCCCAGCGGAACAGCCACATGATGGCAAGCTTGGTCGTGGCACTGACGCAGGCCAGCAGCAGCAAAGGCCAGCCCGTCGATAGCCCCATGACGCAGGCAAAGAAGATGGTACTGATATCCATTGCCAGGATGAACTGACTCATTTTCAGGGACACTGCGCCCGTCTTGCCGGAGCGCCAGATCAGGCGGATCTGATGCGCATAGCCCTGCGCCAGCAGCACGGTGACGGCGACGATCAGGCTTTGCGAGATCACGCGCTTTTCATCCGTGAAGGTGGGGCCGAACAGCAATCCCGCCACACCCGCGCACAGCAGCAGCGCGCAGGTCAGCAGCGCGTTGCGCGATGCCACGCTGCGCCGGTCGTGGTCGATTTCATACAGGATGCCCAGCGCGATCAGCGAGGCGATCAGGCGCGGCCAGACGATGTAGTGGTTGAACGGCGTGATCGAATAGCCGTAGACGAAGAACGCGCAATACGCGAGGAAGCTGACGGTGAACTGGTTGAGCGACAGGACGTCCGTTGCCTGGCCTGCGCCCAAGTTGGCGTCGCGCTTGCGCCGCCAGATCTTTTGCAGCTGCGACCACAGGCCAAACAGGCTGACGATAATGAAAAGGGAATTGAGGCTGCCGGCGAGGGTGTACAGTGAACTGGATTGCAAGATGTCTCCCTGGAGGACAAGGCTGCCCTGTGAGACAGGCTGCCTTGTCTATACATTTTATTTGTGCAACATGCTCTCATGAAACAAATTGGCAGGCAAGCAATGCTTTTTCTGTTGCAGCCTGTTGCATCGAAACCTGTCTGAACTCACCTGTTCCTGTGCTTGCCCTTATAATCAGGGCATGACTTTCTTATCACATCGTGCCCGCTCCGTGCTGGGCACCCTCGGCAAAATGGCCGTTTCCCTGATTCTCCTGTTGACTGCACTGTGGGGCGCGCTGGCGCTGTGGTACCAGCTGTCCGGCGGCACGGCCGCGCAAGCCATCGGCGCGCTGCTGTGGGGCGCGCTGGGCGTGGCCAGCATCGCGCTGTGGTGGATGCGCGGCGATGCGCGCGTGCTGCTGCCGTATGCGGCCGGTTTTATCCTGCTGCTCCTGTGGTGGAGCCTGATCACGCCGAAACAGCAGCGCGTGTGGGCCGACGACGTGGCGCGCAACGTCACCGGCAAGGTGGCAGGCAATCTCGTCACCCTGGACAATGTGCGCAATTTCGACTGGCGCAGCGATGACGACTACACGGTCAAGTGGGAGCAGCGCAGCTACGACCTCGACGAACTGCGCACGGTGGACACGGCGCTGTCGTACTGGACGGGCCCCTACATTGCGCACACCCTGATCTCGTTCGGCTTCGCCGACGGGCGCTTTCTGACGTTTTCCATCGAGATCCGCAAGGAGAAGGGCGAGAGCTTTTCCGCCATCGGCGGCTTCTTCAAGCATTTCGAGATGAGCCTGATCGCCGCCGACGAGCGCGACATCCTGCGCGTGCGCACGAATGCGCGCGGCGAGGACATGCATCTGTACCGCGTCATGATGCCGAAAGCGGCCATGCGCTCGCTGTTCCTCGCCTACCTGGACGAAGCGCAAGCGCTGAAGAACCAGCCGCAGTTCTACAACACCCTGACGGCCAACTGCACCACCATCGTCTTCGAGATGGTGCGCCGCATCGTGCCTGGCCTGCCGCTCGACTACCGGCTGATGGCCTCGGGTTACCTGGACCGCTACCTGTTCGACGTCAAGGGCCTGGTGCCCGGCTTGAGCTTCCAGCAGCTGCGTATTGGGGGCCACATCACGGCGCGCGCGCGGGCGGCCAACGACGACGCGGACTTTTCGCACGCCATCCGCCGCGGCATGCCGGGCTACGATGAAGCGGGCTTTCCGAAGCTGCAAATGCCACGCCAGTAGCGGTCTGCCTTATACTGTCGCAATTCCGACCGGCCGCCTTTCGCGGCCGGTCTCACTTTACGAATAAAGAAGGCCCGTTATGCCATTTTCCTCACTGGGTCTGATTCCCGCCCTGGTCCGTGCCGTCGACAAGGCCGGCTATGCCGCGCCGACGGCCATCCAGGCGGCCGCCATTCCCGCCATCCTGCGCGGCAGCGATGTGCTGGGCGCGGCCCAGACGGGGTCCGGCAAGACGGCCGCCTACGCGCTGCCGCTGCTGCAGGCGCTGATGGCGCCCGTTTCCGGCCCGCGCCAGGTGCGCGCGCTGATCCTCGTGCCCACGCGCGAGCTGGCGGCGCAGGTGGGGCAGACCGTGCACGCGCTGGCCAAGCCGCTGCCGATCAAACTGAAGATTTCCGTGCTGTTCGGCGGCGTGTCGATCAATCCGCAGATGATGGACTTGCGCGGCGGCGCCGACATCGTCGTCGCCACGCCGGGCCGCTTGCTGGACCTGGTGCGCCAGAACGCCGTGAAGCTGGGCGGCGTGTCGCTGTGCGTGCTCGACGAGGCCGACCGTTTGCTCGACATGGGTTTTAGCGAGGAAATCAACGCCATCCTGGCGCTACTGCCGGGCAAGCGGCAAAACCTGTTCTTCTCCGCCACCTTCCCCGACAGCGTGCAGGCGCTGGCCGACAGCCTGCTCAAGGACCCCGTGCGCATCGAAGTGGCGTCCGAACCGCAGGACAAACCCGACATCGTGCAGCGCGCCATCACGGTCGACGTGCCGCGCCGCACGCAGCTGCTGCGCTACCTGATCTTGCAGCAGCAGTGGGAGCGCGTGCTGGTGTTCGTCGCCACCAAGTACGCGGCCGAACACGTGGCCGACAAGCTGCAGCGCGCGGGCCTGCACGTGGGCGCCTTCCATGGCGAATTCAGCCAGGGCACGCGCAGCCAGCTGCTGGCCGATTTCAAGGCGTGTCGCTTGCAGGTACTGGTCGCCACCGACGTGGCCGCGCGCGGCATCGACATCGCCGGCCTGCCGGCCGTCGTCAACTATGACTTGCCCCGCTCGGCCGTCGACTACACGCACCGCATCGGCCGCACGGGCCGCGCCGGCGAAAGCGGCACGGCCATCAGTTTCGTGACGGCCGACTCGGAAGCGCATTTCCGCCTGATCGAAAACCGCAATGACTTGCGCATCGTGCGCGAAGTGGTGGCCGGTTTCGAGCCGACGGAATTGCCCGCGCCCGTGAATTCCGTCACGGACACTGTCAACGGCGGCGTGAAGGGCGCGCGCAAGAGCAAGAAGGACAAATTGCGCGAGGCGGCCGCCAAGGCTGCCGGCGAACACTAAATCGCCCTTATGTGCGCTAGCCGCTTGAACGGCTGGCCGTCCCGCTTTAAGATGATGTTTCTATAAAGCAAGGGGACTGTTGATGCACATGACCTTCATCACGCGCGCGGGCGCTTTGGCTGGCGCGCTGGCGCTGGCCGGTTGCGCCGGCATGGGCGGCAAAAGTGATGGCGCCGGCATGCAGATGCCGGGCAAGACGCCAGCCGATGCCGCCGTGGCCGCCACCTGGTACAACCCGCCCAGCGAATTTCCCGGCATTTGCCTGACCCAGTTCAAGGATGGCAGCCTGCGTTTCGACGGCGGCTTCGCCTTCTTCAACCCGGGCCGCTGGGCCTACGATGCGGCCACGTCCGAGCTGCGGCTGCAACTGGCGCCGACGCCGTCGCTGGAACTGTCGCACGCGCAAACGGTGCTGCACCAGAACCTGCTGCGGGTCGAGGCGTCAAAGAACACGCTGGTGTACGCCGTGAAGGCCGACACGCAGGCCATCGGCCTGGGCGGCTTTGTGTTTTACCGCGACACACCTTGTCCTGCACGGCGCGGATAAATGCCAAAAAGGAACATTTAGTCGTATAATTTCAGCGCAAGCTGGCTGCCGCGCAAGACTCGCAAGATGGTCTCGCGCGGCAGATCCCCTCCAGGCAAGCTCCGATATCGCCACGGCGATGAGAGGATGGTCCGATGGATGTGCACGACGAGCATGGTGTGCCAGGGACGGCGGTGCCTGCGGCGCCCCCGCGCACCTTGCTGCTGGTCGATGACGAGCCGAATATCCTCGCTTCCCTCAAGCGCCTGCTGCGGCGCGACGGCTACCATATCCTGACGGCCGGCAGCGGCCAGGAAGGGCTGGACGTGCTGGCCAGCCATGTCGTCGACGTGATCGTGTCGGACCAGCGCATGCCCGGCATGCTGGGCGCCGACTTCCTGCGCAAGGCCAAGCTGCTGTGCCCGCAAACCATCCGCATCATGCTGTCGGGCTATACCGAGTTGCAGGCCGTCACGGACGCCGTCAACGAGGGTGCCATCTTCAAATTCCTCACCAAGCCCTGGGAAGACCATCAGCTGCGCGAGCATATCGCCGAAGCCTTTCGCCTGAAGGGCATCGACGACGACAATGTGCGCCTCAATGCGCAGTTGCGCGACGCCAACCAGGCGCTGGCGGCAGCCAATGCCGCCATGCAGGCGCTGGTGCGCCAGCAGCAGCATCAGATCAACCGCGATGAAGTCAGCCTGGGCATCGCGCGCGAAGTATTGCAATTCCTGCCGCTGCCCGTGATCGGGCTCGACGACGAAGGCATGATCGCCTTCATCAATACGGCGGCGGCCAACCTGTTCGAACGGGGCGCGGCCCTGCTGGGCAACGAGGCGGCGATCGTCTTGCCGCAACTGTTCGACGGGCAGGACACGCCCCGCCTGGCCGCCATCGACGGCCAGCCGTATGTCGTGGCAGTCCATCCGATGGGTCTGCATTCGCGCTCGCGCGGCAGCCTGGTTACCCTGAGTCGTCATGGAGTGGGTAAATGAGTGAAAGCATGAGCGAAAGTGGACGCGAGATTTCCATGGAGCAGGCGCAGGAAGGCATGGTGCTGGCCCAGGCGTTGAACGACGCCAGCGGCGCCGTGCTGCTGGCACAGGGCGCCACCCTGACGGCGGCGAACCTGACGGCCTTGCGCAGGCGCAATGTGGAGCGCTGCCACGTCGTCATGGACGAGGCGCCGGATCCCGCCGCGCAGGCGCATGCCGAGCAGGAACGCTTGCGCCACCTGGAACGGCTGGCCGTGCTGTTCCGCGCCACGCCGCCCGATTCCGCCGGGGCGGAACTGCTGGCGCTGCTGCAGCGCTACCGGCAAGGGGGCGCCGCATGACACGCCTCAGCTTTGAACACATCATCCGCCAGATACAGGAACTGCCTTCGCTGCCCGTGGTGGTGCTGGAGCTGCTGTCGAGTATGGACCAGGATGACACGGACGTGCATGTGCTGGCGCAAAAGATCGAACTGGACCAGGCCCTGGCGGCAAAGACCTTGCGCATCGCCAACTCCTCGTTCTACGGCATGCAATCGAAGGTCACCAGCATTCCGCAAGCCGTTTCCGTGCTGGGTTTTCACAGCATCCGCACCGTCGTCACGGCCTGCGCCCTGACGAGCAGCTTTGCACCCGTCAGCGGCGGCTTCGATTTCCAGGCGTTCTGGCGCCATTCGCTGGCCACGGCCATCGCCGCGCGCCTGCTGGCGCCGCACTTGCGCGTCAATCCCGAGACGGCATTCACGGCGGGTCTGCTGCACGACCTGGGCACCCTGGTGCTGGTGACGCGCTTCCCGGCCGAGCACGCGCTCGTGCGCAGCCACCGCCAGGCGCATGACTGCCAGATGGCCGAGGCGGAACTGGCCGTCATCGGCATCGATCACGCGCAGGTGGGCAGCGCCCTGGCCGCCTACTGGAAGTTTCCCGAGGCGATACAGCAGGCGGTGGCCGACCACCACGCCATCGACCGCCTGGACGCAGGCGGCTTGCCGCTGGCCGTGCACCTGGCCAATGCCGTCGCCCTGGCGCTCGACCTGGCCAACATCGACGATGCGCTGGTGCCGCCCCTGTCGCCCGCGGGCTGGCGCAGCGTCGCCCTGGACGAGCCGGCCTGGCTGGCGCTGCTGGGGCAAACGGAACACACCTTCGATGAAATGTCGCGGATCATGCTGGCATGAACAGGATAGAGTCCATGGAAACCGATGCAGGAAAGGCATTGCCCGCCACGCCGGAACGCCGCCAGGGAGATTCCATCGCGCTGTCGGCGTTTTTCGATGGACATCCCGTGGCCACCTTCGCCATCGACACGGACCACGTGGTAACGCACTGGAACAGCGCCTGCGAACAGTTGCTGGGCTTTACGGCCGCCGAGATGGTCGGCACGCGCGACCACTGGAAGGCGTTTTATCCGCAGCCGCGCGCCTGCCTGGCCGATCTGCTGGTGGCCGACGATATCGCGTTCGGCGAAAATGAACTCTACCTTGGCAAGCTGAAGCGCTCTCCCGTGATTCCCGGCGCCTACGAAGCCGAGGATTACTTTGCCGATATCGGCCCCGACGGCCACTGGCTGCATTTCACGGCGGCGCCCCTGCGCGACCGCCAGGGACGCCTGGTAGGCGCCATCGAAACCCTGCGCGACGTGAGCGAGCGGCGCCTGGCGGAACTGGCGCTGCGCAAGGCGCACGACAACCTGGAACACCTGGTGGCCAAGCGCACGGCCCAGCTGGCGGAAATGAACGAGCGCCTGGCCGATGATATCCGCCAGCGCCAGATCGCCGATCTGGAATTGCGCGAGCGCAACCTGGCCCTGACGGAATTGAACAGCAAGCTGTCGCTGGCCCAGCAAAAGCTGCTGCAATCGGAAAAACTGGCCTCGATCGGCCAGCTGGCCGCCGGCGTGGCGCACGAGATCAACAATCCCATCGGCTATGTGTTTTCCAATGTCGGCACCCTGGAAGGCTACCTGGATGACCTGTTCAGCATGCTCGACGCCTACGAGGAAGCGGAGCCGGCCGTCGCCGACCCCGTGGTGGCGGCGCGCCTGCGGGCGCTGCGTGAGCAGATCGACCTGGACTTCCTGCGCACCGACATACCGATGCTGATGGGCGAGTCGAAGGAAGGCATTTCGCGCGTGCGCCGCATCGTGCAGGACCTGAAGGATTTTTCGCGCACGGATGCGCACCAGGAGTGGGTCTGGGCCGACCTGCGCCAGGGCATCGACACCACGCTCAATATCGTGAATAACGAAGTCAAGTACAAGGCCGACGTGGTGCGCGAGTATGGCGACATTCCCGATATCGAATGCCAGCCTTCCGAGCTGAACCAGGTGATCATGAACCTGGTCGTCAACGCGGCCCACGCCATGGGCGAGGCGCGCGGACGCATCACCCTGCGCACGGGCAGCGACAACGCGGCGGAAGTGTGGATCGAGGTCGAGGACACGGGCGGCGGCATCGCGCCCGAACACCTGTCGCGCATCTTCGACCCGTTCTTCACCACCAAGGCCGTCGGCAAGGGCACGGGGCTGGGCCTGTCGCTGGCCTACACGACGGTACAGAAACACCATGGCCGCATCGACGTGCGCAGCATCATCGGCCGCGGCACCACCTTCCGCATCACCTTGCCCGTGCGCCAGGCGCAGGCCGTCGCACCATGACCGAACAGGACAGCATGTATACGAGCACCAGCATCGCGCCGCCCACCATCCTGTGCGTCGACGACGAACCGAATATCCTGTCCTCGCTGCGGCGTTTGTTCCGTCCGCACGGCTACCGCGTGCTGACGGCCGATGGCGGCGCGGCCGGCCTGGCCCTGCTCGAGAGCGAGACGGTGGACCTGGTCATCTCCGACATGCGCATGCCGCACATGGATGGCGCGCAATTCCTGGCCCAGGTGCGCCAGCGCTGGCCCTCCACCATGCGTTTGCTGCTGACCGGCTATGCCGACATTCAGTCCATCCTCGACGCCATCAACCAGGGCGAAATCTACCGCTACGTGACCAAGCCGTGGGACGACAACGATATCGTCCTGGTGGTGCGCCACGCGCTGGAACGGCGCGCGCTGGAGCAGGAAAAGCTGCGTCTGGAAGCGCTGACGGCCAGTCAGAACGTGGAACTTCAGGCGCTCAACGCCAGCCTGGAAGCGAAGGTGGCCACGCGCACGCAGCAGCTGAAACTGTCGCACGACGAGGTGCAGGCGGCCAATGAACGCCTGAAGGCCACGTTCGTGACGACGATCAAGGTGTTTTCCAACCTGATCGAGATGCGGGGCGGCAAGCTGGCCGGCCATGCGCGCAGGGTGGCCGAGCTGTCGCGCAAGCTGGCGCAGGCACTGGGCCTGGAAGGGCAGGAGGCGCGCGACGTGTTCATCGCGGCCCTGCTCAAGGATATAGGCAAACTCAGCTTGAGCGATGACGTGCTGGAATTGCCGGCCAGCGCCTGGAATGGCGAGCAGCTGGCCGCCTTCCGCAAGCATCCGCTGCGCGCCGAACAACTGTTGATGGCGCTGGAGGAATTGCGCGCCGTCTCCGTGATCCTGCGCTCGCAGCTCGAGCGCTTCGACGGCGCCGGCTTTCCCGATGGCCTGGTGGGCCTGGCCATTCCCATGGGCGCGCGCATCCTGGCGCTGGCGTCGGACTATGACGGCTTGCAGATCGGCGCCATGGTGCAGCGCAGCCTGCGCGCCGACGAGGCCCGCACCCTGATCTATGACAGCGTCGGCAAGCGCTACGACCCCGCCGTGGTAGCCGCTTTCCGCGGCCTCATGGAAGAGACGGAGCCGCCGGCGCGCGACCTGACCGTGCTGTCGGGCCAGCTGGAGCCGGGCATGGTGCTGTCGCGCGACCTGATCAGCCGCGATGGCCTGATGCTGCTGGCCGCCGAACACGTGCTGACGGCGCGCGTGATCAGCCAGCTGCTCGACTTCGAAGGCAAGAATGGCGGACGCCTGAGTATCCGCGTGTACGCGCCCTTGAAGGAATGCTAGGGCGGGAAGGCTAGGGCGCTGCCTGGGCCGCCGCCGGTGTGACGGGCAGGTGCACGGTAAAACGCGTGCCGCGGCCCACTTCCGAGGCCACTTCGATGCGTCCGCCGTGCTTGTTGACGATGCCGTACGACAGCGACAGGCCCAGGCCCGTGCCGCTGCCGACGGCCTTGGTGGTGAAGAACGGCTCGAAGATGCGCTTCAGGTGCTCGGGCGCGATGCCGGCGCCCGTGTCGCCGATTTCCACCCACACCCAGTCGCCCGCGTGCCCCGTGCGGATGCTGATCACGCCGTCGCTGCTGATGGCCTGGCCTGCGTTGACGAGCAGGTTCATGAAGACCTGGTTCAGCTGCGACGCCAGGCACAGTATCTGCGGCAGCTCGCCATAGTGTTTTTCGATGCGCGCCTTGTATTTCAATTCGTTGGCGACGATATTCAGGGTGCTGTCCAGGCCAGCATGCAGGCTGGCCACTTGCCAGTCCGTCTCGCCCACGTGGGAAAAATCTTTCAGCGCCTGCACGATGTCGCGCACGCGCTTCAAGCCATCCATCGATTCGCGCACCAGGTCGCCGATGTCGTCCTGCAGGAAGGCCAGGTCGGCCTGCGCGCGCACCTGGGTCACTCTGCCGGCCAGGGCCGGGCCATCGAGCGGCTCGCCCATCGCCGCTTCATACTGGGCGATGACGTCGAACAGGGTGCCGACATAGCCTTGCAGCGAACTCATGTTGGAATTGACGAAGCCGATCGGGTTATTGATTTCATGCGCGATGCCGGCCGCCAGCTGGCCGATGGAGGCCATCTTTTCCGATTGCAGCAGCTGGTCGTGGGCTTCTTGCAACTTGCTGATCAGTAGTTGCTGCTCTTCGCCGCGCGCCTGCAGCATCGCCTCCATGCCCTTGCGTTCCGTGATGTCCGTCAGCGAGCCGATCACCTCGAACGGCACGCCGTGATCGTCGCGCACGAGGCGCAGGCTGTCGTGCATCCACAGATAGCTGCCGTCGCGCACGCGGAAGCGGTACTCGTAGGCGCGCGCGCCTTCGACGAAGATCTGCGCCAGGCTGGAAAAGATGCCGGGCGCATCGTCGGGGTGGATGTGGTCGAACCAGAAATTGGGATCGGCAACCATCTCCTCTGGCTGGTAGCCCAGCACGTTGAGGGCATTGTTGCTGACAAAGGTCATCTTGAAGTCGCCGCTGGGCACGGTGCAATAGATGATGGAGGGCGTATTGTCGAGCAGGTATTGCAGGCGCACGGCCGTGGCGGCCGACGCGTCATCGCCAGGCGCCGCGCCGGCATGCCGGCCGGTATCGGGAGTGGAAAGGTCGAAATCCTCGAACTGCATCGTCACACCTCGCTGCCTGCACGGCCTTGATGTCATCCTCGTTCGATTATGCCTGATTCCGCCTGCTTTGGGCCGCCATCGGCGCGCTCAAGGCGCCAGCGGCTGCTCGACGATCGCCATGCGCCGCGCGATGCGCTGCGCCGCTTGCGTGTCGCCCGCCTGTTCGGCGCGCAGGCGCTGCACGCCCAGCCACGCCAGCAGCGGCCGGCGCCAGCCCTGATCCGAGGCGGTGGCCACGGCCGTATCGAGCAGTTCCGGCGTGGCGCGGCCCGAGCGCAGCAGCACGCCGGCCGCCACCAGTTGCGACAGCGGATCCTTGATGGCGGCCACGGTGCTGGCGGCGGCCGTGTCGGAGCTGGCGCCGGCGGCCGCGCGCTGCGTTTCCGGCAGCAGGGCGACGTCTGCCGCCTGCGCCTTGCCGGCCAGCCAGGCCGCATACGCGCGGTCGGCGGCTGTCGCGTCAGCTTGCAGGGCGTCAAAGCCGGCGCAGTCCTCGAACGCCAGGCTGGCCACGCGCGCGGCGCAGCGCAGCAGTTCGATGCGCGCCACGAGTTCAAGCTTGCCCGTGCCGGCCACCTGGCTGCGGGCGCGCCGGAATTCCGTCTGCTCGACCAGGGCGTTGCCATTCAAGTAGGCCGCTTGAAAACGTTCGACGGAACTTTGCGCATTCATTTTCCAGTCCGGCACGGGCGGGCCGCTGGAGCAGGCTGCCAACGCGGTGCACAACAATGCGGCCAGGGCGGACAAGGTGACATTGCGTTTTCTCATGGCAGTTTGATCTCCGGATTGCGCTTGAACGGCCATTTGCGGTTGATTTCATTGACCAGTTGCTCGACCTTGCGCAGATTGCTTTCCACGTCGGCGCGCAGCGGACCCAGGTCGGCTGTGGCCGCCTTGGCATTGGCACCCACGGCTTGCGCCTCGACCAGCACGGCGTCGACTTTTTTCAGGCTGTTGCGCGTGTCGGCCAGCAGCGCGTTCAGCTGCACGATGGTCGCCTGCGCATCCGTCATCACGCCTTTTTCGCCGAAGACGCGCGTATCGGCATTGGCCACCAGGCCATCCGTGCGGCGCGCCAGCTGGTCGGCCGTGATCAGCAGGGCGTTGGCCCGCTCGATCAGCAGGCGCGACTGTTTGTCGTCGCCCGTCAGCAAGCCCATGGCACCGCCCGGACCGCTGAGCTTGCCGGTCACGGCCTGCACATTGCGCATGGTGCCGTCGAGCGCGGAATCGGTACCCGTCAGGTTGCCCAGGTTGTTGAGCAAATCCTTGGCGGCGGCCAGCAGGCGGGGAATTTCCGCTGCCATGTCGCCTACCAGCAAGTCGCGCGTGGCATCGTCGGGCAGCGGCGGGTCCGTCAGGATGCCGCTGTAGGCGCGCAGCTTGGCGCCGCCCACGATGCCCCGTTCCAGGGTGAAGATGGAGCTGGTGCGCAGCCAGTGCGCGTCTTTTCGCGGCACGTCGATGATGACGCGCGCGCGACCGTCCGGCGCCAGTTCGATACGCTGCACGCGGCCGATGGGAAAGCCGGAAAAGGTCAGGTCGGCGCCCACGCCGACGCCGTCGGAATCGTCGGCCGTCAGCACCAGGGTCTGCGTTGCCTCAAAGGCGCCGCGCGCATACATCAGGTAGACGACGGAGCCGACCACCAGCACGAACATGAAGACGAGCAGAATGGCCGCCTTCAATTCGGCGTGGCGCACGGGCGGCGGGGCGGGCAGGACAGCGTCGGGCGCCGTGACGTCGGTCTGGTCGGGATTCGGTGGCTGGCTCTGGCTCTGGCTCATGGCTTCTGGCTCTCGTATGGATGGTTCGGGGATCGCTGGCGGTGGCGGCGGGGCATCAGTAGTAATTGCCCATCAGCGAAGCCACTTCGACCAGCAGGATGACGGAAAACAGGCGCAGCATTTCAGACAGTCCGTGCGCGGCCCACAGGCGGTTGCGCCGGCCATGCGGCTCTTCCGGGTAGTAGGACGAGGCCAGCGGGATCAGGGCCACTGCAAAGCTGAAGAAGATGACCTTGAGCATCAGGATCAGGGCCACGGCCGGATTGAAGATCTGCCCCACGACGCGCGTGTAGCCTTGCAGCGCCCACGGGGTAAAACCGTAGATGGTGATGTAGGCGAGGATCAGCGAAGTGACGCAGCTGACGATGGCCAGCATCCACACGGCAAAGATGCCGGACATGACGCGTGGAAAGTACTCGCGGCGCAGCAGGTCGACACCCTGGCGCTGCATGGTATCGAGCATGCCGGAAGAGCGCATTTGCGCAAACGCAATGCCGTCGGGCAGGGTCAGGCGCAGCGCAACGAACAGGGCGGCCGTCAGCGGTATCAATTCCAGCACCAGCACGCGCACCACCATTTCCAGCGCATAGCGCGACAGGCCGTAGCTTTGCGCGCTGACGACGACGATGCGTATCAGCACCAGGCTGACCAGCGCGCAGGCCACGCTGAACCACACGAGATTGGGCGCCGTATTGGTCACGAGGCGGTGCGCGAGGATGGGGCGGTTGTCGCGGTTATAGCTCGACGGCGACAGGGCCAGCGAAAACACGAGGATGGCGAAATGCAGCATGCGCCACCAGCTGACCAGCCAGGCCATGGTGGCCCGGTGCAGGCGGCGCAGGCTGATGATGAGGGAGACGGATAGGGTCATCATGGCATCTTAACATTGGATGCGTTCGATACAAACGATTGTCCAGCCGTGCGCGGGTGGCCCGCTATTGCCCCGCCACGCTGGCGATGATGGCATCGGCCGCCGCGCGCACGCGGGCAGAGCGGTTCAGGTCGGCATGCATGACCAGCCACACGTCGTAGCTTTCCGCCCGCTCGGGCCAGATGCGCACGAGGAGCGGGTCGATGTCGCCCAGGTGGGTGGCCAGCTCGGCCACGCCCAGGCCCGCGCGCGTGGCTTCCTGCAGCATCGCCGCCGAATTGACTTCCATGGCGACCCGGGCGTTGGCGACGGATTCGCCGGCCAGTTTTTCCGCGTGACGGGGCGCCACGGAATGGTGGTAGATGACGATGTCGTGGCCGGCCAGCGCCGTGCCGCGCACGGGTTCGCCCCGCTGCGCCAGGTAGGTTTTTGACGCGTACAGGCCCAGACTGCGCTTGACCAAGTGGCGCGAGATCAGGTCCGGGTCGGTGGGACGCACGCCGCGCACGGCCAGGTCCGCTTCGCGCCGCGTCAGGCTGGCCAGCTGCGGCGCCACGTGCAGCACGATGCGGATGTCCGGGTGGGCCGCGTGCAGCTGCTGCATGGCGCGGATGACGAAATGGCTGGCCATGGTGTCGGTGGTGGCCACGCGCACCAGGCCGGACAGGCGGTTGTCGACGCCCTGCATCTCGCGTTGCAGCTTGTCGGCCGCCCGTTCCATCGCTTCGGCTGCCGTGAGCGCCAGCTCGCCGGCCGGCGTGGGCACGTAGCCCGACGGCGTGCGCAGGAACAGGGTGGCGCCCAGCGAGCTTTCCAGCGTGGCCAGGCGGCGCCCGCAGGTGGCCTGGTCGATGCGCAGCAGGGCCGCCGCGCCGCGCAGGGTGCCGGCCCGGCCGATGGCGAGAAAGATGCGCGCGTTATCCCAATCCATGAGCCCAGTCCATATCCTTGTCCTTGTTTTCTGATGCAATTTTGCATCAAGGTGCCGATTTTATGCCTGTTTACTGCATCGTGCAACGCTCGCATAATGGCTGCCCTTCTATCCCTGCAAGGAATGCCATGCCTGCCCCCACACCGCGCCGCGCCAGCGGCTTGATCCTGCTGACCCTGGCCTTCGGCTTCGTCATGGCCATGCTTGACGTCACGGCCGTCAACGTGGCCTTGTCCGATATCGCGCTCGACCTGGCCATACCGCTGACGGGCCTGGTCTGGGTGGTCGACGGCTACACCTTGACGTTTGCCGCGCTGCTGCTGGCCGGCGGCGCGCTGGCCGACCGCTACGGGCCGAAAGCCGTGTACCAGGGCGGCCTCGGCGTTTTCATTCTCGGCTCGGTCCTGTGCGGCGCGGCGCCCGACGGCCACTTCCTGACGGCGGCGCGTTTGCTGCAGGGCGTCGGCGCGGCCCTGTTCATGCCCAGCTCCCTGAGCTTGCTGACGCACAGTTTTGACGACGAGCGAGAGCGCACGCGCATGCTGGGCGCCTGGTCGGCCCTGGTGGGCGTGGCCGGCGCGTCCGGCCCCTTGATCGGCGGCATCCTCGTGCACCAGTTCGGCTGGCGCAGCGTCTTCTGGGTCAACGTGCCGCTGGGCGTGCTGGCCATCGTCATGGCGCAGCTGCTGCTGGCCGCACCGGCGCGCCAGCCGCGCGATTTATCGCTGTTCAGCCATGCGCTGGGCGTGGCGGCGCTGGCGGGCCTGAGTTTCGTGCTGATCGAAGGCCCTGTGCTGGGCTGGCTGTCGCCCGGCGTGCTGGCGGCGGGGGCCTTGACGGTATTGTCGGCCGGGCAACTGCTGCGGCGCGAGCGCAGCGGCAGCCATCCGCTGTTGCCGCGTGCACTGTTTCACAGCAGCAGCTTTGGCGCGGCCAACGGCGTGGGTTTTTTGATCAATTTCTGCGTGTTCGGCCAGCTGTTCTTATTGAGCCTGTTCCTGCAGCAGTCTGGCGGCGCCGATGCCTTGCAGTCGGGCTTGCGCCTGCTGCCCATGATGGCGGCCTATACGGTAGGAAATTTCATGGCGGGAAGTATTGCGGCCCGTCATGGCACGCGCCGACCCATGCTGCTAGGCTTGCTGGTAGGGGCCGTCATGGCCGTATTGTTGATGGGCTTGCGTCCAGGCACGCCGTACGCGCTGCTGGCGCTGGGCACGGCCGTCATGAACGTGGCCATCGGCATCGTGATTCCCGCCATGACGGCCACCGTGATGCGGGTGGCCGGCAAGCAGCATGCGAACAGTGCGGCGGCGGCCTTGAATGCTAACCGGCAAATCGGCGCCCTGGTGGGCGTGGCCCTGATCGGCAGCATCCTGCACATGGTGCAGGATTGGTCGCTGCGCTTGCCGCTGGCCTACGCGACGATCGCCGTCGCGTATGGCCTGGCGGCGGGACTCGTCTACCGGCACGTGCATCCGCCGAAGGCCGTGGCCGCCTGAAGATGGCTTACTGTTCGCGCGTGCTGCGCCATTCTACCAGTTCTTCGATGGTCAGGATCGGCATGCCGTGCAGTTCGGCGAAACGTTCGATATCGTCGCCGCGCATCATGGTGCCGTCCGGATTCATCAGCTCGCACAGCACGGCGGCCGGGTTCAGGCCCGCCATGCGCGACAGGTCGACGGAGCCTTCCGTGTGGCCACGGCGTTCGAGCACGCCACCGGGCGCGGCGCGCAGGGGGAACACGTGGCCGGGGCGCACCAGGTCGGCGGGCTTGGCATTGGGCGCGATGGCGGCGCGGATGGTGGTGACCCGATCGGCGGCCGACACGCCCGTCGTGACGCCGTCGCGCGCCTCGATGGACACGGTGAATGGCGTGCCATAGCGGCTGCCGTTGTCGGACGACATGGGCGGCAATTCCAGCGCGCTGACGACGTCCGTCGGCAGGCACAGGCAGACGATGCCGCTGCATTCGCGGATCAGCAAAGCCATGGTTTCGTTCGTGAGTTTCTCGGCAGACAGAATCAGGTCGGCTTCGTTTTCACGGTCGAAATCGTCGAGCAGGATGACGGGGATGCCGGCGCGCATGGCGGCCAGGGCGGATTGGATACGACCTTCCAGGTCGTTGGAAAGCAGGGTATAGCTGTTGACTAACATGGTGAAACGCTCCTCGCATAGGCGAAAAACGCTGCAGGGCAAGCGAATAGACGCAACTGGCCGCATCGCCGGGGCGATGGGACATCACACTACTGCACATCTTCTTTCATCCGGACTATACCGTCGGCCCCGGAATCACACCGGATCTGCTGACCCCGCCAAACGACGTTTGACAGGCGCTCGCGGGCTTGACCGTTGCCGGTCTTACCGCCGGTGGGGAATCGCACCCCGCCCCGAAGACGTATTGTTGTGCCGGTCCACATGACCGGCGGCAATACTTTAGCACAATTGAAAAAAGCTGGCAGGACACTGCTGAGTTTGTCATTCGGCAAAGTTGCCTGGGAAAAGCCGTTTTTCCTAAGCTGTTTTTAATGGCGGAAACAGGATTTCAGTGTAAGGTATGCCTACTGAATCTTACCGTTGAGAATACATGAAGCTGAGTAAATTACGCCTGATCTCGGGCGCCGTCTTGCTGGCGTGCGCCTGCATGGCCCAGGCGGGAATCCGTTTGAGCGATCCCCTGCCGCTGGCACCAGAAGTTACCGTTGGTAAACTGCCGAACGGCTTGACCTATTACATCAAGAAAAATGCCCGTCCCGCGCAGAAAGTGGAATTGCGCTTGGTGGTGAAAGCCGGTTCCATCCTGGAAGATGAAGACCAGCAAGGCCTGGCGCATTTCACGGAACACATGGCCTTCAATGGTTCCACGCATTTCAAGCGCAATGAACTGATTTCCTATCTGCAATCGATCGGCGTGAAGTTCGGCGCCGATTTGAATGCCTACACGAGCTTTGATGAAACCGTGTACGTGCTGCCGATTCCGACGAACAAGAAGGAAAACCTGGAAAAGGGTTTTCTCGTGCTGGAAGACTGGGCGCATGGCTTGAAATTCAATCCGGCCGACATCAACAGCGAACGCGGCATCGTGCTGGAAGAGGCGCGCCTGGGCAAGGGTGCCAGCGACCGCATGAACAAGGTCCTGTATCCGAAGCTGCTGAACGGTTCGCGCTATGCGGAACGCATGCCGATTGGCAAGGAATCCGTGCTGAAAACGTTCAAGCCGGAAGCCATCAAGCGTTTCTACAAGGATTGGTACCGTCCCGACCTGATGGCCGTGGTGGTGGTCGGTGATGTGGAGCCGAAACAGGCTGAAAAGCTGATCCAGCAACATTTCGGCAAGCTGAAAAATCCCGCAAAACCGCGTCCGCGCCTGTATGCGGAAGTGCCGCAGCGCTCGCAAACGGAAGCGCTGGTGATCACGGACAAGGAAGCGCCGGACGACACGGTCTTCATCCGCTACCCGATCCGCGCCGCGCAGGAACCCGTCACCATCGCCGACTACCGCCGCCAGATGATCGAGAACCTGTACGGGCAAATGCTCAGCGCGCGCATGCAGGAATTGACGCAGCAGGCGAACCCGCCGTTCATCCAGGGCGGCAGCAGCATGGGCAAGCTGGTGCGCGGTTATGAATCGTTCAGCGCGTATGCCTTGCTGGGCAAGGGCGGCGTGCAGCCGGCCGTCGATGCGCTGGTGCAGGAAGATGAGCGGGCGCGCCGCTTCGGTTTCAGCCAGGATGAGCTGGACCGCGCGCGCAAGAACATGCTGCGCAATTACGAGCGCGCATACAGCGAGCGCGACAAGTCCGATTCCTCCGGTTTCGTGGCCGAGTATTCGCGCAACTTCCTGGAGCAGGAAGCCATCCCCGGCATCGCCAATGAATTGCTGTACGCGCAGGAACTCTTGCCGCAGGTAACCTTGCAAGAAATCAACGAGACGGTGGCCAAGGTGATTCCCGACCAGCAAAAGAAACTCGTGGTCTTCATGGGCGCCGAGCCGAAAGCGGGGGGCAGCGTGCCGACGCAGCAGCAATTGCTAGATGCCGTGGCGAAAGCCGAGCAACAAATCATCGAGCCGCGCACGGAAAAAGTGCTGGCCAGCAAGCTGATGGATGCGCCGCCGGCCGGCGGCAGCATCGTCTCGGAAAAGTTGAACAGGGCCATCGGCGTGACGGAACTGATCCTGGGCAATGGCGTGCGCGTGCTGCTCAAACCCACGGACTTCAAGAATGACCAGGTGCTGATGGGCTCGACGCGCTTCGGCGGCCAGTCGCTGTTTGGCGATGCCGACATCTACAACGCCCGCTACGCCAGCGCCGTGGTCGGCAGCATGGGCCTGAAAGACCTGGCGCCGCTGGACTTGCAAAAAGTCTTGGCTGGCAAGACGGTCAATGTGGGCGCTTCGCTGGGCGAACTGAGCGAAGGCTTTGGCGGCTCGGCCAGCAGCGCCGACGTGGAAGCCATGCTGCAACTGGTGTATCTGTATTTCCATGACGTGCGCAAGGATGCGGGCCTGTACCAGTCCTTCATCGGCAAGCAGCAGGACCTGGCGAAAAACAGCATGGCGCAGCCGGAAGCCGTGTTTTACGATGCCATCCAGCACGCCATGTTTGGCGACAACCCGCGCGTCGATGGCGTGCCGCGCGTGGCCGATTTCGACAAGGTGGGCCTGGACCGTTCGCTGGAAATCTTCCGCCAGCGCTTTTCCAGCGCGCGCGACATGACCTTCATCTTCACGGGCAGTTTCGAGCTCGACAAGATCAAGCCGCTGATCGCCAGCTACCTGGGCACCTTGCCCGTGGCTGACGTGCCGCACGCCTACCGCGACGTGGGCATGCGCCCGGTGACCGGGGTCGTCAAGAAGGACATCTACATGGGCAGCGAGCCGAAGAGCACGATTTCCATCACCTTCAATGGCGACGTGGCGTATTCGGACGAGCAAAAGCTGACCCTGCAGGCGCTGGGCGAGGTGCTGAACCTGAAAGTCATCGAAGTGCTGCGTGAAAAGATGAGCATGATCTATGGCGGCGGCTTTGAGACGTCCATGGGCCAGCATCCGTACGGCCACTATTCCGTGGCCTTGAACTTGCCGACGGGACCGGAAAACGTGGACAAGGTGATCGCCGCCGCGTTTGCCGAAATCAACAGGATGAAGACGGACGGGCCGTCCGCGGCGGACCTGGAAAAGGTCAAGCTGAACTGGATCACGCGCCAGCAGAAATCCTTGCGGGAAAACAACTACTGGATGAACCAGTTGATGGGTTCGGTGACGCAGGGGCGCGACCCCGCGCACATCCTGCGCTACGAGCAGCGCGTGCGCGCCCTCACGCCGCAAGCCGTCAAACTGGCCGCGCAGCGTTACCTGGACATGCACAATTATGTACAGGTGGTACTGTATCCGGAACGCAAAAACGTTGCAGCCAAGTAAGCTTCATTGTTGAACTGCAGGGGCGGCAGTGTGGCGAAGCTGTTAAACTGCTGCTGATTGATGTGATCGCAATTTAACAAGCAAGGACTGTACGATGGCTAAGAAAGAAGAACTCGATCCGGAAACCCTGGAATTGATCAACTGGTGTATCGAGGTCGAAGGCTTCCTCGTGGCCGGCGGTGCCACCGTGGCGCAGGCGCAGGACCACATCGAAGAGCAGGTCGAGTGGTTCACCGACCAGTTCTACGACGGCTTGACGCCGGAAGAGGCGGCCAAGGAAGCCTTGGCCTGACCTTTCATCCAGACTTCAGCAAGACATATGCGGGCGGTGCCTGCCGGGCATCAGCCTGGTAGCGCCGCCCGCTTTGCTTTTCTGAAAAGATTTCCATATGGAAATTGTTTATAATTCCACATTTTATTCTTTACCCAGGCTCCCATGACTCTCCGTTCGCGCATTCTTCTCCTGTGTTTCAGCACCTTGCTGGGCATCGTCCTCATCGCTTCATTCTCCCTGTATTCGCTGCGCCAGACCATGATGGCGGAAAGGGTCGAGCAATTGACGGTGCTGGTGGAATTGGCCAATGCCTCGGTGGAAAAGGCGTATGCGCTGGAACAGTCGGGCAAGCTCACGCGTGAGCAGGCGCAGCAGCAGGCCAAGCTGGCCATCGGCAGCTTCGTCAAGGACGAGATGTATTATTTCGTGCGCGATTTCAGCACCGACTTGCTGTACGTACACCCAAATCCTGCGCGCATCGGCACGCCGCAAAAGAACATGAAGCAGTCGGGCGACCGCTACCGCGTGGCCCTGGCCAGCAGCCGCATCGGCCTGGTGCAGGCGGATGGCACACGTCCCGGCGTGAAAGATCCGGTGGCGAAGATGTATGCCGTGGTGAAATTTGCGCCGTGGGACTGGCTGATCGGCACGGGCACGTATATCGATGACATCAACCACAAGTTCTGGGCCCAGGCCGGCGTGCTGCTGGCCATCGGCGGCGCGCTGATGCTGGTGGTGGGCGCCCTGGCGGCCCTGATGCTGCGCCGCATCCTGGCCCAGCTCGGTGGCGAACCCGACTATGCGGCGGCCATCGTGGCGCAAATCGCCCAGGGCGACCTGACCACGCAGATCGATACGCGTCCCGGCGATACCTCCAGTCTGTTGATGGCGATCAAGGCCATGCGCGACAACCTGGCCCATCTGGTGAGCCAGGTGCGCAACGATGCGGAATCCATTTCCACGGCGTCGGGCGAGATCGCTTCGGGCAACCACGACCTGTCGGCGCGCACGGAGCAGCAGGCGGGATCGCTGGAAGAAACGGCCTCGACCATGGAAGAAATGACCTCGACCGTGCGCCAGAATGCGGACAATGCGCGCCAGGCCAACCAGCTGGCTATTTCCGCCTCGCAAGTGGCGACGCAGGCGGGCGGCGTGGTGAGCCAGGTGGTCGACACCATGGGCGCCATCAATGCCTCGTCGAAGAAAATCGGCGACATCATCGCCGTCATCGACGGCATCGCCTTCCAGACGAATATCCTGGCCCTGAATGCGGCTGTGGAAGCGGCGCGCGCGGGCGAGCAGGGCCGTGGCTTCGCTGTCGTGGCCAGCGAAGTGCGCAACCTGGCGCAGCGTTCGGCCGCGGCCGCCAAGGAAATCAAGCAATTGATCGACAGTTCCGCCGAGCAAGTGGGTGCCGGTGAAAAACTGGTGGCGCTGGCGGGCGAGACGATGGAAAAAGTCGTCTCCAGCGTGCAGCACGTGACCGATATCGTGGCCGAGATTTCCTCTGCCAGCGCCGAGCAGAGCGCCGGCATCGAGCAGATCAACCAGGCCATCGTCGAGATGGACAACATGACGCAGCAAAACTCGGCCCTGGTCGAGCAGGCGTCGGCGGCGGCGCAGGCGATGAACGAGCAGGCGGCAGGGCTGGCGCAGATCGTCAGCGTGTTCAAGGTGGGCGCAGTGGCACCGGCTGCGGCAGCGCTACAGCGCAGCGTGCCTGCGGCGCGGCGCCTGGCGCGCTAAGCGCTTTTTTCTGTCATGCGGGGAACTTAACCCCGGCTCACCTGTCCAAACTTTTTCGTCCGCAAGGGATGCACAGAAGAGGTGAGCATGACAGACGGTTTTTCCTATCACGCGGCGTTCGCCCGCAACCTGGGCTGGGTCACGCAGGCGGAGCAAAATAGCTTGCGCGGCAAGCGCGTGGCCATCGCCGGCATGGGCGGCGTGGGCGGCGTGCACTTGCTGACCCTGGCGCGGCTGGGCATCGGCGCCTTCCACATCGCCGATTTCGACACCTTCGATATCGCCAATTTCAACCGTCAGGCGGGCGCCATGGTGTCCACCCTGGGCCAGCCCAAGGTGGCCGTGCTGGCGCAGATGGCGCGTGACATCAATCCTGAACTTGAGATTAAACAATTTCCAGACGGCATACACGACAGCAACCTGGCCGAGTTTTTTGCCGGTGTCGACCTGTATGTGGACGGCCTGGATTTCTTCGCCTTTCCCGCGCGCCAGGCCACCTTCGCCACGTGCGCGCGCCTGGGCATCCCCGCCATCACGGCCGCGCCGCTGGGCATGGGCACGGCCGTGCTCAGCTTCATGCCGGGCGGCATGACGTTTGAAGACTATTTTGGCTGGGGCGACTTGCCCGAGGAAGAAAAAGCCCTGCGCTTTCTCGTCGGCCTCGCGCCGGCCGGCTTGCACGCTCCCTACCTGGTCGACCCGTCGGCCATCAACCTGAAGGAGCGGCGCGGGCCGTCGACCATCATGGGCTGCCAGCTGTGCGCGGGCGCGGCCGCCACGGAAGCCTTGAAGATATTGTTAAAGCGGGGCAAGGTGATGGCGGCGCCGCACGGCATGCATTTCGACGCCTACCGCAACAAGCTCGTGCATACCTGGCGTCCCGGCGGCAACCGTCATCCGCTGCAGCGCCTGACGATGGCCATCATCAAGCGGCGCCGCGCCGCCCAGGGGAAATGAATGGGGCAAACTTTGCAGATGGATCCCGTGCTGGAAAACATCCTCGAGCAGGCGCGCTGGGCGCCCAGCGGCGACAACACGCAGCCGTGGCGCTTTGAAGTCGTGGACCCGCGCCACGTGGTCGTGCATGGCTTCGATACGCGTAGCCATTGCGTGTACGACCTCGACGGCCATCCCAGCCAGCTGTCGCTTGGTGCCTTGCTCGAAAGCATGGCACTGGCGGCCAGCAGCCATGGTCTGCGCATGGAAGCGCGCCGGCGTCTGTCCCTGCCCGACACCTTGCCCACGTTTGACGTGCACCTGCTCGACAGCCCTGGCATGCTGCCCGATTCGCTGGCGGCCTTCTTGCCGCAGCGCAGCGTGCAGCGGCGCCGGCTCAGCACGCGCCGCTTGCGCACCAGCGAAAAGGCAGCGCTGGCGGCCAGCTTGCCGCCCGGTTACGGCGTGCAGTGGTTCGAAGGCGGGCGCGCACGCCTGGCCTGCGCGCGCCTGATGTTCGACAATGCGAAGCTGCGCCTGACCATGCCCGAGGCGCACAAGGTGCACCGCGACGTCATTGAATGGGGCGCGCGCTACAGCAGCGACCGCATCCCGGAGCAGGCGCTCGGCGTCGATCCGATGACGGCGCGCCTGATGCGCTGGGTCATGCACAGCTGGCGCCGCGTGGATTTTTTCAATACCTGGCTGGCTGGCACCGTCGCGCCGCGCCTGCAGATGGATTTGCTGCCGGGCCTGTATTGCGCCGCGCATTTCGTGCTGCTGGCCGAGGCGCCGCCGCGCCACATCGACGATTACGTGGCGGCCGGCCGCGCCATGCAGCGCTTCTGGCTGACGGCCACGCAACTGGGCCTGCAATTGCAGCCGGAACTGACGCCGCTGATCTTTGCCCGCTATGTGCGCGAACGGCGCAGTTTTTCGCGTACCGATGGCATGCAGGAGCTGGCGCAGGAGCTGGCTGCGCAATGCCAGGCCGTGCTGGGGGAGGCGGCGTTTGACCGGGCCGTGTTTCTCGGGCGCATAGGCGCCGGGCCGGCGGCCAGTGCGCGCTCGCTGCGCCGTCCGCTGCAAGACTTGCTCGTCGCGCCGTCCCCCGGGCAATGAGCCGCAGCCGCGTGCATCAAGAGTGCAGCCGGCGCGCCAGGGCCAGCATGCCCAGGCCGGCCGCCAGCAGCGGCAAGGTGCCCGGCAGCGGCATCGGCGTGGTGGTCGGCACGTAGACCAGTTCGGAACTGTTCAGCAGGTTCAACACCAGGGTGTAGTTGCCCGCCACCAGGTGGTCCGTGACGGCGCCGTACTGCCCGCCGCACGTCGTGCCGATGCCGGTGCCCGTGGGCGCGCCGCAGCCACTGGGATCGTAGGTGAACACGCTGCCGCTGGTGAGCGGCGTTTGCGCGTAGCCGGTATTGAGGTTGGCGGCATCGGCCAGTTCGGTGCCGCCCAGGATGCCGGAGCCGAGCTTGCCGTCGGGCGCCCAGTTGAAGACGATCTGGCCATGTTCATCGATGATGGTAAATGTCATCGCCATATTCGTCGTGGCCGCCGAGCCTGTGCCGGCCAAGGCGTCCAGGTACAGTTGCATGAAGGGCAGGGCCTGGAAATCGAAGGCCATGGTTGCGCCCGGTTGGCCGACGATGAAATTGACGGTCATCGCGGTGCTGGAACCATTGCGTCCGGAGGCGTCGGCGCTGCCGCTGCCCGTCAGGAAGGTTTCCGCCGCATTCACGGTATGCGTGCTGGTCGAGCCCGGTGGAAAGGGGGGGATTTGCGAGGTGACGATTTGCGCCTCGCCGCGCGCATACGAGGCATTGCCCATGCCTTGCCGGGTAAAGTCGTTTTCCCCCTTGCTCACGGCGCCGCGTTTCGCTTGTGGCGCATCGATTTCGTTGCTGCCGCCATTGATGATGCTGCTGCCATTGAGCGTGGCGGTGGTGCGCGACAGGTCGATGTTGCTGAGCAAGGTGGTGGAGCCGGAGGGATTGCTGATGACCAGGCCAAAGACACTGGTGTACGAATAGCCGTAGGCGGCGGCGCTGGCAGTGCCGCTGCTGGCCAGCAACAGCAAGGCCAGCAGGGCCGTTGGCAGCCGGGTGCATAAAAAGGTAGTCATGAAAATCCTCATCTCCTGGTCGGCCGCGTTGTAAGGAAAACCGACAGGCTTGCCACATAAAAAAGGCGAGGACACGCCCTCGCCTGTGAAGCCCTCCTGTTGCCTGGTCAGGCGGCAACTTTGCGGCGGCGGGCATAGCCGAGACCAGCCAGACCCAGCCCCAGCAAGGCCAGGGTGCCCGGTTCCGGTGTCGCTTGCTGTTTCACCAGATCCACGCTTTCCACCGCATTCAGGGTCAGGGTGTAATTGCCAGTCGCGAGAGCATTGCTGACGGAGGCGAAGTGGCCGCCGCAAGCCGTGCCCACGCCCGTGCCCGTGGGCGTGCCGCAACCGGTGGGGTCATACGTAAACAGGTTGCCGCGCGTCAGGAAGTTGGTCGCCAGGCCTGTGTTCAGGTTGGCCGCATCGGCCGATTCCGTGCCACCGAAAATGCCGGAGCCGATGACGCCATCAGGTGTCCAGTTGAAGACGGTCGCGCCGGTCGAGTCGGTGATGGTGATGGTCATCACCAGGTTGGCCGTCGCGGTGGAAAGCTGGCCCACTGTGCTTTGCAGGAAGACTTGCATGAATGGCGACGAGAAGAAGTCAAAGCTCAGCGTTGCCGTGGGCGAACCGACGACGAAGTTGACGGAGAAGCCCGTGGTCGAGCCGTTGCGCCCGGATGCATCGGCCGTGCCGGAAGGACCGTCCAGGTGGGCCTCGGCCACGTTCACCGCTTGCGTGGAGGTGGAGCCGGGCGGGAACGAGGGAAACTGCGTGCTGACGATCTGCGCATCGCCGCGCGAGTAGTTGCCCGCGGCACCTTGTTGTGTGAAATTATTCTCGCCCTTGGTCACGGCGCCGACGGCGGCGCGGGGCGAGTCGAGCAGGCCGGGGCCGCCATTGATGACGCTGACGCCATTCAGGGTGGCCGTGGCGCGCGAGATCGTGGTGCTGTTCAGGGCGGTGATGGAACCCGTGGCGGCGGCGATCTGCAGGCCGTAGATGTTGTTGTAGGCATAGCCGTAGGCACCCGCCTGTGCGCTACCGGCGGCGCACAGCATGGCCAGTGCCGCTGCGGCCGGAAGCAGTTTCAGTTTCGAGAGTTTCATTGTAGTCACCTCGTGGTTGAGTGAGTCTGGAAGTCTTGCCTGAGTCCTGTCGGCAGGTGCTCATGGCCAGACTTAAGCGACTTCCATGCCATCGCATGAGGTTCTTTTGAAATCAAGGACTTGGCGTGCTTTTGTTGACGTGCTGCAGGTACTGCCGGACGTGCTGTAAGAAAAACCGACGCCGCCCGTCAAGGCTGGCCGCCTTGCGGCAACGGACCCAGCAAGGCGTGCAGATGGGGCAGCAGGCGTTGCGCGGGCACATAGTCGCGCATGGCCGTGGCCAGTTGACGCGCCGCCAGCCTGGCCCGGCCATCGTCGAGCATGCGCGTGGCGGCATGGCGCAGGGTGGTTTCCTGGAAGCGGTCGGCGCGCAGCAGCTGGCCGGCGCCGGCCCCCGCGATGCCGTGCATGTTGAGGAATTGATCGAGGTTGCCGGCGATGCCGATGACGGGCACGCCCGCCGTCAGTGCCTGCTGGCTGGTGGGGCTGCCGCCGTTGCAGATCACCAGGCTGGCGCGCCGGGCCGCCGCGTCGCCCGGCAGAAAGGGCGCGACATAGGCATTCGGCGGCACGGCATCGATGCGGATGGTGCCGGCTGTGGCCGCCAGCACGGTGACGGGCAGGGGCGCCAGCGCGCGCAGCACGCGCGGCAGCAGTTGCCCCTGGCCGGAACTGCCCAGGGTGACATAGATGATGGGCCGTCCGCTGCTCAGCTCCGGGCGCTGCCACCAGTCCGGCAAGTCGAGCGGCGGGGCCCAGATGACGGCGCCCAGGTAGTCGTGCGTGGACGGCATGGCCTGCGGCGGGAACAGTTGCGGAATGTCCGCGTACAAGGTGTGGTCGGCATCCGTATAGATGCGCCGCAGGTCGCTGCCCAGCGATGGCAGGCCGTGGCGGCGGCGCACGCGGTTCAGGGGCACGGCATGCGCGGCGAAGGCCAGCGGGCGGATCAGGCGGAACATCGGATCGGCCAGCCAGATGGGCAGCATGCCTGTCAGGGGCAGGCTGGGCACCGTGTAGTGCTGGCGCACCCAAGGACTCCAGTAGGCATTGCTGACGGTGATGTAGGGAATGCGCTGCAGGCGCGCGCTGACCGACAGCGACAGGCGGAAGTCGCCGATCACGAGATCGGGCTGGACGGCATTGAGCAGGCGCAAGTCGTCTTCCACATACGCGTGCAGGGTGCTTTCCGTGTAGACAGGCTTGCCCTGGGCCAGTGCCTGCAGGAATTGCAGCGATGAAATACTGTCGATGCGCCAGCGCCGGAAGGACGCGTGCTTGAAACAAAAGTCATAGCCATCGGCGCAGGCAAAATGCACCTCATACTCGTTCTCGTCCAGACCCTGGGCCAGGCTCAGGGGGCGGCCGACGTGGGCCAGGGTCACTGCCTCGGCCATGAGGAGGATTTTCTTGCGCGCCATGGGGATCGATTGCACTCGCAGGAGAGATACCTGCCAAGTTGGAGTGGCGCCACGCCGTTTAGTTCCCGCAGATGCCGTCACTGGCGGGCGCCAGGATTTGGCCGCATCGGCTACAGTGGGGGCAAAGGAGGCCACATGCAAACACCAGCCCGTCATGCCCTGTTGCGTGCACACAGCACGCCCGAACCCGATATGCCGCCACCGCCGGAAGGCGATCCCGTCACGCCGCCGCCGGAAACGCCGCCCCACATCGACCCCGTGCCGGTCGAGGAGCCGACGCCGCCGCCACCGCCCGTGAAAATGCATTGACCGGGCACGCTGCGCTCCGTCATGGCGGTTGCGGGGGAGGCGCACGCCGCGTTTATTTCCGATCGGAAATGGACTGCGCGGTGGTCGCCGGCGCTACGCCATTTAAACAACAAAAACGTCAATAAATGTTGCCGAGTGGATACAAATCAAGCCCTAACTGTCGAGTGTCATGCGGCCGTCACGATTCTGTTCTTATAATGAGACATCATAAAAATTCTTGTACAGGAGACCATCGTGGGCAATTCCTTGCATAACAAAATCTACCTGGGCCGGCGCCCTGTGATCACCAGCAAAAACCTTGTGGCGCTGGCCCTGGCGGGCGCCGTGGCGGGTTGCGGCCTCGCATGGCTGCTGCTGCGCAGCTACAAATAACGCTCATCACGCCCGTGTTTCCGCTGCCTGGCCGCTTGGCGGGCGGCGGTAGATTCACGTTGCCTGTTGCCGATGCGCAGCGGGGCGCGTACCATGGGGGCCGAACACCTGGCCTTTTATGGAAAAGTAATGAAGAACGAGAAATTAACAACCGATGAATATGACGCGCTGGAGCAAGTTGCACGCGGCATCAAGACCGAGCGCCCCAGCGCTTGCGTTGCCCGCAATGCCAAGCGCCTGTCCGGCCTGAAGCTGCTCAGCTATGCACGCGATGGCCGTCTGTCCATCACCGAAAAGGCGCAACAACTGCTGTTCCTGCGCCGCTGCATCATGGGGCTGCGCGCCGTCGCTACCGATCCGCTGACCAAGCTGGAGTCGGACGTGGCCTATTTCCTGGGCAAGAAAGCCCACATCGTGGCGCGCGCCGACGGCGAGGGGCACGACATTTCCGACAAGGGCCGCGAATCGCTGGCCGACATCGACACCCTGGGACTGTAACAAGCTGTCCTTGCCACCGGCCCCTGGGGCCGGTTTTCACATCTTCCCTCACTTTTAATTTCCCCTTGGAGAACACTTTGGACAGCGCGATGAACTGGTCGGCCCACGAACTGACGATGACGGTCCTGATGACGCCCGATATGGCCAATTTTTCCGGCAACGTGCACGGTGGCACCATCCTGAAATACCTCGACAGCGTCGCCTATGCCTGCGCCAGCCGCTATTCGGGCAGCTATGTGGTAACCCTGTCGGTGGACCAGGTGATGTTCCTGCAGCCCATTCACGTGGGCGAGCTGGTGACCTTCCTGGCGTCGATCAATTACACGGGCACGACGTCGATGGAAGTGGGTATCCGCGTGGTGACGGAAAACATCCAGCAGCGCCTGGTGCGCCATGCCAACAGCTGCTATTTCACGATGGTGGCCGTGGATGCCAACCGCAAGCCGGTGGCCGTGCCGCCGCTGGCGCTGGAGACGCCGGAGCAGCAGGTGCGCTTCGAGCAGGCCAAGCTGCGCAAGCTGTCGCGCCAGAAGGTGTCGAAGAAGTAAGTGCGCCGGGCATGAAAAAACGGCCACCAGAGTGATCTGGTGGCCGTTTTTTTATTGCTTGCCGCCTGCTGGCGGCATGGCGTCGTGATTAACGGTCGCCGTAGCTGCGGCGTGCGCCGTCGGTGCTGCGCGGGTTGGAACCCTTGTAGCCACCGCCGGTGCTCGGTGCGCCGTCTTTGCGTGGTGCGCCTGGCTTGCTGAACGTGCGTTGGCCTGGCTTCGCGCCGCCACGGTTGTCGCCTGGTTTCCAGCCGCCTGGACGGGCGCTCGAACGTGGTGCCGATGCCGTTTTCTTCGGCTCGAAACCTTCGATGACATTGACCGGGATCAATTGCTTGGTGAAGCGTTCGATGCGCTTGACGTTCATGCCTTCAGCGTGGTTCACCAGCGAGATGGCCAGACCATTGCGGCCAGCGCGGCCGGTACGGCCGATGCGGTGGACGTAGTCTTCCGGGAACTTCGGCAGATCGTAGTTGAACACGTGGGTGATCGTTGGCACGTCGATACCGCGAGCGGCAACGTCGGTGGCAACCAGCACTTTGACCTGGCCGCGGCGCATGCCGTCCAGGGTGCGGTTACGCGCGCCCTGATGCATGTCGCCGTGCAAGGCGGCAGCCGAGAAACCGGCGATGTTCAGACGGTCGGCGATGGTGTCGGCGTCACGCTTGGTGGCGGTGAACACAACAGCCTGGTCCAAGGTTTCGTCGCGCAGCAGGTGGTCCAGCAGGCGATTCTTGTGCGACAGATCGTCGACGAAGTGGACGCGCTGGGTGATGTTTTCATGCTTGTTGCTCGAACTTGCCACCTGGATGACCAGCGGGTTTTTCGTGATGCGGCGCGCCATGTTGCCGACCACGCCATCGAGCGTTGCCGAGAACAGCATGGTTTGACGGCCTTCCGGCGTCGCTTCCACGATCTTTTCGATGTCGTCGATGAAACCCATGTCCAGCATGCGGTCGGCTTCGTCCAGCACCAGGATTTCCAGTTGCGAGAAGTCGATCTTGCCCGAGTCCATGTGGTCGATCAGACGGCCAGGGGTAGCGACCAGGATCTCAGGATTCTTGGCCAGCAATTGCATCTGTTTAGGGTAAGGCATGCCGCCCAGGATCGACACAGCCTTGATGCGGCGGATGCCGGTGCTGTACTTGTCGGTATTGGTGGTCACTTGCAGGGCCAGTTCGCGCGTTGGCGTCAGCACCAGCATTTTTGGCTGGGCAGCCTTGAAACGTGGACGCTCGCCGCGGGCGCGCGATGCTTGCATTTCCTGGTTCGGCGTCTTGCCGGCGGCGCTTTGTTCGGCGCTGGCCAGTTTGTGCAACGATGGCAGCATGAAAGCTGCCGTCTTGCCCGAACCGGTCTGCGACGAGACCAGCAGGTCACGGCCTTCGATCGCGGCTGGAATCGCTTGCGACTGTACCGCGGTTGGCGCGGTGTAGCCCGATTCGGTCAGAGCGGCGATGATGGACGGATGCAGGCCTAAGGATTCAAATGTCATTCTTTTCTTTCGTAAAAATCAGCGTTCTTGCAAAAAGCAGAACGCAAAATAGCAACGCCAACCAAAACGAAATGACTCAACTAGAAAGAAATTTCGGCACAAAAGCTTTGCGCCGGGACGGTGTCAGGTGCGACACACAAGGCGGGAGGGCTTTATAAGCGGCATCCTGTGGATGCGCTAAGGCTTGCGAAGCTGCTAAGTTTGTAGTGCATATAACTGCGGTGTTGCCATCGCTTCAAGGGAACATATTGCAGCGCACAACGACACTATACCGTATTTGATGCCGTTTTGCACGGCCTAAATGGGAAGAAACGAAAGTCCTACCACGTTTCGATGCTGTTTCCTATGTGAAATCAGTAGAAATACGTAGATTTTGCGTGTTTACTTGAGCATGGCCACGATGTCGGCGGACAGCGGCGGCGCCTGTCGCGTTTCCCTGGCCAGGTTGATTTGCCGGGTGACCTGCGCCAGTTCGACCAGGCTGCGTTCCAGCTGATACGTTCCCTTGGCATGCAGCCAGGCCAGCACGTCGGCCAGGTGCCAGATGGTGGCGCTGCCCTCATGCACGGGTACGGGGAAGCTGTGGCGGTACTTGCTCATCAGCTTGTGCAGGTTTTGCCGGGACAGGCCCAGCACCTGCGCCACGTCGGTCAGGCCCACGAGGTCGGGCGCGGCCTCGATCAGCACGGCATCGGGCACGATGGCCTTGACGTCGGCCAGGGCACTGAGCAGTGCTTCCCTGGCATTGCTGGCCTCGCGCGTGAACTCCAGCGCCAGGCGTCCCGCTTGGCCGATGCCGGCCAGGGCGTCGTCGCAGCCGCCGCTGCCCAGGCGCTCGGCCAGCGCATCGAGATCGGTTTCGTGGTCGGGCAGGCGGTACTTGAGGGTAAAGATGTAATCCATAATTGTTAGCCCCTGGGTTTGCGTTGCATGCAGTCGTGGATCAGTTTATTGAAGTCGCAATTGTCGACCACCCGCCGGATCGCCCGCGCGTGGTTGCCGGGATTCTTCGGCGTGCTCCAGATGCAGGCGATGCAAAATTCACCGCAGCGGCAGCCGTCGTCATTGTAGGGGTAGTAGATCTTGCCCCAGGCATGGCTGCCGCCCATTTCCACTCTCCAGCCCTGGCTTTCCGCGTGGCGCAGCGCCGCTTCGATTTCTTTCCTCGGATGCGAGGAGCGCGCCATGCGACGTCTCCAATGTAGGTCGATATTTATTGGTTGTCAAGTGACAACCGATAGATATCGACTATCACCGCATCACTCTACTTCGGGATTGACGGCCATCACTTGCGAAAAGCCGCCATCGACGTAGGTAATCTCGCCCGTGATGCCGGAGGCCAGATCGGATAGCAAGAAGGCGGCCGTGTTGCCCACCTCTTCGATGGTGACGTTGCGCCGAAGGGGGGCGTGTTCGGCCACAAAGCCCAGGAGTTTGCTGAAATCCTTGATGCCGGAAGCGGCCAAGGTCTTGATGGGGCCGGCGGAAATGCCGTTGGCGCGGATGCCGCGCGGACCCAGCGATTCGGCCAGGTAGCGCACGGACGCTTCCAGCGATGCCTTGGCCAGCCCCATGGTGTTGTAGTAGGGCACGGCGCGCACGGCGCCCAGGTAGGTCAGGGTCAGGACCGAGGCGCCCGGATGCAGCAGCGGCAAGGCGGCCTTGGCCATGGCGGAAAAACTGTAGGCGGAAATATCGTGCGCGATGCGGAAGCTGTCGCGCGACAGGCCGTCGAGGAAGTCGCCGGCGATCGCTTCGCGCGGCGCGAAACCGATGGCGTGCACCAGGCCGTCCAATTGATCCCAGTGGCGCGCCAGGTCGCTGAAGACGGCGTTGATCTGTTCATCGCTGGACACGTCGCAGTCAAACACCAGTTCGCTGCCGAATTCGGCCGCAAATTCCGTGATGCGCTCCTTGAAGCGCTCGCCCACATACGTGAAGGCGAGGGTGGCGCCTTCGCGGTGGCAAGCTTTGGCGATGCCATAGGCGATGGAGCGGTTCGACAGCAAGCCCGTGATGAGGATTTTTTTGCCTTGCAAGAAAGCCATGACGACTCCTGTCTGGGTGGTGGACGGGGTAGGCGGATGTGCAACCGGCCGCGACAGCAAAGCTGTGGCGGCCGGTGGAAATCAGATGTCAGGTGGTTTGTAACGCCTAACAACGCCTGATAGAACCGTAGCGAGCGGAAGTGAGTTGTAGGTGAGAAGCGCAACCGTACTTTTAGTACGGTGAGCATCGCAGGCTGCAAATCACGACGCGCAGTAGGTTATGTCAGGTGTACTCAGTGGCGGGCTTTTGCCCGGCTATTGCCGCCGCCACGCTGGATACGCGGTTTCACCAGGGAAATTGGCGCGGCTTGCACCTTGCCACCCTTGGCGGCGCGGCGCAGTGCCTTGGCGGCCCGTTCCGGACGGTCCGCTTCCAGCAGCATGGTGGCGCTGTCGGCGATTTCCTGGGTGATGTCCTTGTTCATCGTGGCCGAGGTTTTCGGCACGAGGATGGTGGAGCCGGCGCGCAGGCTGGTGCGCTGCGGAATGTTATTGGCCTGGCGCAGCACGTCGGCCGTGGTGCCGAATTTCGACGCCAGGGTTTCGATGCGTTCGCGCGCATTGGTGATCTTGTGCGTCGTCCAGCTCGACAAGGCATGGCCCCATTGCGCCAGGTTGGTGGTGAACTTGGCGGCGTTTTCCTGTGGCAACAGAATCTTGGTCTTTTCGCCGCCGATGATGACGGGGCGGTTAAATTGCGGATTCAAGGCCTTGAATTCATCCATCGACAGTTCGGCCAGCTGAGCGGCAACGGTGATGTCGATGTCGCTGGTCTTGTCGATGGCCGTGAAATACGGCTGGTTGTCGACCACGGGCAGGGTCAGGCCGAACTGGGCCGGATTGGCGATGATGTTTTTCACCGCTTGCAGTTTCGGCACGTAGTTGCGCGTTTCGGCCGGCATCAGGTCGGCCAGGCTTTCGAAGTCGGTCGGCTTGCCCAGCGCCTGGTTTTTCTTGATGGCGCGCTGCACCGAGCCTTCGCCCCAGTTGTAGGCGGCCAGCGCCAGTTGCCAGTCGCCAAACATGTCATACAGGCGCTGCAGGTACGTCAGGGCCGCATCGGTCGAGGCCAGCACGCCGCGGCGCTCGTCCTTGAACATGTTTTGCTTGAGGTTGAAATCACGCCCGGTGGCGGGCACGAATTGCCACATGCCGGCCGCATTGGCGCTCGAGAATGCTTGCGGGTTGAAGGCGGACTCGATGAACGGCAGCAAGGCCAGTTCCGTCGGCATGCCGCGCTTTTCCAGTTCCTGCACCACGTGGAAGATGTAGCGCGAGGCGCGCGCCGTGGTGCGGGCGATGTAGTCGGGGCGGGTGGCGTACCAGTTGACGTGATTGGCTACCAGCTGGTTGTTGATGTCGGGAATCGCATAGCCGCTGCGGATGCGGCCCCAGACGTCGGCTTCGCGCAGCGGATCGGAATTGTCGCTGAGGTTTTTCAGCAGACGGTCGGTCTTTTGCAGGCGGTTGTCGAGGGTGGGTAGTTTCGCCGTGACCTGGGCGGTCATCGGGATCAGGGCGGGTGCGGTGGCGGCGACTGGCGCGTTATCGCTCTCAACACCGGCTTCGTACGCCTGGCTGAGGGCGGGCGCAAGCGCCAGGGCCAACGCCGCCAGGACGGTAGATTTAAAGGAGTTTTCGTGCATAGTGTTCCATTGTTGTCGTCGGAGAAACATCGGACAGACCCATGATTCAGCAGCGAGTGTACGTATATCCACATGCCGGAGTCAAGAATTATGTCAGCATGATGACAGGAAATAAGCGGCAATAAGTGGGAAACGGCTGAGTTTCCATTCGTAAATGCTGTCATTATTGCAAATTTAATTTGCCCAATGCGTGATTCGGCCGCTGTTATAGCATACATGGCGGGGAGGCTGGCGCAAGCCTGGATGGCGCCCGGCATGAGGCTGCGCAAAAGTGCGTACAATTTGGCTTTGGCCGGCCATTCAGCCGCTGGCCGCCTTATTGATAGAGAGTCAAGTATATGAACACCCCGACGCGCCACGACGACGACAACGCCGTCATCATCGCCAATACCGTTGCCTGGCTGGAAAAGGCCGTGATCGGCCTGAACCTGTGCCCGTTCGCCAAGGCCGTGCACGTCAAGAAGCAGATCCGCTATGTGGTGTGCGAGTCGAGCAATCCCGAAGATCTGCTGGCGATGCTGATGGACGAGCTGCAAACCCTGGCCGACACGGATCCCGAGCAAATCGACACGACCCTGCTGATCCATCCGTACACCCTGAACGATTTCCTCGACTACAACGAGTTCCTCGATGTGGCCGACGCGGCCGTGGAAGACATGCACCTGGCCGGTGAGCTGCAAGTGGCCAGTTTCCACCCGAATTACCAGTTTGCCGAGACGTTCGAGGACGACATCAGCAACTACACCAACCGTTCGCCGTACCCGACCCTGCACCTGCTGCGCGAAGACAGCATCGAGCGCGCCGTCGAGGCGTTCCCGGAAGCGTCGGAAATCTTTGACAAGAATATCGCCACCCTGGAAGCGCTGGGCACCGAAGGCTGGGAAAAGCTCGGTTTGCCGAAGGTGTCTTGATGGCTGACAAGGAATTGCCGCCGCGTCCCGATACGCCCTGCGTGGCCGTGTGTTCGACGACTTTCGATGAAATCTGCCGCGGCTGCGGCCGCAGCGTAGTGGAAGTGGCCCACTGGGTGTCGATGACGGATGAAGAGAAGGAAGTGGTGTGGGTGCGGATTCTTTCTCAAGGTTATCCGCGCCGGAATACCTGATTTAACCCAACTGCAACTGCCGGGGTCGGACCTTGAAGGTCCGGCCCCGGTACTTCAGAGGCTAGCGATCAATAGCTGCCAATAAAATCCTTTTTACCCACTTCAATGCCATTGTGGCGCAGGATGTCGTACGCCGTCGTCGCGTGGAAGAAGAAGTGCGGCAGCGCGTAGTGGAACAGATACGTCTGGCCCGTGAAGTGCTTGGTCTTTTCGCCGCTGCCGGTGGTGATGGCGCGCGTTTCGCTGCCGTCGATGTCCGCTTGCGGCAGGCTTTCCAGGAAGGCGATGGTTTTCACGATGCGCGCCTTCAGCTCTGCAAAGCTCTGTTCGCTATCTTCATACGGTGGCACGGCCACGCCGGCCAGACGCGCGCCGCAGCCCTTGGCGAAGTCGGTGGCGATCTGGATCTGGCGCACGAACGGCAGCATGTCGGGGAACAAACGGAATTGCAGCAGGGCGTTCGGGTCGATTTTCTTGTCTTGCGCGTGCGTTTCCGCCTTGTCCAGGATGGCGGCCAGGCTGCCCAGGATCTGTTTGAAGACGGGGATCGAAGCGGAGTAGATGGAGAAGGTCATGGTGGTTCCTCTAGGTAAAGTGGCGCGATGATAGCAAGCTGCGCGCTTTTCTGCTGGCGCCGGCCGGGCGCATCATCCCACGTGTGGTTTTTCAGCCCTGTCTATATAGCATGACGTCGCCGCCAGCGCGTGTTTATTGGTGACTTTTTCCACTTTTTCCATGCATAATTGCTCCTCATAAAGTTTCTTCCCGCCTCACCACCCGATTCCCCTGTAAAGTCAATGATCGCCCGCCTGACCCCTGTTGCCCTGTTGCCGCATGTTTAATTCACCTTACCAGCGCCTGCGCGCCAGCCTGCGCGTGCTGTATGGCTCGTCGATCTATGGCGCCTTGCTGCTGGTGGTATTTGGCGGCCTGGTCGTGCCCGCCATCTTCGGCAGCTATGTGCTGGTCGGCGTGCATGAGCGCCAGTCGGCGCGCACCAGCCTGAACGAGGCCTTGCAGCGCAATGCCGACATCCTGGCGCTGGGCATGCAGGAGTCGTTGTGGAACATGAATGCGGAATCGGCCCATTCGCTGGTCGAGTCGGTGATGCGCGACCGCTCCGTGCTGCTGGTGAAGGTGCTGGGGCAGGGCGACACGGAATTCATCAGCCTGCAGGCGCCGCAGCGGCCCGTGGGCAATCTGTACCGCGCCGAGCGCGACATCCTCGTGCGCGGCGAACGCATCGGCCACGTCGTCGTCGAGATGGACGATGCGCGCAGCCAGCAGGAGCTGCGCGAAAAGCAGATGTCGTATATTTTCGTGCTGGGCGCGCAGCTGGCCGTGTCGATGGCGCTGATCGTGCTGTTCCTGAACCGCCGTCTGTTGAAACCGCTGCGTCGCCTGACGCGCTTTTCCGACCGCCTGTCGCACGGCGATTTCGACACGCCGCTGGCTTCGCACAGCAATGACGAGCTGGGTCGCCTGACGGCCCAGCTTGAGCAAATGCGCGCGGCCATCGGCCAGCTGTTCGAGGATGTGGGCCAGCGCGAGGAACGTTTCCGCACCATCGTCACGCAGGTGCCGGGCGCCGTCTTCCGCTACCGGCCCGACGGCCCCATCGATTTCGTCAGCGACGCCATCGAAGACATTTCCGGCTATTCGGCGCGCCAGTTCATGCGCGGCACCACGCATGCCTGGGCCGACCTGATCTGCCCGGAAGACCGCCGCGAGCACCGCCGCGCCGTGCGCCAGGCGGTGCTTGATGTGCGGCCGTATGCGCTGGAATACCGCATCATCGATGCCTTCGGCATCGAACGCTGGGTGGCCGAGAATGGCCAGCCGCAGGCGGGCGAACAGGGCGTCACCTGGGTCGATGGCATCATCGCCGACATCAGCCAGCGCAAGCACCACGAGATGCGCATCGAAGCGCTGCTGACCGAGCAGAGCGCGATTCTCGACAACGTGATGTTCGGCGTGATGTTCGTGCGCCACCGCCGCATCATTTCCGTCAACCGCCGCTGCGAGGAACTGTTCGGCTATGACCATGCCGAGATGACGGGCAGTTCGACGGCCATCGTGTTCATGACCTCGTATGACTTCGAAGAGGCGGGCGAGCGCCAGTATCCGGCGCTGGCCATGGGCGGCGATTTCAGCGAGGAGCGCCAGTACAAGCGCCGCGACGGCAGTGTGTTCTGGGCGCTGGTCAGCGGCTGCGCGCTCGACCCGCTGCGCCCCACTGAAGGCAGCATCTGGGTGTATGCGGACATCACGGCGCGCAAGGAAGCCGAGGAAAAGCTGCGCCTGTCGGCTACCGTGCTCGAACATATCGCCGATGGCGTGATGGTGGTCGATGCCGGCGGCATCATCGTCACCGTCAATCCCGCCTTTACGCAGATCACCGGCTATACCGAGGCCGAAGCGGTGGGCCAGCACTCGTCGCTGACACGCTCGGTGCGCCACGACGCGGCGTTCTACGAGGCGATGTGGGACGAGCTGAAAGCCAGCGGTTTCTGGCGTGGCGAAATCTGGCACCAGCGCAAGAACGGCGAACTGTACCTGGAATGGCTGACCATCAGCGCCGTGCGCGACGCGCGTGCTGGCACCACGCATTATGTGGGCGTGTTCAGCGACATCACCCTGATCAAGGAGTCGCAGGAAAAGCTCGATCACATGGCCCACCACGACCCGCTGACGGCGCTGCCGAACCGGCTGCTGTTCCACGACCGCCTGCAGCACGCGCTGCTGCGCGCCGCGCGCGACCAGGAACAGCTGGCCGTGCTGTTCATCGACCTGGACCGCTTCAAGAACGTCAATGACACCCTGGGCCACCATGTGGGCGACGAATTGCTGCAAAAGGTGGCCGGCCAGCTGGCGGCCCGCCTGCGCGAAGGCGATACCCTGGCGCGCTTGGGCGGCGATGAATTCATCGTCCTGCTCGAACGCGTCGACGGAGAGTACGGTGCCACGCAGGTGGCGGAAAAGCTGATGACCATGTTCGACCAGCCGTTTACGGTGGCCGACCATGAGTTGTTCGTCACCTGCAGCGTGGGCATCAGCCTGTATCCGGACGATGCGCTGGACTTGAACATGTTGATCCGCAATGCCGACGTGGCCATGTACCAGGCCAAGGCGCGCGGGCGCAACGGCTACCGCTTCTATGCGCCGTCGATGACAGGCGAAGGCGTCGAGCGCCTGCGCCTGGAAACATTCTTGCGCCGTTCGCTGGAAAAGAATGAAATGTTCCTCAATTACCAGCCGCAGGTGGAAATCGACACGGGCCGCCTGGTCGGCGTCGAGGCGCTGGTGCGCTGGAACCACCCGGAACTGGGTCTGGTGCCGCCGGCCCGCTTCATTCCGCTGGCCGAGGACAGCGGCTTCATCAACCAGCTGGGCAAATGGGTGCTCGACGAGGCGTGCCGCCAGATGATGCGCTGGCAGGCGCAGGGCTTGCACGTGCCGAAGATGGCCGTCAATCTGTCCGTCAAACAGTTCGAGCGGGGCAGCATCGCCGGCATGGTGGCCGCCATATTGAAGGAAACGGGCCTGGAGCCGCAGCGCCTGCAGCTGGAAGTGACAGAATCGGTCATCATGAACACGGGCGACGCACTCGGCTTCATCAACGACTTGCACGCCATCGGCGTGGGCCTGGCCATCGACGACTTTGGCACCGGCTATTCCTCGCTCGCGTACCTGAAACAGCTGCCCGTGCAGACCCTGAAGATCGACCGTTCCTTCATCAAGGATATCTCGACGGACGTCAATGACGAGGCGATTGCGATTGCCATCATCCAGCTGGGCAAGAGCATGCAATTGTCGGTGATTGCCGAAGGCGTGGAGACGGAAGAACAGGCCGCCTTCCTGCTGCGCCATGGCTGCAAGCTGGCGCAAGGCTATTTTTATAGCCGTCCGGTGCTGGCACAGGATATGCTGGAGCGCTGGATCGATACGCTGGATCAACCCGCTGGATCCACCACTAACTAATTAAAGGGTATCCCATGGCCGGAGAAAAAAACACGTCGCGCCGCCGTTTCCTGCTCGGCGGCCTGGGCCTTGGCGTGGCCGGCGTGGGCGCCCTGGTGCTGGGCTGGGGCGTGCTGCCGCCGCGCCAGCGCCTGCATGGCAGCACGCCGCTGCCGCTGCAGGATGGCGCCGTGGCCCTGAACGGCTGGCTGGCTATTCAAGCTGACGGCAGTGTCCTCCTGGCCATGCCGCGCAGCGAGATGGGGCAGGGCGTGCACACGGCCTTGCCCATGCTGGTGGCGGAGGAACTCGACGTACCGCTGGCCAGCGTCAAGCTGATCCAGGCGCCCATGGATAAAATCTTCGGCAACGTGGCCATGCTCCAGGATGGCCTACCCTTCCACCCGGACGACCACGGACGCGTCAAGGCGCTGGCCCAGTGGACGGTGGCCAAGGCGGCGCGCGAACTGGGCGTGATCGTCACGGGCGGCTCGTCGAGCGTGAAGGATGGCTGGGGTCCCATGCGCGAAGCGGGCGCTTCCGCACGCGCCATGCTGGTGGGCGCGGCCGCCGCGCTGTGGCAAGTGCCGGCCGCACAATGCCGCACGGAAAATGGCGCAGTGGTTCATCCGGACGGCCGGCGCGCCAGCTACGCCAGCCTGGCGCAGCGCGCCGCCGGCATAGCCCCAGGCGCGCCCGTGCTGAAGCTGCCCAAGGATTTCAAACTGATCGGCCAGCCGGCGCCGCGCCGCGACACGCCGTCCAAAGTGAATGGCAGCGCGCGTTTCGGCATCGATGCGCGTCCGCCCGGCATGCTGTATGCGGCCCTGCATCTGCCGCCGCGCCTGGGCGATACCCTGTCCGCGTTCGACGCGGCGCCCGTGCTGGCCATGCCCGGCGTGAAAAAGGTGCTGGACCTGACGCCGCAGCTGGCCCAGCGCAGCGTCTCGTGCGCCGCCGTGGTGGCCGACACCTGGTGGCGCGCCAGGCAGGCGGCCGCCGCCTTGCCGACGCAGTGGAAGGCTGGCCCGCAAGCGAACTTGTCCAGCGCCGGCGTGTATGCGGAGTTTGCTCGCCTGTTGGACACTGAAGCCGGTTATGCCTACCACGCCAGCGGCGAAGTGGAAAGCAAAGCCGTGCAGGGTTTGCGCAGCATCAAGGCAGAGTACCGCGCCCCGTTTCTCGCGCACGCCGCCATGGAACCCGTCAACTGCACCGCGCAAGTCAAGGATGGCAAGGTGATGCTGTGGGTGTCGACGCAGGCGCCCGGCATCGCCGTCGACGTGGCGGCGAAGGTGGCTGGCGTCGATGCGAAAGATGTGATGATCGAGGTGCTGCTGCTCGGTGGCGGTTTTGGCCGGCGCCTGGAAGTGGACATGATCGCGCAAGCCGTCGCTATCGCGCTGCAGTGCGGCGGCGCGCCGGTGCAACTGGTGTGGACGCGCGAACAGGATACCAGGCACGATATGTACCGTCCCGCCGCGCTGGCCCGCTTCGCGGCCCGCCTCGACGAGCACGGCCGCATCGCTTCCTGGGACAATAAATCCGTCAGCGGCTCCATCACGCACCAGTTCTTGCAGCGCAATTTCGGCTTGCCCGGTGCGGGGCCGGACAAGACGACGGCCGAAGGCGAATTCGACATGCCGTATGAAATCGCCAACCAGCGCATCGCCCACGTGATCGCCGACAGCCCCGTGCCGATCGGCTACTGGCGTTCCGTCGGGCACTCGCACAACGCGTTCTTCAAGGAAAGCTTTATCGACGAGCTGGCGCACGCGGCGGGGCAGGATGGCATCGCCTTCCGCCGCGCCATGCTGGTGCAGCATCCGCGCCACCTGGCCGTGCTCGATGCCGCCGTTGCCAGGGCGGGCAGTCCGCCGCTCGGCCATGCGCATGGCGTGGCCTTGCACCAGTCCTTTGGCAGCATTGTCGCGCAAGTGGCGCAGGTGTCCGTGGAAAACGGCGAGATCCGCGTGCAGCGCGTCGTGTGCGCCATCGATTGCGGCATCGCCGTCAATCCGAACATCATCGCCCAGCAGATGGAGTCGGCCGTGCTGTTCGGCCTGTCGGCGGCGCTGGGCGGCGAGATCACCTTCAAGGAGGGGAAAGTCGAGCAGGGCAACTTCCACGACTATCCCGTGCTGCGCATGGGGCAAACGCCCGAGGTTGAAACCATCATCATCGCCAGCGCCGAACATCCGGAAGGCGTGGGCGAGCCCGGTACGCCGCCGATCGCGCCGGCCGTGGCCAATGCCGTGTTCAGTTTGACGGGGAAAAGGCTGCGCAGCTTGCCGCTGCGCCTGGGTTGATTTACAGGGTGGCGGCCAGTAAATGACGCAGATTGCAGTCGCGCTGCCAGTCGCGCCGCTCCTGCGTGCTGCCGGCCAGCGCCGCCAGTTCGTCCCCGCTGAGGGCTTGCTGCGCCTGCACCATGCGGTGCGCCAGGCCGCCGTCGGGCAGCACGGTGCCGAAGAAGGCCACGTTGTCCTCGTGCTGGATCAGCAGGGTGGGGAAGTTGTCGATGTCGAGGTCGCCCACCACGTCGGCCTGGTCTTCGATATCGATCCAGACGAAGACGGTGTCCGGGTGGCGCGCGGCCAGTTCCTCGAACGTGGCGCGGTAGCTGCCGCAAGTGCCGCACCACAGCGCGCACAGGCAAGCCACCGTCCAGCGCGTGCCGGCCAGGGCTGTGGCGACGTCGGCGCGGTTGTCGGTCGTGAGGGTCAGGCTGTGCATGGTCGTATCTGGTTAGTAGGGCGGATGGGCGCCAGGCGCCCGATGCGCGTATTCTACCGCGCCCGGCGACGCCAGTCCTGGTAATGCATGAGCTTGTTTAGCCGTGTTTTTTGATGCAATCCGCCTTTCTGGTGGATAATGCTGGTAATTGCGCGCTGATTACGCTGGTCCATGCTGTTTCCTGGCCCCGCAGCCTGACCCCTCCAGTCTGTTTTCATGCCCTGCCCGGTGTCAGCGCTCCCGCCTTTATTTATTTTTATTATGGAATTAGCCAGCTTATGTTGAGTTACCGCCACGCCTTTCACGCGGGTAATCACGCCGATGTGTTGAAACATTATGTGCAGATTCAGTTGTTGCAATATCTGAATCAAAAAGATACCGCCTATAGTTATATCGATACCCACTCCGGCGCGGGCGTGTATGCGCTCGACGGCGGCTATGCGTCGAAAAATGCCGAGTACGAAACAGGCATCGCGCCACTGTGGGACCGCACGGACTTGCCAGCCTCGCTGGCCGAGTACATGAAGCTGATCAAGGAAATGAATCCGAGCGGCAAGATGCGCTACTACCCGGGTTCGCCGTACTGCGCCGACAAGGTCAGCCGTGAGCAAGACCGTCTGCGCCTGTTCGAACTGCATCCTGCCGATGCCAAGATTCTGGCCGACAACTTCCGCAAGGTCGAGGCGCATGCGCTGGCCCAGGGCGAGCGTCCGACCGTGCGCGGCAAGCGCGTGCTCATCACCAAGGCCGACGGCTTCCAGAGCCTGAAAGCCCTGCTGCCGCCGCCATCGCGCCGCGCGCTGGTGCTGATTGACCCGCCGTATGAAGACAAGATGGATTACCGCAAGGTCAAGGACACCCTGGCCGATGCCCTCGTGCGCTTCCCTTCGGGCATGTATGCCGTCTGGTATCCGGTGCTGCAGCGCATGGAATCGCGCCAGTTCGCCGACAAGCTCAAGCAACTGCCCAGCTCGGACTGGCTGCATGTGACCCTGACGGTCAACACCCCGTCGCCGGACGGTTTCGGCTTGCACAGCAGCGGCATGTTCATCCTGAACCCGCCGTACACCCTGGAGCCGATGTTGCGCGAAGTCATGCCGTACCTGGTGAAGGTACTGGGCCGCGACGATGGCGCGAAGTTCGTATTGGAAACGGGCAAGGGCGGACAAAAGAACACGGGCACCCGTCGAGTCTGAAGACACCTGACCAAACCTGCTGCGCGTCGGTATAGGCGGCCTGCGATGCTCACCGGCTCGGCGCCCCCGTACAGAGTACGGTTGCGCTTCTTGGCCACCTCTCCCTTCCGCTCGCTACGGTTTTGTCAGGTGTCGTAACTATCGTAGTTGAGCAAAGTAAATAACGCCACGGCAAATATTTCCGTGGCGTTTGTCGTTTACTGTCCCAGCAACAGGAACACGGTCGGTTTCTTGTGGAAGTCCGGCGCCTTGCCGGCGGACAATTGTTTCTTCCACTGCGCGCCATTCCACGTTTGCACGCTTTCCGTGTCCAGGCTCAGGTCGGTGGCGACGCAGATCAGGGTGGACGGCGCGCATTGCGCCACCAGCGCTTCGAGCATGGCGGCGTTGCGGTACGGCGTTTCGATGAACAACTGGGTCTGCTTTTCATTGCGCGAGCGGCTTTCCAGTTCCTTGATGCGTTTGGCGCGCAGGGCCGCGTCCGTGGGCAGGTAGCCGTTGAAGGCGAAGCTCTGGCCGTTCAAGCCGCTGGCCATCACGGCCAGCAGGATCGACGACGGGCCCACCAGCGGGCGCACTTTAATGCCGTGCTGATGCGCCAGGCGCACCAGGTCGGCGCCGGGGTCGGCCACGGCGGGCACGCCCGCTTCCGACACGAGGCCCGCATCGCGTCCCGCCAGCAGGGGTGCCAGCAAGCCGGCCAGCGCTTGCGCGGGGGTATTGACGTTAAGTTCGGAAATCGTGATTTCCTGCAGCGGCTTGGCCAGCGGATGCTGGTTGCCGATCAATTTCAGGAAGGCGCGCGCCGTCTTGGCGTTTTCTGCCACGAAATAATCGAGCTGCGACGTGATCTGCCGTACTTGCTCGGGAATGATGTGGGCCAGCGGATCGGCCGGGCTGTCGGACAGGCCGAGGTGGTTGGGAATCAGGTACAGGGTGCCGGTCATATTGTTATTGTCGGTAAATTAAATGGTGAAAAACGTGATGCCCGCCTTGCGCAGCATGCCGGTGAGGGCGATCAGCGGCAAGCCGGTGAGGGCGGTCGGGTCGGTGGTGGCGATGCATTCGAGCAGGGCGATGCCCAGGCCTTCGTTCTTGGCGCTGCCGGCGCAATCGTAAGGCTGCTCGATGCGCAGGTAGGCGTCCAGTTCCGTATCGGGCAAGTCGCGCACGGTGACGAGGGTCTGGATATCTTCCACTTGCGCCACAGGCAACGCCTGGCGGCCGTCGAGCAGGCACAGCGCCGTGTGGAACACGGTCTGGCGCCCGCGCATGGTTTGCAGTTGCAGCAAGGCATTCGCATGGTTGCCGGGCTTGCCGATCTGTGCGCCGTCCAGGGTGGCGACCTGGTCGGAGCCGATGACGAGGCTGCCAGGATAGCGGTCGAGCACGGCCTGCGCTTTTGCTTGCGCCAGGCGCAGGGCCGTGGCGCTGGGGCTTTCACCGGGCAGGGGGCTTTCGTCGAGATCGGGCACGGCGACCTCGAAAGGCAGGCGCAGGCGTTCCAGCAATTCCTTGCGGTAGGTCGAACTCGATGCAAGAATCAAGCGCAATGGGGCGGAAGTTGGTATCATTCGGTAGTGGATGGCGGCCGGCATGGCCGCGCTGGTCGATGTCAGTGGAATTTCACGCAAATCCCAGGGCGCAGAGCCCACAATTGAGGCTCCATGCGGCATGACGGTGTTGATGAAGTTGTCATGTTGATGGCAATGATTGCGTCAAAAAAGATGCTTAGCCTTTGACTCCGTGCTAAAAACCCTGTTATTATCGCAGGTTTTCCGGGGAAATTTTCTACCAATGAATGCTTTTGTGATCGACGCCTTTGATTTTTGTCGTATCAGCGGGAGCCGCGAGGGTGTAACTCCTGTCGCTGAAATGACCCGGTTGACCAAGGATTGTGCAGATAATTCCGGCGAGATCGCCTGGAAGATCGTCGGCGGCACCAGCAAGCTGGGCTACCCACAACTGACCTTGTCGGTCAACGGCACCGTTCAGCTGGTTTGCCAGCGCTGCCTGACTCCGTATGCTTACGCAATTGATTCGACGACCACTCTGATGCTGGGCAAGGATGACGAGCACGCGGACGAGATCGAAGAAATCATCAACGATGAAACGATCGACGTGATCGTCGGCAGCCGCAGCATGGATGCCGCGGCCCTGATCGAAGATGAAGCCTTGCTGGCCCTGCCGCAGGTACCCAAACACGACGTCTGCCCCGATACGGCGCAGCTCGATGCTCTCAAGACTGAAAAGAAGTCGCCGTTTGCAGCACTGAAAGACTTGAAGCCAGAATAGAGTAGTAAAAAGGAAGCTTTAAAAAACCGTAGCGAGCGGCCTGATATCGTCTTGAGTAGCGCAAGCGTACGAAGGTACGCTGAGCAACGCAAAGGCGATAGCGGGAAGCGCAGTAGGTTTTTGATGCTTCCTGTAAAGAACGTGTCAAACGCGTGTTGTAATCGAGTATGGCAAGTGTAGTGAAATGTAATTGTAATAAACGATGTCGGTCCGGGCTATTTTCGGGTAGTCTTTGCCGCTGGGATACTCGATTCGCATGTATTTGCTAATCGATTGTGCTAAAATTTTAGAACTTATGTATTAGGAGTCATCATGGCAGTTCAACAGAACAAGAAAACCCCTTCCAAGCGCGGCATGCACCGTTCGCACGACTTCCTGGTCGCGCCGCAATTGAGCGTCGAGCCAGTTACCGGCGAAACACACATGCGTCACCATATCAGCCCTAACGGCTTTTATCGTGGCCGTAAAGTGTTGAAGACCAAAAACGACGAGTAATCGACGTTTTTGTTGGGTAAGATGAAAGCGGTGTTGCGTGGTTATTCGGCGTGGCGCCGCTTCTTCTTTTTTATCGGCTGCAATTCATCTTGCGCACCCGTCATTTTGAATCAAGCTTGCTCAGGCGGTGCATGACATGCTGCGCCCTGCATATGCTCCAGTCCGATTCACATCTTGCCGCACGCCCGCAGCGGTATTGAATCAACACAAATGACAATCAAAATTTCTATCGACTGCATGGGCGGAGATCATGGTCCCTCAGTCACTATCCCCGCAGCAATTTCCTTCGTAAAACATGAGCCTGAAGCCGAACTGATCCTTGTTGGATTGGAAGACGTGATCCGTGCCGAACTGAAAAAACATAAAGCCGACACGCATCCGCGCCTGTCGGTATTGCATGCCTCCGAACAAGTTACCATGGACGATCCCCTGGAAGTGGCCCTGCGCCGCAAGAAGGATTCCTCCATGCGCGTGGCCATCGAACAGGTCAAGAATGGCGTGGCGCAAGCCTCCGTTTCCGCCGGTAATACGGCAGCCCTGATGGCCGTGTCGCGCTACGTACTGAAAACCATGTCCGGCGTCGACCGCCCGGCCATCTGCAGCATCTTGCCGAATCAAAAGAACGGCCCGACCTACATGCTGGACCTGGGCGCCAACGTCGATTGCGAACCGCATCACTTGCACCAGTTCGCCATCATGGGTTCCGTGCTCGTGTCCGCCATGGAGGGTATCGAACGCCCGACGATCGGTTTGCTGAACGTGGGCACGGAAGATATCAAGGGCAATGAAGTGGTGAAACTCACCGCGAAGCTGCTGCAGGCCGACCACGAGCGTGGCGCGCTGAACTTCTACGGCAACGTGGAAGGCAACGATATCTTCAAGGGCACGACCGATATCGTCGTCTGCGACGGGTTTGTCGGCAATGTCACCCTGAAAGCCATCGAAGGCCTGGCGCGCTTCATGAAAGACGTGCTCACTTCCGAATTCAAGCGCAATCCGATTACCATGCTGGGCGCGCTGATCGCCCGCGGGGCCCTGAAAGCCATCGGCAACCGCTTGAATCCATCGCGTTACAACGGCGCCAGCCTGCTGGGTTTGCGTGGTCTCGTCTTCAAGAGCCATGGCAGCGCCGATGCCTATTCGTTTGAATGGGCCTTGCGCCGCGCCTTTGATGCGGCAAAAAATGACGTGCAAGCACACCTGGCCAGCATGATCGCCGAGCTGATGCCGCGCACGCCAGTACCGGACGAACCTACATCAACAAGCTCTACCATTTAGTGGACGGGTATTTGCATGACTGTTTTTAGCAAAACTTACAGCAAAATTATCGGGACCGGCAGCTACTTGCCGGAGAAGCGCGTCACCAACCAGGATTTGACCGAACAGCTCGCCGCCAAGGGCATCGAGACGTCGGATGAGTGGATTGTGTCGCGCAGCGGCATTTCGGCGCGCCATTACGCGGCGCCGTCGCAAAACTCCTCGGACCTGGGCGTGGAAGCGGCCAAAAAGGCCCTGGAAATGGCCGGCCTGAACGGCAACGACCTGGACCTGATCATCGTTGCAAGCTCGACCCCCGATTTCTTCGGCAGCTTCCCCAGCACCGCCTGCATCGTGCAAAACAAGCTGGGCATCACGAATAACTGCGCCGCCGTCGACGTGCAAGCCGTCTGCAGCGGTTTCGTGTATGCGGTGGCCACGGCCGACAGCTTCATCCAGTCGGGCATGCATAAAAACGTGCTGGTGATCGGCGCCGAAGTGTTTTCGCGCATCCTCAATTTCGATGACCGCGGCACCTGCGTGCTGTTCGGCGACGGCGCCGGCGCCATCGTCATGACGGCGTCAAAAGAACCAGGCATCCTGGCCACCAAATTGCACGCGGACGGCCGCCACTCGGACATCCTCAGCGTGCCGGGCAGCCTGGCTGGGGGCGCGCTGGCTGGCAGCGCTTTCCTCTACATGGATGGCCCGGCCGTATTCAAGCTGGCCGTGTCCGTGTTGGAAAAGGTCGCGCACGAAGCATTGGCGCACGCCAACATGACGTCGGACCAGATCGACTGGCTGATTCCGCACCAGGCGAACATCCGCATCATGAACAGCACGGCCAAGAAACTCGGCTTGCCGCTGGACAAGATGGTCGTCACCGTCGACCAGCATGGCAATACCTCGGCCGCCTCGATCCCGCTGGCACTCGACATTGCCGTGCGCGATGGCCGCGTCAAGAAGGGCGACAACGTCATGATGGAAGGCGTGGGCGGCGGCTTTACCTGGGGCGCTGTGCTGGCGCGCATGTAATCCCGCAACACTATTAAAAAAACGGAGTCGACATGACACAATTTGCATTTGTTTTCCCAGGCCAAGGCTCGCAAGCGATTGCGATGCTCGACGGTTTCGCCGGCAACCCCGTGGTTGCGCAGACCGTCGCCGAGGCGTCGGACGCCCTGCAATTCGACCTGGGCAAGCTGATCGCCGAAGGCCCGAAGGAAGAACTGGACCTGACTACCAACACGCAACCGGTGATGCTGACGGCGGCCGTGGCCTTCTACCGCGCCTGGCTGGCGGCTGGCGGCCCCGTGCCGACGGTCGTGGCCGGTCACAGTCTCGGTGAATACTCGGCACTGGTTGCCGCCGGCGTCATTTCCTTCAAGGATGCCGTGCCGCTCGTGCGTTTCCGCGCGCAAGCCATGCAGGAAGCCGTGCCTGTCGGGCAGGGCACGATGGCTGTCGTGCTGGGCCTGTCGGATGACGACGTGCGCGCCGTGTGCGCGGAAGCGGCGGCGGAAAACCCGGCCCTGGTGGTCGAGCCTGTCAATTTCAATGCGCCAGCGCAAGTGGTCATCGCGGGCCACACGGCTGCGGTCGAGCGCGCCTGTGAACTGGCCAAGGCCAAGGGGGCCAAGCGCGCCATGAAGCTGCCCGTTTCGGCACCGTTCCACTCGTCGCTGCTGAAGCCCGCGTCGGACCGCTTGCGCGAGTACATGGCTAGCTTGACGTTCGCCGCTCCGCAAATCGCCCTGATCAACAACGTCGACGTGGCCATCGTCAATGATGTGGCCGGCATCAAGGATGCGCTGGTGCGCCAGGCAGCCAGCCCCGTGCGCTGGGTGGAAACCATGCAAAAAGTGGCGGCCGACGGCATCACGCAAGTGATCGAATGCGGTCCGGGCAAGGTCCTGATGGGCCTGGCCAAGCGCATCGATCCGGTACTGGTGGGCGACGCTATCGTCGACCAGGCATCGCTGGAACGCATTTTGACGCAGCTCAAATAAACAGCAAACGGCAGTGCAGCTGTGGCTGCCGTCAGCCATCTTTAAGGATACTCATGAATTTAGCAAATCAAATCGTGCTGGTCACGGGCGCCTCGCGCGGCATCGGCCGCGCCATCGCCACCGAACTGGGCAAGCAGGGTGCCACCGTGGTCGGCACCGCCACCTCGGAAAGCGGCGCGCAAGCGATCACCGATTACCTGGCCGCCGAAGGCGTGACGGGCAAGGGCCTGGTCCTGAACGTGACCGATGCGGCGCGCTGCGCGGCCGTCGTCGATGAAGTGCAGAAAACCTACGGCAGCCTGTCGATCCTGGTCAACAACGCGGGCATCACGCAAGACCAGCTGGCCATGCGCATGAAGGATGAAGAGTGGGACAGCGTCATTTCGACGAACCTGTCGGCCGTTGGCCGCCTGTCGCGCGCCGTGCTGCGTGGCATGATGAAAGCCAAAACTGGGCGTATCATCAATATTACGTCCGTGGTGGCTTCGTCGGGCAATCCGGGGCAAATGAATTACGCGGCGGCCAAGGCTGGCGTGGAAGGCATGAGCCGCGCCCTGGCGCGCGAAATCGGCAGCCGCAACATTACCGTGAACTGCATCGCGCCGGGCTTCATCGATACCGACATGACCAAGGCGCTGAGCGAAGAGCAGCATGCGGCCCTGTTGACGCAAATTCCCCTGTCCCGCCTGGGCAAACCGGAAGACGTGGCAGCGGCCGTGGCCTTTTTGGCCTCGCCGCAAGCGGCGTATATCACGGGCACGACCCTGCACGTGAACGGCGGAATGTACATGAATTGATGTGAAAGCTAGACAGGGCGGGCGTTTGTGGCATGATTCAACGGCTGTTTTTGTCTATAATCGCATCTTTTAGCAGCAGCTTCGGTTGAATTAGCAGCAGACACCGAAATTAGTATTCGGACGCGCAAACCTGATAAAATGCGCGCACTTTCCGTAACACACACTTTGGAGCCATAACATGTCGGATATCGAACAACGCGTTAAGAAAATCGTCGCTGAGCAACTGGGCGTTGCAGAAGCAGACATCAAAATCGAATCCTCCTTCGTCGACGACCTGGGTGCCGATTCCCTGGACACCGTGGAACTGGTCATGGCCCTGGAAGACGAATTCGAAATGGAAATCCCTGACGAACAAGCTGAAAAAATCACCACCGTGCAACAGGCGATCGACTACGCCACCGCACACGTCAAGGCCTAAGCCTGTCTGACCGACTTCAGGAGAATCGCTTGAGCCGTTCTAAAAACCGTCGTGTTGTTGTCACCGGCCTGGGCTGCGTTTCACCTGTCGGCAATACTATTGCCGAGGCGTGGGGCGCAATCATTGAAGGTAAATCCGGCATTGCCACGATTACCAAGTTCGATGCACTGCCATTCACCACGCATTTTGCTGGTGAAGTCAAAGGCTTCAATATCGAAGAGTACATCTCCGGTAAGGAAGCCCGCCACATGGATACCTTTATCCATTACGGCATGGCTGCAGGCATCCAGGCGATGCAGGACTCCGGCCTGGAAGTGACCGAAGAAAACGCCGAGCGCATCGGCGTGATCATCGGTTCCGGTATCGGCGGCTTGCCGCTGATCGAGGAAACCAAGTCCGAGTACGAAAAGCGCGGTCCGCGCCGTATCTCGCCATTTTTCGTGCCTGCCTCGATCATTAACATGATCTCTGGCAACCTTTCGATCAAATATGGTCTGAAGGGCCCGAACCTGGCGATTGTTACAGCGTGTACCACCGGTTTGCACAGCATCGGTGCCGCAGCGCGCATGATCGAGTACGGCGATGCCGACGTCATGATCGCCGGTGGTGCTGAATCGACCGTGTCGCCACTGGGCCTGGGCGGTTTCGCTTCGGCGCGTGCCTTGTCGACCCGCAACGACGATCCGGCAACGGCATCGCGTCCGTGGGATACCGACCGCGACGGCTTCGTGCTGGGCGAGGGCGCTGGCGTCATGGTGCTGGAAGAGTACGAGCACGCGGTGGCCCGTGGTGCCAAGATATATGCCGAAGTGCATGGTTTCGGGATGAGCGCAGATGCTTATCACATGACCTCGCCGCTGGAAGATGGTAGCGGCGGCAGCAAATCGGTGATCGCGGCCCTCGACAACGCAGGCTTGAACCCGGATCAGATTCAATACCTGAACGCGCACGGCACGTCGACCCCGCAAGGCGACGTGGCAGAAGTGATGGGCATCAAGCGCACCTTCGGTGATCACGCCAAGAATCTGGTCGTCAACTCGACCAAGTCGATGACGGGCCATTTGCTGGGCGGCGCGGGCGGTCTGGAAGCGGTGTTTACGGTCCTGGCATTGCACCATCAGGTGTCGCCTCCGACCATCAACATCTTCAACCAGGATCCGGCGTGCGATCTCGATTTCTGTGCCAACACGGCGCGTGATATGAAGATCGATTATGCAGTGAAGAATTCGTTCGGCTTCGGCGGAACGAATGGCACGCTGATTTTCGGTAAAGCGAAATAAGCAGGAACTTTCAAGCGCTCGCTACGGTCAAATCGTAGTGAGCGCTGATTCGCCGCCAACGTTCGTTGGCGGCTGAATTTGCCCGGCATGGTGCCGGCGCGCCTTTTTTCCCCATGAAGTATGTCGATCGCGGTAGCGGCTGTCATTCGCACGCCTGTCTGTTTGCGCCTGTTGCAAGCGGTGCTGGGGCTGTGCGCGGTGCTGGCCGCCTGGCCCTTGAGTGGCGTCTGGCGCAGTCTGCCCGCGCCCGGCCAGCTGGTGGGCGACTATGCATTGGGCTTGCCTGGTGCCTTGCTGAGTGCGGCTGGCGGCGTGTTTTTACTGGCTTTTCTGCGCCGGCGCAGAAAGCCGCAGGCGCTTGATATTTCGCCGGTTGGGCAGTTGCGGCTGGCGGTATATCTGGAGCATGGCGAAGTGCCGGAAGCCGGTGCCGCCACGGTGGTGGCGCCGGCTGGGGCGGGGCTGCGCCTGTTGCCGGGCTCGACCTTGTGGCCGTCGCTGCTGGTGCTGTGCCTGGCGGATGGCGCCGGACGGCGCACGCAGCTGCTGGCGCAGCGCGGCGGCAGCTGCACCGCCTTCCGTCCGCTGGCCGTGGCGTGCCGGGCTATCGCGGCGCGGAACAGGGAAGAATAAAAGTGGGGCGAACACTGAACTTCTTGCAGCGGGCCAACTCTATATCCATACAGGCGCCCACGCTGCATGACTACAGGGACATTGGGCGTGAGGACAGAGCGCGAGTATGATCAGTTACTGGTCGAGCGGGTGCAGGCTGGCGACAAACGGGCATTCGATGTGCTGGTATCGAAATATCAGCGCCGCTTGATGCGCCTGGTGTCGCGGCTGGTGCATGACCCGGCGGAGGCCGAAGATGTGGTGCAGGAAACCTTTATCAAGGCATACCGGGCGCTGCGCCATTTTCGCGGCGAGGCCGCCTTTTATACCTGGTTGTATCGCATCGGCATCAATACGGCCAAGAATTATCTCGTCACGCAAGGGCGCCGCGCCGCCACGTCCAGCGATGCCGACGCCGAGCAGGCGGAGTCTTTCGATGACGGCAATAAGTTGCGAGACAACAATACACCCGAATCGGTGCTGGCCAGCAAGCAGATTGCAGCCACCGTCAATGCGGCCATGGATGTGCTGCCCATCGAGTTGCGCACGGCCATCGTGCTGCGCGAGATCGAGGGGCTGAGCTATGAAGAAATATCGGAGATCATGGCGTGCCCCATCGGCACCGTGCGCAGCCGGATTTTTCGCGCGCGCGAAGTGATTGCGGAGAAATTGAAACCGTTGTTGGACATGCCGATTGACAAGCGCTGGTAATCTGGGGAGTATGGAGTTGGCATGGCTGCGTCCGGTTTTCGCACCGATCTTCTTGAAATGGCAGGGCCCATCATGGACACGCATACACGATTGCACGAGACTATTTCCGCGCTGGCCGATGGCGAGCTGGCGGCGAGCGAACTCGAACTGGCTTTTGCCGCCCTCGATACGCCATCGGGAAGGCAAGCCTGGGATGCCTATCGCCACATCGGCGACGTGCTGCGCTCGGAGCAGTACGACCATGCACTGAGCGCCCAGTTCGACGCGCGCCTGGCCAGCCGCCTGGCCGCGGAGGCGGCGCCCGAAGGGGCAGCTCATGTGGAGCCGTTGCCGCCCCTCGTGCCGCCGGGCGTGGCCGAGCCGCTGGAGGCGGGGCCGCTGGCGCAGCGCTAAGTAACCCCCAATAAATTATTGTGATTTCTGACTTCCATAACCGGCGCTCTGCAAGGTGGCCGACGAGGCTTGCCCGCTGCTAGCAGTGCTCGCACTGCGTCGCAGCGGGCGCCTTGCATAGCGTCCGGTTCTGTTCGTCATAAATTCACAATAATTTCCTGAGGATTACTTAGCTGTCGCGTTTTCCATCTTATGCCAGGCTTAACGTTCCCGCCGCCCCCTTGACACTGGCCTTCGCTACGATTGACACTGTGCGCAGGTAATATCTTGCTTTTGCGATATATTGTTGCTGCCATGCGCGCTGTCAGGTGGGTTTGCCCCTGGGATTCCGTCATGACGGCCAATCATGCGCGCAGGCAATCGCCTGATCCGCGTTTTGATCCGTTTATAAACTCGAAAAGATCCTTTCCATGAAAAAAAACATGTGTGCCGCCAGCAAGTCGTTTTCAGTGAAGACGCTTTCCGCTTTATTGTTCGGTACGGCTGGCGTCTTCCTTGCTCCCACCATGCTGGGCCTGGCGCCACAAGCGCAGGCCGCCGTGCCTGCCATCAAACTGCCTGATTTCTCTGACCTGGTCGATGCCGTCGGTCCGGCCGTCGTGAATATCCGCACCACCGAGCGCCTGAAGATGGGTGGCGCCGGGGCTGGCGTGGGCGGACAGGACGAGCAGGAAATGCAGGAATTCCTGCGCCGCTTCTTTGGCGGTGCCATGCCGACGCCGCGCCAGCAGGCGCCGCGCGGCGGCCGCCGCGCCGTGCCGCAGGAGCAGGAAGTACAGCGCGGCGTTGGTTCCGGCTTCATTATTTCGGCGGACGGCTACGTGCTGAGCAATGCCCACGTGGTCGACGGCGCCGACGAGGTGTATGTGACCCTGACGGACAAGCGCGAATTCAAGGCCAAGGTGATCGGCGCCGATGCGCGCACCGACGTGGCCCTGCTGAAAATCGAGGGCGCCAACCTGCCGCGCCTGACCATCGGCGACTCGAACAAGATCCGCGTGGGCGAGTGGGTGATCGCCATCGGCTCGCCGTTCAACCTGGAAAACACGGTGACGGCCGGCATTATTTCCGCCAAGTCGCGCGACACGGGCGACTATTTGCCCCTGATCCAGAGCGACGTGGCCGTCAATCCCGGCAACTCCGGTGGTCCCTTGATCAATATGCGCGGCGAGGTGATTGGCATCAATTCGCAGATCGCCACCCTGTCCGGCGCCTACAATGGCATTTCGTTTGCCGTGCCCATCGATGAAGCCATGCGCGTGGGCGAGCAGCTGAAAAAGACAGGTAAAGTCGTGCGCGGACGCATCGGCGTGCAGATCGGCGAAGTGAGCAAGGACGTGGCGGAATCGCTGGGCTTGCCAAACGCCAAGGGCGCGCAAGTGTCGATGGTGGAGCCGGGCGGTCCGGCCGACAAGGCGGGCATCAAGGCGGGCGACATCATCCTGAAATTCAACGGCGCCCAGATCGAGCGTTCGTCCGACTTGCCGCGCCTGGTAGGTGGCGCCGCCGTCAATGGCAAATCCACGATCACCGTCTGGCGCAAGGGCGCGCAGCAGGATGTTCCTGTCACCGTCGTCGAGCTCGAAAGCGAGAAAACGGCGAAGAAGGGCGTCAAGGAGCCGGAAGCGCAAGCCGTCAATGCGCTGGGGCTGAAGGTCAGCGACGTGCCGGCCGCGAAGAAACAGGAATTGAAGATCGACGCGGGCGTACTGGTCGACGATGCCGATGGCGTGGCGGCCCAGGCCGGCCTGCAGCCTGGCGATGTGATCTTGCAGTTGAACAACGTTGCCGTGAAAGATGCCAAGCAGTTCAATGTCCTGGTGGCCAAGCTCGATCCGAAGAAGACGTCGGCCGTGCTGGTACGCCGTGGCGACGTGGCGCAATTTGTTTCGCTGCGTCCATCGGCCAAGTAAGTTTCTGATTCACCTGCATCCCGGCTCCAGCCGGGATGCCTTTCCCTTTTCTTCATGCACTTCACCCTCTATTCCCGCAGTTATTGCCATTTATGCCAGGATATGCTCGATGCCTTGCTCCTGCTGCAGCCGCCCGGAACACCGTTCACGGTGGACGTGATCGATATCGATACGTCGCCCGACGCCGCGCTGCTGGCGCGTTTCGATGAGCTGGTGCCGGTGCTGTTTGGCGACCTGGCGCAGCCCGAGCTATGCCATTATTTCCTTGATGAAGCTGCGGTACGACGCTGCCTGATGTAGTTTAAATATCAATATTGACGCTGCATTGCACCATTCTGGTGCTGAAAACAGCTGAAAATGTCAGCTTGGCCCGGTGCCGGCCTCATAAGACGGGCTTTCTACTCTGAAATCCGGTAAAATGGGGAGGTCGAAAAAGCTACTGTCCGAGGCAGCAGCTTCTGTCGCTTCAAAAGCGCTCGCCTGGGCATGCAGATGTCCTGCTCGGAGCGCTTTTTTCATCATGAGTGGGGCGCCTGGTTTTGGCCCTGTTTGGCCCGGACATGATCCCCCTGATTCCTGTTAAAGCAGTGTCGTCAACTTCGCACTTATATTAGTTAATGAACAACATACGCAATTTCTCCATCATCGCCCATATTGACCACGGTAAATCGACCCTGGCTGACCGCATCATTCAATTGTGCGGCGGCTTGTCCGACCGCGAGATGGAGGCGCAGGTGCTCGATTCGATGGATCTGGAGCGCGAGCGCGGCATTACCATCAAGGCGCAAACGGCGGCCCTGCACTACAAGGCCCGCGATGGCCAGATCTACAATCTGAACCTGATCGATACGCCAGGCCACGTCGACTTCAGCTATGAAGTGTCGCGCTCGCTGTCGGCGTGCGAAGGCGCGCTGCTGGTGGTGGACGCGTCGCAAGGCGTGGAAGCGCAGACGGTCGCCAACTGCTACACGGCGTTGGACCTGGGCGTGGAAGTGGTGCCCGTCCTGAACAAGATCGACTTGCCGAACGCGGATCCGCCGAACGCCATTGCCGAGATCGAAGACGTGATCGGCATCGACGCGGCCGACGCCGTGCATTGCTCGGCCAAGACGGGCTTCGGCGTGCTGGACGTGCTCGAGCAACTGATCGTCAAGGTACCGCCGCCGAAGGGCGATCCCGATGCGCCGCTGCAGGCGCTGATCGTCGACTCCTGGTATGACGCCTATGTGGGCGTGGTCATGCTGGTGCGCGTGGTCAACGGTACCCTGAAACCGAAAGACAAGATCCGCCTGATGGCCACCGATTCGGTGCAGCTGGTGGAAGACATCGGCGTGTTCTCTCCACGTTCGCAATCCTTGCCGCAATTGTCGGCAGGCCAGGTGGGTTTCATCATCGCTGGCATCAAGGAATTGAAAGCGGCGAAAGTGGGCGACACCGTCACCCTGGTCAGCCGTCCTGCTGTCGCGCCATTGCCTGGCTTCAAGGAAGTGCAGCCGCAAGTGTTCGCCGGCCTGTTCCCTGTGGAAGCGAACCAGTATGATGCGCTGCGCGACTCGCTGGAAAAACTGAAACTGAACGATGCGGCCCTGATGTACGAGCCGGAAGTGTCGCAGGCGCTGGGCTTCGGCTTCCGCTGCGGTTTCCTGGGCTTGCTGCACATGGAAATCGTGCAGGAACGCCTCGAGCGCGAATTCGACATGGACCTGATTACGACGGCGCCAACGGTCGTGTACGAAGTGATCCAGCGCGACGGCACCATGATCAACGTTGACAATCCGTCGAAGATGCCCGATCCGTCGCGCATCGAGGAAGTGCGCGAGCCTATCGTTACGGTCAATCTGTACATGCCGCAGGAATACGTTGGTTCCGTGATTACCTTGTGTATCGGCAAGCGCGGCATCCAGATGGACATGAGCTACCACGGCCGCCAGGTCAAGCTTGTGTATGAAATGCCGATGGCCGAGATCGTGCTGGACTTCTTCGACCGTCTGAAATCGACGTCGCGCGGCTATGCCTCGATGGATTACGAGTTCAAGGAATACCGCGCGGCCGACGTGGTCAAGGTCGACATGCTGATCAACAGCGAAAAAGTCGATGCGCTGGCGATTATCGTCCACCGTTCGAACAGCCAGTACCGTGGCCGCCAGGTGGCTGCCAAGATGCGCGAACTGATCCCGCGCCAGATGTTCGACGTGGCCATCCAGGCGACCATCGGCGCGAACATCATTTCGCGCGAGAACGTGAAAGCCTTGCGCAAGAACGTGCTGGCCAAGTGCTATGGCGGCGACATCAGCCGCAAGAAAAAATTGCTGGAGAAACAAAAAGCGGGTAAGAAACGCATGAAGCAAGTGGGTTCCGTGGAGATCCCGCAAGAAGCATTCCTGGCAATTTTACAAGTGGACGGTTAATACATGAACCTGCAAGTGATTTTAGGAAATTTCGCTTTAATCCTGTTCGTGCTGATGGTATTGACAGGCCTGGTCTGGTGCCTGGATGTGTTTTATCTGTCCAAGCAGCGCCGCAAGGCGGCCGACCGCGCCCTGGCTGAATTCGATGCGCGCCAGTCCAAGCTGGCCGCAGAAGGCATCAAGTCCGATGCGGGCGGCAGCCGCGCGACCATCGAAGCGGCCCTGTTGCGCCAGCCGACCTGGGTCGAGTATTCGGGCAGCTTCTTCCCCGTCATCGCCCTCGTGTTCTGCCTGCGCTCGTTCCTGTATGAGCCATTCAAGATCCCGTCGAGCTCGATGGTGCCGACCTTGCTGGTGGGCGATCTGATCCTGGTCAACAAGTTTACCTATGGCATTCGTCTGCCTATCGTCAACAAGCGCATCATTGAAGTCAACGATCCGCAGCGCGGCGACGTGATGGTGTTCAAGTACCCGAAAGATATGTCGCAAGACTATATCAAGCGCGTGATCGGTGTGCCCGGTGATAAAATCACCTATGAAAACAAGCGCTTGACGGTCAACGGCAAGGAAGTCGCCTATACCGCGCTCGACGACTATCTGGATGATGAAAGCACTGTTTACCACAAGCAGCTGGAAGAAAACCTGACGGGCGTGAGCCACCGCATCCTCAACGACGAGCCAGCTCCTACGTTGAACTTGCGCGAAGTGAAGGATTTCCCGCACAAGGATGCGTGCGACTACAACGAAGACGGTTTTACGTGTGTAGTGCCACAAGGCAATTACTTCATGATGGGCGACAACCGCGACAATAGTGCGGACAGCCGCTACTGGGGCTTCGTGCCGAACGAGAACATCGTCGGCAAGGCATTCCTGGTGTGGATGAACTTCAGCAATCCGAAAAGAGTGGGCGGCATACACTAAGCCGCCCCTATGGCTGCCGCGCCGATTCCCCGCGCGGCGGCCAGCCGAATTACTCAGATGACACAGAAACAACAATGAATCTTCAGTTATTGCAAACCCGTTTAGGCTATACGTTCCAGGATGCTGGCCTGTTGCAGCAAGCCTTGACGCATCGTAGCCACAGCAGTTTGCATAACGAGCGGCTGGAATTTCTCGGCGACTCCATCCTCAACTGCGTGGTCGCTTCCATCCTGTACGAACGCTTCAAGTCCATCGACGAGGGCGACCTGTCGCGCCTGCGCGCGAATCTGGTGAAACAGCAGTCGTTGTATGAAATCGCGCAAAAGCTGGAACTGTCGCAATTTTTGCGCCTGGGCGAAGGCGAACTCAAATCGGGCGGTTTCCGCCGTCCGTCAATCCTTGCCGACACCCTGGAAGCCTTGCTGGGGGCGATTTTCCTCGACACGGGCTTTGACGCCGCCAGCACAGTGATCCGCGCCTTCTACATCCCCATCCTCGATTCGGTCGATCCGCAAACCCTGGGCAAGGATGCCAAGACCCTGCTGCAGGAGTTTTTGCAAAGCAAGAAAATTTCGCTGCCACAGTACAATGTGGTGGCCACCCACGGCGCCGCCCACAGCCAGGAATTCGAGATCGAATGCCTGGTGCCAAAATTGAATATCCAGGTCTACGGTCGTGGCGGAAGCCGCCGCGCCGGTGAGCAAGCCGCCGCCAAACTGGCGCTGGACGTGGCCGAGCAGGCGTTGTTGAAGTCGCCTGCCGCCAGCCGCAAGCCGAAACCGCGCGCCGCCCAGCTCAAGCTGGCCGGCATTGCCACCATCCAGAGCGACGACGCGCAAGCTCCTGCAGCCCCGGCGATCGCCGCTCACACTAAACAGAATCGACACTAGCATGACAGCCACCAAAATGCCCGACAACTTCCGCTGTGGCTATATCGCCATCGTGGGCCGCCCGAACGTGGGCAAATCGACCCTGATGAACGTGCTGATCGGCGCGAAGGTCAGCATCACTTCGCGCAAGGCGCAAACCACGCGCCACCGCATCACGGGCATCCAGACGGTGCCGGACGCGCAATTCATCTACGTTGACACGCCTGGCTTCCAGACGCGCCACTCGAACGCGCTGAACAAGACGCTGAACAAGACCGTCACGAACACCCTGATTTCCTCGGACGTGATTTTGTACGTGATCGAGGCGGGCACGTTCGGCCCGGCCGACCAGCAAGTGATGGACCTGCTGCCGAAGGAGGTTCCGTGCATCCTCGTCATCAATAAGTCTGACCGCGTCAAGGATAAGGCTGTATTGTTGCCGTTTGCGCAAAAGATCGCCGCCATGCGCGACTTCGCCGCCATCGTGCCTGTCTCGGCCAAGCTGCACTTCCAGCTGGAAGGCTTGCAGAACGAAATCAAGCGCTTCTTGCCGGAAAATCAGCCCATCTTTGGCCCTGACGACATCACCGACCGCAGCGAGAAATTCCTCGCCTCGGAAATCGTGCGCGAAAAACTGTTCCGCTTCGTCGGCGACGAACTGCCGTACACGAGCACCGTGCTGATCGAGAAATTCGAGCAGGAGGGCGATCTGCGCCGCGTGTTTGCCGCCATCCTGGTCGAGCGCGATACGCACAAATCCATGATCATCGGTAACAAGGGCGCACGCCTGAAGGAAGTCTCCACCCAGGCCCGCCTGGATATGGAAAAGCTGTTCGGCGGCCCCGTGTACCTGGAAATCTGGGTCAAGGTCAAGTCGGGCTGGGCCGACAACGAGGCGGGCTTGCGCGCCTACGGCTACGAGTAATCCGCAACCCGGGGGCGACGCCACACGCATGAGCACCACCACGCCAGCGCTGCACCATCCTGCGCCAGCCGCCTTTGCTGCATCTGCGCCGGTCCCTACGCCGGCGGCCATCGCGCCGCCGGCCGCACCTCCCACAGCGCCCCGGCGCAGCCGTCCGCCCACGCGCGACGGCCGCATCACGGGCCAGCCAGCCTTCGTGCTGCACAGCTATCCGCATAAAGAAACCAGCCTCATCGTCGACGTGTTTACGCGCGAGTACGGCCGCATCGCGCTCGTCGCCAAGGGCGCCAAGCGGCCCCACTCGCAGTTGCGCGGCGTGCTGCAAACGTTCCAGCCCCTGCAGGCGGGCTGGACGGGCAAGTCCGAGCTGCGCATCCTCACCGGCGCGGAATGGGTGGGGGGCATGTTGCCGCTGGAAAAGACCGCCTTGCTGTGCGGCTTTTATTTGAACGAATTGCTGGTGAAACTGCTGGCGCGCGACGATCCGCATCCCGTCCTGTTCGACCACTACGTTGCCACCTTGAATCAACTGGCGCACAATGAGCCGCCGCCCATCGTGCTGCGCAAGTTCGAGCGCGCCCTGCTCAAGGAAACGGGCGTGGCGGCCGACCTGACGCGCTGCACGGGCACGCGCCAGGCCGTCGAAGCGGGGCAGGTGTACGTGGTCGACCCGGAACGGGGGCCGCGCCCGGCGCGCGCCAGCGATGCCTGGCCGAAGATCACGGGCAAGACCCTGCTCGACATGGAGCGCGAAGATTATCTTGACGTGGCCACGCAGGCGCAAAGCAAGCTGCTGATGCGCTTTTTGCTGGCCCATCAACTGGGCGGCGCCACCTTGAATACGCGCCAGATACTGATCGATTTAATGCAGCTGTAGCGGCGGTTTGCCGCACGACAGCACTTTACGGATACCATCACTATGAGCTTTTTGCAGCCTTCCGGCCCCGTCATCGACCTGGGCGTCAATATCGACCACGTGGCTACCTTGCGCAATGCGCGCGGCACCGCGTATCCGGACCCGGTCCGCGCGGCCCTGCTGGCCGAACAGGCGGGCGCCGACGCCATTACCCTGCATTTGCGCGAAGACCGCCGCCACATCAAGGATGCGGATGTGATCGCCATTGCACCGCAATTACTGACGCGCATGAACCTGGAAGCGGCCGTGACGGCCGAGATGATCGATTTTGCCTGCCGCATCAAGCCGGCGGACGTGTGCCTGGTGCCGGAAAAGCGCACGGAAGTGACGACCGAAGGGGGGCTGGATGTGGTGCGCTACTTCAAGGAAGTGCAGGCGGCCGTGCAACAATTGCAAGGCGAGGGCATTCGCGTGAGCCTGTTCATCGATGCGGAAGAGCAGCAGATCGCCGCCGCCGCCGAGCTTGGCGCGCCCGTGATCGAACTGCACACGGGGCGCTACGCGGACACCGAGGGCGCCGAGCAATTGGCGGAACTGGAGCGCATCAAGGCGGGCGTGCTGTTCGGCGTGGGGCGCGGCTTGAAGGTCAACGCGGGCCACGGCTTGCATTACACCAACGTGCAGGCCATCGCTGCCATTCCCGATATTGCCGAACTGAACATCGGCCACGCCATCGTTGCGCATGCCGTGTTTGTCGGCTGGGAAAACGCCGTGCGCGAAATGAAGGCCATCATGGTGGCCACGCGTCTCGCTGGCAAGGCATAAACGCGGGACCAAGGAGGTAGCATGATTTACGGCATCGGTACCGATATCTGCAAGATTCCCCGTATCGAAGCGGCCCTGGCGCGCCATGGCGAGCGTTTCGCGAAAAAGATACTGGGGCCGCAGGAGCTGGAAAAATTCCGCGCCCGCAGCGCCAAGAACGCCGTGCGCGGCGTACGCTTCCTTGCCACGCGCTTCGCGGCCAAAGAAGCGTTTTCCAAGGCCATCGGCCTGGGCTTGCGCATGCCGATGACCTGGCCCGCCGCGCAGATGCTGAATCACCCCAGCGGCAAGCCGATGATCGTCTGCAGTGGCGTGCTGGCCGAGTTCATGGAAAAGCACCGCCTGAGCGCGCAAGTGACCATCAGCGATGAAGAAGAATATGCGGTCGCGTTCGTGATCGTAGAGCAAGCAGTGTAACGATAAGTGCGCAATGAGCCAGCAATGACCGAAGCAAGCCCAGAACCTTCCTTGGCGGAAACGCCGCCCGACCCCCGCGCGCAAGTGCTGGCCACGGTCGCCAAGCTGCCGAACTTGCCCGGCGTGTACCGCTATTTCGACGCCGCCGACAAGGTGTTGTACGTCGGCAAGGCGCGCGACCTGAAAAAGCGCGTGTCCAGCTATTTCCAGAAAAACCTGGCCAGCCCCCGCATCGCGATGATGGTCGAGCGCATCGCGCGCCTGGAAACCACCGTCACGCACAGCGAGGCGGAAGCCTTGATTCTGGAAAACAACCTGATCAAGGCGCTGCAACCGCGCTACAACATCCTGTTCCGTGACGACAAGTCGTATCCGTATCTGAAAATCACCAATGGCGATGCGCCGCGCATGGTGTATTACCGGGGCGCGGTGGACAAGAAAAACCAGTATTTCGGGCCGTTCCCCAGTTCCTGGGCCGTCAAGGAATCGATGCAGATACTGCAAAAGGTTTTTCTCATCCGCACCTGCGAGGACAGCGTGTACGCCAACCGCACGCGGCCCTGCCTGCTGCACCAGATCGGCCGCTGCAGCGCGCCGTGCGTGGATCTGATCAGCAAGGAAGATTACAAGAATGACGTGGAAAACGCGGCGCGCTTCCTGCGCGGGCGCCAGAGCGAAGTGATGGCGGACCTGGAAAAGAAGATGCACGCGTTTGCCGCCGAGCTGAAGTTCGAGCAGGCCGTGGTGGTGCGCAACCAGATCGCTTCGCTGTCGCGCGTGCTGCACCAGCAAAGCATGGAAACGACGGGCGACGCCGACGTGGACATCCTCGCCGTGCTGGTGCAGGGCGGACGCGCTTGCGTCAACCTGGCCATGGTGCGCGGCGGACGCCACCTGGGCGACCGCGCCTACTTCCCCAGCCAGCTCAGCGATGCCGCGGCGATTGCCGAGGAAGCCATCGAGGTGGAAGTGCTGGCCGCCTTCCTGGCCCAGCACTACACGGAAAAATTCATTCCCGGCACCCTGATCCTGAATATCGAATTCGACCAGCCAGCCCTGATGGTGGCGCTGATGGAGCAGTGCGGCCACCGCATCAACCTGATCTTCCAGCCGCAGGGGCAACGCCGCCAGTGGCTTGAGATGGCGCAAAAGGGCGCCGAGATTTCGCTGGCGCGATTGTTGTCCGAGCAGGGCTCGCAGCAGTCGCGCACGCGCGCGCTGGCCGAGGCGCTGCGCCTGGATTTGGGCGACCTCGACAGCCTGCGCGTGGAGTGTTTCGACATCAGCCACACGCAAGGCGAGGCGACGCAGGCGTCGTGTGTCGTGTTCCACCACCACGCCATGCAGAACGGCGAATACCGGCGCTACAACATCAACGACATCACGCCCGGCGATGATTACGCGGCCATGCGCCAGGTCCTCATGCGCCGCTACGAGAAAGTGGCGAATGGCGATGGCGTGATGCCCGACGTGGTCTTGATCGACGGCGGCAAGGGACAGATCGAAATGGCACGCCAGGTGTTCGCCGAGCTGGGACTCGATATCAGCCTGATCGTCGGTGTGGCCAAGGGGGAAGGGCGCAAGGTGGGCCTGGAAACCCTGCTGTTCGTCGATGGCCGCGCGGCGCAGGAACTGGGCAAGGAGTCTGCGGCCCTGATGCTGATCGCGCAGATTCGCGACGAAGCGCACCGCTTCGCCATTACCGGCATGCGCGCCAAGCGCGCCAAGACGCGCCAGACCTCGCGCCTGGAAGAAATCGAAGGCATCGGCGCCAAGCGCCGCCAGAAACTGTTGTCGCGCTTTGGCGGCTTGCGCGGCGTGGTCGATGCCAGTGTCGAGGATTTGATGTCGGTGGAGGGGATTTCCACGCAACTGGCGGAAGAAATCTACAAGCAGTTGCATTGATGGATGGATGGCCTGGTCCGGTGCTGCGGCAACCGGACTAGGCTAATATCCCGTGGCCATGTAGACTAGTGGCGCTTGCTTCACGCTTTCTCATATTCAATTTACCCGTCGGCCGATTGCACCCTTATGCCTTTTAATATTCCCATCCTTTTGACCTGGCTGCGCGTGGCCCTGATACCGCTCGTCGTCGGCGTGTTTTATTTGCCGCCGTCGATGCTGCTGCATGGCGACCAGAACCTGGTTGCCACGCTGGTCTTCATTGTTGCCGCCGTGACCGACTGGTTCGACGGTTTCCTCGCGCGGCGCTGGAACCAGACCTCGGCCTTTGGCGCCTTCCTCGACCCGGTAGCCGACAAGCTGATGGTGGCGGGCGCCTTGCTGGTGCTGGTGCAGCTGGACCGTGTCAATGCAGTGTTGGCCTTCATCATCATCGGCCGTGAAATCACGATTTCCGCCTTGCGCGAATGGATGGCGCAGATCGGCGCTTCGAAATCGGTGGCCGTCAGCTCGATCGGCAAGATCAAGACGGCCGCGCAAATGACGGCCATTCCCCTGCTGCTGTACCACGAAGTGATCTTCGGTGCGATCGATACCCACGTGTGGGGCGAAAAGCTGCTGTGGATCGCCTGCGTGCTGACGGTGTGGTCGATGTTCTATTACTTGCGCCTGGCATGGCCCTTGATCAAGGAAAAAGCGGGGAATTTGCACTAAGAATAAGCAGGCGGCTGCTTTATGCGGAATATTTTGCAAAACACCAGATATTGCCCGTTGACAGCCCCTGTAATCCCTCTATAATGCTGGCCTGTTGTTGATGACGCGGGAGTAGCTCAGTTGGTAGAGCGCAACCTTGCCAAGGTTGAGGTCGAGAGTTCGAGACTCTTCTCCCGCTCCAGTTTTCTGGATCGTGTCATAGGTAAAAACAGCGAATGCAGTAAAAAGTAGTACTGGCGATGTAGTAGAGCTTCTGATACAATGTTGTCCACTGCGGGAGTAGCTCAGTTGGTAGAGCGCAACCTTGCCAAGGTTGAGGTCGAGAGTTCGAGACTCTTCTCCCGCTCCAGTGAATACTGGATCAGCAGTAAAGCAGCACTGGTAAACGGTAGCAAAAGGCAGTAAAATAGCGGTTCGTATGCGGGAGTAGCTCAGTTGGTAGAGCGCAACCTTGCCAAGGTTGAGGTCGAGAGTTCGAGACTCTTCTCCCGCTCCAGCGAAAGCTGAGGCAGCAAAGCAAGATGGCAGTAGCAGAAAATAGAAGCTCCAATGCGGGAGTAGCTCAGTTGGTAGAGCGCAACCTTGCCAAGGTTGAGGTCGAGAGTTCGAGACTCTTCTCCCGCTCCAGAATTCTAAAGGGAAGCTAAGCTGGCTTCCTTTTTTTATCCGCCGCAGTAGCCGGCGCGATTAGGCGGTAACCAAGCTCCAATGCGGGAGTAGCTCAGTTGGTAGAGCGCAACCTTGCCAAGGTTGAGGTCGAGAGTTCGAGACTCTTCTCCCGCTCCAGTTTTCAAGGTGTGCCGCAAGGCCCATCCAAGCAGTTCCTCTGGCGAGGTAGCAAAGAGGTTATGCAGCGGCCTGCAAAGCCGTTTAGACGGGTTCGATTCCCGTCCTCGCCTCCAGATGAAAAAGATAGCCCACTTTCGAGTGGGCTATTTTTTTGTCCAGATGGCTATGCCATTTCTGCGCGGTTTCAATCGCTCATGACAAACGTGGCCTTGCTACATACGCATGCGTGAATACGATCACGTTACTGCAACACCTCATCAATACTGTTAATGAACCTGGTGTTGCGCTTGTGGTTTGAAACCGCTCCATGTGGCCCTGCATTAAACTTCCCATTGAAATTTCAAAGTCAATGATTTATTGGTCTTAGTCGGTTCGCGAGTCCTGTCATGCGAATAGCCAACCGACAGCGACCTTCCGTGGCGCCAGAGGTGACGGTATAGCAGTGAGCGGTGTACTTGCCTATCCGCCCAAGACTCCAAGCCCGAAACTCCGTCGTCGCTGCGCGCCGCTGCCGTGTTTTGAGCCAGAAGCCGCAGTGAGTCAGTGGATGTGAAATGCAGCATGCCGAGCCAGCGCCAACTGTTGTCGACGAATGCAGGCCGTCCGAGCGTTCCCTGGACCCAGGCACGGTTCCAGCGCGGCTCAAGTTCTACCGCCCATCCACGTGGCAGTGAAAAACGCAAGCCCATTTCGGCAGTAGCGTTGCCGCCACGGCCCACGCGGTCGGCGTCAACATCGAGCTGACGGCCAAGCGTCACCTCGGCATTGAGCTTGGATAGCCATGGCAACGGAGATGATCCGAATCCAAAGTGCACAGCCGGCGTGTTGTGAAGCTGTCCCTCTCGATGCGCACGCTGCTGGTCGAAGCCAAGATTTGCCCAGAAGTCAGTCTGGCGCGATGCGCGTAGCGAGATCCCTGGTTGTACCTTGCGTTCGATAATTTGGTTTCCCTGTTGGCCTAGCGTGGGATCTGGTAGCGTGCGAATCTCGTGCAGGCCAAGGTGTGCTTCCACCTCGTATAAATCGAGCGACACTGACTCCAGTTCAAGTCGATGCTGGCCGAGACGGCGATTGACGTTGATCTTGGTCGTGACGACACCGGTTTGTGGTACGAAGCCGTTATCATTAATGAAGCCGGGGCTGCTTGCCTCAAGGAGGAAGTCGTTCCACCAAGTCTCATTGATATGGTTGAATTTGGCTGAAACGTAGGTGCCGCTGCGGGTTGGCGCGCGCACCGGGGCCTGAGATGCTTGTTCGACGAAACCAACGTTGGTTTTTGAATGCATTAGCAACCACGCAGCCTGCTGGCCATCGCCGCGCCACTGTCCGTCGAAACCGGTCACATGGTTTGATCCAGCGAGACCATAGTCGCGCTGGGAGACAAAGGCACCCAGCAGTGCGCCATCGCCGTGCCAGCGCGCGCGCACCAGGCTGGCAAGAGTGCGTGACGTCTGGTCAAATTCGGAGGTTTCGTAGGCGCCACCGCGCTGGATGACTCCACCTTCCCGATCTCGTAGGCTCATCGCGGTCGCATCAGCCTTGGCGGCACGCCAAGTCGCTCGCAGACCCCATTCCGGATCGACTACCGTGCGTGAATAGAATGCGGCCAAAGGCAGTCCGAGTACGTCGGAGCTTTCCAGAAAAAATCCTCGTTTCTCTGGAAGGCTGAGTGCGATGCGGCTGGCTCCGTTGGAAGTTGGCTCATCGATTTCCACCTGTGAGTAATCGGGATTCAGGGTGCCGTTGAAGACCCAGTCGGCGCGAGGCCTGGCATTAATCTCCAGTCCTAAGCTGGTCCGGTTGGCGTGGCGCTGGCCCTGCTTATCAGCGTCGCGCGTCGAGCGCATGGTCAACTCAGGTTTTATTTCCAGAAAACTGCGGTCGCGTACCGCTAGTACTGTGCCTTCCATGCCGCTGATCTCCTGCAACACGGCGATATGGCTTAAGGCATCGATAGTAAGCGGGGTACTGGTCAGCAGCAGGGCACCGGCGTGAGGCACGCTACGCTCGATCATGGCGCGCCACGTTTTGCCATCGGCGTATGGGAAGCGCAGATTCGACAATGGCCAGCGGACCTCCATGCTGTAGCCGTCGGCAAGACGCTGGACTGCTGCGTCGATAGGAAAATCGGGACCAAGGTCGGTCTCGTCCTCGTCGGCACGATAGATGCCGTCGCTCACCACGCCGGCGATATTTACGCGGACGAACTGGGCGGCGCGGCCATGGCCGGTCGGATCGAGCCAGATGCCGATAAAGTCTTGTTCGGTGCCTACTTTGTCACGCCGCGCCAGCGAACTTTGCTGCTTCCCTGGCGCATCATCCCAAGCGCGTATGCCGAATATCAAGGCGTCTTCATTGATCAGCAACTGCACGGTAGTGCGCAGCTGTGGTCGCACAGGCCGACCGCTCTCGGGCATAAACTCATGAAAATTTTCGAACAGTGGCGCACTTTTCCATGCCTCATCGAGCAGAAGTCCATCAATGACCGGCGAGGTATTTTTAATTAGAAGCGCCTTCAGGTGGGCTGGTTCTTGACTTTCATCCCTGGATTTTTGTTGTGCTCCCGCTTCGACGAAAGCAGCTAAGCTCGAAAAAATAAATGCGCTGACCAGTTTCTTTTTACTGCGGAACGTATTGAAAAAAGAATCCACTATCACCCTTAAGTCTGCATGTAGGCAGGCTGACGACGCCAGCATGAATATTGTCCGGGAGTGTAACCGAAGTTCGGATTTTTTGAAAATACATTGAGGGAAATGTATTTCCTGGGAATATTTATCGTTAATTAATAACAACGACCGTGATCAACTCTAATTGCCAGGGCCGCTTGTTTATATATGTTTAAAAAATATTCAGGATTTTCGTTTTCGAACTAATCCATGGAAAATTATTGCGAAGTTATGGCGAACAGAAGCGGATGTAATGCAAGGTACCAATCGTTAGCAGAGCGAGCACTGCTAACGATTGGTACCACAGCCGTACGCCGATTGTGGAAGCTGGAAATCACAGGAATTTATTGGCGGGTGTACTTGATCCGTGGGGTCTGAATCAGCGACAAGTGGCATGCTGCCTCCTGCAGGATTCTGTCGTTATGTATCTTTAGATATGCAGCATCCATGGCAGCTTATTTTTCTGGAGGGCGAGCCATTTTCTTGGGCATCAGGTCTGTTAATGGGGAACGCAATGGCTATTCACGTAGCACCTCGGGTGCGCTGCCGTAGTCAGGTAATTCCGAACACGACAATGGGCTGTAGCAGATTTTCCTATGTTGAATAGGTCCGCTTGCAGTTGTGGAAGCCGACAATGTAACCGGTGATGTCGGCCTTTGCTTTGGCATGGCTGGCATATCGGTGTTGCCACACGCCAAGCCGCGCAAGTTAAGAAGAATGCAGATGATTAGACCGGTCAGTCGGTTAAGTGGTATTTGACGCGACACAGGCTTTGCGCGGCCGTTGGCCTTGCTGAAGTCTCTTTTTCGACAATGGCAAGGCGACAAGTAATGAAGATTTTTTGCTCTCCATTGGCTCCCATGTCACTTTCCGCTTTAGCGTCCTAGTTTGCCGGCCATTTGGATTCAGATCAGCTGCGCCACGGCGCGCGGACATTCTCGTTCGACCCGTGCTGGCACGGGCTGTGCGGGGCTGCGAAGTAGGTGGTGCTCTGTTCTCGCTTGAATTCTCCGCGCTATTTGTTTTTTTGGGGGGGCGGCGGCATCAGGTTGTTGGCCGAACGGCAAAGACATTTGGCAATGGATCGAATGGAGGTCAGGTCGTGCGCCCATGGTAATTATGATGGGTGGTCAAATGTTTGTAGATTCTCTTCATGGCAGCACTTTGCTGCAAAGGTATTGCACTTGCTTCCTGAGGGCGCCAAGTATGTAATTCATTATTTAAGCTGTTCTTAATAATTATTATTAAAAACGTGATTATTGGATAGATTTTATGGCATTGTAAAATGCAAGGAAATGGACGGTGGTAGTAATTATTTATATGTACATGTTGAAAAATAGAAAATAATCTTTACAATGCTGTTTTGTTTAAATACTATGTTGCAAACCTAAGGGGGCTACTCAGGAGTTTCTGTGGATTGAAAGTTGTGCATTGATAGGAATGGTGAAAATTTCGATATTTTGTATTTTAATATTATGCACAGTTGGTCACCGAGACTGTCATTTTGAGTCGTACTGACTTAATTGATTGTCTGTATTTCCTTGTGGGAAACAAAGCGTAGAGCTTATTTTCAGCGGTTGGTGCTTGCTGAAAGGGATATTTGTTGGCAATTTCATGGTTGTTTTCATTCGATGAGCTAATGTTGCTGCTTGTTAATAGTCCAAGCTGCAACTCTCTCTCTGCAATCGTTCGTGATGACAACTATCAGTTTCAAATCCCAAGCCCAACACCGGTTTAATTGGCCGTGTACGGATTATCAGCAACGAGCGGTGGGTGTTCTCGTTAGCAATGTGTTTTGGTATCAGATTAACGTAGCAGTTCTCTCGCGGCGCGATCTGAAAGGGAAGTTGGCATGGCATCCACGCATGAAGTGGAAATTGTCATGCAAGTGAATGCTTGGCTTGGCGATGTTTTATTTTCGACTGTGCAAACAATCGAGCGACGATGGGAGCGATTGCTCTATTTTTGCTGTTGGATATGTACGGGTTTTTGTTTGGTGTCCGCATTGCGGGCTGGTAAATAAATTGATAGTGAAGGCTTCATGAGTAGCTCGATACTTCCCCTTTTTTCCATGTCCTCCGCTCAGCAGGACATTATCTTTCATCAACTCCGTCAGCCTGAAGTTCCAATGTACAACATTGGGGGGTATGTCGAGTTCTGCCAAGCGTTGGATGTTCCTCTCTTGACGCAATGTGCTCAAGAGTGCATCAATGGCAGTGCGGGTCTGCATGTACGCCTTCATTTCAATGAGGATGGCGCATGGTTGCGTCAGACAGTTGATACAGTCGAACTGACGCTGTTCGATGTCTCGCTCTCCCCTGATTCTGAACAGCAAGCACGCGGTCTGCTTGACACGCACTTCGCTCAAGTATTTAAACTGGATACAGGTCCGCTGTTGAGAGTCGGTTTGATTCGCTTGTCGCCTCAGCGATACTGGTATTTTACAGTGGCACACCATCTCGTGATTGATGGCTGGGGATACACCAACTTACAACAGAAAATTTTTTCGCTTTATTCGGACCGCGCCTCTGGGATCGAAACGGGGCCAGGCTCGGCGCCACTTGAGGCGCCGATATTGACGCAGCCGCGCAATGGTGCCGAGGCATTTTGGCGCGCCGAACTGGCGGAACTTCCACCCTTGCTGTTCGTTCCTAAGTTGTCGGAGAGCGGCGGTAGCGATGTTGGACGAACCTCGCACCGTATTGAGCGTTCGCTTTCGGCTTCGTGGTTCAAAAAGGGTCAAGAATCCGGCTCTTTCGGCGGAGGGCTGCCGTTCTTCCTTGGTGTGCTCTTTGCCGCCGTAGGCGGGCTCTACGGTCATGACGAGATGACGGTTGGTGTGCCCATCCACAATAGACGCACGGCGGCAGAGCGAAAGCAGATATCGCTCGCGATGCAAGTTTATCCCGCGAAACTTTCCGGACAGCTCGATCAGACGTTTGATGATTTATGTGCCGACATTGCGCGCCGGTTGCGTGGCATATACCGACATACCAATGTACCTCTTTCCCGCTTGTTCGCCGAGCGGGACGTGTTGCATGGTGAACAACGCGTTGCAATTTTTGATGTTATTTTTAACTATCAGAAGCTTGATTTCGACTTTGCCGATTTGGGGCTACAAGCATCAACGCATTTTCTGCAGAATGGATTTGAGCAGACTCCCCTGACGTTTACCGTGTGCGACTACGGAGATGCATCAGCTCCCTTGTTGCAAATTGATTACCATGTTGGCTACTTTGACCAAGCTGAGGTGGAAGCTTTGGCCGATGTTTACTGCGGCCTGCTGCTGCAGGCCAGCGCTGCTTCCGGACGTGCACTGGAGCATTTCGACTTATTGACGTCCAGGCACCGTGAGCAGCTGCAACTGTGGCATCCCACTCCCTGCATTCCGCCAGCCGATAGAACGCTCTGGGCATGTTTTGCGCGAGAAGTGGCGCGGGCTCCCGGTGAGTTGGCAGTGCAAGCCGGCGAGGTAACGTTAAGCTATTCAGAGTTGGAAATCCAGGCTAGCTTGCTTGCGGCACGTCTACATGCGAGCGGCGTGGTGAGGGGCGACCGTGTTGCGGTGCTACTGGAGCGAAGTGTGGCACTAGTGGTAACTTTTTTGGCGACGTTAAAGGTCGGCGCGGTGTATGTGCCCCTTGACACCGCCTATCCATCAACCCGGCTGCAACTCCTGCTCGCGGATGCCAGTCCGCAACTGGTGATAACGACGAATAACTTGGTACATTTGGCCGGGCATGGTGCCAGAATAGTGTTGCTCGATCAGCCCGTTGCTAAGTTTGAGGAAGACGTATTGCCGCCGGCCGCGGGTTGCCTTTCCAGCGATCCTGCCTACATGATCTACACGTCGGGCTCGACGGGCATGCCTAAGGGTGTCGTAGTAACACATGAAAATGTTGTGAGCTATTTGCATGCTGTGCGCGAGCGCTACAACGTGCAGGCGCCGCTACGCGTGCTTCAGTTTGCTAGTGTGGGTTTCGATATTTTCATCGAGGAGCTTTGTTTGTCCCTTTTGTGTGGGGGCAGTCTGCATCTGCGTGACAGTGCTGCCGCGCCGGCGCCAGAGCAGTTGTGGGCAATGATCGAATCGCAGCAGATCTCTGCGCTTTCCTTGCCGACAGCATATTGGCATTTGCTTTGCGACGAGCTTTCCGATGACCAAGTCTCGATTGCGAGCAGCTTCTTGCGTCTGTGCGTGGTGGGTGGCGAAGCCATGCGAGCAGATGCCGCAAGAGGATGGTTGGCGCGCATGCCAAGTGAGTTAGCGCTGTTCAATAGCTATGGGCCTACAGAGGCGACAATCATTGCTTCAGCAGAACGCATCACTGATGATCCTGCCAGCATGCTGACTATCGGCCTTCCTCTCCGCAATACTCGTTGCTATATCGTCGATCGGAAGGGCCGCCTACTGCCGCCAGGTTTCAAAGGTGAGTTGTGGATAGGCGGCGCTGGCGTTGCCTGTGGTTACTGGCAGCGTGCGGATTTGAACCAACAGAGTTTCCGCTCCGACCCCTTTAATGCAGAAGCCGGCGCCAGGATCTATCGCAGTGGCGACTTGGTGAGCTGGCGAGGCGATGGTCATATGGTTTTTCACGGACGCATCGATCAGCAAGTCAAAATTTTGGGGTTTCGTATCGAAACGGGCGAAATCGCAGCCTCGTTGCGGCAACTGGCGCATGTGCGGGATGCCCATGTGGCTGTCCAGGATGGCGCCTTAGGCAAGCAGTTGATTGCCTATGTTGTACTAGACGAACTCGATTTCCCTCTGGCTCAACTGGCAGAACAATTGAAAGAATTGCTTCCCGAACAAATGGTACCCAGACTTTATATGGCGTTGCCAGAATTCCCACTCACGCCAAATGGAAAGCTCGATCATAAGGCTTTCCGTAGCGCTGGTGCCGAGGCGATTCGGTCGAATGTATTTGAATCAGCACGCAATGAAAGCGAGCAGATATTAGCTGAGGAGTGGATCAAGCTGCTTGCAGTTGAGGCCGTTAGTCGTCGAGATAATTTCTTCTCTTTAGGAGGGAATTCCTTGCTCGCGATGCGCCTGGTCAGCCGTTTGCGTGAACGAGGGCTGACGACCCGTGTCGAAGATGTGTTTCGTTCTGCGAATTTGGCTGATTTGGCGCAGGTGATGTCCCGTACAGCATGTAATGCAGTTGCACCCGGCCCCGTGATTACTCCCGGTTGCCTGTCGATTGACAGTGATATGGTGCCTCTTGCGGGCCTTAGCCAAAAAGAGATTGACCAGGTTGTCAGCACTGTTCCCGGTGGCATTGCCAACATTCAGGATATCTATGGTCTCTCACCGCAACAAAAGGGTTTTCTTTTCGAACATTTGCTTGAGCCTGACGCCGATCACTATGTGCTTTCCACCATCGTGCGCTTACCATCAGCCAGCCAGCTTGAACGGGTATTGCAGGCCTTGCGTACTGTGATTTGTCGGCAAGATGCGTTGCGCACCTTGTTTCTGTGGGAGGGATTGAACGCACCGATACAGGTGGTATTGAGAGAGGTAGGACTGGCCGTATTCCATGCGCCGGATGGCAATGCGCTGCAACAACTACGCAAAAAGGCACAGCCAGGCAGGATTTGCATTGACCTGCAATCCGCACCACTGCTGCAGGTACACGTGGCGACGGATGGTCCCCAGCAGCCAGTATATTTGCTTTTATTGGCACACCATATCATCGGAGACCATTTGTCCCAGGACCTACTGGTGGCAGAGGTTCAGCAACTTGTTACAGATGCGGGAGTGGAGTTACCTCGGCCTGCGCGTTATCGCGATTTCATTTCATCGCTGTATCACGCTGAGGAAAAAGAGCGCGCTCGCAGTAAGACCTTTTTCGAGGGTTTGCTCGGTGATTTCAACGAGCCTTCGTTGCCGTTTCGCCTCGCTGCCCTACGTAACAAAAAAAGTCGGGCGCCACTCGCCCATCGTGCGTTGGACTCGGAGCTGGCTAAGGCGATCCGAAACCGTTGCCAACTGGAGGGCGTTACGCCAGTGGCTTTGTTCCACCTCGTTTGGGCGCTGCTGATTGCAAAGACCTCAGCGAGCACCGACGTTGTATTCGGCACGGTATTTTCAGGCCGACTGCGCAATGTGCCGGATATAGAGCGCATGTTCGGGCCATTGATCAATACTTTGCCTTTCCGCTTGAGGCTGGATGGCATGTCGGTCGAGGATGGGTTGCAGCAGTCGCAAAATCTGTTGCGTCAGCTTATCCCCCATGAGCATGCGAATCTGGTCGACACGCAGCGCTGCAGCGGCGTAGCCGCACCGATGCCCTTGTTTACGGCCGCACTCAATTATGTGCATACGCAAAGCGAACCCTCCACTCAATGGGAAGTTGTCGACCAAGTCGAGTTGAACGAATGGAACATCTATCCGCTTAGCCTAACGGTGGAGGACTTGGCGTCAGACTTTTCTCTGTATCTGCAATGCGATCAAGGCGTCGATACCCAGCAGGTACTCGATGCCGTGCAAGCCACGCTGCAAGCCTTCCTTTGTGCGATTCAACGATCACCGGCTACTCCTTTGCTGACAATCGGTGTATTGCCCCAGGCTGAGCGAGCGAGGCTGCTTCAAGAAGGTCGTGCGACGCTGGTGCCGGCGGAGGCTGCGTGCCTGCATCAGGCGTTCGCGCTGCGGGCGGCATCGCAACCGGCGGCGGTGGCGCTGATCGATGGTGAAAGGCAGTGGTCTTATGGCGAGTTGGAGCGCGCGGCGAACGGCCTGGCGCAGCGCCTGCAGACGGCGGGGGCCATGCCGGGCACGCGGGTCGGGCTGTGCCTGGAGCGCTCGGGCGAGGTGGTGGTGGGCATCCTCGCCATTCTCAAGTGCGGCGCCAGCTATGTTCCGCTCGATCCGATCTATCCGGGCGAGCGTATCGCCTTCATGCTGGGCGACGCGGCAATCAGCATCGTTCTGGCGCAGGCATCCACGCGCCACTTGGTGGCCAAGGGATGCGACGTGCTGTTGTTGGATGACGGCGCCATGCCGGAGTTCGACGGGGATTGGACGCCTGTTGCAGGACATGCGGATGATCAGGCGTACGTGATCTACACCTCGGGTTCGACAGGACAGCCGAAGGGGGTGATGGTATCGCACGCGAATGTGGCGCGGCTGTTCTCCAGTACGGCGCCATGGTATCGCTTCAATGAGCAAGATTGCTGGTGCCTGTTCCATTCCTATGCCTTCGACGTCTCGGTATGGGAAATCTGGGGTGCGCTGCTGCATGGCGGGCGCCTGGTGGTGGTGCCGCGAGCGGTGGCGCAATCGACGCCGGACTTCTACCAGCTGGTGCGGGACCAGCGAGTGACGGTGCTGAACCAGACGCCGTCGGCGTTCTATGTATTCATCGAGCAGGATCAGTTGACGCCGGCGCCGCTGGCGTTGCGCACGGTGGTGTTTGCTGGCGAGGCGTTGGCCCTGGACAAGCTGCGGCCGTGGTTCGAGCGACACAGCGACACGGCGCCGGAGCTGGTGAATATGTACGGCATCACGGAAACGACGGTGCACGTGAGTTACCGCCGGATCCGCCAGATCGACGCGCAACGCAATCTGGGCAGCCTGATCGGACGTCCCATTCCGGACCTGACGCTGTGGCTGCTCGATGCCAGGGGAGAACCGGTGCCGACTGGCGTGGTGGGCGAGCTGTGCGTGGGGGGAGCGGGCGTGGCAGGCGGCTATCTGAACCGTCCGGAGCTGACGGCGGAGCGCTTCGTGGCGCATCCGGAACTGGGCGC
>NZ_PDZL01000069.1 GCF_002735705.1 Janthinobacterium sp. BJB426
GGCCAGCGACGACACCGTCAGGCCAGGCAGCGAACCGCTTTCCTCTTCATTGTTCTGCAACGACAGCATCACCTGGAATAGGGGCGAATAGCTGAGGGAGCGCTGCGGCTGCAGCGCCTCCACCAGCCGGTCAAACGGCAACTGCTGGTTGGCATACGCCTCCAGGTTGGTCTGGCGGCATTGCTGCAACAGCGCGCCGAAACTCATGTCCTCGGTCAGCTCGGCGCGCAGCACCAGCGTATTGACAAAGAAGCCGATCAGGCCGGCGATCTCCGGCTGCTCGCGGTTCGCCACCGGCGTGCCGAGCACGATATCGCTGGCACCGCTATAGCGCGACAGCAAGGCGCTCAAGGCCGCGTGCAAGCCCATGAACAACGTGGCCCCGTGTTCGCGGCACACCGCGCGCAACCGGCTGCTCACTTGCGCGTCCAGTCGGCTGTGCAGCAGCGCACCCTCGAAGCTCTGTTGCGCCGGACGCGGATGGTCCAGTGGCAGGCTGTGCACTTCCGGCAAGGAGGCCAGCTT
>NZ_PDZL01000070.1 GCF_002735705.1 Janthinobacterium sp. BJB426
CGGCCTTGGTGTTGGTCGAGATGTTCGACAGGTTGCTGTTGACGTGGTCGAGGCGGTTGGCGGCGGCGCCCAGTGCGGAACGTACCACGCCGATGCTGTCGATGGCCGAGACCAGGCTGCCGATGGCCGTGTTGGCCAGGGTTTTCAGTTCCGTGCCGCCAGCGGTGCCGGTGAAGTTGGCGGTGGCCGAACCCAGTGCGGTGGCAACGCTGCCCATCGAGGTGGACAGGTTGATGGTCATCGTTTCCGATTTCGCGGCGCCGATCTGGAACGTCATGGCGCTGGCGATGGTGCCGCCGGTCAGCAGAGCTTGGCCGCCGAACGTGGTGTTGTTCATCACGTTGGACAATTCCAGGCCCAGTGCGTCGTATTCGGCTTGCATGGCGTCCTTGTCGGCCGTGTTCGACGAAGCATCGGCAGCTTGCGTGGCCAGATCTTTCATGCGCACCAGCATGTTGGTGACTTCGCCGAACGCGCCTTCAGCCGTTTGCAGCATCGAGGTGCTGTTTTGCGTG
>NZ_PDZL01000007.1 GCF_002735705.1 Janthinobacterium sp. BJB426
TAACCGGTCGTATCGAGCGCGGCATTGTTAAAGTCGGCGAAGAGATCGAAATCGTCGGTATTATCGATACCGTCAAAACGACTTGCACCGGCGTGGAAATGTTCCGCAAACTGCTGGATCAAGGTCAGGCTGGCGACAACGTTGGTCTGCTGCTGCGCGGCACCAAGCGTGAAGACGTGCAACGTGGTCAAGTTCTGGCCAAGCCAGGCTCGATCAAGCCGCATGCACACTTCACCGGCGAGATCTATGTTCTGTCGAAAGACGAAGGCGGCCGTCATACGCCATTCTTCAACAACTATCGTCCACAGTTCTACTTCCGCACGACGGACGTAACCGGTTCGATCGAGTTGCCAGCAGACAAAGAAATGGTCATGCCAGGCGATAACGTGTCGATCACCGTCAAGCTGATCAACCCGATCGCGATGGAAGAAGGCCTGCGCTTCGCTATCCGTGAAGGCGGTCGTACCGTCGGCGCTGGTGTTGTTGCAAAAATCCTGGCTTAATTCTTAAGCCTGCATAAAAGAAGACGCGTCGTCGCCCGGCGCCCTTCTTTTTATTCAACTGCCGGGGTTGGCAAGCATTTTGGTGCTATCATGTCGACCCTGACGGTTGTTGCGTCAGAAATTCCCGTATGACCTCATTGCCGTGCAGACCGCGCGGTTCGTTCTTTTAAGGAAATATCATGTCGGCACCAAACCAAAAAATCCGTATCCGCCTGAAGGCTTTCGATTACAAACTGATCGACCAGTCCGCTCTGGAAATCGTTGAAACCGCGAAGCGCACCGGCGCTGTCGTCAAAGGCCCAGTACCACTGCCTACCCGTATTCAGCGTTTCGACGTGCTGCGTTCCCCGCACGTCAACAAAACTTCGCGCGATCAGTTCGAGATCCGTACGCACCAACGCCTGATGGACATCGTTGACCCAACGGACAAAACCGTTGACGCGCTGATGAAGCTGGACCTGCCAGCTGGTGTTGATGTCGAAATCAAACTGCAATAATCGTTTTTAAGCAGGCCGGCGGGGTGTCCCGCTGCCTGATGATGGGGCCGGGCCTGCTCACGATCGTGAGTGCGCCCGGCCCCATTGCTATTGGTGCCTGCGCATCTCTGCAAAATCGCTTTACAGTGCCGCGGCCGGCCGATAAAGTTGCTGCATGCTTAATGCCCTCGATACCCACCTGTTAAATGCCACTCCCCGTCAGCGCTTGCGCGGCTGGCCGCGCTTCCTGACCGAATTCCTGTATTTCGGCATCAAGGAGGCAAGGTCGTGCCTGTTTGTGGGACTGTTTTTTGCTGCCGTGTTCCTGGTGCCGCGCGCCGGCCTGTTCGGCCTGCCACGCTATGACGTATTGCTGCTGGTGGCGCTGGCGATCCAGGGCGCGATGGTCTGGAGCGGACTGGAAACGTGGGATGAATTGAAGGCCATCTGCCTGTTCCATGCGGTCGGCTTCGCGCTGGAAGTGTTCAAGGTATCGGGGACGATCCAGTCGTGGAGCTATCCCGACTTTGCCTATACCAAGGTGTTCGGCGTTCCCCTGTTTTCCGGCTTCATGTATGCGGCCGTCGGCAGCTACATCATCCAGACCTGGCGCCTGCTCGACATGCGGATTCGTCATCATCCGCCGTACTGGATGGCGGTGCTGATCGCCGTGTTGATCTACGCCAACTTCTTCACCCATCACTACATCGGCGACTATCGCTGGTATCTGGCCGCCTGCGCGCTGGGTTTGTACGCGCGCACCACGGTGGTGTTTCGTCCGCTCGACCGCGACCGCAGCATGCCCTTGCTGCTCGGTTTCGTGCTGGTTGGCTTCTTCATCTGGCTGGCTGAAAACATCAGCACCTTCTGGGGCGTGTGGCGCTATCCGAACCAGCTTGGCGCCTGGTCGGTCGTGCATGTCAGCAAATGGAGCTCCTGGTCGCTGCTGGTGGTGATGACGTTCACCATCGTGGCCCACCTCAAGCACATCAAGGCCAGCATCCACGTCGCCCAGCCGTAGGCCGGGCTCCGGGAGTTGCTTATTACAGGCTGGCCGCCACCGCGTCGAAGCGATTGCCGAGCGCAGCCTGCGGACCGCCTTGCAGCTGCCTGGCGTACTGGCGCAGCACTTCCGCCGAATACGTGCGCGAGGCGGGCGACAGCTTCGGCAGCAACGGCAGCACGCGTTCCAGATAGCCTGTGCCTTCCTGCCACTTGCCTTGCGCGGCCAGGGCCGACGCCAGTTCCACCATGCGGCGGCCGACGCGCGCATCGCTGCGTGGCTGCGCCGATTCTTCCGTGGCCAGCGCTTGCCGGTACAGCTGCTCCGCTTCGGCATTCTTGCCCTGCAAGCGCTTGATGCGGCCCAGGTTGTACTGGCGCTGCGAGAGGATGTCCGCGCTGGCCCCGGCCTGCTCGGCGCTGTGCAGGGCCTGTACGCAAGCCAGTTCCGCTTCGCCAAACTGGCCTTTGAGCTCGGCCGCGTTGCAGGCGTCTTGCTGTTCATTGGAGGTGGTGATCGTCGCTGGCGCCGCGCAGGCGGCCAGCAGGCTGACAGCGCATAGCAGGCTGATGGTATGGTTCTTCATAGTCTCCTCGGACGGGTGTCAAACACGGTGTATCGGTGGAGTCATGCTGCGATAAATATACTATAAGTTTTTTCGAGCGGGTGGCTTTTTGCCGGCGCGTGGCAAGGCGCGCGATTGACGCCGCTTGCGTGCTTCAGGGATACTCCGGGTCTGTCCACTAATGCGTGCCGCCGCCATGTCCAAGACTGTCCTGATCGTGGAAGATGAACAGGCGATTGCCGACAGCATCGCCTATGCCTTGCGCACGGACGGCTTTACGCCGCACCATGTGATGTTGGGCGAGCACGCCCTGGCCGCGCTGCGCCCAACGCCCGGCGAAGCCGCGCAGATGCCCGTTCTGGTAGTGCTTGACGTGGGCTTGCCCGACATGAGCGGGCTGGAAGTGTGCCGCCGGCTGCGCCAGTTTTCCGAGGTGCCGGTGATCTTCCTGACGGCCCGCAGCGATGAGATCGACCGCATCGTCGGCCTGGAAATCGGCGCCGACGATTACGTCACGAAGCCGTTTTCGCCACGCGAACTGGTGGCGCGCATCCGCGTCATCCTGCGCCGCGCGGGTGTCGCGCAAGCTCCCCGCGAGACTGGCATGACGATAGCCGCGCCTGCCGCCGCGCCGGCGCGCTTCGAGTTGCGCGCGCTGGAGGCGAAAGTGCTCTTTCACGGCCAGCCGCTGGACCTGACCCGCTATGAATACCTGTTGCTGAAAACCCTGCTCGAGCATCCGGGCCACGTGCTGTCGCGCGCGCAGCTGATGGAGCGCGTGTGGAGCGGGGCGCCCGATACGCTTGAGCGCACAGTCGACGCACACGTCAAATCGCTGCGCGCCAAGCTGCGTGCCGTCGATGCGCAGGTCGATCCCATCCACACCCACCGTGGCCTCGGCTACAGCCTGGCCGGCGCATGAAGATCGGCCTGCGCATCCTGCTCGGCTACTTCCTGATCGTCGGGCTGGCCGCATGGTTCCTGCTGAATGTCTTCATGGAGCAGGTCAAGCCCGGCGTGCGCTCGACCCTGGAAGACACCCTGGTCGACACTTCGCAGCTGCTGGCCAGCCTGGTGGCGCCCGACCTGAAGGCGGGCACGCTGGCGCAGTCGCCCGTGGCCGAGCGCATGCAGGATTACGCGCGCCATGGCGTGGACGTCAATATCAATGGCGTGCGCAAGCGCACGCTCGATTACCGCATCACCATCACGGACCGGCACGGCATCGTGCTGTTCGATTCCAGCGGGCGCGACGTGGGGCGCGACTATTCGCGCTGGAATGACGTGTACCTCACCTTGCAGGGCAAGTATGGCGCGCGCAGCACGCGCAGCCGGCCCGACGACGAGATGTCGACCGTCATGCATGTGGCCGCGCCGATTCGCGACGGCAATGAGGTGATCGGCGTGCTGACGGTGGCCAAGCCGAACGCCAGCGTGCAAGCGTTTGTCGAGCGCAGCCAGCGCAAGATATTGCAGCGCGGCGCCATCCTGTTGCTGCTGTCGCTGCTGATCGGCCTGGCATTCGCCTGGTGGCTGCACCATGCGCTGGGCAAGCTGATGCACTATATCGGCGACGTGGAAGCGGGGCGCAAGGTGGCGCTGCCGGCGCTGGGAAAGAACGAGATCGGCACTCTGGGGCGGGCGCTCGAGGCGATGCGCACGCGCCTGGAAGGCAAGGAATACGTGGAGCAGCTGATGCACACCCTGGCGCACGAATTGAAAAGCCCGATCGCCGCCATCCAGGCCTCGGCCGAGCTGCTGCAGGAAGACATGCCGCCGGCCGAGCGCCGCCAGTTCCTTGCCAGCATCCTGGAACAGAATGCGCGCCAGCGGCAGCTGATCGACAAGCTGCTGGCCCTCGTGCGCGTGGAAAAGCAGCAGCGCCTCGATCATCCCGAGCGCATCGCGCTGGGGCCCCTGCTGGCGCAAGTGGCGCAGGACGCGGCCGCCACCCTGGCGGCGCGCGGCGTGCGCCTGCAGTTGCAGGCGGAAGAGGGCAGTGTGGCCGGGGACGCCTTGTTGCTGCGCCAGGCGCTGGGCAATTTGCTCGACAACGCGGCCGGCTTTGCGCCACCGGGCAGTTGCATCGACCTGACGGCGCGGCGCCAGGGCGGCCAGGTGGAAATTGCCGTGCGCGACCGTGGCGCGGGCATCCCCGCGTATGCGCTGGAACGCGTCTTCGAGCGTTTCTATTCCCTGCCGCGCCCGAGCGCCGGCAAGAGCACGGGCCTGGGCTTGCCCTTCGTGCGCGAGGTGGCCTCGCTGCATGGCGGCACGGTCGAAGTGCTCAATCATGCGGAGGGCGGCGCCTGCGCGCGCCTGTGCCTGCCACTAGCCTAGCGCACTTTATTTTCCCGCTTCACACAGACTGCATCGTCAGCGCACACAGCTTTTTTACACTGGCCGCCTTACTTCAAGGATGCGCCATGCAAAAAACTCTGTTAGTCAAAGCGTTGATCGTGTTCGGCCTGATGCTGCTGATCGGCTTGCCGTTGCTGATGATCCAGGAAACGATCAAGGAAAGGATGGAATTCCGCCAGGAAGCCGTCAACAGCATCGCCGCCGATTCGGTGCGCGAACAAACCATCATCGGCCCCATCCTGGTGATCCCGTATGTGGAGCAGTATGACGAGCGGGTCGAGATCGCCGTCGACAAGGAGCAGAAAGGCAGCGTGCCGGCGCAGACACAGGTGCAGCGCCGCGTCATGCAGCGCCGCTTGCTGGTGTACCCGAACCTCTTGCTGCAGGAAGGCACCATCGAGACCGACCGCCGCTACCGTGGCATCCACCAGGTGCTGGTGTACAGCGGCCAGCATGCGTTCAAGGGCGACTTCACGGTGCCCAGTCTTGAGCAGTTGCCGCGCAAGACGCCGGACGCGCGCGTGACCCTGGGCGAGCCGTTTGTTGCCTTGTCCATCGAGGACGTGCGCGGCATCCGCAACATCCCGAAAATCGACTGGGGCGGGCGGCAGATCGAATTCGAACAGGGCACCGACCTGTTTGCCTTCCGCAGCGGCCTGCATGCACCCCTGGGCGCCATGCCGCTGGCGCAAGCGCAGCAGGTGAAATTCAGTTTTGACCTGGGACTGGACGGCATCGAACGCCAGCATTTCGTGCCGGTGGCGAAAAACAGCCAGATCAGCATCAAGTCGAACTGGCCCCATCCGCAGTTTGGCGGGCGCTTCCTGCCGTCGCCGAAACACCGCCAGATCAATGCAGATGGCTTTCAGGTCGAATGGAATATCTCGTCGCTGGCCAGCAATGCGCAAACGCAGCTGAGCACGATCGAGGGCGAGTTCAAGGTGCCCGACAGCGCACCGCTGGGCCAGGTGGACCGTTTCAGCGTCGGCTTCATCGAGCCGATCAATGTGTATTCGCAGTCGGACCGGGCCACCAAGTATGGCTTGCTGTTTGTGGCGCTGACGTTTGCCGCCTTCTTCATCTTCGAGATCCTGAAGAGTCTGCCGATCCATCCCGTGCAATATCTGCTGGTGGGCCTGTCGCTGGTGATCTTCTTCCTGCTGCTGGTGGGCCTGGCCGAGCATATCGCTTTCCTTGCCGCTTACCTGATCGCCAGCGCCGCCTGCATCGTGCTGACCAGCTTTTACCTGGTGCACGTGCTGCACAACGCCTGGCGCGGCATCGGCTTCGGCGTGGCGCTGACGGTGCTGTATGGGGCCCTGTATGGCCTGCTGAACTCGGAAAACAACGCGCTGGTAATGGGCAGCATCCTGCTGTTCGCCGTGCTGGCCGCCATCATGGTGGCGACGCGCAAGGTTGACTGGTATCAGATTGGCAAAGGAGCGCCGCAGGAATAGGGGCCATCCGGGCGCCATGCGCCTCCGCATTTGCAGCCAGCCGTGACAGTGACATGTCCGGGCTGGCTTTTTATTTGGCGCGGGAAAAACACGATGCTATTAATTGGTAGTTGGTTGGTATTGTTTACGGTATTCTATTGGCATTGCTTTTTAAGTAATGGCGCCGCCGCGGCGCCTGCCCGGGGCGGTGCGAGGATGGCGTGTCGTCCTGGTTGTTGTTCCATCTGATAAACGGAGATGAAATATGATCAAGAAGACAATGGCTTTCCTGTTTGCGCTGGGCCTGAGCGCCTCGTATGCATTTGCCGCCGGCGATGTCACGCAGTGCTATAGCGAGTGCGGGCAGAAGGTGGCCAATTGCCGGGCGCACCTCGGTGGCAGCCCCATCTGCGAGGACTTGTACGAGCATTGTCTGGCCAATTGCCAGAAGTAAGCACCTGCTCCCGGCAGTTTGCCTGGGTGCGCTTTGATTCCTGAAAAAACACAATTGGAGACATGCATGTACAAGAAAATCGCGGTATTCCTGTTTGCCATCGGCTGCAGCGCCTCGTATGCCAGGGCTGGCAATGATTGCACGCTGGAATGCGCCATCCGGGCCAATACGTGCTCGGGCGGCATGCCCGGTTCGGCCTCGAGCCCGATTTGCGAGATGATCTACCAGCATTGCATCGAGCAGTGCAAGGTCTGAGCTGAGTCGCCCTCCGCCCGGCGCCAGGCCTGATGAGGGAGGGCAAGATCGAAGAGGACAAGGGCGCGTCCGCCGTGTACGCGCCCTTGTTGTTTCTGCGGCTGCCACTGACTTGCCGCCGGTGGCGTCCGGTGCGGCAGGCCGCATGCCGCCATGCTTTGCGGCCATTAAATTGCCTCGCTGCAGTTTTTTTCCGGTGCGCCGACAACTCCCGCAGGGGCGTCGCGCAACACTTTGACATACCTCGTGTTAACTTGTTGCGTCAAGGGTTTTTGTGCTATATACTAGCCGGCTTCGGTATGGATTCGTCTTTTTTGAGTCCTACGTTACTTTGTAGTTAAACAAGCCCCGCCCAATCGCAGGTGGGAATGGAGAAAAAATGAGCCTAGGCCTTCTCGGTCGCAAGGTTGGTATGATGCGCATTTTCACGGATGAAGGGGATTCGATCCCGGTCACCGTGTTGGACGTATCGAACAACCGTGTTGCGCAAATCAAAACCCCTGAAACAGATGGTTACTCCGCTGTTCAGGTCGCATTCGGTCAACGTCGCGCTTCCCGCGTGACCAAAGCTGTTGCTGGTCATCACGCTAAAGCTGGTGTTGAAGCCGGTACTCTGTTGAAAGAGTTCCGTGTCGACGCTGCCAAAGCCGCTGAACTGAAAGCTGGCGATGTTGTCGCTGCTTCCCTGTTCGAAGTCGGTCAAAAGATCGACGTGCAAGGCGTTACCATCGGTAAAGGCTATGCAGGCGTTATCAAACGTTACCACTTCGCTTCTGGCCGTGCAACGCACGGTAACTCGCGTTCGCACAACGTTCCAGGTTCCATCGGTATGGCACAAGATCCAGGTCGCGTTTTCCCTGGTAAGCGCATGACCGGTCATCTGGGTGACGTTAACCGTACGATCCAGAACCTCGTGATCGCCCGTATCGATGCCGACCGTCAGCTGTTGCTGGTCAAAGGCGCGATTCCAGGTGCGAAAAATGGCCAGGTAGTTGTCTCGCCAGCCATCAAAACCAAAGCCAAGAAGGGAGCTTAAACGATGGAACTCAAGCTTCTGAATGCGCAAGGTCAAGCCGCCTCGAACGTTGCTGCAGCCGATACGATTTTCGGCCGTGACTACAATGAAGCGCTGATCCACCAAGTCGTCATCGCTTATCAAGCGAATGCACGTAGTGGTAACCGCAAGCAAAAAGACCGTGAAGAAGTTCACCACACGACGAAAAAGCCATGGCGCCAAAAAGGTACCGGCCGCGCTCGTGCTGGTATGTCGTCGTCGCCACTGTGGCGCGGCGGTGGTCGGATTTTCCCGAACTCGCCTGACGAAAACTTCACCCACAAAGTGAACAAAAAGATGTATCGCGCAGGTATCTGCTCGATCCTGTCGCAGCTGGCTCGCGAAGAGCGCCTGATCGTCATCGACGATCTGACGATCGACGCGCCAAAAACCAAGCTGCTGTCGCAAAAATTGAACGGCCTGGGCTTTGATTCGGTTCTGATCATCACCGACGTTCTGAACGAAAACCTGGAACTGGCATCGCGCAACCTGCCTAACGTACTCGTCGTTGAGCCACGTCACGCAGACCCGATGTCCCTGGTGTTCTACAAGAAGATCCTGGTCACCAAAGCTGCATTGGCCAAGATTGAGGAGATGCTGGCATGAGCGCGATTTTGAAACATAGCGAAGAACGCTTGATGAAGGTGCTGTTGGCGCCCGTGATTTCCGAAAAGGCCACCATGGTCGCGGAAAAGAACGAGCAAATTGTATTCCGCGTACTGCCGGATGCAACCAAGCCTGAAATCAAGGCAGCGGTCGAACTGCTGTTCAAGGTTGAAGTTCTGTCCGTGCAAACTGCAAACCGCGAAGGTAAGCAAAAGCGCACCGGCAAGTTCAACGGTCGTCGTAACCATACCAAGCGTGCTTTCGTGTGCCTGAAGCCTGGCCAGGAAATCAACTTCTCCGAGGAGGCTGCATAATGGCACTCGTTAAGATGAAACCAACCTCGCCAGGCCGTCGCGGCATGGTGAAGGTGGTGAATGCTGACCTGTACAAAGGTCGTCCATTCGCTGCCCTGGTTGAAAAGAAATCCAAGACCGCTGGTCGTAACAACAACGGTCACATCACCACCCGTCATATCGGTGGTGGTCATAAGCAACACTACCGCTTGATCGACTTCAAGCGCACCAAAGATGGTATTCCAGCGAAAGTGGAACGTATCGAATACGATCCAAACCGCACCGCGAATATCGCTCTGTTGTGCTACGCCGACGGCGAACGTCACTACATCATCGCAACCAAAGGCATGGCCGTTGGCGACAGCGTGATGAACGGTTCGGAAGCACCGATCAAATCGGGTAACTGCTTGCCAATCCGTAACATCCCGGTCGGTACCGTGATGCATTGCGTCGAAATGCTGCCAGGTAAAGGTGCCCAAATGGCACGTACCGCCGGCGCTGGCGTTGTGCTGATGGCACGTGAAGGTACCTACGCTCAAGTGCGTCTGCGCTCGGGTGAAGTACGTCGCGTGCACATCGAGTGCCGTGCAACGGTTGGTGAAGTCGGCAATGCCGAGCACAGCCTGCGTAAAATCGGTAAAGCTGGTGCGATGCGCTGGCGCGGTGTTCGTCCTACCGTTCGCGGTGTGGTCATGAACCCGGTCGATCACCCGCACGGTGGTGGTGAAGGTAAAACAGCAGCTGGTCGTCATCCAGTTTCGCCATGGGGCCAACAGACCAAGGGTAAGAAAACACGCAGCAACAAGCGTACGACTTCCATGATCGTCTCGCGCCGCGGCAAGAAATAAGGGGTAGCACATGACACGTTCATTGAAAAAAGGGCCGTTCTGTGACGCCCACCTGGTGAAAAAAGTTGAAGCCGCGCAAGCAGCCAAAGACAAAAAGCCAATCAAAACCTGGTCGCGTCGTTCGACAATCATGCCTGACTTCATCGGCCTGACGATCGCGGTTCATAACGGCAAGCTGCACGTGCCGGTTTATGTTTCCGAAAACATGGTTGGTCACAAGCTCGGCGAATTCGCACTGACCCGTACGTTCAAGGGCCATGCAGCTGACAAAAAGGCTAAGAAATAATGGAAACTAAAGCTATCCTCAAAGGTGTGCGCCTGTCGGACCAAAAGGGCCGCCTGGTTGCTGACCTGATCCGTGGCAAGAAAGTTGACGCTGCACTCAACATCTTGCAATTCAGCCCGAAAAAAGGTGCTGCGATCATCAAGCGTGTTCTGGAATCGGCAATCGCCAATGCGGAACACAATGATGGTGCGGACATCGACGAATTGTTCGTGAAAACGATCTACGTCGAAAAGGGCCCGGTCCTGAAGCGCTTCACCGCGCGTGCAAAAGGCCGTGGCGACCGTATTTCGAAACAATCCTGTCACGTTTACGTGACTGTCGGTAACTAAGGAGCCACGATGGGTCAGAAAATTCATCCAACCGGTTTCCGTCTGGCGGTCACCCGTAACTGGGCTTCGCGCTGGTATGCAGGCAACGGTAATTTCGCTGCCATGCTGAACGAAGACTTGAAAGCACGTGCTTACCTGAAAAAGAAACTGAAGAACGCTTCCGTTGGCCGCATCGTTATCGAGCGCCCAGCCAAGAACGCGCGCTTCACGATCTACAGCTCGCGTCCAGGCGTGGTCATTGGTAAAAAAGGCGAAGACATCGAAGTACTGAAGTCGGCGCTGACCAAGATCATGGGCGTACCTGTTCACGTGAACATCGAAGAAATTCGCAAGCCAGAAATCGACTCGCAACTGATCGCCGATTCGATCGCTCAGCAGCTGGAAAAACGGATCATGTTCCGCCGCGCCATGAAGCGTGCAATGCAAAATGCAATGCGCCTGGGTGCTCTCGGTATCAAGATCATGTCGTCCGGCCGTCTGAACGGTATCGAAATCGCGCGTAAAGAGTGGTACCGCGAAGGCCGCGTGCCTCTGCATACCCTGCGCGCCGATATCGACTACGGTACCAGCGAAGCGTCGACCACCTACGGCATCATCGGTGTCAAGGTGTGGGTATACAAAGGTGACCGCGCGCCTAACGGCGATGCACCAGTCATCGATACCCCAGCTGACGAGAAGAAAAGCCGCGGCCCACGCCGTGACGATGGCAAGCCAGCTGGCCGTCCACGTCCAGCCGGTGCCGGTGCGAAACCATCCACAGCACCAGGTGCACGTGTGCGTACCGCCGCTAAACCGGCCGCCGCAGCAGCACCAGCTGAGAAAGCAGGAGAATAATCATGCTGCAACCAGCACGCAGAAAGTATCGTAAAGAGCAGAAAGGCCGTAATACCGGTATTTCGCACAGCCGCGGCACCGCCGTGTCGTTTGGCGAATTCGGTCTGAAGGCAGTTGCGCGCGGTCGTATCACTGCGCGTCAAATTGAAGCGGCGCGTCGTGCAATGACGCGTCACATCAAGCGCGGTGGCCGTATCTGGATCCGTATTTTCCCGGACAAACCGATTTCGAACAAACCGGCTGAAGTCCGTATGGGTAACGGTAAAGGTAATCCTGAGTACTACGTCGCTGAAATTCAGCCAGGCAAAGTACTGTACGAAATGGATGGCGTTGATGAAGCGCTGGCACGGGAAGCATTCCGTCTTGCCGCCGCTAAACTGCCACTGGCGACGACGTTTGTCATCCGCCAAGTCGGCCAATAATTGGAGTTGTATATGAAAGCATCTGAACTCCGCGGCAAGGACCAGCCAGCTCTGCAAAAAGAGCTGAATGACCTGTTGAAGGCACAGTTCGGCCTGCGCATGCAAATCGCTACGCAGCAGCTGAGCAACACTTCGCAGCTCAAGAAGGTACGCCGCGATATCGCGCGTGTGAAGACGGTAATGAATCTGAAGGAAGCCAAATGAACGAACCAGTGAAACAGTCGCTCAAGCGCACGCTGATCGGTAAAGTGGTTTCGGACAAGATGGACAAGACCGTTACCGTTCTGATCGAGCGCCACGTAAAACATCCTTTGTATGGCAAGATCATCATGCGCTCGAACAAGTATCACGCGCATGACGAGACCAACCAAGTCAAGGCCGGTGACACGGTCGAGATCCAGGAAGGTCGCCCGATCTCCAAAACGAAGGCATGGACGGTGACACGTGTGGTTCAAGCCGCACCAACCGTTTAAATAAAAACCACCGTTTCGGCGGTGGCTTTTAATTAGTACTTGCAGGCCCGCAAATTGTATGTAATACTTGCGGGCTTCGTTCATGTAACGCCGCAAAGTGTCTGGCCACAGACAGTAGCATTCGCGGTCAGTTGATGTATGAAGGTCATGCACCCAAACAGTGAAGCCCAGCAGGGCGGCTCTGGCGGGACCAAGACTGACCGTGGGTCTACATTGTGTGGATTCTTCGGCTTAAGTTGGGAAAGAGAATACTATGATTCAAACTGAAAGCCGGCTCGAAGTGGCTGACAATACCGGTGCCAAAGAAGTAATGTGCATCAAGGTATTGGGCGGCTCCAAGCGCCGTTATGCTGGCATTGGCGATGTGATCAAGGTAACCGTTAAGGTTGCTGCGCCACGTGGCCGTGTCAAAAAAGGTGAAATTTATAACGCCGTGGTTGTGCGCACCGCTAAAGGTGTTCGCCGCCAAGACGGTTCCCTGGTGAAGTTCGACGGCAATGCCGCCGTTCTGTTGAACGCCAAGCTGGAACCGATCGGTACCCGTATTTTTGGACCTGTCACACGCGAACTGCGTACTGAGAAGTTCATGAAAATCGTGTCCCTGGCACCGGAAGTCCTGTAAGGAGTCGTAATGGATAAGATTCGTAAAAACGACGAAGTCATCGTTCTGACCGGGAAAGACAAGGGCAAACGTGGTGTGGTACAGCAGCGTATCGATGCTGAACATATCGTGGTTGACGGCATTAACATCGCTAAAAAAGCGACTAAGCCAAACCCGATGACTGGCGTAACTGGTGGTATCGTCGATAAGACCATGCCAATTCACGTGTCCAACGTTGCATTGTTTAATGCAGCGACTGGCAAGGCAGATCGCGTGGGTTTCAAAGAAGTGGACGGCAAGAAAGTTCGCATCTTTAAATCCTCCGGCGAAGTAGTGAAGGCTTAAGAAATCATGGCACGTCTCCAAGAATTCTATAAAGAAAAAGTCGTTGCCGACCTGACCAGCAAGTTTGGTTACAAGTCGGTAATGGAAGTTCCACGCCTGACCAAGATCACCCTGAACATGGGTGTTGGTGAGGCTATCGCGGATAAAAAAGTTCTCGAGCACGCAGTTGCTGACTTGACCAAGATCGCCGGCCAGAAGCCAGTGACCACCAAGTCCCGCAAAGCGATCGCAGGCTTCAAAATCCGTGAAGGTTACCCGATCGGTACGATGGTCACCCTGCGCGGCGCTCGCATGTACGAGTTCCTGGATCGCTTCATTACCGTGGCTCTGCCGCGCGTACGCGATTTCCGTGGTGTGAACGGCCGTGCATTTGATGGTCGTGGCAACTACAACATCGGTGTCAAGGAACAGATCATTTTCCCTGAAATCGAATACGACAAGATTGACGCGTTGCGCGGTATGAATATCAGCATCACGACAACCGCTAAGACCGATGACGAAGCCAAAGCTTTGCTCGCCGCCTTTAAATTCCCTTTCAGGAACTGATCATGGCCAAACTGTCACTGATTAATCGTGAGATCAAGCGTGCTGACCTGGTGGCGAAATTCGCCCCTAAGCGCGAAGCTCTCAAGGCCATCGTCGATGACCAATCGAAATCGGAAGAAGAGCGCTACGAAGCTCGCCTGAAATTGCAGGCGCTGCCACGTAACTCGAACCCGACGCGTCAACGTAACCGTTGCGCCATCACTGGTCGTCCGCGCGGCACATTCCGTAAATTCGGTCTGGGTCGTATCAAGCTCCGTGAATTCGCCATGCGTGGTGAAATTCCGGGTATGACAAAAGCAAGCTGGTAATAGGAGAATATGCAATGAGTATGAGCGATCCTATCGCCGATATGCTGACCCGCATTCGCAATGCACAAGGCGTGCAAAAGACGACCGTGGCCATGCCATCGTCGAAAGTCAAAATTGCGATTGCCAGCGTCCTGAAGGACGAGGGTTACATTGAAGATTTCGCTGTTGCCGAAGCTGGTGGCAAAGCGGAACTGAAAATCGGTTTGAAGTATTATGTTGGCCGTCCCGTCATTGAGCGCTTGGAGCGCGTGTCCCGTCCGGGTCTGCGCGTCTACAAGGGTAAAGACGAGATCCCTGTTGTGATGAATGGCTTGGGTGTGGCGATCGTGTCGACTCCGCAAGGCGTCATGACTGACCGCAAAGCACGCGCTACCGGTGTCGGCGGCGAAGTTATTTGCTACGTGGCTTAAGGAGTTACACATGTCTCGAGTAGCTAAAATGCCTATCGTAGTGCCAGCTGGCGCCGAAGTCGCCATCTCCGCACAAGCGATCACCGTAAAAGGCCCGCTGGGCGTACTTTCCCAGGCCCTCACCGGCCAGGTCAAAGTAGAAAACAATGCAGGAACCCTGAGTTTCGACGTGGCGAACGACAGCCGCGAAGCCAATGCCATGTCCGGCACGCTGCGCGCACTGGTCAACAACATGGTTGTTGGCGTCACCAAGGGTTTCGAGAAAAAGCTGAACCTGGTAGGCGTGGGTTACAAGGCGCAAGCTCAAGGCGACAAGCTGAATCTGTCCCTGGGTTTCTCGCACCCTGTAGTGCATGACATGCCAGCTGGCGTTACCTGCGCAACACCAACCCCGACCGAGATCCTGATTAAAGGTATCGACCGTCAACAGGTTGGCCAGGTAGCCGCTGAAGTTCGTGCTTACCGCGCTCCTGAGCCTTATAAAGGCAAGGGCGTTCGCTATGCGGACGAAGTGGTTAAGCTTAAAGAAACCAAGAAGAAGTAATTAGGGGCTGACGATGGATAAGAAAGAATCACGGCTTCGCCGCGGACGCCAAACCCGCATCAAGATTGCGGAATTGAAAGTAAATCGCTTGTCGGTGCATCGCACCAACCTGCACATTTACGCCAACCTGATCAGCCCGGACGCTAAAGTCCTGGTTTCGGCCTCGACGGCTGAAGCGGAAGTTCGCGCTGAACTGGCAGGCCAATCCGGCAAAGGCGGCAATGCCGCTGCTGCAGCCTTGATCGGCAAGCGCGTCGCTGAAAAAGCGTTGAAAGCAGGGATTACCGAAGTTGCGTTTGACCGCTCCGGTTTCCGTTACCACGGCCGTGTGAAAGCGTTGGCAGAAGCCGCACGCGAAGCCGGTCTGAAGTTCTAAGGATCAATCATGGCAAAAATGCAAGCAAAAATGCAAAGCGACAAGCCGGATGATGGCATGCGCGAAAAAATGATCGCGATCAACCGCGTGACCAAAGTGGTCAAGGGTGGTCGTATCATGGGTTTCGCCGCGCTGACCGTAGTTGGTGATGGCGATGGCCGCGTCGGCATGGGCAAGGGCAAATCGAAAGAAGTGCCAGTTGGCGTGCAGAAGGCAATGGAAGAAGCCCGTCGCAACCTGATCAAAGTACCGCTCAAAAACGGTACCTTGCATCACACGGTTGTTGGTCGTCACGGCGCCTCCAAGGTCCTGATGAACCCAGCTAAGCCTGGTACTGGCGTTATCGCTGGTGGCGCAATGCGCGCTATCTTCGAAGTGATGGGCGTGACGGACGTGGTGGCGAAATCCACCGGTTCGAACAACCCGTACAACCTGGTACGCGCTACGCTGGACGGCCTGTCGAAAATGAGCACTGCTTCCGATATCGCTGCCAAACGCGGCAAGTCGGTCGAAGACATTCTGGCTTAAGGTGGACAAAATGACAAACACAGTCAAAGTGCAATTGGTCAAGGGCTTGATCGGTACGCGCGAATCGCATCGCGCTACCGTGCGCGGTCTGGGTCTGCGTCGTGTAAATTCGGTTTCCGAATTGCAAGACACCCCATCCGTACGCGGCATGATCAATAAAGTATCGTATCTCGTTAAAGTTGTCGGGTAAGCCTTCGGGCTTACACGAACGGAGCAAATCATGGAATTGAATACTATTGCACCAGCCGAAGGCGCTAAGCACTACAAGCGTCGCGTCGGTCGCGGTATCGGCTCCGGCCTGGGTAAAACCTCGGGTCGTGGTCACAAAGGTCAGAAATCGCGTTCGGGCGGCTTTCATAAAGTCGGTTTCGAAGGCGGTCAGATGCCTCTGCAACGCCGTCTGCCTAAGCGCGGTTTCAAATCGATGCACGCAACCTTCAAAGCTGAAGTGCGCCTGTCCGATCTGAACAACCTGGCTGTTGGCGATGTCGACATTCTGGTCTTGAAGCAAGCTGGCGTTCTGGGCGTGTTGGCCCGTGACGTGCGCGTGATCTTGTCCGGCGAAATCACCAAAGCGGTGAATTTGAAGGGCTTGAAAGTGTCCGCTGGCGCGAAAGCAGCCATCGAAGCAGCCGGCGGCTCGGTAGCCTGAGTTGACCGCTAACAGCTTGATCGGAGCGAAAATTGGCGACTAATCCACAACTTGCTAAAAGTGCAGCGGCCGGTTTCCCTTGGGGACGGCTCTGGTTTTTGCTTGGCGCATTGGTGGTTTATCGTATCGGTGCTCACGTCCCGGTTCCCGGGATTGACCCGACACAATTAGCCTCGCTGTTCAAGGAGCACGAAGGCGGCGTCCTGGGCATGTTCAACATGTTCTCGGGCGGTGCCTTGTCTCGTTTTACAGTGTTTGCGCTGGGTATCATGCCTTATATCTCGGCCTCGATCATCATGCAATTGCTGTCGATCGTGTCACCGCAGATGGAAGCGTTGAAAAAAGAAGGCGAAGCAGGTCGTCGCAAGATCACCCAGTACACCCGGTATTTCACGGTTGCCCTGGCACTGTTCCAAGCGTTAGGCATTGCAGTCGCACTGGAGTCGCAAGCTGGTCTGGTGTTGGAACCTGGTCTTGCATTCCGCTTCGTGACGGTCGTCACTTTGTTGACCGGAACAATGTTTTTGATGTGGTTGGGTGAGCAAATTACCGAGCGTGGCTTGGGGAATGGCATCTCGATCATCATTTTTGCCGGGATTGCAGCAGGTCTGCCGTCGGCGTTGGGTGGCTTGTTCACTCAAGTGTCGAATGGCTCGATCGGCAGCTTCAGCGCGATTTTCATCGTGATCCTGGTAGCACTGGTAACGTACTTCGTCGTATTCGTCGAACGTGGTCAGCGCAAAATATTGGTCAACTACGCGAAGCGCCAGGTAGGCAACAAGATTTATGGCGGTCAAACCAGCCATTTGCCGTTGAAGCTGAACATGGCCGGCGTGATCCCGCCGATCTTTGCTTCTTCGATCATCTTGTTCCCGGCCACTATCGTGGACTGGTTTTCAAAGGGCGCCGACAACGCTAACCCTGCGGTGCGGTTCTTGAAAGATTTGGCAGCATCGATGGGGCCTGGTGAGCCTATCCATGCGCTGTTGTACGCAGTGGCGATCGTGTTTTTCTGTTTCTTCTATACAGCGCTGGTCTTTAACAGCAAGGAAACAGCGGATAACTTGAAGAAAAGCGGTGCGTTCATTCCCGGGATCCGTCCAGGCGAACAGACAGCCCGTTACATCGACAAGATCCTGACACGCTTGACACTTGCCGGCGCAGTCTACATCACCCTGGTGTGTTTATTGCCGGAATTTATGCAAGCCCAGTGGAAAGTACCATTCTATTTCGGCGGTACTTCTTTATTGATTATTGTAGTTGTCACCATGGATTTCATGGCGCAAGTACAGAACTACGTGATGTCGCAGCAATATGATTCGCTGCTGCGCAAAGCAAATTTCAAGGGCGGAATTCCGACGCGTTAAGCGCGGTAAACATACCGAATGGCAAAAGACGACGTCATACAGATGCAGGGCGAGATTCTTGAGAATCTCCCAAATGCAACATTTCGAGTGAAGCTGGAGAACGGACACGTGGTGCTCGGGCATATTTCAGGTAAAATGCGGATGAACTATATTCGCATTCTCCCTGGAGACAAGGTGACGGTGGAGTTAACGCCGTACGACCTGAGCCGAGCCCGCATTGTGTTCCGTACCAAGTAACACACTGAATCAAACCAAAGAAGCGAAAGAAAGAGCCCAAAAATGAAAGTTCTCGCATCAGTCAAGCGGATCTGCCGCAACTGCAAGATCATCAAGCGCAAAGGCGTAGTCCGCGTTATCTGCGTGGAACCACGTCACAAGCAGCGTCAAGGTTAATCGAGGAATAACAAATGGCACGTATTGCAGGGGTTAATATCCCAAATCATCAGCATACCGTTATCGGCCTGACGGCCATCTACGGTGTGGGCCGTCCACGCGCAGAGAAAATCTGTGCATCGACCGGTGTAGCAACCAACAAAAAGATCAAAGATCTGGATGACAGCGAACTGGAAAAGCTGCGCGATGAAGTAGGTAAATTCATCGTCGAAGGCGATCTGCGTCGTGAACTGTCCATGAACATCAAGCGTTTGATGGATCTGGGTTGCTACCGCGGCATGCGTCATCGTAAGGGTCTGCCTTGCCGTGGCCAGCGTACGCGTACGAACGCACGTACCCGCAAGGGACCGCGTAAAGCCGCTCAATCGCTGAAAAAATAATCCGCTAGGGAATAATTATGGCTAAGTCGCAAAATAACGCCGCATCAGCACGCGTGCGTAAAAAAGTTAAAAAGAACGTCGCTGAAGGCATCGCGCATGTCCACGCTTCGTTCAATAACACCATCATTACCATCACCGATCGTCAAGGCAATGCCTTGTCGTGGGCTACCTCCGGCGGTGCAGGCTTCAAGGGTTCGCGTAAATCGACCCCGTTCGCAGCGCAGGTCGCCGCGGAAGCCGCTGGTAAAGTGGCTGTTGAGTGTGGCGTAAAGAACCTGGAAGTACGTATCAAGGGCCCAGGTCCTGGTCGTGAATCCGCCGTTCGCGCGCTGAACAACCTGGGCATCAAGATCACCGAGATCCAGGACGTGACGCCGGTACCGCACAACGGTTGCCGTCCACCGAAACGTCGTCGTATCTAAGATAGTGTTGCAGAGGGCGCTTCGGCGCCAGCTGCTTTGCTGTCTGTTGTAACTCAGTACAGTTGTGTGAAAACGCTGGAGCAGGGAGCCGGAAACGGTTATACTGCCCGGCTGTTCTTGCCTGTCAAATCCTGTTTGACGGGTTTTTCGTTTTCAGCCACCGTCTGATTGAAACCAAATCAGACTAGCGCCTAACCGCATCAGTGTGTTTGATCATGCATGTGGCTGGGGCGTTATCATTTAAAAAAAGGAAGTATCGTGGCACGTTATATCGGACCTAAAGCAAAACTTTCCCGCCGTGAAGGTACAGACCTGTTCCTGAAGAGCGCACGTCGCTCGCTGGACAGCAAGTGCAAACTGGACGTCAAGCCAGGCCAGCACGGTGTCAAATCCGGCGCCCGCACCTCGGACTACGGTAACCAACTGCGCGAAAAGCAAAAAGTCAAGCGCATGTACGGCGTGCTGGAACGTCAATTCCGCCGCTACTTCGCTGAAGCAGACCGTCGTAAAGGCAACACCGGCGAAACGCTGTTGAAGTTGCTGGAAACGCGTCTGGACAACGTTTGCTACCGCATGGGCTTTGGCTCGACCCGCGCTGAAGCGCGTCAATTGGTCAGCCACAAAGCGTTCACCGTGAACGGTATCGTTGTGAACATCGCTTCGTACGCAGTCAAAGTTGGCGACATCGTTGCTGTTCGTGAAAAATCGAAAAAGCAAGTGCGTATCGTTGAAGCACTGTCGCTGGCTGAACAAGTTGGTATGCCTAGCTGGGTTTCGGTTGATGCCAAGAAAATGGAAGGTACCTTCAAGTCCCTGCCAGAGCGTAACGAAATCGCTAACGACGTCAACGAATCGCTGATCGTCGAGCTGTACTCGCGTTAATAGCAGTTAGCACCATCACCGCCCACTCGTTTTCTTTCGGGTGGGCGTTTTACTAATGCCATCAGCCTTATCGGTGTAATGAGCCGAGGGTATTGAAAAGGACATTTCATGCAAAACAGTTTGTTGAAGCCACGTATTATCGATGTTGAAGCTCTCGGTGCAGGTCACGCCAAGGTCGTGATGGAACCGTTCGAGCGCGGCTATGGCCACACATTGGGTAACGCGTTGCGCCGCGTTCTGCTGTCGTCGATGGTAGGCTACGCGCCGACCGAAGTGACGATCGCTGGCGTCGTCCACGAATATTCCTCCCTCGATGGCGTGCAAGAAGACGTCGTCGATCTGTTGCTGAACTTGAAGGGTGTGGTTTTCAAAGTCCACAACCGCGATTCGGTAACCCTGACCCTGAAAAAAGAAGGCGAAGGCGCGATCCTGGCCTCCGACATCGACCTGCCGCATGACGTCGAACTGATCAACCCTGACCACGTGATCGCCCACCTGACCGCTGGTGGCAAGCTGGACATGCAGATCAAGGTTGAAAAAGGCCGCGGCTACGTTCCTGGTAACGTGCGTCGCCTGTCGGAAGACACGAACAAGACCATCGGCCGCATCATTTTGGATGCGTCGTTCTCGCCAGTGCGCCGTGTATCGTACTTCGTTGAATCGGCCCGCGTTGAACAGCGTACCGACCTGGACAAGCTGATCATCAATATCGAAACCAACGGCGTGATCTCGCCGGAAGAAGCGATCCGCCAGTCGGCCCGCGTCCTGGTGGACCAGTTGAATGTGTTCGCAGCCCTGGAAGGCACGGAAGCCGCCGCCGAAGCGCCATCGCGCGCTCCGCTGGTCGATCCTATCCTGTTGCGTCCAGTCGACGACCTGGAGTTGACCGTGCGTTCGGCAAACTGCCTGAAAGCGGAAAACATCTACTACATCGGCGACCTGATCCAACGTTCGGAAAACGAACTGCTGAAAACGCCAAATCTGGGCCGCAAGTCCCTGAACGAAATCAAGGAAGTGCTGGCATCGCGCGGCTTGACCTTGGGCATGAAGCTGGAAAACTGGCCGCCTGCCGGCCTGGAAAAGTAATTCGTAGTTGTAGCAAACTGCCTGGGACAGGTGTCCCAGGCTTTTATTTTGTAGTACCAAACCGGTCCGCGGCTGTAAGGGGTTTCTCTCTCAGCTGATCGAAGAACTGGAATTTAAACACTCACCGAAAGGATTTATCATGCGTCACGGTCACGGCCTCCGTAAACTGAATCGTACCTCGTCCCACCGTCTGGCAATGCTGCGCAACATGACAGTATCGCTGCTGCGTCACGAAGCGATCAAAACCACCCTGCCAAAAGCAAAAGAACTGCGCCGCGTTGTCGAGCCAATTCTGACCCTGGGCAAAACCGACTCCCTGGCAAACAAGCGTCTGGCCTTCAACCGCCTGCGCGACCGTGAAATGGTCGTCAAACTGTTCGCTGAACTGGGCCCACGTTTCGCCAACCGTAACGGTGGTTATGTACGTATCCTGAAAATGGGTTTCCGCGTCGGCGATAACGCTCCTATGGCGTTCGTTGAACTGATGGATCGTCCAGATACGACCGAAGCAGTTGAAGTTGCTGGCGAGTAATCCTAGTAATTGCATCTGAGAAAGCCAGGCCTAGCCTGGCTTTTTTGTTTTCTGCTGCAGCTATCCTTGCTGCGGTGTACTATTCTTCTTTCGCGCCGGCCCGGCACAAGCGCTGCCTGCTCCGCGCGACTCTTGTCGAATGGCACAGCTGTTGCCGCAGAAAAAGGTCGTTCATGTCCCGTTTCCCCTCCAGCGCCACCGCGCGCGCCGCTCCCCTGCATCAACTGCTGCTCTGGTTTGCCACCTGTCTGCTGCTGGTCATGGCCGTCTTTGGCGCAAGCCAGGCCCGTGCCGATGATGAATTCCTCGACCCCGAACTGGCCTTCAAGTTTTCCGCCCGCATGCAGGATCCGTCCACCATCGCCGTCACGTATGTGATCGCCGATGGCTACTATATGTACCACGAACGTTTTAAATTTGAAGCTGTGGGCGCCAAGCTGGGCACACCCGTGTATCCGGCTGGCAAGGTCAAGTTCGACGACACGTTCCAGAAGAACGTGGAAACCTTCCGCAAGACCCTTACCATCACGATACCCGTGGACGCGGCAGGCGCGTTCACCCTGAAGGCGACGGGCCAGGGCTGCTCCGACAAGGGCCTGTGCTATGCGCCGCAGGATGCCACGGCCCAGCTCGTGGGCGGTGGTGGCGGCCAGAGCATCGCGCCGGGCACAGGTCTGCCGTCGAAATTCGCCCTGCCGGCCGCGCCCGCAGTCGACACGGCGGCCGTCAACGGCCCGCAGGCGCAGGCGTCGCCTGGCGTGTCCGTGCTGAGCATTCCCCAGGCGAACATCACCAGCACACCCGAGCCGGTGGCGGCGGCCCCCGTGGCGGCAAGCGCCGCGCCCGCGCAAAGCGAGATGGGCAAGATCGAAGCGGCACTGAAGGGCGGAAAATTGCTCGTCATCGTGCCCCTGTTCATGCTGCTGGGCCTGGGCCTGGCCTTTACGCCGTGCGTGCTGCCGATGGTGCCGATCTTGTCGTCGATCATCATCGGCGATGGCGCCAAGGTCAGCCGTTCACGCGGCTTGCTGCTGTCGCTGACGTACGCCCTGGGCATGGCCATCGTCTACACGGCGCTGGGCGTGGCGGCCGGCCTGGCGGGCGAAGGCCTGGCGGCGCAACTGCAAAACCCGTGGGTGCTGGGTTTCTTTGCCTTGCTGATGGCTGCCCTGGCGCTGTCGATGTTCGGTTTTTATGAATTGCAAGTGCCGGCTTTCCTGCAAGGCAAGCTGACGTCCGTGTCGAACCAGCAATCGTCGGGCCGCCTGGCGGGCGTGTTCGTCATGGGCGCCATTTCCGCCCTGATCGTGGGACCCTGCGTGGCCGCGCCGCTGGCCGGCGCCTTGTTGTACATCAGCCAGACGCGCGACGTCGTCATCGGCGGCAGCGCCCTGTTTGCCATGGCCGTGGGCATGAGCGTGCCCTTGTTGCTGGTCGGCGTGTCGGCCGGCACTTTGCTGCCGCGCGCCGGCGCCTGGATGGATGCCGTCAAACGCTTCTTTGGCGTGCTGCAACTGGGCGTGGCCTGGTGGCTGGTCTCGCCCGTGCTGCCTGGCGCCGTGCAGATGCTGGGCTGGACGGTGCTGTTCGTCGGCTATGGCATGTATCTGCTGGTGGGCAAGAGCGGCGCGCAGAACGCCTGGATCGCCAAGGCCTTTGGCTTCGTGTTTGCCGTGCTGGGGGCGATGCAGTTGGTGGGCGTGGCCAGCGGTGGCCGCGACCCGTTGGCGCCACTGGCGCACCTCGGCGGTGGCCAGGTGCACGCGCAACCATTTACGCGCGTAAAGACCGTGGCGCAGCTCGATGCGGCGCTGGCCCAGCTGAACGGCAAGCCGGCCCTGCTGGACTTTTATGCGGACTGGTGCGTGTCGTGCATCGAGATGGAAAAACTGACCTTCGTCGATCCCGCCGTGCGCGAGAAAATGGGACAAGCCGTGCTGCTGCAAGTGGACGTGACGGCCAATGATGCGGACGACAAGGCCATGCTGAAACGTTTTCAGCTGTTCGGCCCGCCGGGCATCATCATGTTCAACCAGCAAGGGCAGGAAATTGCCCAGTCGCGCGTGATCGGCTTCCAGAACGCCGCCACTTTCCTGACCTCGTTGCGTAAGCTCGACGGGCAATAAGCGGTCGCTTGTCTCGCGAATAAGAAAAAGCCTGCAATGCAGGCTTTTTCTGTTTCTGCGCCAGTTAAAACTTAACCAGCTTTGGGCTGCTGATGCATGCCATGGTGCCCGCCGCGGTGGTGGCCACCGTGCTTGCCGCCAGGCACGCTGTCGTCAAACACTTTCTTTTGTTCGGGCGTCAGCACAGCGTAGAAGGTTTTCAGCGAGGCCAGGCGACTTTCCTGGCTGGCGATGCGTTCCTTCGACATGGCGATCCATTGCTCCATGCGCTCCGGCGCCGACAGCTTGGCCATCGCTTCGTGCTTGGCTTTCCAGTCACCCATCGGTTTTTTCGGCGCGTTGGCGGCCGTGAATGTGGCCCAGGCCGGTTCTTGCGCGGCTGTCAGCTTCAGCTTGTCGTGCAGGCGGGCCTGGTACTTGGCCATGCGTTCGGCCGGGTTGCTTGCGCGGTGCTGGCCGCGCTGGCCTTCATGTTGCATCTTGGTACTGGCGGCAGGCGCGCTGGCGGCCGCTTCCTGGGCGTGGACGGTCAGCGATGCCGCACCCATGCCGAGTACACTCATGGCGATGATCAAATTCTTGCGCAAGGTTGTCATTGAGGCGTTCATCTGGATTCCTTTGTAAAAGTGAGGGATGTACATGTTGCTGCACATGAATCTATGTTGGACGCGCCATGTTTCCCCGAAGTGTCCGCTGCCAGACAGTTTGTATCTATATGTTTCTTCGGGTCTCCTATATACAAGACGATACAAATGCGCTGTGCAAGGCCGGGGGAAGTGGGGATAATTCGTACCATGGAACCCACTTCTACAATTCTCATCGTCGACGATGACCGCGATATCCGCAGCTTGCTGGCGGACTACCTGGAAACGAACGCCTACCGCACCCTGGGCGCGGCAGATGGCACGGCCATGTGGAAAATCCTCGATGAAACGCGGCCCGATCTGATCGTGCTCGATTTGAACCTGCCTGGCGACGATGGCTTGACCCTGTGCCGCAAGCTGCGCGCCCAATCGACGGTGCCGGTGATCATGTTGACGGCGCGCAATGAACCGCTGGACCGCATCCTGGGCCTGGAAATGGGCGCCGACGATTATTTGCCGAAGCCGTTCGAACCGCGTGAATTGCTGGCGCGCATACGCAGCGTGTTGCGCCGCAGCCATGCCATGCCGTCGAACGTGCCGTCGGACAAGGCGCAGCAAATCCGCTTTTCTGGCTGGACGCTGGATTTGACGGCGCGCCATTTGCTCAATCCCAGCGGTCTGGTGATCATGCTGTCGGGCGCGGAATTCCGCTTGCTGCGCGTGTTCCTCGAGCATCCGAACCGTGTGCTCAACCGCGACCAGTTGCTGAACCTGACGCAGGGCCGCGACGCCGACCCGTTCGACCGCTCGATCGATATCCAGATCAGCCGCTTGCGGCAAAAACTCGGTGAAGATGCCCGCTTGCCGCAAATCATCAAGACCGTGCGCAACGGCGGCTACGTGCTGGCCGGCCAGGTCAACGTGGAGCCGCACGCGTGAAGGCCTTCCTGGGATCGATGACGGGCCGCGTCTTCATGTTCTTGCTGATCGGCATTGTCGCCTCGGCCGCGCTGACGCAGTGGCTGGCCGTGGGCGAACGCCAGCGCGCCATCGAGCAATACCGCGACTATCACGCCGTCGAGCGGGCCGAGCAGCTGGTGATGGCGGCCGACGTGGTGCCCCTGGCCTCGCGCGCCGCCTACCTGAAGGTGGCCAACAAGGGCAGCGTGCGGCTGGAATTGCGTCCTGACACGGCACATACGCCCGGCGCGCCGACGGAGTTTTCCACCGCCCTGCAAGCCAAGCTGGGTGAAGGTTTCAAGGTCAGCGCGCTGGCCGAACGCCCGGCCGCCTGCGTCAAGCCGCGCCAGTCGCCGGGCATGTTTTCCGCCAAGCCATGGGGCGGCACGTGCGAAAACCTCGACGTGCGCATGCAGGATGGCCACGTGCTGCGCCTGATGGTGTTGCCGCCGCGCCAGCAGCCGCCGTTCAATGAACATAACGACTGGATGACCTTGCTGCCTTTCCTGATCAGTATCGCCATCCTCGCCTACCTGGTCACGCGCATGACCATGCGCCCGCTCAAGCAACTGGCGCAGGCGGCGAAAGACCTGGGCAATGACATCAATCACCCGCCGCTGACCCTGTCGGGCGCCAGCGAAATCCGCCAGGCCAGCGCCGCTTTCAATGCCATGCAGGCGCGCATCCGCCAGCATATTTCCCAGCGGACACAGATGCTGGCAGCCATCACGCACGACTTGCAGACGCCGCTGACGCGCTTGCGGCTGCGCCTGGAAAAAGTGGCGGATACGGAATTGTATGACCGCCTGGTGGGCGACCTGTCGGCCATGCAAAGCATGGTCAAGGAAGGGCTGGACCTGGCCCGCTCGATGGACAGCACGGAAGCGATGCAGGCGCTCGATCTCGATTCCCTGTTAGACAGCGTCTGCTCCGATGCGGCAGATGCCGGCCAGAAAGTCACTCTAGGTGGACAGGCAGGCATGGCTCTGATGGCGCGCCCGATCGCGATGCGGCGCTGCCTGGTGAACCTGATCGACAATGCCGTCAAATATGGCCTGTACGCGCAGGTCACCGTCGAACGCATTCCCGGTGCCGCGCGCATCCGCATCCGCGACGGCGGGCCAGGCATTGCGCCAGATCAGCTGGCGAAAGTGTTCGAACCGTTTTACCGCATCGAGACTTCGCGTTCGCGCGAATCTGGCGGCACGGGCCTGGGCCTGACCATCGCGCGCAATATTGCCGAGCAGCACGGCGCCACGGTTTCACTGCTCAATCATGTCGACGGTGGACTGGAAGTCACCCTGATCGTGCCAGAGTATTACGCAGGAAAGTGAGCATTTCCGTGCGACAATATTGTGCTTTATGCCCCCTGGCAACTACCTTCAACCTGCAGCCCTGCGCTGCAACAGCGTGACAGAACAATGAAAAAGACTAGTCTGGCAATCCTCGTGGGTGCGGCCCTGTGTATCGGTGGCGGCATCTGGTATTTCAATCATCAGTCCGGCGCGGCGAGCGGCGGACAGGATGGCAAAGGGGGCAAGGGTGGACAGGCGCCGACGACGGTGAGCGTGGTCACGCCCGTGCGCGAGGATGTGCCGATGGTGTTGCAAGCCAATGGCAGCGTGATGCCCATCAGCAGCGTGGATTTGCATCCGCAGACGACCAGCACGATTACCAAGGTGCATATCCGCGAAGGCCAGTTCGTCAAGCAGGGCGAGCTGATGTTCACGCTGGACGCGCGCAGCGAGCACGCGAATGTCGACAAGGCGCAGGCGCAGGTCTTGCGCGACCGCGCTTCGGTGCAGGACTTCGAGCGCCAGCTCAAGCGCAACCAGGATTTGCTGAGCAAGAATTTCATCGCCCAGGGCGCCGTCGATACCCTGCAAAGCCAGCTCGACGCGGCTCGTGCCTTGCTGGCCGCCGACCAGGCCGCCTTGCGCGCCGCCCAGGTCGATTCCAGCTACACCGTCCTGCGCGCGCCGCAGGCGGGCAGGGTGGGCGCCATCAATGTCTACGCAGGCAGCCTGGTGCAGCCGACCACGTCGCTTACCAGCATCACCCAGCTCGACCCGATCGACGTGTCGTTCACCTTGCCGGAAAGCAGCCTGTCCGGCTTGCTGGCGGCGCAAAAGGCGGGCGAGGTGCCTGTCACGGCGCTGTTGTCCGATGCGGGCGGCAAGCAGCTCGATGGCAAACTGAACTTCATCGACAATGCCGTCGATCCCGCCACGGGTGTGATCAGGATCAAGGCGCGTTTCAATAATGGCGGCACCGATTTGTGGCCAGGCCAGTACGTGAATACGCAGCTGACCGTGCGCACCCTCAAGGATGCGCTGGTGATCCCGCAGAATGCCATCATCACGAGTACCTCCGGCACCTTCGTGTACTCGATGGAAGCGGACAGTACGGCCAAGATGCGCAAGGTGACACGCGTGTATGCATTCGGACCGAGCGCCGTCGTCACTGGTCTGGCAGGCGATGAAAAAGTCATCGTCGATGGCAAGCAGAACTTGCGCCCAGGCAGCAAGGTGCGCCTGGTGGAAAAACACAAGGCTGCCGATGGCGCCGCCGCACCGCAGGGCAAGCCAGCATGAACCTGTCCGAACTGAGCATCCGCCGCCCCGTCATGGTGGTGCTGCTGTCCCTCTCCATCATCCTGGCCGGCGTGCTGGCCTATCTGCAAATTCCCGTGGCGGCCTTGCCGAGCTACAACACGCCCGTCATCAATGTCAGCGCCGACCTGGCCGGCGCCAGCCCGGAAACCATGGCCTCGTCGGTGGCCTTGCCACTGGAAAAGCAGTTTTCCACCATTTCCGGCCTCAGCCTGATCACGTCCACGAGTACCTTGGGCAATACTTCGCTGACCCTGGAGTTTGACGCCAGCATCAACGTCAACGAGGCGGCCGTCGACGTGCAGGCGGCCCTGCTGCGCGCGCAGCGCCAGTTACCGACGGAAATGACGGATTTGCCGTCCTACCGCAAGGTCAATCCGGCCGATGCGCCCGTGCTGTTCATCCAGATGACGTCGCCGTCGCTGAACTTGTCGGACCTCAATGATTATGCGGAAAACCTGATCGCGCCCAGCCTGTCGACCTTGCCTGGCGTCGCCCAGGTCATCGTGAATGGCCAGAAACGCTTTGCCGTGCGCGTGCGCGCCCGTGCCGACCTGATGAATGCGCGCAACCTGACGATGGACGAGTTGGCCACCGCCTTGCGCACCTCGAACACGAATTCCCCGCTGGGCATCCTTGACGGTCCGAGCCAGACCCTGACTATCCAGGGCAATCCGCAAATGATGAAAGCGGCCGATTTTGCCGAATTGATCGTCGCCAGCCGCAATGGCCAGCCCGTGCGGCTGAAAGACGTGGCCGAGGTGGAAGACAGTTTTCAGTCGATCAAGTCCGTCGGCAGTTTCAATGGCGAGCGTTCGATCAGCCTGATGGTGCAGCGCCAACCGGACGCCAACACCGTGCAAGTGGTCGATGGCGTGCGTCGTTTGTTGCCAGGCTTCAAGGAGCAATTGCCGCAATCGATACAGATCAGCCTGGTAAACGACCGTTCGCTGTCGATCCGTGAAGCCATCCACGACGTGAATCTGACCTTGGCGCTGACGGTGGTGCTGGTGGTGCTGGTGATCTTCCTGTTCCTGCACCGCGCGGCAGCCACCTTCATTCCCGCCGTCACCATGCCGATTTCCCTGCTCGGCGCCCTGGCCCTGCTGTACTGGCTCGGCTACAGCCTCGACAACGTCTCGCTGCTGGGCATTACCCTGGCCGTGGGCCTGGTTGTCGACGATGCCATCGTGGTGCTGGAAAACATCGTGCGCCATATCGAGATGGGCAAGAAACCGATACGCGCGGCCCTGGAAGGGGCGAAAGAGATGGGCTTTACCATCATCTCGATTTCCGTCTCGCTGGTGGCCGTGTTCATCCCCATCTTCTTCATGCCGGGCGTGATCGGCTTGCTGTTCCATGAGTTCGCCGTTGTCGTCTCGCTGGCCGTGCTGGTATCCGCCATTGTGTCGCTGACCCTGGTGCCGATGCTGGCCAGCCGCTTCCTGCCGGCCGATTCGCGCGAGCACAATGACAGCGACCCCAGTCATGGCGAAAAAACCTTTATCGGCCGCCATTTCGAAGCGGGTTTCACGGCATTGCGCAACGGTTATGTGCATCTGCTCGACAAGGCCTTGGCGCACCGCAATGTGGTGCTGTTCGTTGCCGTGTGTACTTTTGCGCTGACGGTGCTGTTGTACGCCACGATACCGAAAGGTTTTTTCCCAGAGGAAGACCTGGGCCAGATCCAGGTGAATACGGAAGCGTCGGAGGATATTTCCTCGGCGGCACTGCAAGACTTGCAAGCCCGCGTGGCGGCCGTGCTCAAGGCGGACCCCAGCGTCCAGGATGTGACCTCGTTCGTCGGCGGCGGCAACACGGGCCGCATGTTCATGGTCTTGAAACCGCGCAGCGAGCGGCCGAAAATGCCCGTGGTGCTGGAAAACCTGCGCCGCGCGACGAGCACCGTGCCCGGCATGGCCGTGTATTTCCGTCCCGTGCAAAACTTGCAGTTGGGCGGACGCCAGAGCAAGAGCCGCTACCAGTACACCCTGCAAAGCGTCAGCCCCGACGCCTTGAATGACTGGGCGGAAAAGTTTATCGCCGGTATGCGCACGGATCCCGCCTTCCGCGACGTTACCAGCGATTCGCAGATCAAGGGCTTGCAGGCGTCGCTCAGGATCGACCGCGACAAGGCCAACCTGCTGGGCGTGCAAATGTCCGACATCCGCACGGCCCTGTACAGCGCCTTTGGCGAGCGGCAAGTGTCGACCATCTATTCGTCGGCCGCCAGCTATTACGTGATCCTGGAAGCGGCCACGGCCGACCGCCAGTATGACGATGCGCTCACGCGCGTGTCCGTGCGCAGCAAGACGGGCGAACTGGTGAAACTGTCGAGTATTGCCTATGTGGAACGCACGATCGGTCCCACGTCCGTGAATCACCAGGGGCAGTTGCAGGCCGTCACCATCGCCTTCAATCTGGCGCCCGACGTGCCGCTCGGTATCGCCACGGGCAAGATCGATGTGATGGCCAAGGACATGAACTTGCCGGCTTCCATCATCACGCGCTACGGCGGTGATGCGGCCGTGTTCCAGAGCTCGCAATCGAGCCAGATCATCCTCATCATTGCCGCGCTGGCCGTGATCTATGTGCTGCTCGGCGTGCTGTATGAGAGCTACATCCATCCGCTGACCATCCTGGCCGGCTTGCCGTCGGCGGCCGTGGGGGCGCTCCTGACCCTGCGCCTGTTCGGCATGGACCTGACAATGATCGCCATCATCGGCATTTTGATGCTGATCGGTATCGTCAAGAAAAACGCCATCATGATGATCGACTTTGCCCTGCATGCGCAGCGCAACGACGGGCTGGCGCCGGCCGAGGCCATTCGCCAGGCGTGCATCTTGCGTTTCCGCCCCATCATGATGACCACGGCGGCGGCGCTGATGGGCGCCTTGCCGATCGCCCTGGGCCTGGGCGCCGGCGCCGAATTGCGCCAGCCGCTGGGCCTGGCCGTGGTCGGTGGCTTGCTGTTTTCGCAAGTGATTACCCTGTTCATCACGCCCGTGATTTATTTGTTCCTCGATAAGTACAGCGGCACGGGACCGTTGACGGACGAGCAATTGGTGGCACTCGACAACAAGTCCTGAGCCGCCACACGGCCACCACCGGCGCCCCGTTCCTGCGTGAATGCGGCGCCGGTTTTGTATGGGCCGTGATACATACGGTAACAACCGTCAAGGCACGGCTCGGGTACTCTGATACCGCTGCAAGGAATGTCGCTATCCTGTACGCTTCGGGTTGGAAATGCCGAGGAAGTGTTCCCAAAAGCAAGGGACTCTGGCACTATGGCTGCCCTGTAAGATTACTTTTGTCGCTACACAGAAAGCACGATTCATTTTGCATGACACGACCCATTTGATGGCTGCCGATTCCGATGTTTGCCCCACCTGCGGGCAAGTGATCAAGCCACCACCGGCCTACGGGTCCAGGACCAGCACCATGCGCAAGGTGGCGCTCGGCGTGTCCGTCTTGCTGCACGTGCTGCTGGCGGCGTATGTCCTGTTGCACAGCGACAAGATCGAAAAGATTCCGCCGCCGAAGAAGGAAAGCGCGATGGTCTACATTGCGCCGCTGAAAGACAAGCCGCAACCGAAGCCGCAGCCGAAGCCCACGCCGAAACCGAAGGACACGAAAGTGGCCAAGGTGAAACCGCCGCCGGCACCGAGCAAGCGCGTAGTGACGAAGGACGTGCCGCGCGACAAGCCGAAACTGGAAACCTTCACGCCGCCGCTGGTGTCGAAAGTGCCGTTGCCGCCGCCGCCCGCTGAAGACATGAGCTCGATGATTGAGCAGCGCCGCAAACAGCGCCAGGCGCAAAATCCCGCGCCGCCGGCCGAGGAAAGCGAAAACGACCGCGCCATGCGCGTGGCCAAGGCGAATATCGCCGGCGCCCAGGGGCGCAATTCCGGCAGCGACCGCGAGGATTCGGGCGGCGTGTTTTCCATCGTCAACCAGACTTCGTTCAGCGCGGAAGTCAAGTTCAAGGGCTGGAACGGCAACTTCAAGCGCAATTGGCTGAAGCAGGAAAAAGTGGAGCTGGGCAATGAGCCCGATATCGAAACGGCCATCGTGAAAAAGATGATCCAGCTGATTCGTGCTGAAAAGCCTGGTGATTTCGTCTGGGAATCGCGGCGCCTGGGGCGCAACGTCAACCTCAGCGCCCGCGTGGAAGACACGGCCGAGCTGATGGCCTTCCTGCGCCAGGAATTCTTTTCCGAGAAGCGTTCTGGGCCGGGACGGCGCTAGGCGCTCGGAAAACTGACGGCAATAAAAAAGGCTGCACCGTGTGAACGGGCAGCCTCTTTTACGCAGCGTTGATGTCGATCAAGCCGGTTTGTCGGTTCCCGCTTCCGGCTCGACGTCGTCTTCCATGTCGATCAGTTCGACCATCTGGGCCGCGCCATCTTCGCTGATGCCGGCCAGTTCCATGATCTTGTCGTTGGCTTCGTCGATGCCGACGCGCTTCAGGGCCGAGAACAGTTGCACGGTGAACGGGAAACCGACGCCGTCTTCATCCACGTAGCTGTCGAGCTTGGCTTTCGCCTGGCGCAAGGCATTCACGGATTCATTACGGTTCAGTTTATCGACCTTGGTCAGGATGCAGTGGATCGGCTTGCCTGTCGGGGCGAACCATTCCAGCATCTGAATGTCCAGGTCGGTGAACGGGCGGCGCGAATCCATGATCAGGATCAAACCGGCCAATTGCTCGCGGCGCTGCACGTAGTCGCCCAGCAGGCGCTGCCAGTGCAGTTTGGCCGAGCCAGAGACTTCCGCGTAGCCGTAGCCCGGCAAGTCGACCAGCAGGCATTCGATCTCTTCGACGATGGTGGCATCCTTGCGGTGCTGCGCCACGTGGGCGCCGCCGATGGAGAAGTAGTTGATGTGCTGGGTACGGCCAGGTGTCTTGGAGGCGAACGCCAAGCCTTTCTGATTACACAAGATGTTGATGGCGGTCGATTTACCGGCATTGGAGCGGCCGGCAAAGGCGATTTCCGGCACCGTGGTATCGGGCAGGTCACGCAATTGGTTGACGGTCGTAAAGAAGCGGGCTTGCCAGAGTTTTGACATGGGAGTAGTAAAGCAACAAAAGGGAGCGATAAGGGAGCGATAACGCCAAGAAGCTATTGTACAATAAGGGGTTGTTTATTGTTGCCGGCGTAGCAGCGATGCGGCTTGCGGCCCTGAAAATAAAGCAAAAATCCACAGGGCGCGGCAATGTCCACCACTAATTTCTCACTGTCTCAGGGTGCCTGAATGAATCGTGCGTTTTCACCGTTGTTCAAATCCATGCTGCTCGCTTTGCTGGCTGTATCGGCAACTGCCTCCGCGGTCGAAGCACCGAAACCGGCCGTCAAGGCCGACGCTGCCAAGGGTGCTACCCTGTACGCCGATGGCGACGCGGCGCGCGGCTTGCCTGCCTGCGTCTCCTGCCATGGCGCGGCCGGCAATTCGACCATCACGGTCAATCCGAAACTGGCTGGCCAGCACGAAAGCTATATCTACAAGCAACTGGTCGACTTCACCACGCCGGAGCGCAACCAGCCTGTCATGACGACGTACGCGAAGATGCTCAGCGACGCCGACAAGAAAAATATCGCCGCCTACCTGGGTGCGCAGCTGTCCAAGCCGGGCGCCGCGAAAAACAAGGACACGATCGACCTGGGCAAGAAAATCTACCGTGGTGGCATTGCTTCGAAGCAAGTTGCTGCCTGCGCCAGCTGTCATGGCGCGACGGGCAATGGCATTCCCGTCCAGTATCCGCGCATCGCCGGCCAGCACCAGGACTACACGGTGGCCCAGCTGGCCATGTTCCGCAGCACCAAGGCTGATGCCCGCAAGAACAGCGCGCAAATGCACACCATCGCCGCCCGCATGTCGGATGACGAGATTGCCGCCGTGGCCGATTACATCGCCGGCCTGAAGTAAGTTTTCATAGTGGCAAGCGATTGCCAGGCGCACCAGCGCGCATGAACAAGGGCGGCCGTCTCAACGGGCTGCCCTTTTTTATGGCAAGGGCCAAACAGGAGTATGCTGCCGCCTTGCGCGGAGAAACTACTGCTCCATGCCTACATTTTCTTGAAGATTGCATATCCCGTATGAGTATCAACGTATGAGCACAGGCACGACCGGAATCGAGTTAAAGACCCAACGCCGCAGCCTGGCTGAATTCGTCGAGCTGGTCTCGTCGATGCGCTTTGCCATCAGCCTGCTGACCCTGATCGCCGTCGCGTCCATCATCGGCACCGTGCTCAAGCAAAACGAGCCCATGCCCAATTATGTGAACCAGTTCGGGCCGTTCTGGTTTGCCGTCTTCGACAAGCTGAGCCTGTACTCCGTGTATTCGGCCTGGTGGTTCCTCGTGATCATGGGTTTCCTCGTCGCCTCGACCTCGCTGTGCATCGTACGCAATGCGCCGAAGATGCTCAAGGACATGCGCAGCTGGCGCGAAACCGTGCGCGAGCAATCGCTGCGCAATTTCCACCACAAGCTGGAATGGCAGGCGCCGCTGCCGCGCGCCGTGCTGGCGCAGCAGATGGTGATGCGCCTGAAAGACGCCGGCTACGCGGCCAAGGTAGTCGAGAAGGACAACGCCACCCTGGTCGCCGCCAAGCGGGGCGCCGCCAATAAATGGGGCTATATTTTTGCCCACGGCGCCATCGTCATCATTTGCGTCGGCGGTTTGCTCGATTCGGAAATGCCGATTCGCGTACAGCAATGGTTCTTTGGCAAGACGCCGTTTTCCGGCAGCGGCGTGATCGCCGATATTCCCGCCCAGCACCGCCTGAGCCTGTCGAACCCCACTTTCCGTGGCAATACCATGATTCCGGAAGGCTCGTCGAGCAATACGGCCATCATTCCTCAGGCCGATGGCGTACTGATCCAGGATCTGCCCATCACCATCCTGCTGAAAAAATTCCACATTGATTTCTACAGCACGGGCATGCCGAAGCTGTTTGCCAGCGATGTCGTCATCACCGACCATGTAACGGGTGAAAGTTTCCCTGCAACCATCAAAGTCAACCAGCCGCTGTTGTACAAGGGCCTGGCCCTGTACCAGTCCAGCTTTGAGGATGGCGGCAGCAAGCTCAAGTTGACGGGTTTTCCCATGACGGGCAAGACGACGAAACGCTTCGATATCGGCGGCGAAGTGGGCGGCAGCACGCCGCTCGAGCGCAGCGATGGCAATTCCTATACGGTGGAATGGTCGGGTTTCCGCCCGTTTAACGTGGAAAACCTCAGCGCGGGCCAGGATGTGCGCGCCGTCAGCAAGGCGGAAAGTTTCAACGATAAATTCGCCGTCGGCCTCGATAAACGCCTCGGCTCGGCCGCGAAGAACGCGAATAACAAGGATCTCAAGAACGTCGGTCCCTCGGTGCAATACAAATTGCGCGACAAGACGGGCCAGGCGCGCGAGTACCAGAACTACATGCAGCCCGTCACCGTGGATGGCACGACGGTGTTCCTGGCCGGCATGCGCGTCAACCCCAGCGATCCGTTCAGCTATTTGCGCATTCCCGCCGATGACAATTACAGCGTGAATGAATGGATGCGTTTGCGTGCCGCGCTGCAAGATCCCGCGCTGCGCCAGCAAGCCGCCACGCGCTATGCGGCGCGCGCCATGCCGCAGGCGGGCGCGGAAGCCCTGCGCGGCCAGTTGCAGGAATCGGCGGCGAAAAGCCTGGGCATCTTTGCCGGCAATGGGCAAGAGGGCGGTTTCCTCGCCATTTCGCGATTCCTGGAGAAAATTCCTGCCGCTGAGCAAGAAAAAGCGGCCGATATCTTCATGAAAATCCTGAATGGCAGCCTATGGGACTTGTGGCAGGCGGCGCGCGCCCAGGATGGCTTGAAAGCCATCGAGGCCGATGACAAGCACGGCCGCTTCCTGCAACTGGCCACGAATGCGCTGTCCGACAGCTTCTTCTATGGCGCGCCCGTGTATCTGCAACTCGATGACTTTACGGAAATCAAGGCGTCCGTGCTGCAGGTGACGCGTTCGCCGGGCAAGAGCGTCGTCTACCTCGGTTGCCTGTTCCTCGTGATCGGCGTGTTTTCCATGTTTTATATTCGCGAGCGCCGCTTGTGGGTGTGGATCAAGGATGGCGAGGGCGGCAGCGAAGCCTTGATGGCCATGAGCACGCAACGCAAGACCCTGGATTTTGAAAAAGAATTTGAGAACTTGAAGGCAAAGCTGCCGCAATCGGCGTAAGCTGCGCTGTGTCTGGGACGCTTGCGCGTCGCCGGGAATGGAGAAAATGATGGAATTGGCAAACAAGCAAATATATACGCAGGAACCAGGATTTTTCAAGCGCCTGAGCCTGATCGATTGGCTGTATGGCGCAGGCTTGCTGGCGGCCTCCCTGTTCGGCCTGATGCGCTTTGGCGCCTTCATGGATATCTATGAAAAAGCCATCCTGCTGGCCGCGGCGCCCACGTTCGCCTGGCTGGGCTGGTACTGGAAGCCCGTGCGCTGGCTGATCCCCGTGGCAGCCGTGCTGTCGCTGTTCGCCATCGAGTTGTACGCGGGCCACCTGGAAATGGCGAACCAGAAATTCTTCCTGAAATACATCTTGTCGAGCCAGTCCGCCATCCTGTGGATGGGCACGCTTTTCGTGCTGTCGACCCTGTTCTACTGGATCGGCCTGGTGGCGCGCTCGGAATTCGGCTCATCCGTCGGCTCCCTGCTGTGCTGGGCCGGCGTCGTGCTGGGCCTGACGGGCATGCTGGTGCGCTGGTACGAGTCTTACCTCATCGGCGCCGACGTGGGCCATATCCCCGTGTCGAACCTGTATGAAGTGTTCATCCTGTTTTCCCTGATCACGGCCATGTTCTACCTGTATTACGAGCAGCACTATGCGACGCGCCAGCTGGGCGCCTTCGTCATGCTGGTCATTTCGGCGGCCGTCGTGTTCCTGATGTGGTACACGGTCACGCGCGACGCGGCCGAAATCCAGCCGCTGGTGCCGGCCCTGCAAAGCTGGTGGATGAAGATCCACGTGCCGGCCAACTTCATCGGCTACGGCACCTTCGCCCTGTCGGCCATGGTGGCCGCAGCCTACCTGCTCAAGTCGAGCGGCTACCTGGTCGACCGCCTGCCGTCGCTGGAAGTGCTCGACGACGTCATGTACAAGGCCATTTCCGTCGGCTTCGCTTTCTTCACGGTAGCGACCATCCTGGGCGCCCTGTGGGCGGCCGAAGCGTGGGGCGGCTACTGGTCATGGGATCCGAAAGAAACGTGGGCGCTGATCGTCTGGCTCAACTATGCAGCCTGGCTGCACATGCGCCTGATGACAGGCTTGCGCGGCCGCGTCGCCTCGTGGTGGGCGCTGGTGGGCTTGCTGGTGACGACCTTCGCGTTTTTGGGCGTGAATATGTTCCTTTCTGGATTACATTCTTACGGCAAGCTTTAATTGTTTTTTGCATGACAGAAGCGTCATGAACGGCTCGGGAAAACTGGTGTAAGGTACAAATAATCACCTTTTCCCGGAGCCGCCATGTTGATCAAGCGCAGTCCCAACGGCATTGAGTTGCCGTATTCTTCCGAAATCACGCCGCGCGCCGTGTTTGAATCGCGCCGCAGCTTCATCAAGCAAGTGGCGCTGGGCTCGGTGTCCAGCGCGGCCTTGCTGGAAATGGCCAGCCGCGAAGCGTTCGCGCAAGGCACCAATCCCAAGCTGGCAGCCAGGCTCAATCCCGCCTATTCGGCGCTGGAAAAGCAGACGGCCTATAAAGACGCCACCAGCTACAACAATTTCTACGAATTCGGCACGGACAAGAGCGATCCGGCGCAAAACGCGGGCACCCTGCGCACGCGGCCGTGGACGGTCAGCATCGAAGGCGAAGTCAAGAAACCGATGACCCTGGACCTCGACGCGCTGCTGAAGCTGGCGCCGCTGGAAGAGCGCGTCTACCGCCTGCGCTGCGTGGAAGGCTGGTCGATGGTTATCCCGTGGGTCGGTTATTCCTTCTCGGAAATCATCAAGAAGGTCGAGCCGACGGGCAATGCCAAGTACGTGGAATTCATCACCCTGGCCGATAAGAAGCAGATGCCGGGCGTGGGCAGCAGAGTGCTGCAGTGGCCGTATACGGAAGGCTTGCGCATCGACGAGGCGAACCATCCGCTGGCCCTGCTGACCCTGGGCATGTATGGCGAAACCTTGCCGAACCAGAATGGCGCACCCGTGCGCATGGTGTTGCCGTGGAAATATGGTTTCAAGTCAGCCAAATCCATCGTCAAGATCCGTTTCGTCAAGGAACAGCCGCGCACGTCCTGGAACCTGTCGGCGCCGTCCGAATACGGTTTTTACTCGAATGTGAACCCCAACGTCGATCATCCGCGCTGGTCGCAAGCTTCCGAGCGGCGCATCGGCGAAGACGGTTTTCTCACGCGCAAGCGCAAGACCCTGATGTTCAATGGCTACAACGATGTCGCTTCCTTGTACGCGGGCATGGATCTGAAGAAGTTCTTTTAAGGAAAGACCATGGCCTTCAACCCCACGCCGAGACAATTGTCGCTATTCAAAAGTCTGGTTTTTTTGCTGGCACTGCTGCCGTTTGCCCGCATGGTGTGGCTGACGTACACGGGGCAACTGGTGGAGCCGCTGGAATTCATCACGCGCGGTACGGGTGACTGGACCCTGTATTTCCTGTGCATCAGCCTGGCGGTGACACCCTTGCGGCGCCTCACGCAATGGAATTGGCTGATCAAGTTGCGGCGCATGCTGGGCCTGTTCGCCTTTTTCTACGCGGCCCTGCATTTCACCACTTTTTTATGGTTCGATCACTTTTTTGATGTGCAGGAAATGTGGAAGGATGTGCTCAAGCGGCCGTTCATCACCGTGGGTTTCATCGCCTTCGTCTTGCTGATTCCGCTGGCCGTGACGAGCACGAACGGCATGGTGAAACGCCTGGGGGGCAAGCGCTGGCAGTGGCTGCACCGGTTGATCTACATCATCGCGCCGCTGGGCATCTTGCACTTCTGGTGGATGAAGGCGGGCAAGCATAATTTCGCGCAACCGATACTTTTTGGTAGTATCGTCGCGCTACTGCTGTTAATACGCGTGGTTTTCGCCTGGAGCAAGCGGGAGAAGAGCGTCAGGGCGGCCAAGGCAGCCACCCCGGTACGCTCGACTTAGGTTGCCGGCACGATCACCGGTGGCGGCGGCACGGGCGCCGGTTCTACGGGGCCTTTGGCTGGCGCACCCTTGGCCGCTGGCGGCTTGGGCAGGTACAGGGGGCCAGGCTGGCCGCAGCCGGCCAGGACGCTAGAAACCACAATGGCGGTGCCGATATAAAACGCTGAGGATGACTTCACGATTAGAATCACGGTTTGATTAAGATCTTTGGAGTGTAGCATGAGCGAATCGGAATTCCTGGCCCTGGCCGAAGCCACCCTGACCCAGATCGAGGCGGCGCTGGACCGGCTGAACGATGAAGACGTGCTCGACGTCGAATGCAGCCGCAGCGGCAATGTGCTGGAAATCGAATTCATCGATAACGGCACGAAAATCATCGTCAACAGCCAGGCCCCCATGCGCGAGATGTGGGTAGCCGCCCGTTCCGGCGGTTTCCACTACAAGCGCGTGGATGACGAATGGCGCAACACGCGCGACGGTTCGGAACTGTTTGCGGCCCTGTCGGCCATGGCCAGCGAGCAGGCGGGTGCTCCCGTTGTGCTGAAGTAATTGTTTTAGCCGCGCGCAATAAAAAAGGGCAGCCTCTTCAGGCTGCCCTTTTTGCGTCAAACGAACTTAGAACAGCTCGTTCTTCACGGCTTCCTTGGCTTTCTCTTCCTCCGGCGTGCCGCGCGCCGCGCCTTCCAGGCTGCCGACGCCCGTGCCCGGCGGATTTTCCGCATAGTAATACTCGTCGCCCACGTGGATCAGCCCTTCCGGCACGGCGCGTTCCTCGACGGGAATGCTCTTCAGGGCTTTCGCCATGTAGCTGATCCAGATCGGCAAGGCCAGGCCGCCGCCCGTTTCCCGGTTGCCCAGGTTGCGCGGCTGGTCGTAGCCGATCCACGCGATGCCCACCAGCTTGGCCTGGTAGCCGGCGAACCACGCATCGATGGAATCGTTGGTGGTACCGGTCTTGCCGGCCAGGTCAGGGCGCTTCAAGGCCATGGCCTTGTTCGCCGTGCCGAAGCGCACGACGTCGTTGAGCATGCTGTTCATCATGAAGGCGTTGCGCTCGTCGATGACCCGGTTGGCTTCCTCGCCCGCCAGGTCCGGCTTGGCTTGCGACAAGATATTGCCGTCGCTATCGGTCACCTTGGCGATCAGGTACGGGTTGATCTTGTAGCCGCCATTGGCGAACACTGCGTACGCGCCCGCCATCTGCAGCGGCGTCACGTTGCCGGCGCCCAGGGCCAGGGTCAGGTACGGCGGGTTCTTGTCCGCGTCAAAGCCGAAGCGCGTCGCGTATTCCTGGCCATACTTGGCGCCGATCTTGTGCAGGATGCGGATGGAAATCATGTTCTTCGATTTCATCAAACCCTTGCGCATGGTCATCGGACCATCGTATTTGCTGTCGTAGTTCTTCGGTTCCCACGCCTGGCCGCCAGTCTGGCCCGCGTCGAACGAGATGGGCGCGTCGTTGATGATGGTGGCCGGCGACAGGCCCCGTTCCAGCGACGCGGAATAGATGAAGGGCTTGAAGGCCGAACCGGGCTGGCGCCACGCCTGTGTGACGTGGTTGAACTTGTTGCGGTTGTAATCGAAGCCGCCCACCATGGCGCGGATGGCGCCGTCCGTGGTGCTGGCCGAGACGAACGCCGATTGCACTTCCGGCATCTGCGTCAAGACCCAGGTGTTGCCTTCCTGCATGACACGGATCACGGCGCCGCGCTTGATGCGGCGGTTCGGCGCCGCTTTGTCCGACAGCCAGGCCGCGCCGAAGGTCAGGCCGGGGCCGGTAATGGTGATTTCCTCGCCGGCCGAGGTGACTGCCTGCAACGATTTGGGCGATGCTTGCAGCACCATGGCGGCGATGATGTCGTCGCTGTCCGGGTGGTCGGCCAGTTCCGTCTCGATCGCGTCATCGGCTTCGGCCTTGGTTTTCGGAATCTCGATATACGCTTCCGGGCCGCGGTAGCCGTGGCGTTTCTCGTAATCCATCACGCCCTTGCGCAAGGCGATGTAGGCGGCGTCCTGGTCGGCCTTGGTGATGGTGGTGTAGACGTTCAGGCCGCGCGTATAGGTGTCTTCCTTGAATTGCTCGTAGACCAGCTGGCGCGCCATTTCTGACACGTATTCCGCGTGCACGCCGAAGGCGCTGCTGTCGGTTTTCACTTTCAGCTCTTCATTCTTGGCTTCCGTATACTGCTCTGGCGTAATGTAGCCCAGCTGCGCCATGCGCTGCAGGATGTATTGCTGGCGCATGCGCGCGCGTTTCGGATTGACGACGGGGTTGTAGGCCGACGGCGCCTTTGGCAAGCCGGCCAGCATGGCCGCTTCGGCCACGGTCAGGTCCTGGATGTTCTTGCCGAAATAGATTTGCGCGGCCGAGGCGAAGCCGTAGGCGCGCTGTCCCAGATAAATCTGGTTCATATACACTTCGAGGATCTGGTCCTTGCTGAGGTTTTTCTCGATCTTCCAGGCCAGCAAGACTTCATACGCCTTGCGCTTCAGGGTCTGTTCACTGGACAGGAAGAAATTGCGCGCCACCTGCTGCGTGATGGTCGAGGCGCCTTGCTTGGCGCCGCCCGTCAGGTTGTGCAGGGCCGCGCGGGTGATGCCCAGGTAATCGACGCCGCCATGTTCATAGAAGCGGTCATCTTCGATGGCCAGCACGGCTTTCTTCATGACATCGGGAATATCCTTGATGTGCACCATGTTGCGCCGCTCTTCGCCGAACTCGCCGATCAACACACTGTCGGACGTGAACACGCGCAGCGGCATCTTGGGCTTGTAATCGGTCAAGGTATCGAGCGCCGGCAGGTTCGGATAGGCCATGGCCAGGCCAAAGACCACCAGCAAGACGCCGACGATGCCCAGGCCCAGCAGCGATACCAGGGCCATCAGCAGGAAACGTTTGGGTTTGCTGCCCTTGGTGGGCGGCTTCGAGCCAGCGGGGCCAGCGGATTTTGAAGATGTCATGCGTCGTATGTCTTTCGGTTAATTATGCCGGCCAATTATAAGCGAGCTTGCCGGGGTGGCAGCGCGCCGTGGCGCTTGCCGGGGTGGCAGCGCGCCGTGGCGCTTGCCGGAGGGATAGTCGAAACTTGCCGATATTCTATATAAGCGTGTATTGGCCCGCTGGCAACCAGGATTTGGTAACAATTATTCTGCGCCAGATCACGGTCCGGCCAGATAGGCGCCACACGCCGCAGACTCCGGCGTGAAATCCGTTTACAAGCCAGCGCTGCCGGGACTAGGCTTTCGGATGGCAGGAATCCCTCCCACGCTGACGTTTCTCTATGAAAAACATGTCCATCAGCAGTTTGCTTGGCATCGGCTTGCTGGGCGTCGACATCGCGGACGATGCCGTGCGCGTGGTCGAGTTGCGGCGCCGGCGTGGAAAACTGTCGTGCCGGCATTGCGCTGCCGCCGCGCTGGCGCCCGGCGTGATACTGGAGGGCAATGTCGAAGACATGCAGGGCCTGGCCGATGCCCTGCGCCAGGTCCGCCACGACAGTGGCAGCGCCTGCACGCGGGTGGCGCTGGCCATGCCGGCCACGGCCCTGATCACGCATGCGATCCGCCTGCCTGCCGGATTGCCGGAAGAACAGCTGGAAATCCTCGTGGAACTGGAAGCGGCGCAGTACATGCCGTTCGCGCTGGAAGACGCCAGCCTGGACTTTTTCATTCTCGGCCCCGCGCCGCCGCTGCCCGGCACGACAGCCAAGGAGGTCGACGTGCTGCTGGTGGCGGCGCGGCGCGCCAGCGTGCAGCGTCGTCTCGATGCGGCCACGGCTGCGGGCTTGCTGGCCGTCGTCATGGATAGCGAGGCACTGGCCTTGCAGGCGGCGCTCGCGCAGGGTGGCTGGCAAGCCTTGCCCGACGGTGGCGTGGCCTACCAGCTGGCCTGGGGCCTGGCCTTGCACCGGTACGCCCGATGACGCTCCGGGCGCCCATGCAGCGCATCAATCTGTTGCCGTATCGCCCGGCAGCACGGCGCAGGCGTATTCAGCTGCTGCTGTGGCAGTTGGCGGGCGGGGCGCTGCTGGGATTGCTGCTGGCCGTGGCGGCAGGCGCCTGGCTGCGCTACCAGCTCGACGCGCAGTCGCGCCGCCAGGAAGGCTGGCGCAGTGTCCTGCAGCAAGTCGATGCCGTGCTTGTCGCCGGCCAGCGGGTGCGGGGCGAGACGGCGGCGCTGCTGCTGCGCCAGCAAGCCATGGCCAGTTTGCAAGAGCAACGCAATGCCTGGGTGCGCATGCTGGACGCGCTGGCGCGGGCGATGCCGGCTGGCGTGACCTTGCACAGTGTGCGCCAGGAAACGGCGATGGTGCGCTTGCAGGGGCAGGCTGCGTCGCAGGACAAGGTCGCGGCATTGCTGCTGGCGCTCGAACAGGCGGCGCCCTGGTCCCGCCCGGAAGTGTTGGAAGTGCACGGCGCGGCCGATGGCGCCGTGGAATGGACGATACGGCTGGCTTTGGCACCCGATGGGCAATCTTAGTGGTGGAGGTTGATCATGCTGAGCTTGAAGACCGCGTCGCTGTGGCCGCTACCCGCGCGCCTCGCTTGCGCCACCCTGGTCGGTACGCTGGTGACGGCCCTGCTGCACCTTGCGTGGCTCGATGGACTGTTGGCGGCCGTGCAGGCGGGGCAAGGCGAGGAGGCCCGCGTGCGCGCCGCTTATCTGTCGGCCCAAGCCAGGGCGCAACAGTTGCCGCATTGGCGCGCACAGCAGCGCCAGGCCGGCGCCGAGCTGGCCCTGCTGGAACAGCAACTGCCCGACCAGCAGGCGATGGCGCTGCTGTTGACGCAGATTAATGCTGCAGGCCAGTCGCGCGGCTTGCAATTTTCCCTGTTCAAGCCCGGTGCGGCCCAGCCGCAAGCGCCGTATGTCGCCTTGCCGATCGCCATACAGTTGCGCGGCGGCTACCACGCCATGGGCGCGCTGCTGGCGGACCTGGCGCGCCTGCCGCGCATCGTCACGGTGCATGAGCTGGCCTTGAGCCTCGGCAAGGATCGTTTGCTGACCCTTGATGCCGTGCTGCACGCGTATCGCTTGCCCGAAGCGGGGGAACGGGCGGCGCAAGCGGCATTGTTGAACAAGACGGGTGCGCCCGCAGCTGCAGCGGCATGGCGCCCGCTTGCCGCTGTCGCGCCGCATCCCTACGCGGCGGCCGCCTTGGCCGATCCTTTTCATGCATTGCCGCCAACGCCCGAGTCCGGTCAGCGTGGCGGCGTGGCGGGGCCTGATGCGCGCCGTGTGCGCGAAGCGCTGGAAAGCGTGGCCTTGCCGGCCATTAGCATGGTCGGCAGCGTGCAGCAGGACGGGCGCCTGAACGCGCTGCTGCTGGCGGGCCAGCGCGTGTACCGGGTGGCGGTGGGCCAGTACCTGGGGCAAGACCACGGCGTGGTGACGGACATCACTGAACAGGCCGTGCACTACCGTGAACTGCTGCGCGAGGCCGATGGCCCCTGGCGCGAGCGGCGCGGCAGCCTGGCCTTGCAGGTGGCGGGGGCCAGTGCGAAGGCCAGCTTGCCCGAGGCGGCGCCATGAGGCCGCGCCGCATGCTCCTGGCCGCCATGCTGTGTTGGCATGCCAGCAGCCTTGCCCAGGAAGCCGTGGTGCTGGTGACGGCGCCGCGTTTGTATGCGGGCGAGAAAATCTCCGTCGACTTTCAGAATGTGGGCGTGCGCGCGGCCCTGCATATCCTGGCCGATGCGTCCGGGCAAAATATCGTTGCCAGCGACAGCGTGGCGGGCAACGTGACCCTGCGTCTGCGCGACTTGCCGTGGGATCAGGCGCTCGATGTGTTGCTGCAGGCGAAAGGGCTGGACATGCGGCGCAATGGTAACGTGCTGTGGATCGCACCGCGCGAGGAAATGCTGGCGCGCGAGAAGCTGGAGCTCGAAACGCGCGCGCAGATCGCGGAACTGGAACCCTTGCAGTCGGCCATCTTTCAGCTCAATTACCAGAAGGCCGAAGCGTTTCGCAGCGTATTCGGCCTGGACGCGGGGGAAGGGCGCAGCCGGCTGCTGTCGCGCCGTGGCAGCGTGCTGATCGAGCCGCGCACGAACCAGCTGTTCGTCACCGACGTACCGGCCCGCCTGGAGCAGATTCGTCAGCTGATCGCGAAGACAGATATTGCTACGCGACAAGTGATGATCGAGGCGCGCATCGTCGAGGCGAATGACAGCTTCAGCCGTAACCTGGGCGCGCGCCTGGGTTTTACGGACCAGCGCCTGGCGGCGGGCCAGCTGCCCGGCTTTTCCTTGGGCGGCAGCGGGCGCCGCGCGGCCATCGGCGGCAGTTACCAGGGCGTGGGCGAGGCGACGGGGCAAACGGTGGCCGGCGCCGGCGCTTTCGTGCCGAACACGCAATTCGTCAACTTGCCGGCCGCCAGCATCAATGGCTTGCAGCCGGCCAGTTTCGCCCTGAGCCTGTTTTCGGCGGGCGCCAACCGTTTTCTGAACCTGGAACTGTCCGCGCTGGAAGCAGATGGCAGGGGCAAGATCATTTCCAGTCCCCGCGTGGTGACGGCTGACAAGGTGCTGGCGCTGATCGAGCAGGGCATCGAGCTGCCGTACCAGGTGGCCACCAGCAGCGGCGCCACGTCGATCACGTTTCGCAAGGCCAACCTGCGCCTGGAAGTGACGCCGCAGATTACGCCGGACGGCAACGTGGTGCTGGAAGTGGACGTCAACAAGGATAGCGTGGGCCAGGAAACCCGTTCCGGCTTTGCCATCGACACCAAGCATGTGCGCACGCAAGTGATGGTGGAAGACGGCGGCACGGTGGTGCTGGGCGGCATTTATCAGCAATCCGAGCGGGGTACGGACAGCAAGGTGCCACTGCTGGGCGACATCCCCGTGCTCGGTGTTTTTTTCCGCAGCACGGGCCGCAGTCAAGAAAAAACGGAACTGATGGTGTTTATTACGCCGAAAATAGTGGCAGATCGGCCAGCAACACGTTAATGTCACATCTTTACGTTTAAGTAACAATGCACACGAAAGCGGACTGATGGCGACTATGCGGAATGTATCTTGGGGCAACACTTATTGGAGTCGGGTATCGAATTGGCTGGTCTTGCTGGCGCTGGGCACCTTGCTGGCCGCGTGTGGCGGCGGTGGTGGTGATCCCACCATCGATGGCGGCAGCAGTGGCGGCACGACGGGTGGCGTGGCCGCGACGGTCACGGTAAGCCTGTTTAACGCTGCTGGCCAGCCTGGCAGTACGCTAAGCAGCACGACGCCGCTGACGGCCAAGGCGCTCGTCAACGATAAAAATGGCGTTCCCGTCAGCAATGCCGTGGTCACGTTTTCGGCCGATGCCACGCTGGTAACGTTGTCGTCGACCAACGGCACGGCACTGACCGATGCCAAGGGCTATGCCAGCATCACCATTTCGGCCTTGAATGCGACGGTCACCGGCGCGGGCAAGCTGACGGCGACTGTCGCGGCGGGTACCGCCACGGTAAGCGGCGACGCGAGCTATGCGATCAAGACGGAGCAGGCTGCGGGTGCAAAAATGACGCTGTCGCTGCTCAACGGCGGCAGCGCCAGTAACGCGCTGTCGAGCGCGACTCCGCTGACGGCCAAGGCCGTAGTCACCGATCTGAGCGGGAAACCGATCAGCGGTGCGCTGGTATTGTTTTCTACCGACAACGCTTTGGCCACGCTGTCGTCCTCGACGGGCACGGCGCTGACTGACGACAATGGCATGGCCAGCGTCATCTTGCGGCCAGTCAGCCTGCTGGTCAGTGGTGCCAGTACATTGCAGGCCACCACCAGCGTCAATGGCGCCACCGCCAATAGCCAGGCCAACTATGTGCTCGGGGCCACCGAATTGTTTGCGTTGAACTTGACATTCCTGCCGAATAGTATCGCTGCGTATGGCTCCACGACCATGTCGGTGGATATCTATTCCGGCGATATTATGACGGGCGGAACCCCATACCTGGGGCCTGGCGCGACGGTCCGATTTAGCTCGCCCTGCATTTTGGCAGGAAAGGCCAGTGTGGCAACGGACGTTGCTGCCAATAACGGCAAGGCAACGGTCGTGTATCGCGATCTCGGTTGCAGCAACACCGACAAGATCAATGCCAGCGTGGTTGGCAGTAACAGCGCCACGCACTCGTCCCTGCCTGTTGGCTCCCCCGCGCCGGCATCGATACAGCTGTCAGCCGTCAGCCCGGCAGGCAAGTCCATCGTGATCAAGGGACAGGGCGGCCTGCTGCGCACGGAAACTGCGACGCTCACGTTCCGCGTGTTCGACACCTTTAACAAGCCGCTTGCCGGCCAGGATGTGACGTTCTCGCTGGACGACGGGGCTGCCGTCACCCTCAATAAGTTGACGGACACCACCGATGCCAATGGCGAGGTCATTACCACGGTCAATTCCGGTACTACGCCGACCACGTTCCGCGTGAAGGCGGCACTGAAATCCTCGCCGTATATGAATACGTATTCCGACTCCATCCTCGTCACGACCGGCAAGCCCGTGCAGTCGGGATTCTCGATCAGCGTGGGCAAGTCGAATGTGGAAGGCTGGTCGTATGACAGTACCTTGAACACGCCGGCGACCACTGTCACGGTGTTGCTGGCCGACCAGGCGGGCAATCCTGTTCCTGACGGTACGCCCGTCGCATTCCAGAGCAGCCTGGGCGCCATTGGATCGTCCAGCATGGGCGGGTGCATCACCTCCAATGGCGGTTGCTCGGTCGACTTCCGCAGCCAGGAGCCGCGCACGGCAAGCAATCCTCCCGTCACGCCCTGCAATGATGTCAGCAATGGCGGTACGGCAGACAAACCATGGCCAGGCCTGGCGTTGATCTGTGCCAGCACGACCGACGGCAGCAAGCCGCTGTTTGTCAGAACGGCCATTTTCCTGAGCGGCAGTCACGCCGAGAATGTCACATTGCTCGATGGCGCACATAGCGTCAGTCTCGACGGCAGCGCCTATGATCTGGGCACCGTGAAGGCTGCGGATGTGCGTCAATTCAGTGTGCGGCTCAGCGATGCACGCCAGAATCCCATGCCTTCCGGCAGCACGGTGTCGATTGCCAACATGGTCAACGGTAGCGCCACCATATCGCCCACCAGCGTGCAAAATGTCTTCCCGCATAACGCCTTCGGTGTCGATGACAGGACCGGAAGCAACATTCAGGGTAACCAGGGAAGCTGGCATGCCGTTACAATTAACAGCCTGACGCCGACCAGCTGTACGATCCCGTTGACCAGCACGTTTAATTTGACGGTGACCACGCCGCTGGGCAATACCACCAGTTATCCGTTTAAACTGGCATTCTCTTGTCCTTGACGCTAGGGGAACGGGCAGTACTGCGCAGGGGGCAGGCTGCTCGTGGTGTGCGTTTATTTTCTGATTGATATAAAAGTGTCCGAAATTTCCAACAGTAATATCTTTCTTGTCGGCCTCATGGGCGCAGGCAAAACCACGATCGGGCGAATCCTGGCCCGCAAGCTGGGCTTGCGCTTTGTCGATTCCGACCACGAAATCGAGGCACGCACGGGGGCGACCATCCCGTGGATCTTTGAAATCGAGGGCGAGGCCAGCTTTCGCCGGCGCGAGGCCGAGGTCATTCGCGACCTGAGCGCCCAGGAAGGCATCGTCATGGCCACGGGCGGCGGGGCCATCCTCAACGCCGACAGCCGGGCCTACCTGAAGGAACGGGGCACGGTCGTCTACCTGCGCGCCAGCGTCAGCAACATCCTGGCGCGTACCAGCCATGACAAGAACCGCCCCCTGCTGCAGACGGCCGACCCGCGCCGCAAGCTGGAAGAATTGACGTCGCAGCGCGAACCCCATTACATGGAAGTGGCCGACATTGTGATCGACACGGGCCGTCCTAACGTACAATCGATGGTTCAGACCATCCTGATGCAGCTGGCCAGCCTCGAATGCGAGGCTTCGCCCAACTGCGTCATTCATGCAGAGCCTTCGATGAACGAGCAATCCAAAATGTTGTTGAGCGTAGACCTCGACGAACGCAGTTATCCGATCGCCATCGGTCCCGGCCTGCTGGCCGACGCCGATGCGCTGCTGCGCCATATCAGCGGCCACAAGGTGGCCATCGTCACCAATACTACCGTCGCGCCCCTGTACCTGGGCCGCCTGCAGGCGGCGCTGGCCAGCGATGGCCGCGAAGTGATCAGCATCGTCCTGCCTGACGGCGAAGAGTATAAAAACTGGGCCAGCCTGATGCAGATCTTCGACGCGCTGCTGGCCAATAAATGCGACCGCAAGACCACCCTCGTGGCCCTGGGCGGCGGCGTGATCGGTGACCTGACCGGCTACGCGGCGGCCAGCTACATGCGCGGCATCGGCTTCGTGCAGGTGCCGACCACCTTGCTGGCGCAGGTCGATTCCTCCGTCGGCGGCAAGACGGGCATCAACCATCCGCTGGGCAAGAACATGATCGGCGCCTTCTACCAGCCGCGCGCCGTGATCGCCGACACCTCGACCCTGGAAACCCTGCCGGCGCGCGAGCTGTCGGCGGGCCTGGCTGAAGTGATCAAGCATGGCGCCATCATCGATGCCGCGTTTTTCGACTGGATCGAGGCAAACATGGGCAAGCTGATGGCGCGCGACAAGGGCGCGCTCGCGTATGCGATCGCCCGCTCGTGCGAAATCAAGGCCGATGTGGTGCGCCAGGACGAACGCGAAGGCGGCTTGCGCGCCATCCTGAACTTCGGCCACACCTTCGGCCACGCCATTGAGGCGGGCCTGGGCTACGGCCACTGGCTGCACGGCGAAGCCGTCGGCTGCGGCATGGTGATGGCGGCCGACCTGTCCTGCCGCATGGGCTATATCGACCAGGCGGCCGTGGAGCGCGTGCGCAAGCTCGTCGCCGCCGCCGGCCTGCCGATCAAGGCGCCGGACCTCGGTGTCGAGCGCTGGCTGGAACTGATGGAAGTGGACAAGAAGAACGAGGGCGGCGCCATCAAGTTCATCTTGCTCAAACCCTTGGGCAGCCCGAACATCACGTCCGCGCCGCACGAACTGGTGCTGGCCACCCTGGCCGCCGGAGTGGCTTGATCATGATGCCCGAAGACTTCCTCGCTCCGTATGCGGCCCATTCGGCACAGGGGCAGGGACGTCGCTTTGCCGAGGCGCCGCACGCCTCGCGCAGCCAGTTCCAGCGCGACCGCGACCGCATCATCCATTCCTCGGCCTTCCGCCGCCTCGAATACAAGACGCAGGTGTTCCTCAACCACGAGGGAGATTTGTTCCGCACGCGCCTGACGCACAGCCTGGAAGTGGCGCAAGTGGGGCGTTCCATCGCGCGCAACCTGCGCCTGAACGAAGACCTGGTCGAAGCCATCGCGCTCGCGCATGACCTGGGCCACACACCGTTCGGCCACGTGGGCCAGGACGTGCTCAATGAATGCATGCAGGCGCACGGCGGCTTCGAGCACAACCTGCAAAGCCTGCGCGTGGTCGACACGCTGGAAGAGCACTACGGCGCCTTCGATGGCTTGAACCTGATGTTCGAGACGCGCGAAGGCATATTAAAACACTGCTCGCTGGCGCATGCGCGCGAACTGGGCCCGGTGGCACAGCGCTTCATCGACCGCACGCAACCGACCCTGGAAGCGCAGCTGACCAACCTGGCCGACGAAATCGCCTACAACAGCCACGATATCGATGATGGCTTGCGTTCCGGCCTGATCACCATCGCCCAGCTGGAAGAGGTGGAATTCTTCGGCCGTCTGTGGCGCGAGGTGCAGCAGGCGTTTCCCGGCCTGTCCGGCCGGCGCGCCATTTACGAAACCCTGCGCCGCCTGATCACGGCCCTGGCCGACGATCTGATCGTCACATCGAATGCGTTGATCCTCGACGCGGCGCCGCGCGACGTCAGCGAAGTGCGCGCCAGTGCCCCACTGATCCGTTTTTCGGATGCCATGCGCAAGGATGCGACGGAACTGAAACGCTTTTTAAGGGCGAACCTGTACCGCCATTACCAGGTCAACCGCATGCGCGTCAAAGCGAGCCGCATCGTGCGCGAACTGTACGACAGCTTCATGGCCGAACCTGCCCTGCTGCCGCCCGACTATCAACTCAAGGATGGCGACGTCACGCACCAGGCGCGCAAGATCGCCGACTACATCGCCGGCATGACAGACCGCTACGCGATTCGCGAGCACCGCAGGCTGTATTCGCTCGACGAGCTGTAAGCGCATTACCCCCATTCCTCTCCTCTGTCAATTGGCATGATCATCTAGGTCCCCACCCGATCACCCCAATATCCCCGCAGCACCTTCTTTTCTATCATGGCAGCAAGTCAACAAGGGCTTGCCGCCCATAGTCAAGGAGAGTGTCATGATTGAATCGCGCCGCAGTTTCTTGCGCGCCTTGCCAGCCGTAACCATCGGGGCGGCCATCGCGCCGCTGCCCAGCAAGGCCGCAACGAAGGGCGAAGGCGGCCAGCGCTGGGCGATGGTGGTCGATGTGCAGAAATGCATCGGTTGCCAGGCTTGCACGGTCTCTTGCATCATGGAAAACGCCGTGCCGGAAAACAGCTTCCGCACCGTCGTCTCGACCTATGAAGTCAAGGAAGAAAACCGCTGCGGCACCTATATGCTGCCACGGCTGTGCAACCACTGCGCCAATCCCCCCTGCATTCCCGTCTGTCCCGTGGGCGCCACCTTTCAGCGCAAGGATGGCGTCGTCGTCGTCGATGGCGACCGCTGCGTGGGCTGCGCCTACTGCGTGCAGGCGTGCCCGTACGACGCGCGCTTCATCAACCACGAAACGGGCAAGGCCGACAAATGCACGTTCTGCGCGCACCGGGTCGACGAAGGCTTGCTGCCGGCCTGCGTGGAAACCTGCGTGGGCGGCGCGCGCATCTTCGGCGACCTGAATGACCCGGAAAGCATGGTGCACCAGCTGCTGACCGAGAACAAGGTGAAGGTGCTGAAACCCGAGCAGGACACCCAGCCCCACGTGTTCTACCTGGGACTGGACACGCGCTTCGCCGGCCACGTCGAAGGCGAAGCGACTCTTTGGCAACCGAGCAAACACGGGAAATAAACCATGGACAGCCACATCACCGAAATTCTCAACGTCACGCGCGAGGCGGCATGGCTGCCGTGGGCGGTGCAGTATTTTTTCCTCATCGGCCTCAGTTACGGCAGCTTCATGCTGACCCTGCCGTACTTCGTTTTCGGCCGCAAGGCGTATGAACGCCTGGGGCGCATCGCGCTGCTGGCCTCCCTCGTCTGCGGCATGACGGCGCCCGTGGCGCTGCTGGCCGACCTGCACGGGCCGGGTCGCTTCTACCATTTCTATATTTACTTCCAGCCGCAGTCGTGGATGTCGTGGGGCTCGTTCTTCATTCCCCTGTATCTGGGCTGTCTGATGCTGTACGCGTGGCTGGCGCTGCGCGTGGACTTCGCCACGCGGGGGCAGGGACAGGACCGTCTGGCCTTCCTTTACCGCTTGGCCGGGCGCGGTGGCGCCGCATCGCGCAAGGCCATCGTCACCGCCGCCGCTTTCACCTTGCTGGCCGCCTTCGTGGTGGGACTGTACACGGGCATGGAAGTGATGGTGGTGCGTGCCAGGCCCCTGTGGTTCACGCCATTCCTGCCGGCGCAATTTGCCGCCACGGCATTCGTGGGAGCGGTGGGTCTGGCGCTGCTGTTCAACCGCTTCCTGCCGGGTCGCGACAAGGCGCTGGAAGTGTCGCTGAACCGGGCGTTGGCCCTGTCGCTGGCGCTGGTGCTGGCCCTGGGCGGCGGCTGGCTGTTCGTGAGCCTCTCTGGCGTGAGCGCCAGCCACAGCATGGCCTTTACCCAGGTGGCTGGCATGCCGCAATGGCAGTTCACGGCCGTCTGGGCCGTGCTGTCGTCCATCGTGCCGATGGCGCTGGCCATCTGGCGCCCGGCCACGAGCGGCCTGGCCAATGGCCTGATCGCGCTGCATAGCGCCTGGATGATGCGCTGGACGATTTTCATCGGCGGCCAGACGATCCCGAAAACGGGCGCCGGCCTGTATGACTACCACCTGCCGATGGGGAACGATGGCTTGATGGGGATTGTCGGCACGGCCGGCCTGTGGATCGCGCTGCTGTTGCTGATGCTGGAATTTTTGCCATGGGCGGGACGCATGCTGCGCAACCGTCCCGCCATGGCCACGCACTGAGGAGTCAAAAATGAACGAACGCACAAACAACGACGACCGCAACGACGGCCCTGAAGACGAAAACGAAAAGCGCCGCAAGCTGCTGCGCTACGGCGCCATCGGCGGCGGCCTGGCCGCGTTTGCCGCCAGCTTTTCCACCACGGCCGGCCGCATGGTCGACCACGCGCTGGGCAAGGACAAGCCTGTGCAGAAACTACATGGCAATTCCCTGCCGCCCGAGTTTTCCGTCGACACGGCCACGGGCAAGCTGACCGTCAATCCGGACCAGCAGGTCAGCTACACCATGTGCATGGGCTGCACCACGTTTTGCGGCGTGCGCGTGCGCCTCGATAAAAGAAGCGGCAAGGTCTTGCGCGTGGCGGGCAACCCATACAGCCCCCTGTCGGCCGACCCGGCGCTGCCATATCAAACCTCGATACGCGACAGCTTTGTGTCGCTGTCGCGCTTCCAGGAAAAGGGTTTGAAAGGGCGCTCCACCGCTTGCGGCCGCGGCAACGGCGTGCTGGAACAGATGGAGTCGCCGTTCCGCGTGCTGGCACCCATGAAGCGCGTGGGTCCGCGCGGCGGCGGCCAGTGGGAGCCGATCGCTTTTGACCAGTTGGTCAAGGAAGTGACGGAAGGCGGCGACCTGTTTGGCGAAGGCCATGTGCAGGGACTGCGCGCCTTGCGCGAGCTGGAAAAGCCGATCGATCCGGCGCAGCCGGAACTGGGCCCGCAAGTCAATCAGGTGGGCCTGATGTGCAGCACCGATGATGGCCGCCTGGCGTTCGGCACGCGCTTTTTCAAGCAGTCGTACGGCAGTCTGAACCTGGTCAACCACGGCTCGTATTGCGGCGGCGCCTACCGCAGCGGCTCGGGCGCCATGTTCGGCGACATGAAGAAAATGCCGCACGCGAAAGTGGATCTGGAAAACACGGAGTTCTGCATTTTCGTCGGCACGGCGCCGGGCAATGCGGGCAACCCGTTCAAACGCCAGGGCACCTTGATCGCCAAGGCACGTTCCGGCAAGCGCGAATTCAGCTACGTCGTCGTCGACCCCGTGCTGACGAATGCGGACAGCCTGGCCGCGGGCGACCGCAGCCGCTGGGTGCCGATCAAGCCGGGCACGGATGGCGCGCTGGCCATGGCAATGATCCGCTGGATCATTGAGCACGAACGCTATGACCGCAACTTCCTCGTCCAGCCGAATCTGAAGGTGGCGGAAGCGGCGGGCGAAGCCGCCTGGTGCAACGCCACGCACCTGATCATCAACGAGAAGGGCCACGCGCGCGACGGCCGCTACCTGCGCGCGTCGGACATCGGCGCCGTGGAGCTGGCGGAAGAAGAGCGCTACAAGGATGGCGACGCCTACTGCGTGATCGACGCCGCCACGCAAGCCATCGTGCCGCACAATGCCGCCAAGGGAGAAGGGCGTTTGTTCTTCGACGGCCCGCTGGACGTGCTTGGCGCGCCGCTGCACCTGAAGACGGCCATGACGATGCTGAACGAGGAAGCGCAGCGCCACAGCATGGACGAATACTCGGCTGCCTGTGGCATCGGGCGCGACATCATCGAAGGCTTGGCGCAGGAACTGACCAGCCATGGCAAGCGCGCGGCCGTCAATGCGCACGGCGGCATGATGTCGGGCGCCGGGTTTTATAACGCGTATGCGCTGGTCATGCTCAATACCCTGATCGGCAATTTGAACCGCAAGGGCGGCACCCTCGTCAATGGCGGCAGCTTCAAGGATGCGGGACCCGGTCCGCGCTACAACCTCGAGAGTTTCGACGGCGAGATCAAGGCGGCCGGCATGCCGATAGGGCGCAATGTGCCGTATGAAAAAACGTCGGAATTCAAGCTGAAGAAAGAAGCGGGCAAGGCGTATCCGGCCAAGGCGCCGTGGTATCCGAATGCGCCCGCGCTGGCGACCGAATGGCTTACCAGCGCCATGAACGGCTATCCGTATACCTTGAAGGCGCTGATCCTGTGGAGCTGCAATCCCGTCTACGGCATCACTGGCTTGCGCGCGCAGATCGGCAAGGAACTGGCCGATCCGAAGAAGATTCCCCTTATCGTCGCCATCGACCCCTTCATCAATGAAAGCTCGGCGTTTGCCGACTACCTGCTGCCCGATACCTTGTTGTATGAAAGCTGGGGCTGGGCCGGCGCCTGGGGCGGCATGCCCGTCAAAATGAGCACGGCACGCTGGCCCGTGGTCGAACCGCGCGTGCAAAAGACGCCGGACGGCCAGACCATCTGCATGGAATCGTTCTTCATCGCGCTGGCGAAAACGATGGCCTTGCCCGGCTTTGGCCCGGACGCATTGCAAGACATGGATGGCCAGCGCTTCCCCCTGCAGCGCGCGGAAGACTGGTATCTGCGCGGCGGCGCCAACATCGCCTGGCAAGGGAAAACGTCCGTGCCTGACGCCAGCGACGACGATATCGACCTGTCCGGCGTGGCGCGCATCCGCCCCGAACTGGAGCGCACCCTGAAGCCGGAAGAGTGGCGCAAGGTGGCCTTCATGCTGGCGCGGGGAGGCCGCTACCAGAGCTATGGCGAGATGTTCGGCCTGCGCCTGCCGCCAGCGGCGAATGCCAAGGCACCGGCAGCTCCTGCACCTGTGATCGACGAGACGCCATATCCGCAGGACTGGTCCACGCACCGCTATCTGAAACCGATGATGCTGTACAACGAGGGCCTGGGTGTGAGCAAGAATAGCCTGAGCGGCAAGCGTTTTCCTGGTACGCCCGCGTGGCGGGTCGCGGCGTTTGCCGACGGCACGCCCGTGCGCAAGACTTATCCGGCCAGCGAATGGCCGTTCGAGCTGATCAGTTTTAAATCCGCGCTGCAAAACTCGTACAGCATCGGCGCGCGGCGTTTGCGCGGCATCCACCCCGACAACCCGGTCGCTGTGCACCCCGACGATGCGGCGCGCCTGAAGCTGCAAAATGGCGATACCATTTACCTGGAAACGCCGGGCGGCAGGGCCAGGGCCACGGTAATGCTGCGCCATGGCGTGCAGCGGGGCGTGATCGCCATCGAACACGGTTTCGGCCACAAGGAGCACGGCGCGCGCGCCCACCGTATCGGCAAGTCGCGCCAGCCCGATGAACCGGCCATCGGCGCCGGCATCAACCTCAACGACCTGGGCTTGACGGATCCGAGCCGCGGCGACAAGAACGTGTTTGTCGATCCCGTCTCGGGCACGTCAGTGCGGCAGGGACTGCCGGCGCGCATCGTGCGGGCTTAAATCTCTCCGCTGGCCATCAGCAGCCGGGCCACCTCGGCTGCTGAATGCAGGCCCAGTTTTTCCATCGTGTTATGGCGGTGCACCTGCACCGTCTTGTCGCTGATGCCCAGTTCGCGGGCGATGACTTTCGAGGCTTTGCCTTCGGCCATCAGCAACGCCACTTCGCGCTCGCGCGCCGTCAGTGTCGCCAGCGCCGCTTGCGCCGTATTCGCGCTGGCGGCGCTGCGGCTTTCTGCCACGCTGCGGGCCACGGCGCGCGAGACGGCATCCAGCAGTACCTGGTCCTTGCACGGTTTTTCTAGAAAATCGCAGGCGCCTGCCTTCATCGTCTGCACGGCCATGGCCAGGTCGCCGTGACCGCTGAGGAAAATCACGGGCAGCGCGATGGCGTGGCGCGACAGCTCCTGTTGCAGTTCCAGCCCGCTCATCAAGGGCATGCGCACGTCGAGCAGCAAGCAGCCCGGCGCATGGCCCTCGTAGCGCTGCAGGAAGTCGCGCGCGGACTCGAACGTCTCCACTTTCCAGCCAGCCGAATCGAACAGATAGGCCAGCGAGCGGCGCATGGCGGCGTCGTCGTCGACGACAAAGATGATCGCATCGCTTTCATTCATGGTGTTTTCTCTTGTCTTTCCTTGTGCGCGTCCATGCCGCTATCTTCGGGCAGGCGGAACCAGACCGTCAAGCCGGGCGCATCGGCATTGGCGTGCGCCGACAGGCTGCCGCCGAACGATTCGATGATGCTTTTGCTGAGCGACATGCCCAGACCCAGGCCTTCGGCCTTGGTGGTGAAAAACGGTTCGAACAGGCGGGCCATCTGCGCCGCATCGAGGCCGCAGCCGGCATCGCGCACGGCCACCGTGCAGGCGCCGTTTTCACGGTGCAGCAGCACGCCGATGAGGTGTACGGGATTGTCGCCTTCCACCTGCGCGTCGAGCGCATTTTTCAATAAATTGAGCAGTACCTGCTGCACTTGCTGCGGGTCGGCCAGCACGCGTGCGTCAGGGCTGGCGCTGTCGTGGCTCCAGGCTATCTTCGCTTGCGGATGGGCCGCGCGGAACAGCGATACCGCTTGCTCCACAGCGTCGGCCAGGGCGAAGGCCGTGCTGTGCGCGGGACGCTTTTGCGCCATGGCGCGGATGTGGCGGATGATGGCGCCCGCGCGCTCGCTTTGCGTGGCAATTTCCTGCGCGCCGTCGAGCAGCGGCGCCGCATCGAGCCTGCCCGCCGTGATGCGGCGCGCCATGCCGCGCGCGAAATTGCCGATGGCCGCCAGCGGCTGGTTCAATTCGTGCGCGATGGCGCTGGCCATCTCGCCCAGAATCGCCAGGCGCGCCGTGTGATCGAGCGTGGCCTGGCGCTGGCGCGCCTGCTCTTCCAGCGCGCGCTGCTGGTGCTGGGCCGCGCGCAATTGCTCCGTGCGCCGGCTGACCAGGTATTCCACGCGCACCGTGTGCACGGCCCAGGCCACGAGCAGGGCCAGCACCAGCAGCATCCAGCCCCAGTAGCGGCGGAGCGCCGTCTCGAATGTCAGCTTGTCCAGATAGGCGTAGGGGCCGATGTGCAAGTCGCGGAACAGTTCATCGACGATCTGGTAATCGCTGGGTACCGTCCAGCTATAGCCTTCTTCGGTGCGCGGCATGGCCAGCAGGGCCTGCGCCACTTTTTTCGCCAGCGCGGGCGGCGTCTGGCGCAGAGCCACAAAGGGCCAGTCCGGATACAGCCGCGACGAGCTGGCGCAGCGAAAACCGGGAATCGGCCGCGTGGTGATCACGCGCAGTTCCTCGGCGCGCACTTCGCCGCGCGTCACCATCTGTTCGAGCAAACAGGTGCGCACGATGCCCGCATCCATGCGCCCCGCACGCACGGCGTCGATGATCTGCTGCGAGGGAAAACCGCTGTAGCGCAGGCTGGAAAAATCATGCGTGGGGTCGATGCCCGCTTCGCGCAATTCGCGCGCGGCGATCTGGTAGCCGCCAAAGGCGTCAGGTGCCACGGCCATCACGTTCTTGCCCGCCAGGTCGGCCAGGTCATGCAGGGGCGACGCGCTGCGCACGACGATGGCCGAACCGATGGCCTGGCGCGGTGACTCCGTCCACGGCGATTCCAGGGTGGCGATGCGGCTGGCGCCGTCGCTGTGTTCGAGCGCCACGTAGTGGCCGCTGCTGGTGATGGCAAAGGCAATCGCTTGCGACTGCACGGCGCGCGTCAGGCCCGCCTGGTCATAGTCGGCCAGGATGAAACGGATGCCGGGGATGCTGGCCTGCAGGTGGCGCGTCACGTACGACCAGTCTTGCTGCACGGCGTCGCCGCCCTTGTAGGCCAGCACGCCAATGCGTACCTCCGGCAGTGCCGTGTCGGCATGCACTGGCGCGAGCAGGAGCGCCAGCGCCAGTAGGACAAGCCTGCGCACTAGAACATGCTGCGCTGCGCCGAACGCGCATCGCCGAACAGATCCAGCAGCAGTTTTTTGATGGGGGCGGGCAGCGGCGCGTCCGCGATTTTCGCGCCGTCATACCAGACGTGCGTGGTTTCCCCGGCCAGCGCCAAACGCCGCGCCAGGGTGATGCGGCAGGGGACGATGTGCAGTTTGTAGTGCGTAAACACGTGCACGATGGGCAGCAGCCGTTCCTGCGTTTCGATTGCGCCAAACGGGGCCACGGCGCGCATGAGAGCATCCTCGTTTATTTCTCGCGGACACTCCTCTCCGGCCAGCACGTGGCCATCAAGTTCGGGCAAGGACAGCAAGCCGCCCCAGATACCCGAACCGGGGCGCTGCTCCAGCAGCACCTGACCATCGTCGATGATGACCAGCATGACGGCGTGCTTTTCCGGGCTGGTTTTCTTCGGTTTGCGTACCGGCAGATCCTTGGTGCGGCCGGTGGCGTAGGCCACGCAGCGCGGCTGCAAGGGGCAGCGGCCGCAGTCGGGACTGCTGCGCGTGCACAGGGTGGCGCCAAAGTCCATCAAGCCCTGTGTGTAGGCTTCGATACCTGTTTCAGGCAGCAGCGCTTCTGCGCGGCGCCACATGGCTTCCTCGACCCGTTTCTCGCCGGGATAGGCATCGATGCCGAACGTGCGCGCGAACACGCGCTTGACGTTGCCGTCCATGATGGCCGCGCGCGTGCCGCTGGAAAACGCGGAGATGGCGGCCGCAGTCGAGCGGCCGATGCCGGGCAGGTCGGCCAGCAGGGCCGGGTCGCTGGGGAACACGCCGTCGTATTCGGCCACCACGCGCTGCGCGCACTTGTGCAGGTTGCGCGCCCGCGTGTAGTAACCAAGGCCGCTCCATTGCGCCATCACGTCTTCGACGGGCGCGCTAGCGAGGTCGCGCAGGGTGGGGAAGCGTTCGAGGAAGCGCGCGTAGTAGCCCAGAACGGCCGTGACCTGCGTTTGCTGCAGCATGATTTCGGACAGCCAGATCAGGTAGGCATCGCGCGTGTTTTGCCATGGCAGCGCGTGGCGGCCGTGCTGCTTTTGCCAGGCGATGATGGTGGCGGAAAAAGTCGGGTCGACGTAATCTTCAAAAAGTGCCGCGCCCGTGACGGGCGAGAGCGGATGCAGCAAACGTTTCATGCAGGGTTCCAGTGTTCTGTTGTTTATGTTGCGCTGGCGGCGCGCAGGGCAGCGAGCAATTGCGCCAGCTGCGCCTTGTCGCGTTCGAGCGCCGCCAGGCTCGCTTCAAAGCCGGCGATTTTCTGTTCCAGGCTGCCCGTGGCGTCGTGGATGCGCTGGATCGAGGCAAAGCGCAGTTTCAGCTGTTCCTTGTATTCGACGATCTGCGCTTCGAGCGGCGCCATGATGACTTTCAGCCAGGCGCTGGCGTCGTCGTTGGCGTTGGTGAAACTGCGGCGCACGCGCGAGGCGATGGTGTCGAAGAATTTTTCCATCAGCACGACCCGGCTGGTGGTGAGCAGGGTCGCCGTGCCGAATTGCTTATGGTAGACGGCTTCGATGTCGGCGATTTCCTGGCGGTAGCGGGCCAGTGAAAACGGCATCGGCAAGGCCAGCGCCAGGCCATGCTCGGAAGCGAATTTGCGGTACATCACGTTCATCATTTCCGTGATCTCGGACGTCTTGCCTTCCGAGCGGTCCAGGTTACTGGCGATGCGCTCGAAATACTGGCGCACGGCTTCGCGCAGGCCCGTGAAAAAGCGGCTGCGCTGCATGGCCGCGCGCACGCCATCGATATCGTCGCGCACGATGTCCATGCCGAGACTCGTGTACAGCTCCGTCGACAGGCGCGTAAATACGGCGCGCGTCGCTTGCAGCTTGAACAGGCTGCTGTCGAATTCCTTCTTCTCGATATCGATGCGCCGCATCATGTGCGCGATCACGCTCTGGTTCTTGCCGCGCAGGCTGTGCAGCTCGTGCAGCTGCTCGGCGATGCCGCGCGCGCGGGCCGCCGCCTGCACCTGCTGCGCCGCTTCGATGGCGTCCAGGTCGAACGCCAACTGGCGCCGGATGATGTCCTTGCGCGCGGGGATCAGCTCCTCGAACAGGGCCGTCTCCAGCGCCTGCAAGCGGCTCTTTTCCAGCAGCTCCGCATCGTGGTTGATCTTGCCCACCAGGGCTTTTTGCGCGGAGACGGGGAATACCTGGCCAGGGTCCAGTGTCAACAGATGCGCCACGCTGGCCTGTTGGCGTTCGATCGCTTGCGCCACCTCGGCATCGCCGCGCAATTCGTCCCACATGCTGTCGATTTTGTTGAGCACCACCAGGCGCCCCGCGCCGGCGCCGATATGGTTGCGCCATACCTCGATGTCGCTGCGCGTGACGCCCGTGTCGGCCGCCAAAATGAACAGCACCGCGTGCGCGTTCGGGATCAGGTTCAGGGTCAATTCCGGTTCCGTGCCGATGGCGTTCAGGCCGGGCGTGTCGAGGATGACCAGGCCCTGTTTCAGCAGCGGATGGGGGAAGTTGATGATGGCGTGGCGCCACATGGAGATTTCCACCTGGCCGTCCTCGTCCAGCATGGCGGGGGCATCCGCGTCGTCGGCGTCGTACAGGCCATAGCGTGCCGCTTCCTCGACGCTGACTTTTTTCGTCAGGCTCACCTGGCGGATGGCTTCCTGCATGTCGTCGCCCGCCTCGATGTTCAGGGGCAGGATGGTCCAGGCGGCGGGCAGGTCGCGGTAGTCGCTGGTCGACAGGTTTTGCGCGCGCGTCTCGATGGGTAGCAGTCGGATCGATGGCGGCCAGGCCGCGTCGTACAGCAGCTCGGTGGGGCACATGGTGGTGCGGCCCGCGCCCGAGGGCAGGATGCGCTGGCCGTAGCCGGCAAAGAAGATGGCGTTGATCAGCTCGGATTTGCCGCGCGAGAATTCCGCCACGAAGGCAACAGATAAACGGTCGTCAGTCAGGCGGGAGACACAGCGCGCCAGGCGCAGCGCGGAGGCGCCGTCGACCAGGCCCGCCGCGCTGGCGGCTTGCCGGTATGCCTGCAAGGCGGCCTGCACGTCCTGGCGCCACGCGCTGTATTGTTCCAAGTCCCTGACCATCTGGCTCCCTTTTTCCATGACTTACTTTTGACCGCTATTTCTGACAATTCACGCAGTAAAACGTGGAACGCTGTCCCTGTACGATCTGGCGGATCGGTGCGCCGCACACACGGCATGGCTTGCCCGCGCGGTTGTACGTGAAGTACGTCTGCTGGAAGTAGCCGGACTGGCCATTCACGCCGATGAAGTCGCGCAGGGTGCTGCCGCCCTGCACGATGGCTTCGGCCAGCACGTCGCGGATCGATTGCGCCAGTTTCTCATAGCGGGCCAGGCCGATGCGCCGGGCTGGCGTCTTTGGGTTGATCCCCGCGCGGAACAGGCTTTCGGAACAATAGATATTGCCCACGCCGACGACGATGTCGCCCGCCATCAGCACCTGCTTGATGTTGGTGCCTTTGTTACGCGTTTTCTGGAACAGCAGCTGGCCCGTGAAGCCGCCTTCCAGCGGTTCCGTGCCGAGTCCCCGCAGGAGAGCGTGGCCGTCCAGCGGTCCGTCGGCCTCGTCATGCCACAGCACGGCGCCGAAGCGGCGCGGGTCCGTCATGCGCAGCACCTCGCTGCCACCGTCCGCGTCTTCCACGACGAGGTCGAAATGGTCGTGTTTTTGCGCTTCCGTCCCCGTGGGCAGCACGCGCAAATGACCCGACATGCCCAGGTGGATGATCAGGGTGCCGTGGCGGAAGTGGATCAGCAGGTATTTGCCGCGCCGCCCCGTCAGGCCGATGGTTTGCCCCGACAGTTGTTCGCCCAGGGCAGGGGGGAAGGGCCAGCGCAGGCCGTCGCGGCGCAGCACGACGGAGCGCACGGCGCGCCCTTCGAGATGGGGCGCGACACCGCGCCGTGTGACTTCGACTTCTGGCAATTCTGGCATAGGGCTCGAATGGTGGAAAACCGGGTAAAAAACAGGCGGGTTGCCGGCCGATGGCTGGCCCGGACACGCTGCGTCGCCACGACATATATATTTCGTTACATACGTGAAGTACGCAATAGCCGCGTTGGGCGTAGAATCAGACTTTGCCGTTTAGCCAGGATCAGCCTTTGAAAAACGCTTTCGCCATTGTAACCTTGTCCGCCCTGATGGCCACGCATGCCATGGCACAGACACCTGTTGCCCCCGCCGATGCCGCGGCCGGCCCCACTGCGGCCGCGCCCGCCGCGCCGCAGGAGCCGGACACCTCCAAGGAGGGGGCCGGCGGCGACGGGCTGCCGAAGGTCGAATTGAGCAGCGACTTGCTGTACAAGCTGACCAAGGCTGAAATGGAATTCAAGAGCGGCCAGTGGCAAGGGCCGTACGTGACGATGATGGTGGCGGCGCAGCAGACGCGCGACCCGCGCCTGGCGCGCCGCGCTTCCGAAATGGCGCTGGCCGCCAAGCAGGGAAGCGAAGCGCTGGCGGCCATCCGTCTGTGGCGCGAGCTGGCGCCCGATTCCGACGAGGCGACGCAGTTCTTCCTCGGCTTCGTCGTGTTGACGGACAAGATCGAGGAAGCGGAGCCGATCTTCGCCGAGCGCCTGGCCAATGCGCCAGGGGGCGCGCGCGGCGTGGCCCTGTTCCAGATGCAGCAAATCCTGTCGCGCTCGAATGACAAGCTGTTTGCGTATGCCATGCTCACGCGCCTGGTGCAGCCTTACCTGGACATGTTCGAAGCGCACCTGGTGCTGGCGCAGGGCGCCTTGTCGCTTGGCGAGCGTGAACGCGCCATCGGCGAAGCGAACAAGGCGCTGTCGATCAAGCCGAACTCCGAGCTGGCCGCACTGACCCTGGCGCAGGTGACGGGCGAACCCGAAGCGGCAAACAAGGTGCTGGCCACGTTCCTGCAAAAGAATCCGGATGCTGTCGAAGTGCGCGGCGCGTACGCGCGCCTGCTGGTCGAGCAAAAACAGCTGGAGCCGGCGCGCGACCAGTTCCTGCTGCTGTTGAAAAGCCAGCCCGATAACGTGGGCGGCCTGTATGCGCTGGGCATCGTGGCGCTGCAGCTGGAAGACACCAAGGGCGCGGAGCAGTACTTCAAGCGCTTCCTGGCCGTGCTGGATAAAAATCCTGGCGACGCGCGCGATCCGTTCAAGGCCTTGATGATACTGTCGCAGATCGCCGAGACGCGCGGCGACACGGCCGGCGCCATCGCCTGGCTGGACAAGGTCGACAACAGCGCTTCCGCCGGTTATGTCGAGGCGCGCTTGCGCCGCGCCCAGCTGATCGCCCGTGGCGGCAATCTCGATGCGGCGCGCAAGGCGCTGACGGAAATCGAAACGGACGATCCGGCAAGCCAGGCGCAGGTGCTGCTGGTCGACGCGCAATTCCTGCGCGATGCCGGCTACGTGCAAAGCGCCTATACGGTGCTGGAAAATGCCTTGCTGCGCTTCCCCGACAATCCGGAACTGCTGTACGACTACGCCTTGCTGGCCGAGCGCCTGGATAAACTCGAGCTGATGGAAGCGAGCCTGCGCCGCGTGATGGCGCTGGCGCCCGACAATCAGCATGCGTATAACGCCCTGGGCTACTCGCTGGCCGAACGGGGCATCCGCCTTGAGGAGGCCCATGCGTTGATCGAAAAAGCGTTGCAGATGGCGCCGGGCGACCCGTTCATCATGGATAGCATGGGCTGGGTGCAGTTCCGCATGGGTAACCTGGCCGCCGCGGAAAACGCGCTGCGCCGCGCGTATGCCGTGCGCAGCGACCCGGAAATCGCCGTCCACCTGGGCGAAGTGCTGTGGCAGAAGGGCGACAAGGATGAAGCGCAAAAACTGTGGCGCGAAGCGCGCAGCAAGGACCCGAAAAACGATGCGCTGAAAAGTACCCTGGCGCGCTTGAATGTCAGTTTGTGATTGAACCGATTAACTCAACTATAAAAAACCAGCGCCATGGCGCTGGTTTTTCCTTGTGCCCATGTTAAAAAAACTCTTCCCCCTCACACTGGTCTGCCTGGCCCTCTCGGCCTGCTCGACCCTGACCGCCCCCTTTTCGTCTGGCGCCGCACCCTCCGGTAAAACCGTCGCTGCTTACCGCGAACAGGTCGAGCTGACGGGCCGTTTAAACGTCGTGTACCAGAAAGATGACAAGCCCGAATCGGCCACCGTCAATTTCAACTGGCAGCAGACGGCGCAGCGCACGGATGTGACCTTGTACTCGCCCGTCGGCAGCACCCTGGCGACGATCGCCGTCACGCCGCAGCAAGCCGTGTTGACGCAAAGCGGCAAGGCGCCGCGCAGCGCGCCCGATGTCGATACCCTGAGCGCGCAGATGCTGGGCTGGTCCTTGCCCGTGTCGGGCTTGCGCGACTGGCTGCAGGGCTATGCCGTGGGCGCCGATGGCAAGCGCTTCGTCGCTTCACCGGCCAACGACAGCGTGACGACCAAAGACGGCTGGCGCCTGCGCTATGTGTCGTGGCAAGAAGTAGGGCAAAATGCGGCCGACAATACGCCGGGCGCCTTGCCCCAACCGCGGCGTATCGATGCCGAACGCAATGCCAGCGCGCAAGCCGATGCCGTCTCGCTGCGCATCGTGCTCGATCCCGCCCCATCCGTACCTGCACCATGACATTGACGACCCTGAATAACTGCCCGGCACCGGCCAAACTGAACCTCTTTCTGCACGTCAACGGCCGCCGCGCCGATGGCTACCATCTGCTGCAGACGGTGTTCCAGTTGCTCGACCATGGCGACACCCTGCACTTCGCGTTGCGCGACGACACGGCGATCCACCGCGTGACGGCACTGACCGGCGTGCCGGAGGAGCAAGACCTGATCATCCGCGCCGCGAAACTGCTGCAGGCCGAAGTGCTGCGCCGCACGGGTGCCTTGCCGCGCGGCGTCGATATCGCCATCGACAAGGTGCTGCCCATGGGCGGCGGCCTGGGTGGCGGCTCGTCCGATGCGGCCACGGCCCTGATGGCCTTGAACCGCCTGTGGCAGGCGGGTTTGACGCGCGAGGAATTGATGGCGCTGGGCTTGCCGCTGGGCGCCGATATCCCGTTTTTCATCTTTGGCGAAAACGCCTTTGCCGAAGGCGTGGGCGAAGCCCTGCAGCCCGTCGCCACGCCCGAATGTTGGTATGTGGTGATCGAGCCGGGCGTGCAAGTGCCTACCGCCGCAATTTTTTGCGCGGAAGGCTTGACGAGAAATACCGAACCCGTCACAATAGCGGACTTTTCCAGGCACCTCGCAGAAGGAAGCGATGCGGGCGGGTTTGGTAAGAATGATTTACAGCAAGTGGCATGCAGTCTTTTCAAGCCGGTAGCAGATGCGGTAGAATGGCTGGGTGCTTACGGTGAGGCCAGGATGACTGGTTCCGGTGCTTGTGTGTTTGGTGCGTTTGATAGTCAGGAAGAAGCGGATGCGGTGCTCAGCAATGTGCCACCAGTCTGGATCGCCTGGAAGGCAAAAGCGCTGAATCGCCACCCGATGCTCACCATGTTGTAGAGAGCAAAAAAAGATTTTGCTTAGCGTCAAATAGTCGGTATAATACTGGCCAACATGACGGCAAGCAGTCAGTAACGTAGGGGAATCGCCAAGCTGGTTAAGGCACTGGATTTTGATTCCAGCATGCGAAGGTTCGAATCCTTCTTCCCCTGCCACCATTTCACCGTAGTCTGTCGATGCGAAGTTAGCGTCCAGTACGGGAAAAAGCAGATGTGTCGCCACGCGGCATATTCTAAACAATGACTGACCGGGCCTATGCCCGGTTAGTGCTTTTCAAGACTTCTATATCACCTCTTGGGACTCCCATGGCTTACGAAAACCTGATGGTTTTTACCGGCAACGCGAATCCAGCGTTGGCAGAGGGGGTCGCAAAAAACCTCGGCATCCCTCTCGGTAAAGCAAACGTTTCGAAATTCTCCGACGGCGAAGTAATGGTCGAGATTAACGAAAACGTACGCGGCAAGGATGTTTTTGTTTTGCAATCCACCTGTGCTCCAACCAACGACAGCCTGATGGAAATCATGCTGATGGTTGATGCCTTGAAACGTGCTTCCGCTGGCCGTATCACCGCCGCAATTCCTTACTTCGGCTATGCCCGCCAAGACCGTCGTCCCCGCTCCGCGCGTGTGGCGATTTCGGCCAAGGTGGTGGCGAACATGCTGGAAGAAGCCGGTGTCGAGCGCGTCCTGATCATGGACTTGCACGCTGACCAGATTCAAGGTTTCTTCGATATCCCAGTCGACAATATTTACGCTTCGCCAATTTTGCTGGGTGACCTGCAAAAGAAAAACTACCAGGATCTGCTGGTGGTGTCGCCGGACGTCGGCGGTGTGGTACGTGCGCGCGCCCTGGCAAAACGCCTGGGCTGCGACCTGGCCATCATCGACAAGCGTCGTCCAAAAGCGAACGTGTCCGAAGTGATGAACATCATCGGTGAAGTCGAAGGCCGCAACTGCGTGATCATGGATGACATGGTCGACACGGCAGGCACCTTGACCAAGGCTGCCGAAGTGCTCAAAGAGCGCGGCGCGAAAAAAGTCGTGGCGTATTGCACGCACGCAGTGCTGTCGGGCCCGGCGATCGACCGTATTTCGGCCTCGCCACTCGATGAGCTGGTCGTGACCGATACGATCCCCCTGTCCGAAGCGGCCCTGGCCTGCGGCAAGATCCGTCAATTGACGTGCGCGCCGCTGCTGGCCGAGACGTTCAAACGCATCATCAAGGGTGACTCGGTCATCTCGCTGTTCATCGATTAATTCGGTAAGAGCAGCAACAGACGTAATGCCTGCGGCGCGACCGGCTTTTTGCCTGTTGCGCCGCAGTGTTTTAGTTTTCGGGGTGTTTTGCACCCATTTTCGAGGATTCCTGGTCGCGGGAGTCTTCATAACACAAGGCGCAAGCCTTGTTCTTCTTGGAGTTTCACATGAAAGTTATCGCATTTAAACGCGAATTGCAAGGTTCCGGAGCGAGCCGCCGCCTGCGCATTTCCGGCCAAACCCCTGGTATCGTCTACGGTGGCGCTGAAGCCCCTGTGCTGATCTCGCTGGATCACAACGCCCTGTACCATGCGTTGAAAAAAGAAGTGTTCCACTCGTCGATCCTGGATCTGGAAATCGACGGCGTTTCCCAGCAAGTTCTGTTGCGCGACTTCCAAGTCCACGCATACAAACAACTGGTTCTGCACGCTGACTTCCAGCGCGTTGATGCTAAGCAAGCTATCCACGTGAAAGTGGCGCTGCACTTCGTAAACGCTGACGTTTCCCCAGCAGTCAAACTGCACGGCGCGACCATCAGCCACGTAGCCAACGAAATCGAAGTTTCGTGCCTGCCAGGCCAACTGCCAGAATTCATCAACGTTGACCTGTCGAACATCGAAGTCGGTCACTCGCTGCACGTTGGCGACCTGGTCCTGCCAGCTGGCGTGACCGCTGTCACCCACGGCGCCAACCTGACCATCGCTACCGCTTCGGTACCGGCTGGCCACGTTGCTGCTGAAGCCGCTGCTGCTGAAGTTGTTGCTGACAAGAAGTAATTCTGCCGCCGCAGCAATGCGGTAGTCGCAAGGAAAAACCCGTCCGGTTCGCTCCGGACGGGTTTTTTTCTGCCCGTTTTCACCGATAATACGTTTTTACACTGCAGACACAGCCATGCCCATACGCCTGATCGTCGGCCTCGGCAACCCGGGACCCGAATACGAACAAACCCGCCACAATGCCGGCTTCTGGCTGGTGGACAACCTTGCCAACAGCTTGCCCGGCACGCGCTTGCAGCGCGATTCGCGCTATAACGCCATGTTGGCCAAGACTTCCATTGGCGGCAACGAAGTGTGGCTGCTCGAACCGCTGACCTTCATGAACCGCTCGGGCCAGTCCGTGGGCGCGCTGGCGCGTTTCTTCAAGATCGCCGCGGATGAAGTGCTGGTCGTGCACGACGAACTTGATCTGATGCCCGGTATCGCGCGCCTGAAAAAGGGCGGCTCGGCCGGTGGCCACAATGGCTTGAAGGACATCACGGCCGCGCTGGGCACGCAGGATTACTGGCGCTTGCGCCTGGGTATCGGCCACCCGCGCACCCTGAGCCTGCAGCAGCAGGTGGCCGACTTCGTGCTGCACCGCCCGCGCCGCGAAGACCAGGAACTGATCGAGCAAGCGATAGAAAAATCCTTGCAGGTCATGCCGCAGATCATCGAAGGCAAGTTCGAGGCCGCAACCATGAAGCTGCATACGGCCTGAGAACAGGGCCTGATGGCGTCACGATACGGCTGTTTTGGCGTCATTTGCCCATCATCGGGCTTTTGAAGCGCGCGCGACACGGGTACAATTGACCCCTTGAAATGCAGCACACGCACTATCCCCGGAAAAGGGCGAAGCATCGTCCCGTTTTCCCTAACAGCACGGCAAGCACGCCGATAGACGGCGCCATGTGCTTTGATTATTAAAGGTTTTCCATGAGTCTCCAATGCGGTATCGTCGGCTTGCCGAACGTCGGCAAGTCCACCCTGTTCAATGCACTGACGAAAGCCGGCATCCCGGCTGAAAACTATCCGTTCTGCACCATCGAGCCGAACGTCGGTGTCGTCGAAGTACCGGACCCACGCATGGATGCGCTGGCTGCCATCGTCAAGCCGGAACGCATGGTCAACGCCATCGTGGAATTCGTCGATATCGCCGGCCTGGTGGCTGGTGCATCGAAGGGCGAGGGCCTGGGCAACCAGTTCCTGTCGCACATCCGCGAAACGGACGCCATCGTCAACGTCGTGCGCTGCTTCGAAGATGACAACGTCATCCACGTGGCCGGCAAGATCAATCCGCTCGACGATATCGAAGTCATCCAGACCGAACTGGCACTGGCCGACATGGGCACCGTGGAAAAAGCCATCCACCGCGAAAACAAGAAAGCCCGTTCGGGCGACAAGGACGCGGCCAAGCTGCTGGCCATCATGGAACGCATGATGCCTTACCTGAACGATGCCAAGCCTGTGCGCGCCATGGGCTTGGACGCCGACGAAATGGAGCTGATCAAGCCGCTGTGCCTGATCACGGCCAAGCCGGCCATGTTCGTGGCCAACGTGTCCGACACGGGCTTCACGAATAACCCGTTGCTGGACCAGCTGACGGCCTATGCGCAATCGCAAAACGCCCCTATCGTCGCCATCTGCGCGGCGCTGGAAGCGGAAATCGCCGACCTGGACGACGCCGACAAGGGCGCTTTCCTGGCCGACATGGGCATGGAAGAGCCAGGCCTGGACCGCCTGATCCGCGGCGCCTACAAACTGCTGGGTCTGCAAACCTACTTCACGGCTGGCGTGAAGGAAGTGCGCGCCTGGACCATCCATGTGGGCGACACGGCGCCGCAAGCAGCCGGCGTGATCCACACCGACTTCGAACGCGGCTTTATCCGTGCGCAAACCATCGCCTATGACGACTTCATCGCCTACAAGGGCGAAGCGGGCGCCAAGGAAGCGGGCAAGATGCGCGCCGAAGGCAAGGAATATGTCGTCAAGGATGGCGACGTGCTGAACTTCCTGTTCAACGTCTAAGGACAGATGCTTGCTGGCGAGCGCCAGCAACATACTGCATTCGTCCATTGCGAAATGCCGCTCAGTGACCTGCGCGGCATTTTTTTGTCTGTGATGTGAAAGGCTTGCCATGCAGTCAGAGAGACAACCGCTCGTTGCCATTGTCATGGCCACGTATAACCGGAGCAATATCCTCGGGTATGCGATTCAATCGGTACTCGCCAGCACCGTGCAGGATTGGGAGCTGATTATTGTCGGCGATTGCTGCACCGACGATACCGCCGAGGTGGTCGCCGCGTTCGGCGACGCGCGCATCCGCTTTGTGAATCTGGAAACCAATTACGGCGAACAGACGGGGCCCAACAATCTCGGCGTCAGCCTGGCGCGCGGCACCTATCTCGCATTCCTGAACCACGACGACCTATGGTTGCCCGATCATTTGCAAAGCAGTATCGATGTCCTCGAGCGCAGCGGGGCCGATTTGGTCTTTGCTCAAGGACTGGGCATAGGCTTGTCAGGGCATCACATTGACGGGGCACTAACTGATGCACTGAGTCCTTATTGTCCGTGGATGAATGTGCCGGCTACCTTGTGGGTCATGCGGCGTGAGCTGGCCTTGCAAATTGGTCCATGGCAACCGTCGTGGGAGTTGCGCTGCTGGCCGTCGCAGGCCTGGCTGCACCGGGCCTATCGTGCAGGACGGCCGATGCTGGCCCTTCCCCGTATCGGCGCCATCCTGATCCAGTCTGGCAGGCGCAGCAATGCCTACCTGGACCGGCAGCACAGCGAGCATGCGTTCTGGTGGGAGCATATGCAAAATCCCGTGAATGTTTTGCAAGCTGTCGCAACGCTATGCGGCAAGCTGAGTCGGGAGCGCTACATTTCTCCGGTCCAGTGTGCACTGCTTGCCATGAAAGCTTTGCTGCGGCGAATCTTTTATTCATTGGGCCTGTGGCCGCCACAACCCATCTATTGGCTCAAGTATTGGCGTAGAGGTACTTTTTTACGTGAATTGCGCCGCCGCCGGGGATTGAAGGAGATGCCGCGGCGATAGATAATGCGATTGCAATACATAAGAGCATTTTTATAAAATTTCTGGGGGTAGATCTGGTGGCTGAGAAAGATAACTGGTTGTTGGCTGGCGCGAAGCAGGATGGCGAAAGCATTACCAAGGAATGGAAGCCGACGGCGCCTGCCTTGATCGATGGCGTGATCTTTCAGGAAATCAAGCCTGTGTTGACGGCGTACGGCAGTCTGACTGAAATTTTCCGTACTGAATGGGTGCCTGGTGCGGCGCAGATAGGCCAGATATTTGCCTCGACCCTGGAGCCGGGCGGACTGAGCGCCTGGCATGCGCATGCCATCACGACGGACCGCCTGTTCGTGGCGGCCGGCCAGATGCGCGTGGTGCTGTACGACGCGCGCGCGGATTCGCCGACCTTTGGCATGCTCAACGAATTCAAGCTGGGCACCAAGCGCCCCGGCCTGCTCGTCGTGCCGCCGCGCGTCTGGCATGGCGTGCAGAATTACTGCAGCACGCCGGCCATCCTCGTCAATGCGGTGGACCATGCGTATCGCTATGATGCGCCGGATCACTGGCGCGTGCCGGCCGATTCGGACACGGTGCCGTATCGTTTCTCCAACGACAGGCATGGCTGAGATGCCGGGCCCGGCTGAACGATGCGCCTGATCCGTCTCGCGGGTTTTTCAGCCGGCCCCATCTTGTCGCTGCTGTGCGGGCTTGCCACCGTGCCTGCCGTGGCCTGGCTGTTTCCGCCTGTCGACCTCGGCAAGCTGGATTTCTTCATGACCGCATGCACGGTGGCCGGTTTGCTGCTGTCGCTGGGGCTGGATAAGGCTTTCCTGCATGAATACCATTACAGCACCGCGCGTAGCGGCTTGCTGAAAGCGTGCCTGTTGCCGGCCTTGCTGCTCGCGCCCGTGGCCCTGGCCGTGATACTCGTGTTTGCTGCGCCGGTAGCACAACTGTTATTTGATGTGGCGCAACCTGCACTGGCTGTCCTGTTCGCTGCCGGCATGCTGAGCGCCCTGGCCAATCGCCTGATCGCGCAGCTCTTCCGCATGCAGGAGCGCGCCTGGGTATTCAGCCTGGCGCAGGTATTGCCGAAAATGTCGCTGCTGTTGCTGCTGCCTGTCCTGTGGTGGGATCCGCAGCGCAATTTCGTGCACCTGGCAAGCCTGGTCGTGGCCAGCACCTGGCTGGTCACGCTATGGCTGTTGTGGCATGCGCGCGCATCGCTGGCGCAAGCGTGGAGCGCCGCCGTGGACCGGGTGCTGCTGCGGCGCCTGCTTTCCGAGGCGGCGCCCCTGCTGGTGAGCGCCATTGGCCACCTTTCCATGTTGTCGGCCGGCATGGGCTTGCTGCGTGTCTTTGCCGGCTTTGACGAACTCGGTATTTATGCGCTGGCCACGCGCGTGGCCGCCGGCGCCTGGCTGGTGCAGTCGATTTTTACGATTGTGTGGATACCGCAAGTACACAAATGGGCCGCGGCCGGCGGCGACCTGTCGAATATCGCGGCCATTTGCCGTCATGCGCAAGCCGTCGTGGTGGTGGGCTTTTGCCTGGCGGGCGCCCTGGCCTGGCTGATCGGTTGGGTCTTGCCTTCCAACTATCATGGCGTCGCCTACCTGGCGGTGGCCACCGTGGGACAGCCGCTGTTGTATGCGCTGGCCGAAGTGAGCGGTGTCGGCATCAATCTGGCCCGCCGTCCAGCATGCTCCATCGCCGCCTTTGCGGCAGGCTTGCTGGGCACCTTGCTGGCGGGCGCCGTGCTGGTGCCACGTTGTGGCGCCACGGGCGCCGCCGTCTCGCAGCTGTTGGGTTTCCTCGTGTATTTTGTCGTCAAGACGGAGCTGGGCATGCGCGTCTGGCGTCCGCTGCCGCGCCGTTCGCTGTACCTGAGCGCCTTCCTGCTGTCGCTGCTGGCGGCGGGCCACGCGTTTTTTGCCCAGCGCCTGGGGGCCCTTGCTCCGCTGGCGTGGGGCGTGCTGCTCGTTGCCGTACTGTACGTCTACCGGCCTTCGCTGCAGGCCGCGTTCAGGCTGCTCAAGCCCGTCCGCCAGCAGGGCTGACAGCGTTTGCCGCCTGTCGCCGTCTTGCGTTTTCCTGCTTACTCCGCGTACAATGAGAATAATTCTCATTTATAATCCGATGCGCCTGTGCTTGCCGGCCGTTGGCGACAGGAAGGGTATCGTGAGCACCGCCGAGTTAGCGCTTCAGCAGCAAGTCAGCAGTCTGTACACCGACCACCATCACTGGCTGCGTGGCTTGCTGCGCCGTAAACTGGGCAATGCCTTCGATGCGGCCGACCTGGCGCACGACGTGTACCTGCACCTGATGAAGACGGGCAGGGTGCCGCCGGCCGGGGAGTCGCGCCGCCACCTGACGCAGATCGCCAACGGCATGGTCATCGACCTGTACCGCCGCCGCCAGATCGAAACGGCCTACCTGGAAGTGCTGGCCCTGGTGCCCGAAGCGCTGGCGCCGTCCGAGGAGGAGCGCGCGCTGGTGATCGAGGCGCTGACGGAAATCGACGCGGTGCTGCACCAGCTGCCCGCCAAGGCGCGCAAGGCCTTGCTGTTGTGCAAACTTGATGGCCTGAGCTACCGCGACATTGCCGCCGAATTGCAGGTGTCCGTCTCGTCCGTCGAAAAATACATCGCCGCCGGTTTGCTGGCCTGCTACCAGGCCATGCACGCCCAGGTAGCCTGAGCCATGGAGGTGGTGATTGCACCGGCCATCGTGCAGCAGGCAGCCCAGTGGATGGCGCGCCTGTGGTCCGATGACGCCAGCGACGCGGACCGGGATGCCTGTGCCCGCTGGTGTGCCGCCCATCCGCACCACGCCATCGCCTGGCAGCGTTTGCAGGCGTTCGAAGGCAAGCTGCACAGCGTGCCGCGCGACGCGGCCCGGCACGCGCTGCGCGAACCGGCGCCGGCCGCCTACCTGAACCGCCGCCGTGCCCTGAAACTGCTGGCCGTGTTGCTGCCCGTGGGCGGCATGGCGTACCTGCTGCGCGGCACGGATGCCTGGCAAGTGGCCACGGCAGGGCATAGCACCGACACGGGCGAGATCCGCGAGATGACCTTGCCTGACGGCACGCGCGTGATGCTCGCTTCCGCTTCCGCCATCGATGTGCGCTTCGACGCCAGCGAGCGCTTGCTGATCCTGCGCAGCGGCGAAATCCTCGTCACCACGGCGCACGATCCCGACCCGGCGCAGCGGCCTTTCCGCGTGCAGGGCCGCCACGGCACGGTGCAGGCGCTGGGTACGCGTTTTACCTTGCGGCAAGACGAATACACGTCGCGCGTGGCCGTCTTCGAGGGCGCCGTCGAAATACGCCTCGCGCATGCGCCGGGCCACGCCGTGGGCATCGCCACGGGCTACAGTGCCATCTTCTCGGCGGACATCGTGCAATCGGCCGCCCCCGTGCCTGCCAGCGCGGCGGCCTGGACGAAGGGCGTGCTGGTGGCCGACAACATGCGCCTGGACGAGCTGCTTGCGGAACTGGCCCGTTACCGCCCCGGCCTGCTGCGCTGCGACCCGGCCGTGGCCAGCTTGAGCGTCAACGGCGTGTTTTCCCTGCGCGACACGGACCGCGCCCTGCACAACCTGGCGCTGGCCTTGCCCGTGCAAATCGTTGCGCGCACGCGCTACTGGGTGACCGTGCAAGCCATACCCTAAGCCTCTGCCTGACAATTTCGCGGGCCTGATTGAGGGTTTTGCATTCTCGTTCGGGATATAGGGTGAGAGCCACCCTTAATCATTGACCTTATGCACGTTTTCCCCCGCCTTTCCCATGAGTAGCCCAAGCCGCCAGGCCGGCCCGATCAGCCGGATACTCCAGCCCATCCGCGGACGCCTGATCGCCGCCGCCGTGCTGGCCGGCACGGGTTCCATGCTGACCCTGGTGCCGCTGGCCGGCATCGCGCAGCTCGCGCACATCGCCCTGAACCCCGCGCTGGCGCAGGGCGATGTGTGGCAGATCATCCTCGTCAGCGTCGCCTGCCTGTTTGCCGGCATGGCCCTGATCTCGCTGGGCGAGCTGGCCGCGCACCTGGCCGACAACCGCCTCACCCATCAACTGCGCCTGCAAGCCATGCAGCGCCTGGGGCAAGTGCCGCTGGGCTGGTTCACCAGCCGCGCTTCGGGCGAGGTCAAGCAGGCGATGCAGGACGATATCAATACCCTGCACAGCCTCACCGCGCACTTCTACACGACGACGGGGCGCGCCGTGGGCGCCATCGCCATCTCCGTCATCTATCTGTTCGCCATGGACTGGCGCCTGGCCATCGTTTCGATATTGCCATTTCCCGGCTTTTTCCTGTTCTTCGGCCGCGCCATGAAAGCCAGCGGCGGCAACATGGAACAATTCGTCGCCGGCATGGGGCGCATCAACAATGCCGTGGTGGAGTTCGTCAGCGGCATTCCCGTGGTCAAGGCCTTTGGCGCCACGGGACGCGCGCATGGCAGCTACCGCACTGCCGTCGATGCGTTTGCCACGGCGTTCGCCGCGTTTACGCATCCGCTGGTCGGCTCGATGGCGAATGCCAATGCCCTGATCGCGCCCGTCGCCGTGCTGGGCGTGGTGGTGCTTGCCGGCACGGCCTTCGTGGCCCTGGACTGGATGGCGCTCGTCGATATCCTGCCGTTCGCCCTCGTGGCGCCCGGCATTTCCGCACCGATGCTGCTGCTGCACTACCTCACGCATGACCTCAACAACGCCACGGGCGCGGCCCAGCGCGTGCAAGCCTTGCTCGATACGCCCGTGCTGGCGCAGCCGGCGCCCGGGCAGCAGCAGTTGCCCATCGGCACGGAGATCCGCATGGAGAATGTGGGCTATGCCTACGATGGCCAGAACAAGGTGCTGTCGGACATCACGCTGACCTTGCAACCCGGCACGGTGACGGCCATCGTTGGCGCTTCCGGTTCCGGCAAGTCGACCCTGGCGCGGCTGCTGCTGCGCTTTTTTGATCCGACCGAAGGACGCATCACCTTGGGTGGCGTCGACCTGCGGCACATCGCCACGCCCGAGTTGTACCGGCGCATCGGTTTCGTGCTGCAGGAAGTGCGGCTGATCCACGCCAGCGTGCGCGAAAACATCGCGCTGGGCCGGCCATCTGCCAGCACGCATGAGATCGAAGCGGCGGCGCGCGTGGCGAATATCCACGAGCGCATCCTGGCCTTGCCACGCGGCTACGATTCCGTCATCGGCGAGGATGCGCAACTGTCCGGCGGCGAGTTGCAGCGCGTGAGCATTGCCCGCGCCGTGCTGCTCGATCCAAACGTGCTGGTGCTCGATGAAGCGACGGCGGCGGCCGATGCGGAAAACGAAGTGGCGATCCAGGACGCCTTGTCGCGCTTTGCGCAAGGCCGCACCTTGCTGGTGATCGCGCACCGGCTCGACACCATCATGCATGCCGACAACATCGTCGTGGTCGAGAACGGCGTCATCGTCGAGCAGGGCAGCCATGCCGGCTTGCTTGCCCACCAGGGCCGCTATGCGCAACTGTGGGCGCTGGGCGGCTACCAAGCCACCTCGGAAGAAACGGTGCTCCCATGCTGAAAACATTCATTCAATTGCTGGGCGACGATGCGCCCGTGTTCCGCCGTTATGTTGCCATGGCACTCGCGTATGGCGTGCTCAGCGGGCTGACGATCACGGCGCTGGTGCTGGCCCTGGGCCGGCTGCTGGCTGGCGACCTGGACGGCGCGGCCCTGTGGCTGCTGGTGCTGGTGGTTGGGCTGGTCGCCTGCTGGGCCTGGCGGCGCCAGGTGGAAAAGGCGGGCGTGCGCGTGGGCGTGACGGTCTTGCAGGGCGCGCGCCAGCGCCTGGGCGACCATGTGGCGCGCCTGCCCGTCGGCTGGTTCACGCCGGACAACACGGCGAAACTCGGTCACGTCATTACGCAAGGCATGATGAATGTGGCGCAACTGCCTGCCCATGTGCTCACACCCGTCATCTGCGGCGCCGTCACGCCCGTCGTGATGGCCGCTGCGCTGTTTGCGCTGCACTGGCAGCTGGGTCTCATCGCGCTGCTGGCACTCCCCCTGCTGGCGGGCGCCTTGCGGCTCACGGCGCACCTGGGCCAGCGCGCGGACGACGCCTATCACCACCATTTTGCCCAGACCAGCCAGCGCCTTGTTGAGTTTGCGCAAGCCCAGTCGGTACTGCGTGCATTTAACGGTGAAAATGTGGATGGTGGCACGCGTTTCCTCAAGCAAGCCATCGACGCGCAGCGCCACTCAGGCACGCGGCTGATCTATCTTTCCGCGCTGTCTTCCGTGCTCAATGCCTGGACCGTGCAAGCCATCTTCGCCGCCTTGCTGGCCGCCGCCGCGAGCCTGCTCGGTACGGTAGCGGTGGCAGACGCCATCGCCATCATCGTGGCCTTGCTGCTGGTGGTGCGCTTTGTCGACCCGCTGCAGGAAGTGGCCAGCTATGGCGAAGTGCTGCGCGGCGCGCGCGGCCCGCTCGATGCGGCGCGCGATATCTTTGCCGTGCAACCGCTGCCGGAGGTACACGAGCCGCAAGCGCCGCGCGATGGTTCCGTTGAGTTGCGCGACGTGGCTTTCCGCTATGCACAGGATCAGCCGGACGTCTTGACGGACATCAACCTGTACATCGCGCCGGGCAGCATGACGGCGCTGATCGGCGCCTCCGGCTCCGGCAAGACGACCCTGGTGCGCCTGATGGCGCGCTTCTTTGACGCCAGTGCAGGCACGGTGCTGGTGGGCGGCGTCGATGTACGGAATATGTCCAGCGAGCAATTGGCTGGCCAGACCAGCCAGATATTCCAGGACAGTTATTTGTTCCAGGGCAGCATCGGCGACAACATCCGCATCGGCAAGCCGGATGCGACCGAGGCCGAGGTGCTGGAAGCGGCGCGCCAGGCGGGCGTGGCCGAGATCATCGCCCGCTTGCCGCAGGGACTCGCTACCCTGGTCGGCGAGGGCGGCGCGCGCCTGTCCGGCGGCGAACGCCAGCGCATCGCGATTGCCCGCGCGCTGGTCAAGGATGCACCGATTCTGCTGGTCGATGAAGCGACGGCCGCGCTCGACGCGGAAAACCAGGCCGCCATCGCCGAAGCGCTGGCGCGGCTGCGCGGCAAGCGCACGGTGATCGTCATCGCCCACCAGCTGTCGACGGTGGCCATGGCCGACCAGATCGTCGTGCTCGATGGCGGCATGCTCCGTGAGCAGGGCGCGCCAGCCACCTTGCGTGAGCAGGGTGGCCTGTATGCCCACTTCCTGGCCCAGCGCCAGGCGGCCAAGGGCTGGCGCATCGCCGCGCCCGCGCCGGAGTCCGGCATTTGACACACGCGCGGCTGTTTTCCCTGTTCTTTCTGCTGTGCGGTGCTTCGCTGCTGGTGGGCGCCAGGCAGATGGAGTGGGCACAGCTGTTGTCCTCGTCCGACGCGCTGTCCGCCGATGCCTGGCTGACCCTGACGGCCAGCCGGCTGCCCCGCCTGGCGGCGCTGGTGCTGACAGGTGTCGGCCTGTCCGTGTGCGGCGTCATCCTGCAGCACATCGTGCGCAACAAATTCGTCGAGCCGGCCACCTCGGGCGGCCTCGACGCGGCCAAGCTGGGCATCCTCGTGGCGCTGACCGTGGCGCCCGCGGCGGGCACGGCCGGCAAGATGGCGTTCGCGCTGGCCTTCTGCCTTGCCGCCAGCGTACTGTACGTGGCCCTGATCCGCCGCATCCGCTTCAAGAACACAATCCTGGTGCCTGTCATCGGTCTCGTGTATGGCGGCGTGCTCGGCGCCGTGGCCGAGTTTTATGCCTATCGCAACAATATGTTGCAAAGCATGCAGGGCTGGCTGCTCGGCGATTTTTCCCGCATCGTGCAGGGCAACTATGAAATCATTTATCTGATCCTGCCCATCGTTGTCCTCACGTATGTGTACGCGCAGCGTTTTACCGTGCTGGGCATGGGTGAGGACATGGCTACCAGCCTGGGCCTGAACTATGCGGGAACGGTGGCGCTGGGCCTGTTGCTGGTGGCCGTCACGGTGGCGGCCACGGTGATCACGGTAGGGGCGATTCCGTTTGTCGGCCTCGCCATCCCCAATCTGGTAGCCTTGCGCTACGGCGACAATCTGGGCCGCACCTTGCCCCTCGTCGCCCTGTGCGGCGCGTCGCTGCTGCTGGCTTGCGACATCGCCGGGCGCTTGCTGATCTACCCGTTCGAAGTGCCGATTGGCCTGACGGCGGGCGGCGTGGGTGGGCTGCTGTTCCTCATATTGATCATCCGGGGGCGGCGATGAGGCGGCTATTCAAGCAGCGGACGCTGTGGCTGGCCGTGCTTGTTTTGGCCGTGGCTTTCCTCTGCATTGGCGCCAATCTTGACTTCGATTACGTCATCCCGAAGCGCCTGTCGCGGCTGGCTGCCATCGCCATCGGCGGCGTTTGCGTGGCCGTGTCCTCGATCGTGTTCCAGACCATCGCCGGCAACCGGATACTGACGCCGGCCGTCATGGGTTACGAAGCCGTCTACCTGCTGCTGCAATCGTTGCTGATCCTGGCGATGGGCATGCACAGCGTAGTGCTGCTGGGACAGAACGGCAATTTTGTCGTGTCGATCTCGCTGATGCTCGCGTATTCCTGGGCCATCCACTATTGGCTGTTTCGTGATGGCAAGAACAACGTGTATTTCCTGTTGCTGCTGGGTTTTGTGCTGACGATGGTGATCGGCACGTTCACCCAGTTCATCCAGCTGCGCATCAGTCCCGGCGAGTTCGCCATTTTGCAAGGTTTCAGCCAGGCCTCGTTCAACAAGGCGCAGCCCGCACAATTGCTGACCTCGGCCGTGCTGGCGGGCGCCGCCTGCATGGCTGTGCTGAAAACCTTGCCGGCGCTCGACGTGCTGGCGCTGGGGCGCGAGCAGGCGATATCGCTCGGTATCGATTACCGGCGCATGGTGCAGCTGCAGCTGGCGCTGATCGCCGTGCTGGTCGCCGTGTCGACGAGCTTGCTGGGCCCCACGGCCTTCATGGGTATCTTTGTGGCGAACACAACGTATGCCCTGGCCCGCACGGCGCGCCACCGCGTCACCTTGCCACTGGGCTGCGCCATCGCCATCGCCATCTTCCTGGCCGCCCAGTTGCTGGTCGAGCACGTTTTCAATTACCGGACCACGGTTGGCATCCTCGTCAATCTGGTGTGTGGCGCGTATTTCCTCGCGCTCATGGTCCGCACCCGAGGCACCGCATGATCCACGTCAAACAGATTGAAAAAAGCTACGGCGCCAGGTGCGTGCTGGACAAGGTCAGCGCGCAGTTTCCCAAGGGAAAAGTGACTTCCCTGATCGGCCCGAATGGCGCCGGCAAGACCACCTTGCTGATGCTCATCGCGCGCCTGCAGGAAGCGAATGGCGGCGACATTACGGTGGGTGGGCGCAGCATCGCGGCCATCAAGATCCAGGACTATGCGCGGCAAGTGGCCACCTTGCGCCAGTCGCCCGATTTTCACTTGCGCCTGACGGTGGAAGAGCTGGTCGCCTTCGGCCGCTTCCCCTACAGCCGTGGCGCACTGACGACGCAGGACGGGCAAGCGATCGATGACGCCATCGCCTTTTTGTCGCTGGAAAATTTGCGCGCCGCCTACGTCGATGAACTGAGCGGCGGCCAGCGGCAGATGGCCTTCCTGGCCATGACGATCGCCCAGCAGACCGATATTTTGCTGCTCGACGAGCCGCTCAACAACCTCGACATGAAGCACGCCGTGCAGATCATGCGCGCGCTGCGCCGCCTGTGCGACGAGCAGGGCCGCACCGTGATCCTGGTGATCCACGACATCAATTTCGCAGCCAATTATTCGGACCACATCGTCGCCATGCAGGGCGGCGCCGTGCGCTTCATTGGCCCCGCGCATGAGGTCGTCACCGAGGAGCGCTTGCGCGCGCTGTACGACATCGATTTTCACATTGTGCGCAATGAGCGCGGCTGCGTCTGCAATTACTTTACCCCCACAGGAGCTTGAGATGATCTGGAACAAACCCCGTCTGGCAATCGCCGTGCTGCTCGCCGCCATGGCCGCCCTGCAAGGCTGCACCGACAAGAGCACGACGACGGCAGCAGCGCCTGCCTCGGCGTTTACTCCGATCACAATCGAGCACAAGCTGGGCACGACGGTGATCAAACAGCGTCCGCAGCGCGTGGCCGTGCTGGACATGAACGAAGTCGATTTCCTCGACCAGCTGGGCGTGCCAGTGGCCGGCATGGTGAAGGATTACGTGCCGCATTTCCTCACCCGCTACAAGGATGACCAGGCCATCCGCGACCTGGGCGCCATCGTGCAGCCCAATCTCGAGCATATCCATGCGCTCCAGCCCGATCTGATACTGATGACGTCGATCCAGGCCAACCATTACAAGGAACTGAGCCAGATCGCGCCGACCTTGCATTTCGACGTGGATTACCAGAACAGCGAGAGCAAGCACATCGAGGTGGTCAAGCAACACTTGCTGACCCTGGGCCGCATCTTCGGCAAGGAAGACCTCGCCAGCCAGAAAGCGCAGGAGCTTGACGCGAAGGTGGCGGACGCGCGCAAGGTGACGCAGGAACGTCCCGAGAAGGCGCTGATCGTCTTGCACAACAATGGCGCCTTCAGTTCATTCGGCGTGCAGTCGCGCTACGGTTTTGTCTTCGATGCGCTGGGCGTGAAACCTGCCAGTTCGGCCATCGAAGCGGGCTTGCATGGCCAGCCGATTTCCAGCGAGTTCATCCAGCAAGCCAACCCCGACATCATCTATGTGGTGGACCGCACGGCCGTGATGGAACACCGTCCCGTCATGACGGCCGAGCAGATGGCCAATCCGCTGCTGCGCCAGACCAATGCCTGGAAGAACGGCCGCGTGGTCTTCGTCGATGCGGATGCCTGGTACATCACGGCGGCCAGCGTGACGTCGCTGAAGCGGGTGATCGACGATGTGCTGAAAGGCTATCAGTAACCGCCATATTTCGTAATGAGTCGTATTTAGATTGAGGGTTTTGCCTTTTCGTTCGGGAGATAGGGTGAGAACAAGCAATCATCCCATCTGAAAGGATTTACCGTATGACACACCGCATGGCAACGCGCCACCTTCCCGCCTTGAACCTGAGCCGCATCGCCACCGCCGTGCAACTGGCGCTCATCACGGGCTTGACCGTGGGGGCGCTGGGCGTGGCGGCTCCGCCGGTCTTTGCACAAGCGGGGGCGGGGCAGGCCCGGCAAGCGTTTAGCGTGCCGGCCGGTGCGCTGGGTCTGGCGCTCAATACCTTTGCCGCCGAGGCGGGCGTGGAATTGACGGTCGAGGCTAGCCTGCTGCAAGGCAAGAACAGCGCCGGCTTGTCCGGCAGTTACAGCGTGCCCGAAGGCTTTTACGAATTGCTGCGCGGCCACGGCTTGCAAGCTGTGCGCGAGGGTAATGGCAGCTATACCTTGCGCCGCGAACCGGCGCACAGCGCCGCCGCCGAGGCCGCCGCGACCATGCCGGCCGTGACGGTGTGGGGCAAGGGCAACACGGTGACAGATGCCTATGCAGGCGGGCAAGTGGCGTCCGGTGGCCGCGTGGGATTCCTGGGCGACAAGGATTTCATGGAAACCCCGTTCAACACCATCAGCTATACGGATAAATTTATCGAAGACCGCCAGGCGCGCGACATCACCGATGTGATTTCCGCCACCGACCCTACCGTTTTCAGCAGCGGCATGACGGGCATCATCGGCGAGAACTATTCGATACGGGGCTTCAGCTCGAATATCGGCGATGTCGCGTTTGGCGGGCTGTACGGCATCTCGCCCTACTACCGCACCTCGCCTGAAATGTTCGAGCGCATCGAGGTACTGAAGGGACCGTCAGCATTGCTCAATGGCATGCCACCGGGCGGCTCGGTAGGCGGCAGCATCAACCTCGTGCCCAAGCGCGCGGGTGACGTGCCGTTGGCGCGCATGACGGCATCGTATATGTCGGATTCGCAGTTCGGTGGGCATATTGATCTGGGTCAGCGCTTTGGCGAGCATAAACAGTTCGGCATCCGCGTCAACGGCGTCTACCGCGATGGCGACGGCGCCATCGACCACCAGAAAAAGAAGACCCGGCTCGTTTCCGTGGGCCTGGACTGGCGTGGCAACGGCGCGCGCCTGTCCGCCGACCTGTATCACAGCGAGGACCGCGCCGATGGCTTGAACCGGGGCGTCAACCTGGCGCCAGGCTTGCCCGTGCCGCGTCCGCCGAAAGCGGAAACCTTGTTGAATCCCAGCTGGGCGTTTTACGATACCAAGGACAAGGGCGCCATGCTGCGTGGCGAGCTGGACTTGAACGCGCAGGTGATGGCGTATGCCGCCGTGGGCGCCAGCCGGGCCGATTACCAGTCGACGGGCGCGTACCTGATCCAGGTGTTCAACACGGCCGGCGACTACCGCACCAATCTTGCCGACCTGGGTTTTGACGTGGAAAAGCAGTCGGCGGAAATTGGTTTGCGGGGCAAGCTGCGCACGGGCGACATCGGCCATCAATGGGCCGTCAACGCCACGTATTATCACCACACGGACAAGCAGTACGGGCGCCGTAATACCCTGGCGAAAGACTGGATCACGAATATCTATAACCCCGTCTGGGGACCGGCGACGCGCTTCGAGGCACCGCAAATTTCCAAGGCGGCACTGCGCCTGGCCAGTGTCGGCCTGGTCGACACGCTTTCTTTTGCGCAAGATACCGTGCAGCTGACGGTGGGCTTGCGCCGCCAGGAAGTACTCAGCGATAACTTCAATATCAAGACGGGCGCGCGCACCTCGCGCTATGACGAAGGCGCCACCACGCCGGCCGTCGCCCTGCTGGTCAAGGCCAGCAAGACTATCTCTCTGTACGGCAACTACATCGAAGGCTTGAGCCAGGGCGCCACGGCGCCGCTGACGGCGGCCAACTCGGGCGAAGTCTTTGCGCCCTACAAGTCGAAGCAGGCGGAGCTTGGCGTCAAGGTCGACCTGGGCGAGTTCGCGAATACGCTCAGCTTGTATGAAATCAAGCGGCCCAGCAGCTATGTCGATCCAGTCAGCAATCTCTTTTCCTTCGGTGGCGAACAGCGCAACCGTGGCGTCGACTGGGGCTTCTTCGGTTCGCCCCTGCGCGATGTGCGCCTGATGGGCGGCGTGGCGTATGTCGACCCCGTCTTGAGCAAGACCGTGGGCGGCAGCAACCAGGGCAAGCAGGCCACGGGCGTGCCCAAGCTGCAAGCCAAGCTGGGCGTCGAGTGGGATACGCCCGCCATCCCCGGCGTGACCCTGACGGCGAATGCGACGGCGGCATCGAAGCAATACATCAATGCCGACAATTCGATGTCCGTGCCGGGCCGCACCGTGTTTGACCTGGGCGCCCGCTATGCGATGCAGGCGGCTGGCCGGCCCCTGACCGTGCGCGCCAGCGTGACGAACGTCGGCAACCGGGCGTACTGGGCGCTGCCGCAATGGACCAGCCTGGGCCTGGGCGCACCGCGCACCGTCATGTTGTCGGCCACGACGGAGTTTTAAGCCGTCTTGCCGTTACTCGTCCGGGCCCCTTGCCAGACTGTCCGAGCGGCGCCACGTCCACAGCAGGCCGATGCCGGCCGAGGTGCCGCTGTTCTGGCGCAGCAGGGGGCTGGCGCGGTTGGCGGCGCCTGAGTAGTTGTCGTAGCGCAAAAAGGCAAAGGCACGCCAGTCCCGCTGCAGCCGGTACGAACCGCCGAGGCCCACGCGTGTGAGCATCAGCCCGCTTTTTGCCGCATACGCGGGGCGCTGACCGGTGGCAAACGCGGGGCTGACGCCATACAAGTAATCGTTGATGGCGGTATTGCCCAGCACGGCGCCCAGGCTGGCATCGACGTGCCACGCCTGCTGCTCGCCTTGCAGCCCGTACACGAGGCGCGGCTCGAACGTGGCGCCCTGGCGGCGCAGGCCGCCGCGCGCTTCGATGACGGCGCGCAAGGGCAGTTCCAGACCCAGGCGGCTGTGCTGCGTCGGCTCGGCCAGCTTGATTTTCAGGCGCGGGCCAAACTCCACCAGGGTGCCCAGGTCCGGCATGCCGCGCCGGGCCGGCACGTCGCTGGAGCGGGCCGGCAAGGACAGGGCAAAACCGATATCGAAGTCGAGGCGATCCGTATTGAGCAGGCGCGCACCCACGCCGGAGCGGTCGGCACGCAACACTTTCCCCCGATAAATCAGATAGGGCAGGGCCAGGTTGCGCGTCGAGCGTTCGCTGGCGCCCGGATAGGCGGGCGTGACGGCCGTGCCGCCAAACACGCCCGCTTCCCATAAGGGCAGCGGTGGTTCGACGGCGCGCGCCTGCGCCATCGCCGCGAAGAGGGCGCCGGCGGCCAGCAAGGTGCGTGCGATATTCATCGAGGAACTCCGCAGGGTTTGCCGGCCTGTAGCGATTCCAGCGCCTTGTCGCTGAGCGCGCTTGATTGACCGCTTTTCTTTGCCAGCGCGATGGCCTGGCGGAAATGAAATTCGGCCGCATCGTAGCGGCAGGCCCCGCTGGCGGCGCGTCCCGCCTGGTGGTGCAGGTGAGCTTGCCAGGCGCCATCTCCATGACCCAGTTCGGCATTGTCGGCCGCGGCCGCGTAACTGCGCATGGCCCGCTCCCAGTCGCCCTGGCTGGCCGCCTCTTGCGCGAACTGTTCCTGTTGCGCCGCCGTGCGCAGTTCGATTTGCGTGGAGCAGGCGCTCAGCGCCATCAGGATGAGCGGCAGGACGAGGCGGGCGCGGAGGGGGAGTAGTGTGGACATGGCGCCACTGTAGCGCATGGGAAGGCGCACACGTTTGCGCGGGACGCATGAATTGGGGGATTCGTGCGGCACTGATGACATATAATTTGCACACGACTTTGTTATTTTTGACAGTACACCTCACGGGAGCACCATGTTTTCACGCAAATTCCATTCTTGTGCACAGCTGATGCTGGCTACCATGCTGATGGGCTTTATCGCCGCGTCCCCCGCGCGCGCGCAGCAGGCGGCCGTCAAATTGCCGAATGTGGTGATTCTGGCCACGGGCGGCACCATCGCCGGCAGCGGCGCCGACAGCACCACCACCGTCGGCTACACCTCGGCCACCGTGGGCGTCGAGCGCCTGATCGCGGCCGTGCCGGAATTGAAAAAAGTGGCGAACGTGAAAGGCGAGCAAGTGTTCCAGATCGCCAGCGAAAGCATGGGCAATAGCCACTGGCTGGCCCTGGCCAAGCGCATCAACGTGCTGCTGGCCTCGAACGATGTCGATGGCGTGGTCGTGACGCACGGCACCGACACCATCGAGGAAACGGCGTATTTCCTGAACCTGACCGTGAAAAGCCACAAGCCGGTCGTCGTGGTGGGCGCCATGCGTCCGTCGACGGCCATCTCGGCTGACGGTCCGATCAACCTGTACAACGCCGTGATGCTGGCAGGCAGCAAGGAAGCCGTGGGCAAGGGCGTGCTGGTGGCCTTGAACGATCAGATCAACGCTGCGCGCGAAGTGACTAAAACCAACACTTCGACCACCGACACCTTCAAGTCGCCGGAACTGGGCATGCTCGGCTATATCCAGGGCAGCAAGGCCTTTTTCTACCGCCAGTCGACGCGCAAGCACACGCTGGAATCGGAATTTGACATCAGCAAGCTCGATGCCCTGCCGCAAGTGGACATTGTGTATGGCTATGCCAACATGAACCGTGTCGGCATGGACGCCTTCATTGCCGCCGGCGCCAAGGGCATCATCCACGCGGGCGTGGGCGATGGCAGCGTGGCCGCGCAAATGAAACCGGCCCTGGTGGAAGCGCGCCAGAAGGGCGTGCTGATCGTGCGTTCGAGCCGTGTCGGCCAGGGCATCGTGGCGCGCAATGGCGAAGCCAACGACGATGAACTTGACAGTGTCGTGTCCGACACCCTGAACCCGCAAAAAGCCCGTATCCTGCTGATGCTGGCTTTGACCAAAACGAATAGCACGCAAGAAATCCAGCGTATTTTCTACACGTATTGATCCTTCTCATGCCAGGCCAGCCTTATTGGCTGAGCCTGGCCGATTTACGCTTGCCCGCTTTGCTGCCATACTTCGCTTCTGAATAACTTCCTGGCAGAAGCAGCAACACTGTTCCTTGTCACTGGTTCATGGCTATCCTGTCCGACATCATCCTGTATCCGATCAAATCGTGCGCCGGCATCCATTTGCGCGAGGCCGTCCTGACGCGTTCAGGGCTGATGAGCGAGCACGTGTTCGACCGCGAATGGATGGTGGTGGACGCGCAAGGCCGCTTCCTGACCCAGCGCGAACATCCGCGCATGGCGCTGATCGTGCCGTCCATCAAGGCCACCACGCTGGAATTGCGCGCGCCGGGCATGTTGCGGCTGGAAATCGAGCTGGGCTTGCCGCATCCGCAACTGGCACCGATGCTGGACGTGCAAGTGTGGGACGATAGCGTGCGCGCCTACGATTGCGACGACGTCACGGCCACCTGGTTTTCCAACGCCATCGGCGTGTCGTGCCGCCTGGTGCGCTTTCACCCGGACGTGGTGCGCGCCACCAGCACCAAATGGACGGACGGCGTGGCTGCCGAGACCATGTTTGCCGATGGCTACCCGGTGCTGATCGCCGGTGCCGCTTCGCTCGATGATGTCAACGACAAGCTGCGCGCCGCCGGCCGCGAAGTGCTGCCGATGAACCGTTTCCGCCCCAACCTCGTCATCGGCGAGATCGGCGCCTTCGAGGAAGACTACGCCGACTTCCTGCAATTCGGCGCGACCGTGTTAAAACCCGTCAAGCCGTGCTCGCGCTGCCCGATCCCGTCGGTGGACCAGGCCACGGGCGTGCCCGGACCGGACCCGCTCGACGTCATGCATGGCTATCGCGCCAAGCCCGAGCTCGACGGCGCCATCTGCTTCGGCATGAACGCCATCGTCACCGATGGCGGCGATGAGCGTATCGTGGTGGGGCAGGACATCGGTTTCGAACTGGCATTTTAAGCATGGCGCCCGCACAGAAGGGTTTAAGGTTTCTATGAATCAAGCAATACCGCCGGACCCGCGCATTGCCAGCCTCGAAGCCGAAAACCAGGCCTTGCGGGCGCGCATGGCTTTCCTGTTGGAACAGGTCGAGCGCAACCACGACATCATGTGCCGCCACCAGGCGTTTGACCTGGAAATCGTCAGCGCGTCCACGTTTCCCGAACTGATCGGCACCATCTTCCGCACCTTGCCCGTGATTTCCGACCTCGACGGCGTTACCTTGAGCCTGCTCGACGAGGATGACGATATCGTGCTGGTGATGGAAAAGCTGGGCGTCGATTTCAGCGCCTTCCCGCAGTTGCTGTTCGTGCATGCCGTGGCGGAGCTGGGTTTTGCCGCACCAAAGCCCGTGGCCGAGGGGGAAGCGGCCTTGCCGCCGCTGCCGCTGCTGGGCGCCTTCGATGCGGCCGTGCATGGCCCGCGTTTTCCGCAGATCGACGCTCTGCGCAGCGTGGCGCTGGTGCCCTTGCTGCGCAACAAGCGCCTGATTGGCAGCCTGAACCTGGCCAGCAGCGACGTGACGCGCTTTACGCCCGCGCTGGGTACGGATTTCATCAAGCACATGGCGTCCATCATCGCCATTTGCCTGGAAAACGTGATCAGCAATGAAATGCTCAAATACATCGGTTTGACCGATTCCCTGACGGGCGTCTACAACCGCCGCTATATCGACCGCCGCCTGCTGGAAGAAATCGCCCGCGCGCGGCGCCAGAATTATTGCATCTCATGCATGTACATCGACATCGATCATTTCAAATTGGTCAATGACACGCATGGCCACCAGGGCGGCGATGAAGTGCTGCGCGAAGTGGCCACGCGCATCCGCACGGAATTGCGCCGCTCCGATGCGCTGGGCCGCTTCGGCGGTGAGGAATTCGTCGTGCTGCTGATCGACGCCGACCTCGACAGTGCCACGTTCGTGGCCGAACGCATCCGCGCCAGCATCGCCGGCACCATGTTCGACTTGCCGGGCAGCGCGCAAGCGTGGGTCAGCGTGTCGATCGGCGTGGCCAGCCTGGAAGCGGACGCGGCGCTACTCCCCATCGAAACGGTGGCGCAGCAACTGGTGGCGCACGCCGACCAGGCCCTGTACCAGGCCAAGGCCGATGGCCGCAACAAGGTCATCAGCTGGCAGGCGCAGTCAGGTTAATTATTTAAGTAGTAATGTTTCTGCTTTGGCCACGGCGTCGGCCGTGCCGCGCAGCACCACCACGTCGCCGCTGGCCAGTTGCGTCTCGGGGGTGACATCGAGGCGGCCTCGGCCGCGGCGGATGGCCGTGACAAACGCGCCGCAGCCGGCCACGTCGATCGCACTCAAGGGCAAGTCCACGCAGTGCGCGCCTTCGCTGACGGTGACCGTATGCAGGCGTTCCAGTTCGGCATCGTCGCCCGCGTCGCTGGAGCCGTGGAAATAGCCGCGCAGTGACGCATAGCGCTCCTCGCGCGCCGCCTGCACCCGGTGCACCACGCGGCGCAGGGGCACGCCCATCATGATCAGCGCATGCGAAGCGAGCATCAGGCTGCCTTCCATCAATTCCGGAACCACTTCGGCAGCGCCCGCCTTCTTCAATTGGTCGAGGTCGGTATCGTCGTGGCTGCGCACGATAACGGGCAAGGTCGGGGCCATTTCGTTAAGCAAATGCAATAACTTCAGTGCCGAAGGCGTGTTCGCATACGTGATCACCACGGCGCTGGCCCGGTAGATGCCGGCCGCCACCAGGCTTTCGCGCCGTCCCGCGTCGCCATACGAGACATGCGCGCCGGCCAGCTGCGCTTCCTGCACCCGCTCCGGGTCCAGGTCCAGCGCGTGGTATTCGATTTTTTCTTCCGCCAGCAGGGTGGCCAGGCTTTGCCCGCTGCGCCCGAAGCCGGCGATCAGCACGTGCTTTTGCGAGGCCATGGTGCGCGTGGCGATCTTGGTCAGGGCCAGCGACTGCATCATCCAGTCGTTGGCCGCCAGTTTCATGACGATGGCGTCGGACTTGGCGATGAGGAAGGGCGCCACCAGCATCGACAGCACCATCGACGCGAGCACCACCTGCACGACGAACGGGTCCATCAGCTTGATGCCGCCGGCCAGGTTCAGCAGCACGAAGCCGAACTCGCCCGCCTGCGCCAGTCCCAGCCCCGTGCGCAAGGCCACGCCGTTGCTGGACCCGAACAGCCGGGCCAGGCCCGCGATCAGGGCGAATTTCAGCAGCACGGGGCCACACAGCAAGAGCAGCACGAGCCACCAGTTATCGAGCACCACGCGGATATTGAGCAGCATGCCGACGGTGATGAAGAACAGGCCCAGCAGCACGTCCCGGAAGGGCTTGATATCTTCTTCCACCTGGTGCTTGAATTCCGTCTCGGAAATGAGCATGCCGGCAACAAACGCGCCCAGGGCCAGCGACAGCCCGGCCCGCTCCGTGATCCAGGCCGCGCCCAGGGTGATCAGCAGCAGGTTGAGCATGAACAATTCTTGCGAGCGGCGCTTGGCGACGATGGTCAGCCAGCCGCGCACCATCTTCTGGCCGATGAACAGCAGCAAGATCAGCACCACCAGGGCCTTGCCGCCGGCCCAGGCCAGGGTTTCGGCCAGGTTGTCCGAATCGCGCGTGAGGGCGGGAATGAGGATCAGCAGGGGCACGACGGCCAGGTCCTGGAACAGCAAGATGCCGATGATCTTGCGGCCGTGTTCGCTTTCGAGTTCCAGCCGCTCCGTGAGCATTTTCGAGACGATGGCCGTCGACGACATGGCCAGCGCGCCGCCCAGGGCGAACGCGGCTTGCCAGCTCAGGTGGATGTAGGCGGACAGATAGCGCGCGACGAACCAGCCGAAGACGACGGTGGCGATGATGGTGGTGACCACCTGCGCCATGCCAAGGCCGAAGACGATGCGCCGCATGGCGAGGAATTTGGGTAGAGAGAACTCAAGCCCGATGGAAAACATCAGGAAGACGACGCCGAACTCGGCCAGGGTGTGGCTGGCTTCGTTTTCCGCTGCCAGGCCCAACGCGTGGGGACCGATGACGATGCCAACGGCCAGGTAGCCCAGCATGGGCGGCAAATGCAACATTCTGAAAGCGACCACGCCCAGCACGGCGCTGCCGAGTAACATCAGGGTCAGTTCAAGCGAGGAAAACATGGGTTGCCCGGTACGGTCAATGGAAATCGTTGTTTGTTGTGACTGGCAAGTTTTTTGCTTTCCTAATTCGTTTATACTTTGGGCATGAGTGTAACCCATGAAAAAACAATGCTGAAAGCTTTTGATCGAATTGACATGCAAGCGACGACCGAGCGCGCTGTCGCGCTGGCCCGCACCACCTTGCAGATCGAGTCCGACGCCATCGTTGCGCTGCACGCGCGCCTGGCCACGGACGACAGCGTGGGCCGCGCCGTGGCGATGTTGCTGCAATGCAAGGGAAGAGTTGTCGTCTCCGGCATCGGCAAATCCGGCCATATCGCGCGCAAGATTGCCGCCACCCTCGCTTCCACCGGCACGCCGGCCCTGTTCGTGCATCCGGCCGAAGCGGCCCATGGCGACCTGGGCATGGTCACCTCGGAAGATGCTTTTATTGCCATATCGTACTCCGGCGAATCGTCGGAACTGATGGCCATCATGCCCGTCGTCAAGCGCATGGGTGGCGTGCTGATTTCCATGACGGGTAAACCAAATTCGAGCCTGGCCCAGCTGGCCGACGTGCACCTGGATGTTTCTGTTGAGAAAGAAGCCTGTCCGCTGAACCTGGCGCCGACGGCCAGCACCACCGTCACCCTGGCCCTGGGCGACGCGCTCGCCGTGGCCTTGCTCGACTTGCGCGGCTTCAAGGAAGAAGATTTTGCCCGCTCGCATCCGGGCGGCGCCCTGGGCCGCCGCCTGCTCACGCACGTGCATGACGTCATGCGCAGCGGCGAACGGGTGCCGAAGGTACCCGTGCAGGCTTCCCTGCTGCAGGCGCTGGAAGAAATGACGAAGAAGGGCATGGGCATGACGGCCGTCGTCGATGCCGACGACCGCCCCGTGGGCGTGTTTACGGATGGCGACTTGCGCCGCATGTTCGAGCGCGTGCAGGATTTCACGCAAGTGGCGATCCGCGACGTCATGCATGCGCAGCCGCGCAGCATCGCGCCCGAACGCCTGGCCGTCGACGCCGTGGCCGTGATGGAGCAGTTCCGCATCAACCAGATGCTGGTCGTCGATGCCGACGGCAAGCTGGTGGGCGCGCTGCATATCCATGATCTGACGCAAGCGAAGGTGATCTGATGGATAGCGTAGCGGACAACCTGGCGCGCGCGGCCAAGGTCAAACTGATGATCTTTGACGTCGATGGCGTGCTCACCGACGGCAGCCTGCATTTCGGCCCGGACGGCGAGATGATGAAAACGTTTAATGTGTATGATGGCCTGGGCATCAAGCTGCTGCAGGAATCGGGCGTGCAGACGGCCATCATCAGCGCGCGCCGCTCGGCCATCACGGCACGCCGCGCGCAAGACCTGGGCATTACCCATGTGCATCAGGGCGGCCACGACAAGCTGACGCCGTTTCGCGAACTGCTGGCGCTGACGGGCTTGACGGAAGAGCAATGCGGCTATATTGGCGACGACGTCATCGATGCGCCCATCCTGAAACGCGTCGGCTTTGCCGTCAGCGTGCCGGGCGGGCGTCCGGAAGTGCAGGGCCTGGCGCACCATGTGACGCAGGCCGGCGGCGGCCGCGGCGCGGTGCGCGAGATCTGCGAATTCCTGCTGCGCGCCCAGGACAACTATGCGCGCGTCATGGCGCCGTTCCTGGAGTGAGGCGCGCCTTGCCAGTGACATTTGAAAGAGTGAAGCCCTATGCGTAAGCCAGGAGGCGCCCATCGCTGGCGCATGATTTTTACCGTGCTGGGCGCGGTTGTTGTCGCGCTGGCCAGCTTTTGGCTGCTCGAGGTGATGAACAAGAATAGCCAGGACATCACGGCCAGCAAGCATCTGGATGAGCCTGACTATTTCATCACCAATTTCAGCCTGGTGCGCATGGACTTGACGGGTAAGCCCAGCTATATCGTGTCGGGTACCAAGCTCACGCATTATCCGCTGGACGATTCGTCCGATATCGACCAGCCTTTCGTGCGCAAGCTCACGCCAGGCATGCCGCCAATGAACATGAATGCGGAACTGGCGCATATCGACCAGGACAATACCCGGCTGCAACTGCACCGCAAGGTCGTGATCGACCGCGTGGCCAGTCCGAAGGCGCAGAACCTGACGGTCAAGACGGAAGCGCTGACGGTGTTCCCGGATGAGGAAAGAATGGAAACGGACGTGCCTGTCGATATCCTGACGGGCGCCTCGCGCATCAATGGCGTCGGCATGAAGGCGAATAACGCCACCGGCGTGGTGGAAGTGCAGAATGCGCTGCGCATGGTCCTCCCGCCGAAACCGCGCCCGGCCGCGGCGGCAAAATGACAGAATGAAACAAGGAAACCATACTATGAAGAACATCTTGCTGTTGACCGTATTGTCCCTGGCCATCATGGGCGGGGCGCATGCCGAGAAGGCCGATTCCGAGAAGGAAGCCGTCATCACGGCACGTAGCGGCCACGTCGATGACATCAAGCAGGTGCGCACCCTGACGGGCGACGTCGTGCTGGTCAAGGGTACCCTGACCATGAAGGCGGGCCGGGCCCTGATCACGGAAGACCCGCAAGGCTACCAGTTCATTACCTTCTGGGCCGACCCCGGCAAGCTCGCCACCTTCCGCCAGAAGCGCGATGGCGCGGGCGACCTGTGGGTGGAAGGCGAAGCGGAGCGCGTGGAATACGACAACAAGACGGAAGTGGTGAAACTGTTTTCCAGAGCCAAGCTGACGCGCCTGGAAGGCGCGAAAGTGACCGATGTGGCGAATGGCGCCTTCATCTCGTATGACAGCCGCAAGGAAGAATTCGCGATGGAAAATTCCAACAGCGGCACCAGCACCGCGGATGGCGGCAGCGTGCGCATGGTGATCCAGCCGAAGACCAAGGCGCCGGCAGCGGAGAAAGCGCCGGCCACGCCCGCGCCAGGAAAGAAATAATGGACAATACACGTTGCGGCAGCACCCTGATCGTTCGCGGTCTGCAAAAAACCTATGGCAAGCGGCAAGTCGTGCATGATGTTTCGCTGCAGGTCGAATGCGGCGAAGTGGTGGGTTTGCTGGGCCCGAACGGCGCCGGCAAGACCACATCGTTCTACATGATCGTCGGCCTGGTGCCGTCCGATGGCGGCAGCATCGATATCAGCGGCGTGGACATTTCCAGCCTGCCGATCCACCGCCGCGCGCAGATGGGCCTGTCCTACCTGCCGCAGGAAGCATCCGTCTTCCGCAAGCTGACGGTGGAAGACAATATCCGCGCCGTGCTGGAAATCCAGACCGTCGAAGGCCGTCCGCTGACGAAGGCCGAGATCGAGGAGCGGCTGGATAAATTGCTGGCTGACTTGCAGATTGAAAAGCTGCGCGAGAACCAGGCGCTGTCGCTGTCCGGTGGCGAACGCCGCCGCGTGGAAATTGCCCGTGCGCTGGCCACCGATCCCCGTTTCGTGCTGCTCGACGAGCCGTTCGCCGGCGTCGATCCGATCGCCGTGATCGAGATCCAGCGCATCGTGCGTTTCTTGAAGGAGCGCAATATCGGCGTGCTGATCACCGATCATAATGTGCGCGAGACGCTGGGTATTTGCGACCGTGCCTACATCATCAACCAGGGCTCGGTGCTGGCGTCGGGACGCCCCGACGACATCATCGCGAACGAGTCGGTACGCCGGGTCTATCTGGGCGAACACTTCCGCATGTAAGCCAATGAAACAATCATTGCAGCTGCGCACTTCGCAGCACCTGGCACTGACGCCGCAGTTGCAGCAATCGATACGCCTGTTGCAATTGTCTACCCTGGAATTGCACCAGGAATTAGAGCAATTGCTGACGGATAATCCCTTGCTTGAACGCCTCGACGATCCGCTCGACCGTTCGCTGCGCCTGTTGTCCGACGGGGCCTTGAGTTCCACGGCAGCGCCGGCCGAAGCGCCACCCCAGCCGCCAGGCCAGGACGCGCCCGCCGCGCCGGCCGAAGCGGAAACCTTTGATGGCGAGGCGGGCGACAGCCCGGCCGCCGTAGAAGGCGGCGACAGCGACTGGAGCGAGGCGAGCCGGGGCAAGGCGCCCGACGATGAAGATTCGCGTCCGCAACTGGAGGCCCATCACTGCACCCTGCGCGAGCATTTGATGGAGCAGATGCGCGTGACGGTGCTGGAATTGCGCGACCGCGCGCTGGTCGAGCTGATCATCGACGCGCTCGACGACAATGGCTACCTGGAAGAGTCGCTCGACGACATCCTGGCGCGCCTGCCGGAAGAGCTGGAAATCGACGCCGACGAGATGCGCACGGCTTTGTCGCTGCTGCAAAGTTTCGATCCGCCCGGCGTGGGCGCGCGCAATGCGTCCGAATGCCTGGCGCTGCAAATCAAGCGCTTGCCGCACATCGCCATGGTGACGCGGCGCATGGCCCTCGTCATCGTCGAAAAGCACCTGGCCTGGTTTGCCCAGCGCGATTTCAACAAGCTGAAAAAAGCCCTCGATTGCGACGATGAAGACTTGCGCGAGGCGCAGACGGTGATTCGCCAGTGCAATCCGCATCCGGGTGCCGTATTCGCCTCGGACGTCTCCGATTACGTGGTGCCCGACGTCGTCGTCAAGCGCGCGCGCAATGGCTGGCAAGTGACCCTGAACAACGACGTCATGCCGCGCCTGCGTGTCAACGCCATGTACGCCAACTTGCTCAAGCAGGGCAAGGGCGAGGGCGCCATGGGCGCACAGTTGCAGGAAGCCAAGTGGCTGATCAAGAATATGCGCCAGCGCTTCGACACCATCCTGCGCGTGGCACAGGCGATAGTAGAAAGACAAAAGAACTTTTTCTCGCATGGGGCCGTTGCCATGCGCCCCCTTGTGCTCCGTGAAATAGCTGATACACTGGGTTTACACGAGAGTACTATCTCGCGGGTAACAACTCAAAAGTACATGCTGACCCCGCACGGCATGTTCGAGTTGAAATATTTCTTTGGTAGCCACGTCGCCACCGAAGCGGGGGGCGAAGCGTCATCGACGGCGATACGGGCATTGATCGTGCAACTGACAGGAGCAGAAGACCCTAAAAATCCTTTATCCGACAGTAAGATTGCGGACATGCTGGGGGAACAAGGCATGGTGATTGCGCGACGTACTGTTGCCAAATACCGGGAAGCGTTGAAAATTCCGCCAGTGAGCCTGCGTAAGTGTTTGTAAGTTTTTTTCGGTTCCTCTGCGGGCCGGATAGGATGGACCGCACGAACCCGATCATCTTTAGGAGTGTGTATGAATCTCACCATCAGCGGACATCATCTCGAAGTGACACCAGCCATCCGTGAATACGTACAAACGAAGCTGGAGCGCGTGAAACGTCATTTCGATCAAGTCATCGATATCGCCGTGATTCTGACCGTGGATAACCTCAAAGAGAAAGAAAAACGTCAAAAGGCTGAAGTCAACCTGCGTTTGAGTGGCAAGACTGTCTATGTGGAAAGCTTGGCGCACGACCTGTACGCCGCGATCGATACCCTGATCGACAAGCTCGATAGGCAAGTGATGAAATACAAAACCAAAGTGCAAGGGCACGGTAAAGAGGCGATCAAGCATCTGCCAGACAACTCCGAGGAAGAAGCCGTCGTCGCCGTCTAAGGCCACCCGCTTCCAGCAGTTGTGATCAACTAAGGGCGCACATCTTGCGCCCTTTTTTGCGCCTGGACCTGTTGAACGCAATCTTCCCCGCGCAGGCGCTAGAATGTTTGCACTTTCACTTCTTTCCTGCCTGCCATGAGCGACTTCGTCCAGACCTCCATCCGCAACCGCACCGGACACATCGTGCTCGACCGTCCGAAAGCCTTGAATTCCCTGTCGCTGGAGATGGTGCGCGCCCTGAGTGCGACCTTGCTGGCCTGGCGCGACGATCCGCACGTGGACGCCGTCGTGATCCGTTCCAGCAGCGAAAAAGCCCTGTGCGCCGGCGGCGATATCCGCTTCTTTTACGATGCGGGACTGGCCACGCCGCAAGGCGGCAGCGCCTTGCTGGAAGATTTCTTTACGGAAGAATACGCGTTAAATCATGTGATTCATTTCTATCCGAAACCGTATATTGCCGTGATGGATGGCGTGGTGATGGGCGGCGGCATGGGCGTGGCGCAAGCCGGGCCCGGCAACCGCCTGCGCATCGTGACGGGCCGCACGCGCATGGCCATGCCGGAAGTCAATATCGGCCTGTTCCCTGACGTGGGCGGCAGTTATTTCCTGTCCCGCCTGGCCGGCCAGCTGGGCCTGTATCTGGGCTTGACGGGCCTGACGATCAACGCGGCCGATGCCCTGTACACGGGCCTGGCCGATGTCTACCTGCCCGAGGCGCAGATGGGGGCGCTGCTGGCCCTGTTCGACTCGACGCCGGGCGAGGCCTTGCCGGTAGCCATCAAGGCGCTGGCGGCACCGTTCCAGGCCGAGGCGGGGGTATCGTCCCTGTCCACGGCGCGTGCGGCGCTGGACCGTCATTTCAGTGCGGGTTCGGTGGCGACCATCATGGCCTCGCTGGCGCAGGACGACTGTGCGTTCGCCGCCAGGGCGCTGGCGGCCATGCGTTTGCGTTCGCCCTTGATGATGTCGGTCACCCTGGAATTGCTGCAGCGGGGCGCTCACCTGGGCGTGGCCGATTGCCTGCGCCTGGAGCGCACGGTGGTGCGCCATAATTTCGAGCATGGCGAAGTGCTCGAAGGCGTGCGTGCGCTGGTGGTCGACAAGGACAATGCGCCCCGCTGGAATCCTGCCAGCCTGGACGACGTCGACACGGCCATGGTGGCGCGCTTCTTTGTCCCCGTCTGGCCGGCGCAAGCGCATCCGCTGCGCCACCTCGACTAATCAAGCGCGCTCGCGATGGCGCAGCACGACTCTTTCGTTCGGGCCGAAATACTGCGCCAGACGTTCCGCCATGTACACGGAGCGGTGCTGGCCGCCCGTGCAACCCAGGGCCACCGTCAGGTAGCTGCGGTTGTCGGACTTGAATGACGGCAACCATTTCTCGATGAAGGTGCGGATATCGGCCAGCAGTTCCAGCGCGCTCGGCTGCGCATCGAGGAAGGCGATCACGGGCGCGTCGCGTCCGTCGAGGGGACGCAGGGCCAGGTCGTAATAGGGGTTCGGCAAGGCCCGCACGTCGAAGACGAAATCGGCGTCCAGCGGCACGCCCAGCTTGAAGGCGAACGATTCGAAGAACAGGGTCAGCGGCGCGCGCTCGGAGGCGACGATATCCTTGATCCAGGCGCGCAATTTATTGGCGCTCAGTTCCGACGTGTCGATCACATGGCCCAGCTGTTCGATGGCCGACAGGCGCTCGCGTTCTTCCGAGATGCACTCGATCAGGGTGCGGCGGCTGGCCGGATTCTGGTTCGGACGCAATTCATGCGACAGCGGATGGCTGCGCCGCGTTTCCGAGAAGCGCGCCACCAGCGAATGCGTGGTGGCCGTCAGGAACATGACCTTGACGTCGTGCCCCTGGTCGCGCAGCAGGGCCACATTGTGCGGCAGGCTGGTCAGCGACTCGGCGCTGCGCGCATCGACGGCGACGGCCAGTTGCGGTGTACCTTCGTCGAGCAGGGTTTGCACCAGGCTGGGCAGCAAGGCCGGTGGCAGGTTGTCGACACAATAGTAGCCGGTATCTTCCAGCACATTGAGCGCGACGGATTTACCGGAGCCGGATATTCCGGTGATAAGGACGATATGCATACGCCGATCATACAATAAAGATCGGCGCTCTGCTCCGAAGGCAATTATCTTTACAAATTATTGCAATTATTGTTCGAGCATTGCTTGTATTTAATTGTTGCCATTGACGTCAATGTGGGGGTCAGACCCGTCGGGTCGGACCCCGGTAATTAATCGCCGCTCATTGCCAAACGTTGGTGCAGCAGGGAATTCACGCAGCACAGCTGCGTGCCTGCGTAACGGTTCGCCCTTGCAAGGGCGAACTCCTTGGCAACATTAATCGCCACTCATGGCGAGTCGTTGCCGCTCCATGAACTCCTGCAAGGTATCGATGCCGCGCAGCTGCAGAATCGTATTGCGCACGGCCGCTTCCAGCAGCACGGCGATGTTGCGGCCGGCGGCGACGGGGATGACGACCTTGCGCACGGGCAAGCCCAGCACGTCTTCCGTGGGGAACAGGAAGGGCAGGCGCTCGACTTCTTCTTCCAGCGCGTTGCGGCGCACGAGGTGCACGATCAGTTTCAGGCGCATCTTGCGGCGCACGGCCGTTTCGCCAAAGATGGCCTTGATGTCGAGTAAACCCAGTCCCCGCACTTCCAGCAGGTTTTGCAGCAGCGGCGGGCAGCGGCCTTCGATCATGTTCGGGGCGATGCGCGAGAACTCGACGGCGTCGTCGGCCACCAGGCCGTGGCTGCGCGAGATCAGCTCCAGCCCCAGCTCGCTTTTGCCCAGGCCGGAATCGCCCGTGATCAGCACGCCCACGCCCAGCACGTCCATGAACACGCCATGCATGATGATGCGTTGCGCCAGTTTTTTCGACAGGTAGACGCGCAGGAAGTCGATCACTTGCGCGGCCGGCAGCGGGGTGGAGAACAGGGGAATGTTTTGCTCGTCGCAGATGGCGAGGATGTCGGGCGGCGTTTCCAGCCCCTGCGCGATGATCAGCGCGGGCGGACCGCCGGCGATCAGCTCGCCAATCACGTGGGTGCGCGTGTTGACCTTCAGGCGCTGGTAGTAATTGATTTCCTGGTGGCCAAAGACCTGGATGCGGCCCGGATGGATCAGGTTCAAGTGACCCACCTGGTCGGCGGCCGACGAGACGTCGCCCGAGATCAGGCGCTCGCCGCCGGGGAAGCCGGCGAACCAGCCCAGTTGCAGACTTTCACGATTATCGTCGTACAGGCGTTGTATCGTCAGCGGCGTTTGCAACATGGCAGTCTTCTTCAGGAGTGGAGGAATACCTGAAGTTTAACCCGCCGCTTGCAGGCTGGGTTGCCAATTGACGATGCGCGAATGCACGGATTTCGGTTCCGGATCCGTGGCCAGCGCCGTGCGGAAGGCATCGTCGGAAAACATTTCCGCGATTTCCGACAGGATTTCCAGATGTTGCTGGGTGACATGATCGGGAATCAGCAGGAAAAACAGCAGATTGACGGGCTTGCCATCGGGCGACTCGAACGGAATCGGCTCGGCCAGGCGCACGAAGGCGCCGAGGGGCGATTTCAAGGTTTTGCTGCCCTTGACTCTGCCATGCGGCACGGCCACGCCATGGCCCAGGCCAGTCGAGCCCAGGCGTTCGCGGGCAAACAGATTGTCCGAGACGGTAGAGCGGGCGATGCCGTAATTGTTTTCGAAGATCAGGCCGGCTTGCTCGAAGGCGCGCTTTTTACTGGAGACTTCCAGGTCCAGCAGGACGTTTTCGAGGGATAATATTTTGCTAAGATTAGTCATGACACTCAATGAAATGGTGCAATGCGCAGAGGGCTTGCGAGCCGAATTATAGGCCTGTTTCGGCGGCCTGTAACGCCAATTCTCAACAGTATACGCCCGCTGCGGGCGCAGTGGGCGCTACAGCCCGCGTAGCCATCATTTTAGCAAAAAAATAACATCGGCGTGTATCGGCTATTTCCTGATTAAAAATACGCGGTGCGCCGGTTTTTCCGCCGCCGAATGCCGATTTTCCGATTTTTCAGCGTCTTTGACATGCTCTGCGGCACTACTGCAACGTTGTTTTAAAACACAGCCAACATTCCTGTTGGCATGGTTTTGTGGTGTTGCGCGGTGTTACCCAATGTTACTGGCGCGCATTGCGCAGATTGCCCGGCATCGTACCCGTACTGAAATTGCTGCGCCAGGGATTGATATCGAGCCCGCCGCGGCGCGTATAGCGCGCATACACGGACAGTTTTTGCGGCTTGCACTGACGCAAGATATCGACAAAGATGCGCTCCACGCATTGCTCGTGGAATTCGTTATGCTCGCGGAAACCGATCAGGTAGCGCAACAGGCTTTCCTGGTCGATCTGCGGTCCCGCATATTCGATCTGCACGCTGCCCCAGTCGGGCTGGCCCGTCACCAGGCAATTCGATTTGAGCAGGTGCGAAACGAGTTTTTCTTCCACGGGCGCATCATCGAACGCCGCCTTCAAGAGCTGCGGCGAGGGCGTGTATTGCGTGATTTCCAGATCCAGGCGGTCCAGCAGCACGCCGTCGAATTCGCCCATTTTCAGCTTGCCGAAATCGTCCTGCAAGGTCAGTTCCACTTGCACGGGCGCGCCGAAGCCGTTCGATAAATCCTGCTTGAGCAGGGCCAGCAGCGCATCTGCGCTGTCCAGCTTGGTCTGGTTGAACGAGTTCAGATACAGCTTGAACGATTTCGATTCGATGATGTTGGGCGAATCGGCCGGCGCGCTGACCTTGGCAATGGCCACCTGCGGCTTGCCGCGCTGGTTCAGCCACGACAGTTCATACGCATTCCAGATATCGAGGCCGAAAAACGGCAATGTGCCGTGCAATTTCAGCTCGTCGCGCTTGCCCTGGCGTGGAATCGGAAACAGCAGTTCCGGCGCGTAATCGGTGCGGTAGGCGGAGCTTTTGCCCAGGGGAGACAGTTCGGCGAGGTCGTTGGTGGTGGTCATGGTCGTGTGGCGTGAATTCAGTCAAGCACGCATGGTAGCCTATTTCACCCCAGTGCAATACCGGGGTGAATTCGCTATTTAGCCCAAGAACAGTTTGTAGACGGGATTGCTGCTCTCATCCCAGTAACGGTAGCCCAGGGTATCGAGGAAGCGGGCGAATTCTCCCATCTCGTCGGGCGGCACTTGCAAGCCGATCAGGATGCGGCCCACGTCGCCGCCCTGGCTGCGGTAATGACAAAGTGAAATATTCCAGTTCGGCGCCATGCTGTCGAGGAAGCGCATCAGCGCACCCGGGCGCTCGGGGAATTCAAAGCGGTACAGCAGCTCGTCCTGCGCCAGCCGGCTCTTGCCGCCCACCAGGTGGCGGATATGCGACTTGGCCAGTTCGTCGTGGGTCAGGTCCAGGGTCTTGAATTCGTGTTCCTCGAAGGTCTTGGCCAGGACGCTCGACTCATGCCGGTCGGCAATTTGAATGCCGACGAACACGTGCGCGGCTTTTTCATCGCTGATGCGATAGTTAAATTCCGTCACGTTGCGCGCGCCGATGAGCGAGCAGAAGCGCTTGAAGCTGCCCCGCTGTTCGCGCATGGTGACGGCAAACACGGCTTCGCGGAACTCGCCCAGTTCGGCCCGCTCGGCGACGAAGCGCAAACGGTCGAAATTCATGTTCGCGCCGCTGGCGATGGTGACCAGGGTTTCATTGTTGACAGGATGCTTGGTCAGGCTGGCCCGTTCCACATAGGCTTTGGCGCCGGCGATGGCCAGGGCGCCCGATGGTTCCAGGATGGAGCGCGTATCCGTGAACACATCCTTGATGGCGGCGCAGATGGCGTCCGTGTCGACCGTAATGATTTCATCGACATACGCCTGCACCAGGCGGAAGGTTTCCTCGCCGGCCAGGCGCACGGCCGTGCCGTCTGCAAACAGGCCCACGTCGTTCAGGGTCACGCGCTCGCCCGCTTTCAGCGAGCGGGCCATGGCGTTCGAATCGACGCTTTGCACGCCGATGATCTTGATGTCGGGGCGAATCTGTTTCACATAGGCGGCAATGCCGGCGATCAAGCCGCCGCCGCCGATGGGAGCGAAGATGGCGTGGATGGGGCCGGCGTGCTGGCGCAGGATTTCCATGCCGATCGTGCCCTGGCCGGCGATCACGTCCGGGTCGTCGAACGGGTGCACGAAGGTCAGCTTCTGTTCCTTTTCCAGGGTCAGCGCATGGTTGTAGGCATCCGTGTAGGACTCGCCGTGCAGTACCACTTCCACGTTCACGCCGCCGCGTCCCTTGACCGCCTCGACTTTCACCAGCGGCGTGGTGGTCGGCATGACGATGACGGCGCGGCAACCCATGCGCGCGGCCGACAGAGCCACGCCCTGGGCATGGTTGCCGGCCGAGGCGCAAATCACGCCGCGCTTGCGTTCCGCTTCGCTCAGCTTGGACATCTTGTTGTAGGCGCCACGAATCTTGAAACTGAACACGCTTTGCATGTCTTCGCGCTTGAAGTAAATCTGGTTGTTCAGGCGCTGCGACAGGGCAGGGGCCAGTTCCAGCGGCGTTTCGGTAGCGACGTCATAGACGCGGGCGGTCAGGATTTTCTTGAGGTAGTCGATGTTCATAGTCTGCAAGCAAGTGATTCTGGGCCAGAAAGGGTCTGGAGCGTGTCGGGCGATAGCGGCGGCGCCGCGGCGGATAGCCTGGCGACAATAATGCTCTGTGGAACTACGGGCGGGTATGCCTTTGCCTGCCAGCGCGGATTGTGCGGCGCGCAAGCTGCTCTTCATTATAATGGAGAGCCTTACTGCATCGCGAAGTGTTCCATGATCGAATCCGCAATCGCCTGGCTGCTGCAACTGATCGCAGCACCGGAAGTCGGGCTGACCTCGGTCTTTCTGATCAGCTTTATTTCCGCCACCCTGTTGCCGCTCGGCTCGGAACCGGCCGTGTTTGCCGTCATCAAGGCCAATCCCGCGCTGTTCTGGGCCGCCATCGGCGTCGCCACCTTGGGCAACACTCTGGGCGGCATCGTCGACTACTGGATGGGCTACCGGGCCAAGCAGGCGTTCGCCAAGGAGCGCGACACGCGCTGGTTCCGCTGGCTGGCCCGCTATGGCGCCAAGACCATGCTGCTGGCCTGGCTGCCCATCGTGGGCGACCCGCTGTGCACCTTGGCCGGCTGGCTCAAGCTGCCGTTCTGGCCCAGCGTGGCCTACATGGCCGTCGGCAAGTGCGCGCGCTACCTGACCATGACGGGCTTGCTGCTCTACGTACCCGATGGCGTATGGCACCGGATCGGCCAGATGCTGGTCTGAATGGGACTGGCTGCAACGCCCGTTTGCCCTATTTTTGGGCAGTTCGATAGTTTGCAGCAGACTCTGATTCTTGGCATTTTTGCGTCGAAAAATCATCAAGACTGGTTTTTTATTCATGCAAAATAGGGCTTTTCCGTATTTGCTATGGTGGCGGGTGAGGTGCTTAAACCTTGGGCGGCATAAGGCTGTTCCCGCATGGTGCGGCGCAATAAGATAAAATGGGTCTTTAGGGTCCAGTCCACATCGTCACCACACTCCATGAACGCTCCCGCACATATCCAAGCTTTACTGGCAGAAACGCCCAATGGTCCCGCAGCAAGCCGCCTGCGTGAAATCCCGTATAACTACACGTCGTTTTCCGATCGCGAGATCGTCATACGCCTGTTGGGGGAGGACTCGTGGCGCCTGCTCGACGAGCTGCGCGGCGCCCGCCAGACGGGCCGTTCGGCCCGCATGCTGTACGAGGTGCTGGGCGACATCTGGGTCGTGCGCCGCAATCCCTACCTGCAGGATGACTTGCTCGACAATCCAAAGCGCCGCCAGGGTTTGATCGATGCCTTGCACCACCGCCTGGCCGAAGTCGACAAGCGCCGCCTGTCCATCGATGTGGCCGGCGGCGACGCGCTTGCTGCCGGTGAAGCGCCGGAAGTGGCGCAAGCGCGCAGCGCCAACGTGGAACTGCTGCTGAAAGCGGCCAGCAAGGCCGTGGCCGATTTCGGCGACGAATTCCGCAAGACCTATGACTTGCGCAAGCGCACGGTCAAGGTGCTGGGCCGCTACACGGAAAAACACAATGTGCGCTTCGATGGCATGACGCGCGTCTCGCACGTGACGGACGCCACCGACTGGCGCGTGGAATACCCGTTCGTCGTGCTCACTCCCGACACGGAAGAGGAAATGGCTGGCCTGGTCAAGGGCTGTATCGAGCTGGGATTGACCATCATCCCGCGCGGCGGCGGCACCGGTTACACGGGCGGCGCGATTCCCTTGACGCCGATGTCGGCCGTCATCAACACGGAAAAACTCATCACTTTGGGCGCCGTGGAAATGACCGTCTTGCCGGGATTGAGCCACGAATACGCGACCATCAATTCGGGCGCGGGCGTGATCACGAATAAAGTGTCGGAAGCGGCGGAAAAGGCTGGTTTCGTGTTTGCCGTCGATCCGACCTCGGCGCACGCCTCTTGCATCGGCGGCAACGTCGCCATGAATGCGGGCGGCAAGAAGGCTGTGCTGTGGGGCACGGCGCTGGACAACCTGGCCTCGTGGCGCATGGTTGATCCGAACGGCGACTGGCTCGACGTCACGCGCCTCGACCATAACCTGGGCAAGATCCATGATATCGCGCTGGCACGTTTCCAGCTGGAATGGCGTCACCCGAGCACGCGCGACGCGACCAAGCCGAACGCGCCATTCAAGACGGAAATCCTGGAAATTCCTGGCCGCAAGTTCCGCAAGGAAGGCCTGGGCAAGGACGTCACCGATAAATTCCTCTCCGGATTGCCGGGCATCCAGAAAGAGGGTTGCGACGGCCTGATCACGTCGGCGCGCTGGATTCTGCACAAGATGCCGAAGTTCGCCCGTACCGTCTGCCTGGAATTCTTTGGCCAGGCGCGCGACGCGATTCCGTCGATCGTGGAAATCAAGGATTACCTGGACGGTTTGCCGGCCAAGGGCGAGCAATACACGACCATCCGCCTGGCGGGCCTGGAACACCTGGACGAGCGCTACCTGCGCGCCGTCGGTTACGCCACCAAGTCGAAGCGGGGCGTGCTGCCGAAGATGGCCTTGTTCGGCGACATCGTCGGCGACGATGAAAATGCCGTCGCGCAAGCGGCGTCGGAAGTGGTGCGCATCGCCAACACCCGCGTGGGCGAAGGTTTTGTTGCCGTCAGCCCGGAAGCGCGCAAGAAATTCTGGCTCGACCGCGCCCGCACGGCCGCGATCGCCAAGCATACCAACGCGTTCAAGATCAATGAAGACGTCGTGATTCCGCTCAATCGCATGGGCGAATACACGGATGGCATCGAACGCATCAATATCGAGCTGTCGATCAAGAACAAGCTGCAACTGGCCGAGGCCCTGAGCGAATTCTTTGGCAAAGGTAATTTGCCAGTAGGCAAGAGCGACGATGCGTCCGACGACCGGGTCGACGATGCGGAAATGCTGGGCGACCGCGCCGAGCAGGCACAACAGCTGCTGGCGCAAGTCACGGCACGCTGGACCTATCTGCTGGCCCAGCTCGATCGTCCGCTGACGGACGTGAAGGGCGAACTGGCCGAACTGGGCATGGAGCGCTTGCTGCCCGTGTTCGATGCGCGCCTGGAAACCCAGCCGGACGCCACCCTGTTCGACGTGGTACAGGACCGCACCGTGCGCATTACCTGGAAGCAAGAGATTCGGGCCCAGCTGCGCCAGATATTCAACGGTGCAGCCTTCAAGCTGATTCTTGACGAGGCGACGGCCATCCACGCGCGCATCTTGCGTAGCCGCGTGTTTGTCGCGCTGCACATGCATGCGGGCGACGGCAACGTGCACACGAACTTGCCCGTCAACTCGGACAATTACGAAATGCTGCAGGACGCCCACGAAGCCGTGGGCCGCATCATGATTTTGGCCCGCTCGCTGAACGGCGTTATTTCCGGCGAACATGGTATCGGCATTACCAAGCTGGAATTCCTGACGGAAGAAGAGATCGGCGAATTCCGCAGCTACAAGCAGCGCATCGATCCCGAAGGCCGTTTTAATAAAGGCAAATTGCTGAACCTGCCAGGCATGGGTGCCGACTTGCGCAATGCCTACACGCCATCGTTCGGCCTGATGGGGCACGAGTCCTTGATCATGCAGCAAAGCGATATCGGCGCCATCGCCGACAGCGTCAAGGATTGCTTGCGTTGCGGCAAGTGCAAGCCCGTGTGCTCGACGCACGTGCCGCGCGCCAACTTGCTGTATTCGCCACGCGATAAGATTTTGGCGACCTCGTCCCTGATCGAAGCCTTCCTGTACGAAGAGCAGACGCGCCGCGGTATTTCCATTAAGCATTGGGAAGAGTTCGAGGACGTGGCCGACCATTGCACCGTGTGCCATAAATGCGTCACGCCTTGCCCCGTCAACATCGATTTCGGCGACGTGTCGATGAACATGCGCAACTTGCTGCGGAAGATGGACAAGAAGAGCTTTAATCCGGGCACCAAGGCCACGATGATGTTCCTCAACGCCACCGATCCCGTGACCATCAACGCCACGCGCAAGGTCATGATCGGCTGGGGTTACAAGGCGCAGCGCCTGGGCCACGACTTGCTGAAGAAATTTGCCAAGAAGCAAACCAAGGCGCCGCCGCCATCGACGGGCAAGCCGCCCGTCAAGGCGCAGGTTATCCACTTCATCAACAAAAAGATGCCGGGCAACTTGCCGAAGAAATCGGCGCGCGCGCTGCTCGACATCGAAGACGACAAGGTCATTCCGATCATCCGCAACCCGAAGACGACGACGGCCGATACGGAAGCCGTGTTCTACTTCCCCGGTTGCGGTTCGGAGCGCCTGTTCTCGCAAGTGGGCCTGGCCACACAGGCGATGCTGTGGGAAGTGGGCGTGCAGACGGTCTTGCCGCCGGGCTACTTGTGCTGCGGTTATCCGCAGCGGGGCGCGGGCGAGTTCGACAAGGCCGAGAAGATGATGACGGATAACCGCGTCCTGTTCCATCGCATGGCCAACACGCTTAACTACCTCGACATCAAGACTGTGCTCGTCTCGTGCGGTACTTGCTACGACCAGCTGGCAACGTATCAGTTTGAAAAGATTTTCCCAGGCTGCCGCATCATGGATATCCATGAGTATTTGCTGGAGAAAAACGTCAAGCTGGAAGGCGTGAACGGCACGCGCTATATGTACCACGAGCCATGCCACAATCCGATGAAGCTGCAGGAATCGGGCAAGACCATCAATTCCCTGATCAGCACGGTCGATAACGTGAAGATCGAGAAGAATGACCGTTGCTGCGGCGAATCGGGTTCGCTGGCCGTCACGCGTCCCGACATTTCTACGCAAGTGCGTTTCCGCAAGGAAGAAGAGATGGTTAAGGGTGCCGACAAGCTGCGCGGCGATGGTTTTACAGGTGACGTGAAAATCCTCACCAGCTGCCCGTCGTGCCTGCAAGGACTCTCGCGCTACAATGATGATTCGGGCACGACGGCCGACTACATCGTCGTCGAGATCGCCAAACACTTGCTGGGAGAGAACTGGATGCCGGATTACGTGAAACGTGCCAATGACGGCGGCATCGAACGGGTGCTCGTGTGACCTGTGATTTATGCCAGTTGCTCGACAGCTTCGCCAGCAAGCAGGGTTGTGAAACCTTGCTGTGGCGCAGCGAGCGCCTGTCCGTCGTGGCCGTTGATGACCCTGCATATCCCGGTTTTTGCCGCGTGATCTGGAACAAACACGTGAAGGAAATGACGGATTTGACGCCCGGCGAGCGCAATTACGTCATGGAAGTCGTGTGGCAAGTCGAGCTGGCCGTGCGTGAAGTGATGCAGCCGGAAAAGGTCAACGTGGCCAGTTTCGGCAACATGACGCCGCATGTGCACTGGCACGTGATTCCCCGCTACCGCGACGACGCGCATTTCCCGAACCCGAGCTGGGCTGTCGTGCAGCGCGAGACGGCGCCCGAGGTGCTGGCCGCGCGCCGCGCCCTGCTGCCGGCACTGCGCGACGCCATCATTCAACGTTTATCCGCATAAAGTATCGTCATGACTGAAAAAACAGCAACACCGCAACCGACCGGCTTGACCGTGCACAACCAGTCGCGCGTGCTCGACGTGGCGTTCGACGATGGCAGCGAATTTGCGCTGCCGTTCGAATACCTGCGCGTGTATTCGCCGTCGGCCGAAGTGCAGGGCCATGGCAAGGGCCAGGAAACCTTGCAATTAGGCAAGCGCCTGGTCGGCATCACGGGCCTGGAGCCGGTCGGCAACTACGCCGTGCAGCCCACCTTCAGCGATGGCCACAATTCCGGCCTGTACACCTGGGCCTATTTGTACAAGCTGGGCGCGCAGCAAGCGACCCTGTGGCAGGATTACCTGGACCGCCTGACGGCAGCCGGCTACCCGGGCGACAGTGGCCGCGACGCCAAGGCCGACATGACGATCAAGCAATCTTCCGGTCACGTCCACGGACCCAGTTGCGGGCATAAACATTAAAACACCTGAAAAACCTACTGCGCGTCGCCATTTGCGGCCGCCGATGCTCACTGTGCTCAAGCACAGTTCCGCTTCTCGGCCACAACTTGCTTCCGCTCGCTACGGTTTTTTAGGCGTTTAGAAAAAATAATGCGGTAATCTTGTCGGATTGCCGCAGATCCATTCGTCGTATGAATGCCCGCGCTTGCGGGCATTTTTCTTTTGGAGAAGAGACTATGGAATACCTGATCCTGATCTACGCCGACGAGGCACGCTATGCCGCCATGCCAGACGAGCAGATGGCCAGCCTGATGGCCGACTTTGCCAGCTATACGCAGGACCTGGAGGCCGCTGGCGTGCTGCGCGGCGGGGCCGAGCTGGCGCCCGTGCGCAGCGCCACCAGCGTGCGGGTGCAAAACGGCAAGCCCGTTGTCACGGATGGGCCGTTCGCGGAAACCAAGGAGCAGCTGGGTGGATATTACCTGCTAGCCTGCGCCAACCTCGACGAGGCGCTGGCCTGGGCCGGGCGTTGTCCGGCCGCTTCCCTGGGCACCATCGAAGTACGGCCTGTCACAGCATAAACATGGCCGGCGACGCCCTGTCGGCCGTCGAGTACGTCTTTCGCCAGGAAAGGGGCAGGGTGCTGGCCGGCCTGATGCGGCGTTTCGGCGACCTGGGCCTGGTGGAAGATGTGTTGCAGGAAGCGTGCCGCAAGGCGCTGGAACTGTGGCCGCGCACGGGCATCCCCGATAATCCCGCCGCCTGGCTCAGTTCCGTGGCGCGCAATGCGGGGCTCGATCACGTGCGCCGGGCAGGCAAGAGCGTCGGCGAGGCCGAGGCCGTGTTGTCGCGCCTGCCGGCGCCGGTGATTGAAGAAGCGCACGCCATCGAAGACGACCGCCTGCGCCTGCTGTTTATTTGTTGCCATCCCGCGCTGGCGCCCGAGGCGCAGGTGGCGCTGGCCCTGCGCACCCTGTGTGGCCTGTCCACGGGCGAGATCGCGCGCGCCTTCGGCCTGGCGGAAGCTGCCCTGTCGCAGCGGCTGTTGCGCGCCAAGCGCAAGATCGCCGAGGCGCGCATTCCTTTCGAGTTGCCGCCGGAGCAAGAGTTGCAGCAACGGCTGGCGCAAGTGCTGCACGTGATTTACCTGGTGTTCAGCGAAGGCTATTGCGCCAGCGCCGGCGATGCTTTGCTGCGCGCGGACTTGTGCGCGGAGGCGCTGCGCCTGGGACGGCTGCTTGACAGCCTGCAGCCCGGCCAGCCGGAAGTGCAGGGCTTATTGGCCCTGATGATGCTGCAGGCGTCGCGCGGCCCGGCCCGCCTGTCGCCCGAGGGTTTTTTGCTGACCCTGGAAGAGCAGGACCGGCGCCTGTGGGATGACGCCCTGATTGCCGAGGGACTGGCGCTGCTGGAACTGGCCTTGCCGGCGCGCGCACCGGGGCCATATCAATTGCAGGCGGCGATTGCCGCCTTGCACGCCAAGGCTCCCACGGCCAGCCAGACGGACTGGCGCCAGATCAGCGCCCTGTACGGCGCCTTGCTGCGGCACAAGCCGGAGCCGTTGATCTTGCTCAATGCCGTGATCGCCTGCGCGATGGCGCATGGCGCCACACATGGCCTGGCGTGGCTGGAACGCCTGGAAGCCGTGCCCAGCCTTGCCAATTCGCATTATCTGCACGCGGCCCGGGCCGACTTGCTGCGCCGCCAGGGGGACCGGCCGGGGGCGCTGGCAGCGTATGCCCGGGCGGCAATGCTGGCTGCGAATGCAGTGGAAAGGCAATACCTTCTCCGGCGTCACGGGGAAATGCGCCTGCCGCTTGTATAATGCTCCCAAGTTCAAACAGACTGCCTACCATGACCAATACGACCCATTTCGGATACAAAACAGTTGCAGAAGACGACAAAGTGCGCGAAGTCGCCAAGGTGTTCCATTCCGTCGCTGCCAAATACGACGTGATGAACGACTTGATGTCGGGCGGGCTGCACCGTCTGTGGAAGACGTTCACCATTGCCAACGCGGGCGTGCGCCCCGGTTTCAAGGTACTCGACATCGCCGGCGGCACGGGCGACCTGTCGAAGGCCTTCGCCAAGCAGGCGGGTCCTACCGGTGAAGTCTGGTTGACCGATATCAATGAATCGATGTTGCGCGTGGGCCGCGACCGCCTCTTGAATCGCGGCTTGCTCACCCCCACCTTGTTGTGTGACGCGGAAAAACTGCCATTCCCCGATAATTATTTCGACCGTGTCAGCGTGGCCTTTGGCTTGCGCAACATGACGCACAAGGATGTGGCGCTGGCGGAAATGCGCCGCGTGCTGAAACCGGGCGGCAAGTTGCTGGTGCTGGAGTTTTCCAAGGTGGCAGCGCCCCTGCAAAAGCCGTACGACCTGTATTCGTTCTCGGTCTTGCCGTGGTTCGGACAGAAAATCGCCGGCGACGCGGAAAGCTATCGCTACCTGGCAGAATCGATCCGCATGCATCCGGACCAGGAAACCTTGAAGACCATGATGGAAACGGCGGGCCTGGAACGCGTGCAGTACTACAATTTGACGGCAGGCATTGCCGCTTTGCACACCGGTATCAAGATGTAATGCATCAACGTTGGTGATTTTAGGAGATGGAATGAAATTGAAGAAATTTATGGTCGGCATGATGCTGGCCGCGACCACGGTATCCATGCTGGGCGAGGCGCTGGCCCGTCCCATGGGCGGTGGCCGTTCGTTTGGTCGCCAGTCGCAAAACGTGGGCCGCCAGGCGCCCGCACCGGCACCAACCCCGGCACCGGCCGCCGCGCCACGCCAGGCGCAACCTGCGCCGGCTCCCACACCGGCCCCTGCCGCCAAGGCACCAAGCCGCTGGAAGGGTTTATTGGGCGGCGCCTTGCTCGGTCTGGGCCTGGGCGCCTTGCTGTCGCATTTTGGCCTGGGCGGCGCCTTGGCCAGCATGATCAGCACCCTGCTGATGGTGGCCTTGCTGGCCGGCGTAGCCTTCTTTATCTACCGCATGGTGCGCGGCAAGCGTGACAGCAATGCCGGCGGTAATGCGCCGTTCGCGGGTTTTGGCGGCAACCAGCCTGCGCCAGCAGGCAACGTGCCTGACATCGGTTCGCGCATCCCGCCGCTGCCGCCGCTGCAGCCTGTCTCGTCCGGCGTAGGCCTGGACAAGCCGGCCCCGGCTGCCGCGCCATGGGGCGTACCAGGCGACTTCGACAAGGATGTCTTCCTGCGCCACGCGAAAAGCAATTTCATTCGCCTGCAAGCGGCCTGGGACAAGGCGGACGTCAACGATATCCGCGAATTCACGTCGCCGGAAGTGTATGCGGAATTGCGCATGCAAATCCAGGAACGGGGCGCGCAGCCGGACTTTACGGATGTCGTCACCATCGATGCCGAACTGTTGGGCATCGAGACGAGCGTCAACGATTACCTGGCTAGCGTAAAGTTTACGGGCCTGATCCGTTCGGCGCCGGGCGCCGCGGCCGAACCGTTCGCGGAAGTATGGAATATGTCGAAACCCGTCAGCGGCAATAGCGGCTGGGTCCTGGCAGGCATCCAGCAATTGAATTAATTGTAAAAACTTGCTGAATACTGGCTTAAGTCCATGCGGAATGCATGATGCTTAACAGATATTTCCTGCTGAACTGGTAAGATCGAAACCGCCCACGTTGTTTTACGGGCGGTTTTTTCTTTTTAGGGGCGCGAAGCGCGCAACATGATGGCACCACTTTCCGATCTCTCCCTGATGACGCCCGTCATCGCGACACTCAACCACTTGCTGGCGCAAGAGCCGTGGGCGCGCCAGCAGCTGGCCGTGCACGCCGGCAAGCTGGCCTGCATCGACACGGGCGCCGTGGCCTTGCGCCTGCGCGTCGACAGCGCAGGCATGCTGGAGGCGGCGCCTGCCGACATGCCGGCCAACGTCACCATCCGCGTGAAATTGTCCGACGTGCCGCTGATCCTGCAAAACCGCGAGCGGGCGTTTTCGTATGTGAAAATCGAAGGCGATGCCGAGTTTGCCAATGCGATTTCGCAATTGAGCAAGGGCTTGCGCTGGGAAGCCGAGCACGACCTGGAAAAGGTCGTCGGGCCCATGCTGGCCACGCGCCTCGTTGCCGGGGCGAAAGATGCCGCCGCCTTTGTCCGCACGGGCCAGCAAAAGCTGGCGGAAAACGTGGCCGAATATTTTCTCGACGAACAGCCCATGCTGATCCGTCCTTCTACCCTGCAAGAGTATTCCGCTGGCGTGACGCGCGTGCGCGATGACGTCGAACGCCTGGCCAAGCGCCTTGCCCGGCTGGAAAAGGCGGCTGCCGCCGCCCAGCCGCAGTCCTCCTTACCGGATTTGTCTACATGATATTGAAATTCCTGCGCCTGTTTAAAATCATCCGTGTTTCCATCAAGTACGGTCTGGATGAGATAGCGATTTCTGGTCTGCAAGTTCCCCGCACCGCCAAATTGATCGACACCCTGATTTTCTGGCGCGACCTGTCGTCGCCACGGGGCTTGCGCCTGCGCCTGGCGCTGGAAGAGCTGGGCCCGATTTTCGTCAAATTCGGCCAGGTGCTGTCGACCCGGCGCGACTTGATGCCGCTCGACATCGCGGAAGAACTGGCGCGTCTGCAAGACCGGGTGCCGCCGTTCGATTCCGACCTGGCCATTGCGCAAATCACCAAGTCGCTGGGCGCGCATCCGGATCAGTTATTTGCCCGCTTCGAGCGCGAGCCGGTGGCGTCCGCCTCGATTGCCCAGGTGCACTTCGCCACCCTGAAAGACGGCCGTGAAGTGGCCGTGAAAGTCTTGCGTCCAGGCATGAAAAAGCTGATCGACGAAGACGTGGCCCTGATGCACATCGCCGCCGACTGGACCAGCCGCCTGTGGGCCGACAGCAAGCGCCTGAAACCGAAAGAAGTGGTGGGCGAGTTCGACAAATACCTGCACGACGAGCTGGACCTGATGCGCGAAGCGGCCAACGCGAGCCAGCTGCGCCGCAACTTCGCCAACTCGGACTTGTTGCTGGTGCCGGAAATGCACTGGGATTACTGCTCCAGCAGCGTTATCGTCATGGAACGCATGTATGGCATCCCCGTGTCGCAGACTGAGCGCCTGGTGGCGGCCGGTGTGGATTTGCGTAAACTCTCCAACGATGGTGTGGAGATTTTCTTCACGCAAGTGTTCCGCGATGGCTTTTTCCATGCGGACATGCATCCGGGCAATATTCTCGTGTCGATCGCGCCACAATCGTTCGGCCGCTATATCGCGCTCGATTTCGGCATCGTCGGTACCTTGAACGACTACGACAAAGATTATTTGTCGCAAAACTTCCTCGCCTTCTTCCGCCGCGACTACAAGCGCGTGGCCGAGGCGCATATCGAGTCGGGCTGGGCGCCGAAAGACACGCGCGTCGATGAGCTGGAAGCGGCCGTGCGCGCCTGCTGCGAGCCGATCTTCGACCGTCCGCTGAAAGATATTTCTTTTGGGCAAGTCTTGCTGCGCCTGTTCCAGACCTCGCGCCGCTTCAACGTGGAAGTGCAGCCGCAACTGGTGCTGCTGCAAAAGACCCTGCTCAATATCGAAGGCCTGGGCCGCCAGTTGGACCCGGAACTGGACCTGTGGCAAACGGCCAAGCCGTATCTGGAAAAATGGATGAGCAACCAAGTGGGGCCGCAAGGCTTCATGGAGCGCCTGCGCGCCGAGGCGCCCCGCTATGCGCACATTTTCCCGCAACTGCCGCGCTTGCTGCACCAGGCCTTGACGGTGCATGGCGAACCGCGTGAAAACGATGTGGAACTGATGAAAACCTTGCTGGCTGAACAACGCCAGACGAACCGCTTGCTGAGCTTTATCGTGTACTTCGTCGGTGCTTTCGCCCTCGGCGCACTGGGCTTGCAAGTGTTCATGCGCTGGCATCAACTGCCGTTTTAAAGGCTGAGGACGTAAGTGATGGCTGACTTCCATACCCGCGATCCACTCTCGCCCGCCTTCTGGGACGAGCGTTTCGAGAAGCAATTCACGCCCTGGGACCACGGTGGCGTGCCGTCGCGCCTGCGCAGCTTCGTTGCAGGCAGCCCGGCGCCGCTGCGCTGCCTGATTCCAGGCTGCGGCTCGGCCTATGAACTGGTCTTCATGCTCGATCACGGCTGGGATGCCACGGCCATCGACTTTTCGCCGGCCGCCGTGGCCGCCGCGCGCGCCGTCGTCGGCGCGCGGGCAGGGCAGGTGCTGGAAGCGGATTTCTTTGCGTGGGAACCCGCAGCGCCACTGGACCTGATCTATGAGCGGGCTTTCCTGTGCGCCATGCCGCGCGCCATGTGGCCGCAGGTGGCGGCCCGCTGGGCGCAGCTGCTGGCGCCGGGCGCCATGCTGGCCGGTTACTTTTTCTTTGACGACAATGTCAAGGGGCCACCATTTGGTATTTCGCGTGAGCAATTACAAGACTTGCTGGCGCCGCATTTCGATTGCCTCGCCGACGAAGTCGTGGATGATTCCATCGCCGTCTTCGCCGGCAAGGAGCGCTGGATGAGCTGGCGCCGCCGGGCGGACTGAGGCGGGCGGGGCAATTTCTGCTGGGAGCAAAGGAAAAGCTTTATAATTCAGGGTTTTTGATGATTTTCTCGGAGTAGAGATGCCGATTTACGCTTACCGTTGTGACGAGTGTGGTTTTGCCAAGGACGTCTTGCAAAAGATCTCCGATCCAGTACTGACGGTGTGCCTGTCGTGCGGCAAGCCCAGTTTCAAGAAACAATTGACGGCCGCCGGTTTCCAATTGAAGGGCACCGGCTGGTACGCGACCGATTTCCGCGGCGGCACGGCGCCCACCACGGCCATTCCGACGGGTCCGGCCGACGGCGCCAAGCCTGCTGCAACCACCGAGAGCGCGCCTGCCGCGGCACCTGCGCCCGCCCCGGCTGCCGCTGCGCCGAAAGCGGACTGAAAAGCGCGCCGCGCCGCTACGATCCCTTACTGAGAAACCGATGCGTAAATACTTTATTACCGGATTACTGATTTTGGTGCCCCTGGCCATTACGGCCTGGGTCCTGAATCTGGTGATCAGCACGATGGACCAGTCGCTATTGCTGGTGCCCGGCAGTAAGCAGCCCAGCGTCTGGTTCGGTCGCCAGATTCCCGCGCTGAGCACCATTCCCGGCCTGGGCACGGTATTGACGGTACTGATCGTCTTCTTCACGGGCTTGCTGACGAATAACCTGGTCGGTAATTATGTGGTGAAACTGTGGGAAAAATTGCTGCAACGCATACCCATCGTCAATTCCCTGTATTCGAGCGTCAAGCAAGTGTCGGATACCCTGTTTTCCCCGTCGGGCAATGCCTTCCGCAAGGCCGTGCTGGTGCCATATCCGCACCAGAACTCCTGGACCATCGCTTTCCTGACCGGCGTGCCGGGCGGCGATGCGGCGAACCACCTGGTGGGCGACTTTGTCAGTGTGTACGTGCCAACGACGCCGAATCCGACATCGGGCTTTTTCCTGATGATGAAACGCAGCGATGTCGTCGAACTCGACATGAGCGTCGATGCGGCGCTCAAATATATCGTCTCGATGGGCGTGGTGGCGCCTGCGGAAGTTGTTGCTGTACCGGCCCCGGCAGCCAAAGAATAAAGGCAGGCGTCCCACATGGGACGTGGCCGGATTGAACACTCACTAACCTGAACTGAGAATTTTATGTCTATGCGTACTGAATACTGCGGCCTCGTTACCGAAGCCATGCTGGGACAAACCGTGAGCCTGTGCGGCTGGGTACATCGCCGCCGCGACCACGGCAGCCTGATTTTTATCGACCTGCGCGACCGTGAAGGCCTGGTGCAAATCGTTTGCAACCCGGAACAAGCGGAGATGTTCAAGGTCGCCGAAGCCGTGCGTAACGAATTCTGCCTGCGCGTGACGGGCGTCGTGACCAACCGTATCGAAGGCACCATCAACAACAACCTGAAGTCGGGCAAGATCGAAGTGGTCTGCTCGGAGCTGGAAGTGCTGAACCCTTCCGTGCCCGTGCCGTTCCAACTGGACGACGACAACCTGTCGGAAACGACGCGTCTGACGCACCGCGTGCTGGACCTGCGCCGCCCGCAAATGCAAAACAACCTGCGCCTGCGCTACAAGGTGACGATGGAAGTGCGCAAGTACCTCGACGCGCTGGGCTTCATCGACATCGAAACGCCGATGCTGACCAAGTCGACGCCAGAAGGCGCGCGCGATTACCTGGTGCCGTCGCGCGTCAACGCAGGCAGCTTCTTCGCCTTGCCGCAATCGCCACAGTTGTTCAAGCAACTGTTGATGGTCGCCAACTTCGATCGTTACTACCAGATTACCAAGTGCTTCCGCGACGAAGACTTGCGCGCTGACCGTCAGCCTGAATTCACGCAGATCGACTGCGAAACCTCGTTCCTGACGGAACAGGAAATCCGCGACCTGTTCGAAGACATGATCCGCGTCGTCTTCAAGAACACCTTGAACATCGACCTGCCGAACCCGTTCCCGGTGATGGATTTCGCCGAAGCGATGGGCCTGTACGGTTCCGACAAGCCGGACATGCGCGTCAAGCTGGCCTTCACGGACTTGACCGAAGTCATGAAGTCGGTCGAATTCAAGGTCTTCAACGGCGCCGCCAACATGAAAGGCGGCCGCGTGGTTGCCCTGCGCGTACCGCAAGGCGGCAGCATGCCCCGTTCGGAAATCGATGCCTACACGCAATTTGTTGCCATCTACGGCGCCAAGGGCCTCGCTTACATCAAGGTCAACGAGAAAGCCAAGGGTCCTGAAGGCTTGCAGTCGCCGATCGTCAAGTTCCTGCCGGCCGACGTGCTGGCCACGATCCTCGAGCAGACGGGCGCGCAAGACGGCGACCTGATCTTCTTCGGCGCGGACAAGGCCAAGGTCGTCAACGACGCCATCGGCGCGCTGCGCGTGAAAATCGGTCACAGCGAGTTCGGCAAGAAAGCCGGCCTGTTCGAAGACGTGTGGAAGCCATTGTGGGTGGTTGACTTCCCGATGTTCGAGCACGACGAAGAAGCGGACCGCTGGACGGCGACCCACCATCCATTCACGGCGCCAAAAGACGGCCATGAAGACATGCTGGAAAGCGATCCGGGCGCCTGCATCGCCAAGGCTTACGACATGGTCTTGAACGGATGGGAGCTGGGTGGCGGTTCGATCCGTATCCACCGCGAAGAAGTGCAAAGCAAGGTCTTCCGCGCACTGAAGATCGATGCCGAAGAAGCGCAGCTGAAATTCGGCTTCCTGCTCGACGCCCTGCAATACGGCGCGCCACCGCATGGCGGCCTGGCATTCGGCCTGGATCGTATCGTGACCATGATGACGGGTTCCGAATCGATCCGCGACGTGATCGCCTTCCCGAAAACCCAGCGCGCGCAAGACTTGCTGACCCATGCGCCGTCGGAAGTGGACGAGAAGCAACTGCGTGAACTGCACATCCGTCTGCGCAGCGCCGAGCCAAAAGTAGTGTAATGAAGCATGCGGCTGCCCAGGTGGCCGCTGTTTGATCCACTATGCAAAAAAAGGCGCTGTTGTGGCGCCTTTTTCATTGTTGATATGACTCATAAAATTCCTGTTTCCGTGCTGGTCGTCATTCATACGGCTGACCTTGACGTCTTGCTGATCGAGCGCGCGGGCCAACCCGGTTTCTGGCAATCGGTGACGGGTTCCGTCGATGCCGTCGACGAACCGCTGCTGCAGACGGCCGCGCGCGAATTGGCGGAAGAGACCGGCATCGTTGCCGATGGCCATGACATCGTGCTGCGCGACTGGAACTTGTCGAATGTGTACGAGATCTATCCGATCTGGCGCCACCGCTATGCGCCCGGCGTGACGCGCAACACGGAACACGTGTTCAGCGTGCAAGTGCCGCGCGACATCGCCATCACCCTGAGCCCGCGCGAGCACTTGCAGCACGCGTGGCTGCCTTACCTGGCGGCGGCCGACCGCTGTTTCTCGTCTTCCAACGCGGAAGCGATTTTGCAATTGCCGGCCATGACGGGCCTGGCGCGCCCCACCTGATTTTCCTAGAAAGCATTCCATGTTGAACTGGTTACATTTGACGACGCAGCAAAAACTGCTGGGCACCCTGGGCATCGTTTTTTGCCTGTGCTTTATCTTTCTGCTGTTCAGCTCTACGGTGCCTGGCCGCACGCCGCCGATCGGCATGCCGCTGATGGCGATCGGCTGGCTGCTGCATCCGGGCGCCTTTGCCAAGGGCAAGCGTACCGTGGCCTGGCGCGGCGCGCCGTTGCTGGTCAAAATCGTCTGGGCGGCCGGCATCACCGCGCTGATCGTCAGCGTGACGGCGGGCGTAGGACGCATGCTGGCCTGATTGTGGGTTTTAGGTGCGCACGCGCACCTACGCCGGCGCCGCGCGGGGCCTGTCAGGGAGTAGAATCAAGGCATGAAAATCCGCGTAGCAACTTATAATATACACAAGGGTGTTTCCTCCGTGCGGGGCTTGCCCAGGGTGCACGCATTGAAGCAGGCGATCGCTCTCTTCAATGCCGATGTCGTCTTTTTGCAGGAAGTGCAAGGCAAGCACGACCGCAATGCGGCCCGCTATGGCGCCGAGAAAAACGGCCACAAGCATTGGCCGGAAGCGTCGCAGCACGAGTTCTTTGCCGGCGCCGAACACCATTCCGCGTATGGCATGAATGCCGTGTATGACCATGGCCACCATGGCAACGCCTTGCTGAGCAAGTTTCCCATCGCCTCGCAAACCAACCACGACGTGTCTGACCATGCCTATGAGCAGCGCGGCATCCTGCACTGCGTGCTCCAGACGCCGCAGGCCGACGTGCACTGTTATGTCGTTCACCTGGGCCTGTTCGAATCGGGGCGGGGAAGGCAGACGCAGGCGCTGATCGACGCCGTCATGGAGTCGGCGCCGAATGGCGAGCCCGTCATCATTGCCGGCGACTTCAACGACTGGCGCAACACGCTCAGCGACAAGCTGCGCAATGCGCTCGGTGTGGTCGAGGTATTCGACCAGCGTGCGTCGAACTCGGCCCTGGGCGACCTGGTGCGCACCCTGGCGCGGCGCCAGACGAAAACGCCGATCCCCGTGCCGGCGCGTACCTTTCCCGCCGCCTTGCCGTGGTTCCGCCTGGACCGCATCTATGTGCGCGGTTTCCACGTGGAAGGCGCGCAAGTGATGCATGGCACCCTGTGGGCGAAATTGTCGGACCATGCGCCGATCATTGCCGCTTTGAAACTCGCGTAGACTGCCGGCATGCGCACAGTCAATTTCATCGCCCACAACGACATCCAGCTGCTGTATTGCGGCACCGACTATTTTCCTGCCTTGATTGCGGCCATCGATGGCGCGCGCTCGGAAGTGTATTTTGAAACGTATATCTTTGCCGATGACGCCACGGGCACCCTGGTGCTCGATGCCCTGAAACGCGCCGCCGCGCGCGGCGTGCTGGTGTGCATGATCACGGACTGGTTCGGCACGGGCAACCGCCGGGTCAACGCCATGCATGCGCAGCTGGAAGCGGCGGGCGTGCACCACCGCATCTTCAACCCGTGGTTCCGGCGCGGCATCACGCGCACGCATCGCAAGATTTGCGTGGCCGACGGCGAAATTGCCCTGGTGGGCGGCATCAATATCAACGACGACATGTTTTGCGACTACGACCACAACATCAGCCTGGAAGCGCCGCGTTGGGACTTTGCCGTGCAGGTGAAGGGCCCGCTGGTGGACGCCATCCATGAAGAAGTGCAGGCGCAGTGGGCACGCTTGGGCAAGATGAACCTGGTGCGGCGTATCAAGCTGTACCGCAAGATGCGCGTCGTCAGCAAGGAGCTGGCGAAGAACCCCGTGGTGGCCGGCTTTGTCGTGCGCGACAACCTGCGCAACCGCCGCACCATCCAGCGCGCCTACCTGCAGGCGCTGGGCCAGGCGCGCAAGAGCGTGATGCTGGCCAACCCGTATTTCGCGCCCGGGCACAAGCTGCGCCGCGCCCTGGCCCAGGCGGCCCAGCGGGGCGTCGACGTGGTGCTGTTGATCGGCGTGGGCGAATTCCGCATGCAAGATGCCGTGGCGCACTCGTTTTATCCGAAACTGCTGGCCGCCGGCGTCAAGATAGTCGAATACCGCAAGACGCAGCTGCATGCCAAGGTGGCCGTCGTCGACGATGACTGGGCGACGGTCGGTTCCAGTAATATTGACGCGCTGAGCCTGTTCCTCAACCAGGAAGCGAACGTCGTGATCAAGGACGTGGCGTTCGCGCAAAGCTTGCGCCAGCATATCGAGCAGGGCGTGGCCGACGGCATCGTGATTCACCAGGATGATTTCAAGCACATCGGCCGTTTCCGCCGGCTCGGTTATGAAGCGGCATTCCTCGCGTACCGGCTGGTGATGCGCATTTTTTCAGTAGGCAAGTACGCATGAACGAGATGACAATGGTCAGGCTGGACAAATGGCTGTGGGCGGCGCGTTTCTTCAAGACGCGCTCGCTGGCCAGCGAAGCTGTCGACACGGGGAAAGTCAAAGTGGGCGGCGAACGCGTAAAACCGGCGCGCAGCCTGCGCGTGGGCGATGAGCTGGCCATCGACAATGGCGCGGAGACGTGGGAAGTGGCCGTGCTGGGCCTGTCCGACAAGCGCGGCGCGGCACCCGTGGCGCGCCTGCTGTACGGGGAAACCCCGGCCAGCATCGCCCGCCGCGAGCAGCTGGCCGAGGAGCGCAAGCTGTTCCGCGAGCCAGGCACCACCATCAAGGGGCGGCCGACCAAGCGCGACCGCCGTCAACTGAGCAAGGCAGGCGACCTTTCCTGAGGTTCGCCGGGCTGGGATGGCAGGGGCGCGCGACGCTTTTGCCTCCCGAAATCGCGATAAACACGCAGCCAAAAAATGCTGCGCTGCACCAATAGAACGCCGGCTCTAAAGTTCCCGTTTGACTTTTACGTGGTAGTGGATAATAGTACGAGCGTTCGGATTTTTTCGGAGCGTGCTTTTTTTTACCCTCGCTTCAGTCCGCCAAATCGGCAACATCACTTTTAGAACGGTAATCTTGAATACTTCAGTCAAATTCATGCGCAAGGGCGAACTGACCCGTGCAGCCATCCTCGACGTGGCGCTGGACCTGTCCAGCCGCGACGGCCTGGAGGGCCTGACCATTGGGCTGCTTGCGGACAAAATGAACATGAGCAAGTCGGGTGTGTTTGCCCACTTTGGCTCGCGCGAAGACTTGCAGATGGAAGTGCTGAAGCTCTACCACTATCGTTTCGAGCAAGAAGTCTTTTTCCCCAGCATGAAAGAGCCACGCGGCATCCAGCGCTTGCAATCGATGTTTGCGCGCTGGGTCAAGCGGGTCAGCGTGGAAATCGCTTCCGGCTGTATCTATATCAGCGGCGCCGTCGAGTATGACGACCGTCCCGGTCCTATTCGTGAAGCCCTCGTGGCCATGGTGCGGGCCTGGCAGGGCGCGCTGTTGCGCTGTGTCGAGCAATCGATCGCCACGGGCGACCTGAAAGCGGACACGGACGCCCAGCAGTTGGTGTACGAGATGTATGGCCTGATCCTGGCCCTGCATCACGACGCGCGTTTCCTGCGCGTGCCGGGCAGCATCGAACGGGCGCAAGCGGGCTTTATTCGCCTGCTGGCGTCGTATCAGAATTCCGTCACAAGCAAATAAGCCATCAGGCAGTATCCGCAACAACGCATACGCAGTTCACAAGTACAACACTTTAGCTAATCGCCTTCAGGAGAAAATTATGGGTCAATACGTCGCGCCAATCCGGGATATGCAATTCGTCCTGCATGAGTTCCTGCAAGTGGAAGAAGAACTGAAGCAAATGCCGTCGTACGCCGACGTCGACGCCGACATCATCAACCAGGTACTGGAAGAGGGCGGCAAGTTCACTTCCGAAGTATTGTTCCCGCTGAATCACTCCGGCGACCGCGAAGGCTGCCACCACGATCCCGTCACTAAAAGCGTGACCACGCCTAAAGGCTTTAAAGAAGCCTACAAGCAGTACGTCGAAGGCGGCTGGGCGGCCTTGGCTTGCGATCCGGAATACGGCGGCCAGGGCTTGCCGGTCGTGCTGAACAATTCGTTCTATGAAATGCTGAACTCGTCGAACCAGGCCTGGTCCATGTACCCGGGCCTGTCGCACGGCGCCTACGAGTGCCTGAAGGAACACGGCACCGACCACCAGAAGGAAGTGTATCTGCCGAAACTGGTGTCGGGCGAATGGACGGGCACCATGTGCCTGACCGAACCGCACTGCGGCACCGACCTGGGCCTGCTGCGCTCGAAAGCGCTGCCTGAGGCGGACGGTTCCTGGACCATCACCGGCAACAAGATCTTCATCTCGGCCGGCGAACATGACATGGCGGAAAACATCCTGCACCTGGTGCTGGCCCGCGTGCCGGACGCGCCGGAAGGCTCGAAAGGCATCTCGCTGTTCCTTGTACCGAAATTCCTGCCGAACGCGGATGGCACGGTCGGTGAGCGCAACCCGATCACCTGCGGCGCCATCGAAGAAAAAATGGGCATCCACGGCAATTCGACCTGCCAGATGAATCTGGACGGCGCGAAAGGCTGGATCATCGGCCAGCCGAACAAGGGCCTGAACGCCATGTTCGTCTTCATGAACGCGGCCCGTCTGGGCGTGGGCATGCAGTCGCTGGGCCTGACGGAAATCGCCTACCAGAACGCGCTGATCTACGCCAAGGACCGCACGCAAATGCGTTCGCTGTCCGGCATCAAGAACCCGGAACTGCCGGCCGACCGCATCATCGTGCACCCTGACGTGCGCCGCATGCTGTTGACGGGCAAAGCCTACGCCGAAGGCGCGCGCGCTTTCACTTCCTACGTGGCGCTGCAGATCGACCGTGAACTGCACCACCCTGACGCCGACGTGCGCAAGGAAGCGGCCGACGAAGTGGCGCTGCTGACGCCCGTCATCAAGGCCTTCATCACCGATAACGCCTGGATCGCCACTTCGGACGCGATGCAAGTGTTCGGCGGCCACGGCTACATCTCGGAATGGGGCATGGAGCAGTATGTGCGTGATGCACGCATCAACATGATCTACGAAGGCACGAACACGATCCAGTCGCTCGATCTGCTGGGCCGCAAGATCCTCGGTGACAACGGCGCCAAGCTGCGCAAGTTCGGCGAAAAGATCAAGGCTTTCGTCGAAGACAACGGCACCGATGAAGCGATGAGCGAATTCGTCACGCCACTGGGCGACCTGGGCGACAAAGTCACCAAGCTGACCATGGAAATCGGCATGAAGGCATTCCAGAACCCTGACGAAGTGGGCGCGGCATGCGTGCCTTACCTGCGCGTCGTCGGCCACATGATCTACAGCTACCTGTTCGCGCAGATGGCCAAGATCGCCCTCGAAAAAGAATCCAGCGGCGACAAGTTCTACACCGCCAAACTGGCTACCGCACGTTTCTACTTCGCCCGCTTGCAGCCTGAGACGGCAACCCTGATCCGTCAGGCGCGTTCCGGTTCGGCCAACCTGATGGCACTCGACGCAGACCTGTTCTAAGACTTGAGGAAAATATGACCAATTTCATCGTTAAAAAAGTAGCCGTCCTCGGCGCCGGCGTGATGGGCGCGCAGATCGCCGCCCATTGCATCAACGCGAAAGTGCCGGTCGTGCTGTTCGATCTGCCGGCCAAGGAAGGTCCGAAGAATGGCATCGTGCTGCGCGCCATCGAGAACCTGAAAAAGCTGTCGCCTGCCCCGCTGGGTAACAAGGATGACGCCGCGCTGATCCAGGTCGCCAACTACGAAGACAACCTGGACCTGCTGGCCGGTTGCGACCTGATCATCGAAGCCATCGCCGAGCGCATGGACTGGAAACATGACCTGTACCAGAAGGTGGCTCCGCACATCGGCCCGAACGCGATCTTTGCCTCGAACACCTCGGGCCTGTCGATCACCAAGCTGGCCGAAGGCTTCGACGCCGACCTGAAATCGCGCTACTGCGGCGTGCACTTCTTCAACCCGCCGCGCTATATGCACCTGGTCGAAATCATCCCGACCGAGTTTACCAAGCCGGAAATCGCCGACCAGCTGGAAGGCTTCCTGACCACCACCCTGGGCAAGGGCGTGGTCCGCGCCAAGGACACGCCGAACTTCATCGCCAACCGCGTTGGCGTGTTCGGCATCCTGGCCATCGTGCACGAAGCCGAGAAATTCGGCCTGTCCGTGGACGTCGTCGATGACCTGACGGGCTCCAAGCTGGGCCGCGCCAAGTCGGGCACCTTCCGCACGGCGGACGTGGTCGGCCTGGACACCATGGGCCATGTGATCAAGACCATGCAGGACTACCTGCCGAACGATCCCTTCGCTGCCGTCTACAAGACGCCGGCCGTGCTGGCGCAGCTGGTGGAAAAAGGCGCGCTGGGCCAGAAGAGCGGCGCGGGCTTCTACAAGAAAGTCGGCAAGGAGATTCAACGCCTCGATTTCGCCACCGGTGAATACGTGGCCGGCGGCGCCAAGGCTGCCGACATCATCGCCCGCATCCTGAAAGAAAAGGATCCGGTCAAGAAGATGAAGGCGCTGCGCGAATCGACGAATCCGCAAGGCCAGTTCCTGTGGGCGATCTTCCGCGACGCTTTCCACTACATCGCCATCCACCTGGATACCGTGGCCGACAATGCGCGCGACATCGACTTCGCCATGCGCTGGGGCTTCGGCTGGAACGTCGGTCCGTTTGAAACGTGGCAGGCATCGAACTGGCTGCAAGTGGCCAACTGGGTCAAGGAAGACATCGACGCCGGCCACGCGCTGTGCAACGCACCGCTGCCAGCCTGGGTCTTCGAAGGGCCGGTCGCTGAAAAAGGCGGCGTGCACACGCCGGAAGGCTCCTACTCCGCCGTGTCGAACAGCTTCGTGCCACGTTCGACCCTGGCCGTGTATGACCGCCAGCCGTTCCGCGCGCCGGTACTGGGCAGCGGCGCCATCGACGGCAAGACCGCCGGCACCACCGTCTTCGAAGACGAATCCGTGCGCGTCTGGCATACGGGTGACGATGTCCTGATCATCTCGTTCAAGACCAAGATGCACGTGATCGGCGAAGGCGTGATTAATGGACTCAAACTCGCATTAGCGGAAGCGGAAAAGAACTTCAAAGGTCTGGTGATCTGGCATGCCGACGCAGCCGAAGGCGGTGCCTTCTCGGCCGGCGCCGACCTGCAATCGGCCTTGCCGGCCTTCATGCAAGGCGGCGTGAAAGCCGTCGATCCGATCATCGCGGAACTGCAGAACACCTTCATGTCGCTGAAATACGCGAACGTGCCGGTCATCGCCGCGGTCGCTGGCCTGGCCCTGGGCGGCGGTTGCGAGCTGGCGTTGCACTCCTCGAAGCGCGTGGCCTCGATCGAGTCCTACATCGGCCTGGTGGAAGTGGGCGTGGGCCTGATTCCTGCCGGCGGCGGCTTGAAGGAAGCGGCGCAGCGCGCCTACAAGGAAGCCAAGGGTAACGACATCCTGCAATTCCTGAAAACGGGCTTCACCAATGCGGCCACCGCCAACGTGTCGAAATCGGCGCTGGAAGCCAAAAAAATGGGCTACCTGAAAGAAGACGACGTGATCGTGTTCAACGCCTACGAGTTGCTGCACGTGGCCAAGGTCGAAGCGCGCGCCATGTTCGACGCGGGCTTCCGTCCGCAACTGCCGTCGCTGATCCAGGTCACGGGCCGTTACGGCTGGGGCACCATCAAGGCGCAGCTGGTCAACATGCGCGACGGCGGCTTCATTTCGGCGCACGATTTCAAGCTGGGCGAGATGATCGCCGAGATCGTATCGGGCGGCGACGTGGACCAGGGCAGTTTCGTCAGCGAGCAGTGGCTGCTGGATATGGAACGCAAGGCATTCCTGGAGCTGTTGAACCATCCGAAAACCCAGGAACGGATCATGGGCATGATGCAAACCGGTAAGCCGGTACGCAACTAAGCCTGACGTCGATGACGATCCTGTCCATTATTTTTAAAGTATTGCTGCGCGTGAGGCCAAGCATGGTGTATGACCGTATCAAACAACAGATGATGGACACCTTGCCCTTCGTGCGGCTGCTGGGGATCAGCATCGACGACATCGGCGCCGGCACCTCGAAGGTGTCGATGCCGGAAGATCCAAAACTGAATAATCACCTGGGCACGCAGCATGCGGGCGCCTTATTTACCCTGGCCGAAACGGCTTCCGGCGCGGCCATGGCTGGCGGCTTCGCCGAGCTCATTATGGGCTTGCGCCCGGTGGCCAAGGAGTCGCGCATCCAGTACCAGAAGGTGGCCCGGGGCGCGACGCGCGCCGAAGGCCGGGTACCGGGCGACCTGGCTGCCTTGAAGGCGCAGCTGGCGCAGGATGGCAAGGTGGCGTTTCCCGTGGAAGTCGATATTTTCGATTCCGAAGGCACGCTGGCGGCACAGGTGACGGTGGACTGGTATTTGTCGCAGAAGCGATAGGCCAGCATCCCGGACATTCGACAGAACACGAACCTCGTTCAACATCTTTGAAAGCATAAAATGAGCAAACAACTTCAAGACGCGTACATCGTCTCTGCAACCCGCACCCCGATCGGCAAGGCGCCGCGCGGCATGTTCAGAAACACCCGCCCGGACGACCTGCTGGTGCGCGTGCTGCAATCGGCCCTGGCGCAAGCACCTGGCCTGGACCCTGCATTGATCACCGACGCCATCATCGGCTGCTCGTTCCCGGAAGCGGAGCAGGGCTTCAATATCGCGCGTAACTCGGTGCTGCTGGCCGGCTTGCCGAAAACCGTCGGCGGCGTCACCGTCAACCGTTACTGCGCTTCGGGCATCACGGCCATCGCCATGGCCGCCGACCGCATCCGCGTGGGCGAAGCCGACGTCATGATCGCCGGCGGCATCGAATCGATGTCGATGGTACCGATGATGGGCCACCACCCATCGATGAACCTGGACATGTTCAGCGACGAGAACATCGGCATGGCCTATGGCATGGGCCTGACGGCCGAAAAAGTGGCGCAGCAATGGAAAGTGTCGCGCGAACAGCAGGACGCGTTCTCCGTTGAATCGCACCGCCGCGCCATCGCCGCGCAGCAAGCCGGTTTCTTCAAGGCGGAAACGACGCCCGTGGAAATCATCACGCGCACGCCGAACCTGGCTACCGGTCAGGTCGACGTGAGCCGTCGCACCGTCGACACCGACGAAGGCGCGCGCGCCGATTCGTCGATGGAATCGCTGGCCAAGCTGAAGCCCGTCTTCGCCGCCAAGGGTTCCGTCACGGCCGCCAACAGCTCGCAGATGTCCGACGGCGCCGGTGCGCTGCTGATCGTCAGCGAAAAAATCCTGCGCGAGCACAACCTGACCCCGCTGGCGAAATTCTCCTCGTTCGCCGTGCGCGGCGTGCCGCCGGAAATCATGGGCATCGGTCCTAAATTCGCCATTCCGGCAGCGTGCGCCGCCGCCGGCATCACGCAAGATCAGCTGGACTGGATCGAGCTGAACGAAGCGTTTGCCGCGCAAGCCTTGGCCGTCATCGGCGACCTGGGCCTGGACCCATCGAAGGTCAATCCGATGGGCGGCGCGATCGCCCTGGGCCACCCGCTGGGCGCCACCGGTGCCATCCGCGCCGCGACCGTGATCCACGCACTGCAGCGCACCAAGCAGAAGTACGGCATGGTCACCATGTGCGTGGGCGCCGGCATGGGCGCGGCAGGAATCTTCGAGCGCGTCTGATCTGCCGGGCGTCGTGACGTAAGAGGTCAGATTAGGTTGGTCAAACTTGGGCGCTGGGGATACCTCGGCGCCCTTTATCTTTTTGGAGATGACATGGATATTTTGTGCAGCAAGAGCGAGGGCATTCTGACCCTGGAATTCAACCGCCTGGAACGCAAGAATGCGATCACGGGCGCCATGTACCAGACCCTGGCCGACGCGCTGGTGGCGGCCGAGACAGACGATGAAGTACGCGCCATCCTGATCTGCGGCAAGCGCGAGATTTTCACGGCCGGTAACGACCTCGATGACTTCATGAAGACGGCGCGCCCGAAGGATGGTTCGCTCGACCATGACCGTCCCGTGTTCCAGTTCATGCGCGCCCTGTACGGCAGCAGCAAGCCCGTGGTGGCGGCCGTCTCCGGCCCGGCCATTGGCATCGGCACCACCTTGCTGATGCACTGCGACCTCGTCTACGCGGCCGACAATGCCAGCTTCTCGATGCCGTTCACGCAACTGGGCCTGTGCCCGGAATTCGGCTCCAGCCTGCTGCTCACGCAACTGGCCGGTTACCCGCGCGCGGCGGAAAAGCTGATGCTGGGCGAGTCTTTCCCGGCGAGCGAAGCGCTGGAAATGGGCCTCGTGTCGAAAGTCGTGCCCCTGTACGACCTGATGACGTACGCGCAAGGCCAGGCCGCCAAGCTGGTAGCCCTGCCGGCCGCCTCCATCCGCGCCACCAAGCGCTTGATGAAACAAAGCCGCATGGAGCCGATGAAGGCGGCCATCGCCGAGGAAAACAAACTGTTCAGCGCCATGCTGGGCGGCGCCGAAGCGAAGGAAGCGTTTACGGCCTTCTTTGAAAAGCGCAAGCCGGATTTCAAGAAGTTTGCCTAAGCTGACTGCCGGGGGCAGCCCCCCCCTAGCCGTGAGAGCAAACCTCTGCGTTAGCGGCCTCGAGGGTCTGACCCCAACATTTTCTTCCGGGTTCAATTTAATCTAGACGACTGGTCTAATTGTGCTACAATGCTTCGCATGAAAGCTGAATACACCGACGTGCGCCAGCACATTATCGACCAGGGCAAGGCCATCATCACGCGCAAGGGCTTTGCCGGCGTGGGACTGAATGAGATTTTGTCTGCCGCCGACGTGCCCAAGGGGTCGTTCTACCATTACTTCAAGTCCAAGGAATTGTTTGGCGAGGCGATGCTGGAAGATTACGTCACCGGCTACCTGGACGAAATGGAGCTCGTGCTGGGCCAGCCGGGCCAGAGCGCGGCGCAGTCGCTGATGGCGTATTGGGCCAGCTGGACGAGCGCAAGCCTCGATGGCAGCGGTTGCGACTGCCGTTGCCTGGTGGTCAAGCTCAGCAGCGAAGTGGCGGATATGTCGGAACCGATGCGCGTGGCGCTGCTCGATGGCACCCACCGCATCATCGCCAGGCTGGCGCTGGCCATCGCGCGGGGCAGGGTGGACGATACCCTGCCATCGGTGGCCGATCCGGCGCAGATGGCTGCCACCTTGTACCAGCTGTGGTTGGGCGCGGCGATGCTGACCAAGCTGCGGCGCGACGCCAGCGCCTTGCAAACGGCATGGCGGGCGACGCTGTCCATGCTGCAGTTGCCGCCGGATCAATAAGGACGCTAGGTACGCGGATGGCAAACGTCCGCGGTTTTTTGAATTTTACTCTAGACGACCAGTCTAATAATGAGGGAGCAGCAGCATGAAGAATTTTGAATTCCATAATCCAACGAAGATTGTGTTCGGCGCCAATACCATCGCCAAATTGTCCACGCTGGTGCCGCACGATGCGCGCGTGCTGATCTTGTACGGCGGCGCCAGCGCGGAAAAGACGGGCACCCTGGCCGAAGTGCGCGCTGCGCTTGCGCAGGGCCAGCGCAGCGTGCAGGAGTTTGGCGGCATCGAACCCAATCCCAGCTATGAAACCCTGATGCGCGCCGTGGCGCAGGTGCGCAGCGAAAAGCTGGACTTCCTGCTGGCCGTCGGCGGCGGCTCCGTGATCGACGGCACCAAGTTCGTCGCTGCCGCCGCCCTGTACGATGGCGAGCCGTGGGAAATCGCCGAGCGCGGCGGCGCCAATGTGCAGCGCGCCCTGCCGTTCGGCACGGTGCTGACCTTGCCGGCCACGGGATCGGAAATGAACAGCGGCGGCGTGGTGACGAAAAAAGCCACGCATGACAAGCTGAGTTTTCGCAATCCGCTGCTGTACCCGCAGTTTTCCGTGCTCGACCCGAGCAAAACCTTTACCTTGCCGGCCACGCAGGTGGCCAATGGCCTGGTCGACGCCTTTGTCCACACGACGGAACAGTATCTGACCTATCCGGTGCAGGCGAAGGTGCAGGACCGCTTTGCCGAAGGCTTGCTGCAAACCCTGGTCGAGATCGCGCCGCAGGCCATCGCCTCGCCCGACGATTACGATACCCGCGCCAATCTGATGTGGACGGCCGCCCTGGCCCTGAATGGCCTGATCGGCGCCGGCGTGCCGCAGGATTGGGCCACCCACATGATCGGCCACGAATTGACGGCCCTGTACGACATCGACCATGCGCGCACCCTGGCCCTGGTGTTGCCGGCTCTGCTGGACGTACAGCGCGAGCAGAAACGCGGCAAATTGCTACAGTATGGCGAACGTGTCTGGAACATCACCAGCGGCAGCGACGACGAGCGCATCGATACTGCCATCGCGCGAACCCGCGCCTTCTTCGAAGGCCTGGGCATCCCGACCCGTTTGTCGGCCTATCAGCTGGGCCAGGAAGCGGTGGAAGCGGTACTGACGCAACTGGAAGCACATGGCATGACCTCCCTCGGCGAACACCGCGATATCGACCTCGCGCGCAGCCGCCGTATCCTCGAAGCAGCACTGTAACCCTGACATAAAAGGAAACAACATGAACATCCTGATGGTACTGACCTCGCACGATCAACTGGGCGACACTGGCAAGAAAACCGGCTTCTGGCTGGAAGAATTCGCCGCGCCCTACTATGCGCTGCAAGAAGCGGGCGCGAAGCTGACGGTCGTCTCGCCGCTGGGCGGCCAGCCGCCGCTCGACCCGAAAAGCGACGAGCCGGATTCGCAAACGGACGCCACGCGCCGCTTCAAGCAGGACGCCGATGCGCAAGCCGTGCTGGCCAACACAGGCAAGCTGGCCGACGTGAAGGCGGCCGACTTTGACGCCGTGTTTTACCCGGGCGGCCATGGCCCGCTGTGGGACCTTGCCGAAGACCGGCACTCGATCACGCTGATCGAACAGATGATTGCCGCCGGCAAGCCCGTTGCCGCCGTCTGCCACGCACCGGGCGTGCTGCGCCACGTGAAGGCTGTCGATGGCGCGCCGCTGGTGCGTGGCAAGCAAGTGACAGGCTTTACGAATACCGAGGAAGACGCCGTCGGCTTGACGGCCATCGTGCCTTTCCTGGTCGAGGACATGCTCAAGGAAAATGGCGGCGTCTACTCGAAGCTGGGCGACTGGCAGCCGTACGCCGTCACCGATGGCTTGCTGGTCACGGGCCAGAATCCCGCATCGTCGGAAGCGGCCGCCCAGGCGCTGCTCAAGCTGCTGGCCTGATGCCAGGGTAGGGCGTCCGGCCGCTGGTCGTCACACGGCATTGTGTGTGGCGACCATGCCCGCCAGGATCAGGCTGACCGAGGCGTGCCATTGCGTCTCGCTGGCCGGCCTGCCGGCCAGCGCATAGCCGTGCAGGAAATCGACGAGCGCATCATGCCCGCGCAGCCGGGATTTTTTATTCAGCGCGAGACCCTCGACGGCAAGCTCGAACAGGGCCGTAAACCGCTCGGCCACATCGGCTTGCGTCACCAGCCCGCGCGCCATCAGGCGCACGAAATATGGCGTGGCGCTGACCAGTTCCAGGTACAGCGCGCACAGCGCGAGCAGGCGTCGTGGCGCTGCCTGGCGCCGCGTGAATGGCGGCTGCTGCGGATCGAGCGCGGCAAAACGCTGCACCATCAACGCTTGCAATAATTCCTCTTTCCCGGCGTAGTAGTGATACAGGGCCATGGCATCGACGCCCAGGCTGTGCGCCAGCGCGCGCATGGAGAACGCTTCGCCTTTTTCTTCCAGCAGGGCCAGGGCCGCCTGCAGGATGCTGGCGTTGTCCAGCGCGGGCGCGGCGCGACGCGGACGCCCGGCGCGGCGCACGGGAGATGCCACGGCTTGAAGTTTTGGGGTTTTCATGGGCATAATTCTACACCGTAGAATTAAATCAAGGAGCATCCATGCAAAAAACTTTCGTCAGCGTTTTTCTCGGCATCAGCCTCGATGGCTGCATCGCGGGAGAAAACGGCGACCTGTCCTGGCTGACCGAACTGGCGCCCGACTCGCCCGACGCCACCGGCTACACGGCCTTGATGGAGCAGGTCGATACCCTGCTGATCGGGCGCACCACGTATGACGCCGTGCTGGGTTTTGAGCCGTGGCCGTATGCGGGCAAGCGCGTGGTGGTCCTGAGCCGCCGCGACTTCGCGCCGCGCCATGGCGAGCAGCGCCGCGCAGGCAGCGTGCGGGCAGTGCTGGAGGGACTGGCAGAGGAGGGGTGCCGTCACGTGTATCTCGATGGCGGCGCCGTCATCCGTGCCGGTTTGCGCGAGGGCGTCATCGACAGCCTGACCCTGTCCGTGCTGCCCGTGGTGCTGGGCAAGGGCGTGCGCCTGTTCGAGGACGGCTTGCCGCGCAGCGACTGGCGCCTGGACCACACGCGCCAGTTGCCGAGTGGCGTGGTGCAGCTACGCTATCGCAAAAACTAGCCAGCGCTGGCCAGGTCGACGATGAAGCCTGTGTCAAAACGTTCGTTTTCCGGCGTGCCGTCCGGCCGCTTGTAGCCGCAGGGGTTGCACACGACGCGGCAGTCCTGGATGCGGTAGTCGAGCGAGGCGTGCATGTGGCCATGCACCCACAGGTCGGCCTGCGCCACCAGCGCGTCCAGCTGCGAGGCGAAGGCGGGCGAGCCGAGATTGGTCGCGTATTGCTCTTCCACCGACTGCATCGATGGCGCCATGTGCGTGATGACGACCGTCTTGCCATCGAACGGTTGCGCCAGTTGCTGTTCCAGCCAGGCGCGATGCTGCGCGTGCAGCTGCGCCGTGTCGGCCGCGCACAAGAGACGCGGCGTGTCGCCGCCCGTGCTGATGCGCTTGTAGTCGGGCATGTAGCTTTGCGCCGCGTTCAAGGCTTCCTCGTACCTGTCGGCGCCGAAGAGTAAAAAATCCGTCCACAGCGTGATGCCGAGAAAACGCACGCCGTTCAAGACCACGGCGTCGCCGTCGAGCAATCGGATGTTGGCGCCCTGTGTATTCGCGCTGGCGCAGGCGTCGCGCACGGCGTCCTGCATGTGTTCGAGCTGGTGGCCATAACCCTCGTGGTTGCCATGTACGTACAGCACGGGCAGGGCGCCGAAGGTGCGCGCGGCCCACGCGATGGCATTGTTGCCCGTGTCGATGTCGCCGGCCAGGATCACCACGTCGGGACGGCAGGCGGCAAGGTCGATGGCGGGCGTGTCGTCACCCCAGACTTCCAGGTGCAGGTCGGACAGGATCAGCAAACGCATGGCAGGAGGCGCGGCATGGCGCACGGCAGTGAATGGGCCTCTATCGTAGCGCAAGTCGCCACGCCCGTCTGCTTGACCGCGCGCGGGGGCGACGTTACCCTGTGGCATCGATTACCGCACACTCATTACTGGAGCCGCATGCCGCCTTTCTTCCTTTCCAAGACCTTGCTCAGCATCGCGCTGGCCGCCATGGCGCTGCCGTTTTCCGCGCATGCCGCCACGCCCGCCGTCGATCCCTTGACGCAGCCGATTGCCTCGCCGTATGCGGCGCAATGGAACCGCCCGCAGCAGCCGGCGCGCATCCACGGCGACACGTATTACGTGGGCGTGGGCGGCTTGAGCGTGGTGCTGATCGACACGCGCGAAGGTTTGATCCTGATCGATGGCGCGCTGCCGCAATCGGTGGCCGCCATCAAGGAACATATCCTCGAGCTGGGCTTTCGCCTGGAAGACATCAAGTTCATCCTGAATACGGAAGCGCATTTCGACCATTCGGGCGGCATCGCCGCCCTGGCCCGCGACAGCGGCGCGCAAGTGGTCGCCAGCCCGCTGGGTGCGCAGGCGCTGCGCGCGGGTTCGGTGCTCGCCATGGACCCGCAAGCGGGCGAAATCGACCCCATGCCGGCCGTGGAAAACGTGCGCGAGATCGCCGATGGCGAAACCTTGCAACTGGGCGACGTGACCGTCACGGCGCGCTACACGCCTGGCCATACGCCGGGCAGCACCAGCTGGACCTGGGTGTCGTGCGAGGATGCGGAGCGTCAGGACTGCCTGAACGTGGTGTTCGGCGCCAGCCTCACGCCGGTGGCGGCCGACGATTTTCACTACCTGGGCGATGAACGCCATGCGGACCTGACGCCGGCCTTCCGCCGCGTCATGCAGGACTTCGCCAAACTGCCGTGCGACATCCTGATCTCGGCCCACCCCGACCACTCGGGCGGCGATCGCAAGCTGACGCAATTGCTGGAAGGCGTCACGCCGAATCCCTTCATCGATGCGCAGGCGTGCAGCAACTACGCTGCCAAGAATGAAGCCAAGCTCGAAGCGCGCATCGCCAAGGAAAAAGCCATGGCTGGCGAGACTGCGACAAAATAACAACGTTGGCGCATGTGCCATGAAAAGCGGTTGACGCACTGCTGCATCCGGCGCAGAATCGTCATCCGCAGTGCAGATCAACCACACAAAAGAAAGGAAACCCATGTTCGAGCAGGCTGGCAGCAAGTTGACTTACCACTAGCCCCGCGCATGACGCTCGGGGCCAACGGCAGCATTGCCGATCCCGAGCCGGTGTCCTTCAAACCCCGGTGAGGAAACTCGCCGGGGTTTTTTGTTTTGCACGACTGGGTTGAAAGGAAACAGCATGAAAATCAAAGTAAAAGCCGCGCCCAAGCCGCGCAATCCGCTGGTGGCCGCCGCCAGGCTGCGCGGCGGCGCCGGCGCGCACCAGTCGGAAGTGTCGCCGCGCGTGGCGCGCCGGGCCGGCAAGCACCGCCTGCAGCAATGGCTGGCGGGCCGCCTCAAGGCTGACGATTAGCGGGCCGGCAGGTCAATGATGAAGTTCGGATCAAAAGCGGGATTTTGCGGCGCGCCGCTGCGCGTCTTGTAACCGCAGGGGTTAGCTACGACGCGGCACTGGTCGATGCGGTAGTCGCGCGAAGCATGGATATGACCATGCACCCACAGGTTCGCCCGCGCAGCCAGTTCGTCCAGGCGCGAGGCATAGGCGGGCGAACATCCTTCGCTGCCGTAGGCATCGTCGACCGACAGCAGCGACGGTGCCATGTGGCTGATGACGACGGTGCTGCCGTCGAATGGCTGCGCCAGTTCGCGCGTTAGCCACGCTTTTTGCTGCGCGTGGAACATGGCCGTATCGGCCGCACGCAGCTTGCGAAAGCCCATGTTGGCCAGGCGGATGCGCTTGTAGTCGTTCATGACGGCTTCCGCGTCGCGCATGGCCGCCTGGCGCGTGTCGTCGCCCAGCAGGCGGAAATCCGTCCACAGGGTGGCGCCCAGGAAGCGCACAGCGTGGCCTGCCTGGTCGGTGATGACGTGCGTGCCGCAGTCGAGGAAATGCACGTTCTGCGTGCTGGCGCAAGCCGCGTGGAGTTCCTGGCGCACCTTGTCGAGGTGGTGGCCATAGCCTTCGTGGTTGCCATGCACGTACAGCACGGGCAGTCCCGCGAATGCACTGGCGGCCCAGGCCACGGCGCGGGCGCCCGTGTCGATATCGCCGGCGAGGATCACGGCGTCGGGGCAGCTGAGCGCGAGGTCGCCCTGCGGCGCTTCGTCGCGCCATAACTCATGGTGCAGGTCCGACAGAATCAATAAACGCATGCGGCATCCAGGCGATTGGAGAGTACGCCATCGTACCTGAAAACCCTCACTCTTCCTCCAGCGCGGCGAAGCTGTGCGCCAGGTAGTCGAGCAGCGCGCGCACGGCAGGCAGCAGACCGCGCCGCGACGGGAACACGGCGTGGATGATTTCGCGCTGCGGCCGCCACTGCTCCATCAGCGGCAGCAGGCTGCCATCGGCCACCTGTTCCGTGATCATCATGGTCGGCAGCTGCACCACGCCCACGCCGGCCACGGCCGCGTCGCGCAGGGTCAGCATGTCGCCCGTGACGAAGCGCGGCACGTGGCGCAGCTGGGCGCGCGCGCCATCGGGGCCGTGCAAATCCCACTGGTAGTGCTGTTGCGGCGTGCCCAGGGCCAGGCTGGGCCAGTCGGACAGGTCGGCCGGCGCCTTCGGCAAGGCCGCGCCGGCGAACAGCAGCGGGCTGCCTACCATGCACTGGCCCCGTTCGGCCAGCACGCGCAATACCAGATCGCTGTCGGGTAGCGGAGGCGGACGCACGCGGATGGCCACGTCGATACCCTCGGCCACCAGGTCGACGCGGCGGTTGTTCGCTTCCAATAGCAGAGTCACTTGCGGATGCTCGCGCATGAAACCGGCCAGCATGGGGGCGACCAGCGAGTGCAGCAGAGCGATGGGGCAGGACAGGCGCACCGTGCCGCGCGGCGCCGCGCGCGTCAGTTCGATCGCTTCCTGCGCCGCCTCCGCCTCCACCAGCATGGCCTTGCAATGCTCGTAAAACGTCTGCCCCACATCGGTGACGGAAAAATGCCGCGTCGTGCGTTGCAGCAGGCGCGCGCCGAGCCGCTCTTCCAGCAGCGCGATGCGCCGGCTCAGTTTTGATTTCGGCATGCCCAGCGCGCGCCCGGCCGGCGCGAAACCACCATGGTCGACTACCTGCACAAAGTAATACAAGTCATTCAGGTCCTGCATGTCGCCTCCTTGATCGTTCTATTTATGGAACGCTGATGGCATATTTTACCGTCTACCGCCTTCATCGTTGCAAGCGTATTCTGTCTTCATCGTAATGCAAACCCCAACAGGAGATCGAGATGAACAAAGTCACAGGTATCTACAGCGCACCCCGCCAGCATTGGGTCGGCGACGGTTTCCCCGTGCGCTCGATGTTTTCGTATAACGGCCATGGCAAGCAGCTGAGCCCCTTCCTGCTGCTCGACTATGCCGGTCCTGCCGAATTTGCGCCCGGCACCCGTCCGCCCGGCGTCGGTTCGCATCCGCACCGCGGCTTTGAAACGGTGACCATCGTCTACAAGGGCGAAGTGGCGCACCGCGATTCGACGGGCCAGGGCGGCGTGATCGGCCCCGGCGACGTGCAGTGGATGACGGCCGGCGCCGGCATCCTGCATGAAGAGTTTCACTCGCCTGCCTTCACGCAGTCGGGCGGCACGCTGGAAATGGTGCAGCTGTGGGTGAACCTGCCGGCGAAAAACAAGATGACGGCGCCCGGCTACCAGGCCATCACCAGCGACACGATTCCCACAGTGGCGCTGCCCGATGATGCCGGTTCCGTGCGCGTGATCGCCGGCGACTTCGCTGGCCAGCATGGACCCGCCCGCACGTTCTCGCCGATGCAGGTGTGGGACATGCGCCTGGCCCAGGGCAAGCTGACGGAGCTGCCCGTGACCCGAGGCTGGAGCACGGCGCTGATCGTTTTGCACGGCACGGTGCTGGTCAATGGCGAGAGCGTGGTGCGCGAAGCGCAGATGGCGCTGTTCGAGCGCGATGGCGACAGCATCACCATCGAAGCGAACAACGACGCCGTGGTACTGCTGCTGAGCGGTGAGCCGATCGAGGAACCCATCGTCGGCCACGGTCCCTTCGTCATGAACACCGAGGCGGAAATCGCGCAGGCGTTCGAGGATTTCAACAGCGGCCGCTTCGCCCGTATCGCGACGTAATTTGTGCAGTGAATTTGTGTAGTACCCATGCCGCATCCCGCGGCATGGTTTTTCAGGAGACCACCATGAGCACCCCCGCCAACTTCCAAGGTTTGCCACCGATGATCGATCCCGACGATGCCGTCATGCTGCTGATCGACCACCAGAGCGGTTTGTTCCAGCTGGTGCGCGACATCGAGCAGCACGTGCTGCGCGGCCACGTCACGGCGCTGGCCAAGCTGTCGCGCCTGGCCAACATGCCGACTTTTACCACCGCGTCCGTGCCCGACGGTCCGAACGGCCCCTTGATCCCGGAAATCCACCATTTCAACCCGGACGCCGTCTACATCCCGCGCACGGGCCAGATCAACGCCTGGGACAATCCGGCCTGGGTCGAAGCCATCGAAAAGACGGGCCGCAAGACCCTGCTGATCGCCGGCACGCTCACCAGCGTGTGCATGGCCTTCCCGACCATCAGCGCGCTGGCGGCCGGCTACAAGGTGTTCGCCATCATCGATGCCTCGGGCAACTGGTCGAAGATGGCCACCGACATTACCATGGCGCGCGTGACGCAGGCGGGCGCCGTGCCGATCGACACGTACGCCGTGCTGGCTGAAGTGATGAGCACCTGGAACCGCGCCGACGCGATGGAATTCGCCGCCATCATGACCGACCATATCGTGCCGCCATACCGCGCCCTGATCGAAAGCTACGACAAGGCGCAGGGCGTGCAAAAGAATGGCCGCGAAACCAAGCTGGAAATCCTCGAAGCGGCCGGCAAGGGCTGACCGTCGCTACGGCGCTTCGTAGCTGTTGCGTATCGCCGCCAGTACGCCGCGCTGTTCCAGGTGCGTGATGGCGGCGTTCAGGCGCGCCAGGTCGCCGGCGCTGGTCGTGCGCGCATTGAGCATCAGGTGCACGGGGGCGCGCAGGACGAGGAAGGGCAGGGTGCGCAAGGCAACGCCCTGCAGGCGCGCTTCGTGGCGCACGGCCAGCACGTCGCCCAGCAGCAGGTCGGCGCGGCCCGCGTCAAGCATGCGCACGCCTTGCTGGAAACTGCCGAATGCATTCAGGCGGCCGGCCTTTTCCAGCGCCGGCCGGGCCGCCGCGTATTGCGCGCCATACCAGCCCACCTTGGGCGCCAGCAAGGTCGCGTTGCCGCGCGCGAGCTGCGCGAAGCTGGCGATCTGCTGGTGGTTGCCGGGCGAGCCGGATTTGCTGAAGACGCCCACGGCTTCATCGCGGTACGAGAGGGAAAAGCGCGCATAGGACTGGCGTTCCGGCGTCTCGGACGCGGCCAGCATCAGGTCCAGCCCCCCTTTCTGGAACAGCAGCTGGCGCCGCGCCGTGGGCAGCTCCGGCACGGTGACCAGGGTGCAGCGGGCTTCCTTGAAAATGGCCTTCAGCAATTCCAGGTCCAGGCCCGTATGGCGGCCCTGGGCATCGCGGTAGACATACGGCGGCCACTGCTCCAGCGCCATCGTCATGCGGCAAGCTACGGCGGGCAGGGCAGATACGCCGAGCACTGCCGCAAACAGGAGATGGCGCATGCGCATAAGGGGGCTTCCTGGAGTTTCAACTTGCTATTCAATTTGCCAGAATGGCCACGGAAGTCAAGGGCTGCGGCGGCTGAAGGCCGGCCTGGTTCGCATTTCCTCGATGTTTGCGCGTTTTTTGCCGCTTTCCCCCATGGGTGTCGGCTCCGGCGTGGCGAACACCGTGCAGTGTAATCGGCTATAGTGACGCGGTGCCACCACTGCCCCGCAAAGGAAGACCGCTTGACTGCCCCGCTCGAGATCGCCGCCAATGTATTGATGACTGCCTCCATCATCCTGGCCGGACGCAATAATATTCATTCCTGGTGGATCGGCATGGTCGGCTGCGTGCTGTTTGCCGTGCTGTTTTTCCAGGTCAACCTGTACGCCGACGTGATGCTGCAACTGTTTTTCATCGTCACCTGCGTTATAGGCTGGATGCAATGGCGGCGCGGCGCCGGCGGCAAGCCGTTGCCGATCACGCGCACGGGTTGGCGCAGCCTGGCCTGGGTGGTGCCGGCCGGCATCGTCTCCGTGGCGATCTACGGCATGCTGCTGCACCGCTTCACGAATGCCTACGCGCCGTTCATCGATTCGGCAGTGTTGGTATTTAGCATCATCGCGCAATTCCTGCTGATGAGCCGACGCATCGAAACCTGGGCTTTCTGGTTGCTGGTCAACACCGTGGCCGTGCCGCTGTACTACAGCCGCGGCCTGCACCTGACGGCCGTGCTGTATGCGGCCTACTGGGTCAACGCCGTGATTTCCTGGTACTGGTGGAGCGTGCAGGCACGCCGCGCGGCGCAAGCGCCTGCAGTGATTGCCGACGCCTGATCTTGCCTTACACCAAGTCCTTAGATTCAAATCGTATATACAATCAATTTTTAATTCGTTCACGCGATAAAGACACCGGGATATAGTGGCCTTTCCCCGCTTACCGGTGTCTTTTATGTTGCGTTTTACCCTTTCTGCCTGTTTTTACGCCGCCCCGCACCAGCTGACCATGCAATGCATGGCGCAGTGGATGCCGGTGCGTGCCCGTCCACGCATCCCTTAAGTCAATCCATCCGTTTCGTTGTCGTCTGCCCGTAGGCCCACCCGGTCTGCGTGCCCCTGCTCGGCCTTTTTTATCGGAAAAAGGCTGCAATCCCAATAAGAGGAAACCATGTTCAAACCACTCGCCATCAGTCTTGCCATCGCCGCCGCCTTTCCCGCCGTTTCCACCATCGCCCATGCCGAGGACGACATGCTGCGCGTGAACGTCACCGGATCGAATATCCGCGTCAGCGAAAAGGAGGGCGCCAGCGCCGTGCAAGTCATCACGGCCAAGGAATTGAAAGCCAGCGGCAAGACCAGCGTGTCGGACGTGCTGCGCGCCATCTCCGCCAACAGCGGCAACAGCTACAACGAACAATATACGGGCAGTTTCTCGGCCGGCACCTCGGGCCTGTCGCTGCGCGGCATCGGCCAGCAAAACACCCTGATCCTCGTGAATGGCCGCCGCGTGGCCAGCTACGCCACGGCGCAGGATTTGCAGCAGACCTTCGTTGACCTGAACAGCCTGCCGATGGCGGCCGTGCAGCGCATCGAGGTGCTCAAGGATGGCGCCTCGTCCGTGTATGGCTCCGACGCCGTGGCCGGCGTGGTCAACATCATCCTGTACAAGGAATTCACGGGCACGGACATCACGGCGCAATGGGGCGGCTCGACGCAAGGCACGGGCCAGCATGAAAAGAGCGCGGCGCTGCAAACGGGTTTCGGCAAGCTCGAGGAAGATGGCTACAGCGTGGTCTTCTCGGTCGACGCGCAGCAGCGCGACAAGCTGCAGCAAAGCGACGTGGCCTGGCTGCGCGACGCCGATTACCGCCAGCAGCAGCGCGGCAGCCTGGGCTGGGCTGCCACGAATTACGCCGGCAACGATCCTACGCAGACCCTCGGCGGCGTGCGCGGCCCGCTGCAACTGGTGCCATACAACGATATCAATCCCGATCGCAGCGGCCAGGTGCTGGCCTACAATCCGGCGCCGTATAAGACGCTGATTCCGGGCATCCAGCGCATCCACTCGTCGCTGCGCGGCACCCTCAAGCTGAACGCGGACACGGAAGCCTATGTCGATTTGCTGCACAGCTATTCGCGCGCCGACCAGACCTTCAGCGCGCCGCTGACGGTGAATAACGCCACGCGCGTGTGGAATAACAGCACCAAGCTGCTCGACACCATTCCCGTGGTGCTGCCCGTGGGCCATCCGAACAATCCGGGCACGACGCCCTTGCCGTTCACGGCCACCCTGTTCGACCTGGGACCGCGCCTGAAACAGGACCGCGTCACCTTTTACCGTGCGCTGGCCGGCGCCAAGGGCACCTGGGCGGGCTGGGACTGGGATACGGCCGTGGCCCATTCCAGCAGCAAGCTGGAGGAAACGGTGCAGAACTTCGTCAACCGCTACGAATTCCAGAAAGTGCTGGCCGACGGCAGCTACAATTTCTTCGACCAGTCGCAAAACAGCGAAGCGGTGCGCAACCGCCTGCGCCTGTCGACCCTGCGCCCGGCCGAATCGACGCTCGACACGCTCGACTTCTCGGCGGCCAAGGATATCTGGGACTTGCCCGCCGGCCCGCTGGGCTTTGCCGCCGGTGCCCAGTGGCGCCGCGAAAAGATGGATTCGCAAACCTCGACGGCCGTGCTGTCGGGCACGGAACTGCGCCCCGCACTCAATATCATCAACGGCTCGCGCAATGTGTCGGCCCTGTTTGCCGAATTCAATGTACCCGTCGTCAAAGACCTGTCCGTCAACGTGGCGGGACGCGCCGACCATTACAGCGACTTTGGCAATGCGTTTTCGCCGAAGGCCAGCGCGCGCTACCAGGCGGCGCCATGGTTGTTGCTGCGCGGCACCGTTTCACGGGCCTTCCGCGCGCCGTCGCTGCCGGAAATCACCGACAGCACGGCCGTCAGCTATACCGGCGTGATCGATGCCCGCGATCCGCTGACGCCGACGCAGTCGCGCGGCGTGACGGTGATGACCATCGCCAATCCGAACCTGCGCCCCGAGCGCTCGAAAAACCTGAACCTGGGCGTGGTGGTCTCTCCCACCAGCAGTTCGAGCATCGGCCTCGATTACTACCGCATCAAGCAGGATGGCGTGATCGGCACGGCCAGCGCCACCACCATTCTCGAGAATGAAGGCACGGCGCCGCAACAGATAACGCGCGGTGCCGATGGGCGCATCACGACCCTGTATCGCCAGTTCCGCAACCAGGGTCAGCGCGAAGTGTCGGGCATCGATATCGACCTGCGCCAGCGCTTCGTCGACAAGGACTGGGGCAAGCTGACCCTGGCCGGCCAGTTGAGCCGCGTGCTGCGCTTTGCCGAACCGCTGTCCGATGGCGCGCCGCTGACCGATGGCGCCGGCACCAATTACTTCGGTTCCATCCCGAAATGGCGCGGCGTCTCGTCGGCCACCTGGGAACAGGGCAAGTGGTCGTCGACTCTGACCTGGAACTACGTGGGCAGCTATGCGCAGCAGCAGCACCTCGACGAATCGGTGGCCGCCTTCAGCACGTTTGACGTGACCAGCACCTGGCAGGTGACGCCACAGGCAAACGTCACCTTCATCGTGCAAAACCTGGCCAACAAGCGCGCGCCCTGGGACTATGCCTCCACCGGCTTTGACTTTACCCAGGCCGATCCGCGTGGACGCGTCGCGGCGCTCAAGCTGAACTACAAGTTCTAACCGCCCGCCGCCTGCCGCTGGCCCGTCTGCTCCTGCAGGCGCTGGCGGTAGGCGCTGGGGGGAACGCCCATGCGTTCGCGAAAGGCGGTGGCGAAGTTGCCCGCGTTGTGAAAGCCGATCAGCAGGGCGATATCCTGCACGTCGATGTCCGTCTGCTGCAGCAATTCCACGCCGCGGGCAATGCGCGCTTCGCGGATGAAGGCAAACACCGTCATGCCCGTCTGCTCGCGGAACATCAGGGTCAGCTTTTCGCGGTAGGTGCCCACGCTGCGGGCGATTTCGGACAGGTTGGGCAGGCTGCCCAGGTTGTCGAGAATGAGTTGCTTGACGGCATTGACGAAGACCAGGTCGGGATGTTGCAGCTTGTCGCTGATCGGCGTCGCCGCCGGCAGGGTACTGTTGCTTTTACGCATCAAACCCAGGTGGATATGGATGCGCGCGGCCAGTTCTTCCGGCGTGAACGGCTTCGAAATGTAGTCGACGCCCCCCACCTGCAAGCCCATGATGCGTTCCTTGGCGGCATCGGCACCGCTGAGAAAGATCACGGGTATCTGTTCCGTTTCGGGATTGGCCTTGAGCAAACGGCAGGCCGTGTAGCCATCCATCTCGGGCATGCGCACATCGAGCAGGATCAGGTCGGGATGCGTGGCCAGTGCCAGCTGGTAGCCCTGGTAGCCGTTGAACGCGATGCTGAAACGGTAGGGCTGCTCGCTGAGAAGCTCCATCAGCATGCGCTGCTCGAACGCGGAATCGTCCACGATCAAGATGTTCTTTTTGATGGTTTCGCTGGTCAATGGCATGGCATGGATGACTTAACCAAAAAGCAAGTTGTGGTTTATTATGCCCTGCTTTTTCTTTTTTTTCTGCTTTTCTCGTGTTTCAAAAGATGTTTCTCCGCCAGAAGAAGCGGCGATTTCCCAGATCGCTAATAATTCATTCATGCATTGATTTAAAGCAATGTCGATTGCCAAAAAATCTGTTTTGCCAATGCTGCAAAAAGTGCCGGAGTCCCCGGGTTCCTGACTCTCGGCGCAAGTATTCTGTCGTCCTGGTTTGCGTGCCCAAGAAAACGCCGGCAATACCGTGACTATCCTCGACGCCCCTCAAATTGGCGGGCTCATTAATGATGTTCCATCATCAGGAGGTATCATGTTGCGAGTTATTTTCCCCCGCCTTATCGTTGCTGCCAGCGTGGCTGTTGCCGCCACGGCGTTCCTGCCGCGTGGCGCCGACGCCGCCGTGTATCTGAATGGCAGCGCCAGCACCACCTTTGACGTCACCCTGAAAATCATCGCCAATTGCACCATCGCGGCGGCCAATCTCGACTTTGGCCAAAGTCAGGGTGTACTGGCTACTGCCGTGAACGTCAATACGACCGTGAACGTCACCTGCACCAATACCACGCTGTATAACGTGGGCCTGACGGCTGGCTCGGGCACCGGCTCGACCGGCACGACACGCTACCTGAGCGGCACTGGCGGCAACCTGGGGACGGTGCAATTCAATCTGTACCAGACGGCCGGCAGCACCTTGTGGGGCGATACCCAGGGCACGAATACCGTCGGCGGCACCGGCAATGGCTCTTCGCAGCCGATCACGGTGTACGGCAATATTCCGCCGCAGGCGACACCGGCGCCCGATACCTACAAGTCGACCATCACGGCCACCGTTTACTTTTAAGCCAGGCGCTGCGTGAAGGCCGGTGTTGCTTCCCTGATGAAAGGCGTGCTGGCGCTGCTGGTCTGCTGTGCCGCGGGCGCGCACGGCGCCAGTCTGCAGATTTCGCCAGTGACGCTCAATTTGCGCGCGGCGCAGAATGCGGCCGGCCTCAACCTGCAAAACCTCGGTGACCAGCCCATCTACGGGCAAGTGCGGGTGTTTGTCTGGGATCAGCGCGATGGCGAAGAAACGCTGGCGCCAACGCAGGAACTGGTGGCCAGTCCGCCGATCGTCGAAATCGCCGCCAACAGCCGGCAGACCATCCGCCTCGTGCGTGCCCAGGCTGGCCCTGTCGCGCAGGAAAAGACGTATCGCGTGCTCATCGATGAAGTCAGCCGCGAGGATGAGGCGGGCCGCAGTGGCGTCGATATCCGCCTGCGCTATTCGGTGCCCGTATTCGTGCTGCCGGCCGGTGCGCCGGGCAAGGAAGTGCTCGACTGGCAGGTTTTCCGCGAACAGGGCGAGTGGATGCTGCGTGTCAAGAACAGTGGCAATTTCCATGCGCAGATCGGTGCGATGACGTTGACGAACCAGGCGGGCAAGGAGTTTGTCATCAGCAAGGGGCTGTTTGGTTATGTCCTGGCGGCACGCATGCGCGTCTGGCGCCTGCCCGTTGCCAGGGAGGCCGAACTGGATGGGCCGTTGAGTATTGCGGTCAATGTGAATGCCAAGGCACTCATTGCCAAGAATTCGACACCTTGAACATGGCTGCCATGACGGGCCGGCTTGCCGCGCGCCTTGGGCGCAAGCGGCCACACCATGAAACGCGTACTGGCAGCGTTGCTGTTGCTGGCCATGGCGCCGCTGGCCAGGGCCGATGGCGCGGTGGGCCTGACGGGCGCCGATCCTGGCCCTGCCAGCTTGCCCAGCGATCCGGCGGCGCCGAATGAACTGTATCTGGAGGTCACTGTGAATGCTGAATCAACCGGGCTGATCTTGCGCTTTACCCAGGTGGGCAAAGGCTTGCGCAGCAGTGTGGCCAACTTGCAGCAGCTGGGGCTGGACCCGGCGCGCCTGGTCGCACCCGGTCAGACCGAGGTGGCGCTCGAGGCGATTCCCGGACTCAGCTATGAATATGATGCGGCGCGCCAGAGCGTGTCGCTGCAGGTCGCGGACGCGTTGCGCTCGCCTTACCGCATCAGCGCGCGCACGGCGGCGCAGACGCCGCCATCGAGCGTCACGCCCGGCGCCGTCCTCAATTACGAAGCCTATGCGGAGCTGGGGCAGACGCGGCGCGCCGCCATCTTCAACGACTTGCGCTATTTCAATGACAGCGGCGTCTTCAGCAATACCGGCACGGTGAACCTGGGGGCGGACCAGCGCAAATACATGCGTTTCGACACCTTCTGGAGCCACGCCGACCCCGAGACCTTGCAAACGTGGCAGGTGGGCGACCTGATTTCCTCGTCACTGAGCTGGAGCCGCGCAGTGCGCGTCGGTGGCGTGCAGTGGCGCAAGAATTTCCAGCTGCGCCCAGACCTGCTGACCTTTCCCGTCGCCTCCGTCGATGGCACGGCGCTCGTGCCATCGTCGCTGAGCCTGTACGTCAATGGCGTGCAGCAATATGCCGCCAGCGTGCCCAGTGGTCCGTTTGTGCTGAATCAGGTGGCCGGCATAAATGGCGCTGGGCAAGCCACGATCATCACGCGCGATGCGCTGGGGCGCAGCGTGACGACCGTGCTGCCCCTGTATGTCGACACGCGCATGCTGGCCAGCGGTTTGAGTGATTACTCGGTCGAGGCGGGCGCCGTGCGGCGCGACTATGGCCGCCGCCTGTTCGGCTATGCGCGGCAACTGGTCGCCAGCGCTTCCGGCCGCCACGGCGTCAGCGACAATCTCACCCTCGAAGGCCATGCGGAACTGGCCGCCGGCCTGTATCAGGCGGGGGCGGGCGCGCTGGTGCGGCTGGGCCAGGCGGGCGTGCTCAACGGTTCACTGTCGGCCAGCGCCGGCCGCAGCCGTGGCGTGCAGCTGGGCGCCGGCTACCAGTACATGGGGCCGCGCTTCAGCGTCGACGTGCAAAGCGTGCGCGCCAGCGCCGGCTTTGGCGACCTGGCCTCGCGCGACGGCAGCCCCGTGGTGCGCGCGGCCGACCGCTTTACCGTCAGCTTGCCATTGCCTTCAGGAAGCAGCATCAGCAGCAGCTATATCAGTTACCGCACGCCCGGCGCGCCGCCATCGAAGCTGGCCACCGTGGGCTATTCGGCCACCCTGTTTCACGGCCTGTTCTTCAACGCCAGCCTGTTCCAGGATTTGCGGCAACGCGAGAAGCGGGGCTTTTACTTTGGCCTGAGCATGGCCTTCGACAACAATCTGGCCATCAGCGTAAACAGCAGCCGGCAAAACGGCGAGAGTGGCCGCAGCATCAGCGCGCAGCGCGCGGCGGACTTTGGCGGCGGTTTCGGCTGGAACGTGCAGGCTGGCACGTCGGGCAGCAATGCCTACCGCCAGGCGCAGGTGGAATACCTGGGCAGCGATGGCCGCGTGAGCGCGCGCACGCAAAGCAGCAGCATGGGCAATGCGTCCTCGCTGGGCGCGGCCGGCGCGCTGCTGTTGATGGACGGCCATGTCGAGGCGGCGCGCCAGGTGGGCAACGGTTTTGCGCTGGTCTCCACGGGCGGCGTGGCAGATATTCCTGTGCTGCATGAGAACCGCCAGATCGGCGTGACGGGCAGGGGCGGCTATCTGCTGGTACCGAATTTGAATCCCTATGGCAACAACCAGATCAGCATCGCCACCGACGAGCTTGACGTCGACGCGCGGGTGCCTGTGAGCAATATCAATGTTGTGCCGCAATACCTGGCGGGCGTGCTGGCGGCTTTTCCCATCGAGCGTTACAGCGCGGCCACCGTCGTTGTCCAGGATGCGCAGGGCAAGTCGCTGGCCACGGGCTTGCCCGTGTTGCACGTGCAAAGCGGCAAGCAGACGGTCGTGGGATTCGACGGCATCGTTTTCGTCGACGATCTGCTCGAGCAAAATCAGTTGCAAGTCGGCGAGGGCGACAGCGCGTGCACCGTGCGCTTTGCCTATGTGCGTCCGGCGTCGGGCGGCTTGCCCGTGATCGGGCCGTTGCGCTGCGCAGCCGCTGCCGCCAGCGCCGGGGCAGGCCGCTGATGCGCCGCCTGCTGCTATGGCTGACCCTGCTGCTGGGCTGCGCCTGGGGCAGCGTGGCGCAGGCGGCCGATACCTGCACAGTCAGCGTGACGAATATCGATTTCGGCTCCGTCAGCCCGATTTCCGGCACCGATTATGTGGCGCAGGCAACGGGGACCTTCAGCTGCCTGTTTTCGTCGCTGAACCTGGGGCAGCTGCTCACGCCGAATGCGCAAGTGTGCATTTCGCTGGGGCTGGGCACGAATTCCACCTCGGCCCTGCCGCGCAAGCTGGGCAACGGTAGCAATCGCATGGAATACAACGTGTACGTGGACAGTTCGTATGCGACGGCGAAGATATGGGGCGGCGCCGGCGTGACGGGCGCGCCGTCGACCTTTGGCATGATCCTGTCGGCCGGCTTGCTGGCGCCGCCTGGCACCTATTCCACCACCTTTACCGTGTACGCGAAGATTCCTGCCGGCACCGCCCTGGCCGCCGTGCCCACGGTGGGTAATGCGAATACCGCCTATACGTCGAGCTTTGCCGGCGTGGGTACCTATACCTACACCACGTACGGCCTCATCAACCTGCAAGGTTGCACGGCCAGCAGCGGCAGCTTCGGTTTCACGGTGAATGCCACGGCCATCAACGATTGCACCATCACGGCCACGCCGATGGCGTTTGCGAACGCCTCCATCCTGACGGGCAACTTGCGCAGCACCAGCACCTTGTCGGTGCGTTGCGTGAACAATAATGCCTACCAGATTGCGCTGAACGGCGGCAGCGTGGCGCTCAATGTGGCCAACCGGCAAATGAAGAACACCGTCACCACGGACAAGGTCAGTTACCTGCTGTCAGCCACGCTCGATGGTGCGCCATGGGGCGATGGCACGGCTGGGACCAGCATGGTGACGGGCACGGGCACGGGCGCCAGCGTGCCGCTGACGATCTACGGCCGCGTGCCGGCGCAGGTGTCGCCGCGCCCCGGTGACTACAAGGACACGGTGACGGCAACGATTTATTTTTAGAACGTGACGGTGACGAGGCCAGCGCCCGATGGCGTTGCCTGCTGGTGCAGAAAATAGGGTGTGTTGTGCTGGCAACGCACCTGGGTGCTGTTGCGCTGCAAGACGATGGTGCACGTTTCGTGGACGGCGAAGGTGGCCTGGAACGACGCGGAAGACACGGTACCGGCGGTGGTGGTCTGGCAAAGGGATACGGCGAGCAGGGCAGGCAGGACGGCAAATTTCAAAGGGGTCATCGTGAAAGCATCGAGTGAAAAACGGGCGTGGGCAGCAGCGCCGGAAGGCGTGGCTGACACCGTTTTTCGCACCGGGATTGGGGGAGCCGAACCAGCCATGATTGTACTTGAACAAGGAAAGTGTGAGTTTTCGTGTATTTTCAGCCCGCCACAGGGGCACGCACCTAACTTTCAAAATGATAGTAACTAAGTTTCCGTGTTGCAACTGAAATACTTTTCGATTGTTGTGTTGAATCAATGTGAGGAGATGGTCATGAAACATACCAACTTTAATAATTTGCCTTGCCCGATCGCACGCAGCCTGGGCAAGGTGGGCGAATGGTGGAGCATCCTCATCCTGCGCGAAGCGTTTTATGGCAAGACGCGCTTCGACGAATTTGAAAAAAGCCTCAAGATCGCGCCTACCATCCTGACGCGCCGCCTGGCCGACCTGGTGGAGGGCGGCTTGATGACGCGCCGCCTGTATTGCGCCAAGCCGCCCCGCTACGACTATGTGCTGACCAAGTCCGGGCGCGCCTTCAAGCCCGTCTTGCTGGCGTTTATTGCCTGGGGTAATGAAAACTTCGCCCCGGAAGGCGCCAGCCTCGTCATCGCCAGCCGCGACACGGGCCTGGCCGCCGACCCGGTGCTGGTCGACGCCACGACGGGCTTGCCCATCAATGACGAGTACTACGCGTTCGCGCCTGGGCCTGCCGCCAGCGACAGCATGCGCAGCATCATCCTCGATGCGGAAAAAAGCAGCGGCATCGCACCCAAGCCGAAGGCGCCGGCCGCCAACCGCGGCTGGGTGGCGGAAGGGCATTTGGCCTGAGGTCGGGTGCTGGGCGTGCGCCGAGTTTGGCGCAAAGCAAAGCGGACACGGCGGCATGGCGTTACTGTCGCACCATGCAACGCAAGTGCGGCGTACGCCCGGCTCGGCTGTGCGGGCAGGGCAGTGCGCCATCCGTGATCCGATGTCCGTTGAAGGAGTATTGCGATGAGCACACTGCAACAACATGCCTGCCGCACCGCCAGCGTGCTGGCGCTGGCCGCCCTGCTGGGCGCCTGTTCCCACGGCCCGCATCACCCTGGCGGGCATGACGTCACCTTGACGGGCGCGCAGGAAGTGCCGGCCAATACCAGCACGGCCAGCGGCAGCAGCAATCTTCGCGTCGCCCACGACCGCAGCGTCAGCGGCGGCGTGCGCTACACGGGCATGCTGGCCACCGTCGCGCATATCCATGAAGCGCCCGCCGGCGCCAATGGCCCTGTCATCGTGCCGCTGGTGAAAACGGCCGAAGGCATGTTTGCCGTGCCGCCCGGCGCCATGCTCACGCCGCCCCAATATGCGAGCTACCAGGCCGGCAACCTGTACGTGAACGTGCACAGCGCCGCCTACCCGGCCGGCGAGATCCGCGCCCAGCTCAAGCCCTAGCCGGCCAGCGGCGTTATCCCCGAAACCTCCTTGGGCCGCGCGAGCGGCCTTTTTTTGAACCAGGCGGCCAGCCAGTGCAGCGCGCTACAATGGCGCTCCATGCTGACCATCCTCGCCATCACCTTTCCCTTCTTCGCCCTGGTGCTGTGCGGCTACCTGGCCGTGCGGCGCAAGCTGCTGCCGCTGGCCGCCATCGGCGGCTTGAACAGTTTTGTCCTGTACTTCGCGCTGCCGTGCATGCTGTACCGCTTCGGCGCCGCCACGCCCATCGCGCAGCTGCTCGACGCCAGCGTGTTCGGCGTCTACCTGCTGTGCGCGCTGATCATGGTGGGCGTCACCATGGCCATGACCCTGAGCCACCGCATCGACTGGAACAACGCCGCCTTCGGTGCGCTGGTGGCGGCCTTCCCGAATACAGGCTTCATGGGCGTGCCCCTGCTATTGACCTTGCTCGGTCCCCGTTCCTCTGGCCCCGTCATCGTCACCATCGTCGTCGACATGCTGATTACCAGCTCGCTGTGCATCGCCCTGTCGCGTATCGGCAGCGGCGGCGCGCACGGCAGCCGCGCCGCCGTCGTCAACGCCCTGAAGGGCATGGCCGGCAACCCGATGCCGTGGGCGATCGTGCTGGGCGCCCTGTCGTCGTGGCTGGAACTGGCCTTGCCCAAGCCGATCATGCAGACGGTGGGCCTGCTGGCCGACGCCGCCTCGCCGGTTGCCCTGTTTACCATCGGCGCCGTGCTGGCCCGCTCGCAAATGAGCACGAGCGATCCGGCGCCGCTGGGGGAATATGTGCCCGTGGCGCTGAAAAAACTGCTGCTGCATCCGTTGCTGGTGTGGGGCATCGGCCACGCGGCCATCGCACTGGGCGCGCCGCTCGATCCGTTCGCGCTGACCTGCATGGTGCTGGTGGCTTGCCTGCCCAGCGCCAGCAATGTCTCGCTGCTGTCCGAACGCTTCGGGGCGAACACGGCGCGCATCGCCCGCATCATCCTGGTGTCGACGGCGCTGTCGTTTCTGACGTTTTCGGCGGCCGTCAGCTGGCTGGCGTGACGTTGGCGGCGATCAGCGCGCCCAGGGCCTGCGCCGCGCCGGGCTGGGTGCCGGCGGTCAGTTCGCGCGCCATCGTGGCCTGATCTTCCTGCGTGCGGTTCTGCCCCAGCTTCCATTTGCCCGTGATGCGCGTGAGGGGGATTTCGATGCCGACGATGGCTTTCAAGAGTTTTTCGATATAGCCGGCCGGTGCATCGCTCACCCGCCATGGCGCGGCCAGCCCTGCTTCATGGCGCGCCGTCAGCCGCTCCACCAATCCCAGCAGCCACGCCGCATCGTCGATGACGCGCAGGGGGCCGTGCGCATGCACGACCGCGTAGTTGAAGGTGGGGACTTCCTTGCCGCTGCGCTGCTTTTCCGCATACCAGGCGGGCGTGATGTAGGCGTGCGGCCCCTGGAAAATCACCATGCATTCATCGTTCCCGCCGGCCGCGCGCCACAGCGGGTTGGCGCGCGCCACATGGGCGCGCAGGATGCCGAATGGGGCGTCAGGCGTGGGTGCGGCGATCTCGAATGGCAGATGGTCGGCGCACAGGCCATCGACGCTCTGGCGCACCAGCGCGCCCAGCGGATGCGCGTCGATCAGGCCATGCAGCACGTCGAGGCGCTCTTCGCGAAAGCTGGCTGGCGTGTACATTTAATTGGCTCCTTCCACGACCACGTCGGCCGTCAGCGAATTGGCGATGTAGCAGCGTTCATGCGCGTCGTGGTGCAGGGCCGCCAGCGCCTCGGGCGAGGGCGGCGTTCCCGCAAACGCGATGCGCGGGCGCAGCACGATGCGCGTCATGGCCAGGCGGCCTTGCGCATTCTTGCCCAGTTCACCGACGGCATCGTCGCGGTAGTCGTCGATGACGTGGCCGCGCTGCGCTGCCAGCGACAGGAAGAACAGCATGTGGCAGCTCGACGTGGCGGCCACCAGCGCTTCTTCCGGATCGATATTTGCCACCACCGACATGGGCAGCGGCACGGACAGGGGCGACGACGAGGCGGGTACCGTCAGGCCGCCGTCGAATTGCCATTCATGGCCACGGCTGTAGCGCTGGCCGGCGAAATCCTGGCCGTCACGCTGCCAGGCCACGGTGGCGAAAAATTGATGCATGGGTGCTCCGCAAGAGTAGGGGGATGCGCCATCTTAGCGCCAGTTTTGGCTATTTAAAACAGCCAATAAGTGCTATCTTGAAACTACCAATTCAAGAATGCCACCATGTCATCTTCCCATCTGCACCAGCTCATCGCCGCCTTGCCACTGCAGCGCGGCGCCCGCGAGCCCTTGTTTCGCCAGCTGTATGCGGCCATCAAGGCCGCCATCCTCGATGGCCGCATGAGTCCCGGCATGCAGCTGCCTCCTACGCGCGACTTTTGCCGCCTGCTGGCCGTGTCGCGCCAGACGGTGCTCAATGCGTATGCGCTGCTGACGGCCGAAGGCTATCTCGATGGCGCCGTGGGGCGCGGCACCTTTGTCAGTCGCGACGTCCCGCTGCCGGTGTCTGCCTCTGCCCCTGCCGCGGCGCCGGGCCTGCTGCGGCCCCTGTCGGCGCGCGGGCAGGGCGTGGTGACAGCCATGCGCCAGGTGGCCTTCCACCGTGGCCCGTTGCGCGCCTTCCGCGTCGGCATGCCGCGCATCGACCATTTTCCGTTCGACGTGTGGAACCGCCTGGAAGCGCGGCGCTGGCGCCGGCCCGACCACCATTTCGGCTACAGCGACCCGGCCGGCTACCTGCCGCTGCGCGAACTGCTGTGCGTGTATCTGAAAGCGTCGCGCGGCGTCCAGTGCACGCCGCAGCAGATCGTCATCACCTCCGGTTCGCAGCAGGCGCTGTTCCTGCTGTCGACCATCCTGCTGGCGCCGGGCGACGCGGCCTGGATGGAGTCGCCCGGCTATCGGGGCGCCAGCGGTCCGCTGCGCGCGGCCGGCGCGCGCGTCTTTCCTGTCCCCGTCGATGCGCAGGGGCTGGACGTGGCGTATGGCGTGGCGCACTGCCCGCAGGCGAAGCTGGCGTACGTGACGCCGTCGCACCAGATGCCGCTGGGCGTTAGCATGAGCTTGCCCCGCCGTCTGGCCTTGCTGGCCTGGGCCGCGCAACATAAAGCGTGGCTGGTGGAAGACGATTACGACAGCGAATACCGCTACACGGGCGCGCCATTGGCCTCGCTGCAAAGCCTGGACCGGGCCGGCTGCGTGGTGTACGTGGGGACCCTGTCGAAGGTGCTGTTTCCCGGCCTGCGCCTGGGCTATATGGTGGCGCCGCCCGCGCTGGCCGACGCGCTGGTGCAAGCCAAGGCCGTGATGGACCGGCACACGGCCATCGTGCCGCAGATGGCGCTGGCCGACTTCATCGCGGAGGGCCACTTTGGCCGGCATATTCGCCGTACGCGCGACAGCAATGCCGAGCGACGCGATGCGCTGGTGCGTGGCCTTGCGCGCGAACTCGACGATCAGCTCGCGTGCGGCCCGGCCGACAGCGGCCTGGAACTGTGCGCGTACTTTCGCGCTGGCCACGATGAAGAAATGGTGTCGCGCGCGGGTATGGCACGCGGCATCGAATTGCGTCCGCTGGGCCACTATGCCGACCCCGACGCCGGTGCCGCCTGCGCCACGCCGCCCGGGCTGCTGCTGGGCTTTGCTGCGATTCCCCCGGCCGAGATGGCGCACGGCTTGCAGGAACTGGGACGCATCCTGCGCGGCCGATAAACTATACTGGCAGTTGCCTGCACATGAAGAACACGACCATGACCATCACCCGCTGCTCCTGGGCCAATCCGGCCAATCCCCGCTATCTCGATTACCACGACACGGAGTGGGGCGTGCCCTGCCACGACGAGCGCCGGCTGTTCGAGATGCTGAACCTGGAAGGCGCGCAGGCTGGCCTGAGCTGGGAAACCATCCTCAACAAGCGCGACACCTACCGCGCCGCTTTCGACAACTGGGACGCGCAGAAGATCGCCGCGTACGGCCCGGACAAGGTGGCGCAGCTGCTGGCGGACCCCGGCATCGTGCGCAACCGCCTGAAGGTGGCGGCCGCCATCACGAATGCGCAAGCCTACCTGCGCCTGCGCGCGGAAGGGCAGACCCTGGACAGCTTCCTGTGGGCGTATGTCGATGGCCAGCCCATCGTCAACAGCTGGCAGCCGGGCGAGTTTCCCGCCAAGACGGCCTTGTCGGACCAGTTGTCGAAAGACCTGCTCAAGCGGGGTTTCAAGTTCGTCGGCTCGACCATCATCTACGCCTACATGCAGGGCATCGGCATGGTCAACGACCATGCGCCCGCCTGCTTTTGCCGCGCGGGGCATTGATGCGCCGCGCGCTGGTCCTGCTCGACACGGATTTTGACGGCGCCCGTTTGCGCGCCGCCTGCGCGGCGCATGGCGGCCGCCGCCTGCACTACATCGCGCTGGCGCCGCGTCCCGTCGATGCCCGCCACTTGCCCGAGCAGTGGCGGGCACAGTGGCCGCCTTGCGTGCCGGGCCTGCACCGCATGGTCTCGCACGATGGCCTCGTCACGCTCGACGTGCTGATCGGCGAGCCCGATGCCTGCCTGGCGCAATTGTCGGCGCGTGTCGATGAAGTGCATCTGGCTTGGGTGCCGGCCGCCACGCCGGTGCTGGCGCGCCTGATGATGGACGGCGCCCGCCTGCAGGCCGTGCACCTGGACGAGGCGCAGCGCACGGCGCTGCAAAAGAACGGTTTTGTCTTCGACGAGAGCCGCCTGCGTGCCATGTTTTATGCGCGGCGCGGCGAGCACGTGGCTGCCATGGCGCCCGAGCGGCGCGCCATCGTCATCGGCGCGGGCGTGGCTGGCGCGGCCGCCTGCGAACGGCTGGCCGCGCGCGGCTGGAAGGTGACCTTGATCGAGCGCCACGCGCAGCCGGCCAGCGAAGCGTCGGGCAACCTGGCCGGCATCTTCATGCCGTTGCTGTCGAAGGACGACAACATCGCCACGCGCCTGACGCGCGCCGCCTATCTGTACTCGCTGCGCCGCTGGAAAGACCTTGGCGGCATCGGCGCGGCCATCGAGGGTGCGCAAAGCGGCGTGCTGCACCTGGCGCGCGACGGCGCGCATGCGCAGGTGCAGCGGCAGATCGCCGCCAGTGGCTTGTATCCGCGCGAATTCGCCCGCTGGCTGGAAGCGCCCGAGGCCACCGCCATGCTGGGCGCGCCGGCGCCCGATGGCGCCTGGTGGTTCGAGCAGGGCGGCTGGGCGCGCCCGTCTTCCGTCTGCGCGGCCATGCTGGACGCCTGCGGCGCCTTGCTCACGCGGCGCTTTTCCAGCAGCGCCTTGCGCCTGGAGCGCGGCGACCAGGAGTGGCTGGTGCGCGATGCGGACGGCGCCCTGATTGCGGCCGCGCCCAACGTCATCCTGGCGGCGGGCACGGGGGCCATCGATTTCGAACAGGCGGCCGGCCTGCCGCTCGACGCCGTGCGCGGCCAGGTCACGCACCTGGCCGAAGGCAGCTTGCCGTCCTTGCCGTTCGTCGTCTGCCGCGAGGCCTACATGACGCCGGCGCACCAGGGCGTGGTGTGCGTGGGCGCCAGCTACGATGCGGATACGGACGCCAAGTTGCGCCCATCGAGCCAGGAAGACAATATCGCGAAGATCGCCGACATCCTGGGTGTCGCTCCGTTCGCCGCGCCGCTGGCGGGCCGCACGGGCTTTCGCTGCATGGCGCCGGACCGCCTGCCGCTGGCGGGCGCCTTGCCCGACCCTGGGGTGCCAGGCCGCTGCGAGCGCTTGCGCGACGTACCGCGCTGGCCCGGCCTGTTTGGCTTGCTCGGTTACGCCTCGCGCGGCCTGATCTGGGCGCCGCTGGCGGCCGAGCTGCTGGCTTGCCAGCTGGAGGGGGAGCCGTTGCCGCTGGAGAGTCAATTGGCCGCTGCGCTTGATCCTGCGCGCTTCCTGCTACGCGAACGCCGCCGCGCTGCATAAATCTCCCATATACGTTTTTCAGCTTTCCAAACTCTTTTTAATTTGTTTTCCGAACAACATAAGTTCGCTACAGTGGACTCGTGCTGGTTTTTGACGACGGAATAAAGAGGTGGAAAGATGGCTGCTGCAGAACTGATTTTCGATCCCCGCGCCGCGCATGGCGAGGCGGCGTTTGACGAAGTGCTCAATCTCGCGCGCACCCAGGCGCAGGCGCAGGGCTTGCCGTATGCGGGCATCGTCAGCGCGCAGGATGCGTGGCAGCTGGTGCAGGCCGGCAAGGCCGTGCTGGTCGACGTGCGCACGAATGAAGAACGCACTTTTGTCGGCTACGTGCCCGCCTCGCTGCACGTGGCGTGGGCGACCGGCACGTCCATGAACCGCAATCCCCGCTTTACGCGCGAACTGGAAGCAAAGGCGGGCGGCAAGGATGCCGTCGTGGTGCTGCTGTGCCGCAGCGGAAAGCGCTCGGCCGCGGCTGCCGAAGCGGCCGCCAAGGCTGGTTTCACGCACGTCTTCAATATCGCGCAAGGCTTCGAGGGCGACCTCGACGAGCAGCAGCAGCGTGGCCACAGCGGTGGCTGGCGCTGGCATGCGCTGCCCTGGCTGCAAGATTAAATCTCTTCCCGGACCCACCATGAACCAGCGAGCCCTTCCCCCTGCCTCCCTTGCCGCGCAGCCGCAATGGGAACTGCACCAGATCGTCGATGAATTGCGCGCCGTGCGCGAGCAGTGGCGCGAAGGTTTGGCCAGCAACCAGGAGTGCGGTGCGCGCGAATTCCCGTCGCGCCAGCATTTGCACGACATCATCAAAGCCCTGTGTGCGGCCCTGTTCCCCATGCGCCTGGGCCCCCTCGACCTGCAGCAGGAGAGCGAGGATTTCTTTGTCGGCCACACGCTCGACACGACCCTGACGGGCCTGCACGAACAGGTGCGGCGCGAACTCAGTTATCACGCGCGCCAGCATGGCTTGCAGCAGACGGTGTCCATCGAACAGCAGGCGCTGGCCATCGTGCAGCGCTTTGCCCGCGCGCTGCCGCGCATCCGCGCCCAGCTTGACACGGACGTGGCGGCCGCCTTCCATGGCGACCCGGCCGCGCACAGCGTCGATGAAGTGCTGCTGTGCTATCCGGGCATCCTGGCCATCATCCATTACCGCCTGGCGCACACCTTGTATGCGCTCGGTGCGCCGCTGGTGGCGCGCATCATCGCCGAAGTGGCCCATTCGCAGACGGGCATCGACATCCACCCTGGCGCCATCATCGGCAGCAGCTTTTTCATCGACCATGGCACGGGCGTGGTGATCGGCGAGACGGCCATCCTCGGCGAACGGGTGCGCATTTATCAAGCCGTCACCCTGGGCGCCAAGCGCTTTCCCGCCGGCGCCGATGGCGTGCTGAAAAAGGGACTGGCGCGCCATCCCATCGTGCAGGACGACGTGGTCATTTATGCGGGCGCGACGATCCTCGGACGGGTGACCATCGGCCAGGGTTCCGTCATCGGCGGCAATGTCTGGCTGACCCGCAGCGTGGCGCCCGGCAGCCATGTCACGCAAGCGCACAACCAGCAGGAAGCGCCCGAATTGCCGGCGCCATCCCACCCCGCTTTTGCCCACCACCCATGAGGACAGCATGTTGATCAAACAGTTTGGACTGGCCGTGCGCCAGTTGCGCGAAGGGCATGGCTGGTCGCAGGAGCGGCTGGCCGAAGCGGCCGACTTGAACCGCTCGTTCATCGGCGAAATTGAACGGGGCGCCGCCACGCCGTCGCTGCTGACGGTGGAAAAACTGGCCATCGCGCTGGGCGTCGGCCTGGCGGGATTGATGGCGCGCTGCGAGCCGGAGCTGGTGGATTAAAGCGGGTGGATTAAGCGCCACGATGATGGCGATAGCATGTTGAGTAAATGAGAGGGGCGTCCGATACTTTATTCGTTTTTCAGATAAGCATATTCACTTTTCTCATCAGGAGTAGTCATGGCAGAAGCAACAGAGAACCAGTTCGCGCTGGGCGATAACGCCGCGCGCCAGCTGGCCAATGCAAGCAAGAGCGTCCCCCAGTTATCCACGATCACGCCGCGCTGGCTCGTGCACCTGCTGCAATGGCTGCCCGTGGAAGCGGGTATCTACCGCCTCAATCGCGTAAAAAATCCGAAGGACGTGCGCGTGGCCTGCTCGCAGCGCGACGAGTCGGAACTGCCGCAGACTTTCGTCGACTACGATGACCAGCCGCGCGAGTATTTTCTCAACGCCGTCAGCACGGTGCTCGACGTGCACACGCGCGTGTCGGACCTGTACAGCAGTCCGCACGACCAGATCAAGGAGCAGCTGCGCCTGACCATCGAGACGATCAAGGAGCGCCAGGAAAGTGAATTGATCAACAATCCCGACTACGGCCTGCTGGCCAGCGTGCATGACGACCAGCGCATCTTTACCCTGACGGGCGCGCCCACGCCGGACGACCTTGACGAACTGCTGACGAAAGTGTGGAAGGAGCCGGGCTTCTTCCTCGCGCATCCGCTGGCCATTGCCGCTTTTGGCCGCGAATGCACGCGCCGCGGCGTGCCGCCACCGACCGTCAGCCTGTTCGGTTCCCAGTTCCTCACGTGGCGCGGCGTGCCGCTGGTGCCGTCCGACAAACTGCCGATCGAAGACGGCAAGACGAAGATCATCTTGCTGCGCGCGGGCGAACAGCGCCAGGGCGTGATCGGCCTGTTCCAGCCTGGCCTGGCGGGCGAGCAAAGTCCGGGCCTGTCCGTGCGTTTCATGGGCATCAACCGCCACGCGATTTCGTCCTATCTGATTTCGCTGTATTGCTCGCTGGCCGTGCTGACCGACGATGCGCTGGCCGTACTGGAAGACGTGGAGATCGGTAAATACCATGACTACCCAGACACCTACAAGTGATGGCGCGGCGGGCTTGCCTGCCGTCCCGTTCTTACCTGACGAAGCGACCCTGAACCGCCTGGCCGGTGAATTCTTTGCGCGCCTGCCGGGGGTGGCGCCTGTGCTTGACAAGTCGCCCAGCCTCGGTGGTTCCGGCAGCGTGCTCGATGCGGCGCCCCGCTATGCGAACCGCCCGCCGCCGCAGCCCGGCCCTTCGTTTGCTGCGATCGCCCCCGGCGTGGCGACGGCGCAAGTGCCGCCCGTGACGCCGCCTCTGGAGTCGCCGCTTGCGCCGGCGCCGGCATCGATTCCCACGCCGCGGGCGTCAAGCCTCGATGCGCCGTCACCGTATTACTTTGTCGGCGGCGCGCATGGCTATCCCGCGTCGAACGGCAAGCTCGACGGCCTGGCGCAGCAGGGGCTGGGGCAGGCGGCACCCGATGATCTGCGGGGACTGTTTTCCACGCAGCAGCAGATGCCCGCGCGCCAGCTGCCCGTGGCGCCAGCCGCCGGTCAGCCCGCATTCTATTTCCAGACCGAGCTGCCCTCGGCGACGAAGCCTGGTCAACACCAGACGCCGGCGCCGTTCGACGTGCACGCCGTGCGGCGCGATTTTCCCGTGCTGGCCGAACGGGTCAACGGCAAGCCGCTGGCCTGGTTCGACAATGCGGCCACCACGCACAAGCCGCAGTCGGTGATCGACCGCGTGTCGTATTTTTATGCGCACGAGAACTCGAACATTCACCGCGCCGCACACGCATTGGCGGCGCGCGCCAGCGACGCGTATGAAGCGGCACGCGCCAAGGTGGCCAATTTCCTCGGCGCCGCCTCGGCCAATGAAATCATTTTCGTGCGTGGCGCCACCGAGGGCATCAACCTGGTCGCCAATACGTTTGGGCGCAAGTACATCGGCAGCGGCGACGAGATCATCGTCTCGCAGCTGGAACACCACGCCAACATCGTGCCATGGCAGCAACTGGCGGCGGAAAAGGGCGCAACCTTGCGCGTGATTCCCGTCGATGACAGCGGCCAGATACTGCTCGACGAATTCCGCAAGCTGCTCAATGGGCGCACGAAACTGGTGTCCGTGACGCAGGTGTCGAATGCGCTGGGGACGGTCACGCCCGTGGCGCAGATCATCGCGCTGGCGCATGCGGCCGGGGTGCGCGTGCTGGTCGATGGGGCGCAAGCCGTGTCGCACCTGCGCGTGGACGTGCAGGCGCTGGGCGCCGATTTTTATGTCTTCTCGGGCCACAAGGTATTTGGCCCGACGGGCATCGGCGCCGTGTATGGCAAGGCGGACTTGCTCGAGCAATTGCCGCCATGGCAGGGCGGCGGCAACATGATCGCCGACGTCACGTTCGAGCGCACCGTGTACCAGGGCGTGCCGAACCGTTTCGAGGCGGGCACGGGCAATATCGCCGATGCCGTGGGCCTGGGCGCGGCCATCGATTACGTGCAGCGCATCGGCCTGGAAAACATCGCTGCCTACGAGCACGCGCTGCTGGAATACGCGACGCATCATTTGCAGGCCATTCCCGGCGTGCGCCTGATCGGCACGGCGCTGGACAAGGCCAGCGTGGCCTCGTTCGTGCTGGCCGGCTACGAGCCGGCGGAAGTGGGGCGCGCCCTGAACGACGAGGGCATCGCCGTGCGCTCGGGCCACCACTGCGCCCAGCCGATCCTGCGCCGCTTCGGCGTGGAAGCGACCGTGCGGCCATCGTTCGCCTTCTACAACACGTATGAGGAAATCGACCGCATGATCGTCGTGGTCAAACGCCTGGCGGGCGCGCGCCGCTAATCTTGCTGGCCTGACAATCTGATGCCGCCCCGGCACAAGCGGGGGCGGCATTGTTGCGTCAGGTCACGGACTTTGCGCGTGGCTGGCAGGCGCCCGCAGGCTGGCGGTATAATTTATCCTTGGCAATAATCAAGCTGCGGCCCCAAGGAGATATCCGGTGGAAGATCAACACAGCTCGCCCGAGCTTTTCCTGTTCCTGGCGTCGACCGTGCACGACATGAAAAATTCGATCAGCGTGGTCAGCGGCACGCTGGAATCGCTGCTGGCGGCCGAGCAGGCGAAAACAGCCCCCCAGGCCGACCCCGCCTACCTGCAGATGGCGCAGATGCTGTACCAGACCAAGCGCCTCAACGATAACCTGATCCAGCTGCTGGCCCTGTACAAGGAAGTGGGCAAGCCCGGCTACCCTTTCGACGTGCAGCCGCAACTGGTGAGCCAGGTGGTCGACCAGGTGGTGGACCAGGAAAAGATATTGCTGGCCTCGAAAGGCATCCAGCTGGAGACGGCTTGTGCGCCCGAGCTGATCTGGACTCTCGATGAAGACCTGGTCATCGGCGTGCTCGCGCATGCCATCAACAACGCCATCCGCTACACGAAAGACACGATCCGCCTGTCCGTGCGGGAGCACGACGGCATGCTCGAGCTGCGCGTGGAAGACAATGGCGACGGCTATACGCAGGCCTTGCTCGACGCGGGCAGCGCAGCCATGGATGGCATGGCGGCGGGCGTGAATTTTTCCACCAACAGCACGGGACTGGGCCTGTATTTTTCCAGCGAAGTGGCAAAGATGCACAAGCACCGGGGCAGCAGCGGCAGCATCGCGCTGGAAAATGGCGGCGCCCTGGGCGGCGGCTGCTTCATCCTGCGCCTGCCCTGAACGAGGAACCCATGACGACAGACAGCCACGCCACCGCCGCCGAAGCGGGCAGCACCGACTGGGCCGACAAGCATTATCTGCTGGTCGACGATTTCATCGGCATCCGCATCCTGCTGCGCGAATCCTTGCGCAACCTGGGCGCGCGCCATATCGACCAGGCGGCCAGCGGCGGCGAAGCCATGAAGCTGCTGGCCAAGACGCGCTACGACGTGGTGCTGTGCGATTACAACCTGGGCGAAGGCAAGAACGGCCAGCAAGTGCTGGAAGAGACGCGCGTGCGCAACCTGACGGCGCCATCGAGCGTGTGGCTGATGGTGTCGGCCGAGAAAAGCGTGGAATCCGTGATGGGCGCGGCCGAGCACCAGCCCGACGCCTACCTGATCAAGCCGATCACGGAAGGCGTGCTGCTGACGCGCTTGAACCGCGTGTGGCACAAGAAGCAGGTATTCCGCGAAATCGACCAGGCCTGCATGGAAAAGGATTATCTGCGCGCGGCGAAATTGTGCGACGCGCAGATCGAGCTCAACAAGCTGCACGAGCTGGAATTGCTGCGCATGAAGGCCAGTTTGCTGCTGAAAAGCGGCGAGCCGGAAAAGGCCCGCGCCGTGTATGAAAAAGTGCTGGCCGACCGCGATTACAGCTGGGCCAAGGCGGGCCTGGGCAAGATCCGCATGAACAACGGCGAGCACGAGGCGGCGCGGCAGATCTTCCAGGGCGTGATCGTCGAAAACAAGTATTACATCGACGCCTACGACCAGATGGCCGTCGCCTACCAGCTGATGGGCCAGCACGAGGAAGCGTGCGGCGTGCTGGAAAAGGCGGCGCGCCTGTCGCCCAATTCCGTGCCGCGCCAGCGCAACCTGGGGCTCGCGGCCCTGAAAGTGGGCAATGTCAGCATGGCGGAAAAGGCCTTTCGCAAGTGTATTTCCATCGGTGAGTTTTCCGTCATGAAGACGCCGGACGCTTACCTGGGACTGGCGCGCGTGTGCGGCTTGAAGAAGGATGCCAAGGAGGCGCTGCAGTGGCTGCTGCTGGCGCAGCGCGAGTTCTCGCCCGAGCAGATCGGGCTGCGCGCGAAGATCACGGAAGGCATGGTGCACCACGAAACGGGCGATTACCGGCGTGCGCGCAAGTGCGGCGACGAGCTCGAAGCCATGTTGCTTGAAGACCCGGCGCGGCCTGAGAAGGCCATCTGCATGGAGCTGGCCACCTTGCTGTTCGCCGTCGGCGTCAAGGATGCGCCGGCCGGCCTGCTGTGCTACGTGGTGAAGAACAACCACGACAACCAGGTGGTGCAGGACGAAGTGCAAAAGATTTTCGACAAGGCGAAGATGGGCGACGAAGGCACGAGCCTGATCATCGCCTCGCGCAAGGAAGCGTCGGACTTGATGAACAAGGGCGTGCTGCTGTGGAAGACCGATAAGCTCAACGAGGCGGTGGCCTGGATGCGCGCGGCGCGCGAAAAACTGCCGAACAACCTGCGCATCCTGTTCAATTCCGCGCAAATCATCGTGTCGTGCCTGGAGCAGCGCGGGTTTCAGGCCGACTTGGCGGCCGAGGCCAAGGAAGTGTTGTTATATGTGGACAAAATTGCACCAGGGCAGCAGCGCTTCGCGCAATTGATGGAGCAACTGGTGCAGCTGACACCGCCGCCCGGGCCGGAAGACGCCGTCGTGGCGCCGGAAAATGCGCCTTTGGCGCCGGAAAAAGGGGGAAAAGCCGTGCGTGAGCGTGCCGGATGATAAACTAGGGGCCAGCGTGGGTTCGCCCGTGCTTGAGTTGCTTTACAACAATAAGGAAGAAACTATGCGTGATGTGGTCAATGAAGTGTACAAAAAAATGAAAGTCGGCAGTATTGCCTGGGTACGCCCGGTCGCCGCCAAGGGAGACACGCTGGAAACATTCCAGTCTTCGTACGAGCACGCCAAGGCGCTGGCCGACGAAGGCCTGATCACGATCGGTGACGTAAAACGCCAGGCCGACAACATGATCGAGGCGATCCGCATTCATCGTATCGCCTGATCATATTGCCGGCTTGCAGCATCAGGCTTTGCCTGGCGCTTTCGCCTTGGGTGCCGCGCGTTTCGCGGGCGCCTTGCGCAGCGGGGCCTTGGCCTTGGCTGCCGTGCCTGCCTCGGCAGGTTTGGCCGGCTTGCTGGCCGCTGGCTTGGCTTTGCTCACGCTGCCAAAGCTGGCCGCTGCCGCGCTGGTGGCGTCGGGCGACATCGCCGTCGAGACGGCTTGCTTGAACTGATCTTGTAACAAATTCCACCATGCACTTGGATTGGCGAGCTGGGCTGCCGCCTGGCTGCCGGCATCGCCGGGCGCAGCCGCAGCAGCCGGTTCCGGTACGGGCGCAGGCGCAGGCGCTGGTGCAGGTGCCGGTTTCGGTTCAGGTGCCGCAGGTGTGGCTTGCTGGAAAAACGCGGAAGCGTAGGGCACGGATTCAAACACGGTTTTCTCGCTGGCGCCCGGTTGCGTGATGGCCGCCGCCAGTGACGCGCCCATCGATTTCAATGTGGCGATGGTGCCGCGCTGCACTTCCAGCGCCTGGATACTGCCGCGCAGCATGCTGGTGTTGAGGTTCAGCCACGCTTCGACGGCTTTCAGGTCGTTGATTTTCTTGTCCAGCTCTTCCACCGACATGGTGGGCGCCGTGATGCCAGGCATGCCCATGCCGGGCACGCTCATGCTGCCCCACAGGTTTTTGACGAAGTCGAGCGTATCGGTCACAACTGCTGCGCCCGGCATTTGGGGCATTTGCGGGTTTGCCATGCGAAATCTCCTGGTAGGTGGATAGCCTTAGCGTAGCAGATATCGGCTTGCAACTGACGCAATGCCGCCAACATTTTCTTACATAAAACATTAAGAGTTGAGCACGGGCAAGAAGCGAGAAGCGGGGCGGAAGCGTTACACTACGGCCTATGATGCCTGACTCCTTCTTTTCGCCACCGCGCCGCCGCACCGTCGTCTTTGTCGCGGTCATCGGCGTACTGCATTACGTGGCGTTGGAATGGCTCACTTCGCGTGCCAGCATGGTGCCGCTGGGACAGAATCATGCGCAGGTGGTCAGCATGGCCTTGATCGCCGAGCCGCCCAAACCGCTGCCGGTGGTGCCGCCACCGCCGCCTGAACTGCGGCCAGTGCCCAAGCCCAGGCCGCCGCCACCGCCGCCCCCGACGGAGCTGGCGTCGAGCGAAACGCCCCAGTTGACGGCGCCCGCCAGCGACGTGCCGGAAGGCCCGGCCTCGACCGAGGCGGCCGCCGTGGCTGCCCCGGCCATCACGGCGCCGGCGCCTGCCGTGGCCGCCGCACCCGTGCCGGCCAGCGCGCCGCCGCCGCCCGTCGAGCAGGCACGCCGCTACAAGACGAATGCGCCTGCCTCGGCCCAGTTCGACCTGCATGTGGACCGGCGCGATGCGGATGGCACCAAATGGCAGGGCGTGGCCGCGATGGCGTGGGACAACCGGGGCGACACGTATCAGCTGAAGCTGGAAGTGGGTTTGAGCATGCTAATCACGCGCATCAACCTGCTGGTGCTGACCAGCGAAGGCGTGATCGATGGCAGCGGCATCGTGCCCGTCACGGCCACGGAGAAACGCAAGGGCCGCGCGCAAACGGCCACGCATTTCAACCGCGACGCCAAGGCCATCACCTTTTCGGCCACGACGGCCACGGTGCCATGGCAAGAGGGGGCGCAAGACAAAGCCACCGTGCCGTTCCAGCTGGCCGCCATCGGCCGCGCCGACGTCAACCAGCTGGTGGGCAATATCGACATACTCGTCGGCGAGGAAAAGGAAGCGACCGTGTTCCGCTTCCACCTGGTGGGCGAGGAAGAACTGGAAACCAGGATGGGCCGCCTGGTGACGTGGCATCTGCGCCGCCCGCCGAAGCCCGGCACGTATTCGTCGCAGCTCGATATCTGGCTGGCGCCATCCATGCAATGGTATCCGGTACAAATACGCAATACCGAAGCGAACGGGGCGCTGACCACGCAAACCGTGACCCAAATTCGCGTCAATGACGCTACAGGAAAATAAATGACTACTTTGAAAACTTTAAAACAATTGCTGGTCGCCAGCCTGCTGGCCGCCACCCTGTCCCCCGCCATGGCGGCGGACGAGCCCGTCGATCACCCCGTCATCAAGCGCCCGTACAAACTGGCGCCCTCGGCTGACCTCGTCTATTCGATCAAGGCGAAACAGCGCGGCATTGCGCTGTCCGGCGAATCCGTCAGCAACTGGCGCGCCGGCGATGGCAAGTACTCGCTGCTGGCCGAAACCAAGGCCGCCCTGTTCGGCAAAATACTGGAACAGCGCAGCGAAGGCACGGTCGACGATTACGGCCTGGCGCCGGTCCAGTTCGTGGAAAAGCGCTTCCGCAAGGAAGCGGCCACGACCACCTTCAAACGCGACAGCAAGACCATCGTCTTCAGCGAAGGCGATGACAGCTATCCGCTGAAAGGCGGCGAGCAGGACCGTAACAGCACCGTCTGGCAACTGGTCAGCGTGGCGCGCGCCATCCCCGAGAAATTTACGCCTGGCTCGGAATGGAGCTTCTTCGTTGCCGGCCGCCATGACGCCGAACCGTGGACCTTCAAGGTCGTCAAGCAGGAGACCGTCGCCACCGGCCAGGGTTTGGTGGAGGCCGTGCACCTGGTCAAGGCGCCGCCGCCGGACAAGAAGGGCCAGCAGGTGGACCTGTGGCTGGCGCCGTCGCTGGAATGGTATCCCGTGAAGGTGACGTTCGCCGATGAAGACGGCGATTACGTCGAGCAAACCTTGCAAAAGATCGTCAAGAAGTAAGTGTTCACTAATGGTTTGGGGCCAGGCATGCCGTGTTTGTCCCCTCATTGCATCATCCTGGCCCGGCACGGCGCAGCGGCTGTGTTGCGCCGTGTCCGCACCTCCCCCTCCCATGCGCTAAATTGCATGTCAGAACTGATATACTGACGCCCCCGCCCCGCAGCGCCGCGTTAGCCCGCAGCGCCGCCCGCTGAACACTCATCCGGAAAAGAATGATTGATATAATGGCAAGTGCAGCCGTGGCTACGGATGCAAATCAGACAGAGCAAGAGCATCACGATTCCTTGCAGGCGCATTTCCAGCCCAATATTTCGGCCGACGAGATCGAGCAGGTATTTCACTTGAAGCGGGCGCAGCCCCTGCTGCAAGTGTTTACAGCCCTGTTCCACGGCGGTTTCGATGGCGTGCTGGTGCGCCTGCTGGTGTTGCGCGAGCTGGCGTCCGATGCGGCCACGTCCGCCTATACGCGCGCCGATATCAACACGAAACTGGCGTATCTGTTGCCGGAAAGCCTGGAAACGGTCTTGCTGCGCCTGCGCTCGAACCAGTTGCTGGCCTGGGATGCGCAGCAGGGCGTGTACCGCGTGACCCCGATGGCGCGCAATGTGCTGTCCGCCATCGACAGCCTGCTGGGCCTGGGGCAGACGGAAGATGAAGCGGAAATGGGCTTTCTGCTGTCGCAGGTGGCTGGTGCGCAAGCCGTCGGCGGCGTATCCGTTGAGCAACTCCAGCATTTGCTGGGGCGCCTGGTGGACTTGACGGAGGAGTTCTCCGATGCCATCGCTTCCGGTTCCGAATTCCGGCTGCGCACGGCGCAAGCGAAGTGGAACATGGCTTGCGACTGGGTCGAGAAGGGTTCCGAGATTCTCGTGGCGATCACGTCCGATGAAAACGCGGACAGCGCCACGCACAAGGCGGCGCAAGCGATTGGCCGCGCGCAAAGTAAATTGCTGAACATGCAAGGCATGTTTTCGCGCGCCCTGAACCAGATCGAGCGCCAGCGCGTGCACCTGGGCCAGTCGGGCCTGTCGACTACCGACATCAAGCGCTGGCTCTTGCTGCACGACGACCTGGCCAGCCTGGCCGAAGGCGCCATCGACCAGCCCGTCGTACCGCTGTTCTCCACGCCGGCCGAAATGATCGATGTGGCCGAAACGGAACTGCTGTCCGAGCGGGCGGCAGGCGTCATCAACACGGGCCTGCCTAGCGGCGAGGATGCGCCCACCACCATCAGCGACGGACCCGCCATGCAGCTTGAACTCGATGACCTGTTGGACCGCCTGTCAAACTTCGCCAGCCTGGGCAATTTCCCCAGCATCGGCGAAGAGGGGCCGAAATCGGTGCCCGTGCAGGACTCGCTGCTGCCGGCCAGCTTTGCCGTGGCCTCGTACCGCGCCTCCATGCTGCCGCTGCTCGGCGATGTTTCCGAAGCGAGCTTGCAAGGCTCGACGGCCGAACTGGCCCGTTTGCCGATTACCTTTACACCGACCGACGAGATGGTCCAGCTGACCGACCCCCATGTGGCGGCCATGTCGATCGCCTCGCTTTCACTGAATGTTTCACTTGATTTAGATAGCGGCACCGCCGATGAATGACGATTCCCAAATCCTGATTGCGCGCCTGCTCACGCATCAAACCCTGCGCCGCGACGACAAGCTCGTCAAGCGCGTGCTGTCCGACGAGCTGTTCCGCGCCGAAATCGATGCGCGATTGCTGGCCTGCGGCTTGAAACTGCTCGACAACGTGTACGCCGACCATGTCACCCTGGCCCTGACGCGCACCATCGAGCCGAAGATCTTCGGCGCGCGTGACGTGTGGCAAAACAATAATTTCGGTTTGGCGCGCGATGGCGTGGCCTTGCTGGTGGTGCTGTGGGCGCAGATCATCCTGCCCAAGCGTGAACGCCAGGAAACGCACCAGCACGCGGACGATGACCAGAACGACATGTTCGGCACGGAAAAACCGCTGCCGCGCGCGGAAGACGCGTCGATCGGCATTTCCTACAAGGCACTGCTGTCGGACTTCGGCGACAAGCTGGGCAAAAAGACGCGCATGGACATGAATTTGGGCACCCTGGCCAAGCTGGGCTTCATCGAGCGGCGTGGCGATTTCATCCTGGAAGGTCCGCTGCTGGACCTGATGATGGATACCGACGTCCTGAAAGAGCGCATCATCAACGGCGCCCTGGCCGACGTGTTCAAACGCGCGCCGGCGCGCCTGGTGGCCGTCGACCTCGATGCTGACTTGTCGGCTGATTTGTCCGCCGACATCGGCGACTTGCCAGACGCCGGCGATGTCGATGACACGACGTCGTCCGACCTTCCTCACTGAAAGCGCCCATGTTTCATATCAAATCACTTGAACTGGTGCACTGGGATTATTGGCAGCGCATCAAGAATATTCCGCTCGACGCGAAGATCATCACCATCGCGGGGCAGAATGGCTCCGGCAAGACCACCTTGCTCGACGCCTTGCGCACCTTGTTCGGCCTCGATTGCTCGATGGGCCGCACGTATAAACACTATGCGCGCCACTCGGGCCAGCAGACGGCCTGGCTGCGCGCCGTGGTCGACAACAAGAACGTGGGCAAGCAGCTGTCGAATCGCCCGTTCCGCAGTTCCGGCTTCTTCAGCGACGATGAAGTGACCCTGTTTTGCCAGATCCAGAAGAATGGTGGCGACTGGAAGCGCCAGTATCTGATGCGTCCAGGCAATGTGCAGATCGAGGACATCACGGATGCCAACGACTGGCTCGGTGTGGAAAACTACCGCAAGCGCCTGGCCAATGCGGGCCTGTCGCCCGCCATGTCGAAAGTGCTGGCGCTGGAGCAGGGCGAGACGGACAAATTGTGCGAATACGCGCCGCGCCAGCTGCTCGACCTGGTGTTCCAGGTGTTCGGCGACAAGGAAGTGCTGGATGCCTACGATGAAGCCAAGCGCCACCAGCGCGATACGGAAGTGGAACTGAAACGCTTCGAGACGGAACTTGAAGCGTCGAAAACCAATCTGGAAGGCTTGCGCCTGCGCGTGGCCAATTACCACCAGTGGGAAGGGCTGCATAAAGAGCGTCGCAACCTGCTGGAAGAAGTGCTGCCCAGCTTGCAATACCACGAGGCGCGCGAAAAGGCGGCTCAGGCCAGCCGTCAATTGCGCGATGCGCGCAAACCGATGGCGCAGGCGGACCAGCAACTGACCGATAAACGCAATGCGCTGGCCGCGCAGGCGAAGGCCCTGTCCGACGCGCAAATGAATGAAACCTTGCTGGAACAGGAATCGATAGGCTTGCAGAGCCGTTTGTCCCTGATCAATAGCAAGCTGAAACCGCTGGACAGCCTGCTGGAACAGAAGGACCGCCTGCACAAGCTAGCGGCGGACTCGGGCAGCGATATCGCCGAAGTGGCGGCTCAGCTGGAACAGAAGGAAGCGGAACTGCTGCGCCAGCGCCAGCAGCGCGACGCCTTGTCGGCCCGCATCGCGGGCGAGCAGGCGACGATTGCCGCACTGCAAGGCAAGACGGCCATGCCGGAGCCGGACAATGTGCGCGGCATGCGCCGCGCGCTGCGCGACGCGGGGATTGCACACGCGATGCTGTCCGATATCGTCGAGGTGACGGATAGCCGCTGGCAGGGTGCCGTCGAGGGCGTGTTGGGCGGTTACGCCTCGGTCGTCTTGCTCGACAAGGCCAAGGATGCGTCTAGCGCCTACCGTCTGGCAGAGAAGGAACGCTACCGCCACTTCATCGTGCCCGAGCTGGTCACGGCGCCAGTGGCGAAAGACGAAAGCTTGCTGGCCGTGGTGAAATTTTCCGCGCCCGTGCCTAGCTGGCTGATCGAGCAGCTGTCGCGCATTTCCCGCGTCGATTCCGTCGAAGCGGGCTTCAAGCTGGGCAATCACGAAGAGTGGATCACGCCCGAGGCGTACCACCGCGAACGCCGCGGCGGCCGCTCCCTATTCGTGGAAGCGTCGCGCTACCGCTTCGGCCAGGCTGGCCGCAGCGGCCGCCTGGAAGCGCTGCTGCGCTCCCTGCCGGGTCTGGAAGGACAGGAAGACACCTTGACCCTGGCGATCTCGAAACTGGCGGCCGAAGTGGGCGCCTTGAAGGCGCGCATCGCCGGCGTCGACGCGGCCAAGGAACTCAGTGCGCGTCAGGAAGAATTTGCCGAAGCGCTGCGCAATTCGAAGCCGCTCAAGGAAGAGCGTCTGGAAGTGGGCGGCCGCCTGGGCGAACTGCAAAACCTCACCAAGAACGCCACCGTGGCGCGTACGCGTGCCGATACCGTGTGGCAAAACGCGCGCCTGGCCCTGTCCGAGGCGGAAGCCGGCTCGCGCCTCGGCTACAAGAAGCAGATCGAACAGCGCGCCGAGCATGCGCGCGCCTTGCTGGCCCTGCGCCATGCGTGGCGCCACTTGCCGAAAAGCTGGCGCAGGCCGGGCCGACGCGCGGCACTGGTGGCCGAACACCAGAATGCGCACCAGGTCGATCTGCGCGTGGCCAGCCTGCAAAACAGCCTGGCGCGCGACGACTGGGAACTCGACGCTACCGTCATCGACCAGCATCACCGCCTGTCGGACCAGTTGCATGGCCGCCAGTCTGAGACGGACGAGCGCCGCTACCAGAACAACCGCGCCATCGAAGCGACGGGCAATGCCCGCGGCGCCTACATGGAACGCTTGCGCTACACCATCAAGACGTACAGCAAGAACATCAAGGAACTGGGTGAACTGGCCGGCATCGAAGTGCATGCCGACCCCGTGCGCCTGGAAAACGACGACGTGCAGCTGTCGCAGGCGGGCTTGCACGTGCGCTTCAAGTTCGACGGCAAGGGCGTCATCGGCATGAACGATGGCGAGGCGTCGGGCGGCCAGCAAGTGATGAAGTCGCTGGTGTTGCTGATCGGCTTGCTGAAATCGGAGGACGGTTCCGGCGGCTTCGTCTTCATCGACGAACCGTTTGCCCACCTCGATATCCGCAATATTCAATTGGTCGGCGAGTTCCTGAAAAACACGGAAGCGCAATACCTGATGACGACGCCGTTGACGCACAACACGGATGTCTACGATCCGTCGGAACTGACTTTGATCACCAGCAAGAAGAAAAAGGATACCCAATGGGCGCAACCGATTTTCGTGCTGCAGCGCCGCGTCGATCCCGTATCGGGCAAGGTGGCGTGATGGCCATGGGCAAGCTCATTCTGGCCGCGGCCCTGTCGCTGGCATTGGCCGGCACGGCCGTGGCCAACGACGGCATCGGTTCCGTGAGCGCGGGCGGCATTCTGTTCGGCAAGACGGATGCCGTGGCCATGAAAAAGGAAGTGCTCAGCGTGAGCACGGACTTGATCAAGGTCGAGTACGAATTCCTCAATGAATCGGCCAGGGATGTGGAAGAGACGATCTTCTTCCCCTTGCCAGAATACGCGTCCGGCTACCACGGCTCGCCCACGTATTATGGCCAGCCGCAGCAGTTTACTGTCGACGTGGATGGCAAGCGCAAGGATTATAAAACCACCTTTGTCGCCAAGCTCGATGCCGAGGACGTGACGGCCCGCTTGCGCCAGCTGGGCTTGTCGGATGCGCAAATTGCCTATTTCCCTTCGCACACGCCGTTCGACAAGAAAGTGACGCCGCTGACGGCCGCGCAGAGCAAGATCATGATACGTGAAGGCCTACTGGCCCAGCTGTACGACGAGGAATGGGTGCCGGCCTGGACCGTGAAAGTCATCTACCTGTGGCAGCAGAAATTCCCCGCCGGCAAAGTCGTGCGCGTGCGCCATCAATATGCGCCGTTCGTCGCGGCCGGTCCTGGCGCTTCCTACCTGGGCGATGGCAATGCCTTTGAAAAGAAATACTGCGGCGACAAGGCCTTCTACAAGACGTGGAACCGCCTGGCGGCCAAGCAGGGTGAAAGCGGCTTCGTTAATGCCGTGTGGGTCTCGTACATTCTGACGACGGGCAATACATGGAAGAATGGCATCGAAGACTTTACCTTGAACCTGATCAAGGGCAAGTCGGACGAGCTGGTCAGCCTGTGCTTCCCCGGTACGTTTACGAAAATCAACCCCACCACCTTGCAAGTCAAGCTGCGCAACTTCCATCCGAAACAGGACCTGGACGTGTACTTTGGCAATGTCGAGATCGGTGGTGCCCACGACGGCGTGGCGCCGCAGATCCGGCCGTGAGCACGTGAGCGAGCAGCAGGCACTGGCGGTGCGTTTGCGCGCCATCGCCCGCGCCACACCGTGGTGCATGCAAGCCTTGCAAGCCGTGGCGCAGCTGCGCTTGCCCCACTGCTGCATCGGTGCCGGCGCCGTGCGCAACCTCGTGTGGGACGCCTTGCACGGCTACGCGCAACCGTCGGCCTTGAGCGACGTCGACGTGGCGTATTTCGATGCGCACGATGTGCAACCCCGGCGCGAGGTGGAACTGCGCCAGCGCCTGGAAACTGCGTTGCCCGGCGTGCCGTGGGAGGTCTGCAATCAGGCGCGGGTGCACCTGTGGTTCGAAGATGCTTTTGGCTATGCCGTGCCGCCGCTGCTGTCGCTCGACGACGCCATCGCTTCCTGGCCCGAATTTGCCACCTCGGTTGGCATTTATCTGCAGCCTGACGGCGAGATCGGCATCGTCGCGCCGCATGGCCTCGATGATCTGTTCAATATGGTGGTGCGGCGCAACCCGGCGCGCATCAGCCTGGACGGCTATGCGCAGCGCCTGGCCAGCAAGGACTATGCGGCGCACTGGCCGCGCGTCACCATCATCGCCTAGATAAATGTGGTGTAAAACGCAATTAAATGCACTGTGGATACAGATTGCCTATAATTGCCAATTTTCCAATAGTGTTTTCCTGATCCCATGTCCTTCTTGATTTCCACGCCGCTGCGCCGCCTCGGCCACCTGTTCTGCCTTTCCTCCGCCCTCGTAGCACCCGTCGCCTGCGCCGACAGCTATACCGATTTCCAGCAAGCTGCCACGCGCCTGGAAGCGATGATGGCCGCGTCCACTGCCGATGGCAGCTTGCCGCATTTGGCCGACCCTGCCGTGGCGGCATTGTTTGCTCAGGTCGCCGATGGCCCGCGCCTGTTCCAGGCGCCCGTGGCCGCGCTGCAGGACATGAACCAGAGCGTGGCCGCGTGCGAGCGGGCGACCAACCTGGGCAAGGCGTATTACACGTTTGGCTTGCAACGGCCGCTGCTGCTGTCCGGCGCGGAGTTGCAGCAGGCGCGCCGGGAGCAGGTGACGCAGAACCTGGCCAATTATGGCGATGAAATGGCCGCCCTGTTTGCCTTCGGCGTGCATTGCCATGCGCACTTGATCGGTTTGATGGAAGCCGAGTTCAGCACGCAGCCGGCGCAGGACGTGAGCGGTGCCGAGCGCATGCGCGCCCGCGCCTTCAGCAAGGGATCGAGCACCATGTTTGCGAATGTGGTGCAGTTTGTGCAGGTGCCGTTCTGGAATGTGGCGCAAAAGAAAGTCATGCTGGCAACGGCGGCGCAGCATGCCACGGCAAATGCCAATCTGATGGCGCCGCCCTTGCGCGAGCGCCTGCTGACCAGCCTGGCCGATGCGGACAAGGACCTCGACCCTGCCTTGGCGCCGGCGCTGGCGACGATACGCCAGGCGCTGTCGGTGACGACGTGTACTGGCCTGTGCCAGTACTATTGATTTACTCTGAGGCTTGCAAGGGCTTGTTGCGCTGGCGCCAGCGCACCAGGCCCCACGCATACACGGCGTAGTAGCCGATGACGAGGCCGTAGGCAGCCATGGTCAGCGGGCTCTGGCCGAACGGTGGCGGCGGCACGGGCACGTCCTGGCGCGAGTTCAGGTAGATCTCCATGCCACGGTACAGCAATCGTGCGATGAACAACATCGTGATGGCCAGGCCCAGGTAGCGGTGCTGGGTAAAGAAGAAATCCTTGCCGACGTGCTCGAAGCGCGTCAGCTTCAGGCCCAGCACGCCCAGCCAGCCGCCGGCCAGTGCGGCCGCGCCCAGGCTGGACAGGGGCAGGGTGTCGAATTTCGTCGTCGTCGCCAGAAACAACAGCAGTACGGGAAACGCGATCGCCACGGTCCAGTGCCGCCACAGCTGCGACTTCTGGCGCGCCACCAGTTTCTTCAGGCGCGAATAAATGCGCCAGACCAGCAGCGGGACCAGTAACAGCAGGGCGAGGGTGGTGGTTTCCATGTATGCAATCGGGTACGGGTAAAACAGCGATTGTAAGCCAGATGGGGACAGGCGGCGATGCTTGTCAAACGGTAAAAGTTGCATGTTGACATTTACTTGGCATGCAAGCACTATGGTCTGTCATGGCAGGGCGCTGGCCGCCGATATCAAACTGGCAGGCAAATAAGGGCAGCGGCGGGCATCTCGTGGTATGGTCTTCTTTTGTCTGCAGGGAGGCCAGCCATGTCAGTCATCCATGCCCACCGCGCGCCCGACCCGGCGCCCGTCGACGAACCCATGCCGGCGCCGGAGCCGCAAGAAGCGCCCGGGCACCATCCGGGGCCCGTGCACCCGGTGCCGCAGGATGATCCCGTGCCGCACCCGCATCCCAGTTAATCTCGTCAAGAAAGGCTGTTTTAGATGGCAATTGTCAAGGAAGTCTACACACGCAAAGTCAGCGGAGAATCGTTCGACTATGAACTCGATTACACCCAGGGCACGGACGTGGCCTGGATTGCGCGCGTGTACCACGACGGCGTGCTGAAAGGCTCGCCGCACGGCGCGCTGACGGCCAACGTGCTGTCCGGCCCCGCGCTGGAACAATACCTGCGCGCGTATGTCGAAGGCATGATCGAGCGGGGCCTCGACGTGGCTGAGTAAGATCGCTTTTGCGGTAGAGCAAAGAAAAGGGCGCCGAGGCGCCCTTTGTGTTTTTCGCTTGCGTTGAATCAATCAATGAATCAATCGAACGCCCAGGTGTAAAGGACGTCCAGCGCATTGTTGGTGCCCGTCTGGAACTGCAAAGTGATGCGGCGGTTTAGCTTGTAACGCAGCTTGACCAGACTCGTCGCCGTGCTCGTGCCTTGCTCGAACGTCAGGTAGGCGCGCGAGGACAGGCGCTTGCCGACGGTGACGACCGTGCTTTCCAGCCCTTGTGCCTGTGACAGGCCCACTTCATCGAGGCCCAGCGAACTGGCCAGCTTGCCCTGCAAGCCGCCGCCGGAGCCGCCGAAGAGGGCGCCTGCCGCCGTCGTCAGGAGGGCCATTTCATCGCCGGCCGCCGTTTCCGCGCCGTGGCCGAGGATCAGCCAGGCCAGCTTGTCGCTGTCCGACACGCTCGGCGTGGAGACCAGCTTGGCTGTTGGCGCCTGGGCCGTGCCGCGCACTTCCACGCCCGCTTCCACATTCGTTTCCGACAAGGCTTCGCCTTCGGGACGCTTGCGCACGGCCAGGATGTTCAGGGACGGGTTGTCGTAGGCGCCCGTGAAGGCGATCAAGCCCCGTTCGATCGACAGCTTTTGTCCGTAGGCCGCGTACTGGCCGCTGGTAACCTTGATGCTGCCCGTCACGCGTGGCGCGGCGCGGTTGATGACTCTGGCGCGCACATTGCCAGCCAGGTCCGCATCGATGCCCATGCCGCGCAGGTGGAAGGCATTGCCCAGGTCGAACTCGAGGTCGATATTCAGGGGCAAGGATGGCGCTTCCTTGCTGCCTTTGACTTCCTTGCCCAGCACTACCACGTCGCCGCTTTGCGTCGGGGTATCCTGCGGCGCCAGTTCGATCAGCGCGCGGTTGGCCTTGAATTTGCCCTCGAAGCTGAAACGCTTGTCGTTGCGCACCAAGGTGCTGTTGCCCGACAGGATCAAGGTGCGGTCGGGGCGCGACAGCGCCTGCAGGCGGTCGGCCATCAATTTCAGTTCCAGGCTCGCTTCGCCATTCGCAAAGCGTACCCAGCCATCTGCCTGCACCTTGCCATCGCCGCCGTCAAAGCTCAGGCGCTGCAATTGCAATTGATCGCCGGCCAGCTTGGCTTGCAGCACGCCATTGCGCAATTTCAAGCCCTGGTCGGCCCAGTTCACCAGCAACTTGCTGCCGTTGATGTCGCCATTCAATTGCGGCGCGCCGATGGTGCCGCTGCCAGCCAGCGCGATTTTCAGGGCGCCGCCCAGTTCCAGGCCTGGCTGGCCCGTCAGTGGCGCCAGCCAGGCCAGTGTATCGACGTTGGTGGTGGCCGTCAGCGAGAGGGCGCTGTCATTGCTGATGCGTCCGCCCAGCATTTGCACAGTGGCATTGATGTCGCTCTGGCCCGCGCGCGCGCCATCGAGTTTCACGGCCAGGCGCAATTGCTGGTTGGCCACGTCCACTCTTGCATCGAGGGTGCGCAAGCCCAGTGCCAGCGGCTGTTCCACGCCCACCGTTACGTCGCCTTTTTCGCGGTAGATGTGCAGCATGCCGGCCAGTGATGGATCTTTCTGCTTGGCCGTCGGCACTTGCATGTCGAGCGACCATTGCGCGCCCAAGGTCAGGTCGCTGCGCGCATTGGCTTGCAGCGCGGGAATCACTTGCGCCAGATAGGTCAGGGCCACGCCGGCCGCCTGGCCGGAACTGGTCCAGCGGGGGCCGTTCTTGACGAGGTTTTGCATGGTGATGCTGCCTGCGGGCAATTTGATGACGGTGTTGCCCACGCTGATCTGTTCAGGCTGGCCCAGGCCCGCCACGCCGCTGCCGGCAGGGCCCGCCACTTTGACGGGCACGGGCGCTTGCAGTACCAGCGCATAGCGGCCCTTGTTTTGCAGGCTGTCGATGGTGCCTGTCCAGCTGGCGCCGCTCTGGCTGCCCCGGATTTGCACGGTGGCATCGAAATCGTCGTTGCGCGCCGCCAGGTTCACGGTGTGGCTGCCGCGCGTGCCCGTCGTGGCCAGGCGGGCGCTGGCCAGCTTGAAGGTGGGCGTGCTGTAGCCCATGATGTCCAGGCTGCTGACCATGGGGTCGAGCGCGCCCTGGCCAGCGCCCACGCTGGCGCTGCCTTTGATGGATTTCAGTTGCTGGTCGCCAAAGAAGGTCAGGTCACGGCCATCCAAGGTCAGTTGCGCTGCCGGTGCATCCATCTTGCCCGAGACGGAGCCGGCCGCCTGCAGCACGCCGGCAAAGCGCGGGCCCAGGGTCGACAGTTGCGGCGCATCGAGTTTCCAGGTGAGCTTGTCGGTGGCGCCGCCCAGCGCGCCCTTGGCCAGCAGGCTGTTCGGCCCCAGGCGCAGTTCCGTATCCACGCTGTCGATGCGCTTGGCGTTGGCCGACAGTTTGGCGTAGCCGGCCAGCGGGGCGTTTTGCAAGGTCGATTCGCGCAGGGCCAGGTTGAGGGCCACTTGCCAGTCGCCGCTCAGGCGGCCGTTGCCGTTGAAATCCGCATTGACGTTGCCATTGGGCAGTGATGCACCAAACGCGGCCGGGTTGATCTTCTGCAAGGAACCCGTCATTTTCAGTTCCGCTTCCTTCTTCGGTCCCGTCAGGCCCACGTCGCCGCTGGCGTGGATGGCGCTGTCGGGCGCGGGACGCTTGCCGCTGGTCAATCCCAGTCCTTTCGCATCCGCAACGAAGCTCGTGCGCGGCTGCTGCAGGGTGCCTTGCACCACGCCGCTGGCCAGCACGGTACCCAGCAAATCGCCCTGCAGGGCGGAAAGTTGCCGTGCATCGACGTTCCAGTTGAGCTTTTCGCCGGCGCCGCCAAAGTTGCCCTTGGCCGTCACGTTGTTCTTGCCCAGCGCCAACTGCACGTCGATGCCGCTGAAATGGGCCGCATCGGCCGTCAGCTTGCCCTTGCCGGACAGGGGCTGGTCGAGCAGCTTGCTGGGGCGCACGGTGAAGTCCGCATTCGCCAGCCACTGGGGGGCCACGTGGCCGTTGGCGCGCACGTCGAGGTTCAGGTCGGCCACGGGGAAGGCGCCGAAGTCGGCGGGATTGAGACGGCTGGTACTGGCCACGGCCTTGAAGGGCTGCTCATCCTTCAGGCTGATCTGGCCCGTCGCATTCACGCTGCTTTTGCCTGCTTGCAAGGTCGCCTTGCGCAGTTGCACCAAGGAATCGGCGAGGGTGGCTTCCACGTCCAGGCGCAGCTTGGCTTCACCGAGCTTGGCGCGCAGGGTCTGCGTCTTGCCGTCGCTGTCGAGCACGATATCGCCCACGATTTTCGTGCTGTTGATGCTGCTGTAAATATGCTGCAAGTCGATTTTGTCCGTGTGCAGGGTCAATTGCGCATCGCCGATGGGCGCGTCGGCCGCCTCGCGGTTGAGCTTGCCGCTGCCCGTGAACTTGCCCGCGTTGCCGAAGTCGATGATGGCTGATTCGAGCGTGGTGGCCGTCAGGGTGCCGCCCAGGCGCGCCTCGAACTGGCGCAGCGGCAATTTTTGCTGGTCGATGGGGCCCGGCGTGGCGTGGTTGAGGATGGCCAGCTTGCCCGACACGGTCTGCGCGTTGGGACGCGTGTCGATGGCGGCGTCGAGTTCCAGGCTCAGGTCCGCCTGCGGCAAGGTGGCGTCAAACTTGCCCGGATTGATGTTGCGGCCACGGATATTGGCCGAGCGCAGGATGATGACAGGGTCGAACGGCGCCAGCGCCAGCTGGGCGTCGGCCGTGGCCGCGCCCGCGCTGCCCTTGGCTGTCACGTTCAGCACGTTCAAGTCGCCGCCCAGCTGCAGCGCCAGGGCGGCCGGTTTTTCGCCGGCGGCGGGGTTGAGCTGCGTCAAGCCGGCCTTGCCTGACAGTTTGAATGGCTGCGTGGCGGCAATCGTCGCGCTGGCCGTGGCCTGGCCGAACGGCGTCAGCGCCGAAGCGTCTTCCAGCTGCCATTGCGACTTGTCGCCGGACAAGGTGAAGTGGATCTTTTCAAACACCGTGTTGCCGCCCGCGCTGACCAGGGTCACCTTGTCCAGGCGCGCGTCGGCGATGCCGATCTTGAACGGCGAAGCCAGGCTGGCGGGCATGGTCGACGGTTCTTCGGACGGCGCCGTGCTTTCCACGGACAAGCTGGCCACGTGCAGTTCGCTGATGGCGATGCCTTCCGAGAAGAACTGGAACGGCGACCAGTTGATGTCGATATTGTCGGCCGTGATGTGCTGCGTCTTGCTGCGGTAGCTGACGTGGCCCAGGTGCATGCGGTTGTACAGCGAGCCGGACACGCCCGACACTGCGATCTCGCCGCCGCTGGCGCTGGCCACTTTTTGCACCAGCATCTGCAAGGTCGATTCGCGGCCAAGGAACCAGAAGGCGCCGCCCAGCACCACGGCCAGGCTGGCGACGGCGATCGCCACATAGCGGGGCCAGCGGCGCGTTTTTTTTACTGGGGGCTGGGGCGCGGCGTTTGGCGCCTCGGTGGTCATATCGGACATCAGAAAGTGAATCCCAGAGAGAAGTGCAAACGGTAGGCGTGGACGGCGTGGCCGTACGCCACGTCGACATTGATGGGGCCGACGGGGCTCTTGTAGCGTCCCCCCAGGCCGTAGCCCGACTTCGGCGTCATGGCCGCTTTCACGGTATCGGCCGCGTTGCCGGCGTCATAGAAGGCGGCAATGGCCCACTTCGGCTTGAACCAGTACTGGTATTCGGCACTGCCGGTGAGCATGTAGCGCCCGCCGACCGTGGCGTCGCCTTCCTTGACGCCCAGTTCCTGGTAGGCATAGCCGCGCACCGACTGGTCGCCGCCCGCGCGGAACAGGTAGACGGCCGGCACGCCGCGTTTTTCCTTCGAACCGAGCGCGCCCATTTCGCCGCGCACGATCAGCTCGCCTTTTTCACCGAGCGGACGGTAATACACGGCCTTGCCGGCCACGCGCACGAAGCGCTCGTCCGTCAGCACGGGCAGCAGGGCGCCGCCCACCTGGGCATTGATGACATAACCCTTGGTGGGAAACAGCAGGCTGTCGAGGCTGCGCTTGGTGATGGCATAGGTCAGCGGCAAGCTCTTGCTGCGCGTCTGTTCCAGGCCGACGACGGTCTTGTCTTCGCTGAGGAATTCGAACGTCAGGCTGCGCTCGAGGTTGGTGCCGCCCCAGTTGCGCTTGGCCGAAATGGTCGTGACGGCCGTGATTTCGTTGGAAATGTCGCTGCGCTCGAACGAGGCGCCTGCGCTATCGTTGTAGCCGCGCTCGGTTGTTGGAAAGTAGAAATTGGCGTGCGCTGCCTGTTTCTTCGTTTCCATGGTGATCGCGCTCTTGAAGCGCGTGCCCCACACGTTCAGGTTGTCATAGTTGAGCTGGGCGCGATTCCCCGTATTCGTACTGAAACCGAGACCGGCGCTGACGTTCTGCTGCTTGTTTTCCGTTACGCGCACCACCAGCGGCAGCTGCGGCGCGGGGCCGCGGTTGACGGGTTTGGCTTCGGGCACGGCGCCGGCGCTGGCACTTGCGGCCTCGGCTTGCTGGCTTTCCTGGCCCGCTTCGATCTGCTCGTTGAGAATGCTGCTCATGTCGGCGCTCACTTCCACGCTGGCAAAGTAGCCGGTGTCCTGCAGGCGCGCCTGCAACGATTGCAGCGCCGATTCGCTGTAGTACTCGCCGGGACGGATTTTGTCGAGGTTGCGGATGATGGCTTCCGGGTAGCGCTTCAGGCCTTCGATGCGCAGCTCGCCAAAGCGCAGTTCGGGGCCGCTGTCGAGCACCACCAGCAAGGAGACCTTGTGCGTTTCCGGGTCGACCACGGCTTGCGTATCGACCAGCTGGGCGCGCGGATAGCGCGTCTGCACCACTTCGCGCAGCAGCGCGCGCTTGGCCGATTCCCAGTCGGACTGGCGAAACACGCTGCCCGTCTTCAGCGACCAGCTGCGCTTCAGGGCTTCCGTATCGTAGGGCTCGCTGGCGGCCAGCGGCGGCGTGGGATCGAAGCCGCGCAATTCCAGCTCGACCTTGTCGATGGTCGCGGGCTGGCCCGGGTCGACGTCGACGATGACGACGGGTTTGGCGCCCGTCGTATCGACGCGCACCGTGACGACGGGCGTGTAGTAGCCGGCCGTGGCGATGAGGTTTTTGGCTTCTTCGGGCGTAGCGCGCACGAGGCGCCGCAATTGCTCGCGGTCCATGCGCGGGTTGCCGCGGAAGCGTTCCAGATCCAGGTTTTTTTCAAGCAACTCATCGAGGTCGCCGGGCGCGTTGACCTTGACCTCGTACTGCAGCGGGGCGGGCGCCGCTTCCGTGGCGGCGGGGCTGTCGGCAACGGCGTCTTGCGGGCGCTCTTGCGTCGCCTCCTGCGCGCCGGCATGGGCGATGGGAAACAGCAATATGGCACCGCCGGCGGCCGCCAGTGTCAGTTGCCCCATTACTTTTGTCACTACTTGTGCCAAAATTCGTGGTCGTATCGCCTTGCCGGCAGCCGTATGCCGTATGGGTCGTGCAGAAAACATGGTGCTCCAGATGAGTAAATGCTGACTGCATGTTACCGGAATAGGTAAACTGATGGCGGACGAATAAGTATTTTTTGCATGGGGAATCATGTTTCCCCGCGCACTATTGCAACAGATAAAAACATAGAAAGAAAATTTATGCTAGCAACGGACTCCGCACTGGTGCTCTTTAGCGGTGGGCAAGATTCCACCACCTGCCTGGCCTGGGCCTTGAAGCACTATAGCCGCGTGGAAACCATCGGCTTTGATTACGGCCAGCGCCATGCGATCGAACTGACCGTGCGGCCCGGCGTACTGGAACAGATGCGCCAGCAGTCGCCCGAGTGGGACAGCCGCCTGGGCGAGGATCACATGATCGACCTGTCGCTCATTTCCGCCATTTCCGATACGGCCATGACGCAGAACGTCGAGATCGTCATGCAGGAAAACGGCTTGCCAAACACCTTTGTTCCTGGACGCAACTTGCTGTTCATGACCGTGGCCGCCACCGTGGCGTACCGCCGCGGCTTGACGGTGCTGGTGGGAGGCATGTGCGAGACGGATTTCTCCGGCTACCCGGATTGCCGCGACGACACGATGAAGGCCCTGCAAGTGGCCCTGAATCTGGGCATGAATACACGATTGAAGCTGGAAACGCCGCTGATGTGGCTGGACAAGGCGCAAAGCTGGGACCTGGCGGAAGACCTGGGCGGCCAGCCGCTGGTCGACCTGATCCGTAGCGGTACGCATACGTGCTACCTGGGCGAGCGTGGCGAGCTGCACGACTGGGGCTATGGCTGCGGCACCTGCCCCGCCTGCGCCCTGCGCGCGAATGGCTACCAGCAATACGCTGCGCGCAAGGCAGCAAAGTAAAAAACAGCTTGCGCCGTTTCTTCAAGCGGCGCGGCAGGGGGACACGCCATGCTGTGGTTTTTGCCACAGGAGCGTCTTGCCATGAAATCCCTCTTTGCCGCGCTGTACGGCCCCGTGTTCTGGGCCGGCTTCATCGGCGCCGCCAGTTGCCTGGTCGCGGTGTGCGACTATTCTCTCTGGGTCTTGCCGCCCTTGCTGCTGCTGGCCCTGCTCACTTCCTTTCTTGCCGAACGCTGTCTGCCGTATGACGGCGCGTGGAACCACGATCACGGCGATGGCTGGCGCGATACGCTGCATGCGTTCGTCAATGAAGCGCTATACCTGCTGGGCCTGGCGGCGTTTCCCTTGCTGGCCGGATACCTGGCGCTGGGAGACTTCTGGCCCGGCACCTGGCCGTTCTGGCTGCAATTGCTGCTGGCCATCCTTCTCGCCGACTGCGGCATCACGCTCGTGCATTACCTGAGCCACCGCTATTATTTTCTGTGGAAACTGCATGCCGTGCACCACAGCGTGACGCGCCTGTACGGTTTTAATGGCTGGATGAAACATCCGCTGCATTTGCTGCTGGAAGCGACGGGCGGCATGCTGCCCTTGCTGCTGCTGGGCATACCGGAAACTGTCATGGCCGTGCTGGCGTTTGCCGTGGCGATCCAGTTGCTGCTGCAGCACGCGAATGTCGACATGCGCATGGGGCCGCTGCGCCACGTGTTTGCCTGGGCGCCCCTGCACCGTTTTCACCACATGAAATACGGCACGGCCGGCGACGTGAATTTCGGCCTGTTCTTTACCTGCTGGGACCGCCTGCTGGGCACGCGTTTCGATGCCCCGGATTACCGCATGCGGGGCGAGGACCTGGGCATCGGCAGCCGTCCCGATTACCCGCCCGCATATGGGGCGCAACTGCTGGAACCGTTCCGCGCGGAAGAGGGCGTGCGCGCGCCCGAGTTGCCGGCCGGCTTGAAGCAGGCGCTCAAAGGCGTCATCAATCGAGCAGCTTGACGTTGAGCTGGCGCAAGCTGCGGTCGGCGCGCACGCCGAACAGGCTGCGCATGGTGCGCGAAAAATGCGCGGCATCGGCAAAGCCGGCGCCGTGGGCCGCGTCCGTCAAGGTGCTGCCGAGCAAGATGAAACGGATGGCCAGGCGCAAGCGGCGCCACAGCACCAGCCGCCGCACGGGCAGGCCCAGCTGGGCGCTGAACAGGCGTTCCAGCTGGCTCAGCGACAAATGCGCCGCCTCGGCCACGGTGGCCGCGCTGACCTTGCCCGACAGCAGCGCGTCGACCTTGTCCAGCGCCCGCCGCAGGCGGGGATCGGGCAAGTCTTCGCGTGGCTGGGCCTGCAGCGCGGCAGCCAGATTGTCCAGGCTGGGCACGCCTGCGCTGCCGGCCGCGGCCAGCAGGGTCGCGCCGCGCAGGCGCTGAGGTTCCGCATAGATGGTCAGCATGGGCGCCGGCGCGCTCAGGATGGCGTGCGGGCGCAGGCTATCGACCAGCAAGTGCCGCGCCGTGTGGACGATGCCGTCGAGCTCGGCCGTGAAAGGCTCCCCCGTGCTCAGCATCAGCTGGTGCGCATAATGGGCGTGGCTGTCCGTGGCGCCTGCTGCGCCATGCAAGATGGCAAAGTCCGGCGCCAGCCAAAGTGTTCCCTGCCAGCTATCCTGTTGCAAACGCGACTCCCAGGTGATGGATTGCGGGGCGATCATACCAGCCGGCGGGGATGGTTTTCATGGCATCGAATTTTCCTGGAGTACGTATCGTTGCATTGATGAAATATGTGATTTTTTTAATACAATATTCAGCATTGCATGGCCGCCCGCTGTAACGTACTATCATTCTCATCGACTACCGATGGTAGTCGTGCAGCCCGCTGCCAGCCATGTTGCTGGCCGTGTAGCGGTTTGATGTCCGTTCTGCTTGTCCACCTGTCATGCCTACACGTGCGTCTTCGTCGTGGTTTGCCTGGCCAGTATCGCACTGGGTGGGACCGCGCGCGTTGGCCGCGCTGGTGCTGGCGCTGTGCCTGGGATTGACGTACGGCGCCTGGCGCAATGCCGACGATGCCAGCGAGCAGCAGGTGCAGGCCGATTTCGATTTCCGCGTGCGCGAACTGGTGGGCAACATCGTCGGCCGCATGCAGACCTATATCCAGGTGCTGCACGGGGTGCAGGGACTGTATGCCAGTTCGCAGGAAGTCACGCGCCGCGAATTCCATGCCTACCTGGCGGTGCAGCAGGTGGACCGCCACTTTCCCGGCATCCATGGCATCGGCTACCTGCCGCTGTTGTCCGGCGGCGCCCTGGCGCGGCACGAGGCCGGCGTGCGCGCGGACGGCTATCCCGGCTATGCCGTGCGTCCGCACGGCCAGCGTGCCTGGCATGCGCCGATCACCTATCTGGAACCTTTGAGCGAGAGCAACCTGCTGGCCTTCGGCTACGACATCGGCTCCGAACCCGTGCGCCGCGCCGCGCTCGAACAGGCGCGCGACACGGGGCAAGCCGCCATGACGGGCAAGATCCACCTGGTGCAGGATGGCGGCAGCGCCCAGGCGCATGGCTTCCTCGTCGTGCTGCCCGTGTATGACAATGGCTTGCCGCATGCCAGCGTGGAGCAGCGCCGCGCCGCCTTGCGCGCCTGGGTGTTTGCGCCATTTCGCATGGGCGACCTGATGGCGGGCGTGGGCGGCGAGAGCGCGCGCCAGCTGGACCTGGAAATCTATGACGGCGCGCAACTGGCCGAGGCGGCCCTGATGTATGACAGCTTGCCGGGCGCCTTGTCGTCTGCCGCCTCGGACAGCCTGGTTTCGCAGCAAGCGATCAGCATCGCCGGCCATGCCTGGACCTTGCGCGTGCGCGCCATGCCGGGCTTTGATGGCGAACTGCTGGCGCGGCCCCGCCTGGTGGCCTTGACCGGCGTGCTGGCCAGTATCGTGCTGGCGCTGGCCGCCTGGCTGCTGGCGGCGGGCCGCGCCCGCGCCCAGGCGGCGCTGGCGCGTTCGAGCGAGCTGACCGGCCAGCTGGAGCAGGGGCAGGCGAGCGTGCTGGCGATGGCCGAGGCGGCGCAGCGCAGCCAGGCCATGCTGCGCAGCATCCTCGATTCGACCATCGACGGCATTCTGGTCGACAATACCGAGGGACGCATCTTCACGTCGAACCGGCGTTTTCGCGACTTGTGGCAAGTGCCCGACGCGCTCGACTGGCAAGCCGATGGCGCGGCGCTGGTACGCCATGTGGAAAGCCAGCTGGAGCAGGCGGCGCCTTTCCTCGGAGCACGCGTCCATGCGCCGCATGGCCACCGCGAACGGCGCGACGTGCTGCACCTGCGCGATGGACGGGTGGTCGAGCAATATGTGCGCAGCATGCAACTGGGCAATGAGCAGGCGCGTTTGTGGACCTTCCGCGATATCAGCGAGCGCAGCCAGATGGAGCGGCGCGAACATACGCGGCGGCAAGTGCTGGAAATGCTGGCCACGGGCGCGCCGCTGGAACGGGTGCTGGAAAGCGTGGTGCTGAGCGTGCAAGCCGACCATCCCGCCATGCTGTGCAGCATCTTGCTGCTCGATGAAAGCCGCCACCGCCTGGTGCTGGGAGCGGCGCCGGGCTTGCCCGCGTTTTTCAACCTGTCCAGCCATGGCCATGACCTCGACACCCTGCAGGGCGTGCATGGCATCGCCGCGCAAGCCGTGCGCGATGGTCAGCGCGTGATCGTCGGTGACTTGCATGCGGATGCGCAGGAGACGATGGAACTGGCGTGGCAGGCCCAGCTGCAATCGTGCTGGGCCGAGCCCGTGCGTGGCGGCTCGGGCAAGCTGCTAGGCGTGCTGATGGCGTATCACCGCCATCCGACCTTGCCGGGCGCGGCCCATCTGGCGCGGCTGAGCGAGGCGGCGCACCTGGCCGGCATGGCCATCGAACAGGCGCAGGTGGCGCTGGCCCTGCGCGCGGGCGAAGCGCGTTTCCGCAGTCTGTACGACCATGCGCCCGTGGCCCTGTGGGAACAGGACTGGTCGGCCGTGCGCGCCGCGCTCGATGCTCTCGAGCTAGCCGGCGTGCACGACCTGGGCGCCCACTTCCAGGCCAATCCGGATGCGCTGCGGCAACTGGCGGGGCTGGTGCGCATCATCGATGCGAACGGCGCCGCGCTGGCGCAGGTGCGCGCCAACGAGGATGACCAGCGCCGCGGCGCGCTGGGCCTGGCGCAGAATTTCGACGACAGCGCCTTGCCGCGCTTTGGCGATGCGCTGCTGGCGCTGGCTGGCGGCGCCCACCTGTTCGAGTGCGAAAGCAGCTTCGTGCGTCTCGATGGCGCGGCGCGGCAAAATGAATTGAGCTTGCTGGTGATGCCCGGCCATGCGGACAGCCTCGATTTCGTCATGGTGTCCTCGCTCGATATCACCGAGCGTAAACGCATGAACGCGGAACTGTTGCAACTGGCCACTACGGATTTTTTAACCGGTTTGCCGAACCGGCGCCACTTCATGGCGTCGCTGGAAAACGAGCACGCCCGCTTGCAGCGCGAACTGGCCAGCTGCGCCAGCGTGCTGATGCTCGACATCGATCACTTCAAGCGCGTCAACGACGAGTATGGCCATGCCGTGGGCGATACGGTGCTGCGCCACCTGGGCGCGCTGATGTGCCAGGCGCTGCGCAAGGTCGACGTGCCGGGCCGCGTGGGTGGCGAGGAATTCGCCATCTTGCTGCCCGGCACGGATTTGAGCGCCGCCGCCGTGTTTGCCGAACGGTTGCGCCGGCGCGTGGCGGAAAGTTCGCTGACCATCGATGGTGGCATTGTGATCAGCATCACGGTGAGCATCGGCATGGCCGCCATGGCCGGTACCGATGCTGATTGCGAAGCCGTGCTGGCGCGTGCCGACGAGGCGCTGTATCGGGCCAAGCGTGGCGGGCGCAACCGCATCGAACAGAATGACGGCGGCAGCGACGGCGTGCTCAGCAAGTTCATGGCGCAGTGATTACAGGCTGTGCTGACGCGCTTGCGCCTGCTTGCGGTTGCGGCTGACGATCAGCCAGACGATGGCGACGGGAATCAGCAACGGCAGCAGCACGGGCGTGCTCAAGGCCAGCGCCAGCACCACGCACAGGGCCACGACGGCGATCAGCACCACGCCGACTCCCGCCAGGACCACGCCCGTGATGATGGCGGCGCACACCACCGCAATGGCGGCGATCAGCAAGCCACCGCCGGCAAACACCAGGCCGAACAGCCACTCCAGCGGCCCGTCGACATCGTCGCCGTGGAACTGCATGTGCATGTCGCTGCCGCTGATCTTGTCGAGGAACAGGCAGGCAAGCATGACGATGAGGACGAAGGTGAGCAATTTTTTCATGGTAAGCCTCAGTGTGTGGGTGATGGGGTGTTGCATGGTCACACTGTAGGGGCGCGCCCGGCTGGCCGCCAGTGGCGTGCGACAGGCCGTCATTTTCACGGTATGGAAGGCGCTGGGGACAGAAAAACGCTGATCTGGAACAAGATTTCTTTTCTTGTAATGTGCGCAAGCCGTCCTATACTGAACACCTCAGTCTCGCAAGGAGGGCAACATGCTTTTGTTTGCAGATACCGGGGATCAATCGCTATCCCTTTCCCACCATCGAAGCACGCGCCAGCGTAGCGCCAGGCAGTCCTGCGCCGAGCCCGTCGGCGCGCCATCGGCGATACCGCCGATCATCATCAACCCCTTCAATTACCATGCGCCGCTGCCGGCCATCGACCCGCGCTGGGTGCCGCCCGGTCCACCGCTGACCTGGCCCAACCGGCCTGCCATGTCCATGTGCTGATGCGTGGTCGTTGCAAGACATGCCTCGCCTGGTAGTGACAAAAGCCCGCAGTGCGGGCTTTTGTCGGTGCATGCCTGGAATCAGGATGGTTTGCGGCGCAGCATGAAGCCCAGCAAGCCCAGGCCGGCCAGCAACATGGCATAGGTTTCCGGTTCGGGCACGGCGGCGATGAAGGCGTGGTTATCGCTTTCAAATGCATCCTGGCCTGTCGAGTGGAAGGCGATCGTGGTAAATGTTGCCCCTTCGCCCGCCCACGCGTTCACATACAGGCCCACCGATTGATCACCATTGGCGCTGACACTGCCCAAGGTGGCGATTTGCGATCCCGTCAAGGTGACCGTGCTTTGATCTCCCATGGTGAAGACGACGCTGTTATACGCGTCTGGCGAACCCATGTAGAAACCAAAATAGCTCAATCCGCCACCGAAGGTAGCGACGCCAGGGGTGATCTGGCCATTCGTCACGCCGACGGAATAGAAGGCCGTCAGATCGTTCGGTGGCTGCGCGGCATAGCTTGGGTGATCGCTGGTAAAGACGTTACCCGTGTAATTGCCGGGTACGAGGCCATCATTGAAATCGATGGTGGTGGCGCCCGCGACCGACGTGACCAGCCCCTCGCCTGCCAGTACCGTACCGCCGGTAGTGAAGGTGGGAATTGCGCTGGCGCTGCCTGCGGCGACGGCGAGCGTGGCGCAGGCCAGAGTGGACAGGATTTTCATGTTGATTCCCTCGAATGTATTGGTGTACACAGCTATTTTTATCAGGAACGACGAAAGTGCCCGGCGTGGCGAGGCAGTGCGGCGCGCGGGGACGAGGGGCGTCGCAGGAGAAAAGAGTTTCTGGAGGCCAAGCATTACTACATGCAATATTTAAATACAAAAAACACAATTCAGATTGCAAAATAATAATAGGTTTACTTGAGAAATATCAAAGCGCGATTGCTAGAGTAAAGCTACTACATTGATAGCTTGTCTTCTTGCCGGGATCGACTATGGTGGGCCGCGCCTTACCTTGCGGCAAGGCGGCACGGGCGGGCGTTTTCGACTATCATGCTAGCCCCGACCTTCCATCACGAGCACCGCCATGAGTACCGATATCCCCGACTTTTCCGACGAAGCAGCCGAGCAGGACAACGACGCCCCGATCCAGGAGCCGCGCCTGTGGGTAGGCAATGGCTGGACGGCGCGCGTGATCAAGAACGAGGAAGATGAAGGCTGGGCCGTGGCCATGATCAAGGATGGCGAACCGGAGCCGGCCCTCGTGGGTCCGTGGACCATGGGCCGCGACAAGAAAAACCCGAAGCCGCTCGACGTCAACGCGTTCAATACCTTGGTCAAGACGGCGTCGGAAGTGCTGCGTCGCCATGAGCAGCAGCTGCATGCGCAATTGCACAAGAACCTGTTTGTCGCCACGGACGAGGGGCAAGTCAAGGTGATGTTCGACATCGTCCCCGACGAAGACCACCCGTATGCGGAACTGAGTGCCTACGACGCCGACGGCGAACAGATCGCCAAGGTGCGTACCTCGGCCGCGTTCAAGTTCAACGCCACGTCCGCAGCGAACTGGATCGAGGGCGGCTACCGCCGCCCGTAGTCCGGCACCGCCGCTACATCTGCACCGCTGCGCCTTCGCGTGAGGCGGACATTTCCACCTCCTCTTGCCGGCGGTACGCCAGCCGGTACAGCAGCGGCAGCACCAGCAAGGTCAATGCCGTCGACGACAAAATGCCGCCGATCACCACGGTGGCCAGCGGGCGCTGTACTTCGGCGCCCGTGCCCGTGGCAATGGCCATCGGCACGAAACCCAGCGAGGCCACCAGCGCCGTCATCAGCACGGGCCGCAAGCGCGTGATCGCCCCTTCCCGTATCGCCTCCTGCAAGGGCATGCCCTGTTCGCGCAGCTGGCGGATGTAGGCGATCATCACCAGGCCGTTCAGCACGGCCACGCCGGACAGGGCGATGAAGCCGACCGCGGCCGAGATCGACATGGGGATATCGCGCAGCCACAGGGCGACGATGCCGCCCGTCAAGGCGAACGGGATGCCGCTGAACACGAGCAAGCCATCCTTCACGTTGCCGAACATGGCAAACAGCAAGACGAAGACGAGGGCCAGCGCCACGGGCACCACCAGCTGCAGGCGTTTCGTGGCCGACTGCAACTGTTCGAACTGGCCGCCCCAGCTGGTCCAGTAGCCGGCCGGGATGGCCACCTGCGATTGCAGCTGTTGCGTGGCGTCGGCCACAAACGAGCCGATATCGCGTCCGCGCACGTTGGCGCTGATGACGATGCGGCGCTTGCCGTCTTCGCGGCTGATCTGGTTCGGCCCCGGCGCCACTTGCAGGCTGGCCACTTCACCGAGCGGGATGAAGCGGGCACGGCCTTCCGTCGCCGCGCCCAGGGGCAGGGCGATGGGCAGGCGCTTTAATTGCTCCAGGTCGCTGCGCAGGCTGTCGGGCAGCCGCACGACGATGTCGAAGCGGCGGTCGCCCTGGAACAGGGTGCCTGCCTCTTGCCCGCCGATGGCCGTGGCAATCGCCGCTTGCACGTCGGCAATGTTGAGACCGTATCTCGCCGTCTGCTCGCGGTCGATCTGCACCGTCAGCATGGGCAGCCCCGTCGTCTGCTCGACTTTCACCTCTGTTGCGCCAGGAATCTTGCCCAGCACACCGGCGATCTTCGCCGCCGTCCCGTCGAGCACGGCCATGTCGTCGCCGAACAGTTTCACTGCCACGTCGCTGCGCACGCCGGAAATCAGTTCATTGAAGCGCAGCTGGATCGGCTGCGAAAACTCGTAGTTATTGCCAGGCAAGCTGGTGGCCGTCGCTTCGATTTCCGCCAGCAATTGCTCGCGCGATTTTCCCGGTTCCGGCCACTGATCGCGGGGCTTGAGCATGATGTAGCCGTCGGAAATATTCGGCGGCATGGGGTCCGAGGCGATCTCGGCCGTTCCCGTGCGGGCGAAGACGCGCGCGATTTCCTTGTGGTTTGCCATCAGCTTGCTTTCCAACTGTTGCTGCATGGCCAGCGATTGGCTCAGGCTGGTGCCGGGGATGCGCAGGGCCTGGATGGCGATGTCGCCCTCGTTCAGGCTGGGCACGAACTCGCTGCCCATGCGCGTGGCTAGCAAGCCCGACAGCACGACGGCCACCGCCGCGCCCGTCAGCACGACGGGCGTGTTGCGCATCACCTTGTCCAGCAGCGGCGCATACCAGCGCTTGGCGGCGCGCATGATGGCGTTTTCCTTCTCCGCCACCTTGTCGCCGATAAACAGCGCCACGGCGGCGGGGATGAAGGTGATCGACAGCAGCATGGCGCCCAGCAGGGCGATGACGACCGTCAGGGCCATCGGCGTAAACATGCGGCCTTCCACGCCCGTCAGCGCAAAGATGGGCAGGTACACGACCATGATGATCAGCTGACCATACAGCAAGGGGCGGCGCGCCTCTTGCGATGCCGCAAACACTTCGTGAAAACGTTCCTGCAAGGTCAAGGGCCGTCCCAGTTTTTGCTGGGCATGGGCCAGGCGGCGCACGCAGTTTTCCACGATCACCACGGCGCCATCGATGATGATGCCGAAATCGAGCGCCCCAAGACTCATCAGATTGGCGCTCACATGGTATTGCACCATGCCCGTAAACGTGAACAGCATGGCCAGCGGAATCACCATGGCCGTGATGACGGCCGCGCGGATATTGCCGAGGAACAGGAACAGGATGGCGATCACCAATACGGCGCCTTCGAGCAGGTTTTTCTTCACCGTATTGATCGCCTTGTCGACCAATACCGTGCGGTCATACACGGTGACGGCGTGCACGCCTTTCGGCAGGCTGCGGTTGATTTCCACCATCTTTTTGTCGACGGCTTGCGAGACGGCGCGGCTGTTCTGTCCGATCAGCATGAAGACGGTGCCGAGCACCACTTCGCGGCCGTTTTCCGTGGCCGCGCCCGTGCGCAATTCGCGCCCCAGCACCACGTCGGCCACGTCGCGGATGCGGATGGCCACGCCCTGCACATTGGCGACGACGATGTTGGCGATGTCGCTCTTTGAGGCCACCTGGCCCGGCGCGCGTATCAGCAATTGCTCGCCCTGCCGTTCGATGTAGCCGGCGCCCACGTTGCTGTTGTTGCGCTCGAGCGCCGTCACCACGTCTTGCAGGCTGATGCCGTAGGCGGCCAGTTTTTCCGGGTAGGGCGCCACCTGGTATTGCTTGGCGTAGCCGCCGATGGCATTGATTTCCGTCACGCCCGTGACATTGCGCAACTGCGGCTTGATGATCCAGTCCTGGATTTCGCGCAAGTCCGTCGGCGTGTACGGCGTGCCGTCCGGCTTTTTCGCGCCCGCCTGCGTTTCCACCGTCCACAGGTAGATTTCGCCGAGGCCCGTGGAGACGGGCCCCATCTTCGGCGTGATGCCGGCCGGCAGACTTTCCCTTGCTTCCTGCAAGCGCTCGTTGATCATCTGGCGCGCAAAATAGATGTCCGTGCCATCCTTGAAAATCACGGTCACTTGCGACAGGCCGTAGCGCGACAGCGAGCGCGTCTGCTCCAGGTTGGGCAAGCCGGCCATGGCCGTCTCGATGGGGAAAGTGACCCTCTGCTCGGTTTCCAGCGGCGAATAGCCGGCGGACTGGGTATTGATTTGCACCTGCACATTGGTGATGTCGGGCACGGCGTCGATGGGCAGCTTTTGATAGCTGTAGATGCCCAGGCCAGCCATGGCGGCCACGGCCAGCATCACCAGCCAGCGCTGGTCGATGGCGAAGCGGATCAAGCGTTCAAACATGATGGTTTCCTTTAGTTTGACGTGATCAGTGTTCGTGGCCGGCGGAATCTTTGCCCAGCTCGGACTTCAGGACAAAACTGCCTTGCGCCGCATACGGCGTGCCAGCGGCCAGGCCCTGCTTGATATGCGTCAATGTGCCATCGCTGCGGCCCGGCACCACGGGCGTGGCCTGGTAGCCATCTTTGACCTGCACGAAGACGACGGGCTTGTCTTCCACCGTCTGGATGGCCGTGCTGTGCACGGTGACGGGCGCGTCCGCTTCGCCGGACACCACTTCCACCGTGACGAACAGGCCCGGGCGCCACGCCATGTCGGGGTTCAGCAAGCTGATGCGTGCCTTGGCCGTGCGCGTCTGTTCGCCCAGCAAGGCGCCCACATAGGTGATCGTGCCTTGCGCGCTGGCATCAAAAGCGCTGGCTTTGACTTCCGCCTTGCCTCCCATGCGCACGGTGGCCAGGTCTTTCGCCGGCACGGCGATTTCCGCCCACACGGTCGACAGGTCGGAAATGACGAAGATGTTCGCGTCTTCCTTGACGGCTTCGCCCAGGGTGATGTGTTTTTCCAGCACCATGCCGTCGAACGGCGCGCGGATGTCGTAGCGGTTCAGCGGCCCTTTGCTGGTACTCGTGGCGCCCAGCGCGCTGAGCTTTTGCTGCGCGTTCTGCACGGCGATTTCCGCTTCGCGCCACGCCTGCTGCGCCTGCAGATAATCCTGTTCGGCCGAAATTTTCTCGCGCCACAGTTTTTCTTCGCGCTCATACGTGGAACGGGCCAAAGATAGCCGCCGCTGCGCCGACAGCAGCTCGCTGCGCTGTTCCGACAGTTCCGTGCTGGCGATGACGGCCAGCACTTGCCCCTTTTTCACCAATTGGCCCAGGTCCGCGTGCACGGCTTCCACCACGCCGGCCAGACGCGGCACGACGTGGGCCGTGCGGTCTTCATTGAAACGGATTTCGCCGGGCAGGGCGACCGTCGTCTTGATGCGACCGGGCGCGGCCGTAGCGATGACGACGCCGGCGGCCTTGCTTTGCGCGGCGCTCAATTCCAGCTTGCCTTCCACTTCTTCGTGGCCATGTTCGTCTTTCTTTTCAGCATGTGCTTCCGCCTTGACGGCAGGGACCAAAGGGGCGCTGGATTTGCCCGTGCCGAGGATGAGGATGGCCAGCACGATGCCGGCGGCGGCGATGGACGCGATGGCGATCGTCTGTTTTTTGTCGAGTTTGATATTCATGGTCGGGGATTCCTTACAGGGAAGCTGGTGCGCCCAGCAGGCGCTCGATGTCGGCGGCGGCCTGGTGTGCTTCGGTGAGGGCGCGCAAGTATTGGTTTTTGGCTTGCAGCAAGGTGCGCTGGGCATCGAGCACGTCGAGGAAGGCGAACTTGCCGAACTCGAAACCCTTGCTGGCCGTGTCGTAGGCGCTTTGTGCGCCAGGCAAGATGTCCTGGCGCAAGCTTTCCACGTCGAGCCGGGCCGTGGCCAGCCGTTCGATGGCGGCGGCCACGTCCGTTTGCACGGCGATGCGGGCGGCGGCCAGCTCGTCGCTGGCCTTGTCGCTGCGGCGCAAGGCATCGAGCTTGTTGCCCGCATTGCGGTCGAACACAGGCAGCGGCAGGGCCAGGCCGATGATGGCCTGGTTGCGGCCCAGTTCTTCCGAGCGCTTCATGCCGATGCTGACCGTGACGTCGGGCGTGGCGCGCCGCTGTTCCACGTCCAGCATGGCTTGCCGCTGGGCCAGCGCGCTCTGCGCCTGTCGCACGGCCGGGGCTTGCCCCAGGCGCGCTGCCAGTTCGCTTGCCTGGGGCAGCTCTGGCAAAGTTTCCAGGCGTCCCTCGGCGATACTGAAGCGTGGCGTGGCGTTGCCCCACTGGGCGGCCAGGCGCTTGCGGGCACTGGCCAGGGTGCTGCGGGCCAGGTTCAGCTCCAGCCGCACGCTCGCTTCGGCGACACGGGCGCGGGTTTCCTCGACGGGCGAGGCCTTGCCGGCCGTCACGCGGCGCGCCGTGATGTCGCTGGCGCGCGCGGCCAGTGCCTGTGCGCTGTCGGCCAGGCGCAAGCCTTCCTGCGCCGCCAGCACGTCGACAAAGGCGGACGTGACGGTCGCGCGCGTGTCGGCTTGCTGCAGGGACAGGCCCGCTTGCGCCAGGTCTGCGCCGCGCTGGGCGACGGCGGCGCGCGCCCCGCGCTTGCCGCCCAGTTCGATCAACTGGTTCAGCTGCACGGTGGTGCTGCGCGTGGCGCGCCGCGTGTCTTCCAGCACGGTTTGCAATTCCGGATTGGGCAGGGCGCGTGCCTGTTGCAACGCGCCGCCTTGCGCCGCCAGCTCATGGCGGGCGGCCGACAGGGTGGCGTTGCCGCCTTCGGCCAGCAGCAGCGCGGCGGGCAAGGTCAGGGGGCCGGCAGGCTCCTGTGGCGCTTGCGCATGGGCAAAGTTGCCGGCCAGCAGGCCAGCGGAGAGCAATAACAGATAGATGGAACGGTGCATCGAATTCTCCAAGGTATGGAAAAAGAATTCGACGGGACGCGCAGGCTGGCGCCTGGCTTACAGCGAAAAGTGATTGAAACGTCCCGTCGGCCTAGGTGGCCGACGACCAGTCAGGGCGCTTGGGAGCGTCCGGGATGTGGGAAGCGTAAAAGAAGGGGGAGGTGTCCGCGTTCACGGACGCCATGTCACCGATGGGTAGGCTGGAGCCGGCCGGCAGCCATGCATGGCCGATGCCGTGGCAGACGTTGCAATCGCTGTGCGGCTGGCCTTTTTTCTGCTGGTCAGCTACCTTTTTGTCACCGGCGGGTTGCTTGTCCGCATCTGCCTCGGCCTTGTGCTGGTGGCTGTGGTGGCCCAGGTGCTGCGCCGCCTTGCCTTCCTCGTGCAGGCAATACGCGCTCGCCGCGGCCCAGGACATCTGGAGCGGAAGCACGAACAGCAGCAAAATGAGGAAGAATCGTCGCATGGTGACGGCTATTGTACAGAAAGAAGCGCTTAACGTGGCTGGGCGCGCCACGCCTTCAGCTGCGCGGCGATGGCCTTGCCCTGGAACAGCTGCGGCTCGGAATGCTCTTCCGCCTCCATGCCGCCTTCGCGGAAATCGGCTGCCTCGCGCGCCTGCACCAGCCCCCTGGCCTGGTCGAACGCTTCGGCAAAGCCGGTGCTCTTGGGCAAGGCTTCCTTGAAATACGCTTCGCTGAAATACGTAAAATCGTTCTGGTCGTCGCAGCCGAACGAGGTGCGGTCGCTGCGCGCGGCCGTGATGATGAGGGTGTTGTCATCTTTCAATGGCGCAATGAAGCCGCCCGCATAGCAGGCCGAGATCACGATGACTTTCCAGCGGATGCCGCTGTGCTTGAGCATGGACGCCAGCTCTTGCGCGGGCAGGCTGTGCAGGTCCATGCCGTTTTGCGCCAGCGCCAGTTCGTGCTCGGGCGAGCCGTGGCTGGTGAGGAATAAAAACAGGATGTCGTTGGCCTTGTCCATTTTCGCGCCCAGCGCGTCGAGGCTGGCTGCGATACTGGTGCGCGTGGCCATCGGCTGCTGCGCCACCGTGTTGCGGCTGTTGACCAGCATCAAGGAGCGGCCCACGGTACCGTAATCGCGGTCGAACTGGCGCTGCACGAAGGCCGTTTCGCGGTGAAACACTTCCTGCGCGCCATCGCCGGCCACGCCCAGCAGATACAGATTGATTTTCTTCGCCGCATCGCGCGGCGCGATCCTGGCCAGGGCGCTGTCGAGCAGGGCGCGCTGGTTATACAGGGCCAGCTCTATATTGTCGCGCGTGAGCTTGTCCAAGGCCGGGTCGTCCAGCTGGCCTTCCGTCCAGTTGCCGCTGTCTTCGCGCCGGCCGTCTGCCTGCGCCACGGCATAGCGCAGCACGCCCTTGCCGTCGAACTGGCCATTCTTGAAGCCGCCCCGGTATTCGTCGCCGTCGGCCGTGCGCAGCACGCCTACACCCTCGAATTTCCAGTCTTTCAGCTCGCCTTCGTAGTGGATGCCATCGCTGGTGGTGACCCTGGCCTTGCCCTGCACCTGGCCCTGGACGAATTCGCCTTCGAAGACGGTGCCGTCCGTGTCGGTCAGCTTGCCGGCGCCGTGCGGGCGCCAGTGCTTGAAATGGCCTTCGAAGGTGGCGCCATCGGCGCCCTGGAAGCGGCCTTGTCCCTCGAAGCTGCCCTTGACGAAGCTGCCCGTGTAAATTTCGCCCTTGGGCGAGGTGTAGCGGCCGAGGCCATCGAAGGCGCCCTGGCGGAACGCGCCCGTGTATTCGACGCCGGACGCCTGTCGCAGCTTGCCCTGGCCGGAAAACACGCCGCGCGCAAAACCTCCTTCGTAGAACGCGCCGCTCGCGTATTCGAGCCGGCCCTGGCCATGCATCTTGCCCGCGACGAGGGGGCCGAAATAGCGTCCGCCATCGGCCGTTTCCGCCGCCGGCGCCTTGGCTGGCGCGGCGCACAGCGGCGGCATGCCCAGCGCGGCAAAGGCCAGCAGGCCGGCGAGGGTGTAGGGGCGAAGCGAGGCGCGTAGCGTGGCAGTCATGAGGACGGTCTGGTCTGTAGGAAGGGGCCTAGTCTGCCACTGTATTGCCAGCATGGCAAATGCGCGCGTGGCGTGTGTTGCTCTGCCTCAAGGCAAGATTCTGCGTTTTATGCCGTGCCAAGGCTGGGCTGAACTGATAATATTGATTTTCAGAACATATACTTGCACAAGGTACATAGTCACCCATGGAAAGCCGTCTCAGCCGCCTGGAAGCCGTTCAAACCGTGTTGCTGGAAATCGGGCAACGCTCGAGCACCTGCAGCGATATCAGCGAATTCCTGCAGGCGGTGCATGCGGCGCTGGGACGCATCATGTATGCGGCCAACTTTTACGTGGCGCTCAGCGACCACGACGATGGCCTCGTGCGCTTTCCCTACTTTGTCGACGAATTCGACGCCGCGCCCGATCCGGACGAGGGCGTGCGCCTGGCCAGCGCCGCGCAGTCGCCCACGGCGTGGGTCATCGTCAACCGCAAGCAGCTGGTGATGACGGCCGACGACGACGCCATGCGCGCCATCGGCGGCGGCGCCTGGGGCGGCGGCACGGCGGCCGAGCACTGGATCGGCTGCCCGCTGCTGGACCAGCAGCACCAGGTGCTGGGCGCCATCGTCATCCAGAGCTATGACGCGCAGCACCGCTTCAGCCTGGAAGACCAGGCCCTATTCGCGCTGATCGCCACGCATGTATCGAGCGCGCTGCAAGGCATGCAAAGCATGGACCGCCTGGAAAAGGCGGTGCAGGAGCGCACGGCCCTGCTGGCGCACGAGGTGGCCGAGCGGCGCCGCGCGGAAAACCTGCAGCATGCGCTGTATGAAATCGCCAACCTGTCGGCGCAGGCAGCCGATGCGACGACCTTGTACGCGCGCCTGCACGCCATCATCAGCGAGCTGGTGACGGCAAAGAATTTCCTCATCGCCCTGTACCACCCGGACAACAAGGACATCACGATCCCGTATTTTGTCGACGAGAAGGATGCGCAGGCGCCCGTAAAACGCTTTCATTACGGCATCGGCATGAGTTCGTATGTGCTGGCGCGGCGCCAGGCTTGCTTGCTCGATGCCAGCAGCTATGCGGCGCTGGTGGCCAGCGGCGAGATGGACGAGCCGCTGGGCAATACCAGCATCGCCAGCTGGATGGGCGCACCCATGCTGCTGGGCAAGCGGAAATATGGCGTGATCATCGTGCAAAGCTACGACGAATCCGTCGTGTATGGCCAGGCGGAACTGGACGTGCTGGCCTTCATGGCCAGCCACGTGGCCGTGGCGATGGCCCGCATCCAGGCCGACAGCGCCATGCGCCAGGCCAAGGAAGCGCTGGAAGAGCAGAACGCGGCCCTGAACAGCGCCCTGAGCGCCTTGCAGGAAGCGCAGTCGGAACTGGTGCGCCAGGAAAAACTGGCGTCCCTGGGGCGCCTGGTGGCGGGCGTGGCGCATGAAATCAATACGCCGCTGGGCATTTGCGTGACGGCCACCAGCCACCTGGTGCAGGAATTGAAACTCACGCGCGAAGACCTGGAGGGCGGCCAGCTCGATGAGGACGGCTTGCGGCAATTCTTCGACATCATCGACCAGACCCTGCGCATCATGACGACGAATACGCAGCGCGCAGCGGCGCTGGTGCGCAGCTTCAAGCAGGTGGCCGTGGATCAGTCTTCGGACGAATTGCGCAGCTTTAACTTGCGCAAATACCTCGATGAAATCCTGTTGTCCTTGCAGCCCAAGCTGAAGGGCAAGCCGATCAAGGTGGAGATCGACTGTGCGCCCGAGGTGCAGCTGCGCAGCTATCCGGGCGCCGTCTCGCAGATCGTCACAAACATGGTGGTCAATTCACTGGTGCACGGCTTTGCCGAAGGCGAGCCGGGCAAGATCAAGATTTCAGCCAGGATGGCCGGCGAGATGCTGGAACTCGACTACAGCGACGACGGCATGGGCATGGACAGCGCGACCCTGGGCCAGCTGTTTGACCCCTTCTTCACGACCAAGCGCGGTTCCGGCGGCAGCGGACTCGGTGCGCATATCCTGTACAACCTGGTGACGGGACCGCTGGGAGGGACGGTGAAGGTGGTTAGTGCGGCGGGGATGGGGTTGCATTACAAGATACGCTTCCCTCTGGAGCCACGTAGGTCGGATTAGGCCGCAGGCCGTAGTCCGACGCAGGCGGCCAAAAATGGCGGGCCGGAGACGCGAGCCTGAGAAAATGCCGATGGCGGCGTTGCAGCTCCTTGCCGTACATGCGTACTGTCTGCGTCGCTGCGCCTTGCCCTCGACATTTTTCAGGCCCGCTTGGCCCGGAACGCCCATGTTGGGGGCTTGGGCCGAAGCGTGTTTTGCCGGTGTGCGTATCGCTCGGGGGGCACTTAATCCGGAAAACGCTGATTCAACGCAAGCGCTTCATCGAGGTTCGCAATCAACAACTCCACATACTGCGGGTCGAGGTGGCTGCCGCTCACTTCGCGCAGGTAGCTGACCACGCGCTCCAGGGGCCAGGCATCCTTGTAGCAGCGTTTGTGCATGAGGGCGTCGAAGACGTCGGCCACGGCGGCGATGCGTGCGTATTTGTGGATGTTTTCGCCGACCAGGCCTTGCGGGTAGCCGCTGCCGTCGTATTTTTCATGGTGCTGGTGGGCAATCACGGCAGCCGCCTTCAAGAGCGGACGCTGCGAGCCGTCGAGGATGGACATGCCCACCGTCGGATGCTGTTTCATGATTTCCCATTCGGCCGCATCGAGCTTGCCCGGTTTCAGCAGCACGGCGTCGGGCGTGGAAATCTTGCCGATGTCATGCATGGGCGCCGCGTGGCGCAGCACCATGGTTTCCTCTTCCGACATGCCGGACGCCTGCGCCAGCAGCTGGCACACTTCGGCCATGCGGCGCACGTGGTTGCCGCCTTCGTGCGAGCGCGATTCGACCACGTCACCCAGGCGCAGGATCAGCTCGGCCTGGGTATCGGTGATTTCCTGCGTTAGCAGGATATTGTCGAAGGCGATGGCCACGCCGGAACAGAATACTTCCAGCAACTGCGCGTCGAGGTCGGAAATCTCTTCCACGCCTTTGAGTACCAGCAAGGACGCCTTGCCGCTGCTGTTCGGGAAATAGCCGACATAGGTGTCGCCGTGCAGGCGCGAGATCTTGTTGCTCTTGGCGTCGTCCAGTTGCGACAGCAGGGAAGGGCTGAGGATGCCGTCGTCCGTGTCGCCGATCTGCGCGAGGATTTCATAATCCTGTTCGCCCGAGATGGCGCTGGCGCCGCGCAGGCGCAGCAACATGCTCGTTTCCAGGCGCAGCAGGGCGACGACTTGCTGCAGCAGGCCGCTGGCGAAGTCGCGCAGGTTGCGCTGCTTGAAAATGTGCGCCGAGGCGGCGATGACTCTTTCCAGTCCCTCGCGGTAATGGAGCTGGGCCTGGCGTGCCTCTTCCACCTTCATGATGTCGCGGTAGGCGCGCAGGGCGGCAAAGGTGGTGGTGAACAGCTTGGTGCGGTCCAGTTCCGTCTTTTCCTTGTAGTCGTTGATGTCGTAGTTGACGATCACCCGCTCTTCCGGCGCCTGTCCCGGCTGTCCCGTGCGCAGCACGATGCGCGTAAACTGGTTGCCCAGGTCTTCGCGCATCCAGCGTGCCACTTCCAGGCCGCTGTCTTCGCGCTCCATCACCACGTCGAGAAACACCAGCGCGATGCCTTCTTCGCGCGCCAGCACCTGCTTGGCCTCGGCGCCGCTGTAGGCATGCACGAAACTCAGGGCGCGGCCCTCGAGGCGAAAACGGCTCAGCGTCAGTTTGGTGATGTCGTGGATGTCGGGTTCATCGTCGACGAGCAGGACTTTCCAGGGAGGTAACTTGGGCGAGGCTGAAGACAAAAATGACATAAGGGCGAGTTCCGCTAAAAGGCATAACTGACGCAATGCTGAGACGCCTGCGCCAGGCTTGCCTGTGCGCCACTACTGGCGTTGCGCGTTTTTCGGGCGCATTTTATCGATTGTAGACTGACAGCCAAGTATTAACAACAAGCAAGAATAATTGACTAAATTCATGCAACATGCATATCAAAAAAGCACTTTAAATCCACGCTGGCGACACTATCTATACTTTATCGCTTAGGCAACTATATTTTCAAGACAATACTTTGTTTTAATTAATATTGCCAATGAATCTGTAAAAAAAGTCTGTGGCCTGAGCCCTGTTCGTTACGCGGTGCAAGAAAAGTAACAATGTATTAGTTTCCCTTTAGAATGAAACTCATCGCGCTATAGTAAGACGTAAAAAGTGGCCGGAGTGCCATCCACATTCTTGAAAGGACTCATCATGAAAACGAAAACGACGCGTACCTTCATTGCTGGTCTTGCCTTGCTGGCGAGCACTGCCGCCTGGGCGGGCACGGAAGTTCATTTCACCAAGCCGGAACAATTTTCGGACGTGTCTTTCGATCAGACGGAGCGTGACAAAGTGCTCAAGGACTTGACGGCGCATTTCGAGAAACTGGGAGAGTCGCTCAAGCCTGGCCTGACCCTGAAGATCGATGTGACGGATCTGGACATGGCTGGCCGTGAAAATACCTCCATGCGCTCCACGCAGGATTTCCGCGTGATGACCGGTCAGGCCGATTGGCCGCGCATGCGCTTGCATTATGTGCTGGAGCAGGATGGCAAGGTCATCGGCAGTGCGGATGCGGCCCTGTCCGATATGTCCTATCTGACGCGCATCAATCGCTATGCGAGCGGCGACAAGCTGCGCTACGAGAAGAAGATGATCGATGACTGGTTCTCGGACACGTTTGGCACGCAAGTGAAGCGTCCGGTACGCAAATGATCTTGCCGCCGGGCGCAGTGCCGGGCTAATTAACGTAAATAGTCAACGCAAGTAGTCAACGCAAGTAAGCCTGTTCGATGCGCGCCAGCTGGCCGCTCTGCCGCAGGGCCAGCAGGGCGGCATTCATTTGCGCGACGAAATCAGCCTTGTAGGCCGGCGTGTTGCGCGCGCTGTAGGCGATATAGGTGGCTTCGGACGACAGTTCCAGCACTTCGTACAATTGAAAGCCGTAACTGGCCAGTTCGCCGCCCAGCTGGCGCGCCGTGTGGCGTGCCGCGCCGCGGTCGCTGGCGTAGCAATCGATGCGCCGCAAGGCCAGTTTTTTCAGATTGGCTTCATTGCCCTTGGCCGCTTCCAGGCGCAGCAGTCCTTCGCGGGCCGGCACCATCAATTTTTCTGAGAGCAGAAAACCCGTGTTGACGCCGATGGTCAGGCCTGCAAAGTCGGCGGGAAACCGCGTGCGCGGCGTGCGCATGACGGCCTCATGGCAAAACAGCACCACCGATTCGCGGTACAGCATGGCCGAATACGGTTGCACGTACGGCCTTTCCGTCTTGCGTCCGGGTGGAAACAGGCCGAAAACCTGGCCCTTTTCCAGCGCATCGAGGCCCCGCTTCCAGGGGCGCGGCTGTAGTTCCAGGCGGTAATCGGGCATCGCGCTGGCCGCCTGGCGCAGGATATCGATATACATGCCCTTGAAGACGCCGTTTTCCACGTAGCTGTACGGTGCATAGTCGTCGTCGCCGTACAGGATGACGGTTTGCGGCGCGGCATGGCCGATGCCGGGTGACGCCATCGCGCAGGCGGCCAGCAGGCAGGCGCCGGCGCGGCGCAGGTTAATTTTGCATATCATCCTGACAAGCATACAGGATGATGAGCAGAATGTACCGCGCCTCAGTCGATCCAGTTCACCTGCGGAAACTTGCTGCCAAAATCTTCCGGCATGGGCACGACCTGGCTGCGCTTGTAGTTGAAGAAGACAAAGCCGGACTTGGCCATGGCGATCAGGGTGCTGTCGCGCGGGCGGGTAATGCGGAAGGTGATGTCGCCGCCATACTTGTTGAAATCCATGACGCCCACTTCGAACAACAGCTGGTCGCGCGCATGGGCTTCGGCGCGGTAGGTGGTGGCCAGGTCGGTGACGATGATGCCGGTGCCGTCCGCTTCGATGTCGCGCACGCCATATTCGAACAGGAAGCGGGCGCGGGCTTCGGAAATCATGGAAATCATGGAATCATTGCCGAGATGGTTGCCGGCGTTGATGTCCGTCGTGCGTACCGTCAGTTGCGAGGAATAGCAGTACTGGTCTTCGGGAAATTCAAGTTTCAAACGGGCCATGGTGTTCTCTTGGGCTGGGGCGCAGGGCGCGGCGGAAATATCAATTCTAGCCGGTTCCCCGCGCCCCGTCGAAAAATGCCGCCCCAGGCGTGCGCCGCCATGACTGCTTGCGTACGCTTACCTGCGTACTATCCTGTACACCTTGCCCGTGCCGCTCAGCATGTACAGCTCGTTTTGCGCATCCTGGCCAAACGACAGGATGTTGCCCACGTTCGTGATGCCCCAGTCCGTTAAGGCCGAGGCCATCCCATTGCTGTAGCTGAAACTTTTCAGCCAGCCGCTGCAGTAGTCGGAATACAGGTAGTGCCCCGCCAGTTCCGGCAGGGCCGCGCCGCGGTAGACATAGCCGCCCGTGATCGAGCAGCCGCCGGCTGCATCGTGGCCGTATTCGATGGCGGGCAGGACCAGCCCCGCCTGGTTGCAACTGGCGCTGTTGTAGCAGTGCGTGCCTTCCATGATGTTCCAGCCATAGTTGTTGCCCGCCTGGCCCATGGGCCGCACGTCGACTTCTTCCCAGTTGGCCTGGCCCACATCGGCGATATACAGCAGCTGGGCCGGCACGTCGAAGGCGTAGCGCCATGGGTTGCGCAAGCCGTAGGCCCAGATTTCAGGGCGCCCGCCTGCCGTGGCAAATGGATTGCCGGGTGGAATGGCATACGGTTGGGCGACGCTGCTGGCGTTGACGTCCAGGCGCAGCAGTTTTCCCAGAAGCACGTTGGTGTTTTGCGCGTTGCCGGGCGGATCGCCCCCGCTGCCGCCGTCGCCCGTGCCCGCATACAGATAGCCGTCCGGTCCAAAGCTGAGCAAGCCGCCATAGTGGTTGCTGAACGTGGGATGGGGAATTGTCAGGATGCCCAGCGCGGACAGGGGATCGGCCATGTTGGCGTTGCCAGCTGACACTTGTCGCCGCTCGATGACGATATCGCCGGCCAGGTTGGTGTAATAAATGAAGAAATAGCCGTTGCTGGCGTATTGCGGATGGAAGGCCAGCGACAGCAAGCCCCGCTCGCCGCTGGTGGTGGTGAGCGTACTGATGTCGAGGAAGGGCGTGGCCAGCAGGTTGCCGTTCTGCACCACGCGGATGCGGCCGGCCCGTTCAATGATGAACAAACGGCTGTCGCCGGGCGGCGCCGTGAGGAAGATGGGGGCGTTCAAGCCGCTGGCCACCTCTTGCAGGGAGAGGGCCAGCGGCGCGTTGGCCGCATAGGTGACGCTGGCGCTGGCCGTCGCCCCCGCATTGACTTGCACCTGCTGCGTGACGGGCGTGGGCGTGCCTTGCGCCACGCTGGCGGCGCTGAGCGTGTAGGCGCCGGGCGCCAGGTCTGTCAAGGTGGTGCTCGCCGTCAGCGTCTTGCTGTACGTCGCAGGCCCGCTCACCGTGACGGCGCCCGCCACGCCGGCCGGCAAGCCGCCGATGGTGACTGTCAGGCTGCCGGTGCCGGCTGCAGGCGGATGGTGACCGCCGCCCCCGCCACACGATGCCAGCAGGCTCAGGCAGCACGCCAGCAGCAGGGCTGGCCAGATAGGGGAAAGCCGGGATAGGAAGTGGCGCATGTCAGTCTCCTGCTGGCTGCTCGGTATGGCGCTAGGTTTGCTGCAAGAATGCGCGTTTTTGGCGTCGGCACGATTGAGCTTGCGCAAGCGTACGCCTCGCATGGGTCACGCTTCCGTGCGCTGCTGCACGGTACGGCGGCATCGGACAAATGCGCCGCGTTTTCAGACAAGCGCAGGGCCAGTCGCACCGTCACGTCCGTTGCCGCCCGATAATGGCGCATCTGAAACCGAGCAGGAATGACACACATGAAAACCAAAGCCGCGATTGCCTGGAAAGCGGGTGCCCCGCTGACGATCGAAGAAGTCGACCTGGCCGGCCCGCGCGCCGGCGAAGTGCTGGTCGAGCTGAAAGCCACCGGGATTTGCCATACCGATTACTACACCCTGTCCGGCGCTGATCCGGAAGGCATCTTCCCCGCCATCCTCGGCCATGAAGGCGCCGGCGTCGTCGTCGACGTGGGGCCGGGCGTGATGACCCTGAAAAAGGACGACCACGTCATCCCCCTGTACACGCCGGAATGCCGCCAGTGCAAGTTCTGCCTGTCGCAAAAGACGAATCTGTGCCAGGCCATCCGTTCCACGCAGGGCCGCGGCCTGATGCCGGACGCCACCAGCCGCTTCTCGCTGAATGGCCAGCCGCTGTTCCACTACATGGGCACGTCCACCTTTTCGAACTACATCGTCGTGCCGGAAATCGCTCTCGCAAAAATCCGCTCCGACGCGCCGTTCGACAAGGTGTGCTACATCGGCTGCGGCGTGACGACGGGCGTGGGCGCCGTCCTGTTCTCGGCCAAGGTCGAGGCGGGCGCCAACGTGGCCGTTTTCGGTCTGGGCGGCATCGGCCTGAACGTGATTCAGGCTGCCAAAATGGTCGGCGCCGATAAAATCATCGGCATCGACATCAACCCGGCGCGCCAGGCTATCGCGCGCAAGTTCGGCATGACGCATTTTATTAATCCGAACGAAGTGGAAAACGTCGTCGATGCCATCGTGCAACTGACGGATGGCGGTGCCGACTACAGTTTCGAATGCGTGGGCAATACGACCCTGATGCGCCAGGCGCTCGAGTGCACGCACAAGGGCTGGGGCAAATCGTTCATCATCGGCGTGGCAGCGGCTGGCCAGGAAATTTCCACACGTCCATTCCAGCTGGTGACGGGACGCGAATGGCGCGGTTCGGCCTTCGGCGGCGCGCGCGGTCGCACGGACGTGCCGAAGATCGTCGACTGGTACATGGAAGGCAAGCTCAATATTGACGACCTGATCACGCATCGCCTGCCGCTCGAACGCATCAACGAAGGCTTCGACCTGATGAAGAGCGGCGAGTCGATCCGTTCCGTCGTGTTGTACTAATATTAACGGATGTACTCATTGCGCAACACTTGACGGACGGGGCAGGGCGGCAGGCTGTACTTCGCTGCCTGCCCCTGCTAGTGTGAAGATATCACCGCCTTGCTTTGGGAGCCGTTCATGTTTGCCACTGCCTACCTCGCCACCTTGCGCCGCATGCTGCCCGTCTTCCTCGGCGCTGCCCTGTCTTCCCTGCTGGCCTTGTGGTGGAGCAATGCCGCCAGCCTCGCCACGCCCGCCATCTGGCTGGCGCTGCTGGCCACGTATCTGCTGTGCGCACTCTTGTTTACACCGCTGGCCCGGCAGAGCCGCCAGCTGGCCACGCGCCACGTGCGTCACGGCAAGCCGCGCTGACGTCTTAGCGCGCCGTGCTGGAAAAGCGCTCGCGGTAATCGCGGGGCGTGATGGCAAGTTTCTTTTGAAACAGGCGGCGCAGCCTCTCCTCGGTATGCAAGCCCGCTTGCACGGCCACCTGTTTTAAGGAAGACACATTGTCTTCCAGCAAGCGGCGCGCTACTTCAAAGCGGGCCGTGTCGATGAATTCCGTGGGGCTGGTGCCCGTTTCGCGCTGGAACACGCGCGTAAAATTGCGCTCGCTCATGGCCAGCCTGGCCGCCAGCAGCGGCACAGTGAGCTCTTCGGCCAGGTGTTCCATGATCCAGCCCTGTAATTGGCGGATGGTGGGATGCGTCGTCATCTGGCTCGACAGGTGCACGGAAAACTGCGACTGGCCGCCGGGCCGCTTCAGATACACGACCAGGTCGCGCGCCACTTCCAGCGCGATATCGCGGCTGAAATCGTCTTCCACCAGGGCCAGCGCCAGGTCAATGCCGGCCGTCACGCCGGCCGACGTCCAGAATTTCCCTTCCCGCACGAAAATCGCATCGGCATTGACCTGTATCAATGGATAGCGCTGGCGCAGGCTGTCCACGGCGCTCCAGTGCGTGGCGGCGCTCTTGCCGTCGAGCACGCCGGCCTCGGCCAGGAAGAAGCAGCCTGTGCACAGGGCCGCCAGGGTGTCGATGCGCGGCGCCGCCTCGGCCACCCAGGCGGCGAGGGCGGGAATGTCTTGCAAGACTTGCTCGACGTGGTGGCAGCCGACGATGACGGCCAAGTCGGGCAGGCGGCTGGCATCGAGCGCCTTGCTGGCGTGCAGCGACATCAGGGTGTCCGACTCGACCGGGCCGATGGCTGTCGACACGATGCGCACGTCGTAGCCGCCGGGCAGATTGCGCAGGCGCAAATGGGTATTGGCGTAGTCAAACACTTTCATGGCGCCGATGGCTTCGAGTGCCTTGAAGCCGGGATAGACGATGATGTCGACGGTGCGCAGAGGGAATTCTTTGGGGCTTTGCTTGATCATGCGATATGCGTGAGGGGGATAAATACTGCCATAATGCAACAACAGCGATGGCGTAGGTTAGCATGAAATAATTGGCGCGCCCGCTGGCTCCCCACCCACCGGATTCCTCGATATCGTGCGCTTACTTCACATTTTTGCCGCCCTGACATTGCTGCTGGGCTCATCCCTTGCCCACGCGGCCACGCTCAACTTCAATGGCGGCACCGTCAGCAACTGCAGCCAGAGCCAGGATGGCTTGCAATACACGTGCGCCTCGCTGGCGCTGAGCTCCACCGACGTCATCGTCATCGGCAGCGCGTATGCCGTGACGGTCAACAGTTCGCTGGCGATGAGCTACAACCAGGGCTTGACGATGAGCGGCAATGCCACGCTGACGGTCAAGGGCAATCTCGATATCAAGGACATCAATCCGCCGAACCTGAAAGTTACGGGCGGCAACCTGACAGCGGAGGGCGGCACTTTCCTCATGGGTTCTCAGGAACAGACCATCACGGCAAATATTTCCGCCACGACCATCAAGATGGGCTCGAACAACGTCAAGGTGACGGGCAAGATCAGCGCCAAGGGCCCCGTGGAAATCGCCTCCGGTTCCGTCATCAACGGGCCGATCAGCGGCACCGTCGTCAATATCCTGCCCGCCAGTACCCGCATCCAGGGCGATATCACGGCCAGCGTATCGCTGACCATCGGTTCCGGCAGCCAGGTGACGGGCAACCTGAAATCGCCGACGATCGACCTGAAGGCGTCCGGCCTGCTCGTCACGGGGGACGTGGACGCCAGTAATTCCTTGTCGATCGCCTCAGGCAATGGCATCAAGGGCAATGTGGACGCCGGCCAGGTGACGCTCGACTCGTCCAACGCCTATATCACGGGCAACGCCAAGGTCGACCACATCACCCTGGGCTGGCAGGGCCGGGTGCAGCAAACCATCACCTGCAAGGCGTATACGCCATCGAACCCGTGCAGCTGCGTGACGAACAACAGCGGCTGGGCCTTCAATGAACCGATGGGGCCGAAATGCGGACCCGGTACGCCGAGCGGACTGCACCATTTCCAGATCGAGCACCCGCTGACGGCGCTCACTTGCCAGGTGCCCACGGTGACGGTGACAGCCTGCGCCGATGCCAGTTGCAGCGCGGTCTACAAAAATGGCGTGAATGTCACCGTCAGCCCGGGCGGCGAGCCGACGCAGATCGATACCAGCGGCATCAACCCCAATGTCACGGTGCGCCAGACTACGGTGGGCATCGCCACCCTCGGCCTGGTCAGCACGCCCGCCACGACGGGGGCGCTGGTGTGCAAGAGCGGCGGCAGCACGAGCAATTGCCAGATCAGCTTTCTCTCCAGCGGCTTCCAGGTGAGCGGCGCTCCGCGCTACGCGGAAGAGGCGGGCGCACTGGAAATCAGCGCCTTGCAGACCTCGTCCGGCAATAGGGACGTTTGCGTGCCCATGTTCGCCGGCCAGAGCAAGGATTTGAACCTGAGTTGCGCGTACAGCAATCCGAATGCGGGTACATTGCCTGCGCGCATCTTTGACAGCGCCAAAAATAACTATGTTGCCCTGGCGGCCAGTGACCAGAGCAGCTGCAGCGGGACGAGCACCAAGGTGAGGGTGACGTTCGGCGCCAATGGCGTGGCCAAGCCGAACATGCTGTATGCCGATGCGGGAGCGCTGCTCCTGACGGCCTCTTACAAGCCCGACAGCGGCAGCGACAAAGGTTTGGACATGAGCGGCAGCGGCACGGTCATCGTGGCGCCGCAGCAATTCCTGTTGACGAAGCTGGCGCCGACGCAGCGCGCTGGCCTGGCGGCAGCGCCCCTCGTGGCGGGGACGCCCATCACGTTATCGGCCGTCAACGCGCTCGGTGCCGTGACGAAAAACTTTGGCAACGAAAGTGGTGTCGCCGTGCAAAAAGTCGTGCTCGGCCGTAATCTGCTGGCGCCGGTCTACACAGGCGTAAGCAATCCAGAAGTCGGCGGCGATCTCGATTTCGTGAAAAAAGGGGGCGTCATCGCGGCGCCGCCGCTGGTCTGGCCCGAAGTGGGCAAGATCAATTTCACGGCCGCGCTGCAAGACGAAAACGGTTATCTGGGCAGCGGCCTGACGTCGCCGGGGACGAGCGATGCCGTGCTCTTCTATCCGCACCACTTTGTGACGGAACTGGTGGTCAAGAAAGTGGACCTCCCGGGGGGGGCGAAGACGGAGTTTCCTTTCCCATGCAGCGCGCCGTTCGTGTGTGCCGGCGACCGTGCCGTGTATTCGCGCCAGCCTTTCGATCTGACCATCCGCGCCCAGACCTCGGGTGGCGTGGACACCAAGAATTTTGACGCCAGGAATGACGTCATCAACAAAACGCAAGTGACGCTGGTCCCGTATGACGCGGCCACGGAGAAGAACAGCTATCCGCCCACGGCGCCATCGGGCAGCACGCTGACGGATGGGGCAAAAGCACCTGCGGCCGTGACGGGCGTACCCGTCACCAGTTTCAGCAATGGCGTTGCCACGCGCTCCATCGCCTACAGTTTCCCCGCCGCCTATGCCGTGCCCAAAGAGCCAAAGGCACTGGCATCGCCGACGGGGCTGCTGCTGCGCGCGACGTATGCCTATCCGGCAGCCGGGAGTGTGAGCTCGGCGCCGGCCGATGGCAAGGAAGCGCAACTGACCGTGCTCACGGGCCGCCTGATGGTGCCGCATGACTACGGTTCCGAGCGCTATCCCGTGCGTCTGGCGGTGCAGACGCAGTACTGGGATGGCAAGACCTGGGTTACCAGTCTGCTGGACAGCATCAGTGCGTTCGACAACACGCTGGTGGTGTTTGCCAATTGCAAGAAAACCCTGGTATGCAAGGACTTTTTATTACCCAATAACACTATTGTTACTTATACGGTCGACAAGGGCATCTTGCCGCCGAGCAAACGCCTGACCCTGGCGGCGCCCGGCGTCGGCAAGAGCGGCAGCGTCGATGTTTCCGTGCCCGGCATTGCGTACTTGCCCAGCACCGTGGGCACCGTCGTCTTTGGCGTCTTCAAGTCGGGTCCCGTGATTTACCTGCGCGAGATGTATTAGCCTGAACCAAGGACGGGGGCAGGCAGCGCGAAAAACCAGTAACATGCCTGGCTGTGGCATTTCCTCCCCCAACCTCAGACTGGAGTTTCCTATGAGCACAACTTCGCAGTGGATCGATATCGCCGGCCCGGACGGCAGCTTCCAGGCTTACCTGGCCGTGCCGCATGTGGGCAAGGGCCCCGCCATCATCCTGTTGCAGGAAATTTTCGGCGTCAACGAGCACATCCGCGCCGTGGCCGACCAGTACGCGGCCGATGGCTACGTGGTGCTGGTGCCCGACCTGTTCTGGCGCGCCGGCGCGCACATCGAGCTCGGCTATGACGCGGACGGCTGGAAGCGCGCCGTCGAGCTGATGCAGGCTACCGATAACGAACATGCCTTGATCGATATCAAGGCCACCGTCGCTGTCCTGCGCGCGCGCCCGGAAGTGACGGGCAAGCTGGCTTCCGTCGGCTACTGCTTCGGCGGCCGGCTGTCGTTCCAGACGGCCGCGGCTGGCCTGGTCGATGCCGCCATCGCCTATTACGGCGGCGGCATCCAGAACAAGCTGGACCTGGCTGACAACATCAAGGTGCCGCTGCTCATGCATTTCGGCGGCCAGGACAGCCATATTCCGCCGGAAGCCGTGCAAAAGATCGCCGAGCGTTTCGAAGACCGGCAAGACGTGGAAATCCATATCTACCCGGGCGCCGAGCACGGTTTTAATTGCACCCACCGCGACAGTTACCAGCAGCGCGCCGCCGCCCACGCGCATGGCAATTCCTTGATTTTCCTCGCGGAAAATCTGTAAGACTGCCTCGCCAGGCTGGCCAGTTGCCATGGTTTGCTCAGCAGCAAAGCCGCATGGGCGCTAAAATAGCGGCTGTGCCGGGCAACTCCGGCCGGCCGGGCGCGGCGCCCGGCAAACCTGGATGAGGAACCGAATTAAAGATGGCCCAAGTAATTGTTTCTGTAACATTGGCGGCAAGCGCCGAACGCGTGTGGGATTTTATCGGTGGCTTCCAGTCGCTGAATGAATGGTCGAGCTCCATCAAGACTAGCCTGTCCGAGCACGGCGGCCGCGTGCGCCGCCTGAAAACCACGGACGGCGCCATCATCGCCGAACGCCTGCAAAGCTACAGCGAGGCGGACAAGAGCTACACCTACACCATCGTCTCGGGCCCGATCCCCGTCAAGAACTACCGTTCTACCCTGCGCGTCACGGGCGAACCGGGTGGCGCTTCTTGCGTGGCGGAATGGTCGAGCGAATTCGACGCGGCCGAAGGCGTGGAAGAAGTCATGGTGGGCGCATTTCAACACCTGTATGAAACGGCGTTCGTCGACCTCAAACGCATCATGGCGATTTGAATGAAAAACACCGGCCAAGGCCGGTGTTTTTCATGGTGCCTAGCGTTTTACTTTGCCAAACGCCTCGCCCTTGTTCCAAGTAGGCAAGTTCTTGTCGTTCGCCACTTCGTAACCGAGGTTCAAGGTGAACTGCGCCTGCTGCACCATGCCGGACAAGTCCCACGACGGGTTGTACTCGTCGGTGACCTGGTGGTAGTCCTTTTTAAACGCCACCAGGCGTTCGCCCGACGCTTTCGGCTCCTGGACGAAGTCGAACGAGCCATCGCCGGAAAACACGGCCGAGCCCACGTTGAAGGCGGGCACGCCAGCCTTGGCGAAGGCAAAATGGTCGGCCCGGTAAAACGCGCCGGACAGGTCGGGGATGGTCGGCGCCAGTCGCAGGCCCATGCGCTTGGCCACCTTGGCGGCGCTCGCGTACAGGCTGCTGCGCTCGGCGCCGGCCACGCCGATGTCGTGCGTCTTGCCGACAAAATTCATGCTGTCGAGGTTCAGGTCGGCGGCCGTCTTGGCCAGTGGCCACAGGGGCTTGCGCGTATAGGCCGTGCTGCCCAGCATGCCCGTTTCTTCGCCGGCCGGCCACAGGAAGATCTGCGTGCGGCGTGCCGGTTGTTTCACGGCCACTTGCGCCATGGCCAGCAGGGCCGCCGCGCCCGAAGCGTTGTCGATGGCGCCGTTGTAGATATGGTCGCTTTGTCCGGCGCGTTGGCTGCCTTCGTCATCCTTGCCCAGGTGGTCCCAGTGGGCCGAGTAGATGACGGCTTCGTCCTTCAGCTTCGGGTCCGTGCCCGGCACGATGCCGGCCACGTTGAATTGCTCGATGCTGCGGATCTGGCTGTTCAATGCCACCTTGACCGTCGCGTTCAGGGCCACGGGGCGGAATGCGCGCGTTTCCGCTTGCGCGCGCAAGGCGTCCAGGTCCTGTCCGCCGGCCTGGAACAACGCGCGTGCCATGTCTTCCTGCAGCCAGCCTTCCATCGCATTGCCCGCGCCAGCCAGGTTGAAGCGCTCATGGCCGAAACCGTTGGCCGGCACTGACCACGGATACGACGCCGATGCCGTCGTGTGTATCAGCAGCACGCCAGCCGCGCCCTGGCGCAGCGCTTCCTCGTACTTGTAGACCCAGCGCCCGTACCAGGTCAGCGACTTGCCGGCAAAGCGGTTCGGTTCGGCGGTGGTCGGCTGCGGGTCGTTGACCATCATGATGACCAGCTTCCCCTTTAAGTCGGCACCCTTGAAATCGTCCCAGTTCTCTTCCGGGGCGCGGATGCCGTAGCCGGCAAACACGACGGGCGCGTCGAACGCCACTTTTTGCTGGCCATTCGCCGCGCCAAAGACGATGTCCTGGCCGAAGGCGGGAGACAAGGTCTTGCCGCCCGCGCTGAAGGTCACTGTGCTCGATGGCAAGGCCTTGCTGCCGACGATGGTCAGCGCCTGGCGATACGTGCCGTCCGGCAAGGGCTGCAAGCCGGCCACGGCCGCCTGTGTTTCCAGGTAGCGCACGGCCAGGTCGCCGCCGCGCTGGCCCGTGCCGCGTCCTTCCAGCAAATCGTCGGCCAGGAAGGACAGGTGGGCGCGCAGGGGCGCCTCGGCAACGAGCGGTTGGGCGAAGGTAGCCGTGCTGAACAGGCTGGCGGCGAGGACGATGGGAAAACGCATGACAACTCCAAAAGTGAATACGGGAAAGCAAAGCAGCGGCAATCTTACTCTACCGCAATGCCCTGGCGTAGCGCGCGGCGCGTGCAAGCCGATTGCGGCCACAATGGCCGCTGGTTCACCGACAAGGAGCGTTCCATGACACCCCCTGACTTGCAATCGAGCAATACCCTGCGTACCGCCGACGGCACATTGATCCACTACAAGGACTGGGGCAGCGGCCCGCCCGTCGTCTTCAGCCACGGCTGGCCCTTGTCGTCCGACGCGTGGGAAGACCAGATGTTTTATCTGGCCTCGCGCGGCTACCGCGTCATCGCGCACGACCGGCGCGGCCATGGCCGCTCCAGCCAGCCGTTCGGCGGCAACGATATGGATACCTATGCCGACGACCTGGCCGCGCTGATCGCCGCGCTGGACTTGACGGGTGCCACCCTCGTCGGCCACTCGACGGGCGGCGGCGAAGTGGCGCGCTACATCGGCCGCCATGGCACCGGGCGCCTGGCAGGCGCCGTTCTCGTGGGCGCCGTGCCGCCATTGATGCTGCAGACGCCGGACAATCCGCTGGGCTTGCCGTTGTCCGCGTTTGACGCCATCCGCGCCGGCGTGCAGGCTGACCGCAGCCAATTCTTCCGCGACCTGAGCGAGGCGTTCTATGGCTACAACCGGCCCGATGCGAAGCCCTCGCAGGGCGTGCGCGATGGTTTCTGGCGGCAAGGCATGCAGGCGGGCATGCCGGCGTCTTACCTGTGCATCAAGCAGTTTTCCGAGACGGATTTCACCGGCGACCTGGCCAAATTCGACGTGCCGACCCTGGTGATCCATGGCGACGATGACCAGATCGTGCCGATCGCCGCCTCGGCGCGGCGCACTGCCGAGCTCATCATCGGCAGCAAGCTGCTCGTGTATGCGGGCGCGCCGCACGGCCTGGCGACGACGCACAAGGATAGGCTGAACGAGGACTTGCTGGAGTTCTTGCGCACCTGAAACAGGGGCGGGCGCCATGGCGGCGAGGCGCCTGCCATTGCTGTTGCCACGCAGAACAGGCGCAGGCGGCATATTGTTGTGTATCGTTTAATGTTGGCAAAATCACGGGCCAATTGCGTGCGGATCGCCGATTTTTCTGCCTTTTTTACGTAGATATGGCGCAAAAAACGGCGTTCTGCGGCATGCAGCCACCCGGTAAGGTCCAGTAAAGAGTAAACTAGCAGATACACTCTTTCGCATTGGGCGATTCGAGCGAACTTGTGAGTGATTTCATGTCTGATACACCAATTTCCTTATTTTCCGACCTTAACCTGAGCGAGCCGCTGATTCGCGCGCTCAAGGATGTCGGTTACGAAACACCGTCGCCTATCCAGGCGGCCACGATTCCATTGTTGCTCGCTAACCGCGACGTGCTGGGCCAGGCGCAAACAGGCACGGGTAAGACCGCCGCCTTCGCCTTGCCGATCCTGTCGCGCATTGATCTGAAACAAAGCTCACCCCAAGCCCTGGTCCTGGCACCGACGCGCGAACTGGCCATCCAGGTCGCCGAAGCGTTCCAGGTGTACGCTGCCCACATCCCCGGCTTCCACGTGCTGCCGATCTACGGCGGCCAAAGCTACGGCCCGCAGCTGTCGGCCCTGCGCCGCGGCGTGCACGTCATCGTCGGCACCCCAGGCCGCGTCATCGATCACCTGGACAAGGGTTCGCTCGACCTGTCCAAGCTGAAAACCCTGGTGCTGGACGAAGCCGATGAAATGTTGCGCATGGGCTTTATCGACGATGTCGAACGTATCTTGAAAGAAACCCCGGAAGGCCATCAAACGGCCCTGTTCTCGGCCACCATGCCTTCCGTCATCAAGCGCATCGCCACCACTTACCTAGTGAACCCGGCCGAAGTGACGGTTGCCGCCAAGACGGGCACGGCCGACAACATCCGCCAGCGTTACTGGCTGGTATCGGGCATGCACAAGCTCGACGCGCTGACCCGCATCCTGGAAGCGGAAGCGTTTGACGGCATGATCATCTTCGCCCGCACCAAGCTGGGTACGGAAGAGCTGGCCGGCAAGCTGCAAGCCCGTGGCTTCTCGGCTGCCGCCATCAATGGCGACATCCAGCAAGCCCAGCGCGAGCGCACGATCCAGCAGTTGAAAGACGGCAAGATCGACATCCTCGTGGCAACCGACGTGGCCGCCCGCGGCCTGGACGTCGAGCGCATCAGCCACGTCGTCAACTACGACGTGCCGCACGATCCGGAAAGCTATACCCACCGTATCGGCCGCACGGGCCGCGCCGGCCGCAGCGGCGAAGCGATCCTGTTCATCACCCCGCGTGAAAAGAACTTGTTGAAAGCCATCGAACGTTCGACCCGTCAGCCGATCGGCATGCTGGAACTGCCAACGATCCAGGCCGTCAACGACGTGCGTATCGCCAAGTTCAAGGAACAAATCAGCGAAACCCTGGCCCTGGGCGAACTGGAGCAGTTCCAGTCGCTGATCGAGGATTTCGAACGCGAACAAAACATTCCCGCCATCGAAATTGCCGCCGCCCTGGCGAAGATGGCGCGTGGCAACACGCCGCTGCTGCTGGACAAGAACAAGGCGCGCGAGCAAGCCACGTGGCAAGACGACCGTCCTGTGCGCCAGGATCGTTTCGAACGCAATGACCGTCCGGAACGGGGCGACCGCTTCGACCGTAACGAGCGCAGCGACCGTGGCGAACGCCCGGCCTTCCCGAAAAAGGAACGCATCCAGCGTCCAGCCGACGCCGGCATGCAGACTTTCCGCATTGAGGTCGGTCATCAGCATGGCGTGAAACCAGGCAATATCGTGGGCGCCATCGCCAACGAAGCGGGCATCGATTCGAAAAACATCGGCCGCATCGAAATCTATGACGACTACAGCGTCCTGGACTTGCCGGACAGCATGCCGAAAGAATTGCTGGACCAGTTGAAAACCGTGTGGGTCGCGGGCCAGCAGCTGCGCATCAGCCGTGACGGCGATGCACCGGACCTGGCGCCGCCAGCCGCGCCGCGCAAGCCGTTTGCCGCCAAGTCCGCGCCAGCGTTCAAGGATGCGCCAGCGGATGCGGGCGATGCAGCAGCAGCGCCGCGCGCGCCGAAGAAGGAACGTCCACGCCCGGGCGTGACGGCGTACCGCATCGAAGTGGGCCGTGAGCACGCCGTAACGCCAAGCAATATCGTCGGCGCCATCGCCAACGAAGCGAACCTGGAAGCCAAGCATATCGGCCGTATCGATATCTTTGACAATTACAGCGTGCTGGACCTGCCGGAAGGCATGCCGCCGGAAATCCTCGACCACCTGAAATCGGTCGTCGTTTCTGGTCAGAAACTGCGCATCAGCCTGGACGATGGCACGACGGAGCGCAAGCCTGCGCCACCGCGTCCGAAGTCGCCACCGCGCAAAACGTTCAAGTAAGCCATCCCCACGGGCGCTCCAGCGCCTGTGTCGCGGATTGGAGACACATCCCCCACTGGCGCATTCGCGCCAGTTTTTATTTTCCCTCAAGAAATGTTCATGGTTGCCGCGTTATGGTTGGCGGCAGGATTCGTCATGTGCTGGCAATGGTCGCGGCTTCTTTACCTATTTTTGTCGGCGCAAACGCCATCTTTATTGCCTGGTGCAGCGATACATAATTTTTTATTAATTATTGTGTGTGCGCGCAATTTAAATTTTGCATTTCAATAAAATCAATCAAGTTGAATCAAAGTAAATTCTAAAACATAAATAAATTGGCTTTTATTAAATTGTTTGACTGGCGTCACTGTCGCCGGGGCGATATATCATGGGTGCTTGATGTGGTATATTGTTTTTATGTTTTTGTTATGCTAGTTGAAAAAAATAGAGGAGCGACGATGCGGGTCAATACGCCTATCACGCAAAATGAATACGTATTAAATGAAGGCATGACGATTGTTTCCACCACGGATTTACAGGGAAACATCAATTACGCCAATCAGTATTTCATTGAAGTCAGCGGTTTTTCAGAAATGGAACTGCTGGGTGCACCACAGAATATCCTGCGCCATCCCGATATGCCGGCCGAAGCGTTTGCCGACCTGTGGGACACGATCAAGACGGGCATGCCCTGGACCGGCATGGTCAAGAACCGCTGCAAGAATGGCGATTTTTATTGGGTGTTCGCCAATATCACGCCCGTCATCGAAAACGGCCGTCCGATCGGCTATATGTCCGTGCGCACCAAGCCCACGCGCGAGCAGATCAACGAAGCGGCAGCCCTGTATAAAAGTTTTAAGGATGGAAATACCGCCAAGCTGGCGATCCGCAATGGCCGCGTCGTGCGCCAGGGCTGGGCCGCCAAGCTGGCCGAGTGGCGCAAGCTGACTCTGTCGCAAGACCTGGCCCTGCATTGCATCGTCTTTGGCGTGGTGCTGGCCATCCTCGGCTGCGCCGTGTGGAATATCGACGGTGACACGAGCACGGCCACGCGCAGCTGGCTCAGCGGCGCTGCTGCTGCCGCCGTGGCGCTGCTGTTGTATTTCTGGGCCCATCTGCACAATTCCCTCGTCGCTCCGCTGGGCGACGCCGTCACGATGGCGCGCAAGATGGCCGGTGGCGACTTGACGGGCGTCATCGACAAGGTGCGCGACGATGACATGGGTCAATTGATGGCGGCCTTGCGCCAGACCAATATCAATCTGCACAGCATCATCGGCGATGTACGCGCCAACTTCGAGGATATCCGCATCACCACGGCGGAGATTGCCACGGGGAACATGGACCTGTCCAGCCGCACGGAATCGCAAGCGTCCAGCCTGGAGCAGACGGCGGCCAGCATGGAAGAACTGACGTCGACCGTGCAAAACAGCGCCGACCACGTGGCCACGGCCAATGATCTGGCGGCGCAGGCGTCCACTGTTGCGGCCAAGGGCGGCACCATCGTCAGTGAAGTGGTCACCACGATGGATGAGATCAGCAGCTCGTCGCGCAAGATTCTCGACATTATCGGCCTCATCGACGGCATCGCCTTCCAGACGAATATCCTCGCCTTGAACGCGGCCGTGGAAGCGGCGCGCGCGGGTGAGCATGGCCGCGGCTTTGCCGTCGTGGCCGGCGAAGTGCGCAGCCTGGCGCAGCGCTCGGCAACGGCCGCGAAAGAGGTGAAAAACCTGATCGACCATTCGATCGCCACCGTGAACGCGGGCAGCGTGCTGACCAGCAATGCGGGCGCCACCATGGCGGAGGTGATCGCCTCAGTCGCCCGCGTGACGGAAGTGATGGACGAGATTTCCTCGACCACGCGCGAACAGAACCAGGGCATCGGCCAAGTCAACCAGGCCGTCATCCACATGGATGGCATCACGCAGCAGAATGCGGCGCTGGTGGAGCAGGCGGCCGCGGCCGCCACCAACCTGGCGCAGCGCACCGACAGCGTGGCCCAGTCGATCGGCATCTTCAAATTGAAGGCGTCGCCCAAGCGCAAGGTTGCCGGCGTGGGCCGCAGCGTGGGTACGGGCGTGGCGTCGCGCGCCTTGCTGAAGGCACGCTAAGACCATCATCCCGCCAGCGCAACGCTGGCGGGAGCTACTTCTGTACCCGGTACACTTCCCCGCTGCGCACCTTCTTCACCACCCCATCCCCGCCAAACAGAATCACATATTCTCCCTGCGCGCCCGAGGCTGCCGGGTAGCTGTACATCCACATTTCATTGCCGCTGTCGAAACGGATGGCGGTGCTGTCGCCCAGCGCGGCGCGCACCTGTTCGCGCGTGCTGCTGCCCGGTTGCACCGTCTGTTCCAGCGTAGCGTAAGGCACGTTCTTGCTTGCCTGCAAGGCGCGCGTGCCGGAGCAGGCGGCCAGCAGCGCCAGCGCGAAGACACTGAGCCACTTCATGGCGCCACCTCGTCCATATAGCTAAATTCCAGCAGGGTATCGTCGGGCCAGCTCGCGTCCCACAAGGGCGCGTAATACGTGCGGTCAAGCAAGACCTGACAATCGCAGTAGGGCAGCGAGGCGGTCGTTTGCTCGCCGCCCGCGTACAGCATGTTGAACGGTAGCGAAACCCTGCGTTCGCCATGCACGAGGGTCACGCCGAACAGGGGGCGGTCCGTGAAGAACAGATAATTGCCGTCCGGCTCGGAACACACCTTGTCCGTGCTGTAGAGCATGCTGGACAGCCAGGCGATGATTTGCGGGTCGTTCGAGATCAGGCCCGAATCCATGCCGGCGCGGCATTCCAGGCGCAAATCGCCCAGGCGCCGCGTGCCGGGCGGCAAGCCGGGCGTGATCACTTGCGCGCGCCAGCTCATGGTGGTGGCCTTGCGGTTGGCGATCAGCACGGCGTCTTCGCGCGCCGCTTGCGCATGGCGCACGGGGGCAAAGCTGTTATCCTCGGCCAAGGGCAAGGGGATGCTGACCGTGTCGCCGGCGATGCGCAGCTGCACGCCCGTCATGTCCACGCCGGGCTGGCGTGGCAGCAAACGAAAGCGCAGCACCGCCTGCGGCGCCAACGCATGGTCGCGCTCGAAGCGGTCCACGCCCTGCAGCATCTTGCGGTAGGATTTGTCGACGGGGTCGCGCGTGGCGTCCACTTTCACCTGCGGCACGGGCGCGGTTTGCGCCAGCGCAACTGGGCCGTGGAGCAAGCCAACGAGCAGCAGGGAAACAGGAGTACGCATGGCTTGATGCTACGCCTTTTTGCGCGGCAGCCACGCACGGCTGGGGGCATCAGTATTCGCTGTATTTGCGCGCGTCGCCACGCACCTGCTGCGCCGGGTATTTCTGTGCGTTCAGTTCCATCTTTTCCAGGGCGGCCGCGTGCAGGTCGACGCCGCTCTTGTCGGCCAGGCGCACCAGATACATCAGCACGTCGGCCAGTTCGTGGCGGATGCCCGTGCGTTTGGCATCGTCGAGTTCTGCATCCGCGCCCGTGGGTAGCCATTGGTAGTGCTCCACCAGTTCCGCCACTTCCACGGACAGGGCCATCGCCAGGTTTTTCGGCGTGTGGAACTGATCCCAGTCGCGTTCGTCGGCAAAGGCGCGCAGGCGCGCACGGATATCAAACAGGCTGTCGGCAGGCGTGTTCATGCGGCCGCCTGCAGCGGTTTTTCCATGAATACACTGAACGGATCGTCTGGATAGTCGCCGTACGGTCCGCGCCGCTGGTAGCCGTGGCGTGCGTACAGGGCGATCGCTTCCGGCTGGTGGATGCCCGTCTCCAGGGTCAGCAAGCGGCAGCCGCGCGCCAGCGCCTGCTCTTCCAGCAAGGCCAGCAGGCGCTTGGCCAGGCCCAGGCCGCGGCTGTCCGGGTGCACGTACATGCGCTTGACCTCGCCGAATGCGGGCGTGACGACGATGGCGCCGCAGGCCCGCGCCGCGCCTGCCGCATCGCGGGCGACGGCGAACAGCAGGGTGTCAGGCGGCAAGGACGCCAGGTCCAGCGAGTAGACGCACTCGGCCGGATACAGGGTTTGTTGATATGCATCAAGCTCGGCGATCAGGGTTTGCACGTCGGCTTGCTGCGGCGATTCCAGGTGAATTTGCATGGGGGAAGCACGTTGACTGAGATTCCCCCCATGGTATCACTGCGGCCGCGCCAGGCGCATGCTCAGGCCGATGGGCGACATGACAAAACCCATCAGCTCCTGCGCCTCGCCGCCATCGGGCGTATCGACGCCGGCGATGTCGAAGCTGCCCAGCAGCATGGCCATGGCGATCTTGATTTCCAACAAGGCCAGGTAGCGGCCTGGGCATGTGCGCAGGCCGGCGCCGAAGGGCATGGCGGCGCGCTTGTTGTTCGCCTCGCCGCTTTCGGCCAGCCAGCGTTCGGGCTGGAACGCTTGCGCGTCGGGAAAGTGCGCATCGGACACCGTGTCGTGGCGCATCACGCACCATACGAGGGTGCCGGCCGGTACGGCGATATCGCCGATGACCGTGTCGCGCAGCGCCTCGACGGGCAGGAACGGCGCCACCGGTTTCAAGCGCATGGCTTCGCTGGCGCAGGCGCCCAGGTAGTCGAGGCTATCCATCTGCTCGATGGTGAAATGGGCCACGTCGGGCGCCAGGCGCCGCACTTCCTCGCGCGCCCGCGCCAGGGTGTGCGGATGGCGTTGCAGCAGGTAAATGATCCAGGACACCGTGTTGGCCGTCGTATCTTCACCGGCCAGCAGCATGGTCAGCACATTGCCGGCCACGTTGCGGTCGGTTACGCCGCTGCCTTCCAGGTCGGCGGCGGCGATCATCGCTTCGAGCAGGTTGGGCGGACGCTCGCGGCGCGCCGGGTCGCGCGCCATGCGCGTGCGCGCCTGCTGCACCAGGTCGGCCACGGCGGCGGAAAGGGCCGCCACGTCGCGGTCCAGCCGGCGGTCGACGGGCAGCTTGAGGTAGCGCCAGTACGGGAACATCGACAGGCTGCGCCGCGCCACGGCGGGCAGGATGTCGTCCATGTGGCGCTGGATCACGTCTTCGCCCGCTTCCAGCGTGTTGACCTCGGTGCCGAAGGCCAAGCCGGCGATGATGTCGACCGTGTAGCGTTTCAGGTCGCCATCGAGGTTGATCGCCTGGCCTTGCGTGGCGGCAAGATGCCAGCGCCGCTGCAGGCGCTGCGCCACCGTCACCAGCGCCGGGAAGTAGGCCTTGATGGCGCCGGGCGCCATGCCGGCCATGACCATGCGACGCTGGTTGCGCCATTCCGTGCCCTCGGCCAGGAACAGGCCGGGGATGCCACCCATTTCCTCGGACACGACGGAGCTGCTCAGGGGGCGGCGAAAACCGTCGGGCCGGTCGCGCAGCACGGCGCCGACGGCCTCGCTGTCGGCCACCACCAGCACCAGCGTGCGGCCGAACCAGGCGCGCAGGTAGGGGCCGTAGCGCCGCACCCACGCTTCCACGTCGCGGTGGATGCGCGGGAGCTTGATCTGCAGGCTGTTGCCGACGATGGGCAGGGCGAAGGGGCCAGGCAAGTGGCGGATCTGGCGCAGGGCGGTGGCGGGTGCGGCGGCGTGATCGAGCGGGGGCATGGCGTACTCCAGGTGGATGGCGACAATGACCTCACTGTAGCGCGCTTGCGCGCCCGCGTCTTGAACGAATACGACATCGGGTGCGGCCGGAAATTGCCGGTACAATCGTCGCCATGCCTGCCGCCCCACCGCCCCTGACCCGCCTGATCGCGCCGCGCACCGCGCTCGCTTCCTGCGTGCGCGCCTTCCTCGTGCGCGATACCACGGGCTGCGCGCCCTTGCCGCCGGTGCAGCGCCTGAACCGCTTTCCCGCCGCGCCCATGTGCAGCATCATCTGGACCGTCGCGGGCGACGTGGAAGCGGCTGCGCCGGGCCTGTCGTTGCGGGACGTGCGCATGCCGACCGCGCTGTTCGGCGGCCCCCGCTCGTATCCGTTGGTCAGCTACAATCCCGGCCCCGTGCATTCGTTTGTCGTGATGTTGTATCCGGCCGCCCTGCATGCCTTGACGCGCGTATCGATGGATGCCTTGCTGGACCAGTTTCGCCCGCTCGATGCGTTGTTCGATGCCGACTGGCTGGCCCTGTCGGACGCCGTGCTGGCCGCGCCCGACGACGCGGTCCGCGTCGGGCTGGTGGAAGATTTTCTCGCGCCGCGCTGGGCGCTGGCGCGCAAGGGCAGCGACGTGTCGGCCGGCGCCGTGCAGGACTGGGTGCGCCGCCTGGGCGTGCAGGCGGCATCGACGGGCCTGGCCAGCAGCGCGCGCAATATCGAGCGCCGCATCAAGGCCTGGGCCGGCCAGCCCATGCGCACCTTGCGCCGCATGCGCCGCGCGGAACAGCTGTTCCTCGACGAGCGCGGCGCCATCCTGCAGGGCACGGCGTCCTGGTCCGACGTCGCCGCCAGCGGCGGTTACGCCGACCAGGCCCATTTCTGCCGAGAGACGCGCGAAATCACGGGGCTAAGCCCCACCGAGCTGGCGCGCGCCATCCGCGACGATGAAAGTTACTGGATCTACCGGGTGTGGAGTTAAACGGGTTTTTTACTCGGTGTAAACGACGCCTTTGCGCAAGGTCACTTCATGGTGCCCCGCGCCGGGCGCCATCATGGGGAAGCAGTTTTCTGCGCCGTGCACGCGCACGTCGAGGAAGTACGGGCCGCTGGATGCCAGGCAGGCCGCCAGTGCCCCGTCGAGTTCGTCGCGCCGGCTCACCGTGTGCGCCTGCCAGCCGAAGGCGCGCGCCAGGGCGACGAAGTCGGGCAGCGCTTCCGTGTAGCTGTGGCTGTAGCGCTCGCCGTGGTGCAGTTCCTGCCACTGGCGCACCATGCCCATGTAGCCATTGTTCGACAACACCACTTTCACGGGCAGGCGGTGCTGCACGGCCGTGGCCAGTTCCTGGATATTCATCAAGATCGACGCGTCGCCGCTGACGCATACGACGCATTTTCCCGGATGGGCGATCTGCGCGCCGATAGCTGCCGGCAAGCCATAACCCATGGTGCCGGCGCCGCCCGAGGTGAGCCAGCGGCGCGGCTGTTCGAAGCGCAAATGCTGCGCCGCCCACATCTGGTGCTGGCCCACGTCGGTGGAGACGATGGCGTCCTTGCCGTCGAGCGCCGCCTGCAGCCGTCGCATCAGCGCCTGCGGCGCGATCACCTGCGGCGTGTCTTCGAAGGCCAGCGAATCCTGCGCGCGCCAGCCATCGATGCGCTGCCACCACGGCTGGCGGTCCGCCAGCAAGCGGCCGCGCAGCTGCTCCAGCAATGCCGCCAGCACGGGCGCGCAGTCGCCGCGCAGGGCCACGTCGGCGCGCACCACCTTGCCGATCGACGCCGGGTCGATATCGACGTGGATGATTTTCGCACCGGGGCAGAAGGCGTCCAGCCGGCCCGTCACCCGGTCGTCGAAGCGGGCGCCGACGCAGACGATCAGATCCGCATGGTGCATGGCCAGGTTTGCTTCCAGGGTGCCGTGCATGCCCAGCATGCCGAGGAAGGCCGGGTGCGCGGCGGGAAAGGCGCCCAGGCCCAGCAGGGTCAAGGTGCACGGCGCGGCCGCCAGTTTTACCAGTTGGCCGAAGGCGGCGCAGGCATCGAGGCCGGAATTGATGAGACCTCCGCCGCCATAGAACACGGGCTGGCGCGCGCCGGCGATCAGGCTGGCGGCCCGTTCCAGGTCGGTGCTGCAAGGCAGGGGTAGGGCGGTGGTGGTGTCGGGCGGCAGCGGCGTGTGTTCCGTCACGGGGGCCAGCTGCATATCCTTGGGGAAATCGATCAGCACGGGACCGGGCCGGCCTTGCGTGGCTTGCTTAAATGCTTCGTGCACCACGGCCGCCGTTTCCTCGGCCGTGCGGATTTGCCGGTTCCACTTGGTGACGGGGCGCGAAATACCCAGCGCATCGCATTCCTGGAAGGCGTTCGTGCCGATGCTGGTAGTGGCCACCTGGCCGCTGATGCAGATGACGGGTATCGAATCGCACAGGGCGTCGAGCAAGCCCGTGGTGGTATTGCTCATGCCGGGGCCGGACGTGACGAAGACGACGCCGGGCCGTCCCGTGCTGCGCGCATAGCCTTCGGCCGCGTGCACGGCTGCCTGTTCGTGGCGCACCAGCACGTGGCGCAAGCGGGGTTGCGCATGCAGCGCATCGTACAGGGGCAGCACGGCGCCGCCCGGATAGCCGAAGACGGTGTCGACGCCCAGGGCCAGCAGGGTGTCGATCAGGGTGCTGGCGCCGTTGCGCGGCGCAAGATCGTGGGCGGGAGCGAAGAGGGGAGCGGGATCGGGTTTCATGGCCTTATTTTCTGCCTGATGCGGCAGAAAAGGCTGCTGGTTTTCTCGTATAGAATGCTTTAATCAGCAAAATTTGCTGCAAATACTGGAAATAACAAAATGAAGCTGGATAAATTCGACCTCGCCATCCTGACGGCCCTGCAGCAGGATGCCCGCATCAGCCTGCACGAGCTGAGCGCCAAGGTGGGCCTGACCTCGTCGCCATGCTGGGCGCGCATCAAGCGCATGGAAGACGATGGCGTCATCGAGGGTTATACGGTGAACGTCAACGCGGCCAAGGTGGGCCTGGCCGACACCGTCATCGTGCAAGTCACGCTGGACGACCATTCCGACCAGGCCCTGTTCGAGTTCGGCCACGCGCTGGCCATGATCCCGGAAGTGCTGGAAGCGTTTCTTGTCTCCGGCGACTACGATTACTACCTGCGCATCGCCGTCAGCGATACGCGCGACTATGAACGGCTGCTGCGCGAGCGTTTATACAAAATTCCCGGCATCCGCCACAGCAAATCGAGCTTTGTCTTGCGCCAGCTCAAGCAGAGTTACTTGCCCTTGCAACGTTAGTTCCCCCGCACGGCGGGAGTTTTTCCCTAGTTCATTGATGGTGGCTGTCCGATACTGGACGCAATAAAAACCACTATAAATCGGGGATACGCATGAAACTGACCTTATTCGCCGCCACCGCCATGGCGCTGTGCCAGGCGCAGGCTGCCGAACCGGAGATGACCGCATCGGGCGACTTGCCCACCGTCATCATCACGGGCAGCATGCCGCTGCCCACCATGGAGCAGCCGCGCGATGCGCTGGCCGCGCCCGTGCAGACGGCCAGCGCGCAGCAGATTGCCCGCAGCGGCGCGCTCGACTTATCCTCTTTTCTGCGCCGCAACCTGGGCAGCGTCTACGTGAACGAAGTGCAGAACAATCCGTTCCAGCCCGACGTCAGCTACCGCGGCTATACGGCGTCGCCGCTGCTGGGCACGCCGCAGGGCCTGTCCGTGTACCTGGACGGCATGCGCCTGAACCAGCCGTTTGGCGATGTCGTCAGCTGGGACTTGATCCCGCGCATGGCGATCGCATCGCTGACCCTGATGCCCGGTTCGAACCCCCTGTTTGGCCTCAACACCCTGGGCGGCGCGCTGGCCCTGCAAACCAAGGATGGCAGGAGCAGTCCCGGCACCGCCATCGAGGCGCGCCTGGGTTCCGATCAACGTCGCGGTGTCGAGTTCGAGCATGGCGGCAGCAATGCCCAAGGCTGGCACTGGTATGTGACGGGCAACCGTTTCAAGGAAGATGGCTGGCGCGACGATTCCCCGTCCGACGTGCGCCAGCTGTTTGGCAAGCTGGGCTGGAGCGATGCGCGCACCGATATCGCCGTCACCATGGCCCACGCGGACAATGCGCTGACGGGCAACGGCTTGCAGGAACAGCGTCTGCTGGCGCGCGACTACCGCAGCGTCTACACCAAGCCGGATTTGACGGAAAACAGGTCGACCCTGCTGAACGTGACGGGCAAGCACCAGGCCGGCGCTGCCTTGCTCTTGTCCGGCAATGTCTACTACCGCAAGATCGACACGCATACCTTCAATGGCGACCTGAACGACGAGTCGCTCGACCAGTCCATCTACCAGCCCGGCGCGGCCGAACGGGCGGCCTTGGCGGCGGCCGGCTACACGGGCTTTCCCGCCAGCGGAGCAAACGCGTCCAATACGCCGTTCCCGAAGTGGCGCTGTATCGGCAACGTGCTGTTGAACGATGAACCGGCCGAAAAATGCAACGGCATGATCAACCGCAGCCATACCGAGCAGGAAAACTACGGCTTTTCGGGGCAGTTCACGGCGCTGGCCGACCTGGCGGGCGCGCGTCATGCCGTCACGGCCGGCGCCGCCTATGACACGAGCCACGCCACCTTCCGCCAGACCAGCCAGTTCGGCTATCTGAACCCGGACCGCAGCATCACGCCAGTCGACTTCTTTGCCGACGGCACGGAAATCGACGACGACGGCACGCTAGTGGACAACCGGGTCGACTTGAGCGGGCGCATGCGCACCTGGAGCGTGTATGCGAGCGACAGTATTGCGTTCAATCAAGCGTTGACCTTGACGGTGTCTGGCCGCTACAACCGCAGCACGGTGCGTAACCGCGACGCCCTCACGCCGGGCGGCGGCAGCGGTTCGCTCGATGGCGACCACCGCTTCAGCCGCTTCAATCCCGCCATCGGCCTGGCGTATGCGCCGGCTGCGGGCGTGAGCGCCTATCTCGGCTACAACGAAGGCAGCCGCACGCCGACGGCCATAGAACTGGGCTGCGCCGACCCGGACAACCCCTGCCGCCTGCCCAACGCCATGGCCGGCGACCCGCCGTTAAAACAGGTGGTGACGAAGACGTGGGAAGCGGGCGTGCGCGGCAGGCTTGCCAATGTGGCCAGCTGGAGCGCGGGCGTGTTCCGCGCGGAAAACCACGACGATATCCTGTTTGTGGCCGATAACCAGGCCGGTTTCGGCTACTTCAAGAATTTCGGCAAGACGCGTCACCAGGGCGTGGAACTGGCGCTCGACGGCAAGGCAGGCGCGCTGGAGTTCGGCGTCAACTACACGTGGCTGCAGGCGACGTATCAAAGCCGGGAAATCGTCAACGGCAGCGCCAACAGCAGCAGCGATGCGGACGCGCCTGGCCTGGAAGGCAATATCGTCATCGCGCCGGGCAACCGGATTCCTTTGACACCGAGCCATATCCTGAAGGCGCACATGGAGGTTCAGGGCGGACGCGACTGGACGGTGGGCCTGGCCATGACGGCCGTCTCCAGCGCGTATGCACGCGGCAATGAAAACAACCGGCACCAGGCGGGCGGGGCGTCGTACCTTGGCGCGGGCAAGAGCGGCGGTTACGCGATCTTTGAACTCAATGGAAAATATCAGCTGACACCGCAACTGAGCGTGTTTGCCCAGGTGAATAACCTGTTCGACCGCAAATATGCGACGGCGGCCCAGCTGGGCGCCACGGGTTTCGACGCCAACGGCAATTTTTCCGCCAGGCCACTGCCCGCCGTGGGGGGCGCGTATCCGATGGTCAATGCGACCTTCTATGCGGCCGGTGCCCCGCGCAGCGTGAATGTGGGTTTGCGCTACGCGTTTTAAGGCAGGCTATGCTCGATGACCCCGTTGCGCAGCGCCAGATGGACGAGGGCGGCGGGGCCGGGCACGTCGAGCTTTTCCCGGATGCAGGTCTGGTGGTTGGCCACCGTCTTGCTGCTCAGGTGCAGCAGGCGGGCGCAGTCGGCGGCGCTGCGGCCTTCGGCCAGCAGGCGGAAGATTTCGAATTCGCGCTGGCTCAGGCTGCTCAACCGGTCCGCTTCCCTGCGGGCCTTGCCTTGCAGCACGCCGGGCGCGCTGTGCGGGTCGAGGTAGCGCCGTCCCGCGTGGGCGGCGCGCACGGCGTCGACCAGGTGTTCCGGGTCGGCCTGCTTGCTGACGAAGCCGCAGGCGCCGCCGTCAAACGCGCGCGCGATCAGCTGCGGCGTGTCGTGCATGGTAAACACCAGCACGCGGGCGCTGGCATCACGGACCAGCAGCTTGCGCAGCAATTCCAGGCCGCCGATGCCGGGCATGGACAAATCCGTCACGCAGACGTCGGGCGCGTGCTCCTGGTACAAGCCATACGCCGTTTCGCCATTGCCCGCCTCGGCCACGACGGCGATATCGCCCCCCTGTTCCAGCAGGCGCCGATAGCCCGTGCGCACCACCGGATGGTCGTCCACCAGCATCACGCGGATCGGCAGCATATTGCCACTCATTGCGCTCATGGCGTTCATGCCGCGCACCGTGCCGCCAGGGCCACTTCGATGCGCAAGCCGTTGCCCAGCGCGCTGATCCAGCGGATATGGCCGCGCAGGCCGGCCACTCTTTCGCGCATGCCCAGCATGCCGAAGCCATCTGCTGGCGTCTTGTCCTGGCGCAAACCCCGGCCATTGTCTTCGATGGCCAGGTGCAGCAAGCCGTGCGCATCGGCGCGCAATTCCACCGTGGCCCGGTCGGCGCCCGCGTGGCGCGCCACGTTCGTCAAGCCTTCCTGCACCAGGCGGTAGATGGCGGTGGCGGTGCTGTCGTCGAGGTCGTCGGGGATGGCGTGCGGCGCGAAATGGCAGGCGATGCCGTGCTGCTGGGCCCAGCTGTCGCACAGCGCCTGCAGGGCCGGCGCCAGGCCCAGGCTGTCGAGCACGGGCGGGCGCAGCCGGCGCAACATCGTGCGCACCATCGCGTGCAGCGCTTCCGACGAGCGGGCGATGCTGGCGGCGCACGCCTGCACGTTCGCCTGGTCGCCCTCGCGCGCGCGCAGGATGTAGCTGGCGGCGGCGCGGATGGCCGTGCAGTCCTGTCCCACTTCATCGTGCAGCTCGCGCGCCAGCGCGCAGCGCTCCTCTTCCTGCGCGCGCAGCAGGCGTTGCGTGAGGGCGCGATTCTGTGCCAGCAGCAGCGCCACCTGGCGGCCGCGCCGCACGGCAAAGCCGGCCAGCGCCAGCACCAGCAGCAACAGGCTCAGGATCAGTTCATCGAGTTGCCAGTGCTCCTGGCGCCAGAGCGCTTGCGTCAGCCGTTCGGTCAGGTCCAGCCTGGCGGCCAGCAGGAAAAAAGCCAGCGCCAGCGCGCAGCACAGCAGGACAGTCCGGCGCGGCCGGGAGCGCGCGCTTGCCTGGGCGCCAAGTTGATGGTGTTCCATGATGCTGCTCCCTGAGCACGGTAGATGTCCTTGTTGTGCAAGCTTCATGCCATCGGCGCAAGGGCGGCAGGGGGTGGATCAGGCGGGGCAGAGGGGGGAGGCAAGTGTTCCAGGATGGAACAGGTGTACCGCGATGTGACGGGGACGACGACGCGGCAGGCGCGGTTTTCGAGCTTATCCGAAGTCGGACCGGCCCGCTGGAGTACGCGTCTGCAGTGTGAGGAATTGTTGTTCAAATGTAACGTTGAGATTCCTCAAGCTTTCATAGATAAAACAAAACAAAGTTTCGTGGAGTTAGATAAAAAATAAATAAATGATATTAAAAATATGATATTTGTTTTATGCGATTTGCTATATTTGTTGACACTTTTGTGAAAAAGCTGAAAGCGGGCGTCAGACCTGCCGACCTATCTATCCACAACAATCAAGGGAATAGAATGAATCGTTTATCACATGCGCGGGTATCGCCCGCCACCGCCAATCCGCCCGCTACCCGCGGTCGCACCACCGTCCTTGCCGCGCTGGCCACCTTGTCCGTGCTGGCTACTGCGCCGGCCATGGCCGGTGTCCTGACCTTCGACAACTTGCGCCCCGACGTGTATGAAAGCGGCCAGACGCTCAATACGTCGAGCTACAATCTGCTGTTCCTGGCCGATCCGACCACGGCGGCCGGCGGCGGCGTCAGCGGCGTGGGCGCCATCCTCGATGGCCGTGTGGGTTCGTCGTGCGATATCGCCGCCTGCCCGCAGGGCGCCACCGGCAATTACCTGGCTATTCTCAATGATGGCGGCGTGAATTTCGCGCGTGCCGATCACCAGGAATTCACCCTGGCCGGTTTCGATTATTCCTTCATCGCGCCCGTTTCCGGCTTGCCGAACCAGAATTGGGGCCAGTTGCAGCTGAGCGGCACCCTCAGCGACGGCCAGGTGATCAGCACCTCGCTGGCGTTTCCCGGCCAGGGCAGCGATGGCAATTACTCTTTCCAGAGCGCTTCCCTGCTGGGCGGCTTCAGCAATTACGCGTTTACGGGCCTGACCTTCAATGCGTGCATTTTCAATGACACGGGCGCGTGCAGCAATTCCATCGATTTCCCCGCCTTTAACCAGGGCCAGTTTGCGCTCGACAATATCAATGTCAGCGCCGTGCCGGAACCGTCGACCTACATGCTGATGCTGGTCGGCCTGGGCGCCATCGGCATGCTGTCGCGCCGCCGCAGCGGCAAGTTCGCCGCAGCCACCGTGCAAGGAGCGTGAGATGAAATTACGTCCCGTTTCACTCGGTATCCTCCTGCTGGCCGCCAGCCTGGCGCAAGCGGCGCAGGCGCAGGAACGCCGCTCCTACATCGTGCAACTGGTCGACAAGCCGGCCGCCACCTACACGGGCCAGGTCGACGGCCTGGCCGCCACCAAGCCGGCTCCGGGCGCGCGCATCAACGTGGGCGCCGCCGATGTGCAGGCTTATTTGAGCTACCTCGACACCAAACAGGCCGCCGTGGCCGGCACCGTCAGCGCGGCGGAAATCACGCACCAGTACAGCGTCGTCTTCAACGGCTTTTCCGCCTTGCTGACGGACGATGAAGTGCGGGCCCTGAAGAAAAACAGCGGCGTGGCCAGCATCAGCGCCGACTCCATCCTGCAGCTCGACACCAGCTACACACCCAGCTTCCTGGGCCTGGATAAGCCGGGCGGCATCTGGGAGCAGCTGGGCGGCAAGGCGCACGCCGGTGAAGACATCATCATCGGCATCGTCGACAGCGGCATCTGGCCCGAGAACACGGCCTTTGCCGACCGCCTCGACGAGAACGGCGTGCCCAGCCACAACGGCAACAATGTCGTGTACGGCGCGCCACCGGCCAGCTGGCAGGGCACTTGCCAGACGGGTGAAGGATTTTCCGCCGAGAATTGCAACAACAAGCTGATCGGCGCGCGCTACTACCGCGCGGCCACGTCGGCGCTGCACTGGACGGAATTCCTGTCGCCGCGCGATTCCGTCGCCGGCCTGACGGGGCACGGCGGCCATGGCACGCATACGGCGTCCACGGCCGGCGGCAACAATGGCGCCCTGGCCACCTCGAATGGCGTGTCGCTGGGCAAGGCGTCCGGCATGGCACCGCGCGCCCGCATCGCCGCCTATAAAGTGTGCTGGACGGCAGCATCGACGGGCCGCAACGGTTGCGCCACGGCCGACAGCGTGGCCGCCATCGACCAGGCGGTCAAGGATGGCGTCAACGTCATCAACTTTTCCATCGGCCCGAACGCGGGCGGCGGCGCCTTCGACGAACCGACGGAAGTCGCCTTCCTGGGCGCGGCGGCAGCCGGCGTATTTGTCGCCACGTCGGGCGGCAATTCCGGCCCGGCCACGCCTGCACCCGATGTGCCGGCACCCGTGTCGCACATCAGCCCGTGGCTGGCAACGGTCGCCAATTCCACCCACAACCGCCTGTACGCGGCCAACGTCATTCTCAGCAATGGCACCAAGCTGGAAGGCGCATCGAGCAATGCGAATACGCCGGCCCTGCCGCTGATCCAGTCGCGCGACGCGGGCCTGGCCGGCGTGCTGCCGACGGACCTCAATTTGCTGCGCTGCTTCGGCGTGGCCGATGCCACTTCGGCGTATCTGGATCCGGCGAAAGTGGCAGGCAAGATACTCGTGTGCGACCGTGGCGGCAACGTGCTGGTCAACAAGAGCGCGAATGCCAGGACGGCGGGCGCGGCGGGCGTGATCATCGCCAACGTGGCGGGCGGCGCCAACACCGTCATCAACCAGGCGCACGTGCTGTCGACCGTGCACCTTGCGCAGGCGCAGGGCGACGCGCTGAAGGCTTTTCTGGCGGCGACGCCGGATGGCACGGCGGCGCTGGGTGAAGTGCATACCATCCCCGACACGACGGTGCAGGCGCCGATCGTCAGTGACCGTTCTTCGCGCGGGCCGAACGTGGCCAACGCGAACATCCTGAAACCGGACCTGTCGGCGCCCGGCACCAACGTGCTGGCCGGCGTGACGGCCGATCTGACGCAGGCGCAGCGCGATGCCGTGGCGGCAGGCGGCGTGGCGCCGGCGGCCGAGTGGGATTTCTATTCCGGCACCTCGATGGCCAGCCCGCACGTGGCCGGCGTGGCGGCATTGCTCAAGCAGCAGCATCCGGACTGGTCGCCCGCGGCCATCAAGTCGGCGCTGATGACGACGGCCTTCAGCACCTATTCGGACGGCTTGAACGGTTCCGTGTCGTGGGATGCCACGGCGAAGAACTCGGGCCAGTTGCCGTGGGGCCAGGGTGCCGGCCACATCGCGCCGAACAGTGCGGCCGATCCCGGCCTCGTGTACGACATGTCGGAAATCGACTATGCGCGCTTCCTGTGCGGCCTGAACCTGAAGGTCTACAGCGCCGCCACGTGCCAGGCCATCGGTACCATCACGGCCTATAACCTGAACCTGGCATCGCTGACGGCGGCCAACGTGCTGGGCACGCAAACGCTGACGCGCACGGTGACCAACGTGGGCGCCAGCAGCGCCGTCTACAACGTCTCGGCCAGCCTGCCCGGCTACACGGTGGCGGTGACGCCAACGAGCCTGAACCTGGCGCCGGGGGCCAAGGGCCAGTACCAGGTCAAGCTGACGCGCACCACGGCGCCGGCCAATACCTGGACCTACGGCGCGCTGAGCTGGACGGATGGCACGCACACGGTGCGCAGCCCGCTGACGGCGCGCGGCACTTCGCTGGCCGCCATTCCGCTGGTCAGCAGCGAAGCGGCCACGGGCAGCAAGGTGCTGACCCTGGGCACGGGCTTCACGGGCGCGCTGGTCGGCGTCAAGTCGGGTCTCGTCGAAGCCGTGCGCCAAACGCGCACGATCGGCCAGGCGGCGACGGGCGCTGCCGCATCGGCGGCCTGCAAGGCGGGTGGCGCCACGGGTGTGAACGTGCATAACGTGGTGATACCGGCCGGCACCCTGGCGGCGCGCTTTGCCACCTACGATGCGGAAACGACGGGCGGCGCGAATACCGACATGGACATGGAGGTCTACAACGCCGCCAATGTGCTGGTCGGCAGCAGCGGTAATGAAAGTTCCAATGAGCAAGTGGAACTGCGCCTGCCCGCCGCTGGCACCTACAAGGTGTGCGTGATCGGCTTTGCGCCGCAAAACGGCCAGGCCGACTACACCTTGTCGTCGTGGGTGCTGGCGCCGGGCTTGTCGAATGGCGGCTTCAAGGCGCTGATGCCGGGCACGGCCTACACGGGCGGCACGGCGACTGTCTCGCTGAGCTGGTCCAACCTGGCCGAAGGCAAGCGCCACCTGGGCGCCGTCGGCTACCAGGTGGCTGGCGTGGTGCAAGGCGTGACGGTGGTCGAGGTCAATACCAATGATCCCGTGCCGCTGTTCCAGAACGCGCGCGGCGCCAGGCCGGTGTTGGCTGAATAAGCTGTTCTTTGCGTGAACGCAAGGCGTGCCTCCGGGCACGCCTTTTTTTTTATGCACGCACCCCCGTTCGGGAGGAATAGCACTTGCATGGCGGTAACGCCAACGGTATCTTGTCGGATAGCCATGGCTTTGTGCCCTGGCATTCTTGGGGAGTCGCGCGTGACCAGTTTCCGCACCAATACCGACCGCCTGCTGGAAGTACGCCTGCAGGATGAAAAAGTGCTGGCGATTGCCGGCGCCATGGTCGCCTATACGGGCAGCATCAAATTTGAAAAATCCCTGCTCGGCGGCGAGGGCCTCTTTGGCGCGCTCAAGCGCAAGGTAACCAACGAAGGCATGCAGGTGATGCAGGCCGCCGGCACGGGCACGGTGTTTTTCGCGCAGAATGCGGCCGAGATCACCGTCATGGCGCTGGCCGGCGAAAAGCTGACCATCGAAAGCAGCAGCCTGCTGGCCTATGACACGAGCCTGAAGACGGGCACCAGCTTTGCCGGCCTGCGCGGCGCCAGCTCGGGCCAGGGCCTGTTTTCCACCACCGTCGAAGGCCATGGCAACCTGGCCGTCATTTCGCGCGGCAACCTGATCATGCTGGAAGTGACGCCGGCGCACCCGCTGCGCGTGGACCCGGACGCCTTCGTCGGCTTCAAGGGCGATATCCGCCAGGAATTCGTTTTTGATGTCAACTGGCGCACGATGATCGGCCAGAGCTCGGGCGAATCGTACCAGCACAAATTCACAGGCCAGGGCGTGGTGTTCATCCAGCCCGCCGAACGTTAAGTCAGCGAGGACCCGCGATGCCTGTCTATCAGCAAATCAATGAAAAGATGCTTGAGGTCAAACTCGGCAATGAAGAAGTATTCGCGCGCAAGGGCGCCATGGTGTCCTACCAGGGCGACGTGGCGTTCAGCCGCTCCTTCCTGGCTGGCCAGGGCGTGCAAAGCCTGGCCATGCGCGCCGTCACGAATGAAGGCTACGCCATGATGTCGGCGCGTGGCAGCGGCAGCGTGTTTTACGCGCAGGGCGGCCTGTTCGTCACCATCGTCCCCGTGCGCGGCGAAACTTTCTATGTGGAAAGCGATTCCCTGCTGGCCTTCGATGCGCGCCTGACGGCCGGCACCATGTTCCTCGGCAACCAGGGCGGCGTGCAGGGCGTGGTGCGCGGCATGGCTTCGGGCCAGGGTCTGTTTACCACCACCTTGCAAGGCACGGGCGAAGTGGCGATTTTGTCCGACGGCAATGCCATCGGCTTGCCCGTCACGCCGGACGTGCCCGTGTTTGTCGACCCGCAAGCGTATATCGGCCACACGGGCCAGCTGAGCTCGACCATCGTCACGGACCTGAACTGGAAAACATTCGTCGGCCAGGCGTCCGGCGAATCCTACCAGGTGAAATTTACGGGCCAGGGCACGGTCTACATCCAAGCGAGCGAAAGGTAAGCCATGACGATTTACAATCCCGATACCTTGCCGAAGAACGATAACCTGAACCGTTTTTCGTATGTCATCGACGTCAAGGAACAGATATTCATTCGCAAGGGCAAGATGATTGCCTTCTATGGCGAGCTGCGCTTCGAAGCCATGGGCAGCAGCGTGCTCGACCTGATCGTGCGCAACGCCTTCAATGCACCGAAATACATCCACCACTTTGTCGTGGCGCAAGGGCAGGGCCAGTTGATCCTGGGCGACAACGGCAACGACCTGGCGTGCTACGACCTGGACAACGCCAACATGACCATCCGCGCGAAAAACCTGCTGGGTTTTACGAAGGATGTGATTTGCCAGGAATCGACCTTGCCCGGTTATCTCACCATGATAGGCACGGGCAAGGTGATCGCCTCGTCGAACGGGCCCGTGCATTTCCTCGAGTTGCCGTGCCGCGTGGACGAGCAGGCCGTGCTGGGCTGGGCCGATTGTCCCAGCCCTTCATATCACTACGATTACGCCCACGTGCAGGGCTGGGCCTCGGCCGCCGGCGCGCTCACGGGTTTTACCCTGTCGGGCGAGGAAAAGCAGATCGACTTCACGGGCGCCGGCACGGTGCTGGTGCAGTCATCCGAGCTGGACGTGACGGGCAGTTCCGCCCTGATGCAGCTGCTGGCGCAATTGCCGCTGCTGGGCAAGGAAGACCTGGGTACCTTGAGTCTTTCTGTGCAGCAGCAGATGAAGCAGGAACGCTAAGCTACGTTACGGCCGTCCAGCTTGGCGGCCGTTTTTCCAGGAAGGCGCTCACGCCTTCGTTTGCATCCTCTTCCATCATATTGCGCGCCATCACGTCGCCCGCATACGCATATGCCTCGTCCAGCGGCAGCTGGCGCTGCCGGTAGAACATGGCCTTGCCGTAGCGGATGGCCGTCGGGCTTTTCGCCATGATCTGCTGCGCCAGGCGCGCCACGGCTTCGTCGAGCGCCGTGTCGGCCACCGTTTCGTTGATCAGGCCCCAGTCGGCGGCCGTGTCGGCGTCGATGAAGCGGCCCGTCACCAGCATGTCGAAGGCCCGCTTGGGCGATACATTGCGCGACAGGGCCACCGATGGCGTGGCGCAGAACAGGCCCACGTTGATGCCGGAAACGGCAAAGCGCGCGGACGCGCCCGCCACGGCCAGGTCGCAGCTGGCGACCAGCTGGCAGCCGGCCGCCGTGGCGATGCCATGCACGCGGGCAATCACGGGCACGGGCAAGGTTTGAATGGCTTGCATCACGCGTGAACATTGCGCGAACAGGGTTTGATAATACGCAAGCTGGCGCGTAGCTTGCATCTGGCGCAAATCGTGGCCCGCGCAAAAGGCCTTGCCTTCGGCCGCCAGCACCACGCAGCGCACGTGCGGCTGCCCGGCGATGAGGTCGAGTTCAGCCTGCAGCGCCGCCAGCATGGCTTCGGACAGGGCATTGAATTGCAGCGGACGGTTCAGGCGCAGGGTGACCAGGCCACCCTCGTCCTCGCGCAGCACCAGCGGCGCTTGCGTGTCATGTGTTGCGGTCATGCGGTCTCCAGTGGCCTGATGGCCTTTTTTTATGGAAAAATCTTATTTGGCGGCATTCACGCTGCCGATGCCGGCGATCGATTTGTGCACGATCTTCGGCTTGCCGTAATACGTCAGTTCACCCATGCCGCGCACGACGGCGTTCAGTTCGCCCGAGGAATACACCTTGACGGAACCGATGCCTTCGAAATTGACGTCGACGTTTTTCGCCAGCAAGGCTTTCGTATCGACTTCGCCCACGCCTTGCGCCTTCAGGCGCAGCCAGTCGACCTGACCATCGGCGGCAAGGCGGCCCGCGCCCTTGTAGCTGATGTCGACTCTTGGACCATTGAGCTTGGTCAATATCTTCTCGCCCGCGCCTTCCGCGATCAGCTTGCGCAAGGTGGGCATGGTGATGATGATGCGCGGGTCGCCATCCGTTTTCTTGAGGTCCTTGTCCTTCATGGAAATTTTCAGCTCGCCATCGACCACTTCCGTGATCACGCCGCTGAGGAATTTCTGGTCGCCGCGCAGCAGCAGGGTCTGCTCTTTGCCCGATTCGACTTCGATGCTGATGGGGCCGCGGATGTCGATGGCGTTGAAGGCGGCTACCGTGCGGGTTTGCTCGTCGGCATGCGCGAGGGTGGAGAGGCAGGCGAGGGACAGGACTGACAACAGGAACAGAGGGCGCATGACGGTTTCCTTGAGTAGTTGATCAGTGTATTCTATTGTGCAACATCTCCATTGGGGAGAAATTTGCGATGAACGGCACAAATCGCGGCGCGGATGACACGCCGCCGCCGGCCAGCCGCGCGCCCGGCAAGGCGCCGTTGGGCTATGCTGTGGCGTACCGCGTCCTGGAGACTGCATGAAAAATTATCACAAAGAAGATTATCCCGTCGCCGATATCCGTCGCTTCCTTGAACCGGGGCCGGTGGTGCTGGTCAGTTCAACGTGGCAGGGCGAAAGCGACGTCATGACCATGGCCTGGCACATGCTGATGGAATTTACGCCATCCTTGCTGGGTTGCTTCATTTCCGACGCGAACCACAGCTATGAAATGATCAAGCGCAGCATGGAGTGCGTGATCAACCTGCCCACGGCCGACATGGTCGACCAGGTGGTCGCCATCGGCAATTGCAGCGGCGAAGACACGGACAAGTTTGCGGCCTTCGGCCTGACGCCCCAGCCGGCCGAGCTGGTGGGTGCGCCCCTGATCGCCGAGTGCTACGCCAACTTCGAATGCAAGCTGGCCCAGGTGGCGGGCAACCCGAAGGGCGGCTTCTTCATCTTCGAGTGCGTGAAAGCCCACGTGGCTACTTCGCCCAAGCTGCCGGAAACGTTACATTACCGCGGCAACGGCGAGTTCATGGTGTCGGGCCGGACCATCAGCCGCAAGAGTCTGATGAAGCCTGAAATGTCGTAGGTGAACACTGCTGGGGTCAGACCCGCCGGGTCTGACCCCAAATGAGTCGTCTTAAATGACCCCCTGCGCCAGCATCGCATCAGCGACCTTTACGAAGCCGGCGATATTGGCGCCATCCACATAGCTGACCGTGCCATCGGCGCGCGTGCCGTATTGCTTGCACGCCGCGTGGATGCCTTGCATGATCTGCAGCAAACGCGTGTCGACTTCCTCGCGCGGCCAGGAAATTCGGGCCGCGTTCTGGCTCATTTCCAGGCCCGACGTGGCCACGCCGCCCGCGTTGCTGGCCTTGCCCGGCGCATACAGCACGCCGGCCGCTTCGAAGGCCTTGGCTGCCTCGATGGTGGTGGGCATGTTGGCGCCTTCGGCCACGCATTGCACGCCATTGGCGATGAGACGGCGCGCATCGGCGATGTCCAGTTCATTCTGCGTGGCGCAGGGCAGGGCGATGTCGACCGGCACATGCCATGGCGAGACGCCCGCTTCGAAGCGCACGCCCGTGCGCGCGGCGTAATCGCTGACCCTGCCATACAGATGGTTCTTGATCTCCATCAGGATGGCCAGTTTTTCCGGCGTGAAGCCGTCCTCGTCGATGACGGTGCCGCTGGAATCGGAGACGGTGATGACTTTCGCGCCCATGGCCATAGCTTTTTCCACCGCGTACTGCGCCACGTTGCCCGAACCGGAAACGGAGACGCGCATGCCTTCGAACGAGCGGTCCCGCGTTTTCAGCATTTCTTCGGCGAAATACACGGTGCCGTAGCCCGTCGCCTCCGGACGCATCAGCGAACCGCCGAAGCTGGCGCCCTTGCCGGTGAACACGCAGTCGGCGCGGTTGCTGAGTTTTTTCATCATGCCGGCCATATAGCCCACTTCGCGCCCGCCCACGCCGATGTCGCCGGCCGGCACGTCCGTGTCCGAACCCACGTGGCGGAACAGTTCACTCACGAAGGCTTGGCAGAAGCGCATCACTTCACCCGGGCTCTTGCCCTTCGGATCGAAATCGGCGCCGCCCTTGCCGCCGCCCATCGGTAACGTGGTCAGCGCATTCTTGAACGTTTGCTCGAAAGCGAGGAATTTCAGCACCGACAGGGTGACGGAAGGGTGGAAGCGGATGCCGCCCTTGTACGGCCCGATGGCCATGCTGTGCTGGATGCGGTAGCCGCGATTGACTTGTACTTGCCCATGGTCATCGACCCACGACACGCGGAATATCACCACGCGCTCCGGCTCGATCAAGCGTTCCAGCAAGCCTTGTTCCGCGTATTTCGGGTGCTGTTCCAGGAACGGCCACAAGCTCTCCATGACTTCGGTGACGGCTTGCAGAAACTCGGGTTGACCTGGATTGCGTGCGGCGACATGCTGGACATACTCGTGAGCAGATGCGTATTTCATCAGAATTCCATGGAGGTAATCGGTTATTTGGGCAACTATCATCGCAGATTTCGCACAAAAATGGTGCGGAAATTTGGTTTTGAGGGGTTTCTGCTACATTGTGGGGAGTTTTGAGGACTCTGTGGCCGATGCGAGTGGTAAACGACAACGCCAGCCCGAAGGCTGGCGTTGTCGTTGCGGATCGCCTGGTCAAGCCAGGACAGGCGTCATCCCGCCATGCTGCGCAAGATCAAGCCCGTGATGTAGGCGCCGTAGGTGCCCAGCGCGTAGCCGAGCACGGCCAGCAGCACGCCGACGGGGGCCAGGGCCGGGTGGAAGGCGCTGGCGATGACGGGGGCCGAGGCGGCGCCGCCGATGTTCGCTTGCGATCCCACGGCCATGAAGAACAGGGGCGCGCGGATCAGCTTGGTGACGAGCAGCATCAGGCCGCCATGCACGGCGATCCAGATCAGACCCAGCAGGAACAAAAATGGCTTGTCGAGCAGGGCGCCCAGGTCCATGTGCATGCCGATGGTGGCCACCAGCACGTACAGCATGGCCGAGCCGATGGTCGAGGCGCCCGCGCCTTCCAGGCTGCGCGCCCGGGTAAAGCTCAGCAGCAAGCCGAAGGTGGTGGCAAGCACGACGATCCAGAAGAAGTTCGACGTCAGGCTGTAATCCTGCAAGCGCCATGTGGCCGGCAGGGTGTTGATCCAGTTGATGATGGGGCCGGCCAGGAAGTGCGACAGGCCCGTCACGCCCAGGCCCACGCCGAGGATGATCATGATGTCAGTCAGGGTAGCGACGCGCGCGTGCTGTGCCCGATAACTTTCGATGCTGTCCTTGAGCGCATTGATGGCCGTCAGATCGGCGCCCGTCCAGCGGTCGAAGGCGCCCGCGCGGCCGGCCAGGAACAGCAGCACGGCCGTCCAGACGTTGGCCACCAGCACGTCGACGGCGACGAACTGCCCGAACAGGGTGGCGTCCACTTCAAACACTTCCTTCATGGCCGCCTGGTTGGCGCCGCCGCCTATCCACGAGCCGGCGACAGTCGTCATGCCGCGCCAGGTGTCGCCCGCCACCGTTTCGGGGTGGATCAAACGCAGCGCCTCGAACGAGACGAGGGCGCCCAGCATCACGCCGAGTGTTCCTGTGAGAAACATGATGATGGCCTTGGGACCGAGGCGGATGATGCCGCCGAAATCGATGGCCACGCACAGCAGGACCAGCGCGCTGGGCAGCAGATAGTCGCGCGCCACGGCGTACAGACCGGAAGCGTTGCCGTCGATGATGCCGAAGGTGTTGAGCAACGCCGGGATCAGGTAGCACATCAGCAGGGACGGGATATACGTATAAAACTTTTTCCAGAAGCCGTTCGTGCGGGAGGCGGTCCAGAAGACGCCCCCCAGGGTCATGGCGAGCAGGCCGAGGACGACGGCGTCATTGGTGATCAGGGCGGGTGTGGCAGGTGGCATCGGGGATTCCGGTGAACGTGTCAGGGACGCACGGGATGCCGATCAGGCCCCCGGGCGCGGGTGGCCGTATCGTATAGCAATGTTGAAGCCTAAACAAATTGTTTAGGCCATGCCAGCGGAAATTTTTCTTGTCAAATCAAACACTTGTGGACTGGTTTGCCGTTGCCGCCGCCAGACTGGCGGTTACAAATAGCGGGCCAGCAAGGCCTTGTCGAGGGCCCCGTCGAGTTCGATGCGCACGAAGTGGCCGCTGCCGGGCGCCACCTGGATTTCTTGGCCGTCGTCGCTGAGCATGCGTGTAATGGTGAAGTCGCGATTGCCGCCCGGATGCACGGCTTCGATGCGATCACCGACGGCGAAGCGGTTTTTCACGTCCACCCTGGCCCAGCCGTCCGTCACGCCCAGCACGTCGCCCACGTACTGGCTGCGGTCGGCCTCGGACGCGCCGCGCATGTAGTTCTGGTGCGCCTGGGTATGGTGGCGTTGATAGAAACCGTCCGTGTAGCCGCGGTTGGCCAGGCCTTGCAGCTGGCCCAGCAGGCCGATGTCGAAGGGGCGGCCCGCGACGGCATCATCGATGGCTTGGCGGTAGACTTGCGCCGTGCGCGCCGCGTAGTACAGCGACTTGGTGCGGCCCTCGACCTTCAGCGAATCGACGCCGATTTTCACCAGGCGCTCGATGTGCTCGACGGCGCGCAAGTCCTTCGAATTCATGATGTAGGTGCCGTGCTCGTCTTCGAGGATGGGCATCAGCTGGCCCGGGCGCTGGGCTTCTTCTATTAGGTATGGCTGGTCGGCCAGCGGGTGGCGCGGCTGCTGGTGCAGGGCGGAAAACGCGTTATTGTCGGCCTCGGCCAGCGCCTGATGGAATTCCAGCGGCACCACCTGCATGCCGCCCAGATCGCCGCTGGCGTCTTCGGATGCATTTTTCACCTTGTAATCCCAGCGGCAGGAATTCGTGCACGTGCCCTGATTCGGGTCGCGGTGATTGAAGTAGCCGGACAGCAGGCAGCGGCCCGAGTAGGCGATGCACAGGGCGCCGTGGACGAATACTTCCAGTTCCATTTCCGGGCAGCGCTGGCGGATTTCCTCGATCTCGTCGAGCGACAGTTCGCGCGACAGGATCACACGGGTCAAGCCCATGCGGTGCCAGAACTTCACGTCGGCCCAGTTGACGGCGTTCGCCTGCACCGACAGGTGCACGGGAATCTCCGGCCACTTGTCGCGCACCATCATGATCAGTCCGGGATCGGCCATGATCAGGGCATCCGGGCGCATGGCGATCACCGGTTCCATGTCGCGCAAATAGGTTTTCAGCTTGGCGTTGTGGGCGAAGATATTGCTGGCGACAAAGAACTGCTTGCCGCGCGCATGCGCGCCATCAATGCCCTCCTGCAAGGCTTGCAAGGTCGAAAAATCGTTATTGCGCACGCGCAAGCTGTAGCGCGGCTGGCCCGCGTAGACGGCGTCGGCGCCAAAATCGAAGGCGGCGTGCATCTTGGCCAGGGAGCCGGCAGGCAGGAGGAGTTCGGGAGCGTGGCGCATGGAGGAGGGGCAAAGCCGGCGATTGTAGGCGGGCTGGTGCTGTATTGCATTGCCTTGGGTCAAGGGATTCACATCCGGCGCCCATGTGTTCAGGCGTAAGGCGTGCCCGCCATGGCCGCGTTCAAGCCAGTATGCCCCTGGTCCACCAGGGCGAGAAAGCCGGCCTTGGCCAGCTGCGCGTCGCCATGCTGGCGGAAGGCGCGGTGGGCCTCGATGAGGGCGGTGCTCCAGGTGGCCAGCAGCAGGCTGGCCGCCAGGTGGGCGAGGGGATCGTTTGCATCGCGCCCCGTGGATTCCGTCAACGCTTGCGCGACGACTTGCGCCAGTTCGTCGCGGATGGCCCGCGCCCGCGCTTTCAGAGTGTCGCTGGCCTCGATGGTGGCGATGAAACCCTGGCCAGCGGCGGAAAACGTGATGTAGGGGCTGTCTTCCAGTGCCAGCCGGTGCGCCAGCAGGCGCAGGGTTTCGATGGACGCGATGGCGGGATCGCGCTGGCGCAGCGCGGCGCGCAGCAGCTCACGCCCCTCTTCCTCGCGATCGAAGAACATGTCTTCCTTGCGCGGGAAATGGTTGAACACGGTCATGCGTCCCACGCTGGCGGCTGCCGCGATCTCGTCCACCGTCACCTGCTCGAAGCCGCGCACGAAGAACAGGCGCGTGGCGGCATTCGAAATGGCTTGCCGGGTAGCAAGGCGTTTGCGGGAGCGGAGGTCGGCAGGTATCGTCATGTTGCCCCGATCATACACGAAGTGTACTGAGTACAGATAACGCTTGATGGCGCGGCAAGGCTGGGCGTACTATTTATGTACTGAGTACATATTTGGATTGAGTATATGAAAGTATCCGTTCCCGTGGCAGCGCTGCCCGTCATTTTTGCCACTGTCATGCTCGACGCCGTCGGCATCGGCCTGATCTTCCCCATCCTGCCGGCACTGCTGCGGCACGTCACCCATGCCGATAACGTGGCGCCGTATATCGGCATCATGACGGCCCTGTATGCGTTGATGCAGTTCATCTTTGCACCCGTGCTGGGGGCGCTAAGCGACCGCCTGGGGCGGCGTCCCGTGCTGCTCGTTTCGTTGGCGGGCGCCGCCGTCAATTATCTGTTCCTGGCGTTTGCGCCCAGCCTGTGGATGCTGCTGCTGGGGCGCGCCATCGCCGGACTGACGAGTGCCAACGTTTCCGTGGCGACGGCCTACATCACCGATATTTCGGCCGAGAACCAGCGGGCGCGCCGTTTTGGCCTGTTGAACGCCATGTTTGGCGCGGGCTTCATCATCGGCCCCGTGCTGGGCGGCGCGCTCGGCGATTACGGGCTGCGCCTGCCGTTCATGGCGGCAGCCGTCTTGAATACGGGCAACTTGCTGCTGGCGTTGTTGATCTTGCCCGAATCACGTCGGCCCACGCGAGGGAAAATCGACCTGGCGGCATTGAATCCCCTGCGCCCGCTGCGCTGGGTTTTCTCGGAGAAAAGCTTGCTGCCGATCACTGTCATCTTCTTTACCTTCAGCGCGGCCGGCGAAGTGTATGGCGTGTGCTGGGCGCTGTGGGGGCACGATGCGTTCGCGTGGAACGGGCTGTGGATCGGCCTGTCGCTGGGCGCCTTTGGCGTGTGCCAGGCGCTGGCCCAGGCATTTCTGCCGGGCCCGGCCGTGAGACTGCTGGGCGAACGCGCCACCATCCTGGCAGGCGTCGCCTGCGCCTGCGTCGCGCTGGTCGTCATGGCGTTTGCCAGCCGCAGCTGGATGATCTTCGCCATCATGCCCGTGTTTGCCCTGGGCGGCATTGGCGCGCCGGCCTTGCAGTCGCTGGCCACGCGGCAAGTGGCCGACGACCGGCAGGGCCAGTTCCAGGGCGTGCTGGCCTCGTCCGTGAGCCTGGCGTCCGTGCTGTGTCCGCTGGTGTTTTCCAGCATGTATTTTGTGTTCAGGGAACACTGGCCCGGCGCCATCTGGCTGTCAGTGCTTGTCGTGTACGCGGCGCTGGTGCCGCTCGTGCTGGGCTTGCGCTTGCACAAACCGGCGCAAGCCCTGGCAGGTTAGTGTGCGTGCGAGGTTCCGCTGCTGCCGGCCTGCCCCGTCATGGGCAGGTGTTCAGGCGGCATGCCGTCCTTGAACAGCTGACGCAGCTGCTGGCGCAGCTCCGGCGTGTCGTGGTGATGGTGTACCGAGACCGCGTGTTCCACGGCAATACCCAATAGCTCTTCCTCGCTGTCGGCCGAGATGGCCACCGAGCAATGTGTGTCGCTTGGAAATTCCCGGCAATCGATGAATTTGCGCGTCATGATCGACTCCTTTCTGCAAAGAGCGGGCACCGCGCCCGCTCCATTCAGTATAGGTCGCAAATTCGCCTAGGCGGCGCGGCTGCTGATATCGGCCTCGTGCACCGGCAAGTGTGTTGGCTGCGCCGTCTCGGCCGGAAAGTCGTCGACCTGTATCAAGCCATCGACCAGGCGCGCAACTTCCAGCAAGGTATTGTGCTCCTGGCAACTGACCAAGCTTGCTGCCTTGGCTATTGCCAGCCACTGCTGCATGGCGGACAGGCTTTGCGGCAGGTGCCGCAGGGCTGCGCCTGCGGGCGTGTCTTTCAAGCGTTTTTCGATGTGCAGGACGTCGGGGAGCATGGCCAGCGCCCGCTCGGCGCAGGCCACGGGGTCTGTGTTGTCGTTGGCCACATAACCGTCGGCCAGCAGGCGCTCGCGGTCGGCGCCTGGCGTTTGCAGGGCCAGCGCCACTTCACTGCCCAGTTCGTCGGACGGCGGACGGTGGGGAAGGCCAAACGGGAACAGCAGGGTGCGCAGCAGCATGGCCAGCACGCGCGCGGGGAAATTGTCGAGCACGCCCGTCAGACCCTGCTGGGCCTTGACCAGCGCATCCTGCAGCGACCAGTGCACATAGGGCAGGTCGGCTTCGAGCCGGCCATCGTCCTCGTAGCGTTTCAGCACGGATGAAGCCAGATAGAGTTGCGCCAGCACGTCGCCCAGCCGGGCGGACAGCCGCTCGCGGCGCTTGAGCTCGCCGCCGAGCACGAACATCGACATATCCGTCATGACGGCAAACGCCGTCGACAGCCGCGTCAACGCGCGGTAGTAGGGCGCCAGTGCGGGCGCGCCGGCGTCGGGCGCGGCTGCCAGGCGCGCGCCGCCCAGTCCGTACCACATCCCCCTGGCCAAGTTGCCCAGCACAAAGCCCACGTGGCCAAAGAAGGCTGCATCGAAATCGCGCAGGGCCTTGCGGCCGTCGCTTTCGCTGACGGCGGCCATTTCCCTGAGCACATACGGATGCGCGCGGATGGCGCCCTGGCCAAAGATGATCAGGCTGCGCGTGAGGATGTTCGCGCCTTCGACCGTGATCGCGATGGGGATTTGCTGGTAGGCACTGGCGAGGAAATTGTTCGGTCCCACGCAGATGCCCTTGCCGCCGAGAATGTCCATGCCATCATTGACAAGCGCGCGGCCCCGTTCCGTGACGTGGTATTTGACGATGGCGGAAATGACGGCCGGCTTCTCTCCCAGGTCGACGGCGTGCGCGGCCAGGGTGCGGGCCGCGTCCATCAGATACAGGTTGGCGCCCATGCGGGCCAGCGCTTCCTGCACCCCTTCGAACTTGCCGATAGCCATGTTGAACTGGCGCCGCACGGCCGCATACGCGCCGGTGCCGCGCACGGCCATCTTGCCCATGCCCACGCTGGACGACGGCAGCGAAATGGCGCGCCCGGCCGCCAGGCATTCCATCAGCATGCGCCATCCTTTGCCCACTTGCGCCTGGCCGCCGATGACCCAGTCGATGGGGATGAAGACATCGTTGCCGGACGTGGGGCCATTCTGGAAGGCGGCGTTCAAGGGATGATGGCGGCGGCCGATCACCACGCCATCGTGGCTGGCGGGGATCAGGGCACAGGTGATGCCGGGCGCGTCGTTGTCTGAGAGCAAGTGGTCGGGATCGCTGGTCTGGAATGCCAGGCCCAGCAAGGTCGCGACGGGCGCCAGTGTGATGTAGCGCTTGTTCCAGCTGAGGCGAAAGCCCAGGGTGGGGCGTTCCTCATGCATGCCCATGCACACGACGCCCAGGTCGGGAATGGCGGCCGCGTCGGAACCCGCATACGGGCTGGTCAGGGCAAAGCAGGGAATCTCCGTGCCGGCAGCCAATCTCGGCAGATAATGGTTTTTCTGTTCTTCGGTGCCGTAGTGCAATAACAGCTCGGCCGGTCCCAGCGAATTGGGCACCATCACGGTCACGGCCAGCGCCGAGCAGCGGCTCGACAGCTTCATCACCACTTGGGAATGCATGTAGGCGGAGAATTGCTTGCCGCCGTATTGCTTGGGGATGATCATGCCGAGGAAACCCTGGCTTTTCATGTAGTCCCAGGCTTGCGGCGGTAAATCCTGCGCCTGCTGCGTTTCCCAGTCATTGACCAGTTCGCACAGCCGCTCGACGTCGTGCTCGAGAAAGTGGCGCTCTTCGGTGGTGAGCGTGGCGCGGCCATACGCCAGCAATTTTGTCCAGTCGGGTCTGCCGGAAAACAGGTCCGCATCCCACCACGTGGTGCCCGCCTCGAGCGCGTCGCGTTCCGTGTCGGACATGGTTGGCAAGATTCGCTTGAACAAGGCCAGCAAATGGGGCGTAATCAGGGCGCGGCGCACGGGGCCGGGCGCGAACAGTAGAACCAGGCCCAGCAGGGCCACCATCAGTATGATCGTCAGCATGCGATATCTCCCTGTGTAATGAGGACAGGGTAGGCCGATATGGCCGATGTTACTGTGCGGTACAGCGCATAGGGCGCAGCACGGCAGTTCACTTTACACCGCCGAAACTAAAAAGCAAACAAACAAAATGGTTGTTTTTTTATACTTATCGATAAATTTTTGTTGGCACGGGGGCAAAATCGAATCATCTAACAAGGGTTGTTCAGATTGAGGTTTAGAAGTGAGCTAGCGCTTGAATATTAGCTGAGGAGTGTCCTGATTTTAAACCGATCAAATGCAACACTCCTCCAGACCTTGCTGAATTATTTTTCAGGAAGTATTTCATCGATGCGAATAATAGTTAATGAATCTGCGAATGCTGAGAGTCCGAAATTTTTGGGCCCTGTTTGACCGAAAGCATCCTGAGCATGGTTATCATTTTCTTTCATCATTAACAAAAGTTCGGATACCTGTTTCACACTTTCGTCAGGAGATGTCTGCTTCAATTGGCCGACGACTCTCTCGGCAAACTGTTGTGGATTTATCGCTTTCCCTTCAACGGGCTCGCTGCACCAAATAGGCTGAGATTGCGTGTTGTCGAAGTAAATATAGTGCTTGCTGTTATCTGAAAAATCTGATGGACACGAACTTAAATCAACCAAGCGAAGCCCATCAAGATCTACGTTTACCTCATACAGCGCTGCTTTCTCAAAGATCATTGGGCAGGCGTAATAGACCATTGCCCCTTGATTTTGATTTAAATTGTATAGCAACTCGTGCTGTGAAAACCCAGTGTTATCGTTCTTTGTTGTATCCAAGGTTGCCCGATAATGGGGCCTACTTTTAATTTGTGGAGGTGTTTTCTTTTGACGTCTCTGAAGTTCGGCTACGACCTTAAATTGAAGAAAATAGGCAAGAAAACGGCTAGACAGTTTGTACCCATTTTGCATTGCACTGGATTTAAGCTGATCGAAAAATTCTTTGTCTGTAAGTTCGGTCTTTGCAAACGCTTGATCAAAACCCAAGAAAACTTCATGCTGAGGCGAATATTTAAAAAAATTAAAATTGCCGGTTGGGCCAAGGCCGTAGGTTTCCCGAATTAAATCTATCAATGGCCGATGATAGTGCATTTCCAGAACAGTTTCGTTAATAGACATGATCCCTCACAGATTTTCGCATAACAACAGATTGCCTAGAGTAACATGTTGCCATGGGGAAGATATAGATTTTTACCGGCATCGCACGATCATTTGAACACTGCAAAGGCGGCATAGCCGTTTCTGGATAATTAAGAAGAGGTGCTGTTTGGATATGGAAGTGCTGAATTATTCGATCCATGAAAATTTCAGCCCAAGGCACATCAGTTGAAACTCGGGTGGGGGAATAACTACGCGAACGGTTGGATGATTTGGCCTGCTTGAGGTGGGAGGGGCAGAACGCAAAAACGCCAACCTGTATGGGTTGGCGTTCTCTTTGAAGTATTCTTGGTGGCCCGGGGCGGAATCGAACCACCGACACAAGGATTTTCAATCCTCTGCTCTACCGACTGAGCTACCAGGCCAAGGCGGCGAATTATAGCAGAAAGACTTTCCACCTGACCAGAGCTGGCTGTGTTCAAATGCAACAGATGGCCAAAACATGGTGTTTTGGCATCCTTGTATGACCTGAAGGGATGTGGCGATGCAGCGACGTATTGGAGTGCAGGGCCTGGCGGTGGCGGGCTTGTTCAGTTTGTTGTGCGGCGCGGCGCGGGCCGATGGGCTGGCCGAATTGAACGCGGCGCTGGCGCGCTTGCAGGGGCAGATGCCGATCAAGGCGCAGGTCGAATCGAAATCCTGGCGCCGCGAGGGCGAGGGCAAGGCGGCGGAAGAGGATAGCGGCCAGGCCACGGTGGCGGTCGAGGGCGGGTCGGCGGGCTTGCAGGTGCTTTACGGCAAGGACTTGCTGGCGAAAGTGGAGGCCGAGCAGCGCGCCAGGGTGAAGGATCCGAAGGTCAAGACGCCGATCGGCTTTGCGCTGGGGGAAATGAAGGCGACGGAGCTGCGTTCCATGGTGTCGGCGGCGGACTCCTTGTCGCGCGAGATCGAGGAAGCCGTGTTCAGCGGCGAAAAAATGGATAGTTACAAGGGCAAGCCGGCGCGGCTGCTCAGCTTTACCTTGTCGCTCGATAAAGTGCCTGAGAAAGACCGCAAGTATGTGAAGAAGTTCGAAGGCGGCCTCGAGGTGTGGATCGCCGCGGACGGCACGCCGCTGGCCAGCCATTTCCATGTGGATGTGAGCGGGCGCGCCTTTGTCGTCATCAGCTTTACGCAAAAGACGGACGAGACGCGCCAGTATGGCGTCAGCGGCGACCATTTATTGTTGCTGCGCAAGGAGAGCAAGAATGCCATGTCGGGCGCGGGCGAGAAAGTGGAAAGCAAGATCGTCAAGACCTTGCAGCTGCAGCCCTGACGTGTTGCAGTAGCACTCGATTACATGGCGGCGCTGCCGCCCAGGCCGCCCTTTTGCAGCACGCAGCGCCCTGCTTCGCAGGTGGCGCCCGGGTCCGTGACGATGGAGCAGGTCGACATCATGCCGTCCGCCTGCTGCTGCTTGCGGCTGGCCTCGGCTTGCGCCTGGGCCAGTGCCTTGAGTTTCTTCCCGTCATTGCCCTTGCTGGACCAGGCCAGGTAGCGCTCGGGGCCGCCGCAAGCCTTGGCGCCGATGGCGATGGTTTGGCATTGCTGGGTGGAATCGCAGGCGGCGGCGCCCACTTCCGCCTGGATTTGCGCCAGCAAGCCGGCATTGCCGGGGGCGGGCGGCGCATCATCTTGCGTGGGGGCGCTGCCGCAGGCGCTGGCGGCCAGCAGCAGGAAGCTGGCGCACGCGGCGCGCAGCAGTGGCAACAGGGTGGAGTAGGTAGGTGTGTGCATGCCTTTATCATGTTCCAGGCTTGCGTAAATGGCAAGCGCGATTCGCACTTGGCCAGAACCTTGATCCCGGTCATTTCCATTGTCAACCCGTCAAAGTTAATATAAATCAACATCCAACCAGCGATGTACGGGTGGCAACCGGGCCGGTGCGCTGCATTCCCGCGCCGGCGCGCGCCGCCGATTCGGGAATGTTTCCAGGAGTTAGACTATGCGCCGCACCCTCTCACCCTTCCTCTTCATCACCAGCCTGGCTTTTGGCGGCGTCCTGCATGCCGCGGAAAAGGAGCCGATCCAGCCCATTACTGCCGCCAAGGTGGCCAATCCGGCCATGGTCGAGCTGGGCAAGAAGCTGTTTTTCGATCCGCGCCTGTCGCGCTCGGGCTTTATTTCCTGCAACAGCTGTCACAACCTGAGCATGGGCGGGACGGACAATATCAAGACCTCGATCGGGCACAACTGGCAGCGGGGGCCCATCAATTCCCCCACGGTGCTCAATTCCAGCATGAACGTGGCGCAATTCTGGGATGGCCGCGCCAAGGATTTGCAGGAGCAGGCGGGCGGCCCCATCGCCAATCCCGGCGAGATGGCTTTTACGCACGAGTTGGCCATCGACGTGCTGGCCTCGATTCCCGCCTACCGCGCGGGGTTCCGGCAAGTGTTTGGCCAGGATAAATTGACCATCGAGCAAGTCACGCGCGCCATCGCTGCTTTTGAAGAAGTGCTGGTGACGCCCGGTTCCCGCTTCGATCAATGGCTGTCGGGCAAGAAAAGCGCGTTGACGAAAGACGAGCTGGCCGGCTATCAGCTGTTCAAATCGAGCGGCTGCATCGCCTGTCATAACGGCCCCGCCGTGGGCGGCAACACCTTCCAGAAGATGGGTGTCGTCGAGCCGTACAAGACGGCGATGACGGCGCAGGGACGCTCGGCCGTGACGGGCAAGGATGCGGACCGTTTCAATTTCAAGGTGCCGACCCTGCGCAACGTCGAGCTGACGTATCCTTATTTCCACGATGGCGAAGCGGCAACCCTGACGCAAGCCGTCGACGTGATGGGGCGCTTGCAGCTGGGCCGCACCTTTACGCCCGATGAAAACGCGAAACTGGTGGCCTTCCTGAAAACCCTGACGGGCAAGCAGCCGCACCTCGTGCTGCCGATCTTGCCGCCATCGAGCGACACGACGCCGCGGCCGGTACCGTTTGACTGACGTCAAGGTAAGCAGCCGGGCATAAAAAATGCCCGCATAACAGCGGGCATCCCGGCTTATTTCAGCGTGCGCTGGAATAATTGGTAAATCCTGCGGTACTCGTCATACCACGCTTCCGGCTGCACGAAGCCGTGGCGCTCCATCGGGTAGCTGGCCATTTCCCAGTTATCCTTTTTCAGTTCGATCAAGCGCTGGGATAGGCGCACGGAATCCTGGTAAAACACGTTGTCGTCGATCATGCCATGGGCGATCAGGAGGTTGCCCGTCAGTTTGTCCGCGTATTCGATCGGTGACGAAATCTTATACGCTTGCGGGTCGACGTCCGGCGTGTTCAGGATATTTGCCGTGTATTCGTGGTTGTAGGTGGTCCAGTCCGTCACGGGACGCAGCGCGGCGCCCGATTTGAAGATGTCCGGTGCACGCATCAGGGCCATCAGGCTCATGAAGCCGCCATAGCTGCCGCCATAGATGCCCACGTTCCGGATGTCGCCCTGGTGCTGCTGCGCCAGCCAGTTGGCGCCGTCGATGAAATCTTCCAGTTCCGGGTGGCCCATCTGGCGGTAAATGGCCGTGCGCCAGGCGCTGCCGTAGCCGAGCGAGGCGCGGTAGTCGACGTCGAGCACGATGTAACCCTGCTCCACCAGCAGGTTGTGGAACATCTGTTCGCGGAAATACACGGGATAGCGCTCGGTGACATTCTGCAGGTAGCCGGCGCCGTGCGCGAACATGACGATCGGATAGCGCTTGCCCGCTTCCAGCTGTGCCGGCCGGTACAACTTGGCCCAGATGGGCGCCGCACCATGCGTGGACGGCACTTGCACCAGTTCCGGCATGACCCAGTTGCGTGCCTTGAAGGCGTCGCTGCGCGTATCCGTCAGGACAGTCGCCTTGCCGCCCGTAACGGAAACGGTCGCCAGCTGGGCCGGCATATAGCTGGTCGAATAGCGCAGCAGCAGTTTGCCGTTATCGGGCGACAGGCCGAAGTTTTCCACGCCTTTCAAACTGCTGACTTCGCGCGCGCCGCCCTCTTTGGCCGTACTGGCGCACACTTCATACGTGCCGGGCGCCTGCCGGTTGCACATGAAATAGGCATGCTTGCCGTCGCGGCTCCATTCGACGGCGCTCACTTCCCACTGGCCGCTGGTCAAGGCGCGCGCCGGGGCCGCACCCGTTTTCGTGTACAGGTGGGCGTAGCCGCTTTCCTCGGACAGATACCACAAGGTGGCGTTGTCGGGCAGCCAGCCGAATTCGTCGGCGCGGCGGTTGACCCAGGCCGTATCGCTGATGCGGTGCACGGGCAGCAGGGCGCCGTTGGCCAGGTCGACGTTGGCGAGCCAGCCGTCCTTGTTGTCGATGGCGCGGATGCGCACGGCTACGCGCGAACCGTCATCGGTCCAGGCGATGCCGTCGCGCTGGGCGTCGATGCGCACGGCACGGTTGCCTTTCAGCAGCGGCAGCTTCTGTTCGGCGCGCAGGACGGCGAGCGGGTCGGTGGCGATGCCGGGCAGGCTGTCAAAAGCGATGTCGCGCACCTGGCCCGTGCGCAGGTCGGCCAGTTTCAGATTTTGCGCAATCGGCATGTTGCGGCCCACGCGCGTGCGCTCGTCGTCCACGTCAGGGTAGCCCGTTTCCGTGACATAGCGGGCAAGCTTGCCCAGCTTGCCCTTTTCGGCGGCCTTGTCTTGCGTGACGAACAGCAGCCAGCGGCCGTCCGGCGACAGGGCGCTGCCGGAAATCGTCACTTTATCGCCCAGGTAGATCGGTTCCGGCGCGCGCGTGGCATCCAGGCGGCGCTCTTCATGGCGGCGTTCGCGGCTGGCGTCGCGGTCTTCTTTCTGGCGCGCCAGGTTGACGATCAGGCGCAGCTGCAGTTCGCGCAGGGCGTCCGCTTCCGGCTTGGCGTCCGGGTCCTTGGCCGCGCGCAGCAGGGCGACGGGAGCACTCAGGCGCTCCGCGCGGCTCCAGCTGAACCAGTCGCTGCCGCTGCGGTATTGCACGGCGCCTCCGTCGGCGGAATATTGCGGGTCGCTGATGGCGGAGACGCCGCGCGTGATTTGCGTCAAGGTGCCGTTTTTCAGGTCGCGCTCGAACAAGTCGCCGTTGCGCAGCAGGATGGCACGCGTGCCGGCCCGGTTGACGACCATTTGCTGGCCATCGAGGTTGGCCAGCTGCGCATCGTCGACCTTCTTGCCGCTATTGAGTTTGGCGTTCGCGCCTGGCAATTGATACGTGTCGCGCAGGGGCGAGCCGAGGCGTTTTTGCTTGTAGTAGAGCTGGCCATTCCAGCCCCACCATGCCGCTTCGACGGGTGTGCCGATCCAGTCGGGATCGGCCATGGCCTGGTCCAGCGTGATCGGCGTGGGGGCGGTGGTGGTGGGGGCCGCATGGGCGGCGGGCAGCAGAGAGAGCAGCAGCGGCAGCAGGGGAAGAACCAGACGCATCGGGGATCACTTTAATCAAAGGGGATGGTGAAGGTACAGGCTAAGAGGCCGGTATTCTAGCGGAGGAGTTGCGTGCAGGAAATGCCGTAAAGCTAACGCCGTTCGGCCAGCCACGTCATGAAGTCGGGCAAGGGCATGGGCCGCGCATACAGGTAGCCCTGCAAGCCGTCGCAATCGTGGGCGAGCAGGAAATCGGCCTGCTCCTGCGTTTCCACGCCTTCGGCCACGACGCGCAAGCCCAGGTGGCGCGCCATGGCCAGGATCGCTTGCACGATGGCCGTGTCGCGCGCATCGCGCGGCGTGTCGTCGATGAAGCGCTTGTCGATTTTGAGTTCGTACAGCGGCATCGAGGTCAGGTAGGCGAGGCTGGAATAGCCGGTGCCGAAATCGTCGATGGAAAAGCGGATGCCCAGGCCCGCCAGTTCGCGCATGCGCGCCAGCGAGGCGTCGCGCTGGTCGATCAGCAAGCCTTCCGTCAGTTCCAGGATCAGGGCGCCGGCCGGCGTGCCGTGTTCGGCCAGCGCCGCCTGCACGCGGGCGGCGAAATCGGGCTGGCGAAACTGGGCCGGACTCACATTTACCGACAGGGCGACGGGCTGCCCGGCCTGCGCCAGCATGGTCGCCGCGCGGCATGCTTCGCGCAGGGCCCAGTGCCCGAGCCTGACGATCAGTCCCGATTCCTCGGCGATGGGAATGAAGATGCCGGGCGCGATGTACGTGCCGTCCGCCTGCGGCCAGCGCATCAGCAATTCGGCGCCCGTCACCCGGCCGTGGCGGTCGACCTGCGGCTGCACGTGCATGCATAATTCATTGGCAGCGAGGGCGCGCGCCAGTGTCCGTTCCAGGGTCAGGCGGCGCTCCACGCCCGCCTGCATGGCCGCTTCAAAGAAGGCGATGCCGTTGCGTCCTTCCGCCTTGGCGCGGTACATGGCGATGTCCGCTTCGCGCAGCAGGTCGTGCGCCTGCTGGCCCGCTTTCGGCAGCAAGGTCACGCCGATGCTGGCGCTGCAATGATAGGACTGCCCCTCGATATCGAAGTCGCGCGCGATGGCGGCGCGGATTTTCTCGGCCACCTGGGCGGCCGCGCGGGCGGCGCTGTCCAGGTCATCGGCCAGGTGGGCCAGCAGCACGACGAATTCGTCGCCGCCGATGCGCGCCACCGTGTCGGCCTTGCGCATCAGCTGCGCCAGCCGTTCGCCCGCCAGGCGCAGCAGCGCGTCGCCGGTGGCGTGGCCGCGCGCGTCGTTGATGTGCTTGAAATGGTCGAGGTCGATGAACATCAGCGCGCTGATCGTATGGTCGCGCGGCGCGGCGGCCAGCAGGTGAGCGATGCGGTCCATCAGCAGGCGCCGGTTGGGCAGGCCCGTCAGCACGTCGTAGAAGGCCAGGCGGTGGATGTCCGCTTCCGATTTCTTGCGCTCGTCGATTTCGCGCTCGACGGCCACCCAGTGCGTCTGCTTGCCGTCCGCATCCGTGAACGGCACCAGCTCCGCTTCCACCCAGTAGGCCTTGCCGGCCTTGTTGTAGTTCAGCAATTCCGCCCTGGCCGGCTGGGCCTGGGCCATGGCGGCGGCGATGCGCGCCAGTTCGTCCGTATCGGTGGCGGGGCCTTGCTGGAACAGCAGGCTGCGGCCCAGCACCTCGGCGCGCGCATAGCCGCTGCTGCGCTCGAAGGCGTCGTTGACGAAGATGATGCGCGTGGCCGGTGCCGCGCCGGTGGGGGCATCGGCCACTTCGGCGATCATCACCATGTCGTTCAGGCGGGCCAGCGCCGTGGCCGTCAAGCGCAGGTCGGCGTTCAGCTGCGACAGGGCCTGGCTGCTGTGTTCCAGGTGGCGCAGCAGGAAGGCGCAGGACAGGGTCAGCACGGCGGCGATGAACAGGAAGTTCATGGCCACGATCAGCGCCCGCAGCACCGGGGAGTCGGGCACGCCCTGCACGTGCAGCGCGACGTCGGGATGCAGGCCGAGGACAAAGATGGTCAGCGAAGTCAGGGCCAGGGTCGACAAGGCGGGCCGCATCCCCAGCAGCAGGGCCGCCAGCACGGGCATGAGCATCATGTAGATCTGGCTGACGGGGCCGATTTTCAGCAGCAGGCCCACGCCCACCAGGTAGGCGACGATGAGGAATTGCCACACGCGCCAGCGGTAGGGCATGGCGCGCCAATGCCAGATGACGCCGATCCAGCCGATGGCCAGCACGTCGAGGATGACTATGGACCAGATAGCTTCGCGCGCGGCCAGCAGGGCGCTGGGGATGGCAGTGACGATGCCCAGCAGCAGCACCACCTGCAACAGGCGCGCAAAAATCTGTCCGCGCCAGTGCGCGAGATCGTTTGACACGGCCACGCTGCCGTCCTTTCCCCAGGGAGCTGTGCTGCCGAGCTGAGCAGTATGGTAAAAATATTACGCGGTATCTTTCTGCATGTCATCTTGATCATTCGGCATGATTGACTGCGCGACCACCTTCCGCTGCCGGCCAGTAGTGGCTATCCGGCGTGTCCCGCGCGCCGAAGATGGCCTGGCCGACCCGCACGACGGTGGCGCCTTCCTCGATGGCGATTTCATAATCGCCGGACATGCCCATCGACAGTTCGTCGAGCCTGACGCCATCGGGGATCTCCTGGCGCAGCCGGTCGCGCAATTCGCGCAGCAGCACGAAGCAGCGGCGCACGCGCACGGCTTCCGCCGACAACAGGGCCAGGGTCATGAGTCCGCGCACCCGCAGCGCCGGGAAGGCGGGCAGCTGGCGCAGGAAAGCGGCCACCTCGTCCGGTGGCAAACCGTATTTTCTCGCTTCTCCCGAAGTGTTCACTTGCACGAACACATCGAGCCCGCGCCCTTTCGCTTGCAGGCGCCGTTCCAGCGCCTCGGCCACGCGCAGGCTGTCGAGCGCCTGGAATTCGCTGGCAAAGCGCGCCACCAGCTTGACCTTGTTGGTCTGCAAATGGCCGATCACCGACCATTGCAGGTCGGCCAGGTCCGCCATCGCTTCCCATTTGTGGCCCGCTTCCTGCGGCTTGTTTTCTCCCAGCAGGCGGCAACCGGCGGCATAGGCCAGGCGCAGGCTCGCCTCGGGCTTGGTCTTGCTGACGGGCAGCAGGCGCACGCGGGCCGGATCGCGCCCGACCCGCTCGCATGCGGCCGCCATGCGCGCATGCACTGCCGCCAGATTACGGCGGAAGTCGTCCACCGACACGGCTTGCGGCCAACGCCCATGCCGCTCATGCATGGTGGGTGTGAGCAGGGGAGTGTCGTTGTGCATGTGTCAGCCTTGTATTCGCCTTTTATTAGCGGCAGGAGTCGCCGCAGTGATATATTATTGTCCTATGCCAAAATATATCATGTCTGAGACTATCGTGAAAATCACAGGGAAAACCGCGGCGGAACTGTTCGACAGCATCCGCGCGCTGACGCAGGCGGGAGAATTGGCGCCGGGCCAGGAGCTGCCCACCGTGCGCGAGCTGGCCGCCGCCTTGGGCGTCAACCGCAATACCGTGTCGCTGGGGTACCAGCGCCTGGTGACGGCCGGGCTCGCGGTCACGCAAGGGCGCCTGGGCACGGCCATCCGCGCGCAGCGCGATCCGGGCGAGCAGGAAGGCTTGCTGCCCGGCTCGCCGTTGGCCGACTTGGGTGGCGGCAACCCGAACCTTGCCTGGCTGCCCGATGTCGGCGCGGCCCTGGCGCGCAAGCCCTACCGCCCGCGCCTGTATGGCGAAGCTACCGTGGATCCGCAGCTGGAAGTGCTGGCGCGGCGCTGGATGGCCGGCGATTGCCCCGAGGGCCACGACATCACCCTGACGAATGGGGCGGTGGACGCGGTCGAGCGCCTCTTGGGGGCGTATCTGGTCGCGGGCGACAAGGTGGCCGTGGAAGACCCATGTTTCATCAGCAGCATCAACACCTTGCGCAGCGCCGGGCTGCACGCTGTTGGCGTGGCGGTCGATGCCGAAGGCATGCAGGCCGGGGCGCTGGAACGGGCGCTGGCGCAAGGCGCGCAAGCCGTCATCGTGACGCCGCGCGCGCACAATCCGACCGGCTGCAGCCTGAGCGCGGCGCGCGCGGCCCAGCTGCGCGCCGTGCTGGCCGATCACCCGCACGTGCTGGTGATCGTCGACGACCATTTCTCGCTGCTGTCCGTCGCCGGCTACCAGGATGTGATCCCGCCTGCGGCCCGGCGCTGGGCGCTGATCCGTTCAGTGTCGAAGATCTTCGGCCCCGACCTGCGCCTGGCCGTTGTCGCCAGCGACGGGCCGACGGCCCAGCGCCTGCGTCTGCGCCTGGCGCCCGGCACGAACTGGGTCAGCCATCTCTTGCAGGATGCCGTGAGCGCCTGCCTGTCGTCGCCCGACGTGTCCGCGCAAGTGGTCCTGGCCCGCGCCGACTATGCGCGCCGCCGCGACATGATGGCGGCGGCGCTGGCGGCGCACGGCCTGGTCTGCGCCAGTCCCGCCGATGGCCTGAACCTGTGGCTGCCACTGCCGGATAGCGGCCAGGCGGCCGTGCTGGCGCTGGCCCGGCATGGCTGGCTGGTGCGCGGCGGCGAAGCCTTCGGCGTGCAGGTGTTGACGCAGGGATTGCGGATCACCGTGTCGACCATCGATGAAGCTGGCGCGCAGGCGTTCGCCGCGGTGCTGGCCCAGGTGCTGGGCCAGCCATAGTTTTTTAATTCCTCGCCACAGAAAGGGAACATCATGAAAGTCCATTTCATCGTGCATGAAGCGTTCGAGGCGCCGGGCGCCTATGAGACATGGGTGCGCGAGCGCGGCCACCAGGCCACGTATTCCCGCGTCCATGCCCATGAACCGCTGCCCGGCTCCATCGCGGACATCGACCTGCTGGTCGTCATGGGCGGGCCGCAGTCGCCGTCGACGACGCGCGAGGAATGCCCGCATTTCGACGCCGCAGCCGAACAGGCCCTGATAGCCGCCTGTGCCGCCGCAGGCAAGGCCGTCGTCGGCGTTTGCCTGGGCGCGCAGCTGATCGGCGCAGCCCTGGGAGCGCGCCATGCGCACAGCCCAGAAAAGGAGATCGGCAAGTTCCCCATCGTGCTGACGGCAGACGGAAAGGCGAACGACAAGTTCAAGCATGTCGGCGATGTCCTGGAAAGCGGGCATTGGCACAGCGACATGCCGGGGCTGACCGACAGCGCGAAGGTCATCGCCTATAGCCAGGGCTGCCCCCGCCAGATCATCGAATACGGCAATCTGGTGTACGGCTTCCAGTGCCATATGGAGTTCACGCCGGAGGTGGTCGAGCTGCTGATCGCCGCGGCAGAAACGGAACTGCCCACGCTCGCGTCCCACCGCTTCGTGCAGCAGCCAGCCACCCTGCGCGCCCACGACTGGCAGGCCATGAATGGCAAGCTGTTCGGTTTCCTTGACCGGCTCATGCAGGACTACGCATCGCCGTGAAAAAAAAGGCTCTGTCATCGGCAAGTAGGGGAAATGCCGGAATCTTCCTGTGACCGTGCTGTCTGACTCTGCATACCCACCCTGCAGGAGCAGATCATGCGGCCAGCCGAATGGATCACCTTGATTGCGCAGTTTGCTCAGCTGAGCCAACGCCAGCGGCAGGCAGGCATTGCCCTGTTGCGTGGAAACTCTCCACAAGACGCGACCGTCGCGCTGCTAGAAAGTGTGGCCCAACAGCGATTGGCCTGTCCCGCTTGCCATTCAGACCAATTGCACCGGCATGGCCATGCGCACAGTTTGCAGCGCTACCGCTGCATGTCCTGCGGCCGCACCTTCAATGCCTTGACTGGCACGCCGCTGGCCCGCTTGCGCCACAAGGCGCTGTGGCTCGACTACGCCGATTGCCTTCTGGCATCGGATTCCGTGCGCAAGGCGGCGTTACAGCTGGGCGTACACCGTAACACTACGTTCCGCTGGCGCCACCGGTTTTTGTCGTTGGCAAAGACGGACAGACCGCATGGTCTGCACGGCATTGCCGAAGCCGACGAGTTATATCTGCTGGAATCGGAAAAGGGATCCAGAAACATGACGCGTCCGGCGCGCCGCCGGGGCGGCCATGCCCGCAAGCGCGGCATTTCCAATGAACAGGTCTGCATCCTGGTGGCACGCGACCGCACGGGGCAGACGCTCGATTTTGTCACGGGAAAAGGGGCGTTGACGAAAGCGCAGCTGCATCATTGCTTGTTACCCGTTATCGACAAGGACGTGCTGCTGGTGACCGATGGCCATGCCGCCTACCGGGCCTTTGCGAGGGAAGCGGGCATCAGCCACCAGGCCGTCAACTTGCGCGCCGGCATCCGCGTGCAGGGCGCCGCCCATGTGCAGAACGTCAATGCCTATCACAGCCGTTTGCGGCAATGGCTGGGTCCGTTTCATGGCGTGGCGACGCGCTACCTGCCGAACTACCTGGGATGGCGCTGGATACTCGACGCCAGGCGTATCCGCTCACCGGAAACGTTATTGAAAGCAACGCTGGGCGCATTCCCACATTTGACGGTGACATAGCCATAAAAAAACGCCAGCATGATGCTGGCGTTGTGAGGCAAGCGGCGAGGCGCTTATTTCTTCGGCGCGCTCAGGCATTCCTTCATGAAAGCCTTGCGGGCATCGCCCTTCATGTCCTTGGCGTCGACATTGCACGCTTTCATCTTGTTTTGCTGCGTCATGGCCGGCGCCGGTTTGGCGCTCAGGCATTCCTTCATGAAGGCCTTGCGCTCATCGCCTTTCTTGCCGGCGGCGTCCGCATTGCAGGTCGTCATTTTTGACTGTTGGGCCGTCTTGGCGACAGGCGCCGCTTCCGGCGCGGCGGCAAAGGCGGTGCTGGCAAACGCGGCGGCGATGCAGAGGGCGATTAATTGTTTCATGGCAAATCCTTGTAGACGCAGTCAGTGGAAGGGGGCGATGCAACCGGCAGAGAATGCCGATATGCAAAACGTAACTAACTATATGACATTTATCAACAAAATTTCCACTCGAGTGTGTCTTTTTGTTACTGGCAGACAGAAGGCGCTGCCCGGCTGGTCCGTGCAGCCATGTTGCGGCGGCAGCGCTCCTGTTTTTTGTTATGCTAGCGTCTTTCCCCCGGCCGATGCCGCTGCCTTGGCCGGCGCACCCTCAATACGGAGTAGTTATGGTCTCGTTGCAAGAGCAGTTTTTAAAGGCCGGCCTGGTCGACAAGAAGAAGGTCAAGCTGGCCAACCAGGACAAGAGCAAGCAAAAAAAGGACGAGCGCAAGAGCGGCACGCAAAGCGTTGACGAAGTGCGCCTGGCCGCGCTCGAGACGCAGCGCAAGAACGCGGAACGGGCGCGCGAACTGAACGCCCAGCGCGACGCGGCCGCCAACCAGAAGGCCATCGTGGCGCAGATCGCGCAAATGGTGCTAAAAAACCGCCAGAGCAAGGGCAGCAACGGCGACGTGCCGTATAACTTTACGTTCAACAACAAGATCGAGCGCATCTACGTGACGGCCGCCGTGCAAGCCCACCTGGTGGCGGGCCGCCTGGTCATCATCTGCCTGGGCGGCGCCGTGGAACTGGTGCCGCGCATCATCGCCGACAAGATCGCCGAACGCGACCCCGCCATCGTCGTGCGCGTGAAACAGGCCAGCACGGAAGTGGATGAGGACGATCCGTATGCGGCGTTCCAGATTCCGGATGATTTGATGTGGTAAGAGGGGAATCGTCCGGCACCGCAATGTGCGGGATGATGGCAGCGCGCGGGCCGGAAACGGCCTGCGTGGAATACAAATGCTGCAGAAACAAAAACGCCACCCGAAGGTGGCGTTTTTGAACGTATAACGAATTCTTGGTGGCCCGGGGCGGAATCGAACCACCGACACAAGGATTTTCAATCCTCTGCTCTACCGACTGAGCTACCAGGCCAAGGTGGCGAATTATAGCAGACCAAAACGGGAATGCAAGAGCCGGCTGCGACTTTTCCCCGATTTCCTGCATGGCCATCACATTACTTGCCTGTGGGTCAAATATGATTTGATATAAACGGTATTTTTCTCAACAAAAGATGGGCGCATAGTGTGGTCATCGAAATCTATTTGAGAGGACTACCGCATGAACACCAGCACCCAACACACCGCCATCCCTGAAATCGGCCTGGGCACTTTCCGCCTGCAGGGTCAGGTCGTCATCGATTCCGTCACCACGGGCCTGGACGTCGGCTACCGCCATATCGATACGGCGCAAATCTATGGCAATGAAGCCGAAGTGGGGCAGGCGATCGCCGCCAGCGCCGTCCCGCGCGACGAGTTGTTCGTCACCACCAAGATATGGATCGAGAGCCTGCAGCGCGACAAGCTGATTCCAAGTTTGAAAGACAGCCTGCACAAGCTGCGGCTGGAACAGCTGGACCTGACCCTGATCCACTGGCCGTCGCCGCAAGACGCGATTCCCGTGGCCGAATACATGGCGGCGCTGGCGGATGCCAAGGCGCAGGGGCTGACCAGGGCCATCGGCGTATCGAACTTCACCAACGCGCAGCTGCGGCAAGCCATCGATACGGTGGGCGCGGCAGAAATCGCCACGCAGCAGATCGAGATCCACCCGTTCCTGCAAAACCGCAAGGTCATCGACTTCGCGCGCAGCCAAGGCATCCACATCACGGCCTACATGCCGCTCGCGTATGGCAAGGTGATGGCGGATCCCGTGATCGCGGCCATCGCCGCCAGGCACGGCGTGACGCCGGCGCAAGTGGCCCTGAGCTGGTCGCTGCAGCAGGGCTTTGCCGTGATCCCGTCGTCGACCCGGCGCGCCAACCTGGAAGCGAACCTGCATTTCCAGCGCATCACCCTGTCGCCGGACGAGATGGCGCAGATGGCGACGCTGGAGCGTGGCGAGCGCCTGGCCAACCCGGACGGGCTGGCGCCGCAGTGGGATTGAGGTGAAGCCCATGACTGCGATGCAAAAGCTGGGGCAGGGCGGTTTCAGTATCGGACTGGAACTGCCGCTCGATAATGACTGGTCGTTCGCGGGGCGCCAGGCGAATGCGGCGTCCGGCCGGGTGCCGGGCGAACCTGACCTGAAACAGCATGCGGCGCTGGCGAAGCTGGCCGACCGCCTGGATTTTCGGGCCCTGTGGCTGCGCGACGTGCCCCTATACGACCCGTCGTTCGGCGACGCGGCGCAGGTCTTCGAGGTGTTTACTTACCTCGGCTACCTGGCCGGTATCACGGACAACATCTTGCTGGGCACGGCCGCCGTGGTGCTGCCGCTGCGCGAGCCGGTGCTGACGTTAAAAGCGGCGGCCAGCGTGGATCAGTTGAGCGGCGGGCGTTTGCTGCTGGGCGTGGCCAGCGGCGACCGGCCCGTCGAATATCCCGTGTTTGGCCGCGATTTCGACCAGCGCGGCGCAGCCTTCCGCGAGCAGGTGGCCATGCTGCGCGACTGGGGCGAGAGGCGCCTGCCGCCCGGCATCCGTCTGCTGCCCAAACCCGCCGCGCCCTTGCCGCTGCTGGTGGCGGGGCTGGCGCAGCAGTCGCCCGCGTGGATCGGCGCGCAGATGGATGGCTGGCTCGCCTATCCGGGCACGCCGGAAGACCATGCGCGGCGCTCGGCGCAATGGCGCGCCGTGGCCGGAGAGGACAAGCCGTATGTCAGCTTCATCCACCTGGACCTGGATGAGGATCGGAACCTGCCGCTGCAGCGCTTCCGCTTCGGCGGCCGTACGGGGCGCGATGGCTTGATCGCGGAGCTGCACGCCATGCGCGCGGCCGGCGTGCGGCATATCGGCTTGCAGCTGCGGCAGAACCGCCGCCCGCTGGCCGAGACGATGCAGGAGATCGCGGACCACGTGCTGCCCGTCTTTCATGGCGCCGCTTGATCTGGGGCACGCGTCCCGTACTTCGGGACTAGCTGAAAAGGGTGGGGCAAACGCTATAATGGCCGCATGAACAGTCCCACTCCCCCTACCATGCGGCGCTTCATGCATAGCCACAGCGACGTTTGCATCGTCGGCAATGGCGCCATCGCGAAAACCACGGCGCTGGCGTTTGCCCAGGCAGGACAAAGCGTCACCCTGTTATCCCCTGTGAGCCCGCCCGTGTCGGCCGTCAAGCCGGTCGAAGCCAGCTGGGATATGCGCGTGTATGCGCTCAATAATACGGCGCACCAGCTGCTGTCGTCGCTGAAGGTGTGGGGTGCTTTGGCGCCCGACAGGGTGGCGCCCGTCGACGCCATGCTGGTCAACGGCGACGGCGCGCAGGCGGGCGGACTCGGTTTCGACGCCTACGGCGCCCATGTGGGCACTCTGGCGTGGATCATCGAAGACCGCAACCTGGGCCAGGCGCTGGACGCCGCCCTCAAATTCGCGCCGAACGTCAGCGTGCTGCAGGGCCGCGCCAGCCGCCTGGAATGGACGAACGATTCGGCCATCGTGCACCTCGATGGCGGCGACACCATCACCTGCGCGCTGGTGGTGGGCGCGGATGGTGCCCAGTCGTGGGTGCGGGGCCAGTGCGACATCGGCCTCGATTACCGCTCTTACGGCCAGCGCGGCGTGGTCAGCAACTTCGCCTGCGAAAAGCCGCACCATGGCGCGGCCCACCAGTGGTTCACGGGCAGCGAAGGCATCGTCGCGCTGCTGCCGCTGCCGGGTGACCGCGTCTCGCTCGTCTGGTCGGCGCCCGATGCGCTGGCCGATACCTTGATGGCTGAATCGGCCGATGCCCTGGCCGCGCGCCTGGCCGCATACTGCAACGACAAGTTGGGCAAGCTCACGCCGTTGCAGCCGGAGCTGGTGCGCGCCTTTCCATTGACCCTGATGCGTCCGCACGCCATGGTGGCGCCGCGCGTGGCTTTGGTCGGCGACGCCGCCCACGTGGTCCATCCGATGGCCGGGCATGGCATGAACCTGGGCTTTGCCGACGTGGCGCAGCTGGTCAAGACGATCAGCGAACGCGAAGCGCACCGCGGCATCGGCGACGAGCGCGTGCTGGCCCGCTATGCGCGCGCGCGCAAGGAAGACGTGCTGCTGATGCAGTTGGCCACCGACGGCCTGGCGCGATTATTTGGCGCCGATCTGGAACCGTTGCGCGTGGTTCGCAATTTGGGATTAAACTTGCTGGATAAATTGCCGGCCCTGAAGCGGAAAATGATTGCGCACGCATTGGGACATCAGTAAATATCAGCGAATCTTAAGATATCGCCGGATAATGGCAGATGTGAAAATTCAAGGTCGCCGCAGCTCGTCTGCGGCGATCGTTTTGTCAAAGAGATAATGATGCCGGGCCAGAGGCCAGTCCCGCCAGGCGTTTCAAGTGGAGAAGTGATAGTGATCAAAATGAGCAGAATCGCATTGGTAATGGCCTCGGGCCTGATGATGTCGTGCGCCGGCGCGGAAACGCCGACGGAAGCAAACATCAAAAAGCTGATCGAGCCGCGCCTGGGCGAAGGCGCCAAGGTCGATTCGGTCAAGGAAACGCCATACGGCGGCCTGTACGAAGTGCGCACGGGTGGCGACATCCTGTACACGGACAAAGCTGCGCAATACCTGTTCGTCGGCCACGTCTTTGACGCCAAGACGTCGCAAGACCTGACCAAGGTGCGCCTGGATGAAGTCAACCGCATCAAGTTCTCCGACCTGCCGCTCGATTCCGCCATGAAGACTGTCAAGGGCAATGGCAAGCGCGTGATCGCCGTATTCGAAGATCCGAACTGCGGCTATTGCAAGCGCTTCCGCCAGAATGCGTTGAAGGAAATCGACAACGTCACCGTCTACACCTTCATGTACAACATCCTGTCCCCCGATTCCATCGTCAAGTCGCGCAATGTGTGGTGCGCACCGGACCGCAACAAGGCCTGGGATGACTGGATGTTGAACGGCAAGGCGCCGGCAACGGTGGCCGCCACGTGCGCCAACCCGCATGAAAAAATCCTGGCACTGGGCCAGCAATTGCGTGTCTCGGGCACGCCAGCCATCTTCTTTGCCGACGGCAGCCGCATTCCGGGCGCGGTCGATGCGAAAACGCTGGAACAGAAATTCTCGACCATTAAGTAATCCGGGCTGTCGCCAGGAAGGCTGGACGGCGCGCCCTCGCAAGGCGCGCTTTTTTTTGCACTTTTTTCCGCTGTCGTATCATCAAGTGTTGTTCGTAGACGCCATAACAATCCAAAAAAGGGGAAGCAGCAGATGATTACCTTGAATATCAACGGAAGCGACACGCAGGTCGACGCCGATCCATCCACGCCCATCCTGTGGGCGCTGCGCGATAACCTGAACATGACGGGCACCAAGTTCGGTTGCGGCGCGGCCCTGTGCGGCGCCTGCACGGTGCACCTCGACGGCCAACCCATTCGCTCGTGCATCACGCCGATTTCCTCGGTGGGCGCGCAAAAGATCACCACCATCGAAGCGATGGAAAACGACCAGGTGGGCAAGGCCGTGCAGGCGGCGTGGGTGCGCCACGACGTGCCGCAATGCGGCTACTGTCAAAGCGGCCAGGTGATGAGCGCCACGGCGCTGCTGCGCACCAACAAGGCGCCCAGCGATGCAGACATCGACGGTGCCATGAGCGGCAATATCTGCCGCTGCGGCACCTATCAACGGATCCGCGCAGCCATCAAGGACGCGGCCAAGACCCTGGCCTGAGGAGAACGACATGCGTATCGAATGGTTGAATCAGGAAGCATTGCAGCATGGCGGCGTGACCCTGGGCGCGGCGCTGGCATCGGCGCCGGTGGCTGTCGCTGGCGCGGCCGATGGCGTGTCGCGGCGCGGTTTCATGAAGGCTGGCGCGGTGGCCGGCGGCGGCTTGATGCTGGGCTTTTTCCTGCCCGGCGCAGGCAAGCTGGCGCAGGCGGCCGATGCCGCACCCGCCAAGCCCGTGTATGCACCGAACGCCTTCTTGCACATCGCTCCCGATAACACGGTGACGGTACAGGTGAACCGGCTGGAATTCGGCCAGGGCGTGCAAACGAGCTTGCCCATGCTGATCGCCGAGGAACTCGACGCCGACTGGAGCCTGGTGCACGGCGCCCTGGCGCCCGCCGGAGAACAATACAAGGATGCCGCCTACGGCATGCAGATGACGGGCGGCTCGGGCAGCATCGCCCACTCGTTTACACAGTACCGCGAAATCGGCGCGAAGGCGCGCGCCATGCTGGTGGGCGCCGCCGCCGCGCAGTGGAAAGTCAGTCCCGATCAGGTGCGCGCCGCCAAGGGCGTGCTGTATGGCCCCGGCGGACAAAAAGCGACGTATGGCGAACTTGCCGACGCGGCCATGCGCCAGCCCGTGCCCGCCACCGTCAAGCTGAAAGAGCCGCGCGACTTTGCTATCATCGGCAAACCCGTGAAACGCCTGGACGCGGCCGCCAAATCGACGGGCAAGCAGCAGTTCGGCATCGACTTCAAGCCGCCTGGCGCGAAAGTGGCCATGGTGGCGCGCCCGCCCGTGTTTGGCGCGAAAGTGGCGAAATTCGACGCCAGCAAGGCCAAGGCCATCAAGGGCGTGCTCGAGGTGCTGGAAGTGAAGACCGACCGTGGCGGCAGCGGCGTGGCCGTCATCGCCGACGGCTACTGGCCCGCCAAGCAGGGGCGCGACGCGCTGGCGATCGAGTGGGATACGAGCGCCGTGGAAAAGGTCAGCAGCGACAAGCAGCTGGCCGCTTTCAAGGCGTTGGCGAAAACGCCGGGCACCATCGCCAGGCCTGCCGACGTGGGCAAGTTGGCCAAGGCGCCGAAGAAAATCGAAGCTGTCTATGAATTTCCCTACCTGGCACACGCGCCGATGGAGCCGCTCAATTGCGTGGTCGACCTGCAGGCTGACAAATGCACGATGTGGGTGGGTTCGCAATTCCAGACGGGCGACCAGGCGGCCATCGCGGCCACTTCCGGCCTGAAACCGGAACAAGTAACCCTGCACACGATGATGGCCGGCGGCGGCTTCGGCCGGCGCGCCGTGCCTAGTTCCGACTACGTGGTCGAAGCCGTCAACGTCGCCAAGGCATACCGGGCGGCGGGCAAGAGCGGTCCGTTAAAGCTGATGTGGAGCCGCGAGGACGACATCAAGGGCGGCTACTACCGGCCGTCGCACGTGCACCGCGCGCAGATCGGCCTCGACGCCAAGGGCAAGATCCTCGCCTGGGACCACACCATCGTGGGCCAGTCCATCATGGCCGGCACGCCGTTCGAAGCCTTCATGGTGAAAAATGGCGTCGACGGCACCATGGTCGAAGGCATGGGCGAGCCGTACACCTTGCCGATGAAATTGTCCGTGCATACGGCCAAGGCGAACGTGCCCGTGCTGTGGTGGCGCTCCGTCGGCTCGACGCATACGGCCTTTGTCATGGAAACCCTGATCGACGAGGCGGCGCACGTGGCGAAGATGGACCCCGTCGCCTACCGCAAGCAGCTGATCGACGCGAAGCACACGCGCCACATCGCCGCGCTGGACCTGGCCGTGGCCAAGTCCGGTTATGGCAAGAAGAAGCTGCCGAAAGGGCAGGCCTGGGGCGTGGCCATGCACGAGTCGTTCAATTCCGTCGTCGCCTACGTGGTGACGGCTTCCGTGGTGGAAGGCGCGCCCAAGCTGCATCAGGTTTGGGCGGGCGTGCATTGCAACCTGGCCGTCAATCCCCTGACGATCGAGGCGCAAGTGCAGGGCGCCGCGCTGATGGCGCTGGGCATGACCATCCCCGGCGCGGCCATCACGCTCAAGGATGGCGTGGTGCAGCAGCAGAACTTCGGCGACTATCCGGTGCCGCGCATGCCCGACATGCCGGTGATCGAGGTGCACCTGGTGCCATCGGGCGACGCGCCAACCGGCATGGGCGAGCCGGGCGTGCCGCCGCTGGCGCCCGCATTCGCCAATGCGCTGTTCGCCTTGACGGGCAAGCGCCTGCGCAAGCTGCCGTTCGACCTGGCGGCCGCATGACGGTAGCGGTTTTTTGAGTACGGTCGGCATCTTGCTGGCAGCCGGAAGGGGACGCAGGTTCGACCCTTCCGGCGTGCAGAACAAATTATTGCAGCCGTTGACGGAAGGCCCGCATGCGGGCTTGCCGGTCGTGGTGGCGGCCGCAAAAGCCATGCTGGCGGCCTTGCCGCGCGTGCTGGCCGTGGTGCGTGCCGACGATACGCAGGTGGCGCACGCACTCGGTGCGCTGGGCTGCGAGGTGCGCGTCTGCCATGACGCCGACACGGGCATGGCCGCCTCGCTCACCTGCGCCATCGATTACGTGCGCGGCGCGCCGGGCTGGCTGATCGCCCTGGGCGACATGCCTTACGTGGAAGCGGCTACAATCGCCGCCTTGTCGCACGCCATCGACGATGGCGCGCACATCGCCGTGCCCGTGTTCCAGGGACGGCGCGGCAATCCTGTCGCGTTCAGCGCCTTTCACTTGCCGCTGCTGCTGGCGCTCGATGGCGATCAGGGCGCGCGCAGCATTGTGCGCAGCCATGCCGTGTGCGAAGTGACAGTGGACGACAGCGGCATCTTGCGCGATATTGATACACCTGACGATTTGTCGCCGGTGCCTGGCGCGCCCGGTCGATTGTAGAACATCCATGCCAGACACGAGGAAAACATGAAGAAAGCACCGATTCAAAAAATCACCGCCAAGGCGGAAGCCAAGGCAAGCGGCAAAGCCACAAGCAAAGCCGTTGCGAAAACCAGGGCAAAAGCCGCACCGGCGGCCGGCATCATCTACAGCATCGCGGCGCTGGATCTGGCCGGCCATATGTTCAAGGTGACGTTGACGGTCAAGTCGCCGGCCGCCATCGGCCAGATTCTCTCCTTGCCGGCCTGGATTCCGGGCAGCTACATGATCCGTGAATTTTCGCGCAACATCGTCAGCATCCGTGCCGAGTCCGAAGGCAAGGCCGTGGCGCTGATCAAGTTGGACAAGCACTCGTGGCAAGCCGCCCCGTGCCAGGGCCCGTTGACGGTCGAATACGACGTGTATGCCTGGGACCTGTCCGTGCGCGCCGCCCACCTGGACCAGAACCACGGCTTCTTCAACGGCACCAGCGTGTTCCTGCGCGTGCTGGGCCAGGAATCCGACGCCCATGAAGTGCACATCGTGCAGCCGAAGGATGCGGCCTGCAAGACCTGGCGAGTGGCCACCACTCTGCCGGAACTGAAAGCGAAGCGCTATGGCTTCGGCAGCTACCAGGCGGCCAACTACGATGAGCTGATCGACCACCCGGTGGAGATGGGCGACTTCGCGCTGGCCACCTTCACCGCGCATGGCGTGCCGCACGATATCGTCGTCACGGGCAAGGTGCCGAACCTGGACCTGGACCGCTTGTGCCGCGACCTGAAAGCCATCTGCGAAACGCAGATCGCCTTCTTCGAGCCGAAGACAAAGAAAGCGCCGATGGAGCGCTACGTGTTCATGACCATGGCCGTCGGCGATGGTTATGGCGGCCTGGAACACCGCGCCTCGACGGCGCTGATCTGCGCCCGCGCCGACTTGCCGACGACGGCTTCGACCAGCACCGAGATCGGCGACGGCTACCTGAAATTTCTCGGCCTGTGCAGCCACGAGTACTTCCACACCTGGAACGTCAAGCGCATCAAGCCAGCCGCCTTCGCGCCGTACAACCTGCAGGCGGAAAGCTATTCGCCGCTGCTGTGGCTCTTCGAAGGCTTCACCAGCTATTACGATGACCTGATGCTGGTGCGCGCTGGCCTGATCGATGAAGCGGCCTATTTCAAATTGCTCGGAAAAACTGTCAACAGCGTCTTGCGCGGCAGCGGCCGCAGCAAGCAAAGCGTGGCCGATTCCAGCTTCGACGCCTGGGGCAAGTACTACCGCCAGGATGAAAACGCGCCGAACGCCATCGTCAGCTACTACACCAAGGGTTCGCTGATCGCGCTGGCCTTCGACCTGACGATCCGCAGCAAGACGAATGGAGAGAAATCGCTGGACGACGTGATGCAGGCGCTGTGGCAGCGCTATGGCCGCGATTTCTACAAGGGTAAAGCGCGCGGCGTGACGCCGGCCGAAGTCGAAGCCCTGTTCGATGAGATTGCCGGCACGCGCATGAAGCCGTTCTTCGAGCGCTACATCCGCGGCACGGACGACGTGCCGCTGGCGCGCCTGCTGGCGCCGTTCGGCGTGAAATACAGCGATGCGCGCAAGGCCGAGAAAGCCAGCCTGGACGTCAACCTGGCCCGCGACGGCAACGACGCCAAATTGGCGCAGGTACACCAGGGCGGCGCTGCTCACGTAGCTGGCCTGTCGGCGGGCGATGTGCTGGTGGCCGTCGATGGCTTGCGCGTGACGGGCACCAACCTGGACACCTTGCTGGGCCGTTACGCCGTCGGCGCCAAGGTAGCCATCCACGCCTTCCGCCGCGACGAGCTGATGACGTTTGCGGCCGTGCTGCAGGGCGACCGCGTGCCCGGTGTCAGCCTGACCCTGCTGCCGGCGCCAAAGAAGGCCACGGGACCGAAGCGTCCTAGCGCTGTATAAGCTGTTCGTCACGCGGTAAGACAGAAAACCGGCCGTCACTGGCCGGTTTTCTATTTCAGGCAGCAATTTCTCAAATGCAACTTATCCGCCGGCAGCCGCGGACAGCCAGCATATTTACTGCAAATGAACTAATTTTTCTTTAACTAAACTAAAATTGCCGAACTGCTTCTTTTAGATCGCGCCCAACGTGCAAACCCTCGATCCTCGAACGATCATGCTGATGACGACCCTGATGTGCGGGGCGATGAGCATCGTCATGTTCTCGGTGTATCGCAGTTTCCGGCGCGAGGTGCATGGCCTGGGGCATTGGGCGGCCGGCTTGCTGTTGCTGGTGTGTGCGTCCCTGCTGTTCGGCACCCGCGAGGTGCTGCCGCCGGCGTTGTCCATGATCGCGGCCAATGCGGCGCTGGTGGCCGGCATCGGCCTGTCGATGCTGGGCACGGAGAAATTCTTTGGCCTGGCGCCCAGCCGCCGCGCCTATCTGCTGATACTTGCCCTGGCCATCGCCGGCAACAGCTGGTGGCTGCTGGTGCACCCCGATTTCTCGGCGCGCGTGGCGGTCTTTTCCCTGCTGGTCTTCCTGTTTTATGCGCGCCAGGTGCAACTGGTGTGGCGCCATGGCGAACGTCATTTCTCCAGTTTTTTCTTTGGCGCGCTGATGCTGATGCAAGCCGTCGTGGTGCTGGCGCGCGGCGTGTCAGCCTTGCTGCATGGCGGCGCCAGCGTGAACCTGACGGTGGCCGGCACGCCGGCCGGCATCTATCTGGCGGTGGCCAATTTCATGGCGCTGCTGCTGACGGTGGGCTTCATGACGGTGGCGACGCGCCGCCTGCAGCAGATACTGGAGCGCCGCTCGACCCACGATCCGCTGACGCAGGTGCTGAACCGGCGCGGCTTTGGCGACGCCTATGCGCGCGAGATAGGCAATCTTCGCCGCCACCGTTTGCCGCTGACATTGCTCAGCATCGACCTCGATTACTTCAAATTGATCAATGATCGCTACGGTCACGCGGTGGGTGACCAGGTGCTGGCGCATGTGGCCGCCGTTATCAAAGGCGCCTTGCGCGAATCGGATTGCGTGGCGCGTTTCGGCGGCGAGGAGTTCGTCGTGCTGATGCCGGACATGCCGGCGCATAATGCGCTGGGCGTGGCCGAACGCATCCGCGCCTTGCTGCGCGAGCCCAGTCATGCGGGGCTGCCATCGTGTACGGTCAGCATCGGCATCGCTTGCCAGGCATCGGTGGTGGAAGGGCTGGAACAGCTGTTGTCGCGCGCGGATGCGGCCCTGTACCTGGCCAAGGAACGGGGACGCGACCGCATCGAACTCGATACCGCCGCGTTTACTGTGGACCGGACAAGGTCCGCAGTTGGAACCGGTACTGGTCGTTGAAGAGGAAGGTTTCGGAGAAATCGAAGGTCCGGGCGTGGCGGCGCATCAGGTGTACCGCTGGCGGAAAGAGGGTTGGCACGCGCCGCACGGCGGCCAGCGCCGCGGCCGATGCTTCGCTGTCGCGCGAGCGGTGGACGTGCACGCTTTTCAGTTCGCCGTCGGGGCCCACGCTCAGGTCGAGCACGACGATGGCCGGCAGCATGGGCGGCAGGCGCCCGCTGAACGTGTATTCTGAGTTGGCGGACATGATCTGCTGCGCCACCAGCGCCTTGTAGGCGTCGATGCTGGCGGCGAGCTGTATCGCGGCCGGCGTGCCAGGGGGCGTGCGCTCCACTGGCGAGGGTGTGCGGCCCAAGGGCGGGGGCGCAGTCTGGCAAGCCGACAGCAGGGCAGCAGTGGCAAGGACGATGATCGCGTGTCTCATGTCTGCCAGACTACCATGCTTTAACTGAACAGGCGTTCCAGCTCCACGCCGGGGTCTGGCGCGCGCATGAACGCTTCGCCCACGAGGAAGCTGTGGATGTGCGCCTCGCGCATGCGTTGCACGTCGGCCGTGCTGTGGATGCCCGATTCCGTGATGATCAATTTGTCCTGCGGGATGCGCGGTAACAGCTTGATGGTCGTGTCGAGCGAGGTTTCGAAGGTGCGCAGGTTGCGGTTGTTGATGCCGATCAGCGGGCTCTTGAGTTTCAGGGCCGCCGTCAGCTCGTCGCCATCGTGGCTTTCGATCAGCACGCCCATGCCAAGTTCGTGGGCGCACGCTTCCATTTCCGCCATCAGGCCGTGGTCGAGCGCCGCGACGATCAGGAGGATGCAGTCGGCACCCATGGCGCGCGCTTCATAGATCTGGTACATGTCGACCATGAAGTCCTTGCGCAGCACGGGAATGGCGCAGGCGGCGCGCGCCTGCTGCAGATATGCCACGGATCCCTGGAAGAACTGTTCGTCCGTCAGCACGGACAGGCAAGCCGCGCCATGCGCCGCATAGCTGGCGGCGATATCAAACGGGCGGAAGTCGGCGCGAATGACGCCTTTCGATGGCGAGGCTTTTTTGATTTCGGCGATGATACCGGGCTTGCCGTCGGCGATGTGCTGGCGCAGGCTTGCTTCAAAGCCGCGCAGGCCGGCGCGCAGGGCGCTGTCGCTTTCCACGTCGCTGCGCAGGCTGGCCAGGCTGCGGTGGGCCTTGGCCTTGGCCACTTCATCGGCTTTCACGGCCAGGATTTTATCGAGTATGTCGGACATGATGATCGCTATTCTATAAAGGAGGGCAGGGCGCTTACGCTTGCGCCGGGGTGCCCAGTTGCTGCGTGACCTGCACGAATTGAGCGAGTTTCGCCAGCGCCGCGCCCGAGCTGACGGCGGTGCGCGCGCGCGCCAGGCCGTCTTCGATCGAACTGGCCACGCCGGCCGCGTACAGCGCCGTGCCAGCATTCAGGGCGACGATGTCGGCGGCCGCGCCGGGTTCGCCGCGCAGCGCTTCCATCATCTTCGCTTTCGATTCGACGGCATCGGCTACCTTCAGGTTGCGGCTGGCGATCATCGACATGCCGAAGTCTTCGGGATGGATTTCATATTCGCGGATTTCGCCGTTGACCAGTTCACCCACCATGGTGGCCGCACCGAGCGACACTTCATCCATATTGTCGCGGCCATATACGACGATGGCATGCTGCGCGCCCAGGCGCTGCAGCACGCGCACCTGGATGCCGACCAGGTCGGCGTGGAACACGCCCATCAAAATGTTCGGCGCACCGGCCGGATTCGTCAGCGGGCCGAGGATGTTGAAGATCGTGCGCACGCCCAGTTCCTTGCGCACGGGCGCCGCATGCTTCATGGCCGCATGGTGGTTGGGCGCGTACATGAAGCCGATGCCCGTTTGTGCGATCGACTGGGCGATCTGCTCGGGCTGCAGGTTGATGTTGACGCCCAGGGAGTCCAGCACGTCGGCGCTGCCGGACGAGGAAGAGACGCTGCGCCCGCCATGCTTGGCCACGCGCGCGCCGGCGGCCGCCGCCACGAACATCGAGGCGGTGGAAATATTGAAAGTGTGCGCGCCGTCGCCGCCCGTGCCGACGATGTCGAGCAGATTGGTGGTGTCGGCCATGGGCACCTTGGTGGAAAACTCGCGCATCACTTGCGCGGCGGCGGCGATTTCGCCGATGGTTTCCTTTTTCACGCGCAAGCCCATGGTGAGCGCGGCGATCATGGTGGGCGACATTTCGCCGGACATGATCTGGCGGAACAGGTACAGCATTTCGTCGTGAAAGATTTCGCGGTGTTCGATGCAGCGCAGCAGGGCTTCTTGTGGTGTGATCGGCATGATGCTTCCTTCTTCAATGATGGCGCAGGAGGACACTGATGGCACGCCGCGGCGTGCGCGGAAAATCAGCGCTCGAGAAAATTCTTCAGCAGGGCGTGGCCGTGCTCCGAGAGGATCGATTCGGGGTGGAACTGCACGCCCTCGATATCGTATTCCCTGTGGCGCACGCCCATGATTTCGCCGTCGTCCGTCCACGCTGTTACTTCCAGGCAGGAAGGCAGCGAGGCGCGTTCAATCGCCAAAGAGTGGTAGCGGATCACTGTGAAGGGGCTGGGGATGTCCTTGAAGACACCCACGCCCGTATGCGCGATGAGGGAAGTCTTGCCATGCATGACTTGCTTGGCGCGGATGACCTTGCCGCCAAACGCTTCGCCGATGGCCTGGTGGCCCAGGCACACGCCCAGTATCGGCTTCTTGCCGGCGAAGTGCTTGAGCACTTCCACCGAAATACCCGCCTGTGCCGGTGCTTTCGGGCCGGGCGAGATGCAGATGCGGTCCGGGTTCAGCGCCTCGATCTGTGCGATCGTGATTTCATCGTTGCGGTAGACCCGCACGTCTTCGCCCAATTCGCCGAAATACTGCACGATGTTGTAGGTGAAGGAGTCGTAGTTGTCGATCATGAGCAGCATCTTAAAACCCTCCATCCAGGCCATCTTGCACTTGTTCGGCGGCGCGCAGCACGGCGCGCGCCTTGTTTTCAGTTTCCTGCCATTCCATTTCGGGGATGGAGTCGGCCACGATGCCGGCCGCGGCCTGTACGTACAGCATGCCGTCCTTGACCACGCCCGTGCGGATGGCGATGGCCACATCCATTTCGCCGCCAAACGACAGGTAGCCGCAGGCGCCGCCGTAGATGCCGCGCTTGGTGATTTCCAGCTCGTCGATCACTTCCATGGCGCGCACTTTCGGCGCGCCCGTCAGGGTGCCGGCGGGGAAGGTGGCGCGCAGCACGTCCAGGTTCGACAGGCCCTCCTTCAGGGTGCCTTCCACGTTCGAGACGATGTGCTGCACATGCGAGTATTTTTCGATGACCATGCGGTCGGTGACTTGTACGCTGCCCGTTTCGGCGATGCGGCCGATGTCGTTGCGCGCCAGGTCGATCAGCATCACGTGCTCGGCGATCTCTTTCGGGTCGGCCAGCAGCTCGGCCGACAGTTCGGCGTCGCGCTCTGGCGTGGCGCCGCGCGGACGGGTGCCGGCGATGGGGCGCAGGGTGACTTTCTTGCCGCCGTCCGCCGTCTTCTCGTTGCGCACCAGGATTTCCGGCGAGGCGCCGATGATCTGCATGTCACCGAAATTATAGAAGTACATATACGGCGACGGGTTGAGCGAACGCAAGGCGCGGTACAGGGTCAGCGGCGAATCGACATACGGTTTGCGGATGCGCTGGCCGATCTGCACTTGCATCAGGTCGCCCGCCATCACGTATTCATGCGCCTTGGCGACGGCCTTCAGGTAGTCTTCCTTGGAAAAATCGCGGATGGTTTCCGTGCGCACGGAAGCGCTGGTGACGGGCGCATCGACACCGCGGCGCAGCATCATGCGCAAGTCCTTCAGGCGCTGCTGTGCTTTCGAAAACGATTCGGGCTGCGTGGTGTCGGCGTAAACGATCAAATACAGTTTGCCGGACAGGTTGTCGATGACGGCCAGTTCTTCCGTCACCATCAGCTGGATGTCGGGCAGCTTCAAGTCATCTTTCGGCGCGCCGCCGGCCAGTTTTTTCTCGATGTGGCGCACGGTGTCGTAGCCGAAGTAGCCGGCCAGGCCGCCGCAGAAGCGCGGCATGCCGGGGCGCAGGGCCACTTTGAAGCGCGACTGGAACTGTTCGATGAAGTCGAGCGGATTGCCTTCGTGCTCTTCGATCACGACGCCGTTCTTGACGATTTCGGTGCGCTTGCCATAGCTGCGCAACACGGTCGTGGCGGGCAAGCCGATGAAGGAATATCGGCCGAAGCGTTCGCCGCCGACGACGGATTCGAGCAGGAAGGTGTTCTTGCCACCTTGTTGGGCCTGTGCCAGTTTCAGGTACAGGGTGAGCGGCGTTTCCAGGTCGGCGAACGCTTCCGCGATCAGGGGGATGCGGTTGTAGCCTTGCTGGGCCAGCGATTTGAATTCGAGTTCGGTCATGTTTCTCTCCATGCCGTCAGGGTATGAGTGTGCATAGTGCACAAACCCTGCGGTGGGTTATCAAAAAACTTGCCGGTACATGCAACATGCGCAAAATGCGCAAAGGACGCGTGTGCAGCCGGCAGCAATCGTAACGGCTCGGCCCTTAGGCCTGCCAGGATTGCCAGCGTCGCCAAAGCCAGGCCTCAATCGAGCCGGTTTGGGTGACATTGTGTTTTTTGATGAGAAACGTGTTCACGATATGGTGTTGGGTTTGGTCAGTATGCCGGTTAGTTTTGCATGCCAATAAAACGGGCTGCTTCGAGCAGTGTCTTTACTATACCATCGGAATCGGTATCGTGTATAGAGTGTCCGTGATTGTATCCATACGGTACCGTCAGTACGGGACAAGCCGCAGCCCTGGCCGCTTGCGCGTCATTCGAGGAGTCGCCGATGGCCACCACTTTGGATGGCGCCAGGTCGAAGTCCGCACACACTTGCAGCAGCGGCATGGGGTGCGGTTTTTTCTGCGGCAGCGAATCGCCGCCGTAGACGATCTCGAAATACTGGTCCAGGTTTTTCAGTTTCAGCAGGGGCAGGGCGAAGGCGATCGGCTTGTTGGTGACGCAGGCCAGGCGCAAGCCTGCCGCCTTCATCGCCGCCAGTCCCGCTTCCACGTCCGGGTACAGGGTGCTGAACTGGCCGTTGATGGCCAGGTAGTGGCGCTGGTAGCCGTCCATCGCCTGCTCGAAATGCTGTTCCACGCCGGCCGCGTCGAAGTCGAGCGCCAGCACGGTGCGGATCAGGTTTTCCGAGCCTTTGCCGACCATCAGCTTGATGGCGTCGGCGCTGATGGGCGCCAGGTCCAGTTCGGCGCGCATGCCATTGATGGCGACATGGAAATCGGGCACGGTGTCGAGCATCGTGCCATCGAGGTCGATGATGGCGGCGCGTACGCCGGCCAGTACGTGGTCTTTCACCGTGCCCGCTTGCATCAGGCGCCCTTGACGGCGGCCAGTTCGGCGCGCATGGCGTCGATGACGGCCTTGTAGTCGGGCTTGCCGAAGATGGCGGAGCCGGCGACAAAGGTATCGGCGCCAGCGGCAGCGGCGGCGGCGATGTTGTCGATCTTGATGCCGCCATCGACTTCGAGCATGATGTCACGGCCCGATTCGTCGATCATGCGGCGCGCTTCGGCAATTTTCTTCAGCGCTTGCGGAATGAAGGACTGGCCGCCGAAGCCCGGATTGACGGACATGATCAGGATGATGTCGATCTTGTCCATCACGTGTTCCAGGTAATGCAGCGGCGTGCCGGGGTTGAATACCAGGCCCGATTTGCAGCCATTGTCGCGGATCAGCTGCAAGGAACGGTCGACGTGATCCGACGCTTCCGGGTGAAAGGTGATGATGTTCGCGCCAGCCTTGGCGAAATCCGGGATAATGCGATCGACAGGCTTGACCATCAGGTGCACATCGATGGGGACTTGCACGTGCGGGCGGATCGCTTCGCACACCAGCGGGCCGATGGTCAGGTTCGGCACGTAATGGTTATCCATCACGTCGAAGTGGATGATGTCGGCGCCGGCGGTAACGACGTTGCGCACTTCCTCGCCCAGGCGGGCAAAGTCGGCGGACAGGATGCTGGGAGCGATACGGAATGTTGTCATGGTGAAGTAGCCAAAGGATAGAAAATGCGATTTGCGCTATTTTACGCCTGACGCCGTTACCATGCCTCATTGAAGTACGGTGAAACACAGAATACGCATCGCGCGATGGCCTATGCGTCGCGCGCGATACACAATATGACTGGCAATGTCTGAATAGGAATGACGATGGCGACTTATGAATTTACGGTAACGGTCAAGACGCAATACCTGCCCGAGCAATCGGCACCGGACCAGGGGCGGCACGTGTTCAGCTACACGATCCGCGTCGTCAACACGGGCACGGCGGGCGCGCAACTGATTTCGCGCCACTGGGTCATCACGGATGCGAACAACAAGGTGGAAGAGGTGCGCGGCCTGGGCGCCGTCGGCCACCAGCCGCTGCTGCAGCCGGGCGAACAGTTCGAATACACGAGCGGCACCATGCTGGGCACGCCGCAAGGCTCGATGCACGGTGAATACTTTTGCGTGGCCGAAGATGGTCACCAGTTCGAAGCTTTGATTCCCGAATTCGTGCTGTCGGTGCCGCGCACCCTGCATTAAGGAAACACCGGGGGCTTGCCCCCTTACTTCAGTTTTTCGGTGGCGTCCTGTTCTTCACTGAGCTGCTTGCGCGCCGGCGGTGCGGGCTTTTTGCCTGAATACATGGTCCACCAGACTATAAATGCCAGCAAGAAGAACGCTACCAGCGCCTCTATCATCAAGATCCACATACGCACTCCTATGTTATTTACCCGCAGCTTAGTATTTACCCGCCGTCTGTTGACACGCGGTAGTCTACCCGTTTCAATCGGCGCCGTCGCGCTTGCTTTATCCGCCTGCACCACGCCACCCGCACCGCCCGCTGCTTCCAGCGGCAAGGCGCCCGCCATCGCGCCGACCGTCGTCAAGCCTGTGCCTGCCAAGCCGGCCGACGCCAAGGATGCCACGGATGTGGCAGCTCCAACCTTTGTGCCCGCCAAGTTTGCCGCCTTGCCTGGCTGGGCCCGCGACGACATGCGTGCTGCCTGGCCAGCGTTCATGGCGTCGTGCGGCGTGCTGGTCAAGCGTCCGGACTGGAAAGAGTCGTGCACAATCGCGCGCCAGGTGAATGCGGACAGCGACAAGGCCATCCGCCTGTTCTTCGAGACTTTCTTTGTGCCAAATCAAGTGGTGGCCGCCGATGGCGCCAATACTGGCTTGGTGACCGGTTACTACGAACCCTTGCTGCACGGCGCGCGCAAGCGCGGCGGCCCATATCAGACACCGCTGTACAAGGTGCCCGACGACCTGGTCTCGGTGGATTTGTCGGGCGTGTATCCGGAACTGAAGAATATGCGCTTGCGGGGCAAGCTGGTGGGCAAGAAGGTGGTGCCGTACGCCACCCGCGCCGACATCGAGCGCGCCACATCCGTCACAGGCAAGGAATTGCTGTGGGTGGATGACGAAGTCGAGGCCTTCTTCCTGCAAGTACAGGGATCGGGGCGCGTGCAGCTGACCGATACGCAGGAAACCGTGCGCGTGGCGTATGCGGATCAGAATGGGCACCCGTATAAATCGATCGGCCGCTACCTGGTCGACAAGGGCGAGCTGACCCTGAGCCAGGCGTCCGCGCAGGGCATCAAGGCGTGGATCGCCGGCCACCCCACGCGCAAGGATGAATTGTTCAACGCCAATCCCAGCTATGTCTTCTTCAAGGAAGAGCGTTTGCCTGACCCGAAAGTGGGTCCGAAGGGGGCGCTGGGCGTGCCGCTGACGCCGCAGCGCTCGGTGGCCATCGATTCGCGCTTTCTGCCGCTGGGTGCGCCCGTGTTCCTGTCCACCACGCAAGCCAATAGCGAGATTCCCATGCAGCGCCTGGTGATGGCGCAGGATACGGGCGGCGCCATTCGCGGGCCGATCCGGGTCGATTATTTCTTTGGCTTTGGCGCAGAAGCGGCCGAGAATGCGGGCCGCATGAAGCAGAGCGGCGCCGTGTGGGTGTTGTTGCCGAAACAGGCGCCGGCGCGCTGAATTTCTCGCGGCGCCGGGTAGGCCGTGGCTTAGCGCAGAACCATGACTGGCAGATGGGTATGCGCCAGCACTTTTTGCGTTTCGCTGCCCACGAATAGCTTGTTCAAGCCCTTGCGGCCATGCGAGGCCATCAGGATGATGTCGCAATGGTAGGTCTGCGCCGCATTGACGATTTCATCGTGCGGGCTCGGCGACACGGCGACCACGCCTTCGAAGGGTACGCCGGCGGCGCTTGCCGCTGCGCCGATCTTGTCGATGGCGCGTTGCGACGCTTCCTGCATCTGCTGTTCATACAGGCTGGCGTCGAGCACGATGCCGCCATCGGCCATCGGCGAGAACGGGAAAGGCTGCACCACGCTGATGGCGACCAGCTTGGCCTTGTTCAATTGGGCGAAGGCGAGGGCGGTCTCGGCGGCTTTGTCGGACAACGGCGAGCCGTCGGTAGGAAATAAGATGGTGTTAAACATAGCGTGCTCCTCAAGTGATGTAAGACAGCTTATGGATTTACATCAATTAAAACCTTGATGTAAATCAAACCTCACAGGCTTTGGCGTGAATAGTGTCGCCAAAGCAATCTTTCAGCAGTGTATGCCCGTTCATCGCATCAGGTGCGCACGCTACGCAGCGGCGTGCCCCACACCATGGCGACGGTCAACATAATGCTGCCTGCCGCGATGCAGGCCAGGCCATTGCGCACGCCAAAGTGTTCCGCTACCCAGCCGGCGGCCAGCGCGCCCAGCGGCGCCGTCGCCACCGTCAGGAAGCGCATGGTGGACGTCATGCGGCCCAGCATGGGATCGGGCGTGACCTTCTGACGCAAGCCCAGGTAGGGAATAAAGAACAGCATCACGCCGCAATCGAAAAAGAACATCAAGATGGCATACGCTACGGCGCTGGCGGCCGCGCTGCCGAACAGCGCGGCGGGTATCGTTGGCGTCAGCGCAAAGCACACGGAGGTGGACGCCAGCCCGATCAGGATCGTGCGTCCGGCGCCGTAGCGGCGCGTCAGCGGCTTGACGATGAAGGCGCTGAGCAAGACGCCGGCGCCACCGAGCATCTGCGTCATGCCCAGCACACCAGGACTCATGCCCAGGTCGCGCGTGGCGAACAGCACCGTCAAAGCCATGCTGGCGTAAAAGAGGAAGTGCCAGATGCCGGCGCCCCAGGCCAGCGCGCGCAGCAGCGGTTCGCGCCAGACGAACAGCAAGCCGTCGGCGATGTCGCGCAAGGCGTGCTTGTCGGATGGTGCGGGACGCGGATCGCGCACGCTCATGGCGCGCAAATTAAAGACGGAAACCAGATAGCCGCAAGCCGTGCACAGGATGGCGACGGGTGCTGACAGCACTTGCACCAGCACGCCGGCCAGGCCGGGGCCGATCAGGCGCGAAGCCGATTCGGTGGCGGCAAATTTCGATTGCGCATCGATCAAGCCGTCGCGGCCCACCAGGAAAGTCAGAAACACTTGCTCGGCGCCGCCACCAACGACGAAGCCCGTGCCGATGATGAACCCCACTATATATAACCATGGCATCGACAGCACGCCGCACCAATAGGCCACGGCCACGCTGGCTAGGGCCAGGCCGGACATGCTTTCGCTGAACAGCATGATCGGGTGCTTGCTGCGCCGGTCCAGCAGCACGCCGACGGGCAAGCCGAACAGGGCGAACGGCAGTGCCTGCAAGGCGACCAGCACGCCCATCTGCTCCGGCGTCGCATGTAGTAATAGTACCGCGCACAGGGGCAGGGCCAGCGAGGTGATCTGGGCGCCGAAGCAATTGAGGCCGTTGCTGAACCACAAGCGGCGGAAATTGACGCTGGCGGCGCTGCCGTCGCCGCGCAGGTAGCTGGCGCAGTACTGAAAGAGGGAGGAGAAAATACGCTGCTCGATAAAGGTGACCGGGTTCACAATAATAGCAGCGCACCCGCCGCACCGCTGCCGTTAGCCGCTACAATCGTTGCACCGTTCATCGAGAGGAGACACTATGCAATACGAAGACCTGATCATCGACATCCAGGACAAAGTGGCGGTCATCCGCCTGAATCGCCCGAAGGCCTTGAACGCCTTGAACGACAACATGATGAATGAGCTGGGCGACGCCTTGCTGAAGTTCGACGCGGATGACAATATCGGCTGTATCGTGCTCACGGGCAGCGAAAAAGCATTTGCCGCTGGCGCCGATATCGCCGCCATGGCCGATTACACCTACCCGGACACCTTTACCCAGGGCTACATCAGCCGCAACTGGGAGCATATCTTGCGCGTGCGCAAACCTGTGGTGGGTGCGGTGGCCGGCTATGCGCTTGGTGGCGGCTGCGAACTGGCCATGATGTGCGATTTCCTGATCGCCGCCGACAGCGCCAAATTTGGCCAGCCGGAAATCAAGGTCGGCGTCACGCCGGGTGCGGGCGGTACGCAGCGTCTGCCGCGCGCCATCGGCAAGGCCAAGGCCATGGACCTGTTGCTGACGGCGCGCACCATCGATGCCGCCGAGGCGGAACGCATCGGCCTCGTGTCGCGCGTGGTGCCTGCTGATAAATTGCTGGAAGAAACCTTGGCTGCCGCCAGGACCATCGCCGCCATGCCGACCTCGGTGGCCATGATGATCAAGGATTGCGTCAACCGCGCCTTTGAAACCACTTTGACCGATGGTGTCGCCTACGAGCGTCGTTTGTTCCAGGCTGCCTTCGGTACGCCTGCTCAAAAAGAAGGCATGCACGCTTTCCTTGAAAAGCGCTTGCCAAACTTCGACGGTCTTTGATATGATTCGCCTCCCCGATGAGACGCACTGGTTTGCGGCACAAAAGGGGCGGCCTTCAGGGGCTGGGTAGTAAAAAAGAAGGTTGACGAAATGCTGCAAACGCTTCATACTCTTCCTTCTTCGCAGCTGACAAACACAACGCTTTGTCGATAGCGCGAAAGCAGTAACCGAATACAGTTCTTTAACAATTAACAGTCGATAAGTGTGGGCATTTGATGTAAGTGCAGC
>NZ_PDZL01000008.1 GCF_002735705.1 Janthinobacterium sp. BJB426
AGAGACAGGGCATCGATGGGTTGGGTGATGGTCGCGCGGGAACCGGCGGCAACGCCGTTTGCTGTGGAGTGCCCATTTTAATCGACTCTCGGTGACATACGGCAATTTCATGTCCTGCAGGCATGGCGCCCGCTCCGGTATCATGGCGCCTTTGCCCGCGAGATCTTCATGCTCAGTCCCGACCAGTTCCTGGCCTTCCTGGCCGCCGCCGTCCTCATTACCGCCAGTCCCGGCCCCGACAACCTGATGGTGCTGGGCGTGGGCATGTCGCGCGGGCGCCGCCAGGGCATGGCGTTCGGCCTTGGCTGCGCCCTTGGCTGCCTCACGCACACCGTGCTGGCGACCATCGGCGTGTCCGCCCTGCTGGCCGCCTCGCCCACCGCATTTACCGCGCTGAAAGTGGCTGGCGGGCTATATCTGGTGTGGCTGGGCATCGGCGCCTTGCGCAGCCGTGGCGGCGCCAGAGTCGATGGCGCGGCCGCTTTGCCGGACGAGTCCTTGCTGCGCCTGTTCGGCAAGGGCTTGTTTGCCAACAGTATCAATCCGAAAGTCGTGCTGTTTTTTCTCTCGTTCCTGCCGCAGTTCATCGTCGCGGGCCAGGGCAATGCCAGCTGGCAGACGGCGCAACTGGGCCTGGTCTTCACGGCGCAGGCTTGCGTGCTGTTCGGCCTGCTCGGCTATTTTTCCGGCGCCGTCGGCCTGTGGCTCAACCGCCGCCCGCGCGCCGGCCTGTGGCTGGACCGGGTGGCCGGCACCATTTTCATCGGCCTGGGCTTGCGTCTGATCCTGGCGCGCTGACCTCCTGCCGGGCGGTGATGCGAAATGCCAGTTCCATCTGATCCTGCACGGCCATGGCGCCGCCCAAGACGGCAAACGGCACGATGCCGAAGTCGCTCTGTTTCAGCAGCAGGCTGCCGCTGGCCTGCAGGCGGCGTCCATCGGCCGCTTGCTCGATCCGCACCGGCAGCTGCACCGTGCGCGTCACGCCATGCAGGGTGATGTCGGCGTCAAACACCTCCTTGTCGCCCGTGCGGCGCGCGTCGATGCTCACCCACGGATAGCGTTCCGCCTCGAGCACGCGCACCAGCATGTTGTGGCGCGTGCCAGCGATGGCGTCGGCCGACGGCGTCGTCGTCAGGCCGGCGGCCTGGCGCAGGCTTGCTTCATCCACACGCAGCTCGTCGAGCCGGAAGCGGAACTGCGCACGTCCCAGCGCGGGCGCCACCACGCCTTGCAGGCTGCGGCTGGCCACCACGTGGTCATGCCCGAGCCGCGCCAGCGCGCCGCCGCGGCGCACGGTGATGGTCAGCAGGGATTCTTCGGGCGCGATGTGCAGCAGGTGCACGCCTTGCCGCTGCCACGCTGGCGCGGGGATGGTGGCAGGAGCGGCCGGTGCAGGAGTTGGTGTGTGCGGCAAGGGCGTGCAAGCGGCCAGCACGGCGCAGGCAAGCAGAAAAACGGTGCGAAGGTTCTGGCTGAACATGGGGCAGACGGGGCAAGGGCGATGGGGGAATAGTACGCGATCCGCACGGCGGCGCGCGTGCAATGTTAGAGCTGCGTCATAAGGCGGTCATATGGCGCTGTTATGATGCTTTTGTTGGCACACAGCATGCGGTGCGCAAATCACTACGTTCCGGGAGCGATAGGATGCAGGCATGACTCAACAGCTTAGCCGGTGAGCTCAACCATCGGCACCAGACAGGCTGGCGCGGCAGGAAATATTGCCACGCGGGCAAGCAAAGCGGGGAAAAACAGGAAACGGCCAGCGATTTAATGAAGTCCTAAGCCTGCCCGAGGGAAGGACTGGCATAGTGGATACATGGCGCACGGAAACCCCGGGCGCAAGGTTGCCGGACACCTCAATGACCGGCACGATTTCCACTTTTTCATGTGTTTTCCGTTTTATCCCTGCGCTCTGAAACAGCGTTTCAACCGGCTACCGCACTTTGCGAAGCCGGTTTTTTTTGCCCGGATTTTCGTACTGGGCTGGAAAATGCCCGGCGGCGCCGTCCTGCGGCGCCGGGCGCGGGCGCTTAGCCCGTTTGCTTGGCCAGCCACGCATCGACGGCCGGCAGGCGCTCGGCGCGCACCTTGATGCGGTACTTGATGCCGGCCACGGAACTGTCGGCGTCGCCGCGCGCGCTGGCCGGCAGGTTGGCCTGCGCATATGCTTCCAGCTTGGCGATCATGTCCGGCTGCGCCGAACCGGCCGCCAGGCGCGGGAAGTAGCGGCTGCGCGAACTGGCGTCGACGCGCGCATTGACTTGCTCCAGGTGCGCCAGCGCGAAGTCGAAGGCCAGTTCCGGATGCCTGCGCGACACGCGCGAGATCATGGCCGGGCTGTTGGTCACGCCTGGTTCATCCGTCAGCGCCAGCGCCAGCGCGCGCTGCGCCAGGGCGGCATCGTCGGTCGACGCCAGCAGGTCGTACAGCTGGTTCTTGACCAGCGGCGTCTTTTCCTGCTGCGCCTTGGCGTGCAGCTGCTCCCAGGTGGCGGCATCCGCATGCTGGGCCACGACGCCCAGGATGGTGCGGCGCAGCGGTGCGGGCATGGCGGAGGGATCCTGTTCGCTGGCCGCGTAGCGGCGGCGCGCTTCCGCGATCACGCCCGGTTCGCCCATGTCGCCAAGGATGGCAATCAGGCGCCCGCGCAGGGTCGCCACGCTGGACGCTTCGCCGGCACGCGCTTCCCAGCCCGTCTGCGCCATCATCGGTGCCAGGCGGGCCATGGCGAAGCGGCCAAAAGCCTGCTGGCGCGCAGGGTCGCCCGCGTACTGCTCATACAGGCCGTTCAGCGATGCGGCCACCCGGCCCAGCACTTGCGGGTCGGCCGACAGCGGCGTGGCCTTCACCAGTTCCAGGAAGCCGGCCGGGTCCTGCAAGCCCGCCATGCCCAGCGACTGGCTGTCCGCCAGCAAGCCCAGTTGGTCGATCGGCGCCAGGCGCGCGAAGCTGCCCGCCAGCGCGCGCGTGCCGGTGGGCGCATACAGGGTGCGGTAGTAGCCGCTCTGGCCCGCGTTCACCAGCAAGGCGCCGCAACCGGGCACGTTCAGGGTCGCCTTGCCATTCTTGAGCACCACCTTGGCCAGCTTGCCGTTGCCGACCGTCGAAGCGATGACGGGCACGCGCCACGACAGTGGTTTCTTGTCCGGCTGGTCCTTGGAAAATTCTGTCTGCGTCAGGGTCACGCGCGTATTGCCCTTCCTGCACACGGCCTCGCCCACGGTGATCATCGGCACGCCCGGCTGGAGGGTGAAATCATGGGCGATGGCGCTGACGGGCTTGCCCGCGGCCGCATCGACTTCGCGCCACAGGTCGTCCGATACCGTATTGCCATACGCATGCTTGCGCATGTAGCTGCGCACGGCCGTGCGCCACGTGTCGGCGCCCACGTACGCTTCGAGCATGCGGATCACCGCTTCGCCCTTCTGATAGGTGATGCCGTCGAAGGCCTGGCTGGCCTGTTCCACGGTGGCGATGCGCTGCACCACCGGGTGCGTGGTGCGCAGCGCATCCTGGCTCATGGCCGATTCGCGCCCGCCCACGTTGGACAGGGCCGTATTCCACTCGGGGTGCAGACGCTCCGTCGTGCGGCTTTCCATCCACGACGCAAAGCCTTCGTTGAGCCACAGGTCGTCCCACCAGCGCATGGTGACCAGGTCGCCGAACCACTGGTGCGCCATTTCATGCGACAGGGTGGTGTAGATGTTTTCCTTGTCGGTCTGCGTCGAGATGGTCGGGTCGAGCAGCAGGCCGTATTCGAAGGTGAACACGGCGCCCCAGTTTTCCATGGCACCGAAGAACTGGCTGCGGCCCGGTGCGGCGATGTTGTCAAGCTTGGGCAGCGGATAGCGCACGCCGAAGTAATCGTTGTACTCGCGCAGCAGGGCTGCCGATTCGTCGAGCGCGAAGCGGCTTTGCGCCAGCGCACCCTTCTTCGTGATGACGCCCACTTCCGTGCCGTCGCTCATGGCCGTGGCGCGCTCGAAGTCGCCCAGGCCGAAGAACAGCAGATACGTCGACATGCGCGGCGTGGTGGCGAAGTACACGTGCTTCATGCCATTGCCCAGCTCTTCGCTGCTGGCGATCGGCATGTTACCGACGGCCATCTGGTTGCTCGGGACGATCACGTCCAGCGCGAAGGTCGCCTTGTAGTCCGGCTCATCCCACGACGGCAGCATGCTGCGCGCGTCCGAATTCTCGAACTGCGTGTACAGCGCGCGCTGGCGCCCTTGCGGCGTGTCATAGTCGAGCGAAAACAGGCCCGTGGCCTGCGTGCCGATCTTGCCGGTGTAGTCGATGCGCAACAGGTATTCGCCCTTGGCCAGGGGCTCGGCAAAATGCACGGTGGCCGTCTGCTTGTCCGCATCGATATCGATCTTGCGCGTCACCTGCTTGCTGCCGCCTGCGCCTTCGATGGCGGCGGCGGCAAACGCCAGGTTCAAGGCATTGAAAGTGATGCTGCTGGTCGGTGTGTCGACGGCCACCTTGATGGCGGCTGCGCCCTTGAAGGTCGAGGCGGCAGCGTCCGGCGTGATCGACAGGATATAGTGCAAGGGCGTGACGCCGCGCGGCAACTGCGTGGTGGTGGCAAGGGCGTGGCTGGCCGACGCGTATTTGGCGGCGGGGGCGGCGTGGCCCGGGATGACGGCGGTGATGGCGGTCAGTGCCAGGACGGCGGCGGCCAGTTGGCTGCGGCGGAAACGCGGAGTCGGTGTGCGATGCATGGTATGCCCTTCGTTCATGGGTAAAACGCCCGCCAGCCGGATAGGCTGCGGGCGTTGATGGCGGTAGCGGGACATCGCTGGAACTGAAAGCCAGCGTTCCCGTACAGCAATCTAAGTGGAAACGGGGGCAAAGTCAACGCGCCAGGAGGGCGTAGCATGACGGTGCGCTGGTATGATGGGCGCCTGACCGCCTTGCCACGGGCCGGTGCCGTACCTGACTGTCGACCACCATCCACCACTACAACGAGACGAGACCTGCACATGAAACTGACTATCAGCCCCCGCACGCCCAATCCGCGCCGCGTTACCATGTTCATTGCCGAAAAAGGCATCACCGGCATCGAGGAAGTGGCGCTCGACCTGATGGCGGGCCAGCACCGCGATCCCGCCTTCCTGGCGAAAAACCCGCTGGGTCGCGTGCCCGTGCTGGAATTGGCGGACGGTCGCGTGCTGACCGAAACGCGCGCCATCTGTACTTACCTGGAAGGCTTGCAGCCGCAGCCGAACCTGATGGGCGAAGGATTCGAGGAACGCGCGTTCATTGAAATGGCAGACCGCCGCGTGGAACTGCATTTGTTCAGCGCCGCCGCCAACTGGGTGCGCCACGGCCATCCGGCCCTGGTGGCGCTGGAAAACCCGCAGTTTCCCGATTTCGCCACGGCGCAGGCGGGCAAGCTGCGCGAGACGGCGCAGTGGCTGGACCAGGTGCTGGCCCAGCAGCCGTACATCGCCGGCGAGCGTTTCACGATTGCCGACATCACGGCCTTCTGTGCGCTGGAATTCGCGCGTGGCCTGATGAAGTACCGTCCCGGCGCGGAAGGCTTGCTCAACCTGCAGGCTTACCGCGACCGCATTGCCGAACGCCCCAGCGCGCAGGCGAAGTAACCGGGTAGGTCGGATTAGCGGGGCCGCCGAGGCGCGCGAGCACGTAATCCGACACCACCCCATTACTTCAGCTGCTCCAGCAGGAAGGTGTAGGTCAGCGCCCACATCAGCGCCTGCTGGTCGTTGTTGGCCGCGCCCGCGTGGCCGCCTTCCGTGTTTTCCCAGTACAGCACGTCGTGGCCTTGCTCTTCCATCTTGGCTACCATCTTGCGCGCATGGCCAGGGTGGACCCGGTCGTCGCGCGTCGAAGTGGTAAACAGCACGCGCGGATATTTCTTGTCCCTGAAGACGTTCTGGTACGGCGAGTACTTGCTGATGTACGCCCATTGTTCCGGCACGTCCGGGTCGCCGTATTCTCCCATCCACGAGGCGCCCGCCAGCATCTTGTTATAGCGGCGCATGTCGAGCAGCGGCACCTGGCTGACGACGGCGTTGAACAGGTCGGGACGCTGCACCAGCACGGCGCCCGTCAGCAGGCCGCCATTGCTGCCGCCCATGATGCCCAGGTGGCGCGGACTGGTGACCTTGCGCTTGATCAAATCCTGTGCCACGGAGATGAAATCGTCATACGCACGCTGGCGGTTTTCCTTCAATGCCGCCTGGTGCCAGCGGGGGCCGAATTCGCCGCCGCCGCGGATATTTGCCAGCACGTACACGCCGCCCTTTTCCAGCCACGCCACGCCCGTGGTGCCGCTGTAGCTCGGTTTCAGCGACACTTCGAAGCCGCCGTAGCCATACAGCACGGTGGGATTGCTGCCGTCGAACTTGGTCTTCTTGCCCATGATGGCGAAATACGGCACCTTGGTGCCATCCTTCGACGTCGATTCGAACTGCTCCACCTTGTATGGCGCCGCGTCATAGTAGGCCGGCAGCGACTTGATTTTCGTGCGCTTGTCGCTCTGCGTCGTGGCCAGGTACAGGGCGGTCGGGTTGAGGAAGTCGGTCACCTTCAGAAAGTACTGGTCCGAGTCGACGGGATCGAGCGCGCTGACGACCAGGGTGCCCAGCTTCGGCGCATCGACGGCGCGGCGCTGCCACTTGCCGTTCACGTGGCGCAGCTCCGTCAGGCGGTTCTTGACCTTGTCCAGGGTCGTCACGAGGATGGCCGATTTCGTCGCCGTGACATTGTCCAGCGAAGACGTGGCCGTGGGTGCGTACAGCACTTCCAGTTCCTGCTTGCCCTGCATGAAGGCCTTGAAATCCGTGGCCAGCAAGGAGCCTTGCGCATAGGTCTTGCCGTTGACTTTCCAGTCCGAGCGCAGGGTGATGACCAGCTGGTCGCGCACGGTGAAGGCCGTGGAGTCGTCCGGTTTCGGCACTTTTTTCAACTCGGCGCCGTCGCGCAGGAACATTTCGCCGCTGTAGAAATCGATTTGCCGCTCGATGAACTGGTGTTCCTGGCCGGGCGTGAAGTCCTTGTAGGCGCCGGCGCTCAGGTCGTCGGGTTTGGCTTCGTACAAGGTTTGCGCCTGTGCCAGCGGCGTGCCGCGCTGCCACTGCTTGATGATGCGCGGGTAGCCGGAGCTGGTCATCGAGCCAGGGCCGAAATCGGTGGAAACGAACAGGGTATCCTGGTCGATCCAGCTGGCGCTGCCCTTCGCTTCGGGCAGGGTGAAGCCGCCTTCGACAAAGGCGCGCTTGGCCACGTCGTATTCGCGCACCACCTTGGCGTCGCCGCCGCCGCGCGACAGGGAAATGAGGCAGCGTTCGCCCTTCGGATACAGGCAGGAGGCGCCGCCCCAGACCCAGTTTTCACTCTCGCCGGCGGCCAGTTGGTCGAGGTCGATCACGGTTTCCCAAGTTGGCTCGGCCAGCTGGTATTGCGCCAGCGTGGTGCGTCGCCAGATGCCGCGCACGTGCTGGGCATCGCGCCAGAAGTTGTAGTAATACTCGCCTTCCTTGCTGACGTCGGGAATGCGTTCCTTGGAATTGAGGATGGTTTTCAGGCGCGCCTGCAGGGCGGGGAAGCCGGGCTGGCCTTCCAGTTCCTTGGTGGCGACAGCATTATGCTGCTTGACCCAGGCCAGCGGCTTGTCGCCGAGGACGTCTTCCAGCCACAGGTGGGGATCGGTGTTGGCGGCGGCGGGCGCGGGTGCTTGTGCATGGGCGATGCCCGCTGCGGCCAGGCCGAGCAGCATGCTGCCGGCGAGAGTGCGATATGACGACATAGTGGGTTCCTGGTTGGTCCGAGGGAGGCCGCGTTGCAGGCAAAACGGCGCAGCCATGGTGCCATGGATTGCTGTGAGGAACCAGTGTCTACGGATGACTATTTAAAAAATAACATGTTTTTCCAATATTGTTTGCTGGAAAAGAGCGAGACCGCAGAATCTGCGGCGTGTGGCGCGCTTCAGGATGCGTCAGGTCCGCTCAGGGCGCTCAAGGTAAGCCGCGTTTTTTCGACATCGCCGCCGTCGCAGTGATAAATCCACAATGCCTCGTTGTCGCGGCTGTCGATGAACAGGATGCGCGTATTTTCCTCGCCGATGGACAGGCAATCCGCCAGCTCGGCAAGACTGAACGGTGCTGCCTGCTTCGAACCTGTTCCCGCCGCTTGCGCCAGGGTCTGCGCAAAGCCTGCCAGTTGCCGGACTGCCAGATACCGTGTGCCATCGACCTCGACGTCATGACACAGCGCGTCCAGGCTGTACAGCGTGAAGGGGTCTTCATCCATGAAAATCGCCACGTCGGGACGCGACTTTCCGCTGCGGAGGTGAGCGAGATAGGCCTGGGGCAGGGCTACTTCTTTACTTGCCAGCAATTTCTCCAGCTGCTTGCCGCTTTTCTTCGCGACCTTGGGGGTGACGGCTTCGCAAGCCTGCGCTGTCCAGGCGACTGGATTGAACTGGAATATCCTTGAGCATGCGGGGCAGTGCAGGAACATGAAGGTAATGTTCTTGCCGATGGCCGATTTCAGAAAATCGCCATCGGCCGCATCGAGTGCGCTGCTGTCAAAATGATGGCCGCAGGCGTCGTGGTAGGGGCAAGTGATCTCTGTCATGGTTCAGATTGGTGTGGCATTGAAGTAGCGTTCCATACGCAAAGCGATCTCCTCTTTTTCTTGCGGATAAGATGCCTTGGGGTTTCTTTCCCAGTAGGCAATGCCTTCGTTCAAGGCCCACAAGGCTTTTTCCTGCTTGCCGGCCATCAGATAAAAATCGCAGGCCCTGGCATGCGAGTCGTGCGCTTCAACCATGGCCAGGGCCGCATTTTCCCAGTTGGACAGGTGGTCGAGCCAGGGAATGGCCAACTCCAGCAGATTGTCCCGCAGGCAGACCATGACTGTTGCCCGATGGAGCGGATCGACCAGCTGGTGTTCTTTGTCCTCCTTGACATCGATGACAGGGAATTGCCAATTCGGGATATTCCAGTCCGCCACGCCGCCAACGATATTGTTGACAGGTTCACGGCCGTAGCGTGCCTTGTGCCATGTTGTATAGGATCTGGACGAGACCTGATAGTGGCTCCAGAATGCCACGCAGACATCCTCTTCATTATGGCGGTTGGCCTGGAAATGGATGGCCTGGACGAATTCGTCCTTTGCTCGCTTGAAGGTCAGCTGGCTTGGCGAGAACTTGAAGCCCGCTGCGGTCAGCGGCTGCAGCAAGAACGCTTCAATATTGGTGATGATCAGCTCTTTTGGTTTCATGCTATTCCCTGGCATGGGTCGGTTGCGCCGCCTTGCTGTCAAAACGGCGCTGCCATGTTGCCATAGATCAGTGCGAACGCATCTTGCGGCGGGCAATCGTGCGAGGGAAAGCCGGCTTTTTTGCTATTGGCGGGGTGGCCGATCACGGCAACTGATTGACCCACACGGGTGCCGACCAGACGATGTTGCCATCGTCCTGCGTCAGCCGCGCGTAATAGAAATGGGGGCCGGGCGCGGGCGTGACGGTGAACTCGGCCTGGTCCGACACTGGCGTAACGGAACCATTGCTGCCCGGCACGCCGTGGAAAATGGCGACGGCGGCCGCTTGCCGCCCCGCGCTGTTGCTGAAATGGGTGGCCAGGTGCAAGGGGCCGTGGTTGTCGAAACGCTCGCCCATCAGCTTGCCATTGGCCGTAAACAGCAGTTGCGCGTGCTTGTCCATGGTGGCAAACACGCGGCGCGCGCGCAGCGCTTCGAGGAAGCCGTCGCGTGAAACGGGCGTGCCGGCGGCAGGGCTGGTTACCAGCACGGCCGTGCGGTTGCCATACGACGCCCCCCAGTTGGCGCAGTGATTGTCCTGGTTGCTGCTGAACGCGACGTGGTAGCCGGCCGCCAGCGCCCGGTTGCAAGCCGCTTCGTAATTGCTGCGCCGCGTCTCCGTTTCCTGGTCGTTGATGGAAAACGCGGACGTGTTCATGACTTCGCACAGCACCATGGCCGCGTCGCCGTCCGGCGTGTAGCCGAGCGCCTGGTCGCCGACGAGGAACTGGCCCGTTTGGGCCGGGTGGTTGAACTGGCCGACCCAGCCCCGCTCGCGCATCAGCGTGTACAGGCCCGCGTAATCGCCCTTCGGCGTTTCCACGTCGGCCAGCAACTCGCCCAGGGCATTCCTTTCCCAGCCCAGCAACTGTTCGCTATTGAAAATGTTCAGGTGGCCGCCCTTGTTGATGACGCCCCATTCCATGCCGTACAGGGCCAGGAAACCGGGGTGGGCGGCGGTATACGCGGCCGCTTCGGCCAGGCCCGTCTGGTACAGGGTTGTCGCTTCGGCAGCGGTGGCAGCTGAGTTGGTGCCGTCGGAACCGTCATACATATGGTTGTGCTCGGACGTCAGCAGGGCGTCGAGGCCGTGTTCTTGCGCATATTTATAGGCATCGATGGGGCCGAAGGGCGCCGTTTGCGGGTCTTGCGCGCCATGGCAGGCATCGAGTGCCGCGCCGCCGTCGCTGTGGCGCGTCTGGCTGTGCAGGTTGGCGTAGACGAGGTGATAGGCGGGCTGGCCTTCCAGGCTGGGCAGTTGTTGCAGGCCGGTCTGGAAGGCGGGCACCCTGGGCGCCATGCTTGCGCCCCGTTGCACCTGGACGTGCCATTGCTGTTCCACCTGCATCTCTTGAGGCGTGCCAGGATCGGCCTCGGCAAGCAGGCGCAACTGGTACAAGCCTTCCGGCGCCAGCACCCTCCGTTCGCGCGCATCGGCGTCGGCGCGGCCATCCCAGGGCAAGTTCACGCTCTTGCCGCCAGCCCCCACCTGCTCCGTGCCCGACCAGCGCCGCAGTACAGCGCCTTGCGGGCCGGGTCCGGACAAGGTCAAGCTCCAGCGCACCGCATGGGTGCGGCCTGCGTCGGGATAGGCGAGGCGAACAATAAATGTGCGTGACTGCGAGGTACGCGCCTGCGTCGTCCGTGCACCGGCCGTGGCGCGGAAGGGAGCGACGACGGTGGCATCGAGTTCGCTGTGTTCCTTCGGCTCTTGGGTGGCGGCAGTGTTGCTCCATGTAATGAGCAGCAGCCCGGCGCACGCGCAAGCCAGCCACGGCGGCCGCCAGCGGCGCAATGTCTTGACCATCGTGGTCTCCCGCGTCTGCTTCGAATGGTATTTAGACAAGGGTTGCCACTTGCTGGTTCCCGCATGCACCAGCAAGTGGCGTGTTTGCACCGTCATTGGCCATGATCTGGCGCAAAGCGAGTGCGAATGCTGCTGCGTGCCCGTCAGGCAAGCTGGCACGGCGCTTGCTAGACAAGAGATACGGATCAACGGCGATCCCCTGAATAAACGCACAACGGTCCAACGACGGACCACATGGACAACGGCGTCCGCCCAGGCTGATTTTTTCATCGGCGGGGGCGGGCGCCGTTTTGTTTTATCAACGGGATACTTCCGGGAACCTATATGGCCAGCCAAAAAGCAACGCGCATCGCGCTCTTCTCCCTCGCCACGCCGCCCATGCGCGCATTCCATCTGACGTGGATGGCATTTTTCGTGTGTTTCTTCGCCTGGTTCGCCTGCGCTCCCCTGATGCCTGTCATCAAGGGCGAGTTCGGCCTTTCCTTGGCGCAAGTGGCGAACATCAATATTGCGGCCGTCGCCATCACCATCCTCGTGCGCCTGATCGTGGGACCCTTGTGCGACCGCTACGGCCCGCGCAAGACGTACACGGGCTTGCTCTTGCTGGGCGCCATCCCCGTGCTGGGCGTGGCCGCTTCGCAAAGCTATGAAAGCTTTCTGTTCTTCCGCCTGGGTATCGGCGCCGTCGGCGCCAGCTTTGTCATCACGCAATATCACACCTCCGTGATGTTCGCCCCGCGTGTTGTCGGCACGGCCAACGCGGCGGCCGCCGGCTGGGGCAATGCGGGCGGCGGCGCGGCACAGGCGCTGATGCCGCTGCTGCTCGGTGCCGTAGTGATGCTGGGCGTGTCCGAATCGCTGGGCTGGCGCGTGGCCTTGCTGGTGCCGGGCGTGCTGATGCTGGTGATGGCGGCCCTGTACTGGCGCTATACGCAGGATTGCCCTGAAGGTAATTACTCGGACTTGCGCGCCGCCGGTACGGCCATCGAAGGAGGAAAAAAGGGCGGCTGGGACAGCTTCAAGGCGGCCAGCGCCAACTACCGCGTCTGGCTGCTGTTCGTTACCTACGGCGCCTGCTTCGGCATCGAAATCTTCATCCACAACATCGCCGCCGTGTATTACGTCGACCATTTCGGCCTGTCCTTGAAATCGGCCGGCCTGGCCGCCGGCAGCTTCGGCTTGCTGGCCCTGTTTGCCCGCGCCTTGGGCGGCTGGATGTCGGACAAGCTGGCCCTGCGCGGCAACCTGAACAGCCGCGTCACCCTGCTGTTCATGCTGATGATCGGCGAAGGCGTGGGCCTGCTGTGGTTTGCCAAGGTCGACAGCGTCACCTATGCCGTCATCGCCATGCTGGTCTTCGGCCTGTTCACCCATATGGCGTGCGGCGCGACCTATGCACTGGTGCCCTTCATCGACAGCAAGGCGCTGGGCGGCGTGGCCGGCATCATCGGCGCCGGCGGCAACGTGGGCGCCGTGGCGGCCGGTTTCCTGATGAAGGGCACGGGCGACATCCGCCAGACCCTGATCATCCTCAGCGCGCTGGTGGTGATCTCGGCCCTGTGCGCCATCGCCGTGCGCTTTACCCGCGAAGCGGCAGAACCAAACATGGCCGCGGCCTGAGGAGATAGCGATGAACCACCCCCTGAACATCGTCGTCCTTGGCCATGGCATGGTCGGACACAAATTCCTCGAACGCCTGGCGCTGGAGAACAACACGCGCCTGTCCGTGACGGTCTTGTGCGAAGAGCCGCGCCCCGCCTATGACAGGGTGCACCTGTCCGAATTTTTCAGCGGCAAATCGGCCGAGGACCTGTCCCTGGTGGCGCCCGGCTTTTTCGACAAGGACAACGTCGTGTTGAAACTCAATGCGCGCGCCGTGTCCATCGACCGCGTGGCGAAAACCGTCACCGTCAGCACGGGCGAAGTCTTGAGCTACGACAAACTGGTGTTCGCCACAGGCTCGACGCCGTTCGTGCCGCCGCTGCCGGGCAAGGAGAGGGATGGCTGCTTCGTCTACCGCACCATCGAAGACCTGGAAGCCATGCTGGCCTGGGGCGGAAAGTCAACAACGGGCGTGGTGATCGGCGGGGGATTGCTGGGCCTTGAATGCGCGAAAGCCTTGCGCGATTTGAAGCTGGACACTCACGTGGTGGAATTCGCGCCGCGCCTGATGGCCGTGCAGGTGGACGAGGGCGGCGCGCGCGTCCTGCGCCGCAAGATCGAGGAACTGGGCGTGACCGTGCACACGCAAAAGAACACGCTGGCCATCGTCGATGGCGAGGCGGCCACGCACCGCATGCAGTTTGCCGATGGCAGCCACCTGGAAGCGGACATGATCGTCTTTTCGGCCGGCATCCGTCCGCGCGACGAACTGGCGCGCGCCTGTGGCCTGGAGGTGGGGCCACGGGGCGGCATCGCCATCGACGACAGCTGCGTCACGTCCGATCCCGATATCTATGCGATCGGCGAATGCGCGCTGTGGGGCGGCCTGGTCTTCGGCCTGGTGGCGCCCGGCTACGAAATGGCCCGCATCGCGGCGCGCCATGTGTTGCAGGAAGAGGGCGAAGCCTCGTTCAAGGGCGCCGACATGAGTACCAAGCTCAAACTGATGGGCGTGGACGTGGCCAGCCTGGGCGACCCGCACGGCAATGCGCCCGGCAGCCGCTCCTACCAGTTCATGGACGAGCGCAAGCAGATCTACAAGAAGATCGTCGTTTCCGATTGCGGCAAATACCTGCTGGGCGGCGTGATGGTGGGCGACGCCAGCGAATACGGCACCTTGCTGCAAATGATGCTCAATAAAATCGAGCTGCCGGAATTCCCCGAATTCCTGATCCTGCCGCAGGCGGATGGCCAGCAAAAGGTGGGACTGGGCGTGGACGCCTTGCCCGAGTCGGCGCAAATCTGTTCGTGCAACGACGTGTCGAAAGGCGCGCTGTGCGCGGCCGTCGCCGAGGGCGCCACGACCATCGGCTCCCTGAAAAGCTGTACGAAGGCGGGCACCGCGTGCGGCGGCTGCGTGCCGCTGGTGACGCAGATCATGAAGGCGGAAATGCAGAAGCAGGGCCTGGCCGTCAACAACCACGTCTGCGAACACTTTGCGTACTCGCGCCAGGAATTGCACCACCTGGTCCGCGTGGGCAAAATCCGCAGCTTCGGCGAACTCCTGGGCGCGCACGGCCAGGGTCTCGGTTGCGACGTGTGCAAGCCCGTGGCGGCGAATATCCTCGCCTCGTGCTGGAACGATTTCGTGCTGTCGCCCGTACACGCCAGCCTGCAGGACAGTAACGATTACTTCCTCGGCAATATCCAGAAGGATGGCACGTATTCCGTCGTGCCCCGCATGCCGGGCGGCGAAGTGACGGCCGACGGCTTGATCGCCGTGGGCATGGTGGCGAAAAAATACGGTCTGTACACAAAAATCACGGGCGGCCAGCGGGTCGACCTGTTCGGCGCAAGAGTCGACCAGTTGCCGGCCATCTGGGAAGAACTGATCGCGGCCGGTTTCGAGTCGGGCCACGCTTACGGCAAGTCGCTGCGCACGGTGAAATCGTGCGTCGGCTCCACCTGGTGCCGCTATGGCGTGGCCGACAGCGTGGGCTTTGCGATCCAGCTGGAAAACCGCTACAAGGGCTTGCGCACGCCGCACAAGATCAAGTTCGGCGTCTCCGGCTGCACGCGCGAATGCGCCGAGGCGCAGGGCAAGGACATCGGCCTGATCGCCACGGAAAAGGGCTGGAACTTGTACGTGTGCGGCAATGGCGGCATGAAGCCGCGCCATGCGGAGCTGCTGGCGTCGGACCTCGATGAAGCCACCCTGGTGCGCTATGTCGACCGCTTCCTGATGTTTTACGTGCGCACGGCCGACCGCCTGCAGCGCACCAGCGTGTGGCGCGACAACCTGGAAGGAGGCCTCGATTACCTCAAGCGCGTCATCATCGACGACAGCCTGGGCATGGCGGCGGAACTGGAAGCGGACATGCAGCACGTGGTCGACACCTACGCCTGCGAGTGGAAGGAAGCCGTGTCCAACCCCGCCGTGCGCCAGCGCTTCCGCCACTTCGTCAACAGCGAGAAGAACGATGAAAATGTGGTGTTCGTCGAAGAGCGGGGCCAGATCCGGCCCGCCACCGAGATGGAACGCCGCAGCACCGTGATCCCCATCCTTGCCGTGGAGGCTTGAGCCATGAATGCGATGAATGAACTTTCCGGCGCCACTGCCGACAACTGGGTCGCCATCTGCCCCTTGGCCGACATCGTGCCCGACACGGGCGTGTGTGCGCTGCTGAATGGCCGCCACGTGGCCGTCTTCCGCGTCGGTGATGCCGCGCCGCGCGTGTACGCCATCGATAATGTCGACCCGAACGCGGGCGCTTCCGTGCTCTCGCGCGGCCTCGTGGGCAGCATCGGCGAGCGCGTCGTGGTGGCGTCGCCCATCTACAAGCAGCACTTCGACCTGGCCAGCGGCGAGTGCATCGAAGCGCCTGAACACTCGGTTGCCGCCTGGCCCGCGCGCGTGTTTGCCGACATGGTGTGGGTGGCCATATGAACACCGCCGCGCGGCCGTCTTTAGTCGTGGTTGGCAACGGCATGGCCGGCATGCGCACGGTCGAGGAACTGTTGAAACTCGCGCCGGACCTGTACGACATCACCGTATTCGGCGCCGAACCGCACGGCAATTACAACCGCATCCTGCTGTCGCCCGTGCTGGCCGGCGAAAAGTCGGTGGACGACATCATGCTGCACACGCGCGACTGGTATGCGCACAACGGCATCACCCTGCACGCGGGCGACCCCGTGGTGCGCATCGACCGCCAGGCGCGCACGGTACAAGCGCTGTCGGGCATCGAGGTGCGCTACGACCGTCTGCTGCTGGCCACCGGTTCCACGCCCTTCATCGTGCCCGTGCCGGGCCACGAACTGCCCGGCGTGATCGGTTTTCGCGACATCAGCGACGTCGACACCATGCTGCAGGCGGCGCGCACGCACCGCCACGCGGTGGTCATCGGCGGCGGCTTGCTGGGACTGGAAGCGGCCAACGGCTTGCAGCGCCAGGGCATGGACGTCACCGTCGTGCACATGAGCGGCGCACTGATGAACCAGCAACTGGACGCACCCGCTTCGATGCTGCTGAAAACGGCGCTGGAAGCGCGCGGCCTGCGATTTTTGATGCAGGCGCAAACGGCGGAAATCCTCGGTACCGACCGCGTACAAGGAGTTCGCTTTGCCGATGCTACGTCGATCCCCGCCGACCTGGTGGTGATGACGGCAGGCGTGCGCCCCAACATCGCGCTGGCGCAAGCGGCCGGCCTGCACTGCGAACGCGCCATCGTCGTTGACGACTGCCTGCAAAGCTATGACCCGCGCGTGTACGCCGTGGGCGAATGCGTGCAGCACCGGCGCGCCACTTTCGGTCTGGTGGCACCCATCTGGGAGCAGGCGCGCGTGTGCGGCGCGCACCTGGCCGGCGCGGGGCACCGCCGCTACGTGCAGCAAGCCAGCGCCACCAAATTGAAAGTGACGGGCATCGACCTGTATTCGGCCGGCGACATCATCGGCGGCGAGGGCAGCGAAGACCTGGTGCTGCGCGATCCACGCCGCGGCGTCTACAAGCGCCTGGTGGTGCAGGGCAACCGCCTGGCCGGCGCCGTGTTGTATGGCGACGTGCAGGACGGTCCCTGGTATTTCGACCTGATCCAGCAGCGCCGCGACATCAGCAAGCTGCGCGCCCATTTATTGTTTGGCCAGGCGCTGTGCGCCCAGGCCGCCTGACAGCGACCAACAGGATACTTTCATGACTAGCTGCACGCCCGTGAAAACCACTTGCCCGTATTGCGGCGTCGGCTGCGGCGTGGAAGCAACGCGCCTGCCCGACGGCGCCATCCGCATCGCCGGCGACGCCGCGCACCCGGCCAACCAGGGCCGCCTGTGCGTGAAAGGCTCGGCCCTGGGTGACACCCTGGACTTGGACAAGCGCCTGCTGCAGCCGCAGGTGCGCGTCGATGGCGTCCTGCGGCGCGCTTCCTGGGATGTCGCGCTGGACCAGGTGGCCGGCGGCTTGCGCGCCATCATCGCCGAACACGGCCCCGACGCCGTGGCCCTGTATGTCTCGGGCCAGTTGCTGACGGAAGATTATTACGTCGCCAACAAATTCATGAAGGGCTATGTGGGCAGCGCGAATATCGACACCAATTCGCGCCTGTGCATGTCGTCGGCCGTGGCGGGCCACAAGCGCGCGTTTGGCGAGGATATCGTGCCGGGCTGCTATGACGACCTGGAACTGGCCGACATGGTGGTGCTGGTGGGCTCGAACACGGCCTGGTGCCACCCGATCCTGTTCCAGCGCATCACGCGTATCAAGGAAAGCCGGCCGCACATGAAACTGGTGGTGATCGACCCGCGCCGCACGGCCACCTGCGAGCTGGCCGACCTGCACCTGCCCGTGAAACCGGGCACCGACGTGTGGCTGTTCAACGGTTTGCTGTGCTATCTGGCGAAGGAGGGCGTGATCGCCGACGATTTCGTCACGCAGCACAGTTCGGGTCTCGACGAGACATTGGCAGCCGCCCACGTGGACTGCGGCGATCCCTTGCAGGTGGCGGCCATCTGCAAGGTCGACCCGCTTGCCTTGCTGGCGTTTTACCAGGCATTTGCTGCCACGCGCAAGGTGGTCACGGCCTTTTCGCAGGGTGTCAACCAGTCGTCCTCCGGCACGGACAAGGTCAACAGCATCATCAACTGCCATCTGGCGACGGGACGCATCGGCCAGCCCGGCATGGGGCCGTTTTCCCTCACGGGCCAGCCGAACGCCATGGGCGGGCGCGAAGTGGGCGGCCTGGCCAATATGCTGGCGGCGCACCTCGATCTCGACAAGCCGGCGCATCGCGAGGCCGTGCAAACCTTCTGGGACTCTCCGCGCATCGCCGACAAGCCTGGCCTGAAGGCGGTGGACCTGTTCCAGGCCATCGAGGCGGGTAAAGTCAAGGCCGTGTGGATCATTGCCACCAATCCGCTGGTCAGCATGCCGGACGCCGACCAGGTGCGCCGCGCGCTCGATAAATGCGAGCTGGTGGTGGTGTCGGACATCAGCGCCGGGTCGGACACGAACGCGCATGCCGATGTGCTGCTGCCGGCCCTGGGCTGGGGCGAAAAGGATGGCACGGTGACCAATTCCGAGCGGCGCATCTCGCGCCAGCGGGCGTTTCTGCCGGCACCCGGCGCAGCGCGCGCCGACTGGGACGTGCTGTGCGATGTGGCGCGGCGCATGGGCTTTGGCGGTTTTGACTTCACGTCGCCGCAGGCCATCTTCGATGAACATGCGCGCCTGTCCGCTTTCCGCAACGAGGCGGAAACGGCGCGCCTGTTCAACCTGTCGCACCTGGCGGCGCTGAGCGCTGCGCAATACGACGCCTTGCAACCGCAGCAGTGGCCGCAGGGCCAGGCGCGCCTGTTTGGCGATGGCCGCTTCGCGCATGCGGACGGCCGTGCGCGTTTCGTGCCGACGGCGCCGCGCGCGCCGCGCAACATGCCCGACGAAGACTATCCACTCATCCTGAATACGGGCCGGGTGCGCGACCAGTGGCATACGATGACGCGCACGGGCAAGGCGGCCAGGCTGTCGGGCCATATCGCCGAAGCCTTCATCGATCTCCACCCGCAGGATGCGCTGCTGTACAGCGTGCGCGAAGGCGAGCTGGCGCGCATTTCCAGCGCCTGGGGCGCGATGGTGGCGCGCGTCGTGCATGGCGGCGGCATCGCGCGCGGCCAGGTCTTCGTGCCGATCCACTGGAGCGACGCGAATGCGTCCGATGCGCGCGTGGGCGCCGTCGTCAACCCGGTCGTCGACCCTGTCTCGGGCGAACCGGAATTCAAGCATACCCCCGTGCGCATCGAGCAGTTCCGCGTGCACTGGCATGCGTTTGTCCTGAGCCGCACGCCCTTGGACCTGGACGGCGTGGCGCACTGGACGCGCATTCAGGGCGAGCAATTCCTGCGCTACGAACTGGCCGGCCGCCAGCGCATCGAAGACCTGGGCGCCTGGGCGCGCGCGCTGCTCGGCGTCACGGACGACAACGCCGACTGGCTCGATTATGCGGACGCCAGCGCCGGCGTGTACCGCGCCGTGCACCTGGACGAGGGGCGCATCGCGCAATGCGTGTATGTTTCGCCCCGTCCCGACCTGCCGTCGCGCAGCTGGCTGGCGGGCCTGTTCGCGCACGAGCAGCTCGATGCTGCCGACCGCGCAGGCGTGCTGCTGGGCCAGCCCATCGGCAAGGGCATGGATGCCGGCCCCACCGTGTGTTCGTGCTTTGGCGTGGGGCGCAACACCATTTGCGCGGCCATCGTGGAACAAAAGCTGACGACGACGGCGCAGGTGACGGCCTGCGTCAAGGCCGGCGGCAATTGCGGCTCCTGCGTGCCCGAGATACGACAATTGCTGCTGGAGGCGCGCAGCGCAGCCTGATAATCTGTCCTTTCCCGCGCGGCTTTGTTATATTGCCAGCTCTACAAGAGAGAGGCAGTGTAATGACAGCAGGACAACACGACACGGTCTGGCTGACGGGCTTGAGCGGCGCCGGCAAGACCAGTATCGCCCTGTCGCTGGCGCAGGCGCTCAAGGCGCAGGGCCGCGCCGTGACGGTGCTCGACGGCGACCAGCTGCGCCATGGCTTGAACCGCGACCTGGGTTTTACGCCCGAAGACCGGCATGAAAATATCCGCCGCACAGCCGAAGTGGCGCGCCTGATGAACGGGGCAGGCCTGACCGTCATCGCCGCCTTCATCTCCCCCTCCCGCGCTGACCGGGCCATGGCCGCCGCCATCATCGGTACGGCGCATTTCATCGAAGTCCACGTCAGCACGCCGCTGGCCGTGTGCGAGGAACGCGATGTCAAGGGCCTGTACGCGAAGGCGCGCGCGGGGCAGATCGCCGAATTCACGGGCGTGTCGGCCCCCTACGAAGCGCCGCTGGCGGCCGCGCTGACCCTGGATACGGGCACCCTGGCGCTGGAAGAGTCGGTCGAGCGTCTGTGCCGCCATTTGCAGCTGCGGCCGTGACGACCTGGCGCAAATGGCTGCGCCGGCACTTGCCCGCCAGTCTGAAGGCGCGCATGAGCGTCGTCGTCTTCCTGCTCGTGCTGGGCGCGGTCGCGTCGCTGGCGCTGGCCACCCTGGCCGTGGCCGAGCGCGGCATGCGCGACGTGACGGGGCGCCAGCAGTACGTCTCGCTGTCCAGCGCCGCCGTCTTCATCGATGAAGAACTTGACGCGAAGCGCAATGTGCTGCGCGCGATGGCAGACAGCCTGGCGGCCGGCGGCGCGCACGACGGCGCCAGCCTGCAGCGTTTCCTGGCCGCGCAAACGGTGCTGGGCAAGGAGTTTTATTCGGCCGGCGTGGTGGGCATCGACGGCGTTGTCCTGGCCAGCGTGAGTCCCTTCAAGCCGCAGGCGGGGCTGAACGTGAAGGGTCGTCCTTACTTTGAACAGACGCTGGCGACGCGGCGCTCGGTGATTTCCGCGCCGCTCAACGGCAGCATTTCCGGCATGCCCATCGTCGTGGTGACGCAGCCCGTGTTCGACGCGCAGGGCGGCGTGCGCTATGTGCTGGCGGCCAGCGTGAACCTGCGCCAGCCCGATTTCCTGGGCCGTCTCGGCGCGCTCAAGCCGGGTCCGGGCGGCTATCTGTACATCATGACCAGCACAGGCGTGATCGTCGAGCATCCCGACAAGTCGCGCATCATGCAGCATATCGAAGCGCATGGCCCCATCAGCGTACCCACGCGGCGCGCCATGCAGGGCTTCGAGGGCTGGCTGACGGGCACCACCACGCAAGGCGTCGATGCGCTGTTTGCCTACCACCGCATCGCCTCGACGGGCTGGATACTGGCGTCCGTCTATCCCATGAGCGACGCGTTCGCGCCGCTGCATGCCATCCGCAGCAAGATCCTGCTGGCCGCCGTGCTGCTGGCGGCGCTGGCGGGCCTGGCCGGCTGGCGCGTGGTGCTGCGCCTGTTGCAGCCTTTGGCGCGCTTGCGCCACCAGGTGCATGAGATTCGCCGTCATCGCCTGGGTATCGATGTGCTGCAAATCGAGCGGCGCGACGAGATCGGCGACTTGAGCCGCGACTTTTATTCGCTGGTGGCCGAGCGCGAAATCGCCGAGGCGCAGACGCGCGACAGCGAGCGGCGTTTGAAACTGCTGACGGACCATGTGCCCGTGGTGATCGTCTATATCGACCGCGAGCACCGCTACCAGTTCATCAACGCCACGTTCGAGAAATGGTTCGGCCGGTCGCAGCAGGAAAGCCTGATGCAGTCGATCCGCGAGGTGCTGGGCGAGGAAGCGTATCAAATGCGCGAAGCCTACCTGCGGCGCGCCTTTGCGGGCGAGGAGGTCGAATATGAATTCACCCTCGGCGGCGAGGGAGACACTGGCATGCGCGCCTTCCAGACCAGCTACGTGCCCGACGTGGGCGAGAGCGGCGCGGTGGAAGGCGTGTATGGCCTGATCCACGAAATCACCAAGACCAGGGCGGTGCACACGGCGCTGCAGTTTGCCGCCGCCACCGATACCCTGACGGGCATCGCCAACCGGCGCCGCTTCGACGAGCAGCTGGCGCAAAGCATGCAGCGCACGCGGATCGCGCGCGCGCCGATGGCGCTGGCCTATCTCGATATCGACCGTTTCAAGGCCATCAACGACAGCCTGGGACACAAGGCGGGCGACGAGGTGCTGAAGGAATTCGCCGCACGCCTGGTGCGCAGCGTGCGCGCCAGCGATCTGGTGGCGCGCCTGGCCGGCGATGAATTCGTGATTATTCTGGAAGGCGTGAACAGCGCGGCCGAAGTGCGCCAGATCGGCGCCAAGATCATCGACGCCATCCGCCAGCCCTTCGACCTGGCCAGCGGCCCGCTGCCGGTGACGACCAGCATCGGCATCGCCATCTTCCGTGAAGGCGCGCTGACGCCGGCGCAGTTGCTGGACCTGGCCGACCAGGCCCTGTATGCCGCCAAGGGGCAGGGCCGCGACGGCGTGGCGCTGCTCGAGGCGGCGCCTTAGCTACGACAGGGTGGTGCTCCAGTGGTCGAGCTGCTGCGTGGTGGCGGTCACGCCGCCGCAGACGATGACGAGCACCTTGCGGTAGGGCGCCAGGTCCGGCACCTTGCCGTAGACGGCCGCCAGCGCCGCGCCGCAGGCCGGCTCCACCACCAGGCGCTGGTCGGTGATAAAGCGCTGGCAGGCGTCGACGGCGGCACGGTCCGACACTACCACGCTGTGCAGCAGGCGCGTCTGGCTGATGGCAAACGCCTGCGCGCAGACCTGGCGCGCGGCCAGCGAGGTGGCGATGCTGCTCACGGCCGGCAGGGCCACGTGCTCGCGCGCGGCCACTGCGGCCGCCAGCGAGGCCGCGCCTTGCGTTTCCACGGCCACCAGCGCCACGTCATCCCAGCCATTGCGTTGCAAGCCTTCGGCCACGCCGGCCAGCAGGCCGCCGCCACCCACCGACAGCACCACGGCGTCCGGTTTCAGGCCCGCGCGCGCCACTTCATCGATCATGCCGGCGTGGCCCTGCCACAGCAGCGGGTCGTCGAACGGGTGCAAAAAGGCGTCTTGCGGCGTGAGCATGGACTGCGCCAGCGCGTTCGCTTCCTGCCACGCTGCGCCGTGCACGATGACTTCGGCGCCTTCCTGCGCGATCAGGGCCTTGGCCCGTTCGCTGGTGGTTTCCGGCACGACGACGATGACGGGAATGCCCAGCTGGCGGCCCGCATAGGCGACGGCGATGCCGGCATTGCCGCCGGAAGACGAGATGAAGCGGCTGGCGCCGCGCCGCGCGTATTCTTCGCAGGCGAGGCCGATGCCGCGGATCTTGAAGGAGCCGGGCGGCTGCAAGGCTTCGAGCTTGAGCCAGATGGCGCGTTCGCTGTGCAGGCTCAGGGCGCGCGAGTTGAGCAAGGGAGTTTCGATGTGCAGTGCCATGCATGTTCCTGGTAAACAGTCAGGCCAACATCATAGCCGAAGCGCCCGTGGCTAGGCCCCACGCTTGCCGGCGTGGCGCTTAATCGAGGCGGTTGTCGGCTACGCGGTAGTGTGGGTCTTCCCGGTCGTTGACTTCCACCATGGGGCGTGCCTTGCCCAGGATCGCCAGGCAGTCGGGGCTCAGGTGGCGCAGGTGCAGCGTCTTGCCCGCCTGCTGGTAGCGCTGCGCCAGCGCGTCGATCGCCTCGATGGCGGAATGGTCGACCACGCGCGCTCCCGCGAAATCGATCACCACGTGCTGCGGATCTTCTCTTGGCGTGAACAGGGCCGTGAAACTGGCCGTCGAGGCGAAGAACAGCGAGCCTTCCAGCAGATACACCTTCCAGCCACGTTCATCGGTGCCGGTGCGCACGGCGATCTGCCTGGCATGCTGCCACGCGAAGACGAGGGCGGCAAACACCACGCCGGCCAGCACTGCCACCGCCAGGTCCGTCAGCACGGTGATGACGGTCACGCCGACCACGGTGATGGCGTCGGCGCGGGGGATCTTGCGCAGGGTTTGCAGGCTGCCCCAGGCGAAGGTCTTGGCGCAGACGACAAACATCAGGCCCACCAGCGCGGCCAGCGGAATTTTCTCTATCCATGGCGACAGGAACAGGATAAAGCCCAGCAGCAGTACGCCGGCCACGATGCCCGACAGGCGCGAACGGGCGCCGTTGCCGATGTTGATCATGCTCTGGCCTATCATGGCGCAGCCGCCCATCGAGGCGAAGAAGCCGCTGACGATGTTGGCGAGTCCTTGCGCCAGGCTTTCGCGGTTCGGCTTGCCGCGCGTGTCGGTGATGCTGTCGATCAGGTTGAGGGTCAGCAGTGTCTCCAGCAAACCGATGGTGGCGAGGATCAGCGCATACGGGCCGATGATGGTCAGCGTCTCCAGCGTCAGCGGCACTTGTGGGAGGTGAAAGCGCGGCAGGCCGCCCGCGATCGATCCCATGTCGCCCACTGTCTTCGTTTCCAATCCACAGGCCCAGACCAGGCCGGCCACCAGCAGGATGGCTGCCAGCGAGGACGGGATGACGGTGGTCAGGCGCGGCAGCAGATAGATGACCAGCATGGTCACGGCCACCAGGCCCAGCATCAGGTAGAGGGGGGCGCCGCTGAGCCAGCTGAGCGCGCCGCTGGCGTCCAGCGTCTTGAAGTGGCCGAACTGTGCCATGAAGACGACGATGGCCAGGCCGTTGACGAAGCCCAGCATGACGGGGTGGGGCACCATGCGTATCAGCTTGCCAAGGCGGCAGGCCGCAAACAGTATTTGTAGCAGCCCCATCAGCACGACGGTGGCAAAAAGGTATTCGGCGCCATGGCTGACGACGAGACTGACCATCACCACGGCCAGCGCGCCGGTGGCGCCGGAAATCATGCCGGGTCTGCCGCCCAGCGCGGCCGTGATCAGGCACATGAAAAAGGCCGCATACAGGCCGGTGAGGGCACTGACATGGGCCAGCAGGGCGAAAGCGATCGCTTCCGGTACGAGGGCGAGGGCGACAGTGGCGCCGCTCAGGACATTGACCTTGATGTCGGCCGGGCTGAGTGTGGACATGGACTTCCAATGACAAATGCGGCGCAGCGCGTGCGCGCAGGAATACGGGCGCTGGCCGAAGGCGGCGCCGGGAACGGAGTGTGACAGGCTGGACGAAGGAAACTACATCGGTATGGGCTGTGCGAGTGAGCGGCAAGCCCTATTATTGCACAGGCAAGCGGGGCCGGTCACGGGGCCCGGGCTCGCCTGTGGCGCACGGTGGCGCAGTTAATTCAGGGGCGCGCTCTTGAGCTGATGCGTGCGCGCCACTTCCTTCATCGCTTCGAGCAGGTCGTCGCGCAGCTGGCGCGGCAGCTTGCCGAAGAATTCCTCGTCGTTCTGGTCGGCCATCCCGGCCAGCACGGGCACCAGCGCTTCGCCTTCCGTGGTCAGCTCGATCGAATGCTGGCGGCGGTCGGCCAGCAGGATCGACTTGCTGACCATGCCCTTGCTTTCCAGGCGGTCGATCAATTTCGAGACGGCGCCCTTGCTCATGCCGGACACTTGCGCCAGCACCGTGGGCGAGGTGCAGCCCAGGCGGAACATTTCGCGCAGCACCACCCATTCGGACACCGTCACGCCATTGGCTTCGGCTTTTTTCTGGAAGCTGTGGGAAACGTGGTTGGAAACGAATCGCAGCCAGTAACCGAGATGGGCTTCCAGCTCGCTGACGGGGAGGCTGTTGGGGTGGGCGGCTTGCGGCATGGCGGCCGTTTCAAAATTATGGCTCATTTCTTTTCCTTCACTGGGCGGCGTTGCCGGCATGGTTAAGGCCTTCACGCTTGCTGTCGAGTGGTTTGTTTGGGAACAATCATCGTGCTTGAGGTAGTTTTAACACTGTTTTCACAGGAAATCACTTGCCGGCAAAGAGTTTTTCCTTTTTTCTTGCTCTGAATAGATAAAAAGCAATAACAAGCCAATAATCGTATTGCCGGAGAGGAAGATTAAAAAAATAACTCTTGTTGCATCAATGGTAACATCATTTTTGCCGAATTGATAAATATTTCATATCATTTCTGTGTGCTTGCCCACACATGACGTATTGCCCGCGCGACAGTGCGAGGTTTTCTTGCAGAAATGTGGCCCGCTCAGCCCAGCACCACCTTCACGCCCGCTTCGCGCAATACTTCGGCAAAGCGGGGCGGCGGCGGCGCATCCGTAAACAAGATGTCGACTTGCGCCAGGTCGGCCAGCCGCACCAGCGCCTTGCGGCCGAATTTATGCTGGTCGGCCACCAGCCACACTTCGCGCGACTGCTCGATGATGGCTTGCGCCACCTTCACTTCGCGCGCATCGAAGTCGCGCAGGCTGCCGTCTTCGTCGATGCTGGAAATGCCGATGATGCCGATGTCGACCTTGAACTGGCGGATGAAGTCGATGGTGGCTTCGCCGACGATGCCGCGGTCGCGCCCGCGCACCACGCCGCCGGCCACGATGACTTCGCAGGCGGCGTTGTCGGCCAGGATGGCGGCCACGTTCAGGTTGTTCGTCACCACGTGCAAGCCCGTGTGCCGGCCCAGCGCGCGCGCCACTTCCTCGGTCGTCGTGCCGATATTGATCAGCAGTGAACAGCCGTGCGGCACTTGCGCGGCGACGGCGGCGGCGATGCGCCGCTTGGCGTCGCTGTTGAACACTTGCCGCTGGCTGTAATCGATGTTTTCCACGGACGAAGGCAAGCCGACGCCGCCGTGGTAGCGGGCCAGCAGGCGCGCTTCTTCCATCTGCTTGACATCGCGGCGCACGGTTTGCGGCGTCACGTCCAGCTGCTGGGCCAGCTCTTCGACGGACATGGTGACCTTCTGGCGCACCACTTCGAGCAGGCGGCGCTGGCGGGGATTCAAAATCATGGGCTTGTCTCTTTAAAAATCACAAACGAACAAAAACGAACAAATAGTGATAAAAATATGTTGCTATCGATTCGCAATCTGGCGTATCTTATCCATATTACATTCGAATTACATCTGTATTGATCTTAACGACAGTCGCCGGCGATGCCTAGTCTTTCCTCGCCAGCCTTTCCCCCGACAGACACGGAGTCCCGATGGCCGCAGCACAGCAAGGTGTGGAGACAGCGATGGCATGCGATGTGCTGGTGGTCGGTGGCGGCATCAATGGCGCCGGCATCGCGCGCGACGCGGCGGGCCGGGGCCTGTCCGTGTTGCTGTGCGAAAAGGATGACCTGGCAGCGCATACCTCGTCGGCCTCCACCAAGCTGATACACGGCGGCCTGCGCTACCTCGAATACTATGAATTCGGCCTCGTGCGCAAGGCGCTGATCGAGCGCGAAGTGCTGCTGCGCTCGGCGCCGCACATCATGTGGCCGCTGCGCTTCGTCATGCCGCACGCCAAGGGCCAGCGCCCGGCCTGGCTGATACGCGCCGGCCTGTTCCTTTACGACATGCTGGCGAAGCGGGAAATCCTGCCGGCCTCCAGCGGCATCGACCTGACCCGCCACGCGGCCGGACAACCGTTAAAACCCGAGTTCAAGCGCGGCTTCGTGTATTCCGACGGCTGGGTCGACGATGCGCGCCTGGTGGTGCTCAACGCCATCGACGCGGCGGACAAGGGCGCGCACGTGCTGACGCAGACGCGCTGCACTATGCTGGCGCGCGAAGGTGACGCTTGGCTGGCGACCTTGCAGCACGCCAACGGCAGGCAGACGACCGTGCGGGCGCGCAGCGTCGTCAATGCGGCCGGGCCGTGGACGGCCGAGTTTCTGCAGCAGGCGGCGCCCGGTGGACAGGGCCGCCATTTGCGCCTGATCAAGGGCAGCCATATCGTCGTCAAGCGCCTGTTCGCGCATGATCACGCCTACATCTTCCAGCATCCGGACGGGCGCATCGTGTTTGCCATTCCGTATGAGCATGATTTCACCCTGATCGGCACCACCGACCTCGACTACCAAGGCGACCGTGGCAAGGTGGAAATCGACGACGAGGAAATTCGTTACTTGTGCGAGCTTTCCAGTTACTATTTCAGCAAGCCAATCTTGCCGGCCGATGTGGTGTGGACGTATGCGGGCGTGCGTCCGCTGGTGGAAGACGCGGCGGCCGACGCCAAGGCCGTCACGCGCGATTACCGCTTCGAGCTGGACCGGGAAGGTGCGCCGCTGCTGAGTGTTTTCGGCGGCAAGATCACCACGTTTCGCAAGCTGGCCGAGGAAGCGATGGACATGCTGGCGCCCTTGCTGGGCAATACGCTGCCGGCCTGGACAGCCAGCGCCTGCCTGCCTGGCGGCGACGTGTATGGCGCCGTGCCGCAGAACCGGTCCGTGCGCGAGTTCGGCCAGTTCGTGCAAGGCTTGCAGCGTGAGTATGCGTGGCTGCCGGCGGGGCTGGTGGCGCGCTATGCACGCGCCTACGGCACGCGCATCCACGTGCTGCTCGCCGGGCGGGCGGACGTGGCGGCCATGGGTGAGGAAATCGCCGCCGGCCTGTACGCGGCGGAAGTTGACTATGTGCGGCGCCATGAATGGGCCGTCAGCGCGGCCGACATCCTGTGGCGGCGCTCGAAGCTGGGCCTGCACCTGCCGCGCGAGACGGCGGACAGGCTCGATGCCTGGCTGTTGCAACACCCTTTGCCGTAAGCATAAAACGTAGGCGACCGCGCCCCGCAGAGGGTGCGGCGAAAAATAAGAAACCATCACTGGAGGAGAAGCGCGTGCAACTGGTACTGGACAAGATCAGCAGGAAGCAGGGGGCTGACGACTTTTTATATCCGATGTCGCTGGCCTTGGTGCCGGGCGCCATCAACGTCTTGCTGGGCACCACGCGTGCCGGCAAGACGACCCTGATGCGCGTGATGGCGGGCCTGGACAAGCCCAGCGGGGGCACCGTGACGGCCGATGGCGTCGATGTGACGGGCGTGCCCGTCAGCAAACGCAACCTGGCCATGGTGTACCAGCAATTCATCAACTATCCGGCCTTCACCGTCTACGACAATATCGCTTCGCCCTTGCGCTTGCGCAAGGAACCCGAGGAACAGATACGCACCAAGGTGCTGGCGCTGGCCGAGCGCCTGCACATCACGCCCTACCTGCAGCGCACGCCCGGAGAATTGTCCGGCGGACAGCAGCAGCGCACGGCGCTGGGGCGCGCGCTGATCAAGGATGCGTCCCTGCTGCTGCTTGACGAACCTTTGGTGAATCTCGACTACAAACTGCGCGAGGAATTGCGCCGCGAATTGACGGAACTGTTTTCCAGCGGCAGCACGACGGTCGTGTATGCGACCACGGAACCGCTGGAAGCGCTGCAGCTGGGCGGCCACGTGGCCGTGCTGCACGAGGGACGCTTGCTGCAGCAGGGGCCGACCCTGGACGTCTTCAACGCCCCCAACTCCATCGACGTGGCGCGCACCTTCAGCGACCCGCCCATCAACCTGATCCCCGCGCGCGTGGATGCGCACGGCGTGGCGCAGGCGGCCGACGGCCTGTCGATACACCTGAGCGGCGCACAGCGCGCCCGCCTGGGCGACAGCACGGAGGTGATCCTCGGCGTGCGCGCACACAGCCTGCATCTGTCGCCGCAGTCCGATGGCGACGTGCCCATCGCGGCACAGGTGGACCTGGCGGAAATCAGCGGTTCGGAAACCTATGTGCATGCGCGCCGTGGCGACCTGGCGCTGGTGGCGCAGCTCGGTGGCGTGCACAACCTGGAAATCGGCAGCGCCTGCACCGTGTATTGCCAGCCGCACGCCTTGCTGATCTTCGCGCAAGACGGCGGGCTGCTGTTTGCTCCTGTGCAAGGAGGGGTGTGACATGGCGCGCATCGAACTGGTCGACCTGGCCCACGCCTACAAACCCAATCCTTCCGCACCGGCCGACTATGCGCTGCGGCCCATGAGCATGGAATGGCATGACGGCGGCGCCTACGCCTTGCTGGGGCCGTCCGGCTGCGGCAAGACGACCTTGCTCAACATTATCTCCGGCCTGGTGAAACCGTCGCATGGCAAGGTGCTGTTCGACGGCAAGGATGTGACGCAGCTGCCCACGGAAGCACGCAATATCGCGCAAGTGTTCCAGTTTCCCGTCATTTACGACACCATGACCGTGCATGACAATCTGGCGTTTCCGCTGCGCAATCGCGGCTGGAAAGAGATCGAGGTGAAAAAGCGCGTGCAGCAAGTGGCGCAGATGCTGGAATTGACGGGCGACCTGAAACTGCGCGCCAGCGGTTTGTCCGTGGACGCCAAGCAAAAGATTTCGCTGGGCCGCGGCCTCGTGCGCCCGGACGTGGCGGCCGTGCTGTTCGACGAACCGCTGACGGTGATCGACCCGCATTTGAAATGGTTGCTACGCAGAAAATTGAAGGAAATCCACCACGAACTAAAATTGTCCTTGATCTACGTCACGCACGACCAGGTGGAAGCGCTGACCTTCGCCGACCAGGTGGTCGTCATGACCCAAGGCGAAGTGGTGCAGACGGGCAGTGCGCAAGCGCTGTTCGAGGAACCGGAACACACCTTTGTCGGCTATTTCATCGGCAATCCGGGCATGAACTTGCTCGATTGCACCCTGGACGATGGCGGCGTGCGCCTGGCGGGGCAGCTGCTCGCCGTGTCCGCTGCCGCCCGCGCGGCGCTGTCTGGCGCGCAAGGGAAAATCACGGTGGGCGTGCGGCCGGAATTCGTCGAATGCGTGCAGGCGGGCGAGGGTGGCGACCATGGCGACCATGGCGACCATTGCCTGGACGCCACGGTCACGGCCGTGCGCAACATGGGCACGCATTACCTGGCGGAATTCCAGCTGGGTAGCGCGACGGTGGCGGCCAAGCTGCGTGCCATCGATGCCGTCGCAGGAGATGCTGTGCGGCTGCGCTTTCCGCCGCAACGCACCTTGTTCTATGTCAACGATAAGCGGGTGGCCTGATGATACATAACGGTAAAACCGATAACAACCGCCGCGCCTGGCTACTGATCCTGCCCGTGCTGCTGTGCGTGGCCTTTTCCGCCATCCTGCCCCTGATGACGGTGGTGAACTATTCCGTGCAGGATATCCTGAGCCCCACGCAAAAGGTGTTCGTGGGTACCGAGTGGTTCCGCATGGTCATGCTGGACGGCGACTTGCACAGCGCCTTGCTGCGCCAATTGCTGTTTTCCGGTTCCGTGCTGGCGATCCAGATTCCGCTGGGCATTTTGATCGCCCTGTGCATGCCGGCCGATGGCTGGAAGGCGTCCCTCGCCTTGGTGCTGATCGCGCTGCCCCTCTTGATTCCCTGGAACGTCGTGGGCACCATCTGGCAAATCTTTGGCCGCGGCGACATCGGCCTGATGGGCTACACCTTGAACCAGCTGGGCTTTGACTACAATTACAACGGCAATTCGCTCGATGCGTGGCTGACGGTGATGGTGATGGATATCTGGCACTGGACGCCCCTGGTTGTGCTGCTGTGCTATGCGGGCTTGCGCGCCATTCCCGACGCGTATTACCAGGCGGCCCGCATCGACGGCGCCTCGCGCCTGGCCGTGTTCCGCTACATCCAGCTGCCAAAACTGCGCAATGTGCTGATGATCGCGGTGTTGCTGCGCTTCATGGACAGTTTCATGATCTATACGGAACCATTCGTGCTGACGGGGGGCGGGCCGGGCAATGCCACCACGTTCCTGTCGCAATACCTGACGCAAAAGGCCGTGGGTCAGTTCGACCTGGGGCCGGCGTCCGCGTTTTCCCTGATCTATTTCCTCATCATCCTGCTGTTCTGCTTTGTGCTGTACACGTGGATGCAGCGCGTCGGCACGGGAGACCAGAAATGATGCACAAGAAAATGAGCAGCGCCATCCTCGTCGTCTTCCTGCTGGGCTCGCTGTTGCCCATCTACTGGATGCTCAACATGTCGCTCAAGACCAACGAGGAAATCGTGGGCGTGCTGAGCCTGTGGCCCCAGCAATTGACGTTCGCCAACTATCACACGATTTTTACCGACCGGTCCTGGTACAGCGGCTACATCAATTCCATGATTTACGTGGCCTTGAACATGGTCATGTCGGTCACGGTCGCCTTGCCGGCCGCGTATGCTTTCTCGCGCTACAACTTTGTCGGCGATAAACACCTGTTCTTCTGGCTCTTGACCAACCGCATGACGCCACCCGCCGTTTTCCTCGTGCCCTTCTTCCAGCTGTACTCGACGGTGGGCCTGATGGATACGCATTTGGCCGTGGCGCTGGCGCACATGGTCTTCAACGTGCCGCTGGCCGTGTGGATACTGGAAGGCTTCATGTCCGGCGTGCCGAAGGAAATCGACGAGACGGCGTATATCGACGGCTACAGTTTCCCCCGCTTCTTCATCCGCATTTTCTTGCCGATGATCAAGTCGGGCGTGGGCGTGACGGCCTTCTTCTGCTTCATGTTCAGCTGGGTGGAACTGTTATTGGCGCGCACCTTGACTTCCGTCAATGCCAAGCCGATTGCCGCCACCATGACGCGCACGGTGTCGGCGGCCGGCATGGACTGGGGCGTGCTGGCGGCGGCCGGGGTGCTGACCATTGTGCCCGGCGCGCTGGTGATCTGGTTCGTGCGGCATTACATTGCCAAAGGTTTCGCGATGGGGAGGGTGTGACATGGAAAATACCGATAGCACAGCCAGCCTGTTCGGCTGGATGGCCTGGACGCCGGAAGTGGCCATCTTCTTCATTTGCATCGGCTTGATGCTGGCCGGCATGACGGTGTGGCAAATCCGTTCGCCCAGCATTGAGCGCAAGGGCTTCTTGCCCATGCCGACCACGCGCGGCGACCGCCTGTTCATCGGCTTGCTGACGGCGGCGTATGTGAATCTGGCGTGGGCGGGTTTTACGGAAATGCAGCAGGCGATTGGTGCCGGCATCAGTTTTGTAGTGTTGTTAGTGGTAATGCGTTGGGGATAAGTCGTAGATGAGAACACTGGCCCGCTATCGCAGGCCAGATGACAACTAAAAAGGAGATTCACGATGAAATTGAAGTTCACGGTCTTCGCGGCTGCGGCCATGCTCGTGTCGAATGCGGCCCTGGCCGACGCCAAGCAGGCGCAAACCTGGATCGACAAGGAATTCCAGCCATCCAGCCTGAGCAAGCAGCAACAGCTTGCTGAAATGAAGTGGTTCATCGATGCGGCGGCCAAGCTGAAAGCCAAGGGCATCAAGGAAATTTCCGTGGTCTCGGAAACCATCGACACCCACGTCTACGAATCGAAGACGCTGGCCAAGGCCTTCGAGGAAATCACGGGCATCAAGGTGCGCCACGATATCATCCAGGAAGGCGACGTGGTGGAAAAGCTGCAGACCTCGATGCAGTCCGGCAAGAGCATCTATGACGGCTGGATTTCCGATTCCGATTTGATCGGCACGCATTACCGCTATGGCGCCGTCGAGCCGCTGTCCGATTACATGGCCGCCAAGGGCAAGGAATTCACCAATCCCGGCCTGGACCTGAAGGATTTCATCGGCATCAGCTTTACCACGGCGCCCGATGGCAAGGTGTACCAGCTGCCCGACCAGCAATTCGCCAACCTGTACTGGTTCCGCGCCGACTGGTTCGCGCGCAAGGATTTGCAAGCCAAGTTCAAGGCCAAGTATGGCTACGAGCTGGGCGTGCCGCAGAACTGGTCCGCCTATGAAGACATCGCCGATTTCTTCACGAATGACGTGAAGGAACTGGACGGCAAGAAAGTCTATGGCCACATGGATTACGGCAAGAAAGATCCGTCCCTGGGCTGGCGCTTCACGGATGCGTGGCTGTCGATGGCTGGCGCAGCCGACAAGGGCATTCCGAACGGCATGCCCGTGGACGAGTGGGGCATCAAGGTGGCGGCCGACAAGTGCACGCCCGTGGGCGCCTCGATGTCGCGCGGCGGCGCCACCAATTCGCCGGCGGCCGTGTTTGCGCTGACGAAATACATCGACTGGATGAAGAAATACGCGCCGCCGCAAGCGAACGGCATGAATTTCTCGGAATCGGGCCCCGTGCCGGCGCAGGGCGAAATCGCCCAGCAAATTTTCTGGTACACGGCGTTTACGGCCGGCATGACGAAACCGGGTTTGCCAGTGGTCAACAAGGATGGCACGCCGAAATGGCGCATGGCGCCGTCGCCGCACGGTCCGTACTGGAAAGAGGGCATGCAGAACGGCTACCAGGACGTCGGTTCCTGGTTCCTGTTCAAGTCCACGCCGGACGACCGCAAGGCGGCGGCCTGGCTGTACGCGCAATTCGTCACGTCGAAAACCGTGTCGCTGAAGAAATCGATCGTCGGCCTGACCTTCATCCGCGATTCCGACATCCGCCACGATTATTTTACGAAGCACGCGAACGAGTACGGCGGCTTGATCGAGTTCTACCGCAGCCCCGCCAGAGTGGCGTGGACGCCGACGGGCAACAACGTGCCCGACTATCCGAAGCTGGCGCAGCTGTGGTGGAAGAACGTGGCCACGGCCATCACGGCGGAAAAAACGCCGCAGGCCGCCATGGATAACCTGGCCGAGGAAATGGACCAGGTCATGGCGCGCCTGCAGCGGGCCGGCATGAAGGCGTGCGCGCCCAAGCTTAATCCGAAAGTTGATCCGAACCAGTATCTGTCGGACCAGCACGCCCCATGGAAAAAGCTGGCGAATGAAAAACCGAAGGGTGAAACGATTGCCTACGATAAATTATTGCAGGCTTGGAAAGAAGGCAAGGTAAGGTAAACTGCCGCCGCTGTCCCGAGGCACGGAGCTTGATGGTTCCGTGCCTGTTTTTACCCGATGCTTGCATTACCAGACCATGACCAAATACATACTTGCTTTAGATCAGGGCACCACCAGTTCGCGCGCCATCCTGTTCGACCATGCGGGGCGGCCGCACGCCAGCGCGCAGCGCGAATTTCGCCAGATTTTCCCGCAGCCGGGCTGGGTCGAGCATGACGCGAACGAAATCTGGGCCTCGCAAGAGGGCGTGCTGCAGCAGGTGCTGCGCGACAGCGGCGTGGCCGCATCCGACGTGGCCGCTATCGGCGTGACCAACCAGCGCGAAACGACGGTCCTGTGGGACCGTGCCACGGGCAAACCCGTCGCCAACGCCATCGTCTGGCAAGACCGCAGAAACGCGGCTTATTGCGAGCAACTGGTCGAGCAGGGCAAGGCGGACTTGATCCAGAAAAAGACGGGCCTCGTGCTGGACGCCTATTTTTCCGCCACCAAATTGAAATGGCTGCTTGACAACGTGGCCGGCGCCCGCGCGCGCGCCGAGCGGGGCGAGCTGGCCTTCGGCACCGTCGACAGCTGGCTGATCTACAAGATGAGCGGCGCCCACTTGACGGACACGAGCAACGCGGCGCGCACCATGCTGTTCAATATCCACACCCTGCAATGGGACACGGATCTGCTGGCGCTGCTCGACATTCCCGCCTCCCTGCTGCCCGACGTCGTGCCATCGAGCGGCGTGGCCACACACACGCACACTGACCTGCTGGGCGTCTCCGTGCCGATCGCCGGCATCGCGGGCGACCAGCAGGCGGCCACGTTCGGCCAGGCATGCCTGAAGCCGGGCATGGCCAAGAATACCTACGGCACTGGCTGCTTCATGCTGATGAACGTGGGCAAGCGCCCTTTGCCCTCGAAAAACCGGCTGTTGACGACGGTGGGCTGGAGCCTGGGTCCTGATGCAAATCAAACCGACTATTTGCTCGAAGGCAGCGCCTTTATCGCGGGCGCGGCCGTGCAATGGATGCGCGACGGCATCGGCATCATCCGCGACTCGTCCGAAGTGGAAGCGCTGGCCACCAGCGTGCCCGATTCGGGCGGCCTGGTCTTCGTGCCCGCGTTCGCGGGTCTGGGCGCGCCGTACTGGGACCCGTATGCACGGGGCACCCTGATCGGCATCACGCGCGGCACGGGCAAGGCGCATATCGCGCGCGCGGCACTGGAAGGCGTGGCGTATCAGAACGTCGATGTGTTGTCCGCCATGCAGGACGACGCGGGCATCGCGTTATCCGAATTACGCGTCGACGGCGGCGCGGCCCGCAACGACATGCTGATGCAGTTCCAGGCAGACATCTTGAATGTGCCCGTGGTGCGCCCCGTGGTGACGGAAACGACAGCCCTGGGCGCCGCCTACCTGGCGGGTCTGGCCGTGGGATTCTGGAAGTCGCAGGAAGAAATCGCCGCCCAGTGGCAAGTGGGACGCCGTTTCGAACCTGCCATGGCGGCCGACGAACGCCTGACGCGGCTGCACAAATGGCAGCGGGCCGTGGAACGCTCGCGCGACTGGAGCGAGTGAACTGGTATCAATGGCGCATGAAATACACGGCGTAACCTACCGTTTCGCGCGGTACCGAGTACAGGTCGCGCAGCTCGAAGTAGGGCGCGTGCACCTGGCCGCTGACGGTGATGCCGGCCCGCTCCAAAGCCAGCCGGAAGCGCGGTACATGAAAATATTGCGTGGCGACCATGGCTGTCTTCCAGCCGTGCTGGTGCATGAGAAGTGCCGCGTTGCGGGCCGTGGCGTCCGTGGTCCAGCCTTGATGATCCTCAAGGATGGCGCTGGCAGGCACGCCGCGCGACTGCAGGTAGCGGGCCATGGACGCGGCCTCGTCAAAACCTTCCTTGCCCGTCGCCCCGCTGACGAGGATGCGCGGCGCCCTGCGCTCCTGAAACTGTTTCAGCGCCGCGTCGAGCCGCGCCTGCAGGCGGGGGCTGGGCGTGCCGTCAGGCAAGATCGTATTGCCCGGCACGACGATCACGTCGGCGGGGGCCGGCTTGTCGTTGAGTCCATCGAGCACCAGGGCGGCCGTGGCCAGCAGGAACAAGCCAACAGCGCTTGAACCGAGCACAGTTATTTTTCGCATCGTTCATCATCAAATAGGGAATGGACGCATGATACCCGTCCATTCCCGTCCGCGTCAGTTCGCCTGCGCCTTGCGCGCGCGCTGGTTCGACAGATAAATATTGTCTATTTCCAGCGGCTTGCCCTCGCGCACGGCATTGAGCCAGTCTTGCGTGCTGGCGACGGCGGCGAAGTTCGAATGGAAGACGGCGCTGAAGACGCGGTGGATTTCCTCGGCGCTGGCCGTGCCGCCCGCGTTGGCGTAGGGCAGGGTGCCGGTGGCGTCCTGCAGGAACTCGACTTGCAAGCCGTCGTGCGCGGCATGGTAGATGGTGGCCGCGTCGCAGTTGTGCGTCATGTAGCCGATCACCGTCAGGGTGTCGATGCCGTGGCCGTCCAGCCAGGCGCGCAGATCCGTGTCCGCAAAGGCGCTGCCCATGCTCTTGTTGATGCGGTGGTCGGCGGCAAACGCTGCCACTTGCGGATGCAGTTGCCAGCCGTCGCTGCCCTTGGCGAAGATGGGCGAGGCTTCCGGCGCGTCGTGCTGGACGACGATGACGGGCACGCCGGCGGCGCGGGCGGCAGCCATGGCGGTGACGATATTCGGCAGCGAGATGTCGACGGACGGATATTCGATGGGCATGTCGCCCGTAAAGTATTCATTTTGTACATCGATGACGAGCAGGGCGCGGCGTGGTGCGGTAGTGTTGGACATGCGTGACTCCTGAATGGTTGAAAGAGGAAGGACTTCCCCGATACAGCCATTGTCAAGCCGCGCGTTGCAAATAAAAAGTGGCCCGAAGGCCTGTATGCGATAAAATCGGGCCATGCCTGCCATGCCTGCTATTCCTGCCACCACCCTGACAATTGCCGTGATCGCCTTCGACGGCATGACGCCATTTCACCTGTCCGTGCCTTGCCTCGTGTTTGGCGCCCAGACGGACGAGGCCGATCTGCCGCCTTTCCACGTGCGCGTCTGCGCCGCCGACCCCGCGCCCTTGCGTACGGCGGCCGGCTTCGGCATCACGCCCGAGTTCGGCCTGGAAGGATTGGACGGGGCCGATATCGTCATCATGCCGGCCTGGCACGACGATTGCCGCGCCGCGGCGGCTGCCCTGGTCGAGGCCCTGCAGTCAGCGAGCCGGCGCGGCGCACGCATGGTGGGCCTGTGCCTGGGCGCATTTCCTTTGGCGCAGGCGGGCTTGTTGGATGGCAAGAGCGCAGCCACGCACTGGGGCATGGCGGAGAGGCTGGCGGCCCGCTATCCCAAGGTCAGGGTGGACCGCGAAGTGCTGTACGTGGACGATGGCGGAGTACTCACGTCGGCCGGCGTGGCAGCCGGCCTCGATTGCTGCCTGTACCTGCTGCGCCAACTGGCGGGCGCCGAAGTGGCGAACCGGGTGGCGCGCCGCCTGCTGGTGGCGCCGCACCGCCAGGGCGGGCAGGCGCAATTCATCGCGCGTCCGCTGCCCGTGTCCGGCAGCGAAGGGCGCTTTGCCGACGTGCTGGCCAGCGTGACAGCCAGCCTGGGCAAGGCGCACAGCATCGACGCGCTGGCCGAACAGGCCGCCATGAGCCGGCGCAATTTTACGCGCCACTTTCGCCAGGCGACGGGTACGTCGTTCAAGCAATGGCTGCTGAACCAGCGCCTTGCGCATGCGCAAGGCATGCTGGAAAAAAGCGCGGCCTCGATCGATGTCGTGGCGCAAGAGGCCGGCTTCGGCACGGCATTGTCGCTGCGTCAGCATTTCCGGGCGAATCTGCAGACGTCGCCCTCGGCGTATCGCAAGCTGTTCCGGCAGCTAGGCCAGGTCGTTGGACCATAGCGTGGCAGGGTCGCGGCTGCCCTGGGGCAGCATCGCGCTGACGGCGATTTGCCGCCCGACGAAAGCAGTGGCATCGAAGCCGTAGCGTTCCTGGAAGGACACGGTTTCTGCGCTCATCAATTCGGCATACGTTTGCATCAGGGTCGAGGCGCCAACATGGTTGTCTTGCGCCAGGTAGGTGGCGATGGCGGCCATTAGCACGGGGTAATCGGCATTGTCCTTGCTGCCGCCAAAGTGGAACGACAATTGCCCGCAGGTGCGCCAGATGGGGTCAATTTCCTCGTCCGGCACCGGCTGCGCGCGCAGCCATTGCAAGGCTTTCAGGGGCGGGCCGCCAAAGGACGGCGGCGAGATGATGGCCTGGATGGCCACCTTGACGGCGGCATCGATTCTTCCCGCGCGCACATACTGGCCATGCAGCAGCACCAGCGCGTCCGTATACTCGGGCACGATGGCCAGCGCCGCTTCCAGCAGGGCGATGGCCGCGTCCGGGTTGCGCTGGGCAATCTGTTCCTTGGCTGCCAGAAACGCGGCGCGCGGCGAGGCGGGGTCGTCGGCCAGCGATGGCGTGCCCACATACTCATCTTCCGCTGCCGCGTAGGCTTTCAGGAACGCCGCCAGACTGGAAAAGTGCGGCTGGATACGCCACTCGTCGTGCCACGTCTCGACGACGATCGGCTCGGACGCTTCGCGGCCGATGGGCCAGTACAGGCCGAAAGTGTCACCATTACCCAGCGCGCCTTCGGAAAACGGGGTGAAGCCTAGCGGTGGATATGCTGTCGCGTGTTGCCAGTCTTGTTCCGCGGAAATATGGATGAGGTTTGCAGGTCGTTGCATGGAGGTAAGGGAGGATAAAACGCCAGTGTAGGGCAAGCGGGCGGCGCCGGGCGCACGTATCGCGCGGCCTGCAAGCAATGAGCGAACTGATAAAATAGGGGATTCTTCGCCCAGGCGGCCTCGCCATGTCCAGCACCCCCCACTCTGCCATCGACCTCAGCTTTCGCAGCTATGCGGAAATCGGCGCGCCGAACCGGCATGATTTCGTGCAACTCGTGCTGCCCGTGCACGGCCAGCTGTTGCTGGAAATCGACGGCAGGGAGGGGAAAGTCGATACGCAGCTGGGCGTGGTGATCCCGGCGCACACTTGGCATGCCCAGCATAGCCGGGTGGCCAACCATTCCATCATCGTCGATGTGGACGCGGCCGCCTTGGCCACGGGCAGCTGGCAGCGCCTGCTGGAGCGTCCCTATACGGCGATCGGGCTGGGCGCCCGCAAGCTGATTGACTACCTGGGCGTCATGGCGCAGCAGCAGGCGCTGACGCCGGCCATCGTCACGGGCTGGACGCCGCTGCTGCTCGATACCTTGCTGCTGGGCGAGCCGCAAGCGCGTTCGCGCCTGGGTGCGTTGATTGCCCGTGTGCAAGCCGAACCGGGATTGCCGTGGTCGACGGCGTCGATGGCGCGCTTTGCCAGCCTCAGCGTCAGCCGCCTGCACGCGCTGTTCCGCGAGGAAATGGATATCAGTCCGCATGCCTGGCTGTTGCAGCAGCGCCTCGGACGCGCCTGCGACTTGCTTGCCGCCAGCGATGCCGGCCTTGCCGAAATCGCGCTGGCGGCCGGCTTTTCCGAGCAGAGCGCATTGACGCGCGCCATGCGCGACAGCATGGATGTCACGCCAGCGGCCTACCGGCGCGCATGTCGCGATAAATGGGAGAAATGGTCAACAAGGCAGTAGCTGGCGCCAAGATCGGACGCGGCAGACTTGCCACAATCTCCTTTTCAGGAGATTGACCATGCATCAAGAAAACAAGAGCCGGCTGGGCATGCTGGCGGGCATCGCCGCAGGCGCACTGTGGGGGCTGGTGTTCCTGGCGCCGGCGCTGATCCCCGCCTTCCAGCCGCTGGAACTGTCCGTGGGGCGCTACCTGGCGTACGGCCTGATCGCGGCCGTGCTGGTCGCACCGTCGTGGCGGCGTCTGCTGCGCACCCTTACGTGGCGCGAATGGCGCGGGCTGATCTGGCTCAGCCTGACAGGCAATATCGTGTATTACGTGCTGCTGGCCAGCGCCGTGCAGACGGGCGGCGTGGCCATGACGTCGATGGTGATCGGCTTGCTGCCGCTGGTCGTCACACTCGTGGGCAGCCGCGACCGGCATGCCGTGCCGCTGCGCAAACTGATCCCTTCACTGCTGCTGAGCGCGGGCGGGCTGGCCTGCATCAGCTGGCAGTCGCTGGCGCATCCGGGACACGCTTCCCTGCTGGGGCTGTTGTGCGCGCTGGCGGCGCTGCTGTCGTGGACGGTGTATGCGGTGGGCAACAGCCGCTGGCTGGGGCGGTTGCGCTCGGTCTCGGCGCAGGAGTGGAATTTGCTGACGGGCGTGGTCACGGGCGCTGCCGCGCTGCTGCTGGCCATTCCTGTCGCGCTTGCCGCACCTGGTACGCATGGCGGCACGGCCTGGCTGCAGTTTGCCGGCGTCGCCACGGGTGTCGCGCTGCTGTGTTCCGTCGTCGGCAATGGGCTGTGGAACCATGCCAGCCGCGTCTTGCCGCTGACCCTGATGGGGCAGATGATCGTCTTTGAATTCCTGTTTGCCTTGCTGTACGGCTACTTGTGGGAGCAGCGCTGGCCCACGCTGGCCGAGGCGGCTGCCACCCTGCTGTTGTTGGCAGGCGTGGCGGCATGCGCCGCGGCGCACCGGCCGCAGCGTGCAGCCAATGCGGCGACGGCTTGATCGGCAGGGGCAGGGGTTTTCAGTCGCGTTCCGGCACCGGCACGTTGAAGCCGTTCAAGGTGGTCGAGACCAGCGCGTACAGGCCCACCAGGTAGATCAGCTCGTTGGTGCCGTGCTGGCCAAAGGTGGTCAGTGCCAGCCGGTACAGCGGCTCCGGCAAGGTGCCGCCGCCGCTAAGCGCGTAGGCCAGGTCGTAGGCGATGCTTTCGTGCTTGTCCAGGTCGGCCGGCTTGACGTGGGCCACCAGGGTGGCCAGGCGCTCGGCCGGCATGCCTTCGCGCTCCGCGACGGCGATGTGGGCGTAGAGTTCATAGGCGGCGTTGTAGCGCGCGCCGACCACCAGGATGGCAATCTGGCGCACGTTGTCGGGCAAGGTGGCGTTGGCTGTCATGGCCAGGGTGAGGTTCCAGATGGCCTTGCCGATGGCCGGTTCGTGCAGCCATGGATTCCACGGCCCCATCAGGGCGCCGTCTTCGCGCACGGCGATGAAATCGTTGAAATTGCTGCTGATGCCTTTGCGCATATCGTCATACAGCGGCTTCTGTTCTTGTGTCAGGTCTTGCGGAGCGATCAGGGGCAGGCGCATGCAAACTCCTTGCTGGGTGGCGGGCGGCGGGACGCCGCAGCCAGCAGCCAGTATAGCCAGCATGGGCGCTACTTGCGCGGCTCGTGTATCCGGAATTTCCGGACGATGCCTGCCTGGTCGAACATGACGGCCACCTCGCGCGTGCCTTTTTCTCCCAGCAGGGGGATCAGGCGCGTCATCTTGGGTGCTTGCAACTGGTTCTTGTAGACCCAGACCTCATAGCCGGGATCGAAGCTGACGACGGTGGCGTTGCCCAGGGCCGCGTCGAGGTCGAGGCGGGTGGTCTTGCCCACCTTGATGTTTTGATAGATGGCGCCATTGTCCGGCGCGCGGTTGACCTTGTATTCACTGGCGGTGCACATGGCCACGGCCAGGCCCGCGAGGCAGGAAGCTGCCAGTTTTATCAATGTGTTCATACGGACTCCCAGTGTGCATCACTGCTTCCAATCTCAGAGGGGACGGGCGTGATGTCAGGACAGGAGTGTGCTTGCGTGGCCCCGAATGTGCTACAAGATTATACAAAGGCGCACAAGACGATGCCTTTGGTGCCGGCAGGCGGTACTTTTATCGGCTCTGCAATACGTCGGTCGACAGCGCCAGGGTTTCCTTGATTTCTTCCATCACCACATAGCTTTTCGATTGCGCGGCGCCGGGCAGCTGCAGCAGCATGTCGCCCAGCAGCTTGCGGTACTCGGCCATCTCATGGATGCGCGCCTTGATCAGGTAATCGAAGTCGCCCGATACCAGGTGGCATTCCTGCACTTCGGGAATTTGCAGCACTTCGCGGCGGAATTGCTCGAAGGCGGACGCGGATTTTTGATTCAGCGTAATCTCCACAAAGACCAGCAGTTTGGCGCCCAGCGCGGCCGGGTTCACCTTGGCGTGGTAGCCCGTGATGACGCCGTCGCGCTCCATGCGCTTGACCCGCTCGATGCAGGGCGTGATGGACAGTCCCACCTGTTCGCCCAGGTCTTTCATCGAGATGCGGCCATCCTGTTGCAGGATGCGCAGGATGTGGCGATCCAGCTTGTCGAGGCCACGTGCCGATTCTTTAAGGATTCTCATGATTTATTGCTGAATATCTCGATTTATACGTGAACAAATACTGGCTCTTTCCCAATATGATAGCGGTTAATCTGGCGTCAGCCTAAAAAAATATAATGAGGAAACTATGCGTATTGTGATTCTGGGTAGCGGCGTCATCGGCGTCACCAGTGCTTACTATCTGGCCAAGGCAGGACATGAGGTGACCGTCATCGACCGCCAGCCGGGCCCGGCACTGGAAACCAGCTTCGCGAATGCGGGGCAAATCTCGCCCGGCTACGCTTCGCCATGGGCTGCGCCCGGCATTCCCCTGAAAGCCGTGAAGTGGATGATGCAGCGCCACGCGCCCCTGGCCATCTCGCTCGACGGCAGCGCCGCCCAGCTCAAATGGATGTGGCAGATGTTGCGTAATTGCACACCGGAAGCGTATGCCGTGAACAAGGAACGCATGGTGCGCCTGGCCGAATACAGCCGCGACTGCTTCAAGGTGCTGCGCGCCGAGGCGGGCATCACGTATGAAGGCCGCCAGCAAGGCACGATGCAATTGTTCCGCACGGAAAAGCAATACAACGATGCCGCCAAGGATATCGAAGTATTGAAAGACGCGGGCGTACCGTATGAAGTGTTGCAGCGCGACGAGCTGTCGCGCGCCGAGCCGGCCCTCGAAGCGGTCAAGGATAAGCTGTTCGGCGGCTTGCGCCTGCCCAACGATGAAACGGGCGATTGCCAGCTGTTTACCACGCGCCTGTCCGAGATGGCCGAGGCGCTGGGCGTGAAGTTCCGCTACGGCGTGTCCATCGATGCCTTGCTGACCCAGGGCGACGAAATTGCTGGCGTGCAATGCGGCGCGGAAATCGTCAAGGCTGATTCCTATGTCGTGGCGCTCGGTTCCTACTCGACGGGCTTCATGAAGCCGCTGCTCGACATTCCCGTGTATCCGCTGAAGGGTTACTCGATCACCGTGCCTATCGTCAACGCGGCCAAGGCGCCCGTGTCGACCATCCTCGATGAAACCTATAAAATTGCCGTGACGCGTTTTGATGACCGCATCCGCGTGGGCGGCATGGCGGAAATCGCCGGCTACAACCTGAACTTGAACCCGCGCCGCCGCGAAACCCTGGAAATGGTCGTCAACGACCTGTTCCCCGGCGGCGGCAACACGGCCGAAGCGACTTTCTGGACGGGTTTGCGCCCGATGACGCCGGACGGCACGCCGATCGTCGGCCGCACGCCGCTGCGCAACCTGTTCCTCAACACGGGCCACGGCACCCTGGGCTGGACCATGTCCTGCGGCTCGGCGCAATTGCTGGCCGACCTGATGTCGTCGAAACAGCCGGCGATTCTGGCCGACGACCTGTCCGTCAGCCGCTACAGCGGCGCGCAGGGCCAGGGCAAACTGCAACACGCGGTGGCTTGAGATGGGGGCCAGCATGCCTCCCAAGGAACGTAGCGGCGCCATCCTGACGGTGGACCTGGACGCAGTGCGCGCCAACTACCGCTTGCTGCGTGACAAGGCGCATCCGGCTGCCTGTTCGGCCGTCGTCAAATCCGACGCATATGGCCTGGGCGCCGCGCAAGTGGGCGCTGCCCTGTATGAAGAGGGGTGCCGCCATTTCTTCGTCGCCCACCTGGAAGAGGGCATCAGCCTGCGCCCGCACGTGGCGCCCGACGCGGCCATCTTCGTGCTGCACGGCCCGCCCGTCGGCACGGAAGGCGAGTTCACGGCCCACGACCTGATACCCGTGCTCAACAGCGAGCCGCAGGTGGCGGGCTGGCGCCTGCACGCCAAGGCGCTGGGCACCACCCTGGACGCCATCGTGCAGGTCGACACGGGCATGTCGCGCATGGGCTTGTCGCCGCAGGAAATCGACGCCTGGCTGCTGGACCCGCACTTTCTCGACGGCATCAAGGTGCGCTACCTGATGAGCCACCTGGCCTGCGCCGACGAGCGCAGCAACCCCATGAATGGCGAGCAACTGGCCCGTTTCATCGCCATCCGCGCCCGCCTGCCGCAATACCGCGCCAGCCTGGCCAATTCCTCGGGCACTTTCCTGTCTCCCGACTACCACTTCGACCTGGTGCGCCCGGGCGCTGCCCTGTACGGCATCGGGCCGCAGGGCGGCGAGCCGAATCCCCTGCGCTCCGTGGTGCGCCTGCAAGGCAAGGTCATGCAGACGCGCACGATTGCTGCCGGTGACCATGTGGGCTACAGCCGCCGCTACACGGCCAGCGAGCAGCGCCAGGTGGCGACGGTGTCCGTCGGCTACGCCGATGGCTGGCTGCGCAGCATGAGCAACCAGGGCCTGGCCATCGTCGACGGCGTGAAAGTGCCGCAGATCGGCGCCATCTCGATGGATTCCATCACCCTCGACGTGAGCGCCATCGCCGGCGACCGCGTCGTGCCAGGCAGTCTGGTCGACCTGATCTGCGCCGACCACCCGGTCGACGCCGTGGCGGCCATGGCCAATACCATCGGCTATGAGGTGCTGACGAACCTGGGCGGACGCTATTACCGCGAGTATCAGGGTCTTGCCCAAGCCGCACGCTAAACAGCGCAAATCCGATGATTGTGTGGCAAGATAGCCCTGGTGTGAGCTTCACTCCAGGGCTTTCTTTTAACCGTTATCGGGGATTTATATGAGCCAATATCAAGTCGCAATCATCGTCGGCAGCCTGCGCAAGGATTCCTTCAACCGCAAGCTGGCCGACGCCATCATCAAGCTGGCGCCGCCCGAGTTTTCCTTCAAGCATATCGAGATTGGCGATTTGCCGCTGTACAACCAGGATGACGATGGCGCGCAGTCCGAGCAGGTGCTGCGTCTCAAATCCGACATTTCTGCATCGCAAGCCTTGCTGTTTCTCACCCCCGAATACAACCGCTCGATTCCCGGCGTGCTGAAAAACGCCCTCGACCACGGCTCGCGCCCGTATGGCCAGAGCGTGTGGGGCGGCAAGCCGGGCGCCGTGCTCGGCGTTTCCGTCGGCGCCACGGGCACGGCCCTGGCGCAGCAGCATTTGCGCAATATCCTGGCTTACCTGGACGTGCCGCTGCTGGGACAGCCTGAAATGTTTATCCAGGCCAAGGAAGGCCTGTTTGACGAGCATGGCGGCATCGGCCCGGCCAGCCTCGGTTTCTTCCAGGGCTGGATGCAGCGTTACACGGACTGGGTCCGCAAGCACGCCATCCACGCTTGAGGCAAATCAAGGCGGCAGCGCTCTGCGTTGCCGCTTGTACACATTCTTTGACCATTGATGCCAAGATTTCAATATTGGCACGGGTGTCTCGGTATAATGCGCTCTTTCTTTAGCGCAATACTTTTTCTTGTCGACCCATGCGGACTAAACCTGTTCTGCGCATGAATTTGCGCCGCTTGATCGTGCTCGTGGCCTTTGCCAGCGCCCTGGTGTCCCTGGTCAATACGTTTTATGCCAGCTACAGCGTGCAGCGCCAGCTGTTGATCGACACCACGCTGGAAGCGAACCACGCGTATGCCAGCAAGCTGGCCAGCACGGCCGAGGACTTCCTGCAGTCGGCGCGCCAGCAACTGGCCTACAGCGCCGGCAGCCTGGCCTCGCGCCTGGGCGACGAGCAATGGCTGACGGATGAGGCGCAGCGCCTGCGCCTGCAGACGAACAGCTTCAATTCCGTGCTCATCGTCGATGCCCGGGGCAAGGTGCTGGGCGTGTCGCCGGAAACCCTGGCCCTGAAAAACCGCACGCTCGATTCCGTCGGTGCCATCCAGGCGCTGCGCGAGCGGCGCCCGCTGGTGACGCAGCCCTACGTGTCGTCGGCCGGCAACCTGGTGGTCTTCATTTCGCATCCCATCCTGGGCAAGGATGGCCGCTATCTGGGCTATGTGGGCGGCAGCATCTACCTGAAACAGAAAAACATCCTGTACACCATGCTGGGCCAGCATTACTACCGCGACGGCTCCTACCTGTACGTGGTCGATCAGAACCGGCGCCTGCTGTACCACCCGGACCCCGAGCGCCTGGGCGACGTGGCCGGCAGCAATCACGTCATCGACGCCATCATCGCGCAGCAGGGCGGCGGCAACCGGCGCATGCACAACAGCCTGGGCGTGGACATGCTGGCCGGCTATGCCATCATGCCATCGACGGGCTGGGGCATCGTGGCGCAGCGCCCGACGGCCATGACCCTGGCCCCGCTGAACCAGCTGATGGCCAATACAGTATGGCATTCGCTGCCGATCGCCTTGCTGAGCCTGCCATTCATCTGGTGGCTGGCCAGCCTGATTTCGCGGCCCCTGGTGCAACTGGCCGAAGGTGCGCGGCGCATGGATGCGCCAGGAACGGCCGAGCATATCGCCGCCATCCGCTCGTGGTATGTGGAGGCGGCGCAGATCAAGAGGGCCTTGCTCAAGGGCTTGGCATTGTTGCAGAACAAGATCGGCAAGCTGAAGACCGACGTGCAGACGGACCCGCTGACGGGCCTGTCGAACCGGCGCGGCATGGCGGCGGCGCTCGATGCGTGGCAGGCGCAGGCGCGGCCGTTTTCCGTCATCGCCATCGACATCGACCATTTCAAGCAGGTCAACGACCGCTGGGGCCATGCCGTGGGCGACGAAGTCATCCTGCGCCTGGCCCAGCTGATGCGCGCCTGTTCGCGCGATGCCGACGTGCTGTGCCGCAATGGCGGCGATGAATTCATCATGCTGCTGCCCGATGCCGACCTGGACGTGGCCATGCAGGTGGCCGAGCGCTTGCGCGCCAAGGTGGCCGCTGCCGTGATTCCCGGTGCGGGCTTTGTCACGGTATCGCTGGGCGTCGTGTCGTCGGAACAGGAAGCGGGCAAGGTGGGCGGTGCGGACGCCGTGCTGCGCGCCGCCGATGCGGCCCTGTACGTGGCCAAGGAAAACGGGCGCAATTGCGTGGGCATCACGGAGCCTGCCTGATAAACTGATCCGTTGTTTTCTGTCGCATCTGAGCCTGTCCGGGGTGCCCGCCAGCGCTTACCATGTGGCACTGAAACGCACAACGAGGACAACAGGCATGGCAGGATTGGATATTGATGACGTTTGAGCAATCACCGGGCATCCGCTGCGAAGTCGATGGACAGCCGCACCCGCTGGCCTATCTGGGCTGCCGCGGACTCAACTATGGCCAGCACAGTGTGCTGCCGCTGCACCCGTTTCGCCTGAGCGTGCCGGAAACGGCGCTGGCGGGCCTGCTCGACGAGCCGTTCAACAGTTTTATCCAGACCTGCCGCGAGGATGACCTGCAGGACGAGGAAAGCGACTTGCCGGAACTGATGCAGGCCGGCTATCCCGACATCACGGCCATGCTGGCGGGCCACCGGCCGTTGCTGGCCGACATGCTGTACGACTTCATGATCAGCGATTTGATGGACGCGATCGGGCGAGCCAGCGGCTACCGGAGCCAGGTTCCACGCTACTGGGGCGACGTGGAGGCGGCGGACAACCGCGCGTATTTCATCGTCAATAAAGTGGAGACAGTCTCATTTGCCGACGGCCAGCTCATATTCGAAGGGCAGGGCTACTACGGCGTCTACGTCATCTGGCTGACGCACGGCTGCCGGCGCAAATAGGGGCTTGACCTTCCTCATGTGGGAAGGTTTATAGTTGTGTCATGAACCGTGCCTTTTCCCGCTTTCTCGCCCGCTCGCTGCTCTGGCTGCTGGCCGTCACGCTGCCCATGCAGGGCTTTGCGTCGGCCATGCGCAGCTGCTGCGTGGACGAGCTGGCGGTGACGGTCACCGTGGTGGCAGCGCAGGCACCCCAGTGCCACGATATGGGCGACATGGCCGATATGCAGATGGCGGACCAGCCGATGAAAATGGCCATGGACGATGTCGGCGTCACGCATCACGGCCACGATTGCAGCAACCATGGCGCGTGTACCGTGGGCGCCACGGCGCCGCCCGGCATGCCCGCCTTGCACGCCTTGACCCTGCGCGCGCCGCCTCCGGCGCTGGCGCCCGATTCCCTGTTCGCCGGGCATATTCCGCCTGGTCCAGAACGTCCCCCGAGAAGCACGCGCTCCGCCTGACCGCCCGTTGAACCTGGTGGTGCTGCCGTCGCACGTCCCCGCACGTTGCAGCGGCCGCGCCAGCGTTCCAGTCGCGCGCCCGCCGCGCCATACCCTGATCTTCAAGGAATACCATGAAACACCTGTTCAGCCTCGCGCTGGCTGTACTGCCGCTGGCCGCCGCAGCGCAATCCCCGTCCGCCCCGCAAGAGGCGCAAGCATCCGTTCCGGCCACCACTTACCGCTCCGCCTACACCGGCTACCGTCCTGCCGCCGAGGAAGAGGCCACGCCCGACCAGACCTGGCGCGCCGTCAACGACAAGGTTGGCAAGGCCGGCGGCCACATGGGCATGATGAAGATGGACGGCCACAAGATGCCGATGCAGCATGGCATGCCCAAGCCGGATGCGCAGCCGGCCGCCCAGCCCACCCCGCAACACCAGCAACATCAGCAACATCAGCATGAAGGACATTGACATGGCCCGCTTCACAAAATCAACTTGCCTGACGCCGCTGGCGCTGGCGGCAATCTTGCTGCTGAGTGGCTGCGCCAGCTTCAGCCAGGATGGTGGCACGCAGGCGGTGTCCGCGCTGGCCGACGCCCGCACGGGCGCTCCCGCAGCGTTGGCCGACAAGGGCGGCGAGGAAAAGCTGGCTGCCTTGCTGGCCCAGCCCCTGGACGCCGACAGCGCCGTGCGCATCGCCCTGATGAACAACCACGGCATGAAAGTGGCGCTGGCCGAACTGGGCGCGTCCGAAGCGGATCTGGTACAGGCGGGGCGCTTGCGCAATCCTGGCCTGTCATTCGGCCGCTCGCATGGCAGCCATGGCAATGAAATCGACCGGGGCGTCAGTTTCGACCTGGCCGGCCTGCTGACCATGCCGATGCGCGTCAATATCGAGCGGGGCCGTTTCGAGCAAGCCAAGCTGCAAGCCGCCAGCAGCGCCGTGCAGCTGGCGTCGGACACGCGCCGCGCCTATTTCAATGCCGTGGCCGCCGTGCAGACGGAAGCTTTCATGCAGCGCGCGCTGCTGTCGGCCGAGGCGGGTGCCGAACTGGCCACGCGCTTGCAACAGGCGGGCAACTGGAGCCGTCTCGACCAGGCGCGCCAGCAAGTGTTTTACGCGGACGCCGTCGGCGACCTGGCCCGCGCGCGCCACCAGGCCACGGCCACGCGCGAGCACCTGACGCGCCTGCTTGGCCTGTGGGGCAAGCAGACCAGCTTTACTTTGCCGTCGCGCTTGCCCGATTTGCCGGCCCAGGCGGCTGAGGCAGGCAATATCGAGGCGCAAGCGATGGAACAGCGGCTCGACGTGCAGATAAGCAAACTCGACGCGCACGCCACGGCCAGCGCGCTGGGCCTGGCCAAGGTGACGGGTTTCATCAACGTGCTCGACGTGGGCTATGCCAACAAGAGCAGCAGCGAGGCGCCGCGCGAAAACGGCTACGAAGTGTCGCTGGAATTGCCCCTGTTCGACTGGGGTTCGGCGCGCAACGCCAAGGCGCAAGCGATGTACGAGCAGTCGCTGCAGCTCACGGCGGGCACGGCCGTGCGGGCCCGCTCGGAGGTGCGCGAGGCGTATTCGAGCTACCGCACAGCCTACGACCTGGCGCGCCACTACCGCGATGAAGTCGTGCCGCTGCGCAAGACGATCTCGCATGAAGTATTGCTGCGCTACAACGGCATGCTGGCCAGCGTGTTCGAACTGCTGGCCGATGCGCGCGAGCAAGTTGCCAGCGTGAACAGCGCCATCGAGACCCAGCGCGATTTCTGGATCGCCCAAACAACATTGCAGTCGGCCATCAATGGCAGCGGCCCAGCCGAGAAGGAATAATGATGATTACACGTAGAAACTTTTTCATGAATGCGGGCGCCGTCGCCCTGAGTGCGGCAGCCGTGAGTCGCGTGGGGGCGGCCTCGTTGCCGGAAGCCGTCAGCATGGCCGGTGCGGAGACGAAAGCGCCGCCACCGCCGCCGAACGGGCGTCCCTACAACCCCGTCGTCACCCTGAATGGCTGGTCCTTGCCTTGGCGCATGAACAACAACGTCAAGGAATTTCATCTGGTGGCCGAGCCCGTCGTGCGCGAACTGGCGCCCGGCATGATGGCCAATCTGTGGGGCTACAACGGCCAGTCTCCGGGCCCGACCATCGAAGTGGTGGAGGGCGACCGCGTGCGCATCTTCGTCACGAACAAATTGCCGGAACACACGAGCGTGCACTGGCATGGTCAGCGCTTGCCCAACGGCATGGATGGCGTCACGGGCCTGACCCAGCCGGGTATTCCTCCCGGCAAGACTTTCGTCTATGAATTCGTCGCCAAGCGGCCCGGCACCTTCATGTATCACCCGCATGCGGATGAAATGACGCAAATGGCCATGGGCATGATGGGTTTCTGGGTGACGCACCCGAAAGACCCGAACTTCATGAAGGTGGACCGCGATTTCGTCTTCTTGCTGAGCAACTATGACATCGATCCCGGCAGCTACACGCCGAAGATCATGACCATGACGGATTTCAATCTGTTCACCTTCAACAGCCGCGTCTTCCCCGGCATCGACCCCATGGTCGTGCGCCAGGGCGACAAGGTGCGCGTGCGCGTGGGCAATCTGACGATGACGAATCACCCGATCCACATGCATGGCCATGAATTCGAGGTGACGGGAACGGACGGCGGCTGGACGCGCCCCGAATCGCGCTGGCCCGAAGTGACGACGGACGTGGCCGTGGGCCAGATGCGCGCTGTCGAGTTCACGGCCACGGACCTCGGTGACTGGGCCTTCCACTGCCACAAGTCGCACCATACGATGAATGCCATGGGACATGACGTGCCGACCATGATCGGCGTCGACCACCAGGGCGTGGCGGCGAAGATCAACCAGCTCGTGCCCGGCTACATGGTGATGGGCGAGCGGGGCATGGCCGACATGGGCGACATGCAGATGCCGATTCCCGACAATACCTTGCCGATGATGGCGGGCGACGGCCCCTTCGGCGCCATCGGCATGGGCGGCATGTTTACCACGGTCAAGGTGCGCAAGGAGCAGAAGCCGGGCGACTACCGCGATCCGGGCTGGTACAAGCACCCGGCCGGCAGCGTGGCCTACGAATGGACGGGCGCCTTGCCGGAACCCGTGCGCGGCCAGGGTGCGGGCAAGCAAGTGGTGAAAGGTGGCGTCGAGATGACGGTGCGTAAACCTGGGGCTCACACGGGCCACTAATACACGCTGTCAAGCATGCTCCCGAACGGCTTGCCTAGCATGGCAAGCCGTTTTGCATGTTGCCATAAATCAAGGAATTGTTGTTTGGTGACAATCCGAGCATTTTTTTCCGTGATTTTTCTTTATATTCAAGCCAGTACGCTCCAGTTACATCGAGTATCGGCCAGTCTTATGGGAGAAATCATGTTGAACCGGATGAAGGTGGGAACGCGCTTGCTGGCGGCTTTTTTTTGCGTGGCGCTGATGGGGGCCATCGTGGCCGGCATCGGCATCTTCAACATGGGCAAGATCGATACCATGGCGGGGCAGATGTACAACCACGAATTGCTGGGCTTGTCATACATCAAGGAAGCCAATATCGCCCTGATCAAGGTGGGCCGCGCGCGCAGCAATTTCCTGCTGGCCACGACCGCCGAAGAGCGCGCCACGCGCCAGGCCGACATCGCCAAATTCCTCGAGTTGAATAAAAGCTACCTGGCCAAGGCGGAACCACTGTTCGTCACGTCAGCGGCCAAGGAACTGTTTGCCCGCTTCGCCGCCGTCGAAGCGGAGTACATTGCCACCATGCAGCAGGCGCTGACCCTGGCGGCGGCCGAACCGCTGGCCCAGCGCAGCGCGCAACTGGTCGAATTGCTCAACAAGACGCGCCAGCATGCCGACGAACTCGACGGCGTGCTCGACAAATTGTCGCTGCAGAAGGAAGAGCGCGCCAAGGCGGCTTCCGAGCAGGCCTCGGGCGTGTACCAGGCCAGCCGCAGTTTCATGATCGCGCTGGTGCTGGGCAGCATGGCGGCCGGCCTGGCGCTGGGGGCGCTGATCACGCGCGGACTGACGCGCCAGCTCGGTGGCGAACCGTCGTATGCCGTCAGGATCGCCGGCGCCATCGCCGAGGGCGACCTCACCGTCGATATCCGCACGGCCAGCCACGACAGCGCCAGCTTGCTGTTTGCCATGAAAAGCATGCGTGACAAACTGGTGGGCATCGTCAGCCAGGTGCGTTCGGGCACGGACACCATCAACACGGCCTCGGGCGAAATCGCCCAGGGCAACCTCGACTTGTCGTCCCGCACGGAAGAGCAGGCCAGTTCGCTGGAAGAAACGGCGTCGTCGATGGAGCAGCTGACGTCGGCCGTGCGGCAGAATGCAGACAATGCGCGCCAGGCCAATGCGCTGGCCGGCGCCGCGTCCGACGTGGCCGGCAAGGGCGGCGCCGTGGTGGGGCAGGTGGTGCAGACGATGGAATCGATCAACGCCTCGTCGCGCAAGATCGTCGACATCATCAGCGTCATCGACAGCATCGCCTTCCAGACGAATATCCTCGCCTTGAACGCGGCCGTGGAAGCGGCCAGGGCGGGCGAGGAGGGGCGCGGTTTTGCCGTCGTGGCCTCCGAAGTGCGCAACCTGGCGCAACGCTCGGCCAGTGCCGCCAAGGAAATCAAGACCCTGATCGGCGACTCCGTCGAACAGGTGGAAATCGGTTCCAAGCTCGTGCATGACGCGGGCAAGACAATGGATGAAGTGGTCGCCAGCGTGCGCCAGGTGGCCGACATCATGCAGGAAATCACGGCTGCCAGCGCCGAGCAAAGCGCCGGCATCGAGCAAGTCAACCAGGCCGTGCTGCAGATGGACCAGGTGACGCAGCAAAACGCGGCCCTGGTGGAAGAGGCGGCCGCGGCGGCCGAATCGCTGCAGGACCAGGCGCAGACCCTGACGGAACTGGTGGGCGTGTTCCGCCTGCATGCCCAGGCGCAACAGATGGCCGTGCCGGCGTCCAGCAATGTCACGCCGCTGCGCCGGCCGGTGCCGGCCGCCAGACAGGGTGTGCGGCGCCTGGCCTGAAACGGGGCAGGCTCGGGCGCAATCGGCGCGGCGGTGGTAGGCTGTCGCTATTGCGCGTTTGCCACTTCCGGGTCTTTCATGTTATTTCCCCGCTTGCTTTGCTTATCCCTGCTGCTGTCCCTCGCGCCCCTGGCGCAGGCACAGCAGGGCGATCCCGTACTGCCTTACCGTCCTTCCGTGGCAAGCCCGGCCCAGTTGCCCGTGCCGGGCCAGCTGGAATTCGAGGCGGGCGGCCTGCTGTCGAAAACGGATGACACGCGCCGCGCCAGTCTGCCGTACACGTTCAAACTGGCGTTTACGCCCGAATGGGGCGTGTTGCTTGAAGGCGAGGGTTTTGTGCGCGCACGCGACGACACGGGCCGGCGCGACACGGGCGTGGGCGATACGACGGTCGTGCTCAAGCGCGCCTTTTTGCTCGACAGCGCCACCGCGCTGGGACTGGAACTGGGCTGGAAGTTGCCCACGGCCAAGGACAGCATCGGCAGCGGCAAGAGCGACGTGTCGCTGAACGGCATTTTCAGCCGCGACCTGGGCGCCGTGCACATGGACGCCAACCTGAATGCCACGCGCCTGGGGGCATCCGACCCGGTGACGGGCCGGGTGCAAACGGGCTGGGCGACCTCCTTTTCCACGCCCGTCAGCGACCGCTGGGGCGCCACGGCGGAGGTGTCGGGCACGCGCCTGCGCGGCGCGCCGGCCACGGCGCAATTGCTGCTGGCCGCCAGCTACAGCCCCACGCCGCGGCTGACCATCGATATCGGCATGGCGCGCGGCTTGACGGCGGCGTCGCCGGACTGGTCGCTGTTCAGCGGCCTGGTCGTGCCTTTAGGCAAGCTGTGGTGAGATTGCGACGGCCATCCTTATGTGTCCTTGCGAACAAACAGTTGGTTGCACAAGGTCTACAATGACGGCATAACTGATAAAAGGAGTGTCCCCATGAAAACCCTGATTCTTGCCGCCGTCTTGCTGTCGGCCGCTACCGCTGCCGTCGCCCAGGTTGGCGTCTCTGTTACCGTCGGCCAGCCAGGCTTTTACGGACGCATCGACATAGGCGACTATCCCGCGCCGCAATTGATTTATGCCCAGCCTGTCATCGTGCAGCGCCCGCAATATTATTCGGCCCGTCCCATCTATTTGCGCGTGCCGCCCGGCCATGCGAAAAACTGGTCCAAGCACTGCCGCAAGTATAATGCCTGTAACCAAGAGGTATATTTCGTCCAGGATAGTTGGTATAACAACCAATATGTGCCCCGTTACCGCCAGCAGCATGGCGACCATGGCCGTCCCGATTACGGCGACCGCGGCCGTCATGACAACAAGCATGACAAGCACTTTGACAAGCATGATGACAAGCGCGACAAGCATGACAACAAGCCGGGCAAGGGTCATGGCAATGGCCACGGCAACGGCAACGGGCACAGGGACTAAAAATTTAAGCAGGAGGATCTTTGCACAGTAAAATCGTTATCGTAGGGGGAGGAGCAGGCGGCCTGGAGCTGGCCTGCAAACTCAGCCGCAAGCTCGGCGCCGGCCAGGTCACCCTGGTCGACAGTCGCCTGTACCATATCTGGAAGCCGTCGCTGCATGAAGTGGCGGCCGGCACCCTGGATATTCATCAAGAGGGCCTGTCGTACCAGATGCTGGCGCATGACAATGGTTTTACCTATGTCTATGGTCCCCTGATCGCACTCGACGCCGCGTCGAACAGCCTCACCGTGGGCGCCATCGCCACGGACAAGGATGAGCAACTCTTGCCGCAGCGCACCGTCAGCTACGACCAGCTGGTGCTGGCCGTGGGCAGCACCTCGAATTACTTCGGCGTGCCCGGCGCCAAGGAAAACACGATTTCCCTGAATGCCACGGAAGACGCCGAACGTTTCCGTCTGACCTTGCTGAAACTGCTGGCCATGGCCGAGCAGCGCCAGGGCGACGCGGGCCATCCCGGTGTCGACATCGTCATCATCGGCGGCGGCGCCACGGGCGTGGAACTGGCGGCCGAATTGCGCGAAGCGAGCGGCGTGTATGCCGCGTATGGTTTCCAGAATCTCAACGCTATCAAGGATGTGCGCATCACCCTGCTCGAAGGGGCGCCGCGCATCCTGGCGCCGTTGCCCGAGCGCGTGTCGATTGCCGCCTCGAAATTGCTGCACCAGCATGGCATCAGCGTGGTGACCGATACGCGCGTCACCACGATCGAAGCCGACAAGGTGACGGTGGCCAGCGGCACCAGCTATGCGGCCGACATCTGCGTGTGGGCTGCCGGCATCCGCGCGCCGGAATTCCTGGCCACTTTGGGCTTGCCGACCAACCGCGCCGGCCAGCTGGAAGTGACGGGCATGCTCAATGTGCAGGGCCATGCGAATATCTTCGCGCTCGGCGATTGCGCCGCCTGCACGGGTCCCGACGGCAAGCTGGTGCCACCGCGCGCCCAGGCCGCCCACCAGCAAGCCGATTACCTGCTGAAAACATTCCTGCTGCAAGCCAAGGGCAAGCCGCCGCAAACGAAACCGTACGAATACCTGGACTACGGTTCGCTCGTGTCGTTCGGCCGCACCACCTCGGTGGGCACCCTGATGGGGTCGCTGAAGGGCCTGAGCTGGTTCGTCGAAGGCTTTGTCGCGCGCATGATGTATGTCAGCCTGCACCTGATGCATCACAATGCCGTGCTGGGCAGCGTGCGCACGGCCGTCATGGCCATGGGCCGTTTCCTGATCAAGCGCAGCACGCCGCAGGTCAAGCTGCACTAAGCCGTTGCTATTCCATCAAAAAGGGGCCGCGAGGCCCCTTTTCATTTGCTGCGCGTGACGGGTGCCGCTTCGCAGCGGCCCCGCGTCATGGGGAAATCGATGGTGGTGAGCTTGCCCTTCAAGGTGCCCGTAATGCTGGCATGCAAGATGCGCTCGCTGTCGTGGCGGTAGATGATGCGGCTGGGGAAGTCATTGTCCAGGTTGGCGAAGATGAATTCATTCGGCTTGTCCTGGCGCAACAGGTTGAAGATTACGGGCGGCTGGCCCGACGGCTGCACGATGTAGGCCAGCTGGCCCGGCTCGGTGAGGCGGATCTGCACGAATTCAAAGGCTGTCGTCTTGCCGCCCTTGACGGTGCGGCTGGTGCCGAGGAGGGTGCCGCCGGCAGCCGTGCTCCATTGTTCGCCGGAGCCGGGCTCGGCGCCGTCGACGTTCCAGCAGCCGGCCAGCCAGGCCAGCTTGTCCACGGTTTCCGGCGGCGGCACGGTCTTGTCGGCGGCCTGGGCGCTGCCCAGGGTCAGCAGTGCAGCCAGCAGGGTGGGGATCAGTCGTTGCATGCGGTCTCCTGTCGTCGAATCGTGCTGCGGTTCGGGGTGCCCCGGCAGTGTTCTGGCCCGATGCGGCCTGGCAAGGACTATTCTTTCGGGCTAATACGCGGCAAGACGACGGTCAGGGCCGTGCCGCCTTGCGGATTGGCCGTCAGGCTCAGGCTGCCGCCCAGGTAGTGCACGCGCTCGCGCACGGAGCGCAGGCCGTGCTTGCTCATCTCGACGGGCTCGTTGGCTGGCAAGCCGCTGCCGTTATCCTTGACCGTCATCATCAGCGCCTCTTCATTGTCGTCGATGATGATGTCCACCTCTGTGGCGTGGGCGTGCGCGGCGATGTTGCCGAGCGCTTCTTCCAGGGTGCGCAGCAGGGCCACGCCCACGTTGCGCGGGCAAATCAGTTCATCTTCGGGCAGGCTGCAGCGCACGGTGATCTTGTGCTGTTCGGCAAATTGCGCGGCCAACTCGCCCAGCGCCACATTCACGCCGAGAAACTCAAGCTTGTCGTTCCACAGCTTCATCTGCATCTGGCGGTTGGTTTCAATCACATTCAGCAGCAGTTGCTTCATGGTCGCCGCGCGGTCGAGCAGAGCCGCTTCCTGCGGCATCTTTTGCGTCAGCAGCGACAGGTGCATGGTCAGCGCCGTCAGCGAGGAGCCGAGGCTGTCGTGCAGCTGGCGCGACAGGGCGCGCCGTTCATTGTCCCAGCTGGTGTTGACATGGCCGAGCAACTCGCTGAGATCGGCGGCGCGTTCCGCATCGGCCTGGGCCGCTTCCTTGTTCGGATCTGTTTGTGCGGACATAGCGCCCCGTGAATGGTGAAAGGTGAGGACCAAATTCAAGTTGTGGATCATACATGAGGATTTCATCGCGGGGCGCATGGATGGAAAATTTCTGTCTTTTCGGCAATTTTAATCTCCTTCCATCATTTTTATATGATAGACAATATTATCGTTTGCGCCAGCAGGCATCGTTCCTGTCGTTACGTACGGCTGCGCACATACCGGGGCGCCCTACGCTGCCATAGTGGGGCTGTGCCTCCCCCATGCAGCACTGGCCCGCTTACCGAAACGAAAGGACATGCCATGAATATCGATACCATCGTCGACAAGGAATACCTCGACAAAAGCTTCCGCGACATCGTCAATGCGCCCATCAGCGCCCTGCGCGGCGTCAGCGCAAAAGACGCCAAGGCCTTGCAGCAAGCGTTTGGCGTGACTACCGTGCGCGAATTGTCCAACCTCAATTTCGTCAAATGGGCCAGCGCGCTGGCCATCCTGGCTGATGAAGAAGGCATGAGCGGCGAAGAGCGGGCCAAGGAAGAATTGCTCGACGACGCCGTGGAAATGACGTTCCCCGCCAGCGACCCGATCTCCGTCGATGCCGGCATCACGCGCATCGAAGTGCCGCCGGAAACCGTCAATGCGCAAACGGACCACCAGCATGCGGGCCAGCATGAAGTGACGGCTGGCAAGAAATAAAGTGTCTCTGCAATAAAAAAACCGGCTGGCCGCGAGGCTAGCCGGTTTTTTACGTGCCGCGCGACGTCAACGTCAGGCGATCGACGGAATGCTGCTTTTCTGCATGTTGACCTGCGACGCGATCACTTCATGCGGCGTGCAGCAAAAGCGGTTCTTGCCGGCACGCTTGGCTTCATACAGGGCCGTGTCGGCCGCGCCCAGCAGGGATTCGACGGTGCTGGCGTCGTCCGGGTAGATGGCGATGCCGATGCTGGTCGACAGGCGCAGAGTCAGGTCGTTGATAAAATACGGTTCGGAAATGACTTCAATCAGCTTGGCGGCCGGTTCGCGCGCGTCGCCCTTGCCGGCCAGGTTGCCCAGCACGATGACGAATTCATCGCCGCCGATGCGCGCCACCGTGTCTTCCTTGCGCGAGGCGCCCACCAGGCGGGCCGCCACCATTTTCAGGATCTCATCGCCATAGCCGTGGCCGTAACTGTCGTTGATGGCCTTGAAGCCATCCAGGTCGAGATACAGGATGGCCGACTTGCCGCGGCTGCGGGCCGATTGCTGCAGGGTATGCTCGATGCGGTCTTCCAGCAGGCGCCGGTTCGGCAAGCCCGTCAGCGGATCGTGCAGCGCCAGTTCCTGCTGCTGCTTGCTGTATTGCGCCAGTTCCTTGTACAGCAGGCGCACTTCCAGCATGTTGTGGATGCGCTTGTGCACTTCCATCAGGTCGAAGGGCTTGCTGATGAAGTCGCGCGCGCCCGCTTCCAGGGCGGCGATCTTGAAACTCGGTTGCGCCGTCAGGGCCAGCACGGGCAGGTAGCCGCCATGTTCGATTTCTTTCAAGCCTTTCATGACCTGGAAACCATTGAGTTCCGGCATTTGCAGATCCAGCAAGATCAAGTCGTAGCAATGCTCCTGATGCAAGGGGCAGACCTGTGCCGGACGCATGGTGGCCGTGACATTGGTGTAGCCGGCATCGCGCAGGATTTCCAGCATCAGGTCGACATTGTCGGGTGAATCGTCAACGACCAAAATTTTGGCTTTCAAAATCTCATCTTGGCTGGGCATGTAGGGTCTCGGTTATACGGTCTATGCAACACTGGCTTCTACCGCGGCCAAGGCTGGCAGTGCGGCTGACGGTGGTCGGAATGATAGTAGCGCCTTGCAACAAGATAGGGCGCACAACAGCGCATGAACTCGCTTCTGCCATTCTCTCCGGCCAGGGTCGCCATTTCCAGCCTGCCGTGCAGGTGTGCTTCTGCATTTCAGTGTAGCAAACTTCAGCTTAGTTGCTTGTAGGACAGTGCCGCGTCTGAAAGTAGGAAGGCCAACCCATGGAAATAGACATTTTGTACTGCACTATGTATTTCTTTGCATCATCTTTTTAGGGCGGTGGTTTGCGCTCCGGTCCAGGGCGCGCAGCGGCCAGTTGCGCCACGGCCGCCACCAGTTCGGCCGGGTCGAGCGGCTTCGAGACCCAGGCCTGAAAGCCGCTGTCCAGCGCCCGCTGGCGATCCTGCGGTTGCGCAAACGCCGTCAGCGCCAGCGCGGGCAGCCGGGCCACATCAGGGGCGGCGTGTGCGCGCACCTGCGCCAGCAAGTCGAAGCCGTCGGCATCGGGCATGCCGATGTCGCTGACCAGCACATCCGGCTGCACCTGATCCAGCAGTTGCAGCGCTTGCGCCACGCTGCCGGCGCCGTGCACTTCGGCGTTGTTGTCGCGCAGGATGCGTTCCGTCAGTTCGCGCGCATCGGCTTCGTCATCGACCAGCAGCACCGTGACGCCGCGCAAGTCATGGCTGGCGGACGGGGCGGTGCCTGCCTGGCGCGCGGCGGCCGGCGTCCCCAGGGGCAGGCGCACGGTAAAGCTGGCGCCCTGCATGTCGCCGGCGCTGCTGACCGTGACCGTGCCGCCATGCTGTTCCACCAGGTGTTTGACGATCGCCAGTCCCAGCCCCAGGCCGCCATGCCGGCGCGTGGTGGAGGCGTCGGCCTGGCGGAAGCGGTCGAACACGTGGGGCAGGAAATCCTTCCGGATGCCGACGCCGTTGTCGGCCACCGTGATGGCCAGGCGGGTCGCCTCGCGGCGCACGCCGATATCGACCCGTCCCCCTTGTGGCGTGAACTTCAGGGCATTCGACAGCAGGTTCCAGATCACTTGCTGGATACGGCTGGGGTCGCCCGTGATGCGGCCCGCATCGCTGGCGATGTTGCAGTGGATGGCGATGTGCTTGGCGTCGGCCGCCGGGCGCAGGGTTTCGATGGCCGAGGCGATGACGCTGGCGGGCGCGAGGGTTTGCAGGTCGAGCAGCACCTTGTCGGAGGTGATGCGGCTCATGTCGAGCAAGTCCTCGATCAGCTGCGCCTGCGCGCGCGCATTGCGTTCGATGCTTTGCAGGCCGCGGTGCAGGTCGGCCTGGTCGCGCGTGCCGCGCCGCAGCACCTGCGCCCAGCCGAGGATGGCCGACAGCGGCGTGCGCAGTTCATGCGACAGGGTGGCAAGAAAATCGTCTTTCAGCTGGTTCGTGCGCTCGGCTTCGGCGCGCGCCTCGCGTTCGCTGTCGAGCAGTACCTTGCGCTCTTCGGCGGCGCGCGTGGCGGCCGCGTACAGGCGCGTATTGTCGAGCGCGACGGCGGCCTGGGCCGCGATGGCCGAAACGATGCGCTCGCTGCGCGCGCTGAACATGCCTGCTTGCGGATGGCCGAGCAGCAAGCGCCCCAGCGGCAAGCCGGCGCGCGAATTGACGGGCAGACTCAGGCAGCTGCGCAGCTGCGGCCCGTCGGCACCTCCGTCTGGCGCCGCCAGCAGGTCATTCTGGCGCGTGGCCGGGCCGAGGCGCAGCTCGGCGGCGATGGCGTCGGCTTGTTGCAGGCTGATGCCGCTCACGGCGCGCGCCGCCGGCAGCGCGTCCGCATCGGGCACGGCCGCATCGTCATGGTAGAAGAAGGCGCCGAAACGCGCGCCGCTGATGCGCGTGGCCGCATCGACGGTTTCCTGCAGCAGCGCCGGCAAGTCCAGGGTGCCGGCCAGGGCCGCGCCCGTATTGTTGAGCAACTCGAGCACGCGCGTTTCATCACGCAAGGCTTCCTGCGCGCGCTTGACCTGGTCGACGTCGGTGCTCGTGCCAAACCAGCGCAGCAGCTGGCCGCCCCGGTCGCGCACGGGATTGGCGCGCGTCAGGAACCAGCGGTACTGGCCGTCGGCGCCGCGGATGGGGAACTCCATTTCAAAGGGCGTGCCGTCGCGCAAGGCGGCCTTCCACGCGTGCAGCATGGGTGGCAAATGCTGCGCGTCATAGGCGATGCTCCAGCCATCGCCCGCCATCTGCCCGGCGCTGGTGCCCGTGTAGTCGTGCCAGCGCTGGTTGTACCAGGCGATGGTGCCGTCGAAGCTGGCGATCCAGGCCAGTTGCGGGATGGAGTTGGCCAGCGCGCGCAAGTCTTCCTCGCTGTGGCGCAAGCTTTCCTCTGCCGCCTTGCGCTGGCTGATGTCCTGGATGTACGTGGTCAAGCCGTCGCTGGAAGGGAAAATGCGCACTTCCAGCCAGCGCCCCAGCGGCGGATACAGCAGTTCGAAACTGCAGCTGTGCTGCTGCGCCATGGCGCGCCGGTACTGCGTTTCCAGTTCCGTGCCCTGCAAATCGGGACAGGCTTGCCACAGATTGTTGCCTGCCAGGCTGGCGCCAGGCGGACGCTGCGGTACAAGCATGTCGGCGCCGCGCGTATTGATATAGCGGATGGTCCAGTCGCGGTCGAGCAGGCAGAAACCATCGGTGATGCTTTCCAGTAAGTTGGCCAGGCGCTCGTCGGAGAGGCTCAGCGGCGCTGATGGAGGCAGCAGATCTTGCGTGCGGTCAGGCTTGGCCATCGGAAATCCTGCAACAGTGAGTCTGCCGCACGGGCTCTTGCCCCACCGGGCCGCCGCCGCTCAGCTCAGTTAAATGGGTCATGTTGGTCAATGCCCGCCGTGATGAATGAGGGGAGGCACAAGCGCCCCTGTCTGGCTGGTATTGTAGCCCCAAGCGGCGCGGCGCCTCCGCACGCTTGCGCGCCACTTGCAGATAGCACTGGACAGGCTGGAAAGCAGTCCCTATAATCCCGCTTCTTTCGAGACAGCAACTTCTCGATTCGCTGGAGGCTCCTGTGAAAGCAGAAGTGTCCATCGATAAAAAGGCGTGAGCTTTTTAGCAGTGAAAAGGTAGTCGATCATGCGGGGCGGTATTCTGCAAAATCAGCTAAGCGATTGAAAAATCGAACTTTTCAAAGCGAAATGAATACGCTATAATGTTTGCCTGCGCGGCTGTAGCTCAGCTGGATAGAGTACTTGGCTACGAACCAAGGGGTCGTGGGTTCAATTCCTGCCAGCCGCACCAGAATACTGAAAATCAGACTTTGCCTGGTTTTGTCGTACCAAGTTTCACCTCCATGTTGTTGATGGAATGTTGTAGAAGTTTTGCGGCTGTAGCTCAGCTGGATAGAGTACTTGGCTACGAACCAAGGGGTCGTGGGTTCAATTCCTGCCAGCCGCACCAGTATTGCCAAGATGGAGTTCGCTTCGTTTTGATGAAAGTTTCAAGCTTCGCGCCGTCCGGCGAAGTGTGTCAGAGTTTGCGGCTGTAGCTCAGCTGGATAGAGTACTTGGCTACGAACCAAGGGGTCGTGGGTTCAATTCCTGCCAGCCGCACCAGTATCAGCAGTAGTGAAAAAACCCGGAAAGTTCGCTTTCCGGGTTTTTTTTCGTCATCACGGCGGGAAGGCAGGGCCCATGTTGGCAGCCTGGGCAATTGTGAAATATCCGCACGGCGCCCTTTGCCATTCTGCAAAGCCCTGCTATAATCTTGTCTTAGGCGGCTGTAGCTCAGCTGGATAGAGTACTTGGCTACGAACCAAGGGGTCGTGGGTTCAATTCCTGCCAGCCGCACCAGAATATTGGGGGTCAGATTGTAAAATCTGATCCCCTTTTTCGTTTCCGAATGGATTTACGCTGTGCCTGTGGCGCCGCGCCGGTATTGCAGGCGAAACGCGCGCGGCGTGACATGCCTGGCGGCGCGGAACTGGCGGTTGAAATGCGCGAGATTGCGGTAGCCCGCCTCTTGCGCGATGACGGCGATGGCCAGATTGCTCTCGATCAGCTGTTGGCAGGCGCGGCCGATGCGAAGCCGCGCCAGGTACTCGCCCGGCGTGCAATGCGCGTGGCGCTTGAAGCAGCGGTGAAACGCGCCCAGCGACAGCGCCGCCCGCTGCGCCAGGGTTTCCAGTGCGATCTCTTCCCGGAAATGCGCGTGCATGTAGTCAAACACGATAGCCATGCGCTTTTGCTGCCCATCGGCATGCATCGGCGCCAGCGCTTCCGACGCCAGCGGCTGCGCACTGCCATCGCCCGCCAGGTCCAGCAGCACGTCGAGCAGCAGCGGCAGGCGTTGCGGCACGGGCAGTTCATTGAGTTGCAGCAACCTGGCCGCGCTGCGCGCGCTCGTTGCCGGCGAAAAATGCAGGGCAGGGCCGGCGCGGCGCGCCAGTTGCCGCACGCTGTGCAATTCCGGAAAACACGCCGCCAGCTGCTCCACCCATTCCAGCGAAAACCACACGACGACGGCCAGCATGGGCTGCGTGCTGTCGATGCGCTCGCTGGCCGACCACGTGTGCGGCAAATTCGGTCCCAGCAGCACCAGGTCGCCCGGTTCGAAGTCGCCCAGATGGTCGCCGATATAGCGTTGCCCCCGCGCATTGACCGTCAGGGTCAGCTCGAATTGCGGGTGGTAGTGCCAGAGGAAGGGAATCGCATCGAGTTCGCGCCACAACAAGCCCCAGGAGTGGCCCGTCGGAATCGTGACTTGTTCGAATAAAGGCGTCATCGTGACGTTTTGAGGTGGTGGATGGTCAGGATAGTATCAGCTTTGGTTGCTGCGCACGCATTTTACGCGGCACTGCCGAAGCACAATCTGTCTCACACCAACACAGGAGACAGCGATGCAAGAAGACCGATATCAGTACGGCGAAGACCGTCCCGGCAACCCGTCCGTGGCCTACACGGAACAGACCCAGTTGCGCGACATCCAGAAACAGCTGCCCCTGCGCGTGCTGTCCGACAGCGACTTTTTGCACTGGCAAACCTACGGTTACGTCATCGTCAAGGATGCCGTGTCGCCGGAACAGGTGCGCCGCACAACCGATTTCTTGTGGGAATTCCAGGGACTCGACCAGAACGACCCCGCCACCTGGAACCAGGACCAGTTGCGCGACCATGCGATGAAAGAACTCAACGGTTCCGGCATGGTCGAGGCCTACCACAACCAGACCCTGTGGGATAACCGCCAGACTCAACGCGTGTACGATGCCTTTGTCGACATCTGGGACCGTCAGGATTTGTGGGTGACCATCGACCGCGCCAACCTGAACACGCCGAACAATGGCAAGCGCAAGTTTGGCGGCTTCATCCACTGGGATGCCGACACCACGCTCGACCCGCTGCCCGTCAACGTGCAGGGCGTGCTGGCCCTGTCCGACACCTCGACCGAGAGCGGCGGCTTTCAATGCTATCCGGAATTGTTCAACAACTTGCTGGCGTGGCGCAAGACCGTGCCGCTTGATCGCAACCCGTGGCAGCCGGACCTGGCGACGGTGCCGTACCCGATGGAATTCATCGCCATGAAGAAAGGGGAGTTATTGATCTTCAACAGCCTGCTGGCGCACGGCATCCGTCCGAACACGTCCACCGACCAGGTGCGTTTGGCGCAATACATTTCCTTTACGCCGGCGCAGGAAGACAATCAAACGCTGCGCGACTGGCGCGTGCAAAGCTGGCGCGAGCGCAGCGCACCGCAGGGCTATGCGTTTCCCGGCGACCCCGAGGAAAAGGAAAAGCTGCGCTATCCGCAGGCGCAGTTGAGTGAACTGGGCGAGAAGATCCTCGGCGCGCGCAGTTGGTAAGTGTGGCGGCATTGCCTGCCGGATAGACAATTTCCGGTAAATGCACGATCATGGTTCGACTTGCCATCGACCGAGGAAACGCATGAGTATCATCACCTGCATCGAAGACTTGCGCGTGCTGGCCCAGAAACGGGTGCCGCGCATGTTTTACGACTACGCCGATTCCGGCTCCTGGACGGAATCGACGTACCGCGCCAACAACAGCGATTTCGCCAGGATCAAATTCCGCCAGCGCGTGGCCGTCAATCTGGAAAACCGCAGCCTGGCGTCGACCATGGTGGGCCAGCACGTGTCGATGCCGGTGGCCCTGTCGCCCACGGGCTTGACGGGCATGCAGCATGCGGATGGCGAAATCCTCGCGGCCCAGGCGGCCGAGCGCTTCGGCGTGCCGTTCACCCTGTCGACCATGAGCATTTGCTCGATCGAGGACGTGGCGGCGAACACGACGAAACCGTTCTGGTTCCAGCTGTATGTGATGAAAGACCGTGAATTCATCAACCGCCTGATCGACCGCGCCAAGGCGGCCAAGTGCGGCGCGCTGGTATTGACGCTCGACTTGCAGGTGCTGGGCCAGCGCCACAAGGACTTGCGCAACGGCCTGTCGGCGCCGCCGAAACTGACGATTCCAAATATCCTCAACATGGCCACCAAGCCGCGCTGGGTGGCGGGCATGCTGGGCACGAAACGGCGCGGTTTCGGCAACATCGTCGGGCACGCCACGTCCGTGTCGGACATGTCGTCGCTGTCGGCCTGGACGCAGCAGCAGTTCGACCTGAGCCTGTCGTGGGCGGACGTGGAATGGATCAAGCAGCGCTGGGGCGGAAAACTCATCATCAAGGGCATCATGGACCCGGAAGACGCGCGCCTGGCCGTGGAAAGCGGCGCCGACGCACTGATCGTCTCGAACCACGGCGGGCGCCAGCTCGATGGCGCGCAATCGTCGATCGAAGCCTTGCCGGCCATCGTCGACGCCGTCGGCAGCCAGATCGAAGTGCACATGGATGGCGGCATCCGCTCGGGCCAGGACGTGATCAAGGCCGTGGCGCTGGGCGCGAAAGGCGTGTACATCGGCCGCCCGTTTTTATACGGCCTGGGCGCCATGGGCGGGCCGGGCGTGACCAAATGCCTGGACATCATCCGCAATGAACTCGACCTGACGATGGCCTTTTGCGGCTTGCGCGACTTGCAGCAGGTGGATAAAAAGATCCTGCTGCCGGGGACGTTTTAAGCGGAGGCTGGCGCCAGCCTTTCCCACGGCTCGCGGAACGTGGACGCATCGAGCGGCCGCGCATGCGGGTCGTCGGGCTGGAACAGGCCGCCGATCAGCATATCCTGGATGGCGCCCGTGAAGCCGCCATACGCGGCGCGGCCCCACTGACGTTGGGTGCGGGCGAAGACGACGGCGTCTTGTTGCACGGCCAGTTGCGCCAGGGATAGGCGCAAGGCGGCGGCCGCATCGGGCCCCATGTCCGTGGCGATCGCGCACACCAGGCGCTGGCTGAATTGCAAGGTTTTGCCCGCCCGTCCCAGCAGCGATTCATTGGCCAGGGCGAGGAACAGATCGGGCGCCTGGTCGTCTTTTTCGCAGGTCGTCCACGATGGCGCCCAGGCTTCCAGGCTCATGAAGCGCGCTTCCGTCGTGGCCGCCGTATGCGTCCACTTGGCGTGCGATTTGCCGTTCCAGCCCAGGCGGCCAAAGGGAACCGGCTTGCCCTTGGGATTGTATTGATGGCTGCGCACGCCGGCCTTGCCCCGCGCGCTGGCTTGCGCGATCAGGCCATCGAGGCTGGCGGCAAACGGCGTCCATTGCGCCGCCTCCCACAGTGGCGGCGCATCGGGCGCGGCCAGCAGCAGGAAGACCTCGTAATCACGTGAAAAAAACGCCATGCAGATTCCTTATGGTTGCAACAAGGCCGCCCGCTGGCTGGGGCGCAGCAGGTAGACGCCGTACAGGCACAAGGGCAGCACGGCCAGCAGGGCGATAGTCGGCAGGATCGATGCGCCGTCTTCGGCCGGGTTGGGCAAGGTGGCTGTCACCAGCGCGTAATCCCACAGTCCATGCACGAGCACCATAGGCCAGATGGAGCGGGTGCGCAGGCGGATGGCCGCGTAGCCGACGCCCTGCAGGGTGGCGGCCACGGCTTGCCACAAGGCGCCGCTGACGTCGCCCGTGGCCAGGCCGTTGGCGGTGTGAGCCAGGCCGAACAGCGCCGAGGACATCAGGACGGCTGGCCAGACGGCGTAGCGGTCCAGCATGCCCTGCAGCAAGATAGCGCGGAACATCAGCTCTTCCGAGATGGCCACCAGCGCCGCATTGCCAGCGACGATCAGCAGCACGCGCGGCTGCGGCCAGCCGCCGGCCCAGGCCAGCAACAGCATCAGCAGCGCATACAGCAGGGGCGGCGAGACGAGCCACACTGTTTTCCATGGCTGCGGCGCGCACAGGCCTGCTTCGCGGGGCCGGCTTGACGCCAGCAGCAGCGCCAGCGCGAACAGGGCGGCCAGCGCCCATGACAGGCCGATACGGCCGGTGACGGCTGTGCCTGGCAAGGCGTAGCCGGCGGATTCCAGCCAGCGGCCGCCCATGCTCAAGCCCAGCCAGACGGCCAGTGCACTGAGGGTGACCGGCAAGGTGAGGGCGATTCTTTTTCTGCACATGGTCGGCCTCATGCTGCTGGCACGCTGCTGCTGACGCGGTTGCGGCCCGTGTTTTTCGACTGGTACAGCAAGGTGTCGGCTTCGCGTATCAGCTCGCTGCTCTCCGTGCGTCGCTCCTGGCCCGGCTGCAGCGTGGCCGCGCCCAGGCTGACGGTCACGACGCCATTTGCGCTGGCCGCATGGGGAATCTGCAAGGCTTCCACCGCCGAGCGGATGGCTTCTGCGACTTCCAGCGCACCTGCGGCATTGGTGCCAGGCATGATCACGGCGAACTCTTCGCCGCCGTAGCGGGCCGCCAGGTCTTCGGCCCGGCCGACGCTGCGCGCCACGGCGCCAGCAACGGACTGCAGGCATGCGTCGCCCGCCACGTGGCCATACTGGTCGTTGAATTTCTTGAAGAAATCCACGTCGAGCATGATCAGCGATACCGCGTGCCCGCTGCGCTGGGCGCGCTTCAGTTCATGCGCCAGGGTCTCGTCGAAACAGCGGCGGTTGGCCAGTCCCGTCAAGCCGTCTTGCGACGCCCGCGCCGCCAGATCCGCGTTCGCGTGTCGTAGTTCCGTCGTGGCCTGGCGCAGGCTGGCTTCGATACGGTCGCGTACGGCAATCTGCCGCATCAGCCTGCGGAACAGGTAGAGCAGCGCCGCCCCCGCCGCCAGCGACGCCAGCACGATTTGCATGCTCAGCCGTTGCCACTCGGCAAAGATGTCTTCCTTCGACAAGCCTGCCGCCACGATGACGGGAAAGCGTTCCAGGTGGCGATAGCTGTACAGCCGCTCGATTTCGTCCACCTTGGCCGTCATCATGGCCGTGCCGACCGGCCCTTTTTCGCGGTAGGCGCGCAAGAGTGCGCCCGATGAAATATCCATGCCGATGACATCGGGCTGGAACGGCCGCCGGTAGATCAAGGTGCCGTCGTCGAGGGCAAAGAATGCCGTGCCCGTCTTGCCAAGGCTGAGGCTCTCGTAGATGCGTTCGAACGAGGCCAGCCCCAGGGTGACCAGCACCACGCCGGCAAAGGAACCGTCCGCCGATTCCACCCGGCGCGACACGGGCAAGACCCATTGCCCCGTCGATTTGCTGCGCACGGGCGCGCTGATGCGGCTGCCCAGCTGCGCATGCGTCTTGTGATAGATAAAGTAGTCGCGGTCCGCGTTGTTGCCGTCCTGCCTGGTGCCGGACGAGGTGGCGAGCCAATCGCCCTGGCTGTCAAAAATGAAGACGCCGGCAATTTCCACGATATTCCTGGACAGTTGCACCAGATGGGATTCCAGCCGCTCGCCGGTCGCGTCATTATTGCCTTCGTTGCGGACGTGTTCGGCAATATCTTCCAGCATCGCATCGGCGATTTCCAGTTCCATGTACGCTTGCGTCGCCAGGGCGCGCGCCATGTTTTCCGTCGCCGCGCTCGCTTCGCGCAGGCGGACCGCATGCGAAGACCAGACGATCCAGATGGTCATGCCAAGCAGCATGGCGCACATGCAGAAGAAGCCGATGCTGGCCCAGACGATCACTGGCCGCTTGTGCTTGCTCAAGACCTCGGGCTGCGCCGTGGCGTCGATAACTGGTGCGTCCTTTACTGCGTGCATAGGCGAATCATGAAGTTGCATCAATGATATGGTGAAAAATATTGCCATAGTACATTAAAAGCAGCGCCACAAAATTGCCACATCGTTATAGTTGCATGGAATAATAAGTATCGTTCTTGAACCATCGATTGGAGTTGCATGGCTTATACCAAAACCATCACCACTGAGCGGCTGATCCTGCGCAAGCCGCAAGCATCGGATGAGGCGGCGCAATTCGCCATGCATTCCGATCCCGAAGTGATGCGCTATTTCAGCGAACCGCCCTGGGAGGATGCCAGCCGCGCCGCGCGCCAGATTGCCGAGGATATCGCCGCTTTCGAGAAAGAGGAATTCTTCCGCTTCGCCGTCGAACTGAAGGCGACGGGCGAATACCTGGGCAGCTGCAGCCTGTTTTCCGAGCACCGCCAGAACCGCCGGGCCGAGATCGGCTACGCGCTGGGCCGTCCGTACTGGGGCAAGGGCTATATGCACGAAGCGCTGTCGGCACTGCTGGAATACGCGTTCATCGAGCGCGACCTGAACCGCCTGGAAGCTGATATCGACCCGCTCAACGCCGGTTCGGCCAGCGCGCTCGAACGCCAGGGTTTCAACAAGGAAGGTTTTCTGCCAGAGCGCTGGATCGTCGGCGGCCACGTCAGCGACTCGGCCCTGTACGGCTTGCTGCGCCGCGAGTGGGAAGCGCGGCGCAAGGGCGCTGTGTGAGTCAGCCGGAAGTCGAAGCGTTCGAGCGCTGGCTGGGCCACGCCTTGCCGGCGCACTACCTGCGCTTTCTCCAGGACGGGCAAGCAGGCATGCGCGGTGAGCAGGTAGTGCTGTATGGCGTGGAAAGCTTGCGGGAACGCAATGAAACGTATGAGACGCAGCAATTTTGCCCCGGCTACATGACCATCGGCGATGACAGCGGCGGCAGTGCCGTCATGCTGGCGCTCGATGGCGCTGAGCGCGCTGTCTACCTGGTGGGGCATGGCTCGATGCAGCGCGACGATTTCGAGCTGGCCGCCGATGATTTCGCCACCTGGCTGGCCGCCGATTGCCCGCTCGCCTGAGGAAGATGCAAAGCAATGAACGTTGTTGATTTACCCGCTTCTGACCATCCACTGGTGACCTTGCGCCACCTGGAGCGTAGCGACGCGCCCGCCTGGTATGCTTACCTGGCCGACCCTGCTGTCGTGGAACACACGAGCTGGAACTTGCGTTGCGTCGACGACCTGCAGGCCAATTTCGATGACTATGCGTCGTCTCATCCATCGTCGTCCATCCGCCTGGCCGTCGTGCTGCGCGAGGGCGGCCAACTGGTGGGCACGATCGGTTTCAATGCGATTTCCCCGCAGCATCGCACGGCGGAAATCGCCTATGACCTGGCGCCCGCCGTCTGGGGGCAGGGCGTGGCCACGTCCCTTGCCGCGTCGGTCGTGGACTGGGGCTTCCAGCACCTTGGCTTTCTGCGCATTCAGGCGACCGTGCTGGAAAGCAATAAACGTTCGATGCGCGTGCTGGAACGCTGCGCTTTCGAGCGGGAAGGTTATCTGCGCTGCTACCGGAAAATTCGCGGAAAATCCGGCAATTTCTGGCTATACGCACGCATCGACGGCGTGTCATGAGCAAGCTTGCCTTGAGCATTCTGCTGGTGGAAGACCACCTGGCCATCGCGCGCCAGGTGCTCGACTTCCTCGACGGCCTGGTCTGGCAGACGGACCATGCGGGCACGGGCGCGCTGGCAGTGCAGCTGGCCACGCGCAACAGCTATGACGTGGTGCTGCTGGACCTGAACCTGCCTGACATGGATGGCTTGCAAGTGTGCCGCGCCATCAAGGCGGCTGCGCCCAGCAATGTGCCGATTTTGATGCTGACGGCGCGCGATGCGTATGAAGACAAGGCACGCGGTTTTCGCGACGGCGCCGACGACTATTTGACCAAGCCGTTCGACCTGCGCGAAGTGGCCTTGCGCTGCGAAGCGCTGGCGCGCCGGCAGCAGTTGCACGTGCACCAGGAAATGCGCGTGGGTCCCTTTACCTTGCAGACGCGCGAAGGGCGCGCGCTGGTCGGCGACGTGCCGCTGCAACTGACGCAGACGGGTTTTAAAATCTTGCTGCTGCTGTGCCGCGAGCATCCGCACGCCGTCTCGCGCTCGGCCTTGCTGCAACAGTTATGGGGCAGCCAGCCGCCCGACAGCGACGCCCTGAAATCGCATATCTACACGCTGCGCAAGCAACTGGAGTTGGTTGGCGGGGCTGGCGCGGCGGGTGTGCTGGTGACCATACCGCAGCTGGGCTACCGTCTTGTCTTCGATGCGGCGGCCAGCGATGGTTAAGTCGATCCGGCAGCGTCTGTTCGCCGCCCTGGCCGGCTTCGCTGTATTGCTGTGCCTGTGCTACACGGGCCTGGCGCTGGTGATCGCCTACGTGACGGAAGACATGCTGGTGCAGCGCCTGCTCGAGCGCGAAGCGGCGGCCGTCGGCATGCGCTGGCAGCAGCACGGCAAGCTTACGCCGTCTGGCAGCGACCTCATCACGGTTTATGGCAGCTACCTTGACTTGCCTCAAACGGTGCGAGACCACGTGCCACCGTCGGCCCCGCGCGGCGAAGTGTTTACCACGACGGGCCAGCATTATCATGTGCTGGCGCTCGAAATGGTTGCCGGCGGCAAGCCCCAGCGCAGCTATCTGCTGGCCGACGTGGCGTCCGTGCTGGTCGTCTCGCGCCTGACGCGGGAAGTGGGCAGTGTCGTCGCTGGCGTTGCCTTGGCGCTGATCGCCCTGGCCTTGCTGCTCGCGTACTGGCTGGCACGGCGCCTCGTGCTGCCCTTGCAGCGCCTGGCGCAGGAAGCGCGCCAGCTGGCACCCGGCAGCGCCGTGCATTTCAGCGAGCGCGACCGCCCAGACGAAATCGGTTTCCTGGCGCGCCGCCTGGAGACCACCTTTGCCGAACTGCAGGCGGTGTTGCAGCGCGAACAGGCATTCACCCGCGACGTCAGCCATGAATTGCGCACGCCGCTGACCTTGATGCACAACACCCTGGCACTGGCCCATGCGCAGCCCCTGGGCGGGCGCGAACAGGCCCAGCTGCAGCAATCCACGGACGAAATGCGCGCCACCATCGACGTGCTGTTCGCGTTGGCACGGGCCGAGCAACTGCCCGGCGAAATGGTGGAATTGCGCGGCTGCATCGAGCAATGCCTGTTGCGCCTGCTCGACGACCATCCCTGGGATACCAGCCTGCTGAGCCTGGACTTGCCCGAGCGGCTGGAAGTGGTTGGTAACCCGCAACTGGTCATGTTGCTCATTAATAATTGCCTGGCGAATGCGCTGTTCCATGGCGGCCCCGATTGCCGCATCAGCATTGCGTTTGTGCAAGGTTGCCTGAGCATCGACAATACCGTGCAGCCGGGACAGCCTCGGCGCGTCCACGGCTTCGCGCATGGCCAGAACCTGCTGCTGCGCCTGGCACAAGCGATGCACTGGGACATCGTTTTCCAGTCCGGCGTGACGCGCTACCGTGTCGCCATCGTTCCTGCTCCGGCGCAATAAAGTCAGCGGATTTCACCGCGATTTCACCTGCCCCTGCTTATGCTGGCTGCTCTTTTACTTGAAGGGAAGCCCATGAAAATCGCCATCAGCCTGTTGCTCCTGTCCTGCCTGTCCGCGCCCGTGCTGGCCCAGGTGCAATCGTTGCAGCACAAGGAAGACAAGCGCCGCTACATCGTCTACACGCCGCCGTCTTACCAAAGCCAGCCGCAGCAAGCCTTTCCCGTCGTCTTCAATTTCCATGGCGGCGGCATGAGCATGGCGGAACAAATGCTGTACACGCAGATGAACAGGACGGCCGAGCGGCACCAGTTCATCGTTGTGTATCCGCAAGGCATCAAGCAGGACTGGAACGTGGGCTTCGGCATGGATTACCCGGCGGGCACGGACGACGTCGGTTTTACGCAAGCGATATTGAGTAAACTCAAGCAGGATTACCGCATCGATGACAAGCGCGTGTATGCGACGGGCTTGTCGCGCGGCGGTTTCTTTGCCCTGCGCCTGGCGGCCGAGCTGCCGCAGCAATTCGCCGCCGTCGCCTCGGTGGGCGCGCCCATGCCGGAACCCGTGGTGCAGCATCACCAGAAAACGGACAAGGTCGGCATGCTGTTAATACAGGGCACGGCCGACAAGGTCGTGCTGCATGAAGGCAAGGCCGCCAGCTACCTGTCGGCCCAAGGCACCTTCGATTACTGGCGCAAGCACAACGGCATCGAAGGCGCCACGCCGCAGCCGCGCCTGATGCCTGGTCCTGCTGGCGACACTACGCAAGTGAACTGGCTGGAGCAGGGGAGTGGTGCTGGCAGCGCCAGCGTGGCCTTGCTCAGTGTCAAGGACGGCGGCCACACGTGGCCGGGCGCCGATGCCTTCAATATCGGCCTGCCCATCGGCAAGACCACGCGCGCCATCGATGCGAATGAGGTGATGTGGGCGTTTTTCAGCCGCCATCGGCGTTGACGCCATGCTAGGATGGCGGCGCATGGCGTAACCATCAGGCAACAGGAAAGGCAGGCACAGTGGGATTATCAACAGCAGGTATCGCGGCCATGGCCGAGGCAATCTTCGCCAAGCCCGGCGCGGCCGTGGCAGAAGTGTATTCGGAGGCGGAACGGGAAACGCTGCATTTCCACTCGCCTGCCGAGCTGTGCGCGTATGCGGCCAGGCTGGAAGCGGAAGGGGCCAGCGACGTGCTCCTGGCCGTGCATTACCCGGACATGGCCGGGCACTTTGCCCCGCGCCGTATCGCCCTCGACCCGGCCCAGTGCGGTGGCCTCACGTATCGTTACGTCTGCGAAGGCTGGGGCGTCATCCGCGTGTACCTGCGTTTGTCCAGCGGCAAGGGGCTGGACTCGCATGTGAGCGTCAATTCGCAGAAGCGCGCGGAAAAATGGCAGCGCCATTACCCGGAATTCGGCCCGACCGACGCCTGGGATTGGGCCGCCGTGGGCCGCCATGAACGCCGGCTGATCCGTGTGCTGAAGAAGGTTGCCGCACAAGAGGGTTTGTCATGACGGACGCGATGCACATCAACCCCGCCGCCATCTTTTGCCGTTCCCTGGCGCAGCTTTCCGCCATGCTCGACAAGACGGGCACGGCGCCGCAACTGCTGGCGGCGCGTTTGCATCCGGACATGCTGCCATTCGCCCAGCAAGTGCGCGCGGCCGTGAGTTTTTCCCTGCGCGGCTGCTGCCCGCTGGCGGGGCTGGACGTGGCCGATTTCAGCGCTGCCGCCAGCTTGCAGGAGCAGATCGCACAGACCATGCGCTACCTCAAGGACATTTCCGTGGAGCGTTTTGACGGGGCGCCCGGGCGCATCTGCCGCGACCGGGCCGGTTTTGCCGACATTGCGCTGCCGGCCGATGAATACTTGAATTTGTATATTTTGCCGAATTTCTATTTTCACTTCAGCATGGCGTATGCGATTGCCCGCAGCCAAGGTGCCGCCATCGGCAAGGGCGATTTCGACGGCTATCACGCTTATGCGCCGGGATTTAGCTTTGAGCGGTCTGCCGCGCCGTAGTTCCTACAAGCCCGCTTCTTTCCATGAGGACAAACCGAGCCGCTTCAACAGCCGGCCCGACAGCCCGCAGCTCCAGCAGCTGATCTGGATTTGCTGCTGCCGCGCCTGGTCCGCATGCCAGGCTTGCCCGGCATAATCGAGCAGGGCGTCGCTGAGCGGGGAGGCGTCGGCTGTCGCAGGCAAGCGCGACATCAGTTCGAACACGCCGTAGTTGGCCTCCTTGATTTCCAGCAAACCGGCCAGCAGGGCGCGCAGCACGGCGCCGTCGATGGAACTGCACGCTTGTGTGTAGCGCTGCTGCCAGCTCAGGCCGCGCTGCTGCCACAGTTGCAGCAGCGCCGGCACGTCGGCTGTCCGTAGCTGCCCGATCAGCTCGTCCGCCTCGTGAAACAGGTCGAGGCGGTCGTATTCATCGTCGTCGCTGCACAGCAGTTCATCGAGTTCCTGCAATACGCTCATGCCACCACGTTCGTCGGCGCGCCCCGCTCGAATGCTTCCACGTTGCCGATCAGGATGTCCGCCAGTTTTTGCATGGCTTCGCCGCTGGCCCAGGCCGTGTGCGGCGTGAGGATGAAGTTGGGCAGGCGCAAATTCAACAGCGGGTTGTCGGGCAGCGGCGGCTCCTTCGATAGCACGTCGAAACCGGCGCCGGCGATCACGCCACGCGTCAATGCATCGGCCAGCGCCGCTTCATCGACGAGGCCGCCCCGCGCCGTGTTGATCAACAGCGATGTCGGCTGCATGCGCGCCAGTTCCTTTGCTCCGATGATGTTGCGCGTGGTGTCCGTCAAGGGCAGGTGCAGGCTGAGCACGTCGGAAGTGGCCAGCAAGTCCTCGAAGCTCACTTGCGTCACGCCGTCCTCATCGATAGGTGAACGGTTATGGACTTGCACCTGCATGCCGAAGGCGCGTCCCAGCTGTGCCACGGACTTGCCTAGCGCGCCGTAGCCGAGCAGGCCCAAACGGCTGCCGGCCAGGTCACGGATCGGGTGGCCGAACAGGCAGAAGCGTTCCGACGCCTGCCACAGGCCCGCTTCCACGTCTGCGCGGTAAGCCACCAGCTGGCGGCGCAGGGCCAGCATCAGGGCCAGCGTGTGTTCGGGCACGGTGGCGCGCGCATAGTCGCGGATATTCGCCACGACGATGCCCCGTTCGCGGCAGGCGGCCAGGTCGACAATATCCGTGCCGGTGGCGGCCACGGCGATCATTTTCAGGTCCGGCAATTGCGCCAGCTCGGCCGCGCGCAGCGGCACCTTGTTCGTGATGGCGATGCTGGCGCCTTGCAGGCGAGCCACTGTCTGTTCGCTGCCCCTGGTGTGCGCAAACTCTTCCCAGCTGTGCTCGAAGGCGGGCGGGCGCACGCTGGCGATCAGGCTGTCGCGGTCGAGAAAGACGATGCGGTGCGGGTGCGGCGATGTGCTTGCTGCTGTCATGGCTGGGCCTCGGTCAGTGTGGCGCGCGCGCTCGCGGGACTGCTCTTGCCCTTGAGCTGCGTGGCCGGGTGGTTGGTAAACATGTCGGCGACCCATTCCACAAACACGCGCACCTTGGCGGACAGATGGCGGTTGGGCGGATAGATCACGTGGATGGGCAGCGGGTCGGATTCCCATTCGCCAAGCAATTCCACCATTTTGCCCTGTTCTATCAGCGGCGCAAGCATGAAATGCGTCATTTGCACGATGCCCAGGCCCGCCAGGCCAGCGGCCGTGTAGGCATTCGAGTCGTTCAGGGCGATATGGCTGGGCATGGCAACCTGGATGCGTTCGCCGGCGCGCGTGAAATCCCAGTCAAACGTTTTGCCGGTCTTGGCGGAGAAAAAATTCACGCCGCGGTGGCGCGGCAGGTCGTCCGGGTGCAGCGGCGTGCCGTGGTGCGCCAGGTAGCCGGGCGACGCGCACGTCATGAAGTGCAGCACGCCGACCCGGCGCGCGATCAGGTTCAGGTCGCCCAATTCGCCGCCGCGCACGGCGCAGTCGACGCCTTCCTCGATCAGGTCGACGGGGCGGTCGCTGCAACCGAGTTCCAGCGAGATATCGGGGTAGCGGGCAAAGAAGTCGGGCAGGGCAGGGATGATCAGTTCGCTGGCCAGGGCCGTGGGCGCATCCACGCGCAGGCGTCCGCTGGGGCTCAGGCGCGTGCGCGACAGCGATTCCTCGGCCTCGCGCACGTCCGACAGGATGCGCACGCAGCGTTCGTAATAGGCGGCGCCATCGGACGTGATGCTGACATGGCGCGTGGTGCGGTTGAGTAATTTAACCGACAGGCTCGCTTCCAGCGACTGGATCAGGGTCGACACGGTGGCTTTCGGCAGCTGCATGTTTTCCGCCGCGCGCGTAAAGCCGCCCGCATCGACGACTTGGATGAAAACTTCCATGGCTTGCAGCTTGTTCACTTGAATTCCTATCACTTTATCCGTGATTATTCAGAATCCTGAACAATCAATTCGTCATTGCACTCTTTATCAGATTGTAGATCAAGTCTATAGTTGTTGTACTGCAGCATAAATGTGATGCCGCAGGCAGTACAACAGGAGAGATCATGGGTCATCGGAATGGAAACTTTGCAGTATTCGCCCTCGTGGCGAGTGTACTGGCTTTGGCCGCGATGGTATCGACGGATGCGTATTCACTGGCGGCGCAAAGCGAAGCCAGCGGGTATAGCGCCCTGACCCATGAAGTCGGCGGCGTCGCCTTGTTGTGCCTGAACGACACGGTGCTCGATGTTGCGGTGCAGCCGGTGGTGGCGCAATGAGCTTTGCCGACACCGCGGCCGAGCTGGCTCCTGGCCAGGCGCTGAAGATACGCGACATCGAGGTGCAGGGCGCGCAGGATGCGCTCGCCGCGCGCGTCTACACGGCCGGCGTGCCGGGCGCCAGGCAATCGAGCCTGATCGTCTTCTTCCATGGCGGCGGCTTTGTCGACGGCGACCTGGACGATGCGGACGACTTCCTGCGCTGTCTCGTGCTGAGCAACCCCGACCATGTGGTGCTGGCCGCGAACTACACCTTGGCGAAGGTGCGTCCATTCCCCGCCGCCGTGGAAGACGCGCATGCCGTGCTGTTGTGGGCGAAAAAGAACAAGTCCAAGCTGGGCTGGACGGGCAAGCAGATGGTGGTGTCGGGCATCGAAGCGGGCGCCAACCTGGCCGCCGTGTGCGCCATGATGTCGCGCGACCGGGGCGGACCGCCCCTCGCGGGCCAGGTGCTGATCATGCCCATGCTCGATCCCGGCCTGTCGACCTGCTCGATGCGCCACTTGCCGAGCTGTCCCGACCTGGCGGAAGTGGCGGACCAGTGCGCCGCCGCCTACCGTGGCTATCTGCCGAATGCCGCTGACCGTACCCATCCGTACGCGTCGCCATTGCAGTCGAGCCGCCTGAAGAACCTGCCGCCAGCCTTGATATTGTCCAGCGAAGACGACCCATTGCGCGACGAGGCTGAACAATACGGCAGCAAACTGATCGCCTGCGGCATCAAGACCACTGTGCGGCGCATGGCCGCCGCGCCGCTGCAAGACGCGACCGCCCGTAATGAGTGCGCCTGCAAGGTGCAGGTATTGAGCGAAATCGCCAGCTTTGTCGCTGGACTGGGGCAGGAGCCCGAGTCATAAAGCCGCCGTGCGCGGCGCAGCAAATAAATTACACTAATCAGTTTACTTTTTGAGTTTCGGTTGCTACACTATGCAGTGTAGTTCCCATCTTGCCTGAGTTGTGCGTTCGCACAGCCAGCTTTGTCGTCCCCGTCCGCTTTTAAGCAGCTGGCGGCCTGTTTACCTTTGATCGAGCGCCGTCGGGCGCCATGGCACCACCATTCACTTTTTCAGTTGGGTTGCTTCCTGCCGCCCATACCATTAGAAATTTTCATAAAACAGGGAAATAAAATGAAAAACGTTCAACAATTTTCCACTCTGCTGAAGCCCCTGGCTGCCTCGCTCGCGCTGGCAGGACTGGTGGCCGTGAGCCTGGCCGGCTGCGATTCGGCCAACAGCAAGGTGCCCGACGCGCCAGCAGCCGGCGGCCCGCCCATCTCGGCCGCCGCCGTCATTGAAAAACAGATCACGGAAACGCAGGAATTTTCGGGCCGCCTGGAAGCGATCGAGCGCGTGGAAATCCGCTCGCGTGTGGGTGGCTTCATCACCGCCGTCAACTTCAAGCCGGGCAGCGAAGTGAAGAAGGGCGATGTGCTGTTCGTCATCGATCCGCGCCCATTCCAGGCTGAAGTGTCGCGCGCCGAAGGCACGGCTGCCTCGGCCCGCGCCAAGGCGGAACTGGCCAAGCTGGAACTGTCGCGCGCTGAAAAGCTGCTGGCCGAAAAAGCCATCGCCCAGCGCGAATTCGACGAAAAAGCGTCGGGCTTGAAAGAGCTGGACGCGAATGCACGCTCGGCGCAAGCCGCGTATGAAGCGGCCAAACTGAACCTGTCGTACACGCAGGTGCAGGCGCCGATCAGCGGCCGCGTCAGCAAGGCGGAAATCACCGTCGGCAACCTGATCGATGCTTCCGCCATTTTGACGTCGGTGGTGTCGACGGACCGCATCTACGCCAGCTTCGACGGCGATGAAGATACCTATCTGCGCGTGGCCGGCACGGCGCAAAAAGGTACGCCCGTCACCGTCAGGGTCGGTCTGGCCAACGAAACGGGCTTCCCGCACGAAGGCAAGCTGGAATTCGTCGACAATCAGCTCGATCCGGCCACGGGCAGCGTGCGCATGCGCGCCACCTTCGCCAACGCCGAGCGCCAGCTGGTGCCGGGCCTGTTCGCGCGCATCCAGCTCGACGGCGGCAATGGCCCGCAGGCGCAAAGCACGGCGCTGTTGATCAGCGACCGCGCCGTCGGCACGGATCAGAGCCGCAAATACGTCTACGTGGTGGGCGCTGACAACAAGGCCGAATACCGCGCCGTCAAGCTGGGCCCGACCTCGGACGGCTTGCGCGTGGTGCGCGAAGGCTTGAAGGCGGGCGAGAAGATCGTCGTCAACGGCTTGCAGCGCGTGCGCCCCGGCGCGCCCGTGACGCCGCAGATGGTGGCCATGGATTTCGATCCGACCGCGCCTGTCGCCCCCGCGAAACCTGAAGTAAAAGACGCCAAGATCGCCGCGAAAGCAGCATCGACTTCCAAGGAATAAACATGAACTTTTCCCGCTTTTTCATCGACAAGCCGATTTTCGCGGCGGTGCTGTCGATCGTCATATTCGTGGCCGGGCTGCTGTCGATTTTCGGCCTGCCCATCTCCGAATATCCCGACGTCGTGCCGCCATCCGTGGTGGTGCGCGCGCAGTACCCGGGCGCCAACCCGAAAGTGATCGCCGAAACCGTGGCCGCGCCGCTCGAAGAGCAGATCAACGGCGTCGAGAACATGCTCTACATGTCCTCGCAAAACACGTCCGATGGCGCGATGATGCTGACCGTGACCTTCAAGATCGGCACCAACGTCGAGCAGGCTGAAACGCAGGTGCAGAACCGCGTGCAGCGCGCCTTGCCGCGCCTGCCCGAGGAAGTGCGCCAGATCGGCGTGACGACCGTCAAGTCCTCGCCCAACCTGACCATGGTGGTGCACCTGGTTTCGCCAAACAAGCGCTATGACGATATGTACCTGCGTAACTACGCGGTGCTGAACGTCAAGGATCAACTGGCCCGCTTGCCTGGCATGGGCGACATCCAGATATTCGGCGCCGGCGACTACGCCATGCGCATCTGGCTCGATCCGCAAAAGGTAGCGGCGCGCGGCATGACGGCCAATGACGTCGTCGACGCGATCCGCGAGCAGAACGTGCAGGTGGCCGCCGGCGTGATCGGCGCCTCGCCAGCGAAGAACTCGGACTTCCAGCTGACCGTCAACACCCAGGGCCGTCTGCAGACCCCCGAGGAATTTGGCGCCATCATCGTGCGCACCAATGCCGACGGCGCCGTGACGCACCTGAAGGACGTGGCGCGCGTGGAAATGGGCGCCAACAGCTACTCGCTGCGTTCGCTGCTGAACAATAATCCGGCCGTCGGCATGGGTATTTTCGAAGCGCCGAATGCCAACGCGCTGCAGCTGTCTTCCGACGTGCGTGCCAAGATGGACGAACTGAAAAAAGACTTCCCGCAAGGCGTGGAATACCGCATCGAGTACGACCCCACGCAGTTCGTGCGCTCGTCCATCGAAGCCGTGATCCATACCCTGCTTGAAGCGATCGCCCTGGTGGTGCTGGTGGTGATCATCTTCCTGCAAACCTGGCGCGCCTCGATCATTCCGCTGCTGGCCGTTCCCGTCTCCATCGTCGGCACCTTTGCAGTGATGCTGGGCTTTGGCTTTTCGATCAACACCTTGTCGCTGTTCGGCCTCGTGCTGGCCATCGGTATCGTCGTCGATGACGCCATCGTGGTGGTGGAAAACGTCGAGCGCAATATCGAGGAAGGCTTGTCGCCGCGCGACGCTACCATCCAGGCCATGAAAGAGGTCAGCGGTCCTATCGTCGCCATCGCCCTGGTGCTGTGCGCCGTGTTCGTGCCGATCGCCTTCGTGCCCGGCCTGTCGGGCGAGTTCTATCGCCAGTTCGCGCTGACCATCGCCATTTCGACCGTGATCTCCGCTTTCAGCTCGCTGACCCTGGCGCCAGCCCTGTCTGCCGCGCTGTTGAAACCGCACGATGCGCCGAAAGACGCGCTGACGCGCGGCATGGACATGGTCTTCGGCCGCTTCTTTGCCTGGTTCAACCGCTTCTTCGGCCGCGCTTCGCACCGCTATGAAGCGGGTGTAAAAGGCGTGCTGGGCCGCAAGAGCGCCTCGCTGGGCGTGTATGCGCTGCTGGTCGTTGCCGCCATCTTCACCTTCAAGTCCGTGCCGGCCGGTTTCGTGCCAGCGCAAGACAAGCAATACCTGGTGGGCTTTGCGCAATTGCCTGACGCCGCTTCGCTGGACCGCACGGAAGATGTCGTGCGCCGCATGTCCGACGTCATCAAGTCGGTGCCCGGCGTCGAATCGACCATCGCCTTCCCCGGCCTGTCGATCAACGATTTCACCAATGCGCCGAATGCCGGTATCGTCTTCGCCACGCTAAAGCCGTTCGACGAGCGCACCACCAAGGAATTGTCGGGCGGCGCCATCGCGGCCGAGATCAACAAGCGCCTGGGCGGTATCCAGGACGCCTTCATCATGGTCTTCCCGCCACCGCCGGTCAACGGCCTCGGTACCATCGGCGGCTTCAAGATGATGATCGAAGACCGTGGCAACCTCGGTTACGACGCGCTGTACAACGCCACCCAGGCACTGGCCGCGAAAGCGTACCAGACGCCGGAACTGGCAGGCGTGTTCTCGGGCTACCAGATCAACGTGCCGCAGCTGTTCGCCGACGTCGACCGCGTGAAAGCCAAGCAGATGGGCGTGCAGCTGCAAACGATTTACCAGACCTTGCAGATCAACCTCGGTTCGCTGTACGTGAATGACTTCAATCAGTTTGGCCGCACCTACCAGGTGCGCGTGCAAGCCGATGCGGCTTTCCGTTCACATGCCCAGGATATCGCGCAGCTGAAGGTACGCAATGACAAGGGCGAGATGATTCCTTTGTCGTCCCTGATGCGCGTCAAGGACAGCTATGGTCCGGACCGCGTACAGCGCTACAACGCGTATGCCGCAGCCGACTTCAATGGCGGCGCAGCCCCTGGCGTATCGAGCGGCCAGGCGCAAGCCGCGCTGGAACGCATCGCCAAGGAAGTACTGCCGCAGGGGATTTCGTATGAGTGGACGGAACTGACCTACCAGGACATCTTGTCCGGCAATACGATGATCTATGTCTTCCCGCTGTGCGTGCTGCTGGTGTTCCTGGTGCTCGCCGCCCAGTACGAAAGCTGGACATTGCCGCTGGCCGTGATCCTGATCGTGCCGATGTCGATCCTCTGTGCGCTGCTTGGCGTGAAGCTGACGGGCGGCGACAACAACGTGTTCACCCAGATCGCGCTGTTCGTGCTGGTGGGGCTGGCGTCGAAGAATGCGATCCTGATCGTGGAATTTGCCCGCGAACTGGAAGAGCATGGCCGCACCGTTGTGCAAGCGGCGCTGGAAGCGTGCCGTCTGCGTCTGCGTCCGATTTTGATGACGTCGATCGCCTTCATCATGGGCGTGGTGCCCCTGGTGTTCTCGAACGGCGCCGGTTCGGAAATGCGCCATGCGATGGGCGTGGCGGTATTCGCCGGCATGCTGGGCGTGACCTTCTTCGGCCTGTTCCTGACGCCCGTGTTCTACGTACTGCTGCGCACCCTGGCGCAGCGTTTTGAGAAAAAACCAGCCACCGCTGCCGCCAAGCCTGTTGCCGCGCCAGCGCTGGACCTGGAAGGAGATATATATTGAAAACCAAGGAAATCATCTGGCGCGTCAAGCCCGTGCTAACCGCCATGGCAGCTGCCGTGCTGCTGGCGGCCTGCGCGGCGCCGGAGTTCAAGCAGCCGCAGATCGAGACGCCGGCCGCGTTCAAGGAGGCGCAAAGCTTGCCCGTCGTGCAGACGGCAGCCGATGGCACGCGCTGGAAACAGGGCGTGCCAGCCGAGCGCCAGGCGCGCGGAGAATGGTGGCTGGCCTTCAATGATCCGGCCCTCACGAGCCTGATCAACGAAGCCACGCAAGCCAACGCCAACCTGGCCATCGCTGCCGCCCGCGTCAAGCAGGCGAGGGCGATTGCCGGCATCGCCGAAGCGGACCGCATTCCGCAAGTGGGCGTGAACGTGGGCGGCCAGCGCAACCGCGCTTCTGCCGTGTCGCTCGGCTTGCCGAATGGCGCGCCGGTGGCGGCCACCAACGTCTACCAGGCCAACCTGACGGCCAGCTATGAAGTCGATCTGTTCGGCAGAGTGGCAGCTAACGTCAGCGCCTCGCGCAGCGATGCGCTGGCCGTGGAAGCGACTTACCGCTCGGTGCTGCTGTCCTTGCAGGCGGACGTCGCGCAGACCTACTTCCAGCTGCGCGCCACGGATGCCGAATTGGCGACCCTGGAACAGACGGTGCGCCTGCGCGAGGAAAGCGTGCATGTGAACCAGCGCCGCTATGACCTGGGCGACATCGGCGAATTCGATCTGTCGCGTGCCCGCACGGAGCTGTCGACCACGCGCGCCGAAGCCATCGGCCTGCAGCGCCAGCGCGCCACCAGCGAGCATGCGCTGGCTGTCTTGCTGGGCAAGCCGGCCGCCAGCTTCACGGCGACCGTCAACCCGCTGCAGGATAGCGGTTTCCTGCCCGTGATCCCGGCAGGCATGCCGTCGTCCCTGCTGGAACGCCGTCCCGACATCGCGTCGGCGCAGCGCACCATGGAAGCGTCGAATGCGCGCATCGGCGTGGCGAAGTCGGCCATGTTCCCGGCCTTGAGCCTGAACGCTTCCGGTGGCGGCGCGTCCGATACCTTCTCGGATATTTTCAAGTGGAGCAGCCGCTCCTGGCTGCTGGGCGCCCTGATGTCGATGCCGATCATCGACGGTGGCCGCAACAAGGCAGCCGTGAGCCGCAGCGAAGCGCAGCTGGAAGAGTCGGTGGCGACGTATCGCCAGAGCGTGCTGGTGGCCTTCGCCGAGGTGGAAGACAACCTGGCCGGCCTGCGCATCCTGTCGGGCCAGACGCAGCAGATCGACGAAGCCGTCGTCTCGGCGCGCCGCTCGGCCGACCTGGCGCAAAAGCTGTACGACGCGGGCCGTTCCAGCTATCTCGATCTGCTGGACGCCCAGCGCAACCTGGCGGCCATCGAGCGCAACGCTGTGCAATTGCGCGGCAACCGCGCCGTCACCACGGTGGCGCTGATCCGCGCCCTGGGCGGCGGCTGGGGCGAGACGGAGCCGCAGGTCGCGGCCAACTAGTTTCCGGCACCGCGGGCTGGCATTCCCGGCCCGCGGCGAGGAAAACATCGCGAAACGGCGTCGTGCGCTTGCACGGCGCCGTTTTTTTGTTTTCAGCCAGTTGAATCCGTTTGCGACCAGGCCGCGTAAGTACTCCTGCAATCATGCAAACGCAGTCATCCAGGAGATATCATCATGCGCACCTTCGTTCCCGCAACACTGTTCATTACGTCCATGCTGGCCGCCAGCGCCCCGTTTGCCGCCGACATGACGACCATGGTGGGTGGCCAGAGCATGTATCCGTCCAAGGATATCGTCGACAACGCCGTCAATTCGGCCGACCACACGACCCTGGTCGCTGCCGTCAAGGCGGCCGGCCTGGTCGATACGCTGAAAGGCAAAGGCCCGTTTACCGTGTTCGCGCCGACGAATGCGGCGTTTGGCAAGCTGCCGGCCGGCACCGTCGAGACCCTGGTGAAGCCGGAAAACAAGGCGACCCTGACGAAAATCCTCACCTACCACGTGCTGCCCGGCAAATACGACTTCAAGGCACTGGCCAAGGAAATCAAGATGCATGACGGTAAAGCCACCCTGCCCACGGCCAGCGGAGGCAAGCTGATGTTCGCCATGAACGGCATGCACAACATCGTGGTGATGGACGAGGGCGGCAATAGCGCCAACATCAGCACCTATGATGTGTATCAATCGAATGGCGTGATCAATGTCATCGACACGGTGCTGATGCCGAAATAAATACACGAAAAAGCGGACGAAAAAAAGACAGGGAAACCCTGTCTTTTTGTTTGGCGTCGCCTCGATTACTTGGCTGGCGCTGCTGCCGGTGCGGAAGCTGCTGGTGCGGCCGGAGTTGCTGGCGTTGCCGGTGCGGCTTTCTTTGCCTTGTGATGCTTGGCTTTCTTGTGCGTCGCTGGCTTGACGGCTGCTGCCGGCGCTTCGGCCTTGGCGACAGGGGCGACGACAGGAACCGGTGCCACTGGAGCGACTGGCGCGACGGCTGGCGTCTGGGCGAAAGCGGCGGTGGCGAACAGGCTGGCGATCAGGGTGGCGATAACTTTTTTCATTTTAGTATCCTTGGTATGGTGTGGTCAGTCAGGTGTGTCTGAATTACTTGGCAGGAGCTGGTGCTGGTGCAGCGGCGGTGGCCGATGCCAGCTTTTCGTCAGCCTTGGCCTTGGTTTTCTTGGCCTTGTGGTGTGCCTTGGCTTTCGTGGTGGCCGCTTCCGCCTTGGCGCTGGCGACGTCCGTTTTGGCGGCGACGACTGCTTTCGCTTCTTTGGCATCCGCTTTGACGACGGCTTGCGCTTCCTTGGCGTCCGCTTTCACGACGGCCTTGGTGTGGGCCGCTTCCACTTTGGCGGGTACCGAAGCTGCCGCAGGTGCTGCCGGGGTTTGGGCGAAGGCTGCAGTTGCGAACAGGCCGGCGATCAGGGTAGCAATTACTTTTTTCATGGTGCAGTCCTCAGTGGTGGTTTGTCTGGTATGTCTGTTGGTGCCGGGATGATTCCCGTGTCACTGAGCATAAAACGCGCCCCCGGACGCATGCGTTGACGGTCATTACAAACGCTTACATCTGCGTTGCATCCGCCTTCAGGATGGCCTTCAGGATGTCTTCCGAACGGCGCTGTCCATAAGCCTTGCCGTACGCGCCAGATGCGATGCTGACCACCATGCGGCGCGCGGGTATCACATAGATCTTGTTGCCGCCATTGCCCGAAGCGAAATGCACGGTGATCTTTTGTCCTGCGATGTCCTGCGTCTTCGCATACCAGAAATAGCCGTAGCTGTCGGCATAGCGGTCCACGGCGCCGATGGCCACGCGCGGCGCCAGCGCGGCCTTGATCCAGGCGGCGTCGATCACCGTCTTGCCGTCAACTGCGCCGTCGTCGAGCACCAGCTGGCCAATTTTTGCCGTGTCGCGCGCGCGCAGCGACAGATTGCCCTGGCCTTTCGGGTGGTGTGCCACGTCGCGGCCCCAGCTCCAGCGCGTGATGCCCAGTGGCGCAAACAGCGCCTTGGCTGCGACATCTTCCAGGTCGGCGCCGCTGGCGTTTTCCACCACGCGCCCCGCGATGTACGAACCCAGCGAGTTGTAGCGGTAGATGCTGCCCGGCGCCGCAGCGGCAGGCACGCCGCGCACGAAGGCGGCGGGGTCGGACGCTGCATCGAGCTTGTCTTCATTGCCTGGCGACTGTTCGTCTTCATCGAAGGCGGCCAGGCCCGAACGCATGGTCAGCAAGTCGTCGAGGACGACCTTGCCCGCCGGGCTGCCAGCGACTTCGGGCCAGTAGTCGCCCACTGTTTTTGTTGTCGCCAGCTGGCCGCGCGCCACGGCTGCGCCCACCAGCAGCGCGGTGATGCTCTTGCCGGCCGAGCGGATGTCGTGCAGGGTGTCGGCCGTCTCGCCGTTGTAATAGCGCTCGGCCACGACGGCCCCATCGCGCAGCACGACGACGGCGCGCAAGTCGCCATGGCTGTCGCCGTCCTGGGCTTGCAGGACTTGCGCGATGGTGGCGGGGGTGTCTTGGGCGCTGGCGGCGCAAGGCAGGCACAGGGCGGTAATCAGGAACAAGGGCAGGTGGCGCATGGGATAGGCTTCGCGGCGATGGTCGGAGTGCCAGTGTCCCTCATGTGCGTCGTTTTGTCGCGTGCAAGCTGGCCTGTTCGATGAAGTTTGCATGAAGGCGCGGTGGAAGAGCACCATGCAAAAAGGACAGCCGAAGCTGTCCCTGGTACTCGACGTGGCCACGCAAGCGCAGACCCGGCGGATGCGCTCCCGTGGCTACATTGACGCTTACTTTGCCGGTGTGGCAGCAACTGCCGCGTCTGCTTTGACTGCATCCGCTTTTACCTTGGCTTTGCTGGCCTTGTGATGGGCCTTGGCCTTGGTGGCTTTTGCGTCGGCCTTGGCGCTGGCGACATCGGCTTTTGCATCGGCGGCGACAACCGCTTCTTTCGCGTCGGCTTTCACGACGGCCTTGGTTTCCTTGGCTTCAGCCTTGGCCACGGCTTTCGTGTGGGCCGCTTCCGCCTTGGCGGGCGCTGCCGGGGCGGCAGGGGTTTGGGCGAAGGCTGCTGTAGCGAACAGGCTGGCGACGAGGGTGGCGATAACTTTTTTCATTGTAGTTTCCTGGCGAGTGGTAAGGGATGGTGTGTCGATGATTACTTGGCTGCTGCTGGTGCTGGAGCAGGTGTAGGTGCTGCAGCGGTGGCCGAAGCCAGTTTTGCATCGGCCTTGGCCTTGGTATGCTTGGTTTTGTGATGGGCCTTGGCCTTGGTGGTCGTTGCTTCCGTTTTGGCGCTGGCCACTTCCGTTTTCGCGGCGACGACAGCTTTCGCTTCTTTGGCATCCGCTTTGACGACGGCTTGCGCTTCCTTGGCATCGGCTTTCACGACAGCCTTGGTGTGGGCCGCTTCCACTTTGGCGGGAACCGAGGCTGCCGGGGTGGCTGCTGGCGCTGCAGGCGTTTGGGCAAAGGCAGCGGTAGCGAACAGGCCGGCGATCAGGGTAACAATTGCTTTTTTCATGGTGCAGTCCTCGGTGGTGGTTTGTCTGGTATGTCTGTTGGTGCAGGGATGATTCCCGTGTCACTGAGCATAAAACGCGCCCCGCAAGGTTACCGTTGACCTTGTTTACACTTTCTTACAATCGGGTGTTTTAAAGGACGTTGCTGCATGATGTGGTGGTGAAAATGAAAAAAGACAGCCGAAGCTGTCTTTTTGTCTGGCGCGGAAAACGCGCGGAACTGATTATTTGGCTGCTGCTGCGGTCGCTTCAGTTTTGGCTTCGTCAGCCTTGGCCTTGGCTTTGCTGGCTTTGTGATGGGCTTTGGCCTTGGTTGCTTTGGCGTCGGCCTTGGCGCTGGCGACATCGGCTTTGGCATCGGCGGCGACGGCGGCTTCTTTCGCATCGGCTTTCACGACGGCCTTGGTTTCCTTGGCTTCTGCTTTTGCCACTTCCTTGGTGTGCTTGGCTTCGGCCTTGGCAGGCACGGCTGGCGTTTGAGCAAAGGCTGCGGTAGCGAACAAGCCGGCGATCAGAGTAGCGATTACTTTTTTCATGGTGCAGTTCCTCGAGAAGTGGGGTTGTAGTTCAGGAGATGCATTTCCCCTGTCACTGAGCCAAAAACGCGCCGTACGGCAATAGCGTTGACAGCGATTCGATCTAATTACAAACACTTACATTTGCCGGGGCAGGCACTCTGTTAGCTGGCGTACCGCGCCAGGGACCGCAGCGGCCTAGACTCAAGGCCATCGTTACTGCATGGGTCCGCCATGAAAGCCGCCTTGAAAACCTATCAAGCCAAGCGCAATTTCGCCGTCACGCCCGAGCCTGCGGGGGGCGACGAGGAAGCGGGCGAGGCGCTCACCTTCGTCATCCAGAAGCACTGGGCCAGCCGCTTGCACTATGATTTTCGCCTGGAGCTGGACGGCACGATGAAAAGCTGGGCCGTGCCGAAAGGGCCCAGCTATGATCCGCGCGACAAGCGCATGGCGGTGCAGGTGGAAGACCATCCTGTCTCGTATGCCAGTTTTGAAGGCACGATTCCCGAAAAACAGTATGGCGCGGGCAAGGTCATCATCTGGGATAAAGGAATGTGGCAGCCCCAGCCGGCCACGCCCGATGCGCGCAAGGCGCTGGCGGCCGGCGAACTGAAATTTACCCTGTACGGCCACAAGATGCAGGGCAACTGGGTGCTGGTGCGCATGAAAGGCAAGGGAGACAAACGCAGCGAAAAGCAGCCCGCCTGGCTGCTGATCAAGGAAAAAGACGCCTATGCCCGGCCGGCACTGGAATTTTCTGTCGTGGACGAATTGCCCGACAGCGTCAAGCACAAGGCCATGCCCAAGCGCAAGAAGCGTGCGGCCCAGGCCGCTGCGCCAGCCGCCAGGCTGCCCGCCACCCTGTCGCCCCAGCTGGCCACCCTGGCCGATGCGCCGCCGCCAGATGCGCAAGACTGGCTGTTCGAAGTGAAATTTGACGGTTACCGCCTGCTTGCCCGTTGCGATGGCAAACAGGTCAGCTTGATGACGCGCAATGGCAATGACTGGACGGCGAAACTGCCGAAGTTGCGGCAGGCACTGGAGCAGCAGGGCTTGCCGCCAGGCTGGTATGACGGTGAAATCGTCGTCAACGACGCCAGCGGCCACCCGGATTTCGGCGCCTTGCAGCGCGCGTTTGATGCGGAAACGACCAGCGCCATCGTGTATTACCTGTTCGATGTGCCGTATTTCGATGGCCACGATCTGCGGGGCCAGCCCGTGGAAGCGCGCAGGGCGTTGCTGGAACAGCTGCTGCAGCGCTTGCCCGCGTCGCCCCTGGTGCGTTTCAGCGCCACGCTCGATGCTGCGCCGCAGCAGATCCTGGATCACGCCTGTCGCCTGGGGCTGGAAGGGGTGATCGGCAAGCGGCGCGGTTCGTCCTACGTCATGCGCCGCTCCGGCGACTGGATCAAGCTCAAATGCGGGCTGCGCCAGGAATTCGTCATCGGCGGCTATACGGCGCCGCAGGGCGCGCGCGAAGGGCTCGGGTCGCTGTTGCTGGGCGTGCACGATGCGCAGGGCAAGCTGCGCTATGCGGGCAATGTGGGCAGCGGCTTTGACGATACGGCCTTGCGCGACTTGCGGCGGCGGCTCGATGCGCTGGCCATCGAAACGAGTCCGTTCGTCGGCAAGGCGGGCGGCGTGCGCCAGCCCATCTGGGTCAAGCCGCAACTGGTGGCCGAAGTCAGTTTTGCGCAATGGACCAGTGGCGGCGCCGTGCGCCATGCCGTGTTCCACGGCTTGCGCGAGGACAAACAACCGGCCGCCATCGTGCGCGAGCGGGCGCAGCACATCGACAGGGAGAAGACCATGCACAGCAAATCCATGCCGGACGGCGTCTTGCCGGCCAGTTTCAAGGTCAGCCATGCGGACAGGGTGATCGACAGGGACAGTGGCGCCAGGAAGATCGACCTGGTGCGCTATTACGCGCTGGTGGGCAAGCTGATGCTGGTGCATTTGAAGGGGCGGCCCGTCTCGCTGGTGCGCGCGCCGGCGGGCGTGGGCGGCGAGCTGTTCTTCCAGAAGCATGCGGAGACGTCGGCCATGCACGGCGTCAAGCAGCTCGATGCGCGGCTCGATCCCGAGCATGCGCCCATGCTGGAAGTGGCCAGCCTGCAAGGTTTGTTATCGGCGGCGCAGTGGAATGTGGTGGAGTTTCACACGCAAAACGCGCTGGCCAGCGCCTACGACACGCCGAACCGGCTGGTGTTCGACCTGGACCCGGGCAAGGGCGTGGCCTGGCCCGCCATCTGCGAAGCGGCCGTGCTGCTGCGCGCTTTCCTGACGGAGCTGGGTTTGCCCGCCTGGCTGAAAACCAGCGGCGGCAAGGGCTTGCACGTGGTCGTGCCGATCCGCCCGAAACACGACTGGGATACGGTCAAGGCGTTTTCGCAAGCGATCGTGGCGCACATGGCGCAGCTTATTCCGCAGCGCTTTGTCTTGAAAAGCGGACCGGCTAACCGCGTCGGCAAGATATTCATCGATTATTTGCGCAATGGCAAGGGCGCCACCACCGTGTGTGCGTGGTCGGCCCGCACGCGGTCGGGGTTGGGCATTTCCGTGCCGCTGGCCTGGGAAGAGCTCGACAAGCTGAAGGCGGGCGATCAATGGAGCGTAGGCAATGTCCACAGCCGCCTCGACGTGGGCAACGCGCCGTGGGATGGCTATGCGCGCAGCGCGAAAGGACTCGATGCGGCGATGAAAAAGCTGGCCTTTAGTCCTCCGGCTTGAACGGCAGGACGGCGCGCACCAGCTGCAGCGCTTCCTCGATGGCAGTGTTGAGCTGGGGAATCTCGACGGGTTTGGTCAGGTAGCGGAAAAAGCCCGCAGCCAGGCCGTGCCGGATGTCGCCCTTCATGGCATTGGCCGTCAGGGCGATGACGGGGATGTGCGCCGTGCGCGTATCGTTGCGCAGGATGCGCTGCGCCTGGTTGCCATTCATGCCGGGCAGGTTGATATCCATCAGGATGACATCGGGGCGGCGTTCCAGCGCCAGCGCGATACCCTGGCGGGCGTCGGTGGCCGAGATCATGCGCAGGTGGGGCAGGAAACTGACGATGTCTTCCACCAGGCGCAGGCTGGCCGGATTGTCTTCCACGTACAGCAGCAGCGCCTGGCCACCTGCATCGTCCCCGGCGTCGCCGGCGGGCTCGGGCAGGTATTCCGTTTCCGCCTGCGCGGCGGGTGGCGCAGCCATCGTATCGAGTTCGATCCAGAACACGCTGCCCACGCCGATGCAGCTGTGTACACCCATGCTGCCGCCCATCAACTCGACCAGGCGCTTGGTGACGACCAGGCCGATGCCCGTGCCTTCCTCGCTGCCCGCCTCCTGCCCCAGGCGGTTAAACGGCTGGAACAGTTCCGCCAGCTGCGCCTCATCCAGGCCCTTGCCCGTGTCGCGGATGGCGATGCGCACGCGCTGCGCCCCGGGCTGCGAGATTTCCAGTTCCACCTTGCCGGCCGGGCGGTTGTACTTGATGGCGTTTGACAGCAGGTTCAGCAGCACTTGCTTGAGGCGCGTATGGTCGGCCCTCAGCGTCAGTGCCTCGCAGGCCGGGAAGACCAGGTGGATCTGGCGCTGCTGCGCCTGTTCTTCCACCATCACGCGCACTTCCTCGATCAGCGCGGGCAGCGTCACCGCTTCCATCGATAGGCTCAGGCTGCCTGATTCGATCTTCGCCAGGTCGAGGATTTCATTGATCAGGGTGAGCAGGTGGCGGCCCGAAGTGACGATGTTGTGCACGAAGGTGCGCTTTTGCAGCGCGGTCGCGGGCAGGGCTTCGTTGGCCAGCAGCTGGGCAAAGCCGAGGATGGCGTTCAGTGGCGTGCGCAATTCATGCGACATGCTGGTAAGAAAGCGGTCTTTCGCCTGGCTGGCCCGTTCGAGTTCGATTTTCTGTTCGTTGAGCGTGCGCTCGATGCGCTTGCGCTCCGTGATGTCGCGGATGGCCGACGAGACCAGCACGCCTTCATCCGTTTCCAGCGGCGACAGGCTGATTTCGACGGGAAACTCGGTGCCATCGCGGCGCAAGCCGTACAGTTCCAGGCCCGCGCCCATGGAGCGGGCGCGCGGCGCCGTGGAAAAGGACTGGCGGTGGTGCGGATGGTCAATCGCATAGCGGGCCGGGATCAGCACTTCCACATTGCGCCCAAGCAACTCCGCGCGCGAGTAGCCGAACAGGCGTTCCGCCTGCGAGTTGACGAGCACGATCTCGCCATCGCCGTTGACGATGACGATGGCGTCCGGCGCCGATTCGAGCAGGCCGCGGAACTTCTGCTCGGCCCGCCGGCGGTCGCTGACGTCGCGGATGGCGCTGATGACGAAGGTGCCGATCTCCGTCTGGATCGGCGACAGGCTGATTTCGACGGGGAATTCGACGTTGTCCTTGCGCAAGCCCAGCAATTCCAGGTCGGCGCCCATGGTGCGCGTGCGAGGCTGGTCGAAATAGCGCGCGCGGTGCCCCACATGCGCATGGCGCAGGCGTTGCGGCAGCAGGCTATCGATTTGCCTGCCGCTCAATTCGCCTTCCGCATAGCCGAACAGGCGCTGCGCCTGCTGGTTGGCCAGCACGATGGCGCCCGTGGCATTGACCATGATGACGCTGTCCGGCGTCGATTCGAACAGCACGCGGTAGCGCACGTTGACGAACTGGGCGTCGCGCGCCGCCTTCAGCAAGGTCGTGTCCTTCATGGTGGAAATCAGGTAGCGGGGGCCGTCTGCCCCCGCCTGCGCGGCCTGGCATGCCACGTCGACGTAGATGAGTTCACCATCCTTGCGCCGCCGCAGCGATTCGCGGTCGTAGCTGCCGTGCAGGATCAGATGCTCGTTGATCAGCGGATCCGCCTCGGCCTGTCCGGGCAGCGAGATCAGTTCCCACAGCGTGTGGCCCAGCGCTTCGTCGCTGGCATAGCCGAAAATGCGCTGCGCCCCGGCCGTCCAGCGCACGACGGCATGCTCTTCGTTCGTGATGACAACGCCGCCTGGGGCGCCACTGAGGATAAGCTGATCTAACTCGGCATCCATTTTTTCCGCACGCATGACAGGGCTTGCCGGGTGGCAGGCTGTGTGCATAACGTAGCGAGAAGCCTGGTCAAAGTCAATGCATTTATCTGATGACGGAGGCTGCCGGAGCGGGTGGGTGGTTCAGGCCGCCTTACGCCTGGAAGGCGCCGGTTTGCCGGCTGTGGAAGAGGCCGCGCGCTTGCGGGCCGGCGTGGTGGGCGCTTTCTTGCCCAGGCTTTGCTGCAGCAGGGCGACCAGGTCGATGACGTTGCTGCCGTGCTCTTCTGCTGTATCGGGCGCGGGCGGCGTGATGGTCTTGGTCTGTTTCGCCTTGATTTTTTTCTTGACCAGCGCCAGCACGTCTTCGCGGTAGCTGTCGTGGTATTGCCCGGGTTCCCATGCTTCGCTCATGCCTTCCACCAGCGACAGGGCCATCTTGAGTTCCTTGTCGGAAATGCCCGCCGCCTTCAGGCCGCTGCCGGGCAAATCGAGGTCGTCCGTGGGACGGAGCTCGTCGGCGTAGCGCAGGGTGTTGAGCACGATGGCTTCGCCCACGCACACAAGCGCGCACAAATGCTGCTTGGTGCGCATGACCACGCTGGCGATGCCCACTTTATTGGCCTTGCGCAAGGTCTCGCGCAGCAGCGCATAGACTTTCTCGCCACCCTTGGCGGGCAGCAAGTAATATGGGTGCTCGTAAAAGGTCAGCGGCACCTCGACCGCATCGACAAAGGTCAAGATGTCGATGGTTTGCGTAGCCTTCACATTGGCTTGCCTCAAATCTTCCTCGGACAGCACCACGTACTCGTCCGTCTTGTATTCATAGCCCTTGATGATGTCGTCCCACTCGACTTCCTTGCCCGTCTTCTTGTTGTAGCGCTTGTAGCCGATGGGCGCAAAGTCGCGCCGGTCCAGCATGGACAAATCCAGTTCATGGTCGAGACTGGCAGAAATCAGTTCGACAGGGATATGCACGAGGCCGAAGCTGATGGCGCCTTTCCACAGTGCGCGCGCCATCGCCTAGCCCCCCACCGTGCCGGTGACGGGCAGGACGATGCCGCTGATATAGCTGGAACAGACGGGCGAGGCCAGGAAGACGTAGGCGGGCGATAGTTCTTCCGGCTGGGCCGGGCGGCGCATGTCCGTGTCCGCGCCGAATGTCTGGATATCCTCGGGCGACTTGTCAGCCGGGTTGAGCGGTGTCCACACGGGGCCGGGCGCGATGGCGTTGACGCGGATACCCTTGTCCAGCAGGTTGCCGGCCAGCGCCATGGTAAACGCATGGATGGCGCCCTTGGTGGTGGAATAGTCGAGCAAGTGCTTCGAACCTTGCAAACCCGTCACGGAGCCCGTGTTGATGATGGACGCACCGCGCTGCAAGTGGGGCAGTACGGCCTTGGCCATATGAAAGTAGCCGTAGACATTGGTTTTCATGGTGAGGTCAAAGCGTTCCTCGCTCAGGTCGAGCAGCGATTCCGCGTGTTCCTGGAAGGCGGCGTTGTTGACTAGCACGTCGATGTGCGTGAACTTGTCCAGCACCTGGCTGACGGCTTGCTGGCAAAAGCCCTGGTCGCGGACGTCGCCTGCAATCAACAGGCAGCTCTGGCCTTCCGCTTCCACGTAGCGCCTGGTTTCGTGGGCGTCCGCGTGTTCATTCAGGTAAATGATGGCGATATCGGCCCCTTCGCGCGCGTACAGCACGGCCACGGCGCGGCCGATGCCCGAATCGCCGCCCGTGATGATGGCCACCATGCCGGCCAGCTTGCCGCTGCCGCAATAGTCGGGCGCCAGGAAGCGGGGTTGCAATTCCATTTGCGCTTCGATGCCGGGCTTGGCCAGGTGCTGGGCGGGCAGGGGAGGAGCTGGCTGGCTGCGGCTGCCCGTCTGCACGGGGGGCTTGCTGGCCCGTTTGTCTGGCTTGGCGGCATCACGGCCATCTTGCTCCTGCTGGATGGCGCGTTGCAAGTTGCCTGCGGACTGATCCTTGTTTTCGTTCATGCTGGCCTCCCTGAAAACGAAGATCCAGTATCGGCGCGGCGCCGGCATCAAACGGTGCGCTTGCTAACAGAGTGGCGCAAACAGGCGTAAAGTTATATGATGGTTGACATAAATGTGGGAGGCAGCATGAAAGTGAGCAGGGAGCAGGCGGCGCTGAACCGCGAGCGCATCGTGGAGGTGGCGGCAAAATTGTTCCGTGAAAAGGGCTACGACGGCATCGGCGTGGCCGACCTGATGAAGAACGCGGGCCTTACGCATGGCGGCTTCTATGGGCATTTCGCGTCCAAGGAAGACTTGATGATCGAGGCATGCCAGCATGCCCTGGAGAAATCGCTGGAAGGCTGGCGGGCGAAGGTCGCCAGCGATCCGCAGCGGGCGCTGCCGGCGATCATCGACAACTATCTGACGACCCGGCACCGCGATCAGCCCGGCGGCGGCTGCCCGGCGGCGGCCATGGGCGTCGATGCGGCGCGCATGTCGCCCGGTGCGCGTCCCGCGTTTACGAAAGCGACGCAGCAGCAGTTCTCGCTGCTGGAAGGCTTGCTGCCCGACGGTGCGCCGGAAGAACGGCGCCAGCAGGCCATTTCGACGTTTGCCGCCATGGTGGGCGCCATGGTGCTGGCCCGTTCCGTCGATGACGAAGCCTTGTCCGAGGAAATCCTCGATGCCGTGAAGGCGCAATTGTTGCAAGAGTGAGCATATCCCCCCTGTCAGCCGGTCGCGTCGCATGATAGGCTTCGGTTTTCAGATTTCGGGATCATCCATGCTGCTCTGGCTCAGGCAATACCGGCGTCCCCTGTTGGCCGGAGACATTACTGCCGGTATCGTTGTCGCCATGATGATGGTGCCGCAAGGCATGGCTTACGCGCTGGTGGCCGGCTTGCCGCCCGTGGTGGGCATCTACGCCAGCATCTTGCCGCCCGTGCTGTACGCCTTGTTCGGCAGCAGCATGACGCAATCGGTGGGCCCCATGGCCATCGTTTCCCTGATGACGGCGGCCGCCCTGGCGCCGCTGGCCGACCCCGGTTCCTCCCTGTATATCGTCCTGGCCGCCCAGCTGGCCTTCATCAGCGGCCTCGTCCTGCTGCTGTGCGGCGTGCTGCGCCTGGGTTTCATGGCCAGTTTCCTGTCGCGCCCCGTGATCAGCGGTTTCAGCAATGGCGCCGCGATCCTGATCATCTGGGGCCAGATCACGCCCTTGCTGGGCGCGACGCTTCCCCACTGGCACACGCCCAGCCTCGTACTCGGATTGTCCGGCCTGCTGTTTCTGTGGCTTGCCAAGCGCTATCTGTCGCGCCTGCTGCAGCGCTGTGGCTTGAACAAGGTGGCGGCCGACGTGGGCGCGCGCCTGGCGCCGATGGCGCTGGTGCTGGCCGGCATCGCGCTCGTCGCGTATGGCGGCCTGGACGCGATGGGCGTGCAGACGACGGGCCACGTGCCCAGCGGCTTGCCGGGCCTGAACCTGGCCACGTCCGGCGCCCATTGGCGCACTTTGTTGTCGCCGGCGCTGCTGATCGCCTTCATCATCTTCCTGATGAGCATGTCCGCCGCCCAGACCCTGGCGCAAAAACGCGGCGAAAAGCTGCATACCAACCGTGAACTGTTGGGCCTGGGCGCGGCCAACGTGGCCAGCGCGCTGTCGGGCGGCTTCCCCGTCACGGGCTCGATTTCGCGTTCGGCCGTCAATTTCCAGGCGGGCGCGAATACGCCGCTGGCCAGCATCATCACGGCGGGCCTGCTGGCGCTGGCGCTGGTGGCGCCCACGGGCTGGCTGGCCCTGCTCCCGCTGCCGGTCCTGGCGGCCACCATCATCTTTGCCGTCAGCAGCCTGCTGGACTGGGATACTTTGAAACTGTCGTGGCGCTACGACCGCAGCGATGCGCTGGCCCTGCTGGCGACCACGGCCGGCGTGCTGGTGCTGGGCGTGGAAGCGGGCGTGGTGATCGGCGTGCTGCTGTCGATGGGCACCCTGATCTGGCGCGCCAGCCGCCCGCACATCGCCGTGCTGGGGCGTATCCCGAATAGCGAGCACTTCCGTAACGTGGAGCGCTACGAGGCGCAAACGTTACCGGACGTCTTGCTGCTGCGCATCGATGCGGGCCTGTTCTTCGGCAACGTCGAAGCCGTCACGGAGAGGGTGGAAGACGAGTTGCGCGGCCACCCGACGGCGCGCCACCTGGTGCTGGTGTTGTCGGCCGTCAACCAGATCGACAGCACGGCCCTGCTGGGCTTGATCGAACTCAACAGCGCGCTGAGCAAGCGCGGTATCAGCCTGAACCTGGCCGAAGTGAAAGGGCCCGTAATGGACCGTTTGCGCCAGAGCAGCCTGCTGCAGGACCTGAGCGGCAAGCTGTACCTGAGCACGGCGCTGGCGACGGCCGATTTAAGTGGAGAAAACGCGTGAACATGGAACTGAATCTGCACGGCGAGCCGCGCGTGATTGATAGCATCAGCGTGCTGGAACAGGCGCTGCTCGAAGCGCGCGCCCTGGCGCAGTGCGAGCTGTGGCTGACCCAGGCAACCGAGGCGGAGCAGGGCCCGGCCCTGTGCATGCTGCGCAATGGCGGCAACGCCTGGCTGATGTATTTGTCGGGGCAGGACGACCTGAGTTTTCACTCGCTGGGCGACGAGGAAGCGGACGGCGTCTGCAGCTATTTGCTGTCGAATGGCCAGGTGGACGAGTATCCGGAAGCATGGTGCGTGGACGTGGAACAATGTCAGCGCGCCTTCGTCGCGTTCTTCAAGACAGGCGGCGCGCGGCCGGCCGCCATCGCGTGGGAAGCGGATTGAGATGCTGCAAACCACGCAAACCATCACATGGCGACGGGCTGGTGCGGGCCGGAGTTACGGGTCTGGGACGGAGTAGGGGGAAACCGTGCATCCTGAAAAAATCAAACAGGTCATCCAGTTGCCGGCGCAGCAGCGCTACGACTATTGCGTGCGCAAGGTAGCCGATACGCAAGAAGTGTGGGGCTTGTACCATGATGGCTGGGCCACGGCGCAAGTCGGTGGCAAGGTCGCCATCCCGTTCTGGCCGGAAGCGGCATTCGCGCAGGCGTGCGCCAGCGGTGACTGGGCGGACTTCCAGCCACGCGCGATCACGCTCGACGATTTTCTGAGCCAATGGCTGCCTGGCATGGCAAGCAATGGCCAGTTGGCATCCGTGTTTCCCGTGCCGCAAGGCAGCGCCAGCATCGCGGCGCCAGATGATTTACTGAGGGATTTGCAACATGAGTCAGAGCAATATGAATGAGGGCAAGGAACGCCTGGACGCCTGGTACGACGGCTCGGCCATCTGCCTGATCGCCGTCGGCGCGCAGGGCGCCCCGCTGGACCTGGGCGACGATGAAGTGCGCGCTCTGATCGCGAAATTGCAGCAATGCCTGGCCGAGTCCGAAGCGGCTGCGATGGACGACTGAAGGCTCAGGCGGCCGCCAGCGCCTTTTCCATGGCCACGCTGGCCAGGCTGATGCCGCTGGGGTGCGCATACGCTTCCTCGCGCAAGGCCGTAAAACCTGCGGCCCGGTAAAACGGCACGGCATTGAGCGACGCAGACAGGTGCAGCCGCGCAATGCTGTGCTCGCGCGCCAATTGCTCCAGCGCCGCCAGCAGGCGCTTGCCGATGCCGAGACCCGCGTGTGCTGGGTCGACAAACACGGCATCGACTTCGTGTTTAATGACGTCCAGCATGGCGTAGCCGGCAATGGCCTCGTCCTGCATCGCCACGATGCCGCCACCCGCAGCCAGCATGGCGGCATACGCGGGCGGCACAGGCGAAGCCGTCCAGACAGTAATTTGCTCCGGCGCATAATGCGTGGCGCAACTGACGCGCACGGCCACCGTGCGCAGGGCCCACAGGGCGTCGATATCAAGGGGCAGGGCGGGGCGCAGGATGATGGCCATGGAAGCTTTCCGGGTAAAACGCCATGCTAGCGCAATGGCTGGCATGGCGCCAGCATGAGCTTATTCAGCTGTCACTGCGCTGGCTTGTCCGGATCGATGTAGTACGAACCCGGCGGCGCGCCCGGCACTTTCACCCGGAACTTCAGACCGGACAGGAGCTTGTCCCACAATGCGATCGCCTCCTCGTCGGTCAGAGACGATGCTTCGGCGGCGCCGACCATGTTGTGGGCGACTTTGGTGTACATGGATGCTTCCAGCACCGATGGATAGGCGATATCGCGCGGCGTACCCACCAGTGTCCATTCAAAATCATGCACGCCATCGGTACGCCTTATCAACGACTCCTCGCCATGCCAGTGCTGCACGTCACGCTTGCCTTCGCGTAGCAGAGTACGAGGAGGGTAGTTCTTGCCTTGCTGGTCTTTTGCTTCCTGGATACGAGCAAGTAATGATAATTTCCCACGTACTTTTGCATCATATTCAGCAGGAGGAAAGTCGCCGTAAGCGTCCTTATTTGAAGTAATGGAAAACGTCACATCCGGGAAACTAGGAAAATATAAGCCGGCATCTGCCATCTCTTGATCATTATAATTGCTACCGCTCATGAAGCTGCCTCCTAAGCAATGGCCGGGTTCTGCAGGGATTTCATTTTTTTCGCGCAGACGTAAACTATTTGCCCGTGTTAACTGTGTGGCAGCCGCACTTGCAATCGTTCCACCTTTTGGAATCGATCCGCTAAGAATAAATGTAATATCTCCTTTGTTGACGTATGTGCTGAAAAAAACATCGCCGTCTTCTTTGGAGAATTTATTTTCAAAGTAGTGAAATTGCCAGCTGTTTTCTATAGGTCCTTTTCCGTTATATATAATTTCAGAAGATGAATTATTGGTCTTTATTTTTCTTATGTCCTCAGCTATTTTTTCATCTTTTGCAATGATTCCTCCTTTTATGATATCAATTCTTGAAGGGGCTGAGATGTTGCCATATATTAATTCTGCCTCTTGTGGAACTTTAATAGCATAACGTCCGAAACATACAATTTTTGTTTTTAGAAAGAGCACGCCAAGACGTTTGCTAATTTTTAAGTTGTCAGGCATATTAGCTTCCTTAGTTATATTTTTTTGTGAGCATGCGGAAATAAATATTATTGCTGTAAGTGCAATTATTGAAATTTTTCCACTTTCTGTTTTATTATTCATGATTTAATCCCATTTGCCTTTTTTTGCAATTTGCACGATGGAATACAGCATGGACGCCAGTACATTCTGATCGGCGTAACTATTTTGGTGTTCATAGCCGGTCGCTTCCGTCGTGCCGTGTACGAATAATGTACCCGTGATGTGTTGGGCAGAACGATCTGATGGAACGGTTCCATCTCCGCGTGCATTAGCTGGCTGTAGCTTTAACTTCAAGAATTTTCCACCAGCTTGGACAAGGAGTTGCCCCTTGCTATCATCTTCAAGTAATTTCCATTTTTCAGGTAGCGGCTCGAATTTATTCCATGGATCATTAGAACCACTGTGAAGACCTTCAATTAATTTGAATACGACATCACCATAACTTAAAAAATTTCTTGAGGCACAATAGCTTGCATAAGTGTTTGGATGAAACGTTTTTTCTATGGATGATAGAAATTCTGTAGCTAATTTTAATCGACGCATTACCATTTCAAGGCCGCCACCTTTATCGGGCGGGATGCGTGCGGGATTTACCCAATTTGGATTGATTAGTCGCCACCATGCATTGGGTGGCTGAAGGTAAATGCTTTCCAGTGCAGTGGCCTTGTCGCGAGGCCAGCTCCATAAAATTTTATCCTGTGCATCTACAATTTTTAGCCAATCCTGGCCATATGCCGCACCTGGCATCATTTCCAGTGGCGCCGGTGCGTTTGCCAGAATGGCGGTGGCATGCATACCGTCGATGCCTAAAATTCTGGCCTCTATTTCGGCTATGGAACCTTCCCTTTCCTGAAAGCCAAAACGCATGCGTTTATACGCCCCTGCTGCTCCAATGGTTGGCATTACGTTATGATAAATTCCGAGGATTTTTACATCCTTATCGTCAAGCATATTTCCATAACAGGGGTGTATCAACGCCCTGGCCAGCAAACCACCCATGCTGTGCGTGACGAGAATGACTTCACTACATTTGAATCCGCGTTTTTTATAGCCTTTGACAAGGCCTCGTAGTCTCTCTGCAATGATGATGGCTGATACGCCATTGCTATTTATAAAGTTGTAACCCATCGCGTGCACTGGATACCAACAAGTCGAAATTTTCTTTAAGTCGTTGACATTAATGGCTTTGCCAGATGACGCACCAAAAGTTGTAGGGTCTCGCATTAGCATGGCACCAAGGCCACTTGTGCTGCGCCAGAACGGATGTGCTTCTCCGTTGGAAATCATATTGTTTAGATGCTGTTCTGTGGTGCGCAACATGGTTCCGTATGCACCGTCGAAAAGCACCTCACTCCACCCGCGCCAGCGTGCTATTTGCGCGGGACTTTGGCGAGCGCGCGCTTGGGCTTGCAAAGGTCCCGTTACTGGAGATATTCCGTAGGATCCAATCAAGGGTGGGATGGGGGAAAGGCTGTCGGGCACATTTTGATGCCGTGCGTCTGCAGCTTTGGTTTCCGAACCATCCGGATCGAAGCGGTTGTTGCTTTCGGTGTAATGGCAGTACTCCACTTCGGTTTCAGTGGGGTCAAACACCAATTGACGCTGCCGTGGCGATGCACTTTTGAACCAGCCACCCAAGCCATTGCCTGTGAGGACAGCCGTCTTGCCTCCCGCACCCATCATATCGTCTGGCCGCCAGGCCCGATTGTCTGGACGGCGCAATTCTTCTTGGCGAACCTTGCTCATCCTTAAATTGCTGCCCATCACGCCCGGCAGGAAAATGACAGGAATTACCTTGCCTGGTGGTAGGGTGACGTCATGTCGCGCGGTATCTTTTGTTTCCGTCATCGCGACGGTGAGTTCCGCCCACCCTCCCACGCCTTGACCAAATTTTGCAGGATGATTGCCGCGGTTATTCAAGTCATCACATTTGCTCATGGCAGTTCTCCCTTATAGCGAATGATGTAACTATCCATGCCGGTGGATTTTTGTAGTTGCGTGGAACCGTCTTCCGCGCTTTTGCCAGCCATGTTGCCGTCATCGCGCAGGATTTCAAAAGCAATGCCAACAGCCGGCGTATCGTCGGCATTCACTAGCAAGACCTCCTGATCAAAACTGCTGTGTGGCCTCTCATTGAATTCCTGCGATACGCTCTTCGGCGCCAAGGTTTCCAGGTTGCCGTTGAAGAGCACGGGGGAAGAGGTGAAGAACTGCACCTTGTCGCTGATTTCCAGCATGTGGTTGGCGCCGTGCAGGCGTACGCCTTTTTTGCCCTTGATGTTGACCCAGTCCGCTTCGCTGATCAGCGACAAGACTTTCTGGGCGAGGATTTCCACCTCGTCGCTGTGGGCCTGGATGGCCACCTTGCCGCTGGCGGCGATCAGTTTCATGCCGGCCTTGTGCACGAACAAGCTGAAGGTCTTGGCGATACTGGCAAACATGCTGTCGCCGCTGGCGAGTGAAATATGCTTGCTGCTGGTGAGCGCCACATGCTCGCCGGCGGCCAGGTGGATGGACTGGGCCGTGCTCAGCTCGATGCCGGCCGGACTGGCCAGCAGCAAATGCGCTTCGGACAGCTCCGGGAAATCGCCGCCGGCGCCCTTGATGGCGGCGTTTTGCCGCTGGATGGAGTCGGCGACGGCGCCCTGTTGTGTTGCACTGTCTTGCGCACCGGCATTAACGGCCATCCCGGCCAGGCCTTGCTGCAACTGGCGTGCTTGCGCCAGGCGGGCCTGTGTTTCGTCGAGTTGCTTGACGGAGCCGCCGCCTGGCGGCGTTTCCGTGGTGATCAGCATGCCTTTGGCTGCGCGCAAGGCGCCCCAGGCGTTGCTGGCCAATTCAAAACCGACGCCGCGCGCTTCCTTGCGACCGGCGTTGTCGTCGATGCGGGTGATGTTGCCCAATGACAGCCGGCTATCCTGGTGCTCGCTGCGCAGCTGTGCCTGGATCGCGCCCTTGGTATCGTCGAGCACGAGATGGTTGGCGCTGCGGGCGCCCAGTTCGCGGCTGCGCAAACCCGACAGGGCGCGCTGCTGTGGCAGCTGCCACGGCGGCGGATTGGCGCTGTTGTAGACCACGCCGATGACGATGGGATGATCGATATTGCCGTCCTGGAATTGCACGACGACTTCCTGACCCACGCGCGGCAGGGCGATCTGTCCCATTTGCGGACCCGCCATCGGCATCATGACTCTTATCCATGGCGAGCTGCGCTCATCGAATTCACCCAGGCGGTCCCAGTGAAATTGCAGGCGGATGCGTCCCAGGGCATCGGTATGGATTTCCTCTCCGGCCGGTCCGACGACGAGTGCCGTCTGTACGCCGGCAACGATGCATGGCGTGCTGTTGTAGCCACGGCCCGGCCGCCAGCGGATGTCCCGGCGCAGGCACACCAGTTTATTCGCATAATGCGAGGGTGCGCTGGGGCCAGCCTGATAGTTATTGCTGGCACTATGCTCGACTGACAGGATCAGGTATTCGCGTTCGGCGATGCTGTCAGGGCGCTCCTGGCCAGGCTGGTAACGTTTTTCCTCGGCGCTGAAATGTCCATCAAGCCGGAAGCAATGGCCGGGCTGAGCACTGCGGTGATTGCCTGCCGCCTCGAAGTACTGGCGCAAATGGTCGCTTTCCTCCATGCGGCGCTGTGCCAGAGACTCCCCATCATCGACATTTTTATAACCGTAGGCGCCCGTGTTTTCATACAGTTCGTGGGCAAATACATCACCCTGGCGATTCAGGGAGTAGCCGCTGGCAAGGCGTGGCTGTGGATTCTTATAGTCGAAACTGGCCAGTGTCAGCTGCCCGGAGCCGATCCGGCGCACGGCTTGCCACTGTTGCAGGCCATCGTCTTCCATGGAGCCCGATTCGGAGTGAAAACGCATGGCGCCGTCACCCGACACCGTGGCGATCATGTCAGCCAGGGTGCTGTTGTCTGCGAGCCACAAGGTATGGCCATCGGCGCGGTGTTCGTACCAGTAATGCCAGCCCAGCGCCTCCCAGCGCCGGTGCAGGTGGTTGTAGTCGGTTTCATTGTGCTGGTTGGCGCAGGTGATCTGTGGGTCGTCGCCATGGATGCTGGTTTTCCAGTCGCGCTGTTCGTAGTGGGCAAAGGTTGCCTCGGTCAACTGCATCACGCTTTGACCATGGAATGAAACACTGTCCTGGCGCAGCCGGGCGAAGGCCAGCCATGGTTGCAGCACCATGCGGTACCACGCAAAGCCGCCATCGGCGCGCAGCAGGCAAAACTCGCCCACATAGCCATTGAAGTGGCGCAGCGTGCCATCGTCGCGCACCATGGAAATGGTCACCATGCGGCCCATCATGGCCTTGAGCGCAATATGCGCGTCATCGGACAGCAGTTCGACCTCGAAACGGAAGTCGCGCGACACCTCTTCCGTGCCGCTCAGCGAATTGACCAGCAGGATGGCGCCACCTGGTCCATCTGCATGTGGGAAATCGATTTTCAGCAGGCGCCGTTCTTGCGCGGCGAGGTCGAAGGCCGAAAGTTCCGCCTGGATGCTTGCATGCATGACCTGCCTCCGTTAAAGCGATGTGATCAGGTGGGCGCCACAGGCGGTGGCATCGCCGTCATAGGCGTACGGCTTGCCCATGTGTTTTGCGCCAGCGCCGTCCGGCGTGATGGCAAAGCTGCCCTTGCACTTGGGGCAGAAAGTGGTGTCATCGGCCAGCGCCGCCGTCTTCCCCATCACGGTGCTGCCGGATGATGCGCTGGTGACCTTGCCACCGTGATCGGTTGCGTCTCCAAGCCGGATGACGCCGCGTCCTGCATGTTTCATGCTTGCCTCGCTTTCCAGGGATGAACTGCTCAAGCCAGCTGCAGCAGATAACGCACTTCGGTACCGCGCACCTTGCCTTGTGCTGTCTGCAAGAACGTCGTCCAGCCCAGGCGCCGTCTTTCTGACGGGTTGGCGCTCAGGAGCAGGGGGGTAATGCATGGCGGACTTAATATCAGCCGTACTTCATATTGCAAGTCCGGTACGCCAAACAGCGCCAGCATCTTTGCCAGTACCGCCGCGCCTGTGCTGCGCGGCAGGAAACGTTGCAGGCCAGCGGGATCGAGCGGACCGATATGCAGGCAGACGCGCATGTCCTGGCGCCACAGCCGCAGGCCAAGCGTTGCGCCGCGCGCCAGGCTAAAGTTGACACTGCCGAGCAGGCTGCGGCGGTTTCTTTCCAGATAGTCCCAGCCACCGACAAATTGCTGCACGGTGACGGGGACGCCGCAGTACTCGGCCAGCACGTGGCCAATCGCTTGCGCGGAGACGGGGCGGCAGCGCAGCAGACCAGCGTACCAGGCTGCGACGTCCTGCGTCACGGCATCAGGTTCGCCGTTCGACGGCAGCGCCGCGCGCCGCACGCCAGCCAGTGCCATCAGCAAAGGCAGTTGCACATCCGTGGCCTGGGTCTGCAGCGTGGATTCCAGTCGATACTTTTCCCACGCCTGGTAATACAGCGCGACCATGCGGTGCGAAAAGATATCGAGGAAGGCCGAGACGCCAGCGTCTTTGCTCGACAAGCGGTAGGCGGCGATGCGGTCCGAGTGGTGCAAGGGCAAGGTGCCGCCGACGCCCAGAAAACGCATGAACGTCGGTATCAAGGTCAGCTGTTCATTCTCGTCGAGCGAGAGCTGTTCGATTTCACTGGCGGGAAAACTCAAGGACACGCTGTTCTTGAAGCGCAACACCTGGCCGAAGGCTTGCGCATGGGATACGTTCTGCCGATGTAGCCAGCACAGCAGAATACGCACCGCCTGCACGAACTGGTAGCGGTAGGGCTCGGTCAGCAAGTGGTGTATTACACCAGATTCTGCAGGCCGCTTCTTGGTTTGCATCGGATCAGCTCCTCTCCGCTTTGCCCTGACAGCACCACCAGTTCGATGAAACTGTTGATTTGCACATACAGCCCAAGGAAGTGATCGATCACCTGCACAAACAGGTGCATGCTGGTGCCGACGAACGCTTCCTCGTCAAGCGTGATGCGCACCTCCACGCCATGCGCCAGCGAGGTGCCGCGCTTGTGCCGCAGCCATGTCGTGGTCGGCGAATGCGTCAGCGCGACGATGCCGCCGATCTGGCGTTGCGAGCTTGCCGATTGGGGCAGGTCATACAGCGTCAGCATTTCGCGCAGCGCCGGCAGACCTTCCTGGACCAGCGCGTGATGATTCAGCGCCAGGTGCGAAATCAGGCGCCAGTGCAGGCCCGCGCCCGGTGAAAAGCGCCGCGGCTGGCTGGGGCGCCGCAGCATGTGCAGTGCAGGTCCGCCGCCGTACGGTTGCAAGTCTCCTTGCGGCTGGCCGTACTTGAGCGACAGCGGAAGATCGCGGTTGCTGCATGTCAGCGACAGCGACAGGCTGGCCTTTTCATGGATTAAGGGATTGAAGTCGCTGTCGACCAGCGTGATTTTCTTTTCATGGCCAGGACTGTTGATGGCCAAAGCCATGTCGTGGCGTATGACCCAGTAGTGTCCTTGTTGCGCCGCACCCTCGCCATGGCGCCCGCTGTACAGCGGGCGAAATTCGGTCAGCGTGCTTTCGCCTCCGCGTTGGCGCAGCAAACGCACCGCATCGACAGTGACGACTTCGTAGCCATGGGCATGGGTCGCATGGGCCAGCACGGAGTAGTCCGTTTTCTGCCGGGTGACGGCAATCGGCACGCCTTCCTGGCGGAAGAGATTGACCGCAGGACTGCAGCCTAGCCTCAAGTTGTCGCTGGAAATGCTGGACAGCATGCGCGCCGCAGAGGAATCGGGCCGCAAACCGGCCATGCACAGATGCAGGGTAAAGCACTGGCATCCAGGCGGCAGAGCAGAACTCAGCGCCGCGATATCGATGTCGAAGAAATTGAATTTTTCAGGATATGCAAAATACTCGCTCAGGATGCGGTAGGCCGGCTGCGAACGGGCACCGAAAGGTATCACGCCCTCCGTGTCGCCGAAGCCGACGGGCGTCAATGGCAATGCGGGCAAGGTCATCCATTGCACCGCATCGATGGACACAAAAGCGCAGACTGTCTGCAGGAACAAGGCATTGCGCAATGCGGCGGAAAAAGAAGCTTCGCCATCGATGAACACGCGCAGTGATGCGGGTGCCGCGTCGAGATGCCGGATGCGGATGTTCAATGAGGAACTGGCTGATGCGGGCAGGCGCACGCCTGGCGGCGGCTTGATCATCGCATCGAAAACCGCGCTTTCCAGTACCGATGTACCTGTCGTCATGTCGTAGACCGTCTTGAAGCGGCAGCGCACGCCGCACACAGGCGTTGCGTCCATTTCACTGCCGGCCGGCAGGTGCACTACGCCCGCTCCAGCCGCTGGGGCGGACTGGTGAACGATGGTGCACGATGGAAAGGGACGCAGATAATGTGGGAACAGGGCTTCGAACAGGGCTTCGGTAAATTGCGGATAGTCGTCATCGAGCCGTTTCGAGATGCGCGCCGCCAGCATGGCCACCGATTCGATCAAGTGTTCGACGTGCGGATCTTCGCAAGACTCGCCGGACATGTGCAATTTGCCGGCGATTCTCGGATAGCGTTCGGAGAATTCACGGCAATGTCTCCGTAGCAGCACCAGCTCGCGTTCGAAATACGGCAGCAAGTCCTCCATCTCTCTTTTCCTGTGTTTGCGACGGAATGGCCAGTATCCGAGCGTTTGCTCCAAGGTAAATTGCGTTTGCGCAAATAATTGAACAGGGTTGCTGCGCAACATCAAGGACTACCAGGCTGGCGACATCAGACTGGCAAGGCAGCATGATTCCAACGGTCAACATGGAGAACGCCATGACATTGCCATCCAAATTACTGTGGTCCGAGGGCCTGGCCATCGGTCCCCAGCAATTCCAGCAGCTGGACCGCTACCATGAAGCGCGCCTGCAACGTCTGGCCTCATTAATCAATCCACATTTATGGGGCGTGCATGGCGTCAGCTGGAATGCGGATGCTCTGGCCAACAATAGCCTGCGGGCGGACGCCATGTCGCTCGTCTTCCAGGATGGGGAACTTTTTGAGGCGCCGCTTGGCGATGTATTACCCGGCGCCGTTGATCTGTCCAAGCTGCCTTCCAGCGAATATAGTTTTACTTTTTATGCCGCGTTGCCCGCGTTGCAGGCACACGGCGGCAATGTGAGTTCCGCAGGCGCGCGCTATGTCCAGGCGGATATCGAAACTCCGGATCTGTACAGCGAGGCAGTCAGCATAGACGTGGCTTACCTGAAGAAACGCGTGTACCTGCTGTCGCAACTGGATCCCCTGCATGATTATCTTGCCATCCCGGTGATCCGCTTATACCGCGCCGGCAACGGCGGCTTTGAAGTCGATACTTCCTTCATCCCGCCTGGCCTGACCGTCAGCGCCGAGCCTTCGCTGCAGAAAATGCTCGAGTCGCTGATTGACCGCATGGGGGCGAAAATTGAGGCACTGTACAGCCGCCACCGTCAGCCCGGTAAAAATACCGTTGAATTTCATGGCGGGGATGTTTCCTCGTTCTGGATGCTCAATACCTTGAGCACGGCCAGCGCCACGCTCAGTCATTGCGCCAGTTACCGGCGCCACCATCCCGTGTACTTATTTGAAAAAATGATGGCATTGGCCGGTGGCTTGATGACGTTTTCGAAAAAATACACATTAAGCGACTTGCCGGCGTATTGTCACGATGACGCGGCACCCGGTTTCGGCAAGCTCGACGGCATCATTCGCGACCTGATCGATACGGTGCTGCTGTCGCGTTACTTCCCGATTGCATTGTCCAACGACACGCAACAGAATACCCACTATCACGGTTTGCTCGATGCCAAGCGGATTGACCGTCAGACCGAACTCTGTCTTGCGGTAAACGCCGATATGCCGGCGCTGGAACTGGTTGCCACGGTGCCGTTGCAGTTCAAAATATCCTCTCCGGACAATATCGAACTATTACTGGGCCGGGCACTTCCAGGTGCCGAGTTGCGCCATATGGCCCAGGTTCCTGCAGAGGTGCCGGTGCGGCCCAATACGTATTACTTTTCGATCGACAACAAAGGCAGTATTTATGACAGCATGATCAAGGCCCAGGCGATTGCGATTTATGTGCCGTCCGGGATAAAAGGGTTGAAGCTGGAATTGTTCGGTATCAGCGGCACCGCCGCGTAACGATGGCGGGCGTTGCGAGCGGGTTTCTTGTCAAAAGATTGCCCTAAGGAATAGACTTGCCCCTGCAGTTGACGTTATCATGTTTTTGTAAGTGTCGGTGGCTGAGCAGTCGGCGCATAGTTGAAACATGGTGACAGGCGGGAGCGAGCATGGGCATGGCGAATGATGCGTGAGGTGCCGGGCGGCTTGCGGCCTGGCGGCGGGATGGGCAGGGCAGCGGTGCGCCGCTGTGGCCGCGCATTGCTGCTGGCGTTCTGTGTTGCCGCAGCCCCTGCCGCCATGCCGGCTGCGACGTCGGCCACGGCCACGACCACGGTCACTGCGGCGCCGCATCAGGGGCAGCGCGTGCTGTTCCTCAACGCTTACGATTACGGCCGCGCCGGCGTGGAATCGTATACGCGCACCTATGTGGCCGCCATGGCCGCCGCGGGCCTGGCCAGCGAAGACATCATGGTCGAGCACCTGAACCTGAATACCCAGGGCGACCCGGCGCTGCGCAACGAGATGCGTGATTTGTTGCTTTTAAGATACACACAGATGATGGGGCGCAAGGCCGACCTGATCATCGCCATGCAGCAGCCGGCGCTCGATTTTCTGCTGTCCGACCTGGCGCCGCTGGCGCGCGGCGTGCCCGTGCTGGCGATTAATACCTCGGGCAAGGCCTTGCCGGCCGGCAGCCCGCTGGCCATCTGGCAGCAAAAGGCGAATGTCGATTTTCCCGGCACCCTGACGCAAGCCATGGCGCTGTTTCCGGAAACGAAAACCATCGTCATGGCCGTCGGCGCCAGCGAGGCCGACCAGGCCTTGAAGCGCAGCATGCAGCAGGCGGCGCAGGCGTGGCAGGGCAAGGTGGCCATGCGCTATCTCGATGACCTGACCCTGGAACAGATGCGCGTGGCCGTGGCGCACCTGCCCGCCGCTACGCTGCTGGTGGCGGGCAATGTCAACCGCGACGTGGACGGCGCCATCGCCACGCCGGTGCAGTTTGCCGGGGAACTGGCGCGGCTGGCAAATGTGCCCGCTTTCGGCATGTACAACACGAGCGTGGGCAAGGGTATTCTGGGCGGCTCCATCCTGCACATCGAAGGGGCCGCGCAGCAGGTGGCGCAGATGTCGCTGGCCGTGTTGGCCGGCAAGGCGCCTGCCGCGCCGGGCGCCTTGCTGCCGCCGGTCCGCCCGGTGCCCATGTATGACTGGGAACAGCTGCAGCGCTGGGATGCGGACTTCAGCCGGCTGCCGCCGCACACCTTGTTCTTCAACCGCCCGCCGCAACTGTGGCACGAACACCGCGTCGCCGTGCTGTCGACTGGCGCCGTGTTTCTCGCCATGGCGTGCATGCTGAGTGCCCTGCTGCTGCAGCGCCGCCGCCTGCGCCGCGCCGAGAGCGATGCGCGCGAAAGCGAGCAGCGCTTCCGCATCCTCGTCGAGCATGCGCCCGAAGCCATCGTCGTGTATGACCTGGACCTGGACCGTTTCATCGACGCCAACAGCAGCGCGCAGCGCATGCTGGGGATGTCGCGCGAGGCGCTGCTGGCGCGTGGGCCGTTCGACCTGTACACCGGCGAGCAACCCGATGGCCTGCCGCTGGGACTGATGATGGAAGAGCATCTGCGCCGCGCCATGCTGGGTGAGCCCATCCTGGTTGAACGCAATGTGCGGCGCGCCGACGGCAGCATCTTTCCCTGTGAAGTGCGGCTGGTGCGCTTGCCGATGGAAGGGCGGCGCCTGGTGCGCAGCGGCATCGTCGACATTTCCGAGCGCAAGCACAGCGAGCAGGAGCTGCTCGGTTACCGCGACCACCTGGAAGAACTGGTGCAGCAGCGCACGGCGGCCCTGTCGGTGGCCGTCACCGAGGCCGAATCGGCGAACCGCGCGAAAAGCGTCTTCCTGGCCAACATGAGCCACGAATTGCGCACGCCCTTGAATTCCGTGATCGGCTTTTCGCAGATGATGGCCGATTCGAGCAGCATGTTCGAGGAAGAAAAGCATAACCTGGCCATCATCAACCGCGCCGGCCATCATTTGCTGACCTTGATCAACGATATCCTTGAATTGTCGAAAATCGAGGCGGGCCGCATGCAGCTGCAAGCGGGTCCCGTGGACTTGAACGGCTTGCTCGACGAGGTGCTCGAAATGGTGCGCATGCGCTCCGGCGACCAGGGCATCGCGCTGCGGCTCGAGCGCTCCGGCGTGCCGCCGCTGGTGCGTCTCGATGGCGCCAAGCTGCGCCAGGTGCTGCTCAATTTGCTGTCAAACGCGCTCAAGTTCATCGAGCAGGGCAGCGTGACCCTGTCGCTGGCCTGCCAGGCGGGCGGCGATGGGCAAGTGGCGCTGGCGTTTGCCGTGCGCGATACGGGCAGCGGTATCGCGCAAGAAGACCTGGAACGCATCTTTGAGCCGTTCGTGCAGGCCGACAGCGCCGTGGCGCAGGCCGGCACGGGACTGGGGCTGACCATTTCGCGCGAATTCGTGCGCCTGATGGGCGGCGAGCTGCGCGTCGAATCGACTCTGGGCGCCGGCTCCGTGTTCCACTTCGACTTGCGCGCGCCGGTGCTGCAGCAACCGGCCATCGCGTCGCTGGCGCCGGGCCGCGTGGCGCGCCTGCCGGCGGGCCAGCGCGGGCGCACGGTGCTGCTGGTCGACGATGATGACAACTGCCGCAAGCTGCTGGCCGGCTTGCTGGCGCCGCTGGGCTTCCAGCTGCAGGAGGCGGCGGGCGGCGTGCAGGCGCAAGCCATGCTGGCGGCGCAGCGCTACGACATGGTGCTCAGCGACTGGCGCATGCCGGACATGGACGGCCTGGCGCTGACGCGCTGGCTGCGTGCGCAGCCGGCGCTGGTGCAGCCGCGCCTGGTGATCATGACCGCCTCCGCCTTCGAGGAAGAAAAGCAGGAGGCGCTGGCGGCCGGCGCCGACGGCTTCCTGCGCAAGCCGATCGAGCAGGAACACCTGTTCGCCATGCTGGAGCAGCAACTGGGTGTGCGCTTCCAGCGCACCGCCGCCGCGCCGCCGCGCGTGCCTGCGGCTCCCTTTGACTTGCAGCAGTCGCTGGGCCAGCTGGGCGCGGCCGAGCGGCAGGCGCTGCTCGAATCCGTGCAAGCCCTCGATTTGCGGCGCAGCGCCATCGTGCTGGCCGGCGTGGCGACCAGCCTGCCGCAGCTGGCCGCGCATGTCGGCGCCATGCTGGAACAGCATCAGTACCAGCCGCTGTGCGCCTTGCTGGCGCAGCTGGCCAGCGAGCCGCAGGGCGAAGACGCATGACCAGGCACGCACCCAAAGATGTGCGCCTGGGCGGCGTGTCCATCGTGCTGGCCGTCAGCGTGACGCTGACTTTTGTCGTCACCGCGCTGCTGCTGGTGTTTGCCGTGCTGTTTTACCAGTCCGAACGCGAGCAGCGCTGGCAGCAGCTGCATCGCAGCCTGGCCGTAAGCGCCGACCAGCTGGCCGTGGCCATCGAGCTGCCCTTGTGGAATCTCGATGAAAAGCAGATGCAGGCTATCATGCGCAGCACCTTGGGCAAGCGCGACCTGGTGGCCAGCGCCCTGACGCCGGGCATCGGCAAGGAAGCGCTGGTTCTGCGCCGCACGGCGGCCAACACCATCGACAGTTTCCCCTCGCTGTCCGCCGAACCCGGCTGGCTGGTGCAGCGGCGCCCCGTGACGATGGGCGGGCAAGTCATCGGCAACGTGGCCGTGTATGCGACGCCGGCCCTGCTGCACGCGCAGCTGCGGCAGCGCGCGCTGGGCATCGGTGCCATGATCGTGGCGCTCGACGTGATTCTGGTGGCCAGCATCTGGCTGCTCATGTGGTGTCTGATGCTCAAGCCCCTGAAGGCGATCGGCCAGTATGCGGCCGGCATCCAGGCGGGGCAGGGCGAAGCGTTTGGCACGCCGCCGAAAGCGTGGTTCCTGGGCGAGCTGCGCACGCTGTACCGTTCCATCCGCGACATGGTGGCGCTGCTCGACAGCCGCTATCGCGCCTTGCAGCGCAGCGAGGAACGCGTGCAGATGGCCACCGGCGCGGCCAGCATCGGCATCTGGGACTGGAATGTCAGCAGCGATGCCTTGCAGTGGGATGAACAGATGTATGCGCAGTTCAAGGCCGACGCGGACAGCACCATGGCGCCGGCGGCGATCTGGCGCGCGGCGCTGGTGCCGGACGACGTGCCGGCCGCCAAGGAGGCCTTGCGCGCCGCACTGGGCGCCGGCCAGGCCTTCACGCACGAGTACCGCATCCTGTGGCCCGATGGCGCCATCCGCTACATCAAGGCCGACGCCGTGATCTTCCGCGACGGGCAGGGCCGGCCCATGCGCCTGGTGGGCTCGAACTACGACATCACGGCGCACCGCGAGGCGGAACTGGAACTGCTGCGCCACCGCCATCACCTGGAAGAACTGGTGGCCGAGCGCACGAGCGCCCTGTCGGTCGCCGTCAGCCAGGCGCAGGCGGCGAACCGCGCCAAGAGCACCTTCCTGGCGAACATGAGCCATGAACTGCGCACGCCCCTCAATTCCGTGATCGGCTTTTCGCGCCTGATGGCCGCCTCGCCGAACATGCAGGACGATGAAAAGCGCAACCTGGCGATCATCCACCGCTCCGGCAATCATTTATTGACGTTGATCAATGAAATCCTCGAACTGTCGAAGGGCGAGGCGGGGCGCCTGCACGCGCAGGCGGCCGTGGTGGCGCTGGCGCCCCTGCTGCAGGAAGTGATGGACATGCTGGGCATGCGCGCCGAGCAGCAGGGGCTGGCCCTGCGCCTCGATTGCGCTGACGTGCCGGCGGCCGTGCTGCTCGATGCGACGCGCCTGCGCCAGGTGCTGCTGAACCTGATGTCGAACGCCGTCAAGTTTGCCGGCGGCGGCGAAGTCACCTTGCGCGTGCGCGGCGAATGGCGCGATGGCGGGCAATGGATGCTGTCGTTCGCCGTCAGCGACACGGGCATGGGCATCGCCCCGGAGGACCAGCAGCGCATTTTCGAACCCTTCGTGCAGGCCGACAGCGCGGGACCGAAGGATGGCACGGGCCTGGGCCTGGCCATCTCGCGCGAATTCGTGCAATTGATGAAAGGCGAACTGACGGTCGAATCGATGCCGGGGCAGGGCGCCACCTTCCGCTTCAGCATTCCCGCGCAGGCGGCCGAGGCGCCCGTGCAGGTGCCCGTGCCGCAGCCCGTGGCGCCGGCGCCCGAGGCGCCACCGGCACTGCGGGCGCAAGACTTGCTGTTGCTGGCCGGGGACGAGCGCGCGGCCTTGCTGGTGGCGCTGCGCGAATTGAACCTGGCCAGGGTAGCACTGCTGCTGGGCGCCTTGCCGGCGGCCGCCGCGCCCGTGCTGGCGCCGCTGCAGGCGATGCTTGACCAGCATCAATACCGCCAGCTGTGCGACTTGCTGGAGAATGAGGGCGCGCTGGCGCCCGCTTGAAAAGTGTGGGCTGACAACATCGGTTTCGCTGAAAAGACGGACTAAGTGGCGCCGATGGATGGTGCTAAATTGCAATAAAGATTATGATGATAGTACGTAGTTCATCGCAAAGAAATGTCTTGTCCAGCGCGGCAACTGATCGCCGCGCCTCATCCAAAGCTGAGAGAACTGCTACATGCACCGCGATTTTTCGGAAGTGAATTCGAAGGGCGAAGTACTGATCGTTGAAGATACGCCGGCTTCGCTGAAGCTGTTGAGCGATTTGCTGGGCGGCGCCGGCTATGCGGTGCGCCAGGCGCCGAACGGCGAACTGGCCCTGTGGACGGCCCAGGCGCGCCCGCCGGAGCTGATCCTGCTCGACGTGCGCATGCCGGGCCTCGACGGCTTTGAAGTGTGCCGGCGCCTGAAGGAGATACCGTCCCTGCGCCAGGTGCCGGTGATCTTCCTGTCGGCGCAGTACGATACGGACGACAAGGTGCGCGGCTTCGCGCTGGGCGCCGTCGATTTCATCGCCAAGCCCTTCCAGGCCGAGGAAATCCTGGCCCGCACGGACGCCCACGTGCGCCTGGCGCGGGCGCAGCTGCAACTGGCGCAGGAGCGCGCCAACCTTGAGCGGAGGGTGGCCGAACGCACGGCCGAACTGGAACAGGTGGCCAGCACCCTGGCGCGCGAAGTGCAGATCCGCCGCGCCAATGAAGAATTGCTGCGCCTGTCGGGCCAAGTCTTCGAAGCGACCCAGGACGCCATCCTGATCACGAATCCGGCCGGCGTCATCGTCACGGCCAATCCCGCCTTTACCCGCATCACCGGCTACGCGGCGCAGGAAGTGGTGGGCACGGACATCATGCGCCTGCATGCCGAACACACGGGCGAAGCGGTGCTGCTGGCCTTGCGCCAGGGCCTGCGCAGCAGCGGTTGCTGGTCGGGCGAGGTGCAGACGCGGCGCAAGAGCGGCGACACCTATCCCTGCCTGCTCAGCGCCTCCACCGTGCACGGGCCTGATGGCGCCGTCGTCAATTACATCGGCGTCTTCCTCGACATCAGCGAGCGCAAGGCCGAGCAGCATCTGATCGATTTCCTCTCCTACCACGACGCGCTGACGGGCTTGCCGAACCGCGTGCTGCTGCGCGAGCGCTTCGAGCAGGCGCGCGCGAACGCCCAGCGCGACAGCCAGCAAGTGGTGTTGATGTGCCTGGACCTGGACCGCTTCAAGAACATCAACGATTCGCACGGCCAGGCCGTGGGCGACAAGGCGCTGCAAGTGGTGGCGCGTTTCCTGTCCGGTTGCGTGCGCGAAGGCGACACGGTGGTGCGCCAGGGCGGTGACGAATTCCAGATACTGCTGCAGGACGATGCCCTGCTGGGGCGCACGCTTGCGCTGGCGCAAACCATCCTGGCCGGCTTGCGCGAAGAACTCAGCGTCGATGGCGAGCGCCTGGCGCTGACGACCAGTATCGGCATCGCCATGTGCCCGGCCGACGGCGACAGCCTCGACGACGTGCTGCGCCACGCCGACACGGCCCTGGTGCGCGCCAAGGAAATGGGGCGCGACCATTACGCCTTCTTCACGGAGCGCATGGGCAGCGATATCCGCGCCCGCCTTGCGATGCAGCAGCAGCTGCGCGGCGCCATCGGCCGCGATGAATTCGAAGTGCACTACCAGCCGCAGATGTGCTTGCGCACGGGCGCCTTGCTGGGCGCGGAAGCCTTGCTGCGCTGGGATAATCCGGTGCTGGGCAAGGTGCCGCCCGGCCTGTTCATCGCGCTGGCCGAGGAATACGGCTTGATCACGGCCATCGGCGAATGGGTGCTGGAAAGCGTCTGCGCGCAGATACGCGCCTGGCACGACGCGGGCCTGGGCAGCGTCAAGGTGGCCGTCAACCTGTCCGGCAAGCAGTTCGCGCAGGACCGCACGGTGCCGTTCGTCGAGGCGGCCTTGCGCAAATACGGCATCGCGCCCGCCTGCCTCGGCATCGAGATCACGGAAAGCACAGTGATGGGCGACCCGGACAAGGCCGTCGCGGCCCTCACGCGCCTGAAGGATATCGGCGTGGGCATTTCGCTCGACGACTTCGGCACCGGCTATTCCAGCCTGGGCTACCTGAAACGCTTTCCCATCGACGTGCTGAAAATCGACAAATCCTTCGTCGACGACGTCACCACCAGCAGCAGCGACGCGGCCATCGCCCGCTCCGTCATCTCGCTGGCGCACAACCTGGACATGCGCGTCATCGCCGAAGGCGTGGAAACGCGCGCACAGGTCGACTTCCTGACGGAACACGGCTGCGATGAAATGCAGGGCTATTACTTCAGCCGTCCCCTGGCTGCCGAAGCGTTCACGGCCTTGCTGCGCGAACGGCGCACCCTGGCCGTGGCGTAGGAGGCAAGCACTGCGGTGCGGCCAATGCACCATGCCGGTGCATCCGCTGCAGCGCGGTGCACGATTCTCACTTTTCCTTTCCCTGATGCTGGCACATATCCTGCTTAGGTAATCGCTTATTTACGCGATTGCTCCGCATGCCAGACAGTACCCGTCCAGTCACGCCGAATGAAGCCAGTGCGCACAGCGCCTGGCAGGCGCATTTGCGCCTGGGCTTTGCGCTGCACGATGGCGTCAGCCGCCTCGTCGAGCGCACGCACAGTGGCCCCCTGCGCGTGCAAAAGCCCCTGTATCCGGAAGGCGACGCCGTCTGCCACGCCATCATCATCCATCCACCGGGCGGCGTCGTGGGCGGCGACCAGCTGGCCGTCGACGCCACAGTGGGCGAGGGCGCGCGCGCCTTGCTCACGTCGCCCGGCGCCGCCAAGTGGTACCGCGCCAACGGCCATGTCTCGGGCCAGCATATCGTGCTGCGCGCCGGTGCCGGCGCCGCCATCGAGTGGCTGCCGCAGGAGAGCATTTTCTTCGACCAGGCCTGCGTGCGCCTGCGCCACGAGGTGGAGCTGGCGCCGGACGCCAGCTACATCGGCTGCGACATCGTCTGCCTGGGACGCAGCGCCTCGGGCGAAATTTTCAACACGGGCAGCATCGATCAGCAGGTGCAGATCCGCCGCGGCGGCAAGCTGCTGTGGTGGGAGCAGGGCGTGCTGGCCGCGGGCGGCGCACTGATGGCCAGCCCCCTGGGCCTGGGGGGGCACACGGTGTGCGCCACCCTGATCGCCGTCGGCGCGCCCGTTTCTCCCGCCGTACTGGCAGCCGTGCGCGAGATCGCCGTGCCGGCCGGCGCCGTGTTTGGCGCCACGCACATGAAATCGCTGGTAGTGGTGCGCCTGTTGTGCGGCGACAGCGAGGCGGCGCGGCGCGTCATGCTGGCCGCCTGGCAGCTGCTGCGCCCCGCCATGCTGGGACGCGACGCCGTCGTACCCCGCATCTGGAACACTTAATCAGGAAAGAAGCGCAAGGAAAAACATGGACCTGACTCCCCGAGAAAAAGACAAGCTGCTCATTTTTACGGCCGCGCTGCTGGCCGAACGGCGCCTGGCGCGCGGCTTGAAATTGAATTATCCGGAAGCGGTGGCCCTGATCAGCGCCGCCATCATGGAAGGCGCGCGCGATGGCAAGTCGGTGGCGCAGCTGATGTCGGACGGGACAAAAATTCTGTCGCGCGCCGACGTCATGGATGGCATCGCCGAGATGATCCCCGATATCCAGGTGGAAGCGACCTTCCCCGATGGCAGCAAGCTGGTGACCGTGCACCACCCGATACCGTAGTCTTTTGAGAAGGAACTCCTCATGACCCCAGGCGAATACCAATTGGAAGAAGGCGAAATCAGCTTGAATGCCGGGCGCGCCACGGCCACCGTGGTGGTGGCCAACCGGGGCGACCGGCCGATCCAGGTGGGCTCGCACTTCCACTTTTTTGAAGTCAACCCGGCGCTGGCCTTCGAGCGCTGGCGCGCCTACGGCATGCGCCTGAACATCACGGCCGGCACGGCCGTGCGCTTCGAGCCCGGCCAGCAGCGCACGGTGGAACTGGTGGCGCTGGCGGGCGAGCGCAAGGTCTACGGCTTCAATGGCGCAGTGATGGGCGAACTGCAAAACACACCACCGGGAAAGGATTGAGATGGCCAGCATTCCCCGCAGCGCGTATGCCGAAATGTTCGGCCCCACCAGGGGCGACCGCATCCGCCTGGCCGACACGGAACTGTTCATCGAGATCGAGCATGACTACGCGATCTATGGCGAAGAAGTGAAATTCGGCGGCGGCAAGGTGATCCGCGACGGCATGGGCCAGTCGCAGCGTTGCGCGGCCGAGGTGATGGACACCGTCATCACGAATGCCGTCATCCTCGACCACTGGGGCATCGTCAAAGCCGACATCGGCTTGAAAAATGGGTTGATTTTCGGCATTGGCAAGGCGGGCAATCCGGATATCCAGCCCGGCGTGACCCTGGCCATCGGCGGCGCCACGGAGATCATCGCCGGCGAAGGCCTGATCGTCACGGCCGGCGGCGTCGACACCCACATTCACTTCATCTGCCCGCAGCAGATCGAGGAAGCCCTGATGAGCGGCGTGACCACCATGCTGGGCGGCGGCACGGGGCCGGCTGTGGGCACGGCCGCCACCACCTGCACGCCGGGGCCGTGGCACTTGCACGCCATGCTGGCGGCGGCCGACGCCTTCCCAATGAACCTGGGCTTCATGGGCAAGGGCAACGTCAGCCTGCCGCTGCCGCTGGAAGAGCAGGTGCGCGCGGGCGCCATCGGCCTGAAACTGCACGAAGACTGGGGCAGCACGCCAGCCGCCATCGACAATTGCCTGTCGGTGGCCGACCGCATGGATATCCAGGTGGCGCTGCACAGCGATACCCTCAACGAGGGCGGCTTCCTTGAGCACACCCTGGCCGCGTTCAAGGACCGCACCATCCACACGTTTCACACGGAAGGGGCGGGCGGCGGCCATGCGCCCGACATCATCGCCGCCGTGGGCCAGGCCAACGTGCTGCCTTCGTCGACGAATCCCACACGGCCCTTCACCGTCAACACGCTCGACGAACACCTGGACATGCTGATGGTGTGCCACCACCTGGATCCGGCGATTGCCGAAGATGTGGCCTTTGCCGAGTCGCGCATCCGCCGCGAAACCATCGCCGCGGAAGATATCCTGCACGACATCGGCGCCATCTCGATGATGTCGTCCGACTCGCAGGCGATGGGGAGAGTCGGCGAAGTGATCATGCGCACCTGGCAGACGGCGCACAAGATGAAGGTGCAGCGGGGACCGCTGGCGCCCGACACGGCGCGCAGCGACAATTTCCGCGCCAAGCGCTACATCGCCAAGTACACGATCAACCCGGCCATCACGCATGGCATTTCGCACGTGGTGGGCTCCATCGAGGCGGGCAAGATCGCCGACCTTGTGCTGTGGAAGCCGGCCTTCTTCGGCGTCAAGCCGTCGATGATTCTGAAAGGCGGCATGATCGCGGCCGCGCAGATGGGCGACCCGAACGCCTCGATCCCCACGCCGCAGCCCGTGCACTACCGCATGATGTTCGGCGCCTTTGGCGGCGGCCTGAAAAAGTCGTTCACATTTGTGTCGCAGGCGGCTTACGACCTCGATATCGGCCACCAGTTGAAACTGAATAAATCCGTCATCGCCGTGAAGAACATGCGCGGCTTGCGCAAGCACGACATGATCCACAACAGCGCCACGCCGCGCATGGAAGTGGACCCGGAAACCTACGCCGTGCGCGCCGACGGCCAGCTGCTCGTGTGCGAGGCGGCCGCCGTGCTGCCGATGGCGCAGCGCTATTTTCTATTTTAGGCAGGAGACATCATGCTCACATTGCATACCAAACTGGGAGCGGACGATGACCGCATCCCGTTCGCCCAAATCGTGCTGCCCTACGACCAGCGCGAAAAATGCCGGCTGCGCGCCGTGCTGTCGAATGGCGACGACGTGGCCGTGTTCACCGTGCGCGGCACGGTGCTGCGCGATGGCGAGCGCATGACGGGGCCGGAAGGACAGGTGGTGCAGATCGTCGCCGCGCGCGAACCGACCTACCTGGTGCGCTGCCTTGATGCGCATACCCTGCTGCGCTGCGCTTTTCATCTGGGGAACCGCCACACGCAGGCGCAAGTGGGCGACGGCTTTTTGCGCATCCGCAAGGACGTGGTGCTCAAGGAGATGCTGGAAGGCTTGCAGGCGAGCGTGACGGAAGAAAGCGCGCCGTTCGAGCCGGAGGCGGGCGCGTATGGCGGCGGCCATGGTCACCACGATGGCCACGGCCAGCACTTGCTGGCGCCCGTGCCGCTGCGGCAGAAAATCCACCGTCCCGGCGATGTGCCAGGCGCTGCATGATGCAGGCGTCGGCCCTGCTGCATTTGCTGCAGTTCGCCAGTCCGGCCTTGCCGATCGGCGCCTACAGTTATTCGCAGGGTCTGGAAGCGGCGCTCGAATCCGGCCTGGTGCACGACGCGGCCACGGCGCGCGCGTGGATCGCCCAGCATCTGGCCCAGGTGGTGGCGCGCTGGGAAGCGCCCTTGTGCTGGCGCTTGATGCAGGCCTTTGAAGAACAGGATTTGTGCGCCGTGCAGCGCTGGAGCGAGCGCTTCATCGCTTCGCGCGACACGGCGGAGTTTCGCGCCGAAACCATCCAGATGGGCTATTCGCTGACCAAGTTGCTGGCCGAGCTGGGCGTGGCCGACGGCGTCCTGATCGACATGCTGCAGAGCCAGCCGGAAGTGGCCTTGCCCACGGCCTATGCCTGCGCCGTGGCGGCGCTGGCCATTCCGCGCGAAGAGGCGCTGCTGGCCATGCTGTTTGCCTGGGCGGAAAACCAGGTGCTCGTTTGCGTGAAATCCGTGCCGCTGGGGCAGGTGGCGGGGCAGCGTTTGCTGCTGTCGCTGCGGCCGGAGCTGGAAGCGGCGGCCCTGACGGCGCAAACCTTACTAGATGACGAGATGGGCAACTGGGCGCCCGGCCTGTCGCTGCTGTCGATGCGGCACGAAGTGCAGTACAGCCGCCTGTACCGCTCCTGAACACTACCACGAGAGACTACAACATGACATCGATTACCTCAAACCCCCTGCGCGTAGGCATCGGCGGCCCCGTCGGCTCGGGCAAGACGGCCCTGTGCGAAATGCTGTGCAAGGGCATGCGCGAACGCTACGACATGGCCGTCATCACGAATGACATCTACACCAAGGAAGACATGGAAATCCTGCTGCGCGCGGATGCCTTGCCGGCCGAGCGCCTGATGGGCGTGGAAACGGGCGGCTGTCCGCACACGGCGATCCGCGAAGATGCGTCGATCAACCTGGAAGCCATCGCGCGCATGCAGGCAGATTTTCCCAACCTTGATTTGATCCTCGTCGAATCGGGCGGAGATAATTTGGCCGCCACCTTCAGTCCGGAATTGTCGGACCTGACGATTTACGTGATCGACGTGGCCGGTGGCGAAAAAATTCCGCGCAAGGGCGGGCCCGGCATCACGCGCTCCGACTTGTTGATCATTAACAAGACGGACCTGGCGCCGTATGTGGGCGCCAACCTGGACATCATGGCGCAGGACGCCAAGCGCATGCGCGGCGAGCGCCCGTTCGTATTTACCAACCTGCGCAGCGGCGACGGCGTGCAGATCGTCATCGATTTTATCCGCGAGCAAGGTTTGCTCGATCAACCAGGCAAGGAGCTGCAATGAGCGCAAGACTGATGAAGAAAACAGCCGCCGTGGCGGTGCTGTGCCTGCTGGCTTTACCGGCCATGGCCCACCCCGGCCATGGCGAGAGCGCCGGCTTCCTGGCCGGTTTCGCCCATCCGTTCACGGGTATCGACCATTTGCTGGCCATGCTGGGCGTGGGCATCTGGGGCGGCCAGCAGCGCCACAGTCTGGCTCAGCCCGCCACGTTTCTCGGCATGATGCTGCTTGGCGCGCTGGCCGGCATGGTCGGATTGACGCTGCCCGGGCTGGAAACGGGCATCGCCGCCACGGTGGCGCTGGTGGGACTGGCCATCGCGCTGGCGCTGGCCTTGCCGAACTGGCTCGGCATGGGACTGGTGGGCGTGTTCGCCTTGGCGCATGGCAATGCGCATGGCCAGGAATTGCCGGCCGCCTCGGCCGCCTGCGGCTTCATGCTGGCCTCGGCTGTTCTGCTGGGTGCGGGACGTTTCACGGGCCAAGTGCTGGCCGAGCGCATGTTGCGCGTGGCCGGCGTGGCCTTGACGGCCGCCGGCGTGGTGTTGATGGGACTTGCTTAATCGTTTAAGCGCCGGGGCGCTTGTCGGACAGCACGATGGGCGCCGCCTTTTCCGGGTGCAAGCCCTGGTGGCCCGCATACACGGCGGCAATGGCGGCCATGTCGGCGTCCTTGTCGCCCGTCAAGTACAAATGGTCGACGACGCCCAGTACCTTGTTCGGGTAGTCGATGTAGACCAGCAGCAAGGGCACCTTGGCAGCCACGGCCAGGTGATAAAAGCCGCTTTTCCAGTTCGGACGGTAGCTGCGCGTCGCTTCCGGCGTGATGGCCAGCCAGTACCAGTCGGCGGCCAGCATGCGTTCGGCCTGGCGCTGGATCGTGCCGCTGGTGGTGCTGCGGTCGACGGGCTCGCCACCGAGGTAGCGCAGCACCTTGCCCATCGGGCCGCGGAACAGGGAATCCTTGGCCAGCCAGCGGAACGGCAGCGACAGCGCCCATTTGCCGAACAGGCCCACCATGAAATCCCAGTTGGACGTGTGCGGGTAGACGACGGCGATGCCGCGCGGCCCTGGCAGGGGACGGAAGCGCATGCGCCAGCCAAACAGGTGCAGCACACGCAGCGCGCTACGCTGGTGCCAGGTCGGCAAGTCGCCCGCTTGTACAAATAAATCGTCCATTGATACCCTTCAGTGACACTGTTCTTAATGGGATGGCGCTGGTGGCCATTTTCCTTGAAGCAAAATTCTGCGCAGGCATTTTATACGGGGCTGGCGATGGCGACAAGCAGCCGAGGCCGCTATTCATGCGGTGTCGGGGCAGTTGCTACCGCTATTTTAACGATGCTTGACCTCTGTGTCGGGCACTAAATGCGCACAATATGGTCAAAACTTGATGCAGTCTTGATCCACCCGACAGGGAGCCATGGCATGAAAAACAGTATCGACGAGGTCAATGGGGAGAAAGTGCGAACGGACAAAGTGATGGCCGAGCTCGTCGAGCGGGGCGTTGCTTTCCATCACGCCCTGGGACGGACGGTGGCGACAGCCTATTTGCGCGAGCATGCGGTACCGGTCGAGGTGATACGCCGTGTCTTCAGCAGCGTGCAGGCGCGTCGTCCGGCCCGGCCGGCACGGCGCCGATGGCGCTGACGGTGGGGAACGGCGGCGTATATAAGGCCAGATAAAGTAAGGCGGCGGTCGCTGTGATCGTCACGCGGTCAGTGCGTTGGTATCGTTGCGTCCGCCGCCAGGGGATGAGCAGTGCGGTGCTGCTCAGGAGGCTTTCAGGGTGCCGCTCAGCTTGCCGTTCAGGCTGCTGTTAAGCCCGTGCCGCCAGTGCGGGGTAGTCCGTGTAGCCGGTAGCGTCCGGTGCGTACAGCGTTTCCGGATTCAGCGGATTCAAGGGCGCGTCGCTGTGCAGGCGGGTGGGCAGGTCGGGATTGGCGATGAACCACAGGCCAAAGGCCACGGCGTCGGCTTCCCCCTTGGCTAGCAGGGTTGCGGCCGCTGCCTTGTCCATTTTCTCGTTGGCAATGTAGACGCCGCCAAATTCCTGCTTCAGGTACGGGCCCAGACGATCTTCGCCCAGCGCTTCGCGTGCGCAGATGAAAGCGATGCCGCGCTTGCCCAGCTCGCGGGCCACGTAGCCGAAGGTGGCGCGCGGGTCGGAGTCGCCCATGTCGTGCGCATCGCGGCGCGGCGCCAGGTGCATGCCGACCTTGTCCGCGCCCCACACGGCGATGCACGCGTCCGTCACTTCCAGCATCAAACGGGCGCGGTTTTCAATCGAGCCGCCGTAGTTGTCGGTGCGCAAGTTGGTGCTGTCTTGCAGGAACTGGTCGAGCAAATAGCCATTCGCGCCATGGATTTCCACGCCGTCGAAGCCCGCTTTTTTCGCATTTTCGGCGCCCAGGCGATAGGCTGCCACGATGCCGGGAATTTCTTCCGTGTCCAGCGCGCGCGGCGTGACGAATTCCTGTTTCGGGCGCACCAGGCTCACGTGGCCGGCCGGCTTGACGGCGCTGGGCGCCACGGGCAAGTCGCCATCGAGGAAGACGGGGGCGGAAATGCGGCCCACGTGCCACAGTTGCAGCACGATCAGACCGCCCGCGTCATGCACGGCCTCGGTGATGTGTTTCCAGCCTTCCACCTGTTCCTCGGACCAGATGCCCGGCGTGTCGGCATAGCCCACGCCCTGTGGCGTAACGGCCGTCGCTTCCGAGATGATCATGCCGGCCGAAGCGCGTTGCGTGTAGTACTCGGCCATCAGGGAGTTGGGCACGCGGCCCGGATTGCCGGCGCGCGAACGCGTCAGCGGCGCCATGATGATGCGGTTTTTCAGTTGCAGACTGCCAATGGTGATGGGGTCGAATAAAGTTGCCATGATTGTTGTCTTTCCTGTCGAGAGTGCCGCGCGCGGCGATGTGGATGCGGTTACAAACCTTGCTGCATGTGGTCGAGAAAGGCCTGAATGGTGGCTTCATTGCGGCTGAAGAAACTCCATTGGCCCACCTTGGTGGCCGAAATCAGGCCCGCCTTCTGCAAGCTGGCCAGGTGCGCCGACACCGTCGATTGCGACAGATTCAGGCGCCGGTCGATCAGGCCGGCGCACACGCCCAGGTGCAGCGGGTGGTCCTGCTCCTGGAAATACTGTTCCGGCTCCTTCAGCCATTGCAAAATCTGCCGGCGCACCGGATTGGCCAGCGCCTTGTGGATGGCGTCGATATCCATGTTGTTTCTCCTCAATACATAATTCGCTTTTCAGCGATGTATATATCGTTTTTCCTAAATTCTAATATCGTGATTCTACGATATAAATGAAAAGCGTGCTGGCGACGCGCGTTGTTGAAGGGTTCAGGCGGGAAGGGGGTTGCGCTGCAGCACGGCCGGGCCCGTCAACACGATGCGCACCAGGTCCACCTGGCGCTGGGCGCCGGCCTTGGCGGTGGCGCTCTTGATTTGCGTGCGCGCCGTGTGGATGGAAATGCGCTGGCGCTCGGCGTATTCCTGCAGGGAGTAGCCGTTGACGAGCGCTTCCGTCAGGCGCGCCTCGGCCACCGTCATGCCATAGAAATTGCGCAGGGTGGCGGCCAGGGAGGTGATCAGGTCGCTGCTGTCGCTGAGGAAGACGGCGATGGCGCTGGCCGAACCGAACGGGCTGTGCCAGGAGGGCAGGGGCGTGACGCGCAGGCGCAGCTGTTCGCCCGTCAAGCCGTTCAGGTTGAGCACGCCGCCGGGGCCGCCTGCCGCCGTCGTACCCGTTTGGGCCGCCTCGTGCAGCATGCGCCGCAGCGCGCCGTTGTCCGCTTCGCGCGGGCAATACAGGGGCGCGCCTTCGCGCAGTTGCAGCAACCGCGTCGAAGCCGTCATGGCCAGCGCCCGCTCGTTGGCGTACAGCAATTGCGAGGTGGCGTCGAGCAACAGCACGCCAAACGGCAGCAATTCCAGCACCTGGGTGGAACTCCGGGACAGCACTTCCAGCCGGCGCAGCTTGCGCTGCAGGGCAAAGGCTGTTTGCAAATGCGGCATCAGGCTGCGGATCAGCGCCAGCTCGCCCGCCTCGTAGGCGCCCGCCTGCTCGCGGCGCACCACGGTGACATTGGTGGAGCGCTCGGCGCGCAATTCGACGATGGCTGCCGCCGTATAAAAGATGTCTTGCGGGCGCAGCCAGTCCGCCCAGTACTCGGTTTTCTTCAGGCAATGGTCGGGAAACAGCATGGAACCGGTGACGACGGCGCCTTCGCGGTGCAGGGTGGCGTCTTCCAGCCACACATTGCGCGCGCCGTAATAGCTGGCAAAGCTGGCCATGGCGTTCGATTCGAAGCCATACGTGGCGGACAGGCCGCTGCCCGGCAGCTGGACGTCGACCGAGCGGTTGCTGAAATCATTGGCCCAGATCAAACCCGCGTGCGATTTCAGTTGTTGCGCGAAGGCGGCGAGGAATTGCGACCAGGCGCCATGCCGCGTGGCCGCTTCATAGATCAGGGTAATCAGTGCCTGGCTGGCGACGGCGAGCGATGGCGTCATGGGCGATCCTCATGCGGCAAGCGGTGGACAAGATCGCGGGCGGCGTTTGCTGCGGCCGCCCGGCTTCCTTAACGCGATTCCAGCCAGCTTTTGCCACCGGAGGTGCACGTGCTGAGGCTGGCGTACTGGCTGATATAGTTATAACCGCTGCCGCAGCCGCCTTCGCCGGATTTGACGGGGCCGTAGCAAGCGCCTTCATAGCTGAGCTTACCATTGACGCTGGTGCTTTTGACACAGAAATTGTAATTGCTGGCCGTGGTGTTGTTGGGCAAGGTGGGGCCGTTGTTTTGCCCGCAGCCGAGTTCCTTGCTCACGGAGCGCGCGTAGTCGACCATTTTCTGGTAAGTGCCGCTGTAGTAGGCATCGGCCTTGGCTTTTTCTCCCTGCTTGCAGGCGGCGACCACGCTGTCATAGCCGGAATCGGCCTGGGCGTAGTTGCCCGAGACCTGGATGCCGCAGGCGCTGGCCTGCTTGCGTTCCGTATCGCTGATCAGATTGCTGTACTGGCAGGTGGACGAAGTGCCGCCGCTGGCACTGGTGGAGCCGCTGCCCGAGCCACTGTCGCCGCTGCCGCCCCCACCGCAGGCGGACAGCATGAGGCAGCCGAGCAAAGTGACGGCAAAGGTGGTTGGATGTGCTTGCATGATTTCCCCTGTGGACTGTGACTTGCCACCATGTGTCTAGTGGTATCTTTTTTATTGCTAAAAGGAATTGTATCGGGCATGTTTTTTGGAAACATCACCCATTTGGGGTATGCGCAGGCAGCACGGAGTGGGGTAGGGCGGCCGGCTGGCCGCCCTGGCAGGGATCAGGCGAAGTGGAACAGCAGCAAGGCGATGACGGCAGGGAGGGTTTGCAGGTAGAGGATGCGCGTCATGACGGTGGCAGCGCCCCACACGCCGGCCACGGCGATGCACGCCAGGCCGAACACGGTAAATGCATGGGCGATGGCCGCGTCCGGATGGAAAAAGCCCAGCGCCAGCGCGGCGACGAGAAAGCCGTTGTAGCAACCCTGGTTCGACATGGCGGGACGCACGATCTCCGCCTTTTCCTTGGACAGGCCAAACACCTTGCGTCCGCGCACATCGAACAGCACGGTTTCCAGCAACACGATGTAGACGTGCAGCAGCAGGATGAGGGCGGTAAGAATCTGGGCCAGAAGTAGCATCATTATTCCCGAGAGTGAATGGATGCAGCAATTATGCTGCCATCAGCATGTTTTTTGGCAACTTTCGATTGGAGCGGCCCCACTGGAAAAATGTGCTGACGGCAAGAGTTTTCACCCAATGGTATACTTTTCCCTTTGCTCCTGTGGGGACGACCCCGCTCGATGACGGGGCTGCATGGCGGGGACGACCCTGCCGCCTCGGGAGAAAAGTATGGCGTGGATCATTCTGGTATTGGCGGGCTTGCTGGAAATCGGCTGGGCCATCGGCCTTAAATACAGTGCCGGTTTTACGCGCCTCGTGCCATCCGTACTGACCGCCATTTCCATGCTGGGCAGCGTGTTGATGCTGGGCCTGGCCTTGCGCACTTTGCCTCTGGGCACGGCCTACGCCATCTGGACGGGCATCGGTACCGTCGGCACAGCCATCTTCGGCATCATGGTGCTGGGTGAGCCGGCCAGCGCCGCGCGCATCGCCTGCATCGCGCTGATCGTGTCGGGCATCCTGGGCTTGAAACTGCTCAGCCCACAATAAAGGATGCCAGCATGAGTCTCGCCATGACGTATTTTTACCTGGCCATCGCCATCATCGCCGAAGTGATCGCCACCAGCGCCTTGAAGGCGTCCGAGGGCTTCAGCCGCTTGTGGCCCAGTGTCATCACCGTGATTGGCTACAGCATCGCTTTCTGGTGCTTGTCGCTGACCTTGAAGGTCATTCCTACCGGCATCGTCTACGCCATCTGGTCGGGCGTGGGCATCGTGCTCATTTCCGCCGTCGGCTGGTTCTGGTTCAAGCAAAGCCTCGACACGCCGGCCCTGATCGGCCTGGGGCTGATCATTGCCGGCGTGCTCGTCATCAACCTGTTTTCCAAGTCGGTCGGTCACTGATCAAAAGCTGGCGGCGACCCTTGCCAGGTAATACCACTCGGCATTCGGCGCCGCATTCACGTCCGGGAACAGGATGTAGGCGTCGAATTCGGCCGTCACGGGCGTGCCGTCCGCGCGCACGCCGATCTGGTCGCCCTGTTGCACCTTGTCAAAGCTGGACCAGGTCTTGATGAAGCGGTCGCCCGCATCGAGCTTGTCATGCACGACAACCATGTTCAGCGCTTCCATGTCGGCGTCGGCGATCGGATTCGGTTGCGGCGCGTCAATGAAACCCAGGAAAGCCAGGGTGTTCATGATGGCGCGGTAGGCCACATCTGGCGCGGCCGGGTCCGCGTGCTGGCCGCATTCCAGGGTCAGTGCATAGCCGCCCGTCGAGCGCATGTATTCCGTCGTGCCCACGCCATAGCGCAACACCATGCCTACCTGGTCACTGCTGCCCAGGCGGCGCTGCACGCCGGCGCCATACGTTTGCAGCCAGCCATCGACGAAGCGGCGCACGCCCAGGCGGCGCGCCAGCGCGCGTTCCTTGTCTTCGTGCTTGAACGGTTGTAGCGGGCCATCGTTGTTACGTGGCCCCACCATGACGAAAGGCTGACTGTCCGCATTGAACGAGTGCAAGTCCAGCAGCACGTCATGCTGTCCCAGCAGCGGGCACAGCCAGTTGGCGATGCGATCTTCGAAATCTTGCGGATTGTCGTTTGGGAACAGGTTGCGGTTCAGGTTGCGGTCGCCGCTGCGCACGCCCTTGGCGTAAGCGAGCGGGTTGGTGATGGGTACGAACGTGACGCTGCCGGCCACGATGGAGAGGGCGCCGCTGTCGAGTTCAGCCATCACGCGTTGAATACCCTTGGTGCCGCAGGTTTCATTGCCGTGCACGGCGCCGGTGACGATCAGGCGCGGGCCGCTGCCCTGGCCCGTGTAGTTGATGGACTTGAAGTGGAGTGCGCTGCTCATGCTGGACATATCCTATGCTGTTGCGGGAAGGGAAAGCGGGGTCGGCATATTTTAGCGGGATTCGCCGCGGACGCCTGTAAAAATGTGGCCATGGCAGCGTGTGGCATGGCATGATCGGCGCCACCGTTGTTTTCCCTTGCGATTCCATGCCGTCTTCTTCATCTTCTTCCCGCCTGTATGGCCTCGACACCTTGCGCGCGCTGGCCATCGTGCTCGTCTTCATGAATCATTATTTGCTGTTCGTCAGCGACGGCGGGGCGTTTGGTTTCTGGGGAGAAATCGGCTGGGTGGGCGTGGACCTGTTCTTTGCCCTCAGCGGCTATCTGATCGGCAACCAGATATTCGCGGCCTTGCGCAGCGAACATGGCTTTTCCTTGCCACGTTTCTATGCGCGGCGCTTCCTGCGCACCTTGCCCAGTTTTTATGCCGTGCTGGCCCTGTACTACCTGTGGCCCGCATTTCGCGGTGATAGCGCGCTGCTTCCCCTGTGGAAATTCCTGACCTTTACGCAAAACATCAACCTGACGCCGGGTACGGCGTTTTCCCATGCGTGGTCGCTGTGCGTGGAAGAGCAGTTCTACGTGCTGCTGCCGGCCGTGGCGCTGGTCATTGCCGCTTGCCGCAAGTCGCTGCTGTGGGCGTGGCTGGCCGTGGCCGCCAGCTTTATCGTCGGCATGCTGGTGCGCGCGTATCTGTGGGAGGAATATGTGCAAGTGCCGCGCGGCGGCCTCGGTTATTACAAATATATTTATTACGCGTCGTGGTGCCGCTTCGACGAGCTGGTGGCGGGCGTGGCGCTGGCGCTGCTGAAAAACCACCATCCGGCAGCCTGGTCGCGCCTGACCTCCTACGGCAACCGCAGCTTGCTGGCGGGAATCGTTGCTACGGCGCTGATGTTTTATGTGTTTCTCACCGATCACTATGGCTATTGGGTGACGGTGTTCGGCTATCCGGCCCTGGCGGCCAGTTTTACCTTGTTGCTGATCGCGGCGCTCAGTCCCGCCAGTGCCTTGTATCAACTGCGCGTGCCGGGCGCGGCCAGCCTGGCCCTGTGGTCGTATGCGATTTATTTGCTGCACAAGCAGTTGTGCATCCTGCTGCGTCCGATCTTGCTGGATATCGGTTACGGACCGGACAGCCTGAGTGCCATGCTGGTGATGATTATGTTGAGCATCGCCACGGGCTGGCTCCTATATAGATTGGTGGAAACGCCATTCATGCGCCTGCGGGCACGCTACGTTCCCGCCAATCACGTTTGATCTACATATCGATGACGTCGAGTCCACGCGGCGTGCCGACCAGTAACTCCAGGATGGCATGCACGCGCAGATTCGTCTCTTCATGTTCCGTGTTGTAGATCAGGGTGCGCAGGCCGGGCACGACTTCCGTGATGTGGTCGCTGGCGTAGGCATTGATCAATAACAAGACCAGATCCGTGGCGCCCGCGCCGGGCTGGCGCCGCAGACGGTCATGGATCACGTTCAGCAGCGCGCGCTGCATGCGCGGCGTGGGATTGGTGATGTAGGCGAAGACGCTTGGCGTGTTGGCGATGGCCGCGCAGATGCGCCGTTCGATCTCGTCGGGCTTCACGTCGGAGGCGATATCGAAATATGCGGCTTCCCAGCGCGTGCGCGCATGCGGGTGGCCGGGCGGGAAGGAGTCGGCCGTTTCAAAACCGCAGATGCGGCTCAGGGTTTTCAGCCAGGCTAATAGGGTGGAGTTCATGCCGCGATTCTAGCGGCATTCCGCGTGCACCGGGCCGTGTCTATATAAAGGGTGCTGACGCCCGGAGAAATGATTAAAGTTTCCTGTAAAACAGCCCTTGTCATTCTGGGAAAGCCTCTCTATAATGCTGGTCTTCGGGGCGGTTAGTTCAGCTGGTTAGAATACTTGGTCGACATCCAAGGGGTCGGGGATTCGAATTCCTCACCGCCCACCAGAATTTAGCAGTAGATGGTTTTCAAGACGATTGCTGATGCAGTAATCGATAAAAAGTTTTACGGGCGGTTAGTTCAGCTGGTTAGAATACTTGGTCGACATCCAAGGGGTCGGGGATTCGAATTCCTCACCGCCCACCAGAATGCAGTTAGAGAGAAAGGGTAAACCGGTTATGACACCGCGAACTACTACCAAGCTTTGGGAGTGACGCTAGTCGAACGGGTTTCCTTTGTCTCAAGAAAGTGAAAAACGCGGCTAGTCCGCGTTTTTTTGCGTCTGCGTTTTCCTTTCAGTTATTTTACCCATCACATCGCAGTTTTACCTGGCGCCAGCGCCGATATGGAGATCAATATGCTTACAATCCGACTTCCCGATGGTTCCGCCCGTCAATTTGACGGCCCGGTCACCGTGGCCCAGGTTGCGGCCAATATTGGTGCCGGCCTGGCCAAGGCTGCCCTGGCCGGCAAGGTCGACGGCAAACTGGTCGACACCTCCTATCTGATCGAGCAAGACGCGGAACTGGCGATTGTGACGGACAAGGACGCCGATGGCCTGGAAGTGATCCGCCACTCGACGGCCCACTTGCTGGCGTATGCCGTCAAGGAATTATTCCCTGACGCGCAAGTGACCATCGGTCCCGTGATCGATAACGGCTTTTACTATGATTTCGCCTACAAGCGTCCGTTCACGCCCGAAGATTTGACGGCGATCGAAAAGAAGATGGCGGAGCTGGCCAAGAAGGATGAGCAAGTCACGCGCAAGGTGGTCGCGCGCGACGAAGCCATCGAATACTTCAAGGGCATTGGCGAAGCCTACAAGGCTGAACTGATCGGCTCGATCCCGGCCGACCAGGAAGTGTCGCTGTATTCCGAAGGCAAGTTCACGGACTTGTGCCGCGGCCCCCACGTGCCATCGACGGGTAAGCTGAAAGTCTTCAAGCTGATGAAGCTGGCTGGCGCCTACTGGCGCGGCGACTCGAAAAACGAGATGCTGCAGCGTATCTATGGCACGGCCTGGGCCAAGAAGGAAGACCAGGAACTGTACCTGCATAACCTGGAAGAGGCGGAAAAGCGCGATCACCGCAAGCTGGGCAAGCAGCTCGACTTCTTCCATTTCCAGGAGGAAGCGCCGGGCTTGATCTTCTGGCATCCGAAGGGCTGGTCGATCTGGCAGCAGGTCGAGCAATACATGCGCAATGTGTACCAGGTCAACGGTTACCAGGAAGTCAAGGCGCCGCAAATTCTCGATCGTGGCCTGTGGGAAAAAACCGGTCACTGGGATAATTACCGTGAAAACATGTTCATCACGGAATCGGAAAACCGCGCCTATGCGCTGAAACCGATGAATTGCCCTGGCCATATCCAGATTTTCAACAATGGCATGCGCAGCTACCGTGACTTGCCACTGCGCTACGGCGAGTTCGGTCAATGCCACCGCAATGAGCCGTCGGGCGCCTTGCACGGCATGATGCGCGTGCGCGGCTTTACGCAGGATGATGGCCACATTTTCTGCCTGGAAGAGCAGATTGCCGGCGAAGTGACGGCCTTCCACCAGCAGGCGATGGATGTGTACACGGCTTTCGGCTTCACGAATATCGATGTGAAACTGGCCTTGCGTCCGGATAACCGCATCGGCACGGAAGAGTCGTGGGATTTCGCCGAGGAATCCCTGCGTTCGGCCTTGCGCGCTTGTGGCGTGGAATGGACGGAATTGCCGGGCGAGGGTGCGTTCTACGGTCCGAAGATCGAGTATCACCTGAAAGACAGCCTGGGCCGCGCATGGCAAGTGGGTACCGTGCAGATCGACCCGTCGATGCCGGGCCGCCTGGGTGCCGAATACGTAGCCGTGGACAACACGCGCCAGGTGCCGATCATGCTGCACCGCGCGATCGTCGGTTCGCTGGAACGTTTCATTGGCATCCTGATCGAACACTATGCGGGTGCCATGCCCTTGTGGTTGTCGCCGGTGCAAGTGTCGGTGTTGAATATTTCCGACGCTCAAGCCGACTATGTACAGGAAGTTACAACAAAACTGCGCAAAGCGGGGCTGCGCGTACAGGCTGATTTGCGTAACGAGAAGATTACCTATAAAATACGTGAACATTCCGTACAAAAATTGCCTTACATCTTAGTAATTGGCGACAAAGAGCGGGATGCGAATACAGTGGCCGTGCGGGCGCGGGGCAATGTCGATCTGGGCGTCATGTCCGTCGATGCCCTGATTGAGCGACTCAAACATGAAGTCGACACCAAGGCCTGACGAGGAAACTCGCTGCACGACCGTCTTACAAGATTTTTAAAGGAAATTACAATAGCTACTGACAAGTCACATCGCATCAATGGCGAAATCACTGCCCCTGAAATGCGTTTAAGCGGGGTCGATAACGAGCCACTCGGTATCGTAAGTTTGGCTGAAGCCTTCCGCCTGGCGGAAGAGGCAAACGTCGACCTGGTGGAAATTGCGCCTACCGCGCAGCCACCGGTGTGCCGTTTGATGGACTACGGCAAATTTAAGTATTCGGAGCAAAAGAAAGCTCACGAAGCCAAATTGAAGCAAAAGATCATCCTCGTGAAGGAAGTCAAATTCCGTCCGGGGACTGATGATGGTGACTACAATATCAAGTTGCGTAATCTCATCAAGTTCCTCGAAGATGGCGATAAAACCAAGATCACCTTGCGTTTCCGCGGTCGTGAGATGGCGCATCAGGATATTGGCTTCCGTATGCTGGAACGTCTGAAAGCCGATCTGGAGCCGTATGGCCAGGTCGAGCAGTTCCCGAAGATGGAAGGCCGCCAAATGATCATGGTTCTTTCGCCTAAGAAGAAGAAGTAAGCTACAATAGCGTTTTACTGTGGATCGACGTGGTTTGTGCCAGCATTGGTACGACACCAGATTCCAGGCAGAATTTGCGCGGCCCTGACAGCAATGTCCGGGCCGCGCGAACTGTAGCGGACTCGCATCCGCTGCACAGCATGTGAAAGCAGGCATCTAAGCGCAGCGTCGTGTTGCCACCTGCAATCCTGTTATAAATGGAGCTGTCCGTAAGAGGACAGATTGCTATGCCTAAAATGAAGACCAAAAGCTCTGCGAAAAAACGTTTTCGCGTGCGTCCGGGTGGTACTGTTAAATGTGGTCATGCGTTCAAACGCCACATCTTGACCAAGAAAACCACCAAGCTGAAACGCGCTCTGCGCGGTACCACCAATGTCGCTGCGTCTGACGTGAAATCCGTCTACCGCATGATGCCGACTGCTTAATCTCACACTCAATATAAGGAGTTACTATGCCTAGAGTAAAACGTGGGGTTACAGCTCGTGCCCGTCATAAAAAGATTCTTGTTCAAGCTAAAGGCTACCGTGGTCGCCGCAGCCGTGTATACCGTGTTGCCAAGCAAGCAGTTATGCGCGCTGGCCAATACGCTTACCGCGATCGCCGCAACAAGAAGCGCGTTTTCCGCCGCCTGTGGATCGCCCGTATCAACGCCGCTTCCCGTGAGCATGGCGTAACGTACAGCGTATTCATGAACGGCTTGAAAAAAGCAAATATCGAACTGGACCGTAAAGTCCTGGCCGATATGGCTGTGATGGACAAGCCAGCATTCGCTGCGATTGTCAACGCAGTTAAAGCAAAAATCGCTGCGTAAGCATCGGTGATTGCACAACGTCATCCGTAGGGTGACGTTATAAAGAGCGGGGCAGGGGTGTGAACCTTATGCCCCGTTTCCGTTTTTGATTGTTGGGTTCTAGATTACTAAATCCAGGATTGATTTCCAAAACAGGAAAAGCCGCATGAACTCCCTAGAAGAACTCGTCGTCTCGGCCCAGGCTGACTTTATCGCCGCCGCAGACGCTGCCGCACTTGAAAACGCCAAAGCCCGCTACCTGGGCAAGACTGGCCAGATTACTGAAATGATGAAGGGCCTGGGCAAACTGGATCCGGACGCGCGCAAGGCGCAAGGCGCCCTGATCAACGCCGTCAAAGTGCAGATCGAAGACGCGCTGACGGCGCGCCGTGATGCATTGGCCGATGCCCAGATGCAAGGTCGTCTGAACGCCGAAGCGATCGACGTGACCCTGCCAGGCCGTGGCCGCATGCCCGGCGGCATCCATCCCGTGATGCGCACGTGGGAACGTGTCGAGGAAATCTTCCGTTCCATCGGTTTCGACGTGGCCGACGGCCCCGAAATCGAAAACGACTGGACCAACTTCACGGCGCTCAACAGCCCGGAAAACCACCCAGCCCGTTCCATGCAAGACACCTTCTACATCGATGGCAATGACACCGATGGCAAGCCCTTGCTGCTGCGTACGCACACGAGCCCGATGCAGGTGCGCTATGCACGCACGCACACGCCGCCGATCAAGGTCATCGCACCGGGCCGCACCTACCGCGTCGACAGCGACGCCACCCATTCGCCGATGTTCCACCAGGTCGAAGGCCTGTGGATCGCCGAAGACATCAGCTTTGCCGACCTGAAGGGCGTGTACCTGAATTTCGTCAAGGCCTTCTTTGAAACGGACGACCTGCAGGTGCGCTTCCGCCCGTCTTACTTCCCGTTCACGGAACCGTCGGCCGAGATCGACATCGCCTTTGGCTCCGGCCCCTTGAAAGGCCGTTGGCTGGAAGTGTCGGGCGCCGGCCAGGTGCATCCGACCGTGGTGAAAAACTTCGGCCTCGATCCCGAGAAATTCATCGGTTTTGCTTTCGGCTCCGGCCTGGAACGCTTGACGATGCTGCGCTACGGCATCAACGACCTGCGCCTGTTTTATGAAGGCGACTTGCGTTTCCTGAAGCAGTTCAACTAAGCATTGTTCCGTTTGATTCATGGCGCTTGAGCGCCTGTGCGCTCGCGCTGTGAGCTTTGACCCTTTGAAGGCTTGATTATGCAATTTTCCGAAAACTGGCTCCGTACCATGGTCGATCCGAAGATGACTTCGGACGAACTGGCCCATCTGCTGACCATGTCCGGTCTCGAAGTCGAGGACGTCGATCCTGTCGCCCCGCCGTTCTCGAACGTGGTGGTGGGCCTGGTCCTGGAGATGGAAAAACATCCGAATGCGGACCGCCTGAATGTATGCCAGGTCGATGTCGGCACGGGCACTATGCTCAACATCGTTTGCGGCGCGCCCAACGTGCGCCCGGGCTTGAAAGTCGTCTGCGCGATGGCCGGCGCTGTGCTGCCGCCTGGCGCCGATGGCAAGCCGTTTGAAATCAAGGTGGGCCAGCTGCGCGGCGTCGAGTCGCAAGGCATGCTGTGCTCCGCGCGCGAATTGAAATTGTCGGAAGAAAACGCCGGCCTGATGGAATTGCCGGACGACGCGCCGATCGGCCAGAATTTCCGCGATTACTTTGCCCTCAACGACTTGAAATTCACCATCAAGTTGACGCCGAACAAGGCGGACTGCCTGTCCGTGCTGGGTGTCGCGCGTGAAGTGTCGGCCTTGACGGGCGTGCCCCTGAATGCGCCGCAGTTCCGCACCGTGCCGGTTTCCAGCGATGAAGTCCTGCCCGTGAAAGTCAGCGCGCCGGACCTGTGCGGCCGTTTCACGGGCCGCGTCATCCGCGGCTTGAACGCCAAGGCAGCCACGCCGGACTGGATGAAGCAGCGCCTCGAGCGCAGCGGCCAGCGTCCGCTGTCGGCCCTGGTCGATATCTCGAACTATGTCATGCTGGAACTGGGCCGTCCTAGCCACGTGTTTGACCTGGCCAAGATCCACGGCAGCCTCGACGTGCGTTGGGGCAAGGCGGGCGAATCCGTCAAGCTGTTGAATGGCAACACCATCGCCGTCGACGAGTGGCTCGGCGTCATTGCCGACGAGCAGGAAATCGAATCGCTGGCCGGCATCATGGGCGGCGACGCCAGCTCGGTGTCGGACGATACGGACAGCATCTACCTGGAAGCGGCCTTCTGGTGGCCGAACGCGATTCAAGGCCGCGCGCGCCGCTTGAATTTCTCGACCGATGCGGCGCACCGCTTCGAGCGCGGCGTCGATTTCGCCACCAACGTCGAGCACATCGAGCGCATCACGGCCCTGATCGTGGAAATCTGCGGCACGCCAGCCACCACCGTCGGCCCCGTCGACGACCACGTGGTGAACCTGCCGCAACGCCAGCCCGTGTCGATGCGCACGGCGCGCGCGCAGAAAGTCATCGGCGTGCCGCTCAATGATGAGCTGATCGCCGATATCTTCACGCGCCTGGCCCTGCCATTCACTTTGCTTGATGGCGTGTTTTCCGTGACGTCGCCCAGCTACCGTTTCGACATCGAGATCGAGGAAGACTTGATCGAGGAAGTGGCGCGCGTGTACGGTTTTGAAAACATCCCGACCTTGCCGCCCGTGGCAGCGAACGTGATGCAGATTGCACCAGAAAATACCCGCTCCTTGTTTGCGGTACGTCATGAGCTGGCCGACCTGGGCTTCCAGGAAGTGGTTAACATGAGCTTTGTCGATACGGCATGGGAGCGCGATTTCTCGGGCAACGCGAATCCGATCAAATTGCAGAACCCGATCGCCAGCCAGATGAGCGTGATGCGTTCCTCGCTGATCGGCAGCCTGATCGCCAATGTGCGCTATAACCTGAACCGCAAGACGAACCGCGTGCGTATCTTCGAAGTGGGCGCCATCTACCAGCGCGACGACAGCGTGGAAAACGGTCCCCTGTCGGTGGCTGGCTACGCCCAGCCGAAGCGCGTGGCCGCGATGGCCTACGGCGCGGTGGCCGACGAGCAGTGGGGCCAGGCTGCACGCACGGTCGACTTTTTCGACGTGAAGGCGGACCTGGAAGCGCTGTTCGCGCCGCTGGTCTTGCGTTTCACCAAGGCGGAACATCCGGCCCTGCATCCGGGCCGTTCGGCCAACGTGGAGCTTGATGACAAGGTCATCGGTTTCATCGGCGAATTGCACCCGCGCTGGATGCAAAAGTACGACTTGCCGCTGGCGCCCGTGCTGTTCGAAGTCGACGCCGCTGCCCTGACGCAACGAGGCGTGCCGGTGTACCAGGAAATCTCGAAATTCCCTGGCGCCAGCCGCGATCTGGCCGTCGTCGTCAAGCAATCGGTAGCGGTGCAGGATCTGCTCGACAGCTTCCACGCCGCGGCCAAGTCGAGCCCGGCAGCGCGTATCGTGCAAGCCATTGTTTTATTTGATGAATATCGTGGAAAAGGGCTGGAAGCGGATGAAAAAAGCCTTGCTTTCCGGATTAGCTTGCAAGATACTCAAAACACCCTGCAAGACGATGTCGTCGATGGCCTGATGGCTGTCCTGATCGATGCGGCCAAGCAGGGCCACGACGCGAAACTGCGTTCGTAATTACCGGACTGGCCGTCGCCTAGCGTGACGGCCTTTCCGTCGTCAACCGTAGACGAGCCTGCCATGTGGCGGGTTCGGGCGCACAGAAAAGGCAGGGCAGGAAAATTAATAACAGCGACGTTGATTCCGCCGTACTGCAATCCGCACTGGCTGCCGATCTGCATCGGGCCATGCTGGTTGCCAAGGTGCGCCAGGAAGCGGAAAAAGATTTACCCACCTTGACCAAGGCAGAGCTGGCCGAACTGTTGTTCGAGCAAGTGGGCCTGAACAAGCGCGAAGCGAAGGATATGGTCGAGACCTTTTTCGACGAGATCCGCAACGCGCTCGAACGGGGCGAGGCCGTCAAGCTGTCCGGTTTCGGCAACTTCCAGTTGCGCGACAAGCCGCAACGGCCGGGCCGCAATCCGAAGACGGGCGAAGAGATCCCCATCACGGCACGCCGTGTCGTGACCTTTCATGCGAGCCAGAAGCTGAAAAGCATGGTCGAAGAGACCAGTCCGCTGGCACGTGCTGCCTGAGTGAGTGGCGATGAACGAGCGCATCAGTAAAACCGAGTTGATCGCCTTGCCGCCCATTCCGGCGAAACGCTATTTCACGATCGGCGAGGTGAGCGAGTTGTGCGGCGTCAAACCGCATGTATTGCGCTACTGGGAGCAGGAGTTTTCCCAGCTCAAGCCGGTCAAACGACGTGGTAACCGCCGCTATTATCAGCACCACGAGGTGCTGCTGATACGCCGCATCCGCGAATTGCTGTACGAGCAGGGCTTTACCATCAGCGGCGCGCGCAACAAGCTCGACAGCCGTGGCGCCTCGCATGCCATCGTTGACGAGCTGCCTGTGCTGCCGGCCATGCCTGTCGTGCCGCAGGAAGCGCCGCTGGACCGCGCGTGGATACGCAATGAATTAATTGCGATTTTAAACTTGCTAAAATAAGATTTGTACCAATATAGGTGGGGTTGTCCGGTACCGGTGACTATACTGCATGGGCTTGCTGCCTTGACGCAGCCGGTAACGTACGGCGCGCCATATTTTGAATATAATGTTAATGTTGCGTTTTTGTTAGTGACGCTGAACCGGAGCAGCGTTCAGGTTCCGGTAGTCTTTCCCAGGCCAGGAAAATTTAAGGGGAAACAATGATACGCGTTGCCATTTGTGATGATCACCAAATAGTAAGAGCTGGATTCAAACAGATTTTTTCGTCGTCAAGCGACTTCAGTGTGGTGGCGGAAGCCGGTACCGGGCGCGAAGCGCTCGATATCGCCCGCCGCGAAATATGTGACGTGTTGCTGCTCGATATCGCCATGCCCGATCAGAGCGGCATCGATACCTTGCGCACGATCCGCCAGGGCCAGCCGGAATTGCCCGTGCTGATCCTCAGCGGCTATCCTGCGCAGCAATACGCGCTGAACCTGTTCAAGATGGGCGCGAATGGCTATCTGAACAAGGAATGCGAAGCCGATGAGCTGATGACGGCCGTGCGCACCGTATTCCAGGGACGCCGCTATGTCAGTTCCACCGTCGGTGAATTGCTGGCGCAATCGTTCGACCGCGATACGAATGCCGCCTTGCATACGGAATTGTCGGACCGCGAGTTCCAGGTCTTCCTGCGCCTGGCGCGCGGTGCCACCGTGTCCGATATCGGTGTCGCCTTGTCGCTGAGCATCAAGACGGTGAGTACTTACCGTACGCGCATCATGGAAAAAATGGGCTTGCAATCCAACAGCGACTTGACCTATTACGCAATGAAAAACAATTTGCTTGACTAGCGCTGCGGTGCGATCATGGAAACATGATCGCTCAGCCAGCCAGCCAGCACGACTTGTGCAGTGCAGCAGTTTGTGGCGAGGACTATAATTGGCCGGCGCCGGCGTTTTCTCCCGCGCCGAACCTTGCTAAGGATGCACATCAGGATGTATTTCACCGCTGAACCGGCCCCGAATCACCGCCTGCCCCTCTACAAGACGATCCTGTGCGTGACTTGCGCCTTGCTGCTTGTACTCAATGGTTTCAGTCTCTATCACAACCTGCAGTCGCTGAAGGGCACGAACGCCTTGCTCAGCCAGAGCGCCCGCGTGGCGGACCGCCTGCAGTATTTGAACGTGCTCGTGCTCGATGCGGAAAGCAGCTTGCGCGGCTATTTCATTTCCGGCTCCGAAACCTATCTGGGGCCGTCGAAGACGGCCACCACCGAAATTGAAAACGAATTCAACGAGCTGCAAACCTTGCTCGCGGGCAGTCCCACCCAGCTGAAAAACCTGGGTCAGCTGAAAAGCTTGATTCGCCGCAAGATGTCGATGTTGCAACAGTCGATCGACGTCTACAAGCAGGGCGGATTGGCCGAGATCGTCAATATTTCCCGCGTGACCGATGACCGCGCCACCATGGACGAAATCCGCCTGCAGGTGGTGATCATGACGCGCGAGCAGAATGAAGCGCTGTCGTCCGGCAGCGCCGCCTTTTATCATGAATACCAGAAAGCCGTGCTGCTCGGCATCGGCATCAATGCCCTGGCCATCCTCGTGCTGATCATGTTTTACCAGCTGGTGCGGCGCAGCTTCCAGAACCGCGCGGCCGTCGAGTATGCATTGCAAAATGCCAATGACAACCTGGAATCGACGGTCAGCAAGCGCACGGAGCAGTTATCCGTGCTGTCGCGCCATTTGATCAGCGTCAATGAAGTGGAAAAGGCGCGCCTGGCGCGTGAACTGCACGATGAGCTGGGCGCCAACCTGACTTCGATCAGCATGGATCTGGGCGCCGTCACGCAGCAACTGGCGCACACGCAGCCGGAACTGGCTGCGCAATTGCGCCGCGCCAAGGCCACCTTGCTGGAAACGGTGGAACTGAAGCGCCGCATCGTCGAAGACCTGCGCCCGAGCCTGCTGGACAATCTGGGCCTGTGCGCCGCCATCGAAAGCTATTGCGAGGATTTTGCGCGCATGAGTTCCGTGCGCTGCGAAACGGACGTGGCCATCAATATCGACAACCGCGAAGCTACCCTGACGATAGCCCTGTTCCGCATCGTGCAGGAATCGCTGACGAACATCCTGAAATATGCACGCGCCGGCATGGTCAGCGTGACCTTGAAACGCAACGAGCACGGCCTGGTGCTGCGCGTCATCGACGACGGCATCGGCATCACGGAAGATGCGCTGCAGAAACCCATGTCGCACGGTTTGCTGGGCATGCGCGAGCGGGCCTTGCTACTGGGCGGCACCCTCACCGTGCGCCAGGGTCCGGAAGGCAAGGGGACGTGCGTGGAGGCCGTGATTCCGCTGCCGCTGACGCCGGAACCGGAAGACATCGATGCGGATGCCGAAGCGTAATTGTCGTTAAAGCAAAAAAAATGGCCGGGCATGCAGCCCGGCCATTTTTATTTGTCTTGCCTGATCAGCAGCGCGATACGTCGCGCAGCAAGCGGTCGTATTCCGTCTTGGCCACTTTGTAGCACTCGCCCGCATAGCATTCCAGGCCGGCGCGGTCCAGCACTGTGATATTGCCGCGGCGATAGTGGATCAAGCCTTCTTCCTGCAGCTTGCCGGCGGCCGCCGTGATGCTTTCGCGGCGCACGCCCAGCATGATGGAGATCAGCTCTTGCGTGACTTTCAATTCGTTCGATGGCGAACGGTCCAGGCGGTCCAGCAGCCAGCGGCACAGCTTTTGCTCGATCGAGCTGTGGCGGCCACCGACGGCGTTCTGCGCCATTTGCGCAAACAGGGCGTTGGTGTAGCGCATCAGCAACTGGGGCAGGGCGCCGCCTTGATTGAAGGCATCGCGCAAGCTTTGCGTTTTCAGGCGGTAGCCATAGCCGGCGCTTTGCACGACGGCCGTGCACATGGCGCGTTCGCCTGCCAGCAGCGAGGCACCGGCCACGCCTTCATGGCCGACGACGGCGATTTCCGTCGTGGCGCCGTCTTCCATTACATACAGCAAGGAAATGATGGCGGTGGTGGGGAAATAGCTGTATTCCAGGTTGTTACCGTAGGCATACAATTCCTTGCCGAAAGGCAGTTCCACCAGTTCCAGGTCTTCGAACAGCGATTCGAGCGCGGCGCGCGGCAGGGCGGCCAGCAATTCATTCTGTTGGGCACTGCTGAGACTAACCCGCGACGCAAGCTTGATTTCCCGTCCGGCTGCCGGCATGGCGCGCGGCAGCAACTGGTTCTTCTGGACCGGGGCGATAAGTTGAGTATGGCTCATAGTATTCCTCACAGGCTTTTTACATCGGAGTGCGACTGCCGCGTTGCTGGTCAAAAAAAGTTGCCGCATCCATCTTGGAACAGCGTTTTTTTTCGACCGCGCGGTGCAGATCGCGATGTAGCTACTTTAAAAGCTTATGTAAGTGGCGAACATAAGATTAGCAGTCGCCACTTTGTAGTCTCTTTTGAGGCGAAATTGTAGTCCTTGTCCTACGTGCACACTTTTGACTAGCTAGCCTTGCGCCGTTCTGCGCGATTTTGTGATATGACGCGCGGCTTGTTGGCGCTCCACAGGCCGGCCGGACGCACGCTGGGCAAGCCGTCGCGCGTGGTCGCGGCCGCTGCCTGGCGCGGGTTTGGCGCCTCGTGTTCCCCCAGGCGGAAGCGGCTGACGGCTTGCGTCAGCGCCTCGCCTTCCTGGTGCAGGCGCTGCGAACCGGCGCGCGCTTCGTCGACCAGGCCCGCGTTCTGGCGCGTCATGTCGTCGATTTGCGCCAGTGCCTGGTTGATGCGGGCGATCTCGCCATTCTGCTCGGCGCCGGCGCTGCTGATGCGCCCGATGACGACGGACACCTGCTGCACCGCGTCGACGACTTGCCGCATGGTGCTGCCGGCTGCGTTGACCAGGTCGCCGCCCGCATCCACGGTGGCCACGGAATCGCCGATCAGGCGCTTGATTTGCTGCGCCGCCTCGCTGGAGCGCTGCGCCAGGCTGCGCACCTCGGATGCCACGACGGCAAAGCCGCGCCCCTGCTCGCCGGCTCTGGCCGCCTCGACGGCCGCGTTCAGGGCCAGGATATTCGTCTGGAAGGCGATGCCGTTGATGACGCCGATGATGTCGACGATCTTGTGCGAGCTGGCCTTGATCGAGGCCATGGTCTCGACCACGGCGCTGACGGTCTCGCCGCCGCGCAGGGCCACCTCGGCGGCCGACGCCACCAGGGTGCGCCCCTGTCCTACGTGGGCTTCGTTGCGGCCCACGGTGGCCGTCAGCTCGCGCATCGAATCGACGGTGGCGCCCAGCGCGTCCGCTTGCGTGGCCGTATGGCCGGACAGGGCGGCGTTGCCCTGCGCGATATCGGCGCCGGCGGCGGCAATGACGGCCGCACCGCCACGGATTTCCTGCACCAGGGTGGCCAGGCCATGCGTCATGGCGCCGAAGTCGCGCACCAGGTCGCCGATTTCATCGTGCGCCTGCGAGGTGATGCGCTGCGACAGGTCGCCCGCCGCCGCCGCGCCGACGGCCACGCGCAATTGCTTCACGTCGCGCGCGAACGCGGCATAAAAGCCTGCGCACAGGTAGGCGGCGGCCAGCAGCACCAGCAGCATGGCCGCCAGGATCAGGGCGCGGCGCGCCTCGTCGCGCGCGATGCGCTGCGCCAGCAAGCCGTCCAGGGCGGTGGCGGAGGCGCCCGAGAGCGCGTGCAGGGCATCGATGGCTTGCATGCCGGCCGCGTGGAATTGCGCGCCCGAGGTCTGGTCGTAGGAATTCGTCACTTCGTTTTTCGTGCGCTCGAGGAAGGCCAGCGCGGCCGGCACGGCTTTCAGGGCCGGCTGCAGGCTGGCGCGCAATGCCGGCTTGGCGGCGATGATTTCGTCGAAGCGGGCTGGCAGGCGTTCCAGTTCGTGGCGGGCGATCAGGGCGTTGGCGTTGACGAGTTGATCTTCATTCGCCTCGAACAGGCCCGTGTCGATGTAGGCGGCGCCGCGCCCGCCGATGTCGGACAGGCTCTCGGCCAGGTCGGGCAGGGTGGCGGTAAACACGGCGCTCAGGTGGTTGGCGCCCGCGTCCGGGTCCAGGCTCAGGTGTGAGCGGTCGGCCACCAGCTGGACCAGTTTGGCCGCCTGGCGCAGCAGCGCCGTGTGTGCCGCGTAGCTGTCGCGCGCCGCGAGGCCCGTCTGGCGGCCCAGCAGGGCTTGCCACTGCTTCGTCAGCTCGGCCGCCTGGGGCAGGCCGGCGCCCGCCGGCAAGCGCGCCAGGGCGGCCAGCGTGGCCGTGATGCGTGCATTCAGGGCCGTGTTGTCCATGCCCGCCTTGCCGCTCAGGCGCAAATGTTCCAGGCCGCGCCGCTGCTGCAGCAGGCGCGTGCCTTCCTGTAGCTGGCGCACAAAGGCGACGCCCCGCTGCGCATCCTGCGCCTGGGCCAGCGATTTGCCCAGCTCCGAGATCAGCAGGGTGGTCGCCAGCACCAAAGGCAGCAAAAAGACCAGGCAGACAAGCATGAATTTGGGCAGCAGGCGCAAGCGCTGCATGAGTCGGATGGCGGGGGTGAGGAGCATTTTCATCGGGTTTCCAGGGAAGAGTGGCAACATTTCTGCAGTGCAATGTTGCCTGCCGATTGTGACCCCTTGATGAAGTGGGCGATTTCGCTTGCCGCCAGAGTGAAGCAGTTCACACGGAAGGCCGATCCTTCTGTAAAATCGAGGGTTTTTTGCGAGGGCCATATTATGGTCACCAATATGGCCAACGAGAACGACATCAACACCCCCGATTCCAGCGACAATGCGGACATCGCCGCAGCGTCCGTCAGCAGCAAGGCGCCGGCCGTGATCGCGCGCGAAGTGCAGCGCCGCCGCACCTTCGGCATCATTTCCCACCCGGATGCCGGTAAGACCACCTTGACGGAAAAACTGCTGCTTTTCTCGGGCGCGATCCAGATGGCCGGTACCGTCAAGGCCCGCAAATCGGGCCGCCACGCGACGTCGGACTGGATGGAGATCGAGAAGCAGCGCGGCATTTCCGTCGCTTCCTCGGTGATGCAGTTCGAATTCCGCGACCACGTCGTCAACCTGCTCGACACCCCTGGCCACCAGGACTTCTCGGAAGATACCTACCGCGTGCTGACGGCAGTCGACTCGGCGCTGATGGTGATCGATGCGGCCAAGGGCGTGGAAGCGCAGACGATCAAGCTGCTGGCCGTGTGCCGCATGCGCAATACGCCCATCGTCACCTTCATGAACAAGATGGACCGCGAGACGCGCGATCCGCTGGATCTGCTCGACGAACTCGAATCGGTGCTGAAGATTCAATGCGCGCCCGTCACCTGGCCTATCGGCATGGGCAAGAACTTCCGCGGCGTGTACCACCTGCTGAACGACGAGATCATGCTGTTCAAGGCCGGTGAAGAGAAGGCCGACGGCGCCTTTGAAATCATCAAGGGCATCGACAACCCGCGCCTGCAGGAGATGTTCCCGCTGGAGATGGACCAGTTGCGCATGGAAGTGGAGCTGGTGCATGGCGCGTCCAACCCGTTCAACCTCGAAGAATTCCTCTCCGGCGTGCAGACGCCCGTGTTCTTCGGTTCGGCCATCAACAACTTCGGCGTGCGCGAGATTCTCTCCGCGCTGGTCGACTGGGCGCCGGCGCCGCGCGAGCGCGACGCCACCGTGCGTTCGGTGGCCCCGTCCGAGCAGCCATTTACCGGTTTCGTCTTCAAGATCCAGGCAAACATGGACCCGGCCCACCGCGACCGCATCGCCTTTTTGCGCGTGTGCTCGGGACGTTTCGAGCGCGGCATGAAGGTCAAGCATTTGCGCCTGGGGCGCGAGATCAAGGTGTCGAACGTGGTGACCTTCATGGCATCGTCGCGCGAACAGGTGGAAGAGGCGTACGCGGGCGACATCATCGGCTTGCCGAACCACGGCAACATGCAGATCGGCGACAGTTTTTCCGAAGGCGAGATGCTGACCTTTACGGGCATCCCGTACTTCGCGCCGGACTTCTTCCGCTCCGTGCGCATCCGTAATCCCTTGAAAATCAAGCAGCTGCACAAGGGTTTGCAGCAGCTGGGCGAAGAGGGCGCGGTACAGGTCTTCAAGCCGGTGCAGGGCGGCGAACTGGTACTGGGCGCCGTCGGCGTGCTGCAGTTCGAGGTGGTGGCCAGCCGTTTGCTCAACGAATATGGCGTCGACGCCGTGTTCGAAGGCACCAGCATCAGCAGCGCCCGCTGGGTCAGCTGCGACGACAAGCGCATCCTGCAGGATTTCGAGAACGCGCTGGGCCACAACGTGGCCTACGATGCGGCCGGCAACATGGCTTATCTGGCCACGTCGGGCGTGAACCTGCGCCTGACGGAAGAACGCTGGCCGAAGCTGACTTTCCACGCGACGCGCGAGCATTCGGCCAAGCTGGCCTGATGCATCCGGAGTAAGTAGCAAGGGCAGAACAGGCAGTTCTGCCCTTTTTTTATGCCGGCAGAATCGTGCGCGTGCTCCAGTCGCGCCGTTCCAGCAGCAATGCCGTCAACTGCGCTGCCGTCATCGGGCGCGCGAAGAAGAAGCCCTGGGCATTGTCGCAGCCGGCTTTTCTCAAAAACTCCACCTGCCGCAAGGTCTCTACCCCTTCGGCCACCACTTTCAGGTGCAGGCTGTGCGCCATGGCGATGATGGCCGTGACGATGGCTTCGCCCTCGCCGGGCAGGTCGTGCACGAAGCTGCGGTCGATTTTCAACTGGTCGATGGGCAGGCGCTTCAGGTACGACATCGATGAATAGCCGGTGCCGAAATCGTCGATCGACAGGTGGATGCCCGTTTCCTGCAGGCGCCGCATCAGTTCCACGTTGGCGTGGACATTGTCCATCAGGACGCCTTCCGTGATTTCCAGCTCCAGCAAGCCATGCGGCAGCTGCGTTTCATCCAGGATGGCGCGGATATCGTCCATCAGTCCCGCATCGCGCGCCTGACAGGCCGACAGGTTGACGGCCACGTGTTCGAGCGAATCGAGCAGGCCCGCCTTGCACCACAGGGCCGCCTGGCGGCAGGCGCTTTGCAGTACCCAGCGTCCCAGGTCGACGATGATGCCGCTTTCCTCGGCCACGGGGATGAATTCGGCGGGGCTCAACTGGCCCATGTCGCGGCAATTCCAGCGTATCAGCGCTTCCACACCGACGATGCGCCCGCTGCGCAAGTCGATCTGCGGCTGGTAGTGCAAATACAGTTCCTCGTTCTGCAGTGCGCGGCGCAGGTTCGCTTCCATGCGCAGGCGGCGCTGCGCGCGCAATTCCATTTCCGCCTTGAAGACGGCGTAGCGGTTCTTGCCCTGGTGCTTGGCGTGGTACATGGCCGTATCGGCATTGCGCGTCAGGGTGGCCACATCCTGCGCGTCGAACGGATACAGGCTCACGCCGATGCTGGCGCTGACATACAGCTGGTGGCCTTCGAGATCGAATGGCGCGGCCAGCACGGCGAGGATCTTGCGCGCCACGCTGGCCATTTCCGAGGCGTCGTCGGCCGGTTCGACGATGACGACGAATTCGTCGCCGCCGATGCGGCAGATGATGTCGGTGCCGCGCAGGATGGCCACCAGGCGTTCGGACACGAGCTTGAGCAGCTGGTCGCCGCAGTGGTGGCCCAGCGTATCGTTGACGATCTTGAAGTTGTCCAGGTCCAGCAGCAGCAGGCCCACGCTGCTGTCCTGGCGGTCGGCGCGCGCCAGCGCGTAGGCCAGGGCATCGTTGAATTCATGGCGGTTCGGCAGTTGCGTGACCGGGTCGACATGGGCCAGGTAGTGCAAATGGCTTTCCGCATGCTGGGCGGCCGTGCGCGTGCGGCGCACCATCAGGTACGTCAGGCCGAACGCGCACAGGCAGACGAGCAGGGTAAAGGCGGCAAATTGCGCCAGGCTGGCGTACAGCGGCGCCAGGCTGGCGCGCAGGTACAGCGCGCCGCCGCCGGGCAAGGCCGTCAGGATGGCCGCGCTGCCGTCCAGGTAATCGAGGTGCAGGCCGTTGCGCGGCGCCATGGGCGCGGCATCGCTGCTGCTGCGCGTGTAGCGGGCAAACGGCGTGCCATAGGGACTGTAAAGTAGTGCTTGCCGGACATGCGGGGCGGCGGCGAGGGAAGCGAGGAGTTGTTGTGCCGCAAGACGATTGTCCTGGCGCATGGCCTGGGTGGCGGCGGGCGCCAGCATGTCGGCCTGGATGCGCAGGTTGCGCTGGAAGGATGCCTGGAGGGAAAACAACTGGAAGAGGACCAGCAGCAGGCTGGCCATGGCCAGCATGGCCGCCGCGGCCAGCAAGTTCAGCCTGGCAATCCGGTCGCCGCGCAATTGCGCCGACGGCAGCATCAATGGCGTCATCATGACGCTTTCTCCTGCCGGCCCCGCTTGCCGCCGCCCCGTGTCATCCCGCCTCGCCCTGCCATACTTTACGTTCCAGTCTGATGAAAACCGAAGTGAGCCGGAACTCTCAACGTGTTGCTAAGGCCGACATATTGTCATTTTGCAGCGTGAAAGTACAGGGCGCGCGGCAATTTTGTCTGCATGCCACAGGCCGGTGGCAGCAGGCAGGGCGACAAATCAGGCGGAAAAGGCAGGACGTGTTTTTCTAATAATAATCCACACTGAATTTTAATCCTTTTTTTGCCCGCCGGTTTTTTTCGCTAAAAACATGCTGACGGTAAACAAAATAGCATCAAGAATAACTTCAATGCCTGCAGTCATCCTGGTACGGATTAACTTTTGCTCCGTATCGTCCATTGCAAGTCATTGATTTTAATAAATTTTAATGAAGAATGCGAGAACGCTATGGCCTTGCTCCACGAGTTCGTCCATAATCCTCAGATGATGGACGTTCTGATGCTGTTTATTTTGTCTGCCGCGGCCAAGCAAGCTGCCGCCAGCAAAACCGGACGTCGCCCTAATGATCAATAGTGAGGATATCTTGGAAAAAAAACCAAAAATTATTTTGTCATCACAAGACCTGGAACGACTGGAAGCGTTGTTGTATGCCTTGGGTAATAATCTGTCGCCGGACAAGGCCGCCTTGCTCGACGAGCTGGGCCGTGCCGAGGTGCTCGAGCCGCAAGAGATTCCCCCGACCGTCGTGACGATGAATTCCACCGTGCGCTTCACGGTGGAAAACAAGGAAGAATTCTGCCTGACGCTCGTGTATCCGAAGGATGTGGAAGGCCAGGCCGACCGCATTTCCGTGCTGGCGCCCGTCGGCAGCGCGCTGCTGGGCTTGTCCGTCGGCGACAGCATCGCCTGGCCCATGCCGGGCGGCGTGGTGAAGGTGAAAATCGAGGAAATCGTTTACCAGCCTGAACGGGCCGGAGAATACCACCGCTAAGCGCGGCAAGCAGTGATGGCGGACGGCGCCTGCCGTTCGCCTGCCAGGCCGTGCCGGGACGGGAATTAACTGTTTCGCTGCACGCGCACCACCAGCCACCCCGCCACGACCGTAAACGTGACGATGATGGCAACGATGATCCAGAAGCCCTGCGGGTGCTGGGCCAGCGGAATTCCCCCCACGTTCATGCCCAGCATGCCGGCGATGATATTGATCGGCAAGGCCAGCACGGTGACGATGGTCAGCACGAACAGGCTGCGGCTGTTTTCCTCGTTGACGCTGGCGGCAATCTCTTCCTGCAGTAATTTGATACGTTCCTGCAAGGACGACATATCGCTGAGCACCACCGAAAACTCCTCCGTCGACTGGCGCAATTCCAGACTGTCGAGCTCCGATACCCACGATGGCGGCCGTTGCAGAAGGCGGAACAGGGCGGCCGGTTCCGGCGCCAGCAGGCGCTGCAGCCGCACCAGCACGCGCCGCATGGCGCCAAGGTCTTCGCGTTTCGGCACCAGGCGCCCGGCCAGCAAGTGGTCCTCGATATCGTCGACCCGCGCCACGGCGTCGCGCACGATGTTGACCAGCACGTCGGCCTGGTCGCGCAGCAGATGAATCAGCAATTCCACCGACGAGCGGATCGGCTCGTGGTTCTTGATGACGGCCTGGCGCAGGCGCTCGATCGACTGCAGCGGCGCGCGGCGCGCCGTGATGACGAGGTTTTGCGCCACGCTGGCCCACATGGTGGAAATGTCGGACGCTTCGAACGAGAAATTGTGCACCACATCGTTGACCACGGCGATCAGGGTGTTTTCCGCCTGTTCGATGCGCGTCGAGCGGGAACCCTGGTGCAGGGTTTCATAGAATTCGTCGGCCAGCTGCGTGTGCGTCGTCAGCCATTTTTCGCTGGCCGCATGCGACAAATTGAAATGCAGCCAGACGAATTCCTGCGCCGGCCTGGCCGCGCCATCGGCCAGCCAGGCCAGTGCGGCCGTCGAGTCGAGCGCCAGCGGCTGCGCCTCGCGGCCAAACAGGAAGCCCCAGACCAGGCCCGAGGTGTCCGAGCCGTAGGTAAAACCGGCAGTTTCCATCGCCATCGTGAATCTTTCTCGCGCAGTGTGATTGATCGTCGCGCGATTTTAATACACGGATGTGTCGGGAAAATGACAAGGCCACCGCGAACGGTGGCCTTGGTGGGTAACGCTTGCAGTAACGCTTGATAGAACCGCCGCGCAGCAGGTTTGGTCAGGTGTTACTAGTCGCGGCGCGGATTGTCGGGCCTGCGGTCGTCGCGGTTCGGAATCCCGTCGCCGTCGCGGTCGTGGCGGTTGCCATTGTCGCGGTCATAGCGGTTGGGGATGCCGTCGCGGTCGCGGTCACCGTTCGGCCCGCGTGGCGACCAGCGGCCTTGCTCCATCTGCCAGCGGCCATCGCGCTGGTTCCAGGCGGGCGGCGCATACACGTAACCGGGGCGTTCGGCGATCCATATGCCTGGCGTCCAGGCGTAGCGCTGGCCGCGCCATTCCCAGTGGCCGGGCGCCCAGACGTAGCCGTGGCGGGCGCGCGGGATGGCTTCGCGGCGCGGCGGTGGCGGGGCGATGCGGATCTCGTCATAGCGCACGGGCTGCACTTGCGCGGCGACCCAGCCGCCACGGTCCAGGCGCCAGCGGTTGTTTTCTTGTATCCAGGCGGCGCGGCGGTACTGGTTGCCACCCCGTTCGCGCAGCCATTCGCCGTTGTTCCAGACATGGCGCTGGCCATCCCAGTTCCAGTAGCCGGGCGCCCAGACATAGCCGGCGCGTGGCGCTGGCACGCTTTCAAACCGTGGCGGAGGCGGGGCGTTGCCGATGACAATGCTGACGCCGAGCTGATTCTGTGCCATGGCCTGCACGGGCAGGAAGGCCGCGGTGCTGATGGCAAGCATGGCTGCTGCGTAGAGTGTGATGGGTTTCATGGTGTGCTCCATTTCGGTGATTGCGTGAAATGGACTATAGGCGCTTGCCGGCGAGCGGATCGCTTTTGATTCAACTTATTACAATTGACACAATGCTGTGTGTCCGTGTATCCGTGGCGGATACAAATGGCGGCCTGGCGCGGAGGTATTCAAATTGGCGCCAGGCGGCGTGGTGTCAGCATCGGTGGCTCACAGGGTGCTGGCGGTGGCGTTGCCCAGCAAGGCTTGCCGTTCCTCGATCAGCGAGATTTTCTTTTCCTGTTCCGTCATGCGCTTGGCGCTGACGACGACGACGGGGATGGCACTCGCTTGTGCCACATCAGCCGCTTTGGCGGCCGATGGTTGCATGAAGCTGACGTAGCTGGCGCCGCAGGCGATGGCAACGGCGACGGTAAAGATGGCTTCCATGTTTTTTAACGTTTTCATGATGTTTCCTTTCGGGTGGCGGGTGGGTATGCATGCACTGTAGCCAGGCGCGGGCCGGCGCGCCATGCAGATGCGACCAGCCGTGGTTTTGGCGGGATGGCCTGCAAAAAAACGGCGCTGAAATGCCTGCGCGCGGCGCTGGCGGGCGACCGCATGAATTGAGGCCTAATTCGCCCTGTATCCGTGCATATGAATGCAATTGCCCTATGGCATTATCTGATGCTGCGCACTGCCGTGCCCATGCTGTGCGCGGCAAGTGAAGCCCGGCTATCCTGCTAGAATCGGCATGGCAGCCGTGTTGCGCGCACAATCATTCTCATCAGGAGTCACACATGTTCCAATTGTTTGGTTTTGGCGGCGCCCGCTGCCCGCGCTGCGAGCACAAGAACGGCGCTGCCGCCGGCTATTGCGCGCAATGCGGCTTGTCGCTGGGGGCACCCGACAGCGACGCGGTGCTGCATGCCAACCAATGGCATCTTGCTGAAGGGCAACTAGCCCTGTTCTTCGGCGTGCGTGAACTGTCCTCGTTGTTCGGCAGCGCCGCGCGCCGCCTGCAGGTGCCGGCCGAGTCGCGCGCCTGGATCGTGCAATCGGACGCTTTCACCTTGATACCGGCCGGCGACTACGACAGCGCCGCCTTCTTTGCGCGCCTGCCCGCGCTGCTGCCGGCGCGTCCGGCCGAAGTGCTGATCGCGCGCGCCGACGCCGTCAGCCTGGACTTCGACTTGCCTGGCCTGGCCAGCTCGGAACTGCTGAACGTTGCCGCGTCCCTGCGTGTCGATATCGGGCTGGGCCAGCCCGATGCGTTCGCGCGCCAGTTCATGCGCGCGCCGGGCGCCGTCACGCGGGCCCACCTGCACGCCTTGCTGCTGCCGTCCGTGCGCCAGATTGCGCTGGAATTCATCGGCAGCCGCGCGTTGGTCGAGATGGACGCGAATGCCGACCTGCGGCCCGAATTGAACGAACGCCTGCAATCGGCGCTGACGCAGCGACTGGCGCCCAGCGGCCTGGCCGTGGCGCGCGTGGAAACGCTGAGTTTGCGCCACGACAAACGCGAGGGCAATGGCGATGCCTCCATCGGTACCCTGTGGCTGGGCGGCTTGCCGGCGCAGGAACTCGAGCAACACAGTCTGGAACGCATGAAGCAGCTCGACCAGCTGTATGACGAGGAAGAGTGGCAGCGCATCCGCCGCGAGGAACTGGCAGCGCGCCACGCACACCGCCGCGCGGAATTGCAGCAGGATGCGACGCTGGAAAAGGCGGAACTGAACCACCAGGAAGCGGAGCGCCTGCAAGCGCTGCGCGGGCGCCAGATCGACCTGTATGGCCGCATCCTGGAAGCGAAATCGCGGCGCCAGGCGCTCGACCATGGCGCCGCGCTGGCGCTCGGCGAGCTGGAACAGGAACTGGCGCAGAAGGGCGCGCAGCACGCCGACGAAGCGGCCAACTGGGAACACGTGCGCGCGCTGGCCGCCATCAAGATGCGCAGCGAGCTGGAACTGTCGCAGCTGCATGGGCGCGAACAGATCCAGCTGGCGCAGCAGCGCTTTACGCATCAGGTGCACCTGCAGTCGATCGCGCAGCAAGTGGAAAGCGCGCTGCTGATCGACGACGAGACGGGTCGCCGCACCCAGCTGGCGCGCCTGCGTCAGGCGGAGGCGGATGCGGCCCAACGCGAGGCGCAGCTGGAGGCGGAGCAGCACCAGGCAGCCTGGCAGGGCCTGATGCTGGCCAACGCGGCGCGCAAGCGCGAGGCCGAGCGGGTACAGGAGTGGGAAGAGCAGATGCAGCTGGCGCGCCAGCGCGAACTGCTGCGCGCCGAGGCGCACAAGGATGAAGCGGCCCAGGTGCAGGCGACGGAAATCGCGGAAAAAGTCGCGGCGCTGCGGCGTGGCGGCGCGCGCGAAGACGCCATCGCGCAGCAGGAAAAGCTGCTGCGCACCATTGAGGCCGATGGCGTGCACGCGCGCCAGCTGCAGCAGCAAACGCAGCTGGCGCAGCTCGACGCGCTGGCCATCGAGGAGCAGCGCCAGCAGCTGCGCCAGCTGGAGCAGGAAGCGCAATGGCAGCGCGACTTGCTGGCCATGGCCCAGCAGCGCGAAAGCGATTACGCGCGCTGGAAGGGCGAGTACGAAGCCCTGCTGGCGCAGCAGGCGCATGCGGCCGAACTGGCGCGCATCGACATCGACCGCATCGAGAAAATCGGCTCGCTGAGCGACACGGGCAAGGTGGCCATGGCCGCCGGGCAGAACGCGGCCGCGCTGGCGCAGGTGCTGAAAGTGCAGCTGCAGGCGGGCATGAGTGCCGAGCAGATTCACGCGCTGGCGGCGCTGGCGGCGGCCGAGAGCAGCGTCGCCCCGCTGGACGCCATGCGCATGGCGCAGGACAGCGTGGCGCAGGAGCGCAGCTACCTGGAAGGCCAGGCGGAACGCGAGCGGCGCCAGCAGCTCGATCTGATCAACCTGCAGAACGCGGCGCACGCGCATGGCTTGTCGGCGCAGGCGCAGCTGGGCGTGGCCGTGGCGCAGGCGCTGCAGCCGGGCGCCGCCTCTGCAGCGCCGGCCCGCTGCAAGAACGGCCACGCGCAGCGCGCGGGCCATCCGGAAGATAAATTCTGCGCCGCCTGCGGCGTCGCCCTGCAGCCTTGACGGAAGCGTTTCACTCCAGATGATGCAAAAAGCACGAGACAAGCTGCGGGAACTGCGCGCCCTCCACGACGACGGGCTGCTCAGCGAGCAGGAATTTGAACGCCGCAAGAACGCCATCCTCGACGCCGAGTACGCGCCGCCAGGCGCCGCACCTGTGGCCGCGCCGCTGCCCGTGCGCCAGGGCACGGAGCTGGGCTTCATGACGGGCCAGGAAATCGGTCCGCAAAACCGCCGCTACCGGCTCGAACGGCTGATCGGCACGGGCGGCATGGGGCAGGTGTGGCAAGCCACCGACCTGGCCACGCACGCGGAACTGGGCAGCAGCGAAATGGTGGCGCTGAAGATATTGCCGCCGCAACTGACGCAAAGCGCCACGCACGCCAAGCTGCTGATCGAGGAAGCGACCCAGGCGAGAAAACTCGCGCATGAAAACATCGTGCGCGTCTACGAATGGGCGCAGGACCCGGCCACGGCCAGCTATTTCATCATCATGGAATGCCTCGATGGCGAAGACCTGGAACACTATCTGGGCCGCCAGGGTGCGCTGCCGCTGTCCACGGTGCAGGAACTGTTGCAGCCGGTGGCCGAAGCGCTGTCGTATGCCTGGGAAAAGCACAAGCTGGTGCACCGCGACATCAAGCCAGGCAATGTCTTCCTGACGGCGAAGGGCGACGTCAAGCTGCTCGACTACGGCATCGCCACGCGGGTGCGCAATGCGGACAGCAGCCTGGCGCTGGAGATGCCGAACGCGGGCACGCACGGCTACCGGGCGCCCGAAGCCGGCGCCAACCAGCGCCAGCCCAGCCCGCGCCTGGACGTGTATGCGGTGGCCGTGATGATCTATCAGATGCTGGAAGGGCGCATGCCGTTCGACGACATGCGTAGCGCCAGCCATTTGCCTTCAAAGCCGCAAGCGCTCAACGCGCAACAGTGGCAAGTGCTGCAGAACGGTTTTTCGCTGACGGCGGAATTGCGGCCCCAATCCGTGCAAGCCTTGCTGGAAGGGCTGGAACGCGCGGCCGGGCCATCGCCCGAAGAACTGGCGGAACAGGCGCGCCAGCAGCAGGCGCGCGCGGCGCAGCAGGCGCAGCAACAGCGGGAGGCGGCGCTGGCCGCCGAGCAGGCGCGCGAGGAAGAGATCAAGCGAGCCCGCATACGCCAGGAAGAACTGGATCAGCGCCGCAAGGCGGAAATCCAGGCCGCCGTGCTGGAAAAGCAGCGGCAGGACAAACTGCGCCGCGAACAGGAAGCGCAGCGCCATTTCGAGGCGGAAGAGGCGCGCAAGTTGCGCAAGGAAGCGTTGCGCGGTCAGCTGCGCGCGCGCCGCGAAGCCGATGCCGCCACGGCCTTGCAGGAACACCAGGAATTGCAGCGCAAGGCCATCGTCGCCAAGGCCGAGGCGGCATATCGGGCCGAGCAGGAGCGCGCGCGCAAGGAAGAGGCCAGCCGCGCCGCGACCGCATCTGTCCCTGTGCAGGCATCCGCGCCGGTGCCGGAAACGGAACACGCGGAACCGGTGGCCAATGCCGAAGGCATCTTGCGCGACGATTTTCTCGATGGCGCGGGACAGGGGCCGGAACTGGTGCTCATTCCCAGCGGCCGCTTCCAGATGGGCGCGCACGAGACGGAACACAAGGCGGCCATGCAGGCCGGCTCGCAAAAGACGTGGCTCGAACGCGAAATGCCGCAGCACTGGGTCGGCATCGAGCGCCCGTTCGCGCTGGCTCGCCACCCCGTCAGCGTGGGCGAATGGCGCGCCTTCGTCAAGGCGACCGGCTGGGCGGGCGGGTCGGAAACGGACTGGGATAATCCTGGCTTCGTGCAGAACGAGCAGCACCCGGTGGTGGGCGTGAGCTGGAATGACGCGCAGCTGTACCTGGCGTGGATGAGCGAATGCACGGGCCGCCAGTACCGCTTGCCCAGCGAAGCGGAATGGGAATACGCGTGCCGTGCCGGCTCGCGCACGACCTTCAACGTGGGCGACACCATCAGCACGGAGCAAGCCAATTACGACGGCCTGTATGTGTACAACGGCGGCCCGCGCGGCGTGTATCGGGGCGGCACCACGCCGCTGGGAACATTCGCGCCGAATTCCTGGGGCCTGTTCGACATGCATGGCAATGTGTGGGAATGGGTGCAGGACGTGGTGCACGATAATTACGAAGGCGCGCCCGTCGACGGCAGCGCGTGGGAAGAGGGCAGCGACAGCAGCCGGCGCATCCTGCGCGGCGGCTCCTGGCTGTACCACCCGCGCTATTTGCGCTCGGCCCTGCGCAACGGCTTTTCCACCGTGCTGTCGAACGACATCGTGGGCTTCAGGGTGGCGCGCACGCTCGACTGACTTATTATCATATCGGTCATCTTGAGGGATACTGCATGCACCTTAACCGTGCTGGAGTGTCCATCGTCTTCGCCTGCCCACCGACGCCCTGTTCCGTATCAAATGACCAGGTAGCTGGGGAGCCGGCTGCGCAAAGCGGGCAAACGGTGTAAATTGTGGCTTTCCAAACGCACCAAGGAACGCCATGACCATCAAAGCCATCCGCGACCAGTCGCAAGCCATGCGCCACATCGTGCACGTGCGCGATCACATCATTTCCGCCGACGCCTCGGTGGCCGAAGGGGGCGGCGATGCCGGCCCGTCGCCGCACGACCTGTATGACGCGGCCCTGTCGGCCTGCAAGGCGCTCACCGTCGTCTGGTATGCCAAACACAAGGGCATCCCCCTGGAGCACGTGGAAGTGTCGACCGAACGCGATGCCAGCGAAGAGCGCAAGGGTGTGTACCGCCTGGCCGCCACCCTGCACCTGACGGGCGAGCTGACGGATGCGCAGCGCCAGGAATTGCTGGCCGCGGCCGGCAAATGCCCGCTGCATAAATTGATGACGGCCGTGACCACCGAAGTGACGACGGTGCTGGCATGAGCGCGGCGATCCTGAAAAGCCACGAAAAGGATCTGGGCGGCGGCTTCGTCGTGCGGCGCCTGTTGCCTTCCGCCGTCAAACAGGCCGTCGGCCCCTTCATTTTCTTTGACCATTTCGGCCCCATCGACGTAGCGCCCGACGCCAACCACGACGTGCGCCCGCATCCGCATATCGGCCTGGCCACCGTCACCTATCTGTTCGAGGGCGCGATCGACCACCGCGACAGCATCGGCTCGTACCAGCGCATCGAGCCGGGCGCCATCAACTGGATGACGGCCGGGCGCGGCATCGTGCATTCGGAACGCACGCCACAGGACCTGGCGGGTCAGCCGCACCGCACGCACGGCTTGCAGCTGTGGGCCGCGCTGCCGAAGGCGCACGAAGAGGATGAACCGAGTTTCACGCACACGCCGCAGGCCGACATTCCCGTGGTGCCGCTCGATGGCGCCGTCGTGAAGGTGTTGATCGGCACGGCCTTTGGCCAGACCTCGCCCGTGCGCACCTACATGCAGACGGTGTACCTGGACGTGGCGCTGCAGGCGGGGCGCGAGTTGCGCCTGGAAGGCTTGCCGGCGGAAGCGGCGATTTATCCGATCAGCGGGGATGTGCTGGTCGATGGCGTGGCGCTGGTGCCGCACACCATGGCCTTGCTGGAAGCTGGTGCCGCGCCCGTGGTGACGGCAGGCGGCGGCCCGGTGCAGTTCGTCGTGATCGGCGGCGAGCCGCTGGACGGCCACCGCTTCCTGTTCTGGAATTTCGTCTCGTCGAGCAAGGAGCGATTGTCGCAGGCGGCCGACGACTGGACCGCCCAGCGCATGGGCAGTGTGCCGGGCGAGACGGAATTCATCCCGCTGCCGAAGGCGCCATTGCGTCCTTCGGCATAGGCGTTTCGTTTAGAAGCGCGCGCGCAAGGTCAGTTGCGCCTTGCGCGGCTCGCCATAGAAATTGCCCCACGCCGGCGCGCTCACCGTCTGGTAGTAGCGCTTGTCGAGCAAGTTCGTCACGGACAGCGACGCCGTCCAGTTGCGGTCGATCTGCCAGGCGGCGCGCGCGCTCCACAAGGCATACGCGCCTTGCGCCACCTTCACGTCGCGCGTCGTGCGCGAGCTCTCCGTCTGGAAGTTCACGCCGCCGCCCACGCTCCACTTCTGCAAGGCACCGGGCAGGCGGTAGTCGCTCCACGCGCGCAGCATATGGCGCGGCGAGTAGGTACTGGCGAACATCACGCCTGCGTCCGACGTCTGCTCCAGGTATTTGAAGTTGTTCAGGGTGTAGCCGGCGAACAGCTGCCAGCCCGGCGTCACTTCGCCGCTGATTTCCGCATCGACGCCTTCGCTGCGCACCTTGCCGGTCGAGAAATAGCACTCCGTGCCGCTGGTGCAGATATTGACCAGATCTGCCTCGGCGCGGTTGCGCTGCTCGATGCGGAACAGCGCCAGCGAGGTATTGACCTTGCCGTCGAACAGTTCACCTTTCACGCCCACCTCCAGGTTGCGCCCTTTCAGCGGCTCAAGCAGGGCGCCTTCGGCCGTGCGCTGGTTTTGCGGCTGGAAGATGTCGGAGACGCTGGCGTAGCCGGACCAGCGCTTGTCGAACGCGTAAATGACGCCGCCATACGGCGTGACGACGCCGTTTTCGCGGGACGGATCGAGATACACCTCGCCCGTGTCGCGGTACACGCTGCTCGATTTGTAGTTCGACACGCGCGCGCCCGCCACCACGGTGAGCGGGTCGCTGACGCTGAATCGGGCCACGCCATAGGCACCCGTCTGTGTCATGGTGGTCAGGCTGTGGCCGCCGCCATATTGTTCCTTGCGTATCCAGGCATCGCTCGGTTCCGCCACGCCGTGATTGGGTTGCAGCGCGCTATTGGGCAGCAGCATCCTGGCCAGGCTGTAATCGCTGTCGCTTTCCAGCCGGTTCGTGCTGACGCCGGCGCTGAAGCCATGGCGGCGGCCGAAGGCGTTGAATTTGCCATCGAGCGAGAGGTCGAGTCCCTTGTTGGTGGTGCCGTAGTCGAACACGCCAGCGTACATCATCATGCCGGCCATGGTGGCGGGATTGAGCGCGCCCAGGTTGAACATGTATTTCACGTCATGCTGTTCGCGCGTGTAATTGGCGCTGGCCTTGAGCGACCAGTCGGCATCGAAGCGGTGTTCGAATTCGGCGAAGGCGGCCGTCTGGCGGCTGTCCCAGCGATTCCAGTCCGCGCCCAGGTAGGTCGAGCGGGGCAGTTTCGGGTCGCTGCCATCGAGGTAGCGGGGCATGCCCGAGAAAAACGGCGTTGACTTCAGTTTTTCGTAGCTGGCGCCCGTCGTCAGCTTGCTGCCCGGCGCCAGGTCGAATTCCAGCACGCCGTACAGCACGTCCGTGCGGCTGTCGGCCACGTCATAAAAATAATCGCGCTGGTCGTGCGCGGCCACGACGCGGCCGCGAATGCTGCCCGCTTCGTTCAGGGCGCCGGTGACGTCGACCTCGCCGCGCACGTCGTTCCAGCGGCCCGCGCTGAGCGCCAGCTGCACCTGTTTTTCAGCCAGCGGGCGCTTGCGCACCATGTTGATGGCGGCGCCCGGCGAACCGGTGCCCTGCAATAGGCCCGTGGCGCCGCGCACGATTTCGACGCGATCGAGCATGGCCGTGTTGCTGGTAAAACTGTTCGCCTGCGGGTAGAACATGGCGCGGTTGACGCCATCGAACTGGTAAGTGTCGACCATGAAGCCGCGCGAATACACATAGCGTCCGCCCATGGGGCTGTCGTACATGGTGATGCCGGTGGTATTGGCCAGGACGGCGTCGATGGTGTTGAGGTTCTGGTCGTCCATCTTCTGGCGCGTGACGACGCTGACGGATTGCGGAATTTCGCGCAGGGTTTGCACGCCCTTGCCGACGGTGACGGCGCGCGCCGCATACGAGTTGCTGTGCTCACTGACGGGGTCGCGCTCCATGCTGGCGCTGACAGTCACGGGCGCCATGGTCTTTTCCACGCCGGCCGCCGCTGCGGACGCTGGCGCTGCCTGGCGCAGCACATAGGCGCCGTTCGGCAGTTGCACGGCTTCCAGGCCGCTGCCGGCCAGCACCTGGGCAAAACCCTGGCCGACATTGAAGCTGCCGCGCACGCCGGGCGAGCGCAGGCCCCGCGTCTGCGCAGGATCGGTCGACAGGCTGACGCCGGCGGCGACGGCAAAGTCGTTCAGGGCGGTGGCCAGCGGGCCGGCTGGCACGGCGTAGGCTTGCGGTGCTGCAGCGGCAGCCTGGCCTTGCGCCAGGACGGGTGCTGCGACAAAGGCGGCGGGGGCGGCGCAAGCCATGGCGATGACGGCCAGGCGGATGGCGCGCGCGGCGGGATGGAGGACGGGGGTGGTCAGCTGCATGCTCGGTCTTTCTGCTCTAAAGGGATAAGAATTGGCGTGTGAATCGGCTACGTGAATTGGCTACTTAACTAGGAAGCCGAAGCAGCGCAGCGAAACACCAACCCCTGGCGCAAAAAAACTGAAAATAATTACGAGGAGCGGGCCGCCACCGTGGCCCAGTAGCGCGTGAAGTACGTCACTTGCAGCCCGTGCGAGGCGCACAGGCTTTCCAGCACGGCGTCGATATCGTCGAGGCGGTAGGTGCCCGTGACGGGGCGGCGCGCCACTTTGGTGTCGCAGACGAGACGCCCGCGCCGGTAGCGCGCCAGTTCCGCAACCAGTTGTTGCAGCGGCCAATCGGCCGCCACCAGCATGCCGCGCAGCCAGCTGTCCTGGTGCGCAGGCATGGTCTGCACGTCATCCGCGCCAGTTGCGCTGAAGCGTAACTGCTGTCCAGCTTCCAGACGCCGCACGGCATCCGGGCGCGCCGCGCAGCGCACTTCCACGGCATGTTCGTAGACGCTGACGGTGCTGCCATCGCCATCGCAGCGCACGCCGAAGCGCGTACCCAGCGCGCGGATCACGCCGTGCGGCGTGTCGACGAGGAAGGGGCGAGGGTCGGGCGCCGTCGTGATCATGATTTCGCCATGATGCAGGCGGATGCGGCGGTGCGTGGCGCTGTAAGCGACATCCAGGGCGCTATCCGTATTCACTTCCAGGCGCCCGCCATCGGAGAGGGTGACGTGGCGGCGCTGGCCCGGCGCCGTGCGCAAGGACGCCGTCAGGGCTTGCCATGGGTCCGATTGCAGGCCCACCTGGCCCAGCGCGATGCCGCCGCCGGCTGCCACCAGCAGCGCGAGTATCTTGGCGGCCGCGCGCCGGCGCTGCTGCGCCGCCTGCAGGGCGGGAATCGCCAGTGCTGCCGGTATCGCGCCCAACTGGCCGTCCATACGCTGCAGCAGCTCCCAGGCCCGTTCATGTTCTGCGCTGGCGTCGCGCCATGCCTGCAGCGCTGCCGGGTCGGCGCCGCCGCACTGGAGCTCCACATGCCAGTGGGCGGCGGCGGCCAGCACCTTGCGGGGGATAGGCGACGAAGGGGAGGCGGATGCGGCGAACATCAGGCGGCCGCCAGCATCAGGCATTCCGTATAGGCGCGCACCAGGTGCTTTTTTACGGTGGGCAGGGAGACGCCGAGGCGCCGGCTGATGTCCACGTAGCTCAGTTCTTCGATCTGCGCCAGCAGGAAGATGGCCCGCGTGCGGGCACCCAGGCCGTCGAGCAGGCGGTCGATGGCGAGCAGGGTTTCGATAATGATGGCATGCGTTTCGGCGCACATCGATACAGGCTCGGCTTGCTGCGCCAGCGCTTCCAGGTAAGCTTGCTCCAGCGCTTGGCGCCGGTAGCGGTCGATCAGCAAGCCGCGCGCAATGGTCGCCAGGTAGCCGCGCGGCTCGCGCAGGGGCGCCAGCGGTGTCACCTCGCGCTTGCCCATCAGGCGCAAGAACGTATCCTGCGCCAGGTCGGCCGCCTCGGCGCGGTTGCCCAGCTTGCCGCGCAGCCAGCCATACAGCCAGCCGTGGTGCTCGCTGTACAGGGTTTTCAGGTGGACGGCATGGACGGGACTGACGGTACTCACTGCGTTCTCCAGGCAAGGAAAGGGCTGGGCTGACGGAACGCGGGGTGCCGGCTGGCTGGGCTGTTTGAGAATGATACTCATTATCACATTGCCACGCTGCCGGCGTCAATTGGCGTCGCCGCCCAGGCGCCAGCGCAGCTGCCATTGTTGCAGATTTGCCCAAGCCGTCTGGAGTGCGCCAGCGGACCAGTGCAGCAGGCTGTCCAGCGCCAGCACAGTGCGGCGCAGGTGGATGCCGTCAAAAAACACGTGATCGGCCACGATGGTGGCGGCCAGCCAGGCGGCGATGATGACGATGATGTCGTGGCGGCCGCTTTTCCACCAGCGCAGCGAGTGGCGGCGGAAGATCCACGGCACGCCCAGCGGATTGGGCCAGTCGGCCAGCAAATGCATGATGCCGCCGGCGGCAAAGCCGAACAGGGGCGGCGCCCACAGGTGGTGCGGCAATTGCAGGTAGGTGTAGACGAGCAGGGCGATCCACGCCAGGCCCCAGTGCGTCCATGTGCGGTGCGTGATCCACAGCCGGTGCGTGCGCGCCCACCAAGCCACTTCCAGCCAGTCCGGCGCCGTGCCGCCCAGCGCGCCCATGACAAAGGCGAGCATGCTCAGCACTTGATAGGGACCACCGGCGCCAGCGTGCGCGACCAGGGCCGCGGCGATCACGCCGGCAGCCCAACCGGTCGCATGATGCGCTTTGTTGGAAGCCATAGAAAATGTAAAACGCCATGCGTGGCGTTGTGTGAAATGCAGGGGATATTAACTGGATGAATATACAGTATGCAAGGGCTTGGAGGGGTGCTATTTGCAGAATATCGGCCGATAATTTGTTAAATTGTGTGTCGGGAGAGCTTGGCCAGCGGACTCGGCAAGTCATGCCGGGCGGTCAAGTGTGTTGTGCGGCTGATAATGCAATCGGCGCAGGGCGCGCTATGCTGAAAGCAGTCCTGTGTTTTGAAGAGGTGTCGCCATGAAAATCCCGCGCGAATTACAGATTCCCGCCATCGTATTTACGCTGGAAGCGGTGTTTATTTTTGGGCTGTCGATGATTTTCCTGGTACTGGTACCGCGCTAGCTAGTGTTTGAGAGCCGTTGTATCAGGCGGTTAGTACGCTGTCGCACAGCGCCGCGCCTTCGGTGCGGATGATCCAGCATTCGGGATACGGTTCGCTGGCGAAGCGGTTATGGCGCGCAAAGCCGCTGAGCTTGTCGAGCGCGGTGGCAGGGGCCAGCGCGGTTTCCTTGCCGCTGGCCGTATCGATGTGCCAGAAACCACCGTTGCGGTGGAAGAGCACGGGCAGGCAGCTGGCCTGCGGCGTGGCAAGGTGGCTTGCCGGCGTGGGCTGGGCTTCTGGCAGCAGCAGGTAAAAACACTCGGCGCGGGCGCCGTGGTCGATGCGGTGCAGGATCACGCCGTGCGCGAGCAGGGCCGTGACGCTGAGCACGACGATGCCCTTGATGCTGGCAGATAATTCGATGCGCATGCCCAGGCGCAGGGCGACGGGCTTGTGCTTGCCGGGCCACACGCCGTCGAGCAGCACGCCATAGCGCGATACGTCCTCGATTTCAAAGCCTTGCTGGCCGCGCCGGATGATGGCGTGGCGGCCCGACAGGCGGCGCGTCAAGCCATTGTTGTCCTGGCCGTCGGGACTGAAATGACTGAGCAGCACATCGGCTTCCGGGTCCACCAGTTCAAAACGCCCCAGCATGCATTCTTCCAGCGCGAACAGGCGGATCTGGCGCTGTTCACCCGCTTCCGGCGCCGCATTGACGAGGCAGGCGGCCTGGCTCGGGTGCGGATGGCAGTGGCTGGCGGCGGGCAGGTCGACCTCGATCAACTCTTCGTCCCAGGCGATGGTGGTAAAGCCCATGTCGATCTTGCCTTGTGGCGCAGACAGGTCCACGTGGGCAATGCCGGCATTGCGTGCCGTCACGTCAAGGTTGCAGCCGTCGCCGCCCGTGACGCGGGCAATCGACGCGTCGTCGGCCATCACGCGCACGTTCTTGTGGGTGCTGAGGAAGATCTGGTGGATCTCCGTCAGGGTGGCGTCGCGGCGTGGCACGAGGATGACAAACGTGCATACCCATTTCTGCGCCACGGCGCCATCGACGTGGCTGTGTACTTCGACTTCGATCTGGTATTGCCCGTGTTCCTTGTTGCGCGAGGAAAACTCGACAAATACGGGACGCCAGTCGCCGCGCGTGGTGCGCACGAAATCATGCTGCACGTGGCCGCGCGGGATCAGGTCCGAGCGCAGGCGCAAGGTCAGCTGCGGCGCGCAGGCGGCGCTCATGCCGCGCAATTCCATTTTTAAGGTTTGCCGTCCGCCTGCCGCGCGCGGATCGAAGCCGCTGATGTGCAGGTGGGCTTGCACGGGCTGGTAAGCAGGATGGGCGGCTGTGGCAACCGTGGCGACGGCGGCAGGCGAAGCCGCTGGCGTGGACGCCGGCATCGCCGTGGGAATGCGGCTGGGCAGCGCTGGCGCGACTATGCCCATCAGCGGTGCGGTAACGGCGTCAGCAGCAGGGGCGTGCGCATTCTCCGTTGCCGATGGCTCGGAACGGGCGCTGCGCAGTGCGGTCAACAGGTCGTAGCTGCTGGGGGCAGTCGTTGCTTGCGGGTGGTTGCCCGCGCAGACTGTTTCCCCAGGCAAGACCCAGAACGTACAGTGCGGGTGCTCCGGGTTGCTGCATTTTTTCATGACATTCTGACTCGAATCGAGCGGGGACATTTTGCCCTCTGTTATACATGAGAGCTTACGCGCTTTTGCGCTTGCTTGGCAACTTTCACGACACCGGAATGCGCTCTTTTTACCCAAATTCATGCGCCTGATCACAGCTTGTCATGCCTGCCATGGAAACTATTGCTCAAAAACACATTTTATATCTTTCTAGATATGTAATTTGATATCGCATGGAATTTCTTTCCCACCGATGCGCGTGCGTGCCGGCTGGGCATTTTAGGCGCGCGATGCGAGCCTCGCGGCATTTTTGCATTATGCTGGTGCAACCGTTACCCCACACGCCGCCTGACGCCGAAAGACGACCATGCCTGTCCAACGTCCGTTCCAGCTTGCCATAGCCTATGGCGCCACCTTGTGCGTATTCCTGGCCATCGATGCCCTGTGGCTGGCGGTGCTGATGAAACCCGTGTACGCCGCGGCGCTGGGGCCGTTACTGGCGGAGTCTCCCCGCTGGGCGCCGGCCGTGCTGTTTTATTTGCTGTACGTGGCGGGATTGCTGGTCTTCGCCATCTTGCCCGGCCTGCGCGTGCGCCGCGGACGCACGGCGGCAGCGCTGGGGGCGCTGCTCGGCCTGCTTGCCTACGGCACCTATGATTTGAGCAACTATGCGACCTTGCGCGACTGGCCGCTGGCCTTGACGGTGATCGACATGGCCTGGGGCGCCGTGCTGTCGTCCGTGTCGGCGTCGGCCGGTTATCTGGCTGCTAGCCGCCTGGGGCGGTGAATTCCGCATCGAAGCGCAGCGCCACCACGGTAATGTTGTCGCTATGCAAGCCTTTTGGCGGATGCGAGAGGAAATCGTCGAACAGGGCGCTGACGGCCTGTGCCGCAGTCTTGCCGGCACACAGGGCGGGCCAGCGGGCCGTGAGAGCTGGCGGATCCTCGCAAGCCCAGAAACCATCGCTGGCCAGCAGATAGTGGGCGCCGGGCCGCACGCGCAGCACGCGGCGGTCGCCCAGGTGCGCGAGGAAGGGCGGCAAGGTGGCTGCATCGAGGCTGCGCAGGGGCTTGTCGAGCTGCAAGCTGTCGCTGATGGCGTTACCTAAAATGAATGCCTGCGAGATTTGCGGATGGTGCTCGCCATGCACGGCGGCACGCCAGCGCATCTCGTCGAGCGCGCCGCGCATGGCGTACACGGTGGCCGGCACGTGGTCCACGGTGAGGATGCTGGCCGTGCCGTCGGCGATTTCATACAGGCGCGAATCGCCCACGTGATACAGCAGCGGCGCTTCGCCGGGCGGCACTTCCAGCAAGGTCAGGGTGGTGCCGGGCGGTCGCGCCTGGGCTGGCGCGGCACTGGCGAAACTGTCCTGCAGCCGTGTGTGCAACTCGTCGAGCCTGGTCGCCAGGCTGACCGTGTCGAGGCAGGCGGGCATGGCCAGCAAGCCTTGCACGGCCGCTTCCGCCGCTTCGCGCCCGTGGCCGTGGCCGCCCATGCCGTCGAGCACGGCGGCGCGCACGTGGCCGCGCGGCCAGCCCGGCACCTGGCAGTGGAACGGCGCCTGCCGCGACAGGCAGACGGCGTGGCCGCTGGCGTCGATCAGCAGGAAGTTGTCCTGGTTTTCGCGGCGCGGCAGGGGGCCGGCACCTACGCTGGTGCCAGCGGCGGCATCGAGCCAGGCGCCGAAGTCGAGCTCGTCTTTGATTAAATGCATCGGTTGGTGCGGTCCAGGCGGCCAGCAATGTTGATCATAGGACACAGCTTAGCCGATATTGTGTGGGCGCGATACCTTGCTCATTTCGCAAAAAAACCTGCGGCAGCAGGCTGGCGCAGGTTTTTCATGGTGCAAGTGCAGGGCGGTGCTTAACGGCGATGGCCCCAGCCGTGGCCACGGCCATGGTCGTGGTCATAATAGTCGCGGCGGCCATGGTCGCGGTAGTAGCCGCGGCCCGGTTGCACGTAGACGACAGCAGGCGGGCCGTAATAGCGTGGTGGCGGCGCGTAATATACTGGCTGCGGGGCAGGGGCGTAGTACACGGGCTGCGGCGCAGGCGCATAATAGGTTTCGCGGTAACCGCCGCGATAACCGCCACGGTCGTAATAACGGTCATTCGTGCTGATGCTGTTGCCGACGGCGGCGCCAAGCACGCCACCGACGATCGCGCCATTGCGGCCGCCGGTGCTGTTGCCAATGGCCGCTCCGACAACGGCGCCTGCAACGGTATTGAAGTCGCGGTCACCGGCGACTGCGGCCGAAGACACAGCCACTGCCGCTACCATTACCGCACCCAGGAGTTTCTTGTTCAACATGGCATTTCCTTCCATTCCGGCGAGATCACAATGATCTGCATGGAGTGGACTATATCTGCTGTCGCCGGCATGTTCCACGTCTAATACAACTTATTACAATCCTGCCCCGGCGGTAACAAGTCAGCGCAGGCGTGCCTGCCATTCGGGACGCAGCAGGCTGTACATTTTGACATCGCGCATCACGCCATTGATAAAGAAGGCCTGGCGCAGCAAGCCTTCCTGGGTAAAGCCATTCTTTTGCGCGATGCGCTCGGAACCGATGTTCAGCGGGTCCATCAGCAGTTCCAGCCGGTGATACGGATAGGCGTTGAACAGGTAGTCGACCAACAGGCGCGTCGCTTCGCTGATGTAGCCGCGTCCGTCCCGCTGCCGGTCGAACAGGCGGTAGCCGATCTCGCGCGAGGCTGGCGTGCGGCTCTTGAAGTGCGTGATCGTGCCGATGATGTGCTGGGCGTGATCTTCGATGAGGAACAGTTCGCTATCCTCTGTCACGAAGCCCGATTGCAGGAAGTCGCGTCGCATGGCCTCGGGCGACTTGAACTGCATCGAGAAAAACTCGCCGCGCGAAGGCAGGTCGTTGACGAGGGAAATATAGGTATTCAGGTCGGCGGCCTGCAAATGCCGGACGGTACAGAGTGTTCCCTTGAGCATGGCGGTTTCCGGTAGCGATCACGATCCTGATGGTAATCGACTCTTGGGGAAACAGGCAATCGATGCCGTAAAAGTTGCTGCAATGACAGAATAAATACGCTATCGTAGAAAAAGTCGCGCCTTGCCCATGGCCACGGCGTACCCGCTCCGACCTCGTAGACTGGATTTGAACACATGCATAGCATCCTGACTGGCGCGCCACTGCGCCGTTCCGCAGTATCCCTTGCCCTTGGCTGCATCGTCAGCGCCGGCGCCTTTGCCGCCGCGCCAGGCAATACGCCGCAAGCGCTGGCACAGGTGCGCGACACCGCGCTGCAAAGCGACTGGGCGTATGCCCGCCTGGCCGACATGACGGATCTGATCGGCCCGCGCCTGTCCGGCTCCGCCGGCGCCGCCGCCGCCGTGCAGCAAGTGGCCGACACCATGCGCCAGCTGGGCGCCAAAGTCACCCTGCAGCCCGTGAAAGTGCCGCACTGGGTGCGCGGCGTGGAAACGGCGGAAATCGTCGACTACGCCGGCCGTCCGCAGGGCGTCAGCCAGCGCGTGGTGCTCACCGCTCTGGGCGGCTCCGGCGCCACGCCGGCCGCCGGCCTGACGGCGCCCGTGATCATCGTCAAAAGCCTGGAAGAACTCAAGGCCCGCGCGGCGGAAGTGAAGGGCGCTATCGTGCTGATCGACACGCCGTTCGACCAGGAGATGGCCGAACGGGGCCTGGCCGGCGTCACCTACGGCCAGGGTTCGCGCTCGCGCTTCCTCGGACCGAAGGCGGCGGCCGACCTGGGCGCGGCCGCCGCGCTGGTGCGCTCGGTCGGCGGCGCCGACTTCCGCATTCCGCATGCGGGCGCCACGGGTCTCGACGACAATAAACGCATTCCCGCCGCCGCCGTCACTGTGGAAGACGCCTTGCTGATGGGCCGCCTGGCCGCACGCGGCCCTCTGAAAATGCACCTGACCCTGACGCCGCAAAACCTGCCGGAAGCGGACAGCTACAACGTCATCGCCGACTGGCCGGGCACGGACAAGGCCGACGAAGTGGTGGTGGTTTCGGGCCACCTCGATTCCTGGGACCTGGCGACCGGTGCGCACGACGACGGCGCCGGCGTGGTGGCGGCCATGGGCGTGGTGGAGACCCTGAAAAAGCTCGACTACCGCCCGCGCCGCACCATCCGCGTGATCGCCTGGATGAACGAGGAAAACGGCGGCCGTGGCGGCCAGGCCTATTTCGAGGCCCACAAGCAGGCGCTCGGCAAGCAATACGCGGCCATCGAGATGGACAGCGGCGCCGGCCGCCCGTTCGGCATCCTCGCCAGCGTGGGGCCGAAGTCGGAAAAACTGTTCGCGCCCCTGCGCGCGGCGCTGCTGCCGATGGGCGCGCACGCGTTCACGCGCCGCGAGGCGCTGGGCACGGGCGACTTGCACCGCCTGGAAACGGGCGGCGTGCCCAGCTTCGAGCCGCTGGTCGATAGCCACAGTTACTTCCACTACCACCACACGGCGGCCGACACCTTGGACAAGGTCGACCCGGATAACCTGAAGCGCAACGTGGCGCTGATGTCGTCGCTGGCCTGGTTCCTGGCCAATATCGACGGCGAGATTGGCCGCGCGCCGGAGCAGGGCGAGTAAGCGCCAGCAACGCGTGCTCAGGTAAAAACCATGTCGCTACCCGACCTGAACCTGTTGATCACCCTCGATGCGCTGCTGGCCGAAGGCAGCGTCACGCGCGCCGCGCGGCGCTTGCGTTTGAGTCCATCGGCCATGAGCCGCGCCCTGGCGCGCCTGCGCGAGACGACCGGCGATCCGCTGCTGGTGCGCGCCGGCCGTGAACTGGTGCCCACGCCGCGCGCGCTGGAGCTGCGCGCAAGAGTTGGCCCCCTGTTGAACGAGGTGCTGGGCGTGCTGGGGCCGGCGCAGCAGCTCGATCCGCGCCAGCTGGAGCAGACTTTCACGCTGCGTGCGAGCGACGGTTTCGTGGAAAATTTCGGTCCGGCGTTGCTCGCGCATATCGGCGCGCAAGCGCCGGGCGTGCGTTTGCGCTTCGTGCAAAAGCTAGACCGCGAAAGCGTGCAGCTGCGCGAGGGCAGCATCGACCTGGAAACGGGCGTGATCGGCAGTCTTACCAGCCCGGAAGTGCGCACGCGCAGGCTGTTCGGCGACCGTTTCGTGGGCGTGGTGCGCAGCGGCCATGCGCTGGCGCAAGGCGAGATCAGCGCCGAGCGCTATGCGGCCGGCCAGCATGTGCTGGTGGCGCGGCGCGACCAGGATACGGGGCCGATGGACGATGCGCTGGCCGCGCTGGGATTGCAGCGCACGATCGCCAGCATCGTCGGCGGCTTCACGGCGGCGCTGGCGCTGGCCGCCGGCTCGGACCTGATCGCCACCGTGCCGGAACGGCATACGGGCAATCTGCGCGCCGGCATGTTCAGCTTTGCGCTGCCGCTGCGCATGCCGGAGCTGACCGTGTCGCTGATGTGGCATCCGCGCATGGATGCCGACCCGGCCCACCGCTGGCTGCGCGGCTGCGTGGTCGACGCCTGCGCCGGCCAGATCGGCGCCGTTTGACGCCGCCGGCGCCTGTCTTCTAGCGCTGCACCGGTCCGTCGAAGCCGCCCGCCATGGCCGTGTAGCCATGGGCCGTGGCGATGGCCACGTCGCGGTGGGCCGTCACCAGCTGCTCCTGCGTGGCCAGCGCGATGCGCTCTGCTTCGAGCACGCCGAGCAGGCTTTCCGCGCCTTCCTGGTAGCGCACCCTGGCCAGGCGCGCGCTGTCCTGCGCCAGCTGGTGCGCCTCGCGCAGTGCGGCATGGCGGCTGCGCAGCTGCACCCATTGCGCGATGGCGCTGTCGGTTTCTTCCAGCGCCAGCGCCAGTGCCTTGTCGAAGCTGGCCTGCGCGGCCAGCACGTCGGCGCCGGCCGCGCGGGCGCGGGCGCGGCGCGTGCCGCCATCGAACAGCGGCAGGGTAAAGGCGGCGCCCGCATGCCAGCGCGCCGCGTCGCCGTCATGCCAGTCGCCGGCCACTCCGGAGGCGCCGAACAGCGCGCCCAGGCTGATGCGCGGGAAGCGCTCGGCGATGGCGGCGCCTTCGCGCGCGCTGGCCGACGCCAGCGCGCGTTCGGCCGCGCGCACGTCGGGCCGGCGCAGCAGCAGGTGGGCCGGTTCATCCGTCAGCAGGGTCTGCGGCAGCGCCAGCGGCATCGGCTGGTCGAGCGCCGCCAGTTCCGGCGCATCGAGCCGCTGCCCCGTGAGGGTCGCCAGGCGGTTGCGCGCCGCGCGCTCATCAAAGTTCAGACTGGGAAGGCGGGCGCTGGCCAGGCGCATCTGCGCCTCGGCGCGCATGCGTTCGGCCGGCGCGGCCCGGCCCGCGCTTTCGCGCTCGCGCACCAGCCGCAAGGTGCCGGACTGGTTGGCTAATTGTTCTTCCAGGCTGGCGCGCATCTGCTGCGCGCCGCGCAGCGTCAGGTAGGCGTCCACCACCTGCGCCAGGATCAGGCGCCGCACGTCGTCGCGCACGGCAGCGCGTTCGTCCGCCGTGGCCTCGGCCGCGGCGATGCTGTGGCGCACGCGGCCGAACAGGTCGAGTTCCCAGCTGAAGACGGCGTTCCACTGTACCGGCGAAGCGATGTGCGGCTGGCCGTCGCGGCTCCCGATCGCCGCCAGACGCGCGCGCCCGGCCTGGACATCGAGGTCCGCCGCCGGCAGGCGGGCGCCGCGCGCCGCTTGCGCAAATTCGCTGGCGCTGGCCAGGCGCGCGGCGGCGATGCGCACGTCGTCATTGTCGTGCCAGGCGCGTTGCACTAATTGCTCCAGCCTGGCGTCGCCCAGTGCTTGCCACCACAGCGCTGGCGGTGCGCCGGCCTGCAGCTCCGGTGCGCCGGCTGCCGAGGGCAGGACCGGCAGCTGCGCAATATCGAGCGCCCGCGTCGCCGTGGGCGTGCCGACGCTGCAGCCGGCCAAGGCCAGCAGCGTGGCCGCCAGCAAAGGCGCCGCGCGGCGCCGGCTCAGCAAGGTGAAAAACAACGGTGTAAACAACAGGCCGGACACGGTCACGCCCAGCATGCCGGCGAAGACGGCCGTGCCCATCGACTGGCGCATTTCCGCGCCCGCGCCGGAAGACAGCATCAGCGGTATCGCGCCCAGCAAAAAGGCCAGCGACGTCATGAGGATGGGCCGCAGGCGCGTGCGGGCGGCGGCGATGGCCGCCTCACGCGCATCGGCGCCGGCCGCCATCGCCTGGCGCGCGAATTCGACGATCAGGATGGCATTCTTGGCCGCCAGGCCGATCAGCACCACGATGCTGATCTGCGTCAGCACGTTGTTGTCCAGGCCGCGCCACGACACGCCGACCAGCGTGGCCAGCACGCAGCTGGGCACGATCAGCACGACGGACAGGGGCAGCAGCCAGCTTTCAAACAGGGCCGCCAGCAGCAAATATACGAGCAGCACGGCCAGGCCCAGCACCATGCCGGTGCTGCCGCTCGCGTGTTTTTCCTGCAGAGCCAGTTCCGTCCACTCGTAGTCGAAGCCGTCCGGCAGGCGCGCCTTGAGCAGTTCTTCCATCGCGGCGATGGTTTGCCCCGTCGAGTAGCCAGGCCTGGTGCTGCCCTGGATTTCGGCCGCGGGATACAGGTTGTAGCGCGGCACGCGGAATGGCGCCGTGCCTTCGCTGAAGGCGGCCACGCTGCCCAGCGGGACCATGTCGCCGTTGGCGGTGCGCGTCTTCAGGGCTGCCAGGTCGGCCACGCTGCGCCGGTAGGGCGCGTCCGCCTGGGCGGTAACGCGCCACACCCGGCCCATCAGGTTCATGTCGTTGACGAACACGGGCGCCATGTAGCTTTGCAGGGTTTCGTTGAGGCGCAGCAGCGGCACGCCCAGGTATTCGGCCTTGGTGTGGTCCAGCTCGACCTTGATCTGCGGGCTCATGGCGTTGAACGGCGTGAAGGCGCCCGTTACCGAGGGCAGCTTGCCCGCTTCCTCGACGATGGCGCGCGCGGCCGTCTGCAAGGCTTGCGGTCCCTGGCCGCCCGTGTCGCGCAGCATCAGCTTGAAGCCGCCACCCGTGCCGATGCCGCGCACGGACGGCGGCGGTATCACCATCACGCGCGCCGTGCTGATGGGCGCCAGCCTGGCGCGCATGGCGGCCAGCATGGCCGGGCCGTCCAGGCCATCGCTGGCGCGCGCGCCGAAGTCCTTGAACATGGTGAAGATGACGGCCGTGTTGGGCGCGGACGTAAACGTGGCGCCATCGGTGCCGACGAAGGCGGCCGTGTGGGCCACGCCGGGGTGGCTCAACAGGCGGGCCGTGGCATCCTGCACCACTTCGCTGGTGCGCGCCAGGGTCGAACCGGCCGGCAGCTGGATCGAGACGATGGCGTAGCCGCGGTCCAGCTGCGGCACGAAACCATGCGGCGTCACGTCCAGGCGCCACAGGGTCAAGCCCGCCAGCAGCAGGTACACGGGCAGCATCAGCCAGCGCCGCGAGAGGATGCGCCCCGTCAGCCGCACGTAGCCGCCCGTCAGGCGGGAAAAGCCGCGGTTGAAAATGCGCATCCAGCGCGCGCCCAGGCTGTTGGCATCGTGTCGCGGCTTGAGCAGCAGCGCGGCCAGGGCCGGCGACAGCGTCAGCGACACCAGCGCCGAGATCACGGTGGAGGCGGCGATGGTGACGGCGAACTGGCGGTAGAACATGCCGGAGATGCCGTCGATGAAGGCCGTCGGCACGAAGACCGCCACCAGCACCAGCGCGATGGCGACCAGGGCAAAGCCCACTTCGTCCATGCTGCGCTGCGCCGCGGCGACGGGGCTCATGCCGTCCTCCATGTGCCGCTCGACGTTTTCCACCACCACGATGGCGTCATCGACGACGATGCCGATGGCCAGCACCAGGCCGAACAATGACAGGGTATTGAGGCTATAGCCCATCGCCGCCAGCACGCTGAAGGTGCCGACGAGGGACACGGGAATGGCCAGGATGGGAATGATGGCGGCGCGCCACGAGCCGAGGAACAGCAGCATGGCCAGGCACACCAGCAGGGCCGCCTCGAAGATGGTGTCGCGCACCTTGTCGATCGAGGAGCGGATGAATTCAGTCGGATTGTAATAGCTGTGGTAGGCGACGTCCTGCGGGAAATCGGCTTCCATCCTGGCCAGCAGGTCCAGCACGCGGTCGCCCGTGGCCAGCGCGTTCGAGCCGGGCAGCAGGCTGATGCTCAGCGCGATGGCCGTGCGGTTGTCGACGAAGCCGCTTTCCGTGTAATCCTGCGCGCCCATCTCGACGCGCGCCACGTCGCGCAGGCGCACCACGCCGCCGCCGGCATGGGCGGCCACGACGATGGCTTCGAATTCGGCCACGTCGCGCAGGCGGCTTTGCGCCTGCACCTGTACCTGGAAGGCGCCGTCGCTGCCGCCGGGCGGCTGGTTCAATACGCCGCCGGCGACCTGGGAATTAGCTTGCCGCACCGCCGCGATCACTTCCGGCGCCGTCAATCCCAGCGAGGCCACGCGCGCCGGGTCGAGCCAGATGCGCATCGAGAAGTCGCGCGCACCGCGCGTGTAGATGTCGCCCACGCCTTCGACGCGGGCCAGCTTGTCCTTGATGGCCGTGCCGATGAAGTTGGAAATGTATTGCTGGTCGCGCGTGCCTTTGGGCGAATCGAACAGCACCACCATCAGCTGGTCGGGCGATGCCTTCTTGACGGCCAGCCCCAGGCGCCGCACGGCATCGGGCAGGCGCGCCTCGGCCACCGCCACGCGGTTCTGCACCAGCGACTGGGCCTGTTCGACGTTGGTGCCCGCCTTGAACACCACGCTGATGGTCAGCTTGCCGTCGCCCACCGATTGCGAGGACAGGTAGAGCATGCCGTCGACGCCGTTGATTTCCTGTTCGATCGGCGCGGCGACGGTATCGGCGATTTCCTGCGCCGAGGCGCCAGGATAGTTGGCCTTCACGGTCACCGTGGGCGGCACGATCTCGGGAAACTCCGAGATCGGCAGGCGCATGGCCGATACTGCACCCACCAGGGTGATGAGGATGGACAGCACGATGGCAAACACGGGGCGGCGGATGAAAAATCGGGAAAAACGCATGCTCTCTCCTTATGCGCCGCTGGCGCGCGCAGCGGCCACCAGCACTTGGTCGCCCGGGCGCACCTTGGCCGCGCCGGAGACGATGACTTTATCGTGCGGTCCGAGGCCGGACAGCACGATCTGCTTGTCGCCCCGCAGGCCGCCCAGTGCCAGTTTGCGCGGCGCCACCTTGCCCGCCGCGTCCACGACGAACACCATCTTTTTGTTCTGGTCGCTGAGTATGGCGGCGTCGGGCACCAGCAGGCGCTCCTGCGCCGCGCCGACGGGGATGCGCACGCGCGCAAAGCTGCCCGGCATGATGGCGCGGTCGGCGTTGGCCAGGCTGGCGCGCAGGCGCACGGTGCCAGAGCGGGCGCTGATTTCGTTGTCGACAAAGTCCACGCTGGCATCCTGCGCGGGGCCGCCGCCGTCGAATGCCAGTTGCACCTTCGATGGCAGTTTGCTTTGCTGGCGCAGGCGCTGGAAATCCGCTTCCGACAGGTCGACCATGGCGCGCACGGGGCTGTGCGCGACGATGGTGGTCAGTATGCCGCTTTGCGCCGCGCCGCCGGCCACGTAGTTGCCGACATCGACGCGGCGGTCCGACACGGTGCCGGCGATGGGCGCGCGCATGGTGGTAAAAGACAGTTCCAGTTCGGCGCTGCGTAATTCCGCCTGGCTCAGCATGACGGCCGCCTGCGCGCCTTCCAGTTCGCCGCGCGCCCGTTCCAGCTCCTCGGTGCTGGCTGCGCCCGTTTGCTGCAGCCGGCTGCTGCGCTCGAACTGGGCCGTGGCCAGCTTGCTGCGTGCATTGGCCTGGGCCAGGCCGGCCCGGGCACGGTCGCGCGCCGCCGCGAAGGGGCGCGGGTCGATGACGAACAGCGCATCGCCGGCCTTGACCTGCTGGCCATCGCGAAAGGTGATCTGCTGCAAATAGCCCGACACGCGCGAGCGCACTTCCACGCGCTGCGACGGTTCGATGCGGCCCGTGTAGTCGAGGGTCGCCTGCACCATCGACGATTCGGGCAGCGCCACGGACACGGTGGGCTTGGGCGGCGGGTCGCCAGGCGCGGCCTGGGAACGGCCGCAGCCGGATAACGTGGCGTTGCAGGCCAGGGCCAGCAGCAGTAACAGCGGGACGGGCAGGGACGGGATCGGACGGTGGCGCATCATGCGGGGTCTCCAGAAGGCGTGGGTGGCTTGGCCAGGGCGCGGCCGAGCACGAAAATGGCCAGCGCTGCGAGCGCCAGCGCGCTGGCCACGCCAAAGGTGGCGTGCATGCCGCCGATCATGGCGGCTGGCGGAGCACTGGCGATATCGCTGATGCCGGCAGCGAAGACGGCGCCCATCACGGAGGCGCCCGTGACGAGGCCCAGATTGCGCGACAGATTGAGCATGCCGGAGATGACGCCGCGCTGCTCGGGAACGATATCGCCCATCACTGCCGTATTGTTGGCTGCCTGGAACAGTGCATAGCTGGCTGTGAGCAGCATGATCGGGACGACATAGCCGGCAATGCCCAGGCTGGCGGGCAGCAGGGCCAGTGCCAGGCAGGCGCCGGCTGCGCCGCACAGGCCCGCGCCGCCCATGCGCTGCGCGCCGTAGCGGTCCACCAGCCAGCCGGACGGCACGCCGCAGAACGCCGCCACCAGCGGTCCGGCTGCCAGTACCATGCCGGTGGCGGCCGTGCCCAGGTCCAGGCCGCGCGCCAGGTAGAAGGGGCCGACCACCAGGGTGGACATCATCACCGTCGAGACCAGCATGCTGGTCGCCAGGCCGGCGCTGAGCACGGGCGCGCGCAGCATGGCCAGGCGTATCAGCGGCGCCGGCGCCTTCAGTTCGACCCGGACAAACAGGATGGCGCCAACGCAGGCGGCCAGCAGCAGCGCCACGTTGCGCGCGCCGAAATGGCCGCGGCCCAGGGTCATGGCCAGCGCATAGGCGCCCAGGGTCAGCGCCAGCAGCACCGTGCCGCGGTGGTCGAAGACGGGCCGTTGGGCGTGCGCGCCGCGCTGGTCCGCCGGCAGGTAGCGCCAGGCCAGCAGCAGCGCCACGCCGGCCAGCGGCACGTTGACGAGGAAAATGGCTGGCCAGCCGAAGCGCGCGATCAGCAGGCCGCCCAGCGCGGGGCCAAGCGTGGTGCCGACGGCGGACATGGTGCCGAGCAGGCCCATGGCGCTGCCCGTCCTGGCCTTGGGCACGGTACTGCCGACGAAGGCCATGGTCAGCGCCATCATGACGGAGGCGCCCAGTCCCTGCAGGGCGCGCGCGGCAACCAGCAGCCACAAGGTGGGCGCCAGGGCACACAGGATGGAAGCAAGGGCAAACAGCGCGATGCCGGCCAGCAGCAGGCGGCGCCGGCCGACCATGTCGCCAAGGCGGCCCACGCTGACGATCAGGGCGGTGATGGCCAGCAGATACGCGAGCACAATCCATTGCACATCCTGGAACGGCGCCTGCAGTGCTCTCGCCATGTCGGGCAAGCCCACGTTGGCGATACTGGTGCCCAGCGCGGGCAACAGCATCGCCAGCGACAGGCAGGCAAGCGCGCCGCGCACGGGGCGCGTGGCGCTACCGGCTTCGGTGGCTTGCTGGTCGGGTAGCGCGGGTTTTGAAGGTGGTTGCATGGCGTGGCGGATCCTCGAATAGGGTCACCACATGGTACTGAGGGATCTGGCATGGCGGAAGACGCATCATTTGCATTGTGTTATTGCGTTTGACGCCATGTGAGGAGCATTGCCTTCGGACTTCAATCTGAGTAACCCTGCATATCGTCCGCCGTATCGTGACGGATGCCCCACCACGGCAAATACGCATGGTTTTCGCCGCGCGCGCGGAACCAAGGCTTGTCGTGATTGATGGGCCGTACCTTGTCCGGCGGCGACACCAGCACGCCCGTGACGCTGGCAGGATCGCTGGTGCCGGCCACCAGCACGGGTTTGCCGACGTGGTTCGCATGGGCGATGCCCAAGGCCACGTTGGTCAGCGCCGTGCCGGCGCCCATTTCACCCAGCAAGGCCGGCGTATTGAAAGTCTGCGGCAGGAAGTCGAAGTTGGGTATTTCCAGCGTCAGCGCCTGCGCCAGCTGGCCCAGGCGATCGGAGGAGGTGAGCAAGGTCTGGTTGGCGTCGTGGATGACGTAGCCAATATCGGTCTCCGTCTTGCCGCCCTGGCGCGCCGCTTCGGCAAATAGCGCCTGCCAGGCCTGCACGGCGCGCGGCGGCTGGTCCTTGCTCAGTTCAAAATCGGCCACATTTTTCGTGGCCGGATAGCCTATCCACGCCAGCGCCGCCCGCTCCGTTTTGTAATCAGGGCCGGCCAGCACCAGCAGCGCCAGGTTTTCATTGATCTGCATGGTTTTCGGCTGGCTCGGCGCATCCCAGTTCATGACCCATACGGTTTGCTGCGGATGCGCTTCCAGGTAGGCCAGCGCGGCTTGCAGCGAGATGAAGCCTGCATTGTTGCCGCCCAAGGTGATGCGCACATCGGGTGGGGTGGCGCGGGTCCAGAGCGTGGGGAAGTGGGTGTTGCCGATGTCGAAGTTGCTGATAATTTCATCTTTTATTGTCTGATGAACTTCTGGCGGATCGAATTTCCCTTCAGGCAGGGCATACTCCACGCGGATGCCGGCCAGTTCGCGCCAGTTCTGTTTTTGATCCTTGGGGTAGACGTGGTAGAAGTAGGTGGGGCTGGAAAAATAGATATCGTGGAAATTGCTCATCAGTTCTTGTAAATACTTATGGTGGTAACCCTTGAACGTTTCCCTGCCATTGATATCGTGAGCAATGGGGGCGACGGCCTGCAAGGTGCTGAAGCCCCTGGGATCCGTCCTGACCATATCGTCATTTTCGTTGGGCTTGGCCAATCCCAACGTCCATAGCAGCTGCCACTCGGTCGGATAGTCGAGCCGCTGCAGCGGATTGAGCCACTGCAGGCCCACCACTTGCGCTCGGAAGGGAACGTGGGCCGTGCTTGCTGGGAGAGCGTCTTCTTTCTGCGCAGGCTGCACGGCGCAGGCCGTCAATAGCGTAAATAGGGAGAAAGCGGCGAGCACGGGTAGCGCAAGGAACTGTTTCATGAGTTCTCCAGGTGAATGGATAGTCTGGTGACCTGCATAGCTTGACCAGTTGAGCCAGAGCGCAAGGCAAATGACAATGAGAGATGCGGCGAGCGCCCAAGCCAGTCGCTGGCGCGGCGTGGCAATGAACTTACGCACCGTCGGTCCTCAGCGCAAAGTTGGTGGAAATGTCGGCAGGCCTGGCATTCTGGCGCTCGTCAACGATGCTTTCTGGTTTTTTGGCGGGGCTATCTTTATCATTTGCCCATTCAAATAGAGGTACTCCTTTAAATTTCCCCTTGTTGTAGTACTCAAAAAATTCTTTGTTTTTGTCGGTATTCTCCAGTCCTCTTAGTATTTGCCAATCCGCCGCGACCCTTAATTCGCGCAACGCCTCCTGCCTGATCGTGCACACCCCCACCGCCACGTCATACGCCAGTGCCTTTTGCGCATGCTCGGAATTGGTCATGATGGTCGAGTGATCGGTGGCGTGGGCGTCGATGTTGGCAGCCAGGTAGTTCTGAATTTCCTGCTTGCGCCAGGCATTGAATTCCTTGCTAGCCTCCTCCGGCTTGTCCACCGCCGTCACAGGCTTTCCTTTTTCGACCCAGCCGTCGCGCCTGGCCTGCATGCGCAGCATGGCGTTCTGTTCATAGCGCAGCGCCGCCTCGGTTTGCGCATCGCCCTTGCCCTGGGAACGGTAGGGCGCATACGCGCCATCGGCTTCGGCGGCGCGGTCTTTGTGCAGGGAGTCGGCCGGGGCATCGCAGCCTTCGTCAAACTGGTCGCTGATGTCGGCAAAGCGCTTCGAGTGCGGCAGGAATGCCTCGGGCAGCTTGGGCGCCTTCATCGGCAGCCGCCAGGACTTGGGCGGCAGGGCGTTGATGCGCGTGCCGGCTGCTTTGGAAAGCACGATGGCGATGGGCGCGAACAAAAAGGTCAGTATCTTGCGTCCGATGCCTTTGCCGGCCCGCATGCCCTTTTTGATCGAGTACTCGGCGACAAGTGAACGCGGGTGCCAGAAATCGAGGCTGTCCGGCGTCAATGGCTGGCCATTGCGCTGCCAGATATCGTAGTCCTTTTCATTTTCCTGGCCGACAAGGTGGTTTTGCGCAAACACGCGCTGGGTGAAGACGCCGTCGCCGCCCGTATCGGCAATTTCCTGTGCCGACAAGCCGCGCCAGCCTATGCCTTGCACGGGCGTGGCGGAAATCACCTGGTCGTGCGGATTGAAATACAGGGTGACCCTGCTATAGGTAGAGTCCCGCAAGCCATAGTCTGCGCGGTCGAACGCGGCCGTATAGCTATCCTTGCGTTCAGGTTTGCGATTGGCACTGCACTCGTCGACAAAGGCGGCATCCTGCTGCATTGCCGAGCGGGTGCGCAGGATGTTGAAAAACGTTTTCAAGGTTTGCGTGCGCGCCGCATACTTTTGCCGGCCCGTGTTGCCGTGCTCATCCGTCAAATGGCCGCTGACCCAGTTTTCCGTGAAATTGCTGTCGAGCAGGCTGTAGGGCGGGTTGCACAGTACGTAACAGTCGGCCACGGCGGAAGCGCCCAGCGTCTCGCCGAGAAAGGCGGCCGCCATAGCCACCATATTGCCCTGGCTATGGCAGACGATGGTGACGGGCGCGTCGTGCTGGCACGTTCTGATCGATTGCACGAGCCGCGCCAGGCGCCAGGCGGCGAACACAAAATACGGGCGTGGCGGACAGGCATACACTTGCCGGTCATTCGTCGGGTTCATGTGCTGGATATGCATCCACAGGAACAGTTCTTCCGACAAACCCTTGCCCCACAGATCAGGCAGGGCGCTGCAGCCGTTGGCGAACGGTCCGCCGCCCCAGTAATTCTTTTCGTTGAGATAGATGCCGTCGCCAAACGCCTGCAATTCCTCGCCGTTGGCCTTGTAGCCCCAGCGAAAGCGGATCACGGGCGAATTGGCGTCGTCCGCTTGCAGGAAGGTGGTGGCATTGCGCTTGGGATTGAGGAAGCCGTCATCCGTTAATTCGGGTGCGTAAGTGGCGGCCAGCATCTGCCCGGCGGCCGGGCCGGGGATTGCCAGGTCCTCATCGCGGCGTTTCAGGCGGGCATTCAGGCCTTCGCACAGGCCTTGTTCCGCCTGCTCATACCATTCACCGTTGGAATTGACGCCGTGCACGAAGATGATGATGCCGGGACGCGGCAAGCGCGTGACGGCCTTGAGCAGCGCATGGCTGAACAAGGTCGTGCCTTCGGCTTCGGAGAGCAGGATGCAATTGCTATCGAGCGTAGGGTCGGGCGACATGCGGGCGCTCCGTCAGCGTTAAGCAGGAAAAGGCGGCGCCAAAGCGAACTCAGGCAATCTGCACTGTATGCGGATTGCCTGAGTTGGAACTTGCGTGGTGTCAAGAAAGGAGGTGCGAGGGGCGGGGATTGCCGGAGGAATCAGATCGCGTTCAGCGGTATTTTGAGGTAGCGCACGCCGTTGTCTTCCGGCTCGGGCAGCTTGCCTGCATTGATGTTGACCTGGATGGCGGGCAGGATCAAGGTCGGCATGTCGAGGGTGGCATCGCGGCTGGTGCGCATGGCCACGAATTGGTCTTCCGTGATGCCGTCGCGCAAGTGGATGTTGCCTGCGCGCTGTTCCGCCACCGTCACTTCCCAGCGCGCCTCGCGGCCATTGGGCGGGTAGTCGTGGCACATGAACAGCCGCGTTTGCGGCGGCAGCGACAGCAAGCGCTGCGCGGAGCGGTACAGCAGGGCAGCGGAACCGCCGGGGAAATCGCAGCGGGCCGAGCCTACGTCCGGCATGAACAGGGTGTCGCCGACGAAGACGGCGTCGCCGATCTGGTACGCCAGGTCGGCCGGCGTGTGGCCGGGCACGTGCAGCGCGCGCACTTCCAGCTTGCCGATATGAAACACCTGGTCGGGCGCGAACAGCTGGTCGAATTGCGAGCCGTCGGCCCTGGCGTCATCCTGGTGGTAGACGGCCGCGAACGCCTGCTGCACCGTCTGGATGGCGGCGCCGATGGCCACGTCGCCGCCCAGCTGCTGCTGCAGGTAGGGCGCGGCGGAAAGGTGGTCGGCATGCGCATGGGTTTCCAGCAGCCAGCGGCACTGCAAGCCATGTTCGCGCACGAAGGCGATCACCTTGTCGGCCGAAGCGGTGGACGTGCGGCCCGCCTTGGGATCGTAGTCGAGCACGGAATCGATGATGGCGCAGTCGCGGCCATCGGCCTCATACACAACGTAGGTGACGGTGGCGGTGGCGGGGTCGAAGAAAGCTTGGATTTGTGGAGTCATCACGGCGGCAAGGGACGGGCAAGGAAGGGCATTATATCGCCAGAGTTCGCTAAAAAAATGCTGAAAATGGACATTTAACATGCGAAAAACAGATAAGCGCCCGTCACAGTCGTGCGCACCCTGACGCTTGCTGCATGGTAACCTCATTCTTCCAAGGAGGAATTCATGAACGATATCACTGCACGCAGCGAACAGTACCGCGGTTTTACGATTTCCGTGACCCCGCAAAAGGATAACGACGATTTATGGGATTTTACCTACCGCCTGCAGCGTGAGGGCGAGCCGCAGGCGCAGGCGATCACGCGCAGCCGCACCCTGGGCGGTTACGCGGCCCCCGAGACGGCTTGCACGGCTGGCCTGGAAGTAGCGAAGACGGAAGTGGATAATCTGCTGCGCCCTTGAGCCAGCGTAAATCGTTTAGCCCGAAAGTGAGCGGACTACGGCTGGCGCGTGAAACACGTCCCTGCCAGCCGCGCTTCATGCTACGATTTCCACTATTGAGTCAGTCACGAAGGAGGCACCCCATGGATAACAGTTCTAAAATTCACTATAAAGGTTGGGAAATCGTTCCCCTGGCCGTGCCCACCACCGATGGCAAATGGTCGGCCAGCTGCGACATCGAACGCGCCACCGCGGAAGGCCTGGAGGTATTCGAAGGCTCGACCATGCAATTCGTGCGCGACGACGAGGACGGCGCGATTGCCGCCGCCTGCGAAGAAGCCGTGCGCCAGATCGACAACATCATCGCCAATCCGCTGGTAAGGCTGGCCTAGTTTTACTTCGAAATATCACTCTCAGCCGGCGCTCGCCGGCTGTTTTTTTTCATTCCCGCTTTTTCCTTGCCTGTTGCATGTTTCATTCAATGTTTCAAAATGAATTGCTTGAAACAATTATGAGACATTGTTGACGCCAAACGTGACATCGCTGTTCCCTCGCGTGACAGCCACGCTGCGTGGCCGCTACAGCCGTTTGCTCGCCTTTTCGCTCTGCAACAACGGGTTTTTCCTCTGGTCGAAGGGTCCTGGCACGGCATTTGCAATACCCATGCTCATAGCCACTCCGTGAAACATTCGGGACCATCCGAAACCCATAAGGTGAACACATGACTCAATACTCAGCAGGTGCCGCATTCCGCAAGGCCGTCCAGGAAGAATCCCCGTTGCAAGTCGTCGGCGCCATCAACGCCAACCACGCCTTGCTGGCCAAGCGCGCCGGCTACAAGGCTATCTACCTGTCCGGCGGCGGCGTCGCGGCCGGCTCGCTGGGCTTGCCCGACCTGGGCATTTCCAGCCTGGACGACGTGCTGACCGATATCCGCCGCATCACTGACGTGTGCGACCTGCCGCTGCTGGTCGACGCCGACACGGGCTTCGGTTCGTCCGCCTTCAACGTGGCGCGCACGGTGAAATCGATGATCAAGTTCGGCGCGGCTGGCCTGCACATTGAAGACCAGGTGGGCGCCAAGCGCTGCGGTCACCGTCCTGGCAAGGAAATCGTGAGCAAGGAAGAAATGGTCGACCGCATCAAGGCGGCCGTCGATGCGCGCACGGACCCGAATTTCGTCATCATGGCACGCACCGATGCGCTGGCCGTCGATGGCCTGGAAGCGGCGCTGGAACGCGCCGTCGCCTGCGTCGAAGCGGGCGCCGACATGATCTTCCCGGAAGCCATCACGGATCTGGACATGTACGCCACCTTCGCCAAGGCCGTCAACGTGCCGATTTTGGCCAACATCACGGAATTCGGTTCCACGCCGCTGTTCACGCTGGACGAATTGCGCAGCGCGCACGTGGGCCTGGCCCTGTATCCGCTGTCCGCCTTCCGCGCCATGAACAAGGCGGCGGAAAACGTGTACCAGGCGCTGCGCCGCGATGGCACGCAAAAGAATGTCGTCGACACCATGCAGACGCGCATGGAGCTGTATGAATCGATCAATTACCACGACTTCGAGCAAAAGCTCGATGCGCTGTTCGCCGCGCAAAAGAAATAAGCAGAAATAAGCAAGAAGCAGGGGCCGCATGCCGGCCCCGCAGTGACGCAACCGAGACTAGTCAATTTTTGGAGAAATCAATGAACGCACCGCAAGCCGCCACTTTCAAGCCTAAAAAATCCGTCGCCCTGTCCGGCGTCACCGCCGGCAACACGGCGCTGTGCTCGGTCGGCAAGACCGGCAACGATTTGCATTACCGCGGCTATGACATCCTGGACGTGGCCGACAGCTGCGAGTTCGAGGAAATCGCCTATCTGCTGGTGCACGGCAAGCTGCCGACGTCCGCCGAACTGAAAGGCTACAAGGCCAAATTGAAATCGCTGCGCGGCTTGCCGTCGGCCGTGAAGCTGGCGCTGGAAGCGCTGCCGGCCGCCGCCCACCCGATGGACGTGATGCGCACGGGCGTGTCCGTGCTGGGCTGCACCCTGCCGGAAAAAGACGACCATAACGCGCCGGGCGCGCGCGACATCGCCGACCGCCTGATGGCGTCGTTCGGCTCCATGCTGCTGTACTGGTACCACTACAGCCATAACGGCAAGCGCATCGAAGTGGAAACGGACGACGACTCAATCGGCGGCCACTTCCTGCACCTGCTGCATGGCGAAAAACCGTCGGCGTCGTGGGAAAAAGCCATGCACACATCGCTGATTCTGTACGCGGAACACGAATTCAACGCCTCGACCTTCACCAGCCGCGTCATCGCCGGCACGGGTTCGGACATCCACTCGGCCATCACGGGCGCCATCGGCGCGCTGCGCGGTCCGAAACACGGCGGCGCGAATGAAGTGGCGCTGGAGATCCAGAAACGCTATGACAACCCCGATGAAGCGGAAGCGGATATCCGCGAGCGCGTGGCCAACAAGGAAGTGGTGATCGGTTTCGGCCACCCCGTCTACACGATTTCCGACCCGCGCAACGTCGTCATCAAGGAAGTGGCGCGTTCGCTGTCGCAGGAAGCCGGCTCCACGAAAATGTTCGACATCGCCGAGCGCCTGGAATCGGTCATGTGGGAAATTAAGAACATGTTCCCGAACCTGGACTGGTTCTCGGCCGTGTCGTACCACATGATGGGCGTGCCGACGGCGATGTTCACGCCGCTGTTCGTCATTTCGCGCACTTCGGGCTGGGCTGCCCACATCATCGAGCAGCGCATCGACAACAAGATCATCCGCCCGAGCGCCAACTACGTGGGCCCGGAAGATCTGGAATTCGTGCCGATCAAGGACCGCAAATAATGAGTACTGCATTGACTACCCCGATGAATACCCTGCACCGCAAATCCTTGCCGGGCACCCAGCTAGACTACTTCGACACGCGCGCCGCCGTCGATGCGATCCAGCCAGGCGCCTACGCCACCTTGCCCTACACCTCGCGCGTGCTGGCCGAAAACCTCGTGCGCCGCTGTGACCCGGCGACATTGAATGCTTCGCTGAGCCAGTTCATCGAACGCCGGCGCGACCTCGATTTCCCATGGTTCCCCGCGCGCGTCGTCTGCCATGACATCCTGGGACAGACGGCCCTGGTCGACCTGGCCGGCTTGCGCGACGCCATCGCGGCCCAGGGCGGCGACCCGGCCCTGGTCAACCCTGTCGTGCCGACGCAACTGGTGGTCGACCACTCGCTGGCCGTCGAATGCGGCGGTTTCGACCCCGACGCCTTCGCCAAGAACCGCGCCATCGAAGACCGCCGCAATGAAGATCGTTTCGACTTCATCGACTGGACCAAGAAGGCGTTCAAGAACGTCGATGTGATTCCGCCGGGCAACGGCATCCTGCACCAGATTAACCTTGAGCGCATGTCGCCCGTGATCCAGGTGCAGGATGGCGTGGCCTATCCCGACACCCTGGTGGGCACGGATTCGCATACGCCGATGGTCGACGCGCTGGGCGTGATCGCCATCGGCGTGGGCGGCCTGGAAGCGGAAAGCGTGATGCTGGGCCGCGCCTCTTGGATGCGCTTGCCCGACATCATCGGCGTCAAGCTGACGGGCAAACCGCAGCCGGGGATCACGGCCACGGACACGGTGCTGGCGCTGACGGAGTTTTTGCGCAAGCAGAAGGTCGTCTCGTCCTACCTGGAATTCTTTGGCGAAGGCGCGTCGCACCTGACCCTGGGCGACCGCGCCACGATTTCCAACATGGCGCCGGAATTTGGCGCCACGGCCGCCATGTTCTACATCGACGCGCAAACCATCAAATATCTGAAACTGACGGGCCGCGACGACGAACTGGTTAAACTGGTGGAGCTGTATGCCAAAGAAACGGGCCTGTGGGCCGACAGCCTGGTCGACGCGCAGTATGAGCGCGTATTGACGTTTGACCTGTCGTCCGTCGTGCGCAATATCGCCGGTCCGTCGAACCCGCACAACCGCGTGCCGACGTCTGAGCTGGCCGCGCGCGGCATTTCCGGCGTGGTGGAAAACGAGCCGGGCAAGATGCCGGACGGCGCCGTCATCATCGCGGCCATCACCAGCTGCACCAATACGAACAACCCGCGCAACATGATCGCCGCCGGTTTGATCGCGCGCAATGCGAACCGCCTTGGTTTGACCCGCAAGCCGTGGGTGAAATCGTCGCTGGCGCCCGGCTCGAAAACCGTGGAACTGTATCTGCAGGAAGCGGGCCTGATGCCGGAGCTCGAAACATTGGGCTTTGGCGTCGTGGCTTTCGCCTGCACCTCGTGCAACGGCATGTCGGGCGCGCTCGATCCCGTCATCCAGGAAGAAGTGGTGTCGCGCGACCTGTACGCCACGGCTGTCCTGTCGGGCAACCGCAACTTCGACGGCCGCATCCACCCGTACGCGAAGCAGGCTTTCCTCGCCTCGCCGCCGCTGGTGGTGGCCTACGCGATCGCCGGCACCATCCGTTTCGATATCGAGAAGGATGTGCTGGGCCATGACGCGGACGGCAAGCCGATTTTGCTGAAAGATATCTGGCCTTCGGACGAGGAAATCGACGCCATCGTCGCTTCCAGCGTCAAGCCGGAGCAGTTCCGCAAGGTGTACATTCCGATGTTCGCCGCGCAGGCGGACGACGGCGTCAAGGTCAGCCCCCTGTACGACTGGCGTCCGCAGACGACGTATATCCGCCGTCCGCCGTACTGGGAAGGCGCGCTGGCTGGCGCACGCCCCTTGAAAGGCATGCGTCCGCTGGCCGTCCTGGGCGACAACATCACCACCGACCACTTGTCGCCATCGAACGCCATCATGCTCGATAGCGCGGCCGGCGAATACCTGGCGAAGATGGGCTTACCGGAAGAAGATTTCAATTCCTACGCCACGCACCGGGGCGACCATTTGACGGCGCAGCGCGCCACGTTTGCCAATCCGACCCTGAAAAACGAGATGGTCATCGAGGACGGCAAGGTGAAGGCCGGTTCGCTCACGCGCATCGAGCCGGAAGGCACAATCTCGCGCATGTGGGAAGCCATCGAGGTGTACATGGAGCGCAAGCAGCCATTGATCATCATCGCCGGCGCCGACTACGGCCAGGGCTCCTCGCGCGACTGGGCCGCCAAGGGCGTGCGCCTGGCCGGCGTGGAAGCCATCGTGGCCGAAGGGTTCGAGCGCATCCACCGCACCAACCTGGTGGGCATGGGCGTCTTGCCGCTGGAATTTCTGCCTGGCGTGAACCGCAAGACGTTGGGCCTCGATGGCAGCGAAACCTATGATGTCGTAGGCGAGCGCACGCCGCGCTCCACCTTGACCCTCGTCATTCATCGCAAGGACGGCGAAACGCTCGAAGTGCCCGTTACCTGCCGCCTCGATACGGCGGAAGAGGTGTCGATTTACGAGGCCGGCGGCGTGCTGCAAAGGTTTGCCCAGGATTTCCTCGAGTCGTCCAAGGCCGCGTAAGCACTTCGTCATTCACCGGGTGGCGTGCAGGCGCGCGCTGCCCGGCTTTTCAGGAAACCCCATGACCCAGACCCCTCAAATTAAAATTCCCGCCACCTACATGCGCGGCGGCACCAGCAAGGGCGTGTTCTTCCGCCTGCAGGATTTGCCCGCCAGCGCGCAAGTGCCGGGTGCGGCGCGCGATGCGCTCCTGCTGCGCGTGATCGGCAGCCCCGACCCCTATGGCAAGCAGATCGACGGCATGGGCGGCGCCACTTCCAGCACCAGCAAGACGGTGATCCTGGCGAAAAGTAGCAAGCCGGAACACGACGTCGACTACCTGTTCGGCCAGGTCTCCATCGACAAACCGTTTGTCGACTGGAGCGGCAACTGCGGCAACCTGTCGGCTGCCGTCGGTTCGTTCGCCATTGCCAGCGGCCTGATTGACGCCGCTCGCGTGCCTGCAAACGGCATCGCCACGGTGCGCATCTGGCAAGCCAATATCGGCAAGACCATCATCGCCCATGTGCCCATGACGAATGGCGAAGTACAGGAAACCGGCGATTTCGAACTCGATGGTGTGACTTTCCCGGCCGCCGAAGTAAAACTGGAATTCCTCGATCCGGCCGCGGAGGAAGAGGGCGGCGGTGGTGCCATGTTCCCGACCGGCAACCTGGTTGATGACCTCGACGTGCCCGGCATCGGCGTGTTAAAAGTCACGATGATCAACGCCGGCATCCCGACGATTTTTGTCGATGCGGACGCCATCGGCTACACGGGCACGGAACTGCAGGACGCCATCAATGGCGATCCGGCCGCGCTGGCCCGTTTCGAGACCATCCGCGCACATGGCGCGCTACGCATGGGCCTCATCGCACATCTTGACGAGGCGGCGAAGCGCCAGCACACGCCGAAAGTGGCGTTTGTCGCCAAGCCGGCCGGCTATGTCTCATCCAGCGGCAAGCAGGTGGCAGCGGGCGAGATCGACCTGCTGGTGCGCGCCCTGTCCATGGGCAAACTGCATCACGCCATGATGGGCACGGCCGCTGTCGCCATCGGCACGGCGGCGGCCATCCTCGGCACCCTGGTCAACCTGGCGGCCGGCGGTGGCCCCCGCAATTCGGTGCGCTTCGGCCACCCGTCCGGCACCCTGATGGTGGGCGCGGAAGCGGCGCTGGCCGATGGCGTGTGGAGCGTCACCAAGGCCATCATGAGCCGCAGCGCACGCGTGCTGATGGAAGGGGTTGTGCGCGTTCCCGGCGACGCGTTTTAGGAAAAATACGCAGGCGGATGGCACGCAGGCGATGCACACAAGCGGTGGCCAGGCCAGTTCGGCCAGGCCCCGATACAAGAATGCACGCATACCGGAGGAGACATGGATTTCGCAGCATTTTATCAACGCTCGATCGACACGCCTGATGCTTTTTGGCGCGAGGAAGCGGACAAGATCGACTGGCATACCCCGTTTTCGCAAGTGCTCGATTATTCCCGCCCGCCGTTCGCCAAGTGGTTTGTCGGCGGCACCACCAATTTGTGCCACAACGCCGTGGACCGCTGGGTGGATAGCCAGGGCGATGCCGCCGCGCTGATCTCCATTTCCACCGAGACGAACACGGAGCGCAGCTACAGTTTTCGCGAACTGCAGCGCGAAGTGGAGCGCTGCGCCGCCATGTTGCTGTCGCTGGGCGTCGTCAAGGGCGACCGCGTACTGATCTACATGCCGATGATCGCCGAGGCGGCGTTCGCCATGCTCGCTTGCGCGCGCATCGGCGCCGTGCATTCCGTGGTGTTCGGCGGCTTTGCCGCCAACAGCCTGGCCAGCCGCATCGACGATGCGCAGCCCAAGCTGGTGTTTTCCGCCGATGCGGGTTCGCGCAATGGCAAGGCGATTGCCTACAAGCCGCTGCTCGACGAAGCCATCCGCATCGCCGCGCACAAGCCGCAGCAGGTATTGCTGGTCGACCGCCACCTGGTGCCGATGGAACTGACGCCGGGCCGCGATGTCGATTACGCGACACTGCGCGAGCAGCACCTGGACGCGCAGGTGCCCGTCACCTGGCTCGAAGCGAACGAGCCGTCGTATGTGCTGTACACCTCGGGCACGACGGGTAAACCAAAGGGCGTGCAGCGCGACGTGGGCGGCTACGCGGTGGCGCTGGCGTCGTCGATGCAATACACGTTTTGCGGCAAGCCCGGCGAAACCTTCTTTGCCACCTCGGATATCGGCTGGGTGGTGGGCCATTCCTACATCGTGTACGGCCCGCTGATCGCCGGCATGGCCACCATCCTGTACGAGGGCTTGCCCATCTGTCCCGATGCCGGCATCTGGTGGAGCATCGTCGAGAAATACAGGGTCACGCGCATGTTCTCGGCGCCGACGGCCATCCGTGTGCTGCGCAAGCATCCGGTGGAACTGATGCGCAAATATGACCTGTCGTCATTGAAGGCGCTGTACCTGGCGGGCGAGCCGCTCGATGAAACCACCTCGCAATGGATCGCCGATGAGCTGAAAGTGGACATCATCGACAACTACTGGCAGACGGAGACGGGCTGGCCGATCCTCTCGGTGGCAAAAGGCGTGGCTGACACGCCGACGCGCCTGGGCAGCCCCGGCCTGGCCATGTACGGCTACCAGGTCAAGCTGCTCAACGAAGCGACGGGCGAGGAGTGCGGCGCGAACGAGAAGGGCGTGCTGGTGCTGGAAGGCCCGCTGCCGCCCGGCTGCATGCAGACGGTCTACGGCGACGATGCGCGTTTCGTCGACACCTACTGGTCCACTTTCAGCGGCCGGCAAGTGTATTCCACCTTTGACTGGGGCGTGCGCGATGCGGATGGCTATTACTTTATTTTGGGCCGCACCGATGACGTGATCAACGTGGCCGGCCACCGCCTGGGCACGCGCGAAATCGAGGAAAGCATCACCAGCCATCCGAACGTGTCGGAAGTGGCGGTGGTGGGCGTGGAGGACAAGCTCAAAGGCCAGGTGGCGATGGCGTTCGTGATCCTGAAGGACCCGCAGGGCTTCGACAGCGTTGAAGCGAAAGCGGTGCTGGAGCGCGAAGTGATGGCCGTCGTCGACCGCCAGCTGGGCGCCGTGGCGCGGCCCGCGCGCGTGCTGTTCGTGCCGCAGCTGCCGAAGACGCGCTCGGGCAAGCTGCTGCGCCGTTCGATCCAGGCTATCTGCGAAGGGCGCAGCCCGGGTGACCTGACGTCGATGGACGACCCGGCCGCGCTGCAGCAAATCCAGGCAGCGCTGGCGTAAACGCCCAATTGAAAGCGAAGTTTATCAATCGATAAATTTCGCTTTCAAATCCGGTCGCTTTCCTTGCGCACGACCCTGCCCACGATCAGGCATTCATTGCCACGGCACAGCTTGCGGTGGTATTTGCGCTGGTCGGGGTTGTCCGACGTCAGCCACCATTCGCCGATATCGCGCGCCATGCGCTTGACCACCGGCTCGCCTTCGTAATTGATGGCAAACACAATGCCATCGGCCGGCCGGTTATCGGCCGTATTGATGATCACCACGTCGTCCTCGTACAGGGCCGGCTCCATGCTCTCGCCCTTGACCTTGATCGCCACCAGTTTTTCCGGGTGGTAGCCATTGCGTTCGACCCAGCTGCGCGGCACGCTGATGGTGCTGCCGTCGTGCGTTTCCGGTTCGATGGCAAAGCCCGTGATGCCTGCCGACAGGCGCAGTTTCACCTTGCGGATCGGGTAGAAGCGTTCATCCTCGCCATCTTCCACCACCACGGCCTGCACGCCGGCCAGCGCGCGTGCCGCCAGCGCCGCCTGGTCGGGCGCCGCGCCCTGGTCGAAATACATGCTGCCCAGCTGCAAGTCCGCTTCCAGCTTGCGCGCGATCTTTTCGCTGAAGGCGCGTCCCTCGCGGTAGGTGGGCGAGAGGATTTGCGAGATGCGCGCCTCGCTCCAGCCACTGACGTCGGAAATTTTTTTGCGCGTGTTGTCGTAGTGTTCGCGGATCAGGGCCAGCAGGCGGTCGCGTCTGTATTGATACATATTCATCTCCACATTAAACCTGAAATTTACCGTTTGATAAATTACCAAATGCTTGACTTTAACATTAGCGATTGATAAAGTCCACTCGTTGCCTGTCGCAAACGCACTACAGCGTCTGCCGGTTGGCGACACCACGGGAGGTCAGGCAGATGTTGAACAGCAGTCAATTGGTGGAAAGCAGGACGGCGCCACGTCAGGGGCGCCAGTTACAGGGACGCAGCAAGAAGTCGCAGCTGCATATCGCCCGCATCGCGCAATACATCCGCGAGCAGGGCCAGGCCAGCGCGGCGCAGTTGTCCGCTTTGTTGGGACTCGATGCGGGCACCATGAGCCGCTATTTGCGCCACATGTGTGGGATGGGACAGATCCACCTGGCGCAGCGCCACTGCACGGAACCGGGGCGCCAGCGGCCCGCCCTGTACGCCTTGGGCGAGCAGGATGACGAGGTCGATGGCTGGGCCGAACTGCCGCCGCAAGTGCGCCGCACGGCCAGCTGGACACGCGGCACGGCGCGCCGCGATCCGCTGGTGGCGGCGCTGTTTGGCCCGGCACAGAACAACGATTAGTATCAACGAGGAGAAATCATGGGGTTTGCAGAAAAATTCATCGCATCGCTGTCGTCGCAGAACTTGCGCGACGATGCCGTCCACCACGACCTGGACGTGATCGCGGCCGCCGCGCTGGCCGGCGACATGGGCGCCTTGCTGTGCCGCGTCAAATATGCGGACGGCACCGTCAGCCGCCTGTTCGAAGGCAATGCGGGCAACCTGGCGCAGTTGCTGCGCGCCTGGACGGCGGCCGTGACGCAGAAGGGCCGCGCGCGGCGCTGGGTCAAGGCGCACACTGCCTGGGATGCGCAGGCAGCCAATACCTTGTACCGCCGCGTGGCCGAAGCGTCGCTCGCGCATTGGCTTGACAGCAAATGCAAGGTTTGCCATGGTACGGGCGTCGTCGCTGCCATGCAGGCCGGCGCACCTGTCGTCTGCCAGGCTTGCCACGGCGGCGGCGAAGCGGCCATCAGCTGCTCCGGCGGCTTCGAACTCGAACGCATCAAGGACATGGTCAGCGAACTGGAAGGCATCTTCCAGTCGCACGGCGCCCGCGCCATGCGCCGCCTCGGTCACTAAAAAGTTTTTGCAATATGCCCGGCGATGAAAAAAAGCCCCCTAGAATAGAGTCTCGATCACGCAGCAACTGCAACACAGCGAATACCGCAGTACACCACATGCTTCTCCACTCGTAATAGACGCGCTTCCAGCGCGACACCGATAGGGGAACTCAGCGCAGCGAACGGCCTTCATGGTCCCTTCGCCCACCTTCCATCCGGCATGGCGCCGCGCCATCCGGACACCAGCCCGCCGCCTCACCGCGTGCGGGTTTTTCATATGTCTTTCCGATTATTCGCAGTTCCTTCCCCAAGACCGCCGCTGGCGGTCTTTTTTTATCCCACGAAAGGTTTTACAACTATGGCATCGACAGCAAACGGCATCGACAGCTTGATCGTTATCAGCAAACAAAGCGCCGAAGGCAGCAAGGCCGCCGCCGGCGGCGGCCAGATTTATCCCCGCGTCACGGCCACCTTCGACACGGAAGCGGACAAATACGCGAGCGCCGAAATCGACGCCAGCCAGCAGCAGGGCGATACCCGCCTGGGCAACTTCCGCACCACGGGCGCCATCAAGGCCGAAGCAGCGTGCGGCACGTATGCGCCGCTGATGGCGGCGCTGCTGCGCCGCGACTTCACGGCGGGCGGCGTCGCTGCCGCGCAAACCACCATCGCGGCCGCCGCCTCCGGCCTGACCCGTAGCGCCGGCTCCTGGCTGGCGGAAGGTTTCCGCGCCGGCAGCGTTGTGCGCATTACCGGCATGACGGCGCCGGCCGCCGCCAACAACGCGAAGAACTTCTTCGTCACGTCGGTCACGGCCACCAACCTGAATGGCCAGTTCATGGACGGTACCGCCATGATCGTCAAGGCGGCTGGCGATTCGGTCGGCGTGGCGGCGGTCGGCAAGCGCAGCTTCACCCCGTTGACCGGTCATACCACCGACTGGTTCACGGCCGAAGTGCAGGATCCGAAGATCGGCGTGCACCGCAGCTTCGTCGATCAATTGGTCAGCAAGATGGATATCGCCGTGCAGCCGAACGGCATCACCAGCCTGGACTTCACCCTGATGGGCAAGGCGGAAGGTCCGACCACGGCCGCGCCTTATTTCCCCACGCCGCTGGCCGCGCCGGGCACCGGCAAATTCTCGGGCGCCACGGCCATGCTGTCGGTGAACGGCATCCCGTCGCAGATCTGCACCGGCATGTCCGTCTCGCTCGACGGCCAGGTCAAGGTCGATCCGGTGATCGGCTCGAAGTACGCCACGGCCGCATCGCGCGGCAAGGTGATGGGTTCGGGCCAGTTCACGGTGCTGCTGCAGGACGCTACCTATCTCGACTACTTCAAGTCCGAGACGGAAATCCCGCTGGCCTACGCCATGGCGTCGGGCACGGCGCCGACCGCTGACGTGCTGGCGCTGGCCATGGGCCGCATCAAGATCACCTCGGCCAAGATCGACGACGGCGAGAAAAACAAGATCGTCACCTGCGCCTTCGACGTCCTGCGCTACAAGGGCACGGACGCGCAGCATGAAGCGACCACCTTGACCATCCAGGACAGCGCGCTGTAAGCGGCTAGCGCCTGCACCAGGGCCGCCTTCCTGGCGGCCTTTTTTACCTTTAATTCATCCAGAAAGCAGCACACATGAACAACGCACAAAAAATCCAGGCAGGTTTCGACATCGGCAACATCCACGCGGCGGCTACTCCCGTCACCTTCGACGTGCCTGTCATCTTCGACGCGGATGGCGAAGCGGTGGCCGGCCTGACCATCGTCGGCAAGAACAGTGAGCAATATCGCGTCGCCAACAACGCCGTGCGCGCCGAAGGCTACAAGAAGTCGGCACGTCGCAAGACGGCCATCGACGCCTCCACCGACGAAGGCGCGGAACTGCTGGTGCAAGCCATTGACGGCAACCAGAAACGCCTGGCACTGGCCGTGGTCACGGGCTGGTATGGCTTCACGAGCAACGGCGCACCCGTGCCGCTCGATCCGGCGCTGCTGGAGGCGGCCTTTGAAAAATACCCGACCTGGCAGGAAAAAGTGACCACCGCGCTGGAAAACGAGTCGAATTTTTTGAAACTCTGACGGCCAGCCTGCTGCGCTACGCCGGGCACCAGTTCGAGCGCGGCGCGCGGGCGGCCGATGGCCATGCCAAGGGCGAGCATATCGACGCCGCCCGGCGCCATCCGCTGTACCGCGCACCGCCCGAGGAGGCGATGCCGCCAATGCCGTTCGAGCTGGCCCACGTGTGGGAATGGTTCGCGCAATTGAACCGCAAGCGGCAGAACGGCATGGCCGTCAACCCCATCGCCAGCACGGAAATCCTCGCCTGGCAGGCGCGCCACGCCATCGCCATCGAGCCGTTCGAGCACCAGTTGCTGGACCAGCTCGACGCGCTGTTTTTGTCGCACCAGCATGCGGCGGGCTGACCCGAATTTTCCAACCCGGCCGCCATGCGCGGCCTTTTTTATGGGCCAAACATGCCAGAGATAACGGAAATACTAATTGTTGTGAATACGGCGGAAGTGAGGGCGGGTACGCAGGCGGTAAACGACCTGGCCGCCGCCAGCGGCGAGGCTGGACATCAAGTCCAGGATGCGAACACCAGGATGCGCGATTCCGAGCAAGTCATGCGTGCGCAGGCCGAAGCGGTACGCGCGGCGGCAGATGCATCCAGAGTCCTTGGTGACGAAAGCAGCGACGCTTCGGATGCCTTGTTCAAGGGTATGACCGCAGTCGAAGGCTTTGCAAGGGCGTCACTGAAGATTGGCGAAGGCGGCATGAACGCCGACGTCGGGAAAATCAAGGATGGCCTGGGGGAGCTGGCGAATGTATCCGGCTTGACGGAATTGGCAGTCACGCGCCTGGGTGCTGGGCCTGTGCTGGCACTGCAAATGCTCGGGGAAGCTGCCGCATTCGCAGCGAATGCCTATGTGAAGGGACAACAGGAGTCGGATAATTTTGCCAGGGCGATGCAACTGACAGGCAACGCGGCCGGCATCACGGAAGGGCAGTTCAATACCATGGTCAAGTCGGTTGCCGATCTTGAAAATGCCGGCATGGGCGAGGCGCGCGCAGCCTTACAAACGCTGCTGGAAACGGGAGAATTTACAGGCGAGGCCTTGTTGTCGGTTGGCGCCGCCGCGGTGGCCACGGCACAGATTACAAACAAGCCGGCAGGGGAGGTTGCCGCGAACTTTGCCACGATGGCTGGCGGTGTTGTCAACTGGGTCGATACCCATGCCGAGGTGTATCGAACGCTGGATGCCAGCCAGTACCAGCATATCAAGACGCTGGTGGAGGAAGGCAAGACCCAGGAAGCGATGATCGAAGTGGCGAACAATTACAACGACGTGCTGAAAAAGCGTGGCGAAAACCTGAGCATTGTTGGTACGGCGATGCGGGCTATTAAGACCCTCTGGTCGAATGGCGAAGATAGTGTCAATGGCATGGGCCGCACAACCATAGTGGAAGACCAGATCAAGCAACTCGATCTGGAGGTCAATTCAGCCAAAGTTACCGGCCATGCCAGCATGGGTACGCATGAAGGCATGGGCATGAGCGGCAAGGAACTGCAGCGATATCTTGAGCAGAGGGCAAAGGAACGGCAGGTACTGGTGACTAAGCTAGCCCAGGAGAACAGTGTTGCCGATGCACAGCGCGGGGTTCAAGAAAAAAATCATGCTGAAAAACAGGCACAGAATGGTATCGACGCGATTAAGGCGCGTTATGCCAGGAGAGTTAACGAGGAGGCTGCAGCAATTGATCAATACAACAAAAACGTTGCCACGCTAAAAGGAACGCCACTGGCGGTTCCCTTTGCTGAGCAGGAAAAGGTGCGTGCCAGTATTCATGCCGCATTCAAGGTTGCGCCACCTTCGCCAGCCTTTGGTTCTGACGATCGTGATGCAAAGCGTGCCGGGCAGTTGCAAGCCATTCAAAGTGAGTTGCGCTTGAAAACGGAGGGCTTTGAGCAGAGCGCCAAGCTCGATGAATTGTATCGCAAGGGGGGCACACTGAGCGACGAGCAATACTTTGAGCGTCGTCAAAACGCCATTCGCGAGCGGGGCAAGGCGGAAGCGGATGCCTACCAGAAGCAGATCGATGTGTTGAGCGCCTTTAAGGCGAAAACGCCGCAAGCTGTTCAGGAAAACAAGAACAAGATCGCCGAAGCTGGCGCCGCCAAAGAGCGAGTGGAACCGAAGGTGCAGGCCGAGTTGGCACAGGTGAATGAAATCGCACGTCAGCAGGCGGCCGAGACTCTGAAAAAACAGGAAGAGGATGCGAAGGCGAAAAAGGACAAGAAGCGCGCCGATGCCAAGGCAGCCGACGAACAACAATGGAAAGATGCTGCCGATGGCGCCAAAGCCTTGGGCGATGCGCTGGAAAAGGCCTTCGGCAAGGTGGGTGGCACGATAGGCAAGGTGACTTCCGCGCTGGTTGACCACAAGAAGGCCCAGCAGGATATTCAACGGACCCTGGCGAATGCGAAGGAGGATGCGAAGGGGGACGAACCAGCGAAAATCGCTGCGAAATCGAAAGCGCAGCTTGATTCCACGCAGGCCCAGATGAAAGGTTACAGCGACATGGCTGGCGCGGCGGCAGGCTTCTTCGACGAGCAAAGTGCAGGCTACAAAGCCTTGACCACGGTATCGCAGGTGTTCCATGCGGCGGAAGTGGCCATGACTCTGGCCGAACTGGTGCCAAAGGGAATCAGCGCAGTGCTGAGCCAAGGATCGGGCGACCCTTATACCGCATTTGGCCGCATGGCGGCCATGGCGGCGATCGTGGCAGGCCTGGGCGTGGCGATTGGTGGTGGAGGCAGTGGTAATGTCGATGTCGCCAAGGAGCGCCAGAAGGCAAACGGCACCGGCACGGTGCTGGGTGACTCATCCGCCAAAAGCGATTCGATCGCGCGCAGCCTGGCCATCATGGAAAAAAATTCCGGGTTGGGCCTGGCGCATACCATTTCAATGGATAACTCGCTGCGCAAGCTCGCTGCCGGTATCGGCAATCTGGCCAATCTGCTGGCACGCGAATCCGTGGCCACGGGAGCGGGCGGAGCTGCTGCAAGTGTGCAGACCGGAACCAAGGTCCTGGGAGGCACGATGGGCGTTCTGGCGGGTACTTCTGCTGGTGGCTTGGGTGGTGCCATGCTGGGTACCTATCTGGGCATGGGCATGGCGGCGATTGGTGGCCCCATCGGATTGGTGCTCGGCAGTGTGGTGGGCGCGGTGTTGGGCAGCGTTGTTTCCAAACTGTTCAATACCTCCAAGACGGTGGTCGATCAGGGGATTACGGGCAAGGCCATGAGCCTGGGCCAGATCGAGGATATCGGTTTTACCGCCCAATCGTATGCTGATGTCAATACCAAGAAGAAAGCATTGGGTTTTACCTATAGTAATAAGAACAAGACGGAGACGGCAGCAATGTCCGATGACGTCAATCAGCAGTTTACGATGATTATCGTCAGCATGGGCAATGCCATTCGTGGCGCCGCCAACGTTATGGGCGTGGCTGGGGGCGATTTCAATGCGCGGATGGACAGCTTCAAGGTCGATCTGGGCAAGATCAGTTTGAAAGGACTCTCAGCTGAGGAACAGCAGAAAGCGCTGGAGACGGCATTTTCCGCGCTGGGTGACAAGATGGCTGATGCTGGCGTCGCCGGCTTGCGCGATTTCGCCAAGATAGGCGAAGGCGCGTTTGAAACACTAAACCGCATCGCCAATGATTTCCAGCAGGTCAGCGATGTCCTGTTTGTATTGGGAAAATCCTTCGGCGTCACGGGGATGGCAGCGGTAAAGCTGAGCGAAGACTTGATCGATACTGCCGGTGGCCTGGAAAAGTTGACCAGCAGCACCTCGTATTTTTACGAAAATTTCCTGACTGAAGCCGAAAGAATGGCGCCGATCACCAAGTCGGTGAATGACGCTATGGGCAAGTTGAGCTTGGGTGGCGTGACGACGATGGATGGCTTCAAGGCTGCCGTACTGTCCGCTGCTGATGGCGTGGCCATCGGAAAAGAAGGGTCGGCTGAATTGTATGTGGCCCTGTTGTCCTTGGCCGAGCCGTTCAAAAAGGCGGCCGACTATGCCGCCGATCTGGCCGCCGTCACGGGCGAACTGGCTGAAGTGAGCAAGACGGCCAGCGATATCGCCAGCGAACGGCGGGACTTACAACAGCAGTTGAATCAGCTGACGCAAAGCGAAGCGCAGTTGCTGGCTGCTCAACGCAGCAGCGTCGCCGAAGTCAATCGGGGGCTGTTCGACCAGATCCAGGCCGTCAAGGCGGTGACTAGTGCAAAGGATGCGCTGGCCAAGGCTTATGAAACGGAATCTGCGGCGGCCAAGTCGGCGCTGGAGAAGTCGAAATCGTGGGTGACGACCTTGAACGGACTCAATGCCAGCATGGCGCTGGGCGCACAGTCGACGCTCACGCCGGAGCAAAAGTACGCCGAGGCGCGGGCGCAGTTCGAGAAGACCCTGGCGGCCGCAAATGCCGGCGACACGACTGCGCAATCAGGATTGTCCGCCGCCGAGCAGGCGTTTCTGACGGCGTCGCAAGTGGTCAACGCCTCCGACGCCCGCTATGCGGCCGATTACGCCCGCGTGGTGGAAGCGAACAAGGAAGCGTTGAAATGGGCGGCCGCGCAGGTCGACGTGCAGCAGGCCAGCCTGGATGCGCTCAATGCCCAGGTATCGGGCCTGATCACCATCAACGACAGCGTGCTGACGGTGGCACAGGCCATTGCCGGCCTGCGGGCGGCGATGGGCGGTGCGGCGGACCTGGGCGTGAAACTGAATAATCCTCCCGTGGTCGCTGCACTTGCCGCGATGACTTCTCCCGTGACAGCGGCGGTCTTCGACCCCGTGCGCTACTCGTCGGCGGCGAACGTCGGCTCCGACGTACTGGTGGCCGAAATCCGCGGCCTGCGCGAAGACAACCAGGCCATGCGCGTGGAGCTGGAAGGCTTGCGCGCCGACCAGCGGGCGCAAACGGGCGCCACCATCCAGGCCACCTTTGAATCGAACGCCAACGCCGCCAGGACGGTGGTCGATGGCGTGGACAAATCGTCCCGGGCATCCGCCTGGGCCAATGCAGTGAAAGGAGAATACGCATGACCGATGCGCAATTTCAGGAATGGCTGCAAAGCCCGTCGGCCATCCGCATGGTGCTGATCGAGGCGCAGGTGAATGTGGCCGGCAGCGAGGTGACGCGATATATCGCTTCGCGGCCCTACGTGACCGGGCCGCTTGAGGTGCCGGCGAATACCGCGTACCAGCCGCTGGCCAAGGGCGGCCTGGCCTTCACGGAACAGGTCAGCCTGTCCGGCGAGGCGGGGTTGTCGGGCGGCGATATCGAACTTGATAACGCCGATGGCGCGCTCGATGGCTGGCTGGACGACGTTTGGATGAACCGGCCGCTCAAGGCCTGGGCCGGCGATGCATCGTGGCCACGCGCCGACTTCCGGCTGGTCTTCGACGGCATCATCGCCGACGTGGCCAGTGCGGGGCGCGAGTCGGTCAACCTGGTACTGCGCGACAAGCTGCAGCGCCTGAATACGCCGATTTCCGAGGCGAAGCTGGGTGGCACGACGCCGAACAAGGACGCCATCCTGCCGATACCCTTCGGCGAGTGCCACAACGTGACGCCCTTGCTGACCAATCCCGCCACTTTGGAGTACGGTTTTCTTGGCGCGGTCGAATCGACGTTTGAAGTGCGCACCAACGGCAAGCCGATTGCTGTGGCCTTGAATGACCAGGCGGGTCGCTTCAACCTGACTACCGATCCGTTTTCCACCACGATCACGGCCAGCGTGCAGGGTGACAAGGGCGGCGGCTATGCGCCGCGCATCGCGCCGCTGGTGCAGCGCATCGCCACGGCCTATGGCAAGGCAGCCGACCGTTTTACCCTGGCTGACCTGGACTTGGACAACCTGACCGCTTTCGATGCGTCCCACCCGCAACCGGTGGGGTTGTATGTAGCGGATCGCACGAACCAGGCGCAGGCGATTCAGCAACTGGCGGCCAGCGTGGGCGCCCAGGCGATCATGTCGCGCACCGGCCAGTTGCGCCTGGTGCAGATCGCGTTGCCGGCCGCCGGCGTGCCTGTGGCGATCGGTCCGGAGCAGATGCGCGAACGCTCGCTGCGTCCCGCGCAGCGTCTTCCGGTGACGGCCGCCGTGAAGATCGGCTTCGACCGGAACTGGACGCTGCAAGCCGCCCTGACGACCAGCATTCCGCCCGCGCATGCGGATTTGTATGCCACGGAATGGCTGACGGAGACGGTGGTCGACGCGGCGGTGCGCACGCGTTACCGCCTCTCCGACGACCCGGTGCAGATCGATACGTGCCTGAAGACGCGGGCCGATGCCCGCGCGGAAGCGCAGCGGCGCCTGGCCTTGAGCAAGGTACCGCGCACCATTTATGAATTTGATGGAGAACCCGAGATGATGATGCTGGAACTGGGGCAGCCCGTGCAATTGCGCGCTGAACGCTTTGGCTTGCAGGACGGCGTGCCGGGCGTGGTGGTGATGCTGTCGCGTTTCTGGCTGACGGGCCGAGTGACGGTGGGGGTGCTGGCATGAGCGCGATAGTGGGGGAACGCGACAGGCTGATCATGAATACCGTACCGCGCTTCGCGCCAGCCAACGACCGCGTGCTGCTGCTGGCTGCCACGGCACAGGCGTTCAAGGTGGCGGCCACGACAATTGCCGCTCCTGCCAGCATCGATTTCACGGCAGGCCTGGTGAACATGCAGGGTCAGGTGGCTTTCACCGCCAGCAATGCCAGCGTGCTGACGCGCGTCGGCAACGTGGCCACGCTGGCGTATGCCGGTATGGTGGGCGACAGCGTGACGGTCACGGCCAGCATCGTGGCCGACGGCCTGACTTACACAGCCAGCCAGACGGTCAGCAAGATTTTCGACGGCGTGACGGGAAACTCGGCACGGATCTGCTACAGCAAGACCAGTTTGCTGTCACTGGCCAGCGCGCCAGCGACGCTCAGCACGCAGGGCGCAACATCCTATCCGCCGATTGATACCTGGGGCGCCGGCACGGTGTGGGAGGGTTCGCCGCCGCTGTTTGGCGCCGGCGAATCGCTGTACCGTTCGGACGGAGTTTTCAATCCGGCCAGCGGCACCACCAAGTGGTCGGCGCCGTATTTGAATGCGCTCAAGGTGGGGCAACTGAGCGCGATCAGTGCTGATCTTGGCAAGGTGACGGCAGGCGATATCTACAGCGCGACGCTGCATGGTGGCGCCGGGTATCCGACCAACAACTACAGCTGGCCCAGTAATGGAGGCAGCGGCTTTCATTTGAGTTCCCAAGGGTTGCTTATTGGAAATATCAATGTGCCAGGTGGCTTTTTTCAGCTGTCGAGTACGGGCTATTTTGAGATGCCTGGACTTACTGTGACGCCTGGAGGGGCGGAAGTTGCTCCAATTGCAAGGTTTTCAGGTGAGCTGGTAGCGGCCAAAGGGTCTTTTAGAGGCGAGTTGGTGGCTGCTACCGGAACCTTTGGTCTGATTCGCAGTGCAACGAGCGGCCAGCGGACTGAATACGACAGTAACGGTATCCGTATTTATAACGCAGCAGGCAATTTAATTGTTAGATTGGGAGTGTGGTGACATGCCCTGTGGATTGCAGCCATGGAATGCGGCGGATGGCCTGTGCACTGAAATGGGCGGCATTGACATACGGGTGCGCGAAGCATCTGGCGAATTGAACGGCACCGGGTTGTGCGTACGTTTTGGGAGGTGGTAATGGGTACTGGCTTGCAAGTATTCAACCCTGCGGGAGTAAAGACTTTTGACTCTGACGAGGCATATGGAGGCGTTTGTTTAGGTGGTTTCACTATTCCTGGTCAAGCAGCTACATATACTCTTCACTTTTATGCTTTTACTTCTGGGACTCCTTATGTCTTTAACCCTTTAGGGGGGGGTAAATGTATTGGGAATATGTATATGAGTTTTGACTACGCTGCTGGATACCTGCGTGTTAACTTCGGGCCTACTGAATATAACAGTACACGCTTTGTTTCTCTTTTTATGGTGTAACTATGCCAGTTGGACTTCAAATTGTTAACGCTAATGGTGAGTTCACTGTAAGCACTGATGCCAAGTTTCTTCACCTATTGGGCAAAGCTGTATACCAGAGTACAACTCAGGCTTCTGGTGATTCCAATAGTATAGTTGGCTGGCAAGGTGGTTATAGCACTTACCGTCTTTCGATTGGATATGATATAACTATCTATATGGCGATGGATTTGCCACTTGGATACATTGGTTCCATTACAGGAATGGATCGTATTGGCGTAGGTGAGTACATCATCACTGTATTCTGTACTTACGGCAATTCCCAAGTTCCTGTGGATATGTGGGCCTTTGGTTTCGCAGGAGTTCCTTCAGGTAATTGTGGTTTGCAATTATTCAATACGCAGCAACAATTGGTTGCGGATTTCGGCTACTCAAACCATTTATTCCCAAGGGCAAGGGTTAATGCTCAAAGTGTTGGAGTGGACCAAGCTATCCCTGCTTTGGCACGCCCTGCAATTATTGGCATGGTCAGCTATTATTGGGCGGATATCTATCCTAATAGTGGCAGTACTGGCTGGTTATACACCTATAACCAAATCATTGGATGTTGGGCAAGGTGGACACCTACATCTTTACGGGTTTCTCGTATAGTACGCAAAACCAGTCAGAAAAATGATTTCCCTACTGATGATTTTGCAAATACTGATACTCCGTCCTTTGGTTTCGTTATTGAGGCGGCTAATCTGCCGTAAACATTGCTTCCTTAGTACAGTGTCTTGTTGGGCAATACTTTAAAATTTCCGCTTGACACCTACTAAGGAGCTGGTACGCCTAAAATCGCAATGCTCTTTGTCATCACCACGGATATCCCGATTGGTGGTGGCAGTGTTGAAGTCCGTCTGACTCGCTCCGACTTCGACGAAAAAAGTCGCCTTATATCACTATTAACGTTAAGGATTATTAAGCAGAATGGTAAATCTACGAATAATTTCCGACAACGCCGGCGACCGCGCGGCGCTGACCGCATCGAGCCAGGCCGGCGCGCTGGGTCCGGCCAATCTGCAGCGGGAAGGCAAGCATGACGTGCTGCGCTCGCTTGGCCTGGCCTTGACCATTACCGCCACCTGGCCCACGCCCGAGATCATCGGCGGCGTGGCGCTGCCATTTTGCAACCTGACGCCGACGGCGACGATCCGCGTGCGCGGCTACGTCGAGCCTGGTGACGCCGTGTCCGATTTCGATACGGGCGCTGTACCGGCATGCGAGTACGCCAGGCTGGGCATGTGGAACTGGGGGGCGCTGCCGCTGGGGGTGAACGCCTTCAGCTATGGCGGCGGTACGTATGGCCGCAGCTGGTTTCAGATGCGCAGCGTCAAAAAACTGGTGATCGACCTGGCCGACCCGGATAACCCGGCCGGCTACATCGATGCCGCGCGTCTGGTGGCCGGCGCCTGGTGGAGTCCCGAGCATAACGCATCTTACGGAGCCAGCGTCACGCCGGCCGATACCAGCAACCAGTACCGCAATGGCGCTGGCGAGCAGAAAGTCGAGCGCGGCGCCTTGTACCGAAAACTGTCGATTTCACTCGACTACTTGACGCCGCTGGATCGGGCCGAGCTGTGGCGCATCGTGCGCGGTAATGGCCTGTCGCACCCGCTATTCGTCAGCCTGTTTCCGGACAACGACGACGTCGAGCTCGAGCAGACTCACCAGGTGTATGGGCGCCTGGCCAACCTGGCCGCCATCACCACGCCATCTTTCCAGGCATATGCCACTACCATTGAAGTCGAGGAGCTGTAATGACTGATGTTTTTAAATACGGCCAGCAAGACCTGATCTATCAGCTGAACCAGTTGGCCAAGGCGAAGGATATCGTCGATATCCCGCAGAATTCCGCGGCAGCGGCTGCGAGCGCTGCTGCCTCGGCGGCTGCAGCCGCTGCGGCAGCAGAATCGGATGGCACCGCGGCCATCGCTGCGTCAAAGGCTGCGGCCGCGCTCAAATCGCTCGATGCGCGCTATCTCGGCGCCAAGGCTCTGCCACCGGACGTTGACAATAATGGCGGTGCGCTGCTGGCCGGCGCGACCTATTGGGACACAGTGCTGAACGGCGGCTGCCTGCGTGTATTTCAGGCCGGTGCCTGGGTGACGATCCCCACCAATGTGGCCTCGCAAGTTGTAAGCACGCCGGTGGGCGGAATCGTTGCGACGAACGTACAGGCGGCACTGGCCGAGTTGGATACCAAAAAAGCGGTACGCGCGACGACGCTGGCTGGCTATGGCATTACGGACGCGCTGCCGAGCACATACGCTCCGGCCTGGTCAACCATTACTGGTCGGCCGCAGTTTGCGGCGGTTGCCATGTCAGGCAACAAGGGCGATGTTGGCCTGGGTAGCGTGGACAACACCAGTGATGTGAGCAAACCAGTAAGCATTCTCCAACAAGCTGCGCTTAACTTGAAAGCACCACTGGATAGTGCTGATCTTACTGGTACTCCACTTTCGACCAAACCCGAAAAGTTTAACAATTCTCGACGTATTGCCACGGTGGATTTCGTTAATAATGCAGGCTTGCATTATCAAGTTGGCCAAGGTATCGGCTTGGCCGCAGGTGCGAATGCATTCACAAAAGAACAACTTGGCCATTGGTTGCAATTCAACTCCCCAAATTCGACACTTGCCGTAGGGCCATCGACTTATGAATATATGGGCTCCTCGTTCACCGTAAGGGCGCCATTTGGAGGAACCGTAAATTTTGCGGCGCCTGGCGTAGTTCTCGCTAACAGCGCGAACTTGACGACCACATACGTGATGCGGCCAGGCGAAGTCACCACGTTCACGAGTAACGGCGTGTCCGGCTGGTATGTCACTGCAGACAGCATCGCTCCGTCCGTTCTAGATGCCACTTACGCGGCGATAAATGGGGATGCAGCGCAGGACTTTAAAGTGGCCAGCATAAACGGTTCGTTCCTCGGCGGCATGCAGAATCGCATCATCAACGGCGATATGCGTATTAATCAGCGTGGTGTACCTAATTCGGGAACATATCTCATTGGTTATGGTTTGGACCGTTGGAACTATGATGCATCCTATAATGGCAAGGCAGCTTATGGCCCTAACTTTTATAACGTGGCTACTCGCGCCCCCGGCTTTCCTAATTACCTTGGCTTGGGTGCTCAAGGAGCTTATAACGCTGCTGCTGGCGAAGCGTACCTGTTGCAGCAGGTAATTGAGGGTAATCATTTGGCGGACCTGCAATATGGCACAGCCAGTGCAAAAACTTGCACGTTGTCCGCTTGGGTTTACTCGAACATCGCTGGTTCACATTCGGGCGCTTTATACAACATTTTGGCAAACAAAAGCTATGTGTTCTCATTCCCCATTCCTGTAGCGAACACATGGACAAAAATCGTTGTTTCTATTCCCGGAGATACTGCAAGTGTAATGAATACAAACAACATGCAAGGTCTGCATCTGCGTTTTAACTTGGGTTCGGGTGCTAACTTCTTGCGTACAGTCACTGGCACTTGGATTGCAGGAAATATAACAGGTGTAACTGGTGCTGTAAACATGCTGGGGAATAATGGAAACTTCCTAATCACAGGTGTACAGTTTGAGGCCGGACAGGCAACACCATTCTCTCGACGCTCAATGGCAGAAGAAATGCAGTTGTGCCTGCGCTATTACTGCAATTCCTTCGCTGAAGGTGCCGATGTGACTGTGCTTGCTGTTGATGCTCTAGCTTTACTGGGATCAGCTGGTGAATCTGTTGACTCTTTGGAGAATAACGGGCGCCATACTATTAAATTCCCCGTACCTATGCGCTCACCTCCTACTATTAATATGCGTGGCTATGTGGCTGCACCGTATACATGGGCATGTCAAGGAACCGACGCGCAAGGTGGCATTACAGGATTTCAGGGAGCTATTGCCGAGGCTAACAATAAACGTATGAAATTGCGCTCTACTACAGCAGCACGACAGTTCAATATCCAAGGTAACTGGGAAGCCATCGCCGAAATTTAATATTAGGAGAACGCATGTACATCATCGCAGAAGAGGCAAACGTAATCATACGTGAATCGGACGGGGCAATCATACCGATGGATTTCCAGAACGTCGATTATATTAAATATACGGATTGGCTTGTGGACGGGGGCGTGCCGAAACTGGTTGAAGCCCCATTGCATGACGCAGTGCCTGCGGGCGAACGGACGATCTAAATTCCTTCATTTCCTGTGCCTCACCAACAAACCCGCCTCGGCGGGTTTTTTTATTTCCACACCTGAACCACCACCTGAAAGACAACCATGGCCCTCGAAACCACCGCCGCCGGCGGCGCTTTGATCAAACTGTTTGGCGTGCCCGTGCTGGCCGGCGCCGCCGCCACGTCGCTGGGCTTCATGTTCATGTGGCCCCAGTCGACCAAGGAAGCATTTATTCGTTTTTGTTCCAGCATCATCATTTCCACCTTTCTCGGTCCCGTGCTCGTGGCCGCCGTGCTGTCGTGGTGGCCCAGCCTGTTCGACAGCGCGAAGACGGTGGCCGGCCTGTATGGCGGCGACCCGGCCACGGGTTTCCTCTTCATCGCCGCGCCGCTGATGGTGGCGGCCGGCTTGCCCGCCTGGTGGGTGCTGGGCGCCTGCGTGCGCTGGTTCGACAAGCGGCGCGGCAAGGATATCGGCGAGCTGGCGGCCGATGCGGCCGCTGCCGTCAAGGACGTGCGGGGCATGCTGTGACAGGCGCGCAATTGATGCAGATCATGCCGCTGACCGGCCGCCGCGCTACGCTGTTCCTGGCGCCTTTGAATGCGGCGATGGCCGAGTTCGATATTGATACGCCGCTGCGCCAGGCGTCATTCCTGGCGCAGGTGGGCCACGAATCGGGACAGTTGCGCTATGTGCGCGAGCTGGCCAGCGGCGCGGCCTATGAAGGACGGGCGGACTTGGGGAATGTGATTGCCGGCGACGGCGTGCGCTTCAGGGGACGCGGCTTGCTGCAGGTGACGGGGCGCGCCAACTATGCCGCGTGCGGCGTGGCGCTGGGCCTGGACTTGCTGGCGGCACCGCAGTTGCTGGAGCAGGTAACTTTCGCGTGTCGCTCGGCGGGCTGGTTCTGGCAATCGCGCGGCTTGAACCGCCTGGCCGATGTGGGCGACCAGGAGCGCGTGACGCGCCGCATCAACGGTGGCGTAAACGGCCTGGCCGAACGTCTGGCCTTGTATGTCGTCGCGCGCAAGGTGCTGGCATGAAGCCGTCGTTGACCATTGTGGCCATGCTGTTGTTGCTGGGCGCGGCCGTGTTTTGCGCGCAGCGCTGGGGACGCGAAGCGGGCCGTGCCGCGTGCGCGGCCCAGGTGCTGCAGGTGCAGGGCGTGTTGCGGCGCCAGAACCAGGCGCTGAATGCCTTGCGGGAAGAGGGCGTGCGACGGTCGGCGCGGGCAAGGCAGGCGCTGGCCACAGCGCAGGCCGGGCAGGCAGACGCGCAAGCGGCTGCGGCGCGCATCCTGGCGTTGCAACCCGAAGGCGATGCGTGCCGCGCGGCCGAGGCGCTGATCGCCCGTGAAACGGCCGGAAGAGCCGCTGGCGGGACGCCATGAACGCGGCAATGACGAGTGTGGCGCCGCTGCTGTGGACCACGCTGTGGGCCTGGAACTATTGGCGTGCTTGCTTGCCGGCCTGTTTATGGGCTTGCCTGCTGATTTGCCTGCTGGGCGGCTGCGCGGCAGGCCGGCCGGCGCAGGAAGCGGCAGTAGAAAGGTTGCCCATTGCCGTGCCCTGCAAGGTTGCTCGTCCTTCGGCACCCGTCTTGCCAGCCGTGCCGCAGCACGGTATTTTTGCGCAGGCGCAAGCCTTGCTGGCGCGCGAGCAGTTGCGCGCGGCCTATGTGCGGCAGCTGGAAGCGCTCGTTGATGGCTGTGCCGGCAGCTAGCACAGGCCGGTAATTCAGCGATGTCGGCGCCTGCGCTGCGGCTTGTTTACGTGCGCCGCGCGCGATTTCCTGGCCGTGTGCGCTTGCTCAGCCGTGCCGCACACGAGATTTTTGCGCAGGCGCCAGCCGTGCTGGCGTGCGAGCAGCTGCGCGAGGCCTATGTGCTGCAGCTGGCAGCGCTCGTTGATGGCTGTACCTGCAGCTAGCACAGGCTGGTATTCGGCGACGTCGACGCCTGCGCTGCGGCTTGTTTGCTCCGCGCGCAATCCCTTGGCAGCGCGCGCCGGCTATCGTGCTTGGCTTGCGCTTGGCTTGGTCTCGGCCTGGCATCGGCCTGGTATTGCACAGGCTATTGTTACCTCGCGCCAGTCTCGGATGGGGCTTCCGCTGCCGCCGTCTGCTGCTGCCTTCTGGTGCAGCTGCGTGGTGCAGCGCGTCGTGGCGCGCCAGAAAACAGTGCACCACAGCGCGTTCAGCGCCTGACTTTCTTGGCCGCGATGATATTTCGGCACAATTTCTGTATACAATCATCGCTGGCACGATGCGTGCATGGCTTGTTGGAGTCATCCCATCCAAGGAGCTTCGCATGCCTCATCCGCCGCCACTGTGTTCCTGTCGTCCCGTTTCTCTCTTGCTTTTCCCTTTCACCTGCGCCCGTCCGGGCCGTGGTAACCCAGGAAATGGAGCGTAAATGGCCTCTCCCCGCTTGAAATCCATTCACCGCAGCGCTCCCGGCACCGTACCCGCTGCCCCGTCCCCTGTCGATGAAGTGCTGCCTGCCGGCAAGCTGTTCACCTTGGGCTTGCAGCACGTGCTCGTCATGTATGCGGGCGCCATCGCCGTGCCGCTGATCGTCGGCCGCGCCCTCAAGCTGCCGCCCGAGCAGGTGGCAGCATTGATCAGTGCCGACCTTTTCTGCTGCGGCCTCGTGACCCTGATCCAGTCCCTGGGCATAGGCAAGTACTTCGGCATCCGCCTGCCCGTCATGATGGGGGTGACCTTTGCCGCTGTCAGTCCCATGCTGGCCATGGCAAACAATCCGACCCTGGGCATCACCGGCATCTTTGGCGCCGTGATCGGCGCCGGCGTCGTTTCCATGCTGATCGCGCCCTTCATCAGCCGGCTGCTGGCCCTGTTTCCGCCCGTGGTCACGGGCAGCATCATTGCCGTGATCGGCGTGTCGCTGATGCGCGTGGGCGTGAACTGGGCCATGGGCGGGCCGCCTGCCATGGCGCAGATTGCCGATCCGGCCTTCCTCAAGATGGCCGCTGCCGCCACGGCGGCGGGCTTGCCGGCGCCGCCCGGCCCCGTGCCCCTGATCGCCAATCCAGGCTACGGCGCGCTGGATAACATGGGCATCGCCTTCTTCGTGCTGGCCATCATTTTGCTGGTGGCCAAGTATGGTCGCGGCTTCCTGTCGAATATTGCGGTATTGATCGGCATCATCGCCGGCACGGCCCTGTCGTTTGCACTGGGCAAGGCCGATTTCGCCAAGGTGGCCAGCGCCAAGGCCTTTGCCATCGTCACGCCGTTCCAGTTCGGCATGCCGACCTTCGACGTGGTTGCCATCGTCACCATGAGCCTGGTGATGATCGTCGTCATGATCGAGTCGCTGGGCATGTTTCTGGCGCTGGGAGAGATGACGGACAAGTGCATCACGCAGGCCGATATCAGCCGCGGCTTGCGCGTCGATGGCCTGGGCACCCTGATCGGCGGCCTCTTCAACACCTTCCCGTACACCTCGTTTTCGCAAAACGTGGGCCTCGTGGGCGTGACGGGCGTGCGCAGCCGATGGGTCTGTGTGGCGGCAGGCCTTATATTGCTCGTCATGGGCGTGATCCCGAAGATCGCGCAGACGGCCGAAGCCGTGCCGGCGTTCGTGCTGGGTGGGGCAGGGCTGGTGATGTTCGGCATGGTCGCCGCCACCGGCATCCGCATCCTGGCCGGCGTCGATTACAAGAGCAACCGCAACAACCTGTTTATCGTGGCCCTGTCGATCGGCTTCGGCATGCTGCCGCTGGTGGCGGAACAGTACGCGCAGCACATGCCCAAGGCCCTGTCACCGTTGCTGCACAGCGGCATCCTGCTGGCCGCCATCGTCGCCGTGCTGCTCAACCTGTTCTTCAATGGCCTGGCATCGCAGGAAAAGGCGCGGGAGCAGGCGCGCGAGAACACCCATGGCAGCGAGTGAGGCGCCGCCCGGTGCCATGAATGCGGGTTAGCCGGGCGGCAGAGTCCTCAGCACCACGCAATTGCGCCCCGCATCCTTGGCCTGGTACAGCGCGGCATCGGCCAGGCGCAACAGGGCGTCCGGATCGGCGGTACCCGGCGCCGACTGGACCGCGATGCCGACGCTGATCGTCACCTGCTGCACTTCCGTACTCGCGTGGACAATGCCCAGGTCTTCGATGGCGCGCCGCAGCGCTTCGCCGATCTGGCGCGCTTCGTCCGCGCCCGTGTTTGGCAGCACGATCGAAAATTCCTCTCCGCCGTAGCGTGCCGTCAGGTCGCCTGCGCGCCGCATGCCGGCCGCCAGCGCCTGCGCGACCTGGATCAGGCATGCGTCGCCGGCCTGGTGGCCGTGACGGTCGTTGAATAGCTTGAAGTAGTCGACGTCGAGCATGACGACGGCAAGCGGCTGGCCGACGCGCGTGGCACGCGCACATTCGGTGCGCAGCACGTCGTCGAAATGGCGCCGGTTCGACAGGCCAGTCAGGCCATCGGTGATGGACAGGGTCGCCAGCTTGCGGTTGGCGTCTTCCAGCTGCCCGGTGCGTTCGGCAACGCGCCTTTCGAGGGTGTCATGCAGCCTGGCGCTGGAAATCGAGATCATCGCCTGCGCGCCGAGCATGCGCAGGAACGCCACGCGTTCTTCCGTAAACGAGGCGTCGGCCAGCCGATTCTCGAAGTACAGGATGCCCTCGATCTGGCCGCCGTGCCGGATCGGCAGGCACATGACGGCGCGCGGCAGGTGCGACTGCACGTACGGGTCGGCGGCAAAGCGCGAGGCGCCCGCGATGCAGTCTTCGATCATCTCCGCGCCAGTGCGGATGACGTAGCGCAGCAGCGACAGGGGGAATTGCGGGTCGCTGGCGGCGTTCAGGTCGAGTTGGCGCGCTTGCAGGACGGTGATGCCATCGTCATCGATATTGGCTTCCAGCCGGTAGCTGCCTTCGGACAGCAGCAGCAGGCGCGCCACCTGCCCGCCGGCGTTTTCGCACACGATGGCAATGAGGCGTGTCAGCACGTTGCGCAGGCCGACTTCGTTCGACAGGATTTGTGCTGCCTTCAGCAGCGACACCAGGTCGAGCGCGGAACTGCCGTGCGTGTGGGAGACAGAGTGCCGCTGCGTGCCGCGGCCCTCCATCCTTGACAGCAGCGCAGCATGACGCTCCCGCAGCTGCGCCACCTTGCCGTCCGCGCCCCACTGGCCGTAATGCGCGATGGCGTCCCGGATGAAGACGGCGGCCACGCGCGGCTGTCCCTGGTCGCACCAGCATTCGCCGCACAGCTCATTGCCCAGCGCTTGCATGTTGACGTAGCCGGCCACGCCGGCCGCGTCGATCGCCTGCTGGTAAAGGCGCGTGGCCTGCTGCAGATCGTCCCGGTAGCGTGCCAGCTCGGCCATCACCAGCAGGTGCTTGGCGGCGCTATTGTCCGAGCCTTGGCTGGCCCATGCGGTGAGATTCGCCTGCAGCGTGCCTATCACGGTCAGCACGGCGCCCGCGTCGGGACGCCCAGGAGCGCGCCGCACCGCGCGGATCAGGATCAGCGCGGCGTAGAAGCTGCACTCGGCCACCTTGGCCTGGCCGCGCATGATCTGTGTGACCATGCCGAGCTGACCGGCCAGCGGTTCGGCGTCGGCGCCGTCGAACAGGTAGGCGTTGCGGATTTTCCCCTGCAAGAAGTAGGCGCGGTACAGCTGCGAGTCGCCATATTGTGCGAGGAAGCCTGCCTCGCTGAAGGTCGCATCGTCGTAGCTGTCATGACGGGGCAGGAGGCCCGTCAGGCACTTGATCGGCTGGATAGCGGCGGCGACACAGCAATCGGCCATCGCCTGCTGGCCGTTGGCGCGCATCAGCGCCAGGTCGTGCTCGATGTCGTGCATCAGGTGCGGCAGGTAGTCGCCGAGGATGATACGGTCGGTGGCGCGCACGGCCGCCACCACGCCGACCTGCACGAAGTCGGCGATTTCCAGCGCCCAGCCAAACGCTTCCTCGTACAGCGCGTCGGAGCTGCGCAGCGGCTGCGTCCAGTGGTTGCTGAGCGCGCCGAACATCAGGCCCGTGAGCGTGCGCGTCTGCAGGTTGGCACGGCGCCTGGCCAGCGCCATCGCCATCGCGCCGAAGTCGTAGCCGCGTGCGATGTCGCCGCTGTACAGCGCCAGCATCATCGCGTAGCCGACATAGGCGACGGCGCTGAAATCGCTGTTCCCCCGCTGCATGGACAGGCGTGTCATCGACACCACCATCAGCGCGCTGAGATCCTGCTGGCCGGCGTAGTAGCTGGCCATCCACAGTCCCTGCATCATCTGCATCGCGGCCACCGCGTCCGGTTCGCACATGTCGGCCGCCGCCAGCAAGGTGTCGGGCGCCTGCGCGCCAGGCTGCCGCCCGATGTCGGCGAGAATCTCGGCGAAGCGCGCCTTCATGTGCGCTACCTCATGCGGAATGTCGATGTCCAGCTGCGCCAGGCCGTCGCGCTGCACGGCGATGGCGTCGAGCAGGCGGCCCTGTAATTGATACTGGTGCGCCTGGATGGCTATGCAGCGTACCTGCAGCAAGGGGTTCATGGTACGGGCGCGCACCAGTGGGTAGATCGCCTCGGCGGCATCGAACTGGCCACACAGGTAGGCCGCTTCGGCGGCGCCGAGCTGCAGTTCGAGCCAGAGGCCGGCGTGGGCATTCCAGGCGTCCGCCGGCAGCAGGCCGAGACCGATTCGCATGTGCTCCAGGGTGGACTGGAACGCGGCGGAACGCCGTGCCTTGACGCCCGCCTGGAGATTGAGCGTTGCCAGCTGCACGCGCTCGCCCGCATCGTCGATCAGCGCGCGGCCGGCGTTGAGCTGCTCGACGATGTCAAACAGCGCCTCGTCCTGGCGTTCCGGCGGCGTATGCCGCAGCAGCAAGCGGCCGATGAGAAGATGGTTGGCCGCGCGCGCACCGGCATCGGCGACCAGGTAGGCGGCCTGCTGCACCCGGTCGTGCAGGAAGCGGTAACTGACGCCGCTGCTGCCGGCGGGGGTGTCGCCATTGACGTATTTATAGCGCTCGTCGAGCGGCTGGATCAGGCCCGCCCTGAGCGCGGGCCACAGGTCTTGCTGCGTTTGCCGGGGTGCGCGGTCTACTGCCAGCGCGAGCGTGTCGAGCGTGAAGCGGTTGCCGCTCGAGGCGGCCAGCTGCAGCAGGTGCTGCGTCACGCTGGGCAGGCGGCGGATTTTTTCCAGCAGCACCTCGACTACGTTGTCGGCGTATCCGGCCTGTTGTATCGCGGGCAGGTCCCAGTCCCAGCAATCGTCGGCGGGCCGGTAGCGCAGGTGGCCCGTCTCGTTGAGCGCAGCGAGGAACTGGTTGAGGAAAAAGGGATTGCCAGCCGTCTTGCGGTAGCAAATGCTGGTCAGTGGCGCGCAGTAAGGCGCCGCCACGCGCACGGTGGCCGAGACCATTTGCGCAACCTGCGGCTCGGTCAGTGCGTTCAGTACCAGCGTCGACAGGCGTACCTCACGGGCGATCAGCTTGTCGCGCAGCGCGATGAGCGGATGCGCGGGGCCCACTTCGTTGTCGCGGTATGCGCCGATGAACAGCATGCAGCTCTTGTCGCAGGAGACCATGAGCAGCTCGATCATCCTCAGCGTGGCAGCATCGGCCCATTGCAGGTCGTCGAGGAACAGCACCAGCGGATGCCCGGTGCAGGCGAAGACTTCGACGAAGCGGGGGAAGAGGCGGTCCAGGCGCCACTGAACCTGTGCCGGCGCCGACGCGGGCAGCGGCTCGGTGGGACCGACGATCAGGGCCAGCTGGGGAATCAGTTCGACAATCACGCCCACGCCGCTGCCCAGGGCCTCGTGCAGTTTTGCGGACCAGTGCCGCAGCGTTTCTTCCGGCTGGTCCAGCAACTGGCGCACCAGCCCCTGGAAGGCCTGGATCAGCGAGGCATACGGCACATCGCGCTGGAGCTGGTCAAATTTGCCCGACAGGAAGCGGCCGCGCCGGGCGATGATGGGCTTTTGCACTTCGTTGACGACCGCCGACTTGCCGATGCCCGAATGGCCGGCCACCAGCAGCATCTCGCAGGTGCCGGCGGCACTGCGTTCAAACGCCGCCAGCAGCACGGCGATGGCATCCTCGCGCCCGTGCAGCGTCTGTGGCACGAGGAAGCGGCCGTTGTGGTCGGACAGTTTGAGCGCCTGCGCCGGCTTTTTTGCGCGGCACGCTTCGAGGTCGCTGCGCAAGCCTTGCAGGCTCTGGTAGCGCTGATCGGCATTTTTTTCCAGCAGCCGCTGGATGATCGGCAGCAGCTGGCCGGGCAAGTCTGCCAGCGCCGGGTGCGACCAGTCGGGACTACGCGCAATGTGGCAATGCACGAGTTCCATCTCGTCGCCCGCCTCGAACGGCGTGTGGCCGGTCAGCAATTCGTACAAGGTGGCGCCGAGCGCATAGAAATCGGCGCGCCAATCAACGCGCCGGTTCATGCGCCCGGTCTGTTCCGGCGCCATGTAGCGCAGCGTGCCTTCCAGGGTCTGGAGATGGGCGATGCCGTGGCTTTCGTAGGGCAGTTCACAGGCGATGCCGAAATCGATCAGCTGCAGCAGGCGCTGCTCGTCATTCCACACCAGATTGGATGGATTGATGTCCTTGTGGATCACGCCGTGATGATGGACCTCGTCCAGCGCTGCGCACAGTTGCAGCGCGATGTCGAAAAAATCGTCCAGCGCCAGTGCGGGCTGCGACGGCGTCCTGCGCGCCGCCACCTGCGCGCGCAATAGCTGGTCGAGCGCCAGGCCGCCGGTATCTTCCTGGATCATCGTCCAGTGCCCGCCGTGCAGCTGCAGCGCCAGCGGATGCGCCACGCCAGGATGGCGGCAGCGGCGCGCGATCGCATACTCGCGCTTGAATTGTGCCAGTTGCTGAAAGGAGGGGAACTGCTGATTCGGCATCTTGACGATCAGCGCCGTGCCATCGGCAGTCCGGGCGCGGTAAACCCGCGAGCGGGTGCCGCTGTGCAGCTGTTTGATGATCTCGTGGTCGAAAAGGGAGCGCATGGGCTGGGCTTGGCGGTACACAGACGGTTGCGGGAGCCCTGGGGCGCACATTTCGGAGCATTAGTTGATTGTAAGTATTATATCAGTAGGGAGTCGCGGGGGAGGGAGCGGGGCGATGGGCGCTGTTGTAAAAACGTCAGCGGGGGGGGGCAGGCGAGTGCGGGAAGGGCGCGAGATGACAGCAGGGAGCTGCGGCGCATCGGGTGGACCGTGTGCCGCAGCCTTATCAAGTCAGGAGCAGTTTTTGAGTTATGCACGTCCCAGGGTTGGGTCGCTTACGGAATCCTTGCCATTCTCGATTCGCCCTGCGACGCGGCGCCGGAAAGTCTTCTGAGTATTGCAGGTGACCGAGAAGTCATACCAGTTGCCGCTGTCGGCCAACGACCAGTGAAAGGATCCCACCTCACCGGCGGCTACCTCGATGGTCCAGCCCTCCATGCATATCATTGCTGCGTCCTGCCTGGAAGTTTATTCGTCCTGTAATCGATAATATTGATTAAAAGCAGCTTTTCAGCATTGAAATCATCTTATCCCTGGACCCGGACAAGCTGCGCCAGGTCATGCGCGAAAGCAAGGGGCCGGGCAACGTTCGCAAGCTGTTCATGTGTGCGCCGAATGGCAAGAGGGATGGTATCCAGACCCCCGCCACACCTGTCTTCTATACAGCAGGGCTCTTTGGACTCAAATTTGCGTGATGGTCGAAGGCGCATGAGGACTGATGGTTTTAGCCTATGTCTTGGTGTCTGTACTCCAAGCATCATTTATCTTCACACTCTTGCATCATTACCGGGTATTGCGACCTCAGGACATGGCCCGACCTTGTGACGCTAGTGCATGCTCTTCATCAACACCAGCACGAGGAACACGCCAAGCACGAGGTTGGCCGCCAGCAGCAACATGCAAGTGCGCCACAGCGCGCCCCATTTGCCCAGGTTGTAGGTGCCGCGTAGCTGCAGAAACATGTGCAGGGGCGGCGCCAGGCACACCAGCAATGCGATCAGCCAGCCCTGGTTGAGCATCGCTAGCGGTATCAGCACGGTAAACAGCAAGGACATGAAGCACAGCGAGTACAGCACGAAGACCGCATGGTCGTACATGGCCACGCCTGGCTTCCAGAAAAACATCAGCCACATGAAGGGCAGCGAGATCGGGATCAGCAGGAACGAGAACTTGTAGGCCGTGTTCTTGAACTTGTAAAACGCCAGCTCGGGATTCTCTGCGGCGTGATGAAAGCTTTTTTCCAGCTCCGGAAACATGGCGTTGGGATTGGGCGGGCTGGACGCGATCCTGGCGGCAGTCTTGTCGAACCAACCGGGCTCTGTCAGCTCAAGTGCTTCTTCACCGGTCGCTTTTTCGGGCGACACGACGTGCAGCAGGCGTTGCTCGGCTTCGTGGTGCAGCTTGCGCGAAACGGCCAGCGCCTTCTCGACACCAGCGACGCCGATATCGGCCTTGCGGGCCTCCTCCAGCGCCAGCTCATTGCGCTCGACCTTGAGCTTGGCGGACGCGGCGTGTTTTGTCAGCGAGGCGATATTGGCGTCGCGGGTGAGAAGCTTGCCGCCGCCGAACGAGGTGGCGAAGAAGGTCAGGAACACCATGAACAGGAACAGCGCGAGCGGCGAAACATAGTTCTTGCGCTGACCGTCGATGTAGCGGCGCGTCAGACGGCCAGGAAAGGCCACCAGCAGCGGGATCGTCTTCCAGCCCTTGGCGTCGAAGTGCAGGATGCCGTGCACGACTTCTTCGGCCAGGTGCAGCAACGAATGGTGGACGTGGGCCGATTGGCCGCAGGCCTGGCAAAACGCGCCGCCCAGCGGTGCCTGGCAGTTGGCGCAGTTCGCAACGTGCGCGGCACTGGCCGGCTGCGGCGTTTTATCGTCCTCAACCTTGCTGGCCGGCATACCTGCCATCGCCAGGGCGCCGACCGCTTTCAGCTCACTCATCGTGCAACTCCCACCAGGAAAATGGCTGATTGTGCAACAAGGCGCCTGTATGTTCAAGTAATACTGGCAAAAACGGCAATCGGTACGCTGCCGGACAGTGCCGCAGCGGCACCGCCAAGGCCATCGAGCATGCCTTCAAGCGCTGGCCGGGGCTGCAGCCCGAGCGAGGGGCAGGTCCGACAATCGCTGGCCTTGATCGGACAAAGGCGAAGAGGGGGCACGCGATTTGACGCACTTTGAGCGGCTTTTCGTGTGCTTAGTTCCACGTGCTGTGAATGATGACTTTCATGCCATGAGCCACTCTATGTCATGGCACATGCGCCACCAATTTATAGTGGCCACTATATTGATCCGACCTGTAAATGCCGGCTGTAATTGTAGAGAGCTGCTGGATTTTTAATGCAGATATTTTTTTGGTGGCCGCCACATAAAAACGCAGCCACCGCATCATTGAACTAAACGGTTACGGTAGTGTTGCAGCCGATATAAATCCATGCATTATTAGTCGCGTTCACACCCAACAAAGCTGCGGAGTAACCAGTACCCCAGTTTTGCCCCGAATTCCAGGAGCCGGCGGCTGAGTTGGTTATCTCTGTCGCACTTAACCATGCTCCCGGATTACTTGGCGGATTGCCACTGTATATGGCAACGGCAAGTCTTACCATGCCTGGAAAGTTTTCTGACCAGTTAATGTACGCCTTGCCTTGATATTCGTGAAGAGTAATGCTGAAGCCGGCTGAAATGCCAGCTGACACAGGATTTATGTTACTTGCTTCTACCTGTTTTAAATCGAAAGATTGGTCGCTCATTTTTTATGCCTCTAATGTTAAATTGATTGGATATGAAATAAATATCATAAGGCCTATGCTGCATGGCCGATCAGAAAACATATTAAAAACATCTGCATCTGCATCTGCATCTGCATCTACATCTACATCTACATCTACATCTACATCTACATCTACATCTACATCTACATTTGCATTTACATCTACATATGAAAATGAAGAAAAATTCAAAAGAGACCGCAATGTAATATTTTATGTTTAATGTTGGCTAATAGCTGATGAAATATTTCATGGGAGTTGCTATCGATTTTGTACTTGCTCTATGAAATTTTTTTTTGGATGAATGAATTATTGATTCATGTTATCAGTATAAAATCTATGAAATTACACACATTTACACAAATAAGAAAATATTTTTAATTAAGTACGGAGGCCGGAATCAAAGATTTTTGCATGCCCTGAAAGACCTACCGTGAGCCACTCTAAATTGTTGGAACTCTTGCATCTATCCTCTATCGAAAACCGTCACGATGATGGCATCCTTGGGGCGTTAGGATGCATGGCATGAACACTAGGATCTACGTAAACAATCTCGCCTCAAGGAAGTTGCGTACCAGGTTGATCATCCACTTATCTCATCGCAGAATGGGAGCGAGGTGAAACACGCCGGGCGGCGGCGGGCAGACGGCTCGACCACGGCGCTATACCAATTGCATAATTGGCTAGCGGTGTATTCGCCAAGGCATGGGGCCACGGGTACCGGTCGAATGCGTCGCCGCAGCTTTTCCCGACGACGATGCCACTGTCGGCGCCGCGTCGGACTTCGGTCTCGCGTTCCAACGCCCAGGCCTCGGCCTCGGTACTGAATGTTTTACATTCCCGTCTGCGGAGGATGGCGACTACTGCCCGCCAACCGCCAACCCGTTTCCTGAATGAAGCCATGCATCCCGCTCGTTGAGGCGTAATCAGGCGCAAATTTGGCGTAATCGCTGCTGGTTTTTGTCGGGTTTAATATGGGGTAACAGGAATCTCGGGACGTAAAAAAAGCCATTAATCCCTGGGGTTTAATGGCTTTTTTGATGTTTCTGAATTCTGTGCGCTGGTGCCCGGAGCCGGAATCGAACCGGCACGCCCTTACAGGCGGGAGATTTTAAGTCTCCAGTGTCTACCAGTTTCACCATCCGGGCAGCGCGGCGAGATTCTAGCACAGGTGATGCGCATCACGCCATCCTGCGCCTGAGCCGTGCAGTCCGGTTTTATCTACCCGCCCTCAAAACGTCGCCTTGAACTGCACCCCATACGTGCGTGGTTCGTTGATGATGCCTGTCAGGTTATCAAAATCGATGGCGCCCAGCGACTGGATCTGGTTGGTGATGTTGCGACCGTACGCGGAGAGTTCATAGCGATCCCATTTGTAGCCGACGCGCAAGCCGCCTTCCAGCAGTTCCTTGGCCTTGTATTCCTTCGCTTCGTACAGGAAGAAGTTGTAGCTGGTGCGATAGGCCCAGTCCGTGTAGGCGTAGAACTCGCCATTGGCGAGGGGAATGCTGTATTTCAGGGTGAAGTTGGTTTGCCATTCCGGCGCGCGCGGCAGCGGGTTGCCGTCGATGTAGGCCGTGCCCTTGAAAGGGCCCAGCGGATCGGTGACGGTGCAGCCGCTGGCCGGGTTGTTTTGCGCGTTGCCGCAGCTTTGCACGAACAGCTTCTTGTCCTGGATTTCCGTGTGGTTGTAGCTGCCGCCCAGGGTCATGCTGAGCGAATCGCTGAGGTTAGCCTGGAAATCGAGTTCCACGCCACGGCCCGTGGCCTTGTCGGCGTTGATCAGCTGGTTCATGTTGACCGCGCCGCTGCCGGCCGTCAGTTGCTTGTCCTTGACGCGGTACTGGAACACGGCCACGCTCAGGCGCGCGCGCTTGTCGAACAAGTCCTGCTTGATGCCGGCCTCGACGGACAGCGCTTTCTCGGCGCCCGCAAACGAGGGGCGGTCGGCCAGGCCGTTCAGGCGGCCCTGCATCGACGGTGCGCGGTAGCCGGTGGCGATGCGCGCGTAGGCGTTCGTTTCCGGCGTCAGCACATAGGTGCCGCTCAAGTCCCAGCTGATGTTGTGCGAGGTGTCGTTCAGGTTGAAGGGGCCGGCCGTGGTCGCTTCCACGCGCTTGGCCGAGAAGTCCTTCTTGTCCGTCGTGTAGCGCAGGCCGGCGCGCAGTTTCAGCGCGTCCGAGACCGTGTAGTTGAGCGAGCCGAAGGCCGCGTACGACTTCGAGCTCTGGTTTTGCGTAGCGTAGGCGCTGTTTTGCGGATTGCCGGGCGCCAGGCTGTCAAAGCTGATGCTGTCGATCTGGATATCTTCCTTGAAGTAGAACAGGCCGGCTATCCATTGCAGCGGGCCGCGGGCAGATGATTCGGCGCGGAATTCCTGCGAAATCTGCTTGTGGTTGGGAATCACGTCGGCCGTTTCCACGACGAAGGGGATGAAGCCCGGGCCCATCGGTGGCGCATAGACGGCGCCATAGCCGCCGTCGACGTCGGCGCGGCTGAAGAAATCGAGTTTTTCGTAGCCGGTGATCGAATGCAGGGTGACGCCGGGCAAGTCCCATTTCAGGCGCATGCTGCCGCCCTTGGTTTTCAGGTGCTGGCGGTTGATGCCGTCGGTCGGGTAGTTATCGTAATCAAAGCCGTCGACCAGGTCATTCGTGCCCTGTTTCAGGATGTTGGCACGGAACAAGGTGGCCGTGCCGTCGAGGTTGCGCGCATGCACGTTGAACAGGGCGCTGAAGTCGCGCGTGGGCTTGACCAGTACCTGCAGGCGGGCGGCGCTGTCTTCATAGCCTTCGAAGTCGCGCGTGCCGGTCGGGCGCGGGTTGTGCACGCGGTCGTCGCGGCGCTGCGTCTGGCCGGAAAAGCGCAGGGCGACCGTGTCGCTGACGGGCACGTTGAAGGCGCCTTCCAGGTTCTTCATGCCATCCTTGCCGAAGCCGCCGCTCAGGTAGCCTTCCGTCTTGAAGACGGGTTTGGCGGAATCGAACTTGATCACGCCGGCCGGCGAGTTACGGCCGAACAAGGTGCCTTGCGGGCCGCGCAGCACCTCGACCTGATCGACGTCAAACACGGGAAAACCTTTCAGCATGGCGTTTTCCTGCACCACGTCGTCCATCACCAGGCCCACGGGCTGCGAGGCGTTCAGGTCGAAGTCGGTATTGCCCAGGCCGCGAATGTAGAAGCGGGGAAAGGTGCGGCCGTAATCCGATTCGACGGAGACGCTGGGCGAGCGGCTGTTGAGGAAGCGGATATCGGCGCCGCCGGCCGTCAGGGTGTCGAGCTTGTCGCCTTTCAGGGTGGCGATCGACATGGGCACGTCCTTGATGTTTTCCGCGCGCCGCTGCGCCGTCACGATCACCGTTTCCAGCTGGCCGGGACCAGCCTGCGCCGCCGGAGCGGCAGGCGCCGGGACGCTGTCCTGTGCCTGCGCCATCGCCTGCAGGGGAAAGGCGGCAGTGATTGCCAGGGTAATCAGGGTGTGGCGTACGGTGCTGGCATGCGGTGTCATCATGAAACGGCTCCTGTCGGTCAAGGTTGTTCGTAAGGTCCAGGCAGGCGCAAGTCCGCTAGACGAAAAATCATGCTAGCACGGAAAGTTTTGGTATTCATGCCATTTTCCAGTGACAACTATTCATATCCATTTCGACTGAATACGCGAATAAAATCGTATTTGTCGTCAATATCGGGCGGGTGCATAGTGGGATGCCGCCAGGCTTGTGCCAGTAGAAAGGACACCGAGATTGCCAGGCGCACTCCCTGCGGAGGCACAAAATCAGGGCTGATGCGGTGATGCCAATCGTGTCCGGATGTGGGAAATACAACAGGGGAGTGCTGCCTTTTTTCGCGAGTGCCTTGTTGCCGGAATGCGACAAGGTTTCCTGGCTGGCATGCTGCGCTGAGCCAGTATTACCTTTCATGCATCGCCACCTATATTCGCAGCAGCGGGCGCCTGGCGGCTTGTGTCAGGCAGCCGCACATTGAGCGGACAGGTCAAATGGGGAACGCACCCGCGCCCGATACATTCAGGCAGGCGACCTTGTCGCTGGAAAAATACTTGATTTGTCCCAGGCCGATGGCGTAGCAGCCGTCGCTGAGCGGGGAAATGGGGCCGGTGAGTTTTTCACCACTGATCAGGGTCACTACCCAGGGCGTGGTGGCCGGTTTGCCCGCGTGGGCCAGTGCGTGTTGTACCAAGTCTGACATGCTGCCTCCGATGAAAATCAAAGCTTGATGATAGCAGTGCTGGAGCAGCCTATCCTTGTGTGCACGGGCCTGTAGCACGGGTACGACAGAGGCAATCCTGGGCATCATAAAATATTTGCAATTATTATGTTCATAATTGCAATGCTTTGGTATAGTTGATAATTACTCGAGGAAAGAAATCCTGCGAGAAATAATATATTTCTTATATCTTTTCTGTTGCAAGGTGTGCATTTCAGCGGCCACCAGGCACAGTCTCCCTGAAAGCCGCACCATGTCCAGCCAGTATCATGACGCACCGCCCCGCTTTTCCATGCCACCGCCGCCGGTTACCAATACGCCGCTGGAATTCATGCCCACGCACGATCTGTCCTTCTGGGACAGCGATGTGACGCCAGGCTGCACGGTGTCGCTCGATGCCGCCGTGTCGTTCAAGGATGGCTACCCCTCCTTGCGCATCGACCTGCCTGCCGGATTGCCTGCCGGTACTGTCGTCAAAGTGGGAACGACAGGCGCTGCCGGCAAGGGACAGCCGCGCATCCCGTTCAACTGGGACTTGCAACGCTTTTCCTTCGCCCTGCGCTCGACGAATGCCGCCATCATGCAGACGGGTGGCATGATTTACCTGGGGAACAGCGATTACAGCAGTTTCTGGTCCGGCTTCCTGAATGCCTTGCATTACGGCGGTTCCGCCGCCGCTGACACATTGATGTTCGTCGACAATGCGTGGTGGGTGCCCAAGCTGGCCACGCCGCTCGATTGCGAGGGCACGCCCACGGCACAAAACCTGTCGCGCGGGAAATTTACCGTGCAGCTGACGGCAGCCACGACGCAGCCGGAAACAATCTGGCTGGGCATGCTTGCGGCGTTGCCGAAGCGTAAATTGCCCACTGTCATCTTGTCCTTTGACGATGGTTATGCCTCCTGGGATACGTATCTGATGGAGCGGCTGAAATATTATGACTTGCCCGCTTCGTTTGCCATCGTCACGTCGCTGCTGGGGCAATCCGATTACATGTCGGCCGAGCGCATGAAGGCGCGTTTCGACGATCCGTCGCGCCTGTTCGACTTTACCCTGCACCAGAGCGTGCACGACAATGTGGCGGTACAGGGTTCTGCACAGTACGTCACCGCACTGCAGGTGGGGCGCGACCAGATGCGCGCGGCCGGTATCGGCGGCGACGGACCATCGCACCACGCGTGGGTCGAATCGTTGTGGACCAATACGGCCATCGACGCCATGCGCGCCGCCGGCTTCCTGTCGGCGCGCGGCGCCGGCTATACGGCAGAGCGCGGCTTTGACCAGGTGTTTTTCTCTGGCAATGACAAGGATGCGTACATCCTCAATACGTCCCTGGTCAACCTGACAAACGACGCCAGCTTTGCGCAAGTCCAGGCGGCGATCCAGACGGCGGTGGACGACGGCAGCTTTGTGTTTGTCAACGGCCACGATATCGTCAGGACGCCAACGTCCGACTACCAGACTTCGTATGCTGTCATCGATGAGCTGCTGGCATGGCTGGCGGGGCAGGTGGCTGCCGGCGCGCTGCAAGTGGTGTCGCATAGCCGCTGGTTTGCCGATACGACGGGTAGGGTGACGGACCGTCGCTGATCGCCGCAGAAGAAGGCTGCGCCGGCGCCTTACGCGTCGGCCAGCAAGTTCTTCGGCAGGGCTACCGACACCAGTTTCCAGCGCCACAGGCCGTCGCGCGTCAGGGTCAGTTCGCCGATATGGCTTTTGCTGTGGGCGCGCTGCACCACGACGCTGTCCCAGGAGGTGTAGCGCAGTTTGTAGTCGGGCTTGGTGTTGCGCTTGCGGCCGCTGATGTCGCTGACCTTGGCGATCGGCTTTTCGTAGCGGTCATTGAGCTTCATCAAGGCGACGATGCCCTCTGGCATCAGCATGGTATCGAGCAAGGGGTCAATGACGTCGGGGCTGATGTCGTCGGCCACTTCGGGCGCCGAGAACAGGGTGTGCAGTTGTTGCCCCAGGCTGCCGCGCAGCTGGGGCAGGTCGATATGCGCAGCCAGGGCCTGGCTATCCTCGTCCATGGTCGCCGCGCGGATCTCGTTCATGGTGAAATACGGGCTGCCATAGAAGACGCCGGCCAGCGCGACCAGTGCCACTACAGCGAGAAGCATCATTCTTTTCATCGTGCGATCTCTCGGATGCCTGGCGACCCGGTGCGCCTGAAGTGTTGGCATTCTACATAATATTTCCCAAAGTCAACATAGCGGTTTAGGTAAGTGTTGTTTTAGATCAAGTTTCGTCAGAGTAATTCTGGCGGCAAGGTAATGTCCGTCAGTTTCCAGTCCCAGATGCCATGGCGGCGCAGCAAAAACTGGCTGGCGGCGGGACCGGCGCCGCTGCGCCGCAACACCACTTCGTTCCACGAGCGGTACGCCATGCCGAAGTCGTGGCGCTTGCCGTCCGTCCCCTGCTTGCCGTGCAGAATCAATACCGTGATGCCGGGCGGCGAGACGATGGTGTCGAGCATTTCCTTGAAATCGTCTTCGCTGGCCGTTTCGCCGGCCGCCCGCAACTGGCGCGCCACGCTGGCGCGCACGGCGGGCAGGTCCGCCTGCTGCGCCAGGTTTTCCAGGCGCACGGATTTCGCCGCGATGCTGATGCGGTACATGGCGATGTAGGGGCTGACCCAGGTGAAGCCGATAGCGGCGACGCTAAAAATGATCGCGGTGGCGTACTTTCTTTTCATGGTCCGTGTTTTTGTATGAGCTGTGCCGCCGTGATTTTACCCGGCCAGGGGCGGTGGATGGTGTAGCATTCGTGCCGGCGCGGACCATCGCGCCGCAATATTGAGGACAACCATGAATATCACTATCAATCAGGTGCTGCAGTCGTATATCGACCCGCTCACCGCCAGCGAGTACGCGGCGCTCGAGCGCAGCCTGCTGGCCGAAGGCTGCCGCGACGCGCTGGTGTTGTGGAACGACGTGCTGATCGACGGGCATAACCGCTACGCTATCTGCCGCCAGCACGGCATCGAATTCAAGACCATCCAGAACACCAGCTTTACCTCGCTCGACGACGTCATGCTGTGGATGATCGACAATCACCTGGCGCGCCGCAGCGTGTCGGACTTCCAGCGCGGCGTGCTGGCCCTGCGCAAGAAGGAAATCGTCGCCGCGCGCAGCCCGGCGCCCGTCAGCGCCCAGGATGCGCCGGAAGGTGAAAACGCGCCCAAGCCACCCATGAGCACGCGGGAAGAAGTGGCCAAGGCGGCGCGGTTGAGCAGCAACCAGATCAGCCAGATCGAGAAGATCCAGAAGGCGGCCTCGCCGGAACTGGTGGAAGCCGTCCGCTCGGGCACGATCTCCATCAATGCGGCGGCCACCGTGGCGTCCCTGCCGCCGGAAGAGCAGGTGGCGGCCGTCGCCGGCGGCAAGAAATTATTACGCCAGGCGGCCAAGGAAATCCGCGAACAGCGCGCCGCCACGCGCACGCCGCGCGAGCCGAAGGCACCCCACGTGTCGCAGGATACGCCGGAGACGGGCAACGAGCCGTGGGCGGACAACGCGGCCCAGGCGCCGTCCGAAGCGGAGCGCCTGCGCGGCGAGATCGCCAGCCTGAAACAGCGGGTGGCGCAGCTGCAGGCGGAAAATGTGGAGTTGAACCAGCGCATCGCCGCTTTAATCGACGCATCCTGACTAATGGAGTAGTGCATGCCAGCTCGCCGCGCCTTGTTCGCCGCCATCGCCTGCGGCGTCGCCGCCGCTCCTCCGGTGCTGGCGGCGCCCGCCGTTTCTGTCACGGACATGGCGCGCTGGCAGGCGCAGGCGGCCAATGTCAGCATCGCGCGCGATACGTGGGGTGTGCCCCATGTGACGGGCAAGACGGATGCCGATGCCGTCTTTGGCCTGATGTATGCGCAGGCCGAAGACGATTTCCCCCGCGTGGAACTCAATTACATCAACGCCATGGGACGGCTGGCGGAAGTGGACGGCGAACGGGAGCTGTACCGCGACCTGCGCATGAAGCTCTTCATCGATCCGCTTGAGCTGCAGGCGCAGTACCGCGCCAGCCCGCCGTGGCTGCGCAAATTGATGGATGCCTTTGCCGATGGCCTGAATTTTTACCTGGCCACGCATCCGCACGTCAAACCCAAGCTGATCACGCATTTCGAGCCGTGGATGGCCCTGAGCTTCAGCGAGGGCAGCATCGGCGGCGATATCGAATCGATCAATCTGGCACAGCTCGAAGCGTTTTATGGCCAACAGGCCAGGCCGGCCGCCGTGGCGCTGGCCAGCGTGGAAACTGGATTGGAGCCAGAGCCGAGCGGCTCCAACGGCTTCGCCATCGCGCCCGCCATCACGCAAAATGGCCACGCGCTGCTGATGATCAACCCGCACACCTCGTTCTACTTCCGTCCCGAAGTGCAGGTTACCAGCGGCGAAGGCTTGAACGCGTATGGCGCCGTCACCTGGGGCCAGTTCTTCGTCTACCAGGGTTTTAACGAGCGCCTGGGCTGGATGCACACCTCGGGCGGCGGCGACGTCATCGACGAATACCTGGAAAGCATCGTCGACCACGATGGCGCATGGTTCTACCGCTATGACGGCGGCCAGCGTCCCTTGATAGCCGTGCCCATCACCTTGCGATATAAACTGGCCGATGGCGGCGTGGCATCGAAAACCATCACCGTCTACTACAGCCACCACGGCCCCATCGTGCGTGCGCAGGATGGAAAATGGGTGGCGGTGCGCCTGATGAACGAACCGTTGAAAGCCTTGATACAGTCGTATACGCGCACCAAGGCACGCGATTATGCTGCGTTTTACCAGACGATGGAACTGCGCACGAATTCGTCGAACAATACGGTGTATGCGGATGCGGACGGCAATATCGCCTACTTTCACGGCAATTTCATCCCTGTGCGCGACCCTCGCTTCAACTGGAAGCAGCCCGTCGACGGCAGCGATCCGGCCACGGAATGGAAAGGGCTGCACACGGTGGCGCAAACCATCACCCTGTTCAATCCGAAAAATGGCTGGATCCAGAACACGAACAACTGGCCGTATTCGGCGGCCGGCGCCAACAGCCCGCGCCAGAGCGATTACCCCGCCTACATGTCCGTGTACGGCGAAAACGCGCGCGGCCTGCATGCCGTCAAGGTCTTTCAAAATAAAACAGGCTTTACCCTCGACAGCCTGATCGCCGCTTCCTACGACAGCGAATTGACGGCGTTTGAAACGCTGCTGCCGCCACTGTTCGCGGCATACGATGCGCTGCCGGCCGGCGACGCGCAAAAGCTGGCGCTGGCCGACAAGGTGGCCTTGTTGCGGGCCTGGGACTGGCGCTATGCGCTGACGTCGACAGCCACCTCGCTGGCCGTGTTCTGGGGCCAGGAACTGGCGGAACTGACGGGCAAGCAGGCGCGCGAGCAGGGCGTGCCCGTGGTCGATTTCCTGGCGACGGACAAGGTCACGGCGGCGCAGCGGCTGGCTGCCCTGGCGACGGCGGCGGATAAACTGCAGCGCGATTTCGGTAGCTGGCAAACGCCGTGGGGCGAGATCAACCGCTTCCAGCGCCTGACGGGCGACGTGGTGCAGCCGTTTGACGATGCGCAAGCCAGCTTGCCCGTGCCTTACGCGTCGGGCAACTGGGGCGCGCTGGCCGCGTATGGCCAGAGCAGCAAGAGCACGACGCGACGGATCTATGGCGAGCGCGGCAACAGCTTTGTCGCGGCAGTGGAATTTGGCCCCCGCATCAAGGCGAAAAGCATTCTTGCCGGCGGCCAGAGTGGCGACCCGAAGTCGCCCCACTTCAAGGACCAGGCGGCCATGTATGTGCGGGGCGAGTTCAAGGAGGTACTGTTTTATCCGGAGCAGGTGGAACAGCACCTGGAGCGCCGCTACCACCCTGGAAAATAAGCGCCGGGACGATCAGATTGCGTCGAGCGCCGTGCGCAGGTCATGGCGCAAATCCTCGATATCCTCAATCCCCACCGACAGCCGGATCAAGCCGTCGCCGATGCCCAGCTTTGCCCGCTGCTCGGCGGGAATGCTGGCATGCGTCATCAGGGCAGGGTGTTCGATCAGGCTTTCCACGCCGCCCAGGCTTTCGGCCAGGGCGAACACTTCGCAGCGCTCGAGGAAGCGGCGCGCGCCGGCCAGGTCCGTATCGAGGTCGATCGAGATGATGCCGCCGAAACCATCCATCTGGCGCTGCGCCAGCGCGTGCTGCGGATGCGATTTCAGCCCCGGATAGAACACCTTGCGCACTTCCTTCTGCTGCTCCAGCCACTGCGCCAGGGCCAGGGCGCTTTCGCAATGGCGCTGCATGCGGATGGCCAGGGTCTTGACGCCACGCAAAGCTAAAAAGCTGTCGAACGGGCCGGCAATCGCGCCTACCGAGTTTTGCAAAAAGCCCAGCTGCTCGCGCCATTCCGCCTGGCGTTCTTCCGCGCCGACGATGGCGATGCCGCCGATAATGTCCGAGTGGCCGTTCAAGTACTTGGTGGTCGAATGCACGACGATATCGAAGCCATGTTCCAGAGGGCGCTGCACCAGCGGGCTGGCAAACGTGTTGTCGGCCACGGCGATGATGCCGCGCGCGCGGCAGATGTCGGCAATCGCGCGCAAATCGGCCAGTTTCAGCATGGGGTTGGTGGGCGTCTCCACCCACACCATCTTCGTTTCCGGGCGCAGCGCGGCCAGCAGATTCTCGGGATTGGTCAAATCCACATACGTGAATTCGTGGCCGGCCGAGCGGCGGCGCACGCGCTCGAATAAACGGTAGGTGCCGCCGTACATGTCGTCACCGGCGACAATATGGCTGCCCGCATCGAGCAATTCCAGCACGGAGGAAATAGCGGCCAGGCCCGAGGCGAACGCGAAGGCCGCGCTACCGCCTTCCAGGTCGGCCACGCAGCGTTCGAGCGCCCAGCGCGTGGGATTGTGCGAGCGGCCATAATCGAGGCCCTTGTGCACGCCGGGGCTGTCCTGCACGAAGGTGGAGGTGGCGTAAATGGGCGGCATGATGGCGCCCGTCGACGGGTCGGGCGACTGGCCGGCGTGGATGACACGCGTGGCGAGATGACTCTTGCGGGTGGTTTCCTGGCTCAAGATAGTGTCCTGCGTAAGTGGTTGAGAAGGTCGAAGCGGGTGATCAGGCCATAGAAGGCGGCATCGTCGGCGACGACGGCCGTCAAGCCCCGGTCCAGGGTGGCGCGCAGGGCGGGCAAGCCACTGGATGGCGCCAGGATTTCGAGCTGTGTCGTCATGGTGGCGCCCACCAGCGAGGCGAAATGGGCGGCGTCGCCGGAGACGTGCAGCAGCAAGTCCGATTCGTCAAGAATACCGACCAGCTGGCCGCCGTCGATGACGGGCAACTGGGCCAGGTCGCTGGCACGCATGCGGTTGAAGGCCGTGAGCAGGGTGTCGCTAGGCGCCACGCTGACGACGTCGCCCTCGTCATAGCGGCGTCCGATCAGGTCGCGCAAGTCGCCCGACACGGCCCGCTGCAACAGGCCCTGGTCGCGCATCCAGCCGTCGTTGTAGACCTTCGACAGGTAGCGCGTGCCCGTGTCGCACACAAAGGTGACGACGCGCTTTGGCGTCGTCTGCTCGCGGCAGTACTTGAGGGCCGCGGCCAGCAGGGTGCCGGTGGACGAGCCGCCTAAAATGCCTTCGGCAAGCAGCAGAGCGCGCGCGGAATCAAAACTTTCCTGGTCCGTGATGGTGTAGGCTTTTTTCACGCTGTCCATGTCGGCGATCGACGGGATAAAATCTTCGCCGATGCCTTCCACGGCCCACGAGCCGCTCGTGTCCGACACTTTGCCCGTGTCGATGTATTCGGTGAGGATGGAGCCTTGCGGGTCGGCCAGCACGAATTCCAGCTTCGGCTGCGCCTTGCGGAAGTAGCGGGTCAGGCCCGTCAGGGTGCCGGACGAACCGACGCCGACGACGATGGCGTCCACGTCATGGCCGCTCTGCTCCCAGATTTCAGGGGCCGTCGTCGTTTCGTGGGCCAGCGGATTGGCGGGATTGTTGAACTGGTCGGCGAAGAAGGCGCCCGGCAGCTCGCGCGCCAGGCGCGCCGCGTAATCCTGGTAGTACTCGGGATGGCCCTTGCCCACGTCCGAGCGCGTGGTGTGCACTTCGGCGCCCAAGGCTTTCAGGTGCAGCACTTTTTCCGTCGACATCTTGTCGGGCACGACGAGAATCACGCGGTAGCCCTTGATGCGGCCGACCAGGGCCAGGCCGATGCCGGTATTGCCGGCCGTAGCCTCGACGATGGTGCCGCCCGGCTGCAGGCGGCCGTCCGCTTCGGCCGCTTCGATGATAGACAGGCCGATGCGGTCCTTGATGGAACCGCCGGGATTTTGCGATTCCAGTTTCAGGAACAGCTGGCACAGGCCCGTGTCGAGCCTGGTCACTTCGACCAGCGGGGTATTGCCGATCAGCGTGTATAGCGCTGGCGGCTGGGGTGGGGATGGCATTCGATCATTCATGGTAGCTCCTGTCAGAGAAACAACGGCTCCGGATTGTGTCCCGAGCCGCCTTCCGTGCCGCGCAGTGTAGGCGGGTGGACGAGTGCAGCGAACGAATGTTTATATGCTTGCATATGCGCCGTTCGCATATCGGCTGCAAGGTTCGCGCTTCGAGTATGCGCCGTTTTTTACCCGCTTGCCGCGCCAAAGACACGACTATTAAGCTGCCGCAAGCCCGCCATTGCGATTTATAATCACGCCTCGAAAAGGTACTGAACAGTATCCTGAAAAACCAGACGAACAGGGCAGGCGGCAGTGGCAAAACTTTATTTCCGGTATTCCGCGATGAACGCGGGCAAGTCGACGGCCTTGTTGCAGGTCGCGCACAACTATGAAGAGCAGGGGCAGCAGGTGCGCCTGTACACGGCCGCCATCGACAGCCGCTACGGCGTGGGCAGAGTAACGTCGCGCCTGGGCCCGCAGCGCCAGGTCGATATCTTCCATGCCGACACGAATTTCCTCGACGATATCCCGCAAGTAGCCTGCCTGCTGGTGGACGAAGCGCAATTTCTCAGCACGGCCCAGGTGCAGCAGCTGCACCAGCTGGCGCAAGTGAAGGGCGTGCCCGTCATCTGCTACGGCTTGCGCACGGATTTCAAGGGCGAACCGTTCCCCGGCTCGGCCTATCTGCTGGCGCTGGCCGACGATATCGAGGAATTGAAGAATATTTGTACTTGCGGCAAGAAGGCCACGATGAACATCCGCGTGGATGAGCAAGGCCGCCGCATCAAGGAAGGCGAACAGATCAGTATTGGCGGCAATGAGAGTTACCGCCAGGCGTGCGGGCGCTGTTTCTACTCGTAAATTAATCGGCGACGGGCGCGCCCACGTCGGCATCGTCCGCCAGCGCCAGATCACCCCGCTCGAAGGCGGCGAGGATGTCATTCGCGCGCGCCACGTCGTGCTCGCGCACCATGACGCGGGCGCCGCCGATGGCGGCAGCGAGCAGCATGTCGGCCTGCATGTGCTGGTCATCCGTCAGCAGCACGTCGATGCCGGCCGCTGCCAGGCAGCCACGGATGACGTGGGCATCCGTGGGGATCATCAGCCGGGCAATTAAAACGTAGTCGTCGTGCATGGTCTCTCCTGGGGAGGTGGATTCTGCCCCATCTTAGCACCCGGATTGCACTTACAGCTTGAACACGCCCACTACCTGGTTCAGCTCCTGCGCCTGTTCCTGCAAGGCGTCGGCGGCCGCGGCCGCTTCTTCCACCAGGGCCGCATTCTGCTGGGTCACCTGGTCCATCTGGGCGATGGCCTGGTTGACTTGCTCGATGCCGCTGCGCTGCTCTTCGCTGGCCTGGGCGATTTCGGCCATGATGGTGCTCACTTGCTGCACGCTGGCCACTACCGTGTCCATGGTGGCGCTGGCCTGGCTCACTTGCGCGTGGCCCAGATCCACCGTGCTGGCGGACGCCTGGATCAAATCCTTGATGTCTTTCGCCGCTGCCGTCGAGCGCTGCGCAAGGGTGCGCACTTCTGTGGCGACGACGGCAAAGCCGCGTCCCTGTTCGCCGGCCCTGGCCGCTTCCACGGCCGCGTTCAAGGCCAGGATATTCGTCTGGAAGGCGATGCCGTCGATGACGCCGATGATGTCGGCGATCTTGCCGGAGGAGCTGCGGATGGCGTCCATGGTGCTGGCCACTTGCGCCACGGCGGCGCCGCCTTCGGCTGCCAGGCTGGACGAGTCATGCGCCAGCCGGCTTGCCTGCTGCGCGTGATCGACATTCTGGCGCACGGTGGAACTGAGTTCTTCCATCGAGGCGGCCGTTTCTTCCAGTGAACTGGCTTGCTGCTCCGTGCGGCTCGACAAGTCCAGGTTGCCGCTGGCGATTTCACCGGACGCCGTGGCGATCTGCCCGGCGCTGCCGCGCACATTGCTGACCACTTGCGACAGGTTGTCGCTGATGCGGTTCATGGCCAGCAGCAGGCGGCCGATTTCGTCCAGGCTGCTGGTATCGAGGTGCACCGTCAGGTCGCCGGCGGCGATTTGCGCGGCGGCCGTTTCGGCGGCGGCCAGCGGGCGCGACACGAGGGTGCGCACCAGCCAGTACAGCAGCAGGGCGAAGACGAGCAGGGCGATGAAGCCGGAAACGGCCAGCTGGTTGCGCATCTGGCGCGCTTCGAGGGTGATCTCGTCCGTGAACGTGCCGCCCGCGATGATCCATTGCCAATCCTTGAACTGGCGGTAATACAGCTGCTTTTCGCGCGCGCTGGCACTCGTTTCACCGGGCGCCGTCCACGTATAGCGCATGGCGCCGTCTTTTTGCGCCAGCATTTCCTGGATGAACATGCGGCCATCGCTGGCCTTGAACTCGAGCGCGCTCTTGCCTTCGCTGTTCGGGTGCAGCACCAGGTGGCCGTAATTGGCGCCGGGGGCCGTGTCGACGATATAGATGTAGCCCGTCTGGCCGATCTTGACCTGGCGAATCTTCTCTTTCAGCATGGCCAGATTCTTGCTGATATCGAGGCCGATGAACAGCACACCCACCACCTTGCCGCCCGCATCGCGCACGGGGTCATATTGCGTGATGTATTGCTTGCCAAACAGTGTTGCCATGCCAACGAAGCGCTGGCCGGCGCGCAGCGGCGCATAGCTGGGGTGGTTGTGGTCGAGCTGGGTGCCGATGGCCCGTTCGCCATCCTGTTTTTTCAGCGAGGTGCTGATGCGCACGAATTCATCGCCGTTGGCGGCAAAAATGGTGGCGATCACGCCCGTCTGGGCCGTATAGCGGTCGACCACGGCCGTGTCGAGATTGAGTACCTTGCCGCCGTTGGCCAGCGCTGGCGTGGCCTTGCCGGCGACGGCCACCATGGCGCCCGCGTCGACCGTGAACGGGCCGGGAAATTCGGCCGCGAACAGGCGCGCAAAGCTGGCCGCCTCGTTGACCATGGCCGTGTGAAACACTTCCGTGGTGGTCATGACGCTATTGAGTTCGCTGGTGACGGCCGCTTCGGCGCGCTGTTCCAGCGCAGCGGAGGTGCGGATGCTGATCAAGGTCGTCAGGCTGGCGAGGATCAGGCTGACCAGGGCAAAGGTAAAAATGGTGATCTTGCCGCCGACACTCCAGTGGCGGGGGGAGAATGATTTTGTAGGCATAGTGTGAGTCTGGCAAATGGTAATCAGCTCGGCCATTCCTGGTCATGACATGACACGCGGGGAGGGGATCTGGTGGGGAATACTGTTGAAACTGAGGCGCGCCGGCGTTGGGAGCCGCGCACAGGCAAGCTGGATTTCAGGGCGCGATGATAGCATGTTGCTTGCGTTTTGTTACTAAGTGTTTCCCGCAGGAATCAATTTTTCGCGTAAAAACATCATCCGTATCAAGGATTATAAAAACGGCCTATTGACTTTTTAGATTTCAATGAGGCATTTGATCTTTGGCGCCGATGGGCGATGTAATTTTTCTCACGAATGTTTCACTTTGTAATGAATGAGACGCCGACCTTAATTCGCGTTTAAGCTTCCAGGAAGAAACTGATATTCCTTGGGAGACTGCCAGGCCGTATCCTGTAGAATAATATGCAGACCAGTCGTGTATTCCCCTTACTGTCTTGCTGGCTGGCGCATGCATAGCTGCGCCGCCTGGAATTGATTCAACTAATTTTCGGAGAAGCCGATGAAGAAGCAAATGATGCTGGTCACCCTGGTGCTTGCCCTGTCAGCCAACGCTGGCGCAGCCCAGACGGACAAGAGCGCCGCTCCTCCGCTACCCATGAAGCCGCTGGCCCAGCAAACGCAGGCCGCCTTGTGGGCATCGCGCGTCTTGACGCGCGTCCATTACAAGGCCACGCCGCTCGACGACGCCATGTCGGAAAAAATCTTCGACCGTTATTTCAAGTCCCTGGACGCGGAAAAGCTGTTTTTCGTGCAGGCCGATGTCGACCGCTTCGCGCCCTTGCGCACCAAGCTCGATGACGCCATCATCAATGAAGACCTGACGGCGCCGTTTGCCATTTATAACCTGTACCAGCAGCGTTTCGACGAGCGCATGGCGTATGCGCGTGAATTGCTGAAAACCAAGTTCGACTTTACGGCCGACGAGAGCTACCAGCTCGACCGCGAAAAGGCCGCCTGGCCGAAGAACGACGAGGAAGTGCGCGACCTGTGGCGCAAGCGCGTCAAGAACGACTGGCTGCGCCTGAAACTGGCGGGCAAGGAAGACAAAGCCATCCGCGAGACCCTGGACAAGCGCTATGAAAGCTACACGACCCGTGCGCGCAAGCTCAACAGCGAAGACGTGTTCCAGATCTTCATGAACTCGTACGCCATGTCGATCGAACCGCATACCAATTACCTGGGCCCGCGCGCTTCGGATAACTTCGACATCGCCATGCGGCTGTCGCTCGAAGGTATCGGCGCCGTGCTGCAGACGCGCGACGAATACACGGTGGTGCGCGAAGTCGTGCCGGGCAGCCCTGCCGGCTTGTCGGGCAAGCTGAAAGTGGGCGACCGCATCGTCGGCGTGGGGCAGGGCGAAAGCGGCCCCATCACCGAAGTGCTGGGCATGCGCATCGACGACGTGGTGCAGCTGATCCGCGGCGCCAAGGATTCCGTGGTGCGCCTCGACATCCTGCCGGCCGACGCCGGCCCCGATGCCAAGCACGTGGTCTTGCCGCTGGTGCGCAAGAAAATCAGCATGGAAGAGCAGGCGGCGAAGAAATCCATCATCGAAGTGCGTGAAAATGGCGTCAAGCGCCGCATCGGCGTCATTTCCCTGCCGACGTTCTACCAGGACTTTGAAGCGCGCCGCCGTGGTGACAAGGACTTTAAGAGCGCCACGCGCGACGTCACCCGCTTGCTGGGCGAGTTGAAGAAGGACAAGGTCGACAACGTCTTGATCGACTTGCGCAACAACGGCGGCGGTTCGCTGAACGAAGCCGTCGAACTGACGGGCCTGTTCATCGACAAGGGCCCGGTCGTGATGCAGCGCAATGCCGAAGGCAAGGTCGAAGTGGAAAGCGATACGAATGCCGGCCTGGCCTGGGATGGCCCGATGGGCGTGCTGATCAACCGCGGCTCGGCTTCGGCCTCGGAAATTTTCGCCGCCGCCGTGCAAGACTATGGCCGTGGCGTCATCATTGGCGAAGGCAGCTTCGGCAAGGGCACCGTGCAGACCTTGTTCAACCTCGACCGTTTCGGCGGCAGCGAGAAAGCCCGTTTCGGCGAGCTGAAAATGACCATCGCCCAGTTCTTCCGCATCAATGGCGGCACCACACAGTTGCGCGGTGTCACGCCTGACATCAAGCTGCCGGCCATGTCGGACGCGGAAAACTTCGGCGAATCGAGCTATGACAATGCCCTGCCATGGGTGGCCATCAAGCCGGCGCCCTACATGCCGACGGGCGACCTGAAGGAGATCGTGCCGTTGCTGGATAAGAAGCATGATGCGCGCGTGGCCAAGGACAAGGATTTCCAGTACTTGCTCGATGACATCGCCCTTGTCGTCAAGCAGCGCAAGGAAAACCAGATTTCGCTCAATGAAACCGTGCGCCGCAAGGAGCGCGATGCCCAGGAAGCGCGCGCCAAGACCCGTGAAAAACGCCTGATCGCGCAGATTTCGAATCCTGCCGATGACCTGGTGGTGATTCCCGATCCGAAAGACGTGCTGAAGGGCGCGAAAGCGGCCAACAAGACGGCCAAGCAGATCGCCGCCGTGAAGGGCGCCTTGCGCACCGACGATGGCTTGCAGGGCGACGAACGGGCGCTGAGTGCCGAGCTGGACGCTGAAACGGCTGCCAAGAGCGCCAAGGACGTGCTGCTGAACGAAGCGGCGCGCATCCTGGCCGATGAAGTGGCGCTGATCAAGGCCGATACCCGCCTGGCGTCCAAGGTCTTGCCGTATGCAGCCGATGTCAAGGCGACGCCGGTGGCGGCGACATCGAAGTAATGAGCGTGGAGTAAGGGGGGAGTTATCTGTTTCGCGTATTTCTATCATTCCAACAATCAATTGGATTGATATGCCGCGACGCAGCATAATGCATTGTCTCCTCTATTCTCCTCCAAGAAAATAGATTCAGCCCGCTCTCGCAGCGGGCTTTTTTTTGCCTCAGATTTTGTGCGTGGGCAGTTGCACGTCGGGCTGGGCAGCCAGCAGGGTCGTAAGCCAGCCGGCAAACGCCTGCAGCTTGGGCGTGGCCAGGCGGCCTTGCGGCGTCAGCAGCGACATGGGCATGGGCGTCGGCGGGTGATCGGCCAGCACGGCTACCAAGGCGCCGCTGTCCAGATGTTGGCGCACCTGGTACTGGGCCGCCTGCGCCAGGCCCAGTCCTTGCAAGGCGCAAGCGACGCTGGCGTCCGCGTCGTTGACGGCGATGGGGCCGCCCATCTGCACGCGCACGACCTCCTTGCCTTGTTGGAAATCCCAGTCGAAGGCGCGCCCCGTGCGGCCCGAGTAATGCATGATGCCGCTGTGCGCCGCCAGGTCGGCCAGGGTGTGCGGCGTGCCGTGCCGCGCCAGGTAAGCGGGGGACGCGCACGTGACGAAGCGCATCAGGCCGACCTGCTTGCCGATGAAGGCGGAATCCTGAAGGGTGCCTACGCGCAAGGCGCAATCGATGCCTTCCTGCGTCAGGTCGACCAGGCGGTCCGTCAGGCTCAGCTGCAATTGCACGTCCGGCCAGGCGGCGTGGAATTGCGCGATATGGGGAATGACCAGGCGCCGGCCCACCGTATTGGGCAGGTTGATACGTAGCAAACCACGCGGTTTTTTCGCGTCCGGACCACGGAAGGCCAGTTCCGCCGTATCGACGGCTTTCAAAATATCGATGCAATGGCGAAAGTACTCGGCCCCTTCCGGGGTCAGGGACAAACGGCGCGTGGTGCGCTGCAGCAGCTGCGTCCCCAGGTAGGCTTCCAGCTTCTGCAGGGTGGCCGTCAGCGCCGCGCGCGGCAAATTCAAGGTCTCGGCCGCCTTGGAAAAACTGTTGGCCTCGACGATGCGCACGAAGGTCTGCATGGCCTTGATCTTGTCCATGGGATAGCTTCCATTCTAATTGTTCATTTTATGTGAAAAGTATAAGTGGATTATGCCCTGATTATCTTTGCCAGAGTTTTGCCTAGAATGGCAACATCCCTATCGAACCGAGGAAACAACATGAACAAGGCCTCATCTTCCGCTCCCCACGACATTGCGCCGGCCATGGTGCTGCTGCTGGCCATCGCTTCCGGCCTGATCGTGGCCAATCTGTATTACGCGCAAACACTCGTCGGGCCCATCAGCGCTTCGACGGGCCTGTCGGCCAAGGCGGCCGGGCTGATCGTTACCCTGACGCAAGTGGGCTATACCCTGGGCCTGCTGTTTGTCGTGCCCCTGGGCGACTTGCTGGAAAACCGCCGCCTGATCGTCACGGCCTTGCTGGTGACGGCCACGGCCCTCGTGGTGGCGGCCCTTTCCACGGGCGCCATCGTGTTCCTGGCCGCCGCGCTGGCCATTGGCCTCGGTTCCGTGGCGGCGCAAGTGATTGTGCCGTTTGCGGCTCACCTGTCGCAGGAAGCGACGCGGGGGCAGACGGTGGGCAAGGTGGTCAGCGGCTTGTTGCTGGGCATCATGCTGGCCCGCCCCGTGGCCTCGCTGGTGGCGGCCCATGCCAGCTGGCACGTGGTGTTTGGCGGTGCCGCCGTGCTGATGGTGTTGCTGGCGCTGGTGCTGCGCCGCGCCTTGCCCGTGCGCCAGCCGGTGTCCAGCATGAAATATCCGGCCTTGATGGCTTCGCTGTGGCATTTGCTGCTGGGTACACCCGTGCTGCGCCGCCGTGCCGCCTATCACGCTGGCCTGTTTGGCGCCTTCAGCCTGTTCTGGACCGTCACGCCGCTGGTGCTGTCCAGTCCAGCGTTTGGCCTGTCGCAAACGGGTATCGCCATCTTTGCCCTGGTGGGCATGGCCGGTGCCGTTGCCTCGCCCATCGCCGGCCGCCTGGCCGATGCGGGCCACACCTTGCCGGCCACGGCCGCCGCGCTGGCGCTGGGCATCGTCGCCTTTGCCTTGCCGATGCTGGCGCCAGAGTCAAAACACGTGGCGCTGGGACTGCTCGTTGTCGCCTCCATCGTGCTCGACATGGGCGTGGCCGCCAACCTGGTGCTGGGCCAGCGCGCCATCTTCAGCCTGGGCGCTGAAGTGCGGGGCCGCCTGAACGGCCTGTATTTCGCGCTGTTCTTCGCTGGCGGCGCGGCCGGCTCGGCCATCGGCGCCTGGGTGTATGCGAGTTACGGCTGGCAAGCGACCTTGCTGACCGGCATGGCGTTTCCGGGCCTGGCCCTGCTGGTGTGGCTGGCAGAATTTTTACCGCAGGCTACGCGTCGTACGGCTTGAAACCCTGATGCCGCCTCATTATCACTAATGGATATTTCTATCATCATGAAGATAAAGTGGCGTGATATGCCGCAATGCCGCAAGATGCACTTGTCTCCTCTATCTCCTCCAAGGAAATAGATTCAGCCCGCTTCCATAGCGGGCTTTTTTTTGCCTGTATTTTTTAAACTAAATCACCACCAGATCGAGCGCCCGCATGAAGTTCGCTGCCTGCGCATGCGTGATGACGGCGCCTTTCAGCAGCGCCGCTTCGCTCAATTTGAAGCCATCGATATCGGCGCCGCGCAGGTCCGCGCCCTGGAACTTCGCCAGTTTGATGGTGGCATTGCGCAGGCTGCCGCCTTCGAAGATGGCGTCGCGGAAGTCGCAGCCGGCCAGGTAGGCGTCGGAAAAATCCAGCTGTTTCAATGTCGCCTTGCGGAACGAGAAGCCGCGCAGGTCGGCGCCTACCAGCAGGCTGTCTTCGAAGGTGAGGCCCAGGTGGGCCACTTCTTCGAACGAGGCGCCGGTCAGCTTGCAACCGCGGTAGGTGGCCGAGGCCAGCTTGGCGCGCCGCCATTTCGTGTTGTTCAGGTCGCAGCCTTCAAACGTGGCATCGACGGCGTCGACGGATTCGAAATCGGCGCTGCCCGCGCGGCAGCGGCGCCAGGTGCTGCGCGCCAGTTTGCTGGCAAACAAGTTGGTTTCAGCAAAGGTGCAGCGCTCGAAGGTGCAGCCTTGCAAATCGAGGCGCGACAAGTCTTCGCCATCGAACGCGCAATCGATGAAATGGCGCGCCGATTGCGCCAGTTGCTGCTCGATGCCGGCGCGGTCCAGGGTCATGCTGCTTACTGCGTTGTCGTGTGTTGCCATCCGTCTCATTCCTAAAGTAAAAAACAGGGGAGGGATGGCGCGGCGGGAAAATGCACGAACCAGAACACCTCCCCGGCTGGTGGTGCAGTCAGAGGTCAGCGCCGTGGGTCCGCGTGGGCGGGAGCATGCCGGACGGTGCCGGGCACTTACCGGGTTACCAACCGGTGCGCTCATTTTCGATCAGCCTGCATTGTAACGGCTCTACAGCACCCTTGCCAGTGCTGGATAAACCGGGTTAGTATCGTCACAGGCGCACTTGGAGCCTATCTCGGCAGATGAATACATCCTCTGCTAGCGCCCCTCAGAAGCGGGGACTGCGTTGCTCGTCGTCGCGTGGTTCGCCACGCGTCCTCCTCACGCCTTGTCCGCGCATCTGATGAACTGCTAGCAGAGGACGCTCCCTACCGAGATAGGCTCTTGCGCCAACGTCGCTCGGACGGATCCGGGCGCTTACGTATAGAGATACCATGACCGACAGCCAAACTCCGCGCAGCTTTTCGCGCATCAATCGCCTTCCCCCCTACGTTTTCAATATCACCGCCGAGCTCAAGATGGCCGCGCGCCGCCGTGGCGAGGACATCATCGACATGTCGATGGGCAATCCCGATGGCGCCACGCCGGCCCACATCGTGGACAAGCTGGTCGAGACGGTCAAACGCCCTGACACGCACGGCTATTCCGCGTCAAAAGGCATCCCGCGCTTGCGCCGCGCCATTGCCCATTGGTACAAGAAGCGCTACGAGGTCGACATCGACCCGGACAGCGAAGCCATCGTCACCATCGGCTCGAAAGAGGGCCTGGCGCACTTGATGCTGGCGACACTCGACCGTGGCGACACGGTGCTGGTGCCGAATCCCAGCTACCCGATCCACATCTGGGGCGCCGTCATCGCGGGCGCCGATATCCGCTCCGTGCGCATGGGGCCGGGCGTGGATTTCTTTGCCGAACTGGAACGTGCCATCCGCGAAAGCTACCCGAAACCGAAGATGATGGTGCTGGGTTTTCCATCGAACCCCACGGCGCAGTGCGTGGAACTGGAATTCTTCGAGCGTGTCGTCGCGCTGGCCAAGCAGCACAATATTCTGGTGGTGCATGACCTGGCGTATGCCGACATCACCTTCGATGGCTGGAAGGCGCCGTCCATCATGCAGGTACCGGGCGCGCGCGACGTGGCCGTCGAGTTTTTCACCATGTCGAAAAGCTACAACATGGCGGGCTGGCGCATCGGCTTCATGGTCGGCAACGCGGAACTGGTGGCGGCCCTGGCGCGCATCAAGAGCTACCACGACTACGGTAGTTTTACTCCGGTGCAAGTGGCGGCCATTGCCGCGCTGGAAGGCGACCAGAGCTGCGTGACGGAAATCTGCGCCCAATACCAGCGCCGCCGCGACGTGCTGGTCAAAGGCTTGCATGAAGCGGGCTGGATGGTGGAAAAACCGAAGGCGTCGATGTATATCTGGGCGCATATCCCGGAAGCGTACCGCCACCTGGGCTCGCTGGAGTTCGCCAAGCTGCTACTGCAAAAAGCCAAGGTGAGTGTCTCGCCCGGCATCGGCTTCGGAGAATACGGCGATGAATACGTGCGCTTCGCCCTGATCGAAAACGAGGCGCGGGTGCGGCAGGCGTTGCGTGGCATAAAGAATATGTTGCGTTCCGGCGACGGGAAAGCGGAAGTGGTAGCATAAAAGTTGCCATATGGAATGCTTCGTTGCCCTTAATATCACTGCTGCGTATTTCTGACATCACGAATATAAAGTGGTTTTATATGCTGCGATGCGGCATCATTCAACTGTCTCCTCTATCTCCTCCAAGGAAATAGATTCAGCCCGCTCCCGCAGCGGGCTTTTTTTTGCCCGTCGTTTTGGCCCTGGGTTCCGGCCGGCACGCTCGGCGAACGAGGCGGTCGCTTCGCGCAGCACGGCCAGGTGGATATGTTAGAACATGGTTTCACATGAATATTAATAATGGATGTATGAAGTTTTACCATTATTTTTCATGGATGAAAGTCTCTATGATGTATTCATACTTCACTAGGAGGCACTACCGCCATGACCGTCACGACACATAATCTGGGCTACCCGCGCATCGGCGCCAAACGCGAACTGAAATTCGCCCTGGAAGATTACTGGAAGGGCAGCAGCACCCTGGATGCGCTGCAAGGCCATGGCGCGGAGTTGCGCCAGCGCCACTGGCAAGACCAGAGCGCACTGGACCTGGCGCCCGTGGGCGACTTTTCCTTTTATGACCAGGTGCTGGACCTGAGTTTTACCTTGGGCAACCTGCCGCAACGCGTGCGCGGCCTGGAAGGCGCGGAGCTCGATAACTATTTCCGCGTGGCCCGCGGCCGTTCGGCCAGCGACAGCGATTGCAGCTGCGTCCACGCTGGCGAAATGACGAAATGGTTCGACACCAATTATCACTACATCGTGCCGGAATTTTCGGCAGGGACACAGTTCAAGCTCGACAGCAGTCGCTTGCTGCAGCAACTGGCGCAGGCGCGCCAGCTGAAGGTCAACGCCAAGCCCGTGCTGATCGGCCCCGTCACCTATCTGTGGCTGGGCAAGGCCAAGGATGATTCCGACAAGCTGGCGCTGCTGCAAGGTTTGCTGCCCGTCTACGTGCAACTGCTGCAGGAACTGGCCGCCCAGGGCGTGGAATGGGTGCAGATCGACGAACCGATCCTCGTCACGGAGCTGGACGGCGCCTGGCAGCAGGCGCTGGTCACGGCCTACGAGGCCTTGAGCAAGGTCAATCACGTCAAACTGTTGCTGGCCACGTATTTCGGCAAGCTACAAGACAATCTGGCACTGGCGTGCAAGCTGCCCGTGCAAGGCTTGCACCTCGATGCCGTCAACGCCCGCGAAGAAGTGGGGCAGGTGATTGCCCAATTGCCCGCCTGCAGCGTGCTGTCCCTGGGCGTGGTGAATGGCCGCAATATCTGGAAGACGGATTTGAACGAAGTGCTGGCATGGCTGGAACCCGTGCACGCCAGCCTGCAGTCGCGCCTGTGGATCGCGCCGTCGTGCTCCTTGCTGCACGTGCCCGTCGACCTGGCCAGCGAACAAAAGCTGGATACGGATATCCGGTCGTGGCTGGCATTTGCTCGCCAAAAACTCGATGAAGTACACACTATCGCCGGCGCCCTGAACCAGGGCCGCGCTTCCGTGCAGGGGGCGCTGGATGCCAATCATGCTGCCGTGCAAGCGCGTCGCCAGTCGAGCCGCGTGCACAATCCGCAGGTGAAAGCGGCCGTGGCCCGCATCGACGCAAGCCTGGGCCAGCGCGCTGGCGGCTATGCCGAGCGTGCCGCCAAGCAAGCTGCACTGCTGCAACTGCCGCTGTACCCGACGACAACGATCGGCTCCTTCCCGCAGACGGCGGAAATCCGCCAGGCGCGCAGCCAGTTCCGCAGCGGCCAGCTCGATGCAGCCGGCTACAAAAAGCTGATGCAGGCGGAAATCGCCCATTGCGTCCAGGAACAAGCGGTGTTGGGCCTGGACGTCTTCGTGCACGGCGAAGCGGAACGCAATGACATGGTGGAATATTTTGGCGAGCAGCTCGACGGCTACGCCTTCAGCCAGTTCGGCTGGGTGCAATCGTACGGTTCGCGCTGCGTGAAGCCGCCCATTTTGTTCGGCGACATCAGCCGCCCGCGCGCCATGACGGTCGAGTGGAGCACCTACGCCCAGTCGCTGACGGACAAACCGATGAAAGGCATGCTGACGGGCCCCGTCACCATCCTGAACTGGTCTTTCGTACGCGACGACCAGCCGCGCTCCGTGTCATGCTACCAGCTGGCGCTGGCCATGCGCGCCGAAGTGCTGGACCTGGAACAGGCCGGTATCCGCGTGATCCAGATCGACGAGGCGGCGCTGCGCGAAGGCTTGCCGCTGCGCAAATCGCAATGGGCCGACTACCTGCGCTGGGCCGTGGAATCGTTCCGCATCACGGCCAATGGCGTGGCTGACGAAACGCAGATACACACGCACATGTGCTATTCGGAATTCAACGACATCATCGCGCAGATCGCCGACATGGATGCGGACGTGATCACGATCGAAACATCGCGCTCCGACATGGAATTGCTGGATGCCTTCGATGATTTCAACTATCCGAACGACATCGGCCCTGGCGTCTACGATATCCATTCGCCGAATATTCCCGGCCAGGAACAGATGGTCAAGCTGATGCGCAAGGCGGCCGAGCGCATCCCCGCCCAGCGCCTGTGGGTCAACCCCGATTGCGGCCTCAAAACGCGGGGCTGGAAAGAAGTCATACCCGCGCTGGCCAACATGGTGGCGGCCGCGAAAACCTTGCGCGGCGACACCGTGGCCTAAGGATGGCAGGGGCAGGGGAGGCCGCTATGGCTGAGACGTGGCTGAGATATAGAACAATCGTATTTCTGTCATCACAACATGCAATTGGATAATGATGCTGCGATGCTGCATCATTCACCTGTCTCCTCTACTTCCTCCAAGGAAATAGATTCAGCCCGCTTCCATAGCGGGCTTTTTTTTGCCCGCGTGGTACGTGATGCGCTACAACACATTTGCCGCCACGGCCGAACTGTAGTTGCGCGCCAGGGCCGCGATGATGGCGGCCATCGCCTGCGGGTTGTCGGTAGCGCCGAAATGCGCCGCATACAGGCGCTTGGCCGCCTCGACTTGCGCGTTCGTCAGTTTCACGGCGTAAGCCATGCGCACGGTTTCAGGATTGTTCAGCGTCATTTTTCACCTTGAAGACAGGAATTTCGGTTGGCTCGTGTCCCTTGCCCGCGCAAAGGATTGCAATTACAATCGTTGTATTTGCAATCGTATAGGTAATGTCTGCCTTGCGCAAGCGATACCGAGACAGGAGCCGCCATGCATACACCCCTTCCCCATCCGCCACTGCCAGGCGGCGAGACGGGCCGCGCCGCCCATGCCTGCATGGCCGCGCTGGCGCCAGTGTCAGGATCGCCGCTGGCACATGCTTCGCCGCGCCGCGCGCTGGGCGCCATGGCTGGCAGCCTGAAGCAGGGCGGCGCCATGGTGGCGCGGATGCGCAAGGTGGGTACGCAGGCGGGACCATTCCCGGACGGCGACTCCTGGGAAGTGGGCGCGTCCGCGGGCGCCTGGGCCGTGCGCTATCGCCATGGCGCGGCGCAGCCGGAAAAGCCGCTGCTCTACCTGTGCAGCCCCGCCTTGCTGCCGGCCTTGCGCGCGGTGCTGGTTGAATCGGGAGGGCGTGGCATCGTCTGCAATGATGCGGAAACGCAAGCCTCGCGCTGGCCGAAAGGCGTGCAGCCGGCGCTGCCCGCCTGGCTTGCCGCGCAGCACAATTGCATGCCGTTCGACCCGGCGACGGGCGAGGAAGTGCGCGCCATCCTGCGCGCGGCACTGGAAACGCTGTATGTGGAACAGCAGCCAGGTTATTACTACCTGGCCATACATGATGCGGATGCGGTGGCGGCGCCCTTGTCGGCCGCCGATGCGGCAGCGGCCAGCCTGGGCATGTACCGCGTGTCGCCGCCGGATCCTGCGCCATGCCGGGTGCGTTTGTGCGGGGCGGGAAGGATGCTGGCCGTCGTCGCCGATGCCGCCCGCTTGCTGCAGGAGGACTGGGATATTGCCGCGCAAGTGTGGAGTTGCCCCAGCTACACGCGCCTGGCGCGCGATGCGCAGGCGGCGGAGCAGTGGAACCTGTGTCACCCGCGCGCCATTCCAAGACTGGCCCATGTGCGGCGCTGCCTCGATGACAGCGCCGCGCCCGTCATCGCCGTCACCGGCTATGGGCAGCACATCGCGGGCCAGATCGGCGGCCATGTGCGTGGGCGTGTCATCGCCATCGGCGCCGATACCAGCATGGAAACGAGTGCGCCGTGGCTGGTCGTCACCGCGTTGAAAGCGCTGGCCGACGATGGCGCGCTGCCGGTGCAGTTCGTCGAGTACGCGCTGCGGCGTTACGCCTTGCTCTGAACCTTGCCCTGGCCTGCGCCGCGTGCCGCCTCGGCGGCGCGCACGAGGGCGGCGCTGAAGTCTTGCTGCCCGTCGCTGTCAAATTGCGCCAGGAACAGGTCGGCCACCGTGGCCTGGTACACGGCCCACATCTGCTTGCGCAGGATTTTCCCGTCTTCCGTGATGGAAACGAAGGCAGCGCGCCCGTCTTCCATCGAACGCGTGCGCGTCACCAGCCGGTCCGTTTCCAGCTTGTCCACCAGGCGCGTCAGGTTGTAGCGTTCGATGGCAAGCGCGTCGGCCAGTTCGTGCATGCGACGCGAACCGTCGGGGCCGCTTTCGAGTCCCCACAGCACGTCATACCACGCATATACGGGTAGCTTGGCCGCTGCCAGGCGGCGTTCGATCTCGCGGATCATCAAACGGTGCGTGCGCACGAATGAAAACCACAGGTCGGGCGCGGTTGCGGACTTGCTTGCAGGCTCAGTTGCAGACATCGGTATTCCTCCAGATCGATCATAGTTGCAAATGCAATTATAGCGCGATACAATGGCCGGCATAACGATTGCAAATGCAATGATTGCAGTAGCAATCGATCATGACGATGTATGCCCACCCTAAGGAGACTGCCATGACCCCATCCCTCGCCGTACCCGATATCGATCCGCAAGAAACCAAAGAATGGCTGGAGGCGATGCAGGCCGTCGTCGCCGTGGAAGGGCGCCCGCGCGCCCATTATCTGATCGACCAGCTCGTCGATATTGATGCCGCGCAGCACGGCGGCATGCATGGCCGCGTCACCACCGCCTATACCAACAGCATCGCCACGGCGCGCCAGCCCGCTTATCCGGGCGACCTGGTCATCGAGCGCCGCCTGAATGCCTACATCCGCTGGAATGCGATGGTGATGGTGCTGCGCGCGGCCAAACACTCGAACGTGGGCGGCCACATCGCCACTTACCAGTCGGCGGCCGTGCTGTACGACGTCGGTTTCAGCCATTTCTTCCGCGGCCATACGGATCAGTTTGCCGGCGACCTGGTCTACATCCAGGGCCATTCCGCGCCCGGCATCTATGGCCGCGCCTATCTGGAAGGCCGCATCACGGAAGCGCAGCTGGACAATTACCGCCGCGAAGCGGGCCGCGAGGGCTTGTCGTCGTATCCGCATCCCCGTCTGATGCCCGATTTCTGGCAATTCCCCACCGTCTCGATGGGACTGGGGCCGCTGACGGCTGCCTACCAGGCCCGTTTCATGCGCTACCTCGAGTATCGCGACTTGACGCCACACCAGGGTCGCAAGGTGTGGGCCTTCCTCGGCGACGGCGAGATGGACCAGCCGGAATCCCTGGCCGCCATTTCCCTGGGCGGCCGCGAGCACCTCGATAACCTGATCTTTGTCGTCAATTGCAACCTGCAGCGCCTGGACGGTCCCGTGCGCGGCAACAGCAAGGTCATCCAGGAGCTGGAGGGCACGTTCCGCGCGGCGGGCTGGCATGTCATCAAGGTCATCTGGGGCAGCGGCTGGGATGCTTTATTGCAGAGCGACACGAGCGGTTTGTTGCGTCAGCGCATGATGGAATGCGTGGACGGCGATTACCAGACTTTCAAATCGCAGAATGGCGCCTATGTGCGCGAGCATTTCTTTGGCAAGTATCCGGAACTGCTGGCGCTGGTGGCACATATGTCAGACGACGACATCTGGCAGTTGACGCGCGGCGGCCACGATCCCGAAAAAGTCCACGCGGCCTACGCGGAAGCCATGCGCACGACTGGCCGGCCTACCGTGATCCTGGCCAAGACCGTCAAGGGTTTCGGCATGGGTGAGGCGGGCGAAGGGCAAAATATCAACCATCAGCTGAAAAAGATGAGCGCCGACGCCGTGCGCGCGTTCCGCGACCGCTTCGCGCTGCCCGTCAGCGATGCCCAGCTGGAAGAGATGCCCTACCTGAAACCGGCGCCGGACAGTGAGGAAGGGCGCTACTTTGCCGCGCGCCGGGCGCAGCTGGGCGGCTACATTCCGGCCCGCATCAGCAAGGTGGCGCCCTTGCCCATACCGCCGCTGTCCACGTTCGCCACCCAGCTCAAGGATAGCGGCGAGCGGGGCGCGTCCACCACCATGGCCTTCGTGCGCATCCTCGGTACCCTGCTGAAAGATCCCGCCTTGAGCAAGATCATCGTGCCCATCGTGCCCGACGAATCGCGCACGTTTGGCATGGAAGGCCTGTTCCGCCAGATCGGCATCCATTCCTACCTGGGGCAGCTGTACACGCCGCAGGATGCGGGCCAGCTCAGCTACTACAAGGAAGCCAAGGATGGGCAGATCTTGCAGGAAGGCATCAACGAATCGGGCGCCATTTCCTCCTGGATCGCCGCCGGTACGTCGTACAGCAACCACGGCCTGGCCACCATTCCGTTCTACATCTTCTATTCGATGTTCGGCTTGCAGCGCGTGGGCGACCTGGCGTGGGCGGCGGCCGATGCCCGCACGCGCGGCTTTCTGCTGGGCGCCACGTCGGGACGCACGACACTGATGGGGGAGGGACTCCAGCACGACGATGGCCACAGCCACGTGCTGTCGTCCGTGATTCCCAACTGCATCTCGTACGATCCCACCTATGCCTACGAGCTGGCCGTGATCATCCACGACGGCATGCGCCGCATGTTTGCCGAGCAAGAAGATATTTTCTATTACATCACCTTGCTCAACGAAAACTATCCGCACCCGGCCATGCCGGCAGGCGCCGAGGCGGGCATCCTGCAGGGCCTGTACCTGCTGCAGGAAAGCCCGGCAGCGGCGGCCCCGCGCGTGCAGCTGATGGGCAGCGGCTCCATCCTGCGCGAAGTGCTGGCCGCCGGCGTGCTGCTGCAGCAGGATTTCGGCGTGGCGGCCGACGTGTGGAGCGCCACCAGCCTGACGCAAGTGCGGCGCGACGGCCTGTCCGTGGAGCGTTGGAACATGCTGCACCCGGACAGCGCACCCCGCGTGCCGTATATCGCGCAATGCCTGGCTGGCCGGCAAGGCCCGGTGGTGATCGCTACCGATTACATGAAGATCGTGGCCGACCAGGTGCGCCCCTTCGTGACGGACCGGCGCTTCGTTGCCCTGGGCACGGATGGCTTCGGCCGCTCCGATACGCGCGAATCCTTGCGCACCTTCTTTGAAGTGGACCGCCATTTCATCGTGCTGGCCGCCCTGACGGCGCTGGCGGATGGGGGCCAGCTGCCGCGTAGCAAGATTGGCGAGGCCATCGCCAAATACGGCATCGACGTGGAAAAACTGGATCCCGCGTCCGTGTAACTTTTCGAGGAGTGATCATGAAACTGTATTACGCAACGGGAATGTGTTCCCTGTCGCCGCACATCGTGGCCATCGAGGCGGGCATTGCGCTGGAGCTGGAAAGAGTTGATATTCGCAAGATTCCACGCGTCACGGAAACGGGCGCGGACTATGCGCAGGTGAATCCGAACCTGTACGTGCCGGCGCTGGCGCTGGACGATGGCACTATCTTGCTGGAAGGCACGGCCATCGTGCAATACCTGGCCGACCTGGCGCCGGCCAGCGGCCTGGCGCCGCCGCCGGGCTCCCTGGCGCGCGTGCAGCTGCAGTCGTGGCTGGGTTTTATTGCCACCGAGCTGCACAAGGTGTTCAGCCCCTGGCTGTTCCACCCGGAATACGGCACGCAGGCGCAGGACGTGGCCCGCTCGCGCCTGGCCGCACGCCTCGACTATGTGGAGCGGCAACTGGCGGCCGGCGGACCGTATCTGCTGGGCGAGCGTTATTCCATCGCGGATGCCTATCTGTACACCATCCTCAGCTGGTCGGCGCACACCAAGGTGGACTTGTCGGCCTTCCCGCACGTGAGGCGCTTGATCGAGCGTGTCGGCGAGCGTCCCGCCGTGCAGCAGGCCTTGCGCGAGGAGGAGGAGGAGGGCAGATATTGACAAAACATATTTCTATCATCACAACATAGAATTGGATGAATATGCTGCGATGCGGCATCATTCACCTGTCTCCTCTACTTCCTCACAGGAATTAGATTCAGCCCGCTCCCGCAGCGGGCTTTTTTTTGCCCATTTTTAAGGTGCAAAGCTGCGCACGCTTGCTTGTCATCATCGCCATCGTGTTGCTTTTGTGCATGCTAAACTGGGCCTTCCCCAGACCAAGGTTCCTGATGCTTCAATTATTTCGCCACACGCTGGAGTCCACGCCGATTCTCGCCCTGTTTCTCGTCATCGGCGCCGGTTATGCGCTGGGACGCATCAGCGTGTTCGGCTTTTCGCTGGGTGTGGGCGGCGTGCTGTTCGCGGGGTTGGCGCTGGGCGCCTTTGCTCCCGGTTCCGTGCCGCCGCCGATGGTCGGCTCCATCGGCTTGCTGCTGTTCCTGTATGGCATCGGCGTGCAGTATGGCGTGCAGTTTTTCGCCGGCTTGCGGGGCGCGGGGCAGAAACACAATCTGATCGCTTTTGTTGCCGTCATGGGCGGCCTGGCCGTGTCCGTCTGGGGCGGGCAGTGGATCGATATCTCGCTGCGCATGGCCAGCGGCGTGTTTGCCGGCGCCATGACCAGTACGGCCGCCCTGCAGGCGGCGCTGGAAGCGTCGCACGGCAATGGCGACGCGGCCGTCGGCTATGCCGTCGCGTATCCGTTCGGCGTGGTCGGCCCCATGCTGGGCCTGTACCTGGCCGGGCGGATATTAAAACCCGTGCTGACGCCGCCGCCGGCACCCATCGTCGTGTCCGAAATTACCATCGACGAAGCCACATTGGCGGGCGCGGCCCTGTCCGAACTGGCCGATGGCCCGCTGGCGGGCGTGCAAGTAATCGGCGTGCGCCAGGGCCACCAGAACCGCTTGCCCGATCCTGGCCTGGTGCTGGGCGTGGGCGACGCGCTGATGGTGTCGGGCACGGTGGCGGGCGTGGAAGCGGCGCGCACGGCGCTGGGCCATCTGGATCCGGGCCGGCTGATGAAGGACCGCAGCGCGTTCGACGGCACGGAAGTGTTCGTGTCGGACGCGGAAATCGTCGGCGTGCCGCTGGGCGAGTTGAATTTGTCGAAAGATTTTCCCCTGCAGATCGCGTTCATCCGCCGCGGCGATGCCATGATCCTGCCGCACCCGTTCCTGACGCTGGAGTTTGGCGACAGGGTGATGGCCATTGCGCCAGCGAAACATGCGGCCGACGTGCGCAAGCTGTTCGGCAATTCCATCACGGCCACGGCCGAGTTCAGCTATGTCTCGCTGGGCATGGGCATGGTCTTGGGTGTGCTGCTGGGCCTGGTGCCGATTCCCTTGCCATGGATAGGCTCGTTCAGCCTGGGCCTGGCCGGCGGCCCGCTGGTGATGGCGCTGATCCTGGGACGCCTGGGCAGGGTGGGCAAGATCAGCTGGCGCTTGCCCCTGTCGGCCAACCTGGTCATGCGCAACTATGGCTTGACGATTTTCCTCGCTTCCGTCGGCATGGCGTCCGGCTTGCCCTTCGTGCAGCAAGTGGGTGCGGATGGCTTGCCCATGCTGGCGCTCGGCGCCGTGACGGTGCTGGTGGTGGTCGCATTGGTGGTGATTTTGGGCAAGGTCTTCCTGCGCCTGCCGTTTCCTGAATTGCTGGGCATTGCGGCCGGCGCCACGGGCAACCCTGCCGTGCTGGTGTTCGCCAACCGCCTGGCCAAGTCGGACCGCCCGAATCTGGGCTACGCCATGATTTTCCCCAGCATGACCATCGTCAAGATTGTTGCCGTGCAGGTGCTGCTGCATTTGTATGGGTGATGGCGGTCAACAGCAGACATTCGCGTCAACGTGACAATGTGTGAGTTTTTCTTCCTGGTAATTCGTTAAGCTCTGGATCCGCATTCTGCAGGAACCGCTCAAACAGATGAATGTGCAGGTGGTGCAACTGATATAGGAAAGAAATTCATGAGGAATAATGTATGGTTGGGTGCCGTATTTTTAGTATCTTTCCTTTCAGGATGCGCCAAATCTCCGCCAGAGAAGACCCCAGCGGAAATTGAAAAAATTGCGTTTGATTGTGGTGCAACAAAGCCACAAATTGAGGCATGGTTTGCAACGCATAAAACCGGTTGGGCGGAACACACCGCCGAGGGCGTAAAGTGCATTCAAGATCACCCGTAGGCGGCGAGGGAATATTCCCTCGGCACCGATGTCAGTCATGTTTTTTTCGGCCATCGATCAGCAATAAAGCCAGGTAACAAGCAATAAATACTGACGCAACAGAATTCATATGCCAATCAAAGCGAGTCCTTTTTGCTTCCAGGAGCAATTCGACTGGGGCGCAGACATATACTCCGTTTATTACGATGGTGGCTTGGTAATACGCGTCCTTCGAAATCGCAACCAAGATGAGGGAATCGAGGTTACATTTTCCCAAGTTGAAGGTTTTCGGCTTCTGGATGAAATCTCTCTGGCGGAGTACTGGGTTGCTGAAGACTTCCCTTCAGCTTATCCGGTCCTTGAGGTGTTCGATGGCAAATGGGCGAGGGAAGAAGACGAGCGTCTTGGCCTATATCCAGCAGCAGCGAGAGTGGATCATTGTGACGGCTGGGGCCTGCGTCAGCGTTTTCTCGCAGCATGAACCAGAGATTCGTGATGCAGTCTGGCGTGCCAACGCTTAGCGATTGCCCACGCTGAATGAATTGGGCCGCCAATGATTCAGTATCGCATCCCACGTCCGCTTTTGAGGTGAATCCTGATAACAACTATCATTGGCAGTGAGGAAAACTATGCAAGTCACGCGTATCGTTGCAAATTTCCTGGCGTCGGATCCGGGCCTGGCGCGGACGTTTTACGAGGACGTGCTGGGCCTGAGCCTGTTGATGGACCATGGCTGGATCATGACGTATGGTTCGCAAACCGAGATGAGCGTTCAAGTGAGCTTTGCGACGGAAGGCGGCTCGAACACTGCCGTGCCCGACCTTTCCATTGAAGTCGATGACGTGGATACCGCATTCGAACGCATGTCCGGAGCAGGGTTCCCTATTGAATATGGCCTCACCGATGAACCTTGGGGTGTCAGGCGGTTTTTTGTGCGCGACCCGTTCGGCAAGCTCATCAATATTTTGTCGCACACATAGACGCGGTGCCACGGCAGCCAGCCGATTCCACCCGCTTCCCTTGCCGCGCCAGCCATTGTAAAAGGCCTGGCACCGCTCCCAATCTGTTGTACAATCCTTGAGAACGGTCGTGCTTTTTTGTGCGCTGAGCTTCCTTGCGTGCAGTCATCACGGCAACCGATAAGAACAAGGAGACAGACATGGACCTGCATTACACTGCCGAGGAGAGCGCCTTCCGCGACACGGTGCGCGCCTTCCTCGATACCCATTTGCCGGCGGACTTGCAGCGCAAGGTGCGCCAGCATCTGCGCCTGAACCGCGACGATTACGTGCGCTGGCACAAGATTGTCGCGCAGCAAGGCTGGGCCGCGCCGGCCTGGCCCGTCGAACATGGCGGCACGGGCTGGACGGCCGTGCAGCGCCATATCTGGGAAGACGAGTGCGCGCGCGCCGCCACGCCGCCGATCCTGCCCTTCGGCGTCAACATGGTGGCGCCTGTCATCATGGCCTTCGCCAACACCGAACAAAAAGCATATTATTTGCCGCGCATTTTGAATTGCGACGACTGGTGGTGCCAGGGTTACTCCGAGCCGGGCGCCGGTTCCGACCTCGCCTCGCTGAAAACCACAGCCCAGCGCGACGGCGACCATTACATCGTCAACGGCCAGAAAACCTGGACGACGCTGGGCCAGCACGCGGACATGATCTTTTGCCTGGTGCGCACGGATAGCACGGTGCGCAAGCAGGAAGGCATCAGTTTCTTGCTGATCGACATGAAAACGCCGGGCATCACCGTGCGCCCCATCATCATGCTCGATGAAGAGCACGAAGTGAACGAAGTGTTTTTTGATAACGTGCGCGTGCCCGTCAGCAACCTGGTGGGTCAGGAAAACAAGGGCTGGACCTACGCCAAGTATCTGCTGGGGCACGAGCGCACGGGCATCGCCGCCGTCGGCCGCTCCAAGCGCGAGCTGACTTTCCTCAAGCAGCTGGCCATGCAAAAAGCCAAGCGCGGTGCGCCGCTGCTGCACGATCCCGCCTTTGCGGCCAAGGTCGCCACGCTGGAAATCGAGTTGATGGCGCTGGAAATGACGGTCTTGCGCGTCATCAGCGACGAAGGCAAGGGGCCGGGACCGCAGGCGTCGATGCTGAAGGTGCGCGGTTCGGAACTGCAGCAGCAACTGACGGAACTGATGGTCGAAGCCATCGGCCCGCAAGCCTTGCCGTTTGACCCCGATTTTCTTGACGGCAGCGCGCCGCACGGCGCTGGCGGCGACGACCTGGCCGCGCCGCTGGCCGCGTATTACTTCAATTACCGCAAGACATCGATCTATGGCGGCTCGAATGAAATCCAGAAAAACATCATCACGCAGATGATCCTGGGCCTGTAAGCCAGAAGGAGACGACATGGACTTTCATTTTAATCAGGAACAGCAGCAATTCGCCGATGCGCTCAGGCGCTGGGTCGACAAGGATTACCGCTTTGAAACGCGGCAAAAAATCATCCATTCCGCCACGGGCACGTCCGATGCGGCCTGGGCCACTTTGGCCGAGCTGGGCATGACGGCCTTGCCGCTGCCGGCCGGTGCGGGCGGCTTCGACGGTACGGCCGTCGACATGCTGCTGGTGATGCAGGAACTGGGCCGTGGCCTGGTGGTCGAACCGTATTTCGCCACCGTGCTGGGCGCGCGCTTTTTGAGCCTGGCCGGCGGCCACGACGGCGTGCTGGAACAGGTCGCCAGCGGCAGCCTGAAGCTCGCTTGCGCGCTGGGCGAACGCCAGTCGCGCCACGATATGCACGACATCGCCACGACCGCCACCGCCAGTGGCGACGGTTTCGTGCTGGACGGCGAGAAAACCGTCGTCATCCACGGCGCGCAAGCGGGCGCCTTGATCGTGTCGGCGCGCAGCAGCGGCGGCCAGAGCGATACGGATGGCATTTCGCTATTCCTCGTGCCTGTTGACGCGCCCGGCGTTTCCGTGCGCGACTACCGCACCATCGACGGCCAGCGCGCCGCCACCGTCACCCTCGTGCAAGTGGTGCTGGGCCACGACGCCCTGGTTGGCCAGGCGGGGCAGGGCTGGGCCGTGCTCGACGCGGCCGTGGATTTCGGCGCCGCCCTGCTGTGCGCGGAAGCCGTGGGCGCCATGGACGCCATCTTTGCCGCCACTCTGGAATACCTGAAGACGCGCCAGCAGTTCGGCGCGCCGATCGGCAAGTTCCAGGCTTTGCAGCACCGCATGGCCGACATGTTCATCCACCTGGAACAGGCACGTTCGATGGCCATGCTGGCCGCCGCCAAGGTCGACAGCGACGACGTGGCGGAGCGCCGCCGTACGGTCTCCGCCGCCAAGGCGCGTGTGGGGCTGGCTGCCACCTTTGTCGGTCAGCAAGCCGTGCAATTGCATGGCGGCATGGGCGTCACCGACGAATTGCCCGCTGCCCACCATTTCAAGCGCCTCTCCATGATCGCCCTGACCCTGGGCGACGTGGACCATCATATCGAGCGCTTTATCGCCCAGCCGGGCTTTTTGCCGACGGAGACCGCATGACCGCATCGCCTGCCACCACCCCGAAACACTGGTATTTCGAAGATTTCACGCAAGGCCTGGAAATCGACCTGGGCCTGCGCCACGTAACGGAAAAGGAAATCATCGCCTTCGCCACGGATTTCGATCCGCAGCCATTCCACGTCGACCATGCGGCCGCCGAAAAGACCATCTTCAAGGGCGTCATCGCCAGCGGCTGGCATACCTGCGGCATGATGATGCGCCTGGTGGTGGATAACCTGCTCAAGCATTCGTCCAGCATGGGCTCGCCCGGCCTGGACAGCATCCGCTGGCTCAAACCCGTGCGCGCCGGCGACACCTTGCAGCTGACCTACCAGGTCAAGGAAGTGCGCCCATCCACGTCGAAGCCGGACCGCGGCATCGTCATTTCCGTGTGGAGCGTGCGCAACCAGCATGGCGAAGTGGTAACTACCGTCGAAGGCATGGGCATGTTCGGCCGCCGTCCTGCAGGCGAAAACCATGCGTGACATCGCCGGCATCGCCGGTTTCCAGGCCTTGTCGGGACAGCACGTGGCCGTTTCCGACTGGCTGACCATCACCCAGCAGCGCATCGACACTTTTGCCGACGCCACGGACGACCATCAGTGGATCCATGTGGACGCCGAACGCTGCGCACGTGAGTCGCCCTACGGCTGCACCGTGGCGCACGGTTTCCTGACCTTATCCCTGCTGCCGGCCATGTTGCAGGGAGCGCTGCACATGGCCGGCATCCGCATGGCCATCAACTATGGCCTGAACAAGGTGCGCTTTCCTGCGCCCGTGCCTGTCGGCAGCCGTTTGCGCGCACGGCTCGACATCCTCTGCGTCGACGACGTGCCGGAAGGGGCGCAAGTGAACTGGGCTGTCACCATGGAGCGCGAGGGCGACACGAAACCCGTGTGCGTGGCGGAGTTCCTGATGCGTTGCTATCCCTAGGGCAGGTGGCTGACGAGAAGTGTCAAACCATCGTTTATCCGCGGGGGCTGTCGGCAGCTGACAGGCAGCGGAGACTGAGCGGCGCTGCCGGCTGCTGCGAGCAGACGGCAGCATACGATGCCGCATCGCCGTGCGGAAGGTCGCGGCAGTAATAGGGGATGGTAGCGGGCGTGCCTTCATGGCGCACCCGCCACAGTCCGGTGTCCACGGGGGCAAAGCTGAGCAGCCGGCAATCGACGCTCAAGCCCGTGCCGAGCGCCTTCAGATACGCTTCCTTGCGCGTCCACAACTGGTAAAACCGCTGACGGCGCTGGTCCGGCGCCAGGGCCGCCATGGCCGCGCGCTCGTCGGCGTGGCACAGCAAGTCGAGCAGGGGATCGAGATCGAGCGGGGTTTCCGCACACTGTTCCACGTCCACGCCGACGGCATGGCGGGCGACGGCGAGCAGCATCGCGTCGCCGCTATGGGACAGGTTGAAATGCAGTGCATGCCCGGCCAGTGAGGGCTTGCCGAAGGCGCCGTGCCGGAAAGCGACGGCGGCGGGTGGCACCTCCAGGTAATCAGACAGTATCTGGCGCAGAACACCCTGCGAGCGCCGGTAGCGCGTTTGCAGGGCAAGGCTGCGGAAACGGTCCGCCTTGTCGTTTTCCAGCCGATTCAGGCTGGCGGCAAACGCATCGAGGCGGCTGTCGTCCAGGTCGACCTGCCATAGCGCAATTTCCTGCGCCTCGGGTATTTGCATAGCTTAGTCCTGCGCCAGCGTGGCGCGGATATCGGCCAGCACCGCCCTGGCGTGCGTCTCGATGAAAAAATGCCCGCCGTCATGCCAGATGCTGTGGCAGCTCCCCGAGGTTTCCAGCGCCCATGCCGCCACGCCGTCTGGGCTGACGCGTGCATCGGCGCGCCCCGCCAATACCGTCAGCGGCACCGTGAGTTGCGGGCCGGGGTGGTAGTGGTAAGTTTCCACCATGCAAAAATCGGCGCGCAAGATCGGCAGCAACAGGGCCATCAGTTCGCGCTCGTCCAGCAGTTCCTGCGGCGTGCCGTCGTAAGTGCGCAATTCTTCCAGCAGGGCGTCATCGGGCAAGAGGTGCAGCATGCGCGATGGCGGGCGGCGCTGCGGCGCGTTCGCGCCGGACACCAGCAGCCGCAGCGGCGGCGGCACATCCAGGCGCGCCAGGCCGCGCGCCACTTCGAACGCCAGCAGGGCACCCAGACTGTGGCCGAACAGGGCGTAGGGCCGGGGCGTGGCACGCAGTTCGCGGGCCAGCGCCTGCGTCAGCTCGCCTGCCAGCGGCAGCAGCTGGTCCTGCGGCGCTTCCGCCATGCGCCGTCCATGGCCGGGCAACTCGATGGCGCACACTTCGATGGATGGCTCCAGCCTCGCTTGCCAGGCACGGAAGGCGGCCGCGCTGGCGCCTGCATGGCCGAAGCAATACAGGCGCAGTGCACGCGTGGCATGCGGCTGGCCGCGCACCAGCCAGCTGGCGCCCAGGCCAGCGCTCACGCTACTTCGGCTTCCCGCGCGCCAGCGTCCATGGCCTGGCGCAAGCTCAGCGGACGCATGTCGGTCCAGACCTGCTCGATATGCGCCAGACATTCCTCCTTGCTGCCCCGCTTGCCGGCTTCGCGCCAGCCGACCGGGATGGCCTTGTAGTCGGGCCAGATCGAGTATTGCTCTTCCTCATTGACGACAACGTAAAAACGGGTATCAGGGTGATCCCAACTCATGCTGACTCCTTTGATCGGTAAGGGCGCCCATGCGCGGTGAAATCATTCTAAATCTAAATGATTATGATTCCTATTTATATTTCATTGTTTTACTGATAAACTTTGAAAAAGTCAGTTCAATTTGAGTTTAAGTTTAATATTGTTTTAAAGATAACGCAATAGCGGTTTCTTACAGACACTCACAATCCCCGATCGCGACGATTGCAGGCGGATTCCAGGCGCACTCTACAAGAGACATTCCATCCAGGGTCTTGCGGACTTGACCGCTCGCCAGGACCTTACGCAATCTCAGATGAAGGAGTTGGCATGCACTCGGCAACAAGTACGGTATTCGATGGTCCGCTGGAGGTATCACCGTTATTCCCGGGAGGCAGCCTTCCCTTGCTGGTCACGCCGGGGCAAGGCGGGCAGTGGCCGGCTGCCATGCCGGCCATGCTGGCCGCCGCGCAAGCCCACCTCGACGAGGCGGGCGGCCTGCTGTTTCGCGGTTTCGGGCTGCACGGCGAGCAGCCGTTCCAGCAATTTGCGCGCGCGTTCGGGCATGAGTTGCTGACCTATGAATTCGGCTCCACGCCCCGTTCCGCGCTGGGCAAGGGCGTGTACACCTCGACCGAGTATCCGGCGCACCAGGTGATTCCCCTGCACTGCGAACAGTCCTATACGCGCCAGTGGCCGATGAAGATCTGGTTCCATTGCATCGTGGCCAGCGCGCAGGACGGCGAGACGCCGATCGCCGACAGCCGGCAGATCTTTGCGCGCCTCGACCCGGCCCTGCGCCGGCATTTCGAGCAAAAACGCCTGATGTACGTGCGCAATTACGGCAATGGCCTGGACTTGCCATGGCAGGATGCGTTCAACACGCATGACCGGGCGGAGGCGGAGCGCTATTGCCGGGCCCAGGACATCGCCTTCGAGTGGAAGGATGATGGCGAACTGCGCACGCGGCAAGTGTGCCAGGCGGTGGCACGGCATCCGCGCACGGGGCAGGATGTGTGGTTCAACCAGGCGCACTTGTTCCATGTGTCGAACCTGGCGCCGGCAGTACGCGAATCGCTGCTGATGCTGGTCGACAGCGACCTCGATCTGCCGCGCAATGTGTATTACGGCGACGGCTCGCCAATCGAGGAGTCGGCGCTGCAGGAGATTCGCGGCGTCCTCGATGCGTGCACGGTGATGTTCCCGTGGGTCGAGGGCGATGTGCTGATGCTCGATAATATGCTGGCCGCGCACGGCCGTTCGACCTTCAAGGGCGCCCGCAAGATCGTGGTGGCGATGGCGGAGGCGGCGCATGAATGACCTTGCCGCCGGCTGGCCAGCCGGATTTCCCGTCGCCGGACAGGCGCTGAGCCACGGCCAGCGCGCCCTGTGGACGTTCTACAAGATGGCGCCGGGCAGCCCTGCCTACAATATGGCGTTCGGCGCCGAACTGGCCGGTCCCGTCGACGCGGCGCTGCTGCGCCAGGCCTTCCTGCATGCGCAGCAAAGCTATGAAGTGCTCGGCTGCGTGTACGCGGAAGGCGAGGACGGGCCGCGCATGCTGCGCCGCGCGGCACCAGGCGAGGACTTTGCCGTCGACACCACGCAGGGCCTGGGCGAGGCCGGTGCGCGGGCCTACCTGGCCCGCCAGGCCGACCTGCCATTCGTGCTCGAAGACGATGCGCCCGTGCGCGCGCGCCTGCTGGTCGACCACGACGGCGGTGAACAGCGGTTTTATCTGATGGCGTCCATGCATCATATCGCCGCCGATTTCTCCAGCAGCTTCGTGTTCCTGGAAACGCTGTTCGAGGCCTATGAAACTTTGCGCGCTGGCCAGGCGCTGGTGCTGCGTCCCGATGCGCTGTACCGTGAGTGGCTCGACGAACACAGCGCCATGCTGGCGGGACCGCGGGGACGGCGGCTGGAGCAGTTCTGGCGCGAGCGCCTGGCCGGCGAACCGGGGCCGTTGCAGCTGGCTACCGATTTCCCCCGCGCCGCATCGCCGGCCTTCGAAGGCGCCGAAGTCGAATTCGCGATCGGCGCGGAAGAAGCGCAGCAGCTGCGCCTGCTGGCCGCGGACCAGGGCGTGTCGCTGTATGGCTTGCTGATGGCGGCCTATCTGGCCTTCATGCACCGCTATACGGGAGAGCCCGAATTCCTCATCGGCACGCCGGTGGCGGGCCACAGCGGCGCGCGTTACCGGAATTTGCTGGGTTTTACGCTCAATGCGATACCGCTGCGCGCCGATTGCCGCGCCGATCCGGCCTTCGCCGATTTCCTCGCCGCGTGCTGGCTGCAATTGCGCAGCGCCCTGAAGCACCAGCAATATCCGCTGGCGCTGATGACCGAGCATTGCGCGCCGCTGCAGGATGGCGCGCGCACGCCGCTGTTCCGCCACATGATGACCCTGGTGCCGCTGGGCGCGCGGCCCGCGCTGGGACGCCACGTGGCGCGCGAACTGTTCGCCACCCAGCGCGGCGCGGCCAATGACATGAACTTGCGCTGGCAGGATTCGGGCGCCGGCCTGCTGGGGCAGTGGCGCTATGACACGGGCCTGTTCCACGGCGCCAGCATCGAGCGCATGGTCGAGCACTTCCGCGCGCTGCTGCGCGATATCGTGGCGCACCCGCAAGCGCGCCTGAGCCAGTTGCGGCTGGCACCGCGTTATTTGTCGCAGGCGCAGGGCCAGCCTTTGCCAGCCGATGCCGCGCCCACGGCGCTGCAGATGTTCCTGCGGCAGGTGGCGCTGCATCCGCAGCATATGGCGCTCGACGCGCCAGGCGGGCGCCTCAGCTACGCGCAGCTGGACCAGGCCGCGCTGCGCCTGGCCATGCGCCTGCAGGCGGCCGGTGTCGCTGCCGGCGACAGGGTCGCCTTGCTGCTGGCGCGCGATACGCCGCTGATCGTCGCCATGCTGGCCGCCTGGCGCGCGGGCGCCGCCTACCTGTGCCTGGATAGCGGCTTGCCGGCGCTGCGCCTGCGCCAGATGCTCGACGATGCCGGCATCGCGCTGACGGTCGGCAGCGGCGCGGCGCCCGCGCTGCTCGAAGGGCGCCGCTGGCTCGATGTTGATGCCGTCGATGCCGATGCCGACATTGGCGCGGCATGGCGCGCGTCCTTGTGCCATGCCGAACTGCCGGCCTACATCATCTATACCTCCGGGTCGACGGGCGCGCCCAAGGGCGTGTCGCTCAGCCAGGGTAACCTGGCCGCCTACGTGGCAGGCGTGATGCCGCGCCTGGCCTTGCCGCCGCAGGCCAGCATGAGCGCCCTGTCGTCGCTGACGGCCGACCTGGGCTACACGGCGTGGTTTGGCGCGCTGCTCAGTGGGCGCACCTTGCGCCTGATCGGCGACGCGCACAGCGCCGATCCGGAAGTGCTGGCGGACCTGCTGGAAGCGCAGCCGCTCGATTGCCTGAAGATCGTGCCGTCGCACCTGAAGGCGCTGCTGTCAGCCAGCCGCCCGGAACGGCTGCTGCCGCTGCATTGCCTGGTGCTGGGCGGCGAGGGACTGGACCCGGCGCTGGTGCGCCGCGTGGGCGAATTGCGTCCCGGCTGCCGCGTGGTCAACCATTACGGCCCCACCGAAACGACGGTCGGTTGTCTGGCGCAGGAGGCGGCCACGGCGCCAACGGGCTTGTCCGCGTACGTGCCGGTAGGCGCGCCACTGGCCGGGCGCACCGCCTATGTGCTCGACGCGCGCGGCGAGCTGCTGCCGCTGGGCGCCATCGGCGAACTGTATCTGGGCGGCGCCGGCGTGGCGCACGGCTACCTGGGCCGCGCCGGCCTGAGCGCCGAACGCTTCATTCCCGATGCCTTCGGCTTCGTGCCAGGCGCGCGCCTGTACCGCAGCGGCGACAGGGTGCGCATGCTGGACGGCGGCGTGCTGGAGTTCTTCGGCCGCAGCGATGACCAGGTCAAGATCCGCGGCTTCCGCGTCGAACTCGGCGAAGTCGAGGCCTGGCTCAAGGCCCGCGTGGAACTGGCCGATGCGGCCGTGGTGGCGCGTCCGCTGCCGGGCGGCGACGGCTTGCGCCTGCTGGCCTGCGTGGTGGCGCGCGATGGCGCCGCCGCGCAGGCGGGCCTGATCGACACGCTGCGCGCGGCGATGGCGCAAGCGTTGCCGGAAGCGATGGTGCCGGCCCTGTGGCAGGTGCTGGCGCGCCTGCCATTGCTGGCGAACGGCAAGGTTGACCGCAAAGGCTTGCCGGAACCTGCTTTGGCCGCACCGGCAGCTGCAGCCGCAGCGGCCGCGCCGCGCAGCGCCCACGAGAACGTGCTGGCCGAAGTGTGGGCCGAAGTCCTGGGCGGCACGGCGGACGGCGTGTCGCTGCACGACAATTTCTTTGCCAGCGGCGGCGACTCCATCCTCGGCCTGCAAATGATCGCCAGGGCGCGCAAGCGGGGCTTGAAGCTGACGCCGAAAAACCTGTTCGACCATCCCAGCATCGCGCAGCTGGTCACCTGTATCGCCGCACCGGCGCCGGCGCCGTCCGCGCCTGCCGTGCAGCTGGAACATGCCGCGCCGTTTGCACTGGCGGGCCTCGATGCGGCGCAACTGGCGGCCCTGCAGGCGGCGCGTCCGGGCTTGCAGGATGCCTATCCGCTGTCGCTGCTGCAAACGGGCTTGCTGTTCCACAGCCGCCTCGATGCGGAGGAGGGCGGCAGCGGCGTGTATTGCAACCAGCTGGTGCTGGAAGTGAATGGCCCGTTCGCGCCGGACGCCATGCGCGTGGCGTGGCAGCAAGCCATCGACGCGCATGCCATCCTGCGCACGGGTTTTGCGTGGCAGGGGCTGGAACAGCCGCTGCAATGCGTGCAGACCGCCACCACCCTCGACCTGCTGCAGCTGGACTGGCAGGCGCTCGACGCAGCAGGGCAGGACGAGGCGCTGCAGGCATTCTGCAGCGCCGACCGCAAGCGCGGCCACGTGCTGGAGCAGGCGCCGCTGATGCGCGTGGCGCTGGTTCGCCTGGCAGCGCAGCGCTGGCTGCTGGTCTGGAGCCGCCATCATTTGATCGTCGATGGCTGGTGCTCGGTGATGCTGCTCGAAGAGGTGCTGGAACGCTACCGCGCCAGCCAGGCTGGCGGCATCCCCGTGCTGCCGCGGCGGCCCGCCTACCGCGACTATATCGAGTGGTTGGGACGGCGCGGCGGCGAGGCGGCGGGCCGCGCGTTCTGGCGCGCCCGCATGGCCGGCGTGGAAGGCGCCACGCCCTTGCCGCCGCTGCTGCCGGCGTCCAGGTCCAATGGCGTGCACCAGACCCTGGCGCTGCACTTTGGCGCGGAAAAAGCCGAGCGGCTGCGGCAGCTGGCGCGCAGCAGCCAGGTGACCCTGAATACCGTGATGCAGGCCGCGTGGGCCATGCTGCTGGCGCGCTACAGTGGTCAGCAGGACGTGATTTTCGGCGTGACCTCGGCCGGCCGCCCGGCGGATTTGCCCGGTGCGCAGGACATGCTGGGCGTCTTCATCAACACCCTGCCGCTGCGCCTGCAGCCACGCGGCGCGCTGGCGCTCGGTGAATTCCTGCGCGCCGTGCAGCAGGAAAATGTCGAGATCCGCGAGTACGAACAAAGTCCGCTGGTCGATATCCAGAAGCAGGCGGGCCATGGCGGCGCGCTGTTCGATACCCTGATGGTCTTCCAGAATCTGCCGATGGCGCAGGGCCGGCGCTGGAGCTGTGCCACGCCGCAAGGCCCGCTGCAGCTGCACCAGCGTGACAATCACGAGCAAAGCAGCTATGGGCTGACCATCGAGGTGATGCCGGACCAGCACATCGACGTGCTGTTCAGCGCTGATGCGGGACGCCTGCCCGAAGCGCAGCTCAAGGCGCTGATGCGGCACTACCAGCAACTGGTGGAAGCGCTGGCGCAGGCGGCGGGCAGCGAGGTGCTGGCCGCGCTGCCCATGCTGTCCGCTGCGCAGGCGCACGACCTGTTGGAGCAGGGCCGCAACGAAGGAGGGCCTTGGCGCGACGAAGCCGTGCACGCGCAGTTCGAGCTGCAGGCCGTGCTGCACCCGGATGCGCTGGCGCTGCTGTACCAGGACGAGGCGCTCAGCTACCGCGCGCTGAATCTGCGCGCCAACCGCCTCGCGCACGCGCTGCTGGCGCGGGGCGCGGGGCCGGAAGTACGCGTCGGCATCGCCGTCGAACGCTCGGTCGACATGCTGGCCGGCTTGCTGGCCATCCTCAAGACGGGCGCGGCCTACGTGCCGCTCGATCCCGGCTATCCGGCCGAACGCCTGGCCTACATGATCGCCGACAGCGGCATGGCGCTGCTGCTGACGCAGGCGTCCGTGCTGCCTCGGCTGGCGCTGCCGGCGGGACTGCCGGTGCAACTGGTGGAACAGCCATCCGCGCTGGAGCACGATCCCGGCCACGCGCCGCTGCCGCAGCAGCTGGCCTACGTGATCTACACGTCCGGTTCGACGGGCAAACCGAAGGGCGTGGGCATCGCGCATCAGGCGTTAAGCCGGCATGCGCAAGTGTCCGTCGGCTTCTTTGGCTTGACGGCGCGGGACCGCGTGCTGCAGTTTTCGACCTTGAACTTCGACGGCTTCGTCGAACAGGCCTGGCCGACCCTGTGCGTGGGCGCGGCGCTGGTCTTGCGCGGCCCGGAGCTGTGGGACAGCGAGACGTTTTACCAGGCGCTGCACCGCTACCGCATCAGCGTGGCCGATTTGACGACGGCCTACTGGTCGCTGCTGGCGCAGGATTTTGCCCAGCACGGCCCGCGCGACTACGGCGCGCTGCGCCAGGTGCACGCGGGCGGCGAGGCGATGCCGCCGGAAGCGCTGCAGGCGTGGCGCCAGGCGGGCATGCGCCACATCCGCCTGCTCAATACGTATGGGCCGACGGAAGCGGCGGTGACGGCGGCCACGCTTGACTGCGCGCCCTACCTCGATGGCGCGGCGCCGGCGCAGATGCCGATCGGCCTGCCGCTGGCGGGGCGCGCGCTGCAGGTGCTGGATGCGGACCTGGCATTGACGCCGCCCGGCGCGGCCGGTGAACTGTGCATCGGCGGCGCCCTGCTGGCGCGTGGCTATCTTGGCCGCGCGGCGCTGACGGCCGAACGCTTCGTGCCGGACCCGCACGGCGCGCCCGGTGCGCGCCTGTACCGCACGGGTGACCTGGTGCGCTGGCGCGGCGGGCAGCTCGATTACCTGGGCCGCATCGACCACCAGATCAAGATCCGCGGTTTTCGGGTGGAGCTGGGCGAGATCGAGGCGCAGCTGCTGGCGCAGCCTGGCGTGCGCGAAGCGGTGGCGGTGGCGCAGGACAGCGCCGCCGGCGCGCGCCTGGTGGCGTATGTGAGTCCGGCGCAGGTGTCGGTGGAGG
>NZ_PDZL01000009.1 GCF_002735705.1 Janthinobacterium sp. BJB426
CGTTTCGCTGGCGCCACCGTTTTCTCAGCGTGGCGAAGACGGACCGGCCGCATGGCCTGCATGGCATCGCCGAGGCCGATGAACTCTACGTGCTGGAATCGGAAAAGGGATCGAGGCAGATGACGCGTCCGGCCCGCCGCCGTGGCGGCCGTGCCTTTAAACGCGGCATATCGAATGAGCAAGTCTGCATCCTGGTGGCGCGCGACCGTACGGGCCAGACTCTCGATTTCGTCATGGGCAAAGGCGCGTTGACGAAGGCACAGCTGCACCGATGTTTGTTGCCCGTTATCGACAAGGATGTTCTGCTGGTAACGGATGGTCATGCGGCCTACCGGGCGTTTGCGAGGGAAGCGGGCATCAGCCACCAGGCCGTCAACTTGCGCGCCGGCATCCGTGTGCAAGGTGCCGCGCATGTGCAGAACGTCAATGCGTATCACAGCCGCTTGCGGCAATGGCTGCGTCCGTTTCACGGCGTGGCCACGCGCTACCTGCCAAATTACCTGGGCTGGCGCTGGATACTCGACGCCGGGCGCATCCGTTCGCCAGAAACGTTATTGAAAGCAACGCTGGGAGCATTCCCACATTTGACGGTGACATAGCCTTTACATTCCCAGCCGTGTGCTGACATTTGCTTGCCCTTTGTTACACTCGCCGCCTGCCGCCTGGACTACACTGGCGAAAATGTCTCAGTATTGGAGTTGTCATGGTTCGATCTTTCCGGCCCGCGCTGCTGTGCGCCGCTACCTTCCTCGCCCCCCTTGCCGCATCGGCGGGCGAAATCACCCTGTTCGAGGATGCCGGTTTTCGCGGCCGTCCCGTCACCCTGCGCTCCGACGCGGGCGATTTGTCGCGCATGGGCTTTAACGACAAGACCTCCAGCGTGATCGTGCGCTCGGGCACCTGGGAAGTGTGCAAGGACGCCAATTACAGGGGCAACTGCCGCACCCTGGGACCTGGCCGCTACGGCAGCATGCCGGGCATGAACGACGCCATCTCTTCGGTGCGCGAAGTGGGCCGGCCAGGGCATGGCGGCGGCGATCACCGTCCCTACCCGCCGCGCCCTCCGCGTCCGGAGCCGGAGCGTCCTCATCCCGGCTATCCAGGTTATCCCGGCCACGGCGGCGGCCACCGTCCCGACATGAATGGCGCCGTGCTGATGTTCCCCGATGCGGGCATGCGCGGCCGGCCCGTGCGCCTGGACCGCGAAGTGCATGACTTGAGCCGCTATGGCTTCAACGACCGCGCCGAATCGATCATCGTCAATTACGGCCGCTGGGAATTCTGCGTCGACGCCAACTTCCTCGGCCGCTGCGTGGTGATGGGGCCGGGCAGCTACGGCCGCCTGCACAATGGCCTGGATCGCCGCATATCCTCGCTGCGCCGCGTGCGCTGATTTCGCCGCCGGGCAGCGTTGTATTGTGCACACGCTGTCCGGCGACTAATTCGTGTACTCTTCCCATAGGCAGTTCAACCATGGGGAGCAGGCACGGTGGAATACAAGGACTACTACAAGGAGCTTGGCGTCGAAAAGACGGCGACCGAGGCCGAGATCAAGAAGGCGTACCGCAAACTGGTACGCAAATACCACCCCGACGTGAGCAAGGAGCCGGACGCCGACAAGCGCACCAAGGCCCTCAACGAAGCTTACGGCGTGCTGGGCGACGCGGAAAAGCGCGCCGCCTACGATGAACTGGGCCGTAACCAGGGCGCGCAGGGTCAGCCTTTCCGCCCGCCGCCGGACTGGGGTTCGGGCTACGAATCCTCGGGCGCCGACGACAGCGACTTCTTTGCCGACCTGTTCGCCCACGTGGGCGGGCGGCGCCGCGCCAACAGCACGTTCCAGATGCAGGGCGACGACAGCCATGCCGCCATCACCATCGACCTGCAGGACAGTTACCAGAGCGCCAAGCGCCACATCGTCATGCGCGTGCCCGAAGCGGATGCGCAAGGTCACGTGGTGACGCGCGAACGCACGCTGGAAGTGACGATACCGAAAGGCGTCACGGAAGGACAGCAGCTGCGCATGAAGGGGCAGGGCAATCCCGGCAGCGGCGGCGCGCCCGCCGGCGATCTGTACCTGGAAATCCGCTTCCGGCCCGATGCGCGCTACAAGGTGGAGGGGCGCGACGTCTTCGAGACGGTACCCGTCACGCCGTGGGAAGCGGCGCTGGGCGGCGCAATCGACGTGCCCACGCCATCGGGCACGGTGTCCGTCACGGTGCCGCCCAATTCGCAGACGGGGCGCAAGCTGCGCCTGAAGGGACGCGGTATTCCCGCCGCCCAGCCGGGCGACCTGTACCTGCTGCTCGAAGTGGTGCTGCCGCCGGCCAACGATGACAAGGCGCGCGAACTGTATGCAACCATGGCGCGCGAAATGGCTTTCAATCCGCGCCAGAAGCTGGGAGGGTAAATCATGACTAACAAGGTAATTGGCGAATTGCTCGAAGACCGTGCCCTGAGCCTGGAAGAACTGGCGCGCGCCTGCGCCGTGGAGCCGGACTGGGTGGTGCAGCACGTGCAGACGGGCGTGCTGCTGCAGGACGGCCCGCCGGCGGGGCAACTGACAGCCTGGCGCTTCACGAGCCTGGATCTGGTGCGTGCGCGCCGCCTGCACGAAATCGAATCCGTGTTCGACGCGAACGCGGAACTGGCCGCGCTGGTGGTCGATCTGTCGGAGGAAGTGGCGCGCCTGCGCCGCCGCCTGCACGTGCTGGGCGTCGAGTAGGCTGGAGTCGCCGTTATGCCGGCTCGCCGTGCCGCTGCACGGTGAGCCGGCCGATATAGAATTGCCCATCGATGACGACCCGGTGCGGGATGCCGGCCACGTCGAAGCCGGGACCGCCGTCTTCCATCCACTCCTGCGCCAGCGAGTCGAATTGCTGCGGCGTCATGCGCAGCATCTGCGCCGTGATGACGAAGCGCGCGCCCGGTTTTTGTTTGTTGACGAAGTCGTCGATGCCGGCCATGGTGGTTCCTTTTGATGCTGATCAATGTATGCGCGCATGATACCTGCGCGCGCGTGCTTCTAGAAGACTTGTTCCAGCAGTGGCAACTGCTCCGCAAACCGTTCCGTCAGCCACTTGCCCGCCTGGCCAGGCGGCGTGTCGGCGCGCTGGATCAAATAAATCGGGTAATTCTCGCCATTGTCGACGGCCAGCGGCAGGTGCACCAGGCGGCCTTCCGCCAGGTCGTCGCGCACCATCGCCTCGGGCATGTTGCCCCAGCCCAGGCCCGCGCGCAGCAGCGCATGCTTGGAACCGAGGTCGCCCAGGCGCCAGTTGCGCAAGCCCAGCACACCGAAATCCTGGCCCTGCGTCAGCACGCTGCGGTCGCTGAGCACCAGTTGCACGTGTTCGCGCGCCACGTTGGAGGCGATCGGGCCTGTCAGTTGCGCCAGCGCGTGGCTGGGGGCGGCCACGGGAATCAGGCGCACGTGACCGACGGCCAGGCGCTCGAAGACGCTGGCCGTGGACGTCATCCAGCCACCGAGGCCGATGTGGCAGCTGCCATCCATCACCAGTTGCGCCACGGCGCCCATCGCTTCGATGCGCAAGCGCAGGGCGACGGTGGGGAACTGCGCCTGGAACGCCTCGAGCACGCGCACCAGCACGCAGGTGGGAAACATCACGTCGACCACCACCGACACTTCCGCCTCCAGCCCGCCAGCCAGCGCCTTGGCGCGCGCGCGCATGCCATCGACCTTCAGGGCCACGGCGCGCGCGTCGGCCAGCAGGGCCTTGCCCGCGTCCGTCAGGGTGGGCTTGCGCTTGCCGCGGTCGAGCAGCACCACATTCAATTGTTCTTCCAGGTTGGCGATGGTGTAGCTGATAACGGACTGCGTGCGGTGCAGCTGGCGCGCCGCGTGGGCGAAGCCGCCCGCGTCGATGACGGCGACGAACACGCGCAACTGGTCAAGCGAAGGCTGGCCCGGTTCTCTCATGGTGACTCCATATCTAAAAATTCGATGCTAATCATTTATATTTATACGGTTTCATCGATGGTAGACCCGAACTATGCTGTGTGCAAGGGCCGCGATGCGGCATTCCAGTCTACCGTTTTCGAAGGAGCACTTCATGAGCAAGGTCTTGTATATCAATAGCAGCGTGCGTAACAGCGGATCCCTGTCGCGCCAGTTGTCCGGTGAATTCGTCGCCAAACTGGCCGCGCAAGGCGCCAGCGTCGTCGAACGCGACCTGGCGGCGCAGCCCGTGCCGCACCTGACGGAAGAGGTGATGGGCGCCTTCTTCACGCCGGCCGAGCAGCGCAGCGCGCAGGCGGCAGCAGCCGTGCAATTGTCCGATACTCTGGTCGATGAATTGCTGGCCGCCGACGTGCTGGTGCTGGCCGCACCCATGTACAACTTTTCCGTGCCCTCGACCCTGAAGGCGTGGATCGATCACGTGGCGCGCGCGGGCCGCACGTTCCAGTACACGGCGACGGGCCCGGTCGGCCTGGCCACGGGCAAGAAAGCGGTGATCTTCACGGCCAGCGGCGGCGTCTATAGCGAAGGTCCGGGCGCCGCATATGACTACCTGAGCACCTATCTGCGCATGGCGCTGGGCTTCATCGGCATCACCGATATCGAGTTCGTGCAAGCCGAAGGCGTGGCCATGGGCGAGGATGCCGTCAGCAGCGCGATCGCCAAGGGCCGCGCTTCGATCGAGGCCCTGGCTGCCTGAGTTTGCTTTCACCCTAGTTCCAATGGGGGGTTGCCAATCTGCCATGGTTGACATAAGCTTGCCGGCGGCACGCCCCGTGCCAGGCCGGCGAGCCGTTCGCCATGAAAGTCCCCCATGCACAAGTTGGCAAGCGCAGTACTGTTCGGATGTTCTTTGTTTTCCGCAGGCATGGCGCTGGCGCAGACTGCGCCCCCTGCATCCCCTGCGCCATCCCACGTGGGCCGCCACGCCTCCACGCCTGAAGATATCCGCGCCATTGAAAAAGTCGTCGCCGATTTCCAGGCGGCGCTGATCGCCAAGGATGTCAAGCTGCTGTCGTCGCTGATGCTGCACACCAACATCCTGTTCGCCTCGCCGGCCGACGACGGTTTCATCAAGAAAATGCGCGACACGACGGACGTCCACTTCGATGGCGTCGCGGTGGGCGGCTATATCGCATTCGCCAACTTCATCAAGCGCGAACCCTTGCGCACGGAAGAAAAATTCTACAACGTCAAGATCACCCAGGACCGTCATGTGGCGTGGGTCAACTTCGACTACGAATTCCTCGTCGACAATAAATTGTCCAACTATGGCGTGGAAGCGTGGCAAATGGTCAAGCGCGATGGCGCATGGAAAATCCTCAGCGTCGTGTGGTCCATGCATGCCGCGGCCGAGGCCGGGAAATAGGGGCCAGTGACGCCGCGTCAGTCGGGCGGCAGCTCGCGAATTTCCACCGTTCCCCCTGCGTTCAGTACGGGGTTTCCGATTAACAATTTTTTAGCATCGTCTATACTTTCAGCTTGTACACGTAGATAGCCTGACAAGTGTGACGTAACCGGTTTGGCCTGGCCGGACCGGTGCACGCAGATCCCGGAACCGATGGAGCTGCCACCGCAGAAGCGGCCGCTGGCCCTGAGCATGGCGAAGTAGTCTTCCCAGGCCGAGGTGGCGACGTCCATCGGTGTTTCCGTGTCGTCATGCATGAAGATGAGATAGTCATTCATTCATTTTCTCCTGTGCCGCGTGATAAAAACAAACAGCCGCATCGGGTATCCCGAGCAGGCGTGAACGCATGGTTTTACCCTTTTACCGCGTCAGTCCGTAGAGACAAGCTGTCCGGCCATGTCATTTTTGGAGCGAACATCGTGCCGATAAAGTATGTTGATTTTTATGAGGTGAATTACACGGCGGAACCCTTGCGGGGCTGCAAGCTATGGGGCGCCTACGTCGCCATCTATGCCCCGTCGCGCAACCCCATGCACCGGGTCAACCTGGTGAAAAAGCGCCGGGTGTCGGCCGATCACCAGTTTACAACGGAAGCGGACGCCGTGGCGGAGGCGGGCGAGGCTGCCGTCAAGCTGGTCGAGCGGCGCCAGCGCCGTTATGTCTTCCACCCCTGACCAGGCTTGTTCAGACGCAAGTTATTGCGAATGAGCACAGTCCTGGCGTCGACGGGGTAGGCGCGCCAGCGAAGTTGCCCGTATTATGCAAGATATCAGGCGAGATATCGCCACGCCAGAGGAGCGCCATGAAACGCCAGTTGCACCTGCTTGTCATCGACCCGCAAAACGATTTTTGCGATTTGCCTCCCGCCTGGTTGCCGCAGGATGCGGCGCCGGCGCTGGCCGTGCCTGGCGCCCATGCCGACATGCTGCGCGTGGCGCAGCTGATACGCGAAGGGGGCGGCGGTTTGACGCAGATCAGCGTGACGCTCGATGCCCACCACCGCTACGATATCGCCCACCCCGCCTTCTGGCGTACGGGCGATGGCGGCGCCGTGCCGCCGTTTACGCAGATCAGCGCGCAGCAGGTGCGCGACCGATTGTTCCTGCCCGCCGCCAGCGGCGCCTTGCCGCGTGCGCTGGCTTACCTCGATGCCTTGCAGCAAGCGGGGCGTTACCAGCTGATGGTGTGGCCCGTGCATTGCGAGATCGGCAGCTGGGGCCAGAATATCCACGCGGCCGTGCGCGCCGCCTACAACGGCTGGGAAGTAGCCAACCTGCAAGTGGTGGCCAAGCTGAGCAAGGGTTCCAACCCATGGACCGAGCATTACTCGGCCGTCATGGCGGAAGTGCCCGACGCGCAGGATGCTGCCACCCAGCTGAACCTGGATTTCCTCGCCACTTTGCTGCCGGCGCAGCAGATTTATGTCACCGGCGAGGCGGGCAGCCATTGCGTAAAAGCCAGTACCGAGCACATCGCCGACTACCTGGAAGCGCAGCAAGGCAAGGCGGCCCTGTCGCGCCTGGTCTTGCTGACGGACTGCATGAGTCCCGTCACGGGCTTTGCCGCGCAGCAGCGCGACTTCCTTGTCGCAATGCAGGCGCGCGGCGCGCGGCTGGCGACTGCCGCCGACGTCTTGCCTGAATTGTTGGCCAACGCGGCTGCCTGAGCCGTTTGTTAAACGTGTCCTGCTGAAATGCTTGCGGTGGCGTACTATTCTGGCTTCAGGAAGTTGGAGAAAACACACATGACCCCGATAGTGCGCAGTTTGCTGGAAACCGATCTGTATAAATTTACAATGTGGCAAGCATTGCTGCACGGTCATCCGAATACCCATACCGAATACGAATTTGTCTGCCGCAACGCCACCGCCTTTCCCCTGGCCGAACTGAAGGGCGAGCTGGAAGAACAGCTCGATCACCTGTGCTCGATGTCGTTTGCCGACGACGAGCTGGCCTATCTGCGCACCTTGCGCTTCATGAAGAGCGATTTCGTCGACTTTTTGACGGTGTTCCGCTTCCAGCGCAAATTCATCGACGTCAGCACGGATGGCGATACCCTGCTCGTGCACGCGGCCGGGCCGCAGGTACACGTGATGGGCTTCGAGATTTTTGTGCTGTACATCATCAACGAACTGTATTTCCGCCGCTTCGACCTCGATGCGGCCATGCGCGAAGGGCGGCACCGCCTGGGCTTGAAAGTGGAAGCCGTCAAGGAATTCGGCAAGCTGCCACGGCGCAAGCATCCGTTCGAGTTTTCCGACTTCGGCGTGCGCCGGCGTTTTTCTGGCGCCTGGCATGACGAAGTGGTGCAACGGCTGGCGCGCGACGTGCCCGAGTACTTCAAGGGTACGTCGAATGTCTACCTGGCGAAAAAGCTGGGCATCGTGCCGATCGGCACCATGGCGCATGAATACATGCAATCGTTCCAGTCGTTTGGCGTGCGCCTGCGCGACTTTCAAAAGGCGGCACTGGAAGACTGGGTGCAGGAATACCGGGGCGACCTGGGCATTGCCCTGACGGACGTGGTCGGCATGGATGCCTTCCTGGCCGATTTCGACCTGTATTTCGCCAAGCTGTTCGACGGCTTGCGTCACGATTCGGGCGACCCCGTCGAGTGGGGCGAGAAGGCGCTGGCCCATTATGCGACCCTGCGCATCGACGCCAATACCAAGCGCCTCGTGTTTTCCGACGGCCTGGACCTGGACAAGGCGTTCGCCCTGTACCAGCACTTCGCCGACCGCATCATGACGGGCTTTGGCATCGGCACCAATCTCACCAACGACGTCGGTTTGACGCCGCTCAATATTGTCATGAAACTGGTGCGTTGCAATGGCCAGTCCGTGGCGAAACTGTCGGATTCGCCGGGCAAGACCCTGTGCAAGGATGAAACTTTCCTTGCTTACTTGCGGCAGGTGTTTCACCATCCTGCCGTTTAAGGCGCCGGTACGGGCATTCACAGCCCGTGCCGACTGCCAATATTAAAACCCGGCCACCACCGTGTTCATGTGCTCCACTTGCGGTGGGGCGGCAAAGAATTCACCCACCAGGCCGCGCCAGGCCTGGAAGTCGTCGCTGCCGCGGAAATGCACGGTATGGTCTTCCAGGGTGGCCCAGCCCACCACCAGGCGGTAGGCATCGCCGTTTTCGATCGAGCGCTCCAGGCGCATCGATTCGCAGCCGCGCGCGCGCTGGAACAGGGGGATGGCTTTCGTCACGGCCGCTTCGAAGGCAGCATGCGTGGCTGATTTGATCTGGATGTGGGCAATTTCAAAAATCATGGCAAGTTCCACTGTGGAATGAAGGAAGCTGGATCTTGCCATAATTTGGCCGCGCAAGGGAGACCGTCAGCCTGCCTGCGCGTGCGCGCCCGTGCGCCGGCCGCCCGCGTGGCTGGCCGTGCGCTGTTCGATGTCGCAGCCATTGCAGGCCTGCACGATGGCGTGCGCCCGTTGCCGTTCCTGCGCATTGCCGATGGTCACGACGAGGCGGAACATGCCGCGCCACGCGGCCTTGCCCTGTATGGGGACGGCTTCGTCGTCGACCGTGTCGAGCTGCACGGCGTGCGCGGGGAAGCCATCATCGAGCAGGGCGCTGCGGGCCTGCTGCGCATCGGCAAAGTGGTCGAAGATACGGATCAGGGCGGGTGAAACAAGGGGGCTGGTGGCGGTGTGCATGGCCAGGCTTTCGAATAGGGGCGTCCGGGTTTGACCTGCCAGCCTGCAAATAATTCTGCCTCAGCCTGTAAAATCCTCGATCAAGGCGCAAAAGTTTGATAAATATCCAGTATGGTTGCCAAGTCGCGCTAAGATACGCCTTGCGGTATCAATCTTTCATAGGAGAACTAAATGGCAGCGAAGAAAATTCTGTTTTTGACCGGCGATTTTGCAGAAGATTATGAAACGATGGTGCCGTTCCAGGCCCTGCTGATGCTGGGCCATACCGTGCATGCCGTTTGTCCCGGCAAGAAAAGCGGCGAGACGATCAAGACGGCCATCCACGATTTCGAGGGCGACCAGACTTACACGGAAAAGCCGGGCCATCTGTTTACGCTGAACGCCAGCTTCGACGAGATCGACCCGGCCGACTATGACGCCGTGATGATTGCCGGCGGTCGCGCGCCCGAATATTTGCGCCTGAACGAAAAAGTCATCGCCGCCGTGCGTCACTTCGCCGAGGCGGGCAAGCCTGTCGCGGCCGTCTGCCACGGCGCGCAATTGCTGGCCGCCGCCGATGTCATCCGTGGCAAGCGCATTTCCGCCTATCCCGCCTGCGCGCCGGAAGTGAAACTGGCGGGCGGCACGTATGCCGACATCGCCGTCACGGACGCCGTCACCGATGGCCAGTTCGTCACGGCGCCGGCCTGGCCTGCGCATCCGGCCTGGCTGGCGCAGTTCGTCAAGCTGCTGGGCACCGAGATCCGTTTGTAACCTTTACCAGCCCGGCAGGCCGCAGCGTTTGCCGGGCGCACCACTTTTCAGATTCGAGTTCTTCATGCATGCGCCGCGCAGTCAACCTTCCCGCAAACAACTTCCAGCGTCGCGCTGGCGCCAGCGCCGCCTGGCGCAAGCCGAATCGGGCCTGAGCGCCGCGCAGGAGCGCCAGCTGGCCACCCTGCACGAGATTTCCACCTTGCTGGCGGGACAGCACGCCATCGATGCGCTGTGCCGTGGCTTCCTGCGCCACGTGATGCAGTTCGCGCAAGCCGAAGGCGGCACCGTGCGCATCCTCGATCCGCAGCACGATACCGTGCATATCATCGTGCACGAGGGCATTTCCGATGCCATGGTGGAAGAGGAACACTGCATCCGCAACAACGATTGCCTGTGTGGCGCGGCCGTGGCGCAGGGCGTGATCCAGATCCGCGATTTCCGCCAGGTCGATGCGCTGCAGCGTTACCGTTGCCAGGACGAAGGTTTTATCGCCATCGCCGTCTTCCCCATCCTCGCGCGCGACCAGGTGGTGGGCAGTTTTTCGCTGCACTTTGCGCGCCCGCAAGCCGTGCATGCGCAGCAGCAGGGCTGGCTGGAAACCCTGGGCCAGAGCCTGGGCATCGCCATCGAAAACCAGCGCCTGATCGCGCGCGAAAAGGAATTCGCCGTGGCGCGCGAACGCAGCCTGCTGGCCGAAGGCTTGCATGACAGCATCGCGCAAAGCCTGAACTTCATCAGCCTGCAAGTGCAGATGCTCGACGATTCCGTGCGCCGGGGCCAGCTCGACGAAGCGGCCGAAGTGTTGCCGCTGATGCGCATGGGTGTCGAGCAAAGCTATCAGGACGTGCGCGAATTGCTCGTCAATTTCCGCACGCGCTGGCATGGCAGCGACCTCGAAAGCAAACTCAGCGAAGTACTGGCCAAGTTCGAACTGCAGACGGGCGTCGTCGGCACCCTGGACATGAGCGGCAATGGCGCGCCACTGGCGCCCGAGCAGCAGCTGCAGATATTGTTCATCGTGCAGGAAGCGTTGTCGAATATCCGCAAGCACGCGCAAGCGAGCAACGTGGCCCTGCGCGTGGAAAACGGGCGCGATTTTGCGCTGCAGGTGCGCGACGATGGCGAAGGATTTGCTGCCAACCTGCGCGACAAGAAAACGGAATTGCAGATCGGCTTGCGTATCATGCAGGAACGGGCCGAGCGGCTCGGTGCGCAATTTGCCATCGACAGCACGCCCGGCGGCGGCACGACGATCTCGCTGGCCTTGCCGGCAGCCCGGCGCCAGGCCGCGTAACAGATGAATCATCCTTATCAGGCAACAAACACGTGAACGCACCAATCAAAATCCTGCTGGTCGATGACCACACCTTGCTGCGCAGCGGCGTCAAGCTGCTGTTGCAGCGCAATCCTCAATTCCAGGTGGTGGGCGAGGCATCGAATGGGCTCGACGGCGTGCGCCTGACGGCCGAACTGCAGCCCGACGTGGTGCTGATGGACTTGAACATGCCTGGCGTGTCCGGCGTCGAGGCGCTGCAGCTGATCCTGCAGGCCCTGCCGCAGATGGTCGTGCTGATGCTGACCGTGTCGGAAAACGCAGCCGACCTGGGCGCGGCCCTGCGCGCCGGTGCGCGCGGCTATTTGCTGAAAAATATCGAGGCCGAGCAGCTGGGCCAGGCCATTTGCCGCGCCGCCGCCGGCGAATCCGTGATTGCCGACGCCATGACGGCCAAGCTCGTGTCGCAGTTCCGCGCGGGGCAGAACGCGCCCCAGGCCGACTATGACAAACTGACGCCGCGCGAACGCGAAGCCATGGCCTGCCTGGCGCAAGGACTGAGCAACAAGGAAATCGCGCGCCAGCTCGACGTGGCCGAAAGCACGGTGAAAATCCACGTGCAAAACATCCTCAAGAAGCTTAAGCTCAGCAGCCGCGTGCAGATCGCCGTGTATGCGGTCGAGCGCGAATTGAGCAAATAAAGATCAAACAAAGTGCAAATAGTGCGCAAGCAATGCGCGATTGTTTGATCTGCATGGCGTTCCGGCCTAGACAACCCTAGTTCCTTTGACGTATGGCCTTGACCGTGCCGGCCCATTACACTCTTAGTCATTCGCTAATCTAATAAGAGAGTGTCATGCATAAGGTCAACGTCGATGGCTTGCTATCGAGCCAGGCTCTGTTCCGCCATATTTCCCCTTCGCAATTAGAGCAATTGCGCCAGGATGTCGTGCGTGTTGAAGTGGAAAAAGGCAAAGTGCTGTTTCGCAAGGGCGAAGTGGCGGAAGGCGCCTATGTGGTGGTTTTCGGCCTCGTCAAGCTGAGCGTGTTTTCCATGGAAGGTACGGACAAGGTACTGGAACTGATCCGTCCGGGCCAGAGTTTCGGCGAAGCCATGATTTTCCTCGATGAACCGTATCCATTCTGCGCCGAAGCGCTCGAGCACTGCTTGCTGCTGCGCATCCCGCCGCACGCGCTGCTGCGCCTGCTGGACCAGTCGCCGCGCATCGCGCGCCAGATGATGAACAGCCTGTCGCATCATCTGATGGGTTTCATCCGCAACGTGGAGCGCTGCTCCGTGCAGAACGCCACCCAGCGCGTGGTCGAGTATTTGCTGCAGGCGTCGGACCAGCAGCGCTCGAACGAGGTCAAGCTGGACCTGAAGAAAAGTCTGTTGGCATCGTTCCTGAACCTGGCACCCGCCACCCTGTCGCGCGTGCTGCACCAGCTGACGGACTTGCATTTGATTAAAGTCAGCGGTTCGCTGATCCAGATCCAGCCCGATGCCTTGAAAACATATCGCCATGGTTCCACTGCGGCCATGCTGAATTAAGCGTTTATCACTCAGCTTTTTCAGTAGGCAAGGTCAGCCGCCAGAACAGCAGGGCGAGCAAGCTGACCGCCGCGCCCAGCGCGCATACCCCATGCCAGCCCGCCAGCGCATACACGCTGGTGGCGGCAATCGCACCGAGTCCGCTTCCCACCGCATAAAACAGCATGTAGCACGCCACCAGGCGGCTGTGCGCGTCGCTGTCGTCCTTGAAGATCAGGCTCTGGTTCGTCACGTGGATAGCCTGGCCCGCCAGATCCAGCGCGATGATGCCGACGATTAACGGCCACAGGGCCGCGCCCGCAAAGCTGAGCGGCAGCCACGCGGCCAGCAGAAGCAACAGGGCCGCGCCCGTCGTCCACTGCGAGCGGCCCTTGTCGGCCAATGCTCCCGCCTGCGCCGCGCCCAGCGCCCCGATCACCCCGACGAGGCCAAACGCGCCGATGGCTGCATGGCTATAGCCTTGCGCCGTCAGGGGCAGCACCAGGGCGCTCCAGAAAATATTGAAGACGGCAAACATCAGCAGGGCCAGCATGCCCCGTACGCGCAGCACTTTGTTGTGCATCAACATCTCCACCATGGAAGCGAGCAGGGCGCCGTAGGCCAGTTTTTGACTGGATGGCTGCGCCGGTGGCAGCTTGCGCCACAGCAGCAACAGCAGAGCGCAGGCGATGGTCGCCGAGACAACGTACACGGCGCGCCAGTCGGCCAGGTCCGCCACCACGCCGGACAGGGTGCGCGCCAGCAGCAAGCCGATCACCACGCCGCCCTGTGCCATGCCGACGACTCTTCCCCGTTCATGGCTGGCCGCCGCGCTGGCCGCATAGGCGATCAAGCCCTGCGTCATGGCCGTGCCCAGCAAGCCCACCAGCAGCATGCCGCCCAGCAAGGCGGCCGTGGAACGGGCGCAGCCCAGCGCCGCCAGGGTGATGGCCAGCAAGCCCAGCTGGAACAGGGTCAGGCGGCGCCGGTTCAGCATGTCGCCCAAGGGAACGAGCAGCAGCAGGGCCAGCGCGCAGCCGATCTGCGTGGCCGTGATGACCATGCCGCTGGCGGCCTCCGTCATGCCGAATTCGTGCGCCAGTGTGGCGAGCAAGGGCTGGGCGTAATACACATTGGCCACGCTGAGGCCGGCCGCCGTGGCAAACAGCCAGACGAGGGAAGGGGGAAGTGCTGTCGTGATGGGAGTCGTCGTATCGCGCATGGGTTTTTAGGTAGGTGGTTTCAAATTAAAACCAGTTGGAGTCTACGCCGAGAAGTTTTAAAATGCAACCACTCAATCCTGGAGCATGATGATGGCCAAGCGCAAGAGCCTGAAAACCGACCCCTGTCCCGTGGCGCGCGCGCTCGACGTGATCGGCGAGCGCTGGTCGCTGCTGATCGTGCGCGACGCCTTCGACGGCATGCGCAGGTTCGGCGAGTTCCAGAAAAGCCTGGGCGTGGCGAAGAACATCCTGGCCGACCGCCTGCACACCCTGGTGGAAGAGGGCATCTTCACGGTCGCGCCCGCCTCGGACGGCACGGCCTACCAGGAATACGTGCTGACGCAAAAGGGGCTGGCCCTGTTTCCCGTCGTCGTCGGCTTGCGCCAGTGGAGCGAGACGCAGCTGTTCGAATCAGGCGAGGCGCATTCGACCTTGCTGCAGCGTGGCTCAGGCTTGCCCGTGCGCAGGATGGACGTGCTGGCGCCCGATGGCCGCGTGTTGCAGGCGGGCGACACCGTCGTGCACAAGGTCGTGGCGCCATGAGCCGCACGGTGGCAGTCATCGGCGGCGGCATCACGGGCGTCACCACCGCTTACGCGCTGGCGCAACGGGGCGTCAATGTCACCCTGATCGAGCGCCACCGCTATGCGGCCATGGAAACGTCGTATGCGAACGGCGGGCAATTGTCGGCCTCACATGCGGAGGTGTGGAACCACAAGGCAACGGTACTGAACGCCCTGAAATGGATGGCGCGGCGCGATGCACCCTTGCTGCTCCATCCCTGGCCCAGCTGGCACAAGCTGAGCTGGTTTGCTCAATTCCTTGCTGCCATGCCGGGTTATGAACGCAATACCATCGCCACGGCCCGCATGGCGATCGCCGCGCGCGAACATCTGTTTGCGTGGGCAGAGCAAGAGAATATTGATTTCGATCACCGCCGCGCCGGCATTCTGCACGTCTACCGCGACCAGCGCGGCTTCGAGCGGGCGGCCGGCGTGTCGCGCCTGCTGGCGCAAGGGGGCTTGCAGCGGCGCGCCGTGACCTTGACGGAAATGCGCGCCATCGAGCCGGCGCTGCAAGGTAATTTTTACGGCGGCTATTACACGGACAGCGATTCCACGGGCGACATCCACAAATTCACCAGCGGCCTGGCCGACGCCTGCGTCCGCCTGGGGGTGCCGTGCCGCTACGGCGCACAGGTCACGGCGCTGGCGCGCGAACATGGCAAGGTGCGCGTCTCCATGGATGGGGACAGCACCGTGTTTGACGCCGTCATCATTTGCGCGGGCACGGCCAGCCGCGCCATGGCAGCAATGCTGGGCGACCATGTGAACGTGTATCCCGTGAAAGGCTATTCGATCACCGTGCAGCTCGATGATGCGGCCAGCCGCGCGGCCGCACCGTCCATCAGCCTGCTCGACGACGCCACCAAGCTGGTCAGCAGCCGCCTGGGCGAAGACCGGCTCAGGGTGGCGGGCACGGCGGAATTCAATGGCGTCAACCACGACATCCGCGCCGACCGCATCCGCCCGCTATTGCAGTGGGTGGAGCAGTGTTTTCCGGGTATCAATACGCGCAAGGTGATCCCCTGGGCCGGTTTGCGCCCCATGCTGCCTGCCATGCTGCCGAAAGTGGGGCCGGGCAAGGCGCCGGGCGTGTACTACAACACGGGCCACGGCCACCTGGGCTGGACCCTGGCAGCCGCCACGGCGGAGATGGTGGCGCAGCAAGTGGCTGCCATGGCGCAGGATTGAAGCATGCCAACGATTGCCATCCTGATCTTTCCCGGCGTGCAGGCGCTCGACGTCAGCGGGCCCATGGACGTGTTTGCCGAAGCGAACAGCTTTTTGCCACCCGAACAGCATTACGTGATCGAAGTGTTGGGCACGCAGGAAGGCTTGCTGCGCTGCTCCAACGGGCTATGTCTGGCTGCGCACCGGCATTATGCGCAGGTGCACGACGCCTATGACCTGTTGCTGGTGGCGGGCGGTCCCGGCTTGCCGGCGCAAGCGCGTGACGCGGACCTGAGCGCCTGGCTGGCCAGCGCGGCCGGCAAGGCGCGCCGCCACGGCTCCATCTGCAATGGCGCGTTCTTGCTGGGCCATGCGGGCTTGCTCGATGGAAAAAAGGTTGCCACGCACTGGAACGATGCGGCGGCGCTGGCCGCCCGTTTTCCGTTGGCGCAAGTCGATGCGGACAGTATTTATCTGCATGACGGCAAGCTGGTCAGCTCTGCGGGCGTGACGGCGGGCATCGACCTGTCGCTATCCTTGCTAGCAGACGACTGTGGAGCGCAACTGGCGCTGCAGGTGGCGCGGCGGCTGGTGGTGTACACGCAGCGCCAGGGCGGGCAGTCGCAGTTCAGTCCGTACCTGACCCCGGTCGTCGATGCTTCCTCGCCCGTGGCGCAGGCGCAGCAATACGTGCTGGCACACCTTGGCGCGGCGCTCGATGTGGATACCTTGGCGCGGCTGGTGGCCATGAGCCCGCGCAACTTTGCCCGGGTCTTCGTGCGCGAGCTGGGCGTGACGCCGGCATACTTCATTGAAAGCGCCCGGCTCGATGCGGCGCGCGCCTTGCTCGAAGCGGGTAGCGAGCCGCTGAAAACCGTCGCCTGGCGCTGCGGCTTTGGCACGGCCGACCAGTTGCGCACGGTGTTTCTGCGGCGCCTGGGCGTATCGGCCAAACAATACCGGCAGAACTTTTCCAGCCTTCAATAGTTGGATGGCAGGAATCCCCGCCATGCTGTCCGGAAAGCACGGCAGCCAGCACCCCCGCCCATCACGCCGCAAACCTATACTTTTCCTGCTGGCGCGCCACTTCGGCGCGCCCTTGAGGAAAGTCAAACATGCACACCACACTGGACGCCGAGCGGGTCGGCCCCGCCTATACTGAGGACGGCATGCTGCTGGCGCGCCGCAAGACACGCGAGGCGATCGCCGCCATTGCCGCGCGCATCCGCCCCGGCATGCTGGAAGAAGACGCCGTCGCCATGGCGAAGCAGGTGCTGCTGGACATGGGCCTGGCTCTGAGCTGGCATCCCACGCGCGTGCGCTTCGGCCGCAACACGCTCAAACCGATGAAGCGGGCCTCCGAGCCGGGCGTGATCCTGCAAGAGGACGATATTTTCTTCCTCGATATCGCCCCCCGTGTGCAGGCGTGGGAGGGCGATGGCGGCGCCACGTTTACGGTGGGCGACAGCGCGCAGCAGGCGGACTATGCCCACTGCGCGCGCGATGCCGAATGCCTGTTCCACCAGGTGCGCGCCGTGTGGCAGCGCGACAGGCTGACGGGACAAGCGCTGTATGCCTACGCAGAGGAGGAAGCGCGCAAGCTGGGCTGGGCGCTGAACTTTGACCTCGGCGGCCACCGCGTGTCCGATTTCCCGCACGCGACGATCTACGCGGGCGCGCTGGCCGACGCGGATTTTTCTCCGTCACCGATGCGCTGGATACTGGAAATCCATTTGCGCCATCCGACCTTGCCGTATGGCGCATTTTTCGAGGACATGCTGCTCGATGATAACTACTATGCTTAATTCTTCGGCAGCAAATCGCTGAGCGCAGCGCGGCCTTTGACGGTGAGGAAGGGGCCGACCTTGCTGTAGGGCAGTAAAAAGTCATTTTCGCAGCCGCTGCCGTTCGAGTCTTCCCAGAAGGACACGCCTTCCGGCTTCAGGGACAGGTGGAAGCGGCCGCGGCCGTCGTAATCCGTGCCCTTGCACTCGGCGTCGATCTTGACGTCCTTGAAGAGGGCCTGGCGCAGGCGGTCCGGCAATTCGGCCTTGTCGTCGCCACCGCTGGCGCTGGCGCCAAACCAGTTCCACACGTCCGTTTCCTGGCCCGTTTTCACGTCCCAAGTGCGGAACTTGATGGAGATGCCGCTGGCGCCATAGCCGGCCGCCCAGCGGTAGAATTTGATCGTCACCCAGCGCGGCGACCAGTAAGTGGGCTCCGCATACACTTCGTCTTCCGTCGTGAAACCGTTGCGGCCCAGGTATTCGCGGCGCGTCGCATAGAAGTCTTCCAGGTCCTTCTTGTTCTTCGCCAGCACGGCGCGCAGCTGCGTATTGATTTTCGCGATGCCATCGCCGGGCGCGATCAGTTCCACCGTGATGGTGTCGCCCACTTGCAGGTTGCGGTATTGCCTGCCTTCAAAGGTAACGGGTTTACTTACCTTGGTGCTGGGAAACGCTTCCAGCGCCAGGTTGTAGGCATCGCTGGCGCACGATGGATGTTCGCGGTCGCCCGCCGCTTCCAGCAAGGTCAAGGCCACGGGCAGGGTCTTGCCGCTTTTCGGGTCCGTCCATGTGCCGGTGACCTTGTCGTTTTGCGGGGTATCCAGGCTCCACGTGCCTGTCGTGTCGCCCTTGGCGTCGAGTTCCTGCCACAGCGCCTTGCCGTTCGGCTTGGAGAGCATGATCGGCGTCTTGTAGCGCGTGTAGTAATAATTGCCGCTGCGGTCAGACCCTTGCGTGGGGCTGGGCTGGTTGAAGCAGGCCACGATATTGGCTCTGCCCACGGTGCCCTGCCATACCCCTTGCACGGGCGCATCGCCAGCCATGGCGATATGGAAGGCGGGCAGGGTCAGGCAAGCAAACAGAAAGCGGCGCATCGGTTAATCCTCTCGTGGGCGAAGGCCGATTTTACATGGCCGCGCCCACGAGATGCCACACGTCAACTATGGGCGTGGAGGTTCCTGCGCCACGACGGCCATTGCCGCGCCCAGGTATTGCAGCATGGCCCCGTTGACAAAGCTGCCTTCCATCAGACGCGGTTCCTGCTGGTGCGCCTGGCGGAACTTCAGCTGCGTGGCCGGGGCCGTGCCCGCGTAGGAGCGGAACAGTTCCAGCCACTGCCGCGCCAGTTGCAGCACGGCCGGGTCGGTGGGCGGCGTGCGCGCATCGATGGCGGCGCGCACGGCGGCGATCAGGGCGGGCCACTCGCCCGAGCGCTTGCCGTAGTTGGCCACCAGGTGTGCGTACTCCTGCTCATTGAGGAAGGGCCGGTACAGCGCGATGCGCGCTGCATTGAAGGCGGCCAGGATGAACTGCATCAAGTCCGCATCGATGCTGGTCGTCGCTTGCATCGAGGGTTCCTGCGCATGCATGTCGTTCAGGCGCGCGAACAGGCCAGGGTGGGCGCCTGTGTCGCGCACCAGCTTGACCATCCATTCCGTGGCCAGCGCCTGCGCCCGCGCATCGTCGGGACCAGCGCCCGTCGCCTGCAGCGCGCGTACCCTGGCGACGAGCGCCTTCCATTCCTGTTCCACGGCCGCATCGGACAGCAGCGGCAGTTGTTGCAGTTCTTCGTGAGTAAAGTATTTGTCGTACATGGTCATCAACTCCATAGTGGTGAGCCACTCGGCCAGTTCCGGCGCCTGCCCCTGCGCCAGTTGCGCTTGCAGGCTGCACAGGCGTTCGCGCAAGGTGGAAGCTTGCGCGATCTGGCGTTCCAGCATGGCGATTTGCTGCGCCACGATGGAATGCAAAGGCAGATCCGGGCCAGCGAGGGCGTTGGCGATATCGGCCAGCGACAGCCCGAACTTGCGCAGCGCCATGATCCGGTGCAGCCGGTCCATGTCGCCGTGCTGGTACAGGCGGTAGCCAGCCTGCGTGCGCGCCGAAGGCGAGAGCAGGCCGATGCTGTCGTAATGGTGCAGGGTGCGGATAGTCAGGCCCGTGAGCCTGGCCAGTTCCCCGATTTTTAACAGCATCGTCGTCTCCTTGTCTTCAGTGCGTACCGCCACGATGGCGCCTGACGTAACGTCAGGGTCAAGCAAGAATGTAGCAGAAGAGCCAAAAAAACCCGTAAAAGAATCCGTTGACCTTCATTTTTTTGTACGGTATATTTATAAAACCGAATGGCAACTACAGCAAAAGAAACAGGTTCGGGCCAGGTGGCATGATGGAGTAATCGTTGTGCGGCGCAGCAAGAAGCGCCATTGGCAGGGCTGGAAAGACAATCCGCACAGACGGATTTTTTTCACAGTTGGTTTGTACGTTAAATATAATATGCCACCGGCAAGATCCGGGAGGCGAGAGGGACGACCATGATGAAAAGTATCGTTTGCGATACGCCCGGCAGTTTGCGCATGGAGCAGCGCCCCGTGCCCGTGCCCGGCGAGGGTGAAGTGCTGCTGCGCATACGCCGCGTCGGCATCTGCGGTACCGACATGCATATCTTCCGCGGCACCCAGCCTTTCCTCAGCTATCCGCGCGTGATGGGCCATGAATTGTCCGGCCATATCGACAGCGCGCCAGCCGGCTCGCGCCTGGCCGTGGGCGACCAGGTCTATGTGATGCCCTACCTGTCATGCGGTACTTGCGTGGCCTGCCGCCAGGGCAAGACCAACTGCTGCACCCGCATCGAAGTGCTGGGCGTGCACCGCGACGGCGGCATGACCGAATACCTGGCGCTGCCCGAGCGCTTTGTCTTCAAGACGGAAGGCATCTCGCTCGACGACGCGGCCATGATCGAATTTCTCGCCATCGGCGCGCACGCCGTCAAGCGCGGCGCGGTCGATGCCGGCAAGCGCGTGCTGGTGGTGGGCGCCGGCCCGATCGGCATGGCCGTGATGCTGTTCGCATCGTTGAAAGGCGCCGACGTGACGGTGCTCGATGGCCGCGCCGACCGCCTGCAGTTCTGCCGCGATGCGCTCGGTATCACCCGCACGGTGCAGCTGGGCGAGGGCGACAAGGAACAGCTGTCGGACGCCACCGGCGGTGAATTTTTCGACGTGGTGTTTGACGCCACCGGCAATATCGCCGCCATGGAGCGGGGCCTCGACTTCGTCGCCCACGGCGGGGCCTATGTGCTGGTATCCATCGTGCGCGACCGCCTGTCCTTTTCCGATCCCGAATTCCACAAGCGCGAAACGACCTTGCTGGGCAGCCGCAACGCCACCGTTGACGATTTCGAGGAAGTGGTGGCGGCCATGAAGGCGGGCAAAGTACCCACCGCGCTGCTCAATACCCACCGCACCACGCTCGATGAATTTACCGGCGTGCTCGATCGCTGGATGCAGCCCGAGGCGGGCGTCATCAAGGCCATCGTCGAGGTCTGAGATGAGCGATCTCAACCCCATACTGCAATTTGGCACCAGCCGCTTCCTGCAGGCGCACGCCGACCTGTTCGTCAGCGAAGCGGCCAAGGCAGGCGAGGCGCTGGGCCATATCACCATCGTGCAGACCACGCACAGCGCGCAGGGCGCGGCGCGGGTGGCGGCGTTTCGCCAGGCCGGCGGCTACCCGGTGCGCATCCGCGGCTGGCAGGACGGCGCGCAAGTCGATGAAGAGCGCCGTGCCGACGCCGTCACGCAAGCGTGGCAAGCCGGCAGCGACTGGCGGCAGGTGCGCGATGCGGCCGTGGCCGCGCGCGTGATCATCTCGAATACGGGCGACACGGGCTACCAGCTCGATGACGCCGACCACGCCGGCATGCTCGACGGCGCGGCCGTTCCCGCCAGCTTTCCCGCCAAGCTGCTGGTGCTGCTGCACGGTCGCTTCCTGGCCGGCGCCGCGCCCCTCTCGATCTTCCCGTGCGAACTGGTGGCCGACAACGGTCATGTACTGTGCCAGGTGGTCGTGACACTGGCGCGGCAGTGGCAAGTCTCGCCAGACGCCATCGCCTACCTGGAAACGGGCTGTTTGTGGATCAATTCCCTCGTCGACCGCATCGTTTCCGAAGCGATTGAACCGATAGGCGCGGTGGCCGAGCCCTATGCGCTGTGGGCCATCGAGGCACAGGAAGGCATGCTGCTGCCGTGCCGCCACCCGCAACTGGTGGTGACGGGCAGCCTGCGCGACTATGAACAGCGCAAACTGTTTTTGCTCAACCTGGGCCACACCTATCTGGCGCAACTGTGGCTGGAACGGGGCAGTCCGGTCGGCATGACGGTGCGCGAGGCGATGGACGATGGCGCCATGCGCGCCGCGCTAGAAGCCCTGTGGAACGAGGAAGTGCTGCCCGTGTTTGCCGCCATGGGGGCGCGGCACGGTGACGCCGCGCTGGCCTATGTGGCGCAGGTCAGGGAACGCTTCGGCAATCCCTTCCTCGCGCACCGCCTGGCAGACATCGCCCAGCATCACGCCGGCAAGATCGCGCGCCGCATGGCGCCCGTGGCGGCGCTGGCGCGGCAACTGTGTCCCGCCCTGGCGCAGCCGCGCCTGCGCGCCATGCTGGCGCCGGGAGCGCAGCCATGAACGCCCCGGTTAACGCAGTTGTTTCTTTTTCGGCATGCCGATCCAATCCGATATCGACTAAAATGGCCCACTCATCCACTTTCCCTTTCGCTGGCATAGCGCGTTCATTCATCCATGTCCAAACCCGCCACCGTCTTCAAGCGCAGTACCAATCTGCTGTTGCAATTTCTCGCCGAGAATGTCGCAGTGGGCGAGATGCTGCCGACGGAGCAGTTCCTGACCACCATCTGCCAGGGCAGCCGCACGGCGATCCGCAGCGCGATCGCCTACCTGTCGACGCGGCGGCTGATCGCCAGCCCGGCGGACCGGCGCTTGCTGCGCAAACCCATACCGGGCGACTACTTCGATATCTCCGAATTGCAGTCGGGGGCGGAGCGCATCCAGCAAGTGCTGATGGAACGCGTGTACCAGCGCGACATGCCGCCCGGCGCGGAATTTTCGGAAGCGGAGCTGGCGCGCGAGGCGGGCGCCAGTACCGTCAGCGTGCGCGAATTCCTGATCGGTTTTTCGCGCTTCGGCCTGATCGAAAAGAAACCGCGCGGCGGCTGGCGCTTGTGCGCGTTCGACCGCTCGTTTGCCACCGAACTGGCGGACATGCGGCGCATGTTCGAGATGGCGGCCGTGGAGCAATTTGCGCACCTGCCGCATGGCGATCCCGCGTATGCGGAACTGGCGCGGCTGATCAAGCAGCACGAGAAGCTGGCGGCCAGGATAGACACGCGCCACAACGCCTTTCCGGCGCTGGACCGCGAGTTCCACACCTTTCTCATCGGCTTGCTGAACAACCGCTTCGCGCAGGGCTTCTACGATATCGTCTCGTTTGTCTTCCACTATCACTACCAGTGGGACAAGGGCGAGGAAAAGGGCCGCAATCAGTACGCGGTGCAGGAGCACCTGGCGATTCTGCGCGCGCTGGCGGAGCACGACATACCGAAGGCGCTCGAGGGCATGCGCTCGCACCTCGATTCCTCGCGCCGCACCATGCTGTCGTCGATCGGCACGCGCGAAAAACTGAGCCAGCCGGGCGCCTAGCCATCTTTGCCGGGGAGGGTGCGCCATGAGCCTCGCTTCCCAGCCTGCCAGCCTGCTGCTGATGTCGCCCGAAGATAACTGCCTGATCGCCAGGACAGCCCTGGCCAGCGGCGACGTCGTCGCCATCGATGGCTTGCCCGTCACCCTGGCGCAAAATATTCACATCGGCCACAAGGTGGCGCGCCGCGCGCTGGCCGTGGGCGACAAGGTGCTGCGCTACGGCGCCCTGATCGGCAGCATCACGGCCCCCGTCGCCATCGGCGAGCATATCCACACGCACAACCTGGCAAGCGATTACATCCCCACGTTTACCCTGGGCCAGGACGGCCACCACTTCCTGGACAAGGACGACCAAGCATGAACGCTCCCGTGACGACACCCGCCCTGTCGGGCTACCTGCGCGCCGATGGCCGCAAGGGCATCCGCAATATCGTGGTGGTGGCCTATATGGTCGAATGCGCGCACCACGTGGCGCGCCTGATGGTCAACGCCTTTCCCGGCCAGCCCGTGCACCTGATCGGCTTTACGGGCTGCTTCCCCAATGAATACGCGGACCAGGTGATGCGCCGCCTGCTGACGCACCCGAACGTGGGCGCCGTGCTGCTGGTCTCCCTGGGCTGCGAAGGTTTCAACAAATACGGCCTCTCCAGCGCCGTGGCCGACAGCGACCGCCCCGTCCACACGATCACGATCCAGGAAAACAGCGGCACGCGCCCCAGCGTGAGCAGTGGTACGGAATGGATAGGCTGGGCGCTCGAGCACCTGGCGCAGCAGGAGCGCGTGCCGATGAGGATCGATGAACTGGTCGTCGCCACCATCTGCGGCGGTTCCGACAGCACCAGCGGCATCAGCGCCAACCCGGCCGTCGGCGTGGCATTCGACACCCTGATCGCGGCCGGCAGCCCCTGCATCTTCGAAGAGACGGGCGAACTGGTCGGTTGCGAATACCACATGCAGCGGCGCGCCGTCAGCCCCGACCTGGGCAACGCCATCGTCGAGACCGTGGCCAAGGCGGCCCGCTATTACACCATCATGGGCCATGGCAGCTTCTCGCCGGGGAACGCCGATGGCGGCCTCACCACGCAGGAAGAAAAGTCGCTGGGCGCCTACGCCAAGAGCGGTTCCTCGCCCATCGTCGGCATTTTGAAACCGGGCGACCAGCCGGCCGGCGGCGGCCTGTACCTGCTCGACGTGGTGCCGGACGGCGAGCCGCGCTTCGGTTTTCCGAACGTGTCGGACAACGCGGAAATCGTCGAACTCATTTCCTGCGGTGCCCACATCACCTTGTTCACTACCGGCCGCGGCTCCGTCGTGGGTTCGGCGATTTCACCCGTCATCAAGGTGTGCGCCAACCCGCAAACCTTCGAGCGCCTGGCCGACGACATGGATATCAACGCCGGCAAGATACTCACGGGCGAAGCCACCCTGGAAGAAGTAGGCGCGGAGATCGTCGCCGCCGTGCTGAACGTGGCCAACGGAGAACTGAGCCGCTCGGAAGACCTGGGGCACCAGGAATTCGTGCTGACCTATAAACAATTCGACGCGGTGGGGCCAGGCTGTTTCCCATTGCGCGCAGCGTGAGGGCCGGGTTCATGGATGCCACACAAATGCGTAACCTGCCGCGCGGCGGCCTGTCGCTGCCCTGCATCGGCATGGGCTGCGCGCCGCTGGGCGGCTTGTACCAGGCGGTCAGCGATGCGCAGGCGCGCGCCACCCTCGATGGCGCCTGGGATGCCGGCGTGCGCTTCTACGACACGGCGCCATTCTACGGCTACACCCAGTCCGAACACCGTCTCGGCGCTGCGCTGCGCGGGCGGCCCCGCGATCATTTTGTTGTCAGCACCAAGGCGGGACGGCTGATGCGGCCCGACGCCAGCGTGCGCCCCGGCGACGATGGTTTTGCCGCGCCGCTGCCGTTCCGTCCCCATTACGACTACACGTATGACGGCGTGCTGCGTTCGCACGACGACAGCCTGCAGCGGTTGGGGCTCGAGCGCATCGACATTCTGTTCGTGCACGATATCGGCAAGGCCACGCATGGCGAATGCGATCAGCATTACTGGCGCCAGCTGACGGACGGCGGCGGCTTTCGCGCGCTGGACCAGCTGCGCGCAAGCGGCCAGGTGAAGGCCGTGGGCCTCGGTGTCAATGAATGCGAGATCGTGCTGCGGGCCATGGCCGAATTCGACCTCGATTGCACCCTGCTGGCCGGCCGCTACACCTTGCTGGAGCAGGCTTCGCTGTCGCCATTGCTGGACCTGTGCGTGGAACGCGGCAACGCCATCGTCATCGGCGGCCCGTTCAACTCTGGCGTGCTGGCCGGGAACGGTAAATTCAATTACACCGATGCGCCGGCCGTGATACTCAAGCGCGTGGCGCGCCTGGACGCCGTCTGCCGTGACTTTGGCGTGCCCTTGCAAGCCGCCGCCCTGCAGTTTCCACTTGCCCATCCGGCCGTCGCTTCCTGCATCCCGGGCGGCCAGGACCTGGCGCAGCTGCGGCAAAACCTGGACTGGTTCGCCACGCCGCTGCCCGATGCCCTGTGGCTGGCGCTGCGGGACGCGGACTTGCTCGATGCGCGCGCGCCGCTGCCTGCGGGAGTGGCCGCATGATGCGCATCGACGCCCACCAGCACTTCTGGCAGCTGGCCGCGCGCGCCGGCAGCTGGCCACCGCCATCGCTGGCCGCCATCCACCGCGATTTTGCGCCCGCCGACCTGGCGCCCTTGCTGGCCGCGCACGGTATCGCTGGAACGGTGCTGGTGCAGTCGCTGCCCTCGGTTGCCGATACCGACTACCTGCTGGCGCTGGCGGAACAGAACAGTTTTATCCGCGCCGTCGTGGGATGGAGCGATTTGCTGGCGCCTGACGCAGCGGCTGCGATTGCCCGCCTGGCATCGCAGCCGAAGCTCAAAGGCTTGCGGCCCATGCTGCAGGATCTCGAAGACGATGCCTGGATCGCCAATCCGGCGCTGGCGCCAGCTTTGAAGGCCATGGTGGAACACGGTCTGCGGCTCGATGCGCTGGTGCTGCCGCGTCACTTGCCCGCGCTGCTGCATTGCGCGCGCGATTATCCGCTGCTGCCCATCGTGATCGACCATGCAGCCAAGCCGCCGATCGCCGATGCCGCCTTCGGCACATGGCGCGAAGACATGGCGCAGCTGGCCACGCTGCCGAACGTGCACTGCAAGCTGTCGGGACTGGTGACGGAAGCGAAACCCGGCTGTAACGTGGACGACTTGCGCCCCTATGTCGCACATGTGCTGGAAGTATTCGGCCCCCGGCGCGTGATCTGGGGCAGCGACTGGCCTGTGGTGGATCTGGCCGGCGGCTATGCGGCGTGGCTGGCGGCCAGCGAGGCGCTGCTGGCGCATCTGGGGCAAGAGGACAGGGATGATATTTTCGGCCTCAACGCATTGCGCTTTTACGGCATCAGTCAGGAAACGCCATGAAAAAAATGGGCATGGTCATCGGCATCGCGCCGGAGCGCATCGCGGAATACAAGACCCTGCATGCCGCCGTCTGGCCGCAGGTGCTGGCAAGGCTGGCAGCCGCGCATGTCAGTAATTATTCGATCTTCCTGCGCCAGCCGGAAAACCTGCTGTTCGGCTACTGGGAATACCACGGCGAGGATTTCGAAGCCGACATGGCGGCCATTGCCGCCGACCCGGAAACGCAGCGCTGGTGGACCTTTTGCGCACCGTGCCAGGAGCCGCTGGCCTCGCGCGCCGAAGGCGAGCACTGGGCGATGATGGAACACGTATTTCATATGGCTTAGGCCCTAAAAAAAGGAGACAACATGACCGCCAGACTACAAGGCAAAATCGCCCTGCTCACCGCCGCCGGCCAGGGCATCGGCCGCGCCACGGCCGAAGCGTTCGTGCGCGAAGGCGCTACGGTAATCGCCACCGATATCAACCAGGCCCAGCTCGACGTGCTGAAAGAGGCGACGGGCTGCGCCATCCGCCGGCTCGACGTGACCGATGGCGCGGCGATCACCGCGCTGGCCGACGAGATCGGCCCCGTCGATATCCTGTTCAACTGCGCCGGCTTCGTCGACGGCGGCACCATCCTCGACTGCGACGATGCGGCCTGGGACCGTTCCTTCGACATCAACGCGCGCTCCATGTACCGGCTGATGCGTGCCGTGCTGCCCGGCATGCTGGCACGGGGCGCTGGCTCCATCGTCAATATGTCGTCGGTGGCGTCGAGCGTGAAGGGCGCGCCGAACCGTTTTATCTACGGCACCTCGAAGGCGGCCGTGGTAGGCATGACAAAGTCGGTGGCGGCCGATTTCGTCACGCGCGGCATCCGCTGCAATGCGATCTGTCCCGGCACCATCGAGTCGCCGTCGCTGAAGGAACGCATTGCCGCGCAGGCGGCGGCGACGGGCGTGAGCGTCGATGAAGTGCAGGCCGCGTTTGTCGCCCGCCAGCCGATGGGCAGAGTGGGCAGGGCGGAGGAAATCGCCGCGCTGGCCGTCTACCTGGCTTCCGACGAATCCGCTTTCACCACCGGCATGACTCACGTCATCGATGGTGGCTGGTCCAATTAATTACAACAACGAGAGACACACATGAAACTGATGCGTTATGGCGACAAGGGCGCTGAAAAACCTGCACTGATCGATGCTGACGGCGCCGTGCGCGACCTCTCCGGCGTGCTGTCCGATATCACGGGCGAGACCCTGGGCAAGGATGGCCTGGCAACCCTGGCCGCCATCGATATCGCCAGCCTGCCGGTGGTGGACCATCCCGGCCGCATCGCGCCGCCGTGGAAGGGCGTGGGCAAGTTTCTCTGCGTGGGACTGAACTATGCTGACCATGCGGCCGAATCGGGCATGGCCGTGCCGGCCGAGCCGGTGCTGTTCATGAAGGCCACCAGCGCCATCATCGGCGCCAACGATGCCGTGGTGATGCCGCAGGACTCGAAGAAAAGCGACTGGGAAGTGGAGCTGGGCGTGGTGATCGGCACCACCGCGCGCTATGTGAGCGAAGCCGATGCGCTGTCGTACGTGGCCGGCTACTGCGTTGTCAATGACTTGTCCGAACGCGAGTACCAGCTGGAGCGCGGCGGCCAGTGGGACAAGGGCAAGGGCTGCGATACCTTCGGCCCGATCGGCCCCTGGCTGGTCACAAGCGACGAAGTGGCGGACCCGCAAAACCTGGGCCTGTGGCTGGAAGTGAACGGCAAGCGCGTCCAGGATGGCAATACGAGAACCATGGTCTTCGGTGTGGCCAACCTGGTCAGCTATATCAGCCGTTTCATGACCTTGTACCCGGGCGACATCATCAGTACCGGCACGCCTCCGGGCGTGGGCATGGGGCAGAAACCATCGGCCGTGTACCTGAAGCCGGGCGACACCATGCGCCTGGGGATCGAAGGCCTCGGTGAGCAGAAGCAGACCGTGCATGCGTGGAATCCGGAACTGATCGACGGTTAAACCAGTAGCAGACCGGCGTGCCGCCAAGGTGCTCAGACATCGGCGCGCCGGCCTATGGCAGTGGAGTGGAGGAGACACACCATGAATCAATCCGAAGAGATACTGGCGCTGAACAAGGTCAGCAAGCGCTTTCCCGGCGTGCTGGCGCTCGATAACGTCAGCTTCAGCCTGCGCAAGGGCGAGGCGCATGCGCTGTGCGGTGAAAACGGCGCCGGCAAGTCCACCCTGATGAAGGTGATGAGCGGCGTGTACCAGGCCGACGAGGGAGAACTCGTCTACAAGGGCAAGGTGTGCAGTTTTTCCTGCAGCGTGGATGCGGAGGCGGCCGGCATCGCCATCATCCACCAGGAACTGAACCTGATCCCGCACCTGAGCGTGGCGGAGAATATTTTCCTGGCGCGCGAACCGGTGCGCGGCATTTTTATCGACCGTAAAAAAATGCGTCTTGATGCACAGGCGCTGCTGGACCGGCTCAAGCTGCGCATCGATCCGCGCCAGCTGGTGAAAAACCTGTCCTGCGCGCAGCAGCAGATGGTGGAAATCGCCAAGGCCCTGTCGCTCAATACGGAAGTGCTGATCATGGACGAACCCACGTCGTCGCTGACGGAAAGCGAGACGGGCCAGCTGTTCGACATCATCAATGAACTCAAGCGCAATGGCGTGAGCGTGGTCTACATCTCGCACCGGCTGGAAGAGATGCAGCACATTATCGACAGGGTGACGGTGCTGCGCGACGGGAAATTCGTCTGCACCGATGATTTTGCCGCCACCACCCTGGACGCCATCGTGGCAAAGATGGTGGGCCGCACGCTCGATGAAAAATTTCCCGACCGCGTCTCGACACCGACCGCCGACGTGCTGCTGCGCGTGACCGATTTGCACCGCAAGGATGTCTTCGGCCCGTTGAGCTTTGATTTACGGCGCGGCGAGATCCTCGGCTTTTCCGGCCTGATGGGCGCGGGGCGCACGGAAGTGGCGCGCGCCATCTTTGGCGCCGATCCCCTCACCAGCGGCGCGATCCACCTGGGCGATATGGCGGTGACGATCGCCAGTCCCATCGACGCCATCGGCCACGGCATCGCCTATCTGTCGGAAGACCGCAAGAGCCATGGCCTGGCGATCCGCATGTCGGTGGCGGCCAACCTGACCCTGACGAATGTGTCGGGGCTGGCGAACCGGTTCGGCTTCATCGATTTCGCCAGGGAAGAGGCGGTGGCGCAGCAGTACATCGCGGCGCTGGGCATCAAGACGCCGACCTCGAAACAGATCGCGCGCAACCTCTCCGGCGGCAACCAGCAAAAGATCGTCATCAGCAAATGGCTGTACCGCGAATCGAAAATCATCTTCTTCGACGAACCCACGCGCGGCATCGACGTGGGCGCCAAGTTCGCCATCTATCAGCTGCTCGACAAGCTGGCGTCGGAAGGCATCGGCGTGGTGCTGATCACGTCCGAGCTGCCCGAGATCATGGGCATGACGGACCGGGTGGCCGTGTTCCATGAAGGGCGCATCAGCGGCATCGTCAATACGCGCGAGTCGTCGCAGGAAGAGATCATGCAGTTGGCGTCGGGGCGCGTAGTCAGTCCCACTCCTGGCCAGGTGGCAGCCCATTAAAAACAGAAAGCTTAAAAAAATGAACAAAGAACTGATCCAAAAATTCGCCGCGCTGGGCAGCCTTTCGCTGTTGCTGCTGGTGTTCTCCCTGACCAGCAACGCCTTTTTCTCCGTCAGCAACGGCATGAGCGTGGCCTTGCAAGTGACGTCGATCGCCTACCTGGGCATTGCCGCCACCTGCGTCATCATCACGGGCGGCATCGACCTCAGTTCCGGCTCCGTGCTGGCGCTGGCCGGCGTGGCCGCCGCGCTGCTGGTGAAAAGCGGCGTGCCCGTGCCGGTCGCCATGCTGGGCGGCGTCGTGGTGGGTGCCATGTGCGGCGCCGTCAACGGCTTTTGCATCACGCAATTGAAGCTGCCGCCCTTCATCGCCACCCTGGGCATGATGCTGATCGCGCGCGGCCTGGCGCTGCAGGTGACGGGCGCGCGCGCCATTTCCGGCCTGGGCGATTCGTTCGGTGAACTGGGTAACGGCGTGCTGTGGCGCATCGAGCGCGACACGGGCGGCACCTTTCCCGAAGTCGTCTTTCCCGGCATTCCGTATCCGGTGGTGCTGATGGTGGTGATCGCCGTGGCCGTCTCCATCATGCTCAGCCGCACCACCTTTGGCCGGCATATCTATGCCGTCGGTTCGAATGCGGAGGCGGCGCGCCTGTCGGGCGTGAAAGTGGGCCGCGTGACCCTGCTGGTGTACACCTTGTCCGGCGCCTTGTCGGGCCTGACGGGCTGCGTGCTGATGTCGCGCCTGGTGACGGCGCAGCCGAACGAGGGCGTGATGTACGAACTCGATGCCATCGCCAGCGCCGTGATCGGCGGCGCCTCGCTGATCGGCGGCATCGGCACCATTTCCGGCACCGTCATCGGTTCCTTCGTCATCGGCATCTTGCGCAACGGCTTGAACATGAACGGGGTATCGAGCTTTATCCAGCAAATCATTATCGGACTGGTCATCTTGCTGACCGTCTGGATCGATCAGAAGCGCAACCGCGCCTGAAGCAGCAGCTGAAAGTAGTCACACCCATAAATCTATAATTAAATGAGGACGACAATGAACACCATCAAAGCCATGTCACTCGGTCTGTTGACCGCAGCATTTGCCCTGAGCTCCAGTGCCGCCTTCGCGGCCCCGGGCGAGATCGCTGTGATCGTCAAGACGACCAATTCCAACTACTGGCAAAACGTCAAGAAGGGCGCCACGGCCAGCGCGGCGGATGCCAAGGGCTACAGCCTGACCTTCCAGGGGCCGGCCTCGGAATCGGCCATCGCCGACCAGGTCAGCATGGTGGAAAACGCCGTCACGCGCAAGGTGGCCGGCATCGTGCTGGCCGCGTCGGACCCGGACGCGCTGGTGCCGGCCCTGAAAAAGGCGTGGGAAGCGAAGATTCCCGTGGTGCTGATCGATTCGCTGGTGGCCGACAGCGGCAAGCGCTATTACCAGTCCTTCCTGTCGACCGACAATGAAGCGGCCGGCGAGCAAAGCGCCAAGGCCCTCATTTCGCAGGTCGGCAAGACGGGCAAGATCGCCGTGATGTCGTACGTGGCGGGCGCCGGTTCCGAAACGGGCCGGGTGGGCGGCTTCAAGCGCTATATCGAAAAGAACTCGCAGCTGCAGATCGTCGGCACGTATTACTCGCAGTCGCAGATGGCCACGGCGCTGAACCAGACGACCGACGTGCTGGCATCAAATCCTGACTTGAAGGGTATCTTCGGCGCCAACGAGCCGACGGCCGTGGGCATGGGCCGCGCCATCGCGCAGGCGGGCAAGGCCGGCAAGGTGATCGCCGTGGGCTTCGATGGCAATGAAGACTTGAAAAACTTCGTCAAGGACGGGACCCTGTACGCGACCGCCGTGCAAGGTTCGTACTCGATGGGCGCACTGGGCGTGAAAACCCTCGTCAGCCTGATCGAAGGCAAGAAGGTCGCGCCGTTCGTCAACACGGGCGTGGTGATCGTCACCAAGGCCAATGTCGATCAGCCGGAAGCGAAGAACGTTTTATATTGAGTATCAGCTGATCGTCAGGCGCTGCTTCAATTCCTTGAGCAGCGTGCCGGTCTTGGTGGTCAGCTGGCGCGCCAGCGGCCACGCGAGGGACAGCGGCAAGCCTGGCGTGGCGCAGGCCGGCAATACTTCGACGATGGCGCCGCTGGCCAGGTGTTCCTGCACCAGCCAGGTCGCCTGCTGCGCGATGCCCAGGCCGGCCAGCACGGCGGCCGTCTGCGCTTCGGCGTCCCCCACCGTCAGGCGCGGATGGACCGCGCGCCGTTCCACCCCGTTCTCGCCGGCAAACAGCCACGGCGCCGCCGTGCCGTCGCCCCGGCCATAGGCGATGCAGTCGTGGCCATCGAGATCCGCGATGGCCACCGGCGTGCCGCGCCGCGCCAGGTAGGCGGGCGCCGCGCAAAAGATCAGGCGCTCTTCGCCCAAGGGCATCTGCCCCAGCGTTGGCGGCCAGCTGCCGGGCGTGCCGATGCGCACGGCGATATCGATGCGCTCTTCGAACAGGTCGGCAAAGCGGTCGCTGAAGCTGATCGACGGTTGCAGCTGCGGATATTTTTCGCACAGTTCAATCAGCGCCGGCATCACGCGCATGCGGCCATACGAAGCGGGCACGCCGATGCGCACCTTGCCTGCAAGTTCGCCATCCTGCTCGGCCAGCACGTTTTCCGCATCGACCAGTTCCTGCAGCACGCGCTTGCAGGTGGCGTAATAGGCATGCCCCGCGCTGCTCAATTGCAAACGCCGCGTGCTGCGCTCGAACAGGATCACGCCCAGGCGTGCTTCCAGGCGCGCCACGCTCTTGCTCACGGCCGAGCTGCTCAGGTGCAGCCGTGCGGCCGCCCTGGTGAAGCTGCCGGCGTCGGCGGTGGCAAGAAACGGCGCGATGCCTTTCAAGTGTTCGGACATGATTGAAGAATATTTTTCATGAATAAGGCGAAATACTATCGCAGATAAGAATTTCTGTCCGCTATATCATGGTGTTTCACACAGGTATGGGAGTACGCATGAACAAGCACGCATTGATTATCGGCGCCAGCGGCGTTATCGGCAGCAATCTGGCCACGCACTTGCTGGCGCAGGGCTGGCAGGTGACGGGCGTCTCGCGCGGCCGCACGCCCGTGCCTGCCGGCTGCGCGGCCCTGTCGCTCGACGCGACGGATGGCGCTGCCGTCGCCGCCGCGCTGGCTGGCCTGGACGCCAGCCACGTCTTCTTCACAGCCTGGGCGCGCCAGGCAAACGAACAGGAAAACATCCGCGTCAATGGCGCCATGGTCGCCAATGTGCTGGCCGCGCTGGGCCCCACTGGCCATTTGCGCCATGCGGCGCTGGTGACGGGCCTCAAGCACTACCTGGGACCGTTCGATGCGTATGGCAAGGGAGCCGTGCCCGTCACGCCGTTCCGCGAGGAGCAGGGCCGCCAGGACGTTGACAATTTTTACTATGAGCAGGAAGACCGGCTGTTCGAAGCGGCCGCGCAGTATGGTTTTACGTGGAGCGTGCACCGCCCGCACACCGTCATCGGCTACGCGCTGGGCAATGTCATGAACATGGGCCTGACCCTGGCCGTGTATGCCAACTTGTGCAAGGCCGGCGGCCAGCCCTTCGTCTTTCCGGGTTCGTCCGCACAATGGCACGGTTTGTCCGACATGACGGACGCGGGCCAGATCGCCCGCCACCTGGCGTGGGCAGCCGACAGCCCCGCCGCGCGCAACGAGGATTTCAATATCGTCAATGGCGACGTATTCCGCTGGAAGTGGCTGTGGCCGCGTCTGGCCGCGTATTTTGGTATCGAGGCGGCGGACTTGCCCGAGGCGATGGCGCCGCTGGCCGGGCGCATGCAGGACGCGCCCGCGCAGTGGCGCGCCATCGCGCAGCAGCACGGCCTGGTGGAGCTGGATGTCAGCCGCCTCGCTTCCTGGTGGCATACGGATGCCGACCTGGGGCGGCCGATGGAAGTGATGACGGACATGGGCAAGAGCCGCAAGGCGGGCTTTCTCGATTATCAGGATACGCCCGATGCCTTCTTCAATCTGTTCGAGAAGTTGAAGGCGGAGCGCGTCATTCCGCGCTGACGGGTTCCGTGGCGACCGGTGGCGGGGCTGCTGCTGCCGCTGCTGCTGCTTCTGCCGCATTTGCCCTATGCTGCTGCGCCCGCTGCCATTCCAGGCCAGGGCGGTCGACGCGGAATTGCAGCAGCCGTCCCTGCACCACTTCCGTCACATACGCCGTGCGGCCATCGGGGCCGCCGAAGGTGATGTTGCTGGGCTTGGCGCCGGGCACGCTGATTTCGCGCAGGATGCGCCCCTGCGGCGACAGTTTCACGACGCTGCCCTTGCCGTAGCGCGTCACGTACAGGTTGCCGTCGACGTCCACGCGCATGCCGTCCATGCCGAAATCGTCGAACTTGATCAGCAGGCGCTTGCCGCTCAGGCTGCCATTGGCGGCGATGTCATACATCCAGATATTGCGCTGCACGCTTTCATTCACATACAAGATATTGCCGTCGGGACTGACCTCGATGCCGTTGGCCGTGCCCATGGTGTCGAGCGCCAGGGTCACCGTGCCGTCCTTTGCGATGCGCCACACGCGGCCCGTATTTTCCTTCCAGTTCGGGTCGCTCGCATACAGCACGTCGTCGGCCGTGATGGCGATGTCGTTCGGCTGCGTCATGCGCGGCTCGCGCGCGTGGATGGTCAGCGCGCGCGTGGCCGGGTCGACCAGGTAAATCGTGTGTTCCATGTAGTCGGCCAAATACATCTGGCCCCGGCTGCCGAAGCGGATGCCGTTGGCGATGCTGGTGCCGGGCAGGGTCAGGTACACCTCGCCAATGCCGCCGGGGCTGACCTTGCCGATGGTTTGCTGGCGCGCAAAGTTGACGGCATAGATATTGCCATCCGCATCCACGGCCGGGCCTTCGATGCCCTTGGTAAAGGAATGCGCGGGCGTGAGCGTGGTGGCGAGGAACAGCGTTTCGTGCGCGGGCTGGCTGGCGCAGGCGGACAGGCTGGCCAGCGCGGCGGCCAGCACGGCCGTGCGCAGCGATGGCAGGGCATATCGGGATTGGTGCATCAGTGTTCTCTGTATGGCAAAGGTGGCGTATGTTACCCGACGCGCGCCAGCCGGGGCGCCTGGCTAGGCGGCCACCACGATCAGGTCGGGGAAGTCGTCCTGCCAGCCGTCCCATTCGTCTTGCAGATGGGCGTGCATGCCGGCCCGGTCTTGCGCCTGCTCAAACGTGTCCGCGCTGGCCAGCAGGAAGCGGGCGATGGCGCGCAAGGTGGCCGGGTCGGCCTGGATGGTCACGTCGGAACAACGTTTGGGACGTTCTGCGGCCTCGTCTTGCAGATAGCAGTGCAGCGATAAATGTGTGGTCATGAGGTTCAGTTGTTGATGTAGGCGCCCAGCATGGCGTGTGTGTTCAGTGCGGCGCGGGCCGCTTCCAATTCCCCGGGCTGCAGGTGCCAGAAGATCCAGCCGGCATGCTCTTCGCAGCGGCCATACGCCTGCATTGCGTCGCGCAGGGCTTGTCGGCGCTCGGGCGGCAGCGCATCCAGTCGGGCTTGCGTAAAACCATTGATGGGATATACATCCCGCAGGTGCGAGTCTTGCAGCCCGCGCCGCTTGATGGCGGCCCAGTTATTTGCGGGGCAAGGAATGCCAAAGGTCATCGGATGGGCCTCGTCGAGCTGCCGGTAGCCGAGTGCGTAGCCGGTACCATAGCCCTGCGTTTCAGCGTAGCAGTAGATATACTCGCAATGCTCGAACAGACCGGGTATGGCCCGCGCAGCGTCGAACAAGGGCGCCAGCGCAAGCTTGCTGGCGCGTATGGCCAGCACGAACAACGAGCCCGATGAATACACGACAAGCGCGTCGCAGTTGGTGGTCTCGTCGGCTTCGTCGGGCGGCACGATGCGCGCTGAAAACAGCTCGATGCTGTCGGTCTCTGGCGCAAACAGCATCTTCTCGTAATTTCGCTTTGAGAACTTGACGACCTTGCCGCGCTTGTTGCCATAGCGCTCGACGGGTTCGCCGATGTGCGCGAACCAGGCAAACAGCTGCGCGCTTGCCGCGGCGGCGATGAAGGGGCTATCTTTCTTGAATTCGCCTACCAGGAAGTGATATTGATCCATGTGTCGTCAGAGTAAATGGGCAACGCGCATGATGCCATGCGCGGGACCCCGTGCCTAGCGCGCACGCGAGGAATGGTGCTGGCCATGGATGCATGGTGGCGGTGCCGCGCGGGCGAGATGGAAAAAGATGCGCGACTGGACGGCGCAATGGCCGGGTTGAGGCGTATGATGGAAATACAGATGTGGTTGCCGCAAGGCCGTGCGACCGGCACCGGCCGCACATCTTGCAGGTTTTTTTCGTGGTTTTGGCAGCAATGACAACGAGGAGACATCATGGACAAACCCGAATTCATCCTGGCCGCCAAGGCCATGGAAACGCTGGAGATGTATCAAACCTTTTACGGCCACTCCAGCGAATACCAGGCGCACCAGCAGGAAGTATTGAAACTGCTGCGCCACAAGGGCGCCTCCCTGCTCGTTTCCGAGCATGGCCCGGCGAAATTTTTACTGGCCTTTGCCGATGCGCTGGAAGCGGCCAGCTTGCCGGGCGAGTATGTGCCGTTGAGCCGGCGGTAGGGGCTTGTGAGCCTGGTGCCGTTGACGGTGCCAGGCAACAGGCGATCTAGCAAATCGATCCACCTATGCTTTTTCCACTGCGCAAGTTAAAGCCGAAGTAGCACCTATGGCCGTCGGGATCCCGGACACAGGAAACATTTTCCTTGTCGCGTTGTCGATAGCCTTGCTCCAAACTGCAGCGCTCTTTTGAATCCGGAGCCATGGAGTCAAACATGTCCTTGGCCACTGCCCCCGTGACCATGAAAGAAATCTTGCGTTCATGCGGTGTCGGCGGTTGTTGCTCGCCCAAGGTATTCGAATAGATCAGATAAGAACCCTTGAATGGCCTGTATTCGCCCCAGTCGCTGTTGCCGGCCGCATAAGCCAGTGAAAGCAGGGTGAGGGCACCCCACGCCAGAGCATACTGCTTTTTCATTTCAAGCTCTCAGTTCCAGGTGAAAGTGATGGTCGTGATTTTTGAACGGCGTCACGAATGGAATGCCGGTATCGTTAAACAGCACCCGACGCACATTGGCATGGGCACGAAAAAGTGCGATGAGCTTTGCCGTCGCGGCTTGATCGTATTCTTTGTTGTACCAATGTACCGGTATGGGCAGGCCATCTTTGCGCAGTGGACGTATGTCCACCTCCAGGCCGGACTTGTGCGTGGAGTGTTGCCCATACTCGGTCCCGTTCGCCAGGCTAATGTTGCCGATACCAAATTTCCGTGTATCCGACGCCTGCCATTCGCGCTCCACATACAGCAGTGCCATCATCATATTCGGGTGCGCATTGGCCCGCACCCCTGCCCGGGGTACCATAGACGTAGTACCCGGCACCCTCCGGAGCCTGCGGCAGGATGACGAAACCGCGCTTATCCCTGGGCTGAACTTCAAGCATGGTCAACTCCGCTATGCGCAACGATGGGGGAGTTGGCATTGTTTTGCATTCCTTTCCATAGGTAATTGCGGTATCGCAAACAGTGGCGAACTGGAACCGGATTCATCGATAGCATGTGAAAGGACTCCTTGCCCGGCAAGTGTCACGATAACTTTTTTATATCTTGTTTGTGACGATGTGTGAGTATGTTGCTGCCTATTTGGTGCACACTCTGCGGCATATCAATTCGGGAGTGCCTCCATGGTCAGGTCACGCAGCTTGCCGCCACGATTGCTGGGAGCTGGCTTTCGTGGCTTTTCCCTGCTGCCGCTGGCCATCTCATTTGTCGTGCTGGTGTGCCTGTCGCTCTTGGCGATCCAGTTATGGATGACCTTGCGGGCACGGGAAGTGCAGCTGAATGAAGCGGGCCGTGAAAGCGCCAATCTGGCGCAATCCGTTGCGCAGCATGCCTATGACACCATCAAGGAGGCCGATACGGTGCTGGTCGGACTGGTGGAGCGGGTGGAGACAGACGGTGTTTCCGAATTGGAACTGGCGCGTACGCACAAATTGCTGGTGACCCGTGTCGCCGAGCTGCGCCAGTTGCACGTCATCTTCATCTATGCCAGGGATGGCAGCTGGCTCGTGAACTCGCAGAAAACGCTGTTGAGCAATCTGAATCATTCTGATCGGGATTATTTCAACTACCATCGAACGCATGAGGACCGGGGGCCGTATGTCGGACCTCCCGTGCGCAGCAAATCAACGGGGCACTGGATAGTCACTGTGTCGCGGCGAATCAACATGCCTGACGGAAGTTTTGGTGGCGTGGCTCTGGCGACCATCGACATGAATTATTTCCGGCAGTTTTACGAACGCTTTTCGATAGGAAAAAAAGGCGCCATTTTCATTGCGAATGGAAAAGGGATTCTTTTATTGAGACGGCCCTTCGATGAAAGTTTACTGGGGCGCGATCTTTCGCAATTTCCCGTGTTTCATGATTATTTGCCCAAAAGTCCCGTTGGCACGGCAGTGATCAAGTCGCGAGTCGATGGCGTGACGCGTATCAATAGCTATCGAAGAATCGAGGAATACCCACTGGTGGTCTCTGCCGCATTGTCACAGGATGAAGTGCTCGCCGAGTGGCGTCTCGACATGATTTTACAGAACGCGGTGGGGGGCGTGTTGGTACTGCTGATTGCCTTCATCGGATACCGCGTGGTGCGGCAAATCGATTTGCGTGTCAAGAGCGAAGCGGGTTTGCTTGAAGCGCGCAATGAACTGGAATTGATTAATGAAACCCTGGCCCGCCTTGCCAACCAGGATGGCTTGACGGGGCTGGCGAACAGGCGCCACTTCGACCAGTCGCTGCTTGCCGAGTTCAGCCGTGCGCAGCGTGAAAATAGTGCTCTGGCACTCGTGTTGATCGATGTCGATTTCTTCAAGCAATACAACGATATCTATGGCCATGTGGCTGGCGACGAGTGCTTGAGAAAAATCGGCAAAGTGGTCGGCTACAGCATGCGCAGGCCGGGCGACCTTGCGGCGCGCTACGGTGGCGAGGAAATGGTCATTTTATTGCCCGGAACGGATCTGCCGGGTGCCTTGGCGGTGGCGGAAGGCGTCCGCCAGGCCGTGCAATCGCTGGGCGTCGAGCATAGTGGCAATCCCCTTGGCGTAGTGACGGCCAGCGTCGGCGTGGCCGCTTTCATGCCGACGCACCTGGAAAATCAGGCGGTCGAGTTGGTTGAACTCGCTGACAAGGCACTCTACAGGGCAAAGGCATCGGGAAGAAATCAGGTCTGTTATGAATCGTCTTGCGAGCCTGCCGAGCAGGCCGCGACTGCTTTTGCATTTCGATAGCCATTTTTGAATGGTGGCGGGGTGGGCGTCAACTGCAGATCCTGGGTGGCGCGTGCGCCAGTCTGATCCATGTACAATCGGCAACATACGGATCGACGTATCCACCCCTTCACTGCGGAGTACGCTTGAGCGTGACACAAATATTGCAAACCTGGCTGCAGGCCTGGCGGGAAGCCTTCACGTGCGTCGGCCTGGGACTGCGCGATGCGCGTCATGCGGGACTGTGGTGGCGCTCCGCGCTGTGGTGCATGGCGGTCGTGGCGCTGTGGCTGGGACTGTATAGCTGCTTCGGTCGTTTTTTTGTCGAACTGAGCGCCATGCTGGCGCTGGTGTCCGTTACCGGCTTGCTGGGGCTGGGCGTGATGGATGGCGTCGGGACACTGGCCAATGGACCTGCCACGCTTTCGCAGATGGGCAATATCGCCGGCGGCTTGGGCAGTGCCGCCAAAGCTCTGTTGTCGATAGGCCAGATCGCCCTGGCCTTGCTGGCGCTGGCTGGCTTTTTCTATGTGATGGTTTTTAGCGTCGGCGCCATCGGCACGGCGCGCTTGCCGTTGCGCTGGCTGTTGCTGGAGCGCGCCAAGGCTGTGGCAGCGCGCCGCTATGCCGCTTGGCAGCCGCCGGCCGGCCTGGATGCATCCTCCGCGCGCCCTGTCTGGCGGCGGCGCCTGTTGCTGCTGTTTTCCCTGCTGATTCCGGTGTGGGCCATGTGCGTGCTGATTTCGTACTTGCTGGCCTGGAATGTCCAGATGGTCTACGGCGCGGCGGCCGACAAGGTGCTTGGCGCGGAACAGCAAGCGGCGTTGCGCCGCGAACAGCGTCCGGCGATTTTTGCCCTCGGATTGCTGTTGTGTTTGCTGATGCTCGTACCAGTCCTCAATTTACTGGTGCCAGCCTTGCTGTGCAGCAGTGTTTGCCATTTGCAGCGCCGCGGCTGGCGCGCAACGGGGTCACCAATCAAGGTGGAGTGAACAAGGAGTGAACAATGAGTGAACACGCAAGACGCGGCACCCTGGAGCGCGCGATTGAAATTGCCGCCGCCATCCATGCGGGCCAGACGGACAAGGGTGGTGCGCCGTACATACTCCACCCCTTGCGCGTCATGCTGCGCGTCGCGCCCGGTGCTCAGCAGATCGTTGCCGTGCTGCATGATGTAGTGGAAGACAGCGATGGAAAAATCACCTTCGACGACCTGGCGCGCGAAGGATTTCCCCGGGAAGTCATCGACGGCGTGCGCGCCGTGACCAAGATCGACGGCGAGTCCTACGAAGCGTTCATCGCCCGCGCGGCCTTGGACCCGGTCGGCAAGGCCGTCAAGCTGGCGGATCTGGCCGAGAATAGCGATTTGTCGAGGATAGATAGGCCGACGCAGAAGGATCTGGAGCGGCTGGAGAAGTATCGGCGGGCGATGGAATATTTAAGGGGGTGATGTTTTTTAACTTCGAAATGGCGCAACGCCATCGCTTCAACTGGCAACAAGTCCACCAACGTACGGATCTTTGATCCTTCGCAATGCTCAGAAAATGTATAGCGGTAAGAATTGTCGAGCGCACAGATTTCTTTGCGAGCGTGCAAGGAGTCCTGCCAAGGGGGGCATCCTGCCATTGGTTTGAGCTGAGTTCGGGATTTTACATTCAGGAGTACGCATGCTGGAATTGCAGCCAAAGGATGCACGCGGCTATTTCAATCTTCCGCAACGACCTGAAGGCGCGGGATATTACACCTACGGGACGCCGCCGAATGGCGCCGGCCAATATGCGCATCCCAAGCTGCTTTCGCTCCTGTTTTTGGTTGAGCATCAATGGCAAGGTATCGATAACCGGAAAATTGGTTTTGGAAATATCAGCCTGGCTGATGGCGCTCCCTACAGTGAACATAAAAGTCATCGAAGCGGAAAAGACGTCGACGTCCGATTGCTTCGCAAAGACAAAATGGATAGTCCTGTAACAAGGTTTGACTCTCAGTACGACCGCGATGCCACGGCCCAGTTAATCCGCATATTTTTTGAATTCAGCTTTGTCCACGTTATTTTTTTTAATGATCCCACTATTCCCCGGGTAAGACCCCTCATACGGCACGACGACCATTTTCATGTCACGATCAAGTAGCAAGGCTGATGATATGAAACGCCTTCTCGCTGTTTTTCTTCTTCTTTTTTTGGCTATGGCCATGGCCCAATCCGCTCCCAAATGGCTATTTTCTTACCAGTCATTCAAAGGCCGCTATGCGATTTATGGCGGAAGCCTGAGCGATCCGCAGCCGCCAACCAGGAAAGACAAGCGCATCGCGTTCTGGATCGACGGCAAGGCGGCGAAACAGCTATTTGATGCGATGGGGCCCGACTTGCGCAACGCGTGCGGCGTGGATGGCAAATATCGATTGCGCCAGCGGGCGGAAGTGAGCTGCTCCTACCATCCCCGTGATGGCCATCATTGCGACTTTGGCTTTGATCTGCTGACGGGGCGCAGCATCGGCGGCTCCATATGCTGAGGCGGGCCAGCCTGCTAGGCATCACGCTACTGTGCCTGCTGTTGGCGCACCAGGCTCGGGCCGTATGGGCGTTTGCAGAGAGGATTTTTTCAGCTTCGTACGCGATCTATGGCGGATATCTTGACGAAGCCGTAGCCCCGATTGCGGGCGATACCAAAGTCGCGTTTCGTTTGACGGGAGCCGTTGCCAGAGACATGTTCGACGCCATGGGGCCGGATTTGCCCAATGGCTGTCCCGATGCACAAATACGCGTTCGCCATCGTGACATGCTGCTGTGCCGATATCGGCCAAAGGATGGCCATCACTGCGATTTTGGCTTTGATTTGTCGACGGGGTTGAGTATCGGAGGAGCGGTTGGTGGGGCGGTGTGTGGCGAGTAGTGGGGGCGGCGGTGGACCTTCAAGGGTCACCGGGTACGAGCAAGCGCCTTGCGGATGGCCTGCTCGACGGGGCGGTCTATCAGCGCCAGGACGATCACCACGGCAGCGGTAACAATCAGTCCCTCCAGTAAAGCAGGATCCGGAAAAAGTTGCTGATTGGCGATGGCAGCGGGCACTGTTACACGCTTCCAGAGAAGCAGCAGCAGGGCGGCGCCAGCGGCGAGCAGCATGGCTGGACGACGATGGTGCAAGCGGGCGATTTGCCCCATCAGCAGCAATGCGATACCCCACGCAAAAGGATAGACGCCGTGGTCGAACAGGATCATGCGCTCGTCATAGTAGACGCCGGTGTGCCACGTAAAACGGGAGAAGCCGAAAAGACCATAGACGACGAGGGCCACAGCTAGCACGAGGAAACTGGAGGAAAGCAGGCGCGCAATCTTCATGGTTGGGATTTCTTTGCCAATGCGTGAGATCGCTCCCGGCCAGGTGGCGCTTCTGCGTGGTTACCTTGATGATCTTGCCTTTGCTTGCAACTGGCTAGGCGGCCAAGGAGCCTGTGGCCGATTCTTCCGGTTGCTTCTGTCGCAGTGGAAACTACTGCACTGGACCGCGTGGCGGACAGTACTGTCTGAGCGACAGCGGCGCCAAGAGCTACCGCCGCCGCTAATTCTTGTCTGGCCGGACCGCGTACTGGCTGAGGCATGACAGATGCGAGGATGGCGAGCGAGGCTAATTACGAGGTAATGGACGCGTGATGAGGAAGCGTGTTATTGGAAAGATGGCAGACCATTACCATCATTCCAATTTCTGCCATGTCCGTTTTGAAGGGGATTTCACCGCGTTCTTGAAAACCAAGGCTTGCGTAGAAGCGCCGAGCACTTGAATTGGTCTTGAGTACATCGAGCCATACCAAGCTCTCCCCGCGCTTTATCGCCAGGTCGTAAATGTAGCTTAAAAGCTGTTTTCCATAGCCACGCCCGGCCTCGGATTTGAGGAAGTATATCTTTTGGAGCTCTAAGCCCACCTCACCGATTGTTGGCACCGGCTTCGACAAGTTGACCTTGGAAAATCCTACGACTTTGCCGCCTTCGTCGGAAGCAACAAGCCAGACTTGGTTTAATGAATTCAGCGAACTTTCAAGCGCGCTGGGCGAAAAATCTTGGTCTAAGAAATCTGATATTCCATCAGAGGACCAAATTTCCGAAAAATGCTCTCGATAGGTCTGACAGCCAATTTCACGTAGAGTACTCAGGTCAGCGGTTCTGGCTTCACGAATATTAATCATATTATTTCGATCTAGTGAGAGGGGATGCAATGTAGGACGACCTTGTAAATTCCTTCATTCCATCTATCGACGAAAACTAATTACTTACTTGCAAATCTTCGTGAGTGAAGGGACATTCCCCTAAGATTTAAATCGTGGCATATACCCGATGATCCGCAGGCGAAAGCGGACAAAGCAGATTAGCGCTCTGAATCGCCACCAGTAGCTTAAGGCTGCGATTCTCCGCGTGGGAATTTATACCGTACCAGCAGCGTAGGTCCTTTGCCGCCGGGTGGCGTCAGCAGTATCTCGTCACCGGGCTGCATCTCTTCATACATTACCGTGCAACAGGTCGGCATGGAGTGGCCGCGCGCCGGATAAATGCCAACGTCGGTGTGCAGGGTCGCAGCGCGTACGTCCACGCTGGTCTTGCCGGCCTTTCCTTCTTCTTGCAGCAGCTTGCGCAGTGCGGTGACGAAGTCCCCTTTGCTGAGTCTGGCAGGTGCTTGGGTGGCTTGCGGGCGAGCGGTTGCGTCGTTTTTCATGGCAGTTTCTTTCAGTGAATACATTCCCGCCACTATATCATTGGCCCCTGATGTTGCATGACAGTCAGGAGGTAGATTTCATCGTTAGAGACCGAACACAATTTCCGCTTGTGATCTGGTCGCCGGATCTGCATCCGCAAGGAGTAAGAGGCAGGTTGAGCTAGTCCGGCATTCGTACACGGCCTGAGCGGCTGATGTTGTTGCTAGGAAAAACCGCCTGCGGCGCAAGAGCCAGCCAGACGAATCGGAGAGGGTTGCGCTTGCAAGCGCAACCCGGTTTTGCGGCGCCGAGCTGCGCTCGCCGAAGTCCCGCAAAACCCCCGCGTCCGTACCGGACGCGACGCCCGCGTTCTGCATGCATGGAATAAATAAAAAGGGCCTCCCCGCCAAAACGGGGAAGCCCTTTTTATTTATTCGGTGGTGGAGACGGCGGGAATCGAACCCGCGTCCGCAAGCACTCTACAGACAGTTCTACATACTTAGCACTATCATTTAATTTAACTCAGCCAGCACGGATGTGCACGTTATGGGCAAGCGAGTTACCTATTATTTAGTCGGACGCTAAGTAACCCAGCATACGACGAGTCCCTGTAAATGACTCTAGAGCTTTTGACGGCCCACCCCAGGGACGAGGTGTTCTAGAGCTAACAGCGATTAAGCTGCCAGTGCGTACGAGTTATCGTTTGCAGTTAAGTTTTTTCAGGTTGTATTTACGAGGTAGCCCGCCCTCGGTATGCCCTGCGCTGCTTTGCAACCCACGTCGAAACCAGGTCGTCCCCACAGAACCTTCATTGTAGCGCAATCTGCACACTCTTGCATGATGCATTCGCTTGCTTGCGTGCCAGATCAAGCGGAGGCCGATTTATGCCGCCAACTGCCGCTCCTGCGCTGCCTTCACCACGGCGCTGACCAGTTCAAGCAACGCCAGCGGCGTGTCCAGCAGATGGTCCGCGTTCCAGTGCTGCGGTTCGATGGGGCCGCAGTAGCCCCAGGCGCAGGCGACCGTGCGCATGCCGGCGGCGCGGCCGGCCTGGATGTCGCGCAGGTCGTCGCCCACGTACCAGCAGTCTTCCGGCGCCAGGTCCAGGCGGCGCGCCGCTTCCAGCAGGGGGGCGGGGTGCGGCTTCGGGTGCGCCATGGTGTCGCCCGAGATCACGCAGCCGGCGGCGCCCAGGCCGATCTGGCCGACCAGCGGGTCGGTGAAGCGGGCGGCCTTGTTGGTGACCACGCCCCAGGCCAGGCCCAGGGCTTGCAGACCTTCCAGCATGGCGGGGATGCCGTCGAATAAACGGCTTTCCACGGCCAGGGCCGCTTCGTAATTGTTCAGGAAACCGTCTTTCAGGGCTTCGTAGCCGCTTTCGCCTGGGCCGATGCCATATGACGCGCCTATCATGCCGCGTGCGCCGGCCGAGGCCGTGGGGCGCAGGATGTCATACGGGGTCGGTGCCAAGCCGGCGCGTGCGCGCAGCAGGTTGATGGCCGCCGCCAGGTCGGGCGCGGTGTCGGCCAGGGTGCCGTCGAGGTCGAACAGGATGGCGTGCGGGGCTGGCAGAGGGGCAGTGATCATGGCGGGCAAAGTGTGTCAAGTAGGAATGAAAAATGGCGGCCGCAGCCGCCTTGTAATGTGCGTGATGGTTACAGCGGCCGGGTGCAGGCCACCAGATAATTGACGCTGGTATCGCTATTAAGTGAGTAAATCTTGGTCAGCGGATTGTAGCCCATGCCGCGCATGCTGTTGACGTCCAGGCCGGCGCTGCGCAGGTATTGCGACAGTTCGGCCGGGGTGATGAATTTGTCATAGTCGTGCGTGCCTTTCGGCAGCAGGCGCAGCAGGTATTCGGCGCCCAGGATGGCGAACAGATACGCTTTCGGGTTGCGGTTCAGGGTCGACAGGAAGACGTGGCCGCCCGGTTTCACCAGGGTGGCGCAAGCCTTGACGATGGCGGCAGGGTCCGGCACGTGCTCGAGCATTTCCATGCAGGTCACGACGTCGTACTGGCCCGGCTCTTCCTCGGCCATGGTTTCGGCGGCGATCAGCTTGTAGCGTACCTTGGCACCCGATTCCAGGCTGTGCAGGTCAGCAACTTTTAGCGCCTTCTCGGACAGGTCGATGCCCGTCACGTCGGCGCCCTTGCGGGCCATCGATTCGGCCAGGATACCGCCGCCGCAGCCGATGTCGATCACGCGCTTGCCGGCCAGCGGCACTTTCGCGTTGATCCATTCCAGGCGCAGGGGGTTAATTTCGTGCAGGGGACGAAACTCGGAAGTGGGGTCCCACCAGCGGTGGGCCAGCTCACTGAATTTTTGGATTTCGAGAGGGTCGGCGTTCATAGGTCGAATAATAGCGGCAATTTTACAATTGGGCAGCCACGGACGAAAAAAAACCCCGCCGTGGCGGGGTTTTTCATGCTGTTCTTGACTTGCGCGATGACTTGCGGCAAGTCCAGGAGTTCAGCTATTACTTGTTGCGGGTACCAACAACTTCGATTTCCACGCGACGGTTTTTCGCACGGCCTTCGGCAGTTTTGTTATCAGCAACAGGTTGTTTCTCGCCTTTGCCTTCGGTGTACACGCGGTTGCTTTCAACGCCTTTGGTGACCAGGTAGGCTTTGACAGCATCAGCACGACGTACCGACAGTTTTTGGTTGTAAGCATCGGTGCCGACGGAGTCGGTGTGACCCACAGCGATGATGACTTCCAGGTTGATGCCGCCCAGTTGTGCGGACAGCTCGTCCAGCTTGGCTTTGCCTTCTGGCTTCAGCGTAGCTTTGTCGAAATCGAAGAATGCATCAGCAGCGAAGCTGACTTTTTCCGAGGTAGGAGCAACAACAACTGGTACTGGTACGACAACGACTGGTGCCGGTGCTGGTACGACTGGTGCTGGAGGAGCCACGCATTTGCCGTCTTGCAGGGTTTCTGGCTCTACGCACAGTGGCACGTCGCAACCTGGCACTGCGTCAGCAGGTGTCCAGTAGCCGGTACGCCAGCACAGGCCGAATGGGTCACGCACGATTACGCCGCGGGCATCTTGCACGTAAGCGCTTTTTGGGCTTGGTGCTTTGATGTCAGTGGTAACTGGCGCGAATGGTGGGGAGGTTGGGGTTTGGGCCGAAGCCGAGCCAGCAATCACTGCGGATGCAGCGAAAAACAGCGTTACAAATTTATTCATTCTTTTTTCCTTTCGGGGGGTGATATCCGCAGAACAACACTGCGCTACTGGTGCTACGTGCCAAGATTTTATCATGTAGACCATATGCGCTCGTTTCAGATTGCGAAACTAGCAATTAACTTCCCAGTCATTTTGCCACACGCATCAGGGGCGCACGACCGTGGTTAAATCAAAGCTTGCCCGATTTTAGACCGTGCGTTGTTTTTGCGCAACGAAAATGCCCATTTGTAACGCGTCTGTAACAATTGATCGCTTTTTTTGCCTCTTTTAAGGGCAGGTGTCTTGAACTGATATTGCCATTGTGCATTATCGACAGGTCAACTTGCACGGCTCCGATGCAAACTGCCAATCTTGTTGGTATGGCCAATTTGTACAGGTAGCTGGGCGCGCATGCTAAAATCGTGCGCTTGACTGTTAAGAGTGTCGGGCAAATGCCCACGGCGGCACTGCATGGCCAGCACGTACCACTGCGGTACCCGTACTGGCCGCGCCGCCAGCCCGCCGATTTGTTCTGGCACTCTGCGACATGGAAGCCGGGCCGCGCCAGCAGCGCGCGGTGCGGCGTCCACGACGACAGCCACCCAGGATATGCAGTATTGCGTCATACATTGCGTAACAGATAAGTTAACCACAGCCTGAGATCAGTCGAACCGCCAATGGATCAATTCGCAAAAGAAACAATTCCTATTTCCCTCGAAGAAGAGATGCGCAAGAGCTACCTCGATTACGCCATGAGCGTGATCGTCGGTCGCGCCTTGCCCGATGCGCGCGATGGCTTGAAGCCAGTGCACCGCCGCGTCTTGTTCGCGATGCATGAAATGAATAACGTGTGGAACCGCCCTTACGTCAAGTGCGCCCGCGTGGTCGGCGAAACCATGGGTAAATACCATCCCCACGGCGATGCCTCGATCTACGACACACTGGTGCGCATGGCGCAAGATTTCTCGCTGCGCTACATGCTCGTCGATGGCCAGGGCAACTTCGGTTCCGTCGACGGCGATGGCGCCGCGGCGATGCGTTACACCGAGTGTCGCCTGGACAAGATCGCCGGCGAGCTGCTGGCCGATATCGATAAGGACACCGTCGACTTCCAGCCCAACTATGATGGCAAGGAAAAGGAACCGACGGTCTTGCCGACGCGTATCCCGAACCTGCTGATCAATGGCTCGTCCGGTATCGCCGTCGGCATGGCGACGAACATTCCGCCACACAACATCACCGAAGTCATCGACGGCGCGCTGCACGTGCTGCGCAACCCGGAATGCACGATCGATGAATTGATCGAAATCATTCCTGCGCCCGATTTCCCGACGGCCGGCATCATCTACGGCGTATCCGGCGTGCGCGACGGCTACCGCACGGGCCGTGGCCGCGTCGTCATGCGCGCCAAGACCCACTTCGAAGAATACGGCAAGGATGGCGGCCGCATCGCCATCATCGTCGACGAGCTGCCATTCCAGGTCAACAAGAAATCCTTGCTGGAACGCATCGCTGAAAACGTGCGCGACAAGAAGCTCGACGGCATTTCCGACATCCGCGACGAATCCGATAAATCGGGCATGCGCGTGGTGATCGAGCTGAAACGGGGCGAAGTGCCGGAAGTGGTGCTGAACAACCTGTACAAGCAGACCCAGTTGCAAGACACCTTCGGCATGAACATGGTGGCCCTGGTTGATGGCCAGCCGAAGCTGCTGAACCTCAAGCAGATGCTGCAATGCTTCCTGTCGCACCGCCGCGAAGTGGTGACGCGCCGCACCGTGTTCGAACTGCGCAAGGCGCGCGAACGGGGCCACGTGCTCGAAGGCCTGGCTGTCGCGCTGGCCAACATCGATGACTTCATCGCCATCATCAAGGCCGCGCCGACGCCGCCGATCGCCAAGGTCGAGCTGATGGCCAAGGCATGGGATTCGTCCGTCGTGCGCGAAATGCTGGCCCGCACGGGTGACGGCACGACGCCAGGCGGCATCGATGCCTACCGTCCGGAAAACCTGCCGAAGCACTATGGCATGCAAATGGATGGCCTGTACAAGCTGTCGGACGACCAGGCGCAGGAAATTCTGCAGATGCGCCTGCAGCGCCTGACCGGTCTGGAGCAGGACAAGATCGTCAACGAGTACAAGGACGTGATGGAACATATCGCCGACTTGCTCGACATCCTGGCCAAGCCGGAACGCGTCACCATCATCATCACCGATGAAATGACGGCGGCGAAGAACGAATACGGCGCTGGCAACAAGGACGTGCGCCGCTCGCAGATCGAGTTGAACGCGACCGACCTGGAAACGGAAGATCTGATCACGCCGCAGGACATGGTCGTGACCCTGTCGCACACCGGCTACATGAAGGCGCAGCCGATCACCGAATACCGCGCGCAAAAACGCGGTGGCCGTGGCAAGCAGGCGATGGCGACGAAAGAGGAAGACTGGATCGACCAGCTGTTCATCGCCAACACGCACGACTACATCCTGTGCTTCTCGGATCGTGGCCGCATGTACTGGCTGAAGGTGTGGGAAGTGCCGCAAGGCTCGCGCAATTCGCGCGGCAAGCCGATCGTCAACATGTTCCCGCTGCAGGACAACGAAAAGATCACCGTGATCCTGCCGCTGTCGGGCGAGAACCGCACGTTCCCGGAAGACCATTACGTGTTCATGTCGACCAGCCTCGGTACCGTCAAGAAGACGCCGCTGAAGGACTTCAGCAATCCACGCAAGGCCGGCATCATCGCGGTCGACCTGGACGACGGCGACTTCCTGATCGGCGCGGCGCTGACCGACGGCCAGCACGACGTGATGCTGTTCTCCGATTCGGGCAAGGCGGTGCGCTTCGACGAAAACGACGTGCGTCCGATGGGCCGTACGGCGCGCGGCGTGCGCGGCATGAACCTGGAAGAAGGCCAGCACGTGATCGCCCTGCTGGTGGCCGAGAACGAGCAGCAGTCGGTGCTGACGGCAACCGAAAACGGTTACGGCAAGCGTACGCCGATCACCGAGTACACGCGCCATGGCCGTGGCACGAAAGGCATGATCGCCATCCAGACCAGCGAGCGCAACGGTAGAGTGGTTGCCGCGACCCTGGTCGATACCAGCGATGAAATCATGCTGATCACCACCGGTGGCGTATTGATCCGCACCCGCGTGTCGGAAATCCGCGAGATGGGCCGCGCGACGCAGGGCGTGACCCTGATCGCCGTGGAAGACGGCACCAAGCTGTCCGGCCTGCAGCGCGTGGTGGAAACGGATATCGACGAAGTCGAGCTGACGACGGAGGCGGGCACGGATGCCGCAGCCGCGCCGGCAGCGGCTGAACCGGCCGATCCGGCAGATCCGGCCCAGCCGGAGTAAGATGATTGGGGCTCTTTCGGGAGCCCCAATTGCTATTGGCGCGCCAGTTGCGGCGCCAGCCTGCATACCCCAGATAGTTCCCCGCTTTTATAGAGTCCTGCATGCCATGAGAAAAATCGTCGCCACCTTCTTCGCCGCGTTTTCGCTGGCTTTTCTTGCGACCCTGCCGGCCCTGGCCCAGAGTGCGCAAGCCACGCCCGCGCGCCAGGCGGCGCCCAGCCCCGCCATGAAAGTGGCCGTGCGGCGCATGCTCGATGCGATGCAATTTCCGCAACTGACGCGCAACATCTTCGACCAGATGCTGCAATCGGTGCCCGCCATGATCCGCCAGTCGGCGCAGCAGCAAATCAGCGGCAACCCGAACCTGGACGAGCAGCGCAAGGCGCGCGCGCTGGCCAGCGCCGAGGAAGAAATTCCCCTGGCCATCGGCACCCTGACGCAGGTGCTGGCCGACCCGACCCTGATCGACGAGCTGGCCGCTGAAATGGTGCCCCTGTACGCGCGCTTTTACACGGTGCCCGAAGTCGAGCAGCTGACGGCCTTCTACAAGACGCCGCTGGGCCGCAAGATGCTGGCCACCATGCCGCAACTGTCGGCCGAATCGATGGCCATCAGCCAGCGCGTGCTGATCCCGCGCGTGAATGCGGTGCTTGACCAGGTCATGCGGGCGGCCACGCAGTCGCCCCAATAAGATTCCCATTTTGCCAAGGACCGTATCGTGACCCATATCTACAATTTTTCAGCCGGCCCCGCCGTCTTGCCCAAGGAAGTGCTGGCGCAAGCGGCCTTTGAAATGCAGGACTGGCATGGCAGTGGCATGTCGGTGATGGAAATGAGCCATCGTGGTCCCGAATTCATTTCCATCTACAAGCAGGCGGTAGCCGACCTGCGCGAACTGCTGGCCGTGCCCGACAACTACAAGATCCTGTTCCTGCAGGGCGGTGGATTGGGCGAGAACGCCATCATTCCGATGAACCTGGTGGGCCTGGCGGCGCAGCAGCCGGCCACCGTGGACTTCGTGCACACAGGCTCGTGGTCCGGCAAGTCGATCCAGGAAGCGGCCAAGTACGCCAACGTCAACGTGGCCGCGTCGTCGAAGGCTGCCCGTTTCACGGGCGTGCCGCCGGTCTCCGAGTGGAAGCTGACGCCAGGCGCCGCCTACCTGCACATCTGCACCAATGAAACCATCGACGGCGTCGAATTCCAGCAGGCGCCGGACGTGCCGGCGGGGACCACCATCGTGGCCGACATGTCGTCGCACATTCTGTCGCGCGTGATCGACGTGTCGCAATATGGCGTCATCTTCGGCGGCGCGCAGAAAAATATCGGTCCGGCCGGCCTGACCCTGGTCATCGTGCGCGAAGACTTGCTGGGCAAGGCTTTGCCGATCTGCCCATCGGCCTTTGACTGGACCATCGTGGCCGAACATGAGTCGATGTACAACACGCCGCCCACCTATGGCATCTATATCGCCGGCCTGGTTTTCCAGTGGCTCAAACGCCAGGGTGGCGTTGCAGCCATGGAACAGCGTAATATTGAGAAAGCGGCGCTGCTGTACGCGGCGCTCGATGCGGACGACTTTTACCAGAACCGGGTCGACCCCGCATACCGCTCGCGCATGACCATCCCGTTCTATCTGCGCGATGAAAGCTTGAACGACGCATTCCTGGCCGGCGCCAAGCAGCGCGGCCTGCTGCAATTGAAGGGCCACAAGTCCGTCGGCGGCATGCGTGCATCGATCTATAACGCGATGCCGATCGAGGGCGTGCAAGCCTTGGTGAATTATCTGAACGAGTTTGCCGGACGCTAGAATGCCTGCCAAAAAGTCCAGGGCGTTGTTGCATTGCCTTGTCGTACATTCGTACTGCCAGCGGCAACGCGCCTAGCCCTGATCATTTTGTCCGGCATTCTCATGAATAAGCGCGCCGGCCCGCCGCCGGCGCAGGCCGCGCGGCCATGATTGAAGTACAGCTGACGAAACAAACCAACCATGACCGATAAATTGAAACCGCTGCGCGAACAGATCGATGCGATCGACGCGCAAATCCTCGAACTGCTGAACCGCCGCGCGCAAATCGCCCAGCAAGTGGGCCACGTGAAAGCGGAAACCCAGGCGCCCGTGTTCCGCCCCGAGCGCGAAGCGCAGGTGCTGCGCGGCGTGGCCGAACGCAATCCTGGCCCCATGGGCGACCGCGAAGTGCAGACCATCTTCCGCGAAATCATGTCGTCCTGCCGCTCGCTGGAAAAGCGCGTCACCGTGGCCTACCTTGGCCCGGCCGGCACCTTCAGCGAACAGGCCGTGTATCAGCAGTTCGGCAGCGCCGTCGAAGGCTTGCCGTGCGCCTCCATCGATGAAGTGTTCCGTTCCGCCGAGGCGGGAACGGCGGACTTCGGCGTGGTGCCGATCGAGAATTCCTCGGAAGGCGCCGTCAACCGCACCCTGGACATGATGCTGCAGACGAGCCTCATCATCAGTGGCGAGGTGGCGATCGCCGTGCACCACAGCCTGATGACGAAGAGCGGCAACATGGATGGCGTCACCGCCATCTGCGCCCATTCGCAGGCGCTGGCGCAGTGCCAGGTGTGGCTGAACCAGAACTACCCGCACATCGCGCGCCATGCCGTCGCATCGAACGCCGAAGCTGCCCGCATGGCAGGCGAAGATGGCACGGTGGCGGCGATTGCCAGCGAACTGGCCGGCGCGCAGTACAAGCTGGGCGTGGTCAAGGGCCATATCCAGGACGATCCGCACAACCGCACGCGCTTTGCCGTCGTGGGCACCTTGCAGACGGCGCCGTCGGGCAAGGACCAGACGTCGCTGGTGCTGGCCGTGCCGAACAAGGCGGGCGCCGTGTACCAGTTGCTGGCGCCCCTGGCGAAACACGGCGTGTCGATGACGCGCTTCGAGTCGCGCCCGGCGCGCATGGGCAGCTGGGAGTATTATTTCTATGTCGATGTGGAAGGCCACGTGCACGACGCGGCCGTCGCCCAGGCGCTGGCCGAGCTGCAAAGCAATGCGGCGTTTTTCAAGGTGCTGGGGTCATATCCGGTCAGTTTGTGACGCCGACGGTGGTGTCGGATTACGGCTGCCGCCTAATCCGACCTACAATAAGCCGTAGCTTGGGTTAGCGCAGCGTAACCCAACAAAAACCACCAGCCTAATCATTCACCAACTTTTAAAGAACACCATGTCTAAAAATATCGGTCCAGAATACGTCCGCGCCATCGCCCCTTACCAGAGCGGCAAACCGATCGCGGAAGTCGCGCGCGAATTCGGCCTCGACGAGGCAGCCATCGTCAAGCTGGCGTCGAATGAAAACCCGTACGGCATGCCGGAATCGGCCAAGCAGGCGATGATCGCCGCCATCGATGACCTGGGCCGCTACCCGGACGCCAACGGCTTCGACTTGAAGGCAGTGCTGTCGAAACGCTATGACGTGCCGGCCGACTGGATCACCCTGGGCAATGGCAGCAACGACATCCTGGAAATCGCCGCGCACGCGTTTGTGCAGCATGGCGAATCCGTCGTGTACTCGCAGTATTCGTTCGCCGTGTACGCGCTGGCCACGCAAGGACTGGGCGCGCGCCACCTCGTCGTGCAGGCGCAAGCCTATGGTCATGATCTGGACGCCATGGCGGCGGCGATTGCCGACGACACGCGTTTGATTTTCATCGCCAACCCGAACAACCCGACCGGCACCTTCCTGACGGCGGCGCAGCTGGAAGCCTTCCTCAAGAAAGTGCCGGCGCATGTCGTCGTCGTGCTGGACGAGGCCTACAACGAATTCCTGTCGGCCGACGACCAGTATGAGTCGACGGCGTGGGTGCGCCAGTATCCGAACCTGGTGGTCTCGCGCACGCTGTCGAAGGCGTATGGCCTGGCCGGCCTGCGCATCGGCTTCGCCATCGCCCAGCCGGTGTTGACGGACCTGATGAACCGCATCCGCCAGCCATTCAACGTCAACTCGCTGGCGCAAGCGGCTGCGATTGCCGCCCTGAACGACAAGGCATTCCTCGAGCAAAGCGCGCGCAACAACGCGGCCGGCTACCAGCAGTTCACCGAGGCATTTACGCAACTGGGTCTGGAATATGTGCCGTCGCACGGCAATTTCGTGCTGGTCAAGGTGGGCGACGATGATGAAGCGGGCGCGCGCGTCAACCTGGCGCTGCTCAAACAGGGCGTGATCGTGCGTCCCGTGGGCAGCTATGGCTTGCCGCAATGGCTGCGCATTTCCATCGGCCTGCCGCAGGAAAACGCCATCTTCATCGCCGCGCTGACGAAAGCGCTGGCCTGACCTTATGACGACGCCTGCACTGAAGAAGGTCGTCATTTTTGGCGTAGGCCTGATCGGCGGCTCGTTCGCGCGCGCCTTGAAACACGCGGGCGCGGTCGGCACGGTAGTCGGCATGGGCCGCTCGCCGGCATCGATGGCGCGCGCGCTCGAATTGGGCATCATCGACGAGATCGGCGGCGACATGGCGCAGGCCATCGCTGGCGCCGACCTGGTGCTGCTGGCTGCGCCCGTGGCGCAAACGGGCGCCATCCTGGCATCCATCGCGCCGCACCTGCAGCCCGGTACCATCGTCACCGATGCGGGCAGCACGAAGAGCGACGTGGTGGCGGCCGCGCGCGCGGCGCTCGGTGGCAAGGTGGCGCAATTCGTGCCCGGCCATCCGATCGCGGGGCGAGAGACGAACGGTCCCGACGCCGCCATCATCGATCTGTATCGAGGCAAGAAAGTGGTGCTCACGCCGCTGGCGGAGAACGCCGCGGCTGACGTCGAGCGCGTGGCGGCCGCGTGGCGCGCCTGCGGCGCCATCCTGCACACATTGAGCCCCGAAGAACATGACAAGGTGTTTGCCGCCGTCAGCCATCTGCCGCATTTGCTGGCCTTTGCGCTGGTCGACGACATCGCCAACAAACCGCACGCGGGCCTGCTGTTCCAGTACGCGGCCAGCGGCTTTCGCGACTTTACGCGCATCGCCGGCTCATCGCCGGAAATGTGGCGCGACATCAGCCTGGCCAACCAGCCGGCGCTGCTGCACGAACTGGACGCCTACCTGGCGCAGTTGACGACCTTGCGCGCCCACCTGGCCGCGAACGACGGCGCCGCCATCGAAGGCGTGTACGCGAACGCCCAGCACGCGCGGCAGCAATGGATCGAGGCGATTGAAACGGCGGAAATTCCACCCGCGCCCACACGATAAATACTCAAGGATTCCAGCATGACCCAGACCAAGCACTATCCCCACCATATCGATCTGAAACCGGTGATGCACGCCGAGGGCTCGGTGCGCCTGCCCGGCTCGAAAAGTATTTCCAACCGCGTGCTGCTGCTGGCCGCGCTGGCCAAGGGCACGACGAAAATCATCGACTTGCTTGCCTCCGACGACACCTTTGTCATGCTGACGGCATTGACGTCGTTGGGCGTGAAATGGACGCAGGATGAATTGACGGGCGACCCGGCCACTGCCCACCAGGTGCATCACGTGGAAGGCTGCGGCGGGGTGTTCCCGCACCACGAGGCGGATCTGTTCATGGGCAATGCCGGCACGGCCATTCGCCCGCTGACGGCGGCGCTGGCCGTCATCGGCGGCGACTACACGCTGCATGGCGTGTCGCGCATGCACGAGCGCCCGATCGGCGACCTGGTCGACGCGCTGAACGCTGTCGGCACGCAGATCGAGTACACGGGCGAGCAGGGCTTCCCGCCGCTGCGCATCCGCCGCGGCCATATCCACGCGCAGCGCATCGCCGTGCGCGGCAACGTGTCGAGCCAGTTCCTGACGGCCCTCTTGATGGTGGCGCCGCTGATGGCGCGCGACCATGCGGTCACCATCGACGTGACGGGCGAGCTGATTTCGAAGCCGTACATCGAGATCACCCTGAACCTGATGCGCCGCTTCGGCGTGACGGTCGAGCATGACGGCTGGCAGTCGTTCACCGTGCAGCCGGGCCAGCAATATCAAAGTCCTGGTACGATCCACGTGGAAGGCGACGCTTCGTCGGCGTCGTATTTCCTGGCGGCCGGCGCCATCGGCGGCGGTCCCGTGCGCGTGGAAGGGGTTGGGCGCGACAGTATCCAGGGCGACGTACGCTTCGTCGAAGCCTTGCAGCAGATGGGCGCGACCATCACCATGGGCGAGAACTGGATCGAGGCCCGCTCGAACGGCGTCCTGAAAGCCGTCGACATGGATTTCAACCACATCCCCGACGCGGCCATGACGATCGCCGTGGCCGCCCTGTACGCGGATGGCACCTCGACCTTGCGCAATATCGCCAGTTGGAGGGTGAAGGAAACGGACCGCCTGGCCGCCATGGCAACGGAATTGCGCAAACTCGGTGCGGAAGTGGAAGAGGGTGCGGACTACCTGCGCGTGACGCCGCCTGCGCAGATTCTTGCCGCCACCATCGACACGTACGACGACCACCGCATGGCCATGTGCTTTTCGCTCGCTTCGCTGGACGGCGCCGCGCGGCGCGGCAACGAGATGCGCATCAACGACCCGAAATGCGTGGCCAAGACCTTCCCCGAGTATTTCGCCGCATTCGCGGGGATTGCCAAAGACACCCTGATTTAATTGATTGCCTAATACTATGCCGACCTCCAACATCCCAGTCATCGCCATCGATGGCCCCACCGCTTCCGGCAAGGGTACGGTGGCGCACCGCGTAGCCGACAAGCTGGGCTTTCATTACCTGGACTCGGGCGCGCTGTACCGCCTGACGGCCCTGACGGCGCTGCGCCGTGGCACGGATTTGCGCGACGAGCACGCGCTGGCCAAGCTGGCCGAACACTTGCCTTGCCACTTCGCCGGTGGCGAGATCCTGCTGGCGCATGAAAATGTCACCGAGCAGATTCGTGCTGAAGAGGTGGGTAATACGGCGTCGAAGATTGCCGTATTGCCAACTGTTCGCCATGCCCTCGTGGGTTTGCAGCTGGGTTTTCGCAAGACGCCAGGCCTGGTGGCCGACGGGCGCGACATGGGCACGGTGATCTTTCCGCACGCCCAATTGAAGGTGTTCCTGACGGCCAGCGTCGAGGCGCGCGCGCAACGGCGCTACAAGCAATTGATAGACAAGGGTTTTTCTGCTAATATGGAAGACCTTCTGATGGATTTGCAGGCGCGGGACGAACGTGATACTCACCGTGCGATTGCGCCGCTGGTCCCCGCGGAAGGGGCGCATGTCCTGGATACCTCGGCAATGACGGCTGATGAAGCCGTCGAAACCGTGTTGAAATGGCATGCCGCTGCAGCAAAATAGCCTGTGCTATGTGGTGCCCGTTGACGGCTCCTGGCCTGTCCGGGTGTGTCAAAAACCTAACCCAGTTTAAGTCGCATCGTGCGATCTCTGCTGGATAACCTGTGTGAACCCTATGTCTACTGTTACAACTAACGAATCTACCGGTATGGAAAGTTTTGCTGCGCTCTTCGAGGAATCGTTGTCGCGTCAAGATATGCGCTCCGGCGAAGTTATTTCCGCTGAAGTCGTGCGCCTCGACCACAATTTCGTGATCGTGAACGCTGGCCTCAAATCCGAAGCATTCATCCCTGTCGAAGAATTCAAGAACGACCACGGCGAACTGGAAGTCAAAGTTGGTGACTTCGTTTCCGTGGCGATCGAATCGCTGGAAAACGGTTTCGGCGATACCATCCTGTCGCGCGACAAAGCCAAGCGTCTGGCTTCGTGGCTGGCTCTGGAAAAAGCGATGGAATCGGGCGAAATCGTCGTCGGTACCGTCAATGGTAAAGTCAAAGGCGGTCTGACCGTATTGACCAACGGCATCCGCGCATTCCTGCCGGGCTCGCTGGTTGATACCCGTCCTGTCAAAGACACCACCCCATTCGAAGGCAAAACCCTCGAATTCAAGGTCATCAAACTGGACCGCAAGCGTAACAACGTGGTTCTGTCCCGCCGCGCCGTCATCGAAGCTTCGATGGGCGAAGAGCGTCAGAAACTGATGGAAACGCTGAAAGAAGGCACGGTCGTGACCGGCGTCGTCAAAAATATCACCGACTACGGCGCGTTCGTGGATCTGGGCGGTATCGATGGCCTGCTGCACATCACCGACCTGGCATGGCGCCGTGTACGTCACCCGTCGGAAGTTCTGACGGTTGGCCAGGAAATCACCGCCAAAGTCCTGAAATACGATCAAGAGAAAAACCGTGTTTCGCTGGGCGTGAAACAACTGGGCGACGATCCTTGGACCGGTCTGTCCCGTCGTTACCCACAAAGCACCCGTCTGTTCGGTAAAGTAACGAACCTGACCGACTACGGCGCATTCGTTGAAGTGGAACAGGGTATCGAAGGTCTGGTACACGTTTCCGAAATGGACTGGACGAACAAAAACGTTGCTCCTAACAAAGTTGTCCAACTGGGCGACGAAGTAGAAGTGATGGTTCTGGAAATCGACGAAGAGCGTCGTCGTATCTCGCTGGGTATGAAACAGTGCAAAGCCAACCCTTGGGATGACTTTGGCGTGACCCACAAGAAGGGCGATAAAGTCCGCGGCGCGATCAAATCGATCACCGACTTCGGCGTGTTCATCGGCCTGGCCGGCAACATCGACGGTCTGGTGCACCTGTCCGACCTGTCCTGGACCGAAACCGGCGAAGAAGCCGTGCGTCGCTTCAAGAAAGGTGACGAACTGGAAGCCATCGTTCTGGCCATCGACGTTGAGCGCGAGCGCGTTTCCCTGGGCGTCAAGCAACTGGAAGGTGATCCATTCAACAACTTCGCAGCCATGAACGACAAGGGCTCGCTGGTAACCGGTACCGTTAAATCGGTTGAGCCTAAAGGCGCCGTAATCCAACTGTCCGAAGAAGTTGAAGGCTACCTGCGCGCTTCCGAAATCTCGCGCGACCGCGTTGAAGATGCTGGTACGCACCTGAAAGTCGGCGACACCGTCGAAGCTATGGTGTTGAACATCGACCGCAAAGCCCGTGGTATCCAACTGTCGATCAAAGCGAAAGACAACGTTGAAACCCAGGAAGCAATGCAGAAGATGGCAGCTACCGACAACAACGCAGCTTCGGGCACCACCAGCCTGGGCGCCTTGTTGAAAGCTAAGTTCGATAACAAGAACTAAGACTGCGGATACGGCAGATGACAAAGTCCGAGCTGATCAACCGCCTCGCTGAGCGTTATTCTCAGCTGGTGGCGAAAGATGCGGAGTATGCCGTCAAGACCATTCTCGATGCGATGACCAACGCCCTGGCGACCGGTCAGCGCATCGAGATCCGCGGTTTTGGCAGTTTTGCCCTGAACAGCAGGCCCCCGCGCATCGGCCGCAACCCGAAATCCGGCGACAAGGTGATGGTTCCCGAAAAACGGGTACCCCACTTCAAGCCGGGCAAACAGTTGCGCGAGCGGGTGGATGCGATGGTCGGGCAACCGATAATCGAGGATTAATCGTCTGCTGGAAGGCGACATAGAAAGCGGCGTCCTTGGATGCCGCTTTTTTTTGTTAATATGCTGTAGAGCACTGCTCAAACCTACTGCGCGGCGCGCTTTGCGGCCGGCGATGCTCACCGTACTTCAGTACGGTTGCGCTTCTCGGCCACAAATCACTGCCGCTCGCTACGGTTTGATCAGCACTCTACGTTTGTGCCATTTGGCATTTGCCATGTCGCACTGGTATTTTTTTGCTCTTTCTGGACCTATCGATGAAAATCATCTCCACCATCGTTGGCTGTGTTCTTTTCGTCCTGTTCTTCAGTTTTGCGCTGAAGAATGCGCAGGTTGTCGACCTGCATGTTTTCCTCAATTATGAAATTCGCGGCCCCCTGGTCCTGATGCTGCTGGGCTTTTTTGTCGCTGGCGCCAGCCTGGGCGTACTGGCCCTGACGCCGACCGTGTTCCGTCACCGCCGCGAAGCGACCAAGCAAAAAACCACCATTGCCGCGCTGCAGACTGTTGGCGTGGCCAGCAATGTCCAGCCGCAACCGGACAGCGTGAGCGCGCAGTAAGCGGCGCCATCGCTCCTATCTCTCTTACTCGAATAAAAACAATCGCATGGAATTTGAACTCTGGTGGCTCTTGGGTATCCCCGTGTTTTTCGCGCTGGGCTGGATTGCCGCGCGTGTGGACATTCATCAACTGGTGTCCGAATCGCGCAGCCTGCCGCGCAATTACTTCAAGGGCTTGAATTTCCTGCTCAATGAACAGCATGACAAGGCCATCGATGCCTTCATCGAAGTCGTCAAGCTGGACCCGGAATCGGCCGATATGCACTTTGCGCTGGGTAACCTGTTCCGCCGCCGCGGCGAGACGGAGCGCGCCATCCGCGTGCACCAGAACTTGCTGGCGCGCCCGGACCTGCCGCTGGAACAGCAGGGCCACGCCGCCTATGAGCTGGGCATGGATTACCTGAAGGCAGGCTTGCTGGACCGCGCCGAAGAAACCTTCAATAGCCTGATCGACACGCAATATGCGGCCCAGGCGCGCCGCGCGCTGCTGGAAATCTACCAGCGCGAAAAGGAATGGCCACGCGCCATCGAAGCGGCCGTGGGCTTGCAGGAATCGGGCGCCGGCGCGCGCCAGAAGGAAATCGCCCAGTTCTATTGCGAACTGGCACATGACGCGCTGGTGCACATGAAGCCGGACGAAGCCATGCCGCTGCTGGAAAAAGCCTTGCAGACGGACCGCAAGAGCGTGCGCGCCACCATCCTGACGGGCGACGTGCTGCTGGCGCGCGGCGACGTGGAAGGCGCGCTGACCACCTGGCGCCGCGTGGAGCAGCAGAGCGTGCCGCACGTGGCCCTGGTGGCGCAGCGCCTGATGGATGGTTATACCAAGCTGGGTCGTCCACAGGAAGGCGTCAACCTGTTGCGCTCCTACCTGGAAGAAGCGTCGTCGATCGACCTGATCGAAGTCGTCTTCAAGGCTGTCATCGAACTCGACGGCGTGGAAGCGGCGAAGCAGCTGGTCAGCGCCGAGCTGCGCCGCACGCCGACCCTGCTGGGCCTGGATAAACTGCTGGAAGCGCGCATGATGGATGCGCCGGCCGCCATCTGGTCGGAGCTGTCGATGGTGAAAAACCTCGTGCACGGCTACACGCAGAAGCTGGCGCGCTACCAGTGCAGCCACTGCGGCTTCAAGGCTCGCCAGTTCTACTGGCACTGCCCGGGCTGCAACAAGTGGGAAACGTATCCACCGCGCCGCACGGAAGAACTCAACGTCATGAATTAAACCGACACGCCACCTTGCCCTGCGCAACGTGGCGTGTACTTGTATGTAGTACCCGAAATTTACAAATAAGAAATACGGCACAACCATGAAAATCACCATTATCGGCACGGGCTATGTGGGCCTCGTGACCGGCGCCTGCCTGGCGGAACTGGGCAACGACGTCTTTTGCCTCGACCTCGACGTACAGAAGGTCGCCTTGCTCAACAGCGGCGGCATCCCCATCCATGAACCGGGCCTGGAAGAAGTCGTGGCGCGCAACCGTGCCGCCGGCCGCATGACCTTTTCCACCGATGTCGAAGCCGCTGCCGCGCACGGCGTGATGCAATTCATCGCCGTCGGCACGCCGCCCGATGAAGACGGCTCGGCCGACCTGCAATACGTGCTGGCGGCCGCGCGCGGCATCGGCAAGTACATGACGGAATTCAAGGTCATCGTCGACAAGTCGACCGTGCCCGTCGGCACGGCCGAAAAAGTGCGCGCCGCCATCCAGGGCGAACTCGATGCGCGCGGCGTGGCCGCCACGTTCTCGGTGGCGTCGAATCCGGAATTCCTCAAGGAAGGCGCGGCCGTCGAAGACTTCATGCGCCCGGACCGCATCGTCATCGGCGTCGACGCCACGCCGGACGGCGAGCGTGCGCGCGAACTGCTGAAAAGCCTGTACGCGCCGTTCAACCGCAATCACGAACGCACTTACTGGATGGATGTGCGTTCGGCCGAATTCACGAAGTATGCGGCGAACGCCATGCTGGCCACGCGTATTTCCTTCATGAATGAACTGGCCAACCTGGCCGACAAGGTGGGCGTCGATATCGAAGCCGTGCGACACGGCATCGGTTCCGACCCGCGCATCGGCCACAGCTTCCTGTACGCCGGCTGCGGTTATGGCGGTTCCTGCTTCCCGAAAGACGTGCAGGCGCTCGAGCGCACGGCGCGCGGCCATGGCCAGGAATTGCTGATCCTGCGTGCCGTCGAAGCCGTCAATGACCAGCAGAAGCAGGTGCTGGGCCGCAAAGTGGTCACTCGCTTCGGCGAAGATCTGACGGGGCGGCACTTTGCCGTGTGGGGCCTGGCCTTCAAGCCGAATACGGACGACATGCGCGAAGCGTCGGCCCGCGTGCTGCTGGCTGACTTGCTGGGGCGCGGCGCCACCGTGGCCGTGTACGACCCCGTCGCCATGGCCGAGGCGCGCCGCGTGCTGCAACTGGACTTGACGCCGGAGCAATTGGCGAAGGTGCGCTTTGCCGACAGCCCGAAGGATGCGCTGCAGGACGCCGATGCGCTGGTCATCGTGACCGAATGGAAAGCCTTCCGCAGCCCCGACTTCGAGCAGGTCAAGGCGCGCCTGAAGCAGGCCGTGATCTTTGACGGACGCAACCTGTTCGAGCCGGCCGTCATGGCCGAGAATGGCATCGAATATCACGGGATCGGTCGCTCGATCCTGACGCGCGCATGAGCGCCCATGAGGTGCTCGCCTTGACGGCGCCGGCCGCATTGGCCCAGGTACGCCTGCTGGTGGTGGGTGATGTGATGTTGGATCGCTACTGGTTCGGCGACGTCAGCCGTATTTCGCCGGAAGCGCCCGTGCCCATCGTGCGCATCGAGAAGCGCGAAGAGCGTCTCGGTGGCGCGGCCAACGTGGCGCGCAATGCGGCCGCGCTGGGAGCGAAGACGAGCTTGCTGGGCGTGGTGGGTGACGACGAGGCGGGCAGCCAGGTCGAGCGCTTGCTCGAAGGCGGCGGCATCCACAGCTATCTGCAGCGCGATGCGGCCATTTCCACCATCATCAAGCTGCGCGTGATTGGCCGCCAGCAGCAGATGCTGCGCATCGATTTCGAGGATGCGCCCAGCGATACGGTGCTGCGCGACAAGCTGGCGCAGTTCAATGCCCTCTTGCCCGATTATGACGTGGTGGTCCTGTCCGACTACGCCAAGGGCAGCCTGGTGAACGTGGCCGAGATGATCAAGGCGGCCCGGGCGGCCGGCAAGATCGTCATGGTCGACCCGAAAGGCGATGATTTCAGCCGCTATTCGGGTGCGTCAGTGCTCACTCCGAACAAGTCCGAACTGCGCCGCGTGATCGGCAACTGGAATACGGAAGAGCAACTCACGGAACGTGCCCAGCAGATGCGCGCGCAACTGGGTCTGGACGCCTTGCTGCTGACCCGATCGGAAGAAGGCATGAGCCTGTACACGGCCGATGAGGTGTTGCACATGCCGACCGATGCGCGCGAAGTGTTCGACGTCTCGGGCGCCGGCGACACGGTGATCGCCACCATGGCGGCCATGCTGGGCGCCGGCATGGCCCTGGGCGACGCCGTGCGCACGGCCAATCGCGCCGGCGGCATCGTCGTCGGCAAGCTGGGCACGGCCACCGTCACCCGCGAAGAGCTGTTCCCGCAGTAACTATGCGGCCTCACCTGCGTCAGAGCGTTTGATCTGGCGCAGGTTTTCCCACCGTTCCGCTGTCCCGTCTTGTCAACCGTATCACGCCCCAGCCGTTAAGCCGTTAAGGCGCCGTTCCTCCTTTGCGTTCGAGTCATCTTGAAACCACCTTACGGAGAGATATCCATGTTCAAAAAAATACTGCTGGCCATCGCCACCCTGATCGCGACGATGGGCTTTGCCTTTGCCCAGGTCGATGTCAACAAGGCGGACCAGGCGGCACTCGATAGCGTCAAGGGCATCGGCCCCGTCACGTCGAAAGCCATCATCGATGAACGCGCCAAGGGCGGCGCCTTCAAGGATTGGGCTGATTTTGAAACCCGCGTAAAAGGCATCGGTCCGAAAAGTTCCGTGAAACTGTCGGAAGCGGGCTTGCAAGTGAATGGCCAGGCCAAGTCCGGCGCGCCGGCAGCACCCGCCCCGGCGGCGAAAGCTGCCCCGGCAAAAAAGGAAGCTGCTGTGAAGGAAGTTGCAGCGAAAGAAGCCGCACCGAAGCCAGCTGCTGCGACCGACACCGCTGCGGCGCCAGCCAAGTCAGCCGCTGAAACGAAGAAAGAAGCTGCCGCCGCGAAGAAAGAAGCCAAGGCCGCTGCTGCTGCCGCGAAGAAAGAAGCCGCCGCCGCCAAGGTGGTGCCTGCCGCAGCGCCGGCTCCTGCTGCTGCCGCGGCCGATGCCGCCCCAGTGAAAACGGCTGCCGAAACGAAGAAGGAAGCTGCTGCCGCGAAGAAAGCGGCAACGGCCGCCAAGAAAGAAGCCAAGGCTGCGGAAGCGGCTGCGAAGAAGGAAGCCAAACTGGCTGCTGCCGACGCGAAGAAGGCCGAAGCCGAGAAAAAGTAAGCGTGTTGCTGTGAAGCGTGTTGCGTGGTGGTGCCGCGCAGCACGAGAAGAAAACCCCGCGCGGTACCGGCCGCGCGGGGTTTTTTTTCATTCTACGGCCGGGGATTCTGGCTTGCCAGGACGCCTGAATGGCGCGGCCAGTTGTCCTGCCAGTGTCTTCGGCATGGGCGTCTCGATGCCGCAGGCGGCGGGCCAGGCGCGCGGCAAGTGATATGTGCCGAACAGCCGGTCCAGCACGGGTAAAGTAGAGGCGTAGTTGCGGTTGATGTGCTCGAACTTGCTGTGGTGCCAGTGGTGGAAGGCAGGCGTGGCCACCAGCCATTCCAGCGGGCCGAAGCGCCAGCGCAGGTTGGCGTGGATGAAGAAGCCCCAGACGGTGCCGATCAGCAGCAACAGCACGGGGGCGGCGCTGCCTGCCGCGCCGGGACCGGCCAGGCCCAGCAGATACAGGGGTGTCAGACCGAACAGGCGCGTGACGAGCATGTCGACGGGATGGGTGCGCGTATTGGCGAGGAAATACAGCTGTTCCGTGCTGTGGTGCACGGCGTGGTAACGCCACAGCCATGGTAATTCATGGCTGAGTCTATGTCCCCAGTAAGTGCCGACTTCGCCGATCAGCAAGCCCAGCAAGAGCTTGCCCCACAGGGGCAGGGCAGACAAGGTGGCGGGGATGGCGTCCGGCAGCCAGCGCTGGCCAGCGACGGCAATGATGGCCAGCGGCGCGGCCAGCAAGGCGGCCGGCAGCAGGCTGCTGATGAAATAAAAGCCCAGGTCGCTGAACAGTTCCGTGCGGGAGCGTCCCGCATGGCGTTCGCCAAAGAAACGCTCGAGCGGCACGAAGATCACGGCCAGCAGCACCAGCCACAGGGTCAGGCGCAGCACGTCGATGGCGATGCCGGGCAGGTGGGTTTGCAAGGTGTGCAGCAGGCTCATTTTATTCCATCAAGCAATGCCCAATTGTTGGTGTCTCAGGCCGCAATGGCCGTCTTGCGGCGGCGCGCCATAAAGCCAAGCAAGCCCAGGCCACCGATCAGCATGCCCCAGGTCGACGGTTCCGGCACGGCTGACACCAGCGACACGCCGTCGAGCAGCATGAACGGTGGTGCGCCCGTCGGGCTGCCCTTGGCCATGAACGACAGCAATTCGCTGCTGTCCGTGGCCGTGAAGGTCATGCTGGCCTGGTGCCAGCCCGTGAAGCCCTGGCTGACGTTGGCCAGCGATGCCGTCTGCTGCTTGCTGCTGCCCAGCGCAACGTCCCAGTAATTGACGGGATTATCGCCGCGGAAACCCACCTGCTGGCCAGCGCCATACGAAAAGCTCAGGGTGTAGGCTTGGCCGGGGACGAGGCCGCTTACTTGCTGCGTGACGGGGCCGGGAAAGTAATCCCAGTCCGCCGCCAGCACATTGCCGCCCGTGGGGCTGGCGCCCAGGCCGTTTTGCGGGCCGCGGCCGCTGTAGGAATTCGGGCCCCACAAGGCCAGCGCCGTCGCGGCGTTGGTGTCGTCGATGTTGTTGCCGTTCAAGACGAAGTTATAGCCCTTGCTGGACCAGTCGCTCAGGTAGGTGCGGTCCGCGCGGGCATACGTGCCTTCGTTCAGTTGTTTCGAGGTGCCGTTGCTGGTCAGTTCGAAATCGCCATTCTTGACCAGGTTGGTCGTGGCGGCCTGGGCGGCAGTGACGCACAGGGAAGCGGCGGCCAGCGCCAGCAAAGTAGATGTGTTACGCATGATAAAGCTCCAAAAGTGACAGGGTAGTGTTGCAGTCTGTCGGCGAGCTTTTGGCCAACGTTGGATTCAATCGCGGAAGGGGCGAGAAAGGTACTTCAGGGACAGCGGTGGTGTCCCGTTGAGGCGATTATAGCAGCGTTTGACAAAACGCTATCTGACATGTCTCGAAAACAACAAATATTTTTAGATGGCAATCTTGTCAGGGTTAAAGTTTTCACACGCCGTGCGCGCCTACAGCTGCGATTCGATCGGCAGCCAGCGCATCACGGACACCAGCATGCGGCGCCAGAAGCCCGCTTCCGGATCGTGCGTCCACACCTTGGCGGGCACTTCGGTGGCGTCGGACCAGCGCAGGGCGCCGTTGTCGAGGAGCAAACGGTAGCTGGTGTCGCTCGCCGTCGAGTGCTGGAACAGCGCGCGCATGTCGGCCGCCAGCGCGGCGTCGTCGAACAGCACGCCCATTTCCGTATTCAGCTGGGCCGAGCGGGGATCGAGGTTGAAGGAGCCGACGAAGCCCCGCTGGCCGTCCACCACCATGGCCTTGGTATGCAGGCTGGCGCGGCTCGAGCCCATCAGGCTGATGCGCTTGCGGTGCTGGGTCTTCAATTCAAACAGTTCGATGCCGCCGCCCAGCAGCGCCTGGCGGTAGCGCGCATAGCCCGCATGCACGAGGGCCACGTCGGTGGCGGCCAGCGAGTTGGTCAGTACCTGGACCTGGACGCCGGTGGCAACTTTTTCGCCCAGGGTCTGTGTCAGTTCCGCGCCGGGCACGAAGTATGGCGAGGTCAGCAGCGCTTCCTCGCGCGCTTCCGTCAGCAGAGGCAGCAAGCTGTGCATGAGCCAGTGCTCGCTGCGCTGCAAACTGGCCACGGGTGCGGCTTTTTCCGGCGGATCCGACAATACTTGCACGTGCCCGCTCCAGTGCAGGCGCACGCGGCCATCGAGGTGGGCTTGCAACTGGCCCGCATCCGTCAGCTGCCGCAGGTAGGGTGAAGCGCCGAGTTCGCCCGTCAGTGCGTCGAGGCGGGCGCGCACGGCCTGCAGTTCCGGCGCGCCCGCATTTTTACCGGCGTGCAAGGCGCGGATGGGGATGACGGCACGGCTGTTCCAGAAGCGGTCGAAGATATCGCTCGTCTGCTGCACGGCGGGTCCCACCAGCAGCAAGTCCGCATCCTGGAAATTGACTTGTTCTGCGGCATCGAAATATTCATCGCCGATATTGCGCCCGCCGACGAGGGCGACCCTGCCGTCGACGATCCAGGCCTTGTTGTGCATGCGCCGGTTCAGGCTGAGGGCGCGCAAGGCCATTTCCGTGGCGCGTAACCAGATGCCGTCGCGGTTGCGGCCCGGGTTAAACATGCGCACGTCGATCAGCGGGTGGCTGTCGAGCGCGAGGATGGCGGCATCCTGGCCGCGCGCGTTGATATCGTCGAGCAACACGCGCACACGCACGCCGCGGTCGGCCGCACGCAGCAACTCGCGCACCAGCAGCCGTCCCGTGACGTCGTTATGCCAGATGTAGTACTGCAGGTCGAGGCTGCGGCCCGCTTCGCGCGCGCTCAGGGCGCGCAGGGCAAACGCTTCCAGATTGTCGTCGATCAGGGCCGTGCCGCTTTCGCCTGGCCGTTGCGCCAGTTGCGGCGCCAGCACGCGGTCGAGCAGGGTGGCATCCATCGCCACGGGCAGGGCCGTGCCAGGCGCCCCCAGCGAACGCTCGGCGAAGCGCCCATAGCTGTACAGGGCGGCGATGCTGAGCACGGCAAACAAGGTGGCCAGCAGCAACAATTTGACGAACATGCGGCGCACCGTCAGCGCACCGCGGGCATGTTGCGGCGCGAGGAAAGCTTGGCGGTATGGGGCATGCGGACTCTTTCAGCGGGATGGCAACAGCCGATTGTAGCAGTTTCTACAATGCACGATTTTCAGGCGGAGCCAGCCGGCAGCCTCGCCAGGAAGCCGTGAATTTGCGACACCACGGCCGCCCCTTCACCGACGGCGGCGGCCACGCGCTTGGTGGAGCCGGCACGCACGTCACCGATGGCGAACACGCCCGGCACGCTCGTTTCCAGGGCGGCCCGGTCCGGCAAGTCGGCTGGCGGGTAGGGCAAATGCGCAGCATGGCCGTGGGCGCGGCATTCGGCGCGGGTGACATCGAAGCCCGTGCGGATGAAACCCTGTTCGTCGACGGCCACGGCGCAGTCGTGCAGCCAGTCTGTGTTCGGATCGGCGCCAACAAACAGGAAGACGCGGCGCACGGCGCAAGCGGCTTCTTCACCAGTGCGGCTGTTGCGCCAGCGCACCTCCGTCAAGCCATCGTCGTCACCTTCGAGGGCGATGATTTCCGTGTGCGTGTGCAAGGTGATGTTGGGCGTGGCGGCGATGCGCTCGATCAAATAGCTCGACATGCTGGCCGCCAGGCCTTCGCCGCGGATCACCATGTGGACCTTGGCGGCGTGACCAGAGAGGAACACGGCCGCCTGGCCGGCCGAATTGCCGCCGCCGACCAGGATGATCTCTTCCTGCCGGCACAGCTTGGCTTCGATGGGCGAGGCCCAGTAATACACGCCCCGTCCCTCATAGGTTTTCAGGTTGGCCAGCGAGGGGCGGCGGTAGCGCGCGCCGCACGACAGCACCACCGTGCGGGCGCGCACCTGCGTGCCGTCGCACAAGTTGACGCGCAGGGGCCAGGTGTCGCACAGCAGGTTGGCGGCGCTGGCCGGCGTGGCGATTTCGACGCCGAACTTTTGCGCCTGCACATAGGCGCGCCCCGCCAGCGCGCGACCGGAGATGCCGGTAGGAAAACCCAGGTAATTTTCGATGCGCGCGCTGGCGCCCGCCTGGCCGCCATACGCGCGCTGTTCCAGCGCCAGCACGGTGAGGCCTTCGGAGGCTGCATACACGGCCGTGGCCAGGCCGGCGGGCCCGGCGCCCACCACCAGCACATCGAAGATCTTGTCACCGGACAAATCGGGCAGCATGCCCAGGCAGCGCCCCAGTTCCGCATTGCCGGGATTCTTCATGATCTTGCCGTCCGGACAGACCACCAGCGGCCAGTCCTGCGGCGTGGGCTGGCAGCGCTCGGCCAGCGCGGCGGCGGCCGAATCGGTGGCCGGGTCGAGCACCGTATGCGGATGGCCATTGCTCGACAGAAAACTTTGCAGGTGGAACAGGTTGCCATTGCCGCGCGGCCCCACCAGCACGGGTCCGCCGGAATTCGATTCGATCAGCGCCACGCGGCGCAGGATCAGGGCGCGCACGATGCGCTCGCCCATCTCCGCCTCGGCCACGATCAGCGCGCGCAAGGATTCCGAACTGATGTCGAGCAATTCCACGGCGCCCACGGCGCTGCCGTTGACGAGGGTGGGGCGGCCGGACAATTGCGCCACCTCGGCAATGAAGTGGCCGACGCCCACTTCGCGCAGCAGCGACGCCTGTCCCAGCACTTCGTGACGCTTGATGCTGACCCGCCCGGACAGTATCACCAGCATGCCGAAGCTGCTGCTGCCTGCCTCGAACAGCGTATCGCCATCGGCAAAGCGCTGCAGCGTGCCATAGCGTTGCAAGCGCTGCAGTTCGAGCGCATTGAAGACGGGCGAGATCTGGTGGCTGCGGCCCTGCAAGTCGAGCGTGGCGAACTGGACGGGATCGTCCTGCGTCGTTTCGGGAATGAATTCGGGTGTGCTGCTGGCCATGGCGAGTCCGTTCGGAGGCTGAATAAGCAAATAACAAAAATAACTAACAGTGACGAGTCTAGCGCATGCGGCGCGCGTCTGCCGCAATACCCCTTGTGTACGCCCGGAAATGGCAGCGCGGCAGGCGCCATGCCGCATGTGGCGGCGCAGCAAGGGGCGCGCGCGGGCCAGGCTGCTGGAGCCGATCAGCGATACGCAGGCCGGCATCTCATATTAGAATGGGTCTTTGTTGAACCTACTCAAACAGACACGATGGCTTACAAGACACTTGAAGATACGATAGGCAATACTCCGCTGGTGCAGCTGACGCGCTTGCCGGGTGCCGATGCGCTTGCGCGCAACAACGTCATCCTGGGCAAGCTGGAAGGCAATAATCCGGCAGGCTCCGTGAAGGACCGCGCCGCCATGTCCATGCTCAAGCGCGCTGAAGAGCGCGGCGTCATCAAGCCGGGCGATACCCTGATCGAAGCGACCAGCGGCAATACCGGCATCGCGCTGGCCATGGCCGCCGCCTTGCGCGGCTACAAGATGCTGCTCTTGATGCCGGACAATCTCAGCGTGGAGCGCCGCCAGAGCATGGCTGCCTACGGCGCCGACATTTTATTGACGCCGAAGACGGGCGGCATGGAATATGCGCGCGACCTGGCCGAGCAGATGCAGAAGGATGGCCGTGGCGTGATCCTCGACCAGTTCGCCAACGAAGACAATTCGCGCGCCCACTATGAAAGCACGGGGCCGGAAATCTGGCGCGATACGAATGGCCAGGTTACGCATTTCGTCAGCGCCATGGGCACGACGGGCACCATCATGGGCGTATCGCGCTACTTGAAAGAGCAGAATCCCGCCATCCAGATCATCGGCGCCCAGCCCGAGGAAGGTTCGCAGATTCCCGGCATCCGCAAGTGGCCGGAAGCATACTTGCCGAAAATCTACGACAAGTCGCGCGTGGACCAGGTGGAATACGTGAGCCAGGGCGTGGCCGAGCGCATGGCGCGCAGCCTGGCAGCGGAAGAAGGCTTGTTCTGCGGCATCTCGGCCGCCGGCGCGTGTGAAATCGCGCTGCGCATCTCGCAAACGGTGGAAAACGCGACGATCGTGTTTGTCGTGTGCGATCGTGGCGACCGCTACTTATCTACCGGTGTGTTTCCTGCTTGATAGTTGATACGGGGAAATAATGTCGGCCAGAACGGCCTGAGAACTGCTGGAAATACCCCCTCCCCATGGCGGGGAGGGAAAACCTGCGAAACTGGCAGGATCAGCCTTGTGGCGTTTCGCCTTCTTTTGGCTTGAATTGCTTGTCGCTGATGCGGAATTTGTTACGACGGTCACCCATCAGGTAACGCAGGTCGCGGATGCTCAGGTCGCTGACTTCGTGCATGCGGATCAGCAGCGATGCGCCGACCGGCAGGCGGTGGTGGCGGATTTTGCTGATGACTGGTGGCGCTACTTCCAGCGCGCGGGACAAGGCTGCGTCGTTTTTCAGGCGCAGGTTTTCGATCAGGGTATCGAGCAATCTGTTTGGGTTGTATTGAAGCAGATCGTCGGAGTCCGAATCGCTGTTCATATCAATGCCGACTTGGTTTGTCATGATGTTATTGTTCCTTCTGTAGTTGCACTGCAAAGTAAAAAACACTCGGAGCTCGCTCTTGCTGCGTTCATGTTCATTCTTTACTAAAAGGAACGAATTCACACACGGTACGATCCGGGATACAGTTTTTCGTAATATATACACAATTGTACAACAGGATTCAATTTCAGGCCGGAAAGCCCAGTAATCTTGCTTTGTACAAAATAGGTGTTGTCTTGTTGCAACACCTATTTATTCTTTATTATGCTCTATGATAGAGCAAAAATTGTACTTTGACAAAAGTTAAGTATAAAACCATTTCCGTATTCCGTGCCGCACAAAGGCTGGCGAGCAAGGCTGGCACATGTTATCGGCCCTACCATAGACTTGTTTTCTGGTCGCTTCAACATCCCTTACGCTTTCTTACAAGTAATATTATAACTTTACACCGACTTTCGGTTAGCGTGCGCGCACTTGACTGATGGCCTTGCCCAAGTCGATGACTGACATGGCATAAAAATAACTTCTGTTGTACTGAGTTATAGCAAAGAAGTTATTGGTTGCCAAGTGATACTCAGTTGCTTCTGAACCATTTTGCAGATCGATCAGGCCGAACAGCATGTTCTGGGGCGTGGACGGGGCGGCACTCACGCCCGCCTCCTGCAATTCCGCCAGCCGGTACTTCGCTTGCAAGCCCTGGCCGATGAACTTTTCCCAGGCGCGGCTGGCCGACACGGTGACGGAATACGTGCTGATGGCCGGATCGTCGCGCCGCCAGCCGTGTTCGACGAGGAAATGCGCGACGCTGCCGATGGCGTCGGCCGTGGAATTGCGCAGGTCGATGTGACTATCGCCATCAAAGTCCACCGCATATTTCATGATGCTGCTCGGCATAAACTGGGGCAGGCCGATGGCGCCCGCATACGAGCCAAGCAGAGTCAAGGGATCGATGCCATCCTTGCGCGCGTACAGCAGCGCGTTTTCCAGTTCTCCCTTGAAAAATTCCATGCGCGCGGCGCGGGTCGGGCTTTCCGGGTAGGAAAACGCCAGGGTGGTCAGTGCGTCGAGCACGCGGAAACGGCCCGTGTTGCGTCCGTAGACAGTTTCCACGCCGATGATGCCGACGATGATCTCGGCCGGCACGCCATATTCGCGTTCGGCGCGCGTCAGCGCGTCCGCGTTCTCTTCCCAGAATTTCACGCCCGCATTGATGCGTACCGGCTCGATGAAGCGGGCGCTGTACGCTTGCCAGTTCTTCGGCTTGCCCGGCGGGGCCGGCTTCATCAGTTGCACGGTCGACTCGACATAGCGCACCTTGCCGATCAGGGTATCGAGTTCGGCGCGGTTAAAGCCGTGCTTGGCGGACATCTCGTCGAGGAAGGCGCGTACTTCTTTCCAGTTGGCATAGTCGACAAATTCGCCTTCGAAGTCGAATTTCGCCGGTGCTTTTTTTGCGGCTGCCTTGACGGGAGGCGCCTTGGCCGCGCGCACGGCACGGGCCCGGTCAGCAGCGGAAATATTGCTGTTTTCGCCAGCATGCGCGGTGGACAGGCACAGGGGAAGGGAGAGGAGCAGGGACAGGGCGGGGTATTTGATCGGTAACAAGGAGCGTCTCATCGGCATTGGGTTAACAGGCGGCGCAAGCTGCGCCGCGCGCGGAATTGTTCGTCTGGGTTGGCATTACCATACTTCATCGCGGCATAGATTGCCAGAAACTGTGCGATGGCGGCGTGCGCCTCTTGTGTGGCCTTGCCTGCGGCCAACCGCGCAGCATAACCGTGCGGGCCTTCATGCGGCGCACGGCTGTAGCCGCGCCGCGCCTGCTGCTGGCAAAACTGTACGTACAGGGCGTCGAGCGGATTGCCTTGCCGCGTCTGCCGCCACCAGACCAGCGCGCCAGCCACGGCGGCCAGCAGGGCCAGCACGGCGCAAGCGGCTGCCAGCTTTTTCGCTGGCACGTTTTTCAAGCCATCGAGCATGGCACGCTGGCGTTGCAGCGTGGTGTCGAGCACCCAGCGGCTCCAGGCTTGCTCGGCCTGCTGCCATTGCTGGCGCCACGCGGCCACCGCCCCGTGCGCGCCGCCATCGAGGCCGGCCAAGGCGCGCCATGCCGTCAGCGGCGACGGCGCCGGCGGCAGGGCCGCGTCGAGGTTGCGTTCCGTGCGCAGGGGCGCGACGGCGCTGGTGGAATCGATGCGCACCCAGCCCCGACCCGCCAGCCACACTTCGCTCCAGGCATGGGCGTCGGACTGGCGCACGTTCAGGCTGTTGTCCGTACCGTTGCGCAGCCCGCCCTGGTAGCCCGTGACGACGCGCGCGGGAATGCCCATCGCGCGCATCAGCACGACAAAGCTGCCCGCGTAATGTTCGCAAAAGCCCGCCTGCGTGGTGAACAGGAAGTCGTCGACGCCATGCTTGCCCAGCAGTGGCGGCTGCAGGGTGTAGCGGAAGGGCGCGCGGCGGAAGTGCTCAAGCACGGCGGCGATGGCGTCGGCGGGTGCCAGCGCCTGCGCGCCCTGGCCGCGCAGGGCGCGGGCCCAGGCCACGCTGCGCGGATTGCTGCCTGCGGGCAAGGCCAGCCATGGCTGTTGCTGGGCCAAAGACAGGCCGGCTTGCAAACGGTAGCGGGGCAGGGAACTGACGCGGTAACGGACGGTCGAAGTAATAGGCTGTATGGTCAGCACTTCCAGCGCGGACGACACGACATACGGATTGCCGGGCAGGCGTTCGATGCTGCGCGGCACGTCGAGCGCGAAGATGCGCCGCTGGCCGCTCGCTTGCAAGGTCACTTCGTATTGGCTGGGCTGGCCTTCCAGCGCGATGTCTATCCGGTTGTCGCTGGCCGGTGCGCGTTGGCCCGCGCCCCGGCGCGTCCAGGTGGCGCCGTCGAAGTCGCCCAGCACGACGCCGCGCCAGTACAGCTGCTCTTGCGGCGGGAGTGGTGTACTGAAACGGGCCGTGAAGACGGGTTCGCTTGACAGAGCCAGCGAGGCGATGGCGCCCGGCTGCATGCTGTCGGACAAGCCCGTGCGCGCCTGTGCGCCTTCTGGCGCCGTCCCCCACAAGGGGCCGTCGACGCGCGGCACGGCAAGAAACAGTACGGCCGACAGGGGGATGGCCAGCGCCAGCATGCGTCCCAGCAAACTTAACCTTTGCGCCAGGCGCGGCTGCACGGCGCCGTATTGGGCCGACAGCAGGCAGGTCAGCAGGACGATGACGGTGGCCAGCATCCAGGCGGCGCTGAGGATGCCTTGCGCATGAAAGAAGTTCGCCAGCAAGAGGAAAAAACTGAGGAAGACGAAGACGAAGATGTCGCGCCGGCCATGCATTTCCAGCGATTTCAAGGCCAGCAGCAAGGCCAGCATGGCCACGCCCGCATCGCGCCCCAGCACGGTGCCGTAGCTGGCGTGGACGGCGGCGATGCCCAGCAAGGCCAGCGGCGCGAGCACGGCCAGCTGCGGCTGGCGCCGGCCCCGCACGGTGATGATGGCGCGCCACAGCAGGAGGGCGGCAGCGGCGGCCGACAGCCATGGGGGCAGGTGCAGCGCGTGCGGCGCCAGCACCATGGCGGCAGCCAGCAACAGCAGCACGATGTCGGCCTTGTCGCGTGGCAAGTTGGTCAGCCATTGCCTCATGCCATGGCCTCATGTTGCGGCAACTCCTGTGGAAAATCGCGCGGCAAATCATGCAGGGCCAGCGCGCGCAGGCAGGCGTCGCGCTGGCTGGCGCCCAGGGCCGGCGCCAAAGTCAGCTTGCCCAGGCGCAAACCGTACGGCAAGCCCGTGCGTTCCGCCTGCAGCACCCAGGCGGCCAGGCGCGACAAACGCGCTTCCGGCGCCAGCATGTGCAGGGCTGCGTACTCAAGCACGATGCTGCCACGGTCTGTGCCGACCTGCGCGTCGGCGGCGAGTTGGAATTGCTTGCTGAATAAATGCTCACCGTCATGGCGGGCGATCTGGCGCCAGGCCAGGCGGCGCAAGGGGTCGCCCGGCTGGTAGGCGCGCACACCCGCCAGTTCCAAGGCGCCATCGGACGTGCGTGGCTGTTGTGGTGTCTGCTTTGCCGGCTGTTCTGTCCCTGCAGGCAAGGGCAACGACGGCGCGTTGTGCTCGGGCTGCGGATACACGAGCACGCGCGCCTCGGGCTGCCAATGGCACCAGGCAACAAACAGGCCCAGCGGGAAACTGCCGGACAGGCGCACGGAGGGCGCAGCTAGCCATCCACGTTGCCGCGCCGCTACGACGATATGGATGGCCGTTTCTCCGTGGGCATCGATATCGGCCAGGCCGGGTGCCGCCGTTGAACCGTGCACGGCCACGTGGATCGCATGGCGCGGGCGCGTGCTGCGGTTGATCAGGCGCAAGGTGAACGTGGCGTGGCTGGCCGCGAACACGGGCTTGCCCGGCGTGGCGGCCAGCGCCAGGCCCGCCAGGTTACGGCTGGCAAACAGCATGTCGGCGATGGAGCAGGCGGCCGCGAAATACGTGAGCGCGTAGCCCAGGCCCAGGCGGTAATTGACGGCGGCGATCCACAGCGCCAGCAGCAGCGCGGCAAACGCCAGGCCCGCGCGCGAGGGGCGGATATGCACGCGCTGCGCGCCCAGCCAGGGGCGCGCCGGCAGCCAGCGGATAGTGCGCAGGCGCACGGCGGTCAGACGGGGGTTGCCAGCAGCAATTGCTGCAGCAGGTGGCGGCTGTCCGTGGATCCTTGCGCCGCATGCAGGCGGTGGGCGCAGACGGGTAATAGCACGGCTTGCACATCGTCGGGCGTGACGTGGTCGCGTCCGGCCAGGGCGGCCCAGGCGCGCGCCGCCTGCAGCAGGGCCAGCGCGGCGCGCGGGCTCAGGCCATCGGCAAACACGCCTGGCACGCGGGTGGCATGCACGAGGGACAGCACGTAGTCGACGACGGCGATCGAGGCGTGGATGGCGCGCAGGCCCGCTTGCGCCTGCAGCAATTCTTCCGCGTTCATGACGGCCGGCAAGGTTTGCAGCATGGCGCGGCGGTCGGCACCCCGCAGCAGTTCCCGTTCGGCCGCCGCATCGGGGTAGCCCAGGGTGACGCACATGAGAAAACGGTCGAGCTGCGATTCGGGCAGGGGGAAGGTGCCCAGCTGGTGCGCGCAATTCTGCGTGGCGATGACGAAAAACGGCTGCGGCAGCGCGCGCGTGACGCCGTCGAGCGTCACTTGCCGCTCTTCCATCGCTTCGAGCAAGCCCGATTGCGTCTTCGGCGTGGCGCGGTTGATTTCGTCGGCCAGCAGCACCTGGGTAAACAGGGGGCCGGGATGAAAGAGGAAGCTGGCGCTGCCCCGGTCATACACGCTCATGCCGGCCACGTCGGCGGGCAGCAGGTCGCTCGTGAATTGCTGGCGCTTCCATTGCAGGCCCAGCGAGATGGCCAGCGCGTGCGCCAGCGTTGTCTTGCCCACGCCGGGCACGTCTTCGATCAGCAGGTGGCCGCCGGCCAGCACGCAGGCGAGGGTCTGGCGGATCTGCAAGTGTTTGCCGACGAGAACTTCGCCAATCTGCTGTGCGGCCTGGTGTATTTTCGAAAACATGCTATTTCTATCACAGTAAGTCGGATTATTTAATTTACAATCGCTTTGGCCAGGTCAAACCGTGCCGCCCGCCCGTGTCGTGCACGTGGTAGATTAGAGTGGCAGCGACGGCGGCACAGACCAGCCAGTGATTTTATGCGAGAACGCGCAGGGCGAACAGGAATGCCATGCAGTGTTCCCGGAGAACGGACAGAGACAGAGGTAACCAGTACAGCGCATGAGCACAGCCATTTATACCCATCCCGATTGCCAGCGCCACGAAATGGGCGACTGGCATCCCGAATCGCCGGCCCGCTTGCAGGCCATCAACGATCAATTGATCCTCGCGCACATCAGCGACCTGGTCGAGCACCGCGATGGCGTGCGCGCGCAATTGTCCGATATCGAGCGCAACCACAGCGCCACGGCTATCGGCCTCGTGCGCGACAACGTGCCACCGGCCGGTGACTATTACCCGCTCGACGGCGATACCCTGCTCAACGCGCACAGCTACGAGGCGGCGCTGGCCGCCGCCGGTTCGGCCGTGGCCGCCACGGACGCCGTCATCGACGGCGAGATCAGCAACGCTTTTTGCGCGATCCGCCCGCCCGGCCACCATGCACGGCCCAGCGAGCCCATGGGCTTTTGCCTGTTCAACAATGTCGCCATCGCCGCCAAGCATGCGCTCGACGTGCGCGGACTCGAACGGGTCGCCATCGTCGATTTCGACGTGCACCATGGGAATGGCACGGCCGAGTCCGTGGCGCACGACCCGCGCATCCTGATGGTCAGCTTTTTCCAGCACCCGTTCTACCCGTACAGCGACGTGGAATCGTATACGGACACACGCGTCAATGTGCCCGTACCGGCCCGTTCGAAGGGTGATGCCGTGCGCCAGCTGGTGCTCGACCACTGGCTGCCTGCGCTGCACCGGCAGCAGCCGCAGATGATTTTCATTTCCGCCGGTTTCGATGCCCACCGCGAAGACGACGTGGGCGGCATGGGCCTGGTGGAGGCCGACTACACGTGGATGACGCAGCAAATGATGGCCGTGGCCAATCAGTATGGCAAAGGCCGCATCGTCAGCTGCCTCGAAGGGGGCTACAACCTGTCATCCCTGGGCCGCAGCGTGGCGGCGCACGTGAAGGCGCTGGCGGAGCTGTAATGGTTGCGCTGTAACGGTTGAGTTATAACTACAGCAAGCTGGGGCGGCTGCGGGAATTCGTGTGGCGGTGCGTCTGGTAGTCGAGCGCGTCGCCAGCCATGAAGCGGCGCCAGGCTTGCGTGTAGACGAGCGATGATTTATCCGCATCGAAGCTGTCGAGCTGCAACATGTCGCGGTGGTGCTTGATTTCATTGACCAATTGGTCATACAGCACTTGCAAGCCATAGCTGTCGGCGCTCTGGCGCTTCAACCGTTCTTCCAGCTGCGCTACTTGCCCCTGCAACTGCAGGGATTCCTTCTTCCACTGCAACAGGCTGCCATTGCGCGGCACGCGCTTGGGCGCCGCCTTGGCCGGGCGCGAGCTGCCACGTTCGCATTCCCCGTGTACCGCTGGCGCCGTGCCAGTGTGTTCCATCATCATATCGAGCTATTCCCATCGCGTATCTCCTGGAGCCAGCCTGGAAAATAATTGCTTTTCATTTAAGAGGCGATATTAGAGCATACTTTTTTGTTTCTTTCAGTAAATATAAGAATCCATGTGGAAATATTTGACCTGGCTGCGCGAGCGGTGCCTTTACTGGCGCTGCGCCGCCTGCAAGGGCGCAGCCGGGGCGGCTTCGGCCATTTTTCCATCGTCGGCATAGGTCAGGGTCAGCAGGGTATTGTCGTCCCAGTTCACGTCATGCAGCGGCGGCACGTAGCGCTGCCGGTCTTGCGTGACGCGGATGTCCAGCGTGCGCTCGCCCGAGCGCGCCTGCACGGCAAGCAGCTTGCGCACGACGGGAAACGGCACGTGGATCAGCGATGAGTGGCACGGCCCGCCTGCCAGGCGGAACAGGTTGCGCCGTACAAAAGACAGCTCATCCTGCTCGACGGCCCAGCGGATTTCGCATTCCAGGCGCAAGTCGCCCAGCCGGCGCACGTTCTGCGGCAAGCCCGGCGTGTGGATGTCGGCGCGCCAGCGCAAGGTGTCGCGCTTCTTGTTGCTGACCAGGTCGGCATTCGCATCATAGGCGGTCTTGTCGCGCGACAAGGTGAAGCCGCCGTCCGCTGCCAGCGGCACGGGGATCGACAGGTTGTCGGCCGACAGGTGCAAGGTCACGCCATCGAGCCTGGCCTGGGGCGTGGCGGGGATCAGCATGAAGCGCAGCGGCGCGCCCGGCGCCAGGCGCTGGTGGTCGGCATATGCGTCGAGTCCCCTGAGCATGGTGCGGTAGGGACGCAGGTCGGGATCGCGCGTGCTTTGCACGTCGACAATCTGCTGCATTTCCTGGTTCACCGGGTCGCCCGGCGCCGCTGCTTGTTGCTGGGCCATGACGGGCAGCAGGCAGGCGTAGAAGGCGGCGAGGAGGCAGAAGCGGGGAAGATGCATGGAATGCGTGCCAGGTTAAGCTTGCGATGGGGAAACCCGTCCAGGCTGGACGGACTGCGGATCTTATCATTCATGTAACTGCCAAATTATCACCAATTGTCTCGTTCATGTCGCACGGCTGGCGTTGGCGGCGGAAAATGGGACGTCGTGGCGGCAACCACGTAAAATAGCGGATTGACCGAACGATTTTGAAAGCAAGAGCATGGCGATACAATGGTACCCAGGACACATGAACGCGGCCCGCAAGAAAGCGGCCGAGACCATGGAAAACACCGATCTGGTGATTGAAGTGGTGGACGCGCGCCTGCCGGCAGCCAGCTGCAATCCCATGGTGGACGAGCTGCGCCTGTTCCGCCAGCGCCCTTGCCTGAAAATCCTCAACAAGACCGACCTGGCCGATCCTGCCGCGACAGCCGCCTGGGTAGCCTATTTCAATGCCCAGGAAGGCGTGACCGCGTACGCGATGACGACCAAGAAGCCGGGCGACGTGGCGCGCATTCCGGACCTGGCCAAATCGCTGGCGCCGCACCGCGGCGTGCCGACGAAACCGCTGCGCATCATGATCATGGGCATCCCCAACGTGGGCAAGTCGACCCTGATGAATGCGCTGCTGAAAAAGCGCGTGGCCAAGGTGGGCGACGAGCCGGCTGTTACAAAGATGCAGCAAAAGCTGTACCTGGACAAGAACACCATCCTCGTCGACACCCCCGGCATGCTGTGGCCGAAGATCGCCATCCCGAGCGACGGCCTGATGCTGGCGGCCAGCCACGCCATCGGCTCGAACGCACTGATCGAAGAGGAAGTGGCCGTATTCCTGGCCGAAGAATTGCTCAAGCGCTACCCGGACTTGCTGGCGACCCGCTACGGCACCAAGGTCGATGAAGTCGACGCCATCGGCGTGGTCGAAGGCATCGCCGCCAAGCGCGGCTTCCGCATCAAGGGCGGCGACTACGATTTCGAGAAAGCCTCGCATACCTTGCTGCTCGACTACCGCAGCGGCATCCTCGGACGTATTTCGCTGGAAACGCCGGACACGCGCGCGGCCCTGCTGGCCCAGCACGCGGCCGAAATGGCGGAGAAAGCGGCCAAGGCAGCGGAAATTGCTGCCGAGAAGGCGAAGAATGCGGCGCGCGGCAAGCGCGGCACGTAAGTTACCGCTTCACCATGAAAAAAGCGCCGCGACAGCAATGTCGCGGCGCTTTTTTCATGTGCTAGCCGATTAGCCGAATTTGAAGCTTGTCACCGCCAGCGCCCCAAAGAAATTCTCCTCGTGGTACACCACCTGCGCCGCTTCCTGCTCGGCCGCGCCGAGCGCCACCATCAGCGGCAGCAGATGGTCTTCCTGCGGATGGGCCTGGCGCGCGCCGGGTGCACGGTCCCAGGCCAGCAATTGCTCCAGCCGTTGTTCTGGGGGCAAGGCCATGGCCTGACGCAGCCAGGCGTCGAACTGGTGCGAGGCGACGGCGCCCGCCTGGCCGAACTGGCGCAGGTTATGGTAACTGAGGCCGCTGCCCAGTATCAGCACGCCTTGCCGGCGCAGGCTGGCCAGCGCGCGGCCCACCTCGACGTGCGTGAGCGGGTCGTAGCCGTGTTTCAGCGACAGTTGCACCAGCGGCATGTCGGCCTGCGGGTAGATGGGGAACAGGGCGCTGAAGGTGCCGTGGTCGAAACCGCGCTCGTGGTCGAGGCGCGCTGGATGGCCGGCCGCGTCCAGCAATTGTTTCACCTGCGCCGCCAGTTCCGGCGCGCCGGGCGCCGGGTACTGGATCTGGTACGTGTGCGGCGGGAAGCCCGAATAGTCATAGATCATTCCCGGCCGGGGGCTGGCCGAAACGAGAAATTGCGGCCCTTCCCAGTGCGCTGTGACGACCAGCACGGCTTTCGGCCGCGCGCCGATCTGGCGCGGGATATCCTGCAACGACGCTTCCAGCACGTCGTAGCGGCCGCCGAACTGGTCTTTCATGAACGGCCACGGGCCGCCGCCGTGCGACAGGAAGTAAGTAGGGAAGGTGTGCTCTTGCATGGCGGCTCCAGAAGGAATGGCTGATGATGGGACCATAATAGTCATGCGCAGTCAGTTGATCAAGATCGCAATTATTGATATATCATTTCCATTTTGTTGATGATGGGATGGTCATGGATACCTTGCGCAGCATGCGCGTGTTTCGCGCCGTGGTGGAACTCGACAGTTTTGTGCGCGCCAGCGAGCGCCTCGATCTGTCGCCGGCCATGGTCAGCAAGCATGTGATGCACCTGGAGCGCCACCTGGGCGCGCGCCTGCTGAACCGCAGCAGCCGCCACCTGAGCCTGACGGAAATCGGCAAGGTGTATTTTGAACAGTGCCGCGACATGCTCGACAATCTCGACGAGGTGGAAGCGACGGTCGGCCGCACGACAGTGGTGCCGCGCGGCATGCTGCGCCTGAGCGCGCCCGTCTGGTTCGCCAACGCCATCTTCACGCGCACCCTGGCCGCCTACCGCGAACGCTTTCCGGAAGTTACGTTCGATATCGACCTCAGCGGAAGAGTCGTCAACCTGGTGGAAGAGGGTTTCGACCTGGCCCTGCGCGTGAGCCAGGCGCCGTCGCCGACCCTGATCGCGCGGCCCATCGGCAGCATCGCCTTTCACCTGGTGGCCGCGCCCGCTTATCTGGCGCGCGCGGGCCACCCGCAGCTGCCGCAAGACCTGGCGCAACACGCCATGATCAGCTATTCCTTGTTGGCAAACGGCAATGAACTGGATTTCGACGGGCCGCAGGGGCGCGAGACGGTGAAGTTTTCGCCCGTGTTGCAATGCAATAACGAAAGCCTGCTGCATGCGGCCGCGCTCGATGGCATGGGCATCGCGCTGCTGCCGTCGTGGCAGACGGATGCGGATCTGGCGGCCGGGCGGCTGGTGCGCCTCTTCGATGATTTCAAGTTGGCGGGCGGCAAGGTGTACGCTGTCTACACGAGCCGCCGCTACCTGTCCTCGAAAGTGCGCACCTTCATCGACTTCCTCGCCGATGAAGGGCGCCTGGGGACTTGATTACGCCAGCGAGCGCTTGACGTCGATCAGCGCGAACAGGCGCGCGCTGCGCATCCACGCCAGCACCAGCGCCGCCAGCTGCGTCACCAGCAGGCCGGCCACGATGGCCAGTGGACCGGGCGCGGCCAGGTTCAGGCGCGCCACGCCCAGCAGCGCATACAGCGCCAGTCCCAGCACGGTGATGACGAGGTAGATGGCCAGGCTGGCCAGCGGACGCCGGCGCAGCATGCCGAGGCCCCGCCACCAGGCCTTGACGGCCGAGGTGCGGCGACGGTCGACAGCCAGCGCCGCGCGGCCGGCGTCGAGCGTGGCGCAGGCCAGCAGGAACAGCACGCCCGCGAACAGCAAGGCCAGGTGGCGGGCCAGGTCGGCGTCGGCTTCCAGGATGGCTTTCGCCGCGTGCTTGTCGGCCAGTTTCAGCGCGCCGGCGCCGATCGTCAGCGCCAGGCCCAGCGGCACGATGCTCCACAGCAGCATGCGCAGCATGCGGCCGTATTCGCTGAAGGCGCCCGTCAGCAGTGGACCGAAACCGAGCGGCACCGGCGCGCGCGCGGCCGTCACCACCAGGCCGCTCAGCAGCGGCGACAGCAGCAGGGCCAGCACGATGCCCGTGATGGCGGCCTGGCTGATGGCGGCGCCGTTGCGCCCCGTATTGGCCACCAGGTCGGCCAGGGTCATCAGGTCGAGCTTGTGCGCCAGGGCCGCCGCATGCACGGCGTTATCGAGGCTGGCGCCCAGGGTGCGCCAGAGGGGAATGACGGCAAGGATGGCGGGGATCAGCAGCAGGCCCGCCCACAGCAGCAGCAAGCGCCATTGCAGGGCGGCGCGGCTGGCGCGCATGGTCAGGGTCAGGCCGCTGGCCCGTGTCGTGGAAGTGGCGCTCATACGATGGCAATCAGGGAAAGGAGGTATTGGAAGACGGCGGCAAGGTCGAAGCTCCAGCGCCGCGAGGCCGAGGTATCGGCTTTCAGGGTGCGGCTGTCATCAAGCTTGTTGACGTCGAGGTAGTGCACGCGGTCCGGGTCCAGTTCGGCCGAGACGGCCTTCACGGGCTTGCTCCAGGTGTAGCGCTGCCACAGCTGCTCGTTATCCCACACCACGCGTTCGGAGCTGCCGTCGGCGAACTTCACCAGCAGCACCTGCGGCACGGGCGCGCCGCGGCGGCGCAGGACCACGCTGGTGAGATAAGGATACGGTCCCGTGCCAGGCTTGGCGTCCGGATGCGCCTTGTCCCACGCCTCGCGCACCTTTTTCTCCTCTTTTTCCAGCGTTTCGGCCGTATGTTCCACGCGCTTGCCGTTCACCAGCGCCGTGCCGGCCAGCGGCATCTGCTCTTCGCTGGTGAAGCTGCCGATGCGGTCGTCGATATTTGCGCTGGCATACACTTGCTGCGCGAAGACCTGTTCCACGATGCGGCGCTGGCCTGTCGCCTCGGCCAGCGTTTCGCGCAGGTCGGCCACGCTCGGATGGCGGAATTTCCACTGTTCGTAATAGGCCTTGAAGCCCCGTTCCATGGCTTCGCTGCCGATGCGCGCTTCCAGGTCGCGCATGGTGATGGCCGTGCGGCTGTAGACGGGGCCTACGCCCTGCAGGCGGTTCCACGCGTTCTGGCCCAGCGGGTCGGCCGCATCCTGGCGCGGCGCGGCCATGCGCTCGAATTCGAAGACCTTGAAGACGGGATCGAATCCCAGGCGCTTGAGCAGGGGCGTGGTGGCGTGGATGTGCTGGTCGCGCGCGCGCAGCATGCGCTGGTCCCAGTACTCGTTCAAGCCTTCGTCGAGGATCGGTTCCTCGAATTCGTTCGAGGCCAGGATGCCATAGAAATAGCCATGGCCGAATTCGTGGATGGTGACGAAATCGAGGCCGAATTCGGGTATGGTCTTCGGCTGCAGGTTGGCGTAGCTCGACGCCGTGATGAAGGTCGGATATTCCATGCCGCCCGCTTCAGCCGCGTTAAACGGCGGAATCACCACCGTCAGGGTCTTGTACGGATACGGGCCCAGGGTGCGCGAGAAATACGTGAGCGAATCCTTCGCCGCCTGCAGCGCGGGTGCCGCGTTCGACGCGTATTCGGGCGGGTACAGCACCTTGATGGTCACCGGCGGGCTGCCAGGACCGCTCCAGCTGCCTGTCAGCGGCTGCGCGCTGCGCTTGTCGGCCGTCCAGGCGAAATCGTGCACGTCGCCCTGCACATAGTGATGCGTGAGCATGCCGTTCTTTTCCTGCGGCGCGCCCTGCAATTCGCCTGTGGCGCCCACCGTGTACTCCTTGGGCACGGTCAGCTTTACGTCGTAGTTGCCGAAATCGGCGTAGAACTCCGAATTGAGGTGGAATTCATGCGCGTTCCAGCGCGGCGCGGTGGCGCCCCGTTCGCCGGGCAGTTCCAGCACGGCGATCTTCGGGAACCACTGGCCCACCAGGTGGAAGCTGCCGAAATAGCCGGTGCGCGCGATGACGCGCGGCAGCTGGTCGAAGAAGCGGATGTCGAGCGTCGTCTCGGCGCCCGGCGCGACGGCTTGCGGCAGGTCGACGCGCACGACGGTGCGGTCGGTGGCCGGGCCGTTGTCCGGCTGGACGAAATGCCAGGGCGCCTTGGCGCCGTTCTGCGTCATGCTGCGCAGTTCGATGTAGCCCCACTCGCCGTCGCGCGTGTCGACGCCCGAGCGGAAGCCCGTGTCGAGCTTGCGCTTTTCGGTAAAGAAGGTCGAATGTTCGCCTTCGAAGGCGTTCAGGTACAAGTGCAGGTAGACGCTGCTGACGGCTTGCGCGCTGCGGTTGCGCCAGCGCAGTTTTTGCTGGCCGTCGATCGTGTGCTTGACGGGATCGAGCGTCGCTTCGATCTGGTAGTCGACCACGCGGTCCGACAGGGTCGCTTGCGCGCCCGTGCGCGCACCGCCCCAGGCGTTGCTGGCGCTGGGCGTGCTGACGGCCGACGCGTGCGGCGACGCCAGGGCGATGCCGTCGGCCGATGGCGCCAGCGGCATGGGCGCGCTGGCCGGCTTGCCTTGGCCCGGCTGGGCGAACAGGTCGGCCTGCAGGGCGAGGCCGGCCAGCAGCAGGGCGGCGATGGAGAGGGCTTTGAGCTTGCCCGAGATGGGGAAAAAACCAATGCTGCGGCGCGTGCCGCGGGGACTTGGTGGCCCCTGGCGCGTTGTGCTACGACTTTCCATGCGTGACTCCCACAGTGACTTCTTATTGTTGATTTTTAAATGCAGTCGGCTGCGCCCAGGATCGCCGGGCGCAGCTTAATATACCTACAAAAATGCCAAATCACCAATAAAATATTGGCATAAGGAAAGTACCATCGGGCTGGCGCTTGCGGCGCCGCGCGCCGTGCGTATAATGATTCGCTTTTGCCATCGCTCCGTTCCACCAGCGCGCGCCCGCGCCGCGGTGACGCCTCAAGCCTGCCGCCATGATGCCTGCCCCTCCCATCCTGACCATCGCTACGCGCGCCTTGCTGCTGTGCGCCCTGGCCATGCCGGCGTGCGCGCAGGATGGCGTGAATGGCGTGGATGGCGGCGCGGCCGGCGTCACGCATGGCGACGTGTCCGCCGAACTGGGGCAGGGCGGCCAGCACAGCGTGCGCGGCGCCCTGTCGCGCGAGCAGGGCGGCATGACGCTCGATGCGGCCGTCGACGCTCTGCGCAACGGCAATTACCGCGATGGCAGCGTGTTTCACCAGCGCGGCTTCAACGGCGGCGCGGAATGGAAGGCGCGCCAGGGGCGCTTCGGCTTCAGCGCCGACCAGCTGAACCAGGACACCCGCTATCCCGCGCCCGAGGCGCCGTTCCTGGCCTTGCTGGCGGCCCGTCCCGAAGACCTGTACCGCTATGAGGTGCGGCGCGCCAGCGCCTTCGTGCAGCGCTATGTGGGCAGTTTCGAGCTGGGCGTGGAACTGTCGCAGCGGGAAAAGCGCGCCGCGGCCCACTATGCGGGCGAGGAGGGCAGCAGTGAATCGACCTACAGCAGCCGTCGCCGGCAACTGGCGCCGCGCCTGCGCCATTACGGCAAGGTGGGCGGCGTGGGCACGGATACGGAAGTGGGCCTGGACCTGATGCAGTGGCAGCGGCGCTCGGGCCGCGATGGCGACGGGCAGCGCCGCCAGTATTCGCGCGCGCTGCTGCTGCGCGAGGAGCTGGCCTTCGGCGGCCCGTATGCGCCGCGACTGCTGCTGGGGCTGCGGCATGAACAGTTCCAGCTCGATCCGGCCGACCTGCCCGCCGGCGGCAGCGACTGGGAAAACCAGAATGCCTGGGACGTGCAGGGCAGCCTGCAATTGCGCCCGCAACTGAGCGTGTACGCCCAGGCTGCGCGCAGCTACCGCATCGACGACGATGGCTATACCCGTGCCGGCTACCGCCCCCTGGCGGGCCAGCTGCGGCGCGACATGGAAGTGGGCGCCACCTTCGGCGACGCGGCGCGCAGCGCTTCCGTGCGCGTGTTCAGCGAGCGCCTGAGCAACCAGATCGTCTTCGACCAGAGCCTGGGCCAGCTGGGCTTTGCGGGCAACCTCGACCCCTCGCGCCGAGACGGCATCGCCATCGAGGCCAGCATGGCGCTGGCGCGCGACTGGCGCCTCGACGCTCAAGTGCGCCAAGTGCATGCGCGCTATGACGATTACGCCTACGACGGCCCGGACATCGCCCTCGTGCCGAAAACCCTGGCCAGCCTGCGCCTGTACTGGACGGGGCAGGGCGGCGCCAGTGCCGACGTGGGCGTGCAATGGCTGCGCGCCCTGCGCTATGGTCCCGATTTCGCCAACAGCTGCCTGGCGCAAGTGCCTGCGTTTGCCACCGTGGACGGGCGCTATGTGCGCAAGCTGGGCGCCTGGGAGCTGGAACTGGCCGGCAGCAACCTGGCCAACCGCCGCCATTATGGCGATGCGCCCGGTTGCCGTTCCAGCATTTACCTCAACGACGCGCGCCAGCTGCGCATGTCGGCGCGCTACCATTTTTGAGGAGCGAGCGCAGCGGGGCTTAAATGCGGCTTAAGCGGGCACAAACCGGGGCGATAAACACGGATTTTTTCCGCCCGGGCCTCATCGCCCGGCGCAAAAAGTGGTAATCTCGCCCCGTTCACGACCATTTATGATGAAGGATTATTATGCGTTTTCTGCGTTTCTTGCGTCCCCTGCTTGCCGCCGTCACCCTGGTGGCGGCCACCGGCGGCGCCATGGCGGCCGATACCGGCTTTACCACGCTCCCGACGCCAGTGCGCACGGACACGGGCAAGAAGGTGGAAGTGGTCGAGTACTTCATGTATTCCTGCCCGCATTGCTACGCGCTCGATCCGCTGATGCACGACTGGGTCAAGAAGCAGGGCGACAAGATCGCCTTCCGCCGCATCCACCTGGCCTTCTCCGGCCCGAAAGACCCGCAGGCGCACGCCTATGCCACCCTGGAAGCGATGGGCCAGCTGGACCAGTTCCACGATAAGATATTCCGCGCCATCCACGTCGAGCGCAACCGCCTGAACCGCGATGACGCCATCCTCGACCTGCTGGTGAAGAACGGCATCGACAAGGCGAAGTACCTGGACATGTTCAATTCCTTCGGCGTGCAGACCAAGCTGAAACGCAACGAGCAGCTGATCGCCGCCAGCAAGATCGACAGCGCGCCGACCATCGTCATCGATGGCCGCTTCGTCACGTCGCCGGCGCAGCTGTCGCGTCCTGGCCAGTCCGAGCCGCAAACCCAGGCAGCGACCCTGCGCGTGATGGATGAACTGGTGGCGCGCGTGCTGAAAGAGCGCGCCCCGGCGCCTGCGAAGAAGTAAACGGAGAACGTCATGAAACAGCTGCCCTGGACCCTGTGCGCGCTGGCCTTCGCCCTCGTGGCGTGGCTGGCGATCGCCGTCGTCAGCGTGGAAAACCAGCGCAATGCGCTGGTCACCAAGGCTTGCGTGGACCCCGCGTTCAAGAACGAGGTCGATGCGAAATGCCTGGCGTCCGTGCGGTCGCGCGAACACTGGTGGCAGCACTTGACTTACGCCATGACGCATTTCCGAAATTGAAAGTATCAGTACGAAAAACCCGCCGCGCGCGGGTTTTTTTTCGTCCGCGTATGATGAAGCCACAACTATTCAGGAGGGACAATGAAGGAAGTGATCTTGATTACCGGCAGCAGCCGCGGCATCGGTGCAGCGACGGCGCAGCTGGCGGCGCGCCAGGGCTATGCCGTGTGCGTCAATTATGTGCGCGATGCGCAGGCGGCCGGGGAACTGTGTGCGCGCATCGTGGCCGACGGGGGCGAGGCCATCGCTGTGCAGGCTGACGTCAGCGATGAAGCGGACGTGGAACGCCTGTTTGCGGAAATCGACGCGCGCCTGGGGACGCTCACGGCGCTGGTCAACAATGTGGGCGTGCTGGAGCAGAAATGCCGGCTGGCCGACATTTCCGTGCAGCGTCTCGAACGCGTGCTGCGCACCAACGTGATCAGTTATTTCCTGTGCTGCCAGCAAGCCGTGCGGCGCATGTCGACGGCGAATGGCGGGCAGGGCGGGCGCATCGTGAACGTCTCGTCGGTGGCCGCGCGCATCGGCTCCCCGGGCGAATACATCGATTACGCTGCCTCGAAAGGCGCCGTCGACACCTTGACCCTGGGCCTGGCGAAGGAAGTGGCGGCCGAGGGCATCCGCGTCAACGGCGTGCGGCCCGGCATCATCTACACGGAGATCCACGCTTCGGGCGGCGAGCCGGGACGGGTGGCGCGCCTGGCGTCCGGCGTGCCGATGCAGCGGGGCGGCCAGCCGGAAGAAATTGCCGGCGCCATCCTGTACCTGCTGGGACCGGACGCCACGTATGTGACGGGCAGCATCCTCGACGTGGCGGGCGGGCGCTGATTTTCAACTTCTGCAAGCAACTGATTCAAGCGCAGGGCCAATTATCAAGTGGGGCAAGCGAGTCCAGAATGACGGTGTGCCATTGCAGTAGGCACGCCGATCAACTCATTTGGAACTACCATGCCCGCTTTTGCCCCCGCCATCCTCGCCCTGTCGCTGCTGGCCGCCGCGCCAGCCCATGCCGTCGTCAATCTGCCCATGCCGGCCCACCTGGCCGGCGCCGCTGCCACCGACAAGGTGGTGCTGGCCGCGCGACGCTACGCCGCGTTCTGGCAGAGCGGCGATCCAGCCGTGGCGCGCCAGGCGCTGGCCGACGATTTTACCGACCGCACCTTGCCCGCCGGGCGTCCACAGGGATGGGCCGGCCCGCTGCAGGCATCGCAGGTGTTCCACGCTGCCGTGCCGGACTTGCAGGTGACCATCGACGACATGCTGGTAGCCGGTGACCGGGTCACCTTGCGCCTGCATTTTACGGGCCATTTCACGGGCGTCTTCCCCACGCCACAGGGCGAGCTGCGCGGTCAGGGGCAATCCATCGACTTTTACGCGTTTGATTTGTACCGGGTCAATGCGCAGGGACGCATCAGCGACAACTGGCACCTGGAAGATAATTTGACGCTGCTGCGGCAGCTGGGCGTGCTGGTGCCCTGAGCGTGGCCCCTTAGCGCTGGGCTGGCAGGGCGGCGAACTGCTGCTGCAGGAAGTCGGCCAGCAGGGTGATGCGCGGCGCCTGGAAGCGGCTGCGCCGGTACAGCAGGTTCAGGGGGACGCTATCGGCAAAGTGATCGTCGAGCACCGTCTGCAGGCGCCCTGCGCGCAGGTCATCGCCGATGTCGAGCAGAGATTTGTAGGCATAGCCATGGCCGGCCACTGCCCAGCGGCGGATGATTTCGCCGTCGTTGCTGTGCCAGGCGCCCTGCAGGCGCAGACTGTGGCGCTTGCCGTCTTCGCGGTAGCGCCATTCCTGCGGCGCGCCGTCGCCGGCCGTCAGCACGAGCGTCGGCAGCGACGCCAGGTCGCGCGGCGCGGCTGGCAAACCGACCCTGGCGGCCAGCGCGGGCGCTACGCACACGACGCGCCGGCCCGGGTGCAGCAGGCGCGCCACCATGTCGCTGTCGGGCAGCTCGCCGTAGCGGATGGCCAGGTCGACGTCGTCCTGCACCAGGTTGGCCGTGGCGTCCGTCAAGGTCAGCGCATGGCGCACCTGCGGGTGCAGCGCGGCAAAGCTGTCGAGCATCGGCAGCAGCAACTGGCGGCCGATGTCGGACGGCGCCGAGATGCGCACCACGCCGCGCACGGCGCCGCCCGCGTGCAAGCCGTCTTCGGCCTGCGCCAGCAAGTCCAGCGCCTGTTCGCTGTAGCGGCGGTAGTGCGCACCTTCGTCCGTCAGGCGCAGCTGGCGCGTGGTGCGCTCGAACAGGGTGACGCCCAGCGCCGTTTCCAGGCGCGCGATGGCGGCGCTGGCGGCGGCCGGCGACAGGCCGTGCTTGCGGCCGGCCGCGGAAAAGCTGCCCAGCGCCGCGGCGTCGAGGAACAGGGCGATTTCCGCCAGGCGTCCGGCGCCGCCGCGGATCATGCCGGGTGCGCGGCCGCTGGTTTCGGCGCCGGTGCCGAATGAGCTGAGTGGGCCGTGATCACCACGGTGCAAGTGGTGCCTGCCACCAGCAGTTGTCCCTTCGGCTGCTCGTCGATGTGGATGCGCACGGGCACGCGCTGCGCCAGACGCACCCAGTTGAACGTCGGGTTGACGTCGGCCAGCAATTCGCGGCCCGTGGCGGCGTCGCGGTCGGTGATGCCGCGCGCGATGCTTTCGATGTGGCCATGCAGGGTGCCGCCGCTCATCAGGTTCATTTCCGCCTTGTCGTCCTGCGCCAGCATGCCCAGCTTGGTCTCTTCGAAGTAGCCGACGACGTAGTACGAGGCGCTGTCGATGACGGCCAGCTTGGCCGCGCCGACGGCGGCGAAATCGCCCTTATGCACGTTCAGGTTCGTCACGTAGCCGCTGACGGGCGCGCGCACGGTGGTGCGCTCCAGGTTCAATTGCGCCAGGGTGCGCGCGGCCACGGCGGCCTGCACTTGCGACGAGGCCGAGCTGGCGGCAAAGGCGGCGCTTTCGCGGCTTTCCGTGGAAATGATGCTGGCGTCCAGGCCTGCGCGACGCTGCGCTTCCTTGCCGCGGCGGCCCTGCTCCGTTTTTTGCGCGGCCAGCACGGCGTCGGCCTGCGCCAGCGCGCTGGCATAGCGTTCCTTGTCGACGACGAACAGGATATCTCCCTTTTGCACCACCTGGTTGTCGCGCACCAGCACGTCCGTGACGGTGCCGGCGACGTCGGCGCTGATGTTGACGATGTCGGCCTTGATACGGCCATCGCGCGTCCACGGCGACTCCATGTAGCGGTCCCAGACGGTCTTGCCTATCCACAGGGCTGCGGCCAGTAGCAGCAGGGTGATTGCATAGCGGGTCAGTTTGCTTACCATGGCGGCAGCCTTTCCTTGATGGGGTTGAACAGTTTTTTTAATTATTTGTACAGCGATAAAGCCAGCGCGCCGAAGATGGCGATGAAGATGCACAGCCGCGCCAGCGACGGGTGCCACACCATGCGGTACACGCCCAGCCAGCCCAGCACGCGGTCGAGCAGGGTTTGCAGGACTATGCTGAGGATGAACAGGGGCAGCAGGGTGGGAATCAAAATTCCGAACAGGGCGAATTCACGCGGCATGGTGGTCTCCGGCGCCAGGCGCCATGTGGTCGAGCAATGAGGTGTAGATCGAATGCAGGTCGGCCAATGCCGTGTGCAGGCGCAGGTCTTGCTCCTGCTTGCGTTCTTGCGTCGCACCCGCTTCCGTCTGCGCCGCGCGCACCACGGCGCCCGCCTGCAGGGTGGCCGCCAGGGCCGCCTGCAGTGCCGTGTCGCTGCGCGTGCGCAGCCAGGTGGCGATGTGGTCCACGCACTGTTGCAGCGCGTGAGGCGTGGCGCCCGGCCGGGCCGTGGCGATCAGTTCGCGCAATTCGATCACGGAATGGCCAATCTCCAGCAGGGTTAGCGCCTGGCGCACGACGGCGCGCGTGGCCTCGCCCGGCGCCGGTCCGGCCGCCGCATTGAGCTGGCTGAGCAGGTCGCGCACGCGGTTGTCGAAGCGGTGTTTGACACGCCGCGCGGGCGCCGTGCACGCATGCAGCGCTTCGCGCCACAGTGCGCGGCCGATATGGTCCTTGTGGCCCATCGTGTGCTCGGGCAGCAGCACGGCAAACACGAGGGCGGCCAGCATCAGGCCGACGATCAGGGCCATGCCCGTGTTCAAAAAGGCCGCGCCATCGACGTGCATCAGATTCGTCGGCGCCATCTGCGTGATGAAGGTCGATACGCCCAGGCCCACGCCCAGCTTGGCCGGATTCGTCATCAGATACAGGCCCACGGCGAGGAAGGGCGCAAAACTGAGTACCAGCATGGGGAAGCCGTCGCCATGCACCAGCACGAAGTACACGCACACGAGCGACAGCGGCATGGCGATGAGGAAGCCTGCCAGCACCTGGCGGATCATCATGATGGGGCGCGGCGAGGACGAGGCCAGCGCGCAGAACACGGCCGCCATCAGCATCGCCGTGCTGGCGTAGGGCCAAGCGAGGAAGTAGGCGCCCAGCGCCAGCAGGGCCAGGCTGATGGCCGCGCGCGCGCCGCTGGCGATCACCAGCGCAGGCGGCGTCTTCGGCGCGTAAGCCTGCGGCGTGCTGATTTCCAGCGGCGTGTCGTGCGCCAGGCTGAAATACACTTCGTGAAAGCGGCTCATGTCGCGCGCGAAGCGCTCGAGCAGCTCGCACACGGTATCGAAATCGATGCGCTGCGCATGCGCGATGGCGGCGCCGTCGATCTCCGCGCGCGCCTGGCCCAGCGCCGTCTGCAGATGCCGCTGCATGGTGTCGAGCGAGTCTTGCGACGGCGTCGTTTGCAGCGCCTCGGCGACGATCGCGTACAGGGGCGCGCAGGCTTGCATGACCAGCGTTTCGTCGTCGCGCTGCAGGCGATCGAACAGGCGGTGGAAGGTATAGAAGGTGGTCAGCGCCGTCATGAAGGTGGCGTTGAAGGCGTGCAGCTTGCGGTTTTGCGCGCGCACGTGGCTCACCTTGCTGGTGACTTCGAACAGGGCGGCCGAGCGCCCCAGTTCCAGCGCCGCCACGTCGGCGGCAAACTGCAGATGCGTCAGTTCCACCTGCGCCGGCGTGAGCTTTTGCTGCAGCACGTCCTGGCAAAAGGTGAGGAATTTTCCGTAGCGGGCCTGCACCGTGCGCATCACCTGCGTGCCCTGGTGGCGCGGCAGCAGCACGCTGGAAACGGCCGCCGAGCAGATGATGCCCAGGCTCACTTCGGCCACCCGCGTGACGGCCAGCGCGAACACCTGCATCGGCTGCTCGATGGCGGGCAGCACGATCATGCAGGCCGTGTAGCCGGCCAGCACGTACACATACGACTGGGCATTGCGGTGCAGGGCCGAGCCGCTCGTGCACAGGCCCACCCACAGGGCCAGGCCGGCGAACAGCAGCACGGGCTGCTGCGGGAACAGGCCGATCAGGGTCAGCGCGGCCGTGCATCCCAGCAGGGTGCCGCACAGGCGGTAAAAGCTCTTTTCCAGCACCATACCGCTGCTGGGCAGGGCCAGGATGATGGTTGTGGTCATTGCCGTGCTGGGCGAATCGAGGCCCAGGCGGTAGGCCAGCCACAGGGCGCAGAAGGATGCGATGAGGGTCTTGCCGACGTAGATCCAGCGTTCGCCTTCCGTCGCGCGCCAGTCCTGCAGCGCCAGCGCCAGCCAGCGGGCCGCCTGGGTCAGGGGGCCGTATGTGGGTTTTGTTGCTGTGGCTGGCGTCATCGATAGGCTATCAGTTCTGGTTGTTGAGATTGTTGAGGTTGCGCAACTGGCGCATGTACAGCTTGTCGAGCACTTGCAGCTCTTCTTCCGTGAATCCTTCGTACAGGGCCGAGGTTTCCTGGTACACGTCGGGCAGCGCCGTCTCGATCAGTGCGCGACCCTTGTCGGTCAGCGAGATCATCACTGAGCGGCGGTCGCCAGGGCGGGTGCCTCGGTGGATCAGGCCGCGCGTTTCCAGGTCGTTGCACACGCGTGTCAGGTTGGCCGGCTTTTCATGGCAGGCCATGCCCAGGGTGCAGGCGTTCGAGGTTTCGTCGTCCGTGCCGTACAGCACGGCCAGCACCATGTAGCTGGCATCGACCAGATCGTGCTTTTTCAGCGCGGCATTGGTCAGGTCCTTCATGCCTTTTTGAATGTGGTACGTCATGCGCAACAAACGCATCAGTTCCATGGGGAAGCCTGGCATGCGCGTGCGGATGTTTTGCAGCCGCTTGGAGGTGGCGTCAAAAGCGGTCATGTCATATTCCTTCATGTGTGAATAAAGTTCCGATTGTATCTTGTTGGGCTAGGGCAATGCCAGGATTGCAAGCTCAGATGCCGCCTCCCAGTGCATTCATCAAGGAAACGTACAGATCGAGTTCGCGCGCCCCATTCTGCGCCTGCTGCTGTTCTTCCGCCAGCAGCGCCACTTGCGTGTTGAGCATGGCGATGGCGTCGCTCATGCCCGCCTTGTAGGCCTTTTCCGCCAGGTCGCGCGCGCGCTGCGCCGTCGCCAGCGCCTGCACGGTCAGCTGGTGCTGTTTCGCCAGCGATTGCGCCTTGGTGACGGCATTGGCCACGTCCGACATGGCGTTGATGACGGTGGCGTTGTATTGCTCCACGGCGCCGTCATACACGGCCGTCTGGCTGCCCAGCTGGGCGCGCAAACGGGCGCCGGCAAAGATGGGCAGGCTCAGCGCGGGCGAGACGCCGCGGATGTCCGAGTTGGCGTCCAAAAAATGGCTGAAACCAAAGGCCTGGAAGCCGGCAAAGGCCACCAGGTTGACGTTCGGGTAGAACTCGGCCTTGGCCGCGTCGATGCGCTGCGCCGCCGCTTCCACGCGCCAGCGCTGGGCGGCGATGTCGGGGCGGCGGCCGATCAGCTCGGCCGGCAGGGCGGCGGGAATGGCCAGCGGCTGGTCCAGGCGCAGCACGGGACGCGTGAGCGCCGCACCGGCGGCCGGCCCCTTGCCTGCCAGGGCGGCCAGCTGGTTGCGCAGCAGGGCCAGCGATTCGGCCGACTGCTCCAGCTGGCGGCGGCCGGCCGGCAAGGTGGTTTCTATTTGCGCCACGTCAATGTCCGTGCCGATGCCGGCCGCCTTGCGCTGGCGCGTGATGTCGAGGATGCGGGCGCGCTGCGCCAGGCTGCGTTCGATCACATCCTGCACCCGGAACTCATACGACAGCTGGATGTAGGTGCGCACCAGCGCCGTTTCCAGGGCCAGGCGGGCCATCTGCGATTCGGCCGACGCCAGTTGCACGTCGCCCAGGGCGGCGGACAGGGCGGCGCGGTTGCGGCCCCACAGGTCCAGGTCGTACGACGCCGTGACGGTGGCCTGGTTGCGCCAGGCGTAATTGCCGGCCAGCGGCGCCGGCGTGCTGCCATGCTGCGAATACAGTTCGCGGTTGATGGAAACACTCGCGTCCGCCTGTGGGCGGGTCTTGTCCTCGGCAGCGCCGGCCAGCGCCTCGGCCTGGCGCACGCGCGCCTGGGCGCCGCGCAGGGTGGGGCTATCGGCCAGCGCCTGGTCCATCAGGCGGTTCAATTGGGGGTCGTGCAAGTCTTGCCACCATTGCGTGCGGGGCCATTGGATGGCGGCACTGGCGGCGGCATCCATGGCCTGGCTCGATTGCAGCTTGTTAGCGTCGAGCATGGCCGATTGCGGCGCGATATGGCCCATGTCGGCGCACGCGCTCAAGGCAAGGATCAGGCTGGCGGCAAGCAAACGGCGGTGCAGGGGCATGCAGGGACTCCGGGAAAGATCGTGTTGGGGGTGCTGCTGACAGCTCGCCGCGGTGAGCTTCGGGAGTGGCCCGAGTGCTGCGCCGCAACTGAGATGTGTTACTGACTGAAACCGGCTGACTGGTTTCTTATTTCACGACGTGTTTTGTCGTTTGCGCGACGTCAAAGTCCGCTTCCGTTTGCGGGATCAGGCCAGCCTTGCGGGCGGCGTAGAACTCGGCCATGACTTGTTCGCGCGTCACGTTGCTGGCGGCGGTGGCCGGCGTTTTCGGATAGTCGACTTCGCTGGTGGCGATTTCGCCGGCGTTGCGGGCACGGATGTATTCGGCCGTGACGTCAGCGCGCGTGAGTTGCTGGCTGGCAGCGGCAGGAGCGGTGCTTTGGGCGAAAGCCGAGGTGGCGGTGGTGATGGCAAACAATGCTGCGATGAGTGATTTGGCTTGCATGATAAGACTCCAAAATGTGCATGATGGCTGGGTGGATGGGCCGGATCGCCACTTACCGGTCGGTTCGTCGGCATGGCGCTGGTGGGCGCCGTGCCGCCGATGAAGCAGTTTCTGGATGAGAAGATGCTTACTTGAATTAACTATAGCAATGAATAGTACATTTGTGAAGTATTTTCTGAAAATAGTTGTGCGCCGCCGCATTTGTTCCTTGGAAAATGCCGTGCAGGCGTGCGCCGCCAGTCAGGCCAGGCGAGTAAGCTGGTTTTTTTGTGAATGGGAGATCGCCATGAGCGGCAGCACACTCGATCCGGACAATTTGCCCGTCACGCCCGACCGCGTCCTGGGCAGTGGCCATGGCAAGGGCGCACTCGGCCCCAGCGACAGTTCCGACAGCGGCAGCGACATGCAGGGCGTGCCGGGCCAGGATGCGGAAGCGCTGGACAACGACAGCGATGCGGCCGGTACGGGCGAGCGGGCCGGCGTGGAGCCGCGCAATACGGCGCCCGATGGCGGCGACATCGATGTCGATCATGTGGAAAGTCTGGCGCCCGTGCGGCCGGAAGAGGGAGGCGATGGCGAATTGCCCTCATGAATTACCGCCTCTCCTGCGCCATCAGCGTAAAATGTGGGCAAGGCGGCGTGCGCGCCGCCATGGCCAGCCGGCCGGCACAGGATAGGATGTCAGAGGATGCAAACGCAGATGTCGGAAGAGAAAGAAAAAGACTTGATGTCGATGTACCGCGAGACGCGGCCGCGCGAGTTTTTTGGCGAAAAAAGTAACACCAATCACCTGGCCTGGAGTTTGCTGGTGGTTTTGCTGGCGCTGGCGTTCTGGCTCGTCGTGGCCCTGGCGGCTGCTGAAAACCAGCGCTACGCCCTGGAAATGAAGGTGTGCCAGGATCGCGTCTTCCCGGTGGAAATCGACACGTCTTGCCTGAAACAGGTCAAGTCGCGCGATCACTGGTGGCAGCACGTGGGTCACGCGCTGGTGCGCATGGGCGCCTGAGCCGGGCGCAATCTGGCTGAACCTGTGGCGGCGAGGGCCGCTGCGGTGATGGAGCGATAGTGCGGGAGGCGTCATGCCACGCGATCACTCGCGCGAGCAGCCGCAATGGCTGCTGGCGCGCCACAGTGCCTTGACGGCGCGCCAGTTGTTGCGCGCCTACGGCTTGCTGTGCCTGTTTTCCCTCGTCGTTGCCGCCGCCTTTGCATTGCGCGGCCTCTGGTACATCCCCGTTTTTTCGTTTGCCGAACTGGCCTTGGTGGCCTTCGCCCTGCTGCATTACCTGCGCCACGCGCGCGACTACGAACACATTGCCTTGCGCGACGGTGAGTTGATCATCGAACAGGTCAGTGCCGGGCATTGCCGGCGCCACCATTTTCATCCGTGGCGCACGCGCATCGATGTGCCGCAGTGGCCGCGCCAGTTGATACACATCAAGGATATCGGCGGTGGTGGAGCACACGTCGACGTCGGCGTGTTTGCCACGCCCGAACGGCGAAGGCAGGTGGCACAGGAACTGCTGGCCCTGTTGCCACCGCCCCTGTCGCCGCCAGCTCCACCGTGATCGGCTTACACGGCCCGCGAAGGACCTTCCCACAGATTGATATGGCCTTCGCGCGCCTGCACGTCGATGGCGGCCAGCTCGTCGGCCGTGAACGACAATTGCTGCAGTGCGGCCACGTTTTCGCGGATTTGCGCGCTGCTGCTCGCGCCGATCAGGGTCGAGGTGACGCGGGGATCGCGCAACACCCAGGCCAGCGCCATCTGCGCCAGGGTTTGCCCCCGCTGGGCGGCGATCTGGTTCAGCGCGCGCACGCGGGCCAGGTTTTCCGCGCTCAGGTGTTTTTGCAGCAGCGAGCCGCCGCCGGGGCGGTTGACGCGGGCATCCTGCGGCACGCCATCGAGGTATTTGTCGCTCAGCAGTCCCTGCGCCAGCGCCGTGAACGTGATGCAACCCATGCCCTCCTGTTGCAAGGTATCGAGCAAGCCGTCTTCCTCGATCCAGCGGTTGAGCATGTTGTAGGCTGGCTGGTGGATCAGGCACGGCACTTTCCACTCTTTCAGCAGTTTGGCCGCTTCGGCCGTCTTTTGCGGAGAGTACGAGGACAGGCCCACGTACAGCGCCTTGCCCTGTTGCACGGCGGTGGCCAGCGCACCCATGGTTTCTTCCAGCGGCGTGTCGGCGTCGTAGCGGTGCGAGTAAAAGATGTCGACGTAATCGAGGCCCAGGCGTTGCAGGCTCTGGTCCAGGCTGGCCAGCACGTATTTGCGCGAACCGCCGCCCTGGCCGTACGGCCCCGGCCACATGTCCCAGCCCGCCTTGGTGGAAATGATCAGTTCATCGCGGTATGGTAAAAAATCGTCGTGCAGCAGCTTGCCGAAATTACTTTCCGCGCTGCCATACGGCGGGCCGTAGTTGTTCGCCAGGTCGAAATGCGTGATGCCGAGGTCAAACGCCGTGCGCAGCATGTCGCGCTGGGAAGCGAGGCTGTTGCTGTCGCCAAAGTTATGCCACAGTCCCAGCGACAGCAGTGGCAGTTTCAGTCCGCTGCGCCCGCAGGTGCGGTATGGCATGCTGTCGTAGCGGTTTTCGGCGGCGTGGTAGGTCATGGCATCTCCTGGTTGAATGAAGCGCCTATTTTCGCGCAAAATCAAGGTCGGTGTGCGTGCGCCTTGCGCGCGACCGGACGCGCCTTACAATGGGCGTGGAGGAGTCTCGCAAGGAGCGGTCATGGAAATCGAATTGAAATTGTTGCTGGCGCCGCAAGACGCGCCCCGCCTGCGCACGCACCCGTTGCTGGCGCAGACTACGCAAGGCGCGCCCCTGGTGCTGCAGATGCACGATATCTATGTCGATACGCCCGATTTGCAGCTGTGCCGCCACCAGGCAGGCTTGCGCGTGCGCCAGGTGGACGGGCGCTGGGTGCAAACCCTGAAGGCCGGCGGCAGCGTCAGCGGCGGCTTGCACAGCCGCCACGAATGGGAAGGCGAGGTGCCCGGGCCGCAACCGGACCTCGCCGCGCTCGATGCGGCCATCGGCCACAAGCAGCCCATCCGCGCGCTGCTGCGCCAGGACGCCATCCGCGACGCCTTGCAGCCCGTGTTTACCACGCGCATGGAGCGCACCGTATGGCAGTTGCGCACGCCGCAGGGGGACGAGATCGAATGCGTGCTGGACCAGGGTGTCATTGAACGCGGCGCGGACGGGGCCGATGGTGCCGATGGTGTCGTGCACAGCGTGCCCGTCAGCGAGATCGAGCTGGAGTTGAAGCAGGGGCAGGCCGCCAGCCTGTTCGACGTGGCGCTGGCCCTGCTGCAGGACGTGCCGCTGCAACTGGGCCACATGAGCAAGGCGGAGCGCGGCTACCGCCTCGCGGTGTCGCAGCCCCTGCGGGCGGTCAAGGCGCAGCCTTTGGCGCTGGACGCGGCGATGTCCGTGGAGCAGGTATTCCTGGCCATCGCCGGAAATTGCCTGGAGCAAGTCAGCGGCAACCAGGATGGCGTGGCGGCGGGCGAGGATGTGGAAAGCGTGCACCAGATGCGCGTGGGCCTGCGCCGTTTGCGCTCGGCGCTGGGCATGTTCAAGGCGCTGCTGGCCTTGCCGGACGCCTTGAAGGCTGAACTCGACTGGCTGGGCGGCGCGCTGGGCGAGGCGCGCGACTGGGATGTGTTGGCAGGCAATACCCTGGCGCAGCTCGATGGCGAGGCGGCCACGGATGCGGCGGCGCTGGCGGAGGCGGCGCACGCGCAGGCCCGCCTCAAGCACGTGCAAGCGGCCCAGGCCGTCACGTCGGCGCGCTACACGGCCTGCATGCTGGGCGTGCAGCGCTGGCTGCAGGCGCGCGCCTGGCGCGACAGCTGTTCCGCGCGGCAAGTGCGGCGCCTGGACGCGCACGTCTCGCCGTTTGCCCGCGCCACCCTGCGCAAGGATCAGCGCCGCCTGATGAAGCGCGGCAAGCGCCTGCTGCATGCCACGCCGCAGCAGCGCCACCGCGTGCGCATCGCGGCCAAGAAGACGCGCTATGCGACGGAATTTTTTGCCTCGCTGTTTGCCGCGCGCGCCGTGCAACCGTATGTGGGGCGGCTGTCCGTGCTGCAGGATGAGCTGGGCTGGCTCAACGATGTGCAGGTGGCCGACCGGCTGCTGCTGCAATTGCCCGAGGTTCAGGCTGGCCATGCTGACCAGTCCGTCAAGGACGGGCTGCGGCTGCACGCGGCTTTCGTGCGCGGCTACCTGGCGGCGCGTGCGCAGGCGCAGGGCAGCGATGGCCGCATGCGCAAGGCTTGGCGGCGCTTCAAGGCAGCCCGCTTGCCGGCCTGAGCCGTATTGGCGGTGGCGTGTGGCCCCGCCAGGCCAGCGGGCGTGGCAACTGGCGCTCAAGAATGGCCGGTTGCGACCGGTGCGGGGCGGCCATGGCGCGCAGCTTCAGGTCACAGTTTGCTGTTCTGGCAACCGGCGCTCACGCATTCGCGCACGCGGTCCTGCAAAAATTGCGCGCGTTCGATGGTGGTCTGGGTGGCGCAATCAAGGTTCACATAAAAGCCCGACGATTCGCGTTTGGAGCAATTCTGGTTGCGGTTGCTTATCCACGCCAGCTGGCCCGATTTCAGCTTTTGCTTGCCGCCGGCATCGAGCTGGGCGGCGAGTTTCTTGTAGTTGGCGTTGAGTTCCTTGTCCGCTTCCTGGTAGACCTTGTTGAGGCAATACAGGCCGTCGAAGTCGTTGCGCGGCGTGTCGCAGGCCGAGTTGGCAAAGGCGGAGCCGGAGGCGCAGAGCAGCAGGGCGAGCAGGCATTTTTTCATCGGGTGCTTTCAGAAAGTGGTGTGGCTGGATGGGCGAGCAAGGCATTGCTCTTGCGCATCGTACAACATTTTTCATCGAGGCCGCAGACGCTTGCGGGCGCGCCCGCCAGCGCCGTCAATAGGCCAGGCGGCCCGGCACGCTCACTTCGATCTGCGTGCCGGCGCCGGGGCGGCTGTCGATGCGCAGGCTGGCCTCGATGTTGGCGGCGCGCTCGCGCATGCCGACCAGGCCCCAGTGGCCGGGCCGCTGGCCTGTTTGCGCCACGGCGTCATCGAGGCCGCAGCCGTCGTCGCGCACGCGCAGCGTGAAGGCCTGTTCCGCATAGTCGAGTTCCAGCACGATGTTTGCCGCCTCGGCATAGCGCGAGGCGTTGAACAGCGCTTCGCGCGCGATGGCATAGATTTCGTCGTGCACGCGCGGCTGCAGGCGCCGGCAGGTGCCGCTGACATGCACCGTGAACGCGTGCGCGCGGTGCTCGGCCAGGCCCTTGCCGAATTGCTGCAGCGCGAGGCGCAGTTCGTCGGGTTCGGCCGAAGCGCGCAAGTCCATGATCTGGTCGCGCCCTTCGATCAGCAGCTGGTCGGCCAGGTTGAGCGTGCCATCGAGGCGCGCCCGTTCGCGCGTGCCCTTGGGCAGCATGTCCGCATGCGCATGGAACGACAGGATCAGGCCTTGCACGCTTTGCAGCAGGGTGTCGTGCAGCGAACGGGCGATGCGCGAGCGTTCGGCCAGGCGCTCCTGCAAGCGTTCCTGCAGCCGTTCCTGCATATTGCGCGTCAGGTGGCGGATGCGCAGCACATAGCCGCCATACAGCAGCAGCGCGGCGCCCAGCGCCAGCAGCACGATGAACCACGGCGTTTGCACGAAGGCGGGCGCGATGACGATGTCGAGCCCCGCTCCCTGCGTGTTCCACACGCCGTCTTCGTTGGCGGCCGTGACGTCGAAGCGGTAGCTGCCTGGCGCAAGATTGGTGTAGTACGCCTCGCGGCGCCCTACCGCTTCCTGCCAGCCCGCGTCGACGCCCGCCAGCTTGTAGCGCAGGCGTACGCGTTCCGGCATCGACAGGCTCAGGGCCGTGAAGCCGATCTGCAGGGACTTGCTGCCCTGCGGCAGGTGCAGAGGCTTGCCATCGTCCAGCGCATAACGCGCGCCATCGGCCAGCAAGCTGTGGATCTGCACGGGCGGCGCCAGGGCGTTGCGGCGGATATGCAGCGGGTCGAGCATGGCGATGGTGGCCGAGGTGGAAAACCACAGCTTGCCATCGGGCGCATGGATCAGCGACGGTACGGGGCGCAGCTGCGAGGCATGGCCCTGCAAGCCGTCGAGCGCGTCGAAGCGTTCCGAGGTGACGGCGCTGCCGTCCCGCATCCACGCGGTCAGGCTGGCGGCGGCGATATGGGCTATGCCATCCGCGCCGTGCAGCCACAGGTCGCCGTCCGGCAGGCGCACGATGCCCGACACGCCGCGAAACGCCGCGCCGTGCGCGCCGCGCAAGGTGTGGAAGCGGCCGGCGCGGTACAGGGCCACGCCGTTTTCGCCGCCGGCCCACATCGCGTCGCCATCGCGGTACAGCTGTAGCACCGTGCCCACTTGCAGGCCCTCGGGCGCGCCAAGCCGCCTGACGGCGCCTGCGCGCTGCCCCTCGGCCACCAGGCTGATGGTATTGTCGGCATGGCCCAGCCAGACGGTGCCGGCGCCATCGATCGCCATGGCCGTGGTCAGCACCGCCGGCAGGCCGGATAAACCGCCGTTCGTGATCCATTTTCCTTCGCCCAGGCGAAACAGCCCGCCGCCGGAAAACGAGGCCCACAGGGCGCCCGAGCGATCCTGCTGCAGCGCCTGCGGATCGAGTCCTTGCACGGGTGGCACCACGCGCGTCATGGCGCCATTGCGCGCGCGATGGTGCAGTTCCTGCTCGTTGCCCAGCCACAGCGTGCCATCGGGCGCCCAGTGGCTGGCCGCCAGCGCCCCTTTCAATACCACTTTTTTCACGCCGTCGGCCGTAAAGCTGCGCACGTCGCCCACGTAGTCGCCGATCCACACGTCGCCATCGGGCCCCGGCAGCATGCCGGGATGGTCGAAGGGTACGGCGACGGGCAAGGTTTGCAGGCGGTTCGGCCGCAGCCGGTCCAGTCCCGTCGACGTGCCAAACCACAGATTGCCTTCGCGGTCCTGGAACGAGGTTTGCGGCAGCGGGCCGCTGATGCCGTTCTGGCGCGTCAGGCGCTGGGCCGGCAGGCTGGGACCGGAAGGGTCGAACTTGCGCTCGATGCCGTCGGGCTGCATCAGCCACATGGTGCCGGCGCGGTCGAAGCGGAGGCTGTTGCCCCTGGCGTCGGGACGGATGAGTGCATCGCCGTGTGGCGCGCTGGTGCGCACGCGATAGTAATTGCTCTGGCTGTCGACGGCCCAGATGGCGCCATCGGGCGCTTCATCCATGCTGGTGAGCATGGTGCGCGGCCAGGCATGCGAAAAGCGCGTCTGGCCCGGCTTCCTGAAATACACGCCATGCATGGTGCCCATCCACTGCGTGCCATCGCGCCCGAACAGGATCTGGTACACGCGCTTGTCGGGCAGGCCCACGTTGGCGGCTTGTGCAACGAAGCGGTCCGCGCCAGGCGCCAGGCGCGCCGCGCCATCGCGCGTGCCGACCCAGATGGCGCCGTCGGGCGCTGCCTCGATATGGAACACGGCGCCCGACGGCAAGCCATCCGCTTCCCGGTAGGTGCGCGTGGCGCCCTGGCGAAAGACGCTGACGCCGCCGAGGCGGTAGCCGACCCACACGGCGCCGTCCTGCGGCGTGGCCAGGCCCAGCACATTGCTTGACGGTAGGCGGTGGCCATATACGCTGTCGACGCGCTCGAAGCGCACGCCATCGTAGCGGTACAAGCCGGTGGCCGTGGCGATCCACAGCCAGCCATCCTTGCCCTGGGCGAATTTCAACACATCGACGGGCGCGCCTTGCAGGGCGCCCCAGGCGTTGTGGGTATAGTCGGATAGCAGGGGCGATGGGGCAGCCGCGCACGCGTGCAGGTGGCACGCCAGCAGGGGCAGGATCAACAGGCGGCGCAGCAGGCGAGCGGACATCGGGGCAGAGGGAGATAGCGGTGGCGGGGCAGTGATTGTAGCGCAGCGCCTTGCTTTTCAGCAGGCGAAAAAAAGCCTGCGCGGGGCGGCGCAGGCTTCTTTCGCCCTACGTTGACAAGAGTCGCTTACGCGAAGTTCTTGGCAACGAAGTCCCAGTTGACCAGGCCCCAGAACGTTTCCACGTACTTGGCGCGCAGGTTGCGGTAGTCGATGTAGTAGGCGTGTTCCCAGACGTCGCAGGTCAGCAGCGGCTTGTCGCCGGTGGTCAGCGGGCAGCCGGCGTTCGAGGTGTTGACGATGTCAACGGAGCCGTCGGCTTTTTGCACCAGCCAGGTCCAGCCCGAACCGAAGTTGCCCACGCACGACTTGGTGAATTCTTCCTTGAACTTGTCGAACGACGACCATTTGGCGTTGATCGCGTCAGCCACGGCACCGGCAGGTGCGCCGCCGCCGGCCGGCTTCATGCCGTTCCAGTAGAAGGTGTGGTTCCATACTTGCGCTGCATTGTTGAAGATGCCGCCCGACGATTTCTTGATGATCTCTTCCAGCGACAGGTTCTCGAACTCGGTACCCTTGATCAGGTTGTTCAAGTTGGTGACATACGCCTGGTGATGCTTGGCATAGTGGTATTCCAGGGTTTCTTTCGAAATATGCGGCGCCAGAGCGTCCATTTCATACGGCAGTGGTGGCAGAGTATGTTCCATGTGATGTCCCTTTGTGGTGAGTGTTCGGAGTCTTCCAGCCTGCGGCCGGAGGGTTGAGCCAAGCTTGCTTGAAGCAGGCATTCTTGCTGAACGAGCCACTATTGTAAAGCGGATGCGCCATTGCTGCAGATTCCCGCACGCGTTGCGGATGCTGTTTGCGTAGTGATTCTCGTTTAGCGCCAAGCCTAGCGAACACGCCGGGTGGTTTCCCTGACGATCAGTTCCAAAGGCGGTATCGCCGCCTGCACGGCTTCGCCATTGATCAGGCCGAGCAGTGCTTCCGTGGCGATGCGGCCGATGTCGTACAGAGGCTGGTGGATGGTCGTCAGCGGCGGCGTCGTGTAAGACGAGCCGGGCAAGTCATCGAAACCGACGAGCGAGATATCGTCGGGCACGCGGATGCCCTTGCGGTACAGGCACAGGCGCACGCCGTAGGCGGACAGGTCATTGGCGGCGAAGACGGCGCTGAATTGCTGCTGCGTATCGAACAAATGGTTCATGGCCAGCATCCCGCTTGCCTCGTGGAAATCACCTTCCACCATCAACTTCGGATCGATGGCGATGTCCGCTTCGCGCAGCGCGCGCTGGTAGCCCGTCAGGCGCTCGGCCGCATCCGTGTTGTTGGCGGGGCCGGCCACGAACGCGATGCGGCGGTGGCCCAGTTCCACCAGGTGGCGCACGGCCAGGTAGGCGCCGTATTCGTTGTCGAGCTTGAAGCCGATGGCGCTTTTCGTGGCCAGCAGGCGGCCCGTCGAGACGATGGGGCGCTGCTGCGAGAAATCGAGCACGCTCTCGTCCGAGATGCGTCCCGACAGCAGGATGATGCCGTCGACCTTCCTTGCCAGCAGCAAACGGATGCGGTCGGCCTCTTCCTGTGCATTCCAGTGACCGCTGACAATGACGGAGGCATAGCCCGTGTCTTTCAAGCCATCGTCCACGCCGCGCAGGCTTTCGTCGAAGAAGGGGCTGGAAATATCCTGCACCACGATGCCGATGGTCATCGAGCGGCCTTTTTTCAGACCTTGCGCCATCTGGTTCGGCGCGAATTTCATGTGCGCAATGGCGGCCAGCACGGCGTCGCGCTTGTCATCGGACACTTTGGCCGTGCCATTGAGGATGCGCGAGACGGTACTGGGCGACACGCCGGCCTGGCGGGCCACGTCGAGCAGGGTGGAAGGGGGAGCAGCGTGGGCGCTATCGTTCAAGGTGATTCCTGGGTATCAAGATGGCTGGTTGTCAGTGCTCTGAAAACCTTTTCATCGAAAGATTACCATAAATGCCCAAAGGGCCGCAGGTCGGGTTAGCCCTGCGGGCGTAACCCGACATATTGTTGGCCGTGCACGTCGGGTTGCGCGCTTGCGCACCTCGGCGGCCCCGCTAATACGACCTATGCTTGAAAACGTTTTCACAAAAAACAACAGCATCTTGAAATGGCGGTTTTTTGTGCTTTTTCATAGGGGGATACGCGCCATGTCATCCATCTCGCCACGCCGCCATCAATAAAAATGACAACTTTTTCAGTTGACTTGATTTTCTTTGCGGTGTTAAATGGACACATGTTGTGAAAACGTTTTCAAGATAGAAGACGCTCAATAAACGGAGATGAAATAATGAAGTCAAGCATCCTTGGCGCCGCCCCGCTGGCAGCGTTGACCCTGTCGTTTGGTGTGGCCGCTGCACCCGCAGCCGTCCCGCCGGCTGCAGCCCTGCCCGCGCTGGCCCCGGCCACGATTACCGTCGCCTCGTTTCCCGACCTGGACCGCGCCGTCAAGACGGCCTTGCCCCTGTGGGAAAAACTCTACCCGCAAGTGAAGGTCAAGCTGGTCAGCCTGCAGATCGACGACCACCATAACTCGATGACGACGGCGCTGGCGGCCGGCGCGCGCCTGCCCGACGTGATGGCCATCGACTTCCGCTATGTCGGCAGCTTTGCCGAATCGAAGGGCATGGAAGATTTGCTGCAGCCGCCCTACGGGGCAGGGCAGTACCGTGCCCAGTTCGTGCCATTCACCTTCGTGCAGGCGACCAGTTCGCGCGGCACCCTGGGCGCCATGCCGGCCGACCTGGGACCGGGCACCCTGTTCTACCGCAAGGACTTGATGGACAAGGCGGGCATCAAGGAGGCCGACCTGACGCAATCGTGGGAATCGTATATCGCCGCCGGCAAGAAGCTCAAGGCCGCCACCGGCACCTATCTGCTGGCCGGCGCCAGCGACCTGGCCGACATTGTTATCCGCGCCAATCTGAAAGATGGCGAAGGCATCTATTTTGGCGACAAGGGCCAGGTGCTGGTCGACTCGCCCCGCTTCGTCAAGGCCTTCGAGCTGGCGAAGGCGGCGCGGGTGGCCGGCATCGATGCGCGCACCGTGGCCTGGACGGGCGAGTGGGCCGAAGGCTTCAAGCGCGACAAGGTGGCCAGCCAGATGATGGGTTCCTGGCTCAGCGGCCACCTGGCCAAGTGGCTGGCACCCGACTCCAAAGGCCAGTGGCGCGCGGCGAACTTGCCGGCCGGCGCGCTGGCGTCGTATGGCGGCTCCTTTTACGGCATCCCGAAAAAGGCCAGCAACAAGGTCCAAGCCTGGGAATTCATCAAGTTCATGACCGTCAACAAGGATATCCAGCTGCACTCGCTGAAAGAGATCGGCGCCTTCCCGGCCCTCAAGGCAGCGTATGCGGACCCGATGATGGACGAGCCGCAGCCGTATTTCGGCGGCCAGAAGACGCGTTTGCTGGCACGCGACACGGCGGCGAAAATCCCCGTCATCCGCGTCGACAAGTTCGACGCCGTGGCGCGCGACATCGTCAACATGGAACTGGAAAGCGTGCTGGCGCAAAACAAGGATATCAAGACGGCGCTGGCCGACGCCAAGGCCCTGATCACCCACCGCGCGCGGCGCTAGGAGCAGCATGACTACCTCCATGCCTTGTACCGAGGGCGCGCCCGCTGCTGCAGCGAGGCCCGCAAGGAAACGCTACAACATGAAGAAGTGGGCGCCGTATATTTTCATCAGCCCCTTCTTCATTTTGTTCGCCGTCTTCAGCCTGTTCCCGCTGCTGTTTTCCATCTATCTGTCGTTCAACCAGTGGGAAGCGGCCAGCGGCGTGGAAGCCATGCAGTGGGTGGGCCTGGACAACTACAAGTACGCCTTGAGCGACCCGTGGTTTTTGCGCTCGCTGGGCAATACCGTCTGGCTGGCGCTGGCCTCGGGCGTGCCGCAGCACCTGGTGGCCATTCCGCTGGCAGCCTTCATCCACAACAGCTTCAAGCGCTCGCGCAACCTGGTGATCGGCATTTACTTTTTACCGTTCATCACGTCCAGCGTGGCCATCGCCATGGTCTTCAATACCCTGTTCTCGCGCGACTACGGGCAGATCAATGTGCTGATCCAATGGTGCGCCAGCCTGCCGCTGGTGGGCGGTCTGTTTCCGACAGAGTCGATCGACTGGCTGGGCAGCTCGCTGTTCATCAAGCCGGCCGTCGCCTTCGTGATTTTCTGGCGCTACCTGGGCTGGAACCTGGTGCTGTATCTGTCCGCGCTGCAGGTGATCCCGAAGGATCTGTACGAGGCGGCCACCATCGACGGCGCCTCGAAACGCCAGCAGTTCTGGTATATCACCCTGCCGCAGCTGCGGCCCATGATCTACCTGGCCGTGACACTCACCATCATGGGCAATCTGCAGCTGTTCGAGGAACCGTTCGTGCTGGTGGCCGAATCGAGCGGCGTGAGCCAGTCCGTGATGACGACGGCCATCTTCGTCTACAAGACGGCGTTTTCCTCGGGCGACTTCGGCACGGCGTCGGCCATTTCCTGGCTGCTGTTCCTCATCATCGCCAGCACCACTTGGGTCAACAACCGCATCTTCAGCCGCAATGAACGTAGTGAACGCAAGGAGGCCCGATGAAAACCACCCGCTGGACGGCCTACGCCATGGTGGCCATCGGCGCCCTGATCATGGTCGCGCCGTTCTACTTCATGTTCGTCTTCGCCACGCATACGAGCGCCGAGATCTACAGCCTGCCGCCGCCGCGCTGGTTCGGCACGGCCCTGCTCAACAACCTGGAATTGCTGCAGGAGCGCCTGCCGTTCTGGCGCAATATCGGCATCAGCCTGTACGTGGCCCTGATGACGACGGCCTTGACCTTGTTCTTTTGCTCGCTGGGCGGCTATGCCTTCGCCATGTACGAGTTCCGCTTCAAGCGGCCCCTGTTTACCCTGGTGATGGCGTCGATGATCATCCCGTCGTTCATGAACATGATTCCGACCTTCATGCTGATGGATTTCCTCGGCTGGCTGGACCAGCCGCGCGCCTTGTACGTGCCGGGAGCGGCCGGCGCGCTGGGCATTTTCCTGATGCGCCAGTACATCGGCACGGCGATACCAAAGGACCTGATCGAGGCGGCGCGCATCGACGGCTGCGGCGAATTCGCCATCTACTGGCGGGTCGTGCTGCCGCTGATCGGCCCTGCCATGGGGACCCTGGGCCTGATCACCTTCATCAACTCGTGGAACAATTTCATCACGCCGCTGGTCGTCATGCGCTCGGTCGAGAACTACACGATCCCGTTGGCCCTGCGCAGCATGCAGGCGCCGAACAACACGGAGTGGGGCGCGCTGATGACGGGCGCCGCGATTGCCGTGCTGCCGCTGCTGCTGATGTTTTTTGTTGCCTCCAAGCGCCTGATCGAGGGCCTCACGCAAGGCGCCGTCAAAGGCTAGCACTCTCTTAATCCACTCACACTGACATGACCACCATGCATAACGACGACACCGATACCAACTTTCCCGCCACCTTCACCTGGGGCGTGGCCACCAGCGCCTACCAGATCGAGGGCGCCGCCGCCATCGATGGCCGCGGCCCATCCATCTGGGATACCTTCAGCCACACGGATGGCAAGATCATCGACGGCAGCAATGGCGACGTGGCCTGCGACCACTATCACCGCTACTTTGATGACGTGGAGCTGATCGCCAGCCTAGGCGTGAACGCCTACCGCTTTTCCATGTCCTGGTCGCGGGTGCAGCCGACGGGTTCCGGCGCCTGGAACGAGGCCGGCTTCGACTTTTATGGGCGTCTGCTCGACGCCCTGGCCGCCAAGGGACTCGATGCGCACCTGACCCTGTACCACTGGGACTTGCCGCAAGCCTTGCAGGACGAGGGCGGCTGGCTCAATCGCGCCACTTGCTACCACTTCGCCGCCTATGCGGCCGAAGTGGCGCGCCGCTTCGGCCACAAGGTCGCCAGCATCGCCACCCATAACGAACCGTGGTGCACGGCCGTGCTGGGCCACGGCACGGGCCAGTTCGCCCCCGGCATGGCCGACCCGGCCGCCGCCGTGCAAGTGTCGCACCATCTGCTGCTGTCGCACGGCCTGGCCATGCAAGCCATGCGCACGGTGAACGCGCCGGCGAAGCTGGGCATCGTGCTCAATCAATGGACGGCCACGCCGGCCACCGACAGCGCCCAGGACCGCGAGCTGGCCGAACTCGAATATGCGCGCTCGGTGCAGTGGTATATGGACGCCATCTTCAAGGGCCGCTACCCGGCCCTGGCCCTGAAACACCCAGATGCTTCCGCTTTATCCATCTTTGAAAACGATTTCATAGATATCAGGCAGCCCATCGATTTCCTCGGCGTGAACTACTACACGCGCGCTTTCATGAGTGCCGAGACGCCGCCGCGCAAGCCGGAATGCAAGCTCGGTGTCAACGACATGGGCTGGGAAACCTATCCGCAAGGCTTGACGGAATTGCTGGTCGGCCTGCACCGCGAATACCGTCTGCCGCCCGTCTACATCACGGAAAACGGCATGGCCGTGGCCGACAAGCCCGTCGACGGCAAGATCCACGATGCACCGCGCATCGAGTACGTGCAGCTGCACCTGGACGCCTTGCGCGCCGTGATCGCGCAGGGCATCGACGTGCGCGGTTATTTCTACTGGAGCTTGATGGATAACTTCGAATGGAACTCCGGCTACGCCAAGCGCTTCGGCATGCTCTACGTCGATTACGCCACGCAGCAGCGCAGCTTCAAGGACAGCGCCCTGTGGTACCGCGACTTCATCGCCGCCCAGCGTGCGTCCCACGCCGCCGTCCTGGCCGAGGAGCACTGACATGGCCGCCATTTCCCTGCGCGGCATCCGCAAGACCTATGGCGATGGCCCGGAAATCGTCAAGGGCCTGGACCTCGATATCCACGACGGCGAGTTCATGGTCTTCGTCGGACCATCCGGCTGCGGCAAGTCGACCCTGCTGCGCATGATCGCCGGGCTGGAAGACATCAGCGCGGGCCAGCTGCGCATCGGCGACTTGCTGGCCAACGATGTGGCGCCGGCCGAGCGGGGCATCGCCATGGTCTTCCAGAGCTATGCCCTGTATCCGCACATGACGGCGCGCGACAACATGGGCTTTGCCTTGAAACTGGCGGGCAAGCCGGAAGCGGAAGTGCGCGCCGCCGTTGGCAAGGTGGCCGAGATTTTGCAGATCACGCACCTGCTCGACCGCAAACCCAAGGCCTTGTCGGGCGGCGAGCGCCAGCGTGTGGCCATCGGCCGCTCCATCGTGCGCCAGCCCAAGGTGTTCCTGTTTGACGAGCCCTTGTCCAACCTCGACGCCTCCTTGCGGGTGCAGACGCGCATCGAGCTGGCCAAGCTGCACCAGGAACTGGGCACAACGATGATCTACGTGACGCACGACCAGGTCGAGGCCATGACGCTCGGCGACAGGGTCGCCGTCTTCCATGGCGGCCACCTGGAGCAGGTAGGCGCGCCCCTGGACCTGTACCGCCATCCGGCCAGCCAGTTCGTGGCAGGTTTCATCGGCGCTCTGCGCATGAACTTCTTGCCGTGCGCCGCCGTCCCCGCGCTGGCCAGCCAGCTTGGCGGCGAGGCGGGCATGCTGGTCGGCATACGTCCCGAACACCTGCGCCTGGTGCCGCGCAATGAAGGCTACGGCGCCACGGTCACCCTGATCGAGCAGCTGGGCGATGCGCAGATCATCCACGCGACCCTCGATAACAGTCCGCATGCGGTGGCCATCAAGCTGCACGGCGAGGCGCGCCACGCGCTGGCGCAGGGCAGCGCCATCGGCTTCGCGCCGGAAGAGGGCCATGCCTTTCTATTTGACACGGCCGGGCGCGCCGTGGCTACCCATTGACCCCGCACGGAGGCGACATGACTTCAGATTGACACCCAAAAAATGTGCAGCAATAGCCAAAGAGCTATGTGATCATCAATCAACCAGCGGTACAGGAGACAACAACAATGCAACAGCTCAAACGCAACACCATCGCCCTCAGTCTGGCGCATGCGACCTTCGCCCAGTTCATCTTGCTGGGCAGCGGCGCCGCCATGGCCCAGGATTCGGCCAGCACCACGCCAGTCACGGACGCGGCAAAACCGGCCGCCGAACAGATGGACCGCATCGTCGTCACGGCCACGCGCCGCAATACCTTCGTGCAGGAGACGCCGCTGGCCGTCACCGCCTTCAACCAGGACACCCTGCAAAACAACCAGGTCAAGGATCTGGCATCGCTGGCCACCATGGTGCCCAGCCTCGTCGTCGAGCAGCATGGCGACTCGGGCGGCGTGCACGTCTACATGCGCGGCGTCGGTTCGGCCAACCACACGGAGCTGGGCGACCCGGCCGTCGCCTTCTATGTCGACGGCGTGTATTCGCCGCGTCCCCAGGGCGCCACGGCGCTGATGTATGACCTGTCCCACGTCGAGGTAGCGCGCGGACCGCAGGGCACTTTAAATGGCCGCAATTCGACGGCGGGCGCCGTCAACCTCGTCTCGGCCGCGCCAAGCACGGCGAAGTTCATGGGCTCGGCCGGCATCACCGTGGGCGACAAGCGCCATCTGCAGACGCAGGGCATGATCAATATCCCGTTTTCCGACGACGTGGCGCTGCGCATCGCCGCCATCAAGGATAGCCACGACGGCACGGTGGACTTCCGCCGCGGCTCGAACGTCATGCCGGGCACGGCCAAGTATGGCGCCGGCGACCAGATGGGCGTGCGCGCCTCCCTGTTGTGGAAGTTCACGCCGCAGCTGCGCGGCACCTTCATCGCCGACTATTTCCTCGACCAGGGCGCCGGCAACGTCTACCTGGCGGCAGAACCGAAGCCGGGCGAGAAGCGGCGTTCGGCCCTGATCGACACGCCGGGCACCCTTGACCAGTCGATTCTGACCTACAAGGGCAAGCTCAATTACAAGCCGACGGACGCGCTGGACTTCACGTACCTGGGCAGCTGGAGCCGCTACAAGCGCCAGAACAGCAACGATTCCGATGCGGGCCTGTTCTCCGGCTTCAAATCGGAAAACCGCACCGACTGGGCGCAGTTCGACAGCTATTCGCACGAGCTGCAGGCGCGCTCGGACGACGATGCGCCGTTCCAGTGGGTGGCCGGCCTGTTCCTGTTCAACGAAAAGAACAAGGTGCGCTTCGATATCGACCGCAGCCAGATTTCGCAGGCCGCCGTGCAGCAGGATATCGCAAACGGCGCCGTGATCTTCGTGCAGCCGACCGTGGGCCAGTACGCCTCGTCGATGTCCTTCATCCAGGGCGACCGCCAGCTCAAATCGAAGGCCGTATTCGGCCAGGTCAGCCAGCAAGTGACCGATACACTTAAGCTGACGGCCGGCGCGCGCTACACGAAAGACCACAAATTCGACATCGGCGGCCAGAATTGGGCCTGCCCGAACTGGCCCGCGAATACGCCGTTGGGCACCACCGTGCTCACTGCCGACCAGCTGCGCCAGCTGGTCACGCCCGGCACGGGCCTGGCCAACACGCACAATATCGGCCCTGGCGGCGCCATCACGGCCGCCACCTGCGGCAATACGCCGGGCGACAACACGGCCGACCTGAAATACGGCCAGGCCACCTGGCTGGGTCGCATCGAGTACAAGCTGCGCTCCGATATCCTGCTGTTCGGCTCCGTGACGACGGGCTTCCATTCGCCAGCCATCGGCGACGGCGGCGCCACCACCAAGCCGGAAAAGCTGACCAGCTATGAAATCGGCTTCAAGTCCGACCTGCTGAACCGCGAACTGACCCTGAACCTCGATGCGTTTTTGATGAAGTACAAGGACAAGCTCGAATCGCAGGTGGTCAACAGTGTGCTGGCCAACTTCAACGCGGCCGGCGCCACCGTCAAGGGGCTGGAAGCGGAATGGGTGTGGCGGCCAACGAAGGTCGACCGCCTGACGGGCAACGCCACCTGGCTCAAAGCCGTGTATGACGACTTCATGTCGTGCGACGTCGATGCGGCGCGTGCGAATGGCCAGTCCTGCGGTTCGACGGCGCCACTGGTGAACGTGGGCGGCAGCACCATGAAGCATGCACCGAAGTTTTCCACGACCGTCCAGTACGAGCATGATTTCAGTGTCGCCGGCGGCCAGCTCACGCCGCGCGCGTCGGTGCACTATGAAACCATGTCGTATGTGGGCGCGGGCGCGTTCAACGGCGACGTGCCGGGCCATGCCGGCGTCAAGCGCCAGGAAGCCTACACGACCCTGGACCTGAGCCTGCGCTTCCAGCCGGCGAACAAGGCGTACACGGTCGAAGCGTTCGTGCAGAACGCCACCGACAAGGCCGTCAAGCTGGACGTCAATGAAATCTGCACGGACGTCGGCATGCCATGCCAGCCGACGCAGCAGATCTACGGCGCCTTCTACAACGCGCCGCGCACCTTTGGCGCGCGCGTGTCGATGAAGTTTTAATCAGGCCGTGTGAAAGGGCAGTTGCGGTAGCAGTCCACTCAGTAGGGAAGGTGTTGGGCCGGGGTTCTTCCCCGGCCTTTTTTATTCTAACGTCGCCTGCACGCTGGCGATGCCGACCTGCGCGCTGCCTTCGGCCAGGCGCACATTGACATTCTGGCGCGCCTGCAGCTGCGCCGGCGAGCGCACGATATTTCCCTTTTCATCGCGCAGGATCGCGTAGCCGCGCTCCAGCGTGCGCTGGGGATTGAGCAGCTCCAGCTGCGCTGCCAGGCCGTCGAGGCGGTAGCGCCGCTGGCCCAGCTGCTGCGCCATGGCCGCGCCGCTGCGCCGCAGCATGTCCGCCAGGCGCGTGCGCGGCGCCGTGACGTCGGGCCGCAGGTTGGCCCAGCGCGAGCGCAGGCGTTCCAGCGCGTACTGCGATTGGTTGACGGGCGCGCGCGCCGCATGCGTCATGGCCGTCGACAGGGCCAGCAGCTGCAAGCGCTGCTGTTGCAGCTGCGCCTTCGGGTTGAGCAGGCGGCGGCTGTGGCGGTCCAGGGTCTGCGCCGCATCGTCGAGGCTGCGGCGCATGGCGCGGCGCAGGTCGGCCGCATCGGCGCGCAGGGAAGCCATCCAGTCGGCGCGCGGCGTGGCCGCTAGTTCGGCCGCCGCCGTCGGCGTGGCTGCGCGCAGGTCGGCCGCGAAGTCGGCGATGGTGAAATCCGTCTCGTGTCCCACGCCGCTGATCACGGGCATGGAACAATCGGCAATGGCATGGGCTACGGCTTCATCGTTGAACGACCACAAATCTTCGATACTGCCGCCGCCACGGCACACCAGCAGCACGTCGCACTCGGCCCTTGTGGATGCAGTGCGGATGGCGTGCGCGATTTTTTCCGGCGCCTGCTGGCCCTGCACGGGCGTGGGATACAGGATGATGTTGACGTGCGGCGCGCGGCGCTTGAGCGCGATCAGCACGTCGCGCAGGGCTGCCGCCTGCGGGCTGGTGACGATGCCGATGCTGCGCGCGAACATGGGGATGGCGCGCTTGCGTTCCTGGTCGAACAAGCCCTGCGCGGCCAGCTTTTCCTTCAGCCGCTGGAACGCTTCATACAGGGCGCCCACGCCGGCGCGGCGGATGGCTTCCACGTTGATCTGGTAATCGCCGCGCGCGCCGTACAGGGTGACGAGGGCGCGCACTTCCACCTTGTCGCCTTCGCGCGGCGTGAAGCCGGCAAACTGGGCGCGGCCGCGGAACATCACGGCGCGCACCTGGGCGCCATCGTCCTTCAAGGTGAAATACCAGTGGCCGGAAGCGGCGCGCGTGAAGTTGGAAATCTCGCCGGCGATCCAGGTCAGGGGAAATGAGCGTTCGAGCAGACGCGCAACGGCCTGGTTCAGGGCGCTGACGGTCAGCACGGGCGGGGCGGCAAAGCCGCTGTCAGTTGGAGTATCGGTCATCATCTGGTGCTATGGGGGAGGGAACTGTCCACATATTATCGGCGAGGTCATGCTTATGTCATATATCGTGCAAAACAACAAGTTCTATTTCTAAGTATTTGATTTCATGATGAATTCCCGTATGCCTGATTTGCGTGCACAGGGAAAAAAACCTTTAATATCAAGCACATCAGTACAGCCCCTGCCACTTACGCACAAAGTTATCCACAGAAAGTGTGCGGAACTTTTTGCCTTGGACAAACATGGCCCGGCAAGCCAATATTGACCGATAAAAGTGCCTTGCTACATTTTTGCGCACGGAAATAAAGTCTATAGGAATCAAATGCTTAGTATGCCATGCATGGCCTTGCGCACAATCTTATCCACAAAAAATGTGCAGAACTCTGGCACGGCGCCGGATTTATCCACTGGAAGAGCCACGGCATCGCTTGCCTGAATTTTGCGCAGCATAAAAATAGCCATATAAATCAATGGTGTAGCACCATGCCGTGCGCCTTGCTCACAATCTTATCCACAGAATGTGTGCAAAACTGCATAAACCGTTTCGCCTGTTGACCTGGTTTTCCACCACGCGGCCAGGGAGTTGCGCTGCCTAATTTTTCAGCATTGAAAAAAACTCCTTTAAAATCAAGGTGTTTGCATGGAGTCAATCCGCTTGCTCACAATCTTATCCACACTTTATGTGCGGAACTGCTGTTGCGGTGGAAAACTGCCGTGTTGAAGTGCAATCGGAGCGATAAAAGCCCGCTTTCCAGCCCTTGCTACATTTTTATGCATGGCAATAAAAACGATATAAATCAATGTACTTGGCGCGTATCCTTGCGCTTGCACACAATCTTGTCCACAGATTGTGTGCAGAACTTTGACCGCCTGTTTGCCACCGATTTCGTGCTGGCTGCCACTTTTTTACTCATCGATTTAATTTCCTTTAAAATCAATGACTTGATTGAATTCCTCGGCTTTGCGCACAATCTTGTCCACAGTAAATGTGCAGAACTCTTGAATTCTTGATTTTGTGACATTGACTAATGGCGATGAGCTGCTATGCCTGTATTTTGCGCAGTGCAGTAATTCTCATGTAAATCAAGGGCTTGCATGCTGGACTTCATGCTTGCTCACAATCTTATCCACACAAAGTGTGCAAAACTGTGCGGCGGCAGCGTGCGCCCGACGCGCCGTGTGGACAAGTGCCATGCGGGCGCCACTTGCCGCCGGCGCGGCAACGCGCTACATTGCGCCATTCCCGCGCGGACGTCGAATCGGTCTTCGGCGCTCGGTACAATACAGGCTGTTCGGGTGATTCACCGCCTTCCCTTTACCAGGAGTTCCTTTTGCTCGCTATATTTCAAGCCGCTGGCTGGCCCATCTGGCTGTTGTTGATCGCTTCCATCGTCGCCCTGGCCTTGATTATCGAGCGCCTGCTGTATTTGCGACGCGCCAAGATCCTGCCCCGCAAGCTGTTTGATGAAGTGGTGCAGGTGTATCGCAGCGGCAAGATCACGCCGGACACGGTGGCCAAGCTGGAAGACAATTCGCCGCTGGGCGTGGTGCTGGCCGCCGCCCTGCGCAATGTCGACGCGCCGCGCGAAGTGATGAAGGAATCGATCGAAGAGGCGGGCAGCGGCGTGGCCCACACACTGGAACGTTTCCTGACGACCCTGGGCACCATCGCCACCCTGGCGCCGCTGATGGGCCTGTTCGGCACGGTGGTGGGCATGATCGAAATCTTCGGTTCGCAAAACGCCAGCGGCTCGAATCCCGCACAATTGGCCCACGGCATCTCGGTGGCCTTGTATAACACGGGCTTTGGCCTGGCCATCGCCATGCCGACCCTCGTCTTCTACCGCCACTTCCGCGCTCTCGTCGACAGCTTCGTCATTGACATGGAGCAGCAAGCGGTCAAATTCGTCGATATCGTCCACAGTGGCCGCAAATGAACTTCCGCAAAGGCAAGGGGCGTGAAGACCCCGAAATCAACCTGATCCCGTTTATCGACGTGCTGCTGGTGATCCTGATCTTTTTGATGGTCAGCACCACCTACAGCAAGTTTACGGAGCTGCAGATCACCTTGCCGACGGCCGACGCCGAGCAAGCCAAGGACAAGCCGCAGCAGCTCGACGTCACCATCGATGCCAAGGGCAATTACACGGTCAACCGCGAACCGGTGTCGTTCCGCGACGTGGCCGGCCTGGCCGACGCCCTGCAGGACGCGGCGAAAGCGGCCAACGGCGGCAAGGCGCCGGCGCAGACGCCCGTCGTGGTGGTCAACGCCGACCAGTTCGCCATGCACCAGATGGTCATCCACGTGATGGAAGCGGCGCGCCTGGCCGGCTATGAAAAGCTGACGTTTGCGGCGCAGGCGGGTGGCAAGTAAGTTCCGACCGTTACCGGCAACAAAATTGGGGTCTGGCCCGCCGGGTCAGACCCCAGCCCTTTACCCCTCACCGCATGCCCACATCCTCTCCCGCCAAGCTTGAATCCACATTGACCCGCACCTGGCTGACGCGCGGCCCGCTGGCGTGCGCGCTGTGGCCCGTGTCGCTGCTGTTTGGCGCCCTGAGCGCCGTGCGGCGCGGCCTGTATCAGGCAAACATTCTGAAATCCGCGCGCCTGCCCGTGCCCGTCGTCGTCGTCGGCAATATTTTTATCGGCGGCACGGGCAAGACGCCGCTGACGATCTGGCTGGTGCAAGCCTTGCGCGACGCGGGCATGCGCCCGGGCGTCATTTCGCGCGGCCATGGCAGCGCCGACCGTTCGCCGCGCGCCGTCAGCACCGCTTCCACGCCGCAGCAGGTGGGCGACGAGCCGCTGCTGATCTTCCAGCGCGGCGGCTGCCCCGTGATGGTGGGGCGCGACCGCGCGCAAGCGGGCCGGGCCCTGCTGGCCGAGCACCCGGAGGTCGACGTGCTGGTGACGGACGATGGCTTGCAGCATTACGCTTTGCAGCGCGACGTGGAAATCGTGCTGTTCGACGGCCGCGGCGCGGGCAATGGCTGGCTGCTGCCGGCGGGACCTTTGCGCGAATCGCCGCGGCGCCGGCGCGACGTGACGGTGATCAATGCGCCCGAGCTGGCGCCGGCACTGGTAGCCAGGGTCGCGCCGCAGGGCGGGCTGGTGGTGCAGATGCTGCTGGCCGGTGGCGTGGCCGAGCGCCTGCTCGACCGCAGCGAGCGCATGCCTTTGGCGACCCTGGCGGCCAGCGGCCAGCGCATCGTGGCGGCGGCCGGCATCGGCAATCCCCAGCGCTTCTTTGCCATGCTGCGCGGGGCCGGGCTGGACTTCATGGAACTGCCCTTGCCCGACCATCACGACTTCCTCGACCAGCCATTTGCGGCGCTCGACACGGATGTGATCTTGATCACCGAGAAGGATGCAGTAAAATGTGCGCAAATTGAACATCTCAAAGATGACCCGAGACTGTGGGTCGTCCCCGTCAGTGCGCGCATCGATAGCGCGCTGGCCCAACAAATTGTGGAGAAATGTCGTGGACGCTCGACTGCTTGATATCCTGGTCTGCCCTGTTTGCAAGGGTCCGCTTGAACACGATAAGAAGGCGCAGGAACTGATTTGCCGCGCCGACCGCCTGGCCTATCCTATCCGCGATGGCATCCCCATCATGTGGGCGGACGAAGCGCGCACCCTGCAAGACGCAGTGGAATAACGATGGCGTTCATCGTCATCATCCCGGCCCGGCTGGCCTCGACGCGGCTGCCGGGCAAGCCGCTGGCTGACCTGGGCGGCAAACCCATGGTGGTGCGCGTGGCCGAGCAGGCAGCCCTGTCGGGCGCCGCGCGCGTCATCGTCGCCACCGACCATGACAGCATCCGCGTAGCCTGCGCCGCGCATGGCGTGGAAGTGTGCATGACGCGCAGCGACCATCCGTCGGGCACGGACCGCATCGCCGAAGTGGCGCGCACGCTCGGCTTGCCGCCGGACGCCGTCGTCGTCAACCTGCAGGGCGACGAACCGCTGATCGATCCGTCCCTGCTGGCTGCCTGCGCGGCGCAGATCAGCGCCGCCGTTCCCATGGCCACGTGCGCGCATCCGCTGCACGACGTGGTTGACGCGTTCAATCCGAACGTGGTGAAGGTCGTGCTGGACAAGAACGGCCGCGCCTTGTATTTCTCGCGCGCCACGATTCCCTGGCACCGCGACGGCTTCGCGCAAGCAAAAGACAGCTTGCCGGCAGGCTACGTGCCGCTGCGGCATATCGGCCTGTATGCGTACAGCAATGCGTTCTTGCAAGAATATCCGCAATTGTCCGCGTCGCCGCTGGAAGCCATCGAGGCGCTGGAGCAGTTGCGCGTCTTGTGGCACGGTGTTGCCATTGCCGTGCACGTCACGGACTCGGCGCCGGCCGCCGGTGTCGACACGCCGGAAGATCTTGCCAGGGTGCAAGCCCACTACGGCGCCCTGTAAGCGCTACCCGCAAAACGGCAGGCGTGCAAATATAATTTTGTGCGCCTGCAGTAAAAACCACATTTTGAAACGTGCGCCGCGCGAATTGCTGGCTTTGATCAATCAGGGCATAGCAATTCGATAGCAAACTGGCGTTCCGGGGAATTTTTGTGGTAAGTTTCGTAGGGAAAGATAGCCTTAGCAACACCATCTAAAAATAATTACACATACCACCATCCAAAATCTGTTTTTTAGGAACTTTTCAATGCGTCTGATACTTTTAGGAGCACCCGGTGCCGGCAAGGGCACCCAAGCTAATTTCATCAAAGAAAAATACAACATTCCACAAATCTCCACGGGCGACATGCTGCGCGCGGCGATCAAGGAAGGCACGGAACTGGGCCTGGCCGCGAAAAAAGTCATGGATGCGGGCGGCCTCGTGTCGGACGACATCATGATCGGCCTGGTCAAGAATCGCCTGCAGGATGCCGATTGCGCCAATGGCTACCTGTTCGACGGCTTCCCGCGCACGATCGCGCAAGCGGACGCCATGAAAGATGCCGGCATCAATGTCGACTACGTGCTGGAAATCGACGTGCCTGACGCTTCGATCATCGAGCGCATGGATGGCCGCCGCAGCCACCCGGGTTCGGGCCGCGTCTACCACGTCAAATTCAATCCGCCCAAGGTCGACGGCATTGACGACATCACGGGCGAACCGCTGATCCAGCGCGACGACGACAAGGCGGAAACGGTCAAGAAACGCCTGGACGTGTATCACAACCAGACCAAGGTCTTGTTGGGATACTACAATGACTGGGCCAAGTCCGGCCTGCCAGGCGCACCGAAATACCGCCGCATCGCCGGCGTCGGTCCGGTCGAGCAAATCCGCGACAGCGCATTTGCCGCCCTGGCGGAATAAGCAGTATTGAAAAGCGGACCTGAGTGTCCGCTTTTTTTGTGCCCGCGCTTGAGGCGGGCGCCGTATCGTTTTCGTGGTTCAGGTTTTTTGCAGGTCGTGTTTTCCTGGCTGCGCGTGCCTACCCGGTGCGGTCTGCAGCTGTTGGCAATGACGTCGGATAAAAACAGAAGGGGACGATATGGCAGCCAGTTTGTGGTTTGCGGTAGCCTGCGGCGTGGTCGCAGTCATTTATGGTTTGGTGTCGCGCAGCTGGATCCTGCGGCAGGATCCCGGCAACGCGCGCATGCAGGAAATCGCGCTGGCCATCCAGCAGGGCGCGGCCGCCTACCTGGCGCGCCAGTACCGCACCATCGCCATCGTCGGCGTGGTGCTCCTGATCGCCATCTATGCGCTGCTTGGTCTGCACACGGCGCTGGGGTTTTTGATCGGCGCCGTGCTGTCGGGCGCCTGCGGCTTCATCGGCATGAATGTCTCGGTGCGGGCCAATGTGCGCACGGCGCAGGCGGCCACCCTGGGTATCAACCAGGCCCTGAACGTGGCTTTCAAGGGCGGGGCGATCACGGGCATGCTGGTCGTCGGACTGGGCCTGCTGGGCGTGACCCTGTTCTACTGGCTGCTGGTGACGACGGGCGCGCCCGGCCTCACGCAGCATGACCTGATCAAGCCTTTGATCGGCCTGGCCTTCGGCGCCTCGCTCATTTCCATCTTCGCGCGGCTCGGCGGCGGCATCTTCACCAAGGGTGCCGACGTGGGCGCGGACCTGGTGGGCAAGGTGGAGGCGGGCATTCCCGAGGACGATCCGCGCAACCCGGCCGTCATCGCCGACAACGTGGGCGACAACGTGGGCGACTGCGCCGGCATGGCGGCCGACCTGTTCGAAACCTATGTCGTGACCCTGATCGCCACCATGCTGCTGGGGGCCTTGCTGATGGCCGAGGCCAGCGGCACGGCCATCATCTACCCGCTGCTGCTGGGCGCCGTCTCCATCCTCGCGTCCATCGTCGGCTGCTCGATGGTCAAAACGGCACCCGGGAAGAAGATCATGTCGGCCCTGTACACGGGCTTGTGGTGGGCCGCCGGCCTGTCACTGGTCGGCTTTGCCGTCGTCACGTGGCTGCTGTGGCCCGATGACGCCATGCGCTACAAGATGCTGGGCGCCACCGTCGTCGGCATCGTCCTCACGGGGCTGATGGTGTATATCACCGAGTACTACACGGGCACGGACTTCAAGCCCGTGCGCCACATCGCCGAAGCGTCGACGACGGGCCACGGCACCAACATCATCGCCGGCCTGGGCGTGTCGATGAAGTCCACCGCGTATCCGGTGCTGGCCGTCTGCGTCGCCATCCTCGTCTCGTATCAATTGGCGGGCCTGTACGGCATCGCCATCGCGGCCACTTCGATGCTGTCGATGGCGGGCATCATCGTCGCGCTCGACGCGTATGGCCCCATCACGGATAACGCGGGCGGTATCGCGGAAATGTCGGGCCTGCCCGACTCCGTGCGTGCCATCACCGATCCGCTCGACGCCGTCGGCAACACCACCAAGGCCGTCACCAAGGGCTATGCCATCGGCTCGGCGGGCCTGGCCGCGCTGGTGCTGTTTGCCGACTACACGCACGCGCTCGAATCCGTGGGTCAGCACATCACCTTCGATTTGTCGAACCCCATGGTCATCGTCGGCCTGTTCATCGGCGGGCTGATACCGTACCTGTTCGGCGCCATGGCGATGGAAGCCGTGGGCCGCGCGGCGGGTGCCGTGGTGGTCGAGGTGCGGCGCCAGTTCCGCGACATCAAGGGCATCATGGAAGGCACGGCACGGCCCGAATACGACAAGGCCGTCGACATGCTGACGGCGTCGGCCATCCGTGAAATGATCGTGCCGTCCCTGCTGCCCGTGGTGGTGCCCATCGTCGTGGGCATGCTGCTGGGGCCTGCGGCGCTGGGTGGCCTCTTGATGGGGACCATCGTCACGGGCCTGTTCGTGGCCATTTCCATGACCACGGGCGGCGGCGCCTGGGACAATGCGAAGAAATACATCGAGGATGGCCACTTCGGCGGCAAGGGTTCGGACGCGCACAAGGCGGCCGTCACGGGCGACACCGTGGGCGACCCGTACAAGGACACGGCCGGCCCGGCAGTGAACCCCTTGATCAAGATCATCAATATCGTGGCCCTGCTGCTGGTGCCGCTGCTGCCAGCCACGGGCTGGCTGGCGGTCAAGGCACCGGCGCCCATCCACGCGCCCGTGCCGCCCATCCTGGCACCTGCGACACCCGTGCAAAGCTTGCCGGCGCAATAACTGGTCACTCCCTGCAGCCCCGTGGCCCGCGCCGCGGGGCTGTTTGCGTTTGTATGGGGCGCAGCTCCCGGTTGCCCTTGTTCCCGGCGTCTAAAAGGTGAGCAATTGTTACGGCAGCTTGGCTTGCGTCGCCCGTTTGCCAATAATGGAGAGAGGATGATGAAAGTCTTGCACGGCAGGAGGATGTCATGGACAGCAAGCACAAAAGACGTGGCCTATGGCTGGCGCTGCTGGTAGCGGGCCTGGTGCTGGCAGGCGATGCCTGGGCCACGCCCGGTGGCCATGGCGGCCACGGTCATTTTCACGGCCGCGTGCATGGCGGCGCATGGGCCGGCCATGGATGGCACCATGGCCACGGACCGCGCTGGTATGGCAATCCCTGGCATGGCTATCCCCGTGTTGACTACTACGGCGGCACGGTCATCGTGCCGCCGCCCGTGTATCCGGAACCGGACGTGTGGTATTACTGCGCGCGGCCACGCGGGTACTACCCGTACGTGGCGCGCTGCATGACACCCTGGCGCGCCGTGGTGCCGGCCAGCGTGCCCTGAACGTCAGAAGCGCGACGTCAGGCCGACAAACATGCGCCGTCCCGGCACATAATAGTCGACCAGTCCATCGGCCATCGGACCCTTCTTGAACAGGTTTTGCACGCCGCCACGCACGGTCCACTGCGGCGTGACCTTGTACGACACGACGGTGTCGACGATGGTGTAGGCCTTGTCGGCCAGCTTGCCCGCATCGAGTTCCTTGCCCGTGTACTGGGCCGATACTTCGCCGAACAGCTGGTCGTTGACTTGCCAGCCCAGCGCCGAGTACCACGACAGTTTTGGCGTCGACAGCAGGTTGGCGCCCGTGGTCAGGTTTTTCGCTTCCGCCATGTAGGTGACGTTGTTACGCCAGTTCAGGTTTTTCGTCAGCGGGATGGTGGCCGTCGCTTCCAGGCCGCTGGTGCGCGCCTTCTGGATATTCGTCATCTTGGTCCACCAGCGCTGTTGGTAAAAGCCCAGCGGCGCATAGTCGATCTTGTTCTTGAAATCCGTGTGGAAGTAGGTCAGGCCCACGTCCCAGCCATTCTGTTCCCACGCCACGCCGATCTCGCCGGCCGTGCTCGTTTCCGGCTTCAAGTCCGCATTGCCGGCCATGTAGCAGGAACCGGTGATGTAGCCCAGCGGTTTGAGGCTGCCGCAACCGCGTCCGGCCGAGTTGGTCGCTGCCGCCGGCGAGTTTTCCTTCAGGCTCGGGGCGCGGAAGCCTTGCGAGACGCCGCCCTTGATGGTCCAGGCGGGAGCAGGATGGTACACCAGATACAGGCGCGGGCTGTAGTGGTTGCCGAACTTGCTGTGGTGATCGAGGCGCAGACCGGCCGTGGCCGTCAGGTTGTCGCGCAGGAACAGCTGATCTTCCGCAAACAGGGCCGACGTGGTGCCGGACAAGGTCGCGCCACTCACGGTGTTGCCCAGGTAATCGGTGGGCACGGTGCCGATGGTATTCGTGTTCGTCAGTTCCTGGTGCTTCCACTGGCCGCCCATCACCAGCATCTGCTCGATGCCGCCCCAGCCGAGCCGTTTTTCCAGGCTGGCATCGAGCGTGCTGTCCTTGGATTTCGCCACCGTGCCGACGTCCTGGTTATCGAAGTCGTTGTGATACAGGTTGACCGTCGTCTTGCCGAAGTCCCAGCGGCCTTCGTAGCCGAGGCTGACGCTCTTGCGTATCAGCTTGTTGGCGCCCCAGCTGTCGACCAGCGGTTCGCCGTTCGCATCACGCGCACTCGAAGTGCTGGCTTCCTGCCTGCCATAGCTGGCGTCCAGCGACAGGTTCTGTTTTTTGCTCAGCGCCCAGGTCAGCTGGCCCGAGACAGTCTGGTTGCGTTCGCCGCCCATGCTGCCCGCTTTGTCGAAGAATTTTTCATCGGGATTCTGGCGCGTCTGGCTCACGCCCAGGCGCATGCCGACCGTGTCCGACAGGGGACCGGCCAGGTTTACGCCCAGCTGGTGCGCCGTGCCGCGGTCGCTGTCCTGCGGCTGCGTGTAGTTGGCCGTGGCCGAGCCGTTCCACTTGCCCGGCACCTTGCGCGTGATGATATTGATCACGCCGCCCATGGCGTCCGAGCCGTACAGCGAGGACATGGGTCCGCGCACCACTTCGATACGCTCGATCATGTCGGGCGAAATCCAGTTCAAGTCCTGGCGGCCCAGGTCCGGGCGGTAAGCCGTGTCGGCCGAGCTGCCCACGCGCTTGCCATCGACCAGGATCAAGGTGTATTTGTCGGGCAAGCCGCGCAGCTTGATCTTCGACGCTTCGCCTTCGGGACCGGTGCCGCCCGTCACGCCGGGGATGCGGCGCAGCAAGGTGCTGAGGTCATACACGGGCTGGCGCTCGATTTCCTCGCGCGTGATGACGCTGATGCTGGCCGGCGCATCCTTGATATCGATGGCCGTGCCGGACGCGGTGACGACCACCGTGTTCATGGTGGGATCGGCGGCCACATTGCCTTCGGCCCAGGCGCTGCTGACGGCCAGCGACAGCAGGCAGGGCAGGAGCAGGGCGGCGGAATGGGCGCGGACGGGAGTGGCGACAGGAGCTACGAAGGTTGCGAAGGCGGGACTACGCTTGGTCATGGTGAACTTTCCGGATGTTGTTATTTCCTGGCTGCCTTCCGGGTGGCTCGGGTATGAATGAATGAAAAGAGAACAAATTGCGCTCTCATTTTACGAATGAGAATAAGAATCGTTCTTATTGTAATGCCATGCTGGCAAGAAAGAAAGTGATGAAAGGAAATAAAACACCGTTGCAGCATGTGCATGGTATCTGGCGTCGTGTGTGCCAATAATGAAAGCGGTAAGATCGATGCTTGGGGAGGTGGCATGAAGACGATGATAAAAACCATACCGGCGCTGGCTTGCGCCATCCTGCTCGCTGGCGGCCATGCATGGGCGCAGGAGCCGGCGGCACTCGATCAACTGCCCGTGTGCCAGCTCGACCCGCGCGACAGCGGCAAGCTGGCCGTGGAGCCATGCCGCCCGGCGCCGCCCGTGCAGCCGCGCCGTTCCGTGGCGCAGGTGATCGGCCGCATGCCGGCGCAGCCTGCGCCACCGGTCGTGCCCATGGCGCCCCTGCCGCCCAGCCCGGCCGTGCCGATGCCGCGCGCGCCGCAGCCCATCGGTTCCTGCGATACAGGCGGTTGCCGCGATGCGGCAGGCGCGCGCTACAACGGCGCGGGCAACGCCACGCTCGATGCGAACGGGCGCATCTGCCACCGCAACGGTGCTTTCATCCAGTGTTTTTAACCTTTCCATGCGCCAGCGCTGCAAGTTTTCGCTCGGTGCGCTCAAAAATGGCTACAATTGTCGCCGACATTACGTTTACGTAAACGTAACTATGGCACCATGTAACTATCAGGCGCCGGGAACACGGCCCTCATCACTCAGGAGATTTCATGCAGATTCAGGACAATGTATTCATCATCACGGGCGGCGCATCGGGCCTGGGCGCGGCCACGGCGCGCATGCTGACGGCAGCCGGCGGCAAGGTCGTGCTGGCCGACGTGCAGACGGAGGCGGGCCAGGCGCTGGCCGCGGAATTGAACGGCGTGTTCGTGCAATGCGACGTGACGTCGGAAGAAGACGGCCTGGCCGTGGTGGCGGCAGCGACCAAATTAGGCACCTTGCGCGGCCTGGTCAACTGCGCCGGCGTGGCGCCGGCCGTGAAAACCGTGGGCAAGGATGGCCCGCATCCGCTGGCCCTGTTCCAGAAGGTCGTCAACATCAACCTCGTGGGCACTTTCAATATGTGCCGCCTGGCGGCCGACGCCATGGCCAAGCAGGATGCCACGGTTGAAGGTGAACGCGGCATCATCATCAACACGGCGTCCGTGGCGGCCTACGATGGCCAGATCGGCCAGGCGGCCTACGCTTCGTCGAAGGCGGCCGTGGTGGGCCTGACTCTGCCGATGGCGCGCGACCTGTCGCGCAACGGCATCCGCGTGATGACGGTGGCGCCCGGTATTTTCGAAACGCCGATGTTGCTGGGCATGCCGGCCGAAGTGCAGGATGCGCTGGGCAAGATGGTGCCGTTCCCTTCGCGCCTGGGCAAGCCCGGAGAGTACGCGCAACTGGTGAAAGCCATCGTGGAAAACGTCATGCTCAATGGCGAGACAATACGTTTAGATGGCGCTATCCGCATGCAGCCCAAATAAGCCTGGCGCGATTTGATGTAGGATACCCCCGTATGGGGCGTACAGCCTTGCCTGGCTGTGCGCCCTTTTTTTATCGGAGAATCCATGATCACATTGAAGCCGCTGGCGCTGAGCCTGACCTTGCTGGGAGCCCTCGCTGCCAGTCCCGTATTTGCCGAGGTGCCGCAAAAGGCGCCGGAAATCGCTACCGCGTATGCGGAAAAATCGGGCTGGGCGGCACAGAAATTCATGGTCGCCGCCGCCAATCCGCTGGCCGCCGATGCCGGCTATCAGATGCTGAAAAAGGGCGGCAGCGCCATCGATGCGGCCATCGCCACGCAACTGGTGCTGACCCTGGTCGAACCGCAATCGTCGGGCATCGGCGGCGGCGCTTTCCTTCTGTATTCCACGACCAAGGGCGTGCAGGCGTTTGACGGACGCGAAACGGCGCCTGCCGCCGCCGATGAACACCTGTTCCAGAATGCGGACGGCAGTCCCGTCTCGCGCGCCACGGGCGTGGTGGGCGGGCGTTCCGTGGGTGCGCCGGGCGTGCTGCGCATGCTGGAACTGGCGCACAAGGAGCATGGCAAGCTGCCGTGGGCGACCCTGTTCGGTCCCGCCATCAAGCTGGCGCACGGCGGCTTTCCCGTCAGCCAGCGCCTCAACGGCTTGCTGAACTGGGACCAGGCATTGAAGCGCGACCCTGTCGCCGCCGCCTATTTCTATGACCAGGACGGCAAGGCCTGGCCCGTCGGCCACGTGCTGAAAAACCCGCAGCTGGCGCGCACCCTGCGCGAGATCGCGCGTGGCGGCGCCGACGCGTTTTACAGCGGCCGCATCGCGCGCGACATCGCCGCCAAGGTGGCGTCGCACCCGACCAATCCTGGCAAGCTGACGGCGCAGGACATCGCCGGCTACCGGGCCAAGGTACGCGAACCCGTCTGCAGCGATTACAAGGCATGGACCGTGTGCGGCATGCCGCCGCCATCGTCGGGCGGCATCGCCATCGCGCAGATGCTGGGCATGCTGGAAGTGAAGGATATCCGCCCGTATGCGCCCGTCGACGGCGTGCTCGATGCGCAGGCGATCCATTTGTTCTCGGAAGCGGGGCGCCTGGCCTACGCGGACCGCAACCGCTACGTGGCCGACACGGACTTCGTGCCGCTGCCCGGCAACGGTATCGCCTCGATGCTCGATAAAACCTATCTGGCGCAGCGCGCCTCGCTGATCGGTGACAAATCCATGGGCCGCGCCTTGCCCGGCACGCCGCCCGGCATGCAGGTGGCGTGGGGCATGGACAACGCCTTGCAGCGCCCGTCGACCTCGCACCTGGTGGCCGTCGATGCTTTTGGGGGCGGCCTGTCGATGACCACCAGCGTGGAAGACGCGTTCGGCTCGCGCCAGATGGTCGACGGCTTTTTGCTGAATAACCAGCTGACGGATTTCTCGTTCGATTCGCGCGATGCCGACGGCCCCATCGCCAACCGGGTCGAAGCGGGCAAGCGTCCGCGCAGCGCCATGTCGCCCACCCTCGTATTCGAGAAGGGCACGCACAAGCTGGTGCTGGCGACGGGTTCGCCCGGCGGTTCGTCCATCATCAACTATGTCGCCAAGGTCCTGGTCGGCACCATGGACTGGGGTCTGAATGTGCAACAGGCGATCAGCCTGCCGAACTTCGGCAGCCGCAATGGTCCGACGGAACTGGAAAAGGGCCGTGCGCCGGCCGCGCAAGTCGAGGCGCTGCAGGCGATGGGCCATGAGGTGCGCGTGATCGAACAGAATTCCGGCCTGCAGGGCATCATGCGTCTGAACGCGCACGGCAAGGATTTCTGGTTTGGCGGGGCGGATCCGAGAAGAGAGGGAATGGTTCGGGGCGATTAATTAGCCCTAAACTTTTCCACAAAGCATCCAGACCCTGCTAATCTGCCGGCATGGGAATGCAAAATAAAACAGGCTTGATACTCACGGGAGGAGGTGCCCGTGCCGCCTATCAGGTGGGCGTGCTGCAGGCGATTTCAGCGATTCTGTGGGAGGCGGGCTGGGCGCCGGCGCGCAACCCGTTCGACATCATCTGCGGCACTTCGGCCGGCGCCATCAACGCCACGGCGCTGGCCTGCCGTGCCGATAATTTCGGCGAAGGCGTGCAAAAGCTGCTCGACGTGTGGCAGCACATCGAGGTCGAGCAAGTCTACCGCGCCGATTCGCTGGGCGTGATCCGCTCGGGCGCGCGCTGGCTGTCGTTGCTGTCGTTCGGCTGGCTGCTGCGCCAGTGGCATGCGTCGCCGCCCAGTTCCCTGCTCGACAATACCCCGTTGGTCAGCCTGCTGCACCGCATGCTCGACCTGCCGCGCCTGGACGCGGCCCTGGCCGATGGCTTGCTGCATGCGCTGGCCGTGACGGCGTCGTCGTACTCGGGCAGCCGCCACATGACGTTTTACCAGACGGCCGAGGATATCGCGCCGTGGGTGCGCACGCAGCGCCTGGCCCTGCCGGACCAGATCGGCGTGGAGCACTTGCTCGCCTCGGCCGCCATCCCTTTCATCTTCCCTGCCGTGCCCCTGTACGTGGGCGGCCAGCGTGAATACTGCGGCGACGGTTCCATGCGCCAGCTGGCGCCGATCTCGCCGGCCATCCACCTGGGCGCGAACAAGGTGCTGGTGGTGGGCGCGGGGCGCATGACGGAACCGGCGCCCGCCGCGTCCGAAGCGGCGCGCTACCCGAGTCTGGCGCAGATCGCCGGCCACGCGCTGTCGTCGATTTTCCTCGATGGCCTGGCCGTCGACATCGAACGCCTGAACCGCATCAACCTGACCCTGTCGATGCTGCCGCCCGAATTGCTGGGCAAGACGGCCTTGCGGCCGGTGGAGTTGCTGGTCATCGCGCCGTCGGAGCGGCTCGACGCCATCGCCAGCCGGCATATCGGCAGTTTGCCGCGTCCCATCCGCACCATGTTGTCGGGCATCGGCGCGGCCGAAGCGCGCGGCGCGGCGCTGGCATCGTATTTATTGTTCGAATCGACGTATACTAACGAGTTGATCCGTCTTGGACAGCGCGATACGCAAGCCCGCAAGGATGATGTCCTGGCGTTCTTTGGTTCCTGAGACGGCCCTTGGAGCGGCGTGCGGGTTTTTCGCGTTTTTTTTGACAGGACGATTGTGCTGGTATTTCGACGTGTTTTCGATGTTGCCTTACTGTTAATTCTGCTGCTGGGCGTCCCGGCCGCGGCGGCGCCTGCGCCCACCCTGCGTTTCGACCAGCTCGGCGTCGACCAGGGCCTGGCGCAGGAATCGGTGCTGGCCATCGCCCAGGACCGGCAGGGCTATATGTGGTTCGGCAGCCAGTCTGGCCTGAGCCGCTACGATGGCTACCGCATGGTCGTCTACAAGAATATCGAGGGTGACAAGACCAGCCTGGCCGACAACTGGGTGGGCGAGCTGCACGTCGATAGCCAGGGCCAGTTGTGGGTCGGTACCGACAATGGCCTGGACCGCTTCGACGCCGCCAGTCAGACCTTCATCCATTACGTCCCGGCCGAAAAGAGCAAGCGCGGCAACGGTAACCGGCATATCCACGCCATCCTCGACGATGGCGTGCGCGGCTTCTGGATCGCCACTTCGGACGGCTTGCAGCATTTCGACCCCGCCACGGGCGCCTTCCGCACCTGGCACCATGAAGAAGGCAACCCGCACAGCCTGGGCGACAATGAAATCAAGGCGCTGGCGCTGGACGCGCAGCAGCGCCTGTGGATCGGCACGGTAACGGGCCTGGACATGCTGGCGCCGGGCAGCGAGCGCTTCGAGCATTTCGCCGTCGACGCGGAGCCCGGCTCGAAGTACAACGTGATCCAGTCGCTGCTGATCGACCGCCAGCAGAACCTGTGGATCGGCACCATGGCGGGTGCAGAGCGCTGGCGCCTGGGCGGTGCTGGCGAGGCGCCGCAGTCGCGCGTGCGCTTCGGCGAGAAACATGGCTTTTCCGCCATCCGCGTGGCCAGCCTGTACCAGGATGTCGACGCCACCGTCTGGCTGGGCAGCAATGCCGACGGCCTGTTCCGCTGGCTGCCAGGGAGCGACACCTTCCTGCAATACCGGCACCAGACGGGCGACAAATTCAGCGTCGCCGACAACCAGCTGTCGTCGCTGTACCGCGACCGCGCCGGCACCTTCTGGGTCGGTTCCTGGTACAGCGGCGTGAGCCGGGTCGACCTGGGCAGTGGCGGCTTTTCGCGCATGGCACGCGCACCCGGCGACGTGGGTGCGCTGGCGGACAAGAAAGTGCGCGCCGTGGCTGACGCGGGCGATGGCAAGCTGTGGCTGGCCACCAAGGGCGGCCTGAAACTGTACGACACGCGCGATGGCAGCTCGCGGCTGTTCGACCTGCGCAGCTCGCCCGGCATGTCGCGCGACGAGCAGGTCACCACCCTGTACAAGGCGCCGGACGGCGTGCTGTGGGTGGGCGGCTCGACGGGCTTGCACCGCTTCGATCCGGCCCTCGGGCGGTTTTTTACCATGCGCTTTGCCGCCGGAGACCCGAACAGCGACACGATCCGCAATATCGTGAGCGACCGCAGCGGCATGCTGTGGGTCTCGACGCGGGGCGGCGTGCACCGCTTCGACCCTGTTACCAAACGCTTTACCACCTACCGCCACGACCCGGCCAACCCGAACAGCCTGTCCGACAACATGGTGCGGCCCGTGCTGGAAGACGGCAAGGGGCGCTTGTGGATAGGTTCCTTCCACGGTCTGGACTTGCTGGACCGCGCCAGCGGCCACTTCCGCCATTTTCGCCACGATCCGCAAAACCCGCAGAGTCTGAGCCACGACGAAGTGCATTTCCTGCACGAAGACAAGCGCGGCGTGCTGTGGGTGGGCACGGCCAATGGCTTGAACCGCATGGACGTCGACGCGAAGGGGGAGATCCGCTTCCGGCGCTTCGTGCGCAAGGATGGCATGGCCGACGACGCCGTCGCCAGCATCCTCGGCGACGACAACGAGCAGCTGTGGCTAAGTACGAACAGCGGCATCACGCGGCTCGACATGCGCAGCGGCCTGTTTCGCAACTACGACAGTGCCGACGGCACGGTGGAAGGCTCGTACTTCGATGGCGCGGCCCTGCGCGCGTCCGACGGCACCATGTATTTTGGCGGTTTTAACGGCATGACGGCGTTCGTGCCGCAGGATATCCACGACAACCGCGTGCCGCCGCTGGTGGCCATCACGGAGCTGCAGATCTTCAACAAGCCGGTGGCCATCGGCCGCGGCGAGTTCGCGCACGTGCTCAGGACGGCCATCGATCATACGCGCCAGCTGGTGCTGACCAGCCGCGAAAGCGTCTTTTCGCTGGAATTCGCGGCCCTGCATTTCGCCGCGCCCCAGCGCAACATGTTCGCCTACCGGCTCGAAGGCTTCGACCAGGACTGGGTCATGACGGATGCGCGGCGGCGCTTTGCCACGTACACCAACCTCGATGCCGGGAATTATGTGTTTCGCGTCAAGGCGGCCAACAAGGACGGCGTGTGGAACGAGAGCGGCGCCACCCTGGCCATCACGATCCTGCCGCCGTTCTGGAAAACCTGGTGGTTCCGCACGCTGATGGCGGCGCTGCTGCTGGGCGCCATCTATGGCGCGTACCGCCAGCGCGTGCGCGCGCTGCGGCATCAACAGAATGAACTGGAAAAGCAGGTCAGCGAACGCACGGCGGAGTTGCAGAGCAAGGAAATCGAAGTGCTGGCCCAGTCGGAAAAGCTGGCGCAAGTGAACAGCAGCCTGACGAAAAACGAGGAAAGCTTGCGCCAGGCCAAGCGCAAGGCCGAGGATGCGACGCGCCAGAAGTCGGAATTTTTGGCCAACATGAGCCACGAGATGCGCACGCCGCTGGCCGGCGTGATCGGCATGCTGGGCTTTGCCTTGCGCGACGAGCAGCTGCACGATGCCACGCGCGAGCAGATTTTGCGTGGCCAGGCCAATGCCCAGTCGCTGCTCGTGATCATCAATGATTTGCTCGATTTTTCCAAGATCGAGGCGGGCAAGCTGAGTATCGAAAACATCGATTTCGCGCTCGGCGCGGCGATCGAGACGGTCGTCACCCTGTTCGAGGAGCAGGCGGCCGCGCGCAGCATCGGTTTCGCCATCGATTTCGCGCCCGACCTGCCGCCCTTCGTGGTGGGCGACCCGACCCGCTTGCGCCAGGTGCTGGTCAACCTGGTCGGCAATGCCTTCAAGTTCACCCAGCGCGGCGGCGTCAGTGTATCCGTCGAGCGGACCGGCGTGGCCAGCGGCAGCGGCGGACGCAAGGTCAACCTGATCCGCTTTACGGTCAGCGACAGCGGCATCGGCATCGATGCCGAGGCCATGGCGCGCCTGTTCCAGAAATTCGAGCAGGCCGACGCCAGCACCACGCGGCGCTACGGCGGCACGGGACTGGGCCTGGCGATCTGCCGCCAGCTGGTCGAACTGATGGATGGCCAGATCGAGGTGGCCAGCACGCCGGGGCAGGGCAGCACGTTTGCCTTCACCTTGCCGCTGGCCGATGGCGTGGCGCCGCCGCTGGTGCCGCAGGTGGCGCTGGCGCCGCACAGTCACCAGTTGCGCGTGCTGTGCGCGGAAGACTTCCCCACCAACCAGATCATCATCCGCGTCATGCTCGAAGAACTGGGGCACCGGGTCGACGTGGTCGCCAACGGCGTGCTGGCGGTGGCGGCCTGCGTGCATACGCGCTATGACCTGATCCTGATGGACGGGCGCATGCCGGAGATGGACGGCGCCACGGCGACGCGTTTGATACGCGTGGGTGGCTGGCCGGACCAGCCCGTGCGCGATCAGGAATTGATGATCGTGGCCTTGACAGCGAATGCCAGCGAAGAAGACCGCAGCCGCTATCTTGGCGTCGGCATGGATGATTTCCTCAGCAAACCCGTCGATGAGGCGGTGCTGCATGGCTTGCTGGCGCGCGCCATCGAGCGCCAGCTGCAGCGCGGTTTCCTGTTGCCGCGCATGCCGTCGAACGCGCCGCGCGGCGCGTCACGGGGGCAGGCGGAGCTCGACGCCCTGTTCGGCATCGCGCCGGCGATTCCCGTGCCGGCGCCTGCCCAGTCCATTCGCAGCGGCGAACTGCAACGGCGCATCCGCGTCGCCTTCGTCGCCGATCTGGAGGGACGTTTGCGTGAGCTCGACGCCGCCCTGGCGGCGCAGGACAAGGACAACGCCGGGCGCCTGCTGCATGGCTTGAAGGGCAGCGCCGCCTATCTCGATGAAACGCAGCTGCACATGCTGTGCACGGAAATGGAAGAAGCGGCGGACGGCGGGCGCTGGACGCAGGTGGCCTTGCATTTGCCGCAATTGCGCGCACTGTTGACGCAAATAGCCGTTTCGGGCAAGGAAATGTAAAATAGGCAATGCCGGCCATCGAACGCGCGGCGAAACTGGGTAGAATACGGCCAGGCACCTTGACGCTGCCGCCAATGGAGAAAGCAATGAAAGTACTGGTGGTTGACGATGATGTCGTGTCGCGCATGGTATTGATGCATCTGATCGACAGCTGCGGCGTGCACGATATCGTGGAAGCGGAGGATGGCGCGGCGGCGTGGGAACAGCTCGAAGGCGGCTTGCGCCCGTCGCTGTGCTTCTGCGATTTGCGCATGCCGCGCCTGTCCGGCATGGAACTGCTGCAGAAAATCCGCTCCGACAGCGCGCTCGACGCCATGCCGCTGGTGCTCGTGTCGTCGGCCAATGACCAGGACACGGTGCGCGACGCCGTGCAGGCCGGCGCCGCCGGCTACATCGTCAAGCCTTTCCAGCCGGAGCAGGTGCGCCAGCATATCGACGCCTGCTTCGACGTCTCGGCCTTGCCGGCCGAGGCGCCGCGCGACACCTTGCAGCGGCTGGGCATCGACAGCGACCGCCTGCTGGCGTATCTGACGGGCTTCCAGGGACAGATCGACGCCGCGAGCGAACAGGTCGACGCCTTGCTGGCGCGCGGCGAACCGGCCCAGGCGCGCCAGCAACTCGAACGGCTGCACCTCGGTTGCCGCACCCTGGGTTTGCATGGGGCGGAAGCTGGCATGATGGCCCTGTTGCAGGCCGCAGTGCTCGATGGCGACCAGATGCAAACGGCCCTGGCCGCGCTGGCGCGCAGCGTGGGGCAGCAGGCGCGCTTGCTGCGCCAGGATGACGGCGCCGACTGAATCTGCTGTTTTCCGCTTGCTGGAAAAATACTTTAGGTTTAAAGTATCTGCTTCCGGGCCTTGTGCGTGCGCCCGCTATCAGCCAGGATGAGCATGAGCAGCGACCCTTCGCCTACCACCGCATCTCCCCAGGACGACTTTGCGCGCGCGCACTTGCCGCCGCGCGCACTCTGGCCGCAGTTGTGCCTTGACTTGCCCGAGCTGCAGTATCCGCCGCGCCTCAATTGCGTCGCCGCGCTGCTCGACGGGGCCGTGGCCAGTGGCGGTGGCGGGCGCACCGCCATCCTCGCCGATGGCCAGCGCTGGACTTACGTGCAGCTGGCGCAGCTGGTCGACCGCATCGCCCACGTGCTGCGGGTCGACCTGCGCCTGATCCCCGGCAACCGCGTGCTGCTGCGCGGCGCAAATACCCCCATGATGGCTGCCTGCCTGCTGGCCGTGCTGAAGGCCGGCTGCATCGCCGTGCCCACCATGCCGCTGCTGCGCGCGCGCGAACTGTCCACGATTATCATCAAGGCGGAAGTCAATGCCGTGTTGTGCGCGCAAGGCTTGCGCGCGGAGCTCGATGGCGTGCCCGGCTTGCCGGTCATGCTGTGCTTTGGCGCCGATGACGCGGAACTGGAGCAGCGCATGGCGGCCCACGCTGCACCGTTTGCCGCGTGCGATACGGCGGCCGACGACGTCTGCCTGATCAGTTTTACCTCGGGCACGACGGGCGTCCCCAAAGGCACCATGCACATGCACCGCGACTTGCTGGCCATCTGCGATTGCTTTCCCCGCTCCATGCTGCAGGTATGTGCCGACGATATCTTCATCGGCACGCCGCCGCTGGCGTTCACCTTTGGCCTCGGCGGCTTGCTGCTGTTTCCCCTGCGCTTTGGCGCTTGCGCCGTGCTGCTGGAAAAACTCACGCCCGAGGGCCTGCTGCGCGCCATCGGCGCCTATCAGGCCACCATCTGCTTCACGGCGCCCACCTTTTACCGCCAGATGGCGCCGCTGGCCGCGCAGCACGACCTGCGCAGCCTGCGCTTGTGCGTGTCGGCCGGCGAGGCGCTGCCGCTGGCCACGCGCGACGCCTGGCAGGCGGCGACGGGCCTGGCCATGACGGATGGCATCGGCGCCACCGAGATGCTGCACATTTTCATTTCCGCCACGGGCGAGGGCATCCGCCGCGGCGCCATCGGCAAGGCCATCCCAGGCTACCAGGCATGCATCGTCGACGATGCCGGCGTGCCGCAGCCGCCCGGCGTGACGGGCCGCCTGGCCGTGAAAGGCCCTACCGGTTGCCGCTACCTGTCCGACCCGCGCCAGCGCGAGTATGTGCAGAACGGCTGGAACCTGACGGGCGACACTTTCGAGATGGATGCCGACGGCTATTTCTATTACCGCTCGCGCAGCGACGACATGATCGTCTCGGCCGGCTACAACATCGCCGGCCCGGAAGTGGAAGAGGCGCTGCTGCGCCACCCGGCCGTCGCCGAATGCGGCGTGGTCGGGCGCGCCGATGCCGAGCGTGGCCAGATTGTCGAAGCGCACGTGGTGCTCAAGGAGGGCTGCCAGGCCAGCGATGCGCTGGCGGCCGAACTGCAGGACTTCGTGCGCCAGCAGATCGCTCCCTATAAATACCCGCGCGCCATCCGTTTCCTGCCATCCCTGCCGCGCACGGAAACGGGCAAGCTGCAGCGCTTCAAACTTCGCACGGACACCCCATGAATATTGTCTGCATCGGCGGCGGTCCCGCCGGCCTGTATTTCAGCCTGCTCATGAAAAAGCAGAACCCGCATCACTGCATCACCGTCATCGAGCGCAACCGCCCGTACGACACGTTTGGCTGGGGCGTCGTGTTTTCCGACCAGACCTTGGGCAACCTGGCCAATGCGGACGAGCCGACGGCGCGCGCCATCCTGCAGGCGTTCAACCACTGGGACGATATCGAGATCCACTTCAAGGGCGCGACCGTGCGCTCGGGCGGCCATGGCTTTTGCGGCATCGGCCGCAAGCGCCTGCTCAACATCCTGCAGGCGCGTTGCGAGGAACTTGGCGTGGAACTTGTCTTCGAGACGGAAGTGCAGGACGACCAGGCCATCGCGCGCCAGTATGGCGCCGACCTGGTGATCGCCAGCGACGGCTTGAACAGCCGCATCCGCACGCGCTATGCGGCCAGCTACCAGCCCGAGATCGACCAGCGGCATTGCCGTTTCGTCTGGCTCGGCACGCGCAAGAAATTCGAGGCGTTCACGTTTGCCTTCCGCCAGACGCCGCACGGCTGGTTCCAGGCGCATATCTACCAGTATGACGGCGAAACCTCGACCTTCATCGTCGAAACGCCGGAACACGTGTGGCGCGCGGCGGGTTTGGATGCCATGAGCCAGGAAGAGAGCATCGCCTTTTGCGAAGCGCTGTTCGCCGAGGAACTCGATGGCCACGGTTTACTGAGCAATTCGCCGCACTTGCGCGGCTCGGCCCAGTGGATCACCTTCCCCCGCATCGTTTGCCGGCAATGGGTGCATCGGCAGGATGGCGTGCCCGTCGTGCTGATGGGCGACGCGGCCCACACGGCGCATTATTCCATTGGCTCGGGCACCAAGCTGGCGCTGGAAGACGCGATCGAGCTGGCGCGCTGCTTCGGCCAGCATGCCGGGACGGCTGCCGCACTGGCCGCCTACCAGCAGCTGCGCGCCATCGAAGTGCTGAAAATCCAGAGCGCGGCGCGCAATTCCATGGAATGGTTTGAAAACGTCGAGCGCTACAGCGCCATGGAGGCGCCGCAGTTCGCCTATTCCATGCTCACGCGCAGCCAGCGCATTTCGCATGAAAACCTGCGCCTACGCGACCCCGCGTATGTGGCTGGCTACGAACAATGGCTGGCGCGGCGCGCGGGCGAACAGGCTGGCGTGGCGATACGGGACGAGGCTTTGCCACCCATGCTCACGCCCTTCCGCCTGCGCGGCGTGCTGCTGAAAAACCGCATCGCCGTCTCGCCGATGGCGCAGTACAGCGCCGTCGATGGCGTGGCGGGCGACTACCATTTGATGCACCTGGGCGCGCGCGCCATGGGCGGCGCGGGGCTCGTGTTTGCCGAGATGACGTGCGTATCGGCCGATGCGCGCATCACGCCCGCCTGTCCCGGCATGTACAGCGAAGCGCACACGCAGGCGTGGCGCCGCATCGTCGATTTCGTGCATGCGAACAGCGATGCGAAGATCGCCCTGCAGCTGGGCCACGCGGGGGCGAAAGGCTCGACGCGCCCCATGTGGGATGGCATCGACCTGCCTTTGACGGACGGTAACTGGCCGCTGATCTCAGCCTCGGAACAACAGTATCTGGCCGGTGTGTCGCAAACGGCACGCGCGGCCACGGAAAGCGACCTGGCGCGCATCGAACAGGACTTTGTGCGCGCCACCCTGGCCGCCGCCGTCGCCGGTTTCGACTGGCTGGAACTGCATTGCGCGCATGGCTACCTGCTGTCGAGTTTTATCTCGCCGCTGACCAACCGCCGCACGGACGACTATGGCGGCAGCCTGGAAAACCGCTGCCGTTATCCGCTGCGCGTATTTCGCGCCATGCGCGCCGCCTGGCCGCAGGATAAACCGATGAGCGTGCGCATCTCGGCCCACGACTGGGTGGAAGGCGGCATCACGCCCGAGGACGCTGTCGTCATCGCGCGCCTGTTCAAGCAGGCGGGCGCCGATTTGATCGACTGCTCCTCGGGCCAGGTGAGCAAACTCGAACAGCCCGTGTACGGACGCATGTTCCAGGCGCCGTTTGCCGACCGCGTGCGCAACGAGGCGGGCATCGCCAGCATGGCTGTCGGCTCGATCTTCGAGGCCGACCACGCCAACAGCATCATCGCCGCCGGGCGCGCCGACCTGTGCGCCGTGGGCCGGCCGCACCTGGCCAACCCGGCCTGGACCCTGACGGAAATGGCGCGCATCGGCTACAGCGGCGCAGGCGCAGGGACAGGCGCAGCGTGGCCGAAACAGTACCGTCCGGGCCAGCAGCAGCTGGAACGCAATCTGCAGCGCGAGCGGCAACTGGCCGCCGCCAATACGGGCCTCAGCCCGCAACAGGTGGCCGCGCGGCTGCTGGAAGGATGACATGAGCAAGGAACAACTGGACGGCGCATTGGCCGATAAACACGCGCTGGTGACGGGCGCCGGCAGCGGCATCGGCTTCGCGTGCGCGGGCGCCTTGCTCGATGCGGGCGCGCGGGTCACCCTGGCCGGACGCGATGGCGCGCGGCTGGCGCGCGCGCGCATGCAGCTGGAAGAGGCGGGCCATGCGGGCCGGGTCGCCATCTGCGTGCTCGACGTGGCCGTGGAAGCGTCCGTGCAAGCGGGGTTTGCGCAGGCGGCCGCGCATTTCGGCCGCATCGATATTTTGATCAATAACGCGGGCCAGGCGCATGCGGCGCCGTTCGGCAAGACGGATGCCGCCATCTGGCAGCAGATGCTGGCCGTGAACCTGACGGGCGTGTTCCACTGCTGCCAGGCAGTCATGCCGGGCATGCTGGAAGCGGGTTGGGGGCGCATCGTCAACGTGGCGTCGACGGCGGGCCTGAAGGGTTATCGCTATGTCAGCGCCTATGTCGCCGCCAAGCATGGCGTGATCGGCCTGACGCGCGCGCTGGCGCTGGAAGTGGCGCCGCGCGGCGTCACCGTCAACGCCGTCTGCCCCGGCTACACGGAAACGGACATGGTGGCGCAGGCCGTGCAAAACATCGTGCGCAAGACGGGACGCGGCGAAGACGCGGCGCGCGCGGAACTGGCGGCCAGCAATCCGCAGCAGCGGCTGGTGCAGCCGCGCGAAGTGGCCGATGCGGTGGCCTGGCTCTGCCTGCCCGCGTCGGCCGCCATGAATGGACAATCGATCGCCGTCGCCGGCGGCGAAGTCATGTAACGGAATGAAGACCATGGATAAAGAACCCGATAACATGCAGGACGAATCCGTACAGGACGAACCCGTGCTGGACCTGGCCAGCAGGCTGACGCAGGACCACCACCAGTCGCTGAAATTGTGGCTGCGCATGCTGTCATGCACGGTGAAGATTGAAAACGAGGTGCGCACGCGCCTGCGCGCCACCTTCGGCATCACCTTGCCCCGCTTCGATTTGATGGCGCAGCTTGAACGCTTTCCCGAAGGCTTGCGCATGGGCGAACTGTCCAAGCGCATGATGGTTACGGGTGGCAATATCACGGGCATCACCGACCAGCTGGAGCAGGAAAAACTGGTGGCGCGCGTGGTCGATCCGAAGGACCGCCGCTCGTACAGCGTCAAGCTGACGCCGGCGGGCCGGCGCGCGTTCGACGAGATGGCGCGCGTGCACGAAGGCTGGATCGCGGAATTGCTGCACGGCGTGACGCCCGACGACAAAACCCGATTGATCGACCTGCTGTCGCACATGAAGCAGCAGTTGAATAACACCCCCCCAAAGGACTGACCATGCGCCATTTACCCGGCCAGCCGCAAGACCTGCCAGGCAACCGCGCCAGCCTGGCCGGCTACGCCGCGCGGCATTTTCTGTTTTCCGTCGACGCAGGCGTCGCCACATTGACCTTGCACCGGCCCGAGCGCAAGAATCCGCTCACTTTTGACTCGTATGCGGAATTGCGCGAGCTGTTTCGCGCGCTGGCGCATGCGGACGACGTCAAGGCCGTCATCATCACGGGCAGCGGTGACAATTTCTGCTCGGGCGGCGATGTGCACGACATCATCGGCCCGCTGACAAAACTCGACATGCCAGGCTTGCTGGCGTTTACCCGCATGACGGGCGACGTGGTGAAAGCCATGCGCGCCTGCCCGCAGCCCATCATCGCCGCCATCGACGGCATTTGCGCTGGCGCTGGCGCCATGCTGGCGCTGGCCTCCGATATCCGCCTCGGCACGGCGCGCAGCAAGACGGCCTTTTTGTTTACCCGCGTGGGACTGGCCGGCTGCGACATGGGTGCCTGCGCCTTGCTGCCGCGCGTGATCGGCCAGGGCCGCGCCGCCGAACTGCTGTACACGGGGCGCTCCCTGGCGGGAGCCGAGGCCGAGCGCTGGGGCTGGCTCAACCGCCTGGTCGAACCCGGGGAGCTGGCCGAGGCGGCGCAGCTGCTCGCGGCCGGCCTGGCCAGCGGCCCTACCTTCGCGCACGGCATGACGAAAAAAATGCTGCAGCAGGAGTGGAACATGGGCGTCGACGAAGCCATCGAGGCGGAAGCGCAGGCGCAGGCCATTTGCATGGCCACCAACGATTTCCACCGCGCCTATCACGCCTTCGTGGCGAAGGAAAAACCACAATTCGAGGGTAACTGACATGCGTGACATGAGCTATCTGGACTGGCCGTTTTTCGAAAGGCATCATGCCGAACTTGAACGCGAGCTCGATGCCTGGGCGACGCAGCACCTGGACGACGCGCATGGTGCCGACGTCGATGCGGCTTGCCGCGCGCTGGTGGCGCAACTGGGGCAGGGCGGCTGGCTGACATACGCCACGGGCACCGATGGCAAGATCGACACGCGCGCCATTTGCCTGATGCGCGAAACCCTGGCGCGCCACAACGGCCTGGCCGATTTCGCCTTCGCCATGCAGGGACTCGGTTCCGGCGCCATCGGCCTGTTCGGCAGCTTGGAGAACAAGGCGCGCTATTTGCCGGACGTGGCCAGCGGCAAGCGCATCGCCGCCTTTGCCCTGTCCGAGCCGCAGGCCGGGTCCGACGTGGCTGCCATGGCGTGCGCGGCGCGGCGCGACGGCGACGAGTATGTGCTCGATGGCGAAAAGACGTGGATCTCGAATGGCGGCATCGCCGACTTTTACGTGGTGTTCGCCCGCACGGGCGAGGCGCCCGGCGCGCGCGGCATCAGCGCCTTCATCGTCGACGCCGACAATCCCGGGCTGGAAGTCGCCGAGCGCATCGCCGTGATCGCGCCGCATCCGCTGGCGCGCCTGCGCTTTGCCAATTGCCGCGTGCCCGTGTCGCAGCGCCTGGGCGAGGCGGGGCAGGGCTTCAAGGTGGCCATGGCGACCCTCGACGTGTTCCGCACGTCGGTGGCCGCCGCCGCCCTGGGTTTTGCGCGGCGCGCCTTCGATGAAGCGCTGCGCCACGCGACAAAGCGCCAGATGTTTGGCCAGACCCTGGCGGACTTCCAGCTGACGCAGGCAAAATTGGCGCAGATGGCCACCGGTATCGACGCGGCCGCGCTGCTCACCTACCGCGCCGCCTGGCAGCGCGACCAGGGCCGCAAGGTGACGAAGGAAGCGGCCATGGCCAAGCTGACGGCGACGGAAACGGCGCAGCAGGTAATCGACGCGGCCGTGCAGCTGTTCGGCGGCATGGGCGTGGTCAGCGACCATCCGGTCGAGCGCCTGTACCGCGAAATCCGCGCCTTGCGCATCTATGAAGGCGCCAGCGAAGTACAGCAATTGATCATCGCGCGCGAATTGCTGCGCGAGGCGGCGGACGCATGACCCGCATCAACAACGAGGAAAGCAATATGCAAGTTTTACAACCACCGGGATGGGCCAGGCCGCGCGGCTATGCGAATGGTATCGCCGCCAGCGGACGCACGGTGTATGTCAGCGGCATGATAGGCTGGGATGCGCAGGGCCAGTTCCATACGGATGATTTTGCGGGACAGGTGCGCCAGGCCTTGCAGAATATCGTCGCCGTGCTGGCCGAGGCGGGCGCCTTGCCCGAGCACATCGTGCGCATGAACTGGTATGTGCTCGACAAGAAGGAATATGTGGCGGCGTATCCGCAAATCGGCGTGGCGTACCGCGAGCTGATCGGCAAGCATTTTCCTGCCATGACGGCCGTGCAGGTAGCCGGCCTGATCGAGGATCGCGCCAAGGTGGAAATCGAGGTGACGGCCGTGCTGCCGCCATGATGGCTGCAGTAAACTGTTGTATTAAGTGCATTTCAATTGAAATAAATTAATGCAATTAATGCATTTCCTTGTGCTATATTGATATGCCGAAAATTCGCGGTAATCACACAGGGGGAGCGATGCAACAACAAATCATGCTGAAAATCAAGGCGGTGCAGCCCGTCACCTTGCTCGCCGGTGCCTTGCTGTGCATCGGTAGCGTTCCTGCCGCCTCGGCGCAATCCTTGCTCAACGGCGCGCAGGAAGCGCAGCTGTCCGCCTGGCTGGGCGAAGGGCCGCTGGCGCTGACGGCCATCTACACGAAGTCGGCGGGCGACACCTCGCGCGACTTCCACCTGGCCGCCGACGGCAAGGGACGCACGTTTTCCGTGATGCAGGCGAGCAACGCCGCCGGCCAGACCTGGCTGGTGGGCGGCTACAACCCGCAAAGCTGGAATTCGTCGGGCAACTACAACATGACGCCGGAAGACCGCGACCGCACAGCCTTCATCTTCAACCTGACGTCGGGCCAGTATTTCCGGCAAACGCCGAAAACCTATGCGCTGGACACGGTGGGATCGTATCAAACCTTCAATGACATCAACGCCGGCCCCACGTTCGGCATCGGCGCCGACCTGGGCATGTCGGCGGATCTGAGCACCAATGGTATTTCTTCGCGTTACTCGTACATCGATCCGGTCAATGGCATCTTTGGCGCAAGCTTGCTCGATGGCGCGCCGTACGGCTCTTATCCGAATGTCACGTTTGGCGCCATGCAAGTATTTAGCGTCAGCGCCGTGCCGGAACCGGCAAGCTATGCGCTGATGCTGCTGGGACTCGTGTCGCTGGCAGGCTGGCGCCGCAGGGCCGCCCGTGCTTGAGGATTGATCTTCGTTAATTTGTTTCGATGATGAATTGCTTGGGTACGGCAGGGCGCGGTGGCAGGTGATTGGTCCCCCCGACTGGAATCGAACCAGTATCCCACGCTTAGGAGGCATGTGCACTATCCATTGTGCTACGGGGAGGACGCTCAGGCGTGGCAAGCTGCCATGCCGGATCCGGCGGCACGGGGCGTGCAAGACGTCCCATGTGTCGCGAATCGAGCGCAATTATAGCCGACAGTTTGCAAGATATGCCTATGCTTGCGCGAGTATCGGTACAATGCGTGCTTCATTCATCTAATCGGCGGCTGTTTTGCACACCACGCGGTGTGCGCGAGACGGCGCCCGAGCACTCTTACTCATTATGGCTGTCATTTCTCTTTCATCGGCGCAACTTGCGTTCGGTCACGTCGCGCTGCTCGATCACGCGGAATTTTCACTGGAAACCACGGAGCGGGTCGGCTTGATCGGCCGCAACGGCACGGGTAAATCGTCGCTGTTGAAGGTTATTTCGGGCAAGTTCAAGCTCGATGACGGCTTGTTGGTGATGCAGCAAGGCATCAAGATCGCGTATGTGGAGCAGGAACCGCAATTCGACCCGGACATGTCCGTGTTCGATGCCGTCGCTTCCGGCATGGGCGAATCGCAGGCGTGGCTGAAGGAATACGATGCGCTGACGGGCCAGTTTGGCCAGGGCAATGACGACGAACTGATGGAACGCATGCACGACATCCAGGTCAAACTCGATGCGGCCGATGCGTGGAGCTTGCCGAACAAGGTGGAAACCGTGCTCGACCGTTTGAACCTGACGGGCGACATGCTGATGAAAACCCTGTCCGGCGGGATGCAGAAGCGCGTGGCGCTGGCGCGCGCGCTGGTGTCGGCGCCCGACGTGCTGCTGCTCGATGAGCCGACCAACCATCTGGACTTCAGCTCCATCCTGTGGCTGGAAGGCTTGTTGCGCGACTTCAAGGGCAGCGTGCTGTTCATTACCCATGACCGCTCCTTCCTCGATAACGTTGCCACGCGCATCATCGAACTCGACCGCGGCCGCTTGCTGTCGTATCCAGGCAACTTCACGGCTTATCAGACCCGCAAGGCGGAGCAACTGGAAATCGAGGAAGTGGAAAACGCCAAGTTCGACAAGTTCCTGGCGCAGGAAGAAGTGTGGATACGCAAGGGCGTCAAGGCCCGCCGCGTGCGTGACGAAGGCCGCGTGCGCCGTCTGGAAGCGCTGCGTCTGACGCGCAATGCGCGCCGCGACCAGCAGGGACAAGTCAAGCTGGACGTCTCGGCCGGCGAACGCTCGGGCAAGATCGTGGCGGACCTGGAAAACGTTTCCAAGATTTATGGCGACAAGGTCATCGTCAAGGATTTCAGCGCCACCATCTTGCGCGGTGACAAGGTCGGCCTGATCGGCGCCAACGGCGCCGGCAAGACTACCCTGCTGAAGATGATCCTGGGCCAGGAAGAGTCGGACACGGGCAGCATCCGCCTGGGTACCAAGCTGCAAGTGGCGTATTTCGACCAGATGCGCACGCAGTTGAATGAAGAAGCGAACCTGATGGAAACCATCGCGCCAGGCAGTGACTGGGTCGAGATCAATGGCCAGCGCCGCCACGTGATGACATATTTGAACGACTTCCTGTTCGCGCCGGAACGCGCCCGTTCGCCCGTCAAGTCGCTGTCCGGTGGCGAGCGCAACCGTTTGCTGCTGGCGCGCTTGTTCGCCAAGCCGGCCAACGTGCTGGTGCTCGATGAGCCGACCAATGACTTGGATATCGATACGCTGGAATTGCTGGAAGAGTTGCTGGAAGAATACACGGGCACCGTCTTCCTCGTCAGCCATGACCGCACCTTCCTCGACAACGTGGTCACGCAAGTGATCGTCGCCGAAGGCGAGGGCAAGTGGCGCGAATTCGTCGGCGGTTACACGGACTGGGAGCGCGTGCGCACCTTGCCGATCGCCACGGCGCCAGCCAGCAAGCCGGCCGTCAAGGTCGAGGCTGCCGCACCGGCCGCCAAGCAGAAAAAGCTCAGCTACAAGGAACAGCGCGAACTCGATGAGTTGCCGAAACTGATCGCCAAGCTGGAAGACGAGCAATCGGTGTTGGCCGCCGAGTTGTCGCATCCGGACTTCTACAAGAAGACGCCAGCCGAAGGCAAACGCCTGAATGCGCGCGTGGCCGAGATCGAAGGCGAACTGCTGGAAGCGCTGGAAAAGTGGGAGCAGATCGAGGCGCGCGCCAATAGCTGATGCTTTTTTGCATACCCTGTTGTAATTAAGTCAGGATTATTTGCCACGGCAACGGTTCTGCTTGATATAATTATATAATTATATTTATTACATCGGGGGATGCATGTTTGTCATGAAAAACATGCGCTCCGGACCACCGCGTCCGGCGCGTGGCTTCACCTCCGATGCGCAGCAGCATGTTTGACCGCGCCGCCTTGCCCCGGGTAGCGCCATTCCTGGCCTATCTCTCCTTCATTTTTATTGCCGACATGCTCGGCCGCCTGGGCGTTGCCGCGCAGGATATGCGCTGGCTGTATGCAGTCAAGATCGGCGTCGTGCTGGGCTTGTTGTTGTACTGGCGCCGCAGTTATACGGAATTGCTGTGGACGCCGTTGGGCGCGCGTGCCATTCTCGGAGCGCTGGCCAGCGGTATTGTTGTTTTTTTGCTGTGGATCAATCTCGACGCCAGCTGGATGCGCATCGGCAACCCGGACGGCTTCGATCCCCGCACCGATGGCCGCATCGAGTGGAGCCTGGTGGTGCTGCGCATCGCTGGCGCGGCGCTGGTGGTGCCCGTGATGGAGGAGCTGTTCTGGCGCTCCTTCCTGCTGCGCTGGATCGACAAGCCGGATTTTTTGCGGGCCGATCCGCGCCTGGCCAGCGCCAAGGCCTTCGCCATCAGCGTGTTGCTGTTTGGCTTTGAGCATAATTTATGGCTGGCCGGCATTGTGGCCGGTGCCGCCTATAGTGTGTTGTACATGCGTAGCCAGTCCCTGTGGTCGCCCATCCTCGCGCACGGCGTGACGAACGGCGTGTTGGGGCTCTGGATTATTTCTGGTGGGCACTGGATTTACTGGTAGTATTGCCTATCAACTGTGTGATCTTTCAAAGACAAAATCCATGTTGAATTCCTTGCGTAAAAAAGCCGTTGCCGCCGCCTTCACGGCCAGCCCACGTTTGCCGGTTGCGCTGTTACTCTTAGGTACCCTGGCCAGCGGCGCCGCCGTGGCCGACATCAGCGACACCATCAAGCCTTTCGTTGCCACTGCGTATTCGTACGACGACAACCTGATGCGCTTGCCGGACGACGTGCCGGGCTTTTCCGGCCCCCGCTCGGATACGTCGCGGATGCTGCAGGCGGGCTTCCTGTTCAACCGTCCCATCGGCCGCCAGATACTGACGGGCCAGGCCAAGTGGTCGAAGGTGAGCTTCAACCGCTTCAGCCAGTTCGACTACGATGGCAAGGATTACCTGGCCGATCTGGAGTGGCACATCGCCAATCACCTGGAAGGCCATGTGGGCGCCAGTTATTCGCAGACCCTGACGCCGTTCAGCGACTTCCAGAGCACGGTGCGCAATTTGCGCACGCAGCGCCGCGAGTACGTGAATGGCGCCTGGCGCTTCCACCCCAGCTGGCGCGTGCGCGGCGGCCTGTCGCGCGACCGCTACTCGTATGACTTGCCCTCGCAATCGTTTTCCAACTGGACGGAAGACGCGACGGAATTTGGTGTCGACTACCTGGCACGCAGCAATAGCCGCGTCGGCCTGCAGTTGCGCCACTTGAATGGCAAGTATCCGAACCGCGGCGCGTTCGATGCCAATGTGTACGGCAACGGCTATCGCCAGGACGAGATCAAGGCCAATGTCTTCTGGGATTACAGCGACATCACGCAGGTGGAGTTCCTCGGTGGCTGGGTACGCCATCGCAACAACTTGCTGTCCGGGCGCGACACCAGCGGCACGAATGGCCGGTTGAGCGTGTACTGGAAGCCTCTGGGTAAGGTCAATTTCACGGGCATCGTCTGGCGCGAATTCGGTTCCGTCGACAATTCGCTGGTGACAAGCAGCCTGAACACGGGCGCCAGCCTGGGCGCGACGTGGACGGCCACGTCGAAGGTGCGCGTCGATGCGCAGCTGCGCCAGGAACGGCGCGATTTCGAGGCCGTCAGCGGCCTGGTGCTGCCGGGCGACGGGCGCGACACCACGCGCACGGCCTCGCTGGGCGCGACGTACGCGCCGCACCGGAAAATCCAGCTGGGCGTGCGCGTGTTCCAGGAGCGGCGTGAAGGCGTCGCCATCATCGATAGCGGCAGCTACCGGGCCAAGGGCATTTCCTTCAATGGCAGCGTACAGTTTTAAAGATCAACATGACTGTCAATGATATACCCCTGATTTCGTTTTTCCAGCGCGTCCTCGACCCGATCATCATCATGGGCTTGCTGTACCTGATGACGGTTTTGTCGGGTTCGACATTCACTGGCTATACGCTGGTGCTGATGATACTGGCCGTCTTCATTTCGTCGACGGTGTTCCAGCATGTCGACCCCTACCGTACCTGGCGCAGCGGCCGCATGCTGGCCTATGCGCGCGATATCCTCGTCGGCTGGACCATCGTCGCGCTGATCCTCATCTTCCTGGGTTCGGCCACGGGCCTGGCCTATCATTTCGATACCGAAGTGGTGCTGGCCTGGTTTGTCCTCACGCCCTTCGTGCTGCTGGCCGGGCACCTGGCCGGGCGCAGGTTCAGCCTGCGCCCGGACGGCGACAGCGAAGTGCGCTCGGTGGTCATCATCGGCGCCAACGACGCCAGCCTGAAGTTTGCCGCCACCGTCGAGCGCAATGCCAACCTCTTCATGCAGGTGCATGGCTTTTTCGATGACCGCACGGACGACCGCTGGCCGGAAAAGATGCGCGAACCCATGCTGGGACGCATGGATGACATCGCCACCTACGTGCGCGAACACAATATCAAGATGATCTTCATCAGCCAGCCGATTTCGGCCCAGCCGCGCATCCGCAAGATGCTCGATGAGCTCGAAGATACGACGGCTTCCGTATATTTCTTGCCCGATATTTATATCTTCGACCTGATGCAGGCGCGTTTCGACAACGTGGGCGGCATGCCCGTCATCGCCATCCGCGAATCGCCGTTCACGGGCTTTAACAGCATGGTCAAGCGGGGCAGCGATATCGTGCTGGGGCTGGTAATCCAGGTCATGCTGCTGCCGGTGATGCTGGTCATCGCCATCGCCGTCAAGACCACCTCGAAAGGCCCCGTGATTTTCCGCCAGCGCCGCTATGGCCTGTATGGCGAAGAGATCGTCGTCTACAAGTTCCGTTCCATGACGGTGGGCGAAGATGGCGACACGGTGGTGCAGGCCACCAAGAACGACCAGCGCGTGACGCGTGTCGGCGCTTTCCTGCGCCGCAGCTCGCTCGATGAGTTGCCACAATTTCTCAACGTCTTGCAGGGCCGCATGAGCATCGTCGGGCCGCGCCCGCATGCCGTCGTGCACAACGAGCAGTACCGTAAGCTGATCAAGGGTTACATGTTGCGCCACAAGGTCAAGCCCGGCATTACGGGCTGGGCCCAGGTCAACGGTTTGCGGGGTGAGACGGAAACGCTCGACAAGATGGAGGCGCGCATTCATTTCGACCTCGATTACCTGCGCAACTGGTCGCTGTGGCTGGATCTGTGGATTATCGCGCGCACGGTCAAAGTGGTGCTGGCGCGCGAGAACGCCCATTGAGCATCAGTATGCTGCCAGCAGGAAAAAATAGCGTTTGAATATACTTTGCACGGAGTCAATACGCGTTAAAATGGAGCATCTATAGAGCACCAGCGCATTACGCGACCACTCCGCGCTCACCTTGCCACGAGTCGTGCCGGCCATGCGCCATTACTTTCCTCTTGGAAAGGGTTCACGATGTGTGCAGTATCCGGCCTTGCCCCTGCCGGTCGTGCGTCACCCGGACGGGCAGCCGTCAGGGACGGCACGCGCCAACTATCATTATTAAAGTCAGTCTGAGCCACGCAATACATAATTTTTTGCAATCAAGTAGACTGTGGAAATAGTTGTTTTTATATCTCATTAGTAGATTTTTAAGCAAATATTTTGCTTGTCGTCATGCATTATGTGTATTATGTTTACAATATTGTTAATTATTTGACGAATAACTATTTTTTTCGGGGCGTCTGTGCGGTGCAGCCTGGCCATGGGCCGTTATACTGCGCCGGATTTTCCACCCGTCATACCTGTCATCCGAAGGAGCACGCTTGAATCATTTTATTCACTCCCGCCCCGCGCCACGTTTGTTGTGCGCCGCCCTGGTCCTGCTGGCCGCTGCTGGCCTGTCCGCCTGCGGCAACAAGGAAAAAAAGGCTGGCCAGGCGCTGGCCAGCGTGAACGGCGAAGAAATCACCGTCCTGCAGTTGAATGAAGAGTTGCAACGCGCCGGCGTGCAGGCGCCGCAGCAGGCCGCGGCCAGCAAGCAGTTGCTCGAGTCGCTGATCGATCGCCAGTTGCTGCAGAACGAAGCGGCCAAGGAAAAGGTCGACCGCGATCCGAAAGTCATGCAAGCCATCGAGCGCGCCAAGGCGCTGATCGTTGCCCAGGCATACATGCAAAAGCGCATCGGCGCGGCCACCCGCCCGAGCAAGACCGAAGTGGAAGAGTACTTCGCGAAAAATCCCCTGTTCTTCAGCCAGCGCAAGCAATTCGATTTGCGCGAGCTGGTCATCCCGACGGCGGCGCTGAACGATGAGCTCAAAGCCGTCATGGACCGCGCCAAGTCGCTGGAAGACGTGGCGCAATGGCTCGACGAGCACAAGATCGCGTTCGGCCGCACACAGGTGTCGCGCACCAGCGCCGACCTGGCGCCCGAACTAAGCAGCAAACTGCAATCGATGCCGAAGGGCCAGCTGTTCATCGTGCGCGAAGGCGAGCGCAGCCTGCTCATCGCGCTGGCCGATATCAAGGACACTCCGGTGGGCCTGGACGCGGCCGCGCCGCAAATCGAACAGTTCCTGGCCAACAAGAAGAACAAGGATGCGGCCGAAGCGGAACTGAAGCGTTTGCGCGCCAGCGCCAAGATCGAGTATTTCAACAAGGATGCGGCGGCCTCGGCCAGCGCATCGGCAGCGGCACCTGCGGCAGCGGCGCCGGTGAACAGCGCGCATGAAGCCAATGAGCGCGGCGTAGCGGGATTGAAATAAGTGACTTATCGACAAGTAGTTAAACATCAGCAATCTACCAACGGGAATCTGCAATCATGAAACGACTCGCAAACTGGATGATGGCGGCCTTTCTGGCCCTCGCCGCAGGCATGGCCGGTGCAGCCGATGTCCCCCTTGGGGCTGGTGATGTGCTGAAAATTTCCGTCTACGGCAACCCGGATCTGGGCCTGGAGACGCGCGTCAGCGAAGCGGGGGAAATCACCTTCCCGCTGGTGGGCGCGGTGGCCGTCGGCGGCCTGTCCACGTCGGCAGCGGAAAAGAAACTGGGCGGCCTGCTCGAGAGCGGCGGCTTCCTGCGCAAGGCGCAAGTCAACATCATCGTCACCAGTCTGCAAAGCCAGCAGGCATCCGTGCTGGGCCAGGTGAACCGCCCGGGCCGTTACCCGGTGGAAGGCAAGCGCAGCGTGATGGACATGCTGGCCATGGCCGGCGGCGTCAGTCCTGACGGCGCCGACCAGATCACCGTGATCCGCAAGCGCAGCGGCACTGCCACGCGCGACGTGGCCGATATCCTCGACATCGTGCGCAACGGCGACCTGAAGGGCGACATGGAAGTGGGCGGCAACGACATCATCTACGTGGAACGCGCGCCGCGCTTCTACATCTACGGCGAAGTCCAGCGTCCGGGCGCCTTCCGCCTGGAACGCAACATGACCGTGCTGCAAGCCCTGTCCGTGGGCGGTGGCCTGACCTTGCGCGGCACCGAACGCGGCGTGCGCGTCAAGCGCCGCAATGCGGCCGGCGAGATGGAAGTGCTGCCGGTCAAGCATGACGACCTGCTGCGCGTCGACGATGTCGTGTATGTCCAGGAAAGCCTGTTCTAAGAGCAACTGGCTCCCTACCTTTTTGTATTGAAAGTTTCCAAATGAACCTCACCCAACTATTGCTGATCCTTCGGGCGCGCAAGAAGATTGTGCTGCTGACCTTGATGATCACCGTGGCGCTGGCGCTGGGCGTCAGCCTGGTGCTGCCGAAGACCTACAAGGCCACCAGCACCCTGCTGCTGAACTACAAGGGCGTCGATCCCTTGACGGGCATGACCATGCCGGGGCAGTTGCTGCCTGGCTACATGGCGACCCAGGTCGATATTATCGGCAGCAAGAACGTGGCCTTGCGCGTCGTCGACCAGCTGGAACTGGCGCGCAGCCCTGCCGTGATCGCCCAGTTCAATGACGCGGCACAAGGCAAGGGCACGGTGCGCGACTGGCTGGCCGACTTGCTGCTGAAGAAACTCGAAGTGATGCCGTCGCGCGAAAGCAGCGTGGTCGATGTCAGCTTCAAGGGCGCCGACCCGCAATTCGTCGCGGCCGTCTCGAACGCCTTTGCGGAACAGTACCAAAAGGTCAGCATCCAGCTGAAGGTCGATCCGATGCGCAAGGCGACGACTTACTTCGATGACCAGACCAAATTGCTGCGCGATAACGTCGAGCGCGCGCAAAGCCGTTTGTCGAAATACCAGCAGGATAACGGCATCGTCAGCGTCGACAACCGCCTGGACGTGGAATCGAACCGCTTGAACGACCTGTCGGCGCAACTGGTGCTGGCGCAGGGTCAGGCCATGGAAGCCAATTCGCGCCAGCGCATGGCGCAGGGCGGCAACCTGTCCGAATCGCCGGACGTGGCGTCGAATCCGCTGATCCAGAGCCTGAAGCTGGGCCTGGGCAATGCCGAGGGTAAATTGGCCGAACTGGGCCAGCGCCTGGACCGCAATCACCCGCAATACCAGAGCGCCAAGGCGGAAGTGGACAAGCTGCGCCGCGACCTGGCCGAGCAGACGCGCGCCACCTCGCAAAGCGTGGGCAACAATGCACAGATCCTGCAGCAGCGCGAAGGCGCGATCCGCGCCGCACTGGCGGCGCAAAAAGCCAAGGTGCTGGAACTGAACCGGACGCGCGATGAAATGGGCGTGCTGAGCAAGGATGTGGAAAGCGCCCAGCGCGCCTTCGACGTGACTTCGCAGCGCCTGTCGCAGACGCGCATCGAAGGCCAGGCGGAGCAGTCCGATATCGCCATGCTCAACCCGGCCACGGCGCCGATCGAGCCGGACAGCCCGAAGATTCCCCGCAACGTGCTGCTGTCGATCTTCCTCGGCCTCATGCTGGGCTGCGGCATCGCGCTGCTGGCCGAATTGCTGGACCGCCGTATCCGTTCCGACCAGGATCTGAGCGAAGTGCTGCAGATTCCCGTGTTCGGCGTGGTCGACTGGAAACCTAAACAGCGTCGCATGCGCGGCATGCTGCCGCGCCGTTTGCGCCTGAACTGAGATGGAACCTATCATGACTTCAAGTCCACACCTCCTCAATACCACTGCACCCCTGGTGCGCGGCGCCGATTCCAGCATTGGCGGCCTGTTGCTCGAATCGGGCAAGATCACGCCGGAAAACGCCGAACGCGTGCTGCGCATGCAAAAGGAACTGGGCATCCGCTTCGGCGAAGCTGCCCTGCGCCTGGGCCTGATCACGGAAGCCGATATCGAGCAGGTGCTGGCGCGCCAGTTCGACTATCCCTACCTGCAGCCAGGCGCCGGCAAGTATCCGCAGGAACTGGTGGCCGCCTACCAGCCTTTCAGCCACCAGGTGGAAACCCTGCGCGCCGTGCGCAGCCAGCTGATGCTGCGCTGGTTCGCCCGCGGCAGCAAGTCGCTGGTGGTGCTGGGCATGGAGCCGGGCGACGGCGCCAGCCTGTTCGCGGCCAACCTGGCCGTGGTGTTTTCCCAGCTGGGCGAGCACACCTTGCTGGTCGACGCCAACCTGCGCGCGCCGCGCCAGCAGGAAATCTTCGACCTGAAGACGCGCCAGGGCCTGTCCGACGTGCTGGCCGGCCGCGCCGAACTCGATATCATCGCCAAGGTGGAATCGTTTGTCGCGCTGTCGGTGCTGGCCGCCGGCACCTTGCCGCCGAATCCGCAGGAATTGCTCAGCCGCACCTCCTTTGTCACGCTCAACAAGCAGCTGGAAAGCCGCTACGACGTGGTGCTGTACGACGTGCCGGCGTATGCCACCGGTTCCGATGCGCTGGCCGTGGCGGCGCGTGCGGGCGGCGTGCTGCTGGTGGCGCGCAAGAACAAGACGCCGATGGCGGAAGTGGCGGCCATGGCCGAGCAAATGACGCATAGCGGCGCCCAGGTGGTCGGTTCCGTGATGGTCGACTTTTGATGGCTGCGCCTGGCCACGCCATGCCGCCGGCACAGGCCGGCCGCTCCGCCGTGCCGGACTGGCTGCCGCTGGCGTTGGGCTTTCTTGCCATGCTCGCGCCCAGCCTGGTCGGGCTGTTCCGTGGCATCTGGTCGACCGAAGAGCAGGCGCACGGCCCCATCATCCTGGCCCTGTCGCTGTGGCTGATCTACCGCAAATGGCCGGAGATGCTGGCGCAGAGCGCTGGCGCCCGTCCGGCCCGCGCCGGCTGGCCGCTGCTGGCCGCCGCGCTGCTGCTGTATGTGCTGGGCCGTTCGCAGCACATCCTGTCGCTGGAAATCCTCGCCCTGATCGGCACCGGCCTGGCGTTGCTGCTGCTCAAGCGCGGCTGGATTGCCGCGCGCGTGCTGTGGTTTCCCTTCTTCTTCATGCTGTTCATGGTGCCGCTGCCGCTGCCGCTGGTGACGACCCTGACCATGCCGATGAAAATGGCGGTTTCGTATGTGACCGAACACCTGCTTTTCCTGGCCGGCTATCCGATCGCCCGCAATGGCGTGATCCTGCAGATCGGCCAGTACCAGCTGCTGGTGGCCGACGCCTGCGCCGGCTTGCAGACCTTGCTGACGCTTGAAGCGCTGGGCCTGTTTTACCTGAACCTGGTGCGGCATACTTCGCCGTTCCGCAACATCGTGCTGGCCCTGCTGATCGTGCCGATTTCCTTCACGGCCAATGTCATCCGCGTGATCGTGCTGACCCTGATCACGTATTACTTCGGCGACGCGGCCGGGCAGGGCTTCCTGCATGGCTTCGCCGGCATGGTGCTGTTCATTTCCGCGCTGCTGCTGATCCTCAGTGTCGACAGCTTGCTGCAGTGGATCGTGCGCAAGCGCCAGGCGGACCGCGCGCCAACCGTGGGAGCGTCGACATGAACGCGGCACTGCGCATGAATATGCTGCTGGGCGCCTTGCTGCTGGGCGCGGCCATCCTCAGCCACGGCGTGGCGCCGGGCGTGAAGATGGCCGACCAGCGCCCGAGTTTTTCGCTCGAAGCGGCGATACCGCAAGCCTTCGGCGATTGGCGCGTCGACAGTTCCATCGTGCCGCTGCAGGTGGATCCGGAAACCCAGGAACGCCTGAACAAGATCTACAACCAGACCCTGTCGCGCACCTACATCAATGCGCACGGCGAACGGGTGATGCTGTCGATCGCCTACGGCGGCGACCAGAGCGACAACATGGGCGTGCACAAGCCGGAAGTGTGCTACGCGGCGCAGGGTTTCCAGGTCGAACGCGACGAATATGGCGAGCTGGCTTCGGCCTACGGCAGCCTGCCCGTGAAGCGCTTGTTGGCCGTGAATGGCAACCGCAGCGAGCCCATCACATACTGGATCACCATCGGCGACAAGATCAGCAAGGTGGGCATGCAGCAGCGCCTGGAACAATTGCGCTATGGCCTGACGGGCACCGTCGCCGACGCCATGCTGTTCCGCGTGTCGAGCATCGATACGGATTTGCCGCGCGCGTACCGCCTGCAGGCCGATTTCGTCAACGGCTTGCTGGCCAGCATGCCGCCGGCGCAGCGTAGCCGCCTGATCGGCGCGCCGCCCGGATGAGGCATGGCTTGAACGATGACAGTGTGCCAGCGGGCGTGGCACGGCGCGGCAGACAGCGAGAATCATGAGCAGCGACATCAACAAGAAAAGCGTCAGCGCCGTCAAGTGGGCGGCGATGGGCACGGTCCTCATGTTTGGCCTGCAACTGGTCACGCAAGTGGTGCTGGCGCGCCTGCTGGGGCCGGAAAACTACGGCTTGTTTGCGATGGGACTGATTGTGCTGACATTTAGCAACTTTCTGGCCGATTTCGGTTTTTCCTGGGGGCTGGTGCAAAACCGCACGCTCAGCGAGGAAGACGTGCGCTTCACGGTGACGTGGCAGGCGCTGACGGGCCTGGCGGCCATGACTTTGCTGTTTTTCATGGCGCCGTGGATCGCCGCGTACTTCAAGGAACCGCGCATCGCGCCCGTGATCGCCTGGATGAGTCTAACCTGCCTGCTGAATGCGCTGACGGCGCCGGGCAGCAGCCTGCTGCGGCGCGCCCTCGATTTCCGCTGGCTCAACATCATCCAGGTGAGCAGCTACATCGTCGGCTACCTGCTGGTGGGCTTGCCGCTCGCGTATGCTGGCGCCGGCGTCTGGACTCTCGTGTGCGCCTGGCTGGGACAGGCTTCCACGGCGCTGGTGCTGACGTATGCGCGCACGCGTTTCTCGCTCAAGCCGCTGCTGTGGTACGAGGGCGCGCGGCGCTCGACGAATGTGGGCGTGACGGTGTTCGTGACGAATCTGTGCAACTGGTGCCTGAACAATATGGACCGCGTGTTCCTGGGCCGCTTCCTCAACGCCCACGCGGTGGGCGTGTATGCGGTCGGCTACAACCTGGCCAATACGCCCAATTCGCTGTTCCTGAGCGCCTTGCAGCCGGCGTTCCTGGCTACGGGCGCCAAGCTGCAGGACGATCTGCCGCGCCTGCGCGACACCTATCTGTCGGTGCTGGCGACCATCTGGATCATCATCCTGCCGCTGTTCGTGCTGCTGGCGATGACGGCGCCGGACTTGATCGGCGTGTTGTACGGCAAGGTGTGGCAAGAGTCGGGCATCGTGCTGAGCATATTGGCGCTGGCCATGCCCGCGTATATCACGTGGGGCATGTCGACGCCGATTTTATGGAATACGGGCGGCAAGCACCTGGAAAGCCTGCTGCAGCTGCCGCTGATCGTGCTGGCCGGCGCGGCGCTGGTGCTGTGGGCGGAGCAGGGCGGGGCGGTGGTCGCCATGATCGCCGCCGGCACCTTGCTGGCACGGGCGCTGGTGGTGGGCACGGTGGCGTGCGTGCGCCTGCAGGTGGGGCTGGGCGACCTGGCGCCGCTGGCCGCGCGCGGCCTGGCCATGGGCTTGCTGGCCGCCGCCGGCAGCTGGGGCGGCACCGTGTTGGGTGGCCTGGGCGGCAGCCATCCGCTGCCCGCTTTCCTGGGCGGCGCGGTGTTTGGCGGCCTGACCCTGTTGCTGGCCGTGCTGGCCTGGCCAGAACTGCTGGGCGCGCGCGCGGTGGGCATGCTGGCCCGCTTCAGCCCGCCGCTGCCGGCCAAGGTGGTCTCTTATCTGCGCGCCCGCTGTGGCGCGCGCGACAACTTACTGGATACGCGAGAACTACATGAGTGAAATACTGTTTGGCCTGTTTGCCGTGGTCGCCGCGCTGGTGGTGGTGTTCGTGATCGCCTTGAGCATTCATTGGGGCAGCAAGCGCGAGACGGGACTGGTGCCCTATGTGTTCTATCCGGTACTGCTGTCGATCGCCGTGGCGGCCATCCTGTCGAACCGCGATATCTCGGGCAATGACCTCCTGCTGGGCATGCAGACGGTGGTGCGGCATCCGGCCAGCGCCTGGTTTGGCCGGCTCACGTCCCTGTTCGTGATCTTTGCCTGCGGCGAGCGCATGTTGCACCGCCTGACTTCGCGCGACAAGGTCCAGCCGATGCCGATGCTGCTGTTCTGGGCGCTGTTCGTGTATTTCCTCAGCAATATCGTCAGCCCGGCCCTGCTGGGGCGTCATACCGATGTGTCGCATGAATACCTGTACATGTTCCTGGCCGGCTATGCGGCCTTGCTGATGACGCCGAAGGAGGTCGACCTGAGCGTCATCTCGATGCGCAACGCTACCTTGCTGTTCCTGGTGCTCAGCGCAGCCGTGTTTGCCTGGAAGCCGAACATGGTCATCAACAAGAATTACCACGGCCTGATTCCCTTCCTCAGCATCCGCTATGCGGGCCTGGCCAATCACGCCAACAGCCTGGGACCGATGGTGGTGGTGTTCCTGCTGTGCTTGTGGCGCAAGCCTTATGCTTCGCGCCTGCTGAACCTGTTCGCCTGGGGCATGGGCCTGGCCAGCCTGTTGCTGGCGCAATCGAAAACCAGCTGGGTCGCCTGCATCCTGTGCTTTGCCTGTGTCGCGTATTTCGGTTTCCGCGAGCAGATCAAGGAGCGCCTGTTCGATTACCGCCGCCCGCAATTGTCGATCATCGGCATCTTCTGCTTCATCCTGCTGTGCGTGCTGGGCATGTTGTTGGTGATGTTCGGCAATCTCGACGCCAAGCTGGCGCGCTTTGCTTCGAGCAACGAAGGCTTCGACCTGATCAGCTTGACGGGACGCGACGTGATCTGGCAGGTGGCGGTGCAGGAATGGCACAAGAATCCCGTCTTCGGCTACGGCTTGCCGCTGTGGGATGACGCGTTCCGCGTCAGCATCGGCATGCCCTACGCCACCCATGCGCACAGCCAGTTTTACCAGAGCCTGGCCAGCGCCGGCACCATCGGCGCCATCGGCCTGGTGCTGTATGCCATGGCGCTGCTGTATGCCTGCGCGCGCACGGCGCGGGCCAGTCAGGGCCTGTCGATGGCCCTGTTCGTCCTCATCGCCATCCGTTCGATCAGCGAAGTGCCGCTGTCGCTGACGGGCTTTGCCGCCGAGGCGATGACGCACCTGCTGTTGCTCATCATCGTGACGGCGTATTACCCGGTGGCCGACCGGCAGGCCGTCAGGGCGCGCAAGGTGCGCGTGCCGGGGATGGCCTGATGCTGTGCTCGGTCATCGTGCCGCTGTATAACAAGGGGCCGTATATCGAAGCGGCGCTGGCCTCGGTGCTGGCGCAAACCCATGCCGACTGGGAAGTGGTGGTGGTCGATGATGGTTCCAGCGATGATGGCGCGCAGCGCGTGCTGGCCTGCGTCGATGCGCGCGTGCGGCTGGTAAGCCAGGCGAATGGCGGCGTGTCGCGCGCGCGTAACCGCGGCATCCAGGAAGCGCGTGGCGAATTGATCTGTTTTCTCGATGCGGACGACTGGTATGGCCCCGTGTATCTGGAAACCATGGTGGCCATGGCGCGCGCGCATCCGTCGGGGTCATTTTTCGCCTGCGGCTTCGAACGCATACCGGACAGCAGCCTGGCGGCGCTCAGCTACCAGGGCGCGGCAGTGCGCGAGACGCGCCTGCTGGACGACTTTTTCGAGCGGCGCCGCCGGGGCGGACCGTTTTTTTGCACGAATTCGGTGGCCATCTGGCGCCGCGACTTGTTGCCCTTGCAACCGTGCTTTCCGGAAGGCGAGTCGGCCGGCGAAGACCAGGACCTGTGGTTCCGCCTGGCCGAGCGCCTGACGCTGGCGTTTACGCCGGCACAGCTGGTGGCCTACCGTGTCGAGGTGGCCGGCAGCCTGTGCGCGATCGAGTCGGCCGATGTGCTGGCGCCCACGTTCGAACGGCTGGAGCAGCGCGCCCGGGCCTGGCCGGCGGCCAATCCGGCGCGCCGTTCCGCCTTGCGGCTGGTGTCGGATGCCCGCGTCAGCGTGGCGCGCGCGGCGCTGGCGCGGGGCCGGCGCGGCGAAGCGCTGGCCGGGCTGCGTCGCGCCGCCAGCGGCGGCATGTCGCGTCACTGGTGGGTGGCCCTGGCTTTGTGCTGTTTGCTGCCGACCCGGCTCGCCGTCAAATGGCAAATGTGGCGCGAAACGCACATTATTGGCTGAGCTGAAACTAATATTAATGCTTGAAAGAATACTTTAGGTATATGCTGCAGGTATTCGCAGTGCCTTCCGCAGTGTCTTCGCCTTTTGCCCGATCTTGTACGGCGGGCCGTCCTGTGTCTCGCAAGCAGCCTCGACAGGAGGCGTATGATATGCCCCACGCAGCGGCGGTATCTTGCTCGATAGTTGATGTTAAGAAGGTAATCTATGAAATTCGCTAAATATACACTGGTCAAGGTAGCGCTACTGCTCGTCTGTTCGGCTTGCGGCCAGGCCCAGGCCGACTGGGCGCTCGCGACCGATCCGCTGGCTATCCGCACCTTGCCGGACAACCGCCAGATCCAGCCGCAAAATCCCCCCAGCTTCAGCTGGTCGCGCCATCCGCAGTCGCCGGCGTCCTACCTGATTGAAGTGCGCTCCGCGGGCACCGTGGTCAGCACCTTCACATCGGCGCGCAACTGGTACCTGCCATCCAAGAAATTTGCGGCAGGCACATATAGCTGGCGCGTGCGTCCCAGCACGAGCAATGAGTGGTCGAGTCCGCGAACTTTTGTGATCGATGCCACATCGAAAGTGTTCGAAGTGCCGGAAAACGCCACCTTGCGCGCGGCCGTCGTATTGCGTCCGCGCCCGCGCGGCCTGGAGGATAATGCGACCTTTTTTGCGAGCTGGAGCGCGGCCAAGCGCGCCGACCGCAGCCAGGTGCTGACCTGGCTGAGCAATGAAGTCAAGCGCAACATGACGGAACTCGCGCCCGTTTCCGACGCCGAGTGGCCTTTGTCGCCAGGCAAGGTACGCACTGCCGCCAACGAGGCGCAGAATGCGCGCGTCATTTCGCGCACGAATCTGAGTGCACGCCAGCTTGAGGCTGCCTCGCTGCTGTATCGCGTGACGGGCGAGAACCAGTACCTGGTAGAGGCGCTCAAGCGTGGCGACCAGCATGCCGCGCTCAGTACAAGCGGCGGCACCAGCTTTGTCAATCATGACCAGGGTAACCGCGCCATTGCGCAAAGCCTGATCAAGGCGGTCGACAACCTGGGCAGCGCCCTTGATGCGCCGCGCCGCGCCCTGTGGCTGGACAAGGTGCGCGTACGCACGAATGCGATGTACCTCGACCTGGCAGCGCAGACCGGGCGCCTGGACCAGTATCCCTACGATTCCCACGCCGCCAGCAATATCGGTTTCCTGACGCTGATTTCAACGCTGTCCCTGGGCGATATCCCGGAGGCGAAGGACTGGTTCGATTTTTCGTTCCGCGCCTTTGTCAGTTCCTACAGCGTGTGGAGCGGTCCCGAGGGCGGTTTTGCCAACGGCACGGCGTATGCCGAGTATGAGGCCGACTACGCGCTGCAGATCTGGCCCGCCCTGGCTTACGCGACCAAGGTCGACCTGTTCACCAAGCCCTGGGCCAGCGGCTTCCTCGATTACCTGATGCATTTCGTGCCACCCGGTTCGCAGACCCACGTGTTTGGCGACGGGCACGAGACGCTGCCTGAAATCCGCATGATGAAGGGTTTCGCCGCGCATTTCGCCACGCCTGCCGCGGCGTGGTATTTCAAGAACCTGATCCGTACCGACGATTCGCTGGCTACGCTGCAGGCGCCGTACCCGTTGCCGGTGGCGACGGTGGTCACGCCCGCGCCGCCAGCCAACTCGGCGTATTACCCGAGCATCGGCTGGGCCGCCATGCACAGCGACATCGGCAATCTGCAGCGTACCTCGGTGTATTTCAAATCGAGTCCCTATGGTTCGTTCAATCACAGTCATGGCGACCAGAACGGCTTTGTGCTGGCCAGCGCGGGCGTACCCCTGCTGACGGAAAGCGGCTGGTACGACTGGTACGATTCGCCGCTGTGGACGTCATGGTACCGCCAGACCAAGGCGCACAATGCCTTGACGTTCGACAATGGCCAGGGCCAGCTGGTCGACGGTTATGAAACGACCATGGCGCGCAACGGCCGCATTACCGCCTTTGCTCCCAAGGCAACCGTCGACTATGTGGCGGGCGACGCCACGCTGGCCTATGGCGGCCAGCTCAAATCGGCGCTGCGCAAGCTGTGGTATTTGCGCACCATGGACGCCGTGGTGGTGCAGGACCAGGTGACCTCGGCCACGCCGCGCGTGTTCGAGTGGAACTTCCATACGTATGCGCCTATCGTGGTCGACGCCGGCGGCGCGATCTCGGTGACGAATCAGGGCCGCAAGGTGTGCGTGGTGCCGGTCAGCACCGGTGCGCGTTTCGAAAAGCGCACGGGACCTCCGCCGCAGCCCGGCACCTATGAAGAGCATGGGGTGTTCATCAAGTCGGCCGCGGCGCTGAGCGGCGAGTTCCTCACGGTGCTCGATGTCGGCTGCAAGAAGCCGTTGATCAAGCTGGGCAGCAACGGCACGGCCCGCACGCTGACGGTCGGCAAGCAAGTGGTGACATTGCCGAACTGACCGCTGGTTCCAACAAAATCCACTGTCGTTGTTGCGGCAGTGGATTTTTTTCAAGGCGCCAGCAGAAATTGTTCGATTTCCTGGCCCGGTCCGCCGCGCTGCTCCATCCGGGCATAGGCGCGCGACACTTGTCCGGCCAATGCTTCCCGGAAGGCGTCGTCGGACAGGGCGCGCCGCAAGCCTTCGCGCATGGCGGCGCTGTCGCCGGCGGCAACGAAGCCCGCGTAATCGCGCCCCAGATACGCTTCGATGGCTTCGTGGCGCGTGGTGATCAGCGGTTTGCCATTGCGCAATACCCGCAGCAGCACGCTCTGGCCACACGCCTCGCCCTGGCTTTTCAGTGGCATGGCGACTACCCGGCTGCCTGCCAGCAACCTTTCAAACTGCGCTTCCGGCAAGTCGAGATGGACCGTCGTCCGTGCCGGGTCTTGCGCGGGGATCTGGTTTTGCGCCGACGCCACGATTACCAGGTGCGCTTCCAGCCCACGCGCCGCGTCCAGCAACAGGTCGTAATCGCGGTTGGAAAAGCCGCCGGCGAAGATGCTGCCGTCATCTTGCCGCTGGGCCGCCGTGGTGGCGCCGTCGAGATGCTGGCGCCACAGGTGGAAGTGCACGGCGGCGGGCGCGATGCCGACGTTGTCGGTCAGGTTCAGCGTTTCGCCGCTGGAAAACGTAATGAATTCCAGTCCGGGGAAATTGAGCAGGCGCCAGGCCCGGTTGATCACGTTGCGGGCCCGCGTGCCATGGATGAAACAGGCCATCACGAGCAGGCGCTGCGGGCGCGGTAGCAGGCCCAGGCGTATCAGCGCCAGCACGGGCAGGGCCTGCCAGCCGACGACCAGCAAACGGTCTTGCTGGTGCCATAATTTGCGCGTGCGCAACAGCGACGGCGACAGCATGGCCGCCAGGATGGACAGTTTGCTGCGCATCTGCGGCTGCGCCTGCGCATCCGGCCCGATATGCGTCACGCGCGCGCCGCCTGCCGCCAGATGCTCGACGATGTCGTGGTAGGTTCCCGCTTCCGACAGCAGCACATGGATCATTGTTGCGCCTTATTAAAAATGAACATTATCACATTAAAACAACAGCCAGCGCCGTTCCGGCGGTTGTTGTCACTAAATTAATGATTGGCAATCGACGGAATTATTATAATAGCATTAAAATAGATGTTTACACATTGTTTCAATGAAAGAGCTGTCACGCTGCGGCCAGTTTGCCGCGCCATTGCCGTTCGCTGCTGGCGCAACGTTGGCTTGATGTTATTAGTGCAATATAATTAATTATTTCGTAAGGGTATGATATGCTTCGGCGCATGGCGTATTGTATCTGCCTCAACCTTCTTTTGCCGTCGAACCGCCTATGTCCCTGAAGATTTTGCAACTGGTGCCGGAAAGCCTGCCCACGTTTCGCCCTGATGTCGCGGTGCTGTTCGGCAAATACCTGCCGCGCCATGGTGTCGAATGCGATATCGTCGGCATGCCGTCGCAACAGGCGCCGCAGGCGCAGGGCTTTCGCTCCGTGCGCCACGGGCGTTTCCTGGACAGCCGTCTCTTGCGCGAACTGGCGTTTCAGTGGCTTTGCCTGCGCGCCCTGGTGGGCGCCCGCCGCGCCAGTTGCGATGCGATCCAGGTGCGCGACATGGTGCCCACGGGCCTGCTCGCCATGCTGGTGGCGCGCCTGAAGGGCATACCGTTCTATTACTGGGTGTCTTACCTGATCAGCGAGGGACGCATCGAACGCGCGCGCAGCAGCCTGGCGCAGCGCCCCACCTTGCGCGCGCGCCTGGTGCTGTGCAAGGGCTTGCTCGAACAATGGTTGCTGTACAGCATTGTGTTGCCGCGCGCTAATCACGTCTTCGTGCAAAGCGAAGCGATGCTGCGCATGATGCAGGCACGCGGCATCGCGGCGCAGCGCCTCACGGCCGTGCCCATGGGTGTTGACATGGAAGTGTTGCAGGCGCAAGCCATCGCGCCCGTCCGTCCGGGGGGCTGGGAGGAGGTGCCCTTGCTGGCCTACCTTGGCACACTCGACCAGTCGCGCCAGCTGGAACGCTTGCTGGACGCCTTGCTGATCGTGCGCCGGCATATCCCGGATGCCCGCCTGCTGCTGATCGGCGCTTCCGATACGCCATCCGACGTCGATGATTTGCTGGCCTATGCGCAGCGCGCCGGCCTGGCCGGGGCCGTGCGCGTGACGGGCTGGCTGCCCTCGGACCAGGCGTGGCCCCTGCTGGCCGGGGCCGATGCCGCGCTGTCGTATATTCCCCGTGGCGCCCTGTTCGACGTCAGTTCGCCCACCAAGCTGCTCGAATACCTGGCCCTGCGCATGCCGGCCGTGGGCAATGACAGTCCGGATCAGGTCGAGGTGCTGACGGCCAGCGGCGCAGGCTGGCTGACGGCCAGCGAACCGGCCGCGATGGCCGCGGCGATGACGGCCATCTTGTCCGATGTGCCCGCAGCGCGCGCCCGTGCCCAGGCCGGCGTCGCCTATATCGCGGCGCAGCGCAGCTACCGTGTGCTGGCGCAGGCACTGGCGCAGCGCTACCAGGATCTTGCCAGTGCGCGCAGTTGACGCCCAAGCTTGGATGGACAGGCAAGAAGTTGTTGCCGAACACGTAAACGGCGCTCAGAATGCACCATGGGTGGTGTTCCCTGGAAGAAAATTGTTGTAGATATTAGCGCAATGCAGCAAATATATTTGTCTTCGTGTCTAAATTACAAAAGTACAACATATAATACCAATATGACTACGATAATGCTGCTAGGACCTGCACTGACTGCGGTGAGCGGGGTAACCACCCATTTGAATCAACTATTTCACAGTTCTTTGTCGCAAGACTACAAGCTCGTACACTTCCAGGTGGGCAGCGAAGGGCGCAACGAGTCGCGCCTGCACAAGCTGCTGCGTTTTGCCTGGAGCCCCGTGCAGTTCGTGCAGGCCGTGCGCCAGCAGCGCCCGCAGATTGTGCATATCAACACGTCGATGGAGTGGCGCAGCTATTGGCGCGATATCGTCTATCTGCTGCTGGCCAAGGCCATGGGCAAGCGCGTCGTGTACCAGGTGCATGGCGGCGCATTGCCACAGGTGTTTTTTAACGGCAAGCCATTGCTGACGGGCCTGCTGCGGCGCGTGCTGCGCGCGGCCGATGTGGTGGTGCTGCTGGCGCAATGCGAATTGCAGGGCTATCGCGACTTCGATCCCGCGCTGGCGCTCGACGTGATACCCAATGCCATCGATGCGGGCAGCGACCCCGGCGACAGGCCGCTCTTGCCGCAGCGTCCGCTGTCACTCGTGTACGTGGGGCGCCTGGCGGAAAGCAAGGGCCTGTTCGACTTGCTCGAAGCGCTGCGCCTGGCGCGCGCCGCTGGCGTGCAGGCAACGCTGGCACTGGCCGGCAGCGGCCCCCTCGAAGCGGCGCTGCGCGAGCGCGTCGCCGGACTCGGTTTGCAGGAGGCGGTGCGCTTTCTCGGCCCCGTCTTTGGCGCTGAAAAGGAAGCCGTGTGGCGCCAGGCCGACCTGTTCGGTTTTCCCACCTTGCACCAGGAAGGCTTGCCGTATGCGCTGCTGGAAAGCATGGCCGCGCGCACACCCGTCCTGGTGTGCCCCGTGGGCGCGATTGCCGACGTGATGCAGGATGGCGTGCATGGCGTGTTCTTGCCGCCGCGCAATCCCCAGGCGCTGGCGGACGCCATCGTGCGCCTCGACGGCGACCGCGCCCTGTTGCAGCGCATGGGGCAAGCATGCCGCGAGCGCATCGAAAGCGCCTATACGGTCGAGCGCCTGGCGCAGGATTTCCGCCGCGTCTACCGCGCCTTGCTGGCGCCGCCGGCAGTCTAGCCGAACTCTTTTTTAAGCGAGCCTATATGTGCGGTATTGCCGGTTTGATCTTCCCTTCGTCCGTTGCCGGCCTGCCGGCCGCGCTCGACGCCATGGGGCGCGCCATCGCGCACCGCGGTCCCGATGACACGGGCGTGCTCCAGGCGGCCACGGCCGACGGCGCCTGGCAGGTGGGCTTGCTGCACCGCCGCCTGTCCATCATCGACATCGCCACGGGCCACCAGCCGCTGGGCAATGAGACGGGTGACGTGCAAATCATCTTCAATGGCGAAATCTACAATTTCCAGCCCCTGCGTGACGAGCTGATCGCGCTGGGCCACCATTTCCGCACGGCATCGGACACGGAAACCATCGTGCATGCCTACGTGCAATGGGGTGAAGAGTGCGTGCAGCATTTCCGCGGCATGTTTGCGTTTGCCATCTGGGATGCGCGCAACGACCGCCTGTTCATGGCGCGCGACCCGTTCGGCAAGAAACCCCTGTTCCTGTGGCAGCACGAGGGGAAAATGGCTTTCGGCTCGGAAATCAAGGCGTTGCTGGCCTTGCCGGACGTGGCGCCGCAAGCGGATGAGGCCGCCATCTGGGATTATTTCGCCTACCGCTACGTGCCGGGCCCGGCCACCTTGTTCCAGGGCATCCGCAAGCTGGCGCCCGGTTCCACGGCCACGTGGGAAAACGGCGTGCTGCGCGAGCGCGTGTATTACACGCCGCCCGACAGCCGGCCCCGCCTGGCGGCCCCGCTGCCGGCCGACCCCGTCGCCACCTTCCTCGGCAAGCTCGATGAATCGGTGCGCATCCGCATGATTTCCGACGTGCCTTTCGGTGCCTTCCTGTCCGGCGGCATCGATTCGTCGGCCGTTGTGGCGCTGATGTCGCGCCATGCGGGCGTGCCCGTGAAAACGTTTTCCGTCGGTTTCAAGGAGGGCGGCTTCAGCGAGCTGGCGTATGCGGCCGATATCGCGCGGCAATTTTCCACGGAACACCATGAACTGGAAGTGTCCGTCGACCAGGTCATCGCCTTGCTGCCCGACCTCGTGCGCTTCCGCGATGCCCCCGTGGCCGAACCGTCCGACATTCCCATCTACCTGCTGGCGAAAGAATCGCGCAAGACGGTCAAGATGGTCTTGACGGGCGAAGGCTCCGATGAAATCCTCGGCGGCTACCCCAAGCACGTCTACGAGCGCTATGCGGGCCATTACCAGATGCTGCCGGGCTTGCTGCGCCACGGCTTGATCGAACCGGCTGTCGGCGCCTTGCCCTACCGTTTCCGCCGCGCAAAGACGGCCATCGTCAACCTGGGGCTGGAAGCGTTCGACGAGCGCATGCCGCGCTGGTTCGGCATGATGTCCGACCAGGAACGCGCGCGCCTGGTGGCCATGCCGGCGCCGTCGCGCCAGCGCGATCCATCGCTGGGCTGCGGCAGTGCCGGCAACAGCGCCTTGCGCCGCATCCTGTGCTTCGATCAACTGAGCTGGCTGCCCGACAACCTGCTCGAACGGGGCGACCGCATGACCATGGCCGCCTCGCTGGAAGCGCGCATGCCCTTCATGGACCACGAACTGGCCGCGTATGTGTCGAGCCTGCCGGACGAGTACCGCGTGCGCGGCCGCACCACCAAGTGGATCTTGCGCGAAGCCATGAAGCAACTGCTGCCGGAAAATATCCTGTCGCGGCCGAAAGTGGGCTTCCGCGTGCCCGTCAACGAATGGTTCCGTGGCCCCATGAAGGATTACTTGTACGACCACCTGACGGGCGCCGAGTCGCGCACGCGCCACTATTACCATGCGCAAGCCCTGCAGCAAGTGCTGGCCGAGCACGTGGCCGGGCGGCAAAACCACGAGAAGCTGCTGTGGAGTTTGCTCACCCTGGAAATCTGGCACCGCCAGTATCTGTGAGACGTCCATGCTGAGCAACTTGTCCTGGAAACTGAACCGCTTGCGCGCCATGGGGGCGCCCGAGGTGGCGCACCGCGTGCGTGATGCCGTGCAGCAACGGCTGCAGGCGCGCGGCTATGGCCTGGCGCATGTGCCGCCGCCTGCCGCGCGCCAGCGTTTCGGCGCGCCATGGCTGGGCTTGCCCATCGATGCTGCGCCGCACCTGGCGGCGGCCGAACGCATCCTGGCGGGCCGCTACGACGTGTTCGCCCTGCGCGATGCGGACCTGGGTTTCCCGCCGCAATGGAACCGCGATCCGAAGACGGGCACCGTGGTGCCGCTGGATTTTGGCAAGACGCTCAATTACCGCGATGAAACCGTGGTGGGCGACATCAAATGCCTGTGGGAACCGAACCGCCACCTGGCCGTGGCCGACCTGGCGATGGCGTACCGCCTTGGCGGCGACCTGCGCCATGCGCACGGCGCGCAAGCCTTGCTGGAATCGTGGTGGCAACAATGCCCGTATCCATTGGGACCGAACTGGAGCAGCGCGCTGGAACTGGCCTTGCGCCTGGTCAGCTGGTCGCATGCGTGGCATTTGCTCGGTGGCATCAACAGCCCCCTGTTTGAGGGCGCGCAAGGGCAGGCATTCCTGCAGCGCTGGCTAGACAGCATCTACCAGCATTGCCACTTCATCGCGGGACACTTTTCGCGCCACTCGTCGGCCAACAACCACCTGTTTGGCGAATTGACGGGCTTGCATATCGCCGCGCTCACATGGCCGTGCTGGCCGGAAAGCGCCGGCTGGCTGGCGCAGACGGAACGCGAACTGGAAGCGCAGGCGCTCAAACAAAACGGTCCGGATGGCGTGAACCGCGAGCAAGCCATTTATTATCAGCACACGGTGGCCGACGAAATGCTGCTGTGCGTGCTGGCGGGCCGCGCGAATGGCCGGCCCCGCTCGGACGCTTTTTTGCGGCGCCTGGAAGCCATGCTGGAATTTCTGGCCGCCATGACGAATGTGGCGGGCGAGGTGCCGATGATCGGCGACGCCGACGACGCGCTGCTGGCGCACTGGGACAAGGCAGCGGACGCCAATCCCTACACCTCCCTGCTGGCCAGCGGCGCGGCGCTGTTCGGACGCGCCGACTTCAAGGCCAAGGCGCGCACTTTCGACGAGAAAAGCGCCTGGCTGCTGGGCGAGGCGGGGAGCCAGGCGTTTGACGCCTTGCCCGACGCCGCGCCCGATACCTTGCCGCGCGCCTTCCCCGATGGGGGCTATTACGTGATGGGCGCCGGCTTTGGCATGCCCGGTGAAGTGCGCCTGATTGCCGATGCCGGCCCGCTGGGCTACCTGGGCATTGCCGCGCACGGCCACGCCGATGCGCTGGCGCTGACCTTGTCCGTGGCGGGCCAGATGGTGCTGGTCGATCCGGGCACGTATGCCTACCATACGCAAAAACAGTGGCGCGATTATTTTCGCGGCACCAGCGCGCACAACACCGTGCGCATCGATGGCCGCGACCAGTCCGAGTCCGGTGGCAACTTCCTGTGGCTGCGCAAGGCCAGGGCACAGTGCCTGGCGTGGCGTGACGATGCCGATGGGCAATTCTGGAGCGCCAGCCATGACGGCTACCTGGGCTTGAAAGATGCCGTGCTACACCGGCGCGACGTGCGCGTGGCACCTGGCGCCGCGCGGATCGTCGTCGACGATGTGCTCGAATGCCAGGGCGCGCACGAGGTGGAGCTGTTCTGGCACTTCGATCCCCGCTGCCGCGTGCAGCTGGACGGCCAGGTGTTGCGCGTGGCGGGCGACGCCTTCGCGCTGGACATGCATTTACCGCCGTTGCAGGATGCTTCCGTGCAACTGGTGCGCGGCAGCGACAATCCGCCACTGGGCTGGATTTCGCACCGCTTCGATGAAAAACAGGCTGCGCCTGTGTTGGTCTGGCGCGGGCGGCTGCAAGGCGCGGCCACCTTGCGCACGGAGTTTCACCTGAGTTTGGCTACCCCTGATCTGTCAGAAAATACGAGGAAAACATGAAAATTAGCATATTTGGTTTGGGTTATGTGGGTGCCGTCTCGGCTGGTTGCCTGGCAACGGATGGACACGAAGTCATCGGCGTCGATCCGAACAGGACCAAGGTGGAGCTGATCAACCAGGGCACCACGCCCATCATCGAAAAAGACATCGGCGAGATGATCGCCGCCACCGTGAAAAGCGGCCACTTGCGCGCCACCTTCGACGTGCGCGACGCCGTCTTCGGCTCGGACATGTCGCTCATCTGCGTGGGCACGCCTTCGCAGCTCAATGGCAACCTGGATCTGAGCCACGTGCGCAAGGTGTGCCAGGAAATCGGCGCCGCCATCCGTGAAAAGGATAGCTTCCACGTCGTCGTGGCGCGCTCGACCATGCTGCCCGGCTCCATGCGCTCGCTCGTCATCCCGACCCTGGAAGCGGCCTCGGGCAAGGTGGCCGGCGTCGATTTCGGCGTGTGCAACAACCCGGAATTCCTGCGCGAAGGCACGGCCGTCTACGATTACTACAATCCGCCGAAGACGGTGATCGGCGAATCCGATGAAAAGGCGGGCGCGCTGCTGGTGCAGCTGTATGAAAAGATGGATGCGCCGCTGGTGCGCACGGATGTCGAGACGGCCGAGATGGTCAAGTACACGGACAATACCTGGCACGCCGTCAAGGTGGCGTTCGCCAATGAAATCGGCAATATCTGCAAGGCCGTCGGCATCGATGGCCACACGGTGATGGAGATTTTCTGCCAGGACACCAAGCTGAACCTGTCGCCTTACTACATGAAGCCGGGCTTTGCCTTCGGCGGCTCGTGCCTGCCGAAAGACGTGCGCGCGCTGACCTACAAGGCGCGCAGCCTGGACCTCGATTTGCCTTTGCTCAATTCCATCCTGCCATCGAACCAGAAGCAAGTGGAAAAAGGCATCAAGATGATCGTCGACAAGGGCGCGCGCAAGGTGGGCATCCTGGGCTTCTCGTTCAAGGCCGGCACGGATGACTTGCGCGAGTCGCCGCTGGTCGATGTCATCGAGTATCTGCTGGGCAAGGGCTATGAATTGAAACTGTACGACAAGAATGTCAACCTGGCCGCCTTGACGGGCGCCAACCAGGATTACATCCTGAACATGATCCCGCACATTTCCAAGTTGATGGTGGACAACATGCAGGACGTGCTCGATTTTGCCGACACCATCGTCATCGGCAACGGCGCGGCCGAATTCAAGAGCGTGCCAGGCAGCCTGCAGCCGCACCAGCACATCGTCGACCTGGTGCGCATCAGCAAAGAACAAAGTGGAGAGCAATATGACGGCATCTGCTGGTAACACCGTGGCAGGGCAGCCGCGGCGCGTGCTGATCCTGGTGGAAAACCTGCCGTCGCCGTTCGACCGGCGCGTGTGGCAGGAAGCGACTACCCTGCATGCGAACGGTTATGAAGTGTCGATCATCTGCCCGACGGGCAAGGGCTACGAGTCGCGTTACGAAGCCATCGACGGCATCCATATCTACCGCTACAACCTGCCGCTGGAAGCGGAAGGGGCCAAGGGTTACCTGGTGGAATATTCGCTGGCGCTGTTCCACACCTTCCGCCTGGCGTGGAAAGTGCATTTCGCGCGCGGCTTCGATGTCATCCACGCCTGCAATCCGCCGGACCTGCTGTTTCTCATCGGCGGCTTCTTCAAGTTGACGATGGGCAAGCGTTTCCTGTTCGACCACCATGACATCAATCCGGAGCTGTACGAAGCCAAGTTCGGCCGGCGCGATTTCTTTTATAAACTGATGGTGCTGTTCGAGCGCTGGTCGTTCCAGAGCGCCGACGTGTCGATCGCCACCAACGAGTCGTACAAGAAGATCGCCATCGAGCGGGGCGGCATGAAGCCCGAGGATGTCTACGTGGTGCGCAGCGGGCCCAAGCTGGACCGTTTGCGCGTGCTGCCGCCCGTGCCGGAACTCAAGAAGGGCCGCGCTTACCTGGTTGGCTACGTGGGCGTGATGGGGGCGCAGGAAGGCATCGATCTGCTGCTGCAGGCGGCGCAATACATCGTGCAAACCCTGAAGCGCGAGGATGTGCACTTCGGCCTGGTGGGCGGCGGCACCTCGCTGGAACAGATGAAGCAGATGGCGCAGGACCTGGGCATCGCCGACTACGTGACGTTTACGGGGCGCGTGCCGGACCAGCAATTGCTGGAAATGCTCAACACGTCCGACGTGTGCGTGAATCCTGACGTGGCCAACGACATGAACGACAAGTCGACCATGAACAAGATCATGGAATACATGGCGCTGGGCAAACCGATCGTGCAGTTTGATCTGGTCGAGGGCAAAGTTTCCGCGCAGCAGGCATCCTTGTATGCATTGAAGAACGATCCCATCGACATGGCGCGCAAGATCGTCGAATTGCTGGACGACCCGGCCCGCCGCGAGCAGATGGGCGCGTTTGGCCGCCATCGCGTGATCAACGAGCTGGAGTGGGAGTATGAAGCACCGAAGCTGCTGGCCGCGTATGCGCGCCTGTTTCCCGCCGCCGCGCCCGCCGCTTCCGTGACCTTGAGCAAGGATGGCCGCTGAAGTGCGCCGCCTGGCCAGCCATCCTCAACCCTGATGGAGCAGTGTGACGATGAAAGCAATGATACTGGCAGCAGGCAAGGGCACGCGCGTGCAGCCCCTGACCTATGATTTGCCCAAGCCCATGATTCCCATCCTGGGCAAGCCCGTGATGGCTTACCTGGTGGAACACCTGGCGCAGCATGGCGTGACCGACATCATGGTCAACGTCAGCTACCTGCATGAAAAGATCGAGGAGTATTTCGGCGAAGGCCACCAGTTCGGCATGCGCATCGGCTATTCCTTCGAAGGCTATACGAACGATGCGGGCGAGGTCGTGCCGCAGCCGCTCGGCTCGGCTGGCGGCATGAAGAAGATCCAGGAGTTCGGCGGCTTTTTCGACGACACGACGATCGTGCTGTGCGGCGACGCCTTGATCGACCTCGACCTGGAAGCGGCCCTGCGCGAACACCGCAGCAAGGGTGCGCTGGCGTCCGTCATCACCCTGGAAGTGCCGTGGGACAAGGTGTCGAGCTATGGCGTGGTGGTCAGCGACGACGACGGGCGCATCCGCGCCTTCCAGGAAAAGCCGGCGCAGGCCGATGCGCTGTCCAATTGCGTCAGCACCGGTATCTATATTATCGAGCCGGCCGTGCTGGACCTGATTCCCGCTGGCCAGCCCTTCGATATCGGTTCGGAACTGTTTCCCTTGCTGGTCGCGCAAGGCTTGCCCTTCTATGCGCAAAAGCGCCAGTACAACTGGATCGATATCGGCAGCATCAAGGATTACTGGGAAGTGCTGCAAAGTGTGTTGCTGGGAAATGTTGCTCATTTGCATGTGCCTGGCACCCAGATCGCCGATGGCGTCTGGGCCGGCCTGAACACCAGCATCGACTGGAGCGGCGGCACGCGCATCGAAGGCCCCGTCTACATCGGCTCGGGCTGCCGCATCGAGGCGGGCACGACCATTATCGGGCCGGCCTGGATCGGCCATGGCAGCCATGTCTGCGGCGGCGCCGAAGTGGTGCGCAGCGTGCTGTTCGAGTACACGCGCGTGCTGCCTGGCGTGGTGCTTGATGAAATGATCGTCTTCAAGGATTATAGTGTCGACCGTGCCGGCCAGATGCGCCATGTCTCCGACTATGAAAAAGATGCCTGGGGCAATGCGCGCGACCGGCGCAGCCTGCGGCGCGACGAAACGCCGCCGGCCCTGTATGCTGCCCAATATACTGTTTTTGAAATGAAGCCATGAAAATTTACCCAGTCATCCTGTCCGGCGGTTCGGGCACCCGTTTGTGGCCGCTGTCGCGCGCCGTGTTGCCCAAGCAACTGTTGCCGCTGGTAACGGACAAGACCATGTTGCAGGAAACGGCGTTGCGCGTGACCAGCCTGCCGAACCGCCGTGCCGGCGATAGCGGACTGGCCGGTTTCGACGTCATGCCGCCGCTGGTGGTGTGCGGCAATGAGCACCGCTTCATGGTGGCCGAGCAACTGCGCGAGATCGGCTTGCCGCCGCTGGGCATTTTGCTCGAACCCGTGGGGCGCAATACGGCGCCGGCCGTGGCCGTGGCCGCACAATACCTGCTGGCCATCGACCCGCAGGCGCTGATGCTGGTCTTGCCGGCCGACCATGTCATCACCGACGTGGCCGCGTTCCACCAGGCCATCGCCGAGGCGGCGCTGCTGGCGGCCGATGGCGCGCTGGCCACCTTCGGCATCGTGCCGACGGCGCCGGAAACGGGCTATGGCTACATCCGCAGCGGCGTGCCCGTGAATCCGGGCGCCGTGGGCTGCAAGGTCGAGCGTTTCGTGGAAAAGCCGGACCTTGCCACGGCGCAGTCGTTCCTTGCCGCCGGTAATTATTTCTGGAACAGCGGCATGTTCATGTTCCGCGCCGAACGCTATCTGGGCGAGCTGGGGCAATTCCAGCCAGCCATGCTGGCCGCCTGCGAAACGGCCGTGCGCGACGGCTATCGCGACCTCGATTTCTGCCGCCTGGAAGAGCAGGCTTTCGCCGCCTGTCCATCCGATTCGATCGACTATGCCGTGATGGAGCATACGGCGCATGCGGTAGTGCTGCCGGCGGCCATCGGCTGGAGCGATGTCGGTTCCTGGTCGGCCCTGTGGGAAGTGCAGCAAGGCGATGCCAATGGCAACGTGGTGCGTGGCGACGTGTATCTCGATGGCGTGCGCAATTGCCTGGTGCGCGCCGAGCGCCGCATGGTGGCCGTGCTGGGCGTGCAGGACTTGATTGTGGTGGAAACGGACGATGCGGTATTGATCGCGCACAAGGACCAGGTGCAGCGCGTGAAACAGGTGGTCGATCACTTGAAGCAGGCGGGACGCAGCGAACACGTGCAGCACCGCAAGGTGTACCGCCCGTGGGGCAGTTATGAAGGCATCGATATCGGCGAGCGCTTCCAGGTCAAGCGCATCACGGTCAATCCGGGCGGCAAGCTGTCCTTGCAGATGCATCATCACCGCGCCGAACACTGGGTGGTCGTCAGCGGCACGGCGCAAGTCACCTGCGGCGAGAAGGTGACTTTACTCACGGAAAACGAATCGACGTACATCCCCATCGGCATGACGCACCGGCTGGAAAATCCGGGCAAGCTGCCCTTGCACCTGATCGAAGTGCAGTCGGGCAGCTACCTGGGCGAAGACGACATCGTGCGTCTGGAGGATGTCTACCAGCGCGCCTGATGGCGCTATAATCGGAGGGCAGTCGCGCCCCTGGCCGCCTGCCTCCGATCCCTCCCTTACCGGTGCACCGACCCTTGCGCAACTTCCTTTGTCTTTCGCTGGCGCTGGCCGCCGGCGCCGCCCATGCCGATGCACCTGCCGCCCCTGCCGCTGCGGTCGCGCCGCCCGGATTGCAGGCATCGCAGCTGGCCATCGTCATCAACGATGCCGAGCCCAACAGTATCGAAGTGGGCGAGTACTACCGCAAGGCGCATGGCATTCCGGCCGCCAATGTGGCGCACGTCAACATTCCCAACCGCCCCCGCAAGCTCAGCATCGATCAGTTCGCGCAGTTGAAGGAACGCATCAATGCGCAGCTGAAACCCGAAATCCAGGCCGTGCTGATGGTGTGGAGCGCGCCGTATGCCGTCGAATGCAATGCCATCACGGCCGCATTCACACTTGGCTATGACGCGGATCAATGCGCGAAAACGTGCGATCCCGGCAAGCCCAGCGCGTATTTCAACAGCGAGGTGGCGCAGCCTTACACGCAGCTGGGCTTGCGTTTGTCGATGCTGCTGCCCATCGATTTCGTGGAAGAGGCCAAGGCCGTGGTGGACCGCGGCGCCGTCAGCGGCTTTTCCGTGCCGGCCGCCAGCGCGTATTACCTGACCACCAGCGACGCGGCGCGCAACAGCCGGGCCGGTTTCTTTCCACCCGCCGGTGTCGTGCGCCAGCGCAAGCTGACCGTCAAGAACCTCAAGGCGGACAGCCTGGAAGGGGCGCAAGACATCATGGTGTACCAGACGGGGCTGGCCAAGGTGGCCAAGCTGGAGACCCTGCGTTTCCTGCCCGGTGCCCTGGCCGACCACCTGACCTCGTTTGGCGGCGACTTGCAGGGCAGTAGCCAGATGAGCAGCCAGCGCTGGCTGGAGGCGGGCGCGACGGCCAGCTATGGCACCGTCAGCGAACCGTGCAGCTATTGGCAGAAGTTTCCCAATCCGACCGTGCTGCTGCGCCGCTACCTGTCCGGCAGCACGGCGCTGGAAGCGTACTGGGGCAGCGTGCTGTGGCCGGCCCAGGGCCTGTTCATCGGCGACCCGCTGGCCGCCCCGTATGCGGGCTTCCGGCGTTGAAACCTGATTCTTCCAGATAATAAAAAAGGCCCTTGCGGGCCTTTTTTTATGCTGCAATGTGCAACGTTATTTGCTCTTGCGGCGGCGCGCCAGGGCGACGAGGCCCAGTCCGGCCAGCAGCATGGCGTAGGTTTCCGGTTCCGGCACGGCCGGGATTTCCGGCGTCACGGGGATGATGCTGCCGCCCGTGAAGCCGCCACCCGAACCGCCGCCGCCGACACTGTTACTGCCTGTGGGCAAGTTTTCACCCAGCGACGACGAAACGATCAATGGTGCCTGGGTGTCGCCGCTGCGGCCCAGATACGAACGGCCCGGGCCACGGTAGCCTGGGCCATCGTCGAAGGGACGGTTTTCTTCGGAAGCGACGAAGTCACGCGTGGCAAAACGGAAGTCGCGGTCGCCGCTGGCCAGCACCTTGCGCGGTTCGCCGGCACCGGCACCGTCAGGCAACTGGCGCGCGGCCAGGCGGTGATTATTCTCGGCCGATGACGAATTGCGGAATTCCTGGTCGGACACGATGCCGTCAAATTCCGGCGTCTTGTTCGAGCCGTCGTTGGTGCGCGTGCCGGAGCCGATGAAGCCATTGGCCAGGCTGCAAGCGCTGTAGGTGCCGTCCAGGTTGGCATCTTTCGTATTGCCATTCGCCGATTGCGTGCTGGCCTGGCAATTCTTTTCATTCTTTTGCGCAGGCGCGGCCGTTTGTGCCTGGGCGCTGGCGCCGAACAGCATCAAGGCTGCGGCCAGCAGCAAGGGACGGGAAGAGGCTGGCGTGAAAATTGGTGTTGGCATGATCGATCTCTCAAAAAGCATGGAAGGGTGCGCCGCTCGGCGCGTGTGTCCACATGCGATTGTTGCCGCTCCCGTCCAGGCTACTGTTGCGAGCAAGGTGGGGAGTGCGTTTCAAGGTCAGGCATGGATGGGGCCTGCACTACTGGGTCTGGTGTTGCCGTTCAATTTCTTATCAGGAACTAAACTTATTTGTTTGAATTATATCATATTGTGCGGCCGTGTAACGGCCGGGATTGCTTTGCAAGGCATGGCGTTGTTGAATGGATACTGATGACATGCGGCCGCGGGCGTGCATCCTGGCTGCGCGTTACTCCGTTCGGCTTAATGAAATGTCATCAACTCGTCATGCAGCCTGTTTAGTATGTACATTCGTATGCAAATCATAAGTTCGTTGTCATTTTACTGACCAGGAAAACCATGACTTCCCACCTTGCCGCCTCGTCCGTTTCGCCCTTGTCCCTGCGTAAATACTTGCGCCTGACGGTCATGGCCGCCGTGCTGGCCAGCCTGTCCCTGCCAGCCCTGGCCGCCTCCGACATCGTCATCAGCCAGGTGTATGGGGGCGGCGGCAACACGGGTGCCGTGTACCGCAACGATTTCATCGAGCTGTTCAACCGTGGCGCCAGTCCCGTCGACCTGAGCAACTGGAGCGTGCAATACGCATCCGCCGCTGGCACGAGCTGGTCCGTGACGGCCTTGCCGGCTATCGATTTGCAAGCTGGCCAGTATTTGCTGGTCCAGCAAGCCAAGGGCGCGGGCGGCACGCAGGACTTGCCGACGCCGGACGCCACGGGCAGCCTGGCCATGTCCGGCACGGCAGGCAAGGTACTGTTGAGTAATAACAAGACGGCGCAAACGGGCGCCAGCCCCACGGGTGCGGCCGTCATCGACCTGGTCGGCTTCGGCACGGCCAACGGCTTTGAAGGGGCCGTGGCACAAGCGCCCTCGAATACCTTGTCTATCCTGCGCGCGAATGGCGGCTGCGGCGACACGGACGATAACAGCGTGGATTTTGCCACCGGCAGCGTGACGCCGCGCAATACGGCTTCGCCACTGAATGTGTGCGGCGGCCCTATCGTGCACCAGATCGTCACCAGCTGCCCCGCCAGCCTGGCCCTGGCCGTGGGCAATGGCGGCAGCGCCGTGCTGCGCGCGTCCGACGTGGATGGCGTCGTGAATGCCGCTATCTTGAGCTCGCCCGCCGTGGCCGGCATCAGCCTGGGCAACTTCAGCGCGGCCGGCGTGGCGGGCGAGAGCGCCATGGTCAGCCTGCTGGTGGCCGCTGGCGTGCCGGTGGGCAATTATCCCGTCATCGTGAATTTCAGCAATGACCAGCAGCAGAGCGCCAGCTGCAAGATCGATGTCGCCGTGCAAGGCCTGGCCGCCGTCAGCCACACGATTCCGCAAATCCAGGGCGCGGGCGCCACCAGCCCCTACGCCAATTCCGTGCAAACGACGCAAGGCGTGGTGACCTTGAAAGTGGGCACGGGCTTCTTCATGCAGGACGCGGCCGGCGATGGCGACCCATCGACGTCGGACGGTATCTTTGTATACACGGGCGCGACGGCCACCACCGTGCAGCCGGGCGAACTGGTGCGCGTGACGGGCACGGTGGTCGAATACACGCCCTCGGGCGCGAAAAATTCCTATACGGAATTCAAGGACGTGACGGCCATCCTCGTGCAAAGCGCGGGCCACAGCATCGTGCCGACGAATGTAACCTTACCGAACGAAAACCTGGCCGCCGTGGAAGGCATGCTGGTGCGCTTCACGCAACCGTTGACCGTGTCGCAAAACGCCTATCTGGGCGCGCGCGGTGAATTGACCCTGTCGGCGGGCCGGCGCGAAGTGCCGACCAATCACCATCCGGCTGGCTCCGCCGAGGCGCAAGCCTTGATCGCCGCCAATGCGAACAACCTGATTGTGCTCGATGATGGCATCTTCGTCACGCCGCCCAGCATTCCGTATCTTGGCCAGGACAACACCGTGCGCAGCGGCGATACGGTGGCCGACTTGACGGGCGTGGTGGATTTCGGTGCCATCGGCGGTGGCGGCGCCGCCTACAAATTGCAGCCGACGCAAACGCCGCAATTCTCGCGCGACAATCCGCGCACGGGCAGCCCGGAACTGCCATCCGGCAACGTCAAGGTGGCCAGCGCGAATGTGTTGAATTTCTTCACGACCTTTACGAATGGCAACAATATCTTTGGCCAGACGGGGCAGGGCTGTACCGTGGGCGCATCGACCACCAAGAGCAATTGCCGCGGCGCCGACAACCTGGCCGAGTTCGAGCGCCAGCGCGACAAGATCGTCGCCGAGCTCAAGGCTATCGATGCGGACGTGGTGGGCTTGATGGAAATCCAGAACAATGGCGAAATAGCCGTCACTTACCTGGTCGAACAGTTGAACGCTGCCATCGGCGGCGTCACGTATGCCGTCGTGCCGAAACCGGCCGCCACGGGCACGGACGCCATCCGCGTGGCAATGATCTACAAGCCAGGCAAGCTGGGCCTGGTGGGCGGCGCCTTGTCGGACGCCAACGCCATCAACAACCGGCCACCGATGGCGCAAACTTTTCTTGCAAGCAATGGCGAGAAATTCTCGCTGATCGTCAATCACCTGAAATCGAAGGGCAGCTGCCCCTCGAGCGGGCTGGATGCGGACCAGAACGATAGCCAGAGTTGCTGGAACGCCACCCGCGTGCAGCAAGCCCAGCGCCTGGTGGGCAGCTTTGTGCCGCAGGTGGCGGCCGCTGCCGGCGACGCGGACGTGCTGGTCATCGGGGACTTGAACTCATATGGTGCGGAAGACCCGATCCAGGTCATCACGGGCGTCGGCTTCGTCAACGAACTCGAGCGTTTCGTGCGGCCGTCCGGCATGCCGTATTCGTACGTATTCGGCGGCCAGAGCGGCTACCTCGACCATGCACTGGCCAGTGCGTCGCTGAGCCCGCAAGTGGCCGGTGTGGCCGAATGGCATGTGAATGCGGACGAGCCGGAAATGATCGACTACAACATCGACTCGGCCAAGCCGCAAGACTTGTACAACGGCTTGCCCTACCGCGCCTCGGACCACGATCCCGTCGTCATCAGCCTGGACTTGCAACCGGCCTACCGCGACGTCACGGCCGGCGTGGCGACAACCAGCTCGGGCCTCACGTACAGCCGCGCGACGCAAAAATACACGGGCACGTTCTCGTTTACCAACACGGGCATGAGCGCCTTGAACGGTCCGTTCCAGGTGGTGTTCGGCGGCTTGCCGGCTGGCGTGACCCTGGCGAATGCCACGGGCAGCCATGCGGGCGCCGAGTATGTCACCGTCAACGCGGCCAGCCTGGCGCCGGGCGCGACGGCCTCGTTTGCCGTCAGTTTCACCAATCCGTCGAAAGTGACGATCCATTATTCCGCCAGCATTTTCGCCGGCAACTTCTAAGGACACCATCATGCTGACAACGACACTTAATCTGGCTCTGCGCCGCGCCGTGCTGGGCGCCATGCTGGCTGCCAGCTCCAGCGTGGCACTGGCGGATCCGCTCGGCTATCGCGTGGAAATCGACACGAGCCAGTTTTCGGGCGCCGGTTTCCTCGACTTCGCCTTTATCGCCGGTAACAGCCCCGTGCCCGGCGCCAGCGCCGTGCTCAGCAATTTTTCGGGCGCGTTCGGCGCGCTGGAATCGCTGGAAGGCAATGTCAGCGGCAGCGTGCCCGGTACCTTGACCTTTGGAAACAGCGGCGCCTACAACGACTGGTTTCACAACGTGACCCTGGGCGGCAAGTTCGGTTTCAACGTCGTCTTCGGCGGTGATTTCCTGAGCACGGCCGGCAACGCGGGCACGACATTTGGCGTAGGCTTGCTCGACTACACCGGCACCACTTACCTGGGCAATGCAAATGGCAACCTCGTGCAATTCGAACTGACGCCGCTGAACGGCGGCTTGCCCGCCGGCATTACGGGCAGCAGCTACGCCAGCATCGCGACGATCTCGGCCGTGCCGGAAGCGTCGGAATGGATGATGTTGACGGGCGGCCTGGCGCTGATCGGTTTTGCCCTGCGCCGCCGTCAATCCGCCACACGCCCATCGTCTATTTATTTGAAATAGCTATAAATCAGGAAACTAAATTGTATTGGTCACCGTTTTACGCTTGATGCATAGTAAAAAACTTGTCGGGTAGTCTAGTTTTTCATGGACTGCCGCCAACTTTTTTCGGGAGATGCATCGATGCCTGGCCATATCCTGGTGCTGGACCCGGCGCCCGCCATGCAAGCGCTGCTGGCGCATAACCTGGCGGGCGCCGGCTACCGGGTCAGTTGCGCCGTGGATGCGCGTGGCGCGCTGGCGCTGCTGGCAATTGACCCGCCCGACGTGCTGTTGCTGGAATGGGAATTGCCGGATGCGTCCGGCATCGCGCTGCTGCGCCAGGTACGCCAGGATGGCGTGCTGTGCGACTTGCCCATCATCATGCTCAGCGCGCGCGACAGCGAACAGGACAAGGTGCTGGCGCTGGACAGCGGCGCCGACGATTATCTGTGCAAGCCTGTCGGCCCCCGCGAAATGCTGGCCCGCGTGCATGCGCTGCTGCGCCGGCGCGCGCCTGCGGCCTTGCGTGCAGGCGCAAGCACGGCCAGCGCCACCGCCTTGCGCCTCGATCCGCACACCCGGCGCGTGACGGCCGGCAAGGTGCCCGTCAATCTGGGCCGCGTGGAATTCAAGTTGCTGCATTTCTTCATGCACCATCCGGGCAGGGTGCATAGCCGCGCGCAGCTGCTGGACCAGGTGTGGGGCCATGCCGCGTATCTCGACGAACGCACGGTCGACGCCCACGTGGGACGCTTGCGGCAAGCCTTGCAGCCGGGCGGCTGCGGCCACCGCATCGAAACCGTGCGCGGCAGCGGCTATCGCTACCTGGCGCTTGACGCCTTTGACACCGCCGTGCGCGCCTGATGCTGCTGACGGGGCGGGAACAGGAATACCTGCTGCACGCCATACTCGGCGCGCATGGCATCGCCGTGCCCGGCGATTTCTTTTTGTGGAGCCAGGGGCCGCTGCAGGCGCTGCTGCCGCATGCCGTGCTCGTCTGCGCGCAGCTGGGCGCCGATGGCGGCGTGGTGCGCAGCGCGGCCTGGCATAGCGCGGTGCTGGCCGAGGCCGAGGTGCGGGCGCTCAGCGACCCGCGCAAGGGACAGGTGGCGCGGCTGGCGCAAGCCTGGCGCGCAGGCGGGCGGCGCGTGGCCATCCTCGACGGAGTCCTCGTGCATGGCAGCGCGGCTGCGGGCGCCGGCAGTTTTTTTGCCCTGTTTTGCGCCTCCTGCGCCTCCCGGCCTGACCCGGCGCGCCAGGCGTATGTGCTGGAATTGCTGCTGCCCTACCTGCATATCCATTGGCTGGCGCTGCCGGACGGAGCGCAGGCAGCGCCCACCGGCGCGGCGCGCGCGGCCAGTGCGCGCGAGCTGGAAGTGTTGCACTGGGTCAGCATCGGCAAGAGCAATGAGGAGGTGGGGCAAATTCTCGGCATCAGCGGCGGGACCGTGAAAAGCCATTTGCAGCGCATCTACAAATTATTGGGTGTGAGCAATCGCACGCAAGCCGTGTCGCGCGGCATCGCGCTGCGCCTGCTGGCCGCCTGAAGCCGCTTAGCGCTGCGGCCGGGGTGCGGCGGTTGTGTGCGTGCCGCCATCGTTGAACTGATCCTCGGTGCCGGGCGCCACGCGCGCCACGAGCGGGCTGGCGCGCAGGCGCGTGACTTCGTCCGGCGTCAGCAGGGCGGCAAAGCCGTTCAGCACGGCCGTATATTGGTATTGCACCGTGGCGTCGGGCACCAGCGACAGCACGGCGCGCCGGCCGGCTTCCCGCTGCGCTTGCCGTTGGGCCGCATCGGCTGCCATGCTTGTTGGCGGCGGGGCCACCAGTTGCACAATATATGCTTGTCGTTGTGCCGCCGCTGCGCCGGCCGGCAGTACGCTGGCGGCGGCCAGGATGGCAAGGCTGAAACGGATTGCAGACATGCAAGCTCCCAAGGCAGGCCGCATGGCCGCTCGTGCGCCGATTGTACGCCGGTCGCAAGGCGGGTGGCGCGCGACTTGCGTCAGGGAAAACGCGATGTTTTCCCTCGGAATTTTGTTGTTTTCAGTACAAACAAAAGATTGTATTAACCATAAGCGGCATGGTAGCCTGCTAAGTAAGCCTCGGGAAATTAGTGTGAATTTATGACGAACAGAACCGGATGCTATGCAAGGCGCTCGCTGCGACGCAGTGCGAGCATTGCTAGCAGTGAGCAACGCCGCCTAGCGCCGGTTATGGAAGTCAGAAATTACAATAATTTATTGGGGGTTACTTAGGCATCAGGCAGGCGCGCACCGCCTGTGCGCGGCCACTAGCGGCGCACATGGCGGCAACGTATTGAAGGTAGGCAAGAAGGAGTTACCGGATGCATGCAGCACACAGGCAGAACCTTGCGGCAACGCGCCATGCGCGCGGCTTTACCTTGCTCGAACTGTTGGTCGTCATCGTGATCATCGGCTTGCTGGCGGCATATGTCGGCCCCAAATATTTCGCCCAATTGGGCAAGTCCGAAGTAACGGTGGCCAAGGCGCAGATCGAGGCGTTTGAAAAATCGCTCGATACCTACCGGCTCGACGTGGGGCGCTACCCGACCACGGAAGAAGGCCTGGCCGCGCTGCTGGTCGCGCCGCCCGCCGCCGGCACGCGCTGGAATGGTCCCTACCTGAAAAAGGCCGTGCCGCTCGACCCGTGGGGCCATGCCTATCAATACCGCGCGCCCGGCAGCAAGGGCGAGTATGACATCGTCTCGATGGGCAAGGATGGCCAGCCGGGCGGCAGCGGCGAGAACGCCGACATCAGCTCGCAATAGCGCCAGCGCCATTCTTTTTCCTACGGACAAGCCATCATGCAGTTCGAAGTACGCGCGCTTTCCACGGACCAGGCAGTTGCTACCTTGCATACGTGCGTGATCGACGGCCGCGACGAAGCCGACGCGCGCCGCCAGGCCGAGGCGCGCGGCCTGTTCGTCAGCGCCATCCGCCCTGTGCGGGCCACGCCGTTCAGCGCGGCCGGACGCCAGCGTGCGCGGGCCCTGCCCCTGCTGCTGTTCAGCCAGGAGTTGCTGGCGCTGCTGAACGCGGGCCTGGGCATCGTCGAAGGGCTGGAAGCCTTGCTGGAAAAGGAAGCGTCGCCGGCCACGCGCAGCGTGCTCACGCGCCTGCTGGAAGGCTTGCGCGAAGGCAAGCGCTTTTCCGCCGTGCTGGGCGAGCAAGCGGAGCTGTTTCCGCCCTTGTACATCGGCATCGTCAAGGCGGCCGAAGGCACGAGCGACTTGCCGCGCGCCTTGTCGCGCTACATCGACTACCAGCAGCGCATCGATACGGTGCGCAGTAAAATCGTCAGCGCCGCCATCTATCCCGCCATCCTGCTGGCCGTGGGCGGCGGCGTCAGCGCCTTCCTGATCAGCTATGTGGTGCCCCGTTTTGCCGAGGTCTACAAGGGCGCCGGGCGCAACCTGCCGTGGATGTCGCAAGTGATGCTCAGCTGGGGCCAGTTCGTCACCGAACACGGCGTGCTGCTGTTGCTCGGGCTGGCGCTGGTCAGCAGCATGGTGTTCACGGCCGTGCTGCGCGTGCTGCGCCATGGCGGCGTGGCGCGCCTGCTGGCGAAACTGCCCGGCATCGGCGAGCGCGTGCGCATCTATGAACTGTCGCGCCTGTACCTGACCCTGGGCATGCTGGCCGAAGGCGGCATCACCATCGTGCAGGCGATTGCCACCGTGCAAGCGATGGTGTCGCCGGGCATGCAGGCGTCGTTGCAGCAGGCGCGCGGCGCCATCGAGGCGGGCCAGCCCCTGTCGTTGGCGTTTGAGCAGCATCAATTGACGACGCCGATTTCCCTGCGCATGCTGCGCGTGGGCGAGCGCACGGGCGACATGGGCCCCATGCTGACGCAGTCGGCCGCCTTTTACGACGGCGAAATCAGCCGCTGGATCGACCGTTTTACGCGCACGTTCGAACCCTTGCTGATGGCCGCCATCGGCCTGGTCGTGGGCGCCATCGTGATCCTGCTGTACATGCCCATCTTTGACCTTGCTGGCGATATTTCATGATGCAAACCGAATCCACCGTCGCCAGCGTGGCTATCGACCCTGCGCTGCTGCAGCGCGCGCGCATCCTGAGCCGCCAATCGAAGCGCAGCCTGGTCGAGGAATTGCAGCAGCTGAGCGGCATCGAGGCGCGCGCCGTGGTGCGCGCACTGGCGCGCCCGTTCGGCCTGGACGTGCTGGAAACGGCCGACATGCTGGCGCTGTCTCCCGCCTTCGACGTGCTGCCGCTGTCGCAGGCGCTGGCGCGCCACAGCGTGCTGCTGCGCGCCGCCGACGGCCAACTGGTGGGCGTGATCGCCGACCCGTTCGACCTCGACCTGCAAACCTGGCTGAATGCGCGCGCGGGGCAGGGCGCCTTGAACATCCGTCTGGCGCTGCAGGCCGACATCGGCGCCTACCTGTCGAAGCAGGAAGAATCGGCGCGCGCCGTCGACAGCCTGCTGCCCGGCGCCGCCACGGACGCGCGGCGCGACGGCAAGACGGCCGCCGTGCTGTCGTTCGCCAGCGTGTCGGAAGCGGCCAGCCCCGCCGTGAAGCTGGTCAACTCGACCCTGTATGACGCGCTCAAAGCAGGCGCCTCCGACATCCACCTGGAAAGCACGGCCGGCGGCCTGGCCGTCAAGTACCGGGTCGACGGCGTGCTCGATCACGCCACGTCCGTCAACGGCATCGAAGTGGCCGAACACATCATCTCGCGCCTGAAAGTGCTGGCCGAACTCGATATCGCCGAGCGCCGCGTGCCGCAGGACGGCAGCTTCCGCGTCGAATCGGGCGGGCGCGAAATCGATTTGCGCGTCTCCATCATGCCCAGCATCCATGGCGAAGACGCCGTCATCCGCATCCTCGACAAGCGCGCCATGATCGAGGCCTACGGCGCGCTGACCCTCGAAGCACTGGGCTTTGACGCGCCATCGCTGGAAGCATTGCGCGCGCTGGCGCAGGAAGCCTACGGCATGCTGCTCGTCACGGGCCCCACGGGCTCGGGCAAGACGACGACCCTGTATGCGGCGCTGACGGAAATCCATAACGGGCGCGAAAAGATCATCACCATCGAAGACCCCGTCGAATACCAGCTGCCCGGCATTCTGCAGATTCCCGTGAATGAAAAGAAGGGGCTGACCTTTGCCAAGGGCTTGCGCTCGATCCTGCGCCACGATCCCGACAAGATCATGGTGGGCGAGATCCGCGACCGCGAAACGGCGGAAATCGCCGTGCAATCGGCCCTTACCGGTCACCTGGTGCTCACCACCGTGCATGCGAATAACGTCTTCGACGTGTTCGGCCGGTTTACCCACATGGGCATCGACCCGTATGCGTTCGTCTCGGCCCTGAACGGCATCTGGGCGCAGCGCCTGATCCGCACCAACTGCCCCCATTGCGCCACGGAGTACACGCCCGACGACAGTGAGCTGGCCAGCGTGGGCCTGGCGCGCGCCGACGTTGATACATATCAATTCAAGCAGGGCAAGGGTTGCGGCGACTGCCGCGGCACGGGCTACAAGGGACGCCGCTCGATCGCCGAAATCCTCGTGCTGACCGATGAAATCCGCGAACTGATCGTCGATAAAAAGCCGATCCGCCAGATCAAGGCGGCCGCGTACGCGAACGGCACGCGCAGCCTGCGTCTGGCGGCGCTGGAACTGGTCAAGCGGGGCGCCACCACCATCACGGAAATCAAGAGGGTCACCCTGCATGCGTAGAGCTTATGGACAAGGTTTGCGCCTGGGCGTGGCAGCGGGCAAGGTGAGCCTGTGGCGCAGCAGCCGCTGGCGCGCGCCCGCATGGACCTTGCTGGGTGAAGCCGCGTATGCGCCGGACGACGCGCTGCACGGCGACTTTGCCGCCCTGGGCCAGGCGTTGGAACAGATTCTGCCAGTTGGCCAATACGCGGGCTGGCCATTGTCCGTGGTGCTTGACGATGCGCTGGCGCGCCTGTGGCAAGTGGACATGCCACAAGGCGCGGCGCGCCTGGCCGATATCGAGGCGGCCGCCGCGCTGCGCTTCCAGTCGCTGTATGGCGATGCGCCGGGTCTGTGGCACAGCAGCAGCGCCTGGGATGCGCGCGCGCCGTTTTTCTGCGCCGTGCCCCGCGCTCTGCTGGCGCAGTTGGCGCGCGTGGCGGCCGCACGCAAGCTGGCCCTGATTTTCATCACGCCGCAATTCGCGCGCCACTGGAATCGCTGGCACGGCGCGTTGAAGCCGGGCGCCTGGTTTGGCCAGCTGCAGGAGAGCGTCCTGACCCTGGGCGTGCGGCACGATGGGTATTTGCGCGCCGTGCGCGCACTTCCCGTGCCGCAGGGCGCGGGCCAGGATTGGCTGCTGCAGGTGCTGGCGCGCGAGGCGCTGCTGCAAGGCGTGCCCGCGCCGGCGCTGCTGCAGCTGTGCGGCGCGGCGCCAGCGGGCTGGCTGGCGCCCGCGCAAGCGTTCCACTGCCAGATTTTCTCCACGCCGGACGGGGAAGGCGCCTTGTCGCCGGCTGCCCGGCTGGCCCGCAGCGGAGGCGTGGCATGACGCGCCTCGATATCGATTTTGCGCCACCCAACTGGCGCCGCAGCCTGCACCGAGTTCCCGTCTGGGCGTGGATCACGGGGGCGCTGGGCGTGGCGCTGGCCGTCACGGCGGCGTACAGCGGCAGCGCCGCGCTGCAGCGCCAGCAGGCAAGCGAGGCGCATTGGCGGCTGGCGCAGCAGCGCGTGCTGGCCGCCACGCAGGGACCGGTGAGCGCACCGCAAACACCGATTGCACCGGCGCAGGCGGCAGCCGTGAATGCGGCCATCCTGCAACTGAATCTGCCGTGGCGCGACCTGCAGGATGCGCTGGCCAGCGCCACGCCGCCCGCCATCGCGCTGCTGGCGCTGGAACCGGATGCGCGCAAGCGCGTGCTGAAGATCACGGCCGAGACGACCAGTAGCGACGCCATGGTGGCTTACATCGCGCAACTGAAGCAGCAGGAGCTGTTCGGCACGCGCGTGCAGCTGCTGCGCCATGAAATCAATGCGCTTGATCCGAACAAACCCTTGCGCTTCCAGCTCGAAGCGCGCTGGGGCACGCCATGATGGCCATCGACCTCGCGATCGTGCGCCTGCGCGCGCAACTGCTGTTGCGCCGCCTGGGGGCGCCTGCCTGCCTGGCCGTGGCCTTGCTCGCACTGGGTGTGGCCGCCTGGGCGTGGACCTGGCAGCAGCGCGCCGTGGCGGCGCGGCTGGAAGCGCGTCCCTTGCCCGTGCCAGCGCTGACCGTCGCCATCGCGGCGCCGCCGGCGACGGCCAGCGAGAACCTGGCGCGCTTTTATGCCGCCCTGGGACAGCAGCGCCACGCGGAGCAGCAAGTCAAGCAGCTGTTCGACCTGGCCGCGAAAAACGGCTTGCTGCTGGCGCAGGGCGAATACAAGAGCGGCTACGACAAGGCCAGCAAGGTCGCCACCTGGCAGGTGACCTTGCCGCTGAAGGGCAGTTATGCGGCCGTGTGGCAGTTCGCGCTGCAAGCGCTGCGCGCGGCTCCCTTCGCCTCGCTCGACGAACTGAGTTTCCGCCGCGAGCAGATCGCCGATCCGCAACTCGAAGCGCGCTTGCGCCTGACGTTTTATTTAGCTGACAGCGCGGGAGAAGCGCCGTGACGCCGCGGCATAGTCTCATGCTGGCCGGCGTGCTGGGCGCGGGTGCCTTGCTGCTGTGGGGCGAGCGCCAGCCCGTGGCCGAGGTGGCCGAAGCGGTCGAGCGGGCCGTCGCGCCCGCGCGCCATGCGGCAGTCAAGCCGCCAGCCGCGCAGCCGGCCATCCTGGCCCTGCTGCCGCGCAGCGAAGTGGCGGGCGAGGAGGGCGAGACCTTTGGCGGTGCCGATGGCGCTGGCGGTGTCTTCCAGAGCCAGAACTGGAATCCGCCGCCGCCGAAAATGGCGGTGACGGCCGCGCCCCCGCCGCCGCCGATGGCGCCGCCGCTGCCGTTCGTCTACCTGGGCAAGGCGGCCGCCGACGGCGCCTGGGAAGTCTTTTTGTCGCGCGCCGACAAGACGTATATCGTGCGCGCCCATACCGTCATCGATGGCGCCTACAAGGTCGTGACGATCGCACCGCCCGTCATGACGCTCACTTATCTGCCGTTGAACCAGGTTCAGCAGCTCAACATTGGAGTTTCCGAGTGATGCCTCGTTCCTTTTCATCGGCGCTGCTGCCGCTACTGCTGGTGCTGCTGTCCGGCTGCGCCGGGCAGCAAGCCTACCGCGACGGGCGCGAGCTGATTGCGCAAGATCAAATACCGGCCGGCCTGCAAAAGCTGCAGGAAGCGCTGCAGCAAGACCCCGGCAACGCGCAATACCGCAGCGCCTACCTGCAGGCGCGCGAACGGGCGACCGGCAACCGCTTGCAACAGGCCGAGCGCCAGGCGCAGGCGGGGCAGGGCGAGCTGGCGCGTGCTTCTTTCATGAGCGTGCTGGAAATCGATGCGCAGAACGAGCGCGCCAACAGCGGCTTGCGCGCGCTCGAACGTGAGCAGCGCCAGGGGAAATTGCTGGCCGAAGCGCGCGCGGCGTTTGATGCAAAACAATACGACCCGGCGCGCCAGCGCCTGAACGCCATCCTGACGGAGCAGCCGAACCACGCCGGCGCGCGCGCGCTGCTGCGCGAAGTCGATGAAAAGACGGCGCCGCCCATCGTCGAATCGGGCCTGGCCAAGTCGTACAAGCAGCCGATCACGATCGAGTTCCGCGACGCGCCCTTAAAGCAGGTGTTCGAGCTGATCGCGCGCCGTTCCGGTCTCAATTTCGTCTTCGACAAGGACGTCAAGGCGGATGCGAAAACGTCGATCTTCCTGAAAAACAGTACGGTGGAATCGGCCGTGTACTTCCTGCTGGTGACGAACCAGCTGGAACAGCAGGTGATGGATGCGAACACGATCCTGATCTACCCGAACGTGGCGGCAAAATTGAAGGAGTATCAGGAGGTGCTGGTAAAAACCTTCTTCCTGGCGAACGCGGACGCCAAGCAGGTGGCCAACACGCTCAAGACCATTTTGAAGACGCGCGACGTGGTGGCCGATGAAAAACTCAACCTCGTCATCGTGCGTGACACGCCCGAGGCGATCCGCCTGGCCGAGCGCCTGATCGCGCTGCAGGACGTGCCGGAGGCGGAGGTCGTGCTGGAACTGGAAATCCTCGAAGTCAAGCGCAGCCGCCTGATGGAACTGGGCGTGGCCTGGCCATCGAGCCTGACCCTGACGCCGCTTTCCACCTCGGGCGGAATCGGGCTGACCATCAACGACCTGAATAACCTGAACCAGCGCAGCATCGGCGTGAGCAACCTGGCCGTGACGGCAAACGCCAACAAGACGGATGGCGACGCGAACATCCTGGCCAACCCGCGCATTCGCGTGCGCAACCGGGAAAAGGCGAAGTTCGTCATCGGCGACAGGGTGCCTGTGGTGACCACCACCATTTCGCCGGGCACGGGCGGCTTCGCTTCCGAATCGATCAGCTACCTGGACGTGGGCTTGACGGTGAACGCCGAGCCGACCATTTATTTGAACAATGAGGTGGGCATCCGCATCTCGCTCGAAGTGAGCAACCTGGGGGCGGCCACCACCACCCGCAGTGGCTCGACCCTGTACCAGATCGGCACGCGTCAGGCATCGACCATGCTGCAATTGAAGGATGGCGAAAACCAGGTGCTGGCGGGCCTGATCAACAATGAAGAGCGCAGCTCGGGCAACAAGGTGCCGGGCCTGGGCGACATTCCCGTGCTGGGACGTTTGTTCGGCAGCAGCAAGGACGATAGCCAGAAGACGGAAATCGTGCTGTCGATCACGCCGCACCTGGTACGCACGGTGCAGCGCCCGGAAGCGAAGGAGTCGGAGTTTTCCGCCGGCACGGAAGGCAGCTTCCGCCGCCGTCCCGACATGACGGCCAAGGCGTCCACGCAGATGCCGGGCACGGTGATCGTGCGTTCCGGCCCGTCGGCCGTCGGCATGCAGCCGGCGCCGGCGCAGCAGATGATGGCGCCGGGCGCGCCGCCGGCACCGCTGACGCAAACTTTGCCGCAGAGCGTGCCGGCGCCGGAAGTGGCGCCGTCGCCCGAGCCGGCCGCCTCACCCTTGCCGATATCGGCTGGCCAGCCCGTGCCGCTGCAGGCGGCGCCCCTGCCGTTCTCGTCCAGCCAGCCGGTGCCGGTGGCGCCGCCTCCCGCCAAATGAGACTGGTGCATGCGCAGGGTGGGCAAGGCGGCTTCACCTTGATCGAGCTGCTGGTGACCCTGGCCATCCTGGGCGTGCTGGCCACCCTGGTGATCCCCGTCACGCAGGTGACGGTGCAGCGGCGCCAGGAGCAGGAATTGCGACGCGCGCTGCGCGAGATCCGCCAGGGCCTCGACGCCTACAAGCGGGCCGGCGACGAAGGCCGCGTCCTGCGCGCACCCGATGCCAGCGGCTATCCGAAAAGCCTGGAACTGCTGGTCGAGGGCGTGCCTGACCAGCGCAACCCGAAGCGCAGCAAGCTGTTTTTCCTGCGCCGCGTGCCGCGCGACCCGTTCAATATGGACGCGGGCCTGAGCGATGCGCAGACGTGGGGTAAGCGCAGCTACGCCAGCGAGGCGGCCGAACCGCGCGAGGGCGACGACGTGTACGATGTGTACTCGACTTCCAATAAGACCGGCCTGAACAACGTGCCTTACCGTGTATGGTGAACCATGCCTGTCCATGACCGCGCCGCCCGCACGCGCGGCTTTACCCTGATCGAGTTGCTGGTGGTGCTCGGCATCGTGGCGCTGCTGCTGACCCTGGCCGTGCCCCGCTACTTTCCCAGCCTCGACAAGGCAAAGGAAACCGTGCTGGCGGACAACTTGCGTAACCTGCGCACGACCATCGACCAGTTCCACGGCGATACGGGGCGCTATCCCGATTCACTGGAGCAACTGGTGGAAAAGAAATACCTGCGCGCCATGCCCATCGACCCCATCACCGATAGCGACAGCAGCTGGTTCATCGTGCCGCCGCCCGACGACACGCCGGGCCAGGTGTATGACGTGAAAAGCGGCGCGCCCGGCAAGGACCGCAGCGGCACGCCGTTCGCCGACTGGTAGCGGCCATGCACCGTCCTGCGCGCCGCCAGCGTGGTTTCACTTACCTGGGCCTGATCATCCTGGTGGCCATCCTGGGCCTCGTGGGGGCGGCCGGGCTGAAGATGGGTTCCCTGTTGCAGCGCCAGGCGGCCGAGCAGGAATTGCTCGACATCGGCGCGCAGTTTGTCGATGCGCTGCAGAGTTACGCGGGCGCCACGCCAGCGGGCCAGCCGCCGCAGCCGCCGACCCTGGCCGCCTTGCTGCGCGATTCCCGCTTTCCGCAGGTGCGCCGCCATTTGCGCAAACTGTATGTGGACCCCATCACGGGACACGCCGAGTGGGGTTTGCTGTACCAGCCCGGCAGCCAGGGCATCATCGGCGTGCATAGCCTGTCGTCGTCCGCGCCTTTAAAAGTAGGTAATTTCGAGGCCCGTTTCACCGGTTTCGAAGGCAAGTCGCACCTGTCCGAGTGGCAGTTTGTTGCCGGCGGGCCCGTGCCGCCGGCGGGACTGGCCCTGGTGCCGGCAGACGCCGTCGCGCCGCCCTCCGCCGCTCCGCCAGCGTTGTTTCCGCCGCCGCATCCTGTTGCGCCAGCGCCCGAACCGGTACCGCACGAGGTGGTGGCGCCGGACGAAGAGAGCGGCGCAGAACAGGAAGCGCGCAATGCGCTTTAACCATAAGTCAACAACGAAGTATCCAAGGGCAACTATTTTCACTTGGAAATTCATCTTGACTCATAACCATTTCATAGAGGAAACACTTTCAATAAATGAAATTTCGATAAAATAATTACAAGTAATTTAATGTCTTTATGCTACCATTCCGCTTGGTACTTTCAGTACTAAAGCGATGGCTGACCCACTTGGCGGCCATAAATTACTTTTAAGGGATAATTTATGAAATTGAAATTTATCGCGGCAGGCATTCTGGCTGCAGCATCGTTCAGCGCATCGGCGGCCACCTACAATCTGGGCATCCTGGACCCGAGCGGCTTCGATACGCGGGCATCGATCACCACCAATTTCGCCGCCAATTCGGTGGTCGATGATTTGTGGACCTTCAAGCTGCTGACCCCATCGTCGACCTCGTTTGGCGCATTGCAAACGTTTTCCGTTGCCGAAGGCGCGATCAGCAACTTCGCCGCCACACTGGTGGGTTATGGCGACCTGACCCTGACGTCGGTGGCTGGCATCCAAAGCCTGAGCTGGGCCGGTTCCCTGGCTGCGGGTACCTATGAGGTGCGTGTGTCAGGCTTGAGCGGTTTGCAGAATGGCCAGTACGTGGGCACGGTCTCCGCCTTGCCCGTGCCGGAACCGGAAACCTACGGCATGTTGCTGGGCGGCCTGGCGCTGGTCGGCTTCGCGGCCCGCCGCGCCCGCAAAGCTGCCTGATTTTTATTGGCTGGAATGACAAAACCCGCCGAGGCGGGTTTTTTTGTTTCTTGATATGTGTGTGATTACGACAACATGTGCAGGACCAGGCGCCAAGTCGAAGACAGTACGCTAGTACGGCGAGACGCAGGCAACAACGTCCTGCGCATGTTGTTACGCGTGGCGCTTGAAATCGCGGAAGCGGAAGCCAACGAGGAACAAGGTGGCAAAGTACGCCACGCCGCATAGCGCCACCACCAGGGCCAGCGCGCCGGCCCGCAGCAGCGGATGGGCTTGCATAGCGATCCAGTCGATGCGTATGGCGCCAAGATACGCCACGCCGCCCATCACGATGAGTGCCGGCAGCAGGCGCAGGAAGAATTTGGCCCAGCCCGGTTTCGGCTGGTAGATGCCGCGCTTGCGCAAGCCCCAGTACAGAAAAGTGGCGTTCAGGCAGGCGCCCAGGCCGATCGACAGGGCCAGGCCGGCCACGGCGATGTAGGGCACGAACAGCAGATTCATCAGCTGCGTGGCGATCAGCACGCCGATGGCGATTTTCACGGGCGTGCGGATATCCTGGCGCGCATAAAACGCGGGCGCCAGGGTTTTTACCAAGATGATGCCGATCAGGCCCAGGCTGTAAGCCACCAGCGGCTGCGTCGACATGGTCACGGATTCGGCCGTGAACTTGCCGTAATGGAAGAGGGTGGCGATCAGCGGCGTGGCCAGGGTCGCCATGCCGACGGCGGCAGGCAGGGCCAGCAGGAAGGTCAGGCGCAAGCCCCAGTCCAGCAGGGCCGAGTATTCCGTCTTGTCGCCATCCACGTTCGCTTTCGACAGGCTGGGCAGCAAGATGGTGCCCAGGGCCACGCCCAGCATGGCGGTGGGGAACTCCATCAGACGGTCCGCGTACGACAGCCAGGAAATGCTGCCTTCGGCCAGGCGCGACGCGATGCTCGTGTTGATCATCAGGCTGATCTGCGCTGCCGAGACGGCGAACACGGCCGGCCCCATCTTCTTCAATACGCGACGCACGCCGCCGTCGGACAGGCCGATGGCGGGATTGATCGACAGGCGCGGCAGCATGCCGATCTTGATCAGCGCGGGAATCTGGATCGCCACTTGCAGCAGGCCGCCGGCGAACACGGCAATGGCCATGGCGTAGATCGGCTGCGCCAGATGGGGCGCGAGGAATAGCGAGGCGGCGATGAACGACAGGTTCAGCAGCACTGGCGTGAACGCGGGAATCTTGAATTCGCGCCAGGTATTCAAGATGCCGCCGGCCAGGGCCACGAAGGACATGCAAGTAATATATGGGAACATCAACCGCGTCATCCACACGGCCGCGTCAAAGGCGCCCGGATCCTTGGAAAGGCCCGTGGCGATCGCGTACACAAACCATGGCGCGCCCACGATGCCGATGGCGGACACGAGCAAGGTGGCCCAGACGAGGGTGGTGGCCACATGGTCGGCCAGTTGCTTGCTCGCTTCCTGGCCATGCTGGTTCTTGTATTCTGACAAGATCGGCACGAACGCTTGCGAGAACGCGCCCTCGGCAAACAATCGGCGCAACAGGTTGGGGATGCGGAAGGCAACAATGAAGGCATCCGTGTAGGCGCCGGCGCCAAAGGCGCGCGCGAACAGGCTTTCGCGCAATAATCCGGTTACACGGGACAGCATGGTCATGCTGGAAATGGCGGCGAGGGTTTTAAGCAAGTTCATGGGGGCAGATTATAGCCGGGCGCAGTACCGGCAAACGGTTAAAATATGGTAACAAGCGGGTAACAAGCGCCGCCTATTCGCCCTTGTCAGCCCCATTTTCACGTGTTTTTGACGTGGCACACGGTTTTTTGATTTGCCCCCGCTTGAAAATATCGCTATAATCGAAGGCTGTACAGAATTCTGTTACGCAGACACTAATGTTTGACAGGCACTGGTTTGGCACACATGGTTCGGCAGACGCACAGAACGCACCGGTTGGCAAACACTAATGTTTGCAAACGCACTTTGACCCTGTTTTAGGAAATTCCATGGCAAATACCGCACAAGCGCGCAAACGCGCTCGTCAAGCAGTTAAGCAAAACGCACACAATTCGTCCCAACGTTCGACCTTGCGCACGGCTATCAAAGCTGCTCGCAAAGCGATCCAGGGCGGCGACAAGGCAGCTGCTGCTGCAATCTTCCAAGCATCCGTGTCGACCATCGACCGTATCGCTGACAAGAAGATCATCCACAAAAACAAGGCAGCTCGCCATAAGAGCCGTCTGGCAGCTGCTTTGAAAGCACTGTCCGCTTAATATTCGCCAGCAGGCAAGCCACTACAGTGGCCTTGTCTGTGCCGGTACGCTGGCACTGGTTGAAAAGCAAAAACCCGCAGATTCATTCTGGCGGGTTTTTTCGCGTTCTTTTTCGCGGTTTTTCGCGGCCGTGTCCGCAGCGGACAGCGGCCACCGCCTAGCGCGCGGCCGGCAAGTTGCCGATGCTCATGCCTGGCTTGATGTTCTTTTGCTTGAACCAGCCCAGGTGCATTTCCAGCGCATAGCGCACGGGCACGGTCTTCGTCGAGCAATGGCTGTCGAGCGTGTGCGGCTGCATGTCTTCGATGTTGACGATCTTGCCGCTGGCGTCGATAAAGGCCACGGACAGGGGCAGTGGCGTGTTTTTCATCCACATGCATTGCGTCGATGGATTGCCAAAGACGAACAGCATGCCCGCATTGGCCTCCATTTTTTCACGGTACATCAAACCCTGTTCGCGCTGCGCTTCCGTGGCGGCCACTTCCGCCAGGATCAAGTGCATGCCAGCCGACAGTTGCACGCCCTTGGTTTGTGCTTGGGCAATGCTGGCGCAGGCCAGCAGGGCGATGGACAGGCTGAGACGGCGTAGGGAATTTTTCATGGGGCGGGATGGTGGCTGCGAAGCGGCGATTAAGCCATGCTGGCGGCTGCCTGGTCAAGCATGCTGCCTGTCCGCGCCGAAAGCGTGGGGTTACAGCAACATGGCTGTTGCCGTAACCCCGGGAACTGCACTTACTTCACGGGCTTGCCAGCTTCAGCAGCCGGCTGCTTCGTCTTGCGCGCCTGGGGAATCATGCGTTGCGCATCGGTCGCGGCCGAAGCCTTGGTTGATGCACCGGAACGCGCCGCATCCGTCGCGGCCGAAGCGTTGACGGTGGCCGAGGCCGGCGGCACCGGCTTGACGGCGTCGGTAGCTGCCGACGCATGGCTGGCTGCCGAAGCGGGTGGCGGCTTGACGGCATCGGTCGCGGCGGAAGCGTGCACCTTGGCGCCCGATTGCGCCAGTGCGGCGCCAGCAAGCAGGGAGGCGGCCAGGGCCAGAATTACTTTTGTCATCATCTTTCCTTTTCTGTCATGTTAAGGTGGGATGATTTTAATGCATTATCTAAAAATAAATAGTGCTTATTGGCAAAATTCGATGCCAAGGCTGTTTTTTCTTGCCCCGCTCACGCTTTTCCTATGTTCTCGGCCGGCACCTCGCACCATTCGCCGGGCAGCAAGGGATGGCTGGCCAGCGAGAACGGGCCGATGGCGCTGCGCACCAGGCGCAGGGTGGGCAGGCCGACGGCTGCCGTCATGCGCCGCACTTGCCGGTTTTTTCCCTCTTTCAAGGTGATCGCCAGCCACGAGGTGGGTTTGTCGGCGCGCGCGCGGATCGGGGGATTGCGTGGCCACAGCCAGTCCGGCTCGGCGATGCGCACGGCCTTGCACGGCTTGGTGATGAAGTCGCCCAGGTCCAGCGGCGCCTGCAGGCGCGCCAGGCTGGCCGCATCGGGCACGCCGTCGACCTGCACCAGGTAGGTTTTCGCTTCCTTGCGGTCCGGGTGGCTGATCTCGTGCTGCAGGCGGCCATCGTCCGTCAGCAGCAGCAAGCCTTCGCTGTCGGCGTCGAGCCGGCCAGCCGGGTAGATGCCGGGGATGGTGAGATGGTCGGCCAGGGTGGCGCGGCCATCCTGCGGCGAAAACTGGCACAGGACCTGGAATGGTTTATTGAAGAGGATGAGTGGCATGCTGGTAAAGGAATTGATGTAAGCGATGGTGGCTGCTGGTCGGCGCCGCAAAAGCGTGGCGCCCTGTAAGATACTGGTGCATAATGTGAAACGTAAGTCTTATGTCTTATAGAAGACTTTAGGCAGTATGGCAACGAGGTTCTTTGGCGCCGCGGATGGCCCGGGTGTTCTTTCCCTGCTAAAGTGCGTTGTTGCCGCCATGTTCGGACTTGTTTTTGTAAACTCTGCAACCGCAGAGCGCGTCGCCGGCCTGTGTTGCCCGCCAGCGGTGTGTCCCACTTCGGAGATCACGATGTATCAACATATCACTGTACCTGCTGACGGCCAAAAAATCACCGTCAACGCCGATTTTTCGCTGAATGTACCAGATAATCCCATCGTTCCCTTCATTGAAGGCGATGGCACGGGCATCGATATCAGCCCGGTCATGATCAAGGTGATCGACGCTGCCGTGGCCAAGGCCTACGGCGGCGCGCGCAAGATCAGCTGGATGGAAATCTACGCGGGCGAAAAATCGACGAATGTGTATGGTCCCGATGTGTGGTTGCCGGAAGAAACCCTGGAAGTGCTGAAAGATTACGTCGTTTCCATCAAGGGCCCGCTGACCACGCCCGTGGGCGGCGGCATCCGTTCGCTGAACGTGGCCTTGCGCCAGCAGCTCGATCTGTACGTCTGCCTGCGTCCCGTGCGCTACTTTACGGGCGTGCCATCGCCCGTGAAAGAGCCGGAAAAGACGGATATGGTGATTTTCCGCGAAAACTCGGAAGATATCTACGCCGGCATCGAATACCAGCAAGGTTCGCCCGAAGCCAAGAAATTGATGGATTTCCTCGTCAATGAAATGGGCGTGACGAAAATCCGTTTTCCGGCCACGTCCGGCCTGGGCATCAAGCCCGTCTCCATCGAAGGCACGGAGCGCCTGGTGCGCAAGGCCATCCAGTACGCGATCGACAATGACAAGCCATCCGTGACGATCGTGCACAAAGGCAACATCATGAAGTACACGGAAGGCGGCTTCCGCGACTGGGCGTATGCGCTGGCGCAAAAGGAATTCGGCGCCGAGCTGATCGATGGCGGTCCATGGTGCAAGTTCAAGAACCCGAAGACGGGCCGCGACATCATCGTCAAGGATTCCATCGCTGACGCGTTCCTGCAACAGATTTTGCTGCGTCCGGCCGAATACAGCGTCATCGCCACCCTGAATTTGAACGGCGATTACATTTCCGACGCGCTGGCGGCGCAAGTGGGCGGCATCGGCATCGCGCCGGGCGCGAACCTGTCCGACTCCGTCGCCATGTTCGAAGCGACGCACGGTACGGCGCCGAAGTACGCTGGCAAGGATTACGTGAACCCCGGTTCGCTGATTTTGTCGGCGGAAATGATGCTGCGCCACATGGGCTGGCTGGAAGCGGCGGACCTGGTCATTTCCTCGATGCAAAAGTCGATCGCCTCGAAGCGCGTCACCTATGACTTTGCCCGTCTGATGGAAGGCGCCACGCAAGTGTCGTGCTCCGGTTTCGGCGCCGTGATGATCGAGCACATGTAACACGAGGGGCAGGGTGCTGCGCACCCTGCGGACGAAAAAAAACCCCGTCAGGAGACGGGGTTTTTCACATCTGAGGGCAGGCGATGCTTAGGCTGCTTGGATGTTGGAAGCTTGCTTGCCTTTAGGGCCTTGCGTGACTTCGAATTGAACTTTTTGACCTTCTTTGAGGGTCTTGAAACCGTTCATGTTGATTGCGGAGAAATGAGCAAACAAATCTTCGCCGCCATCATCTGGAGTGATGAAGCCAAAACCTTTGGAATCATTGAACCACTTAACTGTACCTGTTGCCATAAAAAGAACTTTCAAAATTAAAACAAATCACACGAGCCATAAAAGCAAGAAGCTTCTTGCCCCCTCCTCGACGTCTCACTTCTTATCAAGCTGTACATTACTGCAACAGTCGATACAGCATTGTTGGCGGAATAAATAATGAAGTCAAGCGCTTTTCCATCGATATTGCCAAATTCTTCACGGCAACCAAAAAAGCAACTCTTGATTTTGGCGGCAAGGTCGCCATCTGCGCACTATTAAGAAAACGCGTAAGATTGAAAACAATTGGAAAGGCGTAGATATTGCGCATGACAACCACTGTGAAAGCATTAGAATAAGCGTATGGCAACCAAGCACGACACAGAAACCCTGCTGGAGCGGCAAGTGCTGAAGCCGCCACCGCTCTACCAGGTAGCCTTGCTCAACGACGACTACACCCCGATGGAATTTGTGGTGGCCATCATTCAGGAGTATTTCAACAAGGACCGTGAAACGGCGACGCAAATCATGCTCAGTGTTCATCGCTACGGCAAAGGAGTGTGCGGCGTGTTCTCTAAAGATATAGCGTGTACCAAAGTGGAGTTCGTTTTAACGCATGCGCGCAAGGCGGGGCACCCCCTGCAGTGCGTGATGGAGGAAGTATGATTGCGCAGGAATTAGAAGTAAGTTTGCACATGGCGTTTGTCGAAGCTCGGCAGGCACGGCACGAATTCATCACGGTTGAGCATTTACTGCTGGCACTGCTGGACAATCCCTCCGCTGCCGAGGTGTTGCGTGCCTGCGCGGTCAATATAGAGGACCTGCGCAAGACCCTCACCAATTTCATCGGCGACAACACGCCGACCGTGCCTGGCACGGGCGAAGTCGACACCCAGCCGACGCTTGGTTTCCAGCGCGTGATCCAGCGTGCCATCATGCACGTCCAGTCCGCCTCGAATGGCAAGAAGGAAGTCACGGGCGCCAATGTGCTGGTGGCCATCTTCGGCGAAAAGGATTCGCATGCGGTCTACTACCTGCACCAGCAGGGCGTGACGCGCCTGGACGTGGTCAATTTCATTTCGCACGGCGTGCGCAAGGACCAGTCGACGGAAAGCGCGAAAGCCTCCGAAGGCGTGGAAGAAGCGCCCGTCGATGGCCAGCCGAAGGAAAGCCCGCTCGACCAGTTCACGCAAAACCTGAACAAGGCCGCTGCGGAAGGCAAGATCGACCCGCTGATCGGCCGCGAGGAAGAAGTCGACCGCGTGATCCAGATCCTGTGCCGTCGCCGCAAGAACAATCCGCTGCTGGTCGGCGAGGCGGGCGTGGGCAAGACGGCCATCGCCGAAGGCCTCGCTTACCGCATCACGCAAAGCGATGTGCCGGAAATCCTGCAGAATGCCGTCGTGTATTCGCTGGACATGGGCGCCTTGCTGGCAGGGACCAAATACCGCGGCGACTTCGAACAGCGCCTGAAAGCCGTGCTGAAACAGTTGAAGGACAATCCGAACGGCATCCTGTTCATCGACGAGATCCACACCATCATCGGTGCGGGCTCGGCGTCGGGCGGCACCCTGGACGCGTCCAACCTGTTGAAACCGGCACTGGCAAATGGCCAGTTGAAGTGCATCGGTGCGACCACGTACACGGAATTCCGTGGCGTGTTTGAGAAAGACCATGCGCTCTCCCGCCGCTTCCAGAAAGTGGACGTCAACGAGCCAACCGTCGAGCAAACCGTGCAAATCTTGCGCGGCCTCAAATCGCGCTTCGAAGAGCACCATGGCGTGAAATACTCGGCCTCGGCCCTGTCGACGGCGGCCGAACTGGCGGCGCGCTTCATCAACGACCGCCATTTGCCCGACAAGGCGATCGACGTCATCGATGAAGCGGGCGCGGCGCAGCGCATCCTGCCGAAATCGAAGCAAAAGAAAACCATCGGCAAGGCCGAGATCGAGGACATCATCGCCAAGATCGCGCGCATTCCGCCGCAAACGGTCAACCAGGACGACCGCAGCAAGCTGCAGACGATCGACCGCGACTTGCGCAATGTTGTCTTCGGGCAAGATCCCGCCATCGACGCGCTGGCCTCGGCCATCAAGATGGCGCGTGCCGGCCTGGGCAAGACGGACAAGCCGATCGGTTCCTTCCTGTTCTCCGGTCCGACCGGCGTGGGCAAGACCGAGGTGGCGAAACAGCTGGCCTTCATCCTCGGTATCGAGCTGATCCGTTTCGACATGTCGGAATACATGGAACGCCACGCCGTCAGTCGTTTGATCGGCGCGCCGCCGGGCTACGTTGGTTTCGACCAGGGAGGCTTGCTGACGGAAGCGATCACCAAGAAGCCGCATGCGGTCTTGTTGCTCGATGAAATTGAAAAAGCCCATCCGGACATTTTCAATATCCTGCTGCAAGTGATGGATCACGGTACCTTGACGGACAACAATGGCCGCAAAGCCGATTTCCGCAACGTGATCATCATCATGACGACCAATGCGGGCGCGGAAAGCTTGCAAAAGACGTCGATCGGCTTCACCAATTCGAAGCAGGCTGGCGACGAGATGGCCGACATCAAGCGCATGTTTACGCCGGAGTTCCGCAATCGCATCGACGCGACCATCAGCTTCCGCTCGCTGGACCAGGAAATCATCCTGCGCGTGGTCGACAAGTTCCTGATGCAGCTGGAAGAGCAGTTGCACGAGAAAAAGGTCGAAGCCGTATTTACCGAGAAGCTGCGTGCTTTCCTCGGCAAGAAAGGTTTCGATCCGCTCATGGGTGCGCGTCCGATGGCACGTTTGATCCAGGACATGATCCGCAAGGCCCTGGCCGACGAACTGTTGTTCGGCCGCCTGGTCACCGGCGGACGGGTCACCGTCGACCTCGACGACAAGGACCAGGTCTTGCTGGAATTCCCGGAACCGCCAGACGCGGCACCGACGGCTGCGCCGGAAACGGTGGAAGTCGAATAAGCTTCCTGCAGTCAACGAAAAACCCGCCCACGCAAGTGGCGCGGGTTTTTTTACGTTTTTATGGGCAATAAAGAAGGTTTTAAGAAGGTTTTCTTTGGTCGTAGTTATGCCAGAATTGCTGTCCGGTATCGACATGATGTCCATGCCACCTGACCGCTATCTGGATGCTCACATGAAAATTTCCCGTACTCTCGCCTTCCTCTTGTTTTCCGCCGGCTTGCTGGGTAACGCTGCTGCCGCTGCCGCGCCTGCCGGCAGCTACTTCCGTTTCCCCGCCGTGCGCGGCGATACCGTCGTCTTCACGGCCGAAGGCGACTTGTGGAAAAGCAGCGTGCGCGGTGGCGCGGCGCAGCGCCTGACCACGCATCCCGGCTATGAAACGAACGCGGCGATTTCGCGCGACGGCCAGTGGCTGGCCTTTTCCGCCGCGTATGAAGGGGCGCAGGAAGCGTATGTGATGCCGCTGGCCGGCGGCTTGCCGCGCCGTATTTCGTATGACAATGGCGGCGTGCTGGTGCTGGGCTGGACGGCGCAGGGTGAAGTACTGGTCAGCACGCAAAACACGGATGGTCCCGCTTCGCGCCGCATCGTCGCCGCCATCGATCCCGTGAAACAGACGCGCCGCGTGTTTCCCGTGGCCGACGCGAACGATGCCGTGCTCGACGACGCGGGCAAGACGCTGTTTTTCACGCGTTTCGGCCTGGCCATGACCAATGACAATGTGCGCAACTACCGGGGCGGCGCGCATGCCACCCTGTGGCGCTATGACCTGGGCGGCAAGGGAGAAGCCGTGCGCATGCACGCGGAGCCTGCTGTGTTGGCTGGCAACAACAAGCGCCCCATGTGGTGGCAAGGCCGCGTCTATTACATCAGCGACGAGGGTGGCAGCGACAATCTGTGGAGCATGCTGCCGGATGGCTCCGACCGCCGCGCCTTGACCAGCCACACGCAGTGGGATGTGCGCAATGCGCAGTTGGGCGACGGCAAGATTGTGTATCAATTGGGTGCAGACCTGCAGGTGCTGGACCTGGCGGCAGGGACGGACTCATCGCCATTGCCGATCAGCCTCGTGTCCGATTTCGACCAGCAGCGTGCGCGCCAGATCCGCTCGCCGCTCGACACCTTGAGCAATGTCCAGGTGTCGGGCAAGGATGACCGCATCATCCTTACTGCACGGGGCCGTGTCAGCATCGCCGGCACGGGCAGCCTGCGCCGCGTCGATATCGCCATTCCCGAAGGGGCGCGGGCGCGCGACGCCGTGTTTTCCAGCGACGAGAAATCCGTCTTCGCCATCGTCGACACGAGCGGCGAGAACGAAATCTGGAAGTACGCCGCCGATGGTTCGGGCAAGGGCGAGCAGCTGACGACGCAAGGAGATAATCACCGCTGGAAACTGTACCCGTCGCCGGACGGGCGCTGGCTGGCGCACACGGACAAGAAGGGCCGTTTCTGGCTGCTGGATCTGGCGACCAGGGGCAACCAGTTGATCGACGACGCAGGCAAGGCCGGCGTGGACAAGCACGACGAAGTGCAATGGTCGCCCGACAGCCGCAACCTGGCCATCGTGCGCGTGGCCAGCAACGAGCAGCGCGAGCAGATCGGCCTGTACAACCTCGCGTCGAAACAGCTGCAATTCGTCACCAGTGACCGTTATACGTCCGGTTCGCCCGTGTTTTCCCCCGACGGGCGCTGGCTGTATTTCATGTCGGCGCGCAATTTCCAGCTGGCCAACGGCTCGCCATGGGGCGACCGCAACATGGGACCCGTGTTCGACAAGCGCATCGGCGTGTATGCACTGGCGCTGCAGCCGGGCAACCGTTTCCCGTTTCAGCCCGACGATGAGCTGAGCCGTCCGGGAGTGAAACCGGCCGAAACGGACGATGAAAAGGCGGCCGAACTGGCGGCAGAAAAAGCGCTGGACAAAGCCGACGGCAAGACGGCCGTGAAAAAGGCGCCAGCCGCGCTGCCGGCCATTGTCAGCCAGGGATTGGCCGAGCGCCTGTATGAAGTGCCGCTGGCGGCGGGCAATTACAGCGCGCTGGCCGCCGACGACAAGCGCCTGTACTTCCTCGAACGGGAAAGCGGCGAAAACAAGTCCAGCCTGAAGACCCTGGCGATTGGCAATACCGGTTCCAAGCCGGAACTGCTGGTGGCCAATGTGCGCGAATTCGACCTGGCGCAGGATAAAAAGCATTTGTATTACCGTACTGCGGCCGCCACCGGGCCGGGCGAGATGCTGGTGATCGAGGCGGGCGCCAAGCTGCCGGCCGACCTGTCGAAGGCCAAGGTCAAGGTCGACGACTGGACGTTTGTCTCGAATCCGCGCCTGGAATGGAAGCAGATGTTCAACGACGCGTGGCGCCTGCACCGCGACTTCCTGTACGACGCGAAGATGCGCGGCGTGAACTGGAAGGCGGCGCGCGACAAATATGCGCCGCTGGTCGAGCGGGTCACGGACCGTGCCGAACTCAATGATTTACTTGGCATGATGGTGGCCGAAGTGGGCGCCCTGCATTCGCAGATCCGTCCCGGCGAATTGCGTCGCACGGAGCAGGAAGGCACGCCGGCGGGCCTGGGCGCGGTGCTGGCGCGCACCAGCGATGGCTATCAGGTCGAGCATGTCTACCGCAGCGAAGCGGAATTGCCGTCGGCGCGCGCACCGCTGTCGCGCCCCGAAGTGGACGTGAAGGCGGGCGACGTGATCACGGCCGTCAATGGCAAGAATGTGCTGGCCGCGCGCGACATCAGCGACCTGTTATTGAACCAGGCCGACAAGCAGGTGCTGCTGCAAGTTAAACGGGGTAATGGCAAAGGGGGCGCGCCGCGCGCCGTCATCGTCACGCCCGTCAACATGGCGAAACAGACGGCACTGCGCTATGGCGACTGGGAATTGAGCCGCGCCGAGCAGGTGGCCACCGCTTCGCAGGGGCGCATCGGCTACTTGCACCTGCGCGCCATGGGCGCCAATGACATCGCCTCGTTCGCGCGCGATTTTTACGCCAACATCAACCGCGAAGGCCTGATCATCGACGTGCGGCGCAATAACGGCGGCAATATCGACAGCTGGATCATCGAAAAACTGCTGCGCAAGGCCTGGGCCTATTGGGCGCCGCCGGGCGTGCAGCCGTCGTCGAACATGCAGAACACCTTCCGCGGCCACCTGGTGGTGCTGGTCGATGAACTCACGTATTCCGATGGCGAGACCTTCGCCGCCGGTATCAAGGCCCTGGGCCTGGCGCCGCTGGTGGGCAAGCGCACGGCTGGCGCCGGCGTCTGGCTCAGCGACAATACGCGCCTGGCCGACAACGGCATGGCACGCGTGGCGGAAAACGGCCAGTTCGGCATCGATGGCCAGTGGCTGATCGAAGGCGTGGGCGTGGTGCCGGACGTCGAGGTGGAAAATCCGCCGCACGCCACCTTCAATGGCGCCGACCGCCAGCTGGAAGTGGCGCTCGACATGCTGGCGAAAAAGCTCAAGGAGCAGCCGCGCCCGGCCTTCCAGGCACAGCCGATCCCCGCGCTGAAGTAATCGCGTTACAGGCCGCAGGCGGCCTTGAACTGCTGCGCGCGGCGGCGCGAGACCTCGACCAAGCTGCCGTCCAGCAGGTGCAGGTCGAGGCCATCGGCGGCATTCGGCGACACTTGCGCCACCTGCGCCAGGTTGACGATCTGGCGCCGGTTGGCGCGCAGGAACAGGGCGGGATCGAGCTTTTCTTCGAGCTGGTTCAAGGTGCGCAGCATCAGCGGACGCTGCGCGCCGAAATGCACGCGCGTGTAGTTGCCTTCCGATTCCAGCAGGCGGATATCGTCAAACGCGACAAACCAGCAGCGTTCCCCATCCTTGATGAAGACCTTGCGCGGCGCGGGCGGCGGCACGGCTTGCGCCCGCGCGCCGGCGCGCGCCAGGGCCGTGGCCAGGCGTGCCGCCTGCACGGGTTTTTGCAGGTAGTCGAGGGCGCTGACCTCGAACGCCTGCAGCGCGTACTGGTCGAAGGCCGTGCAAAAGATGACGTCGGGCGCATCATCGAGCGCGGCCAGCAGGTCGAAGCCGGAGCCGCCCGGCATCTGCACGTCGAGCAGCAGCAGGTCGGGGCGCAGCTTGCCGATCTGCGCGACGGCGTCGGCCGCGCTGGCCGCCTCTCCCACGATCTCCACGGCACCTTGCTGCACATGCGGCGCCAGCAGGCGCCGCAGCTCGGCGCGCGCCAGGCGCTCGTCATCGACCAGCAGCACCTTGAGCGGCTGACCGTTCATGCCTGCTCCGGCAGGTGGATGGTGGCGTGTACCCAGCCCGCCTGTTCACACAGTTCCAGGCTGGCGCGCTCTCCGCAGGCCAGTTGCAAGCGCTGGCGCGCATTGCGCAGGCCTACGCAGGTGGAGTTGCCCGGTTCGCGCAAGGCGCCCGTGTTGGCCACGTCGATCTGCAGCAAGGTGGCGCCGTCGGCAGGGCTGGCGCGCCGCGCCGTGATGCGGATGTCGCCGCCCTCGGCGCTCGCTTCGACGCCGTATTTGACGGCGTTTTCCACCAGCGTTTGCAGGGCCATGGGCGGCACGCGCACGTGCTCCAGGCCAGGAGCACTTATCTCGATCGCGAAGCTGACGCGCAGGCGTTCCTCGAAGCGTATCTGTTCGATGGCCAGGTAGGCGCGCACGGCGTCCAGTTCGGCCGACAGGGGCACTGTGGCATGCTGGCCCGATTGCAGCGCGTGGCGCATCAGGCCAGCCAGCTGGTCGATCATGTGCGCGGCCGCGTCGCGGTCTTCGAAGATCAGCGCGCGCACGCTATTGAGGCTGTTGAAGAAAAAATGCGGATTGACTTGCGCCTGCAGGGCACGCAACTGGGCATCCTTGGCCAGCACTTCCAGGCGCAACGCCTCGGCCTCGAAGCGGCTGGCGCGGCGCAGCGACTGCGCAGTGAAGTAAAACACGGTCCAGGTCAGGTAGACACCGAACCAGAACAGCAGCGCGCCGGGTAGCCAGGCGATGCCGCGGAGGGTGCCCGGCGGATACATGACATGGAAGGCTGCCGCCACGCTGGCCGTCTGGATGGCGGCCAGCACGATCAGCGATGGCACGATGCGCGTCCAGCGCAAGCCATTCGCCGCCCAGCCGCGCCGGCGCAGTACGCCATGCCACAGGTGCGACAGCAGCAGCCCGGCCAGGGAACCCCAGCTGGCAATCGTCACGACGATGCGCAGCTGCGTGGAGCCGCCATACACGCTGTTGAACAGGGTGAGCGCCCCCCAGCCGGCCAGCTGGAAGGTCCAGTACCAGTTGATCCTGGCCAGCAGCGGCGGCCGTTGCAAGGGCGCGTTCACTGTCTAGTCCAGGAACTGTTCGATGCGCGCATGCATCCAGTCCGGCTGGTCGTACATGATGAAATGGCGCGCCGTGTCGGCCAACGCGATCTGCACGCCTGGCAGCTGTGCATACTGCTGCTGGAAGGTGGCTTCGATGGCGGCGCGCGGCGCATAATCCTTGTAGGCGATCCAGGTGCCCAGCACCAGGGTCGGCGATTTGATTTTCGCCACGTCCTGGCGCAGGTCGCTGGCCATCAGGGTGCCCATGGCCTTGATCACCGTCTCGCGGTCCGAGCGCTGTCCCCAGCCGATGATGCGCTCCACGTCGGCCGGCGCGCTGGCCATGCTGCTGACCGCGCGGCGCTGGCTGACGGCGTAGATGGCGTCATCCTGCGCGCGCATGGCCGTCTGCATCTGCGTGGACATGGTTTGCAGTTGCTGCGGCGTGATGGTGGGCAGTTGCGTCGCGCCCAGTGCCGGCAGCGAGTCGACGATCACCAGCTTGCCCGTTTGCGCCGGATGGTCGATGGCCATTTTCAGGGCCAGGAAGCCTCCCAGACTATGCCCGATGATGGCTGGCTGGCCCAGTTTTTGGCTGCCGATGTAGTCGGCCAGTTGCCGCTCCGCCTGCGCCAGCAAGTCGTCTTCGATGGGGGCCGCGCCGGCAAAACCGGCCAGTGTCAGCACGTGGCATTGGCGCGCGGCTTGCGGGCCACACAGGCGCGCCACCGTCCCTTGCCACACTTCGCCCGACGATGCGAGGCCGGGAATCAGGATCAGGGGACGGCCTTGTCCGGTGACTTCGACCGTGAAGGCCTTTGGCGCGGCGGCCTGGCTGACGCCCGTCGCCAACAGGGTACTGAGCAAGATCAATGTTTGCAGGGTTCGTTTCATGGGGTACTCCTCCTTGACGACCATGCTAGCGGCGCACGCGCCCCGCGGCCAGCGCTGCGGGATGAGCGGCGGCAGGGCGGGATGAGTGGTTCAGATCCACGCATCCTGATCCTGGCATTGGTCCGGCAGGTAGGTCAGATACTGCACCATGCGCGGTGCCGGGCCGCGGTTGGGCGTGGCGCAGTGGGGCAGGGCCTGGTGCCAGATGATGAAATCGCCGGCCATGCCGTCGACGGGCACGGCTTGCAAGTCTTTAATGGCCCATTCGCGCGGCTGGCGGCCCGGCGGTACTTGCCGCAGCCAGTCGGCCATGTGCCGCTGGAAGCCGGGCACGCAGTGAAAGGCGCCGTGCCGCGCCGGACAGTCGCTCAGGTACAGCATGCCTTGCAGCTTGAAGGGAACCGGCTGCTGCAGGCTGACGTCCCAGTGCAGGGCGCTGCCCAGGAAACGGTGCTGCGGCGTTTCCGGCGGATTGAAGCTCACCTTGTCGATGCTGGCGTAGATGCCGGCGCCAGTGCCGTACAGCTGCTGGTAGGCGTGGCGGATGTGCGCATTGTGCCGGTTTTCCTCGAGGGCCGGATGGTCGGAAAACTGCAGCATCAGCCCCCGCTTGCCCGGGTGCGGCCGGTACCACGATGCCGCATCATCGGGGCTGGCGCCCAGGTAGTCCCAGATCGCCGTTTGTGCGGCGATGCACTGCGCGCGCGGCACGGCGCCGCGCAGCACCAGATAGCCGTGTTCCTCGAAATGGTGCAGGTCGGAAGCGGACAGCACGTCCTGGTGGGGACTGGCGGCGTGCGCCGGACGTGGGCGCGTGCGCGCGGCGATCCAGTCGGTGTAAGCCTGCAGCGTCGGCCGTTGCTGATACAGGAAGTGCAGCGCGTCTTCCATCGAAATGCCGCGCGCGTATAGCGCCTTGATGTCGCGCTGGTCGCTTGCCAGTCCCTGGTTGCCGCTCGCGCTAGCGTGTCCCGTGCAGCGCTGCCATAAATCGTGCAGGTGAGGCCAGTCGTCCATGGTGTCGTCGTTGGTTGGGAGTTAGCCGGTGCGCAGGCGGCGCCACAGGGTGGTGCGGCTGATGCCGAGGTAGTGGGCGGCGGCGTCGCGGCGCCCGCCGAAGCGCGCCAGCACCGCGCTGGCGCTTTCGTCTTCCAGGCGCGGCGGCACGGTGGCGGCCGGCGCCGCCGGCAGCACCGCCGTGCCGCCAGCGTTGGCCAGTTCCGGCGCCACGCCCAGCACGAAGGCGGGTGTCAGCGCCTGCAGCGGTTCGGCGGCCAGGAACAGCGCCAGGCGCTCGGCCAGGTTGCGCAATTCGCGCACGTTGCCGGGCCAGTCGTAACGGCGCAGCAGCGGTGCGCAAGCCTGGATTTCCGCGTGCAGGTTCGGGTGCGGACGGGCGCCCAGCGCGGCCAGCGCGTTTTTCAGCGACCATTCGGTCAGGCCGGGAATGTCGCTGGCGCGTTCGCGCAAGGCGGGCAAATGCAGGCGCAGCACGGCCAGGCGGTAGAACAGGTCGGCGCGGAAGCGTCCTTCGCGGATGCGCTGCTCCAGGTCGCAGTGCGTGGCGCTGATGATGCGCACATTGATGGCGATGGGCCGCGTGCCGCCCACGCGCACCACTTCGCGCTCTTCCAGCACGCGCAGCAAGCGCGTTTGCAGGGCCAGCGGCATCTCGCCGATTTCGTCGAGGAACAGGGTGCCGTGGTTGGCCGCCTCGAACAGGCCCGCATGGCCGCCGCGGCGCGCGCCCGTGAAGGCGCCGTCCTCGTGGCCGAACAGTTCCGATTCCAGCAGGGATTCGGCGATGGCGCCGCAATTGATGGCGATGAAGGGGCGGTTCGCGCCCAGGCTGCGCGGGCTTTCGCGGTGGATCGCCTGCGCCACCAGTTCCTTGCCGCTGCCCGTCTCGCCCTGGATCAGCACCGTCGCCGGCGAGCGCGCATACAGCACCACCGACTGGCGCAGCGCTTCCATCGCTTCCGATTCGCCGCGCAGATCGTGCAGGCCGTGGCGCGCGCGCAGGGTGTCGGCCACCACCGTGCGTCGTCCGCGGTTCGATTCGATCTGGGTCAGGCGCGCCAGTTCCAGTGCGTCGTCGAAGGCGCGCCGGATGGCCGTGGCCGAATATACGAAGACGGCGGCCAACCCGGCTTCCTCGGCCAGGTCGGTGACGAGCCCCGCGCCGACGACGGCTTTGACGCCCGCCGCCTTCAGTTCATTGATCTGCGCGCGCGCGTCTTCCTCGGTAGCGTAGGTGCGCTGCGCGATCTGGAAGCCGAAGGTGGCGGCAAATTCGGCCAGTTCCGGCATCGGGTCCTGGTAGGTGACGACGCCGATGTGCGGCGAGATGCGCCGTGCGCGCGCCAGCGCCTGCATCACGTCGTAGCCGCTGGCCTTGGCGATGATGACGGGTACCGACAGCCGGCCTTTCAGGTAGGCGCCGTTCGAACCGGCCGCGATGACGGCGTCGCAGCGCTCCGTGGCCATGCGTTCGCGGATGTGGCGCACGGCGTCGTCGAAACCGAGGTTGATCGGTTCGATCGTCGCCAGGTCGTCGTATTCGAGCGTGATGTCGCGGAACAGGTCGAACAGGCGTGAGACGGAGACGGTCCAGATGACGGGTTTGTCGCGGTGGTCTAGCGGAGGTTGGGGAGGGCGGCGCATGCTTTATTCTAAACGATTTGTTTCATTTTCTTGCCATGCAACGGCGTTGCAACGATCGTGTTGCACCTGGTCTGTGGCGTTTCAGATATTGCCAATAAGGAATATGAAAAAACCGCCGGAAACTGGTTTATGATCTAGCAGCACCATGATGCTTGGAAGAATATGTTTCCCAGGCGCATGTTCACTTTGCCGTTAACCATCCATGGTGTCCATGAACCGCGTACCGACCAGTCCCGATTTCATCGCCGATGCCTTGCAGCTGATCGCCTTGCCGGCCTGCGCCTGCGATGCCTGCGGCATGGTGGTGGCGGCGAATGGCGCCTTGCACGCCCTGCTGGGGCGGGATATCGCGGGCCGGCTGCTGGCCGACTGCTTTACGGACGCCTACCGCGCGTCGAGCACCAGCATGCTGCGCGGCGCGCTCGGTGCGGCCGGGCGCGAACGGCACTGGGACAGCAGCCTGCAAGGAGTATCGGGCGCCATCGCCGTACAGGTCTGGTCCAGGCCCCTGCTGGTGGACGATGGCTTGCCGGGCGCGACCCTCGTGTTTGCCGACATCAGCGTGCAGCAGCGCGACCAGCAAGCCTTGCGCAAGACTTTGCTGGAGCAGCAGGCGATCCTGGAAAGCGCGGCCGTCGGCATCGTCTTTTCCAAGGGGGGCTTCATCGAGGAGTGCAATATCCGCGCCGCCGAGATGCTCGGCTATGCGCGCCACCAGCTGACGGGCATGCCGGGCGCGGTGCTGTACCGCTCCGCCGAGCATTGCCGCGCCCTGGGGCTGGAAGCGGCGCCGCTGCTCTCGATGGGCAAACCCTACCGCACCGAACTGGAATTGCGGCGCCAGGACGGCACCTTGTTCTGGAGCCGCCTGCACGGGCGCGCCGTCGATCCCCTGAATACGCATGACGGCACGGTCTGGATCATCGAGGATATCAGCGACCACCGGCGCGATGAGGACCAGCTGCGTCGCGCCATGCTGGAAATGCAGGCCGTGATGGACAACGCGCCCCTGGCCATCGGCTTCCAGCGCGACAAGGGCGTGCTGCGCTACAACCGGCGCTTCGCCGAATGCTTCGGCTTTGATGGCGACAGCGGCGTGGGCCTGGCCGTCGCCGACCTGTATCCGTCGCGCGCGGCATATGAAAATGTCGTGCGGCAGGCGTCGCCCCTGCTGCGGCGCGGCCAGCCGTTCCAGGGCGAGATGGAGATGCGTCGGCGCGACGGTTCCACCTTCTGGGCGCTGGCGTATGGCTATGTGCTGAACCCGGAGAGCCAGACGGACCGTGGCTTGCGCGACACGATCTGGCTGTTCGACGACCGCAGCGCGCAGAAGGCGGCCGAAGAGGCGACGCGCCAGCTGATGCTGGAGCAGCAGGCTATCCTCGACAATGCCTCCGTCGGCATCCTGTTTTCCCGTTCGCGCCTGGTCCTGCGCTGCAATCCCCGCTTTGCCGAAATGTTCGGCTACGCGCAGGAAGAGATGACGGGCTTGCCCGCCGCCGAGCTGTTTCCCTCGCCCGCCGCCTACGAGGCATTTGGCGTGCAAGCGACGCCGCTGCTGGGACAGGGCTTGCCGTACGAGCAGGATGAATCGCTGTTCCGCCGCCGCGACGGCAGCCTGTTCTGGTGCCGCATCCGCGCCAAGGCCGTCGACCAGGCGCACAGCGAACAGGGCGCCATCTGGATACTGGAAGACGTCACGGCCAGCCGCCAGACGCAGATGGAAGTGGCGGCCATCATGACGAATGCCTCGGTGAGCATCCTGTATACCAAGAACCGCCAGATCACGCGCTATAACCTGGGCTTTGCCGCGATGTTCGGCTACAGCGGCGACGAGGCGCTGGGCTTGCCCGGACGCGCGCTGTACGTGTCCCAGCAATCCTACGACTTGCTGGGCGCTGCGGCTTTTCCCTTCCTGTCCGTGGCCAAGCCCTTCCAGACGGAAGTGGAAATGATGCGTCGTGACGGCACGACCTTGTGGGCGCAGCTGATCGCCTATGTCGTCAATCCCGACGATCCCGCCGCCGGCACCATCTGGATAATCGAGGACCGCACGGAAGCCAAGCGCGCCGAAGAATCCCTGCGCAACGCGCTGCTGGAAAACCAGGCCATCCTCGACAGCGCCGTGCTGGGCATCTCGGTGGTGGAGGGCGGCTACAATTTGCGCGCCAACAGCAAGATGGAAGAGCTGTTCGGCTATGGGCCGGGCGAGATCAACGCCCTGTCGGTGCAGGCCCTGTATCCGGACGTGGCCGCGTGGAAGGCGGCGCGCGGCGAGACGGCGCGCGATTTCGAGGCGGGCAGGGTGCACATGTCGGAATACCAGCTGGTGCGCAAGGATGGCAGCCGCTTCTGGGCGCGCCTGTCCGGCCGGCCGTTCGACCTGGCGCATGCGCACGGCCGTTCCGTGTGGCTGGTCGACGACGTGACGGCCCGTCGTGAGGCGGCCGAGGCGGTGCGCCGCGCGCGCGACGAGCTGGAATTGCGCGTGCAGGAACGCACGGCCGAACTGGCCGGCGCCAACCTGCTGCTGCAGGGCGAGATCGTCGAGCGGCGCCAGGCCGAGGCGCGCGTGCATCACATGGCTTACCACGACAACCTGACGGGCTTGCCGAACCGCGCGCTGCTGTCGGACCGGTTGGAGCGGGCCATGCTGGCCGCGCAGCGTTCCGGGCGCAAGCTGGCCGTGATGTTCATCGACCTGGATCGTTTTAAAACCATCAACGATTCGCTGGGCCACATGACGGGCGATTTGCTGCTCAAGGAAGTGGCCGCCCGGCTGTGCGGCGCCGTGCGCGCCAGCGATACGGTGGCGCGCCTGGGCGGCGATGAATTCGTCGTGCTGGTGCCGGGCATCCGCGGCAGCGACGAAGCGGCGCGCGTGGCCGAGAAGGTCATCGAGGCGCTGACGCCCGCCTTTCCGCTCGACGGCCACGTGCTGCACGTGACGCCGTCGATCGGCATCTGCCTGTATCCGGACGATGGCGGCGATGTTGACGCGCTGATGCGCCATGCCGATGCGGCCATGTACCATGCCAAGGGCAATGGCCGCAACAACTACCAGTTCTTCACGCAGACGATGAATCAGGCGGCGGCCCTGCATTTTGATCTGGAAAGCAGCTTGCGCACGGCGCTGGCGCTGCAGCAGTTCGAACTGTTTTACCAGCCGATCATCGATATCGCCACGCGCCGGCTGCACGGCATGGAAGTGCTGCTGCGCTGGCGCCGTCCCGGCCACGGCCTGGTGCTGCCGGACCGCTTCATTCCCATCATGGAGGAAAACGGCTTGATCGTGCCGGTGGGCGAGTGGGTGATGCGCCAAGCGTGCGAGCAAAGCATGGCCTGGCAGCGTCAGGGCTTGCAGCCGGTGCCGCTGGCGGTGAATCTGTCGCCGCGCCAGTTCATGCACAAGGGGCTGGTGGCGGCCATCGGCGCCGTGGTGCGCGAGACGGGCATCGATCCGGCGCTGCTGGAATTCGAGATCACCGAGACGGCACTGATGCAGCACGGCGAGCATACCCTGGAGATTTTGCGCCAGATCAATGGCATGGGCTTGCGCCTGTCGATCGACGACTTCGGCACCGGCTATTCCAGCCTGGCCTATCTGAAGCGCTTCCCCGTGAAGAAGGTCAAGATCGACCGCGCCTTCATCAAGGACCTCGAACACAGCGCGGAAGACCGCGCCATCGTGGCGGCCATCATCGCGCTGGCCGACAGCCTGCAATTGTCGGCCGTGGCCGAGGGGGTGGAAACGGAAGAGCAGTTCGCCCTGCTGCAGGCGAACGGCTGCCGCTATGCGCAGGGCTATCTATTTTCCGCGCCAGTGCCTGCCGTGAACGCGCAGGCCTTGCTGGAGCGGATAGTCGTTAGTTAGTCAATCGTCGCCACGACAGGCGCGTGGTCGGACGGCTGTTCCCACTTGCGGGGCACGCGGTCGATCACGCACGCCGTGCAGCGGCCGGCGAGGGCGGGCGAGAGCAGGATATGGTCGATGCGCAGGCCCTTGTTCAGGCGGAAGCCCAGCTGGCGGTAATCCCACCAGCTGAACGATTTGTCCGCCTGCTCGAACAGGCGGAAGGCATCCGTCAGGCCGATGTCGAACAGGCGCTGCAGGGCGGCGCGTTCCTTGTCCGAGACCAGTACCTGGCCTTCCCAGGCGACAGGGTCGTGCACGTCGCGATCGTCGGGCGCGATATTGTAGTCGCCGACGACGGCCAGTTGCGGGTGCTGCTGCGCTTCTTCGGCCAGCCAGTCGTTCAGGGCGGCCAGCCAGCCCAGCTTGTATTCATATTTGTCCGAATCGACGCTCTGGCCGTTCGGCACATAGGCGCAGACGACGCGCACGCCACCGATGGTGGCGGCCAGGATGCGCTGCTGCGCATCTTCATAGCGCGGGTTGTTCCTGACCACGTCGGTGATCGGCAGCTTCGACAGGATGGCCACGCCGTTATACGTTTTCTGGCCGCTGAAGACCACCTGGTAGCCGGCCGCCTCGATCTCGGCGACGGGGAACTTGTCATCCGTGAGTTTGGTCTCTTGCAGGCAGAGTATGTCGACCGGGTTGTCTGTCAGCCACTGCAGCACTTGCGGCAGGCGCACTTTGAGCGAGTTGACGTTCCAGGTGGCGAGTTTCATGGGAAAAATCCTTGCTTGAATGGGTGGCGATAGGCGCGAATCTTACCGCATGCGTGTCGATGACGTCTTGCGCCGCTTGCCGGGTAGGGGCTTTATTGACTGGCCGGGAAAAAGAGTACAAATAAAGTATTTATACTTAACCAATCGTGGCGCATGAATATTATGTTTTTGTGTATCATTGATCAACCCCTATGTTTGATTTGGCATAAGTGGCTGGCGTGGCAGGATGCGTCCCGCCGTTTAACGCGACAAAGGTGTAAAGTTTCTCGCTAAAACGCGATAAAAACTACTAAAATGGCACCGTGTAACAACTGTGTCATACGGCTTTGTTACAGCCAAGTTAAGAACCGAACAGGAAGCAGTTGTAATTAGTTGTAATTGCTATTCCGATTACATGACCACTGTGCCGGGGACGGAGCGTCAATTCCGTCCCTGGCGCCGCCAGACTTGTTATATAAATTGCAGTACTATATCTATGAGACTGTTTTGCGACATCAATAGATGGTACTATTTTGAAATGTTGCAGTTTTAATAGTGAGACTTGCGCGTAGCATTTGCAAAGGAAGAAAATGCGAACTGCATTTGAAGCGTGGGCGCAGCGTGACGGCCACATTGTGCGGCGAAGAGAAGACAAACCGGATGAGTACCTGATTTTCGAGACCCAGCGCCGCTGGGTTATCTGGCAGGCTGCTCTGACGCATGGCAAGACGGCTGCCAAGCCGCGCGTGAGCGCGGCCGAAAAGGCGGCGAAAGCCCAGCGCGCGCTGGAAATGTCCTCCGATGAAGCGACCGTGCGCAACAAGGTGCTCAATGAGGTGCTCGACGCCTTCAGCGGCGCCGATGGCGCGGCCGGCATGGAAGGCATACTGAAAGTGATCCAGGGCCTGAAGCAGAAGCAGAAGGCACTGGCCGACGACAAGAGCGAAGATTCTACGGCTTGAGGGGACGGCGATGCGTTATCGGCACTACAAGGGCGGCATTTATGAACTGGTGTGCGAAGCCACGCTGGAAGCGGATCTGACGCCGATGATCGTGTATCGCGCCGCCGACGGTTCCATCTGGACCCGGCCGAAGGACGTGTTCTTTCAACTGATCGAAGTCGAAGGCGTCATGGTCCAGCGTTTCGCTCCCATCAACTGATGGCCGCCTGCGTGCGTGCCCGGGATACTCTTCATGCGTAAATTGCTGCCTGCCGCTCTGGTGCTGGGCTTTGCCTGCGCCGTGGCGCACGCCGAAACCATCGGTTCGGTCGACACGGTGTTCAAACTGATCGGCCCTGACCACAAGATCGTCGTCGAAGCGTATGACGACCCGCGTGTCGCTGGCGTCAGCTGCTATCTGTCGCGCGCCAAGACGGGCGGCCTCAAGGGCGCCGTCGGCCTGGCCGAAGACAAGGCCGATGCGGCCGTGGCGTGCCGCCAGGTGGGGCCGCTGCAATTCAAGGGCAAGCTGCCGCGCCAGGAAGAGGTGTTTACCGAGCGTGCCTCGATCTTCTTCAAGCACGTGCGCGTCGTGCGCATGGTCGACAGCAAGCGCAATGCGCTGGTCTACCTCGTGTATTCCGACCGCCTGATCGATGGCAGCCCAAAAAACAGCGTCACCGCCGTCGCCGTGCCCGGCGACCAGCCGATTCCCGTCCGTTAAGCGAGCGTCCCATGCGCCTGCCATCGTCTGCTGCCCTTGCCGCCAGGACGCTGCTGCTGTTTGGCCTGGGCGGCTGCGCCACCCTGACGGGCAACACCGAGCAAATGGTGCTGGTGCAAACCATCCAGGACAACCGCGAGCTGACGGGCGCCGGCTGCATCCTCAGCAACGACGTGGGCAAGTGGTTCGTCACGACGCCCGGACGCATCACCATCCGCAAGAGCCAGGAACCGTTGAAGGTTGACTGCCGCAAGCACGGTTCGCCCGCCATCGCGACGGACGATCATATCGACCCCAAGCTCAATGGCAGCGTCTGGGGCAATGTCATCCTGACCCTGGGCGTCGGCTATTTCGTCGACCGCAACACGGGCGCCGGCTTCGATTACCCATCGATTCTGACCATCGTCATGCAAGACCCCGCGCGCCTGGCGCCGCCGCCCGCGCCGATGCCAGCGCCGCCCGCGGCGGCCGTGCCGGAAACGGTGGTGCAGCCGAAGGTGGCGCCATCGCCTTTGCCCAATCCCGTCGTCTACTAATTAAGAATCCACGCATAAAAAAACCGCCATGGTCGCAAGACCTGGCGGTTTTTTGTGCCTGACGATGCCGGTAGCGCAGCGCTACCGGCAGGCGTCAACTTACACGCGGTTGATCAGGAACGTGGTCAGCAGGGGAACTGGACGACCGGTCGCGCCCTTCGATCCGCCCGACTTCCATGCCGTGCCGGCGATGTCCAGATGCGCCCAGGTGTACTTCTTGGTGAAGTTTTCCAGGAAGGCCGCTGCCGTCACAGAGCCGCCGCCTGGCGTGCCGATGTTGGCCAGGTCGGCGAAGTTCGACTTCAGCTGCTCGTTGTACGCTTCTTCGATCGGCATGCGCCATGCCGTGTCGCTCGACTGCTTGCCTGCTGCCAGCAATTCATTGGCCAGCTGGTCATGCGCCGCATCGCTGCGCGTAAACAGGCCGCTGTTGTGGTGGCCCAGGGCCACGACGCAAGCGCCCGTCAGGGTGGCGATATCGACCACGGCTGCCGGCTTGAAGCGTTCGGCGTAGGTCAGCGCGTCGCACAGCACCAGACGGCCTTCGGCGTCCGTGTTCAGCACTTCGATGGTCAGGCCGTTCATGGAGGTGACGATGTCGCCCGGCTTGGTGGCGCGGCCCGACGGCATGTTTTCGCACGCGGCGATGACGCCGATGACGTTCAGCTTCAGGTTCATTTCGCCGATGGCGCGGAAGGTGCCCAGTACCGAGGCGGCGCCGCACATGTCGTACTTCATTTCATCCATGCCAGGACCGGCCTTGATCGAAATGCCGCCCGTGTCGAAGGTGATGCCCTTGCCGACCAGGACCACCGGAGCATCCTTGGCCTTGCCGCCCATGTGTTTCAGGACGATGAACTTCGGCGGTTGCTCGCTGCCGTTGGTGACGGACAGGAAGCTGCCCATTTTCAGCGCTTCGAGCTGTTTGCGGTCCAGTACTTCGACTTCGAACTTGTAATCCTTGGCCAACTGCTTGGCCGTGTTGGCCAGGTAGGTCGGATTGGCGACGTTCGCCGGCAGGTCGCCCAGGTTGCGCGTCAGGTCGGAACCGTTGGCGATGGCGATGGCTTGCGCCAGCGCGCCGCGCGTGGCGCTTGTCGCCGGCGCTGCCAGGACGATCTTGCGCACGCCTGCTGGCGCCGGATCTTTTTTGCTTTTTTGCGAGTCGCTGCGGTATTCGCTGTCGTGGGCGGCTTGCACCACGCAACGGATTGCCCAATTTACGTCGCGCTCTTTCACTTCAGCCAGCGGTAATGCGATAATGGCGTCCGCAGCGCCCAGCGAGCCGAAGGCCTTCAGTGCGGCTTGTACGCCGGTCGTGAAGCTTTTTTCGCTGACAGTGTCATCGCTGCCCATGCCTACCAGCAGAACACGTTCGGCGGCGACGCCATCGACTGCGCGCAGCAGCAAAGTGCTGCCAGGCTTGCCGCTGATGTCGCCGGACTTCAGCGCAGCCGAAATCGCACCCTTGCTGTCCAGCGATTTTGCCGCTGGCGACAGTTTTTTGTTTTCGAATACCGCAACCGCGATGCATCCGCTTTTGGCCGTGCCGAGGGTGCTCTTGGTATCGAATGCTTTTATGCTAAAGTCCATTTGGTTCTCCGTTTTCATTTACTAGTAACGTGTTACTCAACTAACTGACCCGAATTATAAACTCCGAATGATCTTTCAACGCGCCCTTCGACGTGAATTGGCTAGTGCCGCCGGGGCCACCTTCACAGTTTTGTTCAGCATCCTGCTCACCTGGATGCTGATCGGTATTCTCGGCAAGGCGGCGGGCGGCAAGATCGCGTCGTCCGACGTCATGTCGCTGATGGTTTTTTCCGCCCTGATGCAGCTGCCCACCATCCTCATCCTCACCGGATTCATTTCGGTGCTGATGGTCGTTACCCGCAGCTATAAGGAGTCGGAGATGGTGGTGTGGTTCGCCTCCGGCCTGAGCCTGTCGCGCTGGATCTGGCCCGTGCTCAGCTTCGGCCTGCCGCTGGTGCTGGCCACCGGCGTCCTGAGCCTGTACGCCACGCCGTGGGCGCAAAAGAAAAGCGATGAATATGTGGCGCGCTTCGAGAAGCGCGAAGACCTGCAGAAAGTCACGCCGGGCCAGTTCCGCGAATCGGCCGGCAGCAACCGCATCTTCTTCGTCGAGGGCGTCAGCGGGGAGAAGACCGTGGTGCAAAACGTCTTCGTCAATACCGTCGATGAAAAAGGCAGCGCCGTCGTCGTCGTCGCCAAGGAAGGCGTGATCAATACCGACGCCAAGGGCGAACGCTTCCTGGTGCTCAAGAGCGGCCGCCGCTACCAGGGCGTGCCGACGCAAGCGGACTTCCAGACCATGGAATTCGAGCAGTACATCATGCGCATCGAGAGCAAGCAGCAGGAGCTGGGCGCGGAACTGGGCGTGCGCGCCATGAGCACCATGGCGCTCATCGCCGAGCCGAATCCCTACACCATGGCTGAATTGCTGTGGCGGGTCAGCGCGCCCCTGATCGGCCTGATGCTGATCCTGCTGGCCATCCCGCTGGGCTTTGTCAATCCGCGTGCCGGCAGTTCGACCAATTTGATTATCGCCCTGCTGATTTTCTTTACGTACAGCAACCTGATCAAGGTCATCGAAGCGAGCGTGAAGCAAGGCCGCCTGACTTTCGGCCTGGCCTGGTGGCCGCTGCACCTGCTGGCGGCGCTGGCCGTGGTGGCGCTGTTTGCGTGGCGCCTGAATGTGAACCACCGCTATCATCCGCTGGTCCTGCTGGCGGCTTTCAAGCGCGCGCGCCGCGCCGGCAACACAAGTAAAGCGGCATCGAAATGAAGATTTTACAGCGCTATTTTGCGGTCTCGATATTCCAGGCGGTGCTGTTCGTGCTGCTCGCCTTTTTGGCACTGCAAGCCTTCATCGACCTGACGGGCGAGCTGCCCAAGGTGGGGCGCAACGGCTACACCATCCAGTATGCCTTCCTGTACGTGCTGGTGCTGGTGCCGGGACACGTGTACGAGGTGATGCCGATCGCGGCGCTGATCGGCACCATTTATACGATGGCGCAGTTTGCCGCCAGTTCCGAATTTACCATCATGCGCGCATCGAGCATGTCGACGGCGATGGCGGCCGGTTTCCTGTTCCGCATCGGTATCGTCTTCGTCGTCATCACCTTCATCTTCGGCGAGTTGATCACGCCGCGCACGGAACCGCTGGCCGAACGCCTCAAGCTGACCTCGCGCGGCGCGGCCGTGTCGAGCGAGTTTCGCTCGGGCCTGTGGACCAAGGACATGGTCAAGAGCGAGGGCTTGACGGGCACCGTCACCGGTTCGCGCTTTTTCAATGTCGGCGAAGCGCGTCCGGATGGCCAGCTGAAAAACGTCAAGCTGTATGAATTTGACACCGATATGCGCTTGCGCACCTTGACCGTGGCCAAGGGGGCTACATATCAGGGCAATAATATCTGGCGCCTGACCGATGTGACGGAAACCTCGTTCTCGAACAGCGCGGCCACCTCGCCCGGGTTCGAGCCGAAGCTGGCGAACTACTATGGACAGGAAACGAGCCTGGTGCACACGGTGCAAAGCGCCAGCAAGGACATGACGTCGGAAGTGACGCCGAAGATCCTGACGGTGTCGGCGTCCGATCCCGAGCGCATGTCGGCCAGCGAACTGGCCGTGTACACGCGCCACCTGGCCGAGAACAAGCAGGAAACGGAGCGTTTCCGCATCGCCTTCTGGAAAAAGCTGATCGACCCGCTGGCCATTTTCGTGCTGATGGCGCTGGCGCTGCCGTTCGCCTACATGCATACGCGCAGCGGCGGCATCAGCCTGAAGATCTTCATCGGCATCATGATCGGCGTGAGCTTCATGCTGGTCAACACCCTGTTCTCGCATCTGGGGCTGCTCAGCACCTGGCCGGCCTTCCTGACGGCGGTGGCGCCGAGTGCCCTGTACCTGCTGCTGGCGCTGGGCGCCCTGTGGTGGGTGGAGCGGCACTGATGGAGACGAACGTGAAGCAGGCGCTGATCCTGTTTGCCCACGGCGCGCGCGCCGCATCGTGGGCCGCGCCCTTCGAACGCCTGCGCGACCTGACCCAGGCGCGCATGCCTGCTACCGGCGTGCACCTGGCCTTCCTGGAGCTGATGACGCCGCGCCTGCCCGAACTGGTGGCGACCCTGCTGGCCGAGCTTCCCGCCGGCGCCATCCTTGACGTTACCGTGGTGCCCGTGTTCCTGGGACAGGGCGGGCATGTGCTGCGCGACTTGCCGCTGCTGCTGGAAGAACTGCGCCAGCAGCATCCGGCACTGCGCCTGAAGGTGGTCGAGGCGGTGGGCGAGAACGCCAGCGTGCTCGCCGCCATCGCCGATTACTGCGTGGCGGCGCCAGGTTCCAGCTTTCTGCCTTGAGCGGCATCGACATCGTCTACCTGTGGGTGGACGGCGCCGATCCCGCCTGGCGCGCGCGCCGGCAGCACGCCTATGCCGCCTGGGCGCAGGCGCATCCCGGCCAGCTGGCCCTGCACGGCAACGTGGCGGGGCGCTACCGCGACAACGGCGAACTGCGCTACAACCTGCGCGCGCTCGAGCGCTTCTTTCCCGGCCACGGCCACATCTACCTGCTGACGGACCGGCAAGTGCCCGACTGGCTGCGCGCCTCACCGCGCCTGACGGTGGTCGACCATGCGAGCCTGATGCCCGATGCATCCTTGCCGGTGTTTGATTCCGGCCATATCGAATCGTATCTGCACCATATTCCGGGCTTGTCCGAATGCTTCCTGTATCTGAACGACGACGTATTTTTCGGCGCGCCGTTCGAGCCCGCATTCTGGTTTGGCGGGGCAGGCGACCGGTGTTTAAGTGTTTTCACGGAGAGTGCGCTGCAGGATGACCTGCCGGACTTGCGCGCCGACGTGGCGGCGCCTGTCAATTGCGCCACCTTGTCGCGGCAATGGCTGTCGGCGCAGTACGCCGGATACGTGCATGAACCGCGCCTGTATGCGCATGCGCCGCGGCCCATGCTGAAAAGCGCGCTGCATGCACTGGAAGGGCTGGCGCCGGCCATGTTTGCCGGCGTGCGCGCGACGGTGTTCCGTTCGTGGCAGGTGCCGGCGTTGCTGCCCGACCTGGTGCCGCGCTGGATGGTGCATCAGGGACTGGCGCGCTCGCACATGCTCGACCCGCTGCATATCGCCAGCGGCGATGTGCAGGCGCCGCAACAGCTGGAGGAGCTGGCGGCGCGTTTCGGCAGCTTGCCGTTTTTCTGTATCAACGATACCTGCGACGAGGCCGACGATGACGACCCGCGTTTGCTGCGCGTGGCCGCTACCTTGCAGCGGCTGCTGCCGCTGCCATCTTCATTTGAAGGCGCTTAAGCGGCTTTCTTCTTCGGCGCCAGGCTGATGCGGGCGGCGGCCGAACTGTCGGACAGCGAGGCGAGGAACAGCAGCAGATAGGCGCCCAGTTCGAAGACTTCCTCACCCAGCAGCGCATAGGCGTCCGGCATGCCATGGAAGACCTTTTTGTCGAACGGCCAGCCGGCAACCATCAGCAAGCCGCCGATGGCCGTCAGGATGGTGATGCGCATGCTGAAAATCTGCGGCGCATGGGCAAACACCTTGCGCGCGCGCGGCGCGAAAAAGATCAGCACGCGTATCAATATCAGCAGTTCCACCACGCGCAGGGCTTTTTCCAGCTGCGCCCAGGCGGGCGCCGTGCCGAACTGGTCGATATCGAGTTCGCGCAGCAGGAATCCAAACAGCAGGGCAGACAAGCCGGCATGCATGAGGAAACGCAAGGACTGGCGGTCAGTCTCTTGCCAGGCGCGCACGCCGTGCACGGTGCAGGCCAGGGCCAGGAACAGCGCCTGCAGCCATTCCAGCAAATGGTTTTCGTCGTCGATATTCGGGAACACCGTCCACAGGGCGATGGAGGCGAGCATGCTGAGCAGCACAGCGCTGGCGACGCCGACATTGCTGCGGCTGAGCGAAGTCAGGGCTTCGCGCATGGAGGTGAAATTCATGTGTGATCGTAAGGCTAAAGTTGCGCGGCGCGGTATTGCAGCCTGCGGGCGCAGCTTTTTTCGGGGAGGGTCAGCCGAGAGACCGCATGGCAAGCGCTATGGCGGGGCGAAGCGTGAATTTATTGCTATCACGCAACAACTTCTCGAGAAAAGATGCGTGAGCATCGTATCATGTTTTTTCTGAAGACGTCGGTTACTGACTTTAAAGTCGGTAAAATACGCTGTGTTTATTCAAGCATGGCGCGCCAGAATGGCGACCGGTTCTGCGATGGCTTGGTGCGCGCGCGCGGCCATGGCGTCGCCCAGCATCACCAGCACGGGGCCGTGGGTGTCGCCCAGTCCATGCGCCAGGGCGCTCAGCGGCAGGCGCACGATGCGCTGGTCCGGGCGGCTGCAGTTTTCGATGACCACCACCGGGGTGTCGGCACGGCGGCCCTGCGCCAGCAGGCGCTGCGCCGTGGCGATGGCTTCGCGGCCGCCCATGTATTGCACCAGGGTATCGCAGTCGGGAATGCGCGTCTGGTCAGGTTCTCCCGGCGCCGTGCTGGAAGTAAAGAAGGCGACGCTGCGCGACACGCCCCGCTTGGTCAGCGGCTGCTGCGTGGCGGCCGCGGCTGCCAGGGCCGTGGTAATGCCTGGCACCACTTCCACGTCGATGCCCGCTTCTTCCAGCGCGCGCAGTTCCTCGTCGGCGCGGCCAAACAGCATGGGGTCGCCCCCTTTCAGGCGCACGACGATGGCGTGCTTGCGCGCGTTGTCGACCAGTTGCTTGTTGATGAAGGCCTGCGCCGTCGACAGCTGGCCGCAGCGCTTGCCGACCAGAATCTTCTGCGCCTGCGGGCACAACTCCAGCATCTCTTCGGTGACCAGCGCGTCGTGCAGCACGACGTCCGCTTGCGCCAGCAGGCGCGCGCCGCGCAAGGTCATCAGGTCTTGCGCGCCGGGGCCGGCGCCGACCAGGTAGACCTTGCCGGGGAGAGATGGGGAGCTGTTCATATGGCTGCCTTTCCTGGACGATGCGGGGTTAGAGTCGAACCATTCCGGCCGCGACCGTCTGGTGGGTGACTTCATCGATCAGGATGAAGGCACCGGTGGCGCGGATATCGGCATACGCGTCGGCCGCCAGCGCCTGTTGCACATTCAGGCTGATGCGGGCGATATCGTTCAGCTTGAGGCCTTCGGCCGGATGGCGCTGCTGCGTATTGATGTCGAGGATCGATTCGATCGCCGTCACCTTGGCCGCCGTCTGCTTCGTGCCATGCTTGATCCAATATTTGCGGCGCAGGTCCAGCGCGTCTTCCGACAGCCAGCACACGTCGGCCACCACCTGTTTCAGCAGGGTGGCAGGGCGCTCGCTGCTGGCCAGCAAGTCGCCGCGCGAGATATCGAGGTATTCATTGAGCAGCAGGGTCACGGACTGGCCCACCACGGCCGTTGGCAGCGAGCCGTCCAGGGTGACGATATCCTTGACGGTGGCCGTCTGGCCCGATGGCTGCACCACCAGGGTGTCGCCGATGCTGACCTTGCCCGCCTCGATGCGGCCCATGTAGCCGCGGAAGTCGTTCGCTTCGTGGCCGTTGTGGCGCGCCACCAGCTGTACCGGAAAGCGGAAGGGCGTGTCGTGCGATTCGTCGTAGACGGACAAGGACTCAAGCAGCTCGATCAGGGTCGGGCCCGTGTACCAGCCCAGCTTGTCACCGCGTTCGACGACGTTGTCGCCCGTCAAGGCGGACAATGGAATCGGCGTGATGTCCTTCAGTCCCAGCGACTGGGCGAATTCGCGGTAGGCGGCGACGATGCGGTTATACACGGTTTCATCGTAGTCGACGAGGTCCATCTTGTTGACAGCCACAACCACGTGCTCGATCTGCAGCAAGTGGGCAATCGTCGAATGGCGCTTGGTCTGGATCAACAGTTCCACGCTGCCATCGTCGCCGAGTTTGACTTTCGACACGTCGATCAGGATGATGACGGCGTCGGCGGTGGAGGCGCCCGTGACCATATTGCGCGTGTATTGCTCGTGGCCCGGCGTATCGGCGATGATGAATTTGCGTTTCGGCGTGGCGAAGTAGCGGTAGGCAACGTCGATGGTGATGCCTTGCTCGCGTTCCGCTTCCAGGCCGTCCGTCAGCAGCGACAGGTCGACCGTGTCGCCCACCGTGCGCTTGTGCTTGGAGCGCGACATGGCGTCGAGCTGGTCGGCAAAGATGCCCTTGCTGTCGAACAGCAAACGGCCGATCAGGGTGCTCTTGCCGTCATCGACGGAACCGGCCGTGATAAAACGCAACATGCCGCGTTCGACGCTGTCGGTGAGGTTGGTGTTCTGGAGTGCTGCGTTCATTAGAAATACCCTGCTTTCTTGCGTTTTTCCATCGAGGCTTCGGAAGTCTGGTCATCCATGCGGGTGGCGCCCCGTTCCGTGATTTGCGTGATTGCCGTCTCGGCGATGATGGCGTCGACCGTGGCCGCATCGGACGATACGGGGCAGGTGCACGAAATATCGCCCACCGTGCGGAAGCGCACGACTTGCGTTTCCACCGTTTCACCCTCGCGCGGCGGCGTCAAATCTGTCAGCGGCACCAATAAACCGTTGCGCGGGATCACCTGGCGCTCGTGCGCAAAGTAGATCGGCGGCAATTCCAGTTGTTCGCGGGCGATGTATTGCCACACGTCCAGTTCGGTCCAGTTCGAGATGGGGAAGACGCGCATGTTTTCACCAGGATGCACGCGGGTGTTATACAGGTCCCACAATTCCGGACGCTGGGCTTTCGGGTCCCAGGCGCCGAATTCGTCGCGGAACGAGAAGATGCGTTCCTTGGCGCGGGCTTTTTCTTCATCGCGGCGCGCGCCACCGATGCAGGCGTCAAAGCCATGTTCGGCGATGGTTTCCAGCAAGGTCACGGCTTGGGCCGCATTGCGCGAATCCGTGGCCGGGTTGCGCAGGCGCACGGTGCCGCGCTTGATCGAGTCTTCCACGGAGCCGACGATCAGGCGTTCGCCCAGTTCCGCCACCTTCTTGTCACGGAACGTGATGACTTCCGGGAAGTTGTGGCCCGTGTCGATATGCACGAGGGGGAATGGAAACTTGCCCGGGCGGAAGGCTTTTTCGGCCAGGCGCAGCAGGACGACGGAATCCTTGCCGCCCGAAAACAGCAGCGCGGGGTTGGCCGATTCGGCCGCCACTTCGCGCATGATGTGGATGGCTTCCGATTCAAGGCTGTCGAGGTGACGCTGGTTCAAAATATTGCTCATATGGGGTGCTTTCTTGTTCTGCTGAGTCTGTTATGTCTGTTCAGGCTGCCACGGATTTGATGCGTATCAACTTACCGTCCACCATGTGCAGGCCGCATTCCTTGGAGTCCGGGTTTTCCCACCACCAGCGTCCGGCGCGCACATCTTCGCCTGGCTGGACGGCCCGCGTGCAGGGTTCGCAGCCGATCGACGGGTAGCCCTGGTCGTGCAGCGCGTTGTACGGCACGTCGTTGGCGCGGATGTAGGCCCATACGTCTTCTTCCGACCAGTCGGCCAGCGGATTGAATTTCGTCATCGCGTGCGCCGCATCGTCTTCCTGCACGTGCAATTCGGCGCGCGTGGTGGACTGCGCGCGGCGCTGTCCCGTCACCCAGGCCTTGTTGCCGGCCAAGGCGCGGCCCAGCGGCTCGACCTTGCGGATGCGGCAGCATTCGCGGCGCATCTCGACGCTGTTGTAGAACGCATTGAGACCGTTCTGTTCCACGTAGGCGGCGACTGCTTCCGGCTGCGGGCGGTACAAGGTGATGTCGTGGTCGTAACGGGCCTTGACCTTGTCGAGCACGGCCAGGGTTTCCTGGTGCAGCCGGCCTGTTTCCAGGGAAAAGATGCCGATGGGCAGCTTTGCCTTGAGTATCATGTGGGTCAGCACCATGTCTTCGGCTGCCAGGCTGGACGCAAACACGGCCGGCGAAAAATCCGCGGCGATGCGTGTCAGCGTTTGCTCGGTGGCGTCAATCAAAGAAGTCAAATTGCTCATGATTGGTCCTCAGATGCCGGCCGCATTGTCGAGGTCAGGATTCTGGCCTTCGCGCTGGTGGCGGCGGAACAGCGGCGATTTTTGATCCCACGAAGCCTGGTAGGTTTCCGAAAAGACGGACAAACCTTTCAATGCGTCATGGATGCTGCGGTCGGGGCGTGTCGCATACGCATCGAAACCGACGCGGTGCATCGAAAACAGCTGGTCGCGCAGCACGTCGCCGATGGCGCGCAATTCACCCTGGAAACCCAGGCGGGCGCGCAGGTTGAAGGCGATGGAATAGCCGCGGCCATCCGTGAATTTCGGGAAGTCCACGCCGATGACGGGCAGTTGCGCCACGTCAGCCGCCAGTTCTTCCGGGCGTTCGTCGCTGGCCAGCCACACGCCGATGTCGGGCAGGCGGGCGGCCAGGGTCTCGCGCTGGGCTTGCCATACGGCCAGGGGCACGATGACCTTGCCTGCAGGCACGACCACCGTTTCCGGCGTGTCGGTTTCATCGAGGCGCAGCAAGCCCCAGGTATTCGGCACCACGGCGGCGTTCTTGATGATTTCTTCGCGTACTTCAAACATATTCGTCTTCTCCCACCAGGTTGCCGACGGTGATCGGCGTTGCATATACGTGTTCCTTGAACGGCGCCAGGCCCAGGCGCTGGGCCGTATCGACGAAGCGCTCGCCTTCATGGCGGTCGCGCACATAGACGTGCAGCAGGCGGCCGATGACTTCAGGCATCTGCAGGGAAGAGAACGATGGTCCGATGATCTTGCCGATGGCCGCGTTGTTACCTTGCGCGCCGCCGATCGACACTTGATACCATTCGCTGCCATCCTTGTCGACGCCGAGGATGCCGATGCTGCCCACGTGATGGTGGCCGCAGGCATTGATGCAGCCGGAAATATTCAGTTCGATCTCGCCGATGTCGTGCTGGAAGTCGATGCTGTCGAAGCGTTCCGCGATGGCGGCCGCGATCGGCAAGGACTTGGCGTTGGCCAGCGAGCAGAAATCGCCGCCGGGGCAGCAGATCATGTCCGTCAGCAAACCGATGTTCGGCGTGGCCAGGCCGTGCGCCTTGGCTTCCTGCCACAGTGTGAACAGTTTCGACTGTTCCACGTCGGCCAGCACCAGGTTTTGCTCGTGCGTCACGCGCAGTTCGCCAAAGCTGTAGCGGTCGGCAAGATCGGCCACGAAGTCGATCTGCTCGGCCGTTGCGTCGCCGGGCGGCACGCCGGTTTTCTTCAGGGACAGCACCACGGCCACGTAGCCGGGGCGCTGGTGTGGCTTGACGTTGCGCGCCAGCCAGTTCACATACGCCTTGTTGTCCGCGTGTTCCGCCTTGTAGTCGAGTTCCGGCAGGGCCAGGTAAGCAGGTGGATTGAAGAAGTCCGCCACGCGCTGCATTTCCTCGGCCGTCAATGTTTCCGGACCATCCTTCAAGTCGACCCATTCCGCTTCCACCTGGCGCGTGAATTCTTCCACGCCGATGGCTTTCAGCAAGATCTTGATGCGCGCCTTGTATTTGTTGTCGCGGCGGCCGTGCAGGTTGTACACGCGCATGATGGCCTGGATGTAGGTCAGCAAATGCTGCCACGGCAAGAAGTCGCGCACGACGCTGCCCAGGATCGGCGTGCGGCCCATGCCGCCGCCCGCCATCACCTTGAAGCCGACTTCGCCAGCGGCGTTGCGCACGGCCGTCAAGCCGATGTCGTGCACGGCGATGGCGGCGCGGTCTTCCTCGGCGCCATTGATGGCGACCTTGAATTTACGCGGCAGGGCGATGAACTCGGGGTGGAAGGTGCTCCACTGGCGCAACACTTCCGCGTACGGGCGCGGATCGATGATTTCATCGGCCGCGACGCCGGCGAACGGGTCCGATGTTGTATTACGGATACAGTTGCCGGACGTCTGGATCGCGTGCATTTCCACGGATGCCAGATCGGTCAGGATATCGGGAGTCTGTTCCAGCTCAATCCAGTTGAACTGGATGTTCTGGCGCGTCGTGAAGTGGCCATAGCCGCGGTCGTACTTGCGCGCGATGTGCGCGAACATGCGCATCTGCGTCGACGACAGCAAGCCGTACGGCACGGCGATACGCAGCATGTAGGCGTGGCGTTGCATGTACAGGCCGTTTTGCAGGCGCAGCGGAATGAATTCCTCTTCCGTCAGTTCATTGGCGATACGGCGCGCAACCTGGTCTCGGTACTGGGCGATGCGTTCTTTGATGATGAGGTGGTCGTACTGATCGTAATGGTACATATCAATTCCTAAAAAAGCCGGGGTGCTGGAAGATTGCCTGGGATTATGTTCTTGATACTGCTCTTGTCACTTGTTCGGTAATTAATAGATTAGCTTCACTGCCACGCCGGTCAAGGTCATCGCCAGCAACACTCTTAAAAACTTTTCCGGCACGGAGCGGGCGACCCAGGAACCCAGGGTGATGCCGGGCAGGGAGCCGACCAGCAAGGAGGCCAGCAATTCCCAGTGGATGGAACCGAGCCACCAGTGGCCCAGGGCGGCGATGGCCGTCAGGGGCACGGCGTAGGCGATATCGGTGCCCGCCACTTCGGCGGAGCTCATGCGTGGATACAGCATCACCAGCAAGGTTGCGCCGATGGCGCCGGCGCCGATCGACGAGACCGTCACCAGCACGCCCAGCACGGCGCCGGAAATAATGGTCGCGGCGGCAAGCTTGTTGCCTTGCAATTGTTTCTCGGGGTGCGCATTGATCCAGGCCAGCATGCGGCCCTTGAAAATCAGCGCCACGACGGTCAGCAGCACGGAGCCGGCGATCGAGTAACGGATGATCTGGCCGATTTCCGGGGACAGGGTGCCGAACGACTTCAGCGCCAGGGTCGCGATGACGGCGGCGGGCAGGGCGCCGATGCACAGGCGCTTGACGATATCCCAGCGGATGGTGCCGCGCAGGCGGTGCGTCAGGGTGCCGGCGCTCTTGGTGATCGAGGCGAAGGCCAGGTCGGTGCCCACCGCCACGGAAGGCGGCACGCCAAACAGCAGGGTTAACAGCGGCGTCATCAGCGATCCGCCGCCCACGCCGGTCATTCCTACGAGTAATCCTACGGCAAATCCTGAGACTATATAAGACAAAGTCATGCTTGCACCCCCAAAGTACCCGCAATAGTAATAAACTTAAGGTTTAATCCAAACTACTTAGTACGCATTTGCTTATATGCGATATGCGTATATGCATGAACGCAAAATCATGGGTGGGGCGGAAACTCGGCAAATCACGGCAATCTAGGGCAAACCAGCAATGAATCTCCATCAACTGCGCTTCGTGCGCGAAGCGGTCCGGCAGAATTACAACCTGACGGACGCCGCCAAGGCCTTGTTTACGTCGCAACCGGGCGTATCGAAAGCCATCATCGAGCTGGAGGAAGAGCTGGGCGTGGATATTTTTACGCGCCACGGCAAGCGCATCCGCGGCTTGACGGAGCCGGGCCGCCTGGTGCTGGAGTCCGTCGAGCTGATCATGCAGGAAATCGACAGCATGAAACGCATCGGCAAGGAATTCGCGGCCCAGGACAGCGGCAGCTTTACCATTGCCACCACGCACACGCAGGCCCGCTACACCTTGCCCAAGGTGGTGCAAGCCTTCATGCTGAAGTTCCCGAAGGTCAGATTGTCTTTGCTGCAAGGAAATCCGCGCCAGATCGCCGAGATGGTGCAGCGCGACCAGGCCGACCTGGCCATTGCCACGGAATCGATCGCCGCCATCGATGGCTTGATCACCTTGCCATGCTATCAATGGGAGCACGTGGTGGTGGTGCCGGTCGACCATCCGCTGCTCAAGTCGAAGTCCGTGACCCTGGAAGAAATCGCCGCTTTCCCCCTGATTACCTATGACAGCGCGTTCGCCGGACGCAACAAGATCGACCACGCTTTCGTGCTGCGCGGCCTGAAACCGGACATCTTGCTCGAAGCCATTGATGCGGACGTGATCAAGACTTATGTCGAGTTGGGCATGGGGATTGGTATCATAGCGGGTATGGCCTTCGATGCCGAGCGCGACAAAGGCTTGCGCGCCATCCCTGTCGGCCACCTGTTCGGCATGAATGTGTCGCGTGTGGCCGTCAAGCAAGGCGCGTATTTGCGCAGCTATATTTATACCTTTATCGAGTTGCTGACACCGACCCTGAACCGCAAGCTCATAGAGCAGGCCATGAGCGGCGATAAAGAGCACTACGAACTATAACAATGCAGGAAGTCGGCCGGGCGAGTTGCCTGGCCAAGATTATTTAAGAAGAGAAGAAACAATGATTACCGATCAGCTTGCCAAATATTACGCCACCATCGCGCAGCAGTATGAGCGCGTCTATGACAAGCCAGAACGCCAGGAAGACCTGGAAGTGTTGCGCGACAAGGTCGCCGATGTGCTGGAAGGCCACACCGTGCTGGAACTGGCTTGCGGCACGGGTTACTGGACGGAAGTGGTCGCCGAATCGGCCGAGTCCGTGCTGGCCACCGATATCAACGATGAAATGCTGGCGCTGGCCCAGGCCCGCGGCTTGCCCGACAACGTCACATTCGCCAAGCTCGACGCATTCAACTTGCCCGATGATCTGCTGGGCAAGTTTACGGCCGTGTTCGCAGGTTTCTGGTGGTCGCACGTCAAGCGCGAAGACCAGGATAAATACCTGAAGCAATTGCGCAGCAAGCTGGGCAAGGACATCATGCTGGTGCTGATCGACAATTCCTATGTCGACGGCAGCAGCACTGTTATCGCGCGCACCGACCTGGAAGGCAATACGCACCAGTTCCGCACGACGGACGCGGGCGAGCGCTATGAAGTGCTGAAGAATTTCCCATCGGATAGCCACCTGCGCAAGAAGTTTGCCCACTCTGCCCGTGAAATCCGCATGAAGCGCCTGGAATACTACTGGCTGCTGAGCTGCCGCCTGAAATAAAGTTGCAACGGCAACGCAAGCCGCCCTCGGGCGGTTTTTTTTCGCCTGTTGTTTTTATCTGACACGATGTTGTGCAAAAAAACAACATCTTGTCGATGTCATATTGTTGAAGTATTTCGTTGGCATGATTCGGTTCAGCAGCTAAGCAGCTCAGCAGCAGCTCAACTTGTCCAACCTAATGTAGAGAATCTCAAGTGAAAAAAATTACTCTGGCAGCATTGATCATCGGCACCTTCGCAGCAGCTACGGCACAAGCACAATCGAACGTCACCGTGTATGGCCTGGTTGACCTCGGTATTGCCAAGACCACTGGCCAGCCGACGGTACAACGCGAAAACAACGCGTCGCGCCTCGGTTTCAAGGGGACGGAAGATCTGGGTGGCGGCCTGTCCGCAATTTTCAACCTGGAAAGTGAATTCCTGGCTGACACCGGCGCGCAAAAAGGCGTGTTGTTCGACCGTCAAGCTTACGTGGGCTTGAAAGGCGCGTTTGGTACCGCCATCCTGGGCCGCACCAAGAACCTGGTCGATGGCACCATCGCCCGCGTCGATCCCTTCAACACCTACGGCGTGGTCGGCAAGAACAATGAAACCCTGCTGCGTTCGGGCGTCGGCTCGTCGCGCGTCAACAATGCCGTGACCTACAACAGCCCAAGCTTTGAAGGTTTCGTGGGCAGCCTGCAATACGTGCTGAGCGAAGTCAACAGCGCTGACGCAGGCGTGATCGGCCTGGCAACTTACGACAACGGCCCGATCAGCTTGCACGCCGGCTACGAAAAAGCCGTGCAAGCAACGGCAACGGCCGCCAAGCCGGACCTGTGGTCCATCGGTGGCGGCTATAAATTCGGCCCGGCCAAGATCACGGCCGCCTACTCGAAAGGCGACACCAAGGTTGCCACGACTGGCGAATTCAAGTCCTACCTGATCGGCCTGAACTACACGGTTGGCGGCGGCGATGCCAAAGTGTCGTATGGCAAGCAAGAGCAAAGCAACAACAAGTTCAAGGATCAGGACACCATCAAGGAGTTCGGCGTTGGTTACGACTACCACCTGTCGAAGCGTACCGACGTGTACGCTTACGCTGGCCGCGAGCGCGTCAAGTCGCTGACCTCGTACCAGATCGGTCTGGCACACAAGTTCTAAGCAGTATTCGATGTGACGAAGTAGAAGGCGCCTGCGGGCGCCTTTTTTATTGCATCGCCGCTGCTGCCGCTTCCGCATGCATGGGCAGCGAGATTTCGATGCGTGTGCCGCCCAGTTCGCTATCGGCGCCGATATGGATGCTGCCATTCAAGCCCCACACCCGCTCGCGCATGCCCAGCAAGCCCAGGGCCGTGGCTTTTTCCAGGTCGTGCTCGGCAATCCCGCGACCATCATCCTGGATGGTGATGGCCAGCGAGGAATCGATGCGGTGCAGGGCGATGGTGATGTGGCTGGCCTCGGCATGGCGCGCGATGTTCGTCAGCGCTTCCTGCACGATGCGGTAGATGGCCGTGCTGCGCGCATCGTCGAGCACGAGGTCGGCTTCGTCGGCCAGCAAGTCGAAATGGATGGCGCGGCGCAGCAGGAAGTCGTGGCGCAGTTTTTGCAGCGCAAAATACAAGCCCCCTTCATCGAGCGCGCGCGGACGCAGGTTGCTGGCGATGCGCCGCAATGAGGTGATGGCCGTCACCAGCAAGCCATCCATACTGTGCAACAACGCTTGCAGGGACGCGGTGGTGTCCGTGTGCTGGCGCACCAGAGTCAGGTCGACGCGCAAGGTGGCCAGCAATTGCCCCAGATCATCATGCAGTTCACGCGCGATATGCTTGCGCTCTTCTTCGCGGATCGATTGCAGCGCGCTCGACAATTCGCGCAGTTGCGAAAAGGAGCGGGCCAGTTGTTCATGCATCTGCTGGCGCGCGCTGATGTCGCGCACGATGATGGTAAACACGCTATGGCCGTCTTCCTGCATGGCCGAAAGCGAGCCTTCGAGGGGGAACATGACGCCATCGCTGCGCCGGCCCGTCAGGGTGTAGTCGGTGGCGCGCCGGCCCGTCAGGCGCAGTTCCTGGCCGATGTCGCCAAACGGCGGATCGCCCTCGTGCGTGCCCAGGTCGCCCAGGGTACGCAAATCGCGCAGGATGTAGTGGCCCAGGCGCATGCCGCGCATGCCGGCCGGCGTGTCGTCGAACAATCTGGCTGCCGCCGCGTTCGCGTGCAGGATGATTTGCCCGCTGTCGATGCTGATGATGGCGTCGCTGGCGCTGTCGATGATGGCCTGGCCACGCGCCTGCCGTTGCCGGCGGGCTTTCAGCGGAGGAAACAAGCACAGCAAAAGCGCTGCCGCCATGCCGAGCGGCAGGATGCGCAGCAGTGTGGAACTGCCTCGGTCAGGCATGGGATTCTCCTTGCGAACGTGAACGAAGGCAGGCAAGACAGGACTTGATGTAGCCTATGCCTGTTGGGATGGCGTGGCTTGATGTGGCGCAGGAAGGGGAAAGAAGAGGGCAAGCGCCGCGCCGGCCTGGGCCGGGCGGCGGCGGGAGGCTTACATTTGCTTGAACAGGTGCAAGAAACTGCGGCTCACTTCGAGCTTGTCGGACTTGCCCTTGATGAGCACCAGGTGGCGGCCGCGGATATCGCGCGTCACGCCTTCGATGGCATTCACGTTGACCAGGGTGGCGCGGTGGATTTGCCAGAACAGCGAAGGATCGAGCTCTTCTGCCAGGTCGCGCACGGGCTTGCGGATCAGCGCCTCATACTTGGCGGTCTGCACGCAGGTGTATTTCTCGTCGGAACGGAAGAACAGGATCTCTTCCACGGGGATCATGCGCAAGTCCTGGCCGATGCTGGCCTGTATCCATTGCAAATAGGTGGGCTTGGCCGTGATTTTTTCCGCCAGTTGCGACAGCATGGCCGTGACGCTGCTGTTGACGTCCAGGGCCGGCTTGTTCAAATGCGTTTTCAGGCGCTCCACGGTGACCAGCAAGCGCTCATGCTCGGGTGGCTTGAGCACATAGTCGACGGCGCCCCGCTCGAAGGCTTCGACGGCGTGGCTATCGTAGGCCGTGACGAAGACGATATGCGTCTTGCCACCGATCACTTGCGCCGCTTCCATGCCCGTCTTGCCCGGCATGCGGATATCGAGGAAGGCAAAGTCCGGCTTGAGTTGCTCCACCAGTTCGATCGCTTCGTCGCCATTCTTGGCTTCGCCGATGATTTCCAGTTCAGGCCAGGCTTGGCCCAGGCGCAGGCGCAGCTGGTCGCGCATCAGTCTTTCGTCGTCGGCAATAATAGCGGTAGGCATAGGTCTCAAGTGTGAACAGGCGAAGATTGATTATTCAATGATTTAGCGTTTTTATCAACTACTCTGTCTTATTTGGACAATTGATATGGCACTTCGATCACGGCGCACACGCCGGACGGTTGATTTGGCGTAATGGTCAGGCTGCCCTCGTCACCATGCAGCAGCTTCAGGCGCTCACGGATGGTGGGCAAACCGAGGCCCGTGCCATCGCTGGGCACCACGCCAAAGCCGAGGCCATCATCGGTCACCGTGACGCGCAGCTTGCTGTGCGCCACTTCGGCCACGATGCGCAGGGTGCCTCCCTCCGGTTTGACTTCCAGGCCGTGCTTGATGGCATTTTCCACCATCGATTGCAGCATCATGGGCGGGAAGGCGGCGCTGCGCAGGCCGTCGGGAATCTGGAAGTCGACGGTCAGGCGTTCTTCCATGCGCATTTTCAGCAGATTCAAATACGCTTGCACCATGTCCGCTTCACGGCCCAGGTTGGTAATCAGGGCGTTGTCGCGCATTTGCGGCAGTACGGCGCGCAAATACTGGATCAGGCTGCGCTGCATCTTGGCCGCGCGTGGCGGATCGACCTGGATCAGGTGTTCGACGGAGGCAAGCGTGTTGAACAGGAAGTGCGGCTCGACTTGCGCCTGCATCATCTGCATCTTCGCTTCGCTGAGCTGGCGCTGCATGGATTCCCGTTCGGCCGCTTCATTTGCCGTGACGGTTTCCGCCTCCGCCCGTTTCTTGCCGCCGACCAGGGCTTTCATGGCGAACAGGGCCAGTACCAGAAGGGACACAAAGCTCTTGAACCAGGTCGAGGCTTGCTGGTGATAGCGCGACACTTTTTGTTCTGCCGCATCATCGACCGCTTCTTCGATGGCATTCGACAACTCTTCGCCGATTTGCGGCGGCAGTTCGATGTGGACTTCTTCGCCCGAGGCATTCGTCGTTACTGGGTAGCTGGGCTTGGCAGGGGCGGCAGGTGGCTCGGGTGGTTCCGGCGGCACGGTACTGGCCTGTGCGTCCGCCTCGGCGGCATCAGCCGGATCGCTGGCGGCATCGGCCGCGCTGCTGCGGCGGTTCTTGCTGCTGCGGGGATTGAAATGGATGCCCGTATCGTCGATCAGGATATTGGTCTCGCCCGAACCCTTGCTGCTGCGTTTATGCGACTTGATGACCACTTCTTCGTTCGGGCTGGACGAGAAAAGCTCATCTTGCAAAATGGAACCGGCGATCAGGGCCAGTGCAGCGAACAGGAAAAATTTCCACCAGGACAGTTGGGTGACCCAGGTCGTCGTCGCGTCGAATGCCCGTTGCAACCAAGCAAGGATGGTTTTCAACAATTGGGGCAGGCTGGAAATCGGAAGCATGGTGGCACTTTCAAGTACAAGAGTTAATCGACGCAGCGGGCAAGTTTAACCCCTTGTTGAGTAGCGTCAGAGTCTGATGTTGCCACTGTGCCTAAAGACCACGAACTACGCCAGCCGATTGCGACAGGCTGCACAAAAAGGCGCTTGAAGTGAAGACTATGCTTGCTGGGCGGCGAGGGCGGGAAAATAGCCCTTGCGGGGTGGGCGG